>NZ_JAINVV010000015.1 GCF_019880585.1 Sphingomonas colocasiae
CTGAAACCGTCCAATATGCCGTTGTCGGGCGTCGCCAGGGCATCGGCCAGCGCGGTCGTGATCGTGCTTAACGTCTGACGCTGGCTGAGGATGAATTTTTCCGCATGCGCGAATTCCGACAGGTTGATTACCGAGATGCCGCTCAGACCAGACTGGTCCAGGATCACGCCGGGCGCACCGATATAAACCGTCGGCGCGTCGTTCACCGCGGTGATGGCGATGGTCTGGCTGGCCGATCCGGTGAGCGCGCCGCCGCTGCCGCCATTGCCATTGTCGTCGACGTTGACGCTGAGCGTCGTGCTGGCGGGCGGCGTATCGGTGTTGGCGGTGAAGCTGACGCTGCTGGTGGCGTTGCCACCCAGCAGATCGTTGATCTCGGCGAGCGTGCCGGTGAGCGTGACCGTGCCCGTGCCGCTGCCCGACACGTCCGCGCCGCTCGTGCCCGCCGTCACCGTCAAGATGCCGTAGCCCACGCCCAGCGTGACGGTGATATCGCCATCGCCGGAATCATCGACGACCGAAATGCTTCCTTTCAGATCGAGCGCCACCTGCTCGGTCGCCGTATATTTCAGACCTTGCAGGGAAAAGGCCGTGGAGCTCGTGCCGCCTCCATTCCAGCCGGACGGATCGGCAAGATTGCCGCTCCAGAAATACCCTGTGCTGCCCTGATCGTTGGAGGTGCTCATCCACCATATGTCGGAACCGTCATAGGCCGTCCCCCAGGCCCCTTCGCGTAGCGCGATGAAATAGCTGCCGGCATCGAGCGTCACATTGCCCAGGTCGATGGTCGTCCGGATGATATCGTCGTCGGTGTTCGGGAAAGTCAGGCCCGTGTCGGCAAATATGGGGCTGCTGTCCGATCCGCTGAACAGCAGCATTCCGGGGGCGCCGTTCACCGACGAATAAATGCCCCAGCCGAGCGTACCGCTGAAACTGTCCAATATGCCATTATCCGGCCCTTCATCGGTCAAGGCGGCGGTGAGCGAGGTCAATGTCCAGCGCTCTGCCAGCACGAAGCTTTCCGCGATCACCCGTTGCGCGATGCCGTGTCCCGACGTGGAAATACCGCCCTGATCGAAAGCCGTCGCCGATCCCAGGAAAACGACCGATGGCGCATCGTTGACGGCAGCGATGGTGATCGTCTGCGTCGCCGGCGCGGAGGGGGCGGCATCGCCGGGTTCCTGCGCGGTTACCGTGAGCACGGTGCTGGCCGGTGGCGTATCGGTGTTGGCGGTGAAGCTGAAGCTGCTGGTGCCGTTGGCGCCCAGCAGATCGTTGATCTGCGCCAGCGTGCCGGTGAGCGTAACCGTGCCCGTACCGCTGCCGGAGACGTTCGCGCCGCTCGTGCCGGCGCTCGCCGTCAGGATGCCGTAACCGACGCTCAGCGTCACCGTCATGGTGCCGCCGCCGACATCGCTGTCGGCAATCGAGACATTGCCCTTGAGATCGAGCGACACCTGTTCGGTCGCCGCATAGACGGGCGCCCCATCGATCGAGAAGGCGAGGGATCCGTGTTCAGCGGCTACGGCAGACCAGTTGACCGGATTGGCGATGGCTGAGCCCTGATAAACGCCGCTGGTGCCCTGATCATTGCTTGTTCCTATCCACCATATGGTCGTTTCCCCGTCGCCGGCGGATCCCCAGGCGCCCTCGCGCAACGCGATGTAATAGGTGCCGGCATCGAGCGTCACGCCCAGATCGATCGTCGTTCTGACGATGTCGTCGGTGCTGCCGGAAAAACTCAGGCCGGTATCCTCGAACAGGGGTGTGCTGTCCGATCCGCTGAACAGCAAAGTTCCCGGCGCGCCGTTCGCCGATGAATAGATGCCCCAGCCTATCGTGCCGCTGAAGCCATCCAGCAGGCCATTATCCGGGCCGCCAGTATCGTTCAAAGCGGCGGTGATCGTCGTCAGCGTGCGCCGTCCGGTGAGCGTGAAATCATCGGCTTCCACCACCACCGACATGTTATGCGCCTTGTCGACCCAGAGGCTGCTCTGATCGTAGATCGTGCCGGCTGCCGCGATCTGAACCGTAGGCGCTATCGTCATTCAACAACTCCGCAAGCAACTCAATGGCCGCCATCCGGCGCGCGATTGACAACGGAAGGCCTCCCCTCCCGATTCACGGCGGAGTTCGTATGCAACATCAATGATTTGGTCGATCGAAAATAGGTATAATATTTATTCTAAATCGAGCCGAAGCCGCCCCGGCGGCCCCGGCCGTCGATTCATTCTATCGGCCTCCGCCCAATCGCATCGAGAGTTCGACATCGTCGGCGAACGGCACGGACAGATAGCCGCGCGCGGGATCGCGCACGCGCGCCAGATAGTCGGGCGACCAGTCCGCATTATCGGCCAGGATCAGCGCGCCGGGCGCGAGGAACGGTTCGGCGAGATCGAGGATCGCGGGATAAAGCCCCTTGGCGCCATCGAGCAGCAGCAGATCGATCCGCTCGGGCAGGTCGCACGCCAGCGTATCGAGCGCATCGCCTTCGCGGATCTCGACCAGATCGGCGAAACCCGCTTCCGCAATGGTGGCGCGCGCGGCGGCGACCTTGCCGGGTTCGAACTCGCTGGAGATCAGCCGCGCCCCACCTCCTTCGCCCCAATTGTCGCGGAGCGCCGCGGCAAGGTGCAGCGTCGAGACCCCGAACGAGGTGCCGAACTCGACGATGTTGCGCGCACGGCTGCTCAGCGCGAGCATGTAGAGCAGCCGCCCCGTTTCGCGCGAGACCGCGAGATGCGCGTCCTTCATCCAGGTGTAGAGATCGAGATAGCCTTCCTTGTCCGCCATCATCGCGGCGCGCTGGGCTTCGGGAACGGACTGGATCTGGCTTTGCACCCTGGTCGTCGATGCTTCGGCATCGGCGAACAGACGATCAAGCAGCGCCGCGAGCGGCGCCTGTGTGAGCGTGTTCATCATGGATTTTCCTTGGTCGGGATTGACGTGCCGGCCGGGCAGGCAGAATATGCGACGAATTCGTCGCATTTCCTATTCGCGTTTCGGAATTTCCCATGACCGCGCCACGAAAACCCCGGATTTCCTCACGCAAACAACCGCGCCAGGCACGTTCGACCCAGTTGGTGGCAGACATATTGCAGGCGGCGGTTCAGGTTCTGGCGGCCGAGGGCGCAGCACGTTTCACCACCGCGCGCGTCGCCGAACGCGCGGGGGTCAGCGTCGGTTCGATCTACCAGTATTTCCCCAACAAGGCGGCGATCCTGTTTCGACTGCAGGCCGACGAATGGCGCGACACCAGCGTCATGCTCCGCACCCTGCTGGAAGCACCCGGCCAACCGCCGATCGAGCGGCTGCGCGCCGCGATCCGTGCCTTTTTCCGTTCCGAATGCGAGGAGGCCGCGATGCGGATCGCGCTGGCCGATGCGGCGCCGCTCTATCGCCATGCGCCCGAAGCGCATGCGCATCGCCGCGCCGGGCTGCGCACCGCGATCGCCTTCTGGCGCGAGGCGCTGCCGGATGCGACGCGCGAACAGCGACGGCGCGTCGCGGACATCGCCGCCATCGCGCTGGGATCGATCGGCAAGACGATTTCCGAACGACAATGGCCGGTGGAGACGATCGATGCCTATGCCGATGCATCGGCGGACATGGTCGCCGCCTATATCGCAGGGCTTTCAGGGGCTTCGCCTTAGCCGCAATCCTCTTGCGCGCCGTCCGGCATCGTCCCCTGCCCCGCCGCGCGATCGGCTGCCGCGATCAGGCGCCGGCCCATTTCGCGCGCCGCGCGCGGCGTCAGCGACAGGGCGATGCCGTTGGGGCCGTCGATCATCACCTCACCGCTCTCGACGGTGACGGCGCCGGACGTGTCGAATGCTGCGTTGCTGTGCATCGCACTAAGCTCCACCTGCCCCCGGCAAGACAGAAACATCCGGCGAAACAAGGGGTTCCGTCAGCGAGGAAAACCGCCGAGATGCAGATAGAAGGGATCGAACTCGGCCGCGGCAGCCAGCCCTTCGGGATCGAGGATCTCGACGATCTTCGTCCTGAACCGCGCCAGCCCCGCTTCGCGCAACCGGCGCAGCACGCGGTTCACATGCACGTTGGTGAGGCCGCAGGCGTCGGCGATATCGGTCTGGCTGAGCGGCAGTTGATAGCTGTTGCCGGTGGTGCGCTCCACCACCCGCATCCGCGCATGGAGTTCGCACAGCAGATGCGCGACGCGTTCCTTGGCGGTGCGACGCCCCACCGTCAGCACCCATTCGCGGTGGAGGGCCGCGTCGAGCAAGGTGCTCAGCCACAGCATGCGCGCAAGATGCGGGTGCGTTTCGGTGATCGCGCGCAACCCGGCATGCGGGAAGATCGCGATACGCACCGGGGTGAGCGCCACCACGTCATGCTCCAGACTCTGGACCAGGAAGCTGTGAAGATCGACGAAGTCGCCGGGCACGTGCAGCGCCACGATCTGCCGCCGCCCGTCCGAAAGCGTGCTCTGGCGCGCGACGATGCCTTCGAGCAGCAAATGGCTCTGCGTCTGCGGCCGGCGCTCATGCACCAGCACCTCTTTCGGTTTCGCCTCACGGAAGCCGGAACAGGCATGTTCCAGCGCGCGCTCTTCTTCGTCGGATACCGTATCGCGGCAGCGCAGTTTCAGGAACTGCGCCGCAAGCTCGCCCCGGGTCGCCTTGCTCGTTTCGCTTGCCACGCCGCTTCATAGGCATTTCCCCGTGACGATACGAGCATCTATCGTCGCCCCTCCCACAATCGCCGAACCCCAACAATTCAGTCTATGATTGCCTTTTATCCAAAAATTTATCGAAAATTGGCTTTTCAAACCATATTCCATATTTTAAAGGAAGGAAAAGGAGAGGGCGATGGATGCCGAAACGCGCCTTGCGGCTTGGAATGACCAGGGCTTCTTCGTGCTGCGCGGGCTGGTTTCGCAGGCCGATGTGAAAGCGGTCGAGGACGAGGTGATCGCACGGATCCGCGCCAACCCGCCCGAGGATCATCCAGGCGAGACGATCTATGCCGCCGGCCCCAATTACGCGATCTTCCCGGAAAAGGCGCCGAGCCCGAGCGCGGTCAATCCCGAGGACCGGATCGCGAAGGTGTTCAACTGCCATGCCGAAGGGCTGTCGCGCGCGGTCGCGGAAAGCGATGCGATCGTCGATGTGGTCGAAGGGCTGCTCGGCCCGGATATCGATTGTTTCCAGAGCCAGTTCATCTTCAAGAACCCCGGCGTGATCGGCCAGCCCTGGCACCAGGACAGCTATTATTTCCGCTTCGATCGCCAGCCCCAGGTGGGCGTGTGGCTGGCGCTGAGCCGCGCGACGCTGGACAATGGCTGCCTGTGGGTGCTGCCGGGATCGCACACCGGGCCGATCCATGCGCATGTGCCCGATCGCCGCCCGGCCGCGAACCGCGCCTATACCGAGATCGTCGACCAGGACGACAGCACGCGCCAGCCCGCGCTGATGGAGCCGGGCGACGTGCTCTTCTTCCACAGCTATCTGATGCACATGTCGACCGACAATGTCGCCGACGAGCGCCGTGCCGCCATGGTCTATCATTATGGCCGCGCCGGCACCCGCCCCGTGAACGCCGAGGCTGCCGCCAGCCTCGCTCCCGTCAATCGCTGGATCCCCGTCCGCCGCCAATCCGTCGAGGCCGCATGACTTTCCCCGCCCACCGCATCCACCCCCGCAACCGCGATTTCCATTGGGAGGAGGCGTCCGCCGCCGGGTTGCGCCGCCTGAGCCCGGCCGAGAAGGACCAGTTCGACGCGCAGGGCTTCTTCGTGCTGCGAAACGTCTTCACCCCCGCCGAGCTCGACGCGGTGGAAGCCGCGATCGATCCGCTGGAACAGGCGCATGAGGCCGAATTGCGCGCCAACGAAGGGCGCGCCGCCATCTCGTCTGCGGATGCGATCACCTTCACCGGCCATATCGTCGCGAGATCGGACGTGCTGCGCGACTTCGCGGCGCATCCGGCGATCGCCGATGTCTGCCACGATCTGATCGGCGGCGATGTCCGACTCTATTGGGACCAGTCGGTCTACAAGAAATCGGGCCGGCCGCAGGAATTCCCCTGGCATCAGGACAATGGCTATACCTTCGTCGAGCCCCAGCAATATCTGACCTTCTGGATCCCGCTGGTCGATGTCGATGTGGAGAATGGCTGCCCCTGGATCGCGCCGGGCATGCACCGGCTCGGCACGCTCGAACATTGGGCGACGCCGATCGGGCTGAAATGCCTGGAGGATGCGCCCGATGCGGTGCCCGCCCCCGCGAACCGCGGCGACGTGATCGTCTTTTCCTCGCTCGCCCCGCACCGCACCGGCCCGAACCTGCGCGCCGGCACCGTGCGCAAGGCCTATATCCTGCAATATGCGCCCGATGGCGCGGAAGCGGTGATGCCCGACGGCAGCCGCGTGCCCCAGACCGAGCCAAGCCGGCAATTCCCGATCCTGAAAGGGGGCACGCGGATATGAACGCGGCCGAGCTGGAACGCCATGCCGCCACCTTCCGGCGCGACGGCTTCGTGCATGTGCCCGGCGTGCTGACACCCGACGAGCTTGCCCGCTACGGCGCGGCGGTCGACGCCGCCGTCGCCGCGCGCAAGGCGGGCGACACCCGCGCGCTCGACGAGAAAAGCCCCTACGAACAATCCTTCCTGCAATGCCAATATGTGTGGGAGGATTTTCCCGATATCCGCCCGCTCACCTTCCATCCGGCGATCGGCGCGCTGACCGCCGCCTTGCTCGGCGCGAAGCGCGTGCGGCTGTGGCACGATCAGGCGCTCTACAAGGAAGCCGGCGGGCGCGAGACCGAGGCGCATCAGGACCAGCCCTATTGGCCGATCGCCGAGACCGATACCGCCACCGTCTGGATTCCGTTCGACGGCGCCGACGATCGCACCGGCTGCATGGGCTATGTGCCCGGATCGCATCGCGGCGAGGCCGAGTTCATCGACATCTTCGGCACGCCGGGCGACGGCAAAAGGCTGGAGGCGAAGTTCGCCGATACACCGCCCGTCTTCATCCCCTGCGCGCCCGGCGACGTGATCTTCCATCACGGCTATACGGTGCACATGGCGAAGGCCAATCGCTCCGACCGCACCCGCCGCGTCTATACCGCCATCTATTTCGCCGACGGATCGCATCGCGGCGGCCAACGCGCACACCCCTCGGTCGATCGCGACGGCATCGCCAAGGGCGCGGCGATCGACGGCGGCGCCACCCCGATCACCTGGCCATTGCCTGACGGCAGGCTGCCCGAGCCCGAACCCTGGCCGGAGGCGGGGCTCGAATGGCGCGAGCGCGCCGAGCGGCTGGGCATCATCCCGAAGCGCGCATGAGCATCCAGCGCGTCCGCCAGCATGGCGGCCTGTTCCTCGACGCAAGCGGTGGCCAGATGATGCTGCGCGGCGTCAATCTGGGCGGCGACTGCAAGGTGCCCTGGCCCGATGGCGGCACGCAGTTCCCCAGCGATTTCTCGGACCATCGGTCGGTCTCGTTCGTCGGCCGCCCCTTTCCGATCGACGAGGCGGACGAGCATCTCGGCCGCATCGCCGGCTGGGGCTTCAACACGCTGCGGCTGCTCACCACCTGGGAAGCGGTGGAACATGCCGGCCCCGGCCTCTACGACGGCGACTATCTCGACTATTTCGCGGAGGTCGCGCGGATCGCGGGTACGCATGGGCTGCACCTGTTCGTCGACTTCCACCAGGATGTATGGAGCCGCATGTCGGGCGGCGACGGTGCGCCGGGCTGGACCTTCGAGGCGGTGGGGCTGGATTTCACGCGCTTCGACGCGGCCGAGGCCGCGCATGTGATGCAGGCGCGCTACGACTATGGCAGCGCCGAAAAATTGCAGGCCGCCTATCCCCAGATGAGTTGGGGATCGAATTACCGCCTGCCCGCCAACGGCATCATGTGGTCGCTCTTCTGGGGCGGCCGGCTGTTCGCGCCCGGCTTCGAGATTGAGGGCGAAACTGTCCAGGACTTTCTGCAGAACCGCTATCTCGGCGCGATGGACCAGATCGCGCGCCGCCTGGCCGGCCTGCCCAACGTCATCGGCTTCGACACGCTCAACGAACCCGGCCTGGGCTGGATGGGCGAGGCGCTGAGCTATCGCCATCTGGCGGCGAGCGAAGCCCGCCCCGATCGTCCGCGCATCGGCCCGGCGCTCGCACCGCTCGACGCGCTGGCGATGGCGCAGGGCCTGCCGGTGACAGTGCCGGTGCTGACGCGCGATGCCGGCGGCCGTGCGGTGCCGACGGGCACGCGCAGCTTCAACGGGAAGCACGTCCGCATCTGGCGCGACGATGCCCCCTGCCCCTTCGAGCGCGCGGGCGCCTATCGCATCGATGGCGATGTCGCGGTGCCGATCGACGAGGATCATTTCCGCACGCAAGGCGGGCAGCGGCTGTCGATGCCGGAGCATGGCTTCGCGCCCTTCTTCCACAAGGTCGCGGCCACGATCCGCCGCCACCGGGCCGACTGGTCGATCTTCGCGGAGATGGATCCCTTCGCCCATGTCTCGGGCCGCAATTTTCCCGCCGACCTGCCCGAACGGACGGTCAATGCCAGCCATTGGTACGATGTCGGCACGCTGTATCTGAAGCGCTTCGATCCGGACGATCATCACGACGTGATGACCGGCACCGCCGAGCGCGGGCTCGAGGCCATCGGCGCGCGCTATCGCGACCAGCTCTCCGCCCTGGCGGGCGAATCCGCTCATTTCCCCGGCGGCGCGCCGACGCTGATCGGCGAATTCGGCATTCCCTACGACCTGTCGGAGGGCGAGGCCTATGATCGCTGGGCGCAGGGCGAACGCGACGGGCTGTGGGGCCAGCATGAAGCCGCACTGTCGCTGATGTACGACGCGATGGACGCGCTGGGCCTGCACTCGACCCAGTGGAACTATACCGCATCGAACCGCAACGACCTGGCGATCGGCGACGGCTGGAACCAGGAGGATCTGTCGATCTTCTCGCGCGACCAGCAGGACGACCCGGCCGATCCTTCTTCAGGCGGCCGCGCGGTCGCGGGTTTCAGCCGCCCCTATGCGCAGCGGATCCAGGGACGGCTGCGCGGGATGCGCTTCGACCGGACATGCCGGTCGTTCCGCCTCGAATTCACCGCCGACGCCGCGATCGGCGGCGCGACCGAGATCCATGTGCCGCGTGTCCATTACCCGGCGGGCTTCACCGTCCGCTTCGAAGGCGTGCCGGGCGATCTGCACATGTCTCCGGAACGGCAGCGCGTCGCCATCCGCGCGCTGGCGTCGGGCCCGGCCTGGCTGGCGATCGAGCCGGCCTGAAACGCTTGCGCCGCACTCCGCCTACAGGCTGGGATCGATCAGATATTTCTCGCCCGTCGCCTTGTTCTGATAGGCTTGGACGACATCGGGCTGCAATGCTTCGGCCAGACCGATGGTGCGCGTATAATGGCTGGCGAAGGTGGTCTTGAGCTCGTCGAGCACGCGCTGGCGCATCCGCCCGACCACTTCGGGCCCGGCCTTCGCCATGAACGGCGTCAGCAGCCAGCCGCCCACGCCCCAGGACAGGCCGAAGGTCCGGTCGATGATCGTCGGGCCGGTATCGAGCATGCCGTAGATATAGACCTGTTTCAGGCTGTTCGATCCGTAGCGGCTGAACGCCGCGCCCCGGCTTGCCACCACTTCCATCGCATGCAGGATCTGGCCCGCGAGCTTGCCGCCGCCGATCGCGTCGAAGCCCAGCGTCGCGCCGGTCGCCGCGATCGCCTCGACCAGCTTCGCCTCGAAATCGGGGGCACTGCTGTCGACGATCCATTCGGCGCCGATATCGCGCAGGATCGCGGCCTGTTCCTCGCGCCGCACGATGTTCACCAGCGGAATGCCGTCGGCCAGGCAGATGCGGTTGAGCATCTGGCCGAGATTGGAGGCGGCGGCGGTATGGACGAGCGCCGTGTGCCCTTCCGCCTTCATCGTCTCGGTAAAGCCCAGCGCCGTCAGCGGATTGACGAACAGCGAAGCGCCGTCCGCCGCGCTCGCGCCTTCGGGAAGCACCACGCAATCGCGCCCGCGCAGCTTGCGATACTGGGTATACATGGCACCGCCGAGCATGCCGACGGTCTTGCCCAGCATGTCAGCAACATTCGCGCCGGCGCGCACGACGACGCCCGCGCCTTCATTGCCGACGGGCATCGATTCGCCCATGCGCGTGCGCACCGCGCCCAGCCGGCGCTCCGGAATCGTCAAGGTCAGCACCGGCCGTTCGGCGGTGCCGCCCGCGCGCATCGTCGCCATGTCGGCGGGGCCAAGCAGCAGGCCGAGGTCGGACGGGTTGATCGGCGCCGCCTGCACCTGGACGATCACTTCGTCGGCCTGGGGTTCGGAAAGCGTCACGCTTTCCAGGCTCAGGCGCAGATCACCCTCCTCGGTCACCAGCGACCGGATTTCCAGGCCCTCGAATGCGTCCGTCATATCCGTCTCCATGATCAGTCTCGAATTGCTACTTTCCTCATACGTCACTGACGGGCGAGCGCAAGCGTCGCGCGCCGGGCCGATCGTGTAGCCATTGGAAGCGGAGCGGATATTGGCGGACATATGGCCGCTCGGCATGATCGGACCATGCCAGCGCAGATCAGCATCAATCCCGTCCGCACGCCCGACGATCTGGCCGATGTCGCGGCGCTGTTCCGCGCCTATGCGGCCTCGCTGGACGTCGATCTTGCCTATCAGGATTTCGCCGACGAGCTTGCCGGGCTGCCCGGCCGATATGCCCCGCCAATGGGCGCGTTGCTGATCGCGCGGAACGGCGAAGGCGCGCCGCTGGGCTGCATCGCCCTGCGGCCGATGAAGAACCCGGCGTGCTGCGAGATGAAACGCCTGTTCGTCGCCCCCGCCGGACGCGGCCTGGGCCTGGGGCGACGGCTGGCCGATGCGTTGATCGCCGTGGCAAAGGAGCTGGGCTATCGCGAAATGTGGCTGGACACGCTGCCGAGCATGGCCGCGGCGCAGAGCCTTTACCGCACGATGGGCTTCGTGGTCGTCGATCCCTATTATGCGTCTCCCGTCGCCGGCACGCTGTTCATGCGGCGCATGCTGGCGGATTGATGGCGGCGCCCGAACAACGCTTGCTTTCGCCATCGATTATTGCAGTCTCCGCGTCCTGATTGCGGGAGGACAAAGCGGTGCGGTTTTCGGATCCGGCGGTTGCGGCGGTGTTCGCCGACTATGAACGGCGCGCGGCGGAGGATGCCGCGCGCATGGCCGCATTGGGTGACGCCGTCGGCGCGCATATCGACGAATTCCTGCTGCCGATCGGCCCCGATACCGGCCGTTTCATCCACAGCCTGATCCTGGCGAAGCGCCCGGCGCGCATCCTGGAGCTGGGCACCAGCTATGGCTATTCGACGCTGATCCTGGCCGATGCCGCTCGCGAGGTAGGTGGACGGCTGATCACCATGGATCTGGCCGATTACAAACAGGCGCATGCCCGCGCGATGATCGGCCGCGCCGGCCTGTCCGACGTCGTCGAGTTCCGGCTGGGCGACGCGGTGGCGATGATCGCCGAGGATCCCGGACCGTTCGATCTGGTGCTGCTCGATATCTGGAAGGATCTTTACGTCCCCTGCCTGGACGCCTTTCTTCCCAAGCTTTCGGACGAGGCGATCGTGGTGGCCGACAATATGGTCGAGCCCGTCACCGCGCGCCCGCAGGTCCGCAGATATCGAGAGGCTGTCCGCGCCATTCCCGAACTGCAATCGGCGCTGCTGCCGATCGGCAGCGGTATCGAGCTTTCGGTCCGCTGGGCGGCCGGCAACGCCAAGCTGTGATCGCGCGGCTTCAGCGACTGTCGCGCCGGATCCCCGGCCCCGGCTGGATGATGATCGCGCTGGTGCTGGGTTTCATGGCCGGCACCGCGATCGGCGCGGGCCGTACCGAGGCGATCGCCGCTGCGCGGCTGGTGGGCGGCGTCTGGCTCGATGCGCTGCGCATGACGATCGTGCCGCTGGTCTTCGCCCTGGTGGTGACCGGCGTCGCGGACCTTGCGACGAGCGAGGATCATGCCGATCGCCGGATCGGACGACGCCTGCCGCTGGTGCTGGTCGCCATGCTGTTCATGGCGGGGATCGTCGCGGCGCTGATCGTGCCGCCGCTGCTGGCGCTGTTCCCGCTTTCACCGGACGTGGTTGCAGGGCTGCGCGCGAACATCCCCACCGCCGCCCCGCCGCCTGCCCCCACCGCCGCCGAAGCGATCGCCGCGCTGATGCCGATCAATGTCGTCGCGTCCGCAGCGGCGGGCGCGATCGTGCCCATCGTCGTCTTCGCGCTGATCCTGGGCCTCGCGCTCGGCCGCATCGACCGGCCGCGCGCCGCGGCGACGCTGGCGCCGTTTCGCGGCCTTGCCGATGCGATGGTCGTGATCGTCACCTGGGTGCTGCGCGCCGCGCCGATCGGCATCTTCGCGCTGGCATTGACGATCGGCGCCACCGCCGGGGCTGGCGCCGCGCTGGCGCTGGGCCATTATATCATGATCCAGGTCGCGGTCGCGCTGGTGCTGACGGCGATCAGCTATCTGCTGGTGCGCGGTTTCGGCGGCGTGCCGATCTGGCGCTTCGCCCGCGCCATCGCGCCGGCGCAGGCGGTCGCCGCCGGCACCCAGTCCTCGATCGCCACATTGCCTGCGATGCTCGCCAGCGCCGCGCGTATCGGCGTCGCCGAACGCGACGCGGCGGTGATCCTGCCGCTGACGGTCGCGGTGTTCAAGGTGACGGCCCCGTCGGGATCCCTGCTGTTCGGCCTGGCGCTCGCCTGGATGACGGGGGTGGAAGTGTCGCCGCTCCAGCTTGCGGTCGCCATCCCGATCGCCGTGCTTTCGACGCTGACGATCCTGGGCATGCCCGGCGTGGTCAGTTTCTTCGCCGCCGCGACGCCCACCGCGATGGCGCTGGGCGCGCCGATCGAATTGCTGCCGATCCTGCTGGCGGTGGACACCATTCCGGACATGTTCCGCACCACCGCCAATGTGACCGCCGACGTCGCCGTCACCGCCATCGTCGCACCGCCCGGCGAAGCGACCGCGCCGGAATCCTGATCCTTCCTGTGCGCCCGGTCACAAACCGGCCGCAAGGAACCTGCCAAATCCCGTCCTGCCCGGCGCGTAACCTGCCGGGCAGGTAGAGGAGGTCATGATGAACAGGCTTATCTTCCGGTCCGCGGCCGTTTTCGCGATCGGCATTTCCGCCACCGCCTATGCCGGCACGGTGGTGACCGGCGGACGCTGCACGCAGACGCAGATGGCGAACAAGCTCACCAAATGCGAAACCAGCAGCTTCACCAACAGCGCCGGCCAGACCGGCTATAAATGCACCTGCACCGACAAGTTCGTGGCGCTCAATCCCGATCGCGTGGAGAACATCCGCGAGCGCAGCACGCCCGACGTCCGGCCGCGCTGACCGGAATCCGCCCGGAGTAGAGGTACTTATCTGACATATGTTGCACAGTCCGGCGAAATTCAGCAGTCTGGCGCCGGACGTGCACGACAATGGCTGACGACGCCTTTCTCCGGGCCGATTACGAGCGGCTGCGGCTTACCTTCCAGGCCATGGGCAGCGGCCTGTGGGACTATGACATCGCGAACGACCGGCTGTTCTGCAATACGCGCTGGTACGAGATATTGGGGCTCGATCCGATGGCCAGCCCGATCACCTCGATCGTCGAATTCCGACGCCATATCCATCCCGAAGACGTCGATTCCGCGACCGCCGTCGATTACGACAAAGTGTCGCAATTGATCGCGAGCGACGGGCGCTATCATCACGAATTCAGGATCGTCCGGCCAGACGGCGAGATCCGTTGGGTGCGTTCGGTCGCCTGCGTCATCCTGGACGGCGCCACGCAGCAGCCGCGCGCGGTGGGCTGCATCACCGACATTACCGAGTTCCAGACCGGCAAGGCGAACAACGAGCTGCCGGCGGAACAGCCGATCAGGGCTGCGTCTGCGCCGGAAGCACCGGCAATCAGCGACCGCGAACGCGAATGCCTGCGCTGGGTCAGCGTGGGCAAGACAGCGTGGGAAACCGCCGTGATCCTGGGCCTCAGCCGGCGCACCATCGAATTTCATCTGAACAACGCGGTGCGGAAACTCGGCGCCTCCAACAAAGTTCATGCAACGACCACCGCGATTCGCTTGGGGCTGCTCTGAACGCCGCTGTCGCCCGTCGGAGGCGCCGTCACCCAAAAACGCCGGGCGATCGCATTGTCAATAACAGCCCGGATTCATCGCTGGAGCCCCGTAAAAATGCGAGTTTCGGCCTGATCCACCATCTATGCAGGTGGCTGCATGGTTAACGAGTAAGTAGCGTGACAGACGAGCGTTCGATCACTGTTCTGAAGTCGATCCAGACCGCGCTTCGCGATGCACTGGAATGGGCGGCGCGCTATGGCGACGCGTCGATCTGGAACCGGGTCGCCACGACCCTGGGCAGCGTCCGTGCCGAGATCGGCCGGATCGCCGTACATGCCGAACCCTTGACCGATGCCGAAGGCCCGGCCCCGGCCGGCGGGCGGGCGGACGGCGCGCCTTCGATCGGCGATCTTGCCGAGATGATCCTGGCGGCGCTGGCCTCGGCCGAAGCACTCGGCCGCGACGACACCGCGCTGATCCTCAACGACGCGCTGATCAGCGTCACCGGCAGGGGCATCTCGCCCGAAGGCTGGCCGCCGGCCTGACCTGAGCCGCCACTGCCCGTCCGCGTCCGCGACGATCGCGATCATCCCTTATCGCGCGGGCTGGCCAGCCGATCACGCCGGCGGACCGGGTTCGCCAGCAGCCACGGGCGGTCACCCCGCTTCTGGTCCCGCCTCTTGCAGATGACGGACAAGGGCCGCGTCGGGCAGCATCTCCAGATCGAGCATCGCGCGATAGGGATCGCCCGGCAGGCCGAGCACCGCCGCAAAGGCAGGCTCCGTCTTCATGCCCGCGCGCCGCTTCTCCAGCACCGCGCGCCGCAGCCCTTCGCCGCCCAGCGCGAGCAGCCGCTGCTCGACGCGGAAATGCCGCCAGCCCTGCTGATCCCTGACCGGAACGGCCTGCCCGAAAATCTCGAACGACCAGCCATGCGACACGAAATCGGCGATGATCGCGCGTGCGCCGCTTGCCCATTGTCGGATCGCGAAGCCTTCGGCATCGCCGAATGCCTGCCATAAAGCGGCGGCGAAAACGTCAGGCACGGGGCAGTGGCAAAGGATGTCGATGTCGCTCGTCGCCAGATCGAGCCCCAGCGGCGGCGTGCCGGCGACGTGCGGATCGAAAGCCGACAGCCGCTCCAGCACGCCCGATCGCGCGATCGCCTCCCGATAATCCGGCCTCATCATGGTTCCGCTCTAGCCGAGCAAGGCACGACCCGAAAAGCGCCGGTTCCGGCGCGCGTCATCCTGAGGGTCAACGCTTTGTGCCGTTCGGCAAAACCGGCCCTTGTCCGCCGGCGTCGAAGCCCCCTATCACCATGGCGACCGATGGCGGCGACGCTGCGGCGGAAGGATGAGGGGGGATGATGACCGAGACGGCGCTGGACGAAACCGAGCGGGCGATCGTGGCGAAAGTCGCGCGGCGGCTGATCCCCTGCCTTGCGGTACTGTATTTCGTATCGTTCCTGGATCGCGTGAATGTCGGCTTCGCGGCGCTCACCATGAACCAGGATGTCGGCCTGTCGGCGAGCGCATATGGTTTCGGCGCGGGCATCTTCTTCCTGGGCTATTTCATCTTCGAAGTGCCGTCGAACCTGATCATGAAGAAGGTCGGCGCGCGGCGCTGGATCGCGCGCATCATGATCAGCTGGGGGCTCGTCTCCGCCGCGATGGCATTCGTCAGCGGCCCGGTGAGCTTCTGGTGCCTGCGCTTCCTGCTGGGGCTGGCCGAAGCCGGCTTCTTTCCGGGCATGATCCTCTACCTCACCTATTGGTTTCCCAAGGAGACGCGCGGACGGGTGATGGGCGGCTTCCTGATCGCCATCCCGCTCTCCAGCGCGCTCGGCGCGCCGCTGTCGACGATGTTGCTCGAAACCAGCCTGTTCGGGCTGAAGGGCTGGCAGACCATGTTCATCGTCGAAGGGCTGCCGGCGGTGCTGCTCGGCATCGCCGTGCTGTGCCTGATGCCCGATGGGCCACGCGACGCCAAATTCCTGACGCCCGACGAGCGGGAGCGACTGGCCGCCGTGCTCGAACGCGAAGGCACGCAGGCCACGCACGCCTCGCTGCGCGACGGGCTGATGAGCGGCGCGGTCTGGCGTTTCGCGCTGATCTATCTCGGCCTCGTCATCGGGCTGTACGGCTTCGGCTTCTGGGCGCCGCAAATGGTCAAGTCGCTGGGCACGCTTTCCACCCTGCAGGTCGGGCTGGTCACGATGGGGCCGTTCGCGCTGGGGGCGGTCGCCATGCACATCTGGGGCCGGCGATCGGACCGGTCGGGCGATCGCAACCTCGCGCTCGCCCTGCCCGCCTTTCTCGGCGCCGCCGGTTTCGCGGCCAGCGCGGCCTCCACCGATCCGGTACTCACCATGGCCGCCTTCACCGTGGCGGCGATCGGCATCTATGCGTCGCTTCCCGTCTTCTGGACGCTGCCCACCGCGATTCTGACGGGCACCGCAGCGGCCGGCGGGATCGCGCTGATCAATTCGATCGGCAATCTCGGCGGCTATGTCGGCCCGGTCGCGGTCGGCTGGCTGCGCGATCAGACCGGCAGCTATTCGGGCGGCATGCTCGCGCTCGGCGCGGGAATGGCCGCCGCCGGCCTGCTGGCGCTGACCGGGCGCCGCGCCGGAGCACGGGGCTCGTAACGCAACCGCACCCGCGATAGAGCGTTGGGCGGACAAGCAGCGTCATGGAGACCGATGTGCGGCCCACAAGCAGGAAAACCGCCCCGCCTCCCCCGCCGCGCGGCAGCGCCGCGATCCGACGGATGACGCGACGCTGGTTCAGCATCCTCGTCATCCTGCTCGCGCTGTGGGTGATGCGCAGCTTCCTGGTCCCGCTCGCCTGGGCGGCCGTGCTCGCGGTGACGGCATGGCCGCTCCTGACCCGACTGTCGGCGCATGCGCCGAGCGCGGCCTGGCTTGCCCCGCTCGGCTTCACGCTGGGCGTGGGCCTGATCCTGATGCTGCCGCTCTCGGTGGTCGCGGTGGAGGCGGCGCGCGACAGCCAGGTCGCGATCGGCTGGATCGGCGACGCGCAGCAGCATGGCATCGCCCAGCCCGACTGGCTCTCCCGCTTGCCGTTCGGCGACCATCTCGCCGCCTGGTGGCAGCATTATGCCGGCACTCCCCAGGCCGCAGCGGCCCTGCTCGGGCGGCTGAACACCGGATCGGTGTTCAGCGTGACGGGCACGATCGGCGCGGAGATCGCACATGGCGCGCTGCTGTTCTTCGTAACGCTGATCGCCCTGTTCGCGATGCTGCGCCATGGCGAGAAACTGGCCGGCCAGTTCGAGAGGATCGCCGCGACGGCGCTGGGCGAGTTCGGCGCGCGGTTCACCGACAGGCTGGTGTCCGCGATCCGCGGAACCGTCGCGGGAACCGTACTGATCGCGCTGGGCGAGGGCACGCTGATCGGCATCGGTTACGCCGCCGCCGGGGTGCCGCGCCCCTTCCTGTTCGCCATCCTCACCATCGCCTTCGCCATGCTGCCGTTCGGCGCGTGGCTGGTCTTCAGCATCGCCACCGCGATATTGCTGATCCAGGGCGCTATCCTGCCGGCGGTGCTGCTGTTCGGCTTCTCGGTCGCGGTGATGCTGATCGGCGACAATCTCGTCCAGCCGGCGGTGATCGGCAACGCGATCCGCCTGCCCTTCCTGCTGGCGCTGCTCGGCACCTTCGGCGGGATCGAGAGCTTCGGCCTGGTCGGCCTGTTCCTGGGGCCTGTCATCATGGCGATCCTGCTGCTCGTCTGGCACGAGGCGATGGACGGGCATGAGGATCAGGCGGCGCAGGCCCCCTGATCCAGCGCGCGGAAACGCGTATCGAAATCCGCCGCGATATCGGCGAGCGTCACCCGGCCCAAGGTCTCCATCAGCAGCATCTCCGCCGCGCGAAAGGCATCGGCCATCGATGCGTTGACCGCCTGTTCGACCAGGCATTCGGGCGCGTCGGTCGCCGGGCCGATCGCGAAGACGCTCGGTTCGCCCACCGCGCGATGGATATCGAGCATGGTGATGGCGGCAAGCGGACGTTCGAGCGTCCAGCCGCCGCCATGGCCCTTTTCGGAGCGGACATAGCCCGCGTCGCGCAGGCCGGCCATCGTCCGCCGGACCACGACGGGATTGGTATTCAGCATCTTCGCCACCGCTTCGGAGGTCACCGGCCCCTCCATCCGATCCATATGGATCAGGACGTGGAGCATCCGCGACAATCGTCCATCCCGCTGCATTGGTTTCGACCTCCATCCGATTGACCATCTATACACGCAACTTTCGATGTTGCGAAACCGCAAATGCGATGCAATACGCAACTTCATAAGTGTCATGAGTCGCGCCTGATGGCGCCGACTGGAAATGGAGGTTTAAATGATCCACGACGTCATCGTCATCGGCGGCAGCTTCGCCGGGCAGTCCGCCGCGATGCAGCTCGCACGCGCACGCCGCGACGTGCTGCTGATCGATGCGGGGCTGCCGCGCAATCGCTTCGCGGAGGCCTCTCACGGTTTCTTGGGGCAGGACGGCAAGGCGCCGCACGCGATCGTCCGCGAGGCGACATGCCAGTTGCTCGCCTATCCCACCGCGCGCATCGTCCAGGGCGAGGCGCTATCGGCCCAGGCGGACGACCATGGCTTCCAGGTCGCGCTCGCGAACGGAGACACCCACCGGGCCCGCCGCCTGATCCTCGCCACCGGGCTGACCGACGAACTGCCGCCGATCCCGGGCATGCGCGAACGCTGGGGCGCGACCGTGCTCCACTGCCCCTATTGCCACGGCTATGAGGTGCGAGACCGCCGGCTGGGGATCATCGCCAATCATCCCAAATCCGCGCATCAGGCGGCGCTGATTCCCGATTGGGGGCCGGCGACCTATTTCGCCCAGGGCGCGTTCGAGCCCGACGAAGACCATCTCGCGCTGCTCGCCGCGCGCGGCGTGACGATCGAGCGCACGCCCGTCGTGGAACTGCTCGGCGACGCACCTGCGCTCTCGGCCGTGCGCCTGGCCGACGACCGTATCGTTCCGGTCGATGCGGTGTTCACCGCGCCGACGGTCCGCATGACCAGCCCGATCGCCGGGCAGCTCGGTTGCGCGTTCGAGGATGGGCCGATGGGCCCCTATATCCGGACCGACCAGATGGGCGCGACCTCGGTTCCGCATATCCATGCCGCGGGCGATGCGGCCAGCCCGATGTCCAACGCCACGCTGGCATCGGCATCGGGCGTGATGGCGGGCGTCGGCGCCCATCAGTCGCTGGTGCTGGCGGCGGGCCGGATCTGATCCGGCCGCGCCGTCAGGCGTCGATCACTTCTTCGCCTGTGCCGCCAGGATCTCGTCGACCATGGCGACGAGCTTGTCGCGGCTCAGCGAATAGGCGGGCTGGCTGGTGTTGAGCTCCAGCGTCCGCTCCATCATCACGTGGATCACCCGGTCGACCGTGGTCTGGTCGGGCGCCGCCATGTAGTGGATATAGGGCTTGTCCATCGTCAGGAAACGATAGACCTGTTCCGCGACGTCGGTGGGATCCTTGCGCTTGGCCTCGGCCTCCCGCACGCCCGCGAGGACCTTCTTCTGTTCGTCGTTGAGCGGCTGGTTCAGGTCGTGATGGCCGGTCAATTGCTGGATCACCACCTTTTCGCGCGCGTGCGACTTGAACGAGCCCGGATCGACGATGCCGGACAGGACACCCGTATCCTTCAGTTCGAGCGCCAGCGTTTCCGCATAGGCCTCCACCGCGAACTTGGTCATGCTGTAGGCGCCGCCCGAATGGCCGACTGCGAAGCCGGAAAGCGAGCCGATGATCGCGGTGCGCCCCTTGCTCTGCTTGAGCATCGGAATGAAGGCCCGGTTGAGCCGGACCGGGCCCATCACGTTGATATCATATTGCCATTGCACGTCCTGGTCGGAAACCGTGGCGAGTTCGCCCATCACGGCGACGCCGGCATTGTTGATCACGCCGTAAAGACCGCGCCCCTGCGCCTCGACGAACTTGGCGGCGGCATCGATATCCGCCTGCTTCGTCACGTCGAGCCGGACGGCAGTGACGTTCGGCATCGCGTTCAGCGTCTTCAGATCCTCGTCCTTGCGCGCGCCGCCATAGACGTGGAAGCCCCGCGCGGTCAGATATTGGGTGATGGCGAGGCCGATGCCGGAATTCGCGCCCGTCACCAGCACCGACCGGCGCTTGGCGGCGTCCTGCGCCAGCGCCGCCTGCGAGACGGCCAGCATGGCGAAAGCCGCCAGAAGAAGTTTCAATCGATGCATCGCACGCTCCCCTTTTTTCCATGGTCGCCACGTCGGCAAGGCGCCTCGACCGGCATCATATCTCCAATCAGGACATGAACGATCCAGGCGGCCGCGTGATTTTCCAGGCGTAATGGAGTTTGCCCGGCCAGTAAACCGGGCGATCCGGCACGCCCCCACAGGCCGAATGGCCCCAACAGCAATTGTTTGACGCGAGCCGTTTCAGGCGTCATGTTTTCCGTCTGGGATAAAATTGGGGAGAGGAAGGATGGACCGTCGTGTCTTTCTGGGATCGCTTGCGTCGATCCCGTTCCTGCCTTCGGCCGCCCATGCATGGCTGGCCAAGGCACCTGCCGGCAGCGCCCTGCACAGCCGCCCGATCGCCGGGGCCCGCCGCCCCGTGCCGTTGATCGGCATCGGCACCTCGCGCCGGTACAATGATCCGCAGACCGACGAGCAGATGGCGGCGCTGAGCGCCTCCATCGCGCGCTTCGTCGAACTGGGCGGACAGATGATCGATACCGCCCCCGCCTATGGCCGGGCCGAGGATGTCGTCGGCCGGCTCGTCGAGCAACTGGGCGTGCGCGACAAGCTGTTCCTGGCGACCAAGGTGGGCGTCGATGCGCGCGCCGACGGCGTCGCGCAGATCGAACAATCGTTCAAGAACCTGCGCACCCGCCATATCGACCTGATCGCCGTCCATAATCTGCGCAACCTGACCGATCAGCTCGCCATCCTGCGCGACCTGAAGGCCGCGAAACGGATCGGCGCGCTCGGCGTGACGACATCGTCCGACACGCAATATGCCGATCTCGAAGCGGCCATGCGGCGCGAGCCCATGGATGTGATCCAGATCGACTATGCGCTCGACAATCGCGGTGCCGCCGATCGCATCCTGCCGCTGGCACAGGAAAAGGGCATGGCGGTGATGATCAACCTGCCGTTCGGACGCGGCCGTCTTTTCCAGGCGACCGAGGGCCGCCCCCTGCCCGACTGGGCGAAGGAGATCGGCGCCGCCACCTGGGCGCAGGTCTTCCTCAAATATATCGTGTCGCACCCTTCGCGGCCGATCGCGATCCCCGGCATGGCGCAGGCGCGCTATGTCGACGACAATCTGGGCGCCGCGCGCGGACCGCTGCCCGATGAAGCCATGCGCCGCCGGATGGAGCATTATATTGGAACACTCTGATGCCCAGGCCCAGCCGGGTCTGCTCGCGCGGCTGATCGTCGCGCGCCGTGAGGAAGTGCCCGCCGTGATCGGCGGCTTCCTCCTCTTCTTCCTGCTCTTCGCCAGCTATTTCATGCTGCGCCCGGTGCGCGAGACCTTCGGCATCGCCGGCGGCGTCGACAATCTGCAATGGCTGTTCCTCGGCACCTTCCTCGCCACCCTGGTGGTGGTGCCGCTCTACGGCGCGCTCGCCGCCCGGTTGCCGCGCCGCTCGCTGCTGCCGGTGACCTATATCGTCTCTGCCCTGGTGATGTTCGGCTTTGCGATCGGCCTGCTGACAGACCCCGAGAATGTCTGGGTCGCGCGTGCCTTCTATATCTGGCTGTCGGTGTTCAACCTGTTCGTCATCTCATTGGCCTGGAGCCTGATGGCCGACATCTTCAGCGTGGATCAGGGCCGCCGGCTGTTCGGCCAGATCGCAGCGGGCGCCAGCGTCGGCGGCCTGACCGGGCCGCTGCTCAGCACCTTCCTGGTGGCACCGCTCGGCCATGCCGGGCTGCTGATGCTCTCCACCGTCCTGCTGCTCGCAACGCTCGCCTGCGCGCGCTACCTGATGAAATGGCAGGAACGTCACGGTGAGCATGACCCGGCGCGCACCTCCACCGGCACCAGCATGGGCGGCAGCATCTGGGCGGGCATCACGCTGATCCTGCGTTCGCCCTATCTGATCGCGATCTCGATCTTCGTCATCCTGTTCACCTCTGTCTCGACCTTCCTCTATTTCGAGCAGGCGCGCGTGGTGGAGGCGACCTTCACCGACAAGGTGCAGCAGACCCAAGTGTTCGGCGCGATCGACGTCGCCGTCCAGTCGCTCACCGTGCTTATCCAGATCTTCTTCACCGGGCGGCTCGCGCGCCGGCTGGGCGTGACGGTGCTGCTGACCGCGGTGCCGGTGACGATGATGTTCGGTTTCGGCCTGCTCGCGCTGGTCGCGACCTTCCCGGTGCTGGCCGCGGTGATGATCGTGCGCCGCGTCGGCGAATATGCGCTGGTCAAGCCGGGCCGCGAGATGCTGTTCACCGCCGTCGATACCGAGACGAAATACAAGGCGAAGAACGTCATCGATACCTTCGTCTATCGCGGCGGCGACGCGATCTCGGCCTGGGCCAACACCGCGATCGTCGCGATCGGATCGACGGGCGCGGCGGCGGTCGCCGGTGCGCTCATTGCGGCGCTCTGGGCATGGCTCGGCCTTTATATCGGCCGGCGCCATGACGGGGCGACGCGCGGGAAGGCCGCCGGCGCCGACGGCTGAATGCGGGATCGTCCAACGACGCCATCGCATTCATTCGAGTTGATATTCTCCGATCGGACCTGCACTTTCCGGATCGGCTGAATCGGCCGCCCGGGGCGCGCGTCATGCGCCGCCCCGGCAACATCAAGGAATGGGGCGGACAATGGCAGGATCTGATCGAATGACGACGCGCGCGCTGACGGGGGCGTTCGGCGCTACGATCCTGCTGGCCATGGGCGTTTCGACGCCTGCCATCGCCCAGGTGCCGCCGGCCCCGCTCACCACCACCGCCGTCCCCTCCGCCCCGATCGCCGACGGCTTCACGCTCGCGCTGGCCGGGGACATCATCTATCTGCGGCCGATGCTGGCGACGCTGGAACGCCAGGCGCCGGACATCCTGCAGGTGCTGCGCGGCGCGGACGCCACCTTCGGCAATTTCGAGACCACCGCGATCGACCTGGCCCGTTTCAAGGGCAGCCCCCAGGCCGAATCCGGCGGCACCTGGCTGTTCGCCGCGCCATCGACGGTCAACGATATCGCCGCGATGGGCTTCGACATATTGAGCCACGCCAACAACCACGCCACCGATTGGGGCGCGGAAGGGCTGGCGGAAACGCTCGACCATCTCGACGCCAACAAGCTGGTTCATGCCGGCACCGGCGCGACGATGACCGCCGCGCGCGCGCCGCGCTATCTGGATACCGCGCATGGCCGGATCGGGCTGGTCGCCGCCGCCACCAGCTTCACGCCGATGTCGCGCGCCGCCGATCCGCAGGGTGAGGTGCCGGGGCGGCCGGGCGTCAACGCCATCCGCTCGATCCGCGCCGGCGTGGTCTCCCCGGAAAATCTGCGCATGCTCGCGGGCATCGCGGGCAGCGATCCCGCCAAGCCGGTGACGCTGATGGGCAATCGCTATATCGGGCGCGAGGGTGCGCCCGCGAAGCTCAGCTACAGCTACGAGATCAACGAGAAGGACCAGCAGGCCAACATGACGTCGGTGCGCCAGGCGCATCAGAACGGCAATCTCGCCATCTTCTCGCTCCATCATCACGAACCCGGCAACGACAGCGAGGAGCCCGCCGATTTCGCGCAGCCCATGGCGCACAAGATGGTCGACAGCGGCGCGGACGTCGTCGTCGGCCACGGCCCGCACCAGCTGCGCGGGATCGAGATCTACAAGGGCAAGGTGATCTTCTATTCGCTGGGCAACTTCGCGATGATGAACAATTCGCTCGACCAGTTGCCCGCCGACGTGTTCGACCAGTTCAGCGTGGATCCCGGCAGCACCACGGTTCCCGAACTGCTCCAGTCGCGCAACACGCGCAGCTTTTCCGATCCGCGCTTCTACGAGGCGGTGGTGGCGAAGATCACCTATGCCGGCGGCAAGGCCAGCGAAGTCCGGCTCCATCCGATCGAGCTGGGCGTCGAACTGACCGGCGCCGCGCGCGGCGTGCCCAGAACCGCCAGCAGGAAGATCGGACAGCGCATCCTGGAACGGCTGCAGCGGCTGTCCGCCGTCTATGGCACGAAGATGGCGATCGAGAACGGCGTGGGCATCATCCGGCTGCCGGCAAGCTGATCCGCAATCGCGGCACGGAACCGGCCGGGATGCTCCGTCACGGGCACGGCGCAAAAATTCGGCATCATCCGGTGTGGGTTGCGGGATGTGGCGCGTCTTATCCCGATTGAGCCACCAGGCTTTCCGCGCGACAGCCACCGGAGGCGGGATCGTCATCCAGCGCGACAATGCCTTTCTCTCACCCGCGATCCGGGCCGCGATGGGGGCGACCACCAGCTTCCGCCTCGGGCGCTTTCTGGATGATATCGGCCCCTTCAAGACCTTCGCGCTCGACTATCAGCGCGACCAGGTCGACGGCGCCATCGGAATAGACGGCAGGATCGGCGCCAGCTGGCGATATTCCGCCTATTACAACCATGGCGAATACCGGACCCGATCGAAGACGTTCAACCAGACGATCACGGCCAATTTCAACAACGCCGTCGATGCGATCACCAGCCCGACGACCGGGCTGCCGATCTGCCGCGTCGCGCTGACCGATCCCAACACCGCCTGCCGCCCCCTCAACCTGCTGGGCCAGAACAACGCCTCCGACGATGCCATCGCCTATGCGTTCGGCGCCGCGCTTTCGATCAACCGGATCCTGCTCGATTCGGCGGGCGCCAGCTTGCGCGGAGACCTGTTCTCGACATGGGCCGGGCCGGTTTCGCTGGCGACGGGCGTGGAGGCGCGGTGGGAAAGCATCGTGACCGATTATATCGATCCGCTGTCGCAGGCACGGGCCTTCGGCTTCGACAACCGGACCAGGCTGAACGGCGGCTTCAACGTGAAGGAAGGGTTCGTGGAACTGGCCGTCCCGCTTCTGAATGCAGAGGGCGTCGCCACCATCGATGTGAATGGCGCGGCGCGCTACAGCGACTACAGCAACAGCGGCGGCATCTGGTCCTGGAAGGTCGGAGGAACCGTCCGGCTGTTCGACGATATCCGGCTTCGCGCCGTCTATTCGCGCGATATCCGCTCGCCGAACATCTCCGAACTCTATTCGGACATGGTGCTGGGCGTGGGCTCCGTCGCGGATCCGTTCAACGGCAACAACGCCGTCACCTATCGACGCTATACGGGCGGCAATCCGGACCTGCAGCCCGAAATCGGCCATACGCTGACCTTGGGCGGTTCATGGACGCCGGCCGCCGTCCCCGGGCTCAGCCTGTCGGTCGATGCCTATCGGATCGATATCGACGGCGTGATCGGCACGATCACGCTGGCCGACGCGCTCGCGCAATGCTTCGCGGGATCCGCGGTGGCCTGTTCGACGATCCAGCGTCAGCCCGACGGCACTATCCTGGCTTTCGGCAACTTCCAGAACCTCGCCTTCTACAAGACGCGCGGCGTCGATTTCGAGATCGGCTATCGTTTGCCGGTCACCACCGCCGATCTGGACGGCGCCATCCGGTTCCGCCTGCTCGGCACCTATGTCGACAAGTTCATCGTCAACAACGGCGTCACCACGCTCGACCGGGTCGGAGATATCGGCAACGCGGCATTCGCGGTGCCGTGGCGCTTCACGGCGACCGTCGGCTGGGAAGGAGGCGACTTTTCCGCGGATGCCCGCGTCCGTTATGTCGGCCGCGGATATCAGGATCGGACCCTTCCGATCATCAACAACCGGATCGCGCCGCGCGCCTATCTCGACCTCAGCGCGCAATACCGGATCGGCGACGCCTTCTCGATCTACGCCAACATCAACAATGTGTTCGATCGCGATCCGCCGCTCAGCTCCGTCTCGCCGATCTTCCATGACTCGATCGGTCGATATTTCTCGGGCGGCGTCCGGCTGAACTTCTAGCATCGTGCGGGAACCGGTTTTCCACGGAAAACGATGCGACGACAAATGACTGGAGCGGACTGTGCGATACGGATTTCGCGCAGCCCGCCCCGGAACCGGCGGCATGCCCCCAACGGGAACGGCCGCATGCATTTTTTGGGGAGGTGAGGACATGAAGACTGGCACGATGGTGCGCTGGCTGGCGATCGCGCCGGCGGCTCTGCTGTTCACACAGGTGGCGCCCGCAACGCCCGCGCCGGGCGGAGCGCCGCGCGCCGCGCCAGCCCCGGCCGGCGGCGCCGCGATCGACAGGGTGATGGCGGAACCTATCGGCTCGCAGAAGCTTGCCGGCGCCGTGGTCGGCGTGATGCAGGGCGGCCGGATCGTCATGGTGAAGGGCTATGGCATGGCCGATCTGGAAGACGGCCAGGCGGTGAAGCCCGACACCATTTTCCGCATCGGTTCGCTCACCAAGCAGTTCACCGCCGCGATGCTGCTGATGCTGGTGGAGCGGGGACGATTGTCGCTGAGCGATCCGATCAGCAAATATTTCCCCGATTTCCCGAAGGCCGAAGGTATTACCGTCCGCCACCTGCTCAACCATACGTCAGGCATCCACAGCTATACCGACAAGGCATTCTGGGACGCGGCCACGCCGCTCGGCCTGCGCATGTGGCGGGAACAGAGCACGCGCGACATGGTCGATTTCATCGCCAGGCAGGATGTGCTCACCGATTTTCCGGTCGGCACGGATTCTCGCTACAACAACTCGGCCTATGTGATGGCCGGCGCCCTGGTCGAAACATTGACCGGCAAGCCCTATGCCGCCGCGCTGGACGAGATGATCGCGAAGCCGTTGGGGCTGACGGACACCGCCTATGACGACGAGCGCGCGATCGTGCCGCGTCGCGCCAAAGGCTATGTCCTGCGCGATGACAAGCTGGCTTATCCGATGCCGCTGTCGGTCAGCGTCGCCGGCGGCGGCGGCGCGATGCGTTCGTCCGCGGCCGACATGCTCCGGTGGAATCAGGCATTGCTCGAGGGCAAGCTGCTGAAACCCGAAAGCCTGGCGATGATGATCGAACCGACGAAGCTGAACGACGGCCGGTTGACCAGCCAGACGCGCAAGCCCGATGCAAAAGGCAACCCGCCGATGGACTATGGCCTGGGCATCGCGTTCGGCAGCCGCGACGGCCGCCGCCTGATCGGCCATGGCGGCGCGATCAACGGCTTCAACGCCATGCTCTATAGCTATCCCGACACGAAGACGACGATCGTGATGCTGACCAATACCAGTGGCGGCGCGAGTGAGCGCTATTGGGATATCGTCGACGCGTGGTTCGCCGCGCCGCGCTGATCGTCGGCGCGAAACCTCGTCCGCGATTGTCGCCGAAGCCCGTCCGGCTTGAATTTTTCCTGGTGGGACTGCAGCTTTCCTGGCGGTGCAATCGCGCTTGAACGGGGGATTCGCGATGTCGATGATGGGAACGGGCGCCGGCGGCGAGCGTGCGGCGATGCCTGGAGCGTCGTGCGGAAAAGCGGGAACCGGTTTTCTGCAGGAACGATGCGATCACAAATATCCGGAGCGGGCTGCGCGATTCATGTTTCGCGCAGCCCGCTCTGAAGATTGCGGGGGGCCGGACGCGGGTTTCCGCGGGCGCCGCCGGCCACGGCCCGGCTTCGTCATGCACATCCTTCTCGCGCCGCTCGCCGCCGCGGCGCTGTCGGCCCTGCCCGTCGCCGCGCAGGATCGCGGGCCCGATGCGCCGCCGATCAACGATCGCGGCGCGTATCTGCCGTCTTCGGTGCCGACATCGGACGATGTGCTGCGCATCCTCGTTCCGGCCGATTACAACGTGCCCAAGGGATCGTTCGTGCTGGTCGGCGGGCGGCTGTTCGACGGCACCGGCACGGCCGCGCGGCCGGCGACGATCGTGGTGCAGGGCAAGCGGATCACCGCGATCCTGAAGCCGGGCGAACAGGCCTGGCCCGCCGATGCCGTGGTCTACGACGTCACCGGCAAGACGGTGATGCCCGGGCTGATCGATCTCCATACCCACCTGACCTATGTCGACAGGTTCGACGCCGGCTATGGCGAGGCGGTGGCGAGCGGCGCGGATTCGGCGCTGCGCGGCATCCGCCGCATGGGCATCTTCCTGCAATCGGGCGTCACCAGCGTGCGCGACGTCGCCTCGCACGGCGACACGCCCTTCGTGCTCAAGCGCTGGCAGGCCGATGGCCGGATCGTCGGCCCCCGCGTGTTCGCGGCCGGCCAGCTCATCACCGCCACCGGCGGCCATGGCGCGGCGCTCAACAAGACGGCGCCCAGCCCGATGGATGCGGTGCGCGAAGCCTCCGGACCCGACGGCTGGCGCGAAGCGGTGCGCATCCAGTTCAAGCAGGGCGCGGACCTGATCAAGCTGGCGAGTGAATATTCGCAGGCCGAGATCGACGCGGCGGTGGACGAGGCGCATTCGCTGGGCCTGCCCGTCACCGTCGATTCCGAGACCCGCTATATCGACATGGCGGTAAAGGCCGGGGTGGATTCGATCGAGCATCCCCTGCCCCGCTCGGACGCGGCGATCGCGCTGATGGCGAAGCGCGGCATCGCATCGGTGCCCACGCTGATCCCCTATCGCATCATCCAGCGCAGCAGCGGCGGCTATTTCGGATCGACCTCGCGCCGGTTCGAGCTCAACGAGACGACGATCCTGGAGATGCTGCGCAAGATGAGGAAAGCGGGCATCAAGCTGGGTGTCGGCACCGATCTGATCACCAACTGGATCGATTACATGCCGAACGCCTATATCGAGGAGCTGAAGGGCTTCGTGAAGGTCGGCTATTCCAACAGCGAGGCGCTGGTGGCGGCGACGAAGACCAACGCCGAGATCCTGCGCATGGCGGACCGGCTGGGCACGATCGAACCGGGCAAGCTGGCCGACATCATCGTGATCGACGGCAATCCCGATCAGGATCTGGACGCGCTGGCCAGGGTGACCACGGCCTTCGTCAACGGGCGGCTGATGCTGCGCGACGGCCGCCTTTTCATGGCCCAGCACATGCCGGTTCCGCTTCCGCAACCCGCGCGCTGATACCAGGATGCGATGAGCGTGCCTCATCGCATCCTGGTGAAGCCCGCGCGGCGCTTGAGCGTTCCAAGGTGCGGATGCGTCAGCATCCCTGCACCTTGTAATGAGCCGGCTCGAGCCATCGCCCGCGCTCCACGGGCCGCCGCATCACTTGATCGAGGTCAATGACGGCGGCTCCGTTCCGAGCTAGAAACGGTCATCGGATCAAGACCGAGTCCCGACGGATCGCCGTTTTCTGCGGATCGCGCACCGTCCTCACCCGGATTCGAACGATGCTCTGGAGCGGGGGGAACCGCGATGGAGACGATGATGGCCGAAGATGGCACCGAATATTTCCGAAGACGCGCCCGCGAGGAGCGCGAACGCGCCGATGCGGCCGCCGATTCCTGCGCACGCCGCGCCCATGAACGCATCGCCGCCGAATATGAGCGGCGCATCCGCCGCGCATCCGAGCCCGCGCCGCGCCCGGTGGCGGGATGAGTGCTGCCGCCCCCGTCCGCGAGACCCGCGCCGTGCTGCTCCAGCGCGCGAAGGAAGCGATGCGCAAAGCCGAAGCCGAGACATTGCCGCACCGCGCACGCATTCATATCGCCGCTGCGGAAACCTGGCTGCGCTTGGCCGCCCGAAAACCCGCATCGGATCCCGCCGCGCCGGATCCAGTGGGATGATGCCCCGTCGCCACGCCCGCATCGGCGGGCGCCGGCGCTGAAATCACGCCCGTCGAACGGCGCTTGACATTCTCCGATTCGAACAGGACGCTCCCGTTCAGAGAAAATTTCTGAACAGCGGAAAATAGGGGGAGCGAATATGCTGAAGCAATGGCTCGGCGGGCTTGCCGTCGCGGCGGCGGCCGGCACACTGGTGGCGCAAGTGCCCGACAACAAACAGCGGACACCCGCCGAACTCCAGTCGCCACCGGCCGCGACGCCCGCGGTGCCGGATACGAGCGCCTTCAACAAGACCGATGTCGACGCCTGGCTCGACGGGTTCATGCCCTATGCGCTCCAGCGCGGCGACATCGCCGGCGCGGTGGTGCTCGTCGTCAAGGACGGGCAGGTGCTGACGCAGAAGGGCTATGGCTATGCCGATCTGAAATCGAAGCGGAAGGTGGATCCGGAGACCACGTTGTTCCGGCCCGGATCCATGTCCAAGCTGTTCACCTGGACGTCGATCATGCAGCTCGTCGAACAGGGCAAGCTCGATCTCGACGCCGATGTGAACACCTATCTCGATTTCAAGATCCCGCCCTATGACGGCAAGCCGATCACCCTCAGGATGATGATGAGCCATGTCGCCGGCTTCGAGGAGGCGAGCGGCGGGCTGATCGTCCCCTCTCCCGCCACCTATCCGCCGCTGGGCGACAAGCTGAAGGAATGGATCCCGGCGCGGATCTTCCCGCCGGGCACGACGCCCGCCTATTCCAACTATGCGACCGGCCTTGCCGGCTATGTCGTCGCGCGGGTGAGCGGCCAGCCCTTCGACGAGTATCTGGAAAGCCATATCTTCGGCCCGCTCGGCATGCAGCATACGACGATGCGCCAGCCGCTGCCCGCGAACCTGAAGCCGCTGATGGCGACGGGTTACGACAAGGCGTCGGGCGCGGCCAAGCCGTTCGAGATCGTCACGCTGCCGCCCGCCGGATCGGGCAGCGCCAGCGCGCCCGACATCGCCAGATTCATGATCGCGCACATGAATGACGGCCAAGGCCTGATGCGCCCGGAAACCGCGCGGCAGATGCACAATTCGCCGCTGCACGTGTTCCCCGGCGTGCCTTCCATGTCGCTGGGCTTCATCGAAGTGCTCAATCACGGCCGGCGGATCATCTCGCATGGCGGCGACACCGCCTGGTTCCACACCGGCATGTGGATGATCCCGGAGGCGAAGTCGGGCCTGTACGTCTCGATGAACAGCGCCGGCCGCGACGGCGCGACGGGCGCGATCCGCGAAGCGCTGCTCGCCGAATTCATGCGCCGCTATTTTCCCGCGCCCGCGCCGAAGGATCCGCCGCTCGACAAGGCGCGCGCGATCGCGGACGGACAGGCGATGGCGGGCACCTATGTCGCCAGCCGCCGTTACGACAGCGGTTTGCGCAAGGCGCTGACCTTCTTCTCGCAACAGGTGGTGAGCACCGACAAGGACGGATCGCTGAAGGCGCCCAACTGGCTGAACGTGGGCGGCGGCCCCGATCAATGGGTGCATATCGGCCCGTTCCTTTGGCGCAATGCCGAAACCAGCGAGGTGATGAGCGCCAAGGCCGAGAATGGCCGGGTGACGATAATCGCGCAGAGCTTCCCCGCCTCGGTCGCGATGCGCGTGCCCTGGTATGAGAATACGAGCTGGCTGCGCCCCGCGATCATCGCCAGCCTGGTCGTGCTGCTGCTCGCGGCGCTCGCCTGGCCACTGGGATGGGTGCAGCGGCGCTATTATGCGGCGCAGCGCGCGACCGCGACGGGCCGCACGCTCGGCATCCAGCGCTCCGTCGCCGGCCTGTCGGCGGCGAGCCTGGTGACGATCGGCATCTGGTTCAACTTCCTGACCACGATGCGCGGCCAGCCCATGGGCGGCGGCGTCTATGCGCTGCAGGCTGCGACGGTGATCCTGCTGCCCGGCCTGGCAGGCTTCGCGCTGGCGCGGCTGTGGCAATCGTGGAAGGGCGGATCGAAGCTGTCGATCGGCTGGAGCGCGCTTGTCGCGCTGGCCGCACTGATCGTGCTGTGGGGCGCGCTTGCCTTCCACCTGATCCATATCGGCATCGAGCAATAGGGACGAACCGGCGCGCGCGGCCGCCGCGCGCGCCGTTACCCAGCCAGCACCCGCGCCGCCAGTTCCTCGCGGGAGGAGATCGCCAGCCTTCGGTATATGCGGCGCCGATAATCGTGCAGCGTATGCGCGCCGATGCCGACTTCGCGCATCACCTGCTGCGGCGGATGGCCGAGCACGATATGGCGGGCGACCTCGCGCTCGCGCGTCGAAAGCTCCAGCCGGGCAACGCCGATCGCGGCCTGCAACGCCAGCGGATGGCGACGCTCGATCAGCGCGAACATATGGCCCGCACCGCCCCCGCGTCGCCCGGCGGCCGGCATGGCGGCGGGATAGAGGCGGATCGTGATCCGCCCGTGCCGGGTATCGAAGCTCGTCACCGCCTGCCGCGCGGCGACCAGCGGCCGGAACAAATCGCGCGCGGCGGCGTAGAAGGCGGAGGCGCTGAAGCCGGCGCCGAAGCGCGCATCCAGTGCCGCCTTGAGCAACGCCTCATGCCCCTCTCCCGCCTCCACCACATCGCCCTCGGCATCGACGGTCAGCACCGCGCGTTCGCCATGCGGCGCGAAGCGTTCGGCGCGCACGACATGATCGGCAGCGAGCGCATGGGTGAAGGCCGGCGCCACCGATCGCAGCAGATCGCCCTCGCGCCGCGAGAATAAGGGCGTCTTCGGTTCCCGCGTCGCCACCAGCATGCCGCGCATCGCGCCGCCATCGCGGATCGGCACGTCGAAGCCATGGCCGATGCCATAGGGCAGGCAGCATTCGTTATAGAAGGGCGATCGCTGGAATTCGGGCATCCTGCATGCCTCCGCGGCGCTCAGCCCCATCCGGATCAGGCTGCCGAAACCGTCATTTCCGGCAAGCAGCCGGCTGTTCGCCTCGATCGCTTCGGGCACGATCCAGGGCAGGTGGAAATCCTCCGGCCGGCCCTGCGCATCGGTCCACATGAACATGCAGAAATGGCTGGGCACGACATTGGCGAGCGCGCCGAGCATTTCGGGAACGACCGACCGGCTGGGCAGGCCAAGCCGCGCCAGCTGCGCGATATGGGCGATCGCCGCGCCCGTCTTCACGGCAGTTCCCGGCGGCGAACCGCATCCCGCCGAACATGGCGGAGAGGACGAACATCCATGCGAAACCCTGTACGCCGCCTTTGCGCCCCGGCCCCGAAAGGCCGCACCGCATCGGCTGGTTCCCCCCACCGGGGGAAGAAATGCGCGCTTCGGCCGGACTATGCAAGCGCATCCGAGGCGGGAGCTGCCCATGACCGAAACCATCCTGTTCCGATCGGTGCGCGGCGTCGCGCGATCGGTGCGCGCGACCATCGACAATGCCTATGCCATCGGCGGCAAGACCGCGAGTATCGACGGCCTCTTCGATCCCTATGACCTGTATGACGAGGAACAGGCGAAGCAGTTGATCGAACGCGCGAACACGCTGTACCCGGCCGAACTGCGCGCGCTGGGATCGGCGATGATCGCGCTCACCAGCATCGGCAATCTGCCGCGCGAGCGCTGGCAGGGCATCGCCGACGGCATGTTCGCGGTGCCCGAACTCGGCATGGCCGCCATGCCCTCCGGTCTCGACCGGCTCGACGCCTGGCTGGTGACCCAGGGCGACGCGCCCGATCCGGCGGCGCTGGCCGAACGCATGGGCGCGCTGCTTGCCGAACGCGACGTCACGCCGCCCAAGCCGCTTCACCTGGACCAGACGGCGCGCGCGCTCGTCTCGCAGCCGGCATGGCTGATCGACCGGCTGAAATGCGCGCTGCTGCTGGTCTTCAGCTTCTATCGCGAACAGACCGCCGATCTGATCGCGCTGCGCGGCGTGCTGGCGCGGCGGCTGATGGTGGCATCCGCGATCGAGACGCTCCCACTGCTCGATCGCGCGACGATCGACGGCCCGGCGATCTACCGCCTGCTCCATCACCGCCCGCTCCTGATCCACCAGGCGTTTATCAGGCCGCTCAAGCGCGCGAACAATCTCGCGCGCCGCCCCGCCGTCGCCGATCTCCATGTGCTGCGCCAGGGCTGGGCCAAATATGCGCTGGGCGAGATTTCCAGCGTCGAACCGCTGATGGGCGGAGAATCGAAGATCCGCCTGTTCGAACGCAAGAGCGAGGTGGAGGATATCCTCAGTTCCAGCGAATCGACATCGTCGAGCATCGAGCGAGACAACCAGTCGACCGACCGGTTCGAACTCTCGACGCATGTCGCCAGCAGCGTCAGCCAGTCGGTGGGCGTCGAGGGGTGGCTGAACGTCGATGCGGAGATGCCGACGACCAAGGTGAGCGCGCATGTCGGCGCCGATTATTCCTTTTCCTCCGAAACCCAGCGCGCCAGCGATGCGCGATCGGTGCAGGAGATCGTCAACCGCGCCGTTTCGAAGGTGACGCAGCAGACGGTGCGCCAGACCTCTCAGCGCCGCCTGCAAAGCGTGGTCGACAGCGTCCGCCATGCCCTGGAGAACAAGGGCGAAGGCGCGGTCAACGGCGTCTATCGCTGGGTCGACAAGATCAACCGCGTCGACCTGATATCCTATCCCAACCGCTATATGTTCGAACTGCAGATTCCGGAGCCGGCGGCCTGGCTGCGCTGGCTGCTCGATCGCGAGGCCGCGCGCAGCCCGGCGCCGCAACCGCCCGGCCCCTTCCCCGCCGTGCATATCGACGACATCTCCACCGATCCCCGCGCGCCGACCTATTATCTCTCGCTGGCGCAGATGCTGGGCGCGGAAGCGCTGCCCGCCCCGCCCGAAACCCTGTTCGTCTCCGACCAGATCAAGGGGCCGCCGGAAAGCCAGCAGGATGCCTCGGTCGGCAATGTCTCCAAACACGATACCCCGGTGCCCAAGGGCTATATCGCACGGCGCTGGCGCGCGACGGCGGTGGGCATCCCCTATGACGGGCGTGTCGCGCCGTCGCTCAACACCGCGCAGGTGATGCACATCGCGGTCGGCGCCGGACCGGCGCAGCGGCTGGTGGCGGCGGACCATCTGTGGATGCACGACCAGATCGCCGGAGAGGTCGGCACGATCAACGAAGGGTTGATCCCCGTTGCGCTCAACCAGCGCAATTCGGCGAAATATGCGGTGAACCTCGAGATCGAGTGCGAACCCGGCCCGACGGCGATGGCCAATTGGCGGATGGACGTGATGGCCGCGCTGCGCGCCGCGCACGACCGCCGGCAATTGCTGTACGAGGATGCGAAGGCGCAGGCCGAGGCGTCGGGCGGGAACGCCGCGCCGCCGCGCCCGCCCGCGCGCAATCGCGAACTGATGATCGCCGAGCTCAAGCGCCTGTCGATCGAGATGCTCTCCGACGATCGCGTGCGCGGGCTGGGCGGCATGGAATATCCCGGCCCCAACGAGGCGCCGGTGCTGGATCGCACGATCGCGCGCAACAATGCCGCGCGGATCCAGTTCACCGAACAGGCCTTTGAATGGTCGAACATGAGCTTCGTCTTCTATCCCAGCTTCTGGACGCATGAGACGCGCTGGGAACGGCTGATCCCCATGGAGAATGACGATCCCGAATTCGCCGCCTTCCTGCGCGCGGGATCGGCGCGCATCGTCATCCCCGCGCGGCCGGGCTATGAATATCAGGCGCAGCTTTTCGTCGACTACGGCGTGATCTGGGGCGGCGGCGTGGCGCCGGGGCCGGACGATCCCGATTATCTGTCGATCGCCACCGAGATCGAGGACATGCAGCGCGGCGCCGAGGACGGCCGCCTGGTGCGGAGCTGGACAGTGACGTTGCCGACGACGCTGATCGCGCTCGACGAGACGGGCCATTTCCCGATGCTCAATCCCGACCTGCCATTGCCCTGATCATGGGGACGGCTGCCGCGATCCGCTCCGCGCCGCTGCCGCCGGCGGTGGTCACCGCCGCGCGCGGCATCGCCGCGATCCTGAACGAACCGCTCTATCGCGCGAACACCCATGGCGAAGGCCGGGTGATCCTGAACATCCTGGAGACCAACCGGATCGGCCCGGCCGATCTGGCGGCGCTGTTCGACGCGCTGCGCAGGATCGGGCTCTACCGGGAATTCGTGCAGACCGCGCATCCGCGCTGGGGGCCCTATGTGCGCGGCTGGCTGATCGATCAGGGCGTATCGTGGCAGGCGATCCACGACGCCTATGAATATGATGTGCGCGACAGCCTGGATTTCTATGCGGGGTTCCTGGCGGGCATGGGCTTCGCGATCGCCGATCTGCCGGTGATGATCGTCAAGCTGGCGCGCATCATCGTCGACGGCCGGCTGGCGGAGGAAGCGGGCAGGTTCTTCGATGCGGTCTATGCGCTGTGGAACAGCGATCTCGTGAAGCTGCTGGGCGATAGCGGCGCGAAATGGCTGGCAGAATTCGAGGAACTGATATTCCAGCTTCGCTGGTTCGAGGCCGGCGCCAAGCTCGGCAATTGCCTGGCGACGCTGGCGATGATGGGCGAAGGCGCGGTGCGGCTTGCCGCCGCGCTTCCCAAATTCGTGAAGATGGTGCCGGTGATGGCGCGCGAGGCGGCGCTGGTGATCGACCGCGCCGCAATCATCACCGTGCGTACCGCCGAACAGGCGGCGATATTCGTGAAGGCGGTGTGGGGCGTGCTGTTCGTCGTGCCCGATTTCCGCTTTTCGGCGCTGCTGCCCGCCCTTGTCGCTCCGGGCGAATTGCGGGCGCTGCTGGCGGGTGGCGTACGGACGCTCACCAGATCGGGGTTCGAACTGGTCTTCGTCGAATCCACCCGGGCCAGCGAACATATGGTGGTCGTGCGTTCGGGGGTGCTGCCTTCGGATTTCGTGCCCGCATCGGTGGTGCTCGTCCGCCGCGAGGGCAAGCTGATCGGCCGCATCTTCGATCCGCATTCGCTGGCGCGCGCCTGGAAGACTGTGGGCGATGCCGATTTCGACGCCGCGCTCGACGCGCTTCTCAAAAGCCCCGGCGCGCCCGCGCTGCCGGCCGATCCCGATGCGATGGCGGCGCTGCGCAAGCTGTGCGAGACCGCGCGGACGAGCAGCGACTTCGCGGCGGGCGCCGCGCGCCTCAACCTGCGTCATCTGGCCGAGGAACTCGCCCAGGTCGCATCGAAGCGCGCGCAGGAGATCGCGAAGCGCGTGAAGGCGATGCCCGGCTTCAAGCCTTCAGCCGCCAGCTTCGGCGCCCAGGTGGAAATCGACATGCGCCACATCATCCAGAAATGGACGATCCAGCATGCGCATCTGGTGTTCCATCGCGGCCAGTCGCTGAAGACGATCCTGCGCGATTTCCTGCCGGAGGGATCGAAGCTGCTGGAAATGACGGTGGAGGATTTCGTCCGCAGCCGGCCGGATCTGGCGAAGATGATCGGTTTCGACGGCAGGAACCTCGCCAAAGTGCTGGCGGCCGATGGCCGCACGCCGCTGGGCAGTTTGAAACTGGACCTGTTCGTGCGCGATCCCTTCGGGCATCAGGGCGTGCTGCTCGATTTCACCTCGTTCATGAACGAGGCGCATTTCAACAAGACGCTGCTTTATCACGCCGTCGTCACGACGGCCTTTCCCAAGATGCGCCTGCCCTTTGGCGAGATGTTCCATTTCGGCCTGACCCAATAAGGGCCGGGCCCAGCTGCCGCCGGTGGCTCAGCGGGTGGCGATCGCCACCGCCGCCCCGGCGATCGCGGTGCCGCTGGCGCGGTTGAGCGTTTTCAGCGCGCGCGGGCTGGTGAACAGCCGCCGCGCGCGGACCGCCAGATAGATATAGATGGAAAAGACCAGCCCCAGAATGGCGAGCGTGGCGGCGACCAGTTCGAGATAGCCCACCAATGTGACGCGTGTCAGATCCATCAGCGTGGGCAACAGCGCGATATAGAAGACCATCGTCTTGGGATTGCCCAGGGTCAGCGCCAGCCCGGCGAAGAACAGCCGCACGGGATTCTCGCGCCGCTCGTCGCGCTCGACCTCGCCCGCCGAAACCGGCGCGGTCCACAGCTTGTAGGCGAGATAAACGAGATAGGCGATGCCCGCCCATTTGATCGCGACGAAGATGCCGTAGAAGCTCTGCGCCAGCGCCGCCAGGCCGATGATCGCGAAAGACAGCCAGACGACATCGCCCACCGCCATGCCTGCGGTGAAGGGCGCGGCGCCATTGGGGCCGCGCCCCAGCACCCGCGCGATGATCGCGGCGATGCCCGGCCCCGGCGAGGCGGCGGCGACAAGCAGGGCGATCGAGAAGACGGCGAGTCCGGCGAGATCCATGACGATGCTCCATGACGGCGGGCAGGATGCGGCTTGGCAAGGCCCTTAGCCCGATCCGTGCGATTTTGCATCCCCCCGCCGGCGCGCGCAAGCATGGTGGTGGCTGTGCGAAAGGTCCGGTGTATCTCCTCGGCGCACGACAATCGGCCTCCCGGATGATCCGGCGATCGGCCCCGCCCGGATCGAATCCGGCCATTCCGGCGATCGGCATACGCATCGTTAACCGCCGCGGGCGTAGGATTCGGGGCATGACGAGCCCCCATGACCGTCGTTCCGCCCCGCCGCGCGTATCCCGGTGGCGCTGGCCAGGCCCGCAGCTTCCGATCCCGGATGCCGTTTATCGCGAACTGATCGACATGCTGTTCAGCATGCGCTTGCCCATCGTCGCGATGGGCGCGGTGTTCGCGGGCGTCGCGGCGCTGCTGGGCTTGCGGTTCGGCGATCCGGTGATGATCGCGATCGCGGTGAGCGCGATACTGGTGGTCGTCGCCCGCTTTGCCAGCATCACGCGCTATCACCGGCCGGGCGCCCGCTGGACGATCGACGAACTGCGCGCCTGGGAACGCCGCTATGCGCTGGGCAATTACCTGTCCGCATTGCTGCTGGCGGTTTTCAGCGTGCGCGTGCTTTCAGCGCATGTGCCGTTGCAGCAACTGATCGCGGTCAGCCTGATCTTCAGCTTCGGCGCCGGCATCGTCTCGCGCATATCGATCCGGCCCAGGATCTGCGTGATCAGCCTGTTGATCGCCACGGTGCCGACGGTGATCGCGCTGGCGACGCATGCGACCAGCAAGCACGATACGCCGCTTCATGCCGAACTGTTCGCGATCGAGGCGCTGCTGGTGGCGATGATCACCGCGCTCAGCCTCGATACCGTCCGCCATCTCCACCGCTCCACCGTCGAGCATCTGACGATCAAGCACGATCTGGCCCAGCTCGCGACGCAGGATGCGCTGACCGGCCTGCCTAACCGGCTGATGCTGCGCGAACGCTTCAACGAAAGCATCCTGCCGGTTTCGCGATCGTCGGGCCAACTCGCCCTGCATTTCCTGGATCTGGACGGGTTCAAGGCGATCAACGACATATATGGCCACCCCGCCGGAGACGCGGTGCTGAAACAGGTCTCCGCCCGGCTGACCGCGATGGTGCGAGAAAGCGATACGGTGGCGCGCATGGGCGGCGACGAGTTCGTCGTCGTGCAGGGCGATATCAAGGACGGCAGCGAGGCGGACCTGCTCGCACGGCGGATCATCCGCCGGCTGAGCGCGCCCTATGTCGTCGACGGGCAGGAGATGCATATCTCCGTCAGCGTCGGCATCGCGATGGCGCCCGAACAGGGGCTGGACCTGGAACATCTCGCCTCCTGCGCCGATTCCGCGCTGTATCGCGCCAAGCGCGGCGGCAAGGCGCAGCTCCATTTCTGCACGCCGGACGAGGCGCTGGCGATACGCAGCGGCTGACCGCCGCCGCCGCGATGGCGCCATGCACCCCATGATGATATCCGTCTGAACCCATGCGCATCGCCGTTTTCGCCACCAAAGCCTATGATCGCCGCTTCCTCGATCTCGCCAATGCCGGGTTCGGGCATGAGCTGCGCTATTTCGAACCGCGCCTGGACGGCGAAACGGCGGGGCTGGCGGCCGGGCACGACGCCGTCTGCGTCTTCGTCAACGATCGGCTCGATGCCGGAACGCTCGAACGCCTCGCGGCGATCGGCGTGCGCCACGTCGCGCTGCGCTGCGCGGGCTACAACAATGTCGATCTCGCGGCGGCCGGGCGGCTGGGCATCGCGGTGGTGCATGTGCCCGCCTATTCGCCCGAGGCGATTTCCGAATTCACGATCGGGCTGTTGCTGGCGCTCGATCGCAAGATCCACCGCGCCTGGGCGCGGGTGCGCGAGAATAATTTCGCGCTCGACGGGCTGATCGGCCGCAACTTGGCGGGCCGCACCGCCGGCGTGATCGGCACCGGCCGGATCGGCGCGCTCGTCGCGCGCACGCTGCGGCTGGGCTTCGGCTGCGAAGTGCTGGCCAGCGACATCGTCGAGGATCCGGCGCTGACGGCGATCGGCATCCGCTATGTGCCGCGCGACGCGCTGATCGCATCGAGCGATATCGTGACGCTGCACTGCCCGCTGACGCCCGACACCCACCATCTGCTCAACGCGACCAGCCTGGCGACGCTGCGGCCCGATACGCTGATCGTCAACACCAGCCGCGGCGCGCTGATCGATACGGCGGCGCTGATCCAGAGCCTGAAGGCGCGGCGCGTGGGCGGCGTGGCGCTCGACGTCTACGAACAGGAGGCCGATCTGTTCTTCGAGGATCTTTCGGATCAGATCGTCGAGGACGATATCTTCCAGCGGCTGCTGACCTTTCCCAACGTGCTCGTCACCGGCCACCAGGCCTTCCTGACCGAGGAAGCGCTGACCGCGATCGCCACCGTGACGCTGCAAAGCCTGGCCGATGCGGAGGCCGGGCGCCCACTGGCCCATGCATTGGGCGCGGACCGGATCGTGCGCGCAGGGCCCGCGCGCTGACATGCCGCAATCGCTGATCCTGCTGATGGCGGCCATCGCGATCGCGCCGATCGCCATCGGATCGGCCATGCTGCCGGCGGCGCGCGATGCGAAGGCGCCCGCCCGGCTCGCCCTGTCCGGCGCCCTGCCTGCGATCCTGCTCTGCGCGCTCGCCTTCAACCTCAGTTTTTTCTGGCAGGAACTCGGGCTTGTCATTCCCAAGGCGCTGGCGCCTGGGCTGCAGCCGATCCTCTATCACAATGATCATGGCTGGACGGGCTCGAACCCGATCGCCGAGCTGCTGCAAGGCAGCGGCGCGATCGCGACGCTGGCGAGCGGCCTGATCTTCCTTGTGCTCGCGGGCGGCCGGGCCCCGGCTGCATGGCGCCCCTTCTGTTTCTGGATGGCGTTTCAGGGGCTGTTCCAGGCGCTGACCCAGCTTGCGATCGGCACGATCCTGCCGGGCAACGATGTCGGCCGCGCCCTCACCTATCTCCAGTTCGGCGAAGCGGCCCGGATGGCGCTGCTTCTGCCGGCCGTTGTCGCGATGGCGGCGGCGGGCGCCGCGCTGGCGCGGATCGCCCCGGCGCCGGGCGGCGGCGACGGACATGACCGGCGCTTCGCTGCCTGGGTGCTGATCGTGGTCGTCGCGGCGATCCTGCCGATCATCCCCTTCCGCCTGCCGCGCCACCCCATCGAGGTCGCGCTGATCCCGCTGATCGTCAACCTCACCGGCGCGGCCTGGCTGGTGCTGGGCGCGGCACTCAGGCGGCGGACGGCGCCCCCGGCCGCCATGCCGTCCGCCGGGCCGGCGATACCGGCACTGGCGCTTGTGCTGCTCCTCGCCTTTTTCCAGCTCGTGCTGAGGCCCGGCATCGCCTTTTAGGGCATCGTGCGGAAAAGCATGTCCCCGCCCAGGATGGGAACCGGTTTTCCGCAACAAGCGATGCGATCACCAATATCCGGAAGCGGGCTGCGCGATTCGGATTTCGCGCGGCCCCTGACGCATGATCGGGCCTGATCCGGGGCGAGAAATCAGCGAAGCAGATACAGCATGATCGCCAACGGGATCGTCAGGGCCAGACCGCTCCCGACGATCGCCACGATCCATGCCGCGGCGCGCCCGTAGCGATCCTCCACCAGGCGGATGGCATCCTCCAGCAATCCGGTGATCGGGCCGTCCATGGCGCGATACTGAACTTTTTTTCGCGCCATGTCACACGCGCCGGTTCCCGCTCGTCATGCAATCGGAACCAAGGAAAGGAACACCGATCATGACGACCAAGCTCGACCCCTTCGCCGCCGCCCCCTCGCTCATGAAGACCTGGATGGGCACCTCGCTCGCCGTCGCCGGCAGCCTTGAAGCCAGCCTGGTCGAACTGGTGAAGATCCGCGCCTCGCAGATCAACGCCTGCGCCAACTGCATCAACATGCACACCGTCGAGGCGCGCGCCAAGGGTGAGACCGAGCAGCGCATCTATCTGCTCTCCGCCTGGCGCGAGGCGCCCTGCTACACCGATCGCGAGCGCGCGGCGCTCGGCTGGACGGAGGCATTGACGCGGCTCTCCGAAGGGCACACCCATGAAACCGCCTATGACGCGCTCAAGGCAGAGTTCAGCGAGGAGGAACAGGTGAAGCTGACCCTGATGATCAACGTCATCAACGGCTGGAACCGCCTGGCCGTGGGCTTCGGCCTGTGGCTGGACATGGCCCCCGCCAAGGCCGCCGCCTGATGACCGATATGGACACGGATAGGGGGATGGAGGACGCGGCGGAGAGTTTCGATCCGCTGCGCCCCCGTCTCGTCCGCGTCGCCTATCGCATGCTCGGCTCGGTCGCCGATGCCGAGGATGCGGTGCAGGACGCCTTCATCCGCTGGATGGGCACCGATCGGACAGAGGTGCGCGAGCCCGAGGCGTTCCTGCGCCGCACGGTGACGCGGCTTTGCCTGGACCAGCTCAAATCGGCGCGGCGCCAGCGCGAAACCTATATCGGCCCCTGGCTGCCCGATCCGATCGTCGAGGAGGAAGAAGAGGAGGATGTCAGCCTGCCGCTGATGCTCGCGCTCGAACGGCTCTCCCCGCTCGAACGCGCAGCCTTCCTGCTGCACGACGTGTTCGGCCTAGGGTTCGAGGAAGTCGCGGTAACGATCCAGCGCGATCCCGCCGCCTGCCGTCAGCTCGCCAACCGGGCGCGCGCGCATGTCCGCGAGGCACGCCCGCGCTTCAAGCTGGAAAAGGCGCATGGGCTGGAAATCGCCAACGCCTTTTTCGCGGCCTCGCGCAGCGGCGACATGACCGCGCTGGGCGCGATGCTGGCGGCGGACGTCAGCGTGCATTCGGATGGCGGCGGCAAGCGCCCGGCGGCGGTGCGGCCGGCGATCGGCTATGGCCAGGTGATGACGCTGCACAAGGCGCTGGCGGTGCTGTTCCGCAAATATGGATCGGAACTCGTCCATGCCGGCTTCATCAACGGCCTGCCCGGCTTCGTCACGCGCGAGGCCGATGGCGAACTCCAGACCACCGCGCTCGATATCGAGGACGGCAAGATCACCGCGATCTACGTCATGCGCAATCCGGACAAGCTGAAGCATCTGCATTGAAGTGGCCATTGGTGAGCGGAGCAAGGCCCGCTATCAGCGACCGGATGACGATGCCCCTGCCCCAGCGCTTCACCACCCCGGACATGCGATCCCGGCTGGGCCTGATCGCGGAAAGCCATGAACGGCTGACCGGCCGGCCGCTCGCGCCCGGGAACGCCGATCCGGCGGAGACGCTGTGGAGCGCGCCGCGCGTGATCGTGGCGCATGGCGTCCAGGCCGATCCGGTCTTCTTCTTCGGCAATCGCGCCGCGCTGGACCGGTTCGAGACGACGATCGACGCGTTCACCGCCATGCCCTCCCGCCTTTCGGCCGAAGCGCTGCTGCGCGAGGAGCGGCAGGCCCTGCTCGACCGCGTGACCCGCAACGGCTTCATCGACGATTATTCGGGGATCCGCATCTCGGCCGGGGGACGCCGCTTCCGCATCGAGCAAGCGACGGTGTGGAACCTGATCGATGCGCAAGGCGCGATCCATGGGCAGGCCGCGACCTTCGATCGCTGGATCGATCTGCCCGCCGATTGACCCGCCGCGAGGCGCCGCGCTAGGGTCCGGCGCCATGACTGCTGAGGTCGTGATGGTATCAGATCGGGATGAGCCGCCAGGAGGGGCGCGCAGCACGTGGCATCGCCACGTGCAAGCGTTCCGACGCCGCGGATCGCCCGATATGATGCCACCCTTCGGGCGAGGAGGAATTGGATCCCTGGCGTCGTTGCTCGATTGCCGGATAGCGATGCTATCCGGCGCACTCGCGCCTCGCCATGAACCCAATTCGTCCTCGTCACGGCCTCAGCAGTCATGGCGCCGGACCCTAATCCCCGGCAAGAAGGATGGATGGACGATCGACGGTGATTGCGAAAAGACTGGCCGACAGCGGCGCCGCGTTCATCGCCGATATCGTCGGGATTTCCGCCGACCTCTTCCGCCACGCCGCCGGCGATGACGCGCTCGACCGGCTTGGCGAGGCGCTCGGAAGAATCTGCCAGTTCAACGATTTCATCGTCCTGCTGTACCGGCCACAGTCGCGCCCGCTGATCCTGACGACCAATCTCGGCATGGAGTGGCTGGCCGATCGCCTGTCGGACTATATCGACGGCCTGTACCTGCTCGATCCCTATTATCAGAAGGCGGTCGCCGAGGAGAGCGGCTTCCACCGGCTGACCGACATCAGCCCGGAAGACTATTTCATCTCCGAATATCACGACCATTTCTACCAGCACACCAACATCGTCGAGGAGACGCGCTTCATCGTGCCGCTCGATCAGGGGGGATCGCTGCAAGTGCTTGTCGCCCGCGCCGGCGACGATGTGAAGTTCCAGGATATCGAGCTGGATCTGCTGCGCGCGTTCCATCCGCTGGTTTCGGAATATTGCCGCTTTCATCTGGCGCAAGCGGGCCGGCACTATGGCGCCTCGCCCCAGGGCGCCGACAGTTTCGACCTGCGCGACAAGATCGCGGCCCTGCCCGGCGCCCAACTGACCGCGCGCGAGATCGACACGGTCGAACTGATGCTGAAGGGGCATTCGACCAAGTCGGTCGCCCGGCTGCTCAACATCGACGACGGCACCGTTTCGAACCACAAGCGCAACATCTACCAGAAGCTGGACATCCATTCGCAGGCGCAGCTCTTCAACCTGTTCCTGGAGAGCCTGACCGGCTGATGCCAAGACACGATGAGCGTGCCTCATCGCATCCTGGTCTAGCCCGCGCGGCGATTGAGCGTTTCAGGGTTCAGCCGCCGGCCGCTTTCAACCGCGGTTGCGCCGGAAACCAGCTCTTCATCCGAACGATCGCCTCCTCGATCTGCGGTGTCTCCACCGCGAAGCTCATGCGCATGAAATGGCGGCCATCGACCGGATCGAAATCGATGCCGGGCGCGGTCGCCACCCCGGTTTCGTCAAGCAGCTTCATGCACAGGCCCAGGCTGTCTTCACCCAGATGCGCGACCGAGGCGTAGATGTAGAAGGCCCCATCGGGCGGCGCGATCGCATCGAGGCCGAGCGCGGGCAGCGCATCGAGCAGGAGTTCGCGGTTGCGCCGATACGTTTCGACGCGGCCATCGAGTTCCTGCGCGCATTCGAACGCGGCGAGGCCGGCATGCTGGCTGAGCGACGGCGGCGTCAGGAACATGTTGCCCATGCGCGCGCGGGCGGGCGCGACATGTGTTTCCGGCACCACCAGCCAGCCCAGCCGCCAGCCGGTCATGCAGAAATATTTGGAGAAGCTGTTCACGACGAACGCGTCATCCAGATATTGCAGCATCGAATGCGCGGGCTCGCCGAAGCTCAGGCCATGGTAGATTTCGTCTGAAATCACGTGGATATTCCGATCCGCGCACAGGCGGGCGATGCGCGCCATTTCGTCCGGGGCGATGATCGTCCCGGTCGGATTTGCGGGGCTTGCGATGACGAGACCGTCGGGCACGGGATCGAGCGCCGCGATCGCATCGGCGGACAGGCGGAAACGCTGCGCGGCGCCGCACTCGATTTCCAGCACCTTCATATGCAGCGCGCGCAGATTGTTGCGATAGGCGACATAGCCCGGGCGCGCGGTCGCGATGGTTTGCCCCGGCGCGAACGCGGTGGTCAGCGCCAGGATCAGCGCGGGGGACGCACCGCACGTGAGGATGATCCGCTCGGGCCGGATATCGACGCCATGCGATTGCCGGTAATGCTCCGAAATCCGCCGCTTGAGCGCGTCGCTTTCCCAATAGCCCAACGGATCGGTGTCGAGCGCCTCTCGCGCCGCCGCGATCGCCGCCCGCGGCGCCCCCGTCGAAGGCTGGCCGAACTCCATATGGATAACCGATCGCCCCGCCGATTGCAGCGCATAGGCATGGCGGCTGACATCGATGGTGTGAAAGGCGTCGATCTCGGCGGTCATTCAGGCTCTCCCCTGCGAATGATCTTTTCGCGGGCGACGCGGGCGGGCAATCTCATGGATTGCAGGGGTGGACCGGCCGGGCTTGCGCCGCCCCTATGGTTTTTTGCACGGTTGTTGCGTGGGCGCTGCCCCGGTAGCGCGACGGGGACGACGGCAGGCGACGGCAGCGAGGCCGTGCGAGATGGAGAGACGGCATGGCATCCGCAGTCAAGGACCCGCAGGCGCCCCGCGCCGTCAGCCTGGATGACCGATGGACCGTCGACAGCGGCCGGATCCTGCTCAACGGCACCCAGGCGATCGCGCGCGTGCTGCTGGCGCAGCACGCCATCGATGCGTCCAATGGACTGAACACCGCCGGCTATATCTCGGGCTATCGCGGATCGCCGCTCGGCAATGTCGATACGACGCTCTGGTCGGTCGCCAAACGACTGGAGGCGGCGAACGTTGTTTTCCAGCCCGGCCTCAACGAGGATATCGCGGCGACGGCGGTGCGCGGCACGCAGCAGATCGCCGCGGTGCCCGGCCAGAAATATGACGGCGTCTTCGCCGCCTGGTACGGCAAGGGACCGGGCGTCGACCGGTCGGGCGATGCGCTGAAGCACGGCAATTTCGGCGGCGCGCACCGCCATGGCGGCGTCGCCATCTTCTATGGCGACGATCATGCCGGCAAGTCGTCGACGATCGCGCATCACAGCGAACAGGCGATGGCTGCCGCCTTCATCCCCTCGCTCTATCCCGCCAATGCCGCCGAGATCCTGGACTACGGCCTGCTCGCCTTCGCACTGTCGCGCTACAGCGGATCCTGGGTGGGCATCAAATGCGTGACCGAAGTGGTCGAACAGACGGTTTCGGCGGATATCGACCTGCCCGGCTTCGCGCCCGTCGCCCCGCCCTATCCCACGCTGCCGCCAGAGGGCGTCCATGTTCAGTCGGGCGCCTTCAACCCGCTGGGCGAGGAACTGATCGTCGTCGATCACCGCCTGCCGCTGGTGCAGCGCTTCGTCCGCGCCAACCGCATCGATCGCACGATCTTCCGCGCGCAATCGCCCCGTCTCGGCATCGTGACGGCGGGCAAGAGCCATGGCGACACGCGCCAGGCGCTCGAACTTCTCGGGCTCGATGAAACATCGGCGGCACGGCTGGGGCTGTCGCTCTACAAGGTCGGCTGCATCTGGCCGCTAGAACCCGAGGGCATCGCCGAATTCGCCATGGGCCACGACACGATCCTGGTCGTCGAGGAGAAGACCAGTTTCGTCGAGGCGCAGATCGCGTCGATCCTGGTCAACCGGCCCGAACGCCCGCGCCTGATCGGCAAGCGCGACGAGGATGGCGCGATATTGATGTCGTCGGCCATGCCGCTGGAACCGATCGGGATCGCGCTGGCGATCGCGGCGCGGCTGGACCGGCTGGGGATCGACGACCACGGCGTCCGCACCGCGCGCGATGCGCTGGCACCCCGGTCCGTGACGAGCACGGGCAATGCCGCGCTGCCACGGCGCGCGCCCTATTTCTGTTCGGGCTGCCCGCACAGCCGATCGACCAGGATTCCCGCCGGCAGCATCAGCATGACGGGCATCGGCTGCCACACGATGGCGACCTTCGTGCGGCCGAAAGAGGCGCTCCTCCCCACGCATATGGGCGGCGAAGGCACCAACTGGATCGGCATGGCCCCGTTCAGCGAGACCAGCCATATCTTCCAGAATATGGGCGACGGCACCTATTATCATTCAGGCCTGCTCGCCATCCGCGCCGCGATCGCATCGGGCGTCAACATCACCTACAAGATCCTCTACAACGACGCGGTCGCCATGACCGGCGGGCAGCCCGTCGACGGACCGATCTCGGTGGCGGAGATCGCGCAGCAGGTGGCGCATGAAGGCGTGCGCACGATCATCCTGGTCAGCGACAATCCCGATGCGCATCGCGGCAATGCCGAGCTGCCCGCCGGCATCCGGATCGAGCATCGCGACAATCTGGACAACGTCCAGCGCGAGCTGCGCGAGATTCCCGGCTGCACCGTGCTGATCTACGAACAGACCTGCGCGGCGGAGAAAAGGCGGCGGCGCAAGCGCGGCCTCTATCCCGATCCGCCCAAGCGGCTCTTCATCTCCAAGGCGGTGTGCGAAGGCTGCGGCGACTGTTCGGTGCAGTCCACCTGCGTCAGCCTGGCGCCGGTCGAAACCGAATTCGGCACCAAGCGCCGCATCGATCAGTCGAGCTGCAACAAGGATTATAGCTGCCTGAACGGCTTCTGCCCCAGCTTCATCACCGTCCACGGTGCCGAGCCGCGCAAGCGCGAACGGCTCGATTTCGACACGACCCTGCTCGACGGCCTGCCCGATGCGCCGATCGCCCCGATCGCGCGCGGCACCTATAACATCATGGTCGCCGGCATCGGCGGCACCGGCGTGATCACCGTCGCCGCGATCATCGGCATGGCCGCCCATCTGGAGGGGCGCGCGGCATCGATGTTCGACATGACCGGGCTGGCGCAGAAGAACGGCGCGGTGTTCAGCCATATCCGCCTGGCCGATACGCCCGAACGCATCGCCAGCCAGAAGATCGGCCGGCGTGAGACCGACGCCCTGCTCGCCTTCGATCTTGTCGCGGCGCTTGCCGACGAAGCGGCATCGACGCTGGAGCCGGGCCGCAGCCGCGCGCTCGTCAACGGCGATGTCACCTCGACGGTGGCGTTCCAGTTCGATCGCAACGCGACGGTGGATGGCGGCGCGCTGACGCAAAGGCTGACCGCGCTGATCGGCGAACAGGCGATCCAGCGGATCGACGCGACCGCGCTGGCGACCGGGATCCTGGGAGACAGCATCGCCGCCAATCTGTTCATGGTCGGCGTCGCAGCGCAGCGCGGCCTGCTGCCCGTCGGCACCGCCGCGATCGAACAGGCCGTCACGCTCAACAACACGGCGATCGCGTTCAACCTGATGGCGTTCCGGCTCGGGCGCCTCTATGCCGAGCAGCCCGATCGCGTGACGGCGATGCGGCGCGGCGAAGCGGCACCGCAACCCGATCATTCGCTCGACGCCGTCATCGCGGCCCGCAGCGCGCATCTGACCGACTATCAGGGCGAAGCCTATGCCCGGCGCTATCGCGATCTGGTCGAACGCGTCCGCCAGGCCGAACAGGCCACACTGCCGGAGAGCGACGCGATGACCATGGCGGTCGCGCGCAACTATGCCAGATTGCTCGCCTACAAGGACGAATATGAAGTGGCGCGGCTGCTGACGCATCCGTCGCTTCAGGCCGAGCTTGAACAGACCTTCGCCGATGGCGCGAAACTGTCGTTCAACCTGGCGCCGCCGATGCTGCCGGGGCGCACGCCCGACGGCCGCCCGCGCAAGCGCGAATTCGGCGCGGCGAAGCTGCGCCCGTTCCTGAAGCTGCTGGCATCGGCCAAGGGGCTGCGCGGCACCGCCTTCGATCCGTTCGGCCGCACCGCCGAACGCCGGATGGAGCGGCGACTGATCGCCGACTACGAAGCGCTGGTCGAAACCGCATTGCGGCGGCTGACGCCCGAGAATCACGGGTCGGCGACGCAATTGCTGGGCCTGGCGGACATGATCCGGGGCTTCGGCCCGGTCAAGGAAGCGGCGGTCGAGAGCTATCAGGCGAAGCTCGCCGAGCATGAAGCCGCCGCTTGACGCGGTGATCGAGACCGAGCAGGCCGCCCTTCAGCTTTGAGCCGAGGGTTTCAGACATGTCCGTCACGATCTCGCTTCTGGGTCTTCCGACCGACGTCAATTCATCGCATCTGCGCGGACCGGCGACAGCGCCGGCCGCGATCCGGGCGAGCCTGGCCTCTGGATCGTCCAACATGTGGTCCGAAAATGGCTGGGATCTGGAGAGCGACGGGCTGCTGCGCGATCGCGGCGATGCGGCGCTCACCGAAAGCCCGGCGGATCTGGATATCATCGCCGATGCGGCGGCAGGCCTGTTCGCGGAAGGGCCCGCGATCTTCCTGGGCGGCGATCATTTCGTGAGCTGGCCGGTTCTGGAAGGGCTGCGCCGTGCCGGCCACCCCGCCCCGCATCTGGTGCATATCGACGCGCATCCCGATCTCTATCCCGATTTCGACGGCAACCCGCATTCGCACGCCTCGCCGATGGCGCGGATCATGGAAGGCGGGCTGGCGGCAAGCCTGACACAGATCGGCGTGCGCACGATCAACGCCACGCAAAAGGGCCAGATCGAACTTTATGGCGTGAACGCCTTCACCGCACGCCAATATGGCGCGGCGATGGCGGCGCTGCCCAAGGGCCCCGTCTATATCTCGATCGATCTCGACGGCCTGGATCCCGCGTACGCGCCCGGCGTCTCGCACCATGAACCCGGCGGGCTTTCGGTGCGCGAAGTGCTCGACCTGATCGACCGTCTGTCCGGCCCGGTGATCGGCGCCGACATCGTCGAACTCAATCCGGTCCACGACATCAACGGCATGACCGCGACGGTCGCGGCCAAGCTCGTCAAGGAGCTGGCCGGGCGGATGGCGCAGGATCGGGCATGAAGGGCTGGCCGCCATCAAAATGAGCCAAGCCGGCCTTATGCCGCGTCACCAACACCTCCGTTCGGGCTGAGCCTGTCGAAGCCCTTGTCCTTCCTTCGCGGGGGTGTGTAGGAAGTAGGGGGGTCGCCAAGCACAGCCCCAACCGTTGGGAGGATCCTGACACCGCATAAACAACGGTGACGATCTCAATCCTGCGTGACGAACGCGGCCTTGCGGATCGAGGGGCGATTGCGCAGCCGTTCGACCAGCGCGTCGCCCGCACCGTCGGCGGCGCGATCGAATTCCAGTCGCACGCGCATCCGCGCGCCCGCCGAATCGATCGCGATGCCGAGCGGCATCAGCGCATGGGCGCGCACCAGATCGAGCAGTTCGGCGAGGAAGGATGCATCGCGCTCCCCCTCCACATCCAGGCGCAACAGGCGTTCGCGCGGGATCTTGGGCGGGAAGACGGGAGAGGGGAAAGCCGGACGCAATGCGCCGGACGCAGTCATAACGGTCATGTCGGAACTCACTGGAACGAAGGAAAAACGCTTTGGCCCGGCAACGGGCGCAGTGATGGTCGGATCAGCCGATCCGACCGCGCATAATTCGGACACCGGATACCACGCACGGCATGCCGGCGCCGATGCTAAGTCGCATCGCGCATCCGTTCGCAGCCATGATCGCGCCCTTCGGCATCGCGCTTTCGTCCAAGTCCTTCATTCGAGGAACGCAGGGTCCCTACACCATGCGCACGTAAAAGTGAAAATCAAATATATGATCTCGGAGGCTGTTTGCCTTCTCAGCGCGCCACATAGCCATGGCCGAGCGCAAGGAAGGTCTGGCGCCGCCGCACACGCTCGTCCGCGCCGAAATGCCAGACATCGGTGAAGCGCACGCGGCGCGCATCGCCCTCTGCACCGACACCGCGAAACTCGCCCAAGGCGACGACACTGTCGTCATCGGCCCAGAGCTGTTCGATATCATGCACGCCGCGTATCTGCCGCTCCTCGCGGAAGAAGTGCGAAATCTCCGAAATCCCCGAATAGGTGGCGTCGGCGCGCTCATAGACGGCATCGGCCGCGAACAGCGCAAGCACCCAATCGAGATCGACCCGGTCGATATGCGCATAATAGTCCCGGATCACGCCTTGCCGGGGTTGTGTCGTGCCCATCTTCCCTACCTGGATTGCGGTTGGTTCTGACGGGATATCTACGAACGGATGCCGGGTAATTGCATCGACGGACATTCGCACTTATCGATTATATGAGTAATATCATGACCCGGATTCAGCGATTTCAAGCATGACTATATCTCTGGACCAGACCGACCGCGCGATCCTGTCACTGCTGCAGCAGGACGGATCGCTTTCGATCGCCGAACTCGCGGACAGGCTGGGCATGACGCCGCCGCCCTGCTGGCGGCGCGTGAAGCGGCTGAAGGACGAAGGGGTGTTGCGGCGCCAGACCTGGATCGTCGATCCGGAAGCGATCGGCATCAACCTGATCGTCTATGCCACCATCCGGCTGGCCGCGCACGACGCCACCGCCACCCAGCAATTTCGCGACCGGATCAAGACCTGGCCCGAAGTGCTGGAATGCTACATCCTGCTCGGCGCCATCGACGTGCTCGTCAAGATCGCGGTCAAGGACATCAAATATTACGAGGAATTCTTCTTCAAGAAGCTCTCGCAGCTTCCCGGCGTGAGGGAAGTCAATTCCAGCGTCGTCGTATCGGGCATCAAGGATACGACCGCGCTGCCGCTGGATTTCATCTAGTGGTCTGAGTGGATCGGACCTCCGTCAAAAGCAGACGCTTTTGTCGGATACGATCCACTAGCGCCCCTTGGTGGCGAATCGGGTTCGGAGCGCCTGCAACTCGCGCTGCGACACCGGCGCCAATCCGGCCGCCGCCTTGCCCTCGCGAAGCCGCTTGCGGTCCCGCTCCGACGGTTCGACGCGGCGGACGCGCACCTGGGCATGGCCCTGCGCCTTGACGCCGAGCTGTTCGGCCGCGCCGCGCGACAGGTCGATGATGCGCTGCGTTTGCGCGAACGGCCCGCGATCATTGACCCGGACGATGATCCGCCGCCCGGTATCGAGCGCCGTCACCTCCACATAGGTCGGCAGTGGCAGCGTGGTGTGCGCGGCTGTGATCCAGCCGGGGCGGAATTTCTCGCCATTGGCGGTGCGGTTTCCGGACTCGCTGCCATACCAGCTCGCATAGCCCAGCACGTCATAGGCGGGCGCGGCGGCAGGCACATAGGTGGTGCCGCGCACCGAATAGGGCGGCCCGATCCGGACCGGCGTATCGCTGACATCCCGGAAATTGCCGCCCGCGCACGCCGAAAGCATCAGCAGCGCCGCTGCGCTCGTGAAGCGGATCGTGATCGGATGCCCCTGCATCTTTAGGTCCCTAAAGCATCGTGCGGAAAAACGGGAACCGGTTTTCCGCAGAAAACGATGCGACAGCACATGGCGAAGCATCGTGCGGAGAAGATGGAGGACGGTTCAGGGTGCAGGCCGTGTCCGGGCGGCTTCCTGCCGCCTGCGGGCGAAGCGCCCCGCCCGCGCGGCGTTGCGCGCCGCGATCGGCGACGCGGCGAAGGTCGACTTGAACGCGCGGGTGAAGCTCGCGGGATGCTCATAGCCCGTCTCGAGCGCGATCTCGATCATCGGCATGTCCGAATCGATCACCAGATCGAGCGCCAGGTCCATCCGCAGGCGATCCCGGACATTGCAGACCGTCTCGCCATAGAGTTGGCGAAAGCCGTGCTGGAGACGACGGCGCGACATGCCGACCATGCCGGCCAGATCGTCGACACGTACCGGCGCCTGGGGATTGGCGCGCAATATCTGCATCGCCTTCTCAAGCCTGCGGAGATCGGCGGCCGAAAGGCGCTCGCCCAGATGGACATGCGCGGCATCGGTCATCGCGGCAAGCACATGACAGATCAATTCGCTGGCCTTTGCCCGCATATAGGCGGTGCGGAACATGCCGTCATAAGGGCATTCCAGCAAATGCACCGCCGCCAGCGAAACCGCCGGATGCGTCACCGGCACATGGCGGGCGCGCAGTTCGTCGCCATCGAGGAAGGCGCGCATGTCCTGGGGCAGCGCGCGTGGATCAATGCCGGTCGCATCCCGGAAGTGCTCGCAGTCGATGACGATGCTGATCCAGCGCAGATGCTTGCCCGGCTCGTAGAAGGTTTCGACGGCGCCGCCCTCGCGCAGCCCGTAAACGGTGCAGAAGCCGCGCGTCATTGGATCGGCCGGTGTCGTCCCTCCGGGGTCGGCGAAGGGTATCACCCCATCGACGACGATCGACATCACCAGATGATCGGTCATGCGATGGGAGCGCGGCGTCGGCATCACCGCTACCATGTCGGTGACGATCAGGCTCAGCCCATTGCCGAGTTCGTGAAACTCCCAGCCGCCGCGCGCGACATTGATATCGTAATCATACCGGAAACCCGCCTCCCCCAACGGCTTGAACCAGCCGTCATCGGCGCCGGGCGTGCGAACGCCGGTGTCATGGGCGGAGCGGAACATCCGCTTCATGTCCTGGATACTGCGCGTCGCCGGTGTCCGGGGCGGAAAGTTCGGATTCGTCATCGCAGCCTCCCGCACCATGCCGATCCCGACCGCCGGCCTCGCCGCCCCAACGCGATTGCGCCCATGCTACAGGATAGATGCGCGCAGCGCGACGACTTAACCCCGACGGTCGCCGACTTATCCGACCGGGCACCCGCATGCCGGCCGTTCGAGCATTATCGGGACGTCCCGCCCAGTTGCATCGCCAGCCAGGCAGACGCCTCTTCCAGCGCCCGGTCCGCCAGCGGCGCGATCGAAACGGCTTCGAGGAAGCTGTGCGTGGCGCCCGCATAGATGCGCGATGTCACCGCCGAACCGGCGTCCGCCAGGCGCGACGCCATGGCGAGATTCTCATCCGCCAGCACGTCGCATTCGGCGATCGCGAAGAAGGCGGACGGCAGGCCCGCCGGATCGGCACGCATCGGACAGGCGAAAGGATCATCGAGATCCGCCGCATCGCGCGCGTAATTCGCCCAGAACACCGCCATCTCGGCGGTGGTCAGGTTATAGTCCGGGCCGTCATAGCGCGTGTAGCTCGGATGAACCGGCCGGCTGTCGAGCGCGCCGTAATTGACCAGCATGGCGGCGAGAACGGGCTCGCCGGCCGCGCGCAGCCGGAGATTGGCGGCGATCGACATGTTGCCGCCCACCGAATCGCCGGCGATCGCGATGCGCGACGCATCGAGCCCCAGCGCCGAACCCTCCGCGCGGAGCCAGCGGATCGCCGAGACGATCTCGTCGAGCGCGACGGGAAACTTGGCTTCGGGCGACAGGCTGTAGTCGACGCCCACCACCGCCACACCCGCACGCGCGGCATATTCGCGCATCAGCCGGTCATGGGTGTCGAGGCTGAACATCGTCCAGCCGCCGCCATGGATATAGACCAGGATCGGCATGTCCGGCCGATGATCGGGGCGGTGGATCCGGATACGCACGCCATGCGGCCCGATCCGGCGTTCCTCGGTCGCGGCCATGACCGGCCCGCCCGCCGTCCAGGGCGCGCGCACATCTTCCGCAACGCGCCGCCGTTCGGCGAGCGGCAGGCGGTCGAAATCGGGATAGCGGCCATAGGCGGCGGCAACCTCGCGCTGGAAACGCCGGATATCGGGATCGAGATCGTCGAGGACCGGGGAACCGTCATGCATCGATCAGCCCTCGGCGAATGCGCGGCCGAGGCGGGAATTGCGAACGCCGTAGAGCAGGTAGAAGGCGAGACCGAAGCACAGATACACTCCCAATATGATGGCGGGCACCCACTCGCCGACTGTGGCCTTGTGGATGATGTCGAGGATGACCGGGCCGATCATCAGAATGCAGAAGAGCAGGGCGAGCACGGGCACGACGCCCAGCCACATGCCGCCGATCCGCACGCCGCCGAACGGAACGCGGAACGGGCGCGGCAGATCGGGCTGCGTCGTGCGCAGCCACATCACGCTGATCGCCACGGTCGCGAACACGAAGCCGGTGCCGATGCTGACAAGGTCGCCGAGCATCGAGATCGGCAGGAACGCGGCGGCGATGCCCGCCGTCAGCGCGACGAACCAGGTGCCCTGGTGCGGCGTCTGGAACCGCGCATGGACGCGGCTGAACAGCGGCGGCAGCAACCCGTCGCGCGACATGGCGTAGCAGATGCGCGAATGCGCATAGGTGTTGACCATCAGCACCGAGCACAGGCCGGTCAGCGCGCCGACCTTGATCACCAGGGTCAGCGTCGGCAGCCCGATCGCCTCGACCGCCACCGCGACGGGATCGGGCACGTTGAGCAGGCGATAGGAAACCAGACCGGTCAGCACCGCGGCGACCGCCATATAGACGAGCGTCGCGATCGCGAGCGCGCCCAATATGCCGATCGGGATGTCGCGCTGCGGCTTGCGCGCCTCCAGCGCCGCGGTCGCCACCGCCTCGAACCCCAGATAGGCGAAGAACAGGATCGACGCACCGCGCAGCACGCCCTGCCAGCCATAGGTGAAGCCGCCCTGATTCTCGGGAATGAAGGGCTGCCAATTGGCCGGATCGACATGCGGCGCGCCGAAAGCGATGAACGCGATCAGCACGCCCACCTTCACCGTCACCATGACCGCATTGATCGCCGCCGATTGCGAAACGCCGCGCACCAGGATCAGCGCGAAGAACGCGAGCGCCCCCGTCGCGACGAGGTTGACGCCGCCGCCGGTGACGAAATGCGTGCCCGCCTGCCCCGCTTCCGGCCGCATGAACGGCGTCGCGATCATCGCGGGCACCTGCACGCCGAAATCGCCGAGCAGACTGACCAGATAGCCGGAAACCCCGACCGCGAGCGCCGATCCGGCCAGCCCGAGCTCGAGCATCAGCATCCAGCCCAGCCCCCAGGCGAACGCCTCGCCCAGCGCGGCATAGGCATAGCTGTAGGATGCGCCGGACACCGGCAGCGTCGATGAGAGCTCGGCATAGCAGAGCCCGGTAAAGGCGCAGGCAAGACCCGCGATCACGAACGACAGCATCACCGCCGGCCCGGCATAGTTGGCCGCCGCCGTGCCGGTCATCACATAGACGCCGGCGCCGATGATGCAGCCGATGCCGATCAGCACCAGATGCACCGGCCCCAATACACGCCGAAGGCCGTGATGTTCGCTGTCGTCGCGGACATCGGCGAGCGGCTTGCGGATCAGATAGCGATTGCGTGCACGGGTCATCGGCCTGCCCCCGTCATGGCCGGACCGGTTCGACGGCATCGGCAGCTTCTATCGGCCGGCCCACCGCGTGGCGCATCGCATCGGCAAGCACGGGATCGGCCAGCCCGGCGACGATCTCCTCGAAGGTGCCCGGCGCTTCGTCCTGACCGAGCTTGAAACGGGCATCGGCGGCGATCACATGCGCGCGAAAGGCGACGATATGGGGCAGAAGCTGCCCGACGCGCGCGCCCATGCGCTCGATCGTCCACGCCTCCGGGCCGCTCCCCTCGAGCGCCGCCGCCAGGCGCACCAGCGCATCGCGATTCTCGTCCGGCACGAAGGCGATCTCGACCTCGAACTTCGCCACCGCATAGTTCCAGGTCGGCCCCCAGGAGGGATTGGAGACGAGGCGCGGCGAGATATAGCCCTGTGCCCCCTGCATCAGGATGATGGCGCGGGGATCGGCGACAAGCGCCTCGACATGGCGGTTGGCGCGCGCGAAATGCCCGAACAGCGCGATGATGCGGCCGTCACCGTCAAGCTCCGCCAGCAACGGCAGCGGCGTCGCGGCGAAACCGCCCGCCCCGTTCGAAACGACCCAGCCAAGCGGATGGTCCGAAATCAGGGCGGGCACATCGGCCGGATCCCGTGGAACGAAACAGCTCATGCCTTCCCCTTGCCCATGTCGCCCATGCCCATGCCCATGCAACGGCGCGTCACCCAAAGCACCGGCCCGACGCGATATGCCGCGGATCGGCTTTTCATCGCGTCAGGATAGGCGAGCGGACACCTTCTCGCTGGTGCGATCGGGCCATTGGCTATTCCATCAGGGCATGTTCAATCCGGCCTGCCATGATCGGACCGAAGCGTGAGCAGCGCCTGGTGCATCCATGTCCATTCGTTGGCGGCGGATGCGCCCGCCGGCTGCCCTTGCAAAATCGCCATCAATTGGCGGTAGCGAGCGGTGCGGCCATGATAGCTGCCATACTGGCGAAGATGCCAGTCGAGAAACGCCCGATCCGGGACCCGCGCCATCGCCTCGGCCGATCGCCGCAACCAGTCCCGTCCGATCGCCAGCCCCGGTTCGGAGCCGGGATCCACGCCCGCCGCCATCGCCGCGCAGATGGCGCCATGGACCTGTTCGGCGGCCGCGCGATAGGCGGCCGGATCGAAATCGCCGCTCCACATATCCGCCATTTCCGCCCGCAGTTCCGAGATGAAGGCGGGATCGGCCAGCATCGTGGCGAGTTCGCTCCATGCCTCTATCTGTTCGGGTGTCGGATCGTCCGGCAGTTCGGGCGTGCCGACATCGACCAGGCGATCGCGCCAGCCATCGTCGATCACCGCCCCTTCCGCGATCCGTTCGACAAATTGTTCCACCAGCGCGGCCATCCGCGCGTTGGACAAGGTGGTCATCATCCATAATCTCCTGAGATCACTGTCAGTGGGATCATGGGAACGAAGCGTGGCGCGCAGCACCGCCGCCACCCGGCGGCGGGCAGCGATCTCGGCATCGAGTATCTCGAGACGGGTGCGCAGGACCTCGGCGAGCGACATTTGCCGAGCAAGCAGCTTGCCGATGTCCTTCAGCCCGACACCGGCGCCGCGCAGCGCGCGGATCAGGTCGAGCCGGGCAAGATCGAGATCGGTGTAAACACGGTAGTTGCTCGCCGTCCGCGTGGTCGGCGGCAACAGGCCCTTGTCCGAATAGAAACGGATGCGCCGGACCGACAATCCGGTGAGCCGCGCCAATTCGCCGATGCTGTAACCCTTCATTCCCATGGCGACTCGCTACCGTCTCCACCTGATGGAGGGTCAAGCGCCCGACAGAAACCCCTGGCAGATCGCACGCATGGCATCGCGATCGCCGGGCAACAGCGTGTCGCAGATCACATAGCTGTAGATCATGAACGCCCGCGCCGCCGCCTGATCGGCGGGCACGCCATTGGCGATCGCGACGGATTCGAAATAGGCGAGCCGCTGGCGATCGATCTCCGCCAGCGCGCGCGCGGCGCGATCGTCGGTCAGCGCCCAGGTGCGCATGGCGAGTTCGATCGACGCGCCGGTCTTCGCGCGATCGGTCTGCGAGATGGTGAAGAGCCGCGCGAGCCGGCCCTGCGGGCTGGCATCCATGGCGCCCAGCTCCGCGACCAGGCCGGTGGTGGTACGCTGGCGCCAATAATCGATCATCGCCTCCAGAAAGGCGTCGCGCGACTGGAAGCGCGTGTAGAACATGCCCTTGGTCACGCCCAGTGCCTCGGCGACCAGTTCCACCCGCACGGCATCGATCCCGCCGACCGCCAGGATCTCGAGCGCGGCGATGAACCAGCGTTCCGCGCTGAGCTTGGGCTTCGGCCCCGGCCGAGACCTGGCGGGCGCGCCGGGAATTTCGGGCTGCAAGGGAAGAGGTGGAAGCGGATTCACGGTCGATCCCTGACTGGAAGGCGATGGCCTAGGACGGGCGGTGACGAAGGTCAATCTTCGCGCGCATATATCATACGAACAAGGATGAATTGATCACCCAATCTCCACGTTGATTGACAATTTCTGCAACCAGACGCATTTCTATCTCATACGGTATCGAATCAGATAGAACCGGGAGGGGAATGATGAACCAAGATCGATCGGCACTGCTGCGCGCGTTGCTGGCAGGGTCCGCCATCTGGGCGGGGCTGGGCGCCGCCCCGGCGCTCGCGCAGGCCGAGGCCGGCGATGTCGCCGGCTTCACCGAGGCCGAGGACATCGTCGTCACCGCCCGGCGGCGCGAGGAAAGCCTGAAGGACGTGCCGATCTCCGTCACCGCCTTCAGCGCCAACGCGCTCGATCTGCAGGGCGCGCCCGACATCACCGCGTTGCAGCGCTCGACGCCCAACCTGACGCTCCAGGTCTCGCGCGGCACCAATTCGACGCTCACCGCCTTCATTCGCGGCATCGGCCAGCAGGATCCGCTCTGGGGCTTCGAGCCGGGCGTCGGCCTGTATGTCGACGATGTCTATGTCGCGCGGCCGCAAGGCGCGGTGCTCGACATTTTCGATATCGAGCGGATCGAGGTGCTGCGCGGCCCGCAAGGTACGCTTTACGGCCGCAACACCATCGGCGGCGCGGTCAAATATGTGACCAAGCGGCTGGGCGATGAATTCAGCGGCAAGATCCGCGGCGAAGTGGGCACCTATGGCGAATATAATCTGATCGGGTCGGTCGCGGTGCCGCTGGCCGACGGCATTTCGGTGGGCGCGGCGGTCGCCTGGTACAATCGCGACGGCTTCGGCAAGAACCGCTTCACCGGCGCGGAGACCAACAACAAGGACGTGCTTTCCGGCCGGCTTTCGCTGGAGCTGACGCCGAGCGACGCGATCTTCATCCGCCTGGCGGCGGACCGGACCGAGGACAAGTCCAACACCAATCACGGCCATCGCGAAGTGCGCGAGCCCAACAGCAACACCGCCGTGCTGCCGGGCCGCTACGATACGCTCGCCGGCCTGGGCGACGCCAATGAAGTGGTGACGCAAGGCCTCTCGCTCACCGGCGAATGGCAGGTTTCGAAAGCGCTCACGCTCAAGTCGATCACCGCCTGGCGCGACGGCCATTCGGGCGGCACCGGCATCGATTTCGACGGCACCCCCGCCCCCTATCTCGACGTCGCCGCCAACGGCACCGTCTACAAGGATCGCCAGTTCAGCCAGGAATTCCAGGCGCTGATCGAAACCGACCGGCTGCAGGGCGTGATCGGCGTCTATTATCTCGATGCGCGCGCCAGCGGCGCGTTCGATACGATCCTGGGCCGTGGCCTGGTGCCCGAAGCGGTGCTCGTGCCCGCCCCCAGCGCCGCCACCGCGCTCAGCCAGCTCACCAGCGGCTCGGTCGACACCCGGAGCTTCGCGATCTTCGGCGACGTCAATTTCGACATCAGCGACCGGCTGAAGATTTCCGCCGGCGCGCGCTGGACGCGCGACAAGAAGGAAGGCGTGGTCTTCAAGGCCAATTATTTCGGAACGATCGGCAGCCCGCTGATCAAGCCTTATGTTCCAGCCCTCCCCGCGCCGTTCAACGTGCCGCAGATCCTGACCGACTATACCAACGAGCGGACCTTCAGCGAATTCACGCCGCGCGTCAGCCTCACCTGGGAAGCGAGCGACGCGGTCAATCTCTATGCCGCCTATGGCCGGGGCTTCAAATCAGGCGGGTTCGACATGCGCGGCGACGCCACCGCCACGCCCGATACGAAGAACGGCTATGACGCCGAGATCGTCGATTCCTACGAAATCGGTCTGAAGGGCGACTTCCTCGACGGGCGTTTCCGAATGAACGCCGCGCTCTTCTACACCGATTATCAGGGCCAGCAGGTGACGACGCAGGTGCCCAAGGTGACGCCGCCGCCGGGCGTGGTGAGCTTTGTCGACAATGTCGGCAGCTCGCGCATCTATGGCGCGGAAATCGAGGCGACCGCCATTCTCAGTCGCAATCTGAGCGCCAATTTCAGCTTCGGCTACACCAATGCGAAGTTCAACGAATTCCTGGTCTATGATCTCGTCACCGGCAAATATGTCGACGTCGCCGATCAGCGCAGTTTCCAGAACACGCCCGAATTCAACGGCAGCGTCTCGCTCAACTGGCAGGCCGACCTGGCGGGCGGACGCGTCGCGGTGGTGCCCTCGCTGTCCTTCCGCAGCGATGTGCACCTGTTCGAGATCCCGATCCCCTCGATCGACCAGGACGGTTATGCGCTGGCCGATCTCAGCGTCACCTGGACCTCGCCCGACACGCGCTGGCGGCTGGGCGCGCATGGCCGCAACCTGTTCGACGTGGCCTATCGCACCGGCGGCTATAATTTCCCGTCGAACCAGTTCGCCCAGTCGGTGATCGGCTTTTACGGGCCGCCGCGCACCTTCCGGCTTTCGGCCGAATACCGGTTCTGACCATGGCGGACTTTGCCGAGCGGCGCTGGCGGTCCGGCGACAGATTGTCGCTCTACGCGCGCGACTATGCCGCCGCCGCCGGCCCCGCCCGCCTGCCGGTGATCTGCATCCATGGGCTGACGCGCAATTCTAAGGATTTCGCGCAGCTCGCCCCCTGGATCGCCGGACAAGGGCGCCGCGTGCTGGCGGTGGACATACGCGGACGGGGGCGATCGGATCGCTCGCCCGATCCGATGCGCTATCGCCCCGCAATCTATGCGCGCGACATGTTCGCGCTGATGGATGCACTCGGCATGGCGCGGGCGCTGTTCGTCGGCACATCGATGGGCGGCCTGATCGCGATGACCGCCGCGATGATCCGCCCGCGCGCGGTGGCGGGCATGGTCCTCAACGATGTCGGTCCGGAGATCGCGCAGGAGGGTGTGGACCGGATCGCGGGCTATGCCGGCAAGCCGGTGACGATCGCGAACTGGGACGATGCCGTCACGTATCTGAAGCGCACCAGCGCCGCCGCCTTTCCCGATTTCACCGATGCCGACTGGCGCGCGGTCGCGGACCGCAGCTTTGTCGAGGACGAGACGGGCAAACCCGTGCTCGATTATGATCCGGACATCGCGGCGCCCTTCGCCCGCCGCCCGCCGCCCCGGCGCGTGCCGTTCGGCTGGCTGCTGTTCCGCCATATCGCGCGGCGACGCCCGACGCTGCTGCTGCGCGGCGAATTGTCCGACCTGATTTCCGCCGAGATCGCCGCACGCATGCGCCGCACCGCGCCGCATATGGCATTCGCGGAAGTGCCCGGCGTCGGCCATGCGCCCTGGCTCGACGAGCCGACAGCACGCAACGCGATCGAAGCCTTTCTTCGAACGGCGCCTTGATGACGTGACCGCCGCCGATCATGTCCGGTTTCAGATGCCGATCCTGTTCTTGTCGATATGCGAGACTCATCCGCATCTCCGCAGATGATCCGTTTCGACGAGGGCATTATGCACAAGATCCATCCCGTCATTTCCGTCTGCATGTTGATATTGAGCGGCTGCGGGGCCGACGCGCCATCGGCCACGACCGAAGCGCCGGGCACGGTCCGCGCGGCGGCGGCCGGCATCGCGACGACCGCCCAATCGCGGCTGGCAAGCGATCGGATCCCGCGCGACAAGCTGCCCGACTTTGTCGAAACCTATGCGGGCGGGCGCTACGGAACCGCCTTCTTCGGCAGCAACGAAAAGCGTAAGACAGGCACACTTCTCTATCATGCCGCCGCCAGCCCCGCCGATGTGGCCGCCTTTCATCAGGCGTCGATGAGAAGAGCCGGCTTTGACATCCAGCCGCCGCGCACCCGCGTCGTGCGCGATCGCAATGAAACGATATTGGATGGAAGCGCAGTCGACGGCCGGACGCTTTCGGTGGTCGTGATCGAACAATCACCCACCGAAGCGACCATACAGATGAACTTCACCGTGCCGGTTTCCTGATCCGCCGATCGCCAGCGGCCTGGAATCCGTCACTGCAATCACCGACGTCCTGCATGGTGACGGATCCGCCCGTTTTCCGGAGATCCTCGATTGCAGCGGGGACCGATGCGGATTGCGTGCAGCCCGCTCAATTCCATCCCCGCAGCGCAAGGGGCGTCGGCGTTGCTCAGCTCCCGGACGCCGCCTTCGCCTCGTCCGCTCGCACCTGATCGACCACCTCGCGCACCGCCTTGATCACCAGATCGGGCCGCTGATCCTGAACGAAATGGCCCGAATCGGGCACGATCTCGTGCCGCGAGCGCGTCGACCAGCTCGCTTCCTCCGCCTGCAGCACCTTCCAGATGGACTGGATCTTGTCGGCCTCGGCACGCGTCAGCCCCGTCGCCGCCAGGATCTGGTCGGAATAGGGTTCGGCGCCGGTCAGCACCACCAGCGGGCGATCGCCCAGGGTGCGCAGCTTGCCCGCCTGCGCGAAGATGTCGTTGAGCGAAGCCGCTTCCTTCATCGATCCGGCAAGCGTCTGCGGCTGATAGGCGGCGCTCACCGTCTTGGTCCGTTCCGACATACCCGGAATGTCCGACGGCGGCGCGACCGCGCGCAGCAGCCCGGTCCATGACGTCGAGATCACCAGGTCCTGCAGCCAGTTGCTGCCCGATGCGTCCATCTTGGGATTGGCCATCCGCTTCACCTGATCGGGATGCGAGGTGTCGACGAACACCACGCCCTTCACCGGATCGCCATATTTGCGGACGTAATTCATGATGTACGGCCCGCCCAGCGAGTGGCCGACCATCACCAGCGGGCCGGTGATGCCCGCCGCCTTCAGCATGGCATGAAGATCGTCGGAAACCGTCTCGCCATCCTGCTTGCCGGGCGTCGGATCGCTCCACATCACGCCGGCGCGGTCATAGGCGCAGGCGCGCGTCGTCTGCGCGACGGCATCGTGAACGCGATCCCAGCTCAGCGATCCGCCGCTGTCGAGCCCGGTTTCGAAGATTACGGTGGGGGAGCCCTTGCCGCGGCAATCGACATGCATCTTGCGGCCGCCGATATCGACCAGCTGGCCGCGCGGCGGATAGTCGCGCGTCGCGCGGTATCGTGCGATCTGCTCATAGACGATCCCGACGACCAGCAGCGTCAGCAGCAGCCCGCCCAGGCCGATGCCGATCCGCTTCAGCCAGCGCAGAACCCGCCGCCCCCTGGTCATTTCCACCATCGCCCGCTCCCCTTTTCGCGCGCGCGCCGCACGCACGTCATCCGATCGGAGCTAATCACGAATTTTCCGTTCGAGCAATTATTTTCTTATCAGGATTAAATCCTCAATATTACAAGCGACTTCCTCGGAATTCCGACCTTCCCCAACGGAACTCGCTATCCTGATCTGAAAAGCCGCTCCGGACCGGTCGATCGCGGATCCGATGCAATTCGATCGCCGCTGATCTATAATGACGTCCACTCGATCGGGAGCGACGACCATTACCGCACGTGCCACACCTTTGCCGACCGGCCTTCGCGACGCGATCCGGAACTTCTGCACGGAGGGCGATGCGCTTGCCGCGAACGGCTATTATGACGAGGCCATCGCCGATTACCGGCGCGCCTGGGCGCTTGTTCCAAGCCCGCAGACGCTCTGGTCCGAATCGGTGTGGGTGATGGGCGCGCTGGCCGATGCCTGTTTCCTATCCGGCAAATTCGTCGAGGCGCGCCAGGCGCTGGAATATGCGATGCGGTGCCCGGGCGGCCCGGCACAGGCCTTCCTCAATCTTCGGCTCGGCCAGATCCTGCTCGATGCGGGAGAAGAGGATCGCGCGGCCGAAAAGCTGCTGAGCGCCTATCGCGGCGCCGGCCCGGACATCTTCGTGACCGAGGACGAACGCTATCTGGCGTTCCTGAAGGCGCGCGGCCTGATCGACTGACGCCGATCAACCGGCGACGGGCAGACGGATCATCCCCCCACCGTCGCGCTCGAGCGCGCCATAGGCAAGCACCGCGCTCAGCGGCAGCGCCGTATAGAGGTGCGGGAAGAGCTGGCCGCCGCGCGAAGGCTCCCAGCGGACGGCATCGCCGAGCGCGGCAAGATCGACCGCCGCGATCGTCAGGCCATCCTGGCCCGCGAAATGCTTGTCGATCGTTCCGGCAAGCTGGGCCGCCGTCGACATATGGATATAGCCATCGGCGATATCGATCGGCGCGCCTTCGAAGCGGCCGTCGGCCTCGAGCCGGGCGAGTTCCCCGGCGCGAAGAACCTTGTAAGCGATCGGATCGGTCATCTTCTCAAACCCCGCCATCAGAGGATCAATTGCACGCCGACGATGATGAGCGTCACCGCCAGGATCAGCCGCAGGCGCCCCTCGTCCACGCGCGACGCCACCAGGCTGCCGATCACGATTCCCGGCACGGAGCCGAGCAACAGGGACGCGAGCAGCGAAACATCGACATTGCCCATCCACCAATGCCCGATGCCGCTGACCAGCGCGAGCGGCACGGCATGCGCGATATCGGTGCCGGCGATGCGGCTGATCGACAGGCGGGGATAGAGCGCGAGCAACACCGTCGCCCCGATCGCGCCGGCCCCCACCGATGTGAGCGCCACCGCCACCCCGATCACCATGCCGAGCGCGATGGTCGATATCGTCGTCCGCACTTCGCCGCGATCGACGCGATGCGCGCTCGACCAGGCGAGGATCTGCCGGCGGAACACCAGCGAAAGCCCGGTGGCGAGCAATGCCACTCCCAATGCGACGGTGATCAGATGCGCCGTCGCGGCGGATGGGCGCCCCATATGCGACAGAACGAGCAACGACAGGCATGCGGCCGGAAGGGAGCCGGCGGCGAGCCGGCCGACGATGCGCCATTCGACCGAGCGGCGCCACCCATGGACGGCGCTGCCGACGCTCTTGGTGACGGCCGCATAGAGAAGATCGGTCCCCACGGCGACGGCCGGATGGAAACCGAAGAGCAGCACCAGGATCGGCGTCATCAGCGACCCGCCGCCAACCCCGGTCATCCCGACAAGAATGCCGACGAACAGCCCGGCCAGCGAATAAAGCGGGTGGATCGCCGTCATCGATACTCCCGCCGCCCCCGGTTTCGCGTCACGCCATGGCGGCCGCGACGACGCCCGCGCGAACGGCGCGGGCGCCGATGCTCATAGTCAGCGAGCGCGGACGACTCAATGCGCCTTGGCAGCCACGCATTTGACGAACTTGCCATGCGCGTCGCGGCACCGCCCGGATACGCTGGCCGGCGCGGGCTTGGCGGTGGCGCATTTGATGAACTTGCCGTGCGCGTCGCGGCATTGCGCGGCGCCGGCCGCCGCCCCGGTCAGCGCCAGCATGGCGGCGCCGGACAGGATCGCGCTCGAACGGAAGATGCGGTGCAATGTCATGATCTTCTGCCTCCTTCTCCCCCACCCGGACGATCCGGGCGAGACAGGCATCATGACAGTCGCCACCCCGCCTCATGCTGGCGGCGGAATGACCTTTTGTTCATCGGGAAAACGGGCGATCACGGCACCTTGCCTTCATTCTCAGCCGCCTTCATCGCCCGGCGTTCGGCGAACCACTGGCTCAGCATCGCGGCGGTGCAGCCGGTCTGGCCGCCCGACCCCACGACAGAACAGCTGTTGGGCCGGGTGAAGCGCGTGATGCTGTTCATGGTGTCCACCCGGCTGCCCCAGGCCATCTCGGCCGGCGCATCCTCGGGCTTCTCGTCACGGAAGCGTTTGGGAATGCGGAAGCGATCGCCCTCCGGCAACCGCGCGCACACCACAATCTCTTCCGGATCGTCCGATTGCGGGCAGGGATCGTTGCCGAAAACCGTGATTTCGATCGTCTGCTTCTGCGGCGGCATTTCGGCCTGCGCCGGTGGCACGACCAGCAGGATCAAGGTGGCCGCCAGCGCGAATGCCGTCGGACGGCGCATCCTGTCGATCGGGATCATCGGACGACCCTAGCGGCGCGACATGTATGGGAGATGTCCGATTGTTGCAGCCTGGTAACGCGCATGCCCGGATCACTCCATCGCCGGAACCCGCAAGGTTCCGGCGATATCGATCGGATCAGGCGATCGTGTTCACCAGCCCGCCTTCCGCGCGCAATGCCGCGCCATTGGTGGCCGAGGATCGCGGGCTGGCGAGATAGGCGACCAGATTCGCGATTTCCTCCGCATCGATCATGCGCTGGATCAACGAGGATGCGCGCGCGCTGGCGAAGAATTCGGCTTCGATCTCCGCGATCGGCGCGCTGGGGTTGCTAGCCTGGCCGCGCAGGAAATCCTCGATCCCTTCCGAGCGCGTCGGTCCGGGCATTACGGAATTGACGGTGACGCCGGTGCCGCGCGTCAGTTGCGCCAGCCCGCGCGCGATCGAAAGCTGCGCCGTCTTGGTGGTGGCGTAGTGGATCATGTCCGCAGGCACGGCCAAGCCGGATTCGCTGGAGATGAAGATGATCCGCCCCCAGTTGCGCTCCAGCATTTGCGGCATATAGGCGCGCGACAGTCGCACGCCGCTCATCACATTGACGTCGAAGATATGGCTCCAGTCGGCATCGGTGATGTCGCCGAACGCCTTGCTTTCATAGATGCCGAGATTGTTGACCAGGATATCGACATGGTCGACCGCCGCCGCCAGCGCCGCCGCGCCTTCGGCGGTCGCGGCATCGGCCAGCACGCCCTCCACCGCCACCCCGCCCGTCGCGCGGATATCGGCGATCGCTGCATCGAGTTTCGCCCGCGTCCGCCCCGCCACGATCACCCTCGCGTCTTCGCGGGCGAGCGTCCTGGCGATCTCCAGCCCGATGCCGGCAGTTGCGCCGGTCACCAGCGCGGTCTTGTCGTTCAGTTGCAGGTCCATCACAGGTCTCCGATGGGGTTTCGTGCATCATCTAGGCTCGCGGACGGCGCGCGACTATTTCGCGAGCGGGACAAGCATCTGTGCGCTGGGCGCATCAATCGCATGACGCAGACCCGAACAACAGCCGTATACGCGCGCCGCCGGTCTCAACCGTCTCCACATCGAAGCCGATGCCGTCGCGGTCGCAAAGCCGTTTGACGATCGACAGGCCCAGCCCATGTCCGCCACTTTCCGCGCCCTTCACGAACGGTATGCCGGCACTGCCGACGACGGCGGGCGCGATGCCCGGCCCGCTATCGGCGATGACCAGTGCGTCGCCCGCCATCGCGATCGACAGGCGCCCGCCCGATGTATGCTGGAACGCGTTGCCGATCAGATTGGCCAGGATCAGCGCCAGGCCGGTGCGGCTCGCCTGGACCATCCGCCCCTCCGGCACCGCGATCGTCACGTCGCGTTCACCGCCACCGAACCGTTCGCTGGCATCGAGCACCGCCTTTTCGATCAATGGCAGCAAGGCGACGCTCCCGGTCGCGGCGCCCGCATTCTCCTCGCGCGCCAGTTCGAGCAGCAGCCCGATCGTGCGGTCCATATCTTCGCCGGCATGCGCGATCCGCGCCAGCGGCGCGGCGATGGCGGGCGGCAGGTCGCGCCCGGTCGCGATCAGTTCGGTCGCGCTCTGGATCACCGCCAGCGGCGTGCGCAATTCATGGCTGGCATCGCGCGTGAAGCGGCTTTCGCGATCGACAAAGGCACGGATACGCCCGAATGCGCGATCCAGCGCGCCCGCGAGCACGCCGATCTCATTGGGAGGAAAATGCGCGGCGGCAATCGCGGGCACGCGATCGGGCGGCGTATCCGAAACGAGGCGCGCCAGCCGGGTCAACGGCTCGGTGGCGCGGCTCGCCAGCCAATAGCCGATCAGCCCGGTCGCGGCGAGCAGCCCCAATGTCCAGATCGCCAGGAAGACCAGCATCTCGCGCCTGAGCGGACGCACGACGAGATGGCGGCTGACCTCGGCGACAACATAGGCGGGATCCACCCGTCCCGGCACGTCGAAGGACATCACATGATAATGGCGCCCGTCGTCCCCCGGAAATTCCGTCCGCCCGGGCTCGACGCCATAGTGGCGGCGCAGATCGGCCGGAAAGGCCGAGGGATCGGCATGGATCGCGATATAATCGCGCCCCGGCCGGTCGAAACGCCGATGCGCCGCCCAATAGGCCTGCTGATGCGTGGCCTCGCTCCGCAGCGCATCCTGGAACAGGCCATCTTCCACCGAATAGGCGAACAGAAAGGCAAAAAAGCCGAACAACAGGCATGCGCCCCCTGTCGTCGCCAGGAAGCACAGGATGATGCGCTGCCTGAGGCTGGAAGCGCGCCTCACGGCCCGGGCCGCAACCGGAAACCGACGCCGTGCACGGTTTCGAGCATGGCGTGGCCGAACGGCTTGTCGAGCACCTGGCGCAGCAGATGGACGTGCGCGCGCAGGGCATCGGAATCGGGCGGATCTTCACCCCAGATCCCACGGCTCAGCTCGAAACGGGGCAGCGGTCGCGGATGCGCCTCGGCGACAAGCAACAGGATGCGATAGGCGATCGGGGTCAGCCGCAAGTCCTGCCCCTCGCGCCGGGCGATGCCGAGCCGGCGGTCGATCTCGAGCGCGCCGATCGTCAACACATGATCGACGCCCAGCCGGTGACGCTGCGACAGGGCACGGCAGCGCGCATCGAGTTCGGCGAGCGCGAAGGGCTTGGTCAGATAATCGTCCGCCCCTGCCGCGAAGCCTTGGAGCTTGTCATCGAGCGTGTCGCGCGCCGTCAGCATCAGCACGGGCACATGCCGGCTCGCGCGTTCCCTCAGCGCCGCGCACAAGGCGATGCCGTCGAGCCCGGGCAGTGCCAGATCGAGGATGACGACGTCGCACTGCGCTTTGACCGCCAGCGCCAGCCCATGGGGGCCATCGGCCGCGAAATCGATCCGGTGCCCGCGCGCCTCCATATAATCGGCGATGTTGCGGGCAAGCGCGTCATTATCCTCGATCAGCACGATATCCAGGCCCCGGTCCATGGGCGCGCTCACTCCCCGATTGCGGTCAGCAACGCCTTGGCTTCCTTCATGTCGGGCGATTGCGCCAGCAACTTTTCGACGCGCGCCCGCGCCGCCACCGTCCGGCCCAGCGTCCGTTCGGCTTCCGCCATCGCAAGCTGAAGCCTGGGATGCGCGAAATGCGGCTCGGCCAGCGCCATCACCATCAGGGAATCGGCAAGCGCCGCACCGCCGATGCCCGGCCTCTTGGCGCTATAGACCCCGTACATGCCGATCAGCGGCATGTCGTAGAGCGCCGGCTCGCGTGCAAGCGCCGCGCGGGCCTCGTCGGCCTTTCCCGCGAGCGCCTCGACGACGAGCAACAGGCTGCGCTCATCGGCCCAGGGCGTGCGCGGCGTAGGCGTGCGCCCCATCGCGCGCAGCGCCGCCTCCGCCGTCAGTGCGGTCGAATAGGGATTCTGGCCCGTGACGATGCGATCGTCGGAGCGGACAAAGGGCAGCATCATCGGCGCCCCGGCATAAAGGCCGCCGGCCGCGCGCAACGCGTCTTCGAGCAGGAAGGGATAGTCTTTCGCCCAGCGCTTGCCGAACATCGCCTCCTCTTCGTTGGTAAAGCCCGTCACCGCCCGTCCGGCGACCAGCCGCGTACCGTCGGGCCGCAGCACCGCGACCAGCGCCGCCGGGCCGTGGCAAACCGCCGCGACCACGCCACCCGCCGCATGGACGCGTGCAAGCAGGGTCCGCAGCGCCGGATCGGCTGGCAGGTCGAACATCGCGCCCTTGCCGCCGATCACGAAGACAGCGGCATAATCCTCCGCCTTCACATCGGCGGTGGCGCGCGTCGTGGCAAGCATCGCCATCGCCGCGCCATCGGCGAGCAGCCGTTTGTTGTAAGGCTTGTCGCGATCATGGTCGTCGGCCTCCACCCGGCCGCCCTTCGGGCTGGCGACATCGATCGCCAGGCCATTGTCGCGGAACACCGCATAGGCCTGGGCGAATTCGTCGAATTCGAAGCCGGGCTGGGTCTTGCCGCCGTCGCGGCCATGGCCGGAAACAACCAGCAATATCCTCGCCCCCGGCGCGGCATGGGCGGCCATCGGCAGGATCGTGGAGAAGGCGAGGAGAAGAAAAAACACAAATCTGGACATGGCACGCTCCGCATTCGGGTGGATGCGGCCGGGCTAGATCGGCGCCCGTCAAATGAGCGTCAAATCAAGTGAGCGAGGCGTTTGACGGTCGTTTGACACGCGCCCGCCTATCGCAACCGCCATGCCCGGGCCTGTCCTTTTGCTTCGCCTCACCGTCGCGTTCATGTTCTGCGCGCTGCCCTTCACCACGCGGGCGGCCAGTGATCCAGCAATCGAGATCCGTGCGGCGCTCGCCGGCGAAGGGCTCGCCGGCGCCACCTGGAGTCTGGTCGAGAACGGCAACATCCGCACGGGGGCCGCCGGATCGAAACAGGCGCAGGCCCGCACGCCACTTCGCGCCGACGACCGCATGCATGTCGGCTCGGTCACCAAGACATTGGTGGCGCTCGGGCTCTTGCGGCTGGCGAGCCAGGGGCGGATCGATCTGGATGCGCCTGTCGCGGCAGTGCTGCCGGGCGTGCGCTTCGACAATCGCTGGGAACGAACCGATCCCGTCCGGGTCCGCCATCTGCTCGATCACAGCGCCGGGCTGCCGGATGTGCATCTCCACCACATCTTCAGCGCCGGGCTGACGCCGGACATGGCGTTGCGCCCGCTGTTCGACGAGCCGGCGATGCTGAGGGTGCGCACCCGGCCGGGCGCGCATTTCTCCTATTCGAACATGGGCTATACGCTTGCCGGCGCGATCATCGAGGCGGTGACCGGCGAACGCTACGAGCATTGGCTGGACGGCAATCTGCTCGTGCCCCTGGGCATGGCGGACAGCAGCTTCGCCTTTGTCAGCCAGACGGGCGTCCACGCAGATCCCCGTCTCGCCTGGGGGCATCAGGACGATCTGACGCCACAGGCCGCGATGGCGATCGCGGTGCGGCCCGCCGGCCAGTTCACCACGACCGCATACGACATGGGGCTGCTCGCGCGCTTCCTGATGAGCGACGGCAGAATCGGCGGAACGCCCTTCGTCCGCGAAGACCTGCTGCATGCGATGGGCCGCCCGGTGGGCACCGACGCGGCGCGCGCCGGGCTTCGCGCGGGCTATGCGCTGGGCCTGAGCCGCCGCGACCGCGACAGCCATGTCGGGCTCTGCCATGCCGGCGATATCGTCGGCTTCCACGCGATGCTCTGCCTCTATCCGGAGGCGGCAAAATCATTCTTCATCGCGATCAATACCGAGGGTGAAGCGGTCGATTATGGCCGGTTCGACCGGATCCTGACCGGCGCGCTGACACTGCCGCCAACCCCGCCCCTACCAGCGCACGCCGCGCCGGCCGATGCCGACGACTGGATCGGCCGCTATCAATTGCTGGAGAGCCGGTTCGACCTGACGCGCTATGCGGATCTGCTGCTGGGTGGCGCAATCCTGCGGCGGGACGGCAATGCGTTCATCCTCGATCCCATCCAGGGCAAGACGTTGCGGCTCACTCCAGCGGGTGGGCATTTGCTGCGCGCCGACGGACGCGTCGCCGCATCGCATGCGCTGATCCGGACGGCGGATGGCGCACAACTGATCGGCGACGGGCTGCGCAGCTATCGCCGGATCGATCCGATCGGTTTCCATGCGCGCTGGGCCAGCCTGATCCTGGGCCTGTTCGGCCTGTTCCATCTCGCAGGCAGGGCGGCGGTGCGGACATGGCGTGGCGGCGGCCTCCACGCGGCGACGGGCCTTGCCGGCCCGGCATTGCTGGTGATCGCCGGCCTGCTCTTTCCGCTCCAGTCCTTCGCCCGCCTGGGCGACGTCACGCCCGCCAGCCTGGTGCTGATGCTCGCCAGCATCGCGATACCGATGACGAGCGGCTGGCAGGTCATGATCGCACTCCGCGAAAGAAAGGGTCTGTGGCGCATCGACCTGCTCGCCGGCCTGCTCGTGCTGCAACTGTGCGCCGTGCTGGCAATCCACGGACTGATCCCGCTGCTGCTGTGGCGCTGATCAACCCTGTTGCGAAAAGGCCCAGCGCAATGTCCGCGCCAGCCCGGTGGTGCCGGCACGGACGAGCGGGCGGGTGAGCACCGGTGCGGACAAACCATGCATCGCGCGCGCCCAGCCCGGCAGCAGGTCGACCGCCGCCTGAAAGGTCATCGCCTGAATGGGCAGTGCGGACAGATTGGGCGGGCGCTGGTCGAGCACCAAGCGCGCCACTTCTTTCGTGCGGTCGCTCGAGGCGAGCGCGCCGCGCATCGCGCCGATCAGCGCCTCGGCCTCGGCGCGGGTGCACGGCACCGGATCGGCGCCCAGCGCCAGGCCGATCCGCGCCATTTCCGCGAAATAGCGATCCTGGTCGGCGATCGGCATATCCGGCTCACCGTAGCGGATCCAGGCGTCGAGAAAGCTCACCGCCTCGGTGACATGAACCCAGGCGAGCAGTTCGGGATCGTCGGCGGCGTAGGGCGTTCCGTCGGGCAAGGTGCCGCGCACCAGTTCATGCACCGAACGCACGCGATCGATCGCCGCCAGCGCCTCTTCCCGCGCGCCATAGCTCGTCACCGCGATGAAGCGCGCGGTGCGGCGCAGCCGCCCAAGCATGTCATGGCGGAAATTGGAATGATCCCACACCCCCGCCAGTACCGCCGGATGGAGCATCTGGAGCAGCAAGGCGGCGACGCCGCCGACCATCATGGTGGTCACATCGCCATGCACGCGCCACAGCACCGTCTCCGGCCCGAACAGCCCGTCCAGGCTGCGTTCGACGGGCTTTTCGCCCCGCGCCTGATCGTTGAACACCCGCCGCACGCGCGCCACGATCGCCTGCCGGGCATGGCGGCCGAGCGCGGCGGAATGGTCGGGCATAAGGCGGCTCCTTCGATATAGCGGCCGGATCAGGGTTTGCCGCGCCGTCGCCTGGCCGGGCTGCCGACATGGCCGGTATAGGATTGATAAAGCTGCGTCACGCGCGCAAGGCGCGCCTCGACCCCCGCGCCGAGTTCCCCGATCACGCCGTTCACCAGCAGGTTGACAGCGCACCCCAGCGAAACCTGAGAACTCCAGAACAGGTCTACCTCGGTCGATACCGGAATGATCAGGCTGGTGAACTTGCGGATCCAGTCGCAGAATTTGTCGGTGAGCATGATGACGGGAATGCCGTCCGCGCTCGCCTGCGCGGCAAGATCGTGCGCCTGTTCGGAATAGCGGCGCAGATCGACCAGCACCAGGCAGCGGCCCTCCGGATCGCCCGCGAAGACCTCGTGGAAATTGCCGGCCGCTCCGTCGACGAGATGCACGCCGTCTCGCGTATATTGCAGTTGATATGCCAGCGCCGCCGCCACCGCACGCTCGGTCTGGAAACCGGCGACATACACCTGCGGGCTGCGCGCCAGCAACGCGACGATCTCCTTCCAGGTCCGGGTTTCGGCCATGCCATAGACTTCGACGATGCCGGCGATCTCCAGTTCCAGGCTGCGCTTGGGAAGGCGATCCTCCCCCTTTTCGTCCATGAAGCGGGTGACCTGATCGCCGACCAGCCAGGGCGCGCCCGACATGGTCGTGCGCAGCCCGGTCTTCAGATCCTTGAAGTGGCGATACCCCATCTTGCGCGCGAAACGCCCGACCGTGACCGAACTGACCCCGAGCTTTTCAGCGATCGAATCCGGCGATTCGAATGCGATGCCGCCGCGATTGCTCAGGATGAAATTCGCGATCGAGCGTTCGGCCGGCGTGAAGTCACGAAGGCTCGCTTCCAGCCGCTGCAGCAGGTCGTGCGATGTGTCGGGGCCGGCACTCACGGATCATCGTCTCCACCATCATCAATCGCCGCAATGCTTAAAGCATCGTGCGGAAAAGTGGGAACCGGTTTTCCGCGCAAGGGATGCCATTGCAATGGGATGGAATGCCGCCTGCCCGCGCGAACATGCCGTTCCAGCCCGACGACTCAGTTATAAATATTACATTGCTTGACATTTAGACAGGATTCTGACGAATTCGACCGACAAGGCGGAGCATTGCGACTCCGCCGCATCATCGGGGGTGAGCGCGGTGTGCGGAGCAATGGATCCTGTCGGGCGGCTTTTCGGGCGAACGCTCGGATCGTTTAGCTCAGCTAAAGCACATCGCAGATCCACCCCCATAGTCACGCCGCCAACTCTACGAAAATGTAGAACTAGACAATTGTCCAGCAAAACAGGACTGGCCGGCGGATCATTGAGCATCGGGGGGAGTTGAATCATGAAATCCGGATTATTCGCGGGGCTTTCGTTCGCGGCACTGGCGGCATCGCACAGCGCCGCCTTCGCGCAGGATACGAACGCGGAAGACATCGTCGTCACCGCGCAGAAGCGTGAGGAAAAGCTGCGCGAGGTGCCGATCTCGATCAGCGCGGTGACGAGCGACCAGCTGGTGAGCCAGGGCGCCAGCCGCTTCACCGATTATGCGGGCTATATTCCCGGCATGTCCTTTTCGGCGAGCAGCATCGCCGGCCAGGGCGAGATCAACCTGCGCGGCGTGACCACCGCGCTCAGCCCGACGGCATCGACCGCCATCTATATCGACGAGGTGCCGACCACCACGCACGGCACCTGGGGCGGCAGCGGCTACAAACCGATCGACCTGTTCCCCTATGACCTGGAACGCGTGGAAGTGCTGCGCGGCCCGCAGGGCACGCTTTATGGCGACAGCACGATCGGCGGCCTGGTCAAATATGTGACGCGCACCGCCGATGTCGACGATTTCTCGGGGGCCGCGGGTGTCGAGGCGATCGCGGTCACGGGCGGCCACGGCCTGGGCGGCGGCGGCCGGGCGATGATCAATGTGCCGATCGCGCCGGGCGTGCTTGGCGTCCGCGTCAGCGGCTTCTACCAGAAGAATCCGGGCTTCATCACCAATGTGACGACCGGCAGGAAAGGCACCAACGAGACCGAACAGCGCGGCCTGCGCGTCGCGGCCCGGCTGGCGCCGAACGACGATTTCTCGATCGACGCGCAATGGCTGCACAGCGAATTCGATGGAGACGGGCGGACGAACATCCGGCTGGTCCCGGGCAGCACCGAACCGCTCTACGGCACCGACAAATATGATTTCCGGCTGCCCGAGCCGACCCGGCAGACATTCGATCTGCTCTCCGCCACCGCCCGTTACGATTTCGGGCCGGTCAACCTGACCTCGGTCACCGGCTGGTCGCGCAACCGCAACGTCTTCAACTCGGATGCCTCCAGCCTCATGCAGGGCTGGATCAGCATGCTCACCGGGGGCGCGGTGACCAACGGTCTGGGCCGGGGGGAAGGGCCAACCGTCAACAGGAAGTTCAGCCAGGAAGTCCGGCTCGCTTCGGCGCAGGATCAACGGCTGACATGGCAGATCGGCGGCTATTACAGCGTGGAAGACACCGATACGGTGCAGTCCTATATCCCCTATCGCACCGATGGCAGCGTGTATTCGGAACTGCTGGAAATCTATCGCGACGAGGTCCAGTCGCGCTACACCGACATTTCAGCCTTCGCCAACGCCACCTTCAAGGTCACCGACAAATGGGAGGTCTCGGGCGGTATCCGCCATTCGCGGATCACCGACGATTTCCACGAACGCGCCGTCGGCAGCATGCTCTCCGGCAGCCAGACCATTCCCTATTTCGACGACATCAAGGCCAAGTACAAGGCGACCACCTGGTCGCTCACCACGCGCTACATCGCGGATGACGATCTGATGATGTTCGCGCGCGCCGCCAGCGGTTTCCGTGCCGGCGGCATCAACTATACTTGGCCGGGCGCCCAGAAAAGCTACGATCCCGACAGTCTGGTCAGCTACGAAGCCGGCGTCCGTGCCGATTTCCTGGACGACAAGGCCAGCATCGACCTGACGGTCTATTATCTCGACTGGAAGGATTTCTTCATCCTGGCCTTCACGCCGGACGCCTTCGAGTTCGGCTATCAGATCAACGGGGGCAAGGCCAATGGCCTGGGCATGGAATTCACCGGCACGCTGCGTCCCGCGCAGGGGCTGAGCCTGACCGCGACCGCGGCCTATTACGGGTTGAAGGTGCGGCAGGACCTGCCGACGATCGGCGCCGAGGCGGGAGACCGCACGCCGACCAGCCCGGCCTGGTCGGGCTCCCTGCTGGCTGACTATCGCGTGCCGCTGTCCGGAGACTGGACGCTCAACCTGGGCGGCGGCGTCCGCTGGACCACGCACACCTATTCGCGCTTCATCGGCGATCCCCAGGCGCTCCGCCTGGACGGCTATGCCGTGGTCGACCTCAATGCCGCCGTCTCCAGCGATCGCTGGACGCTGCGCGGCTATGTCCGCAACCTTGCCAACGATCGCACGTTCATCTCCGCCGCCGGCCAGAATCGCGGTGTCCAGATGAACCCGCGCACGATGGGCCTCGCGATCGATATGCGCTTCTGATGGATCGCACCGCCATGACAGACAGCCGCCCATCCCGCCCCGGAAAGCAGGCGATGGCGGGAGCGATCCGATATGCTCTCGCCACCCTTGCGATCGCCGCGCCGCCAGCCATGGCGGCGCCGCCCACCGACCTGTTCCGCGATCAGGTGGACCGGTTCATCGAAAGCGAGATGAAATCGGAACAGGTTCCCGGCGCAGCCGTGGCCGTGATCCACAAGGGCCAGGTCGTGATCGCGAAGGGCTATGGCCGCGCGACCGTGGAATTCGACGTTCCCGTCACCACCGACACGATGTTCCAGTCCGGCTCGGTGGGCAAGATGTTCACCGCGGCCGCAGTCATGCTGCAGGTCGAGCAGGGCAAGATGCGGCTCGACGACCCTGTTTCGAAATATCTGCCCGGCGCGCCGGCCAGTTGGCGCGCCATGACCGTCCGCCATTTGATGACCCACACATCCGGGGTGGCCAATCTGGACGGCGCCTTCTACGGCGGCAAGGATTTCAGCGACGAGACCTATATCGCACAGGCCTTTGCGAAACCGCTCGATTTCGCGCCGGGCGCGCGCTGGAACTACAGCAATACCGGCTATGCCCTGCTGGGCATCCTCGTGAAAAAGGCGACGGGACACAGCTATCTGGACGTCCTGGCCGGCAACGTGTTCAAGCCGCTGGGCATGGCGACCGCACGCCCGACCAACGACAGCGACATCGTGCCGAACCGGGCCGCCGGCTACAAACTCGCCGGCGGCGTGCTGAAGAACCAGGATTTCAGCTACGCCAACACCAACCCCACCGGCGACGGCGCGCTCTACCTGTCGCTCAAGGACATGATCGCCTGGAATCGCGGAATCGAACACGGCAAGGTGCTGAGCGCCGCCGGCTGGCAACAGGCCTGGACGCCGGTCAGGCTCAACAGCGGCAAGCCCTATCCCTATGGTTTCGGCTGGAGCGTCACACAGGCCGGCGGCGCTCCCCATTATCACCATGGCGGCGCCTGGCAGGGCTTCAAGACCTATTATTCCCGCTATCCGGGCGATGAACTGGCGATCATCATCCTCACCAATTCCGGCGCGACCGATGTCGAGAAACTGAACAACGGCATCGCAGCGCTCTGGGATGCGAAGCTCACCGCCCCGCCGCCGAAGCCCAGGCCCGAACCCGCCATCGCGCACCGCATCGCCGCGCTGATCGAAACGGCGCGTAGCGGCGGCCTGACGCCGCAGGACGTACCGCTGTTCCCGGCCGACTATATCCCGATGTTCAACGCACGCATGAAGGATCTGCTCTCCACCGCCGGAGCGCTCAAATCGCTGGATCTGGTCGAGCGCGCCGAGAATGGCGACGATATCGACTATGTCTATGCCGCCACCTTCGCCGGCCGCGGCGCCAAGGTCCGCTACGGCGTTGCGCCCGGCAACCAGGCGACGCACTTCACGATCGAATAGCATTGGCGTGAACGCCGAACGCTAGCGGATGGCCCGCAACTCGGGAGGGCAATGATGAAATTCAGGAAAATCAGCCGTGCGACATCCATGGCGACCGCGATCACCCGGGCCGCGCAGGCTGCGGCCGCCCTTTCCATCTGCTCGGGCGCTGCCGCCACGCCATCGCCCGCGCCCCGACCTCCCGTCGCCGAGAAGCGCCCGCACGAGATCCGTGCCCCGTTCGGCGCCGTTCGCAACGACGAATATTACTGGCTTCGCGACGACAGCCGGAAGGATCCGGACGTACTCGGCTATCTCCAGGCGGAAAATGCCTATGCGGATGTCGTGCTCGCCGGCAGCCGGCCGCTCCGGGAAACGCTCTACAGGGAAATGGTCGCGCGGGTGAAGCCGGACCAGAGCAGCCTGCCCTATCTCAGGAACGGCTATCTCTATTATTCACGCTTCACGCCCGGCGCCGACTATCCCGTCGCCGCTCGCCGGAAAGGCGATATGGATGCCCCGGAACAGATCCTGCTCGATATGCCCGTGATGGCAAAGGGGCATGGCTATTTCTCGGCCACGGAACTGGTCGCCAGTCCGGACAACAGGTTGCTCGCCTATGCCGAAGACACGGTCGGCCGCCTCCAATATTCGCTGAAGATCAAGGATCTGGAGAGCGGGAAGCTGCTTTCTGATCAGGTGACCAATGTTCAGCCGAATTTCCTGTGGTCGAACGACGGACGGACAATCTTCTACATCGACAAGAATCCGGTCACGCTGCGCAGTCAGCGCATCATGGCGCACGACCTGGGCTCGCCTGTCTCGGCGGACCGCCTCGTCTATGAGGAGAAGGACGAGAGTTACTATATCCATCTCGGGCGGACCAGCGATGGCCGCCACCTCTGCATCCGCAGCGAGGCGACCCTCACGGCGGAGGTGCGCTGCGCGCCCGCCGACAATCCCGCACGGTTCAAGGTCATCGTCCCGCGCGAAAAGGGCGTGTTCTATCGTCTCGATCATCAGGATGGGCGGTGGATCGCCCGAACCAACAAGGATGCGCCCAATTTCCGCATCGCCACCGCGCGAGATGCCGATATCGGCACGGGATGGTCCGCCTGGTCCGATATCGTGGCCGCCAGCGACCAGGTGGTGATCGAGGATGCGAAGGCCTTTGCGACCTTTCTGGCGATCGAGGAGCGCGTGGATGCCAACAAGCGCATCCGGCTCCTCGACAATAGCGGGCAATCGATCGTCGCCAAGGCCGACGAATCCGCCTTCACGATGCGATTGTCGGTCAATGAATCATTCGACACCCCGTGGGCCCGCTACACCTATCACAGCCTGGTTACGCCGCAGCGGACCTATGAACTCAACGCCGCGACCGGTGAGCGCCGGCTGCTCAAGGCAGAAGGCGTGCCCGGCCATGATCCGTCGAACTATGCGTTGGAGCGGATCTGGGCGACCGCGCGCGACGGTACGAAAATCCCCGTGACCCTGGCCTATGCGAAAGGATTCAGAAGGGACGGCTCCGCGCCGATCTATCAATATGCCTATGGCACTTACGGCGCCTCTCTGGATCTGGGCTTCGAGCCGTTCCTGCCGAGCCTGCTCGATCGCGGAATCGTCTATGCCTTCGCGCATATCCGTGGCGGCGGCGAACTGGGCAAGGCATGGGCCGATGGCGGACGTACGCTCAAAAAGATGAACACCTTCACCGATTTCATCGATGTGACCCGGCATCTCGTCGACGCGGGCTATGGCGCCAAGGGACGCGTGATGGCGGTCGGCGAAAGCGCGGGCGGTGCACTGATGGGCGCGGTCGCGAACATGGCCCCGCAGGAATATCGCGCGATCGTCGCCCAGGTTCCTTTTGTCGACGGCGTCACGACCATGCTCGATCCGACGATCCCGCTGGTGACCAACGAATATGAAGAATGGGGCAATCCTGCGAACAAGCGCGACTATGATTATATCCTGAACTGGTCGCCCTATGACAATGTGCGCGCCCAGGATTATCCCGCGATGTTTGTCGGCACCGGCCTGTGGGATAGCCAGGTGCAATATTATGAGCCTGCAAAATGGGTCGCCCGGCTTCGCGCCACGAAGACGGACCATAATCCGCTGGTGTTCAGGACCGGTATGGAGGCCGGCCATGGCGGCAGGTCGGGCCGTTTCCAGCGCTATGTGGCTCAGGCGGAATATATCGCGTTCGGCCTGGAGCGGCTCGGCGTGACGCGCTGACGATCTTCGTCGCGCATAGCCTTGCCGCGTCCTTCATGCTGGCGATGGCGGCAGCATCGACGGCTTTTCCGCCAGCCTTTCCGAGTTCGCGCAGGATCGGATAACGGTGGCCATCCTCGCAAACACGATCGGCAAGGTCGGCACGCACAGGATAGCCGACCGGATCGAGCGGATCGCGCTGAGGCTGCCCGTCCCTCAGCGATTGCCGGGCGCTTCCTCCGGCCCGCCGCGTTCGATCAGTCCGCCCGCCCCTTGCGCATCAGCCAGCGCTGCATCTCCTTGCACCCCGCCTTGGTGAGCGCCGATGCGCCCCATGCCAGATAATAGGGTTTGGGCATGGGCAATGTCCTGTCCGGGAAGGGTGCGATCAGCCGGCCCGCCGCCAGATCCTCCCCCACCATGGAGAGTTGCGCCAGCGCGATGCCGTTTCCGCTGACCGCCGCATCGACGGCGGTGCTGGAGAGCGAGAAGGTCAGGGCCGCGCGGCTCGGCGCCGCCGCCACGCCGTTATGCGCGAGCCAGTCGTGCCAGCCGGGCGGCGGCGCATCGATCTCCGGCCCCCAATCCACGCCGATCAGCGGATAATCGAGAAGCGCCGCCGGTTCGGTGATCGTCCGTGCGGCGAGCCGGGGGCTCAGCACCGGCGTCACCGCATCGACGAACAGCTTCGCATAATGGGCATGGACGAGCACGTGATCGCCGTATGTCACGCGAAGATCGGCCTCGCCCGACTGGAGATCGGGTTCGGCGTCCGAAGCCCGGAGCTGGAATATGCTTTTCGGATGGCGGTTGGACCATTCGAACAGCTGGCTGGCAAGCCAGCGCGTGGAGATGGAGGCGGGCGCGCTGATGCGGATCTGGGTATCCTGCTTCTGCTGCTGCACCAGCCGCTGCGCGCGGCGCAGCGCGTCGAACCCTTCCGCCACGCCAGGCAGATATTTCTGCCCCCAGAAGGTGGGAACCACGCCGCGCCCGCTTCGCTCCAGCAGCTGGACGCCCAGAAACCTTTCCAGCACCTTGATCTGCTGGCTGAGCGCGCCGGCGGAAACGCCCAGTTCCTGCGCGGCGCGGGTGACGGTTCCCAGCCGCATGATCGCTTCGAATGCCTGGACGGCGCGCAAGGGCGCCATGGTGCGCTGCAGGGGTTCGGTCATCGGCCCGATCATTTAGTTGATCTAAAAAATATAACAGGTTGAGCGCCCTAGTCTCAAGTCCCGTTCTGCGGAAAACTCCACCCCGGCAACGCGCTCCCAGAAGCCGGGCCAGAGCAAGGGGAGGTCAGGTGTTGAATTCCAGATGGCTGGCGCCCGGCTCCCCCTCCACTCTCCCGGATATTGTTCTTCATGACGATCGCGACCAGTCCGTGCTGACGCTCTCTCCACCCTATCTGCTGTTCCTGGGCGACGCGCCCGCCGCGAACCACGCCAAGACCGCGTTCGGGCTGAAGGATTGGGCGCCCGAACTCTGCATCGGCGAATATGGCTGCGGAACTGCGGTCAGCATCGGGCTGCCGGTGATGACGCCCGACGAAGCCCATGAACGCGGCGCGCGATCCATGGTGATCGGCGTCGTCAATCTGGGCGGCTTCATCCCCGATAGCTGGATCGCGCCGCTGGTGCGGGCGATGGAGGCCGGGCTGGATATCGTCAGCGGCATGCATGGCCGGCTGTCGGATCGCGCGGAACTGGCCGATGCCGCGTCCCGGCTCGGTCGTCGCCTGGTCGATGTCCGCATCCCGCCTGCGGGCATCCCGATCGCCAACGGCCGCAAGCGTTCGGGCCGCCGCCTGCTGACCGTCGGCACCGATTGCGCACTGGGCAAGAAATATACCGCGCTTGCGCTGACCCGGGCCTTTCGCGCGCGCGGCCTCGCCGCCGATTTCCGCGCGACCGGCCAGACCGGAATCATGATCGCGGGATCGGGTGTGCCGATCGATGCGGTGGTCTCGGATTTCGTCGCCGGCGCGGCGGAGATGATCAGCCCGGAGGCTTCGGCGGATCATTGGGACGTGATCGAGGGACAGGGATCGATCCTTCACCCATCCTATGCCGGCGTCTCGCTCGGCCTGCTGCACGGCAGTCAGCCCGACGTGATCGTCGTCTGCCATGAACCGGGCCGCACGAGCATGGCCGGGCTGCCGGATTTCGCGGTTCCGGACATAAGCGAGGTGATGGAGCTCTGCCTTGCGCTCGGCGGACGCACCAATCCCGCGATACGCTGTGGCGGGATCAGCATGAATAGCTCGGCCCTGGGTGCGGACGAAGCCCGGCGCCTGATGACCAAGGAAAGCGCACGGCTCGGCCTGCCCGTGGCCGATCCGATCCGCGGCGGCGAGGCGTTCGACGCGCTCGTCGATGCCTGCCTCCGCACCTGAGGGCTGCAGAGAGCAACGGACCTTCCGTTTCACCATGCGATGCGGATATGGCAGGGGCCAACATGTTTCGGGAGCAGGTTTGAGAATGATGACGATCTCCAGGGTGCGCGGCGCGTTCGGCTTTTCCTTGATGGCATCGGCGGCCGTGCTGGCGTTCGCCGCGCCGGCAATGGCCAAGGATGCCCCCGAATACGACATCGTCATCAAGGGCGGGACCATCGTCGATGGCAGCGGCCTGCCGGGCTATCGCGGCGATGTCGCGATCGATGACGGCCATATCGTCGCGATCGGCGATATCGGGCCGGCCCGAGCGGCGAAGACGATCGATGCGGCGGGACTGGTGGTCTCGCCCGGCTTCATCAATCTCCACAGCCATGCCGAACCCGATGCGGTCTCGACCGCGGTCAACATGCTGACCCAGGGCGTCACCACCGAGATGATCAATGCCGATGGCCATGAAGGCAATGACATCGCGACGCAGCTTCCCGCCTATGCGTCCAAGGGATTGGCGGAGAATATCGGCGCCTATACCGGCTTCAACGCGGTCTGGAGCGACGCGATGGGTGATCGCGACCTGCGGCCGACCGAGGCGCAGATCGCATCGATGCGCGCCGCGCTGGAGAAGAATCTCAAGGCCGGCGCCTGGGGCGTCTCCTCCGGCCTCGACTATCGCCCCGCCTATTACGCCAAGCCCGAGGAGGTGATCAGCATCGTCTCGGTCGCCAAACCCTGGCGCACCAATTTCCCCAATCACGACCGGCTGCGCCCGGAGGACAATCTCAGTTCCTTCAAGGGCATGGAGGAAACCGTCTCGGTCGCCGAACAGGCCGGGCTGGTGCCGGTGATCACGCATATCAAGAGCGCGGGCAAGGAGCGCGGCAATGCCGCGAACGTGCTCAAGATGGTATCCGCCGCCAGCGCGCGCGGCGCCTGGACCGCGATCGACATCTATCCCTATCTCGCCGGCCAGACCGCGCTTCAGGCCTTTCTCGTCCCCGGCTGGGCGGCCGATAGCGGCAGCGAAGCCATGCTTGCCCGTTTCAAGGATCCCAAGATCCGTCCCCAACTCGTCGAGGCGGCGGAATATGCGATGGCGACGCGGCTGGGCGGTGCGGAGGGCATATCGCTTCCGGGCATCGGCAAGCGGCTCACCGACATCATGGCCGAAGAAAAGGTCGGCGCCGGCGAAGCCGTTCTGCGCACATTGGAGCGCGATCCGATGATCTACGCCAACATGACCTTCGGGCTTGAAGATGACGTGATCACCTTCCTGAAATATCCCGACACCGCGGTCGCCTGCGATTGCGGCGCGGCGATCCCCAATCGCGGCCATCCGCGCTATTATGGCAGCTTCCCCAAGGTGCTGGGCCATTATGTCCGCGATACCGGTGCGATCACGCTGGAGGATGCGGTGCGCAAGATGACCGCCCTGCCCGCCGCCATTGTCGGCATGGTCGATCGCGGACGGCTGGCGCCGGGCATGCGCGCGGATATGACGCTGTTCGACCCGAAGACGGTGCGCGACCATGCCACCTTCGACAAGCCGACGCTCCCCTCCGACGGCATCCGCCACGTGATCGTCAACGGCGTCACCGTCTTGTCGGACGGTGCGGCGACCGGGGCGAAATCGGGCGCGGTGCTGCTGCGCGACACGCATATGCCGAGCCGGCCGATGAACGCCGCAACCGCAGCACGCTCGGTCACCGCGACCGCGAAATCGGCCGATTATGCGGTCAGTTTCCAGGTGGCACAGGCCAGCGGACAGCGTCAGGCCAGCGGCACGATCAGGCTGACCGATGCGAAATCGGGCACGGTCTGGACTGCCGACCGGCTGGGCGTGCTGCAGACGACCAAGGGCTGGGCCAGCCTGACCGCGATCCTCAGGGACAAGGCGGGCAAGCGCATGGCCGCGACGCTGACGCTCGACCATGCCGATGGCGGCGCCCAATCCCCCGTCGTCTCCTTGGCGCTCGGCGGCAATGCCGCGATCGCCCTGCCCGCCACCGGATCGGTTCGCGCCGGGCCGACTGCCGCCGCCAGATAGGCGTAACCGCATCGCGGACGAAATCGGGCCGTGGCCGGGAAACCGGCCGCGCGCGCAGCCATGGTTTTTGCCTTCTTCGCACAGGCGAGATCGCCGGGCCTTGTCCGGCATGCCCGTCTCATCCCCCCGATACCGTTATTAAAATTACATCACTTGACTCATAGTCACAAAAGTGACGATTTAGATCGGGCAAGCGTCATAGCGCAAATCAGCGAATCATCCGGAGAGGCAGGGTTCGGGCGACGGTTCGGTCTTCGTCGAGATCGTTTAGCTGAGCTAAACGTCATCATCGATCTGCCCCGATAGTCGCCAGGCCCCTGTTGCGAAAATCTGCGCGCTGGCGTCGCGCCCGGAGGCATGCCCCCGGGAGGCGAAGCACAATCGAAACTGGGGGGAATATTCGATGAGATCCAGACTGTTCGCAGGGCTGTCGCTCGCCGCGCTCGCGGCCACCGGCAACACCGCTTTCGCGCAGAGCGCAACCGATGCCAAGACGACGGAGAATGACGATCCGATCGTCGTGACCGGATCGCGCATCGATCGCGCCGGTTATGACGCACCGACGCCGACCACCGTTGTCGGCGAAGTCGATCTGCGGCTGGGGAACCGGCCGGGCATCGGGCAGGTGCTGAACGAATTGCCGCAATTCCGCTCGACGGTTTCGCCGTCCACCACCGCCGGCAATGTGATCAGCGGATCCACCGCGGCCGACCTGCGCGGGCTGGGGACCGTCCGCACGCTTTCGCTGATCAACGGCCGCCGCTTCGTCGGCAGCAACAATCTCAACAATGTGCCGCAAAGCCTGGTCAAGCGAATCGACGTTGTCACCGGCGGCGCATCGGCCGCCTGGGGATCGGGGGCGGTCGCCGGCGTGGTCAACATCATCCTCAACGACGAGTTGGAAGGCCTGTCCATGGGCGCGCAGACCGGCATCTCGTCGCGGGGCGATGGCGCACGCTATGGCGGCGATATCGCCTGGGGCACCAATTTCGCCGACGATCGCGGACATTTCATGATCGCCGCCGAATATATCAACGACAAGGGCATTTTCGGTCGCAACGACGGATCGCGTCCGAACCTGGATGCGGACAGCTTCACGCTGCCCAACGGCAGCCTGTTGCGCGTGCGCGACGTCAACTTCCTGGATGCGACGCCGGGCGGCGTGATCAGGAGCGGCGCGCTCGCGGGAATGGCATTCGGCGCCGATGGCAGCCTGAGCCCGCTGGCCCTGGGCAGCCAGACCAACAGCACCGCCATGGTGGGCGGCGCCAGCCGCAGCCAGGCCGATCATATCGCGGTGAGCGCGCCCTTTGAACGGCTGAACGTCTTCGGGCGGGCGAGCTATGAATTCAGCGAGGCCGCCAGGCTCTGGTTCGACATGGGCTGGACGCGCATGTGGACCGATGGCTATCAGCTTTTCCCCGACGCATTGCGCGCCACCGCAACCAGCGGCGGGCTCGTCTTCTCCAGGGACAACGGCTTTCTTTCCCCGGCGGTGCGTGCCCAACTCGCATCGGGGCCGGCCACGTTCCGCATGGGCCGGATCCTCGACGATATCGGGCGATATGGCGGCGTCGCCTACCGATATGAGCGCAACGACATCGAAGCCGCGATCGGGCTGGAGGGCACGCTGGGCGGCGGCTGGCGGTACGGCACCTATTATACCCATGGTGAACTGCGGAACCGCATGAACACCTTCAACCAGCGCAACCTTGCCAACTTCAACAACGCGATCGACGCGGTGATCAATCCCGCGAACCAGCAGATCGTCTGCCGTATCGCGCTGACCGACCCCAACACGCCATGCCGCCCGCTCAACCTGTTCGGCCAGGGCAATGCGTCGCCGGACGCGATCGCCTATGCGTTCGGCAGCGCGACCACCATCCAGACGACCAAGCTGGATGCGGCGGGCGCATCGCTGCGCGGCGATCCCTTCTCGACCTGGGCCGGGCCGGTTTCGATCGCGGTCGGCGTCGATTGGCGGCGCGAAGCGCTGGAAACCAATTATCGCGATCCCGTGTCGATGGTGAACGGCTTCAGCTATGTCATCGGCGCCCTCGACGGCAGTTTCACCGTCAAGGAAGCGTTCGGTGAAATCGCCGTGCCCCTGCTCGATCTGACGGGTGTGAAATTCGAAGTGAACGGCGCCGCGCGCTACAGCGACTACAGCACCAGCGGCGGCATCTGGACCTGGAAGACCGGCGGTACGCTGCGTCTGTTCGACGATCTGCTGCTGCGCACAGTCTATTCGCGCGACATCCGCTCACCCAATATCACCGAACTCTATACCGGGGTCAGCACTGGCATCGGCACATTGCTCGATCCGTTCCGCAACAATGCATCGGTTTCCTATTTCCGCTATGTCGGCGGCAATCCGGATCTGAAGCCCGAAACCGCCAATACGCTGACCATCGGCGGATCCTATTCGCCCTCCTTCGCGCGCGGGCTCAGCCTGTCGGTCGATTATTACAAGATCGACATCGAGGATGTGATCGGCACGATCGGCGCCCAGGATCTGGTTACCCAGTGTTTCCGCGGCAATACCGCCTTCTGCGCGCTGATCGTGCGCGACGCGTCCGGCGCGATCACGACGCTTTACGGCAACCAGCAGAATCTGGCGGCCTACAAGACGCGCGGCCTCGACATGGAAGCGTCCTACGTCCTGCCGCTGGCATCGGGTGACGCCAGCCTGCGGTTCCGCGCGCTCGCCACGCGCGTGTTCAAACTCCAGATCAACGACGGCGTGAATATCTACGATCGTGCCGGCGATGTCGGCGACAACGTCACCTTCTCGACGCCGAAATGGAAGGCGACGGGCAGCGTCACCTATCAGGACAAGCAGTTCGGCGCTGATTTCCGCCTGCGCTACGTTGGCGGCGGATTGTACAACAGCCTGCTCAACATCGTGAACAACAAGGTCGCGGGTCGTGCCTATGTCGATCTCGGCGTCCGGTTCGAAATCGACGATTTCACGCTGTTCGCCAATGTGAACAATCTGCTCGATCGCGATCCGCCGCTCACGCCGTCGGCCATCGTCCATTACGATTCCGTCGGGCGCTATTTCTCGGGCGGCGTGAAGCTGAAATTCTGACGCGGAAAGTTCGGCAACGGCCCCGATGCACCACGCATCGGGGCCGGGTTTTCAATCACCTAGAGGATAATGACTGATGAGAGGATCGAGGAAATATTGGCTGGCCCTCACGCCCGCATTGTTGTTGCTGGCGCATGCGATGCCGGCACCCGCATCGGCGGGTGCGGCCGCCGCGTCGGCAACGGCGATCGACGGCAAGGCGATCGACAGGGTTCTGGCCGGGGAACTGGCCAAGGGCAAGCTGGCGGGCGCCGTGGTCGGCATACTCCAGAATGGCAGGGTCACGCTGGTGAAGGGCTATGGCATGGCCGATCTGGAGGATGGCCAACCCGTAAAGCCGGACACGATCTTCCGCATCGGATCGGTCACCAAGCAGTTCACGGCCGCGATGCTGCTGCTGCTCGTCGAGCGCGGCCAAGTGTCGCTGAGCGATCCGATCAGCAAATATTTCCCCGATTTCCCGAAGGCGGAGGGGATCACGGTCCGCCATCTGCTCAATCACACATCGGGCATCCACAGCTATACCGATCAGGCCTTCTGGGAGGCGAAGAGCCCGCTTGGGGTGCGGATGTGGCGCGCGCATACGATGCCCGAACTGGTCACCGGCATTGCCGCGCAGGACAATCTCACCGATTTTCCGGTCGGCACCGATTATCGCTACAATAATTCGGCCTATGTGATGGCCGGCGCGCTGGTGGAGAAGCTGACCGGCAAACCCTATGCCCTCGCGCTCGACGAGATGATCGCAAAGCCGCTGGGGCTGGCCGACACCGCCTATGACGACGAACTGACGATCGTTCCGCGCCGCGCCAAGGGATATGGGTTGCGCAGCGACAGGCTGATCAATGCGGAAGCATTGTCGGTCAGCATTTCGGGCGGCGCGGGCGGGATGCGCTCGACCGCATCCGATCTGTTGCGCTGGCATGCCGCGCTGTTCGGCGGAAAGCTGCTGAAGCCCGAAAGCCTGGCGCTGATGCTCGAGCCGACAAAGCTCAAGGATGGCCGGACGACCAGCCAGTCGCGCAAACCCGGCGCGGACGGCCGGCCGCCATTGGACTATGGCCTGGGCATCGCCTTCGGCACGCGCGACGGCCGCCGCCTGATCGGCCATGGCGGGGCGATCAACGGCTTCGCCAGCAGCCTCTATACTTTCCCCGATCGCAGCACGACGATCGTGGTGCTGGCAAACACCGACAATGGCGCCAGCGACAGCGTCTGGAACATCGCGGATATCGTTTTGGGCAAATAGGTTCCGGCCTCCGCATCGGCGATGCTTGACGCCGCGAAAGGCCCGGACGGCTTTTCGCGGCGTTTTTTTTCGTGTCGCACGCAAGCGACGAACGCACCGCCCATCATTTAGACCAGCTAAAACACATCGACGATTTACCCCCATATTCCTGCGTTTCGAGCTGCGGAAAACTATGGCCAAGGCGACACGCCCGGACAAACCGGGCTGGGCCGCATTCACTTCATCAGGGGGGATTGGGCAATGAAATCCAAATGGCTCGCAGGTCTTTCGTTTCTCGCGCTGGCGACCACCGGCAACGCGGCGTTCGCGCAGAGCGGCAATGAGACGGAAACCGCTTCGAACGACGAGATCGTCGTCACCGCGCAGAAGCGCGAGGAAAAGCTGCGGGAAGTGCCGATCTCGATCAGCGCGGTGACCGGCGACATGATGGAGCGCCAGGGCGCGACGCGCTTCTCCGACATTGCCGGCTATATTCCCGGCCTCACCTATCAGCCCGGCACCAGCGGCGCGGCGGGCGAAAGCCGGTTCAACATCCGCGGCGTTTCCCAGTCGAATTCGCCGATTTCGGGCACCGCCATCTATATCGACGATATCCCCACCACGGTGCACGGCGCCAACGGCGCCGCGACCTTCAAGGCGATCGACCTGTTTCCCTATGATACCGATCGGGTGGAAGTGCTGCGCGGTCCGCAGGGCACGCTCTATGGCGACAGCACGATCGGCGGCCTGATCAAATATGTGACCAAGAGCGGCGATGTGAACGATTTCTCCGCCGCCGCGGGCGTGGAAGCGACCGCGATCGACGGCGGCGAAGGCATCGGCCTGGGCGCGCGCGGCGTGGTGAATGTGCCGATCGCCCCCGGACTGCTCGGCGTGCGGGTCAGCGGTTTCTATCAGGAAACGCCGGGTTACCAGACCAATATCGCGACCGGCGACAAGGGCACCAACTGGGTCGAGCAGCGCGGCCTGCGCATCGCGGCGCGGTTCACGCCCAGCCACAATTTCTCGATCGACGCCCAATGGATGAAAACCCAGTTCAAATCGGGCGATCGCGCCATGACGCAGCTGATCCCGGGCACGCTGACGCCGCTCAACGGCGATTACATCAATTTCTCGCCGGTGGCGCAGCCGACCGCGCAGGATTTCCAGCTCGGTTCGCTCACCGCGCGCTATGATGCGGGTCCGGTCAGCCTGACCGCGGTCAGCGGCTATTCCAAGGTCATCCGCAGCTTCACCGCCGACTATACTTTCTTCGTGCGCGATTTCGTTGCCGGATATACCGGCGGCGCCGTCACCGATGCGCTGGGCATTTTCGACGCCCCCAACCAGACCGAGAAATACACCCAGGAGGTTCGCCTCGCTTCTTCCGGCGAAAACCGGTTCAACTGGGTCATCGGTGGCTATTACACGGTCGAAAAGACCAATGGTGCGTCTTATACCATCCCGCAATATGCCGATGGGTCGCCCATCACCAACCTGCCGCCGATCTTCAATTCATTCGTGAAGGCGCGCTACACCGACAAGTCGCTTTTCGCCAATGCGACCTACAAGATCACCGACAAATGGGAGGTGTCGGGCGGGATCCGACATTCCTGGATCACCGATCGCTTCAACAACCGGTCCGAGAGCCTGTTCTTCCCGACGGGCGAGCAAACCGACGCATCGAGCGGCAAGAACAGCGCAACCACCTGGTCGCTCGGCACGCGCTATATCGCCAGCGACGATCTGATGGCGTTCGTCCGCGTTGCGACCGGGTTCCGGGCCGGCAGCACCAACGCCAACTCGAGCTGGCCGGGCGTTCCGGACAGTTACGGCAATGACAGCATGATCTCTTACGAAGCCGGCGTACGCGCGGATTTCCTCGACGATCGGGCGTCGATCGACCTGACGCTCTATTATCTGAACTGGACCGACATGTTCGTGTTCGGCCAATCGCCCGATGGTCTTTTCGGCTTCACCACCAATGGCGGCAAGGCGAATGGCGGCGGCCTGGAATTCACCGGCACGCTGCGGCCCGTGCGTAACCTGACACTGACCGCGACCGCAGCCTATTTCGGACTGAAATTGCGCCAGGACCTGCCCGATGTCGGCGCACGGGCGGGAGATCGTCCGCCGGCCACGCCGGCCTGGAGCGGATCGTTCCTGGCGGATTATGCGGTGCCGCTGGGCGGCGACTGGGACCTGCATCTCGGCGGCGGCATCCGCTGGTCCACCAGCAACTGGTCCGAATTCCGCGACGATCCAACCAGCCTTCGCCTTCCCGGTTATGCCATCGGCGATCTCAACGCATCGATCTCCAACGATCGCTGGACGGTGCGCGCCTATGTCCGCAACGTCACCGACAGTCACAAGGTCGCATCGATGGGGCTGGACAATCGTGGCATCCTGATGATGCCGCGCACGGTGGGCCTCGCGGTCGACGTGAAGTTCTGATGGGCGCGACAGGAGAGCGGACATGAAGATCTTCAGCCTTATCGCATTCTGCGCGGCGGCGGCGTTGTCTGCGCCCGCCGCAGCGCAGGCGGACAAGCCGTTCCGGCCGGCATCGATGCACGACCTGACCTCGGCCGAGGGATTGAGCTACCGCATCATCGTCGCCCCGCCCGCCGGCCCGGCACCTGCGGCGGGCTATCCGGTGATCTATATCGTCGATGGCAATGCCTGGACGTTGCTGGCGTCCGAAGTGATCCGCACCAACCTGGATTTCGGGACGCAGGCGAAGGTCGAGCCGGCGGTGGTCGTCGGCGTCGGTTATCCGATCGAGGGCGCGTTCGATCTGGCGCGGCGCACAACCGATCTGACGACGCCGTCGTCAGTCGCGTCCGACGTCAAATGGGGCAAGGTCGGCGGCTATGAAGCGATGATCCGCTTCATCCAGGAACGGGTAAAGCCCGATATCGAAAAGCGCTTCCCGATCGACAAGGGCCGCCAGTCGCTGGCGGGGCATTCGCTGGGCGGGCTGTTCACCCTGCGCACGCTGATGAACCACCCCGACTGGTATCAGAACTATCTCGCGCTCAGCCCGTCGATCTGGTGGAACGACGCCGCCTTGCTCAAGGAAGCGGCGGCGCTGGGTGCGTCTTCGCCCCAGCGCAAGGCGCGCGTCTATCTCGGCATCGGCCAGTTCGAGCAATATTATTCGCCGGAATTCCTGCAGAAGATGGAGACCAGCGTGCGCGCCAGGGCGGCCGCCGATCCCGCCGCGCTCGGTGGCATGAGCGTCGAAGCCTATATGGCCGAGATGCGGAAGAGCAAAGGCAACATGGTCGACAATGCCCGGCAGATGGCGAAGATATTGGGCGAAAATGGGCTGGATGTCCGGTTCGACCATTTCCCCGACGAGGATCATTTCTCGGTGCTGCCGGCCCAGTTCGCCCGTGCGGTTCCGTTCGCCCTCCGGAAATGAAGGGGCGCGGCCTCGTTTCGAAGGTGTCGCCACACTGCCTGCGACGGGCAAGAATCTCCGGAGAAAATGCATGAAATCCATCGGATTCCTCGCCCTCGCCCTAGCGGCAGGCCTGGCAACGACCGCACCGGCACGGGCCGATGAGCCCTTCCTGCCGATCGCATCGCACGATCTGAAATCGGCCGAGGGCCTCACATACCGCATCATCGTCGCGCCGCCGGCCGGCCCGGCGCCGGCGGCGGGTTATCCGGTGATCTATGTGGTGGACGGCAATGCCTGGGCACCGTTCGTCTCGGAAGTGATCCGCACCAATCTGGAATTCGGCCTGCGCAGCAAGGTGGAGCCGGCGGTGGTGGTCGGCATCGGCTATCCGATCGAGGGCGCGTTCGATCTTTCCCGCCGCGACTGGGATCTGACCACACCGTCTCCGGTGCCGTCGGATGCGGGAAGCAGCAAGATCGGCGGCTATGAGGCGATGATCCGCTTCATCCAGGAGCGGGTGAAGCCGGATATCGAGAAGCGCTTCGCGATCGACCGGACGCGGCAGACGCTGGCCGGCCATTCGCTGGGCGGCCTGTTCACGCTCCGCACGCTGATGAACCATTCGGACTGGTTTCAGACCTATCTCGCGCTCAGCCCCTCGATCTGGTGGCACGATGCCCTGCTGCTCAAGGAAGCCGCCGCGTTCTCGCCCAGCCCGGCGCAACGCGCCGCGCGCGTCTATATCGGGGTCGGCGAACTCGAGGAATATCTGACCGCGAAATACCGGGTGGAGATGGAAGCGCAGGCCCGCATCCTGTTCGCCGCGGACCCCAAGTCCCTGGGCGCCGAAAGCGTCGAAGCGTTCGTCGCGGCCATGAGCAGCCGAAAACAGCATATGGTCGACAATGCCCGCATGATGGCGAAGTCGCTCGGCGACAAGGGTATCAAGGTGAAGTTCGACCTGTTTCCCGAGGAGGATCACTTCTCCGTGCTGCCGTCCGAATTCGGCCGCGCCGTTCCGTTCGCGCTCGGCAAATGACCGCGCGGCCTCGCCTGATCTTCCGGAGACCGGCCATGAAATCCATCACCGCCATCGCGCTGCTCCTGTCGGCGGCGTTCACCTTCGCCAATCCTGCCCATGCGGACAGCCCTGCCCGCAAGAACAAGCCCTTCCTGCCGATCGCGTCGCACGATCTGCAATCGGCGGAAGGGCTCTCGTTCCGGATCATCGTCGCGCCGCCGGCCGGCCCGGCGCCCGCCTCGGGCTATCCGGTGATCTATATCATGGACGGCAATGCCTGGGCCCCGACGGCGGCGGAAGTGATCCGCACCAATCTCGATTTCGGCCTGCGCAGCAAGGTGGAGCCGGCGGTGGTGGTCGGCATCGGCTACCCGATCGATGGCGGCTTCGACATGAAGCGGCGATTTCACGATCTGACCACCGCGTCGAACCTGCCGCGCCCCGTCACCAATGTCATACCCACCGACAGCGGCGGGTACGAAAAGATGATCCGCTTCGTCCAGGAGCGCGTGAAACCCGATATCGAGAAACGCTTCCCGATCGATCGGACGCGCCAGACATTGGCCGGGCATTCACTGGGCGGCCTGTTCACGCTGCGAACGCTGATCGATCATCCGGACTGGTTCCAGACCTATCTGGCGTTCAGCCCGTCGATCTGGTGGCACGACGCCGCACTGATCAAGGAAGCGCTGGCGCTGTCTCCGAACCCCGCCCAGCGCGGCGCGCGCGTCTATATCGGCATCGGCGAGCTCGAGGAATACAAGACCGCCGACTATGAAGCGGAGAATGTGGCCGCCGCGCGGGCACGCCTCGCCGCCGACCCCAAGGCGCTCGGCGACGGCGGCGTCGAGGGATATATGGCCCATTTCCACAACCGCCAGAACCATATGGTCGACAATGCCCGCGACATGGCGAGGATCCTGGCCGACAAGGGACTGAAGGTGCGCTACGACCAGTTTCCCGAGGAAGACCATTTCTCGGTCCTCCCCTCGCAGATCGGCCGCGCGATCCCCTTTGCACTGAGCAAATGATCGCGACGATATCTTCCGCGACTCGACCGGCCTGAGGGCTTGAGCAATTGACGGGCGGGGCGTCCTAGCGGCGCCCCGCCCGCTTCATCATGGGCCGGCGTCAGGCCACGCCGGCGAAGGCCAGCAGGTCGACCATCGTGAAATCCTCGTTGGTCCGTGCCGGATCGCGCGTCGGCAGGAAGGGCTGCCATTCGGAATCCTGCGACAGATAGGATGTCCGGTCGCCCTCGATCAGGCCGATCATCACCTCCGCCACGATGCGCCCGCCGACGGGCCCGAGCCGTTCGCCGCTTTGCAGTTCGGCCGCTTCCTGCAGGATGTAGAACCAGAGCGGCGTATTGTCGTCCATGCCCCAGGGCGCGAGCATGGCGAGCTTGTCCTTGCCGAGCGGCTCGATCTTCATCGCCTTGGCCACGCGCTGGCCCGAAGGCAGCGAGAAGGTCAGGTGACGCAGCAGGTTGCGCTGCGCCAGCGACGACGGATTGGTCTGCGCATTGGGGTTGGCGACCACGGTGCCCGGCAGGCGGAACAAGGCGGTCGACAATGTCGGATCGATCTTCTTGTTGGGCTTCACCTCGCCATCGCCGAAATCGAAGAAGGTCGGCCAGTCGACGAAGCGGCGCGGCGCGCGGCACCGGCCCGAGAGATCGTCGGGATCGGCGGGATCGGACGGCGTTTCGGTGAAGATCATCGCGAAGAAGGGTCCGCCGCCATTGCCCGTGAAGTTGGCGCGGTAGGACGGGCGCACCTGGCTGTGGCCGAAACGATAGGCGGCAACCGCGAACTCGACCGGGATGAAGGGCTCGTTGCGCCATTTGTAGAATTTGCGCCCCTTGGTCATGATATCGTCGATCAGATCGGCGCCGCAGGTCTTTTTCAGGAATTCGTGGATGACGATCCACTGATAATGCCAGCGCACGATGCGCTGCGCTTCCGCGAAGATCTCGCCATGCGCGGTCAGGCCGATCTCCGACCGGACATAGTCGATCACCGCATTGTGGAATTTGAGGAAGGCCACCTGAAGCTGCGAGATGATCAGGTTCTCGTCATCGCGCGGATCACCGATCAGCGCGGCATTCTGGCTGTTGCGGGGAACATCGTCCCTGCCCGGCGTTCCCGTCGGTTCCAGCAGGAACTTCAGATTGCCGGTGGTGCCGTCGTAAAGCCAGGGGCTGCCGTCCGGTCCGGCGCCGTAGACATTGTCGAGCGCGAGCGACGGCGTGCGGAAATTCGCGATCATCTCCGGATCGACCTGCCGTTCCAGGCTCGATGTCGGATCGAAGGTCATGTCATGGTCCAGGAACTGGCCCAGAAAGGTCATGCCCGCCGACAGCCGCGGATTGTTGCTGTTGTTCGCCGACAGGTTGAGATCGACGATCAGATCCTTGGGATCGGCGGACAGATCCTCGCCCGCATCCATCGGCCCGCCGGGCGCGCCGATATCGAGCAGCGCCTTGCGCACCTTGGGCGTATCGGAGGAAAAGGCCGGCAGCTTGCCGAACATCCGGCCGAAACGGCCGGAATCGAAATAGTCCGAGATCGGTGGAACAATGTCTCTCGGATAGACGCCATGACGGGCCATCGCGGTCTCCTGTTTATCGAACGATAACATTGGAACCCAAAGGGTTCGGAGCGCGACCGATTATGCATGCACCGCTTTCGCGGGCATGGCGACCTCTGCGAGTCAATTCGACTGATGTTTAACTTGATCCAGTTCGTCAAATGGAAGCGCAAGACTTCCCGCAAATATTCATGAAATCACGACGAAACGTTTTCCAATCAAGCTGGAATCTAAATTATACTTTTGTTAATGGATTACGGAATTTACTCATTTTTTACAAATATCGAAGAATTAAAATCTGATCTCCACCGAAGCGGCACTGCGATCCGCCTCTCCATGATAGACCGCCTCGATGTTGTTGCCGTCCGGGTCGATCACGAACGCCGCATAATAGCCGGGATGATAGGGCCGCTCGCCCGGCGCGCCATTGTCCTTGCCGCCATTGGCCAGGCCCGCGGCGTGAAAGGCGTCGACCATCGCGCGGTCGCGCGCCTGGAAGGCCAGGTGATGGCGCCCGGTGAGCTGGCCCAATGCCGCCGCGCTGTCGGCGGTCGAGACGAAAAGCTCGTCCGCCCAGAAATAATCGTCCGCGCTGCCGCCGATGGGCACGTCCAGCACCGCGAAGATCGCTTCGTAGAAGCGGCGGCTGGCGGGCAGATCGGCGACCACCAGCTGGATATGGTCGATCAGCCGGCCGCGATGGAGTTCCTGCGTTTCCATGGCGTGTCTCTCCCAAAGCATTTTCGAGCTGCCCCTTCAGGGCCGATGGCTCGGAAAATGCGGCAGCGAAGGACCAGGGCATGTCCACGCATGGTGGAGACGCCCTGGCGTGGCGGCCGGACGTTTCCGCCCGGCCGTGACGCTTCAACGAGACATGGAAGAGACGGTTCCGGCGCGCGCCGCGCTCAGAAATTCACCTTCGCTCCGGCGGTGAAGTAACGGCCCATCTGGTCGTAATGCACCTGCCCCGTCGTGGTGAGCGGCGGATCGCGATCGAAGACGTTGTTGATGCTGCCGAACAGCGTGAAACCCGCCACCTTCACCTGCGCGCCGAGATCCAGATAGGTGCGCGCGGAGATCGCGTTGTTCTCGATATCGAGCAGATGATTCCATACGCCGCCGCCGACATAGCGCAGTCGCGCATCGGCGCTGAACGCCTCGTCATTATAGGCGACGCTCAGCGAACCGCGCCATTTCGGCGTGCCGAAGGGCACCGCTTCGCCGACATCGCCGACATATTGGATCTTGGTGATGCCGTCATAGGTGGTCAGGCTGGGCACATAGGTGGCAAGCGCGCGGAAGCGAAGCGTGCCCGGCATCGACGCCGAGATCGTCTCCATCGGCAGTGCATAGGATGCCTCGAAATCGAGGCCGTGCGTCTTGTATTCCGCCAGGTTGACGAAGGTGGCATAGACCTCGGTCACGCGATTGTTCGGCCCGCCGCGCACGATCTGGCTGCACAATGCCGTGTTGCCGTTGAAGCAGCGGCTGACGATATCCTGCCCGCCGAGCGTGGCGATCGCACCCTTGATGCTGATATCGAAATAATCGACCGACAGGTTCAGGCCGGGAATGAAGGACGGCGAATAGGTGGCGCCGATCGTCGTGGTCTGGCCGATCTCGGGATCGAGCATCGAATTGCCGCCGCCATAGGTGATGATCTCATAGGAGGATTGCGTCACCGGATCGGCGATGGTCGAGCGCGTGGTCGAGCGCAGCGTGAAGAGTTCCGACAGGCTGCCCGAACGGATATCGCGCGAACGCGAGACGCGGATCAGCAGATCGTCGAAGATGCGATCGGTGAGGCCCAGCTTCCACGACCAGACGCTGCCGGTGTTGCTGTAATGGCTGTAACGGGCGGCGGCGCTGAATTCGAGCTTGCTGAAATCCTGATCGAGCAACGGAACCGCGATTTCGCCGAAGCCTTCCTTCACGTTGAAGGCGCCTTCGAGGTTTGAGAAGTTGAAGGTGGAAAAAGCGCGTGCCGCCGAAAGCGGATCGAGGCCGCTCGACGTGATCGATTCCCAGCGCGCCTCCGCGCCGACCGCGATCGAAACCGGGCCGGCCCAGAGCGAGAAGGGATCGCCGCGCAGGCTGACGCCCGCCGTATCGAGCTTCGTCGTGTTCTTCACATGCGCCGCGTTCGAAAAGGCATAGGCGACCGCCGCCGGATCGGCCCTGCCTTCGCCGAAGATGTTGAGCGGGCGGCATGCCGTGGTCGGATCGGTCAGCGCGATACGGCAGATCGGCGCGCCGCCGAGCGGGTTCGCGACCACATCGATCGCGTTGGCGAAGTTGGTGGCGACCTTCTGGTTGAGATAGCCGCGATCGTCGCCCAGTTCGCCATGGCCGTAATAGGCGCTGTAGCGCCACTTGCCGTCGGCGAAGGATCCGTCGATGCCGATCGCCGCGTCGATCGTGTCGCGCACATAGCCGAAGGTGCGGTACCCGTAATCCTCGAACACGCGGCCCATCCGGAAGCTCGTCTGGCCGGCGGCGATCAGCTGGTTGCGAACCGCCTGCGGCAGAAAGGGATTGTCGCGCGAAACCGTGATGTTGTTGCGGTTGCTCTCGGCGTAGAAGGGATATTGCGCGGACATGCGCGAATAGCTGCCATCGATCCAGAGCTTCGCATCGCCGATTTCGAAGCTGGCGCGCGCATAGACGTTGATCCGCTCATGCGGCGCGGCAAGCGCGGTTTCGTCGCGCAGGCTGGTGCCCTCGCCGCCGATCATCACCGAGTCATTGGGCTTGCGGACGCCGAAAACGAAGGGGCGCAGCGTGCCATCGCTGTTGAAGGTCTGGCCGGCAAGCGCGCCGGAGGTGATCAGGCCGCCGATGCTGGCATCGGCATAGTTCACGTCGCGCGCGATGACATAGGTGTGCGCCGAACCGGTGGGATTGGTGTAGAGCGTGGTGCTGCCCAGATTGCGGCGGGAATCGCGATCGAGCACGCCCTTGTCGTCCAGATATTGGGCGCCGATCATGAAGTGGCCGGCACCGCCGGCGAAGCTGGTGCCGAAGCTGCCTTCGAACCCGTAACGCTCGGCATCGCCGCGTGAGGAAACGCCGGCCGTCGCGCCGAGCGTCAACCCGTCGAGCGTTTCGTTGAGCAGGATATTGACGACGCCGCCGACCGCGCCCGAACCCCAGGCGGCGGAGGCGCCGCCGGTCACGACCTCGACGCGCTGAACCAGCGCCTGCGGCACGGTGTTGAGATCGCCGGCGCCGGTGAAGCGGCGCCCGTTGAGCAGCGTCAGCGTGCGCGTGCTGCCGAGGCCGCGAAGATCGGCGGGCGAAGATCCCGATGCCGTACCCGAGAAATTGGTGACGGGCGATGTGCTGGCGCGGAACTGGGGCAGATCGTTGAGCACCTGCGCGATGCTCGGCCGGTTGCCCAGCCGCAGATCTGCGCCGCTGACGACGGTGGTCGGCGTCGGCGCGCTGAAACCGGCGCGGTCGATGCGCGAACCGGTGACGAGGATTTCGGCATTGGCGTCTTCATCCGCGCCGTCGTCGACGGGCAGGCTCGCCGGCGTATCCTGCACCGGCGCGGCGCTCATCCGCGTCGCCTGCGGCGCGACCAGCACCAGCACGCCCCGGTCGGCGCGACGCACCGAAAAGCCGGTTCCCGAAAGCAGAATGTCGAGCGCACGGCTCGCCTCGTGATTGCCCTTGACCGTCGCGCTCTTGCGCCCGCGCACCATCGCGCCGCTGAACGTCACCTGCTGGCGAGAGGTGCGCGCGAAGGTGCGCAGCGCCGATGCCAGATCCTGGGCGGGAATGTCGAAGCTGTAAGTCTGCTGGCGCTGCTGCGCCGCCGCACGGGCGGGCGCCGCCATCGTCGATGCCAGAACCACCCCGGAAACCGCCCAGAGAAAAATGTGACGCGACATACCCGATCAATCCCCCCAAATTCTGCCCGGCAGAGCCCCCGCCGTGGAGGATTAGACGCATCATGCGGAAAACTCCGCCCGCCGGGCAGGAAAATTTACCGATTTCCGCCCGATTTGGCATTATGAAACAGGCTAATCGCCTATATGGGCTGGCTCAGTCGGCAACTATCGCTCCGACGCGATCACCACGGTCTCACCCTCCGGCGTGATGCGGACGGGCAGCGTCTCGCGCACGCCGACGATGAAGGCATCAACATCGCCGGTGTTGAACACGCCGTTGATCTCCAGCTTCGCGGCGCGAGCATCCTTCAGTTCGATCTTGCGCGTCGAATAGCGATTGACGCGCTCGACCGCGCTGTAGAGCGGTTCGTCGATAAAGGTGAGTTGCCCCACTTCCCAGGACAGCGATCGCGCGAGATCGGTCGGCGCCACCGATGCCGTCGGTTGCGACATGTTGGCAACGAGTTCGCTGCCGGGCTTGAGCAGCCGGTCCGCCGCACCGTCCCTGCCCTTCAGCCCGACAGGCACCGCCACCGCGTCCGACGACGCCTTCGCCATCACCGCGACCTGGCCCTCATAGAGCACGACATGCATCTGCCGGCGCAGCAATTCGACACTGAACGAAGTGCCGGTCGCGACCACCGTCTTGTCGCCGGCCGCCACGCTGAACGGCCGGAACGGATCGCGCGCGACATCGAACTTGGCGCGCCCCTGGCGCAGCACCAGCACGCGCCGGTCCTTTTCCAGCCGCACGTCCACGCGCGTCGCCGCATCGAGCGAGATGCGCGATCCGTCCGCCAGCACGACGAGGCGGCGTTCACCGACGGCGGTGCGGTAAATGTCCGGCTGGCTCTGCAACCACAGCACGCCGGCGACAAAAGCGAGGACAAGGCAGGCGGCGATGCTCCAGAGCGCGCGGCGCGATCCCGATGGCGCGGACCAGCGCGCCTGGTTGCGCTTGCGATAAGTCGCAAGCGCGCGTTCGCGGACCTCGATGAATTCGGGCGTCGTGGCGGCGGCGCCGAAGCGTTGCCACACGCGCACCGTGCGCTCGAACGCATCGAGATTGTCCGGATCCGCATCGATCCAGGCATCGAAGGCGGCGTGCTCTTCGATCGACAGTGCCCCTTCGGACAGCCGAAGGCACCATGTGCTCGCCTCCTCCAGCCGGGTCTGCGGGCCCGTTTCGACGACGGAGAGGCTCATCGATCGTCTCCGAAGCGTTCGGTCAGCAACACCATCGCGCGGGTCAGATGCTTCTCGACAGTGCGCACCGCGATGCCGAAGGTGTCCGCGATCACCTCCTTGCTCATATGTTCCAGTCGGTAGAGCGCGAAGATCGCCTCGGTCGTCTCGTCCATCTCGCCCAGCGCCTGCCGCATCGCGCCGATCGAGTCGCGCGCCGCCGCGATCCGGAAGGGATCGATCGGATCGACGCCCAGCCCATCGGCATCGCTCAGCATCTGGCGATATTCGGTGCGCACCTTCGCCCGCCGCGAACGATCGCGCAGCAGATTGGCCGCGGTCTGGAACAGATAGGCGCTGCCCGATTGCATCGTCATGTCGGGATGGCCGGCGAGGCGGGTGAACACTTCCTGCGTCAGATCCTCGGCCTCGGCATGATCGGCGATGCGGCGCAGGAAGAACGCCATCAGCGCAGGCCGATATTCACGGCTCAGCCCGATCACGTCGCGCGCATTCTCCCCCGATATCGCGCCTTCGCCCGGCATGCCCCCAGCCCTTTGCTGAAACTCGTACCGCATTAGACGCGCGGCGCGCTTTTTTTCGCACGATGATCGCAAATTTGATCGACCGCCCGCATGGCGGGCCATGTCCGCGCTACCGCACGGACCGCTCCGCACGCAAGCCGCGCGGGGGTGTCCCCGCCCCTCAACCTTGCTATGCCGCTGGGCATGATCGACAGACGCACCGCAATCCAGGGCCTGGGCGCATTGTCCGCCGCGCTTGCCCTGCCCCCCGCCATCGCCGCCGCCCCTGCACCAACGCGCAAGCCGCCGCGCCTGCGCGCGGGCGACACGGTCGGGCTGGTCGAGCCGGCGGGCTTCACCGACGATGAATTCGATCTGGCGCTGATCGTCGAGACGGTGAAGGCGATGGGCCTTGTGCCAAAGCCCGCGCCGCACCTTGCCGATCGCTACGGCTATCTGGCGGGCGAGGACAAGGCGCGCGCCGCCGACCTCAACGCCATGTATGCCGACAAGAGCGTGCGTGCGGTCTTCGCGGTGCGCGGCGGCTGGGGATGCGCGCGCATCCTGCCCTATGTCGATTTCGGGCTGATCCGCGCCAATCCGAAGCTGCTGCTCGGTTTCAGCGACATCACCGCGCTCCACCTGGCCTTCGCCGCGCGCGCCGGCTTCACCACCATCCACGGCCCCAATGCCGCGAGTTCCTGGGGAAAACTGTCCTGGGACGCATTTCGCGAGATCGCCTTTGACGGCGCGACACCGGTCTATCGCACGCCGCAGGGCACCGACGACCGGCTGGTCCAGCGCAGCGGCAGCATCCGCACCTTCCACCCCGGCAAGGCGAGCGGACGGCTGCTCGGCGGCAATCTGACGGTGCTGGCCGCACTGATGGGCACGCCCTATCTGCCCGATTTCGACGGCGCGATCCTGTTTCTGGAGGATATCGGCGAGGCCGAATATCGCATCGATCGCATGCTGACCCAGCTCGCGCTCGGCGGCGTGCTCGGCCGCGTCGCCGGGGTCGTTTTCGGTCAGTGCACCGATTGCCGATCCTCGGGCGGCAATCTCGGCGGATTCAGCCTGTCCCAGGTGCTGAAACAGCATCTGGAGCCGCTGGGCGTACCGGCCTTCCAGGGCGCGCTGATCGGCCATATCCCCAATCAGTTCAGCATTCCCGTCGGCATCCGTGCCGAGATCGACGCGACGGCGGGCACGATCACGATCCTCGAATCCGCCGTGGCCTGAAGCCATGCCCCGCCCCGTCATCGCCATCGCCGCATTGCTGCCGATGCTCTCCGCATGCGGCGGCGGCGCGCCCTGCCCCGGCCCGAACGCCGAATGGATCGCCGCCGCCGCTGCCGCCCCGCAGCCGGCGCCGGCCGGGATCGACAGCATCGTCATCGACGCGCAGGATCGCATCCTGTGGAACGGCGCGATCATGTCGGAAGAACGGCTGCGCAACACGCTCAGCCTCGCCGATGCCGATGGACGCACTGTCCGGCTGACGCCGCAGCCCGGCGCGACTTGTCAGATGATCGGCCGGATGCGCGTCGCCATGGAAAGGGCGCTCGCCTGCGGCAAGGGACGCTGCCTGGAATCTGCCGCCGGCCAACCCGGAAGCTGAACCGAAGAACCTGTGGATAATATCGGGATGCGCCGAGTTCGACTCATCGCATCCCGGTCAAGCCCGCGCGGCGCTTGAGCGTTCCAGGGCGCGGATGCGTCAGCGCCCTGCACCCTGGTACAAGGCTCCGGGGCGCCCGTGGATCGACGCCACATGATTGCCTTCGCAGCCGCCATCGGCCTATGGGCGCCCATGCGTATCAGACCGTCCCAACCCGCCGATGCCGATCGCCTGTTCCAGGTCTGGCACGATGCCGTGAAGGCGACGCACCATTTCCTGTCGGCCGAGGATTTCGCGGCGATCGCGGGCGATGTGCGCACCTATCTCGCCAGCGCCTCCTTCTGGGTGGCCGATGACGAAGCCGGTCAGCCCGCCGCCTTCATGGGCATGACGGGCGCGCATATCGATGCGCTGTTCGTCGATCCCGCACGGCACGGGCACGGGATCGGGCGGGCGCTGACCGATCATGCCCGGCACCATGAAGAGGACGGCGTGCTGACCGTCGACGTCAACGAACAGAATGACGGCGCCGTCGCCTTTTACGAGCGCATCGGCTTCGTGCGCTTCGACCGCTCAGCGCTCGACGATGCCGGCCGCCCCTATCCCCTGCTGCACCTGCGCCGATCGATCAGCCGCTGACCGTATCGGCCGCAAGCAGCGCGGAGGCCGCCGCAAGATCCTCGCTGGCATGGCCGACCGATTTGAAGACGGTGATCTGATCACCGTCGGTGCGGCCCGGATGCCGGCCCTGGATCAGGTCGGCGAGTTCGCCGCCAAAGCGGTTTTCGGTCAGTGCGCCGCTCGCGAACGGCCCGATCAGATCGCCCGCCTCACCCCGCGCCGCCGCGAAATCGGAGAAGACAACCGAAGCGCGCCGGAACACCTCGTCATCGGCCTCGCGCATGTCGGGCTGGAAACCGCCGACCAGATCGACATGCGCGCCGGGCGCCAGCAGCCGTCCGGACAGGACCGGGCTGGTGGCGGAGGTGACACAGACGACGATATCCGCATCCTCGACATCGGCCTCGCGCGCAATGCGCGCGGGCAGCCCCTGCCCGTTCAGCTCGTCGACCAGTGCGGCGGTGCGCGCGGGCGAACGGCCCAGGATCGCGATATCGGTGATCGGGAAGTTCGCGGCATAGGCGGATGCGAACTCCTCCGAAAGCCGGCCCGTCCCGATGATCATCAGCCGGGCGGCATCGCGGCGCGCGAGATGGAGCGCCGCCAGCACCGACGACGCGGCGGTCCGTTTCGCGGTCAGTTCCTCACCGTCGACCAGCGCGATCGCCTCACCCGAACGCCCGTCGAACAGGATATAGGCGGCATTGATGCGGCGTTCGGCATCGGGAAAGAACGTGACCAGCTTCACGCCGATCAGGTGCCCTGCCCGCCAGGCCGGCATCATCAGCAGCGCCGCATCGGCCTGGCCGGGCACGGGAATGCTGTGCCGCTGGCGCAACGGCACGGTGATGTCGCCGGCGATGCCGTCGCGGATGGCCGCGATCAGGATCGGCCAGTCGAGTGCTGCACGGACGTCTTCGGCTGAAAATTGGCGCATCTGTCGATCATTCTCCCCAGACTGCGCGATAGAGCGCCATCCAGTTCGCGCCAAGCAGTTTGCGGATCGATGCCTCGTCGAACCCGCGCTCCGCCAGCCGCCGGGTGAGATTGATCATCGTCTGCGGCGTTTCGATCCCGGCGGGATAATAATAAGGCGGCTTGGGATAGGTGTCCGCGCGCCAGATCCCCGCCGCGATCGCCTGATCGTAGATGGCCACCGCCGCCTCGTCGCTCACGATCGGCCATTGCATCGATGCGTAATCGATGCCGAGCCCGACATGATCGATGCCGATCAGCCCCGCGATATGGACGATATGATCGATGAAATGGTCGAGCGTCGGCCGGGCTGAATCATGCACGAAGGCGGGGAAGCCGACGACACCGACGACGCCGCCATTCGCTCCGATCGCCTTGATCACCTCGTCCGGGACATTGCGGTTCGACGGGTGGATCGCCGCCGCATTCCCGTGCGAGATCACCACGGGCGAGCGCGACGCCTCGATCGCCTCCAGCGTGGTCCTCGTGCCCGTATGTGCGCAGTCGACGACGATCCCGGCATCGTTGAGCGCCGCGACCATCTCCAGCCCGAAATAGCTGAGCCCGGAATCGGTGCGCTCGCTGCCGCCGTCGCCCACGCGGTTGCGGCGATTGTAGCAGAGCTGGATCACCTTGACGCCCAGTTCGCCATAGATGCGCACATAGTCCAGATTGTCCTCGATCGGATCGGTGCCCTGGAAGTGCAGGAGGATGCCGGTCTGCCCCGCCGCTTTCGCCGCGACGATATCGGCGGTGGTGCGGATCAGCCGCATATCCGCGCGGCCGGCGACAAATGCGTGCCAGGACGCGATCGCCTTGAACGCATAGCTTGCGTCCTGCACCCATGCGACGGTGGGCGTGACCACGGTGACCCCGCCCTCGCGATACCAGTCGACATAGCGCGTCTCGTAGGTGATCGGGCAGACCGCATCGATGATGATGGTTTCGGCGTGCAGCGCTTCGATATCCATGACGATCCTTTCGGCGCCGCCACCGAATATCGATTTGGAATAATCGATCCGGAAGAGCGGCTGAATTGGGACAAGATTTCCCCAATTTTCTGCGCCCATCTTGCCGATGCGTCAAGTTTCGATTACGAATTTTTTCGAAAGGAGTCGAAGCGGGATGCGCAAGGACGGTCATCCGGCGGCACACAGCCGCGCCGCGCGGGGCCCCGCTCCGCCGCCCGTGTCAGATGATCAGATCCTCGATCACCGTCGGGTAGCTGGCGACCTCCATCTCGATCAGCAGGATCGTGTCGGGCTCGCTGATCGAGATGTAGCGATGCCCCATGCTCGAATCGAAGACGACGCTGTCCCCTTCGCGCAGCCGGATCGGTGCATAGGCTTCGGTCTGCAGTTCGAACTCGCCGCTCAGCACATAGATGAATTCCTGGCCGGGATGGCGGCGGAACTCGACAAGCTCGCGATCGGGATGCTGCTTGATGCGCGCGCGCAGGAACACCTTGTTCATGCCCGCCAGCCCGTCGGCGAGCACTTCATATTCGATGTCCTGCGCCTGGAAGCGCGGGCCGGTGCCGGCGCGCGTCACCGCGCGGCGCGATCCGCTCGCCTCGACATGCGGTTCGGGGCTGGTGAAGGCGGTGACCGGCAGGTTGAGCCCGCTCGCCAGCTTCACCACGCTCGAGAAATTGAGCTTGGTCAGCCCGTTCTCCAGCTTGGACAAGGTGCCCTGCGAGATTCCCGTGCGCGCCGCGACTTCGGTCAGCGTCCAGCCTTCGCGCTTGCGCAGCGCTTTCAACCGTGCGCCGATCGTGCCGTGCGCGAGCGACGTCGTCATGCCAATCCTCTCAGCGTCCAGAAACGAGCAGAACCTGTCCTGTATCGTTCATTGCGCGCTGATTCCAAATGAAAACACAATCGGGAGCCGATCATGACCCATGATGAATATGTCGCGCACGACGCAATGGGACTGGCGAAGCTGGTCGCCGACCGGCAAGTATCGACATCCGAACTGCTCGACGCGGCACTTGCCCGGACCGCCGCGGTCAATCCGGAAATCCATGCGCTCAACCATCTTTTCGAGAACCGCGCGCGGGCGGATATCGCGAACGGCCTGCCTGCGGGGCCGTTTCACGGCGTTCCCTTCGTCCTGAAGGATCTCTACATGGCCTATGCCGGCGAGCCGACCGCGAACGGATCGCGCTTCTGGGCCGGCCATGTGCCGACGCAGAGTTCCGAATTGTTCGAACGCTATCGCCGCGCCGGTTTCGCCATCTTCGCCAAGAGCGCGACGCCAGAACTCGGGTACAGCGCAACGACCGAGCCCGCCAACGCGCCGCCGACGCGCAATCCCTGGGACGTGTCGCGCACCGCCGGCGGGTCGAGCGGCGGTGCGGCGGCGGCGGTCGCGGCAGGCATCGTGCCGATGGCGCACGCCAGCGACAGCGGCGGATCGATCCGCATTCCGGCGTCATGCTGCGGCCTGTTCGGGCTGAAACCCACGCGCGGCCGCATGCCGATGGGGCCGGAACGCGGCGAATCGAGCGCGGGGCTCGGCACCGCCCATGCCGTCAGCCGTTCGGTGCGCGACAGCGCGGCGCTGCTCGATCTCTCGGCCGGACCCGATCTGGGCGCCCCCTATGGCATCGCGCCGCCAGCCCGCGCCTGGCTGAGCGAGGTCGGCGCCGATCCCGGCAGCATCCGCATCGCACTGGTGGTCGACCTGCCCGGCGAGGCTTCCGTCCATTCCGATTGCCGGGAAGCGGTGCTGGACACGGCGGCACTGTGCGAAGCGCTGGGCCATCATGTCGAGCCCGCCGAGCTGCCGGTGGATCGCCGGCTGCTCGGCGGCGCGTCCGCCGTCGTGGCCGCGACGCTCGTCCGCGCACTCGTCGACGCCCGCGCCCAGGAGCTCGGCCGACGCCCCGGAGAGGGCGAACTCGAACCGCATGTCGCCGGCCTTGTCGAAGCCGCACGGACGATCGGCGCCGCCGATTATCTGCGCGCGATCCAGTATTTCCAGAAGACGAGCCGCGACCTCGCCGCCTTCCAGACGCGCTATCCGCTGATCCTGACCCCCGCGCTGGCGCAACCGCCCGCCCCGCTCGGCACGCTGACGGGCTCCGACGTCCGGACAGTGTCGGCCGCGTTCGCGCCCTATTCGGCGCTGGCGAACGTCACCGGCATTCCGGCGATGACCGTGCCGCTTTTCCGCAACGCCGCCGGCCTGCCGATCGGCAGCCAGTTCATGGCGCGGTTCGGCGACGAGGCCCTGCTTTTCCGCATGGCCGCGCAACTGGAGGCGGCGCGCCCGTGGAAGGACGCGCTGCCGACCTTGTGGAAGATGCAGGCGCGCTGACGCATCCGCACAGTGGAGCACTCAAGCGGCGCGCGGGCTGGCACCGGGACAAGATGAAACCCATCGCATCCCGGTGCTACTCCCCCAGGAGCGCTTTAGAACTTGAAGCTGGCGCCGATGCCGTAGGTCGCCGGATCGCTCACCACCGCCGAAACCGCGCCACCGAAGCGGAAGGCCATGACGATATAGCGATTGTCGGTCAGGTTGCGGCCGAACGCATAGACCTCCAGCCCGTTGTCGAGTTCGACGCCCGCGCGCGCATCGAGCCGATGCCAGCCACCCGTGCTCACCTGCCGTTCGTTCGCGGCGGTGAAATAGCTGTTGGATTCGAACGCGTAATTGGCGTTGAGCTTCAGCTTCACCCCGTCGCTGACCGGCGTCGCATAATTGACGCCGAAGCCGCCCGACCAGCGCGGCGCCTGGTTGAGCTGGTTGCCCGCGCGGTCCGCTGTCGGTGCGGGCGTGCCCACGCATTGGGCGTCGTTGTTCTGCGGCGTGCCCGTGGTGATGCCTTCGCAGAAATCGGTGTAGACGCCCTTGGAATAGGTGACCTGGCCGGTCAGCGTCAGCCCCTCGACGGGGATGATGGCGAGATCGGCCTCGATCCCCTTGACGCTGGCGGCGCCCGCATTCTCGATGCGCGAGATCAGCGAGGTTATCAGCCGGCGCAGTTGCAGGTCCTTATAGTCGTAATAGAATGCCGCGGCATTGAGCGTCACCCGGCGGTCGAGGAACTGCGTCTTGACCCCTGCCTCATAGGCCCAGAGCTTCTCCGCGCCGAAGGTGTTGAGCGCGCCGCCCGCGCCCGGCTGATAGGCGAAGCCCGGCGACTGGTAGCCAAGGCTCGCCTTGGCATAGAGCAGTACGTCGCGATCGGGCTTGTAGTTGAGGCCGAAGGACGGAAGGATCGCGGTGTCCGAAACCTTGCCGATGATCGGCGGATATTGGCCCGGCGTGCCCGCCGTCGAATAATCGATCGAGAAATCGCGCTTCTCGTAGTTGAGCCGCGCGCCGGCGACCGCGGTCAGCGAATCCGCAAGATCATATTCGAACTGGCCGAAGGCGGCGAGCGCGGCAAGATCGCTCTTGGAGTGCGGGCGCGGATCGGCGCGCAGCGCCGTCTTGGTATAGGCGACAGGATTGACGCGCAGCAGCACTTCCGCCTTTTCGTTGTAGTAATTGGCGCCGACGGTGAAGCGCAGCGGGCCGGCATCGTAGACGCCGCGCACTTCCTGGTTGAACGTGTCGTTCTTGTTGATGAAGACCGGCTGGATCGACGTCGCCGTCGTCGCGTCGATGTCGTAGACCGTGAAATAGTTGAACTTGCGATAGCTGGAGATAGAGGTGATCGTGAAATCGTCCGACGCCTCGGCATTGATCGTCAGCGCGACACCGCCGGTGCGCAGCCGGGTGCGGATCTGATCCTCCAAATTGGTCGACACCGTCTTGGTGGCGAAGACGGTCCGGCCGCCGACCAGCGTCGCCGGCGTGAACAGATCCTCCGACTTCTTCATGGTATAGTCGGCGGACAAGGTCGCATCGAAGCCGCCGCCATTGTCGTAGCGCAGCTTGGCGCGGCCGGTATAGGACGAGGCGTCGCCGATGCGGTTGCCCGTCACCGTGTTGCGGTAATAGCCGTCATGTCCGCTCGCCGAACCCGAGATGCTTGCGGAAAAGCCGCCGCCGATCGGACCGCTCAGATAGCCGCCCACCGCGATGCTGTTGAAATTGCCATAGCTCGCATCGATGCTGCCCTGGACGGTATCGCCGGGCTGATGCGTGACGATGTTGATCGCGCCGGCAGTGGCGTTGCGGCCATAAAGCGTGCCCTGCGGGCCGCGCAGCACTTCAACCCGCTCGATATCCTTGAGCCCGAAAAAGCCGGCATCGGGCTTGGAGAGATAGACGCCGTCCAGATAGACGGCGGTCGCCTGGCTGGCGCCGATCGGCACGGGCTGGCCGGCGATGCCGCGCAGCGAGACGAGATTGGTGGAATTGACGCCGGCGAAACCGGAGATCGAAAGGCCGGGCACGCTGCCCTGAAGATCGTAGACCGTCTGGATGTTGCGGTCTTCCATCGTGCTGGCGCTGAGCGCGCTGATCGCGATCGGCACGTCCTGAAGCCGCTCGGCGCGGCGCTGCGCGGTGACGATGATATCGCCCTCCACCGCTTCCGGCGCCTGGGCGGCGTCCGCCTGCGGCTGGGCGGTATCCTGGGCGAAGGCGGCGGCAGGCATGGCGCCGGCCAGCAGCAGCGCCAGCGCGAAGCGGCGGGTCGACGGGCGATGATTCATAGATGTGCGCATTCGGTCCTCCCACGCTCGTCTCTCGAGAGCTTGCGCAAACCCTAGCCGCGTCAGCCGCGAACCGCCCCATGATGAGATTCGCTGCCGTCCATCGGAGAAACGCATAGATGGCATCTCGGGCTCTGTGCGTCGTACGGACGCAAGGCTCTTCACTGAGGGATGTTCAAGGAAAACAAGACCCGGAAACCCCGTCGGGATCGGCAAGATGGGTTTCCTCAACCGTCCGCCAGATGATCCCGATACCGGTCGCGCAGCACTTTCTTGTCGATCTTGCCGGTCGCGGTCAGCGGCACCTGGGTGATCACCACCGCGTCGGGCATCCACCATTTGACGATGCGCGGCTCCAGAAAGGCGAGCACCGCCGCCTCGGTCACCGTCTCGCCCTCATGCGGCTCGATCGCGAGCAGCGGACGTTCCTCCCATTTCGGATGATAGACGCCGACGACGGCGGCGATGCGCACGCCGGGGCAGGCGACCGCGATATTCTCCAGATCGATCGAACTGATCCATTCGCCGCCGGACTTGATCACATCCTTCTTGCGATCGGTGATCCTCATGAAGCCATAGGAATCGATCGTCGCGATATCGCCGGTGTCGAACCAGCCATCGGCGTCGGCGGCATCCTTGTCCGCGCGGAAATAGCGCTGCACCGTCCATGGCCCGCGCACGAGCAATGCGCCCGAGGCCTCGCCGTCATGCGGCAGGTCGTTGCCCTCCTCGTCGACGATGCGCAGTTCGATGCCGAACTGGATCCGCCCCTGGCGCGTCCAGATCACCTCGTCCATCGCATCCTCGCCTTCGGCGGCGAGCTTGGGCGTGGGCGTGGAGACCACGCCGATCGGGCTGGTCTCGGTCATGCCCCAGAGCTGGCGGACCTTGACGCCGTAGCGCTGCTGGAAACTCTCCGCCATCGCGCGCGGCACCGCCGATCCACCGATGACCAGCGTCTCGAGCGCTCCGGTATTCCCGCCCGTCCGCTCCAGATGCGCGAGATACATGGTCCAGATCGTCGGCACGCCGCCCGAAAAGGTCACGCCTTCCGCCTGGATCAGTTCGTCCAGACTGGCGCCGTCCATCTTGTCGCAGGGCAGCACCAGCTTGCAGCCGTTGATCGGCGCGACGAAGGGCAGGCCCCAGGCGGTGGCATGATAGAGCGAGCTGCACGGCATCACGCAATCGAACGCGGAGAAGCCGAACGCGCCGGTGAGCCCGCCCGCCATGGCGTGGAGCACCACCGAGCGATGGCTGTAGAGCACGCCCTTGGGATCGCCCGTGGTGCCCGAGGTATAGCAGAGGAAGGAGGCGCTGTTCTCGTCGAGCTGCGGCCAGTCGTAATCGGTCGCCCGATCGGCGATCAGTACCTCATAGCTCGCCGCGCCCAGGGTGCCGGAATCGAGCCGTTCCGCATCGGACAGCATCACGAAATGGCGGACCGTCGGCAACAGCGGCTTCAGCCGCTCGACCAGCGGCAGGAAATTGCGCTCGAAGAACAGCACGCCGCTTTCCGCATGATTGATCGTATAGGCGATCTGGTCGTCGGGCAGCCGGGGATTGGCGGTGTGGAGCACCGCGCCCATTCCCGGCACCGCGTAGAAAAGCTCGAAATGGCGATGCGTGTTCCAGCCAAGCGAACTGACGCGATCGCCCGCGCGGACGCCCAGCGCCGCCAGCATATGCGCCGCCTGCGCGCTGCGCCGCCCCCATCCCGCATAATCGTAGCGCCAGACCGGTTCATCGACCAGGCGCGAGACGATCTCGCGATCGGCATGCGCGCGCGACGCGAAGCGCAATATCCCGCTGATCAGCAAGGGGGTCGTCTGCATCAGGCCGCTCAACATCGCGGTCGCTCTCCTCTCGTTTGTCATCCGCTGGATAGGGCTTGCCCGATCCGAACGGCACATGAAAGCTTTGGCGGCGCATCATCAGCTATCATGATGGCTGCAGCTATCAGGATTGGAGATGGCGGGCCGCCAAATCGATCATGCATCCCGATCGCGGCAGGCTGCTAGCACGCGTGCCGGAAGGACAGAACCGGAGGGCGACGCTTCGGGACGGGCCGGCCGGAGACGATGGCCAGCCGGCCGACGATCGCCCCGCCCGACCGTTGCGGACGCCCGCCGGGCCACAGGGAAGGCCGGCAATGAAGCTGTATACATTCGTGCGTGACGGACAGGAGCGGATCGGCGCCGGGCTGGACGAGGAGATGCTCGTCGATCTGCACGCCGCGCACGCCCATCCGGCCTTTGCGAGCATGCGGGCGCTGATCGAGGCGGGGCCGGACGCACTCGGCGCGGCGCGCGGCGCGCTCGACGCGGCAAGCGGCGACGCACGGATCCGCATCGCCGATGTCCGGATCCTGGCGCCGCTGCCCCGCCCCACCAAGATCCGCGGTTTTTCCGTCTTCGAAAAGCATCTCGTCCAGGCGACCGACGGCGCCGCGCGCACCATGGCGGCGGGCGAGAGCGATCCGGAGGCCGCCTATTCGGAGAAGCGCCGCCAGTTCAACCTGGACAGCCTGCCCGGCGTCGGCTGGCGCCAGACCCCCGCTTATTATTATTCGGATTGCACGACGGTGATCGGGCAGGACGAAACCGTCACCTGGCCCAGCTATTCCGAGTGGATCGATTATGAGCTGGAGATCCTCGCCGTGATCGGCCGGGGCGGCAAGGACATCCCGGTCGACCAGGCCCATGACCATATCTTCGGCTATACGATGATGAACGACCTCAGCGCCCGCGACGCGCAGTTCATGGCGATGTCGACCGGTCTGGGCTTCGCCAAGGGCAAGGATTTCGACGGCTCCAATCCGCTCGGCCCCTGCATCGTCACCGCCGACGAGATCCCCGATCCCTATGCCCTGGCGCTGCGCACGCGGATCAACGGCGAGCAATGGTCGCACGTCCAGGGTATCACCCCCCAATGGTCCTTCACCGACTGCATCGCCTATGCGAGCCAGTCGCAGACGCTGCATCCCGCCGAACTCTTCTCGACCGGCTGCACGCCCGACGGCTGTTCGATGGAGTTGATGCGCAGCGTCAAACGCGGCGATACCGTGGAGATCGAAGCCGAAGGCATCGGCGTGCTGCGCACGCGGATCGCCTGAGCGTTTGTTTTGAAATGCGCCTTTGGCGCATGACCGCACCGGCCTTGGAAATGTGCTCTTCCGCACATTTCCGAAACAGACCCTGAGCAGGGAGACGAGCAATGACCGACAAGCCGCGCGTGGCGATCGACCTGGTCCGCGAATGCGAACATCCCGAGGCGCGCGCCACCTTCGAGAAGCTCGCCGCCGGCAGCGTCGGCATCGTCAACATCCACCGCACCATCGCCAACAGCCCGACGGTGTTCGCGCGCTTCATCGATTTCGCCCATGCGCTCCGCTTCAAGACCGAACTGGACCCCGCCGAGCGCGAACTGGCGATCCTGCGCGTGCTGGAACGCTGCGACGGCCATTACGAGATCGTGCATCACCGCCGCATGGGTCTGGCGGCCGGACTGAGCGAGGCCGAAGTCGACCATGTCGGCGATCCGGGCGAACCGAACCCGATCTACAACGACCGCCAGCGCGCGATCCTCGATTTCGCGGATCGGTTCGCCGCCGGCGCCGGCGTCGACGCGGCGGCGGGCGAAGCGCTCTCCGCCCATCTCGACAGCCGCCAGCGCGTCGAGCTCGGGCTGACGCTCGCGCTCTATCTGGGCCTTGCGCACTTCACCAACAGCATCGACGTGCCCGCAGATTGACGCTGCCGCGCGAATCCTCGTAATTTGCGGCACCCGCGGCATTCTGGCCGTGCGGCTCCGGGAGAGCATGATTGCCGTTTCGTGGTTCGTTGCAGGATGTCCGCCTGTTCGTCGCGGCCTATGAGGAAGGATCCTTCACCGCCGCCGCGACGCGCGAGAACAGCACGCAATCCGGGGTATCGCACCATATCCGGCAGCTTGAGATGCTGCTCGACGTCAAATTGTTCGTCCGCGAGAAGGTGGGCGTCACCGCGACGCCCGCCGCCGACATCCTGTATCGCCGCTGCATCGAGATGCTGCGCGGAATCGACGAGGCCGCCAATCAGGTCGCGCATTTCGCCAAGGGGTTCCAGGGCAGCTTCACCGTCGGCATCATTCCGGCGCTGACGCACCGGATCGTGGCGCCGGCGCTGCTGCGCTTCACCGCGCTCCACCCCAATGTGAAGGTCCGCATCGTCGAAAGCTTCGGATCGCTGCTGCCGCAGATGGTGGCGTCGGGCGATGTCGATTTCGCGATCAGCACGCTGCACGGCGGCGAGACCGGCATCCATGCCCGGCCGCTGCTCTCGACACCCGAATGCCTGGTCTCGCGCGTCAACCGCGCCGACGAACCGCCCGTCACCACCGCCATGCCGGCGACGCCGGTCAACATGGCCTGGGCCAGCCGCATGGAAGGGCGCCGCGCCGCGATCAGCGCCTGCCTGGCCGCACACGGCACCGGCATCGATGCCGAGCTCGAAATCGATTCGGCGCTGGCGATGCTCGATCTGGTCGGGCGATCGGACTGGAAGACGGTGACGCCCTGCCTGATGATCGATCCGATCGCCGACGCGCAGCGCTTCACGATCCGGCCGCTGCGCGATCCCGACGTGAATTTCGAGATCATGCTGCTGGAACGCACCAGCACCGTGCTGACGCCCGAAGCCGAACTGTTCGTCGAAATCTTCACGGAAGAGGCGCGGCGCGGCACCGAGGACTGGATCGCCCGTTTCCGCGACCTGGGGCTGATGTAGGGCATTTTCGGCTTGGCCGTTCACGGTCGACAGCCCGGAAATTGCGCCCGCCCCTGCTCCATCAGATCGGGGCATGATCCTGCCCCAGAATCATAATGCGCGCTCCGCCGACGGCGCTGATATGGCGGATATCAATCAAGCCGCGACAGATGAGAGGATCGGATGGCCAAGGAAATCAGGCTCAATGTGCTCGAACAGGGAAATCCGAGTTTCCAGGCGTTCGGGCTGTGGGCGCATCCGCGCGACAAGGCGGTCGATTATCTGAAGATGGATTATTGGCTGGACTATGCCCGGCTGGCCGAACGCGGACTGTTCGACAATTTCTTCCTGGCGGACGTCTACGGCTTTCCCGACGTCTATGAAGGAAGCGCCGCCGGCGCGCTGCGCAACGGATCCCAGGCGCCCAGCCTCGATCCGTCGGTGATCGTGGCGGTGATGGCCACCGCCACGAAGAATCTCTGCTTCACCATGACGGGCAGCGCATCCTATGAATCGCCCTACAGCTTCGCGCGGCGGATCTCGACGCTCGACCATATCACCGGCGGGCGGCTGGGCTGGAACATCGTCACCAGCTATCTGCGCAGCGGCGCGCTCGCCATGGGCCGCACCAAGCTGACCGAACACGACCTGCGCTATGAAATGGCCGACGAGTTCCTGGAGGGCGTCTATCGCCTGTGGGAGCAAAGCTGGGCCGAAGGCGCGCTGGTCAAGGACAAGCAGAGCCGCATCTATGCGGAACCCTCGCTGATCGATCCGATCGAGTTCAACGGCGAATATCATCAGTTCAAGGCGATCAGCGCGGTCGAGCCCTCGCCGCAGCGCACGCCCGTGCTGTTCCAGGCCGGCGGGTCCGAACGCGGCCGCCGTTTCGCCGCCACCCATGCCGAAGGCGTCTATCTGAACGGCACCAAGCCGGAACTGGTCGCCGCGCAGGTGGCGCGCATCCGCGGCGCCGCCGCCGAGCAGGGCCGCGATCCCCAGTCGCTCAAATTCTTCACCGGCATTTCGGTCTTCGTCGACGAGACCGAGGCGCTCGCGAAGGCGCGCTACGCCGATTACAAGAAATATAGCAGCTTCGAGGGGCTGATCGCGATGATGTCGGGCGTGATGGGCATCGACCTGTCCAACTATCCGCTCGACCAGCCGATCACCTATGAGAAGAACGACGCCAACCAGTCCGCGCTGGAGATGTTCACCCGCAACAACCAATGGACGCTGCGCCAAGTGCTCGACGAAAAGGCGCTGTGCGGCACCAATGTCGCGCTGATCGGCACCGCCGAGCAGGTGGCCGAGGAAATGGCGCACTGGATGGAGGTCTGCGACATCGACGGCTTCAACGTCGCGCGCATCGTCGCGCACGAGACGCTGGAGAATTTCGTCGACATGGTCGTGCCCGAACTGCAGAAGCGCGGCCTCTACAAGACCGAATACCGCCCCGGCACCTTCCGCGAGAAGCTGTTCGGCCACAATCGCATCGCGAGCGACCATCTGGCGGGCAGCTTCAGCCGATAGGCGAGATCGGTCCGGATTTGCGGAGGTGGCCGGGTCCGCCTCCCCCTTTTCCGTTTGCTTCGAGCGCAGGTTCGAGCTTGCCGAGAACCGAAGTCGAGAAGCCCGGCACCGCAGCTTCTCGACTGCCGCGTCTCGACTTCGCTCGACGCTGCTCGAAGCAAACGGGCAAAGTATCTTTAAGCCAGGGCCTCCAGATACGCCGCGCGCGCGCCCTCGACGGACACGATCACCTCGTCGAGCAATCCGCGATTGGCCATGGCGACGATCCGCGTCACCGACGGGCGCGCGGACAGGCGGTTCCACCAGCCCGTGGTGCGCGGCAGCCGCGTCGTCCAGGCGGCCGACATGCCGAATTCGTCCAGCCGCAGCATGATCGGCATCATCGCGCAATCGGCCAGGGTGATGCGATCGTCGGCCAGCCAGTCGTGATCGGCGAGCGCCGCCTCGATCCGGTCGAGCATCTTGCGCAGCGAGGCGAGCCCGGCCGGCACGAACGGGGAGTCCAGGCCGCGCAGCACGCAATCCTCGCGCATCAGCCGGCCGGCATGATCGGTCATCGCATCGAGCATCACCTTCAGCCGCACGGTATCGATCGGATCGCCGAACATCGATCGGATGAAGGTTGCCGCGGTGATCGCGCCCAGCGCCGGGAAATATTTCTCGTCGATCAGCTTCAGCCACAGATCGCACTGCGCGCGCCGCCAGGGATCTGCGGGCTGGAGCGCAGGCCCGTCATAGGCCTTGTCGAGATAGCGCATGATGATCGAGGATTCGACGAGCGGGCTGCCGTCGTCGAGCACCAATGTCGGCACCACGCCATCGGGATTGAGCGCGCGATATTCGGGCGTGCGAAGATAGAGGCGATCGAGCTCGCGCGTGCCGACGGGCGCGCCCTTTTCGAGCAGCGCCATCAGCGCCTTTCGCGCGCAGGTCGCGTGATGCATCACATAGAGTTCGGCCATCGCCCCTCCCCTTCTTCTTTTCGTCCGTCGCTCAGGCGCGCAGCCTGACCTCGACCGCTTCATAATCGTCGGAAACCGCGCTGTCGCGCCAGTCGGCACCGCCCGGAATGACGATCAGGTCACCGACGCCCGCGCGCAGCCCGGCCCCGTCCACCTGCGCCTCGCGCCAGCCCTGCATCACGAAGATGAAGCGAAAGCGATCGTCATGCCGGCCGGCGCCCGCCTCGAACGGCTCGGTGCGCGAGCGGACATGGCGGCGGATATCGAATTGCGCATCATAGGGCGCGGCGACGGGATAGCCGTAATCGATGATGCCGCGCGCCGATCCGCTGCGCACCGCGTCGCTGCTGCCCCAGGTGCGCGCCGGGGTGTCGATGTCGCGCGGCGGCATCGCCGCCTCGGTCGTGCCGAAACTGCCCGGAAAGGTGATTTCCGCGACCTGATAATCGGCCGAGGGATTGCTGACGTCGTGCATCACCTGGCCGGGGATGAACAATATGTCGCCCTTGCCCGCGCGTGCATAGGTTTCGCCGCGATAACCGAGCTCGATCGACCCTTCGAGGACGAAGGCCACCTGGAGCGCGCAGTCGTGATAATGCCAGGGGCTGCCGAAGGCCGGCTTGTCGACGAAATGGCCTGGCACCGTGGAAATGGCGCGCGCGGCGTCGCCGGTGATCTCCTGCAGCCGGTAATCGATCGTCCAGCCGGCGGCCGAGCGATGCGCCTGGCCCGGCTGGTGTGCCATCTGGATGCGATGATCCGCCGCCTTGCGCACGAGCACGCCGGCCTCCGCGCGGCGATCCCCGTTGAAGTCAGTGGCCATGGTCGATCCTCCGTCCAGCTTTGCAGGTCATGTTAACAGCTCCGCCCGTCTCGCGCCCAATCACGAAATCGCTGTTCCCTCATGCGATGTTCTGATGCGCCGGCGCCGCGAAGCGCGGCAGGGTCAGGAACAGGCCGGCCGCGCAGCACAGGGCGGCGGTGGCGGCGATCAGCACCTGATCATACCCGCCCGCCCAATCGGACCAGAAGCCGTAAAGCGAGGTCGACGTCATCGTGCCGACGACCATCACGGTGAACAACAGGCCGTAGATCCGGCCGAAGAAATGCGCGGGGAAATAGCGCGAGACGAGATAGGCGGCGAGATCGAACTCCGCGCCGATCACCAGCCCGACGGCGCAGGCGCCCAGCGCCGCCGCCGATGCGCCGCCAAAGGCGAGCATGCCCACGCCGAGCGCGGCGGCCAGCGTGACCGCCGTGGCGACGAACGGCGCGAATATCCGGTCGATGACGATGCCGACGGCCAGGCGCGATACGATCATCACCGCGCCGATCATGCCCGCGAACAACGCCGCCCGCGCGGGGCCGACGCCATGATCGATCAGCAGGGGGATGAAATGGACGAGGATGCCGGTGACGGAGACCTGGATCAGGAAGAAGCCGATCGCGAGCGTACGGAAGATCGGCTGCGCCAGCATGGCGCCGAGCGATTGCCGTGCCTCCGTCGCCACCTCCGGCGCGTCGACGGGTTCCGCGCGGCGATGGCGCCAGACCGGCCAGGAAACCAGCGGCAGGGTGACGAGGCTGAGCAGGGCGATCGCCAGATAGGCGCTGCGCCAGCCCTCGCTCGCGACCACGCCGCTCAACAGGCTCGGCGCGATCATGCTGGTGACGCCGATGCCGAGCAGCCCAAGGCCCAGCGCGGTGCCGCGCGCGCGATCGAAGCCGGTGGCAACGATGCGCGACATGATCAATGTCGTCGCCCCCGCGCCCGCGACGCCCAATGCGGCAAGGATCGCGAGGAACGCCGCATAGCTGCCGTCGAGCATGGCGAGGAGAGCGAAGGCGATCGCGGTGGCGGCAAGCGACACGGGCACCATCAGCGCCACGCCGCGCCGATCCGCGACCATGCCCGCAAAGGGCGCGACGAGCGCGGTCACCGCCAGGTACAGCGTGATGCCGAACGAGATCCTGCCGCGCGTCCAGCCGAATGCGTCCTGCAGCGCGGGCATGAAGACGCCGGCGGTATAGGGCACCAGCACGGTCGGCCCGACCCCGCTGCCGAGCATGACGGCCAGGATCAGCAGCCAGCGCGACCGCAATTCCCCCAGCGCCGATCCCGGCGACGTGCCGTTCATCCATCCTCCCGCGATGCGGCAGGCCTGCGCCCACCATCCTATCGGAGCCTACAGCGCCCCCCTCCAGCCGGCGCATGATGAAATTGGGCATCCGCCATGCGATCTTTTGATGATCGGCCGGCCCGCATTTGCGGATAGCCCCGCATCAAAGGCAGCAACGATGGCGGCTGGAGAGCGGACATGGTCGAGACGGCGCAGGAATCGGAAATCGGATTTATCGGGCTCGGATCGATGGGATCGTGCCTCGCCCGCCGGCTGCTGGCGCGCAACCACAGGGTTGCCGGTTTCGATCCCAGCCCGGATGCGATGCGCGATTTCGTCGCGGCGGGTGGCCATGGGGCGGCGTCGATCGCCGAACTGACGGCGCACGCGCCGGCACTGCTGCTCGCGCTTTCCAGCTTCGGCGCGTTCCAGCGCGTGATCGACGAGATCGTCGCCGCACCGGGCGACGGCGGCGTCGTGATCGACATCAACACCCTGTCGCCGGACGACAAGCGCGCCGCGCGCGACCGGCTGGCCGGCGCCGGCTGGCGGATGCTCGACTGCACGATATCGGGCACGCCCGAGATGGTCGCGCGCGATCTGCACGGATTCTATGTCAGCGGCGACGCCGGGGCCGCGCAGGCCGTCGCCCCGCTGATCGCGGACATCGTCGATGCGCCGTTCGACATGGGCGAATTCGGCAATGCCGCGATCATCAAGCTGGTGATCAACCATATGGTCGTCTGCCACAATGTCGTCGCCGCCGAGGCGATGAGCCTGGCGCTGAAGGCGGGTCTGGATGCCGAGACCGTCTATCGCACCATCACCGCCAGCGCGGGCAATTCGCGGATCTTCGAAGTACGCGGCCGGATGATGGCCGAGGAACGCTATCCCCCGGAAACCATGTACCAGCTGATCGTCGACAAGGACGCGCTGGTGATCGCGGAGATGGCGCGCACGCTGCGTCACCCGCTGCCGATGTTCGCGCCCGCGCTGCAGGCGCATGTCGGGGCGCTGTCGACGCGCTGGGCGAACACCGATCCCGCCTCGCTCTGCGCGGTGATGGAGGAACGATCGGGCGTGGAGCGGCGGCGGCCCTGATCGTGGACGGCGTTTTCGATCATCTGATCATCGGCGCCGGCACGGCGGGCTGCGTGCTCGCCAACCGCCTCAGTGCCGATCCCCGCCGCCGCGTCCTGCTGGTGGAGGCGGGCGCGGACCATGTGCCCGGCGCGGAGCCGGCGAGCATCCGCGACGCCTTTCCCAGCTCGGTCGCCGAACCCGGTTTCTTCTGGCCCGGCATGCGCGCGCAGGTGACGCTGCGCGCGGGCGATATCCGCCCCTATCAGCAGGCGCGCGTGATGGGCGGCGGATCGAGCATCATGGGCATGATCGCGCTGCGCGGCCTGCCCGCCGATTACGACGCGTGGCGCGACGCCGGAGCGATCGGCTGGGGCTGGGACGATGTACTGCCCGATTTCGTGCGGCTGGAACGCGATCTCGACTTTGACGGCCCGATGCACGGCGCGGACGGGCCGATGCCGGTTCGCCGTCACGCGTCGCAGGGCTGGCCGGGCTTCTGCAAGGCGGTGGCGCTGGCGATGGGCGAACGCGGCTATCCGCTGGTGGACGATGCCAATGGCGATTTCCGCGACGGCGTGTTCCCCACGCCGATGACCAATCTCGCGACCGGGCGGATCTCCTCGGCGATGGCCTATCTCCCGGCGGAGATCCGGCGCCGGCCCAATCTGGAAATCATGAGCGGCGCCCAGGCGACCGCGCTGCTTGCGCAAGGGAGCCGCATCGCCGGCGCCCGTATCCGCTGTGACGGCGCTCTTGCCTATGTTGCCGCGCGCGAGACCATATTGGCGATGGGCGCGATCCATTCGCCCGCCATGCTGCTGCGCAGCGGCATCGGCCCGGCGGATGCCCTGCGCGCGGCGGGCATCCCGGTGATTGCAGACCGGCCGGGCGTCGGCGCCAATCTGCTCAACCACCCCGCCCTCTATGTCGCGACGCATCTCGACCGAAGCGCGCGCCAGGATCCGGCGCAACGGGCCTGGAGCCAGAACAGCCTGCGATACAGTTCCGCGCATCCCGGCTGCCCGCCCGGCGACATGCTGATGTTCGCCTTTGCGCGGACAAGCTGGCACGCGCTCGGCAGGGCCGTCGGATCGGTCAATGTCGCGGTCTATCAATCCTTTTCGCGCGGGACGGTCTCGGTGCGGGCCGCCGATCCGGACATGACGCCCGACGTGGATTTCCGCCTGCTTTCGGACAGCCGCGACCGCGAACGGCTGATCGCCGGCGTGCGCTTCGCGCTCGAACTGCTTGTCGATCCCGGGGTCGCCCGGCACCGGCACGAAGCCTTTATCGCCAAGGGCTATATGGCGCAGCGTCTCGCCCGGCCGCGCCTGTCGAGCGCGGTCGCGGCGCGGATGATCGCGGCGCTGCTCGACGGCCCCGCCGCGCTGCGCCGGCGTCTGCTGGCCGACGACACGATCGATCCCGCCGCGCTGCTCGCCGATCCGGGCGCGCTGAGGGCGCTGGTCGAAGCCAATGCCTTTCCCATGGGCCATGTCTCCGGCACCTGCCGGATCGGCCGGGCGGACGACCGCCAGGCCGTGCTCGATCCCGCCTGCCGGGTACGGGGCGTCGACGGGCTGCGCGTCGTCGACGCGTCGATCATGCCGTCGATCACCACCGCCAACACGCATCTGCCGACCCTGATGATCGCCGAGCGCGCATCGCGCGCGATCCTTGGCGACAGATAGCCGTTATTGCGCGAACCAGACCCTGCGGATCAGCCCGTTTTCCACCTGATAGACCGCGACCGCATCGAAACTGCGGCCGCTTGCGAGCGTGACGCGTTCATGATCGGTGACGAACGCGCCGGTGACGGCGCGAGAGACGATGTCCGCCCTGGGCTTCGCGCGCGCGAACAGCCCGGCATACAGCGCGGAGAGCGCCGGTTTTCCCGTGAGCCTCGGTTTGGGCTCGGCGCCCAGATCGAAGATTTCGATATCCTGGGCATAGGTCGCTACGAACGCGGCCTCGTCATGACGATTATAGGCATCGAGCTGGCGCTGGACGACCGTTTCCGGGGACGTAGCGGCCTGGGCCGCGGCCGGCGCGGAACCTGCCAGGGCAAGGGTGATCAGAAGCGCGTCGAACATGGTCCACCTCTCGCTATCACGATGTACCGCGCGCCATTTTCCGCCAGGACGGGGCCGCATCGCGCCAGGGCGTTGAACCCTTTTCCACGCCTTCGCGTTCGGCAATCACGTTCGGTTATTCCCCAACTCGGGGCCGGCGCCTCGCCAGGCGCCGGCCCCTGTCTTTTCCGGCTCGCCGGTCTTTTCAAGCTTATTTGCCGTCGAAATACTCGACGACCATGCGGGAAACCGCACCGATGCGGTCGTCGCCATCTGCGTCCAGGCCCGCCATGTCCATGTTGAAAGACGTGATCACGATCGGCCCCGATTTCGCATAGACGATGCCGATATCGTTGGTGACACCGATCGTCTCGCCGGTCTTGTGACCGACGGGCGCGGTCAGCCAGTGCGGGATCTTGCGCGTGCCCGCCTGCTGCGCGCGCAGGATGCGCTTCATCTCGTCGCAAGCGGCCGTGGAGGCGGCGGTGCCGCGCTCGATCGATTCCATCAGCCGCCCGCCTTCGCGCGGAGTCATGATGCCGAACCATTGGCGTTCGTCGGCGGAGCGCTTGCGGACAAGCTCCACCAGCCGCCCATCGGCGTTCGCAGCCTGCACCTCCGCGATCAGCCTCGCGCGGGGCTGCGTGAAATAGGGAATGTCGGTGCCCAGCGCGAAGATATCCTCCGGCCCCAGCGCGCGATATTTCGGATCGAGCACCGCATAGAAGCCACGGAAATAATCGAGCGTCGTGTAGTTGAGCCGAAGCGTCGGATATCCCGAACGGCGCAGGAAATCATTGACCGCGTCGACGCCGCCGACGCGCGCGATCATGATGTCGGTCGCGCTGTTGTCGCTGGTGATGATCATCTGGGTGATGATGTCGCGCAGCGTCGGCTTCAGCCCGAAATCGTTGAAGCGGAAAACACCCGAACCGCCACGGAAATCGGCAGCCTTGATCTCGTGGCGCTCGTCCAGATTCAACCTCTTCTGGTCCGCGAGTTGATAGGCGAGGACCATGATCGCCACCTTGATCGTGCTCGCGCTTTCATAATGGCCATCGGGATCGACCGCGGCCTCTTCGCCGGTCGCGAGATTCTTCGCATAGAAGCCTGACTTGGACGGAAAGCGAGCAAGCTCGGCGGCGAGCAGCCGGGTGAGGCCGGACGATTGCGCGCCGGCGGCGGGCTGGGCCGTCGCCTGCATCGCCGGAAGGACCAGAGCCGAGACGAGCAGAGCCGTTCCGAAAAGACGCTTCACCACAATTCCCCCTATCCTGCGCCGCGATGCCTGACCGCGATCGCCCATCGCTTCATGATAGCCAATGCACCCGATCCGGCAATGTCACATGATTGCAGCATCTTCCGTTCAGGCGTACGCTTGGATCCAGTCAACGGGAGAACCCTCATGCGCACCATGGCCTTGCTCGCTCTGGCTGGATCGGCACTAACCTCCGGCGCGGCCGCAATCGCTCAGGATACCCCGATGGACATGCGCGATCTGGTCGGGGCGCGGGCTGGCCAGGCCGAAGGGCAGTTCGCCGCGCGCGGCTATGAATATGTCGGCACGCAGACCGGCGACGATCGCAAATGGACGACCTGGTGGCACCCGCAGCGGCGATCCTGCATCATGGTCGCGACCGTCAACGGCCGTTACGACTCGATCGTGAACACGCCCGAAGCGGACTGCCGTCGGGGCGGCGGCGATCGCAATCCGGGCTATCGACCCGACCCTGGCTATCGGCCCGGCCCCGGCCAGCGCCCCGATCCGGGATACCGCCCCGATCGTCCGGGCCGGCCAGGGGATGACGGCTTTGGCTGGGCAGGCGGGCGCCAGATCGACATGGGACTGGTCTGCTTCGGCGAAGGCCGACGACCGGCACTCGCGACCCGCTATGGCTGGAGCTGGAACGAGCGCAGCGACCGCTATGATTACGGCAACCGCACCGAGCTGTCGTCGCAGGATTTCGATGCGTCGGTGACGGTCCAGATCTGGAACGGCGGCGGCCGCATCCGCCTGCCCCGCACGCTGGTGCCGCCGATCAACTCGCGCGGCAGCAATGGCTGGTGGGATCTGGCCAATGTCGCCAATGGCCGCAACCAGATCACCGCCACCTATCGGCTGAACGGGCTCAACAAGCCACGCGTCACGATCGATCGCCGCAGCGGCCGTATCTCGATCCGGGGGACCGGCACCTATGCCTTCCGGGGAAGCTGCGACCGCATCGACGGCCGCGATCATCGGCGCTTCTGACGCCTCGGCTCAAAGCGCCTCGTTCACCTGGATGACGGGCTGAACGCCGGTGAAATTGGGGATGTCCCCCATGATCTCGGCGGCGTGCGGCCCGCCGAGCGCGCCCGCCAGCGCCTCGTCCGAAACGAAGCCGACCAGCGCGATCAGGAAATAGGGCGGCTCCGCGCCATCGGGGCCGGCGACGCCGCGAAACGCCTGGACGCCCTGTAGCCCCGCATCACCCCAGCGTGCTTCGACAAGTGGCACATGGGTCTGGATATAATAGTCGAAATCGAATTGCGCGCCCGCCGCACGCGGATAGATGACGCTGACCGTCGCCATGGCCGACTCCCTTGATGAAGACGGGCATGAGCCCATCCTGGCCCGATCATGTCAATTGCGGTGTCGCGCTCTTCAGGCCATCGCCCAGAGGCCGGCACGCAGCGCATCGGGATCGGCGAGCGCCCGTTCGGCCTCCGCATGAGTGTGCTCCCAGATCGGCAGTGCGCGCCGCAGCAGCGCACGCCCGGCATCGGTCAGCGACAGCAGCCGGCCGCGCCGGTCGGCGGGATCGACCACGGATATCAGCAGCCCGCGCCGTTCGAGCGGCTTGAGATTGGCGGTGAGCGTCGTCCGGTCCATCGCCAGCACCTGCGCCACCGCCCCCATCTTCGGCGGCTCCGGCCGGTTGAGCGCCATCAGCAGCGAGAATTGCCCGCTGGTCAGCCCCACCGGCCGCAATGCATCGTCGAAGCGCCGGGAGAGAGCACGCGCGGCCCGTTGCGCGGCCAGGCACAGGCAATGGTCGCGCACATGATGCGTGGTTTCGAACGACAGGCCGTCCTCATCGGTCATGCCGGAATTTAGGTTGAGAACAACCTATCGGTCAACGGATCGCTTTGCGCGCGACGCGGATCGCGGCGCCATGTCGGTTTTCTTCTGTATATTCGTCTTCCCCATAAGGTTGCAGCAAATGCGGCAAATGACGAATGTGTTTTGCCAGGGGGGACAATGATGACCAGATCGCGCACGCGCCTGACGGGATGGCTTCTCGCGGTCTGCGCGCTCATGGCGGGCAATGCGGCCTCGGCCGGCGAGACCGCGCCCGCGCTGCCGCTCACGCCCCACCGTCAGTTCGATTTCCAGGTCGACGAAGCCACCTGGATGGCGCCCGACCTGTCGCCCGACGGGCGGACGATCCTGTTCGACATATTGGGCGATATCCATGCGATCGACGTCGGGGGCGGCACGGCGCGGCCATTGCTGCATGGCCTGGCCTATGAAACCCAGCCGGTCTTTTCGCCCGACGGCAGCCAGTTCGCGTTCATCAGCGACCGATCGGGCGCAGCGAACCTGTGGATCGCCAATCGTGACGGCACCGGGCTGAAACAGATTTCGCGCGACGAGAGCGCGGCGATCTATTCCTCGCCCGCCTGGTCGCCCGATGGGCGCTTCATCTATGTCTCGCGCTCGATCCATGCCGATCTGGCGTTCGAGATTGTCATGTACGATCGCGACGGCGGCGCGGGCGTCCAGATCACCAGGGCCAGGCCCAACGGCACCGAAGGGTTCGACACACGCATCAACGCACTCGGCGCGGCGCCCTCGCCGGACGGGCGCTATCTCTATTATGCGCAGAAGACGGGCACGCTCTGGCATGACCGCTATCTGCCGCATTGGTCGATCGTCCGGCGCGACCTGCGCAACGGCGCGGAAGCGACGATCCTCGCCTCGCCCGGCGGCGCGATGCGGCCGATGCTCTCGCGCGACGGCCGCCGCCTCGCTTATGCCAGCCGCACCGGCACGCGCACCGGCCTGCGCCTGCGTGACCTGGACACCGGCGAGGACCGCTGGATCGCGGCGATCGACCATGACAGCCGCGAGGGCGGCTATTATGTCGATCTGGTCCCGCGCTTCAGCTTCTCCGCCGATGGCCGATCGATCCTGACGAGCACAGATGGCGGGCTCACGCGCATCGATCTGGCGAGCGGCACCACGACAGCGATCCCCTTCACCGCATCGGTCGCGCTCGATGTCGGACGATCGACACGCATCGCGCAAAAACTCGACGACGGTCCGGTCACGGTGCGCGTGCTCCAGTCGCCCGCCCCTTCCCCCGATGGCCGCAATGTCGCCTTCACCGCGTTGGGCGGACTCTACACCCGGCCATTGACCCGCGACGGCGTCGCACGCGCGGTGCCGGGCGTCGAGGGCATGGCCTTCCAGCCGAGCTGGTCGCCCGATGGACGCACGATCGCCTATGTCACCTGGACCGCGAACGAGGGTGGCCAGCTCTGGACGATCCCCGCGCACGGTGGACGCCCGCGCCGGCTGGCCCAGTCACCCGCCATGTATAGCGAACCGCAATTCGCGCCCGATGGACGGAGCATCGCGGTGCTGCGCGCCAATCATCACGACCGGCTCGAAACCAGCGACGAGCTCTCGCAGAACCGGCAGACCGATATCGTGCTGCTGCCGGCGGGCGGTGGGTCGGGCCGGCTGGTGACGAGCGGCCTGGGCATTCGCGCGCTCCAGTTCGGCGATGCCGGCCGACTGCGCTTCACCGCGCCCGAAGGAACGAGTTCGATCGGGCTCGATGGCGAGGATCTGCGCCGCGACGTCGCCTTCAAGGCGCGCAACGGCAATCAGTATTTCGCCGGCATGCCGGTGCCGCCCGAGGATGTCCGTGTCAGCCCCAGGGGTGACCACGCGCTCGTCAAGGCGGCGTCGCAGCTCTATCTGGTCGATCTGCCCCCGGCCAATGCGCCCGGCGGCGCGACGATCCAGCTTTCAGCGCCTCCGGTCGCACTGACGCGGCTGACGCGCGTGGGCGCCGATCATCTGGCGTGGAGCCGGGACGGTGCGTCGATCCTTTGGTCGGTCGGATCGACGATCCGCACCGTCGCCTTGGCCGGCATCGCGGGCACGCCGCCCGGCACCGCCGAAAGCCGGGCGGAAAGCTTCCCCACCCCGGTCTCGCTGCCGCGTGACATGCCGAACGGCAGCGTCGTGCTGCGCGGCGCGACGGTGGTGACGATGCGCGGGGACGAGGTGATCACGAACGCCGATATCGTGGTCACCGGCAACCGCATCGCCGCGATCGGCCGGACCGGTGATGTCGCGGTGCCGGCGGGCGCCGCGATCCGCGACGTCGCCGGCAAGTTCATCATACCCGGTCTTGTCGATACCCATGCGCACTGGTTCGAGATCCGCCGCGGCCTGCTCGATCGCGGCCATTGGGATTTCCTCGCCAATCTCGCCTATGGCGTCACCGCCGGCCTGGACGTGCAGCCCTTCACCGTCGACATGTTCGGATATCAGGACATGATCGACGCCGGCATGATGCCCGGCCCCCGCGCCTTCACCACCGGCCCCGGCATCTTCGTCAATGCGGAGGTCAATTCCAAGGCCGACGCCGTCGACGTCCTCACCCGCTATCGCGACCATTATCGCACGCGCAACATCAAGTCCTACATGATCGGCAATCGCCGCCAGCGCCAGTTCATGACCGAGGCGGCGGCCGAACTCGGCATGATGCCGACCACGGAGGGCGCGAGCGACCTGACGCTCAACCTGACCCATGCGATCGACGGTTTCGCCGGCAACGAGCACAGCCTGCCGGTCACGCCGCTGCGCGACGATATCGTCCAGCTCTATGCCCGCACCCGCATCGGCTATTCGCCCACCTTCAACGTCATGTACGGGGGCATGCCCTCGCTCGACAATCTGATCATCCGCGACGATCCCAGCCGCGACGCGAAGCTGCGCCGCTTCATGCCGGGCGGCGTGGTCGATGCGAAGATGCGCGGACGGGAATGGTCCTCGCCCGACGACAGCCTCTATCCCGCCTTCGCCACCGATGCGCTGCGCATCCAGCGCGCCGGCGGGCTGGTCGGCATCGGCAGCCATGGCGAGCTTCAGGGCCTGGGCTATCATTACGAGATGCAGGCTTATGCCGCGGGCGGCGCCACCCCGCATGAGGTGCTGCGCGCCGCCACCATCGGATCGGCCGAGATCATCGGCCATGCCGCCGATATCGGCAGCATCGAGGCCGGGAAACTGGCCGACCTGCTGGTGCTCGACGCCGATCCGCTTGCCGATATCCGCAACGCGCGCGCGATCGGACAGGTGATGAAAAACGGCCGGATCTACGATGCGGAGACGCTGGACGAGGTCTGGCCGCGCGTGCGGGCCTTGCCCGCGCAATGGTTCCGGAAGCCCGCCGACGGGCAATGACCCCGAACCCGGGCCGGCCCGACGCGCCATATTCGGGATGGATCGTCAACGGTTCGTCGCAATGGCCGCGCAATCTTAAGGAATGATAGACCAAGACTGTGCGATAAGGCCCCGCATGAAGAACGCTCCTTCAGAAGGAGCGAGATAGGCGTTGAGGATATGTCGGGACTGGCCGTTTTCGCCACAGTGATCGCAATTGCGTTCGTCGCCGCGCTGGCATGGCTGGCCGGACTTTTCCTGCGCGCGCCGCGCGGTTTTCAGGACAGCGGCGGTTTCGGTATCGACCGGCGCAGAAATCCCGATCCCAATGCCAGCGCCGCCGATCGGCGCACGGGGCCCGACAACGGGCAGTCGCGCAGGCGCGCCGACGATTCGGCGGCCACCGAAGCCACCCGCGGCACGCGGCAATTCGATCGCTGAACGGGATCCGGCAAGAGCCGGCCGATCCCGCGCATCCGTTACCGCGCCGCCACCTCGCCCCGCGGCCGCAGCGGGCCGGATGACTGAGTCGCGATCACCGCCTCCAGTTCCGCATCGCTGAGCGGCTCGTCGAAGGCGATGCCGAACCGGCTGCCGACCACCCAGCGCACCGTTGCCGACCGGACGATCCCTGCGCAATCCAGCGCGACGCCGGCGCCTTGCTCCGGCGGGTCGGCGACGTGCACAAGCGCCCCGCCGATCGAGATGTCGAGCAAATGGATCCGCACGGATATGCCGCCAAGCACCATATGCGCAGGCTGGAATACCTTCAGCCTGGGCGTCGCCCGCCGTGACGGAGCCCCGTTCCTGCCGCCCTGCACCAGAATCCCCCTTAGCGTCGCTTGGCCGCGTCACGCTTTGCCGCCCGGATGGCCGAAGCGCAAGCAGGCGCGCCGAACGATCAGCGACCGGTCTGGATCAGCCGCGTCCCATCATCGGACACTACCAGGCAGGTCAGGCGACCGCTGTGATAGGCACCGGTATCGATCCCGATCCGATTCGGCCGGAATACGGGTTCATCAACGATCACATGACCGTGCACCACACGCACCCCCCAATCCCGGTCCGCACTCAGAAACGGTTCGCGGATCCACATCAGATCGCGGGCATGCTGGGCATGCACCGGCCGCGCCGGATCCAGCCCGGCATGGACGAACAGATGGCCGCGCCACGCAAAGGCCAGCCGCAGCGCCCGGAGAAACAGGATATGGGTGGGCGGCAGCGCCGACGAGAGAGCGTCGCGCAAATCCGTCCAGTCGGGGCCGTCGGGCCGGTCCGGCACCGATACGCCATAGCTTTCGAGGGCTTCGCGACCACCATATTGCAGCCATGCGGGCCCGGCGGCGGCCGGTGCCTCAAGAAATTCGAGCATCCGATCCTCGTGATTTCCCTTCAGGAAAACACGCGCGACGCCATCCCCGAAGGGCGTTGCCAGACGATCGATCACCTGCGCCGAAGCCGGACCGCGATCGACATAGTCGCCAAGATAGCAGATGACCGGTCGCAACGGCCTGCTCGCGACGATATCGGTGGCGATCGCGGCCTCGATCTCCTCGAGCAGGTCGAGACGGCCATGAACATCCCCCACGGCATAGATCGCGGTGGCATCCGCGGCTTCGGGGCTCGGATAACGGCTGGCATCGATCAATTCGGGCGTGCTCATCGCCCTGCGCTTCCATGAATCGCCGGTTGCCGCAATGTCATAGTCGCCGGCCCGGCGGCGCGGCGCCGGTCCGCAACACCGCGCAAGCGGCGTCCATCGCGACATGAAAGATAACCTCGCACCGAACCCATCAGGACAAGCAGCCGCGCCCCCTATATTGCCTTCCGGTCAAATCACCTGACCGCCTCAACTCATCATATTTCTATATCGCCTTCCAACTGGTCGATTCTTCACCAGAATTCCCGCCTCAAATCGATCGATATCACCATAACCATTTAAGGCATTGTCGCACACCGACAGGAATGGATGCTTTCACCTTCTGACCCGGAATGATGCAGGATTGCCGATACTGGAGCGACTGAATGACGATTATTGAGGAGATTCGTCGCAATTAGGTCCATTTTGGCTTGCAAGTATCGGCAAGCCGTTGCAGGCGGATTTCCGCAATTTCACGGAGTCCCTGACGTGACCGATAATCAAGATACCGGCATCAATGCCGTCGAACTCGCCGCAGACCTGACGGTGGCGTGGCTGTCCAATCCCAATACGCGCGCCAGCGCGGAGGACGTGCCGACTTTCCTCAAGGCCATGCACGGCGCCGTCAATGATCTGACCGGCGCGGATGCCCCGGCCGCAGCAGAGGCCGCGCCCGCATCCGAATTCACCGCGGCCGTCACCGTGCGCAAGTCGCTCGCGTCGAAGGATCACATCATCTCGATGATCGACGGCAAGCCCTACCGCACGCTGCGCCGCCATCTTTCCACCCATGGCCTCAGCCCCGAACAATATCGCGAGCGTTACGGCCTGAAGGCCGATTATCCGATGGTCGCCGAAACCTATTCGGAGGCGCGCCGCGCCATGGCCAAGAAGATCGGCCTGGGCCGCAAGCCCGGCCAGAAGGCGACACCCAAGGCTGCTGCCACGGCGGCGCCCGCGGCGGCCGCACCCGCCCCGGCCAAGGCGAAGGCACCGCGCGGACGCAAGCCGGCCGCCAAGTAATCCGGATGTTTCACGCCGATGAGCGGTAAGCTTGCTTCACCGCTCATCGGCATCGCCCCGCCCGGCGAAGATTCCGGCAATGGCATCCCTGCGCCGAATGGTGCACAAGGGGAATGTGTACGGATCTGGGGCGGCGGGCTGACCGATGACGATGCGATGCCGCGCGGCCGCGGCTGATCGAATGCCGCCACGCCGCCGGCACTGACGCATGTTCGATCCGGGCAGCGACCCCGACGCCGATCTGCTTTCCGCCGCCGTCGCCGGAGACCGCGATGCATTCGCGGCGCTCCTTCGCCGTCATTATGATCGCATTCACGGCCTGGCCTGGCAGTTGACCGGTTCGCGTGCCGATGCCGACGATGTCGCGCAGGATGTCTGCTGCGCGCTGGTCGAGAAGATCGCCGGCTTTCGCCGCGAGGCCAAGTTCAGCACCTGGCTGTGCGGCATCGTCTATAATGCCTGCCGCGATCTGCATCGGCGCAAACGCAGCTTCGGCGGCTTCACGGCACGGCTTGCGGTGCTCGCCGGGCTGGCGCGCGCACCCGACGGACGCGATCTCTACGACGCGATCTGGCTGAAAAGCGCGATCATGCGGCTGAAGCCCGCCTATCGCGATACCGCGATCCTCGTCGTCGGCCAGCAACTGACCCATGGCGAGGCGGCCGGAATATTGGGCGTCGCCGAAGCGACGATATCATGGCGGATGCATGAGGTCCGCCGGCTGATCGCGGAGGATCGCACGCCCACGGCGTAAACACCCCCCGCAGAAAAATTTCGCACCGCTCCCAAGCTTTTCCCGTCGGGCCGCGTCCCAGGGACATGCGGACGATTGTCGCCGCTGTCCTGAGGGAGAATGTCATGCCCCGTTTGCACGCCATCATCGCCGCCGGCCTGACCAGCACGGCCCTTGCCGCCTGTGCGGGGTCGGGCGGAAATCAAAGGCCCGAACTGACCGATCAGGCCGCCGCGAATGAGTCGATCGTCGTCACGGCGCAGCGGCTGGACAGGTCGACGGAAAGCAGGCCCAAGTCGCGGCACGACGATGCAAGGCGCATCGCCCCGCCGCCGCCGCCGCCCGCGCCATCGGAGGTGATCGTCACCGGATCGGCCATCGCGCCGATGCAGGCCTATGCGGACCGGCACTTCCCGATGCCGCCGCCAATCGGCCGTGACCGCTTCACCGCCATCTCGGAAAACCCCTTCAAGGTCGCGCGCGAGGAACCGGTCTCGACCTTCTCCATCGATGTCGACACCGCCTCCTACGCCTTTGTCCGCGCCTCGCTCAATCGCAATGTCCTGCCGCAACCGGCGGCCGTCAGGACCGAGGAGATGGTCAATTACTTCCCCTACGACTATGCCGCGCCGCGCAGCGCCGATCAGCCCTTCGCCAGCAATGTCGCGGTGTTTCCCAGCCCCTGGACGCAAGGGCGCAAGCTCGTGCGGATCGGCATCAAGGGCTATGCGATCCATCAGGCGACGCGTCCGCGCGCCAATCTGGTCTTCCTGATCGACACGTCGGGATCGATGAATGCGGCGAACAAGCTGCCGCTGGTCAAACAGTCGCTGAGCATGCTGCTCGACCAGCTCGGCGAGAATGACAGCGTCGCCATCGTCACCTATGCCGGAACCGCGGGCACCGCGCTGGAACCGACGCCGGTTCGCCAGCGCGAACGGATCCGCGCGGTGATCGACAATCTGGGCGCGGGCGGCAGCACCGCCGGGGCCGAAGGCATCCGCCAGGCCTATGCGCTGGCCGCGCGCAATTTCGACCCCCGAGGCGTCAACCGCGTCATGCTGGCGACCGATGGCGATTTCAACGTCGGCATCACCGATCAGGGCGAATTGAAGGGCTATATCGAGCGCGAGCGCAGCAAGGGCATATTCCTTTCCGTGCTCGGCTTCGGCATGGGCAATTACAATGATGCGCTGATGCAGACGCTGGCGCAGAACGGCAATGGCGCCGCTGCCTATATCGACACCGTCGGCGAAGCGCGGAAAGCGCTGGTGGACGAGGCCACCTCCACGCTGTTCCCGATCGCGAAGGACGTGAAGATCCAGGTCGAGTTCAATCCGGCGACGGTCGCCGAATATCGGCTGGTGGGTTATGAAACGCGGCTGCTCAACCGCGACGATTTCGACAATGACAAGGTGGATGCCGGCGATGTCGGATCGGGCCAGAGCGTGACCGCCCTGTACGAGATCGTGCCCGTGGGCGGCCCGCGCGCGATCGGAGATCTGCGCTATTCGGCGAACGCGGCGCAACGACGCGTCGTGCAGCCGGACATCGCCAGCGAATACGGCTTCGTGAAGATCCGCTACAAACTGCCCAAATCGGACACGAGCCGGCTGATCTCGACACCGATCGACCGCCGCGCGGAAAGCGCGAGCTTCGATGCGGCGCCGATGGATGCCCGCTTCGCGACGGCGGTCGCGGCCTTTGCCGAACTGCTGCGCGGCGGCCGTCACAGCGGATCGATGACTTATGACGATATATTGCGGCTGGTCGCCGGCGCGCGCGGGGAGGACGCTTTCGGCTATCGCGCCGAATTCATCCAGCTCGTCCGCGCGGCGAAAGCGGCGCGATCGATGCCGGGCTGACCCGGCATGGGGAGGGAACGGCATCTCGCATCGAGGATGCGTTCGACCGGCCCGTCGTTTCGGGTATAAGGCGCGCCGATGCCGTTCCTTCCCTCCGCCGCCGTCCGTCCGGCCTTGGTCGCGCCATGCGCGGCCGGAAAGGGTGAATGGTGAACGACGGGGATATCGCCGCGGCACTGCCCGATCCGCCCCCGCCCGCCCCCGCGCGGCGCGAGGCCGCGATCGAGGCCGCGCTGCGGCGCTTCGACGGTGCCGATGCGAAAGACGCATCGCCATCCCGCGATGCAGCGCCCCGATCCCTGCCCTGGTGGCGGCAGCTTGGCCGGCCCCAGATCGGCGCGATGGTCAGCGCAGCACTCGTCGCGCTGGTCGGCGTGCCGGCCGTCTGGATGTCGATCGAAAATCGGCAGATCGCCTACACACCGGGCGCCCCGGCCGACCGGACCGCCCGCCCCGGCCCCGGCCAGACTCAAACCGCGCCCCAGCCCGAAAGCGCCGCGTCATCGACCGCCGCCCCCGATGCGGGACATCCAGCGCCGCCCCAGGCGCCCGCAACCGCCCCGTTGCCGCAACCAGCGATCGCCCTGGCCGAAGCGGGCATCCCAGCGCCGGCTCCACCGCCACCGCCCCCCTCCGAGCTTGCCCCCCCCGCACAGGCGGACATGGCCGTGCAGGATATCACGGTCTCGGCAAGCAGGCGCAGCGAAACCCCGCCTGCGCCGCCATCGGCATTTCAGGACAAGGCCGCCGCACCCAGGCTGGCAGCCGAAGCCCGGGCAGATACCGAAGACGCGGGGATCGTGGTGACGGGCGCGCGCATCCAACGCCGTTCCGACCGGCGCGGCGACTGGAACGCCTGCACCGTCGACGATCCGGCACGCAACCTGAGCGGCTGCAAGCGCTTCTTCGATCCGGACGCAAAGGGCAAGGCCGGCCGCGCCGGCGCGCATATCGCCGACGGGCTGAACAGCGCCTGGGAAGGCGATGACGAGGCCGCCGTCACGGCCTTCGACAAGGCGATCGCGGCCGCGCCGCGCAACGGCTTCGCCTATCTCAATCGCGGCCTCGCCCATCAGCGGCAGGGCGAGCTCGACCGCGCGATCGCCGATCTCGATCAGGCCATCCGCCACGATCCCGGCGCCGCGCGCAACTATTATGTCCGCAGCCAGCTCCACCGCCAGCGCGGCGACACGCGACGCGCGCGGATCGATGCCGAACATGCCGTCGATATCGATCCGCGCTATGCCGATCTGGTACGGTAGACGCTGACGTTGAATGCACCTCGATGCAATCCCCCTCCCGTAAGCGGGAGGGGAGAAGCATAGAGCTCACCCCAGCAACTGCCGCTCCGCCCGCGCCCGCACTTCGGCGAAGCTGACACGCTTCAACAATTCGCCGCCGCGCCACACCGGTTCGAGCAGGCTCGCGCCCGCATCCTCGATCCGCCGCCCGACCAGCCGGCCGTCCTCGATCACCACTGCCTGGCGACCGGCCTTGGACTCCTTGCCTGGATCGTTGCGCGGCGCCTTGTGGACGTCGTGCCAGGTCCCGGCATCGTCGCGCATCGCATTGGCCTTCATCGCGAAGCGCAGCGTGTCGCGGTTGAGCTGCTGGAGCAGCCCGCCCCCCATGCCGAAGGCGAGATTGTCGATCGCGAAACCGGCTTCGATCGTGCGATCGATCAGTTCCGCGATGCTCCGCAGGTTCATCCCGTCACCCTGGATCAGCCGCACATGCGGATCGAGCAGGCGATAGCCCTTGCCGTTCACGCTGCCGCCGAATTTCTCCCACAAGGTCTGGAGCGCGCGGACGGGCGTGCCCACCGGATCGCCGCTGTCGGGCCGGATCACCAGGGTGCCGCCCTCCGCCAGCACACGATCGCGCAGGCTGCCGCCCCAGATATTCTCGATCGCATTGTCCAGGTCATAGCTGTCGGAAACGACCGCGACGGTCCGCCCCTCGCTTTTGAACCGGTCGAGCATATTGGCATAGGCCGCTTCCTCGCGATCCTCGCCCCAGCTCGTCATCGTGCTGTGTTCGGCGGCGGGAATGGAGAAACCCGCCATCTCTTCGCCGTAGAAGCGGCGCGCGGCGATCAGCGCCTCCATCGTGTCGGTGCCCTGGAAATTGACGAGGTGCGCCAGACCGCCCAGCGCCGCGCTTTCGCCGGAGGAAACGCCGCGCGCGCCGAAATCGTGCAGCTTGAAGGGCAATTGCCCCATCGGATCGTCGGAGCTCCCGACCAGCCCGGCATGGATGATGCGCTTGGCCTTGCCGCTCAAGGTGGCGACCGTCGTCGGATACCAGATCGCGCGCAGCAGCGCGGTTTCGATGAAGGTCGTCAGCCAGGGCATGCGCGGATCGATATTCTCGACCTGGATCAGCGGCACGCCGGTCGGCACGATCGTCCCTTCGGGCAGCGCGCTGATCTCCAGCGGCAGCAGCCCGCCATGATCGGCCAGCACCGCTTCCCAGCCGGGCCGGTTGAACGGCACGCCATGCGCCGCGCAGACGGCATCGGCCTCGTCGATATCCGCCGCGCTGATCGGCGTGGAGAGATGATCGATCAGAAAGGCCTGGAGCCCGAAGAAGATCAGGTCCTCGCTGAACGGATTGGGCCGCGCCTCGACATAGGCGGAGATCGTCCGCGCCTCGGGCGGATATTGCAGGAAGTGGCTCTGCTTGTAGCTGTCGGTCGCCAGGATCAGATTGGTCATGATGTGAACTCCTCACATGTCTGCCATGCGCCGGCCTCCCCGGCGCATGGATTTCAAAGGTCGGCCATCAGGTTGATGATCGACCAGTGATCCTCGAAAAACTGCTCGGCGGAAAGATCGCCGATCCGGTACCAGCGCGCGTGCGCGGCATCGTCGCCGCCCTTCACCGCGAACAGCTTGCGCCGTTCGGGCAGGCGGAAGAGATAGGCATGGGTGATGATCCGCCCACGCAGCGAACGCGTCGGCGCATCGAATATCCGCGTGCGGCCGTCATCGATGAAGGATGCGAGCATCGCCGGCGGGATCTGCCCCTTGCCGTCGGAGATGCCGGTTTCCTCACGCAGCTCGCGGATTGCGGCATCGCGCACGCGCTCGGCGGGGTCGACGAAGCCGCCCGGCAGCGCCAGCAGCCCCTTGCCCGGCAGCCGGCCGCGCTCGACCAGCAGGATATGGCCGGACTGGACGACGACGGCATCGGCGGTGACGAACGGGCCCCTGCCCCATTGTTTCGGATAATCGTCGAGATATTCGCGCTCGGCGAGCAGGGTACGGAACGTCTCGCCCAGCTTGAACTGCTCCAGCCATTCGGCGATGCCGGGGGACAGGATCGACGCGGGAACCGCCGGGATCCGCTGGAAATATTGCTTGCGGATATCGGTGGAACTGAAGGTGCCATATTGGCTGTCGATCTGGATGTTCGCCCATTCGGGGAACATCTTGAGATAATAGCTGGAGGCATCCTTGCCGTAACCGGTCAGGCTGATGTTGAAATCGGCCAGGCCATTGACGGCGAAGCCACCGCGATTGCCCGCCTCCAGCACGATCCGTTTCACGCGCTGCTGCACCTCTCCACACCACGCCGTATCGGAATAGAGATGGTCGTCGAGCGGGGCGACGATCAGCCGGCCGTTCGCCATCTCATAGGCGAAGGCCTTGCGGAACATCGCCAGCCGTTCCTCATAGGTGAAGGGATTGCGCGGATCGCGCGCCACATTGGCCGATCCGATCAGGACGATGAGATGATCTGTCCTGGAAAGCGCTTCGCGGACCACATGCTCGTGGCCGATGTGCAAAGGCTGAAAGCGTCCGATGAAGACGCCGAAGTCCTGTCCGTGCATTCGAGGCTCCCTCGAAATCATGTCCGTGGCGAACTCCTCGCCACGCCGATCTTATCGCACAGACGATGCCGGCCGGCAATCGTCAATTCCGCCGCTGCCGGCTTCCCCACTAGCCGAAGGCCCGCCCAGGGTGGAGGCGGGCCTTCGGTCGGGGGATGGCCGGTCGCGCCCCCGATCAGGCGATCACGGCCACCGAAGCTTCGACGAAGATCGTCGTCGTCCCCAGCCCATATTGATTATAGGCATGGTTGTTCACGAGGATCTGGCCTTCGTAGATAGCGCCGGTCATCGTCACCGTATCGCCCATGTCGCCGGTCACATAGAGGTCCCGATCGCTGTCGGTGACCTGGATCACCCCCGCCTCGGTCAGTGTGATGCCGCGTCCGGGATCGCCGACGCCCAGATCGATGCGCTCGATATTGGCGATGTTGGTCGCCCCGCCGTTGAGCGTCAGCACGGTGCCGGTGCCCTTGTCGATCAGCAACGTGTCGAAGCCGGTGCCGCCGTCGATCTTCACGTCGAGCGCGTCGTAGACGAGCACGTCATTGCCCTCGCCGCCGTTCAGGCTGTCCACGCCATCCCCGCCGCGCAGCAGGTCGTTGCCCTTGCCGCCCAGCAGCGTATCGTCGCCGGCGAAGCCGTAGAGGCGTTCGTTGGCGTCGCCACCGGTCAGCGTCTCGCCGCCCGTCGTTCCAAGCTGGATGTTCGAATTGCCGTTGGCGTTGAGCAGGCTCAGGTCGAGCAGCGTTCCGGAGAAATCGCTGTCGCTTTTCGTGCCGTCGCTGGCGGTGATCTTCGTCTCGTTCAGCACCTGCAATCCGAGCAGCGTCAGATCCTGTTCGAAATGCACCGTCGCCAGCAGTTCGTTGATCGCGCGATTGTCGATCGTACCACCGTCGATGGCCGTGATGGTGAGCTGCGAGAGTGGGCCGATAATGCCCAGGATGCCATCCTCGTTCTTGACGGTGAACTTCAATCCAAGCTCCGTCGCCAGCAATTCGGATGCCGTCAGTTCATAGGCTTCCAGATTGAGATTGATCAGCGGATTGTAACGGATCTGGACTGATTTGATGTTGTTGTCGGGATCGAACGCCACCAGTGATTGCTGGTTGATGTCGATCAGCCCCAGGGTTTCGGCGCTGATCAGCCCAAGCAGCGCGGTTTCGTTCGCCTGGACGATCGGCGCCTGGTTGGTGTTGGTGATGACGATCGGCTGGTTGTCGCTGGTGCCGACATTGCCCGCCGCATCGACCACGCGGGCATCGATGGTGTGATTGCCCACGGACAGCGTGCCATAGCCATAGAACCAGGTGGTGCCATTGTCCGTCGCCTCCACCCAGGCGCCGCCGTCGATCCTGATTTCGACGCGTTCGCTCGCGGCCAGCGGCTGGCTGAGCGTGCCGAAGATCGTGGGAGACCGATCCTCCGTGCTCCAGTCGCCGATCGTGCCGGTATCGTCCGCCAGCGCGGTGATCGCGATCGTCTGCGTCGGCGCGGCGGTGTCGATCGTCACCGCATAGCCGGCGGACGGCGCACTCACATTGCCCGCGGCATCCCGCGACGTCGCGGTGAAGCTGTGGGCGCCCTGGCCCAGCGCCGTTGCCGGCGTGAAGCTCCAGCCGCCGGCGCCGTTCGCCGTGGTGGTGCCGAGCAGCGTGCCGTTGTCGTAGACGGAAACGACCGAATTGGCTTCCGCGCCGGTGCCCGCGATCGCCGGGCGGGTATCGTCGGTGAACCCGCCATTGGCGACAAGGCCGGTGACGGCGCCGATATCATCGGTGACCGACGTGATCACCGGTGCGGCCGGCGCGGTCGCATCGATGGTGATCGCATAAGCCGCCGAAGGCCCGCTGACATTGCCGGCCGCATCCGTCGCGGTGACGGTGAAGCTGTGCGCACCGTTGCCGAGCGCCGTGGCCGGCGTGAAGCTCCACGCCCCCGATCCGTTCGCCGTGGTCGTACCGAGCAACGTGCCATTGTCATAGACCGAGATCGTCGCATTCGCCTCGGCGCCCGTACCGGCGATCGCCGGACGCGTGTCGTCGGTCAGGCCGCCATTGGCGATCGTGCCGGTGATCAGCCCGACATCGTCGGTCACCGAACCGATGCTTGGAACACCCGGCGCAGCCGTATCGATGGTGATCGTATAGGCCGTCGATTGCGGACTGACATTGCCCGCAGCGTCGGTCGCGGTGACGCGGAAGCTGTGCCCGCCGGTCGCCAGCGCGGTGGCCGGCGTGAAGCTCCAGGCACCGGCGCCGTTCGCGGTCGTGGTGCCCAGCGCCACCCCATTGTCATAAACGGTGATGGTCGCATTGGCCTCCGCACCCGTGCCGGCGATCAAAGGCCGGGTATCGTCGGTCACCCCGCCATTGGCCACCAGCCCGGTGACCGAGCCGACATCGTCGGTGACCGAGCCGATCGTCGGGAATGCGGGCGCGGCCGTATCGATCGTGATCGCATAGGCGGCCGATGGCGCGCTGACATTGCCCGCCGCGTCGGTCGCGGTCGCGGTGAAGCTGTGCCCACCCTGGCCCAGTGCGGAAGCCGGGGTGAAACTCCAGCCCCCCGCGCCATTCGCGGTCGTGGTGCCCAGCAGCACGCCATTGTCGTAGATCGAGATCGTCGCATTCGCCTCGGCGCCCGTACCGGCGATCGCCGGGCGCGTATCGTCGGTGACCCCGCCATCGGCGACGACGCCGGTGATCGCGCCGATATCGTCGGTCACGGTCGCGATCGTCAGCACCGTGGGCGCGGCCGTGTCGATCGTGATCGCATAGGCGGCCGACGGCGCGCTGGCATTGCCGGCGCTGTCGGTGGCGGTCACCGTGAAGCTGTGACCGCCCTGGCCGAGCGCGGAAGCGGGCGTGAAGCTCCACGCTCCCGATCCATTGGCCGTGGTGGTGCCCAGCAACGTGCCATTGTCGTAGACCGAGATCGTCGCATTGGCTTCGGCGCCCGTGCCCGCGATCACCGGCAGCGTATCGTCTGTCACGCCGCCATTGGCGACCACCCCGGTTATCAGTCCGACATCATCGGTCACCGATGCGATCACCGGCACGCCCGGCGCGGCCGTGTCGATGGTGATGGCATAAGCTGCGGAGGGCGCGCTGACATTGCCCGCGGCGTCCGTGGCGGTCACCGTGAAGCTGTGTCCGCCCTGGCCGAGAGCGGAGGCCGGCGTGAAGCTCCACGCCCCCGATCCATTGGCCGTGGCGGTGCCCAGCAGCGTGCCATTGTCATAGACCGAGATGGTCGCATTGGGTTCTGCACCGGTACCCGCGATCGCCGGCAACGTATCGTCGGTCGTGCCACCATTGGCGACAACGCCCGTGATCGCACCGACATCGTCGGTCACCGATCCGATCGCCGGCACGGTCGGAACAGCGGTGTCGATCGTCACTGCATAGGCGGCGGAGGGGGCGCTCACATTGCCCGCCGCATCCGTCGCGGTCACGGTGAAGCTGTGTCCGCCCTGGCCCAGCGCCGTAACCGGCGTGAAGCTCCAGGCGCCGGCGCCATTCGCGGTGGTCGTGCCCAGCAGCGTGCCGTTGTCGTAGATCGAGATGGTGGCATTGGCCTCCGCACCCGTGCCCGCGATCGCCGGACGCGTATCGTCGGTCGTGCCGCCATTGGCGACGACACCGGTGATCGCGCCGACATCGTCGGTGACGGACGCGATCGTCAGGGCCGTTGGTGCCGCCGTGTCGATGGTGAGCGCATAGGGCGCGGAAACGCCACTCACATTGCCGGCACCATCGGTGGCGGTCACGGTGAAGCTGTGTGCACCCTGGCCCAGCGCCGTTGCCGGCGTGAAGCTCCATGCGCCAGCGCCGTTCGCCGTCGTCGTGCCGAGCAAGGTGCCGTTGTCATAGACCGAGATGATGGCGCCCGGTTCAACCCCCATGCCCGTGATCGCGGGCCTGGTATCGTCGGTGACGCCTCCCTTCGCGACGATGCCGGTGACGGTGCCGATATCGTCGACGACGGAATCGATGATCGGCAGCGCGGGCGCCGCCGTGTCGATGGTGACGGCATAGGCGGCCGATGGTGCGCTGGCATTGCCGGCGCTGTCGGTGGCGGTGACGGTGAAGCTGTGCGCGCCCTGTCCAAGCGCCGTCGCCGGCGTGAAACTCCACGCGCCCGAACCATTGGCCGTGGTCGTGCCGATCAGCACGCCATTGTCATAGACCGAGATGGTCGCATTGGCTTCCACGCCGCTGCCGGCGATCGCCGGACGCGTATCGTCGGTCACGCCGCCATTGGCGACGACGCCGGTGATCGCGCCGACATCGTCGGTCACCGATCCGATCACCGGAACGCCCGGCGCGGCCGTGTCGATCGTCACCGCATAGGCGGCGGACGGTCCGCTGACATTGCCCGCGCCATCGGTCGCGGTGACGGTGAAGCTGTGACCGCCCTGGCCCAGCGCCGTCGCCGGCGTGAAGCTCCACACGCCCGCGCCATTGGCCGTGGTCGTGCCGAGCAATACCCCATTGTCATAGATGGAGATGGTCGCATTGGCCTCAGCGCCGCTGCCGGCGATTGCCGGGCGCGTGTCGTCGGTCACGCCGCCATTGGCGACGACGCCGGTCACCGCGCCGACATCGTCGGTCACCGATCCGATCGCCGGAACGCCCGGCGCGGCAGTATCGACGGTCACCGCATAGGCGGCGGACGGTCCGCTGACATTGCCGGCCGCATCGGTGGCGGTGACGGTGAAGCTGTGGACGCCCTGGCCCAGCGCGGACGCGGGCGTGAAGCTCCATGCCCCCGCTCCGTTCGCCGTCGTCGTGCCCAGCAGCGTGCCGTTGTCGTAGATCGAGATGGTGGCATTGGCCTCCGCGCCCGTGCCCGCGATCGCCGGACGGTTATCGTCGGTGGTGCCGCCATTGGCGACCACGCCCGTCACCGCGCCGACATCGTCGGTCACCGATCCGATCACCGGAACGCCGGGCGCGGCCGTGTCGATGGTGACCGCATAGGCCGCCGATGGCGCGCTGGCGGCACCGCCGACCGTGGCTGTCGCCGTGAAGCTGTGTCCGCCCTGGCCCAGCGCGGACGATGGCGTGAAGCTCCATGCCCCACCCGCATTGGCCGTGGTCGTGCCGAGCAGCACCCCGTTGTCATAGACCGATATCGTGGCACCGGCGACCGCGCCCGCCCCGACGATCACCGGGATCGTATCGTTGGTCGAACCGCCATTGGCGATCGCTCCGACGACCGGCGCGACATCATCGGTGACCGATGTGATCACCGGCGCTGCCGGCGGTGCTCCGTCATCGACGATCGTGCTCGCCGGACCCGAGGTGTTGCCCGCCGCGTCGGTCGCGGTCGCGGTCACCGTCGTGCCGTCCGGGATCGTCGCGGGCGGCGTATAGGTCCAGTTGCCCGACGCATCGACCGGCACGGTCACGTCGAAGCTGCCATTGCCGTCGACATCCAGATTCAGCGTGGTTCCGGGTTCGGCGGTGCCGGTGACGGCGCCGCCATTGGTGGGATTGATCACGGGCGCGGCCGGAGCCACCGTGTCGACCGTCACCGCATAGGCAGCGGAAGGCGCACTCACATTGCCCACGGCGTCGGTCGCGGTGACAGTGAAGCTGTGGACGCCCTGGCCCAGCGCCGTCGCCGGCGTGAAGCTCCAGCCGCCCGCGCCGTTCGCGGTCGTCGTGCCGATCAACGTGCCATTGTCATAGATGGAGACGGTGGCATTGGCCTCGACACCGGTGCCCGCGATCGCCGGACGCGTATCGTCGGTGAACCCGCCATTGGCCACGGTGCCGGTTACCGTGCCCACATCATCGGTGATCGAGCCGATCACCGGAACGCCGGGCGCAGTCGTGTCGATGGTCACCGCATAGGCGGCGGACGGGCCACTCACATTGCCGGCCGCATCGGTCGCGGTCGCGGTGAAGCTGTGAGCCCCCTGGCCCAGCGCCGTCGCCGGGGTGAAGCTCCATGCCCCCGCGCCGTTCGCGGTCGTCGTGCCGATCAGCGTGCCATTGTCATAGACCGAGATCGTCGCATTGGCTTCCGCGCCGGTGCCGGTGACCGTCGGCCGCGCATCATCGGTGGTGCCGCCATTGGCGACGGTACCCGTGATGGCGCCGACATCGTCGGTCACCGCACCGATCGCCGGAACGCCCGGCGCCGCCGTATCGATCGTGACCAGATAGGCGGCGGACGGTCCGCTGACATTGCCGGCCGGATCGGTCGCGGTCACCGTGAAGCTGTGCCCACCCTGGCCCAGCGCGGATGCCGGCGTGAACGACCAGCTTCCCGAACCGTCGGCGCTGGTGGTGCCCAGCAGCGTGCCATTGTCGTAGACGGAGATCGTCGCATTCGTCTCGGCGCCCGTACCGGAAATCGCCGGACGCGTGTCGTCTGTCGCCCCGCCATTGGCGACGATGCCGGTCACCGCGCCGACATCGTCGGTCACCGCGCCGATCACCGGCACGGTCGGCGCGGCGATATCGATGGTCACCGCATAGGCGGCGGAGGGCCCGCTGACATTGCCCGCGGCGTCCGTCGCGGTCACGGTGAAGCTGTGACCGCCCTGGCCGAGAGCTGAAGCGGGCGTGAAGCTCCATACGCCCGAACCGTTCGCCGTCGTCGTGCCCAGCAGCGTGCCATTGTCATAGACCGAGATGGTCGCATTGGCCTCCGCGCCCGTGCCCGAGATCGCCGGGAGCGTGTCGTCGGTCGTGCCGCCATTGGCGACCACGCCCGTCACCGCACCGACATCGTCGGTAACGGCGCCGATCGTCAGAAGCGCGGGCGCTGTCGTATCGATCGTGATCGCATAGGCGGCGGAGGGAGGGCTGATATTGCCGATCGTGTCGGTTTCGGTCACGGTGAAGCTGTGACCGCCCTGGCCCAGCGCCGTCGCCGGGGTGAAGCTCCACGCGCCCGAACCGTTGGCGGTCGCCGTTCCCAGCAATACGCCATTGTCATAGACGGAGATGGTCGAGCCTGCTTCCGCACCCGTGCCGGCGATCGTCGGGCGGGTGTCGTCGGTGGCGCCGCCATTGGCGACGATGCCGGTAACGGGGCCGACATCGTCGGTCACCGATCCGATCACCAGCGCACCGGGCACCGCCGTATCGACGGTGACCGCATAGGCGGCAGAGGGGGCGCTCACATTGCCGGCCGCATCGGTCGCGGTCGCCGTGAAGCTATGGGCGCCCTGGCCCAGCGCCGTCGCCGGCGTGAAGCTCCACGCGCCCGAACCATTGGCCGTGGTCGTGCCCAGCAATGTGCCGTTGTCGTAGATGGAGATCGTCGCGTTTGCCTCCGCACCCGCCCCGGCGATCGCCGGACGCGTGTCGTCGGTGGTGCCGCCATTGGCGACCACGCCCGTGATCGCGCCGACATCGTCGGTCACCGATCCGATCGTCAGAACGCCGGGCGCCGCCGTGTCGATGGTGACGGCATAGGCGGCCGATGGTGCGCTGGCATTGCCGGCGCTGTCGGTGGCGGTGACGGTGAAGCTGTGTGCGCCCTGTCCAAGCGCCGTCGCCGGCGTGAAGCTCCACGCGCCCGAACCATTGGCCGTGGTCGTGCCGATGAGCACGCCATTGTCGTAGACCGAGATGGTCGCATTGGCTTCCACGCCGCTGCCGGCGATCGCCGGACGCGTATCGTCGGTCACGCCGCCATTGGCGACGACGCCGGTGATCGCACCGACATCGTCGGTCACCGATCCGATCACCGGAGCGCCCGGTGCGGCCGTGTCGATCGTCACCGCATAGGCGGCGGACGGCGCGCTGATATTCCCGGACGTGTCGGTTTCCGTCGCCGTGAAGCTATGGGCGCCCTGGCCCAGCGCCGTCGTCGGCGTGAAGCTCCACCCGCCCGAACCATCGGCGGTCGTCGTCCCCAGCAATGTGCCATTGTCGTAGACGGAGATGGTGGAGCCGGCCTCCGCACCCGTGCCGGCGATCGCCGGGCGGGTGTCGTCGGTCACGCCGCCATTGGCGACGACGCCTGTCACCGCGCCGACATCGTCGGTCACCGATGCGATCGTCAGAACGCCCGGCGCGGCAGTATCGACGGTCACCGCATAGGCGGCGGACGGTCCGCTGACATTGCCGGCCGCATCGGTGGCGGTGACGGTGAAGCTGTGGACGCCCTGGCCCAGCGCGGACGCGGGCGTGAAGCTCCAGGCCCCCGCTCCGTTCGCCGTCGTCGTGCCCAGCAGCGTGCCGTTGTCATAGACCGAGATGGTGGCATTGGCCTCCGCGCCCGTGCCCGCGATCGCCGGACGGTTATCGTCGGTGGTGCCGCCATTGGCGACGACGCCCGTCACCGCGCCGACATCGTCGGTCACCGATCCGATCACCGGAACGCCGGGCGCGGCCGTGTCGATGGTGACCGCATAGGCCGCCGATGGCGCGCTGCTGTTGCCCGCCGCGTCGGTCGCGATCGCGGTGAAACTGTGCGCGCCCTGGCCCAGCGCGGTTGCCGGCGTGAAGCTCCACGCACCGGCCGCATCGGCAGTCGCCGTGCCCAGCAAGGCGCCATTGTCATAGACCGAAATGGTCGCATTCGCCTCAGCACCGCTGCCCGAGATCGCCGGGCGGGTATCGTCGGTCACGCCGCCATTGGCCACGACGCCGGTCACCGCGCCGACATCGTCGGTCACGGCGCCGATCGTCAGCAGCCCCGGCGCCGCGGTATCGACGGTGACCGCATAGGCCGATGAAGGCGCGCTGACATCGCCGTCCACGGTGGCGGTCGCGGTGAAGCTGTGCCCGCCCTGGCCCAGCGCCGTCGCCGGCGTGAAGCTCCAGGCGCCCGCGCCATCGGCGGTCGTCGTGCCCAGCAAGGTGCCATTGTCATAAACCGAAACGGTCGCACCGCCCTGCGCACCGGTGCCCGAAATCGCGGGCCGGCTGTCGTCGGTGGCGCCGCCATTGGCGACCACGCCCGTCACCGCACCGATATCGTCGGTGACCGCGGCGATCACCGGCGCGGCGGGCGCCGCATCGTCATCGACCGTCACGGTCGCGGGGCCGGAACTGTTGCCTGCCGGATCCGTCGCGGTCGCGGTGATCGTCGTGCCGTCCGGGATCGGCGTGGGGGGCGTGTAGCTCCAGTTGCCGGACTCGTCGACGGGCACGGTCACATCGGGTGTGCCATTGCCGTCGGTGTCCAGATTGATGGTCGCGCCGGGTTCGGCGGTGCCGGTCACCGCCCCGCCATCGGTGGGATTGATCACCGGTGTCGTGGGCGGCGCGGTATCGATCGTGACCATATGGGCGGCCGATGGCGCGCTGGCATTGCCCGCGCCGTCGGTGGCGGTCACCGTGAAGCTGTGGGCGCCCTGGCCCAGCGCCGTCGCCGGCGTGAAGCTCCAGGCGCCATTGGCGTCGGCGCTGGTGGTGCCGAGCAACGTGCCATTGTCATAGACCGAGATTGTCGCGTTCGCCTCGGCGCCCGTGCCCGAGATCGCCGGCCGCGTATCGTTGGTGGATCCGCCATTGGCGACCGGGCCGGTGACCGGCGCCACATCGTCGGTCACCGCGCCGATCGTCGGCGCCGTGGGCGCGGCCGTATCGATGGTGACGGCATGGGCCGCCGATGGCGCGCTGGCATTGCCGGCACCGTCGGTGGCGGTGGCGGTGAAGCTGTGTCCGCCCTGGCCCAGCGCGGTTGCCGGCGTGAAGCTCCAGTCGCCATTGGCGCCGGCCGTGGCCGTGCCGAGCAGCGTGCCGTTATCGAACACGGAAATGGTTGCTCCCGCTTCCACTCCACTGCCGGATATCGTGGGGCGCGTGTCGTCGGTGCTGCCGCCATTGGCGACGGCACCCATCACCGCGCCGACATCGTCGGTCACCGCGCCGATGGCGGGCACCGCCGGCGTCGCGGTATCGACGGTCACCGCATAAGCGGGCGAAGGCGCACTGACATTGCCGAGCGCATCGGTCGCGGTCGCCGTGAAGCTGTGAGCGCCCTGCCCCAGCGCTGTCGCCGGCGTGAAGCTCCAGGCCCCGTTGGCATCGGCGGTGGTCGTGCCGATCTGGGTGCCATTGTCATAGATCGTGATCGTCGCGCCCGCCTCTGAGCCGGTGCCGGACAAGGTGGGACGCGTGTCGTTGGTCGCGCCCCCATTGGCGACCGCGCCGGTGACCGGTGCGACATCGTCGGTGACGGATCCGATCGCGGGCACGGGCGGCGCCGCCGCGTCGACGGTCACGCTGGTCGGGCCGGAGGTATTGCCCGCCGCATCGGTCGCCGTCGCGGTCACCTTGGTGCCGTTGGCGATGGGCGTCGCCGGCGTATAGGTCCAGTTGCCCGACGCGTCGACCTGCACCGTCGCATCGGTGCTGCCATTGCCGTCGAGATCCAGGTTGATCTTGGCATTGGCCTCCGCCGTACCCTTGATCAGCTTCCCATTGGTCGGCGAGATGGTCGGCGCGGCGGGCGGCGTCCGGTCGACCGGCTCGGTCGGGGGATTATTGCCGCCGCCACCACCACCGCCGCCGCCCGCGGCAGCCGCCGCGCCGCCGAGCACAAGCGCGCCAAGGCCGAGCAAAGGCGCGACTCCCATGCCGCCACGTTCGCCGACAGGCTCGAAAGAATAGGCGATCGGCCCTGAAGTCGGTCCGGAGGCCGCACCAGCAGCCCCGGCCTGACAGGTCATGCCTTCAAGCGATACGGTCCAGGCAGCATTGCCGCTTGGATCCGCGAATTCGAGGTTGGAATTATCCTGGCCTGTACAATCGAAATAACCTTCCAATCGCACAACTGTTCCGTCATCGAAACGCAGGATCAGATCGTCTCCTTCGCGTTCCATCGCAGCGACGTCACCCTTCGACGCTTCGACTTTTACAGAGACAGGGCCTTTTGCTTTAAGAACCGCATTCTTCTGCTGGACAACATGGCTTTCGGAAGCACCAGTAGCGCGGCTCTTTACCTCGATACGCTTAGCCATAACACACCCCTTACTTGAAACGAGCTGCAAGGGGAGAACTTGTCTAGCAAACGATATATTGCTTATTATAGTTAATTCAGTGTTAACTCGGGTATATTGCACCCATTTTGGGTATATGGAACCAATTTCGAGCCACGGTGTTCTTGGCGACCATTTTCCGAATCCACCGATTGAAGTTAAAAGATCTTTTCACATTCAGTCGCAATAACATATGCAATAAATATCCGGATTATTCGACTCGGCCTCGAAATGCCATGAAGTCGATCGCGGCGGGACAACAAGAACCAGGCGGATCTCCACCAGTCGGCCGATCGACACTTCGAAGCATTTCGGAGAGATCGAAGATGATTTCCGTCTGAAATAGTGCGGCAATGCGCTCTTCCGCACTGCCTCAAACGGATTCTCGGCTTCAACCGACGATCAGGCCGACCATGCGCCTCGATCCGCCAGCCCGTCACGCCATCGCGATCGCCGCATTGTCGAGCGCGGCGGCTTGCGCGAGCGCGGCGGCCATCGCGGCCTCGCGCAATTCCGTCCCCAGCGCCACGCCCTCCGCCACCACGAATTCGGGATCCGCGATGCCGGCAAAGCCCAGCATCGCGCGAACATGGCGTTCGGCATGTTCGCTCGCAACGCCATCGCCCGAATAGATCCCGCCGCGCGACAGCGCGACGATCACGCGCTTGCCGGCCGCCAGGCCGACGCCGCCGTCCGCGCCATAGCGGAACGTCCGCCCGGCCACGAGGATATGGTCGAACCAGCTTTTGAGCTGCGTCGGAATGCCGAAATTATACATCGGAACACCGATCACGACGATATCGGCAGCCAGGAATTCCTCGATCGCCGCATCGGACTCGACGCCGGCGAGGCGATCGAGCGTGAGGTGCGGCAACGGATCGGCCGAGAGATCGCGATACCGCAACTCGATCGCCGGATCAGCGGTGCGCAGCCGGGCCACCACCGCCGCCGAGACCGTGCGGCTGACCGAAGCGTCGCCCTGAACTGAGGAATCGATGTGAAGAAGTTTCATGGGGTGCTTTCCAAACGAGATGAAGACCCCAACTAGCTATGGGCGGCGCATACCCCCGCCAAGAACGCATATTTATAGGGCCTAGTCATATGCAGATGACCAAGATCGACCATGGCAGTCGCAATTGCATGCGCGTGAGCGAGTTGCTTGGCCGGATCGGAGACCGCTGGACGCTGCCGGTGGTGGTGACGCTGAACGGAGGTCCGCTGCGCTTCAATGCGATCCGCCGCGCCATCACGGGCATTTCGCAGCAGATGCTCACGCGAACGCTGCGGGCACTCGAACGCGACGGCATGGTCAGCCGCACGGTGCATCCGTCGGTTCCCCCGCAGGTCGAATATGCGCTGACGCCGCTCGGCCTTTCGCTTGCCGAAGAAGCAGCACGACTGGGCCGATGGATGCAGACGCATCTTGCCGAGATCGACGGACATCGCGCCGCCTTCGACAATCGCACGGCGAACTGACGCGACAGGGCGATTGCATCGCCCTCCACCGGATATTGCATACGTAGTCACAACTGCTATGCAGCGATGATGGGCAACGGGCCAATCCAGAACAGGAAGAGGCGCGCGACGTCGTATGACGTCGCCAGGCTCGCCGGCGTCTCGCAATCGGCGGTGTCGCGCAGCTTCAAGCCCGGCGCCAGCATCGCGCCCGAAACGCGCGACCGCGTGATGGCTGCGGCGACGCGGCTCGGCTATCAGCCCGACGCGATCGCACGCGGCCTGATCACGAAGCGATCGGGCATCGTCGCGATCCTGATCTCCAACCTCACCAATCTCTATTATCCCGAAGTGCTGGCCGAACTGTCGCAGGAACTCTCCGCCCGCGACATGCGCGTGCTGCTCTTCTCGCTGGCGAACGAGAGCGAGGTGGACAGGGTGCTCGACCAGATCTGGCGCTACCGCGTCGACGGCGTGATCTCCGCCGCGCGGCTGACCGACGCACAGATCCGCCAGTTCGGCGAACGCGGCGTGCCGCTGGTGCTTTACAACCGCGCTGCGGAGACGGTGCCCTGCGCCAGTGTGAGCTGCGATTCAGCGGGCGGAGAACGCGAGCTGGTCACGCGGCTGCTCGATGTCGGCCATGCCCGCTTCGCGATCGTCGCGGGGCCGGAGGATTCGACGGTGGGCGAGGAACGCGTAGCCGCCGCGCGCGCCTTGCTCGAACGCGCCGGCCATCCGGACGTCCCGCTGGCGCGCGGCCGCTACAGCTATGAAAGCGGCGAAGCCTGTATGCGCGAGCTGCTGCGCCAGGGCCCCGCGCCCGATGCGGTGATCTGCGCCAATGACGTGATGGCGATCGGCGCGATGGACGCCGCCCGCGCGCATGACCTGCGCGTTCCCGAACAGATCTCGATCGTCGGCTTCGACGGCGTCGCTCCCGCGCGCTGGGCAAGCTATCGGCTGACCACCATCCGCCAGCCCGTGCGGCGCATGACGCGCGCGGCGATCGCGATGCTCGCCGAACGGATCGACAATCCCGATCTGATCGCCGAACGCCGCGTCTTCTCGGGCGAACTGATCCTCGGCGCCTCGGCCCGGATTCCGGCGGCACAGGATTATCGATGACCGACGCGACCCTGCTCTTCCTGCCAGGCCATATGTGCGATGCGCGCGCCTGGGCGCCCGTGGCTAGCATGCTGGCGGCCGACGGCCACGCCATCGCGCACGCCCGGCTCGACCGCGACGACAGCATCGACGCGATGGCGGCGCGCGTGCTGGCCGACCATCCCGGCCGGCTGGTGCCGATCGGCTTTTCGATGGGCGCGATCGCCGCGCTGGCGCTTCACCGCGCGGCGGCGGACCGGATCGACGGGCTCTGCCTGGTCGGCATCAATGCCGGGCCCGACCTGCCCGAGCGGTCGGCGATGCGGCGCGAACAGCAACAGGCGGTGCGCGACGGCGCCCTCACCCGCATCGCGCGCGATGGGCTGGTGCCGCATTATTTCGCCAGGGGCACCGCCAATGCCGACGCGCTCGGCGATCTCTGCGTCGAGATGGCCGAAGTCGTCGGGGCGGACGCGTTCGTCCGCCAGAGCGAGGCGCTGCGGCTGCGCCCGGACGGACGCCCCGGCCTTGCCGCCATCGCCTGCCCCGCTTTGGTGATCGGCGCGGAGGAGGATCGCCTTTGCCCGCCCGACTGGCACCGCCAGACCGCCGCCGCCATTCCGAACGCCGAACTCCATATCATCGCCGATGCCGGCCATATGGCGCTGATCGAGCGCAGTGACATCATGGCCGGGCTGATCCGCGACTGGCTCGACACGCACAGGCTGGGGAACAACCGCGATGCATGACCTGAAGGCACGGCTGGCGCGGGGCGAGCGGATCGTCGGCACCTGGGTGAAGACGCCCTCGCAGATCGTCGTCGAGGTGCTGGCGATGACCGGGCTCGATTGCCTGTGCCTCGATGCCGAACATGCGCCATTCGACCGGCTGACGCTCGACGCCTGCCTGTTCACCGCCCGCGCGGCGGGCAAGCCGGTGCTGGTGCGCACGCCCAGCGCCGCGCCCGAGCACATCTTGAACGCACTCGATTGCGGCGCCGACGGCGTCGTCATTCCCCATATCCGTTCAGCCGAGGACGCGCGCACGGCGGTGCGCGCGAGCCATTACGGCCATGGCGGACGCGGCTATGCCGGTTCGTCGCGCGCCGCCGGCTACACCACCCGCGCGATGGCCGATCATCGCGCGCGCAGCGCGAACACGATCGTCATCCTCCAGATCGAGGATCCCGAGGCGGTCGAGGCGATCGACGAGATCGCGGCGGTCGAGGGCGTGGACGCCCTGTTCATCGGCCGCGTCGACCTGACGGTCGCACTCGGTGCCGACAGCCAGGACGATCCGCGCGTGCTCGCGGCGGTCGAACGCGTCTGCCGCGCCGGGCGCGAGCATGGCCGCACGACCGGCATGTTCCTCGCCCGCGCCGCCGATGCGGAGACATGGGCAGCCCACGGTGCAAGCCTGTTCCTGCTGGGGTCCGATCACGGATTCCTGCTGTCGGGCGCCGCCGCACTGATGCGCGAGGCGGTTGGCTCGCCGGCCTGAGTCAAGTCAACCGGAGAACAAGGGTCATACCCCCGGTTTGGCAGCAGCTGTGCAAATGCCGGCGGCAACCGGATGATAACCTGCGACCTCGAAATTCGAAGACGGCCCGTCCTTTTAGATGACCGCATAACCATTGTTGCCAGGGTGCGAACCTCAGGCGCAAACTTGTTCGTCGTCTTGCTCATCGTAGACCCTCACTCTCAGGAGTTAGGGCCTCCGACAATCCCGGGGCGGTTCAAGCTGCTGACAGATCTCACCCATTCTGAACGGAGCGAACTTGCCTACTGGAAGCCCAAGCGCATCGGCGAAGTGGCTTTTAACGGATGGAATTGAATGTCCGCCGGCGGGGATGCCTACACGATCAGACGCAACTTGTTGCCTGATCTCCTGACGGCTAACGCCTCGACATGGGCAAAGGTCTTCATCCCAACCTGAACGAGCAGTTTGAAGCGGCGTTCCACTATCCGTTCACCACCCATGATTGGCGAACGAAGCGAGGTCGAGCCAAATGGGTTGACTTGGAGGATCTGCAAGACCGGCTAGCAGGCCCGATCTACAGCGTCGTGGAGAATGGCGGATGCGCCTACGTATATTCTCGCGACGACCAGTATTTTAAAGGCGTTGACGAGCCGGAAACACTCAGGGCGCGATTGCAGGCCTGGTACGGCGAGTTGGTTAAAGGCATCGACGATTTTTCTCCAGCATCGCCGGCTGAGTCCGCCGATGCAGCCTCGATGCGTCAGTTTGCCAATGCCATTTGGGCCGTTGCGGAACGAGCGCATGAGATAGAACGGGAGCGCTGGAACAGGGCCTAGCCGCTAGATGCGCATCCCCCATACCTATCCTGACGGACCGGCGCGCATCTACGACCGAAGCGCGAACGAAATGACAGGTCTCAGAGGCCAACGCCCCAGATAGCCGCCCGGAAAATCAGGCGACAACCGCCGCCTGATCGATCCATTCGGGCGCGGCCGGCGTGTCGCCGCCATGCACGGCGAAGACCACCGCCCCCTCCCCGGCCGCGAAGCTGCGGGTCCGGCCGATGGGGACGGTGAGCGTGTCGCCCGGCGCCATCGTCACGACATCGTCGCCCGACCGCACCGTCAGTTCGCCCTGCTGCACGAACAGCACTTCGGGCTCGGCGCGGCGGTGATCGGGCACATGTCCACCGGCATCGAAGGCGATGCGGCGCACATGAAAGCCGTGCGGCCAGGCCATCTGCCCCGCCTCGATCCGCTCGGCGTCATTGGCGGGGCCGATCACCGCGACTTCGGCGACGCCGTCGAAGCGCGACAAGGGGCCGGCGGGCAAGGCATCGAACGCATCGGCGCGGACGACGCAGGCCGCGATCGCCGCGGCATCGAAGCGCTGGACGCGCGCCACGGCGGCGGCGTCGGTGGGCGGCATCGGCTTCAGCCCCGGCGGGGGCACATCGCCCCTGACGGTGTCGATCAGGCTGCCATTCTCCATCAGCACCAGCCCGAAACGGCTCGCCATCTCGAACACATAGGGCGCCCAGAGCACCCGGCCCGGATCGTCGCCACCGAGCACCGACCAGATGAAGCCGGGATCGGTGCCGATATTCTCGAAACCGCGAAACAAGTTGGTCGGCAGGGAGATGATGTCGCCCGGGCGCAGCTCGATCCGCGCGTCGTCGCCGGTTTCGCCCAGCTTGAACGACCAGATGCCGCTCAGCACCACGAATACCTCGGCGGTCTCGTGGCTATGCTGCGAATTCACGCAATGCGGCGGCTGGCGCGCGCCGCCGATATTGAACCCGTGCGGTTCGGCGATGTGGATATGCTGGTCGGGATTTTCCGAAACGCCGGGGCCGATGATCGTGAAATTCTCCTTCGCCTCCGATCCCGGCGAGCGCGTGTCGATGAACGCGTTCAGGCAGGGCACGAGCGCGTCGTAGCGGACGAGCCGGTCGGCAAGGGACTGGGGGGAAGACGCCATCGGAAAACATACACCTGAAAAGAAAGGCGGACGGCGCAGGGCAGGCCGTCCGCCAGGGGAGGATCAGAAATCGACCGACAGCTTCACGCCGTATGTGCGCGGCGGCTGGAAGCTCTGCTGGATGCGCTGGCTGTTGCCGAGCACGCTGCGGTTGAGCACCGCGACATTGGTGATGTTCTCGACGAACGCCTCCAGCCCGAACCGCTCGTCGGTCGAACGCCACATCAGCCGCGCGTCGAACTTGTCGTACGGCTTCTGCCGGTCGAGCACGGTGTTGTAGTCGAGCGTGAAATAGCTGCTCGAATGCAGCCAGCTCAGATAGGGCGTCAGCGTGCCGATGTCCGGCAATTCTGCGTCGTAATAGATGTTGCCGGTGAACTTCCATTTGGGCGACATCGGGATGCGCTTGCCCGCGAAGCTCAGCAGGCGCGGATCGCCGTTGGTGGCGGTGTAGAAATCGTTCGGCCGGGTATAATCGTCGAACTCGGCCTCCAGATAGGTGGCGCTGCCGTTGACATGCAGCCCGCGCGACGGCGCCAGGTCCAGCGTCACGTCGAAGCCCCGGCTGTGCGCCTTGCCCGCATTCTGGATGTAGCTGAGATTGGTCGCCTGGTTGAGGATCGTGATCTGGAGATCCTTGAAGCGATAATCGAACGCCGAGAAATTGAGCTGCACCTTGCCGCCGGCGAAGCGGTTCTTCGAACCGATTTCCCACGCCATGACGTTTTCGGGGCCGAAGGATTCGGGGATCGCGGCGTTGGCGGTGTTGTTGTTGATGCCGCCCGAGCGGAAACCCGTCGACGCGCTGACATAGAGCATGTTGCGCGGCGTCACGAAATAATCGAGCCCGGCCTTCCAGATCGTCTTGTTATAGGTCGGCCCGCCCGAGGTGGAGGTGCCGATCACTTCGCCGCCCGTGCGCGGGTAGCTGTAATTGACGATCCCGAATTCCTTCTTCTCGTGCGTGTAGCGGATGCCACCGGTCACGCGCAGCGTATCGGGAAGGACGTAATAGGACGCCTGAGCATAGGCGGCATAGGCGGTGATATCGAGCTTGGTGACGCCGCGCGTATCGGCCGCCGTCGCGGCCGGCGCGGTGTAGAACTGGCTGTAGCGCTCGTCGAGCTTGTCCTTCAGCCCGTAGAAACCGACGATCCATTGCAGCGGATTGGTCGCGACCGACGCCACCTGGAATTCCTGGCTGAACGTCTTCGCATTGGTGTCGTTCTCCTGATAGCCGCTGGCGGCGAAGCCGGCGGCCACGCCCGGCGCGGGAAAGACGACGGCGGTCTGGTCGAGATCGGCGGTGCGATCGGTGCGGAATTTCTGCCAGCCGGTGATCGAACGCAGCAGGACATTGCCGAGCGTGTAGCTGATCTGCGCGCTCGTCAGATATTCGTGCGTCCGCTCGAAGGGCGCATAATCCCAGTTGTTGGTGTATTTGCCGCCGACCACGGGCACGCCGACATCGACGCCCGCGATATCGGCGATGCCGTCGCGCACCGTAGGGTTATAGAGGACGGGGGTGCCGTTGATCGAGCGCTGGCCGGTCGCGGTGTTCACCAGCGTGCCGCTGACGCGATAGCCATAGGCGCCGCCGCCCTGCCCGCTATTCTTCCAGTAACCGGCGCGCAGCACGATCTCCAGATCCTCGGTGGGCGTCCAGCGCGCCGACGCGCGGCCGAGCCATTCGTTGCGATCGAACAGGCTGATCCTGGGGTTGGCGGTGCTTTTCACGAACCCGTCGGACCGGTTGCGCGCGCCCGCGAAGCGGAAGGCCAATGTGTCGCTCGCCGGCAGGTTGAGATAGGCTTCATATTGCTGGGTATCGAAATTGGAGGCGCGGATCGAAGCACCGCCCAGCACGCGATCGGTGGTCGGCAGGTTGGTGACGACGCTGACATTGCCGCCAAAGGTGTTGCGCCCGTAAAGCGTGCCCTGCGGCCCGCGCTGCACCTCGACGCGCGCGATATCGACAAGCGGGATCAGCGCCTGCTGCGCGCGGCTCTGATACACACCGTCGAGATAGAAGCCGATCGAGGGATCGTTGGTGGCGTTCACCGTTTCGGTGCGCACGCCGCGGATCGACGGGCGCGCGTCCGAACCGGAACGGCCGAAGGTGAAGCCCGGCGTCACCTGTTCCAGGCGGCTGACGTCGCTGACGCCGGCACGCTCGAGATCGGCGCCGGACAGCGCGGTGATCGAGATCGGCACATTCTGCACACGCTCGTCGCGGCGTTGCGCGGTGACGACGATATCGGCGACGCCCTGCTCCTCCGTCGCGGCGTCCTCCGCCGGAGCCGGAGCCGCATCCTGCGCATGGGCGGGCGCGATCGCGAGGATCACGCCGGTGGCGAGCGCGGTGACGATTGCCAGCCCTGATTTACGCGTGCCTGATTTACGCATGACGGGTCTCCCTGTGCCGTTGTTATGCACCAAGAGTTAATCCGATTTGCATACGCATGCAACAAATTTGCCATCATGCGGTGATTTCTTGGGGTGGATTCAAATATAATTCATTGATTCATATTATATTTATTCAGAAGTCTCCATCGGTTCCGATTGCACAAACATGCTCAGATCGCCGCCGTATCGCCTTCCATGAACACGGGCAGGAAGCTCCGCCGCTCGACGCCCGATTGCGAGTCGGCGATGCGGCCGACGAGCAGTTCGATCGCCGCGTCGGTCATCTGGTCCATGGGCTGCTGCATGCCGGTCAGCCGGTAGCTCTGCCAGCGCGCCGGCCCGAAACCGCCGAATGTAACCACCGAGACATCGCCGGGCACCGTACGCCCGAGCGTGCCGCGCAACTGATCGAGACAGCCCGCCGCCACGGTATCGTTGACGCACAGCAGCGCGCCCGGCAGCCCGCCATCCTCGCGGCGCAGCAGCTTCAACGCCTCCGCCGCACTTTCGTAGCGATAATCGACATGCGCCACGCTCAGCCGCGCATCGGCCCATCCGGCCAGCGCCGCGCGCACGCCGCGCTCCACCTCGGCGCCGACGAACGACCCTTCCGGCCCGCCGACCAGGCCGATATCGCGATGGCCGGCCTTCAGCAGCCGCGTCGCCAGATCGCGCGCACCCGCCGCGAAATCGCAGCTCACGCTCGAAATCGGCAGATCGAACACGCGGTTGAACATCACCAGTGGCAGGCCATGCTGCTCGAAGGCGGAAACCGCCGCCTCGTCGAGCACGCCGGTCGCAAGCACCGCATCGACGCGGAACGACCAGATGCGGTTGATCGCATCCTGCACCGAAGCGGCATCGCCGATCGGGAACAGCAGCACCTGATAGCCGCGCTCCGCCAGCCGGCCGCTCAGCTCGTAGAGGAGTTCGGGGTAGAGAAGATTGGTCTGCCGCGCCAGGACGACGCCGATCAGGTTGGATTTGCCCGCGATCAGCCCGCGCGCGAGCAGATTGGGCCGATACCCGACCTTTTCCGCCGCCGCGAAGATCCGGTCGCGCAACGCGGGGGAGATCGAGGCCCCCGGCGTGAAGGCGCGCGACACCGTGGATTGCGAGATATTCAGCGCCTTCGCGACATCGCGCGAGGTGATCCCCGCCCCGCTGCCCGCACCTCTAGCCTTGCGTCCCGCCACGCCATTTTCCTCCGGTTGTTGCATACGTATTCAAACAACTCTACGCTCATGACCGAATCGAGCGCCGTCCTGCGCATAGTGGATCATACCGGGCAAAGGCATCCGCCTTTGTCCGGTATGATCCACCAAGGCATTGTTCGACGTCGCCCATCGCAGTCAGGGAGCAGTTGATGAGCAAGCCAGGCGAAGCCAAATCCGAAAGCGCGGACGTCACCGCGCTGCGCATTCCCGCCACGCCCGATCCGCGCGAAACCGTCAGCCGCGTGCGTCAGCGCCCGGTCAACGATCTGCTGTCGCCGCGCAGCGTACGTACCCAGTCGCTCGACGGGTTCGAGGACGTCTATTCCGACATCGTCCATTATATCGCCTATTGCACGCACCGGATCTGGGCCGAAAAGGGCGTCGGACTGATCTACAGCCATTATGACGACGCCGTCGTCGTCCACACGCCGTACGGCACGCAGACCTCGGTCGAGGAAGTGGTGGCCGGCACGATCCAGATGATGCAGGCCTTTCCCGACCGCGAAAGCCGGCTGGGCAATGTCGCCTGGACGGGCGACGACAAGCAGGGCTTCTACACCTCGCATCTCGGCACCAGCCGCATGACCAATCTCGGCCCCTCCATCTATGGCCCCGCGACGGGCAAGAAGGTGCGCATCCGCCACATCGCGGACTGCATGATCCGCCGCAACCTGATCTATCGCGAATGGCTGGTGCGCGACAATGGCGCGCTGGTGCGTCAACTGGGTCTCGATCCCGTCGAGGTCGCGACGAAGCTGGCCGCCGCCGCCGCGCGATCGGGCGTGCCGCCGATCGTGTCCGGCCTGCCGGAGCGCGGCAGCGGACAGAAGCATCCCGAACCGCTCGACCTCCCCTCCGGCCCGCAGGCCTCGATGGAGGACAATCTGCGCCACATGTTCCACGATGTCTGGAACCGCCGCCGCTTCGACCGGATCAAGGATTATTTCGCCGCCGACGTGAATGTGCAGACCGCGCCCGGCCGCGAGGTGCATGGCGTGCAGGGCATCATGTGGACGGTGATCAGCATGCTCGCCGCCTTCCCCGACGCGGTGATGCATTTCGATCATTTCTGCGACACGCACGAAACCGACGGTTATATCGCCGCGGTGCGCTGGAGCCTCAACGGCACGCATCTGGGCAATGGCCAGTTCGGCCCGCCCTCCGGCAAGCCGGTCAGCATCCTCGGCATGAGCCATTTCCGCTTCAAGAACGGCAAGATCGCCCAGGAATGGACGGTGTGGGACGAGATCGCGGTGCTGATGCAGATCCATTCGCCGCACAATTCCCTGATGGTCGCGGCCGACTGAGCCGGAGCGGAGACGAACCATGGCACTCTATCTGAAGCGCGGCGCGACCGCGGACGCGAAAGCCGGCGCCGACCGGCAGGTGCGCGACACCGTCGAACAGATCCTGGCCGATATCGAGGCGCGCGGCGACGATGCTGTGCGCGAGCTTTCGATCCGCTTCGATCGATGGGATCGCGACAGCTATCGCCTGACCGATGACGAGATCCAGGCGTGCATCGACACGCTGAACCCGCAGGATATCCGCGACATCGAATTCGCCCAGACGCAGGTGCGCAATTTCGCGCGGATCCAGCGCGAGAGCATGAAGGATGTCGAGGTGGAGACGCTGCCCGGCGTCGTGCTCGGCCACAAGCATCTGCCGCTGAACGCGGCGGGCTGCTACGTGCCCGGCGGCAAATATCCGCTGCTCGCCTCCGCCCATATGTCCGTGATCACCGCCAAGGTGGCGGGCGTGCCGCGCGTCGTCACCTGCGCCCCGCCCTTCCAGGGCAAGCCCGCCCCCGTGATCGTCGCGGCGCAGGCGATGGCCGGCGCCGACGAGATCTATTGCCTGGGCGGCATCCAGGCGGTGGCGGCGATGGGCATCGGCACCCGATCGATCGCCCCTGTCGACATATTGGTCGGCCCCGGCAACGCCTTTGTCGCGGAGGCCAAGCGCCAGTTGTTCGGCCGCGTCGGCATCGACCTGTTCGCGGGCCCCACCGAGACGCTGGTGATCGCCGACGAGATCGGCTGCGACGCCGAACTCGCCGCGACCGACCTGCTCGGCCAGGCCGAACATGGACCGGACAGCCCGGCGGTGCTGCTCACCACATCGGAGAAGCTGGCGCGCGAAACCATGGCGGAGGTCGATCGGCTGCTGGAGATCCTGCCGACGCGCGACATCGCGCGCCGCGCCTGGGACGCATTCGGCGAGGTGATCGTTGCCGAGGACGATGCGGAGATGGTGCGCATCGCCGACGAGATCGCGTCCGAGCATGTCCAGGTGATGACCGCCGATCCCGACTATTTCCTGGCCCATATGACCAATTACGGCGCGCTGTTCCTGGGCGCGCGCACCAATGTCAGCTTCGGCGACAAGGTGATCGGCACCAATCACACGCTGCCGACGAAGAAGGCAGCGCGCTATACCGGCGGCCTGTGGGTCGGCAAGTTCATCAAGACCTGCACTTATCAGCGCGTGCTGACCGACGAAGCCTCCGCTCTGGTCGGCGAATATTGCAGCCGGCTGTGCGCGCTGGAGGGCTTTGCCGGCCATGGCGAACAGGCCAATATCCGCGTCCGCCGCTATGGCGGGCGCAACGTGCCCTATGCCGGCGTCGCGGCCCCCGCCGAAGCCGCCGTATGACCGCAACACGCTGAAGGGAGGGGCCGATGAGCACGACCGCAAGTGAATGGCGCAGTGGCTGGCCGGTCGTGTTCGGCGCGGCGCTCGCGCTCGGCACCGCGCTGCCGGTCTGGAACTATGTCTCCAGCCTGTTCGTGGCGCCGATGACCGCCGAATTCGGGTGGACGCGCGGGCAGCTCGCCAGCGCATCCGCATCCGCCTTTTTCGGGTCGCTCGCGGCGCCGGTGATCGGCAAGGTCGCCGATATCTTCGGCGCGCGGCGCGTGCTGATGCTGGGGCTGCTCGGCTATGCCGGGGCGTTCCTGGCGCTCGCCTTCCAGCCGGGCACGCTCGCCGCCTATACCGTCATCATCATGCTGCACACGATGATCGGCATCGCGTGCGGCGGCGCGATCTTCTCGCGCGCGGTCGCCGGCTGGTTCGATCGCAGCCGGGGGCTGGCGCTGGGGCTCACCATGACGGGCGTGCCGCTCGCCGCCGCGCTCATCACGCCGGCGCTCCATCTCGTCATCGCCGGCTGGGGCTGGCAGAGCGGCTTCATCTTTCTTTCCGCGCTGTCGCTCGTCATCGGCATACCCTGCGTCTTCCTGCTCGTGCGCGAACGCGACCATGTCCAGACCGCCGGCCCCGGAGAAGGCCCGCCCCCGGCACAGGACGGCGCGAACTGGAGCGAGATCGGGCGCAGCAGCGGCTTCTGGCTGCTCGCGCTCGCGCTGCTGCCGATCAATGCGGCCGGCACCGGCATCATGAGCGCGATGGCCCCGATCCTCACCGATGGCGGCATGTCCCCCGCGCTTGCCGCCGGGCTGGTCTCGATGTTCGCGATCTCGGTGATCGCCTCGCGTCTGGGCGGCGGCTGGCTGATCGACCGGTTTCCGCCGCACCTCGTCGCGGCGGGCGTCGCGGCGGTTCCCGCGATCGGCTGCGCGCTGCTGCTGGCGGGCCAGGCCAATGTCGCGCTCGCGGCGGTCGCATTGATCCTGATCGGCGTCCAGCAGGGCGCGGAGATCGATCTCGTCGGCTATCTGCTCGCCCGGCTGTTCGGCATGAAGAATTATGCCAGCGCCTACGGCGTATGCGTCGTTTTCCTCGGCCTGTCCGGTGCGTTCGGCGTCGCCTGGTTCGGCCGCAGCTTCGATGCGCATGGCAGCTACGATACCGCGCTCGCCATCTCTGCCCCCTGCTATCTGGCGGGCGCGGCGCTGCTGTTCGCGCTGCGCGGCCCGATCCGCCGGTCCGCGCGCGCGGTGGCCGGCCATGGTCATGGCGGCGATGCCGCCGTGCCGGTGCAGGCATGACGCTGCCGCGCACGCCCAGCTTCCGGCTCGACGGCCGCCGCGCGCTCGTCACGGGCGCCGGGCGCGGCATCGGCCTGGCGCTGGCCGCCGCGCTTGCAGAGGCCGGAGCCCAAACGGTGCTGGTCGCGCGCTCCGCCGACGAGGTCGCGGCCGCCGCCAACGCCATCCGCGACGCCGGGGGTGATGCGACCGGCGTCGCGCTCGACGTGACCGATGTGGATGCGGTGCGGGGCTTCTTCGACGATCGCGACACCTTCCACGTCCTCGTCAACAATGCCGGCACCAACCGGCCGATGCCGATGCAGCAGGCCGAGCCAGAGGATTTCGACGCGGTGCTGGGCCTCAACCTGCGCAGCGCCTTCTTCGTCGCCCAGGCCTGCGCGCGGCGGATGATCGCGGAAGGCATTCCCGGCAGCCTCGTCCATATCGGATCGCAGATGGGCCATGTCGGCGGCCCCAACCGGTCGCTCTACTGCGCGTCCAAATGGGGCATGGAGGGCATGTCCAAGGCCTTCGCGCTCGACCTCGCCCCCCATGGCATCCGCTCTAACGTGATCGCCCCCACCTTTATCGAGACGCCGCTGACGCGACCATTCTTCGAGGATGCGGCGTTCAGGCAAAGCGTGCTCGGCAAGATCAAGCTCGGCCGCATCGGCCGGGTCGAAGACCTGATGGGCGCCCTGCTCTATCTCGCCTCCGACGCCGCATCGCTCGTCACCGGCACCAGCCTGGTCGTCGACGGCGGCTGGACCGCCGAATAGGCGGGATCGTCACCCAACGGGTGCATTGCCTGGAGGAGGCGACTCCGCTTAAGCCCGTGGACAAATACGGGAAAGGATCGCCATGTCGCGCCGGATTGTCGCCAGCCTCCTGCTTGCCGCCTCACAGGCTGCCGGCCCGGCTCTGGCCACGCCGGGCGATTTCGATGCGGCGCTCGCCGATTTCCGCAAGCTCCACCGCACCGAGGTGCAACGCGCGGGGATCGCGGGCAGCAGCGTCTATGTCGTGCGTGACGGCGCGACCGTGGTCGCCGATCATCTGGGCGAACAGGATGCCGACGCGCATGTGCCCGTCGATGCACAGACCATCTATCACTGGGCATCGATCACCAAGACGATGACGGGGATCGCGATCATGCAGTTGCGCGATCGCGGCTTGCTCTCGCTCGACGATCCGATCGTCCGCTACGTGCCCGAACTGGCGGCGGTGCATAATCCCTTCGGCGACACCGACAGGATCACGCTGCGCCAGTTGATGAGCCACAGCGCCGGTTTCGGCGGCGCCACCTGGCCGTGGCGCGATCATGACTGGCAGCCCTTCGAACCCCGGGGCTGGGCGCAGCTTGTGGCGATGATGCCCTATACCCGGGTCGGCTTCCGCCCCGGTACGCGCTTCAGCTATTCCAATCCCGGCATCGTCTATCTGGGCCAGGTGATCGAGCGGCTTTCGGGCGAGGATTTCGAGGTCTATGTCGACAAGAACATCCTGAAGCCGCTGGGCATGTTCGCCAGCTATTTCGATCGCACCCCGCCCCATCTGCTGCCGCACCGTTCGCACAGCTATTACATCCGCGACGGCAAGCGCGCCGCCGCGCCCTTCGATGTCGATACCGGCGTGACCGTCTCCAATGGCGGGCTCAACGCGCCGATGCCCGACATGGCGAAATATCTGGCCTTCCTGATCGGCGATCCGCGCCGGACGGCGGATTACGACCTGATCCTCAAGCGATCCTCGCTCGAGGAGATGTGGCGGCCGCAGATTTCCGCGAGCGAGGATTTCACGCAGGGCCGCATGGCGGCGACCACCGAGAGCGCGCTCTCCTTCTTCGTCGATCGCGGCAAGGGCGTGCGCCTGATCGGCCATAATGGCGACCAGAACGGCTTTCGCGCCTATCTGAGCTTCTGCCCCGAGCAGCGCGCCGGCAGCCTGCTGGCGTTCAACACCGAAACGCGCGGCGTCCAGAACAGCCCCGCCAATCGCGACACCGCGGAATCGCGCATCGCCCTGGCGACCGATGCCCTGTGCGAGGCGCTGGTAACGGTCACGCGCAAGCCGTAACCTCCTCCGTCGGCGCCCTGCGCGCAGCCGAAAGGCTGCACTGGCCGACAAGCGCGGTCAGCACGGCGACCGCACCGGCCGCGACCGACACCCAGAAACCGCTGCCGGCGCCGAAGGCATCGATGACCCAGCCCGAGGCGAAGGAACCGACGGCCATGCCGATGCCGATCCCTGCCGTCACCCAGGTGATGCCCTCGGTAAGCCTGGCGGCGGGCACCAGCCGCTCGACCAGGCCGAAAGCGGTGATGAAGGTGGGCGAAACCGCCGCGCCGCTGGCGAACAACGCCAGCGCCAGCATCGGGACATTGCCGACGAACAGCAGCGGCACCGTCGTCGCCGCCGCGATCGCGACGGCGATCGCGAACTGGCGCGAAAGCGGCATCTCGATCCTGAGCGCGCCATAGACCAGCCCGACGAACAGCGAGCCGACGGCATAGCCGCCCAGCACCAGCGTGGCCGCCGCCGCATCGCCGAACTCGGCGGTGAGCGCGATCACCGTCACCTCCGCCGTGCCGAAGATCGCGCCGACCGCGACCAGCGCGAAGGCCAGGATCTGGACGGGGCGCAGCGCGATCGCGGGCGCGCCACCGTCCCTTGCCACGGGCTGCACCGGCGGCTCGGTGCGCTTCTGCAGGATGAAGGCGGCGGAGCCGACGGCCAGGAACAGCGTGGAAGCGAGCGGCCCGGCTTCCGGAAACAGGGAAACGCTGAGGCCGACGGCCAGCGCCGATCCCGAGATATAGACGAGTTCGTCCGCGACCGATTCGAAGGCGAAGGCCGTGCGGAGCTTCGGCGTGCCGCGATACAGCGCGGTCCAGCGCGCGCGCACCATCGCCGGGATGCTCGGCATCGCGGCCGCGAGCAGCGCGAATGCGAACAACATCCAGTCCGCCCCGCCGAACCGCGTCGCCGCGATCAGGCCGGTGAAGCCCGCGACCGACAGCGCCGCCGCCGGGGTCAGCACGCGGCTCTGCCCCAATCGATCGACCAGGCGCGAGACCTGCGGCGCGACAAGCGCGTTGGTGAGCGCGAACGTGGCGGCGACAGCGCCGGCCAGCCCATAGGCGCCGCGCGCCTGCGACAGCATCGCGACGATGCCGATCGTCGCCATGGCGAAGGGAAGACGGGCGACGAAACCCGCAGCCGCGAAGCCCTTGGCGCCCGGCGCCGCGAAGATCGTACTGTACGGATTGGGCATTGGAACACTCCTTCACGCCGCGCCGACTCATTTACATACGCAGCGTATGCAAATGCGAGCTAGTGACATACGCCGCGTATGTCAATATATATACGGCGCGTATGTGACGGAGGAAGGTCTATGGCGCGCAGGCCGCGCAGCGAAATGATCGCGGAAACAAGGGCAAAGCTGATCGACGCGGCGCGCCGCGCGTTCGGCACCGTTGGTTATGCCGATGCGTCGATGGACGATTTCACCGCGGAGGCGGGGCTGACGCGCGGCGCGCTCTATCATCATTTCGGCGACAAGAAGGGGTTGCTCCAGGCGGTGATCGCGCAGATCGACGCCGAAATGTCGGCGCGGCTGAGCGTGATCGCCGCCGCCGCGAGCGATCCCTGGCAGAGCTTCGTCGACGAGAATATCGCCTATATCGAAATGGCGGTGGAGCCCGAGATCCGCCGCATCGTCATGCGTGACGGCCCGGCGGTGCTCGGCGATCCGTCGACCTGGCCGTCGCAGACCGAGTGCGTCCGTTCGATGACCGCCAGCCTCCAGCGGCTGCGCCACGAAGGCTATGTGACCGATATCGATCCCGAAGGCATCGCGCGGCTGCTGACGGGCGCCGGCCTGTACGCCGCCCAATGGATCGCCAATGCCGACGATCCGGCTGCCACCTCGAAACGGGCGGTGCAGGCGTTCAGGGCACTGCTCGACGGGCTATTGGCGACGGACGCGCATCCGCACCGTTCGGCCTGAGGGTTTCGAAGCATCGGCCCGAACCTCCGGTCAGCGGTAGCCTGATCATCATGTCTCAATCGAGCAGCAGCTTCAGGAAATCGGCATCGGACCAGCGCCGGGCCGGATCGGCATTGGGGCCGAACGACGCCAGATCGAGCCGCGCCTGGCGGACGATGACCATGCGCCGCGACGGGATCACATAGAGCCGCTGGTCGCCCGCGCCCGCCGCGACCACCAGATCCTTGGGCAATTCGGCCGCACGGCGGCCGATATCGCTGCCCGCCGTCACCGGATCGGGCGTGGCCGATGGATGCGGCAGCCACCAGGTGAGCCCATAGCCGGGATGCGCCGTGCTACCCCTGAACTGTTCGGCGAAGGCGACGGGATCGACGAGCATCCGGCCCTGATGCCTGCCGCCGTCCAGGATGAAGCGGCCGAATTTCGCCCATTGGGCGGCGGTCAGCACCGCGCCTTGCGGCAGCAGCGCATAACCGTCGGCGCCGCGCCGCCATGCCGCCACGCGAATGCCCAGCGGATCGAGGATGCGGCGTTTGAGATAGGCATAGGAATCGGCGTCCTGCCCGGCCTTGGCCAGTTTGCGCCGCATCACCTCGCCGAACAATTGCATCGGCGCCGGCCCGTACTGGAATTTCTCGCCCGGCGTCGCCGACAGTTTCTGGGCGACCGCCTCGGCATAGGTCGGCGGCTTGCCGATCGTGCCGCCCTGCCCGTTGGTCATCGACAAGAGTTGCCGGATCGTCATCGTCCGCCGCACCGGATCGTCCGCCCATTCAGTGATCGTCGCCGCCACCGGCTCGTCGAGCGAAAGCAATCCATCCTGCACCGCCGCCGCCGCCATGATCCCGACAAAGCTCTTGGTGCCCGACCAGAGTTCGTGCGGTGCCTCCGCCGGCGTCGTTCGCGTATCGCAAATCGCCTTGCCGTCGCGCATGACGAGAAGGGCGAAACCGCGCCGCGCATCTGAATAGGCGGTGGCGGCGCTGCAGGCCGCATCGGCCGATTGGGGTACCTCCGCGGACGCGGATGAGGCGGCGGCGAGCAATATGGCGAGGACGGTTGAACCCATGGCGGCATATCCCTTGAACCCGACGATCCGGACCCTATTGCACCCGCCGCCGATTGTCGATAATTATGTCAATAATTGGCAAAAGAGATATGGAGGGGCATCATGGCGATCCGCACGGGTCTGTTCACATCCGCGGCGTTCGGGGCGCTCGCCTTCACCCTGCCCGCTCATGCCCAGTCGGGCGCCGAACGTACTGAATCCGCGCAAGGCCAATATGCCAATGAGGGCGAGATCGTTGTTACCGCGCGACGGCGCGAGGAGCGGTTGGCCGACGTCCCCACCGCCGCATCGGTGATCGACGCGCAGTCGCTCGTCGATCGCGGTGGCGCCTTTTCGAGCGGCGAACTGCTTGCCGACCAACCCAGCGTCCGCTTCAACAATCTCAACTCCGCCGTCACCTCCGAAATCTCGATGCGCGCATCCTCCACCGCGCGCGCGACCAATGGCGACCCCAGCGTCGGCCTTTATCGCAACGGCAGCTATATCGGCGGCGGCGCGATCGGCGGACGCAATTTCACGCGGCTGGACATGATGGATATCGGCCGCGTCGAAGTGCTGCGCGGCACCCAAGGTGCGCTGTACGGCCGCAACGCCGTGGGCGGCGCGATCAACATCGTCTCCGCCCGTCCCGAATTCGGTTTCAGCGGCTATGCCCGGGCGCGCTACAGCTTCGAGAACGACAGCACCCAGTTGCAGGCGGCCGCCAACATCCCGGTCAGCGACACCGTCGCGCTGCGCTTCTCCGCCGACGCGGTCAACCAGACCGGGGGGTTCTTCTACAATCCCTATCACGACGTCTATTTCGACCGTTCGAACGGCTTCGCCGCGCGCGGCCAGGCGCGGATCCGCAGCGGCGCGCTCGACGTCACCTTCCTCGCCGAGATCCAGGCGATGATCATCCCCAGCATCCATTATCAGGTGTCGATCGCGCCGGGCACGCCGGGCTATCCCGGCGGCTATACGCAGGAGAAATTCAGCTATCCCTGGAACACGCGCCCGCGCGCCGAACAGAATGTGGAGGGTCTGCAGATCTTCGGATCGCTCGATCTGGGCGGCGGCACATCGCTCAACTGGGCGTCGCTCTATCGCGCGCGCCATTCACGCTACGATCTCGACAATGATGCGATCAGCGCGGAGGAACTGGCACGCGCCAAGGCGGCGGGCCTGGTCTCCCCGCTCGTCAATACCGATACCGGATCGGCATCCTATGTCATCGACACCACAAAGACCTTCAACCAGAATCTCTATCTGAACGGCACCGCCGCGAACGGCCGACTCCACTGGCTGGCCGGCGCCGATATCGTCATCCTCGACAGCAACTATCAGGTGACGACCACGCGCACGCCGACGCCCGCCAATGCCTCCACCGGCACGCGCGCGCCCGCCAAACTCGATTACCGGTCCTATGCCGCCTATGGTTCGCTCGGTTTCGACATCACCGATGCGCTGAGCGCCACGGGCGAGATCCGCTACACCAAGGACGACCGCTCGCTCTGGGCGCGGCTGCTCGATCGCGTGACCGGCGCCAATGTCGGCGGCGCGGCGCGCATGGTCGATGCCGGCACCAAGCCCGACAACATCTCGTACAACGCCACCCTGTCCTACAAAACGGGTTTCGGCGTGCTCGGCTATGCCAAGGTCGGCAGCAGCTATCGTGCAGGCGGCTTCAACACCAATCTCGGCGATCCGCGCCAGCCCGTCGTCATCCCCGCCGCCTATGGCAATGAAAAGGCGATGTCCTACGAAGCCGGCATCAAGGGCAATCCGGCGTCCAATCTCTATTTCGCGATCGCCGGCTATTACAACACGCTCGACAACCTCATCGCCCAGCTCGACAATGGCTGCGCGATCACCCTGCCCGCCTGCCCCGTCGCGGCCGTCACCTTCCTCACCAATGCCGGCAACGCCAGATCCTATGGCGTGGAGGGAGAGCTGACCGCCAGTTTCGACCTGGGCGGGGGCAGGCTGCGCGCACAATTGAGCGGATCATGGCAGGGCGGCACGGTGACGAGCGGCCGTTATGACGGGCTCGATCTGCCCCAGGTGCCCGATTATCTCGCCTCGGCCAGCCTCAATTACCGGTATCCTATCGGCAAGGGCGCGATCGTCGCCAACGCCTTCTACACCGCACAATGGGGCGGCTTCCAGGAACTGCGGGTCAATTCGGTGCCGCTCGACGATTTCCAGCAGCTCAACCTGAAGCTGGGTTACGAAACCGATCGCTTCTCGATCGCGGCGATCGCCAACAATGTGACCAACGAGGTCCATTATCTCGCGCGCGACACCACGATCCGCCGCTACAGCCAGCCGCGCCTGCTGGGGATCGAGGCGGGATTGCGCTGGTAGGGCATTGCCCGTGGCGTCGCCCGCCCTGTATCGGGCAGACACCATGACCGACGATGTCCGCATATCGAAGATGCTGTCGCTGTGGCTGCGGCACAAGCCCGACGCGGCTGGCCTGACGCTCGACGCGCAGGGCTGGACCGATGTCGACGCCGTGCTCGGCGCGCTCGCGCAGGCCGGTACCGGCTGCGACTGGCAGCGGCTGCTGCGGATCGTGGAGGAAAGCGACAAGCAGCGCTTCGAACTCTCGGCGGACGCCGCGCGGATCCGTGCGCGTCAGGGGCATTCGGTGCAGGTGGAACTCGACTGGCCCGAAACCGCGCCGCCGGAATATCTCTATCACGGCACCGTCGAGTCCGCCCTGCCCGCCGTCCTGACCGATGGGCTGAAGCCGATGCGTCGCCATCATGTCCATCTCTCGCCCGATATCGAGACGGCGCGCCGCGTCGGCGCGCGACGTGGAGCGCCAGTCATTCTCACGATCAGAGCTGCGGCACTGCACGCGACGGGACAGAGCTTCCTGCTGACGTCCAACCAGGTCTGGCTGACCGCCCGGGTGCCGCCCGATCATATCGAGACGCCGGCCGGCTGATCCCGGCTTCAAAGTTTTACAAGCGCGGCATCATCGCCGCATCGCGCAGCCCGCGCCACACCCGTATCGCCTGTACCGTTTCGGTAACATCGTGCACGCGCAGGATCTGCGCGCCCAGATCGGCGCCGCGCAATGCGAGGGCGATCGATCCGGCCAGGCGCTGGTCCGCCGGTGCCTCGCCCGAAAGCGCGCCGATCATGCGCTTGCGGCTGACGCCCAGCATCAGCGGGCAGCCCAGCCCCTGGAACAGCGCCAGCGCGTTGATGAGTTGCAGGTTGTTCTGCACCGTCTTGCCGAAGCCGATGCCCGGATCGATCAGGATCTTCTCGCGCGCCACACCGCCGGCGACAACCGCGTCGATCCGCGCTTCCAGCCAGTCATAGACCTCGATCACGGCATCGGCGTAGCGATGCTCGCCATGCCCGCCGGCCTTGGGATCGGGCGAGTGCATCAGCACGACAGGGCAGCCGGCCTTCGCCACCACCTCCAGCGCGCGATCGTCCCACAGCAATGCCGCGACATCGTTGACCATATGCGCGCCGGCCTCGATCGCGGCCTCCATCACCCCGGCCTTGCGCGTGTCGATCGACACCGCGGTGCCGGCCAGCGAAAGCCGCTCGATCGCGGGCACGACACGCGAGATCTCGTCTCCCTCCCAGACCGCCGCCGCACCCGGGCGTGTGGACTCTCCGCCGACATCGATCAGCGCCGCGCCGGCCGCCGCCATCGCGACGCCGGCTCCCGCCGCCGCGACGGGATCATCCACATGCGCGCCACCGTCGGAAAAGCTGTCGGGCGTCATGTTGAGAATGCCCGCCACCTGCGGCTGATCGAAGCGGATCACCCGCTCGCCCAGCGACAACGGCGCGCGCGGCGCGGTCAGCCGCGCGCGGAATGCGGTGGCGCTTTCGGCCAATGCATCAGGCAGCGCCGCGATCGCATCGGCGACCCCGGCGACGGGCAATTGCGCTTCGAAAACCCGGGCGCCGCCCTCGACCAGGATCAACTCATAACCTGCGAACCAGTTCAGCCCGCCCGCGAGCCGATCCACCTGTCCGTCGCGCCCGACCGGGCTGTCGACGAACTGGATCGGCCGCAGATACACTTTCGCTCCGCTCCCCAAGGCGGGGAGCCCGGCGATCGTCACGGCTGGGTTGCCAGCAAATAGGTCTGCCGCAACGCGTCGATCGGCTTCAGCCCATTGGCATCCTCATAATGCCAGAAGGTCCAACCATTGCACGACGGCGCGCCCTGCAACGCCGCGCCGAGCTTATGGATCGATCCGCTCTCGGTGCCCGCTTCCAGCGATCCGTCGACACGGACCGTCGCCCGCCAGCGGCGGCGCGCATCGGTCAGCACGGTGCCGGGCTTGAGCAGGCCGTTCTCGATCAGCAGGCCGAAGGCGACCTTGGGTTGCGCGCGCGGCGACTGCATCGTCACCACGGCGGATTCGTCGAGCGGCAGCGCCGCCGCGATCCGCTCCTGCGCAGCTTCGATATAGAGGCCCTCGCGATCGATGCCGATCCAGCGCCGGCCGAGCCGCTTGGCGACCGCACCGGTGGTGCCGGTGCCGAAGAAGGGATCGAGCACGACGTCGCCCGGCTTGGTGCAGGCAAGCAGGATCCGATAGAGCAACGCCTCGGGCTTCTGCGTCGGATGGACCTTGGTGCCGCCCTTCTTCAATCGCTCCTGGCCGCCGCAGATCGGGAATTCCCAGTCCGAACGCATCTGCAGTTCGTCGTTCAGCGTCTTCATCGCGCGATAGTTGAAGGTGTAGCGCGCCTTTTCGCCCTTCGACGCCCAGATCAGCGTCTCATGCGCATTGGTGAAGCGCGTTCCCTTGAAATTGGGCATCGGGTTCGACTTGCGCCAGATGATGTCGTTGAGGATCCAATAGCCGGCATCCTGCACGGCGGTGCCGACGCGGAAGATATTGTGATAGCTGCCAATCACCCACAGGGTGCCATTGTCCTTCAGGATGCGGCGCGCCTCGGTCAGCCAATCGCGCGTGAAGCGGTCATAGGCGGCGAAGGTGTCGAACTTGTCCCAGTCATCGTCGACGGCGTCGACCTGGCTGCCATCGGGGCGAAACAGGTCGCCGCCCAATTGCAGATTATACGGCGGATCCGCGAAGATCATGTCCACCGATTTGTCGGGCAGGCCGCGCATATGCTCGACGCAATCGCCCTTCAGGATCCGATCCAGCGGCAGCTCGACTGCTGCCACATTGTGTCTGATCCGCTCGATAACCCCCATGAAAACCCCGCTTGAATTTGTTCGTGCGGCGGACCCTGAGTCAGCGCGAGTCTCACGTCAAGCAAAGGTTGGTTAATAAATTGTTTCAAGAGTCAATGGGCGATGCGGAACGAAACGAGTCCCCCACATGATCTAGGTTTTGCGCGAAGCTCGTGACTCAAGCGCTTGTGGTGTGGTTAAAAAGACTCAAATCGACAATGAAAGTTGTGAAATCGGCGCGAAGGACCGTCGATGGAGCGGCGTCGCCCCCAATCGGCGCAACGCGTCGAGATGCTGCGGCGCACCATAACCCTTGTTCGACGCCCAGCCATAACCGGGGAACGCTGCGTCGGCCTCCACCATCATCCGGTCGCGCGTTACCTTGGCGATGATCGACGCGGCCGAGATGCAGGGTTCCAGCGCGTCGCCACCAACGATCGCGCGCGAAGGATAGCGCCATTTGGGGCAGCGATTGCCGTCGACCAGAACCTCGGCGGGGTCGACGCCCAGCGCCTCGACCGCCCGGGTCATCGCCAGCATCGTCGCCCAGAGGATGTTGATCTCGTCGATCTCCTCGACGCTGGCGATGCCGACACCGACGGTGCAGTGCGCGGTGATCGTGGCGAACAGCGCCTCGCGGCGCGGGCCCGTCAGCTTCTTGCTGTCATCGACGCCGGCGATGCCCTCCGGACAGAGGATCACCGCCGCGGCCACAACCGGCCCCGCCAGGGGGCCGCGCCCCGCCTCGTCCACACCCGCGATCATGATTCGAGCCTTACCGCCTGATGACCCATCGGGCCATGCCCCGCGCCGAGCCCGGGCGCCGCGCGCAATGCCGCGCGGACAAAGGCGCGCGCGCGCGCGATCGCGGGTTCCAGCGCCAGGCCCTGCGCCAATCCGGTCGCGATCGCACTGGCGAGCGTGCAGCCGGTGCCATGGCTGTGGCGCGTCTCGATCCGGGTATCGCTCCAACGGGCGATCTCGCCATCGGGACCGAGCAACCGGTCGACCACCATGGCGCCCGGCAGGTCGCCGCCCTTGGCGAGTATGGTCACGCCGAAGTCGCAGGCGATGCGATCGCCGCCCAGCGCCGCGAGCTCGGGCGCATTGGGGGTGACGAGTGTCGCGATCCGCATCAGCCGTCCGAAAGCGGCGATCGTGGCATCGTCCGCCAGCACCGAACCGCTCGTCGCGATCATCACCGGATCGAAGACGATCGGCACGCCCGCAAGCACCTCCAGCCGGTCCGCCACCGCCTCCACGGTTTCGGCCGAACCGATCATGCCGATCTTGACCGCATCGACGCCGATATCGTCGATCACCGCATCCATCTGCGCCACCACCATATCGGCGGGGATGGCATGAACGCCGGTGACGCCCAGCGTGTTCTGCGCTGTGATCGCGGCGATCGCGGTCATGGCGTGGCCGCCGAGCATGGTGACGGTCTTGATATCCGCCTGGATGCCCGCGCCGCCGCCCGAATCCGAGCCCGCGATGATCAGGATGCGCGCGGTCACGCCTGGTGCTTCCGCTCCGTCGATGCCGGGAATCTCTCCAGCAGATGGGCGGCGCGGGTCGGACGCGGCCGCAGGTCGCCGCCGCAATTTGGGCAGCATCCAGCGAGCGGACCACCCGCGCAATCGCTGCAGAAGGTGCATTCGAACGAGCAGATGAACGCATCATCCACCTGTGGTGGCAGGTCGCGACCGCAGCGTTCGCAATCCGGGCGCATGGCGAGCATCAGGCGGCGGCGGCCTTCACCGCGTCACAGATGCGATCGACCAGCGTCTCCACCTGCGCGGCATCGTCACCCTCCGCCATCACCCGGATCACCGGTTCGGTGCCGGACGGGCGGATGACCAGCCGGCCCTTGCCCGCCAGCTCGGCCTCCGCATCGGCGATCACCGCCTTGACGTTCGCATCCTCCAGCGGTTTCCCGCCCTTGAAGCGGACATTCTTCAGCAATTGCGGCACCGGTTCGAACAGCCGCAGCAATTCGCTCGCGGGTTTGCCCGATTCGACGAGTTCGGCCAGGATCTGCAGCGCGGCGACCAGTCCGTCGCCCGTCGTGGCATAATCGCTCAGGATGATATGCCCCGATTGCTCGCCGCCGACATTGAAGCCGCCGGCACGCATGCGTTCGAGGACATAGCGATCGCCCACCTTGGTCCGTTCGAGCGTCAGCCCCTGCGCATTGAGGTAACGTTCCAGGCCGAGGTTCGACATGACGGTGGCGACGACGCCATCCCCCGTCAGCCGGCCCGCGCGCGCGAAACTGGTGCCGATCAGCGCCATCAGCTGATCGCCGTCGATGATCGCGCCGGCCTCGTCGACCACGATCAGCCTGTCGGCATCACCATCGAGCGCGATGCCGATATGCGCGCCGGAAGCGACGACGGCTTCCTGCAGCGTCTGCGGGGCGGTCGATCCGCAATCGCGATTGATGTTGAGGCCGTTGGGTTCGACGCCGAGCGCGATCACCTCCGCGCCCAGCTCCCACAGCGCGGAGGGCGCGACTGCATAGGCCGCGCCATTGGCGCAATCGACCACGATCTTGAGCCCGTCGAGCCGCAGATGATCGGGAAAGGCCGATTTGGCGAAATGGATATAGCGGCCGCGCGCATCCTCGACACGGCGGGCGCGACCGATCTCGGCGGCGGGCGCCAGTTGCGCGGGCGCATCGATCAGCGCCTCGATCGCGGCCTCGTCCTCGTCGGACAATTTATAGCCGTCCGGCCCGAACAGCTTGATGCCGTTGTCGGCGAACGGATTGTGGCTGGCCGAAATCATCACGCCCAGATCGGCGCGCATCGAACGCACGAGCATGGCGACCGCCGGCGTCGGCATCGGCCCGACCAGCACGACATCCATGCCGACGCTGGTGAAACCCGCCACCAGCGCCGATTCCATCATATAGCCGGAAACGCGCGTATCCTTGCCGATGACGACGCGGTGTTTGTGATCGCCACGCAGGAAATGCGCGCCCGCCGCCATACCGACCTTCATCGCGATCTCGGCGGTCATCGGCCAATCGTTGGTCCGGCCGCGAATACCGTCGGTGCCGAAGAATCTGCGAGTCACTGGCTTGGTCTTCCTCTACGCGATTCGAACTTTGCATTGCCCGGGTAGCTGCCGAGCAAGCCTAACGCCAGAGGCCGACCGCCATGCCGCCGAGCGGGCCATGCGCCCAGGTGGCGACCAGCCACAGCAGCACGCCGCCGGCGACCACCGGCCAGCGCGGCCACATCGCGCCCAATGCCGCACGCCCGGCAAAGGGGAAAAAGGCGGTGCGCGCCACCCAGCCCCGCCAGTTCGCCCCCATCAGCTTCGCCTTCTTGGCATCCTGCCCCGCGGCCCCGCCCAGAGCGAGGATCAGGATCGACGCGGTCAGCACCAGATTGGCGGGCGTCGCCCACATCCAGCCATGAACGATCGCCCAGAGCGCGAAGGACCACATCATCGGATGCCGCGTGATCGCGAACACGCCGCGCGGCGCCCAATCGGTCACTTTTGCTTCCGGCATCGCAGGATTGCCGACCAGCGATCCGGCCCACAGGATCGCGGCGAACAGCATCACCAAAGATGCCAGCATCCAGCCCCAATCGGGCGGCGCCCATAGCGGCGCCTGAGGCGGTACCGCGCGATAGGCGATCACCATCCAGACGAGACTGGCCAGCGCGACCAGCGAATATATCCCGAGAAACGGTCGCGCGCCCAGCCGCGCCACAAGCGGCGCGCGCAGCGGATGCGACAGCAGGAAATGGCTTCCCACGAACGCGACACACGCGGCGATCAGGGAAGCCATCGGAGTCATGCCGTATCTCCTTACCGCTCGTAGGCCTTGGGAAGCTGCCCTTCGCTTGCTGTGCGATAGCGATCCCTGAGCTTGGTCTGGCGCGATTCCATCGGCTGCTCGACGCCGTCGATCCAGACGCGTTCGGCCGCGCTCGACAGTTCCAGCGGATCGCCGTTCCACAGCACGACATCGCCGCGACGGCCCGCGCGGAGCGAACCGATCTCGCCGCCCAGGCCGATCGCCTCTGCCGGGGCGGAGGTGATCGTGGCGAAGGCCGCCGCCCAATCGAGCCCGGTCGCCCCCGGCACCTTGCCGAGCGCGACGAGATTGCCCGCATATTGGGTCGACTGGAACGCCATGCGCGATTCATTGTCGCCGATCATGCCGATCGACACCTTCACGCCCGCCGCCTTCATCCGCCCGATATTGGACTGGGTCGCGGCGAGCGTCTCGAAGCTGTCGGGCAGATCGTTGAGCGCGGAGGCGATGACGGGCACGCCCGCCGCCGCGATCTCGCGCGCGACCGTCCAGCCCTCGACCGCGCCGACGAGCACGAGCTTCAGCGCCGGGAATTCGCGGCGAAGCCCCAGCACCGCCAGGATGTCGCTGCCACGCTCGACATGAACGAGCAGCGGCATCGCGCCGTTGACCACCGGCACCAGCGCCGCCGCGTCGGCGCGCGGCAGGATCGCATCCTTGCTGTCGCCGTCATAGCCCGCCGGATTGCGCGCATAGGCCTGCGCGGCCTGAAGCGAGGAGCGGAACTGGAGGAAGGCCGCCGGGCGGCTGCCGCCCGCCTCGCGCGCACCCGTTTCGCCGAATTCGACGAACTGGAACGCGCGTGGGCGGGTCACCGCATCCATGTCCGCGCCCAGATCGATCACCGCACCCTGGCCGGCGAACATCGTCGCGCCGGTGCCCGGCGACACGACCGCGCGGGTCACGCCCTCGATCCGGTTGATCGCGATCGGCGTGCTGCGCGGATTGATCGCGGGCACGATGTCGATCGCGGCGGACCAGATGCTGTTGTTGGCGGCGACATCGCTGGTCTGGCTGACGCCGTCGACCTCGACGATGCCCATGCGCGTGAAGCCCGCGACGATGCCGGGCGTCACCCATTTGCCGGTGGCGTCGATCACCTGCGCCCCGGCAGGCACCGCGACATTGGCGCCGGCCGCAACGACGCGTCCGTTTGCGACCACCACGGTGCCGCGTTCGATCGGCGCGCTGCCGTCGCCGATCGCGACGGTTCCGCCTGTGATCGCGACGGTCTGCGCCGCTGCGGGCGCCGCGATCAGCGCAGTGCAAGCCAGAAGGAGAGCCCTCATTTCACGTCTCCTTCGCCGATCTGGCCCAGTTCGAAGTCACTCACCGGCCTGCGTTTCGGATCGCCCGCATCATACATCAGCGCCCCATCGATCCAGACGCGGTCGGGCCGGGTGTAGACGCTGAAGGGATTGCCATTCCACAGCACCACATCGGCATTCTTGCCCGGCTTCAGGCTGCCGGTCACATCGCCGATCCCCATCGCCTTGGCGGGATTCCAGCTCAGCCATGTCCAGGCGACCTCGTCGGAGACCTGGATGCCCATGCGCCGGCCATCGGCGAGCGCCTTGGCCGCTTCCTGGTTCAGCCGCTGGATGCCGTTGGCGTCGTCGGAATGGACGATCGCACAGGCGCCGGCATTGTGGACCAGCGGGATATTCTCCTTGATCGCGTCGTAGGATTCCATCTTGAACCCGTACCAGTCGGACCACATCGCCGCGCAGATGCCGTTCTGCCGCAGCAGATCGGCGATCTTGTAAGCCTCCACCGCATGGTGGAAGGTCGAGACCTTGTAGCCGAACTCCTTCGACATATCGATCACGAACGCCATCTCGTCGGCGCGATAGCAATGGTTGTGAACCAGGATCTTGCCGTCGAGCACGTCGGCCAGCGTGTCCATCGACGGATCGCGCGGCTGCGCCTCCCCCTTGTCGCGCTTGCGCTTGTACTCGGTCGCCCGCATCCAGGTGTGGCGGTTGACCGCCATATTGCCCATCCGGGTGGAGGGAAGCTGGTTGCGGCTGCCATAGACGCGCTTGGGATTCTCGCCGCACGCCATCTTCAGCCCCTGCGGCGCGCCGGGGAACTTCATCTGCTGCACGGTGCGGCCCGGCACATTCTTGAGCACGACCGAACGGCCGCCGAACAGATTGGCCGATCCCGGCAGGATCTGGAGCGCGGTGATGCCGCCATTGGCGAGCGCGCGGCTGAAGCCCGGATCCTGCGGCCAGACGCTGTGTTCGGCCCAGACCTGCGGGGTGACCGCGCTCGTCGCCTCGTTGCCGTCCGAATTGGCCTGGACGCTCGGCGACGGATAATCGCCAAGATGGCTGTGGATATCGATGATGCCGGGCGTCACCCATTTGCCGCGACCGTCGATCGCCGCGACATCGGCGGGGATCGGCGTATCGGGGCCGCCGATCGCGGTCACCTTGCCTTCGGACAGGAAGACCGTGCCGTTCTCGATCCGGCCGCCCTCGCCGTCGAAGACGGTCGCGCCGCGGATGACGGTCGCGACACCGGGATAGGCCTTGTAGGTCGACGGATAGGGATCGGCGACAGGTGCCGGCGCCGCCTTCGCGGGCGCGGGCTTGTCGCTCGCCGTCGCCGGCGGCTCGGACGCGCCGCAGGCCGCGAGCAGGATCGTCGCGGAAAGTACGTTCAGATGCTTATTGAACACCATGCATCCACTTCTTGATGAGGGGTGACAGGATAAGGAGGAGGACGCCGATGCCGGCGGACCAGAGGCCGATCGTCCAGAACACGCCGACATAGGTGTCGAGGCTGACCTTGAGGTTGGTGACCTGGCCGCCCACCGTATCGACGCTGGCGATCTGCGCGACCACGCCGGCGACATATTGCGCGACGGAGATCGACAGGAACCACACGCCCATCATCAGGCCGACGACGCGCGCGATCGAGAGCTTGGTGATCATCGACAGCCCGACCGGAGAGATGCACAGTTCCGAGAGCGAATGGATGAGGTAGAGGCCCGCCAGCCACCAGATCGCGACCTGGAAGCCCTCATCGGCGAAGCCGGTGCCCCAGACGAGCAGCAGGAAGCCCGCGCCCACGCCCATCAGCGCCACGCTGAACTTCACGGGCATGCTCGGTTCCAGCCCGCGCGCGGCGAGCTTGGACCAGAGGATGCTCAGCACCGGCGCGAACAGCACGATGAACAGCGGATTGAAGAACTGGGTCTGCGGCGCGGTGATGCTGAACAGGCCGAACACGCTGAGATCGGTATTGCGATCGGCGAACAGCGTGAGCGACGAGCCTGCCTGTTCGAACAGCGTCCAGAACACGACGTTGAAGACGATGAGGACCATCGCGACGACCATCATCTGGAACTCGGCCTTGCTGCCCTTGAGCGCCGACCAGATGAGGATGCCGGGCACGGCGATGAGGAAGGTGCCGAACAGCAGCTTGCCCATCAGCGGCAGAGACAGGACATAGCCGATCAGGCCCGATCCCGGCTCCGGCGGGGTCGAGGCCATCAGGTTGGTGAAGAGGAAATAGAAGAGCGGCACGCCCAGAATGGCGCAGGCATAGATGGTCAGCGACCGATCCCGCACGCCCTCCGGCGGTTCGCCGAAGCCGGCAAGCTTGCCGCCGTCGAACTGGATGAGCATCCACGAGCAGAACATGCCGAGCGCCGCCAGGCCGAAGCCCGCCCACCAGCCGATCGTGACCGCGAGGATCGGACACAGGAGCTGCGAGAAGAACGAGCCGAGATTGATGCCCATGTAGAAGATGGTGAAGCCCGCGTCGCGCCGCCGGTCACCCTGCTCGTAGAGCTGGCCGACCATGGTCGAGATATTGGGCTTGAAGAAACCGTTGCCCACCGAGACCATCGACAGCGCGATCAGCATGATCATCACATGGAAGGGACTGCGATCGCCGCCGGATTCGAAGCCGCCCTTGGCGACGGTGCGCTCGACCGCGCCGCCTTCGCCGAGCAGCGAGACGGTGCCGTCCTCATTGCCCTTGATGGCCAGCCGCTTGCCCTGGTCGACGAGATACTGGACCTCCTTGCCGCCCGCCGGGCGATCGACCTGGATCTCGTAGCGCTGCCCGTCGATATTGGCATAGGGCTTTGCGGTCTCGCCGCCGAAGCACAGCAGCAGATAGCCGAGCGACATGATGATCGCGCCGAACTTCACCGCGCGCTTCGATCCGAGATACTGGTCCGCCAGATAACCGCCGACCAGGGGCGTCAGGTAGACAAGCGCGGTGTAGCCGCCATAGAGCCCCGTCGCCTCGCGATCGCTGAACAGGAAATGCTGGGTCAGATACAGCGTGAGCAGCGCGCGCATGCCATAGAAGCCGAAGCGTTCCCAGGCTTCGGTTGTGAACAGCCGGGCGAGCTGGCGCGGATGGCCGAACCAGGTGCCGGCCTCCCGATGGATCCCGGCTTTCGTCGGATCCATCGGCGCCGCGCCCGGTTCGACGGGTTCGTCGTTGATGGTGGTCATGGTTTCAGGCGCTCCCCCTTGCAGAGCGGTCACGCCGGTTGAGCCGGCGCGATGTGCGGGGGAAACTAGCGCCGAAATCGCGTCTGTGAAGCCATTGTTGCAAATGCGACGGCCTGATAGGGGAGCGACCATGTTCAACGACCGCACGTCGCTCCTCACCCATCTGGCCACCCGCCGCTCCGGCAAGCCCCGCGACATGGTCGCGCCCGGGCCGGGCGACGACGAGCTCGCCGCCATCGTCGAACTGGCCTCGCGCACGCCCGATCACGGCAAGCTGGCACCCTGGCGGTTCGTCAGCGTGGCGGCGGACCAGCGCGACGCGCTCACCCGCGTCATCGTCTCCGCCTATCGCGCCGAACGCCCCGAGGCGGGTCGGCTCGAGATCGAGGCGATGGAGCAATATGCGCGCCAGGCGCCGTCGCTGGTGGTCGCCCTGTTCTGCCCGCGCGAATCGGCGACGATCCCGGCCTGGGAACAGGAATTGTCGGCGGGCGCCGCGTGCATGAACCTGCTCCATGCCGTTCACGCCCATGGCTATGTCGGCGGCTGGCTGACCGGATGGCCCGCCTATAGCGAGGCGGTTCGCGACGCGTTCGGCGCACATCCAGAGAAAATCGCTGGTTTCATCTTCATCGGCTCGCCGTCGCGCGCGCTGGAGGAACGTCCCCGCCCCGCCCCGGGATCGACGCTGACGCGCTGGACGCCGCCCGGCGATTGAAGCGTTGCCATTTTCGCGTCTTTGTGTATTATATCAGCATGACAGCGATCAACGGCGATGACACCCCGGTCTATCTCAAGCTGAGAGGCATGATCTCGGCGATGATCCTCGACGGCGACTATGTCGAGGGCGACCAGCTTCCGTCGGTCCGCTCCTTCGCCGCCGAGCACGGCGCCAATCCGCTGACCGTCGCCAAGGCCTATCAGAGCCTGCAGGATCGCGGCTTCGTCACCGTCCGTCGCGGCGTCGGCATGTTCGTCGCGGAAGGCGCGCTTGAACGGTTGCGCGACGAGGAGCGCGAGAGCTTCCTCACCCAGCTCTGGCCGCGCATCCACCAGCATATCGACCGGCTTGGCCTGCGCGCGTCCGACCTGCTGGAACGCACCGAAGCCTGACTTCCGATTACCGGCAAAGCCGTCGCTCCAGCGAGAGCCGGAGCGATGCAATGCGTCGAACATCATCAGGGCTCGACGATCATATGCCCCCCGGCTTTCGCCGGGGTGACATGCTGGACAAGGCGCAAACTCAAGCCGCGAACGCGGCCGCGTCCACCGAATAGAGGAGTTCGGCGCCCGCCAGCGCCGACGCCTTCAGGCCTGCCGCTTCCGGCACGACCTGGCCGACGAAATAATCCGCCGCCGCCCGCTTCATCGCCAGGAAGGCCGGATCACCATCGACGCCCGCCGCGATGCGGCCCTGACGCTCCATCAGCCAGCCGCCGACCGCGACCGAGAGCATGGTGAGGAACGGATAGCTGCCCGCCAGCCGATCATCGGGGCCCGAACCGGCGAGATGCGCGGCAACCGCCTCGACATCGTCGATCAGCGCACGCAGCCCGGCATCCTGCGCCTCGGCGCGCATGTCCGCGATCAGCGCGGCCAGCGGCGCGCCGCCGCCCAGGCCCAGCTTGCGCCCGACCAGATCGGCCGCCTGGATGCCGTTGGTGCCCTCATAGATGGGCGCGATGCGGATATCGCGATAATGCTGGGCGGCGCCGGTTTCCTCGATAAAGCCCATGCCGCCATGCACCTGCACGCCGAGCGACGCGACCTCGCAACCGACATCGGTGCCCCAGGCCTTGGCGAGCGGGGTCAACAGATCGACGCGATCCTGCGCGTCGGCATCGCCCAGATGCGCGCGGTCGAGCTGGCCGAAGGCGTAATAGATCAGCGCGCGCGCGCCCTGGGTCAGCGCCTTCATGCGCAGCAACATGCGCCGCACGTCCGGATGCTCGATGATCGCGACGGGATCGCGCGTCGCGCCGCCCGCGCGCGCGGACTGGATGCGCTCCATCGCATAGCCGACCGCCTGTTGCGTCGCGCGCTCGGCGATCTGGATGCCCTGCAGGCCGACATTGAGCCGGGCATTGTTCATCATCACGAACATCGCCGCCATGCCGCCAAATTCGGGGCCGATCAGCTCGCCAAGGCAATCGTCGTTGTCGCCATAGCTCAGCACGCAGGTGGGCGAGGCATGGATGCCCATCTTGTGCTCGATCGAGACGCAGCGGACGTCGTTATGCGTTCCGTCCGCGCGGACCTTGGGCACGATGAACAGCGAGATGCCGCGCGTACCCGCCGGCGCGCCCGGCGTGCGCGCCAGCACGAGATGGACGATATTGTCGGTCAGGTCATGCTCGCCGAAGGTGATGAAGATCTTGGTGCCCTTGATCCGGTACAGCCCGTCGCCGGTGGGCGTCGCGGTGGTGCGAAGCGCGCCGACATCGGATCCGGCCTGCGGCTCGGTCAAGTTCATCGTGCCGTTCCACTCGCCGGTGATCAGCTTGCCGAGATAAGTGTCGCGCTGGGCATCGGTGCCGGCCGCGATCAGCGATTCGATCGCCGCGGGCGTCAGCATGTTGATCAGCGAAAAGCCCATGTTCGCGGTGCCCAGATCCTCCATGATCACGGTGCCGAGCACATTGGGCAGCCCCTGCCCGCCATAGGCCTCCGGCGCGCTGATCGTGCCCCAGCCGCCCTCGACAAAGGCCTGATAAGCCTCACGGAATCCCGGCGGCATCGTCACCTTGCCATCCGCCCAGCGCGCGCCGATCTCATCGCCCGCGCGGTTGAGCGGCGCATATTCGCCCGCCGCGAACGCCCCCGCCCCTTCCAGGATCGCATCGACCATGTCGGAGGTCGCGGCGGCATAGCGTTCGTGCGCGGTCAGTTCGTTGATGCCGACCACATGATCGAGGACGAAGCGCTGTTCGGAAACGGGAGGGTTGTAGCTCATGGGACATCCGCTCTTGCCTGTGTGTGGCGCGCGCTATAGCGCCGGCTTGTGACCGGCTCAAATCCGCCATTCGACACCCATGTCCGCCGCTACGGCAAGGCCGCGATCGACGAGGCCGCGGCGCTGATCGGCCGTGGCCTGCCGGTCGCGATTCCGACCGAGACGGTCTATGGCCTCGCCGCCGATTCGACCGACGCCCAGGCCGTCGCGCGGATCTACGCCGCGAAGGGCCGGCCAAGCTTCAATCCGCTGATCGTCCATGTCGCCGATCGCGCCGCCGCCGAGGCGATCGCCGAACTCAACCCGATCGCGCATCGGCTCGCGCTCGCCTTCTGGCCGGGGCCGCTCACCATGGTTCTGCCGCGCCGGGCAGACAGCGGGATCGCTTCGCTTGCCACCGCCGGGCTCGACACCATCGCGATCCGCTGCCCCGCGCACGAGGCGATGCAGGCGCTGCTCGCGGCGACGGGCAAGCCGCTCGCCGCCCCCTCGGCCAATGCCAGCGGCCGGATCAGCCCGACGCGCGCCGAGCACGTGCTGGCGAGCCTGGACGGTCGGATCCCGCTGATCGTCGATGCCGGCCCAACGCGCCGTGGCCTTGAATCGACGATCGTCGCGCCCGAAACCGACCGCGTCCGCCTGCTCCGCCCCGGCCCCATCACGGCCGAAGACATCGCCGAAGCGGCCGGCCTGCCGATCGCGTCGGCCGGCTCGGGGTCGATCGAAGCCCCCGGCCAGTTGGCGAGCCATTACGCCCCCTCCAAACCGGTCCGGCTGAACGCGACCGACCGGCGGGTGGGAGAATGGCTGATCGGCTTCGGCCCGGTGACGGGCGACGCGACACTGTCGGCCGCCGGCGACCTTTCCGAAGCGGCGGCCTGTCTGTTCGACCTGCTTCACCAGGCCGATGCATCCCACGCGGCATCGATCGCGGTCGCGCCCGTTCCCGATACCGGCCTGGGCCGCGCGATCAACGATCGTCTGGGTCGGGCCGCCGTTCGAGAATAGGGCCTTCAACAACATCGATGCGGACGAGCCGCCCGCGATAAACCCGTAAATCCACCTGGCGCCGCCATCTTTACGCAGGCGTAACCAGGGTCCAGACTTCGGCGTCCTCCACATGAGGGGACTCGAAGCGGGAGACGATCATGACAATCGTACAACGTGGAATCGCGGAATTTCTCGGGACTTTCTGGCTGGTGTTCGGCGGATGCGGCAGCGCGGTCTTCGCAGCGGCCTTTCCGGAGCTTGGCATCGGCTTTGTCGGCGTCTCCCTGGCCTTCGGCCTTACCGTGCTGACCATGGCCTATACGGTCGGTCATATCTCCGGCTGCCATCTCAATCCCGCCGTGACCGTGGGGCTGTGGGCGGGCGGGCGCTTTCCCGCGGCGGACATACCCGCCTATGTCGTCGCGCAGGTGCTCGGCGCGATCGCTGCCGCCTTCACCCTCTATGTCATCGCCAGCGGTGCACCGGGTTACGACCTGGCGGTCAACGGGCTGGCCGCGAACGGCTTCGGCGAACATTCGCCCGGCAAATATGCGCTGGAATCGGGCCTCCTCATCGAATTGCTGCTCACCTTCTTCTTCCTGCTGGTGATCATGGGATCGACCGACAGCCGCGCGCCTGCCGGCTTCGCACCGATCGCGATCGGCCTGACGCTGACCCTGATCCACCTGATCAGCATTCCGATCACCAACACTTCGGTCAATCCGGCGCGCAGCACCGGTCCCGCGCTGATCCAGGGCGGCTGGGCCCTGTCGCAACTCTGGCTGTTCTGGGTGGCGCCGATCATCGGCGCGGCGCTGGGCGGCTTCGTCTACAAGATGCTGGGCGCCGATGCGACCAAACGTCCGCCGGTCGAAGGAGCGCCCTTGTAAGGCCCTTTTAGTCGCGGACGGACCGATGATGGAGGGGAGACACAGCCCCTCCATCGTCCCGCCCTTGCCCGATGACGGCACTCTGGTGTCTGCTGGCCGACACGCCGAATCTGCGAGGTCGAGCCGATGACATTGAAGGACGTGCTGGGGAAGCTCGAAGCGCTGGGCAACGAAAAGGTGCGCGCGCTCAATATCCGGAATGGCGCGGACGAACGGCAATATGGCGTCAAGCTGGGCGATATCCGCGCAATCGCCAAATCGGCCAGGCCGGATCACGCACTGGCCATGCAGCTCTGGGAAACCGGCAATCTCGACGCGCGACTGCTCGCGATCTTGTGGATGAAGCCCAGGGCGCTATCGGCGGCCGAACTCGATCTCATGGTTCGATCCAACAGGGTGATCCAGCTTTCGGACTGGCTCAATGCCTATATCGTCAAGCTCCATCCGGAGAAGGAAGCGCTGCGCCGGCAATGGATGGAAAGCGCCGATCCGATGGCGGCGCGGGCGGGCTGGAGCCTGACCGCCGAGCGGATCGCGAAACATGCCGAAGATCTCGACCTGGCGGCACTGCTGGACCGGATCGAACGACAACTGGCGGGCGCGGCGGCGGAGCCGCAATGGACGATGAACATGGCCCTCGCCAATATCGGCATCCATCACCCCGGGCATCGCGCCCGCGCGCTCGCGATCGGGGAGACGTTGGGCGTTTATCGCGACTATCCGACATCGCCAGGCTGCACCTCGCCCTTCGCGCCGATCTGGATCGACGAGATCGTGCGCAGGCAAGCGCCCCGAGCATAGACAGGGTCAGGGAAAAGCTCGACCTGAAGAAGGCCAGAAAGGCGCTCTTCACGGCACCCGTCGATCGCTTCGTGCCGATCGAGGTTCCGCAGGCCTCGTACCTGATGGTGGACGGCCATGGTGATCCGAACAGCGCCCCGGCCTACAGGCAGGCGGTCGAGAGCCTTTATGCGACGGCCTATGCGATCAAGTTCGCCAGCAAGGCGGAAGGGCGGGACTTCGTCGTGCCGCCGCTCGAAGGGCTCTGGTCCGCACGCGATCCCCATAGCTTCACGGCCCGACGCAAGGACGAATGGGACTGGACCATGATGATCATGATGCCGGACCATGTGAATGCGGCGCTGTTCGCGGCCGCCGAAAGCCGGGCCCGCGCGAAGCTCGGCCACCTTCCCGGCAGCCTCCGGCTCGAAAGCCTGGAGGAAGGCCTCTGCCTTCAGGCGCTGCATATCGGCAGTTATGACGATGAAGGACCGCTGCTCGCGCGGCTGCACGGCGAGGTCATGATTTCAGGCGGCTACGGCTTTGCCGGCCGCCATCATGAAATCTATCTCAGCGATCCGCGCAAGGTCGCGCCCGGGACGCTCAGGACGCTGATCCGCCAGCCCGTCCGGAAGATCTGAAGCTGCCTAATAACGGTCGTCATCATCCTCGCGCGCGCGTTTGCGGGCCTCCTTCTCGCGCTTGCGCGCTTCGCGGCCCTCACGCTCTTCCTGCTTGCGGATTTCTCGGCCGCGCTTCTCGTCGGCCTCGGACTGGCTGGTGGTGACGGCATCGACGCCGGCGCCGACCGCCTTGACCGGCAAGGTGACGATATCGACCGCGGTGCGGGCGATACATCCACCCAGCGCCAGCGGTAAAAGGGCGACGATGGCGACCCGCATGCCCGAACTCCTCTACGCGAAGCCCGCAGCATACAGGATTCGCCGATCCCGCGCTATCGCGCGAATAGCTGCTCGCCGAAGGCACGCACCGCCGGGCCGATATCCTCGCGCTCCATCGCCAGCGCCATATTGGCGTGGATGTAGCCGGCCTTGTCGCCGCAATCGAAGCGCCGCCCCGAAAAGGTCACGCCGTGAAAGGGCTGGCTGCCGATCATCGCCGCCATCGCGTCGGTCAACTGGATCTCGCCGCCCGCGCCCTTTTCCTGATGTTCGAGCACGCGCATCACTTCCGGCTGAAGGATGTAGCGGCCGATCACCGACAGGTTCGACGGCGCCGTGCCCTGTTTGGGTTTTTCGACAAGGCCCTTCACCTCGGTCAACGCGCCGTCGCGCGTGCCCGGCGTGATGATGCCGTAGAGATGCGTCTGGTCGTCGGGCACTTCCTGCGCGCAGATCAGATTGCCGCCCGTCCGCTCATAGGCATCGACCATCTGCTTGAGGCAGCCGGGGTTGCCCACCATGAAATCGTCGGCGAGCAGCACCGCGAAGGGCTCTTCATCGACGATGTCGCGCGCGCACCACACCGCATGACCCAGCCCCATCGGTTCCTGCTGGCGGACATAGGCGACCGCGCCCGGTTTCAGACGGGTACGATGGAGCAGCTCGATCGACTTGCCGCGGTCGCGCATCGTCGTCTCGAGCTCATAGGCGATGTCGAAATGGTCCTCGATCGCGGATTTGCCGCGCCCGGTGACGAAGATCATCTGCTCGATCCCGGCCTCGATCGCCTCGTCGACAGCGTATTGGATGAGCGGCCGATCGACGACGGGCAGCATTTCCTTCGGGAGAGCCTTGGTCGCGGGAAGGAAGCGGGTACCGAGCCCGCCGACCGGGAAAACTGCTTTGCGAACGCGTTTCATAGCCTGGATACACTCCCCAAAGACTGGCCGCGCTTTGATCAAACGATCGCGCCCAAGTCAATTTACGCTTTGCCCGCGCCCTCCCCAATGCTGGGTCGATGCGGCGGACGGACGGGAGGATGCGATGCGCGGTTTGAAGATTGCGTTAGGCCGTGAACTCATAAATTGAAAAGACTGGGTTGGTCGCCGTCATCGAGTGGACAGGCGTGCGCTTCGTGCGCAAAGTGAAGACATGAAAAAGCTGGCTGCAATCTATGAACGGAAGGGGAAGC
>NZ_JAINVV010000016.1 GCF_019880585.1 Sphingomonas colocasiae
GCGCGCACGGTGAGGCTGTAGCTCGGCCGGCTCTCGAAGGTCGCGGTCGTGCCGGTGGTGGTGATCACGCCGTTGGCATCGATATGGAACAGCCCGGCATCCGCGCCCGAGAGCGACCAGATGATGGCATCGCCATCGACATCGCTCGCGGACGCCGTGCCGACGACCGTGCCGGCGGCTGCGCCTTCGTTGATCCGGTCGCTGTCGATCGCAAGGTTCGCGGGCGCGTCGTTGACCGAATTGACCGTCAGGTTGACCGTCGTGATATTGCCGTTCGCGGTGCCGTCATTGGGGCGATAGCTGAAGCTGTCGCTGCCATGATAATCGGCATCGGGCGTATAGGTGAAGCCGCCAATGGTGCTGAACGCCAGCACGCCGTGCAGCGGGCCTGTCACCAGCACAGCGGTCAGCGAGCTGCCTTCCGCATCGGTGTCGTTCACAAGCACGCCGGGACTGCCGACGATGAGCGCCGTGTCCTCGTCGGTCGAATAGCCGTCAGCCACACCCACCGGCAGATCGTTGACCGCGGTGATGGTGATGGTCTGGCTCGCCGATCCGGTGAGGGCACCGCCGGTGCCGCTGTTGCCGCCATCGTTGATGCCGACGGTCAGCGTCGTGCTGGCGGGCGGCGTATCGGTGTTGGCGGTGAAGTTGACGCTGCTGGTGGCGTTGGTGTTCAGCAGATCGTTGATCTGCGCCAGCGTGCCGGTGAGGGTGACGCTGTTCGTGCCGCTGCCCGAGACGTTCGCGCCGCTCGTGCCTGCCGTGACCGTCAGTACGCCATAGCCGACGCCCAGCGTCACCGTGACGCTGCCGCTGCCCGCATCGGCATCGGCGACCGAGACCGTGCCCTTCAGGCTGAGCGCCACCTGTTCGGTCGCCGCATAGGCGCTTGCCGAAACCGCCGCCGTCGGCGCGTCGTTCACCGCCGTGATGTTGATCGTCTGGCTGGCCGAACCGGTGAGCGCACCGCCGCTGCCCGTATTGCCGCCGTCATTGATGCCGACGGTGAGTGTCGTGCTGGCGGACGGCGTATCGGTGTTCGCGGTGAAGGTGACGCTGCTGGTGGCGTTGGTGTTCAGCAGATCGCTGATCTGCGCCAGCGTGCCGGTGAGCGTGACCGTGCCCGTGCCGCTGCCAGTGACGTTCGCGCCGCTCGTGCCTGCGCTTACAGTCAATATGCCGTAGCCGACGCCCAGCGTCACAGTGACGCTGCCTGTTCCGGCATCGGCGTCGGCGACCGAGACCGTGCCCTTCAGGTTGAGCGCGACCTGTTCGGTCGCGGCATAGGCGCTTGCCGAAACCGTCGCCGTCGGCGCGTCGTTCACCGCCGCGATATTGATCGTCTGGCTCGCCGATCCGGTCAGCGCACCGCCGCCGCCGCCGCTATTGCCGCCATCGTTGATGCCGACACTGAGCGTCGTGCTGGCGGGCGGCGTATCGGTATTGGCAGTGAAGCTGACGGTGCTCGTGGCGTTGGCCCCCAGTAGATCGTTGATCTGTGCCAGTGTGCCGGTGAGCGTGACGCTGCTCGTGCCGCTGCCCGAGACATTCGCACCACTCGTACCCGACGTCACCATCAGTACGCCATAACCGACGCCCAGCGTCACGGTGACGCTGCCGCTGCCTGCATCGGCGTCGGCAACCGAGACCGTGCCCTTCAGGCTGAGCGCGACCTGTTCGGTCGCCGCATAGGCGCTTGCCGAAACCGCCGCCGTCGGCGCGTCGTTCACCGCCGCGATCGTGATCTCCTGCGTCGCCGATCCGGTGAGCGCACCGCCGCTGCCGCTATTGCCGCCATCATTGACCCCTACGGTCAGTGTCGTGCTGGCGGGCGGCGTATCGGTGTTCGCGGTGAAGCTGACGCTGCTGGTGGTGTTGGTGTTCAGCAGATCGTTGATCTGCGCCAGTGTGCCGGTGAGCGTGACGGTGCCCGTACCGCTGCCCGAGACATTCGCGCCGCTCGTGCCCGCCGTCACCGTCAAGATGCCGTAGCCCACCCCCAGCGTCACCGTGATGTTGCCATTGCCGGAATCGTCGGCAACCGACACTCTGCCCTTCAGGTCGAAAGCCACCTGCTCGGTCGAGGCGTAGCTTGGCCCCTCAAGCGCAAATGCAAAGGCTTGACCTTCGCTAAGCCAGGCAGACGGATTGGCGAGGTTGAAGCTGGCATGACTGCCAACGGCGTCTTGGGGTGTGGAGGATCGCACCCAGAATATTTGGGTGTTGTCATAGGCCGATCCCCAGGCACCCTCGTGCAGCGCGAGGAAATATTCGCCGGCATCCAGCGTCACATTGCCCAGGTCGATCGTGGCCAGGACGACGTCGGTGCCATCGGCAAAATTCTGACCGGAATCGACAAGCAGCGGCGTGCTGTCCGTTCCGCTGAACAGCAGCGTGCCGGGCGCGCCACTCACCGAGGAATAGATGCCCCAGCTCAACGTACCGCTGAAGCCGTCCAGCATGCCATTGTTCGGACCATTGTCGTTCAGGGCTGCCGTGATCGTTGTCAGCATCCGGCGTTCCGCAAGTGTGAAACTGTCGGAATTGACCGAACTCGAAATACCATTTGCGCCCTGCAGATCGAGGATGCTCTGGTTGAAGATCGTGCCGGACGGAGCGATGGAAACGGTCGGCGCATCGTTGACCGCCGCGATGGTGATCGTCTGCGTCGCCGGCGCGGAAGGGGTAGCATCGCCGGGTTCCTGCGCGGTCACGGTGAGCACGGTGCTGGCGGGCGGCGCATCGGTGTTGGCGGTGAAGGTGAAGCTGCTGGTGCTGTTGGCGCCGAGCAGATCGTTGACCTGCGCCAGCGTGCCGGTGAGGATGATCGTGTCGGTGCCACTGCCCGACACGTTCGCTCCGCTGTCGCCCGCCGTCGCCGTCAGGATGCCGTAACCGACGCTCAGCGTCACCGTCATGGTGCTGCCGCCGACATCACTGTCGGCAATCGAGACATTACCCTTGAGATTGAGCGACACCTGCTCGGTCGCCGCATAGACAGGGGTTTCGTTGAGCGAAAAGGCCATGGAGCCGAAATCGGTCGTCCAAAGCCACTGCGACGGATTGGCTTCAGTTTCGGATTGGGACGCGCCATTGCTGCCGAGATCGCTACTCGTCCTCATCCAATAGATTTCGGAACCGTCAAAAGCCGATCCCCAGGCGCCTTCGTGCAGCGCGATGAAATAATCGCCCGCATCGAGCGTCACGCCCAGATCGATCGTCGTTCTGACGATGTCGTCGGTGCTGCCGGTAAAGCTCAGGCCGGTATCCTCGAACAGGGGTGTGCTGTCCGATCCGCTGAACAGCAAAGTTCCCGGCGCTCCGCCCACGGAGGAATAGATGCCCCAGCTCAACGTGCCGCTGAAGCCATCCAGCACGCCATTGTCCGGGCCGATATCGTTCAGCGCGGCGGTGATTGTCGTCAGCGTCCGCCGTCCGGTGAGCGTGAAGCTTTCCGCAGTCACAAAATTCGAGATCTTCAGGGCATGCGAGATGCTGATCCCGCTCTGGTCGAAAAGGGTCCCGGGGGTCGAGATATAAACCGAAGGCGCGATGGTCATCCATTGTCTCCGCAAGAAAGCTCAATGGTCGCCATGCGTCGCCCCCATTGATCGCGATGGGGCGTTCCCACGCTTCATGAAGATGCCTCGTAGGAACCGGAGGCGCGTCAGTCGATTGAATTTAAGTATAATATTTAAATGGAATATGAGGCTTCCGCCCACCAGCATGCGGCGATGGCTGCGTCAAACCCATGGCTGGCGGCCGATGGGGCGCCACGGCGGGTTGAACATGCCACGGCATCAGCCGAAACCGCTGCCGCCCAGGAACTGACCCGCGCCTCTTCGACGCGGGGTCAGGGCTTGTCGGCAAAGGCGCGCAGCAGCGCGTCGCGCAGCGCGGGCCAGTCTCCGCTAGCATGGGTTTCGCCCGGCACGACGCGGAACGAGACCTGAAGCGGTTCGGTCTTCAGCCGGTCCGCCAGGTCGCGGGCATTGTCGACCATGCGCGCGCGGATGCTGAGATCCGCGATGTTCAGCCAGGACGGGTCCCGTTCCTTGCCCGGCGGCGCGGACTGCTCATATTCGCCCGCGCTCAGGAACAGCCGACGCGGCGTCTTCATCTTGCCCAGCCTGCCGGCCAGGCCCGGCAGCAATTTCAGCACCTGCTTCTCTCCATACCAGATCGACGGGCTGGACGAGACATAGGTGCGGAACAGATCGGGCCGCCGGAACAGCGCCTGGAGCGTGAACAGCCCGCCCAGGCTGTAGCCCGCGATCGTGCGGCGATCGGCATCGATCGGCTTTCCCGCCTCGACGCCGGGTATCACCTGGTTCGCGACGAAATCGAGGAATGCCTCCGCGCCGCCCTTTTCGGTCATCGGGCGGAGCATCTCCGTGCCCTCCGGAACCTTGGGGGTGTAATCGAGCTGGCGGCGCGATTCCCCGGGATAGCCGATGCCGATAACGACGCCCGGCGCCATGCCCGAATAGACGCCCAGCCGGTTCTCGAACTCGGCGGCGATCGCGAAGCTCTCGGTGCCGTCGAGCAGATAGAGGATCGGATAGCCGCCGGGGGGCGGGGGATCCTTCGGCCAGGCGATATGGATGAGATAATCGACGCCCGACGGCGATCGCATCGACCGGACTTCGGAGCGCGGCATCACATAGGGCGCACCCGTCGACGCGCCGGCGGGTGAAGCGGCGGCCGGGGCGGGGGTATCCGCCGCCGCTGCCGGCAGCGGCACCATGGCGATCGCGGCCGCCAGAATCGGGCGTGGCATCCGCCAGTTTCGAACCGTCATTCCGCGTCGCATCCCCGTCATCGCAATCCCCTGTCTGCACAATATCCGCATCGGCCGGCGTGCCGGCAAGCGCCGTTTTCCGCCGATCGTTGCATCCGTTACGCGCCCGGCTTGACTGAATACATAGATAATACATATTGTGTGCACAAGCGCGAAACAGCGCTTGGCCATAACAGGGGGGAAATCGGATGAACGGATTGCGGTTGAGTCTGCTGGCGGGCGCGAGTGCGCTGGCCTGTCTCGCGAGCGGTGCGGCGGCGCAGGATGCGACCACCACCGACAATCAGGTCGAAGATATCGTCGTGACCGCGCAGAAGCGCGAACAAAGGCTGCAGGATGTGCCGATGGCGGTTTCCGCATTGTCGGCGAGCGACCTGATCGACAGGAACCAGACCAAGGTAGAGGATTATTTCCGTTCGATTCCGGGTCTGGCGCTCAGTCCGCTCGCCAATGGCCGCTACAATCTGTCGATCCGCGGCGTCACCACCGGTGTTTCGACGAGCCCGACGGTGGGCGTCACCATCGACGACGTGCCCTATGGATCGGTTTCGATCCTGGGCTTCGGCAGCCGCTTCTTCCCCAATCTCGATCCCAGCGACCTGCAGCGCATCGAGGTGCTGCGCGGGCCGCAGGGCACGCTCTACGGCGCCAGCAGCCTGGGCGGCCTGCTCAAATATGTGACGCAGGATCCGTCGACCACCCGGTTCAGCGGCCGGGTGCAGGCGGATCTGAGCACGATCGAGGATGGCGGCGTGGGTGGCGGCCTGCGCGGCGCGATCAATGTGCCGCTGGTGGAGGACAAGCTGGCATTGCGCGCCAGCGGCTTCTATCGCCGGGACGGCGGCTATGTCGACGATCCCGCGCAGGGCCGCAAGGATGTCGACCGTGCGGATGTTTACGGCGGGCGGCTTTCGCTGCTCTGGAACATCGCGCCCGGCGCGACGCTCAAGCTTGCCGCCTTGTACCAGAAGATCAGCGGAGACGGATCGAACCAGATCGATACCGACAGCCGGCTTCGCGAGACGGTGGGCGATCTGGCGCACAAGTCCCAGATCGGCACCGGCGCCTATTCCAATCGCACCCAATTCTACAGCGCCAACCTGAACATCGATCTGGGCGGCGGCGTCGATTTCGGTTCGGTCACCGGTTATTCGATCAACGATTACAGGATGATCGCCGATCCCAGCGCATCCTATGGCCCTTATGCCGCGCTCGTCTATCCCGTCACCGGCGCCGCGATGCCGTTCGGTTTCCGGACCAGCAAGATCTCGCAGGAATTGCGCCTGTCGTCATCGGGGCCGCTGCTCGACTGGCTGGTCGGCGGCTTCTTCACCAAGGAGAAATCGACCGACTATTTCATCGCCTATGGCGCGGACGTGACGACCGGCGCCTATGCAGGCGTGCTGTTCGACGAGGTCGACGAATTCCATTATCGCGAACTCGCCGCGTTCGGCGATGTGACGGTGCATATCGCGCCGCGCTTCGATCTCCAGCTCGGCGCACGCTACAGCGGCAACCGCCAGCGCTATCACAGCCTGATCGCCATTCCCCAGCCCGTGCAGTTCCTGTTCGGGCCGACCACCGATTTCCGCGAAAGATCGAGCGACAACGCCTTCACCTATGTGATCAGCCCCAGCTTCAAGGTGACGCCGGACATATTGGCCTATGCCCGCATTTCCAGCGGCTATCGCCCCGGCGGCCCCAATGCGGGCGATTTCGATGCGAGCACGCCGCGCGCGTACAAGGCGGATCGGACGACCAACTACGAGATCGGCATCAAGGGATCGGCGTTCGGGCGGATGCTCACTTTCGATCTCGCCGCCTACAAGCTCGACTGGAAGAATATCCAGCTCGCGTTCCACGACCAGAATACCGGATTCCTGTTCCTCAAAAATGCCAGCGCGGCGGTGAGCAAGGGCGTGGAGGGTTCGTTCGAACTGCGCCCCAGCCAGGGCCTGTCGATCTCCGGCAACGCGTCGATCAACGATGCCAAGCTGACGGCGGATCTGCCGGCGGCGGGATCGTTCGGGAAGAAGGGTGATGTGTTGCCCAATGTGCCGAAGTTCAGCGCGACGGTGTCGGCGGAGCAGAGCTTCCCGATCTCGGGCGGGCTCGACGCGTTCCTGGGCGGATCGGTCAGCCATGTCAGCGGCCGCCGGGTCGAATTTCCGAACAGCGCGGCGGAGGTGCGGGTGCGGCTGCCCGCCTATACCGTGGGTGATGTGCGCGTCGGCGTGCGCGACGATCACAAGTCGCTCACCGCCTTCGTTTCCAATATCGGCAATTCGCGCGGAGCGCTGTTTTCCGGGCCGCTGGGCAGCCGGGCATTCGCGGCGAGCCCGTTCTACAAGCTGGTCGTCCAGCCGCGAACGTTCGGCTTGACGGCCGCCTATGATTTCTAGGGGATCGGCGGAAAACCGGTCACCGGTTTTCCGCCGATCGGCATTTGCGCTTCCGGATCATTTTCCTAGAGTGGGAGGATGGAAGCCAGAGGAACGCCGTGAAGCAGGAGCAGGGCCGGGCCGTTGAAACGGGCATTCGCCGGGTTTTCCTGGCCGGCCTGTGGACGGCGCTGCTGACGGCCTTGCTCAGCGCGCTTCTGCCGCTGGGCATGCCGCAATCGACGGCCCTGGGCTCCGCCTTCAATCCAGCGGCGACCGCGGTTGCGATCAAGGCGGGCTCCGGCCAGCTCCGCATCGTCGCGAAGGCGGCCGCGAAAGATGACGATACCGCGCCGCGCGATGGCCCGTCATGGGCCGCCGTTTGCGGCGCTTCGACGCCCCGGTTCAGCTCTTCGCCGTCATTCTCCGGCGCCTGCCGGCGATTGTCCGATCCGGCCGCGCGGGGCGCGGAGATCTGGCCGGTCATCTATGCGCGCGGGCCGCCGACGGCCTGATCCGCTGAGGGCCATTCCCGATCGAAGCGCCGATGCATGCGATTTCGGGCGCGGCGGGCCCTGCATGTTTTCCGGATCGAGACCGGGCGCCGTTCGGCGTGCCGGATGAAGGGGTTCCATATGAAGACGAGGAAATCCGGCGGCGGAAAGAAGCGGCCGCCATGGTGGTTCATGCCGACGATATTCGCGGGAATGGCGGGTTCGGCGGCGCTGGTCGCCGCGATCGTCTCCGCCACCGAGTGAGCGGCGACCGGCGGTTGCCGGAACTGTACCGGAGAGCGCGAGGGCAGGCCCAAGGCCGGCCCTCGCCGATCCGCTTCCGTCGAAGCACGGCCTGCTCTAGTCGGCGGGAAGCGGTTCCCGGGATGCGGGCTGGTCGCTCGGCCTGGTCACGAAGAACGGCTCGGGTTCCGGTGTCGTCAGATTGCCGCGGATCAGTTTCCGGCCCGCCGGCAGCCCGCCGACAAGTTCCAGTTCCACCCGCCTGGCGTCACGTTCGCGCACATCCTCGATCGCGTCGCCCGCCTGATCCTGATCGAATCCCAGGCCGATCAGCACCTCGCGGCTGAAGACGAGCGCGGATTCGAAGGTCTCGCGGATCTCGAAATCGACGCCTGCATGGATCAGGCGCAGCGAGTGGCCGCGATCGAACGAGCGGACATAGAGCTTGGCGAGCGGAAATTCCGATTTGCACAATTCGACGATCCTGTCCGCGATTTCGGGCTTGTCGACGCACACCAGGATCGCTTCCGCCTGTGCCGCGCCCGATGCCTGGAGGATATCGAGGCGGGTGCCGTCGCCATAATGGATCTTGAAGCCGAAATTGCGGGCGGCGCGGATCATGTCGACATCGGTCTCGATCAGCGACAGATCGACGCGGCGCGCGAGCAGTGCCTGTGATGCGACCTGGGCGAACCGGCCGAAACCGATGAAGAGCACCCGGCTCCGCAGCCCGTCCGGCCGGTCGATCCCTTCCAGCGATACCGCTTTCTCGCGCGTCAGCCGCCGTTGCGCGATCAGCAGCAAGGGCGTCAGCGCCATCGAGAGGATCACGATCGCCGTCATGATCGCGGAGGTGCGAGGATCGAACAGGCCGACGGACAGCGCCGAGGCGTAGAGCACGAACGCGAACTCGCCGCCCTGGGCGAACAGCGCGGCCCGGTTGAGCGCCTGATCGTGATCGGTCTTCGCCAGCCGGGCGATGGCGTAGATGCCGGCCGCCTTGACGCTCATGAAGGCGGCGACGCCGGCCACCACCATGCGCCATTCGGCCGTGACGATCGCGAGATTGAGGGACATGCCGACGCTGAGGAAGAACAGCCCCAGCAAGATCCCGCGAAACGGCTCGATATCGGCTTCGAGCTGATGGCGAAAGCTCGATTCCGACAGCAGCACGCCGGCGAGAAAGGCCCCCATGGCCATGGACAGCCCGGCCGATTGCATGAACAATGCGGCGCCCAGTACGACCAGCAGCGCGAATGCGGTGAGAACTTCGCGCGCGCCGGCGCGCGCGATCAGTGCGAACAACGGATCGAGCAGCCAGCGGCCGGCGGCGAGGAGCGCCGCCAGCGCCCCGATGGCGACGGCGATGCTCTGCCAGACCGGCATGGCATCCGGATCGCCGGTGCCGTTGAACGCCGCCCATAGCGCGACCAGCGCGATCAGCGGGACGATCGCCAGATCCTCCAGCAACAGGATCGAAACCGCTCTTTGCCCCTGCGGGGTCGCGGTTTCGCCATTCTCGTCGAGAACCTGCATGATCACGGCGGTGGACGACAGGACGAAGCCCATGGCGCCGACCGCCGCCACGGCGGGATCCAGCCCGAACGCCATGCCGACCAGCGTCAGCAGCACGCCGCAGGTGAGCACCTGCGCCACGCCCAGGCCGAAGATCTGGCGCCTGAGCTTCCATAATTTCGCGGGCCGCATCTCCAGGCCGATGATGAAGAGGAACATCACCACCCCGAGTTCGGCCGTATGCAGCAGCGTTTCCGCATCGCTGAACAGGCCGAGCCCGAACGGACCGATCGCAAGCCCCGCGGCAAGATAGCCAAGGACCGAGCCCAGGCCCAGGCGCCGGAAGACCGGAACCGCCACCACCGCCGCCGACAGCAGGACGACCACCGATCCGAGCCCGAAATTCATGTCGCCGGCCATTCGCGCTCCTGTTTCAATCGCATTTCCATGATGTCTAGATATCGTCCCGGCCGGCCTGTCAAACCGGTGCGGGGGATCGATGACGGTGCTGCCGGGCCGGGGGCGGCCCCCTTCGATACGGGATGTCCCTGGCCGGGATGACGCGGTGAGCCCGGAGCGGAGCCATGTTCCGCCGAAAATTTTCTCGTCCGTCCTGTCCCCCTTTTTCCGCCGCTTACGCCTTTGGAGACGTGCAGCGACGTGCCTGCAGGGTAGCGAGGGGAAGTGACGTGGCGGAGAGCATCTCGAACGCGAAGGTCGTGCGGGCCGGATTCCGGCGCCATCGCAACCGGCTATGCCTGGGGACCGCGCTCACTTTGGCGTCGCTGGCGATCGCCGGCCCGGCCTTCGCCGCGAGCCCCGCCGACGGATGCACGCCCACCAATACGCCCGTCAACGGCCAGACCGTCACCTGCACCGGCGCCGTTACCACCGGGGTGATCGCGGAAGCGAGCACGGGCGTGACGGTGGACGTGCTGCCCGACGCCACCATCATTCCGCCCGGCGGCCCCGCGATCTGGCTGGGCGGCGGCGCGGACCTCAATCTGGGCGTGCGCAGCGTCACCGGCAACGAGGGCGTGGACAGCTATGCCGTACTGCTCGGCAATGGCGCGACGGTTATGCTGGACGGCACGATCCGCGGGCGCGGCGGCATCACCGGCCCTACGCAAGGTTCGGGTTCCACCGGGCTTTCCGGTGCCTATATCACGCTCAATGCCGGCAGCCAGATCGTCACCAACGGATCGGCGCTCAATGCCGCGATCGACGGGCGCGCGGGCGGCAACACCTATCTGGTCGATGGCGCGATCCGCGCGACCGGGACCAGCGGCCAGGGCATTCGCCCCGGCAATGGCGATATCGTCACGATCGGCAGCACCGGATCGATCACCACGCTTTCGGGCGATACGTCGACCGCGATCGACGGCTTCGGCAAGACCGGCGTTACCGTCCTCACCGGTGTCGGGTCGCTGATCGAACTGCACGGCATCGGCAAGGGCATCGAACTCGGCGGCAATGCCGATGTGACCGTGGCGGGCACGATCCGGTCCCATGGCGACGCCGCGATCAGCAATTCGTCGGGCGGCGGCGGCGTGAGCGTGGGCGCGAACTCGACGGTGCGGCTGCTGGGCGGCGCCCAGATCGTCACCGGCAATAGCGGCGGCCTGGGCAATGGCGGCGCGGGCGGCACGGGCATCACCACCTTCGTCTCCGGCGCGCCGTCCAACAGCGAGGTCATCGTCGACGGACTGATCGACACGCAGCGCGGACAGGGGATCTTCGGCGGCATCGGCGATACGCTGACGGTGGGCGCGACCGGCCGGATCACGACGCGCGGCACCGCGCGCAGCCTGTTCTACAACACCCAGACATCGGTGGGGAACGGCACGCTGACGATCGATATCGGGGGCAATGTCGAGCAGCTCGGCACCGCCAGCGCGCTCTTCATCTCCGCCAGCCGCGCGCAGGGCGAGACGGTGGAAACGCCGGTCACCGCCAACGTCACGATCCGCGAGGGCGGCCGGCTGCATGCCGCCGCGAATGTCGCCTACGCCCAGGATGACGGCGCCGGCACCTATCCCGAGGTGATCGACAAGCTGGTGGTCGCAGGCACCGTCTCGCGCGGGGGCGTCGGCGTCGCGATCAGTCTGAGCGACGGTGCGGACCGCGTCACCTTCATGCCCACCTACACGCTGGTCGGCGATGTCGACGGCGGCACCGATCCGGCATCGGCGGTGGAGATCGATACTTTCGCGCTCGACGGCGGACAGGGGACCAGCGCCACCTTCGATTTCGGCGCCACCCAGATCCGCAATTTCGAGGCAGGCGAGAAGCTGGGCGCCGGCACCTGGACACTGACCGGCGACAGCAGCGGCCTCAACGGCATCTTCGCGGTGAAACAGGGCCGGCTGACCGTGAATGGCGTGATGACCGGCACCGGCGTCGATGTGGCGAGTGGGGCTACACTGGGCGGCAGCGGCGCGTTCAGCGGCGCCGGCAGCATCGCCAATGGCGGCATCCTGCTGGGCAGCGCGGGCAGCGACCTGGGTTTCGGCTCGCTGATCCTGAACCCGACATCGCAGATCAATGTGACATTGGGCGCGCCGAGCAAGACCGCTTTGTTCAAGGTGGACGGTGCGCTGACGCTCGACGGGCAACTCAACGTCACCAATGGCGGCGGCTTCGCGTTCGGCACCTATCGCCTGTTCGACCATGGCGGCGCGCTCACCAATAATGGGCTCACCATCCAGACGCTGCCGCAGGGCTTCAATCCCGGCGACTGGGCGATCGGCACCGGCACGACCGGCCAGGTGAACCTGATCGTCGCGGGTGGACCCGGCGAACAATATTGGGACGGGCCGAACACGACACCCGGCAATATCGCGAACGGCCAGGGTGACAGCGGCATCTGGAACGCCGGCAGCACCAACTGGACCAACCAGGCCGGCAGCATCAACGCCCCCTGGGCGCGGGGCATCGCGGTGTTCGGGCCATGCCCCGGCAATGCCTGCAGCACCGGCAATGGCGGCTATACCGTCACCGTCGATGCGGCGGGCGTCCTGGCCCGGGGGCTGCGTGTGCTGGGCTTGCCGCTGACATTGTCGGGCGGGCGGGTCACGCTGGCGAGCGATGCGCGGATCGACGTGAACCAATCGCAGAACGGATCGGGATCGATCAGCACCGCCGGCATCATCCATGCGACGGGCGACCTGATCAAGGGCGGCGCTGGATCCTTCCTGTCCACCGGCCAGACACGCGTCGATGGCGGGCTGACCGTCGAGCAGGGCGTGATGTCGGCCTCCGGCGCCTCGGGCGCGATCACTGTTGGCGGCGCCGTCACCGTCGGCGGCACGGGCACCGACACCTTCCCGACCCGCCTGGTCGCGACGGCGGGCGCGAAGCTCACCAGCGCGGGCGGTTCGGTCGCCGGTGCGGCGAATTCGGCGAGCAGCATCTTCATCCAGTTCGGCGGCACCTGGGACGCGGGAGACAATGCCATCGATGTCGGCGCATCGGGCAAGGGCGTGCTGCGCGTCTACAGCAACTTCATCAACGAAGTGTCGGAGATCAAGGCGAGCGAGATCGTGCTCGGCCGCAATGCCGGCGGCAACGGCCTGTTGCAGATCTGGGGCGACGACAGCAACGCGATCCTGACCATGGCATCGATCCGCGGCGGCGTGGGCGGCGGCAGCGTCGAGTTCGACAATCAGAGCAGCACCTCCGCCTATGTCTTTTCTCCCCTGCTGGGCGGCAATCTCTCCACCAGTTTCCTGAGCGGCGTGACGACGCTGCGCGGCCTCAACGATTATACCGGCGGAACGCTGGTCGATGGCGGCAAGCTGTTCCTCGACGGCGCGAACCTGCCGGGCACCGCCGTCACCGTGCAGCGCGGCACGCTGGGTGGCGCCGGCACGTTCGGCGGGGCGGTGAGCTTCGCGGCGGCCAACACCATCTTGCAGGGCAGCGCCGGGCAAGTGCTCAACATGGGCGCGCTCGCGCTGGGCAGCGGCACCGCGATCAACGTGACCTTGGGTGCACCGAGCACCAGCGCCCTGTTCAACGTGACAGGGGCGCTCACGCTCGACGGCCTGCTCAACGTCACCAATGGCGGCGGTTTCGCACTGGGCCGCTATCGCCTGTTCGATCATGGCGGCGCGCTCACCAATAATGGGCTCACCATCCAGACGCTGCCGCAAGGCTTCAATCCCGGCGACTGGACGATCGACACCGCGACCGCCGGCCAGGTGACCCTTGCCGTCGCGCAGGGGCCGGGCGAACAATATTGGGACGGATCGAACCAGAGCCCCGGCAATGTCGCGAACGGACGCGGCGGCACCGGGACCTGGAACGCCGCCAATACCAACTGGACCAATCAGGCGGGCAATATCAACGCGCCATGGGCCGGCCAGTCCGCGATATTCGCCAGGACGACGAACGGCCTCAACTCGACGGTCACCGTGGTCGGCCCACAGGCCTTTACCGGGCTGCGTTTCCTGAGCGGATCGAGCTACGACATCGTCGCGGGCGCGAACGGCACGCTGGTGGCGACGGGCGGCCAGGCGGCGGTGACGGTGGAGCAGGCCGCGCAGGCCTATACCGGCATCGTGATCACCGCGCCGATCAGCGGCACCGGCGGCATTGACAAAAAGGGCGCGGGATCGCTCGTCCTGCGCGGGGCGCACAGCTACACGGGCGGTACGACGGTGAGCGAGGGTGCGCTCTATATCGGCAACGGCTTCGGATCGGGCAGCATCGTCGGCGAGGTCGTCACGCGGGGCGGCGCGACCGCCAATGCGGAAGGCGGCGAGATCGTCTATTTCTCCAATTCGTCGGCAGGATCGGCCAGCTTCACCAACAATGGCGCGTCCGCCGCGGGCGCGCGGGCAGGCCTGACCGCCTTTTACGAGGATGCGACGGCGGCGAACGCGACCATCGTCAATATCGGCAACACCGTCGCCGGCGGCATCGGCGGCGGCAATTTCGACCAGCCCTTCGAATATGGCGGCGCCACCGCATTCTACGAGGATTCGAACGGCGGGACCGCCATGATCACCAATCGCGGCGGCACCGTCGCCGGCGCCTATGGCGGCGGCGTCGGCTTCGCGGAGAATGCCTCCGCCGGCAATGCCACCGTAATCAACGACGGCAGCGGCACCGCCGGCGCGTTCGGCGGCGCCACCGTCTTCATCGGAGAGGCGAGCGCGGCCAATGCAACGCTGATCGCCAACGCAGGAACCGGCGGCGGGGGCGGGGGCGGGATCGTTTTCGCGGAAGACACGCAGGGCGGCACCGCGACGATCAAGGTATACGGGAATGGCGCGCTCGACATCAGCCCCCATGCCGGCGGCGGCATCGCGGTGGGATCGATCGAGGGGACGGGACTGGTGCTGCTCGGCACGGGGACGCTGACGGTGGGCGGCAACGACGCATCGACCAGCTTTGCGGGCGCGATGATGAATGGTGGGCTTTACGGCGGCACCGGCGGCGGGCTGACCAAGGTGGGAACCGGCACGCTGACCTTTGCCGGCACCGGCGGCTATAGCGGCGCGACCATGATCAGCGGCGGCACGTTGCTGGTCGATGGCGCATTGTCGGCCACGTCCGGCACGACGGTTTCATCGGGTGCATCGCTGGGCGGCGGCGGCACGATCGCGGGGGCGACGCTGATCGCCGATGGCGGGGCACTGCTGGGGCGGACGGGCGTCGATCTGGGGCTGGCGTCGCTGGCGCTGAACCCGACTTCGCTGGTCAGGGCGTCGCTCGGCGCGCCGAGCGGCGCCGCGCTGTTCAACGTGACCGGCGGGCTGACGCTCGACGGCCTGCTGGAGGTGAGCGACGGCGGCGGCTTCACCTATGGCGCCTATCGCCTGTTCGACTATGGCGGGGCATTCACCGACAACGGGCTGACCATCCAGTCGCTGCCGCAAGGCTTCAATCCCGGCGACTGGTCGATCGACACCGGCACCGGCGGCCAGGTGAACCTGATCGTCGCGGCGGGGCCGGGCGAACAATATTGGGACGGCACCAACCTGAGCCCCGGCAATATCGCCAATGGCCGTGGCGGGACCGCCACCTGGAATGCGAGCAGCACCAACTGGACCAACCAGGCCGGCAGCATCAATGCGCCTTGGGCGGGCGGCATCGCGGTGTTCGGGCCATGCCCCAACAATGCCTGTGTCAACGGATCGGGCACCAGCCCCAGCTATACCGTCACCGTCGACGCGGCCGGCGTTTCGGCCACGGGGCTGCGCACCTTGAACGTGCCGGTGACGCTGGATGGCGGCACGATCACATTGGCCGACGATGCGCGGATCGACGTCAACCAGCCGACGTCCAGCGCGACCGCGACACTCAACGGCCGGGGCGTGATCCACGCGACGGGCGATCTGATCAAAGGCGGCCTCGGTTCCTTCTTCTTCACCGGCCAGACCCAGGTGGATGGCGGGCTGACCGTCGAACAGGGCGTGATGATGGCGACCGAAGCGGCGGCAACGCTCAACGTGGCGGGCGCGATCACCGTCGGCGGCGCGGGAACCGACGCCTTCCCGACGCGGCTGCTGGCGAGCGGCGGCGCGAAGATGACGAGTGCGGGCGGATCGGTCGGCGCTGCCGCCAACACCGCGGGCAGCATCTTCATCCAGCGCGGGGGGAGCTGGGATGCGGGCGCGAACGCGATCGATGTGGGCGCATCGGGTGTCGGCGTGCTGCGCGTCTACAGCAGCCTGATCACCGCGATATCGGAGATCAAGGCGAGCGAGATCGTGCTCGGCCGCAATGCCGGCGGCAACGGCAAGCTCCAGATCTGGGGCGATGACGGCAACGGCATCGTCACGGCGACGGCGGTGCGCGGCGGCGTGGGCGGCGGCAGCGTCGAATTCGACAATCGCAACAGCACGAACCTGGCGTTCGCGCCGCTGATGACGGGCAATCTCTCCGCGACGTTCCTGAGCGGCGTGACCACGCTCAAGGGCGTCAACGATTATAGCGGCGCGACTTTGGTCAATGGCGGCAAGCTGTTCCTCGACGGCGCGAACCTGACGGGCAGCGCCGTCACCGTGCAGCGCGGCACGCTGGGCGGCGCGGGCACGATCACTGGGCCGGTGAGCTTCGCGGCGGCCAGCACCATCTTGCAGGGCAGCGCCGGACAACTGCTCGACATGGGGTCGCTGGTGCTGGGCAGCGGCACCGCGATCAACGTGACGCTGGGCGCGCCGAGCAACAGCGCGCTGTTCAACGTGACGGGCGGACTGACGCTGGACGGCCTGCTCAACGTCACCGACGGCGGCGGTTTCACTTATGGCGCCTATCGCCTGTTCGATCATGGCGGGGCGCTGATCGACAATGGCCTGACCATCCAGTCGTTGCCCGCCGGCTTCAATCCCGGTGACTGGACGATCGATACCGCAACCGTCGGCCAAGTGACGCTGAACGTGATCCAGGGCGACGGCAATCAATATTGGGACGGCGCGAATATGGCGCCGGGCGGCGTGGCGAACGGTCGCGGCGGATCGGGGGTGTGGAACGCGACCAACACCAACTGGACCAACCAGGCGAACACGATCAATGCGCCCTGGGCTGGGCAGCAGGCCGTGTTCAAGGCGGCCGGCGCGTCGATGGTGACGATCGAGGGCAATCAGACAGTGACCGGCCTGCGCTTCATGAGCGGCGCGGATTACAGCCTGGTGGCCGGCGCGGCCGGCGGGCTGACGCTCTCCGGCGCCGTGCAGATGGTGCTCGACCAGCAGGGCGCGGACAGCACGACGGCGCGGATCGCGGCGCCGCTCACCGGCAGTGGCGGGCTGGTCAAGAGCGGTGCCGGCACGCTGATCCTGAGCGGTGCGAACAGCTATGCGGGCGGCACAACCGTCGCCGCCGGCACCTTGCGGATCGGCGACGGCGGCGCCAGCGGCAGCGTGACGGGCGATATCGTCAATCAGGGCGTGCTCGTCTTCGATCGGAGCGACACGTTCGGCTTCGGCGGCGCGATCAGCGGCGCGGGCAGCCTGGTCAAGGCTGGTGCGGGCACCATGACGCTGACGGGCGCGGCGACGCATGGCGGCGGCACCATGGTTTCGGCGGGCATTTTGCGGATCGGCGCGGGTGGCAGCCTGGGCGGCGGCGCGACGATTTCGGCGGGGGCGACGCTCGCCTTCGACCGCGCCGATCCGCTCACCCATGGCGGTGCGATCGGCGGCGCGGGCAATCTGGTGAAGGCCGGGGCCGGCACGCTGACGCTCAGCGGCAATTCGGGCGGCTTCACCGGGAGCACTGCGGTGCAGGCTGGCACGCTCGACCTGGCGGGCACGCTGGGTGGTGCGCTTTCGGTCTCGTCCGGTGGGACATTGACCGGTGGGGGCACGGCATCGGGCGCGGTCTCGATCGCATCGGGCGGCACGCTTGCCGGCCGCAGCGGCACGACGCTGTCGATGGGATCGCTCACTCTGGCGGACGGCGCGGTGATCGATGCCGCGCTGGGCGCGCCGGGCGGCAATGGGCTGTTCGCGGTGGCGGGCAATCTGGTGCTCGACGGCACGCTCAACGTCTCCGACGCGGGCGGCTATGGCCTGGGCGTCTATCGCCTGTTCGACTATGGCGGCGCGCTGACGGACAACGGCCTGGCGATCGGCCAGCGCCCGCAGGCGGACAGCACGGTCACGACGGTGCAGACCGGCCAGGCGAACCAGGTCAATCTGGTGGTCGCGGCGAAGACCGGCCCCGATTTCGTGCAGTTCTGGAACGGCACGACGACCAGCCCGACGGGCAGTGTCGTGGGCGGCGGCGGAACATGGACGGCGGGGCCGCTCACCAACTGGACCAATGCCAATGGCAGCGCCAGCCATGGCTGGAACGGCGGTTTCGCGGTGTTCCAGGGCACAGCGGGCGTCGTGACCGCCGAAGCCGGCGTTTCGGCACAGGGCATGCAGTTCGCGGCGGACGGCTATCGCCTGGCCGGCGGGCCGGTGACGCTGGCGGCGCCCGGCATGACGGTGGTGCGCGTGGGCGACGGCAGCCTGGGCGGCGGCGCCTGGCGCGCGACCGTCTCCGCCGCGCTGACCGGCGCGAGCGGGCTGGAGAAACAGGATCTCGGCACGCTGATCCTGACCGGCGCCAATGACTATGCCGGCGGCACGCATATCGCGGCGGGCACGCTGCAGATCGGCGATGGCGGCGCCACGGGCAGCGTTGCGGGCGATATCGCCAATGACGGCAGGCTGGTCTTCAACCGATCCGACACGATCGATTTCGGTGGCGTGATCTCGGGCGGCGGCGCATTGGTGAAGACCGGCGCGGGCACGCTGCGGCTGACCGGTACGAGCAGCTACACCGGCGCGACGCAGGTCGATGCCGGCACGCTGAACGTCAACGGATCGATCGCGGCTTCGGCGGTGACGGTGGCGAGCGGCGCGACGCTGGCGGGCAGCGGCACGGTCGGCACGACAACCGTCGCGGGCACGATCGCGCCGGGCAACAGCGCGGGCACGCTGACGATCGCGGGCAATTACACGCAGCTTGCCGGATCGACCTATGCCTATGAACCCGGCGACCTGATCCGCGTGACCGGCACCGCCGTCATCCAGGGCGGCCGCGTTCAGGCCGCCAATGTGGCGGGCGCCAGCTACCGGCTGGGCGATCGCAGCGCGATCCTGACCGCGCAGGGCGGGCGCAGCGGCGCGGGCTATGCCGGCGTCGACCTCGCCTCGCCGCTCAGCCAGCCCTTCCTCACGCTCGGCCTTACCTATGATGCCAACAGCGTCTATCTCCAGGCGGTGCGCAACGGCGTCAGCTTCGAAAGCACGGGGCTGACCTTCAACCAGCGCGCAGCGGCGCGCGGGATCGACGGGCTGACGGCCGCGAACCCGCTCTACACCGCGATGGCCAATGTCGCCGACCTCGCGACCGCGCGCACCGGCTTCGACGCCGCATCGGGCGAGATCCATGCATCGCTCAAGGGTATGCTGCTCGACGATGGCCGCCATGTCCGCGACGCGGTTCAGGGCCGGCTCGCCCAGACGGCGGGCGAAGATGGCGCCGGCCTTTGGGCGCAGGCGGTGGGATCCTGGGGCGATTGGGACGGTGACGGCAATGCCGCCAGGCTCGACCGCTCGATCATGGGGCTGCTGCTGGGCGTCGATACCGATCTGGGCGGCGGCTGGCGCGGCGGCGTGACCGCCGGATACAGCCGGTCGAAGGCCGATGCCTCGGCCCGCGCTTCGCATGCCGAGGCGGACAGCGTTCATGCCGGCGCCTATATCGGCGGGCGCTGGGGCGGAACCAGCGTTCAGGCGGGTGCGGCCCTTGCCTGGCACGATGTCTCGACCCGCCGGAGCATCGGCTTCACCGGCTTTACCGAGACGGCGCGCGCCGACTATGACGCGCGCGGCCTGCAAGTCTTCGCCGAAGCCGGGCATCGCATCGCACTGGGCGATGCCGGGATCGAGCCGTTCGCGGGCCTGGCCCATGCCCGGCTGCGCACATCCGCCTTCACCGAGGCGGGCGGTGCGGCCGCGCTTAATGCCCGTCGCCAGACCGAAAGCGCAAGCTGGTCGACGCTGGGCGTGCGCGGTGATGCCCCCTTGGGCGAAGGCACGCTGCTCTATGGATCGATCGGCTGGCGCCATGCGCTGAGCGGCCGTTTGCCCGCCGCCGACCTCTCCTTCGGCAGCGGCACGGCGTTCACGGTGCTGGGCACCCCGCTCGACAAGGATGCGGCGCTGGTCACCGCCGGAGCCCGTTTTGCGCTGGGCAAGCGCGCGACCGCCGGCATCGGCTATACCGGCGCGATCGGATCTGCCGCGAGCGACCATGGCGTAAGGGCGACGGTGTCGTTCCGGTTCTGATGCAGGGCGCGGCCGCGCCTGAATGATATAAGCTGGCGCCAGGGTTTGGGGGCAATCGCGCACCAAATCCTGGCGCGTCTTGCGCGATGGCCTGAGCATCGATCGATGCGCCTGATTTTTTGGGCCGTGGTGCGCCGATTTCCGGCGAAGTAATATCGAACCATGCCGGCGGGACCGCCGGGCAGTCAAAAAAAGGAACATTGCAGCCGCAGGGGCGGCCGCCGGGCCGTGCCTGGCGCCGGACCCGTGCGCGCGTTCCCCATGGAAAGGTTCGACGCATGGATTTTGCGGCTGGATTGGCGTGTGGCCTGGTGCCCCTGGCACGCTGATGGGGTATTTCGATGATCTGAACCCGGAGGGCATCGGCCGATTTGCGTTGGGCGATGCCGATCTGCCGGGGTTGGCCGGGCCGGGCGGATTGGACCCTTATGGCCTGACGCGCCCGAATGCCGCGCGGCCGGGCTCCGCGCATGTGACGGAGGCGGGTGCGGCCGCATTCAGGCAGGGTCTGCACGCGCAACTGGCGCGACGGGAACGCGCGGAACTGGCCGCCTTTCTGCAGCCGCCGCCATCCGACAACAAGGTGGTGAACCAGCCGGCGGATACCGGCCGGCGTGCGCCACCGCAGGCAGGGCGTCCGCGCCGTGCGCACGCGTCGATCCTGATCAAGGAGGATCCGCGACTGCCGGCGACCAGGGAGGAGATCGATGCGATCTACCCGGGCGCCTCGCGCGAGGTGCGCATTCCCTATGCCGATCCGCGGCGGCGGATCCGGATCGTCACCGACAGTCTCGAGGGCATCGCCGCGAAGGTGGCGGAATTGCCGGAGGGCAGCGTGTTCGTGGCCGAGGATGCGGTTTACAGAAAGGGCGGCGGGAACGGGGATCGCGAGAACGGAGCCGGCGACTGGCGTGACACGGTGACGCCGCTGAGCCGGCGTGAACTGATCGAGGCATTCGGCCCGGCAGAAGTGAAGCGGCTGGATCGGCGGATGGAATTATACCGCAGCCAGCAGGAGCGGGCGCTTCTTGCCAGGGTTGCGGCGCGCATGGCGGATCGTGCGCCGCCTGCGGCGATCCCACCGCTTCGCCAATCGCCGCAACTGCAGGCGATCCATATGCTGTTCGGCGGAAATCGGCGGATTCCGGGCCGGAGGGATGATCTGGCCATCGACGCGGTCGTGATGCGCGAGATGACCCCGGCGGAGCGGCAGGCGCGGCAACGCAGATGGGCTGGCCGGGAGAGATGGAACCGGAAGGCGGAGGCAGCCGATACGGATCCGCGGTCGGTGGTGGCGAAGAAATGGGCGCAGAACCTGCCCCAGCGCGCGAAGACCTGGCTGGGCGGCCTGATGGAATGGGGTGTCGAGGCCAACCGGCAATATCAGGATTTCACGCATGTCGGCGCGGACCTGATCCGGGACACATCCGCCTTTCGTGATGCGCAATATCGACGGGACGTAGCCCTTGCCCGGCGGCTGCGGCGCGAAGGCGTGGAGGCGATCGCGGCCAACACGCCGAAGTTCGGCAGCGAGGTCGATCGCTATGCCTATGAGATCGGCAATGGCGTGGTCGATCTTGTCGGGGCGATCGGGATTACGGCGCTGACGCGTTCGCCGGCGGCCGGATCGGCGCTGCTTTCGGCGCAGGTCTGGGGCGATCGGTACGGCAGGTCGCGCGAGGACGGGCGGAGCCATGGCCAGGCGACGATGGATGCGGCGGTGTACAGCGTCGCGGAATTCATCCCTGAGCGGCTGGCGATCGGAAAGATCCTGAAGCCGGGCGGGACGTTCGCGGGACGCATCGTCAAGAGCGGTAGCGCCCAGGCGATCCAGGAGACCGTCACCGAAGCCATTCAGATGGGCTATGATGCCGGGATATTGAAGGAGGATATGAGCTGGGGCGATGCGTTCCAGCGATTGAAGGACGCCGCGATCATCGGTGGTGGTTCCGGCGGTATCGTGTCCGGCGCGGTTGCGCCGTTCCGGCGCGGCGGTTCGGCGCGGCCGGGCGCCAGCGATCGGATCGATCGATATCCTCCGATCGCGCGTGTCGAGCAGGGCATCGCATCTTCGTTGGACAATATAAACGCGCCGCCGGCCGTCTGGATCGAGCCTGGGCAGAGGGGAAGCGGGCCACCGACTGCCGCTGCCGGGGATATCGCCGGAAAGCCGGCGCCGAGCGTTTCGATCGAAGGCCGGCAGGCCGTCATTCGGGGCGCCGACCCGAGCTTGATCGCTGAAATCGAGGCTGGCTTGCCCAAGGGCACCCGCGCGCTACGCCGTAGCGATGGCGCGTTCGTGTTGCATCAGCGTCATGCGGAAGCTGCGCGTGCTGCGATCGGCAGGGGAGGTGTTCGGCCAAATGGTGAGATTGCCGTCCAGGAGGATGTGAACTCTAAGTCGCCAAAGCCTCTGGAACTGGATGAAGGGCATCCTTACCGAGGTTGGCTTGAATTGGGGGGCAGCGGGCAGGAAGTGCGGCCTGCTGTTGATGGCGGGGAGACCGCGATGCTCTATCGTGTTGATGATATTCGGTTTCCACCGCGTATCTCCGCCGATGGGGCAGTTCCTGTGGTAGCCACCCGTGCGAGAGGTGAGCGGACCCTGTTTGTGGGTTTCGATCCGAAACGGGCCGTTCAATTTGCTGAGATTAATCGAAAGGGCAATGCATCGATCACTGTCGTTGAGGTGGACGCTTCGTTTCGTGATACACTGAGATCGACCTCAATCTATGACAAAGATCCGGATATTGCTGAACATCCAAGCGCGCCGCTATGGGTCGATATCGATCAGGGAGTCGATCAATATGGTTTACGCACATCCGAGCATATTCAGATGCTGAGAGGCGCGATACGCCCAGGAACGGTACGAGTCTTGCGGCCAGGGGAATATAGAAAATAGGATAATGCCATGATATTTATTGTACCATTTCATGTAAAAAAAGAGCGGGGTGCTGTGTTTCCAGATGAATTTTCTGGAGCATATGTAAATTGCTACGTGGGTGCATCTGATTATAAGGAGGCCGTAAAGAGGTGTATTGAAGAATTAAAAGTGGATGGAATGGTTGTTGAGAAGGTGATGGAACCAATATATTCCATGGATATATCGCAATGGCATCAACATATTCTTGATCAGTGGCCAGATTATGTAAATCAGTTACCAAATCAGGATAAGTTTGAAAGTGAAATTGGCAAGGGGGAGGTGGTTTACGGACCTTTTGGAGCTTACTAATTCATGAATGTTGTTATTGTTGAAATTTAGTATCGGGTCTGGATTTTAAATGGGTGGCGTCATTATGGCCGAACTGGGCATGCATGCTTGGCCACCGTCAGCCGTCGGTTCGCTCGACCATTTGTGCGGAGGCGGGATTGAGTGCGACGTAGCGCACTGCCGCTCCCAGATGGTCCTCATCTATCGCGACGTAGCTGAAGCGCCCTTGCCAGAAGTGACCAGTGCGCTTCATTCAGGCGTGGACAGGCCGGCATAGCGTCGATGAAGTGGCTCCAGTGCCCGCCGGATGCCGCTGGGATCCGATGGCGCGATGAGATGGGCGTGATTTGGCATGAGAACCCAGGCCCATGGCGAGGCATTGGCCGCCCGGCGTGCCTTGCCGAGCCAATCGCGATACAGCACATAATCGGCATCTTCGAAGAAGGCCTAGGCGCGACAATTGCTACGCTGGGTGATGTGATGAGGAAGCCTTGGAGTGACGCCTCTGCCGTTCCGGTGACACGTGCAAAAACCCCTTAATTGGGCTGATGATTGCGCGGCCAAAAGAATGTCATGCGGAGTTTGGGGGGGGGGCGCACGTGTCACTGTAACCGGCACTGTAACCGGGTTCATCAATGCCCGAAATCGCTGGACGGGCCATTTGTGGCAGAGGCGTTTCGGCGCGGTGGCGATGGACGAAGAGCATCTGATGCATGCCGTTCGTTACGTATGGCTCAACCCCGTGCGTGTGCGGCTCGTCGAGCACCCCGAGCATTGGCGACGGTCGAGCGTTGGCGCGCATCTGTGCGGCGAGGATGGCGGCCTGGTACGGGTTGCATCGGTGCTCGATCGCTATGGCGCCTTTGCCGAGTTCCTGTCCGATCCTGCGGACGACGGCGCGGCGTTGCGCGCGCTGCGCAGATCGGAAACCTCTGGCCGTCCCATCGGCAATCCAGCCTGGATCGTCGACCTTGAAGCCTGGACCGGCCGTATCCTCACTCCACAAAAACGCGGCCCCAAGGCGAGGGTGCGATTTGAGTATTGAGTAAACTGGAACCGTAATAGTTTCTACGGGGAAAAATCACCTGAGGTGCGCCAATTCATGCTGGATTCAAGTAACTACATCTTGCAGCATCGTTCTATTAATCGTTCCGAGGATGCTAGTTTGAATCAGAGATATCAGCCGCCGGTGCCGAGTTTTGAAAGATTAAAGAAGTGACAATGATGAAAAGTAATGATGAGATAGGTACATCAGAATACAAGAAGATAAACGAGCTTTGCGCGCGAGGCGATGCTCTTGCCGAATCTGGAAATTTTGATGAGGCCGTATATGAGTACAATAAAGCATTATATCTTATTCCAGATCCAAAAAATCATTGGAAAGCATCAACATGGATCTTTGTGGCAATAGCTGATGCTTGTTTTCTTGGGGGGTATATGGTATCGGCAAGAGAGGCGTTAGAGTATGCCATGACGTGCCAAGATGCTATTGGAAACGCATTTGTTCATTTAAGATATGGGCAAGTTCTCTTTGATATAGGTGATAAAGATTTATCTGCTAGCGAGTTGATGCGTGCATATATGGCAGGGGGTGTAGAGATTTTTACTTCGGAAGATCCGCGCTATCTGGAATTTCTAAGGGCGCGCGCGAACCTGTGATCCTTGGTCAATCCTGGATATTCACCACCACCTTACCCTTGGCGCGGCCGGATTCGAGATAGGCGAAGGCCTGGGCGACTTCCGCGAAGGGGAAGGTGCGGTCGATCACGGGCGCCAGCTTGCCATCATCGACCAGCGCGGCGAGTTCGGCGAGTTCGGCGCCGCTCGGGTGCATGAACAGATAGCGATAGGTGACGCCGTTCTTCGCGGCCTGCGCGCGCAGCCGGTAGCTGGCGATCCAGAACAATGCGGTGAGCAGCGGGCCGCGCCCCAGATCCTTTCTGGCCGTCAGCGGCTCCGGCATGCCTGCCACCGACACCACCGTTCCGCCGCGCTTCACAACGCCGAAGCATTTCTCCAGCGTTTCCCCGCCCAGCAGATCGAAGGCGCCGTCCATGTCGCGGACATGATCTTCGAACCGCTGCGCCGTATAGTCGATCACCGTATCGGCGCCGAGCCGTTCGACCAGCGCGCGGCCGCGTGGCGAGGCGGTGGTCGTCACCTCCGCGCCCAGCCATTTCGCGATCTGGATGGCGAAGGTGCCGACGCCGCCCGCGCCGCCGGGGATGAAGACGCGGCTGCCGGGCATGAGCTTCAGTTCATCGCGCAACGCCTGGAGCGCGGTGAGGCCTGCGAGGGGAATGCCCGCCGCCGCCGCGAAATCGAGCGTGGCGGGCATATGGGCGAGCGCATCCTGCGGCACCGCCGCATATTCGGCGAGCGCGCCCATCGCCCCCTTGGGCATGCGCGCGAACACCCGGTCCCCAGCGGCGAAGCGTGTCACGCCCCGGCCGCAGGCCTCGACCGTGCCGGCAAGCTCGTTGCCCATCACCACCGGCAGGCTGTAGCGCTGGACGGGCTTGAGCATGCCCTGGCGCGTCTTGAAATCGACGGGATTGAGGCCGGCCGCGCGCACGCGGACCAGCACGTCGTCCGGGCCCGCTTCCGGGCGCGGCACGTCGTGCAGCTCCGCCACGTCCGGTCCGCCATATCGGGTGAGAAGCAGGGCGCGCATGGCCATGATCATGCATGAAAGATCGGGGCTTCGATACGGGATTGTTCGCACCGCGCCATCGGCAGGTGCGTCGCCCGCATTTGTATCAGCCCTGATTCCGCGCGGCGCGATGCGATTGCGCGATATTCACGGCAGGCGGACTGCCGGCGCCCACGTCGAACGCCAGCGGCACCAGCGGCCGTTGCCGCTGTGCCCTGGGTGTCCGATCCGAACATGCCGCCACGCCGACGGCGATGGCCAGTGCGATCGCGATACGCATCATGCCTCCTTCGCGGCGGGACCTAGTGGATCGTATCCGGCAAAAGCATCCGCTTTTGACGGAGGTCCGATCCACCAAATCATGGAAGAGTGGTCTGATTTTCCGAGGCGGATGCGGATGCATCTGCCTCGGCCAGACCACTAGAGCGGTTTGATCCGCGATGGAAGCACCGAACATGGGCAGTGGCCGGAGGACAGCGGGACCGGGCCGGAACGCAACCACGCTGCATCCGCGCGTCCGCGACGAGGCTTGATCAGGCGCCGGCGATCGATCGGACCGGCCAGCGATCGGCCCAGGGCGCCGAGGCCTCCAGTTCGAACGCCAGCGCGAGCAGCAGATCCTCACCGCCGCGCGCCGCCGCGAACATGCTGCCGATCGGCACGCCATCGGTGTCGGCGAACAGCGGCAGCGAGATGGCGGGATGCCCGGTGAGATTGTGGAGCGGCGTGTAGGATACATAATCGAACATGCGTTCCCACATCGTCTCGAACGCGACCGTCGGCGCGAGTTCGCCGATACGCAGCGCCGGATGGCGCAACACCGGCGACAGGATCACGTCATAACGCTCGAGGAACGCATCCATCGCCGCGCTCGCGATGCCGACCTGACAGAACAGCGCATCGTCGTCGGCGGCGCTGAGGCCGTCGCTCCACTTCGCCAGATTGAGCGTCCAGGGTTCGAGCTGGTCCGCCGCGGCGTCCGCGCCGATACGGGCGATCGTCGTCGCCACGGCATCGCGCGCGAGATAACCCCAGATCGTCTGGAATGCCCGCGCCACCGCCGGGCCGTCGACTGGCAGGCGTTCGGCGGTCACCTCGTGCCCCAGCGACGCGCAGAGCGAGGCCGCCTGATCGAAGATGCGCGCGACCGGGGCCGAGGGCGGGTTGCCGTCCAGATTGTCCGCGATCGCGGCGATGCGCAGCCGGCGCGCACCCGGTTTCTCCACCCGCTGCGCGCGGCCGGCGCCGATCGCGGCAGCCCAGGCGACATCGCGCACGGAACGCGACAGCAGCACATCGCCGACGAGCAGATCCTCGATCACATGCGGATCGCGCGCGCGCAGATTGGCATGGCGGCCGGGCTTCAGCCCGACAAGGCCGCAACAGCTTGCCGGAATGCGGATCGAACCGCCGCCATCGGCGGCATGCGCCAGCGGCACCATGCCTGAAGCGACCGCGGCGGCGGCGCCGCCCGAGGAACCGCCGGGCGAACGATCGGGCGCCCAGGGGTTGGCGGCGGGGCCGTAGAGCAAAGGCTCGGTGGTCGGCAACAGGCCGAATTCGGGCACATTGGTCTTGCCCATCGGCACAAGCCCCTGGGCATCGAAGGCGCGCGCGAAATCGAAGACGATCGTGCCGGAGCCGGCATCGCGCTTCGATCGCGAGCCGCTGCGATTGGGCATGCCGGGATAATCGAGCCCGTCCTTGAGCAGCCAGGGCACGCCGCGCATCGGCCCGGCGGCGCTCGCGGCCAGCGCGCGCGCGCGATCGTCGTCACGATGCGTGATCAGGTTGAGCGCGGGATCGAGCAGATCCATGCGGATCAATGCCGCCTCGACAAGTTCGGCGGGTGACACGTCTCCCGACGCGACCAGCGCGGCCTGGCCATGCGCGTCGAGACGCCCGATCGCAAGCGCGTCCGTGGTGCTGACGGGGGTGGTTCGGGGCGGCATGGTCGGCGGTCTCCGCGTCATGGATCGGGAAGCAGGTATCGGATCGATGCGCGCGTCGCGCTTGACCGATCCGGTATCATGATTTGCCGGCAGATGCGCGCTTCCGGCGAAGCAGGGACTTCAGGCCCTGACCGGCACGGGCGCGCGCAGCGCCGCATCGACGAGCGCGGCGGCGCCGTGGCGGATCGGATCCGCGCAGGGCAGCCCGGTTTCGGCGGCGATGCGATCGCGGGCGGCATCGGCCTCCGCGGCGGACATGGCGCCGGTGTTGAGCGCGATGGCGACGACGCGGGCGGCGGGGTTGGTCAATCGCGCCGCCGCCTCGTTGGCGGCGATGCAGCGATCGAGCGGAGGGATGGCCTGGTTCAGGCCCAGCAGATGCGTGCGCACCGGTTCGTGGCACAGGACCAGGGCGTCGGGCTGGCTGCCATGGATCAGCCCCAGCGTGACGCCGGCATAGGATGGGTGGCCCAGCGCGCCCTGACCCTCGATGATATCCCAATGATCGGGATCGGCGGCGGGGGAGAGCCATTCGGCGGCGCCCGAGATGAAATCGGCGATCACCGCGTCGATCACCACGCCGCGGCCCGCGATCATCAATCCGGTCTGCCCGGTCGCGCGGAAATCGGCGTCGAGGCCACGGGCGCGCATGTCGCGCGCGATCGCCAGCGCCGTGTATTTCTTGCCGACCACGCAATCCACGCCCACGGTCAACAGGCGCTTGCCGCTGCGCGGCTCGCCATTGCCGGGCGCGAAGGCGCGGGTGGGCTGGCGGATGTCGTGAACATCGCGGCCGGTGCGCGCCGCCGCTTCGGCGATCGCGGGAATGTCGATCAGGCGCTGATGAAGGCCGGCGGCGACGTCCAGCCCGGCTTCGAGCGCGGCGATCACCGATTGCACCCAGTGATCGGGAAAGATGCCGCCGACATTGACGACGCCGACCACCATCGTGCGCGCGCCCGCGGCCCGGGCTTCGGCGGGCGACATGTCCGGCCGGCCGAGATCGACCGCGCAGCCCGGCAGCCGATATTGGGCGAGGCAATCCGCCGGGCGCCATTCGACGAGCCCGGCGCCGGTCTTGTCGGTGCCGCGCAACGCGGTGTCGCCGAGAAAGATCAGGAAAGGGGCTTGCATCTTCGTCTCCCGCGATTGGTGTGGTGGCTTTGCGGAATTCGGCGGGCGCGGGCTTCGCGCGTCGGGAAGCCCGCTTAGCAATCGGGGCATGATATCGCGGCGCGGCTTCCCCATGCGGCATGGCGCTGGCAGAGAGGCGGGATGACCAGCCAGATCACCGGATGGAAGATCGAGGCGCGCGAACGGGCGGCGCTGCTGGCGCAATTCGCGCCGCGTTACGCGCGCACCGTGGCCGATCATGTGACGCTGCATTTCGCGACGGGGCCCGAGACGCCCTTGCCCGAGGCGCGCACGGGCGAGGTGGTCGGCGTGGCGGATGACGGGCAGGGGGTGCAGGCGCTGGTGGTGCGGATCGACGGCACCACCGATCGCGGCGACGGCAGCCATTTCCATATCACCTGGTCGCTGGCCGAAGGCCGCGCCGCGCGCGAGAGCAACGACGTGATCGCCGTCAGCGGCTGGCGCGCGGTGGAACCCGCGATACCCGTGACGCTGGTGCCGGCGCGCTGGCCGCGCTGAGCGTTGGTCCGGAAGGGCACGGAAACGCGAATCTCCGGCCATATGCATCGTATCGCCATCGATTGATCGGTTGCGCCGGTCGCCGGCCTGTCCGTCGACCGGGCTGACCCGGCGCGACTGCGTCGCCGATCCCGAAGGATCATGCGGCCGCTCCCCCGCGGAACGCCCCGATCGAACAGGCAGGCGCCGCCGCCGCTCACCGGCCCGGCGGCGTTTTGCCGTTGCGTTCATCTAAAAGGGGAGTAAATGCTCCTTTACAAGAACAGGGAGAAAGAGCATGATTCGGCGGCTGCACATCCTTTTTGCGTCGGTATCGGCATTGGCGTGCGCGGGAACGGCGTTTGCCCAGGACCTATTGGATGGCGATGCGGCGATGGGCGTGGAAGAAATCGTCGTCACCGCGCAGAAGCGTTCGGAGAATCTGCAGGATGTGCCGATCACGCTGACGGCGCTGACGGGCGATGCGCTGAAGGCGCGCGCGGCATTGACGACCTTCGATATCGCCCAGAGCACGACCAGCCTTGTCTTCGCCGGCGCATCCTCCACCATGGCGACCGTCTATATGCGGGGCCTGGGAGACGGCAGCTTCAATGCCAATGCCGTGCCTTCGGTCGGCTTCTATCTGGACGATGTCTATATCGGTTCGAGCTTCGGACTGAACCAGATGCTGCTCGATCTCGATCGGGTCGAGGTGCTGAAGGGGCCGCAAGGGACACTGCACGGCCGCAACACCACGGGCGGCGCCATCCGCTTCATCAGCAGGAAGGCCGATCCGCGACAGCCGCTGAACGGCGAATTCCGTGTGACCGGGGCGTCGTTCGGCCGGGTCGATGGCGAGGGGGCGATGGGGGCGCCGCTGTCCGAGACGACCGCGATCCGCGTCGCCGCCGCCTATCATCGCCAGGACGGCCCGTTCCGCAACACCGTGCTCGACGTCAACGGCCCGAGGGAGCGCTTCTTCGCCTATCGCGGATCGATCGTATCGCAGCCGGCGCCGAACCTGGACGTGCAACTGAGCGTGCATGGCAGCAACAACAAGGGCGCCGGTCCGCTGAAGGAAGTGGGCACCTTCACCGCGCCATTCTCGTTCACCGTCTGCGCCAACCCCACGCTTGCCGGACAATGCCCGGATACGACGGGCTTCGTCCCCTCGCGGAACCTGCGCGAATATCACAGCGAGACGCGCGACACGCACGACGATGTCCGCAATTTCGGCGCGAACCTGACGCTGGGCTGGGAGCCGGGCGACAGCATCGGCATCACGTCGATCAGCGCCTATGAACATAATCGCCGGAACACCCGCGCCGAAATCGACTGGTCGCCCGAAGACCTGTCGCTCAACGATTTCCTCAGCCGGTCCCGCCAGTTCTCGCAGGAAGTGCGCGTCGCCTCGATCGGGGAGCACCCGGTGAGCTGGACGGTCGGCGGCTATTATTCCGACGAGCGGCTGACGTCGCAAAGCGGCTATTCGTTCCGCGGCTTCGGCCCCGGATTCCTGACCTTCGGACCCAATCTGGAGGGCGTGTACCAGGATTATACGCAGAAGACGACGAGCCTGGCGGCGTTCGGCGAAGTCTATTGGACGCTGGCGCGCGGGCTGAAGCTGACCACCGGCCTGCGCTATTCGCGCGAACGCAAGGCGATCGACCTCTCGCTCGACTATCTGAACCTGGATGGCTCGACCGGCGCCACCGCGATCACCCCCGGCTATGCGGCCGGCCATATCCTGGTGGCGGATGTCGCGACGCAGAACGAGGCGCGGACATGGGAGAATCTGAGCGGGCGCGTCACGCTCGATTATGATCCGGTCGAACGGGTGAAGCTGTTCCTGACGCTCAGCCGCGGTTTCCGGGCAGGCGGCTATAATGGCGGCGTGCTGTTCGGGCCGGACGAGATCGCGGTGGTCGATCCTGAACGGGTGACGAGCGTCGAACTGGGATGGAAGACCGACCTGTTCGATCGCACGCTGCGCTTCAACGGCGCGCTCTATCATACGAAGGTGAAGAACCAGCAGGTGTTCGTGCCCGGCGTCGTGCTGCTGCTGGAAAACGCCGCGACCGCGCGCGTCAACGGTGGCGAAGTGAGCCTTACCTGGAAGCCGGATCGGGCGTTCCTGCTCGATTTCGGCGCCGCTTACACCGATGCGAAGTTCCTCAGCTACCGATCCAACATGATCGGCGCCGATTATACGGGCAATCGCCTGCCCAACGCGCCGCGATGGACGCTGAACGGCCTGGCGAGCTACGGCTTCGCGCTTGACGGCGGCGGCAAGCTGACGGCGCAGGCTGATGCGAGCTACAAGAGCCGGACCTATTTCAGCGTCGCGCAGGACAGGGCGATATCGGAATCGGGCGTGTTCCTGCTGAACGCGCGTCTGACCTTCGACACGGGCGACGGCCGCTGGTCGTTTTCCGCGTTCGCGAAGAACATCTTCGACAAGCTCTATTTCAAGGACGGGTTCGATCAGTCCTCGCTCGGGTTCAACACCTTCGCGGTGAGCGAACCGCGCCTGTTCGGCGTGTCCGCGCAATATTCCTTCTGACCCGTCCAGCATTTCGAGAAAAGGGAATCCAAAATGGCGATCGAAGTTCCGGATATCGGCATGCGCCTGAAGCCCGATCTGTTTCCGACCGTTCAGATCATCTATCGCGACATGTGCAATCTGCGGCCGGGCGAGCGCGTTCTCATCATCGCGGATGCGCGCGCCCCCGAATATCTGATCGCGACCTTCCATGGCGTCGCGATGATGATGGGCGGCGACGTGGCGGTGATCGAAGGGCCGCCGCCGCGCGGTGGCGCTACCTACCAGCCATCCGCCACCTGGTCGCCGATGATCGCCGCTGCCTCTCGCGAAGCCGATCTGATCATCGATTTCGCGGTGGGCTATGCCGATTTCATCGTCGAGGCGGTGAAGCGCGGCGCGCGTGTCTTCTCGCCCGGTGACGGGATCGCCTTGCCCTATACCGACGATGTGCTGATCCGCACGATCCTGCACACCGACGTTCATGCCATTCGCCGCCGCGCCGATCGCATCGCCGAGCTGTTCAGCGCCGCGAGCCTGTGCACGATGACGACCGGCGATGCCGTGCTGGAGGTCGATATCTCCGGCATCAAGGGCATGCCCGGCAGCGGCTTCCTGTGGGATCCCGACAGCGAGAGCTTCAGGGATGCCTGGGCCTTCGCGCCGCCGGCGCAACCCGGGGTGCTGATCCCCGAAGGGCGGGCGACCGGCGAAGTGCTGGTGGACGGCACCTTGCTCTATCATCCGGTCTATCACGCCGCGCCGCCGACGCCGCTCAGGCTGCGTTTCGATCGCGGACGGCTGGTCGATATCGGCGGAGACCCGCTGTTCGCGGGCCGGCTGCGGACATGGCTCGATCAGCTTGGCGACGAAGGCGCGTTCAAGGGCCCCGTCCACCTGAATCTGGGTATCAACCCCAATGCGCTGCTGACCCAGCATCCGGAATGGGAGCGGGTGATGGGCTCCGTCACCTGCGGCATGGGCGATCTGAGCCTGCTCGGCGTCATCATGGAGGATGGCGCGGGCGTGCTGCCCAAATCCACCGTCCACTGGGACTGGACCACGCTGAGGCCGACGATCATGCTGGACGATGTGCTGCTGGTGAAGGACGGGATCATCAATGAAGACGTCTGCTAGGGTGTTCCCGGCACGGGTGGAGACGCCCGCCGGGCAATCGGCTTCCTGCCGCCGATGATCGGACGGCGACCGGCGGAGGATGCGGGCGATGCGCCGCTCGGCCTGAAACTGTTCATCGCCTTTTGCTGCGTCTATCTGATCGCGGACCTGAGCATCGGCGCGATGCCGATCCTGTTCGGTGCGTTCGTCGACGAGCGGCATCTGGCGCTGGAGGTTGCGGGCGGCATCGCGACCGCGGAAACCACGGGGCTGGCGGTGGGCAGCCTGCTTGGTTTCGTGTTGATCACACGCGTTTCGATCGCGGCGCGGACATTGGCGGCGGCAAGCCTGGCGGTATCGATCGTCGCGCAGATCGTTTCCGCCATGGGCGTCGACATATTGCCCCTGATGGTTGCGCGGCTCGCTTCCGGAATGGCGGCGGCGGTGCTTCAGGGGGTGGCCATCGCCTGGATTTCGCGACTGTCGAGCCCGCAGCGCCCGCTGGCCATATTCGTCGGCATGGCATTCCTGGCGGGTGCGATCGGGATTCCGTTGTTTTCCTGGACGCTGGAATGCTGGGGGCTGGCCGGCACCTTCCTGTTTCATGCCGGATTGCTGCTGGCCGCCATGGCATGTCTGCCGATCATTCCCGCCGCACCGGCGGCGAAAAAGCCTGCCGTCGTGGGGATGGCGGGCGAGGAGCCGACGGCGCGACCGGCCAAGGGACGTGCGCATTGGCCAATGCTGGTCGCGATCGCGCTCAACTTCCTCTTCAACGGCGGGGTCTGGGTCTATCTGGAGCGGGTGGGGCAATGGGCCGGATTCGAGGTGGCCCGGATCGCGGCGCTTCTGGGCCTGGGCATGTTCGTCGCGCTGGCGAGCACCGTCGCGCTGGCGATCATCGGCAGCCGGATCAGGACTGTGTGGGTGGTGCTGTTCGGCCATGTGGCGCTGATCATCGCCACCGCGGCACTCCTCAGCATCGATGGCTGGGCGTGGTTCGCAGGCGCCATCCTGGTCTTTCACATGGGAATGGCGCTGCTGCCGCCGGCAATGCTCTCCATCCTCGCCGTCATCGACCCCTCCGGGCGATCCGCGCTGCAAGGCATGGTCGCGATCAATATCGGCTATGCCGTCGGTCCGCAGGTTTATTCCTGGGTGGTCGCGCTCTATGGCTTCACCGTCTCGCTCGGCGTGGCGATCGCGGTCTTCGGCATCAGCCTGTTCCTGTTTTTGTGGGTGCAGGCCGGCGCTGGGCGGCGTCGTGACGCGAATATCGACGCGAAGCGATTGGGGAGAGCGCAATGACCGGGGAACGCGACAAGGATGTGCCGTCGGACCTGCTGAAACAGCGGCGCGCGCCCGTCCAGGCCCGCGCGCAGATGTCGCGCGATCGTATCCTGGAGGTTGCCGGCGAGTTGCTCGACGAGGTCGGCATCGACGATTTCAACACCAATCTGCTCGCCGAAAGGGCAGGGGTGCGGATCCGCACCGTCTATCGTTATTTCCCCAACAAGTTCGCGGTGATCGCAACGATCGGCGAAGACATGTTCGAGCGCTGGTCCGATTGGAATGCCGGCTATTTCCTGGAGATCGGCAAGCCCGATGGCGACTGGGCGACCGCGCTGCGCGAGATGATCGACGGATGGATCGGCAGATTGGCAAAGGAAAAGGGCGCACGGGCCATCCTGCAGGCGCTGGGCGCCATACCGCAATTGCGGGACCTGGACCGTGCCGCCTATGCCCGGCTGGTCAGCGATTTCGAAGATGCGCTTTCCCGCCGGTCGCCCGCCGATCGCCGCGACGTGACGACGCTGAGCCATGTCGCGGTGAGTGCGATCTATGGCCTGGTCGATTGCTATTTCCGGACGCCGGAGGATGTCCGCCCGCTGATGGCGGCGGAATTGTCGGAAATGATCGCCGGGCGATTCCGTGCCGCCTTCGCGCGCGCATGACCGCCGACGACCATTCGAACGAAGCGCTGATCGCCGCCATGCTCGCCTGGTGGAACCGGGCCTTCGCAAACGGCGCCATGACGCCCGGAGGGTTCGCGGAATTCTTCACCCAGGACGCGGCATTCATCGTCAATGGCGAAGTGCGCGGCAGGGGGCCGGCGGCGCTGGCCGCCTTTTTCGGCGGGCAAAGGCATGTCGTCGAGGCGGCCGTGATGCAATTGCCGTTGATCAAGGGGTTTTCGGCCGGCGATCACGTCTTCTTCGACTATGACATGCATATCGGCCCGCCGGCCACGCCCGAGATCCGCAACGCGAAAGGCTATGCCCGGATCGAGGACGGACGGATCGCGCATTATACCGTGAACAGCTTCGTGCGCTGACAACCCGCCTCAATGCAATCGCGGCGGCACCTCGTCCGGCCGCAGCGTCAGCACGCGCACGCCGTCGCGCGTGACCGCGACGCTGTGTTCGAACTGGGCTGAAAGCTTGCCGTCCACCGTGGTCACCGTCCAGCCGTCATCCTCTGTGCGGACGCTGCGGCGCCCCTGGTTGAGCATGGGCTCGATCGTGAAGACCATGCCTTCGCGGATGCGCAGGCCGGTGCCGGGGCGGCCGAAATGGAGGATCTGCGGTTCCTCGTGCATTTCGCGCCCGATGCCGTGGCCGCAATAGTCGCGCACCACCGAATAGCCGTGGCGCTTGGCATGGCGTTCGATGGCATGGCCGATATCGCCGAGCGTCGCGCCGGGGCGGACCGCGCCGATGCCCTTCCACATCGCCTCATAGGTGACGCGGACCAGCCGCCGGGCGGCCGGGGCAACGGTGCCGATCATGTAGGTCTTGCTGGAATCGGCGATATAACCGTTCTTTTCCAGCGTGATATCGAGGTTGACGATATCGCCGTCGCACAGCAGCTCGGTCTCTGACGGCATGCCATGGCAGACCACCGCATTGCGCGAGCAGTTGAGCACATAGGCATAGCCATATTGGCCCTTGCTCGCCGGGCGCGCCTGGAGCCGGCGGACGATGAAATCCTCGACCAGATCGTTGACCGTCATCGTCGACATGCCCGCCAGCGCGATGCCGTCGAGATGCGTGAAGACCGATGCGAGCAGCCGGCCGGATTCGGCGAGCAGCGCGACTTCCTCTGGCGACTTGGTCATGTGTCGGCGAGTTCCAGCCTGTCCGCATCGACCCCGGCCTGGCGGAGCGCGCGCGCGACGATTTCCGGAAAGGTGCTGTCCGGATTGAGCTCGCACAGCATGCCCACCCTGATCCAGAAGGCGGCCTGCGCGTTGATGGAACGGCAGGAAACCTTGCTGGCGCGGCGAAGCTGGTCATGCAGCTCGTCGTCGATATTGACGATGCCCAAGATGATCTTCCTATATGATTAATATACGAATCGTATATGGCGCGTATAGGGTTCGCGCGCGAACCGCAAGCCATGCGCGCCATCTCCACCTTGAATCGCGCGATTTCGGCGTCCATCTGGGCACCGATCATCAGGGGAGACCATTGGACACGCCATGACGAAGACGACCGAGACGAACGCGCCCGAAAACAACGCTGCCGACGCCGCACCCGAAACCCGTTCGTTCGAGGCCGATGTCGCCCGGCTGCTGCACATGATGGTGCATTCGGTCTATTCGGACAAGGACGTCTTCCTGCGCGAACTGGTCTCCAACGCCGCCGATGCCTGCGAGAAACTGCGCTATGAAGGGATCGCCGATCCCGCCTTGCTCGGCGAGGATCCGCAGCCGCGCATCACCGTCACGCTCGATGCCGGCGGGCGCCGGCTGACGATCGAGGACAATGGCATCGGCATGAGCGAGGCCGAACTGGGCGAGGCGCTGGGCACGATCGCGCGATCGGGCACCAAGGCGTTCATGGACCGGATCGCGGGCGCGAAGGATGCCGAGGGCAGCCAGTTGATCGGCCAGTTCGGCGTCGGCTTCTATTCGGCCTTCATGGTGGCGGACCGGGTGGACGTGACATCGCGCCGCGCGGGGGCGGACAGCGCGGCGACCTGGTCGTCCGACGGCCTCGGCACCTATACGATCCAGCCGGCGGACATCGCCGGGGCGCCGGTGCGCGGCACGCGCGTGGAGCTGCATCTGAAGGAGGATGCAGCCGATTATGCCGACGGCTTCACCGTCGAGCGCAGGATCAAGGCGCAATCGGGCCATGTGCCGGTGCCGATCTGGCTGAAGGACACGCCCGATGCGGACGCGCGGCAGATCGCCGATGGCGCGGCTTTGTGGACGCGGCCCAAGGGCGAGATCAGCCAGGACGAATATCGCGATTTCTATCGCACCGCCGCCGGCCAGTTCGACGATCCGGCGCTGACGCTGCATTACCGCGCCGAAGGGCTGCACGAATATAATGTGCTGGCCTTCATCCCCGGCAGCCGGCCCTTCGACCTGTTCGATCCCGATCGCGCCGGGCGGATGAAACTCTATGTCCGCCGCGTCTTCATCACCGACGAGGCGCAATTGCTGCCGCGCTATCTGCGCTTCGCGCGCGGGCTGATCGATTCCGCCGACATGCCGCTCAACGTCTCGCGCGAGATGATCCAGCAGAGCCCGGTGCTCGCGGCGATCCAGAAGGGCGTGGCCAATCGGATATTGAGCGAACTCGACAAGCTCTCGGCGAGCGACGCCGGGGCCTATCTGAAGATCTGGGAGACGTTCGGCGCGGTGCTGAAGGAAGGGCTGTACGAGGATCCCAGCCGGCGCGAGGCGCTGCTGGGCCTGGCGCGCTTCCGCACCACCACCGCCGCCGGCGAATGGCGCTCGCTCAAGGATTATGCGGCGGGGCTCAAGGAGAACCAGACCGCGATCTATTACGCGATCGGCACGGATCTCGACCGGCTGGCATCCTCTCCGCAACTGGAGGGATATCGCGCGCGCGGCATCGAAGTGCTGCTGCTGACCGATCAGATCGACAGTTTCTGGGCGGCGGCGGGCGCCGAATATGAAGGCAAGCCGTTCAAATCGGTGACGCAGGGCCAGGCGGACCTGAGCCTGATCGCGCCGGCCGAGGGCGAGGCGGCGGCGCCCGCCGCATCCGAGGCGGTCGACGGTTTCATCGCCTATGTGAAGACGGTGCTGGGCGATGCGGTGTCCGACGTGCGGGCATCCGATCGGCTGACCGAAAGCGCGGTGTGCCTGGTCGCGCCCGACAATGCGATGGACCGCCAACTCGAAAAGCTGCTGGCGGGCGCCGGGCAACTGGATGCGACCGCGAAGCCGGTGCTGGAGATCAACCCGCGCCATCCGCTGATCGTGCAGCTGGGCGAGGCGGGCGAGGGCGATCTGCGCGAGGATGCGGCGCATCTGCTGTTCGACGAGGCACGCATCGCCGATGGCGAACTGCCCGCCGATCCGCGCGCCTTCTCCGCGCGGCTGGCGCGGGTGCTGGGGCGTGGGCTGGGCTGAGGCGTGGGGGCTGGGCTGAGGCGTGGGGCTGGGCTGAGGCGTGGGGCTGGGCTGAGGCGCTGGCGCGGCCTGCGGACTATCGCCCGCCGGGCAATTTTCGGGGAATGCGGCGGGGAATCATGCGCCGCATTTCCCCTCCACCACGCGACCTTGTCGCGCGGTCCCCCTCCCCATCTTCGATAGGGAGGAGATGAGCGAACGCGGGAACGCCAGACCATGTCTCGAGAGACGGAATGCGGGCTCGTTCTCCAGATCGATCGATCTTGTCGACCAGCGATCCTGGAGCAATCCATTGGGACCCATATCAGCGCTCAATACAGCTCGTTGCGCACCGCGTGATCATAATGGGCGTCGAATGCATCGGCGTCCGCATCCTGCAGGTCCGCGAGCGCGACGAGCATCTTGCCGACGGTGGGCAGCGTCGTGCGGTCGATCCGCGATTCCGGCAGCCAGAGTTTCGCGCGGTTGACCGCCTTGCCGCAGTGGAACAGCACTTCGTTGACGGCGACGACGGTCGCCGCCTTGGGCAGGCGTTCGCCCTCCTTCAGCCGGTCGAGCAGGGCGGGCTCGGTCGACACACTGGCATTGCCGTTGATGCGCAGGAACACTTCCAGCCCCGGAAACAGGAACAGCATCGCCACGCGATCATCGGCCTGGATGTTGCGCATGGATTCGATGCGGTTGTTGCCCGGCCAGTCGGCAAAGGCGACAGTGCGGGGATCGAGCACATGGACGAAGCCCGGCGGCCCGCCGCGCGGCGATGCGTCGAGCCCGCCGCTGCGGCCGGTGGCGAGGCAGAAGAAGGTGGCGATGCGCAGATAATCCGCATGATAATCGACGATGCGATCGAGCATCGCCTTTTCGATCATGGGGGAGGGTGGCGCATAGAGCGTGTCGAGATCGGGTTGGTCGGCCATGCTGGGCTCCCTGTCTGGCAAGAGAGCTTAGGCGGACGGGCTTGGCGGCTGTAGCGTGTTCATGCCAATTTATGTCAATATGGCGCCATGACCGACATGGCGCTCGATCCGGCCTTTCTCGATTCCGCGGCGGAGCCCGGCTTCTTCGTCGCGGCAGGGCGGATGGAGGGTGAGCATCTGGCGGAGCGGCACAGCCATGCGCGCGGGCAATTGTTCGGATCGAGCCGGGGCGTGCTGACCGTCGGCGTCGAGAGTGCCGTGTGGATCGTGCCCGCGATCCATGCGGTATGGCTGCCGCCGCACCATGTTCATTGGGCGCATTCGCATGGGCCGTTCGAGGGCTGGGCGGCCTATGTGTCCGAAGCCGCCTGTGCCGATCTGCCGCGCGCGCCCTGCGCGATCCGTATTTCGGGGCTGTTGAAGGAGGCGGTGCAGCGCGCGGCGGGCTGGCCGCTTGCGCCCGGAACGCCGCTCGATCCACCGGCGGCGCGGATCGGGGCGGTGGTGCTCGACGAGATCCGGACCTTGCCGCGCGAGCCGCTGGGGCTGCCCATGCCCGCCGACCCCCGGCTGATGCGCATTGCCGAGGCGCTGGCCGACGATCCCGCCGATGCGCGCGCGCTGGAGGATTGGGCGCGCTGGACGGGGGCGAGCGCACGCACGCTCAGCCGGCGCTTCGTCGCGGAAACCGGTTTCACCTTCACCGCCTGGCGCCAGCGCGTGCGGCTGCTGCGATCGCTGGAGATGCTGGCGACCGGCAGCCCGGTCACCCATGTCGCGCTCGATCTGGGCTTTTCCACGCCGAGCGCCTTCATCGCGATGTTCCGTCAGGCGTTCGGCGAAACGCCGGCCGCCTATCGGCGGCGCTTATGACGGATCGATCGCCGGAGTGTCCGGGGCCTCTTCAGTGCGACATGCCCTCCACCAGCCCGACCGCCAGCGCCTTCGCCTTGTCGTTCGGCGCTGTGCCGATGGTGAGGACGATGAAGCGCTTTTCGTCGAGGAAGACGTTCATCTGGTTGATGCCGGGCACGAAGAAGGCGAGTTTGCCGAGGCCCGGCACGTCCTCCACCGGCTTGCTGGTGAAGGCGCTCATCGCCGATGCCGTCGCCTTGCGTGCCTGCGCCATCGCTTCGGGGGTGTTGTCGTCGATCGGCGAACGCCGTGTCATCAGCCGGGCCTCGCCGCCGTTCTTGAGCAGATAGACGCATTCCGAGGTCGCCGCTTCGATCGCACTGGGCTGATGGACAAGATCCAGGCGGGTTTCGGTGACGACATCGCCCAGCGCGGTGCCGAGCGCTCCCTTGTCGAGCAGCGCGCAGGCATTGGTGGCGTCCCAGCCCCGCGCTGCCGGCGCCGTGTTCGCGGCCGTCGCGTTCGCGGCGGCGGTGTCGCCGTCCGCCGGCGTGTCGCCGCCGCAGGCGGCCAATGCCGCCATCGCGGCCAGGCTGACGATCGTCCGGTTCCTCATCGCAATCTCCCTTGTCCTTGCCGGGTTGGTTCGCGATGAGAGACGGGGAACGGACGCGAATCCGGACAGGCATGCCGGAGAATTTTGCGTTCAGCCCGCGCAGTGCATCGCGAAGGCCCAGAACAGCGCCTTTTCGGCATATTCGCTCTTCAGGTCGGCGCTGCCCTGATGGCCGCTGTCCATATCGGTCATCAGCATCGCGGGGTTGGCGCTGGTGGAACGCAGGCGGACTTCCGCCACCAGCTTGGCCGGTTCCCAATAGGCGACGCGATCGTCCTTGAGCCCGGCGGTGCAGAGCAGCGGAGGATAGGGCGCGGCGCGGACATTCTCATAGGGCGAGATCGACGCGATATAATCATAGGCCCTGGGGTCGGCGAGCGGATCGCCCCAATCGGGGCGGAACAGCGGCACCAGCGGATGGCCGGCGTCGCTCATCGTGTTGAGCATGTCGACAAAGGGCACCTGCGCGATCACGCCGCCCCAGAGATCGGGCGCGAGGTTCATGCTGCCGCCGACGAGCAGCCCGCCCGCCGACAGGCCATAGGCGACGATCCGGCCGGGCGCGGTATAGCCCCGGGCGCTGAGATGCCGAGCGGAGGCGACGAAATCGACGAAGCTGTTGCGCTTGGCGAAGCGGCGCCCGTCCAGGAACCAGCGGCGCCCCTTTTCTGATCCGCCGCGGACATGCGCGATGGCGTAGCGCCATCCCCTGTCGACCAGCGCGAGCGCCGCGACCGAGAAGAGCGGATCGCTGTTCACGCCATAGGAACCATAGCCGTACTGGAGCAGCGGCGCCCGCCCGTCGCGCGGGGCATCGCGCCGCGACAACAGGGTGATCGGCACGGTTTCGCCGTCGGGCGTGGGCGCCAACAGCCGCTCGACCCGGTAATCGTCGGGATCGAAATGCGCGACCTGCTGCTGCGCGAGCACGCGCTGCGCGCCGTCGGCAAGATCGACCGCGATCCAGCGCGGCGGCGATTTGGGCGATTGGTGGACGATGGTGATGCTGGCGGCGGCATAGGCCTGGTCCGCCGGCACCTCGATCGCATAGGCGGGATCGTCGAAGGCGATGGAGCGATCCTTGCCGTCGCGGCCGCGGATGACGAGGCGGTGGAGCCCGTCGACGCGTTCCAGCCGCGCCAGCGCCCCGGCAAAGGGATGGATCGAGAGGATCGGAACACCCGGCCGGTGCGGCACCAGAATATCGGTGACGCGGAAGCTTTCGGGATCGAGGCGCAGCAGCTTCATGTCGAACGCGTCATCGGCGTCGGTGAGCGCGACCAGTGTCCCGTCCCATTCGTCGATCTCGCAGCGCACCCCCGCCCGGCGCGGCCAGGCGATGACGGGCGTGCCGGTTTCGTCGGCGGCGGAAAGCAGCCGGATCTCCGAGGTTTCGGCGCCCGCCAGGGTGAGCGCGATGAACCCGCCGGCGGCGGTGCGGCGCACCGACATGAAGATGGCGGGATCGCTCTCCTCATAAACGAGGCGGGTTTCCCCGCTTTCGACCGAGCTGCGGTAAAGCCGGGTCGGACGGTTGTGCGCGTCGCGCCGGATCCAGAACAGCCAGCGCGAAGAAGGTGAGAAGACGAAGGCGCCATAGCCATAGGCGTCGCGATCGACGAGCGTGCGGACCTGGCCGTTCCGGTTGTCGCGCACCAGGATGCGATGGCGATCATTGCCGATCACATCCTCCGCCCAGGCGAACCAGCGCTGATCCGGGCTCGGCTGATGGCCAGTGCTGCGGAAATAGGGCTGGCCCTTGGCGCGCGCCGCGTCGTCGACCAGGATCTGGGGTTCGCCGTCCCCCGCGCGGCGATAATGGACGGGGTGGAGGGCGCCCGGTGGCACGGCAGACCAATAGGACCAGCCGTCACGCTCGATCGCGGGCGCCGCCGTCTCGGCGCCGCCGCGCGCCAGCATCGCTTCGAGCAGCTCCGCGCGCAGCGTGTCGAGCGGCTTCAGCATCGCTTCGGCATAGGCGTTCTCGTCCGCCAGCATGCGGGCGACGGGGGCGGGCAGATTGTCGCGCGTGCGTTCCCCCGTCGCGGGAACGAATTTCATCCAGTGATAGGGATCGTCGCGGGTGCGGCCGAGCTGCGCGATCGCGTGCGCGATGCGCGGCGATCGCGGCGGTGCGATCGCGGGCCAGCGGCCGGCGGCGGGCGTCGCCGCGCGTGTGCCAGGCGCCGCCAGCAGCGGCAGCGATGCCGCGCCCGCCAGGAAATGCCGCCTCGTGCTGCTTGTCGCCGCCATGCCGTCCTCTCGCTCGTCGATCGCCCTTGATGATCGCAGGATATGCGCAAGCCGCGCGCTTACCGCGCCGATCAGGCCGCGCGATCCATCGATCGGGCAAATCCGACGGCATGGCCCGATCCGGCTCGATTCTGGCCCAACCATCTCCGACACGTCGGGGGAAGCTGATAGCTTCAGCATCGGATATTCAAACCAATAAGGGAGGTGGACGATGGACTTGGCGATCAGGCGGATGCTGGCGGGCGGATTGTCGCTACTCGCGTTCGGCCATGCATCGGCGGCGATGGCGCAGGCCACGCAGGACGCCGGCACGATCGATGACAGCGAGATCATCGTGACCGCGACCAAGCGCGAGGAATCGGTGCGCGACGTGACGGGTTCGATCAGCGCGGTGAGCCAGGCGACGCTGCAGCGGCTGAACGCGCAGAGCCTGGCCGATTACATCACGCGCATCCCCGGCGTGGTCTTCAACGATTACCAGCCCGGCGTATCCGAAGTGGTGATCCGCGGCGTGGCATCGACCACCTATCACGAGGCCAACCAGACCACGACCGGCTATTATCTCAACCAGGTGCCGCTGATCGAGCCCGGCTTTCCGCTCGTCATCCCCGATGTCGACAGTTTCGACGTCAATCGCGTCGAAGTGCTGCGCGGGCCGCAGGGCACCTTGTTCGGATCCTCGTCGCTGGGCGGTGCGGTCAACTATGTCGTCAACGAAGCCGATGCCGGCCGCTTCGACGCCGGGTTCGAGGGCAATCTCGCGAGCACGCGGCGCGCGGGCGGTGCGGTCAATTATGGCGTGAAGGCGATGGTGAACCTGCCGATCGTCGACGACCGGCTGGCCGTGCGCCTGGTCGCGCTCCAGCGCGTCGATGCGGGCTATCTGAACAATGCGGCACTGGGCAAGAAGGGCAGCAACGACCTGCGCGTGCGCGGCCTGCGCGGATCGATCGTATTCACGCCGACGGAGACGACGCGCATCTCCGCGCTCAGCATGTACCAGGAATATGACCTGGACGATCAGACCTATGTGTTCGTGCTGCCCGGCCGCAATTACGAGCGGCCCAATACCGAGGCCGAATATCAGGATACCGATTTCCTGATGCACAGCCTGAAGCTGGAGCAGGAACTGGGCTTCGCCACGCTGACCGCGATCGGCAGCTATACCGAGAAGCATTCGAGCGTGCTGTTCGATTATTCGCTGGGTGCGTTCGATGGGCGCACGGGCACGCCGATCCTGGGCATCGGATCGGGCAAGTCCAGGACGCGCTATGCCGAGCTGCGGCTGGCGTCGCCGGGGGAGGGGCGTTTCCGCTGGCTGATCGGCGCCAATTATTCGCACATGCGCGCCAATGGCGATGACGGGCTCTATCTGGAAGGGATCGGCCGCTATATCGACGCGCATCCCGGCGATTATGGCGGCCACGCGGGCAATGTGATCGCGCCCGGCGATTTCTATTCGCGGTCCAGCTATGCCAGCCGGGTCAGCGAAAAGGCGGTGTTCGGCGAGGTCTCGTTCGATTTCACGCCGCAATTGACGTTGACGCTGGGCGGGCGCGGTTTCGAATATCGCACGCGGCCGAGCGCGCAACTGCTGCCCAACGCCAATCTTGTGCCGGCCTTCAACTACGAACCGCCGGCGGACAAGCAGTCCGGCTTCATTCCCAAGGCGTCGCTCAGCTTCAAACCCAATGACGACATCAAGATCTATGCGCTGTATTCGGAAGGTTTCCGCATCGGCGGCATCAACGTGTTCGCGCTGCCCTTTCCCAACCTGCCGCTCACCTTCGGCAACGACAGCACCAAGAATTACGAGCTGGGCGCGCGTTTCGACCTGATCGGGCGGACATTGTCGCTGGACGTCACCGCCTATCATATCGACTGGGGCAACATCCAGGCACGGCTGTTCGCGCCCAATGACTATGGTTACACGGTGAACGGCGGCGGCGCCGCGATCGACGGCGTCGAACTGAGCCTGACGATGCGGCCGACGCGCAACCTGACCTTCGCCTCCAACATCTCGTACAACGACGCGCGCCTGTCGTCGCTGCTGCCCGACAGTTTCGCGCCCGGCGGCGGTTATGCCAAGGGAACGCGGCTGCCCGGCGCGTCCGAATGGACGATCTCGAACACGCTGGACCTGAGCTTTCCCGAATGGCGGCTGAAGCCGCGTTTCGGCATCGCGCATCGCTATCTCTCCAGCGCGCCGGTGGCGTTCGGCGCGACGCTGGAGCGCGGCGATTTCCATATCATCGACCTGAATGCGTCGGTGACGTTGGCCGAGCGGATCGAACTGGGCCTGTTCGCGAAGAATCTGTTCGATCAATATGGCCTGCTCAACGCACCATTCTCGTTCGCGGGATCGGTGACGCGGCCGCGCACGGTGGGCGCCAGCCTGCGTTTCGACCTGAACTGACGACGTGTACCGGGATGCGCCGAGTTCGACTCATCGCATCCCGTTCAAGCCCGCGCGGCGCTTGAGCGTTCCAGGGTGCGGATGCGTCAGCATCCCCGCATCCTGGCATGGGCGCCGTCTCCCGATCGGGGGGGCAGCGTTTCCCGGCACCCCGTGCCCCGTCATTCGGGCCGGATATCGTGCCGAAAGGGCCAGCGCCCGTTCCTCCGCTGGCCATGGCGGGATTTGGCCTATATGATCGGATCAGCGGACATTCATGGGAAACGGGCCATGAAACACAGCATCGACGTGTTGATCAACGATCGGCCGGTGATCGCCTTGCGCGACGAATATCCGGCGGGATTCGTCGATCCGATGCACAGCCACGATCATGTGCAGATCCTTTACGGCTCGGCCGGGGTGATGTCTGTCCGGACGCCGGAGACCAGCTTCGTGATCCCGCCGCAGCGCGCGGTATGGCTGCCGGCGGGCGTGCCGCACGAAGTGGCGTGTCGCGGGCCGGTATCGCTGCGCACGCTCTATCTGCCCGCCGACGGGCGCGGGGGCGATCGCTGCCGGATCTTCGAGGTGTCCAACCTGCTGAAGGCGCTGATCCTGGAAGTGGTGGATTTTCCGCCGCTCTACGATGTCGACGGGCGCGAGGGGCGGATCATCGCGATGCTGCTGGAGGAGATGGGGCGCATGCCCAATGCGCCTTATCAGGTGGCGATGCCCATCGATCCCCGGCTGCTGCGGGTATGCAACGCGATCCTCGCCGATCCCTCCGATCCGCGCGATATCGATGACTGGGCGGGCGTCGCGGCGATGGGGCGGCGGACCTTCACCCGCGCCTTCAAGGAGGAAACGGGCATGGGGCTGGCGGTGTGGCGCCAGCAGGTGCGGCTGATGGAGGCACTGTCGCTGCTGGCGGCGGGCGCATCGATCACGCAGGTGACCTATGAGGTGGGCTATGACAGCCCCAGCGGCTTCGCCGCGATGTTCCGCCGCGCATTCGGCGTGCCGCCCAGCCAGTATCTCAAGCACGAGACGGGCGAGGGCGGGGGAGAGGCGGGGCCCGCGCTTGTGCGTCCACGCGTGCGCGGGCGGGCGACCGTGGAGGCATGAGGCCGCGCCGTCAGTCGGGGTTTTCCGGCCGAGGCGTACGCCAGTCCGAAGCCTGGCCGATCGGCGCGGTGACGATGCGGGCGGCATTCGCACACTGGACCGCCCAACCATCCTATGGCGAGCGATCCCGCTTTCCGGCATATGAAGGTGATGGCCAATGAATTGCGTCCGCCGCGGCTAGCGGTCCTGATTGATGCCGACAACGCCTCGCCCAGGATCGCGGCCGGACTTTTCCCGGAGATCGCGAAGATCGGCGAAGCGAGCGTGCGCCGGATCTATGGCGATTTCTCGGCGCCGAGGCTCAAGGGCTGGATCGACGTGCTTGCCACTTATGCCATCATGCCTCATCAAAATTTTGCTTATACGTCGGGAAAAAACGCGTCCGATATCGCTCTGGTGATCGATGCCATGGATCTGCTGCACAGCGGCCGCTTCGACGGCTTCTGCCTGATATCGTCGGACAGCGACTTTACGCGGCTGGCCGCGCGCATCCGCGAACAGGGTCTGGACGTCTATGGCTTTGGGGAACAGAAAACGCCGGAGAGCTTCCGGCAGGCGTGCCGCCGCTTCATTTACACCGAAAACCTGCTTCCCGAAGCGCCTGCGCCGGCGGCGCCTGACAAGCCCGATGCGCGGCCGGCTTCCCTGACCCGCCCACCCGCGCAGGCGGTGCAGTTGATCAGGGCGGCGATGGCCCAGCTTGAGGATGACGAGGGATGGGTTGCTCTGGGCGGAGTCGGGCAGCGGCTTGCCGTGCTCAATTCGGATTTTGATCCGCGCACCTATGGTTTCGCCAAGCTCGGCGATCTTGTGGAGAGGACGGGTAGCTTCGAGATCGATCGTCGGCAGGGACGCGGCGTCTATATCCGCACCAAGACGGCGAAACGAAAGCCGGGTGCCGGATAAGAGAGCAGCGTGAGCGGTTTCGCAGGCAGGATCATGCGACCCGCGGCGCACCAAGATCGGCGAGCGGGGGCCGGCCCTGCCGGTAATGCGCCGCCGCGCGCGCCGGATCCAGGCCGAGCTGGGCAAGCTCGCGGATCTTGCGGAGCAGCAACAGGCTGGGCGGCGCGCTGATCTCGCGCACGCTGTCGCTCAGCAGATTGCGGGTGAGCACGGTCCATCGATTGCCCGCCAGCCGCGTCACCATGTTTTCGGCCTGGAGCGCATGCACCTGCCGCCAGGCGGTGGCGTAGGGAATCGAGAGCGCCGCCGCCAGTTCGCGCAGCGATGTGCCGATGCGGAGTTCGTCCGGCGGAATCTCGTTGGCGTAGCGGCGGGCGAGCACGGGATCGTGGGTGACGGTGCGGACCGCCACGACCGTCAGCGCGCCCCACAGCAGAAAGGCGAGCAGGCTGCTGCCGACGGGCCGGTAGGTGTCGATAGGCATCAGCAATATGTCGAGCGAGCGGCCGATGACGTCGCCGATGGTGAATTGGGGCGCCGTGCCGACCGTGAGATCGATATCGCAGGTCGCATGCACATCCTCGATCAGCCGCAGCAACAGATCGTGGACGCCCAGATAATAACGTTCGACCAGCGCCAGATTGTCGGCGGTGGCGGCAAGCGATACCCCCTGTGCGGACAGCGTGAACACGCCGCGATCGCGCAGCAGGTTCACATGGCGCCGCGTCGTTTCCGGGGGATCGCCCAATGACAGGGCCATGCTGCGCATCGTGATTGCGCGTGTCGGCACGGCGGGGCATGCAAGCACCCCATCGGCCGTCCAGTCCGGCAGGCAGACGCGCGCGACGATGCCGAGCTTCACGCCCAGCATCGGTTCGTCGGGCAGCAAGGCGGAGGTCAGCCGGTTCGAGGCCATCGCCATTTCGGCCCGCAATCGCGTGAGTTGCCGCAGTGGCGGATCGATGCTTGAACCGGGCACGGCTACGATCTGCCCTATCGTCCGGCGGGCGTCCAGCATTGCGGCCGGGCAAGGCGGCGCCTGCCCGGAAACGGGACGGATCGTCAATTATCCATTTTGGGGCGCTTGGGGATTCACCCCATGACATCGGGCGGTTAACGGAGAACGAAGCGGGAGCGGGTTGGGGCCGTGCCGCGATTCGCAGGGGAGCGGTGCGCCGGTGGGGGGCGGACCGCAACTCGGTGGGGGAACATGTCTGGTCGAGCAGAAATGCCTTGGCGCGCGTGGGGGCGCGACGGGCATTCGCCGCAGGGCTGCCCGCACCAGTGCGGCTCCGGCGGCCGATGGCCGCCGGAGCGTCGCCCTGAACCTTCGAGCCCCTGAACCTTCGAACGCTGAACCTTTGAGATTTCCGACCAGGCGTCGCGGGTTTGGCCGCGAGGCGCCGTTGCCCGTTCGGCATTCATTCTGCCTCGGTCGCGTCCGGCATGAGGTGCCATGGCGGACGATCGCGGCGGGATAGCCGCGCCGCCCGGCCCATGAATCCGCGACCGGAAATCCCCGGGGCTGCGTCGATTCCGATCTTCCCACCCCATCCCCCTTTTTGTTGACTGTGGGGGAGGACGTGCCCGGTGCATGTATCCAGACAGCGGCGTGTGACCCGGCGATGCGGGGGCCGTTGAAACGATCGGCCCGGCGCCACCTGCAGGCAGGTGCGACCAGAGGCCGGTGAGGGACGGCCCGTCGTGGCCGAAAGGGAGGCAGGCAATGAACGAGGGAATCAAAAGGGGGCTGCTCGCATGCGCGGCGGGCGCGGTGCTGACGCAGATGATCGCGGCCGGGCCGGTTCGGGCCCAGGCGGCGGGCGGGGCCATGGGCGCGGCGGAAGCGGCGGACAGCAACGAGATCATCGTCACCGCGCGCAAGCAATCGGAGAATATCCGGGACATTCCCGACACCATCCAGGCCTTTTCCGCTGCCTCGCTGGAACAGGCGGGTGTGGAATCGGTGAGCGACCTGACCCAGATGGTATCGGGTTTCCGCATCGTCGAGGCGCAGCAGCCCGGCGTGGTGGTGATCAACATCCGCGGCATCGGCCAGGTGCGCAACGGCGAATCCCCCGTGGCGGTGGTGGTCGACGGCGTGCAGCAGAATTCGCCCAACCAGATCACCCAGGACCTGTTCGATATCGAGCGGATCGAGGTGCTGAAGGGGCCGCAGGGCGCGCTTTACGGCCGCAACGCCATCGGCGGCGCGATCAATATCGTGACCAGGGCGCCCAGCGACAGTTTCAGCGGCAGCGCCGAGCTCGGCTATGCCGAGGGCGACGAGTTCCGCGCCAAGGCATCGGTTTCCGCGCCGCTGGGCGAGAAGGCCGGTTTCCGGCTGGCGGGCAGCTATCTGAACCGCGACGGCCAGATCACCAACGCGACGCTGAACGAGAAGGTCGATTTCGACGAGAGCTGGGCGGTGCGCGGCGCGCTGCTGCTGGAACCCGTGGAGGCCGTGAAGATCGATCTGCGGGGCAGCTATTACGATCAGGAAGCCGGTGCATCCTGGTATCGCAGCGGCCCCGCCAACAGCCCGCGCGAGCCGGTGGTGGGCAATCTGCTGGGCAAGGCCAAGCGCAAGCTGGGCGATCTTTCCGCCAAGCTGGATGTCGATCTCGGCAGCGTCGCGCTCACCTCCGTCACGGCATGGTCTTCGGTCAAGTCGGACCTGTTCGAGGAACTCGACTGGGAGCCGCTGGACCTGGTCGCCGCCACCCAGACGCTGAACGTGAAGGCGTGGAGCGAGGAATTGCGGCTTTCGTCGAACACCGGCGGATCCGCGCTGCGCTGGATGGCCGGGCTCTATTATCTCCATACCGAACGGACGCTGGACACCGCCATCTATCTGGGCACCGATCTGACCGGGCTGCCCGCGCACATCCTGGGATCGCGGCTGATCGCCCAGGACGACAACGACGCCTATGCGGCGTTCGGCCAGGTCAATTACAAGCTGACCGACGCGCTCGAACTGACCGCGGCGCTGCGCTACGATATCGATCGCCGTCGCCAGCAGGACCTGTCTCCGCCGGTGGCGGCGGTGCCGCCCGGCTTCAAGGCGACCTACAAGTCGCTCCAGCCCAAATTCTCGCTCGCCTACAGCTTCCCCGGCGGCACGCTGGCCTATGCGACCATGGCCAAGGGCTTCCGCAGCGGCGGCTTCAACTCGAACGATGTGGTGACGCGCGAGTTCAAGAAGGAGGAACTGTGGAATTATGAGCTTGGCTTCAAGACCATGCTGGCAGACCGGGCCATCTATCTGAACGGCGCGATCTTCTACACCGACATCACCGATCGCCAGGTCTTCGGGCTCGATCTCAGCACCGCGCCCGCCCAGTTCATCGCCAATCCCATTCCCAAATCGAGTGTCTGGGGCGCGGAACTCGAACTGACCGCGCGCCCGGCAAAGGGGCTGGAACTGTCGATGGGGGGCAGCCTGCTCGACACCAAGATCAACAGCTATGACACGAGCGTGTTCGCGGGCACGGCGGCGAACGGCGATTTCAAGGGCAACAAGCTGAACCAGGTGCCGCGCTATACGCTCAACGCCGCGGCGCAATACACCGCCGAGATCGGCAGCGGCAAGCTGATCTCCCGCATCGACGTTTCCGGCTGGGGCGGCGATTATTATTGGGAGATCGACAATGCCGACAAGCAGGATCCGGTGTGGCTGGTCAATGCCCGGCTGACCTGGGCGATCGGCGATGTCGAACTGACCGCCTTTGCGCGCAACCTGTTCGATCGCCGCTACGACCTGGAATTCGTGCCGGTCAATTTCGCGGGCACCATCACCGGTCAGGACCTGGGGGCGGCGGCGCCGCCGCGCCAGATCGGCGCGAGTGTGAAGGTCAAATTCTAATCCATTGCAGTGAAGCGGTTTTCCGGAAGGTTGGGCGGTCTCGTCCGACGCCGGGAGCCGCCTGAAGGAGAATGCGTGATGAGCAGCGAAACGCTGGAAGCCGAGCCGTCATCCCCGCGCAAGCGCGAACGCCGGCGGCTGACGCGGCCCGTGCCGATGGAAGGCGACAATGGCGTGTTCAGCCAGACCTGGTTCCCGATCGCGCTGTCGAGCGAGGTGGAAACGGGGCAGGTGATCGGCCGTGATTTCCTGGACGGCCGGGTGGTGCTGTTCCGGGGCGAGAACGGCAAGGTGACGGTGGCCAGCGCCTATTGCCCGCATGTCGGCGCCGATCTGTCGGTGGGCGCGGTCGTCGGCAACAATATCCAGTGCGCCTTCCACAAATGGGAATATGATCAGGAAGGCTGGGTGGCGAAGACCGGGGTGGGCGATCCGCCGCCGCCGGCCGCCTGCCTCTATGTCTTTCCCTCGCAGGAGCGGTTCGGCATCATCTGGGCCTTCAACGGCGACGAGCCGTTATGGGACCTGTTCGATTTCGAATTTCCCGACGAGGAACTGGAATTCCGCCCGTTCAAGACCGACACCTATACATGCGACCCCTGGATCTTCGCGGCGAACACCCCCGATATCCAGCATATCAAGGCGGTGCACGGCATCCGCTTCAAGATCCCCGATCCGCACGATGCGGTGGAATGGGAACCCTATGGCTTCCGCATGCGGATCGAGGCCATCCACCAGATGGGCGAGGAGCTCGACTGGAATGTCGGCATCCGCGGCACATCCACCTTCGTGCAGGAAGGATCGGTGGACGGATGGTGGATGGGCGTGGCGGCGGGGTTTGCCTGCCCCCGGCCCGGCATCCATATCGTCTTCCTCGCCATCGCGGTGAAGAAGGGCGACGGCACGCCCGCGGGCGACAAGCTGGTCCAGGAGCGGCTGACCTTCGGCGCCGAGCTGCTGGCGCGCACCGCGCAGGAGGACAAGCCGATCCTCGACACCATCCATTACAAGCCCGGCGCGCTGACGCGCGGCGACACGAGCCTGGCGCGCTGGCTGGACCTGGTGCGCAACTATCCGCGCGCCCACCCATCCAGGGACTTCATAAACTGAGGGAAGATCATGACCGATATCGAGAAGAACAAAGCTGTTATCCATCGTTTCTGGCATGCGATCGCAAGCCGTGACGTCGACGCCTATCTCGCCACCTTCGCGCCCGGCGCGGTGGCGCGCGATCCGGTGAGCCAGCCGCCGCTGGAGACGGAGGCGCAGCGCCGCGCCTATCTGGAAGGGATATTGGGCGGGCTGGACGATATCCGCGTCTCGATCGATTTCCTGACGAGCTGCGGCGATCACACCGCCAGCAAATGGACGGTGAAGGCGAAATCCGCCGCCGACGGGTCGGATGTGGTGCTGGAAGGGATCGATACCGCCCGCCATGGCGAGGATGGGTTGATCGTGGAGCTTTACGGTTATTTTTGAATCGCTTTTGAATGGATGGTGATAACTTCATCGAAGGCTGCCGGCGGCTTGGGATGAGCGATCCAGTGGCGATGTCCTGGCGCCGCCGCCGCGCGCGACCGACCGATCCCACACCGACTGAAACAGGAGAAAATCATGGCCGTTGCCACGCTTGCCGAACGTATCGACGCCCCCGCCGACGCCGTATGGAGCTTTGTCTGCTGGCATGGCGTCGCCAAGCTGGAGCAATATTCGGGCGGCTTCTTCAGGAAGATCGAATTCCAGGGCGATACGCCGGCGGTGGGCATCACCAAGACCATCTATCCGCACGAAGGCCTGCCGATCCATGAGCGGCTGGAATGGCTCGACGCGGCGGACCGCAGCTATCGCTATCGGCTGACCGATGTCGGATCGCTGCCGATCACCGATTATCGCGGCTATGTGCGCGTCACCCCGGCTGGCCCCGATGCCTGCCATCTGAAGATCGAATGCGAATATGACGCGGTCGAGGTGACCGATGCGCAATGGGCCGAGACCTGGCTGGCGATGGAGACGCAACTGGTGAACGAGATCCGCCAGGCGCTGCTCAAAGGATAGGCAGCGCGTCGGTTGACCCTTTGCCGTCAACGCCCCTGAGAATGCGGCGGCGAAAAACGGGCGCGTTTCCGCCCGTTTTGAAAACCCTCATCGCGCTGCACCGGTGGCGGAAAGCCAGGGTTCCATCAGCAGGCGGACGGTGCGCCGCATCTCATCGATATCGAATTCGGGCGAGAGGCGGCTGAACGAGAGCCCCTGCCAGATCAGCGCGACGGCGCTGACGAAGCCCTCGATATCGAGATCGCCGGGCAGCCGCCCGGCGGCGACGGCGTTGTGGGCGGCGCTGCGCATCGCGTCGAGCAGACGGTCAGACGATGTCGCTCGGGATTGCTCGCCTTCCGGCAAGCGGCTGAAATAGCATTCCAGTTCGATGCGCACCGCCGGGGTCAGGCCATAAGCGAGGCGGCCGGCTTCCGCCTGGACGTGCACGTCGACGATCTGCGAGATCAGGTCTCCGCCATCGAGCATATGCTCGATCGTCTCGATCGTCCGGTCATGGTTGCGCAGCATGACGGCGGCGAGCAGCGCATCCTTGTTCTCGAAATAATAATAGAGATGGCCGGATCGCATGCCGGCTTCGCGGCAGATGTCGTTGATGCTGGTCTTCGCGACGCCGTTGCGGGCGAGGCAGCGCACGGCGGCATCGATGACCATCCGACGCTTCGCTTCGGTATTCGCTTCGTCGACTTCACGCATCCGGCCCTCGTTCTTTCAGCGCACTGCCCGCTTGACAAGTGGCAGCTAAGCATATCATTCATAGTTTGGTCAACCGACCGAAAAAAGAGAGTCGGCCAGAAATCGCAGGAAAACAAGAATTTGATCGCGTCGATCGCGGATTCGGCATGAACCGGGCTGCGGCACGCTCAACGCAAATGGGGGGAATGATGACTGCCAAGACCCAAATCGATATCCGCCGCGTGCTGCTGTGCGGCGCCGCGCTGATCGCGCCGGCCGCCGCCGCGAACGCGCAAGCCCAGGCCGATCCGCAGGCGGCGGAGGGCAACGAGATCGTCGTGACCGCGAACCGGCGCGAGGAGAGCCTGCAGGACGTGCCGAGCGCGGTCACCGCGATTTCCGAAAAGGAGATCCAGGCGCGCGGCATGGACAGTTTCGAAGGTTTCGCGCGATCGGTGCCGGGCCTGACGATGAACCAGGGCGTCAAGAACCGCGCGTCGTTCAACATCCGCGGCGTCGCGACGAGCCTGACCGGCGGCAATACCCAGGATCCGGTCGCCGTCTATATCAACGACACGCCCGTCAGCGACACGTTCGGCGCGATCGTCCAGCCCGATCTGCGCCTGTTCGACGTCGAGCGGATCGAAGTGCTGCGCGGGCCGCAGGGCACCTTGTTCGGATCGGGCTCATTGGGCGGGACGGTCCGCATCATCACCAACAAGCCCGATGCGACGAAGTTCGAGGCGGCGGGGCGCGTCGATCTCGGTGTCACCAAGGGCGGCGCCTTTCGCCAGCGCTATGACGCGATGGTCAATGTGCCGCTGGCGGCCGACACGCTCGCGCTGCGCGTCGTCGGCTATTATCGCGACGAGGAGGGCTGGGTGAGGAATGTCCGCCTCGGCACCCGCAACGATACGGTCGACTGGGGTGGCCGCGTCGCGCTGCGCTGGACGCCGAGCGACGCGCTGACGGTGAAGGCGGAGGTGATCCACCAGGACAGCGATCCCGAGGATGCCGATGCGTGGAATCCGGCGCTCGGCAAGTTCAAGCGCTCCTCCGCCATTCCCGAGCCGCGCCGGAACAATCTGACCAACTATAATCTCGCGATCGATTACAGTTTCGACGATTTCGCGACGCTGACGGCATCGTCCACCTATCAGCAGAACAAGAGCGCGATGCTGCTCGACAATGGCGCGTTGCTGGGGCCGGGCACGCCGAACTTCGTTTCCAACAGCGATCCGTGGAATTCGCGCTTCTACGTGCAGGAGCTCCGGCTGGTTTCCAACACGGCATCGCGGCTCGAATGGGTGGTCGGCGCCTTCTACATCGATCGCAAGACCATCGTGCCCGATTATCTGATCACCGCGCCCGGCCTGAACGACTATCTCAAGGCGACCTATGGCGTGGCGCCGGGCAGCGACAGCTATTTCGATACGGACATCACCACGGCATCGACCGAACTCGCGGGCTATGCCGACGCCAGCTATGAAATCGTCGACGGGCTGAAGCTGCGTGGCGGCATGCGCGTGTTCCGCACCACCGCATCCTATGTCGAGAAGGATCGGGTGACGCTGAACCTGGCCACCTTCAAATATGCGGCGCCGCTGAGCTTCAGCAACCGTGCGTCGAGCACCAATACGACCTGGCGCACCGGCCTGTCGTACGAATCGGACCGCGACCTGATGGTCTATGCCAATGTCAGCAAGGGGTTCCGCATCGGCCAGGTCAACGCCAATCGCGGCACCAGCGCGATCGATCCCGCGGATTATGTGATCCCGGAGGGCTATGAGCCCGATTCCACGATCAATTACGAGCTCGGCGCCAAGACGAGCTGGCTCGGCGGCCTGCTGACGCTCAACCTGGCGGGATTCTATATCGACTGGACCAATATCCAGATCGACGGCCTGCGCATCTCCGACCGGCGCTCGTTCATCGCCAATGCCGGCAAGGCGAGCGTGAAGGGCGTCGAGTTCGAAATGGCGGCGCGCCCGGTACGCGGCCTGAATCTCTATGGCACGGTGACGGTGCAGGACGGCCGGATCGACAGCGTGCCGACCAACATCATCGTGCCGGCGGCCCGGGGCGATCGGTTGCCCGGCCTTGCCCGGTGGAAGCTGTCGGGCGGCATCGAATATCGCTGGGACGTGGGCGCGAGCAGCCAGGCCTATGCCCGGATCGACGGCCAGTTCACCGATGCGACGCCCAACGCCTTCGCCAATGCCGGCCGCAACGCGCTTTACGCGGTGAACGACGAATTCTCGACGCTCGACGGATCGATCGGCCTGGATGCCGGCTGGGGCACGGTCGCGCTCTATGCGGAGAATCTGACGAACGAGGACGCGGTTATCCTCAAGAATCTGAGTTCGCCCAATCCGTTCGTGACGTTGCGCCCGCGCACGCTGGGCATTCGCCTGACCATGCGTAGATAATGGTCGGCGGAATCGCAGCGATGGAGGCCCGCGTTGACCCGACCGGACGATGGCCCGGCATATCCGGAGCTTCGGCACGCGCGCTATGCGCAATGCGTGCTCGTGCTGGTCGGGCTGCTCAAGGCGGTGGACACGCAGATCATCGGCCTGCTGATCGAGCCGATGAAGCGCGAGCTGCAGCTTTCGGATCTGCAACTCGGCATCGCCCATTCGACCAGCTATTATGTGGTCTATGGCCTGCTCGCGATCCCGATGGGGATGCTGGTCGACCGCGTCGTCCGCGTCCGCGTCCTGATCGCCGCGATGCTGCTCTGGGGTGCTGGGGTGCTGCTGACGGGCCTGGCGCGCGACATGTGGCTGTTCGCGCTGGCGAAGGCGGTGATGGGGGCGGGCGGGGCCTTTACCTATCCCGCAGCGATGTCGCTGATCGCCGATTATTTCGATCGGGACCGTCGCGCCTTCGCGACCGCGAGCTATGCGATGGGGCAGACGCTGGGCAGTGCGGGCGCCGTGTTGTTGGGTGGACTGGGCTATGCGGCGCTGGCGTCGGCGGCCGCCGCCGATCCTGCGCTGCTGATGGGCGTTTCGCCCTGGCGCGCGCTGCTGATCGCATCCGCGGCGCTGACCCTGCTGCTGGTGCCGTTCATGCTGGCCATGCGCGAGCCTGCGCGCCTGGAAATGGGCGGTATTCGTGGCGGGCCGCGTGCGCTGTTGGCGCACCGCCGTTTCCTGGTGCCGTTGTTTGTCGGCATGTTCTTCATGTCGGGTGTTTCCTCGGGCGTGCAGGTCTGGATCATTCCCGCGCTGATGCGGCTGCATCACCTGCAGCCTGGCGATTTCGCGGTGGCGCTGAGCCTGGCATTCCTGGGAACCAGCCTGCTGGGCCTGCTGATCAGCAGCCGGTTCGCCAATATCGCCCGGACGAGGGGTGGAGACCGCAGGCTGGTATTGCCCGCAGCGATCGCAGCCTTGCTGTGCGCGCCGGCGTCGTGCCTGGCGATGATGCCGGATCTGGCGAGCCTTGCCGTGCTTGGCATCGTCTTCCTGGTCGCGTGCAGCGTCGCGGTTTCCATCCCGGTGATCGCGATCAATTTTCGCATTCCGAACGAACTGCGCGGCGCCGCCATCGGGATCTACGTTCTGGTCATTTCGATCACCGCCGCGCTTGGCGCGCCGCTGATCGGCGCGACCAGCGACCTGCTGGGGGGCAGCGCGATGCTCGGCCATGCGATGGCCGCCGTTGCGGTGCCCTTCGCGCTGTTCGCGGCACTGAGCTTCTGGGCGGCGACATGGGGTGACGACACCAAAGCACCGGCCGTGGCCGGTGATCCACAATGATCAATCATGATATCGAGCGGGGAGAGAGACTATGGGTTGGGGATGTGATCGATCGGCATTCAGGCGCGGCGCGGCGCTGTCAGCCATATTGCTGCCCGCATTGCTGGCGGCCGGGCCGGTGAGTGCGCAGGTCAGTGGTGCGGACTACGAACGCGCGGCGGCGATGCAGAATTTCGACAAGCGCATCGCCCGCACCACATTGGCGCCCAACTGGATCGGCGAAGGCAATCGTTTCTGGTATCTCGACAGCTATCAGAAGCGCCGCACCTTCATGCTGGTCGATCCCGTCGCCAACCGCCAGGCACCGGCATTCGACCATGCGCGGCTGGCGAAAGGGCTTGCCGCGGCGGCGCAGATCCAGGTCGTGCCCGAAGCCTTGCCCTTCGCCAGCTTCACCTTCACGCCCGATGGCAGGGCGATCAGCTTCTCCGTGAAGGACAAGGGCTGGCGCTGCTCGCTCGCCGACTATGTCTGCGCCACGATCCCGGCGCCGGCGCGGCCGGGCGATGTGCTGTCTCCCGACGGGCGGCGCGCGGTGTTCGTGCGCGACGACAATCTGTGGATGCACGACGTCGAGACGGGCAAGGAAACCCAACTGACGCGCGATGGCACCGCCGAGAACGGCTATGCGCTGAACATGGTCATCGTCACGGTGACCTCGCGATTGACCAAGATGCCGCCGCAGCCGAGCGTCTCCTTCTCTCCGGATTCGCGCCGGCTGCTCGCCTGGCGGACCGACATCAGCAAGACCAGCCGGACGGCGGTGATGGAAACCGAGATGGGCCGCCCGCCGCGCGTTCACGAATATCATTTCAACTATGCCGGCGATCCTGACATCGCACAGGCCGTGCCGATGCTGATCGACCTCGACACCCAGGCGATCACGCCGGTGCAGTCGCCGCCGATGGGCCGTCATATCGATATCGAGCTGCTGACCTGCTGGGATCCGGACGCGCCGCGCCTCTGCTTCAGCGAGGATGTTCGCGGTTACAAGAGCGCGCGCATCCATGTCGTCGATGCGCTGACCGGCGCGGTGACGACGCCGGTGACCGAGACCGCCAAGACCTTCGTTCCCAACGGATATGATGCGCGGCTGGCGGGCGACGATCTGTTCTGGACGTCGGATCGCGACGGCTGGCGGCATCTTTACCGGTTCGACAGCCGCACCGGCGCGTTGCGCAACCGGCTGACACAGGGCGACTGGGTGGTGCGCGGCATCTCCCATGTCGATCGGCGCGGCCGCTATGTCTATTTCACGGCCGGAGGCGCCGCGCCCGCCGAGGATCCGTATCAGCGCGTGCTCTATCGCGTGCGCTTCGACGGATCTGGGCTGCAGCGGCTGACGCCCGAGGATGCGGATCATGAGGTGGCCTTTTCACCCGATGGCCGTTTCTTCGTCGATACCTGGTCGCGCGTCGATCTGCCGCCGGTGAGCGTGCTGCGCGCCGCCGACGGGCGGCTGATCCGCGAACTGCAGCGGGCGGACGTGACGCGGCTGGTCGCGGCCGGCTGGAAACCGCCCGAACGCTTCAAGGTGAAGGCGGCGGACGGCGTTACCGACATATATGGCACGATCTTCCGTCCCAGCAATTTCGACCCGGCGAAACGCTATCCGGTGATCGACGGCATCTATCCGGGGCCGCAGATCATCCGATCGGCCAAGAGCTTCTCGTGGATGTTCACCGCCGCCGACACCGCGCTGGCCGAACTGGGCTTCATCGTCGTCACCATCGACGGCCGGGGCACGCCGTTCCGGTCCAAGGCATTCCATGACTATGCCTATGGCAATATGGGATCGGCGGGCGCGCTGGAGGATCATGTCGCCGGGCTGAAGCAGCTTGCGGCGCGCTATCCGGAACTCGATCTGGGCCGTGTCGGCATCTACGGCCATTCGGGCGGCGGCTTCGCCTCGACCCGCGCGATGCTGGACTATCCGGATTTCTACAAGGTCGCGGTGTCGTCCGCCGGCAATCACGATCAGCGCGCCTATATCTCGGCCTGGGGCGAACGCTATCAGGGCTGGCCGGTCGGCGACAATTATCTGAGCCAGGCCAATCCGCCGCTGGCGGGCAAGCTGAAGGGCAAGCTGATGCTGGTCCATGGCAGCATGGACGACAATGTCTCGCCCGATCACACCATGCAGATGGCCAATGCGCTGATCGCCGCGAACAAGAATTTCGACATGTTGATCCTGCCCAATCGCAATCATGGGATGGTGGACGTGAACGCGGTGAGCAAGGGCGCGCCGCCCGAGCCCGACCTCTACCCCGTCCGCCGCACATGGGACTATTTCGTCCAGAACCTGCTGGGGGCCACGCCGCCCGCCGATTTCCTCCTGAAGCGGGAGCAATAGGATGATCAATCGCACAATGCGGCGGCTGGCGCGGTTGCTCGCCATCGGCCTGGCCTTTCCGGCGATGCAGCCCGTGGCGGCGCAGGATACGGGGCCCGATGCGCCGCCGATCAACGATCGCGGCCAATGGCTGCCATCGTCGGTGCCGACATCGGACGATGTGCTGCGCATCCCGGTTCCGGCCGATTACAATGCGCCAAAGGGATCGTTCGTGCTGGTCGGCGGGCGGTTGTTCGACGGCACCGGCGCGGCCGCGCGGCCGGCGACGATCGTGGTGCAGGGCAAGCGGATCACCGCGATCCTGAAGCCGGGCGAACAGGCCTGGCCCGCCGACGCCGTCGTGTACGACGTCACCGGCAAGACGGTGATGCCTGGGCTGATCGACCTCCATACCCACCTGACCTATGTCGAGAAGTTCGACGCAGGTTTCCAGGATGCGATCAACAGCGGCGCGGATTCAGCGATGCGCGCGGTTTCGCGCATGGGCATCTTCCTGCAATCGGGCGTCACCAGCGTGCGCGACGTCGCCTCGGCTGGCGACGTGCCCTTCGTGCTGAAGCGCTGGCAGGCATCCGGCCGCATCGCGGGGCCGCGCATCTTTGCGGCGGGCCAGTTGATCACCGCGACGGGCGGCCATGGCGACGGGCTGGGAACCGCGCCGGAAAACCCGCTGGGCACGGTGCGGCTGGCCTCCGGCCCCGATCAGTGGCGCGAGGCCGTCCGGCTGCAGTTCCGCCAGGGCGCCGATCTGATCAAGCTGGCGAGCGAATATTCGCAGGCCGAGATCGACGCGGCGGTGGACGAGGCGCACTCGCTGGGCCTGCCCGTCACCGTGGATGCGGAGACCCGCTATATCGACATGGCGATCAAGGCCGGGGTGGATTCGATCGAGCACCCGTTGCCGCGCAGCGATGCCGCGATCGCGCTGATGGCGAAGCGCAAGATCGCCTCGGTGCCGACGCTGGTTCCCTATCGTATCATCCAGCGCAACAGCGGCGGCTATTTCGGATCGACCTCGCGCCGGTTCGAGCTCAACGAGACCACCATCGTCGAGATGATGCGGAAGATGAAGAAGGCCGGCATCAAGATGGGTGTCGGCACCGATCTGGTCACCGACTGGATCGATTATATGCCGGGCGCCTATATCGACGAGTTGCGCGCCTTTGTCGAAGTCGGCTTCAGCCCACGCGAGGCACTGGTCGCGGCGACGAAGACCAGTGCGGAGATCCTGCGCATGGCGGACAGGCTGGGCACGATCGAGCCCGGCAAGCTGGCCGACATCATCGTCGTCGACGGCAATCCCGATGAGGATCTGAATGCGCTGGAGCGGGTGACCACCGCGTTCGTCAACGGCCGGCTGATGCTCAAGGACGGGCGCGTCCATCCGCCGGCGCATGTGGAGAAGCCAATGCCCAAGCGATGATCGCGAACGTCCGGCACCAAACCTTCAACGGATGCTGGACAATGTTTCCCGCACGCGCCATGGCGCCCGCGCATATCGCCGATAACCCCTTCGCACATGCAATATTTGCACGCGGTGGCAATGCTTTGTCACAAGCGGGCAATGCTGGCGAACATGTTGCCGCATAACCTGGCTGCCTCTGCGGGATGCTGCACGGCGAAGTCCAGATGCATCACCCGCAGAGCGCAGGACGGAACAATCACCCAACGAAACAAAAAGGGGATTGTTCGTGAAGAAGTATCTCGTAGCCGCTTGCGCGATGTTACTGCCGGCCGTGCCCGCCGCGGCGCAGGAAGAAGAGAAGGGCCCGATCACCGTTTCCGGCTCGGTCGCGCTGGTCAGCGATTATCGCTTCCGTGGCGTTTCCCAGACCGATGAGGAAATGGCGATCCAGGGCGGCTTCACGGTTGCGCATGAATCGGGGCTTTATGCGGGCACATGGGCTTCCAACCTGGCCGGCTGGGGTACGTTCGGCGGCGCGAACATGGAACTCGATCTGTATGCCGGTTATAAATTCCCGATCGGTGCGGCGACGCTCGATGTCGGCCTGACCTGGTACATGTATCCCGGCGGCCTCGACACCACCGATTTCGCCGAGCCCTATGTGAAGCTGAGCACCACCGCCGGCCCCGTCTCGCTGCTCGCCGGCGTCGCCTATGCGCCCGCGCAAAAGGCGCTGGGGAACGTCACCAACACACCGGGCAGCCGCGCGGGCGACAAGGAAGACAATCTGTACCTCTGGGGCGATATCTCCGGTGGAATCCCCGGCACGCCCGTGACGCTGAAGAGCCATCTGGGCTATTCGAGCGGCAATCCCGGCCTTGGGCCGAACGGCACCAGCCTGGCGCCGACCGGCAAATATTGGGACTGGATGCTGGGCGCCGACCTCGCGCTCGGGCCGGTCACCCTGGGGGTCGCCTATATCGACACCAGCATCTCGAACGCGGACCGCGCCTATATCCTGCCCAATTTCGCGAACACGAAGAATGGCGGTAATATCGGCGGCGCGAAGGTCGTCGGTTCGATCACCGCGGCGTTCTGACCGCGCGGGCGCGGCGGATGCCGATCCGCCGCGCCCCGATGTGTGCCCAATTTCCGGTACAACGCGGTTCATGCGTCGCCACCCCGTCGCACAACGGCGAATTGGAGGTGCGGCCATTGCTCGGCGAAATGGACACTCTTGAGAGCATCGTGCGGAAAAGCAGGCGCAGGGCGGCGTGTCAGTCGCCGAGCAGGCCGCGCTGGGTGGCGACTTCGATCGCCAGGCGGCGGGTGTTGACGCCCAGCTTCCTGAAGATGTTCTTCATGTGGAACTTGACGGTATTGTCGGTGGTGTCGAGACGCCGGGCAATCTCCTTGTTCGAGCCGCCGCCCTGCAATTGCTGGAGGACGGCGAGTTCGGCGGGCGTGAAGATGGCGGCGCCGACGGTTTCGTCGGTCGCGGCGGCGCCGTCGAAGGCGATGAGCAGGTGCGAGATCCAGGCGTAGAGCGCCTCGGTCATCGCGCCGACGCCGATATGCGCGACGGTGTCGCGCAGCAGCGCGCGGACCACCGGTCCTTCGTCGAGAAAGGGGCGGACGAGCCCTTCGCGCATGGTTTCGGTGAGCGCCTGCCGCATGCTCGAGACGGCGAGATCGATCTCTCCCGCCTTGCGCCAGGCGATCGCCTTGAGGATCCGGCACTGGACGAGGTGCAGGCCCGCGTCGCATTCATGCGCGTGCCGTTCCAGTTCCGCGAGCCGTTCGAGCGCCTCGCGCGGATCCTCTCGGGCGATGGCGAGCCGCGCCTGGCCGGCGATCGCCTCGTCTCGTTCGATCCAGCCCGTCACCGGATAATGCAGACCGGCGGCGATATCCGCGAGACCGCCGTCTTCGGCGGCGCGCTCCGCTTCGGCAAGCGCGCCCGCCGCGAGCAGGAGCTGGACGCGCCTCGATACGAGATTGAACGACAGGCGCGGCAAGCCGAGCCGGCGGGCGGCGTCGTTCCCTTCGTCGAGCACGGCGCGCGCCGCATCGATGCCGGTTTCCGCCAATGCGATCGCCGCCATTGTGCGGTAGGCGGCGATATAGAGTTCGGCCCAGCCCTCGATCTGCTCGATCGCGGCCATCGCCGCAGACAGGCAATGTTTCGCGGCGAGCAGGTCGTTCGAGAGATAATGGAGTTCGGCGGCGATGAGATCGAGCTGGTGGTGGAGCGCGGGATCGAAGGAGAAATGCGCGCGGATCTTTTCCGAACCGCTGGCGATCCAGCTTCGCGCCTCGCCGAGCTGGGCCTGGACGATCGCGATCATCGCCAGATGGGTCGGGATGAAAACCGTGCCATAGCCGATATTGCCGCTGGTGAATTCATCCATGCTGGCGAGGAAGGTGGCACGCGAGTTGAGTAGCCGGCCGTTGCGGAAATAGAGCAGGCCGAGCGTGGTGGTAAGCGTGCCGCGAAAGCCGTAATCGGCGGGATCGGCGCCGACGAGCAGGGCTTCGAGCGGGCGGATCGCCTCCGGCGCGATGCCTTCGTCGACATAGGCGGCGTGCAGCGCGTCGAGCAGCTGGAGATCCTGGGTTGCGCCCGGCCCGAATTCGGCGGCCCTGGCCGGGCCGCGCGGGAACATCGCTTCCAGATCCTGGAACATCAGCGATCCCGCCTTGTTGTTCCCTTCCTTGTATTTGAGGAAGGCAGATGTGGCCGCCAGCCGGGGATGGCGGGTGACGCTGGTTTCGGGAAGCGCGGCGAGCACACGGCGGACATCGACCGAACGACCCCGGCTGATCTGGCGCACCCAGCTCACCCCGCCCGCCAGTTCGAGCGCCAGCGCATCGTCGCCGGCCGCAGCGGCATGCTCGATCGCATCGACGATCCGATCGTGATCGTGGAACCATTGGCTGGCAAGGCGGTGGAGCGCGCGTGTGTCGTGCCGATCCGAAACGGCGAGCTGCGCGGCCAGGAATTCGCGGAAGATCGGATGATAGCGGAAGCGATCGTCATGGCCGGGCACCGCGAAGATCGGCACGTTGAGCGCGATCAGTTCGGCAAGCATCGCGCTGTTCGCCCGGCCCTGGGTAAGATGACGGGCAAGATCGAGCGGCAGTTCGCGTACGATCGCGGTGGCGAGCAGCAGATCCCGGCTCGCTTCCGGCAGGCCGGCGACGATCTCTTCCGCCAGATAGGCGGCCATTTCGCTGGCGCTGCCGGTGAAGCCGGGAAAGGGGGAGGGGGTACCCGCATGGCGGCTGGCCCAGAGCCGCGCGAGCTGGAGAGCGACCGGCCAGCCCTCCGTCCGTTCGAAGACCGCCGCCATGCCCGCCGCGTCGAGCTCGTCGCCGAACAGCCGCCGGCCATCGTCGAGCCGGAAGCGCAGATCCTCCTCGTCCAGTTCGATCAGATTGCCCTCGGCGCGGAGCCTCGACACCGGGAAAGCGGGGCGCCCCCGCATCGCCACCACCAGTTTCAACCGCTGCGGCCGATGGCGGAGCAGCCATTCGATCACCTGATCGTTCTGCCGGGTCTGCGCCAGATGATAATCGTCGAGGAACATGAAGGCCGGCGGGCCGTCCGCGGACAGCGCGTTGAGCAATATCGCAAGCGTTTCGGTACCGGGACGATCGGGGGCGTCGACCGCGCGGGCGACCGCATGGGTGAGATAGGCGACGAAACGCTCGGGATCGCGATCGTCCTCGTCCAGCGCAAGCCAGGCGACGGACTCCCCGCTTTTCTCCAGATGATCGTGGAATTGCGCGAGCAGCGTGGTCTTGCCGAAACCGGCGGGCGAGCGCAGCAGCGAGAGCAGGGGCGTACGGCCGGGATCGAGCCGTGCGATCAATGCGCTGCGCGGCACGGTATCGGCATTGAGCATGGGCGGGCGGAGCTTGCTCAGCAGCAAGGTTCCGTTCCATCCACCGCCGAGATCGCCGAACTCGCTGATCGCCTGCCTCCCATTTGGCGAAGGCGCATTGCCGCCGCCGCCGCACTTTAGCGCGCGGAAAGGCGACATCAACGCGCCCCGGCCTGCAAGGACCGGGTGGGCCGGCACGCTATCGCGCGCCGCGCCGTTTTGCAGCGAGCCGTGGCGGGTGGACCGGCCGTCTAATCAGGGTAGGAGCGGATGTCCGGCGATGCCCGCCCTTGCATGGGAGCGTTCCGAACCGCGAAGATGCGCACCGGGAACGCATGGAGAATGACAATGATCGACGAGGATCTGCGGCTTCGCGCCGGGTGCGGGCGCAGCCTTTCATATCACGGCCCGGCCGATCCGCGATCGCTGCTGAAGGCGCTGGCCGATCGGCCGGAGGCGGCATTGGCGCCCGATTTCTATGGCAATGGCGGCGCGGTCGCGCAGCTCGAGGCGCGCACGGCGGCGCTGTTGGGCAAGCCCGCCGCATCGTTCATGATCAAGGGTGTGACCGCGCAGCTCGTGCTGCTGCGCGCGCTGACCGAAATACGCACGGGCGCCGTCGTCATCCCCGCATTGGGCCATATGGCGGTGGACGAAGCCGATGCCGTTGACCATCTGATCGCGGCGCCGGTGATCCGGCTGGGCGGTGATGGCCCTTATGATGTCGCCGATCTCGAGGCGCTCGACGAGACGCCGGCGATCTGCGTCGTCGAATTGCCGCTGCGCCGGGCGGCGTATCGGCTGCTCCCCCTGGACGCGCTGGCGGCGCTGTCCGAATGGTGCCGGGCGCGGGGCGTGCATCTGCATGTCGACGGCGCCCGGATATGGGAAGCGGCGGCGGGCTATGGCGTGTCGCCGGCCGCGATCGCCGCACTGGCCGACAGCGTCTATGTCTCCTTTTACAAGGGACTGGGCGGTCTGGCGGGGGCGGCGCTGGCCGGCGATCATGCGCTGCTGGACATGCTCAAGTCCTGGAAGACGCGGCTGGGCGGCGATCTGAGCACCGCATTCCCCTATGCGCTGGCCGCGTTCGAAGGGCTTGATACGAAGCTGCCGCGCATGGCCGATTATGTGGCGCGGGCGCGGACGCTGGCCGCGTCTCTGGCGGAGCGCGGCCTTGGGCCGCTGCCCGGCGTGCCGCACACCAACGCCTTCCGCATCCTGTTGCCCGGCGTGCCCGATATCCTGACCCGGGCCAATCGCGCCTTCGCGCGGCGGCACGGCATCTGGCTGTTCAATGGCTTCGAGGCCATGGCCGATGACAGGTCCGCCGCCGAGATCGTCATAGGCGAGGCCGCGATGGTGTTGAGCGATGCGGAGATCGCCGGCTGGATCGGGGATATGACCGGGGACGGCGCGGAATAGAAGCGGCGTCACGGCGCCGCGAAAAATGCCCTGTTGGCGTTGTAGAGCGACCATAGATCCACCTTGGACGACAGATCGTGGCTGTTGTGGATCGACAGCACCGGCGCGCCGATATCGATCACATCCATGTCGCGCCGTGATAATGTGCCGCCCAATGTGCCGCCGCTGGCGCGCCCGACCTTGTAGGTCGCGGTCTGCCAGGGGACGCCGGCATCGTCCAATATGCGGCGCAGCCAGGCGGCATATTCGGTCGTCGCATTGTTGCCCTGCCCATAGACCTTGATGTTGACGCCCTCGCCGACATGCGGCGCGTTGCCTTCCTCCCACGCGCCAGGCCATGTGGGGTTCACCGCATCGTTCACATCGGTCGAAAGCACCCTGGTCCGTTCGAACGCGCGGCTGAGATGGGGCGGGCGATAGCGATCGCCGAGTTCGGCGTAGAGCAGTTCTCCCAGCAGATTGACCAGCGTGTCCGAAGCCGCGCCGGTATTGTTGTTGTTCCCGGTTTCCTCATTGTCCGCAAGGAACAGCACGGACGTGGCTTTGGGCCGTTCGAGCGCGAGCATGGCGCGAAGCGAGGCATAGGCGCCCAGCCGGTCATCCTGGCCATACATCGTCATCATCGCGCGATCGAAGCCGATATCGCGCGGAGCGCTGGCCGGCACCAGCGACAGTTCGGCGGAGACGAGGTCGTCGACCGAAACCGCATAGGTTTCGCGCAGATAATCGGCCACTTGCGCGAAGACGCCTTCGTTCGCGCTCTTGGGCATCGATCCGACGATCGGATCCAGCTCCTCGGCGGCGAGCACGTCGCGATTGGTGCGATTGCGCAGATCGATATCCACATGCGGGGAAAGCCCGGCGATCATGAAAACCGGGTCTTCCGGCTTCAGGCCCACCGAAAGATCGATCGACGTGCCGTCCTTGCGGCTGATCCGCCCGATCAGGGCAAGCGGGATATTTCCCCATTGATAATTGAGCAGATTGCCATGGGTATTGGTCTGGAACAGCGCGAAGCCCTGTTTTTCGTAAAGCGGCCGCGCCTTGAGGTCGAGCCGGGGGGAATCGATGTGCGAGGCGGCGATGCGAAATCCATCGGCCATGGGGGCGCTGCCGACGACGAACAGGATCAGCGCGCGATCGCGGTTGTTCTTGTACCAGCGGCTGCCTGGCGTCAGCTTCGCATCCGGCGTCCATTCGCGGAAACCCGCCTTGCGCGCGCGATCCAGTGACTCGCGTACCGTGGTGAGTTCGGTGCGCGCAGCCGCCATGAAACGCTTGTAATCCTCGGCGAATGCGAATGCGGCGTCGCGATCGCTGGAGGAAAGCGATAGCCAGTTGGACGGGCAGGGGCGCTTTTCGCATGGTGGAGCGGCGGAGGCCGCGGCCGGTGCAAGCAGGAGCGAGGACAGAAGGATCCCGGCCAGCCCGGTCCGATGGTTACGCCGCATCGCGCCAATTTCCCCCAAAGACGATCGTGGAAGCGACGGTCTATCGCACGCCGCGCGAAATGGGAATCTCCTGACCCGCATCGCGCCCGGATCGTGTCGGCCTACGTAGGGGCAGGCCGGTTTCCCGCCCGTTCGCCGCTTCGGGTAGGCGGAGGCGTCATCGCGGCCCTACCTGAAAAACCACCCGACTTCACTCCCCGCTTCGCTTTCCGTCCGCCGGCCGCATCCGCATGATCAGGGCGTCACATGAGCTGAGGATGCCTGTCGATGCGTATTGGGGTGGATGTTGGTGGAACGAACACGGACGCGGCGCTGCTCGACGGCCGCAGCGTCGTCGCATCGCTGAAGACGCCGACCACCGAGGATGTCGGATCGGGCGTCGTCGCATCGATCCGCAAGCTGCTCGGCAGCGCGCGCGTCGCCCCCGACGCGATCGACGGGGTGATGATCGGCACCACCCAGTTCACCAACGCCTTTGTCGAGCGTGTGCGGCTGAACGACGCGGCGGTGATCCGCATCTGCCTGCCCGCCGCGCGCAGCCTGGATCCGCTGATCGACTGGCCGCGCGACCTGCTGATGGCGGTGGGCAAGCGCATCTATCTGGTCGGCGGCGGTTATGAATTCGACGGCCAGCTGATCGCGCCATTGGACGAGGCAGCAGTGGCGTCGGCGGCGCGTGAGATCCGCAAGGCCGGCATCACCGCTATCGCCATCTCCTGCGTGTTCTCGCCGATCGATGCGTCGATGGAGCAGCGCGCGGCGGAGATCGTGCGGAACGAGATTCCGGGGGCGCGCGTCACCCTGTCGAGCGAGCTGGGCCGGATGGGGCTGATCGAGCGCGAGAATGCCGCGATCATGAACGCGTCGCTGGCCGATCTGTCCGAACGCGTCGTCAATTCCTTCGGAGAGGCGCTGCGCAGCCTGGGCGTGACCGTGCCCTTCTTCATCAGCCAGAATGACGGGACGCTGATGAGCGCCGATTTCGTCGCGCGCTATCCGGTGCTGACCTTCGCCTCCGGCCCGACCAATTCGATGCGCGGCGCGGCCTATCTCTCCGGCCGCAAGGACGCGATCGTCGTTGATATCGGCGGCACCACTACCGATGTCGGCGTGCTGGTGAACGGCTTCCCGCGCGAATCCTCGCTCGCCGTCGATATCGGCGGGGTGCGCACCAATTTCCGCATGCCCGATATCCTGGCGATCGGCCTGGGCGGCGGCACCCGCGTCGACCCGCAGGATCCGCGCCGGATCGGCCCGCAATCGGTGGGTTATCGCCTGCCGCGCGAGGCGCTGGTGTTCGGCGGCGAGACGCTGACGACCACGGATATCGCGGTGGCAGCCGGCATCGCCGAGATCGGCGATCGCGATCGCGTGGCGCATCTGGACGCGGCTTTCGTCGAGGCGGCGGTCGACGAGATCCACCGCAAGGTGGAGCAGGCGATCGATCGCATGAAGACCTCCGCCGATGATGCGACCGTGGTGCTGGTTGGCGGCGGCAGCGTGCTGATCGACCGCGAGCTGAAGGGCGTCGGCGAGCTGTTGATCCCCGAGCGATCGTCCGAGGCCAATGCGATCGGCGCCGCCATCGCCCAGGTGGGCGGCGAGGTCGACCGCGTCTTCCATTATGCCGAGACCGGCCGCGACGCCGCGCTCGACCAGGCGCGTGCCGAGGCGGTGCGCCGCGTCGTCGATGCGGGCGCCGAGGCCGACAGCGTTTCCATCATCGAGGTCGACGAACTGCCCTTGTCCTACGCGCCGAGCGGCGCGGTGCGCGTCCGCGTGAAGGCGGTGGGCGAGCTGGCGACCGTCACCCAATTCCAGCCCGAAGCCGAGGGGGTCTGACCATGGAACTCAACCGCGAAGACCTGATCGATTACGCGACCGGCGCTACCTTCCTGGGCACCGGCGGGGGCGGCGATCCTTATATCGGCCGGCTGATGCTTCAGCAGGAATTCGATGAGGGTCGCCGCGCCGACATCATCGATCCGATGGACCTGCCCGATGACGCGCTGGTGATCACCGCGGCGGGCATCGGCGCGCCGACCGTGATGATCGAGAAGATCCCCTGCATGATCGCCGCCGAGCAGGCGGTGCGCGCGGTGGAGGACCGGCTGGGCCGCAAGGCCGATGCGATCATCTCGATCGAGGCGGGCGGCGCCAACGGCACGCTGCCGCTGGTGGTGGCGGCGCGCATGGGGCTGCCCGTGGTCGATGCCGACGGCATGGGCCGCGCCTTTCCCGAACTGCATATGGTCACCTTCAGCGTCTATGGCTGCAAGAGCGCGCCGCTGAGCCTGGCGAGCGAGCGCGGCGACCTGATGAGCATCGAGACCGAATCCAATGTGCTGGCCGAGCGGCTGGCGCGCAGCGCGGTCATCAATCTGGGCGCGATGGCGCAGATCGCGCTTTATCCGATGAGCGGCGCCGACGTGAAGCGGACGGCGGTGCCCAACACGCTGACGCTGTCGCTGCGCATCGGCCAGACGATCAGCGCCGCGCGGGCGAGCAAGCAATGCCCATTCACCGCGCTGATCGACTTCTTCGCCCAGGCCAATCCGCCGCGCCATGCCCGCATCCTGTATGACGGCAAGGTTTCCGACGTGCTGCGCGAGACCCAGGGCGGCTTCGCGCGGGGCGCGGTGACGCTGGTGCCGATCGAGGGCGATGACGAACCCTGCCGCATCACCTTCCAGAACGAGTTCCTGACCGCCGAAAAGGCGGGGCGGACGCTCACCATGGTGCCCGACCTCATCACCATACTCGACCGCGAGACCGGCGAGCCGATCACCACCGAGGCGCTGCGCTTCGGCCAGCGGGTGAAGGTGATGGCGGTGGGCGTGCCGCCGATCATGCGCACGCCCGAGGCGCTGGCGACCTTCGGCCCGCGCGCCTTCGGCTTCGACATGGATTTCGTGGCCGTCGAGGATCTTCCGCTGGACGGGCTGGCGCCCGCCGCCGCCCGGAGCCCCGCCCATGCGGACTGACGCGATCGTCCTCAGCCGTCATGGCGGCCCGAAAGAGCTGGTGCTCGTGCAGGTGGAACTGGCCGAACCCGGCCCGGGCGAGATCCTGTTGCGGCACGCCGCGATCAACGTGAATTTCCACGATACCTATGTCCGCACCGGGCAGTACCGGACGCTCGCGCTGCCCGGCATTCCGGGGCTGGACGCGGTGGGCGTGGTCGAGGCGGTCGGCCCCGGCGTCACGCATCTGGCGGTGGGCGACCGTGCCGCATGGATCAGCGGCGCCTATGGCGGCTATGCCGCGCGGCGCATCCTGAACGCCGATCTCGCTTTTCGCCTGCCCGACGGGATTGGGGACGCGCAGGCCGCCGCATCGCTGATGAAGACTTTCACCGTGCGGATGCTGGTCAAGGACTCCCACCGCGTCCAGGCCGGCCAGACCGTGCTGGTCCATGCGGCGGCGGGCGGGGTGAGCCAGTTGCTGTGCCAATGGTGCAAGGCGCTGGGCGCGCGCGTGATCGGCACCGTCAGCAGCGAGGCCAAGGCCGAGGTGGCGCGCGCCTGTGGCGCCGACGAGATCATCTTCTACCGGTCCGAGGATTTCGTGGCGCGCGTCGATGCGCTGACCGACGGCGCGGGCGTCGCCGCCGTCTATGACTCGGTGGGCCGCGACACCTTCGCCGGATCGCTCCGCTGCCTCGACTATAGCGGCACGCTCGTCAATTTCGGCCAGTCTTCCGGCCCGGTCGAGCCGTTCCGTCCGTCCGACCTCGCCGTCCGCTCGCTCAGCGTCACCCGTCCGATCCTGTTCCACAAGATCCGCACGCCCGAACAGCTCCGCACCTATGTCGACGAGACCTTCGACGCGTTCGATCGCGGCGTGGTGCGCCCGATCGATCCCGACATCCTGCCGCTGTCCCGCGCCGCCGACGCGCACCGTATCCTCGAAGCCGGGGAAAGCCGTGGCGGGATCGTGCTGGCGCCGGATCAATGAAGCCAAGAACCACGAAGCATAACAGCAACTTGATTGGGGAGTTCAAGATGATCGACAAGATGATTCCGGCCCTGTTGGCCGCGACCATGCTGAGCCCATTGGCGGCGGGCGCCGCGATGGCACAGGAAGCGCCGGCCAAGGCCGAGGCGGCGACCGACGAAGGCGATATCGTCGTCACCGCGCGCCTGCGCGCCGAAAGCCTGCAGGACGTGCCCGATTCCATCGCCGCATTCAGCGCGAAGGACATCGCCGCCGCCGGCATCGACCAGATCCAGGACATTGCGGACATGGTGCCCAATGTGATCCTGCGCAAAGGTTTCCGTTCGGGCGAAAGCAACATCACCATTCGCGGCATCACCTCCGGCCGTCAGGGCTGGCCGCCCGTCGCTTTCGTGATCGACGGGGTGAAGGCGACCTCGATCGATGCGATGGAGCAGGGCACCCTGCTCGACGTCGAGCGGATCGAGGTGCTGAAAGGACCGCAGGGCGCGCTCTACGGCGCCGGCGCGATCGGCGGCGCGATCAACATCGTGACGCGCAAGCCGAGCCAGGATTTCGAAGGCCGGGTGCAGGCCAGCTATGCGCGCGGCAACGACATCAAGCTTTCCGGCGGGGTGTCCGGCCCGATCGTCGCCGACACCTTGTTCTATTCGGTGAGCGGCTATTTCAACGACACCGACGGCATCGTGAAGACCGCCAACGGCACCGGCGCGGTCGATGCGCGCCAGCAGAAGACCGGGCGCGCCCGGCTGCTGTTCACGCCCAGCGACAAGCTGAGCTTCGACCTGCGCGCCTCGATCACCGACTCGCACGGCGCCGCGCCGGGCACCGTCGACAAGATCGCCAATGCCGCGCTGGTCGACGAATTCAACACCGCCGCCAATCCCGGCCCGTTGCGTCGCAAGGGCTTTCTGGGCCGCGAGGAGCGCCGGCTGGTCGATGTCTCGCTGCGCAGCGAGGCGGATCTCGACTTCGCGACCTTCTCGGCGGTGCTCGCCTATCAGGACATCAACCAGAGCCTGTTCGGCACGGTGAATTACGAAGGCGGCCCGGCGCCCGCCAACCGCACTTTGTTCGGCGCCGCGACCTATGGCGATGCCGCCACGACCGGCCAGGTGATCGACGAGTTCCAGGACCTGACCGACAATTTCGAGACCTATAGCGCCGATATCCGCCTGACTTCCAAATCGGACCAGCGGCTGCGCTGGGTGGTTGGGCTCGAGCTGGCCCGGCGCCTGTCCTACACGCATCTGGGCGCGGGCCAGCTTGTCGCCGGCCCTTCGGTGTCGCGCACCTATCTGCTCGATCGCTGGGATCGCAAGCTCGACAAGATCTGGGGCGTCTATGCCCAGGCGTCGTACGACATCACCGACGGACTGGAGCTGACGCTGGCCGGCCGTTACGATGAGGACAATTACGGCAACACACGCGTCACCGATCCGCGCACCGACACGCCGATCAAGGTGACCGATCCGGCGGGCAATCTGGTCGATACGCTGAAGGCGAAGGACAGTGCCTTCACCCCCAAGGTTCAGCTTGCCTATAACTGGACCAAGAAGATCATGACCTATGCCACCTATTCGGAGGGGTTCCGCTTTGGCTTCTTCAATTCGGGCAACCGGGCGCTCTCCGAGTCGACCAGGAATTACGAGATCGGCCTGAAGAGCCAGTTCTTCGACAATATCCTGACCTTCAACGCCGCCGCGTTCCGCATCGATTATTCGAACCAGCAGGTGACGCAGACGATCGCGACGCCGCCGTTCCGCACCACCACCAACATTCCGCGCACCAAGATCATGGGTTTCGAGGCGGATGTGGCGCTACAGGCGACCGACAAGCTGCGTTTCTCGGGCGGTATCGGCTATACCGATGCGATCGTGCAGAACGCGGCGAAGACCCGCGCGCCGTTCACGCCGAAATGGACGGCCAATGCCTCGATGCAGTGGCAGGAACCGGTGAGCGATACGCTCGATTTCGTGAGCCGCGTCGATTACCGCTACCAGAGCGGCATGTTCCTGCGCGTGAACGAAGTCTTCCCGATCAAGGACAAGACCTTCATCGACGCGCGCATCGGCGTGGAGAACGACCGCTACAGCGCCAAGCTGTTCGTCGAGAATCTGCTCAACACGCAGCAGGCGCTGAGCCTGTCTCCCTTCGCGGGACTGTTCAGCCGTACCTTCAGCCCGCCGCGCAGCTACGGCATTGAAGTGCAGTATAAATTCTGATGCACGGGCGGGCGGGGGCGCCGTGCGCGCATCCGCCCGCCAGGACCTGTTTGGAGAGGGGCCTGATGGGCAAATCGATCAACGAGCCCGACTATATCTGGCATAATGGCCGCCATATCCGCTGGGCGGAGGCGCAGGTGCACATATTGTCGGTGGGGGTGCAGTTCGGATCCTCCGTGTTCGAGGGGATACGCTGTTATCGCACCGATGCGGGGCCGGCGATCTTCCGCTTGCGCGAGCATCTGCGGCGGCTGCACGATTCCTGCCGTATCTACCGCATCGACCTGCCTTATTCGATCGACGCGCTGGAGCGCGCCTGTATCGATCTGGTCGCCGCCAACGGGCTGGAGGACTGCTATCTGCGGCCGATGGTGATGCGCGGCTATGGCGACATGGGCATGGCCGCGATCGGCAATCCGATCGAGACCTATATCGCGAGCTGGCAATGGGGCAGCTATCTCGACCAGAGCGAGGCGGATCGCGGCATCCATGTCTGCGTCTCCTCCTGGAACCGACCTGCGCCCAACACCTTTCCCGCGCTCGCCAAGTCCGCCGGCCATTACAATAATGCGACGCTGATCAAGCTCGACGCCATCGCGGGTGGCTTCGCCGAGGCGATCGCGCTGTCGCCGGACGGCATGGTGAGCGAGGGCAGCGGACAGAATATCTTCGCGGTGCGTGACGGCGTGCTGATCACCCCGCCGGTCGAAGGCAGCATCCTTTCGGGCATCACGCGATCTGCGGTGATGGAGATCGCGGCGGCGCTGGGCATCCCGGTGCGCGAAAGCGCGTTCCCGCGCGAGTTCCTCTATATCGCGGACGAACTGTTCTTCACCGGCACCGCGACCGAGATCGCGCCGATCGGCGCCGTCGATCATATCCGCATCGGTGATGGCCGCATCGGCCCCGTCACCGAACGGCTGCGCGCCGCTTTCCAGGATGTCGTGCGCGGCCGGGTGAAGGATCGCAAGAATTGGCTGACGCCGGTGAGGGCCGGCATGAGGGAGGATATCGATGGTTGAGATACTGAAATGGGACGATGTGCCGCTGGAGGAAGTGGCCGAGGGCATGAGCCGGCAGATCGTGACCGGCGAGAAGATGACGATCGCGCGCATCTATTTCGACGACGGCTTCGTCGTGCCGCTCCACGCGCATGAGAACGAGCAGGTGACCCAAGTGGTCGAGGGCACGATGCGTTTCTGGTTCGACGAGGCGAAGAGCGAGACGCGCGACCTGCATGCCGGCGAAGTGATGGTGATCCCGCCCCACCAGCCGCACGGCGCCGAAATGATCGGCCGCGTCGTCGAGATCGACATGTGGTCGCCCCGCCGCGAGGACTGGCTGAAGAAGACCGACGATTATCTGCGCGGCGGCACCGCCGGCGCGCTGACCGAGACCGTCGATCCGGCGCGGGGCTGAGAGCGTCATGCGCATCCATCTCGTGACGCCGGTGACGACGAAGGGCGTGCGCTCGCTCGACGATGTCGCGCATCTGACGCATGCCGGGCTGACCATCACCCAGTCACTGCTCGAAACCGGGCCGCCCTCGATCGAGAGCGAATATGACGAGGCGTTCGCGGTGCCGGCGACGATCGCGGAGGCGATCAAGGCCGAACGCTCGGGCGCGGACGCCGTCATCGTCGATTGCATGGCCGATCCCGGCGTGAAGGCGGCGCGTGAGATGCTGTCGATCCCGGTGCTGGGGCCGGGCGAGACGTCGATGCACCTGGCCGCGCTGCTTGGGCAGAGCTTCGGCTATGTCACCGTGCTCAACGCGGTGAAACCGATGGTCCGCAACCTCGTGCGCCTGAGCGCCGTCCAGGAGAAGCTGGCGGCGATCAAGGTCGTCGACATTCCCGTGCTCGAACTGGAGCCGCGGATCGAGGAAGCGAAGCGACGGCTGGGCGAATGCGCGCTGGAAGCGGTGGAGCAGGATGATGCGGACGTCATCATCCTGGGCTGCACCGGCTTTCTGGGCTGTGCGTCGGCGATCGAGGCCTATCTGGCCGAGCGCGGCCACAGCATACCGGTGATCGACCCGATCCCGGCGACGGTCTGCGTCGCGGAAGGAATCGTCCGGGCCGGGCTGACGCACAGCAAACACTGTTTCCCCGTGCCGCGCCCCAAGACGATGGTCGGATACGCAATGCCCTGAAACGCGCGCGCCTGGCGCGATGCGCGGGCGGCATGGGAAGAGACCTGTCGAATGAGCAATGAATTTCCGCGCGAACCCGTGCCGGCCGAGCATGCCAACCGCTCCGCCGCGTCGATCACGCTCATCCTGATCAGCTCGATCATGAGTGTGCCCATGATCATCCTGGGCGGCACGATCGGCCGAGATTACGGCCTGTTCAACGCGCTGATCGTCACGATCGCCGGATGCGCGCTGACGGCCGGGCTCGCCATGCTCATGGCCTATGCCGGCGTCAGGACGCGGCGTTCGACGGCCTTGCTGTCCGAACAGGCCTTTGGCTCCAGGGGCGCGCGGGTGCTGACCGCCGCGCTCGGGATCGCGCTGCTCGGCTGGCTCGCGGTCGAGATGGGTTTTATCGGCGAACTGGCGGTGGGCGGCATCCGCCGCGCGTTGGGCGCGGAGCCGCCGCTGGCGATCGGCATCCTTGGCGCGGCGGCCATCATCGGAGCGATCGCGATCTTCGGATTCTCCGTGATCGCGCGCGTGCCTCTCATCTTCGTGCCGCTGTTGCTGTTGCTGCTGATCTTCGTCGCGCTCAAGGCGCTGCCACGGCTGGAGACGGTCGACACCGTCGCGGGCACGGCCGTGCCGATCGGCAGGGGGATATCGGCGATCATCGGATCGTTCGTGATCGGCTGCATCATCCTGCCCGATTACAGCCGGTTCATCGGCCGTTCGCGCGATGCGATGGCGGCGGCCGGCATGGCGCTGGGGCCGGTATGGGCGGCGGTGATCGGTTGCTATGCGGCGGCTGGGCTCGTCGCGCGGAGCGGCGATCCGGCGGAGGTGCTGATGCTGCTCGGCATGCCGGCGGTGCTGACGATCCTGTTGCCGCTGGGCCTGATGCAGAACGGGATCATGACGCTCTATTCCTCGGCGTTGGTGACTTCGACCTGGCTGAAGCGGATTCGTTTCACGCATATCGTGATCGTGACCGCCGGCATCGGCGCGTTGATCGCGCTCGCCGGCGCGCAGAACGCCTTTGTCAGCTATTTGGTGCTGCTGGGGCTGGTGTTCCCGCCCGCCGCCGCGATCCTGATCCAGCAGGCGCTGTTCGGCCGGGCGGAGGAAGGGGATGTGCGCTGGCGCAACCTGGCGATCTGGGGGGTGGCGAGCGCGGTCGCGACGGTCTGCGAATACAAGGCCGGCATCACCGGCATATCCGCGCTCGACGGCTTCATCACCGCTTTCGGGCTGGCGGCCGCCTCATCGAAGCTGGGAAAGATCAGGGCCGCGCCGTCCGCCGAAACTGGGAGAGTCGAGATATGAAACATATGCTGCTGATCGGCCTGGGGCCGCTGCTCGCATGCTGCGTCCAGCCCGGTGCGGGCGCGCAGTCGATCGCTGAGGCGGTGCCTGTCGCGCGTGCCGCGCCGGCCGCGCCCGAGCGGATCGTGCCGCTGGAGCAGGCATCCAATTTCCGCGACATCGGCGGTTACGCCGCCGCCGGCGGCAAGCATGTGCGCTGGGGCCGCATCTATCGCGCGGGCGCACAACCGATGCTGACCGATCGCGACGTCATCGCCGTCCGCGCGCTGGGCATCGGCAATATCGTCGACCTGCGATCGGACGAAGAACGTATCCTGGCGCCGACCCGGCTCGACGGCATCCGCTACAATGCGGTCGGCTATTCCTTCGCGCCGCTGCTGGAGACGATCCAGACCGCGCTGAAGAAAGACGGCACCGAGACGGCGATCAAGGAGATGTACGCCGTCCTGCCGACGATGATCGCACCACAGGTGCGGCTGCTGTTCGATCGGTTGCTCGCGAATGAGGGCGCGACATTGTTCAATTGCTCGGCGGGGCAGGACCGCACCGGCCTCGCCGCCGCCTTGGTGCTGAGCGCGCTCGGCGTCGACCGCGAGACCATCTATGCCGATTATCTGCTTTCCGAGCGCCACCGCCATACCGAGTGGGAAGTCGCGCCGATCCCCGACGCGCTGGCGACGGTCAATCCGGTCTACGCCTATTTCGCGAAATACCGGAAGGAACCGGAAACCGCCAAGCCGCCGTCGCTCTCCGCGTCCGACGGCAGGCCCTATCTCGCCACCTCCTTCGCGGTGATCGAGAAACGCTGGGGATCGGTGCCCGCTTATCTCGAGCAGGAGATCGGGCTGAATGCGGTCGATCTGGCACGGTTGCGCGCGCTGTATCTGGAATAGGGCCGCCGGCGCTTGGTGGAGGGCGTAAACGTTCCGGACGGATGATTTGACGACGGGGCTGCATTCGGTGCTTAATCGGACCATGCGCCAGTCTCTCTCATTCCTTGTGCTTGCCGCCTCGCTGCTTGCCGGTTGCGACGGTGGCGGCGCAGGCGCGCAGGATCGGGTGGCGGCGGAGGTGAAGGCGGCGATCCACAGCCAGATCGATGCTTATGCCGCGCGCGACGCGGAGAAGGCAGCCAGCATCGTCGCGCCGGATATCGTCGCGATGGTGCATGGCGCGCCCAATATCGTCGGCAAGCCGGCCAGCGCCGCGGCGATGAAGGCGCAGATGGCGGATCCGCGACTGAAGCTGGCGGTGTCCGACGAAAGCGTCGAGGTGTCCGGATCGGGCGATCTCGCGGTCTATCATGCTACCTATCGCTTCACCTTCTCCGATCCGGCGACAAAGCGGCCGGTGACCGAGACCGGCAATTGGGTGGCGGTGTTCAAACGCCAGGCGGACGGCACGATGAAGCTGCAAAAGGATATCGTGGTCGATGCCCCCATGCCGGGTCGGGTGGGGCGATAGAGTCTCCGTTAATCGCGGACTATCGGTTTCCCACAGCATGATGTGCCGAGATGCGCTGGCGCTTCATAGGCAGGCGACATTTGATCGGCGCGCGAATAGGGCCGAACCGGCTATTCGCAAAAGCGACGCTGTCATAAGGGAGAATGCGGTGAGCGGGACATATCCGGGATCATGCCTGTGCGGCACGGTGCGGTTCGAGATTGCGGGCGCGTTCGATGGCTTTTTCCTTTGCCATTGCGGGCGCTGCCGCAAGAATAGCGGGTCGGCGCACGCGGCCAATCTGTTCTCTCGCACCGCCCGGCTCGACTGGCTGGCGGGGGAGGATCGGGTGCGGACCTATGCCGTGCCCGATACGCGGCACCGCAGGAGCTTCTGCACGCAATGCGGATCGGCGCTGCCCGGCATGCATATCGACGGCACCGTTCTGGTGGCGCCGGCGGGAAGCCTGGACGGGCCGCTCGACACCCGGCCCGACGCGCATATCTTCATCGCCAGCCGCGCCGATTGGGACGATCGGCTGGAGGATGTGCCGCGGCACGAGGCGTTTCCGGGGTAACCCACCGTGCCCGGCGCAACGCGCTGACGTTGGATCGGGCTGGGGTTTTCCGCAAACGCCGATCATCCAGCTCGAACGGTTCAGACGTGCTGGCTGGATGCGTGCGGGCCTGATGCAGCCAGGCGCGACGCTCCGCCGGCCTCGCGTTCATAGGCGTCGGCAAGCTTGTGATAGAAGATGGCGGCGGTGGTGCCCTGTTGAGCGTGCGCACGTGCGCGTTCCTCGTCCGCGCGGCGCTGGAAATAGGATCGGTCGAACTGGTTCAAGGCCGTTCTCCTTCAAACAGACGTCACGCCCGTCCATGCTGCCGCCGATCGGCGCGGGAGTCGAGTCCCGGCTTATGCCGCGCGAAGATCGGGGAAGAGGGGCAGGTCGGTCGCCTGGTTTTCGGCGCGCGCGGCCTGATCGGCCGGGCTGATAGCGATCCACTCGATCGGCCAGTCATGTTCGATCGCCGGATCGCCCGAAGGTGTGATCCGGGTGATGCCGGCGCCTTCGATCGCGACGGTGAAGCGGCAATGATCCGCATCGTCGATCTTCCCTTCGAGCAGGGTACCGTCCGACAGCGCCAGCGCGAAGCGCGTGTCCGCCGTCGGATGCAGGCGCGGCGGGATGGTCAGGATGGTTTCGATGCTGCCCGATACGTGGAGCAGCTCGCGGTTGCGGCGGATTTGGATCGGCATTCCGGGCTCCGGCAGGGACGAATCGGGGATGGGGCCGCAGGATAGGCTGCCGTTGATTTGTTCTCAATATGTTCTGTTTTGCATCGGCGGATTTAACGGGCCGTGCCCGAAGAACCTGATTTCCGGGATAACCGGCCCGTGGAACGCGATGACGATAATGGCCAGTCCACCGATGAGGTGAAACGCAGGGGCCGGCCGACGCTGTATCGCGCCGAAATGGCCGAGCAGGCGCGCAAATTGTGCGAGCTGGGCGCGACCGATTTCGAGCTTGCCGACTTCTTCGACGTCGATGTGCGCACCATCCATCGCTGGAAACACAGCCAGCCCGAATTCGCGGCTGCGCTGCGCGTGGGCAAGGATATCGCCGACGACCGCGTCGAGCGCGCTTATTACAACCGCGCGATCGGCTACAGCTATGTCGCCGAGAAGATTTTCCAGCATCAGGGCAAGGTGCTGCGTGCCGACTATGTCGAGCATATGCCGCCCGATTCCTCGGCGGCGTTCAACTGGCTCCGCAACCGCCGGCCCGAACAATGGCGCGACCGGCAGGAACGCCATGTGACCGGCCATGTCGCCGTCGATCCCGAGGATCCCGAAGCCGCGCGCGCGATCATCCGCCGGCACGAGGCGCGGATGGCCGAGCGCGGGGAGAGCGACACATGATGCCGCCGGCGGGCGCCTATGCCGACACGCTGAGCGATGCCGATGCGGTGGAATTCGCCAAGGCGATCCTCGCGATCGAGCAGGCCGAGAAATTCGGCCGGTTCGCGGGCCTGTACCCCGAGACCGGGCCGCTCAGGCGCGGGCTTTATCCACGCCATATGGAGTTCTTCGCCGCCGGCAAGGATTACCGCGAGCGCTGCGCCATGTGCGCCAACCGCATCGGCAAGACCTATGGCATGGGCGGCTATGAATTCGTCTGCCATGTGACCGGCCTGTATCCCGAGTGGTGGCCGGGCAAGCGCTTCCACCGGCCGATCAGCGCCTGGGCGGCGGGCGACACCAACGAGACGACGCGCGACATCCTGCAGAAGACGCTGTTCGGCGAGATCGCCTGGCCGGGCAGCTACAAGGCGGTGGACGGATCGGGGCTGATCCCGCGCGACCATATCGACATGGACGGCTTCACCTGGCGCAGCGGCGTCACCGACCTGATCGATACCGCGCGGATCCGTCACATTTCGGGCGAGCACTCCACTGTCGGGCTCAAATCCTATGCCCAGGGGCGCAAGGCGTTCCAGGGCACCGCGCAGGACCTGATCTGGGCCGACGAAGAGCCGCCCCAGGACGTCTATGTCGAGATGCTGATGCGCACGATGACGACGGGCGGCATCACCATGCTCACCTATACGCCGCTGGAAGGGCCGAGGGCACCCGCGCGCTACGCCGTAGCGATGGCGCGTTCGTGCTGCCTCAGCGGCATGCAGAGGGCGCACGTTCCGCGATCGGGAGAATTCAGCAACCGCGAACCAACCCCCCATCGTCAGCTTCTTCTGCCTCGCCAAGCGCACCCGTCCTTTCAACGAACTCGCTTGAGATGCCGACATCTCACAAGCCTGACCCACAAAATATCCGGGATGAAGGAGGTGTTGGAGATAGTCGGCGCAAAAGTGCGAGTTTCGACGATGGATGGATTGGGGGCCAAGAATCTGGATTGAGGCAGCCGTCAATTGTCGATTTGATGGACTCTGATACGCCAAACGGGGGCTCTGACAGAAGCGGTGAGCAAGAATCAGGGCCGCCGAGGGGGCATCTAGTACCGAGGGTGGACGTTGCCGCGCAGTTTGATTCTAAGTTTGGCCGCACCGGCGAACGCAATTATACATACATGGATCCTGACGAGCTTGATCATGGTTTGGAGATGCAGATCGGCAATGACGGCATTCTGCGGCTCAATTTGCGGGCGCAGGGCGACAAAGTTCGGTTTGGTGGTGGTCGGGATATGGTCCTTAGTGGCATGCGTCGTTTAGAATCGGATGGAGTCAAGGTTAATGGAATAGCGGGGCGTTGGTTTGAAGTTTCAGATAGTGACAACTATTTTGAATATTTCGAAAATCGTTCAAATGGTATGTCTAGGCAGGAGTCTTCTAGGTCGTAGACTCATAAACGCGAAGCCAAAGCCGCATTGATGCGAGTTGAACCATGGCGAGGAAGTTCGCGGCCAGCTTGTCGTAGCGGGTGGCGACGCGACGGAAGTGTTTCAGCTTGGAGAAG
>NZ_JAINVV010000017.1 GCF_019880585.1 Sphingomonas colocasiae
CCACCGTCGCCCTCTCCTATTCGGTCACCGATGCCGACGGCTCGGTCGCCGCCGTTCCCGGCACGCTCACCATCACCTTCGACGACGACGCGCCGACAGCGACGAACGAGCCCGCGGGCTCGCTGGCAGAAGGCACGACGCTGCCCGGCAGCTTCGACTTCGCGCCGGGCGCCGATGGCGCCACCGTCACCGCGATCAACGGCACCGCGCTGGTCTTCCAGCCCGACGGCTACAGCCAGTCGATCGATGTCGGCGACGCCGCGATCCGCGTGAAGGCGGACGGCAGCTACATCGTCACCGCCGATCCGGCGGTCGTCGGGGTCGGTTCCGCATCCGGCACCTTCACCGTCACCGATGGCGACGGCGACACCGCCACCGCGAACTTCAGCTTCTCGATCACCGACGCCAATGTGCCCACCGCCGGCGCCAGCGCAGCCTCGGTCGATGATGACGGCCTCGGCGGCAATGCCGCCAGCACGATCGGTGACCTCGACGCCAATAGCGGCGATGCCGATGGCCCGGCTTCGAGCGAAGCCAGCTTCTCCGGCATATTGACGCATAATTTCGGCGGCGATGGCGCGGGCACGATCAGCTTCGCATCGCTCCATGGCACCGGCGGCACCGTCGGACAGGAAGCCGTCACCTATAGCTGGAACGCCGGCACCAACACGCTGACCGCAACCGGTTCGCGTGGCGCGCTCTTCTCGGTCCACGTCACCAATCCGGCGACCGGCGCCTACACCGTCACGCTCCTCGACAATGTCCTGCAGGCGCAGGGCCCGAACAACGAGAATGACGCCACCGTCGCCCTCTCCTATTCGGTCACCGACACCGACGGCTCGGTCGCCGCCGTTCCCGGCACGCTCACCATCACCTTCGATGACGACGCGCCAACGCTCACCGTGTCCGACACGCCGACGACCGCGATCGAAGGCGGCCCCGCCGTCAACGGCAACTGGTCGCTCGCGCCGGGCGCGGACGGCGTCGCGTCGCTGGCGGTGACGTTCGGCGCGGCATCGGGCACGCTGACGCTGCCCGCGGGCGCCAATGTCGTGCTCGTCCAGCCGACCGGCACGCTCACCGTGCGCGCCGACGGCACCTTCTCGTTCCTCGCCGCGACCGGACAGGACAACGACCTGTCTCCGCAGGCGACCTTCACCCTGACCGCGACCGATGGCGACGGCGATACCAGCGCAGACAGCCTGACCATCGCCATTCAGGACGGCACGCCCGCAGGCAACGCGGCGCCGGTGACGCTGCTGGTCGACGAGGCGGCATTGTCGTTCGGATCCAATTCGGGTTCGACCGCCGAGATCGACAACGCGCCCGCGCTCAGCTTCACCGCTGGTTCGGATGCGCTGACAACGTTCCGCTTCTCGACCGATCTCAGCAATCTCGTCGCCAATCTCGACGGCGCGGGCACCGACCTGTTCTGGACGCGCTCGGGCGACGGCCAGACCATCATCGGATCGCTGACTTCAGGGGGACCGGCCGCGATCACGCTGAGCCTTTCGGCGCCAGCGAGCATCGCGGCCGGCGCGACCGGAAACGTGACCGTGACGGTCACGCTGGCGGACAATTTGCCGCACCAGCTCGCGCTGGCGGCGCAGACGCAGAGCATCGGCCACGCCATTGTCGAAGCCCTCGACAATGACGGGGACACCGCCACCGGCCAGGTGTTTGTCGACGTCAAGGATGATGTGCCGACCGCGATCGCGGACACCGACAGCGTCACCGAGGATGGCCCGACAACCGCCACCGGCAATGTGATCACGGCGATCGATGTCCTGGTGTCGCCCGACGCCAATGTCACCGACGGGACGGCCGACATACAGGGCGCCGACGGCGTCACCGTCACCGGCGTGGCGGCGGGCACGCCGGCCAGCGCATCGGGCAATGTCGGGATCGGCGTGGCGGGCACATATGGCACGCTGACGCTGAACGCCAATGGCAGCTATGGCTATGTCCTCAACAATGCCAGCCCGTTGGTGCAAGGGCTCGATACCGGCGAGAGCGTCACCGACACCTTCACCTATACGATCACCGATGGCGATGGAGACGTCTCGACGACGACGCTCACGGTGACCGTCAACGGTGCGAACGATGCGCCGGTGACGCTCAACAGCCATACATGGATGTCGAGCGATCCCGCGCAGCAGACGGCTTCGACGCCAACCTATGCGAACGGCTATCCGATCGACGTGCAGATTCCGACCGATGTGGATGTCGAGAATCTGATCGTCACCTCCACCAATGCGCCCGTGGGCGTCTTCTACTTCGATGGCGCGAACTATATTCCGCTCGCGGCCAATACGGTCCTCTACAATCCGAATCTCGGCATCAACCTGCTCGACGATCTGGTCTATCGCCCGACCGCGACCGCCAACGACGTCGTGACGGTGCCGCTGAATCTGAGCGTCACCGACGGCACCGCCACGGTCAATCAGGTGGTGACGATCCATGAAGTCGCGCCGACGCGGCTGCCGGGGCAGAACGTCCAGATCGGCAGCGACGCCGGCAGCCCGCTGACATCCGGCAACGATGTGACCAACAGTTTCGCGCTCAACGCCGATTTCGCGGCTGGCCTGGCGGGCAATGCCGGCATCGCCGTGATCAATGTCTTCACGGACTTCCAGCAGCAACCCAACGCGGTGCCGATCCCCTCGGGCGAACGGGATCCGACCACCTTCGGCGCGAACAATGCCGGCAGCCACCGTGAGCAGGAGGTGCAGGTCGAACTTCGCATCGGATCCAATCGCTTCGTGATCGTGGAGGACGACCTCACCGCCGGAACCTTCGAGCAGAGCTGGTTCTACGACAGTGCGACGGGGCTTATGCGAGCGACCGTCAGCTACAACAATGTCTATCTGCTCGATGGATCGGGCAATGCCACGGCGACGACGCTGGCGCAGTTCCTGACGGCAAACCCCGCGCAGGCCGGCGATACCTGGACCGTCAGCTATTTCGACAATGACGGCGGCAATTATCAGGCGCGCCTGGCGCGGTTCGAATTCTCGTACAATGATGCAGGCAATCCGGCGATCAATGTCCAGGGCGATACGACGCTTCCGGACCTGATCTACGGCACGTCGGGCAACGACACGCTCGCTGGCAATGGCGGCAACGACACCATCATCGGGCGGGGCGGCAACGACCAGATCAGCGGCGGCGACGGCAATGATCTGCTGAACGGCAATGACGGCGACGACGTCATCAACGGCAATGCCGGCGACGACACGCTGAACGGCGGGCCGGGGACCGATACGCTGGATGGCGGAACGGGCACCAACATCGTCGTGCCGCCGATCGTGCTCGACCTTGATGGCGACGGGGTGGAACTCGTTTCCCGCGATGCGGGAGTCATGTTCGACTATGATGGCGACGGCAATGCCGAAGCGACAGCCTGGGCAGGGCCCGACGACGGCTTCCTTGTCTATGACAGCAACGGCGATCGTCTGGTCACCAACGGTTCCGAACTCGTCCTGACCAGCCACGCCGCAGGGGCGACCACCGATCTCGAAGCGCTGGCGATCGCGTTCGACACCAATCATGATGGCGTGCTTTCCGCCGCCGACGCCGATTTCGGCAAGTTCGGCGTGTGGCAGGACGCCAATGGCAACGGCATCACCGATGCGGGCGAATTCCGCACATTGTCCGAAGCCGGAATCGTCAGCCTGTCGCTGACGTCCGACGGCAATGCCCGCACTGCCGCGAACGGCGACGCCGTCGTTTACGGCGAAACCCAATATGTCCGGAGTGACGGCAGCACCGGCATCGCGGCCGATGCGGCGTTCGCGACGGGCGGATCGAACAGGGAAGACCAGAAAGCTGCGAGCGCCTTCGCGAACCCCGGCTTCGGCCAGGCGCTCGTAGCCGCCGGGCTTGTGGCGGCACAGGCGGCTAACGCCACCCCACCGACACCGCCACAGCCCGGCACCGATATGGTTGGCGATGATGGCGCGGCGGGTGCGGATGCGCCGGCCCGGCCCGACGCCACCGCATCGGACGCGCCGCGCGGCGACACGTTCGAGATCGCGGCGGACGACCATCACACGGCAACGCCAGCAGCTTCGACCCGGACGACGCATAGCAGCGAAACGGACGGCCAGGGGCATGACGGCGGCCTGCGGAATGACGGCGCGACCGCTCGCGCCGACGACGCCCCGGCGGGCGACACGGCACAGGATGGCGCCGACGCGCCAACCCCCGCGCCGGTGTTCGTCGACATGGCGCCGATGCCCGCGATCGCGGCGGCCGCACTCGCGGCGGCGGCGGCACATGGCGATGCCCCGCAGCCCGCACTCGGCGAGATCGTCGCCGATGCGCTGACGGGCGGATCGGGTCCGGACATCGATGCCCTGCTCGCGAACCTGCCGGGCAACGCCGATGGCGGATCCAACGTCGTCGCGCTGTTCGGCGGGCCGGCGGCCGAACTCGCCATGGCGGGCTGGGCAAACGCCAATCCGCATACCGATCCGGTGGCCGCGGCGCACGAGGCGGCGATGGCCGTCACGCACGCCGTGGCCGCGCATTGAGGAAACAAGAAGCGATGGGGGACGGGATGATGATGAAATCAGCTCTCGGCGCGGCCGCATTGGGCACCGCGATGATGATGGTGACGACAAGCGCGCACGCGCAGGCGAGCCCGCGCTCGCCCCTGCTGGATCTGCCACAGTCGCAACTGCGCGGCGAACTGGAGACGCGTTACCAGAGCGCGCTCGCGGCGACGCTCGCGCTCGACGTCAAGCGATCGGAGGATGTCCGCTATATCTGGGCGTCCGAGGCCAAGGTCCAGTGCGGGATCGCGATCGGCTATCTCAAGACGCGCACGGTGGATGCGGACAGCATCAACAAATGCGATGCCTTCACCGCGCGGCTCAGCCAGGTGCCGCCGCCGCCCGCCCCGCCCTTGCCGCCGCCGCAGCCGCCCGAGCCAGCCTGCTCGGTGCCGCCCGTGGTTTCGGTCTTCTTCGACTGGAATGTCGACGTGCCGCCGGCCGATGCGCGCTCCACGCTCGAACAGGTGGTGCAGAGCCGGGCGATGTGCGGCTGGCGCCGGATCGAAGTGATCGGCCACACCGATCGCTCCGGCACCGACGGCTATAATCTCGGCCTGTCGAACCGCCGCGCGAACAATGTCGCGGCGCTGCTCGAGGCCGCCGGCGTGCCGCGCGGCGAGCTGGCGATCACCGGCCGCGGCGAATCCCAACTGAAGGTCGAGACGCTCGACGGCGTCCGCGAACCGATGAACCGCCGTGTCGAGATCGTCACGGTCGGATCGGGTCAATAGAGGGGGGTGGTGTCATGACTGCAAGCAGCAAGAGGAAATGGCTTCTCGCTTTTCCCGGCGCGTTCATGCTGAGCGTGGCGGGCTTGGCGCCGGCACAGGAGATCGACCTGAAATCGGCGATCCAGGCCGCGCTGGAGAATAATCCGGAGGTCAATCAGGCCGCGCAGAACAAGGAAGCGATCGAGTTCGAGCGCAAACAGGCGCAGGGGCTGTTCCTGCCGCGTATCAGCGTGGAGGGGTCCGCCGGGATCCGCCGCCTCGAAAACGCGACCCGGCGCGCGCTCAACATCGCCGACCAGACGCTCTACCCACTGGAAGCCAATGCGCTGGCCGAACAGGTCGTGTTCGATTCCGGTGGCCGCAGCGCCGAGCTGAAGCGCCAGGCCGCGCGCACCGACGGCGCCGCGCTGCGGGTGGAGGAGCGCTCGGAATTCGTCGCGCTCAACGTCGCCCGGCAATATCTCGATTATCTTCTCCAGGAACGCATCGTCGCCGCATCCGACGACAATGTGACTTTCCATCAGAAACTGGTCGGCGATCTGCGCGAGGGTGTCGCCAAGGGATCGATCAGCATCGCCGATCAGCAACAGGCGGAGGAACGCTTTCAGGCCGCCAAGGTCCGCCGGACCGAGGCGCAGGAGGATCTGGCGAACGCCGCCATATCGTTCCGCACGCTGACCGGGCTCACGCTCACCCAGGCATCCATGCCCGCGTCGCCGCGCCCGAAGGTGCCGCCGACGCTGGCCGAGGCGGTGGAGCAGGCGCGCGAGCGCAACCCGCGCGTGCGCGAGGCGATGGCCGATATCGACGCCGCCTATGCGATGGTCGACAAGGCGGGCGCCGATCTGGGGCCGACCGTCTCGCTCGAAGGGCGTGGACGCATCGGCGAGGATATCGACGGCTTCCGCGGCAGCACCAACGATCTTCAGGGCCGCGTCGTGCTGCGCTGGAACCTGTTCGACGGCGGCATCAACCGCGCGAAGAAGCAGGAGATGGTCCGCCGTGCGAGCGAGGCGCGTTTCCGCATGCATCAGCTTTCGCGCGAAGCGGAAGAGGATGTCCGCCGCGCCTGGAACCGCTGGACGAGCCAGGAACAGCTCTTCGCCGATCTGCAGCAGCAAAGCCGGGTCGCCGACGATCTGCTGCTCTCCTATCGCGAGCAGTTCAATGTCGGCCGCCGCTCGCTGCTCGACGTGCTCGATTCGCAGAACACGCGCTACAACGTCCAGGTTCGCGCCGAGACCGCGCGCTTCTCGCAGATGTTCGGGCTCTATCAGGTGCTGGCCGCGACCAATCAGTTGCTGACGGCGATGGAGGTGGCGGCGCCGAGCGCGGCCAAGACCTATGCCCGTGAGCGCTTCAACGTGAAGGCGACCGCGCCGGCGGAGCTCATGGAAAGGCGGTATCCCGACTGACTTAGAGCATCGTGCGGAAAAGTGGGAACCGGTTTTCCGCGAAAACGATGCGATCACAAATAGCTGGAACAGGCCGCGCGATTCGGATTTCGCGCAGCCAGTTCCAGGGGTTCGTCGAGACACAGTGGTGGGAGTGTCGAGGTGAGTTTGTCAGGTTGGTATGAAGAGGCCGTCCGGCCCGATGGGCAGGACGATGTCCTGACGTGCATCGAGCATGTCGCGCGCCGGTTCGACCGGTCGGCGTCGCCCGTCGCCGTGAAGGCGGGGCTGGCGCTCGACGAGTCGGGCCGGTTCCCCTTCCATCAGATCGAGCCCGCGCTCGATCGGTTCGGTCTTTCCGGGGAAAGGCTGCACGGTGGCCCCGCGCGATGGCGCGCGGCGGATCTGCCCGCGATCGTCCGGCTGGCCAATGGCCGCGCGGCGGTGCTGCTCGACGCCAATGACGGGCAGTTCGAGATCCAGCTTCCGGGCCGCGACGCCTCCTTCTGGATCGACAGCGCCGAACTCCAGCGCTTCTACGACGGCGCCGCGATCGCGGTGACCGCCGATCCGACGCGCGAACGCGCCGATGAACGGCCGTGGGACCGGCTGAAGCGCACCCACTGGTTCTGGAGCGAGGTGTGGAAGGTCCGCCGTTCCTTCGGCTTCGTCGCGCTGGCGGCGGTGCTCATCAACCTGCTCGGCTTCGCGCTGCCGCTGTTCACGATGAACGTCTATGACCGCGTCATTCCCAATCGCGCGGCCGCGAGCCTCTGGGTGCTCGCGCTGGGCGTGCTCATCGCCTTCCTCCTTGAATTCTCGCTGCGGCTCGCACGCGCACGGCTGATCGACGAGACGGGCCGGGACCTCGATTCCAGGCTGTCGCAAAAGCTGTTCGAAAAGGTGATGAACATCCCGCTGGCCGCCAAACAGGGCAGCACGGGCGCGTTCGCGCGGCGCGTTTCCGAATATGAGATGGTTCGCGAATTCTTCGCCTCGACCACCGTCGTGCTCGCGATCGACGTCGTCTTCCTGTTCCTGTTCGTCGCGCTGATGGCGGTGCTCGCCGGCTGGCTGGCGCTGGTGCCGGTCGTCGCCATCGCCGTGATGGCCTTTGCCGGGCTCACGCTGCAAAAGGCGATGGCGACTGCGGCGGTCGAGGCGCAGGCGGATTCGAGCCTCCAGCATTCGGTGCTGATCGAATCGATCGGCGGCATGGAAACGCTCAAATCCTGCCGCGCCGAGGGCCGTATGCTCGGCCGCTGGAAGCGCTATGCCGATATGAGCGCCGCCACCCAGGAACGGCTGCGCCGGCTGACCGCGATGGGCGTCAATCTGGCGGCGCTGTGCCAGCAGGCGACGAGCATCAGCCTGGTGATCGGCGGCTTCTACATGTTCAACGCCGGATCGATCTCGATGGGCGCGATCATCGCGATCGTGATGCTCGCCGGCCGCTCGCTCTCGCCCGTCGGCCAGCTCGCCTATCTGATGACGCGCGCGCGCCAGGCGATGGTGACGCTCGACAGCCTGCAGACGATGATGGGCTTCGACGACGAACGCGATCAGGGCAGCCGATCGGTGGTGCCGCAGATCCGCGATGGCGTGATCGCGCTCGAACATCTCGAATTCTCCTATCCGAACAGCAGCACGCCGTCACTGAGCGGGCTTTCGATCACGATCCGGCCGGGCGAACGCATCGGCGTGATCGGGCGGGTGGCATCGGGGAAATCCACGTTCGGGCGGCTGCTATGCGGCCTCTATCGCCCGAGCGGCGGCCATTATCTCATCGACGGGCTCGACAGCCGGCAGCATCATCCGCACGAGATCCGCTCCGCATTCCGCTATGTCGGGCAGGACGCGGAACTGTTCAGCGGCACGATCCGTGACAATCTCGCCCTCGGCTCCACCCTCACCAATGACGATGCGCTGGTCGAGGCGCTTCGCAAATCGGGCGCGGGCAGCTTCCTCGCCCGTGATGCGGCGGGCTTCGATCTTCACGTCGGCGAGCGCGGCAGCCGCCTTTCCGGCGGGCAACGCAGCTTCCTTGTGCTGGCGCGCGCGCTGGTCGAACCATGCCGATTGCTCTTCCTCGACGAGCCGACGGGGGCGATGGATACCCAGACCGAACGGCTCTTCATCGAACATCTGGCGAAGGCGCTGACGCCCGACCAGACGCTGGTGGTGTCGACGCATCGCAACGCCATGCTCGCCATCATCGACCGGCTGATCGTGATCGATCAGGGACGCATCGTCGCGGACGGCCCACGCGACACCGTGCTCGGAACCCTTGCCGCCGCGGGAGAAAAGCAATGAGACTGGTGCAGACCGCACATCCGGCGACACGATCGCGCACCGTTCATATGGCCATGACATTGGCCATCGCCGTCGCGGCGGCAGCCATGCTCTCGCAATCGGCCTGGCATTTCGGCGCGGCAAGCGATCCGGAAACGCCCGAGCGCATCGCGGCCCGATTGGCCAGCCGGGAACATCAGGCGCTGATCGCCGCAACGCGGGAGGGTGTCGCCGCGCCGGCGCTGGTCGGCGAAGATGCCGTTCGGATCAATGCCGCCTTGCCCTTCTCGAACGCACCGATCCTGGCCGCATCGAGCTTCTCGATGGTTCGCGCAGCCGCGTCCGACAAGGAACGCGCGCAACTCTGCATGACGCAGGCCATCTATTACGAAGCCGGCTTCGAACCGCTGGATGGGCGCCGCGCGGTCGCGCAGGTGGTGCTCAACCGCCTGCGCCATCCCGCCTTTCCCAAGACGGTCTGTGGCGTGGTCTATGAGGGCGCGGACCGGCGCGTCTGCCAGTTCAGCTTCACCTGCGACGGTTCGCTGGCGCGCACGCCGGCCGCCGGCGCCTGGCGCGAAGCGCAGGCGATCGCGAAAGCGGCGCTGGCCGGCGCGGTGGATCGCGCGGTCGGCACCGCCACACATTATCATACCGACTGGGTTTCGCCCTATTGGGCGCCGCGGCTGACCAAGCTGGTGCAGGTCGGCGCGCATATCTTCTATCGCTGGCCGGGAAGCTGGGGCATGCCGGCCGCCTTTTCGGGGCGCTATGCGGGGCTGGAGGCCTTGCCGGCGGTCCAGCTCGCGACCGTGCAACCCGAAGTGCCGGCCGAGGTCGCGGCCATCCTCGCCAGGATGCCACCCGAGCGGCGCGCCGAAAACGATGTCGGCGGCCGGCTCGACGTGACCAAGGGCTGGTCGCTCAGCATTCCCGCACCCGACGAGACACGCGGCGCCTTCGCGGCGGCGACGAGCGGTCAGGCCGCGCCGGCCACACGCGCGACCGCGCTCGCCAGCGCCGATCCCTCGGCCGACAAGCAGCGGCTGGCCAGCCAATGACACGGATACGGCACTTCATCGCCTGGGTTCAGGCCCTGTCCGGCCCCCGGCTGATCATCTTCACCAGCGCCGTCGGCCTTGGCATCTGCCTGCTCTGGGCAAGCCTGGCCCAGGTGGACGAGGTGACGCGCGGCCAGGGACGGGTGATCCCGTCGAGCAAGGTCCAGGTCGTGCAGGCGGCGGAACCGGCGACGATCGACGCGATCCTGGTGCGATCGGGCCAGCCCGTCCGCAAGGGCCAGTTGCTCGTCCGGCTCGACGATACCGATTCCGCGTCCGCGCTGGGCCAGATCGCGGCGGAGAACCGCTCGCTCGCGGCGCGCGCCTCACGCCTCGGGCAGGAGGGCGGTATTGGCGGCGGCAGCGATTGCGCGCCCAAGCCCGACGGTTCCGTCGCACCCGAATGCCGCGAGGAGGCCGCGCTCCAGGCGGTTCGCCGCCAGGCTTTGGGCAGCCGCATGGCGGCGCTCGGCGCCGCCGTCGAGCAGCGCCGCCGCGAATATGCCGAGGCGCAGGCGACGGCGTCGAGCCTGCGCGGCAGCATCGCGCTGGCGCAGCGCCAGGTGGAGATGCTGGCCCCGCTCGCCGAGAAATCGATCGTCCCGCAGACCGAATTGCTGACCGCGCGGCGCGAACTGGTCGATCTTCAGGGCCGGCTGGCGGCGGCGCAGCAGACGATATCGCGCGCCAGTGCGGGCGTGGGCGAAGCGCAGGCCCAGGCATCGGAGGCGTCGCTGCAGTTCCGGCAGGAAGCGCTCAACGAACGCAGCCAGCTTTCCGCCAAGATCGCGGTGAACGCGGAATCGCTGCGCGGCGCGGCGGGACGGTTGCAGCGCGCCGAGATCCGCTCACCCGTCAACGGCGTGGTGAACGACGTCCAGGTCACCACCGTCGGCGGTTTCGTCAATGCCGGGCAGAAGATCATGCAGGTCGTGCCGATGGGCGACAAGCTGCTGATCGAGGCGCGGGTGAAGCCGAGCGACATCGCCTTCATCAAGGTGGACGATCGCGCCAATGTGAAAGTCACCGCCTATGATTTCTCGATTTACGGCGGGCTGGTCGGCAAGGTGGTGCAGGTGTCGGCCGACAGCATCTATGACGAGGTGGCGAAGGAAGCTTATTTCACCGTCGTGGTGCAGACCGACCGCGCCTATCTGGTTTCCGGCGGCCGGCAACTGCCGATCACGCCGGGCATGATCTGCGATGTCGAGATCATCACCGGGCGCAAGAGCGTGCTGTCCTATCTGCTCAAGCCGGTCCTGAAGGCGCGTTCGGAGGCGCTACGCGAGCGCTGAGCGAACCGATCCGGGATGCATCGGCATTCTCGGCATCGCGAACAGGTGCTCAGTCCGGACCGAATCCGGCCATATCGAGCGCCGCGGTCCGCATCGGCGTCGCCACCGGATCGGCGCGATAGCCATGCATCCAGGCCTGGGTGCCGGCATAGGTGAAGACCGGCCGGTAATCATGCGCCTGGGTCGCGTCGAGCAGGCGATCGGTCTGGTTGTCCAGCGTCACCAGCCGCCCGTCCAGCCGAACCACCAGCAGGGCATGATCCGCCCGCCGCACCAGATCGCGCGCGACGACGAAATAGAGATCCTCGTCCGCGACGCCCAGCGCGCGCAGCATCTGCATCTTGGCGATTGCATAATCCTCGCAATCGCCCCCGCGGCTGCGCAGCGATTCCGCGGCGGAGGCCCAGCGATCGGCCTGTCCGCCGCTCGCCCGGTCCTCGACGAAACGGATGCGCGCATTGACCCAGCTGTTGATCGCGGCGACCTGATCGGTGCGATCGCGCCCGCGCACGGCGCGCAACGTCGCCGCCCATGGCCCATGGCGCGTGCCGAGCGACGCTGAGCGAGCGGCCGCCCAACGCGTGCCGAGCGGCGTGGCCGAAATCCGCAGCGCGACCGAACCGAAAATGTCCGGCCGATCACCCGCGACCGGCGCGATCGGCATGGCCAGCTTGAGCGGCTGCACCGCCTGCACGGCCTGGGCCGGCCCAACCGGCGCGATCAGCGCGGGGCTGGAATCGCCGCAGAAGGTGCGAAAGCCTGTGCCGGCGCCGATCGTGCCGATATCGGGCACCTGCGACGCGAGGCCGTCATGCCGCGCCCGGATCAGTTCCAGCTTGCTGGGCGCGCCGCCCAGTATCGCCTGCGCCTTGCTGGGTTCGACGGCCGCCGGCCGCAGTGCCGCCAGGCGATCTTCAGCCATGGTGGCGGCCGCGCACAGACCGCTATAGGCGATGGGCAGGATCGTGGTTCCTGCATGCGCCGTTGCCGGAATCGATGCGATGGCCAGCATCCCGCCGAACAAGCCGGTGGCAATCATGTATTTATGGATCGACCCGTACGCCATCCTGCCTGCATGACGGACAGGGCAGAATATATGTTTAATATGCCTGGTTAATGATTTCCTTAGACGTGGATCCAAACTCGGACGGCGCACGACCCGGATGACCCGGGCGGCCGATCAACCTTGCTATAGCTATTTGTTGTCGCATCGTTTTTGCGGAAAATCGGTTCCCACTTTTCCACGCGATGCTCTAAGCTGCTCGTCCTGTCGGCTCGGGGGGGCTCGATATCCATGACGCGTGCCGGAACAAGCGATCTCAACAATGCGGATCTGGCGCCGACGGGTGCCAGCCAGCGCACCTGGCGCTGGTACCATTTCGCGGCGTTGTGGATCGGCATGGTCGTGTCGATCCCCGCCTATATGCTGAGTGCGGGGCTGATCGACCAGGGCATGACGCCGCTTCAGGCGACCGGCACCATCCTGCTGGGCAATATGATCGTGCTGGTACCGATGCTGCTGATCGGCCATGCGGGCACGCGCTACGGCATACCCTATGCCGTATTGGTGCGCAGCGCGTTCGGCACGACCGGAGCGCGCGTGCCGGCGATCGCCCGCGCGCTCGTCGCCTGCGGCTGGTACGGCATCCAGACCTGGGTGGGCGGCACGACATTGCTGGCACTGGTCACGGTGCTCACCGGCTGGCGCGACCATGGGCCGCCATTGCCCGTGCTGGACATATCCCTTCCCCATCTGCTGGGTTTCGCGGCCTTCTGGCTTATTCAGCTGGCCTTTGTCTCGAAGGGCATCGAGATGGTCCGCAAGCTGGAAACCTGGACCGCGCCGTTCAAGATCGCGATCTGTTTCGCGCTGCTGATCTGGGCGATGCGGAATGGCGGCGGATTGACAGCGCTGATCGAAGCGCCAACGCCGGCAAACGCACCGGCCTTCTCCACGATCTTCTGGCCGGGCCTGACCGCGATGGTGGGATTCTGGGCCACGCTGGCGCTCAATATCCCCGATTTCACCCGGTTCGCGCGGAGCCAGAAGGATCAGATGCTGGGTCAGTCGATCGGCCTGCCCGTCCCCATGGCCCTGCTCGCCTTCATCGCGATCCTCGCCACGGCGGCGACGCGCGTCGCGTTCGGCCACGCGATCTGGGATCCGGTCGAACTCGCGAGCAATATGCCGAATCTCGGCGTACTGATCGGCCTCCTCATCATCTCGGTGGACACGGTTTCCTGCAATATCGCGGCCAATCTGGTCGGCCCCGCCTATGATTTCGCCGCGCTCTCACCGCGCCGCATCAGCTATCGCAGGGGTGCGCTGATCACCGCCGTGATCGCCGCCCTGATCCTGCCCTGGAAACTTATCGAGAGCAGCGGCGGCTATATCTTCACCTGGCTCGTCGGCTATTCCGCGCTGCTGGGCCCCATCGCGGGCATCATGATTACCGACTATTGGCTGATCCGCCGCACGAAACTGTCCGTGGACGACCTGTTCGATTCACACGGCCTCTACAGCTATCGCGGTGGATGGAATCCCGTCGCCCTGGCCGCGCTGCTGATCGCCATGGTACCCACCATGCCCGGCTTTCTCGCCGTCGCCTTTCCGCAGAGCTTCAGCGGCATGCCGGGCATCCTGACCATGCTCTACCCCTATGCATGGTTCGTCGGCGCCGGCTTGGCGGCAATCGTCTATTATGCCGGCATGAAAGCAATGCCTGCTAGGACCAGCCCTGAAGGCCGCTGATCATTATGGGGCCGGGCTTGCCCGAGAGCCCGACCCAGCAATTTGTTGTCACATCGTCTTCCGGGTAAAACCGATTCCCTCCGCCTCCGCGCGGCAGGCTTTTCCGCATGATCGACATCAACGCCGGATATCGGCAACCCCTTCGAGAAACCGATCGATATCGCACTGGGAGAAGAGCGAAGCATCGCCGGGAATCGAGTGCTTGAGCGCCGCGAGCGCGAGTCCGGCGCGCGCCATTTCGTCGAGATCGAAGCCCGAACGCAGCGCGTGAAGGATGCCGGCGGCGAAGGCGTCGCCGGTGCCGATGCGATCGACGATGCCCGATATGATGATCTCGTCGGTCTGGATCTGCCGTTGGCGCGTATCGATGCGTGCCGAAAGCCGATTGCGGTTAGCATCCTCGGTTTGACGCGCAGTCGATGCGATGAGTGCGAGACGCGGAAAATGCGCGAAGGCCGCCTCGGCCGCCTCGCGGCGGCGCTCCGGCCCTTCGCCGCCGAACGGCCTGGCGAGCAGCAATGCGATGTCACGATGGTTGCCGAACATGATGTCGGCACAGCCGACAAGCCCGGTCAATATCGCGCGCGCATCGCCGTCCCACGCCTCCCACAATCGCGCGCGATAATTGCCGTCGAAGGACAGGGGCACGCCCAGCCGGTTCGCCGCCCGGGCGGCCGCCAGTGCCGCCTCGGCGCCTTCAGCCCCCAAAGCGGCGGTGATCCCCGACACATGCAGCCTGTCGGCGCCGGCGAGAATGACGTCCCAATCCCATGCCGAGGCAGGCGCGATCGCGAAGCTGGACTGCGCGCGATCGTACAGGATCTCGCTTGGACGCGGCCCAGCTCCAAGCATGGCGAAATAGAGCCCCATCCGCCCTTCGCGCCGCTGGACCTGCCCGACGTCAATTCCGGCGCCACGCAATTGGGAGATCGCCGCGTCCCCGAGCGCGTTCACCGGCACCGCGCTGACGAAACGCGTGGCATGCCCGAGCCGCGCGAGCTGGGTGGCGACATTGGCTTCGGCACCGCCAAACCAGACATCGAGGCGCGGCACCTGCAACAACAGCGCGCGGCCCGGCGGCGACAAGCGCAGCATCACCTCGCCGAAGGTCACGAAAATGCCGCTCACGGCCATCAGAGCCTGACGACACCGGCCCGATCGGGGCGGGTGATGAAACCGGCCAGGGTGTTGATCGTCCCGCCCGGCGTGAACGCCTGATCCACCACCCTGATGCTCGTACGCCAGGCATCGGCGCCGATGTCGCACAACAGATAACCGCGCTGATCGTGGATCATCGACATATGCGGATTGCTGGCCGCGCGCGGATCGGCACCGATCGGCAGGCCGTTGCCGCTGTTCGAGCTGATCGAGGTCGCATGGAGCTCGGTCGCGGCGGGCGCGCTCTCCAGATCCCCCCGCCGTGACGGCAGATGCCCGATGAAGAACATGTGGCTGTCGCCGCCGGCGATGACGACATTGGTGAGCTTGCGATCCTGGATCATGGTCACCAGCCGCTCCCGCGCATCGGGATAGCCGGTCCAATTGTCATAACCGTTGGTGGGAACCGGCTGGAGCGACCTGTCGAAGGGCATGACCAGGCCACCCAGTGCGAGCATGTTCCAGGTCGCCCCGCCCGTCAGCCCCTCGCCAAGCCAGCGCTCCTGCGCCTCGCCGAGCATCGTGTCCGGCCCGTCGCGCGTGTCGACGCAATTCCCGTCGCCCGGCTTCTCGCACAGCCGGATGCTGCGATAGCTGCGCTTGTCGAGGATATTGACGCGCATCAGCCGGCCGAAATCGAGCCGCCGATATGCGCGCGGCGCGCCGCTGTGCGGGAACTGCCCCGCCCGGACCGGCATATGCTCATACCAGGCCTGCATCGCGGCGGCACGACGGAGCAGGAAAATCTCGGGCGGCGTGCTGCCTTCATCCAGATCGCCCGACCAGTTATTCTCCACTTCATGATCGTCGAACGACGGAAGGAACGCGGCGGCGGCGTGCGCGGCCCGCAGATCGGGATCGGCCTTGTAGAGTGCGTAGCGGAGCCGGTAGTCGTCGAGGCTGTAGATCTCGTCGCCCTGATGACGGCGGACAATCGGCACTTTACCGGCCACGAGCGCTCCGGCGGCCCGGCCTTCATAAATGTAATCGCCATAATGATAGACGAAATCCAGATCGGTTTCCTGGCTGATATGGCGCCAGGCGGTGAAGAGGCCGCGCTCGTAATGCTGGCATCCCGCGACCGCGACGCGCAGCTGCTCGACCGCCGCGCCGGCAGCCGGCGCGGTGCGAACGGTGCCGGTATCGCTGCGAATCCCGTCGATGACGAAACGGTACCAATAGCGCCGATGGCTGGGCAGCCCGGCGACCTCGACATGCACCGAATGCGCCAGTTCGGGCCGGGCGATCGCCGTGCCGGCACGCACGATCGTCCGGAATCCGTCGTCTCCGGCGATTTCCCATCCGACCTGGACGGCCTCGGCGGGCATGCCGCCATGCGGTTCGAGCGGCTTGGGCGCCAGGCGCGTCCAGATGACGAAACCGTCGGGCATGGGGTCGCCCGAAGCGACTCCGAGCGAAAACGGGTCGTCGAGGAATTTGGGCTTGGCCAGTGCCGGCGCAGCAGCAAGCAGGGCGGCTTGCCCGCCGGCGAGAATGAGGGTTCGGCGATTGAGCAGGGTGTCCATCATGGCGCTGTGGCAGCTTTCCTTGTCACGAGTGTTTCACCTGTTTCCGCCTGCCCTTTTCCTGCGCCGGGAATTGCTGGCGCGTGCCCGGAATGGGCGGATCGGGCAGCTTTGCCACCGAATTTTGGGCAAGCGCCAGCATTTCGGTCGTACCGGGCAGAACCGGAATCCGCCTCGCCGGCTGACCGAACCGGAATGCCGAGGTCAGGTCACCGAAGGTCTGGCGGCGCCACTGGCTGATATTGGGCTCGCGCACGCCGGTGTGCTGTTCGAGAAGCTGCAGAACCGATGTGTGATCGAACGGCTCGCTGCACACCCACCCGCCGACCGTCCAGGGCGAGACGATGATGCAGGGCACGCGGAAACCGGCGCCGATCGGAACGCCGTCCACGAATTCCTGCGGCGTGCCGGGCGGCGGAACCGGCGGCGCCACATGATCGAACAGGCCGTCATTCTCGTCATAATTCAGGATGAACGCGGTCTTCGCCCAGACGTCCGGGTTCGCGGCAAGCTCGTTGAGCCTGCGCGCGATGAAATCCGCGCCGGCCGCGGGCATGTTGCGCGGATGCTCGTTCGCCTCGGCGGAGGGATATATCCAGGACACGGCGGGCAACCTGTCGTTCAGCACATCCTGCGCGAACCGATCCTCGTCCGTATCGGGCATTCCGCGCAGCGCCAGCGACGATCCCGCCGGGGCATCCTGGAACCGCGCAAAATATTTGAACATATTGTGATGCCGCTTGCCCGCCGCGCCATATTGATAAATGCGCCAATCAACGCCGGCGGCTTCCAGTCGCTCGGGATAGCTGGTCCAGCGAAAGCCGCCCGGCGGCATCCGGTTGTGCGTCGCCGGCCCGCCGCCGGTCGCCTCGGGATCGATCATCCCCGTCAAATAATAGAGGCGGTTGGGCCAGGTCGGCCCCATCACCGAACAGTGATAGGCGTCGCAGATCGTGAACGCCTCTGCCAAGGCATAGTGGAAGGGGATGTCCCGCCGCTTGAAATAGCCCATCGTGTAAGGGCCATGCGCCCCGTCCGCGGCGCGGTGGGCGGGCAGCCATCGGTCCATCCTGCCCCCGTTCCATGCCTGGTGCTGGACGTCCCATTCATGGCTGGTCGACGGCAGCTTCTGCGCATTGGTCGAGAAGCTGTCCAGGTGGAAGGGCAGCAGATAGCCGTCGGGATTCTGCACATCGGGCTGATGGAACACGGTCCGGCCAGTCGGCAGCATGAGCGGATCCGGGTCGCCGAAACCGCGCACGCCGGAGAGCGTGCCGAAATAATGATCGAAGGATCGGTTCTCCTGCATCAGCAGGACGATATGCTTGATATCCCCAAGCCTGGCCGAGCGTTTCGGGGCCTGTGCCAACAGCCTCTGCACATTGGGCGGCATCAGCGCCGTCGCCGCCGCCAGCGAGGCGAGGCGGATCGCGTCGGTCAGGAGACGGCGGCGGGTGAAACGGGATGGATCCGGCATGAGAACCCCGCGATGGGCGGAACGGCAACGGACGGCCGGACCCGGCCGCCCGCGAATGATCGCGTCCTAGAAGCGCGCGCGGATGCCCCAGGTGCCGGTGCGCCCGTTCTGGACATAGATGACGCTGTGGGTGCCCAGGCCGGTCGCGGCCGTCGACGGATAGGCGCTCCCCGGGGTCACGACATTATAGGGCTGCCCGAGCACATTGTTGACGGTGAAATAGGTCTCGAGATTCTTGGTGAGCTTGAGCCGTCCGGAGATGGTGAGATCAGTGCGCGCCTGGAACCAGGTCGGCGTATCCGAACGATATTTGTCGTCGTTCCACAGCAGATTGGCGAAGAGGCGCACCGGGCCCTTTTCATAGATGATGCCGAGCGAACCGATATTGTTGCCGACACGCGGGATTTTCCGGTTCGGCTCGTTATGCATGAAGGCGCCGCGCACGGAGAGGCCGTCGAACGGCTCGGGCAGCCATGTGAAGCTGTGCTGGAGCGCCGCTTCGATGCCCTTGATCGTCGTGATGCTCTGCTGCGTGAAGGTGGAGAAGCTGTAGCCGGCAAAAGCCGGATCCGAGGCATAGGCCGCGAGTGCGGGTATGGATGCCGCTTCGCTTGCCGAATATTCCTTCACGACGGCCAGTCCGTCGATGCGATTATAATAGAGACCGACATTGAGCATGCCGACACCGCGCAGATAGCGCGAGAGCCGGACCGAGAAATTGTCGGAGATCGCGGGCGTCAGGCCCGGATTGGGAACAACGAGAAGCGGCCCGCCGACCGAGCTTCCGGTCAGGTTCTCGGTGGGCGAGGTGCCGGTCGCATCGACGCCGGGCCGCAGGATCGTGCGGCTGTAGCCGGCCTGCAGATCGTTGCTCTCGCCGAATGTGAGCTTGAGCGAGGCGCTCGGGAACAGCGTGAAATAGCGCCCCTTCACATTGGTGGGGCCGCCAGAGAACTGATAGTCGACGCACGGGATGGTGGTCGCGACCCCGGTCGAGGCCGTCACCGCGCAATTGGCGGTGGCGCCGGCTGGCCGGTGCGCGCGCACATCCGCCAGCGGCAGCGACTGGTAGACGCGCGCGTTGTTCTCGGTCCATTCGCCGCGCAACCCCGCCCTCACCTGGAAATTCGGGGTGAGCGAGGCCGTCACCATGCCGTAAAAGGCCTTGATGGTCTCATCGACATCGGTCTTGCGATATTTGGCGGTGGCATATTGGGCCGCCGTGGTCGAACTGACCCACTCGCCCGGGTTCTGTCGGTACATCTCCAGCAGCCTGGCGAGATCGATCGACGGGATATAGGTCGATCCCGAGAGCGACTTGATGACGAAATTGCTCTTGTTGGTGATGCCGCTGGTATAGGGATTGACCGCTTGCGCCAGGAACTGGGCGTTGGTCAGCGGGCCGTTATAGGTATAGCCGTACAGCGCGTCGTTGCCGAATTCATAGCTGATGTCAGTGATCTTGAACCCGGCCTTGAAGCTGACCGGAACGGCGCCGAATTCGGTGTCATAACGCGCATTGATCGCCCCTGATCGCGCCGAAAGCTTCGCATAACTGCCCGTCGTCAGCGTCATCGCCGGCCGGCCGGTGAAGCTGTAGGACGCCGGATCGGACCAGTTGGGCCCGCTGAGCTGCGTGATCGTCCAATCGGCGAGATTCAGATCCGAGCTGTCCTTCACGAACTGGGAATTGCCCGTGGAGGTGATCGTCGGGCCCGACGTCACCTGCCCAGCGCTGGGCGAGTCATAATAGGAATGGCTGTCCGAATAGGCGGCATAGCCGTCGATGCTCCAGTTCCCCGCGCTCCAGTCGAAATTGGCGGCGAGGACGTTGCCCTTGTTGTATTTATACTGGTCGCTGGACGCCGAGCTGATCGACTGGACCGTGCCGGGCAGATTGGACTGGAAAGCGGAGAGCGCGTCCTGCGCGTTGGCCGGCTGACCGTTGAGATTGCGCAGGCCGTAGGTGCCGGTGGCCGTGTCCGCGGTCACCGTCGTCACCTGATTGTGCAACTGGATGTTGCCGCGATAGCCCATGCCCAGAAGCGATACGTTCAAGGTATCGGTGGCCTTGAAGTCGAGCACCAGCGAGGCGGTGCGGCGGATGGTCCGTCGGGCGCCGGTCTGCCCCTGCATCCGGTAGAATTCCATCGGATAGGGCGCATTGGCCGATTGCGTATATTGCCGGTCGAGCGTGATCTGCTCACGTTCGATATACTGGTCGTTATAGCCGAGAGAGAACATCACCCCCAGGCGCCGGTTGAAGAAGCTGTTCGAATAGAACAGCGACGCATTGGGCAGCAGGCGCTTGTTGCCCCAACCGCCGGTATCGGGGCCGATATTCTTGTATTTGTCCCACATATTCTCGTGAGTGAAGCCTTCGACCGAGACCACGAACAACGGCTTCTTGCGATCATAGGAACGCTTGGTGCGCAGATCGATGATGCCCGCGGGCGCATCCGCATTCTGGTCCGCGCCCGTCGTCTTGTAGGTCGTGACCGCGTCGATCGCGGACATCGAGATCGTCTCGTAATTGAAGATGCGCGCGGCGGCGGCGGCGCTGGAATAGCCGGTCGCCGTCGCGGCGTTGGCCGAGACGATATCCATGCCGTTCAGCTGCGTGCGCGTGAACTCCGCCGGCAGACCGCGCAGATAGGCATAGACCGAGGTACCGTTGGATCCGTCGACGTCCACGCCGGGCATATATTTCATGAATTCCGCCGGATTGCCGCCGGCGATGTCGCCATAGGCCTCGGTATTGAGCATGTCCGCGATCTGCACTTCCTGGCGCTGCGACATGAGTTCGACCGCATTGGCATCGCGCACGCCGCTGACCACGATGTCGCCGCTGCTCGCCGCCTGCCCGTCGCGCCCGGCGCGCTGCAGGTCCAGATCGAGAGTCGCGATCTCGCCGGGACGGATGACGACATCCTGCGCCTGCGAGACATAGCCCACGAAACTGACGGTGATCCTGGCCGTGCCGGCGGGGAGATTGGGAATGCGATAGGCACCGGCTTCCCCCGTGGTGACCGTGCGCTTCTGTCCGTCCGCCGTCTCAATCTCGATCAAGGCATCGCGCAGATAGGCTTCGGTCGCGGGATCGAAGACCTGACCGGCAAGCGTGCCCCGGCCGGCCTGCTGATCGCCGGAGGACTCGCCGGCGGCCGGCGACGACGCGTCCTGCGCATGGGCGGGCAGGGCCGCAGCGGCGAACATCGAGATCATCGATGTCGCGACAAGCAGCTTCACCTTCATTCGCATTGCAGCCTCCCCTGAATCGATTTTGGTATCGTTAATGGACATTGCCATACACCCATCCATCCGTCAAATTTATGTAAGATACTGTTATCTTGCACTATTTTCTTACAATTTCGTGACAGATGGTTCGATTGACGATTCATGCGAGCATATTTACGATAACGCTAATGTTCACCAGGGGGTTAGCCGGACCAATGCGTGGCGCGTACCTTGCCCATGGGGCTTTCACAAAATCGCTCGTTGACATCCTCACCTGTCATCGTCATCAGTCCATATTATGGACTATGGTCCACAGATAAGATTGGGAGGCTTCGAATGTCAAACGGATTTTGTCGAAACCACGCCGGGCGGGCGCGTCGGCCGGGCTCGAACCTGATCGGACGCGGCGGTGAACATGGCGGATTCCTGACGAGCGCGGTGGCGGCAGCATGCTGAAAATCGCTTCGGTCGCCGCAATCGAGATGCGCTATCCCTTCTCCAGACTCTATGGGGAAGGCCGCGTTCCGCAGGAACTGCTTTCGCCAGCCGCCCATTTTCAGCGGGTCAAGCGCACGGGGCAGACCGCGACGCTGATCGTCGCAACCGATCAGGATGGCGTCAAAGGCTTCGGCGAATGTTTCGGCCTCCCGAGTCCCGGCCCCAGCCGCGCCATCGTGGAAGACGTCATCGCCCCCGCGCTTGCCGGCGCGGAGATCGCCTCACCGGAGGAGGCGATGCAGGAATTCTACCGTTTCTTCCTTGCCTTGGGGAACAGCCGCGGCGGCGCCATGGAAGCGCTGGCCGGCCTGGACATCGCGCTGTGGGACCTGCTGTCGAAACGCGCAGGAAAACCACTCGCCGAGATGCTCGGCGGCACGGTCGCGCCGGTCCGCGTCTATGCCAGCCCCGTCCCCTTCCTCGCGAACCCGGACGACAGCGCAGCAAAGGCGCTGGCGTTTCTCGACCAAGGCTACGCCGCGGTGAAGCTGAAGATCGGCCGGGGCGTCGAAACCGACGTGCAACATGTGCGCGCGATACGCGAAGCGATGCCCGCCGGGACGCCACTCATGCTCGATGCCAATTGCGGCTATGAACGCGACGAGGCCCTTGCCCTGCTCGACGGACTGGCCCCCTATGACATCGCCTGGCTGGAGGAGCCGGTGGAGCCGGAGGATTTCGAAACGCTGAGGATGATCTGCGAGCGCGCGCCCTTCCCGATCGGCGGCGGCGAAAACGACTTCACGCTTTCCGCCTTCGAGCGGCTGGTCGATCTGGGCGTGACCTATCTGCAACCCAATGTGACGCGCGCGCTTGGGGTGACCGGCATGCGCAGGCTGGACGCACTGGCACGGCGCACAGGCGTCAAAGTCGCGTTGCACGGCGTGGGAACCAGCATCGGCGTGTCCACCGCACTGCATTGCTGCGCGGGGCTGGCGGAACTGACGCTGTTCGAGCGCAATCATCTCGTCAATCCGATGCGCGACGATGTCGACGTCGCCCTGACGGTCGACGGCAGCGGCGCCATCCTGCCACCCTCCGGCCATGGGCATGGCGGGGCACCCAGCGTGGCCGCCGCACAACGGATCCACGACCCCGCCGTCCAGCGCGCACTGGCTCCGTCGTCGCCTGTCGATATGGAATTGGCCCGGTGATCACCGTCCACCCCTGCCCGCCTGGATCGCCCGGTTCATGAGGACCGTATCGATGCTGGATGCGGCCGATGCGGCCCGGCTTGTCCACGCCGCGATCACCGCCGCGATGTCGCTCGGCGTGCCGCAGAATATCGCGGTGGTCGATGCCGCCGGTGCGCTGCTCGCATTCCACCGCATGGATGGCGCCAAACCCTTCACCTGCGACTTCGCGATCGCGAAGGCACGAACGGCGGCGGGCCTGCACAGCTCTACCGAAACACTCGCGGAAATCGCCTTGCCGGGGCAGCGCGGTTTCGGCCTGAACAGCCTGCGCGGCGGCGATGTCGCCATTCTCGGCGGGGGCGTGCCCGTTATCGTGGACGGCGCCGTGGTCGGCGCCATCGGCGTCAGTTCCGGCACCGTGCACCAGGACGCGGAAATCGCGAACCGTGCCGTCCGGGATTTCACGGTCCGGGAAGCCTAGCCTCAACCGATTGGATCCACTTGATGACACACGCCGCACACTCAAGCCCCGACGACGCACCGGCCAGGAAGCTGCCCTTGAAGGTCTGGTTCGTCCTCGGGCTTCTGATGAGCCTCGTCGTCCTCAATTATTTCGACCGGCAGACGCTCTCCATCCTCAAGCCGGTGGTCAAGGCCGAGCTGGATTTCGACGACACGGCCTATTCGCTGCTCACCTTCACCTTCATGCTGCCCTATATCGTGATGTATGTGGTGAGCGGCCGGCTGATCGAACGGTTCGGCACCCGGATCTGCATGACCGTCTTCGCGATCGGCTGGTCGATCGCGAACATCGCATCGGGCATGTCGCACAGCTTCGCCCATCTCGCCGCATCGCGCGCCTTGCTGGGCGCCACCGAGCCGGGCGTCTTCCCGATCATGCAGCGGGCCATCCTCAACTGGGTCCCCGTCGAGCGCCGCACGCTCGCGATCAGCATCGTCACGCCCGCCGGCAATATCGGCGCGGTCCTGGCGCCGCCGCTTGTCGCGCTGATGGCGACAGGCATCGGCTGGCGCGCCGCCTTCGTCATTCCCGGCCTGGTCGGCATCGCCATCGCGATCATGTGGTGGTTCACCGACACCAGGCACGCACCACGCGCCGAACCCGAACCGGAGGCGCCCCCTGCCGATGCCGCCGGCGAGGAGGCCGCATCGGCCACGGCACTTCTCAGGGACCGGCGCTACTGGGCGATCATCGCGGTCCGGATGATCAGCGATCCCGTCTGGTACTTCTATCTCTTCTGGATTCCCGGCTATCTTCAGGAACGCGTGGGCCTGTCATTGTCGGAGCTCGGCCTTGTCGGCGGCCTGCCCTATATCGTCGCCATCGTCAGCTGCATGATACTGGGCCGAACCGTCGACGGATTCGCGACGCGCGGACATGATCCGATCCGCATCCAGCTTCGCCTTTTCGCGATCACCGCCGCGCTCATGCCGCTCGGCGCGCTGATCACGATGACCTCCAGCCCCGCGATCGCGCTGCTGATCATCACGGTCGTCATCACCGTCTGCCAGGCCTGGTTCGTCGGCTTCAACGTGCTTCTGGCCGGACTGTTTCCGGTCAAGGTCAACGCATCGGCGGTCGGGATGCTCGGCGCGGTCGGCGCCAGCACCTCGCTGCTCCTCAACCTGCTCGCCGGGTTCATCCTCGCACAGTTCGACTATGCCGGGCTGCTTGCCGGACTGGCGATCCTGCATCCGATCTCGGCGGTCATCCTGATCATGGTGATCGGGCGGTCGCGAGCGAAATCCACCGCGCGCGACACCGCGTGACACCACATCGCGGGCGCATCGCCCGGACGGAAAGGATATCCCACATCATGTCAGTCGACTCCAATCAGCCCCTTCATGGCCGGGTGGCGATCGTCACCGGCGGCGGCAACGGCATCGGCGGCGCGATCGCGAGCGCGCTCGCGGCACGCGGCGCCAAGGTCGTGGTGAACGACATCGACGCAGGGCGCGCACGTCGAAAGGCCGATGACATCGGCGATGACGCGCTGGCAGCACCCGGCGACGCGTCGTCCTCGGCCGACGTCTCCGCCGTTGTCGCACAGGCGCTCGCACGGTTCGACAGGATCGACATCCTGGTCAACAATGCCGGCATGGATCAGGCGCTATCCATCCTCGACCTGGAAGAGGAGGATTGGGACCGGCTGATCGCGGTCAATCTGAAAAGCGCCTTCCTCTTTTCCAAGGCGGTGCTCCCCGGAATGATCGCGCGCGGCCATGGCCGGATCATCTGCACCTCGTCCGTCGTCGCGCATCGCGGCGCGATGAACGGCGGCATCCATTATGGCACCACCAAGGGCGGCATGCTCGGTTTCGCGCGCACCCTGGCGCGGCAGATGGCAAGAACCGGGATCACCGTGAACGCGATCGCGCCCGGCGTCGTCGATACCGACCTGATCCGGACGCACATGCCAGCCGATGTCCGTGCCCGGGTGATCGAGGACATTCCGCTCGGGCGCCTCGCCGACCCGGCGGAGATCGGACATGCCGTCGCCTTCCTGGCGTCCGACGAGGCCGCGTACATCACGGGCGCCACGCTCGACGTGAATGGCGGGTTCTGGATCGGGTGATGACCAGCATCGATTACATCATCGTGGGCGCGGGCAGCGCGGGCTGCGTGCTGGCGAGCCGCCTCTCCGAGGATCCGCGCCTGAACGTCCTGCTGATCGAAGCGGGCCGCGACCTGGCGCCCGGGCAGGAACCGGCCGAATTCCTCGACATGTATCCCGGCATCGTCGCCTTCGATTCGGCCAATCACTGGTCCAGCATCCGGGCGCGTGCATTGCCGATGACCGGCAACGATCTCTCCTCCGAGCCCGCCCCGAAACGCTATGACCAGCCCAAGGTCGTGGGCGGCGGATCGAGCATCAACGGGCAAGCGGCCAATCGCGGCACGCGCGAGGATTATGACGAATGGGCCGATATGGGGGCGACGGGCTGGAGCTGGGACACCGTCCTTCCCTATTTCCGCAAGCTGGAGCGCGACCTGGATTTTGGCGGGCCTATGCACGGATCGGACGGCCCGATTCCGATCCACAGGATTCCGCGCGCGCACTGGCCGGAATTCACGCGCGCGACGGAACAGGCGTTGCTGGCGCGCGGCTTTCCCGCGATCGCCGATCAGAACGGTTCGTTCGAGGACGGCGTGTTTCCGCTCACCCTGTCCAATGACGGCCGGCACCGGGTCTCGACGGCGCGCGGCTATCTGACGCAAAGCGTGCGCAACCGGCCCAATCTGAGGATCATGTCCGGCACCGAGATTTCGGGGCTGCTGCGTCGCGGCAACAGGGTGATCGGCGTCAGCATCGGCAGGGGCGAAGAGGCTGCCGAAATCCTGGCGCGCGAAACCGTGATATGCGCCGGTGCGCTGCAATCACCCGCGATCCTGATGCGCGCCGGCATCGGCGCGGCGCCCCGGCTGCACGCGCTGGGCATAGAGATTTGCGCGGATCGGCCCGGCGTCGGCCAGAATCTCCAGGAACATCCGGGCGTCTCGCTTTCCGCGCTGATCCGCCCGCATGCCCGGCTCGGCGGGAAGACCCGTCGCCACAGCCATATCGGCCTGCGCTACTCCTCCCGGATCGATGGCTGCGAAGCCGGCGACATGTTCGCCATGGTCGCCACGAAATCGGCCTGGCACCCGTTGGGGGAACGGATCGGCACGCTGCTCTACTGGATCAACAAACCCTATTCGCGGGGGTTCGTCGACATCGAGGACGCGGATGGCTCGAGCGGGCCGATCGCCAATTTCAACTGGTTCTCCGATCCGCGCGACCTCGATCGCCTTGTCGCGTCGACCGTCATGATGGCGGCGGTCGCGGCATCGCCGGAGCTGGCGCCGCATATCGTCAGCCCGGCCCCGTCGAGCTATAGCGGATGGGCGAAGCGGCTCGGGCGGCGCAGCCTTTTCAATTATCTGATGACCGCGCCCGTCGCGCTGCTGCTCGACGCGATTCCGGCGTTGCAGCCCGCCTTCGTCAAGACATTCATCGGCGGGGGCCGAACGCTCGACACTTTCGTGAAGGATCGCGCCGCGATCGAAGCCTTTGTCCGCGCCGGGGTCTTTGGACAGTGGCATCCGTCCGGCACCTGCCGGATGGGCGCGGCCACCGATCGCCAGGCGGTGACATCGCCGGATGATGGACGCGTGCACGGCGTGGAGGGGCTGCGCGTCGTCGATGCGTCGCTCATGCCCTCCATACCGCGCGCCAACTTGAACATTCCAGTCATCATGATCGCCGAGCGGATGGCGGACCAGATCCGGCGAAGGCAGGTATCGCAGTGATTTCGAGCCGGATGATTTCACCGGCGCCGAAATCGCTCTAGGGTCGCCGGCGGAATCGCGCACGCCCTTGGATCGACCACTCAATGCATGATTTGGATGAAAAGCAGACGGGAGGCGCGAACGCCGTTCGCCGCAGCCTGGCTGTCCTGCGCGCCGTCGCCGAGGCCGGCACCGACGTGACGGTCGCCGAACTGGTGGAGCGCCTCAACCTCAAAAAGCCGACAGTGCACAGGCTCGTCGCCGCACTGGTGGAGGAGGAATTCCTTCAGGCGGATTCGTCGCCGCAACGCCTGCGGCTCGGCCCCCTGTTCCTCGAACTCGCGCATTCGGTGTGGAGCCGGTTCGATATCCGGGGCGCGGCCGCGCCCGAGCTCGAGAGGCTGGCACGGGCGACGGGGCACACCGCGCGGCTGCTGACCCGCGCCAGCGACCGCCTCATCTGCGTGGAAGCCGCCCATGTCGGCGAACGCGTCCGCGCGCTGGACGTTGGTTCGATGGAGGCGCTGCGCGGCTCCGCCGCCGGGCTTGTGGTCGGCGCCTTCTCGCATGCCGATCTGCGCGAGCCCGATCCCGAGGAAGCGCTGACCAAGGCGCGCTATTACGCGATCGACGGCGACGCGGTTTCTGCCTGGCGCTCGGTCGCCGCGCCGGTGTTCGACGAGCATGGCGAACCGGTCGGCGCGGTCGCGGTGACGGGCCCCGCGCACCTGCTCACCGACGAGCAGCTTCACGCCTTCGCGCCGCATGTCCTTGAGGCGGCGCGCAAGACTTCCCGTGCCGCCGGCGGCTATCCCTTCGCGATTTCGCCCGACGAACAGGGCTCGGATGGCCGCACCGCCGCCGTCCGGCCGATCAGCCGCCTCCCCAATCTGATCGGGGATTCACCGCTCTGGGTGGGCGATGCGGACACGCTCTACTGGATCGACATATTGGCGCCCGCGATCCTTCGGCTGGGCGCGGACGGCAAGACCGAGAGCTTCGCGATGCCCGACGTGATCGGCGCGCTCGTTCCCAGGCCCGACGGACAGTTGATCGCCGCCTTCTCCAACTCCATCGCGATCTTCGATCCGCGGACCAACACGCTCGGCGGCCGCATCACCGTCGAAGGCGTGCATTTCGGCTATCGGTTCAACGACGGCGCGACCGATCGGCGCGGCCGACTCTGGCTCGGCTGCGCGGACCCGTCGCGCGCGGGCGCGCATGGCAGGCTGCTCCGCGTCGAGGACGACGGCACCGTAACGGCGGAACTCTCGGGCCTTGGTCTGCCCAACGGCGTCGTCTGGTCCGATTGCGGCAGCCGCGTCTATCTGATCGATTCCGCGATGCGGCAATTACGCGCCTATCGCTATGACGAGGACCGGGGCCAGTTCGGCGATTTCGAGCTTCTCCACCAGTTCCCGGCGGGCGGGCCGCGCCCGGCGGGCCTCGCCATGTCGCCCGGCGGCGATCTCTGGACGGCGATCTGGGATGGCTGGGAACTGGTCGAGCTCAATACCGCCGGCGAGATTCTCGACAGGATCGCGCTTCCCGTCCCCCGCCCGTCCGGACTTCGCTTCACCAGCGACGGCCGGAACCTGATCGTCACCTCGGCCTCGGTGCGGCTGAGCCCCGCTCAACTCCTCAAGGCGCCGCTGTCCGGAAGCGTATTCATCTGCGAGGTGTGAGGAGCGTTCGCATCGCGCGATGCGCGCAGCGCCTCATCGCGCGGTCGAGGCGCGGAGAACGAGTTCCGGAAGGATCCGCTCGGTGACGACCCGATCGTCCGCCGTGCCGCCGATCCGGTCGAGAAGCCGGCGCGTGGCGCGGCTCGCGACTTCCTGAAAGGGCAGCAGCAGCGTCGAAAGCGGCGGCGCCATGAAGCGGGTGAAGGGATGGTTGCCCCATCCCATCACCATCACATCCCCGGGAATGCTGAGGCCACGCTCGGTCAGCGCGCGGTACAGGCCAAGCGCATAATAATCGTCGCCGACCACGAAGGCATCCGGGCGCCGACCGCGATCCAGAAGATCGCTGACGACACGATAGGCGTCGTCGGCCTGCCACGACTGCGAGACACGGAAAGCGCGGGCGGGCGGAACGAGAGCGAGTTGCTGCCGGGGATCGAAGGGCAATCCATGCCGTTCGAGCGACCGCCGGAATCCTTCGCTCCGAAGCCGGATGGTTGAGAAGGGCATGTCTTCATCGACAAGGACCACGTCCTTCGCGCCCTGCGCCAGAACGAAGTCGGTTGTCAGTTGAATGCCGGCCTCGTTGTCGGCCGAGTAGAAATCGACGCCCAGTTCGGGAAGTTCGCGGCTGACAAGGACAAGGGGGATGCCCGCCTTGATCACCGGCGTCCACGCGTCCGAACGCTCCTGCACCGGCGCCGCGATCAAGCCGTCGAGCCCCGATCGCAACGCCCTGCCGATCGCGTCCCGCTCGCGTTCCGCGGATTCGTAGGAGAGAAGCAGCAACACGGTATAGCCGGCCTGCTGCGCCTGAAGCTCCACTTCGCTGACCAGATCGGCGAAAAAGGGATTGGAGATGTTGCTGACGATCACGCCGATCGTCTTGCGCGAACCGAGCACCAGCGAGCGGGCATGGATGTTCGGAACATAGCCCAGCCGCTCCGCCTCGGCCTTGATCAGGGCGCGCGTGGTGGCGCTGACGCCGGACTTGTCGTTGAGCGCGCGCGAAACCGTATTGGCCGTCATGCCGACGGCGTCCGCCAGATCCTGAAGCGTTGGCGGACGACGCCCGTTCCCTACATCCGCCATGGCCTTCACTCCAATGCAAGCCTGACGTGTAGCGAGGGGCGCATGGCCTGCCAAGCCGGACAGACTCTCTGCCCGGATACATTAGCGCTATTGTAAAAATCGATATGCGCTTGCTCTGGCTATATCCACCGCAGGGGAGATCCTGATAAAACTGCTTTTAAACAGCTTATTATAGAATCTTCGTTCCGAAAATTGAACCATGAAGGCAAACATTAGCGCTATTGCATTCCGAATGAATATGCCTATCAACGTCGAAGGCCATGTCGTGGCCTGGATGATGGAAGCAACGGCGATCGCCCGGACCACGCCCCGGATCGCCTGCGAAACAGGTCGGCTCGGTCCACCATCCGGGTTCGCCGGGCGACAACCCGATCAAAGGAAAAAATGTGGCGGTGACATCAGGAATGCACAATTCGGTCCGGGAACCGAGCCGGGAGGTACCCGTGGCCGGCGCTTACGATGTCATCGTGTGCGGCGGGGGGCCTGCCGGCCTTATCGCGGCGGCCGCCGCCGCCCGGAATGGCGCGAACACCCTGCTGATCGAACGCTATGGCTTTGTCGGCGGCATGTCGACGAGCGCCCTGGTGACCCCGATCAGCGAGTTCCGTCATTTCGGCAAGCAGCATATCGGCGGCATCCCGTTCGAACTCCTGCGGAAAGCGGCCGAACTCGGCGGCGCGGACGTCTCGCTGGAAAGCGGCAACTATCCCGTCAACGACGAGATGCTGAAACTCGCGGCGCAGCGCCTGCTGCTCGAAAGCGGCGTGACCCTGCTCTATCACTCCTGGTTCTCGGACTGCGTGATGGAGGGAGACCGCGTCACCCATGTCATCGTCCAGAACAAGGCCGGGCGTGTCGCCTATGCCGCCGATGTCTTCATCGACTGCACCGGCGATGCGGACCTGGTGCGCGCGGCGGGTTTTCCGACGACCAAGGGCGACGTCCTGCAGCCCGCGACCCTGTGGTTCCAGTTGGGCGGCGTCGACACCGACGCGCTCGACTATCTCTTCCGCGACGCGGTCGACGGGATGCTGCCGGTCTCGGCGGACATCCGCGACCGGCTGCTCGCGCTCAACGAACAAGGCGAGATCCCCATCTTCGGGGGCCCCTGGATCAACAAATTCTTCCGCGACGGCATGGTCAGCATCAATGTGCTGCGCGAGGCGACGGATGCCAGCGATCCCGAATGGTTCACCAAAACCGAGTGCAGCCTGCGGGAAAACCTGCAGCTCATCATCGAGATCCTGCGCCGGGAGTTCCCGGAGTTCCGGGACTGCTGGCTGGCGAAGTCCGGCATCCAGACCGGCGTGCGGGAATCCTATCATATCGTTGGACTCTACGAGCTTCAGCGGGACGACATCCTGTTCCCGAAGGCCTTTCCCGATACGATCGCCAAGGGCGCGCACGTCATCGACATCCATGCGAGCGACAGCAACGACCAGAACGGCCTGGTCGTCCCGCGACAGGAATATAATGTCCCCTTCCGCTGCCTGGTGCCGCAAGGCAGCGTCAACCTGGTCACTGCGGGGCGGTGCCTGAGCGCCGACGGCCCTGGATTCGGATCGGTGCGCGTGATGGCCACATGCATGGCGATGGGACAGGGCGCGGGCACGGCGGCAGCGCTCTGCAGCAGGTACGGCTACAGCATGTCCGACATGAACTTCGCGCATTTGCGCGAAACCCTGATCGCGCAGGGGGCCGTCGTGGATTTCGACAATGTCGTCGCGCCCAAGGCCCCGATCGAATTGACGATCTACCCGGCGGTGAAAGCGGCATGCTGAAGGCCGCGCCCTCGGGAGAGGCGCGCGACCTGAGGCTGGCGGGCAAGACCGCGCTGATCACCGGCGCCGCGCGCGGAATCGGCCTGGCATTCGCCCGTGCCTATATCGCCGAAGGCGCGACGGTCGCGCTCGCCGACATCGATAGCGAGGGCATCCGGACAGCCGCCGCCGCGCTTGGCCCCGGGGCGATCGCGATCGAGATGGACGTGACCCGCCAGGCATCGATCGACGCGGGCTTCGCCGTCGCGATCGAAAAGCTCGGCACACTCGATATCCTTGTGAATAACGCCGCGCTCTTCACCGCGGCGCCGATCGCCGAAATCGCGCGAGCGGACTATGAACGGGTCTTCGCGGTGAATGTGGCGGGCAGCCTGTTCTGCCTGCAGGCGGCGGCCCGCCACATGATCGAGCACGGGCGCGGCGGCAAGATCATCAACATGGCAAGCCAGGCCGGCAGGCGGGGCGAGCCGCTGGTCGCGGTCTATTGCGCGACCAAGGCGGCGGTGATCAGCCTGACCCAGTCCGCCGGGCTCGACCTCATCCGCCACGGCATCAACGTCAACGCCATCGCGCCGGGCGTCGTCGACGGCGACCATTGGGACGGCGTGGATGCGCAGTTTGCGCGGCTGGAAAACCGCCCGCTCGGCGAGAAGAAGCGGCTGGTGGAAAGCTCGGTGCCGATCGGCCGCATGGCCAGCGCGACCGACCTGACGGGCATGGCGATCTTTCTGGCAAGTTCGGAAGCGGACTATATCGTGGCGCAGACCTATGGCGTCGATGGCGGCAACTGGATGGCATGAGATGAGCCCTTCCCAGCCCAGATATGATCGTGGCCGGCTGACGCCCGGCATTGTCCATATCGGCCTGGGCAATTTCCACCGCGCCCATATGGCCGTCTATCTCGACGGTCTGTTCGCGCTCGGCGAAGATCTCGACTGGGCGATCCTCGGCGCGGGCGTCCGCCCCACCGATGCGCGGATGCGCGAGGCGCTCAGAGCCCAGAATTGCCTGTCGACGGTGATCGAACTGGATCCCGACGGGAAAACCGCCCGGCGTATCGGCGCGATGATCGACTTCATCGAGGTGGAACCATCGAACATCCCCTTGATCACGGCGATGGGCCGGCCGGAGATCCGGATCGTTTCGTTGACCATCACCGAAGGCGGCTATTTCATCGACCCCGCGAGCGGCCGGTTCGACCCCGCCGATCCGGACATGGTCGGCGATGCCCGAAGTCCGGACCGGCCGGCCACGGCGTTCGGCGCGATCGTCGCGGCGCTGAAGCACCGTCGCAACGCCGGGCTGGCGCCCTTCACCGTACTGTCCTGCGACAATCTGCCGGGCAATGGCGATGCGGCAAAGGCCGCGACGGTCGGGCTCGCGCGCCTGTCCGATCCCGATCTCGCCGACTGGATCGCCGCCCATGTCGCCTTTCCCAACGCGATGGTCGACCGGATCGCACCGGCGACGGGCGCGCGCGAGCGCGCGATGGCGGCCGCCTTCGGCCTTGCCGGTGATCCGGTGCCGGTCACGTGCGAGCCGTTCCGCCAATGGGTGCTTGAGGACAGGTTTCCATCGGGACGCCCCGCCCTCGAGAAAGTCGGCGTCACCTTCACCGACCAAGTCCACGCTTTCGAGACGATGAAGCTCCGCATCCTCAACGGCGGTCATGCGATCATCGCCTATCCGGGCGCGATTAAGGGCATCAACCATGTCCATGAAGCGATGGCGGACGAGACGATCGCCGCCTTTCTCGACAAGGTTCACGCCAAGGAGATCCTGCCTGTCGTTCCGCCGCCCCCCGGCCTGGACCTGCCGGACTATCAGAGGCTGGTCATGCGGCGCTTCTCCAATCCGGAGATCGCCGACACCACGCGGCGCTTGTGCTTCGACGGTTCGAACCGGCAGCCCAAGTTCGTCATCCCTTCGATCCGCGACACTCTGGCGAGGGGCGTCATTCCCGGCGGACTGATCCTCGCAAGCGCGATGTGGTGCCGCTATTGCCATGGCGTCGATGAACGCGGACAGGTCATCGCACCGAACGATCCCGATTGGGAGGAACTGACGGCAATGGCGCGGAAGGCACGGCATGACCCCGCCCGCTGGATCGGCATGCATGTGATCTATGGCGACCTGGCGGACGATCGGGCCTTCGCGGCCGCCTTCGCGGAGGCGCTGGACCTGGTCTGGAGCCAGGGCGTCGACATCGCCATGTCGCACTATCTCGGGAGCTGAAGCCGATGCGGAAACCCGCCCGCCCGCCCGCACCGGAGATCGCCGAATGAGTGCATCCCCCCTTGTCGCCGGCCTGGAACTGGGCGGGACCAAATGCGTCGCCATCCTTGCGACCGGCCCCGACGATATCCGGGCGCGCCAGACCGTTCCGACAACCGATCCCGCCACCACGCTCGCCGCGCTCGAAGCCGCCCTGGACGACTGGCATTTCGATGCGATCGGGGTGGCGAGTTTCGGTCCACTCGATCTCGACCCTGCCAGCCCCGCATTCGGATCGATCAGCCGGACGACCAAAGCCGGCTGGACCGGCACCGATCTGGTCCAGCGCCTTGGCGCTCGTTATCACAGGCCGCTCGCGATCCAGACGGACGTGATCGGCGCGGCCCTGGCGGAAGCGCGCTGGGGTGCCGCGCGGGGACTTTCCAGCCATTGCTATATCACGATCGGGACCGGCGTCGGCGTGGGGCTCATCTCCGGCGGGCAGCCGATACAGGGTGCCGCGCATGGCGAAGCCGGACACATGCGTGTCACGCGCGCAAAGGATGACGGTTTCGCAGGCTGGTGCCCCTTTCACGGGGATTGCATCGAGGGCCTGATTTCCGGTCCGGCGCTGGCCCTTCGCTTCGGGCGCGCCGCGCATGATCTTCCCGATGACGGGCCGGAATGGGACATGTTCGTGCACGACCTCGCCGGATTGCTCCACAATCTTGTGGTGGTTGCCGCGCCGGAGCGCCTTGCGATCGGCGGCGGCGTGATGGCGGCGCGCGAACGACTCTTTCCGCGTCTCCGCGCGAAGCTTGCCGCCAGTATCGGCGGCTATGGATCGCTCTCGAGCTATGCCCAAGAGCTGGAGCGCCGCCTCGGGCCGCCGGGTCTCGGCACTCTGGCCGGCCCGATGGGTGCGATCGCGATGGGACTCGACGCGCTCGCCGCCTAGACCCGATCGGGGTCGGATCAACCGCATCGAATCCGGATATGCTTGTGCCGTGATTTGGTTTCGCAGACCTGCGGCTCCGACCCGGCCGGGCGACCGCGACGCACGCGGCGGCGATCGCACATCGGCCGGATCGACCGCGCGGGAAACCTGACCAATCCGCGTAGAGGAGAAAATGACACAGTCATTTCTCTAAAATGACAATCTTGTCTCATTTGGGATTGCATTCTCACGCAAGGAACGATCAACTTCGCTTCGGGTGAAGGGGAATCGAGCCAACGATCCGCTACATGGGGTACCCGGATCGGATGGCTGCACCCTCACCGGAAAGGGGCAGGATCATGAAATCCAATCAGGCAGTCTTGTATGTCGGCGCGGCACTGTGCGCGCTGGCCGGTTCGATGCCGGCGATGGCGCAGGATAATACGGCAGGCGCCGGGAGCGGGAGCGGCAGTGACATCATCGTCACCGGGTCGCGCATCCAGCGCGGCGGCTTCGACCTGCCGACGCCCACCACCGTGATCGGCGAGGAGGAGCTTCGCCTGGGCGACCGGCCAAGCATCGCGCAGGCGTTGAACGACATTCCGCAATTCCGCCCGACATCCACGCCGGCGACGACGACGGGCAACACCAATTCGGGCGCCTCCACCGCCGACTTGCGCGGCCTGGCGCCGGTGCGCACGCTGACCTTGCTCAACGGCCACCGTTTCACCGGCAGCAACGATCTCAATACCATCCCGCAAAATGTGGTGAAGCGTGTCGACGTCGTCACCGGCGGCGCATCGGCCGCCTGGGGTTCGGGCGCTGTCGCCGGCGTCGTCAACATCATCCTCGATGACGAGATGACCGGCTGGAAGGCCGGGCTTGGCACCGGCATCTCCTCGCGCGGGGATGGCGCGCGCTATGGCGGCGATGTCGCCTGGGGCACCAAGTTCGCTGACGGACGCGGCCATTTCATCGTGGCCGGCGAATATCAGAAGGATCGGGGCGCGTTCGATCGCGCATCGCGGCCCAACCTGGCGTCGGGCGTGTTCCAGCGCGCGAACGGCCAGCTCGTGATGGCGGACGATCTGAACTTCACCATCCTCAACCGGGGCGGATCGATCCTCAACCTCACCGCCTCGCCTTATAATCTGGTGTTCAATCCCGACGGGTCGATCGGTCCGCTGCCGCTGGGCAGCGAAAGCTTCGGCCAGTTGACCAATGGCGGCAGCGGCCAGCACGTCTATGACTATCTCTCGGTGAGCGCGCCGTATGAGCGGCTCAACGGCTTCGCGCGCGCCAGCTATGAATTCAGCCCGGCGCTGAAGGTATGGGCGCATGCCAGCTTCAACCAGATGAAGGCCGATTTCGGCTTCTTCCCCGACACGCCCGTCGCGGTGATCATGCCGGACAACGCCTTCCTCACCCAGACCGCGAAGAACCAGCTCGCCGCCGCCGGCATCACCGGGCCGTTCCTGCTGGGCCGCATCCTCGACGATGTCGGGCCGAACAAGATCCTCAACTACAGCTACACCCGCCGCAATATCGAGACCGCGATCGGGCTGGAGGGATCGTTCGGCGGAACCTGGAAATACGACGTCTATTACAACCACGGCGAATTGCGGAACGATCAGACGCTGGGCAACCAGCGCATCACCGCCAATTTCAACAAGGCGGTGGATTCCATCCTGGTCGGCGGCGTGCCGACCTGCCGGGTGAACGCCGATGCGAGCACCACCAACGACGACGCGGCCTGCAAGCCGCTGAACATTCTGGGCAACGGCAATATCTCCGACGCGGCGCGCGCTTATGCGTTCGGCGATGGCGGATCGGTCTCAACCACCAAACTCGACACCGCCGGCTTCAGCCTCAGCGGCCAGCCCTTCTCGCTCTGGGCGGGGCCGATCGATATCGCGGTGGGCGGCGATTTCCGCTGGGAGGAATTCGTCACCAATTCCACCGACGATTTTTCGAAGGTGCGGGCGCTGACTCCGCTGAACTTCGCGCCGACCAATGGCGGCTTCAACGTCAAGGAGTTCTTCGGCGAAATCAATCTGCCGCTGCTCAATGCGGAGGGTGTGGCGAAGCTCGAGCTGAACGGCGCGGCGCGCTATTCGGACTATAGCAACAGCGGCGGCATCTGGACCTGGAAGGGCGGCGCGACACTGCGCCTGGTGAACGACATCCTGCTGCGCGCAGTCTATTCGCGTGACATCCGCTCGCCCAGCATCGCGGAACTCTTCACCGGCCGCGCGACCAACATCGCGCCGGTCAACGATCCGTACCGCAACAATGCGCAGGTGCCGAGCGTCACCAGCTTCACCGGCGGCAATCCGAACCTGAATCCGGAAACCTCCAACACGCTCACGCTGGGCGGTTCCTATTCGCCCAGCTTCGTGCCCGGCCTCCGCTTCTCGGTCGATTACTACAAGATCGACATCAAGGGCGTCATCATCACCCCCACCAACCAGCAGGTGGTGGACCGGTGCTTCGCCGAGCTGCCGACCGACGACCTGTGCGGCGGCGTGCTGACCCGCGGCGCGAACGGTGCGATCGAGACGCTCAACCGGACCTTCACGAACCTGGCCCAGTACAAGACCGACGGCCTCGATCTCGAACTGGCCTATCGCACGGCGCTCAAGTCGGGCGCGCTCAACCTGCGCCTGCTGGCCACCCATGTGTTCTCGCTGAACCTGGCCGGCCAGGAGATCGCGGGCGTGGTGGGCGGCGACACGCCGTTCTCGACGCCGAAATGGCGAGTCACCGGCATGTTCGGTTACGAGGACGACACGATCGGGCTGGACGGCCGCGTCCGCTATGTCGGCGGCGGCATCTACAGCCGGCAGCTCGGCCCGAACGGCCAGCCGATCGAGGGCCGCGAGATCAGCGCGCGCACCTATGTCGATCTTGGCGCGCGCTTCAAGATCGAGGGCGGCTTCACCTTCTTCATGAATGTGAACAACCTGTTCGATCGCGATCCGCCCAAGGCGCAATATGTGAATCCGAACTATGACGTGATGGGACGTTACTATTCCGCAGGCGTGAAGCTGAACTTCTGATCCGGCCGGAGGGCGGTGGTCTCGATCGGTTTGCCGAGACCATCGCCCCCAAAGCCGCGGGACTTTTGAGACTCAGTCGTCCTTGCCGGCATAAACCGGAAGGATCAGCGCCGATGCGCGCGCGCCGCCGTGAAAGATCGTCTGATTGGCGTTCTTCCATTCGGTATCGGTCGCGATCGGGTTGCCGGTATTCTGGTTGGGATTGAACATCGGAAAGGCGCTCGACGAGATTTCGACGCGGATACGGTGCCCCGGCAGAAAGGCATGGCCGATCGCGCCCAAATTGATGCGATAGCGTTCGGCCTTGCCCGGCGTCAGCAGTGAAGGCTGCGCCATCGGCCCGTGGCGATAGCGGGCGCGGATGATGCCGACGGGCTTGGACCCCAGCAAGATCGCCTTTCCATCCGGCCCGACATCGGAGATCGCCGCCGTGAAATCGGTGTCCTTCGCGTCGCTGGCGGCGAACAGCTCCATGGCGACCGGCCCGATCACCTCGACGACCTTTTCGAGCGGCGGGGAAGTGTAGACAAGCACATCCGGCCGGGACTGGGCTTGCTTGCGATCCCCGGCGAACAGCTCCGCGTTGAGGTTCAGCGGCACCGGATTCTTCGGATCGTACAGATAGGTGTCGCGACCGGCGCGCGCGGGCTTTGCCCAGCCCAGCGCGCCATTGCCCGCCGCACTGTTCGCAGCACCGCCGCTCGACAGGTAAAGCCGCGTCTCCGTCGCTTCCCGCAGCGGGAACGTATCGAAATCGCGCCAGACATTCCTGCCGCTGACGAACAGGCGCACATGGGGCCGATCGAAGTGCGATGTCGTCTGCTTCAGATAGCGATCGAAGAAAGCGAGGTGCACCGCCTTGTTGTCGATGATCGAGTCCCTCGAAAGCGCGAGTTCGCCGATCTTCTCGGCACCGCCCGTATAGGACTGCATATGGTTCCAGGGTCCGATCGTCAGATATTGGTGCTTCGCGCTGCCGGCACGTGCCTCCATGCCGCGCCAATAATGGAGCGTGCCCTCCTGATCGCCATCGAACCAGCCGGTCGTCGCGAGGACCGGAATATCGATGCCGGCGAAATCGTCGGGCCCCAGCTGGATGCGCTTCCAGTAATCGTCGAGCAGGTCGTGCTCCACGAACTTGCGGAAAAGCGGCATGCGCCGGCCGAACGCCTCGTCCATCGTCAGCAGCGGCCGATGTGAGAACACCCGCGCCAAATCGGCCGCGCCCATATTGCCGCCTTGGCTGACATGGCCCGATGTCTCGTTGAGCCACATCAACGCCCACATCATCATGAAGGCGCCGCCGGTTCGCGGCAGTTCGTCCTGATAGCTGCCGGACGGCGATGTCGGCGCGATGCAGGCAAGATGGGGCGGACGTTCCTTCGCGGCCAGCCATTGCACGGCGCCGAGATAGGAAACGCCCATCATGCAGACCCGGCCATTAGACCATGGCTGCGCCGCCAGTTGCTCGACGCTGTCGTGGCCGTCCGCCGCCTCCTGGAAATAGAAATCGAACTTGCCGTCGGAATCGCCCCGGCCGCGCACATCCTGGACGACGACCGCATAGCCATGTTCGGCGAAATATCGGCCGAGAACGACGGCCTGAGCGCTCATCGGATCCGTCTTCACATAAGGCGTGCGGATCAGGATGACCGGATATCTGCCGTCCGCTTCCGGCAGCCACACATCCGAAGACAATTCGACGCCGTCGCGCATCGGCGTGCGCAGATCGAACAATTGACGCAGCGGCTTGCCCGGCACTGCCGGCGCGGGTTGTGCGCCCGCGCCCGTGGAAAGCAGCAGCAGCGCCGCCAGTGATGCCGCGCCAAGCCTGGCGCGGCGCGATTTTCCTTGAATCGTCTTGCCCATATCGAATCCTCCCGTGCCGCTCAAATAAAGGGCGGCTGGCCGGTTTGTAAAGAACTTGTGACGGTTGGCGGGCTGTGCTTAGGTCTGGCGACTTTGGATTTCCCGGGTTTACGGGGGTTTGCGAGCCGGTAGATGACATCATCCGCGTCGGAACGATTTTAGGAACGCCATGCCCAAGCGCCCGGAAGACTATATGGCCGACCGCCGCGAGCGGATCCTCGACGCGGTCGATCGTTGCTGTTGGGAAAAGGGGTGGAACCAGACCACGCTACGCGACGTGGCGAAGGCGGCCGGGCTCAGCAAGGGCGGCGTCTATGTCCATTTTCCGACAAAAACCGAGTTGCTGAGGGGGATGCTGCAACGCAATCTCGAACATCTCGACAAGCTCGGCACGGCGCCCGATCCGCAGACTTTCGTCCAATGGAGGCTGGACAGCCTCGACTTTCTGGCCGGCCCCGGCGGACGCGAACGCGCGATATCGCTGGGCGAGTTGCAAATGGACGGATTGCGCGCACCGGAATTGCGGCCGCTCGTCGAAGAAGTGACCCGCCATGCGGTCGATGTGCTGGAGGCGATGGTGCGCCGCCTGTGCCCCCGCCTCGGGCAGGAGGAGGCCCGGGATCGGGCGCTATCGATCCTTTGCTTGCTCGAAGGCCTGCGCAACTATGCGGCGGTCGCCGAAAGCATCTCGCTCGAGCAATTCCGGCGCATCGTGACGCGGGAATTGACGGCGCTTCTGGATTGCAACGGCGATTGACGACCCGGCCACCTTGCACACCGCGATACGACGGTTGACCTCGCCTGAAATATAATCATACTATATTACATAAAATGGATCGTTAAAGCGGACAAGTGGCGACGCCCGCTTTCCGCGCGACAGGAGAGATGACGCATGTCGGTGAAGAATCTTGAGCAGCGCCTGAGCGAATTCCGCGAGCGCGGCTACACGATTTTCGAGGGCGCATACGATGCCGGGCAGATGCAGGCCTGGAAAGATTGCTACGAGGATATGGTCCGTCGCAACACGCCGCGCGATGCACCGGAACCGCGCCTGCGCGTCACCAGCGCGCTGGAACAGGAACCCTGGTTGATGCTGCCGGCGGTCAACAACCAGGCGATTCTCGATTTCGCCGAGCGCGTGATGGGCCCCTTCATCCAGCTCGACAACCTTACCTTCATGGCGTTTCCGTCCGAACCCAGGGAACAGGCCGAGGGCACGGTCAGCTTCTGGCATCGGGACCGCTGGGGCTGGATGCCCGACGGCCCGCAATATATCCGGCCCACCGCCTGCAACGCGATCTGCTACCTCCAGGACCTGACCGACGAATATGGCCCCCTGCGCGTCGTCGAAGGATCGCATCGACGCGCGGTGACGATCGAGTCCGAGGCGCATCGCACGCTGCCGCATCCCGACGAAACGGTGCTGCGGGTGAAGGCTGGCGATGTCGTGTTCACCCATTGCTCGCTGCTGCACAGCGGCACGCCGAACACGTCGGGCAAGCCGCGCTATTTCTTCAGCACCTATTATAATCGCGTTGGGCTGCCGACACGCGACAATCACAAGGGGCCGAGCGTGCAGCGGATCGTCGAGATGGCGCGCGCGCGCAACGATCGGCGGCTGATGCGGCTGTTCGGCGTGGACGATGCGATTGAGCCCCGCGCGAACGCACTGTTCCTGCGGCCCGACGAGGAAATGTGGGACAAATGGATCGCGGAGGACCGGGCCGCCCTGTCACAATGAGCGTCGAGTTCCGCTCGGGCCATCTGGGGGAGATTCCGCTTCTCTGGGCACGGCCCGCGGGCGACGGGCCATGGCCATTGGTGCTCTGGCTCCATGCCTTCAGCTGGTCGAAGGAGGATGTGGAGCCGCAACTGGCCGAACTCGCCGGGCGCGGCTTCATCGCGCTGAGCTGGGATCTGCCGCAGCACGGCGCACGCAGCACCGAAACGCGCGACAGGCTGAAGCTTCGCGTGCGCACCGATCTGCGTCGTCATTTCTGGCCGATCCTGGCCCAGGGCGCAGACGAAGCCCCCCGCATCATCGACTGGGCCTTGAAACATCTGGATATCCAACCGCGCACCGCGATCGGTGGCATCTCGATGGGCGGAGACATCGCGGTCGCGGCGGCGGGTGCCGATCGACGGATCGACCGCGTCGCGGCGACACTCGCCACGCCCGACTGGCTGCGCCCCGGTTCGCATGAACCCCAGGGCAGAGCGGGTGAAGCCGAATGGAGCCTCTATCACCGGCTCAATCCGCTCACCAACATCGATCATTATGCGCACCGCCCCGCGATGCTGTTCGCGTGCGGTGCGGATGACCGGCAGGTGCCGCCCGAAGGCGCCGAGACCTTCATCGACGCATTGGGCGCACTCTATGCCGATTGCCCCGACCGGCTGAGGATCGCACGCGAGCCCGGAACCGCGCATCGATTCACACCCTGGATGTGGGGCAAGGCCCTGCAATGGTTCGAAAGCGGCGATGCGGTGCCTTTGGGAAAAGCCGAATCGCCCGCCGGCGCCGCGAGCACGACAAGCGACGCCAGCCGCTGACAGCTTTCAACGCCGCCCGATTACGCGGCTCGCGATCGGCGGGTTGACGGAAAAATCCATTGGGCATATTAAATGTTTTATGTGAAGCGAAACAATATGGCATAATCGCTCCGCACAGCACGAGCTACGCAGTCTTTAGACAAAGACAAATCGGCCGGAAGAGTCGGTCGTTCGGGGGAGGAGGAAAGCATGTCGCGCAAAGCATTGTTCGTTACCGTGTCCGCTATCGCCATGACGTCGCTGGCCGGCGTGTCGAGCGCCCATGCGCAGGCCCCGACGCCGCAGAGCGGCTCCGCCGACACTGCCCAGGATACGCAGGAAAATCAGGACATCATCGTCACCGGCGTGTTCAACGCGACGTCGATCGAACGTGCGCCCATCTCGGTCACGGCGGTCACCGAAGAGATCCTCAAGCGCCAGGCGCCAATCAGTTCGGCCGATGCGCTCAAGAGCGTGCCCGGCGTCTTCGTCAATTCCTCGCTGGGCGAGATCCGCAATATCGTCTTTTCGCGCGGCGTGTCCGCGCGGTCGCTGGAGGCCGCGGGCGGCTATTTCTACGTGTCGCTGCAGGAAGACGGCCTTCCCGTCGAGCCGATGACGACGACCAATTTCGGCCCGGACTATTTCAGCCGCCTGGATATCATGACGAGCCGTGTCGAGGCGCTGCGCGGCGGCACCGCGGTCGTCACCGGCGCCAACGCGCCGGGCGGCATCTTCAACTATATCTCCAAGACCGGAAAGTCGGCGCCGGGCACCCAGTTCCAGCTCAAGCTCGGCCTCGAAGGCGACGGCAAATCGCCGCTTTACCGGCTCGACGCCTATACGGGCGGCCGGATCGGCGAAAGCGACCTCTATTACACGCTCGCCGGCTTCTACCGCGAAAGCGACGGCGCGCGTTATCCGGGCTACAAGCTCAACAAGGGCGGGCAGATCCGCGGCAGCCTGTTGTGGGACTATGACGGCGGCTCGCTGACCATTCGCGGCAAATATCTCAACGACCGCAATGGCTGGTTCGAAACATTGCCGGCGCGCGACTTCAAGGATCCGAAGATCCTGGCGCCCTATACTAATTTGTCGTCGGTGCTGCCGCCGCCCTCTCCGCACGCCTATCCCGATTTCGCGACGGGCAAGCAGCGGACCTGGGACGGATCGAATCTGGTGAACGAAAAGGCCGTCGCCTTCGACGTGGATTGGCGCCACGAGCTGAGCGACAACATCACCATCCAGAACAAGTTCCGCTTCTCGCGCAACAAGGCGCACTGGAACACCGTCGCGGTCAACTTCGCCACGCCGCTGACCGATGCCGATGGCGGCATCCGCACGATCCAGAGCACGAGCGGCATCGACGGCACCTATACATATCGGCTGCCCGACGGAACGGTCGCCGCCGTGGTCTCGCAGGTCGGCGGCACGCGGACGATCGTCACCAACAACCTGCCCAGCCAGAATATCCTGACCGGCGGCGTGATGGCCGGTCTCGCCTATCAGCCCGACATGCGCTCGCGCAGCTTCCAGGACCAGTTGACCGTGACCGGCGATTTCGGCCGGCACCATCTCGCGATCGGCGCCTATTTCAACAAGTCGAACCTCGACGTGCTGTTCTCCGGCGCCGGCGGCGGCGTGATGACGCTCACCCCGCGCCCGGTGATGCTCAGCACGACGCTGACGCGGCCCGACGGCACCATCTATCAGGTGACCGACAGCTCCGGCTGGGCCGGCATCGGCCAGGGCCTGGCCATCCGCCAGAACGGCACCGAGGTGACCGACATCTCGATCTATGGCGGCGATACCTGGGAAGTGACCGACCGGCTGACCATCGATGCCGGTGTCCGCTACGAGAATCTGAACTATGATTCCTATTTCTATCTGCCGGTGGCCTTTACCGGCAACAAGCTGACCACGGGCGGGCGCGACGGCAATCCGCTGACCTTGTACGACAACGCCACCACGGGCCGCGGCGCGCGGATGCCGTTCACGCGCAAATATGATTATTTCGCCTATTCCGGATCGGTCGCCTACAAGTTCAGCGACAGTTTCCAGGCCTATGTCCGCTACACCAGCGGCCAAAAGGCGCCCGATTTCGGCATCCTTTCCGGCATCACCACCGCTGCCGCGATCCAGACGATCTTCCCGTCGGCGGAGAAGATCCAGCAGATCGAGATGGGGCTGAAATATCGCACCGACGGCATCTTCATCCAGGCCTTCCCGTTCTGGAGCAAGAATTCGGACATCGCCGACAACCAGACCTTCACCTACAAGGCGGGGACGCCCAATGCCGGCGTCAACTATTCGCCGCCGCCGGTGTTCGGCCAGGTCGAGACCTACGGCATCGAGATTTCGGGCGATTTCGACATCACGCGCCAGTTGAACCTGCATGCGGACCTGACGCTGCAAAATCCCAAGTCGAGCGGGTTCAGCACCTATACGCAGGGGCCGAAGGGCGACGGGACCGACGATATCGTCAGCACGGTGCCCAAGGGCACGGCGGACAACAACCCGAAGATCATCGCGCGCGCGACGGCGACATATCGCCCGGTCGAGACGCTCTCGCTGTTCGCGACCTATTCCTATCTCGGCAAGCGCGCCGCCAATCGTCGCGACGCCTGGTACCTGCCCGGCTTCAGCACCGTCGACGCCGGCCTCGCCTGGGACGTGACCGACAATTTCAGCCTGCAGGCCAATGTGACCAACGTGTTCAACACCGTCGGCATCATGGGCTGGGCGAAGAGCGGCAGCCTGCTGACGGCACTCGACCGGCAGACGCTGACACCGCAGCAGGTGGCGGCCGATCCGAACCAGCTCTTCTCGGTCCTGCCCAATCAGCCCCGGGCCTTTTACATGACGGTTTCGCTGAAGCTCTGATAGGCCTTCGCGAACGGCAATGGATGGCGGCAGCGGGAAGGCAGGCGACGAATGGATGATATGAGCCCGCCTGCACCGCAAACGAGGGGTCTGTTTTCGGGCTGGGCCCTCGTCGCCATCCTGATGCTTTTCTATTTCCTGTCGTTCGTCGATCGCGCGCTGATTTCGCTGATGGTCGAGCCGATCCAGCACGACCTGAAATTCACCGACATGCAGATGGGCCTGTTGCTCGGCCCGGCCTTCGGCATCTTCTACGCGGCGGCGGGCATTCCCCTCGGCCGGTTGATGGACCGTTATTCCAAGCGCTGGCTGTGCATGGCGGTGGTGTCCTTCTGGGGATTGTCGACCGCCATTTCGGGCATGGCGAGCAGCTTCGCGCTGTTCTTCGCCAGCCGCCTCGGCCTGGGCGCGGGCGAGGCGGGGCTGTCGCCCGCCGCCTATTCGCTGATCGCCGAACAGGTGCCGCGCAAAAGGCTGGCGACCGCCTATTCCTTCTACACGGTGGGTGCCTTCGCGGGCGGCGGGCTGGCGATCGTCGGCGGTGGATGGGTGGTCCACGCGCTATCGGCGTCGGGCAGCGTCACCATCCCGCTGCTCGGCCGGTTCCATCCCTGGCAGCTGACCTTCCTGCTGGTCGGCGGGCTGACCATCCTGGCCGCGCCCCTGGCCCTGCTGCTGCGCGAAAATGTGCGTGCGGCATCGACGCGTCCGCAAGACGGAGCACAGCCTTCGTCGGGCCTTTGGGCACTGATCCGGACCGATCCCCTATTCTATCTCGGCTACCCCTTCGCATTCGGATCGGTGAACGTCATCGTGACGGCGTTCCACGTGTGGACGCCGGCCTATATGGGCCGCACCTATGGCTGGCCGATCGAGACGGTTGGCCTCGCCTATGGCACGACGCAGGGGATCGCCGGGGTGATCGGCCTGCTCGGCATGGGCTGGCTGGTCGAGCGGCTGTACAATCGCGGCATGGTGGACGCGCATGCGAAGGTGCCCGCGATCGCCCTGTGCCTTTCGATCCCGGCGATGATCGCCGGCATCCTCTCGCATAGCCCGACAGCATTCCTGCTCGCCTCGATCATCTTCTGGGGCGCGACCTATACCTATGCGGGATATGCGCCGGCGGCGCTGCAACTCGGCACGCCGGCTTCGTTCCGTGCCAGTATCGGCGCGGTCTACGTCACCTTCCTGTCGGTGATGGGGCTGTTCATCGGGCCGACCATGGTGAGCTGGTTCACCGAAGCCGTGCTTCAGGACAAGGCGAAGATCGGCCTGTCACTGGTGTTCGTGATGATCGTGTGGGCGCCGATCGCGCTCACCGCGCTGATGGTGGTCGCCAGGAAGCTGCGCGCACGACATGCGATGGCGCCAAGCGCTGAGCATGCCGTGGTTTAGGAAGAACAGGGGTTGGCCTACGGCCGACTTCGTCCCGACAAGCTCAGCCCGGACGGCGTGCTGAGTACCGATCAGGACTTCGATTGGCGGCGCGGCGCGGTGGGCTTCTCCCCGGTAACGCGCGCGACCGTGCCTTTCGAATAGTCGATCAGCTTGCGCATCGCGTTGCGGGCTTCCGTCGCGTTGCGGTCGACGATCGCGTCGAGGATGGCCTTGTGCATCGCCAGCGAATGCTCGACGCCATCGGGATTGTCGGCTCCGATCCGGAAGCTGATGATCAGCGCCGATTCCACCACCCGGCCGAGCGAGGCGAACATGTCGTTGCCGCACGCTTCGATGATCGCGCGGTGAAAGGCCAGATCGGATTCGATGCTGTCATGGCTGCGCCCGGCGGCGGCCATGGCGTCGAACGCCTCGCCCATCTTGCGGAAATCGTGCAGTTTCGCGCGCGACGCCGCGAGATAGGCGGCGGTCGGCTCGACCATGTGCCTGAGCTCGTACAGCTGATCGAGCACGGCATCGCGATCGTCGGAGCGCAGCCGCCATTCCAGGATGTCGGGATCGAGGAAGTTCCAGTTTTCACGCGGCAGCACGAAGGTGCCGGCCTTTGGCCTGGCATCGACCAGCCCCTTGGCCGCCAGCACCCGCAGCGCTTCCCGAAGCACCGTGCGGCTGACGCCGAGCCGGGCGCAGCATTCCTCCTGCCCCGGCAGCGTCGATCCGGGCGCGAACTCGCCGGACACGATCGCGGCGCCGAGGTCCTGGATCACCCGACCGTGCAGTCCTTTGCCCTCGACGGCTTTCATTGGCTCTTCGCTCGCATGTTGACATATGAATCGACGGTTTCGCGGCACACTAATATGCGCGTCCACAAACGTCCATGCAGCCCGCCCGCCGACATGGTCATGCCGCCAGCGCGCCGCGATCCAGCTCGATGACCCGGGTGACGCCGGTCAGGCTGAGCGCGACGCGCAGTTCGGCTTCGAACAGCGACAGCATGTGCCGCACGGCGGGCCCGCCACCGGCGCCGAGCGCATAGGCCCAGGCCCGGCCGAGCAGCACGCAATCGGCGCCAAGGCACAGCATGCGAGCAACGTCCAGCCCGGAACGAACACCCCCATCGGCGAAAATCCGCAATTTCCCCCCGACCGCCTCGGCGATCGCGGGAAGCGCTTCCGCCGCCGACGGAACGCCATCGAGCTGACGGCCGCCATGATTGGAGACCACGATCCCGTCGGCGCCGAGCGCGGCGGCGGCGCGGGCGTCCTCCACATCCAAAATGCCCTTGATGACAAGCGGGCCGGACCAGACGGAGCGGATATGGTCGAGATCGCGCCACGTTATGCCAGGATCGAAATTGCTCCGCATCCAGCCCATGAAATCGTCGAGACCGCTCTTGCGGTCCAGCAGCGGCGCGACATTGCCCAGACTGTGCGGCCGTCCCATCAGCCCGACATCGACAGCCCAGTCCGGCCGGAGCAGCGCCTGGCCGAAGCGCCGCGCCGCGCCGCGCAGGCCCGGCACCCCCGCCAGCCCCGAACGATAGTCGCGATAGCGAGACCCCGGCAGTGGCATATCGACCGTGAAGACCAGCGCCGAACAGCCACGATCGCGCGCCTCCGCCAGCAACGCCTGCACGAAGCCGCGATCGCGCATCATGTACAGCTGGAACCAGAATGGCGCGCGCGCCGCCTCCGCGACCTCCCCCAGCGAGCAGGCGGAAACCGTGGAGAGGCAGAAGGGGATGCCCACATCCTCCGCGACCGCCACCGCCTGCCGCTCGCCGCGCCGGGCGAGCAGCCCGGCCAGCCCGATCGGGCCGAGCGCGACGGGCATCGCCTGGCGCCGGCCGAAGATCTCGACGCCGAGATCGACGTCGGACACGTCGCGCAGGACTCGCTGCCGCAGCGCAACCCGTTGAAGATCCGCGCGATTCCGATGCATCGTGACCTCGTCATAAGATCCGCCATCGACATATTCGAACAGGAAGCGCGGCAGCCTGCGCCGCGCCAGATCGCGATAGTCGGACGCCGATGCCGCCATTTTCATGTCGCAGATCCACCCTTAAGTCTTCAATTACGCGCTTGACACAGAGCATGTAATCATACTTATTGCCAACAACAATGGCGAATTAATAGAATGTGAGACGATGTTGACCCAGACCTCCCCGGACCCGGATGCCGCCGGCCGCGCGGCTTCGAACCACTATGATTTCGCGGGCCGGGTCGCCGTCATCACGGGCGGCGCGCAGGGCATCGGCTTCGGCGTCGCGGAACGCATCCTCGCGGGCGGCGGCGCGGTGGCGCTGTGGGACTGGGACGGCGATGTGCTGGAAAGCGCGGGTGAACGGATCGGCCCCGACGCGGCAGCGCTGCGCCAACGCGTGGATGTGAGCGATCTCGCCGCCGTCGAAGCCGCCACACGCGCGGCGATCGATCATTTCGGCCGGATCGACATCCTGATCAACAACGCCGCGCTGGTCGGGCCGAACGTGCCGACCTGGGATTATCCGCCCCAGGCCTTTCGCGATGTCGTCAATGTCGGCCTCACCGGCGCATTCTATTGCTGCCGCGCGATCGTGCCGCACATGATCGAGAAGGGTTATGGCCGGATCGTCAATGTCAGCTCGATCGCCGGCAAGGAAGGCAATCCGAACGCGGTGGCCTATAGTTCGGCAAAGGCCGGCCTGCTGGCGCTCACCAAATCACTCGGCAAGGAACTGGCGACGCACGACATCTCGGTGAACGCGGTCACCCCCGCCTTTGCCAAGACGTCGCTTTCGATGACGCAGTCGCCGCAGCATATCGAATATATCCTCTCGAAGATTCCGCGCGGGCGCATGCTCGAGATCGCTGAAGCGACGTCGATGATCTGCTGGCTGGCGACCGAGGAGAATTCCTTCACCACGGCGGCGGTGTTCGATCTTTCGGGCGGCCGCGCGACATATTGAGCCGATCGTCGGCGACATCATCAAAGGGGTAGCTATGCGTATTGTCAGGTTCGGTCTCGCGGGATCGGAACGCTATGGACTGGTGGACGATGCGGACATCGTCCGCGACGCTTCGTCGATCGTCGGCGATGAGACCGATTTCGAACGCGTGCTCGATAGGCTCGCCACCGCGCGCGCCACCGATCTGCCCGCCGTGCCGGACGGCGAACGGCTCGGTTGCCCGGTCGCGCGCGTCGGCAAGGTCGTCTGCGCGGGGCTCAACTATTCGGATCATGCGGCCGAAACCAACATGCCGGTTCCCTCAGAGCCGGTTCTCTTCATGAAGGCGAACACATCGGTCTGCGGCCCCAATGACGATATCCGCATCCCGCCCGGCGCCGACAAGGTCGACTGGGAAGTCGAACTCGGCGTCGTCATCGGCAAGCGGACGACGCGCGTGAGCGAGGCGGACGCGCTCGACCATGTCGCGGGCTATGCGGTCGTTCACGACGTATCCGAACGCGCCTTCCAGCTCGAAGGCACGGGACAATGGCTGAAGGGCAAGAGCCTGGACAGCTTCTGCCCGGTCGGGCCTTGGCTCGTCACGCGCGACGAGGTCGGCGATCCGCAGGATCTTGCCATGTATCTGGAGGTCAACGGCAAGCGGATGCAGGATGGCTCCACACGGACGATGGTGTTCGGCGTCGCCTTCCTGGTTTCCTATATCAGCCGCTTCATGACGCTCGAGCCGGGCGACATCATCGCGACGGGCACGCCGCCCGGCGTGGGCATGGGGCAGCGCCCGCCGGTCTATCTGAAACCCGCCGATCGCGTCTCGCTGGGGATCCAGGGGCTCGGCGTACAGCGGCAGACGGTGCGCCTGATCGACTGAAATCGCGCCTCGGGCACCAGCGCCCGCCGGCTGTTCAAATCAAAGGCGCGCTGCCCTGGCAGGTGCCACCGCATATTCGTGAGGAACGACCATGAAGATCACCGTAACCGATGCCACCTTCCCGGCGCTGGCGCAGGAACGCGCGGTCGCCGAGGAATTCGGCGCCGAGTTCGTGGAGGCGAAATGCGCCAGCGCCGATGACGTGACGGCGGCGGCGGACGGCACCGACATATTGATCGTCCAGTTCGCGCAGGTGACGGCGCAGGCGATCGCGAAACTGGCACCGGGTTCGCTGATCGTCCGCTACGGCATCGGGCTCGACAATATCGATCTGGCGGCGGCGCAGGCGCGGGGTGTGAAGGTCGCCTATGTGCCCGATTATGCGACGGGCGAGGTGGCGGACCATACCGCATCGCTCATCCTCGCGACGCTCCGATGCCTGTTGCCGCTCGATCGATCGGTGCGCGACGGCAAATGGGACGCGGTCGGCGTTTCCGGCGCGCTGCAAAGCTTCGCCGACACCATGATCGGCTTCATCGGCTTCGGCCGGATCGGCCAGGGCGTGCTGGCGCGGCTGAAGCCCTTCGGCTTCCGGAGCATCGTCGCCGATCCCTATGCCGATCAAGCGGTGCTGGCGGAACTCGGCGCGGAGGCCGTCGACCTCGACACGCTGTTCGCCCGCGCCGACGCGATCACGCTCCATTGCCCGCTCACGCCCGAAACCCGCCATGTGGTGAATGCCGAACGGCTGGCCGCCAGGCCGGGCCGCGCCGCGCTGGTCAACACCGCGCGCGGCGGCCTTGTCGATCCCGACGCGCTCGCCGGCGCACTGGAGTCGGGGCTGCTGCGCGGCGCCGCGCTCGACGTGTTCGAAACCGAGCCGCTGCCGCTCGATTCACCGCTGCGCACCTGCCCCAACCTCATCCTCACCCCGCATGCCGCCTGGTATTCGATAAGCGCGATCGAACGCCTTCAGGGCCTTGCCGCCGACGAAGTCAGACGGCATCTCACGGGAGCGCCGATGCGGCGCCCGGCTCCGGCCGGCTGATTCCAGGTAAGGCAGGATCCTCGTGACCAGACGCGCTGAAGAGATCGCCGCGAAAATCGAGACGTTCATTCGCGACGTGATCGTGCCCTATGAAGGCGACGACCGCCGCGACCGCCACGGGCCGAGCGACACCCTGGTCGCGGATATGCGCGAAAAGGCACGCGCGGCGGGCGTGCTCACGCCGCATATCCTGGCCGATGGTTCACATCTGACACAGCGCGAAACCGCGATCGTGCTGCAAAAGACCGGCCTGTCCCCATTGGGACCGCTCGCCTGCAACACCCAGGCGCCCGACGAAGGCAATATGTATCTGCTCGGTAAGGTCGGCACCGCCGAGCAGAAGGCGCGCTTCCTCGATCCACTGGTGAAGGGCGAGGCACGATCGGCCTTTTTCATGACCGAGCCGGCGGAAGAGGGCGGCGCGGGTTCCGATCCCTCGATGATGCAAACCACCTGCCGGCTCGACGGCAATCACTGGGTGATCAACGGCCGCAAGAAATTCATCACCGGCGCCGAAGGTGCCAGGGTGGGCATCGTCATGGCGCGTTCCGATGACGGGGCCTGCATGTTCCTGGTCGATCTGCCCGATCCCGCGATCCGCACGGTGCGCGTGATCGATACGATCGACAGTTCGATGCCCGGCGGACACGCGCTGATCGATATCGTCGACCTGCGCGTGCCGGCGGACCAGATGCTGGGGGCAAGCGGCGAAGGTTTTCAATATGCGCAGATCCGGCTGAGCCCCGCCCGGCTTTCGCACTGCATGCGCTGGACCGGACTGGCGACGCGCGCGCACGAGATCGCAGTGGACTATGCCAATCGCCGCATGGCCTTCGGCAAGCCGCTGATCGATCATGAGGGCGTCGGCTTCATGCTGGCCGAAAATCTGATCGATCTGAAGCAGGCCGAGCTGATGATCGACTGGTGCGCGGGCATTCTCGACACCGGTTCGCTCGGCACCGCCGAAAGCTCGATGGCGAAGGTCGCGGTCTCGGACGCGCTGTTCCGCATCGTCGATCGCTGCGTCCAGGTGATGGGCGGCAACGGCGTCAGCCAGGATACGATCGTCGAACAGGCCTTTCGCGAGATCCGCGCCTTTCGCATCTATGACGGGCCGACCGAGGTCCATAAATGGAGCCTCGCCAAGAAGATCAGGCGCGACTGGAAGACGGCGACGGCGTGACGCCCCGTCGCTGCGGCAACCGGTCCCGACGGACGCTCGTCAAATCTGGAACATGCTGTGATCCGCCGGAAGCGGATCATATGCTCCAGGTCTTGGTTTACCGCGATTTTCGCTTCGCAGGCCTGCGGCTGCCGTCAGCCGACCGCCGCGCGCAGGCGGGCAATGTCGGCGTGGCGCGACCGGCCCGCCGGATCGGGTTCGGCACAGCGATAATCGCGCAGGATCTTGAGCGAACGCAGCAGCACCTCCAAAGGCGGTCCGCTAGAGGTGATGCCTTGCAATTGCCGTTCGTCAAGGCTGTTCGCGGGCCCAGCGATGAATTTCTCCACCAGCAGATCATGGTGCTGGCGCGCGGTTTCACCAAAGGCGTCGCAGGCCTCGAGAAAGGCCCGGGTGTTGACGCGGAACCAGGGCGCATCCGCGCAATCATCGACGAGCAGCAGCAGCTCGTCGAGCAGGCTGCGCTGGCTCATGCATTCGCGCAGCCTCGCCTGTTCGGAGGGCAGCATGAACGGCATCTTGTCGACCAGCAGTTGCGCATAATAAGGGTCGTTGGCGCGGGTCAGGCCGAGCAGCAGATCGATTTCGTTGATACCGGAGAAGTCGCCGGCATTCGCGCCGCGATATTCCTGCCGGCCGACCCGATAGGGTTTGTAATAGGGCCGTACGCAATAGAAGAAACGCTCGATATCGAGCGCCTCGGCCAGGCCGGCATTGAAGGCGACGACATCGTCGAGCGCGGCACGCGCGTCACGGAACAATTGTTCCGCGATCGGGCTCGATACGCCCAGATGCACCACCCGGCCGAGCGCATCGGCCGCGCGCTGCAGGCCCAATATGCCGCGCGTATTCTCGTCGATGAACAGAAATTCGTCCTTCAGCGACGTGAAACTCTTCCGTACGCCGCGAATCGCCAGATTATGCGTCGCGAGGTGCGCGGTGGCGTAACGCGGCGCCATCCCGATCGAGGCGCCGACATGCAGCGCAAGCGACGAGGCTTCGGGGAAAGGTGAACGCTCCTCACGCTCCGGATTGGTCAGTTCGTGTCGCCGCAGCGCGCCCAGATAGAGTCCGACATTGCCGAGAACACCGAAAGCGCTGGAAAATCCGTCGCCGGTATTCCCTTCCGACAGCAGCGCGGCCACATGTTCGTGCCCCTCGTCACGCAACCGCGCCTTGATCGGATCGCCGATGCCGATCACGTTCGAACGGTCGTCCTGCGCGAAATAGAGCTCCTCGAGCTCGGTATTCATCTCGACAAAGGATCCGCGGATCCAGCGATCGAAAGCGTCGGCATTTGAGCTCATGGGTCCTCCCCGGACATTGTCTGGACCGGCTCTATCAGCAAAGGCCGGCGTGATCGGTGCGCTATGGGGTCGTCGGGATGACGCCCGCCAGCCTCATCGCGTATCGGCAAGCAGCAACGCCCGCAGGCCCGTGCTGTTGATCTGCAGATCGGCGAGCGAGTAGCGATCGAATACCGCCAGGAACGCGGCCATCGCCTCGTGCAGCACCCCCGTCAGCCCGCAGGCCGGGGCGATCACACAGCTCCCGCAATCGACGAGTTCGAAACTGTCCTCGGTATGGCGTATCACCTGCCCGATGTTGATCGTTTCCGCCGCGCGGGCAAGGCGGATGCCGCCGAAGCGCCCGCGCACGCTTTCCACATAGCCGGCGTTCACCAGATCGTTGACGACCTTCATCAGGTGGTTCTGCGAAATGCCGTAGCCGCGCGAGATATCACCGATCGAGCATAGCCGGTCGTCGGGCTGGCTGCCCAGGTAGAGCAGCACCCGCATCGCATAATCGGTGTAGCGCGTCAGACGCATGGCGGGTCCTTCATCCGGTCCTCACTCTTAATATGTATTTTTGTTGCATGTTTCAATCGGTCATTATACATGCGGATTAGATGCATGATTTCGAGTCGTGATCGATCGCGGCTCGACAGGCACTCTGGAAGGAGCATATCCCCATGTCCGACGCCCCGTTCGTGGATCTCAGCGTCCATCACCAGCCGGCCGATCTTTCCGATCGCATCGCGCTCGGCTTCACCAAGGTCCTGCGCTTCTGCGCCGATACCTTCTTCGCCAAACGCTATGGCCACCGCGCCATCGTGCTGGAAACGGTAGCGGCGGTCCCCGGCATGGTCGGGGCGACGCTGAACCATCTCAAATGCCTGCGCCGGATGGAGGACGACCGGGGCTGGATCCGCACGCTGATGGAAGAAGCGGAGAATGAGCGGATGCACCTGATGACCTTCATCGAGGTGGCGAAGCCGACACTGTTCGAGCGGCTCGTGATCCTGGGCGTGCAGTGGATCTTCTACCTCGCCTTTTTCACGCTTTATCTGGTGAGCGGAAAAACCGCGCACCGCGTCGTCGGCTATTTCGAGGAGGAAGCGGTGATCAGCTATACGCTCTATCTGCAGGAGATCGACGAAGGCCGCAGCCCCAACCGCCCCGCACCGGCGATCGCCAGGCATTACTGGAAGCTTGCCGACAATGCGACCCTGCGTGACGTGGTGCTGGTCGTCCGTGCCGATGAGGCGCATCACCGCGACGTCAATCACGGCTTTGCCGACGAACTGGCGGGAAGAGCGCCCGCCACAAAACCGGCCCCCTATCCCGAGCATGCGGCCGATATCCGGATGGCCGCCTGACGGGACCGGGCCCGGCCGGGCGGATCCCGGCCGGCCGGCGCCGTTCGCGCAGCGGCCCTCTCCCAGTTCATTCCGAAAAACCCGCAGGAGTCATTGATGTCGCAACCCCTCAGCGACCGAAGCATCGCGCTCGTCAAAGCCACCGTCCCGGCGCTCGAAGCCCACGGCCTGGACATCGTTCACGAAATGTATGCGCGCATGTTCCGGAATCCGGAGATCCGCGATCTGTTCAACCAGTCGCATCATGGCGATGGCGGATCGCAGCCCCGCGCATTGACCGGGGCGATCCTCGCCTATGCCGCCAATATCGACAATCTCGGCGCGCTGGCCCCCGCGGTCGAACGGATCGCGCAGAAGCATGTCGGCCTGCAGATCCTGCCCGAACATTATCCCCATGTCGCACAGGCGCTGCTCGGCGCGATCGAGGCTGTGCTGGGCGATGCCGCGACCGACGAGATCCTGGCGGCCTGGGGCGAAGCCTATTGGTTCCTCGCCAATATATTGATCGCCCGCGAAAGGCGCGTCTATGCCGAACAGGCGGAGATGACGGGCGGCTGGAACGGCTGGCGCGACTTTCGCGTCGAGGCGGTGGTGCGTGAAAGCAGCGTCATCAGATCCTTCATCCTGCGCCCCGCCGATGGCGGCCCGGTCATGCGCCACAGGCCGGGACAATATCTGACCTTCTGGCTGGAGATTCCGGGGCACCCGCCGGTCAAGCGCAACTATTCGATCTCCGCCGCGCCGAACGGCGAGACCTATCGCCTCTCGGTGAAGCGCGAGCCGCAGGGTCTGGCTTCGGGCTGGCTGCACGATCATGCATTCCCCGGCACGGTATTGAAACTGGCGGCGCCCGCGGGCGAATTCTTCCTGCCCGACCGGCCAGACCGCCCGGTGGTGCTGCTTTCCGGCGGCGTCGGCCTGACCCCGATGGTGGCGATGCTCGAAGCCCTGGTGGCGAGCGACAGCCAGATGCCGGTCCATTATATCCATGGCACGCATGACCGCGAGACGCATGCGATGCGCGATCATGTCCGCGCGCTCGCCATGCAGGGCAAGGTGGTCCGCGTCACCGACTTCCACCAGACCCCGCTCGACGGCGAGGTGGAGGGGCGCGACTATGACCATGCGGGGCTCATCACCGAGGCGTGGCTGATCGCGAACACGCCCGCCGGCGAAGCCGATTATTTCATTTGCGGTCCCCGGCCCTTCCTGCGTGCGGCGGTCTCCGCGCTGTCGCTTGCCGGAGTAGCTGCGGGCAGGATCCACTACGAATTCTTCGGCCCCGCCGACGAACTTCTCGCAGCCTGAAGGACAGCGGCATGGACGATTTCACGCTGGCGCGGATCGTTCATGCCACCGCCATCCTGTTCTGGATCGGCGGCGTCGGCTTCGTCACGCTGGTGGTGATGCCGGCGGTTCGCGCCGGCTACCCGGAGCACGAGCGGCTCGCGGCCTTTCACCGTATCGAGGCGCGCTTCGCGCCACAGGCGCGGATCTGGGTGCTGCTCGCCGGCACCAGCGGATTGTGGATGAGCTGGCGCGGCGGCCTGTGGGCCAGGTTCGCGGATGCACAATTCTGGTGGATGCACGCGATGGTCGCGATCTGGCTGGTCTTCGCGGCGATGCTGTTCGTGGTGGAGCCGCTGTTCCTGCACCGCAGGATGACGCGTTCTCCCCATCCGCACAAGGATTTCGCGCGCATGCAGCGCATGCATCATATCCTGCTGGCGCTGTCCGTCCTGACCCTGATCGGGGCGATCGGCGGCAGCCACGGCCTCTTCTGAACGCCGGCCCGATCAGGATATGGATCAGCCGGACGGCAGGGGCCAGAGCCGGTCGACGGGGCGTTCGAGGACGCGTGCCGCGGCGGCGTGGAGCATCTTCGGCCCCAACCGGCCGGAGCGCGCCGCGGCCGCGATCCATTGCTCGAGATTGCCGCCGGTCTCGACCCAGCGATCCTCGCGCAACAGGCCGTAAAGGCCGCCGGCGAGGACATGGATGCCGTCATCGGCCTTGCGCCAGCGATCCGCCGGATTGCGCGCGACACCGAGCGCCTCGCTGATCAACTGGTCGAGCGCCTCGCATATGTCTTCGTTGAGCATCCCTTCCAACGTCGTGTATCCCCATTTGGGGTCATGCTCCCGAACGATGCGCGGGATCAGCGGATCGCGGGCGAGCACCGCCAGCGCCGCCTTCGCCGCTTCGCCATCCATCGGAAAAGGAGGGTGGAGCATCTCGTGCGCGGCGATCCGGACGGTCGTGGCGACGTCGTAATCGGCCGCCTGAAGAAACGTCTGGTCGAGCATCTTGGCGCCATGCGGCTTGGAGAAGGCGAGCAGCACGACATTGATGACCGGATCGAAGCTGCGCCCGGTCAGCTTTTCCTGCCATTGGACGACATCGTAGCGCGCGAGGCCGTTCGTCACCTCGGCGATACGCGCGGCGAAGGCGGTACCCAGCCGCTTGCGCCTGAACCCGGCGAAATCCGCCGCCTGCATGGCTCGAAAGACGGAGATCAGCCGCTGGGAATGCCTGGCCAGCCAGGTGAAATCGCTCTCCTCCCGGCTCGGATTGCGACGAAATGCGGGCGCGACGCGCCCTTCGGGATCGGCCAGCGCATCGATCACCGACCGGAGCGAGGTAATGCCCGCGCCACTCAGGATATTGGCGAGCACCGGCCAGAGCAGGCCGAAGGATTCCGTTTCGGCCTGCTGCGCGAGGCGCGGAATGTCGGTGCGAATGTCCGCCGGCAGGGTGGCCGCGAAAACGTCCGCATCCTCGGCATAATAGTGCCGATAAAGTTCTTGGCCCGATAATGCGCCCAGAAACGCGATCGCATCATAGCCCTCGGATTCGATCACGTTCCAGCGCGTGCGCATCGGGGGCGGCGCAGCCGCGAACGCAGGGATGACGGGGCTTGCGGCAAGCGCCATGGCGACGGCGACGAAGTGACGACGGTTCATGCAGCCCCGCTTAACGCGGATGCGGCGCCTTCGATTGAACGGACTTTGCCCTGAGGCCGGCAGGCGTCGTGCCGGTGATGCTCCGCAAGGCGCGCGTCATGTGCGCCTGATCGGCAAAGCCGAGATCGGCAGCCAGTTCCGCCAACGGCTCGTCCGTCCTGGTGATGGCACGCAATGCACGCCGCACACGCACCTCCATCCGGAATCTTTTGGGGCTGACGCCGAAGGCGCGATGGAAGCCTCGGCTGACCGAAGCCGGCGAAAGCCCCATCGCATCGGCCCAATCAGTGATGGAAAGCGCCGGATCACCCCCCATCGCATCGGCGAGCAGATCCGGCCAATCGGCGAAGCGACGCGCGCCCGGACGGAGATGTCCGGCGACGAAGGCGGTTGCGGCAGCAGGATCCCGCTCCGCCAGGCGCATCGCCCTGTCCGGATCGTCGATCAATCCCGCGCCCCGTTCAAACGTCGGCAGGGCGGGCAGGTTGAGCACGATGGTCTCCCCTGCCTGGAAGGCATCGCAATGCGCCTCATGCGCGCCATGGACGATCACCGTTCCCGGCCCCGCCAGCCAGCGTCCGCGGTCCCCCGCCTCGACATAACCGCCGGCCAGCACGACCGCGACATAGCCTGTCGCATGCCTGTGGCGCGGCAATGCCCCGCGTCCGTGACGCGTCACCCTCACAAGTGCGTCATGCATCGGTGATAGCCGCTGTGCCGGGATGGTCCGTCATGCCGTCGAGCTTAGCGGAGCGAGCAGGCCAGGACATAGAGCATTTGCGAATTGACTGTTGAGCGCCAACGGCCCGAAGACTGCGGCCGCGAGGGAACCGGAGCGTTTCCACGATGAGCGAGCATCAAGGACCGCGAACCTGCTCCCCCTTTTCGGGGACGACAAGGCGGCCTACCTCCAGGATTGCGAGCGGAGTATCGGGGCAGGATGCACATGCGAATCGGTACACCACTTCAACCCGTCGATGAGCTGGTGACGCTCATCTACCAGGGACCGCTCGAACCGACGCCTTTTCAGGGTTTCCTGGAAGCCCTCGCACGGCGAATGCAGTGCAGCAATGCCGGCATGGTACTGCGACTGAGCCGTCAGGGCACCCCGCCACTCATTGTCTGGGGGCGCCCGCAAGCCATCGGCGAGGCGGAAGCGCGCCGGATCAATGAGCGTCATGCCGAGCTCGGCGATCTCGACCCACTCCGCAATGCACTGACGCGCCCGGGCCTGATCCTGACCTTGAGCGAAGTGATGTCGCCGGCCGAGTTGGCGGAGAACCGTTTCTATCAGGAGATCATGCGCCCCTATGGCATCGGCCACGAACTGGGCATGTATGTTTCCGAACCCGGCGGCTGGGATGCCAATGTCGGGCTCACCGCCGGCCCCGACGAGAAGGATTTCACCCAGGACGACAAGGATGTGCTGATCGCGCTGCGGCCGCACCTCGAACAAGCGCTCGCTCTCTTCTCGCGCTTGCGGCGCGACGAGACCGAGCTTCAGGCGATGATCGATGCGCTCGACCGACTGACCATCTGCACCTTCATTCTCGACGGCACGTCACGCGTGATCCGTACCAACGGCGCCGCGCGCAGGCTGCTCGAGGCCAGCCGCGACATCCGCCTTGCCGAGGGTCGCCTCTCGCTGACGGGCAAAGCCAGTAACGGGATGCTCCAGAAGCTCGTCCAGAAGGCGATCGCCGCCCGCCGCGACGGCGACAGCTCGACCGAGGCGCTTCGCGCCGATGTCGATGCAGAACGTCCGCTGGGCGTGCTTGTGCGCGCGATCGAGGCACCGACACGCTATGTGAACGATGCCGAGCCCGCCGCCGTGATTTATGTCTCCGGCCTCGAAACGGGGCAGCCGCTGGAGCGGCTGGTCAGCCGTATCTTCGACCTGACCCCATCCGAAGCCCATCTCGCCGCGCTGCTCGCCGGCGGACTCAGCCTGTCCGAAGCCGCGGACAAACTCGACCTGACCGAGAATACGGTGCGCAGCTATTGCAAAACGATCCTCAACAAGACCGGGGTCAGCCGCCAGGCCGATCTTGTCCGCCTGATCCTGCGCAGCGTGGCGGTGCTGGGCTGATCGCTTGGCATGCGCCGGCCCCAAGGCCGGCACGGGCTTTCGCCGCCGAACCCGCCCAGCGCCGGTGGAATAATGCCCGTTCGATGCAATGGAGGTGAAAAGGCGAACGCATCGCCGTTGTGCATGCTCGCAACGCAAAAAGGGCCTCCCCGAAGGGAGGCCCTTTGTTCTACGGCCTTGGTTGCGGGAGCAGGATTTGAACCTGCGACCTTCAGGTTATGAGCCTGACGAGCTACCGGGCTGCTCCATCCCGCGCCAGAGGCGGTAAGAGACCGTAGTAAACATTATGAATGGGTTCTGATGTAACAAATCCGGATGCGCCTGCTGCAAAGCCTGGCGGCGACCTACTCTTCCAGCGCTTAAGCGATAGTACCATCGGCGCAGTCAGGTTTCACGGCCGAGTTCGA
>NZ_JAINVV010000018.1 GCF_019880585.1 Sphingomonas colocasiae
GGGCGGCTTGCCGTCCTCGATGCGGCCTTCGTTGCGAAGATCGCGACCTTCCTGCGCCTTGCGCTTCGATTCCGGGCTGTCGCCATTCTCGAAGGCTTCCTCCTTCACATAGCCGGCCGCTTCCTTGATCTGTCCCTTGACGCTCATGATCATCTCCTTTGCAGATGCAGGAGAAAACCGATCAAGGGGGGTGGAAGTTGCCCCGAGCCCCGACAGTTTATTTTTGCAGCCCCATGCAACCTTGGCTCCTCCGCAGAGTTTGGCAGCGCCGCGCACGCGCACCGCATCTAGAATTCGCGACTGAACCCGAACAGGTCGGCGTCCGCATCGCCTGCCCCGCAGATCTCGCTTCGCAATATCTGGGCCGCCATCATCGAGAAGGTGATGCCGTTGCCGCCATAGCCCATCGCGGCGAAGCAGTTCGGCATGCGCGGAACACGGCCGACGGTCGGAATGCCGAGCGGGTTGTTTCCGAAACTGCCGGCCCATGCGAAGGCCGGAGCCGGATCGATCGCAGGAAGCAGTGCGTGCAGCTTGCGCTCGAGGATAGCGGTCTTGGCGGCGATCCTGGCGTCGCGCTGGTCCGGGTCCGCGATATCCTCGTCCTCGCCCCCGCAGATGACCGCGCCGTCCGGCGTCGTGCGGATGTAGAGATAGGGATCCGACGCCTCCCAGATCATCGCGGCGCCCGGCCAGATGCGCCCGGGCTGGGGCCGCGTCGCGATCACCCAGGTCGACATGATGGAGTTGCCCTTGCGCGGCACGCCTTTCAGCATCTCATAGCCCGTCGCGAAAATGACGTTGCCCGCGCGGATCTCGCCGCCACCGCCGAGGCCAAGCGTGACGCCATGTCGCGAGGGCTCGACAGCGACCACGTCGGCAGGCGCGTAGAGGCGCGCGCGCCGCGACTGCGCGATCCGCAGATAGGCGACGGCCATCCGGCGCGGATCGGCGCTATAATTGCCGAAGCCGACAATCGCGTGGCGCCCGCGAATACCGTAATGCCGCTCGAGGTCCGCAGGGCCGAGCAGCTCGATCTCGAAGCCGGCGTCGCGACGCGCATCGGCTTCGGCTGCGAGCGCATCGGGACCGAGGATATTGCCGTCGAGATAAAGCGAAGGCCTGGTCGCCGCATCGACCTTCAGTCCGAGGCGCTGGCTGCGCGAGCGAAGCGCATCCACCGCGAGGCGCGAGCGTCGCCAGATGCGCGTCGCGCGCTCGCGCCCGATCCGGGCCGTCATGTGCGAGAGCGGCATGTCGAGTTCATATTGCAGCAGCGCGGTGGAGGCCGCCGTCGAGCCGACCGCAGGGCCGCGGCGATCGACGATGACGACGTCAAGTCCCGCCTCGCTCAGCATCTCGGCGATGAGAGCGCCCGAAATGCCCGCGCCGACAACGGCAACGTCGCACGTGATGGAGCGTGTGAAGGGACGCACATCGAGAGCGGGTCGCCGCCGCTCCATCCAGATCGGGCGCCCCGTCCTGAGGTCGCGATGGTGCGTTGCCGACATGTCATCTCCATCCATGCAAGTGCGGACGGCCAGGGAAAAGGCCGTTGCCGGGACACAACGCGCCAGCCGCCGATCGCTTCCATGCGATTGGCGCGATCGCGGCTCGGAATTTCCTGCGGCAGGGTCGCTGTCAAATCCCTTGAACCGAACCGGATCCCCCGGTTCCTCATCCGCATGGGCGTGCCCGGTCCCCGGGTGCAGCGTCCGACAGCAACGTCGCCCCTTATGGGACGATACGCCCGCTCATCGCCCTCGCCCGCTCACCGTCGAGCGTCAGCCGGTAGCGCCGTCGCCCCGCGCTGACCTCGCTCTCCACCAGACCTGCCGACAGCAAGGCGGCGGCGGTGCGCGGATTGATGTCGGGATGAACGCCGCGCCATTCACCCGGACGGAAACGCGCGAGCGCAGTTTGCTGCGATGTGGTGAGACGCAGGACGGCTACGGTTTCGTGGCGCAGTTCCGGCGTCATCGGCCGGCATCCGCCCACGGCGCCCGCCGCGCCGGGGGATCACGCATCGTCTCGCATATCATGGTGGCCGCGCTTCTCGGTCAGCAGGCCGGTTTTGACAAGCCTTCCATAAAACCATTCGTCGCGGCACGGCATCGCCCCCGCCAGCCGCCGGGACGCCGGGCGATGGATCGCGCTTGAGGAACGGGCCGGCGCCTTTAGCCTCAAGGACCTGGACATGCGCGCCGACCACCCGGCAGAGAACCGACGGCCCCCTTTTGCCCGTTCAACGAGCGGAAGACGGCTTCCCTCATGCCAGGGAGCGGCACCGAGCCGGTCAATCAGATCCGTTTTGGACGATATCGCCGCCGACGCCAGGACAGCGGCGGGGATCCGGCCAAGCCACCGCCGTGCGCAAGCCGTCATGATCTGCGCGGCCACGCAACGGGCATCATCGGCGGCCCCGGGGTATCAGGGCGCCACGGCGACCAGGTCGGAAACCCTCGCACCGCGGCTGCCGGCGGACCGGTCCGGCCCTATGGTGGTGTCGATCGCGGTCTGCTTCTCCAGTTCGGCGTTCAGCTCGGCGCCCACGCACAGCAGATAAGCAAGCAGATACAGCCAGAGCAGGAAAACCACCACGGCCCCCAGCGCGCCATATGTCGCGTTATAGCTGCCGAAATGGGCGACATAGGCGCTGAACCCCGTGGTCAGCAGCAGGCCGCCCAGGGTCATCAGCAGGGACCCCGGCGTGATCCAGACCCATTTGGCCCGCGCCCTGTCGGGGGCGTATCGAAAGGTGACCGCGACCATGAAGGACATGCCGGCGCCCGCCAGGAGCCAGACGGCGGCGCGGGCGATCCAGACCAGCAGGATCGGTTGCCCTTCGAGCAGCGCCTCCATCGCCACAAGCAGGGCCGAGACACAGATCAGCGCGACGCCCGAGGCGATGAAGCCGATCGTGAAGACCAGCGTGACGAGGTTCAGGTGGAAAAAGCCGCGCGTCTCGCGTTCCTCATAGGCGATGTTGAGCGCCATGATCAGGCCCGAGGACGCCCGCATCGCGCCGTAGACGGACGTGATGATGGCGAAGAGCAGCGCCCAGCCCTTCGTCGAGGAGGCGGTCGCCACCATGTCCTGCAGCTGCCGGGCGACGATGCTCGCGACATCGGCCGGCATCAGCGAGAACAGGTCGCTCATATATCCGGCGATCGATGCGGGATCGGCGGCAATGCCGTATATCAGGACCGCCGCGCCGATCAGCGGCACGAAGGAGAGAAAGGCGAAGAAAGCGACACCTGCGGACACGAGCGAGACATTGTCCTTGCCGGTCTCGAACCACACGCGCTTCAGAATCTGCCACCAGGCCGCCCTCGGCATCGCCCAGGGCGATCGCGCGTCCCGCCCCGGGGCGCCGTCATCGAGCGCCGTCACCATCATGCCGCCTTCGGGAAGGGACGGAGTCCCCGATATCATCTGGTCCATCCGCTCTCAACGAAAGGGCGATGGTCCGGTTCAATGCCGCCCTGCTCGCCCCCGGCCGTTCACGGATCGACCGCCGACATGTCCCCGGAAAAATGTCGCTTTCTAACAATATGTCGACGGCAAGCCCGGTTAGGCGCAATGCGCGACCCGAAGAGTCCTTGTAACAGGGGGTTCTTTTCCTGGCGACCCGGACGGCATGCCGTCCGGGTCTTCCTTTCCGGCGATCCGCCCCAGGATCGCCCCGGGTGGACAATGCCTTCATCATGGCCGGGCCGGACGCGACACCGGGGACGCTTGGCCGCGTTGACAAATTGCTTCCAGCTCCATGGGAACCAATGCTTGTCGCGCGGGTGTCATGGATCGCATCCATGGCCTGATCTTGACGGGCTGGAACGGCTCGCTGCCGATTGAGGGTGACAGGGACGGGTACGAACCTGCAGGCTCCGCTAATCGGGACGGCTCGCCCGTTCCGGATCCTCGTGCTTCAATTCGCGGTCCGCCTCGTCGATCGCGCGAAGCAATTGCGCGAAACACGGGGCGTCATCCACGGCATATGCGCGCCGGAACGCCGGCCCCAGCCGCCCCAGATCATCCGCCGTCAGAAGACCGATCGCTATGATCCGTTCGCCATCCGCCAAGCGCGCCTCCTTGCCTTGTCCAATCGCAAACCAAGCTCGACGCCATTGGTGCCCTTCGGAGCGAGAGCGAAACAATCATCGGCAATGGAACCTTGTGCCTCCACGATCGCTCTGATCTGAAAGGAGATTTCCATGAGCAACTGGATCGGCGCGCTGGTGGGCGCCGCCCTCGACCGCCGCGACGGCGACAGCGGCCTCAAGGGCGCCGCGATCGGCTATGCGGTACAGGGTGTGGCACGCGTCGCGGTTCCCCTGGCGGTGACGTTCGCGATCGGATGGGCGGTGCAGAAGGGCTTCAAGACCACGATCGACCGGTTGCGCAACGGAAAGCCGGAAGCCGGCGGCGGGACGACCGCGACGGCCACGCGGCAGGCCGGATAGAAGACTCGCCCGCGCGCTTATTCCGGTTCATCCGGAAGCTGGAATCCCCTGGCTTCCAGGGCGACCGCGACATCGGCCTTGCCGCTCTCCTGAAGCGTGTTGCAAACCGAGCAGCGCCAGCGAACGGTCTGGGCGACCCGGAATGTGAAGGGTTGCTGGCCACCGCAGCCCGGTGTCGAGCATGCCAGCTTGAGCGTGTTCCTGAGTGATGGATGGACCATGAAGCCATTTAACCGGCGCTCACCCCGGACGCCAATCCATTCCGCATTTCCGGAACGTCATCCGGCCCCGGCCCGTGCGTGAAGACTTCGCCAGACGCGCCTGAACCGGCGTCCCCGGGCGACGGAACAAATCGTCCCGGCCGTCCGTATCATGGCTGTCGAGCAAATTTTCGCACGAACGGGAGGATCATCATGAGTCTGATCATCTGGCTTGTCATCGGCGGCGTGATCGGCTGGCTCGCCAGCATCGTCATGCGTACCGATGCCCAGCAAGGCATTTTCCTCAACATCGTCGTCGGCATCGTCGGCGCCTTCCTTGCCGGCCTCGTCGTCAGCGGAGGGTCGATCAACAATTCGGGTTTCGACGCCCGGTCGCTGATCGCATCGTTCATCGGCGCGGTGGTGCTCCTGGGCATCGTCAACCTGGTCCGCCGCGGATCGGTACGCTGATCGCATGACAGGGCGGCAGGCGGCGGTTTCGGGCGCCCGCCGCGCCTGACACCATCAAGCCCCGCCGATCGCGACGATGCACGAGCATCCTCGCGCGGGCAGCGGTTCGAAACCCGGGAAACCACTTCGTCGGGCTTGCCGGAGCACGCTTGAAATCGGCGAGCTCCCATCGAACCGCCCCAGCCGGCGCACGGATCGGCGGGAGGCGCGATGCACGGGCTCATGCCGAGCGGGCGCCATCGGATCTCGTCGATCCGCGCATCCGGCGCGCCGGAACCCGCGCGGAGGCACCGACGTTCAGGAGGCTCGATCACCGATCGCCGACGAAATTGGTTCGAGGGCCCTCTTCGCCCGCGGACGACGTCCCCGATCGCCTGCAGGGAGGAAATGTCATGTCGAAGCGGCCAAAGAGCACCATGAGCCCGGCGAGCGACAACGCACTCGCGCAAAACCGGCCCGGGCAGGGCGAGACCCCGGTGGAAGACCATGCCGGCAATGGCGGCGAGCTCCACCAGGATATCGCGCCAGACGCCGGGCACGACGATGCGGACGCGTATCTGACCGACAATTTCGGGCACAGGATCGCCGACAACCAGAACAGCCTGCGCGCGGGCGAACGCGGCCCGACCTTGCTCGAGGACTTCGTCCTTCGCGAAAAGATCTTCCACTTCGACCATGAGCGCATACCCGAGCGCATCGTGCATGCACGCGGATCGGGCGCGCACGGCGTCTTCGAATGCACCAGGGCCATACCGGAACTGACCAAGGCGTCGATCTTCCAGAAAAAGGGCAATAGCTGCCCGGCCTTCGTGCGCTTCTCGACCGTGGCCGGCGGCGCGGGATCGATCGACACGCCGCGCGACGTGCGCGGCTTCGCGGTCAAGCTCTATACCGACAGCGGCAACTGGGATCTGGTGGGCAACAACATCCCCGTCTTCTTCATCCAGGACGCGATGAAGTTCCCCGACCTCGTCCACAGCGTGAAGATGGAGGCTGACAGGGGCTATCCGCAGGCGGCGTCGGCGCACGACACGTTCTGGGATTTCATCGGCCTGATGCCTGAAGCCATGCACATGATCATGTGGGCGATGTCGGATCGCGCCATCCCCCGCTCGTTGAGGATGATGGAGGGGTTCGGCGTCCACAGCTTCCGCTTCGTCAACGCGCGCGGCGAGGGGCGCTTCGTCAAGTTCCACTGGAAGCCGGTGCTCGGCATCGAGTCCACGACCTGGGACGAAGCCGTCAAGATCGCCGGCGCCGATCCCGACTTCCACCGCCGCGACCTGTTCGAGGCGATCGCCGCCGGCGACCATCCGCAATGGGACCTGGGCGTGCAAGTCTTCGACGAGGCATGGGCGGCCGAGCAGCCCTATGACATCCTCGATCCGACCAAGCTCATCCCGGAAGAGGATATTCCCGTCGAGATCATCGGCCGCCTCACGCTCGACCGCAATGTCGACAATTTCTTCGCCGAGACCGAACAGGCGGCATTCCTGCCGAGCAACGTCATCCCCGGCATCGACTTCACCAACGACCCGCTCCTCCAGGGACGGCTCTTCTCCTATCTCGACACCCAGAAATCGCGCCTGGGCACCACCAATTTCCACCAGATTCCGATCAACGCGCCGAAATGCCCGTTCCACAATTTCCAGCGCGACGGGATGATGCAGACGCTGGTCCCGACCGGCCGGGCCAATTACGAGCCGAACAGCCTCGCCGAGGCCGGCGAGGCCTCCGGCCCCCGCGCATGCCCGGAGACGGGCTTTGCTTCCTTCACCGCGAACGCCGAACGAAACGACCCCGCTCAGAAGCTGCGCGTGCGCGCCGAGCTGTTCGCGGACCATTACAGCCAGGCACGGCTCTTCTACCGGTCGCAGACCGGGAACGAGCAGGCGCACATCGCCTCGGCGCTCGTGTTCGAACTCTCCAAGGTGCAGCTCGGGCATGTCCGCGCGCGCGTCGTCTCGCGGCTGCGCAATATCGACGAGGATCTCGCCCGGCGCGTCGCGCAGGGGCTCGCCATCGACCTGCCGGACAAGGCCAAAGCGGCGAAGGCGCCGATCGACATGCCCCCCTCCGACGCGCTCTCCATCCAGAAACAGGCCAGGGACACGCTCGAGGGCCGCAAGGTCGGCATCCTCTTTGCCGAAGGCTCCGACAAGGCATCGATCGACACGCTGAAGGCCGCAATCGAGAAGGCCGGCGGCAGCGTCTTCCTCGTCGCGCCCAAAGTGGGCGGCATCAAGGTGAAGGGCGGCACGCTCAAGGCCGACGGCCAGCTCGCCGGATCGCCGTCGGTGCTGTTCGACGCGATCGCCTCGGTGCTCATGCCCGAGGCGGCCGAAGCGCTTTCGAAACAGGGCGCCGCGGTCCAGTGGTTCATGGACGCCTATGGCCATTGCAAGACGATCGCGCATTGCAAGGGCACCCAGGCGCTGCTCGACAAGGCCAATGTCGAACCCGATGACGGGGTCGTGCGGATCGAGGACTTCATCAAGACCGGGGCGAAGCGCCACTGGGCGCGCGAGCCAAGGATACGCGATCTCGCCTGAGCCCGGGCGGAGAAACGCCGGCAAGGATGCCTGGCGCCATGCACGCCGCGTCCATGGCAGCGAAACCGCCGCCGGGCAAAGCGCGTTGTCTCCGGCATGTCACGCACCTGCCCCGGCCGACCGGCCGGGGCTTTTTCCTTCCGGCGGCATGATGCGAAACCGCCGGCCTGCGACGCCCCGGGCGGGACCTGCGCCGCCTTGCACTGGCCCGGCAGCGGCGACACCTCCTCCTCGCCTCTCCGATCGCGAACGCTATTGCGGCCCGGCCCCCTCGCCCGGCCCCATCAGCCGAACCAGTTTCGAGATCACATCGTGCCAGAAGATCAGGCCCTCCTCGTCGTCGCGCTCGATACAGTCGTCGACCTGGCGCTTGACGAAACCGTCGATCGCGTCGCCATGGCGCTCCAGCAGCTCGGCAGCGAAGGTCCAGCGTTGATGCTCAGTGGCCACAAGGCCGCTCCTTTCCGAGGTCCATCCGAAGCCTGCCCGGCCGGCCCTCTCACTGCTTCGTCGCGATCGCCGCGTCGATCTCGGGAGACGTGTCGCCAAGCTCGACGCTTCTGCGCCACAGGCAAGCGCCCAACGCCAGGAGCTCGGCTGCCTGCGCATCGCTCAGCGCGCCATGATGGTCGTTGAGGAAATGCGCGAGCCGCAGCACCGCGTCGGCGACGCGTTCGCAAGGCGCCTCCTCCGACATGATGGCCATGATCGCGACAAGCCCCATCCGAGCCACGGATCAACTCCATACCAATATGCGACCATAGCAGCTTTTTTTTGTGAAGTGGCCGGGGCCGCATGCCTCGATCGGTCCGCGCATCGCGACGCCCGTCAGGCAGCCAGGGCCGCGAGGCGAAGACCGGTTGCGCCTTCTACACCTGAGGCGCCTTCCATTCATTGATCCAGATTGTTGAGCGCCGGATGCCGGTGTCGTAATTTCCGGATCGCTTCGAGCCGGAGCGGCTGGGAGACGGCCATGACCTTCGACACCGAGAAAGCCTATATCGAACGGCGCCTGCGCCAGGAGCGCGACATGGCCGACCGGGCAACCGATCCATGCGCCTTTCGCACTCATATGGAGCTCAAGCGCCGGTACGAGCAGCGGCTGGCCGCCCTTCTTTCGCACCAGGAGGAAATACGCCCGGACGATGGCGCGGATCGCGAGAACAGCGCTTCCCTCCCGCTCAGTTCGGGGCCGGACGATGGAGCAGGCAGGTGAAATCCCGTCGGGGATGTGATCACGATGCCGGCGCGGCCGCGGTCGCTCCGGGATGGTCCACGCCCGGACGAAGCCGCACGACCGGCCTCTTGAAACCCGGTGCGGCCTGACTAGCTAGATCATGCCGGGCGCCGTTTTCAGGGTCCGGCAGGACATGGAGGGCGTCGGCTCTTTGTTTCCGGCGCAGCTCATGCCCCGATCGCTTCAAACGGAGGATTTGGAAATGAGGACCAATTTCGACTTTGCCCCCTATCGCCGCTCCACGGTGGGCTTCGACCGTCTTTTCGATCTGCTGGAAAGCGGGACGAGAGCCGAGGGCAGCGAGGGCTATCCCCCTTTCGACATCGCGCGCGACGGCGAGGACAGCTATCGCATCACGCTCGCGATTGCCGGTTTCCGGCCCGACGACATCGAGATCGTCGCGCACCAGAACCAGCTCATCGTCACCGGCAAGCCGCGCGAGGATGACGAGAAACGCGACTATCTGCACCGGGGCATAGCGATGCGCGCCTTCGAACGGCGCTTCCAGCTCGCCGATTTCATCGAGGTGGGCGACGCGATGTTCGAGGACGGCCTGCTCACGATCGCGCTCAGGCGCGTGGTGCCCGAAGCCATGAAACCGCGACGGATCGCGATCGCAAGCGGCTCCGCCGCGCACAGGCTCGAAGCACCGGCCGGGACGCATCAAGCCGCATGATCGCATGGGCTTGCCGGCGCCGCGCGCACCGGCAAGCCCGCAATCGCCGGCAATCGCCAGCGGCGATGAAACCAGTCCCGCGACACGGGCGTTGCCCCCCGACCTGCGGCCTTGTCCGCGTGGCGATCCGGAGAAATGACGATGTCCGAAGTGGTCAGAAAATCGGCACGGCAAAGAACCCTGCTGGGTATCGGCGGCGCGATCGGCTCGGGCGCCATCGTTGCCGCATTGCTCTATGCGCGGCGTCGCGAACCCAAGGAAGCGGCACCGGCGCCCCGCCCGCCCGACACCGACTGAACACGCCCCGGGCCCCTGACGGCGCCGCCCGGGTCCGCGCCGCCCCCGGGTCTGCGCCCGACCGGCAGCGTCGCCGTGCCTCCCCGTCCCGGGAACCGGGCCCGCACGGCCGCAACGCGTCGCAATCGATGGCCAGAACGGTTGAAATCGGACCGGGGCCGTTCCTATTATCGCCTCCGCACCCCGCGCGGGTGCAACATCCTCAACTTGGCATGGAGATGAAGATGTCCATTCACATGAGTTACCTCAAGCGCGAGCATGCCCGCCTCGACGCCGAGATCGAGCGGGCCTCGCGCGAGCGCCGTCCCGACGAGATCCTGATCGCCCGGCTGAAGACGCTGAAGCTGGCGGTGAAGGATCAGATGGCGGCCTGTCGCGAGAGCAGCGGCGACAGCCGGGCCGCCTGACGCCCCGCAGCGGCGAAGCCGGTCCGGCTTCGCCGCCCTGGCCTGCGCCGGGCCGAATGCACCGACGGCGCGTCGATCGATCGGGCCGACCCGGGCAGATAGACCCCAGGCAGATATCGGCCTCGCCCACGACCCGACGACCGGACCTGGATGACGGACGCAACCCTTGCCGCAGGCGCCTCCAGGGCGGAGGGCGGCGACATTGAAGTGAGAGGTGAGATGACGCGGAAGATGGTTCTCGCAGTGGCGGCGATGCTCGGCGCGACAGCGCTGGTACCCGCCTGCCAGAAGGCCGGCGGCGGCGACCAGTCCGCGAACGGCGCGGCCCTGGCGGCTTCGGGCGAACCGGTGCCGCTCGACCGGCTGAGCGTGGCCCCGCTGGTGCGCCGCGTATCGCCGGCGGTGGTCAACATCGCGGTCGCCCATCCCTCGCCCTATGCGCAGAACCCCCTGCTGCGCGATCCCTTTTTCCGCCGGTTCATGGGCGTGCCGGACAATGCGGTCAAACCGCGCCTTTCGGCGGGGTCGGGAGTGATCATCGATGCGGGGCGCGGACTGGTCCTGACCAACAATCATGTGGTGGGCGAGGGCTCGGCGATCATCGTGATGCTGCAGGACAAGCGCCAGTTCCAGGCCGAGGTGATCGGGATAAGCCCCGGCACCGACCTCGCGGTGCTGCGCATCCCGGCCGAACGACTGACCGCGGCACCGCTCGCGGCCGCCGATACGTCCGAGGTCGGCGACTATGTGGTCGCGATCGGCAATCCGTTCGGCCTCGGGCAGACCGTGACCGCGGGCATCGTGAGCGCGCTCGGCCGGGGCCTGACGCCGGAGAGCGGCATGGGCCTGATCCAGACCGACGCACCGATCAACCCCGGCAATTCGGGCGGCCCCCTGATCAACATGCGCGGCGAGGTGATCGGCATCAACACCGCGATCCTGGCGCCCGGCAGCGAGGGGAACATCGGCATCGGCTTCGCCGTGCCCGCCAGCGTCGTGCGCTCGGTCCTGAGGCAGGCCGACCGGGCGATCTGAACGATCGCGCGCCGGACCGACCGCCCCCTCGCGGCCCGGCAAGGCAGCAGCAGCGCCTGACCGCCCGTGGAACCAGTGCGAACGTGCTTCGTTTGCGGCCGATGACCGGAGACTCTCCCGATTTTCCCGCCGGCGCCGACAGGCGCTCCACGGCGCAACGCCTGGCGATCGCCCTGCTCGCCGTCGCCCAGATCCTCGTCACGCTTCTTCCCGCGGCGGGGCTGGGCGAACCGATCGGGGACCGGTCCGACGGCGCCCGCACGCTGATCACCCCGGCGGGCTGGACATTCTCGATCTGGGGCCTGCTCTATGCGGGCTCGCTCGCCTATGCGGTCTATCAGCTGCTCCCCGCGCAGCGGCGCAACGCCCTGATCGGCCGGATCGGCTGGGCCAGCGCCGGCGCGTTCCTCGGCAATGCGGCCTGGGCGCTCTATGTCCAGTTCGTCGCGCTGGATATCGTGTCGGTCGCCATCATCGTCGCCACGCTCTCTTGCCTGCTCGACATCTATCGCGTCTTCTCCGCTGCGGCGCCCGGCTTCTCCCGCGCCGACCAGATGCTGGTGGTCCTGCCGCTCAGCGCACTGGCCGCATGGCTGACCGCCGCGACGATCGTCAACATCGCCGCGGTCCTCGGCCATTCCGGCCTGGAGGCCGGCGAGGCGGCGCCGATGCTCGGCGGCGCCGTCATCCTCGCGGGCGGACTGATCGCGAGCGCCGCGATCTGGCGGGGACACGGCAATCCCTGGTTCGCGATCGTCTTCCTCTGGGCGCTCGCGGGCATCCACGGCGCCGGTTCGGGCAGACATGACGAGATCATGGTCGCATTGGCGCTGGCCGCGATCGCGGTCACCGTCTCGGCGCTGGGCCAGCTGGCCTCGCGCGAGAACCGGCACCGCTGGCTCACCGCCACGACCTCCGCCCGGGCGGGCGGGCGGCGATGAGGCCCCGCACCCGCCCGATGCCGATGGCGGTCATGGCGCTGGCCGCCATCGCCACCCCGGCTTTCGCCGAGGACGGCGAGCCGGAGAAGCGCCGCACGCGCATCGGCCTGGGCGCCCAGCTCGTGCCGAGCTACCCGGGCGCCGACACGTTCAGCGTGCGGCCGCTCGTCGATATCGCGAGGGCCCGGGGCGACCGGCCGTTCGAGTTCGAGGCCCCCGACGAGAGCTTCGGATTTCCGGTGTTGCGCGAGGGCGGTTTCGCGTTCGGCCCGGCACTGGGCTTCGAAGGCAGCCGCAAGGCGCGCGAGGTCGGCACGGCCCTGCCCCGGGTGGGGTTCACGTTCGAGGCGGGCGCGTTCGTCCAATATGCCCTTTCGGAAAGCCTGAGGCTTCGCGCGGAAGTGCGAAAGGGACTTGGCGGTCACAAGGGCCTGATCGCGAACATCAGCGCCGACCTGGTGAGGCGCAAGGGCGACGACTGGCTCTTCTCGATCGGCCCGCGGATCACGATCGCGGACAAGGCGCATCATCGCGCCTATTTCTCGGTGGCGCCCGCCAATGCCGCGCCCTCCGGCCTGCCCGCCTATTCCGCGCGCGCCGGCGTGCAGGCCGTCGGCCTGACCGCGGGCCATATCGCGCAACTGACGCGGCGATGGGGCCTTTACAGCTACGCCAAATATGACCGGCTCGTCGGCGACGCGGCACGCTCGCCGATCGTGCGGCGGCACGGCGCGCGCGACCAGTGGAGCGGCGGTCTCGCGCTCACCTACAGCTTCGGCGGGCGCTGATCCCCGGCACACGATCGCGCCGCCGGACAGGCAGGGCGATGCGGCAACAGCCCGCCCCGGGCACCAGGCGATGTCACCGCCTCGCGCGGTGACAGGCCGGAGGCGACGCGCGCACGCGCGATCGTTTCGAAGCGCGAAGCGCTGAAACCATTGCGCCGCACGGTCATTGGCCTTTCATGGCCCGCTTCATCCTCAAAGTGACCGAAGGCATCAAAGCGCCGGAGGCGACTTGCCTCGACCTCGAAAATGCCCAGGCGGCGCGCGAGCTGGCGACGCTTCACGCAGCGGAGATCATGCGCGACTGGCCAGATCTCATCTGGGACGGCGAATTGCGGGTGCAGGTGCTGGATGAAGCAGGCTTCGTCCTCTTCTCGCTGTTCGCGATGGGCCGCCCGTCCCGCGGCGACCGGCAACGCTCACCCGAGCGCTATTGACGCCCTGAGCCTGGGAGGAGCCGCCAGCTCTTGCGTCGCGCCCGGGCACGATCGCCGGACGCGCGGAGAGGCTCACTTATGTCCCAGGCGCGGCGTCCGGCTAGCAGACCCACCATGCCCAGAGAAGCGCGGCATTGAGGGCGACGATCAGCGAGACAACCGAGATTTGCTTCATGCCGGATCAACGGCGCGCCGGCCGTACGGTTCCAGGGAGCCCGAAGGAAAACCCGTCAAAACCAGGATGTTCCGGCATATCCCGACCATCATATGCAAGGAGGCGGACGGACTGATCCGTTGCCGCCCGCCAGACCTCGAACGAACCACGCCGCGCCATGTCGGCGGCTTGCCGCGCGCGCTTCGCCCGCCGGAAAGGCCTTGACGGCCCCCGCACCGACGCCCGGCCGGATACTTCCCGGCGCGGGGCACGCCGGCGCTATGCGGCAGCTCCCCTGGACCAGTCGCCCGAGGCGCCCGCCACAGCCGCCCGCCCCGACACGGGAAGGATCCAGGGGTCGAGCATGCCGGCGCGCGGGCCCAGGCTGATCCGCTTGACCCGGGCGTCGCGGGGATCGGCTTCGAAGACGATGACGCCCCGGCTGCCGAGCCTGGCGGCGACGAGATAGAAGCCGCGATAGGAGAGCCCGGAATAGAGCATCGCTTCCTTCACGCTCAGCGTCTTCTTCGCACCGACCACGCAGAAGAGCTTGGCATCGGGCGTCAGGATCTCGAAGCCATGGTCCTTCCGGAAATGGCGATTGAGAGCCAGGAGCATGTCGTATCGCGTATCGGGGGACAGCGCTTCACAGGGATCGGCGGAAGCGAGATGGGAATTGCCTGTCGTCATACGTCTCCACGCTGTTTGCATCGATGCGACCTCGCCGTTCATCGATGCACGGGGCTTGTGAGTGCGACCTCGAGCGATAGAGATCCGGAAACCGGGTGACGGATCTATCCCCGCAGCTACGCGCGAAGATGGTGAAAAGTTTCAGGCGCCCGGTTCGCCGCGATGCGGGATCATGGTCCCGGCCCCTTCAGCGCAGCCAGCCAATATGCGCCCGTCCCACGACCTGCACGACCTTGGAGCCGTCCGCGCCCGCGTGAATCGGAAGCGAGGATCATGTGCGAGGCTCAAGCGCGCGCGGTTGCGATATTCAGGGCGGCGGTGCCGGGTGCGCGGAAATATCGGCCTGCGCGCGGTCGCAAGGGCTGTTCGAGCAGAAGGAAGCGAGACCGGCAGCAGGCGCGAGCGGTCTCCGAAGCCGGCCAGGATCGCGCGACACGCGGACGCCGCGTCCGGCGATCGCGACATGGCCCGGGACGGCGCCGTTGCGGCTTTCCGGTTGCCCGAGGCGCGTCCTCTCTCGTCACCGCCGCCCGGGCGGGCGGGGCATCGGCGATAACGACACGGACGGGACCGACGAGGGTCTCGACCGTCGCCTGTTGGTCGTTCCGGACCAGAAGGACGCGTATATCCGCGACTTCGCTCTTTGCGAGGCGGCGCGGGACACAACGCGCCACACCAGCGCCATGGCTCTCGAAGGGCCCGCCGGCGAATGTCCGGCGATCCGGCTCAGGCCATCGCGCCGGCGCGGGTCGCCTCCGGTTCGACCTGGCTCATGACGGCACGCCTGGGTTTGCATGCGGCAAGCCGCAGCCATCTCTCGGCGGCCGCGAAATGGATGCGCGCACGGTTTGCGAGCGGCTCGGCCTCGGCGAGGCTCATCGCTTCGCGCGCCCGCTCGAGCAGCATCTCGCGGGTCTCGAGCAGATGGTCGGGCGCGACCGTCATCGCGCGCACCCGCTCTCGTCAGGCCGGGGCGCTCCGGCGCGCTTCTCGCATTCGATCGCCATCTGCTCGTGGAGCATGCGCGCGAAGCGGTCGGGTGCCAGCCGCGCGAGTTCCCGTTCCTCGTCCGCGCGGCGGCGGAAATAGATCGGGTGAATGTCCTGCATATGCACGTAACTCCCCTTCAAGGATGGACGCGCGGCCCCTCGGGCACCGCCCAGTCGGAGCAGAAACCCGGCATGTTTTTTTTGGTTCCTTGACGATCTTGCGGTTCGCCGCCGGCCACGCGCACCCCGCTCGCCGCAGACGCGCGCGTGCGGCCGCCTCGCGACCTTGCCAACCCGGCCGCGCGAACATCGCGGCAGGAACGTTCGGCGCGAGCTCGTGTTCTTGAGGCTCGGTTATGCGCGCCCGCTCGCGATCGTCGCCGGCCTTCTCGTGCTTGCCGTCCTCGCGGTCGCGGCGTTTCCGGTCGGGCTGTTGCGCGCGACGGCGGAGCGCCGCCTGTCCTCGCATTTCGGGGCGCCGGTCACGCTCGGCGCGCTGTCGCGCCGCGAGGCCATCTCCTTCACGCCGGAGATCGTCGTCAAGGACGTGCGCATCGGCCAGCCTAGGCTGATTTCAACAGACAGGTCAAGGATTGCTGGCCAGTGGATAATTGCAACTCGCCCGTTTAGCGCACATTGCCTTTCGATTGGAAAGCCGTGAATCTTTGCGGGGAATGGCTGCCTAACAAGGCTCGATATCGAAGGATAGCCATGAGGTGCTAAGACGCTAACGGTGGTTCCGCCCGCATTGAGACGGCCGGTGACTGCACGCCGACGACCATGATCGAGAACAGGATCAACCCGTCCTCCGTCGTGACATCAAGGCGTACGTCGTCATCCCAGACCATATCCGGGCGCTCTCTCAGCATTTCGCTAACAAACAGGACAGCCTTCCGACGAGCGTCCCCCACATTTTCAAATTCGAGAGGGTCGCCGTCCGGTCCTCCGGCATCGCGTGCCGTGCGAAAATGATACTGAGCCATGCGGCCTCAATCGATTGGTTGCTTTTTTGGTTTCCATTGATTTCCAGACGTAACAAACGCCCCTCACCGGCGAGGCCCTCCCGACGCACTTGGCGGCAGGAGGAGCCGGTTAACAACGATCAGCGGGGTATCGGTAATCCAGCGGCCACCGAAGGCAACAGGCTATATCGCCCGTGCTCGCCCCGGCGCCAGAAATGCCGAGCAGGATCGTTTCCGGTACCCGCCGCAGGTGGGATCCACGCGGACCCGAGGAGATTCTGGAAACAACCGCAATTTTTGGCCGTGAAACCCAGAAACTTGAGCCGGCGCGCGTTCCAAACTGGGCACGCTTTCCGGAAGCGCGTTGGAGAGCGAGGATTGCAAATGTCGATGCCAGCGGCTGAAACTGCCATCATCCGCACCCGACCTCAGATCTCGAGGTCTGTTTCATAAACCGATTTAATCCAGGCCGGCAGCCGCGGCTCCGCGAAGACCAATCGGCCGCTCGAGAATGTCAGGCAATGGCTTGGCGGCTTGTTGAGGCTGGAATTGTCAAAGACCATGCCGCGATCCGCCTTCAGGATCCCGGCGCGGATGAAAGGCGCACCGCGCTCATAGCGGGCACGAATCTTATCCTCGGGGACGACATGTCCGCCTTCTGCCACGCGCGCACCGACACGCGCGACAGAGAGTTCTGGCGTATCGACACCGATATGCATGACGATCACGGTGAAGCCCCTGGCCCGTGCCTCCTCGATCAGGTCAAGCTTGGAGGCATGCGAGAAGACGGTCTCGGTCACGAAATCCCGTTCTCGTGCGAGATAGTCGGCCCTGCGCAAGGACGCGATGCGAGCTGCTTCATAGGATGCGGCCGGTGACGGATCGCACAGTTCATCGCGCTGGATGATGTCGGCGTTGATGAAGGGTCCCGCGAAACCGGGGGCGATGCGAGTCTCGTAGAGCGTAGACTTGCCGGCACCGTTCGGCCCGGCAAGCACGATCATCGTCGGCGTCATGACTTCCGGGCAGTCTTCTCACGCGTGAGGTTGCCCGCCACGTCGAGGCCGACACCCAGTCCAAGTTTCCGCCGCCTAGCAAAGAAGGCAGTCTCACCAGACCCAGCCTGCCCCATTTTCTCGACAAAGCCGTCGAGCCAGACGTCCTTCTCCTCATCAGTGAGGTCGGTTGTCTCGATATCGCCGGCCAGCGCAGCGGTAATACGCGCATGATCGAAATTGCCAGATTTCTCGATAGCACGGCCGATGCGTATCCAGTGGGCGATCTGGCCGGAGATCGAGCGGCTCTGCAACTCGGATTCGCGACGTACGATCTTCATGATGTCATCGCCAAGCTTGATAGACTGGGCCAACGGTCACCTCCAGATTACAAGGTAGCATTTTGCCACCTCAACCTCAAGCTTCACCCATTCCTCGAGGGTGTCTGATTGTTCCCAACAGCGACAGCGGGTGTCCACTATCTTCCCTGAGATGTGATCCGCGCTTCATCTGGCTGCTGTAGGCTTCCCGCCGGAGAATCACGCGTGATCCGACTCATGCGGCTATCGGTGATCCGCGGCCTTAAATTGAGGGGATTTGCGGCAGGACCGCAGCGCTCGATGGCGCAATTATCGCGAAGAACTGAGTAGCCCAGATTTCTAGACGCCTTCGGCTTTAAAAATCTGCCGTCGTTCGAACTCGATGGGTGACAGCATGCCGTTCCTGATCTGCTTGCGCACCGGTCTGTAGAACATCTCGACATAGTGGAACACGTCCTGCCGGGCTGCCGAACGGCCAGCTGGACTATATCTCTGTCCAGTCGTCGAACCTTGCCGCGATCAAGGTACGCGGCATCGATGCCCAGGCGGATTATCGCTTCAGCCTTCCTTCCGCGCTGGCGCTTGCCGACGGGACCGCCAATCTCAGCCTGCAGGCGACCGCGAGCTGGCTATTCGAACGCTCGCAGCAAGTTCTCGCGACGCTGCCGGCGGTCGATTGCGCAGGCCTGTTCGGAACCGGCTGCACTGGTACCGGTTCTCAGGGCATTCCGAGTTTCAAGCTCAATCTTGGGGCTACATATGACAGTGGCCCCCTCACCTTCCGTCTCGAAGGACGCATGATCGGCTCATTCGACCTCGTGCCAGGGCAGACCTGGCCGGTGACGCATGTGGGGAACTACTGGTATCTGGACATGACCGCCAAGGTCCGGATCTTCGACAAGGTCGAAGTGTTCGGTGCCTGACCAACGTTTTCGACAAGCAACCGCCTCTGCTGGGCAATGCCATCGCCGGCGAAGCCAATACATCACTCGGCCTCTGGGACGTTGCCGGCAGGCGCTTCTTCATGGGCGGACGGCTGCAGTTCCAGGATAACCGATCAGGGTCCTGTCAAACAAACTGCACCGGCCGTTAACCGATACAAGCGAAACCGATAAAATGCCGGCCCCGGTCAACGGACCGATGCCATCGCCCCTACGAGAAAACGGGCCCGCTGACGCGGGCCCTGATCGGTCACGGTGGCGAGATGTTTCAGTCTTGGGTGCCGGGCACGCCTGTCTCGGGCGGCTTGCCGTCCTCGATGCGGCCTTCGTTGCGAAGATCGCGACCTTCCTGCGCCTTGCGCTTCGATTCCGGGCTGTCGCCATTCTCGAAGGCTTCCTCCTTCACATAGCCGGCCGCTTCCTTGATCTGCCTCCTGACGCTCATGATCATCTCCTTTGGAGATGCACGAGAAAACCGATCAAGGGAGGGGGTGTAAGTTGCCCCGAGCCCCGACAGTTTATTTTTGGAGCCCCACGCAACCCTGGCTCATCCGCAGAATTTGGCAGCGCCCCGCACGCGCACCGCATCTAGAATTCGCGGTCGACCCCGAACAGGTTGGCGCCACCCTGCCCGCCTCGCCTGCATCGCGGCCGGAACGTTCCGTGCGAGCTCGCGTTCTTGAGGCTCAATTATCCAATGGAGACATGTGATGAACAGCGACACGCTCAAGGGCAATTGGGAACAAGTAAAGGGTCACGTTCAGAAGAAATGGGGCGAGCTCACCAACGACGAGATCGACCAGATCAACGGCAGCCGCAAAATTCTCGCCGGAAAGATCCAGGAAAAATACGGACGGGCGCAGGAAGACGCAGAGCGCGAGATCGACGATTTCGAAAAGACCTATTGATCAACCTGAAACCGGCAAGGGCCCGCGCACGCGATTGCGCGGGCCCCGCCGCGCGCATGGCAGCCGCATCCGCCGAAATCGACGCGCCACGGTGACGCCTTTCCCGACATCGCGGGGCGATCGTTGAGAGCGCCGCCGTTCTCCGCCTATGCGCGGCCTCTCGCAATCGTCGCCGGCCTTCTCGTGCTTGCCATCCTCGTGGTCGCAGCCTTTCCGGTCGGGCTGTTGCGCGCAACGGCGGAGCGCCGGCTGTCCTCGCATTTCGGGGCGCCGGTCACGCTCGGCGCGCTGTCGCGCCGCGAGGCCATCTCCTTCACGCCGGAGATCGTCGTCAGGGACGTGCGGATCGGCCAGCCGGCATGGGCGGGCAAGGGCGACTTCCTCCGCGTCTCGGAGGCGCGCGCGCGCATGCCGATCCTGTCGCTCGTGACCGGACGCGCGATGCCCCGCGCGCTGCATGTGAAGGGCCTGGCGATCGCGCTCGTCCGCGACGCGACCGGCCGCAGCAACTGGTCGCCCCAGGCGCGCGCCGGCGAGACGCGCGACGACGGCGGCGCCACAGGCCTCGAAACGCTGGTCATCGAGAATGGCCGTTTCTCGCTGCGCGACGCGAAACGGCGCCTCGAGCTTGCCGGCACGCTGTCGGCCGATCCCCGCACCGGGCTGGCGGCCAGCGCGGCGGGCCGCTTCGACGGCGCGCCCGCGCGGCTCGAGGCGACGGGCGGCGGCACGGCTGTCGCGCCCGGCAAGGCCTGGCCCTTCCATGCACGGCTGACCTCGACGCCGTTCGCGCTCGATGCACGCGGGACCATGGCCGGGGTGCTCGATACCGGCGACATGCGCATGACCATGCGGGCGCAGGGCGACAGCCTGAAGCGGCTCGACCAGGTGATCGAGGCGGGCCTGTTCGGCACCCAGCGGATCGACCTGCGCGCCGAGGTGCGCCGCACGGGACGCGACTGGTCGATCGACCGGCTCGAGGGCGTGATCGGCCGCTCGCGATTGCAGGCATCGGCGACCATCCTCAAGCGCGACGGCCGGACCAGGATCGACGCGCGCATCCGAGCCGTCCAGCTCGATTTCGACGATCTGGCGGATGATGCCGGGCTCGCCGCGGCGCGCGCGAAGGAAGCGCGCATCGGAAAGCGGGTGATCCCCGACACGCGGATCAACCTGAGCAGGATGGGCCCGACCGACGGCGTCATCCGCTTCTCGATCGACCGGCTGCTGGTCAAGGGCGGGTCGGTCTTCCGGAGCCTCAGGGGCGAGCTGAGGCTCGACCGCCGCGTCCTCACGGTCGAGAACGCCGTGGCGGGGCTCGCGACCGGACAGCTCAAGGGCCGGGTCAGGGTCGACAGCACCGGCACCGTCCCGGTGTTCTCGAGCGAGCTCACGCTCGAGGGAACGACGCTCGGCACGCTGATCGGCCAACCCGACAAGATCGAGGGACCGCTGCGCGGCATCGTCCGGATCACGGGACGGGGCGACACGATCCGGCAGGCCTTCGCCAGCGGCGACGGCAAGATCGCCTTCGTCGCGAGCGGGGGCGCGATGAACCGGACGGCAGCCTATGTCCTCGGCCAGGACCTGGGCGGCGCGATCGGGCAGTCGCTCAGCGACAGGGACGCGATGGTGCCGCTGCGCTGCGCGATCCTCGCCTTCGATGCGCGAAAAGGCGTGCTGCATCCCGCACCGCTCGTCGTCGAGACCGACATCTCGCGCGGAACGGGCCGGGGCGAGATCAAGCTCGACGGAGAGACGCTGCAGCTCGCGGTGAACGGCGCCTCACGTGAGAAGGCCGCACTGGCGCTCGTCGATCCGGTGCGCGTCAAGGGCACGCTCTCCAGCCCCGAGATCAGCGTCGCCCCCGCAAGGGCGGGCGGCGGCGAAGCGGGCGTGCTCGGCACGATCGGACGGTCGATCGGATCCGCGCTGGGCCTGCGCAGGAACCCGAACCGGACCACCCCGCCCCCCGCCGCCAGCGGCCCGGACTGCGCGCGGCTGGCAAGCGCCGCGCTCCGCTGAGCCGCACGCAAGGCCGAACCCGCCGTCTCCCCGTCCCCAACGGACGCGGGCCCGGTCCGCCCGCGCCGCATGCGCATCGCGCGGCAGGCACATATGGAACGACCGCCCCGCACCGGCGCGGGCATGGTCCCTGGACTGCCTCCGGCTCCGGCGCTTGCCTCGCGCCCGCCCAGGCGTCATCATGCACGCGAGCGCGCAGCATCAATCCGGCGAGCGCGCTTCGGGACAGACCCGCCAGGCATCATCGACGCCGCTCCATCGCAGGACCGGCGGCCGCTAAGCGGCAACGCCTGGACATGACGGCGCGCGGGGCATCGCCCCGGGCGGTCATGGCCGCGCGGTATTCAGATGACGCAGCATTTCCCGGGGAGCGCGCCGCGCGCGCGCATCCCCGCCGGCCCGACGAACGGGGCCGGCCATGCCGGCACCGCACAAGGTGACGGACGCGCCGAGATCGATCGCCTCTACCGGGAGGCGGCGCCCTCGCTCAGGCGCTTCTTCAAGAACCGGCTGCGCGACGGCGACGCGGCCGACGACATGGTTCAGGAGACCTTCCTGCGGCTGAGCGGGTCGGCGGCGCCCCGCGCCTTGCGCAACCCTGCCGCCTGGCTGCAGCGCGTCGCGCGCAACCTGGTCTTCGACCGCACGCGGCGCGCCCGCGCGCACGGAGCCCCCGTCCACCTCGCGCTCGACGAGGCGGAGCTGCCGCCGGTCGCCCCCGATCAGCTGCTCGCGCTCGAGGCCGAGGACATGCAGAGATGCTATGAGGCGGCGCTCGCCGCGCTCACCGCGCGCACGCGCGAGATCTTCCTGCTCCACCGGATCGACGAGCTGGGCTATCGCGAGATCGCCGGCCGCCTCGGCATCAGTGTCGCGACGGTCGAATATCACATGATGCGCGCGCTCGCGCATTTCGACAGGATGCTCGGGCAAAGATGAGCCGCGACGGGGACGACGCGATCGACGGAAACGAGGAACAGCTGCGCATCGAGGCGGCCGGCTGGTTCGCGCGGATGCGGCGCGACGACCGGCGGACGTTCGAGCGCGACTTCGAGACCTGGCTCGCCACGCCGGCGAACCGCGCCGCCTATAACCGGATCGCGGCACGCTTCGCCGATGCCAAGATCCTGCACCGCAGCCTGCCCGCAAGTCTCGATCCCGATGCCGCCAGCAACACCACAAACTCCCGCCGGACCGGTACCCGCAAGGCCGCCATCGCGCTCGCCGCGGCGTCGCTCGCGGCGCTCTGCCTCTTCTTCCTCTTCAACGCCTGGCCCGACCGACCGCAAGCAGGAACCACGCCGGCCGAACGCAGCGCGCGCATCGAGACCAGGACCGGCCAGATGCTGCGCGTCCGCCTTGTCGACGGCTCGCGCGTCACATTGGACGCAGGCTCGCTGGCAAACATCCGGTTCGACGACGGCGAGCGCGTGATCCGGATCGAGCGCGGCCGCGCCCGCTTCGGGGTCGCGCATGAGAACCGCCCGTTCATCGTCGAGACCCATGAGGGCCGGGTGACCGCGCGCGGCACGCTCTTCGACGTCGCGCTGACGCCTGCCGGGGCCTCGGTCGCGCTCATCGAAGGCGCGGTGGAGGTCGCGGCCGCCACATCGCCCTCCGCCCCCAAAGCGGCCCGGGCAATCCGCCGGCTCGCCGCCGGCCAGGCGGTCACGCTCGCACGCGGCGCGGTGACGCCGCTCCCCGCCCCGGCTCTCGCCGCGACGGACTGGGCGCGCACGCGCGTCGAGCTGCGCGACGTGCCGCTTAACCGGCTGCTCGACCGCGCCAACCGGCTCGGCGCGGTGCGCATCGACGCCGATCCCGCGCTCATGGACCGGCGCATCTCGGGGCGGTTCCGGCTCGACGATCCCCGGCATCTCGCGACGACGCTCGCGCGGCTGCTCGACCTGGAACTCGACGCAAGCCCGGACAATGCGATCACGCTCAGACAGACCATGAAAAAAATTCCACCCGCCCCCTAAGGTCCCCCCGAAGCCCTGCGTCGAACCTCCCATCGAAGCCTCCGCGCGCCAGCGGCGGCCAACAAGGGGGAGGTTTCATGCATATCCATCTCGACGGGCGCACCGCGCTCATGGCGGGCATCGCCGCGACCGCGCTCGCCGCGGCCATGCCGGTACAGGCGGCAGCCAGCGGACAGTCGCAAGAACCCGCAACGGCAAAACAGGCACGTCCGTCACAACCGCCGCTCATCGCCTGGAACCTGCCCGCCCAGCCGCTCGGCGAGGCGCTGCTCGCCATCGGCCGCGCAACGGGACTCGAGATCGTCTTCGCCAGCGAGGATGTCGCGGGCAGAAGCGCGCCCGCGCTCAATGCCCGGCTCGGCGCGGACGCGGCGATCGCGCGACTGATCGCGGGCACCGGGCTTGTCGCCGAGCGCGAGGGCGACACGATCGTCGTGCGCCGCCCTGCAAACGGAACCGCAAGCGGCGACGACATCGTCGTCACCGGCTCGCGCATCCGGGGCGCCCCGCCGGCCTCGCCGGTGATCCGGCTGACGTCCGAGGATATCCGCAATGCCGGGCAGAGCGATCTCGGCCAGACGCTCCGCGCCATTCCCCAGAATTTCAACGGCGGCCAGAATCCGGGCGTCGGCGGCGGCGTGCGCGGCGCCGACAATGTCAACGTGAACTCGGGCTCCAGCCCCAATCTGCGCGGCCTCGGCCCCGATGCGACGCTGACCCTGCTCAACGGCAAGCGCATGGCCTATGGCGGGGTCAGCAATGCGATCGACATTTCGGCGATCCCGGTGGACGCGGTCGACCGGGTCGAGGTGGTCGCCGACGGCGCCTCGGCGCTCTACGGCTCGGACGCGATCGCGGGCGTCGTCAACATCCTGCTCAAGCGCGACTATGAAGGCGTGTCGGCGAACGCACGCTTCGGCGCCGCCACCGACGGCGGCGATGTCGAACAGCAATATGGCCTGCTCGGCGGCGCGAAATGGTCCAGCGGCGGCTTCATGGCAGCGGTCGACCGGAGCCACAGCAGCGCCATCCTCGCGCGCAACAGAAGCTACACCGCCAACCAGGAGGATACGGCGACGCTCTATCCCGAGATGCGCTCGACGAGCGCGCTCGCCAGCCTGCACCAGTCGCTGGGCGGCGGCGTCACCGTCTCGACCGACCTGCTCTATAATGAGCGCACCCATGTCATCCAGGCGCCCTTCTCGGCGACGGCGCCCTATGACTTTTACGGGACGATCAGCCGGGCGCGCTCCGAGCGTTTCTCGATCGCGCCGCAGCTGAACGCGAAGATCGGCGGCTGGGCGGTGAGCGCGGGCCTCGTCCGCGCCGAGGACAAGGCGCATCTCTCGACCATCTACGCGACCGGCGGCGTCGACCAGTATGACACGCGCATCTGCATGTGCAATTCACTGACGTCCATTGACCTCGCCGCCGACGGCAAGCTGTTCGACCTCGCGGCGGGCGGCGTCCGGCTGGCTCTCGGCGGCGGATACCGCGAGAACCGCTTCGACCAGAAGCGCAGGCGGATCAGCTTCGTGGGTGCGGCGACCACGGTCTCCGATTTCAGCGCGGCGCAGGAAAGCTGGTACGGCTATGGCGAGCTGTTCATGCCGCTGGTGTCGCCCGACATGGCGATCCCCATGCTCGACCGGCTCAGCCTCAGCGCGGCCCTCCGCTACGAGAATTACCGCGCCATGGGCGAGGTCGCGACGCCCAAGCTCGGGGTGATCGCGACGATCTCGCCCGACCTCAAGCTCTCCGCCAATTGGGGCAAGTCGTTCAAGGCGCCGACGCTCTACCAGCAATTCCTGAGCCAGGACACGGCGCTGCTCAATGTCGCGGGCGCGCCCGCCGGCAGCACGATGCTCTATCTCTCGGGCGGCAATCCGGACCTCGTCCCCGAACGCTCGACGAGCTGGACCGCGACCGCGAGCCTGACCCCGCGCGCGCTCCCCGGCTTCACGCTCGAGCTCAGCTATTTCGACATCGCCTATTCGAAACGCGTCGTGACCCCGATCGCCTCGACCACGGGCATCCTCTCCAACCCGCTCTACGCCGCGTTCGTGACGCTCGCGCCCAGCCTCGCCCAGCAACAGGCGGCGATCGCGCTGTCGGGCCTCGGGCTCAACAACCTCACGAGCAATGCCTACGACCCGGCGCGCGTGCTCGGCATCGTCGACAACCGCTACACCAATGTCGCGCGACAAAAGGCACGCGGCGCGGATATCTCCGCGCGCTACCGCGCCGAGCTCGACGACGACGCCGCGCTCACGCTCCAGGCCTCGGCAAGCTATATCGAGAGCGAGCGCCAGCTCTTCGACGGCCAGCCGTTTCTCCAGGTCGCGGGCACGATCTTCAACAGCCCGCACTGGCGGCTGCGCTCGGGCGCGGTCTATGAGCAGGGCGGGCTGAGCGTCGCGGCCTGGCTCGGCCATATCGGCAAGGTGACCGACGACCGGACGGCCACCCATGTCCAGGTCGCGGGGCAGACCAGCCTCGACCTGACGGTCCGCTACCGCACCCATGAAGGCACCGGCGCCACCGACAATATGGAGTTCGCGCTCAGCGTCCAGAATCTCCTCAACGACAAGCCCGCGACGATCCGGACCGACCGTGTCCAGTTCGTGCCCTATGATTCGACCAATTATTCGGCGATCGGGCGTTTTGTCGGTTTCTCGATCACCAAGCGCTGGCAATGAGCCCGAAGCTCGCGGCAACGCTCCTCGTCACCGCGGCGAGCCTGGCATCAGCCCAGGCCGCCTGCGGCGACCTGCTGCCACCCACGGCAGAGAGCAAAATCAAACCACGCCCGGTCACGGCGGAAGATCTCGCGACGCTGCGCGATATCGGCCAGCCGGGCGACCGGGTCGACCTGCCGAGCCCGCTCGGCCTTTCGCCCGACGGCAGGCACCTCGCCTTCATCCTCAGGCGCGCCGATCCGCCGACCAACAGCTATTGCCAGGGCCTCGTCCTCATCGATCTCGCAAGCGACACACACGCGCCCAAGCCCCCGCGCCTGCTCGACACGGGCGGCGACCTGATCCGCGAACGCTACAAGCTGTTCGGCCATGCGCTGCCGGAAAGCGGGGTGCCCCGGATCATCACCCCAATCTGGTCACCCGACGGACGCCATATCGCCTGGCTCAAGCGGACGGGCGAAGCCGCGCAGATCTGGCTCGCCCGGATCGACGGCAAAGACCCCAAAGCCCTCACCACCGACACGACCAATCCGGCGGGCGTCGAGCAATTCATCTGGTCGGCCGACGGACAGGCCATCGTCTTCGGTAGCCGCACCGGCGAACTCGCCGCAAAGGCGCAAATCGCCGAGGAAGCGAAAACCGGCCATCTCCTCGACGAACGCTTCCGCCCGCTGACCGGCCGCACGCCCTTCCCGCGCGAGGCGGGCATCACCACCAGTCATTTCGCGATCGACACGACAACGGCCAGGATCCGCCCGGCGACCGACACCGAGACCAAAGGCCTCGACCGCATCCCACCGACACTGCCCAAAACCACCCTCGCCGCCGCGACCGGCCCCGAGGACCGCCTCGCCTGGACGATGCCAGGCTCGGGCTTCCTCGACCGGCGGCTGACCGCCAGAGTGGCGGGCAAGGATCATGGCTGCGACCTGTGCGGCGGCGAGATCGTCGATTTCTGGTGGTCGGATGCGGGCACGCTCTTCTTCCTCAAGCGCCAGGGCAAGGCACGCCAGGCGCTGGCGCTCCATCGCTGGTCCCCGGGCAAGGGCGCACCCAGGACGCTCACCACCACCGAGGACCTGCTGATCGGCTGCCGCCCGGCCGCACAGGACGACGCGATCTGCCTCACCGAAGCCTCACTCAGTCCTCGCCGCATCGTCAAGATCGACGGCAGCACCGGAAAAACCTCTCCGCTCTGGAACCCCAATCCCGGCTTCGACCGGCTCGAAAAACCCGTACTCAAGCGCCACTACTGGACCAACGAGAACGGCATCGAGACGTTCGGCGATATCGTCCTGCCTAAAGGCAACCAGAAGGCTCCCTATCCCCTCGTCATCGTCCAGTACGGTTCGCGGGGGTTCCTGCGCGGCGGGACCGGCGACGAATATCCTATCCTGGCGCTCGCCGCGCACGGCCATGCGGTGCTGAGCTTCCAGCGCCCGCTCCATCTCGCCGTCCTGCCCCCTACCGACCCACACGCGAACATCGCCGACGCCAATCTGACCACCGCCGGCGCCAAAGAGACGGGCAGCAGAGCCACGGACGCCAAAGACGCGACCACAAGCGATACGGGCGAACATGCCGAGCGCCGCAGCGTCCAGTCGTCGCTCGAACGCGGCATCGCGCTGGCGCTCAGGACCTACCCAATCGACCCGGACCGGATCGGCATCACCGGGCTCAGCGATGGAGCGACGACACTCGCCTGGGCGCTGATCGATGGCGGCCGCTTCGCCGCCGCGGCGATGAGCAGCTGCTGCCTCGATCCCGGGCTGGTGCCGCTCTTGGGCGAAGCGCAGATCGACGCCGTCGCCAAGGGCGGCCTCCCCAGACCCGGCGAGCCGTCCAACGGCTTCTGGTCGCCCGTCGCGCTCTCGATCAATGCCGGCAGGATCACGACGCCGATCCTGATGAACCTCGCCGACGACGAATTTCTGGGTGCGCTGTCGAGCTATTGGGCGCTCAGACAAGCAGGCAAGCCGGTCGAGATGCATGTGTTTCCCGACGAGCATCATATCAAATACCAGCCCGCCCACCGGCTCGCCATCTATGAGCGCAATCTCGCCTGGTTCGATTTCTGGCTGAAGGACAAGGAGGATCCCGCGCCCGCCCTCTCCGCGCAATACCGGCGCTGGCGGGCGATGAAGGTGCAGGCCGGGCCGTCGGCGGAACAACCCGGCACGCAGATCGGCGTGATCTCCGTGGCAGGACCCAAGCCCCAGATGCGCAATGATCGATAAAGGGCAATTCTATCGATCATCATTGCCCATGATCGTGATCGATAGGCACGCCGTCCATCGATCACGCCCCTTGCGACAGCCGGCTCTCATTGACCGATCCCGTCGGATCAACACGAACGGATCCGCATCGCCTGCGCGCCTGTCAGCCTGCCCCGCTCCAGTGCCGCGCCCAGGCCTCGGCATCGACCAGCGCGAGGATGCGATGGACGTCGCCGCGCTCCGCCTCTCCGCACGCGATCGACGCCTCGGCCGAAGCCCCGTCGACCAGCCCTTCGCGGACAAGCAGCCCGTCGAGCAGATGCGCACGGATGCCTGCGCGATTGCGCTCGACGATCTCGACGCAAAACGCATCGGGCCCGCCCTTCGAGCGCCTATGGACGATCGCCTCGGGCAGCCGCCCGGCAAAGGCCCGGCGCGCGACCGCCCGGTTCTCGCCGCCTTCGCACCAGCGCCACCTCGGGATGGAGAGACAGGCCTCGACGATCGGCTGGGCAAGCAAGGGCAGCACCGCCTCGGCGGGGCCGCGCGCATAACCCTCCGCGTAACGCTGCGCGCGGACCAGCGAGGCGATATGCGCGCGCTTGCCCGGCGGCAGGCCCCGCGATTCCTCCAGCCAGGGATGAAAGGGCAGTCGCCTCGCCAGCCGCACCGCCCCGGGCGTCAGGAACGCGGCATCCTCGCGCCACATGCCCCGACCACGGCGCAGCATCCGCCCCGCCACGCTTCGCCAGACCGCGGGAATGCCGACCCCTGTCAGGCGCGCGATATCCGCCGCGCTCGCCATCGCCGCCCGCGGCCCCTCGGCCATCAGCCGATCGATGACGGGCGCGGCCGACATGGTGAGCCCGAAGACATTGTCGCCGCCGTCGCCGCTGAAGATCGCATCGGCGCCGAGCGCGCGGGCATGGGCCTGGCGCAGCCGGTCATAGCCTTGCGCGAAGGTCCGCGCCCCCGGCCAGGGCGGATGCTCGACCGAGGGCAAGCGCACATCGATCCCGCCATGATCATACCAGCGCGAAGCAAGCGGCCGGCCGAGCGATCGTGCGAGCATCCCGGCATAGCCGCGCTCGTCACCACGCGGATCGCGACTGGCGACGGTCAACAGGTCGACGGGGCATGGCTGGCCGGCAAGGCTGGAAGCCAGGATGGAGGAATCGAGCCCGCCCGAGACGGTCAGGACAATGCGGTGATGGCGGCCGGCAAGCGCATGGACGGTCCGGTCGATCACCGCCTCGAGCGCCGATGCGTCCATCCCGAGATCGCGCACATGGTCCGAGGGCCGCCACCAGCACGATGCCGACGCACTCCGCCCGATCGTCAGCATTTCGCCGGGAAGCAGTTCGGTAACGCCGGCAAGACAGGTGCGCGCGCCATGATGGCCGGGAAAGAAGAGGCGCGCGGCGAGCGACGTATAATCAATAGCGATGCGGGTCTCGATCACATCGCAGAGGAGCCGCGCATCGCCCGACACGATCCAGAGGCTCGGCAGCTTCGCCCAATAGACCGGAACGGCACCGGAAGGATCGCGCAGCAAGCGCGTCTCGCCCGATGCGGAATCACAGACAGCCGCCACATAGCCGCCCCAGTAACGATCGCGCAGCACCGAGGCCGGATCACCCGCAATCGCCGACGCCGCTTCGTCCCCCAGCCGCCCGACGGCCGAGAAATCCTGGCTCCCGAACAGGCGCCCGACCACCGCCAGCCCGGCAACGCCATCGGCCGGCACCGGCAAGGTCAGATCGGCAAGCAGCGTGAACCCGCGCGTCTCGCAGCGATTGACGAGGCCCCATTGGCCGGCGCGCGTCTCGATCTGGCGCCGCCCGCCCGTGTCGGCGCCGATCGCCAGGATCCAGCGCGGCGACATCAGGCGACCAGGATGGGAGTAAAGAGCCGCGCCTGATCGAGCGGACAGCTCAGCACCCTGTCGCCCAGCTGCACCCAGCAATGCGCGGCGAAGGGCCGCGCCGAGACTCCGAAGACCAGCCGTGCATCGGTGCCGTTGCGGCGCAGCGCCCGGAACAGCGCGACCGACTTGGCGAGACACCGGTCATGGACGGAGAACCATAGATCGGCGCGCCGGTGCGCGGCGACGATATTGCCAAAGGGCACGCGCTCGCCGCCGCCACGCAGCGGCACCCCCCGGACACGCCGGACGAGCGCGCCAAGCGGCCGCCCGCGCACGGCAAGGCCGGCGCGGAGCTGGCAGACCAGCGCAAGCGCGACCGCCCTGCGCGACAGGACGGCATCGTCGCGACCGACAAAGTCCCGGCAAACCGGCTCGGCGATCACAGGCACGATCCCGCCCGCGCCCCCGCCCTCGAGGTCACCCTCGACCAGCAACCCGGCGGAGACCAGCCGCGCCAGCGACGGACATATGTCCGCCCCGTCCGTCGTCCCGCCAGCCATGGCGAAATCCAGAAAGGCGCGCTCCTCGTCCGCCCGCAGCGCGAAATAGCGGTCGCGCGCGAGATCGAGGAAGATCGCGCGATTCTCAGCGACGCAGAAGGACAAACCGGATCGAAGTCGAAGGCCCATGGCGCACCCACATGAAAAAAGTGCGCGGAAGGCCGAAGCCTCCCGCGCACCCGTCACGGATCAGTCGTCGGAAAGACCCGAGGCCGGATCCTGTTCGTCGGGCACATCGCGCTGGCCCTTGCCGAAGCCCCGGGTTTCGAGGCTGGCGACGCCGAGGTCGAGCGTGACGCTGTCGAGCGTTTCGGTCTGACGGTTCATGACTTGCTCCTTTCCGCCGCCGGGATGGCGGCATGGAAAGGCTGGACCCGGACAAGCCTTATACGAACTCTATAGTCCGCCGATGGAGCGAATGTCGGCGGACAGGCCGATCCCGCCGGGCGCCGGATCCGAGCGCCAACGCCAGCCCTCCTCCGGCGCCAGCGAAACGACGCACCCGTTCTCGAAAAAGGGACAATAAAAGGGCGGCGATCCAGAACCGGTCCGACCAGGGCAGGAAAGGGAATAACCGCCCGCCGGATACCGGCAACGCGCGACCGCCGCCCCCCAGTCAGTTGTCCGGCTTGCCGCCGGTATAGTCCAAACGAGCAAGCTACCGATATCCGCAGCAGGCTTGCAACGAGCACGAAAGCGGCACCCGGTGCATCGATTCCGTTCATTCCGTCTCACGATATGTGGGACGCCGGAAGCATCGCCCGCGCGGGGCGCGGTGATCCCTGCGGGAGCAGCGCGGGTTGTGCGGCGACCAGTTGGGCGCGCGCGGTAAAGCTTCAGGGATCGAGGGGTTCGTTGGGGTCGGTGTGAAGTGCGCGGAGATCCGGCATGACGCTGGCTTCCACCGGGGAGATGGTGCGGGGGTCGCTATAGGGCGGGTAGCCGAGTTCGCGGCGGGACCGTTCGGCGAGGCCGTCCTTGCCGGGGTCGGCGATGTATTGCGTCTGCCAGACGCTGGTGGTGACCAGGAGCGGTTTGTCCATGGGGGCTCCGGCGCGGAAGAGGAGCCGCACGGCGTTGCGCAGATTGGTGGTGGTGTGGCGTGCATAGGGATCGGTGAGGATGGCGCGTTCGGGCACGCCGTAGCGCTTCATCAGCACCGCCTTCATCTCGATCGCCTCGGCATGGGGCGAGCGGTTGGGGTGGACGTGGCCGCCGGAGAGGATGATGAGCGGCGCCTGCCCCGCGCGCCAGCGTTCGGCGGCGAGGCGGAGGCGGAGGACCGCGATCGCCGACAGGGATTTCTCGCCGGGCTCGAGACCATTGCCGGGCACGAGGATGGCGCTGTAGCGGTAGCGGCCCCAGCGCAGGCCGCGGGCGAAGTGGTTGGCGGTCCTGTTCAGGCCGGCATCGAGGGGCTCGTAACGCGCGGCCTCGTCGCGCTGGGCGAGGATCAGCAGGTCGACGGCATAGACGGACCAGACCGAGCCGAAATATCCGCTCCCACTACCAAGCGCGGCACGCATGGCCAGCGCATCGCCCAATCGCCCCTGGAAACGCGGCAAAGCGGCTTCGCGGTCGAGACCGTCGATCGCGGGGTAAGCGGGTTTTTCGCCCAGCGCGTAGAGGCGGTAGACGCGATTGATCGCGCGCGCGGCATCGCGCCAGGCGGCGGCAAGCAATTCGGGATCGGAAAGATGGGCATGGAGCTGATAGCGGCCGGAGGGACGGACATGCCCGGACACAAGAGACGCAACAGCGGGATCGGAAACAGCCAGCCGGACCAGCACCGAGGCGACAGTCTCGATCTCCCCCTCGCCCAGCATCAGTCGCTCGACGGGACATGATGTCGCATCGGCCGCCGCGCACGCGGCCTGCACCGCCGAGCGCGTCTCGACCAGTCGGTCGCGGACCGCGCGCAGCGCTGGATCGCGGAATAAGACGTGTTGAACTTCGGGAGATTTTTCGAACAGAGTCAGCAGATAGGCGATGCGGTCCTGCAATGGCTCGGCGGAGACGAGCGGCCGATAGGATGCGGACTGTGCATGGGCGGCGGGCAAGGCGGCGATCGCGACAGGCGCGAACGCCAGGGTCAGCGCGGCTCTCGCCGTGATCAAGGGTCGGGTCATATCCACCGGGTTGTTCGTGTTCGCACTTCAAACGAACCAGGCGGCGGTCCCCGCAGTGCTGCGATACGATCTCCTTTCGCTAACCTCGAATGCGCGACGGGCATGTGTTGGCAGATGCCAAATGCGCTATGGTGCCTCGGCTATTGGAGATGCAGCCATGCCACCCCGCAACGTCGTCCTGACCGATCGCCAGTCACAGTCGATCGATAGGCTGGTGAAATCCGGGCATTATCAAAATGCCAGCGAGGTGCTGCGGGACGGATTAAGGCTGGTCGAGCATGACGCGGCCGAGAATGCCGCGCGGCTCGAAGCGCTGCGGACAGCAGCGCAAGCCGGCTGGAACGATGTCGAAGCCGGACGCTTCGTGGATGTCGCGGAGGACGCGCTCGACGGGTTTATCAGCGGTTTGGGCCGACAGGCCGGGGATCGTGCGACCGTGCGCTGATGGCCTGATTCCGGAGTGCTTCAGGCAGAGGGTTCCGCAGCGGCGGCAAGTACCGCGATCCACGCTTTGCAAGATGGTGATTTTCGAGCCAGAACTCGGGTCAGCCGCCAAGGGCGGACAAAATGCCGAATGGCAGGCCGCGTCCCCGCGGCCTCACGCTCAAATTTCCTGCGTTCCCGACATTCTCACTCCTTACGCCGGGACTGTCAGCTTTACCAGTCGGGTCGTTCGGGTTGCTTCCACTGCGCGCGCCATTGGTCGAAATAAGGGAGGAGTTCGGCGGGGAGACCGGCGGTGAATTCATTGTCGAGTTTGAAGCGGGGCATGGCGCGGGCGACGGCGTCGAGGAGAGCCATTCCTTGCTTACGGTCCTTGGGACGCTTTTGCGGATGGCGTTTGACCTGATCGGACATCCACAGTTTCTGCAGCGCGAAATAGCGGGGATCGGGAACAACCAGTCGGGCCGGGGTTCCGTCGCGGCAGATGAGTATCTGATCGACCTGTTCGCCGAGCAACAGCCATTCCTGCTCGGGCAGCGGGACGGGGATCGGCTGGTCGGTGCGGAACATGCCGCCGGCGCGCGACGGCGCGACGAGGATCTCGACCTCATAGGCATCGCGGTTGCGGGCCTGGAACGGGCGTTCGGTGTTGACGGTGTAGGAGCTGTCCGCCGCTTTAAGCATGTCCCACAAAGGCCGTGCGCCTTCCTCCGCTTCCATGCCGATCCACGCAAGATCGAAATCCTCGGTTTCCTCGGGCGCATCGCGGATGAAGCCGTTGGCCTCCAGCGCATAGGCGCCGACGGCATTGGTGCCGACGACGAGAATGTCGCGGCCGAGCAGCCCGCGGCGGTCGGCTTCGCGCAAGATGCGGCCCGCCTGACTGGGCAACATCGGCAGGCGCAGCGCGCGGTAGAGGCTGGTTTTTTCTTCGAGGCCCGCCCGGGCACCGTCGCGCTTGTCCTTGGCGTCGGCCTTTTCCTCGCGGTAGTGATCGAAATCGCGCTGTTTGTCGGCATCGAGAGGGCCACGGCTTTTGCCGTTGCCGCTCCGATCCCTCGTTTCATACAGGTAGCGCGTGCCGTTGATCTCGCGAATTTTCAGGTCGTAAGGAAGCGCGCCCAGACGCCGTTCGGCGTCCATCCAGGCCGCATAGGATTGCGCCAGGTTGACGATGGTCCGCGCCTGCTCATCAGAAAAATTCTCAAAGGCCATGGCGCGTTTTAACCCGCAAATCCAGAAATTTCAAAATTGCGGGTTAAATTTGCATTTTCAGCTATTTACAGTCCCATCTCGTGCCGGAAGAAGGCGCAAAGGGGTTCAGGAGGTTTGCTCGGTGGTAGCGGCGGCGAGCGCCGCGATCCGTTCGCCGCAGATGGTGTGGACGATCGCGCCAAGCGCCTCGACGCGTTCGCCGAGCCAGACAAGCTCTTCCTGAGTGATGCGATAATGTTTCGAGTATCGCGCCTTCACATAGGCGTCCTTGAGTTTCTCGAACATCGCACGCTCCCGCCGCTGCTCGCGGGGCCAAGCATCGACGAGGCGGATATCGAGCCGCTCGGCCTGCGTCCGGAGAAACCCCAGATTGTGGACGTGCGGCGTGTAGAATGTGCTGACCAGCAGCACGCAGTGGTAAAGGTTCTCAGTGGCCTGATGGAATAGGAAAGCCGCGCGCTTATAGCGGCCCTTCTCGGCCAGAAACTCGCCGCTTTCCTTGAAGTCGGCTGCGGCCGGAAACCACTCCTCAAAATATTCCTTGGCCATGGCCAGCGCCTGCTCAGGCGTCTTAGGCTTCGGGCTATGAAGCTCACTCCCTTCGCTCTCGTACAGAGCGATGCCATCGCGGGCGATATCCATGAAGAAATACCGCCCATGCGCCAGCCCGTCATTCACCTCCTGGAGGGTATGGACGATGAAATTGACCGGCGTCCTGATCGTCCTGGTGATGCCGAACTCACGAGTCAGCCGCTCCTCGGCCTTTTCCCAGAATTTGACCGGATCGGTCAGCCTTGGATCGGACACGATGATGAGGAGATCGAAATCGGACTGATAGCCTTTGGCTGTATGCGGCTCATCCACCCAGCCGCCGCGCGCATAGCTGCCGTAGAGGATGATCTTGAGAATCCGCCCCTTCTTCTTCCATTCCCCCGAGGCAAGCGCGGTGGCGTCGCCGAATTCCTCGAAGAGGATCGCGATAACGCGTTCGAGATCACGCTGCTTGGCGGCCGGAAGATGGGAAAGGTCGGTACGCATCGAAGCAAGGATTCTCGCGGAAGGCTGCGGGTTTGGCAAGGGAGGCGGCAGGCGTGAGAGGGAGACTGGTCAAGAACGGATGAGGTTAAGGGGACAAGGACGGCGGCGCCATCCCTCGCATGAGGGAGGAGGAAGACAGGCTATTTCTTCAGGAGCATGCGCATCAACCACGGGCTGACGCCTGATGCACCGTGCGTGGTCAGCGGAGCGGATGCTCAGCCATGATCTTGCGGGCGGCAGCATCGACCGTGGTCTCGCTGAGTCCAAATCGCTCAAACGAGGCCCGCGCTTCGCGCTGTTCTTTTTCGCTGAATTTCAAGAAGGCGCTCTCGGCCACCTTCAGATGTCCGCCAAAGAGTTGGCGCAAGCCCGCCGGATCGTTCAACTCTTCGACTTTCCCGATACCGTCGGCTTGCAGACTCCTCTTGCCGAGCGCGATCTGCTCATCGGAGAGCGCCAGATACGCTTTGATAGAGAGAAGCTTGCCATATACGGCCGGGGTCCAAGTCCCGTTAAAGCTGGCGATATCATAATAGGTGAAGGCCTTCTGGAACTCGCCTTTGCGGAAAGAAATGAGGCCCAGGCTGTCGAAGAGGCGATAGTTGGGCGAACCAAGCTCCAGGGATTTCAGGCAACTGAGTTTGGCGCGATCGAGATTTTCGTCGAGCCCAGCAAGAATCCAGCATTGCTGCGCTTCCTGGCCTGCAACGCCGGGAAGCAGTTTGATGGCCTTTTCGATATCGCGCAGCGCTCCGCGGAAATCATTTACTCCAACCTTGGCGTATGATCTGGCGTGCAGCAGCCTGGCGCGATCATGGCGCTTCAGGTCGCGACGAGCCAGAGCAACATCGCATGCCTTGATGTTGATGCTCAGATCATCCTGAAACATCGCGCAGGCATTGAGCTCAGCTTCGAGATTTGTACCGCTATCTCCTGAGAGAAGCATGTTGGCCGGCATCACCGTTTCAGCGGCGGCGGGCATCGCCATGAGGGTCGCAAGCGCCAAAGCCATCGCACCGGATCGATGCAGAATTGGAAAATGTAACATCAGTAAATCCTTGGGAAAAATCGGACTGCCCTCAGGGGCGTAGTTCGAAAACAATCATGTCCTCGCGCCTTGTCGCCCGGATCGCTTTCGTTAGCTCGTCAACGCTTGCCGGAACGATAGTCCGACTCCCGGCGGCTTCTTCTGAGGTCAAAGCGTAACGCTCCGGAGCACCCAGTTCATCGATCAGGCGAACGACGGTGGGCCTCAGCGCTTGAACACGGGCGGCCGCATCGGCGTCCAAACCGTCGCGCTGGATCGCGGCAAACTCGTCCCATGTGGCCGCAATGAGCCGCTCCGAGTCAGCAGGATCGCAAACGAAGCTGATCTGAATAAGAGCGTGATCTCGCCTCCCACGGCGCGTGCTCACATATTCCATCGGCGCGTAAGCACCTGCCTCAACCACACGGATACGCTTCCAAAATCTACCCATAAGGGGAAAGGCGGCTTCCAAACTCCGGATCATCCCGTCCCGATCAGCGTTTTCCGCGAAGTTGACCGGAATGTAGATGGACAGCGCAGTGTCGGGACCTTCACCACGGGTGACGACATAATGATTGTCGGCTTGTGGCGACATTTGAGCTTGGGGTACAAGATCACTTGAAAGCCGGTGCCGAGGCTGACCAAATTTGTCGGCAAGAGTCCGAAGCCCTTCGACAACCTCGTCTTCCTGCGATCCGTGCGCGACGATCACCCATCGCTTCGCGTCACCGAAAAGCTGTGCCCAAGTTTCGGCTAACGCAGCATCATTGGGCAAGGCCGCAGCGGCATTGCATATTTCCGCAAATGACGATGGGGGGGGAAGCCCGGACTGCAGCGCCGCGTTGATAGCCCGGCCCATGTCGTTAAAGCCGCATTGTCGGACGGGAAGTCGACGCAGATAATGCCGTCGTACATTTGTATCCACGTTGGGACCGTTCAGCACGGCGACAAGCAAATTCATGCCCTCCTCCATTTTCCCGGAGGGCCCACTGACGGTCAATCGGCTGCTGGATCCGACGACAATATCGAGCCGAAGCCCGGCACTCGCGAGATAAGTCTGGAACTGCCCGGCATCATATGGACCAAATCCGCTCAGCCGTGCCAGGCCCATGATCTTGTCGGCGAGGCCAGGCAACGTCTGCCCCAAACTCTCCAGTTTCGCTCCATAGAGATCGATCCTGAACGTGTTTCCCGGCGCGCCTCGCTCGACAAAAATCGGTGTTTCGCTGTTTGAAACGCGAAAGATCCCGTCGCGCACCGCTTTCAACGAAAGGGCGTAAGGGGCTTTCGCCAATCGGATATTCCGGGGCAGTTCGGGCAGAGTAATGGCAGGCGTCAGCTTGTGAGCAGGCGCTGCTTTTGTGGCGAACGCCTTTCGCACCGCAGCCATGCTGACCTGTTGGTCGCCAGTGCGGGTCACAGCCCGGAAGCCAATCGAACGCGGATCGAGTAACTGCTGCAACTCCGATTTTACATCTGCAAATGCTACCGCCGCGATCTCCGACGATGTCAGGCTCCTTCCGCAACCCGCATTCGAAGGCATTTTGACGGGCAGCTGCCCCCCGCCATCCGAGGCCCCCGGAATGTCGTCCTGACATCCTCCCTCGCCGCCCGGAACAGATGTTTGGACTTCGGCCTTCACGCGCTCGAATTCAGCCGAATTGCCTCCCGCAACGACGGATTTCAATGTTCGGACCAATTCCTCTAGCGCATCCGGAAACTCTCCAACGAGCGCCGAAAACTCGACATCGATCCCACCAGCGCCCCCACCCTTCCGGGCTTCACGCGGCAAAAGCAGAATGTTTCCCGCAGGAAATGCATTGCGCGCGCTACTTTTCTCCAACGCACGGCGCCATAGGCTTTGAATGATGAGTTGAACTGCAGTCTTGTGTCGTAGATTTACGGCATCTCGATCATTGTAACCTAGGTGCAGCCCCGCGAGACATGCATCGAGACCAGGGAGATACGCAATCACTCCCTCGGCCAAATCGGGCAGAGAACGACCTGGAGGCGAAAGCCGAGCGCCGCCCGGAATATCCGAGAAGCGTTCATGCACCGCCTGCTCCATCGCTGCAGCGTCGAGATCGCCTTCGATATAAATTGTCTGATTGTTCGCTCGAAAACGCTCCTCATAATATCTTTCGACATCGTGCGGGCGAGTTTTTACGATGCTGTCAATTTGTCGCTCTTCTAGCGCCAAAGCATCGCCTACCTGGAAAGACGTCAAACGGGAAAAAACCTTCCTCGCATGGAATTCTCGATCCCAAGCTATGGATTTAAGAGCCTCGGCCTTCACGATTGATGCTTCGACAAGAATGTCGTCGCGGCTGAGCAACGTCTTCCTCGCGATGCCCCTCAGGTAACCGAGAGCTTCAAGCTCTCTTCCCTTGGGAACATCGAGCCGGAAATCGATATTACCTTCCTCATCCGTGTTGGCGATATTGGTCGCCTCGAGGCCCCAATATCTGAATAGATCTACCGGGGATTTCAGAGTGTCACCTTCCGGCGTCTTGAACTCTCGAACCAAAACATGCTCAAGAAGATGCGGGACTTGAATCAGATCAGCCTCACCGCCATTCACATGGAGTCTCATCGAGATAGTAGTTCTACGTTTATCAGCTGGCAGCGAACTGTCAGAAGTAATGACATAACGAAATCCGTTCGATAGAACTCCGGCGCGGCTGCTTTCCCGATGCCGGTCGAGCAATGTAACAAAATCGCTACTGCTTTCCCGCGCGCTAACAGAAGAAGATATTATTCCCCCTAAGAAAAAAATACCTGAAATCGACCATACGATGAAAGGCAGATGAGACTGAAGACGAAACGCCATTAACATCACAAATTCCGCGACGAGGTGTTCGCCGAGCGAAGGGGCGCCCTCCGCTCGGCACCCATTCATTTCTTTTTGCTACCAAAGGCCCACCGAAGTCCCATGGTGATCAAATGGCTATCATAGTCGCCCTTGAAGGTGCCCACGCGTGGAGTGAGCGGCAGATAAGTGCGATACCGAGTGTCAAGGTTGAAGGTATCCCATTTCAGACCAGGAATGCTGGTGTAACGCCATGTCCCGTCAAGGCGCAGACGATCAGTCAGGGCCAACGACGCACCAGCTAGCACCTGCCATGTCAGATCATAGCCGACATCGACCCCACTAATTGGTTCTTGCGCTTGCCGATCAAACCTAGCGCGCCAATTATCGGGACTATCGGGACCAATTCCGGCCATCTTTCCAAAAAGCTGCACGTTATGACGTGCAATTCCCGCTCCAGCACCAACAAACGGCTTGAAGACGGCATCCCGTGCACCAAACTCGTAGATCAGATTGGCCATCAGCGCGATGCTCTCAATCTTCCCAGGCACCTTGTTGCAATCGAATGGCTGTCCAGCAGCAGCGTTGACCGCGCCGCAAACCCCATAAGGCGCGACGTCCGCCCCACCGATCCGCCCCCAGCCCGAGTTGCGATACTGCCCCTCAAGCTCACCGCGCAGATTGCCCGTTAGATAAGTTCCAAGCTGAAACACATAAGCTGGCTTGTTCTTGGTTTCAAAATTCCAAGCAACTGGAGTCATCCCATCTTGGGCTTTTCCATCAGCAACAGCATGGATGCTTCCAGCCAGCGAGGTCCCTACACCAAATCCGGCGTACCAGTCAGACGGCTCGCCAAAAGGTGCGAGGCCCGTTGTGGGGCTACGACCATCTTGCCGAGCCAGACCACGCCGCTGCCACTTCACCGAAGCCATGAAGCTTCGCGGAGCCCCATAATATCCGCCGGATGGAGAAGGAGACGTGAAATACTTCTTATCCGCTATGTTCTGGATAAACACATTCGCCGATATATTATTGGTCAATTGATACCCGAGCCCAACATCGAATACCATCCAGGGCTTCTGATTGACTATATAATCTTCCGATCCAAGCACCTCTCCATATGTAGGACTACCCGGATCTCTATCCGTAATAAATACAGATCCCGTGCTATAGTACTTTGATTTATACCTCGCCCCAAGCTGGACATCGACCCCACGCAAGAACGACGGACTCCAGTCGATGAATATATTCCCTGAACTTTGCGGCGATATTTCGCTAAAATTCCTACCAGATATTGGGCTTGATGAAGAAAACTTGGACTTGTTGTACGCATAGTTTACAAGGAATGACAATTCAGCCGAAATCCTTCCGCTCGCCTCGAAGTCAAACCCTTTAGATTTCATATTTTCGCCCCCAACCGCATAACACGTAGAAGCGAAGTTGCTTCCCGATATCCCTGGCGGGCACGCCAGAATCGGATTTCCTTCAATTCTTCCAATACCATGCTGACTTTGCTTGTACACCGAAGCGCTCAGCGACATATTTTTGTCGGAGTACCTCAGGCCAGCTTCTTTATTTTTATAAGAAACCGGATCTAACTGCTGATAAGAATAATTGCCAGCCTCCCCTGACCTAGAATACAAGCCATCCTGCCTGTAGAACCCGTCCGCGTAGCTACCGTACAGCGTAAAGCCTCGAACGGGCTTAAGAGATAGATTGTAGCCAAAACGCCAGTCAGAAGTTTCGTTGCGATATGATGTATTTATCTGATAGATAACACTTCCACGAGGAAGCAATGGGTCGTCGGAGATCCTGATGTTTCCGTAGCTGGAAGAATCTCGCCTGGCAGTTATTCCGGCCTCGACGATATCCCCGACATTAACCGTATCACCTATGACAAGCCCCAATCCAGAGCTCTGCGTGTCCTTGATATAATAACTACTCAAAACATTTACGCCGGTGTAGTATGTAAATTCTGGATTCCTCAAAGCATCGATGGATGGGATCGGGGCAAATGCTGTAGTATAAGCCTCGCCAGACGAAAGTCCGCCGTTTGTGTTCGAGTAGTAGCTGATCATAGAGAATACGTTATGACTAATACCGAACGTATCGAATTTTCCCGTTATCTTCGACATTACCGAAAGATTGCTACCGGAACTTGGAACTCTTTCGACCATGAGCAGCTGGCTATACGGTTTATAAGCGTCTGGAACCGTCCCATCTTCGCGGAACGATAGCGCTGGAGAGACGGACACTCCACGGCCACGCTCACCTCGGTAGTCCGCTCCAATCTCTATGTTCCAATCATCCGCCACTTCGACAAATAGCTTTCCGAAGATATTCCAGCTTCTATCCCGGGAGTAGATATTTTCTATGTTCGGTGCGAATGTACGTGGCAAATCGAGGAGCGATCCATTCAGCGCCCGGAATGCACCTGGGCTATACCCATCGGTATTCGCTATCGTGTAGCTACCGCCCCACTCCAATCGACCGTCGTCACCCAAAGGCGCATCAAAAATCCCATAAAACGAAGCGTTCTTCGCCTGATAATCATCGTAAGGCGTTGTTTCGTTGCGACCACTCACGACTGCGCGAAATGCGATCGGCGAACCGAACAGGCTCGGCGTCGAGACATCTGCAACAGCACCGTACCTACCAAAACTCCCACCCTCCACAGTGAGCGATTGCATTGGGACAGCGCCAGGGCGCTTGCGAACCAAATTGATCGAGCCGCCAGGTGAGCCGGCCCCGGCAAACAACGCATTCGGACCACGCACAATCTCGACCCGCTCATATTGATCCAGGCTCAATCGGCCGCCGAATATATTCATTGAGTTGGTATCGGCCGCCCCAGTGCGGGCTGGGCCGGTGCTAACACCGTCGACTGCGAAGCTGGTAACCGGAAGACCGCGGACGAGTATTTGATTCTTGCCCTCGTTGGTCGGCTCATCGGTGAGGATCACACCCGGCGACCGCCGCAACGCATCCCCCAGCGTCGTAATATCCTGCTTCTCGATCTGCTCCTGCGTCACCACCGAGATCGAACGCGGAATATCTTCTATCGCTACGGGAGCGCCCGTCGTAATGCTCGCCACCTTCGCCCGATACCCATCGGCCTCCTGATCCTGCCCACCGCGAACACCGCCGAGCTGCGCGATGCCCTCACCGCGCACCGGCGCCTGATACACACCGCTCCCCTGATCCCCCTCGACGCGCACCGGCCCGAGCACGCGCTCGCCGTCCTGCGCCGCGACCTCGCCGGCGGCCCCGGCCTGGACGATGGTCGCATTGTTGCCCGACATCTGCGCCGACAGGCCGGTGCCGGCGAGCAGCCGCGACAGGGCCTGGCGCGCGCTCATCTCCCCCGAGACGCCGCCGCTGCGCTTGCCGGCGGTGAGGCCGCTGGGATAGCCGAGCTGGATGCCGGTGCGGGCGGAGAAGGCCTGGAGTGCCGCGGTCAGATCACCGGCGGGAATATCGAAGCGCTGGGCGGCGTCGGCGGCCTGCTGGGCATGGGCCGCGGGCGCCAGGGCGATGAGGGCCGGCGTGGCGAGCGCCACCGCGAGCGCGGCGCGCGAGGCATGGGAAAAGGTCGCGCGCATGAAGGCTGAACGAACAGTCATTGGATCCCCCTGATAAACCGCGGGTCGTTCCGCGGTTACTTCTCCAACGCGCAAGGGTGGGGTTACCCCAATGGGGGGAGAGCGCAGAAGGGTGAAAAAATGGGGGTGGTTTCGAAGAAAGGTTCAGGAAGGAGGCAGGAAGGTGGATTCAAGAAGAAGCGCGCGCGCCAGATGCGCGCGGGCCGGCTTGGGGCCGGCGGGTTCGGGCGGATATGATGGTAGCGGTGACGGGATTTCCGCCGGCGCAGCCCCTACGCAGCAGCAGCCTCCCCCCTCGCTTGAGTTTCAAGCCCACCGCGCCTATATCGATGTCGTAAACGTCGTATTTTGGCAGACAGATGGCCCGGCTCACCGACCAGATCCTGGACCGCTTCACCGAGGGTGAAACGCTCGGGCGCACCGACCTGGCGCTGCCCGCCGATTATGATTCGGTCGGCCGGGCGCTCAACCAGCTCGTCCGCGAGAAGCGGCTCGTCCGGGTCGCGCGCGGCCGGTATCGAAAGGCGGACGAGGTGCCTGCCGGTGTGGCAGCCGGCTCGATCGCGGATGCGCTGGATCGCAAGGTTCGGCAATCGAAGCGCAATGTCTTCCTGCGCGGCGACTTCGCCACGCTTGGAAGCTATGACGCGGTGGGGCGCGCCCTGCGGCGCAAGGTCGAGCAAGGCTCGCTGGTCCAGATCGGCTATGGCCTCTACGCCAAGGCCGAACGCTCACCGTTCACGGGCAAGCCCGCCCCGTTGGTCGGCATCAAGAAGCTCGCCACCGAGGCTCTGCGGCGGCTCGGCAAGACGATCGCCGCCTCCTCGTTCGAGGACGCCTATAATCGCGGGCGCTCGACACAGGTCCCGACCGGCCGCACGATCGCTGTCCGCGATCGTATCCGGCGCCGCATCGGATATGATGGACATTATGTCGTTCTCGAACGCACCCGCTGAAAAGATTCTCGGGCGGGTCGCGGGTGCGCTCGCGGTCGACGAAGCCTTTGTGGAAAAGGACTGGTTCGTCGTCAGGGCGATCGAGGATCTGGTCGCGCTAGGCGATGCCGACATCCAGCCCGCCTTTTCGGGCGGGACCGCCTTGCTCAAGGGCCATGGCCTGATCAAGCGCTTCTCCGAAGACGTTGATTTCAAGCTGATGCTCTCGGACGCCTTCCTCGCCAGGAGTGCGAGCCAGCAACGCAGGGCTTTGGGCGATTTCCGGGACGCACTCGTGGCGCGCTGGATCGAAGCCGGCTTCGTCGAAAAAACCGTCGTGTCTCGCAACGCCAATGGGTTCATCCAGATCAAGATGACCTATCCATCGCGCCTGCCACCGCATGAGTCCCTGCGGACGCACGTCCTGGCCGAACTGTCGGCGAAGCCGCCGAGCCTGCCGACGTCCCGCCTCCCATTGTCGTCGTTCGTCACTGACTATCACCGTCGCTAACCCGAGATCGGGGAAATCCCGTGCGTCGATCCGGTCGAGACGGCGGCGGACAAGCTGAGCGCCTTCACCTGGCGCATGCTCGGGCGCGATCGGGCGGCCAAGGGCGACGATCCGACGATCGTCCGGCATATCCATGACCTGGCGATGCTCGAGGCGCGGGCGACCGCGCATGGCGGTTTTCCGGAGCTGGTCCGCGAAACGATCGAGGCCGATCGCCATCGCGGCGGTGATGCCATCGCGCAGCTGGCGGCGATGCGCGAGCAACTGGACGCCGACCCACTGTACGAAGAGGAATATCGGCGGTTCGTGGGCGGCATGGCCTTTGCCGGCGAAAGCGAGGTGCCGGACTTCAAGGAGGCATCCGCCGCTGTGCAGCGATTGGCTCGCTGCCTCGACTGAGGGTTGCGTTTGGGGGCCACGGCGCAAGCGGACGGTCGGCTCAGCCCACCAAGACCACTCCAGGCAGACTGAGCCGGCAAGGATCGCGGCTATTTCAAGCCGGTCACATCACGGCATCTTGAACCCGAGATCCGCGAAATACTTCTTCGCCTCGGCCAATCCGGCGCCGTCCTTATAAGCCGTGCTGATATGTTTTTCGAGATTGGCGTCCGTGATTTTCGCAATTTCCAGCGACTCGGCGCTACCCGATTTCCTGTACTCGGCCGACAAATTCGCGGCAGCTATCGCCGACCCATAGGCCGCCTCGGAAAACTTCTTGGCGTTCTGCTCATAAAGGCCATCAAGCAACGTGGCGGCCCTGCGCCAATTCCCCGTGCGCATGCTGTAGATCGCATCACTGTGCCGCGCATCGGTCCTCGCACCGCTGAGCCCCACCGCCTGGGCACACGCATTTTTCGCACCCGGCACGTCGGTTCCCGACACAGCCGATGCCCAGCAAAGCTGGTTGAGTGATTCCCACCGCTCCGGCGCCAGCCGCGCCGCCTCTTGCGCGTCCGACAGCGCTTGCCTGTAATCCTTGCTCAGCACATTCGACTGCGATCGCAATACAAGCAGGATGGAACGCTTCAGCGGATCCTTCTCGACCTCCAGCGCCTTGCCGCACGCTTCGATCAACGCGGCGAGTTGCTCGCGCGGCGGCGCCTGGCAAGCAGAATATGCTTTGCGAACTTCGGCTGGCTTGTCCAGCGGCAGGAGATAGTTGCCGCTGAGATAAGGCGTCGCAAAGGCCGGGGTCGCGGCCGCAACACACCCTGCCGCGATCGCGGCATGCAGCAGTTTCATCCTGAACCTCATTCAATCCTCCCGAAGCATCACCCCGACTACGCCCGGGGACCATCTCCTCAACGAGCTCGGTCAGGAAAGCCGCATGGCAGGACGAGTGCTTCGGACCGCAAAGTGATACGCGTTCGATGCGCGACCACCGGAACCAGAGAATGAGAACCGCCGCGCCCTGACGCAGCCGGCCGGCTCAACCGACCAGGATCGCCCCCGGCAGACGGCGCACCCTGATCTTCTGGGATTTCGCGATCGTCATCACCCAGTCGTCGATCCGGTCGAGATTGATTGTGGCGTTGATGCGCTGGCGCCCGGCCCGATAATAGCGATCGATCTCGCCGACCGAGCAATTGACGAAGACGAGCTACCAGCGCGACCAGGCGAGCCCGGCCGCGGCAGGGGAGTAATTTACAGCATATCAGCCCACAAACGAATACAACCTCACATCTTTGTTCATATTTTTAACATTGCCCTCGACCCATTCAATTGCACTTTGAGCATCTTCTCGCAATGTTACAAATTGAATAAGCTGATACTTGACCCCTCCCAAAACCTTAACGTCGCCTGCAACAACGGTATAGGCAAAGCCAGCCTTGTCCCTGACGATTCTGATCGCATCCCTTGTGGTCAAATTTTTCCAAGTGCCATCCTCAGGAAGCCGCAAAAACATCATTATCTGCGCAAATCGGCTTTTGGATGTACCGATGTAATGCGTACCAGGGGAGAGGTCACTCTCCACCAGCGAGGCCGGCTGAGCCAGAGACGTGAGTTCAAGCAGCGATTCTTTTGAAACCGGCTGAAAGACCGCCGGGATTTTACGCTTCTCGACGATTGCCACGGCAAGGCCACCCAGCCATTCCAGAGATTGATTGTCCGCGACTGCCGCAACGTCGTCAGCGCTGTAATTCCCGGCGAAAAGCGCTTTGCGGTCCTCGTAGATTTCCTGCATCAGCGGCTCTGCGGATGCCCGTCCGCTTAACGTCCAGCGCATTCCCGCGGCAGATTCAGTTATAGATTCGACAACTCCCTTTCGCGATTTCTCCTGCGTATATTCCTCCTTGCCCATGGCCGCCGCCGGGACGCTGTCGGGCAGCGAGAGCAACGCATCCGCCACCATTCGCTGCGCGGCGCTCACCGGCCCTCTCGCAAGCTGGATTTCATATTTGAGTTCACGGTCGGGGAGTCCGGCATCCGACACCCGCGCAGCATCCGAACTTGACGGCAATTCCCGCAACGTGTCTGCGGGCAAAATGCGCCTAACGGCTTCTTCGCCCTGGCCAGCGTCGCTCGATACTATGTACTGCAATTTGCCGTCGAGCGCGGCGGTCGCGAACGCCTTCAGATATTCGGCTTTCTCGTCATTATCGAGGTCTCGGATATCCCGCTGGAAAGGATTATCACAATCGCGCGCGATCGCTTGATCGATATAATTTTCGGCTGAGTTGGGCCGCTCGTTTCTCTTTTCCCGGCGCGGAATATTGGACGCCACGACAGACGAATTTTTCTCGATTTCCAGCAAAAGACCCTTCAATTCAGCCAAGTCCGAACCGACGAGAGATGCAATCCGGCCGGCTTGCGCGACACGATAGATCTGAAGTGGCGCTCCCATCCGCCACACCACCCCCTGTCGGAACATTGCAAGTTGCCGACCATATCCCATTTTTTCCAAAGCACCCATGACCATGCTCCAAGCCGACTCGGGCGCAATCTCCACTCCGGATTTCAGCTTGATGTTTCCACTGTCGCCCACGCCGACGACCATGCGAACGTCTTTTCCTTCGGGAGCGACGAACAGCCGCACCGGCCGGCGATCCCTGGAGATTTGAGGGTCCGGTCGGATGATACAGGCACCGGACAATGCCGCCACGTTCGTGCGCCCCCTCTTCATGTTCCCGAATTTTTTCTCGATCATCGCCTTGATCAGCAAAGGGTCCAAAGACGTGGCGACGTAGAGCATCTCGCGTTCAGGAACATAATATTCGTCAGCGAATGCGCGCACTTGATCGAAGGGAAATTTTTCCGACGCCTTTTTCCAGCGATTGACGGAATGATCCGCCATGCCGGCCATAGCGTTAAGCATCCGCCATGACCGGTGTTGAAAGCCATCCAGATACGGACTTGCCGAAAATTCGAGTTCGACCGGCCGCCGCTGTATTTTCACCTCATCGGCCGTGAAGCGCGATCCCTGTGCGATTTCCCTGACCCGCTCAAAAAGAGCGTCAACTTCGCCGTTGGGCGCTTCCAGATGGTATCGGGTATCGGTCCAATTCACACCGCCCGCGCTGACCGCATAGGCTCGCGGCATCCAGCTTTCGCGCAGGTCGCCCAACAGCTTACGCTTGCCTTTCCCATCGGTATAATAGGTCAGCACCAGATGCTCGATGAGATGGCCGATCTGCTGTTGGCCCTCCTTCTCGTCAACCATGCCTACGCGAAGCATCAGCCTTGCCGACGTCATCTCGAACGTGTCCGGCAATCCTATGATATGATATCGGAATCCATTCGGAAGCGTGCCCGATACTGTCGTTCGCGCGTCGACAGCAGCCCGCGCAACCTTACCAGTCGATTGCGCCGCGACCGGCGACCGGCCGCTCAACGACCGAGGTCCGCGAACCGATGGTGACGTCGCCAAGGCTGCGGGCGTCGCATGGCCACCACCACCATGTGCGGACGCCGAGACATGGTCTTGCGGAACCCTGGCATAGCCAAATGCCGCAAGACCACCCAGGGCTCCCGCCACCCCGACGACCAGAAGGGGGCGCGCTTTCGAATATATCATGGCCGTTACCTTTTTCGAATATGTTCTGAATTTCATCGAGCAACGCAGGCGCGTCCCGGCTGAGAGCCCCAGACCATCGCGCGCATGGAAAAACCTCGCCTTTGCCCGAAGACAAAGCGGACGCGTTCAAGCTCGAGCGAACCGCACAGCGTCAGGGCAGGCCAGCCAGCTCTGGTCCTGGCAGCCACGCACGGCCTCCGACATAGGCCGGAGCACTACCCGCATCTCTCGCGGAGACCGGTCTCCAAGCATCGAGGCGTCAATCAGCAGCCTGCAAGTGCCCGATCAGCGCAGTGCACTGCAAACTTCAGCGAGCTTGCCGATCGGCAAAATATATATCTGCCCGAAAGGCGGTGCTGCGAAGGCCCGGGCACCGGCTGCGCCGCGTACCTGCGTGTTTTGTTCGGGGCGATCCACAAGGATCGCCCCGACGCAACAGACGCTAACAGCCTACCATTTGGCGCGGAGAGACGCGGTTACCGATCGGGGCGCACCATACCAGTGCCCACTGCTGGGCGAGTTGGAGACAGTCTGATAATAGGTCTT
>NZ_JAINVV010000019.1 GCF_019880585.1 Sphingomonas colocasiae
GATCGGTGACGGTCACGCCGGTCAGCGTGATGTTGCCGGTGTTGGCGACGGTGATGTGGTAATTGATGACATCGCCCGCCTTGTCGGCCTTGTCGCTCTTGGTCTGGTCGGCATTGGTGACGTCGACGAAATCCTTCTCGATCGCCAGCTTCGGATCATAGACCAAAGGCACTTCGGCGGAATCGCTGCCCTGAACCTCGGCGGTCTTGTAGAAGGCGCTACCGGAGGCGGTATTGTCGATATCGCCATCGCCGCCGCCCTTGCCGTCAAGCTCCGCCTGGGTGACGAGATGCGTGGCGGAATAGATCCAGGTTTCGCCCACTTCGAGCACGCCGGCCACGCCGCCATCGCCGCTCACATAGGTGATGCTGCCGGCATCCGCGTTGGGATCGGTCAGCGTCACATTGGTCAGCGGCACATTGCCGGCATTGGCGATCGCGATCAGATAATGGATCACGTCGCCCGCGCTGTCCGCCTTGCCGTCGACCGTGCCGCCGGTGATCGAATCCACCGCCTTGTCGACCGTGATCGCCTTGATGATCGGCATATTGCCGACCTGGACGACATAAGCCTGCTCGGCCGAGTAGGTGACGGCGTGGTCGCCGCTCGCGTCCCCGGTGGTCAGCAGCCAGTCGAGTTCCTGCGCCGGGGTCAGCGCTTCGCGGATGACCACGGTTGCGGCGGTTTCACCGACCGGAAGCCCGTAGAAATGGAAGACGCCGCCGGCGCCGGTGACCGTCGAGGCCTCGCCATTGTCGAGCTGGTTGTTGCCATTGGCGTCGATATAGACGGTGAAGCCGGCAACGCCCTGCTCGTTCGCATCCTTGACGCCATCGCCGTCGAGATCAGCGAACTTGATTCCGTTGATGGTGGCGACATCCTGGGTGCGCCATTCCTCGAAGCCGCCATCTTCATCGGGATTAGGGCCGAACTGGCTGACGAAGGTGACATAGGTCGCCGCAGGATCACCGCTGAACGCGCTGACCGGTATATAGAAGGCATAATCGTCAGTGCCGCCGCCGGTGCTGTCGTCGGACAGCAGCACGCGGCGATCCTCGCCGGCATCGAGATCGAAGACCGTGGTGAACACGCCGGGCGCGCTGAAGCCGTTATTGTAATCGGCCAGGCTCGCCTCGCGCGACGCGGTGTAGATGCGCAATTGCTCCAGCGCCACTTGCCGGTTGGCATTGTTGGGTTCGTTCACATCCAGCCGGAACTCGTAATAGGCGATGCCGGCGCGATAGATGATCGGGATCTCCGACAGCGTCAGCGATTCGGTCTGCGAACTGCCGACATCGAGCGGATTGCCATTCTCGTCCGAATTATAGCCGATCGAGGACGGGCCGTTCGAATCCTGGTGCAGGAAAGGCTCGTAAATCCCCGATCCGGACGTGACACGCTCCGCTGTCGTCAGATGGTGGACGATCAGACCGCCGATGGTCTGTTCGACATAGCCGGTTGCGTCGTAAGTTGTCGCCATGACATCCTCCTGGATTACGCTGGATCTTCAGCCCGGTTCGTTGCCGGGCGAGATGCGACTCGCGATTAACGCGATCTTAATCCAATCGACGCGCAATATATGCAGATTATTTACTGATGTATCATCATGGTACTATAAAGATCCCTACATTATTACTTCCGATATTCGAAAGTATATCTTGATCTATGTCGACATATATCTTTGGTTATTCTACAATCGAACGCCCACCCCAAAACCGCAAGATCACGCCCCCCTAGCCATTTGTTAACCATTATGGACGCATCTTCGTCGCGCGGACGGAACGATCGCCGCTGAAGACGGTAGAGGCGGAATGGGACAGCTCAGAAATCGTTTCTACGCCAAGAGCGTGGCGATCGTCGGCCAGCTTCAGGCCAATATCCGCGGCGTGGTGCTGATCTGGGTCGCACTGGCGAGCGCGCTGTGCGGGCTCCGGCTCGGCACGCCATTGACCGCGCTGCCGCCGGGCGGGGCGGGGCTTGCCAGCATGCTGCCCTATTTCATCGTCATCGCAGCACCGATCGTGTCGCTGTTCCTGGCGCTGCACTGGTTTCCGCGCGGCGCGCTGCTCGCCCAGCCCGAGATCCGGCTGGCGCGCCTCGGCACGTGGCGCACAATTGACTGCGTCACACAGCGCAACCTGCCGCTGTTCGGCGCCACCGGGCTGATGGCATCGCTGCTGATCGGCATGCTGCTCAACATTCCGATCCGCACCGTCGAATTCCTGACCGCCATGCCCGCGCCGGGCGGCTCCGCCCCGGCCTGGCTCACCGAACTCTACATGCTGATGCTGGCGGACGTGGTGGTGCTCACCAGCCTCTATGCCGTCGCCTTCGTCATGGCGCTGCGCCATGTGCCATGGTTCCCGCGCTTCCTGGCGCTGGTCTGGGCATTCGACCTGCTTGCCCAATCCTCGATCGCGACATTGATGGCCGGCGTGCCGCACGTGCCCCACACCGTCGCCGCAGCACTACAGGGGCTGCTCGACGGCAACAGCAAGAAGGCGCTGATCAGCATCGCGATCTGGCTACCCTATCTGCTGCTCTCGCGCCGCGTGAACCTGACCTATCGGAGCCGGGTGCCGGCCTGATCGCCCCCCGCCCGGCTCATGATCACGGCGATCATGAACGCTGCCATCGCCAAGGGATAAGGGTGGAAGAGCGTGCCTTCGTAAAGCGAATAGACAAGCAATCCCGTGATAACGAGCAGTGGCGGCAGGGCTTCGGCCTGAGCAGCCCGCGCAGCGGTGATCAGCCGGACGAACAATAGCGCACCGAGCGACAGCGACAGCAGCGTCCCCACCACGCCCCATTGAAACAGAAGCTGCAGGGCGATGTTGTGGGGATGATTGAAGACGCCGCCGCTTTCCGGCACCTGCTGCCTGAACTGTCCTTCGCCATGACCGAACCATGGCCGTCTGGCGATTTCGCGCAATGTGCCGCGCCACATTGCAAGTCGCCCGCTGCTCATCGCATTCACGCCGTCGCGCGCCGCTTGGGTGGACGAGACTATGCGCACGACACCATAGTTCGGGGACGGCGCCGGCAATGGCCAGGCGATCACCATACCACCCAGCAGCGACACGCACAGGCCCGCAAGAGCAAGAGGCCGCCTGATCCGGGGGAGGGCGGCAAGGCTGACGGGGACTGCCGCCGCGATCGCCAGCAGCGAACTCCTGGTGCCCGACCAGAAGCTCAATGCGCATAACATGGCGGATACGGCCAGCAGGCGCCATCGCATCTTGCCATCCCCGTCGGTCGCGGCCAGACCGAGCGCGAGCAGCGCGCCGATCGCAGAATAGAAGCCAAGCTGCCGGACATTGCTCGCAGCGATCCCGAAAAGAAACCATTGGTGATCGCCGATGCCCCACGATCGCGCGACATACGCAGCAATGATCACCAGAAAGGCGATCAGGCCGGTCAGGATCCACCATTGATACCGGCCGTCGTCGGGCGCGGCGCCATTCTTCAGCAGGGAGAGAACGGCAGAGCCGAAAAGGATGTGGAGAAAGACGATGTAGGTGCCGAACAACGCCGCCGGAACATCGGCGGCGAACATCGCGGATCCGGCCGCGACACCGCCAAGCGCCATCAGGAGAAGGCGGGCCGGCCTGCCGAGCGCGGACAACGCCGCGACGAGCCCGCCCCCCTTGAACGCGGCGAGCAGGACCACCGCCATCTCGATCGCGAGCACCGGCAGCGAATATCGGTTCAGCGGCCCCAGCAGCGAGGGTGCGAACGTCATGACCGCCCAACTCGACAGCGCGAAGAATGGCGGCATGGCTGCGACCATCAGCCAGGCCGAAACGGCCAGGGTCCGTTCCGATGATGATCCCCCGATCATGCGCTCTCCCCCGAGTGCGGATCCACGAAGCCTCTGCTATTATGCGCGGCGGGGCAAGCGCACGGTTTTGGGGGGACGATGCGGATCTCTGATTTAAGGAACGGATTGCGCGCCGATCTGCCGGCGATCCTGCTCTGCCTGGCCTATGCCCTTATTCTGGCCGGCATCTTCCGCGCGAGCGGACTGCCCTTCGTCGACGCCAGTTCGATCCTCGCCAATATCGCGCTTTACGCCGCCGCCATCTTCATCATGCTCGCCGGACTGTTCCTGTGGTCGCTGGCGCGGGCGCGGCCCGACTCCCCCTTTCGCTTCGCATCGGCCTTCGCCCGCGAAATGCGGCTGCTCGAACGGCTGGTGCCCGCGATTCCGGTCTTCCTGGCATTCGCCGTCTTCATGCCGAGCTTCTCGGCGGCGAAAAGCGCGATCCCCTATTTCAGCCCCTATCGGTTCGATCCGCTCTTCACCCGGATGGACATCTGGATCCATGGCCAGGACGCGTGGCGGCTGCTGCAGCCGCTATTCGGCCATCCGGTCATCAGCTTCCTGATCAACGGCGCCTATCACCTCTGGGTGCTGCTGCTCTATATGGGCCTGCCGCTGATCTATGGCTGGCTCGGCAATCCGGTGGTGCGGCTGCAATTCCTGATCAGCCACGCGCTATGCTGGATCGTCCTGGGCACGATCATGGCGACCTGGCTGGCTTCCGTCGGTCCGTGTTTCGTCGAGACCTTTTCCGGCGATCCGCATTTCCGCCCGTTGATGGACTATCTCCACCAGGCGGACCACACCTATCCGCTGATGGCGCTCGACGTGCAGCAGACGCTGATCGACTGGAAACAGGCGGGCACGCCCGGCCTTGGCCGCGGCATTTCCGCGATGCCCTCCATGCATGTCTCGATCGCGTGCCTCTTCACGCTTGTCGCGTTCCGGCATTCCCGCACGATCGGCCTGGCCGCCGCAGCCTTCCTGATCCTGATCCTGATCGGCTCGATTCACCTTGGTTATCACTATGCTGTCGATGGCTATATGTCGCTGCTCGCCACGCCGCCGCTATGGATAATGGGCGGGCTCGTCGCCCGCTGGTGGACGAAGCGAATCCAGCTCTTGGACAAATCGAATCATGACAAGATCGCAACGATCTGACTTTACTTGCGCTGATGATTCGCGATTCCAAGTTATTCTTGGGATCGTCACCGGCGATTCACAACTAAAGCTATAGGCGATTTCACGAGATTCATCGCTATTGTTACGAAGTTCGCGATAGATTTGGATATAGTATTTACGAATGCGGATCTATATCGAAAGTTATAGTATCGCGAATCGGGCACTTCTCAAGCGCTTCTTGCCCCCAGAGCGGTTATGGTTAACAAAATTCCCTCGCAACATATTGTTAAAAAAGGGTAAAATATACTGATTGACTTGAATCAGGATTGGGGTCCTCCTTTCCCGGCAGCTCTCCGGAGCCTTCGGTCATGCAGTCGCCAGAAAGGCGTCGCTGGTGTCGCGGAGGTTCGATGGCCCCGGGACAGCTATGCGAACAAGGACCGGGAATGGTCCCGGTAGCAGTGGGGTAAAGACTATGACCATGATCAAGAATCTCTGGAATGACGACAGCGGCGCGTCCGCCGCGGAATATGCGCTGATCCTCGCGATCGTCGGCGTCGGCATCGCCGGTGCCGCGCTGGCCCTTCAGGGCGCGATCAAGGGCGCGATCAGCGGCGCCGCGGATACCATCAATAACAGCACAGGTAGCTGATGGGCTTCGCCCGTCTCCCGCGCGACGGGAGACGGGCGACTTTCCATCAACCGGGCATAGACACTCCGGGGGGAGGAGGTTCCTTTGCCGCAGAGACGATCATTGATCGTGCTGGCGCTGGCAGCGATGCTGGGGCTTGCAGCCGTATTCGTCGCGAATGCCTTTCTGGGCGGCGTCCAGCAAAAGCAGGAAGCGGCGGTGCAGGGCACCGTGAAGATCCTGGTGGCGAGCGTGCCGCTCGAATATGGATCGGAAATCACGGCGGAAAAGGTACGCCTTGTCGATTGGCCCCGCGCCTCGCTTCCACAGGGCGCCTTCAATTCACTGCCGCAACTCCTGCCGATGGGCAAGCCGCGCGTCGCGCTGCGCCCGATCGCGGTCAATGAGCCGCTGCTGGCTTCCAAATTGTCCGGCGAGGGCGGCCGTGCGGCCATTTCGGCGGTGCTGCGCCCCGATATGCGCGCCATCGCGGTGCGCGTGAACGATGTCGCCGGCGTTGCCGGCTTCGTGCTGCCGGGCGATGTCGTCGATATCCTGATCACTCGTACCATCGGCGGCGACGGCGCGGCCGCGCAGCAGATCACCGATGTGCTGCTGCAGAAGATCCGCGTCATCGCAATCGATCAGGACGCCAATGACGGCAAGAGCGATCCGCGCGTGGGCAAGACCGCGACGCTGGAAGTCAGCCAGGTCGACGCGCAGAAGCTCGCGCTCGCACAGCAGGTCGGATCGCTCAGCATGGCCCTGCGCAACGCGACGGACCAGACCAATCCGGTGGTGCAGACCGTCGGCCTCGAGGATCTTCGCGACGGCGCCTATGGCGGCGGCTTCACGAGCGCCGGGCCCGCCTACACGCCGCAATATTCGCCTCCCCCCACCTGGCAACCGGTCGTCCGGCGTCCGAAACCGGCACCGAAGACCACATCGACGGTCGAGGTCGTTCGCGGCCTGACCGGCAGCAATTACGAGGTGGGCCGTCATGCGAGCAACTAGACTCTTTCGCCTCGCTACGCCGCTGTTCTGCGCGACGATGTTCGCGGTTGTGGGAACCGCCGCCGTCGCGCAACCGGTCCGCGCAATCGGGGAGGATGACGGCCGACATGCCGGGCAACTCGACGTGCCTGTCAACAAAAGCCAGATCCTTCGCGCGGACCGGCCCTTCGCCAAGGCGCTGATCGGCAATGCCGAGATCGCGGACGTGCTGCCGCTCACCGGATCTTCGCTTTACGTGCTGGGCAAGAAGGTCGGCACGACCAGCCTGACGCTCTACGACACGCGAAACACGCTGATCGCGGTGATCGACATCGCGGTCGGCCCCGATGTGGTGACGCTGCGCCGCCAGCTTTCCGAACTGATGCCGCACGAAAAGATCGGTGCGCGCATCTCCAATGATTCGGTGGTGCTGACCGGCATCGTCTCCAGCGCGCCCGCCGTCGAGCGCGCCCGCCAGATCGCCGCCACCTATGCCGGCGACAAGGTCGTGAACATGCTCTCGGTCGGCGCGTCGCAGCAGGTGATGCTCGAAGTCCGCTTCTCCGAAGTGAACCGGCAGGCGAGCAAACAGATCGGCCTCAACCATTCCTTCCTGGGCAACAAGACCTATGGCAGCGTCGGCGATCTCTCGACCAATTCGACGCTCGCGATCAGCAACTCGATCAAGGACGGTGCGCCAAGGCCGATCATCTCGATCGACGGATTGAGCGACGCCTTCGGCGTCGGCACCCTCTCCTACACGATCGGCAGCCTCAATCTGTTCTCCGCGCTCGACGCGCTCGAACGCAAGGGCATGGTCAAGACGCTCGCCGAACCGACGTTGATCGCCTTGTCCGGTGAAACCGCATCCTTCCTGGCCGGCGGCGAATTCCCGATCCCCGTGCTCCAGGGCGGCGGAGGCGGAGGCGGATCGGGCGGAGGCGGCGGCAACAACGGCATCACCGTCGAATTCAAGCCGTTCGGCGTCAGCCTGGGCTTCACGCCGACCGTGCTGGACGACGGCGTCATCAACCTGGTCGTCACGCCGGAGGTCAGCTCGATCGACCCATCGGCCTCGGTCACGATCAACGGACTGGTGGTGCCCGGCCTGCTCACCCGGCGGGCGAAGACCACGGTGGAACTGCGCGACGGCCAGTCCTTCGCGATCGCCGGCCTGCTGCGCAACGATTTCCAGGATACGGTGCGCCAGCTTCCGCTGCTCGGCTCGATCCCGATCCTGGGCGCATTGTTCCGCTCGACCGGCTTCCAGAAGCAGGAAACCGAACTGGTCATCATCGTCACGCCCCGCCTCGTCCAGCCGATGGCGGCGGGGGATGCGCGCCTGCCCACCGAACGCGTCGGCGATCCGCACGAACTCGACCTGTTCATGATGGGGCGCACCGACAAGGCCGTCGGCATCAATCCGCTCGATCCCAACGCGCCACCGCCGGGAAAACCGGCCAAACCAGCCGATCCCAAGACCGGCTTTTCGGGACCTACCGGCCATGAGCAATAGGATGTCGCCGATCATCTCCATCGCGGCCGTCGCGCTGGCGGCGCTGCTGACGGGCTGTACGCCCAACGACGTCACCATGGGCGGCGCGGTCCGCCACAACATGGCGTTGCAGACGATCGATCCCGATCCCGTGGCCCGAACCGAGCTGATGGAAGGCGGATCGGGCGAGCGCGCGGCGGCGGCCGTCAAGCGTTACCAGGAAGGCGGCGTCAAGCAGCCGACCGTCACGTCCACGACCAAGGGCTCGAGCGGTTCGGGTTCTGGCCAGGGGCCGAATTGAGGGCCGTGACATGGGCACAAACCGCTTCGGGCTCCTAGCCGGCGATAGCCGGGCGGCCGTCGCGCCGACCGTGGCATTATCTGCTTTCGCGCTCATCGCGGTCGGTGGCCTGGCTTTCGATTATGCGCGGCTCGTCACCATGGACAGCGAGCTTCAGAGCGCCGCCGATCAGGCGGCGCTCGCCGCCGCGAGCCAGCTCGACGGCAAGAGCGGCGCCTGCGCGCGCGCGGCCCAGGCGGCAAGCAACCTGATCAGCAACGACACCCGTTTCGCCAATGACGATCTTGGCCGCGCGATCAACATCGCCAATGAAAGCGCGTGCGACCGGACGGGCGCAATCCGCTTCTACAGCCAGAAGGACAGGCTGGACACCGACGCGCTGACCGATGCCACGGCCGAATTCGTCCAGGTCACGGTTGGCGGGCGCACCGCCTTTTATGCGCTCACCCCGATCGTCGCCGCCTTCTCCTCCGGCCCGATCACCGCCACCGCCTATGCGGGCGTCGGCAGCGCGGTCTGCGGCGCGGTGCCCTTCTTCATCTGCAGTCCGGACGAACCGCTCGACAATGAAGACCCCTATCGCGAGGTCAATATCGCGTCCGGCACCGGCATCGCGATGATCGAGGGCGGCCAGCAATGGGGGCCGGGCAATTTCGGCTTCCTCGACCAGCTCGGCAAGGGCGCGAACGGGGTGAAGGAGGCACTGTCGAGCAACGCCCTCCACGCCGAATGCTCGCAAACCGCAAACGTCCATACCGAAACCGGCCAGATGAGCTCGCTTCGGGCATCGTTCAACATGCGCTTCGATTTCGCGCCCAACGGCAATGGCAATGCGAGCTGCCCGGAAGGCCCCTGTTCGCCGTCGACCAACGTCCGCAAGGATCTGGTCCGGAAAGCAAATGGCTGCAGTTGGGAGGAGAATCCCGCCACCGCCGCCAATTTCGCGCAGAAACGATACCGGCCGCAGACCAACGCCGCTCTTCCGGATACGGTGACGCCCGAAATCATGGGCCATCCACGCGACATCTGCCATTCGGTCGTCCCCAACGCCTGCGCGGGAGGGCGGATCGGCAACGGCGTCTGGGACCGCGCGGCCTATTTCAGATCGAATCATCCAGGGCTCGACTGGCAGGGCACGACGGGTCTGGGGCCGTCGGTGACGCGATATGGCGTCTATCTGTGGGAAGCGGCGCAGGAAGCGGCAGCCCCCAATACCGCGCTCGCGACGCGCGTGACGACGGGCGATGCGACATTGGCCGCGTACAGCACACCGCAGGCGGGCAGGTGCCTGTTCCCGGGCGTCGCGCCGAGCGCCGGCGGCGCCGATCGCCGCCGCGTGACCGCCGCCACGGTCAATTGCCGGCTGGCCGCGAGAACCACGGGGCTCAACGGCAGCAAGACGATCCCCGTCGCCGGCTTCGTCGACGTTTTCCTGGTCGAACCGAGCTTCGACCGCAAGAAATGCAGCAGCGGATCGGGTTGCAACACCGATATCACCAGTTCCAATGACGTCTATATCGAGATCATCGGCGCCTCCGGCAGCGGAGAGGGCGGCGGCACCGGGCAGATCACCCGGCGCGACGTGCCGTATCTGATCGAATGATGGCACTGCGCACCCTTGCCCGCGCGCGCGGCGGAACGGCGGCGGTCGAAATGGCGCTGGTGACGCCGATCATGCTGGCGCTGATGTTCGGCGCGTTCGAACTCGGCAATTATTTCTACAACAACCACATTGCGGTGAAGGCGGTGCGCGACGGCGCACGCTACGCATCCCGGCGCGGCTTCGCCGACTACACCTGCCCGTCCACCGTTTCGTCGAGCGCGATCACCGCGACCCGCAACGTCACGCTGACCGGCAAGGCCGCCGCCGGCACGCCGCGCCTGCCTTACTGGAACGATCCTGCCACCGTCACCGTCAGCCTGACTTGCGCGGACAATAGTTCCCATACCTATTCGGGCGTCTATTATGGCAAGGCATCGGTTCCCGTCGTTCATGTGAGCGCCGCATTCCCATATCGTTCGCTTCTCTCCTCGCTCGGCTTCGATACGGACGGACTGGTCGTCCGCGCCCAATCCGAAGTGCCGGTGATGGGCGCATGAACCGGCCGTGTCCCCGCTTCCGCCCCTCGCGGGGCGAACGCGGCGCCACCGCCGCCGAATTCGCGATGGTGCTGCCGATCCTTATCCTGTTCCTGTTCGGCATCATCGATATCGGGCGCTTCATGTGGACCTGGAACCAGGCCGAAAAGGCGACGCAGATGGGCGTCCGCATGGCCGTGGTGACCGAAATGGTGCCCGGCGGCCTGTACACGGCGGATTTCAGCCCGACGCTTGGCCAGGGCGTGCCCGTGCCAGCGGCGAATTTTCCGGGCGTGACCTGTTCCAAGCCGAGCAGCGCGGTCAGTTGCACCTACTCGCCAAGCTGCTCGGGCACCTGCCCGGCCTTGACGCCCGTCAACAGCACGGCGTTCAACGGCGTGGTCGCACGCATGCACCGCTTCCTGCCGGCGGTCACCGCCAGCAAGGTCAAGATCGAATATGCGAATTCGGGCCTGGGCTATGCGGGCGATCCCAATGGGCCGGACGTCGCGCCTTTCGTGACGGTGCGTCTTTCTGGCATCCAGTTTCAACCGATTCTGCTGATCCTGTTCGGCGGCAGCATCACACTCCCGGACCGTCTGGCCACGCTGACGCTGGAAGACGGGGCCGGCTATGTATCGAACTGAGGACATGAACAGTGGGCGTTGTGAACAAGGGTGAAACCCGCAAGCGCAGATGGGCGGTGCGCCGTGAGGATGGAAGCGTTCAGCTGATCCTGTCGCCCGCGGAAATCACGGCGGCCGAGATCGCGGCCGGCGAGATCGCGGGTTTCGGCGTGGCGATGAACATGCTCGCGGCGAGCGCGCCGATCCCCGACGAGATCGTGGAGCGCGGCCAGGTGCTGGTGGTGGAGGTGGAGCCGGGCGCCGATGCGTCGCTCAACCGGCTCGCCGCCCTCCGCGCGGCGCATGCCCGGCTGCCGATCGTCGCGGCCGTGCGCAACGCATCGATCCCGGTCGTTCGCGCGCTGCTGCAATCGGGCGTGAACGACGTGCTCGCCCTGCCGCTGACCGGCGCCGAGTTGCGCGCCGCGCTCGAACGCATTCGCGCGGTCGTCGATGCTGCGCATCAGGACGGCGGTGCCGATGGCAATATCGTCTCGGTCGTCAAAAGCGTCGGCGGCGTCGGAGCGACCATGCTCGCCACCCAGGCCGCCAGCCTCCAGGCCAGCCGGCGACAGGGCGAGACCTGCCTGTTTGATTTCGATCTGCAGTTCGGCAACGCCGCCACCTATCTCGGTGTTCAGCCGCAGCTCGGGCTTGCCGACCTGCTCGACGCCGGCGCGCGCGTCGATGGGGACCTGTTGCGATCGGTAATGGCGCGAACGCCCACGGGGCTCAATCTCGTCGCCGCTCCACCGGAGATCATGCCGCTGGAATCGGTGAGCGCCGATCAGATCTTCGACGTCGTCGATCTCGCGACACGCAATTACGGGATGGTGTTCGCGGACCTGCCGGGCAACTGGACCAACTGGTCGCTTTCGCTGATGGCGCGGTCGGACGTCATCCTGCTCGTCGTCGAACTGACGATCGCCAGCCTTCGGCAGGCGCAGCGCCAGCTTGCGTTGCTGCGCAACCAGGGCGTGGTCGACGGCCGGCTCCAGATCGTCGTCAACCGCGTGCAGAAGAAACTGTTCCGCACCATCGATCTCGCCGATGCGGAACGCGCGCTCAACCATCCCGTCGCATTCAGCATCACCAATGATTTTCCGCTGGTCAGCACCGCGCTCGATCAGGGCGTCCTGCTCGACGATATCAAGCCGAAGAACCGCATCTCACGCGACATCGGCGAGATTCTCGACGCCTGCCAGGCACTCATCCAGCAGGGGGCGGACTAGGCCATGTGGCAGATCAAGAAGCCCGGCCCGCTTCAGGATCTCGTGACCGATCCCGATCGCAAGTCGCGGATCGATGGCGCCGCGCCGCCCTCCGCCGGTCCGCTCGACAGCGAACGCCATATCGATCTGAAGGTGGAGCTGCACAAACGCCTGCTCGACCTGATCAATCTCTCCGCGCTCGACGGCATGTCCCGCGAACAGGTGGAAGCCGAGGTCGGCGAGATCGTTCATGAGCAGCTTGCGCTTCAGAAGCACGCGCTGAACCACAAGGAACGCAAGCACCTCGTCGCCGACGTGCTGGACGAGTTGCTCGGGCTCGGCCCGCTCGAACCGCTGCTCAAGGACAACAGCATCACCGACATCCTCGTAAACGGCCATAATATCGTGTTCGTCGAGCGCGGCGGCCGGCTGGAGGAAACCTCGGTCCGCTTCAAGGACGAGAAGCACCTGCTGCGGATCATCCAGAAGATCGTCGCCGCGGTGGGGCGCCGGGTCGACGAATCCTCGCCTTTCGTCGATGCGCGCCTGGCCGACGGATCGCGCGTCAACGCCGTCGTGCCGCCGCTGGCCGTGGACGGATCGCTGCTGTCGATCCGCAAGTTCGCGCGCATCCCGATCGACATGGCGAAGCTTGCCGAGCTGGGCAGCGTGCCGATGGAGATCGCGGAAGTGCTGAAAGCCATCGTCGCGGCCCGGCGCAACGTGCTCATCTCCGGCGGCACCGGTTCGGGAAAGACCACGCTGCTCAACGCCATGTCCGCCTATATCGACGCGCATGAGCGGATCGTGACGATCGAGGATTCGGCCGAGCTGCAATTGCAGCAGCGCCATATCGCGCGCCTGGAAACGCGGCCCGCCAATATCGAGGGGCGCGGCGAGATCAACCAGCGCGATCTGGTGAAGAACGCGTTGCGCATGCGCCCCGATCGCATCATCGTCGGCGAAGTCCGCGCCGGCGAGGCGTTCGACATGCTGCAGGCGATGAACACCGGCCATGACGGGTCGATGACCACCGTTCACGCCAACACCCCGCGCGACGCGTTGTCGCGCGTCGAGCAGATGATCGGCATGAGCGGCATCGAAATCCCGCCGCGCTCGGCGCGCGGACAGATCGCGTCGGCGCTCAACGTGATCATCCAGATCGGCCGATTGGGCGATGGCCGGCGACGCCTGCTCAGCCTGTCCGAACTGACCGGCATGGAAGGCGATGTGATCTCGATGCAGGAGATCTTCCGCTTCAAGCTGATGGGCCGGGGTGAAGACGGCCAGGTGCTCGGTCGCTTCGAAGCGACCGGCATCCGGCCCAAATTCATGAACGAGCTCGCCGATCGCGGCATTCATCTCCCGGTCGAGCTGTTCAGGCCGGACGTGGTGATCGGCACATGACGCTCGCCGCCCTCCGGATCCTGGCGCTGATCCTGATCTTCGCCGCGACGCTGCTGGCGGTGGAGGGCGTGCTGAGCTGGCTGCGCAACCGCCGCGGCACCGAACGCACGGTCAACAAACGGCTCGCGATGATCGCGAGCGGGTTCGACCGGTCGGAAATCCTGAACAAGCTGCGCCGCGACCAGTCCGACGCGCTCGCCATTCCCGGCACGTTCGGCATGGCCCTGCGCCAGATCGAACGCACCCTGCACGGCGCCGGACTCGCGATACCGGCCCGGCGCCTGCTGGCGATGATGATCGGCGCGGTCGTCCTCATCTTCGTCGTGATCGCGACACTGGCGGGTCTGGCGGGCCATGGAATGACGCCCGGCACCATCCTGATGATCGCGACCTTCGCCGTGGCCACCGGCTTCGGCGTGCCGCTGATGATCCTGTCGCGTATCAGCGATCGGCGGCGGCGGCGCATCGAGGAGCAGTTCCCGACCGCGCTCGACGTGTTCGTGCGCGGCCTGCGCGCGGGGCATCCGATCGCCGCGGCGCTGGACTTGCTCACCGTCGAAATGCCCGATCCCATCGGCAGCGAGTTCGGCATCGTCGTCGACGAGGTCACCTATGGCGCGGATCTGCGCGACGCATTGCAGAACATGGCGGACCGGTGGAACATGCGCGACATGCACATGTTCGTCGTCTGCCTGGCGGTGCAGAGCGAAACCGGCGGCAATCTGGCGGAGATCCTGGAAAATCTGTCGCGCGTGATCCGCGAGCGCGCGAGCATGCTGATGAAGGTGCGGGCCCTGAGTTCCGAAGGCCGGATGACGGCGGTGATCCTCACCAGTTTGCCGGTTCTCGCCTTTGTCGGCCTGTTCCTGCTCAATCCCGGCTTCTATCTCGACGTCGCGGCCGATCCCGCCTTCATCATCGGCTTCGGCGGACTGATCCTGCTTTATGCGATCGGCTTCTATTCGATCCGCCGCATGATCGATCTCAAGGTCTGACGGGATGTTCGATCTCGCCCTCCCCCCCGTCTCGCGCGGCATCCTGCTGACGCTGATCTTCGTCTCGGTCGCGATACTGGTGCTGCTCGTCAGCAACTTGATGTCGACGCGGTCGGCCGTCCGCCGCCGGCTCGCCGACACACAGTCGCTCGCCAAGGGCGGCGGCGAGGGATTGTCGCTGCGCAATCACGCGACCCGGAACGCCTGGACGACGCTGGTCGAGACCATCGAGAAGAACGGCATCTCGCTCGCCGACACCAATCAGGGCCTGCGCGCCAAGCTGATCGCGGCGGGCTATCCCTCGCCGTTGGCGCCGCGCCTGTTCACGCTGGTCCGGCTGGTCAGCACATTGGTGCTGCCGGCGGGGTTTCTCGCGTTGCAGATCCTGTCGCAGCACCCGCTGTCGCTGATGAAGCTTTATTTCTTCGGCGCGGGGCTGGCGCTATTCGGCCTCTACGCCCCCAATATGTGGCTTTCCGCGAAGGTGGAGCGCCGGCAGCAGGAACTGGTCAACGGTTTTCCCGATGCGCTGGATCTGATGCTTGTCTGCGTCGAGGCGGGCCTGGGCGTGGAAGCGGCCTTCGACCGGGTCGGGCGCGAAATGGCGATCTCGCACCCGCTGGTATCGCGCATGCTGGGCGAGGTCGTGCTTCAGCTCCGCGCGGGCCAGAGCCGCGAAGAAGCGTTGCGGCGCATGGCGGAGAGCGTGAAGGTCGACGAAATCCGATCCTTCGCGACACTGATCATCCAATCCGACAAGCTGGGTTCGAGCATCGGCCAGACATTGCGGATCTATTCCGCGGAGATGCGCGAGAAGCGCCGCATGCGCGCCGAGGAGAAGGCGCATCGCCTGCCCGTGCTGCTATCGATTCCGCTGGTTGCCTGCATGCTGCCGGTGATGATCGGCGTGCTCATGCTGCCCGCCGGCATCCGCGTGGTCCGCCTGTTGCTGCCCGCGCTGTACGGGGGGCAATGATGCGAGGCCGATCCGCCAGACTGACCATCATGATGCTGTTGCTGGCAAGCTGCGCGCGGGAAGCGCCACGCTTTCAGGCGCGCGCGCTTCCGACCGCCGAACAGGGCGCGCCGCTGGCGCAGGGCCGCATGCTCGCGGGGCGCGGCGAACATGCGCTGGCAATCGACGCGTTCCGCAAGGCGGTGCGCGCCGATCCGGAGAATGTGGGGGCCTATCGCGGGCTTGCCGCCAGCTATGACGCGATCGGCCGTTTCGATCTGGGCGGCCGTTACCACGAACTCGCCCTCGCCCTCGCGCCGCGCGATCCGGCGCTGCGCGAGGAGATGGCGCAATCGCTGGAACGGCAGGACCGGCGCGAGGATGCCGCCATGCTGCGCCGCGAGCTTGCCGCTTCGGCCACCGCCGAACCGGTTGCGCGCGGCCAGGTCGTCACCATGGATATCGTCGATGTTCCACCCAGGAGCATGATGGCCCGCCTCGAACGCGTCTCGCTAGCGGAAACCGTGCTCGTCACCGATCCCCGCGCGCTGGTCCAGCACCCGGCGCCGTCCGGGCGCTCCGCATCCGCGCCGGTGCCGGCGACACCGCCCGCCCGCGTCGCGACCGCGCCGCTCAAGGTGATGAACGCGGTCGGCCGGCGCGGTCAGGCGGCGCGGATGCGCGGCCATCTGCTGCGCTCGGGCTGGCCGGCGGTCGAGACCGGTGACTATGCCGAGCGTATCGAACAATCCCGCCTGATCGCGCCGCCGGCCTTGCGCGACGACGCGCGCAAGATGATCGCCGCGCTTCCCTTCCGGGTGCGGGTGTACACCTCGCCGCAGGCGGCGCGCATGATTCTCGTGCTCGGCGCGAACGCGATCCGGTTCGACGAGACGCTGCGCAAGGACCGCCGCCTGTGATGCGCGTCCGCGCGATCATCACCTGCGCGGCGATCACGATGGCGACAGGCCTGAACGCCGCGGAGCCCATCCAGCCCGACGACATCGCCGCGGCGATCGCGGGCGGGCGGCTGGCGCAGGCGCGGGCGATGATCGCGCGCGCCGATCCGGGGGCGCCGGATATCGCCGCCGCGCTGCCCCTGCTGACCGCCGAACTCGCGCTGGCCGAACGGCATGACGACATCGCCTATTCCGCCTTCGCCGCCCTGCGCCGGCAGGCGCCCGGCGATTGCCGCGCCGATGAAGGCTTCGCCCTCGCGGCGCTGCGCCTGAACCGGATGGAGGGCGTCCGCGAAGCGCTGGAAACCGCGACGCGCCAATGCCCCGATCGGTGGAAGGCCTGGAACGCGCTCGGCGTCGTCAATGATCGCTCGGCGCGCTGGGCGGAAAGCGACGCGGCCTATCGCCAGGCCCTCGCCACCAGCCCGGACAGGGCGAAGATCCTCAACAATCTGGGTTATTCGATGATCCTGCGGAAATGCCCGGCCGAGGCGATCGCGCTTCTGCGCGAAGCCACGCGGCTCGCGCCGCGCAACCTGCGCGCGGCGAACAATCTCGATATCGCGCGTTCGGCGGCGGGGGAGGACATGATCGCCCAGATCCCCGACAAGGGCAGCGAACGCTGGGCGGATCGCGTCAACAATGCCGGCTATGCCGCGTTCCTCGCGGGCGACAAGGGCCACGCCATGCGCTATCTGAGCACGGCGATATCGGCGGCCGATGTCTACCCGGCGCGCGCCGCCGCCAACCTTGCGCTCGTCCAGGCGGTGCCATGAGCGCCGCGGATGCGATCCTCTATCTCTTCTGCGCCACGATCGTCCTCGCGGCGCTGCAGGATCTGGCGCAGCTCAGGATCTCCAACATCTTTCCGGTCATGCTGGTGGTCCTGTTCGGCGTCTGGCTCGCCGTTGTCGGCATCGAGAAGGATCTGTGGGAGAATGCGCTGCTCTTCGCGCTAAGTCTCGCGATCGGAATGTTCCTCTTCTCGCGCGGATGGCTGGGCGGTGGCGATGTCAAGCTGCTCGCGGCGATCATGCTCTGGTTCGATCTCTCCGGCGGGCTCGCGCTTGTTATCTATGTCGCGATCGGCGGGGGGCTGCTCGCGCTCGCCTTCATCATCGCGCGGCGGATGATCCCCGCGCCCAGGAACGGAGGCACGCGGCCGCCCGCGCTTCGCCCGCGCGGCCCGATCCCCTATGGGCTCGCGATCGCCGCAGGCACGCTGTTGTGCGTGGCATGGCACGCGCCGAACCCGGCGCCTCCCGCCGCGCCGGTGAAGGTCGCGCAGCGCGTCTGACAGGACGGCCGATCGGCCGTCGCGATCAATCCATCGTGTTGACGATCAGCTCGGCGCGCGATTTCACGCCCAGCTTCTGGAAGATGCTATGGAGGTGCACCTTCACCGTGCCTTCGGTCAGGCCACAGCGCTGCGCGATCTCGCGGTTGCGCAGCCCTCGCCTGATCAGATTCGTGATCTCGCGCTCGCGTTCGGTCAACGCACCATCCTTGGCGCTCTTGCCGCCGCTGACCACCGAATAGAGCAGCGCCTTTTCGCTGACGCGTGGATCGATCCAGGTCTCGCCGCGCAGCACGATATCGATGCAATTGAGCAGTTCGAAGGGATCGCCCTCCTTCAGCACGATGCCGTTCACGCCCAGCTTGAGCGCCTCCACCGTCTTTTCAGGCGCAATTCCCACGGTCAGGAAGATCGCCGGCACCGGATTCTGCGCCTCGCGCACCGCCGTCAATATCGCCAGGCCGCCCCCGTCCTTCATCGTCACGTCGAGCACGAGCACGTCGGGTGCTTCGCTCTCGACCTTCAGGATCGCGTCCTTCGCGGTGCGCGAACAGCAGATCACTTCATGCTGATGGCTTTTCAGGAAATGCGCCAGGCCATCCAGAAAGATCGGATGATCGTCGGCGATCAGCACTCTTGCCATCATTATCCTCGCTTCAATGGAATGCGGATCGCCAGCAGCGAACCCGAATTCACTTCTTCCGAATAGGCGACCCCGCCGAGCGACGACAATCGGCGCGACAGCGACCGGGATGCGATCCGGGCCTCGTCGGGCGTCTTTTCCCGCCTGCGGTTTTCATTGCGCAACGACAGGAACAGCGTGTCCTCATCGATCGCGATCACCAGCGTCAGCCGTCGCGCGCCGGCGTGCTGGACGGCGTTCGCCACCGCCTCGCGCGCCAGGAACTCGACCTCGACCGCGGTGTTGCTGTCCACCGCCAGCGTGTCCTGCTGCGCGAGCAGCCGGCATTCGACGCCCCATTGGCGGGAAAGATAAGCGGCGCAGGCGGTCAACTGCCCCACCAGTTCCACCCGCTGCTCGGACGCGCGATAGCTTTCGTCCAATATGTCGCGCAGCCGCGCCTGTTCCTCGACGATCACCGCCTGAAGCGATGTCAGCTTCTCGCGCCGCTCGCTCGCGGTGACCGCCGCGTCCTCCTCGACCAGCGATGCGATCTGGAGCCGCAGCGCCGCCAGCGTCTGGAGCACGCTGTCGTGCAGGTCGCGGCTCAGCGAGTGGCGCGCGTCGACGAACGCGCGGGTGCGCCAGGCATTGAGGAAGAAATAGCGCTCGAACACGCCCTCGGTCAGTTCGGCGGCGCGCTCGGTCTCGATCAGGCCGGATTCGGACATCGGGCACGAACCGATCACATAGACGCGCCCGACCAGCTCGCCCGCGCGCACCGGAAAGCTGCGGCCATGGCCGGCGGAAAAAGCCTCGACGATCTGGGCGGTGACGCCCGGCGCCTCCGCCACCAGCGGATGCCCCGCGCTGTCGCGGCTCAGCAGCGCGCCCGATTCATGATCGAACAGGAACGCGCCCTCCGCCGCCTCGATCCGGATCAGCCGGTCCGACGCGCGCCCGACATGCGCCACTTCGGATGTCGCGCCCTGATCATAGACGGCGAGGTTGACGGGCTCGTCGCTCCCTTCGCTCCAGAAGAAGCCGACGCGCTCGGCGCGGAACAGGTCGCTCAGCCGCTGCAACAGATAATCCACCGGCAGCGACCGGAAATTGCTGCCGACCATCAGCAATTCCTCACCCCAGAGGCGGACGGTATTGCGATAGGCGCGCGCGCTGGTGAGCGAAAGCGCGACGAACCCCGCCAGCACGACGGTCGCCGCGCTGAAGCTGGGCAGCGGCAGATGCGGCTGCGGGGTCGCGAAGATCGCGGGGCCGGCCTCGCCGCGCATCACGAACGCGATGCCGAGGACGAGCCCGGTCAGCAGCGCCAGCACATTGCCGAACCGCGCCTGAATCGCGGACAGCAGCAGGATCGCCAGCAGCAGGACGGGCAGGACATAGGGCTCCATGTAAAGGATCATGAAGCCGCAGATCAGCACGTCGCCCATCAGGATGACGGGCCAGGCATGGATGTTCGCCTTCCACGAGATCGCCGCCACCGCCGGGCAGGCGATCGCCCAGACCAGATAGGCGATGAAGAAGAGGCATTCTGCATTCATCCCGGCCAGGCCCTCGGGATGGAGCGCACGGCATTCGATGAAGCAGGCGATGGCGACGCACAGGCGCGCGATCGTGACCGGCAGGCTGGGGCTGCGGCCAAGCGACATCGCGATCCGACGACGACCGGATTCCAATCTGCTGCGCAATCCCACGCGGGTGCTCCCCCTTCCCGCCTCCCCTGAGACTCGCATCATATGTCACGAGTCTATCGAGCGCTATGTTCTAAAACGGGGCAGTGGATGCTGAATATATATCCAACGATATAGATGAATCTATTCCCACTGATATAGTAAAGCACAAATAAATCGAGATTAACCCTAAATAACAGTGACTCTCGCTCGTTAGCATTGCATTAAGTAGTTCTTGCAAGATCGAGTCGCGGGGTTGCGGACTCATCTTGAAAAGCAGTCGACCAGGGCAGTCGCGAGAACAGGCGGCATCCCCGGGACGTCTCTCCTTTGGAGTTGCGCGTAGTCGAATGACTAGGCGCGAGGGCGGCTAACAGCACGCAACGATGCTGCTCGCCCTGGGAAGATCCCCTCCATCGTCGTGACGTCCCCATGGTTCGGTCGATTGCCGAGAGTGGGGATAGGATGATGGATTTCGATCGCACCGCAGGTAACGATTCCACCGGCACGCAGTGGGAGCGGCCCGAAGCCGATTTGACGCCCGAGCAGATGGCCGCGCGCACCGCGCAGCAGGCCGTGGCTCCGGCGGTCGGCGCGGGCGCGATGCGCGTGGTGCCCGGGCCTGACGGCGTGGTCGTGCTGCCCGAAGGCGTGGCGCTCGACCAGATCCGCGTCTCCGGACGCGATCTCGTCGTCCAGCTTCCCGACGGCAGCCAGATGCTGATCGTCGACGGCGCGGTGATCGTGCCGCAGCTCGTGATCGGCGGCGTCGAGATCCCGCCGCTCAACCTGGCCGCACTGCTGATCGGCAACGAACCGCAACCCGCGGCGGGCGGCGCGGTGCAGAGCTCCGGCGGCAACTTCGCCGAACCGGTCGGCAATATCGGCGATCCCTTCGGCCTGGGTGACCTGCTGCCGCCGACCGAACTCAACTTCACCCAGCCCGAGGAACGGGAGATCATCCCCGGCCTGGTCGATGAGGAGCCGACGATCGGCATCATCACGCCGGACAATCCGGCGGCCGTCCAGAACGCCACCAGCAGCGTCAACGAAGCCGGCCTGCCGGCGCGCGGCGCCGAACCCGCCGGATCGAACGCCTCGGCCAATTCGGAAACCACGACCGGCACGATCGTCTACGTCGCGGCCGACGGATTGCAGAGCATCACGATCAACGGCGTCGCCGTCACCCAGACCGGGCAGGTGTTCACGACGCCGCTCGGCCAGTTGACCGTCACCAGCATCACCAACGGCACGATCGGCTATTCCTATTCGCTCACCGACAATTCGGTGGCGGCCAATCCGACGGACAGTTTCGCGGTGATCGTCACCGACGCCAATGGCGACACCGCGTCCGCCACGCTCGTCATCTCGGTCATCGACGACGTGCCGACCGCGCGCGCGGATACCGACGCCCTGGCGGCGGGCGGATTCGGCCCGGAAACCGGCAATGTCCTGACCGGCGCGGGCACGACCAGCGGCGCCGCGGGCGTCGACACGCCGGGCGCCGACGGCGCCTCGCTCACCGGCATCCGCGCGGGCGCCACGGGCAATTTCAGCACGGTCGGCGCCAGCGCCAGCACGATCACGGGCCAATATGGCACGCTGACCATCTCGGCCAACGGCAATTACAGCTATGTCCGCAATCCGGGTTCGCCCGGCGGCGTCAACGACGTGTTCGGCTATCAGATCACCGATGGCGACGGCGACACGTCCGCGACCACGCTGACCATTTCGATCCCCGACAGCCCGGTGACGCTCACCTTCGTTCCCACGACCGGGGAAGGCACGGTGGTGGCGGAGGCCGGCCTGCCGGCACGTGCCGGCGAATCGCCGGGTTCGGATCAGCAGAGCAATAGCGAGACCACCGCCGGCACCATCACCTATACGGCGCCGGACGGCCCGGCGACCGTGGCGATCAACGGCGTGACGGTGACGGGCGCGGGCCAGGTGATCAGCACGCCCACCGGCGCGCTGACGGTGACCAGCGTGGCGCCGGGGCAGATCGGCTACAGCTTCACGCTGGCCGACAACACCCAGGGCGACAATAGCAGCCAGAGCTTCACCATCACCGTGACCGATGCGGACGGCGACGTCGCCACCGCGCCGCTGGTGATCCGCATCGTCGACGACGTGCCGACAGCGCGCGACGATTCCGCGAGCGCACAGGAAGACAAGCCGGTCGTCATCAATGTGCTCGCCAACGACACGCCCGGCGCCGACAGCCTCGACGTCGCGGGCAAGGTCGCGCTCGGCACGCCGCCGGCCAAGGGCACCGCCGTCTATAATGGCGACGGCACCTTCACCTACACGCCGACGCCCGGCCAGGAGGGTTCGGACAGCTTCACCTACACCATCACCGATGGCGACGGTGACGTCTCCACCGCCACGGTCCGGATCACGCTGGCGACGGATTCGACGCCGACCATCGTCGCCGGCGATTCCAGCGTCGATGAAGCGGCGCTGCCCTTCGGCTCCAATCCCGGCTCGAATGCCGAAACGACGACGGGCGCCCTGGTCTTCTCGGGCGGCGCGGACAGCCTGGCCAGCCTCACCATCGGCGGCGTCAACGTCACCAATGGCGGCACCGTCACCGGCAGCTACGGCACGCTCACCGTCACGCTCAGCGGCGGCGCCTATACCTACAGCTACACGCTCGCCGACAACACGTCAGGCGACGACACGGCCGAGAATTTCGCGGTGGTCGCGGTCGACAGCGATGGCGACGTCGCCAACGATACGCTGACGATCGACATCATCGACGACGTGCCGACCGCGCGCGACGATACCGACAGCCTGCCGGCCGCGAGCACCCAGCCCGAAACCGGCAACGTCATCACCGGCGCGGGCACGACCAGCGGCGCGACGGGCGCCGACACGCCGGGCGCGGACGGCGCGCAGGTCACCGGCGTCTCGCACGGCGCCAACAGCGTCGCCGCAGGCACGGCGATCGCCGGAGATCATGGCACGCTGACGCTGAACGCGGACGGCAGCTACAGCTATGTCCGCATGCCGGGCACGCCCAGCGGCGTCACAGAGGTCTTCAGCTATACGCTCACCGATGGCGACGGCGACGTCTCCACCGCGACGCTCACCCTCTCGATCGGCGATTCCACGCCCAGCGTCAATATTCCGGCGCCCGGCGGCGCCACGACGACCGTCTATGAGGCGGCGCTCGCCGCGCGCGGCGCGGAGCCCCAGGGCACCGGCGAGGAAGCGGCGGCGGGCCCGAACGGCGACACGCGCGAGGCCGTCAGCGGCACGATCAGCTTCTCGTCGCCCGATGGCATCGGCACGCTCTCGCTCGGCGGAACGGTGCTGACGCCCGGTAATCTGCCGCAGACCGTGGCGAGCAACGCCACCGGCACGCTCGTCGTCACCGGTTTCAGCTATGATCCGGTCAGCGGCGCGGGCAGCATCGCCTATACCTATACGCTTGTCGACAACACGCTGACCGATCCGTCGAGCGCCAGCTTCGCGCTGGTGCTGACAGACGGTGACGGCGACAGCGCGCCGGCGGGCAATCTCGTCATCACCATCGTCGACGATGCGCCGATCGCCCGGCCCGATATCGACAGCGTCAGCGAGGATGGGCCGCTGGTCGCCGACGGCAACGTCCTGACCGGCGTGGGCGGCGGCACCGCCGACAGCCAGGGCGCGGACGGCGCCGGCGTGGTCGCGGTGGCCTTCGGCGCGAACCAGGGCACGCTCGGCAATCCGCTTGCCGGCGCCTATGGCGATCTCGTCCTCACCAGCGGGGGCAGCTACACCTATACGCTCGATCCGGCGAACCCGGCGGTGCAGACGCTGGCGCCCGGCGAAACCCTCACCGAGGTCTTCACCTATACGCTGCGCGACGGTGACGGTGATCCGGCGGTCACGACGCTGACCATCATCATCAACGGCGCCGACGACGGCGTGACGATCAACGGCCTCGACGGCGCGGGCGCCGAGGAAGTGGTCAATGAAGACGATCTGTTCGACGGATCCTCGCCCGATGCGGCCGCGCTGACGCAGACCGGCAGCTTCACCGTCTCCACGCCCGACGGGCTCAACGACGTCACCGTCGGCGGCGTCGCCGTCGTCACCAACGGCGTGTTCACGCCCAAGGTGATCGACACGCCGGCCGGCGCGCTCAGCATCACCGGCTTCACGCCCACCGTCGCGCCCGATGGCACGATCACCGGCGGAAGCTTCAGCTACAGCTATGTGCTGCAGGACAATCTTCTGACTCACCCGCTCCAGGGCGAGGACAGCCTGCTCGAAAGCTTCGCGGTGACGCTGACCGACAGCGACGGATCCGCCGATACCGCCTCGCTCGACATCCGCATCATCGACGATGTCCCGACCGCGCAGAACGACGTCGCCGCCGCGGCCGAGAACACGCCCGTCGTCATCGACGTGCTCGCCAACGACATTCGCGGCGCGGACGGCGTCAGCAACGCCACCGGCGTGGCGCTCGCCACCCAGGCGACCAAGGGCGTCGCGGTTTATAACGGCAACGGCACCTTCACCTACACCGCCGCGCCCGGCGCGCAGGGCAATGACAGCTTCACCTACACCATCACCGATGGCGACGGCGACACCTCCACCGCGCTGGTCACGATCACCTTGCCCGGCGATTCCGAGCCGATCGTCTCGGCGACCGACCTGATCGTGAACGAAGCCGGCCTGCCCGGCGGATCCGATTCCGGATCGAACAGCGAATCCGCCAGCGGCGCGCTCACGATCGGCACCGGCAACGACAGCATCGGCAAGGTCGAGATCCAGAACGCCCAGGGCGTCTGGATCGACGTCACCGCCGGCGGCAGCGTGCAGGGTGATGACGGCGTGCTCGTCGTCTCGGTCAATGCCGGCGTCTACAGCTATGTCTATACGCTGACGGACAATCTGCCGACGCATCCCGACAATATCATCGATATCGATGGCGATCGCGGCGCGGACGATGCGATCCCCGGTGACAGCTTCGCGGTGCGCGTCACCGACAATGAAGGCGATGTCAGCCCGATCGACACGATCGACGTGACCGTGCTCGACGATGGCCCGACCGCCGTGAACGATCCCGCGCAAAGCGTGGTCGAGGGCGGCGCGCAGATCGGCGGCAACGTCCTGTCGAACGACATACCGGGCGCCGATGGCGCGACCATGACCTCGGTCACGATCGGCGGCACGACCACCGCGATCGCCGCTGTCGGCACCACGCCCGTCGTCACCGCGAACGGCAGCTACAGCTTCACCGCGGCCGGCGCCTGGACCTTCACGCCCGCCGCCAATCTCGCCAATGGCGCGGCGGATATCGACGCCTCGTTCAGCTACGCGCTCACCGATGGCGACGGCGATGTCTCGACCGCCAACCAGCCGATCACGATCAGCGACGGCGCGGGACCGTCGATCACCGACAATGCCGAACTGCGCGTCGACGAAGAGGGGCTGAACACGGCCGGCGCGACCGGCACGAGCGCCGGATCGGGCGCGGCGGCGGACAGCGACACGATCGGCTTCCAGGCCGGGTCCGATGCGATCACGTCGGTGGCGTTCGGCGACGTCGCCGGCATCACCGTCGACGTCAACGGCGTCGCCGGGCCGGACATCGTCTGGACGCCCACCAGCCCGACCGTGATCACGGGTTCGATCAACGGGCTCGACGCGATCACGATCACGCTCACGCCGCCGGCGCTGCCGGTGGCGGCCGGCGCGTCCGGCCAGGCGACGGTGTCGGTCACGCTGACCGACAATTTTCCGCACCCCGATGCGAGTGGTGAGAATATCATCACGCTCAACGGGGTGACGGTGGTCGTCAACGATCTCGACGGCGACGCGACCCCCGCGACCGTGTTGATCGAGATCGTTGACGACATCCCGTCGGTGACGGCGGTGCGCGGCGGATCGGGCGTCACGCTCGACGAGACCAGCGCCGCGATTCCCGGCTTCCCGATCTCGCAGACCAGCGCCGCATCGGTGATTTCGGCGAGCCTCGTCTTCGGCGCGGACGGCCCCGCCGCCGCGAACGCCACCAGCTATGGCCTGGCGCTGGCCGGCAACGGCTCGACCAGCCTGAAAACCGCGATCGGCGATTTCGCGATCACATTGGTGCAGACCGACGCCGATACGATCACCGGCACCTATAACGGCAACAACACCGCCTTCACGCTCTCGATCGATGGCGACGGCAAGCTGACCGTCGTCCAGTCGGTCGCGCTCGAGCATGATATCGACGGCAGCGACGCCGCCGCGCACAACGACCCGCTCGACCTGTCCGGACTGATCGTCGCGACGGTGACGATCGAGGATGGCGACGGCGACACCGCCAGCGGCCAGGCCGCGATCGGCAATCTCGTCACCTTCCTCGACGACGGCCCGAGCATCGCCGTTTCGGCCGGCGAGGAAGCCGGCATCCTTCTCACCACCCACGATGCCGCGACGATCGGCGCCAACAGCGACACCGCCGTTTCGCTCGCCAATTTCAGCGGCATATTCAGCCAGACGTCTTCGGCGGGCGCCGATGGCGGCGCCGCGCCGGTCTGGGGCTATCAGCTCGCGGTCACCAATGGCGCGTCCGGGCTGAGCAGCGCGGGCGAACCGATCACGCTTTCGATGGCGGGCAGCACGGTCGAGGGGCGCACCGCGTCCAACGGCCTGATCTTCTCGATCGCGGTCGATGCGAACGGCGTCGTCACGCTCACCCAATATCAGCAGATCGACCATGCCGATGAAGCGCCCAATTCGGGCACGCCTTTCGACGACCAGTTCGCGACCCTGGCGGCCGGACGCGTCACGCTGACCGGCACGGCGACGATCACTGACAATGACGGGGATACCGCCAGCGACAGCGAGACGATCGACCTGGGCGGCAATATTCGCTTCGCCGACCATGGGCCGACGATCGGCCTCGTCGATGCGGCCACGCCGCTGCTTTCGGTCGATGAGACCAATCTCGGCGTCAACGACACCGACAGTTTCGCCGCCGCCTTTGGCGCGCAGTTCGGCGCGGACGGCCCGGCGGCGGGTGGCGGCACCAGCTATGCGCTCGGCGTCGTCGCCGGCCCATCGGGCCTGATCGACACGGCAAGCGGCGAAGCGGTGTTGCTGCGCGTCAATCCGGCCGGCACGCTAGTGGAGGGTTATTTCGGCGGCGGCGTGGGCACCGTGGTGTTCACGCTTTCGGTCGATCCGTCGAACGGATCGGTCACGCTCGACCAGATCCGCGCGGTGATGCACACGCCCGATAGCGGGCCCGATCAGCCCGTCTCGCTCGCGCCCAACCTGATCACGCTGATCGCGACCGCCGAGGATTTCGACGGCGATACCGCCAGCGCGACGCTGGCGATCGGCAACCGCATCGAGTTCCGCGACGACGCGCCGACCGCCAATGCGGTGACGAGCGCCGATTCGGTCGATGAGGATGGCTTGGCCAACGGTCTGGCTGGCGCACAGGCCGGCAATCCCGGCGATATCGCGGGCGAGGACACGACCGCGACCGGATCGGTCTCGACGCTGTTCAATCCGGGCGCCGATGGCGGCCTCACCTATCAGCTCCTGAATGCGACCGGCGGCCTGCCCGCGCTCAGTTCGGGGGGAACCGGACTCGTCTATGGCGTCGTCGGCAATGTGCTGACCGCCACGGCGGGCCCGGCCGGCCCGACGGTGTTCACCTTCACGCTCACCGCCGGAACCGGTGACTGGACCTTCACGCTCGCGCGTCCGCTCGACCATGCGAACGGCAATGGCGAGAACGATCTGACGATCGATTTCGGCGCGCTGATCCAAGCGACCGACAAGGACGGCGACAGCGTCGCCGCCACCGGTTCGGTGATCGTCACCATCGACGACGACAGCCCGGTCGCCGCCAACGACACCGATGCGGTGGTCGAGGATGGTCCGCTCGTCGCCAATGGCAATGTCATCACCGGCGCTGGCAGCGACGGCCTGGTGGGCGGCGCCGACGGCCTCGGCGCGGACGGTGCGGCGGTCGGCGGACCGGTCACCGCGATCGCCTTCGGGGTCGCCAACGGCACCGTCGGCACCGGCCTTGCCGGCAGCTACGGCACGCTGACCATCAACGCGGACGGCAGCTACCAATATCTGCTCGACAACAACAATCCGGCGGTCCAGGCGCTCGACGCCACCGATCCGGCGCTGACCGACATCTTCACCTACACGATCACCGATCGCGACGGGGACAGCTCCACCGCGACGCTGACGATCTCGATCACCGGCGCGAATGACGGTCCCGTGATCGGCACCGATGCGAGCACGGTCTCCGAAGAGGGGCTGGCGAACGGCATCGCCGACACGATCGGCGCCAACGACACGACGAACAGCGCGACCGATGCGACCGGCCATGTCACCGTCACCGATCCCGATGGCGATCCGGTGACGCTGACGCTGGGCGATCCCGGCGCGGTGCTCACCGCCGACGGCGCCGCCGTCACCTGGGCGGGCGTCGGCACCAAGACGCTGATCGGCTCGGTCGGCCCGACGGAAGTGATCCGCATCGTCATCCAGGACAATGGCGACTACACCGTCACCCTCTCGCAATCGGTCGATCATGCGATCACCGGCCTGGAGACGGCGGGCGAGGACCAGCGCAGCTTCAACGTGCCCGTCAACGCATCCGACGGCACCGTCACCAACACCAATAACGGCGCGATCACGATCACGATCGAGGACGACAGCCCCGACGCGGCGGACGATGACGTGTCCGCGACCGAGTCGGGCGCGGTTCCCGACACGCTGACCGGCAATGTGTTGACCAACGACGCCAGCGGCGCCGACACGCCGGCGGCGGTGGTGTCGATCACCGGCGGCACGCTCGGCAACCCGATCGTCACCGCGCATGGCACGCTCACCATCTCGGCATCGGGCGCATATAGCTATGTGCCCAATGCCTCGGTCGCGGCGGGCACGGTCGACAGCTTCACCTATACGATGCGCGACGCCGATGGCGACACCTCCACCGCCGTGCTCCGTTTCACCTATACCGGTGACGTCAACACGCCCACCGCTGCCGACGTCACGGCTTCGGTCGATGACGACGGCGTGACCGGCGGCAATGCCGCCAGCACGCTTGGCGACCTCAATGCCAATAGCGGCGACGCCGATGGCCCGCTGTCGAGCGAGGCGAGCTTCTCCGGCAATCTCGGTTTCAATTACGGGCTGGACGGCGCGGCAGGGCCGGCGACCAATTTCAGCTTCACGACCGCTTCGGGGACAGTCGGAACCGAAAGTGTCAGCTACGTCTGGAACGACGCGGCAAGCACATTGACCGCGACGATCACCGCGAGCGGCGATCTCGCGCGCATCGGCCAGACGCTGTTCACGGTGCTGGTGAACCAGACGACCGGCGATTACACGCTGACGCTCGTCCGCAACGTCCTGCACGAAACGCTCGACACGCTGCCCGGCGACAATAGCGAGAACGACGCGACCGCGGCGCTTTCCTACACGGTCAACGACAGTGACGGATCGCCCGCGACCGGCAGCCTGACGATCACCTTCGACGACGATATGCCGAGTGCGACGAACGAGCCCGCTGGCTCGCTGGCGGAAGGCACGACGCTGCCCGGCAGCTTCGACTTCGCGCCGGGCGCCGATGGCGCCACCGTCACCGCGATCAACGGCACCGCGCTGGTCTTCCAGCCCGACGGCTACAGCCAGTCGATCGATGTCGGTGACGCCGCGATCCGCGTGAAGGCCGATGGCAGCTATATTGTCACCGCCGATCCGGCGGTCGTCGGGGTCGGTTCCGCGTCCGGCACCTTCACCGTCACCGATGGCGACGGCGACACCGCCACCGCGAACTTCAGCTTCTCGATCACCGACGCCAATGTGCCCACCGCCGGCGCCAGCGCCGCTTCGGTCGACGATGATGGCCTGGGCGGCAATACCGCCAGCACCTCGGGCGATCTCGACGCCAATATCGGCGATGCCGATGGCCCGGCTTCGAGCGAAGCCAGCTTCTCCGGCATCCTGACGCATAATTTCGGCGGCGATGGCGCGGGCACGATCAGCTTCGCATCGCTCCATGGCACCGGCGGCACCGTCGGACAGGAAGCCGTCACCTAT
>NZ_JAINVV010000020.1:2500-5578 GCF_019880585.1 Sphingomonas colocasiae
TGAGGTAAGAGCATTTGGTGGATGCCTTGGCATGCACAGGCGATGAAGGACGTGGCACGCTGCGATAAGCGTCGGTGAGGTGTGAGCAACCTGTGACCCGACGATTTCCGAATGGGGAAACCCATCCTCACCATTTAATTCTAGCGCTGAGTGATCAGTGTTTGAGTTAAATGGGAAAGGATATCACCTTAGTGAATAAAATAGCTTTGGTGAAGCGAACCCGGAGAACTGAAACATCTCAGTAACCGGAGGAAAAGACATCAACCGAGATTCCGTTAGTAGTGGCGAGCGAACGCGGACCAGGCCAGTGCCTGATATTCAACTAGCAGAAGCTTCTGGAAAGTAGCACCATAGCGGGTGACAGTCCCGTATGCGAAAGTGATGTATCAGGACTTGAGTAGGGCGGGGCACGTGAAACCCTGTCTGAATATGGGGGGACCACCCTCCAAGCCTAAATACTCGTGCATGACCGATAGCGAACTAGTACCGTGAGGGAAAGGTGAAAAGCACCCCGATGAGGGGAGTGAAACAGTACCTGAAACCGAATGCTTACAAGCAGTTGGAGCCCCATAGGGGGTGACAGCGTACCTCTTGCATAATGGGTCTGTGACTTAGTGTATCAAGCAAGCTTAAGCCGATAGGTGTAGGCGCAGCGAAAGCGAGTCTTAATAGGGCGACTGAGTTTGATGCATTAGACCCGAAACCCGGCGATCTAGGCATGACCAGGTTGAAGGTGGGGTAACACCCACTGGAGGACCGAACCGTTTAATGTTGAAAAATTATCGGATGAGTTGTGTTTAGGGGTGAAAGGCCAATCAAGCCGGGAAATAGCTGGTTCTCCGCGAAATCTATTGAGGTAGAGCCTTGGACGAATACCGTTGGGGGTAGAGCACTGGATGGGCTAGGGGGTCGCGAGATCTACCAAACCTAACCAAACTCCGAATACCAACGAGTACTATCCAGGAGACAGACGGCGGGTGCTAAGGTCCGTCGTCAAAAGGGAAACAGCCCTGACCTACAGCTAAGGCCCCCAAATCGTATCTAAGTGGGAAAGCATGTGGGACTTCCAAAACAACCAGGAGGTTGGCTTAGAAGCAGCCATCCTTTAAAGAAAGCGTAACAGCTCACTGGTCTAAATAAGAGGTCCTGCGGCGAAGATGTAACGGGGCTCAAGATACGTGCCGAAGCTTAGGGTGTGGATTTATCCACGCGGTAGCGGAGCGTTCCGTAAGCCTGCGAAGCCGAAGGGTAACCGACGGTGGAGGTATCGGAAGTGCGAATGCAGACATGAGTAGCGATAAAGAGGGTGAGATGCCCTCTCGCCGAAAGACCAAGGGTTCCTGCTTAAAGCTAATCTGAGCAGGGTGAGCCGGCCCCTAAGACGAGCCCGAAGGGGGTAGTCGATGGGAACCACGTTAATATTCGTGGGCCTGGTGGTGTGTGACGGATCTCGTAAGTTGTCAGTCCTTATCGGATTGGTCTGGCTTCGAAGAGGTTCCAGGAAATAGCCCCACCGTATAGACCGTACCCGAAACCGACACAGGTGGTCTGGTAGAGTATACCAAGGCGCTTGAGAGAAGTGTACTGAAGGAACTCGGCAAATTGCCTCCGTACCTTCGGAAGAAGGAGGCCCCACATTAAGGCAACTTTTTGTGGGGGGCACAGGCCAGGGGGTAGCGACTGTTTAGCAAAAACACAGGACTCTGCTAAGTCGGCTTCAAGACGACGTATAGGGTCTGACGCCTGCCCGGTGCTGGAAGGTTAAGAGGAGGGGTGCAAGCTCCGAATTGAAGCCCCAGTAAACGGCGGCCGTAACTATAACGGTCCTAAGGTAGCGAAATTCCTTGTCGGGTAAGTTCCGACCTGCACGAATGGCGTAACGACTTCCCCACTGTCTCCAGTACATGCTCAGCGAAATTGAATTCTCCGTGAAGATGCGGAGTACCCGCGGTTAGACGGAAAGACCCCGTGCACCTTTACTGCAGCTTCAGAGTGGCATTAGGAAAGAATTGTGTAGCATAGGTGGGAGGCTTTGAAGCCGGGGCGCCAGCCCTGGTGGAGCCAAAGGTGAAATACCACCCTGTTGTTTTCTGATGTCTAACCTCGCACCGTTATCCGGTGCAGGGACCCTCTGTGGCGGGTAGTTTGACTGGGGCGGTCGCCTCCTAAAGAGTAACGGAGGCGCGCGAAGGTTGGCTCAGGACGGTTGGAAACCGTCTGTTAGAGTGCAATGGCATAAGCCAGCCTGACTGCGAGACTGACGAGTCGAGCAGAGACGAAAGTCGGTCATAGTGATCCGGTGGTCCCTCGTGGAAGGGCCATCGCTCAACGGATAAAAGGTACGCCGGGGATAACAGGCTGATAACCCCCAAGAGCTCATATCGACGGGGTTGTTTGGCACCTCGATGTCGGCTCATCACATCCTGGGGCTGGAGCAGGTCCCAAGGGTTTGGCTGTTCGCCAATTAAAGTGGTACGTGAGCTGGGTTCAGAACGTCGCGAGACAGTTTGGTCCCTATCTGCCGTGGGCGTCGAAATTTGAGAGGAGTTGACCCTAGTACGAGAGGACCGGGTTGAACATACCTCTGGTGGACCTGTCATCGTGCCAACGGTGCAGCAGGGTAGCTATGTATGGACGGGATAACCGCTGAAAGCATCTAAGCGGGAAGCCTCCCTCAAGATAAGATTTCATAGAGCCGTCGAAGACCACGACGTTGATAGATTGGATGTGGAAGCGCAGTAATGCGTGGAGCTAACCAATACTAATTGCTCTATTCGCGTTCGAGAGTTCCACCATCAATGACAGCCCTGGCTGTTCATTGCGAAACGGATAATCAATACGCAGCCCAATGAATTGGTCCAACGTGCACGGTATCGATTTTTAAGAACAATCCGCATGCGCCTGCTTCATAGCTTGGTGGCCATAGCGTCAGTGACCCACCCGATCCCATCTCGAACTCGGCCGTGAAACCTGACTGCGCCGATGGTACTATCGCTTAAGCGCTGGAAGAGTAGGTCGCCGCCAGGCTTTGCAGCAGGCGCATCCGGATTTGTTACATCAGAACCCATTCATAATGTT
>NZ_JAINVV010000021.1 GCF_019880585.1 Sphingomonas colocasiae
GGGGACGACACGCTGATCGGCGGCGCGGGCAACGACACGCTGACCGGCGGCGCCGGCAAGGACGTGTTCGTCATCGGCTTCCAGGACGGCCATGATGTCATCACCGACTATACCCCCGGCCAGGACGTGATCCGTCTCGCCACCGGCATGGACATCCTCGGCACCGTCGCCGCCGATACCAACAACGATCAGATCGTCGATCTCCGCATCAACCTCGAACAGGGCGGATCCGTCACCCTGCTCGGCATCTCCGACATCAACCAGATCACCTTCGCATGATCGGGCACGTCGCGAATTAAAGCACAGCGCAGAAAAGCCGGCCCCGCATCGCAGGGCCGGCTTTTTCAGGCCTTTCGAAGCGCGCGATAGACGAAATCCTGCGCCACCACTTCGGGCGGACGCAGATCGGTGGGCGGAAACCTCGTATTCCATTTAAATATTATACTTAAATTCAATCGACTGACGCGCCTCCGGTTCCTACGAGGCATCTTCATGAAGCGTGGGAACGCCCCATCGCGATCAATGGGGGCAACGCATGGCGACCATTGAGCTTTCGTGCGGAGACAATGGATGACCATCGCGCCTACGGTTTACATCGCAGCACCCGGCACGCTCTTCAACCAGAGCGGGATCGATATTACAGATGCGTATAATCTTTCCGAATATGTAACTGCGGAGAGCTTCACGCTTGCCGAACGCCGTACGCTGACGACGATCACCGCCGCCCTTAACGACGACAGCAGTCCCGACAATGGCATATTGGATGGCTTCAGCGGTACGTTGAGCTGGGGCATCTATTCATCGGTGGGTGGTGCTCCCGGCACGTTGCTGTTTACCGGGGCGGACAGTTCGCCGATCATGGTGGACACTGGTCTGAACTATGGCTCCACCGACGATATCATCCTGGCGACGATCGATCTCGGCGTGACGCTCGATGCCGGCACCTATTTCATCGTGCTGCACGAGGGAGCCTGGGGATCGGCCTATGACGGTTCGAAGATCTGGTGGATGAAGACGAACACCGATATTGGCAGCGATGGCGCTTATCTGAGCAGCAATTTCGCCAATCCGTCCGGCTGGATATTCAGCGGGGGCTCAGCCGCCTTTTCGCTCAACGAAACCCCTGTCTATGCGGCGACCGAGCAGGTCGCGCTCAATCTCAAGGGCAATGTCTCGATTGCCGACAGCGATGTCGGCGGCAACACCATGACGGTGACGCTGAGCGTCGGTTACGGCATCCTGACGGCGACGGCGGGCGACAGCGGAGCGAGCGTTTCGGGCAGCGGCACCGGTACGGTCACCCTCACCGGCACGCTGGCGCAGGTCAACGATCTGCTCGGCGCCAACAGCACCAGCAGCTTCACCTTCACCGCCAACACCGATGCGCCGCCCGCCAGCACCGTGCTCACCGTGACCGCGCAGGAACCCGGCGATGCCACCCCCTCCGCGCCGGTGACGCAGACCATCACCATCGCGGCGGTGAACGACGCGCCGACGGCGACGGTTTCGGCGAGCGCCTATGCGGCGACCGAACAGGTCGCGCTCAGCCTGAAGGGCACGGTCTCGGTCGCTGACGATTCCGGCAATGCCAGCATCACGGTGACGCTGGGCGTCGGCTACGGCGTGCTGACCGTGAGCGCGGGTACGAGCGGTGCGAACGTATCGGGTAGCGGCACGAACAGTGTCACGCTCACCGGCACGCTGGCGCAGATCAACGATCTGCTGGGCACCAATGCCACCAGCGTCGTCAGCTTCACCGCCGATACCGATACGCCGCCCGCGAACACGACTTTGACCGTCGGCATCAATGACGGCGGCAATAGCGGCAGCGGCGGCGCGCTCACTGGTTCGGCCACGCAGACGATCAACATCACGGCCATCAACGACGCACCGGTGATCTCGAACCTGAACGGCGACAGCGTCACCTGGACCGAGGGCAATGGCGCGCTGCTGATCGACGCGAGCGCCAATGCCGCGATCACGGACGCCGACAGCACCAATTTCGACGGCGGCACGCTGACCGTCTCGATCACCGGCGGCCTGGTGAGTGCGCAGGATCAGCTTGTGATCATAGCCGATGCGTTCATCACGCTGGGCGCGCCGCTTCCGGGTGGCGATCGCCAAGTCTATTATAACGGCACCCAGATCGGCCTGGTGGCCGGCGGCGGCGCCGGCGGCGGTGCGCTCAGCTTCAGCTTCTACGATCCCGATGGCCGCCCGGCCCCGCCGGTCGGCGCGGTGCAGGCGCTGCTGCGCACCATCGGCTACACCAATTCGGGCGGAGACGCCCCGTCGGGCGGCGCGCGCACGATCAGCTGGACGCTGAACGACGGCGACGGCGGCAGCACCACGGTCACCAGCACCGTCAATGTCGCGGCGGTGAACGACGCGCCGACGGCGGCGGTTTCGGCAAGCGCCTATGCGGCGACCGAACAGGTCGCGCTCAACCTGAAGGGCACGGTGTCGGTCGCCGATGTCGATGCGGGCAGCGGCAGCATCACGGTGACGCTGGGCGTGGGCTACGGCATCTTGACGGTGAGCGCGGGCACGAGCGGCGCGAACGTCTCGGGCAGCGGCACGGGCACGGTCACGCTCACCGGCACGCTGGCACAGATCAGCGATCTGCTGAACACCAACGCCACCAGCAGCGTCACCTTCACCGCGAACACCGATACGCCGTCCGCCAGCACGACACTGACCGTCGGCATCAATGACGGCGGCAATACGGGCAGCGGCGGTGCGCTCACCGGTTCGGCCAGCCAGACGATCAACATCACGGCGGTGAACGACGCGCCGACGGCGGCGGTTTCGGCAAGCGCCTATGCGGCGACCGAACAGGTCGCGCTCAACCTGAAAGGCACGGTGTCGGTTGCCGACGCCGATGCGGCCAGCGACAGCGTCACGGTGACGCTGAGCGTGGGCTACGGCATATTGACTGTAAGCGCGGGCACAGGCGGCGCGAACGTCTCGGGCAGTGGTACGGGCACGGTCACGCTCACCGGCACGCTGGCGCAGATCAACGATCTGCTGAACACCAACGCCACCAGCAGCGTCACCTTCACCGCGAACACCGATACGCCGCCCGCCAGCACGACGCTGACCGTCGGCATCAACGATGGCGGCAACAGCGGCAGCGGCGGCGCGCTCACCGGATCGGCCAGCCAGACCATCGCCATCACCGCGGTCAACGACCTGCCGGTGGGTGTGGGCGACAACTATGCGACCGACGAGGACACGGCGCTGGTTATCAGCACCCCCGGCGTGCTGTCGAACGACACCGATGCCGATGGCGATGTGCTGACCGCTGTGCTGGTGTCCGGCCCTTCGCACGGCACGCTGACGCTCAATCCGAACGGCAGCTTCACCTATACGCCCGATGCCGATTATCATGGCAGCGACAGCTTCAGCTATCGCCCCAATGACGGCACCGCGAACGGCGCCCCCACCACCGTCGCGCTGACGGTCAATTCGGTCAACGACGCGCCCGCGAACCTTGCGATCGACAGCGACCGCGTCAATGAAGGCGCTGCCGCCGGCACGGTCGTCGGTACCGCCACCGCGTCCGATGTCGATGGCGATACCATCATCTGGTCGCTCTCGGGCGCGGATGCCGGGCTGTTCCATATCGATGCCAACGGCGTGATCACCACCACCGGCACGACCGCGACCTTCGAGAGCCGGCCGAGCTACAGCCTCACCGTGCGCGC
>NZ_JAINVV010000022.1 GCF_019880585.1 Sphingomonas colocasiae
TAGGCCGTAGACTCATAAGCCCGTAGCCACAGCCTCATTGAGGCGAGTTGGACCATGGCGAGGAAGTTCGCGGCGAGCTTATCGTAGCGGGTTGCGACCCGGCGGAAGTGCTTCAGCTTGGAGAAGAAGCGCTCGATCAGATTGCGCTCGCGGTAGAGCCGCTTGCTGAAGCAGGGTTTCCAGCGCCGGTTGCTCTTCGGCGGGATGTTAGGCGTTGCGCCCTGGTCTTGGATCAGTTCGCGGATGCGATCGGCATCATAGGCCTTGTCCGCCAGCACGATGGTGCGCGGTCCGAGATGGTCGAGCAGCGCATCTGCGATCTGCCCGTCATGCGTCTGCCCGGCAGTTAGGCCGAACCGGATCGGGAGGCCCAGCGCGTCGACGACGACGTGGATTTTGGTCGTGAGGCCGCCGCGTGATCGACCGAGACACTGATCTGCACCCCCTTTTTTACCGTCGCGGCCTGCTGGTGGGCGCGAACAGAGGTGCTGTCGATCATCTGGATGTCGCCGTCGTGCGCAGCGGTGATGGCGTCCATCAGCCGGTCCCACACGCCCGCCTTCCGCCATCGCACAAAGCGGTTGTAGCAGGTGGTGCGTGGGCCGTAGCGCTCAGGCAGGTCGCGCCACGGCGCACCGGACCGCAATACCCAGAAGATGCCATTCAGCACGCGTCGGTCATCGACGCGCGGCACGCCTCGAGATTTGTTGGGCAGTAGCGGCTCGATAACGCGCCACTCGAAGTCGGTCAGGTCGTATCTGCTCATGCCGAGCCTGAATCAGATTTCGACGGCATGCGAAAGCCCAAGCTCGAACTGCGCTTTCAGCTATGCCGCGCGGCTGAGCAAATCCGCAACTATCTGCCCCAAATTCGATGGGGGATTAGCAGAGGGAACTGCCAAATCTGCCTCCGGCTCAAAGCCCCCTTTGCTACCCAAATTACGATGAGGCGTGACTTTCAGCGAAATCCCATCGCTAACGACGCTGACATGTTGGGACAATTTCATGAATGTGGCCCACGAACCAACTCCGGCGGCCGCCAATAGCGGCTTGTCGATGCGTGCATCGGGCGGTGGTGTCGGGACGCCATTCTGTGAGCGATCCAAAGCCATTTCGATGGCGCGGCCCAACTCATCATCCGTAGGCTGGCTGAGGCAGGCAACGTGCTCATCGTCGATCCAAAATCCAGCTTTCGTCTGGTGAGACGCTGTCACAAACAGCTTCCCCTTCCGTTCATAGATTGCAGCCAGCTTTTTCATGTCTTCACTTTGCGCACGAAGCGCACGCCTGTCCACTCGATGACGGCGACCAACCCAGTCTTTTCAATTTATGAGTTCACGGCCTAA
>NZ_JAINVV010000023.1 GCF_019880585.1 Sphingomonas colocasiae
CTAGGTCGTAGACTCATAAACGCGAAGCCAAAGCCGCATTGATGCGAGTTGAACCATGGCGAGGAAGTTCGCGGCCAGCTTGTCGTAGCGGGTGGCGACGCGACGGAAGTGTTTCAGCTTGGAGAAGAATCGCTCGATCAGATTCCGCTCACGGTAAAGCCAGGTGCTGAAGTACGGCTTTGACCTTCGGTTTACCTTGGGCGGGATGTTGGCGAACGCGCCCCTCTCGCGGAGAGATGCCCGGATGCGATCAGCGTCATAGGCCTTGTCAGCCAGCACTATTGTTCCGCTACCAACATGGTCGAGGAGATGATCAGCCGCTTGTCCGTCATGGCTTTGCCCGGCGGTCAGGCTCAGCCTGATCGGGAGACCTTGTCCATCGACGACCGCATGGATTTTGGTGGTGAGCCCGCCTCGGGAGCGACCGAGACAGTGATCTCGATCCCCCTTTTTGCTGTCGCAGCCTGCTGGTGGGCGCGAACAGAAGTGCTGTCGATCATCTGGATGTCGCCATCGTGCGCGTCGGTGATGGCATCCATCATCCGATCCCAGACACCCGCCTTCCGCCATCGCACGAACCGATTGTAGCAGGTGGTACGCGGCCCATAGCGTTCGGGCAGGTCGCGCCACGGTGCGCCGGATCGCAGCACCCAGAAGATTCCGTTAAGCACGCGGCGGTCATCGACACGCGGCACGCCGCGCGGCTTGTTGGGAAGCAGCGGTTCGATCACGCGCCACTCGAAGTCAGTCAGATCATATCGGCTCATGCTGGGCGTGAATCAGAGTTCAACGCGATGTGGAAGCACCAAATCGCGTTGAACTCAAAGACACCTCAGAACTCTGAGGCGTTTAAACCGAAACGGCGACCAATGCCTGCGATCCTTGGCACCAATTCAAACCTGACAGCATTTGGATAATTGATGACGGCGCTTTTTCCATGATCGTAGAACACGAAAGGACGATTGTCTTCGTCCTCCCCGAACTCCTGATCAAGGGCCTCTCGAAACGTGGCTATCGTGCCATTTCCGATGGCCGGATGATCGCCAGAAGCCGCAAATTGCGAAGTGATGTCACCGAACTTCACGGCCTTTTTCTTCCGCTTAGCAGGCGTGTCATACTCCGGCGACCAGCGCCACAGAAGCAAGTTTCCAGTCATTCAGCCCCCTTTGGGCCAAGGCATAGCGTCTGCACGCCTCATTTGCACGTGCTCTCACCAGTCGCCTTTATGGGTTCACAGCCTAAA
>NZ_JAINVV010000001.1 GCF_019880585.1 Sphingomonas colocasiae
TCTTCTCCAAGCTGAAGCACTTCCGCCGGGTCGCAACCCGCTACGATAAGCTCGCCGCGAACTTCCTCGCCATGGTCCAACTCGCCTCAATGAGGCTGTGGCTACGGGCTTATGAGTCTACGGCCTAGCATCGCTTAGGGTCGACCACGGAAACCCATATTCGACAAAGCGGCCAATCTCTTCAGATCGCTCGGGGTCGTGCTGCCGCTGGATCCCAAGATCTTCAGTCCTCGGCGCGGCATCTTTGGCCATGCGCCTGGCAATGCCCGACAGGCTGCGTAATTCGCGGGCAGGCAATGAAAATAGGTAGAAGTGCTGAGCTGGTTTGGCCCGATGTTCTTCAGGATCGAAGTCGATCTTCTCCCAGCCCGGCAACCACTGGTTGACGGTAAGAGCCGGAACTTGCCGATGCTTGTCGGCGGTCACGCCAAATCTCCCCTGCCTGGTGTGCCCAGAATCCGATCACACGCCCCATCTCAGATGTGTTCTATCGCCGTCAGGTTTACAAGCATTGAAATCCCCTCAGATTCCGATGCTCGTCGAGGCCAGTTCGTCACGGCTGCTTCTGGATCAAGGGCAATCGCTGATAGATAACTGGTATTGAGGCGCATCGCAGCCATTCACCTGTCAGACGCTCTCCAGCGCCATCCCTCGCCAGCGAGGGCGTTGTCGATCCAGGGCGTGACCGTAGCGGCCGGACCGGAGCAGTACCAATCGAGATAATCCCCGTCTTCCCTGACCCAGGTAACCAGATCGCCGGCGGTCCGAAGTGAATAGGAAACGATGGAATCCTCTGGCCCGTACCAATCGACATTGGCAAGCGCCGACCATAGGTCGATCGCCGCAGCGCCGTCCTCTGGACTCGGGCGCCGAGCACCCGATCGACCATCAATTCGAAAAGCTTGCGTCCCGATTTCGGCGAGCGCTGGGAACTCCCGACAAATCTGCGCGATCAGTGAACGGCGGAGAGCCCTCCAATTGGCTGATGAAAGTTCGCGAGCATCATACGGGACGCGAACTTTCCTTTGCCGAGCGCCGAAACGGCTAACTTATTGATTCTACTAGATTGTACCCGTCGCACCCCGGGCGGTTCTAGCGTAGTTCAGCGTAGCCTAGCGCACAAACGGCGGCGAAAGACGGTGGCTCCCCGGGCCTGATTCGAACAGGCGGCCGTCCGATTAACAGTCGGATGCTCTACCGCTGAGCTACCGGGGAACACTGATCGGAGGCGGGCCTATAGCAGCGAGATTCGCCGGTTGGCAAGCGCCGGATCACGATATCTTCAAATAATAGGCAATTGTCTGAATTTATTGGAATTTCTGTACGGATTTGTCGGCGGTCGCGAATCGTGCTGCAGCGTCAGATCGCGAACTGTTCCATCGCGATGCGATCGTCCAGCGCATGTTCCGGGTCGAACATCAGGCTGAGCGTGGCGGAACGGTCGATCGCGACCTCCACCTTGGCGACGTCGCGAATCTCGCGCTGGTCGGCGACCGCGCTGACGGGGCGCTTGGCGGGGTCGAGCACGGTGAAACCGAAGCGCGATTTTTCCGGCAGAATGGCCCCGCGCCAGCGACGCGGACGAAACGGGCTGATCGGTGTGAGCGCGAGGAGTGTCGAGCCCAGCGGCAGGATCGGGCCCTGCGCCGAATAATTATAGGCGGTGGAGCCGGCGGGCGTGGCAACGAGCACGCCGTCGCAAACCAGTTCGGGAATCACCGGCTTGCCGTTCACCGCGACTTCGATCTTGGCGGTCTGGCGGGTTTCGCGCAGCAGCGAGACTTCGTTGATCGCCGGCAGCGACACGGTCTTCCCGTCGATCGTGGTGGCGTCCATGCGCAGCGGGGTCACGCTGAACATCTTCGTCCGCGCCAGCCGCATTTCCAGATGATCCGGCCGCCATTCGTTCATCAGGAAGCCGACGGTGCCCAGGTTCATGCCGAAAACCGGCACGATCCGCCGTCGTTCCAGCATCTGGTGGAGCGTCTGGAGCATGAAGCCGTCGCCACCCAGCACGACAAGCATGTCGGCGCGCTCCGGCTCCACCCACTGGTAGATTTCGCGCAATTCCCTGGCGGCCTTTTGCGCGGCTTCGGTGGGGGACACGATCAGGCCGCGCGTCTTTTCGGCCCAGGACTCCGATTGGGTCATCCGCCGGTGACGCTCATATGACGTTCCACCGCAGGCGACTGGCCGCGCGTATCGATCCGGAAATCATGGCGCGCTGGCTTCAGGCGCAGCGCGGTATCGATCGCGGCGTCGAGCGCGTCGATTCCGCCCTCGTTCAACGCCTGTTTCAGGTCGACGCGGTCGTCATGGCCCAGGCACATATAGAGCTTGCCGGAGGCCGTCAGACGGACGCGATTGCAGCCGTCGCAGAAATTGCGCGTCAGCGGGGAAATCAGCCCCAGACGGACGCCCAGTTCCTCGACCAGGCTGTAGCGCGCAGGGCCTCCCGTGCTGAAATCGATCGGTTTCAACGTGAAGCGTTCCGAGAGCCGCGCCCGAACCTCGGTCAGCGGCAGGAAGCGATCGGTGCGATCCTCCTCGACCTGGCCGAGCGGCATGGTTTCGATCAGCGTCAGGCCGAAGCCCTGATCGCCGCACCAGCGCAGCATCGGCTCGATCTCGTCCTCGTTGAGGCCTTTGAGTGCGACCATGTTGATCTTGATCGCGAGGCCCGCCGCCTTTGCGGCGGCGACGCCGCGAAGGACGCGATCGAGATTGCCCCAGCGCGTGATGTGGCGGAAGCGATCGGCGTTCAGGCTGTCGATGCTGACATTGATGCGCCGAACGCCCGCATCGAACAGCGTGTCCGCCATTTCGTCGAGCCGGTTGCCGTTGGTCGTCAGCGTCAGTTCGTCGAGCCCTGTGCCGATATGGCCGCCGATATGGCGCGCGACGCGATCGAGGCCGCGCCGGACAAGCGGCTCTCCGCCCGTCAGCCGGATCTTGCGGACGCCCCGCGCAATGAAGCGATCGGCGATCGTCTCCATCTCCTCCAGGCTCAGGATCTTTGCGCGCGGCATGAAGGTCATCGCCTCGGACATGCAATAGCGGCAGCGCATGTCGCAGCGGTCTGTGACGGAGAGGCGCAGATAGGTGATCCGCCGGCCAAGGCCATCGGTGAGCGCGTTCAGTGGTGAACCGGCCGTCGTCATGTCCCACAACTAGGCGTTGCACCCTGTTCCGGCAAGACAAAGGCGATTGCGCTGGCCATGGGCCTTGCTAGGGTCCGCCGCTGATCATTTTTGCGGCGAGGGGGGCCGCGTGACCATAGCCGTATCGGATCTGCCGCAACCGCCTCAGCCCGCGCCTCTGTTCCTGCTGTCGTTCCGGCATCGCGATGCGCTGGCGACATCCGCGGAAAAGGCGGGCTGGCGGGCGATCGCGGCGCGTCGGCCCGAAGGTGTGGAGCGCCGCTTCATCGCAAGCGGCGCGGTGGTGGCGGTGGTGGACACGCGCGGTTCTCCGGCGGAGGGGCTGGCGGCGACGCGCGCGCTCGCCGATCCGGTCGAAGCCAATGCGGGCGCCTTGCTCGTCATCGTCGGGCGCAACGATATCGGCGCGCTGGATGCGTTGTTCGCGGCGGGCGCGACCCATTATCTCGCCAGTCCGTTCGGGGAGGCCGAGTTCGCGCAGGCACTGCGCTTCGCGGAACGGCACAGCGATCGCCTGTCGGGCGGCTGGCACGCCCGGAATCGCGCGCTTGCTGAAAGCGACGGAGGCCTGGGGTGGCGGTACGCGCCGGGCATGGGCGTGACGCTGGGCGAACCATTGCGGGCGCGAATCGGATTGCCGACATCCAGGGCCGACGGGCTCATGTCGCTCTATCACCTGCTCGATATGGAGGGACGCGCCGCCGCGCGAACCGCGCTGAGCCGGCTGCGGCAGGCGGGAACCCGCACCACGGCGTTCGCGCATCGGCTGCCTTCGGGCGAGCATGTCGCGCATCACCTCCACATCGATCCGGCCGGCGGCGTGATCGGCAGTATCGAGCCGCTCGAGATGGCGGAAGAACCCGAAACACGAGGGCGGCGCGATGCGCTGACCGGGCTGCGCGACGGCATCGCCGCGCGGCGCTGGCTGGAAACGCGGCTCAAGGCGGGAACGCCGGTGACGCTGATGCTGTTGTCGGTCAGTCGTTTCGACATGATCAACGCGGCCTTCGGACGGGAGACCGGTGACGGACTCATGCGATCGGCGGCGCGGCAGATCGAGCGCTTCGCGATGGGGGCAGGGGGGCGAACGGCGATGGTCGCGCGCGTCGCCGGCGCCGAATTCGCGATCGGGCTGGAAGAGGGCGAACCGGCCGAGCGTGCACGGCTGCTCGCCGACGAGATCGCGCGCGCGCTGACGCGGCCGTTCGTTTCGGGCGAACATATGGTGCCGCTCGGATGCCGCATCGGCATGGCGACCGCGCAGGATACGGGCGACGACGTGACCGGGCTGATGCGCCGTGCGAGCGCCGCGCTTGCGGAGGCGAAGACGGGCGAAAGCGGAACGGTGCGCACCATCGGTGGTGCGGAGGCGGTGGCGGTCGCGCTCGGCAGCCGGCTGGAGGTGGATCTGCGGCGTGCGCTCGATCAGCGCGAGATCGAGATCATGTTCCAGCCGCAGATCTCCGTCACCACGGGCCGGATCGACGGCGTCGAGGCGCTGGCGCGCTGGCGTCATCCCGAACTGGGCGAGCTCGGCGCGTCGACGCTGTTCGCGGCTGCCGAGCGATCGGATTATCTGCTGCCGCTTTCGGAGCATATTCAGCGCCGCGCCGTCGCGCTGGCCGCGGCCTGGCCCGAACGGCTTTCGACATTGCGTCTGTCGGTCAACGTCACCGCCGCCGACATCGCGGTCGCCGACTTCGCCGATCGTTTCCTGGCGATGATCGATGAGAGCGGCTTTCCGCGCGGGCGCCTGACCGTGGAGATCACCGAAAGCGGACTGATCGAGGATCTGGGGCAGGCGGCGGCGCTGCTCGCGGCGCTGCGCGCCGGCGGCTGCCGCGTCGCGATCGACGATTTCGGCACCGGCTATTCGAGCCTAGCGTATCTGAAGGCCTTGCCGCTCGACTATCTCAAGATCGACAAGAAGCTGGCGGAGGATATCGAAGGATCGAGCCGCGACCGGGTGGTGGTGCGCGGCGTGATCGAGATGGCGCGCTCGCTCGGTCTCAGCGTGGTCGCGGAGGGCGTGGAGACCGCGAGCCAACTCGCGCTGCTCGCGCGCGAAGGCTGCAATTATTATCAGGGTTTCCTGTGTTCCGGTCCGGTGGACAGCGCGCGGCTGGCCGAGCTCGTCGATCAGTTCGGCTGATCAGCCATTGATGGCGGGGGCGGCGCCCCAGGGCGTGCGCCGGCCAGCGCAATAATTGGTCGCATGATCGATATTGTCGAGATTGTAGAGCACCGCGCCCATCGACCGCGCGAGCGATTCGAAGAGCGCCACGGTCTCGTCGTCGATCCGGCCCGTTCGTTTCCAGTAGAGGCCGATCGACGCGATCGGTTCGCCGATGCCGACCGGGAACATCGCCATGCTGCGCACGAAGGTCGGCAGATAGAGATGCTGGGGAACACGCAGGTCGAGCGTGATGTTCGAGATCAGGATCGCCTCATGCGTCAGCATCGCCAGGCCGGACACGCATTGTTCGATCGGAAAGTCCTGGCCCGTCCAGAGCGGACTGACCGCATCCTCCGCGATATAATGGACGCGCGCGCCGATGCGGCGGACGATGGTGATGCCGTCGGCGGCGGCGATCGCACGCGCCGACGCGCGCACGATATCGACGACCTCCGCGATCGTATCCGCTTTTTTGAGCGCATCGATCGTCGCAAGCAATTTCGTCCAGCGTTCGGCTGAAACCGGTCCGTCCACTTTATTTCGCCCCCGCGAACATGCTGTCGGGCGAAGGTTAAAAAACCGTACAACCCCGAGTCAAGCAGCCGCTTTGGCCAAACCCTTGGAGAGCTGAAGCGCGCCGTTGAGCCGGGCCTTGGGATCGTTCCAGGCGCGCGTGATCACCAGCTTGCTGTCTGGGCGCAGCTTCGCGGTGCCCTGCAGCCGTTCGACATAGGCAAGCAGCGCGGGCACGTTCGGGAAGCTGTCGTTGTGGAAGGTCACCAGCGCGCCGCGCGGCCCGACATCGATCTTGGCGATGCAGGCACGCTTGGCGTTCAGCTTGATTTCGATCACGCGCAGCAGATTCTCGGTCGCGTCGGGCAGCTTGCCGAAACGGTCGATCAGTTCGGCCGCGAAGGATTCGACGCCCTGGCTGTCGTCGAGTTCGTTGAGGCGGCGATACAGGCCCATGCGCAGATCGAGATCGGGGACATATTCCTCCGGGATCAGGATTGGCGCGTCGACATTGATCTGCGGGGAGAAGGCTTCGCGCGGTGCTTCCAGGCCGGCGCCGCCGGCCCTTGCCTCCAGGATCGCGTCCTCCAGCATCGACTGGTAGAGTTCGAAACCGACTTCCTTGATATGGCCCGACTGTTCGTCGCCCAGCAGGTTGCCGGCGCCGCGAATGTCGAGATCATGGCTGGCGAGCTGGAAACCGGCGCCCAGGCTGTCGAGATCGGAAAGCACCTTCAGCCGCTTCTCCGCGCTTTCGGTCATCAGCCGCTCGGCGGTCGTCGTCATATAGGCATAGGCGCGGATCTTCGACCGGCCGACGCGGCCGCGCAACTGATAGAGCTGGGCCAGGCCGAAGCGATCGGCGCGGTTGATGATCAGCGTGTTGGCGCTGGGAATGTCCAGCCCGCTTTCGACGATGGTGGTGGAAACGAGCACGTCGTAGCGCCGGTCGTAAAAGGCGGACATGCGTTCCTCGACCATGCCCGGCGCCATCTGGCCGTGCGCGACGATATAGCTGATCTCCGGCACCTCATCGCGCAGGAACGCCTCGATATCGGGCAGGTCGGCGATGCGCGGCGTGACGAAGAAGCTCTGCCCGCCGCGATAATGTTCGCGCAGCAGCGCTTCGCGCAACACCACCGGATCCCAGGGCATGACATAGGTGCGCACTGCCAGCCGGTCGACCGGCGGGGTCTGGATCACGGACAATTCGCGCAGGCCCGACATCGCCATCTGCAGGGTACGCGGGATCGGCGTCGCGGTGAGCGTCAGCACATGGACGTCGCTCTTGAGCGCCTTCAGCCGTTCCTTGTGCGTCACGCCGAAGCGCTGTTCCTCGTCGACGATCACCAGGCCCAGCCGCTTGAACTCGATGCCCTTGGCGAGCAGCGCATGGGTGCCGACGACGATGTCGATCGTGCCGTCGGCAAGCCCTTCCTTGACCGCCTTCGCCTCGGCGGCAGGCACCAGCCGGGAAAGTCTCCCGACCTTCAGCGGAAAACCCTGGAAACGTTCGGTGAAGTTCATCGCATGCTGGCGCGCGAGCAAGGTGGTCGGGCAGACGATCGCCACCTGCTGGCCCGCCATCGCCGCCACGAAGGCGGCGCGCAGCGCGACTTCTGTCTTGCCGAAGCCGACATCGCCGACCACCAGCCGGTCCATCGGCGTGCCGGCGGCAAGATCGCCGAAGACGTCGCCGATCGCGCGATCCTGATCGTCGGTCTCCTGATAGGGGAAACGATCGACAAAGGCGGCATAGCTGCCGGCTTCGGCCTCGAACACGGGAGCGGGGCGCAGCGCGCGCTTGGCCGCGGTCGCGAGCAGTTCACCCGCGATCTCGCGGATGCGCTCCTTCATCCGCGCCTTGCGCCGCTGCCAGGCTTCGCCGCCGAGCTTGTCGAGCGTCGCATTCTCGCTGTCCGCACCATAGCGCGAGAGCACGTCGATATTCTCGACCGGCACGTAGAGCTTGTCGCCGCCGGCATATTCGAGCGCGACGCAATCATGCGGGCTCTGGCCGACCGGAATCTGCGTCAGCCCCTCATAGCGGCCGATACCGTGATCGACATGGACGACAAGGTCGCCGGGACTGAGCGTCGCGAGTTCGTTGAGGAAGGCGTCCGCGCTCTTGCGCCGTTTCTGCCGCCGCACGAGTCGATCGCCGAGCATGTCCTGCTCGGTCAGTACCGCGACGTCGGGCGCGGTGAAGCCATGGTCGAGCGGCAGGACCACCAGCGCGACACCCGACGCGGCGACTCCGAGCGCCTCCTGCCAGTTCGCGGCCGGAGCGGCGGCCTTCAGCCCGTGATCGCCGAGCAGTCCGCCCAGTCGTTCGCGCGCGCCTTCGGAATAACTGGCAAGCACCAGCTTGCGACCCGCCTTGCGCAGCGCGGCGGCATGCGCGGCGACCGCTTCGTAGACATTGGCGTTCTGCGCGCGTTCGGGCGCGAAATCGCGCGGGCCGTCGACGCCGAAATCGATGACGCTGGCGCTTTCGGGTTCATGGAAGGGTGTCGCGAGGTGGATCGGCGCGCGCGCGATCTGTTCGGACCATTCCGCCGCATCGAGATAGAGCGCGGTCGGGGCGATCGGGCGGTAGCTGCCGGGATCGTTCGACTGGGCACGTTCGCGATTGGCGTGATAATCGGCTATCGCCTCGAAACGCTGTTCTGCGGCCGCCACCGTGCCGGCATCGCGGACGACAACGGCATCCTTGCCGATATGATCGAACAGGCTGGCGAGCTTTTCCTCCAGCAACGGCAGCCAATGCTCCATGCCGGCCAGACGCCGTCCCTCGGAGACCGCCTGATACAGCGGATCGCCCGTCGCGGTGGCGCCGAAGATCTCGCGATAACGGCTGCGGAAACGCTTGACGCTATCCGGATCGAGCAGCGCCTCGGAGGCCGGCAGCAGGGTGAAGCCGTCGACGCGGCCGGTGGTGCGCTGGTCCGCGGGATCGAAGCGGCGGACGCTTTCGATCTCGTCGCCGAAAAAGTCGAGGCGCAGCGCCTGTTCCTCGCCGGAGGGGAACAGGTCGACGAGCCCGCCGCGCACCGCATATTCGCCGGCATCGGCGACGGTATCGGTGCGGACATAGCCATTGGCCTGGAGAAGTGCCGCCAGATCGTCGCGGTCGATGCGCTCGCCCGGCGCCAGCGTGGCGACGAGCTGGCGAATGCGGAACGGCGTCAGCGTGCGCTGCGTGACCGCGTTGACGGTGGTGACCAGGATCTGCGGCCGCGTAAGGCCGCGCTGGAGCGCATGCAGCGTCGCCAGCCGTTCGGATGTCGCGCGCAGCGAAGGAGAGGCGCGGTCATAGGGCAGGCAGTCCCACGCGGGAAAGCCGAGCGTCTCGAGTTCGGGTGCGAAATAGTTCGCGGCATCGACGATCGCGCGCATCGCGATATCGTCGGAGGCGACGAACACCAGCCGCCGGCCGCCCTGCGCGAACGCGGCGCGCGCCAGGTCCGCGACCATCCAGGGCAGGAATCCGGCGGGCGCGCCGGCCAGCGTGAGCGGCGAACGCGCCGAAAGAATGGCGTTGAAATCAGCCACGATGCGCTGTGTCCGTCCCCGGTTGCCGGATCGTCATCGCGCGACCGGAATATAGGTCAGCGTCTGCATCTCGGCCATCATCGGGCCTTGATAGCGTTCCGGAACGGCCAGCGTTCCGATCGCCCAGGCCATGATCTCGACATCCTCTTCGTCGATCAGCGTTTCGAACCAGGCGATCTGTTCGTCGCTCCAGCCGGCCGAATAGGTATCGAAAAAGCCGCCGATCAGCAGATCGGCTTCCTTGGTGCCGCGATGCCATGCGCGGAAGGAAAGGCGTTTCAGGCGGGTTTCGCGGTCCATGAATGTTCCGAACTGGATGGGCAGACAGGAATTGGCCGGCGGGCGACTGGATACGCCTGCCGGCTGAGCTATAAGCGGGTCACTAACGATGCGACCCGATATTCTCAATCCGCTGTTCGCCGAAATCACGGCGCTGAAAGGTGTCGGGCCGCAGCTCGCCCGCCCGCTGGAGCGCCTCGGCCTGGCGCGTGCGATCGACGTCGCCTTTCACCTGCCCAGCGGCTGGATCGATCGCCGGCCGATCGAAGCGCTGGAAGAGGGGCTGGAAGGGCAGATCGTCACGATCCTTCTGACGCCGACCGATTATCGCCAAGGCGGGCCCCGCGGGCCGTTCCGCGTGCAGGCGGTCGATCGGCATGGCGATGTGGTGAGCCTGGTCTATTTCGGCGGCAATCCGGGCTGGGCGAAGAAGCTGCTGCCGCTGGGCGAGCCGCGCATCATTTCCGGCAAGCTCGAAAGCTATGGCCAGCAACTCCAGATCGTCCATCCCGATCATGTGCTGCCGCCTGAAGAAGCCGGAACCCTGCCCGAACGCGAGCCGGTCTACCCGCTCTCCGAAGGGCTGACGGGCAAGCGGCTCGCGCAACTGGCCGAACAGGCGCTGGCGCGCGCGCCCGATCTTCCCGAATGGATCGAGCCCAGCGTGCTCGAAAAGCGCGGCTGGCCGGGCTGGCGGGAGGCGCTGGTGCGGCTCCATGCCGATCCGTCCGACGCGAAGGCGCGCGAACGGCTGGCTTATGACGAGATCTTCGCCAACCAGCTCGCGCTGATGCTGGTCCGCGCATCGGCGCGTCGGCGACGGGGCAGGGCCTTGCAGGGTGATGGCCGGCTGCGCGCGATGCTGAACCTGCCTTATGCGCCGACCGGCGCGCAGCGGCGGACGGTGGCGGAGATCGAGGGCGACATGGCGCAGGAGCGGCCGATGCTGCGGCTGCTGCAGGGCGATGTGGGATCGGGCAAGACGCTGGTCGCGCTGATGGCGTTGCTCACCGCCGTGGAGGCGGGTGCGCAGGGCGCGCTGCTGGCGCCCACCGAGATCCTGGCGCGCCAGCATTATGAGACGATTTCGAAGGAATTGTCGGGCCTGCCGGTGACGGTGGCGGTGCTTACCGGCCGCGACAAGGGCCGCGCGCGCGAATCGACGCTGATGGGGCTGGCTGATGGATCGATCGACATATTGATCGGCACCCATGCGATCTTCCAGGATGCGGTCACCTACAAGGCGCTTGGCCTGGCGGTGATCGACGAGCAGCACCGGTTCGGCGTGGCGCAGCGTTTGCTGCTGGCGCAAAAGGCGGAACGGCCGCCACACCTGCTCGTCATGACCGCGACGCCGATCCCGCGCACGCTGACGCTGATGCAATATGGCGAGATGGACATCAGCCGGCTCGACGAGATGCCGCCCGGACGGCAGCCGATCGATACGCGCGTGATGTCCGATCAGCGCCTGCCGGAGATCGTCGACGGGGTGGCGCGGCATCTGTCGGGCGGCGGGCAGGCCTATTGGGTGTGCCCATTGGTCGAGGAAAGCGAGAACAGCGATCTTGCCGCCGCCGAGGCGCGGGCAGAGGCATTGCAGGCCCGGTTCGGCGATCGTGTCGGCTTGGTCCATGGCCGGATGAAGGGGCCTGAAAAGGACGCGGTGATGGAGCGCTTCCAGCGCGCCGAAGCCCAGCTCCTCGTCGCGACCACGGTGATCGAGGTCGGCGTGAACGTCCCCAATGCGACGCTGATGATCGTCGAAGGCGCGGACCGGTTCGGACTGGCGCAGCTTCACCAGCTTCGCGGCCGGGTGGGGCGGGGCACCGGCCATTCGGTGTGCCTGTTGCTGCGCGGCAACGGGCTCAGCGAGACGGCGCGTGCGCGGCTTGCGCTGATGCGTGAGACCAATGACGGTTTCCGCATCGCCGAAGAGGATCTGCGGCTGCGCGGCGCCGGCGAGATATTGGGAACCCGCCAGTCGGGCGAAGCGCGCTTCCGGCTCGCGACGCCCGAACATATCCAGTCGCTGCTGCCGATGGCGACCGATGATGCGCGGCTGCTGGTCGATCGCGACGGCGGGCTGGAGGCACCGCGCGGGCAGGCGGCGCGCACCGCGCTCTATCTGTTCGATCGCGATGCGGGGGTGGGGTTGTTGCGATCAGGCTGATTTCTGACGGAGTGTCCCCGGCACTGTCCGGCGTAGTTCGTCGCATTGCATGGGCTCCAGCTTTCGCTGGAGCGACAGGGGGGGCTTAGGCTGCCCCGGCAAGCCTCTGTTCCGCCGCGATCGCTGCGAGGAGGTTGAAATAGACGGTGGGATCGAGCGCTTCCAGGAACTCGGCTCCGATATTCTGCTCCATCGACCAGATCTTGCGGCCGACAAGCTGGCCGAGTTCGGGCAGCTCGATCGAGATCAGGCTGCCGTCGACCGGCGAAAGATCGGTGCGCGCCATGAAGCCGAAGCGGGAGACGTTGAGCAGATAGGCGGGGGCGGGATCGCCGAAGGGGGGCGAGCAGGGACGGATGCGGGTCGCGATGAAGATCTCATCGCGTTGCGCGCGCCGCTGATCGACCTGAAAAACATGCTGGGCCAGATGTGCGGCCACGATTCTGTCTCCCCCCGGATTGATGACGGATTGCACCCTCCGGGGCTGAAGACTGGTGTAGCTATCGGGTTAACGCGGCGCTTACCCTGATAGCATATTGTTCAGGAAACGCCTGTCAGAACGCCGTGCGCCTTCTTGCCGGCGGAGATTTTCACCGGTGAATCGCCGACCGAAACGATCATCGCATCGTCGATCACCTTCTCGCCGTCGACGCGCGCGCCGCCGCCCTTGATCAGCCGGCGGGCCTCGCCCTTGGATGCAACCAGGCCCAGGCCGACCAGCGCGTCGACGATGGCGATCCCGTCCTCCAGCACCGCGAGCGTCGGCAGGTCGGCGCCCGCCGATCCCTCAACAAAGGTGCGGTGCGCGGTTTCAGCGGCCGCTTCCGCCGCCTCGCGGCCATGGAGCAGCGCGGTCGCCTCGTCGGCCAGCCGCTTCTTGGCGTCGTTGATCGCGGCGCCTTCCGCCTTTTCCAGTTCGGCGATCTCGTCGAGCGGCAGATCGGTGAACAGGCGCATGAAGCGGCCGACATCGCCGTCATGCGTGTTCCGCCAGAATTGCCAGTAATCATAGGGCGATAGCTGGTCTGCATTGAGCCAGATCGCGCCGGAGACGGTCTTGCCCATCTTGCCGCCATCGGCGGTGGTGATCAGCGGCGTGGTCAGGCCGAACACCTCGACACCATCCATCCGGCGCGTCAGATCGATGCCGTTGACGATATTGCCCCACTGATCCGATCCGCCCATCTGCAGGCGGCAACCCCGTTTCAGCGAGAGCTCGCGGAAATCATAGCCCTGCAGGATCATGTAGTTGAACTCGAGGAAGCTCAGCGACTGTTCGCGATCGAGGCGCAGCTTGACGCTGTCGAAGCTGAGCATGCGGTTGACCGAGAAATGCTGGCCCACTTCGCGCAGGAAGGGAATGTACTCCAGCTTGTCCAGCCAATCGGCATTGTCGACCATGATCGCGTCGGTCGGGCCGTCGCCGAAATGCAGGAAGCGTTCGAAGACGCGCTTGATGCCCGCGATATTGTGCGCGATCGCGTCTTCGCCCAGCAGGCGGCGCGCCTCGTCCTTGAAGCTGGGATCGCCGATCTTGCTGGTGCCGCCGCCCATCAGGACGATCGGCTTGTGCCCAGCCTGCTGAAGCCGGCGGAGCATCATGATCTGCACCAGGCTGCCGACATGAAGCGACGGCGCGGTTGCGTCGAAGCCGATATAGCCGGGCACGATCTCCTTGACGGCAAGCGCATCGAGCGCCGCCGCGTCGGTGATCTGGTGGATATAGCCGCGCTCGGCGAGCAGGCGAAGAAGATCGGAGCTGTATTCGGTCATGACGCGCTGCGCCTAGCATGTGTGCATGCATGTCATCTACTGTCATGTCGGTTTTCGCTGGAATGACGGAGTTGATGGCGGTGCAGTGTTCCCTGATATCCCACGCCGATACGCCTGCCGGTGCGGACATCTCGCTCTCGGTCGTGGCGGTCCGCGACGGTGACCGCCTGACGCTGCGCTATCTCGTCACCGGCGAAACCGGGAGGCTGCGATATCCCGAAACCGCTTTTGCGGCGCGCGCCGACGGGCTCTGGCAAGCGACCTGTTTCGAAGCGTTTGTGCGCACGCATGATCATGCCGGCTATCACGAGTTCAATTTCTCACCGTCGCTGCAATGGGCTTGCTATTTCTTCGATGATTATCGCAGCGGCATGCGCGAGGCGCCGATCGTACCGAGCGTCACGATCGACGATGGGGAGGGGCGATATGAACTGCAGGCCGTGCTCGACCTGCCGGGTGACGAAGCCTGGACGCTCGGCATCAGCGCCGTCATCGAGGAGATGGACGGCCGCAAATCCTATTGGGCGCTGGCCCATCCGCTGGGGAAACCCGATTTCCATCATTCCGATTGCTTTGTCCTGAAACTCCCGGCAGCAGTCTGATCCATGAAATTCGGTATCGATCGCCTCCTTTCCGAGCCCGAGCTGCGCAAGCCGCTTGAGGGCAAGCGCGTCGCCTTGCTGGCCCATCCGGCCTCGGTGACGGCGGACCTCGCCCATTCGCTCGACGCGCTGGTCGCGGCCGGGCTCAACGTCACCGCGGCTTTCGGGCCGCAGCACGGGCTGCGCGGCGACAAGCAGGATAATATGATGGAGTCCCCGGACTTCACCGATCCCGTCCATGGCGTGCCGGTGTTCAGCCTGTATGGCGAAGTCCGCCGCCCGACCGGGCAGGCGATGGGCACGTTCGATGTGCTGCTGGTCGATCTCCAGGATCTCGGTTGCCGCATCTACACCTTCATCACGACCCTGCTCTACGTGATCGAGGCCTCTGCGGCGCACGGCAAGGAAATCTGGGTGCTCGATCGCCCCAATCCCGCCGGCCGGCCCGTCGAAGGGCTCACCTTGCGTCCGGGCTGGGAAAGCTTCGTGGGCGCCGGGCCGATGCCGATGCGCCATGGGTTGACGCTGGGCGAACTGGGCCTGTGGTTCATCGAGCACTTCAAGCTCGACGTCGATTACCGGGTGATCGAGATGGCGGGCTATGCGCCCGACGCGGCGCCCGGCCATGGCTGGCCGCTGGGCGAGCGCATCTGGATCAACCCCAGCCCCAATGCGCCCAATCTCTGGATGGCGCGCGCCTATGCGGGCACGGTGATGCTCGAGGGCACGACCCTGTCGGAGGGACGCGGCACGACACGACCGCTGGAGATTTTCGGCGCGCCGGATATCGACGGACGCGCGGTGATCGCGGAGATGCGGCGGCTGGCGCCCGAATGGCTGGGCGGGTGCATATTGCGCGACTGCACCTTCGAACCGACCTTCCACAAACATGTCCACCGCATGTGCAGCGGCGTGCATATCCACGCCGAGGCGCCGGGCTATGACCATTTCGCCTTCCAGCCCTGGCGGTTGCAGGCGCTGGCGTTCAAGGCGATCCGCCGGCTTCATCCCGATTATGATCTGTGGCGCGATTTCCCGTACGAATATGAATTCGGCAAGCTCGCCATCGACGTGATCAATGGCGGCCCGGCATTGCGCGAATGGGTGGATGATGCGGCGGCTGTGGCCGGCGACCTCGATGCGCTGACGATTCCCGATGAGCAGGCCTGGATCGAGGAACGGCGCGCTTTCCTGCTTTACTGAAGCGCAACCCCGGCGCCCTTGTCAGGACGCCGGGGCCGGGGAGAGATCGGATCGATTCAGCGGCGATGCTGGCGATCGTGCTTCTGGATCTTGATCCGGGCGCTCAGCGCGTCGAAGCGGCGATCGAGATCTGCGCGTTCGCGAGCGGTGAAGACGCCGCCCGAACGGCGATATTGCTGCTCCAGCCGGTTGAGCGAGCGGAATTCGGTGCGCAGCCGCGTCGCTTCGTTCCGGGTCAGCGCGCCGTTGCGCACGCCCTGGTCGATGCGCCGGTCGAGCTGCTGCTGGCGCTGGTTGATATTCTGCCACGGCGCCGCGTTGGCGGCCATCGGCGTGGTGAAGGCGATCGCGGCGGCAAGGCTCGCGAGGATGAGGTTCTTACGCTGCATGTTACTGACTCCCGTCCCTTGATTGGAACGAGACCTGTCTAGGATTGGCTTGTCGCGAGACTGTGCCGATCACCGGCTTTTGTGTCGCAATATGTCGCAGCCGATCCTGGCTCCGTTCAGTGCTTGCGCGTCAGTTCCCGCATCGCGTCGTCCAGCCCGTCCAGCGTCAGCGGATACATGCGATCGTTCATCAGTTCGCGGATCATCTTCACCGACTGCGAATAGCCCCAATGCGCTTCCGGCACGGGATTGAGCCAGACGGCGGCTGGATAGACATGCGCCATGCGGCTCAGCCACACCGCGCCCGATTCCTCGTTGAAATGTTCGACCGATCCGCCGGGATGGCTGATCTCATAGGGGCTCATCGATGCGTCCCCGACAAAGACCAGCTTATAGTCATGGCCATATTTGTGGAGCACGTCCCAGGTGGGCGTCCGTTCGGTGAAGCGGCGGCGATTGTCCTTCCACACGCCTTCATAGGGGCAATTGTGGAAGTAGAAGAATTCGAGATTCTTGAACTCGCTGGTGGCGGCGGAAAAGAGCTCCTCGCACAGCTTGATATGCGGATCCATCGATCCGCCGACATCGAGGAACAGCAGCAGCTTCACCGCATTGTGCCGTTCCGGGCGCATATGGATGTCGAGCCAGCCCTGGCGCGCGGTGCCGTCGATCGTCGCGTCGATATCCAGTTCGTCGGCGGCGCCCTCGCGCGCGAAGCGGCGCAGGCGGCGCAGCGCCACCTTGATGTTGCGCGTGCCCAGTTCCTTGGTCGAATCCAGATTCTTGAATTCGCGCTTGTCCCACACCTTGATCGCGCGGCCATGCTTGCTTTCGCCGCCGATGCGGACGCCCTCGGGATTATAACCCGAATTGCCGTAGGGGCTGGTGCCGCCGGTGCCGATCCACTTGTTGCCGCCCTGGTGCCGGCCCTGCTGCTCTTCCAGCCGCTTCTTCAGCGTCTCCATGATCTCGTCCCAGGAGCCGAGCGACTTGATCTGCTCCATCTCCTCCGGCGTCAGGAATTTCTCGGCGACGGCCTTCAGCCAATCTTCCGGAATATCTGCGGCGCCGGTCTCGAAGCTGCTCTCGATCCCCTTGAAGACCTTGGCGAACACCTGGTCGAACCGGTCGAGAAGTCCTTCGTCCTTCACGAAGGTCGCGCGCGACAGCCAGTAGAATTCCTCCGGGCGCCGCTCGATCACGTCGCGCTTCAGCGCTTCGAGCAGAACGAGATGCTCCTTCATCGAGGCGGGGATGCCGGCCGCGCGGAGCTCGTCGAGAAAGTTGAAGAACATGGCTTTCCTTACCGCTCCCGTACCGCCTGTCCAAGCGGGAAACACGGGTGGTTAAGGGGGCTTCAACCAATGGCCCCTAGGGTCTGCATCGCAATTCCTGAGGGGGCAGCATGACGGGTAATCTCGCGATCTCGACGGAAGGCGGGGCGGACGGCGGCGCGGTGGAGGCGGTGGCGCGCAATTGCGGTCGGGTGGCCGTGGGGTGCAGCGACGCGGCCGGCTATGTCGCGGGGGTTTCCGAACGGATCGCGCGGCAGCTCGACATGCTCTCGATGCTGGAGGATGTCACCGCCGCGCTCGAGGCCGATCAGCGCCGCGTCGCCGATTCGACCGACGAGGCGCGGCTGCTGTCCGAACAGGCGCGCGAGAAGCTGGGCAAGGGCGCCGCGATGATCAGCGGATCGCGCGGCCAGTTCACCGAACTCACCGATCTCGTCTCCCAGCTCGGCGCGCGGATGACGAGTTTCGCGGCGGCGATGGAGCAGGTTCGCCGCGTCAGCACCGTGATCGACACGATCGCGCGCAAGACCAACATGCTGGCGCTCAACGCGACGATCGAGGCGGAACGCGCGGGCGATGCCGGGCGAACCTTCGCGGTGGTCGCGAGCGAGGTGAAGAAGCTGGCGCAGGAAACGCGCGGCGCCACCGAGCAGATCTCACGCACGCTCGCGTCGCTTACCAGTGAGGCGGGCACGGTGATCTCCGAGATCAACGACGGCGTGATGAAGAGCGTGATGGCGCAGCACGGTTTCGCGACCATCGACGATACCGTGCGTGACGTCGCGGAGATCGTCGCCCAGGTCGATACCCAGACCGACGGTATCGCGCGATCGACGGGGATGATCCACGACAGCGTCGCGCGCGTGCGCGACGGCTTGTCGCTGTTCGCGGGCGACGCCCGCGCCAATGCGACGGCGCTTGGCGACACCAGCCTCAGGATGGGATCGATCGAACAGCTCTCCAACGCGATGTTCAACGATCTGATCCAGAGCGGTTTTGCGTCGGAGGATCGCCATTTCGTCGATCTCGCGATTGCGGAGCGCGACAGGATCGCCGCGATCACCCGATCGGCGATCGAATCCGGGCGGCTCGATCCGGGCGTGTTGTTCGATCGGGATTATGTGCCCGTCGCCGGCACCGATCCGCAGCAGTTCACGACCCGGCTCAACGGTTTCGCCGACCTGATCTGGCGGCCCGAACTCGACCGCATCGGCGCGCTGGACCGGCGGATTGTCGCCGCCGCCTGCACCGATATCAACGGCTATCTGCCGACTCACGCCACCGCGTTCAGCCGCGCGCCGACGGGCGATCCGCAGCACGACATGGCCTATTGCCGCAACCGGCTGATCCTGCTCGACGAGATCGATCGCAAGGCCAAGGCCAGCGAGAAGCCGTTCCACATGGCGGTCTATCGGCGCGAGACCGAGGGACAGGAATTCCACGTCGTTCGCAACGTCTATGTGCCGCTGGTCTTCGACGGCCGGCGCTGGGGTGACTTCGAACTGGCCTATATCGTCGATTGAGCGAAGGCCCCCACATAGGGTCATCCCCGCGCAAGCGGGGATCCAGCTATTCCGTGAAGCCTCAGGAAAAAGAAGAAGAAGCTGGATCCCCGCATGCGCGGGGATGACATGGTGTGCGTTACCGCTGCTGCCGCTTTGCCATGAAGGCCAGCCGCTCGAACAGCATCACATCCTGTTCATTCTTGAGCAGTGCGCCATGGAGCGGCGGGATCGCCTTGGTGGGATCGCGTGACTGAAGGATGTCGAGCGGCATGTCCTCGGCGAGCAGCAGCTTCAGCCAGTCGAGCAATTCGGAGGTCGACGGCTTCTTCTTGAGGCCTGGCACTTCGCGGACGTCGTAGAAGATATCCATCGCCTTGCTCACCAGCAGCTTCTGGATGCCCGGGAAATGGACGTCGACGATCGCCTGCATCGTCTCGCGGTCGGGGAATTTGATATAGTGGAAGAAGCAGCGGCGCAGGAACGCGTCGGGCAGTTCCTTCTCGTTGTTTGAGGTGATGACGACGATCGGGCGTTCCACGGCCTTCACCGTCTCGCGCGTTTCGTAGACATGGAATTCCATGCGATCGAGTTCCTGGAGCAGATCGTTCGGGAACTCGATATCCGCCTTGTCGATCTCGTCGATCAGCAGCACGGGCAGGGTGGGGGAGGTGAAGGCCTCCCACAATTTGCCGCGGCGGATATAGTTGCCGATATCGTGCACGCGCGGATCGCCGAGCTGGCCGTCGCGAAGACGCGCGACCGCGTCATATTCGTAAAGGCCCTGCTGCGCCTTGGTGGTCGACTTGATGTTCCATTCGATCAGCGGCGCATTGGCGGCCTTGGCGATCTCCTGCGCGAGCACGGTCTTGCCGGTGCCGGGCTCGCCCTTCACCAGCAGCGGCCGGCGCAGCGTCACCGCCGCGTTCACCGCGACTTTCAGATCGTCGGTCGCGACATAATTCTCGGTTCCGCTGAATCGCATGCTCGTCCTCGCCGCTTCACGTTTACGTCAATGGCGTTAAGGCGCGATTCCGTGCGGCGCAAGGGCCGTGGAAAAGGCGATCAGGCGGAATCGCGGGCGTGCTGCCGCGACTCGAGCACGGTCCACAGGCCGCGATGCTGGGCCAGGATCTGCTGCGCGCCGAAGCCCAATGCGCGGGCAACACCGCTATTCGCGGATGCCGTAGCGGCAACCGATCGGGTCAGGCGTTCATCGGGCAGCCGGGCGGGCTGCGGTTCCACGCCCAGTCGCTGCGCGGCGATATCCAGCACGTGGCGGATCGCTTTCCAGTCCATGACCAGCGCGATCGCCGCGCCCAGCGCGCAGCCGGTGCGTTCGGATTGAGCAAGTGTTTCCAGTGCATGGCGCTGGCCGATCGCCGCAGCTTCGCATTCGGCATGGCCCGGCGTGCTCGGCAGGGGGCCGGCGGCCACGCTGATTCGGGTCAGGAACAGTCGTTCGAGCGTGAATCCCTCGGCGGCGGTCGCCAGCCAGGCCCGTGCGCCGGGGTCGGTTTCGCGCATCGCGGCGAAGTCGATCACGCCGGGATGGCGGCCATGAAGCATGCAGAGATAATAGGCCGCATCGGCCAGATTGCGCGTGGCATGGCGGCCGTAGAGCAGTTCGGCGGAGGCGGGATAGGCGTGGCTGGCAGTTCCGTCGGTCGTCAGTAGCGTGTCCAGCGTTTCCGCCATGTCGACGCCACGAAACGTCAGAGCTGCTTGAGTTGCCATGGTTTTTTCCCGCTCTCTCGCCGCCGGTACGCGGCGGGCTTTTCGAACCTGCGACGGTTCTAGAGCGGTCTCGTAAATAGGGGGTTTATCCCCCGTTAGAACTGTGTTCGGATTTATCGTTTCGATGTCGTCATGATGTCGGTTCAGCCGAAAGGGATGGTGGACTCCAGCCCGCGCGACCTTCGTCATCCCCTTGTCGCAGCGGCCTTTATTCCAGAGTCGTCCCGCTTCTCCGCGCGATGAGCCTCAACGAATCCGCCCCCGAAAACGGGGGCGGAAAAATCGTCGAATTCGCGGTGAAGCGATTATTGGTCGAGGAAGCTGCGCATCTTGCGCGAGCGCGACGGGTGCTTGAGCTTGCGCAGCGCCTTCGCTTCGATCTGCCGGATGCGTTCGCGCGTCACGCTGAACTGCTGGCCGACCTCTTCCAGCGTGTGATCGGTGTTCATGCCGATGCCGAAGCGCATGCGCAGCACGCGTTCCTCGCGCGGCGTGAGGCTGGCGAGGACGCGCGTAACGGTCTCCTTCAGGTTCGCCTGGATCGCGGCGTCCACCGGAATGACGGCGTTCTTGTCCTCGATGAAATCGCCCAGGTGCGAATCCTCCTCGTCGCCGATCGGCGTTTCGAGGCTGATCGGTTCCTTGGCGATCTTCATCACCTTGCGGACCTTTTCGAGCGGCATCGACAGCCGTTCGGCCATCTCCTCGGGCGTGGGCTCACGGCCCTGCTCGTGCAGGAACTGACGGCTGGTCCGCACCAGCTTGTTGATCGTCTCGATCATATGAACCGGAATACGGATCGTGCGCGCCTGATCGGCGATCGAACGCGTGATCGCCTGCCGGATCCACCAGGTGGCGTAGGTCGAGAATTTATAGCCGCGGCGATACTCGAACTTATCCACTGCCTTCATCAGGCCGATATTGCCTTCCTGGATCAGGTCCAGGAACTGCAGGCCGCGATTGGTGTATTTCTTGGCGATCGAGATCACGAGGCGGAGATTGGCCTCCACCATTTCCTTCTTCGCGATCCGCGCTTCGCGTTCGCCCTTCTGCACCATGTTGACGATGCGGCGGAATTCGGAAAGCGACATGCCGGTGGCCTGCGCGATCTCCGAGATCTCGGTGCGGATGCGATCGACCGCATTGGCTTCGTTCTCGACGAACGCGGCCCATTTCTTGTCGATCTTGGCGACGCGTTCCAGCAGGCCTTCGTCGAGCTCATGATCGACATATTCCTCGAGGAACGATTTGCGCGGCACCTTGTGGCGCTCGGCCAGGCGCAGCATCTGGCCGCCAAGCGCGGTCAGGCGGCGATTGTAGCTGTAGAGCTGATCGACGAGATATTCGATCTTCGCGCCATGGAACTGCACGCTCTCGACCTCGGCGGTCAGGTCTTCGCGCAGCTTCTGGTACTTCTTTTCCTCGGCCACGGGGAAATCGTTGCCGACGGCGAGCGACTCGATGCGCGCCGCCTGCAGCTTCGAGAATTTCTTGTACAGCGAGGTGATCGTCGCGAACTTCTCGAGCGCCGCGGGCTTCAGCGTCTCTTCCATCTGGGCGAGGCTGAGGGTGTTGTCTTCCTCTTCGTCGTCCGACGGGCGCTTGGCGCGCCGTTCGGTCATCGAATCTTCGTCATCGTCGCCCGACGTTTCTTCCTCGACCTCTTCCTCTTCCTTGTAGGAGGGGCCGGCGGTCTTCTCGGAAATCTCGCCATCGCCTTCGGCGTCTTCGTCGGTCAGGCTTTCAGGTGCCGGATCCTTGGAGAGCATAGCGTCGAGATCGAGGATCTCGCGGAGCTGCATCGTGCCTTCGTTGAGCGCGTTCGACCAGTCGATGATCGCGTTGAAGGTGATCGGGCTTTCGCAAAGCCCCAGGATCATCGTGTCGCGGCCCGCCTCGATGCGTTTCGCGATCGCGATCTCTCCCTCGCGGCTGAGCAATTCCACCGCGCCCATCTCGCGCAGATACATGCGCACCGGATCGTCGGTGCGATCGACGGTTTCCTTGCGCTTCTCTGCGACATTGCCCGAGGAGCCGTCCGCCGGATCGGCGGCGTCGTCGCTATCGTCCTGATCGGTCTGGTCCTCGGCGTCCTCGCCGGCATCCTCGTTCTCGACGATGTTGACGCCCATCTCGTTGAGCGCGGACATCACGTCCTCGAGCTGGTCGGAGGACATCTGGTCCTGCGGCAGCGCTTCATTGAGCTGGTCATAGGTGATGTAGCCGCGCTTCTTGGCGCGCGCGATCAGCTTCTTGAGCGAGGCTTCGTTGAGGTCGATCAGCGGCGCATCGCCGCTTTCTGTCGTCTCTCCCGAATCCGTACCGTTGGTCTTTGCCATGTAACCGCCTAGTCCCGTCTAACTGTCCGCACCGTCGTCGCCGCTCGCGAAGCTGGCGATCCGTTCGTCCGCTTCGCGCCGAGCGGCCCGCAAACGCGCCTGTTCTTCTACGAGCGCTCCGTCCCATTCCAGTTCGAGCCGCAATGTGACGGCTGCAAGAGCCGCATCGAGCTCTGGAACGGAAGCGAGTGCTTCAATCGCCATAATTATACTGCGGTGTGCTGACTCACGTTCCGCATTGCTGCGCATCGACGAAAAGGCAAGCCTCTTTGTCGAGAGGAGTTGTTTTGACAGCGTGTCGAGCCCAGCATCGGCCAATATGGGGGCGAGACTCGCAGGATCAAGCGCCTGCCGGGAAAAGGCCGCGTCGATCAGCGCGGAGCGCAGCCGTTCCAGATTCGGATCGGCCAGGGGAATCGCCGAAAGCGAATCGGCGCAATATTCGATCGCGGCCGGGTGGGCGAGCAATCCGCCGAAGATCGCGCGCGCCAGATGGATGTTGATGCCTTCGCCGCTGATCCGCCTTGCCGCCTCGGAAAGCGGGCGGGGCGGGGGCATCCATTTTCCGCCGCCACGGCCGCCGCCGCGCGGCGATTGCTGCTGTTGGCGGGGCGGCCGGCTGCGCTCGTAAAGCTCGTCGAAGCGCGCGCGGAATTCCTGGCGATATTGCTCGCGGACATCGCCGTCCTTGATCGTCTGCGCCTGATCGTTGAGTCTTTTCCTGAGCCCGGCACGCGCTTCCGGCGTGTCCAGCGGCAGCGCCGCCAATTCGTGCGACCAGAGCCGATCGACCAGCGACTCGGGTTTTTCGAGCAGCGACTCGACCGCGGCCCGCCCGCCGGCGCGCACCAGATCGTCGGGATCCTGGCCCTGGGGCAGCGTGACGAAGCGCAATGTGCGGCCGGGTTCGAGATGCGGCAGGGCACGGCCGAGCGCGCGGACCGCCGCCTTCTGGCCTGCATTGTCACCGTCGAAGCACAGGATCGGCGCGTCGCTCATGCGCCAGAGCCGCTCGATCTGGTTCTCGGTGAGCGCTGTGCCGAGCGGCGCCACGGCTTCCTCGATGCCGGCCTGGGCAAGCGCGATCACGTCCATATAGCCCTCGACCACGATCACCCGGCCCGATTTGCGCGCGGCGGCGCTCGCGCGATCGAGATTGTAGAGCGTGCGCCCCTTGTCGAAGAGCGGCGTGTCCGGCGAATTGAGATATTTGGGTTCGCCCGAACCCAGGATGCGTCCACCGAACGCGATCACGCGGCCGCGCTGGTCGCGAATCGGGATCATCAGCCGGCCGCGGAACCGGTCATAGGGTTCCTTGCCCGGTTTTTCGTCGGCGGGCGGCTCGATCAGCAGCCCGGCCTCGACCAGCATGGCCTTGTCGATATGTTTCAGCGCGGTTTTGAGCTTGGTGCGCGAATCGGGCGCGAAGCCGAAGCCGAACGTCTTGCGCGTGGCGTCCGAAATGCCGCGCTTGTGGAGATAGGCGCGCGCTTCCGCGCCATCGATTCCGTCGAGCTGCGCGACGAACCAGTCCTGCGCGGCCTGCGTCACGTCGTGCAGGCCGGACGCGCGCTCGGCGCGCTCCTGCGCCTTGGGGTCTGGGGCGGGCACGTCGAGACCCGCCGCCTGCGCCAGTTCCTTCACCGCATCGATAAAGGGCAGGCCGCGCTGATCGGTCATCCAGCGGATCGCATCGCCATGCGCGCCGCAGCCGAAGCAGTGATAGAAGCCCTTTTCGTCGTTGATCGTGAAACTGGGCGTCTTTTCCTGGTGGAAGGGGCAACAGGCCTTCCATTCGCGCCCCGCGCGCTGGATCTTCACGGTCTTGCCGATCAGGCCCGAGAGCAGGGTGCGCGCGCGCAGTTCGTCGAGGAATTGCGGGGAGAGGGTCAAAAACACCCCTCCCGTTTACGGGAGGGGTTGGGGGAGGGCCTGTCGAGCAAAGCCCGCTCGATCTCCGCAATCACACCCTCGATCCTCTCGATCACGTCATTGTTCCAGAAGCGGATTACGCGATACCCTTGATTTTCGAGAAAACGCGTTCTCCGCTCGTCGGCTTCCGTCCGAACATCATGCTGGCCGCCATCCACTTCAACAATGAGCTTTGCACTCCGTGACACGAAATCGCCGATGAAGGGGCCGATCGGGAATTGGCGATTGAAACGCACGCCATTGACCTGACGTGCGTTCAATCGATGCCACAAGGCGCGCTCGGCTGGCGTGGCATTGCTGCGAAGTTCGCGGGAGCGGGCGGTCTGACGCGTGTAGCCCTTGTCCAACATGCCCTCCCCCGACCCCTCCCGCAGGCGGGAGGGGAGAGATCGACTCGCGCCTTATGTCAAAGCCGCCTTCACCGCGGCGCTGGCCTTGGTCATGTCGAGCTGGCTGCCATGGCGTTCCTTGAGCAACGCCATCACCTTGCCCATGTCCTTCACCGACGAGGCGCCGGTTTCCGCCTTGATCGCTTCGATCGCGGCGGCAGTCTGGGCTTCGTCGAGCTGCGCGGGCAGGAAGCGTTCGATCACGACGACTTCGGCGCGTTCGGCATCGGCCAGTTCCTGGCGGCCGCCCTTTTCGTACATCTCGATCGATTCGCGGCGCTGCTTCACCATTTTCTGGAGCACTTCGACCACCAGCGCGTCGTCATCGGTGGGGGCCTTGCCCGTTCGCGCTTCGATGTCGCGGTTCTTGATGGCGGCCTGGATCAGGCGCGTGGTTGCGGTGGTATCCTTGTCGCCGGCTTTCATGGCGGCAATCTGGGCGGCCTTAATGTCGTCGCGAATCATGGGTTTCTCGGCCTGTTTCGGGAAAGCGACCAGCATAGCCAAGCCGTCCGGATTTTAATAGATTGACCCCGATGGGCGCGGCACCTAGTGACCCCGCCGTTTAACCTGTTCCCCGGGAGTAGCTGCACATGGCTGATGCCAAACCGTCCACCGCGCCTGAAGGGGCGACGGGGGTATTGGTGCTGGCCGACGGGTCGGTATTGTGGGGTCGTGGCTTCGGTGCAGAGGGCGCGGCAGTGGGCGAGGTGTGCTTCAACACCGCGATGACCGGCTATCAGGAGGTGATGACCGATCCCTCCTATGCCGGCCAGATCGTCGCCTTCACGTTCCCGCATATCGGCAATGTCGGTACGAATCATGAGGATATCGAGGCGACCAACCCGCACGCGCTGGGCTGTATCGTGCGCGAGGACGTTACCGCGCCGAGCAATTTCCGCAGCATCCAGCGATTCGACGATTGGCTGAAGGGCAATGGCCGGATCGGCCTGGCGGGCGTCGACACGCGCGCGCTGACGCGCCGTATCCGGATCGACGGTGCCCCCAATGCCGTGATCGCGCACAACGCGGCCGGGCGGTTCGATATCGATGCGCTGCTGGCGCAGGCGCGGGGCTGGCCGGGGCTGGAGGGCATGGACCTCGCCAAGGACGTGTCCACGCTCCAGAGCTATCAGTGGCGTGACGGCCTGTGGTCGCTGGGCAGCGGCTATGCCGTCGACGAGACGACCGACGATCGTCCGCACGTCGTCGCGATCGACTATGGCCTCAAGCGCAACATCCTGCGCAATCTGGTGGCGGCCGGCGCGCGCGTCACCGTTGTGCCCGCCACCGCGACCACGCTGGAAGTGATGGCGCACCGCCCCGATGGCGTGTTCCTGTCGAACGGCCCCGGCGATCCCGCCGCGACCGGCAGCTATGCCGTGCCGGTGATCAAGGACCTGCTGGAGCGCGACATGCCGATCTTCGGCATCTGCCTGGGTCATCAGCTGCTCGGCCTCGCGGTCGGCGCCAAGACCAGCAAGATGCATCAGGGCCATCGCGGCGCCAATCATCCGGTCAAGCGCATCGCCGACGGCGCGGTGGAGATCACCAGCATGAACCATGGCTTCGCGGTCGAGACCAAGACGCTGCCGAAGAACGCGAAGGCGACGCATGTCAGCCTGTTCGACGGTTCCAATGCCGGGTTCGAACTGACCGACAAGAAAGCGTTTTCGGTTCAGTATCACCCGGAAGCGAGCCCAGGCCCGCAGGACAGCCATTATCTGTTCGAGAAGTTCGTCGGGATGATCAAGTGATCGACCTGAACCGTACGACCGCCGACACATTCGAGACGAAGGCCGACTAATGCCCAAACGCACCGATATCTCCTCGATCCTCGTCATCGGCGCCGGCCCGATCGTGATCGGCCAGGCCTGCGAGTTCGATTATTCGGGCACCCAGGCGATCAAGGCGCTGAAGGAGGAGGGGTACCGGATCGTCCTGGTCAATTCGAACCCGGCGACGATCATGACCGATCCCGAGCTGGCCGACGCGACCTATGTCGAGCCGATCACGCCGGAAATCGTCGCGCGGATCATCGAGAAGGAACGGCCCGATGCGGTGCTGCCGACGATGGGCGGGCAGACCGCGCTGAACACCGCGCTGGCGCTGTTCAACGACGGTACGCTCGAGAAATATGGCTGCGTCATGATCGGCGCGGATGCCGTCGCGATCGACAAGGCCGAGGACCGGCTGAAGTTCCGCGAGGCGATGGACAAGATCGGGCTGGAATCGGCGCGCTCGGCGATCGCCCACACGCTCGACGAGGCGATGGCCGGGCTCGACAAGGTCGGCTTGCCCGCGATCATCCGGCCCAGCTTCACGCTTGGCGGCACCGGCGGCGGCGTCGCCTATAACAAGGACGAGTTCCGTCGAATCGTCGCCGGCGGCCTCGAAGCCAGCCCGACCACCGAGGTGCTGATCGAGGAATCGCTGCTCGGCTGGAAGGAATATGAGATGGAAGTGGTCCGCGACCGCGCGGACAATTGCATCATCATCTGCTCGATCGAGAATGTCGATCCGATGGGCGTCCATACGGGCGATTCCATCACCGTCGCGCCGGCGCTGACGCTGACCGACAAGGAATATCAGATCATGCGCAACGCATCGATCGCCTGTCTCCGTGAAATCGGTGTGGAAACAGGCGGTTCGAACGTGCAGTTCGCGGTCAATCCGAAGGATGGCCGGCTGGTCGTGATCGAGATGAATCCGCGCGTCTCGCGTTCCTCGGCGCTGGCGTCGAAGGCCACGGGCTTCCCGATCGCCAAGGTCGCGGCCAAGCTGGCGGTGGGGTATACGCTCGACGAGATCATGAACGACATCACCGGCGCGACGCCGGCCTCGTTCGAGCCGACGATCGACTATGTCGTCACCAAGATCCCGCGCTTCGCCTTCGAGAAGTTCAAGGGATCGGAGCCGTTGCTGTCGACCGCGATGAAGTCGGTCGGCGAGGTGATGGCGATCGGCCGCAATATCCATGAAAGCATCCAGAAGGCGCTGCGCGGGCTGGAGACCGGCCTGTCGGGCTTCAACATGGTGGACAATCTGATCGGCGCGCCCAAGGACGACATCGTCGCCGCCTTGTCGCGCGCGACGCCCGACCGGCTGCTCGTCGCCGCCCAGGCGTTGCGCGAAGGGCTCAGCGTCGACGAGGTTCATCAGGTCACCCGTTACGACCCCTGGTTCCTGACGCGGATCGCGGAGATCATCGCGGCCGAACGCGAGGTCCTCGACCACGGCCTGCCGCGCGACGCGAAGGCGATGCGCCGGCTGAAGGCGATGGGCTTTTCGGACAAGAGGCTGGCGTTCCTGGCGCTGCAATCGGCCAATCTGCGCGGCGGTGCGAGCATGGAGCGCGCGGTCGCACGCGGTTCGGGCCTGATCCGCGAAGCGGTGGTGGCGATGACCGGCGGCGTGACCGAAGAAGAAGTGCGTCGCCTTCGCCACAAGCTGGGCGTGCGGCCCGTGTTCAAGCGGATCGACACCTGCGCGGCCGAGTTCGAGGCGAAGACGCCCTATATGTACTCGACCTATGAGGCGCCGGTGTTCGGCGAGCCCGAGTGCGAAAGCCAGCCCAGCGACCGCAAGAAGGTCGTCATCCTGGGCGGCGGTCCCAACCGGATCGGGCAGGGGATCGAGTTCGACTATTGCTGCTGTCATGCCTGTTTCGCGCTCGAGGATGCCGGGTTCGAGACGATCATGATCAACTGCAACCCGGAAACGGTCTCGACCGACTATGACACGTCGGACCGCCTCTATTTCGAGCCGCTGACCGCCGAGGACGTGCTGGAGATCCTGCATGTCGAGCAGTCGAACGGCACGCTTGCCGGCGTCATCGTCCAGTTCGGCGGCCAGACGCCGCTCAAGCTGGCGCAGGCGCTGGAGGATGCGGGTATCCCGATCCTCGGCACCTCGCCCGACGCGATCGACCTGGCCGAGGATCGCGAGCGTTTCGCGGCGCTGGTGACCAAGCTGAAATTGCTCCAGCCGGCCAACGGCATCGCGCGCAGCCGCGAGGAGGCGATCGCGGTCGCCGAACGTATCGGTTATCCCGTGCTGATCCGGCCGAGCTATGTGCTTGGCGGCCGCGCGATGGAGATCGTCGACGGTCCCGCCCAGCTTGAGGATTACATCCAGACCGCGGTGCAGGTGTCCGGCGACTCGCCCGTGCTGATCGACCAATATCTGCGTGATGCGATCGAGGTCGATGTCGACGCGATCTGCGACGGCGACGAGGTCGTGGTGGCCGGCGTGCTCCAGCATATCGAGGAAGCCGGCGTCCATTCGGGTGACAGTGCCTGCACCTTGCCGCCCTATAGCCTGCCCGATGCGATCATCGCCGAGATCGAGCGCCAGGCCGAACTGCTGGCGCATGCGCTGGAGGTTCGCGGCCTGATGAACATCCAGTTCGCGGTGAAGGACGGAAAAGTCTATCTGATCGAAGTCAATCCGCGCGCCAGCCGGACCGTGCCGTTCGTCGCCAAGGCGATCGGCCAGCCGATCGCCAAGATCGCCTCGCGCGTGATGGCGGGCGAGAAGCTGGCGGCGCTGCCGCGCATCGACCGCCGTATCGATCATATTGCGGTGAAGGAAGCGGTTTTCCCGTTCGCACGCTTCCCCGGCGTCGATCCAGTGCTCTCGCCGGAAATGAAGTCGACCGGCGAAGTCATGGGAATCGATAGGGATTTTGCGACCGCATTCGCCAAGTCCCAGCTTGGCGCGGGCGATCGGCTGCCGCAATCGGGAACGGTGTTCGTGTCGGTGAAGGACAGCGACAAGCCGGTCATCCTGCCTGCGGTCAAACTATTGTCCGAGCTCGGTTTCAGCATGATCGCGACGGGCGGCACCGCCGATTTCCTGGAAAGGGAAGGCATCGCCGTCGAGCGGGTGAACAAGGTGGCGCAGGGCCGGCCCCATATCGTCGATCGTATCATCGATGGCGGCGTGGCGTTGATCTTCAACACCACGGAGGGCTGGCAGAGCCACAAGGACTCGGCTTCGATCCGTGCGTCGGGTCTGGCGAAGTCTGTGCCCTACTATACCACGGCATCGGCGAGCGTCGCCGCGGCCGAGGCGATTGCTGCAATGCGCAATCAAAACCTTGAAGTACGGTCGCTCCAGTCATATTATTCCGGTTCGCACGCCTGATCCCGACAATATGACGCGCGACAGGTGGCTCCGTCAGGGCGGGGCCGCTTGGGGAAGTTTTGACGAAGGACGAGAGTGATGGCGACGGTCGAGAAAATGCCGATGCTGCAGGAAGGCTTCGATAAGCTGACGGATGACCTCCGTCGCTTGAAGGCCGAGCGCCCGGAGATCGTGGATGCGATCGAGGAAGCGCGCGCGCATGGCGATCTTTCCGAAAACGCGGAATATCACGCCGCCAAGGAGCGCCAGGGCCAGATCGAGGCATCGATCGCCGATATCGAGGACAAGCTTTCGCGCGCGCAGATTATCGATCCCAAGACGCTTTCGGGCGACAAGGTGATTTTCGGCGCGACCGTCACCTTGCTCGACGAGAACGACAAGCCGGTGAAGTATCAGATTGTCGGCCAGACCGAGGCGGATGCCAATTCGGGGCGGATCTCCTACAATTCGCCGCTCGGCCGTGCGCTCATCGGGCGCAAGGTGGACGATGACGTCGAAGTGACGGTGCCGGCGGGCGACCGTTATTATCTGGTCTCGAAGATCGAGTTCATCTGACCGGCATGAATTTGCCGGCGGGGCGCCTTACCAACATCCTGGTCATCGTCACGGCCGCCACCTGGCTGGCGCTCGATCTGTCGGGCTGGCTGGGCTGGGCGTCCGTCATGGCCGGGTTCATTCCCGCACGGGTCACCGGGCCTGAGCTGGACGGCGCGCTGCCGGTTCTGCTGACTCCGTTCAGCGCGGCCTTCATTCACGCCAATCTGGCGCATATCGGCTTCAACATGCTGATGCTGCTCTATTGCGGGCGCTACACCGAATATGCGTTGGGGCCAGGCGGTTTCGCCTGCCTCTACATCGTCGGCGCCTATGCATCGGCGGGGGCGCAATATCTGGTCGATCCAGCATCGACGGTGCCGATGGTGGGGGCAAGTGGCGCGACTTCGGCGGTGATCGGCGCCTATGCGCTGCTGTTCGGCCAGAAACGCGCCAAGGCGATCGGGCCGATACCGGCGATCGTCGTGCACATAATGTGGCTGGCGGCCGCGTGGATCGGCGTGCAGTTGCTGTTCGGCATCGCGATGGCGGATGCCGGCATGGCGATCGCCGTCGCGGCGCATGTCGGCGGCTTCATCGCGGGCCTGCTGCTGGCGCGCCCGCTGCTGCTGTGGCGCTATCGCCGCGCCTGATCGGGCCGGTGCCGCACCCTGTTCGGGCACCGGCTCCCGCAATCAGCCTTGGGCGGGCTTGAGCATATCCGGCTCGAGCAGCCGATGGAGATGAACGACGACATAGCGCATCTCGGCATCGTCGACGGTGCGCTGGGCCGCTGCGCGCCATGCGTCTTCGGCCGATTTGTAGTCCGGAAACACGCCGACGATGTCGATCGTGGAAAGGTCGGCGAAATCCAGCGTCTGCGGGTCTTTCACCCGTCCGCCGAACACCAGATGCAATTTGCTCATCGAAAACCCTTTGCTTGAAGCTTGATCACTGACGGCGAAGGCAAGTCATGCTTTCGCCGATGCCGCGAAACCCGTGTTCCGCGCAGCCGATCGGGCTCCTATCCTAGATCCAGTCGCCACGGCGGCCTGGGCGAAACCCGGGCCGCGCCGGCGGAGATACAGGGCTTCCCTAACCATTCAGGCCGACGCGTCAATCGCCGGACGTCGCGTCCGTCAGGCTTTTGCCTTCGGTGTGGCGGGTTTCGCAGCGGGCTTGCTCGCCGTGCGCGCAGGTTTCGCGGTCGGCTTGGCGACTGCCTTGGCGGCGGCGTTGCCGGCTTCGTTGGCGGCCGCGGACACCGATTTGAGCAGACTCTGCGCCTGCTGCTTGGCGGCTTCCTTGCTGATGCCGAGCGCGTCGAGTTTCTTCTTGCCGGCGGCCTTCGCGGCTTGCGCGGCATTGCCCGCGGCCTTGTTGATCCGCCGCCCGGTGGCGCCCAGCGTCTTGGTTTCCTGCTGGGTGCGCGGGAGCAGCGATCCGATCAGCGCGCCCAGCGCAAGGCCGCCGACCAGAAAGGCGATGGGGTTGTCGTCGAGTTGCTGGCCTGCTTTCGCGCCGGCACGCTTCACGCCCGCCTGCGCGTTGGAATAGGCCTTGCCGGCGCGATCGCGCGACGCCGAATAGGCGGTCTTGGCCTTTGCCTTGCCGCTGGCGAGTGCCGTTTCGGCGGCACCGCGCGCTGCCTCGATCTTCTCGTTCGCGAATTCGCTCGCCTTCTTGGCGCTGTCAGCGATCTTGGTCATGCTTCATCCTCCAAAAGGCGGCCATGCGGCCGATCGTTCAGTTCCGTGCCTATTCCGTGTCGCGGCGTGTCCTCATCTTCTCCACGACATCTCCGATCGCCGACAGGATCGGCGCCCGGAAGATCCAGGCCAGCACCGCGATCGCCAGCGCGGCCGCGGTGAATGGCCTCTTCTTCACCGTCTCGATCGCATCCGCCGCGATCTCGTCGGCCTTCTCGCGCAGGTCCTCCAGCGCTTCCTCGATCAACGCCTTGGGTTTCAGGCGCTTCTGCACCTCTATCAGCGTCCCCGTCAGCCGCGTCCGTGCCTCGGCGGATTCGCGCCGTGCCCGCGCCAGACGGATCTCGTCGCGGGTCATGCGTCCTCATCCTCCCTGTCGCCCAGATCCCTCCGGATCCGTGCCGTCACCGATCCGATCAGCAATGCCGCGAGCAGCATCGCCACCAGCGCGACCAGGAACGCCGCCCAAGCCGCGCCGATGAAGGGGGAGAGCGCGAAGACCAGCGCGATCAGCATCAGCGTGACCGAGCCGAAGGCCAGAAGTCCGCCGATCGCGGCGATCACGAGCAGCGAGCGATAGAGATTGACCTTGTGGATCGCTTCCACGCGGTAGAGCTTGATCTCCGCGCGAACGAAATCCTCCGCGTCGTCGACCAGGCGGCTCAGCAGTTCGCCGATGCTGCCTTCCTCATGCCTTTTCTCGTCGATCTCCCGCGCTGTGTCGGGATCGGCCGGCGACGGGGGCAGGTGCGGCGTGGTCATATCCGGCGCGTCGTTCACCCCCGTCCGTCCGTCAGGCCTTGCCGTCGCTGTCGGTGCCCGCCTTGATCAGGCGAGTGAGGACGAAACCAACGGCCACCGCCGCGCCAATCGCAACGGCCGGGCTTTTCTTGACGAAATCGGTCGCGTCGCGAACCAGTTCGTCGACATCCTTGCCCTTCAGCGTTTCGGCGAAGCCCGAAACCGCGTCCGCCGCCTTGCGGGTATAGTCGCCATATTGCGCGCCGACCTTGTCATCGACGGTGCCGGCGGCGTCGCCGATCATCCGCGCGACATTGTCGAGCGCCGATGCCGCGCGCGCCTTGCCTTCGGCCGCAGCGCCACGTGCGCGGGCCGCCGCCTGATCCTTGAGTGCAGCCGCTTCCTTGCGAACTGCCGACGATGCGTCGTTCGCCGCTGTCTTCAGCTTGCTTTCCGTCTTGGGCGCAGCCTTCGGTGCCGCTCGGGTCGCGGCCTTCTTCACCGGCGCCGCGCGGCGCGCGACAGGCTTGGCGGTGGCGGGCTTCGTCGCGGCCGGCTTCGCGGCCTTGGGTTTCGCGGCCGCGGGCTTGCGGGCGGCGGGCTTCTTCGGAGCGGAACCGTTCGGGATCTCGTCAGCCATGGTGCTTTCCTTTCGAAACTCGATTCACAGCTACAACAATCTCGGTCCTTCGCAAGTTCCGCAACTGGGGACTTTGCGGATATGAACTTGCTCGCGGTGCGCTTTCCCGCAATTGCGCTTCGGTGGCTTGGCCGATAGAGGCACGCCATCCCATTACCGCCAGCCGGAGCAGCAGCCCATGACAGCGATCATCGACGTCCACGCGCGCCAAATCATCGACAGCCGTGGCAATCCCACGATCGAGGTCGATGTTTCGCTGGAGGATGGCAGCTTCGGCCGCGCCGCGGTGCCATCGGGCGCATCGACGGGCGCGCATGAGGCCGTCGAAAAGCGCGACGGAGACAAGACGCGCTGGCTCGGCAAGGGTGTGACCGCCGCCGTCGAGGCGGTGAACGGCGAGATCGCCGAAGCGATTCTTGGGCTCGAGGCCGAGGATCAGGGCGAAGTCGATGCCGCGATGATCGATCTGGACGGCACGCCCAACAAGGGTCGCCTGGGCGCGAACGCCATTCTGGGCGTCAGCCTGGCGACCGCCAAGGCCGCGGCGGATTCGCGCGGCCTTCCGCTTTACCGCTATGTCGGCGGCGTTTCCGCGCACCTGCTGCCCGTGCCGATGATGAACATCATCAATGGCGGCGCGCATGCCGACAATCCGATCGATTTCCAGGAATTCATGATCATGCCGGTCGGCGTGGACAGCCTGGCGGAGGCGGTGCGTTGCGGCGCCGAGATCTTCCACACGCTCAAGAAGAGCCTGCATGACAAGGGGCTGGCGACGGCCGTGGGTGACGAGGGCGGCTTTGCGCCCAACCTCGCCAGCGCGCCCGATGCGCTCGATTTCATCATGCAGTCGATCGAGAAGGCCGGTTATACGCCGGGCGACGATGTCGTGCTCGCGCTCGACTGCGCCGCGACCGAGTTCTTCAAGGACGGCGCCTACCATCTCGAAGGCGAAGGGCGCGTGCTGTCGCCGCTCGAAATGGCCGATTACCTTGCCGATCTGTGCGCGCGCTATCCGATCAAGTCGATCGAGGACGGCATGGGCGAGGATGATTTCGAAGGCTGGAAGGCGCTGACCGACAAGATCGGCAACACCGTCCAGCTCGTCGGTGACGATCTGTTCGTGACCAATCCCAAGCGGCTTGCCCAGGGCATTCGCGATGGCCTCGCCAATTCGCTGCTGGTGAAGGTCAATCAGATCGGCACGCTCACCGAAACGCTCGAAGCCGTCTCGATGGCGCAGCGCGCGCGCTACACCGCCGTGATGTCGCACCGTTCGGGCGAGACCGAGGATGCGACGATCGCGGATCTCGCGGTCGCCACCAATTGCGGGCAGATCAAGACCGGCAGCCTTGCGCGCTCCGATCGGCTCGCCAAGTACAACCAGCTGATCCGCATCGAGGAGCAGCTTGGTCCGGTCGCGCGTTACGCGGGCCGGATCTTCGGCTGATTCGTCGAAGCGGCAATGGGGTGGGCTGGTGCCCACCCCCATCATGAAATTGTAGCGAGATTGTGCTTGACCCGCAGAATCGCGTGTGATTCAACGATTCTGCGATGTCCAAGGCGATTACCTTCCTCTCTCTGCTTCGATCGGCGGCGCCTTCCGCATTGATGTTCCTCGTGATCGCCATGTTCGCGGGATATGCGGTGATGGGATCGAACGGCGTGCTGGCCTGGGGCGACTACAAGCGGCAGTTGCAGGAGCGGCGCCTGGTGCTCGCCAAACTGGAAGCCGAAAAGGCGGTGCTGGCCAATCGCGTCGCCTTGCTCGATCCGCGCCGCGCCAATCCGGACATGGCCGACGAACTGATCCGCCGCGAACTCGGCCTGGCGCATCCGGACGAGATCATCCTGCCCGTCAAATGAATCTTCGGCGCGGATAATCGCGCGCTGGCCGTTGCGGAATCCTTGAACGCGCGCCTATAGACCGGCTCACACCGTTCCTCCTTCCCCAGGGTGATGAGTTGGCAAGAACATCGACAGCGAAATCCGGCAAGGGCGCGACGAGCGCGCCGCCGCCGGCCAATCGGGAGCGTCCCGAAGAACCGGCGCGCTACGAGGCGAGCAAGGACGAATTGCTCGAATTCTATCGTGAGATGCTGTTGATCCGCCGCTTCGAGGAAAAGGCCGGCCAGCTTTACGGCCTGGGCCTGATCGGCGGTTTCTGCCACCTCTATATCGGCCAGGAGGCCGTTGCCGTCGGGCTCCAGTCCGCGCTCGAAATGGGCAAGGACAGCGTGATCACCGGCTATCGCGATCATGGCCATATGCTCGCCTATGGCATCGATCCCAAGGTGATCATGGCCGAACTCACGGGCCGCGAAGCCGGGATCAGCCGCGGCAAGGGCGGTTCGATGCACATGTTCTCGGTCGAGCATAAATTCTATGGCGGCCATGGCATCGTCGGCGCGCAGGTGTCGCTGGGCACAGGGCTTGCCTTCAAGCACAAATATGCCGGCGATGGCGGCGTCGCCATGGCCTATTTCGGCGATGGCGCCGCCAATCAGGGCCAGGTCTACGAAAGCTTCAACATGGCCGAGCTGTGGAAGCTGCCGATCATCTTCGTGATCGAGAACAACCAATATGCGATGGGCACCAGCGTCAATCGCTCCTCGGCGGAAGATCAGCTTTATCGCCGGGGCGAAAGCTTCCGCATTCCCGGCATCCAGGTTGACGGCATGGATGTGCTCGCGGTGCGCGGCGCCGCCGAAACCGCCGTCAAATGGGTGCGCGAAGGCAAGGGGCCGGTGCTGCTGGAACTGAAGACCTATCGCTATCGCGGCCATTCCATGTCCGACCCCGCCAAATATCGCTCGCGCGAGGAAGTACAGGCGGTGCGCGACAAGTCCGATCCCATCGAACACGCCAAGAAGGAACTGGAGGCGCTCGGCATTTCCGAGGATGCGCTGAAGGATATCGACAAGGAGATCCGCAAGATCGTGGCGGAGGCGGCGGACTTCGCCGAAACCTCGCCCGAGCCGGAAGCGGCGGAACTCTACACGGACGTGCTGGTGGATACTTACTGATGGCGATCGAACTCAAGATGCCCGCGCTTTCCCCGACGATGGAGGAAGGCACGCTTGCCAAATGGCTCGTCAAGGAAGGCGATGCCGTGAAATCGGGCGATATCCTGGCGGAGATCGAAACCGACAAGGCGACGATGGAATTCGAGGCGGTCGACGAAGGCACGATCGCGAAGATCCTCGTGCCGGACGGCAGCGAAGGCGTGAAGGTCGGCACCGTGATCGCGATGATCGCGGGCGAGGGCGAGGATGCATCGGCGCCGGCCGCCGAGGCCGCGCCGGCACCGGCCGCGTCGCCTGAACCGGCTGCCGCGGAACCTGTCGGCAGCGAAGGCGAGGAAAAGCCCAAAAAGGCCGAATCCGGCACATCCAAGCTTGCGGGCGAGGTTCGTGCCAGCGTGTCCGATCCGGACATTCCGGCAGGCACCGAAATGGTCAAGACCACGGTGCGCGAAGCGCTGCGCGACGCAATGGCCGAGGAGATGCGCGCCGACGATCGCATCTTCGTGATGGGCGAGGAAGTCGCCGAATATCAGGGCGCCTACAAGGTCACTCAGGGACTGCTGGAGGAGTTCGGCGCACGGCGCGTCATCGATACGCCGATCACCGAATATGGCTTCGCGGGTGTCGGCACGGGCGCGGCGATGGCCGGCCTCAAGCCGATCGTCGAGTTCATGACCTTCAATTTCGCGATGCAGGCGATCGATCACATCATCAATTCCGCCGCCAAGACCAATTACATGTCGGGCGGCCAGATGCGCTGCCCGATCGTGTTCCGCGGCCCGAACGGTGCAGCATCGCGCGTCGCCGCGCAGCACAGCCAGAATTACGGCCCCTGGTATGCGGCGATCCCCGGTTTGATCGTGATCGCGCCCTATGACGCGGCAGATGCGAAGGGTCTGCTCAAGGCGGCGATCCGCTCGGAGGATCCCGTTGTCTTCCTCGAGAACGAACTGCTCTATGGTCGCAGCTTCGAGGTGCCAAAGCTCGACGATTATGTTTTGCCGATCGGCAAGGCGCGCGTCGTGCGTGAAGGCAAGGATGTGACGCTGGTCAGCTATTCGATCGGCGTTGGCGTTGCGCTGGAAGCGGCGGAGACGCTGGCGGGCGAGGGGATCGACGCGGAAGTGATCGATCTGCGCACGCTCCGGCCGCTCGACACCGCCACGGTGCTCGCCAGCCTGAAGAAGACCAACCGCATGGTGGTGGTGGAGGAAGGCTGGCCGGTCTGCTCGATCTCCAGCGAGATCATCGCGGTGGCGATGGAACAGGGCTTCGACGATCTCGATGCGCCAGTGCTGCGCGTCACCAACGAGGATGTGCCGCTGCCCTATGCAGCCAACCTGGAGAAGCTGGCGCTGGTGGACGCGGGACGGGTGGTGAAGGCGGCGAAGCAGGTCTGTTACCGCTGAGTCCGTTTGAGAAAGCGCACAGAAGCGCCTTCCGGGGCCTTTCAAACGGGCTCCGGGATCAGGTTGCGCTATATGTTCCGCAGGTCGCCTTCTGGCTGCCTGACAGGTTCGATCCGTTCTGGATCGTTCCGTCGGGACGGTCACGCACGAGATAGGCTGACGAATAGCTGATCGTTCGCGCGGCGAAGAAATATTTCCCGATGACCGGCGTGTAGTCGTACTGGATTTCGACGAACACCACCGGGTCACCAGGCTTTGCCTGAATGCGGCGGGTGCCCGAGCCGATTGCTTCCGTCAGTACCTGGCCCTCGGTTCCGTAGCTCGACGTGACCTGTTTGAGGCCCTTGCAGCGCTGCCAGATGATCTTCTGGTCGGTTGTGTTGTTCGTCGTGGCATCGTTGTCCTCGACCTCGGACAGGATGACACGGCCATTCTGCATCAGGTTGATGGAACTGCCGCCAAGCCGGGTGCCGATGAAGATCTCATTGATGTCGACTTCGTCGATGCGATTGCGCACGCGCGCCGCATTGTCCGCCGTCATATGCGCCAATTGGCTGAGCCGTGTGTGGACGATCGCCATATTGGCCAGTTCGCCCCCTCCCAGGAACAGCACCAGGACGGGTGGCATGGTATAGGCGAACTCGATATAGGCGGCCGCCCTGCGCTCACGCAGCAGCCCGCCGATGAACGCACCCGCGGATTTGAGGAACGATCTCATGTCTTGCACACCTTCGGCGGATCGATAACGCCTGCATAGGGCTCGTTCTGCAGTGAGGTCGAGCGCGTGATCGTCGCGACATTTCCCCACCCGAGCCATTTGGTGATCGGGGTGATCCGGTTATATTTCATCGTCACCGTATAATTGACGACGTCTTCCGCGCCGCCCAGGCCGCTGCCTCCCTGCTGCGAATCGTAGAGCCCGTTCTTATTTGCGTCGATCCAGCAATCTCCCACATTGATGGTGCCGATCGGGGCGGTGTCCGTGACGATTTTCTCGGGATTTCCCACGCCAGTGAAATCGCGATAGCTGACGGCGGCGATCTCGATGTTGTTGGCGCTCGTGATCGAGGCGAGGCTGGTGCGGACGAATGTGTCGATCGTCGTCTGGTTCGCATCTTCAAGCGATGCACGGCGCGATGCCTGATGGACGGTACCTTGCAAAACAGCGGTCGCATAGAGCTGATAGGCGACATCGAGCGCGCCCATCAACAAGATGAGCATCGGGGCCAGCAGGATCGCGAACTCGACGGCGGTCGCGCCTCTGCGGTCCCGCCATAAGCGGACAAGGCTGAAGTTCCGGATCACCGGCCCAGCCTCAGATTGCCGACCTTGTCCGAAATCCGCTTGAAGGCCGCGGTCAGGTCGGTCGAGTTGCCGACCGTGATCGCCTGGCTCGTCGTGGTCGCGCAATTCTGCATCGCACTGGAAATCGTCGATCCGCTGGGTAGGATCGCCACCACCCAGATGTCGATGCCGAGTTCTTTCGCGCGGCTGCACATCAGCGTGAAGCGGCGTTCGTGGATCGCCTCGAGCTGCGACTCGGTGGCGTTTTTCGAGGCGGTCCGTCCGGCGGATTTCGGAACGCTGTAGGCCGTATAATAATCGGTTGCGACGTCCATATATCCGTCGGTCATGAAGACGATTGTCTTGGCGACCTTGACGTTGTTGTAGATCGTCGGATTGTCGGCACCGAACACGCCGGTCGACGCGATCATGCGCGTTCCCCAGATGATGCCGGAATCGTGATGGGTGCGCCCTATGCCGGTGGTGAGCGTGTTGACATGTGTGTCGAACCCGTCCTGGGTCGGCCATTCCTGCAGCGCCTTGGCCGGTTTTGGGCAAGCATTCGCGGTCGAAGATGAGCCTTCCGATTGCTCCTGCGTCGGATCGGCGGGCCCCCAGCGTGTCGCGTCGCTGGTCGGCAAGGTCGCGATATCGAGATCATAGGCATCGCTGGGGATGGTGGTGCTCGATGCCGTCAGCGCCGTTGTCGTCGACCGTTCTTCGATACACCCAGTCCAGGTCGAGTTGAACCAGTTCGAGTCATGATTGTAGGCGCTCTTCAGTGTGCCGGCGCTATTATAGTAGGGATAGGGGTTCCGGATATAGTCGGTACTCTTTGCGTAGAGCAGTTTTCCGACATTGACGTTCTGGGAATATTGAACGAATCCGATTCTCAAGCGAAGACTTTTCACTGTAAGAGCATCGCGTGCAGGAATAAGGTCCGTGTAGAGTTTCTTGATCGCGGTCCTCATGTTCGACATTTTCGAATTGCTGGCTTCGCTGGATGCCGAGCAACTGATATCGGCGCCAATGGCGCAATTCATCGAACCGGTCGTATCCAGGACGAACATGACATCGGTGTTGACGTAATATTCCTCCGCCTCACAGCTTACATTGACACGAATGTCCCTGACGTTGACGATCTTCAATATGGTGGTGGGAACGCTTGTCGAGGCATCGATCTGGAGCTGATTGTCCGATGTCTTGCTCGCGAATACGCGGTTTGCGGCGGAACTGCTGTCCTGGGTGATCTGGGCGGAACCCATCGTTCCGTTCGGGAAATTGTAGAAGAAGAAGCGATAGGCTTCATCCTTGTCTTCGGTGGCAAGGACATTGCCGGACATCGATTTGCGCCCGGCCAGCGCGCCGGCGTCGCAGGCCTGCTGCATGCGGCTTTGAACAAGATAGGCGCGGCTCAGATCGACGGCGCCGCCGATCATGCCCGCGATCGGGACAAGCGCGCCGGCCATGAGCAGCATGGTATTGCCAGCCTTGTCACGTGCCAGGCGCGACAGAAAGCCGCGCGCGGAGCGCAAATCCATTGTCCCACGACCCTTTGACATTCCCGCCCCACCCATCAATCAGCACCTCGCCGGTTCCCACTGGCGCGATCGAAATCGGAGCAGATTTAAGGCCAAATGATTAAACAACCCTTATGTGGCGGGAGTCCCCGGGGCATGGAGAGCGTGTGGAACTGAGTCTGGCCTTGCACTATGCACCCGCCTCCGCGCGGGATGATCTTACGCTCCTCTTCGCGCTCGACGCGAAGCTGGCGGATATCCTGCGGACCACGCGCGAGCCGCTGATCGGCGAGATGCGACTGGTCTGGTGGCGCGACGCGCTTATGGACCTGCGCGCCGGCGATGCGCCGGCGGAGCCGCTCCTGCGGGATCTGGCGGTGAGCAGGCTTGCGCCGGAGCTTATGGCGGGCATGGCCGAGGGATGGGCCGAATTGCTGGTTCCCTTTCCAATCGAGGATCATGCGCTTGTCGCCTTCGCCGCGGGGCGGGGCGGGGCTCTGTTTCGAGCTGGGGGCGGCAGACTGGGTATCGAAGATCTCGACGCACTGGACATGGCGGGGCGGGGCTGGGCGTTGACCGATTTCGCCTTTCACTGCTCGGACGCGGAGACCAGCCGGCGTGCGCTGGCGCTGGCGCGGCCGTTGCTCGATACGGCGTTTGCGGTGCGCTGGCCGAAGGCGGTGCGGTCTTTGGGCATGATCGCAACGCTTGCTCGGCGTGACGCACAGCCCGGCCTGCCGCCGGCCAGGCCGGGCTCTCCCGCACGTCAGATCGCGATGTTGCGCCACCGGCTGACTGGCCGCTGAGGCCTTGCGCGGCGGCGGCGGCGGGTTAGCATATCTCCCTGGCGAAACGGGGAGAGCGGGATGGAACGGTTCCTGGCGGGGGTGGCTGCGGCGGTGCTGCTGATGGGGGCCGGATTCCTGCTATGGCGGGGATGGCAGCAGAATGATCTGCCGCCGCCGCCCAAGCTCGCGGCCCGGGGGCTCGATCTGCCAATTCTGGGCGATGCGATGGCGCAACCGCCTGCCGCCACCGAAAAGACGCGCGAGGAAAAGCGGTTCAACCGCTACGACAAGGACAAGAACGAGGAGATCGCGGCCGAGGAATATTTCGCAAGCCGGCGCAAGGCATTCGCGAAGCTCGATGTCGATCGCGACGGACGACTGTCCTTCGACGAATGGTCGATCAAGACGCGCGAGAAATTCGCCAAGGCCGATGCCGATCGTTCGGGCAAGCTCAACCGAACCGAATTCGCGACGACCGCGGTCGTGCGGAAGGTCAAGCCGAAGCCGGATTGCCCGCCGGCTCGGCCTGTTCCGGAGGAAGAGGAGAGCTGACGGTCTCCGCACCGATCCACTCGGCCAGCGCGGCGCGCGCGCGATCCGTGTAGAGCAGCTTTCGATCCGCCTTCTTCGTCTTTCGTTCCAGCGCCAGCGGCGGAAACAGCCCGAAATTGACGTTCATCGGCTGATAGTCGTCGATCGCCGCGCCACCGGTGATGTGGCCGAGCAGGGCGCCGAGCGCGGTGGTTGCCGGCGGCGGGGCGAGCGTGGCGCCCGATAGCTCCGCGGCCGCGAACCGGCCCGCCAGCAGGCCGACCGCCGAGGATTCGACATAGCCTTCGCAGCCGGTGATCTGTCCGGCGAAGCGGATATGCGGCGCGCTCTTCAGCCGCAATTCGCCGTCGAGCAGCCTGGGCGACTGGATGAAGGTGTTGCGATGAAGCCCGCCGAGCCGCGCGAACTCCGCTTTTTCAAGGCCGGGGATCGTGCGGAACAGCCGCACCTGTTCGGCATGTTTGAGCTTGGTCTGGAAACCGACCATGTTCCACAGGGTGCCCAGCGCATTGTCCTGCCGGAGCTGGACCACCGCCCAGGGCCAGCGGCCGGTGCGGGGATCGTCGAGCCCGACGGGTTTCATCGGGCCGAAGCGCAGCGTGTCGAGTCCGCGCTCCGCCATCACCTCGATCGGCATGCAGCCCTCGAAATAGGGCGTGTCCTTTTCCCATTCCTTGAATTCGGTCTTTTCGCCGTCGAGCAGGCCCTGGTGGAAGGCGAGATACTGCTCCTTGGTCATCGGGCAGTTGATATAATCCTTGCCGTCGCCGTCGGGGCCGACCTTGTCCCAGCGGCTGGCCATCCAGCAGATGTCCATGTCGATGCTGTCGCGATGGACGATGGGCGCGATCGCGTCGAAAAAGGCGAGCGCATCCGCGCCGGTCTCGACGCCGATGCTTTCGGCCAGGCGCGCGGCGGTGAGCGGACCGGTGGCGACGATCACCGGGCCGGCGGTCGGCAGCGCATCGATCCGTTCGCGTACGATCTCGATATTCGGATGCGTCTCCAGCGCGGCGGTGACGCCCGCGGAGAAGCCGTCGCGATCGACCGCGAGCGCGGAGCCTGCAGGCACTTTGTGGATATCGGCCTGCGCCATGGTCAGCGATCCGAGCGCGCGCATTTCGGCATGGAGCAGCCCGACCGCGTTGCTCGATGCGTCGTCGGAGCGGAAGCTGTTCGAACAGACGAGTTCGGCGAGCCCGTCGGTCTGGTGCGCCGGCGTCATCTCGCCGCCGCCGCGCATCTCGGAAAGCCGAACTTTCACGCCGGCATTGGCGAGCTGCCATGCCGCCTCGGAACCGGCCAGGCCGCCGCCTATGATGTGGATCTGGTAAGTCATCGACTGGCCTCTAGGGCAGGGCATGCGTCTTTGCTATGCTCGCGACCATGAAGCTGTTCACAATCGGCTATGAAGGCGCCACGCAGGATCAGTTCATCGCTGTGCTCAAGGGGGCGGGCGTCGAACGCGTCATCGACGTGCGGGCGGTGCCGCTGTCGCGCAAGCCGGGTTTTTCGAAGAATGTGCTTGCCGCCGGATTGAAGGATGCCGGCATCGACTATGTCCACCTGAAGGCATTGGGCACGCCGCCCGATGGGCGTGATGCGGCGCGCAAGGGCAATCGCGCCGGGCTGGAACGCGTCTATGCCGGGCAGTTGGAATTGCCCGAGGCGATGGTGCAGGCCGAACAGATGCGCGAACTGGCGAACGAGAAACCGAGCGCGCTGCTCTGTTTCGAGCGCGATCCTGGCATATGTCATCGCACGCTGCTGCATCGTGCGGTCACCGCCGATGCCGAAATCGTCGATCTTTTTGTCTGAGGAGCCCGCAATGATCGATCATATCGGCATCGCGATATCGGATCTGGCACGGTCTCGCGCCTTTTACGCACGGGCGTTGGCGCCGCTCGGCATCGTCGAGTTGATGGAAGTCGGCCCGGAACTGACCGAGTCCAGCGGGACCGCTATCGGCTATGGCGCGAACGGAAAACCCTTTTTCTGGATTGGCGACAATGAGCGCGTGGGGCAGGGGACGCATGTCGCCTTCGCGGTCGAGGATCGCGCGATGGTCGACGCGTTTCATGCGGCCGCGCTCTCGGCCGGCGGCACCGATCATGGCGCGCCCGGGCTCAGGCCGCATTATCATCCCGATTATTATGCGGCGTTCGTGTTCGATCCTGACGGGATCAACGTGGAGGCGGTGTGCCACAAGCCGGGCTGAGCAGGGCGGCGCGCATCCTGGTCGCGCTCAGCATCGCCTTCGGCCTCAGCTATATTCCGGTGCTTGGCCTTTCCTGGTCGTCGGATATCGGCACGGTCTGGAAGGGCGCGGGCGTGGCTCTGCTCGCGGTCGCCGCGGCGGTCGAGGCGCGCGGGCGGGACGGCTGGCTGCTCGCGTCGATGCTGGCCCTGGGGGCGCTCGGCGACGTTCTGCTTGAAATCGCCGGCCTCACGGCGGGGGCTCTTGCATTCATGGCCGCGCATATCGTGGCGATCACGCTCTATCTCGCCAATCGCCGGCCCGCTTTGGCACCCAGCCAGCTTATCCTAGCGCTGGCCGTGGTTCCGCTTGGAACCTTCATCGCCTGGTCCTTGCCCGCCGATCGGGCACAGGCAGGCGGAGTCGGGCTTTACGCGCTGTTCGTCGCTGCGATGGCGGGTGCTGCCTGGGCAAGCCGCTTTCCGCGGCTGCGCACCGGCATCGGCGCGATGATGTTCCTGGTGTCCGACCTGCTGATCTTCGCGCGCATGGGCGCGTTCGAAGGGGCTATCTGGATCGGCACCGCGATCTGGCTGCTCTATTATCTCGGCCAGCTCCTCATCTTCCTGGGCGTGGCCCGGTCGCTGACGGCGTCCATCGGCGGCTGAGCCGCCAAATCGAGAGTTTTCGTTGTTTCCATTGCCCGACCCTGGCGGTCGGACGGCCTTGGCGTGGCCCGTTCGCCGAGGTCGCTTGACGCGCGGTCAATCACAATTCTAAAGCGCTATCGAGAATCACTATCAATATCATTTCGGGGATCTTCGATGCGCCATTCTTCCTTGTCGGCCGTGATTGCGTGCGCGCTCGCCGCACCTGCCTGGGCGGAAGCTCCGGCGGATGACGATGCGGCGCGCGCGCCGGCGATCACGGTGATCGCGACGCGCGCGCCCGAAAAGGTCGAGGACGTGCCCGCTACGGTCACCGTGAAGACCGACGAGCAGATCGCCGACGAAATGGCGTCGGACATCAAGGATCTTGTCCGTTTCGAACCCGGCGTCAGCGTTCGCCAGTCGCCCAGCCGTTTCGGCGCGGCGCTTGGCGTCACCGGGCGTGACGGCGCATCGAGCTTCAATATCCGCGGGCTCGACGGCAATCGCGTGCTGATCCAGGTCGATGGTGTGCGCGTGCCCGACGGTTTCGAATTCGGCGCGCAGGCTGCCGGGCGTGGCGGCTATGTCGATCTGGGGCTGGTCAAGTCGGTCGAGATCCTGCGTGGACCCGCCTCGGCGCTTTACGGCAGCGACGGTCTTGCCGGCGCGGTCAGCTTCACCACCAGTGATCCCGCCGATCTGATCGGGGAAGGGCGGAGTTTCGGCGGCCGGGTACGGGCATCCTATGACAGCGCGGACGAGGAGTTCAGCGAAACCGCGATCCTTGCCGGACGCAGCGGCCGCTGGTCGGCGATGCTCGCCTATACGCGCCGTGACGGCCATGAACTCGACAATATGGGGACCAATCGCTCGCCCGATTCACGGCGGACCGCGCCCAATCCGCAGGACACGACATCGGACGCGCTGCTGGGCAAGATCGTCTACGAAACCGGCCCGAACAGCCGCATCCGGCTGACCGGCGAATATCAGAAATCGGCGGTCGACACGAATGTGCTGAGCGGAGTTGCGCCGACGCCGACGCCGCCCGCGACGCTCGCGGCCACGGCGGTGATCGGCCTTCAGGCGCATGACACGGTCTCACGCAATCGCGCCGCGATCGACTGGCGCTATGATGGCGACGGCGCGATCGATTTCGCGCAGGTCACCGCCTATTGGCAGGATGGCGAGAACCGCCAGTTCATCGCCGAGGATCGCAATACGGCGGCGGACCGCACGAGGCTCAACATCTTCGAGAATCGTGTCATCGGCGCAGCCGCCGATTTCCGCAGCGGCTTCGATACCGGCGCGATCTCTCACGAGCTGGCATGGGGCGCCGACGCTTCGGTCACGCGGCAGAAGGGTTTGCGGAGCGGTACGGTGCCGACCGCGCCCGAAACCTTCCCGACCCGCGCATTCCCGGTCACCGATTTCACGCTGGCGGGCGCTTATCTGTCGATCGGATCGAGATCGCCGATGGCCGATTCACCCTCTATCCCGCGATCCGCTTCGACTATTATGATCTGAGCCCCAAGGACGATCCGCTGCTGCCGACCTTCGCGGCCGCCAAGCAGAACGGATCGCGCCTGTCTCCCAAGATCGGCGCGGTCGCGAAACTCGGGGGCGGGGCCAGCCTGTTCGCGAACTATGCCCATGGCTTCAAGGCGCCGGCGCCGAGCCAGGTCAACCAGTTCTTCGAAAACCTGACCTCGCCCTTCGGTGCCTATCGCACCATTCCCAATCCGGATCTCAAGCCGGAGACGAGCAAATCGATCGAGGGCGGCGTGCGTTTCGCCAGCGATCATGTGCTGGCGGGGATCACCGGCTTCAGCGGCCGGTTCCGCAATTTCATCAGCCAGGAAACGGTGAGCCCGGTCGGCGCCAATCCGACCATCTATCAATATGTCAATCTGGCCCGCGTGAAGATCGAGGGGATCGAAGGCAAGCTGGAAGTGCATGGCGACAGCGGCCTGTTCGGCCAACTCGCCATTTCCTATGCCAAGGGCGACAGTTTTCGCGGGGCCGTGCGCGCGCCACTCCAGAGCATCGATCCGCTCAAGCTGGTGGCGGGCATCGGCTGGCGCGATCCGGGCAACCGCTTCGGCGGCCAGTTCATAATGACGCATTCGGCGCGCAAGGAGGAAAGCCGCGCCGCGGCGGGCAATTACCGGCCCGGGGATTTCACGATCCTGGACGCCACCGCCTTTGTCCGCGTCGCCGAAGCGTTCACGCTGCGTGCGGGCATCTTCAACATCCTTGACGAGAAATATGCGTGGTGGAGCGATGTTCGCGGATTGGCGGCGAGCAGCACCGTGACCGACGCCTATACCCAGCCGGGCCGCAATATCAGCGTCTCGCTGACCGCGCGCTTCTGACCGCGCTTCGACCGAAACGAGAGGGACAATCATGAAACAGTCGATCGCGCGTCTCGCGCTTGCGGGCATGGCGGCGCTTCACATCATCGCGTTCGCGCCGGCGGCACCGGCGCAGGGCGCGGCGCAGACCGCCGTGCAGAGCGGTTTCGAGGCGGATCGCAAGGCCATTCTCGGCATGGCGGGCACGTTCCACGTCAACTTCGATTTCCGCGAAACCGTGCCGTGGAGCGCCGATTACAAGCCGATCGATCCGAAAACATCGGGCGGGTTCGAAGTTGTCCGCGTGGTCGAGGATACCGGCCGGATCATCCGCCTCCAGCATATCCTGGTGGTGAGCCATGAGGGCGAGGTCTTCCTCGTCAAGCACTGGCGGCAGGACTGGAGCTATGAGCCCGCGACCTTGCTCGAATATCAGGGCGCGGGTCACTGGAAACTGAAGCCGGTGCCGGAGGCCGAACGCAAGGGCGCATGGTCGCAGACGGTGTGGCAGACCGACGATTCTCCGCGTTATGGTGGGGTGGGGCGCTGGCAGCACGATCTGGGCGCGCCGCGCTGGACCAGCGCGGAGACCTGGCGTCCGCTCGCGCGCCGCGATGCCGTGCGCAAGCCGGTCTATGATCGCTATCTCGGCGTCAATCGCCATGCGCTGACGCCCGATGGCTGGGTGCATACCCAGGACAATATGAAGCTCGCCTCGCGCGGCGGATCGCTGTCCGCCGTGGTGCAGGAGACCGTGATCAACAGCTACGATACCGACACCGGCTTCCAGGTCGCCAAGGCCGATGAATATTGGGAGAAGACCAAGGCCTATTGGGCGGCGGTGCGCGCCGCCTGGGATGCCGCGATCGTGGCGCATGACGGCGTGACCGTGCAGGAGGAGCCGGAGAACGGATCGGTCACCGGTCCGAAACTGATGAAACTGGCCGATGAGGTCGCCAAGGGTGGCAAGACCGCCGCCGCCGCCATCGCAGAGGCGAAGGCCGTCATCGCTGCGGCGACGGGGGCCTGAAGCATCCACGGCCTGTAAGGCTCAAACGGCGCTGGCTTATGCCTGCCCCCTCTTGCCAGCAGGGGGCGGCAGCGGATATCCGCACCGGCATGAAGACCGCGCCGTGTAGCATCTGCATGGGGTTCCCGCGCGACTGACGCGAGGAACATCGGGCTGAACGGGCGGGCGCCTTGTTCGGCCACGCATTGTCTTTGTCTCGACGGCTCCGGCGCCTCCGTGCGGGCGGAGCCGCCATGCAGCGAGCATCTTCATGACCAATTATTTCGAAAGTCCGTTCAAGGGCATCCCGCTTCGGCGTCAGGTGACTCATCCCAACATCATTGTCGGCCGTTACAGTTATTATTCGGGCTATTATCACGGGCACGGTTTCGACGATTGCGCCCGCTACCTGCTGCCCGACGCGAATGCCGACAGGCTGATCATCGGCAGTTTCTGTTCGATCGGTTCGGGCGCCGCCTTCATCATGGCCGGCAATCAGGGGCACCGGCACGACTGGATCAGCAGCTTTCCGTTCCATTTCTACCCCGATGCACCCGAGTTCGCGGGCGCGGAGAACGGCTATCTGCCGGCGGGTGACACGGTGATCGGGCATGATGTCTGGGTCGGGTCCGAAGCGGTGATCCTGCCCGGCATCCATGTCGGCGACGGCGCGATCATCGGGACACGGGCGCTGGTGACGCGCGACGTCGAACCCTATGCGATTGTCGGCGGCAATCCCGCCAGGCCGATCCGCAAGCGGTTCAGCGACGCATGCATTGCCATGCTGCTGGAGATGGAGTGGTGGCATTGGTCCGAAGCGGCACTCAGCGCGGCGATGCCATTGCTGACAAGCGGTGATATCGCGGCTCTGCACGGCCATTGGCGCCGATCGATCCGCCGCTGACGTCGGTCAATCGGGGGAGCGGCTCCGTCCGCTCCCCATCCTGCATTGTCGTTTCGCAGGGTCGCCGATAAATCCGGCATATGATCGGCGATGTTCTTGCGGATATTCTGTCGTTGTTTGGCGGGGGAGATCTGGTGCCCTCACGCAAGCGGCGAAGTCCGCCTCCATCCGCCGAACCACCCTGCAGAACCAGGCGGGAAGCGCGCCGGGCCAGACGTCAGGCAAAGGAAGACCGCAATCGATAAAGCGGCTCAGGCGCCTTTGATCGTCCGCACCGCCTTGGCATAGGCGCGGTGCGCGATCGCCTTTGTGCGGTTGCGCTGAGGGAAGCGGCCGGGGGCGCTGGGATCGAGGCCCAGCTTGCGCAGGTAATGATTGGCGAGGCGCGCGTCCGCCTCTTCCAGGCTCCAGTCCGATCGCCAGGTGACCGACAGGGATATCGACACCTCCGGCCCGTTCTGCACCCAGTGCGGCGCCTTGACCGGCACATGGATCGCCTTGCCAGGCGTCAGCGTAAAGGCTTGCCCCTTGGCCCCGAACGCCTCCTGCCAGGGCAGGTTGCGATGATGCTCGCCGCGATGAAAGGCTTCATGTGCATAGTGGCTGGCGAGTTCCGCGTCATCGGCGGGGAAGACTGTCATCGTCTTGCTGCCGCGGATCTGGAGCAGGATGTTGTGCTCTGGATCGAAATGGAAGGGCGTGACCGCATTGGGGGACGAGACGAAGATGAAGGCCTCGAGCTTGTCCATCGGCCCGGTGACGGGATCGATCACCGGCACGATCTCCGCCAGCGCGCCGTTCAGCAGCGCGGCATAGCCCGGATCCTGCTCGACATTCTTGAGCACCATCCATGATCCATTCTCCTCGATCGACCGGATCGTCTCCTCGATGCCCAGGCCGTTGCCCGGCGTGGCGGCGGGATCGACGCCGATCGGCAGCGTGCCGCTGTTATATTCGACGCTCTTCGCGGGCAGGCGCGCGCCGAGTTCGGCGAGCGATTCCAGGGTCAGCAGCGGATGGGCGAGCAACCGGTGCGGCAGAGGCGCGGGTGTTTCGGGATAGGCGGCGGCAAGCGCGTCGCGCGATGCGTCGTCGAAAGCGAGGATATCGGTCATGTCGCGCCTTTCCGGTCGGCAAGCAGGGTACGAAGCGTCGCCGACGCGTTTTCGGCGGCGCGGCAGAGTTTGAATTCTACGCGGCGGGCCATGCCCGACAGCGGCAGGGTGATACGGACGATCGATCGCCGTTCGGTCCAGAGCCGGTCGATCATCGGATGGCCTTCGGCGGCGCAACTGTCCATCCAGCCGATCGTATCGGAGCCCAGCACCCGCGCGATATTGTCGAGCTCGATCAGCACGCCAGGGGAGAAGCGCGAAAATTCCTCGTCATAGGCGATCTTGTAGGAGAAGCTGCCCGGCGTTGCCTGGAAATTGACGAGCATGGCGATTGCCCGCCCGTCCAGGTCCAGCCGCAGCATGTCGAGCGCGCGCGCGTCGGCTGCGCCCCGGATCACCGCCTCGAAAAAGCCGCGCGTGGCATCGGCATTGGCCAGCGCCTCGCCATCGCTGCCTTTCCAGCCAGCACTTTCCAGCCGCAGGAATTCGGCGGCCCAGGCGGCGGGATTGTCCGACGTGCCGCATATCCGCGTCTCGACCTTGCCGAGCTCGCCCAGGCGGTTGGCGAGCCGACGGAACTCCTTGCGTTTCTTGCCGCGGATCGCGTGCTCGATATAGGCATCGGCGTCGAGATCGCTTTCGAGCAGCGCGCGCGAGCGATGATGGACGGTGTCGCAGGGGCGCCCGCGCGCCTGCGCGGCGGCGACAAAACCACGATGCACGGGGCCATGCTCGGCGATATGGGTGATGTGGACGAAGCCGCGCGCCCAGTCATGGCCATCGAACAGGCCGATCAGCGCCGCCGCGGCCTCGGTCTCGTGCCCGGCGCGCAGCAGCGGCGTCCCCAGGAAGCTCTGGCCGTGTACCCAGTTTTCGACATGGGGCGCGGGCATCCGGCCGTAGCGTGGGGCGATGACGACGGGCATCAGCGCGATCATCATCCGGCCCGTGGTGACGACGGCGATGCGAATGTCCGCGCCATCGGAAAGATGGGCCAGGCTTGGCAACAGGAACCAGGGTTCCAGGAAGCTGTTGGGTTCGGCGGCATGGCGCACCAGATCACGCCAGCTTGTCACCAGCGCAGGGTCGAGCGCGTCGGGCGCAAGCAACATCGCCGCCGGCGCCGGGCCGGCGGGCGCTCCCCGTGTCATGGCGGGGATTCCGGGCTCTACGCCCATGCGGATTGCCGGCAGCGCACCATGTGCCGGCCTTAGCCGGTGACGCTTAATTTTCCGGAAAGACGATGGGTTAACGCGGCCTCGGTGGCCGCCTGCCGGTTATTCGCCGGCAGGCGCTTCGGGGGTGCCGCTCTCGACTTCTCCGATTGCTTCGGTCGCCTCCGCGTCGGCTTCGGCCTCGTCGTCGCTTTCCTCGATCTTCGCGGCGCTCACGACATGCTCATTGTCGGAGACGTTGAACAGGCGGACGCCCGCGCTGCCACGGCCGATCACGCGCAGCGTATCCAGCCCCATGCGGATCAGCTTGGCCTGATCGGTGACGAGCATGAGCTGTTCGTGCGCATGCGCGGGGAAGCTGGCGACCACCGGTCCGTTGCGGCCGATATTGTCGATATTGGTGATGCCCTGGCCACCGCGGTTGGTGCGGCGATATTCATAGGCCGAGCTGCGCTTGCCATAGCCGTTGGCGCAGACGGTGAGGATGAATTCCTCCTCGTCCTCAAGCTGCTTCATGCGCTCGGGCGAAAGCGTCGGCTCGTTCTCGTTCTCCTTCCACGGCGCGGCGCGGAGATAGGCCTCGCGCTCCTCCGTGGAGGCGTCCGAGCCATGCAGAATGGAGAGCGAGATCACCTCGTCGCCATCCTTCAGCGTGATGCCGCGCACGCCGGTCGAGGTGCGGCTCTGGAATTCGCGCACCGCCGTCGCTTCGAAGCGGATCGCCTTGCCCTGGCGTGTCACGAGCAGGACGTCGTCCTCTTCGGTCAGCAATGCGACGCCGATCAGCCGATCGGTCGCGTCCTCGTCGAAACGCATCGCGAACTTGCCGTTGGTCGGCACGTTGGAGAAGGAATCCATGCTGTTGCGGCGGACGCCGCCATGCGCGGTCGCGAAGATCACATGGAGCTTGCTCCACTCCGCTTCGTCCTCGGGCAATGTCAGCACGGTCGAGATCGTCTCGCCTTCGGCCAGCGGCAGCAGGTTGTTCATCGATCGGCCACGCGTGGCGGGGGCACCTTCGGGCAGGCGCCACACCTTCATGCGATAGACCTTGCCATGCGTCGAGAAGAACAGCACCGGCGTGTGGGTGGACGTCACGAACAGCTCGGTGATGGCGTCCTCGTCCTTCGTCGCCATGCCGGCGCGGCCCTTGCCGCCCCGCTTCTGCGCGCGGAACGTGTCGAGGCTGGTGCGCTTGATATAGCCGCCCATGGTGACGGTGACGACCATCTCCTCGCGCTCGATCAGATCCTCGTCGTCGATGCCGTCGGCGGCGGGGGCGATCTGGGTCTTGCGCGGCGTCGCGAATTCGTCTCGAACCGCCTGGATTTCGTCGCGCATCACGCCGTAGAGCTTGATGCGATCCGCCAGGATCGCGAGCAGTTCGGCGATGCTGTCGGCGAGGATCTTGAGCTCGTTGCCGATCTCGTCGCGGCCCAGCGCGGTCAGGCGGTGCAGGCGCAGGTCCAGGATCGCGCGGACCTGGAGTTCGGAGAGGCGATAGGTGTCGCCCTCCACCTCGTGCTCGACAGCTTCGACCAGCCGGATATAGCCGGCGATCTCCGCCACAGGCCATTCACGCGCGAGCAGTGCTGCGCGCGCTTCGGCGGGGCTTGAGGAGCCGCGGATGATGCGGACGACCTCGTCCAGATTGCTGACCGCGATGACGAGGCCGAGCAACAGGTGCGCGCGTTCGCGCGCTTTCATCAGTTCGAACTTGGAACGGCGGGTGATGACCTCTTCACGGAATGTGACGAAGGCCTCGATGATGTCGCGCAGGTTCAGCAATTCGGGGCGGCCGCCGCGGATCGCCAGCATGTTAGCGGGGAAGCTGGTCTGCGCAGGCGTATGGCGCCAGAGCTGGTTCAGCACGACATCGGGCGTCGCGTCGCGCTTCAGATCGATGACGATGCGGACGCCCAGGCGGTTGGATTCGTCGCGAATGTCCGAAATGCCTTCGATCCGCTTGTCCTTGGCGGCTTCGGCGATCTTCTCGACCAGATTGTTCTTGCCGGTCTGATAGGGGATTTCGGTGAGGACGATCGAACGACGATCGCCGCGGCCTTCCTCGACGACATGCCTGGAGCGCATGATGATCGATCCGCGCCCGGTGTGATAGGCGGAACGCGCACCGTGCTGGCCCAGGATCAATGCGCCGGTCGGGAAATCGGGGCCGGGCACGATCTGGATCAGATCGTCGACGGTGACTTCCTCTCCGCCCAGCACGCCGCGGTCGATATAGGCGAGGCAGGCGTCGATGACTTCGCCCAGATTATGCGGCGGGATGTTGGTCGCCATGCCGACGGCGATGCCGCCGGCGCCGTTGACCAGCAGATTGGGGAAACGTGCGGGCAGAACCTGCGGCTCGGTCTCCGAGGCGTCGTAGTTCGGCGTGAAATCGACCGTGTCCTTGTCGAGATCCTCGAGCAGGTAATTGGTCACCTTGGCGAGCCGCGCTTCGGTATACCGCATCGCCGCCGGCTCGTCGGGATCCATCGATCCGAAATTGCCCTGGCCGTCGATCAGCATCACCCGCATCGACCAGTCCTGCGCCAGGCGCGCGAGGGCCATGTAGATCGCGCTGTCGCCATGCGGGTGATATTTACCCATGACGTCGCCGACGATGCGGCTGCACTTGCGATAGGGGCGTCCGGCGACATAGCCCGCTTCCTGGCAGGCATAGAGGATGCGGCGGTGGACGGGCTTCAGGCCGTCTCGCACGTCGGGCAGCGCGCGGCTGACGATCACCGACATCGCATAGTCGAGATAGCTCGACTTCATCTCGTCGACGATGTTGATCGGGGTAATGTCCGAAGGGTCGGCGAGGACGGTCTCGTCGGTGCTCAATTTCGTGCTTTCAGATTTGTTTCGTGTCGATGACACGTCCTAGCCCATGGGCAAGGGCAGCGCCACCCCTCGCGCGCGTACGCACGTACGCGCGCGCACGAAAGTTTCGATGCGATCTCAGCGGCGGATGAAGCGCCAGAGCGTCTCGTCGCTGCCTTCGGGTTCGAAGCGATAGCCGTCGGTGTCGAACCCCTTCAGCGCTTCGACGTCGCGATGATGATGTTCGCAGATGAAGCGCGCCATCGTGCCGCGCGCGCGCTTGGCGGCGAAGCTGTTGAAGCGCAGCCCGGCCGGGCCTTCCTCGCGGAAATCGATGGTGATCACGCGGATGGCGGGATCGAGCCGGCCTTCCACCGCGCCCCAATATTCGCGGCTGGCCAGGTTGACGATCGTGTCCGATCCTTCCGCCTTCAGGTCCGCCGCCGCGAGATCGGCGATGCGCTGACCCCAGAAACCGTAGAGGTCGCCGCTTGCGGGCGCCCAGCGCGTGCCCATTTCAAGGCGGTAGGGGCGGATCGCGTCGAGCGGACGGAGCAGGCCGTAGAGGCCCGAGAGGATGCGGACATGATCCTGCGCGAAGCGGATTGCGCCTTCATCCAGCGTCCGCGCCTCGAATCCGACATAGACGTCACCGGCAAAGGCGTAGATGGCGGGCCGCGTCGGCAGGTTGGCGAAATTCGCGTAGCGCTCCGCGTTGAGCACCGCGAGATTCTCGGAAATGTCCATGATCGCCATCAGCCGCTGGGCGGACAGCGTGGCGGCGGCGTCGGCGAGAATCGCCGATTCGGATTCGAAGCGCGGGCTCGTCGCGGCAAAGGCCGGGATTTCAGAGCCATAGTCGAGCGATTTCGCGGGAGAGAGGAAAGCCAACATTGCGCGCCGCCTAGACCATCGGGCTTGGCCGCGTCAAAGTGATAGCGCGCAACCGCGTTCAACCGCGATTAAGCGCCGGAACCGCAAGAGGAATGAGCCGTTGCACGGTCGGTCGTTGCAAGGCTTGTGCCGCAAGGCCGGCAGGATTAGGCAGCGTGGCGAACGCGCGGTGACGGCGCGGCCATGATTCAGATTGGAGAAACGATCAATGAAACTGGTATCGAAGACGGCGCTCGGAATCGTGCTGGCGCTGGGCTCCGTGTCGATCGCGGCGCTTCCCGCGCAGGCGCAGAAGAAGCCCAAGGAAGAAAAAGCCGCGCCGCTGAAGCTCAGCAAGGAATTCCGTGAGGCCGCCGGTCCGATCGACAAGGTGTACAAGGCGCAGGATTGGCCGGGCACCATGGCCGCCATCGACGCCGCAGAGCCGGCCGCCAAGACGCCGGAGGAAATCTACACGCTCAACCAGTACCGCCTGGACGTCGGCACCAAGACGCAGAACACGGCCGCGCAGGAAAAGGCGATCACCGCCATGCTCGGCACCGGCCTGCTTCCGGCCGCCGATGTCGGCAAATATCACTTCTTCGCCGGCAAGTTCGCGTCGGATCGCAAGGACTATGCGAAGGCGGAGACCGAATATGCCGCTGCTGCGGCCGCCAACTACGCCACCACCGATCTCTATCTGAGCCAGGCCAAGATCTATGCCGACACCGGCAAATATCCGCAGGTCCTGACGACGCTCGAAAAGGCGATCCAGGCTGAGGAAGCCACGGGCAAGAAGGCGCCGGAGGATTGGTACAAGTTCGGTTTCGGTCAGGCGTACAAGGGCAAGCTGAACAGCGAAGTCACGCGCTGGACGATGATGCACGTGAAGGCCTATCCTTCGGCCGAGAATTGGCGGACCGCGCTGGTGCTGTTCCGCGACAGCCAGAATCCGGCCGACAAGCCGCTGATCGACCTTTACCGCCTGATGCTCGCGACCGATTCGCTTGCGGGCGAGAAGGATCATTATGAATATGCTTTCCTCGCGAGCCGCGCCGGTTTGCCGGGCGAAGCGAAGCTGGTGCTCGATCACCTGAAGGCGAGCAAGTCGCCCGGCACCAGCCCTGACGTCAACGAACTGCACAAGGAAGTGACCGCCAAGGTCGCCGGCGACCGTGCGTCGCTTGCAGCGGAAGAGAAGAGCGCGGCCGGTGCGGCGAACGGCGTCAGCGCCTCCGGCGTCGCCAATGCCTATCTCGGCTATGGCGATTATGCGAAGGCGGTGACCCTGTACGAACTGGCGCTGCAAAAGGGCGGCGTCGATGCCGACGAGGTCAACACCCGTCTCGGCATCGCGCTCGCGCGCCAGGGGCAGAAGGATGCCGCCAAGGCGGCCTTCGCCAAGGTGCAGGGTGCGCCCCGCGCCGGTATCGCGCAATATTGGACGGCCTGGCTCGACAAGACCGCCTGAGCGTTCTGACCCATGAAAAGAGGGGCGGTGCTTCGCGCGCCGCCCCTTTTTCGTGTCCGTCACTCAAGCTGGCAATGCGCGCGGCCGCGTTTCAGGACGATTTATTAGTTCGATGGAATCGTCGAACGACCCGAGCCACAGGCCAGCGACGCGAAAATCACTGTAAAATATGGCTCCCGAACATGCGATCCGCTTCCAGCGGATCACCTGCTCTAGGGCAGGTCGACATCTTCGAAGGGCACACCGGGTTCGTATTTCGAACGGCGGATGGTCAGCGACGTTTTCACGCTGATCACATTGGGTGCGGGGGTGAGTTTGGATGTCAGGAAATTCTGGAAGCTCTGAAGGTCGCGCGCGACGATCTTCAGCAGGAAATCGATTTCGCCGTTGAGCATGTAGCATTCGCGCACTTCCGGCAGGTCCGCGACATGATTCTCGAACGCCTGCAGATCGGCTTCCGCCTGGCTGCGCAGGCTGACCATCGCGAAGATGGTGATGCCATAGCCGAGCGCCGCCTGATCGAGCCGGGCGTTGTAGCCCTGGATCACCCCGGCATCTTCCAGGCTGCGGACGCGCCGCAGGCAGGGTGGGGCCGTAAGCCCGATGCGCGAGGCGAGTTCGACATTCGTCATGCGTCCGTCGCCCTGAAGCAGGGCGAGAATCTGACGATCGAGATCGTCGATGGATAATTGCGCCATCAGAAGAACTTCCATTCCGGTATAGGCGCCAGTGTATAATTTAATTACGAGCCATTGCAATTGTCCCACATTGCAACGGCAGCTTTTTCCTGGGTTCCCCTGAACCTTCGCCTTGGCTATCCAGCTTGGCAGCGGGCCGCGAAATGGGGCCTGGCATTGCGAGGAGCGAGCGCTTTGCGGTTCGACGACATGGCGGCGACGGTGATTGCGCGATCGGGCGCGACGCCGGAGGCACGCCGCGTCGCCTGGCGCCAGCTCGTCGATCTTGTGGCCCAGTGCCGCACCGACCATGATCAGGTGGATACCGTGTACGGCACGCTGCGGGCCTGGCGCGGTGGGGTTCCCGCCGTCGAGCGGGCACAGACCGCGCGTGCTCTTGCCGGCCGCAGGATTCCGCCCGCGCTGTTCGCCTTTTTCGCGGAGGACGGCGCGGGGATCGCGGCGCCGCTCGCGCGTACGGCGCGATTCGATGTCGATCAATGGACCGCCTTGCTGCCGGCGCTTCCGCCGCCCGTGCGTGCGCTGCTGCGGCATCGCACCGATCTGGACCCCGCAGTGGCGCATGCGCTGGCCAGCTTCGGCGCCGCCGATATGGTGATCGCCGGCCCGTCCGCGGAAACCGCTTTCGAATCTCAGGCTGAAACGGATCCCGTCGCGGCGCTGGACGGACCGCCCGAGCCCGATCCGTTGACCGGCGGGGTACAGATCCGCGAGTTGGTCGATCGTATCGCCGCCTATCGTCGCGAACGTCCACTCCCTGCGGCCGAGGCGGGGCCGAGCGTGGACACGGCGCAGGCGGAGGCCTTTCGCTTCGAAACCGGATCGGACGGTATCGTCACCTGGGTCGAGGGCGCCCCGCGTGAGCCGCTGATCGGCATTTCGATCGCGGCGGTGGCCGATGCGCATGATCATGGTGTCGATGGCCATGTCGCCGGTGCCTATCGCCGCCGCGCCCCGTTCCGCGATGCGCGGTTGTCTGTCGCCGGGGGCGGGGCATCGTCGGGCGAATGGCGGATTTCCGCCGTGCCTTTCTTCAATCACAAGGATGGCCGCTTCACCGGCTATCGCGGCACTGCCCGCCGTCCGCGCATCGACGAGGTCGCGCGCGTGCCCGGCGGCGGCACCGGCCTCTATGGATCGGCGCTGCCGCCCGAGTCGCTGCGCCAGCTTGTCCATGAACTGCGCACGCCGCTCAACGCGATCCTCGGTTTCGCCGAGATGATCGATCGGCAGATGCTTGGGCCGGCCGCGCAGGATTATCGGTCGAAGGCGATCGAGATATTGGGGGAGGCGCGCCGACTACTCGGCGCCGTTGACGATCTCGACACCGCCGCACGTGTAGACAGTAACGCGCTGCGGCTGGAACGTGCGCGGGTCGATGGTGCGGCGCTGCTTGAGCGCGTCTGCGGCGAGCTCGCGCCGCTCACCGACGATCGCGGCGTTCATCTGCGGGTGAGCGTCGCGCGGGGCCTGCCCGCCTTGTCGGTGGACCCGTCGGCGCTTGAACGCATGTTTTCGCGCCTGCTGGCGGCGGTGATCGCGGTCACCGCGTCGGGGGAAGCGCTCAGCGTCAAGCTGGAGCCCGAAACCTCGCAGGTCGCGCTCAGGATCGGGCGCCCGCGCGCGTTGGGGGAACAGGACGAGCGCGCGCTGCTCGATCCCGGCTACAGCCCCGATGGCGACTGGCCGGAAGCGCCGCTGCTGGGCCTCGGTTTCGCGCTGCGCCTGGTGCGCAATCTGGCGCTTGCTGCGGGCGGGCAGTTCGTGATCGGTGCGGACAGTTTCGCGCTGGTCCTGCCTGGCGCGATCGGGACGCCGGCGAAGGGGGAAAATAGTGGCTGACGCGATCGCCGAGCCGCAGCTTGCCGGGAATGCAGAAATCAATGTCGCGGATCGGGGCGTGCGGATCGACGTACCGCCGCCCGCCTCCGCACATGCGCCGCTCGCTGCCGATTTCGGCCGGCGCTTCTTCGTCGTGTGCGATACCGAGGAGGAGTTCGACTGGACCAAGCCGCTGGCGCGCGAGAATGTCGCGACCGAGACGGTGCGGGCGCTTCCCGAAGGCCAGGCGATGTTCGAGGCGAATGGTGTCGCGCCCTGTTATGTCGTCGATCATCCCATCGCCGACAGCGACGAGGCGGTCGCGATCATGGGGCCGTGGCTCGAAAGCGGCGCCTGCTCGATCGGCACCCAGCTTCACACCTGGGTCAATCCGCCGTTCGAGGAAGAACTGACGCCGCGCAACAGCTTCTGCGGCAATCTTCCGCCCGCGCTCGAGCGTGCGAAGATCGTGGCGCTGACCGAACGGATCGCCGAGCGTTTCGGCAAGCGGCCCGACATCTATCGCGCCGGTCGCTACGGCATCGGCCCCAACAGCGCCGCCATCCTGGAATCATTGGGTTATCGGCTGGACGTCTCGGTGCGCAGCCTGTTCCGCTATCATGGCGAAGGCGGGCCGGATTTCATCGGCTTCGGGCTGGAGCCTTTCTGGGCCGGTCCCAAGGGGACCCTGCTCGAAGTGCCGCTGACCGCCGCCTTTATCGGCCATCTGCGCGTCTTCGGGCGTTCGCTGCACCGGCTCAGCCAGATCCTGCCGCGCGGCGAGGGCATATTGTCGCGCACCGGCCTGTTCACGCGCGTGCCGCTGACGCCCGAAGGTTATGGCAAGCATGAGGCGTGCGAGGCGATCCGTGTGCTGGCGGGGGAAGGGCTCGATATCTTCAGCCTGTCCTTTCATTCGCCGTCGCTGGAAGCCGGTTTTACCCCCTATGTTCGCGACGCTGCCGATCTCAGGGAGTTCTACGCCTGGTGGGATGCGGTGTTCGCCGAGTTCGCGAGACTGGGCATCCGGCCGACCGGGCTGGACGAGATTGTCGCGGCGGCCTGGCGGAAGCGCGCGGGCGCGCGCTGAACCGATCTTGATGAAGCCTGAAAGCGTGCGATGGCGCGGCTGATCCTGTTCAACAAGCCTTATGGCGTGCTCTCGCAATTCACCGATCGCGGAACCGAGGGCGCGCGGGCGACCTTGTCCGATTTCATCGATATGCCCGGGGTTTATCCGGCCGGCCGGCTCGATCGCGACAGCGAGGGGCTTTTGCTGCTGACCGACGACGGCAGGCTTCAGGCGCGCATCGCGGATCCGCGCTTCAAACTGCCCAAGACCTATCTCGTCCAAGTGGAGGGCGATCCCGATGATGCCGCTCTCGAACCGCTGAGGCGCGGCGTGATGCTCAATGACGGCCCGACGCGACCGGCAGAGGCGGAATGTATCGATGATCCGGCGCTCTGGCTGCGCGATCCGCCCGTGCGTTTCCGCAAGAGCGTGCCGGATCGCTGGATCAGCCTGACGATCCGTGAAGGGCGCAATCGCCAGGTGCGCCGCATGACCGCCGCGATCGGCTATCCCACGCTCCGCCTCGTGCGCTGGCGCATTGGCGACTGGGCGCTGGATGGCGTGGCGCCCGGCGAATGGCGCGCCGCCGCTGTGAAGGGCTGATACCAAGATGCGATGAGCGTGACTCATCGCATTTTGGTCAAGTCCGCGCGGCGCTTGAGCGTTCCAAGGTGCGGATGCGTCAGCATCCCTGCACCTTGATATGATACGGCTCAGGCCAGTTGCGGGGGAAGCCGTTTCGCCGTCCAGTCGTTCGCCTGCATATAGGCATGGCCGAGCTGAAGGCAGGCAAGCTCACGCGTGACCGGGGCCACGATCTGGATACCGACAGGCAGCCCGTTGGCGGTGAACCCCGCCGGCACGGCCAGCGATGGGCATCCGGACATGGTGATCAGGAAATTGCCTTTCTGCCATTCGTGATAGCTGCCCATCGCCTGTCCATTGATCTCGTGTGGCCAGTCGAGCTTTCCGTCGAACGGGAGGATCTGGGTGGCGGGTGCGATCAGATAGTCATATCGGGCGAACAGCTTGCGCACCGCGTTATACCATTGGCTGCGCACCACCGATGCCGCGCGAAGATCGAAGGCGGAGAGTTTCAGCCCGTTCTCGACTTCGTAAATCGCCTCGGGCTTCATCAGCTTGCGCTTTTCCGGCGCCGCATAAAGCTCGGCGATACCTCCGCCGGACTGCCACGCGCGCATCTTCAGCAATGCTTGCCAGACGGGCTCGATGGCCATGTCGGGCACTGCATCTTCCACCGAACAGCCCAAGGCTTCCAGCGTCTTCAGCGCCTCTCCGCATTGGGCCATCACCGCCGGCTCGGTGGGAACCGTGCCACCAAAGTCTCCAAGCCAGCCGATTCTCTTGCCCTTGGGGCTTGCGGAGAGGCTGGCGGTGAGATCCAGGCTGTCGCCTTCCATAGAGAGTGGCGCGCGATCGTCGTGACCACACTGCACCTTCAGGAGCAGGGCGAGATCGGGAATATTGCGCGCCATGGGGCCGAGCACACCCATGCCCGGAAACCAGACATCGTCACCGGACATGGCGATGCGGCCGAACCCGGTGCGAAAGCCGATCACATTGTTCCAGGCCGCCGGATTGCGCAGGCTGCCGCCGAAATCGCTGCCGTCCGCGACGGGCAGCATGCGCATCGCCAGCGCCGCGCCCGCGCCACCGCTGCTGCCGCCGGCGGACCGCGTCGTGTCGTACGGATTGCGGGTGGTGCCGTAGACGGCGTTGTAGCTATGCGATCCCAGGCCGAATTCGGGCACATTGGTCTTGCCGATGAAGATCGCCCCCGCGCGGCGGAGCCGCTCCACCATCAGCCCGTCGGCAATGGGCACATGATCGCGGAAGATCTGCGATCCGCGCGTCGACACGATGCCCTTGACCGGCTGGAGATCCTTCACCGCGTGGGGGAAACCGTGAAGCGTGCCCAGCCATTCGCCGCGCCTCGCCAGATCGTCCTGCCTGCCGGCCTCCGCCATCAGCATCGTCCGATCCTGTCGCGCGACGATCGCGTTCACCACGGGGTTGTTCCGATCGATATGATCGAGGAACGCCGTCATCACCTCTACGCAGGATGCGCGCCGCGCCCGGATCGTCGCGGCGAGCGTGGTCGCGTCCATCATGACGAGTTCGTTCGTCGCGCTCTTCGCCGTTGCGGTCGCCGGCGCGGCATGGCCCATCGCGGCGATCGCGCCGCCCGCCAGCCCGCAAAAGGCGCGCCTGCTCAGTGCCGTATCCGAACCGTCCACATCCGCCATCGCGATTCCCCCAACTCAACGCACGAATTGATGCCATTCGTTGTGCGGCGCGGCAAACCCCTTTCAGCGCAGGGACCCGTCACGCAACATCCCGATCTCCCATTGCAGATTGGCGTGCGCATCGGCCTCGTGCTTGGTGAAGCCGGGGGTGTGGAAGATCCTCATCTTGTCGAACCGTTCCAGCACGAGCGCGCGGTTGGGACGATAGATATCGTCGGGCACGAAGCCATATTCGCGCCGGATCTGATCGGAATAGCGGGCATAGGCGGCCCGTGATGCGCCGAAGATGCCGAGATCGAGATCGTTGAGCAGATTCTGCGCGCCCGATCCCGCCTCATGCCGCTTCGTGCCCATGATCAGCGCGGCCACCAGCGGCGCGTCTATATCGGTCGCTGACAGGTCTCTCAGCGCCTGTTCGGCCGATGCTTCTTCATTATTCGCGGCGTGTGGATCATAGATGATGTCGTGCAGCCAGATCGCCGCGATCATCTCTCGGCTCGCCTCGGCGTCCGGCAGGTGGGCAAGCATGTGCGTGACATGGTCGAGCGTGTGATAATGGCGATGGGGCTCGGAAAGCTGCGCGATCCAGGCGGAGGTGACGGGGTGGGAAAGGCCCAGCCTGTCCAGGGATTCTTCGAGCAGCATGGGTCTCCCTTGTTCTGCCGGACCGAAATCCGAACCGGCATTTCATACATGGCTTCACGCGCGCGTCACATTCGCCGGCTAGCGGGCGCCTTACAGGCGCGAATCCATGACCGGCTCTCTTTCCCCTCAACCGCTTCAGCAGGCCGCCGGTGATGTCGACTGGTCGGGGGTTCGCGGCGCCGTCCGGAATTATGTGCTCGGCCGAACCGGCCGGCACGATCTGGCGGACGATATCGCGCAGGAAACCGTGGCGAGCCTGATCGAATATGGCCGGACCCATCAAATCGCGACGATCTATGGGTTGGGCTTCCGGATCGCCGGCAAGCTCCTGCTGAAGCATCATCGGGCGGCGGCGCGCATGAGTGAGGATGAAATCGCGGAAAGTCATGCCAGCAACGATCCCTTGCCCGATCATATGGTCGCGGTGCGGCAGGATGTGGCGCTGGTGTCTCGGATCCTGCGCCGTATGCCCAGGCTGCGGCGCGAAGTGCTTGTGCGCAGGCGCATAAGGGGGGAATCCTGCGCGACGATCGCACAGGCGCTGAACATGAGCACGAAAGCGGTGGAAAAACATATCACGAGGGGATTGCGGGACCTGAACGACGCCCTCGATCGGCGCGACCTGCATGAGTGACGAAGAGCGTATCGCGAAGGATGCCGCTTACTGGGTCGAACAGATCAACCGGCCTGCCGTCGACACCACGCAGAGCGCGCGGTTCGATGCCTGGATCGGTGTGGATCCCCGCCATGGCGACGCGTTCGCGCGCCTTCAGGCGCTGTGGGATTCCTCGGTGTTGGAAGCGGCGCTGAACGATCCGGAATTGATGGTGGATGATGCGTCGACGGAAATGCAGGTGGCGGAAGCATCGCCGCTCGCGCCGCGCGGACGGGTTTGGCTGCTGGGTGGTTGCATCGGCATCGCGGCCGCGATCGCCGCCGCCGTTCCGCTCTGGCTGACAACGGGCGCTCCTCAGCGGCTGTCGACGGCCAAGGGAGCGGGGGCGAGCTTCACGCTCGCGGACGGTAGCCGCGTCGATCTTGGGCCCGATACGGAGATTGCGGCGGAATATGGTGTCCTGTCGCGAACGGTGACGCTGGTGCGTGGCGAGGCCTATTTCGACGTCCGTCACGAACGTTGGCGTCCGTTCCGGGTGGCGAGCGGCGCCAATGAGGTGAAGGTGCTCGGCACCGCCTTCAACGTCGATCGCCAAAGCGATGTCAGCACCGTCGTCGAGGTATTTCGCGGTCGGGTCGGCCTTGGCCCGCGCAACGGCAGGCTGGTGCCGATCGACAAGGGCAGGGCAGGCTATATGGACGGCACCCGCCTGACGATGTCGCGGATCGATCCCGGGCAGCACGGGCCGGAATGGAAGACGGGCTGGTTCGAGGCGTCGGACGTTCCGCTTGCCGCGCTGATCGACAAGCTGAACCGCTATTCCGCCAAGCCCATCCTCATTCGCCGTCCTGATCTGGCGCGGCGCGGGATCACCGGGCGTTTCCGGGTCCAGGCGGTGCAGGATACGCTGCGCGCGATCGAGGCGGCCTATGGCGTGCATATGCGCGAGACGGCGGTGAATATCGTTCTGGAATGAAATAATATCGTCATAAATGTGACGAGTATATGAAACCAAAAAAATTTGTCGGGTTATTGTCTGCGAAAGGAACTTAGCCCCCGAAAGCTATCCTGAACGGGGGTTGTCGTGACAATTTCAAGAAACGGTTTTTCGAATATTTTGATGGTGACGTCCGCCATGGTGCTGGCGCAGCCGGCCATGGCGCAAGGAAATACCAATTCGGTATATTCATTTTCGATTCCTGCGCAGGATCTCGCCAGGGCACTGTCATCCTATTCGCGTGTGACCGGCCTCCAGATCATCGCCGATACCGCCACGCTCTCCCAGCAGCGCAGCGGTGCGGTCAATGGCCGCTTCACCGCCGAAACCGCGCTGCGGCAGCTTACCGGCGGCAAGGTTTCGGCGACGATCGTGGGCGCCACCGTCGTGGTGAAGCCGGCGCGTATCGCACGGGCGGCGGTTCGGCCGGAGCCCACGCCGGTCGCGATGGCCGCAATGGCTGCTGCCGATATCGCCGATACCGCACCGGACGCGGACACATCGGCTGAAGGAGCGGAACTGATCGTCACCGGATCGCGCATCGCGCGGCCCGAACTCGAATCGGCGATGCCGATCGGCGTCATCAACATGGAAACCGCGATGCGGGCGGGCAACACCTCCGCCTATGAAACCATCCTGCGCGATATCGCGGTGGGGCCTGGCAACGGCCCCTACAACAGCGCGCCCGAAGGCCAGTATGACGGCGGCATGGCCACGATCGAGCTGCGCAACATGGGCGTCAGCCGGTCCCTGACCCTGGTCGACGGCCGTCGCCGCGTGTCGGGCGCGGCATCTTCCTCCGCCGTCGACATCAACATGATCCCGTCGGGCATGATCGAGCGGATCGAGATCGTCACCGGCGGCGCCGCCGCTGTCTATGGCGCCGATGCCGTCACGGGCGCCGCCAACATCATCACGCGCAAGAACATCCAGGGGTTCGAACTCTCCGCGACGACGGGCACCACCCAGCATGGCGGCGGCAGCAAGTCGCAGGTCTCGCTCGTCGCCGGCACCAAGTTCGCGGACGATCGCGGGTCCATCGTCATCGGCGGCACCTGGATGAAGAACGACCCGATCTATTTCCACCAGCGCTATTCGAAGGACACGAACCTCAGCTACCAGACCAATCCGGCCAATACCGGACCCGCCGACGGCATTCCGGACCGGATCGTGCGCTACAACATGACCAACATGTATCTGCAGCCGGTCGCGAATATCTTCGTCGGCGGCAAGACCTACCTTCTCCAGCCCGACGGCTCGGCATTGCTCGGCAGCTATGCCAATGGCTGTATCTCGGGCTGCGGCACGTCGCGCGACGGCGGTGACGGCGGCTTTCCGCAGAGCCAATATTGGAGCGATTTCCTGATCGCGCCGATCGAGAACGCCTCGTTCATCGGGCGCTTCGATTATGAGCTGGCTGATTGGATCAGCTATAATTTCCGCTTCGATTACGGGCGTTCGCGCTACGACGCCTATCGGCGGCCCTATCGCGACGACGACCGGCTGACCTGGCTCAACGGCGCGGGCGGTGCGACCGCCTATCTCGACAATCCCTATCTGCCGGCCTCGTTCCGGCAACTCATGGTCGCGAACAAACTCACATCGACCGCCGTGCGGCGGAGCTACGAGAATTTCGGGCAGATGACCGATTACAGCGATCGCCAGACGCTGACCGTCGGCAACAGTTTTTCGGGCAAGCTGCCCGGCGGCTTCGAGTGGGAGGCCTTCTGGCAATATGGCAAGAGCAGCAACGACATCCATGCGGACAATGTTCCCATGGCGTCGCGCTTCATCGCCGCCCGCGACGTCATCGCCGATCCGGTCACGGGCGCGCCTGTATGTCGCAGCGCGGCTGCCCGCGCGATCGGCTGCGTGCCTTTCAACATTTTCAGCACCGATCCGCTGACCGCGGAACAGCGCAACTGGATGATGGCGACGCGCCGCAAGCATCGCGAGCAGAAGCAGACCATTTATGGCGCCAACATCGCCGGTAGCCCCTTCACACTGCCCGCCGGCGAGGTGCAGGCGGTGCTCGGTGTCGAGCGGCGCAAGGAAAGCATCCACAATGTCGACGACAATGGCGCGCGTCCGCCCGCCAACGAATTGTCGCACCTTGGCGCCTGGGCGCCGTACGAACCCGAATTGCGGGCGTCGAACAGCGTTTCCGAAGTCTATGGCGAACTGGTCGTCCCGGTGCTGAAGGATCTGCCCTTCGTCCACCGGCTGACGGTGGAGGGCGCTTATCGCTATTCGGACTATAGCGATTTCGAGCCGACCAATACCTGGAAGGTCGGTGGCACCTGGATGCCGCTGCGCGAACTGACGCTGCGTGCGGTGCGATCGCGCAGCGTACGCGTGCCGAATTTCGGAGAGCGTTATTCTTCCCGCGCCGTGCAGCAGATCGGCGTGCGGGACGCCTGCATGCAGCCCACCTATAACGCGAACCCGACACGGCAGAAGAATTGCGCCGAATTGCTGGGCAAGCTCGGCGTCGGCTCGCCGTTGCCCAGCGAGATCGGCACGGGCTTCGTCGTCACCGGCGGTAGTGCGGACGTGACGCCTGAAACCTCCGACAGCCTCACCTTCGGCCTGGTCTGGCAACCGCGCTTCCTGCCCGGCTTCGATCTGACCGTCGATTATTGGAACATCAAGCTGGGCAACATGATCGCCGCGATCGCGCAGCAGGACATATTGAACCTGTGCGTCGATCTGCCCTCGATCGACAACCAGTTCTGCGACCGTATCGAACGTGACTCGCGCGGCTATGCCGAGGGTGTCGACACCAGCTACATGAACGTCTCGGAATCGGAGGCCAAGGGCATCGATATCGGCGCCAATTACCGGCGCAATCTGGGGCCGGGGCGCTTCAACCTTGCACTCCGCGCCAGCTATCTGCTGAAGTTCGAGACCACGACGTTGCCGGGCGTCGCGTCCAGCGTGATCGTCTATGATGGCGGCTATCAGAACCCGCGCATCCGCGCCAATCTGTTCGCGCGCTACGACATCGGCGATTGGGATATCGGCTTCAACACGCGCTATTGGGGCAAGGCGCTCAACTACACCAACGTGTCCGGCGAGGCTTATGAGGGCAACCGGCTGCCCGGCCGGATCTACAATGATCTCAACATCGGCTGGCAGATGACCGACGCTGTCGCTTTGCGCGTCGGGGTGAACAACGTCTTCGACGTGAAGCCGCCCTACGCTCCGCGCACCTATTATCAGGGCGGCGGCGGCGTCTATGACGTTTATGGCCGCTACGTCTTCGCCAACGTCAATTTCAAGTTCTGAGGGGGCGGCGATGCAGAAGATTCGATGGTCATTCCGTTCCTCTCCCCGGCGCATTGCCGCTGGGGTCGCCGCGACGGCGATGCTGTTCGCATCCGCCGGCGTGCAGGCGGCAAGCGGTCCTCCGTCTATCGCGGTGATCGCGCATCGCGGCGGGGCGCTGCTGCGGCCCGAGAATACCGTCCCCGCGCTGCGCCACGCCGCCGACCTTGGCGCGGAGGTGCTGGAGTTCGACATGATGATGACCGCCGACGACAAGATCGTCGTTCATCATGACGCGGACATCAATCCGGACTTCTGCAGGCCCGATGTTGGTGCCAGGGTTGTGCCTGGGCCGATACGTGGCCTCAGTTTCGCCCAGATCAGGCAGTTCGACTGCGGATCGGATGTGCGGCCCGCCTATGCCGGCAAGGGCTTTGTCGCCGTGCCGGGCGCGCGCATTCCGTCACTGGATGAGGTGCTACGGGGCTTCAGGGGTGGCGACGCGCGCTTCTTTGCCGAAACCAAGATTCCCAAGGGGGCCGATATCGATCCGGTCAAGTTCGCGGCGCTGCTCGACGTGGCGGTGCGCGAACATGGCCTAGAAGACAGGCTGATCTTGCAATCCTTTGATTTCCGCACGATCGATGCGCTTCACGCGATCAATCCCCGCATCCGCACCTGCCTGCTGGGCGTGCCGAAGTTGACGCGCGACTATCTCGCCATGCTGCGTCGGCATCATGCGACCTGCATCGTGCTGGGCCATGCCGATATCGATGCGGAGGGGGCGGGCGCCTTGCGGCGGGACGGGATAACCGTCTTTTCAAATGTGGCCGATAGCCCGGAGGATTGGCGAAAATATGTCGATCTCGGCGTCGACGCGCTCTTCACCAATGATCCGGCGGGGCTGATCGATTTCCTGCGGGAATCGAAACTGCGGCGATAACGGCGCAGGCGCCCATGCTTGGGCGGAGCCGAACGGGCGATAGCCGCGCTTTCGCCGAAATGGTCGGGGAGACAGGATTCGAACCTGCGACCCCCTGGTCCCAAACCAGGTGCGCTACCAGCCTGCGCCACTCCCCGACCGACCCCGTTTCCGTGGCCCGCACGCTGGTGGGCCCGGAGGGATTCGAACCCCCAACCTAGCCGTTATGAGCGGCCAGCTCTACCATTGAGCTACAGGCCCTCCGCGTGCGCCGCCCGCGATACGGAGCATTGCGGACGCTGGCAAGGGGAACTGTGCCCTGATTCTCTGATCATTCGGTAGACAATAAAAAACGGGCGACCCGATCGCGGATCGCCCGTTCTTTTCGTATCTGCCCGCCGGAGCGGGCAGGCACTGAATTACGAACCCGAGACGTTCGCAGCAGCGTTGTCGACCGCGTTGGCGGCGTCTTCAACAACGTTGGCGGCGCCGTTGGCGGCGTCGAGCGTGGCGTTGCCAGCAGCGTCCTCGAGGTTGGCGGCGGCGTCTTCGACGTTCTCGACGGCGTTCTCGACAGCGTTCTCAGCAGGCTTGTCGCAGGCGGCCAGGGTCATCAGGCCGGCGGCAGCGAGAACGAAAGACATCTTCTTCATTCGGTTTGCTCCCATAGCATTTTTCGCGGCCGGCCCGAACGCCGTCGCGAGCCCGATCCAAATAACGATGAATCCTGCACGGTCAACGACAAATTGAGGATTAACGGTTAACGGGTGCCAGTTCCTCGGGTGCATTGGCCGTAATTGCGAGCATCGCGGTCCATGCCGCGACATTCTGTCGAAGCTGTTCGAGGTCCACCTTGTCGAGCGTGTCGTCAGGTGTGTGATGCACGTCGAAATAGCGGGTTCCGTCCTGTTCCAGGTCGATCACGGGCACGCCCGCGCGTACCAGCGGCGCGATGTCCGCGCCGCCGCCGGCGGGCTCCGAATTGCGCCCGATGCCCAACGGAGCGAGTGCGATCGCCAATCGATCGGCGACGGGCTTCGCGGCGTCGGGCAGCTTCACCGCGAATCGCCAGACTCGGTCCGCGCCGAAGTCCGATTCGGCGGTCAGCGCATGGCGTTCATCCTTGCGGCGCGCGAAATAATCGGGGCCGCCGCAGCCGCCCACTTCCTCCGCGCCGAACCAGACGACGCGGATGGTGCGGCGCGGTTGGCCCGCATCCATGATCCGCTTGGCCGCCGCCGTGGTGATGCCAAGGCCCGATGCGTCGTCGATCGCGCCGGTGGCGAGGTCCCAGCTGTCGAGATGGCCGCCGATCGTGATGATTCCCGCGCCGGGATCGCTGCCCGGCACTTCGGCGACCACATTGCCCGATTGGCCTTTTTCGGCGCGCACGGGGGTCAGCAGCAGCGTCATCCGCACAGGCTTGCCGCGCTTGAAGATGCGTTCGAGATTCTCCGCATCGGGAATCGCGAGCGCCGCCGCCGGAATCGGCTTCGTGCCCGCCGGAAAGACGGTGCCGCCCGTGTGCGGATTGCGGTGATAGTCGGTGCCGATCGAGCGGATGACGATGCCGACGGCGCCCTTGCCGGCGGCAACGGCGGGGCCGTTGCGGCGCAGGCGGCCGAAATAGCCGTAGCTCGACCCGTCCTGTGTGCGCTTCATCGCATGGCCGACAAAGGCGATCTTGCCGGTCAGGCTGCCCGCCGGTGCCGCTTCCAGATCGGCGAGCGTCGGGAAATAGGCGACTTCAGCCTCTATGCCCTTGGCCGGCGTCGCACCGCTGTTGCCGAGCGCGGTGAGGGCCAGCCTGGCGGGGAAGGGGGCGATGATCGACCCGCTTTCCTCGCCGCGCGTCCAGACCGGCATCTCGCATGTCTCGATGCGGACATTGCGGAAGCCAAGCGATTCCAGCCTGGCCTTGCCCCAGTCGCGCGCGCGCGCTTCCGCCTCGGTCCCGGCCTGGCGCGGGCCCACTTCGGTGGTCAGCCCTTCGGTGATGTCCCAGGCGATATCGTCGTTCAGCGCAGCATCGCGCAGCGCGGCGGCGTCGTGCTGCGACAGGGCCGGTGTGGCGATGGCGGTGGCGAGAAGCGCGGCGAGCGCGCGTGCGATCGGTTTTGTCATGGGCTTGTTTCGTAAACCGGGCGTTCCGATATGCAAGCCGCGCGCGGGCGTTTGCCAAGCCTTTTTGCGTCCGCTAGGGCGTGCGCGAAATCCAGACAAACCCATTCCACGGAGTTCCGCGCCGATGGCCGCACAATATGCCTATGTGATGAAGGGGATGACCAAGAGCTTCCCCGGGGCGCAGAAGCCCGTGCTCAGCAACATCAACCTGCAATTCTATCAGGGCGCGAAGATCGGCATCGTCGGCCCCAACGGCGCCGGTAAATCGACGTTGATGAAGATCATGGCGGGCATCGATACCGATTTTACGGGCGAAGCCTGGCCGGGCGAGAACATCACCGTCGGCTATCTGCCGCAGGAGCCGCAACTCGATCCCGACAAGACCGTGCTGGAGAACGTCAAGGACGGTGCGCGCGAGACTGCCGATCTCGTCGATCGTTTCAATGAGATCTCCAACCTGATGGCCGATCCGCCGGAAGACGCGGATTTTGACGCGCTGATGACCGAGATGGGCGAACTGCAGGAAAAGATCGACGCGGTCGATGGCTGGACGCTCGACAACCAGCTCGAGATCGCGATGGAAGCGCTGCGCTGCCCGCCCAGCGACTGGCCGGTCGACAAGCTGTCGGGCGGTGAAAAGCGCCGCATCGCGCTCACCCGCCTCCTGATCCAGAAGCCGGACATCCTGCTGCTCGACGAACCGACCAACCACCTCGACGCAGAAAGCGTCGACTGGCTCGAAAACCACCTCAAGGAATATGCGGGCGCGGTGCTGATGATCACCCACGACCGTTATTTCCTCGACAATGTCGTCGGCTGGATCCTCGAGCTCGATCGCGGGAAATATTTCCCGTACGAAGGCAATTATTCCACCTATCTCGACAAGAAGGCCAAGCGCCTCGAGCAGGAGGATCGCGAGGACGCCGGCCGCCAGAAGGCGATCAAGGAAGAGTTGGAATGGATCCGGCAGGGCCCGAAGGGCCGTCAGACCAAGTCCAAGGCGCGTATCGCCAAGTTCGACCAGCTGGTCGCCGCGCAGGAGAACCGCACGCCCGGCAAGGCGCAGATCGTCATCCAGGTGCCGGAGCGGCTGGGCGGCAAGGTGATCGAGGTCAATGGCATCTCCAAGGCGTTTGGGGACAAGCTGTTGTTCGAGGATCTCTCCTTCACGCTGCCGGCGGGCGGCATCGTCGGCGTGATCGGGCCGAACGGCGCGGGCAAGTCGACGCTGTTCAAGCTGATCACCGGCCAGGAAACGCCCGATACGGGCACGATCGCGATCGGCGAAACCGTTCGCCTGGGCTATGTCGACCAGAGCCGCGACCATCTGGAAGGCTCGAAGAACGTCTGGGAAGAGATTTCGGACGGCCTCGATTACATGAAGGTCAACGGCCACGACATGTCGACGCGCGCCTATGTCGGCGCGTTCAACTTCAAGGGGCAGGACCAGCAGAAGAATGTCGGCAAGCTCTCGGGCGGCGAGCGCAATCGCGTTCACATGGCCAAGATGCTCAAGCGCGGCGGCAATGTGCTGCTGCTCGACGAACCGACCAACGATCTCGACGTCGAGACGCTGCGCGCGCTGGAGGACGCGATCGAGAATTTCGCGGGCTGCGCCGTGGTTATTAGCCACGATCGCTTCTTCCTCGATCGTCTCGCCACCCATATCCTGGCGTTCGAAGGCAACAGCCATGTCGAGTGGTTCGAGGGCAATTTCGAAGCCTATGAGGAAGACAAGCGCCGCCGCCTGGGTGACGCCGCCGACCGGCCGACCGCGCTGGCCTATAAGAAGCTGACCCGCTAAACGCTGAACCCGGGCAAGGCGGGGACGCATGAATATGGAGCAGGCGGACGGCAGGGCGGGGATGAGACCTGTCTGGATCGTCTGCCTGCTCGTCGCGCTTGCGCCCGCGATCATGGCGGTCACGACCTGGACGCCCGACGGATATTTTTCCGCGCCGCTCTATTTCTGGCGTTTTCTCGCTCCGCCGGTGATCGCGATCGAACTCGCGGCGATCGCGATCGCATGGCGTGCGGGCTTCAGGCCCCTGGCGACGATCCTGGCCCTTCCGGGCTGGAGCTCCGGCCTGATCGGCCTGCTCGTCGCGATCGATATCGGCGATGCGCTGCTGGTTGCGCCCGATCCCAGCGCCGCGTTGATGCGCAGCGCCATGACGCTCATTCATCTGCTGTTCGCTCTGGGTGTCGTCGATCTGATGCGCGCGCGCGGTTTCAACGACTATCGCGCATTGTGGTGGGCATTGCTCACGGGTTCGACGCTCTATGTGGCGATCATGGCGGCGTTTGTGGTGGCGATCGAACAGCCGGCGCGGTTCGACTGGCTGCATTTCGGCCTGGGGGTGGTCAACATCCGCCATTCCGGCTTCTATGTCGCGGTCGGCGCGGCCTTCTCGTTCGGGCTCGCGGCAACCGAGCCGGATAAACTCCGCTATTGGCTTGCCGTCGGGGCGGGAACCCTGTGCTGCGCAGCGCTGTTCTGGTCAGGCTCGCGCGCGCCTTTGCTGGCGCTCCTCATATCGGGCGTGCTGAGTGCCGCGCTGATCCCGGCGCTGAGGACCATCCGTCTGCCCTTGGCGATGATCCTGGCTTATGCCGGGGGTGGGGCACTCTCTTTGATCCATGCGCCGCCGTTCGGCAATTATGGCTTGCTGCGCATGGTGAAAGCGGGGGCGGAGGCGACCGCGAATGAAGTCAGCAGCGGACGCGTCGACCTTTGGCGCGGCAGTATCCGCACATTCCTCGCCCGTCCGCTGTTCGGCCATGGAGAAGCGCAGTTCATCACCGTCGTGCCTGAAGCCCAGTCGATTTTCTATCATCCTCACAATGCGCTGCTGCAGTCGCTGGTTCAGTGGGGCGGCGTGGGGACCGCCCTGTTCGGAACACTCGCCGTCATGCTGTGGTGGCGCCTGTTGCAAGGCACGCGCCGGGCCGGCGCGACAGCCGCGCCTGCATTCGTCGCGGTCAATACCTTCATCGTCTATGCGATGACGGACGGCGTGCTGTTCTTCGTCTATCCGATGATGATCCTGGCATTCCTGCTCGCGGTCGGGCTGGCGGCATCGGCATTGCCCCGCGATCCCGATCGATCCGGCTTCGCGGCGCCACCGGGAGGATAGGTGAAGTCGATCCGTTTTCCTTGATCTCGATCATTTCCGGCCCGCGCTCACTCTGCGGCGTGCTGCGCGAAATGTGCCGTCGTCGCTCTTTGTCGTCGGATCGTCCTTGCGGAAAACCGGTTCCCGCTTTTCCGCACGATGCTCTAGTCTCTCCGGAAAAGGGGAGATTCGGATGAAGCGTCGGACGTTCATTGCCGGAGTGCCGGCCGCCACTGCCGCGCTGTCGCTGGATGGCGCCGTATCGGCGCAATCGAACCCAACCGCCGCTCAGCCCGGATTTCAGCCGAAAGATGCGGAGAATTATGCGCGGCCCGACGTCCATGCCGGTGACCGGCCGGTCGGCGCCAGCTTCGCTTCGCGATCGACGGTCTATGGCCGTTCGGGGGCGGCGGGTTCCTCGCACCCGCTCGCCACGCTCGCCGCGATCGAGATCCTGAAGAAGGGCGGATCGGCGGTGGATGCGGCGATCGCGATGAATGCCTGTCTCGGTTTCCTGGAGCCCACTGCCTGCGGGATCGGCGGCGATGTGTTTGCGATGCTTTGGGATCCTGCGCAGAAGAAAGTCGTCGGCATCGCGGGATCCGGCCGGTCGCCGCGTTCGCTCAGCCTGGAAACCGCGCGTTCGCGTGCCCAGGATGGCGCATTGCCCGCTTATGGCGCGGTCACCGTATCGGTACCGGGCGCCGTCGATGGCTGGTGGACGCTGCACCAGCGCTACGGCAAGCTCAAATGGGCCGATTTGTTCGAGCCGGCGATCGCCTATGCCAGCGAGGGCGTACCCGTGCCCGAGGTCATCAGCCACTATATGCGGCGCGGCATGGCCAATTTCGTCAAGCCCGGGCGCGGCATCGAAGAGGTCGAGAACGCGAAGAAGACCTTCGGTGTGGGGCCGGGGGTGGGGGAAATCTTCCGCAACCCAGACCTCGCCCGCACCTATCGCATGATCGCGAAAGGGGGACGGGACGAATTCTACCAGGGGGCGATCGCCGAAACGATCGACACCTATTTCAAGCGGATCGGCGGCTGGCTGTCCAAGGCGGATCTTGCAGCGCACAAGGCCGAGTGGTCCGATCCCTATGCCACCGATTATCGCGGCGTTACCGTTCACGCGCTGGGCGCCAACACCCAGGGCATCGCGACCCTGCAGATGCTCAACATGATCGAGCATTTCGACATGCGTGGCGCCGGCTTCCAGTCGGCACGTTCGATCCATATCCAGGCGGAGGCCAAGCGTTTGGCCTATGAGGATCGCGCCCGTTATTACGCCGATCCGAATTTCTCCAAGGTGCCGGGCGAGTGGCTGGTGTCGAAGGACTATGCGGCCGAGCGTGCGAAGCTGATCAACCCTGCCCGGATCAATCCGAAGGTCGATCCCGGCAAGGCGCCGAGCCGTGGCGATACCACCTATTTCACGGTGGCGGATGCCTCGGGCATGATGGTGTCGATGATTCAGTCCAATTTCCGGGGCATGGGGGCCGGGCTCGTTGCCGATGGCCTGGGCTTCATGTTCCAGGATCGCGGGCAGCTTTTCTCGTTGCAGCCCGGCCACCCCAATCTCTACGCACCGGGCAAGCGGCCTTTCCAGACGATCATTCCCGGCTTCGCGACCAGGGGGGATGCGCCCTGGCTGTCCTTCGGGGTGATGGGCGGAGACATGCAGCCGCAGGGCCAGACCCAGATCGTCGTCAATCGTGTCGATTACGGCCTCGATGCGCAGGCTGCCGGTGATGCGCCGCGCTGGCATCATGAAGGCTCGTCGCAGAGCATGGGGGAGGATCTGCCGGGCCTTGGCCCCAAGGGAATATTGCGCCTCGAAAGCGGTGTTCCCGACGCGACGCGCAAGGCGCTGGTCGAGATGGGCTGGGTGATGGCCGAGCCCGACGGCGGTTTTGGCCGCTATCAATGCGTCGAGCATCGCATGAGCGGCAATGAACGCGTCTATGCTGCGGCCAGCGAAATGCGGGCCGACGGGCTCGCACTCGCTTATTGATGCGTCGCGCGCCGCGCGGCGTCGCTGCGCCGCCGTGCGGGGTGCTCGCCAGGCTGGCCGAAATGCCGGGGTTCGCGTTGCCCAGGCGTGGAAAACGTGCCGTTTCCATCGGCCAGTCCTTCGATGATCGGACATTCCGGCCGGTCGTCGCCGTGGCAATGATCGGCCAGCGTTTCGAGCGTGCGGACCATGGCTTCGATCTCGGCGATTTTCTCCTTGAGCTGCGCGATATGATCCAGCGCGAACGATTTCACGTCCGCGCTGGCGCGGCTTCGGTCCGACCATAATTCGAGCAGCGCGCCGATTTGTCCGACCGTGAAGCCAAGGTCGCGCGCACGTCGGATGAAACGAAGCCGATGCACATCGGCATCGTCATAGTCGCGATACCCCGAATCCTGACGCGCGGCTTTCGGAATAAGCCCGGTCTGCTCATAATAGCGGATCATCTTCGTCGAGACGCCCGACCGTTTCGAGGCATGGCCGATATTCATGGCGCTTCTCCCAGCGCGTGCCGGCCGGCGGCGATCGCGGGCCGGAACACCCTTAGCCTGAGGGCATTGGTTAGCACGAAGATGCTCGACAGCGCCATCGCGCCAGCGGCGAAGATCGGCGACAGCAATGTGCCGTTCAGCGGGAACAGGGCGCCCGCCGCCACGGGAATCAGTGCGGCATTGTAGCCGAACGCCCAGAACAGATTCTGCCGGATGTTCCGGATCGTCGCCTGCGACAGCGCGATCGCGTTCACCACGCCGCGAAGGTCGCCCGACATCAGGACGGCATCGGCGGATTCGATCGCCACATCGGTGCCGGTGCCGATGGCGAGGCCCACATCGGCTGCGGCGAGCGCGGGGGCGTCGTTGATCCCGTCGCCGACAAATGCGATCTTGCGGCCATCCGAACGAAGGCGGTTCAGGGCATCGACCTTTCCGTCGGGAAGCACTTCGGCGACCACTTCGTCGATCTCGAGCATGCGCGCGACGGCATCGGCGGTGGCCTGGTTGTCGCCCGTGATCATCGCAACGCGCAGCCCGAGATCATGCAGCGCCCGGATCGCCTCGGGCGTCGTGCCCTTGATGGGGTCGGCGACCGCGATCACCGCCGCAAGTCGGCCGTCGATCGCGGCATAGAGCGGCGTACGGCCCTTGGCGCCGAGCTGGCCGGCCTTGTCGGCAAAGGCTGACACATCATGGCCGAGCTTCGACATGAAGCGATCGGCGCCGATCCGTACGTCATGCTCGCCGACCCTTGCCGATACGCCAAGGCCGGGCGTGGCTTCGAAAGCCGTGGGCGATGGCACGGCAAGGCCGCGCGCCTTCGCCGCGGCGACGATCGCCTCCGCGATGGGATGCTCCGACCGCGTTTCGACGCTGGCGACCAATTGCAGCACCATGTCGTATTCGAACCCCTCCGCGGGCTCCAGGTCGGTCAGTTCGGGGCGTCCCTCGGTCAGCGTGCCGGTCTTGTCGAGCGCCACGACCGAGACGTCGCGCAGCGTCTGAAGGGCCTCGCCCTTGCGGAACAGCACCCCCAGTTCGGCCGCCCGCCCGGTTCCCACCATGATCGAAGTCGGCGTGGCGAGGCCCATGGCGCAGGGGCAGGCGATGATGAGCACCGCAACCGCGTTGACCAGCGCGAAGCTGAGTGCCGGAGCGGGGCCGAAAACGAGCCAGATGAGGAAGGTCAGCGCGGCGATGCCCATCACCACTGGAACGAACCAGGCGGTGACGCGGTCGACCATCGCCTGGATCGGCAGTTTGGATCCCTGTGCCTGTTCGACCATGCGGATGATCTGCGCCAGCACCGTGTTCGCGCCCACCTTGGTCGCGCGGAAGGTGAAGGCGCCGGTCTTGTTGATGGTGCCGCCGACAACCTCCGCGCCGACGGACTTGGCAACCGGAACGGGCTCACCGGTGATCATGGATTCATCGACATAGGAATTGCCGTCGACGACTTCGCCATCGACCGGTATGCGCTCGCCGGGGCGCAGTTCGACGATATCGCCGGTGCGGACATCGGTGAGCGCGATCTCCTGCGTCATGCCATCGCGTACGACGCGGGCGGTTTTCGGCTGCAGCCCGATCAGCCGCTTGATCGCGTCGGATGTACGGCCTTTCGCCTTGGCTTCGAGATAGCGGCCGAGCAGGATCAGCGCCACGATCACCGCAGCGGCCTCATAATAGACGTTGGCGGTGCCGGGCGGCAGGATAGCGGGGGCGAAGGTGGCCACCAGCGAATATCCCCAGGCGGCACTCGTGCCCAGCACGACGAGAGAATTCATGTCGGGTGTTCCGCGTGCGATCGCGGGAATGCCCTTGCTGAAAAAGCGCAGCCCCGGACCGAAGAGCACGATGGTGGTGAGGGCGAACTGGATAAGCCAGCTCGTTCGCATGCCCATCGTGTTCATGACGAGATCGTGCACAACCGGGAGGAGGTGGGATCCCATTTCCAGTACGAAGACCGGCAGCGCCAGCACTGCCGCAAATATCAATGATCGGCGCAGATCGCGGATTTCCCGTTCGCGTGCCGATGCATCCTGGTCGGACGATGTCGCGCCGTGCTCGATCCTCCGCGGTTCATAGCCGGCGCCACGGATCGCGGCTTCGAGATCGCGCACTGAAGCGATGCCGCCGAGATAATGTACGCTTGCCTTTTCGGTTGCGAGATTGACGCTGGCCGCAGTGACGCCTGGAACCTTGAGAAGCGCCTTTTCGACGTGCCCGACGCATGAGGCGCAGGTCATGCCGGCGACGCCGAGTTCGATTTCGGTTTCAGGCACCCGATAGCCGGCATGCTCGATCGCCTGCACGACGGCCTGCGGATCGGCGGCGTGCGCGAACGTCACATCGGCGCGTTCGGTCGCCAGATTGACACTGACTCCGATGACGTCAGGCAGGCTGCCGATGGCCTTTTCGATATGGCCGACGCACGAGGCGCAGGTCATGCCGGCGACGGGCACGCTCAGCCGTGCAGGGGCGCCCGCGGGAGCGGTGCCGCTCAGCTTCAATTCCATCACATCGGACATCGACATCGTCTCCGGCTGAATTCGCTGGAGAGGAATATGGTGCTTCCAACCATGGGAAGGTCAAGCGGCGCGCAAAAAGATCCTCGCGGTCATTGACCTTGCCATGATGGCAGACGCCATCTTCCCGATTCTGATCGAAATCGCAGGGGTTCAGAGATGATGCGCTTCAACATTCCCGGTATGACCTGCGGTGGCTGCGCGCGCTCCATCATCGCCGTCATTCAGGCCATGGATGGAAAAGCCAGGGTCGAGGCCGATCTTTCCGCCAAGCATGTCGGTGTCGAAAGCCGTGTAGGCAGGGATGCACTCGTCGCGGCCATCCGCGAAGCCGGATATGAGGCGTACCCGGCATGAAGATATGGAGGCAGGCGGGATTGGTCGCCGGTCGTCACCGATCCGTCCTGACGACATGCACCACCGGTCCGCTGCTCATCCCTGAAACGGGCTGGAATATCGCGACGATCTTGCCGCCGCCGATCAGCCGCTGATATTGTTCGAATTCCGGCCTGAAATGCGGATCGGTGCGGTAGCGGCCATAATGACTGAGTATCGCGTAATCGGCCCGGCAGGTGGGCAGCAGCGCGGGATCGACATGGCCGAGATCGACCAGCGGCTTGCTGGCGCGTAACCCCTCGACCTTCGAATAGCGGATGCGGCCGCCAAGCGCGGCGCGCACGTCCACGCAGCCCGCGCTGCCGAGGGGAAACAGGAAGCGCCAGGGCCCGCTGGTCAGATCGAAGGCGGCGTCCTCGATCAATATGCTGCTGCCGGCCGGCACATGAACGCGTACCCAGGCCGATGCCATCTGCCGCGTGTCGTGGGTGCGTTCGTGCGCCTCGATCAGCGCGGTGTGAACCATCGGTATCGCCAGCAGCAGCACCGCCGCTGCTTCGATCCAGGGCATCGGCCGCGCCATGCGCCGGCGCAGCCAGTCGGCCAGCCCGCACAGCGCGAACGCAGCAAGCAGTGCCAGGAAGGGCAGCAGCGGGACCAGCCAGCGCTCCCATCGCAACGCCTGCAGGCAGATGATCGCGAGGAACAGCAGGAAGCCGGGCGCGACGGCGAAGGTGATCAGCCGGCCCCGCCAGGCTGCCAGGACCGCTCCGGCCGCGACCAGCGCCAGCCCGACCGCTCCCATCGAGGTCAGCAGCGGATGCATGACATACCAGGCGAGGTTGGCGAAGAATCCGCCACCGGTGGCGCCGGGATGTTCCGGGCGTGCTTCGCCGGCAAGGTTGCGCAGCACCGTCGGATAATCGAGCAGCAGATAGGGGGAGGCGACCACCAGTGCCGCAGCCGCCGTCACGCCGAACAAGACCAGAAATCCCGCCTGTCTGGTGGCATCGCTCCGGTCTTGCGCCATGCGCCACAGCCCGGCGCAGACGGGTGAGAGCGCGATCACCGCGCCGGGCCACTTGGTGGCAGTGGCGAGGCCAACGCAGATCCCGGCGAGCAGATAGGCGCGCCGTTTGCCGGTCCTTGCGATATCGATCGCGCAGAGCGCGCAGAGCAGCATGAACAGGCTCGCCTGCATGTCGGTGCGGATGATCTGCGAATATTCGATATGGACGGCGTTGACCGCGAGCAGAGCCGCCGCCGTCAGCCCCAGCCGCGCGCCACCCAGCCGTCGGCCGAGCCGATAGGTCAGATAGACGCAGCCGATCGCGCAGGCGGCGATGAACAGGCGGCCGGGCAGGAAGACGATGCCCGGATCGGCATAGAGCGCGCCGGCGACCGCGTCGGCATCGGCGAAGCGCCCGGTGGCGAGCCCGATCCCGCCGACGGCCAAGCAGATCAAGGCGAGGCAATAGAGCGTCGTCGTGCCAGGATGGCCGAACCAGCCCGGATTGAAGCTCTGGTTTCGGAGCATCTCGAACGCCGTCATCATGAACAGCGGTTCGTCCGGATCGTTGAGCGCGGGCAGGCCAAAGCCGATGCCGTGCAGCCGCAGCGCCGTCGCGATGCCCAGGATCGTCAGCAGGAGCAGCGGGGCGGCGGCGATGCGGAGGCCGGCGATCTTCATGCTGTCGCTCCGTTGCGGGCCGGGCGTGCCGACTCCGTCATGGTCGGTGTGGCCCGTTGGTCCCTGATGCAGGAGTTGCAATGCGTACCGTGATATTGGCTGGCGGCCTGGGAAGCCGGCTGGGTGAAGAAACGGCTGTCCGGCCGAAGCCGATGGTCGAGGTCGGAGGAATGCCGATCCTGTGGCATATCATGAAGATCTATTCGGCCGCCGGATTCAACGATTTCGTGATCTGCCTTGGCTATAAGGGCTATCTGATCAAGGAATATTTCGCGAATTATTTCCTGCACACCGCCGACGTCACCATCGACCTGCGCGGCGGCAACGGTATGGAGATCCATCACACCCGCAGCGAACCCTGGCGCATCACCCTGGTCGAAACCGGGCCGTCGACGATGACGGGCGGCCGGCTCGCCGCGATCCGACCCTATCTGGAGCCGGGCGAACCCTTCTGCTTCACCTATGGGGATGGTGTTGCCGATATCGATATCGCCGATCTGGTTAAATTCCACAAGGCACACGGGCTTCGCGCCACGATCACATCGGTTTCGCCGCCGGGGCGTTTCGGTGCGCTGGAATTCGAAGCGGGCCGTGTCGTCGATTTCCGCGAAAAGCCTGCGGGCGACGGCGGCCAGATCAATGGCGGCTTCTTCGTTGCCGATCCATCGGTGCTTGATCTCGTCGATGGGCCGCAGACCGTGTGGGAGGCCGAACCGCTCGAACGGCTCGCGCGCGGCGGCGAATTGATGGGTTATCGGCATGACGGCTTCTGGCAGCCGATGGATACGCTCCGCGACAAATTATATCTCGATGATCTCTGGAACAGCGGCAATGCGCCGTGGAAGCGCTGGTGAGCGGCATGGGCGACTGGCATGGCCGCCGCGTGCTGGTGACGGGGCATAGCGGGTTCAAGGGAAGCTGGCTCAGCCTGTGGCTGCACGCGCTCGGCGCGAAGGTGACGGGCTTCGCGCTGCCGCCGCCGACGCGGCCGAGCCTGTTCGAAGCCGCGCGGATCGGTGAACTCATCGATCATGTCGAGGGTGACGTCCGCGATGCGGCGGCGGTGCGGAAGGTGGTCGAGGATGCCCGGCCGGAGGTGATCTTCCATCTCGCCGCGCAGCCGCTCGTCCGCCTCTCCTATGAGGAGCCGGTCGAAACCTATGCGACCAATGTCATGGGCACGGTGCATGTGCTGGAAGCGGCGCGCACGGTGCCGGGCGTCGCGGCGGTGGTCTGCGTGACCAGCGACAAATGCTATGAGAATCGCGAATGGATCTGGCCCTATCGCGAGAATGACCCGATGGGCGGGCATGATCCGTACAGCAGTTCCAAGGGGTGCGCGGAACTCGTCGTCGCCGCCTATCGCCGTTCCTTCTTCCAGGGGGCGGGGCCGGCGGTCGCATCGGTGCGCGCCGGCAACGTCATCGGCGGGGGCGACTGGGCGGCGGATCGCCTGCTGCCCGATCTGGTGCGCGCTTTCGAGGCGGGCGCGGCGCCGCTGATCCGTTCGCCCGAGGCGGTGCGGCCCTGGCAGCATGTGCTGGAGGCGCTGGGCGGCTATCTGCTGATCGCGGACCGTTTGCTGGGTGGAGAGGCGCAGTTCGCCGATGCCTGGAATTTCGGCCCCGCCGACGACGATGCGCGCCCGGTATCGTGGATCGTCGATCGGATGCGCGCCGCCTGGGGGGACGGGGCGGGTGGTCCGCTCGCGGATACCGGCCCGCGCCCGCACGAGGCGGGGCTGCTGCGTCTCGATTGCTCCAAGGCGCGCGCGGCGCTCGGCTGGCGCCCCGCGCTCACGCTCGAAGGCGCGATCGACTGGATCGTGACATGGCACAAGGCGATCGGCGCGGGCGGGGATGCACGCGCGGTTACGCTGTCGCAGATCGCGGACTATGCTGCCGTCTCCAGGCTTTTCGAGGCCCGTGCGGCCGCTGCCTGACCGGGAGCGGTCGCGACGGTGATGATGTTGCCGAGCCTGAGGCCGATGGCCCGGCTCGGCAGCGGTACGCGATCGAGCTTCAGTCCCACCGTCCACGCCGCCTGGCGTGCCAGGAAGTCGATCGGGAAATGGTTCACGCTGCGCTCGACCGCGATGTCGGCATAGCCCGCTCGCGTCAGCAGATTGGCCATGACATCCGGATTGTAGAGTTCGGGGTGCTGCAGGCAGAAGGGCGGCCAACGCACGCCCATGAGCGTCCTGAGCAGCGATTTCTCGTTGTGCGTCACGATCATCAGCGTGCCGCCGGGACGCAGCTTCGCGCGAAGCTGCGTCAGCATCGCCAGCGGATCGAGCAGATGGTCGAGCACATGCACCATCACCGCCAGGCCGATCGATCCGTCGGGCACCGCCGACAGGTCGTCCATGTCGGTGAGCAATGTCGTCGGTCGCCCCGCGGTCGCGGCGCGCAGCGTGTCATGGATCGCGCGATTGGGTTCGAACAGCCAGAAATGGCCGAAATCGCCATGTCTCGCGGCTGCGGCCGCGATGTGGCCGATATCGGGGCCGATCTCCAGATATCCGCCACGCGACAGGCCCTGGCGCGCGGCGCGTTCGAAATAGCCGCGCTGGGTGGCGGCGATCGCGTCGCTCGAAACCACCTCCATGTTCGGCGCCATCCGGGCATAGAGATCGGCGAGTTGCGGCCCGTCGAAAAAGATGGGGGCATAGAGCAGTCCGCAATCGGCGCAGCGATGATAGGAGAAGAAGAGCTTCTTCTTGAACAGGCCAGACCAGAAGGGGCGAAGCGCGTCGAGCGTCATCGTCTCGGCGCGTTCATCGCTGCGCACTTCCTCGTGCGTGGCGGTCGCGCCGCAGATCGGGCAGGGGCGCTGCATGAAATCGGATCGGGTCATGTACGGTCGCCTGTCGGTCTGGTCGTTGGCCGGAACGTGACGCGGCTGTGCCAGAAATAGCTGCCGACGATCAGGATGAGGGTGAAGCCGAGCTGGGCGATCACCGGGGGCAGGCCGCCGGCTTCGACGAGCAGCGGCAGCGCCAGCCAGTTCGCGGCATAGTTGACCAGGTAGAAGCCGGAAAACGCCCCGAATTCGCGCGCCACATTGCCCCGCGTGCGGAATACGCCGAGCTTGTAGGTGGCGAAGGCAAAGCACAGACTGACCGCCTGGGCGATGCCGAGCGCGATCATATAATGGGTGTGGAGCGCGGGTACGCTCCACAGCAGCAGCGGATAGATCGCCAGGCCGAAGGCGGTGTTCGCCGCGCCGGCGATCACGAAGCGCAGCGGGCGCTGACCGCCCCGGGTGAGGGTGTCGCGCAGCGTCATGCGTCATCCAGCAGGTCGATCGCCATGTTCTCGCGCAGCACCTCGCGCGGCAGGAAGGGCGAAAGGTCTTCGAGCGCGGGGGAGGTGATGCGCCCGTCGGGATGCTGCTTGGCGCCGAGCTTGGGCGCGAAGGCGACATGTTCGTCGACCATGATCTCGCACACCACCGGCCCGTCCTCGGCCAGCGTCGCGGCGATCGCGGCGGTCAGTTCGTCCCGCGTTTCGGCGCGGTGATAGGCGAAGCCGAAGGCGTGGGCGACCTTGCCGAAATCGGGGAAGGTCACGTTGCTCTTGGGGCCGCCGCCCACTTCGACGCCGTTGAAGAAGTTGCGATGCGTCTGGAAGATCGAGACATAGCCGTTGTTGTTGATCAGGAAGACCTTTACCGGCAGCGCGTAGCCGGCGATCGTCTGCATCTCCTGCAGGTTCATCATGATGCTGCCGTCGCCCGCGATGCAGATGACGCGCTGGTGATTGCCCGTCGCCGCGCAGACGCCGATCGCGGCGGGTAGGTCGTAACCCATCGTCGCGCAGCCGGAATTGGTCCATAGCCGCTGGCCGCGCTTGATCTCCGCCACCTGGAAACTGACGACGCAGGCGCTGCCATTGCCGGTGACGATGATGTCGTCTTCGTCCAGCGCGGCGAACAGCGCGTCCATCGCGGCATAGGGATGCAGGACGGGGCCGTGGCTGCGATATTCGGGAAGCACGGTCGGAAAGCGCCGCACGCGTTCGCGCGCCCAGCCCAGCCATTCGCTTTGCGCGGGTGTCGGGCCCTCATGCCCGGCGGCCAGCAGCGCGGGGATCAGCTCCGCGAGATCGGCGACCACCGGCATATCGGGCGAGACATTGGGTTTTTGCAGTTCGAGCGGATCGATATCGACCCAGATCTTGTAGGCTTCGCGCGCGAAGCTCGACCAGTTGTAGCTCACCTGACGGATATTGAGCCGGCTGCCGAGGATCAGCAGCAGGTCCGCGCTTTGCGTCACCATATTGCCGCCGCGATCGCCGACCGTGCCGGGCCGGCCGGCATAGAGCGGGTGATCGTTCCACAGCGTGTCGTGCGCGTTCCAGCCGGTGACGACAGGCACGCCCAGTTTCTCGATCAGCCGCAGGAAATCGGCATGGGCGCCGCTCAATCGTACGCCGGCGCCCGCGAACACCACCGGCCGTTCGGCCTGGCGCAGTTTCTCCAGGATCGTGTCCGCCGTCGCGGCGAGATCGGTCCGCTTCCAGGGCTCGTCGAGCTCGGCGGGATCGAAGCCGGGCAGAAGGTCGTCGGGATCGATCTTCGCGGCCTGCACATCGAGCGGAATGTCGAGCCAGCATGGGCCGGGGCGGCCGCTGGTCGCCAGATACAGCGCCTTTTCGAGATGGTAGCGGATCGATCGCGGATCGGTGACCATCACCGCATATTTGGTGATCGGGCGCACCAGTTCCTCGATATCGAGCTCCTGATCTCCATATTGGCGCAGGGACAGACCGGTCGATCGCACCGTCGTCTCGATCTTCACCTGGCCTGAAATCACGAGCATGCCGATCGAATCGACATAGGCGCCGTAGACGCCGGTGATCGCATTGGTGCCGCCGGGCCCCGAGGTAACGTTGACCACGGGCAGGCGATTGGTCAGCCGGTAATAGGCCTCCGCCGCCATCGCCAGCGCCTGTTCGTGATGGGTGAAGATCGTCTCCAGCCCTTCATGCGTGCCGAGCGAATGGTTGAGGTGCATCGCGCCGCCGCCCGTCAGCATGAAGACATGGCGCACGCCATGTTCGGCCAGCCGGTCCGCCACCCAGGCGGAGAGCTTTATCGTCTTGGTCATGGTTTCCATCCGTTCCAGATCGCCGTGCGGCGGATCGCTTCATCGAGGTCGACCGTCGGCGCGACGCCGAGTTCGCGGCGGATCAGCGCGGTCGAGGGCACATAGCGGCCGGCGTTCCAGCCGGGATCGGGCTTGCCGAGGATCTCGACGCCGCCGCCGCCGAGCAGCGCATCGACGCGCCGCGCGAGGTCGGCGATCGAGATCGCGTCTTCGGATCCCATATTATAGGCTGCGCCGGGCTTGCCCGCGATTAGCAGCGTCCAGAGCCAGGCGGCGAGATCGGCGGCGTAGAGATAGGATCGGACCGCCCGCCCGTCGCTTTCGATCACCAGCTTGCGGCCGGCGAGCGCGTCGCGGATGAAATTGCCCGCGGCGAAATGGATGTCGAGCGACAGCAGCGGCCCGAGCAGCGCGAAGATGCGGGCATTGACGATATCGAGCCCGAACTGCTTGCCATGGATGGCGCAGAGCATCTCCGCCGCACGCTTGCCCTCGCCATAGGCGGAGCGGGGATCACGGGGGTCGGGGCCGCCCATCCAGTCCTCGCCGACATGGGTGAGATCCCAGGGCTGGATGCCATAGACCGCGCCCGAGCTGAGGAAGAGTAGGCGGGCATCGTTCGCCACGGCCAGGTCGAGCGCGCGGCGGGTACCGGAGACGATGGTGTCGAACATCCGGCGCGGATCGTCGCGGTTGAGGGCGGCGCTGGCGTCGGTGGCGGCGTGGATGACATGGGTGAAGGTGCCGCCGGTGCCGGGGTGGTCGAGAATGTCGCCGGGCAGCATGCGGCAAAAGGCGGCGAGATGCGGCGCGCGGGTGGCGAAGGCGGCGGGATCGCGGCTGAGGACGGTGATGTCGATGCCGAGGTCAAGGCGACGGTCGGCATCGCGCAGCGCCTCCAGCATCCAGCGGCCGATAAAGCCGGTCCCGCCGGTCATGAAGATGCGCGCGCCCGCCAGGCGCGGCCAGAGCGGCGCCAATGTGGCGTAGATGGCGTCGAGATCGCGTTCGATGGTCATGCGGTTACCGGTGTGAGGCCGAGCGAGGGGCGTTCGGAGCGATGTGCGCGGATCACGCGGGCGAGACTGTCGAGCGCGAGCGCCCAGAGCAGCAGCACGATCAGGCCGGGGCGGACGAAATGGCCGATCGCCAGGCCGAAACTGGCGGTGACCGGCCGTTCGCCGAGCCAGGAGTTCGCCGATACGTCGAGGATCGTCGACAAGGGCCAATCGGCAGCGATGCACAGCAGATAGGCGCAGACGATCGCGATGATCGGGCCGGGGCCGCGCCAGCGCTCCATGAAGACGAGGAACAGCAGGAAGGTCTGGGTGTAGCCGCCGGGCGACTGGGTGACGAGATAGGCGGCGAGCATCAGGATGGAGATGCGGTGAAGCGGCAGCGCGCGCGGCTGCAGCCAGGCGCCGGCCAGGCAGAGCAGGGTGAGCGCCTGGCTGGCGCGGATGACGATCGGCACGATCGTCTCGATCGCTTCCACGGTGCGCGACGGCACGAAGCTGAGGATCGGGATCTGCGACATGCGCACCTGCAGCAGCGGCGCGTAGCTGGTCGAATAATGGACCTCGTTCCACACCTGCCCGCCCTGGAAGATCACCCAGTTGGCGGTGTTGGAGGCCAATTCCATCGGCGTGCCGCCGCCGACGATGGCGAGGGTGGCAAGATAGAGCGCGACGGTGGCGAGGCCGGCGGCTTCAAGCCGCCGCCAGTTGCGCTTCACCGCGAGCGCGAGCACGGGCAGCAGCAGATAGGGTTTGAAGTTGATCGTCATCGCCATCGAGACGGCGCGCCAGCGGCGCGACCGGGTGATGCGGCCATGCGCGATCACGAAGAAGGCGAAGGCGACGAGGATCAGATTGCCGCGCTCCAGCGTGAAGAGCAACGGCAGGCCCAGCGCGAAAGCAACGGTGCGGAACGGCGCGGTGCGGGGATCGGTGCGGCGCAGGCTGATCCAGACCAGGGCGATGTCGATCAGATAGAAGGCGAAGATCGTGCCGCGCGCGAACCAGTCGCAATCGCGGGCATGGAAGGACGACTGGAGATAGCAGCCCGGCATGCTGAACATGTCGAGGAAGACGAAGGAGAGCGGCGGATAGATGGTCCGCCACACATCATAGGCTCCCGGATGGTTCGCCCAATAGGCGGTGTTGAACCAGTCCATGAAGGTGTCGTTGGTATCGAAGACGAACGGCTGGGGCAGGAAGCCGCGATCGAGGAAGAGCGATGCGGTCCAGCAGACGCTCGCCACCACCGCGATCGCCAGCGCGACCTCCGGCAGCAATGCGATCAGCCTTGCCGGACGGCGGCGCATGGTCACGGCCGCGCCGCCGCGACCGGCTGGACGATGGTGCGCGCGGCGGGGCGTTCGCGCCCTTTCGGGAAGTTCAGCCGTTCCTCCTCGATCACCAGCGGCACGTTGCGCGTCCGTTCGGCGAGCATGCGGACCTGTTCACCGATCAGGCCGAGGAAGAGCAGCAGCACCGCGAACATGCCGAATGCGGTGGCGAAGCCGAACAGCGGCCAGGCCGGACCGGCGAACAGCGCCGCGCCGGTCGCGCCGGCGAGCAGCAGCAGCGCCACCGCGCCCGCGTAGAGCGACAGCAGGATCGGCATGCGCAGCAGCGATTTGGCGGAGCCCGCCAGGCCGGACAGCGCGAAAGAGGCGAGCGTAGCGAGATTGTTCTTGGTCTCGCCCGCCGCGCGCGGCGGGCGGTCGAACGGCACCACGGCGAGACGGAAGCCGCTTTCGATCACCATGCCACGGAAAAAGGGCTCGGGCTCGTTCCAGGCAGCCAGCGCGTCGACGACGGTGCGATCGAACAGGCCGAAGCCGGTCGCGCCCGGCACGATCGGATAATCGGCGAAGCGGCGCAGCAGGCGATAGCCCCAGCGGCGCGCGGCGGTCAGCAGCATGGATGCCGGTTCGGACCGGCGCTGGCCCAGCACCACCTGCGCGCCGGCGCGCCATTGGCGGACCATGTCGCCGATCAGCGCGGGTGGATCCTGGAAATCGGCGCACATGCCGATCACCGCCGCCCCCTCCGCCTGATAGATGGCGTAGGTGGGCGATCGCATCTGGCCGTAATTGCGGTTGTTGAAGATCGCACGGATGCGCGGATCCGCTGCGCACAGCGCGCGCATCAGGTCGCGCGTGCGATCGGTCGACCCGTTGTCGATCAGGATGATCTCGTGCGAGCGCGCATGGATATCGGCTTCCGCCGTGACGGCGGCGCAGATCGCGCGGACATTCTCCTCCTCATTATAGCAGGGAATGACGATAGAGAGTTCGGGGGAGAGTTCGGCCGCGTCCGCCGCCGGGGGGGCGGCGCCGGTCATTGCCCGGCGTCCGCCGGGGGACGCCGGCGGAACAGCGCGATGCCGGTGGACGGCGCGTAAATCTCCGTGAAGAAGATGCCGACCAGCAGCAGCAGCAGCAGCGCGACGGCGGGCACGTTGTAATGTCGGCCGGCATCGAGATGCGGCGCTTCGACAACCTGCACGTCCGACGCGGTTTCCGCCGCGAGCGTCTCGACCGCGACTTCCTCCGACGAGCGCGCATAGACTTCGTAGAGCGCCTGGGCGAAACGATAGTCACGATAGCGATCGAGATATTCGCCCGAAATCTCGGACAATCCGGCGACGTTGGGGCCGGCGGCGCCCGGGCCGGGCTGCACCGTGCGCGAAATCTGTGCGCGCAGCGAAGCGACTTCGGACTGGACGGCCTGAAGCTGTGGATTTTCCGCGCCCTGGAAACGCTGCAGCGTCTGGAGTTCGACGAGCTTGGCCTGGAGCCGCGCCTCCAGCCCGGTGCGCAGCGCCAGCGCGGACCCGAGCTGCGCTTCGGGTTCGGCCAGATTGTTGCGCCGGCGGAAGGCGTTGAGCGCCGCTTCGGCCTTCACCACGCGGTCGCCCGCTTCCTCGAACCGTTCGAGCACGATCTGGCGCTTGCGCGCGATCCGGTCGCGGCCCAGCGCGATGATCCGATCGCTGATCGCACCGACATAGGCCTTGGTCAGCGCCTGCGAGCGTTCGGGATCGTGCGTGCGCGTCTCGATCTCGATCATGCCGCCCGTCAGCGAATGGATGTCGACCTTGCGCGCCAGGGCGATGCGGGCATCGGCCGCCGTCGCATAGTCGGCGGAGGGGCCGACCAGCTTGAGCCGGCGGATGACGTCGTCGGTCACCTCGGCGCTGCGGCCGACCGCCAGATAGAAATCGATGGGCTGCTTCGCGCCGCCGAACAGCGAGGCGAAGCTCTGCAATTGCCCGCCGACCGCATTGAGCATCGATCCCAGCCCGACGCTGTTATTGTCCTGCGGCGTCACCTTGGCGCGCGCGACATAGGGCTGCGGGAATATGCACAGCAAGGCGAGCAGTAGTGCGAGCACGGCATAGCCGATGCGGCGGCGGCGATCGTCGGCGACCAGATCGGTCGCCGAGCGCCAGAACTCAAGGGGGCGGCTCATTCCGCGAGCGTCTTGATGGTGGCGGCGCCGGCGAGCCCGCCGAACAGGCTGCCGGTGATATCGCGCACGCGCGCCCAGAATTCGCCGCGATCCGCATCGATCGGCACGAAGACGAGATCGCCGGGCAGCGCGCGCTCGCTCATCGCGCGGCGGCCATGCGGCGCGAGCACAGTGCCGTTGGCGCGCACGATGAAGATCTCGCTCTTGTCGCCCAGTTTCTGCACGCCGCCGGCCGCACGGACGAAGTCGCCGATGGTCGCTCCCTGGCGATAGGCGAAGGAGGCGGGGCTCGGCACCGCGCCGAACACGCCCACTGTCACCGGCCGGGCCGGCACATAGATGGAATCGTTGTTCTCCAGCACGAGATCCTCGGGCAGGGTGGCTGCGGTCACCGGCAGATCGAAGACCAGCCGACCGTCGGGCTCGCGTTCGCGGAGCTGATCGACGACCGAGCGGACAAGCGCCAGATTGGCGGGATTGCTGAGCTGGGCGCGGTTGACCGAGGTGACGGGCTGCGCGGTCAGCAGCAGTTCCAGATCGCGGATCGCGCGATCGAAGCTGACGCGCTGCTGCTGCTTGACGCTTTCGCGGGTGATCACGCTGGCATAGGGGAAGGCGTCGTGCGTCAGGCCGCCAGCCTGATTGACGACATCGGCCAGCCGGGTGCCGGGCGTGAAATAATAGCGGCCGGGCTTCGCTACTTCGCCACCGATCGTGACGAGCACCGATTGCTGCTGGAGCGGGCGGGCGATGCCGACATTGGAAAGCACGCGGACGATGTCGCCCCGGCTGGCGTGGCGCTTGCCCGCTTCCTCGGCGGAAAGCTGCTGCCAGCCCGCGTCGCGCTGACCGAGTGAATCCAGCACCATCAGGCGGCTGCCGTCGGCGACGGTGTTGATGCCGCCGGCATAGAGCACCGCGTCGTTCAGCGTCTCGCCGGCGCCGACCTCGAAGATCGCCTCCCGATTGACGCTGCCGATCACCGCGACCTGCGCGCCGGCGGGCGCCACATAGATGACGTCGCCATTCTGAAGCGCGGCGTCTCCGCTCTTGTCGCCCTTCAGCAGCAGATCGTAGAGATCGAAGTCCGAGACCAGCTTGCCGTTCCGGCGCAACTGGATCGAGCGGAAGCTGCCGCCCGCCGACGGGCCGCCCGCGGCGAGCACCGCGTTGACCAGGGTGGACAGGCTGCTGACCGTATAGGAGCCGGGAGTGGCGGCGAAGCCGGTGACATAGACGGTGATGCCGCGCAGCCGCCCGACCGTCACCTCCAGATCGAAGCCGCGATATTGGCGTGAGACCTGGCGGGCGATGACGCCCTGCACATCGCCATAGCGCACGCCGCCGACGGTGATCGCGCCGACGCGGGGCACGAAGATCCGGCCTTCGCTGTCGATGATCAGGCGCAGGTTCGACGCCTGCACCGATCCGGTGAGCCCGAGCACCAGTTCGTCACCGGGATTGAGACGGTAATCGGCGGGCAGGCTGGTCGTCGGCGGCGCGGTGAAATCGCGCGCATCGGGCACGAGCAGTTCGGCGCCGAAACGGCGGAGCGGCTTGCCGACGATATCGGAAACGAAAACCTCATACTCGCTGGGCGGCGCGGGCGGGCGGGGCGGCTTCTGCTTCGCATCGGCCGGGCCGGCGACCGACGGATCGGCGGCGTCGCGCGACGGCGGAGGCGCCTGGCCCTCGATGATCGCAGGCTGGAAGCTCGGGCTTTGATCGGCCGGGGGCAAGGCCACCTGGCCGGCCGCCGCGCTGCGTCCGCTGGATGCAGCGCCGCCGCCCGCCTGTTGCGCGCCGCTTGCGACGGGAGAGGCGAATTGCGCGGTGGTGTCGGCCGGCAGCAGCAGCGCCGCGCAGGCGCCGCCGATCAGCAGGCGATGCCGCATGGAAGATGTGATCGGGATCATGCCGCGCGCTGTTCCAGTTGATTGAGGCCGAGTTCGGCGCCCAGCAGCACATCGGCCGCGCGCGCCCACAGGCCGGGATTGGAAGCCGCGAGCAGCCCCGCCTTGCCGTCGCCGACGCGGTAGGTGCTGCCGTCCCAGCGGGTGGCATGGCCGCCCGCTTCGGTGAGGAAGAGCACGCCCGCCGCATGATCCCAGGGCAGGGTCCGCTGGAAGAGCGCGACATCGTTCTGGCCGAGGCAGAGCCTGGGATAATGTTCGGCGGCGCAGCGCGGGATCGGCACCAGATCGAGCCGGCGTGCGGCGCGGGCGTGGATATGCGCACGCAGATCAGGGCTCATGAACTGGGTCGCCAGCGCCGCGATCGGCCGGTTGTGCCCGGTCGGACGCGCACGGACAAGCACGTCGTTGCAGCGGGCGCCGGCGCCGCGCTGCGCGACGCACATCCTGCCGTTCACCGGATCGTAGAGCCAGCCGGCGACGGGCACGCCATCCTCGATCAACGCGACCATCAAGCCGAAGGGTTCGCGCCCCGCCGCGAAATTGGCGGTGCCGTCCAGCGGATCGATCAGCCAGACCCGGCCTTCGCCGATGCCGCGCAGCAGGCCGGGATTTTCCGCCACGGCCTCCTCGCCCACGATCCGCGCGTCGAGCCCGAGCGCGTCGAACCCGTCATAGAGGCGCAATTCGGCCTCCCGATCGGCGAGGGTTACGATCTCGCCGGGCGATTTCTCGACGATGTCTTCGGAGGCGAGCATGCGGAAACGCGGCATGATCACGGTTGCGGCGACGTCGCGCAGCAGCGCCGGCACGCGATCGTGCAGGATGGAGAAGGGCAAGGGCGGGCTCACGGCAGGATTTCGAAAGGCTGGCCGGAGGCGGCATGCCCCCGGCCATGGTTCGGTCAGGCCGCGACGCTGGAGAGCGTCGCGCGGGTGGCCGAACGCTCGCGCATCATGCGGATGCGCGCGCCGTCTTCCTCGGCGATCTCGCGATAATAGTCGCGCTTGTTCTCCAGCCAGTCGAGTTCGAAGGCGATCGCGGTGGCGACGGCGGCGTCATAGCCGCTCGTCTCGACGACGGCGCCGTCGAAGACGATCTTGCGCGTTTCGAAGCGATCGAGACGGACCTGCCGGATCTCGCGGAGCGCCGGCAGCGCTTCGGGCGCGACCGAGCCGCCCACGACCAGTTCCAGATCGGCATCGGCGCAGGCGCGCGCGACCTTCAGCACGGCATCGGTGATCTCGCGTTCATTGATCGCCTTGCGCGGCAATCCGCGCGACAGCGTGAAATCGACGCGGCCGAAGACGACGCCGTCGACGCCGGCGCGGGCGACGGGCAGGATCTCCTCGAGATTGCGCAGCGTCGCTTCGGTTTCCAGGTTGAACAGGAACTGGGTGGCATGGCCGGTGTCGCCATGCGTCTTCGTCTTCGCCTCGACGAACTTGGTGAGCGCATAGGCGGTCTCGACCATCGGGGCGATGATGTAATCGACGCCATAGAGCTTCGACGCCTGAAGATCGGAAATCGCCTCGCAACCGCCGATCTTGAGCGCCACCTTCAGATCGGCGCGATGCGCCAGTTCGAGCAGTCGCAGGAATTCGTCGGGGCGGGTGCCCTCCGCTTCGAACTCGGCCTTGACCGCGACGATGCCATGGCGATCGCGGCCTTTCTTGAGCATGTCGAGCATGCGGCGTTCGGTGGGTGTCAAGGCGGTCTCCCTTGCGATACTCGGTTACTGATCGACACTAAGACGGCGCGCCGACAATGATCCCGCAATCGTCCGTTCATTTTTCGTCGATGCACTCGCGGGACGCCGATTTTGCGGAAAACCGGCTCCCGCTTTTCCGCACGATGCTGTAAAGGCCTGCCCCCATGCTGAAGCGTAAAGCCCCGATGCATGTGTTTCGCGTGCCCATGACGATCGCGATAGGCCTGAGCGTCGCGACGCCGGCCTTTGCCGATGAACCGCAGAAATCTCCCGATTTCGCACATGCCGGATCGCCGGCCACAGGGCTTCCCGCCGGGGACAGCCAGGCCTTTCGCCAGCGCATGATGGACTGGTCCGCAGCACCTGCGACCAAACCCGTATCTGCGCCCGCAATCGCGCCGAAGGTGGAGGCGCCGCGCTCGCGTTCGTCCGATTTGCCGCGCCTGTCGTCGCGTTTCGGCCTCCGCAACGATCCGCTGCGTGGGGGATATGCACGGCATGCGGGCGTCGATATTCCCGCGCCATTGGGGACGCCCGTGCTCGCCTCGGCCGATGGCGAGGTGCGCTATGCCGGCAGCGCCGGCGGTTATGGCAACATGATCGAGATCGCCCATCCGAACGGCATCCGCACGCGCTACGCGCATCTTTCCCGGATATTGGTGGGCGAGCGCGCGATGGTGCGACAGGGGCAGGTGATCGCGCTGATGGGATCGACGGGGCGATCGACCGGCAGCCATCTGCATTTCGAGATGCGCGCCAATGGCGCGGCGATCGATCCGCTACCGCATCTGGGTGACGAACATGTGTGGGACGATTTGTCGAAACGTCCGGCGCTGCGGATCACGCCGATGGAGCCCTTCGTATCGGCATTCGCGCGTGCGCGGGAGGCCAATGGGCGGGCAGAAGGGGATGATCAGGGCGCTCGTCCCTAAAACGGCGGAGTTGAACGAGGCTGTTTAGCTGATCGGTCGCCTATACTCACTGATAGCGTAGCGTCTTCTCGAACCCCTCATTCGCCTTCGTCATCTTTGCGAGCGTCCTGAGCTGGCCGCGAACATGCCGTTCGAACCGTGCATCGTCATGGATGCCCGTCGCCCGATAGTCGTCCTGGGCGATCAGTTCCTTGAGACGGGCGGCGAAGGCGGCTTGCGCGTTTGTGCAATCCGCGCCTTTCAGCGCGCGGCAGACCCTTTCCTCGGCCGCCGCCTTGTCATAATCGTCCCGCGCATCGTAGCCGCGCCTGTCCGCCGCCGCCTGATCGAGTTTCGACGCCTCGAACCGGCGCTCCAGCCATGTCCGGACCTGCTCACCATCCCATGCCTTTGACGGATTGCTCATCACACTCTCCCAAATCCGGCTCGCCATTGCCTCAATAGAGGGGTGGAGGAAAGCCAGGTCCGCCGGAAAGGGCAGGCGCCAGGCAGTGTCGCGCCGATTCCCGCCGAGCTTGGCGGTTCCCGATCGCAGCCGTTCATAGTATCGCGCCGCTTGCAGCGGATATGAAGCACAACAGCCAAGCGGAGAAGATGATGGCTGCGAACGACGTCGAGATCCATATATGAGCAGGGAGGCGGGCAGCTCCGCGGTCGTCATCGGGGCTTCCGGCGGAATTGGCGGGGCGATCGAAGCGGCACTGATCGAGGAAGGCACGTTCGAGGCGGTTCACGGCTTCGCCCGTTCGCGAAGCGGGGTGCAACATCTCGATCTGCTCGACGAGGCCAGCATCGCCGCCGCGGCCGCGCATGCCGGTGCCGGCCCCGAACTCCGGCTGGTGATCGTCGCGACCGGCCTGCTGCATTCGGAAGCTGGCGGCCCGGAAAAGGCGTTGGGCGATCTGGATCCGAGCTGGCTTGCCCAGGTCTATGCCGTCAATGCGATCGGCCCCGCGCTTGTGGCGAAACATTTCCTGCCGATCATGCCCAGGACCGGGCGCGTGGTGTTCGCGGCATTGTCGGCCCGCGTCGGATCGATCGGCGACAATCGGCTGGGCGGGTGGCACGGCTATCGCGCTTCGAAGGCTGCGCTCAACATGCTGGTGCGCAACCTCGCGATCGAGGAGCGCCGCCGCAACGATCGCGCAATCGTCGTCGGGCTGCATCCTGGAACGGTCGACACGGCATTGTCCCGCCCATTCCAAGGCAATGTGCAGGCCGGCCGGCTATTCACCCCGGAGCGTGCCGCGCTGCAGTTGCTGGACGTGATCGAGGAACTGAAGGTGCCGGATAGTGGCAAGCTGTTCGACTTCGAAGGCAAGGAAGTGCCGTTCTAGACGCTATTATGGTGCCGGGCGCAAAGGCCGATAAGTTCTCAATAAGGCCTGTCGACGCTCTCGGCCCGGTCGCTCGTCCCTTTTCCACGATCGACACCAGCGTGGAGGCTTCCCGAAAAACTTTTGAAATCGCTCCCAAGGATATCCGGAGTCGGCGCGTCCCAGTGACATGCGGATCATGACGCCGCTGTCACCAGGGAGATTCTCATGCCCCGTTTTCACCATCGGCATCTTGTCGGATTGACCGGCTTCGCGCTGCTTTGCCCAACTCTGCTGCTGGCGCAGGACAAGACCCCATCGGCGGCCGAGGTCGAGGACCCCAGTGCGCAAGGCGACGTTGCGGTCACCATCTACAACAACGATCTCGCCCTGATTCAGGATGTGCGCACCCTGAACATAGCGGCGGGCCGGAACCGGATCGAATTTCCGGACGTGTCCAGCCGCATCCGTCCGGAAACGCTGAGCTTCGCCGCTGCTGGCGCCGCGATCAGCGAGCAGAATTTCGACTTCGATCTGCTCAGTCCCGGAAGCCTGATGCAAAAGGCAATCGGACAGACGATCACCCTCGTCCGCACCAATCCCTCCAGCGGCGTGGAAACCCGCGAACGGGCGACCGTGCTCTCGACAGCCGGCGGGGTCGTCGTTCGGGTCGGCGATCATATCGAGGTGCTGCGCGACGACGGCTTGCCGGTCCGTGCCATCTTCGATCGCGTGCCCCCGAATCTGCGCGCGCGGCCGACCCTGTCGGTAACCGTGCAGAGCGACCGGGCCGGACCGCGGCCGGCCTCGATCCGCTATCTTACCCCGGGACTGGGATGGACCGCCGATTACGTTGCGCTTTACGACGAGGCGAAGGGCGTGATCGACATGCAGGGCTGGGTCACGCTCACCAACCAGACCGGCACCAGTTTCGCGAACGCCCGCACCGTATTGGTGGCTGGGAGCCCCATGGTCACCGGCAACGCCATCCATGGCAATTCATACAATCAGTATAACCGCCAGCCCGGACAATCCGGGATGGTGAAGGCCGGAACCGAAAAGACCAGTCGCGATCAATTGGGGGATTATTATCTCTATCCGATCGCCGGGCGCACCACGATCGCCAATGCCCAGACCAAACAGGTGGGTTTCCTGGATGTCGCGGGGGTGTCGGCGCGCAAGGTCTATGGCCGCACGATCGGCTGGATGCAGAACGACAACGCACCGGTCAATATATCGAGCCAGATCGCCTTTTCGACCTCGCGTGCGGGTGGACTGGGCGACGCGCTCCCCGCCGGCACCGTCCGTTTCTATCAGCGCGATAGCAAGGGCACGCCACAATTCATCGGCGAGAGCCCGATCGGGCATACGCCAACCGGAAGCGACATGCTGCTGACGACCGGCGCCGCCTTCGATGTCTTTGCCCAGGCCAATGTGGTGAAGCGCGAGGCGATCACCGGCGCGGAGTGGGAGGCCACGGCACGCTACCGCGTGGTTCGTGACGGCGTGATGGTCACCCAGATCGACGTGGATCGGCCCAGAACCTTCTATCGCACGACGATGCGCTACAAATTGACCAACGCCAAATCGCAGCCGGTGACGGTCAGCCTGGTCCAGGGGGGACTGGACCGGGGCTGGTGGAGCCTGGACTATCGCGTCGTTAGCGAGACGGTCACCGGCGAGCAGGTCGATTCCGACAGGCGCAAATGGGACGTCCCGGTGCCGGCCAATGGCGCCACCGAACTGACCGTCGTCCTCGAGAGCCGGTACTGATCCGATGGCGCGGCTGATCCTGCTCGTCCTGCTGCTGTTGCCGGGACCCGTGCTCGCGCGCGAAACCGTTTCGGCATCGTCGCCCTAAGGCCTGTCGGTCACGGTCTATCGCGATCCCGATCGCGCGGAGAGACCCTTGCCGACCACGCTATCCTCCGCGTCGCTGAACGGTTTCGCCATGATCAGCGAGACCCGCACCGTCGTCCTGCCCGCCGGACCATCGACGATCCGTTTCGAGGGCGTGGCGGAAGGCATGGTCGCGGTCACCGCGATCGTCACCGGCCTGCCCGGCGGCGTGATCGAGAAGAACCGCAACGGCGATCTGCTCTCCCCGGCCGCGTTGATCGACGGCAGTCTGGGCAATCGGGTCGCGATCAGCCGCACCAATCCCGCGACTGGTCTGGCGACAACCGAGAACGCCATCGTCCGCACCCGCGCCGATGGCGGGCTTGTCTTGCAGACCAGCGAAGGGTTTGAGGCGGTGCGTTGCGCCGGCCTGCCGGAAAAACTGCTGTTCAACAGCGTGCCTGCCGGGCTTTCCGCCAAGCCTGTCTTCTCGATCGACACCAACAGTCCAAAGGGCGGCAGCTATCGCATCACCCTGACCTATCTGGCGACGGGGTTCGATTGGCAGGCCAATTATCTGGCCACGCTGGAGAAGAATCCCGGTTCCGGCAGGCAGAAGCTCCGCCTGATCGCGTGGCTCACAATCGCCAATGACAATGGACAGAGTTTTCCAGACGCCACGATGTTGGCGGTCGCCGGAACGATCAATGTCGAACGCGATTTCCGTTCCCTGTCAGATCCGCTCGAGGCAAGGCCGCTCCGGCTGACCTGCTATCCGCTGGGAAGCACGGCGCGTGCGACAATGGCGGAGCCGGTGCACTATCCTGCTCCACGCGTGCAAGCGGACGAGGATGGGGAAATTATCGTCACAGCCAGCCGGGTGTCCGGCGTGGCGGCGCTCGCTTCCGCTGCGATCGCCATGAAGGCCCGCGAAGAGGCATTGGGCGATGTGAAGCTCTACCGCGTCCCCGAAGCCGTCACGGTCGCGGCGCAATCGCTGAAGCAGGTGGCCTTTCTCGATCGGCCGAGGGTCGACGGGACACTTTTTCATCGCGGCGCATGCAGGCCGGAAAGCCGCGATGGGAACGATGGCCGGTTCTCCCCGGTCGCGCTGTGGCTGCGAACGCGCAACGACGCGGCGCATGGGCTGGGCGTGGCGCTGCCGTCGGGAAAAGTGGCGGTTTTCGAACCGACTTCGGCTGGCGAGATGGTGCTGGGCGAGCAGTCGATCCGCGACCATGCTTCAGGCCAGATCGTGGAACTCGCGCTGGCAAACTCCCGCAGCGTCTATCTGGTCTGCGGACCTGAAACCGAAGATAGGGGCGTGGCAGATGGTCAATGGCACATGCGCGATGCGCTGGTGAGCAACGCCAATAATCATGCGATCACGCTCGAGATCGACCTTGCCGATAGTGCCGTGTGGGCGGTGCGCAAGCCGTCAGGCCGGCATATGATCTCCGACGGTCGGCATATCATGGCCATCACTGTGCCGGCGAACAGCAGCCGCCCGCTATATTGGGATATCCGCAATACCGAATAGCGGGGAGAGACCGGATATGGCCGATACTCTTGGCAAGGGCCGCCCGAACTTCGTTGAGGATGGGGAGAACCGCGACTGAAGACGCGTCCCGGCGACAATATGATCGACTCTTTCGCCAGAACCGGCCCGTCCGCAACCGGCCCGGTGGCAGCGATATCGCCGTCATCGCCCGTCATCGCTGTCGTCGCCGCCGTGGAAGTCGCGGCGCGACGGGCCGATCCCGATGATTACAGATCCGCGCTCATCCGTCGCACCAGCCGTTCGGCCACCGATTTGCGGATGGGCATGCCCTTGCGCATCTTCAGCCAGGTGTTCACGCTGATGCCGAAGGTGGCCATCACGCATTCGGCGGTCTGCGCGCGCAGACGGGTGTTCATCTTTTCGATGAAGCTCGGATTGACGTAGCTGAGCCTGGGATTGTCGGTGTGGATCACATTGCCGCTGCCGGCATGCGGTGCCGGCTGCGTGCCGGCGGACTTCGCGAAGAGCGGTGGGCGAGGGCGATCCTCGGGGGTGGGTGTTCGAACTGCCAGGGTCATCGACTTCACTCCTCAACTCGCGTTCTGGTCTCCGGCCCTCGCGCACGCGACATCGCTGTCGACGAAGCATGGGCCTCGTTCGGGCGGGGCGGTCCGTGGCGGCCGCCGGGCATATCGAGTCCGGTCCTTGCCGACCGGTTCTGCAATTAGTGGGCGGACGCCGAAGACGGCGCGGGTTCCGGCCCATACATCTTGGTCAGATAGGCGATGATCTGTTCGCTTTCCGACTCGGTCAGCTGGGCGCCGTTCTGGATCATCCGTTCGACGATCACACGCCAGTCATTGCCCGAAAGGCGCTGGACCGTCACCGTATTGAGCTCGTGACAGGTATGGCAGCGCTGGACGAACAGATCCTTGCCGGGGCCTTCCTTCGGATCCTGCGCCTTCAGTCCGGTCGAAATCGTCGCGGTCGCGATCCCCGCGATCAGGACGCCGGCCACAATGCCCTTACGCTTCACCGTCGACATCACTCACTCCTGAACGCTTATTGGTCTAAACGCTTTTCGGGCCCATCATGGTGTATCCGAGTTTAAGCGAAGTTGAACGGAATCATGTGGTCTCGGCCGCCGGGCCGCGCGTGATCACCCCCGACAGGATGACCGCGAGCAGCCCGGACAGCACGCCGGCGAGCAGCCCCGATCCCAGCACCAGCGCCGTCGGCGCCGTCGGGGGGAGGCCCGAGGCGAAAAAGGTGGTCATCCCGATGAAATAGCAGACGACGAGGCTGGCGAAGGGAACGAACTGGGCGAGCAGCGCCGCGAATACGATGACGAAAACGCCGAGCAACAGGGCGATATCGCCACCGAGCGCGGCGGCGCCGCCGCCGATGATCGATGCGCCGACGAAACCGAGCACCAGCCCCAGGATCGCGCAGACGAAGGTTGGCGCGGCGGTTCTGGCGCTCATGCCGCCGGCGACGAAGGCGATCCAGCCGATGAACATCGACCAGACCGGAATGCCGAGGCGAGCGCAGATCACGCTCGATACGGCGGCGACAAGGGCGGTGACGGCAAGTGCAAGCACGTTCTTCATGATCGCTGGTTCCTGATCGATGATCCCGAAAACCGGGCCGCGGCGGGGGGAAAGGAAAACCGCCGCGGCCCCTGTACGGCTCAGAACTTCATGCGGAGGCCGACGTTGACGGTGCGGCCAAGCACGAAGCCGACGAAATTGTCGAAACCCTGAGCCGTATTCTCGAATGGCGGATAGGTATCGAACAGGTTCGAGACCTGGACATAGACGCTCGGTTCACCCGGCAGGCTGTCGCCGAACTTGTAGGTGAGGTTGAGATCGACGGTGGTGTAGGAACCGACCTTGTCGCCGCCGCCGTTCGGGATGCCGCCCGAGGATGTCACCGGATTGAGCGCGGTGCTGCCCCAGAAGGTGAAGCCACCCGTATAGTTGGCGAAGACCGACGCGGAGACCGGGCCGACATCGACGTTGAGATCGGCGCGCAGATCGGTCCGGATCGACGGGAAGGTGCCGTTGAAGCGGTTGCGATTGAGCACGCTGAACACCGGCTCGCCGGGAGCGGCCGTCTGGTCGAACTTGGTCTTGTAGGTGCCGGCGATGCCGCCGCGGATCGAGCCCCAGTCGAAGCTGTGGCGATAATGGACATCGAAATCAATGCCTTCGACGTAGACGGTGTAAACATTGTAGTTGCGGAAATCGAGGCCGAAATAGATCGGGCCGGAGCTGAGCGGCGAGCGCTGGCGGCGGCCGCCGCGATAAGCCTCGATCTCGGCCGGGGTCGCCCCGTTCGGATAGATCTTCAGCAGATCGTGGAACGCGTCCGAATTGATCACGATCGACAGCGGCGGCGATCCGCTCGTCCCCTCCAGCGTGGTGTGCCAATAGGTCAGGTTGGCGGTGAGGCCGGGCAGGAAGCGCGGGGCGAAGTCCGCGCCGATCGCCCAGGTCTTGCCCTCGGCCGGCTTCACGTCGGGATTGGCGCCATCGAGGCGCATGCCCGCGATCGTCGCGGTGCCGAGGATGCAGGTGGTCTGGCCGGGGGCGTTGCAGCCCGGGATCGCCCGCGCTTCCGGATATTTGTCGAGCGGCACGTTGAGCGTGCCGTTCTGCGGGCCAAAGAAGGTATCGACACTGCGGCCGTCGATGCCGCTCAGCACGTCCGGACCATAGGTCGAGAATTGCGGCGCCACGAACGAGGTCGCGTAGTTGGCGCGGATCTTCAGGCCTTCGACGACTTCCCAGGTGGCGGCGAATTTCGGATTCTTGATGCTGCCGAAATCGCTGTAATGATCGTAGCGGCCGGAGACGTTGACGTCGATGCGCCGGGCGAACGGCACCTCCATCTCCGGCGAGACGATCGGGATCAGCACTTCGGCATAAGCCGATTTGACGGTGCGCAGATAGCGGAAGGCGTTGAAGCTCGATCCGGTGCTGGAGGGGCCGGTATTGTTGGGCTCCACCACTTCGGTATCGATCTTGTACTTCGTCATGTCGGCGCCGAGCGCGACCTTCACTTCACCCGCCGGCAGTTCGAACAGCGAACCGTCGAGCTTCAGATTGTACTGCTGGATCACCTGGCGCGCCGCCTGGTAATTGCGGCTGTCGAGCAGGCGCTTGAGCACTTCGGGCGAGGTGCGGTTGGTGGCGCGCGGATTCCAGACGTCGACGGCATTGGCCGTCGTCAGCGGCACGTTGGTGACGAGCACGTTGGTATTGGGGATCGATGGCTGGGTGAGGTTGCCATTGGCGTTGGTGGTGCCGTTGAGCGCGAGCAACAGGCAGCTTTGGCAGAGCGAGCCGGTGATCGTGGTCTTGGCGGTGTTGACGCCGGCCATGACGAAGCCGCCGAGCCGCCATTTGTCGCTGAGCTTATATTCGGCGTTGAAATAGCCGTAGAAGGTTTCGCTGACGCCCTTGGCGCGCGCGCCCTCCGGGAACAGTTCGTTGGCGTCGAAACGGATCGTGCCGCTTGTCGCATTGGTGCCGTCCGGCGCGACGAAGAAGGGATTGATCTGACCGCCGCGACCGCTGCCCGGGCCGAAGACCTGGGCGGTGATGAGCTGCGCGGCAGGGGTGGCGCCGGTGCTCGACGCGATCGTGACCGAGTTGCGCTGGATGTTCGAGCGGCTCGAGAAGACGAAGTCGGCGTTGAGCGACAGGCGATCGCCGACCTGCTGATCGAGCTTCACCATCACCGAATGACGGCGTTCCTGCGGGATAAGATCGGTATAGCTCGCCTGTTCGCATGGCGCATTGGCCTGGGCATTGGAAATGCCGGTCTTGTAAGGCGCCAGATAGATGAGCGAGCTGCCGGTGGGCTGGAAGCTGGCGGGCGAGCAGTTGAAATTGGCGAAGTTGGCGCCGCCGCGCGCGCGCTGATCGGGCAGGGTGAGCGGGCGATCCGCGCCGAGCAGATTGCCGCGATCGGTATAGCTGTAGAAGATCGCGCCGCCGCCGCTGTCCCAGCGATGGCCGAGTGCGATATTGGCGCTCCAGTTCTTGTAATCGTCGCCAAAGCCATATTGGGCATTGGCTTCCACCCCTTCGAAGCGGCGGCGGGTGATGAAGTTGAGCACGCCGGCGACGGCGTCCGAACCGTAGATCGACGATGCGCCCTCGGCCAGCACCTCGACGCGTTCGATCGCATTGGTCGGGATGAAGTTGGGATCGGGCAGGTTGCGGATGATGCCGGTCAGCGGGAAGCGGTGGCCGTCGATCACGACCAGCGTGCTGGAGCTGTTCGAACCGCCCAGGCCGTGGATCTGCGGCACCGATGCGCCTGCGGAATCATTGGCGGCGAACCCGCCCTGGCCGGCCGCGTTGCCGCCCCAGATCGCGGGCACGGTCTTGAGCAATTGCTGGACGGTCTGAACCGCATTGTCCTCGATCGCGTCGCGGCCGACGCTGATCAGGTTGGACCCGACCGCGGGTGCACCGCGAATGCTGGATCCGGTGACGATGATATCGGGTGCGCTGGCGCCGGTATCCGACTCTTCCGCGGCGTCCTGAGCGTCCGCCGCGGGAGCCGGCGTCTGCTGCGCCAGCGCGGGATAGGCCCAGCCCAGGGTGAGCGCGAGCAATCCGACGGATTTCAGATAATGTTTGCGATGAATCTTGTAGGTCATGTCGTCCCCTCCATCTCGCTTTTTCTGTTTTCGCCGGAGCCGCCCCTCGATTTTTCTAGGCAAAGCTCCGCCCTCCGGCGGAATCACGCCCCCGCCGGCAACGTTTTTTGATTGGCTACTTCAACTCAAACCCGGTGCTTCGACGGGCAGGATCAGGGCACGCCCTGACACGGTCTTCGTCGAGCCGTATCTATTGTCTGCGTCGAATGATGGCGCGAGAGCATCCTCATTCTCCTATCGCTACGCGGTCGGCCGAATTGAACGAGACGGCGAGCACGGCGTCCTCGGTGCCGATATTGCGGGCGTTGTGCAGCACGCCTTCCGGGATCACGACGGTGTCGCCGGCCTTCATCTCATATTCCTTGTCGCCCACGCGGTGCATGATGTGGCCGCGCAGTACGTGCAGCACCTCGTCGCAATTGGGGTGCCAATGGACGGGATTCTGCTTGCCGGGCGAGATCGTCGCCTGGCCGACCGTCATCTTGCTCGAATTGCCGAGCGGGCGCGAAGCGAACCATTCCAGCTTGCCCCAGGGCTGCGCCTCCGGCTTCACGTCCGAATAGGGCAGGACGAGGATCTGCGGGGCGGGGGGCGGCGCCGCGCCCATGCGCGGTGCGGTGGGGATCGTCGAGGTCGCGCCCGTCTGGGGCACGTCCTGCCTGGCGGCCCAGAGGATCGCGTTCAGCAGGACGGTGCGGACCTGCGGATGATCGAGCGACGCCAGATAATGGCCGCCGGCGAAGCTGAAGGTGCGCCCGCCGCCCGGGCGCTCGACCGTCCAGGCGATGACGCGGTCCTTCGCGGGTTCCTCATAGACGGCGCCCGCCTTGCGGAACTGCACATGCGCGCGGCCGCTGAGCACCGGCGTCACCTTGCCGAAATCGATCGCCGAATAATATTCGTCGAGATAATCGAAATTGCCGACGCCGCTGGTGACGGGATGCCCTTTGGCGACGACGCTGACGGGCGCCGCTTCCATCGCATAGTCGCTTCCCGAGGCGCGGACGCCGCCGAGCAGATCGGCCAGCGGGGCCGCACTCGCCTTATCGGGCACGGTGAAGGCCTGGTGCATCGCGACGAAACCGACGCCGCGCGCGGCGAGCTTGGCCAACTGCGCCTGGACGGCGGGATCCTGCGCCGGATTGACGCTTTTGCCGTCGGCGCCAGCGACCGGGCCGAAATAGAGCAGGACGACGCTGGCATCGTCGATCTCCGCCAGGTTCTTCGGGAAACCGACCGGATAGGTCTTCACGACCGGCTTGAGTTTCGCGAAATCGGGCGAGGATTTGATCAGCCGCTCCAGCTTGAGAACGCCGTCTGGAAAATCATGCTCCCCCGTCGCCATGCCCTGCTTCTTGCCGCCGATCAGCACGATCGTCGGCTGTGCAGCCAACGGTGTCGCGACCGCGGCGAGGGCGGCCGCGACCGACCAGCGGACGAGGCGGGAGCGCGGCGCCATCATGATTTCCTCTGCAGCGGCAGGCTGGCGAATTTGCGCACCTGTTCGGTGATGGCGATCTCGGCGGGGAGGCGCTCCATCGAGGTCGCGCCGTAGAAGCCGTCGACATTGGGGCAGCGGCCGAGCACCACCTGAACATCCTCTGGCGAGGAGATCGGCCCGCCATGGCAGAGCACGATGACGTCAGACCGCTCGCTGCGCGACGCGTCGATGATCTCGTTGACGAGATTGGCGGCGGCGTCGAGGCTCATCGCGGTCTTGGCGCCGATTTGGCCCCCGGTGGTGAGGCCCATATGCGCGACGATGATGTCCGCGCCCGCGCGCGTCATCTGCTTCGCCTGTTCGGTGTCGAACACATAGGGCGTGGTCAGCAGATCCGCGGCATTGGCGGCGGCGATCAGATCGATCTCCTTGCTGTAGCTCATGCCCGTTTCCTCAAGGCTGAGCCGGAAGGAACCGTCGATCAGGCCGACGGTGGGGAAATTCTGGACGCCGGCGAAGCCCATTTCCGTGATCTCGCGCAGGAAGCGATCGGTCAGCAGAAAGGGATCGGTGCCGTTGACGCCGGCGAGCACGGGCGTGTGCTCGACGATCGAGAGCACTTCCTTGCCCATGTCGAGCACGATCTCGTTGGCGTTGCCATAGGCGAGCAGGCCGCTCAGCGATCCGCGCCCGGCCATGCGGAAACGGCCGGAATTGTAGATGATCAGCAGGTCCGCGCCGCCCTGTTCCGCGCATTTCGCGGAAATGCCGGTTCCGGCTCCGCTTCCGACGATCGGCATGCCCGCCGCGATCTTCTCACGAAACCGACCCAGAATTTCCTGACGTTTCCAACGCATAGAGCCTCCAACCAAAATGGGGTGGGCGATGTTCAGTGCATCACCTTGCGATATTCATCGACGATCGCCTGCGCGAATTCCGGATCGTTGATGTGATGGGGATAGCGGACGATCCGGCGCGTCGGCCCCTGGGCCACGGCGCTTTCGAGTTCCGCGAACAGGGCGGCATCGGCTTCCGGATCGTGGAAGGGGCCGCCGGGCTTGTCGATCGCTGACACGCCGCCTTCGGGGATCAGCAATGTGAAACCGGCATCGGGATGGGCATTGAGCTTGCGCGCGATCCAGCGCGCGCAGGCGATATTCTCCTCCACCGTCGTCCGCATCAGCGTGACGCTGCTGTTATGGACATAGAGGTTGCGATCGCGGAATTGCTGCGGGACGCTGTCGAGCGGGCCGAAATTGACCATGTCGAGCGCGCCGACCGACAACACGTAGGGCATGCGCCGTTCCAGCATAACGTCGAACCGGGCGGGGCCGCAGGCGAAGACGCCGCCGACCACCTCGTCCGCGACTTCGGTGGTGGTGATGTCGAGCACGCCGTCGAGCATGTCGCTGCCCGCCAGTTCCTCCATCGCGCGGCCGCCGACGCCGGTCGCGTGGAAGACGAGCGTGTCGTAGCCCATCGGTTCCAGGATCTCGCGGACGCTGGTGACGCAGGGCGTGGTGACGCCGAACATGGTGAGGCCCAGCGCCCGCTGGCCCTCGTCCTGCGCGGGCGCGAGGCGGGCCATGCCCGCGATCGCGGCCGCCGCGTTGCGATAGATCTGGCGCGAGACGCGGTTGAGCCCCGCGACGTCGACCACCGAGAACATCATCGTGATGTCGCTGGTGCCGATATAGCTGCTGGTGTCGCCGCTCGCGACCGTCGACACCATCAGCTTGGGAAAGCCGATCGGCAGGCCGCGCATGGCGGTCGCGATCATCGAGGTGCCGCCCGTGCCGCCCAGGCCGATCGCGCCCGAACAGCGACCGGAACGATAGGCGTCGATCATGAAGCTGCGCAGCGCCCGGCTCATCGCGGTGACCGCCGTGCCGCGATCGGTGTGGCCGAGCACGGCGCCGGCGCCCTCGGGATGGAAGGCGGCGACGGTCGCGCGGTCGATGCCGGGCTGGGCGGTGGGCGGATTGAGCGTGCCGACGTCGATCAGCACGGCCTGGACGCCTTCGGCGCGCAACGCGTCCGCCAGGAAGTTCGCCTCGTCGAACTTGGTGTCCAATGTGGCGAACACATAGATCGGCGCCAGATTGCTCATTGCGTTCATCCCCTCCACCCATCTTTGCGGGTTCGATGCCTCTTTGCGGGCTCGGCCAATGCAATGCACGGACCGTGCCAAATATCATGACGAACGCAGACAGCCGCGCCAGCCCGATTTTTCGCATCATCTGGTTGTCACTTTTGTTACCCTGTGACAACATGGTCGCCATAGGTAACAAAAACCGGGGAGGAAAAGGCTGGCGATGCACAGTCTCGTGCGCGATCTCGCGCGGACCGCCAAGCAGAGCGGATCGCCGGTGCTGGCCGTGTCGGCGGGCTCCGGGCAGATCGCCGAATATGTGGTGGAGGCCGGCGCCGACCTGCTTTTCGCGCTGAATGCCGGACTGTATCGCAGCCTGGGCCATGGTTCGCTGGCGTCGCTGCTCGCCTATGGCAACGCCAATGAACAGACCGAGGAATTGCTGAGGCGCCATATCCTGCCCAATGCCGGCGGGCTGCCGGTGGTGGCGGGTGTGATGGCGAGCGATCCGACGATCGATGTCGATGCGCGGCTCGCGCATCTCCGGCGCATGGGCGTGCATGGGGTCACCAACTGGCCGACGGTGGGCTTTATCGACGGCAAGATCCGCGAGGCGTTCGAGGAGGAAGGCTATGGCCTGTCGAACGAAGTCGAACTGCTCGCCGCTGCGCGCAAACAGGGCATGGCGACCTTCGCCTTCGTGCTCAATGTCGAGGATATCCGTCGCTTCGCGGCGGTGGGCGTCGATGCTTTCATCATCAATGCCGGGCTGACCCCACTGCAATTCGCGATCGGCGACCGGCGTGACCGGCTTCAGGATTCGCTCATTCATATCAATCGCATGATCGCTGCGCTCGATGGCGCGGCGTCGCGACCCTTGTGCCTGGTCTATGGTGGGCCGTTCACCGATGTCGAGGATTTCGCGACCCTGTTCCGCCAGGTGAAGGTGGACGGCATCGCCGGCGGATCGGTCTTCGAACGTCTGCCGGTGCAGGCGATCACGTCGAACTTCGTGCGCCGGTGCAAGACCTTGCGGCTGGTCGATCCCGATGTCGAGGAACCGGGACGGCGCGAGATGCTGGGGCGGTCGCCCGCCTTCCACGATCTGGTGCGCACGATCGAGCGCGTCGCACGCTTCGACGCCAATGTGGTGATCGAGGGCGAGACCGGTGTGGGCAAGGAACTGGCCGCCAGCCTGATCCACGAACTCAGCCCGCGTTCGAAACAGCCCTTTATCACGCTCAACTGCGGCGCGATTCCGTCAGGCCTGCTCGAAAGCGAATTGTTCGGCCATGAGCGCGGCGCCTTCACCGGCGCAGACCGGCGCCGGATCGGCAAGTTCGAGCTGGCCAATCGCGGCACGCTGCTGCTCGACGAGATCGCCGATCTCAGCCCGGCGGCGCAGGTGGCGCTGCTGCGCGTGCTTCAGCAGCGCGAAGTGGTGCGCGTGGGCGCCGACAATCCCATTCCCCTGAACGTCCGCGTGATCGCCGCGACCAATCGCTCGCTCGCCGAACTGGTGGAGGAAGGCAAATTCCGGTCCGACCTTTATTATCGGTTGAGCACGGTGACGCTCAACATCCCGCCGCTGCGCGAACGGCTGGACGATCTGTCCGTGCTGGCGAGCGATTTCCTGCAGAAGACCGCCGCGGAACTCGGTCTGTCCGGCCTCGCCATCGACGAGCGTTTCGAGGAGGACATGGCGCGCCATAGCTGGCCGGGCAATATCCGCGAATTGCGCCAGGTGATCTCTCGCGCGGCGATCCTGGAAGACGGCCCGGTGTTGCGCGGCACTTATTTCCAGCCCGATGGCGGCCGTCGTACGGCCATGTCGGCGGGCCATGCTTCGGACAATGCGTTGTCGCGGCGCGTGACGATCGAGGACATCCACCGCGCGATCGCGCTGGCGGGCGGCAACAAGAGCGTTGCGGCCGCCTCTCTGAAGATCAGCCGCAAGACGCTTTACGCGAAACTCGATGCCGCACGGCAAGGCGTGACCGAACCGGTCGACTGAGAACTGTTACCCGGACTGTTTCCACTGTTACTTGGTGACAGGGGTGGCGCGACGATTTCGCGACGAAACGGGGCTTCCTCCCGATCCCGAAACTGGCACAGTCCATGCATTGAAACGGGCATTGGCGTGAATCCGCCCCGCGCAGACGGGCGACGCGCCATGCCGCAGGGGAGAATGCCGGATGAAGCTGAAGACCGCGCTGATGTTTGTCGTCCTGTCGGCGGTATCGACCGCGGGATCGGCGCAGGTTACGCGAACGTCGCCGTTCGACAAGCTGACCAATCACAATGATCGCCAGCGCAGCGGCTGGAATCCCAATGAGAAGAAGCTGACGCCCAAGGCGGTTTCGGGCGGCGGCTTCGGGGCACTCTGGTCGTCGCCGCAGCTCGATGGTTTCAACGGGACGCCGCCACGCCTGTTCGCGGCACCGCTTTATATGAACGCGGTCCGCATGACCGGCGGCGACCATGCCGGCAAGACGTTCCAGACCGTGTTCGCGGTCACCACCACCGGCTATGCCTATGCGATCAGCGCGGCGGCGTCGGGCGGGGTTCCGGCGGGCACGATCCTGTGGCGCAAGCGCCTCACCGAGGCGCCATGCGGCAAGGGGACGCTCGCCAATCTCGCGACGCCGGTGATCGATCCCAAGACCAACCGGCTCTACGTGACGAGCTGCAGCGATCCGCAATGGCAGGTCCATGCGCTCGATATCCGCAGCGGCGAGGAAATGTCGGGCTGGCCCATCGATTTCGATGCGGCGACGATGAACCGGCCGGGGCTAAACCGCAACGGCAGCACCAAATGGGTGGCCGAGACCGACGACAAGAAGAGCTTCTCGTCCGACGGCAAGCGCGCCGTCTGCCGCACACCCTGCTACACGCAGCGCGGCGGGCTCAATCTCAGCGCCGATGGCGAGCGGCTGTATCTGACCTTCGGCCCCGATGGCGTGGGCTGGCTGGTCGTCGTCGATACCGCTGCCGCCAAGGTCGCGACCGCCTTCACCTCGATCCAGACCAACCAGCAGGAACAGGGCGGCATGTGGGCCTCGGGCGGGCCGGCGATCGATCGCCAGGGCCGCATTCACGTCTCGACCGGCGCCAACCTCATTCCCGGCCGGCTCTATGGCCTGTCCGGCGTCTGCCCCGAATGCGACAATGCATGGGGCCAGACGATCATGCAGTTCGTCGACGATCGCTCGAAGGGGCTGACGCTCACCGGCACCTATACCCCCTATAATTACTGCCAGGCATCGAAGACCGACATCGATATCGGCAGCAGCGGCGTCATCGCGTTCGATCTGCCCAAGGGCAGTTCCAGCACGACCAGCCTGCTGTCGCTGGGCGGCGGCAAGCAGGGCAATATCTATCTGCTCGATCGCGATCACATGCCCGGCGGGCTCGTCAAGCGCCAGCCCTGCACCGACGATCCCTCGCAGGACAAGTCGCTGCTCGCGCCCGAGCCGCAGCCCGAATTCGGCAAGCCCGGCCCGATCAACCTGTTCAAGCCCTTCTCCGACGATCTCGGCGCGTTCGATCAGGCCAAGAGCCGCAGCACCGCCGCCTATTTCCGCGATGCGCGCGGCAGCAGCTACGTCTTCGTCAGCGGCAGCAAGAAGATCGGCGAGAATCTGACGACCGATGCGCCGCCGGGGCTGGCGCGGGTGAAGGTGATCACCAGCCCGGGCAAGCCGGCCTTCCTGCGCGTGGACGGCATGGAGGAAAGCCAGACCTTCAAGAATCCCGGAAACCCCGTCGTCAGCAGCAATGGCGGCCGCGACGCGGTCGTCTGGGTGCTCGACAACAATGCGCCGCGCACCGCCAATCTCTATGGCGCCGGCGCGCCCAAGCCGGTGCTCTACGCCTTCGACGCGTTGAACTTCAAACTGCTGTGGAAGACCGGCGACGGCGAGCTCTTCACATCGGGCAAGTACAACGAACCGACGATCGTCAACGGCATGGCGCTGGTCGGCACGGATCGCATCCAGGCGTTCGGCCTGCGCGCCAGATAGACCGCACCGCGCCCCGGAGGCGCGCCAATCACCAAGGGAGGATGGAATGACCGGACCGCATCGCAGAATGATCCTGAAATCCGCGGCGCTCGCCGTGCTCGCGATCGCGGCCGCCGCGCCGCTGGGCGCCCAATCGGGGGGCGGGCAGGCGCCGGTGCCGGCGGGCTTCACATCGTTGTTCGACGGCAAGACGCTGAAGGGCTGGCGCGGCGATCCGGCTTACTGGTCGGTCCGCGATGGCGCGATCACCGGTGCCTCGGACCAGCCGATCCCCTACAACACCTATCTGATCCTCGACAAACCCTATGCCAATTTCGAGATCCGCTTCAAATACCGCTTCATGACCGAGGCGGGCAATTCGGGGCTGCAGTTCCGCAGCGCGCAGCTCGACGGCAATCACATCATGGTCGGCATGCAGGCCAATGTCACGCCGATCACCAAGTCGCCCGAACGCTTCGCGATGCTCTACGAGGAACTGGGCGAGCGCCAGGAAATGGTGCTGCTGGGGCAGAAGGCCGAAGTCACGCGCGTCCAGGCGGCGGGCGGCGGGCAGGGGCGCATCGTCCGCACCGTCACCGGCATGGTGAATTCGCGCGACGAGATCCTGAAGGCGGTCAAGCCGGCGGGCCAGTGGAACGAGGATGTGCTGATCGTCCATGGCAATCGCATGGTCCATGCGGTGAACGGCTATCTCGCCTTCGACGCGCTCGACAAGGATCCGATGGGCGCCAGGGACGGCTTGCTCGGCTGGCAGCTCCACAAGGGGCCGGCAAGCACCGTCCAGTTCAAGGATATCGTGATCCGTCCGCTGACGGCATTCCCCGACATCAGCGGCCGCTTCATCACCAGGCCGAGCCCGGCGCCGGAACCGCGGCGGACCTACAAGGATTCGACCAAGGTCAATCTGCCCGACACGCCGATGCCGGATTGAGGGTATTCATGCCCCGCGCGTCGATCGGCGGGCGGGGGTTGGAGGATCGCGCTATCATCCAGACCCGTTCGGGCTGAGCCTGTCGAAGCCCTTGTCCTTCTTCAACTTCGAAGGAACAGGACGGGGGCTTCGACAGGCTCAGCCCGAACGGTAATTGGATCAATTGTTCAGTTGGACGCCGCTTTCTCCAGCTTGATATTGAGCTGCGTGCGCACCGGCTCGGGTGCCGGCCCCGGCTTCGTCACGAACCGCCGGCTGATATCCGGAAAGCTGGTGAGCGGCCTGATCACGAGATCCTTGAACTGTGCGGTGCTCGGCGGGCCGGCATGGGCCTGGAGCCCGATCAGCCCGTCCTTCGCGCCCAGCGGATCATTGTCGGTGGCGTCGAAGGCGACCAGCCCGTTGATGACATGGACGATGCGATTGCCGTGGACGATCAGCACATCCTCGTTCCATTGGGGATAGGGCTTGATCGACGCGATGATCGCCTCACGCGGGTTGGTGGTGCCCAGCACGGTGCGGACGATCGCGCCCTGGCCGCCGGTCGTCGCCTGGCGCCGCGTGATCACGGCGCGTTCGCCGAGCAGCACCATCTCGAGCCGGTTGAGCTCCTCGTAGAGCATGCCGAAGCGTTCCTCGCCGCAGGAGGGGAGGCCGCATGCGCTGAAATTCGCGGGCGTGATGTTCGATTGCATGCCGGCGAGCACATGATTGCCCTCCACCTGGCCGCTGCGGAACTGGAGCCCCGAATTGCCGACGCGCGTGACGAAGCGATATTTCAGCCGGATCTCGAAATTGGCATAGGGCCGGTTCAGGATCAGGAAGGTGTTGTGCGACAGCCCCTTGTCCGAACTCGACGTGATCGCGCCGTCGCGCACCGACCAGACCGCGGGATCGCCGCGCCAGCCATTGAGCGTGCGGCCGTCGAACAGCGAGACGAAGCCCTTGGGCACCGGCGCGACACGTTCCGCCGGCGCGCGCTGGGCTTCGATCGGCGAGGCGGCGAGGCATGCGACGGTCGCGAGCGCGGCGCCACCCATCAGGATCCTGTATGGCGTGGTGATCATCCAAGCTCTCCCTTCATTCCGGCAGCGCGACGTCTGCCAGCGCGGCGCGCGTCGAATCCTTGTAGGTCTTGAGCGGGGCGGGGGCTGCGGACGGAGTCGATCTGAAGCGCCCTTCGACCTTCGGCATCGCCGTCAGCGGCTTGATCACGATGTCTTTATACTGGATCCACATCGACGGCCCCTTGTGGAGTTGGATGCCGAACAGCCCGTCGCGCTTGCCGACGGGATCATTGTCGAGCGCGTCATAGGCGAGCAGCCCGTTGATCGCGGAGAGCATGCGGTTGTCATAGGCGATCAGCACGACCTCGTTCCATTCGGGATTGGGGCGGATCGAACCGATGATGGCGGCGCGATCGTTGACCATGCCCGTCACCGTCCGCACGACACGCCCGGTGCCCGCGCCATTGGCACTGCGTCGCGTGATCACCGCCTGCTGGCCGAGCAGCGCCATTTCCTGCCGGTCGCCGGTTTCGTTGTAGAGCATGCCGAAGCGTTCGGGCGGCACATTGGTTGGCGTGACATTGGTTTGCAGGCCGGTCAGGACATGATTGCCCTCCATCTGGCCGCTGCGGAACTGGAGCCCCGAATTGCCCTCCGGCGAAAGCCAGCGATATTTGAAGCGGATCTCGAAATTGGCATAGGGCTTGTCGAAGATCAGGAAGGTATTGGCGGCGATCGGCTGATCCGATCCGCCGGTGATCGCACCGTCGCGCACCGACCAGAGCGCGGGATCGCCGCGCCAGCCCTTCAGCGTCCTGCCGTCGAACAGGGGGGTGAAGCCGGCGGGTATCGCGGCGGATTTGGCGGCCGGCGCTTTCTGCGCCTGAAGCGGCGCGAGCGTAGTCAGTGCGAGCGCGGTTAGCCCGGCAAGTTTCAAATATCCGTGCCTGGTGCCGGTCATGTCTCTCTCCATTATCAGTATCTTGTCACGCACCGCTTCATTGCGGTGGCTTGGGCGGTCTTCTGGGAATTTCGGGCGTCGTTTCGGGCGCGCCGGGCATTGAGGCGAAGCGGCCTTCGATCCGGGGCGCCGCCTTGAGCCGCTTCACCGCGATATCCTTGAACTGCACCCACATCGGCTTGCCGAAATCGATCTGCAGCGCGAACAGGCCGTGCGTGGCGCGCGCCGGATCGGTGTCGACCGCATCGAGCACGAGCTGGCCATTGATCGCGTGGGCGATGCGGTCGCCATGCGCGATGACGACATAGTCGTTCCAGGCGGGATAGGGGCGGTAGGCGGCGAGCACTGTCTTGACCGGATTGACCGAGGCCTTGATCGTGCGCGTCACCTTGCCCTGTGCACTGCCGATCTCGACCCTTTCGCTGAGCAAGGCGATCTCGTTGCGGCCGAGATTGTCGTAGAGCATGCCGTAGCGGACGAGCTGATCGGGCGGCACGACATTGGCCTGGTACCCCGCGACCATATAGGGACCCTGATCGCTGGTCGCGCTGCGGAACTGGAAGCCCGAATTGCCGTCCTTGGGGAAGCGGTAGCGGAAATGCAGTTCGAAATCGGCATAGTCGCCGTCATGGATCAGGAACGACATCTTGCTGATCGTCTGATCCGATCCCCCGGTGATCGTACCGTCGCGGACCGACCAGAGCGCCGGATCGCCGCGCCAGCCCTTCAGCGTCTTGCCGTCGAACAACGGGGTGAAGCCGCCGGGCGGCTTCGCATGGAGCGGCATGACGATGACGGCGGCCAGCAGGGTCGCGGCAATCGGCCATGGCGTGCGGCGGCGCCTCATTTCGTTTTGAGGCCATAGGCCTGGAGCCGATCGGTTCCCACCAGCACCAGTCCGTTCACCACCGTCGGTTCACCGTAATTGCCGGTGGGGAACAGTTCGCCCTCCGTGCTTTTCCAGATCGGCTTCAGGCTGGCCGCGTCGAAGGCGTAGAGGATCGGCCTGGGCGGCTTGGTCGCATAGAGGCTGACGGTGCGCGCGGCATTCTGGTCGACCATCCAGACGATGGCGTCGCGCCCGCCATTGCTGCTGATCACCGGCGATCCGGGATTGTGGAAGGTCAGCGTCATCTCCAGCGTGTCGACCTTCAGATAGGCCGGCGCATCTGGGCTCGCGATCACCTTCACCTTGGCGAGGCCGGGGGGCGTGCTGGTGTTGAAGAATTCGCCCTTCTTGCTGGCGCCGGACACATAGATCCAGGTCGCGCCCGCATCGTCGCGATACCATGAGGCCGATGTGCGGCTCTTGGCCTGGTCGTAAGCGCCATATTCGTCGGAAAACGGCTTGAAGAGATTGATCGGTCCGCGCCGCTTCCATTCGGGCTGGATGTCGGGCGCGAGCAGCGACAGGTCGGTCGCCGGATCAAGCGAGCAGGGCTGCCGCTTGGTGAGGCCGCCAGGCATGTGGTCGCGATCAAGCAGATAGATATTGCCCTGCTTGCCGCCGCCCAGCGTCAGCAGCCGGGGCGTGGCGGACGTGCCACCCGGCAGGTCGAGCACGATCACCGGGCTGCTGCCGATATCGATATCGGCCTTGCCCGCCTGGCAGTAATTATAGGGGGTATAGGTGCCGGTCAGTTTCAGCCCGGCGGCGCGGTCGTCCTCGAACTGGAGGATCGAATGCGACCAGCTATTCTCCTTGTCGGCATGCATGCTTTCGAAACCGAGCTTGATGCCGTCGTACAGGTTCGATCCGGTGGTGACGTAGAGCCGCCCCTGATCGTCGAGCGCGGGGCCGCCCTGCGCCCACATGCCGCCGCCATCCTGCACATCGTCTGGCGTCGCCGAAAAGGCGGAGGCGACCTTGCGGGCGTTGGTATCGAGCACCAGCATCCAGCCGACCGCATCGGCGCCGAAGGCGAGATAGAGGCGCGATCCGTCGGAGCTGAGATTGAGCGCCCCGCGCTGCACATAGCGATAGGGCTGGCCCATCTTCCAGGTGCGGTTGCCGTTGCGGTTGAGCGAGGGCTGATCGATCAGCGCCTGGCTGAGCGCCACCGGCCAGCCGGCGAGCTGCTGTCCGGTGCGGATGTCGAGCGCATGCGCGCTCCACATGTTCTTGCCCTGCTCGCCGCTCGGATTGCTGCAGCTCGTCACGTACAGGCGATTCGTCCGGGGATCGATGATGCCGGTGCCGTAATTGCCCATCGCGCCCTTGTTGCAGGGCGCCTCGGTCAGCCGGGCCTTCCAAAGGATCGTGCCCGGCTGGATCGCGCCCGAGGCGGCGGTGCTGATCGCATAGGCGTAACCCGTCGTGGTGCTTACGATCGCCGCCGGAACGGTCTTGCCACGATACTGGCCGCCGGTGAGGCGCAGCGCATGGATATAGAGCGGGGCCGAGAACATGCGTGGCGGCAGGCCGTTGAAGCTGTCGAGCTGCGGCGACGACCAGAGCGCACCGAAATCGCCGCCTGCGACATTGGTGGGCGTCAGCACGCGTTCCTGCGAATTCCAGCCCGATCGTGCGCGATCATTGTGCGCCATCACCTTGTCGACGGTGGGTGGGCCGACGGCGGGCGTCTTGCCGGATTGGGCTATCGCCGATTGTACCGGAAGCGCCGCCAGCGCGATGAAGAGTCCTGCCGTCCGCAACCTCATCCCTCTCCCCTCCATGGCATCGGCCGAGCGAGCGGCCCGATGGCGTGGCGAAGGAGGGCGTTACGTCGCGACCTGCCGGTCGCGTCTCCTCTCCCCCGATGGCCCCGGTCTTGCGGGTGCCGGTCGATGCGATGCACGGACCGTGCCAAGACCCGGCGGCACGGAGAGGCGAAAGAAGTGGGCCGTTTCCGGGGCGGCAGAAGGATGTCACCTGTGACAAGGGCATTGTCACCTGGATCATAAAGGTGACAGCCGCGCCGCGCCGAAAAGACGGCCGATGCGCGCTCCCCATCGCACCCCGGGCTTGGCACGCTCCATGCTTGATCAAAACCGGCCCGCCTAGACGGGTGGGGAGGATGGATGATGGCAGCGCGGTGCAGCCCCTGCAGCTTCGTCATGCCGATGCGGTCGCGTACGGCAGTCTCCTCGCCATGCGCTGGTCGCGGGCGTCCATTCGGATCGGGAGAATGAATTGAAGCTGGCAACGATCAGGCGGGGCGGCAGTGCGGTCGCCGCAGTCGTCGACGAACAGGCGGGGCGGGTCTTCCCGCTGGAGAGCGACATGATCTCGCTGATCCGTTCGGGCGAACGGCCGGCGCTTGCGGGCGAGGGGGTCGCGCTGTCCTCGGTCGAGCTGCTCGCGCCCATTCCACGCCCGCCGCGCAACATCTTCTGCGTGGGCAAGAATTATCATGCCCATGCGCAGGAATTCACGAGAAGCGGCTTCGACAGTTCGGCCAGGGATGCGAGCGAGGCGATCCCGACCGCGCCGATCGTCTTTTCCAAGGTGCCCGAATGCGTGATCGCGAGCGGCGAACCGATCCGTTACCCCACCGGCGTCAGCGACAAGCTGGATTACGAGGCCGAACTGGCGGTTGTGATCGGCAAGGGCGGGCGCGGCATCGATCGCGCCGACGCCTATGACCATGTCTTCGGCTATATGATCGTCAACGACGTGACGGCGCGTGATCTGCAGGCGCATCACAAGCAATGGCTGATCGGCAAGTCGCTCGACACATTCTGCCCGATGGGGCCGTGGCTGGTGACGGCGGACGACGTGTCGCCCGAAACATTGGGCGTGCGCTGCTGGGTGAACGGCGAATTGCGTCAGGACGCCAACACGGCGGATCTGATCTTCGACATCCCGACGCTGATCGAGGCGATCTCCGCCGGGATCACGCTTCAGCCCGGCGACGTGATCGCGACGGGCACGCCCGCGGGCGTCGGCATCGGCTTCGATCCGCCGCGCTATCTGGCGCGCGGGGATCAGGTGACGATCGAGATCGACGGGCTCGGAAGGCTCAGCAACGCGATTCAATAAGGACAGGGGGCAGGAAGATGCGGAATCAACTGGCACCGTCCGCGCCGGAGCAACGCCGCGTCCTGCTGGCTAGCCTGGTCGGCACCGCCGTCGAATTCTATGACTTCTTCATCTATGCGGTGGCGGCCAGCCTGTTCTTCGGCCCACTGTTCTTCCCGTCCTCGTCGCCGTCCGCGCAGTTGCTCGCGGCCTATGCCAGCTTCGGCCTGGCCTTTGTCGCGCGGCCGGTGGGGGCGATCCTGTTCGGCCATTTCGGCGACCGGGTCGGCCGCAAGTCGACATTGGTCGCCTCGCTGCTGCTGATGGGCGGATCGACCGTGCTGATCGCCTTTCTCCCCACGCATGACGATATCGGCTGGGTCGCCGCATTGCTGCTGTGCCTGTTGCGCATGGGGCAGGGGCTTGGGCTCGGCGGCGAATGGGGCGGGGCGGCGCTGCTCGCGGTCGAGAATGCGCCGCCGGGCTGGCGCGGCCGTTTCGGCATGGTGCCACAGCTCGGCGCGCCGATCGGCTTCATCGCCGCCAACGGCATGTTCCTGCTGCTGGGGCTTGGCCTGACCAGCGAGCAGATGCACGACTGGGGCTGGCGCATCCCGTTCCTGGGCAGCGCATTGCTCGTCGCGATCGGCCTGTGGGTGCGGCTGAAACTGACCGAGACGCCCGCCTTCGCCGCCGCGCTCAAGGAAGCGCCGCCCGAAGCGGTGCCGATCGCGACGGTGATCCGCCATCACCTGTTCCCCACACTGTGCGGCACGCTGGGCGGGATCGCCTGTTTCGCGATCTTCTACATGGCGACCGCTTTCCTGCTGGGATATGGCACCACCGCGCTCGATTACGGCCGCAACGAATTCCTGTTCGCGCAGATCGGCGCCACGCTGTTCCTGGCGGTCGGCATCGTGCTGTCGGGCATGCTCTCCGATCGGTTCTCGCCGCGGACCGTGCTCATCACCGGCTGTATCGGCACGCTGGCGCTGGCTGGGCCACTGATGGCGCCGCTGATCGAAAGCGGCTCGATCGGACTGACCTTCCTGCATCTTTCGATCGCGTTGCTTTGCATGGGGCTGGCTTATGGCCCGCTCGGCGCGTGGCTGCCCGGTCTGTTCCCGGCCCGCGTGCGCTATACCGGCGCGTCGATGGCCTTCAATCTGGGGGCGATCCTGGGCGGCGCGCTGGCGCCCTATGCCGCGCAAAGCATGGCGGAGAGCGGCGGGCTGATGCCCGTCGGTCTCTATCTCTCGGCCTGTGGTGCGCTCAGCCTGATCGGGCTGCTGATCGCACCCAGGCGCGCCGCCGATCCGGCGCCGGCCGCCGGCTGAACCATCCGCACATCGAACGCACAGGAGACCGACATGTCGACCAATCCCATCAGCGAGGTCACCGACCGCGAAACATTGAGCGACGCGCTCGAGCGGCAGGACATTGTCGGTTTCTGGAAGCTCAAGCACGAGTATGAATCGTTCGAGCCCGAAAATCCCGAACGGCCGGGCATCTGGCGCTATGCCGATTTCTCGCCGCTGGGCTTCGCCGCGACCGAGGTGATCCCGATCGAGGAGGCCGATCGCCGCAACCTGATGTTCTCCAATCCCGGTCTGCCGGGTAGCGGCACGATCACCCGGCGGCTGTTCGGGGGCGTGCAGGTGATCCCGGCGGGCGAGCTTTCGCCGGTGCACCGCCATGTCGGTGCGGCGACGCGGGTGATGCTGGAAGGGGATGGCGCCTACACGACGGTGGAGGGCGACAAGAGCCGGCTGGAGCGCGGCGACGTCGTCACCAATCCCAGTGGCGCATGGCACGAAACCGGCAATGAAGGCAGTGGCCCGGTCATGTGGTTCGACACGCTCGACCTGCCGTTCACCCGCACCATGGGCACCAATTTCTTCTTCAACGACTATGCGGAGATCGTGAACGGCGAACGCGTCGCCAAGAAATACCAGACGGTGAAGCCGCGCGTCGACTGGTCGGCCAACGCCTATGGCGTCGGCGGCGTCCGGCCCGACTGGGTTTCACACCGCGTCGCGCGCGGCAGCGGATCGCCGCAATTCCTCTACAAATACGAACCGACCCGCGCCTTGCTCGATCGGCTGCGCGATGACGAAGGATCGCCGCACGACGGCATCATCGTCGAATATTACAGCCCCGAAACCGGCGGCAGCGTGTTGCGCACCCTGGGCGTCCATATGCAGATGCTGCGCGCCAACGAACGCACGCTGGAACAGCGCAGCACCGCCGCGCGGATCTTCGTCTGCCTGGAGGGGGGCGGCACGACGATCGCGGATGGCATCGCGCTACGCTGGCAGCGCAACGACGTGATCGTCGTGCCGGGCTGGAACTGGTTCCACCACGCCAATGGCGGTTCGGATTCGGTGCTCTATTCGGTCAGCGACGCGCCCGCACTGCGCGCGCTGGGCCATCTGGTCGATGACCGTCGGACACGTGAGGGGGAGATATCGCGCAGTTTCGGCGAACCGCGCTGAGCTGACTGGATCCTAAAGCGCGGCGATGGCCTCCGCCGCTTCGGTGCGCAGCACCGTCGTTCGCCCTTGGCGCGACAGCCGTTCCGCGGCGATCTCCGTAGCGGTCTCCGAACCGACGAGCAGGATCGGCACATCGGCCGCTATATCCGATGTGATCGTGGGCGTTTCCGGATCTGCGATGACGGCGATATCCGGATGACCGGGCAGCGCCGCGCCGACCGCGATCACGGCAAGGCCGGGCGCGGTAGCGCGCGCTGCCGCGATCTCGTCGTTGGCCAGCCTGGGCACGCCCCAATAGGCATGGGGGCGGGAATCGATGTCGTAGCGGTCGCTGTCGGCGGCGCGGAAGGATGGCGCCCTCAATCCTTCCGGGCTGTCGAGCCCCAACCCGTAGAAATGCAGATTGATTGCGGTTTCGCTGCCGTCATATTCCACCGTGTGATATTCGGGGCGAGGCATGTAGAGCACGTCGCCGGCCCGGACAGGTACCTCGCGCGTCTTGCGCAACCGCCCTGTGCCGGGCTCCGAGCCGTCATCGGCACGTTCGTAGATCACATTGTGTTCGGTGCCGGCCACGCCCGCGATCAGTGCCCAATGGGCATGCGCATGCGGGCGCGCATTGAAGAATTTGGCGGGGCTCACCGAGATGTAGAGCGCATTGCGGAAATCATCGTCCTCGGTGAGGCGATAGAAGCCGCTGATGCCGCCGAGCTTCAGCGGAAAATGCGCGACTGGAAACAGATCGGCGCGGGCTGCGAGCGTGCGCAGCGCGTCCGATGCGTCCGCCACCTTGTCCGGGGTGTTGAGCGCGGGATCGGGCGACAGGCCGATGGCGCGGATGCGCGAGACGGTGGCCGCAACGGCGGCCGCGCGGTCATGAACGATGGACATGGTCTTCTCCCTCTGGCGCGGCTCGGAAAGCAGCGCGGAAAACGTCGTGCGGTGCGCGCACAAGATGCGGATGCCCCTGGCGCGCGAGTAATTCGGCGGCACGCTCCGTCGCGGCTTCTTCGCCGACCAGCAGGATCGGAGACGTCGGAGCGAAGCCGGCGGGCGGGCGGGCGGCCTCACGATCGGTGACGATCAGGTCGAAATCGTCGGAGCGGGGATCGTCGAGTTCGATCGCCAGCCTGGCGATCGGCCTTCCGTCGTTCAGCGCCTCCGCGATGTCGGCCGTCGACAGCGACTGGACTCCCCAGGGGCGGTGCGGGCCGGGGCGTCCGAGCGCGTAGATCTCGCTTTCCGGCGACAGGAAGCCGGGACGTCTGCTCGCTTCGGGATGGTCCAGACCAAGCCCATAGGCGTGGATGTTGATCGCGGTTTCGGTGCCGTCATACGCGACCGTATGATATTCGTCCGGGCGAAGGTGATGGACCTCGCCCGCGCCGATCGCGACCGCGCCGGTCCGGCGCAGCCGTCCCCGCAATGGCACCGAGCCATCGTCTTCGCGTTCGAAGATCACATTATGCTCGACCCCTGCGACGCCCGCGATCAGCGTCCAGTGGAGATGCTTGTGCGGATGGTTGTTGAGGAAGCGGCCGGGACAGACGGATACATAGATCGCGTTGCGATAGTCATCATCCTCGGTCAGCCGGTAGAAGCTGCTGAAGCCGCTCTCTCCGGGCGTTTTGGAAGGATAATGGCGTGGCGGAAACAGCTCTGCCCGCGCGGCGAGCGCGGCGAGCGCGGCCGCCGCCTCGGCGATCCGTTCGGGTGGATTGTCGAAGGGGTCGAGGCCGATCGCCTTGATGCGATCCGCCGTCTCGGCGATGGCGGCCGCGCGGTCATGAACGAGTGACATGGCGTTCGCTCAGGCCGGAACCGGATCGCGTGTCGCGGCGGTCGCGACGACAGGCCGGGTGGAGCGCGTCGGCGCGCTTTCCGAATAATCGGTGAGCACGGGCGCGCTGGTGTCGAGCTTGAGATGCGGGAACAGCAGTTCGGCGGTGATCTCCGCCTCCCCGATCAGCGGATAGCCGCACAGGATGAAATTATCGATGCCCAGTCGATCCTGCAGTTCGTGGATGCGGTCCGCGACCTGTTTGGGATTGCCGACGATATAGGTGCCACGGCCTTGCCTGCCCTCCACATCCAGCGTGGCCCAGTTGATCACGCCCGACCAGAGATTGGGGTAGATCTCCAGATCCTCGCGCCGAGGCAGGCGGCCGGCGCGCAGTGCGTCGATGCGCGCCTGAATCTGCGGATCGTCGCTGCTCAAGCTTTCGAGGCCGCCTTCCAGATTTTCGCGGCCGCGCCGCCGCCCCTCGATCGTCCGGACGATCGAATCCACGCCCGTCCGGTCGAGCAGCCATTGGGCATGGGCCCATGCTTCCTCTTCGGTCTCGCGGACGATCACTCCCGCCAGCACGCCGATGCCGACCTGGCGCCCGTGCCGGGCAGCGGATGCTCGCACCGCGTCGATCTGCGGCTTCAGCTTGTCGGGATGATGGAGATAGGTGAGGTAGGTATCGAGCACCTCGCCGGCGTGATCGATACCGGCCGAAACGCCGCCCGATCCCCAGACCGGGGTGTGCGGTGACTGGATCGGCCCGAGCGGGCGCTCTGCCCAGCCTTCGGTGATGCCAGGGAAATTGACATGCTTGCCGTGATGCGGCGAAAGGTCGCCGGCATAAAGCCGTTTGAACAAGGTCCAATATTCGGCGCTCGCGCGATAGCGTTCCTCCTTGTCGAGATTGACGTCATATTGCACCAGGACACTGTCTGTCCCGTTCACTTGGTTGAACAGCAGCCGCCCGCCCGAAAACCAGTCGAACGCGCGGGCCTGTTCGGCCAGCAGCAGCGGCGGGATGACGTTGGGGTAGACGGGGATCAGGAAGCGCAGCCGTTCCGAAAAGGGAATGAGCGAGGTCGCCGTGATCCACGGCGTACCCGTCAGCAGCGCGCCATAATAGCCCAGCCGATCGAGTGTGCTCGCCAGGCGTCGCAGCCGATGCGAATCCGGCGCATAGCGGCCTTCGCCGCGCGGGTCCGGCGATTTCCACGGATAGCGGCCGTCATTGGCGTTGATGTACCAGAGGATGCGAAGCGGGTTGGACATGGAATTTCCTTGTCGGCGAGTGGAGATTATCGGGTGGCGACCCGCATGGTGCCGGGGTCCGTGGTGCGCGTGCGGTTCATCCGCAGCGCGAGCATGCCCCAGGCCAATGCGGAGAGCGTGAACGCGACAGGGATCAGCCAGAGCGCGGTGGCCAGCCCATGCGTATCGGAAATCCGCCCGACCACTTCGGACTTCAGCACGTTCGCGGCGATGAGCGAAAAGGCGAAGGCGAGTGCGGCTGCGGTGCCGCGCAACTGGATCGGCACGATTTCGAGCAGAAGCAGCGCCTGCGATCCGAAGAATGCGGTGGAGACGAGCACTTCGATCGCGAACCAGAATTTGACCGCGCCGATCGTGGGGCTCTGCAGCGCCATTGCCATGGCGACCGCGCCGGCGCCGGTGGCGATGACGCCGAACAGCGCATACCAAGCCGGATTGCCAATGCGGCGGATCAACCGGGTCGCGAGGATGCCGAACAGGGCGGCGCCGCCAAAACCAAGGAACAGATAGGCCCATCCCCAGAATTGCGCGGCTTCCCGGTTGGAGATGCCGAATTCGCGATGGAGATGGACCGATCCCCAGAAATTGGCGTTGCTGAACGCGAACTGGAGTGTCGCCGATCCGAGCGCGTAGAGAATGAAGGGATAGGAGAGGATCAGCGCGCGGACCTGCGCCATACCGGGCTTGTCGATCATCTGGCCCGGTGTATCGAGCGCGCCGCGCGCCGGTTCGCGCAGGCGCAGCAGGAGAAATGCCGTGATCAGTCCGGGGATGCCGGAGATGATGAAGGCGCTCCGCCAGCCATAGCGTTCGGCCAGCGCGCTGCCGAGAATGAATGCCAGCGCGAAGGCGATCGATCCCAGGCCGGAGAAGATCGAGAAGACCGTGCCGCGCTGATCCGGGCGGAAGGTGTCGGCCAGCCAGCTATTCTGGTGCGCACGGAAGGTGCCTTCGCCGAAGCCGACAAGTGCGCGCCATATGAGCAGCGAGACGAGGCCGGTCGCATAGCCGCTGCCGATCGAGGCGAAGCTCCACAACACCAGGCCGGCCAGGATGATCGGTTTGCGGGGATAACGATCGCCCAGATAGCCGTGAATGGGCGCGCCGATGAGATAGGCGATGGTGAACGCCGTCATGATCCGCGCCGCGTCGGTGTCGGTGATGTTCCAGTCGGCTATGATCGGATTGATCAGCGCGCCGGGCAGGATCATGTCGAACAGATTGATGACCGCGATCGTCGAGAACAGGCTGAACGTCGCCGCCTGATAACCGCGCGTCGGCGCTCCGGCGCTGGCCCCGGTCATGCCGACACGGCCTTGGCCGTGCTTGCGGGGACGGTACCGCGCAACGCGTCCAGAAAGCTCGGATCGAGCCAGGCATCGACGTCGATCCGTTCGGGAATGGCGCCCGCACGGAACAGGAAATCTACTTCGTCGCGCAACGCCGCCACGCGGTCATCGCGGAAATCGATGCGAAGATCGTCGACCAGCGTTTCACCATAGCTGTGTATGGCGACACGTTCGGAGATGGCCAGTTCGCGTGCGAACAGCCGTAATGCCTGGTCGGGCTGGTCGCGGATAAAGGTTTCGGCTTCCAGTGCCCGGGCGAGCACGCGGCGCACGAGATCGGGCCGCTCGCGGATCAGGTCTGCCTTGACCGCGAAGGTCAGCGGGCGGCTGTTATGGCCCTGGACATCGAGCGGCAGCCTCTTTTGGTCGAAGATCGGTCGCAACCCCGCAAGATATTCCAGTTCGACTGATTGGGTGAGGGCGGCGACAACGGCATCGACCTCTCCGCGGACCAGCGGATAGAGATTGGCCGGCCAGGGTGCGATCGCTTCCTTGCGAAGCGGTGGTTCCGCGGAGCGGCCGGAACTGTGCTGGGCGGGGCGGTCGTCGACATAGGCGGTGCCGATATGATGTTCGACGATGGTGACGTCGTGGCGATTGAGGCCGGCGAACGCGAGCGCCTTTTCGACGGTACGCAAACCGGTCAGATAATGGAAATCGACGGGCTCGTGCGGGCGGCGGAGCAACAGGATGCGCTTGCCGTGCAGATCGGTCGCCGCGCGGAGCGGCGAATCCGGAAGCACTAGGATTGTCTGGCGCGTGGCGATGGCGGACAGGCCGATGACTCGCGTGTCCGCACCATGGGCCTGCGCCCAGATCGCGGGATAATTGCCGCCATGGCGAAAGCTGCGCGGCTGGCTATGCGTATAGTGGGACTGGCGCACTGCGCGATCGGGCGAATCCTGCAATGCGCCGATCGCCAGGCCGGGATCTCCGCCGAATTCGTCCTCGATCAGGTTGCGCTGGAGCGCGAGGCCGAATGCGGTGGGCACCGGGCAACGCGTATACCAGAGGCGGGTCTCGCTCATCGCCGTGATCCCTTCAGAAGGAGAAGCCGACACGCGCGTAATAATAGGCGCCGTCGAACCCCTCCGGGGCGAGGTTGGAATAGATGGTCTGGAACAGGCGACTGTTCGACGCCCATTGCTTGTCGGGCTTGCTGCCGAACAGGTTCTTGGATCCGATGCCGATGTTGAGCCCGTTCGCGAAGCGGTAGCTCACATCGACATCGGTGATCCATTGCACGCCGAAGGTCTGCAGTGTCGGCACGATCGCGCTCAGCGACTCCGCATATTTGCCGTAACGCTTCTCGGTGATCGCCGCTGTCAGCCCTTCGCGCGTATAGGCGATACCGCCGACCAGCTTGTCGCGCGGCGGCGCTTCCTCCAGCATCCAGATCGCCTGGTTGCCGACGACCAGCGTGCCCCCGCCCGACAATGCGTCGCTGTTGATGTCGGTCACGCGCGTGCGGTTGCGGGAATAACCCAGGTTGAAGTCCAGCTTGCCTGCCCTTTCCAGGTGCAGCGTATATTGGCCGACCACATCGATCCCGCGCGTCCGCGTATCGAGCGCGTTGGTGAAGAAACGCGCGACGATGATGTCGGGATAACCATTGGCGGCAAGCAGCGTACGCACCGCCGGGCCCTGGAAATCCTGCGACAATGCGACCTTGTCGCGTACCTTGATCTGATAGAGGTCGACGCTCAGCGACGCGTCCGGGATCGGCCGCAACACGATGCCGGCGGACAGGTTTCGCGATTTTTCCGGTTTCAGGTCCTGCGCGCCGAGCAGCCGTGCGACCGGCGAGTCCACGGCGAAACTGCGGTTCTTCACGATGTCGGAGGTACCGGCGACGATGCTCGACGCTGTGGTCGCATAGCCGATCTGCCCGAGCGAAGGCGCGCGATAGCCTGTGCTGGCGGTCGCGCGGATCGCGACGGCGGGCGAGAAATCGTAGCGGGCGGAGATGCGCCCGTTTGCGGTCGATCCGAAATCCGAATAATCCTCCAGCCGGCCCGCCAGGCCGATCTGGAATGCGCTGCTGAGCTGGTTCTCGATGCCGATATAGACGCTCTTGACGTTGCGCCGGTACACGCCGGCATCGTCGGGCGTGGTGCCGGCGGGGGTCGGCGCCGGCTTGCCGGCATTGGGGCCGTCGACGATGAGTACGCCGCCATTGGCATAGGATGCGGGTTCGCCGGCGATATTCTCGTAGCGTTCCCGACGATAGGCGATGCCGCCTGAAAGGTTCAGCGGTTCGCGGAGAAAGCCGACGTCGACATCCTTCACCCAATCCAGGCTGAAGTTGAGCAGTTCGTTGCGATTGCGGCCTGTGACATAGCCGATCGGGCTGTTGGCGCCGAAGCTGGCATTGACGTGCGGCGACTGGCGCGTCTTCTGCCAGTAGCGGCCGTAGTTGACGCCCAGATCGAGGGCGCCGAGGCTGTCATCGGCATATTTGAGGCCGATCGCCCCGGTCGCGGCCTTGGAACGAACCCGGCTGAACGGGTTGATCCCGTCCGGAAACAGCGCGCGGACATTCGCGTCGTCGCGCGCGGTGACATGGTTCACCGCCGCGACCTTGTAGATGTTGGCGAAACTGCCGAACGCGTAGAGGTCCAGCCCGTCGGCCAGGGTCAGACCGGCATTGGCGAGCGCGTTATAGGCCTTCATCGAAGGGGGATATCCCCAGAGATGCCCCTCGCGGTCATACGTCGCCTCGCGCGGGTCGCCCGCGAAATATTGCTGGCGGGTATCGGGCAGGCCGGATTTGGGATGAACCGAATTCTCGGCGCTGAACGAAAGTGTGAGATAACCCTCGGAGGGCAAGCCGAAACCGATCCAGCCCTGGTAATTCTGGCTGATCCGGCTTGCCGCGTTGCTGTATTGGCCGAACTGCGCCGCGACATCTCCGCCCGTATCGCTCGAACGCAGCACGATGTTGACGACGCCCGCGATCGCGTCCGAGCCATATTGGGCTGCGGCACCGTCGCGCAGCACCTCGATCCGGGAGACCGCATTGAGCGGGATCGCATTGATGTCGACCGCCTGGGCGCCATAGCCCCAGACCGGAGGGCTGCCCGTGGTGACGTTGGCGGATGTCACCAGGCGGCGGCCGTTGATCAGCACCAGCGTCTGGTCCGGAGACAGGCCGCGCAACGAGATCGACCGCGCATTGCCGGCCCCCATCGGCGCGACCGCGCCTTGCGGGAAATTGACCGATGGGCTGAGGCGCTGAAGGGCTTCGCTGAGGTTGGATGCGCCTGTCGTGACCAGTTGCCGTTCGTCGACGACATCGACCGGGGCGGTGCTGTCGAGCGCGCGGACATTGGCTCGGCGCGTGCCCAGGACGATGATGTCGCCGCTTCCGTCCGCGCCGGCGTCGGCCCCATCGTCCGCCGCTGCTGCGGGTGCGTCTCCGGCAGCAAGCGCGCCGCTCGGGACCTGGAGTGCCAGAGCGACGGAGGCGAGCAGCAGAGGCCGTGCATGGTGGCGAAAGCGGGCGGACGATGAAGGACGGGCTGCGGACAAGATGGTTCCCCCTGGCTGGTGAGGGGGTGGATAATCTCTACTAATTTGGTTATGAAATGAGCTCTTCTATGCGAGGGTAAAGTTTAACTTACAGATGTATGATAGCAGACATTTGTATGATATTTTTGGGCGCGGCGATCAGTCGGCGCTTTGCGAAGTGCGCGGCGGCGCGTATCCCGGCGCGCACGCGCAACGCGTAATGGAGCAGGGGTGGCGATGACGAATGGGGCAGGGGACCCGCCGGCGGAGATCGAGCTGATCGCCCCCGACGACGCGTGTCGCGAAATTCTGAGGCCGCGCCCCGTCGATCGCCGCGTGCGCAAGACAATCGCGGCGTTGCATGAAGCGGTGCTGGACCTGTTGCCCGAAAAGCCGTTCGAGCTGATCACGGTGCAGGATATCGCGGCGCGGGCGGATGTCAGCCGCGCCGCTTTCTACGCGCATTTCGCCGACAAGTTCGCGCTGATGGAACATATCGTTTCGGATGTGTTCGAACGGTCGCTGGAGAGTTGCATGGGCAGCGCCCCGCTCGACACCGAAACATCGATCCGCCGGGTGTTCGAGGCGACATGCCTGTATCTCAGCACGATCTTCAGCCAGTGCCGCCATGCTCGCCGCATGCTCGATCCCTTGATCCAGGCGCGCGTCAGCGAACGCATCCAGCGCGAATTGGGCGGCGTGCTTGCAACTGCCGCCGATGCCGGCGAAGGGGCGGCCGCCAATGTGGAGCTTACCGCGACCGTCCTTGGCTGGTCGATCTACGGCGCGGCGCTCGGCTGGGCCAATGGCGCACGCGACATCGATGCCGCACAATATGTCGAGCAGACCTTCCGGATCACCTGTTCCGGCTATCTTGGCTGGCGGGCAGACAATGGCTGATTCCCGCATGCCGACCGATGAGGCGCTGGTCGCGCTTACCGGGCAGCTCGCGGCACTGGCCGCCGATTATGATCGTTCGGCGGTGTTTCCGGCGCGGTGCATCGATCATATCCGCGATGCCGGGCTGGTCGCGCTCACCGTGTGCACCGATCTGGGCGGTGGTGGCGCAGGCATTGCCGCGGCTGCGCATGTGCTCGGCGCCGTCGCGCGTGGTGATCCGTCGAGCGCGTTGATCCTGGCGATGACCTATGGCTTCGGCCTGAAGACCCGCATGCTGAAGGGGGATGCTCGGGCCGCCGCCGATATCGTGCTGCGCGATGTTGTGGCGCGCTCCGCATTGGTCGGCGAGTTTCGGGTCGAGCCCGATCTGGGGACGCCCGCGCGGGGGGGCTTGCCGGCGACGATCGCGCGCCGCGCGGCCGGTGGCTGGCGAATCTTCGGCCGCAAGACCTATGCGACGGGCTCAATCGGGCTCGACTGGTGCTCGGTCCTCGCGAGGACCGACGAAGATGCGCCGCGCATCGGTCGCTTCCTCGTCCGTGTCGAGGCACCGGGGGTCGCGGTCGAGGAGAGCTGGGATCATCTTGGCATGCGGGCCACCGTCAGCCACGATATGGTGTTCGACGATGTCTTGGTCGGTGAGGCCGATGTGATCGGCCTGGATCTGCCGGGCACCGCAGCGCTCACGACCGACGACGTCGCGGGCGCATTGTGGAACGCGCTGTCGATCCCGGTCATCTATCACGGTGTTGCGCAATCGGCGCGCGACTGGCTTGGCGGCTATCTGAACGATCGTGCTCCATCCAATCTGGGAGCATCGTTGGCGACGCTGCCGCGCGTGCAGGAGCGTTTCGGCGAGATCGAGACCTTGCTGCTGGCCAATGATCTGATCTTGCGTTCCGCCATGGCGATCGCGGAACAGGCTACGCGAGGGTCGATCGAAACGGCGGAGGCCGCGAAGCATCTGGTCACCGCCAATGCGACGAAGGCGGTGGGCATCGCGCTGGAACTGACGGGCAATCCGGGACTCAGCCGCCGTAATCCTCTCGAACGCCATTATCGCGACGTGATGTGCAGCCGAATCCATAGCCCGCAGAGCGACACGATCCTGCGCAATGCCGGACGCAGGGCGCTGGAGAGACGCGTAGCGGCGCGTTGACACGTGATCCTTTGCCGCATCGCCAGTGCGGAAAACCGGTTCCCACTTTTCCGCGCGATGCTTTAAGGACGCGCGGATCATGACAGACCGTTTTTCCTTCACCATCACCGCCACCGACGGCAAGGCGCGCACCGGCGCGATCCGCATGCGGCGCGGCGAGATCCGCACGCCCGCCTTCATGCCCGTGGGCACCGCCGCCACCGTCAAGGCGATGAAGCCCGCCGATGTCCGCGCCGCGGGCGCCGACATCATTCTGGGCAACACCTATCACCTGATGCTGCGCCCCGGCGCGGAGCGGGTGGCCCGGCTGGGCGGGCTCCACGCCTTCATGGGCTGGGATCGCCCGATCCTGACCGACAGCGGCGGCTATCAGGTGATGAGCCTGTCGGATCTGACCAAGGTCACCGAGGAAGGGGTGAGCTTCAAGAGCCATCTCGACGGATCGCGGCACATGCTGAGCCCAGAGCGCTCGATGGAAATCCAGCGGTTGCTGGGATCGGACATCGTGATGGCGTTCGACCAGCTCGTTCCCACCACCTCGACGGCGGAACAGCAGCGCGCGGCGATGGAACGATCGATGCGCTGGGCCGCGCGTTCGCGCGCCGGCTTCGACGCCGGCGGTGCGCATGCGGAGGGAGCGGCGCTGTTCGGCATCCAGCAGGGGGCGCTCGACGAAGGATTGCGCAAGGCGTCGGCCGACGCGCTGATGGAGGTCGGCTTCGACGGCTATGCTGTCGGCGGGCTGGCGGTGGGCGAGGGGCAGGCGGCGATGTTCGGCTGCCTCGATTTCGCGCCGGGGCAATTGCCCGTCGACAAGCCGCGCTATCTGATGGGCGTCGGCAAGCCGGACGATATCGTCGGCGCGGTCGAGCGCGGGATCGACATGTTCGACTGCGTGTTGCCGACGCGGAGCGGCCGAACCGGGCAAGCCTTCACCTGGGATGGGCCGATCAACATCCGCAATGCGAAGTTCGCGGAGGATCCGACGCCGCTCGATCCCGAATCGCCGACGGCGGGCTGGTCCAAGGCTTATCTCCACCATCTTGTCCGCTCGGGCGAGATATTGGGTGCGATGCTGATGACCGAGCATAATCTGTGGTTCTATCAGCGATTGATGGCGGAACTGCGCGCCGCGATCGCCGAGGGCCGGCTGACGGCGTTCGCCGATGGTTTCCGGGCGCGTTATGGGGCGCGTGGAGGATAAGCGGAACTCTCATCGTCATTCCGGCTTTCGCCGGAATGACGGCTATGTTCGTTCAACCCCGAACCAGCGGCTTCCCCATGCGGATCAGCGGCACGCGCACGCCGTCGATCGGCGGGCTCTGGACATGTTCGATCGGCACATAGCCGCAGGCGCTGTACAGGCGCTCCCCGGCAAGCGTCGCCATCAGTTCGACACGGGCGAAGCCATGATCGGCGGCCGCGCTCTCGCACAGGTCGAGCACGCGCCGGCCGACGCCGCGGCGGGTGAAGTCGGGATGGGTGTACATGGCGCGGATCCGCGCGGCATCGGTCGCCGGATCGAGCAGCGCGGCGTCGCGGCCCGGCGAATGGTCTCCGCCATAGAGTGTCGTGCGCCGGCTCCAGCCGCCGCATCCGGCGATCAGGCCGTCCGCTTCGACGATCACATAGCTGCCATCTTCGATAAGCTGGGTATCGAGCCCCATCACCGCATGGCTGGCGCGCACCTGATCGGGATCGAGTACGTCGGATTGAAGTCGCTCGATCGCCGCGAACATGAGCGCGCGCAGGGCCGGCACATCGTCGTGGCGTGCCCAGCGATGCGTAAGCGTCACCGGGTCAGTCGCAGAGCTTGACGTTCAGGAAGCTGGGGACCGGGCCGTTCCAGCCGTCATCCGGCCCGTCGTCATGAACCGGCGGACGCGCAGCGCGGTGGGGCTTGCTCTCCGCGCGCGGCCTTTCGCGTTCCTCGCGGCGAGGCCGTTCCGACCTGGCTTCCGTCTTTTCGCGGCGCGGCTTCTCGGATTTTTCCGCTTTCCTGTCGTCGCGCTTCGGCTCCTTCCGGGGCTCCGCCTTGGCGGTCTTGCCGATTCGGTCGATCTTCAGGCCCGTCAGCTTCTCGATATTCTCGATCGCTTCCGCGTCGGCGGAGGTCACCAGCGTGAAGGCGGTGCCGGTCGCGCCCGCGCGGCCGGTGCGGCCGATGCGGTGGACATAATCGTCGGGGTGCCAGGGCGCGTCATAGTTGAAGACGTGGCTGACGCCCTTGATGTCGATGCCGCGCGCGGCGACGTCGGATGCGACCAGGATGTTGATCGTGCCCGCCTTGAACCGGTCGAGCTCGGCGATGCGATCGCGCTGTTCCATGTCGCCATGGATCTCGCCCGCCGCGAAGCCGTCGCGCTTCAGCGTTTGCGCCAGTTCGCGCACCGTCGTCTTGCGGTTGCAGAAGATGATCGCGGTGTTGATCTCCTCGCTGTCGAGCAGGCCGCGCAGCGTTTCCTTCTTCTTGCGCGAATCCGTTTCGACCAGCACCTGCTTGATCGATGTGTTGGCGGTCGCCGGGCGGGCGACCTCGATCGACTTCGGGCTGTTCAGGAACTTGTCCGCCAGCTTCTTGATCGGCGGCGGCATCGTCGCGGAGAACAGCAAGGTCTGCCGGCTCTTGGGCAGCTTGGTGCAGATTTCCTCGATATCGGGAATGAAGCCCATGTCGAGCATCCGGTCCGCCTCGTCGATCACGAGCAGGTCGCAGCCGGTGAGCAGGATCTTGCCGCGCTGGAACAGGTCCATCAGCCGGCCGGGCGTCGCGATCAGCACATCGACGCCCTTTTCCAGCGCCTTCACTTGATCGCCCATCTGGACGCCGCCAATGAGCAGCGCCATCGAGAGCTTGTGATATTTGCCGTATTTGTCGAAGTTCTCGGCAACCTGCGCCGCCAGTTCGCGGGTCGGCTCCAGGATCAGCGAGCGCGGCATGCGTGCGCGGCTGCGGCCTTCGCCAAGGATATCGATCATCGGCAGCACGAAGGCGGCGGTTTTGCCTGTGCCGGTCTGGGCGATGCCGATCAGGTCCTTGCCCATCAGCACGGACGGGATCGCCTGCTTCTGGATCGGCGTCGGCTGGTCATAGCCCGATTCAGTTACGGCACGGAGAAGTTCGTCGGACAGGCCGAGATCGGCAAAGCTCATTTTCGTTCCGGAAGGTTCGGGGCAGCCGAAAAGCGCCGCCCAAGCGCGGTGCGCGTGGCGGAAACACAGGCGATTGTCAAGTTTTCAGCGGTCGGGAACCAGTGTCTTGAAGCTGTTTATCTCGCATTGGCCGCCCGAACGCGCATGGATGGTGTCGCGATCCGCGCAGATGCGCCTGTCGCGAGTCGGCTTGATGTAGAAGCCGGAATAGAAATCGAGCGCGGGGCAATCACGGTCGAGCCGCGCGCGCAGGCGCGTGCCGCCGCGCAGGATCAGATCGACGCTATCCTCACCCGTGATCGCGGCACCCGCCAGTGCATTGAGGGAGATGCAGCGCGGCGCCTTCTTCTCTTTCCATTTGATCGGTTTCGCGGGCGCGGACTGGCGGGTCGGCACGCGGATGATCACGCGTTCACGAATGGTGACCTGCGCATAACGTTCGGGCACGGCGACGGGTGCGTCGGAGGACGCAAAAGCGCCGCTTCCCGCGAACAGCATTGCCGCGAGCGACAAGATGGTCATGCAATCGCACTCATTTTCGCCGATGCCCTTGCACCATTCAGGTTGAACGCGCCATGAATTCCCGCACATCAGCTAGGGCCGAACCATGACAAATCCGATTCCCGCCCTTTCGGGAAGCGCGCTTTCCGCGCTGCGTGGCGTGCTGGGGCCAAAAGGCTTCACCGACGATCCCGATCTGATCGCTCCCTGGCTGACCGACTGGCGCGGTCGTTTCCATGGCCGGACACCGGCATTGCTGAGCCCGGCCGATACCGCCGAAGTCGCGGCGATCCTGCGTATCGCCGGAGAGCACCACATCCCGCTGGTCCCTCAAGGGGGCAATACCAGCATGGTGGGCGGGGCGACGCCGCCTGAGGACGGGTCTGCGCTGATCCTGTCGCTGCGCCGGATGAGCCGGATCCGCAGCCTTTCGGCCGAAGCGGGCGTGGCCGTGGCGGAGGCGGGCGTGATCCTGGCCAATCTGCACGATGCCGCGAACGCCATCGGCATGCGCTTTCCGCTGACGCTGGGCGGCAAGGGATCGGCGACGGTGGGCGGGCTCGTCTCCACCAACGCCGGCGGCACCCAGGTGCTGCGTTTCGGCACGATGCGCGCGCTGACCCTGGGGATAGAGGCGGTGCTGCCTGACGGCACGGTCTTCGCAGGGCTCGATCCGCTCAAGAAGGACAATCGCGGTTATGACATTCGCCACCTGCTGATCGGTGCCGAAGGGACGCTGGGCATCGTGACGGCCGCGAGCCTCAGGCTGGTGCCCGCGATCGTCGATCGCGCCGTCGGCTGGATCGGCGTCGAGAGCCCGCACCAGGCGCTGGCATTGCTCCGCCGGCTGGAAAACCGGGCGGCCGATGCGCTGGAAGGGTTCGAGATCGTCCGCGCCGATTCGCTGGCGCTGGTGCTGAAGCATGTGCCAGGCACGCGTGCACCGCTGGCGGGCGATCATCCCTGGCATGTGCTGGTCGAGGTCGACCGCTCCGATTCGCGGGGGGAGCCCCCGGCCACCATGCTCGAAAACCTGCTGGCCGAAGCGTTCGAGGAGGGCCTGTTCCGCGATGCGACGATCGCGGCGAGCGAGGCGCAGGCGGAGGCGCTCTGGATGCTGCGCGATTCGCTGTCGGCGGCCGAGCGTGCGCACGGCCCGGCGGTGCAGCATGATATCTCCGTGCCGGTTGCGGGCATGCCCGATTTCATGATCGATGCGGCGGCGGCGGCGGAAGCGCGCTTTCCCGGCGTCAGCGCCACCGCCTTCGGCCATCTGGGCGACGGCAATGTCCATTTCCACGTCCGCGCGCCCGCCGGATCGCCGCCCGATTGGGCGATGGGGGCGGGCAAGGCGATCAGCGCCTATGTCCATGATCTGGTGGTCGCGGCCGGCGGCTCGATTTCGGCGGAGCACGGCATCGGCCAGATGAAGCGCGACGAGAATGCGCGGCTGGCCGATCCGGCGCGGCTGACGGCGCTGCGCGCGATCAAGGCCGCGCTCGATCCCGGCAATCTGATGAACCCCGGAAAGCTCGTGCCGCTTGCAACCGGCGCGGCGGCACCATAAACGGCGCGACACGGTTTTTTTCGTCCGTCGGACGCGGTCAACCATCCATATCAAGACGTTTTCAGGAGAATATCGAATGGCCAGCGTGCCGACTGCCAATGCGCTTCCGGTTCTGTACCAGGATCTCGTTCCGCTTTCGTCCAACGAACACAAGGATTGGAAGGCGCGTCAGGTCGATACCGCGCCCTGGCTGAGCGGCCAGCATGCCTTTCCGGTGACCGTCGACGAATTCCCGATGGTGCAGCGCTTCTTCCCGATCGTCTTCACCGCTGGTGAGAACCCGGTGCCGTTGGCGCTGATGGGCCTCAACGAAGGCGTCAACATGTATGTCGATGCCGAGGGTAAGCTGGTCAACCGGGTCTATGTGCCCGCCTATATCCGCCGCTATCCCTTCCTGCTGGCGCGGCTTCGCCCCGAAAGCGACGAGCTCTCGCTGTGCTTCGACCCCTCGGCCGGCATCATCGGCGATTTCGAGGAAGGGCAGGCGCTGTTCGAGGACGGCCAGCCGACCGAAGTGGTCAAGAACATCCTCGGCTTCACCGAACAGTGGGAACAGAGCTGGCAGAAGACCGGCGCCTTCGTGAAGGAGCTGGAAGCCAACAAGCTACTGATCGACGGTGAAGTCGCCATTCAGCCGCAGGGCGCCGAGCAGCCCTATATCTATCGCGGCTTCCAGATGGTCGACGAGAACAAGCTGCGCGAGCTGCGCGGCGACGTGCTGCGCAAGATGAACGCCAGCGGCCTGCTGCCGCTGGTCTATGCGCATCTCTATTCTCTGGGCCTGATGAGCGACCTGTTCCAGCAGCAGATGGAGGCGGACAAGGTTCCGCCCCAGGTCGCGGCCTGACCATGCACGGGCAGGCCGAGAGCCCGGCGGCGCGATCGACCTATTCGCGCGTCGCCATCTGGCTCCACTGGAGCATCGGCTTGCTCGTCATCCTGAACATCGCGATTGTGCTGGTGCGCGAGAATTTCGAAGCCCTCTCGCGCACCATGATGGGCTGGCACAAGGCGATCGGGATTCTCGTCCTGGCACTCAGCCTTGTCCGCATCGTCTGGCGGCTGACGCACCGTCCGCCACCGCTGCCGCCGATGGCGGCGTGGGAGAAGGGCCTGTCCCATCTCGTCCATTTCCTCTTCTATCTGTTCATCATCGCCATTCCGCTGAGCGGGTGGCTGTGGATGTCGGCGGCGGAAACGCATCGGCCGATCTCCTTCTTCGGGCTGTTCATCGTGCCGATGCTGCCGGTGGAACAGAGCAAGGCGCTCGCCGAGTCGTTCGGCGAAGCCCATGAAATCATGGGTTTGGCGACGATCGGACTGATCATCCTGCACGTCGCGGGTGCGCTGAAGCATCATTTCGTAGACGGAACGAACCTGCTGGAACGTATGATTCCCGGGCTTCGTAACCGCTGAGCGACGATTTAGAGCATTTCGTCGATATCAATCACTTGAAAGCAAATCACGGGCAGCCTATCTTGCTGTTGGTGAGGCGCCGTGTCCCCCCTTTCGCGGCGCAACACTCGCACACCTTCGGGTGTGCTCCTCCCTGAACCTTGGCCACCTCGTGCCTACCATAGCACGAGGTGGTTTTTTATTCGGCGGCGATGGCGGCGGTGGAACCGGTTGCTTCGTCGGCAAGCGCGCGCGCGGTTGCGCGCACCAGCGCGCGACAGGCCGCCAGCCCAGATCCGGGACCATCGAGCGCGGCATCCAGATAGAGGCTGCGATCGATCTCCATCTGGATCGCATGCACGCCGCGCATTGGGGCGCCATGGACGGACAGGATGTGGCCGCCGGCATAGGGGCTGTTCTGCGCGCAGGCATGGCCCGCATCGCGCGCGACATCCTGGATCGTTGCGGAGAAGCGTGCGGCCGCGCTGCGGCCGAACAGGTCGCCCACAACAATTCGCGCCTGGTCGCCGGTGTCGGGCAGTGGCGGCATCGAATGGACGTCGAGCAGCACCGCCACGCCGAAACGCTTCCGCGTGGCCGCGATCAGCGCCGCCAGCCGGGCATGATAGGGCAGATGATCCTGGGCGATCCGCCGGTCGAGCTCGCCCCGCGTCAGGCGGTGGCGCAGGATCTCGCCATGGCCACGCAGGCGGCGCGGGATCAGGCCGAGCCCGCCGCTGACCTTGGCCGATCGCACCACGGCATGGCGCGCCAGCGGAGGATCGATCATGTCGGGATCGACTTCGCGCACGTCGCGGTTCAGGTCGATCCAGGCACGGGGGCGGGTGGCGACCAGCGAGGTATGGCCCGCCGCCACGGCATCCCCGATGAGAAGGTCGGCATGGCGGTCTTCCAGCGGGCGCAATGCCGCAAGGGGAAGGCGGCTCATCGCCAGCAGCGCGTCGGGATAGTCACGTCCCGCGTGCGGCACGGAGAGGATGACGGGCGATTCCGGCACCTCGGGACCGTGCAGCAGAAATGGGGCGCCGGGCTGCGTCATCGCATCGAACGCTAACCGCCGATTCGACGACTCGCAATGCAGCCTCAAGCAAAAGCTGGAAAATCTTAAGGGGTAAGCGCATAAGCTGGCTTTGCGGGGACGGCGATGGGCGCCGTGGGGCCGTGGGGAATATGATGATCCGGATCTTGCTGGCCGAGGACGACGACGTGATGCGTCAATATCTGACGCGCGCGCTGGAAAAGTCCGGCTATGCGGTGACCGCGGTCGATCGCGGCACGGCGGCGGTGCCGCTGCTCGAATCGGAAAGCTTCGAATTGCTGCTCACCGATATCGTGATGCCGGAGATGGACGGGATCGAACTGGCGCAGCGCGCCAGCGTGCTGGCGCCGGAAATGCGGGTGATGTTCATCACCGGATTCGCCGCCGTCACGCTGAAGGCGGGCAAGACGGTGCCGCAGGCCAAGGTGCTTTCCAAGCCTTTCCACCTGCGTGATCTGGTCCTTGAAATCGACCGGATGTTCGAGGTTGGCAGCGCGGCCGGGCTCACTTGAAACGTCTTTGAAGATTTTGTGTTTCGCGGGCTTGCGCAGGGGGCGATGGCTCGCTAGAGACGCGCCTCCGAACACCTAACGGTGCCGGTGTGTGGGCGTGTAGCTCAGTGGTAGAGCACTGTGTTGACATCGCAGGGGTCGCAAGTTCAATCCTTGCCACGCCCACCATTTTCCTTCCTTTACCCCGACAATGTCACGGCCTGAGCCACCAGCGCAGGCCGTAGGCGACGGCGCCCAGCGCCGCGACGCTTGCCGCCCAGATCAGCGCCATCCAGCCGAGCCGCCGCCACAAAGGCGTAGAGGGCTCATCCATCAATGATAGCCCTCATGGCCGACCTTGCCGCGGAAGACCCAATAGGAGAAACCGGTATAGGCCAGGATGATCGGCACCATGATGCCGGCGCCGACCAGCATGAACGCCTGGCTCCTTTCCGGCGCGGCCGCATCCCAGATCGTGACCGCGCCGGGCACGACATAGGGGAACATGCTGATGCCGAGCCCCGCGAAGCACAGCAGGAAGATGAACAGCGTCAGCAGGAAGGGCGCGATTTCGTGGCGCAGCTTGAGCGCGCGGAAGAACAGGATGCACGCGATGGCGACGAGGAGCGGCACCTGCGCGCTGAACAGGACATTGGGCATGGTGAACCAGCGCTGCCAATAGCTGCTCTCCAGGAACGGCGTGGCGAGGCTGACGGCGACGATCGCGGCGAGCGTCGCGGGGCCGAGGCGCCAGGCGAGGCGCCAGGCGTGATCCTGCAGGCTCCCCTCGGTGCGCCAGATCAGCCAGGTCGCGCCGAGCAGCGCATAGGCGATGACGGTGCCTGCGCCGGTCAGCAGCGTGAAGGGGGTCAGCCAGTCGAGCCAACCGCCGGCATATTGGCGATCGGCGACCGCGATACCCTGCAGGATGGCGCCGAGCGTGATGCCCTGGGCGAACGCCGCCATCAGCGATCCGCCGGTAAAGGCGAGATCCCAGATGGCGCGGTGACCGGGATCACGCCAGCGGAACTCGAACGCGACGCCGCGAAAGACCAGCGCCAGCAGCATCGCGACGATCGGCGGGTAAAGCGCCGGCAATATGATGGCATAGGCGAGGGGGAAGGCGGCCATCAGACCGCCGCCGCCGAGCACCAGCCAGGTTTCGTTGCCGTCCCAGACCGGCGCGATCGAGTTCATCGCGGTGTCGCGTTCCGCTCCCACGCCGAAGACGGGGAACAGGATGCCGATGCCGAGATCGAAGCCGTCCATCACGACATAGGCGAACACCGCGAAGGCGATGATGAAAGCCCAGATGACGGTGAGATCGGGGTTCAGCATGGGCGTTCTCCCGTCGGCCGAGTCCGTGCTTCAGGCCCGTCCTTCCGCGTCATTCCACGCGGAATTGTGTTTGTGGGCCTCCAGCTTGTCATCCCCGCGCATGCGGGGATCCAGCTATTCCGTGAAGCCTCAGGAAAAAGAAGAAGAAGCTGGATCCCCGCTTTCGCGGGGATGACATCGTGAGGGCGCGTCATCGTCCGCCCTCCGTTGCAGGCCCCGGCGTGATGCCGGCAGTGCGGATCGGGGCGCGATCCGGTTCGCTCTCGTCCGAATGCGGCGGCTTGTGCATCAGCTTCAATATATACCAGGTGCCGAAGCCGAAGACCGCGAAATAGACGATGACGAAGGCGAGCAGCGACGCACCCACCGCGGGCGCGGCGAGCGGGCTTGCGGAATCCGCCGTCCGCAGCAGCCCATAGACGGTGAAGGGCTGGCGGCCGACCTCGGTGGTGACCCAGCCCGCGATCACCGCGACGAAGCCCGATGGCCCCATCAGCAGCGCGAAGCGGTGGAGCAGGCGCCAGTCATAGAGTTTGCGCGTGGCGCGCGCCGCAAGGCTCCACAGGCCGAGGCCGAGCATCAGGAAACCGATCCCGACCATGATGCGGAAGGACCAGAAAACGATCGCCACCGGCGGTTCGTCGGCATCGGGGATCGTGTCGAGCCCCGCGAGCGGCGCATCGAGGTCGTGCTTTAGGATCAGCGAGGAGAGTTTTGGAATCTCCACGGTATAGTCGACGCGGCGGGCGTCCTGATCGGGCAGGCCGAACAGGATCAGCGGTGCGCCATCGGGATGGCTGTCGAAATGCCCCTCCATCGCCATCACCTTGGCCGGCTGATGCTCCAAGGTGTTGAGCCCGTGCATATCGCCAGCGAAGATCTGCACGGGGGCGACGAGCGCCGCCATCCACATCGCCATCGAGAACATCTTGCGGGCATGGGCATTGTCGCGGTCGCGGAGCAGATGCCAGGCGCCGACCGCGCCGACGACCAATGCGGTAGTGAGATAGGCGGCGATGACGGTGTGGACCAGCCGATAGGGGAAGCTGGGATTGAAGATGATCGTCCACCAGCTTTCGCCCGGCAGGAACTGGCCATTGGCGCCGACGACATGGCCGGTGGGCGTCTGCATCCATGAATTGGCGGACAGGATCCAGAAGGCCGAGATGAAGGTGCCGATCGCTACCAGCAAGGTCGCGGTGAAGTGCAGTTTCCGGCCGACCTTTTTCATGCCGAACAGCATCACGCCGAGGAAGCCGGCTTCGAGGAAGAAGGCGGTGAGCACTTCATAGGCCATCAACGGGCCGATGACCGGGCCGACCTTGTCGGAGAAGACCGACCAGTTGGTGCCGAACTGATAGGACATGACGATGCCGGAGACGACGCCCATCGCGAACGCGATCGCGAAGATCTTCAGCCAGTATCGGAAAAGATCGAGATAGAGCGGCTTGCCCGTTTTCAGCCACAGCCCTTCCAGCACCGCCAGATAGCTCGCCAGGCCGATCGAAAAGGCCGGGAAGATGAAATGGAAGCTGACGGTGAAGGCGAACTGGATCCGCGCGAGGAACAGCGCGTCGGCATTGTCGAACATCGGACCTGCCCCCGGAAAGAGGAGACGGCCCCTGATCGCAGGTCAGGGATCGGAAGAGGCTTGCCTCTTCACCCGAAGGACATGCGCCGGTGACCGGGGAAACTCAAGTCTGACCGGTAAAACACGGGGCAGGTGGGACAATATGTCCGTGAACAGCCTCTTCAGGCGTTCATGTCCGCCACGAACGCCAGGATCTCGGCGGCGCGATGGCGATGGCAGATCAGCAGATCCGGCAGCCAAGGATCGGCGCAATTATAGACGAGTTCGCTGCCGTCCACGCGCGAAACGTGCAGGCCGGCAGCCATGGCGACCGCGGCGGGCGCGCAATTGTCCCACTCATATTGGCCGCCGGTGTGGAGATAGATGTCCGCCTCTCCACGCAGCACCGCCATCGCCTTGGCGCCCGCCGATCCCATGGGGACGAGCGTCGCGCCCAGCCGCTCGGCGACTGCCAGTGCTTCGGGTGCGGGGCGGGTGCGGCTGACCAGCATCCGCAATGGCGCCGCTTCGGCGATCAGCGCCGGCGGGCGATCGGAGGCGAGCGTCAGGCCCAGGCCGGGCAAGGCGACCGCGCCGGCGACCGGACGGCCATCGACGGCGAGGGCGACATGCACCGCCCAGTCGTTGCGGCCTTCGGAATATTCGCGCGTGCCGTCGAGCGGATCGATCACCCAGGCGCGCGAAAAGCCGCAGCGCGCCGGATTGTCCTTCTCCTCCTCGGACAGGATCGCATCGTCGGGGCGCTCGATGCGCAGCCGGTCGAGGATCAGGCGATTGGCGACGCGATCGCCTTCGTCGCCCAGCGCCTTGCCGCCTTCATGACCTTCGCGAAGGCGCAGAAGCAGCTTTCCGGCTTCTTCCGCCAGACCATGGGCAAGCTCGGCGTCAGTCACGACTTGGAATCACAGTTCCGGGCTCCACACGCCGACGATCTGCTCGACGATGCGTTCGGCCGCCTGTTCGGGCGTGATGCGGGTCGTGTCGATATGGACCTCGGGATTTTCGGGCGCCTCATAGGGGCTGTCGATCCCCGTGAAGTTCTTGAGTTCGCCGGCCCGCGCCTTTTTGTAAAGGCCCTTCACGTCGCGCGCCTCGGCCTCCGCCAGCGGCGTGTCGACGAAGATCTCGATGAATTCGCCCGCCGGCAGCATCGATCGCACCAGTTCGCGTTCCGCGCGGAAGGGTGAGATGAAGGCGGTGAGCACGATCAGGCCCGCATCGGTCATCAGCTTCGCGACCTCGCCGACGCGGCGGATATTCTCGACCCTGTCGGCATCGGTGAAGCCGAGGTCCTTGTTCAATCCGTGGCGGACATTGTCGCCGTCGAGCAGGAAGCTGTGCTTGCCGAGCGCGTGCAGCTTCTTTTCGACGAGATTGGCGATGGTCGACTTGCCCGAACCAGAGAGCCCGGTGAACCAGAGCAGGCGCGGTTGCTGGCCCTTCTGGCTGGCATGGGCTTCGCGCGTGATGTCGACGGCCTGCCAATGGACGTTTTCGGCGCGTCTGAGGGCGAAGTGGATCATGCCGGCGGCGACGGTGGCGTTGGTCATCTTGTCGATGAGGATGAACCCGCCCAGGTCGCGGCTGTCGGCATAGGGCTCGAACACGATCGGCTTGTCGGTCGAGAGATTGGCGACGCCGATCGCGTTGAGCTCGAGCGTCCTGGCCGCAAGCTGTTCGAGCGTGTTGACGTTGACCTGATATTTGGGCGCCTGCACGCTGGCCGACACGGTCTGCGTGCCCGTCTTCAGCCAATAGGAGCGGCCGGGCAGCATCGCCTCGTCCGCCATCCACACGATCGTCGCCTCGAACTGGTCCGCCGCCTGGGGCGGCGCTTCGGCGATGGCGATCACGTCGCCGCGCGAGCAGTCGACCTCGTCGGTGAGCGTGAGCGTCACCGACTGGCCGGCGACCGCCTGTTCCAGATCTCCGTCAAGCGTGACGATGCGCGCGATCCGCGAGGTCTTGCCCGAGGGGATGATCCGCACCGCGTCGCCCGGACGGACGGTGCCCGCCGCGATCAGCCCGGAAAAGCCCCGGAAATCGAGATTGGGGCGGTTGACCCATTGCACCGGCATCCGGAAGGCGCGCGCCTGATCGGCGGTGGCGTCGACCTCCACCGTCTCCAGATGCCCCATCAAGGTTGGCCCCTTGTACCAGGGCGTGTTGTCCGACAGCGCGGTGATGTTGTCGCCCTTGAAGCCCGAGATCGGCATGGCGACGAAGCTCTCGATGCCGATGCTCCTGGCGAAGCAGCGATAATCCTCGACGATCGCGTCGAAGCGCAGCCGGTCATAGCCGACCAGATCCATCTTGTTCACCGCCAGCACGATGTGGCGGATGCCGATCAGGTGCGCGAGATAGGAGTGGCGCCGCGTCTGGGTGAGCACGCCCTTGCGCGCGTCGATCAGGATGACGGCGAGATCGGCGGTCGAGGCGCCCGTCACCATGTTGCGGGTATATTGTTCGTGCCCCGGCGTGTCCGCGACGATGAACTTGCGCTTCTCGGTCGAGAAGAAGCGATAGGCGACATCGATGGTGATGCCCTGTTCGCGCTCGGCGGCGAGCCCGTCGACGAGCAGCGCGAAATCGATCTCCTGCCCCTGGGTGCCGACGCGCTTGCTGTCCGCTTCCAGCGCGGCAAGCTGATCCTCGAAGATCATCTTGCTGTCGTAGAGCAGCCGCCCGATCAGCGTCGACTTGCCGTCGTCGACCGAGCCGCAGGTAATGAAGCGCAACAGGCTCTTGTGCTGGTGCGCCTCCAGATAGGCGTCGATATCCTCGGCGATCAGCGCCTCGGCCTGGTAGGAGGAGGGATTGGTCATTGATTACCCCCTGTCGCTCCAGCGAAAGCTGGAGCCCATGCAATATTGTTGGTTGCGGTGAAGCTGCCGGCATCGCCTAGGCCCCGGATCAAGTCCGGGGTTGACGTGGGCGTCACGCTTCGCATGACGCTCCACATCAAAAATACCCCTCCTGCTTCTTCTTCTCCATGCTCGCCGACTGGTCATGGTCGATCGCGCGGCCCTGGCGTTCCGATGTCGTCGTCAGCAGCATTTCCTGGATGATCTGCGGCAATGTCGCCGCCTCGCTCTCGACAGCCCCGGTCAGCGGATAGCAGCCCAATGTCCGGAAGCGGATCGAACGCTCCACCGGCACCTCGCCCTCGCGCAGCGGGAAACGATCGTCGTCGACCATCAGCAGCAGCCCGTCGCGCTCCACCGTCGGGCGTTTCGCCGAGAAATAGAGCGGCACGATCGGGATATTCTCCAGATGGATATACTGCCAGATATCGAGCTCGGTCCAGTTCGAGATCGGGAACACCCGGATGCTCTCGCCCTTCGCCTTCTTCGCATTGTAGAGCCGCCACAGCTCCGGCCGCTGGTTCTTCGGATCCCAGCGGTGATTGGCCGAGCGGAAGCTGAACACCCGCTCCTTGGCGCGGCTCTTCTCCTCGTCGCGCCTGGCCCCGCCGAACGCCGCGTCGAAGCCGTGCAGGTCCAGCGCCTGCTTCAGCCCTTCGGTCTTCCACATGTCGGTGTGCAGCGAACCATGGTCGAACGGATTGATGCCGCGCTCCAGCGCTTCCGGATTGCGATACACCAGCAACTCCATGCCGCTCTCCGCCGCCATCCGGTCGCGCAGTTTGTACATGTCCCGGAACTTCCATGTCGTATCGACATGCAGCAGCGGAAACGGCGGTGGGCTCGGGTAGAACGCCTTGCGCGCCAGGTGCAGCATCACCGCGCTGTCCTTGCCCACCGAGTACAGCATCACAGGCCTCTCGACCTCCGATACCACCTCCCGCATGATGTGAATGCTCTCGGCCTCTAGCCGCTCTAAATGGGTCAGCGAAGTCACGCGAAAAAACCTGTCATGTCACGCATTAATGCTGCCCGGTTAGGAGCGCAACGACGGAAGCAAAAGACAGGATTAGTTGGCGGCGCGAAAGGGAGGGTTGGTTGGCGTATTGGTCGACATCCTCTCCTCCCTGCGCTTCAGCGCGGGGAGGGGGACCGCTCCGGCGCCAGCCGGAGTGGTGGAGGGGAAATGCGGAGCATGACTTTGCGCCGGATCAGCCAGTCATTCTGCCGATGATTTCATCTGGAATCGCATAAATGTCGACATCGCATTCCCCTCCACCACCAGCCGGTGGCTGGCGGTCCCCCTCCCCATCAAGATGGGGAGGAGAGGGGCGTCAGGGCAGTTTCGCCTTGGGGAAACCGCCCCAGACCGTGTCGTAATCGCCCTGGAGGTCGGCGCTCTCCATGGCGTGGCGGGTGGGGCGGTAAGGCCAGCAGCTTTCCACCATGAACGCCATCGTGCCGTCGATCTTGTGCGGCTTCAATTCGGCATGGCTCGCGGCTTCCCACGATGCGACGTCGGGGCCATGACCGGCCATCAGATTGTGCAGGCTGATCGCGCCCGGCGCGAAGCCGTCCGCCTTCGCGTCATAGGCGCCGTGGATCAGGCCCATGCATTCGCTCATCACGTTGCGGTGGAACCAGGGCGGGCGGAACGTGTCCTCACCCACCATCCAGCGCGGCGGGAAGATCACGAAATCGGCATTGGCGCGGCCCGGCACGTTGCTGGGCGAGGTCAGCACCGTGAAGATCGACGGATCGGGATGGTCGTAGCTGACCGTGCCGATCGTGTTGAACTTCGCCAGATCGTAGCGGCACGGCGCGAGATTGCCGTGCCAGGCGACGACGTCGAGCGGCGAATGGTCTAGCGTCGTCGTCCAGAGCGATCCCAGATATTTCTGGACCAGTTCGAAGGGCTCGTCGCGATCCTCGAACCAGGCGACGGGCGTTTCGAAATCGCGCGGATTGGCGAGGCCGTTCGCGCCGATTGGGCCGAGATCGGGCAGGCGGAACAGACTGCCGTGATTTTCCGCGACATAGCCGCGCGCTTCGCCATCCGGCAGCAGCGCGCGGAACCGCACGCCGCGCGGGACGAGCGCGATCTGGCCCGGCGCGATATCGATCCGGCCGAGCTCGGTCAGCAAGGTCAGCCGGCCATGTTCGGGGATGAACAGCAATTCGCCATCGGCATCGACGAATGCGCGCGCCACCATGTCGGCATTGGCGCGATAGACATGCACGGCCACGCCCTCCAGCGAGGCGGCGTCCTGATTGATCATCATCGTCGCCATGCCGTCGATCAGGTCGGTCGGCGTATCGGGCATCGCCAGCGGGTTCCAGCGCAGGCGATTGGGGGAAAGGGGGCCGTCCGCGACGTCGGGCGTGAACTGCGCGGCGCCTTCATAGGGGCAATAGGGGGCGTGTTCGGCCGACGGGCGCAGTCGGTAAAGCCAGCTCCGCCGGTTCTCGTGGCGCGGCGCGGTGAAGGCGGTGCCCGAAAGCTGTTCGGCATAAAGGCCGAAGGCCGGGCGCTGTGGCGAATTGCGGCCTTCGGGCAGCGCTCCGGGCACCGCTTCGGTCGAGACGTGATTGCCGAAACCCGGGATATAACTGGTCATTGCGATCCCCTTGCCGCTTTCGGAAAAATGATGGGCATGTCCGGGTGGGGCGGGTTGTTCAGGCCCACCCCCGACCCCTCCCGCAAACGGGAGGGGAGATCCTATGCGTCTTCCTTGCTCGCGACGGCGCCGCGCTTCACCTGATCGGCCTCGATCGACTTGAACAGGGCGGTGAAATTGCCTTCGCCGAAGCCCTCGTCCTTCTTGCGCTGGATGAATTCGAAGAAGACGGGGCCGATGCGCGGCTGCGCGAAGATCTGGAGCAGCAGGCGCGGATCGTCATTCTCGGTCGATCCATCGAGCAGGATGCCGCGCTTCTGCAGTTCCTCGGTCGGTTCGCCATGGCCGGGCAGGCGATCCTCCAGCATCTCGTAATAGGTGGCGGGCGGTGCATCCATCAGCGGCACGCCGCCGGCCTTGAGCTTGTCGATGCAGGTGATCAGATCGTCGCAGATCAGCGCGATATGCTGGATGCCCTCACCATTATATTCGCGCAGATATTCCTCGATCTGGCCGCCGCCGGCCTTGCCTTCCTCGTTCAGGGGAATGCGGATCTTGCCGTCGGGCGCGGTCATCGCGCGGCTGGTGAGGCCGGTATATTCGCCCTTGATGTCGAAATAGCGGATCTCGCGGAAATTGAAGACGCGCTCGTAAAAGGCCGCCCAATGCGCCATGCGGCCGCCATAGACATTGTGCGTCAGGTGATCGATCAACTTGAAGCCCGCGCCCACCGGATGGCGATCGACGCCGGGCAGATAGACGAAGTCGATATCGTAGATCGACAGATTGTCGCCATAGCGATCGACCAGATAGATGAAGGCGCCGCCGATGCCGCGGATCGCGGGGATGCGCAGTTCCATCACCCCGGTCTTGCTCTCGACGGGCTCCGCGCCACGCGCGATCGCCTCGGCATAGGCCTTGGCCGCGTCCTTCACGCGGAACGCCATGCCGCAGGCCGATGGGCCATGTTCGGCGGCGAAATAGGCGGCGGGGCTGCGCGGTTCGTAATTGGCGATCAGGTTGATCTCGCCCTGGCGCCACAGATGCACGTCCTTCGAACGATGCTGCGCGATCCGCTCGAAGCCCATCGCCTCGAACGCCGGCTCCAGCACGCCCTTTTCCGGGGCGCAGAACTCGATGAATTCGAATCCGTCCAGGCCAAGCGGATTTTCGAACAGGTCGGTCATGATGCGCTCCAATGTAGTTTCATTTGATACTACATGTTCAGGCCGCAAGAGTCAACGCGTTCCGGTGCGCGGAGCGATGCGGAGGGAGTGTCGCGAGCCATCCCCCTCCCGCAAGCGGGAGGGGAGAATATAAGATAGTCAGGCTTGTCGTTAAGCCAGCAATTCCTTGAGCGGCGTGCCGGCGTCCGCGAGTTGTTCGCGCGTCGGCGACAGGCCTTCGAGTACGAACTTGCGACCCTGGACATAGTCCTTGGTGGCGTTGACGCAGTCGAGCGCGATCACCTTGCCGCCCTTCAGATAGACGACCGAGAACGAGCGGGCGGCGGGATCGCCGCGCAGGACGAGATCGTCATGATCGGTCGAAAGCCCAACGGTCTGGAGGCGCAGATCATATTGGTTCGACCAGAACCACGGTACCGCATGATAGGGCTGGGCATCGCCCATGATCGCCTTGGCGACGGTCGCGGCCTGATCATTGGCGTTCTGCACCGATTCGAGCCGGATGCGCTGGCCACCGCAAAAGCCGTTCTCGTGCGCGGCGCAGTCGCCGATCGCATAGATATCGGGCAGCGAGGTGCGGCAGAGATGATCGACATCGACGCCGTTGCCGCCATTGGCGCCGGCCGCGATCAGCGGGCCGACCGCGGGGATGATGCCGATGCCGACGATCACCATCTGCGCGGGGATCACCTCGCCGTCCGCCATGCGCACGCCCATGACCCTGCCGTTCTCGCCCACAAAGCCGTCCAGCCGGGCTTCCAGCCGCACATCGACGCCATGCGCGCGATGTTCTGCCTCATAGAAGCGCGACAGCGGTTCGCCGGCGACGCGCGCGAGCACGCGCGGCAGTGCTTCGAGCACGGTTACGGTCTTGCCGAACTTGCTGAGCACTGCCGCTGCCTCGAGCCCGATATAGCCGCCGCCGACCACGACGACGTCGGTGATCGAATCGAGCGCGGCCATCATCGCGTCGGCGTCCGCGCGGGTGCGCACGACATGGACGCCCGCCAGATCCGATCCCTCGCAAGGCAGCATGCGCGGCGTTCCGCCCGTCGCCCAGATCAGCGTGCCGTATCCGATCGTATCGCCGCCCGCGATCGTGACGGTCTTGCCCGCCGGATCGACCTCGGTGACGCGCTTGCCCGTCAGCATCTCGACATTGCGGTCCGCCCAGAAGCTCGCCGGACGGATCAGGATGCGTTCGAAGGTCTTTTCGCCCGAGAAATATTCCTTGGACAGCGGCGGGCGCTCATAGGGGATTTCGGGCTCGTCGCCGACCACCGCGATGCTGCCTTCGAAACCCTGCTGACGAAGCACCACCGCTGCTTGCGCGCCGCCATGGCCGGCTCCGACAATCAGGACATCATAAGACGACATGGGCACCCCCGCTTGAAAGATCGTGAGCCTGTAGAGCCTGATCGCTTGAGGTGGAAGCGCTTTGCGCTTCCGCCGATGGCGTGAATCAGGCTCTAATTCAGATTGTCGAGACCAAGATTCACACTTCAGATTGTTTCAATCTGAAGTGATCTTGGTCTAGCGCTCCGTAACGTAAATTTCGAGCACCTATTCAGCCGAGTTGCGTCTGCCGCAAGTGACGATCTGCATCGGATAGCCCCTGGCTGCCGGCAATATCTCGACCGAGAGATCGAATATTTCGGCGATGGCAGCGGGGGTGAGCGTGTCGGCGGCCGGGCCATGCGCGACCAGCCGGCCACCGTGAAGCAACGCGATATCGTCGGCGATGCGTGCGGCATGGTTGAGATCGTGCAGCACGATCACGACGCCGCAGCCGCGATCGGCGGCGGCGCGGAACCGATCCAATATGTCGATCTGATGGGCAGGATCGAGGCTGGCGAGCGGTTCGTCGGCCAACAGCCATTCGGGGCTACCGGCGAGCACGCGCGCGAGCAGCACGCGGGCGCGCTCGCCGCCCGACAATTCGTTCGCCGGTCGATCGGCGAAGCGTTCGGTGTCGGTCGCCGTCATGGCGTCGGCGATGGCGGCGCGATCGGCTTCGGACGGCGCGGCGAAGGGAGAGCGCCAGGGATGGCGGCCGAGCGCGATCACATCGCGCGCGTTCAGGCTCCAGACCAGCTCGGCGGATTGCGGCAGATAGCCGATGCGGCGCGCGCGTTCGCGCAAGGGCAGCGTCCCGATCGGTGCATCGTCGAGCATGATCGCGCCGCTCTCGGGACGCAGCAGCCCGGCGAGGCAGCGCAACAGGCTGGTCTTGCCCGCGCCGTTGGGGCCGAGCAGCACGGTGATGCGGCCGGGACGCACCGACAGCGAGATTGCGTCGAGCACAAGGCGGCGACCCAGGCTGAGCGAGAGCGACCGGGCCGTCAGAGCCATGACGACCGCCGCCGCATGTTGACGAGCAATGCGAAGAAGAAGGGGGTGCCGATCAGCGCCATCGCGATGCCCAGCCTGATCTCGCCGGCGCCGGGCGACAGCCGGACGAGACTGTCGGCGGCGAGGAGGAGCACGGCGCCGCCCAATGCGGACGGGAACAGCAGCGCCGACGGCTTCTGCCCGACCAGCGGGCGAAGGAGGTGCGGCACGATCAGCCCGACAAAGCCGACGACACCCGAAACCGCGACGCAGGCGCCGACCGCGAGGCCGAGCCCCGCGACGATGATCGCCTGCAGCCGTCCCGTCGAGAGACCGAGCGAACGAGCGGCATCCTCGCCAAGACTGAGCAGGTCGAGCGCGGGCGCGGAAAAGCCCAGCAACGCCATGCCGGCCAGGATGAGGGGCAGGGCGAGCGCGACATCGTCGAAGCTGCGATCGGTGAGCGCGCCCATCAGCCATGAGATGATTTCGGAGGTGGCGAAGGGATTGGGCGCGATCGAGATGAGGAAGGCGGTGAGCGAGCCCGACAGGCTGGACAGCACCATGCCCGCCAGGATGAAGGCGATGGCGCTGCCCGATCGGCCGACAAGCATGGCGAGCAGCAGCACGGCGGAGGCCGCGCCCGTCATCGCGCTGCCGAAGATGACGAAGGGTGACATCGCGAAGCCGAGGAAGATCGCGCCGACCGCCCCGAGCGCGGCGGTGGAGGCGACGCCGACCAATGTGGGATCGGCGAGCGGATTGCGAAGATAACCCTGGAGCACCGCACCGGACAGGCCCAGCGCCGCGCCGATCGCCGCCGCGAGGATCGCGCGCGGCAGGCGCAGTTCCAGGATGATCCACCAGCCGGTATCGTCGCCGAACCAAGCCGAGAACGGCACCCAGACCTTGCCCGCCATCAGCGACAGGCCGAACATGAGAATGCAGCCGAGCGCAAGGGAGAGCGTGATGCCGAGATTGCGGTTCACTTTGCCCTCCCCCTTGATGGGGGAGGGTTGGGTGGGGGTGATGCCGGGCATATGCGTCCAGCGTAGAACATCACCTCCGCTGCGACTAAACTCGCTGCGCTCGTCAAGTCTCGCGCCTCCCCCATCAAGGGGGAGGATCGTCGTGCTGAAACGCACATCACCCGATCTCCTTGCGGATTTCGGCCAGCCGCCTGAGGGCGGGGATGACGACCGGGCCCGCGCACCAGGAGAGATGTTCGGGGAAATCGGCTTCGACGGCCTTGCCGATCCGCGCGAAGGCGCGCTCGCGCATCGTCCGCATCCGGCTTTCATCATCGCTGCCGCGTGAGGCGGGGGGGACCAGCATCACCTTCGGCGGAGCAGAGACGACCTGATCGAGCGGCAGATAGCCGGTGAAGGCGAGCCCGTAATCGGCGGCCGCATTGCGGAAGCCGGCATGGCGCATCAGTGAATCGTCGAGCGTGCCGGCACCGGAGACGAGGCCACCGGCATGCCAGAGCAGCGCGGGGACGGGCGCGGTGCCTGGGGGCGGCAGGGCCGCCGCTGCGGCTGCATCGATCCGCGCGACGAGCGCGCGGCCCCGTGCCGGTTCGCCGATCGCTTCCGCGATCGTCATCACCTGCGCGCGCACTTCGGAGAGCGTCGCGGGGGTGTCGACCGCCAGGGTCCGGATGCCCGCGCGGGCATAGGCCTTGCGCGATGCGGCCGGCTCGAACCGGCCGAAAATGACGAGGTCGGGGCGAAGCGTCACCACCTCCTCGGCGGTGCCGGCGGTCGCGCGGAAACGGCGGGCCAGCGCCGGATCGATCGAACTCGATCCCGGATCGCGCGAGTAATGGCTGATCGCCGCGATCCGCGCATGCGGCGCGACCTCCATCAAGATGGCGTCCGCGCAGGGATTTGTCGAAACGATGCTGGCATGGCGCGCTTCAGGCACGCCGGCAGCCGAACATCCCGCAAGCAGCAGGATGATCGGCCACCAGCGTGTGGGTTTCGATATCCGGAGCGCTTCCTGGTCGAAAAACCGGTTCCCACTTTTTCGGGAAGCGCTCTGGTCCATCAGAATCCCGCCCGCACGCCGATATAAGCGGCGCGGCCGAAGGTGCCGTAGCCCGAGACGGTCTGATAATTCACGTCGAACAGGTTATCGACGCGACCATAGAGAGTGAAGCGCCCATCGATCGTGTAGGCGGCGCGGATGCCGGTCAGCACGTAGGAATCGAGCCGCACGCTGTTCGCCGCATTGTCGAAACTGTCGCCGACATGCAGCACGTCCGCCCCCAGGCTCAGCCCTTCCATCGGCGCATAGTCGACCGTGGCGGTGACGGTGTGGCGCGGGCGCCTGGCGAGGTCCTTGCCGAAATTGGCGCCGGGCGTGCGGTTTTCCGCATCGGTGAAGCTGTAGGAAGCGGTGAAATCGAGCGCTTCGACCGGCTTCATCTCAAGCAGGAATTCCAGCCCCTTGGCGCGTGCCCTGGCGATATTGTCATAGGTGCCATAGGGGCGATTGGCGCAGATGCCCGTCAATGGCGCGGCGCAGGAGATGAAGTCGATCTGGTTGCGCGTGCGGCGCTGGAACAGCGTCACGCCCGCGACGAGCGCGCCGTCGAGCAAGGTCTGCTGGATGCCGACATCATAGCTCTTCGCCTGTTCGGGCTTGAGCAGCCTGTTGCCGTAACCGGTCAGGCTGGCGTCGAGCTGGAACAGTGTGGGCGCCTTGAAACCCTCGCCGTAATTGGCGCGCAGCAAGGTGCCGGTGCCCAGCTTCAGCGCGGCATTGGCGCCGATCGTGGTGTGGCCGCCGAACTGTTCGTGATCGTCGTGGCGCACACCGCCGGTCAAGGTCAGCGCCGCGACCGGCTTGACGACGATCTGGCCGTAGAAACTGTCGATCCCGGTCTTGGCGGCGGTGCGCGAGAAGCCGTCGTCGGTCAGCAGCTTCGAGGTTTCGGTCTCCGCGCCGAACACGGCGCGGAACATCTCCGAGAGCGCCAGATCACCCTGATATTCGAAGCGCTCGGTGCGGCCGCGCGCCAGAAAGCTGGGGGCGGGGCCGAAATCGGGATTGAAATTGTCGCGATCGATATCGGCGATGACGAAGGCGAGGCGGTTCTTCAGCTTGCCGTCGAACAGCCGGGCATTGAGCCCGGCATATCCGTAGATCTCCCGCGCGGTCGAATATTCGTCGGTATCGCCGAACGCATAGGTGGGGGGCGCGAACCCGTCGAGATCGGTGCGGCTGTCGGCGAAATTGCCGCGCAGGTCGATGTCGAAATCCTCGCCCAGCGCGATGCCGAGCCGGGCATTGGCGTCATATTGGCGGAAACCGTCACGCTCGGCGCCGCCGGCGAATTGCGAGACGCCGTCCGTGCGATACCAGTTGCCGCCGATCGATCCGGAAAAGGCGCCGCTGCTGCCCGAAAGCTGTGCGGTCGCGTTGACGCTGTCATAGGATCCATATTCGGCGCGAGCCCGCGCCTGGAGCCCTTCGGCGGGCCGCGCGGTCATGATGTTGACGACGCCGCCCAGCGCCTGGCTGCCCCAGGGCACCGAATTGGGGCCGCGAACGACCTCGATCCGATCGAAATTGCCGATCATCAGATGGCCGAAATCGAAGGCGCCGGACGGGGCGGAGGGATCGCCGGCGCGCACGCCATCGATCAGCACCAAGGTCTGCCCGTCCTCGGCGCCGCGGATGCGCAGCGCGGTGACGGCGCCGGGGCCGCCGGTGCGCGTCACCGACACGCCGGGCGTGCGCATCAGCAGGTCGGTCGCGACCACCGCCTGGCTGCGCTCGATCGCGGCGCGATCGATGATGGTGACGGCCTGGCCGGTCTCGTCCGCATTCTGCGCCGCGCCGATCGCGGTGATGATGATGTCTTCCGGCGCATCGTCGGCGAGCGCCGGCGTGGCGGCGCCGGCAAAGGCGGCGGCGAGTGCGATGGTCGAAATGGTCTTCACGGCAATGTCCCTTCGTTCAACGACGTCACGATGTCGCCAAACGAGGAAGACCTCGCCCGCCCGGTGCACCCCGCCCGCGTGGAAGAACGACGATGACGGGCAGGTCTCCTGGCTCCCGGGTCAATGCCTGGTCCGCGCCGCCTTCCCGGGACAAACCCAGTGGCATATGGCGCGATGGCTCGCCGGTTACAGTAGCGGGGGCTGCCGGGGCTTCGGCCAACCGCCGTACCCCGTTCCCTTTTCATCCCGTCGCCGGGAACCCGTCATGGGCGGGCGTTTAGCGGTGATTAGCACGAATGCAAGATGATCGTGTTAAAGCCATCTTCGTCAGGCGTTCCGGGGGCAGGCGGCAATGGCGAAACCTTGGCTTTTTGGATGTGATCGGCGATGTAATGGCGCGCGTGGCTCCGTCCGATCGCGCGGAAGCAAGGTTCGGCTATAATGCGTCAATTGATCTCGGATTGCTTTGAGGGCGTTGTCGCGTTCCTGCCCAGGCTGCTCGGCCTCGGCCGTGGCGCGAAGCGCGGCATCGTCATCCTTTGCGACGCGATGCTTTGCCTGATTGCGGTCTGGCTGGCATTCTCCCTTCGCCTTGGCGAGTTTTACGGGGTGTTCCGCGACTATGGGCCGGGGATGCTCCTGGTCGGCGCTGTCTGCATCTGCCTGTGGCTGCCCATCTTCTACAGAAACGGTACATATCGGGCGATTTTCCGCTATGCTGGCTCCGGCACGATCGTAAATCTGGCGGTGTCCTGCATCGCCATGATGGTGCCGATGGTGATCGGCTTCATGATGGCCGGGATCGTGGGCGTTCCGCGGACCGTGGCGGTTCTCCAGCCGCTGATCTTCTTCCTGTTGCTGGCGTTGAGCCGCATCGTCGCGCGCTATGTGCTGGTCGATCTGCTCAACCAGCGCAGCTATGCTGGCGCGTCGCGTCGTATCTTGGTCTACGGCGCCGGTCATGCCGGCCAGCAGCTTGCCAGCTCCATGCGGCTCGAACCGAGCATGACGCTGATCGCCTTTGTCGACGACGATTCCCGTCTGGGCGGGCAAAGGCTCGATCGCGTGCCGGTGCATCATTCGAGTCGGCTCGACACGCTGATCGCCGATTTCGAGGTGACGGACCTGTTCCTAGCGCTGCCCAATATCGATCGGGTTCGGCGGCGCGCCATCATCGATGCGCTCGAACCCTTTCATGTCCGCGTCCGCACCTTGCCGGCGATGCGGGAGATCGTCGACGATCAGGTCTCGATCGAATCGCTGCGCGAGATCGATATCGAGGATCTGCTGGGGCGCGAGCCGGTCAGCCCCAATCAGTTGCTGCTGAGCCGCACGATCCTAGGCAAGACCGTCATGGTCACGGGCGCGGGCGGGTCGATCGGCAGCGAATTGTGTCGGCAGATCGTCCGGCTCAGGCCCCAGGCGCTCATCCTCGTCGAAATGAGCGAGTTCGCGCTGTTCACGATCGACGACGAACTCAGGCGTATCGCCGCGTCGGAGGGCGTCGACGCGCAGATCCTCCCCCATCTGGTGAATGTAGTCGACAAGAGCCAGATCGATAGCTGCATGGCCCGCTGTGAACCGCAAACGGTGTTTCACGCCGCGGCCTACAAACATGTCCCGCTCGTCGAAGCGAATGTGATTGCAGGCTCGCGCAACAATATCCTGGGCACGCTGAACACCGCCATGGCCGCCGAAGCCGCCGGCGTGAGCCACTTCATCCTGGTGAGCACAGACAAGGCGGTGCGGCCGACCAATATCATGGGCGCGACCAAGCGGGTGTGCGAACTTGTCCTCCAGGCGCTGGCCGCGCGCGGTTCCAGGACGATCTTCTCGATGGTCCGTTTCGGCAATGTCCTGGGATCGAGCGGATCGGTGGTCCCCTTGTTCCGGCGCCAGATCAGGGAGGGTGGACCCGTCACCCTGACCGACAGACGCATAACCCGGTATTTCATGACCATCCCCGAGGCGTCGCAGCTCGTCATCCAGGCCGGCGCGATGGCCGAGGGCGGCGAGGTCTATGTGCTCGACATGGGCAGCGCGGTGCCGATCGCCGAACTGGCGCGGACGATGATCAAGCTGTCCGGCATGTCGGTGCGCGACGAAAGCCATCCCAATGGCGATATCGAGATCGTCGAAGTCGGGCTGAGGCCGGGGGAAAAGCTGTTCGAGGAGCTACTGATCGGCGATGGTCAGCAACCAACGCGCCACGACCGCATCTTCCGGGCGCGCGAAGCCCATCGCGGCCAGGCCGAGATGGAGGACGCGCTGAACCGGCTGCGCATGGCCGCGGATCACGGCGATGAGGATGCGGTCAAAGCGATCATCCGGTCACTGGTGCCCGAATATCGGAATGTCGACGCGATATCGCTGGATGCGTCAGCGGGGTAGGTCGGTTCTCCACCGTTTCTCGATGGTGGCCGGGCGGGAGAGTTCGCGGATCCGGTGGACCGCATGGGACGGGTTCGCAAGCATCTTGAACCAACGGCCACGGCGAAGCACGGTCATGCGATCGCCGACATTGCGCTGATTCAGGATATCCGAATGGATGCGGGCAAAGTCGCGATCGAAACGCTCTTCATGCGCCTGCCCGGCGCCGCCGCCGGTGATGCATTCATCATAGAGCCTGAACGCGGCGATGCGGTCCGCACAGGTCACGAACGGTGCCCGGCGTCGCGCGAACTCGGCTAGGAGCTCATAATCCCAGCATGACCGGTTGATCGGGTTGAACCCCCCGACTTCGCGGAACAGCTCCATTTCGAACGACAGGCCCGGCTGCACGATCGTTGCCGCGCCGAATTTCAGGTCGAGCATGCGGACGGGCGTAGGGATCAGTTCGCGCGTCGGATATCCCGTGCGATCGACGAGCCAGGCACGGCACAGCACGAAACGAGCGCCGGGATTGGATGCCCATATATGCTCCAGTTTGGCGATGGCGCCGGGCAGCAGATAATCGTCGCTGTTGAGGAAATAGCCGATCCGGCCCTGCGCCAATGCGAAACCCTTGTTCAATCCATCGGCCGGGCCGTCATCCGGATCAAGCACGACCCGATCGATCGCATCGCCATAGTCCGCGATGATATCCCGGCTGCTGTCCGTGGAGCCGGGATCAACCACGATATATTCGACATTCGACGTTTTCTGGGAGAGCACGGACTCGATGGCCTCGCGCAGGAACGGCGCCTGATTGTAGGAAATGGTCACGATCGAAATGAATGGGGTTCGCATGAACTCTTCCTGGATGCCTCCGCGCTCATGGCAATCGTCTTGGACAAGGTTTCTAGACGAGGAGGATCGCTTCATAAAGTAGAGGTCGAAGGGATGCCGCCTTATCGATCGAGACCGGCATTTCCGGACAGTTGACGATAAACCGCGGCGGTCTCCGCCGCGCAGCGCTGCCATGAAAAATTCCGGAGGTGCAGCCGTCCGGCCTGCCGCAATTCGTCGCAACGCGAAGGGGATGCCAGCAATTTCTCGATCGCATCAGCCAATGCTGCCGGGTCGCCATTCTCGGCATAATCCACGGCGTTTCCGCAAACATCCGGAATCGAACTGCTCGCGATCGTCACGACGGGGCAATCGGCGGCCATGGCTTCGAGCGGGGGGATGCCGAAGCCTTCGTACAGCGATGGATACACGAACACCGCCGCATTCGCATAAAGCGCATGAAGGCCGTCATCATCGGCGGAAATCGCGACCACCTGTTCACGCGAAAGGCCGAGGCTGTCGATCAATGCACCTTCACTGCTGGAGAATGGCGCGCCGCCGCAAACAAGATCGAAATGCGATTTCAATTGCTCGGACTGCGCATATGCACGGAGCAGCGCTTCGAAATTCTTGTAGCCGCCGCGACGGCCGACATGGAGTATATAGGGTCTGTCGTGGGCGCGATGCGCCGATGAATGCGCAGGCGCGGTAAAGCCCAGTGGTATGACGGTGATCCGGTTGGCGACGTCGGGATAGATGTCGATCAGGTCCCGCCGGGTGTTTTGCGACACGCAGATGATATGATCGGCGCGATGGATCGCGGTTCGCTTGACGCTGCGTACCCGATCGCTGAATTGTTCCGGAAAGAGCTCATGGATCATGTCGTGGACCGTCAGCACGGTCGGAACCTTGGCGGGCGTCAGATAGTGCGGGACATAATAGGTGCCGTGGATCACGTCCGGACGCGCCAGCCTAGCTACGATCGGAAACAGCCCGAATGACAGCGCGGTCGCCACTTTACGCGCATGCGGCGGAAGGTTGAATCGTTTCCCCCAGACATAGGGTTTCGGCAATTCGGCGATTTGACGATTGATATAGAGCGGCGCGAAAAATCTTGGCTCCACGCCCTGATCCGGAAGGGCATCGGCCAGTTCTCCAAGATATTTGGAGATGCCTCCGTAGGTTTGGTTGACGGCGATATAATGGTCGAACAGGACGCTGATCGTCATCGGATCAGGTTGATCCACGATGGTCGATGGCGTTCAATATGCGTTGCGCGACATGCAGCCATTCAAATCGGGTCAGGATCCTGGTTTGGGCCTCATCGGCGATGCTCTCCAGTTCGGCTTGCGGACGGGCATAGGTGGCGATGACGGCATCGGCCAGTGCGCGGGGATCGGGGCGATCCACCAGCGTGCCCAATCGTCCATTGTCCGTCAGTTCGGGCAAGGCGCCGCGATCGAGCGAGACAAGGATCGCCTTCGCCTTCATCGCCTCCAGATAGACCTGCCCCCAGGGATCCCCGAGCATCGGCTGGACGAGCATCGCCGCGTCGTGAAATTGCGCGATAAGTGCTTCGCGCGGCAGGAAGTCATATGCCGTCACGCCGTCGATCGTCCGCGCCCGTTCGACGGCATCTGCATTACCGACCATCACCAGCCGGGTTTGCGGTCGGGCGGCGCGGATATGCGCGAGTGCGGCCAGCACCAGGTCACCGCCTTTTTCCCTGAACTGATGCTTGGCGACGAACAGCATATGTCCATCCGCATAGGTTTTGCTGCCGGAGAAAGAGGGCAGGGGCCCCGATCCGCAGCCGACGGCGATCACCCGTTCCGGCGACACGCCGTAATGATCGATGATATCGGCGCGAAGATGCTCGGAAAATGTCAGGACGCGATGCGCCGATCGATAGGCGGTCCGGTCCAGCGCATCGACGATCTCGAATGCGCGGTCGGCAAAACCCGGTGAGAGCAATCCGCGGCTGAGCAGGTGCCAGCTATCGTCGACCCATAGTGAATAGGAAATATCGGACCCGACCGGCGCGTCGAGCGATGTACAGCAGAGTATATGATTGGCACCGGCGCGCGCGGCCTGCGATCCGACATAGGCGCCGCGCAATTGCCGCGCCCGTGCGAAGCGCGACACGTCGCGCGGCGGCAGTCCGGAAAGAAGATTGCGTGCCGCGAGCAGGGTCCGGTGAGCCGGAGACAATATGGCGCTGTTGATCGGCTGGACATCGACGCCCAGCGCGGTCAGCGCATTCGTCAGGTTTGCGGGCGCCGAAGACCATGTGCGCTGGTCGAGCGGGTCGCCAAGATGCGAGGTCAGCGCGAGCTTCACGATTGGTCTATCGCCCGCGGCATGCTGGAAGCAGGTTAAGGTTCACCGCGCATCTTCGATCCGTTTCATCCGGCTTGCTGTAGATCATGGTCATGAAGTCATAAAGCCTCGATTTCCTCGATCGGTAACGATCGAGGCACAAGATTCTTGCCCGTCCGAACGGCTGTGCGCATAGCAGGGCTGCGTTCCTGCCATGAGAGTTTATGCTGGCCATGAAATTCAGCGTGATCACCCCCTGCTACAATGCCGGCGCGACGATCGCCCGCACCTTGCAGTCGGTTGCAGCGCAGACGCACGACGATGTCGAGCATATTGTGATGGATGGCGGCTCCACCGATGAAACTGCCGCCATCGTCGAGGCGCGGATCCGGGTGGGCGGGCGTTTCGTCTCCGGGCCCGATCAAGGTATGTACGATGCGATGAACAAGGGGCTGGCGCTGGCCAGCGGTGAAATCGTCGGCATTCTGAACGCCGATGATCATTTTGCCGATCCGGACGCCCTGGCGTGGGTGGCGGAGGCCTTCGCCACTCATGGGACCGATGCGGTTCTATGCGATGTGGGATTTTTCTCGACCAGGCGGCCTGACCGTCTGTTCCGCCGCTATCGCAGCGTCACCTTCAGGCCCGGCCGCCTGGCTTGGGGGTGGATGCCGGCACATCCGGGCATGTACATGACCCGCGAAGCCTATCTGCGCGTCGGCACCTACCGCACCGATTTCAGGATCGCCGCGGATTACGAATTCGTGGTGCGCGCTTTCGTCAAGCACCGGCTGAGTTTCGTGCACCTGCCTAGGGTTCTCGTCCGCATGCAGGCGGGCGGTGTGAGCAATCGCGATCTTGCTGCAAAATCAGTGATCAATCGCGAAGTGCTGCGTGCCTGTCGGGAAAACGGTGTCTATTCGAACGCATGGATGATCGCGTCGAAATATCCGCTCAAGCTGCTGGAATATTTTCGTTGAGGATCGGTATTTCGGGCGCCACCGGCTTTGTCGGCCGTTCGCTGGCCGCAAGGTGCGTTGATGAGGGGAATGTCGTGGTCCCCCTTCTACGCGAGGCGGGGGGGCAGCCGCATGCGGTGGCGATGGGGGATCTTTCCGCAGGGACGGTACCGGTGCTTCCCGAACTTGACGCGGTGGTTCACTTGGCGGCGATGACGCATTCCGGCGTGGGCGATAGTGCGGAGGTTCTGCAACGCTACCGCGCCGTTAATGTTTCGGGAACCGGGCATCTTCTGGAAGCGGCGGCGCGTGCCGGCGTTCGGCATTTCATCTTCATCAGTTCGATCAAGGTCAATGGGGAGCGGACCGCACCGGGAACCGCTTTCGGCGAGCGCGATACGCCGCAGCCGGAGGACGCCTATGGGCGTTCGAAGCTCGAGGCGGAGGACCGGGTTCGCTCCTTTTGCGAAGCGAACGATATGGCCTGGACGATCGTTCGCCCGCCGCTCGTTTATGGTGCCTCGGCGCCCGCGAACTTCGCGGCACTCAGGAAACTGGCATTGAGCCGGCTGCCACTACCCTTGGGCGGTTTCGATGCGCTACGCAGCTTCGTCTTTGTCGAAAATCTCTCGGACTTCATTTGTACCGCATTGCGCGACGAAAGGGCGCGTGACCGCCTCTTTCTGGTCAGTGACGCGCAGGACATCGGCGTATCTGACCTGATCGCACTGATGGCCCGCGAGGCCGGGCGTCCATCCCGGATTTTTGCGTTGCCCCGCTGGTTATTGTCCGTGGCGCGGCACCTGCCGTGGACCTCGAGCGCGATCCGTAAATTGAGCGACGGTCTCCAACTCGATTGCTCCCCTGCCTGCGAAACGCTCGGGTGGCGTCCGCCATATCGCCTCGAGAGCGGTATCCGCAGTGCGATGGCGGTGGAGCGCTGATCCCGGGGGATGGGAGAGATCAGTTTTTGCCAGACAACTGGCGATATACGCCCGCCGTTTCGGCTGCGCACCGCTGCCATGAAAAATGCTCCAGGCGCAGACGTCCGGCCTGCCGCAGTTCCGTGCAACGCGATGGTGACGCCAGCACTCGTTCGATCGCACTGGCCAGGGCTTCCGGGCTGCCATCTTCGGCATAGTCCACTGCGTTCCCGCATATCTCCGGAATGGAACTGACCCCGACGGTTACGACGGGGCAATCGGCGGCCATGGCTTCAAGCGGGGGGATGCCGAATCCCTCGTACAACGACGGATAAACGAATATGTCGGCGTTGGCGTAGAGCGCGTGAAGCCCCGCATCATCCGTCGAGATCGCAACCACACGGTCTGCGGAGAGGCCCAGGTCCTTGATCATCGCGCTTTCAGCCGCGGACAATGGCTTGCCGCCGCAGACAAGATCGAAATCCGATCTCAACCGTTCGGACTGTGCATATGCGCGCAACAGGGATTCGAAATTCTTGTAGCCACTGCGATTGCCCACATAGAATATATACGGCCTGTCGCGAACGCGATTGCGCGATGGATATGCGCGCGCGGCAAAGCCCAATGGAATAACGGTTATGCGATCGGCGACATGAGGATAGATTTGGATCAGGTCCCGGCGGGTGTTCTGTGATACGCAGATGATGTGATCGGCGCGGTTGATGGCCGTGCGCTTGAAGCCGCGCGCAGGATCGTTGACGAACTGTTCCGGAAAGATTTCGTGGATCATATCGTGCACCGTCAGCACGATTGGAATCTTTGCGGGCGCCAAGCGTCGGGGCGCATAATAGGTTTCATGAACCACGTCCGGACGCACCAGCCTCGTGGCAATCGGAAAGAGCCCGATCGCCAGGGCGCTCGCCCATTTGCGAGTGGGCAGTGGAATGTCGAGCCGCTTTCCCCAAACCATCTGCGGCGGCAAGGTGGCCAGTTGGTGGTTGATGTAGAGTGGCGCGAAAAGCGTCGGATCCACGCCTTCGGGCGGTAGGGCGGATACCATTTCTCCGAGATATTTGGAAATGCCACCGAAATATTGATTCACGGCAACATAGTGATCGAGCAAAACCCGCACGGTCATTGGGGGATTATTAAGAATTGGGTGTCGATCCCGGTGAAATGTGCCAGCTCGCTCGCTCTGGCATGGTCGAATCGAGTGACATCCTTGAACATGATCAGGTCGAGATAGGCAGATGGTGTAGCCGAGCTCAGGAAAGCCCGCATTTCATCAATCGCCGCTTGGTCATTCACGCGGAAGCATCTGAGTATCTCGCCAGTATTCACATATGCAATTCCATATGAATATCCAATGTCGAGAAGGGTGTCGAAGATTATCCAGGCGTCTCCCGTGACGGGTTTTGCCAAATTCGGATCGAATTCGAAAAATATTGGAATATTAGATGAGTTCAGCATGGCAAGGGAATTCATGATAATCTGTATGTCGAAGCCATCGGTGTCGATCTTGATCAAGTCGATATCATCTTTGTTCGATAGGGCGAGTGCTTCATCCAGTCCTATCATATCAACCGACGATTCGACTCCATCATCGGCGTGGATGAGTTTCGCTGTTCCGTTACAGGTCTCCACGACGAAGGATTCGGCGGTTTTTGGGCCGATGAAGCGCTCGATGATTGCCGATCTGTTCGTGAATGCACTCAGATTTTGCCGGAGGTGCGGCAGGAACGCATCATTGCCCTCGATCGCGACGACGAAGGTGGCAGGGTGCTGGAGCAGCGCGACGGCGGTGTCGCCTACATTCGCGCCGATATCAACGATCACGAACTCCTTGGATTGCGTGAGCGCGCTCAAGCTGCGCACCAGGCGTGGCAAAGCTCGGTCGTAATTCGGAAAGCCGCGCCAATATCTGGGGAGGGGATGTGAAACCGGCAGGAGCATGGAATAGCCGCCCGCGTCGAAAACGATCGAATCTGCGCCAAAGGGAGCGACTGCACGCAAGCCAAGCCGTGCCAGCAACCGACCGGCGGAGGACGAGGATTCGATTGCCTTACGCGAAAGCAATCCTTTGAGCGGGGACGAAGGAAGCTGCTTAACGGACATCGAAGCACCTGTGCAATTTCAGAAGAGCTTATCGCGACAGGCAGCGCGGCGGCAAGTCATTCAGCCTTGCCCAGGCGGCGGACAAGCGATGGTATCAGCACGGCAAGCGGTATGATTGCGAACAGGAAATAGGCGATGTTGGTCATCCATATCATGGACGCCATCCCCAATCGGGGAACGAATAAGAGCTTCAGCAGCAGCGCTGCTGCACACATGACGAAGCCGATCGCCAACTGCATCTTCAGGGCGCCTGCGGCATTCATCAGCATCGCCAGCGCGCTGCCGACTCCCTCCAGCACGCGCCAGACCGCGAAACCCAGGAACAATGTGATCGGCACATCCAGTGGTGAACCGATCCACAAGGTCATGAGCGGTCCGCTTAAAAGCACGAGTATGGCGGCAAGCACAGCGGTCAGGGCGATCGTCAGAAACAGGGATCGTACAACGGTGGCTTTGACCCATGCGTGATCGCCGCGGCCGATCGCTTCACCATATGCGGGCCAAAGTGGTGATAGAAAGACAATCTGCAGCATGGCTACGATCGCGAATAACCGTTCGACGAGGCTATACTGGCCTGCAGCGGAAGCGCCGAAAAACTGGGTGACCAGTACCGCGTCGATCCTGAAGGAAACGACCACGACCAGTTGTATCACCAGGAAAGTGGACCCGATACGCATCAGGTCCTTCATCGTTGTCAGATCCACATCCGAAAAGCTTGGAGCGAGATCGGGCCTGCGAAAGATGAAGAAGATCAAGCAATTGAGGATATTGCAGAATTGTTGTGTGCCGAACAGCACCAGCACCAGTATCGGCGTTCCGAAATCCAGTGCGATTGCCGCAGCCAGGCCGCCTAAGGACATGAGGCCGCCCAATCCGGCCCAGAAGCTGGCTTCATACCCTCTTTGAAGCGCGATTTGTACATTCGCCGCAAGCGCGGCCGGAATGCCGACTGCGAAGCACGCGATGAACGCCGCAGCGGATGGGCCCGCTTCTTCGATCCCGAGCGAAGATTTGACCTGAAAGATCTCCGGCCAGTCGATAAATCGGTACAACGCGATCAGGGCAGCGAGCAGCGCAAATCCGATCATGGAAAGAATGACCAGTCCGCCGGAGATCGACCTGCGAATTCCTGGCTGGTCGTCACGCCCCAGAGCACGCGATACCAAGTTGATTACACCATTGCCGATGCCCAGATCGGCAAAGCTTAAAATGGCTGCAAAGGAGCTTATGATCATCCACATGCCGAAGCGCTCGGATCCGAGATGATGCAGCGCCAAGGGGACGGAGATCAGTAGCGTAAGAATCGTCGAAGAGCGTGACAGCAAAGACGAAAAGCCGTTGATGAATGTTCGTCTCAAACGCTCCCGTCCGCGATTCTCTTCGGTGTCGGTTGGTCCAGGAAAAAGCAGATATTTCACGAGATTGATAGCGCGCGGAATGCGATGGGCTGATGTCGACACTGTTTTCAGTCGCTTCGTCAAATCAGATTGTCCCGTGCCGCAATCAGATCCGGTTCGCCAGAAACCAGTCATAAGTCGCCGCGATCCCCTCGCGCAATCCGATGCTGGGTGTCCAGCCCAGCCCGCGCAGCTTGTCGGCGCTCATCAGTTTGCGCGGCGTGCCGTCAGGCTTGCCCGGATCGGTGGCGATCCCCCCGGTGAAGCCGATGGCGTCGCACACCAGCCGCGCCAGCTCGAGGATGGTGACATCCTCTCCGGAGCCGACATTGACGTGTTCGGCATTTGAATAGTTCTTCAGCAGGAATGTGCAGGCGTCGGCGCAATCGTCGACATGCAGGAACTCGCGGCGCGGCGTGCCGGTGCCCCAGATGCCAATCTCGCTGGTGCCGGTCAGTTTCGCCTCATGCGCCTTTCGGATCAGCGCGGGCAGGACATGGCTGGATTGAAGATCGAAATTATCGCCGGGTCCATAAAGATTGGTCGGCATGGCCGAGATATAGTCGCGCCCATATTGGCGACGATAGGCTTGGGCGAGTTTGATCCCCGCGATCTTGGCGATCGCGTACCATTCATTCGTGGGTTCGAGCGGACCGGTGAGTAGCGCATCCTCTGGAATCGGCTGCGGCGCGAACTTGGGGTAGATGCAACTCGACCCTAGGAAAAGCAGGCGGTTCACATCGGCGCGATGGGCGGCTTCGATGATGTTGGCCTCGATCATCAGATTATCGTAGAGGAAATCGACGGGATAGGTGTCGTTTGCCAGAATGCCGCCCACTCGAGCGGCTGCCAGCACGATTGCATCGGGACGTTCGCGGGCGATCCATTCGCGTACCGATCGCTGGTCGACCAGGTCCAGCATGTCGCGCCCCGCAGTCAGGATGTCGCATCCTTCCCGCCCGAGCCGGTAGACCACGGCGCTGCCCACCATGCCGCGATGTCCGGCCACCCAAACACGCTTGCCCGACAGGCCGAACATCATGCGTCCTTCGCGATGGGGGCGTCCTGCATGATCTTGAGATCCTCGCCGACCATTTCGCGGGCCAGTTCTCGCACCGGTGTTTCGTGCCGCCAGCCAAGCTTGGCATGCGCCTTGGCCGGGTTGCCGATCAGCAGGTCGACTTCGGTCGGGCGGAAATAACGCCGATCTACCTCGATCAGGCAGCGGCCGCTCTTCGTGCAATATCCCTTCTCGTCGGCGCCCGTGCCACGCCATTCGAGCGTGATGCCTACATCATCGAACGCCCATTCGACGAAGGTGCGTACGGATGTGGCTTCACCGGTGGCGAGAACATAATCGTCCGGTTGGTCCTGCTGGAGCATCAGCCACATGCCGCGCACATATTCGCGCGCATGCCCCCAGTCGCGCTTGGCGTCGAGATTGCCGAGATACAGGCGGTCCTGCCGATCCAGGCTGATCGCGGCGGCGGCGCGGGTGATCTTGCGCGTGACGAAGGTTTCGCCGCGCAGCGGGCTTTCATGATTGAACAGGATGCCGTTGGAGGCGTGGATGCCATAGGCTTCGCGGTAATTGACGACGATCCAGTAAGCGTAGAGCTTGGCCGCCGCATAGGGCGAGCGCGGATAGAAGGGCGTGGTCTCGCTCTGGGGAACCTCCTGCACCAGGCCGTAAAGCTCCGAAGTCGACGCCTGGTAGAAGCGGCAGCTTTTCTCCATGCCCAGGATGCGCATCGCTTCCAGCAGACGCAGCGTGCCGATCGCGTCGGCATTGGCGGTATATTCGGGCGTCTCGAAGCTCACCTGGACATGGCTTTGCGCCGCCAGATTGTAGATTTCGGTCGGTCTGGTCTGCTGCACTAGCCGGATCAGGTTGGTGCTGTCGGTCATGTCGCCATAATGGAGATGGAAGCGCGCGCCCTCGACATGCGGATCCTGATAGATGTCTTCGATCCGGCCGGTGTTGAATGACGAACTGCGCCGCTTCACGCCATGGACTTCGTAGCCCTGCTCAAGCAGAAGCCGCGCCAGATATGCGCCGTCCTGCCCTGTGACGCCGGTGATCAGGGCGATTTTCTCTCCGGACGGCATTCGATGATCTTCCTGCGATGACTGATCTGCAGTCCCTATGGAGAGACGGCCGGTCAAGTCAATTCACGCCCTGTCGGCGGCGTCGCCCCGGCCGCCGCCAAAGGCAGTGCGCAGCATCAGATGGAGGTCGTGGGTCAAGGACCAGGGGCCGAGATAGGCCGCATCGGCGACCGCCAATCGTGCTGGCGTCGACATGTCGAGCCCCGCGACCTGCGCCGGGCCGGTGATGCCCGGTCGTAGCGCGTGGACGCCCAGGCGTTCGCGCTCGTCGATCAGTTCCTTCTGCGAAGGCAGACAGGGGCGGGGCCCGACAAAGCTCATCTCGCCGACCAGTACGTTCCAGATCTGCGGCAGTTCGTCGAGCTTGGTCTTGCGGAGCAGGCGGCCCGTCCCCGTGATGTGGCTGGCGCCGACCTCGTGTGAGGCGCGATGCTGGGTATCCGGGCGCATCGTGCGCAGCTTGATCAGCCGGAAGGGTCTGCGGTGACGTCCGACCCGGGTTTGCACGAACAGCGGATTTGCGCGGGTCTCGATCCAGATGGGGATCGCCAGCACCATGCTGATCAATGCCGCTGGAAGCAGCGCGATCAGTGCGAGCGCCAGATCTAAGGCACGTTTGCTCACGCGACCGTCCGATAGCTGCCATCAAGCACCGCGCGCCACCAGTCTTCGTTGCCGAGATACCAGTCGAGCGTTTCGGCGAAGCCCGATGCGAAATCGCGCGATGGGGCATAGCCGAGTTCGGTGCGGGCCTTGTGTTCGTCGATCGCATAGCGGCGGTCATGGCCCAGCCGGTCGGTGACATAGGTCTTGAGCGACGCGCTCGCTTCCCCACGCGCGGCGGGGGCTTGCGGGAAGCGCCGGGCCAGCGCGGGATCGGCCGCGAAGGCGCGATCGACGGTGGTGCAGATCGCGTCGATCACCGCCATGTTCGGCAATTCCTGCCCGCCGCCGATATTATAGGTTTCACCGGGGCGGCCATGTTCGAGCACCAGTTCGATGCCGCGGCAATGATCCTCGACATGCAGCCAGTCGCGTATGTTCAGGCCATCGCCATAGATAGGCAGCGGCTTGCCCGTCAGGCAATTGATCAGGAACAGCGGGATCAGCTTTTCGGGGAATTGATAGGGCCCGTAATTGTTCGAGCAATTGCTTGTGGTTGTGCGCAGGCCGAATGTGTGGTGATACGCGCGCACCAGATGGTCGCTCGCCGCTTTCGACGCGGAATAGGGCGAATTGGGCGCATAGGGCGTGGTTTCGCTGAAGGCGGGACCGTCGGCGGCCAGACTGCCATAGACCTCGTCGGTGGAGACATGATGGAAGCGGCGGTCGCGCCCGCCGACGATACCGGTATCGAGCCATTCGGCCTTGGCGGCCTTGAGCAGGCTGTGCGTGCCGACGATATTGGTTTCGATAAAGGCGTCGGGCCCATCGATCGAGCGGTCGACATGGCTTTCCGCCGCGAAATGGACGATCGTGTCGATAGCGTGGTCGCGAAGGATCTTGCGAACCCGGTCGGTGTCGCAGATCGATGCTTCGATCAGCGGCACGTCGATGCCTGCCAGATTGGCGCGATTGCCGGCATAGGTGAGCGCATCGAGCACGATTACGGTATCTGCCGGGCGCCTGGCTGCCCAATGACGAACGAAATTGGCGCCGATGAAGCCGGCGCCGCCGGTGACGAGAAGGTTAGGCACGCTCTGTCACTTCCTTCAGCATGTTGCGCAGCGACAACCGCCAATGCGGCGTAGGGCCGCCGAGCAGCGCCCAGGCCGAACTCTTGTCGAGCACGCTATAGGCCGGGCGCCGTGCCGGGGTAGGGTAATCCTCGGTGGCGATCGGCGTTATGGTGGGAATGCGAGGCAGCAGGCCGAGCGCGAGGGCTTCTTCCGCCACCGCCATCGCCAGATCGTACCAGCTTGCGATGCCCGCATCGGTCAGATGGTGCGTTCCCGACGCATCCGCTGCGATCAGGCGCCACAGACTGTCGGCCAGCGTCGTCGCCCAGGTGGGTGAGCCGGTCTGATCGGCCACGACGCGGATCTCGTCGCGCTCACGCATCAGCCTCAACATCGTCAGCGGGAAATTGCTGCCTTGCGCGGCATGGACCCATGAAGTGCGCACGATCAGCGCATCGGGATCGGCGGAGTGCAGGGCGGTCTCACCGGCCAGCTTGGAGCGGCCATAGGCGCTGAGCGGGTTGGTCGGGCTGTCGGGCCGATAGGGCGTGCCGGCGCTGCCATCAAAGACGAAGTCGGTGGATATGTGCGCGACCCGGATCCCCGCCATTCGCGCGGCCGCGCCGATCCAGCCGGGGGCCGTGCCGTTGACGGTCCGGGCCAGGGCTTCGTCGCTTTCGGCGCGATCGACGGCGGTATAGGCGGCGGCATTGACCAGCCAGTCGCACTCGGCGTTCGCGATCGCGGCGCGGACCGACGCTTCGTCGGACAGGTCGCAGGCATCGCGGCCGAGCGCGATCAGCGATGCATCGGCGGGGCAGGCGGCACGCATGGCGCGGCCGACCTGTCCTTCGGCGCCGAGCAGCAGCAGTCTCATGCGAAGACGTCCGCCGCGTCGAGCCCGGGCGCCGCCGCATCCTTGCCCGAAAGCTGCGGCGCGCCGATCCCGTCCAGGGGCCATTCGATCGCGAGTGCCGGGTCCGACCAGCGCAGCGAATGCTCGTCATCCGGTGCATAGAAATCGGTGCATTTGTAGAGAAATTCGGTGCCGTCCTCCAGGCTGAGGAAGCCATGCGCGAAACCCGGCGGCACCCACAACATGCGCTTGTTGGCTTCCGAGAGCGTCACGCCCACCCATTTGCCGAAATCGGGCGAGGTGCGGCGGATATCGACCGCGACATCGTACACCGCGCCGCGCACGACGCGGACCAGTTTTCCCTGAGGCCGGCGGCGCTGATAATGAAGCCCGCGCAGCACGCCCTTCGCCGAGCGGCTGTGATTGTCCTGGACGAAGCGCAGATCGAGCCCTGCCTTTGCAAAGGCGGCGGCGTTCCAGCTTTCCATGAAGAAACCGCGATCGTCGCCGAACACGGCCGGTTCGACGATCTTGACCTCCGCCAATTCGGTATCGACCAGCTTCACGCGCGCGCTTTCTGTTCGAGCAGCTTCATCAGATAATGGCCATATCCGCTTTTGCTCAGCGGCTCGGCGAGGCGAAGCAGTTGGGCGTCGTCGATCATGCCCTGATTCCAGGCGATCTCTTCCGGGCAGCAGATCTTGAGGCCCTGGCGTTCCTCGATCACCTGCGTGAAATGCGCCGCTTCGAGCAGTGAGGCATGGGTGCCGGTATCGAGCCAGGCATAGCCGCGCCCCATCAGTTCGACGTTGAGCGCGCCTTCCTCCAGATAGAGGCGGTTGACGTCGGTGATCTCCAGCTCTCCGCGCGCCGATGGCGTTATCCGGTGCGCATAATCGATAACATGATGATCGTAGAAATAGAGCCCGGTGACCGCATAGTTGGACCGTGGCCGCGTCGGTTTCTCCTCGACCGATATCGCGCGGAACGCCTTGTCGAACTCGACGACGCCATAGCGCTCGGGGTCGGCGACATGATAGCCGAACACGGTGGCGCCCGAGACGCGGGCGTCCGCGCGCGCCAGCAGTTCGGGCAGGCCATGGCCGTAGAAGATGTTGTCGCCCAGGATCAGTGCGCTCGGGCCGTTGTCGATAAAATCCGCGCCGATATGAAAGGCTTGTGCAAGTCCGCCGGGTTCGGGCTGGACGGCATAGCTGAGTGTGATTCCCCAATCCGATCCGTCGCCCAGCAAATTCTCGAACGCGGCCTGTTCGTGCGGTGTGGTGATGACCATGATCTCGCGGATGCCGGCCATCATCAGCACCGAAAGCGGATAATAGATCATCGGCTTGTCGTAGATCGGCATGAGCTGTTTGCTCAGCGCGCGCGTTGCCGGATAGAGGCGTGTGCCTGTTCCCCCGGCCAGCACAATTCCCTTACGCACGAATGTCTCCAGATGCAGCACGGCGATGCCGGCCTGTCATAGTCGAAAGACGGGCGAAGCAAAGCGTCACGGCGCCGTCGATGCGAATTACTGTCCGCTCGAGCCGCCATCGTCGCCGGACTTGGAGGCTGTTTGGAAAAGCCGGTACCGCCTCCGGAAAGCGCGCTTCCGCGCTTTCTCAAACAGGCTCTTAGCCCCGGCCGGCAAAGATCGCGATCATCTCCTCGCGCATCGCGAACTTCTGGACCTTGCCGGTCACCGTCATCGGAAAGGTTTCGACGAAGCGGATGTGCCGGGGAATCTTGAAATGGGCGATGCGCCCGCGGCAATGGGCGCGCACGCCTTCGTCGTCGAGCGAGGCGCCGGAGCGCAGCACGATCCAGGCGCACAATTCCTCGCCATAGCGATCGTCGGGCACGCCGATCACCTGCGCGTCCGCGATGAAATCATGGGTGAGCAGGAATTCCTCGATCTCGCGCGGATAGATATTCTCGCCGCCGCGGATCACCATATCCTTGATCCGGCCGACGATCCGGCAGTATCCGTCCTCGTCGATCGTCGCGAGGTCGCCGGTGTGCATCCAGCCTTCGGCGTCGATCGCCTCCGCCGTCCGCGCCGGATCGTCCCAATAACCGATCATCACCGAATAGCCGCGCGTGCAGAGTTCGCCGGTTTCGCCGCGCGCGACGGTGTCGCTATCGGCATCCACCAGCTTCACCTCCAGGTGCGGCTGGATGCGGCCGACGGTGGAGACGCGCAGATCCAGCGGATCGTCGGTTTCGCTCTGGAAGCTGACCGGGCTGGTCTCGGTCATGCCATAGGCGATCGTCACTTCGCGCATGTGCATGCGCGCGATCACTTCCTCCATCACCGCGATCGGGCAGGGCGATCCCGCCATGATGCCGGTGCGCAGCGAGCGCAGGTCGAACCGGTCGAATTCGGGGTGATTGAGCGCGGCGATGAACATCGTCGGCACGCCGTAGAGCGCGGCGCAGCCCTCGGCCTCGACAGCCTCAAGCACGGCGAGCGGATCGAACGCCTCCGCCGGATAGACCATGGTCGCGCCGTGAACGATGCAGGCGAGATTGCCCATCACCATGCCGAAACAATGATAGAGCGGAACGGGAATGCAGACGCGTTCGCCCGGCTGCAGCTTGATGCCACGCCCGACGAACTGGCCATTGTTGAGGATATTGCGGTGCGACAGCGTCGCGCCCTTTGGAAAACCCGTGGTGCCGCTGGTGAACTGGATGTTGACCGCGTCGGCGGGCGTGAGCGCATCGGGAAGCGTCGCGTCGCCGCCGGCAGCTAGTGCTGCGAAGGGCAGGCAACCTGCATGCGATGCGTCGCCGAGCGTAGCGGCCAGGCGCAGCGCGGGCAGGCGCGCGGCATAGAGCGCGCCGGGTGCGGCGCCGGCCAGTTCGGGCGCCAGTTCGCGCAGCATCGCGACATAGTCACTGGTCTTGTGCGACGGCGCGAGGACGAGCGCGGCGCAGCTTACCTTGTTCAAGGCATATTCGAGTTCGGCGGTGCGATAGGCCGGGTTAATGTTCACCAGGATCAGCCCCGCCTTGGCGGTCGCGAACTGCATCAGCGTCCATTCGGCGCAGTTGGGCGCCCAGATGCCGATCCGGTCGCCGGGTTCCAGCCCCGCCGAAAGCAGGCCGCGCGCCAGGGCGTCGACGCGCTCGGCCAGCTCGGCATAGGTCCAGCGCACGCCCTGATGACGGACGATCAGCGCGAGCTGGTCGGGAAAACGCGCGACCGTCTCGTCGAACTGCGCGCCGATCGTCTTTTCGATCAGCGCCGGAGTATCCGCGCCCTTCACATAGCTGTCGGTCATGCTTCCGCCTTGGCCCATTCCTGTTCGCGCAGTTCCTTGCGCCTTATCTTGCCGCTGACGGTTTTGGGCAAGCTTGCTACGAATTCGATCTTGCGTGGATATTTATAGGGCGCGGTTGTCGCCTTCACATGATTTTGAAGCTCAGCCGCGAGCGCGTCCGATCCCGAATGTCCTGCCGCGAGCACGACGAACGCCTTCACCACTTCGCCGCGCGTCGGATCGGGGCTGGCGACCACCGCGCTTTCGGCGACGGCGGGATGCTCGAACAGCGCGCTTTCGACTTCGAACGGGCCGATGCGGTAGCCGGCGGAGAGGATGACGTCATCGGCGCGGCCGACGAACCAGAAGAAGCCATCTTCGTCGACGATCGCGCGATCGCCCGTCAGATACCAGCCGTCGCGAAAGACGCTCGCGGTGCGTTCGGGTTCGCCGCGATAACCGGTGAACAGGCCGGGCGGGCGGGCATCGCCCGCACGCAACGCCACATCGCCTTCGGTACCTGGCGGTGCGGCCGTGCCGGTCTCGTCGATCACCGCCAGTTCGATGCCGGGGGCGGGGCGGCCCATCGCGCCGATCCGCGAGGCGCCCGGCCGGTTGCAGCACAGCAGCACCGTTTCGGTCTGGCCATAGCCGTCATGGATATCGAGCCCGGTCGCCGTCTTCCAAAGATCGATCACTTCGGGGTTGAGCGGTTCACCCGCGCTCACACAGTGGCGGAGCGCGGGAAAGGCGCGGCCGGCAAGATCTGCACGGACGAACATGCGATAGGCGGTCGGCGGCGCGCAGAGCGTGGTGATCGGGAAACGCGCCAGCAGGTCGAGCGTGGCCGCAGGATCGAAGCCTGGCGCGTGGTTGACGAAGATCGCCGCGCCCATCAGCCAGGGCGCGAACAGGCTGCTCCACGCCGCCTTCGCCCAGCCGGTGTCCGAGAGATTCCAGTGGAGATCGCCCGGCTGCAGATCGAGCCAGTAACGGCCGGTGATCCGGTGCGCGAGCGCATAGCCATGGCCGTGGATCGTCATCTTGGGCTGGCCGGTGGTGCCGCTGGTGAAATAGCAGAGCGCATCCTCGTCGAACGCGGTGTCGGCGATTTCGGTCAATGGCGCTGCGGCCTGTTTCTCGGCGCCATAGTCACGCCAGCCGTCGCGCGGGCCGCCGATATGGATCAGCCCGACGGGCTGGCCGGCAAGCGCGGCCTCCACCCGTGCGGCGATGTCTCCGCCCGCGATCACGCATGTCGCCTGGGCCGCATCGCGGCGATAGGCGATGTCCTTGGCGCTGAGCTGGATCGTGCCGGGTGAGGCGATCGCGCCCAATGCCAGGCAACCCAGCATCAATTCCCACCATTCGATCTCGCGCGAGAGCAGGATCAGCACGGTATCGCCGCGTTTCACGCCCGCGTCGGCCAGCACCGCCGCCGCGCGCGCGGCATGGCCGGCCAGTTCGGCGAAGCTGCGGTCGATCACCGTGCCGGCGGCGTCGGTCCATAGCAGGGCGCGAACATGCGGCCGTTCGGCGGCAAGGCGGCCGATCTCGTCCCGCGCGAAATTATATCGCGCGGGCGGATCCCAGTTGAATGGCTCCTGGGTCATTTGGCTTCGTTGATCACCCGGATCTGCGTGAATTCGGCCAGGCCTTCCTCGGCGAATTCGACGCCGATGCCCGATTGCTTGGCGCCGCCGAACGGGATGTTGGGGCCGAAATCAAGATGCTTGTTGATCCAGACCGTGCCGGCCTCCATCCGCTCGGCAAGATCGTAAGCCGTGTCGCGATCGCCCGACCACACTGATCCGCCCAGTCCCCAGGGCGAGGCATTGGCGCGGGCCAGGGCGTCTTCCGCGTCGGAAAAGCGGATGACGGGCAGGATCGGGCCGAACTGTTCCTCGTCGACCAGCTTCGTGCCGTCCGAAATGTCGCGGACGATGGTGGGGCGCACGAAATAGCCGGGGCGATCGTCCACCGTGCCGCCGGCGATGATGGTGCCGTTGGCGCGCGCATCCTCGATGAAGCCCTTCACTTTCTCATATTGCGCCTTGTTCTGGAGCGGACCGATCTGCGCACCCTGAAGCAGCCCGTCGTCGACCACGGCTTCCTCGGCGAGCTTGGCGAGCGCGGTGCACATCTCGTCGTAAATGTCGTCATGCACATAGACGCGCTTGATCGCGAGACAGACCTGGCCCGCATTCATGAAAGCGCCACCAAAGATTCCGGGCGCGGCCTTTGCCGGATCGGCGTCGGGCAGCACGATCGCCGCGTCGTTGCCGCCCAGTTCCAGGGTAATGCGCTTGATCGAGGCGGCGGCGCTCGCCATCACCTTCTTGCCTGTCTCGGTCGATCCGGTGAACGAGACCTTGGCGACGTCGGGATGGCTGGTCAGCCGTGCGCCCAGATCATTCTGGTCGGTGACGATGTTCACCACACCCGCCGGGAAGATCTCCGCGCAGAGTTCGCCCAGCAACAGCGTGGTGAGCGGCGTCGTCGGCGCGGGCTTCACCACGATCGTGTTGCCGGCCAGCAGCGCCATCGGCAGCTTGAACGCCACGATCAGCACGGGGAAATTCCAGGGGATGATCGCGCCGACCACGCCCAGCGGCTTGCGCTTCATCTCGACGCGGCGGCTGTCGCCATCCTCGATCAGCCTGGATTCGAGTTCGAGCGAGGAAAGATAGCGGATGAACGCCTCGGTATAGGCGATCTCCGCCGTCGCTTCGGTGAGCGGCTTGCCCTGTTCCTGCGTCAGCAACCGCGCGAATTCGGGCGCACGCGCCTGCAATCCATCGGCAAGCTTGAGCAGCAAGGCGCGCCGATCGGCGATCGATGTCTTCGCCCACGCGGGGAAGGCAGCCTTGGCCGCGGCCACCGCGGCGTCGAGCTGCGCTTCCGATGCGCGTGGGCAGGTGGCGAGCACGGCCTCGGTCGCGGGGTTGAGCACGTCCATGGTCATGTCGCCATCGACGAGCGCACCGTCGATCAGCAGCTTGTATCCGGTCATCTCACTCTCCTTGCAGGCGGCGGGCCGCCTCGTTCTTCTTCATTGTCAGAATCGCGTGCCGACGGTGATGCCATAGGTCCGCGGCGCTCCGACATGGTTATAGTCGAAACCGAAGCCGGCGAGCAGATCGACGCGCGACGTGAAGTAGAATTTGTTCGCCAGGTTCTTGCCCCAGATCGACGCGTTCCAGCGGCCGTCCGCCGACTCCCAGTCGATATGGCCCGACAGCAGCGCATAGGCGCGCTGCTTCAGCCGGGGCACGTTGAGCACTTCGAAATATTGGCTGGTCGCATAGCTCAGATCGCCATGCAGGCTGAACTTGCCGCCGGGGCCATCCATCACCGTGGCGTCGAACCCGCCGGCAAAGGTGAAGGAGGGGGCGTTGGACAATGTGTTGCCCGCCACATTCACGCCGCTGACGATGCCGCGCTTGATCTTGGTATCGAGGATGCCGATGCCCGCGCGCAGGGTCAGCATGTCGCTCGCGCGTGCGGTCAGTTCGGCCTCGCCGCCCATGATCCGCGAGCGCGGGATGTTGAGCAGCGTCTGCGCGGCGGTTGCCGGATCGACATTGATGAATTGCTGGTTGCTGTAGCTGTAGTGGAAAATCGCGGCGTTCAATGTGATGCGGCGATCGGCGAACTGGGTCTTGGCGCCCAGTTCGAACGCGTCGATCTTCTCCGCCTTGGCGATCGAGAGTTCGGACGGATCGAAAAACGCCTGGGCGTTGAAGCTCGGCGCGCGATAGCCCCGGCTGTAATTGGCGTAGAGCAGCGCATCGCGATCGATCTTGTAGTCGAGCCCGATCTTTCCGGAGAGATTGTTGGTGCTGTAGCGCAGCGTCGATGGCGGGATGAGGTTCATCACCAGCACGCCGTTGGGGCCGAGCGCGTTGGATTCGAAATTGGTCTGCGATCCCTTGTCCTTGGTGTAGCGCAAGCCGCCGCGCAGCTTGAGCGCGTCGCTGATCTCGAAACTCATGTCCGAATAAAGGGCATAGCTCTTCTTCAACTGATCGAAGCTGTTGCGGAACAGGCAGCCGAGCGGGAACCCCGGCTGCGCAATCCAGATCGGTGACACCCGGCAATCCGTCTGAATCCACGTCCTTGCCGATCTCGAAGGTGGTTTCGTTATAGACCTTCTCGCGGTTGAAATAGGCGCCGAGGATGAAGTTGAATGGGCCGTTGAAATCGCTGGTCAGCCGCAGATCCTGCGCGAACTGGGTCGCCCGGTCGGTATAGGGGATTTCAAGCAGCTCGGTCGCGGTGCCGTCGGTATCCTCGTAGAAACGCAGGCTGCCCTTGTCCCATGACGTCACACTGGTGATCGCGAGCGCGTCGCCGATATCGAAGGTGCTGGTGAGCGCCACCGAATAGGTGCGGGCATGGCGCCGGTCGGTGACATTGGCTTCGATCTGCCGGCGGCCGAGGCCGGGGCGGTTGACCGCTTCGGGCTGGGCATAAATGCCGTAATTGCGGGGATTCTGATAGCTGGTCGATGCACGCAGGACGAAGCGCACGCCATCCGACGGTTCGAGCAGCAAGGATCCGCGCACGCCATATTCGCGCACGCTCGCCAGATCGGGCTGGCCGGGCAGCTGGTTCTTGAACCAGCCATCGGCACGCGCGACGGTCATGGCGACGCGCGCGGCGGCGATGTCGCCCAAGGGCACGTTGACCGCGCCGTTCAGCTCCATGCGATTGTAATTGCCGTAGCCCAGGCCGAGATAGCCCTCGGTCTCGCCCAGCCGCGGCGCGCGGCTGATCAGATTGACCGCGCCGCCGGTGGTGTTCTTGCCGTAGAGTGTGCCCTGCGGCCCGCGCAGCACTTCGACGCGTTCGAGATCGAACATCGCGACGCCCAGAAACGCGAAATTGCCCTTGTAGACTTCGTCATAATAGGTCGCGACCGGACTGGCCTGGTTGAGGCTGTAGTCGGACATGGAGACGCCGCGCAGCGCGAAGATCGGCGTATTGTCGCCGACGGTGGAGGTGAGCTGGAGATTGGGGATCTTGCTGACGAGTTCGTCGGCCTGGGTGACGCGCTGCTTCTGGAGCGCGTCGCCGCCGATCGCCGAAACCGAGATCGGCACTTCCTGAAGCCGTTCGGAGCGTTTCTGGGCGGTGACGACGATGTCGGCACCCATTTCCTCCGGGGCTGGTTGCGCTTGGGCGGGTGCTGCATCCTGGGCGATCGCCGCGCCGGAACTGCCGGCAAGCAGCAGGGCGGCGATCCGCATGGCGGTGCGCGGGCTGGAAACGGTCATTCTCTTCTCCCCTGTTTATTCAGTTCCCCCACCGCTCGCGATTTCGGCCAGGATGCGCGCACGCGTCTGTGCGGCCTCGGTCCGGAGCGGCCTGCTGCGTAATTGCCCCACCTCATTCGGCGTGTAGGGCTTGAAATCCTTGGGGACGCGCGCGGGATCGAAGCGCAGCAGCGTCCAGTTCAGAAGTTCGGCGAGCTCGGCGTCGGGCAGCGCCGCGCTCGCCACGCCAGGCACGCGCGCGAGGTAGTCGCGGCCCTCGGGCGTTTTCAGGAAGGTGCCGATGATGCCCGCCATCGCAGGCGTCGTCTGCGGCGTGCCGCTCGCGTCGGCGCGGTGGCAGCCTTGGCATTTGAGGATCCAGTTGCTGTGCGCGCGCGCCGGCTTTTCGACGCCGGGCATGGCGATGCCTGCCGCCACGCCGCCGGTTGCCGCCACCCCGGCGGCGAGAAGCGCGAGGGCGGTGGCCAATTTCATTTCGTGGTCAGCGTCGCGTTGAGCTTGCCGATCGCGGCGGGCGTCATCCCGGCCGCGCCCGCCTTGACCTGCGCGACCTCGGCGGCGGTGAAGGGCTTGGCGGTTCCGCCCTTGGCGGATGTGGCGAGCACATGGTTGAGTACGGCGGCGATCTGCGCATCGTTCAGGCCTGCCTGGGCGGGCATCACGCCGCGATAGGGCTTGCCTTCCACGGTGATCGGGCCGGAAACGCCCTTGGTCACCACCAGCACCAGATAGTGGCGGCCATCGGGTTTCCCGGCGAGCGCGCGGATGTCGGCGCGCAGCGGTGGAAAGGCCCCCGGCACGCCGGCGCCCGTGGCGAGATGGCAGGCGGCGCAGCGCTTGTAGATCGCGGCGCCGTCCGCCGTCTGCGCCGCCGCCGGGGCGGCGAGCAGCGCGGCCGCCAGAAGAGGGGGGAGTCGGCGGATCATTTCTCGTCCACCGCCACGCCCAGGATCACCGCGGTCGAGCAATTGTAGATCGCGCTTTCGGTGCCCAGGCACCAGTTGATGTCGTTGTTCGCCTGCGGGCGCACCATCGGCCGGTCGCCGTCATTGCGGTTGCACAGGCAGTTCCCGCACGAGGATTTGCCGCAGCAGTCATTGTAGCTGATGATATAGGCGCGGTTGTCGGCGGGGTTGCGACAGGTGCCGATCCAGGTGATCGGCGACATCTCGGTGCCCGGCGGGCAGGTGCTCGCGGAACCCCCACAGCAACTGCACAGGAAGCCGTCGATCGCGCAATAGCGCCAATAATCGCATTGAGTCTGGTCGCCCGGGTCCTGCGGATTGCCGGTGGTCTGCGGCGCCATGCCACTGGGCGTGCCCCCATGGCTCTGCGCCTGGGCCCGCGAGACGGGCAACACGGGCAGCGTCGCGGCGCCGGTGATCGCGCCGCCGATCAGGGTGAGCAGGCTGCGGCGCGACGTCGATCGCGCCACCTTGCGCGTCATCCGTTCGGCGAAACTGTCGAGATGCGACATGGTGATCCCCCTCTGGTGATCGGCTCTCGGGCGCTCAGCGCCGGGCCAGGAATTGCTGGATGGATGCGACGCCGCGTTCCTTGGCCTCGAACAGGCTTTCGAGATGTTCGCGATTGTTGACGAGGCCGAGCGAGGCGATGCGGCCGGTTTCGTCGAGCAGCACCGCATAGGGCAGCTTGGAGACGCCCAGTTGCCGGCCGAGCGTCTCGGACAGAACATAGGGGAAGCCCGCGAGATTCTCGGCCATCACCAGCCGGCGGTGCGCGGCGGCCTCGCCGTCGCTGGCCAACACGATATCGAGCCAGTCGCTCTCCGCGCCATTGGCCGAACGGATGATCGGCAGCAGCGTCTTGCAGACCGGGCAATCGGGCGAGAGGAAGAACAGCAACTGGCTGCGGCCGGGGCGGGTGCCACCGATCGCCACTTTCGCGCCGTCGAGCGCGGTCAGCGTCATGCTGGGGCCGGCATCGCCGACATTGACCTTTTGATGCAGGGTCAGCGCGCCGGCGGGGGCGATGCGTTCATGGAGCACGCCGACCTGGCGGGCGAGCGCCGCGACGAGCACGCCGAGCACGCCGACGGCGATCCAGAGGAAGATCTGCGAAGCGAGAAACAGGCTGCTCATCGGGCAAGGCTCCGGTTGGAAGGCTGGGCGGGCAGGGCGGCGATCTCGCCGGCGGCGAGGAACAAGGCGTAGAGCGCGAGCGCGGCGAAGACGGGCTCGACGATCGGCACGGGCGTTGTCGGCAGCAGCGCGACGATCGCGGCGATCAGCGCCAAGCCGAAGGGGCGGGCGATGGTGAAGCCGTCGACGGGCTTGCGCTGTACGGCGAAGCCGCAGCCGCAATCGAACGCGCTTTCGCCGCGCCGGCGCGCCGCGAGCAGCGCCACGCCATAGACGGTCCAGAGTGCGGCGGCGAGCAGCGCGCCGATCGGGCGGGCAGGGGGCAACGCCAGCGCGATCGCGGCGGCGGCCTCGACGGCGGCGGCGGCGAGCGTCGCGACGCCTGCGAGCGGCGGTGCAAGCCCGGTCAGCCGGCCGGTCGCCACGGCCAGCCGGTCGCGCGCCACGAGTTTGTGGACGGCGGCGGCGGCCAGGACCAGCGCCAGGAAGAGGGCTGCGGCCTGGGCGATCCCGGCCATCAGCGCGCCGCCGTCATCGTCATCGGGTCATGGACCACGCCGACGATCGTTCGTTGGAAAGCGCCGGTCGCCGCGTCATAGACGTCGAGCGAACCGTCGGGCTTCGATGCGACGAGCAACGGGCTCGCCTGCTGCGTCGCCTCGATCGAGACGCTGTGGTTCTTGAGCGCGATGCGGCGGACAAGCGCCTTCTTCACCGGATCGATCACCCAGGCTTCGGTGCCGCCATCCTTGTGGCTGCCCTCCTTGCCGTGCGGGTTCATCAGCACATAAAGCAGCCCGGCCTTGTCGGCGGTGATCACCTGCCAGCCGCCGGGCCGCCATTCCGGATCGCCGCCTGCGGGCTTCGCGATCTCGAACATGCCCAGGTCGCGCGCCGCCGCACCGGAAAAGTCGATGCCCCGGATATTGCCGGTGAAGCTGGCGAACCAGGCGGTGCGCCCCACCATGGCGGGGCTCATGAACAGCGCATCCTTGTCGATGTCGTTGAAGACCTTGCTGGTGACGGTGGGGCCGGCCCGGCCTGCCGCATCCAGTGCGATGCTCGTCATCGTGCCGTCGGCGCAGAGCGAGGTGAAACCGCGCGGCCCGGTGGGATAGACGAGCGAGCAGCCCGGCAGATCGATGTCCGAAAGGACCTTGCGTGCGTCCAGATCGACCACGGTCACCGAGGATCCGGGCGTGAAGTTGAAGACCAACGCCCATTTCTCGTTGTTGGTGAATTGCAGGCTGTTCTTGAGCGTGACGAACAGGCCGCGCTTGCCGCCGGGCAGGACGATCTCGCCCTTGGGCGACAATGTCTTCGCGTCCCAGATCGTGATCACGTCGGTGCGTTCGCCGCGGGTGAGCCGCGAGAAGAAGGTTTCGCCGACCAGGATCTCCGGCCGCGTCGTCGCGGGCAGGACGTTGCCGAATTGCGCGGCGGGGATCTGGCCCTTCACGTTGCGGTTTTCGGCCGCGACATCGACCACGGCGACACGCCCGTCGGGCAGGCTGTTGAAATGCAGGTCGTGCACGAAGACCCAGCTTTCGGGATATTTCTCCGGCAGCACCGCGACGGCGGGCACCGGTTCCTCGGGCAGGGGCTGCGGATAATCGGCGGCGATCGCGGGCGCCGCGACATGCAGGGCGGCGATGGTCATGGCGATGGCGATGCGACTGGCGGCGCGGCGCATGCGAACTCCCCTCATTGTCTTGTCCGGGTTTCCCTCCCGGCTCCGGCCTGTCCGACCGAGTCGCTAAAATCTGTACGAACGTCCAAAATTAGTCAATTGCCAAAATTTGATCGCTTGTCCTAATATGCGGACGCGGGTAGCAGGACGTCAGGATTGCTGATTTTGACCGATTTTATTGTTCCCGACCTGAAGATCGCACCGCGCGACGGCGGCTATGCCCGTGGCCAGGATGGCTTCGAGCAGATCCTGCGTGCCGCGCTCACGCTGCTTGTCGAACATGGTTCGGGTGCGCTGACGCTGCGCCGAATCGCCACCGAGAGCGGGATGAACGTCGGCAACCTCAATTATTATTTCCGGTCGAAGGACGAGCTGATTCGCGAACTGCTGAACGCGGTGATCAGCAGCTATGAGGATTCGTTCGACGCGATCATGCACGAGCCCGGCGCCACCGCCGCGGAGCGGCTGGAAAAGCTGGTGACGCTGATCCTGGAGGATATCACGACGAAGAAGACGACGCGCTTCTTCCCTGAACTCTGGGTGCTCTCCAACCACGACCCCTTCGTTCAGGATCGCATGGAGGAATTGTACGATCGCGCGCGCGTCTCGCTCAACGAGCTCATCGCCGAGATCAATCCGGCGCTGCCCGCCGACGAGCGCGAGACGCTGGCGCTGTTCATCTCGGCATCGATGGAGGGGCTGACCGTCTTCGCGGGCTATGAAAAGCCGTGGCGGTCTCGGATGCCCTGGTTCGAACAGATTGCGAAGCGTTCGTTCGTCACACTGGCGCGAGAACTCAAACCCGGCGAGATCAAGGGGTTGTCTCCGGACGCTGCCTGACCATGGCAAGGGAAGGGCGCTGATGCGCGTCTATCTGCTCGGCACACCCATCGACCTGCTGTCGCATGACGAGAGTGCCGCTCGCGCCGTCGCGGCGATGACCGGGCGGGCGCCGGTCGTGCATGTCGCGCTCAATGTCGCGAAGTTCGTCCAGATGCGGCGGAACGCGGAACTGCGCCGCGATATCGAGGCGGCCGACATGGTGGGTCTCGACGGCATGGGCCTGGTGCTGGCGCTGCGCCTGTTCGGCGCACGCAATGTCGAACGCGTCGCCGGCATCGATCTGATGGAGGTGTTGTTCGGCGAATGCGCGCGGCGCGGGCTGAAGCCCTATGTGCTGGGGGCGCGGGCAGACATGCTGGAGCGCGCGAGCGCGGCGGCGAGGCTGCGCTGGCCCGGCCTGGTCTTCGCCGGCATGCGTGACGGCTATTTCGCCGCCGCCGAGGAGGAGGATGTCGTCGCGGCGATCCGCGCGAGCGGCGCGGACTGCCTGTTCGTCGCGATGCCGACGCCGAGGAAGGAGCGATTCCTGGCTCGCCATGGCGCGGCGCTGGGCGTGCCCTTCGTCATGGGCGTGGGTGGCGCGATCGATATATTGGCCGGATCGGTGCGCCGCGCGCCGCGCTGGATGCAGAGGATCGGCCTGGAATGGCTGTACCGACTGCTTCAGGAGCCGCGCCGGATGCTCTGGCGCTATGCCTTCACCAACATCTATTTTGCCGGGCTGATGCTGGGCGCCTTGTTGATGCGCCTCGCCGGCCGGCAGGTGTTGCAATTGGAGCCGGTTGCGCCGCCCCCCCCGTATTATATGACGCAGAAATAATTGGTTACTTGGCTTCCTTGCGACGTCGATTGATCACCATCCGGTCGTGCAGGCGGCTGATGGTCTTGCTGCCGGTCGAGACGAACCACGCCGGGATCAGGCCGTGGATCAGGCAGGCGATGCCCGCCAGGATCATCGTCGTGCCGAAGCTCGTCGCCTGCCCCATATGCTCCAGATAGGTCTCGCCGACCGAGGCGGGGTGATCGGTGAGCAGGTGCATGATTTCCTCCGAAACTTGATCTTGGAAGGAATTTATCGTCATCTGAGGCGGAAATGATTCCTGATTTCGGATGAAATCGTCATTTCATAGGGAAATTTATCTCGCCCATGACTCGTTCGGAAAATCTTTCTCTCGATCGCCACGATCGCCGCATCCTGCGCGAGCTTCAGCGCGACGCGACTCTCTCCAATGCCGAGCTGGCGTCGCGCGTCGGCCTGTCGGCGACGCCGTGCTGGAATCGAGTGAAGCGGCTTCAGGGGGGCGGCATCATCACCGGCACCGTCGCGCTGGTGAACCGCGAGGCGATCGGACTGGGGGTGACGATCTTCGTGGCGGTGCGCACCAACCGCCATGATCGCGACTGGCTGACCATGTTCGCTGAACATGTCAGAAATATACCAGAAGTCACTGAATTTTATAGAATGAGTGGCGAGGTCGATTATATGCTCAAGGTGGTGGCGGCCGACATCGCCGACTATGACCGCATCTACAAGAAGTTGATCGCGAACATCGTTATCCACGATGTCAGCTCGTCCTTCGCGATGGAGCAGATCAAATACACGACCGAAGTGCCGGTGCCTGGGATTTGAAACCTACTGTCATTCCCGCGCATGCGCGCGAATGACAGTAGGTTTATCAGTTGGTTGTTAGAGTATTTGAGCTCACAAACTCAATTACCGGAAACCGCTTCCGCAGCGTATCGATCCACTGTTTCGCATCGCCCACCACGACGATGTCGGCATTGCTCGGCGCGAGCAGGGCGGTCGCCCGGGCCAGTTGCGCGTCGGTCACCGCGATCGGGCCGGACAATTCACGTGTCGCCTCCGTCAGCGGCGTCCCGGTGATCACCAGCGTCGCCAGATAATCGGCCAGGCTGGCGGTGCGTTCGGACTGAGTGGCGCGCATATTGGCGAGGAAACGCGCGCGTTCGTCGCGCTGCGCCGGCGCGGGCATGTCGGTGGCCAGCCGGCCGAACTGTGCCAGTATCAGATCGACGACCTCGGGCGCGGACTCGTTCTTGGTCTGCGATGCGGCGAGCAATTGCCCGCCGCCCGCGCGCATGGTGATCTCGCTGCCCGCGCCATAGCTGAGCCCGCGCTTCTGCCTGATCTCCTGCGAGAGCCAGGCCTGCGATCCACCGCCGACGATCACGCTCGCCAGTTCGACGCCGCGAAAAGCGGCATCGCCGCGCGGCGGCAGGCGATAGCCGGCAAGTACCGCGCTCTGCCCGGCGCCGGGCAGGTCGACCGCAACGATGCGCGGACCGGTAGCGGTGGGGATCGGCGTGCGGGCCACCGGAGCCTTGTCGCCGCGCCAGCCGCCGAACAAACGACTGGCCAGTGCTTCGGCCTCGACGCCGGACAGTGACCCGGTGACGATCAATGTCGCGCCATCGGGGCGCCAGGCGGCGTGTGACGCCCTGACGTCACTTGCCGAAATAGTGCCGAGAGACTGGGGTGTCGGCAGCGATGCATAGGGCGTTCCCGCGAACACCGCCTGTTGCAAGGCGCGCAGCCCCGTCTGCATCGGATGCTTTTGTGCCAGTTGCAGCGCGGCGAGCTGTTTCTTGCGCTCGCTATCCAGCTCGGCGGGGGCGAGTATGGGGCGCAGAACGGCGTCGGCGAGCAATGCTCCCGCCGCCGCGATATTGGTGGTGGGCGCGGTCAGCCGCAATGTCGTCGCATCGGGCTGCGCGGTCGCGACCAGGCTGGCGCCGAGCGCATCGAGCGCGGATGTGAAGCCTGCGGCATCGCGCCCGGCGGCACCGCGCATGACAAGCGCGGCGGTGATGTCGGCCAGCCCCGCGCGCCCGTCCGGATCGGCCGCATCGCCGCCGGGAACGATCAGCTCGAGCGTCGCCAGCGGCAGGTCGCTCGATCGCGCCGTGACCAGCCTCAGGCCGTTGGGCAGGCGGCGATCGAGGATCGCCGGAACAGAGCGTGCGACGGCGATGCCCGCCGATGGCGCGGTTTCGCGCTCACCCTCCGCCGCGATCGTGGCGGGCGGGCGCATCGCGGGGGGAACGACCGTGCCCATGGCATCGACGGCGGCGGCATTGGCCGGACGATCGCCGACATAACCCGCCGGCCGCGCCTTTTCGTCCTGATAGCGGATGGTGACGCGGCGTTCGGCGGGGAACAGCCGTACGGCGGCCTGCCGGACATCGGCGGGCGTCATCGCGCGGATCGCGGAGAGGAGGGCATCGTCGGATGCCGCGCTGCCGGTGAGGATCGCGGCTTCGCCCAGCGCATAGGCACGCCCGTCGACGGTTTCGCGCCCGGCAAGTGCGCTTCCCAATATCGCATTGCGCACGCGATCCAGCTCGGCCTGGTCGAGCGGCGCGGTGCGCAGCCGGTCGAGCTCGGCATCGAGCGCTGCCTGCGTGTCGGCCAGTTTTACACCGTCCGCCAGCGTGACGAACAGCGCATAGGCATAGCCGTCGCGCGCGGGCAGATTGTAGCTGATGACGCTCGACGCCAGCTTCTTCTCGTTCGCCAGCACGCGGTTGAGCCGTGCCGCCGGACCTCCAGTGAGCAGCGCGTCGATCAGCAGCAGCGCCGCGCGATCGGGATCTCGCGCGGCGGGCGCGCGCCAGGCGGCGATCAGCGCGGGCAGCGGCACATTGGGCGCATAGGCGTCGACGGTGGCGGGCGCGGTGCGCGGCGCCTCGTCGCGCGTGTCTCTCGGGATCGCGGCGGTCGGACGGGGGATGCCGCCCAGATGGCGATCGGCCCAGCGATCGAGCGTCGCGGGATCGAAATTGCCGACGACGACGACGATCGCATTGTCGGGCCGGTAATAGGCTTCATGGAAGGCGCGGACCTCGGCCAGGCCGGCGCGATCGAGATCTGCGGCGGTGCCGCCGATCGGGCGGGCATAGGGATGCGTGGAAAAGGCGAAGCCGGGGATCAGTGTGTAGAGGATGCGACCATAGGGCTGGGTGAAGATGCGCTGGCGCAATTCCTCCTTCACGACATTGCGTTCGGAGACATAGGCGGGCTCGTCGATCACCAGGTTGCGCATCCGCTCCCCTTCGATCCACAGCATCCGTTCGAGCTGATCGGCAGGGCCGCTCATATTGTAGATGGTGAAATCCCACAGGGTCGAGGCGTTGGCGCGCAGCCCCAGTGACGTCATATAGCTTTGCGCGCCCTGGGGCAGGTTGCGCGTCGTCTTGAACATCAGATGTTCGAACAGATGCGCGAAGCCGCCGCGCCGTACGGGATCGTCGCGCTGGCCGACATCGTAGAAGACATAGACCGCCGCCGACGCCGCCTTGGGATCGCGCGAGGCGATCAGGCGCAAGCCGTTGGGCAGCGTGCGCTGGGTGAAGCCGATCGGCGGCACCGCGATCGCGGGGGCGGGGGTGGGCGGACCATCGGCCAGCGCCGGAACAGGCACCATCAACAACGCAACCGACGCGATACGCAGACGCTTCATCACACCATACCTCCCCATGGAAGCTAGGAGGGCCGGCCCGGCATTCTCCGCCATTGATGGACGGATACCAGGTGGCCGGGCGGCGTTATTGCCTGTGATGATCAACGGAGCGACAGACGTGAACCGACCGGATGCCGGACGCTGGCCCGCGACACTCTGGATCGTCCGGCACGGGCAGAGCGCGGGCAATGTCGCGCGCGACGCGGCCGATGCCGCCGGGGATCTCCGGATCGCGATCGAGGGACGGGACGTTGATGTGCCGCTTTCCGCGTTGGGGCGCGAGCAGGCCGAGGCGCTCGGGCGCTGGTTCGCGCGCGGCGACGCGCATGGCCTGCCGGAGGTGATGCTGTCTTCCCCCTATCTGCGCGCGATCGAAACGGCGCAGGCGTTCCGCGCGGCGGGTGGCTGCGACGCGGATGAAGCGATTTGTCTGGACGAGCGGCTGCGTGAGAAGGAATTCGGCATATTGGACGGGTTGACCCATGCCGGCATCGCCGCGCAATTCCCCGATCAATCGCATTTCAGGAGCGTGCTGGGCAAATTCTACCACCGCCCGCCCGGCGGCGAGAGCTGGGCGGACGTGATCCTGCGGCTGCGATCGCTGATGGATACCGTTTCGCTCCATTATGCGGGCATGCGCGTGATGATCGTCGCGCATCAGGTGGTGGTGCTGTGCCTGCGCTACATCATAGAGACGCTGGACGAGGCACGGATTCTCGAAATCGATCGCGCCGGTGACGTCGCCAATTGCGGCGTCACCGAATATCGTTTCGATCTTGCGCATGGCCGGCATGGAGGGCTGGCGCTCGTCCGCTACAACGAGACCGCGCCGGTGGAGCAAGGCGCGGCGCCGGTGACGAGCGCGCCCGATCCGATCGTCGCCGCGCGCGGCTGATCATCGTGCTTGGCGGCTTCACCGCCGCGACCGTGCGCGATATCATGGCGCCATGACACTCAAAGCCTATCTCGCGTCCGATGCCCTGACCGGCACCGCGACCATCACCGCCATCGGGACGGAGCCCGCGCCGCATATCCGCATCGACACCACCTTGTTCCATCCCCAGGGCGGCGGCCAGCGTGGCGACAGGGGGCGGATCGGCCCCGCGCGCGTGATCGACACGCGCCACGCGGCGGAGGGAGAGGTCGACCATTTCGTCGAGAGCGTCGAGGGGCTTGCGGTCGGCGACGTGATCGAGATCGCGGTCGATCCAGAGCATCGCCGCGAAGGCGCGCGACTGCACAGCGCCGGGCATCTGCTCGCCGATGCCGTCCAGGCGATCCGGCCGGGCCTGCATGCGGTGGCGGGCCATCACTGGAAGGGCGAGGCGCGTGTCGAGTTCGAAGGCGCCGTGGCGATTGACGAAGCGTTCGAAGACGATCTGGCTGCCAAGATCGTCGAACTGGTGTCGGCGGGACTTCCCGTCCGTGTCGTCGGCGATCCCCAGGCTTCCCGTGCGCTGGCGATCGGCGATTTCACGCCGGTGGGGTGTGGCGGGCTACATGTTTCGAGCACGGCGGAACTGGCCGATCTCAATGTGACGGCGATCCGCAGCAAGAAGGGACGGCTGCGGGTGAGCTATGATCTTGGATAAAGGCCTGCGCCGAGGCGTTCACCTTCCTGAGCGGCCATGCACAGCATGCGCTCCAGCCAGTCACTCATATCGCAATCGATGACCAGATGGACGCGGTCTTCGGTTCCGCGATTGGCGACCCGGTGCGGATCGGAAAGCCGCAGATACCAGGCGTCGCCGGGAAGCATCGCGACAGGGATGCCGTTGAGCATGAACTCCACGTCGGGATTGGTGGTGATCGGGATATGGATCCGCGCCTTGCCCCAATCCGCGGCAAGATCATGATCCTCATGCTCCTTGATCACCGAACCCGGGGTCAATCGCATCAGCCGAACGGCACGGAGAGGGCAGTCGAACGCCGCCAGCACCTCGGCCAGATAGGGGGAGGCCGAAAGATTGGGGCCGTCGACGAATTCGGTCGCGGTGGGATCGGAGTAGATCATCCGGATCGGATGGGTTTCGCCCTTGGCGAAGCGTAGCGGCAGAACGCTCCAGTCGCCTTCGAAATTCTGCGGTACGAAATGGCGGGTCCACACATTGTGCTCGAGCCGCTGGAGGTCCTCGCGCAGTCGCGCGACGTCGAACGAAAGCGGCAGGCGCAGTCGGTCGGCGTGGCCGTGGTCGGATTGTTGCGGCACAATGAGCATGATAGGCGGGCGTTCCTGGCAAGGGCGATTGCCCTATTCGCCAGATTATCGGCCGTTCGCGCGATTGGAAAGGTGGCGTTCGCGATCCATGTCAGCCAGCATCGATATCGACGAGGCGGCGATGTCGCTCGATCGTTTTCGCGATCATGCCATCGGTAACCCCGCGCTGTTGCAGCACCTTGCTTCAATTCATGACGATAGCGTCTTCGCCGCTGCCGTGGTCGAGGTCGCGGCGGCGCAAGGCATTCCGCTTTCGACCGCCGATGTGCGCCGCGCCTTGATGTCCGGCCCGATCGATCTGGCGCGGTTCGACGCGGCACCACCGCGCTGGAGCGCCTGGCCGGACCCGCAATGGCTGCCTTCGGCGGCTGTCATGGGTGGCCCGGAACTGGTTGTGGAATGGGTTCATTTCGCCGGCCGTCGCCTGACCGAATCCTTTTTCATGGATTCGCTGCTGCGTGCTCGCCCGCTGCCGATCAATCGGCTGATGCGGTATCGGACACTGCTTTCCAGTTTTGCGAAGAACGCCCCGCACGACGATCTACCGGTTCCCGACGGTTTCATATTTCATCTGTCTCGCTGCGGTTCGACGCTTGCGGCGCAGATGCTGGGAGCGATGGACGGCATGATCGTCCTGTCGGAGCCGCCGCCGCTCGACGACGTGATCCAATGGGCCCGCGTCCGGGCCGACGTGCCCGTCGAGCTTCGTGTCGAGGTTCTACGGGCGATGGTCGGCGCGCTGGGCCGGGACCGGACGGGGGGAGCACGACATTACGTCGTCAAGCTCGACTGCTGGCACACCCTGGAATTGCCCTTGCTGCGGCTGGCCTTTCCCGACACACCCTGGGTTTTCCTCTATCGAGACCCGGTCGAGATCCTGGTGTCGCATATGCGCATGCGTGGCGTTCAGACGGTCGCCGGCGCATTCGTCGACGATTTCGGAATCGTCGATGGACAGAATATGCCGGTGGAAGACTATGCCGCCCGCGTGCTGGCGAAAATTGCGGAAGCGGCGATCGAGCATCAGGCGCTGGGCGGAGGATTGCTGATCAACTACGATGCCTTGCCGGGTGCTGTGGAGGCGCAGATATTGCCGCATTTCGGGATCGAGCCCGATGGCGATGCGCGGGCAAGGTTGCAGGCGGCGAGCGGGCGGGATGCCAAGGCGCCTTTGCAGGCGTTCAGCCGCGATTCCGAAGACAAGCAACGCGTTGCGACGGCGGCGGTCCGGACTGCTGCGGACGAACATCTTGCCGAAGCCTATCGACGACTGGAGGAACTGCGCCTCCGGCCGATCGGCAGCATGGCATGACCGTGATCGATACATCCCGGCCCATACCGGGATGCGCTTGAGCGTTCCGGCGTGCGGATGCGTCAGCATCCCTGCATCCTGGTATCAGGGACTCCCGGGTGCGGATGGCGATGCTGCTATCGGGAGGGGCCGTTCACGCGAAGGCGGTCGCTCAGGCCCGACAGGATGCTGTTGATCGACGCGCTCGGCGGCGGCGTCCTGGGCGGAAAGGGGCGTGCCGCTATCGCTGCCTCGGGCTCCGTCAATCCGAGCAGGCCGCGATCGCGTCGGTGACACGGGCATAGGCGGCTTCCAGCGGGTCGGTTTCGCCGAGCAGGCGGAAGGTGCCGTTGAGCGTGAAGAAGCAATGGCCGTGGACGCAGGCGAGCAGCGAGCGGGCGAGGGGCGCGGCGCGGTCGGCATGGGCGGGCGGGAGCACCGTCGCGATCTCCGCGATCACGATCTGCGTGATATCGCGCACCTTCTGCTGGTAATAATCCGGCATCTCCTCGCCTTCGGGCAGGCGGAAATCGTAGAGCGCGGTCCACAGATTGCGGTTGAGGATCGCGAACTCGAAATAGGCCTGGATCGCGCGGTGCAGGCGGTTCTCGGTCTCCGCCGACAGCCGCGCTTCCAGATGGCCTTGCCAGCGGTCGAGCGTCAGCCCGTTGATCGCGAGCATCAACTGGTCGTGCGAGCCGAGCACATTATAGACCGTGCCGATCGAATAGCCGATGCGCTTGGCCACCTCACGCGCGGAGAAGCGCGCATAGCCGGTCTCGGCGAGCTGACGATGCCCTTCCGAGATGATCATGTCGCGCAATTCCTCGCGGCTATGGTCCGAACGCCGGCCCATGGTCAGCTGCCCTTGCGCACGAAGGGATATTTGAGCTGGGCGAGATAACCCTTGGGCACCGCCTCGGGCACGCCGTAACCGGTCGGCCATTTATTGTCCGGGAAATAATAGGTGCCGAACAGCCGATCGAGCAGCGGGAAATGGATCGCGAAATTCTTGTCAACGCCCTCCGCCTCGATCGCATGATGCCAGTGATGATAGCGCGGCGTGACCAGCCAGCGGCCGAGCCCGTTGAAGTCGCCGCGCAGATTGGCGTGGACGAGCGACGCATAGATATAGACCATGCCGATATAGGCCTGCATCACCGACGGCGCGAAGCCAAGCGTGAGCAGGGGCAGGGAGGTGACGCCGCGCAGCAGGATGATCTCGACGAAATGCATGCGCGCGCCGGCCAGCCAGTCCATCGACTTGGCCGAATGATGGACCGCGTGGAAGCCCCACAGGAACGGCACGCGGTGGAACAGCCGGTGGAACCAGTATTGCGCCAGATCGGTCAGGATCATCGCGAGCGCGAATTGTACCAGCCAGGGCAGCGCGCCTACCCAGGCGCGCATCTCCGCCAGATTGCCCGTCTTCGCCATCACGAAGGTGGACGGGGCGAGCGCGAGGAAGGTGATGAGCTGCACCAGCATCGAGCTGATCAGATAATAGAACAGGTCCTCCCGCCATTCGATGCGGAACAGCCGCTGTTTGGCATTGTGCGGGAAGATCCGCTCGATCGGCGCGAACATCAGTCCGGTGGCGATCATGTTGATCGCGAAGAAATCGACGCCGAAGAAGATGCCCCAGCTGCGCGTCTCTTCGGGCTGGACACTGGCCCCCCCCAGGATGGTGGCGCCCAGCGCGATGACGAGCGCGGTCATGCCGATCGCCTTGCGCGGGCGGAGCAGCAGGCTGAGCAAGGCCAGCGCATAGCTGGTGAGCAGGGTGACATGGATCAGCGTGCGGAAGCCCGCCCAGTTCCGCACCGCTTCCAGTTCGGGCATTGCGAAGAATTCGGGCCAGCGCAGGGCCGCCACGAAGCTGAGACCGGCGATCGCCAGCACGATGCCGAAAAAGCCGGAGAACCATCCGCTGCCGAAACCGCGCGCCTCGATCGGTGCTTCGAGATCGCGGGCCAGATTGTCGAGGAAAGATCGCGCCATCGTCCGTTGCTCCCCCAGCGAAAACATCCTTGCGGGAAGCCATAAAAGGCCAATTGAACGTTGTCTAATAATTTAATTGAACATTGATAAATTAATCGCTATCACGACCGTCCGCATCGGGGAGAATTGCCGTGTTCGTCGCCATCGTGCTGATCGTGTGTTTCGCGCTGATCCTGAACATGCGCAGCAGATTGTCTCGCCTGGAGCAGCGGATCCATATCCTGGAGGATGGTCGGCGTGAGGCTTCTCCCGAGCGTGTGACGGATGCGGCGAATCCGACGGATGCAGTGATGCGACGGGGCCTCATGCCGATGGACGCCGCGGACATGCCCGTACAGGCTGCGGCGCCGCCGCCCGAGATTGCCGAACCGCTTCCTCAACCGCCCGCGCCGGTTGAGGCCGAAATGCCGGTGAAGCGCAGGCCGGCGCGCATCGTTCATCGTCGCGCCGCGCTGGATGTGCCGGTGGCCGATGTCATCCGGAGCGACCTTCCCCCCGAGCCTGAAACGCATGAACCTGCGGAGTCCGCGACTGACGCCGCTGTTTCCGAAGCACCGGCGGAGGCGATTGCCGCTGCCGCGCGCGCCGGGGCGGATGATGCGCCCGCGCAGCCGCGCGGCCTGTCGATCAATTTCGAGGATCTGTTCGGTCGCCGCCTGCCGATCTGGGCGGGCGGGATCACGCTGGCCATCGCCGGCGTCTTCATCGTCAAGCTCGCGATCGATGCGGGTTTCTTCGCGCCCTGGGTCCGGGTCGTCTGTGGGCTGTTGTTCGGCACCGCGCTGATCGGCGGAGCGGAAGCCGCGCTTCGCGCCGAAGCCAAGGTGCGCGACGATCGCGTGCGCCAGGCATTGTCGGGGGCGGGCCTGGCGACGCTCTATGCGAGCGTGCTGATGGCGAGCAACGGCTATGGCCTGATCGGGCCGGTGGCGGCCTTTATCGGCATGGCGCTGATCACCGCCGGCGCGCTGGCGCTGTCGATCCGTTTCGGCGCGCCCAGCGCTCTGCTGGGGCTTGCCGGCGGCCTGGCCACGCCCGCGCTGGTGGGCAGCGCGCAGCCCGACATCCCATTGCTCTCCACCTATCTCGCGCTCACCATCGGTGGCCTGACCGCCGTGTCGCGAATGAAGCGCTGGGCATGGCTCGGCGTCAGCGCGCTGTTGGGTGGCGCGGGCTGGAGCCTGTTGCTGATCCTGAACGGCGCGCTCGATCTGGCGTCCTCGCTTTCGGTGGGCGTGCTGGTGATGCTGCTCGCGCTGGGCATGCCGTTGCTGGCCTTTGCCGGGCCGCGCGCGACCACCCTGCGCAGCCTGACCGCGCTGGTGGGTGCGGGCCAGCTCGCGCTGCTCGTCGCGGTCGGCGGCTTCACGCCGCTCAACTGGGGGCTGTTCGCGCTGATCGCGATCGCCGGCCAGTGGCTGAGCTGGCGCGAACGTGGCTTCGAGATCGTGCCGAGCATCGGCCTGGGTCTTTCCGCGCTGTTGCTGGCCGTCTGGCCCGATCCCGATGCCGGCTGGTTCGCTATGATCGGCGGCGCGATGGCGCTGATCCATGGCGCGCCGCTGCTGCTGAAATTGTGGCGCGATCCGCCGCGTTTCCAGCGGGCGCTCGAACTCGCGGCGCTGTCGCTCGCCATCCCGGCGCTGACGGCGCTCCACTTCTATCGTCACGATGGCAGCATCGATGGCGCGCTCGCCTTGCTGGCGACGCTTGGCGCTGCGGTCTCCGCGCTGGGCGCCGGGCTGGGCTGGAACAAGCCCGAACGGCTGATGGATGCGCGGTTTGCGCTGTTGGCGACCGGCGCGGGTTTTCTGCTTGCCTGCGCGTTGGCCCTGATCCTGCCTTATTGGGCGCTTCCCTTCGGCGTCGCCGTGATCGCCGCCGCGATGCTGCTGCTGGGCGCGCGCGCGCGCGATGCCCGGCTGGAGCCGGTCGCCGCCGCCTTCGCCGCCGCGACGCTGCCGATCCTGTTCGCCAGCGATCCCGGCGCGATCGGGGAGGTGGTGCGGCTGGCCGGCGTCGATGCGCGTGGCGTCGATATCCAGGGCCTTGCCCGCTGGCTGGGCTTGGGCGCGCTGTTCGCGCTGTTCGCCGCGCGTGCTGCGGTCAGGCCGATCCGGCTGTGCGGCTATCTGGTCGCGGCGCTGCTCGGTTATGGCGCGCTTGCGCAGGTCGCACCGGGCTGGGCGATGCCGCTGGCACTGGGTATTGCCGTGCTCGGCCTGTTCCTGGCCGGCATGCGGAAGGCCGATCCGCGGATAGAGGCGCTTGCCGGCGTGATCGCGCTCGGCGCGCCGGCCTTGCTCTCGATCACCGGCGATCGCCCCTATGACGAGTGGCTCAGGCTGGGCGGCGCCGGCGATCCGGCGATCGATCCGCTGTCGCTGCTGCGCTGGGCGGCGGTTGCCGCACTCGGCTTGCTCTTCGCGATCCGCGCCCGGACTCCGGCGATCCGGATGACGGGGCAGGGGCTTGCGGCGGTGTTCGCCTATGGCGCGCTGGCGCAATTGCTGCCGGCGGCGGTGCTGCCGACGACCGCCGCGGCCGGACTTGTCGGACTGTCCGCGCTGGCGCGGCGGTCTGGCTGGATGGCGCTCGCACCCGCCAGTGGCATGTTCGCGCTGGTCGCGATGCTCTGGGTGGCGGAGCCGGCCGCGACCTGGTCGGGCGCGGCGCTGCTGTCGCTCGGCGGCCTGCCGATGGTGATCGATGCGGCGCTGCTTTCGATCTCGTCGGTGCTTGAGCGACTATTGGCGCCTGCCGTACTTGCCGGCGTCGCGCTTTGGCATGGCCGCGCTTTGCTGTCGCGGCGCGCGACGATCGTCGCGGCTTCGACGATCGCGGTGCCGGCGCTGATGGCGGTTCACAGCCTTTATCGCATCGGTTTCGCGGCAGTCGCCGGCGGCGATTTCACCGCCACCGGCCTTGCCGAGCGTTGCATCTGGGCGGGCCTGCTATTGGCCGGGGGCTGGGCGCTGTCGCGTCGTGCGGAAGCGCGTCCGATTGCGATCGGCGTGATCGCGGCGGGCACGCTCCATGCGCTTGCCTATACGCTGCTGCTGCACAATCCGCTGTGGCAGGACCAAGCGGTGGGGGCCATTCCCATCGTCAATTGGCTGATCCCGGCATTCGCGCTGGTGCCTGCCGGCCTGTGGCTGCTTGCCGGCCTGGCGCCCGCGACGATGGGGCGTTTCGAGCCGGCGATACGCGTGCTGCACATGATCCTGATCGTCCTGTTCGCCTATGCCACGCTGCGCCAGGCCTTTGTCGGCACCGTGCTGACCGCGCCGGGGCTGACCGGCTTCGAGGATATCATGCGATCGATCGTGGCGATCGCGCTGGCCATCGGCTTCCTGCTGTGGGGCATCCGCAGCAATGGGCGCGACTGGCGGATCGCTTCGCTGGTGCTGATGCTGGCGGCGGTGCTGAAGGTGTTCCTGCGTGATGCGTCGGGGCTGGAAGGGCTGCTGCGCATCGGATCCTTCGTGGCGCTCGGCTTCAGCCTGATCGGCATCGGCTGGCTCTACAGCCGTCAGCTCTCGGGAGCCGCGAAAGCCACCGAATCCTAACCGAAAAATCATGATCGCCCACTAACCGGCCTGCTCGGGGGAGTATTCATCATGTCCGCACCAGACCTGTCCTTGCTTGCCAAACGCCGTTTCGGCCCGATCTTCGCCGTCCAGTTCCTGGGCGCGTTCAACGACAATCTGCTGAAGTTCGCGCTGCTGTTCATGGCCAATTTCGGCATCCATGCGGCGGCGCCCGAACAGGCGGAAATGCTCGCGACGATCGCGACGGGCGTGTTCATCCTGCCCTATTTCCTGTTCTCATCGCTCGCCGGCCAGGTGGCGGATGCGTGGGACAAGGCCCGGCTGGTGCGGATCGTGAAGGTGGCCGAAGTCGGCATCATGGGGCTGGCGCTGCTCGGTTTCTGGCTGTCGTCGGTGCCGCTGCTGATCGGCTGCCTGTTCCTGATGGGCATGCATTCGACGATCTTCGGCCCCGTCAAATATGCGATCCTGCCGCAGCACCTGCGTGGGGATGAGGTGATGGGCGGCACCGGCCTGGTCGAGGCGGGCACCTTCATCGCGATCCTGGGCGGGCAGTTGCTGGCGGGCATGGTGCCGCCCTGGGAAGCGGGGCTGATCGCGGTCGGCCTGGCGGTGCTTGGGCTCGCGGCCAGTCTCGCCGTGCCGACTGCCCCTCCGGCGGCGGCGGCGCATCCGATCGACTTCAACCTGTTCCGGGGCACCGCCGCGATCCTGCGTGCATCCTATGCGCATCGTGGCGTGTGGCTGGCGATCCTGGGGATCAGCTGGTTCTTCGCGGTGGGCGCGGTGATCATGTCCGAATTCGCGCCTCTGGTCAGCGGCGTGCTAGCGGCGCAGCAGGACGTGGCGACGCTGTTCCTGCTCGTCTTCTCGATCGCGATCGCGATCGGCTCGCTGACCGTCAACCGCCTGCTCAAGGGTGAGGTTTCGGCGCGCTACGTGCCGGTCTCCGCGCTCGCCATGGCCGGTTTCCTGATCTGGTTGTGGCTGGCGACGCGCGGTTACGATGTCGAGCGCCAGGGCGCCGATGTCGCGACCTTCCTGGCCAGCGACGGCGCATGGAGCATCATGATCGCGCTGGCCGGCATCGCCTTTTCCGGCGGCATGTTCATCGTGCCGCTCTATGCGATCCTGCAGACGCGCAGCGCGCCCGAGGATCGCAGCCAGGTGATCGCGGCCAACAATGTGATCAATGCCGGGCTGACGGTGGCGATGGTGCTGGTGACGGCGGGGCTGCTCGGCCTGGGCGTCGATGTGCCCGGCATCATCGGCGTGCTCGGTTTCTCGACGCTCGCCGTCGCATTCATCGCCTGCTGGCTGCTGCCCGAAACCGTGATCAAGGCGCTCGTCCGCAGCCTGCTGGTGTTGCTCCATGGCGTCAAGGTGACAGGCGCGCAGAATATGCCGAAGCCCGGCGAGCCCGCCGTGGTGGTGGTCAACCACGTCTCCTTCCTCGACGGTCTTCTCCTTGCCGCCTTCCTGCCGGGCAAGCCGACCTTCGCGGTCAACACGCACATCGCCAAGAGCTGGTGGATCCAGCCGATGCTCAAGCTGTTCGATGCCTTTCCCGTCGATCCGACCAATCCGATGTCGGCGAAGCGCATGGTGAAGGCGGTGCGCGAGGGACGGACCCTGGTGATCTTTCCCGAAGGCCGGATCACGGTGACCGGTGCGCTGATGAAGGTGTTCGATGGCCCCGGCATGGTCGCCGACAAGGCCGACGCGCCGATCATTCCCGTCCGCATCGACGGCGCGCAATTCTCGCTCTTCTCGCGGCTGCGCGGCAAGGTGCGGCTGCGGCTGTTCCCGAAGATCAAGCTGACCATCCTGCCGCCACGCCGGCTGCACGTCGAAGGCGAGATGTCGGCGCGGGCGCGCCGCGCGATCGCCGGGCGGATGCTCTATGACGAGATGAGCCGGATGATCTTCGCGACTTCGAACATCGAACGCACGCTGTTCGAAGCGCTGCTCGATGCGCGCCGCATCCATGGCGGCAAGGCGATGGTGGTCGAGGATGTGAAGCGCGAGCCGCTGAGCTACGACCGGCTGATCACCGGCGCCTGCGCGCTGGCCCGTCCGCTGCGTGCGCGGACGGCGGCGGGGGAGGTGGTGGGCGTGCTGCTGCCCAACGTCAACGGCGTGGTCGCCGCCTTTTTCGCGCTGCAACTGGCGGGGCGTGTGCCCGGCATGCTCAACTTCACGGCAGGGCTGTCCAATATGCGCGCCGCCTGCACCGCGGCGAATATCCGGACCATCGTCACGGCGCGCGCCTTTGTCGACCAGGCAAAGCTCGGCGAGGTCGTCGCGGGGCTGGAGGCGGATGGCATTGCGATCCTCTATCTGGAGGATGTCGCAGCCGGGATCGGCGCGGGCGCGAAGCTGCGCGCACTGGTGCAAAGCCGCTATGCGCGTCGTATCCACCGGCGCGAGGGCGTGTCGCACGATGCACCGGCGGTGGTGCTGTTCACAAGCGGATCGGAAGGCCTGCCCAAGGGGGTCGCGCTGTCGCACCGCAACCTGCTGGCCAATTGTCACCAGCTTGCTTCGAGGATCGATTTCAACGGCAGCGACGTGGTGCTCAATGCCTTGCCCGTCTTCCACAGCTTCGGGCTGACCGGGGGCACGCTGCTGCCGATCCTGAACGGTATCCGCACCGTGCTGTATCCAAGCCCGCTCCATTACCGGATCGTGCCGGCGCTCGCCTATGACGCCAATGCGACGATCATGTTCGGCACCGATACCTTCCTGTCGGGCTATGCGCGCATGGCGCACGATTATGATTTCTACAGCCTTCGCTATGTCTTCGCGGGTGCCGAGCGCGTCCGCGACGAGACGCGCAAGGCCTGGTCCGACCGGTTCGGGCTGCGCATCCTGGAAGGCTATGGCGCGACCGAGGCGGCGCCGGTCATCGCGGTCAACACGCCGATGCATTTCCGCGCCGGCACGGTCGGCCGGTTGCTGCCCGGCATCGAGGCACGGCTGGATCCGGTGCCGGGGATTGAGGAAGGCGGGCGCCTGTCGATCCGCGGCCCCAACGTCATGCGCGGTTATTTCAAGGCGCAGGCGCCCGGCGTGCTGCAGCCGCCCGAGGACGGCTGGCACGACAGCGGTGACATCGTCACCATGGATGCGGAGGGATTCGTCACCATTCGCGGTCGCGCCAAGCGTTTCGCCAAGATCGGCGGCGAGATGGTCTCGTTGCCCGCGGTGGAAGGCTATGCGGCGGCGCTCTGGCCCGAATCGGATCATGCGGTGGTGACGCGGCCTGATTCCCGAAAAGGTGAGCAACTCGTAATGTTCACAACGCGGTCCGATGCCCGCTTCGCTGCGCTGTCGGCGTGGGGCAAGGCCAATGGCGTGGCCGAACTGATGATTCCGCGCGACATCCGCATCCTTGATGCCCTACCTGTCTTGGGGACCGGCAAGCTCGATTATGTGGCAATGGGCCGGATGGCTGCCGGCTGAGTCGCGAACGGGTTTGATCTGCGGAATTTTCAGGTCATGATGAACGCGAAGGTCGGGGCGTAGCGATATTGAATTGTCGAAAGAACTTGCGTGGTGCCTGATATGAGTAACACTGTATGAGACTGACGAACGAATCGATTGCGTAACGAGGCGATGATCAGGTGATGCACCGGACATCCAGGCGATGAGTGAGGGCGGATCGGAACCGATCGGCAGCCTGACCGAGCGGCAGAAGGAGATTCTGCGCCTGGTGGGGGAAGGCTATACCTCCAAGGAGATCGCGCGCCATCTCGGCCTGTCGTTCCGGACCGTGGATACGCATATCCTGCGCATGGCGAAGATGCTCAACGCGCCCAGCCGGGCCGAAGCGGCGCGCATGCTGACCGATCATGAGAGTAAGCAGAAAATACGTACGTATCCGGCACGGCTTCCCAACGCCGAAAAATCCGGTTTGTCTGGCCCCGTCACGTCACAGGGATGGCGGGGGGCCCTTCACCGGCTCTTTGCTCTCCCGCCATTGGGGGGGCGTCCGAATGACCTCGGTTGGGATCAGAAATCGATCCACATATTGCGGGTTGCGACGATGTCGCTTGCCGCTGTGACCGGCCTGGCGCTGGCCATAGCGGGCGTGATGAGGGTGTTTAGCTAACTCAATTCCCACAAACGAAACCATTGGCGCCCGCGCGGCGCAGAAGGGAAAACTATGCTCACGATTCAGCCGGGCGCCGCAGGCGCCGTTGCAGCCGATACCAAGCGCGCCGTGACCGCGATCGACGCGGCACTGCTGTGCGATACCCAGTTGATGGTGACGATCATCGAGGCGTTGCAGGAATCGGATCTGCCGATCAAGCGCAGCCAGGACCTGCTGCAATCGATGACGACGGGCATCAACCATGTGATGGCCGGCCGTGCCGCGATGGTGGGGACGATCGCCAAGCTGACCGCGATCAAGGGCCAGTCCAACATCGCGCCGGTCAATTACGGTTGCCCCGCCGGCCTGGGGTTCATGGAGTCGCAGGTCACGGAGATCGCAAGCGTCGAAACCGTTCCCGCCTGAACGTTCCGCATCCGATATATTCCGTATCCGATCAATCTGGTGTTGACCGTTCAATGAGCAGTCCTACAGCCTTTTCCGACAGGGCGGCATCGCCCTGTCGGGCAAGAAAGGCTTCAGGCCTGATATCTGGAGCGTTTCCCGGCCGGAAAACCGCTTCCCGTTTTTTGGGGCAGCGCTGTAGGCGGTCAACACCATGATGATCATTCTACTCTTTTGGTTCCTCATGCTGCTCTGCTGCTTCTATGCGGCCGTGGCTGGGGGCAGGGACGGTAAATGGGCTACCGCGATCATCATTCTCGCCTCGATTCTGACGGTGCCGGCTACATTTCTGGCGCAATGGGGGCACACGCAAATACCGGTCATGGCGGTGGACATCGGCGTCCTGACCGCAATGTACATATTGACGCTCAAAAGCCGGGCCTATTGGCCGATCTGGATGACGGCGTTCCAACTGGTCTCGGTCGCGACGCATTTTGCGACGATCGTGTCGCCTTCCTTCACGCCCCTCATCTATCAGGGCATGGAAGCGATGTGGGCGATCCCGGGGCTGCTGAGCATGGTGGTGGGCATCTCGCTGGATCGGGGGAGGCTGCATCAGGGGCGGAACCAGAGACGGGGGATGCCGGGCTAGGCGTGCTCGTCGCGCAGCTTCAGAGCGTTTCGGCCAAGCTTGCGCAACTGACGGAAATTCCCCGGAACGAGGCGCTGGTTCGTGCCCGCGAACATCTGAACGCGCGCCGGGCGCGTGCACGCTTCCTGCCGGTGGACCTGTTCGGCGAGCCCGCATGGGATCTGCTGCTCGATCTTTTCATTGCGGGCGAAGAAAACAAGAGCGTCAGCATCACCTCGGCATGCATCGCCTCCGGCGCGCCACCGACAACGGCATTGCGCTGGATCGGTGTTCTCGATGAGCGTGGCCTGATCGCCAAGATGCCGGATTCCGAGGATGGACGGCGCATCTATGTCTCGCTGACCGAAACCGCGCGCAATGCGATGCTGCGCTGGCTGGGAGCACTCGATCATTGAGCGGGAACTGGTCGCCTCTCGCATCGCCGCGCGCCGCTGGGTTCCGGGGCCATGCCGATCCGTTCGCGGCGATGCTGCCGGCAAGATCGTGATGCCCGGATCCACCGTATCCGGAGCGGGACTGGATAGCCCGGTCCAAGCGCGGGGCGTGCCCGAGGGCGCTTCAAGCCGTGACGAACTGCTTCGGCGCTGGGCGCACGTGCTGTTCGATCAATATGGAGCCGATGTCCTCCGGCATGTCGAGGAACGCGGCCGGGCATGCGCGCTGAGGGGAGACCGCGCCGGCGTGGCGGAGTGGCATGATGTCGGCAAGATCATCGACGACTTGGTGGAGGCGCGCAGACGGGCCGGCGAGGATGTCGATGCGCGGCCGCCGCGGGATCATGTCTTTCGCGAGGATGTGCCGCCGGTATCGCGCGAATGGGCATTCTGGGTCATCCTGTCTGCGCTTGCGCTCGCGCTTGTCATCATGGCACTGCTTTTCAGGCATTTCTGATGGTAACGGCGAAATGTCCGGGGCGATGATCGTGGCGAGAAAAGACGATGGCGAACTGCGCGAAACATGAATCGCGCTGTCCGTTTTAGCGCTTTGTTGTCACATCGTTTTCCCTGAAAACCGGCTCCCACTTCTCCACATGATGCTCTAGGGTCCAGGCCTTGGATCATTGGCATCGCGCGCGCCGGACGTTCCGTGCCCGCGCCGGACAATCTGGTGAAGGAGCGGGAAGATCGATGGAGCGGCTTGGTAATCAACGGCATCTTTTCGACATTCCCAGAGACGTCGCCTATCTCAACTGCGCCTATATGTCGCCGCTGCTGAAGGCGGTGACGGCTGCGGGCGTTGCGGGCCTGTCCGCCAAGGCGCGCCCCTGGGAAATCAAGCCGGCCGATTTTTTCGGGGATTCCGAAACGGCGCGTGGCCTGTTCGCGACGATGATCGGTGCGGGGGGCGACGATGTCGCTCTGGTGCCCGCCGCCAGCTATGGGCTGGCGGTCGCCGCCGCGAACCTGCCGGTGAATGCCGGCCAGACCATCGTCATGCAGGCGGAGGAATTTCCGGCGAGTGTACTGACATGGCGCAATGTTGCCCGCCGTACCGGGGCTGAGATCGTGACGGTCGACCGGCCCGAGGATGGCGACTGGACCGCGGCCATCGGTGCGGCGATCGACGAGCGTACCGCCGTGGTCTGCATCAGTCAGACCCATTGGGTCTGCGGGGGGCTGACCGATTTGAGCGCGATTTCCGCACGCTGCAAGCAAGCCGGCGCGGCGCTGGTGATCGACGGCACCCAGTCCTGCGGTGCCCATCGCTTCGACGTTGGCGAGATCGATCCCGATTTTCTGGTCGCGGCCGGCTATAAATGGCTTCTCTGTCCCTATTCGACGGGATTCCTTTATGTGGCGCCCCGCCATCAGGGGGGCGTGCCGCTGGAGCAGGGCTGGGTGGTCCGCCAGCGTGCGGAGGATTTCCGCAATCTGATCGACTATAGCGAGACCTTCCAGGATGGTGCGCGCCGCTTCGACGTGGGCGAGCGTTCGAACATGGCGTTGATGCCGGCGGTGGTCGTGGCATTGCGGCAGCTTCTCGACTGGCGGATCGATCGGATCCAGGCCACGCTGGGCGCCAGGACCGCCGAGATCGCGGACGCCATGGCAGGCATCGGCGCGATCGTCGTGCCCGATGCGCATCGGGCGCCCCATTACCTGTCGCTGCGTTTCCGCCAGGGATTGCCCGACGATCTGATCGCCCGGCTTGCCGCCCAGGATGTGCATGCCAGCATGCGCGGGGATCGCCTTCGCGTGACGCCGCATCTCTACAATGACGATGCTGACGTCGATCGGCTTGTCAGCATTGTGCGCCAGGCGGTGGCTTAGCGCCAGGTCACCGGCGTCGGAGCGCGCCGGAACCATGCCTTGTTCGAATCGGCGATGTGCGGACTGTCGTTCGCGCATCTCGCTGTCTCTCGGGTCACGATATCGTGGCTAAAAAGGGCGATTGACAATTGACATTACTGTCAATCGTAAATGGATAATTAATTACATATCCAAAATATATCCTTTTTGCGGTGATACTTAACTGGTTAATTCATGATTAGTATTTTATCGATTTATGGTTAATACTAGCAAACTTCGGAAATTGCTCGATTTTATTGTTGGGCTGCATCAAGATGTTCGTGGAGGTCGAGTCGATTTTATCGTTTGTTTAACGATTAATCACGGAGACATGCCATGCCAGATAAAGTAAATATTGCAGTCAAGAATTTCGGACTCAGCTCGGATGCGCGTCTGCGCGTCGAGAAAGCGCTTCACACCGCGCTGCAAAAAGAACTGAAAGAAGCCGGCATCGATGCCGCGTCGGGCATTTTCGGCGACGGATCGGTCAAAGGCGGGATCGCCAAGGCAAAAGATATTGCAGCGGGTCGCATCCGCGGCGGCGGCTAACCTCACGCACCACGACGCCGATCTCCATAATAGCAACTGACCAACCATCGCTGGCTTTTCGCGCGTATCTGCGAACGCCGGCGGTGCGCGGTCCCGATGTGGTGAAACCGATGTCCAGACCGATTTCGAGAACCGATATCCGGCCGGCCCCCATCCATCCGTTCATTCTCAAGACGGCCGCGCGCTGCAATCTCAACTGCAGCTATTGCTATGTCTACAACCAGGCCGACACGGCCTGGCGTTCGCGGCCGCCACTGATGCCGGATCACATCTTCACCGCCACGGTCGATCGCATCTCTCGGCATGTCGTGCAGAGCGGCCAGGCGGAAGCGCTCATTCTTTTTCACGGCGGCGAACCGATGCTGGTGGGCAAGCGCCGGTTCGACGAAATGTGCCGGACCCTGCACCGCACGCTTGGCGACCTCGTCGACGTCCAACTCGCCATCCAGACCAATGGCGTGCTCATCGACGAGGACTGGATCGCGCTGTTCCGCGCGCATGACGTCCAGTTGGGCATCAGCCTGGACGGGATGGCGGCCGCGAACGACCGTCACCGCGTCGATCACAAGGGGCGCGGCAGCCATGCGGCGGTCGTCCGCGCGATCGGGAATCTGGCGGCGGCGGATTATCGTTTCGGCCTGCTCTGCGTCATTCCCCTGGGTGAGGATCCGGTGGCGACGCATCGCCATTTTCTGGACCTTGGCTGCTCGTCGCTGTCCTATCTGCTGCCCACGCATGATCGCGCAGAGATCGCGCGGCTGCGCCGTCTTCACGGGCCTACGCCATGCGCTGATTTCCTGATCCCGGTCTTCGACGACTGGTTTTTCAACGGCAGCATCGCGTTCGAGATCCGCGAATTCTGGAGCATCGGTCGTTTGCTGATGGGGGGCAGCAGCCTGGTCGACAGCCTGGGCAATCTGCCGCTGCAATTCGTCGCGGTCGAAACCGATGGCGAGATGGAGGGGCTCGACAAGCTGAAGGCCTGCGGAGACCGCGTCACGCATGTCGGCCGGAATGTGCTGACCGACGATTTCCGCGCCGTCGCCGACGGCAACCCCTTCATCGCGGCGGCGATGCACGGGCTGCCGCTGCCGCGCGATTGCGCCGGCTGTGTGGAGGCGCAGACCTGCGCGGGCGGCTATCTGCCGCACCGGTTCGACGCGGATGGCGGTTTCGATCACCCCAGCGTCTGGTGTGCCGATCTCATCAAGCTGTTCGCGCATATCCGCGGGCGCATGGATATCAGCCCCGAAGAGACGATCGCGCGCCGCGCGGCACTGTGGGGGCAGGGCGGTGAGGCCGGCCGCCCGGCGCCTGCCCCGACGCCGGTGATGGCATGACCGCGATGCTGGCCGAGGCCCGGCAAGTCCGTCAGAGCGATGCGTATCTGCCGGATATGACGGGTTTCGCGAGCGCGACCGAGGATCTGCCCCGGCCATTGTTCGATCTGCTCGTCGTCGAGGGTGCGCGCGCCGGTTGCGGCGCTTTTCTCGAGCGCTTCGGCGATGAACTGGCGGCGCGGTCGTGCGGGCTGGGCCGGATGATCGCGTCGTGGTGCGAGGCAGGGGGGACGCCCGCCGCCGCCTGGTCCTATGGCGCGGGGCGATTGCGCGCGGCGTTGCGCACCGGCAATGGCGGCGATCCGGTGATCGCCGCCGCGCAGTTCGCCGCGCAGATCCTGGCCGGCGGTGTTCCCGGCCGTTTCGAGGCGACGACCGCGCAACCCTGGCAGCTCTGGTTCGACGGGTTGCGCTTCGATTGCGGCACGCGAGTCTCGATCGAAAGCGATGGCGAACGGGCGGTGCTCGAAACCGATCGCGCCGCGACGCCATTGCGGTTCGAGATGTACGACGGACAATGGCGGGCCGACGGGCAGGCGCCGCTCGCCCGCATCCCGATCGCGGACGGCGCGATCCGGCTGCTGCCGTCATCGAGCATCGATTGCACCAGCTTCGCGGACGTGCATCCGCGCCTGGCCAGTGACCGGCGCTATCGAAGCGGCGTCGGCGAACTGCGTGCCGCCGCCGCCTATCTGGAGTGCCATGTGCCCGACCATGCGCGCTGGGCGGCGCGCGTCATCGCCGGCGTGATCCCGCTCAAACGACCGCCCAGCCGGCAATATCTGAGCGGCAGCTATATCGACCGGCCGGGAATCATGACCTGTTCCTTCCCCGGATCGCCGGCGATGATCGGCGAACTGCTCGTCCACGAAGCCGCGCATTTTCATCTCTATGTGGCGAGCCGGCTCGGCGCGCTCCATGATGAGGCGGACGAACGGCTCTATTATTCGCCGGCGCGCCAGATGGACCGGCCGCTTTTCTACATCCTGCTCGCCTTCCACGCGAGCGCGAACATGCTGCTTTACCACCGGCATGCGCTGGCCGCCGGCGCCGGGGAAAGCGATGTCCACCGTGCCCGTGCGGCGGTGCTGGAGGGCTGGACGGAGCAGCTCGGCCGGCCGTTGCGGCGGAACGGCGCACTGACCGCATTGGGCCAGGATCTGTATCGGCCGCTGGCGGCCCTGCCGTGATGGGGGAGAGACGATGATGAAGCCATTGGCCGATCCGGCTGCTGAAGGATCGCTTGCCGCGCGCGCGCGTGCGGCGCGGGTCATGCTGGTCTGCATGCCCTTCGCATCGGCGACGATCCCATCGATTCAGGTAGGCCTGCTTGCCGCAGTGGCGCGGCAGTCTGGGCATTTCGCCGATACGCTCCACCTGAACCTGGACCTGTCCGCGACGCTCGGCGCCGAGACCTATGAGGCGCTGTGCGGCCATCGCGGGCGGATGACGGGGGAGTGGCTGATGGCCCCGGCGGCTTTCGGCGCGGATGCGCCATATGACGAGGCCGCCTTTCTCGACGCCTTTCCCGACGAAGCCCAATGGCTGTTCGACGCGACGGGACTGGACGAAGCGGGGCTCAGGAGATTGCGGCGCGAGATCCTGCCCGATTTCGTCGAACGCTGTGCGCGGGCAACCGACTGGACGCGCTACGATGTGGTCGGCTTCACCTCCACCTTCCAGCAGAATGTCGCCAGCCTGGCATTGGCGCGGAGGATCAAGCAGCTCAGCCCGGAGACGCGCACCCTGTTCGGCGGCGCCAATATGGAGGCCGAGATGGGACTGGAGCAGATGCGCCATTTCGACTGGGTCGACATGATCGTGGTGGGAGAGGCCGATATCGCCTTTCCCCGATTGCTCGACGCCGTGGCCGACGATGCGGAGCCCGATTTTCCCGGTATCGCCTATCGCCGCGACGGCGCTCTCGTCTTCGCGCGCCAGGCCGATCCCGTCACCGATCTCGATCGGCTGCCGACGCCGCTTTACGCCGAATATTTCGAACGGGCGACCGATCTGGGCATTGCCTCGCTCGATCGGCTGCCGTTCGAAACCTCGCGCGGCTGCTGGTGGGGCGCCAAGCATCATTGCACCTTTTGCGGACTCAACGGCATCGGCATGGGCTATCGGCGGAAAAACGCCGATCGCGTCCATGCCGAACTCGCCGAACTGAGCGGCCGCCATTTGCTGCATCGCTTCGATGCGACCGACAATATCCTGGCGATCCAGCATATCGAGGATGTGCTGAAGCCCATCGCCGAAACGCATATCGATTACGAGTTCTTCTACGAGGTGAAGGCCAATCTGAAGCGCGAGCAACTCCGCGCGTTGCGCGCGGGCGGCGTGCGCCGGGTCCAGCCGGGCATCGAATCGCTGAGCACGCATATCCTGGCGCTGATGAACAAGGGTGCGACGATGCTGCAGAATGTGCGCTTCATGAAATGGGCGCGCTATTACGACATCCGCGTCAACTGGAACCTGCTCTCCGGCTTTCCCGGCGAAACCGTCGACGATTATGTCCGCCAGCTCGCGGTGCTGAAGGCGATACCGCACCTGGAGCCGCCCAGCGGGCTGTCGCGGATCTGGCTCGAACGCTTCTCCCCTTATTTCACGCGGCAGGATCAGTATCCGATCGAGGATATCCGGCCCGAGCACAGCTATGCGTTCGTCTATCCCGAACCCGTCGATCTTCGGAAGGTCGCCTATTTCTTCGATTATCGCATGGACGATGTCGCCGCCCCGGAGAGCCTGTTCGAAACCGAGGACGTGATCGTCGCATGGCGCGCGCGCTGGGCGGATCCGGATGCGCGGCCGGCGCTCACCTATCGCAAGCTGCCGGGCGGCCTGCTTGTCGAGGATCGCCGGGGGGCGGACGAGATGGTGCGTTACGAGCTGGATGGCTTGCTCGGCCAGGTCTACGAATTGTGTTGCGATACCGCACGCTCGCTCGATCAGCTTGCCGGCGATGTCGAGCGCCTGACCGGCGATCGGCCCGATCCGGACGATCTGCGCGGCGCGCTCGCGACTTTTGTCGAGATCGGGCTGATGGTGGGCGAGGAGGGGCTTTATCTGAGCCTGGCGCTGCCCAACAATCGGAACTGGTAGCGCGATGCTGCCCCAGATCGTCCAGGCGCTGCGCTGGACCGGACCCGGCATCCCGCTGATCGACGAATTGCGCGCGCAGTTCGAACTGCGCGTGGTCGTGGCCGGGGCCGTGCGGATCGGGGTTGCCGGCCAGCGCGAACCCGCGCGGGTGGAGGCGCTGCATCGGCGGATGACAAGGCGCGGCCCGACGCGGATGGCGGACGCGATGACCGCGCCCGGCACGTTCCGCTTTCTCGCGCCCGATGGCGATGCCTTCGCGTTGCTCGATCATCTCGATCATATCGCCGACCTGCCGGCGCCAACCGACGCGCGCATGCCCTATGTCGATTTTTCGGCAGCGTCCGGTGCGAGTTTCGACATTCCGCTGATCACGCCTGTCGGCATGAGCGAAGGCGGGCGCCGGCTGGCGGAACGGCGGATTCATGCGGCGCTCGATCGTCTCGCCGAGCGGCCGGCGGCCGCCCAATGCGTCCATGTCCACAGTCGCGAGATCGCGGTCAGGCGGGATCTGGGGCGCGACGGGTTCCTGTCGACCAGTTCGCCGCGCTGCCCCGGGCGCAGCGTGCTGATCAACATCGAAGCGGCCTCGATCGAGATGATCGCCGACGCGCTGCTGCACGAGGCGATCCATTCGCTGCTCAACGCCGTCCAGCTTATTCAGCCCTTCGTCCTCGATCATGCCCGGCTGAGGTCCGTCGAAGCCTGTTCGCCGTGGAGCGATCAGCTTATCCCGCTCGATGCGCTGCTGGAGGCCTGTTTCGTCTGGTTCGCCCTATGGTCGTTCTGGCGCGGCATGGCGGGCGAGGAAGACAGGCGGCTCCACGATCGCGCCGCCCATGGCTTCATCGGGCCGGTATTGCGCGACATCTTCGCCGATGCCGAGGGAGCGATCGCCCCCTCGGCGCTCGACGCGATCGATCTGATGCAGGCGCGTGTACGATCGGGGCTTCGGGCGGCGTCATGATGCATGAAATGTCCCTGGCCCTGAGCGGGCCGCTCGCCATCCTCGCGGATGACGGCCAGCTTGGCGTCTGGGCGCGGCAGGGGCATGAGCAGCCCCAGTTCGTCGAACTGCAGCCCGGCCAGCTCGCCTTGCTGCTTCAGTTCTGCGAGGGACCGTCATGGCCTGAGGCGGCGGCGGGCAGGGCGGGCGTGGCCTATGACGCCAATGCGCGTTCGCTGGTCGAAGCGTTCGTCGCGTTCGGTCTGCTTTCGGATTCCGCGCTTGCCGACGAAGCTGCGGTTCGATCGGCCGCTTCGCATGATCAGGCGGAAAACCCTGCCTTCGAACTGGTTCCTCACGCGCTTCCGTCCCCGATCGTCGCGGAAATGCTGGCGGGGGCGGAGGCGTGCGAACTGGCCGGGGATAATCCGCTCGCCGCCGCTTTCGGCGGCAGCCGGGGCTTTGGCATAAGCTGGCGCGCGGAAGCGAAGCCCGCGCTGCTGCGCCTGCTGCCCTGGGTCGAGCCGTTCGTCGAACGGATCATGGCGCATCCCTGGCGCCGGGATAGCGGGTTGGGGGGCGCGCCGAACGCCTATTATCTCAACCTGCTCATATTGCCGCCGGGTGTAGGAAGCGGCCTGCATGTCGATCGCACGCTCGATGGCGAAACCAGTCCGGACGTGGTGAGCATCCTCTATCTGCATGTACCGGAATCGCGCGGAGGACGGCTGGCGCTGCGCGAGAATGGCCGCCCGATCGCGTTGATCCGGCCGGAAACCGGCAATGCCGTCCATTTTCGCGGCGATCTGACACATGGCGTGACGCCGGTCACCGAGGGAACGGCGCCGCGTGTCAGCCTGGTCTGCGAACAATATCGCCTGTCCGACGAAGCGCTGGAGCGAATGCCCTATCTGGAGATCTGCCGGCGGTGATGCCTGCGTCTGCAACCGCGAAGATCAGATGCCCGCATACCAGGAATAGCCGAATTCGGCGGCAAGACTGCCCTTGCCGCTGCTGATTCCCGCCATCGATTCCACCACCCTGATCCGGTTGATGAACTTGATGCTCTTATAACCCAGATGCCGTTCGACGCGCAGGCGTACGGGGGCACCATGTTGCACGGGCAGCGGCGCGCCGTTCATCCCATGGGCGAGGATCGTCTGGGGGTGGAGCGCGTCGAAAAGGTCCAAGCTTTCGTACCAGCCGTCGACGCTGTCGAAAACGATATAGCGGGCTTCGGGGCGCAGCCCGGCCAGGCGCAGGACATGTGCGAGCGGCACGCCGGTCCATTGCCCGATCGCGGTCCAGCCGCGCTCGCAGCTATGCGCGGTCACCTGCGTTCGAGCGGGCATCGCCTTCAGCACCGCCAGCGAGAGCCGGAGCGGACGGCGGACCAGCCCCTCGACGGGCAGCGACCATGTGGCGAAGCCCGTCTTCAGGTCGCGCAGATAGGCGTCGTCCTCGGGCAGCGTGGTTCCGATCGCTGGGAATCCCCTGGAAATGAGCGAGGGGGCGAATTCGCGTGCCAGCGGCTGTCGTTGCAGGATGAGGCGCTGCGCGCCCATGCTGAGCGCATCGCTGACGCCGAACAGACTCCCATAATCGGGGGGCAAATAGGTTTCGCTCCGGCATCCGGCGAGCGACACCCCGCCCGCCGCGACCAGGCCACTCAGGAAGATGCGACGATTGGGCGTCGTGGTCATTCCGGGGCCTCCGTTGCGCTGGATCCGCCGGTGATCATCGCCCGGATCTGTTCGGCCGCGCCCGTCAGGATGACCTGCCAGACATGGATCAGCACGAAGAGCACGAGCAGCGATGCGGCGATGAAATGGATGGTGCGTGCCGATTGCCGGCCGCCGAACAGCGTGAAGAGTTCGGGAAACGTCGCGGTCACCCCCGGCGACATGGTCAGGCCGGTCAGGATCATCAACGGGAACAGGATCAGGATGACGACCAGATAGGCGATCTTCTGAAGCAGGTTATAGTCAGGGCCGTGTCCGCCCGGCGGTGTCCGGAAGCGCAGATGCTGGCGGATGTCCTCGACGATATGATCGCGGCTCAACTGGTGGCGCGTGGGAAGCAGGCGCGTGCGGAAATGACCGCCGATCAGGCCCGACAGCAGATAGACAAGCCCGTTCGCCACCAGCGCCCAGGCGCTCAGGAAATGGACGTTGCGGCCCCAGGCGGTGTGGTCGAAATTCGCCTCCATCCCCAGCGAGACCCAGGGCGTCTTTCCCGGATAGCCGGTTTCGCCCCAATGGAGTTCGGGAAAGGCGACCAATATGCCGATGCCGCTGGCCAACAGCCCGAAAAAGGCGAACATGTTGATCCAGTGCGCGACACGGACGAGCAATGTATGGCGTTTCCCGCCGCGCGCCCGCGGATGCTGGAGAGGCGTCCCCACGGTTCGCCTAGGCCTCCAGATTGTAGAGGCGGCGATTGTTCTTGTAGAGGATCATGCGCGCCGCCTCGATCGCCTCGTCGACGCTCAACACCTCCTGATCGACATAGACGCCCAGCGCCTGCGCCAGATATCGCTTGCCCCAGATGCTCGCCAGCCAGAACAGTTCGGGGACATGATAGGCGTCGCTGCCGAACAGGATCTTGGACAGCGGCACCGCCTCCATCACCTGCAGGTAGCGCTGGAACAGCCCCTGATGGACGAAGGGCGTCATGATCGACAGTTCGAAATAGCAGTTGGTGTAGAGGTGGCTGAGCCAGGCTGCCTGGCCGACCAGCGGATAGCCCGCATGGATCGGCACGATCTTGGGCATCCGCATCACGCCGTTGCGATCGAAGCGGACCATTTCCTCCAGATTATAGGGATCCTGCTGGCGCAGGATGATGCCCGGCGCTTCGCCGTCGCCGGCATGGAATTGCATCGGCATGTCGCGAGCCAGGCATTCCTCCAGCGCCAGGGTCAGCAGATAGCGCCGCAGATCCTTGCCCTTGTGGGCTTCCGCCTCGCGATCCTCGTAGACGACCGATTTATCCTTGAGCGTCGCCCAGCTCGCTTTGGCCGGTGCGGGATCGAACAGCGGTTTCACCACGCCGATCTCGGGCATCAGATAGGATTTCATGCCATAGGAACGGGCGCCGTAATTGCCCGTGCCGTCGAGACCGGCGCGGACCATGGCGAGGAAGCGCCGCTCGAGCTCCTCGAAGCCGATATCCTCCTTGAACAATTGCGCCTGGATCGTTTCGACCCGGTAGATGCGCCGTGGCCGTGACGGTTTGATCGCGTCCTCGAAGCGCGCGATCCCCGGCGCCTGCAAATTCTCGATATAGCCGGTGTCGAGCATCGCATTCTCGATCCGGGCATCGCGGAACAGCGCCCCCACATAGCCCCAATAATCGCGGCCGCGTTCGTTGCGGGCGGCGATCACCGTGGTCAGGTCCGGCTTGCAGCCCAGGAATTTCGCCATCTCCTTCGTCATATATTTGACGAAGACGCTTTCGCGGAAATGATAGAAGATCTCGCCCCGGACCTTGTCTATCCCGTGCTGGCGGTCGAGCGCCTGTCGCTTGGCCGCATCGCCGGAGAGCCAGGCCCGGTAGACGCCGTCCGGAAAATAATCGGGCGTCGGAAAGCCAGCCAGCGAGATGCGTTCCAGGAAGAGATCGGGCGTTGTCTGCGCGTCCTGATCGGTCAGCGGATGGCAATGCGAATCGTCGACGGGCATCGTCGCGATTTCCTCGTGCAGCAATGCCGCCTGCTTGCGTGCACCGGGCGAAGGCGTGGCCGCATGTGTCGCGCCGCCGGCCAGGAAAGTGCCGGTCGCACCGAGGCCCATCGTCTTGAGCATATCGCGCCGGTCGACCATCTATTCCCCCGAACTCCTGGCATGCAGCAATCGCCATGATTGCAACAGCTTGTGCATCCTTCAAGGATGTGGGTTCGCATTTCGGGGCGGTTGTTTGTCGCAAACGGACGGAATGGCCCGATTGGACGGATTTATGACCCTATGCCTGAGATGTAGATGCGGCGCCGGCCGCGACCGATCGTCGCAAGAGCCTTTGCTGGGCATCTGGCGAACGCCATGCGAACCGTCCGGGAAGGCCCTGGCGACGGGCCGACTGCCAGGGCGGGGAATTGGGTACGGGAATGCGATCGGCCAGCTTGCCGAAGATCCGCAGCGCCGCGGCCTCCCGTCCGCTCAGATCGAATTCCGGTCCCAGTTCCAGTCTCTCTCGCACGGCCGGTGGCAGGATGGAGACCGCGGCATGGCCCAGTGCGCGGTGAAGGCCGCGCGGAATCGCCGGCGCCCCCCGGCCCGACATCACGATGTCCAGGAATTCCAGGTTGATGGGGTGCGGTTCGAAACGCGGCGCCAGATGATCGAGCATCGCGAAGAAATCGGCGTCCGACCGGATGGCGTTCTCCACGCCGTAGAGCCGCGCCACAACTTCGCCATCGTGATAGTAACGCAGGCGATCCGCGTCCGATACCGGAGCCACGAAGCGATGATACGCTTCGAGAAAGCCGTAGCTTGCGGTCGCGCTTACCCAATCGAGCAATTCGGGGTCGAGCGCGCGATAGGGCTCGCCGGACGGCGTATCGCCCACCACCTTGCGATGCATGCGGTTGACGCCGCCGATGATGCGCCGTGCCGTGTCTGCGGGGGCGAACACGCCGGCAAGCGCCGCGATACCGGTCCGGCGCGACCGGCCGACCGGATCGATCTTGTAGGTCGAATGGTCCCAGACGCCCGAACGGATGCGCGCATCCGCGAACTCCAGGAGCACCGCCGCGACACCGCCGATGCCGAGCGCCACGACATTCTTGAACACCCGCCATTGCGGCGAACCGGGCGGGATGAGCGAAGGCGCGCCCGGCGGGTTCAGATAGTCGATCGCATAGGGGTTCGGGGCTGGTCCGGTCATCGTCAGAACCGAACGGCCAGGGTGGCGCCAAAGGTCCGTGGCGGGCTTGCGAAGCGCACGACGACATTCGCGTTGCTGGCCACCGCGGTCCAGTAATATTTGTCGAAAAGGTTGCGCGCCCAGAGCGAGACCGACCATTTGTCGTCGGGGCCGGCGATGCCGATGCTGCCATTGACCACGCCATAGCCGGGGATCTTGTAGAGCGGCAGATCCTCGAAGATCGTGTTGGACTTGCTCTGGTAACGGCCGTTGAGCGTTGCCTGCAGGTTCAGGCTGTCGCTGATCGGCTGATCGACGATCACGGACAGGCTGCCCTGGAAATCGGGGCTGTAGATGAATTCCGCTCCCGCGAAATCCTGAGGCTGGCCGGCGGCGTTGGTGCCCAGATAGCGTTTGACTTCGGTATGCAGCCACAGGGCGGTCGCGGCCACCGTCACCGCGCGCGATGGCCGCCAGTTCAGTTCACCCTCGACGCCATAGGCTTCGGACTTGGGCACATTGTCGAGCCGAGACAGCGCGGTGTAGATCGGATCGGCGAAATAGGTGCTGATCTGCTTGTTCTTGTAGTCGTAGTAGAAGGCCGAGAGATTGGCCTGCAGCGCTCGTCCGGCCAGGCTGGCTTTCAAGCCGAGCTCATAGGCGGTCAGCAATTCCTGCTTCACCGGCGCGTTCTGCCGCGCGAGATTGGCGGCGTTGATCGGCGTCGTACCCGATTTCGCGCCGCGCGAGACCGATGCGTAGAACAGGGTATCGTCGGACGGCGTCCAGTCCGCAGAGACGCGCCACGACACATTGTCCTCGTCGAGCAGCGAGTTGATTTCGCCGAACGTGCCGTTCACCGGATCGAAGGTGTTGCACTGCCCTTGCGCGATCGGTGCGGCCATCTTGCCGTAATTCTGGAAATAGAGCGCGCGGTTCACGACGTTCACATTGGGCAGCATGTTGCCGTTGAAATCGCGCGAGCAGCCGCTGTATCGCTGCTTGTCCTCGGTATAGCGGATGCCGGCATTCAGTTTGAACCGGTCGCTGATCTTCCAGTCGGCATTGGCGAACACGCTCCATGTCGTCGTTCTGATCCGGCCGATATCCTCATAGGTGCGGAATGCCTGGTTGAGCTGCGCGGCGGTATAGCCGCAGCAGTTGAAGGGGGTGGCGAGCAGCGGTTGCCCGGCGGCGCGGATCAGCCCGACATTGGCGTTCTGGCCCAGCAGGGTGCGGTTGCTGTCCAGGATGCGATCCCGCGCATAATAGGCGCCGACCAGCCATGTGACCGGGCCGCTTTCACCCTCCAGGTGGATATCCTCGGCGAAGGAGCGGATCCGTCCGACGGTGTTCTGGAGCAGTATCTCGTAGGGAACGCCGCTCCAGTCGGACAGCGCATTGCGCTTGAAGTCGTTGTAGCTGGTGAGCGAAACCAGCTTGATATCGTCGCTCAGCGCCTGATCGATGCGCAGCTTCAGCCCGTGGAACCGGTTGTTCTCGCGCAAGGGGCCGTCCAGCCCCAGTCCGGTTCCGATATCCGCCGATCGCGTGGCATAGGGCGCCCAATCGGCGTCGCGCGCGCTGCCCGGCTGGTTCGCGGCGATATAGGCGGCGAGTCCGGGTGCGTTGAAGAAGCGCGAATTGCTGCCCGCGGGATTGGCGGGGTCGGTCGCCGGGGTGAAACCGATGCCCTGGCCCGCCACGGTATCCGATCTGTTGCGCCACCATGACCATGACAGATCGATATTGGTATCGATCGAGGGTTCGTATTTCAGTGCGACGCGAACGCCATGTTTCTCGATCTCGCCCAGCCGTTCGCCGCGCGCATTGCTGCGTTGCCAGCCCTTGTCGCTGTTTTCGCTGCGGAACGAGACGCGCACCCCCAGGCTGGGCGCGATCGGGCCGGAGATGACGCCTTCGAAATTATAGGTTTCGTAATTGCCAAGTTCGGCGGCCACGCGCGCTTCGAATGTCTCGGTCGGCTTGGCGGTGATCAGGTTGACCAGGCCCGCCGTCGTGTTGCGCCCATAGAGCGTGCCCTGCGGCCCCTTGAGCAGTTCGACGCGCTCCAGGTCCATCATCGGGCCGGTGTTCATGATCGGATAGGCATAGGCAACTTCGTCGACATAGGTGCCGACCGTGGATGTCGCGGACAGGTTGATCGTGTTGAAGCCGATGCCGCGCAACGTGTAGGTGGGCACGCCCTGATAGCTTTGCGAGACGGTGAAGCTGGGCGCGACGGTGGTCAGATCCTTGACGCTCGTCACCCGCAATGCGGTCAGGCTTTCGGCGTCGAAGGCCTGGATCGCCATGCCGATATCGTTGATCGCTTCCGCGCGGCGCTGCGCGGTGACGATGATGTCCCCCATGTTGACGGGTTCGGCGGAATCCGCGCTGACCTGTGCGAATGCGGGCTGCCCGCCCGCAAGGATCATCGCGGTACCGGCCATCCAGAGCATCTTGTGCGTCATCACCCTTGACCTCTCCACCCCGGCGATTGTTGACTGCAGTCCGCGTCTGGGCGGCATGCAAGAGCCGGTAGCGTGGTGGACAATCGCGCGCCGCCGGGCTTTCGTTCAAGCTGACACCCGTGGCAGGGTGACGCGAGGGAAGGGGGGACGGTGCTGGACGAAAACGATGGCTGGGCGGTGACCGCCGCGTCGATAGAGGCCGTGCGGGCGGCGGGAATCGCCCATGGATTGCCGTTTATCGCGGCGCAGAGCGATCTGGGCGATCCGGAGCCGATGTGCGATGCGGCCGGGCGACCCTATGCCGAAACCAGCTTCCAATGGGTGGATCCCGCCAATCACTATTGGCGCAATCGCCGCCTCGCGCTCGATTCGCCCTTCCTGCACGCCGCGCGCCTGACCGCCGAGCCCTTTCATTATGCGGAGGGGTACCTGCGGAGCTGGCGGCCGACGGCGCTGCTCGACGGGATCGATTGCTCGCGCGTCGCGTCGACCACCGGCATCCAGGCCGCGATCATCGCGCCCGCGCACCTGCCGCGCGGCATGGTCGGCGCGGTGGTCTGGGCGGCGCGTGACCCGATCGACGTTGCCGCGGTGTTCGATCGTCATGCCGAACATCTTCACGCATTGGCGCTGAAACTGGTCGCCAGCCATGCCGAGGCATCCGGCCGCCCGCGCCATGCGGCGGAACCCACCGCGCTCACCCGGCGCGAGGTCCAGTGCCTGCGCTGGGCGGCGGCGGGAAAGACCGACGGCGAGATCGGCATCATCCTGTCGCTGTCGGTATCGACGGTGCGGTTCCATCTGCGAAACGCCGGCGCGAAGCTTGGGGCGACGGGCAGGGCACAGGCGATCCAGACGGCGGCAGGGCTCGGTTTCGTCGGGGCGCGCTGACCGGGCCTGTCACGAGCGTCAGCTTGTCGGACCTCGGTGATCACGCGATGTTGCGCGGATGGACGCGCTGCTTTCTCCCGGCGATCTGGCATTTCGCGACGAGGTTCGCGCCTTTCTGGCAGCGGCGCTACCCGACGATCTTCGCCGTGCGACGCGGCGCGCGACCAGCGTGTTCATCGATCCGGCGATCTCGCTGGCCTGGCAGCGTATCCTCCATGCGCGCGGCTGGGTCGCGCCGGATTGGCCGGAGCGATTTGGCGGAACGGGGTGGAGCGAGCTGCGCCGCTACATCTTCGCGGCGGAATGCGCCCGCGCCCGCGCGCCCGCTCTGGCGCCGATGGGGCTCAAGATGGTTGCGCCGGTGCTCATGCACTATGGCAGCGATGCGCAGCGTGCGCATTATCTGCCGCGCATCCTGTCGGGTGAGGATTACTGGTGCCAGGGTTTTTCGGAGCCGGGCGCCGGGTCCGATCTGGCCGCGCTCGGGCTGAGGGCGGCGGATGACGGTGACGATTATGTGCTCAACGGATCCAAGATCTGGACGACGCATGCGCAGTTCGCCAACCGCATATTCTGCCTGGTGCGGACCGGGCAGGGCGGGCGTCCGCAAGCGGGCATCAGCTTCCTCCTCATCGATATGGGGAGCCCCGGCATCCGCGTCGATCCGATCGTCACGCTCGCGGGCGACCATGAGCTGAACCAGGTGTTTTTCGACGATGTGCGCGTGCCCAAGGCCAACCGGCTGGGCGCCGAGAATGACGGTTGGACGGTCGCGAAACATCTGCTCACCTTCGAGCGGGGCGGGCGCTACGCGCCGCCCTTGATCGCCTATCTGGAGCAGTTGCGAACGGTCTGCGATCCGCTCTCCGTCATGGTTCGGAACCGGCTCGCCACTGCCGCGATCGAACTGGATGCGCTGCAGGCGCTCGAACTTCATGCGATGTCGGACGGCTTGTCTCCTGCCGATCATGCCATGCTGGCCTCGATGCTCAAGATCATGGGGACGGAGGCGTCGCAGCGTCTGGACGATATCGCGCTCGAGATCGGGGGCGTGGATGCCTGGGCCTGGCCGTCGGACGATACGCCGGATACGCAGGCGGTGATCGTCCCACGCTATTTGAACAACCGTGCCGCGAGCATCTATGGCGGCAGCAACGAGATCCAGCGCGACATCATCGCACGCCAATTACTCGGCGCGATCGAATAGGGCGGTGCGTATCAGGCGGCGTTCGCCAGTGCATGGCGCGCGAGGTGATCGTCCATATTGCCGCCCAGGCTCGCCAGATAGCGCGCGCGCTTGAAGGAGCGGCCAAGCGGAAGCTCGTCGGTAAGCCCCATGGCGCCATGGATCTGAACCGCGCCTTCGCCGACGCATCGTGCGGCGAGGCCGGCCTGGACCCGTGCCGCACTGGCCATGCGCGCGCGCGCGCCGCCGGCATGGCCAAGCGCGTCCGTCGCCGCGATCGTCAGCGCCTGCGCCTTGGCCGCTTCGATATGCATGTCGACCAGCCGGTGGCGAAGCGTCTGGAATGTGCCGATCGGCTTTCCGAACTGCCGGCGCTCGCGCATGAACGCCGTGGTCTCTTCCAGCATCCGCGCCAATATTCCGCCGATCTCGGCACTGCGGCCGGCGAGCAGCGCGTCCGTCGCCCAATCGACGAGCATTGTCGCCTCATCTTCGACGGCGATAAGCGCGTCGGCTGAAAGGGGTGTGGCCGAAAACCCGATATCGGCGGTCATGCTGCCATCGATCATGCGCCGCACCGATCGGCTGGCGCCATGCGCGTCCGCATCGATCAGCAGCAGCATCGGGCACCGCGCGCCGGTTTCCGCGGCGACGATCAGATGCGTGGCGGTCGCGCCGCCCACGACCAGGCATTGTCCGCCGTCGATCACCCATCCATCAGCCGTCGCCCGCGACGTGATCGCCGCCGCGCCTGGCAACAACAGCGCAAATCTCGCGTCACCCGCGACGATCGCGGCGATCATGGCGTCGAGACGGGGGGACGTTTCCGTCGTTCGCGCCAGCAATCGCGCCGCGACCATCGTCTCCAGCCAGGTTTGGTCGGTCAGGGCTCTGCCCAGTTCGGCCATCACGATCGTGATCTCGATATCGCCTCCGCCATGGCCGCCCCGATCCTCTGCGATGCCCGTTCCCATCAGCCCGAGATCGGCCGACAGGCCCCGCCAGAGCGTATCCATGTCCGCCGGCCGGCGTGCCGCCAGATATTGGGCGACCGCGTGCTGGAGCATGCGCTGTTCCTCGGTACGGGCAAGCGGCGGCATCGGTCAGTTCACATGCCGGGCATGGCCCGCCCAATAGGGCGCGCGCAATTCGCGGCGCAGGATCTTGCCCGACGGATTGCGCGGCAACGCGTCGATGAAGTCGACGCTCTTCGGGCATTTGAACCGCGCAATCCGCTGCCGGGCATGGGCGATGATGTTATCCGCGTCGGGATTCGTCCCGGGCCTGGGCACGACAATGGCCTTCACGGCTTCGCCCCAGTGCGGATCGGGCACGCCGATTACTGCGACGTCGGCAATATCCGGATGACCGTAGAGCGCGCTTTCCACTTCGGCGGGATAGACATTCTCACCGCCCGAAATGATCATGTCCTTGATGCGGTCCTGGATGAAGAGATATCCCTGATCGTCGAGGAAACCGGCGTCGCCGGTCCGGATCCAGCCCTGCGCATCGAGCGTGCGCGCCGTTTCATCGGGCCGGTTCCAATAGCCCTTCATGTTCGATGGCGAGCGGATCGCGACCTCTCCCGCCATGCCGGGCGGCAGCGCATTGCCGTCCGGATCGAGGATGCGGAGTTCCACGCCCGGCATCGCACGACCCGCCGAGGCCATCAGGTGGAGCCGGTCGGGATCATGATCTTCGGGCGCGAGCGCGGTCACGGCGCCCCAGGTTTCGGTCATGCCATAGACCTGGACGAACTGGCAGCCGAGCCGGGCGATGCCGGCCTTGAGCAGTTCGATCGGAATCGGGCTCGCGCCATAGGAGAAATAGCGAAGGCTGGAGAAATCGGTGGTTTCGGCCCGGGGATGCGCAAGCAGGATCTGGAGTGCGGCGGGCACCAGGAACAGGCGGCGCAACCGGTGCCGCTCGATCGCGTCGAGCACCTGGCCGGGGTCGAACTCGGACAGGACGATATTCTCCTGACCCGCATAGATGGCGAGCAGCGCGGTGCCGACGCCGGCGATGTGCGCGAAGGGCATGACCAGCATCGCGGTCTCGTCGGGATCCGGGGTCAGCCAGCCGATCGCCTCGGCGTCGATGACAGGTCTGAACCGGGTGACGTTCGCATGCGCCAGCATCGCGCCTTTCGGGCGGCCCGTGGTGCCGGAGGTGTAGATCTGGATCAATATGTCGTCGGCATCCACCTTCACCGGGGGCGGCGTGGCGGGGGCGGCGTCGCGCCACGTATCGAAATCGTGCCAACTCTTGTCGCTCCGCGCGCCGCCGATGGAAATGACCGTGAAGTCGTCGGTCGCCAGCGCGCAGGCCGTGTCTCCCATCGGGGCGTCGACGATCAGCAGGCGCGCGCCGCAATCCGACAGGATCCATGCGATCTCGTCGGGCGAGAGCCGCCAGATGATCGGAACCAGCACCGCGCCCGCCTTGCCCGCGCCAAGCGCCAGCGCGACCGCCGTGTCGCTGTTCTTGCCGAGATAGGCGACGCGTGCACCGGGCTCCACGCCCGCCGCGATCAGCGCGTTGGCGATGCGGTTGGTCTGCGCGTCGAGCGTCGCATAGTCGGTGACGCGCTCTCCGAAGCGGAGCGCCACGGATTTGGGGCGCTCGCTGGCGTGCCGGCGCAGTACATCGCCGAAGGTTTCGGTCGCGCGATCGGTCATGGTTTATCCTCTCCGCGAGGACAGTCTCATGACGGCGGCCGGGCGCCAAGCTGTCGATTGTGGCAGGCGGAAGGATAAAGGGCCTCGCATCGCTGCGAGGCCCCACGGAAACGATGGTGAGCCGTGCTGGATTCGAACCAGCGACCTACTGATTAAAAGTCAGTTGCTCTACCGACTGAGCTAACGGCCCGGCACGATCGTTACGCGCCTCCCCCTAGGGGCGCGTCGCCGGACGGTCAACCGGCCTTCTGCGGCGCAAGCGAGCGGCGAGCTGCCGGATCGAACGATTGCCGAGCGGATCGATCCAGTCCGGTGCGATGCGTTCGAGCGGGAAAAGCACGAAATCGCGGGTACAGAACGCCCGATGGGGAATCGAAAGCGTGGGGGAGGCCCAGAGCCCGCCGGACCACAGGATGATGTCGAGATCGATCACGCGCGCGCCCCAACGCTGGCCACGACGGCGGCCGAAGTCGCGTTCGATCGTTTTGAGACGCGCGAGCAGCGCGGCCGGGGGCAGGGCGGTTTCGATCAGCGCCGCGGCATTGGCGAACCGGCGGATCGATGGGCCGATGGGCGGTGTCGTCAGAGTCGGAGAGACCGCAAGGATGGTCAGCCCCGCATCGGCCATCGCCGCGATCGCGGCGGCGACGACGCGTTCGGGCGCGCCATGGCGGCCGTGGCGCCGGTTCGATCCCAGCGCCACGGCATAAAGATCCGGCCGGCCAGCCAGCGTCAGACTGTCTTCAGATAGTCGAAATAGGCGCCATCGGGCGGACCGTCGAGCACCGCGCCGACAGGATCGAAAGCGTCCCTGGGCAGATGATCGCGTGCGCCCTTGTGCGCCTCCACCGATTCCCACTTCTCGATGAAAATGAAGCGGCGCTCGTTGCCGAGATCGCGCAGCAGCTCGACGCCCTCGCTGCCGGGAACGGCGCGCACCGCGTCGGCAAGCGCGGCAAGCGCGGTTTCCAGCGTCGCGTCATGCCCTTCGGCGGCATGCATGATATAGTGCCTGGCGATCGTCATCTGCGCTTCCCCTTCAGATATCCTGGACGAGACGGCCGTAGAGTTCGGGCCGCCGGTCGCGGAAGAAACCGAAACCTGCACGATGCGTGCGCACTTTGTCGAGATCGATCGTCGCGACCAGCGCACCGCTTTCACCTGCGCCGAAATCGGCAAGGAAATCGCCGCGTTCGTCGGCGATGAAGCTGTGGCCGTAGAAATCCATCTCGCCTTCGGTCCCGATCCGGTTGGCGGCGATTACCGGCACGACATTGGACACGGCATGGCCCTGCATCGCACGGCGCCACATGCGGCTGGTGTCCAGATCGTCGTCATAGGGTTCGGTGCCGATCGCGGTGGGATAGAAGAGCAGTTCCGCCCCCATCAGCATCATCGCGCGCGCGGTTTCGGGATACCATTGATCCCAGCACACGCCGACGCCGATCGTGCCGTAACGCGTCTTCCACACCTTGAAGCCGGTATTGCCGGGCCGGAAATAATATTTCTCCTCATAGCCCGGCCCGTCCGGGATATGGCTTTTGCGATAGATGCCCATGATCTCGCCGGCATCGTCGATCATCGCCAGGCTGTTATAGTGATGCGGTCCATCGGCTTCGAAATAGCTGGTGGGGATATAGACCTTCAGCTCCGCCGCCAGTTCGCGCATCGCCGTCACCGCCGGGTGGTCGGCGGTCGGCTGCGCGCGCGCGAACAGCGCCTCGTCCTCGACCTGGCAGAAATAATGGCCTTCGAACAATTCGGGCGGCAGGATGATCTTCGCGCCGCGCGTGGCGGCGTCGCGGACAAGCGCCGAAACCGCGGCGATGTTCGTTTGGATATCGTCGCTCAGCGCGAGCTGGAGCGCGGCGACCGTGACCTCGTTCATTCTGGCACCTGCTGGCTGATGCAGTGGAAGCTGCCCCCGCCGACCAAGATATGATCCGCGCGCAATCCGACAACCCGGCGATCGGGAAACAGTGACTGGATCGCGGCCACCGCCTTGTCGTCATTGGGGGCGCCATAGATGGGCACGACGATGGCGGCATTGCCGATATAGAAGTTCATATAGCTGGCCGGCACGATCTCGCCGTCGCGGCGGACGAGGCCGGGCGAGGGCAGGGCGACCGTATCGATCCCCATCGCCGCCGCGCGGGCGCGGACATCGGCATAGATGGCGGCGTTGGGATCGTCGTCGCCCGCCGGTTCGGGGACGGCCAGGCGGTTGGGGCCGACGAAACGCGCCAGATTGTCGACATGGCCATCGGTATGATCGTTGAGCAGCCCGTCGCCCAGCCACAGCATGCGATCGAGCCCCAGATCCATGGCAAGCCGCGTCTCGATCGTCGCGCGGTCCATTTCAGGATTGCGGTTCGGATTGAGCAGGCATTGCTCGGTGGTGACGGCGAGACCAGTGCCATCGACATCGATCGCGCCGCCCTCGAACACCCAGTGGCAGCGGTCGGCGGCCATGCCGATGGTCGCGGCCAGCCGCGCGCCGATATCCTCGTCGCCGGGCATCTCATATTTGCCGCCCCAGCCGTTGAAGCCGAAATCGCGTGCCTGGCGACCGGCGCCGGTGCCGACGATGATCGGTCCGGTGTCGCGCAGCCAGATATCGCCGAAGCGATGCTCCTCCACGATCACGCCGGGCACGACCAGCGCGCGCGCCGCTTCGGCGGATGCGGCGTCGGCGGCGATCAGATGCACGGCCTCACCCTTGCCGTCGGCATGGACGGCGTTGGCGAAGGCCGCCACTTCGGCGCGCGCGTCGTCGAGCACGCCGGGCCATTCGACTTCATGGCTGGGGAATCCGATCCAGACGCGCGCGTGCGGCGCCCATTCGGGAAGCATGCGAAGAGTCACTGACGATATCCTTGGGTGGCAGGCGCCGTTGCCTAGCGAAGCCCGGGCAGGGCTGTAAAGCGCGAGGGCGGATATTGGTCCGTTATGGTGCTTTTGCGAGTTGAATTCAGGAGGCTGTTGCGGGCACGCTGCGGACGAAACGCGCGCGAACCAGGGGAGGGCGCATGCGGACAAGGGGGTATGGGTATGCGTAAGATGTATCTGGCTGTTCTGGCCGCCGGGGGCATGCCCGCGTCGATCGCCTGGGCGCAGACGGACAATGCCGCATTGTTCGGCGTGCGCGAGAGCATCGAGGATATCGCGCTCTCACCGAATGGAGACAGGCTCGCGATTATTCAGCCGGCGCCGGCGGGGCAGGGGGCGTCGGTCTATGTCGTCGATATCGCGAGCGGCAAACCGGTTCGCGTGACCGGGATCGATGGCGATCCGGAGCGTTTGAGCTGGTGCCGATGGGTATCGAACGATCGGCTTGTCTGCTCGATCTTCGCGATGTCCGAGATCGAAGGCATATTGGCCCCGGTCGCGAGGCTGGTGGCGTTCAACGCCGATGGCAGCGGCGCCAAGATCGTGAGCACACGCGGAAGCGACCGCGCGCTCGGTTTCGACCAGTTCGGCGGATCGGTGCTGGATTGGCTGCCGGAGGAGAGCGGCGCGGTCCTCAAGACCCGGCAGTTCATCCCGGAAAGCGATACCGGAACGCATGTCGCCAGCAGGCTCGACGGATTGGGCGTCGAGCGGATCGATACGCTGACCCTGAAAACGCGCGTCATCGAAAATCCGAAGCGCGACGCGATCGAATATATCTCCGATGGGCATGGCCGGGTCCGCATCATGGGCCTGCAACCGGTGCAAGGGGCGGTCGGCTATGCCGGCCGGTCGATCCTCTATCGTTATCGTACCAAGGACGACAATGACTGGAAGCCGCTTTCCAAGGTGAACGTCACCAGCGGCGGCGCATTCAACCCCCATGCCGTCGATCGCGATCTCGACGTCGCCTATGGCTTTGCCGACAAGGATGGCCGCCAGGCACTGTTCAGCGTGTCGCTCGACGGAGCGATGACCGAGAAGCTCGTGTTCGGCCATCCCAATGTGGATGTCGATGGTCTGGTCCAGATCGGCCGGCGCAATCGCGTCGTCGGTGTATCCTATGCCACCGAGAAGCGGCAGGTCGAATTCTTCGACCCCGAACTCAAGCGGTTGCAGGCTTCGCTGTCCAAGGCGATTCCAGGGCTTCCGCTGATCAACTTCAAGGATTCCAGCCTGGACGAAGGCAAGCTGCTCCTCTGGGCGGGCAGCGATGTCGATCCCGGCCGTTATTTCCTGTTCGACAAGAAGACGCGGCAATTGGCGGAGACGCTGCTGGTGCGTCCGCAACTCGAAAAGGTCACGCTCTCGCCGGTGAAGCCGGTCAGCTACAAGACCAAGGATGGCGCGGTCGTGCCCGGTTATCTGACCGTGCCCGCCGGCGGCACGGGCAAGCACCTGCCGACCATCGTGATGCCGCACGGCGGGCCCGGCGCGCGTGACGAATGGGGTTTCGACTGGCTGGCCCAATATTTCGCGGCGCAGGGCTTCGCGGTTCTGCAACCCAATTTCCGCGGATCTGCCGGCTATGGCGACGCTTGGTATCAGAAAAACGGCTTCCAGTCGTGGCGAACGGCGATCGGGGACGTCAACGAGGGCGCGCGCTGGCTGATATCGGAAGGCATCGCCGATCCCGCCAAGCTCGCGATCTTCGGCTGGTCCTATGGCGGCTATGCGGCGCTTCAGGCGGCTGCGATCGAGCCTGATCTCTACAAGGCCTCGGTCGCGGTCGCGCCCGTCACCGATCTCGAAGCGCTGAGAAGCGACGCGCGCAACTATACCAATTTTCTCGCGGTCTCCGATTTCATCGGCACCGGGCCGCATATCCGCGAAGGGTCACCCGCGCAGAATGCGGCCGCCATCAAGGTGCCGGTGCTGCTGTTCCATGGGGACAAGGACATCAATGTCTCGGTTCGCCAGTCCCGGCTGATGGCGGATCGTCTGCGCGATGCCGGCAAGAAGCATGAACTCGTGGTCTATCCAAAACTCGACCATTATCTTCAGGATTCTGCCGCGCGCAGCGACATGCTGCGGAAGAGCGACGCTTTTCTGCGCACCGCGTTGGGGCTTCCCGCCAAATAGGCGCCGTAAATGAAAAGGGCGGCCCCGCAGGGCCGCCCTCTCATTGTTCGCGGAAGCGATCGATCAGCGCGAGTAGAACTCGACGACCAGGTTCGGTTCCATCTTGACCGGATAGGGCACTTCATCAAGCGCGGGAACGCGCGTGAAGGTGACCTTGGCGGCGCCGTCGGGCGCGACATAGTCGGGAATGTCACGCTCGGACAGGCTCTGCGCTTCGAGCACCAGCGCCATTTCCTGCGCCTTCTTGCCCAGCGTGATCTCGTCGCCCGGACGGATCAGGCGCGACGCGATGTTGCAGCGGACGCCGTTCACGAAGATGTGGCCGTGGCTGACGAGCTGGCGGGCCGAGAAGATCGTCGGCGCGAACTTGGCGCGATAGACGACCGCGTCCAGGCGGCGCTCGAGCAGGCCGATCAGGTTCTGGCCGGTGTCGCCCTTCATGCGGGCGGCTTCGATATAAGCCTTCTTGAACTGCTTCTCGGTGACTTCGCCGTAATAGCCCTTCAGCTTCTGCTTGGCGCGGAGCTGGATACCGAAGTCCGACATCTTGCCCTTGCGGCGCTGGCCGTGCTGGCCGGGGCCGTATTCGCGGCGGTTGACCGGGCTCTTCGGGCGACCCCAGATGTTTTCGCCCATCCGGCGGTCGAGCTTGTACTTGGCGCTGTTGCGCTTCGACATGATATGGTCCTTCAATTGCTACAACGTGGTCCGCCGAGGCGGATTTTTTCCGGTATGTCGCTCTGCTTGGGATTCGGAAGAAATCCGGCAGGGCCACCGCTTCACCGGAATGCGGGGCCAATTGCGAAGGCGCGGCCTATGGCGGAACTGCCCCGTCGCGTCAAGGCAAAGCGTGCTGCGCTGCACGATATTCCCGGATCTCGGCAATTTCGGCGATGTTCGATGCTCCGATCGAACCGCAAAGGCTTCCACCTCGACGGATCAGCCTCTAGGGGGAGCGCCATGACCGAGACACGCATTCCCGCCGAAGAAACCACCACCATGGCAGAGGTCCGCGCGGGCGTGGATTCGATCGATCGCGCACTCTCCGTGCTGATCGGCGAACGCTTTCGCTTCATGGACGCAGCCGCGCGGATCAAGCCCGAGCGGGAACTGGTGCGCGATGAGGCGCGCAAGGCGCAGGTGATCGAAAATGCGCGCGTCAATGCGGTCGCAAACGGCTTTTCGCCCGATGCCGCCGCCGCGCTCTGGGAGCTGCTCGTCGAAACCTCGATCGCCTACGAACTGGTGAAGTTCGATCAGCGCTGACGCGGATTGGCGAGGCTCGACAGGATTCCCCGCAGCGTCCGCACCTCTTGGCTGTTCCAGCCCGGCTTGGTCAGCAGCGTGCGCAAGGTGCGCTTCGTCGCGGGCACGCGATCCGGCGGAAAGAAATAGCCGGCGGAATCGAGCATGGTTTCGAGCTGGCCAATCATGCCGTCCAGTTCGAACTGCGGCGCGGGCGGATCGAGCTCGACCATGGTGGGAGAAGCGAGCGCTTCGCCCTTCGACCATTCATATGCGACCAGGATCACTGCCTGGGCCAGATTGAGCGATCCGAATTCGGGATTGATCGGCACCGTCAGGATCGCGCGCGCGATCGCGACATCGTCGGTCTCCAGGCCGGAGCGCTCGGGGCCGAACAGGATGGCCGACCGGCCGGACGCCTGGCGCATTTCGTTCGCCGCGGCTTCGGGCGTGACCACCGGCTTGGTGACACCGCGTTTGCGCACCGTGGTCGCATAGACATGGGGGCAGTCGGCGACGGCGTCCGCGACACTGTCGAACACCTGCGCGCGTTCCAGCACGATATCGGCGCCCGATGCCGCCGGGCCGGCCGACGGATTGGGCCAGCCATCGCGGGGGGCGACCAGGCGCATCTCGGTCAGCCCGAAATTGAGCATGGCGCGTGCGGCCTTGCCGATATTCTCACCGAGTTGCGGGCGGACGAGGACGATGACGGGGGAGGGGGAAGAGGTTTCTGTCATTTCCGTTGGGTTCGAGCGAGCGTCGAGCGTAGTCGAGACGCGGGGTCGAGAACTTTGAGATGCTTTGGAGATCGCTGTCCAATCACCGCGAAACAGTGCCTCTTTCTTCTTGCGTGACCAGTCCTTGATCTGTCGCTCTCGATCCAGAGCTTCGAGGCGAGTCTGGAAGTTCTCGCTGAACATCAGCTCTACCGGGAGGCGATCAGATGTGTAGCCCTTGAATGCGCCAGATTGATGCTGCGCGATCCGTTGGTCCAGATCGTCGGTATGACCGGTATAGTAAGTGCCATCCGCGCAGCGCAGGATATAGATGTAAAAGCTCATGCGAGAGCGGTTCTCGACGGGCTCGAACCAAACGGACGATTGACTTCGAGATCGTCAGGGAAAGGGGTTCTCGACAAGCTCGAACCGAACGGGAGGTAAGATCGAACGAGGTACGGGGCTTTTTTCGTTGTCGGATTGAGGAGAGAAGGCATCACTCGCCCCCCATATCCTTCACATTCCCGGCGAAATCCTCGAAATCCTTGGCTTCCGCGAAATCCTTGTAGACGCTGGCGAAGCGGATGTACGCGACGCTGTCGAGCGCCTTCAGTCCATCCATCACCATTTCGCCGACGCGCTTCGCGGCGATCTCGTTTTCGCCGCTCGTTTCGATCTGCCGCTGGATGGCGGACACCAGCCGCTCGACGCGGATCTGTTCGATCGGGCGCTTGCGGCAGGCGATGGCGACCGAACGCTCCAGCTTTTCACGCGCGAACGGCTCGCGGCGGCCATCGCCCTTGACGATGGTCAGTTCGCGAAGCTGGATCCGCTCGAAGGTGGTGAAGCGCGCGCCGCAGCCTTCGCACTGGCGACGCCGCCGGATCGCCGCCCCATCTTCCGTGGGGCGGCTGTCCTTCACCTGGCTGTCGTCATGGCTGCAGAACGGGCACTTCAAGGATCACGCCTCCGGATAGATCGGGAAGCGTTCGCACAGCGCACGCACGCGCTCACGCACATTGGCCTCGATCTGGCCGTCGCCGGCTTCACCGTTCTTGGCCAGTCCATCGAGGACGTCGGCGACCATGTTGCCGATCTCGCGGAACTCGGCGGGGCCGAAGCCGCGCGTCGTGCCGGCCGGGCTGCCGACCCGGATGCCGCTGGTCTTGACCGGGGGCAGCGGATCGTTGGGGATGCCGTTCTTGTTGCAGGTGATCGCCGAACGTTCCAGCGCCTCGTCCGCATCCTTGCCGGTCACGCCCAGCGGGGTGAGGTCGACCAGCGCCAGATGCGTGTCGGTTCCGCCCGAAACCAGGTTTGCGCCGCGCTCCTTGAGCGTGGCGGCCAGCACCTTGGCATTTTCGACGACGGCTGCGGCATAGCTTTTGAACTCTGGCTGCAGCGCTTCGCCGAACGCAACCGCCTTGGCGGCGATGACGTGCATCAGCGGACCACCCTGCAGGCCGGGGAAGACCGCCGAGTTGATCTTCTTCGCGATCGCCTCGTCATCGGTCATCACCATGCCGCCGCGCGGACCGCGCAGCGTCTTGTGCGTCGTGGTGGTGACGACATGGGCGTGGCCGAACGGGGTGGGATGGACGCCGCCGGCGACGAGACCCGCGAAATGCGCCATGTCGACCATGAAGATCGCGCCGACTTCATCGGCGATCGCCCGGAAGCGCGCGAAATCGATGTGGCGCGGATAGGCCGAGCCGCCGGTGATGATGATCTTCGGGCGATGCTCCTTGGCCAGCGCCTCGACCTGGTCGAAATCGATCAGATGATCGTCGGGGCGCACGCCATATTGCACGGCGTTGAACCATTTGCCGGACATCGCGGCGCGCGCGCCGTGCGTCAGGTGGCCGCCGGCGTCGAGGCTGAGGCCCAGGATGGTGTCGCCGGGCTTGGCGAGCGCCAGCATGACGGCGCCATTGGCCTGCGCACCCGAATGCGGCTGGACGTTGGCGAAGCCGCAGCCGAAGATCTGCTTGGCGCGATCGATCGCGATCTGCTCGACCTCGTCGGAGGGGGCGCAGCCCTGATAATAGCGCTTGCCGGGATAGCCTTCGGCATATTTGTTGGTGAACACCGAACCCTGCGCTTCGAGCACCGCCTTGGAGACGATGTTTTCCGAAGCGATCAGTTCGATCTGGGTCTGCTCGCGCGTCAGTTCGTGGCGGACGCCGGCGAAGATCGCGGGATCGGCCTGTTCAAGGCCACGGGTGAAGAAGCCGTCGGGCTGGACGTCGTTCAGCGAAGCGGGATTGGTGCTCATGCGGGCTCCTTTGCGGGGTTGGTCAGCTTGTCGACGCGGCGCTGGTGGCGGCCGCCCTCGAAACCGGTTGAGAGGAATTCGGCGAGGCAATCCTTCGCCATGTCGATGCCGGTCAGCCGCGCGCCCATCGCGATGACGTTCGCGTCGTTGTGCTGGCGGGCGAGGCGGGCGGAGAGGCTGTCGGACACGCGGGCGCACCGGCAGGCCGGATTGCGGTTGACCGCGATCGAGATGCCGATGCCCGAGCCGCACAGCGCGACGCCGAAATCGGCGGCGCCGTTCGCGATCGTATCGGCCAGCTTGTAGCCGTAGTCGGGATAGTCGACGCTCGCGCCGTCATTGGGGCCGAGATCGGTCACCTCATGGCCCTGTTCGCGCGCCCAGTCGGCGAGCGCGGATTTCAGGTCGATTGCGGCGTGGTCGGATGCGAAGGCAAGGCGCATGGCGGCGCTCCCACGGAACTAAATGAGTCGATGGCGCGCTCTCTAGTGGAGGCGGCCGCCGAACGCCACCGGCGATTGGGTGGACATTGCAACTCTGTTACGGTCAATATCCGCCCGACATGGTTTTCGAAAGGACATGCCGATGCGCGTCGCCCCGCTTTTCCTCGTCACCGCGCTGCTTCTTGCCGGCTGCGGCAAACAGCCCGTCGAGGAGAATGCCGCCGCCGTGGAAAATGGCATGGCAATGGACATCGAGGAAGTGCCAGCGAACGAGGGACCGAGCACCGGATCGACCGATCTCGCGATCGAGGAGAATGGCGTGGCCACCGACGCGTGGGCCGGCAAATGGACCGGGCCGGAGGGGCTGGTGCTCGATATCGCCAAGACCGCTCAGCCAGGCCGCTATGATGTGAAGGTGACGCTGCTCGATGGATCGGGCAGCTATACGGGAACGTCGGATGGCGACGCGATCCGCTTCACGCGCGGCGGGGTTCAGGAAGTGATCCGCAAGGCGACGGGCGATCAGACCGGGCTGAAATGGCTGGCGGGCAAACAGAACTGCCTGATGATCAAGCCGAGCGAGGGCTTCTGCCGCGACTGATCCGGCGTGCCCATCGTTTCGGCGTGATCGGCATTCTTTCTTGGCGGAGCGGTGGAACAAGCCCCGGGCAGCACGGTTGAATTGTCGACGTCAGCCAGTCGCCAGGAGCACGGACCATGGACAACGCATTTGAGGCCTCCAGATCGATCCAGCCGGCCATGCCGGACTTTGGCGCCGTGTCTGAACCGGTGCGTCCTGAGCGCTCGACAGTGGCGCAGTTCGCGGTCGAGGCGGTCGATCGCAGGATCGGTCGCGTCTCGAGTGGCTTGACGGGGCTGGCGGATTCGCTCGACGACATCGTACGGCGTACCGATCCGCCCTTTGCCGAGCCTTTTGCGGGATATGCCGCATCCGCGACCGATGGCCTCAGGAAGCTGGCCCGGCATGCGGGCGATCGGAATGCAGACGAACTGATCGGTGGAATCGGGCGCACGGTGGGGCGCCATCCCTTGCTGACGGCCGGTGTCGGTGCGGCGCTCGGGGCTGCGGTCGGCATCGCGGTCGTCGCGCTTGGACGATCGGGTGTGGGGGCCGGGCCAGCCACGGCATAGAGCGTTCAGGAGTGCGGCGAGGCGCCGTCGGTCAGATGCTCGATTGCAAACAGGCGATGGCGTTCTGCCATCACCAGATGGGAATGGACCACACGGGGGTCTTTGGCCGCGCTGGCGCGGACACGTTCGTCCGTCTCGCGGCGGAGGTGGTAGTCTCTGGCGCTTTCCTGAACCTTTCCCATATGCCGAACGTCATAGGGCGGTGATTAACGAAGCCATAAATATCCGTTTTGGATGAAGTTTTTCTTCGATGCGAGAGGATGTGGCGAAATCCGGTCGTCCAGCTTGGCCTGGGCGCTGGCATCTCCATCGGCTGCGCGCTATTCGCCGGATATGCTCAGCAGGATAGATCTCTGGATCGGCAAGACGCTTTTTGTGCCGCCGATCGTCAAACTGTGTCAGATTACCCGTCAAAGCCAGTTCGCGGTTTCGCGGCTGTTCTGGTTCGTGGCTGCGCTCGACGGTTTCTATCGCGCGGAGACAGTGTTCGGTTCGGTCGTATTCGGTGCGCTCAGCATCTTCATGATGCTCACCGCATCGCTGCGGGCGGACATGCCGACATCAAGCTCGATGGTGTTCAGGATGATCGCTGTGGCGTTCCTGATCATCGATCTGATCACCGGCGCGACGACAGGAGAATGGTTGGGGGCCGAATTCTGGGTGTTCGTGCTGATCGCCGAATATGCGGCGACGATCCGTACCATTCCGCCGCGTGAAACGAAGGCGGCCAAGGCGGTCAGTCCCGCCGGGACGCAATGAGCCGACGACCCATCCGGTATCAGGCTGCGGCGGGGCTTTCGATCGCGAAGAGGGTTTCGCCCTGGTAGCGCTGTGCGGTGGGGTCGAATTCCGCAAAGGGCTCGAATGAGCCGCCGTCCAGCGCCAGATCGGTCAGTCCCGCGAGCTTGAACGTGCCCAGCTTGGTCTCGCGTGGCGGTTGTCCGTCGCGCTCCAGCGTTGTCGCGTCGACATGGAGCTCGCCGTGGCGGGTATAGAGAATATGGGGGGCGAGCCTGACGGTGCCGCGGTTGTAACAGGCGGTCACGCTCTTGTGCAGGGCTATCGCTTCCAGCAGTATTTTGCTCGGCATCCGCCCAGCATGGACAAGCGCGCAGGTTGATTCAAGTTTTTTTGTGCGTTGCAGCACTTCAGGGCGCGGCGATGCGGACGACGCGCCATTGGCGGAAACCCCGATCGCCTATGTCGACGACCTCAGGAGCCGTGTTCCCTCACAGAAACACGGCGCTGCGTGGCAGCGCCGTAGGTGGTGACTTCAGTTTTTCCCCCTTTTTGGTGCCGCCGCCGGGAACCCAGTGACGACACGTGCCGGCAGCATGTGCCGAACACGGCGTGTGCGCAAGCGCCCGTCAGATGCTATCTGGTCCGTTTTGGAGGATTCGTGATTGGGGTGGCGCGCGAACGACGGGCGTTCAAAGTCTGCGGACGAGGCGGGTGGCGACGGCTATCCAGCCCGGGTCCGCAATGACTTGCTGGCGCGCTCCGGCACCGGGCGGCAAGATGTGCAGCCTGCCGTCGTCGCGGCCGATGAGGCGGCCGAACAGGAAGCGTCCGGCAGGGCGGGGGGCGAGCACGTCCCGGTTGAGCGCCAGGCCGAATGCCTCGGGTGCGAGGCGCACACACCAGATATCGTCTCCCGCGCGATAATCGCCGATCCCGGTTTCGACATGCATCGCGACATGATCGGGCGAAACGGCGGGTGGCGCGATGCTGGCTTCGTGCGGCGGCGCGCGAACGCCATCGGCGGCAAGTACCGCGACCAGCCGCAAATCGGCGCGTTCCGACGTTCGTACGAGATCCGATGCGGTGACGCCCAGTGCTGTGGCGATGCGATTGAGCCATGCGACCGAAACGGTACGCGTTCCGGTTTCGAGGCGCCCGATGGTCTGCGCGGTAGTCGGCGGATCGCAGCGTGCCGCCACATCGGCAAGCGTCAATCGCTTTGCGCGCCGTACTTCGCGAATGGCCGTGATCATCGCCCTGTCTCCGATAACCGTTCCGGTTTCTTTCTGTCGTACAGGATCGCCCGGGCTGCAAGGTTTCTCGATCGAGAAGGGGGCGATTCGGTAAACATCCGACCGCGATCCGGGCTCATTCCATTCCGGCGGCGAAGTGTCGCGGCGGCACGCGTCATCGTGCAGCGTCATGCAATTCTGGCGAAACGCTCTGCGGGAAGATCCGTTGCGGGTTGCGGCGGGTGATGCCAGCATGGCGGGGCCTGATCAGGAACGGGAGCCGCCCAGATGATTCTTTATGGCGCATCGCTTTCACCCTTCGTTCGCAAAGTCCTGGCCTATGCAGCCGAGAAGGGCATAGCGCTCGAATTGAAGCCAGGCGGAATGGGGCGGGGCGGCGAAGAGTTCGAAGACGCGAGTCCGTTCCGCAAGATGCCGGCGCTGCGCGACCCGGGCGCCGATGGCGGCGAGGATTTCACCATCTGCGATTCGAGCGCGATCATCGCCTATCTCGAGGCCCTGCATCCCGAGCCGAACCTGATTCCCGCCGAACCCAAGGCGCGGGCGCGGGCGATCTGGTACGACGAATTCGGCGACACCATCGTGATGGGATGCGGCGTCAAGATGTTCTTCAATCGTGTGGTTTCGCCGCGCTTTCTGGGACGCCCGGGTGACCTTGCGGCCGCCGATGCGGCCGAGCGCGACGAATTGCCGCCGATTCTCGACTATCTTGAACGCGTCGTTCCTTCGTCCGGCTTCCTCGTCGAGGACAGGCTGACATTGGCGGATCTCGCGGTTGCCAGCCCGTTCGCGAATCTGTCGCATATCGGCGTTCGGCCCGATCCGGTGATCTACCCGCGTACGGCGGCCTATCTCGATGCCATACTGGCCCGTCCGAGCTTCTCGCACTGGGTGGCGCGCGAGGAGGCCTATTTCATGCGTGAGCCGGTCATGTCGACCAAGGCCGTTTGAAGGGGTGCCGATCAGCGTTTTTCGCAGGCGCTGTCTATCGCCTCGAGTCCGAGCCCGGTGAGGCATCGTATCGCGCGGAGCGCTGGTCGGTCGGGTCTGGAGTGCCTGCGGGGGTGGGGCATATCGGCCCTCTTGGATCGATTCCGGCGGTACGCGATGCTGGCGCGGGCGAGCCAAACCGATGTTGCGGCGCGCAATTTATTTGACGGGGCGAGCTCTTCCGCGGGAACCTTCGCCTTGTTCCGGTGTTCTCGGCGTGTCTGATGCGGGGGAATGTGCGGCTTTTTGGCCACACCCAACCCAATTGTTTCGCTTGCGTGGAAACATGGCATTGGGTAGTGAGTTTTTGCTGTCCTAAGTGACAAACAAGAAAGGGGAATACCTATGCGGAAAGTCGCCATGGCGATGGCACTTGCCTCCACGGCCCTCGCTTCGCCGGCTCTCGCCCGCGACGATGCGTGGTATATCGGAGTCGAGGGCGGCGCGATGATCGTCGAAGATCTCGATCTCGACATCGGCGCCAGGAACGATGCCGCTCGGGTCGATCATGACTATGGTTACGATTTCGACGCGATCATCGGTTATGATTTCGGCGGCTTCCGCGTTGAAGCCGAAGTGGGTTACAAGCAAGCGACCGTCAAGGGGTATACGTCGAGTGTCACCTTGCCCTATGGTCCTGGAAGCGCGGTTGCCGCTTCGGGTAGCTATGTCGACAATGGCGGCAAGACGTCCGCACTGAGCTTCATGGTCAACGGCATGCTTGATTTCGGCGATGATGACGGCCTGCAAGGCTTCATTGGCGCTGGCGCGGGTGTTGCGCGCGTGAAAGCAGACGATTACTCGATCAATTCGAGTGGCCCTGGTTTCCTGAATGACTCGGATACCGGTTTTGCTTGGCAGGCGATTGCGGGCGTTCGTGCTCCGCTTTCGAAGAATGTTGACATCGGCTTGAAGTATCGCTTCTTCAACGTCAACAATGTCGATCTGGTCGATCGACTGGGGCGTGACGTGCAGACGCGCTTCCGCTCGCATAGCCTGCTTGGCTCAGTAATCTTCAACTTCGGTGAAGCAGCACCGCCGCCGCCCCCGCCGCCCCCGCCGCCCCCGCCGCCACCCCCGCCCCCGCCGCCTCCGCCGCCTCCGCCGCCTGCGCCGGAGTGCACGCCGGGACCGTACATCGTGTTCTTCGACTGGGATAAGTCGAACATCACGCCGGAAGCGGCTTCGATCCTGGACAACGCGGTCACCGCGTACCAGAATTGCGGCAACGCGCAGGTCATGCTTGCCGGTCACGCCGACAAGTCGGGTTCGGACAAGTACAATGTCGGCCTCTCGCAGCGCCGCAATGACTCGGTTCGTTCCTATCTGGAATCGAAGGGCATTTCTTCGGGTGTCATCTCGACCGAAGCGTTCGGCGAAAGCCGCCCGCGCGTCGAGACCGCCGACGGTGTCCGCGAGCTGCAGAACCGCCGCGTGGAAATCACTTACGGACCCGGTTCGGGCATGTAAGCGACGGGCAATCTTCGGATTGCCTCATGCGACAGAAAATCGGAGGTCGGCTTTCGGGCCGGCCTCCTTTTTTTGTCTTTAGGTCCTGATTTGCTGATCGGCGGCGGATTTGGCGGGTTCGTGGTTCGTCTGCGATGTAAGGGATTTCCTGTTTCCGAATCCGGCGGACGGCTGAAAAATCGCGGTAAACAGAATATCCCGGTCTTTGTTCTGGTTTGATCCGCCTCGGACAGTGGCTAAGAAGCTGGCAAATCATCTTCGGGGAATGACATGAAGATCACCATGATCGGCGCCGGCTATGTCGGCCTAGTATCTGGCGCGTGCTTTTCGGATTTCGGGCACAGCGTTGTTTGTGTCGACAAGGATCCCGGCAAGATCGAAGCTCTCGAAGCAGGCCGAATGCCCATTTTCGAACCCGGGCTCGATGCACTGGTTGCGAAGAACGTGGCGGCTGGTCGCCTCTCGTTCACGACCGAACTGGCTGACGCGGTCAGGGATGCGGGCGCGATCTTCATTGCTGTGGGAACCCCGTCGCGGCGGGGAGATGGCCATGCCGATCTGACCTATGTCTATGAAGCCGCGCGCGAGATTGCAGGCGCGTTGACCGGTGATACGGTGATCGTCACCAAATCGACCGTGCCGGTGGGGACGGGGGATCGGGTGGAGGAGATCATCCGCGAATTGCGTCCCGAACTCCGCGTCGAAGTCGTCTCCAATCCCGAGTTCCTGCGTGAAGGCGCTGCGATCGGCGATTTCAAGCGGCCGGATCGCATCGTCGTGGGCAGCGAAAGCGAATGGGCGCGTGACGTGATGCGCGAAATCTATCGTCCGCTTTACCTGAATCAGGCGCCGATGGTCTTCACCAGCCGGCGCAGCTCCGAATTGATCAAATACGCCGCCAACGCCTTTCTCGCGACCAAGATCACCTTCATCAACGAGATTGCGGACCTGTGCGAAGCGGTTGGTGCGGAGGTGCAGGATGTTTCGCGCGGGATCGGCCTGGATAACCGGATCGGCGCGAAGTTCCTGCATGCCGGCCCTGGTTATGGCGGTTCGTGTTTTCCCAAGGATACGGTTGCGCTGCTCAAGACCGCAGAGGATTATGCGACGCCGCTCCGGATCGTCGAGGCGACCGTGCAGGTCAACGACAGCCGCAAACGTGCGATGGGGCGTCGCATCCTGCAGGCAATGGGGGGTGATGTACGGGGCCGCACGGTTGGGCTGCTCGGCCTGACATTCAAGCCCAATACCGACGATATGCGCGACGCGCCGTCGCTCGCGATCATCCGCAGTCTCCAGGACGCGGGTGTCAGCATCAAGGCCTATGATCCGGAGGGCATGGAGGTTGCACGCCCGTTGATCGGTGATGTTGAACTGGTCGGAGACGCCTATGAAGCGGCTCGCGATGTGGATGCGCTGGCGATCGTCACCGAATGGGACGCGTTCCGCGCACTCGATCTGACCCGGATCGCCGCGTCGATGCGTACGCCATTGCTGGTTGACCTGCGCAACATCTACTCGCCGAGCGAAGTGGAGCGCGTAGGGTTGTGCTATGTGCCTGTCGGCTCGCCGTCATAATCCAAGGGACCTGTGGGGCAATCGCGCCCGCTTTGGCGATCAACGATATTCACCGGGCCGCGTGATCCTGCGATCGCGCGGCCCAATTTGTGCGGGCACAGGTGTCGGACACGGTCTGTCGTTCGGCGAGACGAAAACGCGGGCAAAAAAAGGCGGCCCGAAAGCCGCCATTTTCTGTTCTTGAGTTCCCGATGAGATCAGGGGCTCTTCGGCTGGTTGTTGCCGCGAGCAGCGACGACGACACCGAGGACGATCATGCTGATGGCGCCGACCGCGAGGATCAGGCTGCTGCTGCTTGCCTGGCTCTCACCGGTCATGGCCGCATCGCTGCGAACCGATTTGGAAGCCGCCGTCGAAACCGAAAGCTTTGCAGCGGGGCTCGACGTCTGAGCGAGCAGGGGCGTGCCAGCCATGCTGAGCGCGACCATCACCGCCATCGAGATTTTACCCAAACGCATATTCTTGCTCCCTTTGCAGCAACCGGCCTCTTGATTTCGCTGCGAAACACAAGCTTCAAAAGCTATCACGCGCAAAAACAAGCACAAGCCATTCGCATAAGCCGCACCCGACGCCGGCCCTCGTAAGCAAAGCGGTTATGACGCATAAAGTTCCGCGGGGGAAATCATTTGATGCAACCCGTTGGCAAAAATCGACCAAGCGTTGCGGCGTAGCAACAAGTTCAGAATTTTTAACCATATTTTGGTATGAAATGCCGGGCCGCGACCCTGGTTTTGACATTATCGGCGGTTTTGCAATGGCGCGCGCGGATGTGCGATCTGGCATCATATCGGGTTGCCGATATCGGGCCCCATCGCGGCAGCGCAGTACCCGGCTTTGCGCGCGCCGAGCCGACGGGCTATGGCGCGATTACACGGTGTTCTGGACGATATGCTGTATTCGAGATTGAAACGATGGACCCGGCGGCGAAAGGCGGAGCCAGTGGCGCGGGTGCCCGACGGGCTGCGCATCTACGCGATCGGCGATATCCATGGCCGTCTCGATCTGTTCGAGGCTCTGCTCGCCCGGATCGATGCGGACAATGCGGATCGCCCGCCCGCCGATGTCAGGCTGATCCTGCTCGGCGACCTGATCGATCGCGGCCCATCCTCTCGTGGCGTGATCGAAAAGGCGATGGCGCTCAAACGCGCCAGCACGGCAGTGCGCATCCTGATGGGCAATCATGAGGAAGTGTTCCTTCGCGCGATCGAGGGCGACGCGCGCGCCACGCGGCTGTTGATCCGTGTCGGCGGGCGCGCGACCATGTTGAGCTACGGCTTCACCGACCAGGAATATCAGGATCTCGATTTCGATGCCTTGACCGCCCGGCTTGCCGAACATGTACCCGCCGCACATGTCGCCTTTATCGCTGGGTTCGAGGATATGATCGAATATGGCGATTATCTCTTCGTCCATGCCGGTATCCGCCCGGGCGTCGACCTGGCCGAACAGAGCGTCTCTGATCTGCGGTGGATCCGCGACGAATTCTTGCGGCATGACGGTTCGCATGGTCGCATCATCGTCCATGGCCACAGCATCAGCGACGATGTCGACCAGCGGCCCAATCGGATCGGTATCGATACCGGCGCGTTCGCATCGGGGCGCCTGACCGCGATCGCGCTCGAAGGCGCCGAACGCTGGTTCCTGCAGACCGGGGATATGGCGACGGTCGCCGCCTGATTGGATGCGCGTCAGCCGGCCAGGCGAAGATCCTGCTCCACGCGCCGATTCTTCGGCTGGTCCGGCCAGATGCCGCGCGTGTCGTAGACCCATTTGTCGGCGCGCTCGTCGGCAGGGACCGATTTGAACACGTCGTGATCGACCAGCACGATGAAGATCGGGCAAGTCGCGAGAGCGGTGTCGATATCGACCAACTCGGCGCCAGTTCCGTCGAATGCCGAGGGAAGCACGTTGGCGTGCGGCTCGACGATCTTGATACGGCCGCCATGTTTTTGTGCCAGCGCTTCCGCCACCTTCAGCGCGGGGCTTTCGCGGAAATCGTCGATATTGGGTTTGAAGGCGAGGCCAAGGCAGGCAACCGTTGCACCAGGCAGTGATTCGACCAGAGCATTGGCCTTTTCAATGACATAGTCGGTCTTGCCGTCATTTACCTCGCGTGCAGTGCGGATAAGCGGCGTGTTCGCCGGATCTGCATGGACCAGGAACCAGGGATCGACCGCGATGCAATGGCCACCGACGCCGGGGCCGGGCTGCAGGATGTTGACGCGCGGATGGCGGTTGGCCAGCCGGATCACTTCCCAGACATCGAGTTCCATCGTGTCCGCGACGCGCGAAAGCTCGTTGGCGAAGGCGATGTTGACGTCGCGAAAGGCGTTTTCGGTCAGCTTCACCATCTCGGCGGCGCGCGCATTGGTGGTGATGCACTGGCCGCGCACGAAACGCCGGTAGAAGGTGAGCGCCTTGCGGGCGCAGCGCGGTGTGATGCCGCCGATGCAGCGGTCATTGTCGATCAGTTCGACGAGGATGCGGCCGGGCAGCACGCGTTCCGGGCAATAGGCGATCGCGATATCGGCGGCCTCACCGGTCTTTCCGGGCACGCGCAGGTCGGGGCGAAGCTGGGATAGCAGATCACGCACCTTTTCGGTTGTGCCGACGGGCGAGGTCGATTCCAGGATCACGGTGTCGCCCGGCTTGAGCACGGTGGCGATGCTGGTCGCGGCTTGAAGAATATAGCCGATATCCGGAACATGATCGGGGCCGAACGGAGTCGGCACGGCGATCAGGAACACGTCCGCGGCTTCGATCTGGGTGGATGCGCGCAGCGTGCCGCGCGCCACGACGCCCTGGACAAGCCCGTCGAGATCGACTTCCTCGATATGGACGCGCCCGGAGGACACGGTTTCGACGACATGCTCGCTGACGTCGATGCCCAGAACCGAGCAGCCCGAGCGCGCGATCACGGCCGCGGTGGGCAATCCGATATAGCCGAGGCCGAGAACGACGACTTTAGGCGGGCAATCCGAAAGCATGGGCGACGATCCTCGCTATGCGCTGGCTGCTCTGTCCGTCACCAAAGGGGTTATGGGCATGCGCCATCGCTGACCAGGCGGCGTTATCGTCCAGCAGCGTAAATATTTCGGAAACGATGCGGTCCTCGCTCGTGCCGATCAGCCTGGCCGTACCCGCCGTAACGCCTTCCGGCCGTTCGGTCGTCTCGCGCATCACCAGCACCGGCTTGCCGAGCGCGGGGGCTTCCTCCTGCACGCCGCCGCTATCGGTCAGCACGATATGGCAGGCGCCGAGCAGGCGCACGAAATGCGGATAATCGAGCGGTTCGATCAGCGCGACATTCGTCTTGTCCGCCAGCAGGCCGTCCATCGCGCTGCGGACATTGGGGTTGGGGTGAACGGGAAACACGATCGCGATGTCTTCTCGTTCGGCGATCCGGCGGATGGCGCGCGCGATGCTGGCCATGCCATCGCCGAAATTCTCGCGGCGATGCGTGGTCACCGCGATGATCCGCTTGCCCGCGAACGGCGCGAGCACCGGATCGAGCCCGGCGGCGAGCGCGGGTGTCTGGGTGATCCTGGCGACGGTCGCATGCAGCGCATCGATTACCGTGTTGCCGGTGACGTGGATGGTGCCGGCCGCCACATTCTCGCGTGCCAGCGCCTGTGCCGCGGTTTCGGTGGGGGCGAAATGCTGATCGGCGATGCTGCCGACGATCTTGCGGTTCACTTCCTCCGGCCAGGGTTGATAGATATCGTAGCTGCGCAACCCCGCTTCGACATGGCTGACCGGGATCTTGCGGTAATAGGCGGCGAGCGCCCCGACCATCGCGGTCGCCGTATCGCCCTGAACGATGACGCGTTCGGGCTGTTCTCGATCATATGCCGCGCCAAGCTCGGACAGCAGGCGTGCGGTCAATTGATCGAGCGACTGGTTGGCCTGCATGAGGTCCAGATCGATATCGGGCGTCAGGCCGCTGATCTCGAGCACCTGATCGAGCAAGCCGCGATGTTGCGCTGTCACGCAGACGCGGGCTTCGATTCCGGGAACCGCGCGCAGCGCATGCACGACGGGAAATAGCTTGATGGCTTCGGGGCGGGTGCCGAACACCAGCATGACTTTGCGATTCTCGTTCATGCGGAGCCTGTTAGCAGAATCCTCTTACCAATCACTGTATCGCGCCAAGGCCGGCATTTTCCACGGCGGATGGCTCAGCATCAGGCCGGCGGATTCACCGCGCACACGGCCCCGGCGTTTCCGCCGGTCTCCGGCCGCGCTCGGTGCCCGATCCGGCGGCAAATCCCGATGCGCACATGTTGAACTTGAACCGGAACTGCTGTCGTGCTTGTTGCGTTTTATTCTCAATGCCCCAGGAGACTGCGAAATGACCGGCCTTGCCAAGCCTTTCTCTCTAGCCGCCATGACCGGTTTTGCGTTGCTTGGGGCTTGCGCCGCGAATGATGCGGCGACCGCCGATGCCTCCGCTGCTGCCGCGCCGGACGCGCGCGCGCCGCTTTACACCGCCAGCGGTACGGCGGCGGGCGAGGGGCGCATCGTCGAGACCGCGTCCGGCCTGAAGCTGACTGTTACTGCCCAGGGCATTCCCGCGGGCATTCATGGTATTCATGTCCATACCACCGGCAAATGCGAGGCGCCCGATTTCCAGACCGCGGGCGGCCACTGGAACCCGACGGCACGCCAGCATGGCCACGACAATCCGCAGGGCGCGCATAGCGGCGACCTGCCCAACATCACTATCGGCGCGGACGGCACCGGATCGCTCACCATCGATTTGTCTGGCGCGAAACTGAGCGGCGAGGGCGGCCTGCTCGATGCTGACGGCGCCGCGCTGGTGATCCATGCGACGGCTGACGACATGAAGACCGATCCTTCGGGCAACAGTGGCGGCCGCATCGCCTGCGGCGTTTTCGCGGGGTAACCTCCGCGCTGCGGGAAACCCTTACAAGAGCTGTGTAGCTGGATTCCCGCATCGGCGGGATCCAGTGGTCAATCGCAGGCGCGGTGGAGCTTCTGCGCCAGCCAGGCCGAGATCAGGCACATCGCTGCGCTCAACAGCAGCTGATGCTCGATGGAAACGCCCAGCGCGCTCAGGCCGAGCGCGATCAGCGAGCCGACCACCATCGCGCCCGAATTGACGATGTTGTTGGCCGCGACGGTTCGCGCCGCCTGGCTCTTGTCGACGCTGGTGGTGAGGAAGGCGTAGAGCGGCACCACGAACATGCCGCCGCTGATCGCGATGCCGAGCAGGCTGCCGAGCAGCGGGATCACCATATGGTGATTGAGGAATTCGCCGATGCCGTACAGGCGGCCATCGGCGGCGCCACCCCATTGGGTGCACACGAAATAGAAGGCGACGACGAACATCGCCATCACGAGCACCGACGCCGGCGCATAGCGCGCCGAAACCTTGCCCTTGAGCAGCCGGTTGATCGCGATCGATCCGATGGCGATGCCGATCGAGAAGACCGCGAGGAACAGGCTGGCCACAGCCTTGTCGGCGGTCAGCACATTCTTGGCGAGCGGCGGGAACTGGATGAACAGCACCGCGCCGATCGTCCAGAAGAAGCTGATCGAGACGATCGCCAGATAGAGATGGCGGATGTGCATGGTGCCGCGCACCAGCGCGACCGATGCGCGGATCACGTGCCAGTCGATGCTGTGATCCTCGTGCACGGGTGGGGCGGGGGGAACCTGCCGCCCGGCGAAATAACCGATGACGGCGGTGATCACGACGCCGATCGCCGCGATTTCCACCGGGATCACCCCGGCCAGGATCGTGCCCGCCAGGATCGCGATATAGGTGCCGGCCTCGACCAGCCCGGTGCCGCCGAGCACTTCATCCTTTTCCAGGTGCTGGGGCAGGATCGCGTATTTGATCGGGCCGAAAAAGGTGGAATGGATGCCCATCGCGAACAGCGCGAGCAGCAGCAGCGGGATCGCCAGCAGTTTCACCGCATAGCCCTGCCACGCCAGCACCAGTCCCGCCGCGCCGACCAGCATGATCAGGATCTCGCAGAATTTGACGATGCGGATGATCTTCGCCTTGTCGATCGAATCGGCAAGCTGGCCCGACATGGCGGACAGCAGGAAGAAGGGCAGGATGAAGATGCCCGTGGCGATGCCGCTGAAGATCGTTTCCGACGCGGCGTCGTTATAGACGCCGTAGACGACGAACAGGACCATCGCCTGTTTGAAGAGATTGTCGTTGAAGGCGCCGAGGAGCTGCGTGACGAACAGCGGCAGGAATCGGCGGCGTGAAAGGAGCCCGAGCGAAGTTTGCATGGATCGGTGAATTCGCTCCGAGGTCTGTCCGTCGCAGTTCCATAGCGGATCGCGCACGCGCATCCAACGCAAAGTCTCGATATCGGTCGCGAATGTCATCCGGCGCGCTCGGCGCTTCCACGGCGGGCGATCAGGCTCTATGGGGAAGGCAGGATGCTGACGCTGCCGAACCTGCTCACTTTGTCGCGGATCTTCGCCGTTCCGCTGCTCGTATTCCTGTTGTGGCCGACGCCCAGGCCATTCGACTATTTCCTGGCGTTCGCGCTGTATTGCCTGATGGGCATCACCGACTATTTCGACGGCTATCTGGCGCGCGCCAAGGGCACGGTTTCGCGGCTGGGGGTTTTCCTGGATCCGATTGCCGACAAGATCATGGTGGCCGCGGTGATCGTGATGCTCGTCTTCATCGACGATATCCGCAATTATCATATCATCGCGGCGCTGGTGATCCTGCTGCGCGAGATCATGGTTTCAGGCTTGCGTGAATTCCTGGCGGGATTGAGCGTCTCGGTGCCGGTCAGCCAGCTCGCCAAGTGGAAGACCACGTTCCAGCTCATTTCGCTCGGCGCGCTGATTCTGGCGGGGGCGGTGCCATATTGGCCATGGGTGCACGATGTCGGGCTGATCAGCCTGTGGGGGGCGGCTTTGCTGACCCTGCTGACCGGCTGGGACTATCTGCGCGTCGGCCTGAAGCATATGGACTGACGAACATGGGCTTTCGTCTCGCGATCTCTTTGCTCCTTTGCCTGTCCGCCGCGCCCGTTCAGGCGGAGCAACCCGCAAGCATCGAGACGAACCGCTCGTTGTTCGCGATCGTCTATCGGCCCGGTCCGGCCTGGAAGGCGGGCGTTCCGATGGCGCAGCAGGGGTTGGGCGAACATGCCCGCTACATGAAGCGGCTCGTCGACGAGGGTGTCATCCATACCGCCGGCCCGCTCGGCGCGGATGGTGGGCTGGTGCTGTTGCATGCGCGCGATCTTGCCGCCGCCCAGTCGCTGATGGCGGCGGATCCGGCGGTTCTCGCCGGGCTGTTCGCCGGGGAAGTCCGGCCGTTCGCGCCGCGTTTCACCAGCGAACGCCCGCTGGCCGGCAAACCCTAGGACAGGCAGCATGGCTATCGATTTCGTCTATTTCGCCTGGGTCCGCGAGGCGATCGGTCATGATGCCGAACGGCTCGACCCGCCCGCCGACGCCTTGACGGTCGCGGCGGTGATCGATTGGCTTTCCGGGCTGAGCGATGGTCATAAGCGGGCGTTTTTCGATCGATCGCGAATCCGGGCGGCGATCGATCAGGTGTTCGCGCCGCTTGACGCGCCTGTCGCGGGTGCGCGCGAGATCGCCTTTTTCCCGCCGGTTACCGGCGGATGATCACCATCGCGGTCGGCGAGGCGGATTTCGATGTCGCGGCGCGGCTTGCCGAGCTTGAAGCGATGGGCGGTGGCGCTGTCGCGAGCTTTACCGGCATTGTGCGCGGCGACGGCGGCCTGATCGCACTGGAACTCGAACATTATCCGGCGATGACGCATGAGGCGCTGACACGGCTGGCGGAAGATGCCGCGCGGCGATGGCCGTTGCTCGGAATTGTCCTGATACACCGCGTCGGGCGGATGGCTCCGGGCGAGCGGATCGTTTTCGTGGGGACGGCTTCGTCGCATCGCGCGGCGGCGCTCGATGCCTGCCATTTCCTGATCGACTGGCTGAAGACCGAAGCCCCGTTCTGGAAGAAGGAGCATCGCGCCGACGGCAGCACATGGGTCGAGGCGCGTACCGCCGACGATGCGGCGCGCGATCGGTGGATCCGGGACTGACCTGAAGTCTCGTGCGGAAAGGGCCTGCCGCCCGCCTCGAAGTCACTCCAGGGCCGGCGCTCTGGGATCGCTCAGTCGGACGATCGGGTACTGGCCGAACGCAACACGTCGGCGAGCAGCCGGAAATCCTTTTCGCGAGGAGATCCCTTGCGCCACACCAGGGCGATTCGACGGGACGGCGAATCCGCATCCAGGGCGCGTGCCTCGATACTGGTTCCGCCCAATATCCCGGCATCGAGCGCCATCTGGGGCAGCATCGTCACGCCCAGGCCGTTGTCGACCATTTGCACCAATGTATGAAGCGATGTGCCGAGCATCGATGCTTCGGCGCGGAGTTCGGGGCGATTGCAGGCGGCAAGAGCGTGATCCTTGAGGCAATGCCCGTCCTCGAGCAGCAGCAATCGGCTTTCGTCGATGGTATCGGCCTTGACCCTCTCCGGGAGATCGACACCCTCGTCGTGCGGAAAGGCGATGAACAGCCGGTCGTCGAACAGCGTTTCTCCCTCAACATCGCCACAGGCATAGGGCAGGGCGAGCAGGACGCAGTCGACCTGGCCATGATGCAGCGATTCGCATGCCGAGCGGCTGGTTTCCTCGCGCAGATAGAGTTTGAGCTCGGGCCAGTCGGCGCGGATGCGCGGCAGGATGCGGGGCAGCAGGAACGGAGCGATCGTCGGGATCACGCCCATGCGGAGGTCGCCCGACAGCGGTTTGCCCGCAGCGCGCGCCATCGCGGACAGCTCTTCGGCTTCGCGCAGCACGCGGATCGCCTTGTCGGTGATTCTTTCGCCCAGCGGCGTGAAGCGGACGACGCGGCGGGTGCGTTCGACCAGGGTGATGCCGATCAGCGACTCGAGTTCGCGCAGGCCCGCCGACAGCGTGGATTGGGTGACGAAGCACGCTTCCGCGGCGCGGCCGAAATGGCCGTGCTCGCGCAGGGCGACCAGATATTGAAGCTGCTTGAGCGTCGGCAAATATGTCGACATTGATTACCCCATACGATCAATATGGGTTATATCATCGAATATGTGACTGTTTGAAGACGGTCAGAAAATCGCGCGATAGATGCTGAACAGGCTGGTCGCGGTCAGAACGACGCCGACCATCACGAGCAGTGTCTTTGCGGGCACGCGCTTGGCGATGATTGCGCCGAAGGGAGCCGCGACGATTCCGCCGACCAGCAAGCCGATCACCGGCAGCCAGAAGCTGCTGGAAAAACCCTCGGTGCCGATTCCGATCAGGAAGGTGACGGAGATGGTGATGGTGAGGAAGAATTCGACGCTGTTGACCGTGCCGATGGTGGTGCGCGGTTGCGCACCCTGGACGAGCAGGTTGGAAGTCACGACCGGGCCCCAGCCCCCGCCGCCCGCGGCGTCGAGGAACCCGCCCGCAAGGCCGAGCGGCTCGATGATCTTGGGCTCGCGGTGCGTGTGCGGCGGGTAGCGGATGCCGCGGACGAGCAAATAGATGCCGATGCCGGCCAGATAGGCCATCACGAACGGCCGTGTGATGGACGCGTCGAGCGATGTGAGCAGATAGGCGCCGGTGACCCCGCCGATCATGCCGGGAACGAGCAGCCGGAAGAACAGCTTCCAGTTGACGTTCTTGTGGATCGCGTGGCTGATTCCTGAGACCCCGGTGGTGCAGCATTCGACCAGATGGACGCCGGCCGAAGCCGTTGCCGGTGGTACGCCGAGCACGCTGACCAGCAAGGTCGAAGAGATCACGCCGAACGCCATGCCGAGCGCGCCGTCCACCATCTGCGCGGCGAATCCGACGGCGACGAAAGGCAGGATGGCGAGCCAATGCTCCTGGATAAGTTCGATCATTCGGTTACCGGTCCCTCTCGTCGCGGCGCTGTGCTGCACGAGCGAGAGGGGTTGGACAAGACAGATTCCCTATCAATAGGCTAGACAAGCGCTTTCAGCCTCCATTTGAAACGGCTCGTCTTTGTCCCTAGATTATGTCCGTTCCAGGGAGGGCCCGCGATGCTGGCTGAGTTGAAGACCTATCTCGATTCGATCAAGGCCCGCGACCCGGCGCCGCGGTCGCGATGGGAGATTCTGCTGTATCCCGGCGTGCTGGCGCTCGGCCTGCACCGGGTGGCGCATTGGCTGTACGAGGCCGAACTGTATTTCGTCGCGCGCTTCGTGAATCATCTTTCGCGTTTCCTGACCGCGATCGACATTCATCCCGGCGCGCAGATCGGCCGCAACCTGTTCATCGATCATGGCTTCACCGTGATCGGCGAAACGGCGGTGATCGGCGATAATGTCACCATCTATCAGTGCGTGACCTTGGGCGGCACCAATCCCGCGAATGGCGTTGCCGGCAAGCGCCATCCCACCCTGCTCGACGGCGCGATCGTCGGATCGGGTGCGCAAGTGCTCGGCCCGATCACCGTCGGCCCGCGCGCCCGCGTCGGTGCCAATGCGGTCGTCACCAAGGATGTGCCGGAGGGCGCCGTGATGGTCGGCATTCCCGCGCGGCAGACGCTGGTGGATGCGGTTGAATACCAGAAGGGCTTCGTTCCCTATGGCACGCCGTGCAGCGATATCTTCGATCCGGCCACGCAGAAGCTGGAAATCCTGAAATGCGAGCTCGAACGCATGCAGAAGCAGCTCGATACCATGCTGGCCGAAAAGTCCGGCAAGACGGACGGTGAACGCGAAAGCGCATGAGCGCGATCGTCACGCCATTCCCGGTTTCGCGCGGCGTGACGCCGCAGATCGGGTTCGATCGGGTTGAACTGATGCGGATCCTGGATCTCTACGGGCGGATGGTCGCGGCGGGCTTCTGGCGGGATTATGCGATCGATCTGGGGCGCGAAGCCGCGATCTTTTCCGCCTTTCGTCGCGCGACCGAACGGCCCGAATATCGAATCGAGAAGCGACCCGAACTCCGCAATCGCCAAGGCATGTGGTCGCTGGTGAGCGAAGCCGGCGCGGTCCTGCGGCGCGGACACGAACTCAATTCGGTGCTGGCGCCGGTCGAACGCAAGCTGCTCAAGCTGGTCGAGGAATAAAAAATCCCCCCACTGGGGAGGGGGGAAGGATGGGATGGGCCACCCGTTGCAGCCGGGTGGCCCTTATGGTTATCGGATCAGGCGCTGATCGCCGGCCGGTCGAGCACGGGCAGCTTTGCGCGCAGGTCGCCGGGCAGGGTGTTGACCATCAGGCGCCGCGCCGTGTGCCAGAAGGCGGAGAGCGTCAGCAGCGCGGAGCCGATGACGAGGCCGGTCAGCGCCACACTCATGCTCACCGCACCGAATTTTTCGAACAGCGCGCTCATCGCGTAAAGAACATAGGCGAGCGACGAGACGAGCAGGGCGCGGCGATCGACCGTCAGCGAGATCATCGCGAAGACGATATAGAGCGCGATGACGATGGCGGCCTGAGCGGTTCCGATCGTGCCGTCCAGCACCCCCAGCGCGTGGAAGATCGGATGCGCGATCATCGGCGCGGCGGCGAGATGCAGCCAGAAGGCGACATCGGAACGCCGGGTCTGCCGCGTGCGATCGGACATGTCCCACCACATCGCGAACGCGAAGGTCGCGACACCGCCGGCAAGCACCAGCCAGGTCACATGGTCGACAAGGTTCTGGTTGATGGCGAGTGCGAGCGCCACGACCACGCCGACGAGCGACACGGCGCCCGCCGCAACGGTGATCGGCACGCGGAAGCGCAGCCAATGGCCCCAGGCGGCGGCGGCGGTGATCACTCCGATTCCGGCCAGGAACAATGCGCTGGTGCGGTCCCCGAAATCAGCCTGCATATCGACAAGCGCGCCGATCATCGTGGCGGCGACGCCACCGGTGAAGCTGAGCAGCAGCAGGATACTGGGCAAGGCCATGCGACGGCGCCTGGTGAAATATTCGGCGAGGCCCCAGCTGGCTCCGGCGACAAGGGCGCCAGCGAGCGCGGCAGAGCGTTCTCCGCCGATCCAGCCGAGCGCGACCAGCAGCAGCACGAGCGCGATCGAGACGAAGATATCGTTGAAGCCGGTGAGGAGGCGGAAACTTTCCTCATCGACGGTTGGCGTGGCGCGACCGGCCGCGACATGGTTTCGGAAGGCTTCGGCGGCCGCGGGCGTGATTACCCCCGCGGCAACCGCTGCTTCCAGGTCGGTTTCACTGTACATGCGGCTTCTCCTCCCCTTGCCCGAGGAGGATAGCATTACTGTATTAAATCAGCAATACACTAATTGAAGCCACGACAAGGGCTATTTTCCCTGCAGTTTCGAGAGGATGACCATCGATTGCTCAGCCCCCGATTGCGGCACGATCTCTCCGGTCCGATCCGTGATCTGCGCCCAGTGCGCGGCGACGCCCTCGGGCGTGCGTTCGTCCTGCGGCAGCAGCACGCCCTGGGTCAGCGTGACATAGGCGGCCTGGAACACGCCGGCGCCCGCGCCGACGATCGCATTGCTCGGCGCGTCTTCGGAAACGAGGAAAAGCGCGGCCGGCGCGACATTCTCAGGCGCGAACGCGGCGAAGGCCTCCTCGGGGAAAATATCCTCGGTCATCCGCGTGCCGGCGACCGGCGCCAGTGTGTTGACGCGGATATTGTACTTGGCGCCCTCCAGGTAGAGCGTCTTGGTGAGCCCGGCGAGGCCGAGCTTGGCGGCGCCGTAATTGGCCTGGCCGAAATTGCCGTAAAGGCCCGTCGACGAGGCGGTCATCAGGATGCGGCCATAGGCCTGGTCGCGCATCGTATCCCAAACCGCCTTGGTGCAATTGGCCGATCCGATCAGATGGACCTTCACCACCAGGTCGAAATCGACGGGCTCCATCTTCACGAAGCTCTTGTCGCGCAGGATGCCGGCATTGTTGATCAGGACATGGACGCCGCCCCAGGCTTCCTTGGTCTTCGCGACCATCTCGACCATCTGCTCATATTCGGTGACGCTGCCGCCATTGGACATGGCGACGCCGCCGGCCGCCTCGATTTCCTCGACCACCTTGAGCGCGGCATCGGAATGGCCGGTGCCGTCGCGCGATCCGCCGAGATCGTTGACAACGACCTTCGCGCCGCGTTTGGCGAGTTCGAGCGCATAGGCACGCCCCAGTCCGCCGCCGGCTCCGGTGACGATCGCGACCCGGTCCTTGAAATCGATGCTCATATCCTGCTCCGAATGACGTTTACGCGAACGTCACCTAAAGCCTCGGCGCATCGATGGGAAGCGCTAACCGCCGCCCGGCACCACATGCGGGCGGCGGCGTGGATCATTTCCGGCTATTTCCGGTTCCCCGGATCGTTGCGCTGCTTGCAGCCGTCGGTGACGGTGCGCGAGCACCAGGGATATTCGGCCTTGGGCGGGGGCGGGGGGAAGGCCTGCTCCACCGACGGGGAAGGCCGGACGATCTTCGCTTGCCCCGCGGGCGGCGGGGGAGGCGGCATTTCCGCCGGCTGCGCCGCGGCGTCGCTTACCGGCGGCTGGGCGGCTTCATCGGTTGCCGGGGGCTGTGCCATCGCGGTCGTGCTCAAGGCCAAAGCCGCAATCATGAACATGGATTTCATCATCATCTCCTTGCCCCGCCCGCGGTGCGGTCGTCCGCATCAGCACGTCAACGAAACGAAACCCGAGGGGTTCCGGAGCAGCCCGGGGCGCGGGTCGGTTGATCGCGGCGATCGCGCGTCACGCCGCTTGGTCATCGATGTTGGCGGTTGTTGCCGGAAGACAGCCGAGTGCCGCGAGCGTCGCTGTCATCGCCTGATCCAGTGGCGTGTGCGGTTCGGCGCCGATCTCGGCGACAAGGCTTTCATTGTCCAGCGCGAGCGGATGACGCCAGAATTGTCGCATCCGCGCCGTTTCGCGCAGTGAGACGTTGAACAGGCCGATAAGGCGGAGCAGGGCCCATGGCATGCGCCGGACCGGCAGCGATGGCGCCTGCGACGCGCCTCTGATCGCATCGGCGATCAGCATGCCGTCCGCGTCCCAGGTGCCGGCGAAATGGTAGCGCGCGAAATGGGGCAGCACCGCCTCGCGGTCGAGCAGGCGCGCAAAGGTCTCGGCCAGATCGGGCAGATAAGCCCAGGCATGGCCAACGCCCGGCGTGGCGGGATTGAGAATGCTCCGAACGGGCTGGCCGGGCTTGACCATGGCTTGCGAAAGCCAGTTGTTGCCGGGGCGGGGGCCGAAGAAATTGCCGGCGCGCAGGATGATCGCGCGAACGCCCGATTCGGCGATCCGCTGTTCCATCGCCGCGCGGATGCGGCCCTTGTGCGTATTCGGTCGTTGGGACGAATCCGGCCGGGCGACGGGGGTTTCTCGCGGATCGTAGTTATAGATGGTGCCGGGCAGCGCCAGCCTTGCGCCGCTCGCCCGTGCGGCGGTGATGCTGTTTTCGATCATCGGCATCACCAGCCGATCCCAGTCGCGATAGCCCGGTGGATTGACTGCATGCAGGATCGCATCGACGTCACGGGCCGCATCGAGCACCGCCGTTCGCTCCAGCGCGTCGCCCCGAACCCATTCCAGATCGCCTGCTGCCTGCGGCACCGTCCGCGCCATCGCGCGGACGCGCCAGCCGTGGCGCAGCATCGCCGCCGCCGTTTCGCCGCCGACGCCGCCGGTGGCGCCCAGGATCAATATCGTCTTCATTTTCGCCTCCGTCAGCCTTGCTCGATGATGTGCGGCGATCGGGGGTGGAAAGAAATTGTCGATCTTTTACGATCAGCTTATAAGAAATCGATGAGCATTGAGCCGGACTGGGAGCAATATCGCGCGTTTCTCGCGGTGCTGCGGGAGGGCAGCCTGTCGGCCGCGGCACGCGCGCTCGCCATCGCGCAGCCGACGATGCGCCGGCGCATCGAGGATCTGGAGGCGCAACTCGGCACTGCGCTGTTCACCCGAACGCCGGGCGGGCTGCAACCGACCGAGACCGGCCTGGCGTTGCGCGGGCATGCCGAGGCGATGGCGCTGGCGGCTGCGGCGTTGATCCGCTCGGCTTCGTCCGAGGCGGGGGAAATCGCGGGCACAGTGCGTGTGAGCGCGAGCGAAGTGATCGCTGTCGAGATCCTGCCGCCGATGCTGGCGCGCCTTCAGGCCGCGCATCCGGCGCTGGTGATCGAATTGTCGCCGAGCAATCGCAACGAGGATGTTTTGCGCCGCGAGGCGGACGTCGCGGTGAGGATGGTCGCGCCGGTGCAGACGGCGCTGATCGCGCGGCGGGCCGGCGCCGTGCGGCTGGGGCTTCACGCGCGTCGCGACTATCTTGCACGCCGGGGCATGCCCGAGACGCTGGAGGCGATGCGCGGACATGCGCTGATCGGCGTCGAGCGGGACAGCCCCGTGCTGCGCGCGCTTCGGGCCAGCGGCCTGCCGATGGCGATCGAGGATTGTTGCTTTCGTTCGGACAGCGATCTGGCCCAGCTCGCGGCGATCCGCGCCGGGCTGGGGATTGGCATCTGTCAATCGGCGCTCGCCGCGCGCGATCCGGCCTTGCGACCGGTGCTACCCGGTGCCTTCGGCTTCGATCTCGAAACCTGGATCGTCTGCCACGAGAATCTGCGCAATGTTGCGCGCGTGCGCGCCGTGTTCGATGCGCTGGTTCGCGGGCTGAGCGATTATGCCGGGACGCGCGTCGTCGGATAGTCGGGATTATGCCTGAACCCGTTCGGGCTGAGCCCGAACGGACTTGGCGGAACCACCCGTCAGGCGGCGTCGGCGTCCAGCGCGTAGCCGGCCGAGCGGACGGTGCGGATGATGTCGGCGCGGTCGCCCTGGTTGATCGCCTTGCGCAGGCGGCGGATATGGACGTCCACCGTGCGTGGTTCGATCTCGCTGTCGCGGCCCCAGACAGAATCGAGCAGCCTTTCGCGCGAGAACACCCAGCCGGGATGCTCGAGGAAATGCTTGAGCAGCCGGAACTCGGTGGGGCCGAGCGGCACGACCGCGCCGCCGCGCTTCACCTTGTGGCCGACCGTGTCCATCTCGATATCGGCATAGCTCAGCGTCTCGCCGGCCAGCGCCGGACGCACGCGGCGCAGCACCGCGCCGACGCGCGCGACCAGCTCACGCGGCGAGAAGGGCTTGGTCACATAATCGTCGGCGCCGGTATCGAGCCCGCGCACGCGATCCTCCTCTTCGCCGCGCGCCGTCAGCATGATGATCGGCACATTGGCGGTATCGGGCGCGCGGCGCAGGCGCCGGCAGACCTCGATGCCCGACAGGCTTTCCACCATCCAGTCGAGCAGCACGATGTCGGGCGCCGATTCCTGTGCGAGCAGCAGCGCCTCCTCGCCGTCGGGCGTGTGGCGGACCGCGAAATCCTCGCGCTGGAAGGTATAGACGAGCAGTTCGGCCAGCGCGGCGTCATCCTCGACCAGCAGCATGTCTGCGCGTGCCATGTTCAGCCCTCCCGCCCGGCGCGGTCGCCGAGATATTCGCCCGTCGCCGCATAATAGACCATCTCGGCGACGTTGGTGGCGTGATCGCCGACGCGCTCGAGATTCTTGGCGACGAACAGCAGATGCGCGGCCTCGCCGATGGTCTTGGGATTTTCCATCATGAAGGTGACGAGCGTGCGGAAGATCGAATTGTAGAAATCGTCGACCACATTGTCGCGTTCGATCACGCGCAGCGCCAGCGCGGCGTCGCGCGCGGCAAAGGCGTTGAGCACGTCATGGACCATCTCGGTCGCGGTGTTGGCCATTGCGGGCAGCAGCGAGATCGGCTCGATCATGCGCCGGCTTTCGATCAGCGGCACGCGCTTGGCGATGTTCTTGGCATAGTCGCCGATGCGCTCGATCACGCCCGCGATCTTGATCGCGGCGACCACTTCGCGCAGGTCGTCGGCCATCGGCGCGCGCAGCGCGATGATGCGCACGGCCAGTTTCTCGACCTGGCTTTCGAGCTCGTCGATGCGCGTGTCCTCGGAAACGATCCGGCTCGCGGCACTGGTGTCGCTCTTCACCAGCGCGTCCATCGCCGCGACGATCGCGGCTTCGGCGCGGCCGCCCATCTCGGAGATCAGCCCGCGCAGCTCGCCGATATCCTCGTCGAACGCCTTGACGGTATGTTCGGTGGTACCCATCGCCAGTCCTTATAAACGCGATCTATCCTCAGCCGTAGCGGCCGGTGATGTAATCCTTGGTGCGCTCTTCGCGCGGGTTGGTGAAGATCTCCGACGTGTCGCCATATTCGACGAGCGTTCCCAGATGGAAGAACGCCGTCTTCTGCGACACGCGCGCGGCCTGCTGCATGTTGTGCGTCACGATCGCGATCGCATAGCGGCCGCGCAGTTCGTGGATCAGTTCCTCGATCTTCGCGGTCGCGATCGGATCGAGCGCCGAGCAGGGCTCGTCCATCAGCACGACTTCGGGATCGACCGCGATCGCGCGCGCGATGCACAGCCGCTGCTGCTGGCCGCCCGAAAGCGCGGTGCCGCTCTCGTTGAGGCGGTCCTTCACCTCGTCCCACAATCCGGCCTTGCGCAGCGCGCTTTCGACCATGCGGTCGAGATCGGCCTTGGCCGGCGCCAGCCCGTGGATGCGCGGGCCATAGGCGACATTCTCGTAGATCGACTTGGGGAAGGGGTTCGGCTTCTGGAAGACCATGCCCACCCGGGCGCGAAGCTGCACGACGTCCATCGACGAAGCGTAGATATCTTCGCCGTCCAGCTCGATCCGGCCTTCGACGCGGGCGCCGGAAATCGTGTCGTTCATGCGGTTCAGCGTCCGCAGGAAGGTTGATTTCCCGCAGCCCGACGGGCCGATGAAAGCAGTGACGTTCGCCATGTCGATGTCGATCGACACCGATTTGATCGCCTGTTTGGCACCATAGAACACGCTGACATCGCGCGCGGTCATTTTGAGAGTTTCGGTCATGTTTTCCATTACCAGCGGCGCTCGAACTTGTTGCGGAGATAGATGGCCAGCCCGTTCATGGTGAGCAGGAAGACCAGCAGGACGATGATCGCGGCCGACGTCTTCTCGACGAAGCCGCGGCTCACCTCGTCGGACCAGAGGAAGATCTGGACGGGGAGCACGGTGGCCGGATCGGTGATGCCGCTCGGCGGCGTCGCGATGAAGGCGCGCATGCCGATCATCAGCAGTGGCGCGGTCTCGCCCAGCGCGCGTGCCATGCCGATGATCGTGCCGGTCAGGATGCCGGGCAGCGCGAGCGGCAGCACATGGTGGAACACCACCTGCACCGGCGATGCGCCGACGCCATAGGCCGCGTCGCGGATCGACGGCGGGACGGACTTGATCGCGTTGCGACCGGCGATGACGATGACGGGCATCGTCATCAGCGCCAGCGTCAGGCCGCCGACGATCGCCGCCGAGCGCGGCAGATGCATGAAGTTGAGGAATACCGCGAGCCCGAGAAGGCCGAAAATGATCGAGGGCACCGCCGCCAGATTGTTGATCGAGACCTCGATCAGGTCGGTCCAGCGATTGCGCGGCGCATATTCCTCGAGATAGACGGCCGCCAGCACGCCGATCGGAAAGGCGAGGAGCAAGGTCACCAGCATCGTGATCAGCGAGCCCTTGAGCGCGCCCCAGATGCCGACGCGCATGGGATCGGTCGAATCCGACGCGGTCAGGAAGTTGACGTTGAAGTCGGTCGAAAGCCGGCCGGCCCTGGCGAGCTGATCGTGTGCGGCGCGTGCCTCGGCATCGTCGCCATTGCCTTTGGCGACGAGGTCGATCTTGGTCGAAACCGGCACCGCGACTTCGGCCTTGCGCGTCAGGATCGACGGATCGTCCTCGATCGCGTCGCGCACCGACAGCCAGGCGCCATCGGAAAGCATCGTGGGGCCTTGCTTGCCGAACGCTGCGGTCGCGGCCTTCGCGGTCACGCCTTCAAGGTCGACCGTGGCCAGCGCCGCACGTACGCCGTCGCCATGCAATGCACCGGCGTCGACGACGATACCGGCGCTCGGAAAATCGATCGGCAGGCGGACTTCGGTCTGGGTGAAGCCGCGCGCGCCGTTGCCGACCATCGTGATCAGCAGAAAGGCGAGGAACGCGACCGAGATCGTCACGGCGCCGAGGCCGAGCAGGCGAAAGCGGCGTTCGGCGGCGTAGCGCTTGCGGATGCGCGTCTGCATCGCATCGGTCTTCCAGTCGGTCGGCGCGCGTGGCGCCGGCTGAGCCGGGGAGACGGGCGATGGGGCGACTAGACTGTCACTCATAAGCTTCCCGGTATTTCTTTACCACGCGGAGCGCGACGATGTTGAGCAGCAATGTGATCACGAACAGCACCAGGCCGAGCGCGAAGGCGGCAAGCGTCTTGGCGCTGTCGAATTCCTGATCGCCGGTCAGCAGCTGGACGATCTGGGTGGTGACGGTGGTCACGCTGGAAAATGGATTGGCGGTCAGGTTGGCGGCGAGGCCGGCGGCCATCACCACGATCATGGTTTCGCCGATCGCGCGGCTGACGGCCAGCAGCACGCCGCCGACGACGCCCGGAAGCGCCGCGGGCAGCAGGACCTTGCGGATGGTTTCGGACGAGGTCGCGCCCATGGCGAGTGATCCGTCCTTCATCGCCTGCGGTACCGCCGCGATCGAATCGTCGGCCATCGAGGAGACGAAGGGGATGATCATGACGCCCATGACCAGGCCGGCCGCGAGCGCGGATTCGGACGACGCGCTGCTGATTCCTACAGCGACGGCGATGTCGCGAAGCGCCGGCGCCACGGTGAGCGCCGCGAAATAGCCGTAGACCACGGTCGGCACGCCCGCCAGGATCTCCAGGATCGGTTTCACCCAGCGACGCGTGGACGCCTTGGCATATTGGGTGAGGTAGATCGCGCTCATCAGACCGAGCGGGATCGCGACGATCATCGCGATGATCGCGCCGACGAAGATCGTGCCCCAGAAGAGCGGCACGGCGCCGAACGCTCCCGATGATCCCACCTGATCGGCGCGGATCGCGGTCTGCGGGCTCCACTGGGTGCCGAACAGGAATTCGATCGGCGAGACCATCGAGAAGAAGCGCGCGGATTCGAAGATCAGCGAGGCGACGATGCCGATGGTGGTCAGGATCGCGACGAGCGATGCGATCAGCAGCGCCCCCATCACCAGCCGCTCCACCCGCGTGCGCGCCCGGAAGTCGGGCTTGACCTTGGTGAAGGCATAGGCGCCGCCGGCGAAGGCGAGCAGCAGCGCGACGACCGCGCCGATCGTGCCGTAGAAACCGAGCGCCTGCGCGAAAGCGGGGGCGAGCGCGGTCGCTTTCGGATTGAACGCCGCCTTGATCGATCCATCGGCCAATGCGCGTGCTTCGCCCAGGATCGCGGCGCGCTCCATGCCGAAGCTCGGCAGTTCGGCCGCGGCCGGCGTCGCAAGCACCGCCTGGGTCACCAGACCGGGGCTGACGCTGGCCCAGACCGCGAGGAAGAGCAGGGCGGGCACCGCCACCCACAGCCCGACATACCAGGCGTGATAGGCGGGCAGCGAATGCGGCCGCTGCGATGCCGGCCCGGTGATCACGAAGCGCGAGGCGCGCACCCGCGCGCTGATCCAGGCGATCAGCCCGAGACCCAGCACCAGGAAGAGGAGAGCGAGGGTGGACACTTAGCCACGCACCTTTCGTGTCGTCTCCGCGAACGCGGGGATCCAGGAACACGGTTTCATCGGGATAATCCTGCGTTGTCGGATCCCCGCGAGCGCGGGGATGACAGGAAGGGCATAGATACCGGGGTTCACTTCAGGTCTTTGCCGTCCATGAACTTGAGCGTGCGCGCGGCTTCGGCGTTGGCGGCGCGGACGGCGTCGGGCGACGCGATCAACCCGCGGCGCGCCAGATAGCCATCGGCGTTCCAGGCATTCGCATATTCGGCGACGAACTCCTTGAGGCCCGGCACCGCGCTCAGATGTCCACCCTTCACGTAGATGTACATGGCGCGTGCGCCCGGATAGCTGAAGTCCGAGATCGTCTCATAGGTCGGCGCGACGCCGTTGATCTTCACACCGCGCACGGCGTTCAGATTTTCCTCGAGGAAGCTGTAGCCCAGCACGCCGATCGCGGTGGGATTGGACGTCAGCTTCTGGACGATGAGATTGTCGTTCTCACCCTGCTCGACATACACCTTGTCCTCGCGGACCTTGGTGCAGATCGTCTTGTGCTTTTCGGAATCGCTTTCCTTGAGCGCCTTCATCGCGGGATCGGCGTCGCAGCCCTTTTCCATGATCAGTTCGGCGAGCGAATCGCGTGTGCCCGACGTGGAGGGCGGGCCGAGCACCTGGATCGCGATCGCGGGCAGCGCCGGATTCACGTCCTTCCAGGTCTTGGCGGTCTGCGGCTTGCCATAGGGGGTGGCCGCGATCGCCTTGTAGATATCCTCGACGGTGAGGGCCAATGCCGGGCCGTTATTGGCTTCGATCAGCGCCAGGCCGTCGATGCCGATCTGGATCTCGACAATGTCCTTCACGCCGTTCTTCTGGCAGTCCTCGAACTCCGACTTCTTCATCCGGCGCGAGGCATTCTCGATATCGGGATGCTGGACGCCGATGCCGGCGCAGAACAGCTTCATGCCCGAACCGGTGCCGGTCGATTCGACGACGGGCGCCTTGAACTGGCTGTTCTTGCTCGCGAACTGTTCGGCGACCGCCTTGGTGAAGGGATAGACGGTCGAGGATCCGACCACCTTGATCTGGTCGCGGCTCGCGCCGGCCGAATCGCCACCGGCGCCTCCGCAGGCGGCAAGCCCGAGTGGCAGCGCGATAAGGGCGATTTTCCTGAACATTCGAGTCTCCCGACAGCGTAACAATCTCTGCTGGGCGCGGCCCTAGCAGCGACTCTTGAGGCTTTTGTTGCACATTGATGACGCTTTTATGACAGCACTCAGGGCTGATGCGGCAATGCGCGATCGGCGCATTTCAAACAGGCTCTCAGGGGGCTGCCGGCAGCCTCACCGTCACCGTCGTTCCATTGCCCGGAACGCTCGCGATATCGAGCCGCCCGCGATGCCGTTCGACGATATGCTTGACGATCGAAAGGCCGAGACCCGTGCCACCCATCGCGCGACTGCGCCCCGAATCGACGCGGTAGAAGCGTTCGGTGAGGCGCGGGATATGTTTGGGATCGATGCCGTCGCCCTGATCCTCGACGGTCAGGCGAACCATGCCGCCATCGGCCGGGGCGAGTGCGATGCGCACGGGGCTGCCGGCACGGCCATATTTGATCGCGTTGCCGACGATGTTGTGGAGGAGCTGCGAAAGTTGCGCGCGGTCTCCGGCCACCGGTGGAAGCTCGCCCGCGGCCTCGATCTCGAACGTCCGATCGCGGCTCGCTGGCTGATCCTGGATCACGCGCGTCACTTCGCCGGTCAGCGCGCGCAGGTCGACGGCGTCGTCGGGCGCGCGATGCTTCTCCGCCTCGATCCGCGACAGCGATATCAGGTCGTCGACCAGCGTCTGCATGCGCTGCGCTTCCTTCATGATCACGCCCAGGAAACGGATGCGCGTCGCCTCGTCGGCGCCGGCTTCTCCCCCCAACGTCTCGGCAAAGCCCAGGATCGCGGCGAGCGGCGTGCGCAGTTCGTGGCTGGCATTGGCGACGAAATCGACGCGGATGCGCTCGGCGGCATGGGCCAGGCTGCGATCGACAAGATGGACGAGGCGGCGGCCGTCGGTGAGTTCGGCGACGCGCATCAGCCAGCGCTGTTCGCGTGTGCCAAGCCCCATCAGTTCGATGCCGCGGTCGATCGCGCCGTCCAGTGGGCGGGCGAGATGTTCCGACGCGGCGGGATGGCGGATCGCGGTGCGCACGTCCTCACCCAATATATGGGCGCCGAGCAAGGTGCGGGCGGCGGTGTTGGCGACGACGATGCGGCCGTCGCGGATCAGCAGCAGCGGATCCGTGAGCGCGTCGAGCAATTCATTGGCGCTCGCGCCCGCATTTGTGCCTTCGGCGCTGGAACTCGGCAGCTCGGGCGTCGAGGCGCGCGGATAGATGGCGAGCAGGATCGCGCCGATCCCGCCGGTCAGGAAGATCAGCACGGCTTCGAAGGGCGCGCCGAGCAGGAAGCCGACAAGTGCGGCGATCGTCACGATCACCGCGGCGGCGGCGGTCCAGGCCGAGTCGAATGAATTCATCGCGGCGCCCTTATCCCATTTATGTGACGCTTGTGTGCAGAATCCCTGCCGTGGTTAACGGCGTCGCCTTGGGCCGGATTTACGTTTATGCAAGCATGAACGGGTAATGGGGTGCGATGATGGACCAGCCGGACGAGAACAGCGAAACCGCGAAACCCAACGCCTCCCGGCGTCAGGCGTTGATGATCGGCGCGGTCGCGGCGTCGGCGGTGGTGTCGATCCGCCCGGCGCTGGCGCAGACCGCCGGTTCGGTGCTCAATTGCGAGATTCCGGTGCCCGATGCCGCGCGCGCGGGCAATTATATCGCGCCTGACGGCAGCCTGGTGCCCGCCAACACGCCGGGCGCTTTCCCACCTTCGCCGCGCGCGTTCAAGGGTGAGGAAGTAAAATCCGCGTTCCGCAGCGGTCGTTCGTTGCCCGGCACCGATCCGTCGCGCAGCCAAGCCTATACCAACTATATCCGCCGTCTCCAGCAGGGCCAGAGCGGCTTCACCTGCTACGCCTCGCTGCAGAATCCGCGGCGCTGATCTTCCCGTCATGGGCATCGTCTACCGGGCGGATCCGCCGTCGGCGCGGTGCCTGGTGGCGCTCGATGCGCTCGACCTGATCTATCATCGTCCTTCGGGCATGACGCATATCGTGTCGGAACCGGTGCCCCAGATCCTCGATATGCTGACGAACGGACCGGCCGATGCCGAAGCGATCGTCGTACGGCTTCTGGAGCAGCATGACTTCGATCCCGAAGGCGCGGTGGAAGCGGTCGCCGCCCGGCTCGCCGAACTCGAAGCGATCGGGCTGGTCGAGCGGACATGAGATATCGCTTCGACGTCCGCATCGGCCCCGTCGGTTTCCGCGTCGGTTCCGCCTGGCGGCAACCGATCGCCGCGTTGCGCGATCTTTATGCCGGCTATCCCGAGCCTGACGGTGGCATCGCGGATTTCACCGTCCGGCTCGAGCCGGAAAGGCCTTGGCGCCGCTATCTGCGTCCGTCGGTCGCGATCCATGGCGATTTCACCTTGCCCGACGCGGCCCCGTTGCCGCTCGCACAGGGGCTGCTCGCGGCCGAAATGGGGATGAATCTCCAGATGGCATTGGGGCAGCGGCGCTATCTGCTGCTCCATGCCTCGGTGGTCGAGCGCGACGGCTGGGCGTTGCTGATGACCGGCCATTCGGGCGCGGGAAAATCGACGCTCGCCGCATTGCTGGGCGAACGTGGCTGGCGTTTCATGGGGGATGAGTTCGCCTTGCTCGATCCCGGGACCGGGCTGCTCCATGCCTTTCCCCGGCTGGTGAGCCTGAAGAACGCGGCGATCGACGCGATGACCGCGGAGATCGCCGCCGATCGCTTCGGGCCGTTGCTGATGGGAACGCCCAAAGGCGCGATCCGGCATTTGCGGCCCAACGCGGCGGCATTGTCGGCAATGGACGCACCGGCGCGTCCCGCGCTCATTCTGTTTCCGCGTTACGGCTTCGCCGCCGCCGCTCGGCCGGTCGGCGCGAGCGAGGCGTTCGTGCGACTGACCCAGGCATCGACCAATTATGTCGCGATGGGCGAACCCGCTTTCGACGCGCTTTCGGTATTGGTGCGCGACGTGCCGGGCCGGGCGATCGACTATCCTGATACCGAGGGGGCGGTCGCGCTGGTCGAACGGCTCTGGACGGAGGCGCTGGCGTGAGGGCGCTCGCCGATGCCATGCGCGAACCCGCGACCACCGCCACGCTCGATGCGGAGGGGTGGACTTCGTTGTTCGCGGCGGCGCGCGCCGAACAGATGATCGGCAGCCTGGCATTCCGGCTTGAAGCACAGCCTATGCCCGCAGCCGCCGCGCGCATCCTCGCCGATGCGCGTGCGTCCGCCGAGCAATGGCGGCGATCGGCGCTCTGGGAAGCCGAAATGGCGCGCCGCGCGCTTGCGCAGCTGGACCTGCCGGTGGTGCTGATGAAGGGGACGGCCTATGCTGCCGCGGGCATGGATGCCGGGGCAGGGCGCTCGATCGGCGATCTCGACATCATGGTGCCGCGCGAGGCGCTGAAGGCCGCCGAAACCGCATTGATCGCGGCCGGCTGGGAATGGGTGAAGCCCGATCCCTATGACGACGCCTATTATCGCGACCATATGCACGAGCTGCCGCCGCTCATCCATCGCGAGCGCGACCGGATGATCGACGTGCATCACACGACGTTGCCGCTGACCGCGCGGATCACTCCCGATGCGGCGGCGATGCTGGCGGACAGTGTGGTTCTGGAGGATGGGCTGCGCATCATGGCGCCCGAGGACATGGTGCTGCACGGCGTTGCGCACTTGTTCGCCGATGGCGATCTTGCCGGTGGCCTGCGCAATCTGTGGGATCAGGACCGTCTGCTGCGGGAACTGGGAGTCGTGGCAGGATTCTGGGATCGGCTGCGCGCGCGCGCGCGGTTGCACGGGCTCGAATGGCATCTGGCGCTGGCCTTGCGGCTGACGCGGCACCTCTACGCGACGCCGGTTGATCCGGCGCTGGCCGGGCGCGCGGGCCTGTTCGATCGCTGGTTCGTCCGGCGCCTGCTCGCGCGCGACGGCTGGGGGCGTCAGACGCGCAAGTTCACGCAGCTCGCCTTCTATATCCGCTCGCACTGGCTGCGCATGCCGCCGGCGATGCTGGCGCGGCATCTCTGGACCAAGTGGCGGAAGGCAACTTAGGTCGTGAACCCATAAAAACAGGGTTGGCAAGTTAGCGGAAGCTGTCGGTTCTTTCCGCCGAGATGCCATTGAGATAGCGTAGCGCAATGGACGTTCTGGACTGGTTTGCGCGCTGGTATGCGGCGCAGTGCGACGGAGATTGGGAGCATGGCTTCGGCCCGTCGATTAGCACGATTGATAACCCGGGCTGGTCGCTGAAGATCGATCTCGTGGGGACCGACTGTGATGGCCGGACACTTGACCGGATCACGCACAATTACGAACATGAGAACGACTGGTGGACCTGCTGGACGGAGGGCAACGTGTTTCGCGGTGCTGGCGGCCCCCTTCACCTTCGGTCGCTTCTCGAAGCTTTTAGAGAATGGGCAACGGGCACCCCATAGCGCGCCGCCAAGCTCTTTCGCGGCGGTGCAAATTCTGATTCATGCTTCTCCTGAGGCGATACGATTTGACCGACTTTGAGTGGCGCGTGATCCAGCCGCTTTTGCCGAACAAGCCCCGAGGCCTTCCTCGCGTAGATGATCGCCGTGTTTTGAACGGCATCTTTTGGGTTTTGCGGTCCGGTGCGCCATGGCGCGATCTGCCAGAGCGACATGGTCAGCGTACCACCAGTTACAACCGCTTGGTGAGATGGCGGAAGGCTGACCTTCGGGACCGGATGATGGATGCTATCACCGCCGCTCACGATGGTGACATCCAGATGATCGACAGCACCTCTGTTCGCGCCCACCAGCAGGCCGCGACGGCAAAAAGGGGGATCGAGATCATTGTCTCGGTCGCTCCCGAGGCGGGCTCACGACCAAAATCCACGCGGTTGTCGATTGGCAAGGCCTCCCGAGCCGGCTGAGTCTGACCGCTGGGCAAAGCCACGACGGGCAAGCGGTGACCATGTGGGTGCCGGAACCATCGTGCTTGCTGACAAGGCCTACGATGCGGATCGCATCCGGACGTCTCTCCGCGAGAAGGGGGCATTCGCCAATATCCCGCCCAAGTCCAATCGCAGGTCGAAGCCGTACTTCAACACATGCCTCTATCGCGAGCGCAACCTCATCGAGCGGTTCTTCTCCAAGCTAACGCACTTCCGCAGGGTTGCTACCCGCTACGAAAAACTGGCCGAAAATTTCCTCGCTATGGTCCAACTGGCGTCAATGCGCCTGTGGCTGCGGGTTTATGAGTCTACGACCTAGTCTCTCTGCTTCAGGGGAGAGTTTTGGGTGGAAAGATCGTCGAGCATCGCAGCTCGGGACATTCGTCTCTCGCAACCCACCCCAAGCCCCTCCCGTAAACGGGAGGGGCTTAATGTATCAAAGCGCCCGCAACGTCGGGATCAGATCCTCGTAGCGATCGATGATCGCATCGGCGCCGAGGTCTTCCGCCGGTCCGCCGAGAAAGCCGAAGCGCACCACGATGCTGGGCACGCCGGCATTTTTCGCTGCCATCACATCGTAGATCGAATCGCCGACAAAGGCTGTACGGCCCCCGCCGCCGCGTCTGATCATTTCATGGATCGGCGCGGCGGAGGGCTTGGCGTTGCCCTTGCCCATGGTGTCGCCACCGATGAGCGTGAAGAATCGGTCGCGCAGGCCGAGTTCGGTCAGCAGCTTGTCGGCAAGATGCTCGAACTTGTTGGTGCAGACGGCTATCTTGACCCCCATTGCGTCGAGCGCGTCGAGCGTTTCGATCATGCCTGGAAAGGGCAGGCTCCCTGCCGAAATATTGGCTTCATAATGGTCGAGTAGCGCACGGTAGAGATGCGCCATTTCATCCGCTTCGCAGCCGCCGGTCGCCGCCAGGCCGTGCTCCAGCATCCGCTTGGCGCCGCCACCGATCATCGGGCGGACCGCCGCGATATCGAGCGCCGGTCGCCCGGCGAGCGCGAGCGCGTGATTGACCGCACCCGTCAGGTCGGCGCTGGTGTCGAGAAGCGTGCCGTCGAGATCGAAACCGACGAGTTGAAACGGAAAAGGGACGAGACTGTCTGTCATGGTGCGTCCCATGCCCCGCCCGCTATGGAATTGGCAAGATTTCCATGGCAAATGCGGGCCCGACAAGGGAGCATCCATGAGCGCAACAGTCGCCGAAAACCTCGCTGCAATCGTTCTTGCCGCGGGGCAGGGAACACGGATGAAATCCGATATCCACAAGGTGCTTCACCCGATTGCCGGGCGGCCGATGCTGCACCATCTTCTGGCCACCGTCGGCGCGCTGGCGCCCATGCGTACCATCGTGGTGGTGGGTGCCGGTCGCGAACAGATCGAGGCGTCGCTCGATGGAAGCGGCGCCGCGTTCGCCGTCCAGTCCGAACAGCTCGGCACCGGTCATGCCGTTCGCCAGGCGGAGAGCGCGCTTTCGGATTTCGATGGCGACGTGCTGATCCTGTATGGCGATGTGCCGTTGGTCGGCGAAGCGACGATGCGCGGCATGATCGATCGGCTGAACGCCGATGATCGCCCCGTCGCCGTGGTGCTGGCGTTCCGGCCGGACAATGCCGCCGCTTATGGCCGGATCGTCACCGAGGGTGACGGCACCATCGCCAAGATGGTCGAATACAAGGACGCGACGCCGGAGGAGCGCGCGATCGACCTCTGCAATTCGGGGCTGATGGCGGTGCGCGCGCGCGACCTGTTCGATCTGCTCGGCCGGATCGGCAACGACAATGCGGCGGGCGAATATTATCTGCCGGACATCGTGATGCTCGCGCTCGCCGAAGGGCGGCGGAGCGCGGTGGTGGAGGCCGATCCCTGGGAAGTGGCGGGGGTGAACAGCCGTGCCGAACTGGCGGCGGTCGAGGGCGAATGGCAGCGCCGCCGCCGCGCTTCGGCCATGGCCGAAGGCACGACGCTGATCGCGCCGGAAACCGTGTGGTTCGCACATGATACGGTGCTCGGCCGCGATATCGTCATCGAGCCGAACGTCTTTTTCGGCCCCGGCGTCACCGTGGCGGATCGGGTGGTCGTTCGCGGGTTCAGCCATATCGAAGGGGCGACGATCGGTGCCGGCGCCGAAGTCGGTCCCTATGCGCGGCTGCGGCCCGGCGCGGTGTTGGGCGAGAAATCCAAGATCGGCAATTTTGTCGAGATGAAGAAGGCGGTGCTCGGTCCGGGGGCCAAGGCCAATCACCTGACCTATCTGGGCGACGCGGACGTGGGGGCCGGCGCCAATATCGGCGCGGGCACGATCACCTGCAATTATGATGGCTATTTCAAATATCGCACCGAGATCGGCGAGGGCGCCTTTATCGGATCGAACAGCGCGCTGGTGGCGCCCGTCCGCATCGGCGCGGGCGCGATCGTCGGCGCGGGATCGGTGATCACGCGCGACGTGGAGGCGGATGCGCTGGCGGTGGCGCGAGCGCAGCAGGAGGCGAAACCGGGCCGCGCGAAGCGTTTTCGCGAGGTGATGAGCGCGAAGAAGAACAAATAGGATCAATCCCCCTCCCGCGTGCGGGAGGGGTTAGGGGAGGGCGTGTCGGGGCCGCGCGTCGATCGTGAACAGGCCCTCCCCCGACTCCTCCCGCAAACGGGAGGGGAGAAATGGAGACAATGCGAGTATGTGCGGAATCATCGGAATCCTGGGCAAGAACGACGTCGCCGACCGTCTGGTCGACGGCCTGAAGCGCCTGGAATATCGCGGCTATGATTCCGCCGGCATCTGCACCGTCCATGACGGGCAGCTGATCCGCCGCCGTGCCGAGGGCAAGCTGGAGAATCTGGCACGCGTGCTGGCGGCCGAGCCGGCACCAGGTACCAGCGGCATCGCGCATACCCGCTGGGCGACGCATGGCGCGCCGACCACCGACAATGCCCATCCGCACATCGCGGGTGACGTGGTGATCGTGCACAACGGCATCATCGAGAATTTCAAGCCGTTGCGCGAGGAACTGCTCGCCGAAGGGCGCGTGTTCCTGAGCCAGACCGATACCGAGATCGTCGCGCATCTGATCGCGCGCGAGGTGGAACGCGGCGTCGCGCCGCGCGATGCGGTCGCTGCGGTGCTGCCGCGCCTTCACGGCGCGTTCGCGCTGGGCGTGATGTTCCGCACCGAGCCCGATCTGCTGATCGGCGCGCGCCTGGGCGCCCCGTTGACCGTGGGTTATGGCGACGGCGAGAATTATCTGGGATCGGACGCGCATGCATTGGCCGCGCTCACCCAGCGCATCGCCTATCTGGACGAGGGCGACTGGGTTGCGATCACGCGTTCCGGCGTCGAGATCTTCGATCGTGATAATCGCCCGGTCGAGCGCCCGATCGTCCATTCGGGCGCGTCGGCCGCGCTGATCGACAAGGGCAATCACCGCCATTTCATGCAGAAGGAGATCTACGAGCAGCCGGTCGTGGTCGCCCAGACGCTGCAGAGCTATCTCCGCCCGATCGAACAGATGGTCGCCTTGCCCGATATGGGGTTCGACCTGGGTTCGATCGAGCGCGTCGCGATCGTCGCCTGCGGCACCGCATCCTATGTCGGCATGATCGGCAAATACTGGATCGAACGGTTCGCGCGCATTCCGGTCGAGGTCGATGTCGCGTCCGAGTTCCGCTATCGCGATCCCGTGCTGCTGCCCAACACCTTGGGCGTGGTCGTCTCGCAATCGGGCGAGACGGCGGACACGCTGGCGGCGCTGCGCCACATGAAGGCGAACGGCGTCACCACCGCCGGCATCATCAACGTACCGACCAGTTCGATGGCGCGCGAGGTCGATCTGCTGCTGCCCACGCATGCCGGGCCGGAGATCGGCGTCGCATCGACCAAGGCGTTCACCTGCCAGCTCGCGGTGATGGCGGCCTTGTCGGTCAATCTGGCGCGTGCGGCCGGCAAATTGTCCGCCGAGGAGGAGAGTGAGATCGTTCGCCACCTGATCGAGGCGCCGGCAGCGATCAACGCCGCGCTCGCGCATGACGACGAGATCCAGGCGATGGCCGGCACCATCGCCGGCGCGCGCGATGTGCTGTATCTTGGGCGTGGGCCGGACTATCCGCTGGCGCTGGAAGGTGCGCTGAAGCTCAAGGAAATCAGCTATATCCATGCCGAAGGCTATGCCTCGGGCGAAATGAAGCATGGCCCGATCGCCTTGATCGACGACAATGTGCCGCTGATCGTGCTGGCGCCCTCCGGTCCGCTGTTCGACAAGACGGTTTCGAACATGCAGGAAGCCCAGGCGCGGGGCGCGCAGGTCGTGCTGATCTCCGACGCGGACGGGCTGGCGCAGGCCGGCGAGGATGCGGTCGCGACGATCGAGATGCCCAAGGTCCATCCGCTGATCGCGCCGATCGTCTATGCGGTGCCGGTGCAGTTGCTCGCCTATCATGTCGCGGTCGCCAAGGGCACCGACGTCGATCAGCCGCGCAACCTGGCGAAATCGGTGACGGTCGAGTGATCCCGGAGGGGCTGCGATAAGGATTGATGGATCGTTCCAATAACCGATATGCCTGAACCGCTGGCGATCCCTGATCGGGATCGGAAGGGGGGAGGCATGGCGTTGCGAACGATTGGCCTGGCGCTGCTGTTGATGGCCGCGACCGCGCAGGCGCATGAGGCGGACACAGGCTGGCAGAATGCTCCTGCGACAAAGGCGGAGGAGAAGCCGACACCCACGCCGAAACGGCTGACATTGTTCCGTGGCGCGACGCTGATCGACGGCAATGGCGGCGCGGCGCGGCCGAACATGTCGATCCTGGTCGAAGGCGACCGGATCAAGGCGGTGAGGCCCGATGCGGAGACGGCGCGGTTCAAGGGCGATATCGTCGATGCTTCGCGCCTCCATGTCCTGCCCGGACTGATCGACACGCACGAACATCTCGCCACCTCGCCTGACCGCATCTGGGCCGAAGCGCAGATGAAGCGCGATCTTTATGGCGGGATCACCGCGGTGCGCGACATGGCGGGCGATGTGCGCGCGCTCGGCGAATTGTCGCGCGCGTCGTTGCTCGGCGAGATCCCGGGGCCGGATATCCATTATGCCGCGCTGATGGCGGGGCCGAGCTTCTTCGACGATCCGCGCACCATCGCGGCGGCGCAGGGCGCCAGGCCGGGCGGGACCGCCTGGATGCAGGCGGTGGACGATCGGACGGACATGGCGCTGGCGGTCGCGCGTTCGCGTGGCACCGGCGCGACAGGGCTCAAGATCTACGCCAACTTGTCCGGCGACATGGTCCGCAAGATCACCGAGGAAGCGCATCGCCAGGGTTTCCCGGTCTGGGCGCACAGCCAGGTCTCGCCCGCGACGCCGGCGGAGGTGGTCGCAGCCGGCCCGGACGTGATCTCGCATATGTGCGCGTTCGGCTGGCAGGCCTCGGCGCGGCGGCCGCAAAGCTATCGCGATCGCGTGCCGGTCGATCCCGCGCCCTTCGCGAAGGGCGACAATGCCGAAATGGCCGCGCTGTTCCGCGAAATGAAGCGGAACGGCATCGTGATGGATGCGACGCTCCGCGTCTATGTGGAGGGCGACAAGCGCGCGGCGGAGAGCGGCAAGCCATCTTATTGCCCGGCCGATATCGCCTATCGGCTGACCAACCAGGCCTGGCGGGAGGGCGTGTTGATCTCGGCCGGAACCGACGGGATGACCGACGCGAAGGATCCCTATTCCGCGCTGCACGAGGAACTGGAACTGCTGGCCGACAAGGCGGGGCTGCCGCCGTCGGACGTGATCCGCGCGGCCACCTCGATCGCGGCGCGGACGATCGCGCAGGAGAAGGAGATGGGGAGCATCGAACCCGGCAAGCTCGCCAATCTCGTCTTCGTCGCGAAGGATCCGTTGGAGGACGTGTCGAACCTGCGCAGCGTGGTCTTCACGGTGAAGCGGGGGACACTCTATCGTCGCGAGGATTACAAGCCGGGCATGGGGCAATAGGATCATGACGAAGACGCGCGACACCGCATCCGCCTTTCCCGATCGCCGCAGCATGCTCGCCATGATCGGGGCGGGCGCCATGACCGCGCCGCTGGCGGCCGTGTCGGCGCGCGCGCCCAAACGGCCGTCCGGGCAATGGCGCGATTCCGTCATCGTCAATGCGCTCGGCGGATTGTCCAACCCGAATGTCGAGAACGATGGCGGGACCGATCCGGTCCGGCGCATCGATGCCCGCACGATCGCCGATGCCCGCGCCTCCGGGCTGAGCGCGGTCAATGTGACGATGGGTTATGTTTCGGGCGCGATGGAACCCTTCGAATATAGCGTGCGCACCGTCGCCGGGTGGGACCGGCTGATCCGCGATCATCCCGCCGATCTGGTGAAGATCCTGAGCGTGCGGGATATCGTCCACGCCAAGGCGGAGGGCCGGATCGGCATCATCTACGGTTTCCAGAATGCGGCGATGATGGGTGACAAGGCCGACCGGGCCGATATCTTCGCCGATCTGGGTGTCCGGATCATCCAGCTTACCTATAATCCGGCGAATGCGATCGGCGACGGTTCGATGGCGCGCGAGAATCGCGGGCTGACGCCCTTCGGCCGCGCCGTGGTGGAGCGGCTGAACGCCAACCGCGTGATGGTGGACCTGTCGCACAGCGGCGAGCGAACCTGCCTGGAGGCGGCGCGCATTTCGAAGCAGCCGATCTCGATCAACCACACCGGCTGCCGCGCGCTGACCGACCTGCCGCGCAACAAGACCGATGCGGAGCTTCGCCTTGTCGCCGAGCGGGGCGGTTTTGTCGGCATCTATTTCATGCCGTTCCTCAACATCAGCGGCCATGCCGGCGCCGAGGACGTCGTCGCGCATATCGAGCATGCGGTGAACGTCTGCGGAGAGGATCATGTCGGCATCGGCACCGACGGCGGCACGACCCAGATCGACGATATGACCGCCTATAAGTCGCGGCTGGCGCAGGAGGTCGAGCGCCGCCGCGCGGCCGGCATCGGCGCCACCGGCGAACGGCCGGACACGTTTCCGTTCGTGATCGACCTGCGTGGCCCCACCCAGTTCCGCGACCTGGCCGATCGGTTGCGCAAGCGCGGCCATTCGGCGGCGCGGATCGAGAAGATCCTGGGGCAGAATTTCCTGCGGTACGGCCGGGAGATCTGGGGCGACTGAACTTCGCCGCCGGCAAAAATAAATCCGTAAGAAGCGCCGCGGCCTTGCGACTGCTATAGTCGAGCAGGACGCAGGAGCGTGAGGATGACGGGGGCGAACGCCCGGCAATGCGGTGGGCAGGACGCGCTTTATGCGGAGGCGTCGCGTACGCATGGCCGCATGATCGCGCGCCTGTGCGCGGGCTACGAAGCCGAGCCGGGGTTGCGCGAGGATCTGGAGCAGGAAATGCATTTCCAGCTCTGGCGCAGCTTCGCCATCTATACCGGGCAGTGCAGCCTGGCGACATGGATACACCGCGTCGCGCACAATGTCGGTGCGCGCCATGTCGACAAGGCCGTACGCGGAAAGCGGATCGAAGTGCTGGCCGATCTCGACGGCGTGGACGTCGCGGACGACCGCGCCGATCCTGAGGCGCAGGCTGATGCGGCGGTGACGCTGGACCGGCTTTACGCGCTGATCTGGCGATTGCGGCCGATCGATCGGCAATTGCTGCTGCTTCATCTCGAAGAGGTGGATGCGGCGGAATCCGCCGAGATCACCGGGCTTACCCCCGGTGCGGTCGCAACACGCATCCACCGCATCAAGGTATTGCTCGCAAAGGATTTTGCGAAAGGAGATGTGTCATGACGGGCAACGAACCCGACGCCCCCACGACGATGTGGAAGCAGCAATCCGTACAGCCGCACATCCTGACCCCACAGGAGATCCGGGCCCGTATCGATCGACTGGATGGGCGCATCCGCAGGCGCAATCGCATCGAATATATCGCGGGTGCACTGGTCCTTATGGTGTTCGCGGTGTTCGCGATCCGCCAGATCGCGCGGGGCAATTTCGACCTGGCGACGATGGGCGCGATATTGTCGATGTTCGGCGCGGGGACGGTGATCTGGCAGTTGCATCGGCGCACCAGTCCGGTGGAGGCGATCGACGGTGCCCGGCCCAGCGTCGAAATCTATTGCATGGGGTTGCGGCGCCAGCGCGACGCGTTGGCATCAGTATGGCTCTGGTATGTCGCGCCGTGCGTGCCCGGTCTTGTGGCGATCTATGTCGCCGTGCTGCTGAAGACGGAGGCCAGGAATTGGCCCTTCGTAGCGGCGATGGGCCTGATCCAGATTGCCTTCGTGGCCTGGGTCATCCTTATCAACCGACGGGCCGCGCGCGTTCTGGATGCCGAACTGGAAGCCCAGGCCGGGCCGCGCTGATCCGCCGGCACTCCGCAATCCAAAATCCAAACAATCGAATGTCCGGCGCGATGCCGGCTGAACGAGGAGAATGACGATGCGATTTCCCGGCAAGGCCGTTGCCGCGCTGACGCTGGCGGCCGCCGCCGCCAGCGCAGCCCATGCGGGCGGAAACGATGAGGACGCGATCGTCCAGCGTGGGCGGGCACTATCCGACTGGACCTCTGCCGAGAGTGTCGCGGCGTTGGCCAAGGCGGCGACGCCGGGGCTGCGTTCGAAGATCGAAGCTGCCGGTGACGCGGCGGCTTTTGCCGAGGCGATCAAAGGACAAATGGGGGTTCAGACCAAGGTTCTCGACGAGATCGCCATGAAATTGAACGGTTACAGCTTCTATCAGCGGCTGGCCACGCATGAGCGGATTCCGGCGGGGGCGACAACGGTCATATGGGACGAGAAGGGTGAGGTGGTTTCCGCGCTGATCCAGCCGTCGCCACCGCCACCACCTGCCCCCGCCGCCGGAGCCGGCGTGCCGGTGCGGCTGCCCTTCGCCAAGCCGGCCAGGGGAAGCTGGCTCACCGTCTGGGGCGGACGGAATGTGGTGCGCAACTATCACATGATCGCGCCTGCGCAGACCTATGCCTTCGATTTGCTGGTGGCGCGCGACGGACGGACCTTTGACGGCCCGCAGGACAAGCTTTCATCCTATTTCTGTTGGGGGGAGCCTGTGCTGGCCGCCGCCGACGGCGTCGTTTCCGAAGCGGTGGACGGCCTTGCCGACATGCCGGTGGGGCAGATGGATCCGAAGCATGTGGCGGGAAACCACATCGTCATCCGTCACGGCGAGAAGCAATATTCGCTTGTCGCGCATCTCCAGAACGGATCGACCAAGGTGAAGAAGGGTGATGTCGTGAAATCCGGTCAGCCGATCGGGCTGTGTGGCAACAGCGGCAACACATCCGAGCCGCATGTCCATTTCCACCTCCAGACCGGGCCGACCTTCGATGACGGTGGGCAGGGGCTGCCCGCCGCCTTTCGTGACATGACCGTCGATGGCCGCCCGTCGCGCGATGGGGAGCCGGTGCGTGGGCAGGTGATCGCGCCCGCGCGCTGATATGCCCAAAAAAAGGGGCGCATCCGGCGGATGCGCCCCTTTCTCACGCAAGCAGACAATGCAGGCCGCTAGGCGGCTGCCATGCCGCGCCCGTGTGGCGCATGACGCAGTTCCAGCCAGGCCAGGATCGCGACGACCAGCGCCTGCGCCGCCACGAATATGATGCCGAACGCCGTTGGGGTGGTCAGCGCGAGCACGGCGAGGCTGGCCGCGACCCAGCCGGCATTGCCGATGACGGCAAGCATCACCAGCGCGCGGCTGAGTTGCGGCGTACGCGCCATCCAGGCGAACAGTCCGGCGACGGGGAACAGGCTGCACCCGGCGACAAGCAGCAGCAACTGGTGCAATCCGGTCGGACCGGAGAGCAGTTCGGCGCCGAACGCCATCGCGGCGCCGGCCGCCAGGCAGGTCAGCGCGTCGAAGGACAGGATCTTGCGGACGATGCGGGTATCGGTGTCGGTCATGGCGAAACTCCTGATGCAAGGCGGTTGAATGCATGTCGGTTGACGAGTGGAGATTTCGTCGATCCAGGTAGCCGCGTCGATTACCTGGCAGGTAATGTCGACCGAACGGTCATCGCGATATTCGCTGGACACTGTTCGAGGACGGAGGATTGCGATGACGATCGCGGCACGGAGCATTGGGGATCATTTGCGCGAATGGCGGCAGAAACGGCGGCTGAGCCAGCTCGACCTGGCGCTCGACGCCGAAATCTCGACGCGACATCTGAGCTTCCTCGAAACCGGACGGGCGCGGCCCAGCCGCGAGATGATCCTGCGCCTTGCTGAACAGCTCGAAATGCCGCTGCGCGATCGTAACGCCATGCTGGCGTCGGCCGGTTTCGCGCCGCTGTTCGGCGAGCGTTCGCTCGACGATCCCGAGATGGCGGGCGCCCGCCGCGCGATCGACCTGATCCTGGCGGCGCATGAACCCTGGCCGGCACTGGTTGTCGACCGGCGGTGGGACCTTGTCGCGGCCAATCGCGGCATCGCGCCGATGCTTGCGGGAATTCCGTCTGAACTGCTTGGTCCGCCCACCAACGCGATGCGGCTGGCGTTGCATCCGCAGGGCTTCGCGCCGCGCATCGTCAATTTCGCCGAATGGCGGCATCATCTGCTTGAGCGACTGCGCCAACAGGCGCGCGCATCGGTCGACGGTGCGCTCGACCCGCTTCTTGCTGAACTCGAATCCTATCCGGTGCCGCCGATGCCCGATGCGCGGCCGCAGGATCTGGGCGGCATCGCGGTGCCGATGAAGCTGATGACGGGTGATCGCGTGCTGAGCTTCCTCAGCACCACCACCGTGTTCGGCACCGCGCAGGATGTCACTCTGGCCGAACTGACGCTGGAAACCTTCTTCCCCGCCGACGAGGAGACCGCAGAGGCCGTGAGGCTGGCCGCAATGCCCGACTGAAGACCGATTGAAGCCGCTGGCGGTTTGCGGCATTCTCCGCCGTGGGGGCGGAAGTCATGGATTTTATAAAGATTGGGGTGGCGATCGGATCGGGCATGGTTCGATCGGGACTCCGTGCGATCATGGCCTTTGCCGCTGCGCTTGTCGCCGGCGGGCTTTCGGCGTCGGCCGCGACATTCGATCGCACCACGCTATCCGATGGCGCCGAGGCGATCCTGCTCAGCGGCACGATCGAATATGGCGATGTCGAAACCTTCCGCGCGCTTTCGATCAAATATCAGGATGCCGTCATCCTGCTCGACAGCGACGGCGGGTCGGTGGCGGCGGCGATCGAAATCGGCAAGATGATCCGGATCGCGGGTTATCCCACGCTTGTGAGCCAGGACTCCGTTTGTGTGTCCGCGTGCGCACTGATCTGGCTGGCCGGGGCTCCCCGATTGCTGTCTCCGGAAGGGTCAATCGGGTTTCATGCCAGCTATCGCAACGTCGGCGGCCGGAAAGAAGAAACGGGCGTCGGCAATGCGCTTGTCGGCCACTATCTGACCTTGCTCAATCTACCGCAAAGAGCGGTCATTTTCGCGACCACCGCGCCCCCGGACAAGTTGAGATGGCTTACGGCCGAAAACAAGACGGAATCGGGGATCGACTTCGAATATCTGGAGCGCGACGATCGCAAGGACGACGGCCAGGCCGCTGCGAAGGCGGATGCCAAGGCGGGGGGCAGGAAGGTGGCGATGCCACCTCCCGTCATCATCACAAGTCAGCCCGCTCCCAAGGTCGAACCGGGGCAGCCCGTTGCGCCCCAGCCTAGCGTAAAACCAACAGTCGCTGAACTTTCGGCCTATCTCCGAGGCGAAATGGCCAAACCTGAAACCATTCGAAATCTCATTGTTGCGATGAAATTGGCTAAAGATGATTATCCGATTATGGAAAATCATTTGATTGCGCTGTCTGGAAACAAGAAGCTCTGGGATCACATATCTAAAGAGGTTCTTGGTGCAATGTCTGCAACAGAAACGGAAGGGGATTCTTTTAAATTCGGAGGATTGTTGGCAAAATCGGAAGCAAAGAGATTATATTATCTTGGAATATCCAGGATGAAAATTGAGGATATAAAAGAATTTGTAAAATACAATTACATATTATCTAGGAATTTAAATTACAAAGATTGTAATGGATATTTCAACGGGGGGGTCAGCGACGAGGGGTTAATATACCGTACTTTGTCTTCGGTTCGAAGGGAGGATCTGGAAGGATTTTTGATGTTGTACCGAAGGGGGATCGAGGCTGGATTGTCGGACCATCTGGTTGACGTAGTATTGAAGCCCGAGCAAATCGATGTAGCGGGAAAAACCTATGTCAAGCTTATGGTTGACCGTATCATGAAACTTCCGAAAATGGATCAAGATCGAATTTTTGCAGCAATAGATCCGAAAGATGATGCCGAAGTCAGCGATAAGGATGCATGCGAAGCGCAGCAGATATTATATGGCACCATGCATGACATGGATGGCGCACTGGCGAGCTGGAAGCTTCGGGATTTTGCCAACAGTCTTGCAAGATAAGGTGTCGCGCAGCTGGTCGCCATGGCCGGAGTTGACGCCGAAGACGCTCTTTCCCGCCGACGAAGCTGTATGATTGGCTGCGATCATGGTGTGAGCACGCTGCCGATCCTTCTCGGGCGCAACGATTGTGCGTTTCAGTCCATGGTGACGTCTATCCATCGAAACGTTGAAAACGGGGAGCGGCATGAAGGCCTGTCAAAAGATCGTTCGTGCGGGCGCGTCCGTTGCACTGGCCGCGGTGCTCATGATGGAGGGCGCGACGGCGCAGGATCTTCGCCCGTCATTCGACATGGCGGTTCCCGTCGTGCCCGCGCCGGTCGCGCTCGAGGGGCGGCGTCAATATGCCTATGAGCTGCACCTGACCAATTTCAGCGCCGATCCGCTCAGGATCCGTGAGTTGAGCGTGCTCGATGCGGAGACCGGCGAGACTTTGACGCGGTTCGCAGGTGAAAGGCTCGCGGCCCGGCTGTCGCATGTCGCGACCGGACGGGATGCCGAGGCGATCGCTCCCGGCGAACGCGCGATCCTGTATATCGAGTTCGAACGCGATCGTGGCGCCTTGCCGCGGCGCTTGTCCCATCGGGCCGATTATACGCTTGCTGGACCGGGTGCCCCCAAGGCGTTTGGCGTGTTCGGCGCGGATATCGCGATCGATATGCGGCCGATACCGATCCTTGGCCCACCGCTTTCCGGCGGCCCTTGGGTCGCGATCCATCATCCGGACTGGGTACGTGGACATCGGCGGATGGTCTATGCTGTCGGCGGCAAGGCCCGTATTCCTGGGCGCTTCGCCATAGATTGGATCAAGGCGGACATGACGGGCCGTACGACAAGCGGGGATGCCGATGCCGTTTCCGCGACGCTTGGCTATGGCGCCGATGTGATCGCGGTGGCCGACGCCGTGGTGGCCGGGGTTCGCGACGACATGTCCGAATCCGATCGTATCTCCGCCAATCCCCGCCATCCGATCGGCGATGCGGCAGGCAATTTCGTGTCCCTCGCGCTGCCGGGGGGCCGATACGCGATCTATGAACATCTGAAACCGGGCAGCATCAGGGTCAAGCCGGGCGATCCCGTGCGCAAGGGAGCGATCATTGCCTCGCTGGGCTTCACCGGGGATTCGACTGGCCCGCATCTCCATTTTCACGTCGCGGATGCGGCCGAGCCGTTGCAGGGAGAGGGAATGCCTTTTCTGATCGATCGCTTCATGGCGCTGGGGCGCTATGGCGATATCGGCCGGCTCGGCAGCAGCCCTTGGGATGCGGCGCTGCTGGAGGACGGTGACGCACGCACGGCGGAGCGCCCTGGATCGAACATGGTGGTGATGTTTCGATCCCGCGCACGGGATTGAGCGCGATCAGCGGTGCGCTCCGGCCTTCGCCGCCAATGGCCGCGCCTGTTCGAGCAGCGCCGCGAGCACATGGCCCGGCTCCTCGATCATCGGCAGATGCGCGGAATGTTCCAGCCAGACGATCGATTTTTTCGGTGCGCGAAGCCGTCCCATCCAGTCGGCGGTGATCGTGGAGGGCGTCGTATAATCCTGGCGGCCGAGCAACATCAGCACGGGCACGTTCAAGCGGTCGAGCTTGGCGAAACTGACGTCCGCAAGCTGCGGAAACATCGTCGTGATCGTGAAGGCGCTGCCATCGTCCCAGGCCTTGCGATCGGCCGGCGTATATTCGGGCGAGAGGCGTGGCGCGCGGAAATAGAAATCGGCATTGTCGCGCCCGGCGGCGAGCGCGCCGTAATGGACCGACCATTTGCGCTCGGTCGTCATCTTGGCGATGTCGAATGCGCCGGAGCCGGGATAGGGCCGGATCGCTTCGAGCTCGCGCACCGCTTCGGCATTGCCCGTTTCCCGCGCGCGCCTGAGCGTCCATTCGTAGCCGACGCGTTCATTCTCGCGGAAATCGATCACCTGGCCCATGCCGATATAGGCGTGGAGCAGATCGGGCCGCTTCGCCGCAACGCTGAGGCCGACGATCGAGCCCCAGCTATGCCCCATCAGGAAGATCTTGCGCTGGCCATATCTGCGCAGCAGCAGTTCGATCAGCTCGATCGTATCGTCGCGATAGCGCTCGGGCTTGAGTGTCGGCGCGATGGTCTTTGGATCGTTGAGCGGGAAGGAGCGGCCGGCGCCGCGCTGGTCCCATTGCACGACGGTGAAGAAATCCTCCCAGGGGCGCTGGAACGACCAGGCGATCGGCATCTCGACCGCGCCGGGGCCGCCATGGACGAACAACAGGATCGGGTTCGCCCGATCGGCGCCGCGCACATTCACCACCTGGCGCGCGCCGCCCAGCACGGCTTCGAAGGTTTCCTGCACGCCGTTGGGCGTCACGATCCGGTTGATATCGGCAACCACGGCGCGGCCGGGGGCATAGATGTCGTCGGCGGGTGCCGTCGATGTCTGCGCCGTCGCGGAAGCGGCGACGGCGAGCAGGGGGAACGCTGTCAGGAAACGGAACATCGGCGCCAATCTCCGGCGATTTCATCGTGATGCCGGGTCCATAGCGGGAAGGGGCCTGCCCGCACATAACCAATCGGGCCGGGTTCGGGAAAACCCGGCCCGATCGGCTTGTCGGAATTATTCGCTGGATTGTTCGCCACCCTCGGCGTTCGGCGCCGCGTCTTCCTGGCGCTTCGCTTCGGACTTCACCTCGCCCTTCGACATGGCGGAAACCAGCGCATCGCCCGATGCGGTGAAATTGCCGGCGGGCAGCGCGACGCTGCGGTCGCCCACGGTCATCAGCAGAGCCGTCACCGTGCCGTCGGCGCTGGTGCGGAGCGACTGGACGGTGCCAATCGCGCGGCCCTTCGCATCCTCCACCATCATGCCGGGCTGGACCGCGAAATTGCCTGCGCCACTGGCCGCGCCGCTGCCCGTCGCGGTGAGCTGGCCGAGACTGCCCTGCGCGCTGCCGGCCAGCGATCCGGCCGCATTCGCGCTGCCGCCGACCGTATTCGCGCTGCTTCCGGCCGAAGTCACCGTCGCGAAGGCTGCATCGCGCGCGCTGCCGGCGGTGCCCCGCACCAAGCCTGCCGTCGGCTGCACGGCGCCGCGCACCGCATCGGTGCCGATCGCCTGCGCGGTAATGCCGGCATCGGCCGATCCGCTGCCGCTTCCCGATGCCGATCCGCCGATCGTCCGGCCGATCACGTCGGTGCTGCCATTGGCACCGCCATCGGCTGACTGTCGCGTCGAGGCGCGCGTGCTCACGCGGCCCGAGCGGCGATCGACGCTACGGTCGAGCCGGGTTTCCCCGCTGCGCCCGAGCGTTCCGCCGATGGTGGATCCCAATCCGCCCGAGAGGCCGCCTGAGAGGCCGCCGATCGTCTGGCCAAGGCCGCTGCCGCCGAGCAATTGCGCCGATGCAGGCGTGGTGGCCAGCGCGAGGATGGTGGTGCCCGCGATCAGGATAAGCTTCATGATATGTCCTTCCCTTCATCCCGGCGGTCAGGTCGCCGTCACAGGGAGAACGGAGCAGGCATCGGGTTTAATCCCGGATGCTGCGTTTTTCTTTCACCGGACCCGGCAGGCGCCGCAGATCAGGCCCTGGCCATAGAGCTTGTCCGGGCCTTTGACGCCGAGATCGGCCGCTTCACGGGCGAGCGCGCGATAGGCCGCGTCGCGCCGCGCGGGATCGGGGCTGGGATAATGTGCGAGCAGCGACGCGGCGACGAGCGGCGCCGCGAACGACGTTCCGCGAACCGTACCCATGCCGCCCCGGCCATCGGCGGCGCGCATGTCCGCGCCGGGCGCGGCGAAATCGAGGTGGAGCGCGCGGCCCGCCTCGATCAACGCGCGATTGCGCCCGTCGACGCCGGTGACCGCGATCACCCCGTCATAGGATGCGGGATAGGCGGGTGGGGCGGCGGGGCCGTCATTGCCGACCGCCGCCACGATCATCATGCCGCGCGCCTGCGCCGCGCGAACGACGCGCTCAAGCAACGGATTGCGCGGGCCGACCAGGCTGATCGTGACCACGGGCACCCGCTGGGCGGAAAGCCAGCCCAGCGCGCGCGCGATCGCGGCGGCGTTGCCGCCGGCCGGGCTGCCGCCATAGACGTCCGCGACAAACAGCCGCGATCCTGCGGCGGGGCTCCGCATCGGTGGGCCGCCGACGAGCAGCGACGCGATCGCGGTGCCGTGATCGCTTGGCCTGGGTGCCCCTGCGAAGCCGCGCTGTTCGATCGGCCCGCTGAGCGTGGGGTGCCGCGCCACGCCCGCATCGATCATGCCGATCGATGCGGCGGGGCGGGGTGGGGCCGGTTGCCCGGCCAAGGCGAGAATGGATGTGGGGGCTGATGCGCCGCTCTGGAAGTGAAGCTGGTCGGCGCTGACCGCCGCGTCGCCGGCGATCGCGCGCAATCTCTTCTCCGCCCGGGCAAGCTTCATGCCCCGGGGCGTGGCGAGGCGAGTGTAGACGATGTCGAGGCCGTCGATCCGTTCCTCGCCGATCAGGGTGAATCCGGCCTCGGTCGCCCGGCGCATCACATCCGGCGTCGCATCGACGATCATCAACTCGCCGCGCACCGCCGGATCCCCGTCGGCGTCGAATTCAAGCGTGCTGGATTGGGTTGAAACCAGGTCGCGCAGTCGCCTTGTCCTGTCGACGATCAATGTTCGCGCCGCCGTCGCGACGGGTTCGACCCGATCGAGCGTGCCGGCGACCGTGCGATCGATCGCATCGGGCAGGCGTTCCACCACCGGGGGAAACGCGGGCACGAGTTGCGCGTGCAGGGGGGCGGCCGTGCCGACAATGACGCATGACAGGATCATGGGGGATATGCGCCGCATTTTCGGCATCCTAGCCGCTGCCTTTGGAATTCGTGCGATCTTTTTCGTCATGATAGGGATGAAACGCGCGAGCTCGACCGTTTCATCCCCGAAGGACATGACATGGTGATGCGTTGATGGCGTTCGAAAGCGACCTGCTCGCGCTGCTGCCGCGGCTGCGGCGCTTCGCCCTGAGCCTGTCGCGCGACGCGACCGATGGTGACGATCTGTGCCAGATGGCGGTGGAACGCGCGCTGAAGTCGCGCGACCAGTGGCAGCCGGGTACGCGACTGGATAGCTGGATGTTTCGGATCATGCGCAATCTGTGGATCGATGAGGTGAGGATGCGCGGCCGCCGCGATCGGACCTTCGCGCCCGAGGAAGCGGGGGCGACGGTGGGAGATGATGGCGATCGCCGCATCGAGATGGCGCTAGAGGTTACCGATGTCGGCCGTGCCATGGACCGGTTGCCGCCCGAACAGCGCGAAGCCATCGCGCTGGTGCTGGTCGAGGGCTTCGCCTATCGCGAGGCGGCCGAGATCCTCGACATACCGATGGGCACGCTGACGTCGCGGCTGGTACGCGGTCGTGAGGCGCTGATGCGCGAGCTGGGGGAAGCGGCATGACGATCGATCGCGAAACGCTGATGGCCTATGCCGATGGTGAGCTGGACGAACTCACGCGCCGCCGTGTCGAACAGGCGATCGCCGACGATCCTGCACTTGCCGCCCAGGTCGAGGCGGACCGCGCCTTGCGCGCGCGGATTTCCGGTCACTATGCCGGCGTGGCGGACCAACCGGTCCCGGATCGGCTTCGCGCTTTGCTGGACTCAAATGTCCATGAGATCACCGATGCCCGCCCAATGCGGCAGCCGGTCAGACGCTGGGTCATGAACGCGGCCGCGATAGCGGCGACGTTGATCATCGGGGTGTTCGTGGGGCGGGAGATGGGCGATGCCGGTCCATTCCGGACGACCGGCGATATGCTGGTTGCTCAGGGGGCGCTGGCCCGCGCGCTCGATACGCAACTCGCGTCCTCCCAATCCGCAAGCGCTGCTACGAGGATCGGTGTCAGTTTTCGGGGTGTCGATGGTGGCTATTGCCGCACTTTTTCCAGCGGGAAACTCGACGGGCTTGCCTGTCGGACCGAGCAAGGCTGGATTTTGCGCAACATGGCGAATGGCGAGGGGCAGGCGATCCCGGAATATCGGCAAGCCGGCTCGATGAATCCGGCGCTGCTGGCTGCGGCTCAGGCGATGATGGTCGGCGATCCCCTCGATGCCGCTGCCGAGCAGGCTGCACGGGACGGGCATTGGCGATAGCGGCCGATTCGGCCGAGCTACGCACTTTCAAGGCGTGACGCTGAGCGAATCCAGTACGCGCGTTGCGATCGGATCGAGCGTTGCGGCACGCGATATCGGGTAGCGCACCATGGCGCTGACCATCGCGCCCTTGCTCGTCTTGAGCAGGCGGATGCGGATGCGATCGCCCTCCGCCGTGGCGCCGCCGCGATATTCGCGTTCGCCGATCATCGCGCCTTCGGCATCAGTGGTGCCGTCTCGCAGTGCCTCGATCGCCTGCTGGAAATCCGCATCGCCTTCATTGTCCGCGCCATAGGCGCGGAGATCGGCATCCACAGCCTTGCCCTCGAAGATGCTGCCATCCTCGTTGGCGGCGGCCGTCAGCTGTTTCCATCCTTCCGGAATCATGACGGAGAAGCCGTATTTGCTGTTGGCATAGGTGCCGACGGGCTCGTCGGGCTCACCTTCCAGCGCCACGGGTTCGCTATCGACCGGCGTTACCTTCTGCGCGGTCTCGGCATTGCTGTTGCCGGGCGTGGTGGCCTGATCGCAGGCCGCCAGGCCGAAGATGGCCGCCAGCAAGCAGATGGATGAAAGTGCCCGGTCCCGCATGGCCGATTTTCTGACACGCCGAATCAGCGGCGGTCAATCGGCTGCATCGTCCACCTTCGGCAAAAAACACGAAAAATCGCGGGCTGTACGATAAAGGCGAAGGGGATCAGGCCGCGTCACCGATCCCGAGTTCGCCCAGCTTGCGGTAGAGCGTCGAGCGGCCGATCCCAAGGCGACGGGCGACTTCGGTCATGCGGCCGCGATAATGGCCGATGGCGAGGCGGATCACATCGGCCTCGATCTCTTCGAGCGGACGGAGATTGCCGTCGGCACGGTATAGCGCGACGCCGGCGCCATCGGCTGCGGCGGTCAGGCGATTGCCGGCCATGCGTTCGGCAAGCGGGCGGGGATCGGCCGCCTGGCGCGCGATCTCGGGGAAATCGGCGCGGGTCAGCGCATCGCCGTCGCACAGCACGGCGGCCCGGAACAGCGCGTTCTGGAGCTGGCGGACATTGCCCGGCCAGTCATAGGTGGTCAGCAGCGCCAGGCCTTCATCGGTGATGCCCAGGCTGCGCAGGCCCGGCTGCTGCGCGATGCGCGTCAGCATGTGACGGGCGAGCGCCGGAATATCCTCGCGCCGTTCGCGCAAGGGCGGGATCGTCACCTGGACGACGTTGAGGCGATAATAGAGGTCTTCGCGAAAGCGGCCGGCGGCCACTTCATCGATCAGCGTCTTGTTGGTTGCCGCGATCACGCGCACATCGACATCCGCGACGGCGCGGCCGCCGATCGGCTGAATCTCGCCGGACTGGAGCACGCGCAGCAGTTTCACCTGCGCGTCGAGCGGCAGTTCGCCGACCTCGTCGAGGAACAACGTGCCGCCATCGGCTTCCTGGAACTTGCCGGTGTGGCGTTCGAACGCGCCGGTAAAGGCGCCGCGCTCATGTCCGAACAGCGCCGACTCGACGAGGTTGCCTGGAATGGCGCCGCAATTGACCGCGATCATCCGTTTGCGCGCGCGCGGGGACGCCGCATGGATCGCTTCGGCCACCACTTCCTTTCCGACCCCGCTTTCGCCCTCGATCAGCACGGGCACGCGCGCGCGCGCCGCCTTGGCCGCAATGGCGAGCGCCGCGCGGAAATCGGGGGCGGAGCCGACGATCTCGGCGAATGCGAGCGGCTGGCTGATCTTTTCGGTGAGCGGGCGCAATTCGCCGGCGGACGCGCCGCTGCCGATGGCGGCGTCGAGCGCCGCCAGCAGCCGATCGGGGGCGATGGGCTTGACGAGGAAGTCGGTGGCGCCCGCGCGCATCGCCTCGACCGCGGTCGAGACCGAGGTGACGGCGGTGAGCATCAATATGGGCAGCGCCGGGCGACGCGTGCGGATTTCGGCGATCAGATTGCCGGCGTCGCCATCGGGCACCCAGTGATCGAGCAGGATCGCGTCGAGCATCATGCCGTCCTGCGTGCCGAGCATCGCGATGGCGGTTTCCGGATCGCCCGCGAAAACGGTGCGCCAGCCTGCGCGGGACGCCAGCGCCGAAACCAGCCGGCGCTGTGCCGGCTCGTCGTCGATCAGCATCAACACGCGTACCCCGTTCGGCGTCATTTCTGCTCCATCCGTCCCGTAAGGGGACGATATGCCATGGGGGTGGTAAAGACAGGCTTAAAGCCGGGCGATGACAGCCGGCTTTTCGTCCGATCGCGCATGTCGCCGCGAAGGATCACTTGATCACGGCGTTCGGGCCGGTTCGGGACGCATGGGCTCCGCTGGGATGGCATATGGCATGCGAAGAGAAGATCCGCCCGCAAAGTTGCGATCAGCGGGGCTTGAGGCGGCCGGCTTTGCTGGCTAAGGCACCCCGGACTAGAATGTTGGCAGGGGAACATTGAACATGGCTGGCAATGGCGACATGAAGGCACATCAGCAGACCTATGACGGCTTTATTGGCCTGTTCAAATGGGGAACCGTTGCGAGCGCGCTTGTCGTGATGCTCGTCGTCTATCTCCTCGCTAGCTGACGCACGCACATGAAAATCGCGGTCCTTAAGGAGGACGCGGCCGGCGAACGTCGTGTTTCGGCGACGCCGGAGACGGTGAAGAAATTCATCGCATTGGGAGCGACGCTGGCGGTCGAATCGGGCGCCGGCGGCGATGCGTCGATCGCCGATGCCGATTATGCGGCGATGGGCGCGAGCGTCGGCACGCGTGGCGAGACGCTCAAGGATGCCGACATTGTGCTCGGCGTCCAGGGGCCGTCGCCCGCCAGCCTGAAGGGCGTCAAGCCCGGTGCATGGCTGGTCGCGGGGCTCAATCCGTTCGGCGAGCGCGCACGCGTCGACGATTATGCCAAGGCCGGCGTCGAGGCGCTGGCGATGGAGTTCATGCCGCGCATCACGCGTGCGCAGTCGATGGACATCCTGTCCAGCCAGTCCAACCTGTCGGGCTACAAGGCGGTGCTTGACGCGGCGGCCGAATATGGCCGCGCCTTTCCGATGATGATGACGGCGGCGGGCACGGTTTCGGCGGCCAAGCTGTTCGTCATGGGCGTCGGCGTCGCCGGCCTCCAGGCGATCGCGACCGGCCGGCGGCTGGGTGCGCAGGTTTCCGCGACCGATGTGCGTTCCGCCACCAAGGAACAGATCCTGTCGCTCGGCGCCAAGCCGATCTTCGTCGAGAATGTCGCGGGGATCGAGGGCGAAGGTTCGGGCGGCTATGCGACCGAGATGTCGCCGGAATATCAGAAGGCGCAGGCCGAACTGGTCTCCGCGCATATCGCCAAGCAGGACATCGTCATCACCACTGCACTGATCCCGGGGCGCCCCGCGCCGCGGCTGATCAGCGACGCGCAGATCGCGACGATGAAGCCGGGCAGCGTGATCGTCGATCTGGCGGTGGAGCAGGGCGGAAACGTCGAGGGTGCGGTCGCGGGCGAGATCGTGGTGAAGCACGGCGTCAAGATCGTCGGCCACCGCAACGTGCCGAGCCGGCTCGCCGCCGATAGCTCGGCACTGTTCGCGCGCAATCTGTTCAACTTCCTGAGCGCCTTCTGGGACAAGGAAGCGGGCCGCCCGGTGCTGCCCGACGAGGACGAGATCACGCAGGCGATCCGGCTGACCAAGGATGGTGCGGTCGTGAACCAGAGGTTGCTGGGTTAGTCATTCTAAGACCGTTCGTGTCGAGCGAAGTCGAGACACGCTGCGCAAGGTCCCTCGACTTCGCTCGGGACCAACGGGGGTAGGAACTATGGACTTCATTTCGATCCTGTCGATCTTCGTGCTGGCGTGTTTCGTCGGCTATTATGTGGTCTGGTCGGTGACGCCGGCGCTGCACACGCCGCTGATGGCGGTGACGAACGCGATTTCATCGGTGATCATCGTCGGCGCGCTGATCGCCAGCGCCGCGGCGGGATCGCCTTCGGCGAAATGGCTCGGCCTGATCGCGGTGGCGCTGGCCAGCGTGAACATCTTCGGCGGTTTCGCGGTCACCGAACGCATGCTCGCCATGTACAAGAAGAAGGAGCGCTGAGATGCACGAGGCTGCTCCCATCAATCCCTTCGTCGCGCTCGCCTATCTGATCGCGGGCGTCTGCTTCATCCTGGCGCTGCGCGGGCTTTCGAGCCCGGCCTCCAGCCGCCGCGGCAACCGTTTCGGCATGTTCGGCATGGCGCTGGCGGTCGTCACCACGCTGGTGACGCACGAGATCGCCAGCCTGCCCGAGATCCTCGGCGCGATCGCGGTAGGCGGTGCCATCGGCTTCGTCACTGCACGCAAGATCGCGATGACCGATATGCCGCAGCTCGTCGCCGCCTTCCACTCGCTGGTCGGCCTTGCCGCCGTGCTCGTCGCGGCTGCCGCCTATCTCAATCCCGAAGCCTTCCATATCGTCGACGCGGCGGGTGAGATCTTCGCGGTGAGCCGGATCGAGATGGGGCTGGGTATCGCGATCGGTGCGATCACCTTCTCCGGATCGGTCATCGCCTTCCTGAAGCTGAACGGCAACATGTCGGGCGCGCCGATCATGCTGCCCGGCCGCCACGTCATCAATCTGGGTACGCTGGCCGCGATCCTGGGCCTGATCGCCTATTTCGTGACCGACCAGAGCCCCTGGGTGTTCTGGACGGTGACCGCGCTCAGCTTCCTGATCGGCTTCCTGCTGATCATCCCGATCGGCGGCGCGGACATGCCGGTCGTGGTCTCGATGCTCAACAGCTATTCGGGCTGGGCCGCCGCCGCGATGGGCTTCACGCTGGGCAACAGCGCGATGATCATCACCGGCGCGCTGGTGGGCTCGTCGGGCGCGATCCTCAGCTACATCATGTGCAAGGCGATGAACCGCAGTTTCATCTCGGTGATCGCGGGCGGTTTCGGCGCCGCGCCCGAGGCATCGGGCGGCGCCGCCAAGGTGGACCGCCCGTGGAAGCGCGGCTCCGCCGAGGATGCCGCTTTCCTGATGGGCCAGGCCGAACAGGTGATCATCGTGCCCGGTTACGGCATGGCGGTCGCGCAGGCGCAGCACGCGCTGCGCGAGATGGGCGACCTGCTCAAGGCGCAGGGCGTGCGCGTGAAATATGCGATCCACCCGGTCGCCGGCCGCATGCCCGGCCATATGAACGTGCTGCTGGCCGAGGCGAACGTGCCTTATGACGAGGTGTTCGAACTGGAGGACATCAACTCCGAATTCGCGCAGACCGACGTCGCCTTCGTGATCGGCGCCAACGACGTGACCAACCCGGCGGCGAAGACCGACAAGACCTCGCCGATCTATGGCATGCCCGTGCTCGACGTCGAAAAGGCCAAGACCGTGCTGTTCGTGAAGCGTTCGATGGGCGGTGTCGGCTATGCCGGCGTCGACAACGACGTCTTCTACATGGACAACACGATGATGCTCCTCGCCGACGCCAAGAAGATGGTCGAGGAAATCGTCAAGTCGCTGGGCCACTAGAGCGATTTGTCGTTCGATGGAATCATCGAACGACTTGAGCCGCAGGCCGGCGCAGCTAAAATCGCGACAAAACAAAAGCCTGGAGCATGCCGTTATCCGCTTCCAGCGCTCCAGGGACCATCTTCATCGTCACGCGAGCCCTTCGACGCCGCCTGCGGTAAGCTTCGCTGGCATCCTTCAACGAGATCGCGCTTGATCCCGTGAGGGATGCCAGCCTGCGCTGGCATGACGGATGGAAGGAACGACTCCGTTTTGGCGGGAATGCCGACCTCCACCTCGCTCGAACGATCATATCCGGATAGAGATGTGCGTGCCGGATCGCGATCCGGGGCGAGGCGAGGAGGCTTCAGGGCTCGTCGGTCGCCATCGGGATCGGTTTCGCCTTGGGGCGCGGCGGCATGGCGACGGGCGCATCCGGTTCTGGCGTAGGCTTGAGCAGCGCGGTGCGCAGATCCTGAAGGCTGACGCGCTCCTTGCCGGCGCGCGGCGCGCGCGTTTCCTGTGCGGCGATCGTGCGCGGCTTCATGCAATCGCGCTTGTCGGCCCGGTCGAACTCGTCACAGTTCCACAGCGCCTTTTCGAAGCCGGTCTTGCGGTTGCGCAGATAGCTGAACGACATGCCCGCCAGCGCGGCGGGATCGATCGGGAAGCTGCGCGGCGTTTCCGCGATCTCGGCCCAACCCATCACCTTGCAATGGTCGAGCGTGCCGCACGCCGCCAGCGCGAGGCTGGGAAAACTGTCGGGAGAGGCGTTGCGGCCGAAGGGCACGATGAAGCTGTCGCCGTCGCGCACGATCGTCTTGTCGTATCGCGCCAGCAGCACCGGATTGGCGGTCATCTCGACGGGGGTGGCGGTGCCGTCCGCCATCTGCACCGCATTGCCGCGATGCGCTTCCGACAGGCCGGCGAGCTTGGCGATCGCGGGTTCCCCGCCCGCATAATGGTTGCGGAACGCCGGGGGCGTGCCCCACCAGCCCGCCCAGCGGAAGAACAGATGCGTGCCGACCGCCGTCACCTTGTCGAGGCTCGCACTCCAGTACGGGACCACCCAGTCGGTATGATAATGGGTGGCGTTGCCGACCGCCGTATAGACATGGCCGCCGAGCATCTGTTCGGCGACCGCGCGGGCGCGGCCCCAGGCGTCGGCGGAGGGAATGCGGCGCATCGCGCCGTCGCAGGTGAAGGTGAACTGGCAGCCGGTGCTGCGCTCCGATCCCTGGAACACCACGCCGCAGATCGTCTTGGGGAATGCGGGATGGCGCAGCCGGTTGAGCACCACCTGAATCACCGCGCGCTGCCCATCGGCGTCGCCCGATCCCGCTTCGTACAGGCCGACCGCGGCAAGGCAGTCGGCCGAACGCGCATAATCCGGAGAGGACGACGCCAGGAAAAACGGACGTGCCGCCGGATTGGGCGCGGTGGAGAAGGGGACGGCGGCGTTGATCGCGACCGCGTCCTGCGGCGCCACCGCCTTCAGTTCGAGCGGCTCGACGGCCGGTGGTGGCGTTGGTGGTCGTCCCTGGGCGACCGTCTGGGGCGGCAAGACCGGATCGGTCCGTGCCACCACCCAGGCGGCCGCCAGCAGGCCCAGTGACATGACGAGCAGCATCGCCCGGCCGAGAATATCGGCCGGTGGCGCCACGGGCTTCGGGGCGTCAGCGATGGCTGTCTGCATCAATATGGGGCTTCGCCTTCCGCCTCAGCTTTCGGGCAGGAAATCCGGCACCGAGAGGTAACGCTCGCCGGTGTCGTAATTGAAGCCCAGAACGCGGCTTCCGGCAGGAAGTTCCCCCAGCTTCTGCGCGATGGCGGCAAGCGTCGCGCCCGAGGAGATGCCGACCAGCATGCCCTCGTCACGCGCGGCGCGGCGCGCCATCTCCTTGGCGTCGGCCGGATCGACCTGGATCACGCCGTCGATCGCCTGGGTGTGGAGATTGGCGGGAATGAAACCCGCGCCGATGCCCTGGATCGGGTGCGGGCCGGGCTGACCGCCCGAGATGACGGGCGAAAGCGTCGGTTCGACCGCATAGACCTTGAGCGAGGGCCAGTGGCGCTTCAGTTCCTCGGCGCAGCCGGTGATATGGCCGCCGGTGCCGACGCCGGTGACGAGCACGTCGATCGGCGTATCGGCGAAGTCGCGCAGGATCTCTCGCGCCGTGGTGCGGACATGCACGTCGATATTGGCCGGATTCTCGAACTGCTGCGGCATCCATGCGCCGGGCGTCTGATCGACCAGTTCCATCGCGCGCTCGATCGCGCCCTTCATGCCCTTTTCCTTGGGGGTGAGGTCGAAGGTGGCGCCATAGGCGAGCATCAGGCGGCGGCGTTCCAGCGACATGCTTTCGGGCATGACCAGGATCAGCTTGTAACCCTTGACCGCCGCGACCATCGCCAGGCCGACGCCGGTATTGCCCGATGTCGGTTCGACGATGGTGCCGCCGGGGGTCAGGTCGCCTGACGCTTCGGCCGCCTCGATCATCGCCAGCGCGATGCGGTCCTTGATCGAGCCGCCGGGATTGGCGCGCTCCGACTTGATCCACACTTCCGCGTCGCCGAACAGGCGGTTCACGCGGATGTGCGGGGTGTTTCCGATCGTGTCGAGTATCGATGCGGCCTTCATGTCGCAGTCTCCTTCAGGGGTATGTCCTCGAGAGTTTTTGGCGGGGCAAAGGTCCGCGCGGCGCGCAGTTCGGGAAACCAGCGCGCCCAGAGCCCTGCCACCAATATGGCACCGATTCCGCCGGCGACAACCGCCGCGACGGGCCCGATCAGTGCGGCAAGGAATCCGGACTCGGCCTCGCCCAGTTCGTTGGAGCCGGAAATGAACAGGGTCGAGACCGCACCGACGCGCCCGCGCATGTCGTCGGGCGTGTAGATCTGGATCAGCGACTGTCGCACATAGACCGACAGCATGTCCGCGGCGCCGAGCAGGACGAGCATCGCGAGCGACAACGCCATGTTGCGCGAGATACCGAAACCGATCGTCGCCGCGCCGAATATGGCGACGCCGATCAGCAATTTCGTACCCACATCCTGGCGCAGCGGACGCCAGGCGAACCAGAGCGCAACGAAAACCGCGCCCAGTGCCGGGGCGGCCCGCAGATGGCCGAGCCCTTCGGCGCCGACATGCAAGATGTCGCGCGCATAGACCGGCAACATCGCGGTCGCGCCGCCGAGCAGCACGGCGAAGAGATCGAGCGAGATGGCACCGAACACCAGCCGATTGCGCCGCACATAGCGCAAGCCGTCGAGCATCTGCTGCCAGGGGCGTGCATCGCCCGTGATCGTGCTGCGTCGGATCGGCCGGATCGTCATCAGTGCGGTGAAGGCGGTCACGAACAGCGCGGCGCATACCGCATAGGGCAGGGCGTGATGCCCGGCATAGAGATAGCCGCCTAGGGCGGGACCGAAGACCGATCCCGACTGCCAGGCGAGCGAACTCATGGCGATCGCGGCGGGCAGGGAGGCGAGGGGAATCAAATTGGGAGCCAGAGCCTGCAATGCGGGGCTGGCGAAGGCGCGCGCGACGCCCAGCAGCGCGGCGACGCCGAACAGCGCTGGCAGGCCGATCGTATCGGACCAGCTTAACCAGCCGAGCGCGATCGCGCAGCCTGCCTCCAGCGCCACCGAGAGCCGCGCGATCCAGCGCCGGTCCACCTTGTCTGCGACCCAGCCGACCACGGGGGTCAGGATCAGCAGCGGCAGGAACTGGGCGACGCCGATCAGGCCGAGCTGGAGCGCGGCCTCCTTGGTGGTCATGCCCAACTGGCTGCGCGAAAGGTCGTAGACCTGCCAGCCGATGACGATGACCATCGCCATCTGGGCCAGCGTTGAGGTCAGCCGCGCCAAGAAATAGGCGCGGAAATCGCGGAATGCGAAGGGATGCGCGGGTTTCTCCACGCTCGCCTCCTAGAGCCTGATCGCCTCGGTTGGAAGCGCTTTGCGATTCCGACGGAGGCGTGAATCAGGCTCCGGGCAGGTACGCCTGATCGTCTCGGTTGGAAGCGCTTTGCGATTCCGACGGAGGCGTGAATCAGGCTCCGGGCAGGTACGCCTGATCGCCTCGGTTGGAAGCGCTTTGCGATTCCGGCGGAGGCGTGAATCAGGCTCCGGGCAGGTACGCCTGATCGCCTCGGTTGGAAGCGCTTTGCGATTCCGGCGGAGGCGTGAATCAGGCTCCGGGCAAAGCCAGGAAAGCTTGGCGTCAGCCCAGCGTAATCTCTGCCACCTTGTCCTTGTAATCCTGTTTGGGGTCGCCCAGACCGAGCATCATTTTCGCGCCCGCGAACAGGCTGTTTTCGTCGAGCCAGATCTGTGCGCGTTCGGGATCGAGCCGGATCAGCTCGAGCCGGGGGTCATCCTTGCCTCCGGGAAACCATGCGGCCACCCAGCGGTTCCACAGCCTGTCGATCATCCCGCGATCGCTCTCGATCAGGAGATCGCCGTGCAGTGTCGCGAACAGGTCGTGGCCCTTGGAGGTGAAATGTGCGATCGCGCGATGGCCCAGCCGCATCTCGCGGACCAGCGCGTTGTCCCTGGTGGTGAAGAACCAGATCGGGCCGCGTCCGGCATCGGTTTCGGTCAGCCCGGTCATCGGCTGCGCGTGGCCGTCGGCAATGCCGTCCAATCCGAGCATCATCGTGCGATCGGATTTCAACGCCTTCCAGAAACGGGCTTCGAGTTCCTGCGGATTCGGCATGATACGCTCCATTCTCGAGGATGGAGCGCGAACGAGCCGTATGGGCGGGCGGTTCCGTTCAGGCGAAGAAGCCCGTCAACCAGTAGAACAGAGCGCCGATCGCGGCGGCGGCGGGCAGGGTTACCACCCAGGCGACGACGATGCTCGATGCGATGTTCCAGCGCACCGCCGACAGCCGGCGAGATGCGCCGACGCCGACGATCGCACCGGTGATGGTGTGCGTCGTCGAAACCGGAATGCCGAAATGGGTGGCGGCGAAAAGGGTGATCGCGCCGCCTGTTTCCGCGCAGAAGCCCTGGGCCGGCGTCAGCCGCGTGATCTTCGATCCCATAGTGTGGACGATCTTCCAGCCGCCGAACAGCGTGCCGAGCCCCATCGCGGCCTGGCACGAGATCACCACCCAGAAGGGTACATGGAAATCGCCCTGCAACATGCCCTGCGAATAGAGCAGCACCGCGATGATCCCCATCGTCTTCTGCGCATCATTGCCGCCATGGCCGAGCGAATAGAGCGAGGCGGAGACGAGTTGCATCTTGCGGAACCAGCGATCGGCGGCGAGCGGGGTGAAGCGCGCGAACAGCCAGGAGATGATGAGCACGAGCAGCAGCGCCAGGATCAGGCCGACGGCGGGCGACATCACGATCGCGGCACTCGTCTTGAACACGCCGCTCCACACCACCGCGCTCAGCCCGGCCTTCGCGGTGCCAGCGCCCAGCAGGCCGCCGATCAGCGCATGGCTGCTGCTCGACGGGATGCCGAGTGCCCAAGTGATCAGATTCCAGCTGATCGCGCCCATCAGCGCGCCGAAGATCACCTGTGCATCGATGATATTGGCTTCGACGATGCCCTTGCCGACGGTTTCGGCGACATGCAGCCCGAAGAACAGAAAGGCGATGAAGTTGAAGAAGGCGGCCCAGGCGACCGCATATTGCGGGCGCAGCACGCGCGTCGAGACGATCGTCGCGATCGAATTGGCGGCGTCGTGCAGCCCGTTGAGGAAATCGAATGCCAGTGCGACGCCGATCAGCGCGATCAGCAGGGGAAAGGCGATTTGTGCGGCGTCCATGGTGTGGCGTGCGGCTCAGGCGTGATCGATCACGAGACCCTGGATCTCGTTCGCGACGTCTTCGAACCGGTCGGTGACCTTCTCCAGATGACTATAGAGTTCGCGCCCGACGATAAAGGCCATGGTGTCGCCCTTCCTGCCGGCCTTGAACAGCGCCTTGAGGCCCGCTTCGTGGATCTCGTCGGCATGGCCCTCCAGCTTGACCAGCCGTTCGGTCAGGTCGTGCAGGCGTGGCGCGTTGATGTTGAGCGAGCGCAGCAGCGGCATCGCCTCGGCCGTGATCCGCGCCGCTTCGACGATGATCGCGCTCATATCCTGCATCTGCGGCGGGAATTCGGTGACTTCGTAGAGCTGGATCGCCTTGGCGGTCTGGTTCATCTGGTCGATGGCGTCGTCCATCACGCCGATCAGATCGGTGATCGCGCTGCGATCGAAGGGGGTGACGAAGGTGCGGCGTACATCCTGCAGCACGTCGCGGATGATGTCGTCCGCCTCATGCTCGCGATCGATGATCTCCTGGCAATGGATCGCCATGTCCGGGCCACCCTTCAGCAGCTTGGCGAGCGCATCGGCGCCCGCGACGAGCGTCGCGGCATGATCCTCGAACTGTTCGAAGAAACGGCCCTGTTTGGGCATCAACGCCTGGAACCAGCGCAGCATGGGTATCCTTTCCGCTCCCTGTTCGCGGAGCCATAATATTGCGCGATAGAACGGCCCGGGGGCCGGTGGCGGCTCCCTGAAGGCCGCGATGATCGCCTTGAGATCGATTTCGTCCACCGCCTCGGCGGCTTCGGTGACGGAGAACCAGCGCGTTTCGCGCTCGTCGCGCTCCGGCCAATGGCTCGATTGTTCGGTGACGGCGAGCGGAAACACCTCGACCGTCGCGGTCTTCGCGGAGCCATCGCGCCGATTCTTGCGATAGCGATAACGACCGAGCGGCGCGGGGCAGGCGACGCCGGCGATGCCGGCTTCCTCGAATGCCTCCACCTCCGCGGCGCGATGCGCGGCAAGCCCCTTGATCCGATTGCCCTTGGGAATCACCCAGCGCCGCGTATCCCGCGATGTGATCAGCAGGATGCGCATCGCACCGGTTTCGTCGGTCGAATAGGGAAGGGCGGCGATCTGCCGGATGATCAGGCTCTTTTCATAGGGTTGAGGCCCCGATTCGCATTTCGGACCGGTCCGGCCCGAAACGATCAAGGTCTTCTGTCATAAGCCTGTAGCGTAAGTGTCACGCAATTGTCACAACGGAAAATGCGCTTGCCCCGGGCGCATCGTCGGCGACGCGAAAGACCGGTTCTTCCGGGTCAGGCCGCGGGCAGTTTCGCACCCACCTGCAGCATCTGTCCGTCGGTCACGATCACGCGGTCGCCCAGCTTCACCTGATCGAACAGCAGCTTGGCGAATTCGGTCGGCACGCCGATGCAGCCATGAGTGGCAGACCCCCATTTCACGTCGCTGCCATGGATCGCGACGCCGTCATTGGTCAGGCGCAGCATATAGGGCATCGGCGCATTGTAGAGGTTGGAGATATGATGCTTCTTCTTCTGCGTGATCGGGAAGGTGCCGAGCGGGCTGGGCTTGTCGGTGGCGCCGTAGAGGATAACGGCGACGCCGATCTCATAGCCGTCGCGGAAGACCGAGAGCGTCTGCGCGGTCAGATCGACAGTGATCAGGATCGGCCCTTGCGGCACGCCCTCGTCGTTCCAGACATAGTCGCCGTGCTTCAGGGGGCCGTCGATCTGGAGCGCCGATTTGATGGCATAATGATCGGGCTCGGCATGCTCGACCGGGGCAGCCGCCGCGATCGGCTTGATCTCCGCCTTCGGCGTGATTGTCGGCTTTGCCGGGGTTTCGGCCTTTGCCGGCGCTGGCTTCGGGGACATGGCGGGAAGCATCCTGGTCGGCAATCCGCTGGCGGCGACGGCGCCGCCGAGCAGGCAGACCGCCAGGAAGGTCTTCACGCCCGCGCCGATCGCGCTCTTCACCTTGCTTGCCACCGCCGATCTCCAGAAGCCCATTTACAATTTGTTTACTCAAATGGCGGGTGAGAAGAAGGGGCGGATTTCCGCTGTGCCGGGACGGGACGACCGCTCTTCGAAATGTTAACTGGTAAACGGCGATGGGTTCGAACGGCTGTTCAGGTCGTGCGAAGGCGTGAAGGCGACAAGACGCGATGAATTTCTTCACTTTGCTGCGATCGCTCGACGAACTGCTCTACGAGGTGATGTCGTGGCTGGTCTTCTATCCGGTCACTTTGTGGCGGGCGCTGCGGCATCCGCGCAGGATGATGGACTATGCCGATACCGAACTCGGCGACTCAGAGGACCGGCAATATACCGATACTTTGAGCCCGCCCCTGTTCCTGCTGCTCACGCTGGTGCTCGGCCATGCGATCGAACTGGCGGTGGTCGGCGAAAACAGCATCGTGCGGGACAAGGTCGGTCTGGCCGGGCTCATCGACAGCGATACCAATCTGGTGCTGCTCCGCGTCGTGATCTTCGGCCTGTTTCCGCTGATCATGGCGACGCGTCTGGTGCGCGGGCAGCGTATCGGGCTGGAGCGTGCGACGCTGCGGCCGCCCTTTTACAGTCAATGCTATATCGCGGCGCCCTTCGCGCTGGTGCTCGGTATCGCCGCGATCCTGGTTCAGCTTCACTGGGTGTGGGCGCCGCCGATCGGCGTGGCGATGATCGTCGCGACCCTGCTCTGGTATGGCAGCCTCCAGATCGACTGGTTTTCCAAGCATCTGCGCGTTTCGCGCTGGCAGGGTCTGTGGCAAGCGTCGCTGGCGATGATCGAAAGCCTTGTCGCCGCCAGTATCGGCGCGGTTCTCTTCAGTTGAGCTTGCTCAGTCGATCGTGACGAAGCTGTCCATCACGCGCTTGCGGCCGGCCTGCTCGAAATCGATCTCCAGCTTGTTGCCTTCGATCTCCGCGACGGTGCCATAGCCGAATTTCTGGTGGAATACGCGCATGCCCAGGCTGATGTCGCTGCGCCCCTTGTTGCCCAGGCTGACCGCGCTGGCGCGTGCCTCGGTCACGCGCTTGGGCGACGCGGAGAAGCTGCCGGCCGTCGCTGCGCGTTGCCAGCCGGGGCCGCGGCCCGTGCCCCGCGCGATCGAGGCGAAGGGATCGGCGCGCTCGGACCAGTTGGCGCGCCACAGGCTTTCGCCGCCCGACATGCTGTTCTGCTCGACGATATGCTCACCGGGCAGTTCGCCGATGAAGCGGCTGGGGATGCTGCTCGTCCATTGCCCGTAGATGCGGCGGTTGGCGGCGTGCATGATCACCGCGCGGCGGCGTGCGCGCGTGATCGCGACATAGGCGAGCCGGCGCTCCTCCTCCAGGCTGGCGAGCCCGCCTTCGTCGAGCGCGCGCTGCGAGGGGAAGACGCCTTCCTCCCAGCCGACCAGGAAGACGGTGTCGAATTCCAGCCCCTTGGCGGCATGGATCGTCATCACCGTCACCTTGGGATCCTCGGCGGTGGCGTCGTTGTCCATCACCAGGCTGACATGTTCGAGGAACGCGCCCAGCGTCTCATATTCCTCCATGGCGCGGACGAGTTCGTTGAGGTTCTCCAGCCGGCCCGACGCCTCGACCGACCGTTCGGCCTGCCACATCGCGGTATAGCCGCTCTCGTCGAGGATCTGGCGCGCCAGTTCAGGGTGGGGCAGCGTGTTCGCCATGTCGCGCCAGCGCGCGACGTCGCCGATGAAATTGCCGAGCGCGCGGCGTGCCTGCGGCGTGATCTCGTCGGTGTCGAGGATGCGCGCGGCGGCGAGCGTCAGCGGGATGCCCTGCGCGCGCGCCAGCATGTGCAGCTTCGCCAGCGCCTTGTCGCCCAGGCCGCGCTTGGGCACGTTGACGATGCGTTCGAAGGCGAGGTCGTCGGCGGGCTGGTGGACGATGCGGAGATAGGCGAGCGCGTCGCGGATTTCCTGCCGCTCATAGAAGCGGAAGCCGCCGACGATGCGGTAATTGAGGCCGATCGCGATGAACCGGTCTTCGAACTCGCGCGTCTGGTGTTGCGCGCGGACGAGGATGGCGGTGTCGTCGAGCGATCCGCCTCCGCGCACATGCGCCTCGATCTCGTCGCCGACGCGCCGGGCTTCCTCCGGGCCGTCCCATATGCCGATCACTTCCACCTTCTCGCCGCTGCCGGCGTCGGTGAAAAGCGTCTTGCCCAGACGCCCGGCATTGTTGGCGATCACGCCCGATGCCGCCGCCAGGATGTGTGAGGTCGATCGGTAATTCTGTTCCAGCCGGATCACCGCCGCGCCGGGGAAATCCCGTTCGAACTTCAGGATATTCTCCACCTGCGCGCCGCGCCACGAATAGATCGATTGATCGTCGTCGCCGACGCAGCAGATATTCTTGCTGGCCTGGGCGAGCAGGCGCAGCCACAGATACTGGCTCGAATTGGTGTCCTGATATTCGTCCACCATGATATATTTGAAGCGCTGCTGATACTGTTCCAGCACGTCGCGATGCGCTTTCAGGATCGTCAGCATGTGGAGCAGCAGATCGCCGAAATCGCAGGCATTGAGCGCGCGCAGCCGATCCTGATAGGCGCGATAGAGTTCCTGGCCGCGGCCATTGGCGAACAGTTCGCTGTCGCCGGCGTCGAGCATGTCGGGGGTGAGGCCCTTGTTCTTCCACCCGTCGATCAGCCCGGCGAGCTGGCGGGCCGGCCAGCGCTTCTCGTCCAGATCGGCGGCGGCGATAAGCTGCTTGAGCAGGCGGATCTGGTCGTCGGTGTCGAGAATGGTGAAATTGGATTGCAGGCCGACCAGCTCGGCATGGCGACGCAGCATCTTCGCGCCGATCGCATGGAAAGTGCCGAGCCAGGGCATGCCCTCCACCACGTCGCCCACCAGTCGGCCGACGCGCTCCTTCATCTCGCGCGCCGCCTTGTTGGTGAAGGTGACCGACAGGATCTCCGACGGCCAGGCCTTGCGCGTGTAGAGCAGATGCGCGAGCCGCGCGGTGAGCGCCGCTGTCTTGCCGGTGCCGGCGCCGGCCAGGACGAGCACCGGGCCTTCGGTGGTCAGCACAGCTTCGCGCTGCGGGGCATTCAGTCCGCGCAGATAGGGCGGTTCGTCGGGGGAGGGTGCGGGAACGGTCACCGGCGAACAGTTAGGGAACATGGGCGGCCGGGGCAAGCGCCCTGCGGCATGATCCGGCGCAAAAACTATTGCTGGTCTTCCGCGACCCTCACCTGATTTCGGCCGTATTTCTTGGCGAGATACAGCGCCTGGTCGGCGGCCTTGAGCGCGGCGCGCGGATCTTCGTGCAGCAGTACATCGGCGATTCCGGCCGAGAAGGTCACTGTCGGCAGCCGCTTGCCCGTATCGCGATTGACCAGGCTGCGTTGCGCCAGGCTCGCGCGCGTCTCGTCGACGATGTCGAAGGCCTGATCGCAATTCATGTCGCGGAACAGCATCACGAATTCCTCACCGCCATGGCGGGCGACATGACAGGCTTCGCCCGAGATGCCCGCAAGGATGTCGGCAACCAGTTTCAGTACGCGATCGCCGGTTTCATGACCGTGCGTATCGTTGACCGCCTTGAAATGATCGATGTCGCAAAAGGCTATGGTGAGTGGTTTGCCGTCGGCGCGCGCGGCATTGGATTGCTCGGTCAGCCGCGCCTCGAAGGCCCGGCGATTGGGCAGGCCGGTCAGATGGTCGTGTTCGGCGGCGTGGCGGGCGCTCGCCAGGCTTTTTTCGAGCAACTGAACCTGTTTCTGCTGATCGCGCAGATCCTTCTCGATGTCGCGGGTTTCCTTGATCATCGACTCGGTAAGGTTGAGCAGTTTCAGGAATACGCCGGAATTGCCGCCGTCCTCGCTCAGATCCTCGGCGGCGCCGGCCAGGGCCTTGCCGTAATCCTTGGCCGACATGTGCGAACGGTCGATGACCGTCGCGGCGTCTCCCAGATTGGCCTCGACGCGCTCGATCATCGCGCGGAGCGCATCCGCCGTCAGTTCGGTATTCTGCTCGGCGGCGACCAGCGCTTCGGCCCAGCTGTCGGTGATCGTGCCGGCCGCACCGAGCCGGGCCGCGACCGCTGTCGCGATCCGGTGATTGTTGCCGGTCAGATAATCGCTCGCAAGGCTGAAATTGAGCGGCGTCAGATCCAGATCGTGCGCGAACAGGAAATCGCCGATCTCGTCGAACAGCCGGCGCCGTTGCTCGCTGATGCGCGCGAACGATCCGTCCTGGGCGTGCTGCCCGTCCTCTTCATTCTCACCGGAGGCGCCGACCCATCGGGCGATCCGCCTCGCTATGCTTTCATGTTCGCTCATACCGATACCGATCCGGGCGCTGTCGCTTTCGGTCCCCACCGCGACGACCCGGACCGCTCCCCACTCAAGTCCGAACTCCCACCCCCATAAAGGCGGTTTGCCTTCGCGCCGAGTCCTTAGTTGCGAAATTTCTCCATTTATCCAGCGACAAAGCGTTCGAATGCCGCCAGATTCAGCGAAGCGATCGATCGCGGCATCGCCGAAGTGCGGATCAATGCGCGATCGTGCGGAAGAAGTGTACGGCCTCCGGGCCGGGATTCTCGTACCGACGGGTGGTGTCGTCGCAGCGATAGGCATGGAAATCGCCGGTGCCGATGGTCAATGGGCCGTCGATGAAATGGATGATCAGTGTGCCTTGCGTCACGCACACCGTCTCGGTCCAGGCCGGGCCGTGAATGACGGGCAGATAGCTCTGGCCCGCGCCGAGCGACCAGCGCCAGACCTCGACCTCGTTTGCGGCCGTGAAGCTCGACAGCAATGTTCCCTGGCTCGCCGGATCGTCGCCGGCCCAGGCCAGCGCCTCGATCCGTTCGGGATTGGCGCCGGCGGGGCCCTGGACAAGATCGGAGAAACGGACGTCGAGCGCCTCCGCAAGCCGGTCGAGCGTCGCCAGGCTGACATTGGCGTCTCCGGCCTCGATCGCCGCGATCATCCGGCGGCTGACCGAAGATGCGGTTGCCAGCGCGTCCTGGCTCATTGCGCGCGCGCCACGATAGCGGCGCAGATTGCTCGCGACATGCGCGAGAAGGGGCGGGCGGGGTTGACTGTGCAATATATTGCTCATACTGGTTTGTGCATTATGCTGCACAATTTTCGAAGGGGCAAGTCATGGCCGGAAGCATGACCGGAGCGGGCGGGCGCGGTCTCGCGTATCCGATCCTGTTGCTGGTCATCGCGATGGCGTCGATCCAGACGGGCGCCTCGATCGCCAAGCACATGTTCCCGCTGGTCGGCGCGCCCGGCGCGAGCGCGCTGCGGCTTGGCCTGGGCGCCGTGATCCTGATCGTCGCGATGCGGCCCTGGCGCAGCATGCCGCGCATCGGCGAGCGTAGGGCATTGCTGCTGTACGGCACCGCGCTGGGCTGCATGAACCTGCTTTTCTACATGTCGCTGCGCACCGTGCCGATCGGTGTCGCGGTGGCGCTGGAGTTCGTCGGGCCGCTGGCGGTGGCGCTGTTCGGATCGCGCCGGCCCATCGATTTCCTCTGGGTGGCGCTCGCGGCCGCCGGCCTGCTGCTGCTGCTGCCGATCGGAACGGGGATCAGCGATGTCGATCCGGTGGGGGCCGCCTTCGCGCTGGCGGCCGGCGCCTTCTGGGCCGGCTATATCCTGTTCGGGAAGAAGGCGGGCGGCGATCTCGGCGCCGGAAGCGTCGCCTGGGGCACCATCATCGCGGCGGTGATTGTGGTGCCGGTGGGCGTGGCGGACGCCGGTTCCGCATTGCTCAATCCCGCGGTGCTGCCGATGGCGCTGGGCGTCGCCGTCCTGTCGACGGCCTTGCCTTATACGCTGGAGATGATGGCGCTGACGCGCATGCCCACCGGGTTGTTCGGCACGCTGATGAGCATCGAGCCGGCGATCGGCGCGATGTCCGGCCTGATCCTGCTGGGCGAACGGCTCGCCCTGCCGCAATGGCTCGCGATCGGCGCGATCGTGGCGGCTTCGGTCGGCGCCTCGCTGACGGCGCGGGGTACGGAGCACCCGGTTCCGCCGGCGGATTGATTCCCGCTTTCGCTGCCGGCGGAGATGCGGCTATGGCCCCTTCGGGGAGAGGGCCATGACCACACAGAGCGTATCCGCACCGTCCAACCGCCGCATCCTGTTTGCGAGCCTGGTGGGCACATCGGTCGAATTCTACGATTTCTACATCTATGCGACCGCGGCGGCGCTGGTGTTCGGCCAGCTCTTCTTCCCGTCAAGCGATCCGGGCATGGAGATGCTGCTTTCCTATGCCAGCCTGGGCACCGCGTTCATCGCGCGGCCTGTCGGCGCCTGGGTGTTCGGTCATTATGGCGATCGTATCGGCCGAAAATCGACGCTCGTCGCCTCATTGATGCTGATGGGCGGATCGACACTGCTGATCGCCTTCCTGCCGACCTATGCGACGGCGGGCATATGGGCGCCGATCATGCTTAACATCCTGCGCTTCGGCCAGGGCTTCGGACTGGGCGGAGAATGGGGCGGGGCGGCGCTGCTCGCCGTCGAGAATGCGCCGCCGGGCTGGCGCGGGCGCTATGGCATGGTGCCGCAGCTGGGCGCGCCGGTGGGATTCATCGCCGCCAACAGCCTGTTCCTGATCCTGGGCGCGATGATGACGACCGATCAGTTCCTGGCCTGGGGGTGGCGCATACCGTTCCTGCTCAGCATCGTGCTGGTCGGGCTGGGGCTGTGGGTGCGGCTGAAGATCACCGAGACGCCGGCCTTCTCGGCGGTGCTGGAGGAAGGCCCGCCGCCCGCCGTGCCCTTGGGCGAGCTGCTGCGCGACCACTGGAAGGTGACGCTGGGCAGCACCTTCGGCGTGATCGCCTGTTTCGCGGTCTATTATCTCTCCACCGCCTTCGCACTTGGTTATGCGACGAAGACGCTTGGTATCGATCGGCAGGTTTTCCTGTCGATGCAGATCGGCGCGATCCTGTTCATGGGGCTCGGCATCTGCCTTGCCGGCTGGTGGTCCGATCGGATCGGCGCCGGCCGCGTGCTGATCTACGGCACGGTCGCGGCGATCATCACCGGCCTGCTGCTCGCGCCCGCGCTCGAATCCGGATCGCTGGTCATCATCTTCATCGGGCTCAGCGTCGCGTTGCTCGTCATGGGCTTCGTCTATGGCCCGCTCGGCGCCTGGTTGCCCGGCCTGTTCCCGGCGCGCGTGCGCTACACAGGGGTGTCGCTGGCCTTCAACGTGGCGGGCATCGTCGGCGGCGGTCTCACGCCGGTCGCCGCGCAGGCATTGTCCGAATATGGCGGGTTGCTCTGGGTCGGCCTGTATCTGGCCGGGGCCTCGACGATCAGCCTGGTGGCGCTGCTGGTGCTGCGCGCCCGCGACTGAGCCGGCCGTCGATCGCCACCAGGCCAAGGGCGATCAGCGCCATTCCCGCCCATTGACGTGCCGTTGTCGTCTCGTCGAGCACGAGCGCGGCGAGCATGACGGTGAAGACCGGGATCAGGAAGGTGACCAGCAGCGAATTGGTCGCGCCCGCCGATGCGAGCAGCCTGAAATAGAGCATATAGGCGATCGCGGTCGACAATATGACGAGGCAGACCATGCCGAAAAGGGCGTCCACCCCCGGTATCGGCAGCGTCCAGGGGCGATCGAAGACGATCGCGAGCGGAAGCATGAGCAGCGCGGCGGCGGCGAGGTGGCCCGTCGCCACCTCGATCGGCGCGACGCCGCGGTCCGCGAAACGACGACCATGGATGACGGCGAGCGCGTAGGACAGCGATGCGACCAGGCAGGCGATCTGCGCCAGAAGATTCGCGCCCACTCCGTCCAGCGCGTCGGCGCCCATCATCACGGCCACACCGACGACGCCGAAGCCGATGCCGATCAGCTTCGCCGGCGTCGCCTTTTCGTCATGGGTGAGGAGATGGGCGACGAGCACGCCCCATAATGGCGTGGTGGCGTTGAGGATCGACGCCAGGCCGGCCGAAATCTCGGTCATTCCCCAGGTGACGAGGATGAAGGGGAAGGCGAGATTGAGGAAGCCGAGGATGAAATAGTCGCGCCACATAGCGACGCCGCCGGGCACGCGCCGCCCGAGCAGGCGCAGATATCCCCATAGCAGGGCAGTGGCGAGCGTCAGGCGCACGAACACCAGCGTCATCGGCGGAAATCCGCGCAACGCGATCTCTATGAAGATGAAGGCGCCGCCCCACAGGATCGTGAGCACCAGCAGGATGATCCAGTCGCCCGCGCTCATCCGGCGATCGCCGTTCGTCATCACTCCCCTCGCTCCAACCGGCGACGCGTCAATCCATCGTCAGCAGCGTCAGCTTCGCCTTGCCGTGGACGCGTTCGACCGCGATCGAGAATCCGGGGATTTCGACGGTTTCGCGCGCGCCGGTCTCCAGGCTGGCCCAGGTACCTGGCGCGATCGCGCCGCGCTCGGCAAGCGCCGCCAGCGCCTGCTGGCCCAGCCCGGTCTCATAGGGCGGATCGAGCATGACGAGATCGAAGGGGCCGGCAAGCGGCGACAGCGCCGATTGCGCGCGGATGTCCGCGCGATCGCCGGCTTTCAGCGCATCGGCATTGGCGCGCAGCGTCGTCAGCGCGGTGCGGTCCTGCTCGACGAAGGTGCAGCGCGCGGCGCCGCGCGACAGGGCTTCGAAGCCCAGTGCGCCGGTTCCCGCGAACAGATCGGCCACGCGCAGATCGTCGAAACCGCCCAGCCGGCTCGCGAGCATCGAGAACAGCGCCTCGCGCGTGCGGTCGCTGGTCGGCCTGGTTGCCTGTCCGACGGGCGCGCGCAACACCCGTCCGCGCCAGTCGCCCGCGATTATCCGCATATCATTTCAGCGCCTTCCTGAACGCGACGAGCTCATGCTGGGGCACTTCCTCGACCGCGCCGCTCGGCAGATCGCCCAGCGAGAGCGTGCCGTAGGATGTCCGGATCAGGCGCGAGACCTGCAGGCCCAGATGTTCGAGCACGCGACGGACTTCGCGGTTCTTGCCTTCGGTCAGCCTCATCTCGACCCAGACATTGGCGCCGGTCCGCCGTTCGAGATTGGCGTCGATCGAACCATAGCGGACGCCCTCGATCTCGACGCCTTCGATCAGGTCCTCAAGCTGCGCCTGCGACACCTGGCCATAGGCGCGGGCGCGATAGCTGCGGACGACGCCGGTGCGCGGCAGTTCGAGCTGCCGCTTGAGTTCGCCGTCGGTGGTCAGCAGCAACAGCCCTTCGGTGTTGAGGTCCAGCCGCCCGACGGGGATCACGCGCGGCAGTCCTTCGGGCAGCCGATCGTAGATGGTCGGACGGCCGGTGAAATCGCGCTCCGCCGTCAGCAGCCCCGATGGCTTGTGATAACGGAACAGCTGGGTGGGGGCCGCCGCCTGCACCGCCGCGCCATCGACGGTGATGCCGTTCAGGTTCGGCAATATCGTCGCGGGGGTCTCGAGCGGCACGCCATTCAGCGCGATTCGTCCTTCGCCGATCATCCGCTCGATCTCGCGACGCGACGCGATGCCCGCGCGCGCGAGCAGCTTCGCAATGCGCTGGCCGGCTTTCGAATCACCCTGGGAAACGGCGTGTGCACCGGCATTCGGGCCGGCGCTGGCGACGGGTTTGGCATGGGATTTCGGCCGGGGGGCGGCAGGGCGTCGTGGATCGGGCTGGCCATGGGATTTCGCGCCGAGATCGGTGCCGCGCCGTCGGTCCGGATTCCGCTGGGATCGGGCGTCGGCATCGGGGCTGCGCCGCGGATCGGGTTTGCCGCTGCGCTTCGCAGCCGGATCGGCATCGCGCCTTGCATCGGTCCGGGCACGGGGCTTCGCACCTGCATCGGCGCCACGCTTCGCATCGGTCCTGCCAAAAGGTTTCGCGCCGGCGTCGCCATCGCGTCCTGAACCGCTTTTTGCCTGGGGCTTCGCGGTTCGTGCCGCGCCGCGCTTCGCTTCACCCCGCGAATAGAGCTTCGAGCCATCATCGACATCGCGCTTCGGCCCCGGCTTGGCGCTGCGCCCGTCACCGGTCTTTGCGCCCGATTGCGGGGCTCCCTTGAAACCCGATCTGGAACCGGTTTTCGAGCCGCCTTTGCGGCTGTTCTTCGCATTGCGCGGCGGCGGGGGCACGGGCGGACTCCGGAACAAAATGAATCAATGCGCGCTCTTGCGCGAGCGGCTATGCGCTACGCGTGTCGCGAGAGGACAAGCGCATAGATGCTGTTTGGGCGCAAGCAAAGGCTGATCAATCGACTGCTCATCGTAGAGGATGAGCCGCTGGTCGCGTTCGACCTGGAACATGCGCTGACCCAGGCCGATTATCAGGTCGTCGCGACGGTCGATCGCTATCGCGATGCGATGGCGGTGATCGAGGCCCAGCCGCTCGATCTGATCCTGAGCGATGTGCGGCTGACGGGCGAGCGCGACGGCGTCGATCTGGCCCGTGCGGTGAAGCCGCACGGCATCAGGCTGATGTTCGTGACCGCGAGCTGCCCCGTCGACGCGCCGGACCTGTCGATCGGCTGCCTCGCCAAGCCCTATGGCCATCGCGAACTGCTCGATGCGCTCTCGGTGATCGATGCGACGCTCGGCGGAAAGAAACCACGCCGATTGCCGCAGGGATTGAGCCTCTACGCGCTTTGAGCGGCGTCGCGCGGTATCGCGTCAGCCCAGATGCGCTTCCACCGTATCGTGGAAGACGCGGATGCCGGTTTCCAGCGTGCCCAAGGTCATGTGCGTGATCGCGCCCGATGCCAGGCCTTCCTGCCCGAGCGCGGCAGCGCGGAAATCCTCGCCGGCGAAAACGCCTTCGTCGAGCAGCGTCCAGCTTCGTTCCCAATGCGCCAGCGCCTTGTCGGTCGCCGGCGGTTCGGGGATCAGCATGAAATCCTCCACCAGCACGCGGTCCACGCCGCGCGGCATCAGCACCATCAGGTTCACATAATCGGGGCTGACGATGATGACGGTTGCGGGAAAGAGCTGATAGGCGAAGGTGATGCTGGCGCGCAGCGATTGCCAGTCGCCGAGGTCGAGCGCCGCGACCGCCGCTTCGCGGCCGACCGCGGAGCGCTGGTGCGGCCCGATCGTGTCGCCGCTGGTCACGCCGTCCTGAAAGAAGGGACCGATCGTGTCCGCGTGCAGCCGCTGGACGTGATAGCTTTCCAGGAACGCGTCCATGATCAGCTTCCAGTTGGCGGGCACATCGTGCGTCTTGCGGCGGAACAGGTGCTGGCCGCCGAGCGCGAAGGCATCGAAATCGTGCGACAGCATCTCGGCGCCCGCAAAGTCGGCCCCTTCGGCGAAGGAGAACCAGATCAGCCCGCCCGCCTCGAAGGTCGGGAGTTCGACCAGACCGAAATCCTGCTTTTCGAGATCGGGGAAACTGTCCGGCCTGGGCATGCCGGACAGCGATCCGTCGAGCTTGTAGGTCCAGGCATGATAGGGGCAGACGAGCCGGGGCGCACAGACGGTCTCGCCACCCTCCACCAGCCGCGTGCCGCGATGCCGGCAGACATTGCGGAACACATGCGCCACGCCCTTGCCGTCGCGCGCGATCAGCAAAGGCGTGCCGAAGCCGTCATGCGGCACCGCCATATTGGGGCGCGGCAACAGTGCCGATGGTGCGATCACCTGCGGGAGTTTCCGGAACAGATGTTCCTGCTCGGCCGCGAAACGGATGGGATCGGTATAGGCGGAGGCGGGCACGCTGGTGATGCCTTCGCCGCTGCGCGGGCAGCCATGCGCGATCGCATCAGCCAGCGCGAGCTGGCCCGGTGTGGGGGTGAGCGCGTTCATGCCGCCATTCCTCTCCGTTCGCGGTATTCCGGTCGTTCTGGGGCTAGGCATATCGCAGAATTTCTATAGTTTCCCGCGGAAATTGCAGGGGTGGGATATGGTTCATGGCTGACGCTACGGCATCCAACGATAAGCAGCGCACATGGATCGACGGCGTGAAGCCTTATGTCGAGAAAGCGCCGCTGGCGTCGTTCTTCCTGGGCATATCGTCGGGCTTTCCCTTCGCGATGATCGGCGCGACATTGACCACCCGGCTGGCGCAGGACGGGATCGACAAGAAGACGATCACCGCCTTCACGCTCGTCTTCCTCGCCTATAATTTCAAGTTTCTCTGGGCATGGATCGTCGATGGCGTTCGGCTGCCCCTGATCGGGCGCCTTGGCCAGCGCGTGTCGTGGATGCTCGTGATGGGGGCGGCGGTGATCGCGGCCGTCGTCAACCTGGCGCTGGTCGATCCGGGTGACGGGATCGGCGCGATCGTGACGGCGGCCATCCTGGTGGGCGTCGCCGGCGCCAGCTTCGATATCGTGATCGATGCCTATCGCATCGAGATACTCGAGCCGCGCCAGCTTGGCGTCGGATCGGGCATGACCCAATATGGCTGGCGTATCGGCTCGGCCGGAGCGGGGGCGCTCGCTCTGGTGGTCGCGGCGCGGCTGGGGTGGGAAGCGGCCTATCTCGCCTGCGCGGCGCTGGCGCTGCCGGCGATGATCGTCGCTCTGCTGATGGGCGAACCCAAGCGCCACCATGCGCCGACGCGGGAACGCGGCGTGCAGCGGACGCTGGCCGCGATCTGGCGGCCGTTCGTCGAGTTCCTGCAGCGTCGCGGTGCGCTGCTCGTCCTGTTGTTCGTGCTGATCCACAAGATCGGCGACACGCTGGCGAATCTGACGTTCCGGTTGCTGTTCGACGATCTTGGTTTCAGCAATGACGAGATCGCGATCTACGACGTCGGGGTCGGTTTCTGGGCCTATCTGATCGGGATTTTCGTCGGCGGCTTTCTCTATGCGCGCATGGGCATGAAGCGCTCGGTGCTGCTGAGCCTTGTGCTGATGTGCGTATCGAATTTCAGCTTCGCGTTGCTCGCGGGCGCCGGACACAGCAATTGGGGCATGGCGGGCGCGATCGGATTCGAGAATTTCGCGAGCGGCATCGGTGGCGTGGTGGTGATCGCCTATTTCTCCGCGCTGGCCGATCTGCGCTTCACCGCGGCCCAATATGCGTTGATCTCCGCCGCCTCCAGCATCGTCGGCCGCTTCCTGACCGGCACCACCGCTGGCGGGCTGGTGGAAGGCATGGGCTATGTGAATTTCTACCTTCTGACCACCCTGGCCGCGGTGCCGGGCATCATCCTGTTCTGGCTGATGATGCGCGCGGGGCTGATCGATGCGTCGATCGGCAGCGCGGGCAAGGAAGGCGCGGGGAGCACGCAACAGGATCCTGCCTGATACCCTGGCTGATCGCTTCCGCCCTGATCCAGATCGCCTGCGCGATCCATGTGATCCGCAACGGGCGCAACCAGACCTGGATCATGGTGATCATGTTCCTGCCGCTGGCCGGCGCCGCCGCCTATTTCATTCTCGAGATCCTGCCGGGCCTGCGCGGCAATCGGCATGTCCGCACCGCGCATGCCAAGGCCGTGGCGCATTTCGATCCCGAGCGCGACCTGCGCGCCGCGCGGGAGGCGCTGTCGCTGGCGGATACGGTGGCGAACAGGATCGCGATGGCCGACGCGCTTGCCGGGCTGGATCGCCATGAGGAGGCGATATCCTGTTATCGCGATGCGCTGGCGCGTTCGCCGGGTGGCGACGACCGGACCAAGGCCAAGCTCGCCCGTGCGCTGATCGAGATCGGCGAGGCGGCCGAAGCGGAACGGCTGGTCGACGAGATCGCGCAGCCGTCCGGCATCGGCGAGCAGGACCGGCTGGCGATGCTGCGCGCGCGCATTCTGGAGGCGCAAGGCAAGCTCGCGCCGGCAATGGCGATCTATGCAGATCTGGTCTCGCGCTATCCGGGCGAGGAAGCGCGCTGCCGCTATGCGGCCCTGTTGCTGCAGACCGGCGATCGTCGCCGCGCCCGTGGCGTGCTGGAGGAAGTGGAACAGCGCATGAAACGCCTCGACCGCACCCAGCGCGGGGCCGAGGCTGACATGTACGACTGGGCGATGGACCAGTTGCGTGGATTGCGGACAGATACGGGTACATAGGGCAAGAATGCTGCGATGAGCCATCTCATCCTCCGCTACGAACCCGATCCGGACGATGAGGTTGGCCGGCTCTGGTTCGATGTCCGGACGGCGCTTTTCTCGGGATCGTCTTTTTTCTGGTCGAACCTCGGTGAGTTACCGGACCTGATCGAGCAGATTGGCCGATATCCACTCGACGGCAAAACGAATTGCCGATGGGAATGGGGGGCGAGCGGAGACGCCAGCCTCGTCGCGGCTCTCGACGTGATGCAGGTGAAGGTGAGCGGGCGACTGGAAGCACGTGTGCGTCTCGCCGACTTGAACGATGTATCGCAATGTCTCGCGATCAGTTTTGAGACTGAATATGTGCTTCTGGATGCATTTCGTGGTGAGCTGAAGGCAATGTATGACGGGAGATCGGGCAAGGCATTGCTTGCGGGCGTTGGATAGTGGGTGCCGTGCATCGATCGGCCCGAACATCATTCTAATTCCCGATTACGTTCGATCCATCCATCTTCGTCATTGCGAGCGAAGCGAAGCAATCCAGTGTAGAAAGCATCCCGGGATTGCTTCGCTTCGCTCGCAACGGTCGCTCGTCTTCAACTGATGTGACTCGAAGGGGAGGGCAGGGCTTCGACAAGCTCAGCCCGAATGGGTGGTTGGAGTTGGTGATTTACCGGAAAACCACCGTCTTGCCGTCATTCAGGAACACCCGGCGTTCGCCCAGCGCATTGACCGCGCGGGCCAGCACCTGCGCCTCGATGTCGCGGCCGATGCGGATCATGTCATCCACTGACGCGCGGTGATCGACGCGTTCCACCGCCTGTTCGACGATCGGGCCTTCGTCGAGGTCGCCGGTCACGAAATGCGCGGTCGCGCCGATCAGCTTCACGCCACGCGCATGCGCGCGGTGATAGGGTTTCGCGCCCTTGAAGCCGGGCAGGAAGCTGTGATGGATGTTGATGCAGCGACCGCTCAGCCGTTCGGAGAAATCCTGCGTCAGCACCTGCATGTAACGGGCGAGCACCAGCAGTTCGGCGCCGCTATCGGCCATCAGCGCCTCGATCGCGCGCTCCTGCGCGTCGCGATTGTCGGCATTCACCGGCAGATGATGCCAGGGCAGGCCATGCCATTCGACCAGTCCGCGCAGATCGTCGTGATTGGAGACGACACCGACGATATCGACGGACAGGCCACCGGTCTGGCGCCGGTGCAGCAGGTCGTTCAGGCAATGCGATCCCTTGGAGACCGCGATCAGCGCGCGCGGGCGTTCGTCGGCGGCGGTCAGCGACCAGTCGAGTTCCAGCGCCGCCGCCGTCCCGGCGAACTGCGCGCGCAATTCTTCGGTATCGCCCGGAAAATCGGGGCCGCCGGCGGTGAAGACGACGCGCATGAAGAAGCGCGCCGTCTCGATATCGGCATATTGCTGGCTGTCGAGGATGAAGCCACTGCGCGCGGCCAGGAACGCGCTCACACCCGCGACGATGCCGACCCGGTCGTTGCAGGTCAGCGTCAGGATCCAGCTCGGTTCGCTCATCAGGCGGCAAGCCCCGGAACCGCGACCGCGCTCACCGTATCGGCTTCGAAACTGCCGATCGGATAGGCGCAATAATCGGCGGCATAATAGGCGCTGGGCCGATGGTTGCCCGATGCGCCAAGCCCGCCAAAGGGCATGTTGCCCGCAGCCCCCGTGGTCGGTCGGTTACGGTTGACGATGCCCGCGCGGCTTTCCTCGATGAAACGGTCCCAGAGCGCGGCGTCGGCGCTGATCAGGCCGGCGGACAGGCCGAACGCGGTGGCATTGGCCGCCGCGATCGCCGCATCGAAATCACCGACACGGGTGATCTGGAGGACGGGCGCGAAGATCTCTCCATCGGGCACGTCGATCCCCGTCACGTCGAGGATCGCCGGCGTCACGAACGCGGCCGAACGCCCGTCGATCCCGCCGAAGTCGCGGATGGTGCGTGCGCCGCGCGCCTGAAGCCCGGCAAAGGCGGAGCGGGCGCCCGCCGCCGCCGCGTCCGAAACCAGCGGCCCCATGAAGCCATCCTCGGCATCGTTCCAGGCGCCGATGCGCAGCCGGCCCGCCATCGCATCGATCGCATCGACGATCGCGTCGCCCGTCGCTCCTTGCGGCACGATCAGGCGGCGCGCGCACGAACAGCGCTGGCCGGTGGTGACGAAGGCGGACTGGACGATGATCGACGCGGCGGCCTCCGGCGAATCCCAGGCGATCAGCGGATTGTTGCCGCCGAGTTCGAGCGCCAGGATCAGGTGCGGTCGGTCGATCGTCGCGCGCTTCAATGCCGCGCCGGCGCCCGCCGAGCCGGTGAAGAGCAGACCATCGATATCGGCCGCGACCAGGGCTTCGCCGGTCGCGCGCGCGCCCTGCACCAGATTGAGCACACCGGCGGGAAGACCCGCCTGTTCCCAGGCCTTGACCATGCGCTCGCCGGTGGCCGGCGTGATCTCGGACGGTTTGAAGACGATCGTGTTACCGGCCAGCAGCGCCGGCACGATATGGCCATTGGGCAAATGGCCGGGGAAATTATAGGGGCCCAGCACCGCCATCACGCCATGCGCGCGATGGCGCAGCACCGCGCGGCCGAAATCGGTGTCCGACGCGCGTTCGCCTGTCCGTTCGGCATTGGCGGCGATCGAGACGGCGACCTTGCCGATCATCGATCCGATCTCGGCGCGCGTTTCCCAGAGCAGCTTGCCGGTCTCGCGCGAGATCAGTTCCGCGAACGCCTCGCGATCGGATTCGAGCGCGGCGGCGAAACGACGAACGGCGGCGATGCGATCGTCGAGCGGGGCCGCGCGCCATGCCGGCAGCGCGGCGCGTGCCGCCGCCACCGCCTGTGCGATGTCATCCGCCGTCGCGGCCGCGCCTTCCCACACCGTCTCTCCCGTTGCGGGATCGAGCGATCGGAAGCTCTCGCCGCTCGCCTGCTGCCATTGGCCGTTCACATGCATCGATATCACCCATTCACTCGAACGGCCTCACCTTCGCGGAGGCCTAGCGCGGTTGCGGTTTGCGGATCAACGGTCACCATGCCGTCGTCGATCGCGGCGGCTGCCTGCGTCGCCCGGAATTTGGGGATGGCGACGCTCGAAAGCAAATATTGCGGCCCGTCCACATCATGGCCGATCGCCAGGCGCAGCGTGCGGCTGCCGCGCACCGTCGCCAGCGAATCGCGCGCGCAGGTCATGGTGGGGCCGCCATCGAAAATATCGACCAGGCCCGACCGTTCGAAGCCTTCGCGCTCCAGCAGTGCCAGCGCGGGTTCGCCGTCCCGGTGGACGCGGCCGATCGCTTCCGCCGCGCCATGGTCGATCAGCTCGACATAGATGGGGTGACGCGGCGCCAGATCCAGGATGAACTGGCCGTCGCTCGCGGTGACCATATGATCGGCCTGTTCGAACGGGATGCGGTAGAATTTGTAAGACACGCCTTCCCAGAAGGGCGATCGGCCGTCCTCGTCGAACCAGCCGCGCAATTCGGACATCACGGTGTGCGAGAAGCGCAGCGGATCCGCGCCGATCAGCATGTAGCGCGATCGGGCGAGCAGGCTGCCGGCGCCGCCACTGCGACGGTCGGCGCGGACGAACAGCGATCCCACCTCGGTCCAGCCCGCACATTCGTTGACCAGCACCAGCGCCTGGTGATCAAAGCGCGTCTTCGTCGCCAGCGAATGCTGGGCGAGAGTGACGATCCGGAACGAGAAATGGGGGCGGCCGATGCCGACCCCCGCGCGCACGCCGGCGACGCCCGCGACCGCACCGGTCTCGCCGTCGGTCAGCATCAGCGTGTACCAGGCTTCCGCCGGCGCGATCGCTCCCGTGAAGCTCTGCTGGGACAGGGCAAGCCGTTCGGAGAGGACGGCTTCGTCCTCAGGCAGGCTGGTGAAGCCGCGGCCCGAAAGGACCGCGAGCTCCATCAATGCCTCCAGGTCCGCCGGTCCGGCGGGCCGAACCACCAGCATCAAGCGGCCTTTGCGAGTTGCGCGCGAGCAGCCTCGCATGCCGCTTCCAGCCGGGTGACGGCTTCGGCCGCTTCCTCATGGCTCAGGATCAGCGGTGGCAGCAGGCGGACGCAATTCTCGCCGCCGCCGGCGACGAGCACGCCATGATCCCGCGCCAGCGCCATGAATTCGCGATTATTGGGGATCATCTTCAGGCCGATCAGCAGGCCCTTGCCGCGCACGTCGACGATCAGGTCGGGATAGCGGGCGGCCAGATCGGTCAGCCGCGTCTTGAGATCGTCGGCGATCGCACGAGCATGCGTCAGCGTGCTTTCCTTGGCGATCTCGTCGAACGCGGCGATCGCGACCGCCATCGCCAGCGGGTTGCCGCCGAAGGTGGAGCCGTGCACGCCCACGGTCATGCCCTTCGCGGCTTCGCGGGTGGCAAGGCACGCGCCGACCGGGAAGCCGCCGCCCAGCGCCTTGGCGACGCCCATGATGTCGGGCTCCGCGCCTTCGAACCATTGGTGCGCGAACAGCTTGCCGGTCCGGCCCATGCCGCTCTGTACTTCGTCATAGATCAGCAGCACGCCATGCGCGGTGCAGAGATCGCGGACGCGCTTCAGCCATTCGCCGGTCAGTGCGCGCGCGCCGCCTTCGCCCTGCACAGGCTCGACGATCAGCGCCGCCGTGGTCGGCCGCGCGATCGCTTCGGCGATGCCGGCCTCGTCGTCGATGGTGAGCTGGACATAGCCGGGCAGGCGGGGACCGAAACCCTCGACATAGGAAGGGTTGCCCGCCGCGTTGATCGCCGCATAGGTCCGGCCATGGAAGGATCCGGCGAAACCGATGATATCGATCCGCTCGGGCTGGCCGTTGACGAAATGATAGCGGCGCGCGGTTTTGAGCGCGCATTCGATCGCCTCGGATCCCGAATTGCCGAAAAAGACGACATCGGCGAAGCTGGCGTCGGTCAGGCGCTCGGCAAGCTCATCCTGCCCCGGAATGCGGAAGATGTTGGAAACGTGCCAGAGCTTGCCGGCCTGTTCGGTCAGCGCCGCGATCAGCGCGGGATGGGCATGGCCGAGCGCGTCGGTCGCGATGCCGGCCACGCAATCGAGATAGGCGCGACCGTCGATATCATGCAGCCAGGCGCCATTGCCGTGCGACACCGCCAGCGGCGCGCGATTGTAAACTCCCATCAATGCGTCGGTCATGTCGTTGCTCCCATTAGGGCGATTTGCAGTTCGATGGAATCATCGAACGACTCGAAAATCGCGTTAAAACAAACATATAGAGCAGGCTCTCCGCTTCCATCAAAGCACAGCCCGCTCTAGTCCAAAATCCACACGCCCCATCGGCGTCGGGGCCATCAGTCTTTGCACCGCGCCCGAAAGCCTGCGCGTCTCCTCCGGCACCAGCCGCTGATACCAGTGCGCATTGCCCGGACCGATGCCATGCTCCGCGCTGAAGCTGCCGCCATACTCCTCGACAACCGCGACGAACACCGCCGCGCGCGCGGCTTCGCCGATTTCCGGATCGAATGGTCCCGCCTCGGCGGGCCAGACCATGTTGAAGTGCAGCCCACCATCGCCGATATGCCCGAAATCGAGGATATGAAGCTGCGGCGCGATCGTCGACAGCCGCTTCGCCAGATCTTCGCGGAAACGCATCACGTCGCCCCGGCGGAGCGCGATATCGCAGGCGACGACCTTGCCGGCGGCGCGCAGCCCCTCGGGGACCGCATGGCGGATCGCCCAGAGCCCATCGCCACGATCGACGGCGGTGTCGCGGATCGCGCCGCGCTCGAACCAGGGCATCAGCGTGGCGCCCAGCCTCTCTTCCAGCCATTCCGCATCGAACGCCGCGCCCGCCGCAAGCTCGACCAGCACGGCATAGTCGGGACGGACGCCGCCAAAGGGATCGCGCAGTCGCGGCACATGGTGCAATGCGGCGTCGAGGGCGGGGCCGGAAATCCCTTCGAACGCGGTCAGCAGCGTGCCGAATGCACCTTCGAGCGCGGTCAGCAACGCGGTCGCGGTTTCCGCGCGGTCGAGCGCGATCATTGCCGTCACCGTCGCGACGGGCTTGGGCGACAGCGCGAGCGTCGCGCGCGTCACGATGCCGAGCGAGCCGGAACTGCCGACCAGAAGCTGCTTCAGGTCCAGCCCGACATTGTTCTTCCATAGCGCGGCGCCGAGCGTGATCAGGCGCGGTTCGGCGTCGGCCGTCACCAGTTCGATGCCGAGCAGGTTGCGGCGCACATCGCCATAGCGAAGGAAGCGTGCGCCACCGGTGTTTGCGGCGATCATCCCGCCCACGGAAGGGTCGGCGCCCAGATCGATCGGGAAGAACAGGCCGTGCTCGGCGGCGGCCGCATTGATCGCCGACAGCGGCACGCCGGCATCGACTTCGGCGGTGCGGTTGACCGGATCGATCACCGGGGGACGGGCGAGCCGTTCGAGCGAGAGCAGGACGGCGTCCCCCTCCGGTCCGGCGATGCCCGCCGCGACCAGCCCGGTGCGCGCGCCTTGCGGAACCAGCCGCACCTTTGTTTCCGTCGTCCGGCGGACGATCTCCAGCACCTGTTCGGCGCTCGACGGGCGCACCACCGCGAGCGGCGAACCGGTCGTGCCGCGTCCGTCGCTGGCATAGCCCGCCAGATCGCCGGCCTCGGTCAGCAGATTGGCAGGGCCGACAATCTCCGCCAGTGCGCGGAGCAGGGCAGCGTGATCGCTCACGCCGCCCGCGTCATCGCGAAGATGCCCGTCGCGTTGCCGCTGTCGAAAGCGAGGTCGAGCCCGCCCGTCGCGGGATTGGTTTCGCGCGTGATGAATTCATAGAAGGAGCCGGGTACGGTCCGGCGAACCGACTTGTCGTCGTCGCCCAGAAATTCGCGCTCGACCGGATCGGCACGGAATGCGGTCTGGCGGACGCGGCCGCTGCCCGACACCTCGACGCGATCCTTGATCGGCCAGTCGGCATCGCGCAGCCGATCGGCCAGCGCATCGACATCGGCGACGCGGTCGGTCGCATGGTTGAAGGCATTGCCCTCGGTCGCGATCCAGCCTGCCTCGGCCGAGCGGGCAAGCAGCGTTTCATAGTCGGAGACGCGGACGGCACCGTGATGACGTTCGAACGCGGCCGCGATCCGGGGAAGCATGGCGAGCGCCTGTGCGAACGGCACCGAGCCGTGGCGGCTGAAATCATGGAGCAGGGCGGCTTCCTCCGGCCCCAGCGGATCGCGCGATCCGCCGAACACGCGCCGGGCGGCGGCGCCGAACGCGTCGTCGAAGCGTTCGACATGCAGTTCGCTCACGAAATATTGCGGGATCGCCTCGGGCATGTCGCGATGACAATAGGCATGGCCGGTCATCTTGAGCGCGGGCAGGGGGTAGACGCCCGCGACATGATAGCCGAGCGGCGCGAGAATGCGCGCAAAGGCTTCATGGCCGGCGGGCAGCCCGCCGGTCGGGCCGACGGGGAAGCGGATCGTACGCAGCGCGCCGTGATCGAACAGGATGCGCTCGCCGCGCGCCAGCCGCTCAGCGCCATAAGCGGCTCCGCTCGGGACCCGCGCCAGCAACCCGTCGAACAGAGTCACGCCCAGCGCCATCGCGAAAACCGCGCGAGAGACATTGGGGCCGGTTTCGGCGAGCAGGCGCGCATCGATCGCCAGCGCGTCGAGCGCCGTCTTGCCGGCTGCCTCGCCCAGTGTCCCGACGACGAGCCGCTCGATCGTGCTTTCATTCCCGCTGTGCATGATTACCTCCAACGCGATATGGCGCTCCTCTGACGTGAATGCTAAGCTGAGGCAAACGCGAAGGGGTCATCTGCTGATGACAGATTGGAATGAAGGCGCGCGCAGACTGTTGCCGCCCATGGGAGCGCTGAACAGTTTCGCTGCGGCGGCGCGGCTCGGCAGCTTTTCGCGCGCGGGAGAGGAAGTGGGACTGACTCAGAGCGCGGTCAGCCGGCAGGTGGCGCTGCTCGAAGACTGGTTGCAGACGCCCTTGTTCACCCGCGCGGGCCGCCGGGTGAGCCTGAATGCGGAAGGCCGCGCCTATGCCGAAGAGGTGGGGCCGGCGCTCGATCGCATCCGCCGGGCGACGGCGCGGCTGTCGGGCGGTCGGCCGACCAATGAGCTCAGCATCGCGACGCTGCCCAGCTTCGGCATGCGCTGGCTCGCGCCACGGCTGCCACGGCTCACCGCGCGCCATCCCGAACTGGTTGTCAATTTCGCCGCGCGCTCCTTTCCCTTCGCCTTCGCCGACGAGCCGTTCGACGCGGCGATCCATTTCGGCCGGGCCGATTGGCCCGATGCGGTGCATGATTTCCTGTTCCGCGAGGCCGCGATCCCGGTCTGCTCGCCCGACTGGCTCGCCGCCAACCCGATCCGCGAGCCCGCCGACTTCATCGGCAAGAGCCTGTTGTTTCAGACGTCGCGCCGCACCGCCTGGGATCGTTGGTTCCGTGCGGCCGGGGTCGAGGCGTTCGCGGCCGGCGGGCCGGTGTTCGAACATTTCCTGATGCTGGCGCAGGCGGCGGCGGCTGGGGCGGGAGCGGCGCTGATCCCCAGCTTCCTGATCGAACCCGAATTGTCGGCGGGCAGCCTGGTCTGCCCGATCGAGATCCCGCTTTCGACCGACGAGGCCTATTATCTCGTCTATCCCGAGGCGGCGGCGGCGAATGCGCCGCTCGCACGATTCAGGGCGTGGATCGATGAGGAGGCGCAAGGCGTTCCCGCCTGAGCGTCATTCTCCGGGGCGCGGTGCCAGCCGACGCAGCGTCAGTCGCGAGAGTTCGAGCGCGCGGTCGCGCGGCATGCGCGTGGGCGACAGGCAGAAATCGATCCAGAGCCCGTCCGTCACCGCCGAAAGCAGTGCAGCGAGATCGTCGGCCGGCACCGGCCCGGGCGGCAGGCGCCGCACCGCTTCGGCCAGCATCTCGCGCAGCCGGTAATTGTAATCCTCGCTGACCGCCGCGAATTCCGCGTTGCTGCGCACCAGCGTCCAGAAGGCGATCCATGCGCCCAATATGTCGGGATTGGCCCATTCGTCGGAGAACAGCATCACCAGGAAGCGGTCGATCGTTTCCCATGGATCGTCGTGCGGCAACGCCATTTCCGCCTCGAAGCGGACGATCACGCTGTCGCACAACTCCTGATAGGTTTCGAGGAGCAGGTTTTCGGGATTCTTGAAATAATGGCGGAGCAGGCCGTGCGAGACGCCCGCCTGGCGGCAGATCTCACGGCCCGTGGTGCCACGCGCGCCCAGCCGGGCAAGGCAACTGATGGTGACCGCGAGCAGATCCTGGCGGCGCACGGTCGGCGCCTGACGGCGCACGCGTCGCCTGGGCTTCGCTGCGGCTTCGGCGTTTGTTTCCACGGACTTGGTCATCGCCCGGTGCATATCGCAGCCGGCCGGGCGCACAGCAAGCGTTCAGACGGAATCGTGCGTCAATTGCCCACCGGCACGCCGAACAGATCGTGCTCGTCGGCATCCTCGATCTCGACCGCGACGATATCGCCGGGTTTCAGGCCGTCGGCGTCGCGCAGATGGACTTCGCCGTCGATCTCGGGCGCATCGGCCTTGGATCGGCCGGTGGCGCCGCCCTCGTCGTCGGCAGCATCGATGATGACGTCGAGCGTGCGGCCGATCTTGGCCTCCAGCTTCTCCGCCGAAATACGTGCGGTCAGTTCCATCAGCCGGGCGTAGCGTTCTTCCTTCACCTCCTCCGGCACCGGATCGGGCAGGTCGTTGGCGGCGGCGCCCTCGACGGGCTCGAAGCGGAACGCGCCGATGCGGTCGAGCCGCGCTTCTTCCAGCCAGTCCATCAGATAGCGGAAATCATCCTCGGTCTCGCCGGGGAAGCCGACCACGAAGGTCGAGCGGACGGCGATGTCCGGGCAGATGTCGCGCCACGTCTTGATGCGTTCCAGCACCTTGGCTTCGTTGGCGGGGCGCTTCATCGCGCGCAGCACGTTGCGGCTGGCATGCTGGAAGGGGATGTCGAGATAGGGAAGGATCAATCCCTCGGCCATCAGCGGGATGACCTGATCGACATGCGGATAGGGATAGACATAGTGGAGCCGCACCCACGCACCCAGGCTGCCCAGCTCGCGTGACAGGTCGGTCATGTGTGCGCGGACTTCGCGGCCATGCCATTCGCGCGGCTGGTGGCGGATATCGACGCCATAGGCCGAGGTATCCTGGCTGATCACCAGCAATTCCTTCGTGCCGGCGGCGACCAGCTTTTCGGCTTCGCGCAGGATCGCGTCGGGGCGCCGGCTGACCAGATCGCCGCGCAGCGACGGGATGATGCAGAAGGCGCAGCGATGATTGCAGCCTTCGGAGATCTTCAGATAGCTGTAGTGACGCGGCGTCAGCTTCAGGTCGCGCTCGGGCACCAGGTTGAGGAAGGCGGAGGGGGGCATCGGCGCCGCTTCGTGCACCGCGCCGACGACTTCCTCATATTGATGCGCGCCGGTGATCGCGAGCACGCCGGGAAAGCGTGCGCGGATCGCTTCGGCTTCCTTGCCCATGCAGCCGGTGACGATGACGCGGCCATTCTCCGCGATCGCCTCGCCGATCGCCTCCAGGCTCTCCTCCTTCGCGGAATCGAGGAAACCGCAGGTGTTGACGAGCACGACATCGGCGCCGGCATAGTCGGGCGACATGCTGTAGCCGTCGGAGCGCAGCTTGGTCAGGATGCGTTCGCTGTCCACAAGGTTCTTGGGACAGCCGAGCGAAACCATGCCGACTTTCGGCGGAGAGGGAAGTTGGAGTGCCATGGGAGCGCGCCACATAGTGGTTATGGGCGCAAATGTCATCAGGTAGCGACACTCTCCGCCTGATCGGTTATTTCAGCCTGCCGTCTCCGCGAACGATCGCGAGGATCGTGTCCCCCGCCTGCAGGGTCCGCGCGTCGGGATGCCAGAAGGGGATCGGCTCGCCGCCGCGATAGATGCGGACGCCGATGCCGTCGCCGATGGCGGCCAGGGGCTTGCCGACCTCGTCCGCCGAAACCGCGCGTTCGGTCAGCTTCACGCTGCCGTCGGTGGCCGCGAGATCGGCCATATAATCGGCGATATGCGGGCCATGGCATGATCCGGCGAGCAAGAGCCCCGCAAAGCTGACCGGATTGATCACCGTGGTGGCGCCGGCCTGACGCGCGAGGATCTCGTTGTCCTCGGCGCGGACCAGAACGCTGATCGGCACCGTGTCGGCCAGATGGCGGACGGTGAGCACGATCAGGATCGAGGTGTCGTCGCGTCCCGCCGAGACGATGACGTTGCGGGCGCGGTCGATCTTGACCGCCTTCAGCGTCTCGTCGCGCGTCGCATCCGCCTCGATCACGGCGCAGCCGCACGCCGCCGCGCGCTCGAGAGCGATGGGCGAGGTGTCGATCACCACGATCTCACGCGCATCGGTGCCGCGCGCGAGCAGTTCCTGCACCGACTCGGATCCGCTGGTGCCGAAACCGCAGACGACGATATGGTCGTGAAGATTCTTCTGGATCAGCTTCATGCGCCATTTGTCCCAGGTTCGCTTGAACACGAAATTATAGGCCGTGCCCAGAAAGACGAGCACGACGAACACACGGATCGGCGTGACGATCAGTGCATCGAACAGCCGCGCCCGTTCGGAAACCGGTGCGATGTCGCCATAGCCAGTCGTCGTGATCGAGATCATCGTGAAATAGATCACATCGATGAAGCTGACATGCCCGTCATAATTGTCGCGCAGACCCGTGCGGTCGATCCAATGAACCCCCACCGCGATGCCGACGAGCGCGAGCACGAACAGCACGCGCCAGCCGATCGAGAGCCAGACCGGCGTGCGCGAATTGCGCTGCAATGTCTCGTAACGCAGGTCGAGACGGGATTTGCGGATCGCCATCAGGCCGGCGGCAGGTGCTTGAGCGGATCGACCGGCTTGCTGTTCTGCCGGATCTCGAAATGGAGCTGGGGCTGGTCGGCGAAGCCGGACTGGCCGCTGCGCCCGATCACCTGGCCGCGTTTCACCGCCTGCCCACGCGAGACCAGCAATTCCTGCGCATGGCCATAGGCCGTCGCCCAGCCGCTGCCATGGCGGATCAGGATCAGCCCGCCATAGGCGTTCACGCCGTCACCGACATAGGCGACCACGCCGTCCGCCGCCGCCTTGATATCGGTGCCGCGCGGCAGCGCGATATTGACGCCCTGATTGATCTGGCCTTTTCCACTCGGGCCGAAACGCGTGAGCAGCCGGCCGGTTGCCGGCCAGCCGAAGCCGCCATGAAAACTCGCCGGCACGGCCACGGCCGCAGTGGGCGGCAAGGTGCGTGCCGCGGTGGCAACGGGGCGGGCAGGGGGCTTGCCTTCCGGTTGGGCGGGCTCGCCGCCGCTCAGGATCGAGGCGATATCGAGCCGGAAGGCGGCCGCGCGCTGCTCCATCGTCTGGCGCGCGGGCGGCACCGCCGCATCGGGCAGCGCCAGGCGCTGGCCGACGCGCAGCACGAAAGGTTCCTGCAGGCCGTTGAGCGCGAGAATGTCCGACCAGCCGACGCCATAGGCGCGGGCGATCGCGATGCCGGTCTCGCCCTGGCCGACCTTGTGATAGCGTCCGGCGGGAATACGCAGCATCTGGCCGGGAAAGATGGTGTAGGGTGCGGCGAGACTGTTGGCGCGCGCGATCGCTTCGGATCCCGCCCCGGTCTTTTCACCCACGCCGCGCAGCGTATCGCCGTCGAGCACACGGTAGAGCGAGCCCTCCACCTGTTTCGCGCCGGCGGACGCCGGTTTCGCTTCCCAGGCCGGCGGCGTTTCCGGCAGATTGGCGATCTCGGTTTCGAGCATCGGCACGGGCGGCGGCGGAGCGGGAGGCGTGTTTCCGGCACGCGGCACGCAACCCGCCGCGAGCAGCGTCGTCGCTGCGATGATGCTTCTGGTCCCCACCCTAGCGCCCATGCCTTTCAGACTAGCATAGATTTCAGCGGTTTGCATTCACCGTGATGCTTGTTCGGGAAAGCGCGGAAGAGCGCTTTCTGGCCGGCACCGACTTCCCTCATCGATAGAGCGCGTCAACTGCGGCCATCGATTCGTCGTGTGTCAGGTCCAGATGCAGCGGCGTCACCGTGATCCAGTCCTCCGCGATCGCTTCGAGATCGGTGGCGTTGCCCGGGGTATGTTCGGTCGTGCCCAGGCCGAACCAGTAATAGGGATAGCCGCGCGGATCGGTGCCCTTGACGATGCGGGTGCGGCCATAATCGTGGAAGCCCTGGCGCACCGCCTTCACGCCGCGCACCGCGTCGGGCGTGGTCGCGGGGAAATTGACGTTGATCAGCGTCCGGAACGGCATCTTCATGCCGATGAGCGGGCGCAGCACGCGCTCTCCCCATGCCTCGGCGACGGCGAAGGGCACGCTGTCCCCCATGCCTTCGCGGGCATAGACCTGGCTCAGCGCGATCGCCGGCACGCCCGCGAGCGCGCCTTCCATCGCCGCCGAAACCGTACCCGAATAAGTGACGTCCTCGCCGAGATTGGCGCCGCGATTGACGCCTGAGAGCACGAGATCGGGCTTGTCGCCCTCGATCAGATGGCCAAGCGCCATCAGCACCGAGTCGGTGGGCGTGCCGCTGACCGACCAGCGGCGTTCGCCATGACGGCGGACGCGGACCGGGCGGCTGAGCGTCAGCGAATGGCCGGCACCCGACTGTTCCTCCGACGGCGCCACCACCCACACATCGTCCGAAAGGGCGCGGGCGATGCTCTCCATCACTTTCAGTCCCGGCGCGTGGATGCCGTCATCGTTGGTGACGAGGATACGCATCAGGCCGGCACCAGCGTGTCGATGCCGCCCATATAGGGGATCAGTGCCTGGGGCACGCGGACTGAGCCGTCGGCCTCCTGATAGTTTTCGAGCACGGCGACCAGGGTACGGCCGACCGCGAGCCCCGATCCGTTGAGCGTGTGGAGGAAACGCGTACCCTTCGCATCGCCGGCGGCACGGAAGCGCGCGGCCATGCGCCGCGCCTGGAAATCGCCGCAGTTGGAGATGCTGCTGATCTCGCGATAATTATTCTGGCCGGGCAGCCAGACTTCGAGATCGAAGGTCTTGCGCGCGGCAAAACCCATATCGCCGGTGCACAGCAGCATCTTGCGATAGGGCAGCGACAGCGCCTGCAGGATCGCCTCCGCCGCACCCGTCATCCGCAGATGCTCGTCTTCGGACTGTTCAGGGGTGGCGATGGTCACCAGTTCGACCTTTTCGAACTGGTGCTGGCGGATCATGCCGCGCGTGTCGCGGCCCGCCGCGCCTGCTTCGGAGCGGAAGCAAGGGGTGAGCGCGGTCAGGCGGATCGGCAGCGCCGCTTCGTCCAGTATCTGTTCGCGGACCAGGTTGGTCAGGCTGACTTCGGCGGTCGGGATCAGCCAGCGCCCATCGGTCGTCTGAAACAGGTCGTCGTGAAACTTCGGGAGCTGGCCGGTGCCGAAGGCGGCATCGTCGCGCACCAGCAGCGGCGGCGCGGTCTCCGAATAGCCCGCGTCGGACTGGCGATCGAGCATGAACTGGCCGAGCGCGCGGTGAAGCCGGGCGATCCCGCCGCGCAACACCGCGAAGCGCGATCCCGAGATGCGCGCGGCGGCTTCGAAATCCAGGCCGAGCGCGGGCGCGAAATCGGCATGTTCCTGCGGTTCGAAGTCGAAGCTCCGCGGCGTGCCCCAGCGCGAAACCTCGACATTTTCGGTCTCGTCGGCGCCGTCGGGCACATCGGCGGCGGGCAGGTTGGGCAGGGCGGCCAGCGCATCGTTCAGCGCGTCGTTCAACTCGCGCTCGCGCGCTTCGAGCGCGGGCAATTTTTCCTTGAGCGTGGCGACTTCCGCCATCAGGGCCGCGGCCTCGTCGTCGCGCTTCTGCGCCTTGGCCGCGCCGATCGCTTTCGATGCCTCGTTGCGCCGGGCCTGCGCGGTCTGCGCTTCGGTGACGACGGCGCGGCGTTCCTCGTCGAGCGCGATCAGTGTCGCCGAAGCGGCGGCTGCGCCCCGGCGGGCAAGCGCGGTATCGAAGGCGGCGGCGTCCTCGCGGATCAGGCGTATGTCGTGCATGCCGCGGCTATGGCCGCGCCGTTCCTGCCATGCAAGCCGCAACCGTGCCGGGCGCCGCGCGTTACGCTCACGGACATGATGAAAGGAGTGTGCCGATGCGGATCGCGAACAAGAGTCTCGTGGTGGTGGCCGATGGACGGAAGATGCTGTTTTTCCGCAACGAGGGAGACGGGCTGCAACCCAATCTGACGATCGACAGCGTCCGCGAGCAGGAGAATCCCGCCGATCGCGATCAGAAGTCCGATGCGCCGGGGCTGGCGTTTTCGAGCGGGGGCTTCAGCCGGCACAGCTATTCGGAGGTCGATTTCCATCAGCAGGAGGAAGATCGTTTCGCCAGCGAAGCCGCGGCGCTGCTGCGCAAGCGCGCCCTGGCCAATGATTTCGAGTCGCTGATCATCGTCGCGCCGCCCCGCACGCTGGGCGAGATGCGCAAACATTATCACAAGGAGGTCGAGAGCCGCCTGGTCGGCGAGATCGCCAAGGATCTGACCGGGCATCCGGTGGATGCGATCGAGAAGATCATCATCGCATCCTGATCCGCCGGACTCAAAAAAGGAGCGGCGCGTCCGGGGTTGAGGACGCGCCGCCCATGCGTTGGGCTCTACAAATCCCGTTTACGGCTTGGGCTTGGCCAGTCGCTTGCGCGCAACAAGCGCCGCCGCCGCCGCACCGAAGAGCAGCACGACTGGCGGTGCCGGAACCGGCGTGCCGCTCGATCCGGAGCTGCCCGAGCTGCCATGGCTGCTTGACCCGTGGCTGCTGGAGCCGTGCCAGCCGCTCGACCCGCCAAAGCTGCTCGACGAGCTGGAGCTGCTCGACGAGGACGAGCTGGAACTGCTCGAGCTCGACGAACTCGAACCGCCCGTGGACGTGCTGCTGCTGCTGCCCGAGCTGGTGCTCGACGAGCTGGATCCGCTGCTGCCCGACGAACCCGAGCTGCCGCTGGAACCATGATGGCCGCTCGACCCATGATGCCCGCTCGATCCGTGATGGCCGCTCGATCCGTGCGGCGGCTTGGGCGGCTTGCCGCCCGTCGATCCGCCGGAACTGCTCGACGAGCTGGAACTGCTCGAAGAAGACGAGCTGGAGCTGCTGCTGGAACTGGACGAGCTCGACCCGCCGGTGGACGTGCTGGTGCTCGAACCGCCACTCGAGGTGGACGTGCTCGATCCACCCGAACCGCCGCTCGATGTGGAGGTGGAACCGCCGCTCGACGTCGAAGAAATGACGATATTGCCGCCCGAGCTGCCACCGCCGAAGAAGCCGCCGCCACCGAAGAAGCCACCACCGCCAAAGCCGCCGCTGCCGCCGACCATCACCGGACCGCCACCGCCGCCGCCGCCTTCGAACGGGACGCCGGCATAGGGGATGGGAGGCATCGGTGCCTGCGCGACTGTCACCACGGCGGGCATCGCACAGGCGGTTTGCGTCGTGGTGGTCACCACGCGCTTGATCCGCTTGACGGGGCGCTTCGCGTAACGGACGCGCTTCACCGGCCGCTTGACCGCCTTCGCGCTTTTCGCGCTGGTCACATGAGCGGGGCGGGGCGCATCGGCGATGTGCATCGCGCCGCCGCCGACGATCGCGCCGCCGCAGGTGCAAGCGCAGAGTTTCGCCAAGGCCATCCGAACAGACATCGCAAATCTCTTTCCTTTGTGGCCGTTGCGGCTGCCCGGATGATGTTCCGGAACCGCGCCCCCGACCTGACACACGCCTAAAAAGGCTTGATCGCCCGCCCAATAACAAGTTTGTTAACCATGTTTTTCGCATGTCGGCCCGGCTGATTGGCATGGGGACGGCAAGTGAATTGGTTAATGTCTCATTACAGGTCGTTTTAGCGGCCGATGGTTAAGCCTTCGCCGCGCAGACACGGTTAACAAGGCGGTGACGGCGCTTTCGAGTCGGGGCGAATCGAAAGACATATGTCGCTTCATCATGCCTCGATCCCGGCATCGCCAAGCGCATGCGGACGCGAGCTTTCCGTGCATTGCCGCAGAATGCGCATCTTCATCGATTCGTTGGCTTGTGCGGCATTTTGGGCGTGGCTATAGCCGCGCCGGAGTGAGCGTCTGGCACGGGCGTCGATGGGCGCGGGGCCAGCAGGTATCGTAACTGGAGACGGGCATGGCGACGGCGTTGACGACCAGCGAGGGAGACCGAGATCCCTTGTCGAAACCGCCGGTGCTGGACACCGATTATCGGCCGTCTCCCGACGAAGAGTTCATGAACGAGCGCCAGCTCGCTTATTTCAAGGCCAAGCTCAACGCGTGGAAGGAGAATATCCTTCGCGAGTCGCGCGATACGCTCAATCAGCTCCAGAATGATTCGCTGCGCGAACCCGATGTCACCGATCGCGCGTCGAGCGAAACCGACTGGTCGATCGAACTGCGCACGCGCGATCGTCAGCGCAAGCTGATCTCGAAGATCGATGCGGCGCTGCGCCGCATCGCCGAGGGTGAATATGGCTATTGCGAAGTGACGGGCGAGCCGATCTCGCTGGCGCGGCTCGAAGCGCGCCCGATCGCGACGATGACGGTCGAGGCGCAGGAGCGTCACGAGCGCCAGGAGAAGATTTCGCGCGACGAGTGAATCCGCGCTAACCATCCGGCTTAAAACTTTAAACACCCTTTTCGGCCTATCCGGTCGCCCTTGGTTCCGCGCATGTCCGGAACCGCGATCATCCGGAGGGCCGGCAGGTGGAACAGCCGATCAAGATCCATGCGGCAGGCAAGGGCCAGAACCGTGAAGCCGCGCGCGACAGCCTTTTCCTCACGGCGGTTGTGAAGCGGCTCGCTGATCGGTCGGAGCGGACGGTGCGCGTGCGCAATCTTTCGGCGGGCGGCATGATGGCCGATTGCACCGAGATCTTCGCGCGCGACGAGGCGATCTCGATAATCTTGCGCGGCGTCGGTGAAGTGAGCGGCCGTGTGGCCTGGCGCTCGATCGACAAGATCGGTATCACCTTCGACAATCAGATTGATCCGAAGCGCGCGCGCAAGCCGGTCGGCACGGCGAAGTCGGATGTGCCGCAGCACATCAGGGTCGCGCAGGTGAGGCGCCCTGGCCTGAAGATCGACTGAAGGACGCGGGCGTTGCCGCGCCCTTCAGCACGGGCGCGTCAATGCGACGAAAGCGCGTCCTTGATCCTCAATTTCTCTTTCTTGAGTTGCGCTATCACGGTTGGGTCTGGACTGGGGCGGCGGTTTTCTTCGGCGATGCGATTCTCAAGACCGGCATGCTTGGTCTCGAGTGCCGAGAAATGTGCCTGTTCCATCCTTCTGTCTCCTTCTGGTGGTCAACGCGGAATGGATTGAAGCACCAAATTCCCTTCCTGTCTCCATCCAATCTCGGTGAACGCGATGGTTGCAATTTGCATTGCGACGATTCGATGACGCTTCACGCTTGAGCCGAACGGCGGCTCGCCCTATCGCTGGGGCGCTCAAATCGGGTCTGGGAAATCGGGGGCTGGCCATGGAACCGGAAGAGATCAGGGCAAGGCTGGCGACGCTTCGGCTCGAGCACCGTGACCTGGACAGCGCGATCGCCTCGCTTGGCGAGACGGCGGCGCCCGACCAGCTTCAACTGGCGCGGTTGAAGAAGCGCAAGCTGCGCCTGAAGGACGAGATCGCGCTGTTCGAGGATCAGTTGATTCCCGATATCATCGCCTGATTCTTCCGGCGTCCATATTCTTGAGGTCGCGCCGAGCCGGTATCCGCTCGCCCCGACGTGATTCATTCCGGGACAGCTTCGTGAAGCGCGACGATTCGAGCGACGACCCGGCGATTTATCGTTTCGCGAACGCGCCGATTGTGTCAGTCTTCGCGCATGGACTGGGGGAACAACCAATCGCGCCTGACGCCGCGTCTGATCGACGCGCTCTACACCGAAGCGATGTTGCTCGCCGACGAGGCGCGTGCCTATTTCGACGAGAATGGCCGCGACGATCGCGAGACGCTCGATCCCATGCTGCGTGTCGGATTTTCGTGCGAGTCGCTGAAGGTGACGACACGGCTGATGCACGTCATCGCCTGGCTGCTGACCCAGCGCGCGATCGACACCGGCGAATTGAGTCCGATCCAGGGCCGCCATCCTTCACGCCGTGTGGGCCATGCGGCGGCGAGCGACGACGAACTCGTCGCGCGCCTGCCAGGCGATGCGCGCGGCCTGATCGAAGCGAGCGTCGACCTCTATGAGCGGGTGAAGCGCATCGATCGCGGCCTGACCACCAGCGAGATTCCGTCCAGCCCCGCACACAATCTGATGCGGCGGCTGGAGGCCGCGTTCTGATCACGGGCGGGTTCGACCGAAATCGATCGAACCCGAACGATATCTATCCCCGATAAGCGGCGTCGAGCGACGCCTTTGCCGCGCGGTACTGCGCCTCGAGCCGGTCGACGCGATCCGCGACCGATTCCACCGCGCTGACGGCGCCGATGCCCTGGCCCGATCCCCAGATGTCGCGCCAGGCCTTTTTCGCCTGATTGCCGCCCGATCCGAAATCCATCGTCTTCAGGTCGCCCTTGGGCAGATTGTCGGGGTCGAGGCCCGACGCGGCGATCGATGAGCGCAGATAATTGCCGTGCACGCCGGTGAAGAGGTCGGAATAGACGATGTCGGCGGCGGCGCTATCGACGATGCCCTGCTTGTAATCGTCCGTCGCATTGGCTTCGCGCGTGGCGATGAAGGCGGAGCCGATATAGGCGAAGTCCGCGCCCATCGCCTGTGCCGCCAGGATCGAGCGGCCATGTGCGATCGAACCCGACAGCGCGACCGGTCCGTCGAACCAGGCACGGATTTCCTGCATCAGCGCGAAGGGGGAGGTTACGCCGGCATGTCCGCCGGCACCCGCCGCGACCGGGATCAGCCCGTCCGCGCCTTTTTCGATCGCCTTGCGCGCGAACCGGTCGTTGATCACGTCATGCAGCGTGATCCCGCCCCAGCCATGGACAGCGGCGTTCAGGTCTTCGCGCGCGCCGAGCGACGTGATGGTGATCGGCACCTGCCATTTGGCGCAGGTCGTGAGGTCGTTTTCCAGGCGATCGTTGGATTTGTGGACGATCTGATTGACCGCATAGGGCGCTGCCGGGTGATCGGGATTGTCGCGGTTCCAGGCAGCGAGTTCCTCGGTGATGCGATGCAGCCATTCGTCGAGCTGCGACTGCGGCCGGGCGTTGAGTGCGGGAAAGGAACCGACGATTCCCGCCTTGCATTGCGCGATCACCAGATCGGGACCGGAAACGATGAAGAGCGGCGAGCCGATGACGGGAAGCCGCAGGCGATCGAAGAGCGGGGAGGGCAGGGTCATGACCGATTTTCTTACCGAAACGATTTGGCCTGTCCAGCAAGGCTCCGCCGACGTTACGGCATGGCTGGCTCGGGCGGGGGGGCTCCGGCCGACTCGGCGGCGCGCTTGAGCGCGAGCGCGTCGAAGATCATCGCGCCGGCCATGAAGACCGCGCCGGTGCAGGCCAGGCAGAGCAGCCAGCCGCCATAGCCTGGGTATTGGACGAGATAGGCCTTGCCGCGCTGCATCGCGCCCGTCGCAAGCGCATAGATGATCAGGCAGGCCTCGAACCGGGTCTTGATGACGAAGAGGCGCTTGATCCGTCTGAACATGCACCCTGCTAAGCAAGGGGCGTGCCGCTCGCGAATTTCCGCCAATCTTCGAACCGCCGAAAGGGTAAATTGTAAGTTAAGCCGACACCGGGCGATCGGCGCCGCGCATCGGCCCGCAGTGCACCTTCACCATCTGGGGACGTGGCTGACATTGTCTCCAACCTTAACCCCCAGCCGTCTGGCGGCTCCCGCGTCGATGGCGATGCCGCCTTCGCGTTCGTCTATCTGTGCGTAGCAGGCCGTGAACTCTGCGAGCCGGCCGGTCGCGACCAGTGCCTTGGTTTCACCATCGGCGATGGCGACGATCGTGTCGTCGCGCGCGTCGGCCAGACTGCGGATGCGATCGGTTTCCACCGTCATCGTCGGGCCGCCATCGAAGATGTCGATATAGTTTTCGAAGCGGAAGCCTTCATTCTCGAGCATCCGCATCGCCGCGCGGCCGCTTGGGTGTGGCGCGCCGATCACCGCGCGCGCATTTTCGGGAAGCATCGCGGTGTAGATCGGATGCTTGGGCATCAGATCGGCGATGAACTGGTTGCCATGGATCGCATTGAAGGCATCGGCTTGCTGAAAGTTCATGCCGAAGAACTTGCCGGCGAGTCCGTCCCAGAAGGGGGATCCGCCGGCTTCGTCGATCACGCCGCGCAATTCCGCCAGCGTCCGATCCGCGAAACGCGCGCGATGGGCGCGCATGAAGAGATAGCGGCTGCGCGCGATCAGCAGGCCCAGCCCGCCGGCGCGCTCGCCGGGATGGAGGAACAGTCCGCCGACCTCGCTGCACCCTTCCAGATCGGTGGAGAGCGAAAGCATATCGGCGCGGAAGGTGCGATCCAGTTCCTGGCTGTGCTGGGTGAGCGTGCCGATGCGATAGGAATAGAAGGGCCATTTTCGGCCGACCTGGCTGAAGAGCTGGCAGGTGCCGCGCACCTCGCCGGTATTGGTATTCTCCAGCACCATCACGAACAGATCGTCGCCGAGCGAGGCGTCGTCGCGGCCCAGTGCTGCCTCGGACCTGGCGAGTTTCGCCGCCAGCGATGCCCGATCGGCGGGCAGGTTGGTGAAGCCGCCGCCGGTGAGCTTCGCCATTTCGTAAAGCGCCTGGAGATCCTTCCCCCGCGCCGCGCGCATCCTGAAGCTCAAATGGCCCCCCTTTCGGCAATCCGCATGATGGTGAGCGCGGACAGTGCCGCGCGCTCGGGCAGCGAGTCTGTGATCAGGAATTCGTCGGAGGAATGGATCGCGCCGCCGCGCGCGCCCATCGTATCGACCACGGGCACGCCGCAGGCCGCGATATTGTTGCCGTCGCACACGCCGCCGGTTGCCTTCCACGTCACCCCGATGCCCAGATCGGCGCCGGCCTGCCTGACCAGTCCGAACAGGCGTTCGGCGCCGGGATCGAGCGGCTTGGGCGGGCGATTGAAGCCGCCATGGACGTGGACATGAACGTCATGCTCGGCGGCGATCGCACCGGTCAGCGCATCGACAAGCGCGCGGGCGCGCGTTTCGTCCGCGGGGGAGGCGGGGCGGAAATTGACGCGCAGCACCGCATGATCGGGCACGACATTGTTGGGGCTGCCGCCATCGATCCTGGCGGGATTGACCTTCAGGCCCGGCCCGTGCGCGGCCTTGAGCCGGACGGCGAGATCGGCGGCGGCGACAAGCGCGTTGCGCCCTTCCTCCGGATTTCGGCCGGCATGCGCGCTGCGGCCGGTGATGATGATGGAGAAATTGCCGCTGCCCGCGCGCGCGCCCGCCAAAGTGCCGTCGGGCAAGGCGGGTTCGTAGGTGAGGGCCGCGACCTTGTTCCGAGCAAGCCGCGCGATCAGCGCGGCCGAGGAACCGGAACCGATCTCCTCGTCCGAGTTGATCAGCACGTCATAACCGAAAAGGCTGGCGGCGGACGATGCCTCGACGGCGCGGAGCGCGGCGAGCATGACGGCGATGCCGCCCTTCATGTCGGCGACGCCGGGGCCGTTGAGGATCCCGGGTTCGAGCCAGCGCAGCGACTGGAATGCGTGGTCGACGGGAAAGACGGTATCCATATGCCCCGTGAAGAGCAGGCGGACGGGCGCATCGGGGCGGACGCTCAGATGCAGATGCCGGCCATGCTCGGGCTCGCTGACGCCGCCGTCGGCGGCGACCGTCTCGACAGTATCGGGCGCGACCAGCACGATGTCGCCCGGCAGTGCCGAAAAAGCGTCGGCAAGCAGATGTGCCATGGTGTCCAGTCCCGCCAGGTTGCGCGAGCCGCTGTTGACGGCGGCCCAGCGCTCGACCTGGGCAAGCATGGGCGCAGACCTGGCGGCTTCGACAACGGTGGATTCTGCTGGGGAGATGCGTGTCATGCCCCGCTTCTAGAAGCTGATCGGTGGCGGTGGAACCGGTGATTGCATCGCGGCGCGGCCTGCGGCATAGGCGAACCGCGTCCTCTCCCCGGGAAATCGCAATGAAAGATCGACCGTGCGCCGATGGCGCGTGGCAGCGAAGGGTGAGCAGATGACGAATTATGTAGCGCGTGACGGGATTCGGATCGACCAGCGGCTGTTCGATTTCGTCGAAGGCGAAGCACTCGCCGGCACCGGGATCGCGGCGGACAGCTTCTGGCACGGCTTTTCCGACCTGCTGGGCACATTCGCGCCGCGCAACCGCGCGCTGCTCGCCGTTCGCGATGCGCTGCAGGAACGCATCGATGCCTGGCATGCCGAACGGCGCGGCAAGCCGATCGACGCGGCCGGATATCAGTCATTCCTGCGCGAAATCGGCTATCTGGTCGATGAGCCTGCACCGTTCACTGTCGGCACGCGCAACGTCGATGCCGAAATCGCGACGATGGCAGGGGCGCAACTGGTGGTGCCTGCGCTCAACGGGCGGTTCGTGCTCAACGCCGCCAATGCGCGCTGGGGCAGCCTCTACGATGCCTTTTACGGGACCGACGCATTGCCGGGCGCGGCGAAGCCGGGGGGATATGATGCCGCGCGCGGCGCTCAGGTGATCGCAGCCGCACGCACCTTTCTGGACGAAGCGGTGCCCGGCTGGGAAAAGGCGCTGGCGGGCGATGCGCATCCCCAACTGGCCGGCGTGCGTGACGGGAAGGCCTATCTGTTCCGCAACAATGGTCTTCATATCGAGATCGTGATCGATCGCGATCATCCGATCGGCAAGGGCGATCCGCTCGGTATCGCCGATGTCGTGCTCGAAGCCGCGCTGACCACGATTGTCGATCTCGAGGATTCGGTGGCGGCGGTCGATGCTGAGGACAAGGTGGCCGCCTATGCCAATTGGCTGGGGCTGATGCGCGGCGACCTGACCGCCAGCTTCGACAAGGGCGGACGCACCATGACGCGCGCGCTGGAGGGCGATCGCGACTGGACAGCCCCCGATGGCACGGCGTTCACGCTGCCCGGCCGCAGCCTGTTGTTCGTGCGCAATGTCGGTCATCTGATGACCAATCCCGCCGTGCTGCTCGCCGACGGATCGGAGGCGCCGGAAGGCATTCTCGACGCCGTCTTCACCTCGCTGATCGGCTTGCATGATCTGAAGCGGCTGAACGGACCGGACGGGCTGCGCAACAGCCGGACGGGATCGATCTATATCGTGAAGCCCAAGATGCACGGCCCCGACGAAGCGGCGTTCACCAACACGCTGTTCGACGCGGTCGAGGATCTGCTCGGACTTGTGCGGCACACGATCAAGGTGGGTGTGATGGACGAGGAGCGGCGGACCTCCGCCAATCTCGCGGCCTGCATCCATGCCGTCCGCGATCGGATCGTCTTCATCAACACCGGTTTTCTCGATCGTACCGGCGACGAGATCCACACATCGATGCAGGCGGGCGCGATGATCCCCAAGGCTGCGATGAAGGGCAGTGCCTGGATTGCCGCCTATGAAGCGCGCAATGTCCAGATCGGTCTGGCGTGCGGCCTTTCAGGCAAGGCGCAGATCGGCAAGGGCATGTGGGCCGCGCCCGACATGATGGCGGAGATGATGGTACAGAAGATCGGCCACCCCATGGCGGGGGCGAGCACCGCCTGGGTGCCGAGTCCCACTGCCGCAACCTTGCATGCCATGCATTATCACAAGGTCGACGTTTTCGCGCGGCAGGCTGAGCTGGCTCAAGGCGCGGTGCCCGGACTCGATGGGCTGCTGTCGATCCCGCTGGCGGGCGGCGCCAATTTCTCGGAAGAGGAGGTCTCCCGCGAACTCGACAACAATGCCCAGGGCATATTGGGCTATGTCGTGCGCTGGATCGATCAGGGCATCGGTTGCTCCAAGGTGCCCGATATCAACGATATCGGGCTGATGGAGGATCGCGCGACCTTGCGGATCTCGTCGCAACACATGGCCAATTGGCTGCTGCACGGCATCTGTACCGCCGAGCAGGTGGATGCCGCTCTGCTCCGCATGGCGGCGAAGGTCGATGCGCAGAATGCCGGGGATCCGCTTTATCGTCCGATGGCTGCCGAACCCGCATCGAGCATTGCGTTCCGCGCCGCGCGCGCGCTGGTGTTCGAAGGGACGACCCAGCCCAATGGCTATACTGAGCCGCTGCTGCACCGTTTTCGCGCCGAGGCGAAGGCGGGCTGACCGTATTGCCGGCGCGCGTGCGGGATCATGCGCGCCGGCCGGGTACCGACATCATCGGTCACAAAAACGCAAAAATCAGGAAACCAACCGGCCGTTCGCGCATTATGCGACGAACGGATCAACCAAACATAGATCAAGATGACTGTCAGAGCACTCATTGTCGAAGACGAAATCCTGGTCGCGCTGGATCTCGAAAGCGCGCTGATGGAGATCGGAATCGAGGTCGCGGGAATAGCGGCCGATCGCGCGTCGGCGTTGCGCATGGCCGAGGATGTCGATTTCGCGCTGGTCGATGTGAATCTGCGCGATGGGCAGACCGGGCCGTCGATCGGACGGGCGCTGGCGATGGAGCATGGCGTGAAGGTCATCTTCGTGACCGCCAATCCATCGCAACTCGGCGACGGCATCGAAGGAACCATGGGCGTGATGTGCAAGCCCTTCTCCGATGAATCGATCTCCGCCACTGTGGCTTTTCTGACGGCGAGCGACACCAGGGACGATGTGGCACCGCCGCGAGAACTGAAGTTGTTCCAGCTCAATTGAGAGTCCGTGCGCGGCCGTTCGTTTCCCAAGCAGTAGATGGTTGCGTAAAAAGCCCGGCCCCGGGGTTCATATCCCGGGGCCGGGAGTTTATCGGCGGTTTGCGCTTTCAGTCGTCGACCCGGGGCACCACCCCCGCACCGACGGTCTTGCCGCCTTCGCGGATGGCGAAGCGCACGCCCGGCTCGATGCCGACCGGCTTGTTCAGCGTGAAGCCGACTTCAGCCCGATCGCCCGGCGACACCGAGGCGCCGCCGTCGATATCGACCACGCCGGTCACATCGGTCACGCCGAAGAAGAATTGCGGGCGGTATCCGCTCGCAAACGGCGTGTGACGGCCGCCTTCCTCGCCGGTCAGGACGAAGATCTGCGCCCGGCCGGTCATGCGCGCCTTGATGGCGCCCGGCGTGCTCAGCACCTGGCCGCGATCGACATCGTCGCGCTTCAGGCCCCGCAGCAGCAGCCCGACATTCATGCCGGCCCGTGCCTCCGGGATATCCTTCCGGAACGCCTGGGTGCCGGTCACGATCACTTCCGCGCCGCCATTGTCGAGGCCGACGATCTCCACGCCGTCACCGATCCTGAGCGTGCCGCGCTCGACCCGTCCGGACACCACGGTGCCTCGGCCGGGAATGGTGTGCACGCCTTCGATCGGCATCAGGAACGGGCCGTCATAGTCCCGGATCGGATCCGGGATATGCGTGTCGAGCGCCCGCACCAGGTCAGCGATCGCAGCCGCATCGGGGCCGTCGGCTTCGCCACGCTCCACTGCCTCGGTCGCGCGCAGCGCGCTACCGAAAATGAACGGCGAATCCTGATAGCCCTGCGAGGCCAGCAATTCGCTGGTCTCGAGCTGGATCAGCGCCATCATGTCGTCGCGGTCGGCGGCGGCGATCATGTCCATCTTGTTCACGAACACGACGATGTGGCGAACATTCACCTGCCGCGCGAGCAGGATATGCTCGATCGTCTGCTTCGCCGCGCCCTTGGTGGCGTCGACCAGCAGGATCGCGCCATCCATCTGCGAGGCGCCGGTGATCATGTTCTTCACATAATCGGCATGTCCGGGGCAGTCGATGTGCGCATAGTGCCGGTTCTCCGACTCATATTCGACATGACTGGTGTTGATGGTGATGCCGCGGGCCTTTTCCTCGGGGGCCTTGTCGATCTGGTCGAACGACAGGGCCTTGCCGCCGAGCCGCGCCGCCTGAACCCGCGTGATCGCGGAGGTCAGCGTGGTCTTGCCGTGATCGACATGGCCGATCGTGCCGACATTCACATGGATCTTGTTCGTCATCGTCTTCACTCACTTTAAGGCGCCGTTCGGATCCGGCTGGCCGGGCCGGACCGAACGGCCATTGGCATTGGCGCGCCAATTCGATGTCGGGGCTGCGCGGGCGGCATCCCCGGAAAGCAAAAGGCCCGCCGGGCGGAACCCGGCGAGCCTTTGCGAACTCGGTGCCCGGATGTCCCTCAGCGGACCCGGGCGGAAACTGCCCGGAAAATCAGGTTGCGAAATGCCATGCGGCATCGGCGCGCGACTGCGGGTCGCGTGCGTTCAGGCCAGCATTGATCATCAGCAAAAGCGTCATCGCTTCGCTCCTCCGCAAGATCGGCGCAAGCATAGCCCGCACGCAATAAAAAACCCCGGAGGGCGATGGCCATCCAGGGTCTTGCAACACAAGGGGAGGCCAGCGCCTCCTGTAAACAAGAGACGGGTCAGATCTGGATGATATCTAGCGATTCAACGCCGGCTGCCGCCGTCGCATCCATCGCTTCCATGTTGAAATCTGCCGTCGTCACGATTTTGTTCCTCGAATATTGTCGCGGCGGATATCACCAGCCGACAATGATTGCAAGATAAGCGCTTTCGCTACCTATGCAAGGATTCGAGGGGAATGCTGATCCGCGCGTCCAGCCCATGCGGCTGCCAGCGTTTGTCGATCTCTCCCTTGAGCTGCGTGACCACGCTGAGCTGGACGAGCCGGGATCCGAAACCGTTGAGTTCGGGCGGCTGGGTGACGGGCGGTCCGCCATTTTCCTGCCAGCGGATCGTGCAATGCGTTTCGTCGGCGGAGATCTCGACCCGAATGCTGCCCTCGCTGGTGGAAAGACCCCCATATTTCGCGGCGTTGGTCGCCAGTTCATGGAACAGCAGCGCGAGCGGCGTCGCGGCCCGATCGTCGATATCGGTATCGCCGCCGGCGATCACGATCCGCCCTTGCGGGCCGCCATAGGGCGCGAAGAGCTGGCCCAGCATGCCCCGCAGGCTGGCCTGGCCGAGATCGGAACGGGAGGCGTCGCTGTGCGGCCGCACAAAATCATGTGCGCGGCCCAGCGCCATCACGCGATTGCGGAGATCCTCCGCGATCGGCTTGATTTCCGGCCGGGTGCGCGCGGACAGGGCGATCAGCCCGGCGATGACCGCGAAGATGTTCTTGATCCGGTGGCTCAGTTCATGCGCGACGAGTTCGCGCTCCTCCAGCGTCCTTTTGTGATCGTGGATGTCGGTGCAGGTGCCGAACCACCGCGTGATCCGTCCGCCCGGATCGCGCATCGGAAGCGCGCGGCCCAAGGTCCAGCGATATTCGCCGCTATGGTGGCGCAACCGATATTCGATCTCATAGGGTTCGCCGGTATCCAGCGAATGGCGCCAGCGTTCCCAGGCGCGTTCGCGGTCGTCGGGGTGGAACATGCCGTTCCAGGCTTCGCCGTCGGTCGATCCCTCGGGCATGCCGGTGAAGCTGTACCAGCGCTTGTTGTAATAATCGTGATAGCCGTCCGGCAGGGTGGACCAGACCATTTGCGGCATCGTGTCCGCGAGGATCCGGAATTTCTCTACATTTTCCGCAAGGATCGCGTCGTAGCGCTCCATCGCATGCAGATGCCGCCGCGCTTCGAGCAGGTTCATCACCTGTGCGGCGAGGACGGTGAGGCCTTGCGCCTGAAGCGGGGTCAGGCCGTGTCGCGGCGCGGAGTCGATCACGCAGAGCGAGCCGAGCGGAATGCCCTCCGGCGAGATCAGCGGCGCGCCGGCATAGAAGCGGATATGCGGAGCGCCGGTGACCAGGGGATTGTCCGCGAACCGGGGATCCTGCGTCGCATCGGGGATCACCATGATGCCAGGACCCAGCATGGCATGTTTGCAGAACGACACCTCTCGCGGCGTCTGCTCGGCGTCGAGCCCGGTCCGGGCCTTGAACCATTGCCGATCGCGTTCGACCAGGCTGATCAGCGAGATCGGCGCTTCGCACAACGCGCCCGCGAATTTGACGATATCGTCGAAGGCCGACTCGGGCTGGCTGTCCAGCACGCCATATTCGGCGAACAGCGCGTCGCGCCGGGCTTCGTTGAGGTCGGCGATGATACCGTACTTTCGAAAATTGCGGACCGGACTGATCGGATGACATAACCGCCGGCCGATCACAACGGTTCCGCAAGGGGCGGGAATGCGCGGCCTCAGGCCGGGTGGAGATATGGTGCAAACTCTCGCACGATCGCTTCGTAGAGCGCCCGCTTGAACGGCACGATCATCGCCGGAAGATCCGCCGGATCGGCCCATTTCCAGGCGCGGAACTCGGGATGTTCGGTCGCGATGTCGATGTCGCCATCCTCGCCCAGAAACCGCATCAGGAACCAGGCCTGGCGCTGCCCGCGATAGCGCCCCTTCCACACCTTGCCGACCAGATCCGCCGGCAGGTCGTAGAACAGGTCCTCCGTCGAACGCGCGATCACTTCGATCAGATGCTGCGCGACGCCGGTCTCCTCACCAACCTCGCGGATCGCGGCCGCTTCCGCTTCCTCGCCTTCGTCGATACCGCCCTGCGGCATCTGCCAGGCTTCCAGCACATTATCGATCCGCTGTCCGACGAACACCTTGCCCGCGCGATTGACGAGCATGACCCCCGCGCAAGGGCGATAGGGCAGGGATGCCGGGTCGTTCATGGTCATACGCATCCTTACTCTCGTCATTCCGGCGAAAGCCGGAATCTCTGGCTCAGTTGTTGATCGATTGGAACAGATCCTCCCATGCGGGATTCGCTGTCTCGATAAGCTCGATTTTCCAATCGCGCTTCCATTCCTTCAACGCCTTTTCGCGCGCAATCGCGTCGAGCATCGTAACGTGATGTTCGGCAAGAACGAGCCGGCTCAGCTTGTAGCGTCGACAAAATTCCGATCCATTGCCCATGCGATATTGGTTGACTCGTGCCGGCAGGTTGGAGGTCACGCCGATGTATAGTGTGCCGCGGCGGCGGTTGGTCATGATGTAGGTCCAGCCGCCGACGGCCATATTCAGGCGTTGGCGCCGGAGATTCCGGCTTTCGCCGGAATGACGTGAGTTCTGGCTATCTTCACCCCGCCGCCTGAACCATGACGCGCTGGGCTTCGGCTTCGACAACAATGTCCTTCAGCACAGCGAGCGCGCCTGCGATATCGCCCCTGGTCGAGGGGATCGCCTTGGCGAGATTGACGAAGCCGTGGATGTTGCCGAGCGCTTCGCGGAAGGTGACCGCGACACCTGCTGCGGCGAGCGCGCCGGCATAGGCGCGGCCCTGGTCGCGCAGCGGGTCGAGGCTGGCGGTGAGCACCAAGGTTGCGGGCATGCCGGCCTGGCTGTGGAGCAGGGGATCGGTCCGCGCATGGCCGGCGGTGGCGGCATAGGCGTGGCTGAACCAGGCCATGCTGGCCTTGGTCAGCAGGAAGCCGTCGCCGAACCGTTCGAACGACTCATATTTCGCCACCTGATCGACGACGGGATAGATCGGGAACTGGGCAAGGACCGGTATGGCGGCGGGCTCGTCGCGCAGCGCCATCGTGGTCACGATGGTCAGGTTTCCGCCCGCGCTGTCGCCGGCCACCACCAGCCCGGTCGCGATCCGGCCCAGTTCGGCGGGATTGCCGGCGACCCAGCGCGCGGCGGCTTCGCAGTCGTCGGGGGCGGCGGGCCAGGGATTTTCGGGCGCCAGTCGATAATCGACCGCGATCACCGGCATGTCGAGCAGGCGTGCGGCTTCGGCGCAAAAGGGTTCGTGGGTGTGGAGATCGCCGATCACGAAGCCGCCGCCGTGAAGATAGAGCAGGATCGGGCCGGGCTCGCGGCTGTCGCGCGCATCATAGAGGCGGGCGGGGATCGTGCCTGCCGGGCCGGGGATCGACAGATCGCGAACCAGCGCGAGATCGCCGACCGGCACGTCGGCGACGTCGCGCATCGCGCGCGTCATCTCCCGCGCCGCTTCGGGCGGCAGTTCGTGGGTCTTCGGCCCGGGAAGATTGTTGAGCAGATCGAGGAAAGCACGGGTGTCGGGGCGGACAAAGGGGGTGTCGGTGGCGTCGGACAAAGCGGCTCTCCTTTTTCGCGCGGGCTGTAGTAGTTAGGCACTGTGCTCCATGTCGTCCATCACCCCGATTATGTGACCCCGGCAACGCCCGGCGGCCAGTTCCCCTGGGATAAATATGGGCTGGTCATGGATGCGCTCGCCGAAAGCGGCGTTGTCCATCGGATCCACAGGCCGGAGCCTATGCCGCTGGCGCGGATCGCCGAGATCCACGATCCGGACTATGTGGCGGAAGTGGCCGAACTGCGCGTGCCGGCCGCAAAGGCGCGGCGGATCGGCTTTCCGGTGACCGAGCGGGTCGCGCGGCGTGCGCGGACGACGCCGGGCGGAACCTGGGCCGCGGCCAGGCTGGCGCTGGTTCATGGCTATGCCGCCAATGCGGCAGGCGGCAGCCATCATGCGCTGTACGATACCGGCGCGGGTTATTGCGTGTTCAACGATCTCGCCGTCGCCGCCAACCGGCTGGTGGCCGATGGCGACGCGCGACGGATCATGATCGTCGACTGCGACGTTCATCAGGGTGACGGCACGGCGTCACTTCTGGCCGGACGGCCTGAATTCTCGACATTTTCCATCCATGCCGAGAAGAATTTTCCGGTGCGCAAGGCGCGCTCGACGCTCGACATCGCCTTGCCGGACGGCGCCGGCGATGCCGCTTATCTCGATGCCCTGTCGCATCATCTGCCCCCCATGGTTGCGGATTTCGCGCCCGACATCATTCTCTATCAGGCGGGCGTCGATCCGCATACGGAGGATCGGCTGGGGCGATTGGCGCTGAGCGATGACGGGCTGGCTGAGCGCGACGGTTTCGTCGCCGAACTGGCGCGGAAGCGGGGCATTCCGCTCGCCAGCGCGCTGGGCGGCGGCTATGGCGCGGACCGGATGGCGATCGCGCGCCGCCATGCTCGGACGATGATCGTCATGTCTGCGATTTTGTCCACCGGGTGAGCGGATCGCGGCGATATGCGCGCTGGCGAAGCCCTGATTGCCGGCCCCGCCATTATTTCTACTTTGCGACAAGGCTTGGAGGGGCCTAGACTGATCTTCGAAGCTCAAGAAGAAAAAGCAGGACGTTCGCAGATATGGCATCCGCCGCACATGAGGTGACCCCGCGTGAGGCCGCCTCCCATCCAGTACCCGAAGCCGTTGTGGTACGTTTCGCAGGCGATAGTGGAGACGGGATGCAGCTGACCGGTGGTCAGTTCACGCTTTCCACCGCGCTTGCCGGCAACGATCTGGCGACCTTCCCCGATTTCCCCGCCGAGATCCGTGCGCCGCAGGGCACGTTGTTCGGCGTGTCGGCGTTCCAGATCAATTTCGGATCGACCGAGGTCGAAACCGCGGGCGATGCGCCCGACGTGCTGATCGCGATGAACCCGGCGGCGCTCAAGACCAATGTCGGGCAATTGAAGGAAGGCGGGCTGATCATCGCCGATGAAGGCGAATTCGGCGCGCGCAACCTTGCCAAGGCCAATTACGAGGTCAATCCGCTCGAGGATGACAGCCTTGCCCGCTGGCAGGTGATGAAGCTCAACATCTCGCAACTGACCCTGGAAGCCGTGAAGCCCTTCGGGCTCGGCAACAAGGAAGCGCTGCGCTGCAAGAATATGTGGACGCTGGGGCTGGCGCTGTGGATGTTCGGCCGCGACCGCAAGCCGATCGTCGACTGGCTCAATTCCAAGTTCGCCAAGGCGCCGACGCTGGCGGAGGCGAACATCGCCGCGCTCAATGCGGGCCATGCCTATGGCGAGACCGCCGAGCTTTCAGGCCCGATGCAGCAGCATTTCATCGCGCCGGCCCCTGTCGCACCGGGGCTTTACCGCACGGTGACGGGCGCGGAATCGATTTCGCTCGGGCTGGTCGCCGGCGCGCAGCTTGCCGGGCTGCCCATGTTCTTCGGCGGCTATCCGATCACGCCGGCTTCCGCGATCCTGCACCATCTGTCGCGGCTGAAGGAATATGACGTCACCACCTTCCAGGCGGAGGACGAGATCGCCGCGATCGCGAGCGCGATCGGCGCGTCCTATGCCGGTTCGCTGGGCGTCACATCGTCGTCGGGACCGGGAATCGCGCTCAAGACCGAGGCGATCGGCCTGGCGATCATGACCGAGCTGCCGCTGGTCATCGTCAATTCGCAGCGCGGCGGCCCTTCGACGGGCCTGCCGACAAAGACCGAGCAGTCGGATCTGTATCAGGCCGTCTATGGCCGCAATGGCGATGCGCCCATGCCGGTGATCGCGGCGCGCAGCCCCGCCGACGCGTTCGACTGCGCGATCGAGGCGGTGCGTCTGTCCACCCAGTTCATGACGCCGGTGATGCTGCTCACCGACGGCTATATCGCCAATGCCGCCGAGCCGTGGAAAGTGCCCGACATGAGCGGCTATGCGCCGTTCCCCGTGGCGTTCCAGGAAGAGGCGCCCGACGGCAAGCTGCTGCCCTACAGCCGCGACGAGAAGCTGAAGCGCCCGTGGATCAAGCCCGGCACGCCCGGCATGATGCACCGGATCGGCGGCATCGAGAAGCAGATCGATACCGGCCATATCAATTACGAGGCCGGCAACCATCAGGCGATGACGGATATTCGCCAGAACAAGGTTCTGGGCATCGCCGATCATATCCCGGATCAGGATGTGACGCTGGGTGAAGCGGGCGGCAGGCTGGCGATCGTCGGCTGGGGATCGACCTTCGGCCCCATTCACCAGGCTGTTCGCCGCATGCGCGCGCGCGGCCATGACGTGCATCATATCCATATCCGCCACATCTGGCCGCTTCCGAAGAATCTTGGCGATCTTCTAAAGGGTTATGAGAAGATCCTTGTGCCGGAAATGAATACGGGCCAGCTCAAGACCGTGCTGCGCGATCAATATCTGGTCGATGCGCGTCCGCTCAACAAGGTCTCCGGCCAACCCTTCCGCATCGCCGAGATCGAAGCGGCCATCGAAAGCGCGCTCGGCTGAGCCGGGCGACAGAGGATCTGCCATGAACGAGATGACCAAGCTCACCATCAAGGATTTCGAGACCGACCAGGAAGTGCGCTGGTGCCCGGGCTGCGGCGACTATGCGATCCTGAAGGCGGTGCAGCGGACCATGCCCGAACTGGGCGTGCGGCCGGAGAACACCGTGTTCATCTCCGGCATCGGCTGCTCCAGCCGTTTCCCCTACTATATGGAAACCTACGGCTTCCACACGATCCACGGCCGTGCGCCGGCGATCGCGACCGGCGTGAAGCTGGCCAATCCCGAACTCGATGTGTGGATCATCACGGGTGACGGCGATGCGCTGTCGATCGGCGGCAATCATACGATGCATCTGCTGCGCCGCAATCTCGATTGTCAGATACTGCTTTTCAACAACGAGATCTATGGCCTTACGAAAGGCCAATATTCTCCCACCAGTCGCGTCGGCACGCGCAGCCCGTCCACGCCGTTCGGATCGGTCGACCGGCCGGCGAGCCCGTGCAGCTTCGCGATCGGATCGGGTGCGCGCTTCGTAGCGCGCGGCATCGATACCCACAAGAATCTGCCGCAAGTGCTGAAGGCGGCGCACGCACACAAGGGCGCCAGCTTCGTCGAGATCTTCCAGAACTGCATCGTCTATAATGACGACGTCTTCGCCGGGTTCACAGACAAGGCGAACGCCCCCGCCAACCAGATCTGGCTGACACAGGGCGAGCCGATGCTGTTCGCGGGCGGCGGCAAGGGGCTGACGCTCGATCGTGAGGCGCTGCGCCTGCGCGTCGTCGATGTGGTCGATGGCGACTGGCAGGCCGCCGGCGTGATCGTGCACGATCAGACCAACAAGGGCCTGGCGCAGATGCTCGTCGAAATGACGATCGAGCATGGTTTCCCGGTGGCGCTGGGCGTGATCTACGATCATCCCCGGCCGACCTTCGAGCGGGCGGTCGTCGCGCAGAATGCCGAAGCCGCCAAGGGCAAGGTCGCCGATCTGCAGAAGCTGGTCAGCAAGGGCCAGACCTGGCAGGTGGAGAAGGAACCGCACGTCGTCTGACGCGATTTTCGCATATCGCCCGGCTTTTCCGGATCGATCGCGCGACAGGTGGGGAATTTGACGAGCATCGTCTGGTTCAGACAGGATTTGCGTCTGGCGGATCAGGCGGCGCTGTGCGCGGCCGTGGCGGAGGGGCCGGTCATCCCGGTCTATGTGCTCGACGATGAGGGGCCAGGCGACTGGCGGATTGGTGGCGCGCAGCGCTGGTGGCTCCATCATGGCCTCGAACAACTCGACACCGCGTTGCGCGGACTGGGATCTCGCCTGATCCTGCGGCGCGGCAAGGCGGTGGACGAGATCGCCCGTCTGGCGCGGGAAGGCGGCATCGAGCGGGTACATGCCATCCGGCACTATGAGCCTTGGTGGATGGCCGCGGAAGCCCAGCTTGCCGATCGGTTCGACCTCCGGCTTCATGATGGCAATCAACTGGCGCCGCCGGAGAGCATCGCAACGGGGGCGGGCGGGCGTTACAAGATCTTCTCCGCCTTTTGGGGCGCGTTGCGGATGCATATGCCGCCGCCAGCGCCTCTTGCCGCGCCCAAGGCGATTGTCGCGCCCGATATCTGGCCCAGGAGCGAGAAACTGGCCGATTGGGGTCTCCGGCCGACGTCACCGGACTGGGCGACGGGTTTCTCCGATTGGACGCCGGGCGAGGCGGGCGCGCAGGCGGCTCTCGCGGATTTCGTCGCGGAGGCGGGGGATTATATCCAGCGCCGCGATCTGCCGGCGGTGGAGGGTACGTCGCGCCTGTCGCCGCATCTTCATTTCGGCGAAATCTCGCCCGCGACCGTCTGGCATCGCCTGGGGCGCCATGCCGAGTTCCTGCGCGAACTGGCCTGGCGCGATTTCGCGACCGGCACGGTCATGGCCTCACCCGACTATGCGATGCGCAACGGCCGGCCTGCCTTCGATCGGCTGACTTGGCGGACGGGCAGGGCCGCCGACGATGATTTCCGCGCCTGGACACGAGGGTTGACCGGTTATCCGATTGTCGATGCCGGCATGCGGCAGCTCTGGGCGACGGGCTGGATGCATAATCGGGTGCGGATGATCACGGCATCCTTCTTGGTGAAGCATCTGCTGATCGACTGGCGCCGGGGCGAGCGCTGGTTCTGGGATACGCTGCTCGATGCCGATCTCGGCAACAATGCGGTCAATTGGCAATGGGTTGCCGGCACGGGCACCGATTCCAACATGTTCGGGCGGATCATGGCGCCGCTTGTCCAGTCCGCGAAGTTCGACGCGGGCGACTATATCCGCGAATGGGTGCCGCAGTTGCGGCATCTGGACGATGACGTGATCCATGATCCCGAGTCGGCGGGAATCTCGCTCGAGGACTATCCCGCGAAGATCGTCGGGCACCGGGAGGGGCGCGAACGCGCGCTGGCCGCAGCGGCGAAAATGCGCGGCTGACGCATCCGTGCAGCGCATCGATACGCTCGGCGATTGAATTGCCGCTCCATCGGCTTCATGCTGCGACGAATGGATGGGGCGCCGGAACGGAATGGCGGTGATGCCGGGGGGACGGCCGCGAACCGACTGGTCGCGCCGCTCTATCATCGCATTCTCGACCGTATCGATCAGGGGCTCGAGGCTGGCGCCATCGAAGTGGCGCTGCCGGACGGCAGGTGCCGGATACTGGGCGGGCGAGCGCCCGGGCCGACCGCGATCATATCCTTGAAAGACTGGCGCGCGTTGCTGCGGCTGGTGCGTTCGGGATCGGTCGGCTGGTACGAAGCCTGGCGTCGCGACGAATGGGCGAGCCCCGATCCGGTGCCGCTATTCGATCTGTTCATGCGCAATCGGGTGCCGCTGGGTGAAGTGGGCCGTGCGCGCGGCCTTTCGCGCCTGGCCAAGCGGATCGGCCATATGTTGCGACGCAACCACCGCAAGGGCGCGCGCCGCAACATCGAATTCCACTATGATCTCGGCAATGATTTCTATCGTTTATGGCTCGATCCTACGATGACATATTCGAGTGCGATCTTCGCCGAGCCGATCGATGCCGATGAACCGCTCGAAAGCGCGCAGACCCGCAAGATCGAGGCGATGCTGGCGCGGCTGGGCCTGAAGCCCGGGGAGACATTGTTCGAGATCGGATCGGGCTGGGGCGGGCTCGCCGAGGTCGCGGCGCGAGACCATGGCCTGGACGTGACGAGCATCACCCTCTCGCCGAGCCAGAAGAGCTTTGCCGAAGCACGGATCGCGGATGCCGGGCTTGGTGGCCGGGCGCGCTTCGAACTGGTCGATTATCGCGATGCGCGGGGCCGCTATGACGGGCTGGCGAGCGTGGAGATGGTCGAGGCGGTCGGGCGCGAATATTGGGAGGATTATCTCGCGGCGATCCACCGCCTGCTCAAGCCGGGCGGCCGGGCCGCGATCCAGTATATCGCGATCGCCGACGAGATCTTCGATGCCTATGCGAACGGCGTCGATTTCATCCAGCGCTATATTTTCCCCGGCGGACTGCTGCTTTCCGAACGGATTTTCCGCGCGATCGCCGAGCGGACGGGCTTCGAATGGCGCGACCGCAGCGGCTTCGGCCTCCATTATGCGGAGACGTTGCGCCGCTGGCGGGAGCGTTTCGATGCAGCCGTGAGCGATGGTCGATTGTCGGAGAAGTTCGACAATGAATTCATCGGATTGTGGAGATATTATTTCATGTATTGCGAGGGTGGATTCCGTGGGGGCGGGATCGACGTCGCACAGGTGACGCTGATCAAGGCGCGATAACGGAAGAGGGGACTGCATGAAGAGGGGCTATGGGGCGGCGCTGTTGCTGGCGCTGCTTGGCGGTGGCGTATCCTTGGCGGAAGCGCCGGTGAAGGTGACGGCCGCGAATGCCGATCGGCTGCGGCAAGCGGGCGCTGAGATCCTGTTCTGGAGCCAGGCCGAACGCGATGCGCGCTTTCCGCATATGGAGACGCTGTTTCCCGGCGACGTCGCCGGGCATTCGGCCAGGCCTTATCCCTTGCCTGACGGCAAGCCGCTCGACCTGGGGCCTGGCGATCCCGCCGGCGCCTATATGGCGGCGAACAATGTCGCGGGGCTGATCGTCGTCCAGGACGGAAAGGTGCGGCTGGAGCGCTATGCGCGGGGCCATTCGCGCGAGGGCCGCTACACCAGTTTCTCCGTCGCCAAGTCGCTCACCTCCACTCTGGTCGGCGCCGCTGTGCAGGACGGTTTCATCGCGTCGGTCGATGATCCGGTGACGCGCTACATCCCCGAACTGGCGGGCAGCGGTTATGACGGGGTGACGGTACGCCAGATACTGACCATGACGTCGGGCGTGCGCTGGAGCGAGGATTACACCGATCCCAACTCGGATGTCGCATCAATGTACAAGGTGCCGCCGGGGCCGGGCGAGGATGCGACGATCGCCTATCTCCGGACGCTGCCGCGCGAAGCCGCACCGGGCAGCAAATGGGTGTACAAGACCGGTGAAACCAACCTGATCGGCGTGCTTGTCAGCAAGGCGACTGGCAAGACGCTCGCCCGATATGCCGAGGAGAAGATCTGGCGCCCGTTCGGCATGGAACGCGATCTGTTCTGGATGGTCGATGCCGGCGGGCAGGATATCGGTGGCTGCTGCATTTCGGTTTCGCTGCGCGACTATGCGCGGATCGGCGAGTTCGTGCTGGCCGATGGCATGGCGGGTGGAAAGCGCGTCGTTCCGGAAGGCTGGTTCGCCGCGGCGACGCATGCCCAGGCCTCAACCGGCCGTCCTGGTTACGGCTATGGCTATCAATGGTGGACCAACCCGGATGGCAGTTTTCAGGCGCAGGGCATTTTTGGCCAGCTGATCTATATCGACCCGGCGCGCAAGCTTGTGATCGCGATGTCGGGTGCCTGGCCGAAAGCGACCGATCCGGTGCTGGGCTCCGCGCGAATGGCGTTCGTGCAGTCGATCGTCGCCGCGACTGAACGTTAGGGCATCGCGCGGAAAGGTGTGAACCGATTCTCCGCAAGCATGATGCGACGATAAAAAGTCACAGCGGGCTGCGTGATCCAGATTTCGCGCTGCCCGCTCTAAACCTTAGTAGCGGTGGCGCGACAGGATCAGGTCCAGCACGGCCTGGTTGAGCAGGTTGGCGAAAGCGCAACCGATATTCGCGCCCTGCGCCCAGACGACTTCGGCCTGCTGGCTGCCGAGCCCCGGCAATGTCAGCCAGCATAATGTGCCCGGCCGCAACCCGTTGAAGGTTTCGCAGGCGAAGCCCGAGATCGAGAGATTGGTGACGGTGACCGAAAAGGCGTTCGACCCCGATGGGCGCAGCATCGATGGGATGCAGACCCTGACGCGCGGTGCGCAACGATCCTCTTGTGCGGCGAAGGCATATGGGCCCGCAGCGTTGGATTGTGAAATCATCGCAAGACCCCCCTTGCTTAACGTGCCGGGAAGGATCGCACGCAAGTCCTTTGATCAGATTGAGGAAATCAGTTAATTCTTTCCCACAGTCCGGTCTCGAAATCCTCGTCGGCAAGCGTCGCTATGCGCTCCGCGACCACCTGGGGCGATTTGATCGTCGAAGGATCTTCGCCCGGAAAGGCCAGCGCGCGCATCGCGGTGGCGGTGGCGCCGGGGTCGATGATCGCGATGCGGATCGGCGACAGGTTCTTCACTTCCTCGCCATAGGCGCCGACCAGCGTTTCCAGCGCCGCCTTGGACGCGCCATAGGCGCCCCAGAAGGCGCGCGGGGTGCGGCCGACGCTGGAGGTGACCGCGATCACGCGGCCTGCCGTGCTGCGCTTGAGCAGCGGATCGAAATTGGCGAGCAGGGCCTGCGACGCGAGCAGGTTGAGCGTCAGCAGCTTGTTGAATTCCTTGGCGTCGATCGTCGTTACCGGGCCGAGCGAGCCCAGCATGGCGGCGTTGATCACCAGCATATCGAGCGCATCCCAGCGGCTGGCGATCGCGCTGGCGAGCCGGGCAATACTGTCGCCATCGGTCAGATCCAGCGGCGCGATCGTGGCGCTGCCGCCGGCCGCATGGATGCGTTCCTCCACCGCTTCCAGCGCATCGGTCGTGCGGGCGGTAAGCACGACATGCGCGCCGCGCGCGGCCAGGGCTTCGGCGGTTGCTGCGCCGATGCCGCGGCTCGCGCCCGTGACCAGGGCGAGCTTTCCGGCGAGGTCCGTTGTTGGTCCAGTCATCACAAGTCCGTTCATGTCGAGCGAGGTCGAGACAGGCCGGCGCGCGCGTCCCTCGACTTCGCTCGGGACGAACGGGCCTTGATGTCGGGGTTAATTGACCCGTTCGGCGAGCAGCGAGAACTGGTCTTCCGGGGCGAGGTCGTCCTGGTCGGTCAGTGTGGTCGGATAGTCGCCGGTGAAACAGGCGTCGCAATATTGCGGCCCGATATCGGCGCGCTGCGTCTCGCCCAATGCGCGATACAGGCCGTCGATCGAGACGAAGGCCAGGCTGTCGGCATGGATGAAATCGGTCATCCCCGGAATGTCGAGCTTGGCGGCGAGCAGCTTGGCGCGCTCGGGTGTGTCGACGCCGTAGAAGCAGCTATGCCGGGTCGGCGGGCTGGCGATGCGCATATGCACCTCCTTGGCGCCCGCATCGCGCATCATCTGGACGATCTTGAGGCTGGTGGTGCCGCGCACGATCGAATCGTCGATCAGCACGATGCGCTTGCCGTCGATCAGCGCGCGATTGGCATTGTGCTTCAGCTTGACGCCCAGGTGGCGGACCTTGTCGCCCGGCTGGATGAAGGTTCGGCCGACATAGTGGGAGCGGATGATGCCGAGTTCGAACGGGATGCCCGATTCCTGCGCATAGCCGATCGCGGCGGGAACGCCCGAATCCGGCACCGGAATCACCAGATCGGCATCGACCGGCGCCTCGATCGCAAGCTGTGCGCCGATCGCCTTGCGCACCGAATAGACCGACGAACCGTCGACGATCGAATCGGGGCGCGAGAAATAGACATGTTCGAAGATGCAGGGGCGGGCGGCGCGCTTGCCGAAGGGGTGGACCGATTCAACCTCACCCTCGCGCACCAGCACCAGTTCGCCCGGTTCGATGCTGCGGATATAGTCTGCGCCGACTACGTCGAGCGCGACGGTTTCGGACGCGAAGATGATCGAATTGCCCAGCTTGCCCATCACGAGCGGGCGGATGCCCAGCGGATCGCGGCAGGCGATCATGCCTTCCGGCGTCATGCAGATCAGCGAATAGGCGCCTTCCAGATGGCGCAGCGCATCGATGAACTTGTCGAGCAACGTCCGATAGGTCGAGGTAGCGACCAGATGGATGATCACTTCGGTGTCCGACGTGGACTGGAAGATCGAGCCGCGGCGGACGAGGTCGCGCTTCAGCTTCATCGCGTTGGAGATATTGCCGTTATGCGCCACCGCGAAGCCGCCGGACGCCAGATCGGCATAAAGCGGCTGGACGTTGCGGAGTGCGGTCTCGCCGGTGGTGGAATAGCGGACATGGCCGCAGGCATTGTGGCCGGGCAGGCTGCGAATGACGTCGTCACGGTCGAAATTGCCCGCGACATGGCCCATCGCCCGGTGGGTATGGAAGTGATCGCCGTCGAAGCTGGTGATGCCGGCGGCTTCCTGCCCGCGATGCTGAAGCGCATGCAGGCCGAGCGCGACCATAGCCGATGCGGTTTCGGCACCGGCGATGCCGAAAATGCCGCATTCCTCGCGGAGTTTGTCCCCGTCATCCAGGGATTCAAATGGGTGTGTGGTGAGCATCGATTCGTCTGCGCGGTGAAGGGGTCGAGCGGCATATAGGACCGCAAAGCCGTTTTGTCGCCCTTTGCCCGCAATTTTGCTCGGAGCCGATCGCCGACCCGTGCGTTGGTCGGCTGGAGACGCTGGATATGGTGAAGAAACAAGAGGCGCCGACCGAGAGTGAATTGCTCATGGAGGCGCTGATTTCACAGGGTTGTTCGGTCGAGGCGGCGGAGCGCATCGTGCGCGCCGGCGAGGTGCGGCGCACGCGGCGCATGTCGTGGGGCGTCGACAAGGGGGATATCCCGACCACCCGGCATTGAACCGGTGCGTCACATGATCGGCGCTTTGAATTTGTGCGTGTGCCGGATTAGAGCATGCGCATGACCAGTGAACGCGAGAGCGGCGCGACGCTCGATCCGAAATATGATGCGAACGGGCTCGTGACCGGGGTGGTGACCGCGCGCGACGGCGGCTTGCTGATGGTGGCGCATATGAACGCCGAGGCGCTGGCGCTCACCCAGTCGACCGGCGAGGCCCATTTCTGGTCGCGCAGCCGGGGGCGGCTGTGGAAAAAGGGCGAAACCTCCGGCCATGTATTGCGCGTCGTCGAGATGCGCGTGGATTGCGACCAGGATGCGATCTGGATCGTCGCCGATCCCGCCGGCCCGGCCTGCCATACCGGCGAACCGAGCTGCTTCTACCGCCGGATCGTCGATGGCGGGCTGGAGCGCGTGGATTGAGGGCAATCCTCGCGCTCTCTCTGCTGCTTGCAGGCTGTTCCGCCCAGGCGCCGGCCGACAATGGCGCTGCCGGCGGCGCAAGCGATCTGGAAACCGCCGCAATCGCCGCAGGCGCGATCCCAGACCCCAGGACTGCACCGATCGAGGGGCTTTACGAACGCAGCGGCGATGGCGGCCCCGATCGCGTCTGCCTGTTGCGCGATGGCGGCGAATCCTATCGTATCGGCATCGATGTGATGTTCGGCGACGAGACCGAATGCCTCGCCCGTGGCAATGCCGTTCGCAATGGCGAGCGGGTGTCGATCACGCTGGCCGGCAAGGGGGAATGCCGGATCGAGGCGCGCTTCGACGGGCGGGAGATCGCCTTGCCCGGATCGGTGCCCGACGGATGCGCCGCCTATTGCACCAGGCGCGGATCGCTCGCGGGCTTCGCGCTCGGCCAGTCGAGCGCGTCGCGCGCCGATGCGGCATCGGTGGTGGCCCGCGACGGCGCATTGCTGTGCGAGGGACCTGCTTGACGTTAACGTGAACGTAAAATAGTATCGGGCGCATGGCCTATGCTTCGACTCATGCAACGCTCGAAACGCCGGACATTCGCGACCGGCATGTCTATAGCATTTCGGACCTGTCCGAGGAATTCGGCGTCACCGCCCGCGCGCTGCGCTTCTATGAGGACGAAGGGCTGATCGCGCCGATGCGGCGTGGCACCACCCGCATCTACACCAAGCGCGATCGCGCCCGCCTCGCCTGGATCCTGCGCGCCAAGCGGGTGGGGTTCAGCCTGTCCGAAATCCGCGAGATGATCGATCTCTACGATCTCGGCGATGGCCGCCATGTCCAGCGCCGCGTGACCGTGGAGAAGTGCAACGACCGGATCGCGCTGCTCAAGCGCCAGCGCATCGATATCGACGCGCAGATCGACGAGCTGACGCGCTTCGTCGCGATGGTCGAAAAGGCTGACGCGCAAAGCGAGGCAAAGGCCTGAGCCGGCCGGAAGATTATTGACCAGAACATCATTGGAGAGTTGGGATGCCGATCTATTCCGCGCCGGTGCGCGACACGCGTTTCGTCCTGGATTCGGTGATCGGGCTCGATCGCCACGCCAATCTGCCCGGCTTCGAGAATGCCGGCGCCGACATGGTGGAAGCGGTGCTGAGCGAGGGCGCGAAATTCGTCGAGGACGTGCTGTTCCCGCTCAACCAGTCGGGCGACGCCGAAGGCTGCACGCGCCATGCCGACGGCTCGGTGACGACGCCCGCCGGTTTCAAGCAGGCCTATGACCAGTTCGTCGCCGGCGGCTGGACGACATTGTCCGCGCCCGAGGAATTCGGCGGTCAGGCGCTGCCGCATGTGATCTCGACGGCGTTCGAGGAATATCTGATCAGCGCCAATATGGCGTTCGCCATGTATAACGGCCTTACCATGGGCGCGGTCTCCGCGATCCTGGTCAAGGGATCGCCCGAACAGAAGGCGAAATACGTTCCCAAGATGGTCGCCGGCGAATGGGGCGGCACGATGAACCTGACGGAGCCGCAATGCGGCACCGATCTGGGCCTGATCCGCACGCGCGCCGAGCCGCAGGCGGACGGCAGCTACGCCGTCACCGGCACCAAGATCTTCATCTCGTCGGGCGAGCACGACCTGACCGAGAATATCATCCATCTGGTGCTCGCCAAGACACCGGGCGCGCCGGAGAGCAGCAAGGGCATCAGCCTGTTCATCGTGCCCAAATTCCTCGTCAACGACGACGGTTCGCTCGGCGAGCGTAACGCGGTGAGCTGCGGCTCGATCGAGCACAAGATGGGCATCCACGCCAATTCGACCTGCGTGATGAACTATGACGGCGCGACCGGCTGGCTGATCGGCGAGGAGAATAAGGGGCTTGCCGCCATGTTCATCATGATGAACGCGGCGCGGCTCGGCGTCGGCCTGCAGGGGCTGTCGCAGGGTGAGGTCGCGTATCAGAATGCCGTGCAATATGCGCATGACCGCCGTCAGGGGCGCGCGCTGACAGGCCCCGCCGAACCCGGCGAAAAGGCGGATACGCTGTTCGTCCACCCCGATGTCCGCCGCATGCTGATGGAAGGCAAGGCGCTGACCGAGGGGCTGCGCGCGCTGTGCCTGTGGGGGGCGCTCCAGGTCGATCTGGCGCACAAGGCGGCGACCGAGGAAGAACGCCAGGCGGCGGACGACCTGATCTCGCTGCTGACCCCGGTGATCAAGGGCTATGGCACCGACAAGGGCTATGACATCGCGACGACCAGCCAGCAGGTTTATGGCGGGCATGGCTACATCGTCGAATGGGGCATGGAGCAATATGTTCGCGATGCCCGGATCGCGATGATCTACGAAGGCACCAATGGCGTGCAGGCGATGGATCTGGTCGGCCGCAAGCTTGCGCAGAATGGCGGACGCGCCGTCCAGCTCTTCTTCAAGATCGTCGGCGAGGAGGCGGCCGCCGCCAAGGGCAATGCCAAGCTCGCCGATCTGGCGGGTGCGCTCGAAAAGGCGCTGGGCCAGTTGCAGGCGGCGACGATGTGGCTGATGCAGAACGGCCTGACCAATCCCAACAATGCGGGTGCTGCGGCCGTGCCCTATCTCCACCTGATGGGGATCGTCGCGGTCGGCCTGATGTGGCTGCGCATGGCGACTGCCGCCGATGCCGCGCTTGAGGCGGGCAGCGGCGACGCCGGCTTCATGGAAGCCAAGCTGGTCACCGCGCGCTTCTTCGCCGAACGGATCATGCCCGATGCCGGCGCGCTGCGCCGCAAGATCGAGGGCGGCGCGGAAAGCGTGATGGCGCTGCCGGTGGAGGCCTTCGCGCGGGGGTGAACAGGCCTCTCGGCCTTCCCTCCGGCATAGATAGATTACAGTCGCCCCAGCGAAAGCTGGGGCCCATACGATCTTTCAACCACTGCTGAGGCTGACGATATTGCATGGGCTCCAGCTTTCGCTGGAGCGACAGTGGAGAATTATCCTCAATTCCCGGTCTGCGCCGTCTTCCCCGTCCGATATCTGTCAAACCACGCCAGGATCGCCGAGGCCTTCGCCGCCGCTTGCGACGGGCGTGCGGCGATGCCGCCATGGCTGGCCTCGGGCACCTTCACCAGCGCGGTCGGTACGCCGCGAAGCTGGAGCGCCGCATAATATTGCTCGGATTCGCTGACGGGCGTGCGATAATCCTGGCTCCCAACGACGACGAGCGTCGGCGTCTTGACGTTGCCGACCAGCGACAGAGGCGAGCGCTTCCAATAGCCCTGCGGATCTTCCCAGGGCAGTTTGCCGAACCAGTATTTCGCGAAATAGGGCGTGTTGTCTGCGGTGAGCACGAAGCTGGCCCAGTCGATCACCGGCTTCTGCGTCGCGGCCGCCTTGAACCGGTCGGTCTTGCCGACGATCCAGGCGGTGAGCACGCCGCCGCCCGAGCCGCCCGTCACGAACAGATTGTCGGGATCCGCCACGCCGGAGGCGATTGCGGCGTCGACGGCGGCGATCAGATCGCCATAATCGTCGGCGGGATAGCTTTTGTCGATCAGCCGCGCGAATTCCTCGCCATAGGAGGTTGAGCCACGCGGGTTGGTGTAGAGCACGGCATAGCCTGCGGCGGCGTAGAGCTGGACGTCTGTCGAGAAAGCCGGGCCATAGGCGCTGTGCGGGCCGCCATGGATTTCCAGGATCAGCGGCACGCGCTTGCCCGCGACATGGCCGGGGGGCAGGGCGAGCCATGCCGGCACGGTGCGGCCATCGGGGGCGGTGACCGCCAGTTCACGCACCTCCGCCAGTGTCTTCGTGCCAAGGAAATCGTCGTTCAGTCGGGTCAGCCGCCGCATATTGCCGCCGCTTGCGATCGAAACGTCGGACGGGCGAAGCGCGGTGCCGCTGGTGAAGGCGACCGCGCCGCCCTTCGATACGCTGAATTCGCCGCCGCTATAGGGGCGGTCGAGCCCGGAACCCGCAAGGCCGGTGGCGACGGACGTGACCGTACCGTCGAGCGTGATGCGGGCGACGCGGTTGGACCCGCGATCGTCATAGAGCGCGTAGAGCGAGCGGCCGTCCGCGGCCCAGGCGATCCTGTCGATGCTGCGATCGAGCGAGGCGGTGAGCGACCGCGCGCCGCTGCCGTCGCGGTTCATCACATAGAGCTGGGTGTCGCGGTAGCTATAGCCCTTGTCGTCGTAGCCCAGATAGGCGACGCGGCTGCCATCGGGCGAAACGGCGGGATCGGTATCGGGGCCGTCGCGGCTGGTGAGCGCGCGGATCGTGCCGGTTGCGATGTCGAGCGCCTGGATCTCGCTGTTGATCGGATTGCGCTGCCAGTCGCCCGTGCGCACTGCGCTGAACAACAGGGTCTTGCCGTCCGGCGTCCAAGCGAGCGGACCATTGTCGTGCCAGGCGCCGAAGCTGAGCTGGCGCGGCGCGCCGCCTTCGGCCGAAACCAGGAAGATATGATCGAAGCCGGGCTTCACATAACCGCCACCGTCCTGGCGATAGACGACCTTGTCGATCACTTCGAGCGGCGGCGCCCAATTGGCGCCTTCGGGTTTCGCGGGTGCCTTGCCCAGTTTCACGCCGTCATCAGGCACTGTCATCACATAGGCGATGCGGCTGCCGTCGGGCGACCAGGAAATGGCGTTCGGGCTGTCGGGCAGGCCGGTCACGCGCGCCGACGCGCCGGTTTCCATCCAGCGCACGAACAATTGCGCGCCGCCGCCTTCACCCGTCGAGACATAGGCCAGTCGCTTGCCGTCGGGCGACCAGCGCGGCTGGCTGTGCGCGCCGGGGCCGGCGATCAGCGGCGCCTGGGCGCCGGTGCGCACGTCGATCAGCCAGATCGAGGGCCGGGCCCGATCGGTCATCACGTCGTTCGACCGGCGGACATAGGCGATGCGGGTTCCGTCCGGGCTGATCTGCGGATCGCTCGCCGCTTCCAGGCCGAACAGGTCGCCACCCTGGAGAGTACGGGTCGGGCCATCGGCGGGCGCCGCGAAGGCGGGAACGGCGCTGGCGGAAAGGAGAAGCGAAAGGCAGAGCGCGCGGCGGATCATCGATGGACTCCGGCAGGAACGAGGATGCCGGCACAATGCGACTTTCCGGCACGGAAGCAAGAGGGAGAGAGGGCCGAAATGGATCGGATGCCGACGCGAAAGCGCTTGTCAGCATCGCCGGAAAACCCATAGTCTGGAAAGGCTGCGCGTGTCCGTTTCGGGGGTCTTGGGCGATGATGTTGCTTTCGTTTCGCTGGCTGGTTCTTCCTGCCTCCGTTCTCGCCTTGTCGGCATGCGGACAAGGCGAGAAAGCGCCCGACGCGAATGCGCAGGCCGCGCAACCGGTTGAATCGCGCACCCAATTGATCGGCCTGCCCAATGGCGCGACGATCACGGTCGAAGAGGGATCGGTGGGGCAGCAACTCGCGGTCTATCTGGCATCGACCGATCCGGCGCCGCGCAGCTTCCAGATCGGGGGCGACCAGTTCGCCGACTGGTCGGCCACAGCGCGGCCGGCGGTGCGCGCGATGGTGCCGGGCCTGGTCGAACTGCTCAAATCCTATCCGGCCGTGCGGCTGCGCCTGGTCGGCCATACCGACAATGTCGGCGATCCGGCCGCGAACCTGAAGCTTTCGCAGGATCGTGCGCGGATGGCGAAGCAGCATCTGGTCGATGCCGGCATTTCGGAAGGCCGGATCGAGGTGGAAGGGAAGGGGCTGACCCAGCCGATCGCCGACAATGCCACTGTCGAGGGGCGTGCGCGCAATCGCCGGGTCGAGCTGATCGTGATCGCGAAATAGGTTTTTTGCCGCGAACTCGTCACATGACGATGGCAAACGGATCGCATTCTGAAATGTAACCGTCATTCCGGCGAAAGCTGGAGACGTAGTCGACCGTAGGTCAATCTGGTGCTCTATGTCGAAGAAGATTCCGGCTTCCGCCGGAATGACGGTTTTCTCGGGAAAGACTGAGAAGCAGTACTCGCTTTTATTCTTGCTTCTCGATCCCGAGGGGCATGTGCCTGCGCTGGCATGATGATGGTCTGATTTCGCCGTGTCAGGCCTTGATCACGGGAAGGGCAGCACGGACTCCATCGCGACACCGCCGCGCCGTGGCACGCGCCAGATCTGGCCGTAGCGGGTGTGCGGGATTTCACGCGGGCCGATCGCACCCATGCGGCGGATCAGATCGGGCACTGTGTTGCTGTGGCCGACGATCAGCACCACACCACGCGTGCGCCTGACGCGGTCGAGCAGCCGGTCCGGATCGGCGGCGTCGTAGGTCTCGAGCGGCACGCCCAGGCGGCGGGCGAGCGGGCCCGCCGTTTCCATCGCGCGGCGCGTCGTGCTGGCGAACACCGCGCGCGGACGATCGCGGAACCAGGTGGCCAGGCGGTCGGCCTGGCGCTTGCCCGCCGGCGACAGGCCGGGGTCTTCGCCGGCACCGGCGCCGCTCTGCTGCTCCAGATGGCGCATGATATAGACATCGTCGGCCGACTGCGCCGCGGCGCCAGCGGGTAACACCGCCAGCGCGGCGAGCAGCAGCAGCGATGCCGTGCGCCGCCGCATCGTTACGCCTTGGCTTCCGACTTCGTCTTTCCGCCCTTCTTTGGCTTCTTGGGCGCTGCCGGCGTCACTTCGAAGGCGAGCGCATCATCCTTCAGGTGGACGCTGACTTCGCCGCCATGGACGAGTTTGCCGAACAGCAGCTCCTCGGCAAGCGGCTGCTTGATCTTCTCCTGGATCAGCCGGCCCATCGGGCGGGCGCCATAGAGCTTGTCGTAGCCGCGCGCGGTGAGCCATTTCTTGGCGTCGTCGTCGAGCGTGATGTGGACGTTGCGATCCGCCAGCTGAAGTTCGAGCTGCAGGATGAACTTCTCCACCACGCGGCTCACCACCTCGGTCGGCAGATAGCCGAAGGGCACGATCGCATCGAGGCGATTGCGGAACTCGGGCGTGAACATCCGCTTCACCGCTTCCTCGCTCGCATCCTCGCGGCTGACATTGCCGAAGCCGATGCCTTCGCTCGCCATGTCGGACGCTCCGGCATTGGTCGTCATGATCAGCACGATGTTGCGGAAATCGACGGTCTTGCCGTGGTGATCGGTCAGCTTGCCGTTGTCCATCACCTGCAACAGGATGTTGAACAGGTCCGGGTGCGCCTTCTCGATCTCGTCGAGCAGGAGCACGCTGTGCGGCTGCTGGTCGACCGCATCGGTCAACAATCCGCCCTGATCATAGCCGACATAGCCCGGAGGGGCGCCGATCAGCCGCGAAACGCTGTGCCGCTCCATATATTCGGACATGTCGAACCGCTGGAGCGGAATGCCCATGATGCTGGCGAGCTGGCGCGCGACTTCCGTCTTGCCGACGCCGGTGGGGCCGGAGAAGAGATAGTTGCCGATCGGCTTGTCCGGATCGCGCAAGCCCGCGCGGCTGAGCTTGATCGCCGATGCCAGCGTCTCGATCGCGAGATTCTGCCCGAACACGACACGCTTCAGATCGGTCTCGAGATTGGCCAGCGTCGCCTTGTCGTCGGTCGACACCGATTTGGGCGGAATGCGCGCCATCGTGGCGACGACCGCCTCGATCTCCTTGGGCGTGATCGTCTTCTTGCGCTTGCTCGGCGGCACCAGCATCTGCATCGCGCCGACCTCGTCGATCACGTCGATCGCCTTGTCGGGCAGCTTGCGGTCGTTGATGTAGCGCGCCGACAGGTCGACCGCCGCCTTGATCGCGTCGGGCGTGTATTTGACGTTGTGATGCTCCTCGAACGCCGAGCGCAGCCCGGCCAGGATCTTCACCGTATCCTCGATCGTCGGTTCGTTGACGTCGATCTTCTGGAACCGGCGCAGCAGCGCGCGATCCTTTTCGAAGTGATTGCGGAATTCCTTGTAGGTGGTCGATCCGATGCAGCGGATCGTGCCGCCCGACAAGGCCGGCTTGAGCAGGTTCGACGCGTCCATCGCGCCGCCCGAGGTGGCGCCGGCGCCGATCACCGTGTGGATCTCGTCGATGAAGAGGATGGCGTGGGGCAGCTTTTCGAGCTCGTTCACCACCTGCTTCAGCCGTTCCTCGAAATCGCCGCGATAGCGCGTGCCGGCGAGCAGCGCACCCATGTCGAGCGAATAGATGACGGCGGGGCGCAACACATCGGGCACGTCGCCTTCGATGATCTTGCGCGCCAGGCCTTCGGCGATCGCGGTCTTGCCCACGCCCGGATCTCCCACATAGAGCGGGTTGTTCTTGGAGCGCCGGCACAGGATCTGGACAGTGCGGTCGACTTCGGCCGACCGGCCGATCAGCGGATCGACCTTGCCGTTCCTGGCCTTTTCGTTGAGATCGACGCAGAACTGCTTGAGCGCGCTTTCGCCCTTTTGCTTGCCGTCCGGCTTGGTGGCCTTCTCTTCCTCGACGCCCTTCACCTCGCGCGGTTCGGGCGTGGCGTTGCCCTTGCCGACGCCGTGGCTGATGAAGCTGACCGCATCGAGCCGGCTCATATCCTGCTGCTGCAGGAAATAGACGGCATAGCTTTCGCGCTCGGAGAAGAGCGCGACCAGGACGTTCGCGCCGGTCACTTCGTCGCGGCCCGAAGACTGGACGTGCAGGATGGCGCGCTGGACGACGCGCTGGAAGCCGCTGGTGGGGGAGGGATCGGTCTCGCCCTCGACCTTCAGTGCTTCGAGTTCATTGTCGAGATAGGTGGCGACGGCGTCGCGCAGCTCGCCCAGGTCGACGCCGCAGGCGCTCATCACCTGTCCGGCATGCTCGTCGTCGATCAACGCGAGCAGGAGATGCTCCAGCGTGGCATATTCGTGACGCCGGTTTGACGCGGCCTCGAGCGCTTTGTGAAGCGTCTTCTCAAGCGCGCTGGCGAAGGATGGCATGATATTTCACTCCGATGCGGGGCGAGGGACGCCGCCCCGGTATGACCCTATGTCGGGATTGCGGCCGCCTTCATCAAGAATGGCCGCGACACTCATCGCTTGAACAGCGATTCGGCGTTGGCGCGATGAACCGAAGCGCTGGCGCGTTTCGCTTCGACCCGTGCGATTTCCCGCTTCAGGGCCTCCACGCGCAGGTCCAGTTCCTCGACCGACAATGGATCGAGGTCCTCTTTGGCGAGCAGGGTCAGCGGATCGCCCGGCCGCTTCGAAAAAACTTCGTCGAGGTCCATGCGGCAAGCGTTGACCGAAACCGCCCGACTGTCAATAAAGCGCGCGCTTTTCATGGTAAAAGGCGCCGTAAGCGAGGGGGACCAGGATGACCGCGCTGCCCGAGATGATGACCGCGATCGACCCGGCCGAGCCCGGCGGTCCGGATGTACTCCAGCCCGTATCGCGCGCCGTGCCGAGGCCGGGCGCCGGCGAAGTGCTCGTCAAGGTGGAGGCGGCCGGCGTCAATCGGCCCGACGTGGTCCAGCGGCTGGGCAATTATCCGCCGCCCAAGGGGGCACCGAGCATTCCGGGGCTCGAAATCGCGGGCAGGGTGGTCGCGGTGGGCGACGCCACCGGCGCCGACATAATCGGCCAGCCGGTCTGTGCGCTCGTCGCCGGTGGCGGCTATGCCGAATATGCGCTGGCGCCGGTAGGCCAGTGTCTGCCGGTGCCGCCAGCGATCACGATGATCGAGGCGGCGGCGATTCCGGAAACGCTGTTCACCGTGTGGACCAATTTGTTCGAGCGCGCTTATGCGGTCGAGGGAGACAGCGTGCTCGTTCATGGCGGCACCAGCGGGATCGGCACGATGGCGATCGCGCTCGGCAAGCTGTTCGGCCTCACCATGATCGTCACCTGCGGTTCGGACGCGAAGTGCGACGCCGCGCGCGCGCTCGGCGCCGATGTCGCGATCAATTACCGGACCGAGGATTTCGTCGCGCGCGTGCGTGAAGCGACCGGTGGTCGTGGCTGCAACGCCGTGCTCGACATGGTCGGCGGCGATTATCTGCCGCGCAACCTGCAATGCCTGGCCGAAGACGGCCGCCATGTCTCGATCGCGACGCTGGGCGGCGGGACGGCGCAGGTGCCGATCATGCAGGTGATGCTCAAGCGGCTGACCTTGAGCGGATCGACATTGCGTGCCCGCTCGGTCGAATTCAAATCGCTGGTTGCCGACGAATTGTCGCGCAGCGTCTGGCCGCATGTCGCCGAAGGGCGGCTGAAGCCGGTGATCGACATGACCTTTCCGCTTGCCGAGGCGGCCAAGGCGCACGAAAGAATGGAAGCCGGCGACCATATCGGAAAGATCGTGCTGCTGACCGGGGGGTAAATATGCGTTTGGGGGGGGTATTGCTGGTGATCGCGGCCGCGTTGACGGCCTCGGGGCCGGCGGAGGCGAGGCGTTCGGCGATGTCGAACACGCCGGAAATCGCGCTGATCGCGGATCTGCCCAATGATTCGCGTTTCGAGGCTTATGGCGCTGAGGGGCGGACGGTGACGCTCGACCTCGGCTGGTCCTATCGCGAGTTCAGCGCGCTGTGGATGCCGTTCGCTGCGTGGAAGGAAGAGGGGTTCGTCTTCTATTCGAGAGACGCAAACGGCCAGACCCACCTGGCGCCGGCTACGGCGCGTGAGCTCGCAGCGATCAAGCAGCTTACCGGTGTCGATTACGAAGCCGACTACGCCTTTCCCTATTGGCAATATTATTGGGGCTGGGGCCCGCTGGCGCTGGTGATCGGTCTGGTCGTCTGGCGGCGCCGGCAGGAGCAGAAGCGCAAGGATGCCGAAGGGATCATGTGATGGGCGACAAGCTGATCCTTCACGAATATGCCCAGTCGGGGAATTGCTACAAGATCCGGCTGACCGCCGCGCATCTCGGGCGGCGGATCGAGCGCGTCGAATACGACATCATGAAGGGCGAGACCCGGACTCCCGAGTTCCTGACCAACATCAATGCGGTCGGCCGCATTCCGGTGCTTCAGGTGGGGCAGCGCTTCCTGCCCGAAAGCAATGCCGCCTGCTTCTATCTGGCCGACGGATCCGCGCTGATTCCCGAGGATCGTTTTGCGCGGGCCGACATGCTGCGCTGGATGTTCTTCGAGCAATATCATCATGAGCCCAATATCGCGACGGTGCGCTTCTGGGTCATGTTCGTCGGCGGGGACGCGCTGAGCGAAGTCCAGCGCGCCCAGTTGCCGGCCAAGCGGCTGGCGGGCGAGAGGGCCTTGCAGCAGATGGATGATCATCTGGCGCTCAGGAACTGGTTCGTGGGCGAGGCCCCGACGCTCGCCGATATCTGCCTCTACGCCTATAGCCATGTCGCGGAGGAGGGCGGGTTCGACCTTTCGCTTTATCCGCACGTGCGCGCCTGGCTCGATCGGATGGCCGATCTGCCCGGGCATATTGTCATGGAAGCGTAATCGCTCCGGCGTTCAAACTGTAACCAAAAATCGCGATTGCTCCCGGGCAAGGTCAACGTCCGGGGGAAGAATTCATGGACGCGGTCACCCGCCTTGCCGTCGATGGCGAAATATTCGACTTTCATCGTTCCGAACCGACGATCCCCGAACCTTGCCAGAGCCGGAGCCGACGCCGTTTCCGGACGATCTGGATTTCGGACATCCATCTGGGAACGCGCGGCTGCAATGCCGATATGCTGATCGACTTTCTCGACAGCACCGACAGCGAGACGCTGTATCTGGTCGGCGACATCATCGACGGCTGGCGGCTGAAGAAGCGCTTTTACTGGCCTGCCGCACATAACGACATCGTCTGGCGCATCCTGAAACGCGCGAAGCGCGGTACGCGGATCATCTATGTACCGGGCAATCACGACGAAATGCTCCGTCCCTATGCGGGGCTGAACTTCGGCGGCGTCGAGATCCGCCGCAATGCGATCCACGAAACCGCCGATGGACGGCGACTGCTGGTGCTGCACGGCGACGAGTTCGACACGATCATGCTGGCGCATCGCTGGCTCGCCCATGTCGGCGACTTCGCTTACGAACTGATGATGAAGCTCAACTATGTCGTGAACCGGGTGCGCACCGCGTTTGGGCTTCCCTATTGGTCGCTGTCCAAAATGGCCAAGCACAAGGTGAAGAACGCGGTCGAGTTCATCTCGAAGTTCGAGGAGATCGTGGCGCACGAAGCGGGCCAAAGGGGCGTCGATGGCGTCGTTTGCGGGCATATCCATACCGCCGAGATCCGCGATATTTCAGGTGTCGCCTATTATAATGACGGTGACTGGGTGGAAGGCTGCACCGCGCTGGTCGAGCATTCCGACGGGCGCATGGAAGTGCTCCACTGGGCCGACGAGATCACAGCGCGCAACAGCCGCGACGTCGCGCGGATCGCGGCATGAGGATCGCGATCGTCACCGATGCCTGGGAACCCCAGGTCAACGGCGTCGTCCGGACGCTGAAGGCGGTGCGCGAGCAACTGGAGGGGCAGGGGCATCTCATCCGCGTGATCTCGCCCGATCTCTTCTACTCGCTGCCATGCCCGACCTATCCGGAGATCAGGCTGGCCATGGCGCGCACCATGACGGTGGGTTCGATGATCGCCGATTTCGCGCCCGACGCGATCCATCTGGCGACCGAAGGACCGCTCTGTGCCGCCGCGCGGCGCTGGTGCCTGCGGCGCGCCATTCCTTTCACGACGGCCTATCATACCCAGTTTCCCGATTATGCCGCGAAGCGGACGGGCATGCCCGCCCAATGGTTCTGGCGCTACATCCAGTGGTTCCATGCGCCGTCGAGTGCGGTGCTGGTGTCGACCGCGTCGGTCCGCGCGACGCTGCGCGCGCACGGGATCGATCGCCTCCGCCATTGGGGGCGCGGTGTCGACCTGTCGTACTTCCGCCCGGATGCGCCGCCGCTCGATGTGCTGGCCGGCTTGCCCCGGCCGGTCCAGCTCTATGTCGGGCGCGTCGCGGTCGAGAAGAATATCGAGGCGTTCCTGACCAGCGGCGTGCCGGGCACGAAAGTCGTGGTGGGCGACGGACCGGCACGCGCCGCGCTGGAGGCCGGTTATCCGGACGCACTGTTCTTGGGCGCGCAATCCGGCACGGCGCTTGCGGGGGCTTATGCCGGGGCGGATGTGTTCGTCTTTCCCAGCCGCACCGACACATTCGGGCTGGTGATGATCGAGGCGCTGGCCTGCGGAACGCCTGTCGCCGCCTATCCGGTCACCGGGCCGATCGATGTGATCGACGAAACCGTCGGGGCTATGGACGAGGATCTGGATGGCGCGATCCGGCGTGCGCTGACGCGCGATCGCGCGGCCTGCGCCGCCTATGGCGGGCGCTTCAGCTGGTCGGCGAGCGCGGCCGAGTTTCGCGATGCGCTGGTTCCGATCGCCGAAGAGGGATTCGCCGTCGCGGCCTGAATGGCGGCATCATAATCTTGCCCGCTTCCAGGGTTACAGGACGGGGCATGGACGCCGCGCACTCGATCATCGCCTTCACCGCCGCCGCGGCCCTGCTCACGGTGACGCCGGGCATCGACACGGTGATGGTCCTGCGGAGCGTGGCGGGCGGCGATGCGCGCCAGGGCATTCATGCCGCGATCGGGATCGGTCTTGGATGTCTGGCATGGGGCGCCGCCGCGGCGCTGGGGCTCGGCGTCGTGCTAGCCGCGTCCGAACTGGCCTTCACCACGCTCAAACTCGCCGGCGCCGCCTATCTGGTCTGGCTGGGCGTGAAGCTGGTGCTGTGGCCGCGCGATCGCCTGGCGGTCGAGGGGGCGGCGGACATCGACGCACATCAGGCGCTGCGGCGTGGTTTCCTGACCAATCTGCTCAACCCCAAGGTCGGCATCTTCTATATCACCTTCCTGCCGCAATTCGTGCCGGCGGGGGCGGATATGGTGGCGTTCTCGTTCCTGCTCGCCTGCATTCACGTTCTGCTTGGATGGGTCTGGTTCGGTATCCTCATCGCCGCCGCGGTTCCGTTCGGGCGGTTCCTGGCGCGCGGGGGCGTGGTGCGGGTGCTCGATCGGATGACGGGCGGGCTCTTCATCGTCTTCGGGCTCAGGCTGGCATTCGCGCGGCAGCCCTGATTCAGGGCGTTGCGCGCCGCTTGGCGATGAAACTTGCCCTTGCCGGGTTTCGGCACTAGATCGAATATATGTTTCCGGCCGCTCCGTATGGGGCGGCCCTTATTTTATCTGGAGAATTTCGCCGTGGTTCAGCCGCTTATGCCCCACGCGACCGCGTCCTGGCTGGTCGACAATACGTCTCTCAGCTTCGAGCAGATCGCCGAATTCTGCGGGCTCCACATCCTCGAGGTGCAGGCGATCGCCGACGACACCGCCGCGACCAAGCTGACCGGCCGCGATCCCGTTCGTGCGCATGAGCTCACGATGGAAGAGATCGAGAAGGGCCAGCAGGATCCCAATTACACGCTGAAGATGCAGAAGGGGCCGGAACAGGTCCGCCGTACCAAGGGACCGCGTTATACCCCGGTTTCCAAGCGTCAGGACAAGCCCGACGGCATCGCCTGGATCATCCGCAACCACCCTGAGATCTCGGACGGCGCGATCGGCAAGCTGATCGGAACAACCCGCACGACGATCCAGGCCATCCGCGAGCGTTCGCACTGGAACATCGCGAACATCATTCCCAAGGATCCCGTCACGCTGGGCCTGTGCTCGCAGCGCGAACTCGACGCGCTCGTGGCGCGCGCCGCCAAGAAGGCCGGGATCGAGACGCCGACCGACAGCCGCATCGACGGCGATCGCGCCGCGCTGATCGAAGAACTTCGCGCCGAGCGCGAAGCGGCCGCGCGCGACGCGGAAGCCGCGCTGAATGCCGAGGAGGCGCCCGCCGCGCCCGTCGAGCTGACGCGTGACTCGCTCTTCAAGCGGTAATAGTTCGCCCGATGCGTCGCTGACGCAGGACGAAAGCTTCGTCGGAACCAGCTTCCGGGGGCTGACCTATCCGCTCGGGCGTTTCGCGCCGGAGCCGGGAACGCTCCACGAACTCGCCAGCGGCGTGCGCTGGGCGCGGATCCGGTTTCCGGGCTCGCTCGGCCATATCAATAGCTGGGTGCTCGACGATGGCGCCGGCGTGGCGATCTGCGACACCGGCGTGGATATCCCGCTTTGCCGGCAGGATTGGGAGGCGATCCTGGCCGGCCCGCTGAGCGGCGCCACGGTCACGCGCGTGATCGGCACCCATTTCCATCCCGATCATATCGGCCTGGCCGGCTGGCTCTCTGCGCGCGACGGCGCGCGGGTCTGGATGACGCGCGGCGAATGGCTGACGGCTCAGCTCGCCTGTGCCGATGCGCGCGATATCGTGCCCGAAGATGTGATCGCGATGCGCCGCGCGGCGGGCTGGAGCGACGAGCAGATCGACGTTTCGCGCGCGGAGGGCTGGGGGCGGATGCGGCAGATGGTGTCGCCGTTGCCGATCGGCTTTCATCGTGTCCAGGACGGTGACGTGATCGCGATCGGCGATGCCGAATGGCGCGTCGTCACCGGCTGCGGGCACAGCCCGGAACATGCCTGTCTGGTGAACGATGCGCAGGGCCTGATGATCTCGGGCGATCAGGTGCTGCCGCGCATCAGTTCGAACGTCTCGCTGGGGGCGAGTGAGCCCGAGGCGGACCCGCTGGGCGATTGGCTCGCCTCGATCGACAAGCTGCTTGGCCTGTCCGACGATCTGCTGGTGCTGCCCGCCCATGGCGAGCCGTTTCGCGGCCTCCATACGCGGCTGAACGCGCTGCGCCGCGAGCATGAGGCGCGCCTGGACGAACTCGCCGATTTCATGGAGACGCCGCGCCGGGCCGTGGATTGCTTTACCAAGCTGTTCCGCCGCGTGATCGACCAGAGCGTGCTCGGCCTGGCGACCGGCGAGGCGCTGTCGCATCTGCGCCATCTGGAGGTGACGGGACGCGCGGTGCGCGAGGTGCGCGACGGCGTCTGGTGGTTCCAGGCCGCTTGACGCCTAGGGTCCGCCGCTTACACTTCTGTCAATGAGCGCCGACAGCCCGATCTGGACCACCCATTACGACCACCCCGGCAACTGGGATCGCGGCTTCGCGCCGCTGTCCCTGCCGGCCATGCTGGAGGCGAGCGCGGCGCGCTGGCCCGATGCCCCGCTGATCGATTTCATGGGGCGCCGCTACAGCTATGCCGAGACGCTGGACGGCGCCAATCGCGTGGCGTGCGGGCTGGCGAAGCTCGGCATCGTGCCCGGCGATCGGGTGGGACTGTTTCTGCCCAATGTGCCGCATTATCTGGCCGCCTATTATGGTGGGTTGAAGCTGGGCGCGACGGTCGTCAATTTCTCGCCGCTCTACACCGCCGACGAACTGGCCCATCAGGTCGAGGATTCGGGCATCAGGCTGCTTTTCACGCTGTCCGCCACTGCCTTGCTGCCGACCGCGCTCAAGGTGATGGAGCGATCCGGGCTGGAGCGGATCGTCGTCGGATCGGTGGCGGGCGCGTTGCCGGCCGGCAAGTCGCTGCTGTACCGCATGTTCCGCCGCAGCGACGTGGCCGCCCGCCCTGCTGATCCGCGCATCTCCAGCTTTTCGGCGCTGATCGCCAATGACGGCGTCTGCGAGACGCCGTCGATCGATCCGGTGCGCGACGTCGCGCTGATCCAATATACCGGCGGAACCACGGGTACGCCCAAGGGGGCGATGCTGACGCACCAGAATCTGACGGCGAATGCGCGCCAGGTGGACGCGATCGACCCCTGGCACGATCATGAGGACCGCATCGTCGGCGTGCTTCCCTTCTTCCATGTCTTCGCCAATACCTGCGTGCTCAACCGCACGGTCCAGCGCGGCGGCATGATCGCGATGCTGCCGCGTTTCGACGCGGCGCAGACCCTGGCGCTGATCGAACGGATCAAGGCGACCGCGCTGCCCGGCGTGCCGACCATGTATCAGGCGCTGCTCGATCATCCGCATGTCGAGCGGACCGATTTCTCGTCGCTTCGCGTCTGCATTTCGGGCGGTGCCCCGCTGCCCGAATCGCTCAAGGAACGATTCGAGGCGCGGACGGGCGCTCGCGTCGTGGAGGGCTATGGCCTCACCGAAAGCGCGGGTGTCGTTTCGACCAATCCCTATGACGGGGCCGGCAAGCCCGGCACGATCGGCCAGCCGATTCCCGGCACCTATGTGAAGCTGGTCGACAAGGAGGATCCGAGGAAGCCCCCGGCGGCGGGCGAACCGGGCGAGATCGTCTTTGCCGGGCCGCAGGTCATGAAGGGATATTGGCAGCGGCCCGACGCCGACGCCGAGGTGTTCGTGGACGGCTATCTTCGCACCGGCGACGTCGGGGAAATCGACGCGGACGGCTATATCCGCATCGTCGACCGGCTGAAGGACATGATCGCGGTTGGCGGATTCAAGGTGTTTCCGAGCCAGGTGGAGGACGTGCTTTATCGTTACCCGGGGGTAAAAGAGGCGCTTGTGATCGGAATCCCGGACGAATATCACGGTGAGGTACCGAAGGCGTTCGTGGTGCTCGACGGTACGGTGGGGATAAGCGGAGAAGACTTGAAGGCCTGGCTGAATCCGCAGCTCGGCAAGCATGAGCGCGTCGCGGCGGTCGAGGTGCGGGGAAGCCTGCCCAAGACCCTGGTCGGCAAGCTCAGCCGCAAGGAGCTGGTGGAGGAGGAGCGGGCGAAGCGATCGGGTGGAGCATGACCGTTTACGCCGTTGCGTTGATCACCATCGAAGACCGTGTCACTTACAAGCGCTATCAAAGAAACTTCGGCGCCGTTTTTGAGAAGTTTCAGGGAAAGGTTCTGGCGATGCGGGACAAGCCCCGCGTCGTCGAGGGCGAATGGGTGGGCGACAAGGTCGTCATCATGGCGTTCCCGAGCGAGGCCGCCTTCGAGGAATGGCGTCTTTCCCCCGAATATCTGGAGATTGTGGGCGACCGATTCTCGTCGACCACAGGCCCGGTTCTGCTGGTCGACGGCCATCCCTGGTCCTGAGCTGGCTCCAATCCTGTCTCGGTGCCGGGTGGAGGAGATGACGCTTTGGCTTCATACAGGCGCGGCTTTGCTTGACCCCGCCCGGCCCTCTCAGCCATAGCGGCGCCATGGGCGAAACGAGCACCGAGGACCTTGCGGGCCTCTCTTTCGAAGATGCGCTGAAACGGCTCGAGACGATCGTCTCGCGGCTCGAAAGCGGCGAGGCGTCGCTCGACGAATCGATCACCCTCTATGCGGAGGGGGACCGTTTGCGCGCGCAATGCGAGAAGCGGCTGTCCGACGCACAGGCCCGGATCGAGAAGATCAGCCTGGGGGGCGATGGCCGGCCGGCTGGAACCGCGCCCTTCGATGCTGGCTGATTCGCAGATGGCGGCCGCCAAGCTCAGCCTGAAGCCGGCGATGGAGCGTGTGGCGGCCGATATCGATCGTCAGTTCGATCTGCTTCTGCGCGTGCCCGACGATCCGCGCAGACCGCTTTATGAGGCGATGCGCCATGCCGCGATCGGCGGGGGCAAGCGCGTGCGGCCCTTGCTGACGGTGGCGACCGCCGAACTGTTCAATGTCGATCGTCAGCGCGCGATCCGCACCGCGACCGCGATCGAATGCATCCATGTCTATTCGCTGGTCCATGACGATCTGCCTGCGATGGACGACGACGATATGCGCCGGGGCAAGCCGACGGTGCACAAGGCGTTCGACGAGGCGACGGCGATCCTGGCCGGCGATTCTCTCCATGCGCTCGCCTTCGAGATATTGGGTGAGGATGCGACGAGCCCCGATCCGTTCGTCCGTTCCGAATTGATGCTCGAACTGGCGCGCGCCAGCGGGCCGAGCGGCATGGCCGGCGGCCAGATGATGGATCTTGCCGCCGAGCACGGCGATTTCGATCTGCCGACGGTCACGCGCCTCCAGCAGATGAAGACCGGCGCATTGATCGGCGTGGCGGTGGAGGCCGGGGCGATCCTGGGGCGGGTGCCGCCCGAGGGGCGGACGGGGCTGCGCGGCTATGCGCGCGACCTGGGGCTGGCTTTCCAGATCGCCGACGATCTGCTCGACGTCGAAGGGGACGAGGCGGTGGCCGGCAAGGCGCTCAACAAGGACGCGGCGGCGGGCAAGGCGACGTTCCTGTCGCTGCTGGGCGTCGATCGTGCGCGCGAGCAGGCGGCGGCGCTGGTGACGCAGGCGGTCGCGCATCTGCGCAGCTATGGCCCGGAGGCCGATCTGTTGCGTGCGCTGGCGCATTATGTGGTTGAAAGGGATCGCTGATGGCTGACCGTGTTGGAGTCTATCCGGGAACGTTCGACCCGATCACGCTGGGGCATATGGATATCATCCGGCGTGGCGCGAAGCTGGTCGACCGGCTGGTGATCGGGGTCACCACCAATCCGTCCAAATCGCCGATGTTCTCGGTCGAGGAGCGTATGGCGATGGTCCAGCGCGAAGTGGCCGGGATCGGCGGCGCGGTGACCGTCGTGTCCTTCGATTCGCTGCTGATGGATTTCGCCGAGCGTGAAGGGGCTTCGATGATCGTGCGGGGGCTGCGCGCCGTGGCCGATTTCGAGTATGAATATCAGATGGCGGGCATGAACCAGCAGTTGAACGACCGGATCGAGACGGTCTTCCTGATGGCTGACGTCTCGCTGCAGCCGATCGCGTCGCGACTGGTGAAGGAGATCGCGATCTATGGCGGCAATATTTCGCGTTTCGTGACGTCGTCGGTCGAAAGCGAAGTGCGTGCGCGTGTGGAGCAGATCGGGCGCAAGGGCAGCTGACGCGTTCAGCCGCCGCTCAGCCACGCGCTTTCATGGACCGGAACTGATTTTGGGATCGAGGTAGACATGCGTTCGAAGCTTTTTCTGATTGCGCTCGCCGGGTGCGCGGCGATCGCTCCGGCGCTGGCGCAGCAGCCCCCCGAAGCGCCGCCGGCCGCGGAAACCACGCCTCCGGCCGCCGAGAGCGCGCCGCCAGCGGCCGACGCCCCGCCAGCGGCACCCGCCGAAGAGGCTCCCAAGGCGCCGGCCGCGCCGCCGGCACCTCCGCCGGTCAACCTGGCCGTACCCAAGCCCGCGCCCGCGCCCGAGAGCGACCAGGAGAATATCCTGTATCTCGACCTGTCGACCGGCGGGCGCGTGACCATCCAGCTCCGCCCCGATATCGCGCCGGCGCATGTCGAGCGGATCAAGACGCTGGTCAATCGCGGCTTCTACAACGGCATCGTCTTTCACCGCGTGATCGACGGTTTCATGGCGCAGACCGGCGATCCAACGGGAACGGGCATGGGCGGATCGGACCTGCCGGACATCAAATCCGAATTCAGCCTGTATCCGCACCTGCGCGGCACTGTTGCTGCGGCGCGCGCGGAGAGCCCGGACAGCGCCAACAGCCAGTTCTTCATCATGTTCATGCCGCGCGGAGCGCTCGACCGGAAATATACGGCGTTCGGCCGCGTGATCGCGGGCATGGAATATGTCGATGCGATCGAGCGCGGCGAACCGCCTGAAAACCCCAGCAAGATCGTGCGTGCCTCGATGGCGGCGCAGGGCGTGCCCGCGCCGGCGCCCGCCGCTGCGGCACCTGCGGCCCAAGAGGCGCAGACCCCGCCCAAATAATGCGCGTCGACCTGTTCGATTTCGTTCTGCCGGCGGAGCGCATCGCGCTGCGGCCGGCGGAGCCGCGTGACAGCGCGCATATGCTGGTGGTGGGCGCGCAGGGCATGGCCGATGCGCGGGTGAGCGACCTGCCGGGATTGCTGCGTGCCGGCGACATGCTGGTGTTCAACGATACCCGGGTGATTCCTGCCCAGCTCGAAGGCATGCGCGGGGAAGCGCGGATCGGCGCGACCCTGCACAAGCGGGAAGGGCCGCGCCGCTGGCGTGCCTTCATCCGCAATGCCAAGCGGCTTCGCGAAGGCGATGTGATCGATTTCGGCGCCGGCGTGTCCGCGACCGCATCGGCGCGCGCGGCCGATGGCAGTTTCGCGCTCGACTTCGCGGGCGACGAGCCGGTCGAACTGCTGCTGGAACGCGCGGGGCGGATGCCATTGCCGCCCTATATCGCGGCCCGTCGCGCCGCCGATGCACGCGATGCAGAGGATTACCAGACGATGTTCGCGCGCGAGGCAGGCGCCGTCGCAGCACCCACCGCCGCGCTTCATTTTACGCCCGGCCTGACCGACGCCCTGGCGACGGCGGGGATCGCGACCGCGACGCTGACGCTGCATGTCGGCGCCGGAACCTTCCTGCCGGTGAAGGTGGACGACACCGACGATCATGCGATGCATGCCGAATGGGGGCGGATCGATGCCGCGACCGCCGATCGGCTGAACGCCGTCCGCGCGGCTGGCGGCCGGTTGATCGCGGTCGGCACGACCTCGCTGCGCCTGATCGAAAGCGCGGCGGGTGAGGACGGGATCATCCGGCCCTTCGAAGGCGACACCGCGATCTTCATCACGCCGGGTTATCGTTTTCGCGGCATCGATGGCCTGATGACCAATTTCCACCTGCCGCGTTCGACCCTGTTCATGCTCGTTTCCGCGCTGATGGGGCTCGATCGCATGCAGGCGGCCTATGCGCACGCGATCGGCAGCGGCTATCGTTTCTATTCCTATGGCGACGCCAGCCTGTTGCTGCCGTGAAAGGATTGCCGATGCGCACCTTCATCGTCTTCGTCCCGCTGCTTGCGCTGGCGACCGTCGCGGGCGCCAAGAAGGAGCCGGAGCCGACCCAGCCGACGCGACCGACATTGTCGGCATCGCCGGCGGCGGTGATGATCGCGGGCTTCGACAGCGATGGCGACACGCAGGTGACGCGCGCCGAGTTCGACGCTGGGGTGGAGCGCTCTTTCAAGTCGGGCGATCGCGATGGCGACGGATTGATCTCGCTGCTCGAACTCGGGCCCTGGTCGGAAAGGTGGCTGGGCAATGCCTATGCATTGCCGGGGCAATATGATCTCGACCGTGATGGCGATGACAAGGTCTCTCCGGCCGAATTCCGTGCCGAATTCAGCCGGCGCTTCGACGCGATGGACAAGGACAGGGACGGCGTGCTGGTCCGGTCCGAACTGATCGTGCTGACGATGCCGCGCCTCGATCCGCGCGACCGCAAGGGCAAGCAGCCGACACCCACACAGCCGCCGCGCGAATAGCGCGCTGCGGAGGGGATGGATAAAGTTCTCCATATGTTCTATTGCGACGGCATTATGGAGAAGAAATCATGAATCGCGCGGCCAGGGTGAAGCTGTCCGAAGAGACGCTGAAGATCATCGAAACGGGCGCTTATCAGGGGCCGCGGGGCGGTCAGGTCTCGATCCGCGATGCCGCCGATCGGGCGCTCGAACGCACGATATTGTTCCGCGACGGGGATTTTCCCGAAAGCCCGGCACTGACGCGGATCACCGAGTCGACGGTTTTCGAGGTGACCGGCGAGACGACGGTTTCGGCTGCATCGCGAATCCTCGGCAGTGTCGATGGCGACGATCCGTTCATACTCAATTTCGCGTCGGCGATGAATCCCGGCGGCGGCTTTCTCAGCGGATCGCAGGCGCAGGAGGAATCGCTGGCACGCTCGTCCTCGCTCTACGCGTGCCTCATGGCCCGGTTCGACATGTATGCCCATAATCGCGGCCGCAGTTCCAAGCTCTATTCGGACTGGATGATCTATTCGCCGGCCGTTCCCGTTTTCCGCAACGATGATGGCCGGCTGCTCGATCGGCCCTATCTCGCGACCTTCCTGACGTCGCCCGCGGTCAATGCGGGCGCGGTCAGGCAGAATCAGCCCGATCGTGTCGGCCTGATCGACGCCACCAATCGCGAACGCGCGCGCAAATTGCTGTGGATCGCCAACAGGAACGGTCACCGCGTGCTCATCCTCGGCGCCTGGGGATGCGGCGTTTTCGGGAACGATCCCGCCACGATCGCGGCGATGTTCGACGATCTGCTGCGCGGCGAATTCGCCGGCTGCTTCGAGCGCGTGATCATGGCGATCTACGATCGGACGGCTGATAATGGCGTTTACAAGGCCTTCGCCGCCCGCTTCCCGTCCTGATTTCCGGAAGTCATACGCGATCTCGAAGATGCTGGCGCATCCTCGATCGGTTCGCTCAAGCGTCGAGCGGGCTGATACCAGGGGGCGGGGATGCTGACGCATCCGCACCCTGGAACGCTCAGGCACACGCGAGCACTGTCATGTCGAGCGGCGTGCGCAGCCGGAAGCCCAGCGTTTCGTAAAGCGCGATCGCCGTCACATTATCGGCGTAGGTGTGAAGGAACGGGCGCTCGCCGCGGGCAACGATCCGTGCCGAGACGATGCGCATCAATGCGCCGGCATAGCCCTTGCCGCGATGATCGGGGTGGGTGCAGACGCCGCTGACTTCGGTGAATTCGTTGATCCGCATCCGTTCGCCCGCCATCGCGACGAGTTGCCCGTCGATACGCACGCCGATGAACGCGCCGAGCCTGTGGGTGCGTTCGAAGAACGGCCCCGGCTTTGTGAGCAACGCAAGCGCCCGCATCTCCACCGCATCGGACTCGTCGAGCGGAACGAAATCGATCGGCTTCGCGGGCGGCGCGACGATATCGGCGACCATCTGGTGCAGCAGGGCGGTACGGCGGATGACGGTGCCGGGCGATGCCACGACGTTCTTCTCGCCGACCAGCCAGAGTTCGCCGCCCGAGGGAATCAGCGCCGCCAGTGCCTCGGCGTTCTCCGGGGAGGCATCGGCCGGTGCACCGAATGGCCCATAAAGCGGATCGAGGCGGCGCGCGCGGTCGTCGCCCTCGGCGACATGTGCCCAGCCGGTGGTGAGCGAGGACCAGATGGGGCGATCGAGCGGATGGGCGTCCGCGATGGATTGATGACGACTCATTAGTTGACAATGGCAACTATTTTGCGACAGTCAATCCCATGACCGAAAGCCGACAGGACACGATCAAGGCGCTCCGGGCCTTCAACCGGTTCCACACGCGAACCTTCGGCGTGCTCGATGCGTCCTTCATGGGCAGCGGCCTGTCGCTCGTCGAGGCGCGCGTGCTCTACGAAGTCGCACGCAAGGCGCCGGTGCTGGCTTCGGACATCAGGGCGGTGCTGGCCATCGACGCGGGCTATCTCAGCCGGATCGTCGCGCGGTTCGAAACGCGCGGGCTGATCGTGCGGGGGCGGGGGCATGACGCCCGGCAGCGCCCGATCACGCTGACCGATGCCGGCCAGGCCCTGTTCCGCTCGATCGACAGCGATGTCTATCGGCAGGTCTCGGACAGCATCGCCCATCTCGACGCGGCCGGACGCGCGGCATTGTCGCTGGCGCTCAACACCGTCGTCGATCTTCTCGGCGGCGATCTCGAGACGGTGTGATCAGGCGCCCTTCCGCTTGGCGAAACCGGCGATGGCTTGCTTGAAATAGTCGGACTGGTTGACCACGGGGACCAGATCGAGTTCGCGTTGCAGCACCTGTTCCAGGGATTGCGCGCCTTCGGCATAGACCGATTTGGTCAGCGCGACGCTGAGCGGCGCGAGTGCTGCGAAACCCCTGGCGGCCGCGCGCGCGGCCTCGAGTGCACTGTCCGGCGCACAGAGTTCGTCGGCAAGTCCCTGATCGACTGCGGTAGCGCCGCTGACTTCGGTGGGCACCATCAGCATCCGCCGCGCCGCGATCGGGCTGATCCTCTGCTGAAGACTCCACATGATGCCGAGATCGCCGATCAGGCCGATCTTGCCGAAGGCGGTGATCAGCCGCGCATTCTCGGCCACGACCAGATGGTCACAGGCGAGCGCGATAGAAAGCCCGCCGCCGGCCGCGATCCCCTCGACGGCGGCGATCACCGGCTTGGGGCCAGCCGCGATCGCCCGGACCAGGCCGTGGACCTCCTTCATATTCTCGCGTGTCGCATTGGCGGAGGGCGGCGGCAGATCCGGATCGATGCGCGACAGATCGGCGCCCGAGCAGAAATGCGCACCTTCCCCCGCCAGGATGATCGCGCGACAGCCATCATCCTTGGCGAGGGTGACGAGATGGGCGGTGAGGCTCCGCCGCATATCCGGCGTGAAGGCGTTGCGGCGCGCCGGATTGGACAGGGTCAGGATCGCGATCGCATCGTCGCGATCGAGCGTGACACCGGGTTCGCTGCTCGTCATGCCTCAGTCCGCCTTCAGCACGCGCCGCGCATTTTCGCGCAGGAATTTGGGCCAGACCTCGTCGCGCAAGGGCACCGACGGCAGTTCGGCGAAGCTGCGTTCCAGCGACAGGCCGGACGGGTAATAGCCGGCGTACATCACCTTGTCGGCGCCCCGCGTGTTCGCATAGTCGATGATCGCCTTCGGGAAATATCTGGGCGCGAAGGCGCTGGTCGAATAATAGAGATTGGGCCATTTCAGCAGCAGCTTGACCGCCATATCCACCCATGGCTCGGCGCCGTGGCGCATCACGAAGACGAGATCGGGGAAGAACCAGCAGACCTCGTCGATCAGTTCGACATGCTGGGGCGCGAAGGGCATGCGCGGGCCAGGCACGCCGGCATTGACGAAGATCGGCAGGCCGAGCTCGACGCATTTGGCGTAGAGCGGATAGGCGCGCTTGTCGTTGATCGGCACGCCGCATCCGCAGGGAAAGAAGCTGGCGGCGGCGATGCCGTGTTTCTCGTACATCTCGGTCAGCCGGGCGAGTTCGGGCATGCCGCCGGCGGGATCGATCATGACATGGCCCAGGAACCGATCGCGATGTGTGGTGATCGCTTCGATCGTGACGGCGTCGCCGACGCCGATCAGCGCCTTGTCGATGCCGAAACGATCCATTTCGCGCAACGTGTCGCCGATCGCGTCGGGCCCGCGTTCGACCTGCGGTGGATCCTTGAACAGGAAACCGGCTGGGTGGACGAAACGCTGGTTGCGGCTGTCGTCGTCGCGCAGCCGGTCTCCGAACTGGCTGGACCAGTCTCGGCTGGCATAGGGCAGATCGAGCATGGTATCGATCACGCCGATATTCGTTGGCATCGCCATCAGTTCATCCCCGGAAAGAGCAGGATCGCATTGTCGCGGAAGAAGGCGCGTTCGTAATTGGCGCCGAGTTGGTCGGTCCATTTGCGGAACTTGCCGACGGGATCGCGGCTGCCCTCGATATGCGGATAGTCGCTGTTGAAGGTGTAGACTTCCGACAGGCCGTAGCGATCGATGATGCGGACGAGGTCCTCATGCCAGAAGGGTGTCACGCGCACATTGCGGCGAACATAGTCGCTGGGCTTGAGCGGATAGGTGATGCCGACCTTCGCCATCAGGTCCGCATGCTGGTCCATCCGCTCGCACAACGGGCCCAGCCAGCCCGCGCCGCATTCGATGATGCCGAAGCGCAATGCCGGGTGGCGTTCGAACACGCCGCCCATCACCATGGTGAGCAGGAATATCTCCGGCGCGACATGGCAAACGAGGATATAATAGGGGCCGATCGCTTCTTCCCCGCCTGCGCGCCCGTCGAAGCTCACGCGCAAGGCATCGGCATCGGCGAAGGCGCGGGGCGGCAGCATCGGATCGGGCTCGGCGCTCGACACCACGCCGCCCGACGCGATGTGGAGAAAGGCCGGCACGTCGGCCTCTGTAAGCGCGGCCCAGAAGGGATCCCAGATGCGGTGCGCGGGCGAGACGCCGCCTGGCGGCGTCGCGCAGGAGAGCAGCACGCCGCGTGCGCCGCCGGCGATGACGCGGTGGAGTTCGGCCAGCGCAGCCTCCGGATCGGACAGGTTGATCTGGCAGACAGCCCGTGCCCGCCCTAGTGTTCGCCGCGTCCAGTCCAGCGCGTAATCATTATAACGGCGGCAGGCGTCGACCGATGCCTTGCCTGCCATGCGCAACTCGCGCAGCGCGGTGTTGGGAAAGAGCAATGCCGCCTCGATCCCGGTCGCATCCATCGCGGCGAGCCGGTCGTCGGGATCGCAGGCGCCCAATGCGCTGATCCCCTTGGTGCCCCAGACATCGTCGCGATTGCCCGCGCGCGCCGCCAAATCGGTCTTCGAGCCGTGAAATTGCTCGAGGAAATCGAGCACGAAATCGCCGTCGACCTCGCCCAGCACCTCGCGCATCATGTCCGGCGCCATATAGAGATGAGAATCGCAGTCGAGCAGGCGCCCCTCCAGCTTGCTCCGCGTCTTCGTAATCCGGGCCGTCATCCAGGGCCTCTCCCGATCATTGTTCGGCGTCCACCCTGATCCAGCACCGCGCGAGCGCAAAAACGGTTCTTTTGAGGATCATCCTCAGCAAAATTTGATGGCGGAAGCGGCGAACGGTCCATAGCCTTGGCGCGATCACAAGATCGGCCGCGTGCCCAACCGGGTGCGTCAAGGCTGGCGGAGCGGGAGAAGACGGATTCGTATCACGCTGAGGCAACTCGCTGTTTTCGAGGCAATCGCGCGCTGCGGCAGCATCGCGAAGGCGGCCGACGAGATCGCCCTGAGCCAGTCCGCGGCAAGCATGGCGCTGCGGGATCTGGAAGCGCATCTGGGCGTCGATCTATTCGCGCGTGAGGGCAAAAGGCTGTTATTGTCCGATTATGGCCGACAGGTTCAGGCGCGCGCCTCGTCGCTGCTGCGCCAGGCCGAAGAACTGGAGAAGCTGACCGCTGGTGACGAACTGGTCGGCCGGCTGCGGTTGGGCGCCACGCCGGCACTTGCGCATTCGGCGCTGTCGGAGGCGTGCGGACGCTTCACCCGCGTGCATCCCGGCGTCGTGATCGACCTGAGCGTCGCCGCCTCGATCGACGTGATCGCGAAGGTCCACCGCATGTCGCTCGACATGGGTTTCATCGGATCACCGACCAATCGCAGCGATCTGGAGACGCGCGACTGGATCGACGACCGGCTCGCCATCTTCTGCGCGCCCGATCATCCCTGCGCCCGGCGTATCGGCGCCTGTCTGACCAAGTTGCTCGCGGAGGATTGGGCGCTCGAAAAGGCCATGTCTAGCGAACGCATCTCGCTCACCATGGAAGCGCTCAAGCATCTGAGTTCGATCCGCATCGTCTTCGAATCCGACAGCATCGATGCGGTGAAGGCGGCGGTGCGGGCAGGCGGCATGATCGGTTGCCTGTCGCGTCGCACGCTGACGGGCGAGTTCGCGCGCGGCGAGCTGATCGACCTGGAGGTTCCCGATCTCGACGTGCCGAGACGCGCGACGATCATCTGGAAGAAGGACAGCTATCAGGGGCAGCTCCAGAGCGCGTTCCTCGACTTTGTCGGAGCCATTGAGGGATGAGTGCCCAGCAATCTCCGCGTCCGCTTGCCGGATTCCGCATCGTCGATCTCAGCCGCGTGCTCGCCGGTCCATGGGCGACGCAGTTGCTGGCCGATCTCGGCGCCGAAGTGATCAAGATCGAACGGCCGGCGCGCGGTGACGACAGCCGCAGTTTCGGCCCGCCCTTCCTGCCGGCCGAGGACGGGGCATGGACGGGCGCGTCGGCGATGTTCCTGGCGGCCAATCGCGGCAAGCGCTCGCTGACGCTCGATCTCGGGCGAGAGGAGGGGCGAGCGCTGTTGCGCGACCTCGTCGCCACCGCCGACGTGCTTGTCGAGAATTTCAAGGTGGGCACGCTCGCCCGGATGGGGCTGGATGCGGCGACGCTGCGCATGATCAATCCCGGCCTGATCGTCTGTTCGATCACCGGCTATGGCCAGACCGGCCCTTATGCCGATCGCGGCGGCTATGATCCGGTGATCCAGGGATTGTGCGGGCTGATGAGCGTCACCGGCAATCCGCCCGAGATGCCGGGCGGCGGACCGATGAAGACGGGCCCGAGCCTCGTCGACATTGTCACCGGGCTCTACGCCGTCATCGCGATCCAGGCCGCGTTGATCGAACGTGGCAAGGATGGGCCCGGCGTGGATCTCGACCTGTCGCTGATGGATTGCGGCGTGGCGGTGATGGCGCAGCAGGCGATGCATTATGCGCTCACCGGCACGCCGCCACGGCCGATCGGTACCGGCGCCAATGGCGGCGTGCCGGGCGGCGGTTATGCCTGCGCCGATGGCCATATCATGATCGCGCCGGGCAATGATGCCGGTTATGCGCGGATGTGCGGGGCGATCGGGCGTGGCGACCTCGCGACCGATCCGCGCTTCGTCTCCAATCGCGACCGGCTGGCGCATCGCGACGAATTGCTCGGCATATTGGAACCGATCTTCGCGAGCTGGACGGTCGCCGATCTGTACGCGGCCTTGCTGGCCGCCGATGTGCCGTCGGGCCCGGTCAACGATCTGGCACAGGTGGAGGCCGATCCACAGGTGGTCGCGCGTGGCCTGTTCGCCAGCAGGGCTGGTCAGGACGGACGGGCGGTCCCGCAAGTGGCAAGTCCGCTGGTCTATGGCGGATCGCGGGCGATGGCGGAGATGCCGCCGCCGCGTCTGGGGCAGGACAATGATGCGCTGCTGGCCGAACTCGGCCGCGATGACGAGGCGCGTGAGGCGTTGAGAGCCGCGAATATCGTTTAAGCGAGCTACTCCCTGTCCCCGTCATTCCGGCGAAAGCCGGAATCTCGCGCGCGATGCCCAAGAAGATTCCGGCTTTCGCCGGAATGACGGGATGTTCAGGCGATGTGCTCGCGATCCGCAGTGAACGGATACAGCGTGATCGCCTCATCGAGTGCGGTCAGCTTGACCTTCACGCGCATCTCCACCGCGATCTCCTCGGGCGGAACTTCGACGATCTGGGTCAGCATCAACGGGCCTTCGTCCAGCTCTACCACCGCGACCACATAGGGCGCGGTGAAGGCCGGGGTCGGTGGACGGTGGACGGTCGTGAAGCTGTAGACCTTGCCGCGTCCACTCGCCGCTTGCCATGCGAAGCGCGGCGAATGGCAGTGGGTGCAGAGGATCTGCGGCGTCCAGCGCCACCCGCCGCAATCGTCGCACTGCTGGAGACGCAGTTCTCCGGCGCGGGTGCCTTCCCAGAAGGGCGCGGAGAGGGGTGTCGGCCGGGGAACAGGGAAACTCGCGTCCATCGTCAGTCCTTCGCCAGGATCGCGAAGCCGTGGCGCCCGTCGGTCATCGGCGCGCAGCCGATGGCGAGCCTCGGGTCGCGGACCTTGCGGCAGAGATTGCGATCGTAGGTATGGATGCCTTCACGCCAGCCCGGGCACAGATCGGGCGTATCGCCGCGAAACTGGCGGACGATCTCGATCGGCTTGAAATTATAGGGGACGCCATTGTGGCTATAGGCGAGATTGCCGCCGTCGAGCGAACCGGGATGTGCGCCGTCGAGCTGCATGGCCACGGGCACATAATCGCCGCCTTCACCCGGCGCGCAAAAGCCCAAAGTCTCGAACTGGATGATCGGGCCGTGCACGAAATGATCGTAGCACATCACGATATCGACATCGTCATGCACCACGCCGGCGCGCGCGAAACCGTCGATCATGCGCGGGCGGCTTTCCATCATGCCCAGCGACGGCGCCTCGAAATAGCTGTTGGAGCGCGTCTCGAACGCGCCACCCAGCACCCAGACCGGCGCATGGCGGCAATCGCGCGCGCGCTCGGCGGAGGTGACGACGATGCAGGATGCGCCGTCATTGACGAGCGAGCACATCGGCTGGGTGAAGGGATCGGCGATCATCCGTGCGTTCAGGATCGCGTCCGCGTCGAGCGCGGGGCGGCCGAAGGCGACGGCCTCGGGATTGAGCCGGCCGTGCCGGTGCGCGGTGGCAGCGACCGCGGCGAGCTGTTCGGATGTCGTGCCGAATTCGTGCATATGGCGCCGGGCGATGAGCGCGAACTGGGCCGGGGTCATCGATCCCGTCCATTCGGTGAACTCATATGTCGGCCGCGTATAGGTCGCCATTTCGGCGCCTGCCGATTGCGATCCGCCGGCCGGGATCACCACCACTTCGGCAAGGCCGGCACGGATCGCGGCACCGGCGAGCAGCACCGCCTGTGCGCCCGAGGTTTCGGCGACCAATGTCATCGGCTGGCCGAACTGGCGCGCGACATTGGCGTCGTTCATGCCCTGGCCGTTGCCGGCGGGGAAGGTGAAGCCGACATAACCGTCGACGTCACGCATCGAGAGGCCGGCATCGTCGAGCGCGAGCCCGATCGATTCCATCAGCAGGGAGATCGCGGAGCGGCCCGATCCGCGGCTCTGCACGGTCACGCCGATTCCGGCGATCGCGATGTCGCGCGCGCCGTTCATCCGGCGACCATCAGCGCATCGACGGCGACGGCGCGATCGGGCAGCGCGATCACCGGATTGAGATCGAGTTCGGCGAGTTTCGATCCTGCCGCGAGGCCAAGCCCGGCGACCGCCAGCGCCAGCGTCACCAGCGCGTCGAGATCGGCCGGCGGCCGCCCGCGCGCGCCGGCGAGCAGCGGCGCGATCCTGAGCCCCCCGATCATCTCGCGGATATCCTGCTCGTCCACCGGCAGCGGCCGGACGGAGACGTCGCGCAGGATTTCGGCATGGATGCCGCCCGCGCCGATCGTGATCGCGGGGCCGAGATGCGGATCGTGCGTCAGCCCGACAAGCATCTCGACGCCGCCGACAATCTGTTCCTGAACCAGCACGCCTTCGATCCGCGCATCGGGCCTGGCCGCCTGCGCGCGTGCGATGATCGTATCGAAGGCCTGCCGTACCGCGTCGGCGGTATCGATGCCGAGCATGACGAGGCCGAGATCGGAGCGATGCGGGAAATCCGGCGAGGAGAGTTTCAGCACGCGCGGAAATGCGAGTTCGGCCACTGCTGCCGCTTCCGCCGAAGCGGCAAGACTCTGGCGGGCGAGCGATACGCCCGCACCTTTCAAAAGCGCGGCGGCATCCTTGTCTTCAACGATGCCGGGTGTTTCCAGCGCGTCAAGATCGAGCGTCGGTGCGATCGGAGGGCGGTCGCGAAAATGCCTGCGGGCGTCGCGATGGGCGCCGAACGCCCTGATCGCGCGGAACGCCTTGTCCAGCGAACGGAAGATCGGCACGCCCGAGGCGACAAGATCGGCATAGCCGGCACCCTCGGTGACGACCGAGCTCCAGACCGCGATGACGGGCTTGGCGCCGCCACCCTCCACCCAGGCGCGGACATCGGCGGCCATATTGTCGGAGAGCATGCCGAACGCCGCATTGAAGCCGACGACGATCACGTCGATCGCGGGATCGGCGGCGATGGCGTCGAACACCGCGCGGCGCTGTTCGGGCGTCGCGTTCATCGTGAACTGCCCGCCATTGTCGATCGGGTTGGTCATGGCGACATAGCCTGGCAGCAATCGGGCGAGCGTTTTCTGCGTCGCCGGCGCGAGCACCGGCACATCGACATCGTAGCGCCCTGCGATTTCCGCCATCAGCGTCGCGGTGCCGCCAGAGACCGAATAGAGCGCCGCGCGCGAACCCGTTTCGGGCGGGAGTTTCGCGAAGAGATTGGCGGTTTCGAGCAGCTCGTCGAGATCGCGGACGCGCGTCACGCCATGCTGATCGAACAGGCCCTGAACGATCGCGTCATTGCCCGAAAGATGCCCGGTGTGGGACGCCGCCATGCGCGCGCCGCGTTCGCTTTCGCCGATCTTGAGCATGACGACCGGCTTGCCGGCGCGATTGGCGCCCGAGAGCGCGGCGCGCAGGCGCGGCAGCGATTTGAAACCCTCGACATAGCCGGCGATCACGCGGGCGGGATCATGGTCGGTGAAATGGCCGATCACATCCGCGATCTCGAGATCGACTTCGTTGCCGACGGTGATCCAGCGGCTGAACGCCGCACCCATCGCGATGCCCTCCACGATCGGTCGCCCCATCGCGCCGCTTTGCGTCACCAGGCCGATCAGCCCGCCGCGATGCCCGTCGGGTACGGCGAATTGCTCGAACATATTATCGGCGGTGTTAGGGCCGATGACGCGCACGCCGGTCTCGGCGATCGCGGCGGCGAGCTGGCTTTCCTGTTCCGCGCCATCCGGGCCGGTCTCGGAAAAGCCCGAACTGAAGATGACGATGCGGCGAATGCCGTGCGCCGCGCAATTGCGCACGACCTGGACGACATTGGCAGGGCCGACGCGCAGCAGCGCCACGCTGAATTCGCCCGGTACCTCGTCGATCGTATGATAGACGGTCACGCCGGCGACCTCTCCGCCCTTCGGATTGACGAAGCAGAGCTTCACGTCCGCGCCGTAGCGCGCGATCAGGCGGGCGACGCCGGCGTCGTTGTCGATGCGGCCGATGATCGCGATGCCGCGTCCCGGCGTAAAGAAATCGCGCAGGTCGGTGGCGCCGCGCGTCACCGACGCGCGATGGTTTTCATATGTCATGTGCTGGGCTCGATTGTCCTGCTGCGCGTCGCCATCATGCACGCCGCCACGGCGAGCAGACCGGCGAGCGAGGCCAGGGCGAACAGGCTGGTGGAAGCCGGTTCGTGCGGAAAGGCGAGGTGAAGCGCGCTCGGCCCCAGGAACGGTCCGGCATAATAGACGCCCTTGACCAGCCCGGTGTTGCGTGCGCGATCGGCGTCGCTGCTGAGCGAGGCGACGAGCGAGAAGATCGTCGGGCCGACCAGCCCGCCGCCCAGCCCGATCAGCACCATGCCCGATGCCACGCCCTGGATGGTGGTAGCGAAGCCGACCACGGTCAGCCCACAGGCCCAGAAGCCGAAGGCGAGCAGGAACAGGATCGCATTGGGCGCGAAGCGGCGCAATTCGCCGAAGGCCAGGCTGCTGGCGACCGAGAAGCCGACGGTGATCGAGAACATCGCGCCCGCGACCGCCGAACTCCGCACGCCGATCTCGACGAGGCGGAACGGTTCGAAGACGGGAATGCTGAAGGTGATCGAGCCGGCCAGGATTGCGACGAGCGCGATGCCCAGCACGGGCCGGATCGACGAGGACGCACGCGCGCCATGCTGCGGATCCTTCTGGATCGTCGCCAGATCGGGGCTGATCAGCGTGAGGATCAGGAAGGGCAGGGCGACCAGATGGACGAGGAACGCCATGCGCCATCCGCCGAGATCGCCGAGCAGGCCGGATGTCGGCACCAGCATGGCGAGCAGCGCCGCGCCGAGGCCGTGGATCGCGCCGATGCGACGCTCGCGTGCGCGACCCTCGTACAATGTGCCGATCAGCGAGATGGCCAGTGCCACGATCACCGCGGCGGCGGCGCCCACGAACAGGCGCGTCGCGACGATGCCGGGCAGCGTCGGCAGCATCATGCCGGCGACACCGGCGACCAGGAACAGCGTGTAGCAGCCGGCCAGCAGCCTGCGTGCGCCGAGCTTGCGGACGAGCGCGCCGCTGAGCGGCGACGCGATGATCATCGCGATGCCGACGACCATCACTGTCGCCTTGGTCATGAAGGCCGCGTCGGTGGTGCCGCCGAACGCCTGCTGGATCTTGGGCAGCACCGGCGAGAGCGCGCTCATCGCCAGCGGTGCGAACATCCCCGAGCCGAGCAGCAACGCCTCGGTCGACCAATGGGTACGCCTGTCACTCATCCTCACCTCGTTGGATCATGCGGTCTCACCCCGGGAACAGGATGGCCGCGTTGTCGACGTAAAAGGCCTGTTCGAAGGCCGGATCGAGCCGGTCGGTCCATTTGCGGAACTTCCCGACCGGATCCTTGCTGCCTTCTATGTGCGGATAGTCGCTCGAAAAGACATAGGTTTCCGCAAGGCCGTAGCGCTGCACCATGGCTTCCAGGTTCTCTGCCCACATCGGCGTCACGCGCACATTGCGGCGGACATATTCGCTAGGCTTGAGCGGATAGGTGATGCCCACTTTCGCCATCAGGTCCGCATGCTGGTCCATGCGCTCGCACAGGGGGCCGAGCCAGCCGGCGCCGACCTCGATGATGCCGAGCGCCAGGCGCGGGAAGCGTTCGAAGACGCCGCCCATCACCATCGTCAGCAGGAACACTTCCGCCGCCATATGCGCGACGAGCACGAAATAGGGGCCGATCGCTTCCTCGCCGCCCGCGCGCCCGTCGAAATTCATCCGCAGCGACTTGGCATAGGCGAATTCGCGCGGCGGCAGCATCGGATCGTCGGGGCCGCCGCCATTGACGACGCCGCCCGCCGCGATGTGGATGAGCGCTGGCACATTGGCGTCCTGGAGCATCGCCCAGAACGGATCCCAGATCTCGTTGGCCGGCGAAACCCCGCCCGGCGGCGCGGCGCAGGGGAGCAGTACGCCCTTGGCACCGAGTTTCAGCACGCGCGCCAGTTCGGCGATCGCCCATTCGGGATCGCCCATGTTGATCTGGCAGACGACGCGGGCGCGCCCGCCGGCCTGGCGCGTCCAGGCGATCGCGAAATCGTTGTAGCGGCGGCAGGCTTCGCGCGCGGCGGGGGAGTTTACCCGCAGCTCGATCAGTGCGGTGTTGGGGAAGACGAGCTGTGCGGCGATGCCGGTGCGGTCCATCGCTTCCAGCCGGTCCGCCGCCTCGGTCGCGCCGAGCGCGCTGATGCCCTTCACCGCCCAGACATTGTCGCGATTGCGCGCGCGTCCGGCCTGATCCTCGGGCGAGCCGGAGAAGCGCTTGAGGAAATCCATGACGAAGCCGGCGCCGACATCGCGGACGATATCCTCCATCACATCGGGTTCCATGTAGAGGTGTGCGTCGCAATCGAGCAACGCGCCTTCCAGGCCGCTGCGGGTGAGAGTGACAGGGGCGTTCATCGGGGTCCTTCCATCGACGCGCCGGGTGCCGGCGCTGCAGTGCAGGGCCTGTTCATGCCTGAAGCCACGCCAGGATCATCGACGGTTTTTCCGCAATAGCTCGTCAGAAGTTCCAATTTTCTGTGCGATTGGGTGCTGGCTAGTCTCCATGCATATGACGTGCACGAGCATCCGGAACACAGGATGCGGCAGCGCGGCTGGCATGCACGAAGCGATCGATTCCCGGTCGCAATGCATGGGGGAGGAAGACGATGACGAAAACGGCGCTGCTCGTATCGGTTGGCCTGTCGGTGCTTGTGCCGGCGCAGGCTTTTGCGCAGTCCGCCGAAGCCACGGTCGACGCGGCGGCGGCGCCGGAGGATCAGGCGATGAGCGATGGCGAGATCGTCGTCACCGCGCAGCGCCGTTCCGAATCGCTGCAGAATGTGCCGATCTCGATCACCGCGCTGACCGCCGACCAGCTTGCGTCGGCCGGCGTCGCTTCCACCCAGGATCTGACGCTCGCCACGCCCGGCCTGCTCTGGGCGAAATCGAGCAACAATTCACAGCCCACCATCCGTGGCATCGGCAGCCGCAACGCCAGCGCGGGCGACGAGCCCAATGTCGCCACCTTCATCGACGGCGTCTACCAGCCCGAACAGGCGACGACGGCGCAGGAACTTTCCAATGTCGAGCGGATCGAGGTGCTGAAGGGGCCGCAGGGCACCTTGTTCGGCCGCAACGCCACAGGCGGCGCGATCAACATCGTCACCAAGAAGCCGAGCTTCGAGACCACCGGCGATGCCAGCCTGACCTATGGCCGCTATGATTTCATGAAGGCGACGGCCTATCTGAGCGGCCCGATCGTCACCGACAAGCTGGCCGCAAGCTTTGCTGCGACCGGCCTGCGCGATGACGGTTATATCCACAATATCTATCTCGATACGCAGCAGGGCGTGCGCAAGGCGGCGATCATCCGCGCGAAGCTGCTGTTCGTGCCGAGCGACACCGTCGAGATCCAGCTCAACGGGCTCTATAATTACAGCTGGGACAACGTCACCTATTCGGGCCAGCCGCTGAACGGCAATTCGCAGGCGCGACGGGCGACGGCGGCGCAGAATCCGCTCAACCTGCCCATCGACGTGCGGGTGCCGACCAAGCCCTATACGACGTCCGAGGCGACGGTGCCGTTCTTCCGCCTCAACCAGTATCTGGTCGACGGCCATGTCTCGATCGATCTGGGCGGCGCGGTGCTTGCCGGGCTCGCGTCCTGGTCGGAAACGCACGGCTTCTCGCATTCGGTGACCGACATCTCGCCGCTCAGCCTGTCGATCAACGATTTCCGCCAGCGCGGACGCGCCTATAATCAGGAAATCACGCTCACCAGTGACAATGACGGCCGGCTTTCATGGCTGATCGGCGCCACCGGCTTCCAGAGCCGCACGCTCTACGACCCGCTGACGAGCATTTCGCCGACCACCACGACGCGGCTGGTCTATGGCCAGAAATCCAAGGCGATCGCGGGCTTCGCCGAGGCGACCTATGAAGCCATTGACGACCTCTTCCTGACGGCGGGTATCCGCTACAGCTGGGATCAGAAACAATCCTACAACCAGCCGCTCGCGACCAATGTCGTGACGCAAGGCAAGCAAAGCTGGAAGGATTGGTCGCCGCGCGCGGTGATCCGTTACGAATTCGGCCGGGGATCGAACGTCTATGCGTCGTACACTCAAGGCTACAAGGCCGGCACCTTCAACGCGACGACGGTCAACGGCACGCTGATCCCGGCCAATCCCGAGCGGATCGAAGCGTTCGAAGTGGGTGTGAAGACCCAGCCGGCGCCGGGCATCACGGTCAACGCCGCGGCTTTCCACTATAATTATACCGATCTTCAGGTGAGCCTCGTCACCACCGTCAACAACCAGATCGCGACCTTGCTCCAGAACGCGCCCAAGGCCGAGGTCGACGGTTTCGAGATGGATGTCAGCGCGCGCGTGACCGAAGGGTTGCGCCTCAATGCCGGCCTGTCGCTGTTGCGGCCGAAGATCGTCGATTTCGTCAACGCATCGGTCAATGTGCCGGTTCTTGTCGGCGGGCTGCCTGCGGGCAATTCGACGGTCGGGCCGGTGGACGTTTCGGGCAACGATCTGATCCGTGCGCCGCGCTGGACGCTCAATATCGGCGCCAATTATGATACGGCGTTCGCGGGCGGCGTGCTGACCTTCAACGCGTCCGCCTTTTTCAGTGGCCGCTATTTCGTCGAACTGACCAATCGCGTGAAACAGCCGGCCTATGAAGTGGTCAATGCGTCGGTGGCATGGCGTTCGCCGGACACGCATTGGCGCCTGTCGGTATTCGGCCAGAATCTCACCAATCAGAAATATTATGCTGGTGCGATCATCACCAATTTCGCCGATAACGTCTCCTATCAGAAGCCGCGCTGGTTCGGTGTGTCGGCGGGCTATTCCTTCTGACTGGAGAGCTGATTTGGACGATCGTGATTTCGGCGATGGCGCCGCGCTGATCTTCGGGGCGACGGGCGGCATCGGCAGCGCCGTTGCCGCCACCTTCGCCCGCGCCGGAAGCGATGTCGCGATCGGCTATCGTTCCAACCAGGCACGCGCCGATAATCTGCACGATGTGATCTCGGCGATGGGCCGCAGGGCCAGTCTGCATCGCTGCGACGTGACCGAAGCTTCGGATGCGACCACGGCCGTCGCCGAGGCGGTCGCGGCGCACGGGCGGATCCATACGATGATATGGGCGGCCGGGCCGCTGGTCGATCAGGCCTATCTGGCGGATGTCACGATCGAGCAATGGCGCCGCGCCGTCGATATCGAAACCCACGGATTCTTCAACGCCGCCCGCGCCGCGATCGCGCATATGCGTGGGGCAGGCGGCGGGGCGATCGTCCATCTGGGATCGGCGGGCGATCTGCGCTGGCCGCCCAAGGATGGGCTTTCGGTTGTCCCCAAGGCCGCGAACGAAGCGCTGGTAAAGGGCATCGCGCGCGAGGAAGGGCGATACGGCATCCGCGCGAACAGCGTGCTGATCGGCGTGATCGAAGCGGGCATGTTCCTCGAACTCTCGAAACAGGGTGCATTCGACGAGGTCTGGGCGAAGGATGCGTTGCGCAACCTCGCGATCAAGCGCTGGGGGCGGCCCGAGGAAGTCGGCCATGCGGCGGTTTTCCTGGCGTCGTCGAAGGCGGCGTATGTCACCGGACAGCAGATCGCGGTGTCCGGGGGGTATGGGATTTGAGCTGATCTACCTGTCATTCCCGCGCACGCGGGAATCCAGTGGCGTAGAGCGCGATGATCGACATCTCCTGGATTCCCGCATTCGCGGGAATGACAACAGAAGCCGTCAGGCCGGGTAGAAACGGCTGATCGTATCGACGACGCAGGCCGGTTTCTCGACGCCTTCGATCTCGACGGTCACGCGCACCACCGCCTGGATGCCGCCCTTGGCCGCCTCGGCACTGACCAGTTCGCCGACCCCGCGAATGCGGCTGCCGACGCGGACAGGGTTGAGGAAACGCAGCGCGTCCGTCCCGATATTGATGCCCATCGAGACGCCGCGCACCTCGATCAGTTCGGGCAGGAAGCGGTTGACCAGGCTCATCGTCAGATAGCCATGCGCGATCGTTGCCCCGAACGGACCGTCCTTGGCGCGTTCGGGATCGACATGGATCCATTGATGATCGTCGGTAGCGCGCGCGAACAGGTCGATGCGCTCCTGCTCGATCGTCACCCATTGGGTAGGGCCGAAACGCTCGCCGACCGCGCCGGGAAGGTCGGCCGGCGTCTCGAAGATGCGCGCGCTCATGCCTGCTGGCTCGAGACCGAGACGACTTCGCCGGTCATATAGGAAGAAAGATCGCTGGCGAGGAACAGCATGACGTTCGCCACTTCCCAGGGCTCGGCATAGCGGCCGAACGCCTCTTTCTCGGTCAGTTCCTCGAGCAGGCCGGGGGGCGTGACCTTGGAGAGCGAGGCATGCATGGCGAGGCTGGGCGAGACCGCGTTGATGCGCACGCCCTGTTCGGCGGCTTCAAGTGCCGAGCAGCGGGTGAAGGCCATCACCCCGGCCTTGGCCGCGGCATAATGCGCCTGCAGCTTCTGCGCGCGCCAGCCGAGCACCGAGGCGTTGTTGACGATCGCGCCCGTCTGGCGCGCATACATATGCGGCAGGATCGCGCGCGTCATCCGGAACACGCTGGTCAGCGTGACGTCGAGCACCTTGTTCCATTGATCGTCGGTCATCTCGATCACCGGCGCGGCGCCGCCCAGCCCGGCATTGTTGATCAGGATATCGACATGCCCCATGCCCGCGATCGCGGCGGCGACCAGCGCCTGCACCTGCGCTTCGTCGGTGACGTCGCAGACCAATGTGCCGGGGCGTGCGAAACCCAGCGACGCGATCCGGTCGGCGGTTTCGCCCAGCCGGCGTTCGTGCATGTCGGACAGGAACAGCGTCGCGCCTTCCTCCGCCGCGCGCTGCGCCACCGCGCCGCCGATGCCGCTTCCGGCGGCGGCGGTGATCAGCATGGTCTTGCCCTTCAGCAGGCCGGTCGGCGTGGGATAGTCGGGGGCGGGTCTTGCCACGATCGGTTCCTTTACTTGAGGTCGCCGCGCGGTTCGCGCGGCAGACCGAGCGCGCGCTCGGCGATGATGTTGCGCTGGATCTCGTTGGTGCCGCCATAGATCGTGTCGGCGCGCGAATAGAGGAACAGATTGGGCAGCATCGGAAAGGCATAGTCATGCCCCTCGACGGTCTCGCCGGACAGGCCGATCACGTCCATCGCCAGCTCGCCCAGATCGCGCCGCCATGTCGCCCATTGGATCTTGTAGGTGAGTGCGGACGTGCCGAGCGTGCCGCCCTCCGCGTCGCTCAGCATGCGTAGCGCGCCATAGCGCATCAGCTTCAGGCCGATCTCGGCCTGAGCGATGCGCTGGCGGATCAGCGGGTTCCGGGCCTCGCCATTGGCGCGCGCCGCCGCGATCACCGCGTTCAGCTCGTTGCGGAAACCCATTTGCTGCGCGAGCGTCGAGACGCCGCGTTCGAAGCCCAATAGCGCCATCGCCACCGCCCAGCCATGGCCGGGCTCACCTAGGATATTGGCGGCTGGCGTGCGTGCGGCATCGAAAAAGGTCTCGTTGAATTCGGCCTCGCCGGTGATCTGGTGGATCGGGCGGACGGTGACGCCGGGCTGGTCGACGGGCACGAGCAGGAAGGATAAGCCCTTCGGTCCCTTCGAGCCCTCTTCGGTCCGCGCGATCACGAAGATCCAGTCGGAGAATTGCGCCAGGCTGGTCCAGACCTTCTGGCCCTCGATCAGCCAGTCACCGCCTTCGCGCCAGGCGCGGGTGCGGACATTGGCGAGATCCGATCCGGCATTGGGCTCCGAATAGCCCTGGCACCAGATCTCCTCGCCGCGCGCGATCGCGGGCAGGAAACGGGCCTTTTGTTCTTCGGTGCCGAAGGCGAGGATCGTCGGCCCGGCCAGTTCGACGCCGATATGGTTGAGCCGGGGCGGGGCGCCGGCGCGCGCATATTCCTCGGCGAAGATCACCTGTTGAGCCAGGGTCGCATCGCGGCCACCATAGGCGCTCGGCCAGCCGACACAGCTCCAGCCCGCTTCACCCAGCCGTTTTTCCCAGTCGCGCCGCCGATCGGGCGCGTCGGTCAGGCTGGTGAGGCCATGGACGTCGGCAAAGGAGCCTTCCAGTTCGGTCTTGAGCCAGGCGGCGGCTTCCGCGCGGAACGCTTCTTCTTCGGGGGAAAAGCCCAGCCTCATGCCGCTTCGTCCAGTCCTGCGAGCTGCGCGATCTGCTCACGGTGCCAGTCGGGCGTGCCGAGCAGGCTCGCATCGCTGCGCGCGCGCTTGAAATGGAGATGCGCGTCATGCTCCCAGGTGAAGCCGATGCCGCCATGGAGCTGGATCATCTCGCCCGCGCAGTGGCGATAGGTGTCGCAGGCGAAGGCCTTGGCGGCGTGGATCGCGAACGCCGCTTCGTCCGACCCCTCGTCGATCGCGCAGGCGGCCCAATAGACCGCCGAGCGCGCCTGTTCGACCATCACCATCATGTCGGCGAGCCGATGCTTGACCGCCTGAAAGCTGCCGATCGTCCGTCCGAACTGAACACGTTCCAATGCATAGGCGACGGTCCGGTCGAGACAGGCCTGTGCGCCGCCCAGCGCGTCGGCGGCGATCGCGAGCCAGCCGGTGCTGAGCGCCGCCGAAATCGCGGCGCGCGGATCTGCGAGCGGTTCGATCAGGGCGTCGCCGATATCGATCCGCGCATAGGGGCGCGTCTGGTCCATCGACATGAGCGGCGTGACCGTCAGTCCCGGCGTGTCACGACGGACGATCGCGGCGCTATCGCCGGTTGAGACGACGAAGATGTCGGCGACCGCACCGTGTGGCGCGATCAGCGTGCCATTGTCGAGGATGGCGAAGCTCGCGCTGGCCTCACCCGCCGCCAGCATCGGCAACCAGTTCTTCTGCGTATCCGTGCCGCCCGCGAGGATCGCGGGGGCGGCGAGGCCCAGGCTGGCCAGAAGGGGCAGGGCGGCGACCTGGCTGCCGGCCTGCTCGGCGAGGATCGCGAATTCGACCATGCCGAGCCCGACGCCGCCGTGACCCTCCGGCAGGGCGACGCCGGCCAGCCCCAGTTCGCCGGTAAACGCCTGCCACAAGGCCCGGTCGATCCCGTCCGCGGCCATCGCGGCGCGCGTGCGTTCGCTCGTCGCGTTTTCGGCGAAGAACGCCTTCGCCGTTTCGGCGATCATCGCCTGTTCGTCGGTGAAGGCGAAATGCATCCTAGCTGCCCCACACCTTGCGCGGCGCGGTGCGTGCGGCGAGCAGTCCATCGACCGCCGCGCCGATATCGGCCGGCGCCCATCTCGCCTGCTGTTCCACGGTGGGGCCGAGATTCCAGCCATCCTCGATGGTGATGCGGCCACCCTCCAGCTCGAAGACGCAGCCGGTGACGTGGCGCGATTGCTCGGAGCCGAGCCAGACGACGGCCGGCGCGATATTGGCGGGATCCTGCACGTCGAAGCCGCTGTCGACCGCAGCCATCTTGTCGGCGAAGGCCTGCTCGGTCATCCGCGTGCGCGCGGCGGGTGCCAGCGCGTTGGCGGTGATGCCATAGCGGCCGAGTTCGGCGGCCTGGACGAGCGTCAGCGCCGCGATGCCGCCCTTGGCGGTCGAGTATGCGGCCTGCGCGATCGATCCTTGCAGACCGGCGCCGCTGGTGGTGTTGATGATGCGTGCATCGACGGCATTGCCCGCCTTTTGCTGGCTGCGCCAATAATCGACCGCATGGCGGCTGACGCAGAAATGGCCGCGCAAATGCACGTGCATCGTCGCGTCCCATTCCTCGGGCGTCGCGGAGACGAACATCCGGTCGCGCACGATGCCGGCATTGTTGACCACGACATGCAGGTCGCCGAACGCCGCCACGGCGGCATCGACGATGCGCTTCGCTGCATCCCAGTCGGTGATGTCCTCGTAATTGGCGACGGCCTTGCCGCCCGCCGCCACGATCTCCGCGACGACGCCGTCGGCGGCGGAGGTGTCGCGGCCCTCGCCCGACAGGCTGGTGCCGATATCGTTGACGACGACATTGGCGCCTTCGGCGGCGAAGGCGAGCGCATATGCGCGGCCGAGCCCGCGCGCCGCGCCGGTGATGATGACGGTCCGTCCGTCGCAGATACCCATTCAGATCAACCTTTCAGTTCGGATCCGTTCGTCCCGAGCGAAGTCGAGGGACGTTGGTGCCTTTGCACGCGTGTCTCGACTTCGCTCGACACGAACGGAGGCATCAGGAGAGCCTTTCGATGATCGTGACGTTGGCCTGGCCGCCGCCTTCGCACATCGTTTGCAGGCCGTAGCGGCCGCCGGTGCGTTCGAGCGCGCCGAGCAATGTGGTCATCAGCCGCGCGCCGGTGGCGCCGATCGGATGGCCGAGCGCGATCGCGCCGCCCTGCACATTGACCTTCTCGTGGGGCACGCCCAGTTCCTGCATCCACGCCATCGGAATCGAGGCGAAGGCCTCGTTGCATTCGAACAGGTCGATATCGTCGACCGACATGCCGGCTTTCTGCAGTGCATATTTGGTTGCCGGGATCGGGCCGGTCAGCATCCACACGGGATTGTCGGCGCGCACCGAGATGTGATGGATGCGCGCGCGCGGCTTCAGGCCATGCGCCTTCACCGCGGCTTCGCCGGCGATGAGCAGCGCGGCGGCGCCGTCGCAATTCTGGCTGGCGATCCCGGCGGTGATCGCGCCGCCCTCGCGCACGGTCTTGAGCGCGGCGAGCCCCTCCAGCGTCGTGCCGGGGCGGACGGTTTCGTCGGTGTCGAGCCCGTCGAGCGGCGCGATCTCCGCCTTGAACCAGCCATTGTCGATCGCGCGTTGCGCGCGGGCGTGCGATTCCACCGCGAACGCCTCCATCGCATCGCGGGTGATGTTCCATTTATCGGCGATCATCTCGGCCGAACGGATCTGGTTGACCTCTTCATCGCCATAGCGGGCCAGCCAGCCCGGCGAACCCAGGAACGGGCTGTCGAAGCCGTACGGCTGACCGGCGAACATCGCCGCCGAGATCGGGATCGCGTTCATCGCCTGGCTGCCGCCCGCGACGACCAGATCCTGCGTGCCGCTCATCACCCCCTGCGCCGCGAAATGCACCGCCTGTTGCGAGGATCCGCATTGCCGGTCGATGGTGACGCCCGGCACATGTTCGGGCAATCCGGCCACCAGCCAGGCGGTGCGGCCGATATCGCCCGCCTGCGGCCCGATCGTGTCGCAGCAGCCCCAGATCACGTCATCGACCAGATTAGCGTCGATGCCGGTGCGGGCGATCAGTGCCTTGATCGGATGCGCGCCCAGATCGGCGGGATGAACCTGCGCCAGGCTGCCTTTCTTGCGCCCGATTGGGGTGCGGACGGCGTCGATGATATAGGCTTCCGCCATTGCTGTGTTCCTTATGCGAAGCTGTGGCCGGGGCCGATCGGAAGCGTGCCGCCGATCACGGCGGCGTCGATCCGGGCAAGATGGAAGGCACGATCGCCCCAGGCGGATGCGAGCGCCCAGGCGCGCTTCATCCAGAAATGCAGATCGACCTCATAGGTATAGCCCATCGCGCCATGGACCTGGGTCGCGGTCTCGGCGGTCGCCCAGGCCGCGTCGGATGCGGCGAGTTTGGCATGACTGGCATGGACCGCGGCATGGGCGGCGCCTTCGCCGAGCGAGACCGCCGCGCGCTGCACGACGGGGCGAGCAAAGGCGATCTTCACCGCCGCGCTCGCCAGATGATGCTTGACCGCCTGGAAACTGCCGATCGGCTGGCCGAACTGGGTGCGGGTCTTTGCATAGTCGGTCGCCTGGGCCAGCATCGCCTCGGCAATGCCGATCTGCTGCGCGGCGGCGATCAGCGCGGCGTGATCGAGCAGTGCGCCCGAAGTGCCGATCGCCGCGCCTCCCGCGCTTGCCGGCACGAACAGGCGGCGCAGCGGATCGACGCTGTCGAGCAACCGGGCCGTGCCGCTGCGTTCGGCGAGCAGCAGGGCGTCGCTATCGGCGGACAGGACATGGCTGGCGGTGTCGAGATCTGCGGTCCAGGGATTGACGGGATGCTGAAGCGCGATCTTGGCGCTGCCTGTGGCGATGCGTTCGAGCAACGCATCCTGCCCGCCGGCTGCCACGAGCAGCGGCGCGGCAACCAGCGCGGTATCGGCGATGGGTTCGGCGACGCCGGCGCGGCCAAGCTCGATCGCGATGCCGACACCGTCGAGCAGCGACAGGCCGAGTCCGCCCTGTGCCTCAGGCACCAGCAGACCCGACAGGCCCATCTCGACCAGTCCCTGCCAGACCGCATCGGAACGGCGGCTTTCTTCGGCATCGAGCTCGCGCAGGACTTCGGGGCCGTGAACGCCCGCCAGATAGTCGCGAACGCCCTGTGCCAGCGTCGCCTGATCGTCCGAAATCGTGAAATCCATGGCCGTTACCTCGGCAGCCCGAGCAGGCGCTCGGCGATGATGTTGCGCTGGATTTCGTTCGATCCGGCATAGATCGGGCCGGAGAGCGAGAAGATATAGCCCTCGAGCCAGCCATTGAGCCCGCCGTCGTTCAGATGACGCAGCTCGGCGGCGGCGCCCAGCAATTGCATCGCGGTGCGGTGCATGGCCCGGTCCAGTTCCGACCAGAAGATCTTGTTGAGGCTCGCTTCCGCGCCGATATGGCCGCCCGCCATGATCTGCGAGGCGACGGCATAGGTGTTGTAGGCATAGGCCTGCGCATCCATCCATGCCTGCATCACCTGTTCGCGCGCGGCGGGCGATGCCTTGGCTTCATGCGCGCGGAACAGCGACACCAGCCGCGCCGCCGCCGCCTGGAAGCGGGCTGGGGAGCGCAGCATCAGTCCGCGTTCGAAACCCGCGGTCGCCATCGCGACGTTCCAGCCTTCGCCTTCGCCCGCGATGCGGTTCGCGACGGGCACGCGCACTTCGTCGAAGAACAATTCGGCGAAACCCGGATCGCCATGGAGCTGGCGGATCGGGCGGCGGGTGACGCCGGGGGCGTTGAGATCGAACAGGATGAAGCTCAGCCCCTTATGGCGCTTCGAGTCCGGATCGGTGCGGAACAGGCCGAAACCCCAGTCGGCGAAGCTCGCGCGGCTGGACCAGGTCTTCTGGCCGGTGATCACATAGTGATCGCCGTCACGGATTGCCTTGCTGGTGATCGCGGCCATGTCCGATCCGGCATTGGGTTCGGACCAGGCCTGCGCCCAGATTACCTCACCCCTGGCCATGGGCGTCAGGAAGCGCGCCTTTTGTTCGTCGGTGCCGAACTCCATGATCGTGGGGCCGAGCAGGAAGATGCCGTTCTGGTTGGCGCGCAGCGGCGCGCCTGCGCGATAATATTCCTCCTCGAAGATCAGCCACTGGATCAGGTCTAGCCCGCGCCCGCCATAGGCCTCCGACCAGGTGACCATGCCCCAGTTGCCGGAGGCCAGCTTGCGTTCCCATTCGACATGCTGGCGATAGCCTTGCTCACACTCCAGTGTGAGGAGCGGTTCGCGCGGGACGTTCGCCTCCATCCACGCGCGGACTTCGGCGCGGAAGGCCTGTTGTTCGGGAGTGTAGGCGAGATCCATCATCGCGTCCTTTTCCCCTCGCCCCCTGCAAGGGGGAGAGGGTTGCGCAGACTTGGCAGCGTGCTGCCTAGTCGGAGTTGGGTGAGGGGGATGGCGCGCGGAGCGCGCCCGCGAAGCGATGCTTCGCGTCCCCCCTCACCAACTCCGCCTAAGCCCGACTTGCGTCGGTCCAAGGCTTCGTATCCTCTCCCCCTAAAGGGGGCGAGGATGCGAAAATTCGGAAGTTCGTTTCCTGGCATCAGAATTTCGCAGCTGCGCCGGTTTCGACAAAGGCGTCGCGTGCCTTCTGGCTGTCTTCATGCATGTACATTTCCAGCGTGAAGCCCTGTTCGAAGCGATAGCCATGATCGACGTCGCGGGGCTCGAGGCCGTTCAGTGCTTCCTTGGCGAGCACCAGCGCCTTGCGCGACTTGCCCGCGATGATCGCGGCGAAGGCGCGCGCCTCGTCCGCCAGCGCCTCACGCGGGACGATCTTCTCGACGGCGCCCAGGCGATAGGCTTCGTCGACCGGGATATTGCCGCCGGTGAAGAAGGCGGCGCGCACCTTGTGCAGCGGCAGCATGCGCGACAGGTGCGAAGCGCCGCCCATCGCGCCGCGATCGACCTCCGGCAGCGAGAAATAGGCATCGTCGGCGGCGATGATCGTGTCGCTTGCGCCGCAGATGCCGATGCCGCCGCCGATCACGAATTTGTGGACGGCGGTGACGACGGGCACCTCGCAATCGCGCACCGCTTTGAAGGTCAGGAAATTGCCGCGATTGAGCAGGGTGATGCGCTCGGGATGCGCCTGCATCTCCTTGATGTCGACGCCGCCGCAAAAGCCGCGTCCCTCGGCGCGGATCAGCACGACATTGACGTCCGGGTTGCAGCCCGCCTCGCGGATGATCGCGGGCAGGCTGTTCCAGGTTGCGCTGTCGAACGCGTTGACCGGCGGCTGATCGAAGACGATCTCCGCGATGCGGTCCTTGATCTGGGTATGGATCGGCATGGTTCAGGCCACCGTTTGCGAGGGAGAGGAGAGGGCGGCGAGGCGCGCGCGCGCCTCCGCCTCGATGCCGGCGACAAGATCGGCGCAACTGGGGAGGTCGCCGAGCCGCCCGGCGACGAGCCCGGTCGCCATCAGCCCGTGATCGGGATCACCCTCGACCACGGCCTTCTGGATCAGCATCGGCGCGGACGCCGCCATCATCGCCTGGGGCAAGGTGAGCCCACCGTGGCTGGTCATGCCCTTTGCCGCCCTGAACAGATCGCCGAACGATGCGCCGGTCTGGCGTTTCATCTGCAGCCCGCTTTCGATCGCGCGCCGCCAGATGCCGATCCCCGTCGAGCGTTCGATCCGGTTCAGCAGCGCGTTGCGGATCATGCGCTGGGGCAGGCCGTCGACCTTGGTCGAGACGAGGATGTCGTCGGTGCCGGCGGCGGTGTAGCGCGCCTTGGTGGCGTCCGGGATCGGGCTCTCGCGCGTCATCAGGAAGCGCGTGCCCATCGCGATGCCGACAGCGCCATAGGCAAGAGCCGCGGCAAGCCCGCGCCCGTCGCCGAAGCCGCCCGCCGCGATCACCGGAATTTTCACGCTGTCGAGCACTCGCGGCAGCAGCACGGTCGAGGCGACCGACCCGGTATGGCCGCCGCCTTCGCCGCCCTGCACCGTCACCATGTCGACGCCCAGTTGTACCATTTTCTGCGCATGCTTGACCGCGCCGACGGTGGGCACGCAGAGGATGTCGGCGTCCCTGAACCGCCCGATCATCTTCGCATCGGGGCCGCGTCCGAAGCTGACCGCGCGGATCTGGTCGCGATGCTTCAGGATGATCTCGACGATCTCCGCCGCGCCCGGCTGGAACATGTGAAAATTGACACCGAAGGGACGGCTGGTGCCCTGCTTGACCGCAAGGATTGCGGTTTCGAGCTCGGCCGGCTGCATCACTGCTCCGGCGAGGAAACCGAAGGCGCCGGCCTCGCTCGACGCGATGACGAGCGAGGGCGTCGCGATCCAGCCCATCGCGGTCTGGATCACCGGCACGCGGCAGCCGAGCCTCTCGGTCAGGACGGTGTTGAGCGGATCGGCCATCAGCCGGCGTCCCCATCCTTCTTCGCGGCGGCATCCTTCTTGTTGGCTTCGGCCATCGACTTGCCGGTGAGCCCGGCCAGGCTGTTGCCCGTCGTCAGATCATTCTGGGCGTGCGCGAAATGATGCATGTGGAAAACGGCATCCATCGCGGTGCGCTTGCCGCGCAGGTCCTCGACATGGTTCACTGCCTGCTTGGTGAGCGACAGGCCCAGCCGCGGCATCTCCGCAAGCTTCTCTGCCACCCTGCGCGTCTCCGCTTCCAGATCGGCGCGCGCGACGATGCGGTTGACCATGCCCAGCTCATAGGCGCGGTCGGCGGGCATGCGTTCGCCGAGCAGCAGGAATTCCTTGGCGACGCGCGGCGGCAATTCGAAGGCATGGGCGAAATATTCGACGCCGGGAATGCCCATCCGGACGACGGGATCCTGGAAGAACGCGTCTTCGGACGCGATCGTCAGGTCGCAGATCCAGGCGAGCATCAGCCCGCCGGCGATGCATGCGCCCTGCACCATGGCCACTGTCGGCTTGGGTACATCGCGCCAGCGGCGGCACATGCCCAGATAGACTTCCTGTTCGCGCGTATAGAGGAATTCAGCGCCGGGCTTGTTGGTGTGATCGGGCCAGAGCAATTTGCGGTCGAAGCTCTTCGTGACGTCGCGGCCCGGCGTGCCGATGTCGTGGCCGGCCGAGAAATGCTTGCCGGCACCGGCAAGCACGATCGACTTGACCTCGTCGTCGTCGACGGCGCGGCGGAACGCGTCGTCGAGCGCATAGGTCATCTGGCTGTTCTGCGCATTGTTGAAGCTCGGTCGGTTCATCGTGACCCAGGCCACGCCACTCTCGACGCGGTAGAGAACGGGTTCGTCGGTTTCGTAGACGATATCGACCATGATCAGAGCCTCCGGCCCGCGGGATTGTCCTTGAGCACGTTCGCGCGGATATTGTGGGGATCGAAGCGGGCGATGATCGCGAGCTGCTCGGTGGTGGGCGCGGGAGTCTCGGCGATGCTGTCCGCCGCTTCGAGCGCGAAGCCCGTCGCGTCCTGCACCTGATCGAAGGTGATGCCGGGATGAAGCGAGATCACGCGGATCGCATTGTCGGCGCCGCCGAAATCCATGATGCAGAGATCGGTGACGATCAGCCGCAGATCGACGAAATCGAACCGGGCGCCGGGCACGCGCCGGGCCGGATTGTAGCCGACGCTCGACACCATATCGACTTCGCCTTCGACGAAGACGCGCTTCGAATGCTGCGGCACGAACATCGAATTGATGTGACAAATGGAATTGCCCGGAAAGCCGCGCGCGCCGAGCATCTGTACCTTGGGCCGATCGTAGCTGCCGCCGAGATAGGAGATGTTCGTCTGCCCGAAGCGATCGATCTGGCTGGGCGTGACCATGGCGTGGCGCTTGCCGGGCCAGACCGCCGCGTCGAAAAAGCGCGAGAAGGGCAGATAGCCGGCGGGCTTGCGGTCGTCATAGCCGCGCGGTCCGATCGGCACCGGATCCTCGACCAGCCATGCCTCGCCATCGGTCATCATCAGTTCGGGGGTGTGCGTCACCTTGGCGAGCGAGGCGGCAAGGCGCGGCGCGGGGCCGATGCCGGTCGCGACAAGTTCGCCATTGCCGCGCCAGGCTTCGGATGCCGCGACGATCAGCTGTTCGCAGAGCGTGAATTCGGGCGAGGTGGTCATGATCGTCATCCCCTCAGAAAATGGGCAGGGGAAGGGCTGAGACGGCGGCAGCACCGCCGACCCGGTCGAGATAGCCTGCCTCGTCGGCGCCGATGGTGCGGGCGGCGAACGCGTCCCAGCCACCTTCTTCGCGCGCGCTGTCGGCATAGGCCTTGAGATGTTTCATATCCCAGCCATAGAGCGGCGGCATCGAGGTCGGGTGCGCGCCAAGCGGCGCTTCGATCACGCCATGGACGAAGCAGCGCTCGACGATATTGGCGCGGGCATCCTCGGGATAGCTGTGGTCCATGCGGTCGACCACTTCCTCCGCCGAAACGAAGGTCTTTTCCGCCGCGCGCGCGAACCACTCGTCATAATAGGTATCGGGGCCGAGCGCCTGGATATTGCCGCGCCGGTCGGCGCGATGGACGTGGAGCAGCGCGGCATCGAGCTTGAGCGCGGGCATCGCCAGCAACACTTCGCCATCGTCATAGGGCGATTGCACCGTCCTGAAGCCGCCATGCGCCATCACATCGGTGCCGAGCCCGACATGGGTGGGCAGGAAGGGCAGGCGGAATGCCGCAGCCTTCAGCCCCCATTGCAGCATGCCTTCGTCGAGTTCGAGGATATCGAGCGCGCCGGCCTCGCGGCTTTTACGGAAATAGGGTTCGAGCGGGATCGCATCCATCGAGACGAAGCCGAAGATCAGCTTCTTCACCTTGCCCGTCGCGCACAGCATGCCGACGTCCGGCCCGCCATAGGCGACGATCGTCAGGTCGGTGAGATCGGAACGCAGGATGGCGCGGACCAGCGCCATCGGCTTGCGGCGCGGGCCCCAGCCCGCGATCCCGATCGTCATCCCGCTCTTCAGCGATGCGACGAACTGCTCGATGGTAAATTGCTTGTTCAATCCGCTCTCCCGTCATGCCGATGATGTTGCATGGCGGGCACGCGGATGGTCCGCTACCACCATATGGAGAGAGACATTCGTGGCGGCCGGTAGAATGGATGTGGCAAAGGATCTGGAGGTGGCCATGGCGAAGAATGAGCGGCGCGTGGCGCTGGTGACGGGCGGTGCGCGCGGCATTGGCCGGGCGATCACCGAACGGTTGCTGTCGAACGGCATGACCGTGGTGATCTGCGGCCGCAACGCGCCTGACGATTTGCCGCGTCATGGCGATGCCGTCGCCATGTTCGAAGCGTGCGACGTGCGATCGGCCGAGGATGTGAACGCGATGGTCGACCGGATCGTCGCGGTGCATGGCCGGCTCGATCTGGCGGTCAACAATGCCGGCGGTTCGCCCGAGGCGCCGGCCGCCACCGCGTCGCCGCGTTTCTCGGAACGCGTGCTTGCGCTCAACCTGCTCGGCCCGCTGCATGTCGCTCAGGCGGCGAACCGGATCATGCAGGGGCAGCCGCAGGGTGGCGCCATCGTCAATATCGCGAGCGTGTCCGGCACGCGGCCGTCGCCGGGCACGGCCATCTATGGCGCGGCCAAGGCCGGGTTGCTCAACCTGACGGAAACGCTCGCGATGGAATGGGGGCCGCTGGTCCGCGTGAACGCCGTCGTCGTCGGCCTGGTCGCGACCGAGGCTGCGATCGAACATTATGGCGGCGAGGATGGCATGAAGCGCATCGACGCGATGCTACCGGCGGGCCGAATGGCGCGCGGCGAGGATGTCGCCAATACCGTCGCTTTCCTGGCTTCGCCCGACGCCGCCTATGTCAGCGGTGCGCGGATCGCGGTCCATGGCGGCGGCGAGCGCCCGATCTTCCTGGGCCTGGCCCGGGGCGAGTGACCGCGAACACGGCCAGGCCATCCCCGAATAGGGGTTGCGGGCAATGGGGGCGTCGATCACGCCCGATCGCGGAACAGCAGAACGGACGGCCCCGATCGTGACAGATGGCAAGCGGACGATTCCGCACATGGTTTTCGCATCCGCCAGGCGCTTCGCCGATATCGAGGCGATCCGTGGCGAGGATGGCAGTTCGCTATTCTATCGCGACCTGGAAGCGAGCGTCCGCCGCGCCGCCGCCGCCTTTGTCGCGAGCGGAGTTGCCGTTGGGGATCGCATCGCGATCTGGGCGCCCAATTCGGTCGAATGGATCATCGCCGCGCTTGGCGTGCAATGCGCCGGCGCCGCGATCGTGCCGCTCAATACTCGCCTTAAGGGGCGCGAGGCGGGCTATATCCTGCGCACCAGCGGCGCGCGGATGCTGCTGACGGTTTCGGAATTCCTGGGCGCCGATTATCCCGAGATGCTCGAAGGCGAGGATCTGCCCGATCTGGAGCGAACGGTGCTCATCGCGGGCGACACGGGCGGAACAAGCTGGAGCGATTTCCTGGCCGAAGGCGCATCGGTCGCACCATCCGAAATCGATGCGCGGCTTGCCGCGATCGAGGAGGATCAGGTGTGCGACATCCTGTTCACCTCCGGCACGACCGGCCACCCCAAGGGTGCGGTGACGACGCATGGCCAGAATATCTGGGTCTATCTGCGTTATTCCGAAACCTATGGCTTGCGCGCCGGGGATCGCTTCCTGATCATCAATCCCTTCTTCCACAGCTTCGGCTACAAGGCTGGCTGGCTGGCGGCGTTCCTGACCGGATGCACGGTGCTGCCGCATGCGGTGTTCGACGCGAAGGCCGCGCTTCAGCGGATCGAGCGCGACAAGGTGACTGTGCTTCCCGGGCCGCCCACGCTTTACCAGAGCATGCTCGCGGCGGATTATCGCGCCTTCGACCTGTCCTCGCTTCGGCTCTCGATCACCGGCGCGGCATCGGTGCCGGTCTCGCTGATCGAGGCGATGTGGGCCGATCTCGGCATCGATATCGTGCTGACGGCCTATGGCCTCACCGAAACCTGTGGCGTCGTCACCATGTGCCGCAAGGAGGATGGGGTCGAGACGATCGCCAATACGGCGGGCCGCCCGCTCGACGGCGTCGAACTGCGCATCGTCGACGGTGACGGTGTTGCTCTGCCGGCGGGGCGGGCGGGCGAATTGCTCGTGCGCGGGCCCAATGTGATGCAGGGTTATTTCAACAATCCGGAGGCGACCGCCGCCGCGATCGACCGCGATGGCTGGTTGCGAACCGGCGATGTCGCGGTGCTCGATACGGCTGGCAACGTAAAGATCACCGATCGCGCCAAGGACATTTTCATCGTCGGCGGCTTCAACGCCTATCCGGCCGAGATCGAAGGGCTGCTCGCCGCCAATCCGGCGGTGATGCATTCCGCCGTGATCGGCATTCCCGACGAACGGCTCGGTGAGGTGCCCAAAGCCTATGTGGTGCTTCGCCCGGACGCCAGTGCGACGCCGGAAGAGATCATCGCCTGGTGCCGCGACAATATGGCCAATTACAAGGTGCCGCGTCAGGTGGAGATCCTGGACGCGCTGCCGATGAACGCATCGGGCAAGGTGCAGAAATTCCTGCTCCGCACGTAAAGGCCGACCGGATTGGAAACGCCCCGTGGGTCGACGGTGTTCGTCGATCCTTTGGGCAATGCATGCGCGATCCCGGCAAGCGCTCGCATCTCGGGCTGTTGCCCAATGCGCGGGCTTTCCTGTACCGCCTCCGCAAACTTCAAGCGGACGGGAAGGGGAAGCACCGATGTGGGCGGTCAGGCCGATAGAGACTCGGGATCTCGACGCACTCGTCGATCTCGCGGAAAGCCTCGGTCCGGGCATGACGACCTTGCCCGCCGATCGCGAGAGCCTGGCTGCAAAGGTCGAGGGGTCGGTCGCCAGCTTCCGGGGTGCCGTCGAGCGTGCCGAAGCGCATTTTCTGCTTGTGCTCGAAGATCCGGAGAGCGGCACCCTGCTCGGCACCGCCGCGCTGTATCCGCATGTCGGCGCACCCTATGGCTTCTTTTCGTACAAACGGCTGAAGCTTGTGCAGCGTTCGCAGGCGCTGGGGATCGACAGCACCGTCGAAATGCTTTCCCTCGCCAACGATTATACCGGCACGACCGAAGTGGGAACGCTGGCGGTTCGCCCCGAATTGAAGGGGACGGGGGCGGGGCGCCTGCTCGCGCGCAGCCGCTATATGCTGGCAGCCGCCTTTCCGGATCTGTTTTCGCCGTTGCTGATGGCGGAAATGCGCGGTTGGCAGGATGCGGAGGGGCATAGTCCGTTCTGGGATGCGGTGGGCGCGCGTTTCTTCAGCATGGATTTCGCGACCGCCGATCGCATCAGCGCGTTGCGCGGATCCGATTTCATCGCGGATCTGATGCCGAAGCATCCGATCTACATCAATCTGCTGCCCGAAAGCGCGCGCGATGTGATCGGCAAGCCCCACCAGGACAGTGCGCCGGCCATGGCGATGCTGAAGCGGGAGGGCTTCCGTTTCGAGGGTTATGTCGATGTGTTCGATGCCGGCCCGCAAGTGCATTGCGACCGCGATTCGATCGCGACCGTCCGGTTGAGCCGGGAGGGGCCGATGACCGCGCTCCCTTCGGCCGCTCAATGCGATGCTCCCGAATATCTGCTGTGCAGCACGGTGCTTGAGCGCTTTCGCGTGGCGATGGCGCCGGGCCGGGCGGCCGACGGGGGTATTGCGCTTTCAGCCGATGCCGCGCGCGCGCTCGATGTGATGGTCGATGATCATGTACGATGGTCGCCCGGTTCATTGGTGGGCACATGACATGACATGACATGACATGACGGCAGGCGGCGCGATCCGCGCGTCGCGGAAGCGGGCTGTCGAACGTCCGAAAGCACAGCGGAGTCTTCCGACTGCCTATCCTCGGGCCGATCCTGATGGGGATGAAAACCGGTGAAAGGTGGTGGACGCACTAGGGCTCGAACCTAGGACCCGCTGATTAAGAGACTTAATTTGTGAGTTATCGCCTTGGCTGGCGAACCCGTCAGAACTCCGAGAAGTACAAGAAAACAGGCGGTTATTTTGCCTTTGACAGCGACGTTCGGCGACATACAGTGCTCGTGAAACCCTTTCATGGCGCGAACGCGTCGGACACCAGCCGGACATCAATGCCTAAGCTAACAGATACCCTCGTGCGCAATGTTCAAGTCCCAGCGGGCCGCAAAGACATCAAAATGTATGATGATATGATCCGTGGCTTCGGCGTTCGTGTAACGGAGAACGGCAAAAGGTCGTTTATCCTAAATTACGTTGCCAGTGGCCGGGAGCGGCGGCTCACCATTGGCCAGTACCCGGCTTGGGGTGTGGCGGCCGCGCGTGAACATGCGGCGCGCCTCCGCAGACGGGTTGATGCAGGTGAGGACCCCGCTGAAGAGCGGGTCACAGACCGCAATCTGAAAACTTTGCAACAGTTGCAGGAACGATATGTTTTGGAAGTGGGGGGGAAGAAGGCCTCCAGCAGCCAGCGAGACGAGCGGTCTATCTGGCAGTCCCATATTTTACCTGAGCTTGGAGCCCGCAGGCTGAACGATATTAGCTTCAGCGATATCGAGCGGCTTCATCATCGCATTTCTGATGCATCGCCCATCCGCGCCAACCGCACGATCGCGCTGTTGAGGCACGCATTTAACAAAGCCCAGCAGTGGGGGTGGGCTGCATCGAACCCGGTATTGGGCATTAAATGCAATCCGGAGCAACCTCGTGAACGCTTCCTAACAGGAGCGGAGCTTGAGGCGTTCTTCTCTGTCTTGGACCGTCGGGATGAAAGTCCTTCGCTGTTGGCAATCCGCTTCATCATTTTGACCGGCTGCCGGAAGGGTGAAGCATTCAAACTAACTTGGGATCAATTAGACTTATCTACCGGCCATTGGACGAAGCCGAGCGCGCACACGAAACAACGTCGCGTGCACCGTATTCCGCTTTCATCGGAAGCGACCGAGACGCTCCATAGAGAAAAACGCTTCTCTTCCAACGGAGTGGTGTTTCCAGGGCCGAGTGGGCGGCCCTTGGTTGACGTAAAAAAGGCATTTCGGTCGGTAACCATGGAGGCGAATATTTCAGGGCTACGTATACATGATCTTCGCCACAGCTATGCGAGCGTCCTGGTCTCCAATGGAGCATCACTGCCTGTAATCGGTAAGTTGCTTGGCCACACACAGGCCGCCACGACCATGCGATACGCCCACCTATTCGACGATCCGTTGCGAGAGGCTTCTGAAATTATGTCCGTGGTATCGAGAAAGGGAGTGCGCTGATGGGGCGGCCCCGGAAAGTTCGATCCGGCTCCACTGAACGGAACTCTCCGAGCGCGCCTGATCTCGAAGCGCTTTGGAAGGCGAGTGACGACCTTCGCCACGTCGTTGAGGCAATCGGGCGCTTTCCTCACGATCCACTTAAGTGGGCAATGAGCATCTGTATTGAGCGTGCCCTTAGCCAAGACCGGATTGCCTTGACCGGCTCCTCCGCTAGAGAGGATGGACGCACGATGGATGAGATGTTCCGCGCCTTATTCGTTATCGACGACAAGTTAAAGGCCGGTTCTCTCAAGAGCGCTCCACCCCTCGTGGAGATTATTAGGGCTGCATGGCGCATGACCCGGGCGTCTGAGCCCAGTGAGCAGGACATTAGAAATATCAGAAATCAATGGCATAATGAAATAGGTCATGAAGTCGATCGCCTAATCGTATCAGGAGCGCCTTGGACAAGGAGGGCTAGGCGCATATTCGCTGAAGAGTATGCGCAGGAGGATGGTACTTGGCCATTTCATAGGTTTTCCGAAATTTTATATCGCCACCGATCCGGTAATTTTTGACCAGAAAACATAGAATATATTTACAGAGACATTTAGTATCAATTGCTCTCATATAAGCCCTGATATTTTATTTCGGGGGTTTTCGATGATAAACGAGACGCGTCGACAAATTGAAATTGATAGTTTGTCCGAGAGTGAGGTCGCGTCGCTTCTCGGTATTGCGCCAAGAACTCTGCAGCGGTGGCATCGCCTTAAGAAGGGTCCGCCGCGCATCAAGGTAGGTCGGCGCTCACTTTATCGTAGATCTTCGGTCGCCGAATGGCTCGCGAAGAACGAGGTCTGACCAAATCATTGATTTTTTGCAACGGGTTGCAACGGGCACTTCCATGCGTGATCAGTATCAGCGCTGCGGCGAAGAGGCGCGGCGTCATCTTGGCCGGATTGCTCTCGCCTCGCGGCACAGCGATGGGCTTATGGGGAAAAGGTTCGGCCGTGACGCGGTTGATCACCTGTTTCGACATGCTGGCTTAAAAGCCTATTTTCACACCCAGCGGAGAAAGGTCTCTGACAAGAGGGCCAATTTCGCCCACATACTTCGCCGAGCTGGTGAGATTGACCTGTTCGCCGCGACATCGGCGGAGTTGTTCCCACTTGCCATCCCGAAAAAGCGCGGTGGCCATCGGTGCGTCTATCGTGTTCCTATCGAGATGCAACTCGCGCATTGCGTGCTCAAAGCGATCGTGTTTGCTGCCCACGAGATTAGCCAAAGTCAATATTGCTGGCACGGTCGAGCAGGGCACCACGGTTGCGTAACGGCAATAGCAGATCATCTCCGCCGTAATTCAGGCTTACGCTTTGTAGTGCGCGGTGACATTTCTGGAGCCTTCTCTGCCGTTAGCACGGATGTGATACGAAATCTGGGAATAATGCCGGAGGAAGTTTTTGAACATCGCTTCAATCCGAGCAATTTGAAAATCTTCAACCCCTATCGAGAAAGGAGCATGGAAAGCGACACTCAGCGGCATCATAGATATCTTGACGTTGAGGAGATGACAGAGGGAAGGGGCCTGCAGGGTCTGCTGGAGGGCGGAGCTTCGTCATCCGCCTTGTTCGCGATGATAATTGATGACGTAAACAAAGAATGGAATTCTCAGTTCGGACAGCTATTTGGCTATGCCGATGATTTTTTGGTGGTCTGTGCAACATCAGAGCAAGCGGAAGAAGCGCAAGAGAACCTTGCGAGCAAGTTGGCTACGCATCACGCGGGCCCCTTTCACCTCCGTACCGATATTTACGATATCCAGGAGGGATTTGATATGCTTGGTTACAACATTCACCGGCGCCCGTGTGGCCGCTTGCGCATTGGCCCCGCCGGGCCAGCGTTCGATCGCATATTTCGAGAGCTGTCTGAGGAGGTGGATGGTATTGAAGTGCGCTTTGTCCAGCCCGGTGGGGATGGTGTTGATGGAAGAATGAGCCGCATTGCGCTCAACCATCGCATCCGCGACATACTTGCTCGATACCCCAGCATGTCGATATTTGATCGCTTAGATTGCAGAGGCTTGCTCGTGAGCCAGATGGATTTTGACACGATCGTTATAGGATAGCGGGCAGGACCTCTGGCCGGGGTGAGAATTGCAACAAGTTGCAAAACGCTTCCTGTTTCGTAGCGCTAAGCCGTTGTCGTGCGAATTCCCTGCTCCACCTTTGCGAATAGGTCGACGGCGGCAATGCCGAGCGCGTTGGCCCACTCAATGAACTCAACGATACCGATGCGACGTTCGCCCCTCTCCACTTTGGCAACAAAGGACTGAGGTTTTCCAAGCGCGACGGCAAGCTGGACCTGCGTTAGCCCTGCATTCTTTCGAGCCTCACGCAGCACAAAAGTTACATGGAGACTGGCATCAGAGAAGGCCGAGCCCGGCATGTCCACGCTCCGCCTCAGGGAGGAAAGCGCTTCAAATATATCCCGGTCTGGGATATCCCATTTTGGGATATTTTGAGGATTGGATATGAAAGTTTGCCGAGTGATAACCGCCATGTCGCTAGCCGTGACCAGCTCGGCTATGGCGCAGGAAGCCAACATCGACAGCTTGATTGCTGCCGCTCGGGAAGCGAGAACGTTCTTACCCAAAGACCAGTTTTCTGCTCCGCCCCCCGGGCCGAACGTGAAGGATCAGGCGCTAGTTTTACTGATGAAGGTATCTCCCAATGGGCCTAGCGTTGGAAATTGCTATGGATCCCCTTGGTGGAAATATGATGTTTCGTCGGGCACGCTCTCGATATACCTCCCTCCGGAAGCGGTGATCACCCGCAACTTCCGTCAGTCCGAGACCAGGCCGCCGTTTTCCGACATCTCCGGGGTGTTCCTCGAGGCCGTGGCGTTGGAATGCTCGTCACGGCGATTGCCGAACCAGGTCATGGAAAACGCCTTCGGTGCTACCGTCAGCGTTGCACGAACCGCCGTCACATTCATCGGTATCGCGCAGCCGAACGCCACACTGCAATCGTTGGAACTGCACGTCCCTATGGCTGGCGAGAGGGTGCGGGCTTTAGTTGGCAACTTACGTGTTCGCTTGCGAGGGCAAATGGAAGAATGGAGGCCGGGACAGTCGCTTCGATGCGGGATCACCGAGAAGGACGCGAGTATGGAAAGCTCGTGGGCGGTTAAGACTAGCGCTTGCCTGTATCGTGCCAGCTTCACATCATTCGAAGTGATCGACCAATCGAACGGATCGGTAGTTGGAGAACTAGTCGATCCTATTCTGGAGCGCGAACGACGTGCCAAGGCGGAAAGGTTGGAGTGGATTAGAAAGCGCCGCGAAGAACGGGAGAAGGAGTAAATAGCATTATTTGACAAATACTTACGCATATGCGACAAACTAAAATGTTCGTTTAAGTCTGTTGCAACTTGTTGCAAAAGTGCTGGAGGCTCATCTGAAGCAGGCCGTCGCCTATGTCAGGGTGTCCACTTCAAAGCAGGCAAGGTCCGGCCTTGGTCTTGATGCTCAACGGAGTGCCATCGCAGATTTCGCTCTGCGCGAAGGGTTGGAGATCGCGGAGTGGTATGAAGAGATTGAGACTGGCAAGGGCTCGGATGCGTTGGATCGTCGCCCTGTGCTGTCAGCGGCGATGCAACATGCAAAGCGCAGTGATTGCCCGATCGTAGTCGCAAAGCTCGATCGTCTATCGCGGGACGTTCATTTCATATCCGGCCTCATGGCCCAACGCATTCCATTTGTGGTGACCGAACTCGGTAGCGACACAGACCCCTTTCTCCTCCACCTCTTCGCTGCGCTCGCAGAGAAGGAACGGGCGCTCATCTCGCAACGGACACGCGAGGCTCTAGCACGGCGAAAGGCGCAAGGCGTGCCCCTCGGTAACCGAACTAATCTTGCCGACGCTCAGGCGCTCGGGCGCGCAGCAAGGGCGAAGCAGGTCGACGACTACACGGCGAAGGTATTGCCCATCATCCGACAGATTGAAGCCAACGGAATAAGATCGGATCGCTCAATCGCTCGGGAGTTGGAACGCCTTGGCGTGAGAACACCACGGGGAGCTACGTGGACTGGTGTTCAAGTCGCACGCGTTCGTGCGCGCGTTGAGGAGATGGCGCGGTGATCATTCAACGGCCTCGCAGAAATCGCGTCTCACCATTTGGAGCCATTGAGGCACATTTCGCAAAGGGCTCATTGATGGGCAACCGGGGCGATATCCATGCGTCAGATGGTTCTCTTGGCGAACGGCACTGGGCACACAAAGCATGGATATACTGCACCTTAGATGGTGGGGGACGCCGAGTGATGTTTGATACTCCGGGTCGATATTATCCGTTGTTCTTCCATGATGAAGCGGTCGCTTTGGCGGCTGGGCACCGGCCTTGTGGCTCTTGCCTCCGCGAAGACTGGAAGCGCTTTAAGGCGGTGTGGAGCGCTGCTATTGGCCAGTTCAGCAGACCATTGCGGGCTCCCGACATAGATGAAGCTCTCCGTCTGTCACCGATGGCAGAGAGATTTTCGGCGGGCACGAACCTGCCGGATGGCACTTTCGTCGAGTTGGACAAACATCGTCGGCAGGCGGCGCTCATATGGGATGGTCAGTTCTTTCCATGGGAGCAGGGTGGTTATCGAGAGCCGCTGCCGTTCAAATTTGAGCATATAAGGCGCGTCCTGACGCCAGAGCCTATTCTTCGTTTGCTGGCAGAGGGCTTTCAGGTGAAGCCGAAGTTTGAAGAAGCGGTTGTGAGCGATCCACCTCATCGACCTTCGAGGAAATCGGCGGACAGTCCTGATTGATGATTGTCGAGCCACGTCTTTCTTGGTTCGTAATTTGGAAGTAGCTCTTTCAAAAAGCTCCAGAACTCCTTGTCATGCGAACGGTGACGCAGATGGGCAAGTTCATGCACAACGACATACTCTAGCACCTTCCTTGGCGCAAAAATCAGGTGCCAGTTGATAAGCACGTTGCCCTCCGGCCCGCACGATCCCCATCCGTTGGCGAAATCTTCTACTCGGATTGACCGGGGAATGAGGCCGAACCGCTTGCCGTAATTGGCGGCGATCTCTCTTGCATCGCGGCGGGCGCGCTGTTTCAGCCAGTGCTGCAACTCGCTGGCAACTAGGCGATCAGCGTCCTGCCCAGCCCAATGTGGCAAATCGACGATGAAACCGTTGCGATAGTTGACCATTGCACGATCGGCATCGGTGCGCCGGACGGTAAGCGGCATGTTACGACCCCGATAGGGTATTTTCGAGCCGGTCATAAACCGGGGCACGGCATGGCGGCTGGCTGCGATGCGCTCCATGTCGCGCATGGTGTTGAATAGCCATTGCCGTTTGCGATCGAGAAATCCGGCGATGTCGTCGTCGCCGTCGGTGGTCAGCGCCATCACCTCGACATGGTCAGGGGTGACCGTAATGCGGCGCTCCGCAGCCGTGGCACTACGCCGGAGTTCATACGCGATCTCGGCGCGGCCGATCTGGAGAACCGGCATCAGGCCCCACCGCCGTAGGCGTGGATCGCGAAGTCCTCGACCTTCTCACGGATGATCTTGGTCTCGCCGACGCCGTGCTCGGTCAGGATGCGACGCACCTGTTGCCGCAGGCTTCGCAGATACGCTTCCATATGAGCAAAGGCGGGTTGGGTCGCGGCAGCGTCGGCATAAACCGCGCCGATCGCCATCGCAGCGGTTTGCAAGGTGTCGTGCGCAATGTCCGGAGCGATCGTCTCCATTATGCGCAGGATCGAAAAAGCGTTCTCGTCCATGCCCAGTTCGGTGTGCGCGCCTTGCTCGGCCTGTATGTCGCCGGTCAGCCCCTCGAAATCGGCCAAGCCATCGGCGGCAGCGATCTGCCCGGCCTCGAACCGGCGGATGATCTCCAGCACCCGCTCGGAGAAGCTGCCATATTGCGCCGGGTTCTTGTCCACCAGTTCGCGGGTCACCCGACGAAGCTCGGCGGACTTGCGCACGAACGCTTCCTGCAACTCCTCGTCCGATTTCTCGTTGGTCTCGAAATCATCGGCGAAGTTCGGGTCGGTGATGTTGCGCAAGCGGATGGTGGTGGACAGCCCGGTCACATGGACATGCGTTTCGAGCATGTCCCTGATCTTGCCGGTGTAGCTGCGGTGATCGAGGCTCTCTTCCTTGGCGATGGCCTGCGTCGCGAGGCGCAGGAACGCTGCCGCCCATTTCACTTCGGCGGTGAAGTCTAGGATCGCGGGATCGGGGGACAGATCGCCATAGACCTTGATGAAGATGCGGGTGAGGCGCTGGAGGTCGAACCATTCGTCCTCCCGGCCATCGGCGGCGATAGCGGCGGCGGCATAGGCTGCGGCCTTCTCGTCCATGCCCTCCAACCCCATGGCGCGCTTCTGCGCCCGGTAGCGGGCATGGGCTTCCCTGAGATCGTTGCGCAGATTGGCGATGTCGCGCAGCGCGTTTTCCACGTCGTCGGCGCGGTAGGACTTCAACGCCTCGTCGAGATGGTTGGTAACGCCGATGTAATCGACGATCCGGCCATTGGGCTTGGCGATCTCGCCGCCGTCCGGCAGGTTGATCGAACAGGTGCGGTTGGTCCGGGCGATGGCTTGGAGCAGGTTGTGCTCCTTGAGCGGCTTGTCGAGATACATCACGTGCTCGATGGGCGCGTCAAACCCGGTTAGCAGCTTGTCGCAGACGATCAGGAAGCTGGGCTGCGCGCCGTATGCCTTGAACCGCTTCTTGGCGTCCTTCTCGCCCTCGGCGTCGAGGTAGAACGCCTCCAGACCATCACGAAGGGCTTGCACCTCGGCGTTCTCGCTCGGCTTGTTGTCCTCTTGGCTCTTGGAATAGACGCAGGCGATCATCGCGTCGGCGTCGGTCTGCGCCGTCTCGGCATCGATGCCACCGCGCACGAGATCGGCGGCGATCACCCCGGCGAGCGCGGCGCGGTAGAGGATCACCGCCTCGCGATCCACCACCACGATCTGCGCCTTGAAGCCATCCGGCTGACACACCGCCTTGAAGTGCTCCCATATGTCGAGCGCGATCAGACGGATACGCTCCGGGTGCTTGGCGATGGTCGCCAGCGTTAGGCCCTTACGCTTCAAATCCTCGCGCTTGTCGTCGGGCAGATCGACGAACCACCGGTCGAACAGGATGTCGATCTCGGCCTCGTTAATCGACCAGTCGGCTTTCCGGCCCTCGTAGAGGATCGGCACGGTCGCACCGTCGCGCACGGCGTCGTCGATCCCATACTTGTCGAGGTAGCCTTCGCTCGCAACGCTGAACCGGGCGTAGGTGTCCTTGTCCGTGGATTTAATCGGAGTGCCGGTGAAGCCGTAGAAGTGGGCATCGGGCAACGTCGCTTGCAGGAACGCGCCCAAGTCCTTCTCCTGCGTGCGGTGGCACTCGTCCACCAGCACGATCCAGTTGGCCGAGTTCGAGATCGGCTCTTTCGATCCGGCGAACTTGAAGATGGTGGAGAGCAGGATTTGCCCATTGCCGCCCCGGTTCACCGCCTCGCGCAGCGCCGCCACCGATCCGCACTGCGCTGGATTGGGCAGGCCGCAGGCGACGAAGGTCTTGCTGATCTGGTCGTCCAAGTCGATCCGGTCGGTCAACACGAGGATGTTGGGATTGGCCAGCGTCGGCGCGTCGAGGGTGAGGTGGGTTTTCAGCTTCAGCGCGAGGAACACCATCGTCAGGCTCTTGCCCGAACCCTGCGTGTGCCAGATCAAGCCCTTGCGGTGCTCGCCGGTTGCAACCCGTTGCACGGCCTTGTTGACCGCCCTGAACTGCTGATAGCGGCAGGCTTTCTTTATCTTGCGGCCCGTCTCGGGGTCCACTTCGAACACGATGAAGTGCGCCAGCAGGTCGAGCAGCCGCGACGGCTCGCACAGGCACCACAGGTCTTTCGACAGATCGTCCGGGAAGTCCGCGCGGGTGCGCGGCCATGCATCAGGCCACGGAGCATAGAACTGCGCCGGGCTGCCGGTTGCGCCGTAGAGCGTCGTCATGCCATCGGTGACGATGTTGAAGGCGTTGGACGCGAACAGGCGCGGGATGTCGCGCTCATACTGCTTGATCTGCTCGAAAGCTTCCTCGGCGCGTGCCGTGGCCTTGAGCGGCGACTTGGCCTCGATCACCGCCAGCGGGATGCCGTTTACGAACAGCACCAGATCGGCCACGCGCGGTCGCTGGGCGGCAACGCGGAACTGGCGGGTAACGTGGAACTGGTTGCGGCTAGGGTTCTTGAAGTCGACCAGCGCGATCGGGCTATCGCGGTTCTCGCCGGTCAGGCGGCGGGAATAGCCGCCGCGCAGCTTGCGCTGCCAATCCTCATTGTCAGACAGCGTGGCAAGGTCGGCGTAGATCGCCTCGGCGTCGGCCTCACCAATGCCGTTGAGGTCGCGCAGCGCCGCGATCAGCACGGGCTTGAGGATGACCCGGTTCTCTTCCACCCGCATCGCCAAGGCGGCGGTTGGGGATAGCTCCTGCCAGCCCATCGCCGCCAGCATATCGAGCGCGGGCTTCTCGGCAAGGCGATACTCGTTCACGCGGGCATCCTTACGCGACCGGAGAGAAGGTCGGACATCAGGGTGGCTTTAATCTGGCGAGCCTGTTCCAAGGCATCCAGTTTAGTCGCAGCGGCTTGTTCCACCATCCGCAGTGCGTCGGCGATCCGTTGCTGCTCGTCGAATGGCGGTAGAGAGACTTCAATTTTCGCAAGTTGATTGCGGGGCAAATGCTTGATGCCGCTTCCGGTCATATACTCATCATATGCGCCGGAACGAACACCATTCACCAGTGCGTAGTAGAGATAATGACAGTCAACACCTTCTTGCGGACGGATACGATGCAAAGCCTTCTGGATCATCATATCTGATCCTTCATTGATCCAAAGGGCACACCTTCCCGGCTCACCTCCTTCACACATGACGATATCCCCGCAGCGGAGGCCGTATCGCTCAAGCTCGCGCTCTTCAAACCGCATGTGGCGAAGGTCGGTCATATCAAACGCACCCCACCGTACGTTGATATTTGCAAGGTAAGGCCTCAACTCCCCCCTGTTCTTTTTCTTATCGAGCATTTTCCCCAAAGTGAGGTCGGCGATTTGCCCTAGTCTCACCGTCTCCCAGTGTGCGGGAGCATTACCGATCAGTTCAATCAGTGTAGCTTGAAATGCGCGATCTGCCTGAACGGCGACTGCCTCATTGGCAGCAATCGCCTCATCCACCGACCGCAGCACCTCGGCTATCCGCCGCTGCTCTTCGAGCGGGGGGAGCGCCAACGAAGCTTGGAGAAGGCGCTCCTTCGAGATGTTCTTCATCGAGCCACTCGTGCCGGTGGCAATGTCGTCGATGAAGCGCCGGAACGATGCCGATTGCATGGAATAGGAAAGCCACCGGCAATCGGCGCGGTGATTGGTGCGAAGTTGCCAGAGCCGGTCAGGCAGGAACAGGTCAGGGTGATCCTGATCCACATATGCGTTGGCCCCGACCAGCGCGGGTGTGTTCATACGGCTGATGATGATCGAGCCAGCCCGGACAGGAGTGCGCACTCGATCAACTTCTCCCGCGAGAACAGCCTTGTGCTCATCAGGGACAAACTGACCGCCGGAAACGCAACTCGTTTTCAGCACGCCGATCTCGCCATCGTCGATCTGACGATTGTCCGCGTTGACGCTCACCCCGGCAATGAGCGTATCGACGACATCGCCGAGTGTCGCCGTTTGCCAGTCGGCTGGAGGGCCGGGCGCGACCTCAACTTGTAAGGGCGGCTGACAGGTTGCCAGCGCCTCACTCGACATAACCGAGCCTCCGCAAGTGGCCGAACATCACCGCTTCGGCCTCGTTCCGCTGGGCGATCAGGTCTTGCAGCTTGGCAACTTCCACCGCGACATCGACCGCCTCGGCATCCGCGCCGGTCTGCACATAGCGGCTAATATTGAGGTTGTGGCCGTTGGCGGCGATCTCGTCTACCGGCACCACGCGGGCCAGCTTGTCGATGTCGGCAAAGCCGTGGACGGCATCGGTCAACGTGCGGATATGTTCGTCGATCAGGAAGTTCTGCGCCTTGCCGGGTGTGTAGGTCGCATCGCCGTTGACGATCAGCACCTTGCCGCGCCGGTCGGCGGGTTTCTTCTTATGGCAGATCAGCAAAGCGGCTGGGATGCCCGCGCCGTAGAACAGGTTCGGAGCCAGTCCTACCACCGCCTCGATCACGTCGGCGTCCAGCATAGCCTGCCGGATGCGTCCCTCGGCCCCGCCACGGAACAGCACGCCATGCGGCACAACCACCGCCAGCACGCCCCCGTCTTTCAGGCTGGCGAGCATGTGCTGTACGAAGGCTAGGTCACCATAGCCCTTGGGCGGGCAGCCATATTCATCGCGCCCGAACGGATCACCGTTCTGCCAGACCTCATAGCCCCACACCTTCTCCGAGAAGGGAGGGTTGGCGAGGACGCGATCATAAGCGCCGACACCCTCGACGAACTCGCGCGCCTTGGGAACGTAGCGCTTTGGTGACAGGATCGTGTCGCCCTTGGCGATGAAGGCATCGTCCACGTCGTGGAGAAACAGGTTGATCTCGGCGATGCCCCACGTCGCGAAGTTCTTTTCCTGTCCATAGAGCGACAGGCTGCGCGCGTTCTCGCCGCGATCTTTCAGATACTGGACCGCCTCCAGCAACATGCCCGCCGAGCCGCAGGTGGGGTCGTAGATCGACATGCCGGGGCGCGGCGCGACGATCTCGACCATTAGACGGACGATCGAGCGGGGCGTATAGAACTCGCCACCCTTCTTGCCCGCACCCTCCGCAAACATCTTGATCAGATATAGATAGGCGTCGCCGAGCATGTCGGCAGGCACATCGGCGTTGCGCAGCCGATGCTTCTCGAAATGGGTAAGCAGCTTTTCGAGCAGGGCGTCGGAGAAGCGATCCTGATTGGCGAAGTCCACGTCGCCGAACACGCCCCGTAGGCGGAAGTTCGCGTCTTCGATCGCAGCGAGCGCGTTGTTGAGGCGCTGGCCGATCAGGGTCGATTGCTGGCGCACCGCGTCCCAGCGATGCTCCGCCGGGATGTCGAACCGGTGCTCGTCCGGGTCCGCCGCTTCCTCGCGGTCGCCCGTTTCGGTCAGGAGCTTCTCAAACTCCTCGTCCCACACATCGCAGAGGCGCTTATAGAACAGCAGGCCGAAGATATATTGCTTGTAGTCCCCGGCATCCACGGTCCCGCGCAGAATGTCCGCTGCGCCCCAAAGATGCCGTTCCAGTTCCTGCTGGGTCAGCTTCGTCACGATCCCCCCATCATCACAATTCCTTGCGCTCCGAAGGCCGGACGTCGATCAAGTGTCGCGGTTTGTAGGGGCACTAAGAGGAGGGATCAATGAGCAGAGGCGGTGCAACGCGTTGCAATTTGAGCAGGCGGGTAGCCCCTCTGCTCTTTCGGACATCAGCCGGACATGAAGCACGGGGTGGGAGGCCCACTCTGCTTAACTGCTTGAAAAGGTGGTGGACGCACTAGGGCTCGAACCTAGGACCCGCTGATTAAGAGTCAGCGAACATGCGATTTCAGGGTGTTTCTAGATGAACCAGAAGAGATCGTATATCCAAAAATTATCTTTGTTTTACTTGTATTTGTAGATGAACCGTGATTTATCACGCCTCAGGATGCAGCGCTGAAGCTCAGCCAATTTGTTGCCCCAGTGTTGCCCCAGTGTTGCCCCAGCGTTGCCCTGAGAATGAGGTGGCCATGACCAAGAAGCTCGAATTTACCGTTCGCGGTCTCAATAATTTGGAGCCGGCTGCTCCCGGGAAGCGGTACGAAATTGCCGACACTCACATCAGCGGTTTGCGGGTCCGGGTTGGGGATGCGGCCGTCGAGCATGGCCGCTACAAAGGTAAGGCTGCGCAGATCAGCTTTGTGTTGCTCGCGCGCTTCCCTCCCAGTTCCAATCCGACCCGCCGAACATTGGGCGGGTACGCGCAAGAGTTTCCCGAGCTGACTCTCGAAGCTGCGCGGGCCAAAGCGGCCGATTGGAAGGCTCAGATTAGCCGCGGTCTGGATCCGTCGGCGGAGTTGAAACGGGAGCGTGAGGAAGCCGCTCGTGAGAAGCTGGCGGCTGAACTCGCGTGCTATTCGGTTCTACGAGCCCTCGATCGCTATGATGCCGAGAAACTGGTCCAGTTGAGGACTCATAAGAAAACTCGGTCCGCATTGGACGGCCCCAAAGGCTTGCTCTCGTCATTCTCCGAGCGCGATATCAAGACGCTGACTCGCGCGGAAGTCGCCGAGGTGGTGCGGGCCAAGGCGGTGGATGCGCCGATTTCGGCCAACCGTCAGTTGGCGTATGCGAACGCCTTCTTTGAATGGTGTGTCGAAGAGGAATTGCTGGATCAGAATCCGGCGGCGAATATCCGCAAACCCTCGAACGAGAATGAGCGCGACCGGTTTCACAGCGTGGAAGAACTGCGTGAAATCTGGGATGCCACCGACGCATTGGGGTACCCGTTCAAGCATCTCTATCGATTGTCGATCGTCCAGCCGCTGCGCCGGCAGGAGAATGCAGCAATCGAAGTCAATTCCCTCGATCTTGGGCACGATGACGATCCGACTGAGGGCGTGTGGACGCTCAGAGCAGGGGCAACCAAGAATGCGAAGGCGCTCAGGATTCCGCTATCGCCGTTGGCACGCGCAATCCTGATTGATGCGATCAACGATCCGGCACGGCCGAAAGATCTGACTGACGAAGATCATCCAAAAGAGAGCCGTTACGTGTTTACCACCACGGGCGTGACGCCAGTCAGCGGCTTTGCAAAAGCCAAGGCCCGGCTCGACCGGTTGATAGCGGAGGCACGAGATAAGGAGGCCGCGAAACATGGGCGAGCCCCTGTGACGGTGCCGCACTGGACGGTCCATGACCTTCGAACGACGTTCAACACGATCGCCTGCGATGAACTCGGGATCGACGCGGCGGTCGCGGATCGTATCCTCAACCATGTCGCGACGGCGACGCGATCGAAGGTCCAGCGCATCTACAACCGGTCGGAATTGTTCGAGCCGCGTAAGCGGGCCCTGAATGCCTGGGCGAGCTATCTCGAAGCGGAGGTAATCGGCCGAAGCGCCGATCGTGTGGCCGTCCTGCGCCAGAAAACGGCGGCGTAAAATTGTCATGACAATGTCGGGCGAAATTGCTATATGGGCTGCAAGGAGATTTCAAATGGCTCGCGCTGCTGCCCGTACCGAAAAGCTAGATTTGCGGCTCACCGCCACAGCGAAGCGCATTCTGCAGACGGCTGCGGTGGCGTCCTCGCGCTCGGTGAGCGAGTTCGTGATCGAAAGCGCGCTCGCGCGCGCCGCGGAGACGCTTCCAGACCGGACAAGATTCGGTCTCGATGCCGAGCGCTGGCAAGCGTTTCAGGCCGCCTTGGACGCGCCTCCAAAGTCGGTGCCAGCCTTGCGCAAGTTGCTGAACGAACCGAGCGTATTTGAGCAACCGCGCGCCAAATGAGTGGTGCCAAAGCGGGGGCGCTGCGAATTGAAAAGCTCGACCGTACCCATATCGTCGCTGAATTCGACTGCGGCAAAGAGCCGCTAAATCGTTTTCTGGATCGTCACGCGCTGCAAAGTCAGCAGGCGGGCGCCGCCAACAGCTATGTCGCGTTGGACGGGGATCGCGTGGTGGGCTTCTACAGTCTCGTGGTAGGCGAGGTAGCCTATGACGATGCTGCGGAGCGGTTGACCAAAGGAATGCCTAGGCATCCCGTTCCGGTCATGCTGCTCGCGCGGCTGGCGATCGCAATGGACTATCAGGGCAAGGGGCTCGGAGCGGGGCTGCTCAAGGATGCCATGCTGCGCACATTACAGGCGGCCGACTTGGCAGGCATCCGCGCGATCGTCGTTCATGCGAAGGATGACGATGCGAAGGATTTTTACGAGCGCTACGGATTTGAGCCATCGCTCACCGATAGTTACCACCTCTCCCTTCTCTTGAAAGACGTTCGGCGCACGCTCTCGTAACAGGTGCCGCCGACGCTCCCCAGCCGGCGGCGTTATAGTTCAGGCGGGCGGCTGGTAGCTCCCAGGATTGGCGATCCAGCGGTCAAGCTCTTCGCGATGAAAGGCGATGCGCCGTCCACCGAGGTCGACCAGCGGCGGGAACTTTCTTTCTGCGATGCGGCGATAAATGGTTGCTCGCGACAGCGAGGTTAGATGGATTGCGATTTTCATGGAGACGAGGGGGGCATCGTTTCGCACGGTATCATCCTTCATGCACAATACGCGTCTGGGGATAGGCGCAATATGAAAGATGCGGCGTCCGGATGGAGCGTCAAGAGTGTCAATTCGGCACCATAGTGCCGAGATGGCGCCACGATACACCGCTCGGCCGTGTGGCGAGATACGGCGCCGCTTCTCCCCTCTTCAGCGGTGCCTGTTTTGGCAGACGAATGCATGTCCGATCCGGTGCATAAGCCGGGCTCGTTCCATATATTGCTGCCAAACTTGCCGGACCGTTCCGCTGTCCATCTGCGGACCTAATTCAAGGATTTCTCGCGCCGCGGCCTCCCAAGGCACGTTCGCGGCTTCTGCTTCCAACAAGCGGACATATTTGAATCGCCGTTCCCAATCTTCGACGGTGAGAGTGCCGGGGCTCTGAACAGTGTCCGATTTGTGCATTCGGATCGCATAGCATGGGAGATGCGAAATGACACTCATATCGGGTGGAAGCAAATTGCCATCGCGGCTTTTCCCTACCGATGGATGCTCAAACGATCTTCGGTAACAATGTGCGGCAAGCACGAGTGGCATCCGGCATGTCGCAGGAAGAACTGGCGTTTCAAGCGGGCCTAGCTCGCAGCTATATGAGCGACGTCGAACGCGGCAGAAGAAATCCTACCGTGAAGATCGTGGGGCAGATCGCTGCGGCTCTTAAAGTCAGTGCGTCTGTGCTCGTGGAAGGTATTCCAGAAGATATCGCCGAATAGTCCTCGGCACAGCTCTCCAGCACTACCGACTATTGCGCTGGGCTCGCGGAGCCCCCAACCTTGATAGCAAATAGCGCGTGCGGCTCCGGGCGCGGATCCGACTTCGTGGATCGGACGACGAGTCCCGCCGGCGGGTTCTGATCGGAATATGTCCGGCGACCTCTGCTGTGCGCGGTGACACTGCGCACATATTGGCGCGTTTCGCCGGGGAGGGAGGCTCGTCCGGAAAGATAGGCCGAGTATCTTGCGGGCCCGGCATTGTATGCCGCGAACAGACCAGGGTAGCCGAACCGATCGTACATCAGGCGGAGGTAATAGGTCCCGGCCAAGATATTTGCGCGCGGATGATGCGGATTGGAGCCAAGACGCTCGCTTTTGGTGATCTCTGCCCATGTCTGCGGCATGAGCTGCATCAGCCCCATTGCTCCTGCCGAGCTTGTGATGAGCTGGCCATTGAGCCGGGTGTGGCCGCCGCTTTCGGCGAGAATGACGCGCTCGATCCATGTCGCTGGAATACCGTAGCGGACCGAGGCTTCCTTGATCAGTGGCTGCCAACGATCGAGCGGATTGGCCTTCGCGGGGAAGGTCAGTGCCAGCGCGAACGCAGCTACCAGCGCGGTGGGGGCTTTCATGGGCGTCCGATCCATCGCGCGGAGCCGATGACATTATCCGTAGGGACCGGTCCGAAATACCGGCTGTCGAACGACCATGGACCTTCGCCCAGCAAGAAGACCATGTTGGATCGCAGGTCCAGGCAGCCTTGCCACGCGGGGAGGGCGCGGCCTTGGCGATCCGCTCTTCGTCTTTGGGCAATCCACTCGCCATCGAGCAGAATCTCTTCGCCGCGCGCGCAGATCGTGCCTGGGCCGATGACGGCCGCGCGCTTTATCAGCGGCACGGCGGGCGGGAGATAGCCGCGTTGGGCAGCCAGCATTGAGTGCCGTTGCGGAATGCGAACCAGAACCGTGTCGCCCTCTCGCCAATTCGCGCCTGGCCGAATGAGATAAAATCCTATTGGCGCGCTGGCGGATGCATTCCAGATTAGGCGCGGTGCCGGAGCTAGCAAAGTGGGCAGGGCGATCATCGCCACGCCGAGGGTCGCGAACGCCAGCAGCTTTCGGCTGATCCGAGGGCGAACGCGGCGTGATACGGGCATGATCAAGCCCTCTTGCCGATTATGGGATCGCCAGTTGCCCATTCGATCAGCTCGCTCGCATGATAACGGACCGACCGGCCATGCCGGTGATAGGGCGGGCCGCGTCCGTCGGTCCGCATGTCCTGGAGCGTGCGCGGCGAGACGCCGAGATAGAAGGCAGCCTGCTTCGTGGTCAGGAAAGGGCTGCCTTCTCGGGCCTTGGCTGCGTCGATCACGCCCGGAGCATCAGGGCCAGCCTTACGGGTCATGGGATCGATCGAAGCTCCTGCTCAGCCATATATGCTGCGAGCGCTTGGCTTTGTTCGGGGCTCAGCGCATCGATGGCACCGATATGCTCGGGAAGATCGTCGCGAAGGACGATGGACGGGCATTGCCCTTCGAAATTGCCGAGGTTGGGTCGGTGCTGGCTGTAGCCCACAAGGGCGGCAAGCTCGGTCGAGAAATGACGCGCAATCGCCGGCGGATAGGCGAGCCATTGATTCTCGAACGGCTTGAGCCAGCCGAGGCAATAGCTGACGATCACTCCGACGCGCGAATGCTCGCTGCGGTTTGCGCCGGCACCATGCAGCGTCGAGCCAAGCCAGATCAGCGCGTCACCCATATAGAGGTCTGGCACGATGGAGGGTTCGGCATCGGTGATATTCACGTCACGGTGGCTCCCCGGCCATAGGCAGGTTCCGCCATTTGCTTCCGTGAATGGTGTGAGCGGCCACATCACATTGACGAGATATTCGAATGATCCCTTTGCGCCCGGCCAGAGATCCTGATCGCGGTGCGGCACCTGCGCGGGCGCGCCGGGGTGTAGCTCGATTGCCTGCGTCAGATTGAGGTTGAGCCGGTCGCAGGCTGGCAAAAGGACGGCGTCCATTACCGTGCGGATGATCGGGTGCTCGACCAGTGCCGCGACATTGGGATGCCGAATAAGAAGGCGACCGAAGCGCTTGGTTTTGCCTCCATAGAAACCGCCTTGGCAAAAAGGCGTCGATGCGAAGCGGCGGGCAAAACAATCGCCGATCGCCGACAATTCGGCGGCGGGGACTGCCGATCGCAGCACGGCATATCCGCTCGTTTCCAGATCGTGGAGTGCCGCCGCGGCGCGATTTGCATCGGCCGTCATTGCCCCAACTCCAATTTCAGGAAGCCAGCTTCGGGGTAAGCCTTGCCGATCGCATCGCGCTCGGTGGGTGGAATATATTCGCCGCGCTCGCTGAGCTGGCGCGCGGTATCGCTGTCAAAGCTGATCTTGAATGCCCCGACCTTCCCGGAAGCGAGTGCGGCCTCCGGACCAAGCCGCTCGCACCGCCATCCCATCTCAAGAAGCTGTGCGAGGAAGCCCGCGGAAGTGATGCCGGTCAGCATATGGATGCCGTCGGCAACACAGCGATCGACCAGATGCGATATCAGGCATGTCCGCAGCATTCGACGCTGTGCCGCCGGGACGCTGGGCGTGAGGCAGAACCGCGTCACTTCGAAGATACCGGGCCCCGTCGGCGGCGCGCATTCGCAAAGATAGCCGAAATGCTCGTCGAGAAGATGCGGCCTGGTTGTCGGAACCAGCCGCAGTGAAGCGAGATGGGCGTCGTCGGCGCCGACGAGCCCGAGATAGCGAGCGTCGATGCCGTCATATTGGTCATGTTCGAGCCCGCAGTCGGTCACGGGCAGTTCCCAGCCGCAACGGTCGACGAAGACGCGTTTCCGGTCTTCGAACATCGTGCGGAGATATCTGCCAGTGGGCGTTTCGCCCACGGCATCGAGATATTTGAGCATGTTTCTGTCTCCCGGTTCGGATGCCGGGGATGTGGCGCAGGTCGCGCTATCGACCCAACCGGGTAGGTACAGGGTTGACGCCAATCGCTTGGATAAGCGTGACCTCGCCGCTCCAGACGGCGCGGAGCGCGAGCTGGATGCGGTGTGCGACCTTGTAGGCTTTCAACGCCCGCCCCATCGTCTCGTTGACGCTGCCGGGAGTGATTCCGAGCAACTGAGCGATAACGCTGTCCGATTTGCCCTGCATTGCGAGAAGCACGATTTCCATCTGGCGCGCGGTCAGCTTGACCGGCTTGCGGTCGCTCCTCGGCAGGCAGATCCGATAAAGTTGTTCAAGGCTATGCGAGCCGATGATCTCGGCAACAAGGCGCCTTCGGTGACAGGGGATCGAAACGCCGGGCTTGGTCACGAAATTGACCGAACCATGGGCGAGACCGAGAAGGCAGCTCGGCACCGTGAAACCCTCACCGAGACCAAGACGGCGAGATGCTTCGATCGTCGCGCGTTCTTCGTCCGTCGGGTCCACAATCTCATCCCAGCGGAAACCGACGGTCGTGTCTTGGCTGGTCCTGAGGACCGGGCAACTCTGGAAAAGCTCCTGGCTGAGGAAGAACTCCTCCCAGCCTTCGGGATAATTATTGCATTGGAGGAAACAGGGCGGTTCATCCGTTGCCGCAGCGAACACCGGTACGATCGAGACATTCGGAAAGCCGATATATCTCGCCGCGTCGGCGAGCATCGCGAAAAGCGCGTCCACGGAGGCCGCGCTGCGCGATAGGTCGATGAAATTCTGAGCAAAGGCCAAGTCTGGCATCAACCACCAACATTATTTCGATCTCTTCGCAACTGACGCCTCATGGCGCATGTCTACGCGCCCGAATTTGACGCCAATTTGGTTTTCATTGGAGTCGAGGCTTCAAGTGGCGCCGAAAGTATCATTTGTAATCAGTTGGTTGAAGCGAGCCGCCCATCGCGGCGTTGACGAGACTCTTTGTTTCGCCATCATGACAGCATGGGGAGTAGAGCAGAATCCGATGACGACTCGCTCGAAGGCGTGTACCGCAGCAAGCGTAAGCTTGTGCGCGCGCTTGCCCGTAAAGGAGGCGAGGAAGACGCCGAGGATGTCGTCCAGGACGCCTTCCTGAAATCGATGGAAGCTGAACAAGCGCAGCCTCTGAAATCGGCGGCGGCGTTCGTCATGGCGGTCACCCGCAACACCGTTATAGACAGACTTCGCCGCCGGGCATTTCGCTCCACGATCATCTCGGACTCTTCCGATCTCGACGCCGTGGCGGTCGACGCTGCCCCCGATCCCGAGCGCTCGGTCATTGCGTCGGACCGTTTGGCGCGCACCATGGCAATCATAGAACGTCTTCCGACGCGTCAGCGTGAAGTGCTTCATCTGCACCGCTTTGAAAGCCTGACCTATGCGCAGATTGCCAAGCGGCTTGGCATCAGCGCGCGGACGGCCGAGGGGCATCTCGCCGCCGCCCTCAATCGAATATCTGCCGAATTGGATCAAAATGATGCCGACGGCGACTAGGGGGAGAGCGGTGTTCAAGCGTCAATCGGGTTCAAGGAGTTTCTACGCATCATGAAGTTCAGCGACGACATAAGGGAAGAAGCTGCGAATTGGTTCGCTGCCCTTCGTCGCGGCCCCATGACCGTTGAGGAACGCTCGGAATATGATGTGTGGCGCCAAAGCCCGGTCAATCAGGCGGCTTTGAACTCGATGCATGAGCTGTGGGGCGAGCTTGCCGGGCTCAATCCCGATGCCGTCAAGCCGCAGCATAGTCCCGTGGTCTCGCGCCGTTGGTTGCCGGTTGCCGCGAGCGTCGCCCTGATGGTTGGCGCGGGCGCTCTCTTTGTGAGCTGGCCGGGAGCGGAACAGGGTTCCAGCCAGATCGCGACGGCCATCGGTGAGCAGCGCACGGCGACTATGCCTGATGGCAGCGTCATTACGGCCAATGTCGCGACGAAGCTCGCCTTTGCGGAAAAGCATAATGAGCGGACCGTCGACCTAGGCGAAGGCGAGGCTGTTTTCTTCGTCCGTAAGGACAAGTCACGGCCGTTCCTTGTGCGGACAGAGGATTATGAGGTGCGCGCCGTCGGTACGGCGTTCAACGTCCGAAATCGTGACGGTCAACTCGATGTGGCGGTCATTGAAGGCGTCGTCGCGATCAAAGCTTTATCGGGTCCGCGTAGGGGGCAGGAGATAGCCCGGATTACTGCCGGCAAGCGGGTCTCGCTTGGCGACGCGACAGCGCTTCCACCGACGACAGCGGTTGTAGCCGCTGCCATTCCGTCCGAGGGCATCGCCGAATGGCGCACGCGCACGCTCGATTATGAAGATGCGCCGATCTCGCGCGTCGTTGAGGACCTCAACCTGTTCTTCCCGCGGCAAGTGAAGCTGGCTGATCCAAAGCTCGGCGATCAGCGCGTAACGATCAGGCTACAGGTGGAAGATCGCGAGCGCGCGCTGGGGACTCTGGCGGACATTTTGGGCCTCAAGATCACCAAAGGCCGCGATCAGGAAACCCTCTCTGAATGAGCCGATACAAATTTCTTACAAAAATGTTTCGGGCGACCGCGTAGGGCGCGCTAACCAATCGTCACTCCTACCAGACCACATAAAATTGGGGGGTAAGAGTATGGGCAAAGTGAACTTTAAGGGTACGCGTTTCCGTCTCGCGGCTGCAATCAGCATCGCAGCCGTTGCCGTGGCAACCACAACGCCGGCTGCATATGCGCAAAACGCAACGCAGCGCTTCGATATTCCGGCGCAGCCGCTCAACAAGGCTCTTCTCCAGTTGGGGCGCCAAGCGCGAATCTCGATCGCTGCACCAAGCTCATTGACAAAGGGGCGTACAAGCAAGGCCGTGTCGGGGGACATGACCGCTCGTGAAGCTCTTGAACGTCTGCTTGCAGGGTCAGGGCTTGAATTCACATTTGTCTCCGCGAACGCCGCGCGGGTAACCCAGGCGGGAAACGCACCCGCTCCGGCCCGCGCATCCGCTGACGCGTCGGTCGGTACTTCCGTTTCGGCGCCGATTGGGACGGTAGTCGATGCGCGGACAGGGGCGGCGCTCAAAGGCGCGCTAGTCGAACTTGTTGAAACGGGCGAGAAGGCTTCAACTGGCGATCTCGGCGATTTTCGCTTCCCGGGGAGAAACGGCAGTTACAACATCCGGATTTCCTACCTTGGTTATCCGCCGTACGAGCAGTTTGTCGACTTGAGGAGCGGACGGGCGACCGTCGGAATTTTGCTGTCCGACGGTAGCGCGGCGGGCGAGATCGTCGTCACCGCTTACAAGGCAGGTCGCGCGCAGGCGCTCAATCAAGAGCGCACCGCCGAAAACACCTCGACCATCATCTCTGACGATCTGACCGGAAAGTTCGACGGCATTTCCATTTCGGATGCACTTCGTCGTGCGCCGGGGATCGCCTTCGTACCTACAGACTTCAATGGAACCGGTACCGGGGACAATGTCATCGTCCGCGGCCTAGGTCCCGACCTCAATACCGTTACGCTGAATGGACAGAGATTGCCGGCGAGCACCAACGGTAATCGAGCGCCTGCTCTCAATAATATACTGGCTGACTCTGTATCGAAAATTACGATCAACAAGACCTTGCTGCCCAGCCAAGATGGATCCGGTACGGGTGGCCTCGTGGAAATCGAGACCAAGGGGCCGCTTGATCGGCCCGACCGCTATTTCAGTGCCACCGTTGAAAAGGGCTTCGCCGCGAGAGACTTTCTCGATGATACGGGGATTTCAGGAACTGCGTCGTGGCGCTTTGGCGCCTCGAAGAACTTTGGCCTGAGCCTCAGCGCGCAGTATCGCAAGCGCAATATCGAACAGATCAGCCTGATCGCCAATAACCTCTATGGCGCCTATCTGCCCGAAGGCGTGGCGGGAACTTTCGCCCTTGATCCCCGGACGAGGTTTCCCTTCGAAGCCGGTGTCGACGAACGCTACCAGGCAAGCTTCGGTGCATTGAACAGTGCGAACGCATTCGAAAATTTGAACATTGGTGCTGGCATGCAGTGGAAAATTGGAACCCACACCAACCTTCGCCTAGATTATCAATATAATGAAGCAAAGCAGGATGTTAGTAGCTCGCTTCTGAGTTTCGACGATTTCAACGGATACACTAGCATTCCCTTGGATTCGTTGAACGGACAGACCCGTTCTGCGCTGGTCTGGGAGAATTTTTTTCCGATTTTGGGCACGCTTCCAGCAAGCCTGTTCCAACGATACAATTTTAATGAATCGAAGGACGTATCACACGTCGTTACATTCAACGGAGATACCAGCCTAGGTCTGTGGGATTTCGGCTATCAGGCGTCTTATGCGAAGGGTAAGCGGCGCTTTTTTCAAGGAGGCTTCACGCTGTCTCCCGGAGGGTTGGTCGCGTTTGACCGGATTCACCTTTCAGACGAATTGCTGGGCAATACCGTTAATGGCCGAGTTATTTCGGCCTTTTTGCCCACTAGTGGATCGCGCGTTCAACTACCCTCATTTAGCTCGGCGGGCTTTGACCGTTTGAACGATCCTGCCCTTTTCAACTTCACCGGCGGTCAAAAATCGACCAGCGACGACACCAACAAAAGATTTACTCTCCGCCTTGATACCACGAGAAACTTCGAAACCGGTTTTCTCAAATATATCAAGGCCGGAGCTTTCTATGAGCAGTCGCGAACCGAAGCAAACCCGCCCTATGACAGCTTCAGCTATTTTGCGTTTCCGGGGATTCCTCCCGCAAATTTGGGACTGTCGTTTGAAGATGTGGCGCTATCGCGCATCGGTGCCGCCGGGACGCTCCGGATGCTGAACGCAAAGCAGGCGAGAAGTTTCGCGCGTGATCTCTTTTCCGGGAATGTTCCGGGTGTGTCCGCGGCCGAAAGTCTGTCGAGCCCATTCGACTTCGATGATTTTACGGAAGAGCGGGATATGGCCGCCTATGTTCAAGCGGCCCTACAATTCGGCAAGCTTGAGATCGTGGGCGGGGTCAGATTCGAAAGGGTGAAGACCAACTCCTTCACATTGTTCGCGCCGCAGATAATCTCGGCAGATGGCTTCCTTGACGAAGATTTCGCCGCGAACAACTCCGATCTGGTAAATTTCCGGGGACGTCACGATACGTTTTTGCCGCGCGTGATGATCAATTATCGACCAAAGGAAAATCTGGTCATACGCCTCGGATATTATAACGCGATTGCCCGGCCTTCGCTCTCCAGCATCAGCCAGAATTGGCAGGTATTTCTCGATCTTCAGCCTTTTTACGGTCCACAGTTCGACCAGCCGATGCTTTCGCTCATCTCCGGCAATCCCGATCTCAAATCGGCGACGACGCACAGTTTCGACCTCTCGGTCGAATTATATTCGGACGATATTGGGGTCATCAAGGCTGGCGCTTTCTACAAGCCCACTAAAAACTCGATCATGAATATCCGTTCGCTGCTGGTCGAGGGAATTCCGGACGACGCTCCAATTCCTGATGATCCTCGCTTCGATACCCCGAATCTCTATCTGATATCCGAGCGACCGGTAAATTCTCCCGACCTGACGACGCTGTGGGGGCTGGAATTCTCGATCGAGCGTCAATTCAAGTTCTTGCCTGGCTTGCTCTCGGGCCTCGGCGTGTACGCCAATTATACCTACACCAACGGCTCGATGAACGACAGCTATGTCTATGGCGGCGTACCGGAGGGCTTCGTCACCGCCAAAGTGCCCTATCTTCAGCAGCCGCCTCACTCAGGCACGTTTGCTTTGACCTATTCGAAGGGGCCAGTGAACGGCTCGCTGGCATACACCTATCAGGCTGGCATGTATTCCGGATATCCGGCGTTCGGATTTACGCAGCAAGGTCGCGCGAAGTTCGATACGCTGGATCTTCGGCTGAGCTACGACGGCAAGCTCTTCGGCAGCGAATATCGCATCTTTTTCGAAGGTTCGAACCTGCTGAAAGGGCCGACGGATGTGACACAGTCGTCGGGTGACAAGGCACTGTCCACCGGCGACATATACCCCACGAGCGACCAGTATCTTGGTGGTCGCACATTGCGGATCGGCCTGACCGCCACCTTCTAGGATCATCATTCGCGTCGCCTCGGCAGCTGTGAGCTGCCGTGGCGAGCGTTGGTGCCAACGACGAATCTACCGGAAAGTGACCGCATGGCTTTGATACGAAGCGGGCTATTTTTGATTTCGCTTGCCATAGTGCCGATCCCGCACCTTCAGGCACAGCCGGTTTCGAACAGCGCAATGGTCGAAGGCTCTGAGTTTCGGTTCGGGACGCTTCCGAATGGAATGCGATATATCATCGAGAGGACGGCAAATCCCGAAACCGTGGTCATGCTCGCGGTGAACGCGGGCGACCTCGATCAAGAAGCTGATCAAGGGGCTGCCGCGCATGTCATCGAGCATATCGGCTTACAGTTCGGGGCGGCGCACGATGCGAGCCTCCTCAATCTCTTGGTTGCAAAGGGGCAGATCAAGATTAGAAACGGCTCAACGGGTATGCGAGGGACCGATTATTGGCTGCAGCTTCCGCGCGAAGCCGCAGCGACGCCCGAAGATGTCATTCGGGTGGTTTCGGACTGGCTGACAGGCGCCCCGATCGACGAGGCGAGTGTTCAGCGAGAGCGCGTCAATGTGGGTTCCGAGCACTCTAGGGTAGACTCCGCCCTGACAGGTCAGAATGAGGTCATTCGGCAGGCTTTTGGCAGCCGGATTGCCGAAGCGCGCTTAATGGAGCTTCGTGGGGTTCAGCAGATGTCGGCGGCGAGCGTGCGGCGGTTTTACGAGAAATGGTATAGGCCGGATCTCGCGACCATCATCGTCAGCGGAGAGATCGATATCTCGGAATGGATTCCGGCAGTGGAATCGCTTGGGTCTTTGCCCAATCCGTCAGGCCCCAGTCCGCGAGGCCGAGAAGGCAGGCGTTCGGAACGCTCGCCAGGTTTGGCAATGGGGATGGCGCCGCGCTACTTGGCTGTCGAGCGGGACGATGAGTCGCCGGCTGTGCGAGTAGCTATTTTGCCCCGGTCTCTCCAGGGATCGCTCGTGGATGAACCGCGATTGAATATACGTAAGGCTCTTCTACATAGGCTTGCTCTCCAGGCAGCGGGCAGCATGGGATTTGCTTTGGAGGAACCTCATCTTCCGGACATCTACCAGAAGTCGATCAGTATGTCGTTCGAACTGAATGGCGATACCGAGAGAGGGAACGGGTTTGCAGGGGCCCGGACCGCAATGGGAAATGCCATCCGAAATCTTCGCACGGTCCAAAAGTTCGGCGTAAGCGAAGTCATATTGGCGCAAGCCCGACGCTCGGTTCTCAAGCAGGTGAATGAAGAGTTTAAAAACCCGGTCGCGCGTGTCCGAGAATATAAGGATATGGCGCAAATCGGCGCGATTTCGCGACTGCCATCGGGCAAGGAAGCAAAGTCCGTTATCGACACCATTAGCCTGAGCGAAGTGAACAATTATTTGCGGAAAGCCATAAGGTTCGATCGCGATTTCGATATCGCTGTGACTGGACCGCGCGGAGCGCTAACCCCCGAACTCAAATCTGCCCTGATGTCAGCCCGGTCCAGCGGGATGAAAGCCGATATCAGGCGTCCCGAGGCTCAGCCGCGTCTCGATTCTATTGCCGAGCCAGCGGGAAGCGAGGATCAAGCGCGTGTCGGTCCAGCAACCGTCGACCAGCAAGGCATCGGAGTACTCGATCTGCCGAGCGGCCAGCGTGTCATCCTAAAGCATGTCGACAGCGGGGCCCTGGTCGCCTCCGCGGGCAGCATCACGTCCAATGAGGACTTGCTAAGCACTGCGAATCCACCCCTCTACTCGATCTCCGATGCTTTCATCGCGCGCCCAGAGCGGCTCGACGAAATGCAGTATCGGGAGTTTCTGAACCGCGAGGGCCTCGCTTCCGAAATATCCCTATCGGCCGACCGTACAATTCTGACGATTTCGGGGAGATCGGATAGTGCGGATAGTCTGTTTCAGGCGGTACGTGTCGTCCTGAAATCCGCGCAATCCGGCACTGGCGTAAACTTCCTACAATCATATGGCGGAACCCCGGCTGGTGCTCGGTTCGACTATCGTTCTGGGTTTCGGGAAGCGATCGCACTGTCAGCAGATAGCTCCGAAATGCTGGGCAAGGGTTTTAAACGCTTTTCGCCTCAGACCATATTGATCACTGGCGACTTCGAGATTGTCGACGCGATCGCCCTGACGACGAAATATCTGAGCGATATTGCTCCGGCTATGCCGAAGACCTCCCCGACGTCGTTGCCGAAATTGTCATATGATGACGGCCTTTCGGCTAAGAAATGGGTCGACGGCCGAAAGATTACACGCCTCTTCACGATTGCGACGGAAGACAAACAGGACATCTACGCGAATTCGCGATTGGTCGCCCAAATTTTGAACGACCGGCTTTTCGACCTGCTTCGAAACAATGGCGTGTACACCGGCGCGAGCGTGAATTGGCGAGTGTGGCCCGCTGCCGCGGGCCGTGGTGAAGCACTCGTTGATGTCCGCATCAGCTATCTTGTCGGCGATGCAAGCCCTCCCGGACTGAGCGACCTTGTTGATCAAGAAATCGACAGCCTTCAAAAGGGAAATTTCAGCTTGGGCGATTTTGATGGTGCGAGGCGAAAAGTCGCCGAGGTAATCGCTACGTCCGCCAAGATACCGTCGCAAGCTAACGAACTGGCCATGCCCATTTTGCTGAATGGCGGCGAACCACGAGCGGCGTTTACTCTAGAGCATTCGCTTTTAGAAAAGGCGAATTTTGAAAGAGTGAAAAAAATGGCAGAAAGCCTATTCAATCGGGATTAGAAGCGGCGCTGTCGCGATTCTAACAGATGGGTTTCACGCCCCTCAAGAATATCCGACTCAGACTTCCGATTTTTGAGAGCTTTCTGCCACGTCTACGATCACTTTCCCCGCATGCGGGCGGAGATCGAGCATGAGCCCAACCGAGCCGCTCGTCGGCCAAATTCTGATGGTGCTCACCAATCATTCTCGCGAGCTTTCGGGTCGTGACACAACCGGCTGCGGATACTCTCGCTTTCTGCCTCGAACTGGGCGTACCGTGGATCAGCGTGTTCCGATATCCAACCACTCGGCCTGATCGCTCTGTGCGTGGTAATAGGCCCGCAGGCTTGACCGTTTACTGGCATTGGCTGCGCCTAAACGCCGGAGGCGCGGAACAACTTCTTGGCATATCCGTCGGGGTTCATGCGTCCGGTCCTTGCGTACATATTATCCCGCTCTTCATGCAGCGACGGACGGCTGCGATTGCTCATCAAAACAGCTCCGGCAATAAAACAACCCCGACAAATGCCCGTATAGAATGGGTCCAACTTTTGTGGAAACTGGCGGGCGCGGCGCTTCAATAGCGTGGAACCCAAAACCAACCCCGCCGGATTTTTCGGGCGCGGCCGGGCATGTCCGGTCGGGCGCTGGAGACGGCTGCCCGAAAGAAACGACTATGGCCGCACCGCCCTTTGCCAGCCCGAGCGAGCGCCGCGCCTATGTGCTTGAGCTGCGGGAGCGCGGCATGACGTTCAAGGATATTGCCGCGGAGCTTGGCGTATCGACGCAGCGTGCGCGGGATCTGTATCTTATTGCCCGGCGTCAAAAGGTACAGCCTGGACCACTGACGCTTGATCAGGTGATACGATCGAGTCCGGTTGCCTTGCTGCCACTCTCCGCACGAACCCGGCGGGCGCTCGAAGAAGGAGGTATCAGCACGTTCGAAGACTTGTGGCGGATCGATCGAGCGTCCTTTTCTTCCTTCTATCTGCTGCTTCCAGACGGAGGGCCGAAAGGTCGAGATGAAATCTTCGCGCTGCTCGATGCCTATGCGCGGCTGGAGCCCGACTTCATCATTTGAGGGGACGCTTCCCCTAACGGCCAGCCTGTAGTCTGTCCGTACCCCTTATGCGGGGGCACCCCGCAACACCCCGATGGTGACGCCGCGCCCCGCGCGGCGGCGTACTGGTGGGGCCTTCCGACAGTCGCGTTGCTGGCCGGCGCTCCCCTCTGGGCGCGTCCCGGCGTCCCGCAAGCCGCTTCGCGGCTCCTCCATTGCATTGCGGTCCTGCAGATGCGGGCCGCCTCCTGGCCGCGCCCGGCAGGTCGCATCTCGCCGCCCATCCCCGCTCCGCCGGGAGGCCTGTGGGATTTGGGGCGGGAATGGAGGAAATATGCCTGTCCAATCGAAACGTCGTGCAAGGTCGAGCCGAGGTGAAGCGGGCGCGCCGCGCGCGTCGCTCTATGACGCGGTCACCAACAAGATCATTGCCGAACTCGAAGAAGGTCGCTTGCCTTGGGTGCAGCCGTGGCAGGCTGTGCGCGGCAGCGATGGCGGCGCGTCAGTAGCCCTGCCGCGCAACGCGGTGACCGGGCGTAGCTATTCGGGGGTCAATATCCTGATCCTGTGGGGTGCGGTGATCGAGGCGGGCTGGCCTTCGCAGGGCTGGCTCACCTTCCGGCAGGCGCTGGAGGCGGGCGGCAATGTCCGCAAGGGCGAGCGCGGGACGACCGTCGTCTATGCCGATCGCTTCATTCCGAAGGGCGAGGCCGCACGGGTGGCACAGGATGGCGGCGAGGCACGCGCCGTGCCGTTCCTCAAAAGCTTCACCGTCTTCAATGTCGCGCAGTGCGAGGGACTGCGGTCGGGGATCGGGATCGATCCGGCGCCGCTGTCCGAGCGCGAGATCGTGCCGGTCGCCGAGGCGGTGATCGCGGCATCGGGGGTGGATTTTCGGATCGGCGGCGACAGGGCCTTTTATGTGCCCGCGCATGACTATGTGCAGGTGCCGCCGCAACCGGCCTTCTTTGATCAGATCAACTATTATCGCACCGCGCTGCACGAACTCACCCATGCGACGGGTCACGCCTCGCGGCTCGACCGCAAGCTGCTCAATGCGTTCGGATCGAAGGACTATGCGCGCGAGGAACTGGTTGCCGAAATGGGCAGCGCCTTTCTGTGCGCCGCGCTCGGTATCGCGCCGACCGTGCGTCATGCCGATTATATCGGATCATGGCTGGAGGTGCTTCGCGAAGACAATCGCGCCATCTTCCGCGCCGCGAGCCTCGCCAGCAAGGCGGCGGACTGGTTGCTTGCGCACTATGGCGAAGCCGATGCGGGCCAGCATCTCGGGCGGGAGCTGGCGGCATGATCCTCCTGACCCCCGAGCTTCGCGCTGCTTTGCGCGCGAACGACGAAGCCCGCCGCGCCGCCGTCATGGCGGGATTGAATGAGCCTGATTTCGTGCCGCTCGCCAAATTCTTCTCGCCGGTTGGTTCGGCTACCTGGCTCGCCACCGAATTGGGCGAGGATGGCGACACGCTGTTCGGCCTTGCGGATCTCGGCTTCGGGACGCCCGAACTCGGCTCGTTCAGCCTTTGCGAACTGGGTTCGGTGCGCCTCGCCTTCGGCCTCGGCATCGAGCGCGACCTCCATTTCGAAAGCGGCCTCGCAATCTCGACATGGGCGGCGTGGTCGCGCCGCGCGGGATCGATCCTTGTCGCCGAAACCCTTTTCCGCCGCGACTTTCGGGTGCGTGGCTCCGACCTTCCGAAGCCTGACTAGGCGGCGGCAGACGCTGGCGGCGCGTCTTGCCGTCATCCCTAAGCCGGTCCGCCCAATCTGGAAATCCGACGGACCGGCCCCTTCATGAAGAAAGGTAACCTCATGAAACTCGACTTTATCGACCTTGGCAAGCTGTCGATCAGCAAGGCCAATATGCGCTATGCCAAAAAGGCCCCCGATGTGTCGGACATATTGCCGACGATCCGGGCGCGCGGCGTTCTCGTTCCGCTGATCGTTCGGCCGAACTGTGCAGAAGGTGCGTTCGAAATCGTAGCGGGGGCGCGGCGCTTCGCGGCGGCGTCCATCGTTGCCGCAGAGCGTGGTGAGGCCGAACCGCTGCCTTGCGCCATTCTCGACGAGGGCGACGACGCCGCTGCGCTCGAAGCCTCGCTTATCGAGAATGTCGCGCGCCGCGATGCCGACGAGGTGACGCAGTGGGAAAGCTATACCCGGCTGGTCAAGGAAGGTCGGAGCATCGCCGAGATCGCGGACACTTTCGGAATGCCCGAGGCCATGGTGAAGCGCATTCTCGCCTTGGGGAATCTCTTGCCGCGTATCCGGTCGCTCTATGCCAAGGAAGAGATCAGTCCCGCGACCGTCCGGCAATTGACGTTGGCGACCAAGAGCCAGCAGCGCGCATGGCTCGCGCTGTTCGACGATGCCGATGCCTATTGCCCGCAGGGGAACCAACTCAAGGCGTGGCTGTTCGGTGGCAGCGAGATCAAGGTCGATCATGCGCTGTTCGATGTCGAGGCGAGCGGGCTTTCGATCATCGCCGATCTGTTTGGCGATGATCGCTATCTTGCCGATGCCGAGGCGTTCTGGGAAATGCAGAGCGCGGCCATCGAGGTGCGGCGCGAGGCCTATCTGGACGATGGCTGGGCCGAGGTGGTGATCGTGGGCAAGGGTGAATATTTCTCGCAATGGGAATATCGCAAGGCCCCCAAGCGCAAGGGCGGGCGCATCTATGTCGATGTTCAGGCCAGCGGTGAGGTGGTCTTCCACGAAGGCTATGTGACCACGAGGGAAGCGGCGCGGCTTGATCGGGGCGAGAAGGTTGCGGCCATCGGCAAGGTCGCGCGTCCCGAACTCACGTCGCGGATGCAGACCTATATCGATCTTCATCGCCATGCTGCCGTGCGCGTCGCGCTCACCGATCATCCCGGAGTCGCTCTGCGGCTGATGGCCGCCCATGCGATTAAGGGATCGCCGCTCTGGACTATCCGGATCGAGGAACAGGCCGCCAAGCAGGACGATGTGCGCGAGAGCATCGAGACGTCAGCGGCGGAGACGCGGTTCGATGAGAAGCGCCGCGCGGTGCTGGCGCTGCTCGGGTTCGATGCCGAGGAGCCGACCGTGACGGGCGGCGGCAGTCTGCGGCTTGCCACGCTGTTCGAGCGGTTGCTCGAACTGCCCGACCGCGCGGTGATGGACATCGTCGCTATCGTTATCGGCGAGACGCTGTTCGCGGGCAGTCCGGTGATCGAGAGGGTTGGCCTCCATATCGGGGTCGATATGGCAGCATGGTGGAGCGCCGACGACGCCTTCTTCGAAGGGCTTCGTGACAAGGAAGTCCTGACCGCCATCGTCGCTGACGTGGGCGGAGCCGAGGTCGCCGCCGCCAATGCCAAGGAGAAGGGTGCAACGTTGAAAGCGATTATTCGCGACCATCTGGACGGCACCAATGGCCGGGCGAAGGTCGAAAGTTGGGTGCCGCGCTGGATGGTGTTTCCGCCTTCCGCTTATACCGCGCGCGGCGGACTGGTCGTCGAGGCAGTGACGCCGGTTGAAGCAGAGCCGCCGGTCGAGATCGAAGTGCCGGATGAGGTCGAAGCCGACTTCGAAGACCATCGCGAAGCAGCGTGACGAGGGAGCGGCGGCGAAAGCCGCCGCTCTTATGTCCGCATAGGCTCCGGTTATGCCGTCCCGTAAATTGGCGCGCCGGGCGCCGCTTCGCCATCGCCCGGCGCGAAGTCCTTGTCCAAATAGAAGTAGCGGCGGTAACTAATTGCAGCTAGGCGCGCGCCTCGAAGGAGATTGAACATGTCCGACGATGCTCAAGAAATGCTGATTACGCTGACCGCCGATATTGTTGCCGCGCATGTGTCGAACAATAGTGTCGCCATCGCCGACCTTCCCGATCTCATCGGGCGTGTTCACGTCGCATTGTCGGGCCTTGGGGCGCCCGCTGAAGCACCCGTCGAAGAATTGAAACCCGCCGTTTCGATCCGCTCGTCGATCAAGCCTGACTATATCGTCTGTCTTGAAGATGGCAAAAAGCTGAAGATGCTCCGCCGTCATCTGATGACGCATTACGGCATGACGCCTGACGACTATCGCGCCAAATGGGGTCTGCCCAAGGATTATCCGATGGTTGCTCCCGACTATGCCGAGAAGCGCCGTACGCTCGCCAAGGAAATCGGACTCGGCACGAAAGGCCGGGGCGGTGGCCGCAAGCCTGCCGCGAAGACCGCCGCCGCCAAGCCGGCTGCGCGCGGCCGCGCCAAGAGGGCCTGAGGCAAACGTCGCACCGCGTCGGGGCAGCACCGCGGTCCCGAAATATGTGGCTCTCCGCAATCGTTTCGGCCGTCGCGCGCGTACGGCTGGCTTTTGACGTGGGGATCTCCGCTCTCGGCTGACCCTTTCTGGCGCTTAAACCGAGCGCGGAATCCTTCATCTCCTGCTGTTCGGTCGACCGTTCATCCGGGCTGTGCGTATGACCTGGGACGGCCGCGACGGCCCGAAACCATCGCGGCGAACTGATTTCCCCGACCGGCTTTGCCGGTCTCCTCGCGCGCGGCTGCGCCTCAAATCAGCCCGCCGCTCCGGTCCTTCGCTGACGCTTCGGCCTGCCGGTTCGTGCTGCCGCTCCATGCCGTCCCTTCGGTCCGCTCATCGCCCGGAAACGGTTCAGGCGAACATTGGAAGGAGATGAAAAATGCCCGCACTTGGTTATGTCCAGCGTCAGTCCGATGGCAGCTTCAAAGGTTCGATCCGGACGCTGTCGGTCAACGCCGAAATCGCGATCGTCCCCAATCGCGACAAGGCCGGCGATCGGCCCGACTATCTGGTGCTGTCGGGTGGCGTGGAACTCGGTGGCGGCTGGATTCGCACCGGCGAGGTCAGCCAGCGTGAATATGTCCGGCTCGCCATGTCTGCACCGGAACTCGGCAGTCGCACGCTCTACGCCAATCTCGGGCGCGCGGCGGGGCAATCCGATGACGATGTTTATGCGATCATCTGGAACCCCGGCGAGTGAGCCGAACCGCCCGCGCCGGTCTCCGGCGCGGGCCTTCGTTACGCGGAGGTGGGAGGCTTACCGCGTAAGAACTGCCGATGATCCAGCGGCGGTCGCACCGCGTCAAGGACGGTGGGGCCCCACCATTTTGCTGCGCAAAATCGTTGCCCCCACCGCCGCTGGCGCGGCCGCTTCGCGGTCCCTGACCCGGCACGATCGCCGCCGGAAAGCCCTCTCATCTTTCACGTAGATGAGGAGGCTGGCATGCATATCGAGGCACAAATCGAAGAACTTCGCGCCGAGCTGGCGGCGTGCGTTTGCAAGCGTGAGCGGCGTCAGATCGAGCGCGAACTCGCAGCGGCAATCGTGGAGAAAGACGCCCTGGCAGAGGTGTATCATATGTGAAATCATCGGGCCGTTGCAGCACTTGGAGATGCTGCGACGGCCCATCTTTACGCTTCGCACCATCGTTCGCAGGGCCAAGTTTCTCATATCTGGAGGGGAGTGCAGGCTTCCGTCGCGCCTGCCGCTCCATGGTCGAAGCTGGCCGCTTATCCTGACGAGGATGCGGGTTGGCGCCCGCTAGGTTCGCGAAAATGGGAGGAATTGGATTAGGGCAAGATAGAAGCAATGGCACCATCGCGCGGCGAGGGTGGCCATTTTTGGCGTCTGCACGTCGTTTTTTCGGGTTTTGGGTTGGCACCATCGCGATTGGCTTGGTGCCATATTTTCAAAAATGGCGGATATCTGCCGCTGGGTACGGCACCAATTGGCGTGTCGCCAGCATATCCCCATCTCGCCGCCGATTACGACAGCCGGCGAGGTGGCTCATGGACGATGACGGGTTTGAACCGCGCCTTGGGCGGCTGGGGAAAGGGAAGGGCCGCTATGTCGGTCGGGTTGTGCGCGCCACCAATCTCGCCCGAGGTAGTGGGCAGTCCCCGCTAGGGCGAAAGCATTTCACAGGCGCGCGCAATGGGCGTGGTGCGGGAGCTGGCGGTGTTCTTGCTGGCCGGGACGGGCTGGCCTCTTGGCGGCAGCGACGTGTGACGATCAAGACGCGGCTCGTTCGGCTGTCGGGTAGGGGCATTGCCGGCGCTGCTGCTCATCTCCAATATCTGAAGCGCGATGGCGTCACGCGCGATGGGGAACGGGGCACCCTCTACGGACCTGATAGTGATCGGGTCGAAGGTTCCGCATTCCTGAAACGCGGCGACGGCGATCGTCACCAATTCCGCTTCATCGTGTCGGCCGAGGATGGCGATCAATATCCCAACCTCAAACCCTTCACGCGTACCCTGATGCGCGAGATGGAGCGGGATCTCGGCACGAAGCTTGATTGGGTTGCGGTCGACCATTTCAATACCGCCCATCCTCACACGCATATCGTGCTGCGCGGCCGAGAGGAGAGCGGACGCGATCTCGTTATCGCCAAGGATTATATCGCCCGCGGCATGCGCGAACGAGCATGCGAGATTGTACGGCGCGATCTGGGGCTCAGAAGCGATCATGAGATTGCCGCACAGCTCCGCCGCGAAATGGGGCAGGAGAGACTGACCAGTCTCGATCGGCGCTTCATCCGCGAACAGGCTGCTAATGGACTGGTCGAGGCCCGCGCGCGTGACCCGTTCGATCAGACGCTCCGGGCAGGTCGGCTGCAAACACTGAAGGCTATGGGCCTTGCGACCCCAATTGGCGGCGACCACTGGCGGCTTTCCGACGAAGCCGAAGCGGCGCTCCGAGAAATGGGCAGACGTGGAGACATTATCGCTGCGCTGAACCAGGCGGTCACGCGTGCGGGAATTGAGCGACCGCTCAGCCAGCGCTGCGAGTTTGAACAAGCTCGCTCCGAAACGCTCGTCGGCCGCCTTGTCGAGCGCGGCCTTTCCGACGAGCTTGGCGACCGGCATTTTATGATCGTCGACGGCATCGACGGACGAACCCATTATGTCGACATCGGGAAGGGCGAGAATGTCGAGCTGCTGCCAGTCGGATCGATCCTGGCAGTGAAAGCGCGACTGCCCGAAATACGCACTTCCGATCGCACCATCGTCGACATCGCCGCAGCGCATGGTGGGCGCTATGATGTCGACACCCATCTTCGCCACGACCCGAGCGCTACCGAGAGTTTTGCTGCTACCCATGTGCGGAGGCTGGAGGCGCTTCGTCGTATCGATCCCGGTATCGAGCGCGCTGCGGATGGAAGCTGGCGGATCGCGCCGGACCATCTGGAGCGTGTTCGTCGATGCGAGGCTTTGCGTGCGAAGGATCGTCCCGTAGAGATCGAGCCGCTATCCACGATGCCGCTCGGTGCGCAAATTGGCCATAATGGCGCGACCTGGCTCGACCGAACCCTGATTGAAGATCAAGCCTTCGAGGGAGAGGGGTTTGGCAGCGATGTCGCGGCGGCTCGGCTGCAGCGGCGGGCCTGGCTGGTCGGTCAGGGCCTTGCCACCGAGACCGACGGCGTGACCCGGTTCGCTTCCGGAATGGTGACGACGTTGCAGCGACGAGAGCTGCTCAGGGTGGCGGCACAATTGTCGGGAGAATTGGGGATGGAATTTGCCGAGGCGCGAACCGGTGCGAAGGTCGAGGGCATCTATCGTCGCGGTTTGAATATCGGCGGTCAAAAATTTGCGCTGATCGAGAAGTCGCGCGAGTTCACACTCGTGCCTTGGCGCCCGGTTCTCGAACGTGGGCTGGGGCAGCCTGTCACAGGCATCGTTCGCGAAAGCGGGATTAGCTGGTCGATCGGGCGGCAGCGCGGAATGGAGATCAGTTGATTATCTCAGCCCGCGCTGTCCTTCCGCACTATTCCGACGTGACCATCTCAACCGGCATTCCCGTTCCTTTGCATCGCGGCTTTGTCTTCCCGGTATCGTCCATCACGCTCCAGATTGCCCGTTCCGTATCGATCACGGCGAGCGCCGCCGTGCCCCGACCACGCCCGTACATCAACGATAAGGACCGTAATTCTCTGAATCGAGAGCTGGCGCGATGGGACCGCCATGACGCCCACCAAGCTCCTCGTCGGTCAGATGCTCGTCGTCCTCCTGGTCATGATGATCGGCTGCTGGGCGGCGACGCAGTGGGCGGCCGCGATGCTCGGCTATCAGGCCGCGCTCGGCCGCCCGTGGATGATGGTCGGCGGGATGCCGCTTTACCGGCCCTGGGATCTCTTCGGCTGGTGGTATTCGTTCGAAGCCTATGCGCCGCATGTTTTCGATAAAGCCGGCGCGCTAGCCGGAGCGTCGGGCTTTCTCGGCTGTGCTTCCGCGATCGTCGGCTCGCTGTGGCGCGCGCGGCAACGCCGGCACGTTACCACCTATGGCTCGGCACGCTGGGCCAGCTCCGGTGAAATCACTCGGGCGGGACTTCGGTCCGATCGCGGCGTCATGCTCGGTAAGCATCATGGTGCGTTGATCCGTCACGACGGACCCGAACATGTTTTGGCCTTCGCGCCGACCCGTTCGGGCAAGGGCGTCGGCCTAGTCGTGCCGACTTTGCTGAGCTGGACCGGCTCGACGATCGTTCACGACATCAAGGGCGAGAACTGGCAGCTCACCGCCGGATGGCGGCAACGCTTCTCGCACTGCCTGTTGTTCAACCCGACCGATCCTGCGTCTGCGCGCTACAATCCGCTGCTCGAAGTACGGCGCGGCACCTATGAGGTCCGCGACGTTCAGAATGTGGCCGACATATTAGTCGATCCGGAAGGGGCGCTGGAGCGTCGAAGCCACTGGGATCGCGCCAGCCACTCGCTACTCGTCGGCGCGATCCTCCACATTCTTTATGCCGAGGACGACAAGACGCTCGCACGCGTCGCGACCTTCCTCTCAGACCCGCAGCGCAGCTTCGTCGCCACGCTTCGGCGGATGATGACGACCAACCATCTTGGTGACGCCGATCATCCGCAGGTGCATCCCGTGGTGGCGTCCGCCGCGCGTGAGCTGCTCAACAAGAGCGAGAATGAGCGCTCGGGCGTGCTCTCGACGGCGATGACGTTCCTCGCGCTTTACCGCGATCCCACCGTTGCGAGGGTCACGGCGGACTGCGACTGGCGGATATCGGATCTTGTCGGATCGACGCCGGTCTCGCTCTACCTCGTCGTGCCGCCGTCGGACATCTCGCGGACCAAGCCGCTCATCCGGCTGATGCTCAACCAGATCGGCCGTCGACTGACCGAGACGCTCGAACCGCGCCGTGACGATCGTCCGCCGCTGCTCCTCATGCTCGACGAATTTCCGGCGCTTGGACGGCTCGACTTCTTCGAGACCACGCTCGCCTTCATGGCGGGCTACGGCATCCGCGCCTTTCTGATCGCGCAGTCGCTCAACCAGATCGAAAAAGCCTATGGGCCGAACAACTCGATCCTCGACAATTGCCACGTACGTGTCGCCTTCGCGACGAACGATGAGCGCACCGCCAAGCGCATTTCGGACGCGCTCGGCACCGCGACCGAACAGCGTTCGATGCGCAACTATGCCGGGCATCGTCTCGCGCCGTGGCTCGCGCACGTCATGGTCAGCCGTCAGGAAACCGCACGTGCGCTGCTGACGCCGGGCGAGGTCATGCAATTGCCGCCCAATGACGAACTGATCCTCGTTTCCGGGCTGGCGCCGATCCGCGCGAAGAAGCTTCGCTATTATCTCGAACCGGCGCTGAAAACGCGCGTGCTGCCGGTGCCGCGGCTGGAGAACGCCAGCGGCTATCCGGATCGGCCCGCGCCCCAGGCCGATGTTTGGGCTGACCGCCGGGCCGGCGCCGATGCCCGCCTGGTTGCAATCGACGAAGGCGAGGATGGCGAGGCCATCGCCGGCGGTGGACCCGAGCATGTGCGCCATCCCGCGCTCGAAGAAGAGACGGAAGTAAAGCCGGAGGAGCAGACCGATCGCACGCCGGGCGAAGGCGAAGATGAAAGCGATGGGGCTGCCGAGGCACGCGCGATGGATCGCGTCCGCGGCCTCAGCGCCGTCGCACGGGCCTACGGGTTTGACGACGCCGACCGTTCCGATCCTCCGTTGCCGGGGTTCTGAGCCATGCGTCCGCGCCACAATCTCTATCTCGAACCGAAGCTCAGCAAACAGCTCGACGAGCTTGCGCGCCGCTCGAATGCAACCAAGTCGGCGATCGTTTGCGCGGCGCTGAACGATTATTTCCGCCGCCGCGCGGGTCACGAACTCGACGAGATGTTCGGCACCCGTCTCGATCGCATCGGCGGCCATGTAGGAAGGCTCCAGCGCGATGTGGAAGTGCTTCTTGAAAGTCTATCGCTTCTTGTTCTGCACCAGTTGACCGTCGGCCCGGGCTTCGGCGCGGGCGATGCCGCTGCCCATGCGCTCGGTGAGCAAGGGTTCGACCGCTTTATCACCGAAGTAGGGCGACGACTCGCGCGCGCTGAGAAGGCACCCGGACGGGGAGGGCGGCCATGACCGGTTTGTCACCCATCGCGCTCCGCCGTCAGGCAATGCTCCGCACCGCTTTCGGTCCTGAGATCGCGCAGGCTCTCGCGGACCCGCTCGTCGTCGAAATCATGGTCAACCCCGATGGGGCTCTCCGCCTCGACATATTGGGCCGCGGGTGCATCGACACCGGCACGCGGATTGCTCACGCTGATGCGGAGCGTATCATCCGGCTTGTCGCGAGCCACGTTCGCGCTGAAGTGCATGCCGACAGCCCGATCGTCTCCGCTGAGCTGCCCGCTAGCGGCACTGCCCCGAACGGCGAGCGCTTCGAAGGTATATTGCCGCCGATCGCGCCGGCACCCTGTTTTGCGATCCGCAAACCCGCTGCGAAGGTCTACACGCTGCTCGACTATGTCGCCGACGGCATTATGCCGGCGACGACGGCACGGCTGCTTTCACGCGCGGTCATCGAGCGGCGTAACATCCTCGTCGCTGGCGGCACGTCTTCTGGCAAGACCACGCTCGCCAATGCGCTCCTTGCCGAGATGGCAGAGCTTGGCGAGCGGGTGGTGCTGATCGAGGATACGCGCGAGCTGCGCTGTCCCGCCGCCGACACCGTTGCGCTGCGAACGCGGGCGGGCGCCGTGACCATGGGCGATCTCGTCCGCTCGACGCTGCGGCTCCGCCCCGACCGGATCATCGTCGGCGAGGTTCGGGGTCCCGAGGCGCTCGATATGCTCAAGGCCTGGAACACTGGCCATTCGGGCGGGATCGCGACCGTCCATGCAAACTCCGCCATCGCCGCGCTCGACCGGCTTGAACAGCTTGTCGAGGAGGTCGCGCTCTCGATACCGCGCCGCCTGATCGCCGAAGCGATCGACATCATCGTCTTCATCGCCGGACGCGGCGCCGCGCGCCGCATCGCCGAGATCGTCGCAGTTGGCGGGCTCGATCCCGCCGGCGGCTACCAGCTCACCGACCGCCTCAACGCCCATCTTCCAGAAGGAGACCAATCATGATCCTCCGCCGTGCGTTCACCTGTCTTTCTGCCGCCTGCGTGTCCGCCATGCTTTTGCCGAGCGCGGCATGGGCGGCGGGATCGGGGATGCCGTGGGAACAGCCGCTCCAGCAGGTGCTGGAATCGGTCCAGGGGCCGGTCGCCAAGATCGTCGCGGTGATCATCATCATTACGACCGGGCTCACCCTCGCGTTTGGTGAAACCGCGGGCGGGTTCCGCAGGCTGATCCAGATCGTCTTCGGTTTGTCGATCGCCTTTGCCGCCTCGTCCTTCTTCCTCTCCTTCTTCAGCTTCGGCGGCGGCGCGGTCATCTGATGTCCGAGGCGCCCCCTTCCGGTAGCGCGATCCCGGGCTTCGAAGTGCCCGTATATCGCTCGCTCACCGAACCGATCCTCTTGGGCGGTGCGCCGCGCGGTCTCGCGATCGTCAATGGCACGCTCGCCGGGGCGGTGGGGCTCGGGCTCCAGCTCTGGATCGCCGGTATCCTCGTCTGGGCGCTCGGCCACAGCGTCGCGGTGATCGCCGCGCGCCGGGATCCCGACTTCCTGCCGATCCTAATCCGCCACCTTCGTCAGAAAGGTCATTACCGGTGCTGAACCTCTCCGAATATCGCGCGCGCGGCGAATGCCTCGCCGATCATCTGCCCTGGGCCGCACTCATCGCGCCAGGCATCGTGCTCAACAAGGATGGTAGCTTCCAGCGGAGCTTCCGTTTCCGGGGCCCGGATCTCGACAGCGCTACCGACGCCGAACTCGTCGCAGTATCGGCGCGCGCCAACAATGTGCTGAAGCGCTTCGGGTCGGGCTGGGCGCTGTTCTTCGAGGCCGAGCGCCTGCCCGCGATCGGCTATCCGGCAAGCGACTTTCCCGATCTGGGTTCTGCCCGCATCGAAGCCGAGCGGCGCGCGCAGTTCATGGACGCGGCGGGCGGGCATTTCGAGAGCCGCTACCATATGACGCTGGTCTGGCTGCCGCCTGAGGATGGCGTCGACAGCGCGGGCAATCTCCTCGTCGAGCGCCCGGGACAGGACGGCACGCGCGACTGGTCGCGCGCGCTTCAGAGCTTCCGCACCGAGACTGACCGGGCCGCCGATCTCTTCGCCGACATTCTGCCCGAGATGGCCGATCTCAGCGATGCCGAGACGCTGACCTATCTTCACGGAACGATCTCGCCGCACCGCCATCATGTCGCGTGCCCGCCGATCCCCATGTATCTCGACGGGGTTCTGGTCGATGCCGATCTTGCTGGCGGGCTCGATCCGATGCTCGGCGACCAGCATCTCCGCACGCTCACGATCAACGGCTTCGCCGCATCGAGCCGGCCCGGTCTGTTCGATGCGCTCAACCATCTGGGTTTCGGCTATCGCTGGATGACCCGCTTCATCGCGCTCGATCGGACCGATGCCACCAAGCAGCTCGTGAAAACGCGGCGGCATTGGTTCAACAAGCGCAAGTCCGTCACGCAAATGCTGCGCGAGGTGATGTACAACCAGCCCGTTGAACTCACCGACAGCGATGCCGACAACAAGGTCGCCGACAGCGACACCGCACTTCAGGCGCTGGGGCAGGACTATGTCGCCTTCGGCTATCTCACCACCACGATCACGGTGATGGACGAAGATGCCCGTGCTGCCGACGAGAAGCTGCGGCGCGTCGAACGGATCATCCATGGGCTCGGCTTCACCTGCATCCGCGAAAGCGTGAATGCGGTCGAGGCCTGGCTGTCGAGCCTGCCGGGTCATGCCTATGCCAATGTTCGCGCGCCGCTGATCCATAGCCTCAACCTCGCGCATCTGATGCCCTTGTCGTCGGTCTGGGCAGGCCCCGATCGCAACGGCCATCTCGGCGGGCCGCCCTTGCTTTTCGCAGCAACCGGCGGCGCGACGCCGTTCCGTCTCTCCACCCATGTCGGCGATGTCGGTCATATGCTGATCGTCGGCCCGACCGGTGCTGGCAAGTCTGTGCTGCTAGGACTGATGGCACTGCAGTTTCGTCGCTATTCCGGCGCGCAGGTCTATATCTTCGACAAGGGACTCTCGGCGCGCGCGGTCACGCACGCGATGGGCGGCGCGCATTTCGGGCTCGGCGTGCGGGGCGACGACGAGACGCTTGCTTTCCAGCCGCTGAGGGGGATCGACCGCCCCGACACGCGGGTCTGGGCCTCCGAATGGCTGGCCGCCTTGCTGACGCGCGATGGTGTGCCCGTCACCCCCGAGATCAAGGAGATGCTCTGGTCGGCGCTCGCCAGCCTCGCGACCGCGCCTGAGGTGGAGCGGACGCTCACTGGCCTGTCGATGTTGCTCCAGTCGAATGCGCTGCGGACCGCGCTCCAGCCCTATACGATGGAGGGGCCGTTCGGGGCCTTGCTCGATGCCGACGCCGATCAACTGACGCTCGGCGATGTCGCCTGCTTCGAAACCGAAGCGCTTCTGGCGGCCCCCAATGCGGTGGCGCCCGTACTGACCTATCTTTTTCACGCGCTGGAAGCGCGCTTTACCGGCGCGCCGACACTGCTGCTGCTTGACGAGGCCTGGGTCTATCTTGACGATCCGCTCTTCGCCGCGCGCATCCGCGAATGGCTGAAGGTGCTGCGCAAGCGCAATGTCTCGGTGGTGTTCGCGACGCAAAGCCTCGCCGACATCGCCGACTCCAGCATTGCGCCTGCGATCATCGAGAGCTGCCCGCAGCGTATATTCCTTCCCAATGAGCGTGCCGTCGAGCCGCAGGCGCAAGCGGTCTATGCGCGCTTCGGGCTGAACGAGCGGCAGGTCGAACTTGTCGCCCGCGCAACGCCGAAGCGGCATTATTATCTCCAGTCGCGGCGCGGCAATCGCCTGTTCGATCTCGACCTTGGCCCGGAGGCGCTCGCGCTCTGCGGTTCTTCCAGCCCCGATGATCAGAAGCGCATCGACCGGCTGCTGGCCGAAGGCGGCGCGGCTGACTTCGCGGCGCGCTTCCTCGCGCGCGACTGATTTTTCTCACGCAACCCATCCCCCAAGCGAAGGAGAAGTCCTATGAAGAATATAATGCGTTCGATCGCGGCTGCGCTCGCCTGCACGTCTCTGGTGTCGAGCGCCGTCTTGCTGCCCGCTGCTCCGGCGGCAGCCATTCCCGTGTTCGACGCCTCCAACTATGCGCAGAATGTCCTGACCGCCGCGCGCACGCTCCAGCAGATCAACCAGCAGATCCAGTCACTCCAGAACGAAGCGACGATGATCCTCAGCATGGATAAGAATCTGAAGAGCCTGGGGATCGACAAGATACGCGAGATCACCGGGGCGCTGACCCGGATCGACCAGTTGATGGGGCAGGCGCAGGGCGTCGGGTTCAAGCTCGATACCGTCGAGCAGCGGCTCCGCCAGCTTTACCCCGATAGTTTCGAGGCGGCGCTGACTCGCGTCGACAGCGTTCGCAATGCCCGGGCACGACTCGACGCATCGAAGAAGGCGCTGGAACAGAGCCTCAAGACGCAGGCACGGATTGTCACGGACGTGCGCGAGGACATGACCGCGCTCGGCGAGATCGTCGGCGCAAGCCAGTCGGCCGAAGGCGCGCTTCAGGTTGGGCAAGCCACCAACCAGCTTCTCGCGCTGACGGCCAAGCAGCAGATCCAGATCCAGATGATGATGGCCGCCGAATATCAGGCCGCCGGGCTTGATCGCGCCCGCCGGCTTCAGAGCGAGGCCGAAGGCCGGGCCCGCACCAAGAAGTTCCTCGGCAACGGCCGGGCCTACACGCCCGCGCAATAGGCTTGGGGCGGCGGGCTTCCTCCCTGGCCCGCCGTCCCGCCGCGGGGCGTCGCTCCCCCCTCTCGAGGCGCCCCGCGGCAAATTTCCATCTTTCCCATTCAGGTGAACGCGCACATGGACGATTTAGGCGTCATCGACAGCTTCATGGACACCTTCGTCCGCTACATCGACAGCGGGTTCGGGCTCCTCGACAGCGACGTCGGCTTTCTCACCGCGACTCTCATCGGGATCGACGTCACGCTCGCCGCGCTCTTCTGGACGCTCGACGGTGCCGACGACGTTCTCGCCCGGCTGGTGAAGAAGATTATCTATGTCGGCGCTTTTGCCTTCATCATCGGCAATTTCGCGATGCTCGCGAACATCATCTTCGAAAGCTTCGCCGCGATCGGGCTGAAGGCCGGCGGTGGTGCGATCGGCGTCGATGATCTTTTGAAGCCCGGGCGCCTCGCGGGCACGGGGTTCGAAGCCGCATGGCCGCTGCTCGAACAGGCGTCCGACTTGGTCGGCCCGATCGATTTCTTCGACAATTTCGTCCAGATCGCGGTGCTGATGATCGCCTGGGTCATCGTGATCGTCGCCTTCTTCGTGCTCGCGGTTCAGCTTTTCATTACTATCCTGGAGTTTAAGCTCACCAGCCTCGCGGGTTTCATTCTCGTGCCCTTCGCGCTTTGGAATCGCACCAGCTTTCTCGCTGAGCGCGTGCTTGGATCGGTGGTGACCTCCGGCATCAAGGTCATGGTGCTCGCGGTCATCGTCGGCATCGGCTCTAACTATTTCGCTGACTTTACGAGCGCGCTTACGGGCGATGAGGTGTCGATTGCGCAGGCCGTCTCGCTGATGCTGGCGAGCCTTGCGATGCTTGGCCTGTCCATCTTCGGGCCCGGTATCGCGTCGGGTCTGGTTGCCGGTGCGCCGCAACTTGGCGCCGGATCTGTCGCGGGCACCGCGCTCGCCGCCGCCGGCATGGCAATGGTCGCGAAGGGCGCTGCGTCTCGGGCCGCAGGCGGTGGGCTTAGCGCGCTGCGTGCCGGGACATCGCTCGGCGCCGGTGCATCCGCCGCTTATCAACTTGGCCGCGAGACCTCAGCAGGTGGAGGTGTCGCTGGTGGGCTCGCCGGTGTTGGCCGTGCCGCGTCGGGTGCCATGCGCGCGAAGGCTGGCGAGGCGCTGGGTCTAGGCGCCGCCGCCGAGCGCGGCCGCAGTGCCGCCTTTGCTGGCCTCAATGATCGCGCGCCGTCTGGTGGCTCCAGTGCTGAGGGCGCGCCGGCCTGGGCCCGCTCGATGAGCGGCGATGCGCGGAGTCGGCATCATGCGCAGGCCGTCATTCACGCCGTTCGCGATGGCGATCGCGGCGGTAGCGGCGCCGTTCCCGACATCAAAGAGAAGGACGAGAAATGAAGTTCAGACGAACGAACCAGCGTTATGGCGCCACGCCCGCGCCGGAGACGCCATACCAGAAGGCCAGTCAGCTTTGGGACGAACGTATCGGCGCCGCTCGCGTTCAGGCGCGCAACTGGCGGCTGATGGCGATCGGAAGCCTCGTATTGGCGGGAGGCCTTGCCGCCAGCACGGTCTGGCAGGCGAGCCAGAGCCGCGTCATTCCCTATGTGGTCGAAGTCGATCGGTTGGGGAGTGCGCGGGCCGTCGCGCCCGTTGGCGAGGATTATCGGCCGACCGATCCGCAGATCGCATGGCATCTCGCTGCCTTCGTTCGCAAGGTTCGTTCGGTATCGACCGATCCCGCGATCGTTCGCGAGAATTGGCTCGAAGCCTATGACTATGTGACGAAGCGTGGAGCGGTCACGCTCGGGGGCTATGCCCGGGCCGCCGATCCCTTCGCCGGAGGCCGCGAAGCGAGCGTCTCGATACAGGTGACGAGCGTCGTTCGCGCATCCGATCGGTCCTTTCAGGTGAAGTGGATCGAGCGCCGTTTCGAGCGGGGCAATCTCGTCGATACCGGCCATTGGACCGGCATATTGACGATCAAGATCGACACGCCCCGTACGGCCGAGCGCGTCCGCAAGAATCCGCTTGGTCTCTATATCGACGCCATCGACTGGTCGCGCGAGATCGATGCCGCACCTCCGCCAGCTCCAGCTCGGCCGCTGCAGCCAGTGCCTGCCGACGCGCCCACCCCGCAATCTTCCCCCGACAATGGAGCCGCCGATGTCCGCTAAAATCCTAATCTTTGCCGCGCTTTGCGCTGTGCCCTCCATGGTCTCTGCCAAAGGCAATGATCCTGAATCCATTCAGTCGGCTGTGCGCGCCGCGACCAGCGAGCCCGATCGCCAGCGCTATGTGAACGCCATACAAGTCTATGGCTGGAGCGAGGGGGCGATCTACAGCCTCCACGCCGCGCCGGAGCGTGTGAGCGATATCGCGCTCGAACCGGGCGAGGCACTTGTCTCGGTCGCCGCCGGCGATACGCTACGCTGGGTTATCGGCGATACGACCAGCGGTTCCGGCGCCGAGAAACGCGTGCATATTCTCGTGAAGCCAACGCTTCCGGGCCTTTCCACGAACATCATCATCGCGACGGACCGGCGAAGCTACCATGTTCAGCTCACCAGCGCCGCGCGCGGGGCGATGACGGGCATGCGGTGGACCTATCCGCCAAGCCTGATCGCCCTGCGTGCCGAAGCCGCTGCGGCCGAGGCACAGCCTGTGCCCGCCGTTGCAGCAGGGATTGTTCCCGAGCAATTGCGCTTCGATTATCGGATCGGCGGCGACGTGGTTCCGTGGAAGCCGCTTCGGGTCTTCGACGATGGGCGGCAAGTCTATGTCGAGTTCGGCGCGAACCTCCCGCAGGGCGAAGCGCCGCCTCTATTTCTGATCGGCAGCACCGGCGAAGCTGAATTGGTCAATTATCGCGTCGCAGGACGCTATTATGTGGTGGATCGGCTGTTCGACGTCGCCGAACTTCGGCTCGGCACCAAGAAACAGAAGGTCGTCCGCATCACGCGCGGTGGCCGGAAGGGGCGCGGCGCATGACCGGCGCTATCGAACAGGCGGCTGCGCCTGACGAGGTCGAACCGGTCCGTCCAGCCAAGGTCGATCCCGAGACCTTGGTCTTGCGCGGTCGGCGCCGGCCCATCGCGCGCTTTCGCAAAGGCGCGATCATCGCGCTTGTCGGCGGCGCCTCACTGGGGCTCGCCGGCCTCAGCCTCTATGCGCTCGGTTCGCGCCCGACCATGCCCACGGTTCGTGACGACAATGATATCGGCCTTGCACCCGAAGAATTGCGCAATGCGCCGGGCGCTTATCCCGACCCGCCCGCGCTTGGACCGAAGCTGCCGGGTGACTTGGGGCGTGCGATAGTGGCGCATGACGATGCGATGGCTGCTCTGCCCGGAAGCGAGCCGCCGCCGATGGCAACCGAGGATCCGGAGGCGGCCGAACGCGAGCGGAAGCTTGCCGAGCAAAGGCAGATGCGCGGCGCACCCGTTCTGGTCGGGATAGGAAATCGTCCGGCGCTCGCGGCTGATGGCTTGGCGCCCGCCCCGTTTGCTCCACCCACGGCAGGCGAGGGGAGCGAGATGCAGTCGCAGGACAGCAAGCGTCGGTTCGCATCGCAGGCTGATAATGGGCCGAATGTCAGCGCACATAGGGTCGAGGTAGCGCCGTCGCCTTGGACGATCAGTGCCGGCAGCATCATCGCCGCGAGCCTGGTGACTGGGCTCAACTCCGATTTGCCGGGACTTGTGATCGCGCAGGTGACCGAGGATGCGCGCGACAGCGTGACGGGGCGGACCGTCCTCATTCCGCAAGGCGCGCGGGTGATTGGCGAATATGATAGCGTCGTCGCGTTCGGGCAGAAGCGCGCATTGCTCAAATGGCAGCGCATCCTGTTTCCCGATGGCAGCTCGATTCGGCTCGACAATCTCCCGGCGGCCGATCCATCGGGCTATGCGGGGCTCGAAGACAAAGTCGATTTTCATGAGTGGCAGCTTCTAAAGGGGATTGCACTCTCGACGCTGCTCGGCGTCGGGACCGAACTCTCCATATCGGGCGAGAGCGATCTGGTCCGGGCGCTTCGCGAATCCGCGCAGCAGAATGCAGCGAATGCCGGTCAGCAGATCACATCGAAAAATCTGAACGTGCAGCCGACGCTCAAAGTGCGGCCCGGAGCATCGCTTCGGGTCATCGTCCACCGCGACATCATCCTGAAACCCTGGAGGCGATAATGGCAGGCATACGATTAGCGCGCCTTCCCAATCGCACGCCGGTCAAACTCACGATCGCGATCCTGCCAGAGCTGGCAACCGCGCTTGATGCCTATGCCGCGCACTATGCCGAGACCTATGGCGAAACGGTGTCCGTCAATGAGCTGGTGCCCGCGATGCTCGAAGCGTTTCTGGAAGGCGATCGATCGTTCAAGAAAGCGCGCTCGCCACGTTAGCCGGGTTTTCAAGCTCTATGCCGTCCAATACCCGCTCGATTTCCCTCCATGCCTTTTCGTTGCAGTTCGGCACGCGCAGCATTTCGCGCCGGAAAACCTCGCGCTGCTCTTTCACCAGATCGCCGACGGTGTTGATATCGCAGTTGGCAAGGAGATTGGTGACGCGACGGCTAAGCCACAGATCGTTGATTTTGGTGGAGAGCGTAATTCTCGGCTCGCGCTCTGGCTCGGGCGGGACGTAAGTTTCTGCTCGGCGTCCGGCTTGGACAAGCTGACCAATCCGGCTCTTGGTTACGCCCCATCGGTCACCGATCTCTTTGTAGGTCATGCCCGAGCGGTGCATCGCGAGCGCTTCCGCGCGGCGCTTTGATGCGTCTGATTGTTTCATGGTGCGAGCTTAGTCTCGAGCGGCACTGCAGTCTGCAATGGCGCAGCTTATAGCGATATAAGCATCACCTATATTCGCATCCATGCTTCCCTGATCGTTCTTCGCGCCCGCGCGAAAATTCCGACAAAAATTCAAATGCAAACCCGGAGGTGGCTCGACCCGAACGTCATTCGTTGTGGGAGGGATGATCGATGGAGTTTTCTGGGAATAGCTGGGGCGCAGCTGAAGATGGCGATGCGTTTGAATCAAACAGCTTTCCGTCGCCTTCGCCTCATGTTTGCAATCGTTCGGACGAGCTGTCGCAGTCGATATGGTTTGAACGCTATATCGCTCCTCACGAGCCATGGTTGCGGCGGCAACTGCTGGCTTGGGCGCGCCCCTGCGATATCGACGATATCGTTCAGGATTGCTTCGTGAAGCTTCTAGTCTCCTCGGAGGCGGGGCATCATGTCGATAATCCTTGCGGCCTGATCTATCGGGCTGCTCGCAATCTGGCGATTGACCGGCATCGGCGGAAGGCACGAGTGGAATTCATTGCCATGGATGCCGAGTTTGACGCCGCTGATGATGCAGTAAATCTGGAGCAGGCTTTCGATGCCCGATGTTCATTGGAACGCGTGGTGGAAGCGCTGAACGCAATGCCCGCGACCCGGCGCCGGATATTCCAACTGAGCCGGTTCAACGACATGCCCCACAAGGTGCTGGCTGCGGAGGTGGGGCTATCGGTGTCCGCAATCGAGAAGAATCTTCGAGCGGCAGTTGCCGTCCTGCGGCAGGCTCGCGATGAACCCGCCGAGCGTTCAATCGCCTTCGCCGATTAGGGGAATAGGCGCACCATTTCGATATATTGCCGGTAGCTGCTTTGCGGCTTCTCCATTATCATGCGCAGTCCGGGCAGCCGCGCCTGATCGGCATCGATCGCTGCATTGGCGCGGCGCCCCGCTCAGCCTAGGCCCATCTTTTGTTAGGCGCAGAGATGCATAAGGCGATCATGATGTGGCCTATCCATTTCGACCATCAGGGCCAGAATCGCGTTCGCGCTATCGCGCGCCTCTTCAATCGTCATGGAAGAAAACGACACTAGGTCATCGAGATTGTCCGCGTGAGATTCCCACTGAACCAGCCGATCCAGTGCCATCAGACGATTTCCGTCAAAGCTCGTGAGTGTTTCCGCCAATCTCTCGACCTTCGACCTTAGCCCATCTGGGCCAGGCAATTTGAACGCAAGGAAAATGTCGAGCACTTTCCGCATCGCGTTGGGCATCAGATAGAAATGATCATAAGCGAGTCCCTCGCTCGCTGCGAAATTTTTGAGATGCTGGAAGAGATAATGATACTCTGATTCATAATCGCGGAGGAGTTTGGGGAGCTTGTCGATCCGAGAGGTCCTCTTGCCGCTCTCATCCTGTGTGATTTCGATAAACAGCAGCGCGGCCGTAGGCGGCTCCTTTTTGCTCATGTTCAAGAGCCACTTACGGCATTCCTGCATGAAGTAGATGTTGTGGGTCAGCAGAAAGACCTGTTTCGCTCCCGACAAATGGCTCTTAAGCAAGGTGAACGCATAGTTCAGAGCCTTGGTGTCGAGGCTGGAAATCGGGTCATCTACAACAACGATCAGATCCCTGATCTTGCGGCCTTCCGCAGACAAGGTCGAGATGAAGTAGCATAATGCGATGGCGGTTTTTTCGCCCTCGCTGAGAACGCCAACAATTTCGCTACCGTTGCGTCGGATTTGGAAGCCCTCTGCTCCTTCCGCGTCCGCAGGCGCTGCGACGATCTCAATATTTCCGTGACGCAGATAGGCTTTGACCAGGGCATTGATGGCGGTCGCTGCCGGTCCATGCTGGAGCAATTTACCTCTAAGGTCGATCACCTGCTCGTTGAGCGCTCGCACGGTTGCCTCAGCTTTCGTCTCGGCGGTGATCGCCTGCGAAAGGCTGCGCTCCAGTTCGCGGTAGCGCGTCTCCGAAAGACTGAGATAGTGATCCTTCAACCGGTCGAGTGCTGCTTGTCGCCGCGCCTCGAACTGGTCGGTCGCCATATTATGCTTATCGATAATCTGATTTATGCCCGCGATGGCAGCCTGAAAACCACGGTCATCCCCGAAGCTTGCCATGTCGGTCGCAGATACGGGCATTTCGAGGCGCCCGTTCGGCTGGCGAACCTTCTGTTCGAGCTGACCCAAGGCCTTCGCCAGAACTTCGCGTGCAAGCCCAATCGCTTTTTCGGCGGAGTTACGATGCTGAAGTAAGATATTCTGACCTTCAACGACATCGTTTTCCGACGGCATGCGCCCGGAGAGTCCCAAGAGAACATCACGCTGGGTGCGTCCCTCATCTAGCAGAGCCTGCGCCTCGGCGCTGATACGCCCGAGGCGATCATCGATCGCGGCATCCAACTGAGCCAATCGATCGCGAGAAAGGCCGTTTCCGCAAAATAGGCATGTCGCGAGGTCGTGGCTCCGATGAAATTCCAGCCCCTCTTGGGCCCAACGTAGCATTTCCTCATGCCGTTGAAATTCAGCGAGTGTTATGGCTCCGACGCTTGCAGACAGGCAATCGATCAGACGATTTCGGAATTCTTCGCTGTTAAATTCAGGCGGGGTGATGCGCTCGATTTTTGGCTTGGGCGCGGTCTGAGCCAAGATTGCCCGCTGACTGCTTTGCTCGGTGTCTTCTAGTTTCAGCCTCGGCGCTTCGCGACTATAATCACGATCTAGCTGGGTCGCGATGTAGGAGCGGCCGAACCCAAACTGTTCCGCAATGTTGCGTGCGGTATCGCGTTTGAAATTGGCAAAAACTGTTTCGGCTTTGGCGCGATCACGTTTGCGCTGGTCATGGTCGACACGCGCCGGTTCCTGTTTTTCCTGCGTCTGACGAAGCTCGTCGGCCAATCCTGCCTGCTCCTCTCCGAGGAAGAAGACCGGGTTCGCGCTGCCTTCTCGCCACCGGAAATTGGTTTCGACGAAATCTTCGTTGAACACGGCGATCTGGCCCTTGAGTCTATCGAGGTTGGCGTCATGTGCAACAACGGTGCCCCCCTCTAGGGCAAATTCGAAGCGGCCACCGACTGGCAGATCCTTGGAGAGGGCGCCCCGTTCCATACTCGCGAAGAGGCGGGAGAGCGTCGTCTTGCCGCTACCATTGAAACCATAGATGAGATTGAGTTTGCAGAAATCGGCTTCGGTGGCCGCCGGCGCATATCGATGGAAGACGGCGAGGTCCCGAAGCTGATTGATCCGTGAAATTTTCATGATGCCGCCCCCTGGCTTCCTCTAAAGGTGTGTCTGGCAAGGTGATGCCGTCGCGCTGCCCCACATGGCCCTCACACCATCTGACAAGAAAGCTCCATCATTGGATGAGGCCTGCTTCAAACCCAAGCCAAGCCAGCAGGACCCCTGCAATCAAAACACCCATCGGTTTCAGGATTGAAACGATCAGCGATGTCGTCGCTGTACGCGTGCCGAATTTGGCGAGAGTCAGCAGCGTTAGCCAAATGCGCGGTTTCTCGAACTTGCCGTCTTCCCCGCGTGGGCATGACCACCGGAGCGCCCAGATTCTAACATCCTCGTAAAATGATGATTCCATATCGACGCTGGAAACATGAGCATACGCCACCAAATCACGAAGGTCGCCGGGCATTCCTTCGATCAATTTTATTGCGCTCGTTTCGCCAATTTGAAGGAATAGATGATCTTCGTGAGTCCGGGCGATGTCAGATTTCGCTGGGTAGAGGATGGTCACGAATTGCTCGCCGGAGAAGCTGTAGACGAGCGTCGGGCCGGATTCAGCCGCTGTTTTCTTAAGGTCAGGCGTCATTCGAAACATCGAACGGTTCCCGAAACTTAGTTGCAGCGTATGTGGATGTGTACGATCGATGTAAAAATTATAAATGCTTTCGAGATCATCGAATCCCGGCGTGCTGCGACAAGCAGCCAGAATTTCGTCATCGGGAAGATTTCTTAGAAGGCCGATTTCATGTCGCATTTCTGAGCGACGTTTGAAGTGGGCGGCGAGAGGATGGCGCCGCGGCTCATTCGGATCGGAGGGACTGCTCACACTGTGTCTCTTACTTGGTTTCGAATTAGGGGCGGAACTCGCATATCTTGCTTTTGAAGGCGGGGTGACCAACATCCTCCCGTGCGGATCACGGATTCGCGGGGATGGGGGATTTTGTGGCCGTACCAACTGAGAAACCGCTCTTTGGAACGGTTCCGGGCGGGCTTTTCCGTTTGTTCGCGGGCTCCTCTCGCTATTTCTTCGCTGACCTACTTACGCATTTAGCCGACGACGCCTTTGGCGTTGCAGGGGAAATCGTCACCCGAAAGCGACTTTATGTGTCCATTTCGGAGTTTATCGATCGCATAGGGCGAGCGAGCGCGGTCGAGGCGCTGACAGGCGAGGCGAGTGGATCCAGCCAGAGCTATATTAATGCGTATAACCGGCTTGTCGAAACCGGCTGGTTGATCGAATATCGCGACCGCTATCGCAAGGTCGTTGATTTTGATCCTGCCGCGAGGCTCCTGCTTCATACGTTACTCGATATCCAGAGTGGCCGGGTGCGTTCGTACGGCGGCGCGGTCCTCAATGTTCTCACGCTCCTCCAGTCAGTCGCGGCAGAGCCGAAGGCTAAAGCGCTCAATGTTCGCGAGGCCGCCTTGGCTGCGCGTGGCTTCATGAATCACCTCAGGACGGTGGCCGGAACGATGCGCCGGGTCGAAGGGCTGATCATGGCTCAGCCGACAGCAGCCGCTCTCGTACGCCGGTTCGTACGCGACTTTATCGAAGCGAGCGTGGTTCAAGATTATCGCAACCTTCACACGCGCGAGAGTCCCTATCGTTTTCGCGGTGAGATCATAGAGCTTGGCGAGACGCTGCTCGCCGATGAAGATGTACTCACCCTCGTTGCCGAAGGCTGGGTTAAGGGCGGTATCGCACGCAAGGCGGGACCCGCGCGCGAGGATATCATCAACGATCTGCGCGATGTGATCCGCGTGTTTTCTGCAATCGACGACCACGTCCGGGATATCGAGACGACAACCTTCCGGATCGAGAGGCGAATGACCAACGTCGTGCGCTTCAGCGATCGGATGGCAACGATCAGTACAGAGCGCATTCTCACAGCGCTCGAATTCCTCGGCAAGTCGACGCTGAATGATGAGGACAAGGTTGAGGCGCGTACGCGCCTGCAACATGAAACGCTGCCAATGGCGCCGCAGCAGCTTTATCTCCCGCCCAAACGCCGGCGCGAACCGATCGAACGCGAGGTTGAGGTGCGGCCGCCAGACCCCGCGCTTGCTTTCTATCTGCGGGCAATCGATCTTTTCCAGCGTCGGGTCGGTGTCACGCCGGAGCGGTTGGCGATCTACGTTGAGGAAGCGATGGGTGAAGCTGACGAACTCGCAGCAAATGATTTTCCTGTGAGGAATCTCGACGATTTTCTTGCCTTCGAGCGTCTTCATGAGTCGGGGCTTTTTCCTTTGAACGACCGATTTGAATATGAGGAGCGCGCAGGAACCGTGACCAACGATTGGATCGAACGGCGCAATTTTGTTGTGCGGCGCAAAGCAGTTGAGGCTGCCAATGGCTGAGCTTCGGGAAGTCGCGGCCATTCTCGATGCCGGCAAGATCGAGGAGAGCGATCTTCAGTCTGCGCTCCAGGCCTTGCTCTTCCATCAGTGCCTGTATGAGGACTGGCCCTATCCGCCGGCCTATCGCCTTATCGCTCGGCATTTGGCGCATGTTCGCCCGATCTTTGCAGCGTTCGGCTATCGTCTCGTGCACCATGCCGTAGCGCATATGCTCGTGCTGGAAACCGACAATATCGTCTATGGCGTCCATATGGCACGGCTCAAGAAGGACGAGACTGTCGTATTACTTGTCCTTCGGCTGCTCTACGCCGAAGGAATCAGCTCCCTCGACGACCGCGGTCGCGTCGATATCAACACCGATGATATTTACGACAGGCTTCGTGCGGCAGGCGAGGAGCCGCCCACGATCAAGCGCCTGATCGAAATATTGCGGCAGTTTCAGCGTAAAGGTCTCGTGCGCATCGGGGAGAATGATCCCGAAGAGCAGCTAACCCAGTTGATGATCATGCCCGGAATCACGGTCCTGGTTTCCGATGTTTATGTGGAAGGCGTCATCCAATGGCTTGAGCGCAAAGCCTTTGACGAGAATGATGCCGAGGCGAGCGGTCCCGCCACGCCTGAATCCATGCTGGCCCATGTGGCCGATTATCGTGCGAATATCGGTTCGGAGCCGCTTACTGAACAAGGCGAGGCGAGGGGCCTCGACTCTGAAAATGGCGATCGCGACCAGCCTGTCGGGGAGGAGAACGACGATGCATGAGCTAGAGCGCATCGTTCTCCACAATTGGGGGCGGCTTGTTAGCCAGGATATCGACGTTCGTGGCAGTGTCGCGATTCTCGGACCGACGGGTACCGGCAAAAGCACGATCATCGATGCGCTTCAGGTCATTGTGACCGGGGCGAGTAGCCGCTTCTATGATCTCAACAAGTCCACCGGCGGCCGGAATGAACGCACGATCCGAGATTACTGCCTCGGGCTCGACAGCCATATCTCGACCGAGGGGCCGGCCCGCGACGCCGCGGATTCGCTGGTTGCATTGGTTTTCCGCGATCGAACGACAGGAGTGCCGATCACAGTCGGGCTCATCTTCAGCGCGCATATCGGTGAATCGCAACATGATTTGCGCGCGCGCTTCGTGGCCCCGGACCTTGGACTTTATATTCGAGATCTGATCGAAGAGCGGGAAGGCGGCAAGCGGGTCATACCGAACGCGCCCAGGCTGATCGAGCGCCTCAAAGAGCTATCACCAAAGTTCCGAAATCATGCGGGCAGCGCGATCGGCTATGTCGACGACTATCTTCTTGCGATGCGTCCCCGTAGCACCGCTCCGGATTCTAGACAGGTGTTGCGGAACTTCCGAGAGTCGATCGCCTTCCAGCCGATTGATGATCCCACCAGCTTTGTACGCAAACACATCCTGGAAGAGGATGATATCGACGTCGAGGCCCTCAAGGGGTCGATCGAGCGCTATCGGTTCCTCGAAAGCGAAGTGAAGAAACGCGAAAAGCAGCTCGAAGAGATTTCAGAGGCGCGTCAACGCATGCAAACTTGGGCGCGCCATCGCGTCCGTCATAATGTCCTCAGCTTCCAGATCGCGCATGCCGAGCGACTGCGGTATGATTTGGTGCTCGAACGCCACAACAAGCGCCGCGACGAGATCGCCGAAGAGGTGGAGCGGGAAGGCGCTGCCAAGCGGCGCCAGGAGCAATCGATCCGGCAGTGCGAGGAGGATGTTCTCCGCCTCAAGTCTGTTCTCGTCGAGGCGTCCGCTTCTACGCAGCTTCGTTCGCTCGATATTGAAAAGACCGCCGCTCTCGAAAAGCAGCGCCAAGGCCGCCACGCGGCGCAGCGCCGTTTGACTCAGCTCATTCGCTTGGCCGAACTGTCACGCATACCGGAGCGGGTGCCTACACATTTGAAGGACGGCCTGCGAGCCGCCGGCGAACTCATCACGCTTGCTCGCGGCCGCAGTGCGGACACGCTCACGGCTATTGATACCGAACTTGTTGCTCTCGAACGCCAAGTGCTGGCGCTCGCTGGCGCGCGGCAGAGCCTTCAGCAACAAGACGAGGCGATGCGGGACGATCTTACCCGTCAGAAGGTCCGCATGGACGAGTTGGAACAAGCGCTTGCAGATACAAGCGAAGGAGCGCTCCTCTCGCGCCATGTTCGCGATTTCATCCGGTTGCTTGCGGCAGATGGGATCGAGGCCACTGCGTTGCCTGACCTCGTCGATGTGTCCGATCCGAGTTGGGCCATGGCGCTTGAGATGCTTCTCGGCGCCAACCGTGAGGCGTTGCTTGTTCCGACCGAACGCCTGTCCGACGCTTTCTCGATCCTTTATCGCGAACGACGTGAACTCGCCGGGTGCCGACTTATCGACACGCGAAAAACAAGGGAGTGGCGTGGATCGGTATCCTCGACATCAATCGCAGCCATCCTTGTCACGGAAAGCCGCGATGCGCAGGTTTTCATCGAACGGCAGGTCGGGCGTTTCGAGCGAGCGGACAGCGATGAGGATTTGCGCGACAAAGAACAGGCGATTACTAAGCGCGGCAAGACCACGGCTGGTATGGGGCTTCGGGTCTACCGCGACATTTCGCCGATATTCGGTAAAAATGCGCAGCGCGCCAACATAGAGAGGGCGCGCGACGAATTTGCCGAGCTATCGCGAAGCTATAAGGATCTAGCTGGAAAGCGCGACATAATCACCGCAGTGCTTGCCGCAATGGCAGTCCTCGCCGAAGACGCAGATGATGCTTTGGCGGTCGCACTAGCCGAGATGGTCGATGCCGAGGCGTCTTTGCGCGGGAATGCGGCCGCGCGCGAGCAGGTCGAGACTCCGGAGACCCGCAAGACGCGGCAGGAAATCGCCGACATCGAAAAAGACATCAAAGGATATAAGCAGGAAATCGATGAGGAGATCGAACCGCGCCTCAAGGAACTGCGCGATGCAGACACGAAGGTCCAGATCGATATCGGCGTCGCCCTGAGAGAACGGGCCGCGCGCGAAGCTGAGGAAGAAGCCTGCTCAGTGCGGGAAGTCGGCGAGCCGCTGGCAAGCTTGATTGAAGTGGCCGAAGTCACCGAGACGATCGAACTTATCCGTACACGAACGCGCGTTGCCGTGGATATGGCCGTCAAGGAGGCCGATCCGGTAGCGATCCTTGCCGATATTGCTGCCCAGGCGAAGCGCGATACGGAAAACCTGCCGCGTCTGGCGGACGAAAGCGTCAAGCGTGGACGTGCCTTGTTCGGCAATTTCGTAAACGCCTATCTCGGCTCGTCACCTCTGGCCGATGACAGCGACCTTGCCATCCTCCGCTGGTGCCAGACCAAGGAACGTCAGCTCGAACAGGACGAGCTTCGCCAGTATCGCGCCTCGTTCGAAGAAGCATTGGTCCAGATGGAGAAGGACTTGACCGAGGGACTCATCAATCGTCTCTCGGATAAATTCCAGAAGGCACGCGCGCAGATTGAGCGCCTCAATCGCAATCTTTCAGGACGGCATTTCACCGGCCAAACCTATGCCTTCCGATATCATGTCAACGCTGCGATGAAGCCCATCCACACGCTTGCCGAAGCTATTGCCGGTCAACACGACATTGGCCTTGCAATGCTCGACGATGACCGGCTCGATCCCAAGGTTCGCGAAGGCTTTCGCGAACTTGAGCGGCGCTTGTCAGATGACAACCTCGTCAAGGACCTCCAGGACTATCGCCGCTTCTTTGACTTCGATCTCCATATGACGAACGATCGCGGGCAGGAGACGACGCTGAGTCAGCGTTCCGTCACGGGGTCGGGCGGTCAGAAGCAGGCGCCCTATTATGTTGCGGTCGGTGCGGCGATGGCGGCTGCCTATTATCCCAAGACAGCGCATGGCGACCCCGAGGGGCTCGGTCTTGTGGTCTTCGATGAGGCATTCAACAATCTCGACGCGCCCAACACCCAGGCGCTGCTCGCATTTTTCGGTGATCTTCATCTACAACCCGTGATCGCCGCCCCCGAGAAGGTTCGTGCGATGTTCCTCGAAACGGTCGACACCATCGTGTCGGTTAATCGAAGGCCTGATACGCAGGAGCCGGTTATTACCGTCACCTATCCTAAGGCCGAAGCGAGGCAGGCGCTCATTGACGCCAATCCCGCACACCGCGGCGTTGAAGCTTATCGACCGCTTACAGAGCCCGTGGAGCAATGAAGCGCCACGGCGATCCACGCGCATTGCTCCATTCACTTCTCGATCGATACGAACGGGACGCGGGAACGGTGCGAAGGATCACTGCGCACCCGACGCAAGCTTTCGCCGAGACCGCGGATCGCGAGCGCCTTGTGCAAGCGCTCACCGCAGCCCGTGACACTGGTGGCGTCACCTTGGACTGGGATCGCGACGCGCCACATCTCATTGCGCGGGTTGTTTTAGCCGATGCCAATGCGCTCTATCGGCATATCGGTCGTACACCGCTTTCTGTTCAGCAAAAGGCCGGTGCCGCCGCGCTCCGCGATTTTGAGACCACAACGGACGTGTCGCGCGAACTGCTCGCCGAGATCCTTGCCAAGTGGGGGGCTGGCAAACCTTGCCTTGCCATCGCGCCCGGGGCGACAGACGAAGCGCTCGCGTTGCTCCGGGCAGCGGAGGGTGCATTTACGATCTTCGATAGTGGTCCCATGCCGCTTCGAACCCGCTCGGCGCGTTTGCTGGGCGACAGCAAGGCCATAGAACGCCATCTCTCCAAGCTCCTGAGCTTCCTGAAGGCGAACGGACGTCTGTCCCCAGACATGTCTCGGGACGAAGCTCTAGATAGTCTGGGGCTGGCCAAATTTCCGCAGCCCGTACTGATCGCGGGCCCCGTCAGTGTGCATGGAAGCCAAGGCGACCTCACCTATGTCGGCGTTCCCCCGGAGGCGCTCTGTGACGCCACTCTGTTGGGCCCGGTGCGGTCAGTGCTGACCATCGAGAACCTGGAAAGTTTCCATCGGCACGTTCGCGAGGTGCGTGGCGAGGAGGACGTCGTAATTTATTGCGGCGGCTTCCCGGCGCAGGGCGTGGTACGTGCGCTCAGGCATATTGCAGCAAGCGCCAGCGTGCCTGTGATCCACCATTGGGGAGATATCGATCCCGGCGGAATACGGATAGGGCGATTTATTGAACAATCGGTACCAGTTCCCGTCATCCCACATTTGATGTCAGCCGAGCTGGCTACGGCGAATGGACGGGCAGTGGGGGCAATCAAAGCGCTTGAGAGCTTTGCGGATAATTCGGCATTCCAGCCGCTCGCAAAATTCCTCGCGTCGGACGCTGCTTACTGGCTCGAACAAGAGGTGCTCGATCCGGTGCGGGTATGAAATGGAGATATCAAGGACGTTGAGGCCTCGACGGAAGAATTGCCCGCGTTTAATCTTCGGACCTGAGCAGCGGTGCAAAAAGGTTGCGCAGATCTTCATCAGTAAACCAATCGATCTCGATCGTGCTGTCGCCCTGTACAGATAGCGGGTCTTCCTCTGGCGTGTTTGCACGCAGACGGTCGGCGCGCTTGGATATGGCGTCCTTGGCCCGAGCGATCTCAGCGGCTGTAGCGCCAACAGTGGGGCCAAGCTCATCGACTAGCTTTGTATAGTCTTCGAGCGCGGATTCGGAATCGACATGTTCGAGATTGTTCGGAAGCTCGGCAATCACGCGGTGCGCTGCGGAATCCGCAGTCCAGCCGATACGTGGCGCTAAATGCCCCCTGCGTGGGAGCACTTCGGCGCGGATGCGCTGGACATCGTCGAGGTCGAGATCAACATTCAAGATCTGGATCAACCGCTCCTCCAGCGCTTCGACCAAGGCGGTGGTCTGTTCGCGTTCCACCTTGGGGGCGCCGCGCAAGCTGGCGATCAGCCGCGGCATTAAACGGCCATCGGCCCAGGAGCTGAACCAGATGTCACGGCTGGATGCCACAACCAGGGCCGCGTCGAGGAACTCCTGACGTTTGCTGGTCTTCCACCATCCCCGCAACAACTCGACCTGACTGGAATAAGACATGCCAAGCCATCGCCGCCGGTTGGGTTCGTCCCGGATCGCCTTCCAAGGGTTCTCATTTACCGCATTTGCAGCAACGGGGATCAAGGGGGTTAGGAAAGCTGCTTTGTCCTCGCGGCTCACCTCAGGCATCTTTTTGAAATGATCGTAGAGCGCCCGCGCGGCGCGGAGCGTCGCCATTCCCTCAGCCATAGCGCGGAGCAGCGCCCCGTCAGTCAGATATTGCGCGAGATAGTCGCGAACCGACGGATTGATCAACGATACTCGGCCGTTCGAGATCGTGACGAAGCTGCCCTCAAGCGTTCGCAAGCTCTCTTCGAAATCTTTGGGGCCCGATGACAACGAGAAATGGCGGCACAGGGTGTGGTGCAAAGGTAGGAAGACTTCTTCGAGATCCTCGATCTCGGCGCCGTGTTCGGCGCTAACAAACATCGCAAACAGCAGATGCCGGCAGCGGCTGGGAATATGGGTGCGGAACGCTTTATCCCAGACGCTTAGCGGATCGTCGAGCGCGTCGATGAATGCTTTGGGATAATCGGCCGGCGCGATTTCCTCGACGCGGTCGGCATTGGTCAAGGTCTGTACGATGCGCGGATTATAGTGGTCGTGATCGACAATTTTCTTGATTGCGTTGTGCTCGACCAGTGCTTGGATGTGCGCTTCCGGCACGCCGGCGACGATCAGATGATTGTAGAGGATGCGCGCCCGGATGCGGCGGGTATAGACGCCGACGTCCAGTACATAGCCGGCGACGTCGAAAGCACGCGTGGACAGCGCTTCAGACTGAAGTCGCGCCGCTTCGTAGATATAGGCGCGAGTAGTCAAGATGAACCGCGCGTTTGGCGTACGGCGAACACGGCCTATAAATCGGGCGAGATCGGAATCTTGGTTGGAAAGGGCGCGGGCATCGAGCGCGATCCGGCCAAGAAAATCGTCGAAAAAGAAGATTTGCCGCTTGGTGTCGTCGATATGGGTGAACGCATCATCGAGGCTGCGGATCGCGATCAGTTCCCAATCTTCGGCAAGATAGGCATAGCTCAGCATCTCTGCGAGCGTGGTCTTGCCGACGCCGGGTGGCCCTGACACGATTAGGACGTGGATCGCCTCCAGGATGTCGCGACCAGCCTTGAAGCTGGGATTTTCGGCATAGACACTGAGCTTGGCCTGAATGTCATCTCGTGTCAGTGTCGTGAAATTATACGTGGCGGCATGGAGCACACGTTCCAATACTCCCGATCCCGATAGCCAGAGTTTGACATGGCTTTTCTGAACATCGGGATATTTTCGTAGCAGTCCGTTGATATCCTCGTTGCCGAAGATATCGGCGGTGCCGTGGAGGCTGGGTCCGATGATTGCAGCTAGTCGGTCTTTCGCCGGCGGTGTGAGCGGTCGCGATGTCGTCAGCAGATATCGATCCGGCGTCAGGGCATCGATCGCTACTCGTTCCTTTCGCATCGTGCGCGCTAGCGCATCGAAATCCGATAACCGGTAATGCTTGGCCTGTAAGATCGTCGTGCCGCCCGCCGCGGCATGCCGCCCATCGACACCCCCATCGCGGCCGGGCCCAAAGGCTTCAAAGTGGACGCCGAGTTGACGGCCGAGCAGGTCGCGGGAAAGGTCTTCGAAATCTGCGGGAGAGAGGGCGTCGAAACTGAACGTCAATCTGGCTACTCCGCCCGCCCTTTTGGCGGGGCGCATACCTTCTACTGCCGATCGCTTTGCGCGCTAGTATTCACACGCTCCGCGTTCGAAATTCGCTTCCACTTGCAGGCCACTACAATAGCACCTGCGGAGCACGAGGCAGCGATGTTCGCTTCCCGTGGCGCAATTTCAGTTCGGACACAGTTTATGCAGTTGAGGTGACCGGCGAAGTAGGGCGCAGCGGCGCGCCATGCCGCATGCACGGAATCATCGCGTGATGATCTCAATCGGCACCTCGTGCATTTTTCGCGGAGAAATATGTACCGCTTGTCGCACGTGAAACCCAGCAAGAACCCGCGCAGAAATGTTGCCCAGAATGTTGCCCGGAGCCGACGTCGGAGGTCGGAAGCTCCGCATTTCTTTGTCTAAGTCATTGAAAAGATGGTGGACGCACTAGGGCTCGAACCTAGGACCCGCTGATTAAGAGTCAGCTGCTCTACCAACTGAGCTATGCGTCCGTACCGGCCTTGGTGGCGGGATGCTCCAGGAGCACCGCCGGTTGGGAGGCAGCCCGTTAGCATCGGTTTTCCGAGGATGCAAATGGGAAGTGCGACTTTTTTTAAGAGTGCGCGCAGGCGCTGCGATTTCGGTCCTTTCGGCCGGGCCTTATGTCAGGTGGAGGGGCCGGAAACTTTCGAATCCGGCGGCTTTCAGCCGAATCGGCCGCGTGGCCGGTTGCTGCGTTCGATCCCCATCAGGATGCCGACGCAGATCATCACCGTCATCATCGCCGATCCGCCGAAGCTGAACAGCGGCAGCGGAATGCCGACGACGGGGGCAAGGCCCATCACCATCATCAGGTTGATCGCGACATAGAAGAAGATCGTCGTCGCGAGACCCGCCGAGACCAGCCGGGCGAACTTGCCGTCGACGCGCTGCGACAGCGTCACGCCCCAGCGCACGACCAGGATGAATGCGGCGATCAGCAGCAGGCCGCCGATCAGGCCCCATTCCTCCGCCATGGTGGCGAAGACGAAATCGGTATGGCCTTCGGGCAGATAGTCCAGATGGCTCTGGCTGCCGTTGAGGAAGCCCTTGCCGAAGATCCCACCGGAACCGATCGCGATCTTGGACTGGCTGATATGGTAGCCGGCCCCCAGCGGATCGCTTTCGGGATCCAGGAAGATCAGCACGCGATTGCGCTGATAGTCGTGAAGCAGGAAGAAGAAGGCGATCGGCGCGATCACCGCCAGCGCCGCGCCGCCGCCGACGAACAGCCGCAGCGGCAGTCCGGCCAGGAACATGACGGTCAATCCGCCGGCGATGATCATCAGCGCCGTGCCGAGATCGGGCTGAAGCATCACCAGGAAGGCAGGCACGCCGATCGCGACCGCCGGCGGCCAGATCGCGCGCCAGCGACGAATGTCGCCGACCGGCAGCAGATCGTAGAAGCGCGCCAGCGCCAGTACGATCGCCAGCTTCATCATCTCCGACGGCTGGATGCGGATGATGCCGAGATCGAGCCATCGCTGGCTGCCGCCGCCGACAAAGCCGAGCAACTCGACCAGGATCAGCAGCACCAATATGCCGATATAGAGCGGGAAGGCCGCCGCTTTCCAGAACTGCTCCGGAATGCGCGACAGCACGAGCGCCATGCCGACAAAGACCATGAAGCGCAGGCCCTGGGAGAACGCCCAGGGCTTCAGATGGCCGCCTGCGGCCGAATAGAGCACAACCAGCCCGAATATTGCGATGAAGCCGACCAGCATGAGCAGCCGCCAGGGCAGTTGCGCAAGCGGTGCCGGAACGAAGGACGGGCCGCTCATTCTGCTTCCTCGATCACATTGTGCGCGGCGTTGTCCGCCGGGTGCGTCGCTGCCGGAGAGGGCGGCGGTGGCGGCGCTGCCATATTGGCCGCGTTCGCCGCCGCTGCCTCGGCTTGCGCGGCTTCGGCCTGCGCGGCGGCGGTCGCCGGGTCGGCCGCTGCGGCGCGCGCGGCGCGATAGGCCTGGGCTTCCGCGGTCATGCGCGTGCCGATGTCGCCACCCCAGCCCGCTTCCAGCCCGGTCAGCTTCTCCATCGCCTTGGCCGGATCGAACAGATAGAGCATGCAATCGCTGGCGATCGGTGCGGCGGCGCCCGATCCTGACATGCCATGCTCGATCACCACCGCGACGGCATAGCGGGGGTTGTCGACCGGCGCGAAGCCGATGAACAATCCGTGATCCCGGAATTTCCAGGGGATGCCGTAACCGCTGCGAGCGCCGCCCTTGAAATTGCGCACCTGGGCGGTGCCGGTCTTGCCGCCCAGGCGGATGCCGTCGAGCTGGAGCCGGCTGCGCCCGGCGGTGCCGTTGCCGTTGACCACTTCGTCCATGCCCGAACGCACCGCCGCGACATGTTCGGGCGGGAAGGGCAGGGGTTGCGGTGCGGCATCGCCGCGCCTGGCGATCAGCCGGGGCTCCAGCGCCCGGCCGGATGCGACGCGCGAGACCATGACGGCCAGCTGCAGGGGCGTCACCTGCAGATAACCCTGGCCGATCGAGGTGTTGAGCGTGTCCGACTGGCTCCATTGCTGCTTGTGGCGGCGCTGCTTCCATTCCGCATCGGGCACGGTGCCGTATTTCTGCGACGGCATCGGCAGCGGGAATTCCTTGCCAAGGCCCATGATGCCCGCGACCTCGGCGATCTTCTCGATGCCGATGCGGCGGCCCATCGTGTAGAAATAGGTATTGCAGCTCTTGGCGATGGCGCGGTGCAGGTTCATCGGCCCATGGCGGCCGAGACAGGCGAAGCGGCGATTGCCGAGCTGGTAGCCGCCATTGCAATAGACGACTTCTTCCGGATCGACCCCGGCGCCCTGCAGCGCAAGCGCGGTGATCGGCTTGAAGGTGGAGCCGGGCGGATAGAGCCCCTGCATCGCCTTGTTGAGCAGCGGCAGGTGATCATTGTCCGACAGCATCGCCCATTCGCCCTGGCTGATCCCGTCGGAGAAGCTGTTGGGATCGTAGCTGGGCATCGATGTGAGCGCGAGGATGTCGCCATTGGTGCAGTCTATCACCACCGCGCAACCCGATTGCACGCCGATGCGCCGCGCGGCGAAGGCCTGCAGCCCGGCGTCGATCGTCAGCTTGATGGTCTGCCCGGCGACGTCGGATCGGGTCGCGAGTTCGCGCACCAGCTTGCCGCGCGCTGTGACTTCCGTGCGTCGCGCGCCCGGCTTGCCCCGCATCTCGGCATCGAGCACTTTCTCGATACCGGCCTTGCCCACCTTGAAGCCGGGGGTGATCAGCAGCGTGTCGCGCGTTTTCTCATAGTCCGCCGCCGATGCCGCGCCGACATAACCGACCAGATGCCCGACCGCCGCGCCATCGGGGTAGAAGCGCGAAAAGCCGCGCGCGGGCGCCGCGCCCGCCAGTTCGGGCATGCGCACGCTGATCGCGGCATATTGTTCGTAAGTGAGCCCGCCCGAAACCTGGACGGGCTGATAGCCGGCCGCATCCTTCAACTCCGTCAGGATGCGTTCGCGCTCGTCCTCGTCCAGGTTCAGCAGATCGGCGAGCGTGCCGACGACGCGCGATTCATCGGTGACGCGATCGGGGATGAGGTCGACGCGGAAATCGGTGCGGTTGATCGCGATCGGCTTGCCGTAACGATCGACGATCCAGCCGCGACGGGGCGGGATCAGTGTCAGGTTGACGCGATTGCTTTCGGACAGCAGCGAATAACGCTCATTTTCCGCGACCGAGAGCCAGGCCATGCGCCCGGCCAGCACCAGGCCGACGCCGGCCTGCGCCGCGCCCAGGAACATGGCGCGGCGGGTGAAGGTCAGCGATTGCTGCGCTTCGGACAGGATGCGGGGCGGTTTCCGGTTTGGCACGTGGCGGTCAGGACAGGCGCCAGCGATCCAGCAGCGCGCAGAAGCGGGCAACGATCGGATAGGCCAGAACGGAAAACAGGATCTGCGGCACGATGACTGCGAACTCGGTATGTCCGCCCGTGATATTGGCGGTAAGGAGCCCCCCGGCCAGGCAGACTATAATCGCCGCGGCGGCGATCAGCCAGTCCTGCCAGTAATCGCGGAACATGGTGCGACGATCGAGCTGATCGATGCCGAGCAGCACCAGCGTCCACAGCAGCACCGCGCTGCCGATCGGCTGTCCGCTCAGAAGATCGTCGGCGAGGCCCAATGGGATACCGACCCAGATGGGCCAGAGTTCAGGACGGATCAACCGCCACGACAGCAGCATGAGCAGGCCGAAAGGCGGCAGGATGGGGGCGGCCGCGACGATCGGCAGCAATGTCACCGCCGATCCCAGCACGGTGGAGATCGCGGGCAGAATCTGGCCGCGCAGCCGCGCGACGCGCTCCTCGCGGTCGGAGCGGATCGCCTGCCTCATCGCACCGCGCTCATTCGGCCGGTTCTTCCGGTGCGGGCGGAGCAGCCGCCAGTGGCTGATAGATCGGCTGGACCAGCGCGAAATCGAGCTTGGCGGGGTCCGCGAGCGGCCGCGCCGTGGCGGTGTCGCCCGCCGCGCGGATAGCGATGCCGACGGGAATTTGCGGTGGATAGACGCCGCCGGTGCCGGACGTGACGAAGATATCCCCGGCCTTGAAGACATTGGCGCCGGCATTGAGGCTGCGGATCTCGAGCCGCCCGTCGCCGGTGCCGCTGGCGATCGCGGGCAGGCCGTCCGAAATGCGGATGACGGGAACGACGGTGCCGGCGTCGGTGATCAACAGCACGCGCGCGCTGGCCAGACCCACTTCGACGATCGTGCCGACCAGGCCGGTGGCGCCGCGTACCGGCTGGCCATGGCGCACGCCGCTGGTGCTGCCGGCGCTCAGGATCGCGAAACGTCGTGTGCTCGATGCCGACGAACTGACGAGCCGCGCGGCGGTTACCGTCGGGCTGGTCTCGGATATGGCGAGCAGCCGTTTCAGCCGGCGGTTTTCATATTCGGCGGAACGGGCGGCGATCAGCTTCGCACGCGCCCCTTCGAGCTCGCGGCGCATCGCCGCATTCTTGTTGGCGGCGTCGAAATAGTCGGAGACGGCGGTGCCCGCCGATCCGGCGCCGCGCACCACCGCGCGGATCGCGCCGGAGATCGGGCTGGTCAGATCGGTGATCGCCGCGCGCACGGCATTGCTGCCGCGCGGATCGACCCAGGCGGTGATGACCAGCAGCAGCCCGACAAGCGCGCCGGTGACGGCGACCACGTAACTGGCGAACAGGCCGTATTGCGCCTTCCGGGAGAATCCGGGGCGCCGCTTGTTTTGCGGGGGCATGGCCGCGCTTCGCCGGTCAGGCGGTTTGCAGCACGCCGCGGAACATCGGATCCTCCAGCGCGCGGCCGGTGCCGAGCGCCACGCAGGTCAGCGGATCGTCCGCCACGGTGACGGGCAGGCCGGTTTCGTCGCGCAGCACTTCGTCCAGCCCCTGGAGCAATGCGCCGCCGCCGGTGAGCACGATGCCCTGGTCGACGATGTCGGCCGCCAGTTCGGGCGCGGTGTTTTCGAGCGCGATGCGCACGCCTTCGACGATCGTGCCGACGGGTTCGGAAAGCGCCTCGGCGATCTGGCCCTGGTTGATCGTGATTTCCTTGGGCACGCCGTTCACAAGGTCGCGACCCTTGATGTGCAGCGTCTTGCCGACGCCGTCGAGCGGGGTCTTGGCGACGCCCACTTCCTGCTTGATCCGTTCGGCGGTGGCTTCGCCGATCAGCAGGTTATGGTTGCGGCGGACATAGGAGACGATCGCTTCGTCCATCTTGTCGCCGCCGACGCGGACGGACGTCGTATAGGCGAGGCCGCGCAGCGAAAGCACCGCGACTTCGGTGGTGCCGCCGCCGATATCGACGACCATCGATCCGATCGGCTCGGTCACCGGCATGTCGGCGCCGATCGCGGCGGCCATCGGTTCCTCGATCAGGAAAACCTGGCTGGCGCCCGCGTTCGAAGCGGCGTCGCGGATCGCGCGGCGCTCGACCGAGGTGGAGCCGCTGGGCACGCAGATCACGATCTCCGGAAAGCGCCAGGCGCGCGCCTTGCCTCCATGCACCTTGTGGATGAAGTGCTTGATCATCTGTTCGGCGACGTCGATGTCGGCGATGACGCCGTCGCGTAAGGGGCGGATCGCCTCGATGCTGCCGGGTGTCTTGCCCATCATCATCTTGGCGTCGTCGCCGACCGCCTTCACCTTCTTGACGCCATTGATCGTCTCGATCGCGACCACCGAAGGTTCGTTGAGCACGATGCCGCGACCGCGCAGATAAACGACGGTGTTGGCGGTCCCCAGGTCGATCGCCATGTCATGCGACATCATCTTGAAGAAGCGCGACAGAAACATTCTCACCGTCCAGACATTGCTTGGAGCCGGCCGTTTCCGGCTCCGCTGATATGGCTTCCACGCAGGCGCCCGAGAAGCTCTTTCGGCACCGAATTTCTTTGAACGCCGGGTCGCGGAAAGCGGTCGATTGGGCTAGACCCGCCTCCATGTCAATACGCCGTCTTCCGGAGCATCTGGTCAATCGAATCGCGGCCGGCGAGGTGGTGGAACGCCCCGCCAGCGCGCTGAAAGAGCTGGTCGAGAACGCGATCGACGCGGGAGCGACGCGAATCAGCGTCCGGATCGAGGGTGGCGGCATCGATCTGATCGAGGTCACCGACGACGGATGCGGCATGGAACGCGACGAAATGGCGCTCGCATTGGAGCGTCACGCCACGTCCAAGCTGCCCGATGACGTCATAGAGGCGGTTTCGACACTGGGTTTTCGCGGAGAGGCGTTGCCGTCGATCGCCAGCGTCTCGCGATTCACCATCGAAAGCCGCGTGCGCGGCGCCGATGGCTGGTCGCGCATCGTCGACAATGGGCGGCTTGAAGGGGAGGGGCCGGCTGCGCTTCCGCCCGGCACGCGCATCCGTGTCGAGCGGCTGTTCGAGAAAGTGCCGGCGCGGCGCAAGTTCATGCGCTCCACCCGCGCCGAATATGCCGCCTGCGTCGACGTCGTCCGTCGCCTCGCCATGGCGCGGCCCGATATCGCCTTCACGCTGGAACATGAAGGGCGGCGTGCGATCGCGGTGCAGGGCGGGGAGGACGGGCCGGCGCGCGTCGCGGCGCTGACCGATCGCGCGCTGGTCGATAACAGCGTCGCCATCGATTTCGTTCGCGAGGGCGTGCGGCTCGGCGGCGTCGCCGGGTTGCCTACCTTCAATCGCGGTGTCGCCGATCATCAATATCTGTTCGTCAACGGCCGCCCGGTGAAGGACCGGCTGCTCGCGGGCGCGGTGCGTGGCGCCTATGCCGATGTACTTGCGCGCGACCGCCATCCGGTCGTCGCGCTGTTCCTGGAGGTGCCGGTCGATGCCGTCGACGTGAATGTGCATCCGGCCAAGACCGAGGTCCGCTTCCGCGACCCCGCATTGGTCCGTGGCATGATCGTCAGCGGTTTGCGCCGCGCGCTCGACGAAGCCGGCCATCGCAGCGCCCAGCGTCCGGCGGAGGCCGCGCTCGAAATGTGGCAGACCGAAAACGTCCCCGCGGCGCCGGAGGGCGCGGGGTGGGGAGCACCGGCTTCGACCGCCGCCACGCCGGCATTCGATTTCGCGCCGGCGCCCCGCACGGAGTCGCGGCTCTGGGATCGTCGCGCATCCTTCATCGCCCCGCCGATGGCGCGGGCCGAACCCGCCTATGCGCCGCCGCCCGAAACGGTCAGCCACCCGCTCGGCGTCGCGCGCGGGCAGGTGGCGAAGACCTATATCGTCGCCGAAGCCGAGGACGGCCTCGTTATCGTCGACCAGCATGCCGCGCATGAGCGGCTGGTGCTCGAACGGATGCGGCGTGCGGTGGCGGACGGCGGCGTGGCGCGGCAGGCGCTGCTACTGCCCGAAGTCGTCGAACTCGACGAGAATGCCTGCGATCGGCTGGAGGCGCGTGCGGCCGAACTCGCCGAGTTCGGGCTGGAGCTCGAGCGCTTCGGCCCCGCCGCGATGTTGGTTCGCGCCACGCCCGCGATGCTCGGCGCGGGTGACGTCACCGGGCTCGTCACCGATCTGGCCGACGAACTCGCGGCCTATGATGAAGCGCTGTCGCTCAAGGAGCGGCTCGACCATGTCGCGGCGACGATGGCATGCCACGGCTCGGTCCGTGCGGGGCGTGTGCTTTCGGTCGCCGAAATGAATGCGCTGCTGCGCGAGATGGAAGTGACGCCGCATTCGGGCCAGTGCAATCATGGCCGCCCGACCTGGGTGAAGCTGGCGCATGGCGATATCGAAAAGCTGTTCGGAAGGAAGTGAGATGAAGGTTTTTCGCCTGTTCGCGCTCGCGCTGATCGCTCTGTCGGCACCCGTCGCGGCGCAGGAGGGATGCGAACCGGTGCCGGTCGAATGGGCAGGCTGGTCGGCGAGCACGGCGATGACGGGCGATCTCGAGCCCGGCACGCGCAGCGAGATGGTGCTGGCGCCGGCCGGCAGCCTGAAACTGGCCGCCGCGCCGGGCAAGGAGGCGGTGACGGGCATGTATGTCGGCGTCGCCTGGTTCAATGTCGAGACAGCCGGCAAGGTTCGGATCGCGCTCGATCAGGGGGCGTGGATCGATCTTGTGAAGGACGGTGCGGCTGTGTCGTCGACCGGCCATGGCCATGGACCCAAATGTTCGGGCATTCGCAAGATCGTGGATTTCGAGCTGGCGCCAGGCCGCTACGGCATCCAGATCGTCAATGCGCCGAAGGACAGGATCGGCGTCATGGCGCTTCTGCCGTAGCGGACGGGCTGCGCTGCGGCGCGCCGGGATTTTCGGATCAGGAACATATGTCTCCCTGGGCGGCCGTCCAGGGAGATTTTCGTGCGACCTGTCGAGGTCGCCGCTCCGATGAGGATGGGCGCGTGAAAAGGTAGAAATTGTTCACTGTCGCATGAATGTTATAAAATGATCTTCCATGTGCCGTCTGTACGGAGTAGCATCCGTGTCAGCCGAAACGGCCGATCGTGCCGAAGGCGGTACCAGGGAGAGTGGAATGTTGATCAGATCTCGTGCCGCGCGGCCGGCCATCCAGCATGCAGCCTCAGGTACGGTGGCCGTGATGTTGAGTTGTGCGCTGGCGTTGCCGGCCATGGCGCAGAGCACCGAACTCAGCGCCGACCAGACCGCGAAGATCGATGCGGTGTTCGCCGAATATGCGAAGCCGAATTCGGCCGGTTGCGCGGCGGGCGTGATGCGCGACGGGCGCATGCTCTATGCCAAGGGCTATGGCATGGCCGATATCGAGCGCGGCGTGCCGATCACGCCGGCGAGCGTTTTCGACATCGGATCGACCTCCAAGCAGTTCGCGGCCGCGTCGATCCTGCTGCTCCAGGCCGACGGCAAGCTGAAGCTGACCGACGATGCCCGCAAATATGTGCCTGAATTGCCCGATTTCGGGAAGACGATCACGATCGATCATCTGATCCATCATACCAGCGGCCTGCGCGACTATATCGGACTGCTGGTGCTTGCCGGTTTCTCGCTCGAGGATGTGACGGGCGACGCACAGGTTCTGTCGCTGCTGTCGCGCCAGCGCGCGCTCAATTTCCCCACGGGGTCGCGCTACGAATATTCCAACACCGGCTATTTCCTGCTCTCGGTGATCGTGCAGCGTGTCAGCGGCAAGAATCTCGCGGCGTTCGCGCGCGAACGCATCTTCGCGCCGCTGGGCATGAGCCACACGCTGATCCGCGACAATCACGCGATGCTGATCCCCAATCGCGCGCTGGGCTATGCGCCCGACGGCAAGGGCGGTTTCGTCAACCATCTCTCCAACTGGGAACAGCTCGGTGATGGCGCGGTGCAGGTGTCTGTCGATGACATGCTGCACTGGGAGGGCAATTTCCTCGATCCCAAGGTGGGCGGCGCGGCGATGGTCGATGCGCTGCAGACGCCGGGCGCGCTGGATGACGGCAAACCCATCGGCTATGCACGCGGCCTGAGCGGCGGCACCTATCGCGGCCAGGCCTATATCGGCCATGGCGGCGCATGGCAGGGCTATCGCGCGATGTTCGAGCGTTTTCCCAAGCAGCGCGTCGCGATCGCGGTCTTCTGCAATTCCGATTCCGCGTCACCCAACGCACTGTCGCACGGGGTCGCCGATGTCGTGCTGGCCGATGTGCTGACGACCGAGAACAAGCCCGGCAAGGCGGGGACGAGCAAGAGCGTGGGCAAGGATGCCGCGGCAAAGCCCGTCGATGCCGCCCCTTATGTCGGCAGCTATTTCGACGCCACGACCGACACCGTCTATCGGATCGCGGAGAAGGATGGCGGCGTGGTGCTCGACATGTCGGGGCGGATGCTGCCGCTCGTTTCCGACGGCCCCGGGCGGTTTTCCGTCAAGGGCTTTCCCGCGACGCTGTCGTTCGAACCGGCAGGAAAGCGCGCGACCGGATTCGGTTTCAGCATCGGTGGCGAACCGCCGCAAAAGGCGAACCGCTTCGAGCCGATCACGCTCGCGCCCGATGCGCTTCGTGCCTATGCCGGCAATTATTACAGCCCGGAACTGGATGCGACGCTGACCCTGACGCTGGAGGAGGGCAAGCTCGCCTTCCGCAGCATCCGTTATGCCTATGCGGATCTCGCCGGGCCGCTCAGTCCGGCAATGAACGACACGTTCGAGGGACCGCTCGGATTTCTCACGTTCAAGCGGGACGCATCCGGCCGTATCAGCGGCTTCGGGCTCAGCGCGTCGCGGATGAAGGCGATCGCATTCGAGCGGCGGGACTGATCGCTGCACCGACCATGCCGGGACGCCGTCAGTGCGGCGCCCGGCATGTCCGTTCGTGTCATATCCGATCTCGAAGATGCTGACGCATCCTCGATCGGTTCGCTCAAACGCTGTGCGGGGTTGATACCGGAACTCGACGAGGCATGCTCATCGAGACCCGGTATCAGAGCCCGTTGGCGGCCCCGAGAACGGCGCGCACGCTGGCGGTCGCCACATCCTCGTCGATGCCCACGCCCCAGACGGTGCGGCCGTCGGGCGTGCGGCATTCGACATAGGCGGCCGCCTGAACGGTGGCGCCCGTGCCGATCGCGTGCTCGCTATAGTCCGCGATGTCGAACTCGACGCCGCACTGGTCGCGCAGCGCCGCGACGACGCTGGAGATCAGGCCGTTGCCGCGCCCGCTGACCGATCGGCTTTCGCCGTCGATGCCGATATGGCCGGCGAAGATACGGTCGCCATTGGGCGCGCGGGTTTCGTCATAGGCTTCCAGCGTGAAGCGGTGAGGCCCTTCGAGGCGATAGGCGCTGCGGAACGACTCCCAGATATCGGCGGCGTTGAGCTCGCGACTGGTCTCGTCCGCCATCGCCTGGACGTGGCGGCTGAAATCGGCCTGGAGGCGCTTGGGCAGCTTCAGCCCCTTGTCCTGTTCGAGCACCCAGGCGACGCCGCCCTTGCCCGATTGCGAATTGACGCGGATCACCGCTTCATAGCTGCGGCCGAGATCGGCGGGATCGATCGGCAGATAGGGGACTTCCCAATAGTCGTCGTTGCGCGCGTCCTGTGCCGCGAAGCCCTTCTTGATCGCGTCCTGGTGGCTTCCCGAAAAGGCGGTGAAGACGAGATCGCCGGCATAGGGATGGCGTGGATGCACGGGGATCGCGTTGCAATATTCGACGGTCTTGATGACCTCGTCGATATCCGAGAAATCGAGGCCGGGATCGACGCCCTGCGTGTACATGTTGAGCGCGACGGTGACGAGATCGACATTGCCGGTGCGCTCGCCGTTTCCGAACAGGCAGCCTTCGACACGGTCGGCGCCGGCCATCAGCCCGAGTTCGGTCGCCGCGACGCCGGTGCCGCGATCGTTATGCGTGTGCAGGCTCACCACCACGCTGTCGCGATTGGGGATGGCGCGGCAGAAATATTCGATCTGATCGGCATAGATGTTGGGCGTCGCGCACTCGACGGTGGCGGGCAGGTTGAAGATGATCGGTTTTTCGGGCGTGGGCTTCAGGATATCCATCACCGCCGCGCACACCTCGACGCTGAAATCGATTTCAGCGGTCGAGAAGGTTTCGGGGCTATATTCGAAGATCCAGTCGGTATCGGGCTGCTTGGCGGCCTCGTCGCGCAGGATCTTCGCGCCGGTGATCGCGATCTCGCGCACTTCGTCGCGCGTCATGCCGAAGACGATCTTGCGCCATGCGGGCGAGACGGCGTTGTAGAGATGGACGATCGCCTGGCGCGCGCCCTTCAGGCTCTGGAAGCTGGTTTCGATGAGGTCGCGGCGCGACTGGGTGAGCACCTGGACGACGACGTCGTCGGGAATCCGTCCGTTCCGGACAAGGCCGGAGATGAAATCGAACTCGGTTGCGCCGGCCGAGGGGAAGCCGACCTCGATCTCCTTCAAACCCACTTTCACGAGCAGATCGAAGAAGCGCGTCTTCTTCTCGCCGTCCATCGGGTCGATCAGAGCCTGGTTGCCGTCGCGCATGTCGGTCGACAGCCAGCGCGGCGCTTGGGTGATCGTTCGCGACGGCCATTGGCGGTTGGGCAGGTCGATCTGGGGGAAGGGGCGATATTTGGTCGAGGGATCGCGTAACATGGCTGTGCTTTCTTCTTCATCCGCTCATGGGAGCGGGTGGACTGTCGTTTTCCGGTAATTTGCCCTTAGGCGGTCGCGGCAGCCCGCAGGCCGCACGAAAACGTCGCGCCTAAGGGCGCGTAAGTCGAAGAAGAAGCAGGGCGCGATGCGCTGACATGTCCGGCTCAATGACGCGGAACCGGCCGCGTGTCCAGCGAAAACCCGCCCGGATCGCTCCGGGCGGGTTTTCCGGGATCATTTTTCGAAGGCCGCCGCGATGTCGATCTTCACCGCGTCGGTGACGAGCGGGATGCCGTAGCTGATGCCGAAATCGCTGCGCTTGATCGTGGTTTCGGCCTTGAATCCCACGGTCTGTTTCTTGACGAAGGGGTTGATGCCCGCGCCGACGAATTCGGCATCGAGCACGACGGGCCTGGTCACGCCGCGAATGGTGAGATTGCCCTCGATCTTGGCTTCGTCGCCATCATCGTCCAGAATCACGCGCGTCGATTTGAAGCTGGCGGTCGGGAATTTCTCGGCGTCGAAGAAATCGGCCTTGAGCAGATGTGCGTCGAGCTGCGCGTTGCCGCTGGCGACACCCGAATAGGGCGCCGTACCCTTGATCGGGATGGTCACGTCGACCGCCGAGGCCGCGAGATTGGCGGGATCGATACTCAGTGTGCCGCTGACCCCGGTGATCAGGCCGTGATAGGGGCTGAAGCCGAAATGATTGACTTCCCAGGCGATCAGGCTGTGGCCGGGGTCTGCCGTATAGGTGCCGGCGACGACCTTGCTCCGGTCCTTGCTGCCCGGCGGGCTGGTCGGCATCTGGGCGATGACGGGTACGGCGACGGCGGCGATGACTGCGAGGCCGGTCGCGATCAGGAGTTTGCGCATCGGAATGGGGCTCCGTTCATTGACTGTTCGAAACGGACAATCGGGCAAAGCCGCGCGAAGTTCCACCCGAAAGCGCGAAACGATCCGTTTTCGTCAGATCGTCTCCAGAACCTCGCCGATCGCGCCATGGATCTGGTCGAGATCGGCGGGTGCGACGCAATAGGGGGGCATCACATAGATGGTGTTGCCGAGCGGACGGAGCAGCACGCCGCGTTCGCGGAAACCGGCGGCGAGCCGTGGCGCCAGATCCGACAGATAGCCATGATCGGAAACCCGGACGTCCATCGCCGCGATGGTGCCGAGCCGGCGCATGTTGGTCAGGCGTGCATGACCGGAGAGGCGTGCGAGATGATCCGCCTGCATCGCGGAGAGCGCATCGATGCGTGCCTGCACGGGTTCCTCGCGCCAGATGGCGAGATTGGCGTTGGCGGCGGCGCAGGCGATCGGGTTCGCGGTATAGGAACTGCTATGATAGAAAGTCTTGCCGCGATCCTCGGAGAAATGCGCGGCGAAGATCGGTTCCGCGCAAAGCGTGACGGCCAGCGGGATCGATCCGCCGGTCAAGCCCTTGGACAGGCACATGATATCGGGCGCGACGGCGGCCTGATCGCAGGCGAACATCGTGCCGGTCCGGCCCCAGCCCGTCATCACCTCGTCGGCGATGAACAGCACGTCATGCGCCGCGCAGATCGCGCGCATCTCGGCGAGTATATGCGGCGGATAGATCAGCATCCCGCCGGCGCCCAGGATCAGCGGTTCGACGATGAAGGCGGCGGGGTGTTCCCTGCACGCGGCTTCGAGCGCGTCGAGCGTCGCCTGTTCCTTGCCGGGCGCGGGGAAGGGGATGGTGCCGACATCGAACAGCAGCGGCGCATAGGCGCGGTTGAACACGCCGCGCGCGCCGACCGACATCGCGCCGATCGTATCGCCGTGATAGCTGTGTTCCATCACCAGGATGCGGTGACGCGGCGCGCCGATATTGGCCCAATAGCCGAGCGCCATCTTGAGCGCGACCTCGACGCTGGTCGATCCGCTGTCCGAGAAGAAGACGCGGGTCAGCGGTTCGGGCGTGATCGCGACGAGTTCTCGCGCCAGCGTTTCGGCGGGCTCGTGCGTCCAGCCCGCGAAGATGAGCTGATCGAGCCGTTCGGCCTGCGCGCGGATCGCGGCGATGATGCGCGGATGGCAATGGCCGTGGGTGACGACCCACCAGGACGAGATGGCGTCGATCCAGCGCGTGCCGTCCGCATCGAAGATCGCGGCGCCGTCCGCGCGCGTGATCAGCGGGATGGGTTCGCTCAGGCCATGCTGGGTGAAGGGGTGCCAGACGGGCGAACCGGTCATCGGAAATCTTGCCTGTCGAAATTTGCGGCAAAGGCGGCGGCAAGTGTTTCGGGGGTCAACGGATCTATCCGGGGGAGCCGGCCCAGCCGGCGAATTCCCGAAAGCGCGGGAATGATGGCTTCGCTGTCGGGCATGGGATCGCCGATGAACGCGATACCATGGATCGGCACCCCGCGCCCGCGCAGCGCCTCGATCGTCAGCAGGCTGTGATTGATCGTGCCCAGGCCGGTGCGGGCACAGACGATGACGGGCAATGCCCAGCGCGCAAAGATGTCGGCGAACACGGTGTCGCGCGTCACGGGGACGAGCGCGCCGCCAGCGCCTTCGATGACGAGCGGGCCGTTTGTTTCAGGCGGCATGAGTGTGCCGATATCGATGGCTACGCCGTCCAATTCTGCGGCGAGATGGGGCGAGGCTGGCGTGTTCAGCCGATAGGCTTCGGGAAGAACAGATCCTCCCCGGAACGGGGAGGGGGACCGCCCGAAGGGCGGTGGAGGGGATTGCGATGCCGGATGGTGATCCGGGGGTGAATGCGCCGCTGGCGCGGCGTCCCCTCCACCAGCCTGCGGCTGGTCCCCCTCCCCGAAGCGGGGAGGATTTGTGAGGCGCTCGACCGTCTCGCTATCGGTTTCCTCGTCCAGTCCCGCCTGAACCGGTTTCCAATAGGTTGCGCCAAGCGCCTGGACGAGCGCCGCCGCGAAGACGGTCTTGCCGATGCCGGTGTCGGTACCGGTGATGACGAACCGCGCGATCATGCCGGAACCGGCGCCATCGCTTCGGCAAGGGCGTCCGCCATCGCATCGACATCCGCCTCGGTCACGTTGAGCGTCAGCGAAAGGCGAAGGCGCGCGGTGCCTTCGGGCACGGTGGGCGGGCGGATGCCGCGAATGTCGAAGCCACGTTGCTGAAGCATCGCCGCCATCGCCATCGTTCGATCGTCCTCGCCGATCAGGACGGGCACGATCTGCGATCCGGTGGCCGGAATGCCGAGCGGGGCGAGGCGCTTTGCGGCATGATCGACCAGCCGGGCGAGCCTCGTCCGCCGGTCCGGATCGGCGGCGGCGATGCCGATCGCATGGCGGACGCAATGCGCGACGAGCGGCGAGGGCGCGGTCGAGAAGATGAAGGGCCGTCCGCGATTGATCAGGAAATCGATCACGGTGCGCGGCGCGCAGATGAGCGCGCCTTCGCAGCCCAGCGCCTTGCCGCAGGTGTGCAGGGTTATCAGCTGCTCGCCAAGACCGAGATCGTCGGCGAGGCCGCGTCCATCGGCGCCGAAAACGCCGGTCGCATGCGCCTCGTCGACGACGAGGATGGCGTCATGCGCCCTGGCGATGGCCGCGAGCTCGGCGAGCGGCGCGCGATCGCCGTCCATGCTGTAAAGGCTTTCCACCGCGATCCAGACGCGTCCGATGCCGCCAGCGGCGCGCCAGGCCGAGATCGCATCCTCGAATGCGGAGGCGTCATTGTGCGCGGCGGTGACGCGCTCGGCGCGGCCGATGCGCATGCCGTCATGCGCGCTGGCATGGATCAATGCGTCGTGGACCACCAGGTCGCCGCGCTGCGGCAAGGTCGCGAACAGCCCGGCATTGGCTGCGAAACCCGTCGAGAGGAACAATGCCGCTTCGCTGCGATAATGGCGGGCGGCCTCGGCTTCGAGCGCTTCATGCGCTTCGTGATTGCCGCGCAGCAGACGCGATCCGCCCGAACCCATGGGCAGGCCCAGCGCGATGCCGTCCGCCAGCGCGGTGCGCAGCGCGTCCGAATCCGCGAGGCCCAGATAGTCGTTGGACGAGAAGTCGAGCCCGTCGCGGGGGCGAAGCGCGCGCAGGCGATCCGCCGCTTTCAGTGCGTCGAGTTGCGCCTGATGTGTGGCAAATACCGAAATGATCGCGCTCCCATCCGTCATCACGCGGCCGTCATTGCGAGGGGTGAGGCGGCGAAGCAATCCAGAAGTGCGAAGTGACTGCAATCGCTGCGTTTCACCAGCGATGAAGCCGACCAGTGGACATGAAAACGGCGGCGGATGCAGGCACCCGCCGCCGTTTTCATGTCATGAGGTGCGCGCCTCCGGCTTTGCCGGGACGCGCGGATTCCTCAGTTCTTTTCCTTGTCGACCAGCTTGTTGGCGCCGATCCAAGGCATCATCGCGCGCAGTTCCGCGCCGACCTGCTCGATCGGATGCGCCGCGGCCTGCTTGCGCGCCGCCTTCAGTTCGGGCTGGCCGGCGCGGTTGTCGAGCACGAAATTCTTGACGAAACGGCCGCCCTGGATGTCCGCCAGGACGCGCTTCATCTCGGCCTTGGTCTCGTCGGTGATGATGCGCGGGCCGGTGGTGATGTCGCCATATTCGGCGGTGTTCGAGATCGAGTAGCGCATGTTGGCGATGCCGCCTTCATACATCAGGTCGACGATCAGCTTCACTTCGTGGAGGCACTCGAAATAGGCCATTTCGGGCGCGTAGCCCGCTTCGACCAGCGTTTCGAAACCCGCCTGGATCAGGTGGGTCAGGCCGCCGCAGAGCACGGCCTGCTCGCCGAACAGGTCGGTTTCGCATTCCTCGCGGAAATTGGTCTCGATGATGCCCGAACGGCCGCCGCCGACGCCGGAGGCATAGGCGAGCGCGATGTCATGGGCGTTGCCGCTCTTGTCCTGCGCGACCGCGATCAGGCAGGGCACGCCGCCGCCGCGGACATATTCGGACCGCACGGTGTGGCCGGGGCCCTTGGGCGCGATCATGATCACGTCCAGATCCTCGCGGGGTTCGATCAGGTTGAAATGGACGTTCAGGCCGTGCGCGAAGGCGAGCGCCGCGCCCTGGCGCATATTGGCGTGGAGATCGTCGGCATAGATCGCGGCCTGATGCTCGTCGGGCGCGAGGACCATGACGATATCGGCCCAGGCGGCGGCCTCGGCGTTCGACATCACCTTGAAGCCGGCGCCTTCGGCCTTCTTGGCGGTGGCCGAACCCGGGCGGAGCGCGATCGCGACTTCCTGCACGCCCGAATCGCGCAGGTTCTGCGCATGGGCGTGGCCCTGGCTGCCATAGCCGACAATGGCGATCTTCTTGGTGGCGATCAGCTTCGGATCGGCGTCGCGATCGTAATAAACGCGCATTCTTCTTCCCCTAGTCAGGCGTCCCCGGACTGCGCCAAGGACGAACGGTGTTGAGATTAAAGGGCCTCTCCCATCGGTTGAGACCGGACATTCGGAAACTCAGGCCGCCTCTTTCCCTCTGGAAATGGCGACGATGCCGGTGCGGGCGACCTCGACCAGGCCGACTTCGCCCATCAGCTCGACGAACTTGTCGATCTTGTCGCTCGTGCCGGTCACCTCGAAGACGAAGCTGCTGATCGTCGCATCGACGACGCGGGCGCGATAGACTTCGGCCAGGCGCAGCGCCTCGATCCGGTGATCGCCGGTGCCGGCCACCTTCACCAGCGCCAGTTCGCGCTCGACATGCGGGCCGAGTATGGTGAGGTCGACCACCTTGTGCACGGGCACCAGCCGTTCGAGCTGCGCGATGATCTGGTCCATCACGGGCGCCGAGGCGGACGTGACGATGGTGATGCGGCTGATCAGGTCGTCGTCGCTGATATCGGTCACCGTCAGGCTCTCGATATTATAGCCGCGCGCGGTGAACAGGCCGGCGATGCGTGCCAGCACGCCTGCCTCGTTGTCCACGATCACGGCCAGCGTGTGCCGCTCTTTCTTTTCTTCCTTGATATGCATCAGACCAGCGCCTTCGCCTCGTCGTCCATTTCGCCCGAAACATCGTCGGACTGGAGGATCATTTCGGTATGCGATGCGCCCGAAGGGATCATCGGGAAACAATTGGCCAGTTTCGCGACACGGCAATCGACCAGCACGGGGCCGGGCGTGTCGAGCATCTGGCGAATGCCCGGCTCAAGTTCCTGCTGTCCTTCGATACGGATGCCCGTCCAGCCATAGGCTTCGGCGAGCTTCACGAAATCGGGCAGCGCATCCGAATAGCTTTCCGAATAGCGGCTGGAATAGGTGAGCTGCTGCCACTGGCGCACCATGCCCATATATTCGTTGTTCAGGATGAACAGCTTCACCGGCAGGCGATATTGCGTCGCCGTGCCCAGTTCCTGGATGTTCATCTGGATCGAGGCTTCGCCCGCGATATCGATCACCAGCGCATTGGGATTGCCGAGCTGCGCGCCGATCGCGGCGGGCAGGCCATAGCCCATCGTGCCCAGCCCGCCCGAGGTCAGCCACTTGTTGGGCTGCTCGAAATGGAAATGCTGCGCCGCCCACATCTGATGCTGGCCGACTTCGGTGGTGATGATCGGATTGACGTGTTTCGTCGCTTCCCAAAGGCTGCGGATCGCCTGTTGCGGCATGATTTCCTTGGCCGAGGCCGGGAAGTCCAGGCACTTCTTCGCGCGCCAGCCCTCGATCCGCGACCACCAGGCCGACAGGTCGTTCTTGCGGTGCTGGCGCGCTTTCCACACGCGGATCATGTCCTCCATCGCGCGGCCGACATCGGCGATGATCGGCAGGTCGACGGCCACGGTCTTGTTGACCGAGGACCGGTCGATATCGATGTGGATCTTCTTGGCATGCGGCGCGAAGGCGTCGAGCCGGCCGGTCACGCGATCGTCGAAACGGCTGCCGAGCGCGATGATCAGGTCCGCCTGGTTCATCGCGAAATTGGCTTCATAAGTGCCGTGCATGCCCAGCATGCCCAGCCACTGATCGGACGAGGCGGGGAAGGCGCCCAGGCCCATCAGGGTCGAGGTGACGGGCGCGCCCGTGATCTTCGCCAGTTCGCGCAGCAGTTGTGCCGCCGCCGGGCCGGAATTGATGACGCCGCCGCCGGTGTAGAAGATCGGCCGCTCCGCCGCCGCCAGCATCTCTACCGCCGCCTCGATCAGCGACTGTTCGGCCTTCAGCGCGGGACGATAGGTCTTGTGCTGGATCGCGGCCGGCTTGCGATATTTCGCGGTGGCGACCTGCACGTCCTTGGGGATGTCGATCACCACCGGGCCGGGACGGCCCGAAGTCGCGATATGGAAGGCCTCGTGGATCACCTCGCCCAGTCGCTCGGGCGACTTCACCAGATAATTATGCTTGGTGCAGTGGCGGGTGATGCCGATCGTATCGGCTTCCTGGAACGCGTCGCTGCCGATCAGATGCGTCGCCACCTGGCCGGTGATGACGACCATCGGGATCGAATCCATCAGCGCGTCGGTGATGCCGGTGACGGCATTGGTCGCGCCGGGGCCGGAGGTCACCAGCACGACGCCGGGCTTGCCGGTCGAGCGTGCATAGCCCTCCGCTGCGTGCGTCGCCGCCTGCTCGTGCCGGACCAGGATGTGCTTGATGCGCTTCTGCTTGAAAATCGCGTCGTAGATCGGAAGGACGGCGCCACCCGGATAGCCGAATACGACCTCGACACCCAGATCGCTGAGTGCCTCGACCAATATATCCGCACCGGACTTTTCCGCAGTCATCCTTCGTCTCCGTTTGACGCACCTCGTTGCGCCGCAGCGCAGCGAAGGCAAGGCGGGCTGGCTAGAGGCAAGAAATTAATCTGTCAACGCATAGTTGCGTAACTTAATTGCTATTTGATCGATCATTTTGTTGTCTGGTTGCGCGTCGAATCGCTCCCAATCGGCCGGCGGCTGGCGCGAAAACCAAGTATACTGGCGTTTTCCATATTGTCGCGTGGCGATGCGGCCGCGTTCCGCCATCATGGCCCGATCGCCGGAGCCGCGCAGCCAGGCGGCGATCTCGGGCACGCCGATCGCGCGCATCACCGGCAAGGCGGGATCGAGGCCGCGCGCCAGCAGCGTTTCGACTTCCCCGATGGCGCCGTGTTCGATCATCGCGTCGAACCGGCGATCGATCCGGTCGAACAGCCAGTCGCGCGGGGGAAGCAGCACCACCGGCAGCAATCGGATCCGGTCGCCGATCCCGCCGCTCAGCGATGCCTGCCAGTGTGCGAGCGGCCGGCCGGTCGAGCGGACGGTTTCCAATGCGCGGGCGATGCGGCTGCTGTCGGCCGGAGAGAGGCGAGCAGCGGCATCCGGGTCCTCGATCGCCAGCGCCGCGTGAGCCTCGGCAACGGGAAGCGCGCGCACCCGGGCGCGGATATCGGGATCGATGTCCGGCACCGGGGCGATGCCGTCGAGCAGGGTCCGCAGATAAAGCCCGGTTCCGCCGGTGACGATCGGCAACAGGCCTGCCGCGTGCGCACGATCGATCTCGATGCGCGCATCTTCCGCCCATCGCGCCGCCGAACAGGCTTCCGCTCCATCGATATGGCCGAACAGCCGATGGGGAACGTCCTCCATCTCGTGCGCGTCCGGGCGCGCGCTCAGGATGCGCAGGTCGCGATATACCTGCATCGAATCGGCGTTGATCACCACCGAAGGGTGCAAATGGCCGAGGCGGACCGCCAATGCCGACTTGCCGCTAGCGGTCGGGCCTGCAATGAGCGCGACCGGTTTTGGGCGCGGGAGCCGAGTCTTGTTCATCCTTACATTGATAGCCGACGGTCTTTCCGCAGGCGACACCAGCGATGCCGCCGATCGGCTCCGCGCCGTGGGCTGCGCGCCCGGTGAGGGGCGCTGGATCGACGAAGGCATGGCGTTCGATCTGCGCTTCACCGGCGATCCGGCGGCGGCGCGGCGTGCGGCGGAAGGGCAGGTCGCCCGCGCCGATGCGATCGTCCAGCGCGAAGCCGCGCGCGAAAAGGCGCTGATCGTCTCCGATATGGATTCGACGATGATCACCGTCGAATGCATCGACGAACTCGCCGATTATGCGGGGTTGCGCGCCGAGATTTCGGCGGTGACCGAGCGGGCGATGCAGGGCGAGCTCGATTTCGAGGCGGCGCTCGATGCGCGTGTCGCGCTGCTCAAGGGCATGGACGTCTCGATACTCGAGACCTGTTATCGTGAGCGCGTTCGGCTCATGCCGGGTGCCGAGGCGCTGGTGCGCACGATGCGCGCGCGGGGCGGGGCGGCGGTGCTGGTCTCGGGCGGCTTCACCCATTTCGCGGATCCGGTGGCGGCGGCGATCGGCTTCGACCGCGCGATCTCGAACCGGCTGGGCATGGCGGACGGCAAGCTCGACGGTACGGTCGGCCGTCCGATCGTCGGCGCGGAAGCGAAGCGAGAAGCGCTGCTGGCCGCGATGGCCGAACATGGCGTTCCGCTCGAACGGACGCTCGCGGTCGGCGACGGCGCGAACGATATCCCGATGATCGAGGCGGCCGGGCTGGGCATCGCCTATCACGCCAAGGAAAAGGCCGCCGCCGCCGCCGATGCGCGGGTGATGCACGGCGACCTGACCGCGCTGCTTTATGCGCAAGGCATCGCGCGCCGGGACTGGGTGAATTGATCGGGCTTTGAAGACTTCTGTCGCTTCGGCGCAAGCCAGAACGACAGGATGTGCCGAGCCTTAGGACCAACCGACATTCAGTTCAGATCGAGTCGAAAATGGTGGTTTCTCGTGACCCGGAGCGCAGCGTACTTGCGGTACGTGAGCACCGGAAGCGCGGGAAGCCGCCATTTGCAGGCCGATATGGGCTGAATGTCGGTCGTTCCTAAGCCTTGACCGCCAGGCAGGCCTGACCACTGCGTTTGACGGCAGCGCACTGGCTTTCCGCCTGCGCCTTGGTCTGGAACGGCCCCGCCTGCAGCTTGGTGATCGCGCCGGCTTTCACCATGAAGGGCTGGAGGCCGCCAAGGCCCGAGACATTGCGTTCGAGCGAACTCCACAGCGCCTTGGCCCGGCCGGGTTCGCTGAACGCGCCAAGCTGGATGCGCCAGGGGCCGCTGCGGGCGGGTGTCGCCACGGTGGCCATCGGCTTCGGCGCCGCGGGTGTGGCCGCGGCCTGCGTGCGGGCGGGCGGCGGCGCTGCCGGGCGTGTCACCGGGGCCGGCGCGGGCTGGCCCGGCGGCGGATAGCTGGTGCCCGGCCCCTTCATCGCCGGCTGTGACGGCGGCAGTTCGGCCGCCGCGATCGCAGCGCTTTGCGGCCGGGCGGCCTTCAATTCGAGATCGCGGGCGAGGGCGGTGCCCTTCTGCCGCTGATCGAGCGGAATATACTGGTCCATCTGTGCGAGCGTGGTCGATGCCTGGGGCAGTCCGGCGGACGATGCCCGCGTCATCAGCGCATAGGCGCGGATCCAGTCCTTCTCGGTCAGGTCGCCGTTGAACAGTGCGGTGCCCAGCACATATTGCGCCCTGGGCTCGCCGCGATCCGCCGATTTCTGGATCCAGGGCAGCGCCTCCTTGCGGTTGCCGTTCTGGAACAGGATCAGCCCGTAATTGTCGGCGGCCTGGATATGGCCCTGCGCCGCAGCCTTCTGGTACCAGCTTTCCGCCTGTTTCAGATCGACGGGAAGGCCGCGGCCGAGTTTATAGGCCTGCGCCAGGTTGAACTGGGCATCGGGATCGCCGGCGATCGCGGCCGGCCGCCATTCCTTGATCGCTGCGGCATAATCTCCGCGTTGCCAGGCGTCGACGCCGGCCTTGACGTCGGCCAGTGCCGGCGCCGTCAGGCTCGCCAGCGCCAAGCCCAATCCCATCATCCCCACCAACCGCATGTTCGAATCCCTGAAAATCGTGACGGTGGATCATTGTAAGCACAATTTCCTAAGCGGTTATTAGCAGAAAATTCAGCATGTCCTGACCCTGAACGCGCGGTGCGTAGGGCTTTCAGCCCATTAACCAGATTTTAGCCCGCGCCGTGCGATTGCCCCATCCGGGAATTCGAGCCGAGGGGAATCTATGCGCGTTCTGGCACTTGCATCGCAGAAGGGAGGATCCGGCAAGACCACCTTGTCCGGTCACCTCGCCGTGCAGGCGCAACGCGCCGGCGCCGGCCCGGTCGTGCTCATCGATATCGATCCGCAGGGGTCGCTCGCCGACTGGTGGAACGAGCGCGAAGAGGAATATCCCGCTTTCGCGCAGACCACCGTCGCACGGCTCGCGTCGGACCTCGAAGTTCTGCGCCAGCAGGGGTTCCGCCTGGCGGTGATCGATACGCCGCCCGCCATCACCATGGCGATCCAGAGCGTGATCGCCGTCGCCGAACTGATCGTGGTGCCGACGCGCCCGAGCCCGCACGACCTGCGCGCCGTGGGCGCCACCGTCGACCTGTGCGAACGCGCGGGCAAGCCGCTGATCTTCGTGGTCAATGGCGCGACGCCCAAGGCCAAGATCACTTACGAGGCCGCCGTCGCGCTGTCGCAGCACGGCACGGTTGCGCCGGTGACGCTGCATCACCGCACCGATTTCGCGGCATCGATGATCGATGGTCGCACCGTGATGGAAGTCGATCCCAAGAGCCGTTCCGCCAATGAGGTGGCCGAACTCTGGACCTATGTGTCCGACCGGCTCGAGAAGAATTTCCGCCGCACCGTGTTCAGTGCGCCGTCGCTCGGCCAGCCTTATAATTCTCCTCGTCCCGCAGGTGGTTTCGGCCGCCGCGTCGTCGGCCAGTAAGGGGGAAGGCATCATGGGCGAACCGAAACCGCTCGCATCGCTGTCCTCCAGCCTTCTGGCGCGCAAGGGACAGGCCAAGCCCGCCATGCGCCCCCAGGGGTTCGGCAGCTTCGGCAATCCCTTCAACGGGCATGACGATCTCGGCTGGAACGATATGGGGCATGATGTGCGCCATCCCGTTCCGATCCATCAGGACGTGCATCCCGAACCGGTTCACGAGCTTCCGCCGGTGGTGCTCCAGCGCGAGGAACTCGCCGAGGAACTGAACCTGGTTCCGCAGAATTTCCATGCGCCCGAAATCCTCGCGCCGATCGGCAAGGCAACCGCGCAGCCCGATTTCAGTTTCGAGGAAGCCGAACAGGCTTATGATGAACCGGCCTATGAGGAAGCTGCGGTGGAGCCCGCGCCGGCAGCGCCTGAACTCCCGGTCGTCGCACCGGTTGCCCGCAAGGTGCCGATCGTCGCGATCAAGCGCGCGCACAAGGCGGCCAAGAGCCGCAAGGGCAAGGCTGCCTTCACGCTGCGACTGGATCCGGAGCGGCACCTGAAACTGCGCCTGGCATGCGCGATCGGCCGCGAATCCGCGCAGTCGATCGTGACCGAGGCGCTCGATCGTTATCTCGCCAGCCTGCCGGACATCGACGAACTGGCCCGCAAGGTGCCGGGATCGACCCGCTGAGGCAAATGGGGGTTATTGGGATGAACAAGATTCTCGTCCTCAAACTGGCCGGTTCGGCGGTGGTGCTGGGCGCCACGCTGGTCGGCTGCAATCCGGCGGCGAAACAGTCCGCGATCGCATCGGCTTCGGATGCCGGCGGTTCGGCAAGATCGGCGTCGTCGGCTGCGGCGAAGGCGGAAAAGGCGCTGAAGGCGAATGATTCCGTAGCCGCGATCGCTTCGGCCGAAGCTGCTGTCGCCGCGCAGCCGCGTCAGGCATCCTATCGCATGCTGCTCGGCCAGGCCTATCTGGCCGGCGGGCGTTTCGTCTCGGCGGAGACGGCGTTCCTGGATACGCTGCGGCTCGATCCCGGCAACGACCGTGCCGGACTGAGCCTTGCGCTGGCGCAGATCGCGCTCGGCCGGCCCGATATCGCGCGGGACACGCTGGACAAGACGGCCGCGAACGTGCCCGTCGCGGATCGTGGGCTGGCGCTGGCGCTTGCCGGCGACATCCACGGTGCGGTCGAACTGCTGGAACCGGCTGCGCGCGCCGAGGGCGCTTCCGGCAAGACCCGCCAGAATCTTGCGCTCGCCTATGCGCTCGGCGGAGACTGGTCGCGTGCGCGCGTCATCGCCGCGCAGGATATTCCCGCGGACGAACTGGATCGCCGGCTTTCGACTTGGGCAAGCTTCACGCAACCCCGCAACAGCTGGGATCAGGTCGCGACGCTGCTGGGTGTGAAGGCCGTGCTCGATCGCGGCCAGCCCGAACGGCTGGCGCTTGCGCCCGATGCGGCGCCGGAACGCCAGGCGCTCGCTGCCGCTACGCCCGAACAGATGTTCGCGCCGACCGCGGCGGAGAGCGGCGATGCGGCGGCCGTCCAGGATGCGGCGCCGGTGGAGATCGCGGAAGCCCCGCAGGCGGCCGCTACACTGCGTCAGGTCGTGTTCGCGCCGCGTCAGGAAGTCGTCCAGGCGATACCGGCCGGCCTTATTCGCGCGAACAATGGACCGCTCCGTCAGGTGATGGCGGCGCGCGGGGTTCCGGGTGGGCGTTTCGTCGTTCAACTCGGTGCTTTCTCGACGCCCGCCAAGGCCGAGGCCGCCTGGAAAAGGGCGGTTGGGCGCTACACCGCGCTGGGAGGCTATGCGCCCGACGGCGAAACCGTCCGTTCGGGATCGGCGACGCTTCATCGCGTGGCAGCCGGCGGGTTCGCGTCCCGTGGCGCGGCCAATGCCGTCTGCGCGCAGTTGCGGATGAGTGGTGGCGCCTGCTTCGTGCGCGAGGATGGCAATCAACCCCAGGCGCAATGGGCGATGCGTGCCGCCGGCGGGATGCGCATCGCGGCCCGCTGATCGGTTCCATCAACACTCTGGAGCGATTTCCAGTCGGACGGAATCATCTGACTGGAAATCGCGGTTCGACAAAGACTTGGAGCGGCTGATCTGCTTCAATCAGATCGCAAACCGCTCTTGTCCGTTCCCGGACGTGACGGGGCGGTCAGCCGATAGGCTGGCCACCCTTGATCATCAGGGCGACCCGACCCTGGACGGGCATGCCGTCGAACGGCGTGTTGCCGGCGCGCGCGGCCATGCGGGCGGTATCGATCCGCCAGGGTGTATCCGGCTCGACCAGGATGAGATCGGCGGGCGCGCCGGCGGCGATGATGCCGGTCTCCAGACCCAGGATGCGTGCGGGGTTGGCCGCCAGCATCTCGAACAGGCGGGGCAGGGAGATATGGTCGTCGCGGACCAGACCGAGACCCAGTGCGAGCAGCGTTTCCGCCCCCGCCATGCCCGGCGCGGCATCCGCGAAGGGCAGGCGCTTGTCCTCCGGCCCGCGCGGATCGTGGCCTGAGCACAATATGTCGATCGTGCCGTCGGCAAGCGCCGCGAGCGCCGCCTGGCGGTCGCTTTCCGCGCGGAGCGGGGGAGAAAGCCGGGCGAAGGTCCGAAAATCGGAAACCGCATTGTCGGACAGGTAAAGATGCGCCGGCGTGATACCGCAGGTGACCGGCAAGCCCCTGGCCTTGGCTGCGCGGACCAGCGCGAAACCGGCCGCCGTTGTCACCTGGCGGAAATGGATCGCCGCGCCGGTCTGTTCGACCAGTGCGAGATCGCGCGCGATCGCCATCGCTTCGGCGACCGCCGGTGCGCTGGCGAGACCCAGCCGGGTCGCGGTTTCCCCGGCCGTTGCGACGGCGTTGCCGGTCAGGCCGCGATCCTCTGCATGGACGATCACGGTCAGGCCGAGCGGCGCCGCATAGGCGAGGACGCGGTGCATCACGCCCGAATCGGCGATCCAGTCCCGGCCGGTGGCGACGGCAAGCGCACCGCTGTCGCGCATGGTCGCGAATTCGGCGAGGTCGAGCCCGGCCAGCCCGCGCGTGGCTGCAGCGATGGGGTGGACCCAGAGGTCGGGCTTGCCGCTGTCGGCCGCGCGCTGGATCAGGCCGGGATCGTCGAGCGGACGCGATTGATCGGGCATCAGCGCGGCGCGCACGATTCCGCCAGCGCGGAACGCCGGCTTGTCGATCGCGAACACGCCCAGATCGACGATGCCGGGGGCGATCAGCGCGCCCTTCGCATCGATCACCGCCGTATCGGCGGGAATATCGATCGCGCCAACGGCCTCGATCGTGTCGCCGCGCATCAGCACGGCCTGGCCGTCCGCGCCGTTGACGACTGCGCGCAGGCTGTTGGCCATCTTGCCTTCCCTGGTCGAAGCGTTGTTCATGCCCAACCCTCCACGCCGCGCCGGCGGCGGGTCAGCACGTCGAGGCAGGCCATGCGCACCGCCACGCCCATTTCGACCTGTTCGGTGATCGCGGAACGGACGGGATCGTCGGCGACGTTGCTGTCGATTTCGATGCCGCGGTTCATCGGTCCGGGATGCATCACCAGCGCATCGGGGGCCGCGCGTTCCAGCCGCTCGGCCGTGAGCCCGTACAGCGCGTGATATTCGCGTGGCGAGGGGATGAAGCCGCCCGCCATGCGCTCATTCTGCAGGCGCAGCATCATCACGACATCCGCGCCTTCGATGCCCGCATCGAAATCGGTGAAGGGCGTGACGCCCATCCGCTCGATCGCCGGCGGCATCAGCGTGGGCGGTGCGATCACGCGCACTTCGGCGGCGAGCGCGGTCAACGCCAGGATGTTCGAACGGGCAACGCGGCTGTGGAGCAGGTCTCCGCAGATCGCGACGCGCAGATTGGCGATCCGCCCCTTGCGGCGGCGGATGGTGAGCGCGTCGAGCAGTGCCTGGGTCGGATGCTCGTGCCAGCCGTCACCGGCATTGAGCACCGGGCAATCGACCTTGTCGGCGATCAACTGGACCGCGCCCGAACTGGAATGGCGGATGACGATGATATCGGCGCGCATCGCGTTCAGCGTCATCGCCGTATCGATCAGCGTTTCGCCCTTCTTCACGCTCGACTGGGCGGCATGCATGTTCACCACGTCGGCGCCGAGCCTTTTGCCGGCGATCTCGAAGCTCAGCAGCGTCCGCGTGGAGTTTTCGAAAAAGGCGTTGATCAGCGTCAGGCCCGCCAACCGGTCGTCATGCTTCGATGCGCGCCGGTTGAGATCGACCCATTGCTCGGCCTCGTCGAGGAGGAAAGCGATCTCATGCGGCTGAAGGCCTGAAATACCGGTGAGATGCCTGTGCGGAAATTGCGCCGCACCGGTCAGGCCGGTGGGCGGAAAGGATGTGGAGATCGACATTAAAGGCCGCGATTAGGCGGATTGCGGGGGGAGTTCAAGGCGCTCCCGCATATGTATCGAGAAGTACCGCGGCAATGCCGGCCTGGACCAGCGCGATCAGGTGCAGCTTCATGGAAAAGCTGGTCTTTTTCGTCTTGTGACGAAACCGGGCGCGACCGGCATAGGCGCCGATCGTTCCCCCGATCATCGCGGTGAGGAGCAGCGTCGATTCGGGAATACGCCGTTGGCCGGTCTGAGCGCGGGCCTTGTCCACGCCGAACTGGGCGTATGCGAACAGGTTGATCAGCGCCAGGGCGGCAACAAGAGCAATCAGCGCCATATCGGATCGATCGGGCTTTGCGGGCGCGCCGGTCCACGTCTAAGAGCGCAGCCACGCCCGGCAGGCGGCCTGTTCAGGTCCCGCGGGCGAGCGTGAATCGGTTCATCATCGTTCGGGGTTCGCATGGCTCGATATTTCTTCAATCTCTACGAATGCGGCGCGCTGACGCCTGACGAGGAAGGCGAGGAATTCGACGACCTCGACGCCGTTCGCGACACCGCGGTGCGGCTGGCGCGCGGCATCATGGCGGGGGAGATCACGGCCGGGCGACTGTGCCTGCTTTGCCGGATCGAGGTGGTCGACGAACAAGGCGCGGTGGTGATGGAGGTGCCGTTCAGGGATACGGTGGTGGTCACCGGCCTCTGACCGATCTCAGATCAACGATCCGCCGCCGCTCGCCAGTCCGTCGATCGCGCCTTGCAGGATATGGGCGGCCGCCAGCGTGTCGACGCGTTCGGCGCGTTTCGCGCGGCTGAGATCCGCTTCGATCATGGCGCGCTCCACCGCCTGGGTGGACCAGCGCTCGTCCCACAGCAGGATCGGCAGGCCGAGATCGTCGATATTGCGCGCGAAGGCACGCGTCGACTGGCTGCGCGGGCTTTCGCTGCCGTCGAGGTTGAGCGGCAGGCCGAGCACGATACCGGCCACGTGCTGATCCGCGATCAGCCTGGCGAGCGCGGCCTTGTCGGCCGAGAATTTGGTGCGCCGGATCGTGCCCGACGGGCTGGCGAAGCTCCATCCCGCGTCGCACAGCGCGGTGCCGATCGTCTTCGTGCCCAGGTCGAGCCCGATCAGCCGGCCGCCATCGGGCAGGGCGTCATGGAACGTGCGCGAATCGGCGGTGATCATGGCGCCTTGTACGCCGCCAGCCGCCGCACCGCATCGGCGCGGACATTCGCCCAGAACAGGCTGTAGTCATAGACATGGTAATTATTGCCCGGCAGCACATAGGGGCCCATCGCGGGCGGATCGCCGATCAGCAGGAAACCGCGCGCGTCACAGCGCGCGGGCACTGCGCCGGGGGTGAGCGTCGCGGTCTTGAGGTCGGCCGAGGGCACCAGCGTGCCGAGATTGGCGGTCATCGGCGCCGTGCCGCCGGCCATGCCGGTCAGCGGGTTGGTGCAGACCATCGGCGTATCCTTGCGTGGCTTGCCGTCGAAGCCGGTCGAGCCGTCATAGGTTTCGAGCACGGCTTCGGGCTCGGCAGGCTCGGCGAAGCTTTGCCAACTCAGCAGGCAGCCCGTCTGATCGGCCGCCGTGCATTCGGGCATGGCCAATGCCGGCAGGTCGGTGGTGCGGGACACCGGCCAGCCAACGACATAGGCGGCGACGATCCGCGCCGCGAGCGGCTTGCCGGCAACGCGTTCGCGCAGCAGGCGGGTCAGATGCAGCGCACCCTGGCTATGTCCGGCCAGGATGATCGGCTGGTCGGCGGGAATGGACCCGATGAAATGATCGAAGGCGGCCAGAACATCGCCATAAGCGAGCGCCAGTGCCTTGTCCGCTTCCGCCTGGCCGGTCAGGAACGCGCCGAACGTGGCCTGGCGATAGCGAGGCGCCCAGATCGCGCCCGCTTCGTTGAAGGCGCTGGCCTGTCCGCGCAGGAACAGGGCGGCGCGGTCATTGGCCTCGGCATCGTCGAGCGGCGCGTTCCATGCGGCGCGGTTCAGATAGGATGTCGGATGGATGAAGAAGACTGCGGCGCGGGGCGCGGGGGCGGGCGCAAGGCCCTGGGGTGCCCACAGGGCGGGGTTGCCCTGCGTGATGTCCGGCCGGGCCAGCCATAGCTTGCGATCGGCATAGGCGCCGGCATCGGTTGCGGGCAGCGCCTTGAACTGCGCGCTCGGCACCATCGCGGTGCGCATCATCTGCACGCCGAACAGGCGATAGGCGAAGGTGGCGGCGATCGCGAGCACGATCAGGGTCGCAAACACATAAAGGAATTTCCGGGCCAAACGGGATCTCCATTGTGCAGTGCAACATAGATTGCGCCGCCGGGCAATGCGATTTCCCATAATGCTGGATGCGAAGGATGCAATCACGCCGGGCTGCACCGATCGCTCACCGAAAATCCATGACGCATTCCGCGCCTGCCGGGTTAGGCTTCGCGCAGATTGGGAGAGTCCGCGATGACCGAGGCGATCGAAAGGCGTGACGATTGGGCATGGCGGCCCTGGCTGCTGGCCGGGCTGGGTGGTATTGCCGGCCTGCTCGTTCATCTGATCATGGGTGAAGATCACGGCTTCGACGCGGTGGCGAGCTGGCAGCTCTCGGTCGCGATGTTCGTCATCGGGTTTGCGGTGCTGCTGGGCTACACGCTCGAACGTGTGCGCTGGCAATGGTCGCTGGTTTTCGCCGTGATCTCCGCGTTGATTCTCGCGGCGATCTGCCGGTGGAACGGAACACCCAATGATTGGAGCGCGGCGGAAAGCTGGCGGATGGTCTGCGCATTCCTGTCGGTCGCGATCGCGGCGCCCTTGTTCCAGACCGCGCGGGATCGGGGCGCCTGGCGCTTCCCCTATGCGGAGGTTCATGGCCATGCCTGGACCAATGTGGTGATCTGGTTCGCCTCCGCGGCGTTCGTGGGCGTCGTGTTCCTGCTGACATTGTTGTTGTCGGAGCTCTTCTCGTTGATCGGCATCCGCCTGATCCGCGATGCGCTCGACGCGCAATGGTTCGTGCTGTTGCTGATCGGCGTATCGCTGGGCGCCGCGGTCGGCGTGTTCCGCAAGCGCGACGGGATCACCCGCATGTTGCTCAAGGTGGTGGTCGCGCTGCTCGGCGTGCTTGCGCCGGTGATGGGGGCGGGGCTGCTGCTGTTCCTGGCGAGCCTGCCCTTCACCGGCCTTGCGGCCTTGTGGGACGCGACCAAGGCGACGACGCCGATCCTGCTTTCCTGCGTGGTCGGCGCGCTGGTTCTCGCCAATGTGGTGATCGGCGACAGCGATGAGGATGAGAACCGCTTTCCGCCGCTGCGCTGGGGCGCAATGGCGCTGGCGCTGACGATGCTGCCGCTTGCGGTGATCGCGGCGATCTCGACGGGCGCGCGCATCCGGCAATATGGCTTCACGCCCGATCGGCTCTGGGCGCTGACCTTCGTGATCGTCGCCTGCGCCTTCGGACTCGCCTATCTGGTCGCGCTGGTTCGCGGGCGGACGGATTGGGCGAAGCATGTCCGGCCTGCCAATCTCAGGCTTGCCTTCGGCCTGTGCGGGCTGGCGCTGTTCCTGGCGCTGCCGATCCTGAGCTTCAATGCGATCTCGACGCGCGATCAGGTCGCGCGGCTGGAGAGCGGGCGCATCGCGCCTGACAGGTTCGACTGGGCGGCGTTGCGCTTCGATTTCGGAGAGCCGGGCAAGGCGGCGATCACCCGTTTGACGAGCAACGGCAACACGGCAATTCGGGCCGGTGCGGTTCAGGCCCTGAAGGCGGAGGATCGTTGGGCGCTTTCTCGAGACCAGGAAAACAAGGTCAGGGCCGAGCGGGTGGCCCGCGAATTGCGCATCATTCCGGCGAAAGTGCCGCTACCCGGCGGACTTCTCGAATCCTTCGGCCGTTTTGATCGTTATGTCGATCAGGCTGACAAGCGGGCCTACGCCTTGTTCTACAAGCCCGGCGACACCGTGGCGATTCTCATATCCTATACTTGCGATGGATGCGTTCCCGATGTGGATGTCCGGCGTCTGTCTGCGAGCGGCAATTGGGAACAATTCTCTGTGCCCTATGGTCAGGGTGACATGTCGGGAGACGAACTGAAGGCGCGAAATCGACTGGCGGGGGAAGCGATTGCACATGGCACGATCGAGATCCGCAACGTCGAACGCCATCAGGTCTTCGTGAACGGGAATCCGGTTGGCGAAGTCTTCGAATAGCCTCTTCGCTTGATGCGGTGCGGCGCGGATGCTAGCCGCGCTTCGGATCGTCAGCCGATCCGAACATCAGGAACGCCATGTCAGTCGATATCCCAACCGTGAAGAAGATCGCGAGCCTCGCGCGCATCGCGATGACCGATCAGGAAGCGGAGGCGCTCGCGCCCGAGCTCAACAACATCCTGGGCTGGATCGAACAGCTCGGAGAGGTCGACACCGCGAATGTCGAGCCGATGACCGCTGTCATCCCCAATCATCTGCGCCTGCGCGAGGATATCGTGACCGACGGCAATGTCCGCGATCGCGTGCTCGCCAATGCGCCCCAGGCCGAACATGGCTTCTTCGCGGTTCCGAAGGTGATCGAATAATGGCCGAACTGACCGATCTTGGCATCGCGGCCATTCGTGACGGCGTGCGCGACGGCGAATTTTCCGCGCGCGAAGTGGCGCAGGCGTTCATCGACCGCGTTGCGGCTGCGAAAGCGCTCAACGCCTTTCTCGTCGAAACCCCCGATCACGCGCTGAAGGCGGCGGATGCCGCCGACGCGGCACGCGCTTCGGGCGATCTCAAGCCGATGTCCGGCGTGCCGATCGGCATGAAGGACCTGTTCTGTACCGAAGGCGTGCCGACCACGGCGGCGAGCGGCATCCTGGCGGGCTTCACGCCCACTTATGAATCGACGGTTTCCGCAAATCTGTGGGCGGCCGGCGCGGGCATGCTCGGCAAGCTCAATCTCGACCAGTTCGCGATGGGATCGTCGAACGAGACCAGCGCGTTCGGCAATGTCATCTCGCCCTGGCGGCGCAATGACGGCGGCAACGCGGCGCTCGCGCCCGGCGGCTCGTCGGGCGGCAGCTCCTCGGCGATCTCGGCGCGGCTCTGTCCGGCGGCGACGGGCACCGACACCGGCGGATCGATCCGCCAGCCTGCCGCATTCGTCGGCATCTCGGGCATCAAGCCCACCTATGGCCGTTGTTCGCGCTGGGGCGTCGTCGCCTTTGCCAGTTCGCTCGACCAGGCGGGCGCGATGGCGCACGACGTCACCGATTGCGCGATCATGCTGGGCGCGATGGCCGGTTTCGATCCCAAGGATTCGACGTCGCTCGACCTGCCCGTGCCCGATTGGGCGGGCAGCCTGTCGGGCAGCCTGAAGGGCAAGACCGTCGGTATTCCCAAGGAATATCGCGTCGACGGCATGCCCGCCGAGATCGAGATGCTGTGGGAACAGGGCATCGCGTGGCTCAAGGATGCCGGGGCCGAGGTGGTCGAGGTGTCGCTGCCGCACACCAGATATGCGCTGCCGGCCTATTACATCATCGCGCCGGCCGAAGCCTCGTCCAACCTCGCCCGCTATGACGGCGTGCGCTACGGCCTGCGCGACCTGCCCGATGGCGCGGGCCTGCAGGACATGTATGCCGCGACCCGTGCCGCCGGTTTCGGCCCGGAGGTAAAGCGCCGGATCATGATCGGCACCTATGTGCTTTCGGCCGGTTTCTACGACGCCTATTATAACCAGGCGCAGAAGGTCCGCGCCCTGATCGCGCGCGATTTCGAGGCGGCCTGGGAACGCTGCGACCTGCTGCTGACGCCGACCGCGCCTTCGGCCGCGTTCGCGCTGGGCGAGAAACAGGCCGATCCGCTGGCCATGTATCTCAACGACGTGTTCACCGTGCCGGCATCGCTGGCCGGATTGCCCGCCATGTCGGTGCCCGGTGGGCTCGATGCGCAGGGCCTGCCGCTTGGCCTGCAGATCATCGGCAAGCCGCTCGACGAGCAGGGCGTGCTCGATGCCGGCCTCGCGATCGAGCAGCGCGCGGGCTTCTCCGCGCGGCCGGAGCAATGGTGGTAAGCAGTCGCTTCCTCGATCTCGCCCCGGCGAAAGCCGGGGTCCATGGAATGTCGGGGACGGAAAAATCGCTTGGGCTCCAGCTTTCGCTGGAGCGACGGGAAAAGAAATGACCGAGAGCACATATCGAATCCAGGGCGCAACCGGCGAGTGGGAGGTCGTGATCGGCCTGGAGGTCCACGCCCAGGTCACCAGCCAGGCCAAGCTCTTCTCGGGCGCGGCGACCGCGTTCGGCGCGGAGCCCAATACGCAGGTGTCGCTGATCGACGCAGCGATGCCCGGCATGCTGCCGGTGCCCAACAAGGAGTGCATCCGTCAGGCGGTGCGCACCGGCATGGCGATCGAGGCGCAGATCAACAAATGGTCGCGGTTCGACCGCAAGAATTATTTCTATGCCGATCTGCCGCAGGGCTACCAGATCTCGCAGCTCTACCATCCACTGGTGGGCGAGGGCGCGATCGAGGTCACGCTCGACGAGAAGGATCCGGACAGCCCGACCAAGCGCATCGGCATCGAGCGCATCCATGTCGAGCAGGATGCCGGCAAGCTGATGCACGATCAGCATCCGACGCGCTCCTATGTCGATCTCAATCGCTCGGGCGTCGCGCTGATGGAGATCGTCTCGCGGCCGGACATGCGCTCGCCCGCCGAGGCCGGCGCGTACGTCAAGAAGCTGCGCTCGATCCTGCGCTATGTCGGCTCGTGCGACGGCAATATGGAAGAAGGCTCGATGCGCGCCGACGTCAACGTCTCGGTGCGCAAGCCGGGCGAACCGTTCGGCACGCGCACCGAGACCAAGAACGTCAACTCGGTCCGCTTCGTGATGGCGGTGGTCGAGATCGAGGCCAGGCGCCAGGTCGACGTGATCGAGGATGGCGGCAAGGTTGTGCAGGAAACGCGCCTTTACGATCCCGATCGCAACGAGACCCGCTCGATGCGCTCCAAGGAAGATGCGCATGATTATCGCTACTTCCCCGATCCGGACCTGTTGCCGCTCGAACTCGACGACGCGTTCCTCGAGGAATGCCGCGCCAGCCTGCCCGAATTGCCCGATGCCAAGCGCAAGCGCTACGAAGGCGAACTGGGCCTGACCGCTTACGCCGCCGCCGTGCTGACGGCCGAGGCGGAAACGGCGCGCTGGTACGAGGCGCTGCTCGACGCGTGCGGCGATGCCGGGATGGCGAAGGCAGCGTCGAACTGGCTGATCTCCGACCTGTTCGGCGCACTCAATCGACTGGGCAAGGATATCGACGACAGCCCGGTCTCGCCCAGACAGGGCGCCGAGCTGCTCAAGTTGGTGGCCGACGGCACGCTGTCGGGCAGCCTTGCCAAGCAGGTGTTCGAGATCATGCTCGAAACCGGTGACGATCCCGCGAAGATCGTCGAGGAAAAAGGCCTGAAGCAGACCAGCGACACCGGCGCGATCGAGGAAGTGATCGCCAAGGTTCTCGCCGACAATGCCGACAAGGTCGAACAGTATAAGGGCGGCAAGGAAGCCCTGTTCGGCTTCTTTGTCGGCCAGACGATGAAGGCGATGGCGGGCAAGGCCAATCCGCAGGTGGTGAACGAACTGCTCCGCAAGGCGCTGAGCTGAAAGGACGCCCCGGCCGGGGGCGGCGGGGAGAGGGGGGAGTGTCTATGCGATCGGTGATCGGCGCGTGCCTGTCGGCTGCGCTTGCATGTGGTTTCGCGCAGGATGCGCGCGCGCAGGATATTGCGGAGTCGGGCCCCGCCATGCCGGTCGCCGAAACGGTTGGCGCCACGGTTGCCGCCGGATCTGTTCAGGCACCGGTGATTCTGGCTGACAGCGCTTCGCCATTCGGAGCGGTGGCGCTGGCCGAGGGAGAGGCCGCAGGCATCACCATGCCTGAACTCGCCTTCGATCCGACGCCCGAGGATCAGCAGAATTTCGACAAATATTATTATTTCAATCGGCCGGACACCGATTTCGCGACCGCCTATGCCGATATCAGCGAATGCGACGGTTATGCGCGCGGATTGTCGAGCGGCATCGCCTATCAGCAGCCGCCCTATCCCTATGCCGGCACCATGGCTGGCGCCGTTGGCGGCCTGATCGGCAACGCCATTGCGGACGCCATCGCCGGATCTGCGGAAAAACGCCGAATGCGCCGGGTGAACATGCGTAAGTGCATGAATTTCAAGGGGTATGAGCGCTATGGCTTGTCCAAGGCGCGCTGGCAGCCCTTCAATTTCGAAGAGGGGCTGGCCAACGTGAAGGACGAGGAACGGCAGCGCTGCCTGAAACAGCAGGCGCTTGTCGCCTCTTCATACAAGCCGACCACGAAGGGGCTGGGGCTGTGATCCGCATCCTGACGCTGGGCGCGGTGGCGCTCTCGCTCGCCGCGGCTCCCCTGTCCGCGAAGAGCAAGGATGTCGTGTTCGTGACGAGCGCGGCGGTCAAGGACAAGCCTGTCGTGGCGCTGGACAAGGCGCAGGCCTATATCCTGATGCGATCGGATATGGCGACCACGCTTCAACTGATGAAGGTGCCCAGCGCGGAGGATCAGGCGGCCTATGATCAGATGCGCGCGGATGCGTTCGCCGAGGCGCGCGAGAAATATGTCAAGAAGCTTGCCAGCTACGAGCGGACGAAGAAGCTGGCCGACAGCCTGAAGAAGAAGGGGTCGGGCTCGACCGTGACGGTGCCCGAAAAGCCGATCGAACCGACCGAAACGAATTTCGAGTTTACGGCTTTCGGTCTGCTCAGCGGCGTGTCGATCGGTCCGATCAACCGCTTCGCCAAGCAGGAAGGCGGCGCTTCGGTTTATCTGCAGGCGGTGACACCCGGCGTCTACCGCATCTATGGGCCGATGTCGGTGGTTCCGAACGGTCCGGTGATGGGCACATGTCTGTGCATGGGAAGCGTCTCTTTCGAGGCACGCGCCGGCGAAATCGCCGATATGGGCACGCTGCTCGTCAAGCCGGAAGGCGTGGCGACGGAAGCCGAAGGCATCCGCTCGCTCAATTTTCAACTCGTGCCGGCCACCGCCGACATGGCGGTCGATGCGCGGCTGAAGGATGTGGCGATACGGCCGGCCGCTTATCGCCCCATCGGGAAGCTTCCCAATTATTACGGCATCGAAGTGGGCAGGATCGCCGCGATGCCGGGCGTTATCGGTTATGATCGGGATCGTATCGTCGATCTGACGGCCACGGGCGGCGCTCGGAACTGAGCGGCCGGAGCATTATGCGGCAAGATCCGCCCCTATGAAGGCGGGGGGAGGGGGACCGGTTCCCCGCATAAGATGATGCGATCGCAAATCATTGGATCAGGCTGCGCGCTTCAGGTTTCGCTCAGCCTGATCCAGCGCATCGCAAGACGGGGCATCGTGTGGACGGCAGGCGGCCAGGCGGACTGCGCGACCGTCATCCTTCAGGACAGTCGCGGATCGGCCCCCGGCGTCCCGGGGGCTTCCGCCGGCAAGGCATCCGGCGCATCGGTGTCGCCCTGATCGGGCGTGATTTCGTCAGGAGCCTCGGCCGGCGAACCCGGATCTTCCTGAGGCACTGAGTCCGGATGATCGATATCGCCTTGTCCGGGCGTGATCTCGTCCGGATTCCGCAAGGGCTCTTCGGGCAACGGGGCATCGGGATGCGGATCGGGTAGGGTGGTCGCCATCTCTGTCTCCTTGCCGGCCCAAACGCTTGAGGCCGCAAGATGCTTCCCGCGATCGTCGAAAATCGTGATAACGGGGCATGGAGAAGATTCGGGAGAGATAGATGCTCGGCGGAATGCAGGATTTCGAGCTGCGTGTGCCCCGGCTGATCGATCATGCCGCGCGCGAACACGGCACGCGCGAGATCGTCAGCTACTGGGCGGACGGCACGACGACGCGCAGCAATTGGGCCGGGATCGCGCATGATGCGCGGCGGCTGGCGCAGGCGCTCGAAAAGCTGGGCGTGAAGCGCGGTGATCGCGTTGGAACACTCGCGATGAACCATGGCCGACATCTGGCCGCCTGGTACGGCGTGATCGGGATGGGCGGCGTGATCCACACCGTCAATCCGCGCCTGTTCGACGAACAGCTCGTCTATATCTGCAATCACGCCGAGGATCGCGTTCTCCTCTACGACAAGGCCTTCCAGCCGATCGTCGACCGGCTGAAGCCGCAATGGACGAGCATCGAACATTATGTCTGCTTCGATTCGGACGGGGCCGACGGGTTCGAAGCGCTGATCGAGGAAGAGGATGGCGACTATGCCTGGGTCGAAGGCCCGGAACGCGAGCCGTGCATGCTCTGCTACACCAGCGGAACGACGGGCAATCCCAAGGGCGTGCTCTACGAACATCGCTCGACGATGATCCACGCGCTGGCGGAAGTATCGCCGTCGGTGTTCGATCTGGATCCGCGCTCCGTCGCCTTGCCGATCGTGCCGATGTTCCATGCCGCGGCCTGGGGCTTGCCGTTCGCGGGGGCGCTGGCGGGCATCAAGTTCGTCTTCTCGGCGGTCAATGACGCGGCGGTGCTCTGCCGGCTGATGAACGAGGAGAAGGTGACGCACTCGGCCGGCGTGCCGACGGTGTGGCTGGCCATGTTCCAGCATATCGACAGCACCGGGCACAGGCCGGAACATCTCCAGCTCGTTACGATCGGCGGATCGGCGGCGCCGCGCGCGATGATCGACCGGCTGATGAAGATGGGCATCCGTGTCGGCCATGCCTGGGGCATGACCGAGACCTCGCCGATCGGCACCATGGGCGCGCCGCCGCATGATTGGGACGATCTGAGCTTCGACGAGCAACTCGATCAGGTGTGCAAGCAGGGCAGGGTGCCCTTCGGCGTCGAACTGCGCGTGGTTGACGACGAAGGCGTCGTCCAGCCCCGCGATGGCGCCAGCTCGGGCCGGTTGCAGGTGCGTGGCCCCTGGATCATCAAGCGCTATTTCCAGGATGAGGGTGGCGATTGCGTCGATGCCGAAGGCTGGTTCGACACCGGCGACGTCGCGGTGATCCATCCCTGCGGCACGATGCAGATCACCGATCGCTCGAAGGACGTCATCAAGTCCGGCGGCGAGTGGATCAGTTCGGTCGAGCTCGAAAATGCGGCTGTCGGCTGCCCCGGCGTCCAGGAAGCCGCCGCGATCGGCATCTATCATCCGAAATGGGACGAGCGCCCGTTGCTGCTGATCGTGCGCAAGCCCGACAGCAATGTGACGGCTGAGCAGATTTTCGCCCATCTCTCCGGGCATGTCGCGAAATGGTGGCTTCCCGACGAAATCCTGTTCGTCGACAGCCTGCCGCATACGGCGACCGGCAAGCTGCTCAAGACCGCGCTGAGGGAACAGTATCGCGACTACAAGCTCGCCGCCGCCTGATGAAGGCAAGGTCTCTGGTCATTCCGGCGAAAGCCGGAATGACTGTTGCAGGGACGCTCCTAAAACAACCGCATCTGCGCGCCTTCGGGCGGCCTGAACAGATCGGTTCTGAGGTTGAGCCATTGCCGGTCGTTGAGGCCGGTCTTGCGGCACGCGATCCTGAAGCGTGTCCGCAACAGGTCCGCCCAGGCGCCTTTGGGTCTCATGCGCGTGTGGAAGTCGGGATCATTGTCCCGCCCGCCGCGTATCTCGCGGATGATCGCCATCACCTTGCCCGCGCGATCCGGGAAATGCGTGTCGAGCCATGCGCGGAACAACGGCGCGACCTCGAAGGGGAGCCGAACGAGGATATAGGAGGCATGCGCGGCGCCCGCGTCCGCCGCTGCTTCCAGGATATGCTCCATCTCGTGATCGGTAATCGCCGGGATCACCGGCGCGATCGAGACGATGGTGGGGATGCCGGCCTCGCTGAGCGCCTTGATCGCCGCCAGGCGCCTTGCCGGTCGCGGCGCGCGGGGCTCCACGGTCATCGCCACTTTCGGATCGAGCGAGGTGACCGACACCATCACCGAGACCAGCCCGTCTTTCGCCATGTCGGAAAGCAGATCGATATCGCGCGTCACCCGATCGGATTTCGTCGTTATCATCAGCGGGTGGCGCGTTTCGGCCAGCACCTCGATACAGCTTCTCGTGATCCGCCAGTCGCTTTCGATCGGTTGATAGGGGTCGGTATTGGTGCCCATGGCGATCGGGGCGACCGCATAGCGCGGCTTTGAAAGCTCCGCGCGCAGGAGAGACGCGGCATCGGGTTTCGCGAACAGCTTCGTCTCGAAATCCAGCCCGGGCGACAAATCGTGAAAGGCATGGGTCGGGCGCGCGAAACAATAGATGCAGCCATGCTCGCACCCGCGATAGGCGTTGATCGACCGGTCGAAGCCGATATCGGGCGATTGATTGCGCGCGATGATCGTCTTCGGTTTCTCGATCGTCACCGTTGTCCTCGCCTTCGGCGCCTGCCCGTCAATGGCGTCGCGTGCGTCCAGCCAGTCGCCATCGATCTCGGTCGATGGGAGATTGAATCGCGTGCTCTCTCGATTGAGCGTCGCGCCACGGACCGGGCGAAGCTTTGCATCCATCGGCGCAGAATGCGCCGCGAATGAGAACATATCAAGAACAAATCGTTCCTGAATCGGCGATGCAGTCAGCGCTCGGTCAGTCTCGGCATCAGTTCGACGAAATTGCAGGGCCGGTGGCGACTGTCGAGCTGGCTGGCCAATATGCCGTCCCATCCATCCTTCACCGCGCCGGTCGAGCCGGGAAGCGCGAAGATATAGGTGCCGCGCACCACCGTCGCGGCGGCACGTGACTGGATGGTCGAGGTGCCGATCGACTGATAGCTCAGCCAGCGAAACAGTTCTCCGAAACCCGGAATCGTCTTGCCGCCGAGCCGCTCGAGCGCTTCGGGCGTCACGTCGCGTCCGGTGACGCCGGTTCCGCCGGTGGTGATGATGCAATCGACCTGCTCGTCTTCCACCCAGGCGTGCAGCCGGGCGACGATCAGATCTATCTCGTCGCGGATGATCGCGCGTTCGGCCAGGATATGGCCGGCGGCTTCGAGACGCGCGACCAGCGTGTCGCCGGACCGGTCGTCGGCGACCGTGCGGCTGTCGGAAATGGTGAGTACGGCGATCCTGACCGGCAGGAACGGCGCGCCTTCGTCAATCGGCACTGGGTGCTCTTGTGCCGGTATCCATGCGGACCGCCGTCGCGCCCGGAAGGCCGGGAAAACGCGGCCACAGTCCCTGCGCGAGGGCCGTCATGCTGGCGGCGCGTTCGCCCGCGTTGCGCTCGTACATCCAATAATTGCGCAGCACGATCGTCACATAGCCGCGTGTTTCCCAATAGGGGATCGATTCGATGTAGAGCAGCGGATCGCCGCGATCGATGTTGCGCGCATTCCAGTCGCGCACCGGCGCCGGGCCGGCATTATAAGCGGCGATCACCTTGGGCAGCAGCCCTTCGGTACCGGAAAAGTCGCGCAGCGCCTCCAGATGGGCCTGCCCATATTCCATGTTGGTCGATGGGCTGGTGAGCGATTCGCGCGACCAGTTGGTGCCCTTGCGGCGCGAGATGTCCTGCGCGGCGGCGGGCATGATCTGCATCAGGCCATAGGCGCCGGCCGGGCTGACCGCATCGCGCCGGAAATTCGATTCCTGCAATGCATGCGCGAACAGCAGCGATCGATCGACGCGCCAGCCGCCATCGGGTGTCCAGTCCGGCGCGGGATAGCGGGCGCGGGGGCCGGGATTGGCGCCGGCCGGGCCGTTATGCGCCAGCCAGAGCTGGGTTTCGGGCAGGTTCAGCCGTTCCGCCAGCGTCACCAGCGCGGCATGATCGTCACGCCCGCCGATCCGTGCCTGATGGCGCAGCGCTTCGTCGGCCAGCTTGAACTCGCCGATTTCGGAGAGCGCCACGGCGGTGGCGATGTTGGTCTTGCGCGACAGGCGTCCCCAATCGGCGGTCACCAGATCGGGGCCCGACTGATCGCGCCGCTTGATGCCGAGCGTTTCGGAGGCGAGCAGGCCGTAGAACGTCTCGTCCATGCGCGCCGCATTGCGCAGGCGGCCCTGCACCTTTTGCGGCTCGCCCAGCGCGATGTCGGCGCGCGATGCCCAATACAGGCCCGCCGCGCGCATCTCGCTGTCCTCGCCGCGCGCGGCGACCGATTCGAATGCGGTGCGCGCGGCCTGGAAATCCTTGTCGCGCCAGGCGGCGAGCCCGGCGACCCAATCGGCATGCACCGCCCATTCGCCGGTGCCGGCCTGCGCCTTGGCGGCGAGCGCGCGCGCGGCGCGATCGTTGCCTGTCAGATAATAGGACCAGGCGACACGCTGCTGCCATTCGGTGAGCGCGGCAGAGCTCAGCGTTGCCGCCGCCGTGTCGATCAGCGCTTCGCAGGCGGCGGGGTCGTCATTCTTGATGAGCGGCAGGATCTTCTGCCCGAGCGCCGCCGCCGCCGCGTCGTCCTTGATCGTCGAGGCGCGTTGGCGGAGCGGGCGGCTGCCGAGCCAGATCAGGCGCTGCGCCGTCGGGATGGCGGGCAGTTCGGTCGCACCGCGCGTCGTGGCGAGGCGCGCGAGCTGCGCCGATTGCGGCATGTCCGGCGCCTGGTTGAGCAGCGTCACCAGCGGGTCGAGTTCGACCTTGGGCGAGCCCTTGGCCAGATAGAGTTCGGCGCGCGCGACCGTGTGGAGCGGGCCGGCCTTCATGGCATCGAGCCTGGCTGCGGCATCGGCCCATTTCTGGCCGCGAATGGCCGTGAATATCGCGCGATAGCCCTCGCGTTCCTCGGCGCTCAACTGGGTGGGGAGCGTGGCGCGCGCGGATTTTGCGGGCGCACGCTGCAGCGTTTCGCTGGCGGCCAGCGCGGGCGCGATGGGCGCAAGCAACAGCACGGCGCCAAGCAGAAACTTCGACTTCAAATCCCGATACCCCCGATGAGGAGCCTAAGATCCTTCCACACGTCCGCCTTGCGGGCGGGATTCTGGATCAGGAAACGCGGCGCGAAGCTCGCGATCGCCTCCACATTGACGCCTTCATGGTTAATAATACGTAACTTTCCGCGCATCTCGACCAGTTCGGTCCCGAGAATTGCACGGCTCGCCGCCTGACCCATCACGAGCAGCCTTTTGGGCGCGGCGAGCGCGATGTGACGGCGCGCGATATCGGCGATCGCCGGCAGCGAGGCCGGCGCGATCCGCCCGCCCGCCGGGCGCGCGAAACACATGGAGGCCAGATAGATCGATCCGCGATCGCGGCCGATGGCGGCGAGCATGCGATCGAGCAGCCGGCCGGTCTCGTCGGACAGCAGTCGTCCGGCGGCGGCATCGGCCGGTTCGGGCATTTCGATCATGATCATCAGGTTCGACGCGGGGTCGCCCTCCGCCAGCAGGCGCCGGCCGGCGAGCGAGCCATCGGCCATCGATGGAACGGATTCGGCCCAAGCGCGGAATTCGGCGATCGTCGCCGGCATCGCGGCCTTGGCGGGGCGAGCCGGGGTTGGGGCGTGCGCCGGCGCGCCGGCCGGCGGTTCTGCCAGCCAGTTTCTCGGCGCATCGGCTATGGGGGTGTCGAACCCCGCCTCGCGCCACCAGTCGAGCGCGCTCAACGCACCCGCCATGTCCAGCATATCATCCCCCGCCAGCATCCGTCCCTTAGAGTCCAAGGTTGACGAGGCGGTCAATCTTCATGCACCGCAGTTCTGGCAAGGCGTGTCACGCTTGCGATGACAGGAATCGCGCGGTGCGCCTGGAGGGACGGGAATGAGCGAACGGGAATCGATGCCTTATGACGTGGTGATCGTCGGCGGGGGGCCTGCCGGCCTGGCCGCGGCGATCCGTCTGAAGCAGCGCGCGGCGGAAACCGGCACCGAGATTTCGGTCTGCGTGCTCGAAAAGGGCTCGGAGATCGGTGCGCATATCCTGTCGGGGGCGGTCGTCGATCCCAAGGCGCTCGACGAATTGCTGCCCGACTGGAAATCGAGCTGCGCGCTGGCGCAGACGCCGGTCACCGAGAATCATCACTGGGTGCTGACGGCCAACGGGAAATACGAATTCCCGCACATCCTGATGCCGCCCTTCATGAACAACAAGGGCACCTATACCGGCTCGCTCGGCAATCTCTGCCGCTGGCTGGCCGAGCAGGCCGAAGGCCTGGGTGTCGAGATCTTCCCGGGTTTCGCCGCCGCCGAGATCCTGTTCAACGAGGACGGATCGGTGAAGGGCGTCGCGACCGGCGATATGGGCATCGCGCGCGACGGCACGCGCAAGCCCGATTATCAGCCCGGGCTGGAACTGCACGCCAAATATACCTTCTTCGCCGAGGGCGTACGCGGGCACCTGACCAAGGAGCTCAAGCGGATCTTCGATCTGGAGGCGAACTGCCAGCCGCAAGTCTATGGCATTGGACTGAAAGAACTCTGGGATATCGATCCAGCCAAGCATGAGGCGGGCCGGGTGATCCACACCCAAGGCTGGCCGCTCGGCGATGCCTGGGGCGGTGGCTTCCTCTATCATCAGGCGAACGGTCAGGTCGCGCTCGGCTTCGTCGTCGCGCTGTCCTACAAGAATCCCCATCTTTCGCCGTTCCAGGAATTCCAGCGCTGGAAGACGCATCCGGCGATCCGCGCGATCCTGGAAGGCGGCAAGCGCGTGTCCTATGGCGCGCGCGCGATCAACGAGGGCGGCTGGCAGTCGGTCCCCAAGCTGACCTTCCCCGGCGGCGCGCTGATCGGCTGTTCGGCCGGCTTCGTGAATGTGCCCCGGATCAAGGGCAGCCATACCGCGATGAAATCGGGCATGCTCGCCGCCGAGGCGGCGTTCGACGCCATCGCGGCCGAGCGTGCCGGCGACGAACTGAGTGCCTATCCCGATGCGCTGAACCAGAGCTGGATCGCGAAGGAACTCAAGATGGTCCGCAATGTCGAGCCGGCGGTCGCCAAGTTCGGCGGCACGGCGGGAACGTTGATCGCGGGCGCCGACATGTGGATGCGGCAATTGGGGATCGGCCTGCCGTTCACCTTCGGTCACACGCCGGACAATGAGAAATTGTGGCGTGCCGACCAGTGTGAGAAGATCGACTATCCCAAGCCCGATGGCGTCATCAGCTTCGATCGGCTCTCCTCGGTGTTCCTGTCGAACACCAATCATGAGGAAGATCAGCCGATCCACCTGACGCTGAAGGATGCGGACATCCCGATCTCGTACAATCTGCCGCTTTATGACGAGCCGGCCCAGCGTTACTGCCCGGCCGGTGTTTACGAGGTGGTCGGCGAGGATGAAGGCAATCCGCGTTTCCAGATCAACGCGCAGAATTGCGTCCATTGCAAGACCTGCGACATCAAGGACCCCACGCAGAACATCAACTGGGTGGTGCCCGAAGGCGGCGGGGGCCCCAATTATCCGAACATGTAGTCGCCTTGCCGCAGCGCTGCTGCTGAGTGTGTGCGCCGCCGCCCCGGCGGCGGCGACGCTCGGCGATGCGGCGGCGATCGGCAATTATGTGCGCGCGCGCCTAGCCGATACGGCGGGGGCACCCGAACAGGCCGTGACCGGCTATGCCGCGCTGCTGGCGCAGCAGCCCGATGATTCCGCCATCGCGCTGCGCGCCTGGCGCGGTGCGATGGCGGCCGGCGACATGGCTTTGGCATTGCGGGCCGCCAGATTGCTCGATGCCCGTGGCGTGCTGCCCGCCGAAGGGCGGATCCTGTTCGCCGCCGAAGCCATGACGATGCGCGACTGGGCGAAGGCGCGTCTCGCCATCGATCGTATCGAGGAGGAACAGGCCTTCGAATTCCTGGCGCCGATCCTGCGCGCCTGGGTCGATCAGGGCGCGGGCGACGGGCCTTCTGCGGCGCGGCTGCAAGGGCGCTTGCCTGGTTTGACCGCCGCTTATGGCAACGAACAGCGTGCGCTGCTGCTGCTGGCCGACGGCAAGGCGGAAGGCGGTGTCGAGATATTGCGCGCGACCGGCGGCAATGGATCGAGCATCGCACGCGATGCCGTCCGAATCGCGGCCGCTTCGCGGCTGACCAGTCTTGGCCAGCGCGATGCCGCGCTGTCGCTGCTGAGCGAAGATGACGTCGATCTGGCCGCCGCGCGCGCGCTGGTGGCGCGTCGCCGTCTGCCGGGCGCGGTGACGACGGCAGCGGCTGGGTTGTCGCTGCTGCTGGTGCGGCTGGCGGAGGATATCCAGCGCCAGCAGCCGACGCCGATCGCGCTTTCGCTGACCCGCATCGCCGGCATGCTCGATCCGCGCAGCGATGCCGCACACCTGCTTGCGGCGTCGATGCTGGCGGCGGACGGCCGCAGCGCAAGCGCGATCGGCGCGCTCGACCGGGTCGACCCCAAAGGGCCATGGGTTTCGCGCGTCGGCGACGCGCGCGCGCAATTGCTTGTCCAGCGCGGCGAGGCCGATGCGGCGCTGGCCTTCGCCACCCGCGCGACGCGCGCCAAGGCGGCGACCGCCCAGGACTGGATCAGGCTTGGCGGCGTGCAGAGCGCGATGGCGCACCATGGCGAGGCCGCCAAATCCTATGCGCGCGCGATCGAGCTGAATCAGGCGGCCGGCGTCGATCCGGGCTGGACGCTCTGGCTGCTCAAGGGCGGCGCCTATGAACAGGCGGGCGATTGGGCCAATGCGCTGCCCGCGCTCAAAAAGGCGGCCGCCCTGGCGCCGGATCAGGCCGCCGTTCTCAATTATCTGGGCTATGCGCAACTCGAGCGGCGCGAGAATCTGGAGGAGGCCGAGCGCCTGATCCGCCGGGCGAGCGAATTACGGCCGAAGGACAGCGCGATCACCGATTCGCTCGGCTGGGCCTATTATATTCGCGGCAACCTGCCCAAGGCGATCGAGACGCTGGAACGCGCCGTCGCCGGACAGCCCGACGAGCCGACGATCAACGAGCATCTGGGCGACGCCTATTGGGCGGCGGGCCGTCGCATCGACGCGCGCTATGCCTGGCGGGCCGCGCTGATCGGCGCGGAGGGGCAGGTCGCCGATCGTTTGCGCGACAAGATCGATATCGGCCCGCAAGCCAACCCCTGATCCATTGCTGCATTCGAGACGCGCGTGACCCTGCACGAAACCGCCTGGGCGAAGATCAATCTTGCGCTGCATGTCCGCGCGCGCCGCGCCGACGGCTATCATGACATCGAAAGCCTGTTCGCCTTCGCCGATGCGGGCGATCTGCTGTCCGCCGGGATGGACGAGCGATTGTCGCTGACGATCGCGGGGCCCTTCGCGGACGGTTTGTCGGATGGCGAAGACAATCTGGTGATCCGCGCCGCGCAGGCGCTGCGCGATGCCGCCGCGCCCGGGCGCGGTGCCCGGATCACGCTCGACAAGCGTCTGCCGGTCGCGGCGGGTATCGGTGGCGGATCGGCGGATGCGGCGGCCGCGCTTCGGCTGCTGGCGCGGCTGTGGCAGGTCGAGGACGAGCCATTGCTCATGCGGATCGCCGCATCGCTCGGCGCTGATGTTCCGGCCTGTGTGCGGAGCCGGACCTTGCGGGGAGAGGGGCGCGGCGACCGGCTCGACCTGATCGATGACGCCGCCCTTGTCGGCATGCCGGTGCTGCTGGTCAATCCGCGCATCCCGCTTGCCACCGGCCCGGTCTTCAGGGGATGGAACGGTGAGGATCGTGGCGCGCTCGCGTCGGGACCGCCGCTCGACGCTGCTCTGTCGGGCCGCAACGATCTGGAGGCGCCCGCAGTCGCGCTGGTCCCGGAGATTGGCGGGATCGTATCCGCCCTGGCGGCGATGCCGGGTGTCCGGCTCGCCCGGATGTCTGGATCGGGGGCCACCTGTTTCGCGCTATTCGACGATGCCGAGGCGCGCGATCGGGCGGCCGCCTCGATCGCCGATCGCCGGCCAGGCTACTGGCAACTCGCCGCGGTGCTGCGATAGAGCGATCTGCAGTTCGATGGGCTCATCGAACGTTTCAAGGATCGCGGCGTGCTCCGGCGTGACATTCGCCGCGCGGGGCGGCAGAGATGGTGCATGTTCGATCTCGCACAGGACGGGCGCATCGCCCGCATCAGCCTCAATCGCGCGAGCGCGCGCAACGCCATTCGGATCGCCGACTGGGCGGATCTCGCGGATCTCGCCGAACGTGCCGTGGCGGAGGGCGCGCGGACGGTGATCATGCGCTCCGCCGTCACCGGCATTTTCTCGGCCGGTGCGGATCTGGTCGAACTGGAGGCGTTGCCCGGTGATGCGGTGGGGCAACGACGCATGCGTGCCGCGATGTGCGGTGCGCTCGATCGACTGGCGCGGCTTCCCGTCGCAACGATCGCGGCGATCGATGGCGGCTGTTTCGGCGCCGGGGTCGCGCTCGTCATGGCGTGCGATCTCCGGATCGGCGGGCATATGGCGCAATTCGCGATTCCACCGGCACGGCTGGGCATCGGTTATCCGCAGGAGGATATCGCGCGGCTGGTCGCCTTGGTCGGGCCCGGCCAGGCTGCCCGGCTGATGCTGACGGGCGAGCGGATCGGCGCCGATGAAGCGCATCGCATCGGATTGATCGAGTCCGTCGCGCACAGCGCGCATGGCGCGGTGAACAATCTCGCGACGCTTTGCGCCGAATCCTCGCCCACCAGCGTCGCGATGCTCAAGCGCGCGATCGCCGCCGCCGCCGCCGGCGAGCGATCGGGCAGCGTGTACGATGAAGCGTTCGAGCGCGCCTTTGACGGCGCGGATTTCGCCGAGGGGATCCTGGCGATGCGCGAGCGGCGGGCGCCGGAATTCGGCGCATGAATCCCAAGCTGATCGAAGGAGATGCGCGTTCGGGCCTCCTCATCATCGTCGACCATGCGTCCAACCATGTGCCCGAGGATATCGCGCTCGGCATCGATCCGGCGCTGCTCACCCAGCATATGGCGATCGATATCGGCACGGAGGCGCTGTGCGGCCTGCTGGCGGCGGAACTCTCCGCATCGGCGCTGCTCGCGACGGTTTCCCGGCTCGTCATCGATCTCAATCGGGAAGAGGATGTTCCAGGCCTGATTCCGCATGCCAGCGATGGTCACGCGATTCCCGGCAATGCGGATCTCCCGGCCGAAGCGCGCGCTGGGCGGATCGAGCGCTTCTGGCGCCCCTATCACGCGGCCATCGACCGGGCGATCGCGGAACTGAACCCACGCATGCTGGTGTCGCTACACAGCTTCACGCCGCGCCTGACCAGCGATCCCGATCAGCAGCGGCCCTGGGAGATCGGCGTTCTTTATAATCAGGACGAGCGCGCGGCGCGCGCGGCGATCCCGCTCCTCGAGGCGGCAGGCATCGCGACGGGCGATAATTTTCCCTATTCGGGCAAGATCCTGAACGCGACGATGAACCGGCATGGCGAGGGCAGGGGGCTCCCCTATCTGGGGCTGGAAGTGCGGCAGGATCTGATCGCCGATGCGGATGGCATTGCTCGCTGGGGCGCGATACTGGCGCCGATCATCGCCGGGACGCGCGACAGGCTGGGGTAAGGCGTCGACCTTCCACACTCTTCCCACAATGGCGGCCCGGCCTATAAGGGGGCGGTGAACCTATTGAAGCGAGCGCAGAAACCCATGTCCAAGCGGATATCCGATCGGGCGACCAGCCTTGGCGTGCTGGCGGCGCTTGCGGCCCTTCTCGCCGGATGCGACGGCAATCGAACCACCGATCAGTCCGCGCTTGCCGAGGTCGAGGCGCAGGCCCGTTCGGAAGCGGCCGATGACGGCAGGATCGATTGTGCGCCCGCTGGCGAGACCGCGTTCCAGCGCGCCTGCGAGATCGAACGTGGCCGAGACCGCGAAAATCATGTGACCCTGACGATCCGGCATCCCGACGGCGGCTTCCGCCGTCTGCTTGTCACCGGAGACGGGCGCGGCGTGATCGCCGCCGATGGCGCGGAACAGGCCGTGGTGACCACGATCTCGCCGCGCGAGATCGAAGTGGCGCTGGGCGGCAATCGCTATCGCCTGCCCGCTACCGTCAAGCCGGGCGCCGCCGCGGCCGGCCAATGATCCGCCAACGTCCCATTCTGACCGCGGCGATGATGCGCGCCGCGGAGGAGCGCGTCATGCGTGCGGAAACCAGCGTCGACGAGCTGATGGATCGTGCGGGCCGCGCGGTGGCCGAGGCCGCCTGGCGCTTCGGCGGCGGTCGGCCGGTGCTGATCGCCTGCGGGCCGGGCAACAATGGCGGCGACGGCTATGTCGCCGCGCGCCACCTGGCGGCACGCGGCGCCCGGGTGCGCGTCGCGGCGCTGGCGGAACCGCGCAGCGAGGTGGCGCGCCGCGCGCGGACCGCCTGGGATGGTCCTGTCGAGTCGCTTGCCGAGGCCGAGGCCGCGCCCATTCTGGTCGATGCCTTGTTCGGAACCGGCGTGACGCGGCCGCTGGATATGACGGCGAGCGATCCGCTGGCGCGGCTGGTGGAGGCCTCGCATTTCAGCCTTGCCATCGATCTGCCGAGCGGCCTTCAGACCGATACGGGCGCGTTGCTGGCGCCGGTGCCGCGTTTTTCCGCGACGCTGGCGCTTGGCGCGCTCAAGCCCGCGCATCGGCTCCAACCCGCAGCCGAACGCTGCGGGACGGTGCTGCTCGCCGATATCGGCGTGCCGGTCTCGACGCATTGGCATGAGGCCGCTCGTCCGTCGCTGCCCGCACCGGGGCCGCGCGATCACAAATATACGCGCGGCATGGTGATGGTGATCGGTGGCGGCATGCCCGGCGCGGCGCGGCTGTCCGCGATGGCCGCGTTCCGCGCGGGTGCCGGCATGGTCCGGCTCTATGGCGCGCAGGGTGGCGCCGATGCGCTGATCTGCCGCACGATCGACGATGTTCCTGCCGGGCTCGCCGATGCCCGCGTCAACGCGGTGCTGATCGGCCCCGGCATGCCACCCGATGCCTGCGGCCGCGACCTGCTCGAATCGGCGCTGGCGGCGGGGCATCCGCTCGTGCTCGATGCGGGCGCGTTGCGACTGATCGGCGAGACCGGTGTCGAACGGCTGGCGGATCTGCCCGCCATGGCGATCCTGACCCCGCATGACGGCGAGTTCGAGGGATTGTTCGGCGATGCGCCCATGCCCGGCGCGAGCAAGATCGATCGGGCATTGGCGGCCGCCGAGCGCTGCGGCGCGGTGATCGTCCACAAGGGGGCGGATACGGTGATCGCGGCGCCCGATGGGCAGGTGGCGATCGCCCCGCCCAATTCTTCATGGCTGTCGACCGGTGGAACGGGCGATGTGCTCGCCGGCGTCATCGCGGCGATGCGCGCGCAGGGACTGGATGCCTTCGCGGCGGCGAGCGCGGGCGTCTGGCTGCACGCTGAAGCCGCGCGCCGCGCCGGGCCGGCGTTCGTCGCCGATGATCTGACTATCCAGCTTTCGGGAGCGCTTGCGCAATGTCTGTAACAGTCGAGGCCGCAGAGATCGTCCGCGTGGCCGGGCGCGGTGACGGTGTCACCGCCGATGGCCGCTTCGTGCCGCTCGCGGCCCCGGGTGACGCCGTGACGCCGGATGGTACTATCCTGCCGGGAAAACATCATAATCCGCCGCAATGTTCGCATTATCCCGAATGCGGCGGTTGCCAGCTCCAGCATCTCGACGATGAGAGCTATGCCGATTTCGTGCGTGATCGGATCACGATCGGCCTGGCGGCGCAGGAGCTTGCCATACCCGAACTGATGCCGGTGCATCTGTCGCCGTCCCATGTGCGTCGTCGCGCCAGCCTGAAGGCGGAGCGCCGGGGGCGACGTGTGCTGATCGGTTTCAATGCCGGGGCGAGCCACCGCATCGTCGATATGGCCGATTGCGCGATCCTCCATCCGGCGCTGTTCGCGCTGATCGCGCCGCTGCGGCAATTGCTGGGGGCGATGCTGCGCGAGAAGCGCGTCGCCAATATCCGGATGACGCTGGCGGATCAGGGTGTCGATCTGCTGATCGACGGGATCGAGGCGGACGGGCTTGCCGTGTCGGAAGCGCTGACCGATTTCGCGGTCGCGCACGGGCTGGCGCGACTTGCGATCGACGACGGCTATGGTCCGCAGACCCGATGGGAGCCCGATCCGGTCACGGTCACGCTCGGCGGCGTCGCCGTGCCCTTGCCCCACGACAATTTTCTTCAGGCGACCGCCGATGGCGAAGCAGCGCTGGTCGCCGCGGTCAAGGACGCGGTGGGCGACGCGCCGACCGCCGCCGATCTGTTCTCGGGGCTGGGCACCTTCGCGCTGGCGCTGGCGGGCACGCGCAAAATCTATGCGGCGGAAGCGGCGCGCGATGCAGCCGGTGCGCTCAAGGCCGCTGCCGGCCGCGCGCAGCGGCCGGTGTTCGTCGAACATCGCGACCTGTATCGTCGCCCGCTCACCACGGCCGAACTTGACCGGTTCGGCGCGATCGTTCTCGATCCGCCGCGATCGGGCGCCGAGGAACAGGTGAAGGCACTCGCCGCCGCGAAGGTGCCGCGCATCGCCTATGTCTCGTGCAATCCCGCGACCTTCGCGCGCGACGCCAGGATCCTGGTCGCTGGCGGTTACCGGCTTGTGCGGATCACCGCGGTCGGCCAGTTCCGCTGGTCGACCCATGTCGAACTGGCGGCCGCGTTCGAACAATAGAGTGATTTCGAGGCAGGTGAATCACCTGCCGGCTCGGAGCCGCAGGTCAGCGAAGCTAAATCACGGTAAATATGGGATATTCAGAGGCGATCCGGTTCAATCTGAACGGGATCGCCTCTGAGGCGACCGCCTGGATCGTTAAAACACGATCAGCGCGGCGTGGATCGCCAGTATCGCCAGCGAGACCGTCGAGAGCACGAAGACGATAAACCGGATCATGATCCGGTTGACGGTGGCCTGCACCAGGCTGTGCAGCACGCGCAGCCCGACATAGGCCCAGGCGATCTGCGCGTTCAGGCCATCGCCGGCGCCGAGCAGCGCCAGCGTGAGCGCGGTGGCGTAGAAGATCGTGGGCTGTTCCATCAGGTGATTGTAATTGTCCGCTTTCCAGCGGACTTCGGGCGGCAGCACCGCCGTCAGCGTGCCGGGCGGCACTGTCGGGTCGAGCTTCACGTTCAGCCGCTGCATCGCCGGAATGCGTGTCGCGTACATCCAAAGCCACATCACCAGCGACCACAGGACAAGCGCCACCACGGGCGCGAGGATTTCGCTCTTCATAAGAAAACACCCCCTCCTTCGTTGTGAAGGAGAGGGTGCTTCAGGCCGTTTCGGTCGTCAAACGAAACTCAGTTGCGCTTGAGCGTCACCACCGAATTGCGGCGTGGTTCCTCGATCCCGGTGTAGAGGCTCGCCATCGGCTCGTCCTCCGCGATCACCGTTCCGACATCGCCGAAGCCGTTGAAGGCGGTGCGCATCGCGCAGCCATAGGCGCCCAGCATGCCGATCTCGATATAGTCGCCCGCCCGGGTGTCGGCGGGCAGCATGAACGGCCCCGCCATATGGTCGAGATCGTCGCAGGTCGGGCCATAGAAGCTGAACGCCATGTCGCGCGTGTCGCTTTCGTCCTCGCGCACCAGCTTCACCGGAAAACGCCAGCCGACATGCGCCGCATCGAACAACGCGCCATAGGCGCCGTCGTTGATGTACAGTTCGTCGCCCCGGCGCCGCTCGACGCGAACCAGCAGGCTCGCATATTCGGCGCACAGCGCACGGCCCGGCTCGCACCAGAGTTCGGCCGAATAGCTGATCGGCAGATCTTCGAACGCGGCGTGGATCGCGGCGAAATACGCCTCCAGCGCGGGCGGCTCCATCCCCGGATAGACCGAGGGGAAACCGCCGCCGACATCGACGAGATCGACCGTGACCGCGGCCTGGACGATGGCGGCGCGAACCTGTTCCATCGCTTCGGTATAGGCGCGCGGCGTCATCGCCTGGCTGCCGACATGGAAGCAGATGCCCAGCGTGTCCGCCGCCTGGCGGGTCGCCATCAGCAGATCGGACACTTCGGACGGCGCGGCGCCGAACTTGGAGGCCAGGCTGAGCTTCGAATGATCCGACGACACCCGCAGCCGCACCGCGAGCGTCAGATCGCTCGCATGGCGGGTCGCGCGCTTGATCTTCTCCAGTTCCTCGATCGAATCGAGCGAGAAGGTCTTTACGCCATGGGTGAAATAGGCCTCGCGGATCGCTTCCTCGGCCTTGACCGGGTGCATGAAGCACAGTTCGGCCTCGGGCAGCGTCTTCGCGACCATGCGCACCTCGGTGATCGAGGCGACGTCATAATGCGTGATTCCGCTGGCCCACAGGATCTGAAGCAGATCGGGCGAGGGATTCGCCTTGACCGCATAGAGGGAGCGACCCGGAAACTTCTCTACGAAGAAACGGGCTGCGCGCTCTGCGGCGTGCGGACGAATGAGCGTGACCGGCTGAACCGGACGAAGGGCGGTCGCTAGCCCCAGCGCGCTATGGTGCTTGTGCAACTCAAGGGACCTCCAGTGGGTAGTTCACAAAGAGCTGCCTTGCGGTGGAAGTCCCATGGGGCAGCGGAAGGCGCGATATATGTGGGGGGGGCGGGGGTGTAAAGACCGTTTGCAAGATTCTTGCGCGCATCCGCTGGAAATGGCGGAATTTCAGGATGAAGCGGGAAATGTGCGGGACGAATTCGCCCCGCGATCACGACAGGCGGTCGCGGAAATCCTCGTAGGAGAAGCGTTTCACGATCCTCAGCGAGTCGTTTTCGCTGTTCCACAATGCGATAGCGGGCAGCGGTACCCCATTGAAACTGTTGGTCTTGACCATCGAATAATGCGCCTGATCGAGAAAGGCGATGCGATCGCCCACCTGGGGTGGGGTAGCGAATCGATAGTCGCCGATGATGTCACCGGCCAGGCACGACGGGCCGCCGAGCCGGACCGGCACACCGTCCTCGGCTTCGCCCAGCATGGCAGGGCGATAGGGCGCCTCGATCACGTCGGGCATATGGCAGGTGGCGGAGATGTCGGTGATGCCGATCGGCACGCCGTTCTCGAACGTGTCGAGGATCTCGCCGACCAGGATGCCGGCGTCGAGCGCGGTGGCTTCGCCCGGTTCCAGGAAGATGTCGAGCCCGGTGGACGCGCGGACGCGCTTGATGAAATCGACCAGATCGTCGCGTTGATAATCGGCGCGCGTGATATGGTGGCCGCCGCCGAAATTCAGCCATTTCAATGTGTTGAAATACGGCTCTAACTTGGCTTCCAGTGACTGCCAGGTGCGGCGCAGCGGCTCGAAATCCTGTTCGCACAGGCTGTGGAAGTGCAGGCCGTCGACACCGTCCAGATCCTCGGCGCGAAGCTGCGACACGGGGAAACCCAGCCGCGATCCGGGCTGGCACGGGTCGTATTTCGGCACCTCTCCCTCGCTATGCTCAGGATTGATGCGCAGTCCCACGTCGAACACGTCGCCGGCGGCGCGCGCGGCCTCGATCTGCGGCAGGAAGCGGCGATGCTGGGCGGGGCTGTTGAAGATGACGTGATCGGACAGGCGCAGGATCTCGGCCATGTCCTCGGCCTTGTATCCGGCGCAATAGGTGGCGACCTCGCCGCGATATTTCTCGCGCCCCAGAAGCGCTTCCCACAGGCCCGACGCGCAGACGCCGTCGAGATATTCGCCGACCACGTCGCCCAGCGACCACATGGAGAAGGCCTTGAGCGCGAGCAGCACCTTCGCGCCCGAACGGTCGCGCACATCCTTGAGCACAGCGAGATTGCGCCGCACCGCCGCCTCGTCGACGACGAAGCAGGGGCTGGGCACGCGGCTCAGGTCGAAATGCGCAAAGGCTCCGGGGGCGCCGGCTCTGGTTTCCATTTTTACGGTCCCTGGAGACCCGCTCGCCCTGAGCCTGTCGAAGGGCTGTCCTTCTTCCGCACCGGGGCAAAGAGGGGCAGGGCTTCGACGGGCTCAGCCCGAACGGATCTGTAACTAGATTCAGAACTGAAGAGGTCCATCCAACTCCTTGACCTGCCAGGGCAGGCCATGGTCGTTCAGCATGTCCATGAACGGATCGGGATCGAACTGTTCCATGTTGAACACGCCCTCGCCGCGCCACTTGCCGGTCAGCATCATCGCGGCGCCGATCATCGCCGGCACGCCGGTGGTGTAGCTCACCGCCTGGTTGCCGGTCTCCTCATAGGCGTCCTCATGGTCGCAGATATTGTAGACATAGACCGTCTTCTGCTCGCCATCCTTCTCGCCGGTGGCGATATCGCCGATATTGGTCTTGCCGTGCGTCGTCGGCCCCAGGCTCGACGGTTCGGGCAGCACCGCCTTCAGGAACTGCAGCGGGATGATCTCGCGGCCTTCATAGATGACCGGATCGATTCGGGTCATGCCGACATTCTGCAACACTTCCAGATGCTTGAGATATGCATCTCCGAACGTCATCCAGAAACGGATACGCTTGATCTCGGGATAGTGCTTGGCCAGCGATTCCAGTTCCTCATGATACATGAGGTACATGTTCTTCTCGCCGACGGCCTCGAAGTCGAACACCTGCTTGTGGCTGAGCGCGGGGCCTTCCACCCATTCGCCATCCGCCCAGTGGCGCGATGGCGCGGTGACTTCGCGGATGTTGATCTCCGGATTGAAGTTGGTCGCGAAATGCTGGCCATGGTCGCCGCCGTTGCAGTCGAGGATGTCGAGCGTATCGATGCGGTCGAGCAGGTGCTTCTTGATATAGCTAGCGAAGACCGAGGTGACGCCCGGATCGAAGCCCGAACCGAGCAGCGCCATCAGCCCGGCTTCCTTGAAGCGGTCATGATAGGCCCATTGCCAGCCATATTCGAACTTGGCTTCGTCGCGCGGCTCGTAATTGGCGGTGTCGAGATAGTCGACGCCGGCCTTCAGGCACGCCTCCATGATCGAGAGGTCCTGATAGGGCAGCGCCAGATGCACGACCAGCTTGGGCTGCACGCGCGCGATCAGCGCGGCGGTCGCCTCGACATCGTCGGCATCGACTTCGGCCGTGTCGATGACGACGCCGGTGCGCGCCTTCACCGATTCGGCGATCGCGTCGCATTTCGCCTTGCGGCGGCTCGCCAGCGTGATGTGCGAGAAGATGCCGGGGTTCATCGCCATCTTGTGCACCGCGACCGACCCGACGCCGCCTGCGCCGATCACCAGAACCTTGCTCACGCCCATCTCCATTTGCCGGGGGAAAGTGCGGCTATATAGGGATGCTTCGTGACAGGGCAAAGTACGACATGACGATGCGCTGGAACGATCGAGTCGATGCGAACCCCTGGAGCCTCACTGATGCGCAAGCCCAATCGAGACGGCGTTCTCGCCGCCGCCGCGAAGATCGCCGAAATCCTGCCCGAAACGCCGCTGCTGTCCTTCGAGCGCGATGGCGCGACCATCTGGTGCAAGGCCGAATCGCTCCAGCCGATGGGCGCGTTCAAGCTGCGCGGCGCCTGGCATCGGCTGACCGATCTTGACGCCCAGCAGCGCGCCGATGGCGTCGTCGCCTTTTCTTCGGGCAACCACGCGCAGGGCGTCGCCTGGTCGGCGAAGCGGCTCGGCATGCCGTCGACGATCGTCATGCCGTCTGATGCGCCGCGCAAGAAGCTGGAGAATACCCGTGCGCTGGGCGCCGAGATCATCCTGTACGATCGCATGACCGAGGATCGCGCGGCGATCGGCGCGGCGCTGGCGGCTGAGCGCGGGGCCACGCTGGTCCCCAGCTTCGACGATGCCTGGGTGATCGAGGGGCAGGGCAGCGCGGGCATCGAGGCGACGGCGCAGATGGAGGCGCGTGCCGGCGGCGCGCCCGATCGCATCGTCATTCCCTGCGGCGGCGGCGGCCTGTCGGCCGGCATCGCGCTCGCCTGCCCCGATGCGGAGATCGTCATCGCCGAGCCGGAGGGCTGGGACGATATGCGCCAGTCGCTCGAGACCGGCGAGATCGTGCCCGTCGGCCCCAATCCGCCGCCCACCGCCTGCGATGCCCTTCAGACGACGCTTGTTTCGCCGCTGACCTTCGAAGTGCTCAGCGGACGCGGCGCGACTGGGGTCGCCGTCAGCGAGGCGGAAGTCGCCGAGGCGATGCGTTTCGCGTTCGACAAATTGCGGCTGGTGGTTGAGCCGGGCGGCGCCGCGGCGCTGGCGGCGGTGCTGGCCGGCAAGGTCGAGCTGGGCGAACGGACGCTGGTCATCATTTCCGGCGGCAATGTCGACGACGCCAGGTTCGCGGCGGTGCTCTCGGCGTGAGTGGCATTTTCGGTTCGGTTGCATCCTTCGCGGTCGCGGCCGGCCCCGCCATCCTGATGATCGCCGCCTTCGCCCTGGCGATCGGCGGCTTCAAGCTGATCCGCCGGGGGAACCGGCAAAAGGGGGTGTTGATGATCGTCTGCGCCGTCGTGTTCGTCGCCAATGTCGTGATCCTGACGGCATGACCGGGAACCGCATCTTCGACTTCACCGACGCGCTGGTCCGCACGCCGGCGCCCAGCGTCGTGAGGGGACTGCGCGCCGGCGGGCAGGACGATCCCGATCATCGCACCGTGCTTGCCGAGCATACGACCTATGTCGATGCGCTTCGCGCCGCGGGCGTCGCGGTCGAGGTCCTGCCGCCGCTCGACGCGTATCCCGATTCGATCTTCGTCGAGGATCCGGCCTTTGTCGTGCCCGAAGGCGCGATCCTGTTGCGGCCGGGCACGCCCAGCCGGCTGGGCGAAAGCGCCGAACTGGCGGCGGTGCTCGAACGGCGATTCGCCACCGTGAAAACGCTCGATCGCGGCTATGCCGATGGCGGGGACATTCTGATCCTGCCGGATGAGATCCTGATCGGATTGTCCGCGCGTACGGACCAGGAAGGCGCCGAACGCTTCGCGGAGCTGATGGCCGGGTTCGGCCGTACGGTCCGGGTCGTGGCGCCGCCGGCGGGCACGCTGCATCTGAAGACCGCGTCTTCGCTGATCGACGAGAAGGCGGTGATCGCCACGCCCGCGCTGGCCGATGCCGGCCTGTTCGGCGATCTCGACGTCATCGAGACGCCGGAAGGCGAGGAAGCGGCGGCGAACCTGCTGCGCGTCAACGATGTGGTGCTGGTCGGCGCCGGCTATCCCGCGACGGCCGCGCTTGTCGCGGCGCGCGGCTTGAACATCGTTCCACTCGCGGTTTCGGAGATCGCGAAGATCGATGCCGGCCTGTCGTGCATGTCGCTGCGCTGGCGGGCGAGTTAGTGTCTCGATCGCTTCAGGCCGTGCAGGCCTGAAGCGATCGGGGTCTGGCCGGTCACTTGATCGGCGAGTTCGGATCCAGCCGCATGTCGAGATAATTGTCGACGGCGCGCATCATCTCGTCGAGTTCATGCTCGAAGAAGTGGTTGGCGCGCGGAATCTCGTCGTGATGGATGGTGATGTGCTTCTGCGTGCGCAGCTTGTCGACCAGCTTCTGCACCGCGCCGGGCGTGACCACCTCGTCGCCGGTTCCCTGCACGATGATGCCGGAGGCCGGGCAGGGCGCCAGGAAGGTGAAGTCGTACATGTTCGCCGGCGGCGCGATCGAGATGAAGCCGCGCACTTCGGGGCGGCGCATCAGCAACTGCATGCCGATCCAGGCGCCGAAGCTGAAGCCGGCGATCCAGGTGGTCTGCGCTTCGGGATGGAAGCTCTGCACCCAATCCAGCGCGGCGGCGGCGTCGGAAAGTTCGCCAACGCCATTGTCGAAGGTGCCCTGGCTCTTGCCGACGCCACGGAAGTTGAACCGCAGCGTCGCGAAGCCGCGCCGCTGGAAGGTCTTGTAGAGCGCCTGGGTGATCCGGTCGTTCATTGTGCCGCCGCCCTGGGGGTGCGGATGCAGGATCATCGCGACGGGCGCGCGAGGACGGGGAGGCGGGCTGAACCGCCCTTCGAGGCGGCCTTCGGGGCCGGGAATGATGACTTCGGGCATGGCACCTTCGTGCTGAAAAGATGGATTGGTGCGTGGCTCCATGCGGGATGGGGCTGTGCGCCGTCGCGCCAGCCTATATAGATGCGCCTCACGGTTTCGCAATCGTCGGGGAGCTTTAGCGGGTGAGCGGCCGCCTTTATCTGGATCACGCGGCGACGACGCCCATGCTCGCGGCCGCACGCGCCGCGATGAACGACGCCATCGAACGCTGGGCGAACCCGTCTTCGCCCCATGCGGAGGGCCGCGCCGCGCGCGCGGCGCTGGAAGATGCGCGCGCGCGGGTCGCCGCCGCGCTCGGCTGGACCGGCGAACTGATCTTCACCAGCGGCGCGACCGAGGCGATCCGCATCGGGCTCACCCGGACCAAGGCGGATGCGGTGCTGGTTGGCGCGACCGAGCACGACGCCGTCCATCGCGCCGCGCCCAAGGCATTTTTCCTGCCGGTGCAGGGCGATGGCACGGTCGCGGATCATGCGCTGACCGGGCGGCTCGGCGCATTGGGGGCGGAACGGCCGCTCGTCGCCATCCAGTCCGCCAACAATGAAAGCGGCGTGCTGCAGCCGCTCGATTCGCTGATCCCGATCGTGCGCGGCAAGGGCGGCCTGATCTTCGCCGATTGCGCGCAGTCTGCGGGCAAGCTGCCCTTGCCCGAAGCTGACCTGATCTCGATCTCCGCGCACAAGCTGGGCGGTCCGCCGGGTATTGGCGCGCTGCTGGTGCGCGACCTTGGCGATCTGGCGCCCGAGGGTGGGCAGGAAAAGGGCTATCGCGGCGGCACCGAGAATGTGCCCGGCGCGCTCGCCTTCGCAGCCGCGCTGGAGGCGTCGCGCGCCTGGCTCAAGCGCGCGGAGGATCTACGCGCGCATCTCGATGGCGCGATCGAGGCGGCGGGCGGCCAGGTCGTCGCCAGGCGCAGCGCGAGGATCCCGACCATCGCGTCCTATCGCATGCCCGGCATGGCGGCGTCGGCACAGCTCATCCAGTTCGATATGGCGGGAATCGCGGTGTCGGCCGGCAGCGCCTGTTCGTCGGGAACGTTGAAGCCCAGTCACGTGCTGGCGGCGATGGGCTGGGACGAGCGCGATGTCGCCGAAGTGATTCGCGTGAGCTTCGGGCCCGATACGACGCGGTCCGACGTCTATCGATTCGTCGATCAATGGAAGAGGCTGGCGGGCGAGGCCAAGGCGCGCGCGGCATGACCGGCGCCATCTATCTCGACTATCAGGCGACGACGCCGCTCGCGCCCGAGGCGCTGGCGGCGATGACGCCCTGGCTGGATCCCGGCTTCGCCAATCCGCATTCCTCACATGCGCCCGGCAGGGCCGCGCGCGCGGCGGTGGAACTGGCGCGTGACCGGGTCGCGGCGGCGCTCGGCCTGGGCGGAGGGCGGCTGATCTTCACGTCGGGCGCGACCGAGGCCGCCAATATGGCGATCCAGGGCCTGATGATCGCGGCGCCCGCCGGGCGGCGGAAGATCGTCACGATCGCGACCGAACATGCCTGTGTCCGCGATACCGCGCTGTGGCTGGGCAGCCATGGTTTCGAATGCGTGCTGCTGCCTGTCCATGCCGACGGGCTGGTCGATCTCGATGCGGCTGCGGCGGAGATCGATGGCACGACCGCGCTCGTGGCGGCGATGCTGGTCAATAACGAGATCGGGGTGATCCAGCCGGTCGCGGCGCTTTCGGCGCTGGCGCGCGCGGCCGGCGCGGCCTTTTTCTGCGATGCCGTCCAGGGCTTCGGCCGCGTCGACCTGCCGGCGGGCGCCTGCGACATGGTCGCGGTCTCGGCGCACAAGCTGCATGGGCCCAAGGGCGTGGGGGCACTGTGGCTGGCGGACGGCGTGGAGATCTCGCCGATCATCCATGGCGGCGCGCAGGAAGGCGGGCTGCGGTCCGGAACCTTGTCTCCGGCGCTGTGCGCGGGGTTCGGTGTGGCCGCCGCGCTGATGACCGAACGCCGGGCGACGGATGCGGAGCATGTCGCGACGCTCGCGGAGATGGCCAGAAGCTGTTTTGGGGATTGGGAAATCAACGGATCGATTTCAGGCCGTTATAGCGGAAACCTCAATCTTCGTCGCAACGGCGTCGATGCGGCGAGATTGATCTCGGAGGTGCGAGGCGTCGCCTTTTCCGCGGGGTCTGCCTGCGCCAGCGGCTCGGGCCGTCCCAGCCATGTGCTGTCCGCGCTGGGGCTGACCGACGCGGAGGCGCGCGCCAGCATCAGGCTGGGTTTCGGCCGCTATACGAGCATCGCCGACATCGAGCGCGCGGCCGCGCTGATCGGCGAGGCGGCGAATCGCCAGCGGGCGCTGGCCGCATGACCCGCGTGCGCTTCGTCAGTGCCGATGGCGAGACCGTCAGCGAGGTCATCGGCGCCGCCGGCGACAATCTGCTGACGCTCGGCCAGAATGATGGCCAGCCGCTCGAAGGGACGTGCGAGGGGCAGATGGCCTGCTCAACATGCCATGTCATCGTCGATGCCGCTGATTTTACCAAGCTGCCGCGCGCGTCCGAGATGGAGGAGGATATGCTCGATCTCGCGGCCGGCGCGACGCGGCATAGCCGGCTCGCCTGCCAGATCTGGCTGACCGATGATCTCGAAAGCCTGACGGTTCGAATCCCCGGTGAAGTGCGCAATATGCAGGGGCGTTGATTTAGCCGACACTTTCCCCCATATGCGCGGCGGGAGTCGGGCGGACGGTGCTCTCGCCAACCCGGTCAGGTCCGGAAGGAAGCAGCCGTAACGAATTCGCCCCGGGTCGTTCCGGCTCCCACCTTCTCCTTCGACAAGCCGGGCTCCAATCCCTAGATTGCCCCGCGATGTCCGAATCTCCACAACCCTATCGCGTCCTCGCACGCAAATACCGGCCGCAGACCTTCGCCGAACTGATCGGCCAGGATGCCATGGTCACGACGCTCGGCAACGCGATCAAGCGCGATCGGCTGGCGCACGCCTTTCTGCTGACCGGCGTTCGCGGTGTCGGCAAGACCTCGACCGCGCGGCTGATTGCCAAGGCGCTCAACTGTATCGGCCCGGACGGGCAGGGCGGCCCGACGATCACGCCGTGCGGCGTGTGCGAGCCCTGCGTGGCGATCGCCGAAGGCCGGCATATCGACGTGGTCGAGATGGACGCCGCCAGCCATACCGGCGTGGACGATGTGCGCGAGATCATCGAGGCGGTGCGCTACGCGGCGGTTTCGGCGCGTTACAAGGTCTATATCGTCGACGAAGTCCATATGCTGTCGAAGAACGCGTTCAACGCGTTGCTGAAGACGCTGGAGGAGCCGCCGCCGCACGTGAAGTTCCTGTTCGCCACGACAGAGGTGAACAAGGTGCCCGTCACCGTGCTGTCGCGCTGCCAGCGTTTCGACCTGCGCAGGATTCCCGCCGAGACGCTGGCCGCGCATTTCGATCGTGTCGCGCGCGCCGAAGGCGTGACCGCGGAACCCGAGGCGCTTGCGCTCGTCGCACGCGCGGCCGAGGGATCGGCGCGCGACGGTCTTTCGATCCTCGACCAGGCGATCGCCCATGCCGATATGGAAGGCAGTCATGGCGTCACTGCTGGGCAAGTCCGTGACATGCTTGGGCTTTCCGATCGTGGAGCGATTCGCCGGTTGTTCGGGCATTTGCTGTCGGGCGATGCGCCCGCGACGCTGGCGGCGCTCAGGGAACAGCATGATCTGGGTGTCGATCCCGTGGGCGTGCTGCGCGCGTTGCTCGAGACCGTCCATGGCGTGACGCTGGCGAAGGTCGGCGGCGGCGACGATCCCGCGCTCTCGATCGAGGAACGTGAGGCGCTGGCCGATTGGGCGAGCCGGCTCGGCTTCGCCGCGCTCCATCGGCTCTGGCAGCTTCTGCTGAAGGGGCATGACGAGACGGTGCGCGCGGCGCTACCGATCGAATCGGCGGAAATGGCGCTTCTGCGCGTGATCCATGCCGCGCAGCTTCCCGATCCCGGCGAATTGATGAAGCGGCTTGCCAATGGAGAGGCGATGGCGGCGCCGGCCGCCATGCCGGCGCATGATCCCGCGCCGCAGGCGCCGGCGCAACGCCTGCCCGTGGATTTTCCCGCGATGATCTCGCTCCTGGCCAATAACGGCAAGGCGCACATGGCGCAGCAACTGCACGATTATATCGGGCTGATCCGCTATGCGCCGCCCGAACTCGCCATTCGCCCGGCGAAACCGATGGCGAGCGAGTTCAACCGCGACCTGGCGGCTGCCCTCAAGACGATCACGGGAGAGATCTGGGAGGTTTCGTCGCCCGATGGTCCGGCGGAGCCGACCTTGCTCGAGCAGGAGCGGATGGAGGAAAATCGCGCGCGCGACGCCATATTGGCGGCCCCGCTGGTCAAGGCCGCGTTCGATGCCTTTCCGGAGGCCGAACTGGTCGAATGGAAACGTGCCGGCTAATAACCCGGCGTCTGAGTGAACCGGTCCGGGTGCATCGCATCCCCTCGACCGCGTATGACTGGAGTAGAGACATGAAATCCCTCGATGAAATCCTGAACATGGCGAAGAATGTCCAGGACGAGCTGCAAAAGGCGCAGGCCAATCTCGACACGATCGAGGTTGAAGGCGTGTCGGGCGGCGGCATGGTCAAGGTGCGGGCGACCGCCAAAGGCCGGATCATCGCCGTGGATATCGACGAAAGCCTGCTGGCGCCGTCCGAAAAGCAGATGCTGGAGGATCTGGTCGCCGCCGCGTTCAACGACGCCCGCGCCAAGGCGGATGCCGCATCGAGCGCGGAAATGGGCAAGATGACGAGCGGCCTGCCGCTGCCGCCGGGTTTCAAGCTGCCGTTCTGATTTCACCAGAATGCTATGAGCGTGGCTCATCGCATCCAGGTGAAGCCCGCGCGGCGTTTGAGCGTTCCAATTTGCGGACGCGTCAGTGTCCCTGCACCTTGGCATTGCGACTCCACGTAACGCGGTCGGAACGTCCTCAAGCCTCACGGCGTTTGTTCGCGTGAGGCTTTGAGGAGGTTGTGATGACCGAAGAAAGAATCACCGAACGCACCGATGCGGCGGGCAATGTCACCGAACGCATCATCGAGCGCGGCGCGCCGGGGACGACCGTGGTGGAACGCCGTGGCGGCGGCAGCGTGATTATCGCGATCATCCTGGTCGCGATGATCGCGGTGGTCGCCTTTTTCATGCTCGACATGAACAGGGGCGAGACCCGCAAGGACGATGCCGTCGCTGACGCTGCGGGCAAGGTTGGCGACAGCGCCAAGAAGATCGGCGATGCGGCGGAAAAGGCTGCGGACAAGCTGACCGGCGACGAAAAGAAATAGCGCCGACAGCGGTTACTTAAGGCAGCTGTCCAGCCCATCGCGTCGCACGACGCCGATCCAGCGCGCGAGCCGGTTGCCGTGCCGGCGCGTAAAGCCTGAAGGATCGATCGCCTCGCGCTTCTTGGGCAGCGGCAGCACCGCCGCGATCCGCGCGGCTTCCTCCGGAGTCAGTCTGCTGGCATCGTGCCGGAAATAGCGCATCGCGCCGGCATTGGCGCCATAGGTGCCGATGCCGGTTTCCGCGACGTTCAGATAGACTTCCATGATCCGTTTCTTGCCCCAGATCGCTTCGATCAGGACGGTGAACCACGCTTCCAGGCCCTTGCGGAAATAACCGCCACCCTGCCACAGGAACGCGTTCTTGGCGGTCTGCTGGCTGATCGTGGATCCGCCCCGGATGCGGCCACCCTTGGCGTTGCGCTTCATGGCATCCTCGATCGCATCCCGGTCGAAGCCGCCATGCGAGCAGAATTTGCCGTCTTCACCGGCGATCGCCGCGCGAGCCATGTTCGGGTCCATTTCGGACAGGCTCATCCAGTCCTTGGTGAGGCCGCGCCCGGCGACGACGTCACCGATCATCGTCGCGGTGATCGGCGGCGGCACGAATTTGTAGATCAGCACCCACAGCACCGATCCCGTGACGAAGAACACGATGCCCCGCCCGATCCACCAGCCGATTCTATAGGGAAGGGGGCGCGTCTTCGACGATCGGGCTTTCATGGTGGTTTGCTAAAGCATCGTGCGGAAAAGTGGAAACCGGTTTTCCGCCAAAATGATGCGACAACAAATGGCTACCGCGGGGCCGGGATGGTGAAGAGGCGCGCGCATCGGACGGCACCCGGGCTCAGTCGGTCACCGCCTCGATCACCGCCGCGCGCAATTCCGGGATTCCCAGGCCGGTTTCGCTCGATGTCGCGATGATCTCCGGATGCGCGGCGGGGCGCTTGCGGGCTTCTTCGGCGGTGCGTGCCAGCGTATCGGCCAGCTCGGTCGGCTTGATCTTGTCGGCCTTGGTCAGCACCAGCCGGTAACTCACGGCGGCATCGTCGAGCATTTTCATGACGTCGCGGTCGACATCCTTGATGCCGTGGCGCGAATCGATCAGCACCAGCGTCCGCTTGAGCACCGCGCGGCCGCGCAGGAAATCGTTGATCAGGAAGCGCCACTGTTTGACGACATCCTTGGGCGCCTTGGCGAAGCCGTAACCGGGCATGTCGACCAGGCGGAAGATCAGCGGATCGCCGATATCGAAGAAATTGAGCTCCTGGGTACGGCCCGGCGTGTTCGACGTGCGCGCCAGCGCATTGCGCCCCGTCAACGCGTTGAGCAGCGAGGATTTGCCGACGTTCGAACGCCCGGCAAAGGCGATCTCCGGCGCGTCCATGTTCGGCAGGAACTTGAGCGCGGGCGCCGATTTCAGAAAGGCGATGGGGCCGGCGAAGATCTTTCGCGCGGCCTCGATCGCTTCGGGATCGATTTCACTCATGTCCTGCGCGAACTCACTTCGCCTCGACCTGCTTCAGCGAGGGATGGCGGCTATAGAGCCATTTCTGCTGGGCGATGGAGAGGATGTTGTTGGTCAGCCAGTAGAGCTGGAGGCCGGCGGCGAAGGGTGCCATCACGAACATCAGCACCCAGGGCATGATCGAGAACATCTGCTGCTGCACCGGATCGGTCGCCTGCGGGTTCAGCTTGAACTGCAGCCACATCGACACGCCGAGCAGGATCGGCAGCACGCCCAGCGCGATGATGTGCGGCGGCGTGAAATCGAGCAGGCCGAACAGGTTGACCGGGGTCAGCGGATCGGGCGCGGACAGGTCCTTGATCCACAGCACGAAGGGCTGGTGCCGCATTTCGATGGTGAGCAGCAGCACCTTGTAGAGCGCGTAGAAGATCGGGATCTGCAGCAGGATCGGCAGGCAGCCCGCCAGCGGATTGACCTTCTCCTGCTTGTACAGGTTGAGCATTTCCGCCTGCAGCTTCTGCTTGTCGTCCTTCCAGCGTTCCTGGAGCGCCTTCATCTTGGGCTGGACGGCGCGCATGCCGGCCATCGACTTGAACTGCTTCTGTGCGATCGGGAACATCAGGCCGCGGATGATCACGGTCAGGCCGATGATCGCGACGCCGAAATTGCCGAACAGCTTGAACAGGAAGTCGAGCAGCTTGAAGATCGGCTTTTCGAACACTTCGAACCAGCCCCAGTCGATCGCCTTGCCGAAATTGGGGATGCCGAGCGTGTCTTCATAGCGATCGAGGTGATTGACCTCCTTTGCGCCCGAGAACAGCCGCGCGGTGGTGCGCACGGCCTTGCCGGGCTGGACGATCGTGGCGGGCAGCGTGAAATCGGCCTGGTAATGACGATCGGCGCCGACGCGGAAATAGGCCTGGACCGTCGCCGCCTGGTCAGGGATCAGCGCGGTCAGCCAATATTTGTCGGTGAAGCCCATCCAGCCGCCGGTCGAGCTGCGCGCGACGCCGGCATTGCCCGCCTCGTCGACGGTCGAGAAATTGATGTCGTAATCGACCAGCTTGTTGAACACGCCGATCGGGCCGGTGTGGATCGTCCAGCTGTCGGGATCCTTGGACACGCCGTCGCGGCTGATGAAGCCATAGGGCTGGACGGCGATCGCGCCGCCGGCGGTGTTGGCCACCGATTGTTCGACCGTGAACATATAGTCCGGATCGACCCGATAGGTGATCTGGAAGCGCTGGCCCTGGCCATTGTCCCACGAAAGCGTGACTGGCGTCGCCGGCGTCAGCGTCGAAGCGCTCGGCGTCCAGACGGTGTCTGCGGTCGGAAGCGCGATATTCTGGCCGGTCCAGCCGAAGCCGGCATATTGGCTGTCCTTCGCGCCGCCGGGCGAAAGCAGGCGGATGGGCGGCGAATCCTTGGCGATCGTCTCGTTGAAGCGCGTCAGCGTCAGATCGTCGACGCGCGCGCCCTTCAGGTTGATCGAACCTTTGAGCGCCGGCGTGTCGATGCGGACGCGCGGCGCTTCCGCCAATACCAGCGCGCGTTCGCGCAGCGCCTTGGGCGCGTTGGAGGCGGGGCTGGCCGTCGGGTTGGCGACGGGCACCTGCTTGCCGTCGACGGTCTTGGTCGCCGGCGGATTCGCGGTCGGGAAGAAATGGCTCGAAAGCGCGCTCCAGCCGAGCAGTACCGCCAGCGACAGCACGATCGCGAGGATCATGTTGCGGTTATCGGTCAAGTGTCTTCCCCCAAGGTCATGGAAACAGCCGGATCAAGGAACCGGATCGTGGCCGGAGCCGCCCCAGGGATGGCAACGGGCGAGCCGTCTGGCGGAAAGCCAGCCTCCCTTGAGCGCTCCATAGCGCCCCAGTGCGGTGATTGCATAGGCCGAACAGGATGGCGAGTAGCGGCAACTGGGCGGCAGGATGCGCGAAGGGCCGATCTGCCATAGCCGGGCGATGCCGATCAAAAGCTTCGCGATCATCGCGCGGCACGGTCCAGCGCCTTGACCAGTTCCTGGCGCAGCGCGGAGAAATCGCGCTCTACACCGCCAGCGCGGCCGATCAGCACATGATCGGCACCGGCGATGCCGCGCTCGGGCAGCATTTCGCGTGCGAGCGCACGAAAACGGCGCTTCATCCGGTTCCGGACGACAGCGCCGCCGATTTTCTTGGTGACGGTGAAACCGATCCGCATCGCCGGATCGCCGTCCTGCCGATCTTTCACCAGCAGGACGAAGCCCGGCATTGCCACGCGTTTGCCCGAATTCGCCGCGAGGAAATCCGCGCGGCGACCCAATATGCCGAAGCTGGGTCGGTTCAGGCCGACAGCGACTTGCGGCCGCGTGCGCGGCGCGCGCGGATCACATTGCGCCCACCCGGGGTCGCCATCCGCGCCCGGAAGCCGTGCCGGCGCGCGCGCACGAGATTGCTCGGCTGAAAGGTGCGCTTCATCGCTCATGTCCTCATTCGTCAAAACGGAAAAGGGCCGCCTCTGCGAGCGGCCGCTGTTGCGGGGCCGATAGGCAAAAGCGTCTCTCAAGTCAATCGCTCTCGCTCGACGTTTCCCGCGCGATCGCCTCGCGCCGCTTCGCGCTCTCGCGCCGCAGGCTCCAGTCGGACCAGCTTCCCCATTTCGGATGCCGCTGTTTGAAGCGGACATAGCGGCGTTTCGCCCAGCGTGAATTCTTGAGCACCAGTCCGGCGCCGATCGCGAAGGTGATGACGCCGCCGGGGCCGGGAATCGGCCCGACCAGTGGGGTGACGGCGATGAACAGCCAGCCGATGGCCAGCATCGTCCAGCGCATCGGCTCGCTGGCCATGAACAGCCTGATCCGGTGTCTCAGCGTCATGCGGGCGATGTGGGGGTGCTGTTCTAGTCCCGCAAGACACCTGCGCGATATTTCGTCTCGACTCATGGGCGGAAGATCGTAGAAGAAGCGGAACAAAAGGGGGGCGTGCGTGGTCTCGATCGTTTCGACCGTGGCCTATCTGGGGCTGGAGGCGCGCAGCGTCGAGACGCAGGTTCAGGTGGCGGCGGGTGTGCCGGCGTTCGTCGTCGTCGGGCTGCCGGACAAGGCGGTGGCAGAAAGCCGCGAACGCGTGCGGGCCGCCATCGCCGCGATCGGCCTGGCGCTGCCGCCCAAGCGCATCACCGTCAATCTCTCCCCGGCCGATCTGCCCAAGGAGGGATCGCACTACGATCTGCCGATCGCGCTGGCGTTGCTCGGTGCGATGGGCGTGATCGATGCCGAGACGCTCTCATCCTATCTGGTGGTGGGCGAACTGGGGCTCGACGGGCGTGTCGCGAATTCCTCGGGCGTGCTGCTCGCGGCCATTCACGCCGCCGAACGCGGCCTTGGGCTGGTCTGTCCCGCCGCGCAGGGGCCGGAAGCTGCCTGGGCGGGAGAGGTGGAGGTGATCGCCGCGCCCGACCTCCTGTCGCTGCTCAATCATTTCAAGGGCAGCCGCGCATTGCCGCCGCCCGAGCCCGGCATGGTCTCCGATCCGCGGTCGGGGCCGGACCTGCGGCAGGTGAAGGGGCAGGAGAGTGCGAAACGAGCACTCGAAATCGCCGCGTCGGGTGGGCATAATTTGCTGATGATCGGCCCGCCGGGCGCGGGCAAGTCGCTGATGGCGGCGTGCCTGCCGGGAATCCTGCCCGATCTGACGCCGGCGGAAGCGCTGGAGGTCTCGATGGTTGCCTCGGTCGCCGGAGAACTGGCGGACGGCCGGCTGGTGCGCGCACGACCCTTTCGCAGTCCGCATCACAGCGCCTCGATGGCGGCGCTCACCGGGGGCGGGTTGAAGGTGCGGCCGGGTGAGGTCAGCTTGGCGCATCTCGGCGTGCTGTTTCTCGACGAACTGCCCGAATTCCAGCGCGCGGTGCTCGATTCGCTGCGCCAGCCGCTGGAAACCGGCACGGTGACGGTGGCGCGGGCCAATGCGCATGTCACTTTCCCCGCGCGCGTCCAGTTGGTCGCCGCGATGAATCCCTGCCGCTGCGGCCATCTTGGCGATCCGGCGCTGGCCTGCGCGCGTGCGCCGCGTTGCGCCGCCGATTATCAGGCCAAGGTTTCGGGGCCGATGCTCGATCGTATCGACCTGCACGTCGAAGTGCAGCCGGTGAGCGCTGCCGACCTATTGTTGCCCGCGCCCGCCGAAGGATCGGCGGAGGTCGCCGCGCGCGTCGCCGAAGCGCGGGCGATTCAGACCGATCGCTATACCGGCAAGGGCGCCCGGACCAATGCCGAGATCGACGGCGATCTGCTGGAGGCCGTGGCCACACCCGACGAGCCCGGTCGCGCCTTGCTCGCCCAGGCGGCGGAAGCGATGCGGCTCTCAGCGCGCGGCTATACCCGGATCCTGCGCGTGGCACGCACCATCGCCGATCTTGCCGGTAGCGAGGGGGTAGGGCGCGTCCATGTCGCCGAGGCATTAAGCTATCGCAGACAGGCGCCGCGGAACTGACGGTTGCAGCATTCGCTTCGTCGGTCTAATGGCCCCGGCAGTGCCCCTGTGGTGAAATTGGTAGACGCGCTCGACTCAAAATCGAGTTCCGAAAGGAGTGCTGGTTCGATTCCGGCCAGGGGCACCAATCTCCATTGATCGTCAGAAGCGTGAATCGGTCGAAACCGGCCGATGAGAGGGCATGCGCCGCTCTGATGCAATCCTGACGGATCGACAACGCTGGGGACATGCCGCATTCATTCGGCATGCTCCAAAGGCGCCCTCAGTGTCGAAATGGAGTTACGCATGGTTTTCAATCACAGGGCGGGCGGATTGCTGATCGGCCTTGCCGTCGCATTGTCGGTGGGCACGGCCCATGCCGCTGCTACCTCGCCCGCCGCCGGCAAGAACGCTGCCGCGCTCGCCGCGCATCATTGGGATCTTGTCGAATGGAGCGGCAGGGATCTGCCGGACGGCAAGCCTCTGCGCCTCGATTTCGATGTGGCGAAGGGATATTTCTCCACCGCGACGGGATGCAACCGCGCCGGCGGCGCCTTCAAGATCAAGGGAAGCGCGCTCCAACTGGGCGCGGGCAAGGGCCGTTTCGTCAGCACGCAAATGGCTTGTCCCGAGCCGGCCATGTCGACCGAGCGCGCCTATACCGAGGCCTTGTCGACCGTGACGCGGTACCGGATCACCGGCGATCAACTGGTGCTGCGGACGGCCAAGGGCGGCACGCTCACCTATCGCGCCGCGCACAAGCCGGCTGCCGATGCGCCGCGCAAGTTCATCTATGTTTCGGCCGAAACCAAGCCGTGCGCCGGCGTCGCGCCGATGACCTGCCTTCAGATTCGCGAGAGTGAAAGCGCGCCCTGGGCGCTTCACTATGGCGGCATCGTCGATTTCGAACCTCGGCCTGGTGTCGAATATCGGCTGCGCATCATCGAGGAAAAGATCGCCAATCCGCCGGCCGATGCGTCTTCGATCCGCTGGACTCTCGATCAGGTCGTCGAACAGCGCGTCGTCAATCGGTAACCGCTCGCCAGGGCACCGGCCGGAGCGACTGACGCAGCAGCTCCAGAAAGTCGTCGATTCGCGCCGAGCGCGCACCGCGCCGCCCGAGCAGCGCGGTGATATCGGCGTCGGGCAGCCCCCAATCGGGCATCAACCGCACCAGCCGCCCGGCGGCGAGATCGTCGGCGACATCCCATTCGGATCGCACGGTGATGCCGAGTCCATCCAGCGCCAGCGCCTTGGTCACCTCTCCGTCGTTGCTCGACAGGCATGGGGTGATCCGGACGCTGGCCTGCTCGCCTTTCGGCCCCTTGAAGCGCCACAGTGTCACATCCTCGTCATTCTCCCTGAGCGCGATGCACCGATGTTCGCGCAGCACTGACGGGTCGGCCGGTGCGCCATGTTTCCGAAGATAGGCGGGCGCGGCGCATAACAGCCTGCGATTGGGGGCGATGACCGTCGCCAACTGATCGCTGTCGCGACTCTCGCCGATGCGGATCAATATGTCCGATGCCGACGCGATGCCGAGGCCCGGCCGGTCGGACAGGGTCAGGTCGACGCGGACATCCTGGCGATGGGCATGATAGCGTGCGACGAGTGGCGCGATATGGCGGCGACCGAAGCCGAACGGCGCGACCAGCCGCAATTCGCCCGACGCGCCGCCGCGCCGCTCCGCGAGTTCCTCGCGAAGCACGGAGAGACGCGTCAATATGTCGTTCGATCGATCGAGGAGAAGTTCGCCGTCCGCGGTGATCCGCAATCCCTTGCCGTCGCGCTCCACGAGCTTCAGCCCCAGCCGGCGTTCGATCAGCGTCAGTCGCTGGCTGACGGCGGGGGGCGTGACGCCCAACGCCCGTGCCGCTGCGGCGAGCGAGGGGGAAGAGCCGATGGCCGCAAAGAGTTCAAGATCGTCGGCGGTCAGCATTAAGATACTCCTTAATCCACCATTTAGAACAGGCCACATGACGATGGCGAGCCCCGCTTGTAGAAGCCGTGATCGACTGAAATGATGAAAGGGCATGGGATGGCGAACGAGACGGGCGGGCAGGGGTTTGCGGCCTTGCAGACGCCGGCGCTGCTGCTCGATCCCGATCGCATGGCACGCAACATCGAACGCATGCGCGCCAAGGCGGCCGGGCTTCGCGTGGGCCTGCGCCCGCATGTGAAGACCGCCAAGTGCCTGGAGGTGATCGAACGGATGACGGGCGGCCTGCGCGGCCCGGTAACCGTATCGACGCTGCGCGAGGCGGAACGGCTGGCCGAGGCGGGCTATACCGACATCGTCTATGCCGTGGGCCTCACGCCCAATAAATTCGATCGCGCCCGGGCGTTGCGCCGCGATGGGGTCGATTTGAAAGTCATCCTCGACAGTGCCGAGACGGCGGCCGCGCTTGCGGGCAGTGGATCGGCCGATGACAGCCCCGTGCCGGTGCTGATCGAGATCGATTCGGACGGGCACCGCGCGGGCGTGAAGCCGCATGACGGTGCGCTGCTTGGGGCGATCGCCGATCGCCTGACCGGGGGCGCCTGCCTGGCGGGGGTCCTTACGCATGCCGGCGAGAGCTATTCTGCGCGATCCGACGAAGCACTGCGCGATTTCGCGACTCTCGAGCGCGATGGCGCGGTGGCGGCGGCCGAGACGCTGCGCGCACTGGGGCATGGCGCGGAGATCGTTTCCATCGGCTCGACCCCCAGCGTGCTCTTTTCGGAGGACATGAGCGGCGTCACCGAGGCGCGCGCGGGCGTCTACGTCTTCTTCGATCTGGTGATGGCGGGAATCGGTGTCTGCGCGGTCGACGATATCGCGCTGTCGGTGCTGGCCAGCGTCAATACCGTGCAGGCGGAGCGCGGGCGCTATGTCGTCGATGCCGGCTGGACCGCGATGTCGCGCGATCGGGGCACCGCGTCGCAGCCGGTCGATCAGGGTTATGGGCTGGTCTGTGATCTGGAGGGCAATGTCTATCCGGACCTGATCATGACCGAGGCGAACCAGGAACATGGCGCGATCGCGCTGCGCCCCGGCAGCACCGCCGAATTGCCGAAACTGGCGGTCGGCGATCTCGTGCGCATATTGCCCAATCATGCCTGCGCAACGGGCAGTCAGCATGAAGCCTATCTGGTGACCGACGAGGCAAGGGCTGCCGTCGTCGATCGCTGGTTGCGTTTTGGAGGATGGTGATGACCGATATCGTTCCTGTTTTTCCGGCCGATCTTCCGGCCCCCGGCGGTCATTATTCGCCCGGCATCGTGTTCGGCGATCTGATCTTCGTATCCGGCCAGCTTCCGATATCGGAAGATGGCGGCCACGACCTCGCCACCGCCGATTTCGATACCCAGGCGCGGCAGGTGTTCCGCAACCTGATCGCGGTGCTGCGCGCGGCGGGCGCGGGGATCGAGGATGTGGTGAAGGCGACCATCTATGTCTCCGATGTCGCGCATTGGGGGCATTGCAACACGATCTATGCCGAGATTTTCGGCGATCATCGCCCGGCGCGCGCCGTGGTGCCCACGGGGCCGTTGCATCATGGCTATCTGGTCGAAGTGGAAGCGATCGCGCGCAGACCGGCCTGATCGGCATCTTGGGGGTGAGGAGGACATGATGATCCGTGCCATCGCTGCGGCGCTCGCGCTTGCCTCAGTTCCGCTCGGCGGCATGGCTCTCGCAAGGGACGGTGATGCCGTGGTGAAGGCATTGCGGCCGGCGGTCCATGTCGCCGGCACCCCCCAGATCCGCTGGACTGTTGCCGAACGTCTTGCGACCTATGGCGTCGCCGGCACCAGCGTGGCCGTCCTGCGCGACGGCAAGCTGGCATGGGCACGCGGCTATGGCCTGCGCCAGGCGGGCAAGTCCGATCCGGTGACGACCGAGACGATGTTCTCGGTCGGCTCGCTCAGCAAGGTCGCGACCGCCGCGGTGGTGTTGCGGATGGTGGATGAAGGGCGGCTCGATCTCGATCGCAACGTCAATGCCTATCTGAAGCGCTGGAAGATTCCCGAGAGCCCGCTGGCGAAGGGGCATGTCGTCACCTTGCGCCGCCTGTTGTCGCACACGGCCGGGTTGAACGTGCATGGCTTTCCGGATTTTCAGCCGGGAGACGTGCTCCCCACGATCCTGGACACGCTCGAGGGGCGTGCGCCGTCGCGGACCGAGGCGGTCAGGATGGTCTACACGCCGGGCACCCAGTTTCGCTATTCGGGCGGCGGCGTGACGGTGGAGCAGCTTGTCGTCGAGGATGTGCTGGGCGTCGATTTCGAGACTGCCGCCAGGCGCTATCTGTTCGGGCCGCTCGGCATGAGGCGCAGCACCTTCGCGCAGCCGCTCGATCCGGGCTTTGGCGATATCGCCAGGGCCCATGGCTCCGATGGCAAGGCCAGAGCGCTGCCGCGTGGCTACGAAGCCATGCCGGAAACGGCGGCATCGGGGCTGTGGACCACGCCCAGCGACTATGCCCGCATGGTCGCGGCATTCATTGCATCCTATCGCGGCGCGCGCGGCGCGTTCCTCAGCCGGCCGCTCGCCGAACAGATGATGGCGGCGGTGGCACCCGGGCCCGTCGGCCTGGGACCGTTTCTCGACGGGCGCGGCGCTACCCGCCGTTTCCATCATGGCGGATCGAACGACAGCTATCGCGCCTGGATGGAAGGCAATCTGGCGAGCGGGAACGGCGTGGTGATCTTCACCAATGGCGCGGACGGCGCGCGCCTTTATCCCGAAATCCGGCGCGCGGTCGCGGTGACGGAGGGCTGGCCCGATACCGGCGTCGCCGAAGTGCCCGCGCTGTCATTATCCGCCGCGAACATGTCGGAGATCCAGGGCGCCTACCGCATACAAGCTCTTGCCGGGGCGATCGGTGAGCGTATGCGCATGTCGCTCCCTTATCCGCTCATCCATGTCGCGGTTGTCGATGGCGTGCTCCGGATCGGCGGCAGACCCGGTGGCGGCGAGGCGCTGGTGCCGGCGGATCGCAGCAATTTCGTCCATGCGAATGACGCGGATCGCTGGGTGGAGTTCGTGGCCGGCGACAATGGCCGGATCGAGCGGTTGATCCTGCGCGACGATCTCGCGGCGGTCGAGGCTGTGCGCGAGCCCTGATCCTGCGGGATCAGGCCGATCCGCTGCTGCCGACGGCCGAGAGCGCGCCCAGCACCGCACCCTTGATATGGGGCAGCGCGACCAGGGTGACGCCGATCATCACCGGCAGCACGATCGCGAGCGATTGCCAGAGCGGCATCAGCCAGAGCGGCTCGATCAACAGGATCGGCGCGAGCACGAGATGGCCGACGAGCAGCACTGTGAAATAGGATGCGGCGTCGTCCACGCGGTGACGGCCATTCTCCTCGCCGCAATGCGGGCAATGCGCATGCACCTTCAGATAACCGCGAAACAGCGGGCCTTCTCCGCAGATCGGGCAGCGCTTCACGAAACCGAGTTTCATTCGCTCCAGAAATGGAGGCGTACCGCTCATCCAAGCTCGCCCGGAAAGGTCTCTGTGGTCACCATCGCCTGCATGTCCCTGCTGTAGCGGCCGCCATGGACGGTGTCTCCAGTGAACAGGGCATCGACCTGGGCAAGGACAGCGTCGTCGATCGACACGGCCGCCGTCGCCAGATTTTCTTCGAGATAGGCGATGTTGCGCGTGCCCGGGATCGGCACGATCGTCTCGTCGCGCGACAGGACCCAGCCGAGCGCGAGCTGCGCCGGCGCGACGCCGGCATTGGCTGCCAGCGTTTCGAACCGCGCGACTTCGTGCAGATTGTGGCTGAAGTGCGGTTCCTGGAAGCGTGGAAGCTGGTTGCGCATATCGCCGGATGCATAGGATGGGGTTCGCACCGTGCCCGTCAGCATACCGCGTCCGACCGGGGAGAAGGCCACGAAACCGATGCCGAGTTCACGGCAGGCGCCGAGCACCGCGATCTCGGGATTGCGCACCCATGGCGAATATTCGCTCTGCACGGCCGCGATCGGATACACGGCATGGGCGCGCCGGATCGTCGGCGCGTTCATCTCGCTGAGCCCGATCGTCCGGATCTTGCCCGCCTCGATCGCGCGCGACAATTCGCCGACCGACTCCTCGATCGGCACCTGCGGATCGGGCCGATGGAGATAATAAAGATCGATCCGGTCGGTACCGAGCCGAAGAAGGGCATCGTCCAGCGTCCTGCGGATCGTTTCAGGGCGGGCATCCAGCACGCGTTTGCCGTCGATGGCATCGAGCACGCATTTGCTCGCCAGCGTGAATTCGGACCGGCGATGCATCACCGCGCGATTGAGCAGCCGTTCATTGCCGCCGACGCCATAGATCGCGGCCGTGTCGAGAAAGGTGCAGCCGAGATCGAGTGCGCGGTTGAGCAGCGCGACCGCCTCCGCTTCGGCGGGCGGCGGGCCATAACCATGGCTGAGGTTCATGCAGCCCAGCCCGATGGCCGAGACGGTGAGTGGCCCGATGCGGCGCGTTTCCATCGACATGGGCGTTGCTTCAGCAGACCGGAGCGTCGGCGGCAAGGCTTTCGCGGACTTCGGCGGCGATCGAGAAGCTGTGCTTGCGCGCCGCATGATCGAACATCTGGCAGGCGATGATGAGTTCGTCGGCGCCCGTGCGATCGATGAATGCCGCGACCTTGGCGCGCACCGTCTCGCGCGATCCGATCGCCGATGCCTGGAGCACATGATCGAGCATCGTCTGCGCCTGGGGCGGCAGGGTGTCGCGATAGCCGGGCACGGGCGGGGGAAGCTGGCGGGGATTGCCCGTGCGCAAGGCGACGAAAGCCTGTTGCATCGAGCTGGCGAGACGTTCGGCTTCTTCGTCGGTATCGGCCGCGAAGATGTTGTAGCCGAGCATGACATAGGGCTTGGCGAGTTGCGCGGAGGGCGTGAAGTTGCGACGATACAGTGCGATCGCCGCGTCCATGTCGCCCGGCGCGAAATGCGAGGCGAAGGCGTAGGGCAGGCCGAGCGCCGCCGCGAGCTGCGCGCCGAAAAGGCTGGATCCCAGGATATAGAGCGGCACATCCTCGCCCTTGCCGGGCACCGCATCGATGCCCAGGCGCGGATCGCCCGCGAAATAGGCCTGCAATTCCACCACGTCGCGCGGGAACTGGTTCGCATCCGTATTGAGGTTGCGGCGCAGCGCCTGCGCCACGCGCATGTCGGATCCCGGCGCGCGGCCCAGGCCCAGGTCGATGCGGCCCGGATGGAGCGCGGCGAGCGTGCCGAACTGTTCGGCGATCACCAGCGGCGAATGGTTGGGCAGCATGATCCCGCCCGCGCCGATGCGGATCGTCGATGTGCCGTCCGCGACATGGGCGAGCGCGACGGCGGTGGCCGCGCTCGCTATCCCGACCATGCCGTGATGCTCGGCCATCCAGAAGCGCTTATACCCCAATGCCTCGGCATGGCGGGCGAGATCGCGCGAATTGGCGAGCGCAGCGCCCGCATTGCTGCCTTCGACGATCGAGGACAGGTCGAGAACCGAAAATGCCGTCATGCCGCGCATATGGGAAGCTGTCCTGGGTCCGGCAAGCGGATGCCGTTCATTGTCCGCATGCATCAATGCCGGGAGGCTGGTGCAAACCAAAGCGGCTGATAGACTGCCGGCGATGAGCGCGGCCTTCGATCATTTCGACGAAAGCTTGGAGTCCTCCGGCACCAGCCCGTGCCGTTTCCATCTGCGCCTGGCGGGTGACATCATATTGTCCGGGGATGCCCGTCAGCCCATCGTCCTGCGGACCCGCAAATCGCGCGCGCTGATTGTCTTGCTGGCGCTCGAGGATGGCGGTCTCGCGCGGCAGCGTCTCGTCGATATCCTGTGGCCCGACCGGCCGGACGAACAGGGGCGCGCCAGTCTGCGCCAGGTCGTCTACGAATTGCGGGCGACCATCGGCAACCATGCGATCCTGACGGAGCAGGATCGCGTGATGCTCGCGCCCGGCACGCTCGATCACGATATCGGCCTGGCCGGGGGCACCGGGATCGATGAACTCGCACCGATCCTGGCGCTCATGCGGACACCGTTCCTTGGCGGGCTCGACGGGATTTCCGACGAACTCGACACATGGCTGCGCGACGAGCGAGCAAGGTTGATCGATCATCTTGCGAAGCTTGCGGGGCAGCGCGCGGAAGCGGCGCTGGCGCAGGACAAGGGCGTCGTGGCGCGCGACATCGTCGATCAGATCCTGCGTCTGGCGCCGCATGACGAGCGCTTGTTGCGCGTGGCATTGCGGGTGGATGCCGCCAATGGCGATTCCGCGCAGCTTCATCGTCGTTATCAGGGTTTTTCGCGCTGGCTCGCGGACGAAATGGATGCGGCTCCGGCGCAGGAGACGCGCGCGCTCTATGAGCGTTTGCGGCTGGTGCCATCATCCGCGTCGTCCGGGGAGGTGCCGGTATCGCCGCCGCCCGGCCGGGCGATACCGGCCGTTGCACGGCGCCGGCGGATATGGGGTATCGGTGCTGCGGCAATCCTGTTGTGCATCGCCGCTTCCGCCTGGTTCTTGCTCCTGCGCCCGGCACGGGCATCGCCTCCGGTGATCGCGGTGATCCCTTTCCAGCAGCTTTCCGGAAGCTCTTCGCCGCTGACCGGCGGGATCAGCGAGGAAGTCCAGAACCGGCTGGCCGGCTTGCCGGGCGTGCGCATCGTCGGCCGCTTCACCGCGAACCAGCTGGTGGGCAATGGCGATGTCCCGCATCTGGCCGGCGAACTCGGCATCACGCACTTGGTGGAAGGCAGCGTCCAGCACGAAGGCAGCCAGTTGCGCGTGATCGTCCGGCTGATCCGTGTTGCCGACCGATCGGTGCTCTGGTCCGACCGGTTCGATCGGCGGGCCGGCGGCGCCTTCGCGTTGCAGAGCGACATCGCCGCGGCGGTGGCGGAACGCTTTGGACGGTCGTTCGCACAGGCATCGGCGCCAAAGCGGCCGCCGCCGCTTCCCCAGGTTTATGATCGCTATCTGGCCGCGCGCGCCCTGATCCGCGATCGCCGCGCGGCGCCGCTCGCCGCTGCGGAGCGGGCGCTTCGCGAAGCGATTGCGATGCAGCCCGATCATGCGCCGCTCCACGCCCTGCTCTCGCAGGTCCTGATCCTGCAATCGCGGCATCCCACGACCTATGGCCGGCGCGAATATGCCGCCGCGGAAAGCGAAGCCAGACGAGAGGCAACGCTGGCTGCGGGCCTCGATCCGCAATTGGCGGAAGCACAGGCGGCATTGGGCCTGCTTACGCACAGCGATGCCGCATCGCTGCCCTATTATCGGCGCGCCGTCGCGCTCGATCCGCAGCGAGCCGAATTCCATCGCTGGCTCGGGCAGGCGCTGATGGTCGTCGGCCGCACCGACGAGGCGATCGCAGCCTTTCGCCGTGCCGTCGCGATCGATCCGCTCTGGGGGCTGAGCTATGAGCATCTCATCGTCGCCCTCGCCGATACCGGCCATGGCCAGGAGGTTCGGCCGGTCGTGCGGCGCTTCCTCGCGCTTTCCAACGACGAGCGCGCAAAGGCGCAGCTCCAGCTCGTGCTGGCGCAGATCGACGGGCGGCTGGCGGATGCAGTGCAGTTCGCGCGTCGCATGGTCGAATTGGCACCGGAAGATCGGCAAAGCCATTTCAAGCTCGCCTCGCAGCTTGCGATCATCGGCGAGACCAAGGCTGCTTTTGCCGAGCTCGAATCCGGCGACTGGCTGGGGCGCTTGAGCGTCAGCGGCCGTTACGACGAACTGGCCAGGCAGATCGGCGCCAATGCCGAGACCTTCTGGCAGGCCGGTTCGGGACTGTGGGACGTCAACGACGCGCTGATCGCCAATGGGCACGATGGATTGCTGCTGGGCCTGTTCGATCGGCGTTTCGGCAGCGCGGCGCGCTATCGGCCGGGCGAGATCGTCCATCCTGTCGAGGCGGGAGCGATCGCCCTTGCGATGCGCAAGGCGGGACGGATCGACGAATCGCGCGCCATCGCATCGAGGATCGGCGCGCAGGCCGAGAATGCGCTTCGGAAGCGCGCCGGACCGCATCTCCTGCTTCTCGACCAGTCCGTCGCGGCAGTGCTGACCGGCGACCGCTCGACCGCGCTGGACGTGCTCGAACGCATGGCGCGCGACATGCCGGATCAGTTGCTGTCGATTCCCTATCGGCCGTTGGCGAAGAGTGGAGTCTTCGGTTCGCTGGTCTCCGATCCGCGCCTTGCGGCAATCGATCGTCGCCTGGACCTTTTCGTCGATGCGGAACGGGCCAGGCTGGGCCTGCCGCCATTGCGCCAGAGGCAATGAATCCGCTGACCGCCCGGATTTGACGAAGCGGTGACGCTGCGTTGACGCATGTGCTCACGCCGCTGCGCTTTGATAGCGCGTCGTCAGGGAGAGCGGAGCGCCACGCATGTCTTTCAGTCCAGTCCATGTCCGTCGCATTTTTTCGGCATCGGTTGCTGCATTGGCCCTTGGCGGCACGGCGGCGGCGCAGCGCGCGGACGACAATGCCGTACGCAGTGCCGAGGATGCCTTCGGCACCACCATAGGCAATGAGGATATCGGGCTCTACAATCCCAACGAGGCACGCGGGTTCAGCGCGATCGATGCCGGTAATGCGCGGATCGACGGGCTGTATTTCGATCAGCAGATCGATCCGGTCAGCCATCTCATCAGTGCCGCGACGATCCGGATCGGTATTTCCGCGCAGAGCTATCCCCTGCCGGCGCCCACCGGCATCGTCGATTATGCGCTGATCCGGGCGGGGGACAAACCGGTGCGCAGCCTGCTGGCCAGCGCGGGGCCGTTCGGTTCGCTCGGGATCGAGGCCGATCTCCAACTCCCCTTGCAGCGCGATCGCCTGAGCCTGGTCGCGGGCGGAACGCTGAACAAGACCGACGACGGCTATAGTGCCGCGTCGGGCTATGCCAATATCGCGGTCATGCCGCGCTGGACGCCCAGCGATCGCTTCGAACTTATCGTCTTCGGCAGCACAAGCTGGTCATGGGCGGGTGAAACCCAGCCGGCGATCTACGTGGCGGGCGACTATCTGCCACCCCGGATCAAGCGCGATCGCTTCTATGGCCAGTCATGGGCCGATAATCGCAATGTCGGGGCGAATTTCGGCGCCTTGGCCAGACTCGATCTTGGGCGTACCACGGTCCGCTTCGGCGCCTTTCGTTCGCTCTTCTCGATCGATCGGAACTATGCCGATCTGTTTCTCGACACCTTGCCCGACGGAACCGCCAACCGGGTGATGGTGCAGGAACGCGATACGCGCTTCGCATCGATGTCGGGCGAATTGCGGCTGACGCATGATTTCGGGGCCGATCGCGCGCCGCAGCGTGTGCATCTCGTCGTTCGCGCACGCGATCAGCATCGCCGCTATGGTGGTGCCGCGCTTGTGGATCTGGGTGTCGCGCGCATCGGCATTCCCGATCCGCAGCCGGAGCCCGTGATCGCGTTCGGGCCCAAGACGCGCGATCATGTCCGCCAGTTGACCGGTGCGCTCGCCTATGAAGGCCGCCTGTTCGGTCGCCTGGAACTCAGTGCCGGGCTGCAAAAGGCGTTTTATCGCAAGGAAACCATCGCGCCCGATGACCCGGTTCCGGTGGAAGGACGGGATTCGCCCTGGCTCGCCAATGTCGCCGGGGCGATGCGCGTGGTCGGCGGGCTCGCGGTTTATGGCAGCTATACCCAGGGGCTGGAGGAGGGGGGCGTCGCCCCCAACAATGCGGTGAACCGCAATGCGGCATCGCCGGCGCTGCGCACCCGGCAGGTCGATGCCGGCCTGCGCTATGCATTTTCCGACAATCTGAGGCTGGTTGCCGGCGTGTTCGACGTGCGCAAACCCTATTTCAACATCGATCCGGACGGTGTCTATCGCCGCCTCGGCGATTTCCGCCAGCGCGGGATCGAGATGTCGCTCACCGGCTCGCCAGTACAGGGCTTGTATCTGGTCGCGGGCACATTGTTCCTCGATCCACGGGTGACGGGCGAGGAAGTGCGCGCCGGCATCATCGGCCGCAAGCCGGTGGGGCAGACGAGTCGACTGACCATCGTCAGCGGCGAATATGAACTGCCATGGGCAAAGGCATTCTCGGTGGGGGCGACCGTCACCAGTGTCGGTGCGCGCATGGCTAGCGCGGACAACCGCCTCTCGATCCCCGCGCGATCAGTGCTCGACCTTTCTGCGCGCTATCGCTTCAAGCTTGCGGGGGCACCTGCGAGCATCGTTGCTCGCCTGGGTAATCTCTTCAACAATTTTGGCTGGCGGACCAATGCCTCCGCCGTGTTCGTTCCCAATGGGCAGCGCCGGCTCAGCGTCTCGATGGCGGCGGATTTCTGAGCGGAGAGGCGGGCCGCCTCAATCATAGAGCGACAAAGGCTTGCCGAGATCGAAGAAGGACTGCGCCACCGCCTGTGCGGTGGTCAGCACGCCCAGCGTATCGTGCGTGCCCATCAGTTCGCCGAGCAGCGCATTGGCGCGCGGTGCGTCGTCCAGCCCGGCTTCGATCGCGGAGAGCAGCGTCGCTTCGTGCCTGGTCATGCGTGTGCAGCAGCAGGGTGCCACCATCACGGTGAGGACAGAGGCGCGCGCGATCTCCGCCATCATCGCCCGGATCAGCACCAGCGGGCGGCGATAGCCGAGCCCGAAATGCGTGAAGATCGCGTGGGCGGCGTGGGCATCGTCCAGGCCGTGGACGGCGATACGCCGAACCGCGAACAGCAGAATCCTGTCGCTGCGTCCGCCGGGAAGCGGACGGGCTGGGGCGGAAAGGTCATCGGTATTGTGATCTGACATCGCGCTATCCTCGCTATGAGCAGCATCATGACAGCGCGTTATTGCAAGTCAATATCAATAACGACTCTTTTGAGCGCACACGATCACCGGCCGGATCGCATTCCGTCCCTGTCCCGGGATTACGGGGTTTTCGACGAATGAAGCGCTTATCGCGCCGGTCGTCAGGCGGGAATCTGGTGGTTCGCGGCGAGCACGGCGCCGGCGAGATAGAGGGAGCCGAGGATCAACACCTGCACGGAACTGTCCGAGCGAGCCGCGATCCGACGAAGCGCGGTTGCGACGTCGCCGGCGGGCTCGGACGGGATGCCCAGTGCGATGCCGATGCGGGCGAGATCGGCGGGAGCGTGATGCTCATGATCCGGAACCTCAACAGTCTGTATGCTCGCGGCGATGCCGCCAAAGGGAGCGAGCAGCCCGTGCGGATCCTTGTTGGCCAGCACGCCCAGAACGATATGCAGTTCTGTTGCGCCGATGCCGCGGAAATGCGCCGCGATGGTTTCGCCGGCGGCGGGATTATGGCCGCCATCCAGCCAGAGCGTGGCGCCGGCGGGCAGCAGGTCGCGCACCGGCCCGGCCTCCAGTCGCTGGATGCGCGCCGGCCATTCGGCCCAGCCGGTCGCGGCCTTGAGCGCGGCGTCGGGAATCGCGATCGCGTCCTGATGCCGCAGCATGGCGAAGGCGAGTGCGGCGTTCATCGCCTGATGGTCGCCGGGAAGGCGGGGCAGGGAGGTTTCGACCTTGCCGCGGGTGTCGCGGTAATGCAGCCGGCCCTGATAGATGGCGGCATCCCAGGCCTCGCGCCGTGCGAGCACCGGCGCACCCGCGTCGGCGGCGACCGCAGCGATGCGATCGGCCAGCGCGGGGCGATAATCCATGGTGACGAGTGGAACGCCGCGCTTGGCGATTCCTGCCTTCTCTCCGGCGATGCCGACATCGCTGTTGCCCAGAAAGGCTTCATGATCGATGCCGAGTTGCGCGATGCCGCAGGCAGCTGCGGTCGGCAGGATGTTGGTGGCGTCGAGCCGCCCGCCGAGCCCGACCTCGATCACGCAGGCATCGGCCGGATGACGCGTGAAGGCGAGCAATGCCGCCGCCGTCGTCGCCTCGAAGAAGCTCGGATGGATATCTTCCGAACCGTCCAGTACCTCGGCGAGCAAGGGCGCCAGTTCGGCGTCGTCGATCAGATGGCCGGCGATGCGGATGCGCTCGTTGAAGCGGACGAGATGCGGCGAGCTATAGACATGCGCGCGCAGCCCCGCCGCCTCGATCGCCGCGCGCAGAAAGGCGCATGTCGATCCCTTGCCGTTGGTGCCGGCGACATGGAAGACGGGCGGCAGCCGGTGCTGCGGATTGCCGAGCCGATCGAGCAGCGCGGCGATACGCTCCAGCCCCAGCACGTCGCGGCCGGGTGACAGCATCGTCAGCCGGTCGAGCTGGCGCTGGACGGCGGGATCGGCTGAGCGTGCGGAATCGGCCATTGTCGGGGCCCCTGAATTGTCGGGGCGGTCAGGCGGCGAGCCTGTCTCCGCACAGATAGCCGATCAACCGGCCAAGCGTTTCGGGCAGGTCCTTGCGCTCCACCACCATGTCGAGCATGCCATGGTCGAGCAGATATTCCGCGCGCTGGAAGCCTTCGGGCAGTTTCTCGCGGATCGTGTTCTCGATCACGCGCTGGCCCGCGAAACCGATCAGGGCGTTGGGCTCGGCAAGCTGGACGTCGCCCAGCATCGCATAGGATGCTGTGACGCCCCCGGTGGTGGGATCGGTCATCACCACGATATAGGGCAGGCCGGCTTCGCGCAGTTCGGCGATCGCGACCGTCGTGCGCGGCATCTGCATCAGCGACAATATGCCTTCCTGCATGCGCGCGCCGCCGGCGGCGGTGAAGATGACATAGGGTGCGCGTTCCTCGATCGCGGCGCGAACGCCCGCGACGAAAGCGGCGCCGACGCCCAGGCCCATCGATCCGCCCATGAACGCGAAATCCTGAACACCGACAACGGCGCGATGCCCCTGGATCGTGCCGATGGCGTTGAGCAGCGCATCAACCTCTCCGGTCGCGGTGCGCGCGGCCTTGATGCGATCGGTATATTTCTTCGAATCCCGGAATTTCAGCGGATCGTCCGCCACTTTCGGGTTGGGGATCGAGCGGTAGCGACCGTCATCGAAAAGCTGGGCGAAGCGAACCTTCGGGCCGATGCGACCATGATGCCCGCATTTGGGGCAGACCGACTGATTCTCCTCATATTCCTTGACGAAGATCATCTGCGAGCAACCCGGGCATTTATGCCAGAGATTGTCGGGGGTCTCGCGCTTGGCGATGAAGGGGATGGCGTTGCGGACGCGATTGATCCAGCTCATGCTGCGAGCTCCTTTCGTGCGGTCGCGAGCGCTGTGGCGAGCGATCCGACATAATCCCTTACCGGTCCGGCGGCATCGGCGCCATGCGCCTCGACCAGCTCGACGATGGCCGATCCGACCACGACGCCATCGGCGACACGACCGATCGCGCCGGCCTGTTCGGGCGTGCGGACGCCGAAGCCGACGGCGACGGGCAGAGTGGTGGCGGCTTTCAGATGTGCGACGGCGGCTTCGACGCTGGCTTGTGCGGCCTGTTGCAAGCCGGTGATGCCCGCGACCGAGACATAATAGAGAAAGCCCGACGCGTTCTCGAGCACGGCGGGCAACCGGGCGACATCGGTGGTCGGCGTGGCGAGGCGGATCAGGTCGATGCCCGCGGTTCGCAGTGCGGGGCCGAGCGCGTCATCCTCCTCGCTCGGGATATCGACGCAGATCACGCCATCGACCCCGGCATCGCGCGCGGCGGCGGCGAACCAGTCCGGCCCACGGCGGACCATCGGATTGGCATAGCCCATCAGCACCAGCGGCACCTCGGGATGGCGGGCGCGGAAGTCGCGCGCGATATCGAGGATCGCGGCGGTCGTGGTGCCCGAGCCCAGGGCGCGCAGATTGGCGCGCTGGATCGCCGGGCCGTCCGCCATCGGATCGGTGAACGGCATGCCGAGTTCGATCACGTCGGCTCCGCCGGCGACGAGAGCATCGAGGACGGCGGCAGTACCCTGGGGCGAGGGATCACCGGCAGTGACGAAGGTGACGAGCGCCGCGCGGTCCTGCGACGCGGCACGCGCGAAGGCTGCGGGAAGGCGACTCACAATTCCACTCCCAGCGCCTGGGCGACGGTGAAGATATCCTTGTCGCCGCGCCCCGAAAGATTGACGATCACGATCTTGTCCTTCGCCATGCCCGGTACGATCCGTTCGGCGACCGCAAGCGCGTGGGCGGATTCAAGCGCCGGTATGATCCCTTCGAGCTTGCAGAGCCGCTGGAAGCTCGCGAGCGCCTCCGCATCGGTGGCCGGTTCGTAACGGACCCGGCCGATATCGTGCAGCCAGGCATGTTCGGGGCCGATGCCGGGATAGTCGAGCCCGGCCGAGATCGAATGCGCCTCGGTGATCTGGCCGTCCTCATCCTGGAGCAGGAAGGTGCGGTTCCCGTGGAGCACGCCGGGCACGCCGCCCGCGATGCTCGCGGCATGGCGAACGGTATCGAGCCCTTCGCCCGCCGCTTCGACACCGACGATCTCGACTTGCCTGTCGTCCAGGAAGGGGTGGAACAGGCCGATCGCATTCGATCCGCCGCCGACCGGGGCGATCAGCATGTCGGGCAGGCGGCCTTCCGCCTCCAGGATCTGGGCGCGGGCCTCGTTGCCGATCACCGACTGGAAATCGCGGACAAGCTCCGGATAGGGGTGCGGGCCGGCGACGGTGCCGATAATGTAGAATGTGTCGTGGACGTTCGCGACCCAGTCGCGCAGCGCCTCGTTCATCGCATCCTTCAGCGTCTTCGCACCCGATTCGACCGCGCGCACCTCGGCGCCGAGCAGCTTCATGCGGAACACGTTGGGCTGCTGGCGGGCGACATCGACCGCGCCCATGAAGATCGTGCAGGGCAGGCCGAACAGCGCGGCGACGGTCGCGGTCGCCACGCCATGCTGGCCGGCGCCGGTTTCGGCGATGATCCGCGTCTTGCCCATGCGGCGGGCAAGCAGGATCTGGCCGATGCAGTTGTTGATCTTGTGCGCGCCGGTGTGGTTGAGTTCCTCGCGCTTCAGATAGACCTTGGCACCGCCCAGTTCCTCGGTCAGCCGCTCGGCGAAATAGAGTGGGCTCGGGCGCCCGACATATTGCTTGAGCAGATAGTCGAATTCGGCCTGGAACGCCGGATCCTGCTGCGCCGCGCGATATTCGCGCTCCAGGTCCAGGATCAGCGGCATCAGCGTCTCGGCGACGTAGCGGCCGCCGAACTGGCCGAAATGCCCGCGCTCGTCGGGCTGGGTGCGAAGGGAATTGGCGCTTCCCGCAGGGGTGGATTGAACGGTCATGATGCGGCCACGGCTTTAAGGAATGCCGCGATCTTGTCCACATCCTTGATGCCCGGCGCGGATTCGACGCCAGACGAAGTGTCGACCAGCGTCGCGCCGGTGGTGCGGATCGCGTCGCCGACATTGGCGGCGTCGAGCCCGCCGGAAAGCGCCCAGGGCAAGGGGTGGACGAAGCCGTGGAGCAGCTTCCAGTCGAAGCGCAGACCCATGCCGCCGGGCAGCAGGGCGGTATCCGGCGTCTTCGCATCGTAGAGGATATGGTCGGCCGCGCCGCGAAATCCGGTGGTGGGGGCCAGGTCGGCGGCGGTGCGAACGGGCACCGCTTTCCAAAGCTCCAGACCGGTCCGCGCGCGGATCGCGGCCGCGCGCGCCGGGCTTTCCTTGCCGTGGAGCTGAATCGTATCGATGCCGGCGGCGATCGCGGCGTCGATCAGCCCGTCATCGGGATCGACGAACACGCCTACCTTGCGGACATGGCCGGGCGCGCGCGCGGCGAGCGCGGACGCACGCTCCGGATCCAGATGGCGCGGGCTGGGCGGGAAAAAGACGAAGCCGACATAGGCGGCGCCGTTCGCGATCGCGGCATCGAGCGTTTCGGGAGTGGAGAGCCCGCAGATCTTGGCTTTGGTCGGCATCGGATCCTCAGCGCAGCGGCTTTTCGAGCACGGTCATGAACAAGGGCGGCGTCAGCGATATCGGAAAGTCGCGCCGCTCGCCGGTCGCGCGATAGCCGCGCCGCTCATAATAAGCGATCAGTTCGGCGCGTGCCTCGATCACCGTCATTTCCACGACAAGGCTGCCGAACCGGGCCTGGGCTCGCTCCTCCGCCTCGGCGAGCAGACGCCGGCCGAGCCCGGTCGCCTGCAATCGGGGATCGACGCACAACAGGCCGAGATAGCAGCGCTCGTCGCCACGATCGGTAATCTGCACGCAGCCGGCGATTGCTCCATTGTCTTCCGCGACGAGCAATTGCGTATCGGGCATATCGAGAATTGCGCGCAGCGTGGTGATGTCGGTGCGCTGGCCCTCGAGCAACTCGGCCTCATGCGTCCAGCCGGGCCGCTCTCCGCCGCCACGATAGGCGCGTTCGATCACTGGATGCAGCGTTTCGAGATCGGCGGGTGTTGCAGCCCGGATGGCAAATGCGGTGACGGTCATCGCGCGCCCTTACCACCGCGCGGCACCGCCGCAAGTCCGCGCGGCGCTTGAGCGATCCAAGGTGCGGATGCGTCGGCATCCCCGTGCCGCGGTATCAGAGCGTGGCTTCGATCTCGCGCGCGGCCATGTCGGGATCGTCGGCCTGTGTGATCGGGCGACCGACCACGAGCACCGATGCGCCCGCGTCGAGCGCGGCGCGGGGCGTCATCACGCGCTTCTGGTCGCCGATCGGACCGCCGGCCGGCCGGACGCCGGGCACCACGAAGAAGCCGCCGGGCCAGAGTTTCCGGGCAGCGGTCACCTCGTTGCCTGAACATACGACGCCGTCGAGACCGGCATCGCGCGCCAGCTCGGTCAGGCGCATCACCTGTTCGTGCGGATCGCCGGAGAGGCCGATCGATGTGAGGTCATTCTCGTCGAGGCTCGTCAGCACCGTCACCGCGACCACCTTGGTGCCCAAAGGTGCCGCCGCCTTGGCATCTTCCATCATCGCGCGTCCGCCCGAAGCGTGGATCGTGATGATTGCGGGCTCGAGCGGACGGAGCGCCTGAACCGCCTTGGCGACGGTGTTGGGAATGTCGTGGAATTTCAGGTCGAGGAAGATCGGCAGGCCGAGCGTCGCCATCTCGCGGACGCCGGCGCGGCCATTTGCGGAGAAGAATTCCAGGCCTAGCTTGATGCCGCCGACATGGTTGCGGACGCGGGTCGCAATGGCCTTGGCGCGTTCGATGTCGGGCGTGTCGAGCGCGACGTAGATCGGACTGCTCATGCGACCCCCGGCGGCACGGCGGTGGGGATCGACGCCGGCGGGATCGATTCGCGGGTTTCCGGGACAGGCGCGGTGTTGATGCCGCGCGCCTCGTTCAGCGCACGTTCCGTACTTTCCAGCCGCTTTCGCAATCGCCATCGCGTCGCCCGATGGACGACCAGCATCGGCACAAGCCCGACGAGGAAGGCGCCGATCATCAGAACGGGCAGTTTCGCGTCGACCTCCACGTCACCCCAGAGTTTCAGGGTCACCGGTATCCAGTTGCCAAGCGAAAAGACGACGGCGACCACGGCCAGAATCACCCAGAAGATCGTCTTCAGAAATTGCATGCCGATGATTCCGCTGGTGATGGGCCTTGGACACTAGGCCGGATGCCCCTCCTGACTCAAGCAGGAGGAATCTCGGCGCGCAAAGTTCGGAACAATTCGGGCACCGCCGTGAGCCGCGATTCCTCTTCGTCGAGTATGGCGAGAAAGGCGGAGCGTTTCAGCGACGCGGCCTCACCGGGCTGCAGCGTGCGGCCGGCGGGAAGGCTAGACAACAGGATGTCGATCAAACGGTCCGCGCCATGCAGCCGGCCCCAGAGATAATCGTTCTCGCGATAAGCCCGGCTGAAAAAGGCGCCGAAACTGTTGAACTGGATGCCTTTCAGCGTGGCTTCCGCGCCGCCCTCGCGGATCGCGACCGCATCGTCGGGAGAGATTCGATCCACCTTGACCGGTTCGAACTCGTCGAGCCCCTCGCCCTGAAGCAGAGGCAGCGTCGATATGTCGTAATAGGGGAAGCCGAGATAGGCGAGGAGCATCGGCCGGCGCTGATCCTTGGGCAGCTCCGCCAGCGCTTCCGCGATCCGTTCGTCGGTCATGTCGTCGATCGCGCGAAGATTGCGCGCGGCGGCGAGCGCATCGAGTGCTTCCTGCGGCGCTTCGACCGCATTTGCGGCGGCTTCCCGCATGGCGGCCGAATAGAAATCGTCCATCTCGCGGTCGAGATAGAGCGCCAGGCAGTGGTAGATCGCGTCGCGCATGCCGTCGATCGCCGCGGCGGGCGCGGTTTCGGCGTCCGCGAGTGCGGTCAGCCGTCGTGCGAGCAGCCGCAGCCGGCGAACGCGGAACCCCAGATCGTGCGATCGGAAGAAGTCGATCGCGGCGGGCGTGGCGCCGCTGCGGCCGCCCACGCGATCGAGCCCACCGGCCTGTAGCGCGCGCCAGATCGCATCGGACAGGGCGCCGCGCGAGATGCTGCCATGCTGGCCCGACAAGGCGAACAGCATGGATACGGCTTCATCCGCCACGCTCGAGAGCTTCAGGTGGCCATAGGCCGGATAGGCGTGGCCCGCGGATTTGGCGGCGCGATCCTGGGCCTTGGCACGCCATGCGCGCAGGCGGGCGGACGTCGGTCGATCGAGAAAGAGAGTGATGCCGAACAGCGATTCGATCGAATCCTCGACTTCGGGGCGCAGCGCTTCGACCACGGCGCGCATCCGCCGAATGCGGCTGGAACGTCGCTCGATCTGCTCCAGATTGTCGCGGATCGGCTGGGTACGCGGCAGGTTCGACAGCGCGCCGAAGATCGTGCCGAAAAATCCGGGCAGGGCGTCTTCCTCGCCCTTGGGCAGGCCGATGCTGCGAATGCCGGGCTTGGGATCGATATAGACGAAACGACGGTCCACCTCACGCCGCGCTGGCCGGTTCCTCAGCGCGTCGATCGCGGGCTTGAACGGTGCGTTGGCAAGCACCGATCCGTCGATCAGCACGGTGCGGTCGATCATCTCGGCGGCGCTTTGGCGCGGCAGGGCGCGTTTGAGGAACGCGGCCCGGCCCGGCCATCCGCGTTTGCGCGATACCAGAACGCCATCGAGTTCGCCGACGGTGAAGGGCGGGAAGGCGCCCGGAAAGCTCGCCGTCGCGCGCGCCGCGAAGGCGAGTTCGGCGGCATGGCCGATGCCGCGCGCATCGCGATCGCGATCGGAAAAGCCGATTACCAGCCGGTGCTCGGTTTCGACCACTTCGGGCGGACTGTTCAGGCGCAGCCGCTCGGGATGGCCGTGGAAATCGGTGACGGTCACGAACAGGTCGAGCGGCTGATTGTCGGGCAGCAGGCGCGGACCACGCTCGGATGCGGCCATCGCGTCGAGCGCGTCGATCAGCAGGTTGGTGAAGCCGGGGCCGCCAAAGGGCGGCGCGAACCAGCGGGCGCGCACGAAGCTGGAAAGTTTGGATTTTACCTCGTCGCGTGTTTCTGGATCCACTGTCTGATCGACGGTGCCGCCCGGCTTGTTCGCCGCCATCCAGGCGATCGGCGTCGCCCAGAATTTGGTAAGGCGGCTGAGCGGTCGCGCGTCGGGATCGAGCAGTCGCTCGACGTCGGCACATTCGAGCCATAGATTGGTGAGCGGTTCGAGCGACTGGCCGGTGGAGATCGCCTGCGCCAGGAAAATGCCGTTGATGCCGCCGGCGGATGCGCCCGCGACGATATCGGCGAACACGCGCATGCGCACGCCCGCCTCGGTTTCGATCAAGTCCAGCAGGCGATGATAGACGCCCTGGCTGCCGGTTTCGGCGGGTTTTCCTTCCAGGAAATTGCGGCTGGCGCGCGCCAGCTTCCAGATCTCCTTGGTGATACCGTGCATATAGACCGCGAGGGAAATGCCGCCGTAGCAGACCAGCGCCAGCCTGAGTTCCTTTTCACGCATCGCGGCGATGGATGGCAGGCGCGCGCGGGAAAGTCGAGCACGCGGCGGAATTGCCCAGACCGCGCGGCGCGTGAATTGACAATAAATATTGTCAATTATAGCATCCGGCCATGACCGAAGGGGACTCGCTCAATCTGGTCGGCGATCCGATGGCGGCGCGTGCGGCCCTGTCGCCGCTGCGGCGGCGGTTACTCGAGCATCTCGCCGAACCTGCGTCCGCCGCCGGCCTGGGAGACGCGCTCGGCATTCCGCGCCAGCGCGTACGGCATCATCTGAAAGTGCTCGAGCAGGCCGGATTGATCGTCGAAGCGGGGCAGCGGCAGCGGCGCGGCTTTGTCGAGAAACTCTATGCGGTCCGGCCCGGCGCGATGATGATCGATCCGATGCTGCTGGGTTTTCCGTCGATCGATCGCGACCGGCGCGACAAGCAGGATCGGCATTCGGCCGAGCATCTGGTGCGCACTGCGGCGCGCATGGTGCATGAAGTCGGGCGGATGCGCGGCGAGGCGGAACGCGAAGGGCGCCGCCTGATCACCTTCACCATGGAGGCGGATATCGGCTTCGCCTCGCCCGTGGAACTCGACGCGTTCACCGCACGGCTGACGCGGATATTGGGCGATCTTGCACAGGACTATCCGGCGACCGGCGATCGCCGGCAATTCCGCTTGACCGCCACGGGCCATCCTACGGTGGGCACACTTTCCGGAAACAATGAACGCAAGGCTGTGAACTGAGGAGGACGCGATGGCTGACCGGGTTCTGGTGGAAGTGACGATTGCGGCGCCCGTCGATCAGGTCTGGGATGCGATCGGCGATCCCGACAAGATCTACAACTGGTTCGGCTGGGAAGCGGAGTCGCTGAAGGAAGAGATCGACTTCATCTTCTACAGATATGGCCGACGCGACGAGGCGGCCAGGATCCTGAGTTTCGAAGGAACGGAGGATCGTTTCGAACTGATCGACCAGGGCGGGGCGACAGTGCTGCGGGTCGTGCGCGGCGTGCCCGACGGCGAGAGCTGGGACGATGTCTATGAGGATATGAACGAAGGCTGGATCAGCTTCGTCCAGCAACTCCGCCTTGCCGCCGAAAGCCATGATATGGGCCCGCGCCGGACCATCTATCTCAGCGGTTCGGGCGCGGTGCCCAGCGCGGCGCTGGGATTGGCGCATCTGCTCGATACACCGCCGGGCGCGCCGGTTTCGGTGACGCTGGCGACGGGCGACCATATCGACGGCATCGTCTGGCATCGCTCGCCCTGGCAGTTCGGCGTCACCGTTCCGCAATGGGGGAATGGGTTGCTGATCGTCACCGACAAATCGAAGACGAGCGAGGCACCGGATGGGCGCGGCATGGTGATCCTGACCGTTTACGGCCTGGACGATGACGCGTTCGAGGCGTTGCGCGCGCGCTGGAGCGACTGGTGGAACGCCAGCTTCGCGCCTGCGAAGGAACAGGGCTGCGGCTAGAGCGGGCTGCGCGAAACATGAATCGCCCGGCCCGCTCTGGATATTTGTGATCGCATCGTTTTTTGCGGAAAACCGGTTCCCGCCCCCGCTTTCGCGAGGGCAAGCTTTTTCGCACGATGCTTTGGGAAACCGGTCGGCTATCCTTCGGCATAATGACAGGTCGCGCGCACGATCCCGCCGTCGATGCCATGTTCCAGGCATTCGATCGCGATCCGGTCGCCCAGATTGGTGTGATAACGGATGCACAGGCTGTAGACGCCGGTGGCGACGTCCAGCAGGGTGAAGCGAAGCTGGGGATAGCGCCTGAGCGCGGCACCGAAATAGTCGCGCAGCGCCGCGATCCCGTACACCGTATCGGCGCGACGGTCGGTGAAGCTGCGGTAGATGGGAGAGACCAGTTCCACATCGGGCGCATAATGGCGAAGGATACGCTCCAGATCATGGGCGTTGAAGGCTTCGATCCAGTCCTGTGCGAAGGCCTTTGCATCTGCGGGGGCCATCATGATCCTTGCTTCATGCCGGCAGGGCGACGCCGGGGGGTGGGGGCAGGGTGCGCGCCTCAGCCGATCGTGCCCGGGCTCTCAGTTCGCGCGGCCCCAGGCCAGCGCCGCGGCGGATCAGGTCGCGCAGCGTGGAGGGATCGGAATAGCCGACGCGAAAGGCGATCTCCTCGAAGGGGAGCGGCGTCGTCTCGATCAGTTCGATCGCCTGTTCGACGCGCAATTGCTGGAGGAAACGGATCGGGGAGAGGCCGGTCGCGGCGAGCACGCGCCGCGAGAAGGTGCGCGGGGACTGGCCGATCGCGACCGCGATATCGTTCACCCCGATCCCGTCCCCCAGCCGCGCGCGCGCCCAGGTGGCGGCGCGGGCGATGCTTTCGTTCGAGGCGGCGAGCAAGCCGATCGCCATATAGGGTATTTGCGAGCGCCGTTCGTCGAGGATCATCGTCCGCGTGCAGCCTTCGGCGATCTCGGCGCCGGCATGGCGGGCGACCAGACCGACCATCAGGTCCATCTGCGCCATGGCGGCGCCCGCCGTGGTGATCGCTCCATCGCTCAGCACCAGTTCTGCGGTATCGAGCGCCACCGCCGGGAACAATTCACCGAAGATCGGCGCGAGCCACCACGCCGTCGTCGCGCGTCGGCCATCGAGAAGTCCGGCACTCGCGAGCAGCAAGGTGCCGGTGCACGAACTGGCGATCTGTGCGCCGCCCGTCGCCGCCGCCCGGATCAGCGTGCGCGCCGCCTCCGCATCGGGCTCGGCGAGCCGCGCGGCATAGGATTCCGCCTTGGAGAGGCCCTGCGCCGGCACGATGAACAGCGACGGGCAATCATGCTGCGCTTCGGGAAAGGCGAGGAATGGCCGGAACAGATGCGCGCCCGATCCGACCAGCCGCACGTCGAACGCGTCGGGGCGGCCGACCCTGCGGCAGATGCGGTTGGCCATGGCGAGCACGTCGATGGTGATCGCGACGCTGGTGGCGAGCGCGCCGTCAAGCGCGAGGATGGTGGTGGGCAGCATGTCTCATCATCCTCGCTTCCTTGCGGTTCCGCCACTCCCGTCGCATGGCCCATTCAAGGATAGGGTTCGCCGCTCTTGTGCAGATAGCGCCAGCCATCCGGCGTGTGGCGTGCCACCAGGTCGTCGTCGGGAAAGTCCGCGCTGTCGCCCGGCAGGCGATCGCCGATCTCGAGATAGACGGCGGGCGCATCCGATCGGTTGATCAGGTGATGTGCCGTGCCACCATGCGGGAAACCCGCGCACATGCCGGCGACAAGCGCCACCTCGCCGCTGTCATCGACCAATATCAGCTCGCCCCACAGCAGATAGATGAATTCGTCCTGCACGCAGTGGCGATGCCTGGCGGACGACTGGCTGCCCGGTGCGAGCGTGACCAGGTTCACGCCAAGATTTGTGAGCCCGAACAGGTCGCCCAATGGCCGTTTGCTCCGCCCCGCCACGCGCGTCGCGAATTCGGGCGGATAGTTGGAGCCGGTTCGCGCTGGCGCCTCGGTCGCGATCCAGGCGGATCTGCGCGGCTGGCCGGTCATGCCCGCTGCCCCGATCCGGTTTCGAAGGCGGAAATGACGGCCGCCATGTCGAGCCTGCCGCCACCGGCGGCGCGCACGGTTTCGAACAGGCGCCGGCTTTGCGTGATCAGGGGATAGGCGCCCTTCGTTCCGGCCGCAGCCTCGGCGACCAGCGCCGCATTCTTGCACACGTCGTGGATCGCGGCCTGGGGCGCGAAATCCCGCCTCGTCATCTTGTCGAGCTTGGACAGCGCGACGTTGCTGGCGAGCGGCCCCGACGCGATGACCTGCTGGAAATCCTCGGGTGCGAGATCGAGTGCGCGCGCAAGGCTCGCCGCTTCGGCGAGCGCCGCGACCGAGGCGATCAGATAGAGGTTGACCGCCAGCTTCATCGACAGGGCGGAAGGCACCGCGCCGATGGCGACGATGTCCCGGCATATCGGCGCAAGCAGCGGATGTGCGCGTTCGATCGCACCGGCTTCGCCCGCAAGCATCGCCACCAGTTCGCCGGCTTCGGCGGGCAGGCGGGATCCGGACACGGGGGCCTCGACAAAGGATCCGCCGACCGCGCGGATGTCCTGCTCCAGCCTGTGTGAGAATATCGGGGCATGGGTGCCCATGTTGATGATCAACCGGCCCTGCATGCGATCGCCGAAGTCGGGGCCGTCGCGGTCGAGCACCGCATCGACCGCCCCGTCATTCGCCAGCATCAGGATGACGGTGTCGCAACCCGCGAACAGCGCGCCGGCGGTATCGGCGACTTTGGCGCCCAGCGCGCGCAATGCCTCGGCGGGGCCGGGCGAGCGGTTATAGACCATCATGTCGAAGCCGGCAGCGCACAGCCTGCCGGCCATCGGCAGGCCCATCAGGCCCAACCCTGCAAATCCCGTTCTCATAAAAGCCGTCTAGCTTGGGGCGGATGATCGCAGCCAGTGGCGAATTTGCCGGTTTTCAAGGAAAAATCGCCAAATATGCCGTTTTGCCAGGCTATATGTTTCGAGATTGACCTACTGATAACCGATCGGTTATCGGTTCGAACCCATAGCCACCAAGTTATGAGTTGAGATGCAACACGGTCATGACATGCTCTTCAGGGCGCTCGCCGATCCGACGCGGCGCGCGATCTTCGAGCGGTTGTGCCGGGACGGTGAACAGACCGTCGGCGCGCTCACCGCTCAGGCGGGCGTTTCGCAGCCGGCCGTCTCCAAACATCTCGGCATACTCAAGCTCGCCGGCCTGGTGCGCGACCGCCAGTCGGGCCGGCAGACGCATTATCATGCGGAACGCGCAGCCCTTGCCCCGCTGGCCGACTGGACCGGCCGGATGACGGGATTCTGGGAGAGCCGGTTCGACGAACTGGAAGATCTGCTGACGAGGATGGATCAATGAACGATACAGCCACCCAAACCCGATCGGTCCTTGTCGAGCGCGATATCGCCCATCCGCCCGAGCGGATCTGGCGCGCGCTCACCCAGCCGCATCTGATCGCGGAATGGCTGATGAAGACCGATTTCGCGCCGGTCATCGGCCATCGCTTCGGTTTCAGCGCCGATTGGGGATCGGTCTCGTGCGAAGTGCTGGCGATCGAGCCGGGCACGACCCTGTCCTATAGTTGGGGCGATCACGACCTGAAGAGCATCGTCACCTGGACCTTGCTGCCGATTGCCGGCGGCACGCGCTTGCGCATGGAGCAGACCGGCTTCCGGCCCGATCAGCCGAATTATTATCATGGCGCCCGTGCCGGCTGGCCGCGCTTCCTGAACGCGCTGGAACAGGTGCTGGCGCGGATCGATTGAAATCATCACATCTGCCTGGGAGGTTGCCTTGGACCCGACTATCCGCCAGTTTCACCGCTGGCTCTCGATCGCCTTCACGCTCTCGGTCATCGCGAATATCGCCGCGATGATATGGGGCCAGTCCGCTACCTGGATCGGGCTGCTCGCGTTGTTTCCGCTCATCCCCCTGCTGCTGACGGGCCTCTATCTGTTCGCGTTGCCCTATATGGGCCGCAGGCGGAGCTAGCCGATGGCGGGCAAGTCACCCAGGGTCGAGGCAAAGCCGGGCAATGAACCGGCGCTGCTGTCCGGCGGCAATCCGCAGATCGCCAAGGGCGATGGTGATGCGCCCGTGCAGGCCTATATCGCTGCCATGCCGGGCTGGAAAAGCGAGGCCGGACGCCGGCTTGATGCGCTGATCGAACGGACGGTGCCCGGCGTGCGGAAGGCGGTGAAGTGGAATTCGCCGCTTTACGGTGTCGAAGGACAAGGCTGGTTCCTGGGCGTCCATTGCTTCAACAAATATATCAAGCTCGCCTTTTTCCGCGGCGCTTCGCTCGATCCCGTTCCGCCCGTCACCTCGAAGGACGAGAATACGCGCTATTTTCACATTCTCGAGGGTGAGGAACCGGATGAGAACCAACTCGCCGACTGGATCCGCCAGGCCGCTGCGCTGCCCGGCTGGATGGTCTGAAGCAATCGCAACAAGAAGGATGTCATGATGGCCGGAACAGAAACCGGGGATGGAAAATCGCCGTCCGAACTGATCGACGCACGCATTGCGGATCTGGGCGACTGGCGCGGCGAGATGCTGGCGCGCATTCGTGCGCTGATCCTCCAGGCCGATCCCGACATGGTCGAGGACTGGAAATGGCGCGGCATACCCGTCTGGTACAAGGACGGGATGGTCTGCACCGGCGAAACCTACAAAAGCGTGGTGAAGGTGACCTTCGCCAAGGGGGCGGCGCTCGATGATCCAACGGGTCTGTTCAACTCCAGCCTGGACGGCAATGTACGGCGTGCGATCGATTTCCGCGAAGGCGAGGCGATCGACGCGGCGGCGTTCACGGCATTGATCCGGGCTGCCATCGCGCTCAACGCAGCCGGCAAGCGGAAATCGAAATAAGGGGCCTTCCTACGCCGCGATGCTGTTCTGAGACCGGCGGGTGACGATGTGCCCGCCACGCTTGGCGGTGTAGAGCGCCTCATCGGCTTCGGCGAGCAGCCGTTCGAGATCGTCGGTCCGGCTAGTCGACGTGACCGTGCCGATACAGGCGGAGATGCGGATATCGTGCTCGCCGATGCGGAAGGGCTGCTTCACCGCACTGGCCAGCCGATGCGATAGCAACTGCGCCTCGTCGACATGCCCCAGATCGCGCTGGATGATCGCGAATTCGTCGCCGCCCAGCCGCGCGGCGATGTCGCCGGCGCGCAGGCAGTGCGTCAGTCGCCCGGCCACGGCGCGCAGCAGCGCATCGCCGACGGGGTGGCCGTAGCGGTCATTGACCGGCTTGAATCCATCGAGATCGATATAATGCACCGCCACCGCGCGTTCGCGCGGACCGTGCCCGACATGAGCGTCGAACCACTCGCGCAGCGCCAGCCGGTTGGGCAGTTCGGTCAGCCCGTCATGACGCGCCAGCGATGCGAAGCTGATCCTTTTGCCGATCTCCGCTTGGGTGGCGCGATGGCGCACGAGCACGCTGTACGATCCCCCAGCCAGAAGCGATGCTGCCGTGCCGCTCAACACCCAGTAAAGCACATCGGGGTTGAATGCGGCGACGGTGATGGCCGGCAGGATCGCCACCGCCATCGCGGGCACCGCGATCAGCGGCCTCAGCCCGACCACTGCCGCCACGCCCGCGCAATAGCCGACGAGCAGGCAGATGGTCAGCATATGCGCTTCCACCGAAGCGAGCATGAACACGCGCGCGCCAAATGCTCCCAGGCAAAGCGCGAAAGCCAGATAGCTGGCACCGAACCAGCGCTCCATCATTCGCGCATGTGCCCGATCCTGGTACCGCGCGGCATCGCGCCGGCATTTGAGGACGACGGCCACGCGTGTGATGCTGGCGACAATCCCGGCCAGGCCAAGCGCCATGAGCAACGGATCTTGCAGACGGATGTGGATCAGCGCGGCGGAAAGCGTGAAGGCAACCGACATGATGAGTGTCGGCACGATCGTCGCGAACAGGCTGTGAACCAGTTCGACATAGATCGTCTGTCGCAGATCGTCCGTCCGCCGCGGCAACGCCCGTTCCCTCACTTCCTCGCAGTCCATCATCCTATGCGGCAATGATTTTCAGTGTGTTAACGAAACGCTACCGTTTCGATTCCAGGGCACGAAGACACGGCACAGGCGCGCGCGACGGGGGGCGCGGTTTGCCGGCGTCCGTTCGGGCTTCCTGGGGGGCTCAGGTGCAGCTTGCCAGCCGGGCATCGTCGAGTACGATGCGGCGCAGATCGCCATAGAGCCGGCCGGCGGCGGGGGGATCGCGATTGCTCATCACCACGATGATCGTGTCGTCGTCCGGGAATGCGCCACCCTCCGCATTCACGCCGGGCGCGCCGCCATTATGGCCGAACCAGCGATGGCCATCGACGCTGCCGGTGCCGAACCCGAAGCCGTAATGCATCGCCGGCCGGTCTCCCTGTGCCGGTGCAGCCACGATCTGCGGGCCGGTGAAACTGCGCAGCGTATCCGCGCGGACCAGCTTGCCGGCCAGCAGCGCCCGGAAGAACCGGGCCATATCCGTGACGGTGGCATAGGCACCGCCCGCCGGCGATGCGTAGCTGCCCATGGACGGCGCGGGCCGCAGCGGGCCGTCGGCCGGTGGCGGGGGCATCTTTCGCGGCCCCTGACCATCCTGGCCTGGCTGGCGGGCCGGACCGGCCGGACTGGTGCCATTGGGGCCGGGCGGCGGCATGCGGCGCCAGCCCATGCCCCGTGTCATCGGCAGCGCCCGCGTGGCGGCTTCGCCGAGCGTGAGGCCGGTTGCCGTCATTCCGGCCGGCCGCAGGATATGCGCGTCGAGATAGTCGGCATAATCCTGGCCGCTCGCCGCCTCCACCAGCAGGCCGAGCAGCACGAAGCCCGAATTGGAATATTGATGGCGCGTGCCCGGCGCGAAGGCCGGCGTCTCGGTGGCGATGATCGGCTTGTAGTCGCGCGTCTTGCGGGCGCCGGCGAGCACCGCTTCCGCATCGGGGCGGAAGATCGAGCCGAGCCCGCCGCTATGGGTGAGCAACTGCCGCACCGTCACCGCCGCTGTGGCCGGGGTGAGCCCGTCGACATATTTGCCGGCTGGGTCGTCGAGCGACACTTTTCCGGCCTCGATCAGTTGCGCGATTGCGATGGCGGTGAACATCTTCGTCATCGAACCCATGTTGAAACGTGTCTCCGCCGTGATCGGCGTGCTGCCCGCTTCCCCGGCCTCGCCGCGCGCGAACACGGTGCTGGCGCCCCGGCGCAGCACCAGCGCGACTCCGCTCAGATCCGCCGCGTTCGCGCGCGCGGCGACACAGGCGGCCATCGGCGTATCGGCCGCCGCCATCGCGGGCGAGGCGATTGACGCCATACCCATGCAAACCCATCCGACCATCATCGTGCTGCGCATAATTCCTCCCGCTCGAAGGCGGCATAGCAGACCGGCTTCTACTTCAATTCAAAGAGGGGTTATTGAATGAGCCTCGCGAATATGGAGAGCGCGATGGACGAGCGGACAGAAATCACGAGCGAGGCGGCGGCGCGCGTCTTCGCCAACGAACGATCGCGGCTGATCCTGTTGGCGCTGATCGACCGCGCCCGACCCCCGGCGGAACTTGCCGCGCTCACGAGCACGGGGTTGAGCCTGCTCAGCTATCATCTGGGGCGGCTGGTCACGCTCGGGCTGGCGCGGATCGAGCGTGAGACGCCGCGCGCGGGACGGGCGGTCCGCCACTATCGCGCGACCGCGAAGAGCTTTTTCGTGCCGGCGCGATTGACGGGGCCGCTGCCGCGCCACGACCGGACGGCGCATCTTCAGGCCGCGCTCGAACGCAGTTTCGCCGGATCCTATAGCGGCGTGCTCTACGATCATGATCGCGGCCCCCGGATGCGGATCGTCTCCGACGGGGAGGGGCCGCGCGGCGCGACCGACCTCTGGCATCGCTGCACGCTGGCGCCCGACGACGTTCGCGCATTGTCGCGCGAATTGTTCGAGTTGTTCGACCGTTATGCCCGGCTCGATCGCCCCAATGGCCGCCGCTACATCCTCCACGCCGCGCTGGCGCCGGAGTGAGTGTCTGTTTGGAAAATGCGCCTTTGGCGCATTGCCGCACCAGCCCTGGAAATGTGCTCTTCCGCACATTTCCAAACAGACTCTGACAGCGGACTCTGTGATTGTTACCGCTCGACGATTCGCGAATAGAGGTGCCAGCTCGCATAGCCCAGCACCGGCAAGGCCACCGCCAGCCCCAGGAACAGCGGGACACAGGCGATCGCCAGGATAACCGCGACATAGAGCCCCCAGCGCGCGACCATCAGCGGATTGCGCAGCGTGGCGCGCAACGAGGTTTCGACGGCGTCGCTGGCATGGTTCCGGCGATCGACGAGCATCGGGAAGGAGACGAGCGAGATCGCGAGCGTGACGATCGCGAAGCACAGGCCGGCAAGGTTGCCGAAGACGATCAGGCGCCAGCCTTCGTCCGTGCCGAACAAGTCGGAAACGAAGGCGACCGGGCCGGCGGGCGCGAGCGTGCCGAGCGTCGCGTCGTAGATGGCGCGCGCGACGAACATCCAGGCGATCGCGATCAGCGTCAGCATCGCCGCGAGTGCCAATATCTGCCATCGCGCCGGGCCGCGCAGCGGATCGAGGAAATGGCTCCAGCCGATATCGAGCCCTTCCTCGCGCCGTTTCGCAAGCTCGTAGAAGCCGATCGCGATCATCGGGCCGAGCAGCGAGAATGCGGCGGCCATCGGAAAGATCAGCGGGATCATGTCCGCGTTGAGCGCGAAGGCGGCGGCGAGCAGCGCCAGCACCGGATAGATTACACCGGCGAAGAGAATATCGCCGCGAAGCGCCAGGAAATCGTTCAGGCCCTGGCGGAGCGACCAGTGAAGATCCGCCACGCCGATATGGCGCACGGTTACGTCGGATGTTGGTACTGCGAGCGAAGAGGCGGCGACCATAGTGAGTCTCCCGACAAGGCAGTCCTCGGCTGTGCTCAGTCAGGCTGCCGAAACATGCATGCCGGCGGCGGTTTGCGCGCCGGAACCGCTGTTGGGGATATTACGCTCTTTCGGAAGGACATGCCAGCGCTCTTGCCGCGCGCGCCGGCGATGGTTCAATGCGTTTGCGCGGCGCGCAGATCCTTGGGCGTCATGCCGAAGCGACGGCGGAACGCGTGGTTGAACCAGGTGATGTCGTTGAAGCCCGCCATCAGCGCCAATGTCGCGATGGTGTGGTGGGCGAGATAGGGAGACGTCAGCAGCGCGCGGACATGATCGAGCCGTTCGCCCAGCACATAATCGGTGAAGCTGGTGCCCTCGTCGTAGAAGAGCGCGCGGATCGTGGCGGGGCTGACCGCGTGGCGCTTCGCCATCCATTCCACCGAGAGTTCGGGCATGTCGAGATGCGCGGCGATGTCAGCCTTCACCGCGCGTCGCCGCGCGGCGCGCACGCCGCCCTTGCTGGCGCTTTCCGCGTCGTCGCGCTTGGCGCCGAGGGTCAGGATGGCGAGATCGACGAGATGGCCGGCGAAGACCGACTGCTCCTCCAGGCTCAGATCGGTACCGTCGTCGAGCAGTGCCTGCGCATAGTTTTCGAGCAGGCGCGCGGCAGGCAGCGAATGCACCTGCGGGGCGTAGAGATTGTCGATGCTGCCCAGCCGGGGCACCAGCGTCGTACGGGGCATGGCGATGCTCAGTATGGTGCTGTGTTCGGCGACGACCGTGGTGCATTGCCGATCGCGGCGCATCACATTGACGTCACCCGCCTTGACCGTGCGGCCTTCGCCCCGCGCGTCGATCAGTCCGCCACCCGCCGCGGTGATGCTGAGATAGAGCAGGCCGTTATCATCCGATGGCGTGATCAGCCGCAGCGGCGAGGCATCGATCCGGGCGATGTGTACGCTGGCGAGCCCGCGCAGCCCCATATCCACGCGCACCGGCTCGTCGCCCGGAAAATCCACCATGCCCTGCACATGTGCGCCGAATGCGCTTTCGATCGCTTGCGCGCGCATTTCGGGCGGAATGTCTTCACTCGAAAATCGCATCGCCCGGCGACTCCCTGAACAGCAGAAGCGCCCCCACGCCGCCTTCAGATTCGCGATGTTATGCGCCATTGCCGAGAAATTGCAGCAGGAATCTCCGACGGTTCATAAATTCGCCGGAACATCGATCTAGCGCAAAACCCTGATCCTGAGCCCAAGACGCGATTCCGCCAATGCGCTAGCGGGAAACCATGCCGTGAACGGGAGGGTTTCATGCGTTCGAGCCTGCGTTTCGTTTCCATCGCCGCCATCGCCGCGACGATCGCCACCGTGCCGGGATCGGCGCAGAAGACCACCGGCCCGAAGGAGCGCTACGAGATGGACGTGGCGACCATGTCGGGCTTTGCCGCGATGGCGGGTGGGGGCGGCGGCATGGGCGGCGCGCTCAGCATGATGCTGGGCGGCGGACCGGACGGCAAGGTCGCCTATCAGCTCAACCTGCGGCTGGGATCGAACCAGGCGCCCACCGCGCCGCCGCCGCAGGGCGACCATTTCTTCCTGCCTCAGGCGAGATTGGGCAAATCGGTGCCGCTGGTCAGTCCCGTGCGCAAACCTGGAACCGAGCCCGAGGGCTTCGAACGGCCCAAGGGCAGGCTGCTGCTCTATTGGGGATGCGGCGCGAAGGCGGGGCCGGGCCAGCCGGCGGTGATCGATTTCGCCAAGGTCGCGGCGGGCCAGATGCCGCCGGGACTGTTCAGCAGCGCGGTGCCGATCATCCGCGAGATCACCGCCGCGAACAGCCGGTCCTATATGGAATGGCCCAATGGCAAGTCGAGCAAGCAGCCCACATCCGGCTCGTCGCTGGCGGGCGGACACCGCATCGCCAGCAATGTGGGATCGGACATCAATTTCACGCTCGCGCAGGATTATATGCCCGGCGTCAATGCCCAGACCACCGAACAGTCCGACGGGTCGGTGATGGTTCGCTGGAATTCGGTCCAGCCCGCCACCGGCTATGTCGCCTGGACGATGGGCGGCATGGATCGCAACGACAGGGGCGGCGACATGGTCTGGTGGACGAGCAGCGCCGCGCGCGAGTTCGGCGGCGGGCTGTGGGACTGGCTGCCGCCTTCGGTGGTTTCGAACCTGATCGCGAAGAAGATCGTGATGCCGCCATCGCAGACGAGCTGCCAGATCCCGGCGGAGGTGAAGAAGGCGTCGGGCGAGATGATGATCGGTTATTTGAACGCCTTTGGGCCGGAAGCGCACTTCTCCTATCCGCCCAAGCCCGCCGGCAATGCGGTGTGGAATATCGACTGGACAGCTAAGGTGCGGTTCCGTTCCTACACGATGCTGATGGTCGGCGCCGATATGGAAGGGATGGGGGGCGGGATGGGCGGCAATCGCCGCTCGAGCGAGGCGCCTGCAGGTGATGGCGGACGCAAGAAGAAATGCCGGGGTCCGCTCGGCATTCCACTGCCGACCTGCTGATCCCTGATTGGGCGCGGGAAGGCGATGGTCCTCCCGCGCCCACATCTTCACTCGGCCGCAATCGCGTCCTCGAACCGGTCGGTCTCGCGGATCAGGCCGGACATCTTCCATTGCTGTTCCAGCACGCCCGGGCCGTAATCCTGCGAACCGCCCAGAGTCTCGGCGAGCGCCTGGAGCCGCGCGCCTTCTTCCAGCAGCACGATATAGTTGGCGAGCGCGAGCAGGCCCTTGCGGCCCCAGGCGGTGGAGCCGCCATTGGCTTCGAGGATAGCGGGCACCTGAGGATTCTCCGCGAGGATCTCGAGGATGAAATTGGCTTCACCCTGGCGGCGGTCGATATAGATCGGCAACTCGCGGGCACGCGTCCAGCGCTGGACGGGGACGTAGCGGATCGGCAGCGCACGATGGCTTTGCGACCAGGCGCCGAGATAGGGCGTATGGACATGGCTGACGGTGGTGATGTCGTCATGCGCGCGAAAGATCGGCAGATAGCGGCCGCCGCCGAGATTGGCGTTGGGTGGACCTTGCAGCACATCGCCTTCCAGCGTGTAGATCGTCGGCTTGAGTTCGGCATCGGGCGCGAACGGGCCCGGATAGCCGATCGAGACGACGGCGGCTTCACCGGGCACGCGCTCGACGAAATTGACGGTGCCGCTGGGCGAGATGGTGTGGGTATCGCGCAATCCGGCAAAGGCGATGGCGGCGTCGCGCACGGCCTGCGCCGCGAAATCGGTGATGCTGGTGTTGAGTGTGGTCATGATCGGTCTCCTGATCCTGGTTTGAAAATTATTCGGCGGCCTGCAGCAAAGTCTCCGCCTTGCGGCCGAGCAGCGGCAGGACTTCCTCGCCGACGCGATAGGCTTCTTCGAGGTGAGGCGTGCCCGCGAGGATGAAGGCGTCGGTGCCGCGCGCGATCAGTTCGTCGAGCTTCGCCGCGCATTGCTCGTAGCTGCCGACGATGCCGAGCGCGGGGCCGCCGCGCAGCAGGTTGAAGCCGCCCCAGAGATTGGGGGCGACGATCAACTCTTCATAGCGTTTCGCTTCGGTCGGTTTCAGCGCCGCCTGGCGGGCCGCACCGACGGAATCGGTGGGCTGCCCGCGCCAGCGCGCACGCGTTTCGTCACTGACATTCTCGAAGCCGATGCGGATGTCGCGCCAGGCCTCCTCTTCGGTCGCGCGCGCGACCAGATCGACGCGCACCGCGCATTTCTGTTCGCCGCCGAGCGCGGCCGTCCGCTCCTTCACCCGCGCGAACTTGTCGGTGAGCTGGTCGAAGGGTTCGAGCCAGGAGAGATAATAATCGGCGTGCTTGGCGGCCGATTGCAATGCCGCATCCGACGAGCCCGAGAACCAGATTTCGGGGATTTCCTCACGCCCGAGCAAGGGCGGCAAACCGCCATGTTCGACTTTGTAGAAGCGGCCGTCATAGCTGAAGTCCTGATCCTTCCAGACCCCTTTCAGCACGTCGAGGAATTCGGTGGTGCGGCCATAGCGGTCGTCATGGCTGAAGCTGTCGCCCCACCAGAGCTGCGACGGGCCGCCGCCGCCGGTGATGATGTTGTAGACCGTCCGCCCGCCCGTCGCGCGCTGGAGGCTGGCGGACAGCCGCGCGGCCTGCACCGGATTGAGGAAACCGGGCTGGAAGGCGATCATGAAGCGGAAGCTCTTGGTTTCGCGCGCGAGCAATGGCGAGATCACCCAGGGATCGTCGGTATTGGGAAAGGACGGGATCAGCCCGCCGATAAAACCGGAGACCTCGGCCGCCTTCGCGATTTCGGCGAGGTGGTCGATATAGCGATAGCCGTCATCCTCTCCGTCAGCGGTCAGGCCCGGCGCCTGGTTGCCCGGTGCGAGCGGCGACCAGTCGCCCCGGTCGTAGGAGCCGCGACGGACGCTGGCGTGGCAGCCATGGGTGGGCAGGCGCCAGTAGAAATCGATGGACATGTTGCTCTCCTGTTCAGGCGGCGCGGGCCGGCGCCACACGGGCGCGCAGGCGCGGAAGGACGAATTGGCCGATGCGATAGGCTTCCTCGAAGCCCGGTTCGGCGCCCAGGATGAAATGGTTGATGCCGAGTGCGGCCAGTTCGGCGAGGCGGTCGGCGATCTCGTCATAGCTGCCGGCCAGACCCCGTTCATGGGCCTCGCTTGCCTCTTCGCCGGTTTCGCGCGCGACGAGCGGTTGCAGGATGCCATAGTCGAGATTGCGGCCTTCCTTCAGCGCCAGCCGGTCGAGAGCCTCGATATGGCCGCGCAGTTCGTCGATCGGCGCGTCGTCGAACAGATGAACGTCCGCATGGCGCGCGGACAGCGCGAGCGCTTCCTCGCTGGTGCCGCGCAGAAACACCTTGGGAAAGGCGACGCGGTTGAGGGGCGCCTCGAAACCGCCGCCCTCGACCTCGAAAAAGCGTCCTTTGTGGCTGAACGGGCGTTCGCCATGGACGCCGCGCGCGACGATCAGGAATTCCTCGGTTCGCGCGATCAGATCGTCCTCGGCCACCAGATCGGCGCCGCGCGCGCGGGTGGCGGCGTCGGCATCGGGCGCGATCGCCCAGCCGAGCCGTTCATGGGCGAGGCGCTGGAAGCTCACGGCCTGTTTGGCGGCATAGACCGCCGAGCCGACCGAGGCGGGAAATTCAGGAATGATCGTCAGGCGCGGCGCCGAGCGCGCAACCGCCGCCGCGACGATCTGGCTGTCATCGGCATCGGTGCGATGCGCGACGAACAGTCCGTCGAACCCCGTCAGCGCGGCGGCGCGGGCGATCTGCGCATAATAGTCGTAGCGATTGATCGACGCGGTCCGGATATCGCGGATCACGGGCTGATAGCGTGGGCGTTCGGTCGGTTCGGACCGCCCATTCTCGGCGGCGACGTCGAGCTGCCAATAGATGCGGATCGTCATGCGGCGTTCCTCCTTTCCGGAAATGCGGGCGCGCCGAAGCGCCCGGAAAAAATGGTCTCGGTGATCGGCTTGCGGCCGTTGGGCCGTTCAGCCGCGCGGAAATCCTCGTGCAGGTCCTGTGGATCGGTACGCCTGCCGAGCGCGATCATCGCCAGCACGTCATGATCGTCGGGAATGCCCAGGCGCTCGCGCGCCGCATCGCGATCGAAGCCGCCAATGCCATGCGTGTGCCAGCCGAGCAGCAGCGCCTGATGCGCGAAATTGGCCCAGGCCGCACCGGTGTCGAAGCCATGGCTGGCGATCGCGACGGGTTTGCCATCGCGTTCGGCCTGCCGGGCGGATACGATGACGATCAGCGCTGAGGCGCGGTTCGCCCACAGCCCGTTGCGCGGATTGAGGAAGGAGAGATAATCCGTCCAGGTCTGATCCCCGGGCCGCGCGAACAGGAAGCGCCAGGGCTGCGCGTTGAAGGCAGAGGGCGCCCAACGCGCGGCTTCGAACGCGCTCTGCAAAACCGTGTCGGGCACCGGCTCGCCCGAAAAGCTGCGCGGTGACCAGCGTTCGAGGAAGAAGGGCTCGATCGGATGATCGGCCTTGCGTGCGGATCCCGTCATCAGCGCGGCTCCTGTGCCGGGAAGCGGACGAGGTTCTCGGGATCGGGCGCGCCGGTGAGTTCGGCCAGGATCTCGTCGCGCAGGCGGTGGAGCACCGGGGAACTGCGGTCGCGCGGATGCGGCAGATCGACATCGACGATGCGGCGGATGCGCCCCGGATTGGGCGCCATGACGATGACGCGGTCGCCCAGATACAGTGCTTCCTCGACATCGTGCGTCACCATCAGCACGGTCGATCGCTGCCGCATCCAGATGCGCTGGAGCTCGGTCTGGACATGGACGCGGGTGAGCGCATCGAGCGCGCCCAGCGGTTCGTCGAGCAGCAGCAGCGTGGGTTCGGTCACCAGCGCGCGCGCGATCGCCGCACGCTGCGCCATGCCGCCGGAGAGCTGGTGCGGATAGGCCTTTTCGAAGCCGGTCAGGTTCACCAATGCGATGTGTTCGCAAACGATCCGCGCGCGCTGTTCCTTGGGGATTTCGCTGTTGAGCAGCGCGAGCCCGATATTCTCCTCCAGCGTCATCCACGGGAACAGGCGGTGATCCTGGAAGACGATGCCGCGATCGAGGCTGGTGCCGGTGATGCGCTTGCCGTCCAGCCGGATCTCGCCCGAATAGTCGGTGTCGAGCCCGACGATCAGCCGCAGCAGCGTCGATTTCCCGCAGCCGCTCGCGCCGACGATGCTGACGAACTCGCCGGGGCGGACCGACAGGTCGATGCCGTCGAGCACGGGCAGCGCGCGGCCTTCGATCGCGAAGCGCTTGGAGAGGGCGGAGAGAGTGAGCGCACCGCTTGCCGGGGCATCGGTGGCGGCGGATTGGGGCTGGATCCTGGGTTGGGCGGTCATGTTTGCTCTCCGTTCAGGCGGGATTGCCCTGCCAGCGCAGCAAATGGCCGCGCAGCCGGGCGAACAGGTGGTTGATGGCGAAGCCCAGCAGGGCGGTGACGGCGATCGCGACCAGGATGATGTCCATGCGCTGCTGCGCCTGTGCGATGCCCATCGTCGCACCCAGCCCGCCGCCGGCGCCGAGCAGGATCTCGACGCCGATCGTGGCAATCCAGGCGAAGGCGATGGCCTGGGTAATGCCCGTCAGGATCAGTGGCAGCGCGGCGGGCAGCAGCAGATGGCGGAAGCGCTGGACCGCGCCGAAACCATAGACGCGACCGACGTCGAGATAACGGCGCTCGACATGCGCGATCCCTTCATAGGTGCCGAGCACCGTGGGGTAGAAGGCGGCGAGGCCGATGATCAGCAGCTTCGCGGATTCGCCATTGCCCAGCCACAAGCCGATCAAGGGCAGCCAGCCGAGCAGCGGCACTTGCCGTACCGCATGGTAGATCGGGCCGACCAGCCGATCGACGGGGCGGAGCGTCGCCATCGCGACGCCGAGCGCGATCCCGGCAATGCCGCCGAGCAGCAATCCGGTCACCGCGCGCGACAGCGTGGTGAGCGCGTCCCCGAGCAGTAGTCCGCCCGTCGCGAGGTCCGCGAAGGTGGCAGCGATCGTGCCCAGCGGCACGAAGGCGAGCGCGCGCGCGCCTCCCGCGTTCGACTGGACGGTCCACCAGACAAGGATGAGCGCGGGCACGATCAGGCCCAGCGCGATGCGGGGCAGGGGGCGGTTCATGCGACCCTCCAGCGCGTATAGCGGCGTTCGAACAGCTTGACGCCGCGATCGAGCGCGAAGCCGATCAGGCCGCTGACGATCACCCCGGCAAGGACGACGTCGATGCGGAAGAGCTGGCGCCCCATCTCCATCATCTGGCCGATTCCATTGTCGGCCGCGAGCAGTTCGGCGGCGACGAGCACCAGCCATGCGCGCGTCAATCCCAGCCGCAACCCTGTGAGCACCGGCGGGACGGTGGCGGGGATCAGGATGCGGACGAGCAGGGACGGGAAGGGCGTGCGATAGACGCGCGCGACTTCCAGCCAGCCCTTGGGAATGCCGCGCACGCCATCGAAGGTGGCGAGCGCCACCGGGAAGAAGGCGGCAACCGCGACGACGGTGATCTTGAAGCCTTCCTCGATGCCGAGCAGCAGCACGAGCATCGGGATGAAGGCGAGGATCGGCACCTGTCGCGCCGCCTGGAACAGGGGCTGGAACAGCGCCTCGAACAGGCGCGACAGCGCGAGCGCGGTGCCGAAGGCGAGCCCGGCCAATGCGCCGATGCCGAACCCCCAGAACAGCCGGAACAGGCTGTCGCCGAGATGGCTGCCCAATTCCCCGTTGCGCACCAGTTCGGCGATGGTCCCGGCCACGTCCGCCGGGGACACGAGGATCTGGGGCGGGAACAGGCCGGTGGACGAGGCGATCTGCCAGGCACCGACAAGCAGCAGCGGTGGAAGCAATGCGGTGCCGAAGGCGATGACGCGTGCGGACATGGTCAGGCTTCTCCCAGGGCGACGGAGGTGGTGACGGCGCTGCGTCGGCGGAGCAGCGCGATCACGACGGCGGCGGCGAACAGCAGTGGAATCCAGAGCAGGAAGACCGACTGGACCGCGACGAGCTTGCTGGCGAAACCGCCGGCGATCGCGCCGAAGGATGATCCGGTCATCGATGCGAGATTGTAGAGCCCGGCGATCTTGCTCTTGCCGCCGGGCACGCTCGCCAGCATGCGGACATTGACGAGATGGACGATCGCGGATCCGCCGCTCAGCAGCATCGCGCCGATCGCCAGCCCGGTGAAGCCGCCGGCCAGCCCGAGCGCGACGAGCGCCAGCGCCGCGAGCGAAAGGCTGATTCCATAGGCGTGCGGCGTCGCGAGCCGCTGGACCAGCGATCCGCCCAGGAACAGCATCGCGACCGAGATCGCGCCCTGGAACAGCAGCACATGGATGCCGTCCTGCTCGGTCAGCAGCGGCAATCCGATGGCGACGAGGATGATGAAGGTGCCGAACAGAGCGTTGGTCGCGCTGCTGACGAATTCGACGAGGCAGCTTTCGGCGACACCGGCGTTGGCGAAGATCAGTTGCAGTTCCGCGATGAAACCGGGCGCTTCCTCGGCCCCGCGCACGTCGCGCACCGGCAGGAAGGACAGGCTGAACAGGGCCATCAGGCCGAACAAGGCGGCGACGATCCAGAAGCTGATCGCGATGCCGGCGCGCTGGCTGAGCAGCGCCGCGGCGGCGGGGCCGATGATCGCCGTCCCGCCGGTGAGTGCGCCGCGATACCAGCCCGCCTTGGCCTGCCCCAATGTCTTCAGCCGTTCGAGGAAGGACGAGTTCATCGAGACCATGCGAAACGGAATGCAAAGCCCGATCAGGCCCCGGCCGGCGGCGAGCGTGATCCATGAGCCGCTGAGCGGCATGACGAGATTGACGAGCAACGGGCCCAGGCTCGACAGGAAATAAACGCCGCGCGCGCCGTAACGGGCGATGATGAACCCGGCCGGCACGGTCACCAGCACCATGCCGATCGATTCCATCGCGGAGACCACGCCGACCTGGAACGGCGTGGCGCCCAGCGAGATCGCGTAGAGTGTCGTCAGGATCTTGCCGAGGCCGACGGTGAGACCGCTGATCGCCGCGAGCAGGATGAAGCTGGAAAGAAAGCGCGTATCGGACAGCGTGTTCTGCTCGCTCACGATTTCGGCACCTCCTGGGCGGCGGCGGCTTTGGTCGCGGCGGGGCGCCAGAAGGTTTCGAGCTTGAGGTTGCGGATCGCCTGGTCGGCGAAGCGCCGGTCGAGCAGCGCGTCGACATCCACCTTCTCGCGCACCAGTCCCTGCTTGAAGGTATAGTCGGCGGCTGCCCGGTAATGTTCGAACACGGGCGTGTCGAACAGCGGCGACCAGCGATCGGCCCAGGCGACGCGCGGTTCATCCCATTCCTTTTCGACCACGCTCAGCGGTGTTTCGCCGCGTGACGCGATTTCGGCGATGGCGGCGCGGTTCTCGGGCTGGGCCGCCCAGTGCGCGGCGCGGACATAGGCGTCGGCGACGAGCTGTGTCAGTTCGGGCTGCTGGTCGACGAAATCCTTCCGCGCGAACAGTTCCGCGCGCATCTTCCAGTCGGTCGGCGCTTCCTTGGTCGACCAGATGATCCGGCCAACACCCTTTTGTTCGAGCAGGATCGCGTCGGAGAGCAGGAAGACTGCGTCGACATCACCCGAAGCCAGCGCGGCATGGCTTGCTGGCGGATTGATGTTGAGGATCTTGAAATCGTCGAGCTTCAGGCCGTTCGCATCGATCAATTTGGCGAAAGGCAGTTCCCAGGGGCGGCCGCGATGGAGGGCGATCCTTTTGCCCTTCAGATCGGCGATGCTCCTGGCCTCCAGCCCCTTGCGGACAACGAGATAGGCGTTCTGGCCGCGCCCCGAAGGCACGATCAGCCGCGTCTCGACGCCGCCGGCATTGGCGATCAACGCGGGGAAATCGCCATAGCCCGCGAAATCGATGCGCTTGCCGGCGAAGCCTTCGTTGATCAGCGGGCCGCCGACGGCGGTGGGCACGGGGAACCAGGCGAGCGCGACGCCCTTCCTGGCGAGTTGCTCCTTCAGCCAGCCCTGCTGGATCACGACCTGCGCCAGGCCGCTATATTCCTGCCGGCCCTTATAGGGATAGGCGATGGTCGCGATGGTCAATGTCTTGGGCGTGCCGGCGGTCTGCGCCGGTGTGCCGCCCCGGAACTGGAATGCGACGAGCGCCGCGAGGGCGGCGACCGCAAGCACCGCGATCGACAGGGATTTGCGTGACATGATCCTGATCCTCCGTCTCGATCAGGCGGCGTCGCGCGCGCTGTACAAGGTCTCGAACGGACGCCGGTCGATCCATTCGCCCACGTCGAAATGCGTGGGCAGGAAGCCGCGTTCGAACAGGAAGGTCGTGAAATCGGCGAGCGCGTCGATCGAGGCTTCGGAAAGATCGGTGCCGAGCCGCTGGTGCAGCGTATCACCGCCATAGGCCGCACGGACGAACTGTTCCGACGATCCGGTTTCGCGGGCGATATAGGCCAGTGTCTCGCGGGGGTTGTAGCTGGCCCAGTCGCCGGCGGCGATCACCTGCGCGAGCAACCGCTCGGCGATTTCGGGATATCGGTCGAGCGTCGCCGCATCGACGGTGAGCGGACGCGGCGTGCCGTTGTTGATGCGGATCTTCGGATCGGGATGGAAGCCGGTGTCGATCACCACATGCGCGCCGGCGAGGAACGCGAATTCCTGGCCGAGCGATCCCTTCACATGGATCGCATCGACTTCGCCGCGCACCAGCGCCTGGAATTCGGCGGTGTAGAGCGGCCGTCCGCTCCATCCGCCGCGTGCGGCGATGCCAAGCTGCGCCTGACCGTCGGTCGCCACGGGATCGCTTGCGTCGATATCGATCCATTCCACCTCATGTTCGCCGACGCCGCCGAGCGACAGGCCGGCGAGCAGCGCGCGCAGCGCGGTGGCGCGGAAGATGTCGATGCGTTGGTCCTTGCGCAGCGGTAGCGCGATGCGTCGTCCGCGCAGGTCGGCGACGGTGCGGATGCCCGATCCGGGAAGCGCGATGATCGCCTGGCTCTCGTCGATCCACGACAGGCCGATGACGCGGGTATCGGCGCTGGTGGCGCGCGCCCAGATCGCGGGCACGCTGCCGCCCTGACGGAAGCTGTGCGGCAGATGATGATCGATGTGCGACGCGCGCGTCTCCGGATCATTGGTGTCCTGGATCGAATTGACGCGGATGCCGAGCGGCGCGAAGGCGCTGCCGATCAGCCCGCGATTGATCGCGATGCCAAGCGGCGTGGGGACGGGGCAGCGCGTATACCAGATTTCCTTGGGGTAATTGGACATGGCCTGGCTCCTCTTCAGAATTTGGCGGTGACCGACGCGCCCCAGGTGCGGGGGTCGCCATAGGTGGTGAGGCGGGCGCCCTGCTGGGTGCCGAAGGTCAGGATCTTGTACCTTCTGTCGGTGAGGTTCCGGACGAAGAGCTGGAATTCCAGCCGGTCTCCAGGGGCCGCGATCGACAGCCGCGCGTTGCCGAGCGCATAGCCGGTCTGACGCTGATAGCGGCTGACCAGATAGTCGTTGGCGGCGGGATCGGTTTCCTGCGCGTTGACCGTGAAATACTGGCTGGTGCGGTAGCTCCAGTCGCTGCCGACCGCGACGGTCCAGTCGCCGACGGGGACGCTGTATTCGGCGTCGATATTGCCGGTGAAATGCGGCGCGCGGGTGAACTGGTTGCCCTTGCCGAACAGCAGGCCGCTGTTCGGATTGTTGGGTATGAAATCGTCGGTGTAGTTGGTGTCGAGCAGGCCGATGCTGCCCGCGATCCGCAGGCCCGCGATCGGGCGCGCCGCGATGTCCAGTTCGACACCTTTCGACCAGCCCTTCGCGTTGATCAGCCGCGCGGTGAAGATCGTGGTGCCGCCCGCCGAGACGGGAACACCCTGCACCAGCACCTGGATTTTCTTATAGTCATAATAGAAGGCGGCGAGATTGGCGGTCAGCTTGCCGCCGAACCACGATGTCTTGAGCCCCGCCTCATAGGAATAGAGGTCCTCCGGCGCGATGCCTTCGGGATCGAACTGGGCGGCGGCGGTGGCGCTCGCCTGGAAGGTGCCCGAGCGGAAACCGCGTGCGAACCGTCCGTAAAGCAGCGCATCGTCGCTGATCCGGAATTGCGGTGTGACATCCCAGGTCAGGCGGTTCCAGGTCTTCGAGGGGGATGCGGTGAAGGGGGCATAGGGCGTGCTCGCGCTCACCGAGCTTCTGAGCCACCAGGTCGACGGATCGGTGAAGGTGACGAGCGGCCGTGCTGCGGTGGGCGCTGTCGTCGGATCGACGGTGTTGAGCCGCCGCGACGCATCGCCGCTGCCGTTCAGGATATCGATCGTCGCGGCGCGCTTTTCGGAGGTGTAGCGGATGCCCGCGGTCAGACTGAGCGCATCGGTGAAGTTGAAGGTGCCGCTGCCGAACAGCGCATAGCTTTTGGCCGTCTGGTCGTAGAGGACGTTCTGGAAATAGTCGTGGCGCCAGCGCGCCGGCCCGGTGCCGCGATCACGATAGGCCGTCGTCGCGATCGTCGCGGTCGACGCGTCGGAGGAGAAATCCTCCCAGAAATAATGCGCGCCCAGGATCCAGTTGAAGCGATCCTCGCGCGGGCTGGTGATACGGAATTCCTGGGTGAATTGCTCGCTCGACAGATCGGTGCGCGAGCGCGATCCCTCGAACACGGTATAGTCGGCATCGCCCTGGCTGAGATTGTCGCCCTTGTCCCAGGCGGTGATCGATGTGACGGTGTAGTCGCCCGGCGTCCATTCGAGCGTGAGCGTGGCGCCGCGCTGCTTGGTCCTGGAAATGCCGGGGACGTTGGAAGCATAGAGATCGCGATCGCCCGTCGGCGCATTGCCGTAATCGTCGGCCGGCGCGGAGGCACCCTTGAGCGCGGCGGTGTCGGGGAAGGCGGGCTCGATGAAGCGCGGGATCGGGGTGCCGTCGAAATTGCGGAACCGGCCGGAGAGCAGGATCTTCAGATCGTCCGACGGCCTGACGAGCAGTTGCACGCGCGCGGCGAAATCGTCGAAGCGGCCGGTGCCTTTTTCGGCGGTGCCGACATTGTCGTACACATTGCCGCGCCGTTCGTAGAAGAACGAACCCCGCGCCGCGACGACATCGTCGACCACCGCGCCGCCGAAGCCGCCCTGGGCAAAGACCGACCCGAAATTGCCGATGCCGGTGCGGACATAACCCGAGGGATCGAATTCGGGCTTGCGCGAGATATAATGGATCGCGCCGCCGACGGTGTTCTTGCCCCACAAGGTTCCCTGCGGGCCGCGCAGCACCTCGACACGTTCCAGATCGAAGATCGGAAAGGCCTGGAAGAAGGGCGAGTTCACATAGACTTCGTCGAAATAGACGCCGATCGGGTTGACGACATTCGCCGCGGGATCGTTGCTGCCGACGCCGCGGATGAACCAGCGCGGGCGATTGCGGCCTTCGGTCTGCGCGGCCGAGGCATTGGGGATCAGCCGGATGATCTCGGCCGCCGAACGCACCTCCAGCCGCTGGAGCGCTTCGCCGCCGACGGCGGTGATCGCGGTCGGCACATCCTGCAATTTCTCCTCGCGCCGGTTGGCGGTGACGATGATCGCCTCGCCGTCATCGGCGGCGACGGGTGCGTCGACCGGATCGGCATCGGGCGCTTGTGCCCAGATCGGCGTCACGGATGCGGTGAGCGATACCGCGCCGGCCAGGGCGAGACGAGAACGGAAACGGGCTTTCAACATCGAGATTTCATTCCTCCGAGTGGGGGCGCGACTGCTCCCGTTGCCGGGGCGCTCTGCGGCGGCGCGCTTTTGGGCAGGTTTCCGAAAGCGTCAGGCGACCTGACGGATATCGGCCGCGAGTTCGTTGAGCGGGCGCGGATCGATCCAGGCGCGCGCGTCGAAATCGGTGGGCAGGAAGCCGTGGACGAACAGGAAATCCTTGAAGTCCGACAGTGCGTCGATCGCCTCGTCGGTCAGGAATGTACCGAGGCGCTGGCTGGCATGCTCGCCATAGGCGGAGCGCACCCAATCGGGCGATGACCCGGCTTCGCGCGCGATATAGGCGATGGCCTCGTCGGGATGCGCCGCCGCCCAGTCGCCGGCATCGAGCACGCGGCGCAGGAAACGCGAGACCAGATCGGGCCGCGCTTCGATCAGCCCGGCGTCGACCGTCAGCGTGCGCGGCGTGCCATTGTTGATGCGAACCTTGGGATCGGGATGGAAGCCGAGGTCTGCGATGATCAACGCGCCGATCAGCCGCGCGGTTTCCAGGCCGAGCGCACCCTTCACATAGATGGCATCGACCTCGCCGCGCACCAGCGCCAATGCCTCGGCGCGATAACCGTGCCGATTGCGGCGCCGGAACCCTTCGCCGGTGGCGATGCCCTCAGTGCCGTTCGATGCATCGTTGATCGTATCGACCCGTTCGACCGCGTCGAGTGACAGGCCGTCGAGTTCAAGCGCCTTGGCGAAACCCCTGAGTGCGCTGGCGCGATTGAAATCGATCGAGATCGGATTGACGGGCAGGCCGATACGGCGTCCGCGCAGGTCGCGCGCCCGGCCGATGCCCGAACCCGGAAGCGCCAGGATCGCCTGAAATTCGTCGGTCCAGGACAGGCCGATCACGCGGGTGTCGCGGCCGTTGGCGCGCGCCCAGATCGCGGGGATGTTGCCGCCCTGGCGGAAGGAATGCGGCAGGCTGTGATCGAAATGCGATTCCCGCGCATCGGGATCGCTGGTTTCCTGGATCGAGCGGAGCGCAATGCCGTCGCGCGCGAATTCCTCGGCGAACCAGTCGAGCTGGACGGCAAGGCCGAGCGGGGTGGGGACGGGGCAGCGTGTATACCAGAGTTCGCTGATCTGCTGGATGTCGGTCATGTTCGAGGGCCTTTCTGACGGGCGCACGCGCCCGGCGTCGCGCGGGCGGGCCCACGCGGCTGGATAAATCGTGCAGCGATTGGCGCGCGGCAGGCGCCGCGCGATCAGTTCAGCTCAACGGCGACATCGCCGCAGGCGGAGTCCGACTGTCGTGGAAACGTGTCTTCGCATTCGTCACTTCCCCTTAACCTGGGGGGATCACGAAGCCGGGCGTCACGCTGCCCTGCATCGCGCTTTAGCCGTTGTTGACGCGGAGCAAGCTGCATCCCTTCAAAAGCCGCGGGTCATATCGACGGCAAGGCCGGGAGGCAGCGACCGGATGCCTCCTGTTTCGATGAAGTCTACTTAAATTGTAGAAAAAGAGTCGGCAACTCAACTTTTGCTATTCCGTGCGATAGTCGGGCTAGCCTGCTCGCGATCGCCTGCACGGTTCCTGCATGGCAGTTCCTCCGATGCAGCACCTGTGGCGGACCATGGCTCCCCAACCGAACACCATGATGAGGGCTCCACTGGGAGGGACCGGTCATGCCGCTTCGCTATTCCTATTCCGCCAAGTTCGGCGCGGCGATCATGCTCGCGCTCTTCGCCAACTGGCTATTCCTGTTCCACCATGTCGGCGCGACGACCGGCTATTTCGCGCTCGCCGTGATCGTCGCACTGGTGGCCTTGCGCCCCGCGATCCGGAGCAACCCTGCCGCCATCGTCGCGATTGCAATCGCGACGGGGCTTGCCGGCATGCTGATCGAGGCGCCGTCGCTGCTCGCGGCGATCCTGTGCTGGACGGCTCTGGCCTTCGCGGCGATCAGCCCGCGAGTGACCGGGCCTGACGATGTACGGCGCTGGGCGGTCCGGCTGTTGCTGCACCTGTTCTCGATCCCCGTCGGGCCGGTGATCGATGCCGGCCGCTGGGCGCGGGCGCGTCGACGCGTGGGAGCGGACGGGCGGCTGCGGCTATTGCCGCTTGTCGCGCTGCCGATCGCGGGCAGCCTGGTGTTCCTGGCGCTGTTCGCCACCGCCAATCCGATCATCGCCGATGCGCTGGCGCGGTTCGATACCGGGCTCGCGATCGACGGGACCTTTCCCGTCCGTATCGCTTTCGTGGCGATGGTTTTCGCGCTTGGTTGGGCATTGCTGCGGCCCTTCGTGTTCGTGCCGCTCGGACCGCCCCATATGGGCGGCACGCCGATGTCGTTGCCGGGCGTCAGTGCCGCTTCGGTCACCTTGTCGCTGGTAACGTTCAACGCGTTGTTCGCGGTGCAGAACGGGCTCGACATCGCCTTTCTGTGGAGCGGCGCGCCCTTGCCGGGCAAGACGACCATGGCGGACTATGCGCATCAGGGCGCCTATCCGCTGATCGCGACGGCGTTGCTCGCCGGGCTGTTCGTGCTTGTCACGATGCGCCCGGGGTCGGAAACCGCTGCCCGCCCGGCAATTCGCGCGCTGGTGACGATCTGGGTGGCGCAGAATATACTGCTCGTCGCATCCTCGATGCTGCGGACCTTCGACTATATCGATGCCTATTCGCTGACCCGTCTGCGCATCGCCGCGCTGGTCTGGATGGGGCTGGTCGCTCTGGGCCTGATGCTGATCTGCCTGCGCATGTGGCGGGGGAAGAGCGATCGTTGGCTGATCGGCATGAATGCCGCCGCGGCGTTGCTGGTTCTCGGCGCATGCAGCGTCGTCGATCTCGGCCGCATGGCGGCCGCCTGGAACGTTCGCCACGCGCGCGAGGCGGGTGGGCGGGGAGTCCATCTCGATCTTTGCTATCTCAATGAACTCGGGTCCTCCGCGCTGCTGCCGATCGTCGAGCTGGAAGGGCGGACGCGCGATGCGGCGCTGCGCGAAAAGCTGACCTGGTCGCGCAACCGGCTGATGGACGAGATGGAACCGGTGCTGACCGACTGGCGCGGCTGGACCTGGCGCGACGACCGGCGTTTCCGGACGGCGGAGCGGCTGATCGCCGAAAAGGGCCTGAAACGGCAGCACGTCGGGCCGCGTCAATGCAACGGCGTTCCGTTCCCGTCGCCCGAACCGGCGGTCGCGTCATTCGCCGAAACGGCGCCGGCGGAGGTCGCGGTGCCGGCACCCCCGACCATCGCGCGCGAAAATCGTGCCGAACCTTTGACAGCGGAGCCCAAGCGGTGACAACAGCGTATCATATGAGCCGGCTGATCCTGATCGTCGATGACGACCCCCATATCCGCGACGTCCTGTCCTTCGCGCTCGGCAAGGCCGGCATGGAAACGCGCGAGGCGGGGGATGGCGAGGAAGCGCTCGCTGCGGTCGAGAAATGGAACCCCGATCTCGTCATCCTCGATATCAACATGCCGCGCCTCGACGGGATCGAGGTATGCCGCCGGCTGCGCGCGACGGGTGACGTGCCCGTGCTGTTCCTGTCGTCGCGCGATGACGAGATCGACCGCGTCGTGGGCCTGGAACTGGGCGCCGACGATTATGTCGTCAAACCCTTCTCGCCGCGCGAGATCGTCGCGCGCGTCAACGCGATCCTGAAACGCGGCGGGCGCGCACTGGCCGCGGCCGGGCCGCAGGCGCAGGTCGTGCATAATCGCCTCTCGCTCGATCCCGAGGGGTGGGAAGCGCGCTGGGCGGGGGAGCCGGTGGAGCTGACCGCGACCGAATTCCAGTTGCTGCTGCTGCTCGCATCGCTGCCCTCCAAGGTGTTCAGCCGCGATGCGATCATCGACCGGTTGCACGGGCCGGGCTTCGCGGTAACCGATCGCACGATCGACAGCCATATCCGCAATCTGCGCGGCAAGTTCGTGGGCCTGGGGGCGGGCGACCTGATCGAAACCCGCCCCGGCATCGGCTACCGGATCGGGGCGTGCATGGGATCCGCTCAGTGAGCTTCCTGCTGCCATCCCCGCGAAGGCGGGGATCCAGAGGCATAGAGTGCGATCCCCGGCATCTCCTGGATCCCCGCGTTCGCGGGGATGACATTCAGCGGCGATGATCGAACCCTTCAAGCAATGGCTCAAGCGGCACTGGCCGCCGATCCGGTTGCGCGCGATCCTGTTCGGCGTGCTGCTGTTCGTCGCGGCGCTGCCTGGCGTCGCAGCGGTCTTCCTGCGCGTCTATGAGAATACGCTGGTCCAGCAGACCGAAACCGAGTTGATCGCGCAGGCGGCGGCACTGGCCGGCGCGTATCGCGCGGCATGGCCGGAACCGATCGCGCAGGAATCGCGCCCGCTCAGGATCGAGCGGCCGCGCGTCGATCTCAATGCGATGCCCATCCTGCCGGTGATGCACGGCCCGATCGCCGCCGGCCGGTCGGATCCGCGCGCCGCGATCGCCGGGCGCCGGTTGAAGCCTGTCGTCGAGGATACCGTCCAGACCACGCTCGCATCGATCCGCGTGCTCGACCGCCGCGGCGTCGTCGTGCTCGGGCGCACCGATCTGGGCCGCAGCTATGCGCAGGTTCCCGAGGTGAAGGCCGCGCTCGGCGGGCGAAGCATGACGGTGCTCCGCCGGCGCGGTGGATATGAGGCGCGTTATGCGGCGGAGGCGCTCAGCCGCGCTTCGGCGATCCGCGTCCATTATGTGCGTCCGGTGATCGCCAATGGCCAGGTGATCGGCGGGCTGATGCTGTCGCGCAGCCCGCGCGGGCTGTTCCTCGGCATTTATCAGGATCGCGGCAAGATCCTGTTCGGCATGTCGGCGATCTTCGTGACCTTGCTGTTCCTGGCCGGGCTGCTCTCGCGCGCGATCGCCCGGCCGATCGAGGCGCTGAGCCGCGCGACCGAGTCGGTGGCGCGCGGCGCGATCGATGTCCCGGAAACGCCGGCGACCGCCGCGGTCGAGATCCGGACGCTCTACGAGAATTTCGCGCTGATGGCCGAGCGGATCGAAGCACGCTCGCGCTATCTGCGCGATTTCGCGGCGGCGGTGAGCCACGAGTTCAAGACCCCGATCGCGGGGCTGCGCGGTGCGCTCGAATTGCTCGGCGATCATGGCGCGGAGATGACCGAGGCGGAACGGACGCGCTTCCTGTCGAACGCGATGGCCGATGCCGATCGGCTGTCGCACCTCGTTCAGCGGCTGCTCGATCTGGCGCGTGCGGACATGACGGTGATGCAGAACGACGCCGCCACCGAACTTGCCGGACCGGCACGGCGCGTGGCCGACGCGCATCGCGGCGACGGGGTGGCGATCGAGATCGCGATTCCGGCGGATCTGCCGGCGGCGGCGGTTCCCGCGGAACTGATCGAGGCGGTGCTGGAAACCCTGGTCGAGAACAGCCGCCAGGCGGGGGCGGTGCGGATCGGGATTTCAGCGCGCATGGATGAGGGTGGGGTGTTGCTCTCGGTCACCGACAATGGCCGTGGCGTGCCGGCCGCCGATCATGAGCGTATCTTCGAACCCTTCCATACCGGCCGCCGCTCCGAGGGAGGATCGGGGCTTGGCCTGGCGATCGCGCGTTCGTTGCTGGCGGCCAGCGGCGGCGGTATCCGCAGCGCGCGTGTGGAAAGAGGGGCCTTGATCGAGATCAGATTGAGGCGTGCATGATATCCGCCCAGATCGGCAGGTGATCGGACGCCTTGCGCGCCGCGGCGCTCAGATGGACGCCGCTGTCGGCCACTTCCAGATGCGGTGAGACCATGATGCGATCGAGCATGGCGACCGGGCGGCGGGCATGGAAGCTCTTGCCGCAATCGGCGAAGGCGAAATGCTTGCCGAAATCGCGCAGGCAGCCCGATTGGCGGCTCCATTCGTTGAGGTCCCCCATCATCACCGTCGGCATCGGTGCACAGGCCTCGAGATGATGGAGCAGGGCGTGCGCCTGGCGGCGGCGCCAGAGCCCGGAGAGATCGAGATGCATGCCGACGATGCGCATCGTCGCGCCGTTGAGCGCGATATCGGCGAGCACGGCGCCGCGCGGTTCGAGCGCGGGCAGGTGGATCACCTCGCGGCGGATGATCTTCGCGGATTTGCGCACGAGGATCGCGTTGCCGTGCCAGCCCAGGCTGTTCGCGCGCATGTCGAAGGGCACATGAATATAGTCGCTATGTTCGTCGAGCATGTGCAGCGGGATGACGCCGATGCGCGCACCGAAGCGCCGGTCCGCTTCCTGCAGCGCGATCACGTCGGCGCCGATCTCGTTGAGCACCTCCAGCGTCCGCTCGGGGCGCCGGCGGCGATCGGTGCCGATGGCCTTGCGGATATTGTAGCTCGCGACGCGCATCATGCGGACGCCATAGCCGGACTGAAGCAATGGGGGCAGGCGGAAAATCGTGCGACCATGGCGTAACAACGCACAAAGGCGTCTGGCGTTCGACGATGGGAACAGTTAGGGAACATTCATGGCAAAACCCCAGCGTCGATATGTCTGCCAGCTCTGCGGCTCGGTTTCCCCCAAATGGCAGGGCCAATGCGTCGATTGCGGCGAATGGAACACGCTGGTGGAGGAGGCGGCGGCTGTCGTCACGCCTTTTGCCGCCAAGCATAACCTGCAATCGGGCGGCCGTGCCGTCACGCTGGTCGGGCTCGATGCGGACATCGCGTTGCCGGAGCGGGCAGCGACCGGGATCAAGGAACTCGATCGCACCTTGGGCGGCGGCTTTGTCGAGGGGTCGGCGACGCTGATCGGCGGCGATCCGGGCATCGGCAAGTCGACGCTGCTGCTCCAGGCCGCGGCGCGGCTGGCCTGTGCGGGGATGAACGTCGCCTATGTCTCGGGCGAGGAGGCCGCCGATCAGGTGCGGTTGCGCGCACGCCGGCTTGGCCTCGGCAATGCGCCGGTGCAACTCGCGGCGGCGACCTCGGTGCGCGACATCCTGACCACCTTCGGCAGCGGCAAGCCGCCGGCGCTGCTGGTGATCGATTCGATCCAGACCATGCATAGCGACCTGATCGAAGGGGCGCCGGGCACCGTCAGCCAGGTCCGCGCGTCCGCCCAGGAACTGATCCGCTTCGCCAAGGAACGCGGCACCGCGCTGGTGCTTGTCGGCCATGTCACCAAGGATGGCGCGATCGCGGGGCCGCGCGTGCTGGAACATATGGTCGATACCGTGCTCAGCTTCGAAGGCGAGCGCAGTCATCAATATCGCATTCTGCGCGCGATCAAGAACCGCTTCGGCGGTACCGACGAGATCGGCGTCTTCTCGATGGCGGCGGAAGGGCTGGAGGAGATTTCGAACCCGTCCGCGCTGTTCCTCACCAATCGCGATGAGAGCGTGACGGGATCGACGGTGTTCCCCGCACTGGAAGGCACGCGCCCCGTGCTGGTCGAGATCCAGGCGCTCACCGTGCGGCTGGCGAGCGGCGCCACGCCGCGCCGTGCCGTGGTCGGCTGGGATTCGGGACGGCTGGCGATGGTGCTCGCGGTGCTGGAGGCGAGGTGCGGGCTCAGCTTTTCGACCTGCGAGGTCTATCTCAATATCGCCGGCGGCTATCGCCTGTCGGATCCGGCCGCCGACCTCGCGGTGGCGGCCGCCCTGGTTTCCGCGCTCAGCGAACGCCCGGTGCCGTCCGACGCGGTCGCCTTCGGGGAGATCGCGCTCTCCGGCGAGATCCGGCCGGTGGCGCATGGTGCCCTGCGCCTGAAGGAAGCGGGCAAGCTCGGTTTCGGGCGGGCGCTGGTGCCGTCTGCGGTCGGCGGCGAGAAGGGCGGACTGACATTGTCGGGTTTCCGTACGCTGCGCCAGTTCGTCGATCACATGCTGGCGCGCGATCCCGGTTGAAGCATGGGGGGCGGCACCCCAATTGCAGAAACGGTGGAGATTTGATGGTCGCCGCGGAATGCCGATTCAAATTTCCCTGAACTTCGTTTAGCTGGAACCCATGGCTGCCTTCACCGCTCTCGACATCATCGTTCTCCTGCTGGTCGGCGGCGCCGCCGTGCTCGGTTTCCTGCGCGGCTTCACCACCGAAGTGCTCTCGCTGCTCGCCTGGATCGTCGCGGTTTTCGCGGTCAAGATGTTCCATGAGCCGACGACCCTGCTCGTCCGCGACTGGGTGGGCACGGAAGGCGGCGCGATGGTGCTCGCCTTCGCGCTGGTGTTCGGCCTGACCTTCCTTGCCGGACGGCTGACCGCGCGCGCGGTCGGGCGGCGCACGCGGCAATCGGCGCTCGGCAGTTTCGATCGGGTTCTCGGGATCGGCTTCGGCGCGTTGAAGGGCCTGATCATTGCGACCGTCATCTATCTCGGCGTCAGCCTGGTCTATGACACGCTTTATGGCGGCCGCTCGCAGCGGCCCGAATGGATGGCCAAATCCTACACCTATCCGCTGCTTGACGCATCGAGCCGCGCGCTCGTCGACTTTGTCGAGGAACGTCAGGAGGATGGCGGCGCATCCGACAATGGCGCATCCGCGAGCAACGCATCGAAATGAACGCGCCGCTCTACAATACCGCGATCCTGAAACTCGCCGCGACCATTCCGCATCATGCGCGCCTGCCGGCGCCGCAGGGGAGTTCGGAGAAGCGCTCGCCGGTTTGCGGCAGCCGCGTGACGGTGGACGTGATGCTCGATGCCGACGGGCGCGTCGCGGCGCTCGGCCAGGAAGTGCGCGCTTGTGCGCTCGGCCAGGCGTCCGCGTCGCTGATGGGGGCGGGCGCGATCGGCAAGACCCGCGCCGAGCTTGAGGCCGCACGCGATGCGCTGGCGGATTTTCTGGCCGGCAAGCGTGAGAATCCTGGCGATTGGCCGGGGCTCGAGATCTTCCTGCCGGCGCGGCCGCATGCCGCGCGACATCCCTCGATCCGGCTGGCCTTCGAAGCGGTTGCGGAGGCTGCGGCGCGCGCCGTGGGCGCGTGATGCACGAGGGCGGCGGCGTGCCGATGCTGCGCGACGGCGTGATCCTGCTCGGTTTCGCGATGGCGTTCGTGCTGCTGTTCCGCAAGCTGGGGCTGGGCGCGGTGCTCGGCTATCTTGTCGCCGGCGCACTGGTCGGCCCGCATCTGCTCGGATTGGTGGGCGACGCCGAACAGAAGCTGGGTATCGCCGAACTGGGCATCACCTTGCTGCTGTTCCTTGTCGGCCTGGAATTGTCGCCGACGCGGTTGTGGCAGATGCGCAACGATATTTTCGGGCTCGGCCTGCTTCAGGTCGCGCTGTGCGGCTTGGCGGTGGCGTTGCTCGTCTATGGCAGCACGCCCTTCACCCTGGCCGCGGCGCTGGCGCTGGGCCTGCCGCTCGGCCTGTCCTCCACCGCGCAGGTGCTGCCGATGCTGCAATCGGCCGGGCGGTTGCGCACCCCATTCGGCGAGCGGGCCTTTTCGATCCTGTTGTTCCAGGATCTCTCGATCGTCCCATTGATCACCATCGTCGCGGCGCTGTCACGTAATCCGGCCGATGCGGCGGGGCCGCCGGGCTGGGTGCTGGGGCTCTATACCGTGCTTGCGGTGGTCGGACTGGTGCTTGCCGGGCGCTTCGTCCTGAATCCGTTGTTCCGGCTGATCGGCAATCTCGGTGAGCGCGAGATGTTCGTCTTTGCCGGATTGTTCACCGTCATTGCCAGCGCGGCGGTGATGGAGGCGCTCGGGCTCTCCACTGCGCTGGGGGCGTTCGTCGCGGGCGTGATGCTCGCCGAAAGCCCGTATCGCCACGAGCTGGAAGCGGATGTAGAACCGTTCCGCACCATATTGCTTGGCCTGTTCTTCCTCGCGGTCGGCATGATGCTCGATCTGACCGTGATCGCCGAACGGCCGGTGTTCGTGATCGCGATGGCGGCGGCGCTGATCGTGACCAAGACCGCGATCGTGATGGGACTGGGGTTGTTGTTCCGTATGGCGTGGCGCCAGGCGCTGGCGCTGGGCCTGTTGCTCAGCCAGGGCGGCGAATTCGGTTTCGTGCTGTTCGCACAGGCGCAGGATGCGATGCTGATCGAACCGCAGGCGGCCAGCCTGTTCGGTGCGGTGGTGACGATCTCGATGGCGACCACGCCGTTCCTGATGGCGTTCACCCGCCGTTTCCGCGCCGAACCGCGCGCGGGTGCCGCCAAGCTCGATGGGCCGGTCAGCGATGGCGCCTCGGCGATCATCGTCGGTTATGGTCGTTTCGGCCAGACGGTAGGGCAGATGCTGGTGGGGCAGGGCGTGCAGGTGACCTTGATCGATTCCGATCCGGAAACCATCGCGGTCGCCGGCGATTTCGGCATGAAGGTCTATTATGGCGACGGCACGCGCGTCGATCTGCTGCGGCGGGCTGGGGCGGAGGACGCGCAGGCGCTGATCTTCTGTCTGGACGGCGACCGGCTCGATGAAGCCTCGATCGGATTGATCGCCAAGGCGTTTCCCGATGCTTCCATCCTGCTGCGCGCTTACGACCGGCGCCATATGATGCGGATCGGAGCCGCGCCTGTTGCGGGTGCGGTACGCGACGTGTTCGAAAGCGCGATCTCGCTTGCACGCCAGTCGATGCGCGCGCTGGGCATCGACGAGGCGGAGATCGATCATACCGAGGCTGAATATCGCGCGCGCGATGAGGCCCGGCTGAAGGTGCAGAGCGAGACCGGCGATATCCGTGCGGGCATGGATCGGATGTTCAGCCAGCGCAATGCGGGGCTCAAGGAGGATTGCGGATGATTATCTTGCTGGCGGCGCTTTCGGGCGCGATCGCGGTCGCGGCCGGGGCATTCGGCGCGCATGGCGCCTCGTCCGCACAGGCTGCCGAATGGCTGAAGACCGGCGCCACCTATCAGATGATCCATGCGGTTGCGGCATTGGCGATCGTTGACCGGCTGGGCGCGAAGCCGCCGGCCATATTGTTTCTGGCGGGCGGCGCGATCTTCGCTCTGACACTATACGCGATGGCGATCGGCGCACCGCGCTGGCTGGGCGCGATCACGCCGATCGGTGGCACATTGCTGATCATCGGCTGGCTCTGGCTCGGCTGGACCGCGCTCAGGACCTGAGGCTTCAGGCGAAGCCGATTTGGTCGAAAGGATCTGACTATGAAATTGCGCAGTCCTTGCGCGCGGATAGGTTTCCCCGTCGAGGGAGACGAAGATGCGCGGAGGACTGGCTGCCGGCTTGATCTGTTCGTTCGGGGCGCTGGGCGAAGTGCCGTTGCGTGCCCAGGAGGATCCGGAATCGCAGGCGCCTGTTCCACTGGCGCGCGGCGGGAGCAGCGTGATTTCCTATCCGCCCGAATTCTTCGCGGAATATCAGCCGACCATGGCGCTGGAGATGATCACGCGCATTCCGGGCTTTACCTATGATCGTGGCGATACCAGCATTCGCGGATTGGCGGGGACGGGCGGGAATATCCTGATCGACGGGCAGCGCCCGTCGACCAAGGCTCAGAATCTCGACGATATCCTGCGGCGCATTCCGGTAGCGGGTGTGGAGCGGATCGAATTGATCCGCGGCGGCGCACCGGGGATCGATATGCGCGGCCAGACAATGGTGGCCAATATCATTCGCCGCGCGGGCGCGACGACATCGCTCGCCGCCGAATTCATGACCAAATTCTACACCAATGCGCTGCCGGCGCGGATCGCGCGCGTCGAAGGATCGCGCAAGGGGCGCAGGCTGTCGCTGGAGGGGGTGCTCCACTGGCGCGAGGACAGGGACCAGACGATCTCCGGAATCGGCCGCATTTCCCGTCGTGACGGCAATGGCCGGTTGAACGACTGGGGCCGTTTCGAAGCCGATTGGGATCGCTTCATTGTCGGCGGCAACGGCGCCGCCGAATATCGCGAGGGGCCGAATTTCATACGCTTCAGCCTGAACGGTGAACGTGATCGACAGGACAGACGGGACATGACCGAGTTGACCAATGCCGGCGGCTCGGAATTTCGCGAGACGGTGGCCGCGGATGTCGCGACCGACCGTGGTGTCGCCAGTATCGAATATGAACGTGAAGTCTCATCGCGGCTGACCTTGCGCGCGCTGGCGCTCGAAAGCCGCGAACGCGATCGGGTCCTGACCCGGTCGACGGGCACGGGGCCGGAGCAGATCTCCCGCGAGCGCTCGCTTGCCGGGGAGTCGATCCTGCGCGCATCGGGCACCTTCGTGCCGTTGCCGACGCTGACGATCGACGGACGTATCGAGCGGACCTTCAATTCACTCGACGCCGAAAGCAGCCTGACGCGCGGGGGAGTCTCCGTGCCGCTGCCATCGGCGACGGTGCACGTCGAGGAGCGCCGCATCGATGCCGAGGGCGCTGCGCGCTGGCAGATCTGGAGCCGGCTCACCGCCGAAGCCGCAATCGGCTATGAGCGCTCGACGATCGGTGTGGACGGCGATGCGCGCCAGTCGCGTTCGCTGCAATTCCTGAAGCCCCGGCTGAACCTGACGATCGAACCGGCCATGGGCTGGGAAGTGCGGCTGCGCACCGAACGGATCGTCAGCCAGCTCGATTTCGACGATTTCGCGACCACTGCCGGCCTCGATACCGGCACGGTCAATGCCGGCAATCCCGATCTGACGCCCGAACAGGCCTGGCTGTTCGAAGCCACGGTGGAGCGTCGCTTCTGGGACCGCGGAGCCATCACCCTGACCGCCAGCCATTCGGATCTGAGCGACGTGATCGACCTGATCCCGATCGAGGATCGTTTCGACGCGCCGGGCAATATCGGCAACGGTACGCGACAGGAGGCGAAGCTCGCGGTGAGCCTGCCGCTCGACCGGCTGGGTGCAACCGGCACGTTGATCCGGTTGAACGCGAACTGGCGGCGCTCGCGCGTCGCCGATCCGGTGACGGGAGAACGCCGGCGGATCTCGCTGCAACGTCCTTTTCAGGGGGATATCACGATCATCAAGGATCTGCCGCGGCTGAGATCGGTGATCACCGCCGATTTCTATACGGGTTTCAGCGAGACCTCGTACCGGATCAACGAGATCCGCACGGTTGCCGCCAACAGCGATCCGCTCGCGAAGATCTATTGGGACTGGACGGTGAAGCCGGGACTGTCGTTACGCTTCATGTTCGAGAATATCGGCTTCCGTTCGCGTAGCCGGAAGCGTGAATTGTACGATGGCCCGCGCAGCAGCGGGCGGCTGGTCTCCGTCGAGCGGCGGAATGCGGTGATGGACCCGTTCTTCCTGGTGCGCCTGCGCAAGACGCTCTGATTTTCAGACATCGCACGATTTGCGTTACAACTCTCGCGCACTCGATTGTCCTGATCCTGTGATGCGTGCTGGGAGAGCCTTCAGGCCCTATGGTCGACGACGATGTTCTTGAAGACTGGTTCTGCCGGGAGGTGCTGCCTCTCGAACGATCGCTGACGCATTTCATTCGGCGCAACTGGCGGGTCGAGGATGACGTGACCGATCTGCGCCATGATGTGTACGAGCTCGCGATCTCGGCTGGGCGTGGGGGCTTGCCCGCGAACACGCGTCAATATCTGTTCACGATCGCGCGCAACCATCTGATCAACCGTGCGAAACGCGCGCGTATCGTGTCGTTCGATCTGGTCGCCGATCTCGAGACGATCGACCGCGAGGTCGATCTGTTCGAAGCCGAACGCCATCTGAATGCGCGGGAATCTCTGCGCCGTGTCCATGAAGGGCTGGAACGGTTGAGCCCGCGCGTGCGCGAGATCGTCCGGCTGCGCAAGGTCGAGGGGCTGAACGTCCAGGAAACCGCCGAACGGCTCGGCATTGGCAAGGACGCGGTCAATCACCAGGTGATGATGGGGATGAAGGCGCTCGCCGATTTCATGCTGGGCGGCAGCGGCAAGGTGATCCGGCCCAAATTCGGCCGCCGCCATCGGAAAGGCGGTGAAGCATGAGCCGTGTGCAGCAGGCGAACGACCGCGCGGCGGCCTTCCTGATCGCACAGGAGGAAGGGAATTGGTCGGCGACGGACAAGGCCGCGCTCGATGCGTGGCTGGCCGAGTCGGATGGCAACCGCGCGGCCTATTGGCGGCTGAAGCATAGCTGGCGTGAAGCCGATCGGATCGGGGCGCTCGGGCCCGTCGTTTCCGAAATAGTGGAGCCGCGCGCGCCGCGCCGCTGGTGGTTGCCCAGCGCGATCGCCGCATCGCTCGTGCTGATGGTCGGCGCCGGTTACATGATCGCGCATGAGCCCACGCCGGCGATCCGGACCCTGGCCTATGAAACCCCTGTCGGCGGACGGCGCCTGATCGGCATGGCCGATGGCAGCCGGGTGCAGCTCAACACCGCATCGACGGTGCGAACTGCGGTGACCGATAACGCGCGCGAAGTGTGGTTGGACAAGGGTGAGGCCTATTTCGAGGTCTCGCATCGGGAGGGGCGGCCGTTCGTCGTTCATGCCGGCGACCGGCAGATCACCGTGCTCGGCACCAAATTCTCGGTCCGCCGCGATGCCGGCAAGGTGACGGTGTCGGTGCTGGAAGGGCGGGTGCGCGTCGACGAGGTCGATGGCGGGCGCGACATGCGCTCGGCGATCATCTCGCGCGGCGATATCGCCTTTGCGGAAGGCGATGCGACGCTGGTGACCGCACGGTCCGAAGCGCGGGTCGAAGGTGCGCTGGCCTGGCGGACAGGCATGCTGAGCTTCGATCAGACCAGCCTGTCCGACGTGGCGGCGGAGTTCAATCGCTACAACAGCAAGCCGATGGTGGTGACCGATGCGGACGCCGGCGCGATCCGGATCGGCGGCCTGTTCCCTGCATCCAAGCCGGAGGTGTTCGCGAGGCTGCTGCGTGATGCCTATGGCGTGAAAGTCACCGAAACGCCCGAGGCGATAAAAATTTCGAACTGATCGTTACAGTTTCGCGACGCAACCTTGTCTCCTTCCCATGACGGATACGCGCGGACGCGACCGATACAGGGGGAAGGGATATGAGGATCAACGGCCATCGCGCTTTGCTGGCATCGGGTATCTGCATCGCGGCGCTCGCGACGCCGGCCCATGCACAGCAGCGCCAGTTCGACATTCCGGCGGGGAGCCTGAAATCGGCGCTCGACGCCTATGGCCGCCAGGCGGGACGCCCGATCATCTACAAGGCGGACGAGGTGCGCGGCGTGCAGTCGCGTGGTTATCGGGGGGCGGCGGCACCCGATGTCGCGCTCGACGCGATCCTGGCGAACAGCGGCTTCAGCGTGCGCGCGGGAACGGCGGGGGCGATCGCGATCGTCCGCAACCAGAGCCGTACCTCTATGACCGACGAAGCCGTATCGGCCGCAGGTGACGGCGCTGGTACGGGCGAGGGTGAAGCCTTTGGCGATATCGTCGTTACCGCCGCGCGCCGCGAACAGCGGCTGGTCGACGTGCCCATGAGCATCACGGCGGTGTCCCAGGCGGAGCTGGAGCGGCGCGGCGCCGTCTCGCTGCTCGATCTCTCGCGCAGCGTGCCGGGATTGGTGGTGATCGAATCCGGCCCCGGGCAGAACCAGATCTTCCTGCGCGGCGTCGCCAATCCCAACGGCATCGCTTCGCTGGTCGGCGTCTATATGGATGAGATCCCGGTGACGGGCGCGTCGCTGGGGCAGCTTGATCTGCAGCTTGTCGACCTCGAACGCGTGGAGGTGCTGCGCGGGCCGCAGGGCACCCTCTACGGCCAGGGATCGGCGGGCGGCACCGTCCGCTTCATCACGCGCAATCCCGACCTCAACAGCGTTTCGGGCGAAGCCAGCCTGTCGGCCTATGCCACCGAACATGGCGATTTCAGCGAACGCCTGAGCGGCGTGGTCAATGTGCCGGTGATCGACGACGTGCTGGGTTTCCGCGTTTCGGGTACGCTCGCCAATCTGGGCGGCTGGATCGACCAGCCGGCGGCGGGTCGCAAGGACATCAACGACCAGTTGATCCGCAATGTTCGCGTGAAGGGCTTGTGGCGGCCTGCCGACGGGCTGGACATCACCGGCACCGTCGTCGTCCATCGCAACAAGGGCGATGGCCTGACGGTGGGCGCGGACAAGCATTATGATGTCGATTTTCCGAATGGCGATCCGCTGGCGCGCCAGACTCTGGTCGACAATTACGAGATCTATAATCTCACCGCGACCTATGATTTCGGCGGAGTCGAGCTGATGAGTTCGACCAGCCATGTCGATGCGCACAAGCGCAATGCCGGCGTGGCGCTGAAGCTGCCGGGGCTGGAAACCTTCAACCGAGATACGCTCGACAGCACGTCGTTCACGCAGGAAGTGCGGCTGAGCTCGACGGGCAAGCGCCGGCTGAACTGGGTCGTGGGCGCCTTCTACACCGATGAGACGATCGACCGGCTGCAGGTGCTCGATCTCTATTCCGAAGGCGAATTCCTGGGCGTGGATTCGGTGGATTCCAGCGACAAGTCGGAAACGATCTCGGTGTTCGGCGACATATCCTTTTCGCTGACCGATCGCTTTCAATTGGGCAGTGGGCTTCGCTATTTCCACGACAGCCGCAAGCGCGCGCGCAACGGCGTGCCCGATCAGGCCGGCACCTTCGAATCCGTCAACCCGCGCTTCTATGCGTCCTATGATCTCGCCCCGAATGCGACGCTTTACGCCAATGTGGCCAAGGGGTTCCGCAGCGGCGGATTTCAGGGCAACGGCGTGAACACCACGTTCGATCCGGAGAATGTCTGGTCGTACGAGGTGGGGACGAAGGGAGTGTCCGGCGGCTTTCGCTGGGACGTCACCGGCTTTTACAGCAAGTATAAGGGATATCAGGCCTTCGTGCTCGGTCAGGGCGTGTTCGGCGGGCTGATGAATGCCGGCAATGCCGAGATTTACGGTGTGGACTGGTCTTTCGCTGTCGATCCGGTGAAGAATCTGACGCTGCAATTGAGCGGCAATGTGACCAGCACCGAGCTGGTCTTCGTCCTCCCCGCATCGACATCGAACATCACCGGTGACCGGCTCGACTATATTCCCGATTATGCGATTTCGGCTTCGGCCGAATATCGCTTCGACTGGAGCGCCGACACGCCGGGCTTCGCGCGGCTGGACTATAACCAGATCGGCCCCGGCACCGTCACCGATCGCAGCCTGGACATCGTCGCCTTTCGCACCAACACGCTCAACATGCTCAATGCACGGATCGGACTGGAGCGCGGCCGTTGGGGCGTTGAGCTGTTCGGCGAAAATCTGCTTGGCGAGAATGGCCGGCAGGATCCGCTGGAGGCATTGGGCTTCGGTACCCGCCCGCGTCCGCGCGTGATCGGCGCGAAGGTGAAAGCGAGCTTCTGAACGTTCGGGAATGGGAGCCGCCGCCGGTTTTCCCGCGGCTCCCATCCTCCGGGTCATGCCGGAGCCGCCGCCGGTTTGTGCGCCGTGAAGCAGCTTGTCACGCTGGCGATGACGAGCAGGATCGCCAGTGTTTCGAGCATGGTCGGCAGCCGGGCTTCCCAGGCGAAGCCGTAAAGCAGCGCGAACAGCGTTTCGAACAGGATCATCTGGCCGATCAGTGTGAGGGGCAGCAACCGGCTTGCCCTGTTCCAGAGCGCGTTGCCGGCGATCGAGGAGAGCAGCGCCACGCCCGCGCACACCGCGATCAGATGGCTCCATTGCGAAATATCCTGGCCGGTCGCTTCCAGCAGCACTGCGGCGGGCACGATCAGCAGCGCCTGCCCGCCGGTCACGACCCCGAGCAACAGGCTCCAGTCATGCGCGGAGACATGATCGAGCCGCGCCAGCCAGCGAGTGTTGCCGATCGCGAAGATCATCCATGAGACGAGCGCCCCGACCGCGCAAGCCAGGCCTGCCGCCTGCTCGACGAGTGATCCGCCAGGCGCGGGCCCCAGCGCTTGCCAGCCCACGCAGACGACGCCCGCGATCCCAAGCAACAGCGACGGCGCAAGCTGAGACAGCGGCGGGGCGCCGCCGTCGCGGCTGCCGAGAATGGTGACCGCGACGGGCAGCAATCCGATCACCAGCGACGTCATCGCGATGCCGCCAAGCTGAACCGCGCTTGCGAGCAGGATATAATAGAGACAGTTGCCGAGCAGGCTCAGCCAGCCGAGTGCCACCCATTCGCGGCGACCGAGCCGGTCGCGCAGGCCGTGCCAGCGCGGAGCCAGGAGGATCATGGCGAACAGCCCGTAAGCAAGATAGCGACCCGCGGCCAGGTGGAGGGGGCCGAAACCACGGACCAGTTCGGGGGCGAGGAAGACCAGCCCCCACAGCGCGCCGGCGCCGGCGCCGCAGGCAATGCCGGCCGTCATGTCTCGGTTGTCTGTCATCGCGATCTCCGTGCCTCGGCCGGAGATTGCGTCAGGTGAGCGGCGCGGTCTTGATCGTGCCTATCGTTTCCTTGTCCCAGGCTCCTGCGCCTGGCGCCGATAGGCGCCCGGCGTCAGCCCGGTTTCCCTGCGCATGGCACGGGTGAGGGCACTTTGATCGGCATAGCCGTTGCGATAGGCCAGTTCCGCGATCGAGTGGCGGGTCGAGCGAAGCCCGTCGCGAACGCGTTCCAGGCGGAGATCGGACAGCCAGGCGATGGGTGTGGTGTCGAGTTCCTCGCGGAATATGGCGTGAAGGCGGCTGATGCTGAGGCCGGCCCGGCTCGCCATCGTCGCGGTGGTCCAGGACGAACCCGGATCGGCTTCGACAAGGGCGCGCAGCCCGGCCAGGCGGGAGCGGGGTGACGGGGGCGTCAGGTCGAGCGCTTCGAACAGCAGCGGCGCCCAATAGTCGACGGCGGTCGACGGCGCTGTGCGATCCGCCGTCATCAACGCCATGAAATCGACCAGCTTGTTCGCCGCCGGTGACAGGGGAAGATAAGGACTATGGCCGAGGCGTTCCCGCAATGACGGGGTGATAACCCCCGGATCCAGGTCGAGGATGAAGGAGCGATTGGCATGATCGCTTACCTGGTCGTGGCGGGCATCTGCGTCGACAAAGGCCATTTCGCCGCGCGTAACCGCCGCGCCGCGGCCCGCAATCTCCATCTCAAGCGATCCGGTCAATGGCAGGACGAGTTGGGCGAAAACATGGTGATCCATGCTGCTTTGTCGGTCGTAGCTGCGCACGGCCAAAGAGAATGACGGCATATCGGGCATCGCCGATATCATATCATCTTTTTCGGGAGTGCCATATGGCGCCGGGCAGAGTCAGTTCGACCCTCGCGGAGACCGAGGCGTCACCCGCGCCCGACGGGGATCAGCTGCTCCGTGTTTCCGCATTCAGGAACGCCGCGACATCGGCAAGTTCCACGCTCTTGTCGACGAAGGAATTCCCTATCGCGCGGGCGAGAATGAAGGCAAGCGTGCCGGCCGCCATCTTCTTGTCGTGAAGCATGTGCGCGACCAGAGTTTCGCCGCTGGCCGCGATGCCGGCGGCGGCGAGGCCGTCGGGAAGCGCGACCGCGCGCAAATGAGCGGCGACGCGTTCGGCGTCCTGCGAAGCGCACAGACCGCGCCGCGCCGAATAACGGAAAGCGAGCGCCATGCCCGCCGCGACGCCTTCGCCATGAAGGAGTCTGTCGGAAAAGCCTGTTTCCGCTTCCAGCGCATGGCCGAACGTGTGGCCCAGGTTGAGCAGCGCGCGGCGTCCGCTGGTTTCGCGCTCATCATCGCCGACGATCGCGGCCTTGGCGGCAACGCTGGTGGCGATGGCATGAACGCGGGCTTCTGCGTCACCCGCCAGCAGCCGTGCGGCATTGGCTTCGCACCATTCGAAGAAGCCGAAATCGCCGATCAGGCCGTATTTCACCACTTCGGCATAGCCGGCGCCGAGTTCGCGGCGCGGCAGCGTGTCGAGCACGCTGGGATCGATCAGCACGAAGCTCGGCTGGTGAAAGGCGCCGATCAGATTCTTGCCCGCCCGCGTGTTGATCGCGGTCTTGCCGCCCACCGAACTGTCGACCTGGGCGAGCAAGGTGGTCGGGATCTGGATGAAGCCGCAGCCGCGTTTCAGGATCGCCGCCGCGAAGCCGACCAGATCGCCGATCACACCGCCGCCCAGCGCGATGATATGGTCGCCGCGCTCGACTTCGAGCGCGAGCAGCCGATCGGTCAGCGCTTCGAGTTGTGCCCAGCTCTTGGTCGATTCGCCGGCTGGAAGCGTGATGACATGACGCTCGAGCCCGTCCAGCGACGCTTCGAGGCGCGGAAGCTGGTGATGCGCGACATTGGAGTCGGTGATGATGATCGCGCGTCCGCGCTTCAGCCAGGGGGCGAGATGCCGGGCCGCGCCGTCGAGAGAACCGGCTTCGATCGCGACATCATAGCTGCGATCGCCGAGGCTGACAGGAACGATGCTCATTGTCCGGCGCGTTCGGCGAGCACGCGCAGAATGGCGTCGACCGTCAGTTCGTGCGGCGAGGTCTGGCTGCGGACATGGAAGGGCGCCAGCGCATAGACCGGATTGCGGACGGCGGCGAGTTCGGTCAGCACTTGGCGGGGATCCTTGTTGCGGAGAAGGGGGCGGGTGTCGCGCCGGGAAACGCGGCTGGCAAGCACGTCGATATCGGCATCGAGCCAGATCGCGATCGCGCGATCGAGGATCAGCGAGCGGGTCTCGTCCTGCATGAAGGCGCCGCCGCCGGTGGCGATCACCTTTGGCCGGCCATCGATCAGGCGCGCGATCACGCGCCGTTCGCCATCACGGAAATAGGGTTCGCCATAGCGTTCGAAGATTTCCGCGATCGACAGCCCGGCCGCGGCCTCGATCTCGTTGTCGGCATCCACGAAGGGAACGCCGAGCCGCGCGGCCAGCCGGCGGCCGACCGTGGATTTGCCGACGCCCATCAGGCCGATAAGCACGATCGGCTGGTCCGGTCTGATGGAGGAGGCGGGGGCGGTCCGGGGCATGGCGGCGCGCTATACACAAGGCGGATCGATGGAGCAAAACGGTGCGATGCATCGCTTCGCTCTTGCCGCTCGGGCGCTGGCGCAGCATAGGACAGGCATGTCGCCCGCTATTCGAAACCTCGTCATCCTGCTCGTCGTGCTGGCGGGCGGTGTCTATTTCCTCTCCACGCTGGCTCACGAACAGCCGCAAAAGCGTGTCGAGAAGTCCGTGCCCAATGAAGCGCTTGGGCGATAAGGTTTCGCGCCTGGCGCTGATCGGCGCCGCGCTCGCGGGCGTGGGGCTGGCGGCCGCGATCCCCGCGATCGGGCAGGAGGCGCCCGAATCGCTGCTGCCGCCCGGCTTTGGCGATCCCGTGCCGCCGGCGCCGCCGCCGGGACCGCGCCCATCGCCGACACCCACACCAAGCCAGGCGCCCACGCCGCTGCCGACCATCCAGCCGTTGCCGGGCCAGCCGGCCGCGCCGGGCGCGGCGGCCGGGGAACTGGTCGAAGGTGAAGGCGAAGCCGAGGAAGATGCGCTGCCGGGCCTGCCGCCGGAGCCGCTGCTTGCGATCGATCGGGTCGGGCCCCTGCTCGATATCGATGGCGGCATGGGCAATGGCGCGTTCGGCGGCACCGATGGGCAGACGCTTTCGCAGCTGATGCGCCGTCTGGATGCGCCATTGCCGTCGCGCTGGACATCGATGCTGTTGCGGCGGACCTTGTTGTCGAATGTGCCGACACCGCATGGCGTTTCCGCGCCGGACTGGATCGCGGAGCGTGCCTGGCTGCTGCTGCGTATGGGGGAGGCCGATTCGGCGCGCCTGCTGGTGCAGGTGCCGGATGCGAGCCAGTACAGCCCCAAATTGTTCGAAGTCGCGATGCAGACGTCGCTCGCGCTGGGCGATCCGGCGGGACTGTGCCCGCTGGTCGAGCCGGCTTCCGCCGTCAGCCGCGCGACCGGCTGGCTTCTGGCGCGCGCTATGTGTGCGGCGATGGCGGGCGAGCCGGGCACGGCGAGTGCCGCGATCGAACAGGCCCGCCGCACCCGGTTGGCCGGCCGCAACACGATCGACCTGCTGCTCGCGGAGAAAGTGGTTGGGGCAGGCGTCAATGGCCGGCGTTCGATCACGATCGAATGGCAGGGTGTCGATCAACTGACCACCTGGCGCTATGGCCTGGCCAGTGCGACGGCGGTCGATATTCCGGCGGCTTTGTTCCGTACCGTCGGGCCGCAGGTCATGGGATGGCGTGCGCGGGCGCCGATGCTGCCCGATGGCGAACGGATCTCGACCGGGCGGCGCGCGGCGGTGCTTGGTGTGCTCTCCAGCGCCGCGCTGGTCGATCTTTACGGTGGCGTGCTCGATCGTACCGACCCGTCGGAACAATCTGGAACCCCACCGCTCAGGCTGCGTGACGCCTATGCGGCCGCCGACCAGGGCGACCGGCTGGCCGCGATGCGCGGCTTGTGGGAGGAAGGCGAGAGCCGCGACGACCATTATGCCGGCCTTATCCTGACGGCGCGTGCCGCCGCGCGTTTCGCGCCCAGTGCCGACTATCTGGCCGACAGCCCGCAATTGCTGCGCGCGATGTTCACGGCCGGCCTCGATCGCCGCGCCGCGCGCTGGACGGGCATCGTCGAATCGGGCGGCGAGGACGAAAGCTGGGCATTGCTGGCGCTGGGCTTGCCGGGCACGCGTGGGCTCACCGTCAGTGCATCGCGTGCACGAAGCTATGCAGGATCGGCGGATACGCTCAAGGGTCAGTTCCTGGTTGCAGGGCTTGCCGGGCTCGGTCGCATCGGTGCGGATGATGCGCGGAACATGGCGGGTGATCTGGACTTCGCGCTCGATCTCCCCTCGCGCTGGAGCCAGTTGCTCGATCGCGCGGCGGCGAGCGGTCAAAAGGGAACGACGGTCCTGCTGGCGGCGATCGGCATGCAGACCAATGACTGGCGCTATGTGCCGCCGACGCACCTCTATCACATCGTTTCGGCGTTGCGGCGTGTGGGCCTGGAGCCCGAGGCGCGGATGATCGCGGTCGAGGCGCTGACCCGCTCGTGACCGTGTCGGCCGGGCAGGATTCGGCGCTGATCGACAGGTTTCTCGAAATGCTGGCGGCGGAGGCGGGGGCAGCGCGCAATACGCTTGCCGCCTATGGCACCGATCTGCGTGGTGCGTCCTCTATGCTCGGCGGGAATCTGGGGGTGGCGGACGGAGCGGCTTTGGGCCGGTTGGCAGCCGAATGGGCTCCGCTGGCTCGCGCCACAGCGGCGCGCAAATCCGCGGCGCTTCGCCGTTTCTTCGCATTCTTGCAGGATGAGGGGCTGCGCGCAGACGATCCGTCCGCGGCCTTGCCGCGCCCCGCCGCGATCCGGCCATTGCCCAAGATCCTGGACCATGGCGATGTCGACCGGCTGTTCGCGGAGATCGAGCGCGGGCTGGCTCGGGCGGATGCGAATGCGCAGGATCATCGTCTGGCCGCGCTGATCGAACTGCTTTACGGATCGGGCCTGCGCGCAACCGAACTTGTTTCGCTACCCCGTCGCGCGATCGCGCCCGATCGCCCCTTCCTGATCCTGCGCGGCAAGGGCGGTCGCGAACGACTGGTGCCCATTTCAGATCGTGCCCGGCAGGCGGTGGCGGCCTGGGCCGTGTTCGTACCGTCGGAGTCGCCGTGGCTCTTCCCCTCCGGAAAGACCCATCTCAGCCGGGTGCGTTTGTATCAGATCGTTCGCGAACTCGGTGCGCGCGCCGGCATCCCGCCCGAACGAATCAGCCCGCACGTGTTGAGGCATGCCTTTGCGACACATCTGCTGGAGGGCGGTGCCGACCTTCGCGCGTTGCAGGCGATGCTCGGCCATGCCGACATCGCGACGACCCAAATCTATACGCATGTGGACAGCCGGCGGCTCGTGGAGTTGGTAAATAGCCGGCACCCGCTTGCCGATAGACCACAGCGCGTTGACGCGAACCGCCGCTCGGCCTAACCCGCCCGACACATGGTTAGCTTTCTCGACTTCGAAAAACCGATCGCCGAGCTCGAATCGCGCATTGCCGATCTCCGCGATACCGCGGACGCCGGCACAGTCGATATCGAATCGGAAGTGGCGCGCATTCAGGCAAAGGCCGACAAGCTGTTGGTCGATACCTATGCCAAGCTGACGCCGTGGCAGAAGACCCAGGTGGCGCGTCATCCGGACCGGCCGCATTTCAAACATTATGTCGCCGGTCTGTTCGAGGACTTCATGCCGTTGGCGGGAGATCGCGCCTTTGCCGACGATCAGGCGATCCTTGGCGGGCTTGCCCGTCTGGGCGGGCGGCGCGTGATGGTGATCGGCCACGAAAAGGGCGACGATACCGCAAGCCGGCTCAGGCACAATTTCGGCATGGGCAAGCCCGAAGGCTATCGCAAGGCGATCCGCCTGATGCAGTTGGCCGACAAGTTCGGCATTCCGGTGGTTTCGCTGGTCGATACCTCGGGTGCCTTTCCCGGGGTGCAGGCGGAAGAGCGCGGCCAGGCGGAGGCGATCGCCCGCTCGACCGAGCAATGCCTGGCGCTGGGCGTGCCGATGGTCGCCGCGGTGGTGGGAGAGGGCGGATCCGGTGGTGCGGTCGCGCTGGCCGCGGCCGATCGCGTCCTGATGTTCGAACACGCCGTCTATTCGGTGATCTCGCCGGAAGGATGCGCGTCCATCCTGTGGCGCACGGCGGACAAGGCGGCCGATGCCGCGGATGCGATGCGCGTGACGGCGCAGCATCTCAAGCAACTGGGCGTGATCGATCGTATCGTGCCGGAGCCGGTGGGGGGCGCGCATCGCACGCCGGTGGTGGCGATCGCGGCGCTGGGCGATGCGATCGGAGCGGAACTGGATGCATTGTCTGGACTGAACGAAATCGAGCTTCGTCAAACGCGCCGCCAGAAATATTTGACTATCGGACAGTTCTGAGACTCGCGTTCATAGAGTCTTGAGGTAGGGCTGCGCAAAGCCTGAAGCGCTCGATCCGATTTAGATGCTTCGATCGCATTGCCCTTCCGGAAATTGGGATTAGAATTTCTGAGTGTTGGCCAAATAATCCAGTATCTCAAATAAAAAGAGGGCAGTGGATTTGTATCCACTGCCCCGATCATTGAGCAAGTGCGAATTGCACCCGTTCTGTGACTACGACATCTTCGACGCCGCGTTGTTCATGGTCGAGCTGATCTTGCCGCCCAGCGACTGGAATGCGGCAACGCCAGCAACGGCGATCAGTGCAGCGATCAGGCCGTATTCGATGGCCGTCGCGCCCTTGGAGTTGCGAATCATCTTGAGGAAATTCTTCATAACGGTCTCCTGGTTCAAAGCTTCATTCCCGGACGGCTGGATTCCCCCCAACCGACATCAGAAATTTACAGGCCGAATATTTCTAAAAGGTAAATCGATTGGATTTATGATCGGCGTTAGGACGCGCGGAGCACTTCGTCTGCAACATAGTTCCACATGTTGGCCAGCCCGCCCCCAAAGGCCTGAATCCCACCCATCGCGCCAAGCGCGATCAGTGAAACGATCAGTCCGTATTCGATCGCCGTGGCCCCGCGCCTGCACGCGCGAAGCGAGGCGAATCTCTCCCGAATTCGCTTCATGGTTGCAATTCCCGTTCCCTGGTTTCACCAGCATAGCCGATCGCCTGTTAACAAAATCCTGCGCCGGGAGGCCGCGTCCATGAACATGCTCCTGGTCAGTGCGGCCGCGCTTATCGACGAGGATGGGCGCATTCTGGTCCAGCAACGGTCGCACGGACGCAGCATGGCCGGCTTGTGGGAGTTTCCGGGCGGCAAGGTGGAAGCCGGAGAGACGCCTGAACATGCGCTGGCGCGGGAGCTGCATGAGGAACTGGGGATCGATGTCCTCCCCGGCTCGCTCTCTGCCGCAGCCTTTGCCAGCGAACCGCTGGGCGACGCGCATCTGCTGCTGCTGCTCTATCTATGCCGCGAATGGCGCGGCATTCCGGAGGCGCTCGATGCCGAGGGACTGAAATGGGTTCATCCCGCCGAACTGCACGCGCTGGAGATGCCGCCGGCCGACATTCCCCTGGTGCGCCTGCTTGAGAAAGTGCTCGACAGCGGGCATTGACCGCGGCGAGCTACGCGTCTCCGCCCGGTTCCCTGGATTTGAGCGCTTCGGCCAGCGACATGCCTGCGCTGCCGCGACGGGCCGGCGCGGGCTGGCCCGGCCCGGGAGACCAGCCGGTCATGCAGATGATCTCGAAATATTCCGGAGTCTTGCCGTCGGGGTCCGCTTTGGCTGCAAAAGCGGTCGCAGCATGGGCGATCCATTTGCGAGACAGGCCGTGGCGTGTGCCGGCGAGCAGATTGCCCGCCGCCATGCCGCGCAGATCGGCCGCCAGGCGCAGCAGGCCGGGATAACGGACGTCGAGCCCGAAGGAGTCGGTAACGGGCAAGGTGAATCCGGCGCGAGCAAGCAGGTCTCCGGCCGCGCGCACGTCGATCTGGGGGTGGATACGGGGCCGGGCGCCGCCCTGCATCGCCAGATCGGCGGTGAGTGCCGCCGCCTTCAGAGCCCGCAGGCTGCCGGCGCCGATCATCGCACCCAGGAACAGACCGTCGGGGCGGAGCGTACGGCGGATCAGCGCCAATGCGCCGGGCAGGTCGTTGACACTGTCGAGCACGCCCGCGCTCACCACCAGATCGAAGCTCGCATCGGCGAAGGGCAGGCGATCCTCGTCGGCCTGCACGCCATGGACGGCGTGCGCGAAACGGTGACCCGGGTCGAGCGCGGTCACGCGCATGCCGCGCGCCCTCAGGGCATTGCCGACCGAGCCGTTCGCCGCGCCAAGGTCGAGCGCATGGGTGAAATCGCGCTTTACCGCATCCAGTCGGTCGAGCAATTCCGTCGCCATATGTTCGCGCAGGAAGTCGTGGTTCGCGAAATCGGGCGCCGCACGGTCGCGACGGCGGCGACGCAGGCTGCGATCGAATATTTCCGGAGGGGCGGCGGAGGACATGAGGCGGCTTGTGCATCGGCCGCGGCGGCGCGACAAGCCTGTCCATGACGCCGATCGCCATGCCCGTCGTCGCGGCCGTCAGAATGGTTCGCGATTTTGCGCTGCCGCCGCGCTGCCCCGGCTGTGGAGTCGTGGTGGAAGGCGATCATCGTTTCTGTCTGGACTGCTGGCAGCGATTGGATTTCCTGCCGGACGGTGGTTGTTCGGCATGCGGTTCACCCATGGGCGGACTTGAAGGGCTGACATGCGGAGCGTGTCTCGCATCTCCGCCCGCTTATGACGGCGTGCAGGCAGCGGTGGCCTATGACGAGATCGCGCGCGGGCTCGCGCTGAAGCTCAAATATTCGGGGCGGACAGCGATGGCGGAGATCATCGCGGCGCAACTCTCCCGCCATGTCGATTCCACGGCTGGCGGCATGCTGGTTCCGGTGCCGCTGCATCGTTGGCGGATCTGGCGGCGCGGCTATAATCAATCCGCGCTGATCGCCCGGGCGCTGGCGCGGCGGACCGGTGCGGAATTGTCGATCGATGCGCTCGATCGCGTCAAGCCGACCCCGGCGTTGCGCGGCCTGGGCCGCGAGGCGCGCGCGAAAGCCGTGCGCGGCGCCTTTCATGTGCCGGCGCCGCGGGCTCCGCTGCTTGCCGGCCGCACGATCTGGCTCGTCGATGATGTCCATACCAGCGGCGCCACTGCCAATGCCTGCGCCAGCGCGCTTAAAAAGGCGGGAGCGGCGCGGGTCGTCCTGCTGTGCTGGGCGCGCGTATTGGCAGAGGAATATTGACTTCCGGCCCGGCCCGCCACACCTGAGAGAGATGGCGAAGGTTGAAATCTACACCAAGGCGTTCTGCGGCTATTGCGTACGGGCAAAGGCCTTGCTCGGCCGCAAGGGCGTCGCGTTCGAGGAATATGACATCACGATGGGCGGACCGAAGCGCCAGGAGATGCTGGAGCGTGCGCCGGGCAGCCTGACCGTGCCGCAGATTTTCATCGATGGGCGGCATATCGGCGGTTCCGACGATCTGGCCGCGCTGGATGCCGCCGGGGGCCTCGATCCGTTGCTGGCCGGCTGATGCGCGCCGCGCTGCTGCAGATGACGAGCGGGATCGATCCCGCCGCCAATGCCGCGACGATCGTCGCGGCGGTGCACGAAGCCAAGGCGGGTGGAGCGGATATGCTGTTCACGCCCGAAATGTCGGGTCTGCTCGATCGCGATCGTCAGCGTGCTGCCGCGCATCTGCGGAGCGAGGCGGACGATCTCGTGCTCGCGGCGGTGCGCAAGGCGGCGGCGGATGCCGGCCTGTGGGTGCATATCGGATCGCTGGCATTGGCGGGAGAGCGCGATGACGGGCGGCTGGTCAATCGCGGATTCGTGATCGACGATGCCGGAGCGATCCGGGCACGCTACGACAAGATGCACCTGTTCGACGTCGATCTCGCCACGGGTGAGAGCTGGCGTGAGTCGGCGGTCTATGCGCCTGGGGAGCGCCCCGCATTGGCGCGGACGCCATGGGGCGGCGTCGGCCTTTCGGTTTGCTACGATCTGCGCTTTGCCGCGCTTTATCGGGCACTTTCGGATGGCGGGGCCACGATCCTGACCGTCCCGGCGGCGTTCACCGTCCCGACCGGGCAAGCGCATTGGCATTTGCTGTTGCGCGCCCGTGCGGTCGAATCGGCCTGTTTCGTGGTCGCCGCCGCGCAATGGGGCCAGCATCAGGACGGTCGTGAGACCTATGGTCATTCGCTGGTGATCGATCCCTGGGGAGATGTGCTTCTCGACATGGGCGAGGGAGCGGGGGTCGGCTTTGCCGATCTCGATCCCGCGCGGACGGAGGATGTGCGCGCGCGCGTGCCTGTGCTGCGCCACCGCCGCGCGATCCCGGCGCTGGAGAGCGGGGCATGATCGTTTTCGATCTGCGCTGCGGCCATGATCATGTGTTCGAGGCATGGTTCGGATCGAGCGACGATTATGCCGATCAGAAGCGGCGCGGCTTGCTGTCCTGCCCGATGTGCGGCGATGTCGCGATCGAGAAGGCGGTGATGGCGCCCAATGTCTCGGCGAAAGGCAATAGCCGGTCCGAACCCTCCAATGTGCCGATGGCGGCCGGCGCGCAGGCACCGGCGGAACATTCGCCGGCAGAGGTGAAGGCGATGCTGGCAATGCTGGCGCGCGCTCAATCGGCCATGCTCGAAAAGTCCGAATGGGTGGGGCGTGATTTTGCGGATCGCGCGCGCGCCATGCATCTGGGCGAATCCGATCAATCGGCCATCCATGGCGAGGTTTCGCCCGAACAGGCAAAGGCGCTGGTTGACGAAGGCGTGCCCGTGGCGCCCCTGCCGTTCCCCGTCGTCCCGCCCGAAGCGCAGAACTGACGCCATCGCAGGGCCGGGCGGCAGCGGGGCAGATTGACCCCGAATGCACAAGCCCCTAACCAGCGTGACGGCGCGCCCGTAGCTCAGCAGGATAGAGCACCAGATTCCTAATCTGGGGGCCACAGGTTCGAATCCTGTCGGGCGCACCATTGCCGAACATCGCCGATCCTGATGAAGCGTGCATGCGAGTGCCGCACCGTGGCGGTCGCCTCGGTCCGCGGCGCAAAAACCGATTGTGATATGAAATCGGTCGATCTAGCCTCCAGCCAGTTGCGTGACGCAATCAGGGACGTCGGAACCGCGGCGCAGGAGAGGAAATGGATATGGCGAAGCTCGTGTTCGGAATGAACCAGTCGCTCGACGGCTATGTCGATCACATGGCTTTCGGGCCAAGCCGCGCGCTTTTCCGTCATTTCATCGAAGAGGCCCGGGGGCAGGCGGGCAGCATTTACGGTCGCAGGATCTATGAGATCATGCGGTACTGGGACGACGATCAGCCTGAATGGGGAGCGGACGAACACGCCTTCGCGGCTGCCTGGCGGAACCAGCCGAAATGGGTGGTCTCGCGCTCGCTGGAGACGGTGGGGCCCAATGCCAGCCTTGTGAAAGGCGATCTTGAAGATGCGATCCGTGCGTTGAAGACCGAACGGGAAGGGGAGATCGAAGTCGCCGGCCCGGATCTGGCGCGCAGCCTCACCGAACTTGGCCTGATCGATGAATATCGCATCTATCTTCACCCCGTTGTGCTCGGTCGCGGCACGCCATATTTCGCCGGCCCCAGGCCGCCGCTTCGCCTTGTAAGCCATGACCGGATCGACGAGGATGTGATCCGGCTCACCTATATCCCCGCTTGATCCGGGTTGAGGCATCGCGTCGCGCCGCGCACCTTCCGAAAAAAAATTGCGCCCGCATGTCGATTCTCCAAAACTCCGTTCGTCGTTCCGATGCGCGGCCTATCCTGGCCTGCCGGAACAAGGAGATAGACGATGCGTGTGATGGTGCTGGTGAAGGCCACCGAAGACAGCGAACAGGGTTTCAACCCCACGCCCGAGACGATGGCGATGATGGAGGCGATGGGCAAGTTCAACGAGGATCTGGAAAAAGCCGGAATACTGCTGGCTGGCGACGGCCTCAAGCCGTCATCCGAAGCCAAGCGCGTCGCCTTCGACGGTGCCGGCCGGTCGGTGATCGACGGGCCGTTCGCCGAGACGCGCGAACTGGTCGCCGGCTTCTGGCTTTGGCAGGTGAAGGATATGGACGAAGCGGTGGCCTGGGTGAAGCGCTGCCCCAATCCCATGCCTGGGCCGAGCGAGATCGAGATCCGGCCGATCTACGAATTGGAGGATCTGCTGCCGCAAGCCGGCGGCTGATGGCGGGGTAATGGCCGCCGGCTTGTCAGGCTGGGGGCTTTGGCCGACAAGACGGCATGACGACGGGCGAGACGCATCGGGCGATCGAAGCGGTTTTCCGCATCGAGCGGGCCAGACTCATCGGAGGCCTGGCCCGCCTCGTCCGCGATGTCGATCGGGCGGAAGAACTGGCGCAGGATGCGCTGGTGATCGCGCTGTCCGAATGGCCGGGGACCGGGATACCCGTCAATCCCGGCGCCTGGCTGATGACGGCTGCCAAGCGGCGCGCCATCGATGCGATCCGCCGAGACCGGATGCGGGACCGCAAGCATGAGGAACTCGTGCGCGAGCAGGGCGGCACGACCGACAGCGCCGCCGAGGACGAGATGATCGCGGCCATGGACGAAGATCCGGGCGATGAACTGCTGGGATTGATCTTTACGGCCTGCCACCCCGTGCTTTCGCCGGATGCGCGCGCGGCGCTGACGCTGCGGGTGGTCGGCGGCCTTGCCACCGACGAGATCGCGCGTGCATTCCTGACGAGCGAAGCGACGATCGCGCAGCGCATCGTTCGCGCGAAGAAGACGATCGGCAAGGCCGGCCTCACTTTCGAGGTGCCGCGCGGCCGCGAGCGGGCGGAGCGGCTCGCATCCGTGCTGGAGGTGATCTACCTGATCTTCAACGAAGGTTATGCGGCCACGTCCGGGGAAGATCTTGTTCGCCCTGCCCTGTGCCAGGAAGCGCAGCGGCTGGCGCGTATGCTGGCGGCGCTCATGCCCGGCGACGATCCGGAGAATGCCGAGATATTCGGCCTGCTCGCACTGATCGAGATCCAGGCATCGCGCCTGCCCGCGCGGACCGGACCCGACGGTGCGCTGCTGACGCTGAACCAGCAGAATCGCGCACACTGGGACCGGCTGCTGATCCGACGGGGGCTCGAGGCGCTGGAGCGCGCGCAGGCGATCCGCGGCGATGGTCCTTATGCGCTTCAGGCCGCGCTTGCCGCCTGCCATGCCCGCGCATTCACGCCTGCGGAGACGGATTGGGGACGTATCGCCGCACTGTACGACCGGTTGCGTGTGGTCATGCCGTCACCGGTGGTCGATCTGAACCGCGCTGTCGCATATTCGATGGCGTTCGGCCCCGAAGCGGGGTTGCGTCTGATCGATCAACTCGCGTCTGCCGCCGCCTTGCGCAACTATGCGCCATTGCCGGCGGCGCGGGGGGATTTCCTTCTCCGCGCGGGTCGCCCGGTCGAGGCACGAGCGGCGTTCGAGACTGCGGCCGGTCTAACGCGAAATGCGCGGGAAAGGGATTTCCTGCTCGCGCGCGCCGAAGCGTGCGGCTGATTCGGAGTGAGCCCGTACGATACGGGGCATTCCCCACAGCCGGCCGCACAACTGGGCAAACAGAGTTAAAACTCCGCTAACTTTACGGCTTTGGGCACGCCGCGCCGTCCCCTTCGCATGAACATGCATGCATCCATCGCAGCCCCGGGGCGGCGCGTCGTTCGGCCGGTTGAACCCTGCGGACTCTCGGTTGAAGCGAAGCTTGCCGACAAAAGGGGGCCGAGCACCTCGCGTAGTTGAGGCGGTTGGAGATGTCGATGGAGTTCGCGGACCAGAATCTGGACGTGGAGAGCGCGTTCGGGACGTTGCGCGTCATTGTGACGGCTGAAGCGCTCTACGCGCTGTGGCGTGGAGGAACGGGGCCGCAGGATGAAGCGGATCTGATCGCCGAACATCGGGATCTGCTCGAGTGGACGGCGGCGATGAAAGTCGAGCTTGATGACGTCGAGCCCGACGGTTCGATCCGCATCGTCCGGCGCGACATGGAGATATGAAGATCGGGCGCCGCGCGCTTTTTACGGCGCGAAGTGCCGCATCGACAGCCAAGGTTCATCCAATGGCGTCTATGGCAGGAATGTTGCTCCCTGGGGCCGGTGTCCGAACAACGCCGGCCCCCATCTCCCTTCTCATGGATGGCCCCAGGCCCGTGGAATGCCGCGGCCATCGCGACCGCGGCATTCCGGCGACGATCAGAATTTGAAGCCGGCGGCCAGGCCGTAGCGGCGCGGTTCGAGCGTGAAGATGTTGGTGAACAGACCGGACGACTGGTCGGTCACATATTCGCCGGTGATCGCGTTGTTCTTGGTCAGGTTCGAGACGAAACCGCGCAGGAACCAGCGATCGTCGCGGCCATTGAGCTGGATCTGGGCGTTGATGATCGCATAGCCCTTCATCCGGTTGATGTTGCCGCCGAAGATGCTCGCATAGGATTCGCCGGTATAGGTGAGGTCCGCGCGGGGAACGAGCGACATGCCGTTCTGGAATTCCGCCCGATACTGGAAGCCGGCCGAGAATTTGTACATCGGCGCCTGGGGCAACTGGTTGCCCTTGATGTTGACCTCCACGCCGCTGCCAAGGACCGTGAAGGGCAGGGCGCCCGTGGGCGTTGCGAACAGCGCGCGGAGCGCTGCCGGCGGATTGGCGGCGGTGGCCGCCAGTGCGCTGCAGATCGAATAGGCGCCGGTGGTGTTGGTGCCCGGAACCGGCACGGGGGCGCGCAGGCCGATGCCGCTGTTGACCGCGGCGACATAGGTGTTGACGCCGACGACATTGCCCGCCGTCGTCGGCACGACCGCGCAGTTCGATGCGTTCTGCAGATCCTTGATGATCACCGCATCGGAGCGGCCGCCCGACGGATCGCGCGGATTGGCGAGGAATTTGTCGTCGGAGACCTTGGTGTGGAGATAGCTCGCGCTCAGATTGACCAGGATGGCGCGGATCGGGCTGATGATGGCCTCGGCCTCGACACCGTAAATGTTCGCGCTGACATTGTCGTTGACCGATGTGCGCGCGACGATGCGGCTGAGCTGCAGGTTCTTGTACTTGTAATAGAAGCCCGTGAGATTGAGGCGCAGCGTTCCGTTGAGGAAACTGTTCTTCGATCCGATTTCGAACGCGTCCACCGTTTCGGGGCCGAACGTGCTCGGCACCGCGAAGATGGGCGACAGCGGCGGATTGATGCCGCCGGATTTGTAGCCGCGCGAATAGGAGACATAGACCATGTTGTCGTCGGTGATCTTGTAGTCGAGCACCGCGCGGCCGGTCAGCCGGCCGAAGGTGACGCTGTCCTCGGCATAGCTCTGGATGCCCGGTGTGTTGGCGTCGTAATCGAGCGCGGCATAGTTGAGCGCATCCGTCAGATTGTCCGATCCGAAGGGTACGGCGGCGAACTGTCCGTTCGAATCCTGGAGCAGCGTCGTGCGTGCGCGCGCATATTTCTCGTCGTGATTATAACGGACGCCGACCGTCAGCTTCAGCTTGTCCGTGAAGTCGAAATAGCCTTCGCCGAAAATGCCGTAGGATTTGAGCCGGGTCTGCGCGGTGTCGCTATGATAGAAGGGCGAGCCGAAATAGGCGGCCCCGCCGGTATTCGCCGCACCGAGAATGCCGGCCGCGTAATCGAGCCCGAAGGCATTCACCATATAGCTGTTGTTGCTCGTCTTGCTGTCGACATAGATGCCGCCCAGCAGGAAGTTGAACATGCCGTCGAAATTGCTGTCGACATGGGCTTCGACCGAGAATTGGCGGTTGGTCAGCTTCGATCGATCGAAATCCAGGCTGGTCGGGAAGCAGCCGATCGAATTGCCGCCATAGACGCCGACGCCATTGGGGTCGCCCAGCGACTGGCACACGCCGCCGGCGGCGCCGTTGGGAATAAGCGCGCGGCGGACGGGGTCGAGAAAGGCGAAGGGCGAACCGATGCCCGTGCGGCCGAGCGTGTTGAGCTGGACGAGGCCGGGATTGTTGGCGAGCGAATTCTCGATGGCGAGGTTGTAGTCGCTCGTCGAATCCACCTTGTTATGGGTGTATCCGCCGGTCATCGTCAGGCTGAGCTGCTCGCCGAGCTGTTGCTGCAGCCGGCCCATGATGTGATATTCCTCGGCGAAATAGGTGGGCTCATAGTCGATGTTGACCGTGCGGACGCCCGCCGGAACCACCGCGTTCGAGAAGGGATCGGTGCCATAGATGCTGCCGAGCCCGAAACGGGCTAGCGCGCCGCCTGACGAGGCGGATGCGACGCCCAGGAATTCGTTCGAGCTGAGCAGCGCCGCGAGCGTCGAATTGCCGTTCGTTGTCTCATAGGCGAGCTTGTCGGGCGAACAGCCCAGGATGCCGGTCGGGTCGCGATGGCAAAGCTGCTTCTGGATGCGCGAGCGATCGTCCTTTTCGTGGAAATAATAGCCGATCAGATCGAAGGTCGTGGACGATGACGGTTCCCAGCGGATCGTGCCGCGCAGCGCGTAGAGGTCGCGCCCGTCGATGCGGTTTCCGGTGAAGAGGTTCTTCGTATAGCCGTCGCGATTGAGATAATAGCCGGCGACGCGGACGCCGAGCGTTTCGCCCAGCGGCACGTTGATCATGCCGTTGACCTTGTAGCTCTCGTAATTGCCGTATTCGAAGCTGCCCGATGCGCCGAAGCTGGTCAGGTCGGGCTTGGCGGTGATGAAATTGACGACGCCCGACGTCGCGTTGCGGCCGAACAGCGTGCCCTGCGGTCCGCGCAGCACCTCGACGCGCTCGAGATCGAAATATTCGGTTTCGAAGAGGCGGGTGGAGAGGAGCGGCATATCGTTGACATGGATGCCCGTCGCCGAATCGCAGCTCGCGCCGACGCACAGGTCGCCGATGCCGCGGATGGTGAAGCTCGACGCGGTGAAATTGGTCTTGGTGAAGGTGACGTTGGGCAGGCTGAGCTGAAGGTCCGACGCATTCTCGATCTGCTGCTTCTCGAGCGCGTCGGCGGAGAAGGCGGAAACCGCGATCGGCACGTCCTGCAGCCGCTCGCTCTGGCGCTGCGCGGTGACGACGATATCGGGGATCGAGTCGGTGGCTTCATCTTCCGGTGTCGCGACCTGGGCGGCAGCCGGCGTCGCGAGCGCCAGCGCAATTGCCGACGCAGCAAGCAGATCGAGCTTCTTCATGATGTATCCCCTCTTTCGATGGTCCGATGAAGACCGATGACCCGTCTAAGGTCGTCCCGCTATGTTGCGGGATCTAGGGGAAATGTTGCGCGCAACTTACTTTCGCGTCAACCGGCGATTTCGCTGTAATCCTGCGTGCAGACGACTGTTTCGCTGGTCTTTCGCGCTATTGTCGGATGTTCGCTTGCCGTAGCGTAAAAACGCAGCATTTCCCGTCAGCCTCTTGCACACTGCGGTGGAGCGTCTATCCCGCGCTGGCACGCATCGCCTGGACGCAAAGGAGTGGAATGTGACGGACTCGGCTTCGCCGGAAGATGGCGACATGGTTTCTCCGCCGGCAAAATTGCCGGTGCCCGATCATGTTCAGGAGGCCGTCCGCACGCTGATCCGCTGGGCGGGCGATGATCCGCAGCGTGAGGGGTTGCTCGATACGCCCCAGCGCGTCGCGCGCGCCTGGAAGGAATATTGCCAGGGCTATGGCGAGGACCCCTCGCTCCATCTGTCGCGCACCTTCGAGGAAGTGGGCGGCTATGACGAAGTGGTGCTGCTCAAGGACATTCCGTTCCAGTCACACTGCGAGCATCATATGGCGCCGATCATCGGCAAGGCGTCGATCGCCTATCTGCCCAATGATCGCGTGGTCGGGATCTCGAAGCTCGCGCGCGTGCTTCACGGCTTCGCGCGTCGTCTTCAGGTCCAGGAACGGCTGACCGCCGAAGTCGCCGACTGCATCTGGGAGCATCTCCATCCCCAGGGCGTCGCGGTGGTGATCGAGGCGAGCCATGCCTGCATGACCGCGCGCGGCGTCCGTACGCCGGGTGTCGCGATGACCACCAGCCGGGTGATGGGCTGCTTCCGTGACGACGAACGCAGCCGCAAGGAAGTGCTCAGCCTGATGGGCTATTAAAAGCCGGTCGTGCCGGTGAACAGCGTCTCGGTATTGCCCGCAATCCAGATTTCACCGGCATCGTCCCGCTCGACGAAGATCCGTCCGCTGCGGCCGATCGCCGTGCCTTGGGCGGCGCGATAGCGCGGGCCGGCGCGGCCCGAGCCGATCAGCCATTGCGCGAGCGACGCGTTCAGGCTGCCGGTGATCGGATCCTCGATCAGTCCGCCGAACTGGTCGCTGAAGATCGCACGGACTTCCCAGTCGATGGCGCTGCCGGCGGGATGGGGGCCGACAATGCCGATATCCGCCCGCTCGGGCCAGGATCGCTGCGGGCGCAGCGCCAGCACCTCTTCCGCTGATCGCAGCATGATGCCGAGCCAGCCGGGGCCATTGTCCACCCAATTGGCATCGACCACCGCCGCACGCTCGATCCCCAGGATCGCGACGGTGCGTTCGATATCGGCCTCGTCCACCGGACCCGATCGAAGCAGCGGCGGTGCGGCGAAGGCCAATCCATCTTCGGTGCGGCGGATCGGGATCAGTCCGGCTTCGCATTGCTGGACGATGGTTTCGCGCCTGGCGATGCCGCCGGCCTGAAGCCAGGCATGGCAGGTCCCCAGCGTCGGATGTCCCGCGAATGGCAGTTCGCGGTCGAGCGTGAAGATCCGCACCCGGTAATCGGCGTCCGGCGACGAGGGTGGCAGCAGGAAGGTCGTTTCCGACAGGTTCAGCCACCGTGTGATCTGCTGCATCTCCTCGGTCGAGAGGCCGTCTCCGGATGCGATCACCGCCACCGGATTGCCCTTGAAACGCTCCGCGCCGAACACGTCGACGAGCTGGAAGGATCTGCTCATGGGATCATATGCTCCTTGGTTCAGGTCAGGCGTGGCCGCAGCGGCGCGGGGCGATGGTCCATCATCGCGAGGAAGAACTGCACCAGCGAACCGATGCCGAAGGCGAAGAGCACGGTGCCGAGCCCGACGGTGCCGCCCAGCAGCCAGCCGCCGGCAAGGACGCACAATTCGATCGTCGTGCGAACGAGCCGGATCGACAGACCCGTGCGTGCGACCAGGCCGGTCATCAGCCCGTCGCGCGGACCGGGCCCGAAGCCTGCGCCGATATAGGCGGCGCTGGCAACGCCGCACAGGACGATACCGGATATCAGCATGGCGATGCGCGCCGGAATCCATACAGGTGGACCGATCAGGGCGAGCGCCGCATCGCTGGCGATGCCGATCAGCAGCATGTTGCTGATCGTGCCCAGGCCCGGCCGCTGCCGCATCGGAATCCAGAGAAGCATGACGACCACGCCGACGATCAGCACCACGGTGCCGAACGTCAGGCCGGTGTGCTTCTCCAGGCCCTGATGGAACACGCCCCAGGGATCGAGGCCGAGACCGGACCGCAGCATCAGCGCGGAGGCGAGGCCGTAAAGAAGGAGGCCCGCATAAAGCTGGATCAGGCGACGTCTCATCATGATCGAGCTCTTGTCCAAATTGGCCTTGTTTTAAATAGCCACTTTCGCCATTCTGGCCTGATGATACGCAGCATCGGTACGGCATCGCTGGTTCGCCAACTCGGGCTATGGCGCGGCCAGGCGGGGGGCGCGGCTTACCGCCAGCTCGCCGATGGCGTCCGCTTGCTGATCCTGGACGGCCGGCTGCCCATCGGCGTCCGTATTCCGGGCGAACGCGACCTCGCCGCCGCGCTCGACGTCAGTCGCACAACGGTGACGGCGGCGTTCGCGCAACTGCGCGAGGAAGGGTATCTCGACAGCCGGCAGGGATCGGGCAGCCGCACGAGCCTGCCCGATCGCCGTGCCGATCGCCCTCCGGCGGAAACCGGAGAGGTGGAGCCGGGGATCGTCGATCTGGCGGTCGCGGCGCTACCCGCGACCGAAACCGTTCACCATGCCTATCGCAGCGCGCTGGCCAGCCTGCCGCGCCATTTGCCGGGCCATGGCTATGAGCGCGTCGGGCTCGACGCGTTGAGAGCGGTGATCGCGGAGCGCTATACGCGGCGTGGGTGTCCGACCGTACCCGAACAGATCCTGGTGACGCACGGCGCGCTCCACGGCTTTGGCCTGTTGCTGCGCCTTCTGGTCGGGCCGGGCGACCGCGTCGTCGTCGATCATCCGACCTATCCCCATGCCATCGATGCGATCCATCAGGCCTCCTGCCGCGCGGTGCCGGTGGGATTGCCCGGCCGTGGCTGGGATGTGGAGGCGATCGAGGCGGCGTTTCGCCAGACCGGGCCGCGGCTCGCCTATCTCCAGCCCGATTTCCACAACCCGACCGGGCGCTGCATGGACGAGGAAACGCGCGCGCGCATCGCCGATCTGGCGGCGCGGACGCGCACCACCATCGTCGCGGACGAGACGATGGTCGATCTCTGGATCGATGGACCGCCCCCGGCGTCGCTCGCGGCGCATGATCGCGCCGGGCGCGTGGTGACGCTGGGATCGACCGGCAAGAGCTTCTGGGGCGGGCTCAGGGTCGGGTGGATGCGCGCCGAGCCCCGGCTGATCGAAGGCGCCGCACGCGTGCGCGCCGCGCTCGATCTCGGCACGCCAATTCTGGAACAGCTCGCCGCGACGGTGCTGCTGGCGGACGATGGCGGCGATCTCGATCGTCGCCGAACGGCGGTTCGTGCGCAGCGAACGGCGCTGGCGGCGCTGGTCGAGGCGCACCTGCCGGACTGGACGGTTGCGCTCCCCCAGGGCGGTCTGTCGCTCTGGGCCGAACTGCCGGTGCCCGCGAGCACCGCGCTGGCGGCAACCTCCGAACTCCATGGCGTCAGGATCGGCGCGGGTCCGCGCTTCGGTGTCGATGGTTCGTTCGAGCGCTTCGTGCGGCTGCCCTTCGCGCTGCCCGGGGATCTGCTCGAGGCCGCGATCGTCCGGCTTTCCCGGGCCTGGAATGCGCTGGGGCCGGGCGCGCGCGCCATGCGTCAGGACGGGGCCACGCGACAGGCGCTCGCCCAGCTTTACTGAGTTTTTCGAACGCCGGACACATCCCGGCCCGACATAAAGAAAAAGCCGCCCGATCGGGTGATCGGGCGGCTCTATTCTGTCCGTGGTGCCGGAAATCAGGCTTCCGCCTGCTCCTCGGTCACCGCGGCGATCTCGCCCGGCTCGGCGTTCGGATCGAACTCCTCGGTGAAACCCGATTCGTCCTTCTCGAACATCGCGGCCATGACGTCGACGCCCTGCGCCTGCAGTTCGGCCTCTTCGGGCGAACGCGCGACGTTGACCTTGACGGTCACCGACACTTCAGGGTGGAGCGCGATCTTCACGGTCTCGACGCCGATCGATTTGATCGGCTTGTCGAGGACGACCATCGACTTGGTGACCTTCGCGCCATCGGCTTCCAGGGCCTCGACGATGTCGCGGACCGAAACCGAACCATAAAGCTGGCCGGTGTTCGACGCCTGACGGATGAGCGTGACGCTCTTGCCATCGACGGTCTTCGACGCGGTTTCAGCTTCGCTGCGACGCGTGGCGTTGTCGGCCTCGATGCGCTCGCGATTGGCTTCGAAGACCTTGCGGTTCGCTTCGTTGGCGCGGAGCGCCTTCTTGCGGGGGAGGAGGAAATTGCGCGCGAAGCCGTCCTTGACGGTGACGACGTCACCGATCTGACCGAGCTTCTCGACGCGTTCGAGCAGGATCACTTGCATTGCTCAGGTGCTCCTTACTTCACGATATAGGGAAGAAGCCCGATGTGACGGGCGCGCTTGATCGCCTTGGCGAGTTCGCGCTGCTTCTTGGCGGAAACCGCGGTGATGCGGCTGGGAACGATCTTGCCGCGCTCGGACACGAAGCCCTGCAGCAGACGAACGTCCTTGTAATCGATCCGGGGAGCGTCCTTCGCGGAGAAGGGGCAGCTCTTGCGGCGGCGGAAGAATGGGCGTGCCATGTGCTAAGCTCCTTACTCGGCGTCTTCGCGACGGGGACGGTCTTCGCGATCGCCACGGGGGCGGTCGCCACGATCACCACGGTCGCCGCGCTCGCCACGGGCGCGTTCGCGATCGCCCTTGCGCATCATCACCGACGGGCCGGCTTCGTGCGCATCGACCTTGATGGTCATGTAGCGGATGATGTCTTCGTTGATCGCGGTCTGGCGCTCCAGCTCGGCGACGACGCCGGCGGGCGCATCGATCTCAAGCATCACATAGTGCGCCTTGCGGTTCTTCGCGATCTTGTAGGCGATGTTGCGAAGGCCCCAGGTCTCGGTCTTCACGACCTTGCCCTGATTGTCTTCGACGATCTTGGTGGCGGTTTCCGCCAGCGCGTCCACTTGCGCCTGTGCCAGATCCTGGCGCGCAAGGAACACGTGCTCGTAAAGAGCCATGTCCGTTTCCTCTGTTGGCCGATCGCTGACGCCGCACCATGCGGACGCCCCTCCGGCTATCGTCTCAAAAGCAAACCAGGGCGGAAAGACGTGCTTTCCACCCCGGATGCGCGGCCATTGGCGCAAAAGCGGCCGGAATGCAAGCCCGGAATGGGTCAGTCGGCGGCCGCGATCGCGGTTTCGGTGTTGCGCTTCGCCAGCCTGTGCTCGCGCCAGACGATGTAGAGTCCGCTGGCGATGATCAATGGCGCCCCCAGCCAGGTCGATGCCGTGGGCAGCATGCCGAACAGCAGCCAGCCGTAGAGCGTTGCCCAGATCAGGCTGGAATAATCCATCGGCACCACCGTCGAGACCGGCGCCCAGCGCAATGCGGAGGTCAGCGCCATCTGCCCGATCCCGCCGATCAGTCCGATGCTGACGAGCAGCGCCCAGGTGGCGGGATCATGCGCGCGCGCGAAGAAGGGATAGGCGAGGCCGAGGATCGGGATCGACAGGACCGAGAACCAGAAGACCGTCGTCGTCGGGCTTTCGGTCTTGCCCAGTTCGCGGATCTGGATGCTGATGAGCGCGACCATGAAGGCGGCGGACAGGCCGACCGCCGCGCCGAAGAGCGGGAAGTGCCCATTGCCGGGCTGGACGACGAGCAGCACGCCGATGAAGCCGATCAGCACGGCCGACCAGCGATGCAGCCCGGCCACTTCCTTGAGCAGCAGGGTCGACAGGATCGTCGCGAAGATCGGCACGGTGAATTGCAGCGTCGTCGCTTCGGCGAGCGGCAGCAGGATGACCGCGCCGAAATTCGCGACCATGCCGATCAGGCCGAACAGCGTGCGGGTGACGTGCCGGCCGATCCGCGCCGTCCGCAGCGAGCCGATGCCGGGCCCGGCGAGCACGATGGCAAGCGCCACCGGCACCGCGAAGAACTGGCGGAAGAACAGGGTTTCGGCGAGCTGGACGCCGCGCATGGACGCCAGCTTGATCAGCGCGGACATCGTCGCGAGCGCGGCGATCGCCAGCAGGCGCAGGCCGAGCGCATAAAGCGGGCGTTGCGCGACATGCTGGGCGGTGGCCATTCAAGGGCCTTGGCGCAATTCGCGGTCCGAAGACAACCGCCATTGCTGGAAATGCTTTCGCCGTGACGCGGAACTGGGGTAGGGGCACCGTCCGGAACGCGATTTCGCGACAACCCTGAACCTTTGAGAGACCGATGAAGCACGCCCTCAACGTCACCCGCGAAAAGGATTTCGCCGCCTGGTATCAGGCGGTCATTGCCGAGGCCGACCTGGCCGAGGACAGCGGCGTGCGCGGCTGCATGGTCATGCGGCCATGGGGCTATGGTATCTGGGAACGCATCCAGCGGTTGCTCGACGATCGCATCCGCGCCGCCGGCTACGACAATTGCTATTTCCCGCTGTTCATCCCGCTTTCCTATTTCGAGAAGGAAGCGGAGCATGTCGAGGGTTTCGCCAAGGAAATGGCGGTCGTCACGCATCACCGCCTGGTCGGCGACGGCAAGGGCGGGCTGATGCCCGATCCGGCCGCCAAGCTGGAGGAGCCCTTGGTGGTGCGGCCGACGAGCGAGACGGTGATCGGCACCGCATTCTCGCGCTGGGTGCAGAGCTGGCGCGATCTGCCCGTGCAGATCAACCAATGGGCGAACATCGTCCGCTGGGAAATGCGCACGCGCATGTTCCTGCGCACCGCCGAGTTCCTGTGGCAGGAAGGGCATGCCGCCTATGCGTCGGCCGAGCAGGCGCGCGAGGAGACGCTGAAGGCGCTCGAAATGTATCGCAGCTTCGCCGAGGATTGCGTGGCGCTGCCCGTGATCGCGGGCGAGAAGCCGGAGAATGAGCGTTTCCCAGGCGCCGTCGCGACCTATTCGATCGAGGCGATGATGCAGGACGGCAAGGCGCTGCAGGCCGGCACCAGCCATTTCCTGGGCACTAATTTCGCGTCCGCGCAGAATATCCGTTTCCAGAACAGCCAGGGCGAGCAGGAACTGGCCAATACGATCAGCTGGGGCATGTCGACCCGGATGATCGGCGGACTGATCATGGTGCATGGCGATGACGACGGCCTGCGCGTGCCGCCGCGCGTCGCACCCTGGCAGGTGGTGATCGTGCCGATGCTGCGCGAAACCGATGAGGATGCCGCGATCCTCGATTATTGCCGCTCGCTCGCGGGCGAACTCACTGCGCTGTCCGCGTTCGGCGAACCCGTGCGCGCTTTGGTCGATACCAAGGCGACCAAGGCGAGCGCCAAGCGCTGGGGCTGGGTGAAGAAGGGCGCGCCGGTGATCGTCGAGGTCGGTCCGCGCGATGTCGCTTCGGGCAATGTGGCGGTGCTGCGCCGCGACCGGCTTTATGGCGAAGGTGGCAAGCTCGCGACCGGATTCTTGCCGCGCGGCGAATTCGTCGGCCAGGTGGCCGGGCTGATCGAGGAGATCCAGGCGGCGCTGCACGGGGAGGCGCGGGCCCGGCTGGAGGCCAATATCGATCGCGGCGTTTCCGATTTCGCGGGCCTCGAAGCCTTTTTCAGCGAAAAGGCGCAGTTCCCCGGCTGGGTGGAAGTGCAGTGGAGCCGCCCGACCGGCGCCGCGCTCGACGGCGTTGTCGAGCGGTTGAAGGCGCTGAAGCTGACGATCCGCAACACGCCGATGGACGCGGCGGCGGTTGACGGCACCTGCATCTTCACCGGCGAACCGGCTGTCGAGCGGATCCTGATCGGGCGTTCCTACTGACCGGCTGAGGTTGACCGATAGCCGTCATTCCGGCTTTCACTGGAATGACGGTTATCTTTCGTCCGATCGGCGGAGCGATCGCTAGCGCGGGCTGCGGATCGGGTAGAGGTTGATGGCTTCGGCGATCCGGGCGACGGTGTTGCCGCCGATCGTGCGAACCTTCTCGCGCATCGCGACGCCGTCGCCGACGCGCGCATCGATCGGCACGCGGTTGAGCAGCACCGCGAAGGCGACGCGTTCGCCCGATGGCGTCGTCGTATAGCCCGCCAGCCCCTTCGCCTTGAGCATATAGCCGTCGTTGAGCAGATCGGGTTCGGCCGACGTGCCCGTCTTCGCGACGATCCGGCCGGTGGCGGGCGAATTGGGCAGCGCGTCGCCCAATGTTCCGTCCTTGCCGAAGACCGGCAGGCCGTCCCTGAATTTCGCGAAGAACGGCATCTCGGTCATCGCGGCGAGATAGGTGGCGAGAAATTTCGGGGAAAAGAGCGAACTGCCATTGCCGTGCGAGTGCACGGCGCCGGACAGGTCCAGCCCCCTGGACGCGATGAATTTGCGCGCCAGAGTGAAGCCTCTGGCTTCCGGCCCCCGGGTTTCGGCCAGTTCCGGCTTGCCCGCGACCAAGCTGCCGGTGATGAACGGAATCAGCGTCGCGTGCAGATTATGGCTGACCTTGAGGATCACCTTCGCGTCCTCGCTGAACGGCGGGGAGACGAACTCGGCCACGCGGTTCTCCGGCGTGTAGAAGCGCTTGAGCTCGGCTCCGGCACCGGTGTCGTCGGCTGAGGCCGGCATTTGCAGGGCGATACCGGCGCGCGACAGTTCCTGTGTGAACAAGGCGGTCGCGAAACGCGACGGGCTGGCGACGAAATAGGGCTGGAGATAGGGTTTGGCGCCGGCGGGGATCTGACCGCTCAGCGTGACCCGGATATTGCCGTCAGGCGCGCGCTTTTCGGACAGACGGATCATCAGCGGCGAACCCGTCGCCGACGTGCGGATCTGATTGTCGAAGCCGATATAGGGAACCCGAAGCGAGGCCGTGATCTGCGCGGGTGCGCCCGGCTGGCCGGGGTGCACCACCAGATCGATCATATTGTCGTTGACCGTGATCGGCGAGATCGTTGCGCCGGACCCGACTTCGCGCGTGCCCTCGGGAAACAGGCTGGCGTCGACGATCACGCGCCCTTCGATCCGCTTGATGCCGGCCGCCGCCACCTGCCGGGCGAGGTCGACGAGCGGCTGGACCGGATTTCCGGGCAGCGGAACGGCGTCGTATCCGCCATATGAGTGATCCTCGTCGACATGGATCAGGCTGTCGCGATCACGCACCCGGCTCGACAGATTGGCATCGCCGCGCCCCACCAGTATCAGATCGCCCTGCAGCACGCCGCTCCGGATCGGGCCGGTGCGGTAGACGGGGGTGCGGAACCTGTAATCGGGGCCGAGCAGCGCCATGCCGGCGCCGACCGCGACGACCTTGGTCGTCGACGCGCCGTCCATCAGCGTTTCGCCGTTCCAGGAATAGATGAGCTGCTTGCGGTCGAGCGAGTAGATGGCGACACCGAACAGCGAGTGGATGAAGGCGGGATCCTTTCGGATTTCCTCGAACCGGCTTTCGAAGCTGATCGCATCCTGCCCGTGCAGCACTGTCGAGGAGACCAGCGCGACGCCGGAGAAACCCAGGAAAGTGCGTCTGAGAAGCGTCATATGCCGGGTCCCCATGAATCTTGTCGTTCAGTCGATCGCGACGATCGCGTCCACCTCGACCGCGCAGTTGCGCGGCAGTTTCTTGACGCCCACGCTCGATCGCGTGTGGCGGCCCTTTTCGCCGAAAATTTCGACCAGCAGGTCCGAACATCCGTTCGTCACCTGCGGGATTTTGGTGAAGTCGTCCGCCGCCTGGACATAGCCGGTCAGCCGAAGGATGCGTTCGACCCGTTCGAACCTGCCGTCGAGCGCGGCGGAGATCTGACGGATCAGGTTGATACCGCAAAGGCGGGCGGCTTCCACGCCTTGCGCCAGATCGATGTCGCCGCCGACCACACCCGTGATGCCGTTGTCTCCATCGACCGACACCTGGCCGGAAATATAGAGATGATTGCCGTTGATCAGCCATGGGACATAATGGCCACCGGGTGCGCGCGGCATGGAGGGATCGATGCCCGCGGCGGCCAGCCGGGCTGCGATGTCGATCATCGCGCCGCCTCCGCCTGCTCGATCTGGTTCAGCGCATTGTAGAGCGTGGTCCGCGATATGCCGAGTGTGTCGGCGGCGGAGGAGGGGGCTCCGCGCAATCGCAACAGCCCCGATTCCGCGAGCATCTGGATCGCCTGGCGCCGCTGATCGGCTGAGAGCGCGCGCGGCTGCGCGCCCTGGCGGGCCGCGAATTCCTCGAGCAATCGCGTGATCTCGTCGAGCGAGCGGCCGCGCAGCGACTCCTTCACCGGCGATGCCGGTCCGGTCGAGATCAACTGGTCGATCACGCGGTTCGCCGAGGACAGAAGCGAGATGTCCATGTTGATGCAGATCGCGGCGACGCAGCGACCGGCGGAATCGCGCAGGCCGATCGAGGTGCTCTTGGCCGGCCTGCCGTCGGGAAACTGGTTGGGGTAGCTTTGCAGGACGTCGGGAAAATTCGGATCGTTGATCCGGCTGAGCCCGAGTTCGGTGGTGGAGTCGCCGATCTTCCGGCCCGATAGCGGGTTTTCGATCGCCACGATCGAGTGGGCCGGCTGCTTCAGATCGTGCAGCACGACTTCGCAGGTCGGTGCGAACATGTCGGCCAGCGCCTTCGCGATGGTCTCGCCGGTCCGCAGCAGCAGCGCGTGTTCACGGTCCGCCTGATTGTCCGGCTGGCTTTCGGCTGGCTTTCGCATTCATCCCCGCAATCTGGCTTGATGGCTATCGAATAGGCATGGGTTGTCAAGTCGTCAATATGTTGACAGTTCGTTCAATGTCAGGAAAGTGATCGACGAGGAAAACGGTGGGAGGTGCGAGATGACAGGTCCTGATTCGGTGATGTGCCCGGGCTTCGAGAATGTCCGCGAGGCATCGGCCCGGCTCTCCGGCGTCGCGCATGTGACGCCGGTCATGACCTCCCGCCAGGCGGATGCGCAGACGGGCGCCAGCCTTTTCTTCAAGATGGAGAATCTCCAGCGGGGTGGGGCGTTCAAGTTTCGCGGCGCCTATAACGCGGTCGCGAGCCTGTCGATGGATGCGCGCAGGGCGGGGGTCGTCGCCTTCTCCTCGGGCAACCACGCATTGTCGGTGGCGCTGGCCTGCCGGCTGCTCGGGGTCAAGGCCACGATCATCATGCCGAACGATGCCCCGCTCGCGAAGATGGCGGCGGCGCGGGATTATGGCGCCGAGGTGATCCTCTACGATCGCGCGACGGGCGATCGCGATGCGATGGCGGCGGATCTGGCGGATCAGCGCGGGCTGGCGGTGATCCCGCCCTTCGATCATCCAGATGTGATCGCGGGGCAGGGAACGGCCACGGCCGAATTGATCGAGGCGGTGGGGCCGCTCGATTATCTGTTCGTTCCCGTCGGCGGTGGCGGCCTGATCGCGGGATCGGCGCTGGCGGCGGCGGCGCTCTCGCCTGAGTGCCGGGTCGTCGGGGTGGAGCCGGAGGCTGGTGACGATGGGCGCCGTTCGTTCGAAAGCGGTTCGATCGTCACCATCGACACGCCCGACACCATCGCGGATGGCGCACGGACGCGCAGCCTGGGCGAATATCCCTTCCATATCATCCGCCGTCACGTGCGGCGGATGACGACGGTGAGCGACGCCGCGCTGGAGTGGCAGATGTCCTTCTTCCTCCAGCGGATGAAACTGCTTGTCGAACCCACCGGTTGCCTGGGCGCCGCCGCCGCTTTCGCCGAGGCGGAGAAGGGCGCGCGGATCGGCGTCATCGTTTCGGGCGGCAATGTCGACCTGCCGGCGCTGGGGCGGCTGGCCGCCGCCTGATCGCGGCCTCGACACGGACCTGCTCATCGGCGATGATCCTCTCGCCCGGCGCCGATGCGCGTCGGGCGGGGGAGGCTCGCATGGAAACCCAGGCTGACGAAATCGTTCCCGGCATCTACCGGCTGTCGACCTATCTTCCCGACATCGCGCCGCCCGCCGGCTTCACCTTCAATCAGTTCCTGATCGTCGCGGACGAGCCCCTCCTTTATCATTGCGGCCCCAGATCGCTGTTTCCGCTGGTTTCAGCGGCCGTCGCGTCGATCCTGCCGGTCGAACGGCTGCGCTGGATCAGCTTCGGCCATATCGAGGCGGACGAATGCGGGGCGATGAACCTGTGGCTGTCGGCGGCGCCGCATGCGCAGGTGGTCTACAGCCCTCTTGGCTGCGATGTTTCCGTGAACGATCTGGCGGATCGTCCGCCCAGGCCGCTGGCCGACGGAGAGGTGCTCGATCTCGGCGGCAAGCGTGTCCGCCTGATCGCGACGCCGCATGTGCCGCATGGCTGGGAAGCACAGGCGCTGTACGAGGAGGTTACGGGCACCTTGTTCTGCGGCGACCTGTTTTCGCATGTCGGCAATGGCGCCCCCCTGGTCGAGGAGGACATCGTTCCCGCCGCGATGGCTGCAGAAGATCTGTTCGCGGCGACCAGCCTTGGTCCGCAGACCGCGCCGACGCTTCGCAGGCTGGCCGAACTGTCGCCCGCCGTGTTGGCACTCATGCACGGATCGTCGTTTCGCGGTGATGGGGCGGGTGCGTTGCAGCGGCTTGCGGATCGGTATCAGCAGCGCTTGGCGGGCTTGTCCGGTTGACAGTCTGTTCGCGGTCGGTCCAAGTGCCGCGATCCAGTCTCTAAGATCCAGGATCCAATGTCCAACACCGACTCCGCCCGCCCGCCGTCCACCGGACTCTGGCTGTTCGAACAATTGCGCGCCGCCATCATCCGGGGTGATTATCCCGGCGGCGAGCCGATCCGGCAGGAGGATATCGCCGAACGTTTCCAGGTAAGTCGCATGCCCGTCCGCGAGGCGATGCGGCTGCTGGAAGCCGAAGGACTGGTGACCAAGCAGCCGCATCGCGGCGCCATCGTGGCGCAACTCGACGCGGATGACGCGCTTGAGCTCTTCCAGATCCGCGCGGTGCTGGAGGGGCTGGCGGTGCGTCGATCATTCCCGGCGCTGACGGACGAGCAGGTGGCCGCGATCGAGCGTGCGCATGACGCGCTCGAGCAAGCCGATGCAGCTGAAAAGCAGGCGAGGCATAGCGATTTCCATCTGTCGCTCTACGCTGCGGCGGGTCCCCGGCTGCAGAAGATGGTCAGCGATCAGCTCGATGCCGCGCGGCGTTACCATTTGCGGTTCGGGCGCCCGGGGATGGAGGTGTCCGATCGGGACAGGGCCGAACACCTTGCGCTGATCGAAGCGGCGCGGCGCAGGGATGTCGAAACGGCATTCAACATCATCACCGCGCATGCCGGTGATAGCGGGGTCTCCATCTCCCGTTCGATTTTCGAGGCGGAAGAGCGTCGCGCGAATGATCGAAAAGGGGAGGGTGGCGCCTAGCCGGCGCGTCGGCTGGTTTCTGACAAATGCCAATGATTCCAATGCTATGAATGTAGCCCGATAGTCCGGTCCGTTTGCCCTTCGATCTCGCGCGCATAATTCTCAATCAGATAACTTGACATTGAAGCGCTGGCCGGTAGATTTACAATCTGAAAAAATGGATCCAAGATCCATGATCTGATTCGGCGGTAAAGGGGGGCTTGTGTCGTACGGACGCTTCAATTCCGGCCTGGGGGCGGTTGCCCCGATGCGCCGGCGCGATGCCTTGGCTGCATTCGCGGCGTTTGCATGCGTTGGAACCGCGCATGGCGCGGCCGCGAAAAAGTCCGGCCCCTATGTCGACGGGATGAGTTTCCTGCCCGACAATCCGGCTGACCTTCGCGCCTCGGGGCTCGATGCGTTCATCTGCGATGTCTCCAAGGGCAAGATGGACACGGATGCCGCGGGCAACAGTTTCTATCACCGTACCTTCGAGCTGTGCGACGAAAGCATCGCCGCCGCGGCCGCGCGGATCAGATCCGATTTTCCGGGGCTGGGTGTCGCGCTGAGAGGCGCGGACCTCGCGGCCGGCCGGCCCGTCGCCATCTTCCAGTTCCAGGGATGCGAGCCGATCGGGACCGACCTGTCGCGCATCGCCTATTTCCGCGAGAAGTCGCTGCGCATCCTTCAACTCACCCATAACGAAAGCAACGCCTTCGCGACCGCCTATACCGACGAACGCAGCGGCGTCGGCCTGTCGCCGCTCGGCATCGAGGGCGTGCGTGAAATGAACCGCGTCGGCTTGATCCCCGATGTGTCGCACGCGTCGGAGGCGACCGCGCTCGAAACCGTGAAATTGTCGAAGACGCCGACGATCCTGTCGCATGGCGCCTGCCGCGCGCTGCTCGACCATCCGCGCGCCGCGACCGACAGGATGATCCGCGCCGTCGCGGAAAGCGGCGGCGTGTTCGGCGTCTTCATGATGAGCTTCTGGCTGACCGAGGCGCCGGTGCCGACGCCGGACCATTATGTCGCGCATATCCGCCATGCCGTGAAGCTGGCGGGCATCGACGCGGTCGGCATCGCCAATGACTATGCGATGGAAGGGCTGCAATTCGACGGGCGTCCGTTCGACAACAGCCGCGATATGCCGGGCAGCTATCATGGCTGGTGGGAAGGCAATCGCAAGCGCGGCATTCCGGGGTTCGGACCGCTGCCGCAGCATGCGGTGATCCCCGAACTGAACACGATCGACCGCATGGCGCTGATTCATCGCGCGCTGCTGCGCGGCGGATTCAAACCCCGGGAGGCCGACAAGATCATGGGCGGCAACTGGACCCGCTTCTTCAAGGAGACACTGCGATGATCGTTCGGATGCCCGCACTTGCCGCCGCAATCTGCCTGGTCGCGGTGCCCGTCCCGGCGGTCGCCCAGTCTGTCGACCGGACCTGGGCCGACATCGCCGCCGCTTATGACGCCGATCTTAAGGCGGAAGGCACGATCGGGTCGAGCATGGCGGTGACCCGGAACGGCAAGCTGGTGAAAGAGGTCTATTATGGCCTTGCCGATCGCGACGCCGGCCGCAAGGTCGATGCCGATACCTTGTTCCACTGGGCGTCGATCAGCAAGATGTTCACCGCGATCGCGGTGCTCCAGCTCCGCGATCGCGGGAAGCTGTCGCTCGACGACAGGATCATCGACTATCTGCCCGAGACCAGGCAGATCCATAACCGGTTCGGGCCTATGTCGGGCATCACGCTCCGTCATCTGATCACCCATAGTTCGGGCTTGCGGGGCGCCACCTTCCCATGGCGCGGCGACAATGACTGGGCGCCGCACGAGCCCGCCAAATGGTCGCAGGTGGCGGCGATGATGCCCTATACCGAGATCGAGTTCGAGCCGGGCTCGAAGTTCAGCTACTCCAACCCCGGTACCTCGATGCTGGGCCGTGTCGTCGAGGAAATCACCGGCGACGATATCGAGAGCTACGTCACCAAGAATATCCTGATGCCGCTCGGCATGTCGCGCAGCTATTACGACAAGACGCCCTATTTCCTGTTGCCGCACCGTTCGAACAATTATTACATCACCAAGGGCGCGGTGAAGGCCAACGGGCTCGAGGTCGATACCGGCGCCACCAACGGCAATGGCGGCTTGAACGGTCCGCTCTCCGACCTGCTGAAATTCGCGCATTTCCTGCTCGGCGTGAATGACAACGGCAATTACGAAACGGTGCTCAGCCGGAAATCGCTGCTCGAGATGCGCCAGCCGCTGTTCGCCGCCGAGGACGATCGCGTGCCCAACCAGCAGATGGGGCTCAGCACCTTCACCATCGATCAGCCGGTGCCGGACGGCCGTACCCTGCGCTTCGTCGGCCATACAGGCGGGCAAATGGGTTTCGCGACCTTCGTCTACATTCAGCCGGAGAGCAATGTGGCGGTGGTGTTCGGATCGAACACGCGCAGTTCGGACGTGCAGCGAAAGTCGGATGTCTTCTCGAAGACTCGCAACGCGCTGTTCACGCGTTTCGTACCGCTGATCGGCCGCTGAACCATGCTGCTTGCGCTCGAACGACAGGTGACCGCGCTGGCGGAGTGGGTGTGGGATCTTCCGCTCCTGCTGTTGCTGACGGGCGGCGGCCTGTATTTCCTGCTGGTCTCGCGCCTGTTGCCGTTCCGTCATGTCGGCCAGTCGCTGCGTGTGCTGAGCGGGCGTTACGATCGCGCCGACGATCCGGGGCAGATCAACCATTATCATGCATTGTCGATCACGCTGGCGGCGACGATCGGCATGGGCAGCGTGTCGGGCGTGGCGGTCGCCATCGCGATGGGCGGCCCGGGCACGATCTTCTGGATGTGGGTGTCGGCGATCGTCGGCATGGCGACCAACTATTTCACCTGCACGCTGGCGGTGATGTATCGCGGCCGGGACTCCCTGGGCGAACTCCAGGGCGGGCCGATGTATGTGATCACCGAGGGGCTCGGCCGGCGCTGGTGGCCGCTTGCCGCGCTCTTCTGCGTGACCGGCATGTTCGGCTGCCTGCCGATCTTCAACGCCAATCAATTGACCCAGGCGATCCAGGTTCTCGGGCTGGAGCCGGCCGGTCTGGCAATGGGCGCCGGCGGTGATCTCGTGATCGGACTGGTGCTCGCCGCGATGGCCGCGGCCGTGATCTTCGGCGGGCTCAGCCGGATCAGCCAGGTCGCGGCGGCGCTCGTTCCCGCAATGGTCGGCGTCTATTTTCTGGCGGTCCTCGGGATCCTGATCGCGCATGCCGACGTGGTGCCGCACTATCTTTCGCTGATCGTCACCGATGCGTTCCGCGCCGACTATTATGAGGGAGAGGCGATGTTCGGCGGTGCTCTGGGCGGGCTGATCGTTCTCGGCGCGCGGCGCGCATCTTTTTCGAACGAGGCCGGGATCGGCACCGCCGCGCTTGCCTACGGTGCGGCCAAGACCTCCGAACCGGTCCATGAAGGGCTGGTGGCGATGCTGTCGCCGGTGGTCGATACGCTTGTCGTCTGCACTCTGACCGGCCTTGCGATCCTGGTGACCGACGCCTGGAAGGTGGAGGGGCTCAACGGCGTGCTGATGACCGCCCGTGCGTTCAGCGATACCTATCCGGCTTTCGGCGGCGCCTTGCTGCTCATTTGCATCCTCGCCTTCGGCCTGGCGACGCTGTTCAGCTATTCCTATTTCGGGATGAAGTGCTTTTCCTTCCTGTTCGGGGCGCGGGTGAAGGGCGCCTATAACGGCTTCTATATCGCCAGCATCGCGGTGGGGGCGGCATCGACCACCGCGCTGATCATCGGCTTCATCGACATCATGTTCGCGCTGATGGCGGTTCCCACGATGGTTTCGGGCTTGTTGCTGTCTCGCCGGGTCATGGCGGAAACGCGAGCCTATTTTGCACGCGCCCATGCCGGATCGGAACAGGGAGCGGCGCAATGAGTCTCGATCTTTCACCCTTTGCGCGGCTGCCGCTCGCGCATCTGCCGACGCCGCTCGAACGACTGAGCGCATTGACCGGCGATGCCTGGGGTGTCCGGCTGTTCGTCAAGCGCGACGACTGCACCGGGCTGGGCTTTGGCGGCAACAAGACCCGCAAGCTGGAATTCACGCTTGGGCATGCACTGGCGGCCGGGGCGACGACGCTCATCACCAGCGGTGCCTGGCAGTCCAACCATGTGCGCCAGACCGCGGCGGCGGCGGCGCGGACGGGGCTGAATTGCCATGTCGTCATCAGCGACGCGGTGGGGCGCGAAACGGAAGCCTATTGCGCGTCCGGCAACATGCTTCTCCACGGCCTGTTCGGCGCGCATCTGCATCTGGCCGAGGATGACGGCGATGCCACGACCCGCTGCATGGATCGGCTGGCGAACGAAGCGATGGCGCGTGGAGAGACACCCTATATCGTGCCGCTCGGCGCCTCGGACGGCATCGGGTCGCTCGGCTATGCCGAATGCGCGCGCGAGCTTCTGGCGCAATGCGAAGCGCAGTCGGTCGCACCGACGGCAATCGTGCTGGCGACGGGCAGTGGCGGCACCCATGCAGGGTTGCTCGCCGGATTGCGGCTATTGGGATCGCGTGTCCGCGTTATCGGCATCTCGGTCAGTGAACCCGCCGATGTGAAATTCGACAAGGTACGCGGGATCGCCGATGCGATGCTCGACCTGTGCGGCGCGTCGCGGGGCACCGTCAGCGACACGGATATCGTCGTACTCGACGATTATACCGGCCCCGGCTACGCGATACCGACGGAGGAGGCGAACCAGGCCATCCGCACGCTTGCCGCGCGTGAAGGGCTGCTGGTCGACCCGGTCTATACGGCCAAGGCGCTGGCCGGGCTGCTGGATCTGCTCGAGCGCGGAAGGCTGACCGGTGACGTCGTGTTCCTCCACACCGGAGGGACGCCGGCACTGTTCGCCTATGCCGACGAATTCCCCCTGACAAAGGCCACATGCCCATGACACTGACCCGTGTGATCGCCCTTGCCTTGCTCGCCGCCGCGCCCTCGACGCTGATGGCGCAGGATCTCGCCTCTGCGATCAGGGATGCGGGGGGCAGTTTCGACCTGATGATCGAGGATGCGATGCTGGTCGATGGCACCGGCGCGGCGCCGATCCAGGCTGATATCCTGGTGGAGGGCGACAGGATCGCCTTTATCGGGGATGTGCCGAAGGGCGCGGCCAGGGCGGATCGGACGATCGCGGCGGCGGGGCGGACGGTTTCGCCGGGCTTCATCGATACCCATACCCATGCCAATCCGCTGGCGGATTCTTTCGACGGCTTCCTGGCGATGGGCGTGACCACGGTGATCCTGGGGCAGGACGGCCGCAGTGCGAACATCACGACAAGCGATGCGCCGTCGTCGCCCGAACGCGATCTCGGCGAGTGGCTGGGCAAGGTGGAGGCCAAGGGCGTCCAGCTCAACGTCGCGGTGCTGACGGGGCACGGGACGATCCGGCATCTGGCGGGTATTCCCGACTCCGCGCGGGGGCTGACGGCGGAGCAGCAGACCCGCATGAACGCCATTCTGATCGACGAATTGCGCGCGGGCAGTTTCGGCCTGTCGACGGGCCTTGAATATGTGCCCGGCCGTTATGCCGAGACCGCCGAACTGGTGCCGCTCGCGAAGCTCGTCGCCGATGCCGAGGGCGTGATCATCAGCCATATGCGGACCGAGGATGACGGGCAGGTCGAAGGCGCGGTGCAGGAACTGGTCGATTACGGCGCCAATGCCCGCATCCAGGCTTCGCATCTCAAGATCGTCTTCGGCAAGGGGCCGGAAACCGCACAGCGGCTGCTGTCCTTCATCACCGAAAAGCAGCGGGGCGGCGCACGGCTGTCGGCCGATGTCTATCCTTACACCGCCGGCTATGGCGGACTGGGCCTGATCTTTCCCGAATGGGCGCTTTCTCCCGCCAATTACACGGATGTTGTGAAGACACGCCGGGCGGAACTGCTTGCCTATCTGAAGGCGCGGATGACCAAAAGGGGCGGGCCGGGCGCCTTGCTGTTCGGTTCGCCGCCGCTTGCCGGAAAGACGCTGGCCGATATTTCCGCCGAACAGGGCAAGCCGTTCGAGGAGGTGCTGCTGGCACTTGGCCCCGACGGTGCGCATGGCGCGCATTTCATCATGGACGAAGCTGTGCAGGACCTGCTGGTCGCGAGCCCGCTTACCGCCATCTCCACCGATGGAGGCCCTTCGATCCGCCACCCGCGCGGCACCGGCACCTATGCCCGGCTGATCGAGCATTATGTGGAAGGAACCCGGGCACTGACCTTGCAGGAAGCGGTGCGCAAGAGCAGCAGTCTGCCCGCCGCCGCGATGGGCTTCAGCGATCGCGGCATCGTGCGCGTGGGGGCCAAGGCCGATCTGCTGTTGTTCGATCCTGCCAAGGTGCGCGCGAAATCGGATTATCTGAAACCCTATGAACTCGCGCAGGGCTTCGACGTCGTCATCGTGAACGGCCGGGTGGCGCGAGAAAATGGGGCAACGAGTGTCGGGCGGCACGGAAAGGTTCTGCGCCGCACGCAATCGAGGTGACGAGTCCAAGCTGAAGACGTGGGGCAGCCACGCATGTCGGAGAGTGATGTCTGGAGCATCTTCGGGCCAGGTGGGCGCACCTTGCGGCATCGAAGACGCTGGAGCTGAAGGAATCCGGGGTGTCCGGCGATCCGGCATGATCGTCTGCCGCCACGGGAAAGCAATCGTCCGGTCGCGGGCGACTTCTGATCTGAATTGCAACGCTCCGGGCGGCAGCTTCGGGGAGGGCGGATCCGTGCGCATGCGCGGGACGGAAGCCCTGCTGCGTGCCGCCTCGGTCAATAAAGGGGACTTCAGACTATGCGTACGAAACTGACCAAGGCCAGGTTGCTGGCGAATGGCGCGGCGGTGGTCGTGGCGATCGGCTCGGCGAGCCCGCTGCTTGCGCAGAGCGATGCCGGCGCTGCCGATACCGCCGAATCCACCGACGCCATCGTGGTGACGGGATCGCGCATCGCGCGACCCGACATCGATGCCAATATCCCGATCGCCGTAATCAATTCCGCCGCGCTGGAACAGGACGGCGCGTCGAACATCCAGGACGTGCTGCGTGAAATGCCGCAGGTCGGCATCGGCACGACGCGCTCCAATTCGAACTTCTCGGCCACGGGCAACGGTGCGGCGTCGGTCGATCTGCGCAACCTCGGCCCCAGCCGCACGCTCGTGCTGGTCAACGGACGTCGTTTCGTCGCCGGATTCGCGGGCACGTCGGCGGTCGACCTCAACAATATCCCGACCGATTTCGTCGAACGCGTCGAGGTCGTGACGGGCGGCACCTCCGCCATCTACGGTTCGGACGCGGTCGCGGGCGTCGTCAATTTCGTGCTCAAGGACAAGATCGACGGCATCACCGCCCGCGCCGAATATGGCCTGACCTCGCGGGGCGACAATCCGCGCTATCTGGTGAGCGTCACCGGGGGAACGAGCTGGGGCGCCGACGATCGCGGTCGCATCGCGCTCAATTTCACGCATGAATCGGACAAGGGGCTGCTCTCCAGGAACCGCGCCATCTCGCGCGAGGACCGCTCGCTCGCGCTGGTCGGCGTGCCGGCATATAGTTCCTATGCGCCGCAGGGCCGGTTCGATCTGCGCACCGCGACGGGAAGCGCCCAGGTCTTCACCTTCGACCAGAGCAATGCGCTCGTCATGGGTTTCCCGCAGTCGCTCGCCTATAACCGCAACTGGGATCGCCGCATCTCGCTGCCCGTGGAGCGCTATATCGCCTCGGCGAACCTGACCTATGAAATCGCGGACAAGCTCACGGCATTCGTCGAGCCGACCTATGGCAAGGTGAAGTCGTCGGCGCTCCTCGAAGCCTATTCGTTCGACTGGAGCTTCATCTACAAGAATGGCGAGCTCGGCATGCCGATCACCAACGCCTATATCCCGGCGTCGATCCAGACCCTGATCGCCTCGCGCAACGCGGACGCCGATCCCGCGAACGACATCAAGGCGATCCAGTTCCGGCGCCGTCAGAACGAGGTCTATAATCGCAGCAACGAGAATGAACGCGACACCTGGCGCGTCGCCGCCGGCCTGCGCGGATCCTTCGCGAACAACTGGAAATACGAACTCTCCTACGTCTTCGGCAGCATGAAGGACAGCACGACCACGCAGGATATCGACGCCCCCCGCTATCGCGCCGCGCTCGATTCGATCGTGGATAGCGCGACCAACCAGGTCGTCTGCCGCGATCCGGCCGCGCGTGCGGCGGGCTGCGTGCCGATCAACCTGTTCGGGTTCAACACGGTAACGCAGCCAGGCGCCGATTATGTGACGGTGCCGCGCTACGCGCACATCAAGAACACCCAGCATGTCGTCTCGGCCAGCTTGACCGGCAGCCTGCTGACCTTGCCCGCCGGCGATCTCGGCATCGCGCTCGGCGCCGAATATCGGAAGGAAAAAAGCTCGACCGACTGGGATCCGATCACCAATCGCGGCGACGGCACCGGCACCCGCTATGACGACCTTGTCGGCCAGTTCGACGTCAAGGAAGTGTTCGGCGAAATCAATGCGCCGATCCTCGCCGATCGCCCGGTCTTCGAATATCTGGGGGTCACAGCAGCCGCGCGCTATTCGGATTATTCGACGGTGGGTACGGTGCTGAGCTGGAATGCCGGCGTCGAATATGCGCCGATCCGGGGGCTTCGCTTCCGCGCCAACTACGCCGAGGCCAATCGCGCGCCCAATGTCGCGGAGCTTTACGCGAGCATCACGGGCGGCGCGAGCGGCGCGACGGTCATCGATCCATGCGCCGGTACGACGGCCACCAGCACCCGCCCGCAGGATGCGACCTGCCGCGCCATTCCGGGGCTGTTGCAGGAAGCGGCGGCGAATGGCGGCGCCTTCACCTATACCTCGTTCGATCTCAACTGGATGGGGATCACCGAGGGGGGCAATCCCAATCTGCGCGAGGAAACCGCCAAGACCCTGACCGTGGGCGCGGTGCTGACGCCGCGCGCACTGCCCGGTTTCAGCCTGTCGGTCGATTATTTCGACATCAAGATCGACGGCGCCGTGGGCTCGCTGCCCGCGCAGATCCTGGTCAATCGCTGCATCGAAACCGGTGATCCGGTCTATTGCAGCCAGATCCAGCGTTTCCCGACCGGCAAGCTCTACACCATGTCGACCACGTTGATGAACGTCGCGAGCATCAAGACGCGGGGGATCGATTTCAACCTGAACTATAGCCGTGCGCTGGGCTTGGCCGAGGACGACAATATCAGTGTGAACCTGCTCTACACGCGCCTGCTGGCGCTGGAGAAACAGTCATTCGCCGGTGGCCCGATCGAGGAGAATCTGGGGCAGCTCTATGCGGCAGGCCGCCTGGGCACGGGCTTCAAGAACAAAGCGAGCGCTCGTCTCGCCTATCGCTCCGGCGGGCTGACCGCGAGCTGGCAGGTCACCTATCTGGGCAAGATCCAAGATCGGCTGGGCTATGTCGCGAGCGGTGCGGACAAGGACTATCTCGAGGGGCTGAACCGTGTGGGCGACGTCTTCTATCATGACGTGCAGCTCCGCTACGCGATCGGCGAGAAGCGGAATTACGAGGCCTATCTTGGCGTCAACAACCTGTTCGACCGCAATCCGCCGCTCATTCCCGCGGGCTTCGCGTCGAGCGTGACGGGCGTGGAGACCGCCGATGTGTACGATCCCTATGGCCGCCGCTTCTATGCGGGTGTGCGCCTGAGGTTCTGACGGCGATCATGTCGTCCCCGGCGAAAGCCGGGGACGACGGATCACGTCTGATCAGGAGATATTATTCTTCGGGTCCGCACCACGGTCGCGGCGCATCCAGAGGAAAAGAAAGGTCGCCGCGACGATCAGCGTGGTGAAGATAACGATTGCTTCCGCGGTGTTCATGCCGGTGCCTCATCGATCTTGCTGGGACCATGACGCTAGCGGAGAAGGCGTTAACGAGTCTTAACGCTGTTTTCCCAAAATATTGTAAACGCGTCTCTTTCCTGGTCGGTCATATGCAGGCCGATCTTGCTTCGCCGCATCAGGCAATCTTCCGGGGTATGTGCCCATTCGCGGTCGCGCATCCAGCGTGCCTCGATCTCGGTGAAGCCGGCGCCGAAGTGCCGCCCCATGCCGGCCTCGTCCGTCACCTCGGCGAGAATTTCGTGCAGCAGCAGGCCGTAGCTCGCGGCCATGCGCGTCGCGCGTTGCTCGCCCAGGAACGGCCAGCGTGCCTGAACCTCGCGCAGGAATTGCGCCGGGGCGGGGATGGCGCCGCCCGGAAGAACGCGGGCGCGCGTCACCGGATGCGCCATGAAGCCCATCGCGGGCGCGAGTTTCGCAAGCGCATCCTCGGCGAGGTGCCGGGCAGTGGTGATCTTGCCGCCGAACACCGACAGCAAGGGCGCGCCATCGGCATCGAGTTCGAGGACATAGTCGCGCGTGACCGCCTTGCTCTCCGAAGCGCCATCGTCATAGAGCGGCCGCACGCCCGACCAGGTCGAAACGATATCGGCCTCCGCGATTTCCCGCATGAAGTAGCGATTGGCGGCGGCGATCAGATAGGCGCGCTCATCGGCGTCGATCCGTGCATCCTCGGGGCGTTCGACCGGAATGTCGGTGGTGCCGATCATCGTGAAGTCGCCCAGATAGGGGATGGCGAAGACGATCCGGCGATCGGGCTGCTGAAGCATATAGGCGTGATCGCCATCGAACAGGCGCGGGACGACGATATGGCTGCCCTTGATCAGCCGGATATGGGCCTGGGTGGTCGCGCCGAGTGTGTCCAGCGCCTGCGCGACCCATGGACCCGCGGCGTTGACGAGCGCGCGCGCCCGCACGGTCCGCCCATCGGACAATGTCGCCGTCCAGTCCTCGCCGTCGCGATGGGCGGAGAGCAGTGCGGTGCGCGTGGCGATCTCCGCGCCGGCATCGGCGGCATCCATCGCGTTGAAAAGCGTCAGCCGTGCATCATCGACGCGGCAGTCGGAATAGACGAAGCCCTTCGCCTTGCGTTTGAGCGGTGCGGTATAGGCCGTGTCGTTCGGTGACAGGCCGCGAGAGCGCGGCAGGCTGATCCGGCCGCCGATCCAGTCGTAGAGCAGCAGCCCCAGCCGCACGAGCAGCCAGGGGCGGACGGCATTCTCGTGCGGCAGCACGAAATGCATCGGCCGGATGATGTGGGGCGCCGCCTTCAACAGCAGCTCGCGTTCCTTCAGCGCCTCGCGGACCAGTCGGAATTCGTAATATTCCAGGTAACGCAGTCCGCCATGGATCAGCTTGGTCGAAGCGGACGAGGTATGGGCGGCCAGATCGTCCTTCTCGACGAGCAGGACGGACAGGCCGTTGAGCGCGGCTTCGCGTGCGATCGCGCAGCCGTTGATCCCGCCGCCGATGATCAGAAGATCCAAGGTCATCGGCTCTAGCATAGCGGGCTGGCCCACAGACGGAAGCATGTTTCTGGCAGCGCTGTCATAAGTTCCATTTTTCAATCCGGCCGCATGTGACGGGGTGACGCTGCGTCTTGCACTCTCTATCTCTGGGCCATGAAAAAACAAAAAAACCATGGCGGCCTTCCAAGCCGCGAACAGATTCTCAAATTCATCACCGACTCGTCCCAGCCCGCCGGCAAGCGCGAGATCGCCAAGGCTTTCGGGCTGAAGGGGCAGGAAAAGATCCTGCTCAAGGCTTTGCTCAAGGATATGGGCGATGAAGGTCTGATCGACAGCGCACCCGGCCGCGCTTTTCACAAGATGGGCGGCGTGCCCAAGGTGACGGTGCTCCGTGTCGTCGATGTCGACGATGACGGGCAGGCCTGGGCCGTGCCCGAGCGCTGGGAGGCCGAAGGGCCGGAACCCAGGCTGCGGATCAAGGAAAAGAGCCGCAAGGGCGCACTCGGCGTGGGGGACCGCGTGCTCGCGCGTACCGAGGAAGCGGGCAAGGGCTGGATCGCGCATCCGCTGAAACAGCTCGCCAGGGGCTCCGAACTGATGATGGGCGTGCTCCATGAAGAGGGCGGCCGATTGTGGCTCAAGGGGCTCGACAAGAAGGAACGGCGCGACATGCCCGTGTCCGATGCGGGCGATGCGGAGGCCGGCGATCTTGTGCTTGCGGAAAAGACCGGGCGGCCGCCACGGATCACCGCGCGCGTAACCCAAAGGCTGGGAGATCCCTTCGAACCGCGCAGCTTTTCGCTGATCGCGATCCACAAGCTAGGCATTCCGCACATCTTCGGCGATGAAGTGCTTGAGGAGGCGAAGCGCGTCGCCAGGCTCGATCTCGGCAAGGGGCGCGAGGATCTCCGCCACCTGCCGATCGTCGCGATCGATCCGGCGGACGCGCGCGACCATGACGATGCGGTCTGGGCCGCACCCGACGATGATCCGAAAAATCCGGGCGGGTGGAAGGCGATCGTCGCGATCGCCGATGTCAGCTTCTATGTGCGCCCCGGTTCGGCGCTCGATCGCGAGGCGAAGCGGCGCGGCAACAGCGTCTATTTCCCCGATCGGGTGGTGCCGATGCTGCCGGAGATCCTTTCGGCGGACGTCTGTTCGCTCAAGGCGGGCGAAGATCGCGCCGCCATGGCCTGCCACCTGACGATCTCGAAACAGGGTGAGATCAAGGGCTGGCGTTTCACGCGCGCGGTCGTCCGGCTGGCGGCGAACATTCCTTACGAGAATGCCCAGGCGGCGATCGATGCCGTCGCGGAAGAAAGGGGCGAGCCGGCATCGTCGCCGTGCAGCCTCGATCCCGCCGATCTGGCGACGCATGGCGTGAGCCCGGAATTGGTCAGGGATGCGTTGCTGCCGCTGTGGGCCTGCTGGAAAACGCTGTACGCCGCGCGCGAGAAACGTGCGCCGCTCGATCTCGACCTGCCCGAGCGCAGGATCGCCCTGGACGAGAAGGGACGCATCCTCTCCGTCGCGCCGCGCGAGCGGCTCGATGCGCACAAGCTGATCGAGGATTATATGATCGCCGCCAATGTGGCGGCCGCCAAGGCGCTCGAAGCGAAGAAGGCGCCGGTCATGTATCGCGTCCATGAGCCGCCGGCGCGCGAGAAGCTGGTGGCGCTCAAGGAATATCTGAAGACCTTCGGGCTCGAATTCGCGCTGGGCCAGGTCATCCGTCCCGACACTTTCAACCATGTGATCCGCCGCCTCGGCGATTCCGATCACAAGCCGCAGGTGATGGAGCAGATCCTGCGCACCCAGACCCAGGCCTATTATGCGCCCGCGAACCATGGGCATTTCGGGCTGGCGCTGGGCAGCTATGCGCATTTCACCTCACCCATCCGCCGCTATTCCGATCTTGTCGTCCATCGCGCGCTGGTCGCGGCCTATGGGCTGGGCGAGGGGGCGCTCAGCGGCGACGAGGCGGCGACGATGGAGCGGACGGGCGAACATATCAGCCTGCTCGAACGCCGTGCGATGGAAGCGGAACGCGATACCGTCGATCGCTATGTCGCCGCCTATCTGAGCGAGAAGGTGGGCGAGATACTCGATGTGCGGATCACCGGCGTCCAGAATTTCGGTTTCTTCGCGACGGTGGAGGGACTGGGAGGGGACGGTCTGGTGCCCGTTCGCGATCTGGGCGGCGAATATTTCCGCTATGACGAGGCGACGCACAGCCTGACCGGCGAGGACAGCGAAACCGTCTATTCGTCAGGCATGCGGCTCAAGCTGAGGCTGGCGGAGGCCAATCCCGTCAACGGCGCGCTGCGCTTCGAGCTGCCGGAGGGGAAGGGCGCGCTTCCGCCCAAAGGCCCGCCGCGCGTGATCAAGCGTCGCGGTCGCCCGGCGAATATCCGGCATCAGGGACGCCGGCGCTAGCGATCCCGCTCTCGGGCGGTTATCAAATGCGGATCGATATCAAGGGACGATGATGCTGGAACGGCGACAACTCATGTTGGGAGCGGCAGGCGCGCTCGTTGCGGCATATGCGCGAAATCCGTCTTGGGCGGCGGATACCGTGACCCTGAATTTCGACAATGGTGAACGTCCGCTCGTCACCTATCCCGGCAAGCGCCCGATGATCGGACTGACTGCACGTCCGCCGCAACTGGAAACCCCATTCTCCGTATTCGGTGAAGGCGCGATCACGCCGAACGACGCTTTCTTCGTGCGCTATCATCTCGCCGATATTCCGCTGGAGATCGATCTCGATGCATATCGGCTGACGGTGGGGGGGCATGTCGCCACGTCGTTGTCGCTGTCGCTCGCCGAACTCAAGCGCATGGACACCGTCGAACTCGTCGCGGTCAATCAGTGTTCGGGCAACAGCCGGGGATTCGTCGAGCCGCGCGTCGGCGGTGGCCAACTCGGCAATGGCGCGATGGGGTGCGCGCGCTGGCGTGGCGTCGCGCTCAAGACGGTGCTCGATCGCGCCGGCGTCAAGCCCGGTGCTGTCCAGGTGACTTTCAACGGGCTCGACAATCCGCTGACGCCGGAAACCGCCGATTTCGTCAAGGCTCTCGACCTGGACCATGCACGCGACGGCGAGGTGATGCTGGCCTGGGGCATGAACGGCGAGGATCTGCCGTTCCTCAACGGCTTCCCCTTGCGGCTGGTGGTGCCAGGCCGCTTCGGGACCTATTGGGTCAAGCATCTGAGCGAGATCATGGTGCTCGACCAGCCGTTCGACGGCTATTGGATGAAGACCGCCTATCGCATTCCCGACAATGACTGCGCCTGCGTGCCGCCGGGCGGCAAGCCCGACAAGACGGTGCCGATCGGCCGGTTCAACGTCCGCTCGTTCATCACCAGCCATGCGGATGGCGCGGTCGTGGCTGCTGGACGCGATCTCGCGCTGAGGGGAATCGCCTTTGACGGCGGCAGCGGCATCGCCGAAGTCTCGGTTTCGGCGGATGGCGGCGCGAGCTGGCACAAGGCCGTGCTCGGTGAGGATCTGGGCCGTTATGCCTTTCGCGAATGGCGGGCGTTGCTGCCGCTGGCCGCGGGGGAGCACGTCCTGCTTGTCCGTGCGACCAGCTTGGGCGGCGAGACCCAGCCAATGGAACCACGCTGGAATCCGCCGGGCTATATGCGCAATGTCGTCGAACGGACGAAGGTGAAGGCGGCATGAGGCGGATGCTCTTGATCGCAGGCGCGGTGGCGCTGCTGGCTTCCGGGGCGGCCGTCGCGAAAGTGGTGACCTACGCGCTGCCTGAAGAGCGGGAGGCGGTCTTGCCGCCTGGGCCCGGGGCCGACCTGGTGGCCGCGCAGTGTGCCGCCTGCCATTCGCTCGATTATGTGCAGACCCAGCCGCGTGGCAAGGGCAAACCCTTCTGGGACGCTGCGGTGACCAAGATGGTCAAGGTATACGGCGCGCCGGTCTCGGCGGAGGATGGCGAAGCGATCGCCACCTATCTGGCCGAGCATTACTGATCCGGAGTGGATCCGGTTCAGATTGAACCGGATCGACTCCGGATATCCATTGTTGACCGTCGTTCCCGAGCCGGCAGCTGAGTCCACCTGCCTCGGAATCTGGATCCCGTTCCGAACGGTTCGTCGATCAGGGCCGCCGGTTCGCCGAAAGGTACGAAGCCTTGTCCCTTTTGGGATTGACATGATATATGGTCACATTAGGAGGGCGCGCGAATCCCTGAGGAGACGTCATGAAAACCTCGCTTTCCGCCATCGCCATCCTGCTCGCCACCACAGCGGTTCCCGCCCATGCCCAAGGCGACGATCAGCAGCATGGCGATCATGCCGATGCGCCCGAGATCGTCATCACCGCGCTCCAGCGCAATCGTGACGATCTTCTGTCCGGCACGTCGGTTCTGTCGGGAAGCGACCTGGCGGCGTCGCGGGCGACCAGTCTTGGCGATACGCTCGCGAAGCTTCCCGGTGTGACCGCTACGTCCTTCGGCCCCGCCGCATCGCGCCCGATCCTGCGCGGGCTTCAGGCCGATCGCATCCGCGTGCTGATCGACGGGATCGGCAGCTTCGATGCTTCGTCCTCGTCGGTCGATCATGCCGTGTCGATCAATCCGCTGACGGCGGAGCGGATCGAGGTTCTGCGCGGGCCGTCGGCGCTGCTTTACGGATCTTCCGCGATCGGCGGCGTGGTGAGCGTGGTCGACAACCGCATTCCGCGCCGCGTGCCCGAGGAAGGCGTGCATGTCCACGCCGATGCCGATTATGGCAGTGCGGCCGAGGAACGCCGTGCCGCAGCGGCGGGTGATGTGGCGCTGGGTGGCGGCTTTGTTGCGCATGTCGATGGAAGCTGGTCGAAATCCGATGATCTGCGCACCGGGGGGTATTTGCTCAGCCGCGCTTTGCGTGAGGAAGCGGCCGCATCGTCCAATGCCGAGATCCGCGAACTCGCCGACCTGAAGGGGAAACTGCCCAATACGGCTACCAAGGCCACCGAGGCGGCCTTCGGCGTCGCCTATATCGGCAGCGGCGGCAATATCGGCATTTCGGCGTCGCGCCTCGACAATCGCTATGGCGTACCGATCCGCTTCTCGCTCGATCCCGATGTCGAGGCGGAGGCGCCGACACTCGATGTTCGCCAATATCGCTTCGACCTGCGCGCGGAGATCACCCCGGCATCCGGATTCCTCGACGCGATCCGTCTGCGCGCGGGCCATGGCGACTATCGCCATTTCGAGATCGAGGACACCGGTGATATCGCCACCCGCTTCTACAACAAGGGGATCGAAGGGCGCCTGGAATTCTCGCAGCGCCGTCAGGGTGCGTGGAGCGGGGCGTTCGGTGCGCAGGTCGTGACGCGTGATTTCCGCGTCGTCGGCGAAGAGGCGTTCCTGCCGCCGACCAGCACCGAGCAAGCCGGCGTCTTCACCGTGCAGAATTTCGATTTCGGACGTCTTCGCGCGGAGATCGGCGGCCGTTACGAACATAGCAAGGTGCAGGCCAAAGCGAGCGACCAACTCGGTACGCCGCAGGCCGAGCGCAGTTTCGATACCTTCACCGCGTCGATCGGCGGCCTGTATGAGGTCGTCGACGGCGTACGCCTGGGCGTGAACCTGACGCATAGCGAACGCGCACCGACGGCCGAGGAACTGTTCGCCAACGGGCCGCACCTTGCCACCCAGGCGTTCGAAGTCGGCGATCCCGGCTTCGGCAAGGAAAAGAGCAATGGTGTCGAAGGCCTAATCCGTGCGCGCTTCGGTCGCGCGAACATCGAAATCTCCGCCTATTACAACGATTTCTCGAACTTCATCTACCAGACGCCGACCGGTGACCTGGAAGATGATCTGCCCGTTTATGCCTTCGCCTCGGCAGGCGCACGCCAATATGGCTTCGAGGCGGAGGCGAATGTGACGCTTGCCGAACTCGGCGCGGGCAAGATCGTCGGCGATGCGGTGATGGACCTGGTGCGCGTGAAGATCGACGGGCTGGGACCGGCACCTTTCATTCCGCCTTTCCGTGTGCTGGGCGGCCTGGAATATCAATCGGATCCGATTGTCGGCCGTATCGAGGTGGAGCGCGTCGCGAAACAGGATCGCATCGCCGCGTTCGAAACCGTGACGCCGGGCTATACGATGGCCAATGCCCGGATCGAATGGCGCCCCAAGGGGCCGGATGGTTTCCTGTCGCTGCGCCTGGCCGCCAACAACATCTTCGATGTCGAAGCACGCCGCCACAGTTCATTCCTGGCGGATTATGCGCCGCTGGCGGGCCGGGATATCCGTATCGGCGCCAGCATCCGTTTCTGAAGGTTCGATGGCGATCCCCGCAATAGCGAGAATATCCTCACATGGTTTTTGCGTGTCCTCGGGCGAGGGCCGGAATCTCCTGCTCCCCATCGAAGATTGACCTGGAGTGATTTGGTTGCCGGCCTTCGCCGGGGCGACGGCCCTTTTTGATGCATGCGCAAATCCGTATTCGTCTTTGCCTCGCGTCTTCCTGAAATGCAGCAGGCCAATGGCCTCCGCTTGAAATGATGTGAATCCTTAAGTGACGGTAATTCAATCGTTTTCAGGGAATGCTGGGAAAGATGCGAGTCCGGTAATGTGAATGGGAGGGCTTATTGCGAGTCGGGCGCCCAATCCCTATCTCCGAAGCCGTTCAATCGGGGATTCTCTTCAGATATGACTGCAACGCATTCCACCCGCATGCTCATTCTCGGCTCGGGGCCGGCAGGGCTTTCCGCCGCGATCTATGGCGCGCGCGCCGGCCTGTCGCCGATCGTCGTCCAGGGCATGCAGCCGGGCGGTCAGCTCACCATCACCACCGATGTCGAGAATTATCCCGGCTTTCGCGAGGTGATCCAGGGCCCGTGGCTGATGGAGGAGATGCAGGCCCAGGCCGAGCATGTCGGCACCCATTTCGTCTATGACCAGATCGTCGATGTCGACCTGTCCGAGCGACCGTTCCGCCTGCACGGCGACGGCGGCGCGGTCTATGTCGCGGATACGCTGGTGATCGCGACCGGCGCTCAGGCCAAGTGGCTGGGGCTTGAAAGCGAGCATCTGCTGCAGGGCAAGGGTGTTTCGGCCTGTGCCACCTGCGACGGGTTTTTCTATCGCGGCAAGAAGGTGGTCGTGATCGGCGGCGGCAACACCGCTGTCGAGGAAGCGCTGTATCTGACCAATCACAGCCATGACGTGACGTTGATCCATCGCCGCGACAGCCTGCGCGCGGAGAAGATCCTTCAGCAGCGGCTGTTCGCGCATCCCAATATCAAGGTGCTTTGGAACAAGAATGTCGAGCGTTTCGTGGGCGGGGGCAATCCCGAAGGGCTGGTCGGCGTCGATCTGATCGACACCGTGACCGGCGAGAAGAGCCATATCGAGACCGACGGCGCCTTCGTCGCGATCGGCCACAAACCGGCCACCGAATTGTTCGAGGGCAAACTCGAACTCGACGAGGGTTATCTGCTGGTCGAGAAGGGCACCAGTCGCACCGCGGTTCCCGGCGTGTTCGCAGCCGGCGATGTCACCGACAAGATCTATCGCCAGGCTGTGACGGCAGCCGGCATGGGCTGCATGGCCGCCCTCGATGCCGAAAAATTCCTGGCCGAAGCCGATTTCGAACTTGAAGTCGCCTGAAGCGCTGGCGGTTCGGCGGATGCATTGAAAAGGTCGGGATCGCGATAAAAAATATGGATATCGCCGGGGGGGGGGGGGGGGGGGGGGGGGGGGGGGGGGGGGCCCGGGGCGAAAAAATTTTGGTAGGGGGGGGTTGTAG
>NZ_JAINVV010000002.1 GCF_019880585.1 Sphingomonas colocasiae
TTGCTCCGCCCCGGGGCGCTCACGTTGTGCGGCGGCCGCCCCCCGGCGAAACTGTAAAGAAATGTTTCCTGTCCGGTCATTTTGACGTGTAATTTGTGCAACGCACAAATTTCGTTAAGTTTTAAGCATCACACCGATCGGGTCATGATGCTCAGATTCAACAATTTGTTACGCGACCGACATGGTGGCGTCTCGGTCATCGGGGCGTTGTCACTGGTGTCGGTCATCGGCATTGCCGCGCTCTCGATCGAACTGGGGCAAGGTTATCAGGCCAAGGTGACGACCCAGGCGGTCGCGGACAGCGCCGCTCTGGCGGCTGCCGTCGCATTCTCGCACAACAAGCAGGACGCGATACTCACCCCGACCGCGAACAGCGTCGCCAACGCCAACGGTATCGCGACATCGGCCGTGACCGTCACCCAGGTGAGCAATTACAGCGCGGATGTTGATGCTGCGGTTCGCGTTGTCGTTCGCCGGAACATTCCGCTCTACTTCGCCCGGATATTTTCGACCGGTCTGAGTTACACGGTGTTGTCCGAAGCCGTGGCGCCGCTCAGCGCGAGCACGACTCCCGCCTGTTTCATCGCCCTCCTGCCAAGCGGAACGGGGATCCAGCTTTCGGGGGGAACCCGCATCAATGCACCGAATTGCGGCATCAATTCGAACGCCGCCATTGCCGTGACCGGCGGATCCGGGATCACCGCCAAGGCCACGAGCGCTTCGAAGGCGACGACGGTTTCCGGCGGCAGCATCATCACCGCCGACACGGTGACGTCAGGCAACGGCGCGACCGTGCAGGCGGGCAGCACCATCACGGGATCGCAGAAAACCCAATCGAACAGCACACCGGATCCGATGGCGGGCAGCACCGCGATCGCTGCGGCCCAGGCGAAACTTGGCAATTTCACCGAGCCTCAAGTGCCGAGCGTGCCGACGGGCGAGGATCTGACGCTCGGCTATTATCCGACGACCATGACCTTCCAGGGGCGCAGTGCATCGCTCGTGAATGGCACATGGACCTTTCCGGCAGGGACCTACAATATCCGCAATCTCAATACGCAAAGCCTGACATTGAAGATCGAGGGGCCGTCCACCGTTACCGTTTCGGCTGGTGTTACCGTGGGCGGCGGCGGCAAGCTGATCATCGGTGACGGTCCGGTTTCGATCAAGGCGCCGATCACCCTGGGTGGCGGCACGTCGATGACGATCGGCGCGGGGCGGCATCATATCGGGCAGATCACGCTCAGCGGCGGATCGAAAGCGCAGATCGGCGCGGGCGATCTGGACGTCAACGGCGCCATCCTGATCGATGGCGGCGGCAGTTCGATGACGGTGGGAGCCGGCAATTACGCGATCGGCCGCAACGGATCCGGAACCGCGATCAACCTGTCCGGCGGCAGCACGCTTGTCTTTGGGGATGGAACCTTCAGTGCAAATGGTTCGATCACCACGAGCGGCGGCAGCGGCATCACCTTCGGAGCGACCGCGAACCACCTGATCAACGGCAATCTCTCGCTTCAGGGCAGTTCGACCTTCGGCGCGGGCACCTATACGATCAACGGCTCGTTCACGAACAATACCGGCGGCAAGATCACCGGCAGCAACGTCTCCTTCATCCTGGCGGGAACGCTCAACATGGCTGGTGGGACCAATGTGATGCTGACCGCCCCGACCACATCGCAATGGGGCATACCGGACCTGCTGTTCGCAACCACCAGCAGTGCGGCCACGCGCCTGGCCGGCGGTTCGCAGAACCAGTTCGGCGGCATGCTGCACCTGCCCAATTCGGATCTCGACATGACGGGCGGGGTCAGCGCGACCGGCCGTTGTTTCATGGTCGCGGCCCGGACGATCACGATCGCCAGCGGCCCATCCGCCGCGACCTATTGCGACTCCATGGGCAGCGGGAGCAACGGCGTGACGACGATCCGGCTGGTCCAATGAGGCGGAGGCTGAATGGAAAGGGGCTGGGGCGTGACCGGCGGGGTGTTGCCGCGGTCGAGTTCGCACTCTGGTCCACGCTGATTTTCCTCGCACTGGTGCCCGTGCTGGATTTCGGCGTCTATCTGCTGACGGGGAGCCGGCTTGCGGCAACGGTGCAGCAGGCATCGATCCTGGCGTTCAACATGCGCGATCAGGATGTGATCGATACCGCGCCGTTGACCGCCTATGTCGCGGCTTCCGGCAGCGGTGTGACGGCTTCGGTTGTCTGCAATGGTGGGGCCGCTTCGTGCGGTGCGCGCAAGGCCGACCGGCAATGTGCATGCGTTACGGGAGTCTCGACCTATTCGAGCACGAGTTGTGCCGGATCGTGCGGCAATGGCTCCAAGCCGGGATTCTACCTGACGGTTCAGGCCAGCCGATCCTATTCGGCGTCCGTCGTTCCGGGCAGCTTCCTCGAAGGCGACAGGGTCAGCCGTGCGGTGACGGTGCGGCTGCAATGATCGTGCGTCGACTTGGGCGCGCGGTGTTCGCCGACAGACGGGGCGCGAGCGCGGTGGAATTCGCGCTGGTGGCGCCGGTGCTGTTCGCCTTCATCATGCTGCTGATCGAGGGCGGCCGGATGGAATGGACCCGGCAGGCGATCCAGGAAGTGGCGGTGAATACCGCGCGCTGCATGGCAGTGGGCAAAAGCGAGTGCGCCAGCAACGCCCAGATCATCCAATATGCGCGATCGCGCGGCCGTGACTGGGGGGTGTCGCTGACCGCCGCGACGATCACGCCCAGCGTGAACCAGACGTGCAATGCGGTGGCCGGCATGCGCCGCGTGGATATCAATCTGCCCTATCGAACCGTGGTCGCCCTGTTGTTCCCCGGTGTTCCGCGTCAATTGCGGGCCTCCGCCTGTTTTCCGGCGATCACCTGAGCGGGCGAGAAGGCCTCAACTTCCGGACAGCGCGTCCAGCAGGGTATTCGTCAATGCCTCGGCATCCGTGGCTTTCGCGAAGCTGTGCGAATTGCTGTCGATCTCGACGATCGTCACATGAGCCGCGCTGTGATTGCCCCAGGCATCGGCGAAGGCGAGGGCGGTGGCGTCTCGCCGGGCAAGAACGATCCGGATGGGGCGGGGGGCGGCCGCGATCGCGGTTCGCATCCGTTCGGCCAGTCCGCCCGATGGCGCCTTGGCGGCGACCGCGCGAAGCCCCTTGAAGACTTTGGCGATGTTGACGCCGCCGCGCAGCAGCCGCAGCCATTCGCGCGGATCGAGCAGTTTTTCGCGATAGCGGGCCTTGATCGCGGCGGCAGGCGGCATTTCGCCGAGAGTCTCGATCACCCAGGGATTGGCGAGGACAAAGGCATCGATACCCAGATCCGCGCCGAACAGCGCGAGCGTGCTGGCCCCGTCGCAATTGCCGAAACCCACCAGCCGCGACATGTGCGGCGCAGCGGCGCGGAAGGCGGCGACGGCGGCGGCCAGATCCGCGCCCCCGGTTTCGAAACCGCCATTCTCGCCGGCCGCATCGCCAACACCACGCCGATCGTAACGAAAGACCGGATGGCCGGCGGCGGCGATCCGCGCGGCGAGGGCGGACATATTGCCGTGCGATCCGCTCAGCGTTTCGTTCCCGCCGGAAACGATCAGCAATCCGCTTCGGGCTGGCGCCTCATCCAGCGCGGCCGCCAACTGTACGCCCTGGCAGGACAGATTCAGCCATTGGCGCATGTTTTGATCCAGTCTGCGATGTCCGCCGCAATCGACTCTGAAAGAACGGGATCATGTTCCGGTTCGCTGCGCCGCCAGAGCGGCTGGCCGGGCAGTTTGATGTCGGCTGGCTGGGCATCGGTCGAGAGACGCGCCACGCGCAGCGGCGCGGAATCGGTGGTCGTTGCGGCTTTCAGCGCGCGGATGAAGCCCGGTGCGATGCGATATCCGGCGACCTCGAACGGCGCGGAAAGCGCCTGTGCCTCGACTTCGGCGGCGGTCGCCGCGCCGCCGTCCTCGCGGTCGGCAGCCAGGCGGATGCGCACCAGATCGCGCAACAGTGCCGATCCCTCCGCAGGCGCCATGCGCCACCGGGTTTCGACGTCGACCGCGCCATCGAGCAGCGCGCCGCCGCGAAACGATACGGCGTGAGCGGCGCCCGTCACGGCCGCCGCGGCGGCGGCGGCGCCTGTCCAGTCGTGCCAATCGAGCGAATCGAGGGGTGTCAGGCTTTCCAGCGTGCCGGGCATATCGGGCAGCACGCAGCGATAACCCTGCCGGCCGAGCGCGCGCATCGTCTCGATCAGCAGATGCCGGGTCCGGTTCGCTTCCTCGAAAAAGGGCGCGAGAAACAGGATGACTGGGCCATTCGCCCCGATCTCGGCGATCCGCTCCCGCCCGCCGCGCCATTCATAGCTGCGCCAGGCGGCAGGCAGGTCGCTCACCCAAGCGCCTTTTCGCGCGCGAAGGCGACCAGATTGCCGAAGCTTTCGAGCATCTCGCCATCGACCTCGTCATCGTCGATGATCACGCCCAGCCGGTCCTCGATCTCGGTCAACAGCCCCGCCACCGCCATCGAATCGAGTTCGGGCAGCGCGCCGAACAGCGGCGTCGAATCGGTGAATCCCGCCAGCCGTTCATGGCTGATCCCCAGAATATCGTGCAGAACGCCGCGGATCGCCGCGTCGATTTCGTCAGCTTCTCCAGACCCCACGTGAATTTCCCGTTTCTAGAGTGTCGGTTGCGCCTATAGCGTGCTGCGCGAAATGTGAACGCGCAGCATTCTGTAATTATTTATTGCCGCGTCGCTTTTGCGGAAAACCGGTTCCCACTTTTCCGCACGGCGCTCTAATCAACCGAGCCGCGCCGGACAAGCCGAGCGAGCCTGGCCTTCGCTGCACCCGCCAGTCCGCGCAAGGTACGGAGATTGTGAAGGTCGATCTGCTCCAGCGGGCGTGACCGGTCCATCCAGTCCGCCTTGTAGCGGTCATTGCCGGTCCCGTAATCGATCGTGGCGATGCCGCCGTCGATGACGTGCTGGAACAGCGCGGCGCTCAGCAGCGAGCCGGGCGAGTGTTCGGCGGCGTCCTCTACATAGGCGAGCTTGTGGATGATCGCGGTGCCGTTCTCGACGGTCCAGAGCTGCGCCGCGACGGCACGGTCTTCGATATAGGCGATCCCCATGCGAAGCGTGCCCGCTGTCCCTTCCGCTTCGGCCATGGCGCGCAGGAACTCGGGCGAACCTTCGTCGCCTTTCCAGCTTTGCGCGTAGATTTCCTCATAGGCGGCCCAGGCGCGGTCTTCGAACCGGTCGAGGATCTCGACAGAGACGATCCCCTTCTTGCCTTTTCGCTGTACGGTGCTGCGCACCTGCCCAGGGCGTTCGGCCCAATAGGTGGGGAAATCCTTGTCGGTCAGGTCGGCGATCCAGTTGACCGTCGCGGGCGCGCGCGATGCCGCCCAGCCGCGCTTCGAAAAGGCGCGGGCGATCAATTCAGCGGTGCCGTCCTCGAGGGGCACGGGCCGCAGCGTGATCCGGCTGACGCCAAGCCGCCGGGCCTTCAATCGGGCGGCGATCGCGATCAGCAGCCGCAATTTCACCGCTTCGCTGGGATTGCCGGTGAAAACGGGCCGGAAGGCGAGGGTATACCAGCTCGCCAGCCCCGTCAGCCCGCCCGATTCGGTGCGCGCCAGGAACAGCCAGGCCTGCGCCTTCTCGCTGACCGCGCGGACGACGAGCGGGCGGACTCCGGGCGGGCAATGCGCCCATATCCTGCGGAACCATTCGAGCCGGTCGAACAAGGCGGGCTGCGCCGCGCGATCCAGCGATCCGCGTGCTGCCGCCTCCACGGCGTCGAAATCGTCGAAATACTCGCCCTTAACCCACAATGCGCTATGTCCCTCTGGAACACGACAGAAAATGCGGAGCAACAGTGCTGCAGCCCGATCCCGTACCACAGCCGCTAGACCATATTCTCGCCAAAGGCGATGCCCATGCGCCCGCGCTCGTGCTTCGTTCCGGGACGCTCGACTATCTGGCGCTCGATGCGCTGGTCGGTCGCGCCGCCGCCGGGCTGCGCGCACGCGGGCTTGTCCCCGGCGATCGTGTCGCCGCCTGGCTGGCCAAGACCCGGCTCGCCTGCATCATGCCGCTCGCGGCCGCCCGCGCCGGGCTGATCTATGTACCGCTCAATCCGCTGCTGAAGCGCGCGCAGATCTCGCACATCATGGCGGATTGCGGCGCCAGGCTGTTGATCACCAACGAGAGCCGGGCGGCGAGCCTGCAGGGCGGCGATGTGAATTGCCCGGTGGAAACCGACGAGGACGCGATCTTCGCCGACGATGCGCTGCCGCCATCCTCCGCGGACCCATCGGATGTCGTCGAGATCCTCTATACCTCGGGCTCTACCGGCCGCCCCAAGGGGGTTGTGCTCAGCCACGCCAATCTCTGGCTGGGCGCGATCAGCGTCGCGCATTATCTGAAGCTGGCGCCGGCGGACCGCACATTGTGCGTCCTGCCCTTCAGCTTCGATTACGGCCAGAATCAGCTTTTCAGCACCTGGGCGGCGGGCGGATCGGCGATCCCGCTCGATTATCTGACGCCGCGTGACGTCATCAAGGCGATCGGGAAACACGGCGTGACGACGCTGGCAGGGGTACCGCCGCTCTGGGTTCAACTCGCCGAAACGTCCTGGCCCGAAGGCGTGCCGCAACTGCTTCGGCGTCTCACCAATTCGGGCGGTGCGGTGCCGGTGCCGCTGGTCAGGAAATTGCAGGCGCTGTTCTCCAATGCCGATCTCTATCTGATGTACGGGCTGACCGAGGCGTTCCGTTCCACCTATCTCGATCCCGCATTGGTCGATTCGCATCCGGGATCGATGGGCAAGGCGATCCCGTTCGCCGAGATCCTCGTCGTCCGTCCGGATGGCAGCATCACCGACGACGGGGAGCCGGGCGAACTCGTCCATGCCGGCCCGTTGGTGGCGCAAGGCTATTGGCGCGATCCCGAACGCACCGCCGAACGCTACAAGCCGGCGCCGGCCGAGTCGGAAATGGGCGGAACCGCCGTGTTTTCGGGCGATCGCGTCGTGCGTGACGTCAACGGACTGCTCAGCTTCGTCGCCCGCGCGGATGAGATGATCAAGTCGGCCGGCAACCGGATCAGCCCGACCGAAGTGGAGGAAGCCGCGATATCGAGCGGTGCCGCGATGGAAGCGGTCGCGCTGGGCGTGCCCGATGAGCGACTGGGGCAGGCGATCCTGCTGATCGTCCGGCCCTTCGGCGATGAGGCGGAGGAACGGTTGCGATCCTGGCTCAAGGCCGAATTGCCCGGCTATATGCAGCCGCGTGATATCCTGCTGCGCGAGGAATTGCCGCGCAATCCGAATGGGAAGCTCGATCGTGCCGCCATTCGCAAGGAGCATGGCGCATGAAGCCGATGGGTCAGGTTCCCGCCGATCTCACCGGCGAGGATGGCGAATTGCTGATCGCCGGCCGCCGCGTCACCGATATCGTCGAACAGGCGGGGAGTACGCCGCTGTTCGTCTATGATCTCGGCATCGTGCGGCGGCGCTTCGACGCGTTGCGCGCCGCGATGCCGCCGGCGCTGTCTCTGCATTATGCGATGAAGGCCAATCCCTATCCGCCGCTGCTGGCAGCGATGACCGGGATCGTCGACGGGATCGATGTCGCCTCGGTCGGCGAGATGCGCCTCGCCCTGTCCGCCGGCGCGGTGGCCGGACATATGTCCTTCGCCGGGCCGGGCAAGCGAGATGAGGAGATCGAGGCCGCGATCGGTGCCGGCGTCACGCTCAATTGCGAATCCGAGGGGGAGGCGGAGCGTGCCTTCGCGATTGGTGACCGCATTGGCGCGCCGCCGAGATTGGCGGTGCGCGTCAATCCCGATTTCGAACTCAAGGGATCGGGCATGCGCATGGGCGGGCGCCCGACCGCATTCGGCATCGATGCCGCGCGCGTGCCCGCACTTGTCCGAAGGATCGCGGATCGTGGCGCCCAATGGCGCGGCTTCCATATCTATAGCGGGTCGCAGGCGCTCGATCCCGAAGCGCTGATCGAAACCCAGGCCGCCACCGTGGCGCTCGCCGCGCGGCTGGCGGAAGAGGCGGGCATGCCCCCGCCGCACGTCAATCTCGGCGGCGGGTTCGGCATTCCCTATTTCCCCAATGAGGTGCCGCTCGATATCGGGCGCATCGGCGCGGCGCTGGCCGAGACGCTGGAATTGCGGCCCGCGGCGTTGGCGAATACGGATTTCGCGATCGAGCTCGGCCGCTGGCTGGTCGGCGAATGCGGCGTCTATCTCGCGCGCGTGATCGATCGCAAGCAAAGCCATGGCGAGACCTTCCTGGTCACCGATGGCGGCCTGCATCATCAACTCGCCGCCAGCGGCAATTTCGGCACTGTGGTGCGGCGCAACTATCCGCTGGCCGTCGCCACGCGGTTCGGCGCAGAGGTTGAGGAAAGCGCGACTGTGGTCGGCTGTCTTTGCACGCCGCTCGACGTTCTGGGCAATCAAACGGGATTGCCGCGCGCCGATGTCGGTGACATCATCGCGGTGTTCATGGCCGGCGCCTATGGTGCCAGCGCAAGCCCCTCGGGCTTCCTAGGCCACGGTCCCGCAAGGGAAATTCTGCTCGGCAACTGACGTCATCGCGCCGATTAACCATCGATCCTAACAGAATTTTCACCTTTTTCCGGCACAAGCCATCGCATCTTCGGACCACTCCATGCGCGCCGACGGGCGCGGTGGAAATGGCCCGGAATGGGCGAAAAGGTGAAGATGATGCGTGGTTCGGGCAGGATCTCCAAGCTGATGCTGGGCGCTGGCATGGCCGCGCTTTCGCTGTCCGGATGCGCCAGTGGCCCATCCGGCGGCGGTCAGCTTCCGCCCGCCGCCTTTGTTTCGATGCAGGAAGGGCCGGGTGAGGATTATATCATCGGCCCGCTCGACCAGCTCACCATCTTCGTCTGGCGCAACCCCGAACTCGGGGCCAAGGTCCAGGTTCGCCCCGATGGCCGCATCACCACGCCGCTGATCGCCGACATGCCCGCCGTCGGCAAGACGCCGGCGATGCTGGCGCAGGATCTGAAGATCCAGCTCGGCGAATATATCAAGGATCCGCTGGTCTCGGTCATCGTCGACAACTTCTCCGGCACCTATTCGCAGCAGATCCGCGTGGTCGGTGCGACCGAAAAGCCCGCTTCCTTGCCTTATCGCGCCAATATGACGCTGCTCGACGCGATGATCGCGGTCGGCGGCCTCTCCGAATTCGCCGCCGGCAATCGCGCGCGCCTCGTCCGCTTCGACAAGGCGACGGGCAAGCAGCGCGAATATCAGCTCAAGATCAGCCGCCTGCTCAAGCAGGGGGATGCGTCCGCCAACGTCCGCCTCGAACCCGGCGACGTCATCATCATTCCGGAAAGCGCGTTCTGACCGCGGCCTCCAGGGGGACGATAGACACTCATGAACGGCCTTTTCGAGGAATTGCGGATCCTGCTGCACGGCGTGTGGCATCGTCGCTGGATCGTGCTCGCCGTCGCCTGGGCGATCTGCCTGGTCGGCTGGCTGATCATCGCGATGATCCCCAACAGCTATGAATCGCAGGCGCGCGTGTTCGTGCAGATGCGGTCGATCCTGCCCGACGCCGGCGGGATCGAGGCGGTTCAGCGGCAAAAGGATATCGATCGCGTTCGCGGCACGCTGACGTCGACCGTCAATCTCGAAAAGGTCGTGCGCGGGACTGATCTGAGCCTGAAGGCGACCAACGACGCCGCGATCACCGCGCGCGCCGGCGGCCTGCAGAAGAGCATCAAGGTCGTCGCCGATCCGCTGCAGGAAGGCACGTTCCAGATCACCGCCACCGCCAAGCAGCCCGACATGTCCGACGCGCAGAACGCCAAGCTGGCGCGCGACATCGTCCAGAAGCTGATCGACATCTTCGTCGAGGAGAATCTGGCGGGCGATCGCGCGGTCAACAGCCAGTCACTCAAATTTCTCGATGCGCAGCTCGCTGAACGCGAAAAGCAGCTTCAGGATGCCGATCAGAAGCGTTTGGCGTTCGAACAGCAGTTCATGGGGCTGTTGCCCGGCGCCGGATCGATGGCCGAGCGGCTTCAGGCATCGCGCGCCGAGATTTCGCGGATCGAGGCCGATCTGGTGTCCGCGCAGAGTGCGCTGACCACGGTCAATGCCCAGATCGCTGGCACCGCCGCCAGCACCGCGGTGCCGGGCGTGCCCGGCATGGCCGGGCCGGCCGCCACGCGGCTAGCCCAGATCGAAGGTCAACTCGCCGATGCGCGCGCGCGCGGCTGGACCGATGCCTATCCCGATGTCGTCGCGCTGCAGAATCAGCTCGGTTCCGCGCGCGCCGCTGCCGCCGCCGAACGGCGCGTGGGTGGCGGGGGCGGGGCCAATGCCGCCAATCCGCTCTATATCTCGCTGCGCGCGATGCAGGCGGAGAAGCAATCGACCGTCGCGGCGCTCAGCGCCCGCAAGAACCAGATCCAGTCCGACATCAACCAGCTTCTTGCCCGGCAGGACGCCGATCCCGGCGTCGTCGCCGAACAGGCGCGGATCAACCGCGACTATGAAGTGCTGAAGCAGCAATATGACAAGATGCTGGCCGATCGCGAACAGGTGAAGCTGCGCGGACAGGTGCAGAGCGAAACCGACGCCGTCAGCTTCAAAGTGATCGACCCGCCCGTGCAGCCGCGCGTGCCGGTGGCGCCCAATCGCATCCTGCTGCTGGCCCTGGTGCTGGTGGTCGGCATTTGCGGCGGACTTGGTACGGCCTTTGCCCTGGGGCAACTCAAGACGACCTACACGACCGCAGAACGCCTCGCCAAGGCGAGCGGGCTGCCCGTGCTGGGATCGATCACGGAGATGCTGACCGACGCGCAGCGCGCCGAGCGACGCAAGCGCATGAAATGGTTCGCCGGCGGAACGGCGGGATTGGCGGGCGCTTTCGTGCTGCTGATCCTGGTCGAGTTCGTCCAGCGCGGCATGGTCGCCTGAGGAGGCTATGGTGAACGAACATACGCCGATCAGGAAACGTGGTTCTCTGCTCGAACGCGCGTCCGAGCAGTTCGATTTCCGCAAGGCGATCGAACAGACCGCACCCGTGCTGCCCAAGGGTTTTGTTGCCAAGCCGGTTCCAGCGCCAGTCAGCGAAGCTGCACCGGCTGTCGCCGCGCCTGTGGCACCCGCCGTTGTCGCGCCTGTGGCGCCAGTGGCTGTGGTGGAGGCGCCGGTCGCGGTCGCGCCGCCTAGCCCCGCGGCACCCGAAACCGGTCCCGTCGTGCAGCCCGAACGGACGGCCGCCGCACCATCGGCGCCGCGCGCCTTTACGGGCCGTTACGGCCGGGTCGATCGCGAATTGCTGCGTGAGGCGGGATTGATCGTGCCAGATGCGCCCGCGAGCGAGCTCAGCGAAGAGTTCCGCATCGTCAAGCGCCAGTTGCTGACCGAGGCGATGGGCGGCGAAAGCGGCCGTCCGCTGTCACGCGGCCGGATGATCCTCGTCTGTTCGGCGCAGCCCAATGACGGCAAGACCTTCTGCGCGCTCAATCTGGCGCTGTCGATGGCGGCGGAGAAGGATCTGGAAGTCCTGCTGGTCGACGGAGACTTCGCCAAGCCGGAGATCGTTTCGACGCTTGGTCTCGAGCCCGGCCCCGGCCTGCTCGATGCGCTGGCCGATCCGGCATTGTCGGTCGAAAGCTGCGTGATCCGCACCGACATTCCGGGTCTTTCGGTGTTGCCGGCAGGCCGGCACACGCACAGCGATACCGAATTGCTCGCCGCCGCCCATGGCCGCGCGGTGCTTCAGGGGCTGCTCGACGTCAATCCGTCACGCATCGTCATTTTCGATTCGCCGCCGGTGCTCGCAGCGTCGCCGGCGTCGGTACTGGCGCTCACCGTCGGGCAGACGCTCGTCGTGGTGAAGGCCGACAAGACCGGAGAAGCCGAACTGCGAGATGCGATCGGCCTGCTTTCGGGCTGCGAAAACATCCAGCTTCTGCTCAACGCCACGACCTATGCGTCGGGCGGGCGGAATTTCGGATCCTATTATGGATATGGAGACTGACCATGCGGGCTGACCAGAAAGCCCTGATCGTCGTCGCATGTCTCGCCTCGGGTGCGATCGCCGCGCCCGCACAGGCCGAGAAGCGCATTTCGCCCTATATCGAGATCGGCCAGGTGGTGGAGGCCGACCTCAATAATGGCGGCGACGTGCTGACCTACACCAATGTGGCGGTCGGCATCGAAGCGAGCGTGCGCAATTCGCGCACCGAAGTGCAGATCAGCTATCGTTACGACCGCCGCTTCGATTACGATCGGAATATCGACGTCAACGAGACGCATACCGGCTTGGCGCGCATCAGCCAGCAACTCGTGCCCAATCTGCTGTCGTTCGAAGCGGGCGGCATCGCCACGCGCTCTCGCGTCGACATTCGCGGCGCCGCGCCGCAGGTCGGCGGATCGAGCTCGAACAACACGACGCAGGTCTATTCGGCCTATGCGGGGCCGACGCTGGCTACCAATCTGGGTGCGCTCGATGTCGGCGCGGCCTATCGTTTCGGCTACACCAAGGTCGAGGATGTGACGACGCTGCGCCTGCCCACCGGGCAGCAGCGGCTGGATGGCTATGATGATGCCACCGCGCATTTCGTGACCGCCAATGTCGGTATGCGGCCCGGCGAATTGCCCGTCGGCTGGCAGATCAGCGGCGCGTTCGAGCGCGAGAATGTCGGGCAGCTCGACCAGCGCTTCGAGGGCAAGTTCATCCGCGGCGACCTGACCGTGCCGGTCTCGCCCACGCTCGCTCTGGTCGGCGGCGTCGGATATGAGGATATCGAGATCAGCCAGCGCGACGCGCTGCGCGACACCAATGGCGCGCCGGTGGTCGGAAACGACGGGCGCTTCATCACCGATCCCGCGTCGCCGCGTCAGCTCGCCTATGATCAGGATGGCCTGATCTACGACGCGGGCGTGATGTGGCGGCCAAGCCGGCGCACGCAGTTGGAGGCGCGCGCCGGGCGGCGCTATGGCGGCACCACCGTCTTCGGCTCGTTCACGCATCAGATGTCGTCCGCATCGGGCGTCTCGGTGGTCGTCTATGACGGCGTCGAGAGCTTCGGCCGGTTGCTTCAGGACAATGTCTCGCGCCTGCCGACCAATTTCAACGTGGCGAGCAGCCGCTTCGGTGGCGGCTTCAACGGCTGCGTCTTCGGCGCGAATGGCGGCGGTGGGGGGGGATGCCTGGACGATGTGTTCCAGTCCATCAACACCGCCAATTTCCGCAATCGCGGGATCACGGGCATCTACACGGCGGCGCGTGGGCCGATCTCGCTCGGGTTCGGGCTAGGCTATGCGCAGCGCAAATATTTCGCGCCGCGCTTCGGCAATGCCTTCTCGCTCGATGGGGTGAAGGATGAGAGCTGGTTCGCCCAGGCCTATTACGGTTATGCGCTGACCGATCACTCCGGTTTGGATTTCAACGCCTATCTCGACTATTACAAGAGCGGCATTCCCAATGCGGAGAGCGTGCTCGGCACCGGCGTCATGGGCACCTATTACCACAATTTCAGCCGCAACCTGAGCGCGAGCGCGACGGGCCAGCTTTATTCGAGCGACCAGAACGGGTTCGAGGACTCGTTGATCGCCTCGCTCTGGCTGGCGATGCGGCTGCAATATTGACGGAAGGCGGACTGAGACGATGTACAGCGACTATTACGGCCTGAACGCCCGGCCTTTCCAGCTTACGCCGGACCCGCGTTTCTATTTCGACAGCGCCACCCATCGCAAGGCGATGGCCTATCTCGGCTATGGCCTGGCGCAGGGAGAGGGCTTCATCGCCATCACCGGCGAGATCGGCAGCGGCAAGACCACGCTGGTCGGCCATCTGATGGCGACGATCGACGCGGCGCGGCTGACCGCGATCAAGATCGTCTCCACCCAGATCGAAGGCGACGACATGCTGCGCATGACCGCGCAGGCGATGGGGCTTTCGAGCGACGGGCTGGAAAAGGCGCAGATCCTGGAACGGATCGAGCGCTTCCTGGTCGGCCAGGCGCAGGAAGGCAAGCGGACGCTGCTGATCGTCGACGAGGCGCAGAACCTGACGGTCTCTGCTCTCGAAGAGCTGCGCATGCTTTCCAACTTCCAGATCGAGGGGCAGGCACTGCTCCAGATCTTTCTGCTGGGGCAGCCCGAGTTCCGCGCGCGGCTCAACGGATCGGAGCGGCTGGAGCAATTGCGCCAGCGCGTGATCGCGACGCATCATCTCGAACCTATGCAGGCCGAGGAGATCGAGCCTTATATCGTCCACCGTCTGTCGCTCGCCGGCTGGACCGGCAACCCGCAGTTCACGCCGCAGGCCTATGCCGAGATGTATCGCCATAGCGAGGGCGTGCCGCGCCGGCTGAACGCGCTGGCGAGCCGGGTGATGCTGTACGGTGCGGTCGAGCAGCTTGGCACGATCGAAGCCGATGATGTCGCTACCGTGATTGCGGACATGGAGGGGGATACCCCGACCGAATCGCTGCGCCGGCCAGCCGCCGTGCCGACGGCGTCGCAGGCCGCGGCTGCGGTCGATGAATCGCTTTCGGCCCGGATCGCCTTGCTCGAGACGCGGCTGGAGGAGCAGGAAACGGCGCTCCGCCGCGTGCTGACTTTGCTGATTGACTGGGCGGAGGCCGATCGCCAGTCGCCCGATCTGTCGCTGATCCGGGAAAGCGCCGCCTGAGGCTCGCCGCGCGTAGGGAGCCACAGATGAACAATGCGCTTTCGGTCGATATCGAGGACTGGTTCCAGGTCGGCGCGTTCGAGACGACCATCTCGCGCGACGACTGGAGCCGGCTTGAGCATCGCGTCGAGCGTAACAGCGACGCGGTGCTCGCGCTGTTCGCGCGCACCGGCGTCAAGGCGACCTTCTTCACATTGGGCTGGGTGGCGGAGCGTTATCCGGCGCTGATCCGCCGCATCGTCGAACAGGGGCATGAGGTGGCCAGCCATGGCTGGGACCATATCCGCGTCTTCACGATGACCGCCGAACAGTTCCGCGCCGATATCGATCGCACGCGCAAGACGCTGGAGGATGCCGGCGGCCAGGCGGTGACAGGTTATCGCGCGCCGAGCTTCTCCATCGACAAGCGCACGCCCTGGGCACATCCGATCCTGGCGGAACAGGGCTATGCCTATTCGTCGAGCGTCGCACCCTTGCGTCACGATCACTATGGCTGGCCCGAAGCGCCGCGCTTCGCTTTTCGGCCGGTCGCGGACAGTCCATTGATCGAACTGCCCGTCACCACCGCGGAGATCGGCGCGCGGCGATTGGCATTGGGCGGCGGCTTCTTCCGCGTTCTGCCCTATGCGCTCACGCGCTGGGCGATCGGCCGCGTCTTCGCCGGTGAACAGCGGCCCGCCATCTTCTATTTCCATCCATGGGACATGGATCCGGGCCAGCCGCGCGTCGCCGATGCGCCGCTGCGATCCAAGCTGCGCCATTATACCAACCTTGCCGCGATGGAAGGCAAGCTGGAGCGGCTGATCGGCGAGTTTCCCTGGGGGCGGACCGATGCCGTCGCCGCCGCCGAAGCGAAGCGCGCGGCATGAACGCGCCATTCTCACTCGCAGCGACGAACATCCGATCGGTCGATTTCTCGGACGTTCAGGACTTGGCGCGCATCGACGCCTATGTTCAAGCGCATCCCGATGGCTCGCCCTTTCACCTCACCGCCTGGGGCAGGGCGGTCGCGAAGGGATGCCGCCAGCGCGCGCATTGCCTGATCGCGGAAAGCGGAACGGGTGTGATTTCGGGCGTGTTACCGCTGACCGAGTTGCGATCGCGCCTGTTCGGCCGCGCCTTGATCTCCAACGGTTTCGCTGTTCGTGGCGGGCCGCTCGCCGATGACGAACGCGCAGGCCGCGCACTGGTCGACGCGTCATGGTCGATGGCGCAAGCTCTGGGTGTGCCGAGCGTCGAACTGCGCGGTCCCGTGCCCGAAAGCCCGGACTGGCAGGTGATCGACGATCGCTACGCCAATTTCTCGCGTCCGCTCGGGCAAAGCGATGAAGCCGATCTCCTTGCCATTCCCCGCAAGCAGCGCGCCGAGGTTCGCCGGTCGCTCGGTTTCGACCTGGACGTGGCGGTCGGGCGAGGGGCGGCGGAGCGCGCGGCGCATTATGCGGTCTATGCCGAGAGTGTCCGCAACCTGGGCACGCCGGTCTTTCCGCGCGCGCTGTTCGATGCGGTGCTCGACAGTTTCGGTGAAGATGCGGACATATTGGTCGTGCGGCAGCAGGGCGTGCCGGTGGCGGCCGTGCTGTCGCTCTATCATGGGGGTGTCGTCATGCCTTATTGGGGGGGCGGCACGCATGCGGCGCGAACATGGCGCGCCAATGACCGCATGTATTACGAGCTGATGAAACATGCGCGTGCACGCGGCTGTTCGCATTTCGACTTCGGACGATCGAAGCCGGGCACCGGCGCCTTCACCTTCAAGAAGAATTGGGGATTCGAGCCCCGGCCACTCAGCTATGCCATGCGTATCGCCGATGGCGCCACGCCGCGCGAGATCAATCCGCTCAATCCCAAATATCGCCTGAAGATCGCGGCGTGGCAGAAACTGCCCCTGCCGGTCGCGAACCTGATCGGCCCGTTCATTTCCAGGGGGCTTGGATGACGGGAGAGATTCTGTTCCTGTCGCACCGCCCCCCCTGGCCGCCCGATCGGGGGGACAAGATCCGGTCCTGGCATCTGCTCGAACGGCTGACCCGGCTGGCGCCGGTTCATCTCGCCTGCCTCGCCGATGACGATGCCGAGGCGGCGGTGCCGCCGCCTGCGGGGCTTGCGCTCGCATCATGCCGCATCGAACCGCGCCGGAAAGGGAAGGCCGCCGCGGCCATATCCGGATTCGCTGGTGGGCGGCCGCTGTTGCTGAGCCTTTTCGACAATGCGGCGTTGCGCGATCATGTACATGATCTGGTCGAGGCCCGGCCGATCAACTGCGTCATGGCCTATTCGGTGCAGATGGCACAGTTCGTGCCCGATCTGAAGGACGGCATCCGCTTCGTCATGGATTTCGTCGATGTCGATTCGGCGAAGTTCGAAAGCTATGCGCGTGACGGCAATCCGCTGATGCGTTTCATCTATGCGCGCGAGGGGCGGCTGCTGTCGGCTTATGAACGGTCGGTCGCGCATCGTGCCGATCTGGGCTTGTTCGTCAGCGATGCCGAGGCTGCTCTGTTTCGAAACCGCGCGGGGCTGGCCGATGATCGGATCCAGCCGCTCTGCAACGGCGTGGATCTCGCCTATTTCGATCCGTCACGCGACCATCAGCGCCCCGATCTTGCCGGTCCGTTGATCATATTCACCGGCCAGATGGATTATCGTCCCAATGTCGAGGCGGTGGCGGGGTTCGCGCGTGACGTCATGCCCCTCATCCGCGCGAGCCGGCCGGATGCCCGGTTCGCCATCGTCGGCCGTCGTCCCGATCCGGCGGTGCAGGCGCTGGCGGAGCTTCCCGGCGTGATCGTGACCGGCGAGGTTCCAGATGTTCGTGGCTGGCTGGCGGCGGCCGATGTGGTGGTCGCGCCGCTCGGCATCGCGCGCGGCGTTCAGAACAAGGTGCTGGAGGCGATGGCGATGGCGCGCCCCGTTGTCGCCTCATCGGCGGCATTCGAGGGGATCGAAGCGCGGCCGGAAGAGGAATTGCTGGTGGCGGATGGTGCCCAGGCACAGGCCGAAGCGGTATTGCGCCTGCTCGATGATCCGGCATTGGCGCATAATTTGGGAATGGCGGCGCGGGCGCGGATCGAGGCGGACTATGGCTGGGGCGCCCGGCTTGCACCCTTGTCCGCGATGGTCGGCCTGACCGATGCGCCGCTGATGGCGGCTGCCGAATGACCGCTTATGCCCCGATCCATGCCGCGCCTGATGGCGCGCTGACGCCATGGCGGCGTCAGTTGCTGTTGCTCGGACTGGCGACGGCGGTGATCCTGATCGCCTTTGGGCGCGATGCCGCCGATATCGCCGATATCTGGTGGCGCAGCGACACGTTCGGCCATTGCCCGATCGTGGCTGTGATGATCGGCTGGCTGGTGTGGCAGCGCCGCGCGCTGCTTGCAGAGCTCACGCCGCGTAGCTGGGCGCCAGGGCTGCTGCTTGTCGGCATGGGGGCGGGGGGATGGCTGTTGGGCGATGCTGCCGGCGTTGCCCAGGCCAGGCATCTTGGCCTCCTTTTCATGCTGCAAGGCGCTGTGGTTTCGCTGCTGGGCCCCTCGGTTTCTCGCGGACTGCTGTTCCCGCTCGGCTATGCGCTGTTCCTGGTGCCGTTCGGCGAGGAACTGGTGCCGCCATTGCAGACGCTCACCGCGAAGATGTGCATGGCGCTGCTCGGCCTGGTCGGGCTGCCGGCGCACATAGACGGCGTCTTCATCACCACACCGACCGGCTATTTCGAGGTGGCGGAGGCGTGCTCGGGCGTCAATTTCCTGATCGCGATGTTCGCCTATGCGGTGCTGGCGGCGCATCTCTGCTTCCGCAGCACGTCGCGCCGCATCGCTTTCGTGCTGTTCGCCGTGACCTCATCGGTGGTCGCCAACGGCGTTCGCGCATGGGGCACGATCTATATCTCGCACCTGACGAGCATCGATTTCGCGGCGGGCTTCGATCATGTCTTCTACGGCTGGTTCTTCTTCGCGATCGTGCTGGCGCTGGTGACGGCGGTGGGCTGGCGCTTCTTCGATCGCTCGATCGACGATCCCGCTTTCGATCCCGCGCGATTGATCGAAGATGCTCCGCCCCGGGCAACGAGTCTCGTCGTTCCGGCCGCGATCGCCGCGATATTGGCGGCGCCGCTGATCTGGTCCGCCGCCATCGCCGCGACCGGACGGGAAGCGCTGCCCAATGTCGTGCAATTGCCGGCGGTGAAGGGCTGGCAACGCGCACCCTACGCGCCACTCACACCCTGGACGCCGCATTTCGCCGGGGCCGATCATCGGCTGCTTGGCCGCTATGTCGACGCGCGGGGCGATGCCGTCGATCTCGCCATCATTCTCTATGGCCATCAGGACGAAGGCGGCGAGCTGATCGGTTACGGGCAGGGCGCGGTCGGCCCCGAAAGCGGCTGGGCGTGGACGACACGGGCGCGCAACCCGGCTGACGGCATGGCGGAACGGATCACCGGGCCTGGGCCGGTGACCCGCGAAGTGGTCAGCTTCTATCGTCTTGGCGGCACCACCACCGGCAGCGCGATGCGCGTGAAGCTGGAGACGTTGAAAACGCGCCTGTTCGGCGGCTCACAGATCGCCGCGGCCGTGCTCGTCTCGGCGGAGGAGCGGCAAGGGCGAAGCGCTCGCCCGGCCATCGATCGCTTCCTTGCCGATCTCGGGCCGGTGGAGCGTGTGACCGACGCACTTGCCGCTGACGCACGCGGCCGATAGTCGGGCCTTATGTGCGGGATTGCCGGTATCTTCCATCTCGATACGCCCAAGCCGGTCGATCCGGCGCGGGTGACGATGATGACCGATGTGCTCGCGCATCGCGGGCCCGACGGATCGGGCGTCTGGACGGCGCCGGGCGTCGGGCTGGGCCATCGCCGTCTGTCGATCATCGATCTGGGCGGCGGCGCGCAGCCGATGATCGGCGAGGATGGACGGATCGCCGTCACCTATAATGGCGAGATCTACAATTTCGCGGAATTGCGCGCGGAATTGCAGGGGCTCGGCCATGTTTTCCGCACCGACAGCGATACCGAAGTGATCCTGCATGGCTGGCGGCAATGGGGCGTGCAGTGCCTGCAGCGCTTCCATGGCATGTTCGCTTTCGCGCTGTACGATTCGGGGCGGCAATGCCTGTTCCTCGCGCGCGATCGGTTGGGTGTGAAGCCGCTCCATCATGCGCGACTGTCCGACGGCAGCCTCATCTTTGCTTCCGAACTGAAGGGATTGCTGGCGCATCCGCTGCTGCGCCGCGCGCCCGATGTCCGCGCGGTCGAGGATTTTCTGGGCCTCGGTTACGTGCCCGACGACAGCTGTATCGTTGCCGGCGTCGAGAAACTGCCCGCTGGCCATTATCTGCTGCTCGAACGCGGCAAGGGCATGGCTGCCCCGATATGCTGGTGGGACGTCGATTTCAGCCGCCGTGCCAATGGTTCGGCGCGCGCGCTGGAGGAAGAACTGACCGAGCGGCTGCGCCAGGCCGTGCGATCGCGCATGGTGGCGGATGTGCCCCTGGGGGCCTTTCTGTCGGGCGGCGTCGACAGTTCGGCGGTGGTGGCATTGATGGCGGAAGCGAGCACCCAGGCGGTCAAGACCTGCTCGATCGGCTTCGATCAGGCAGATCTCGACGAAACCCGGCATGCCGAACAGGTCGCGGCGCGTTTCGCCACCGACCACCGCAAACGGATCGTCGCCGCCGACGATTTCGCGCTGGCTGATCGATTGGCCGACGCGTTCGACGAGCCCTTTGCGGATGCGTCGGCGCTGCCGACCTATCGCGTCTGCGAACTGGCGCGCGAGACGGTGACGGTCGCATTGTCCGGGGATGGCGCGGACGAGGCCTTTGCCGGTTATCGCCGTCATCGCTTCCAGCATGCCGAGGAACGGATTCGCGGTTTCCTGCCGGGCGCGCTCCGCAGCCACATCTTCGGCGGCCTGGGGGCAATCTATCCCAAGGCGGATTGGGCGCCGCGCCCGCTGCGCGCCAAATCGACATTGCTCGGGCTCGCCCGATCGGGCGAGGAAGCCTATGCACTGGCGGTAGGCGTCACCACGCCCGCACTACGTCAGCGTCTCTATACCGACGAAACCCGCCATCTGCTGGACGGGCACCGCGCGGAGGCACGGATCGAGGCCGCCATGCGCAGCGCCCCGGCGCGCGAACCGCTCGACCGTGCGCAATATGCCGACCTCAAGATCTGGCTGCCCGGCGATATCCTCACCAAAGTCGACCGGACCAGCATGGCGGTGAGCCTGGAGGCGCGCGAGCCGCTGCTAGACCATCGCCTGATCGAGTTCGCGGCTTCACTGCCGGTCTCGATGCGGCTGCGCGGCGGCGAGGGCAAATGGCTGATGAAGCGCGCGATGCGCCGCTATCTGCCCGACGATATCCTCTATCGCCGCAAAATGGGCTTCGTGACTCCGATCAGCGCCTGGTTTCGCGGGGCCCTTTCAGGCGAAGCGGAACGGATCGCGCGCGGTGCCGCGCTTGCCGAAACCGGCTGGTTCGACCGCGTCGCGCTTGAAAATGTCGTGCGCGCGCATCTGTCGGGTCGCAGCGATCATGGCCGGCTGCTGTGGCAACTGATGATGCTCGACAAGTCGCTGACCCGGCTGTTCGGCATGGGGCGGTGATGCCTTTGCCAAGTGGATGCTTTTCCACGAGGCGAGATGTTGTGCTCTCTCTGTGTCATCCCCGCGCATGCGGGGATCCAACTTCTTCTTCTTCTTCTTTTTCGGATACTTCGCGGAAAAGCTGGATCCCCGCGTGCGCGGGGATGACAAGGAACGCATGCCTGTTCGGCCGACCTGTCGTCAGGGATAGAGTGCTTCGGCGAAGTAAAGCCCGTCCGGGGGCGCGTTGAGGCCGAGTGCGGCGCGATCCCGCGCTTCCAGCGCGTCGCGCAGATCCTGCGCCCTCCACCTGCCCTGGCCGACCAGCGCCAGACAGCCGACCATCGATCGTACCTGATGATGCAGGAACGAGCGCGCAGCAGCATGCACGTCCAGGCGATCTCCAGTGCACACGACATCGAGCCGGTCGAGCGTCTTGACCGCGCTTTCGGACTGGCAATGCACCGATCGGAAAGTCGTGAAATCGTGCAGCCCCACCAGCATCTGCGCGGCTTCGTGCATCGCTTCAGCATCGAGCGGTGGCGCGATTCGCCAGGCCCGCCCGGCATCGAGCGCGAGCTGCGCCCGCCGTGCGACAATGCGATAGACATAGCGTCGACCGATGCATGAAAAGCGGGCATGCCAATCGTCGGCCACCGGCTCGCACGCCAGGATCGCCACCGGATTGGGCCGGACGCGCGCGTTGAGCGCTTCCATCAGGCGAAAGGGCGTGATCGGCTTCGCGATGTCGAGATGCGCGCGCATCGCCAGCGCATGAACGCCGGCATCGGTACGGCCGGCGGCATGGACGGCGACGCGCTCGCCGGTCACCGCGAACGCGGCGTCCTCGATCGCCTGCTGCACGCTCGGGCCATGCGCTTGTCGCTGCCAGCCCATGAACGGTCGGCCGTCGAACTCCACCGTGAGCGCGAAACGCGTCATCCGAGCCGGGTTCCGGCGGGAATCCGGTATCCGCGCAGCAATTCGGCGGGCGTCATCGCCGCCTTGCCCGCGCGCTGGACGAGCAGGGGGCGGAGAATGCCGGTTGCACAGGCGATGCCGAGCGCATCGTCGACGATCGTTCCGGGCACCCCCGATCCGGGTTCGACCGATGCGGCGAGGATCCGGACACGTTCGCCGCCGAGCTCGAAAAATGCGCCGGGCGCGGGGTTGAACGCGCGGACCTGGCGTTCGGCCGACGTCGCATCGGTGAAATCGATCCGCGCTTCGGCCTTTTCGATCTTCCGGGCATAGGTGACGCCATCTTCGGGCTGGAGGATCGCCGGATGGGCGGCGGGATCGGCCAGCACGCGCACCATCAGCGCCGCGCCATCGGCGGCCAGTTCGTCGGTCAGCATGCCGGCGGTCTTGCCGTCGATCGTGGTTTCGATCGTCGCGCGCATCGGCCCGGTGTCCAGCCCCGCTTCCATCTCCATGACGGTGACGCCGGTGATCGCATCGCCGGCAAGGATCGCGCGCTGGACGGGGGCGGCGCCCCGCCAGCGCGGCAGCAGCGAGCCATGGACGTTCAGGCAGCCCAGCCGGGGCGCCGCGAGGATCGCGCGCGGCAGGATCAGGCCATAGGCCGCGACCACCGCGACATCCAGGTCGAGCGCCGCGAATGCCGCCTTTTCCTCATCGCCTTTCAGCGACAGCGGTGTCCTTACTTCGATGCCCAGCGCCTCGGCGCGGCGCTGGACGGGGGAGGGCTGGAGCGCCTTGCCGCGGCCGGCGGGGCGGGGCGGCTGGCTATAGGCGGCGACGACCTGATGGCCGGCCGCGACCAGCGCGTCGAGCGTCGGCACGGCGAAATCGGGGGTTCCCATGAAAGCGATACGCATGAATGTCTCTCAACCGCTTGGCAGTTGGCAGCGCAAGCCCTTATGTGTCCGCCATGGCCTCTCAAGAGATCGAAACGCTGGCGCAGGCGCTGGCACGGCTTCCCGGTTTCGGGCCGCGTTCGGCGCGCCGGGCGGTGCTGCACCTGATGAAAAGGCGCGAAGCGGCGATGCTGCCGCTGCTGCGCGCGCTGGAAGCGGTGAACGAGCGGCTTTCGACCTGCGATATGTGCGGCAATGTCGATACCAGCAATCCATGCACCGTCTGCGCCGATCCGCGCCGCGACGTGCGCGCTCTCTGCGTCGTCGAGGAAGTGTCGGATCTTTGGGCGCTCGATCGTTCGCGGCTTTTTCCCGGTAAATTCCATGTGCTTGGCGGCCGGCTTTCAGCTCTGGAGGGAGTCCGGCCGGAAGATCTGTCGATCGACAAGCTGCTCCGGCGCGTCGAGGCGGGCGGTATCGACGAGGTCGTGCTGGCGATGAATGCGACGCTGGAGGGGCAGACCACCGCGCATTATATCGCCGAGCGACTGGAACGTTTTCCGGTTCGCCTGACCCAGCTCGCCCATGGCCTGCCCGTGGGCGGCGAGCTCGACTATCTCGACGAAGGAACGCTCGCCCAGGCGTTGCGCGCGCGCCGGCCGGTCAGTTGAACAGTCGCGGTCGTTTCTGACCTTGTTGATGTAAGCTGGTGTTTATTTTGAATTTTGTTGCCTGATTCCGTAGCCGAATGATTGCGCCTGATCGATGACCGTCTGGCGACACGGTGATTGAAAATGCCGATATCAGGCTCTACATCGGCGAAATGGCCATTCTTCCTATCCTAGAGACGCCCGATCCGCGTCTGCGCGTCGTTTCCAAGCCCGTCGAGACGGTCGATGACGAACTGCGCGCGCTGATCGACGACATGTTCGAGACCATGTACGACGCGCCCGGCATCGGCCTGGCCGCGATCCAGGTGGGCGTGCCCAAGCGCGTGCTGGTGATCGATCTGCAGGAACCCGAAGAGGAAGAGGGGCCGCCGGTCCGCCGGCCGATGGTGTTCATCAACCCGGAGATCGTCGATCCGAGCGCGGACCTGTCGGTCTACACCGAGGGCTGCCTGTCGGTTCCCGATCAATATGCCGATGTCGAGCGCCCCGCGACGATCACCGCGCGCTGGCTCGATTATGACGGCAAGCCGCATGAGGAGCGGCTGGAGGGCCTGCTGGCCACCTGCCTCCAGCACGAGATGGACCATCTCGAGGGCGTGCTGTTCATCGACCATCTTTCGCGGCTGAAGCGAGACATGATCCTCAAGAAGCTCGCCAAGGCGCGCAAGGAACGCCGCGCCGCCTGACGTTTCAGCGCTGGCAGCGGATCAGGTCGATCGGCTTGTAGGTCTGGTCGCTCGAAACCGTCATCGTCCTGCCGGCATTTTTGAGCCGCAACCGCATGGTTTCGGCGACTTCGTCGCCTTCGGCGGCGCAGACCGTGTTGATGTCATAGCCATCCGCGACCGGCTTGATCTGCTTGAAGCTGCAATAGACTTCGCCCTTCGTCGTCAGGTCGCGTTCGGTGAAGTGCCAGGGCGGCGATTTGCAGGATTTCTCGTCGACGGCCCACAGGCCCGCAAAACCCGTTTGCGGCACGGCGATCGGCGCGGGGCGCGGTTTCTCAGCGGAGGCGTCGGCCGATGGCGCTTGCGCCGATGGGCCGGCGATGTCGACGGTGACGGCGTCGTTCGAGGCGGCCTGCCGCGACGAATCCGGTTCGCAGGCGGCGAGCATGAGCAGCGCGACGGTGATCGGCAGCAGGATTGTGGGACGCATGGGCATTTAACGGTCGAACCGCATCTTGTTTCCTTTGTCCACCAAGCCTGGCCATTGCCAAAGCTGGAACGAACGGGCAAAGTTCGCTGAATGTTCTTCTCGAGGCAAATATGAGCGAAGCCGTCACCCTGGTCCTGATCGTCGCCGCGATCCTGATCGGCGTGCTGACCGGATGGTGGCTGGGCAGCCGTGGCGGCGCCGCAGTGCGCATCGAGCGCGACCGCTATCTTGAGGATTTCCGCCGCGCCGTCGCCGATCTGGCGGGCATGGAGGAACGCGCGCGCGACGTGCCCCAATTGCGCGAATCGCTGGCGCTTGCCCAGACCGAAGCGGCAGGGTTGCGCGCCGAGCGCGATGCGCGCGAGCGGGCGCTGCAGGATCAGATCAAGGCGCTGATCGAGGCGAAGGATGCCCTGTCGGCGCAATTCAGCGAAGTGGGCGCCCGGTTGCTGCAGGATGCGCAGCGCGTCTTCCTCGAACGCGCCGACCAGCGTTTCCACCAGGCCGGCGAAAAGAGCGAGGAGCGGCTGAAGCAATTGCTCCAGCCGGTCGAGACCACGCTCAAACGCTATGAGGACGGACTGGCGCAGGTCGAGAAGGAACGCGTCGGCAGCTATCGCGAACTGCGCGAGGCGGTCGAACAGGTCCGCGTCGGCCAGGGGCAGGTAAAGGACGAAGCGGCGCGGCTGGTCAACGCGTTGCGATCGAGCCCCAAGGCGCGCGGGCGCTGGGGCGAACAGTCGCTGCGCAACGTGCTCGAACAGGCGGGATTGTCGCCGCACGCCGATTTCCGGTCCGAGGTTTCGGTCGATACCGATGATGGACGCCTCCGGCCCGACGTCGTCGTCAGCCTGCCGGGCGGGCGCGAACTGGTGATCGATGCGAAATGCTCGCTCAATGCCTATCTCGATGCGAGCGACGAGGTCGATGAGGGCGCGCGCGCGCATCATCTGAAACTGCATGCCGCATCGATCCGCAACCATGCCCGCCAACTTGGTGAGAAGAGCTATTGGGAGCGGTTCGGCAAGGCCGCCGATTATGTGGTGATGTATATTCCCGGCGAGCATTTCCTCTCGGCCGCGCTCGAACAGGATGATGGTTTGTGGGACTGGGCGTTCGATCGGCGCGTGCTGCTGGCGACGCCCACCAACCTCGTCGCGATCGCCCGCACCGTCGCCAGCGTCTGGCGGCAGGAGAAGCTGGCGGAGGAGGCGCAGCAGATCGGCGCACTCGGCAAGGAGATGTACGAGCGGCTTTCGACCGCCGCGTCGCACCTCCGCCGCGTCGGCGGGGGCCTCAACAGCGCCGTCGAAAATTACAACAAGTTCGTCGCCAGCTTCGAGGGGCGCGTGCTCGTCACCGGCCGCAAGTTCCGCGACCTGAATATCGAGACCGGATCGCGCGAGATCGAAGACATAGAGAGCGTCGATACGCTGGCGCGCGAGCCGCTCGACATGCTGCCCAATCCGGAAAACGATCGGGCGGAAGCGGCGGAATAAACAAGCCTCTTGCTGCGCGGGCGAAGATTCAGATCTTGCGGCGGAGCACGACTGTTCGTCCGTTCGCACCGGTCAGGATCAGCGTATCGCCGTTCCGGAATGTCATGCCGATCGTACCCTTGAGGATCGCCAGCAGCTTGTTCTCCTGCTCCATCGCGGTGCCAGGACAGGCCATCTTGGTCGCGGCGAGCGGTCCGAGCGTGAGCGCGGTGGTGTTGACGTCGTAGCTGCCGGAAAAACGGTTGCAGCCGGTGGTGCCGGAAACGCGACCGTTCGCGAACGCGATGTTCGCCGGGCGATCGGCCAGCGCGTCCATCTCGCCGACGCGGAGGATCGTCCAGTCGGTGCCCTCCAGCGTCTGCGGCGACAGGATCGCGCCGCCGCAGCCCTTCACCGTCCTGCCATCCGCGGTCACGGTCACGCTGTCCTCGTAAAGCCGGTCGCTCATGCCGTCGCTGCACTGGCCGTGCGTCACATCCACGGTCAGCCGGGCGGTCTCGTATCGATGCCCGTTGAACGTCGTGCGCGGTTCCGGGCGGGGAACGTCAATCTTCGTCTCGCCATAATCGCCCTCATAGAACAGGCGGCCGGGCGTTACCTTCAGCGTCCAGCCCGGCTCGGTTCCCAGCGCGGTATAGGTGCCCGAGCCCGACGGCTGCGCTGGTGCCGGGGGCGGATCGCCCCTGGGAATGACGGTGCAGCCCGCGAGCAGGGCGAGGGTGAGCGGTAACAGGCGTTTCATATCGCTTGAACAACAAGCCTCGGTCGAAGTTCCCGTTCGTGATGAACTCAGCCCCTTCGATGCTGGTTGAGCACCTCATAGGCCATCACCGCGGTCGCCACTGCCGCGTTCAGGCTGTCCGCCTTGCCCAGCATCGGCATCTTCACCAGCAGGTCGCAATCGGCTTCGTAATCCGCGGGCAGCCCGCGTGCCTCGTTGCCCGTCAGGATGAAGGTCGGCCGGGGATAGTGCGGTTCCTGATAGTCATGGCTCGCGTTCAGGCTGGTGCCGACCAGCGTGCCGGGCCCCGTCCGCAGCCAGGCGATGAATTCCGCCCAGCGTGCCGTGGCGATCGTCTGCGTGAACAATGCGCCCATGCTGGCCCGCACCGCTTCGACGGAGAAGGGATCGACGCAATCGTCGATCAGGATCAGTCCCCCGGCGCCCACCGCGTCGCCGGTGCGCAGCATGGTGCCGAGATTGCCGGGATCGCGCATCGCCTGCGCGACGAGCCAGATGTCCGCGCTGGCGCGATCGATCGCGCTCAGCGGCGTCGCCCGCTCGCGATAGACGCCGATCACCGCCTGCGGATTCTCCTTGCCGGAGAGTTTGTGGAGGATGTCGGGAATCGTCTCGATCACATCGCCGCCTGCCGCCTCGGTGGCCGCGATCAATCGGGTGACGATGGGATGGCTGGCCGAATCGCGCGCGTAGAACAGCATTTCGGGCAGGAAGCCGGCTTCCTCCGCCTCGGCCAGGATGCGCAGTCCTTCCGCCAGGAACAGGCCTTCCTGCCGGCGATGCTTCTTGTCGCGAAGCGACCGGACGCGCTTGACGGTCTCGTTGGAAAAACCGGTGATCTCGCGGGGCATTGTGTCTCCTGAACCCCTCGCTATCGGGAAAGGGGCGGGGCCGTCAGTCTTCGCCGAACTTCGCTTCGACGAGTTCGGCGAGCAACTGCACCGCCTTTTCCGCGCCATCGCCCCTGGCGCGGATGGTGACGCTGTCGCCCATGGCCGCGCCCAGCATCATCAGGCCCATGATCGACGTGCCGGTGACGGCCGATCCGTCCTTCTCCACCTCCACCGAGGCACTTTGCTGGCTGGCCAGCGTGACGAACTTGGCGCTGGCGCGCGCATGCAGTCCGCGACGGTTGGTGATCAGCACCGTGCGCGCGATCGCGGTCACACCGATTCGCCCAGCACTTCGGAAGCAACGCTGATATATTTGCGGCCCGCCTCGCGCGCGGCCGCCACCGCATCCTTCACCTTCATCGTCCGTCTTGCCCCTTCGAGTCGAATCAGCATCGGCAGGTTGACGCCGGCGATCACTTCGGTGTGACCCGTCTTCATCAGCGAAATGGCCAGGTTCGACGGCGTACCGCCGAACAGGTCGGTCAGCAGGATCACACCATGGCCGCGATCGACCTCCGCGATCGCGCGCGCAATATCCTTGCGGCGCAGATCCATGTCATCGTCCGGGCCGATGCAGATCGGCTGAATCGCCTCCTGCGGCCCCACGACATGCTCCATGGCGACCACGAACTCCTTCGCGAGAAGCCCATGGGTAACCAACACCAATCCGATCATCTATCCAGACCTGCTTGTGAAATTCATGAGCCTGCTTTCGGCGCTCCCTCCATCGCGTCCAGCGGCTTTGAGGCCAGATCGCGGTGGGCGACCGTGAGCGAAAAACCCGCATAGCGCAACCTTGCCGCCACACGCTCCGCCACATGAACGGAACGATGGCGCCCGCCCGTGCAGCCGAAGGCAATGGTAAGATAGGATTTTCCTTCCTGCGCATAGCGGGGGAGGAGCAGCAGCAGCAGCGATTCGATCTGGCGCAGCGCCTGATCATATGCCGGATCCTTGGCGACATAGGCGCCTACGGCTTCATCCAGCCCGGTTTTCGGGCGCAGCGCCAGGTCCCAATGCGGATTGCGCAGGAAACGCATGTCGAACAGCAGGTCGGCGCTGCGCGGAACGCCGCGCGAATAACCGAAGGACATCACGGTGATCGTCGGTTCTTCCGGCCGGGCGCCGCCGAATCGGGCGCGCACCTGCTGCTGCAATTCGTTGGAAAGCGTCTCCGTCGTATCGATGACGTGCTCTGCCCAATGGCGCAGCGGCCCCATCAACTCGCGCTCGCGGGCGATTCCATCGGCAACCGGACGATCCTGCGCCATCGGATGGCGGCGGCGCGTCTCCGAAAAGCGGCGCTCCAGTTCCGCGCCCGCGCAATCGAGGAACAGCGTCTCGACATCATGCCCGTGCAGTTCGCGCAATTGCCTGATGCGCATGATGATCCGATCGGGATCGAAGCCGCGCGTGCGGCTGTCGATGCCTAGCGCCAACGGTCGGTCGTCACCCTGCGAATCCAGTGCCTGTGGCGCGGCGAGCAGCCGGTCGAGCAGGCCGAGCGGCAGATTCTCGACGCCTTCCCAGCCCATATCCTCCAGGCAGTTCATCACCGTCGATTTGCCCGCACCGGACATGCCGGTGACGAGCAGGATGCGTTTCGGGCGCGCGGGATCGTTCATCGGTTCTCACCAGTCCGCTGCAGAGCCAGCTCCACCTTGATCGGCGCCGATGCTTCCAGCCCGGCAAGAATGATGCTGGGTATCTCGATCCCCATGATCGAACGGCTTTGCCCCGGCTCGGGCAGACGTTCGGGCGGCGCACTGAGCGTCACGAGCAGGGCGATCGGCATATCCTCGCGATAGGGCAGTTCGACGATGCCGATGCCGCGCACTTCGATCTTGCCCGCAATATTGGGCGCGGCGGCGGCGGAGAGACCTTGGGGCAGCCGCTTCACCAGCGTATAATCGTCGCTCACCAGTTCGGCGCCGCGATCGATCAGGCGCAAGGCGAGATCCGACTTGCCCGATCCGGATACCCCTTCGATCAGCACGGCGCGGCCGGCGATCGCAACGGTGGAGGCATGGAGCAATTCGGTCGAAAGCGGGGTCAAGCCGGAGTCTCCACGGCAGGCAGGGTGACGACGAAGCGTGCGCCCGGGCCGGAATCGGGCCGGTCCTGCACGACGATCGTGCCACTATGCCCTTCCACGATCGTATTGGCTATCGAGAGGCCAAGCCCGGAATGGCGGCCAAACCCGTCATCCTCGGGACGATCGCTGTGGAAGCGGCGGAAGATTGTCTCGCGCGCGTTTTCCGGCACGCCGGGGCCCTCATCCTCCACCGAGATCAGGATCTGTTCGCCCGTATGGGTGGCGTCGATCCGCACCAGTCCGCCCGGCGGCGAAAAGGAGACGGCATTGTCGAGCAGGTTCTCGACGACGCGCGCCAGTTTCGATCCGTCGCCGCGCACCACCGCGCTGCCCTTGCGCGGCCGGGCGAAGGCGATCGGAACGGCGCCGTCGGTGCCGCGCGCCTCGCGGCTCTTCAGGATGGTTTCGATGAGGATGCCGAGATCGACAGGCTCGAACGCGGCGCGCGAAAGCTGCGCGTCGAGCCGCGACGCTTCGGCGACATCGGTGATCAGCCGGTCGAGCCGCAGCACATCGTCCTGCACGATCGCCAGCAACTGCGCCTGGAGCGCGGGATCCTTGACGGTCTGCAAACCCTCGACCGCGGATCGCAGTGATGCGAGCGGGTTCTTGAGCTCATGCGTCACATCGGCGGCGAAGGCCTCGATCGCGTCGATCCGCATGTTGAGCGCGTGGCTCATATCGGCGAGTGCGCGCGCGAGCATGCCGATTTCGTCGCGGCGCGAGGGCAGGCGAGGAACCTCGACGTCACGCGCGCGGCCCAGCCGGACGCGAACCGCCGCCCAGGCCAGCCGCCTGAGGGGGCGCACGATGGTCCGCGCAAGGAACAGCGAGAGCAGAACCGAAACCAGCGCCACCAGCGCGATCACCACACCCAGGCGGAAACGCTCGGCGCGAACGATCCGCGTGATATCGCGCGCATTCTCAACATAGAGCAGCGTGCCGCGACCGACATGGGGCAGGGGGATGGCGGCGGAAATCATCAATGTGCGGTCGGGCGCCAGCCGCACCGCCGTGTCGGCGCCACGATTGGCGGTGGCGCTGGCGATCTCGCGCCATGCCCCGCCGGTGTCGGGGCGTGGCTCTACATAGGGGGCGGGGCGGTCGGCGCCGGCCACCGCATCGATCGCGCGATCGAGGAAGCGTGCGGCATGGCGCTCCCAAGGTTCGGCATCGGGGTCGCGCAGCGTGTAATTGGGGCTGCCGAGCGCCCAGCTATCGGCGACCAGCGCCCCGTCCGGCGCGTAGAGCCGCAGTCGCCCATTTCCCTCGCGCGCCAGCGACAGCAACAGGCTGTCGCGATCGGCGGGGCGCGCGATGTCCAGCGCGCGCGCCATCAGTTCGATCTCGCGCGAGATCTGTTCGCGGCGGCTATCGACCAGCCGGGCGCGATAGCTGTCGAGATAGAAGAAGCCGCCCGCGAGCAGGGCGAGCGCGAAGATATTGACCGCAAGGATCCGGCGGGTCAGCGACAGCCGGCCCGACCAGACGAGCGACAGGTCGCCCTCGTTATTCTTCGGTAAATCGGTAGCCACGGCCGTACAGCGTATCGATGGCGTCGAATGCGTCGTCCACCTGGCGGAACTTGCGGCGCAGGCGCTTGATATGGCTGTCGATGGTGCGATCATCGACATACATGTCTTCCTGATAGGCGGCATCCATCAACTGGTCGCGCGATTTGACGACGCCGGGGCGGCGCGCGAGCGATTCGAGGATCAGGAATTCGGTGACGGTCAGCGTGACATCGCGGCCGCCCCAGACCACGCGGTGACGTGCCGGATCCATCTCCAGCCGCCCGCGCACGAGCATTTCGGCGGGCTCCTCCTCGTCACCCTGTGGCTGTGCCGCCAGCTCCGTCCGCCGCAGGATCGCGCGGATCCGTGCGATCAGCAGCCGCTGCGAAAACGGCTTTGCGATATAATCGTCGGCGCCCATTGCCAGTCCCAGCGCTTCATCCAGTTCGTCGTCCTTCGACGTCAGGAAGATTACGGGAACATTGCTCTTCTCGCGCAGCCGCCGAAGCAGTTCGAGTCCGTCCATCTTCGGCATCTTGATGTCGAACACGCAGAGGTCGGGCGGATTCTCGGTCAGCGCCTTCAGCGCATTCTCGCCATCGGTATAGAGTCGCGTGACGAAGCCTTCGGCCTGCAGCGCGATCGACACCGAAGTCAGGATATTCCGATCGTCATCGACGAGCGCGATCGTGGCGGACATTCCAGAACAGACTCCCTGGCCCCTGATCCGTCAGGATTCAGCCGGTCGCGGTGTAGAGCAAGCCGCGTCGTCCCGCAAATCGCACATGACTGCGCTGTCATGCCCGGCCGGTGTTTGACCCTGTCATCCACAGCCGATATGCGCGGGGCATTGACCGCCGGCGCCCGGATAACGGACGCGGCATTATCGTATCAGGAGACACGCGTTGACCGACCGCACCCCCGAATTTTCGCTCGAGGCACAGGGGATCAGGACGGGCGCCCAACTCCATTGGAATCTGGGCACCGCGCCGCTGGTCGAACTGGCTGTCCGCCGTGGTGAGGGCGTCCTTGCCAAGGATGGTCCGCTGGTCGTCGAGACGGGCAAACATACGGGGCGTTCGGCCAAGGACAAGTTCATTGTCAGGGATGCCGAGACCGAAGCCACGGTGTGGTGGGGCGAAACCAATCGCGGTATGACGCCAGAGCATTTCGCGGCGCTGAAGGCGGATTTCCTCGCAGCCGTCGATACCAAGGAAACGCTGTTCGTGCAGGATCTGTTCGGCGGTTCGCAGCCCGAACATCGCGTGAACGTGCGTGTCGTCACCGAATTCGCCTGGCACAGCCTGTTCATCCGCACCTTGCTGGTGCGTCCCGGCGCCGAGTCGCTCGGCGGCTTCGTGCCCGAGTTCACGATCATCGACCTGCCGAGCTTCCGCGCCGATCCGGAGCGCCATGGCTGTCGTTCGGAAACCGTGATCGCGGTCAATTTCACCGAGAAGCTGATCCTGATCGGCGGCACCGCCTATGCCGGCGAAATGAAGAAGTCGGTGTTCGGCATCCTCAACTACAAGCTGCCCGTCGACGGGATCATGCCGATGCACTGTTCCGCCAATATCGGCCCCAAGGGCGACACGGCGGTGTTCTTCGGCCTGTCGGGCACGGGCAAGACGACGCTTTCGGCCGACGCCTCGCGCACGCTGATCGGCGACGACGAGCATGGCTGGTCGGACACGGCGGTCTTCAATTTCGAAGGCGGCTGCTATGCCAAGATGATCCGGCTCTCGCCCGAGGCGGAACCCGAGATTTTCGCGACGACCAAGCGGTTCGGCACGGTGCTCGAGAATGTCGTGATCGATCCGGTCTCGCGCGAGATCGACCTGGATGATGACAGCCTGGCCGAGAACAGCCGCGGTTCCTATCCGATCGAATTCATCCCCAATGCGTCCGAGCAGAATATGGGGCCGGTGCCGCGCAACATCGTGATGCTGACGGCGGACGCCTATGGCGTGCTGCCGCCGATCGCGAAGCTGACGCCCGATCAGGCGATGTATCACTTCCTGTCGGGCTATACCGCGCGCGTCGCGGGCACCGAGATCGGCGTGACCGAACCGACCGCCACCTTCTCCACCTGCTTCGGTGCGCCGTTCATGCCGCGTCACCCGTCGGTCTACGGCAATCTGCTCAAGGAACGGATCGCCAAGGGCAATGTCGATTGCTGGCTGGTCAATACCGGCTGGACCGGCGGATCTTATGGCACCGGCAACCGCATGCCGATCAAGGCGACGCGCGCGCTGCTCAATGCCGCGCTCGAGGGCAGCCTGAACGATGCGGAGTTCCGCACCGATCCCAATTTCGGCTTCCAGGTGCCTGTCGCGGTGCCGGGTGTCGACAGCGCGATCCTCGATCCGCGTTCGACCTGGGCCGACAAGCAGGCATACGACGCCACCGCGCAAAAGCTGGTCCGCCAGTTCATCGACAATTTCGCGCAATTCGAAAGCCATGTCGATGACGGGGTGAAGCAAGCCGCCCCGCTGGCACTCGAACCCGCCGCCTGATCCGGCCCGGTCATTCCGGGCCACTCCGCAAGGAAGCCCGAAATGACCGACCATGAAATCCGACTGTTCGAAACCGACGCCGCCGTCGTCCATGTGGGCGACGGCCTGATCGCGTGTACGCTGCCGCGCCCTGAATGGACGCACGAAGCGCATCTCGCCGCCTGCCTCCATATCGTTCGCGACCGAACCGATCTGCGGCCCGAAACCGATCTGCCCGGCATCATCCGCCGCTATAATGAAAGCGTCGGCGGGGTGAACGACGATCATCAGGGTTATCACGAAACCATCACCCAGGCGTTCATCGCCGCCGCTCGCGCGCATCTGGCCGAACGTCCATCCGGTGAACGGCTGGTCGATTCGGTCAACGCGCTGCTGGTCTCGCCGCGCGGCGCGCGCGACTGGCCGCTGCATCATTATTCGCGCGATCTGCTGTTCTCGGTGACCGCGCGGCGAGGGTTCGTGCCGCCGGATCTCAAGCCGTTGCCGTGAAGGCGGTGGGTGGTTGACGCATCCGTCGCGTCCGATTAACTGCTGCTATTGATATTCAGTCGCAATTAATCGGCAGGTGGACATGTATGATTTCGTCGATCGGCGCGTGACCTCGCTCGACCGGGGCGGGCGCTTCCTGATCTGGTCGATGCGGTCGTGGCTGGCGAGCTATGGCGAGGGACGCTGTCCGGCCGCCGCGCTTGGACCGGCTTTCGTGAAATGGGGCATGATCGAAGCGCTTCCGCATTTCGCGATGGCGATGACATTGCTGGCCCGCCATGCGCATCATCCGATCTCTTTCGCGCCCTTGCCCTGCGGTCGCGTGCGCGAGGATGAAGCCCTGATGCTTGGCTTGTTCCGCGCGATGCGTGACGACACGCCCGATCGCGTCACCGAAACGCTCGGCCTGATCGTCGACGAAGACAGTGTGGCGCCGCTGCTGACCGCCCTGACCGCGCTCGCCATGCGCCTGGCCGATGCCGGACTGATCCCCGAAACACCCCATTCTACCGCGAGTGAAGCACGATGAGCGATCGCAAACCCGAAATGCTGGCCCCTTCGACCGCGCTGACAGTGGAGGAAGTGCGCTCGGTGCGTCATTGGAATGCGCATCTGTTCAGCTTCACGATCACGCGGCCGCCCAGCTTCCGCTTCCGCTCGGGCGAATTCGTCATGATCGGTCTGCCGGGGGAAGGGCGGCCGTTGCTGCGCGCCTATTCGATCGCCAGCCCGTCCTATGCCGACGAACTGGAGTTCCTGTCGATCAAGGTGCCGGATGGCCCGTTGACCTCGCGCCTTCAGAAGATCCAGCCGGGCGATCAGCTGTTCCTCGGCCGCAAGCCGACAGGCACGCTTGTCGCCGACGCGTTGCTTCCCGGCAGCCGGCTGTTCCTGCTTTCGACCGGCACCGGCCTTGCGCCGTTTCTCAGCCTGATCCGCGATCCCGACCTCTACGACCGCTTCGGACAGATCGTGCTCGTCCATTCAGTGCGGAGCATCGGCGATCTGGCATTCCGGCAGGAACTGGAAAGCCAGCTCGCCGGCGATCCGCTCGTACAGGATCAGGCGCTGCTCCAGCTGGAGTATGTGCCGACGGTGACGCGCGAGACCTTCCATACCATGGGGCGCATCGATGCGTTGATTGACAATGGCGGGCTGTTCGGCAGCCGCTGCACCGGCCCGCGCGTGCTCGATCCCAAGACCGACCGGATCATGATGTGCGGTTCGATGGCGATGATCCGCGATCTCGCCACGCGCTTCGAGGGGCTTGGCTTCTCCGAAGGCTCCAACGCGGCGCCGGGGCACTATGTGATCGAACGGGCCTTTGTCGGTTGATCCTTTTGCAGGTGACGGCTCGCCCGATCGGGCTTAACCTCGATCAACCCCGGTAAGGAGACGATCGATGAGCGGCATATTGGATGGCTTGGGCGGAAATCTGGAAGAATTGGGCGCGCGCTTCGGCGTCTCTCCCGATCAGATCCGGTCGGTCACCGAAACGATCGGGGCGAATTTGCAGGGCGGCGCGGGCCAGACGCAGGCGATCGCCGACGCGGCAGGTGAGCATGGGTTGACGCTGGAAAAGCTGCAGGGCGTGCTCGCCGAACTGGGCGGCACCGGCGCACTGGAGAAGCTGGGGCTCGATCCCAATGGCGACCTGCTGGGTCAGGTCACAGGTTTTCTCGACAAGGACGGCGACGGCAGCGCGATCGACGACCTGACCGATCTGGCCAAGGGCTTTTTCGGCGGAAAAAGCTGATCAGGGCAGGACGAGGCTGTTCGCCGCCACGTCGTGATGCTCGACGTGCAAGGGACGATCGAGCAGATAATGGTCGTCGTCGGGATAATAGCGGGCGATGGTGATGTCGTCGCCCGCGAATCCCTGGATATCGTCGAGCGAACGCCACCAGCTCAGCGTCGTCACTTCGCTGGTGCCGTCGCCCAGATCGCGGAACAGCATCTGGAAGCCGAGATTGCCGGGGGTCGAGGTATAGTCGGTACCGCCCGTTCCCTCGATATACGCGCGATAGGCGTCTCGCTCCGCCGTGCGGATAAGCCCCCTCCAGCGACGCAGGATCATGATCTCTTGTCCTTGATATAGGCGTCGACATTGGTCGCCAGCACGTCGAGCGGGACATTGCCGCCCAGCACCACGGTGTCGTTGAACGCCTTGAAATCATAGGCCTTGCCGAGCGCTGCTTCGGCGCGGCGGCGCTGGCGGTTGATCTCGCTATGCCCCACCTTGTAGCCGCAGGCCTGGCCGGGCCAGGAACAATAGCGGTCGACCTCGCTCGACACTTCATCGATGGACGAGCCATTGGTCTCCGAGAACCATTTGACCGCCTGTTCGCGTGTCCAGCGCTTGGCGTGCAGCCCGGTATCGACCACCAGCCGGCAGGCGCGGAAGGCGATCGACTGGAGATAGCCGAGCCGGCCGACCGGATCGTCGGCATAGACGCCGAGCTCGGCCGCGAGCTGCTCGGCATAGAGCGCCCAGCCTTCCGAATAGGCGTTGAACGCCAGGATCGACCGGATGAGCGGCAGCTTATAGGCATATTCGCCCTGCCAGACATGGCCGGGGATCGCCTCATGATGCGTCAATGTCGGCAGGCTGTAGCGATTGTGCAGGCCGGTCGTGTGCAGGTTGATCCAGAACTTGCCCGGCACGGTGCCGTCGATCGATCCGGGGCCGCCATAGGCGCCGGGCGCGCCGGGCTCCTCCTCGGGCGGCAGGCGCTTCACTTCGACATTGCCGCGCACCAATGTGTTGAACGCCTGCGGCATCCTGGCGCGGATGGTGGCGAGGTGCTGCTGGATGAAGGCCATGATCTCGGCCCGGCCCGGATCGCCCTCGGGAAACAGGAAGCGCGGATCCTTGCCCAATGCGGTCATGCGCTCGCCAACGCTGCCCTTGCTGTAGCCCAGGCCGCGCAGGATGCCGTCCATCTCGCCCTGCAATGTCCGCAGTTCGTCGAGGCCCATCTGGTGGACCTCTTCAGGCGTCATCCGTGTCGTGGTCGCCGCACGCAATGACCAGGCATAAAAGGCGTCGCCCTCCGGACGGGCCCACATGCCGGCATCGGCGGTGGCACGCGCGCGCTGTGCGGTAAGCTCTGCGATCTGGCGATCGAGCGCGGGGGCCACGCGTTCGACCGCGATCCGGCGCGCGCGCGCCGCCCAATCCCCCGGGATCGAACCTGTGCGCCGTTCGATCGACGCGACCAGCCCGCCGCCCTCGCGCGCGCCCTTGGCGGCAAGCCGAAGCTGGCCCAGTGCCTTGTCGATCAGGAAGGAGGGGGCGATCAGGCCGTTTGCGCCTGCCGCCTTCAGTCGCGCCAGTTCACCGTCGAGCTGGTTGGGATAGCTTTCCAGCCGCGCGATATAGGCTTCCGCATCCCCGGCGCCGGCGATCTGGTGTTCGCTGTCGAGGAAGCGGGGGGTGTCGAGATAGGCGCCGACATTCTGGATGACGACATAAGGCGTATTGCGCCAGCCGCCGACCGCCACGTCGCCATAGGGTTGGGCGAAGCCGTCCAATGCGAGCCTGAAGGCGCTGCGCACCACGTCGATGCTGGTGCGCGTCCCGTGCGAGAGTGCGGCCGCATCGATGCTGTCGAGCCGGGCGAGGTCGGCGCGCGCCTGGTCCGCGATGCGCTGTTGACCCGCCTGGGATCTGTCCATGAGCTGGGAATGGAGCGCGGCGCGTGCGCCCTTGTCGATACCCAATGATGTCGCGGACTCGGGATTGAGCCGCAGCAGATTCTCCGCGATCGTATCGAGCAGCGCGTTTGCCGCCGCGTCGCCGGATTGCGCGCGTGCGCCGGCAGGGAGCATCGCCAGCGCGCCGATGGCGGTAGTGCCGGCGAGCATGTCGCGGCGGGAAAATTCGGTCGTCATGCTACGCGACTCCGTGGTCTTGATATCGATGGGCAATAATCGGGCGTCAGGCGATGGGCTCGACGAGCAGGATGCCGCGATCCACCCCGGTCACGCGCAGCCGCGCACCCTGCGCGAAATCGCCGCCCTTGGCGCTCCAGACGCCATCGCCGACCCGGACGCGGCCGATACCCGACTCGAAGGGTTCGACGGCGGTCACGATCTCTCCGACCAGTCTGGCGGTGCGGTCGTTGAGCAGCGGATCGGCGCTTTCGATCGGATTGAGCGCGAACCAGCGCCGCCCGGCGAACACGGCGACGATCGCGAGCACCGCGAAGGCGGCGAACTGAGCAGGTTCATTCAGGCCAAAGATCAGCGTCGCGATGCCGGTGAGCAAGGCGGCGCCGCCGATCCACAGCAGGAAGAATCCGGGCATGATGATCTCGGCGGTGCCGAGTATCGCCGCGAGGATCAGCCAGACCCATTGCGGCTCCAGCGGAAAGATATCCATCATCACGCCGATCCCTTCAGCCCTGTTGTTCGAACGGCCCGGGCCGCTTGCGTGGCGCCGGCGGGGGCGGTGCAGCGGGCGGGGTGGGATTGCCAGCCAGCGCGTCCTTCGCCAGTTCGCCGATGCCGCCCAGCGTGCCGATCAACTGCGTCGCTTCCACCGGGAACAGGATGGTCTTGGCATTGGGGGAGGTGGCGAATTGCCCCACCGCCTCGACATATTTCTGCGCGATGAAATAGTTGATCGCCTGCGCATTGCCGTTGGCGATCGCATCCGACACCATCTGCGTGGCCTTGGCTTCGGCCTCCGCTTCGCGTTCGCGCGCTTCGGCATCGCGGAACGCGGCTTCGCGCCGGCCTTCCGCCTGCAGGATCTGCGACTGCTTCTCGCCTTCGGCGCGCAGGATCTCGGACGCGCGCAGCCCTTCGGATTCGAGGATCGCCGCACGCTTCTCGCGCTCGGCCTTCATCTGGCGCGCCATCGCGTTCGAAATATCCTGAGGCGGGCGGATATCCTTCACTTCGACGCGCGTGATCTTGATGCCCCAGGGGCCGGTCGCATGATCGACGACGTTGAGCAGGCGGGCGTTGATCTCGTCGCGCTTGGACAGCAGCTCGTCCAGATCCATCGATCCCATCACCGTGCGCAGGTTGGTCGTGGTCAGCTGGAGGATCGCGACATAGAGTTCGGAGACCTCATACGCGGCCTTGGCGGGCTCCAGCACCTGGAAGAACACGACGCCGTCGACCGCGACCATCGCATTGTCCTTGGTGATGATCTCCTGGCCCGGAATATCGAGCACCTGCTCCATCATGTTGACCTTGCGGCCGACCCGGTCGACGAACGGCACGATCAGGTTGAAGCCGGGATGCGCGACATGGGTGAAGCGACCGAACCGCTCGATCGTATATTGATAGCCCTGGCGGACCACCGTGACGCCCGCGACGACGAACGCGACCACCATGATAACGAGAAAAAGCAGGAAATATTCCACGGCATCCCCCTCCGAAGGCCAATGACGCGATACTGCCCCGACGGCGCTTGCCCGCCAAGCATAATCGGGCGAAGAGCACGGACATGACCCATTCGGCCTTTTCTCCGCGCACGGCGCTCTATCTTCCGGCTTCCAACCCCCGCGCGATCGAGAAGGCGCGCGGGCTCGATGCGGACATGATCATGCTCGATCTCGAGGATGCGGTCCCGCCCGATCGCAAGGACGAGGCGCGCGCCGCCGCCGTCGCCGCCGTGGAAACGGGCTTCGGCTGTCCGGTGGCGATCCGGATCAATGCGATCGGCAGCGAATGGCATGCGGCGGACCTGGATGCCGTCGCCCATTCGCGCGCCGATTACATGGTGTTGCCCAAGGTCGAATCGCCCAGGACGCTGGCGGCGTCCGGCAAGCCCTTGCTGGCAATGATCGAGACCCCGGACGGTGTGCAGGCGGCTGCGACGATCGCGCGTCAACCGGGTGTCGCGGGCCTGATCGCCGGCACCAACGATCTGAAGGCGGAACTCCGTATCCCATCGGGCGCGGGGCGGGAGGGGCTGGTGCTCGCGTTGCAGACGATCGTGCTGGCGGCGCGCGGCGCTGGCATCATCGCGCTCGACGGGGTCTGGAACCGGCTCGACGATCCTGCGGGGCTGGAAGAGGAGTGCCGCCAGGGCAGGGCGTTCGGCTTCGACGGCAAGACCGTGATCCATCCCGCGCAGATCGAGATCGCCAATCGGCTGTTCGGCCCCGACGCCGCGGAACTGGAGGATGCGCGCGCGCTGATCGCCGCCTTCGATGGGGGAGCCGTGCGATTCCGCGATCGGATGATCGAATCCATGCATGTCGATGCCGCGCGAAGGCTGATCGGGCAGGCGGAGGGTTTACGCCGGGCCGATTAGCTGTCAGTGGCTCTCCATGAGAGCGCCGCTCGATTCCTTCATCGCCAGTCACTGCCGCGTTTCGCGCGGGTGGGCGAAATGTATTCCGGGCGGCCCCAGCGACGGAGCCTGCTGCTGACCATGGATATCGCCCTCGGCCTCACTTTCGACGACGTTCTGCTGCGCCCCGGCGAATCCGACGTCCTGCCCAGCCAGGCGGACACGCGGACCCGGATCACACGCGATATCGGGCTCAATATCCCGATCCTGTCTTCCGCGATGGATACCGTCACCGAGGCCGATATGGCGATCGTGATGGCGCAACTCGGCGGCATCGGCGTGCTCCATCGCAATCTGAGCGTCGAGGAGCAGGCGGACGCCGTGCGTGCGGTGAAGCGCTTCGAATCGGGCATGGTCGTCAACCCGATCACCATCGCGCCCGATCGGCCGCTGGCCGAGGCGCAGGACCTGATGGCGCGCCATCGCATCTCGGGCATTCCGGTGGTCGAAGCCGGAGGGCGTCTGGTCGGCATCCTGACCCATCGTGACGTGCGTTTCGCCGAAAATCCCAATCAGCCGGTGTCCGAGCTGATGACGCACGAGAATCTGGCGACGGTGAAGCTGGGTGTCAGCCAGGAGGAAGCGCGCCGACTGCTCCACCAGCGCCGCATCGAAAAGCTGCTGGTGGTGGACGATTCCTATCATTGCGTCGGCCTGATCACCGTCAAGGACATCGAAAAGGCGGTGACCTATCCCAACGCGACCAAGGACGGCTCGGGCCGCCTGCGCGTGGCGGCGGCGACGACGGTGGGCGACAAGGGGTTCGAGCGCACCGAAGCGCTGATCGATGCGGAGTGCGACCTGATCGTCGTCGATACCGCGCACGGCCATTCGAAAATGGTCTCCGCCGCTGTCGAGCGGATCAAGCGGCTTTCCAACTCGGTCCAGATCGTCGCCGGCAATGTCGCGACCGCCGAGGCGACGCGCGCGCTGATCGGCGCGGGGGCGGACGGCATCAAGGTGGGCATCGGCCCGGGATCGATCTGCACCACCCGCGTCGTCGCCGGCGTCGGCGTGCCGCAATTGACCGCGGTCATGGAATCGGCGGAAGAAGCCGCCAAATCGGGCGTGCCGGTGATTGCCGATGGCGGCCTGCGCACCTCGGGGGACATCGCCAAGGCCCTGGCGGGCGGTGCGTCGAGCGTGATGGTCGGATCGCTGCTCGCGGGCACCGAGGAAGCGCCGGGCGAAAGCTTCCTCTATCAGGGGCGCGTCTATAAATCCTATCGCGGCATGGGCTCGGTGGGCGCGATGGCGCGCGGATCGGCCGATCGCTATTTCCAGCAGGACATCAAGGACCAGCTCAAGCTGGTGCCCGAGGGCATCGAGGGCCAGGTACCGTTCAAGGGCCCGGCCAAGGACGTGATCCACCAGCTTGTCGGCGGCGTGAAGGCGGCGATGGGCTATACGGGTTCCAGGACGATCGAAGAGCTGCAGAGCCGGGCACGCTTCGTGCGGATCACCAATGCGGGCCTGCGCGAAAGCCATGTCCATGACGTGAGCATCACGCGCGAGGCGCCCAACTATCCGACGCGGTAGAGTGGAAAAGGTCGGGCAATAAACCCGTTCGTGTCGAGCGAAGTCGCGACATGGTTGCGCAGGCGTCGCTCGACTTCGTTCGGGACGAACGGAATTCGGGATGACACCGCAGGCGAGAGTCCAGGCCGCGATCGATCTGCTCGACGAGATCGTCGCCGCCGCGCGTGAAGGCGGCGCGGCGGCGGATACGCTGATCGCGCGCTATTTCAAGTCGCGCCGCTATGCTGGCTCCAAGGACCGGCGCGCGGTGCGCGATCTGGTCTATGCGGCGATCCGCCGTTCGGGCGAGCGCCCCGAAACCGGTCGCGCGGCGGTGCTTGGCGTCGCCGATCACGCGCTGTTCGATGGTTCCCCCCACGGACCGGCGCCGATCGGGCGGGACGAACCGATGTCTGGCGCCACGCCGGTTCCGGGCTGGCTCGTCGATCGCCTGGCTGTCTCGGATCCCGCCGAACTGGCGGCGTTGCTTGAGCGCGCACCGCTGGACCTGCGCGTCAATCGTCTGAAGTCGAACCGGGAAGCGGTGCTTGCGGCGCTTCCCGAGGCGGTCGCGACCGATCGCGCGCCGGACGGGATCCGCCTTCCGGAAGGTTTCGCCGTGGAAGCGCATCCGCTCTGGCAAGCCGGCGCCGTCGAAGTTCAGGATGAAGGGAGCCAGCTCATCGCGCTGGCATGCCGTGCGTCACCCGGCATGACGGTGATCGATCTGTGCGCCGGAGCCGGCGGCAAGACGCTCGCCCTGGCGGCGGACATGGAAGAGCGCGGCCGGCTGATCGCCTGCGATGTGGTCAAGGCCCGGCTCGATCGCCTGATGCCGCGTGCCGAGCGCGCGGGTGCTGGGGAGATCGAGAGCCGGCTGCTCGATGGCGGACGCGAAGGTGCGGCATTGGCCGATCTGGTCGGGCAGGCGGATGTGGTGCTTGTCGATGCCCCCTGTTCGGGCAGCGGCACCTGGCGGCGCAATCCGGAGGCGCGTTGGCGGCTCACGCCCCAGCGGCTGGATGCGATCACGGCGTTGCAGGCACGGATCGTCGATCTTGCCGTGCCGTTGCTCAAGCCTGGTGGATCGCTTGTCTATGCCGTGTGTTCCTTGATCGACGCCGAGGGGCGGGATCAGGTCGCTTCTGCGCTTTCCCGCCATTCCTGCTTGACGGCAGAAACCCCCATACCCCATGTTGGGCGGATGAGGGGCGATGGGGTCATGCTAACCCCCGCAAGGGATCGCACCGACGGATTTTTCGTCGCGAGACTGAGACGGGCGGACCAGCCATGACCCGATCGCCGATATTGGAGACGATCATGCGTTACACGCCTGCGACGTGCGCTCTGGCCCTTGTGCTTGCCTGCGTTTCGAGCGCCGTGAGCGGACAACGGCCCGATGCCGAGATTTCGCCGCAGTCGCTTGCTTTGCTGCAAGAGGGCCAGGCACTCGCCGCTGCCGGCAATCTTCAGGGCGCCAATGACGCGCTCGAAAGTGCGCTCGTCGCGGATCCGCGCAATCGGCAGGCCTATGTCGCGCTGGCCGGTGTCGCGAAGAAGCAGGATCTGAACGGCAAGGCCATCCGCTTCTACCGTGAGGCGCTGAAGATCGATCCGAACGATCTCAACGCGCTTGCCGGCCAGGGCGAGGCGATGGTCGCCAAGGGCGCTGTCGAGAAGGCACGAGAAAATCTGGCGCGGATCGAGAAGCTGTGCGTCACGCGCTGCGCCGAACAGAGCCAGCTTGCCGCCGCGATCGAAAAGGGGCCCGCGCCGACGATGCTGACGGTCAAGTCGGTGACGCCGAAGCCGGTGGTGACGCCGAAGGAATCGAACTGAAGGCTTTGATATCCAGATAGAGTGACCCGTCGTTCCGGCGTTCGCGGATTGATGTCCGGGATTTTCAGCAAGCATGCCGGGTGATTGTCTCCCGGCCCCTCGCCATCTTCGATGGGGAGGGGACCGCTGACCGAAGGTCAGTGGTGGAGGGGAAATACGCTGCCGCGCTCACCATCGGGCGGCTTTGTCCCGCGACTTCCGACAATCAGGCGAGCAACGGGGCATTGCAACTCCCCTCCAACATGCCGCTTCACGGGGGGAGGATGGGGCGCGCGACGGAACTTCAGCGCCGCATCGCATGCGCGACGGCGACGAATTCCTCCACGCTCAATGTCTCGGCACGGCGCGTCGGTTCGATGCCGACGGCTTCGAGCGCCTCGATCGCACCCGGCAGCCCCTTCACGCTCTGGCGCAGCATCTTGCGCCTTTGGCCGAACGCCGCGGCAGTCAGTGCCTCCAGTGTTTTCACCGAAACCTCCGCCGGCGCCGCGCGCGGCGTCAGATGGACGACGGCGGACATTACCTTGGGCGGGGGCGTGAAGGCGGAGCGGTGGACCGTCATCGCCAGCCTGGCGTCGCTGCGCCACTGGCTGAGCACCGCCAATCGCCCATAGGCGCCGGTGCCGGGTTTCGCCACGACGCGCTCGGCGACTTCCTTCTGGAACATCAGCGTCAGCGATTTCCACCATGGTGCCCAGTCCGCCGTGGTCAGCCAGCGCACCAGCAGCGCGGTGCCGACATTATAGGGCAGGTTCGCGACGACATGGGCGCCGGGCACGGTCTTCGGCTCGTCGACCTCCAGCGCATCGCCTTCGATCACGCGCAGCACGCCCGGCTTCCAGGTTTCGAGTTCGGCCAGCGCCGGAATGCAGCGCCGGTCACGTTCCACGGCGACGACATCGGCACCGGCGCGCATCAGCGCACGCGTCAGTCCGCCGGGGCCGGGGCCGACCTCATAGGCGGTTTCGCCGGACAGCGATCCGGGGATACGCGCGATCCGATCGAGCAATTGTTCGTCGAGCAGGAAATTCTGGCCCAGGGCCTTGCTCGCATCCAGGCCGTGCCGCGCGATCACCGTGCGCAGCGGCGGTAATTCGCTCATGCCCGGTCCGTCACAAGGAAGAGACTTCGCGGTGGCGCATCGCTTCCGCCGCCATCCTAATGGCCGCGATCATCGCGCCGGGTTCGGCCTTGTCCTTGCCGGCGATCGCGAACGCGGTGCCGTGATCGGGCGAGGTGCGGACGAAGGGCAGGCCGAGCGTCATGTTGACGCCCTCGTCGAAATGCAGCGTCTTGAGCGGGATCAACGCCTGATCGTGATACAGGCACATGGCGACGTCGTATTCGGCGCGCGCGCGCGGATGGAACATCGTATCCGCGGCCAGCGGCCCCTGTGCGTCGATCCCCAATTCGCGCAATCGCTCGATCGCGGGGATCAGGATATCGATCTCCTCGCGGCCCAGTGCGCCGTTTTCCCCGGCATGCGGATTGAAGCCGGCAAAGGCGAGGCGCGGGCTTGCGATACCGAAATTGCGGGCCAGCCCCTTGGCCGTCGCGACCGATCGCGTCACGATCAGGTCGATCGACAGGAGGTCGGATACCGCGCGCAGCGGCAGATGGGTGGTGATCGGCACGACCTTCAGCGTCGGTCCGGCCAGCAGCATCACTGCATTTTCCTTGGCGATGCCGCAGCGTTCGGCGACGAACTCCGTCTGCCCTGGATGGGTGAAGCCGATAGCGTAGAGTTGCGCCTTCGAAACCGGGCCGGTCACCAGTCCGCCGGCGGCCCCCGATCGTGCGAGCCCGGATGCGAGTTCGAGCGAATCGAGCGAGCAGCGGGCGCCTTCGACATCGGGAACGCCCGGGGTGATCGTTCCGCCGTCCTCGATATTGAGCAGCGGCAGGCCGCGATCGAACGCCGCGACGGATTCCGCCGGGTCGCTGATCCGTTCGATCGGCCCGTCCCACACCGCACACACCGAACGTGCATCGCCGACGACGAAAAAGGGATGCAGACCGTATACTTGGCGCTCGGCCCAGGCCTTGGCCGCGATTTCGGGGCCTATTCCTGCCGGATCGCCAAGCGAGATTGCGAGAGGGGTCACGCCGCCGCGCCCCTCACTGATAATCGACGACCGCGTCGCGCCTCAGATCGCGCAGATAGCGCCGCGCGCGCCGATTGATCCGTTCTTCCTCGAGTTGGGCCATGATCGCGTCGAACGAAGGGCCACCCGCGACCTGCGGATCATCGCGTCCGCACAGCACCAGCACGCGCACGCCTTCCTCGAGCGAGCCGAATGGCGGTGTCGCCTGACCGATCTGGAGCTTGAGCAGAATGTCCTGAAGCTGCGGCGGAAGATCGCGAACCTTCACCTGATCATTGTCGACCACTTCTGCGCCGAACTGCGCCGCAGTCGCCTGCACCGTGCCGCAACCGCTGATCGTGCGCGTTGCGGCGGCGAATTTCTCGACCTGCGGCGTCGCCTGGGCTTGAGTGGAGCCCTTGGGGAAGCTGATCGCGACCTGTTTCAGGCTCATCACCGCATCGCGCGGGTCGGCAGTCAGCACCTGGCGCTGGTCGATCTTGACGAGGATCGAGATGCCGCCAGGCACCTGGATCGGCCCGGCGACCTGCCCCACCGTCATGCGCTGCGACGCCTCGGCCAGCGGCCCGGGCAGCTGTTCGGCGCGAAGCCAGCCGAGATCGCCGCCGACGGCGGCGGTGGAGGCTTCGGAGAATTGTCGTGCATAGGCGGCAAAGGAGCCGCCCTGCTGGATCTGCTCCATGATCCGCTGCGCATTGGCCGCGGTTTCGTTGAGCGTTTCAGGCGTGCTGGAGAGATAAATCTCACCCATATGATATTCGGCGCTGCCCTTGGTGGCATTGAGCCGGTCGATGATCGACTGAACCTCTTCCTGCGCGACGTTGACGAAGGGCGTGATCTTGCGACCCAGCACGCGATTCCAGGCCAGTTCGCCTTCGATCTGGCGCTTGATCGAGCGTTCCGAGGAGCCGTTCGACTTGAGGAATTCGCTCATCTGCTGGGGTGTGCGCTTGAAGTTCTGCGCGACCCCCGCATAGCGCTGATTCACTTCCTCGGCCTTCACTTCGACCTCGGCCGCCTTGGCTTCCTGGATCTGGAGCGTTTCGTCGATCAGGTTGCGCAGCACCTGAACGCGCAGCCGCTGCTTCTCCTCGTCGGGAATCTTCGATCCCTGGTTGGCGAGCAGCACCAGCGCCAGCCGCTGGTCGACATCGGTCGCGGTGATGACCTCGCCGTTCACGCGCGCGGTCGCCTTGTAGACGTTCGGCTCGGTCTTTCCGAAGAATTGCGGATTTGCGGGCACGTTGAGCGGCGCGCTGGGCACGCTCGCGTCATCACGCACCGTTTGGGCGACGGCGACGCCAGTGGCGATCGTGCCCGAAAGCAAAAGGCCGGCTCGCGCAATGCGCCCAATGCCGGAAAAACCTGCCATCATCCTGTGGCTATCTCCAAAGAATCCCGCCAACGTCCATAAAGATGGACGCATGAACTAGGGCTTACAGGCCCAATTGCTTGAAAGCTACCCGCAACAGATAGGTGTTACCGCGACGCGCGTCTCCGGTGTTCGCATAATCGCGCCGCCACGTCACCCCGAGTTCCAGGCAATCGTCCTCATAGGACAGGCCGAGACGGTGGCGGACGGGCTCATATCCGTCCGCTGTGGTCAGCGGGTCTTCGCGCGCGCCCGTCAGGTCGATCGTCGTGGATCCGAAGACCGACCAGTATTTGGCGAGCTGGACGCGGCCGCCCAGCCGGATTTCCTCGCGATCGCGCAGATCCTCGAGCTGCGGGCCGATATTCCGGTCGAGTCGCAGATAGCCGATCATCGCATAGGTGTTGCGGCCGCCGATCGTGGCGTCGATCTCGTTGCGACGGATCGCCAGGCTGTCCTTGTCGAGCCGATAGCGATGCGTCAGGCTGACGAAACGCTTGAAGCGGACGGTGGTGCGCCCGACGATATCGGAGGTACGATTGGTCAGGCCCGTGCCGTCCGGAAACAGGCCGGGGCGCGCTGAAAGGCGGTAGCTCTGGCCGACGATCGTATTGATCGAAAGCCCCGGACGGTCGAGCGACCATTCGACGCCATAGGTGACACGTGTGCCGTCCTCATAGCGATCGTAGCCCGGAAAACGGTTGATCGCGAAGAGGTTGCTGTCCTCCAGATCAACGGCGCGCGCATCCTCGTTGGGAATGGCGAGATTGCCTTCGACGGGGGAGGCGACGAACTGCACGCGCGGGGTCAGCCGCTGGGTGCCCCCGAACGCTTCGCCGACAAACGGCCATTTGACGTCGACCGCGAACGACGCGACCGACCGGAACGACCAGCCGGGATCGCCGCGATAGGCGGGCGTCACCGTCCTGAGGACTTCATCGGTATGATAGGCGTCGCTGCGCGCATAGGCGGTGAAGGTCACCTCCTGGCCCAGAGGAGTCAGCTTGCGGAGGTCCCAGCGCGCGCTTGCAAAGGCGCGTTGCGTATCCTGGCCGGCGGTGCGCGTCAGGAACAGCGTGTTGCCCTGGATCTCGAAGGTCCCGCCCAGCACCCCCTCGCGGAACCGCTGGCGATAATCGATCACGGGCAATGCGATCGGCTGCTGGCCCTGTACGCCGCCCGCGCGCAAGGTCTGCGTCGCCCAGCCGGCGATCGAGAAATAGCTGTCGGTATCGATGCGTTCGAGGTTGATCGTCGACCGCAGTCGATCCTCGCGCGTGATATCGTAGCGCCGCAGGAAGGTCTTGTCGCTCGCCAGTCGTCCCGATCCGGTCAGGCTCCAGTAAGGATCGAATTGCAGCTTGCCGCTGACGTCGAGATAACCGCGAAAGTCCTTCTGCCCTGCGGTTCCGGGTACGGCAGGCAGGATGGGTTGGCGCCGCCCATATGTGCCGTATCCGGTGATCTGAAAGGCGCCGAGATCGGTGAGCGCGCGGAACTGCGCCTCCATCATCGGCAGCGCGTTGGTATAGACATGCGGGGTCAGCGTCAGATCGCGGTCGGAGGCCAGTCGCATATAATAGGGCAGCGCGACCTCGAAGCCGTTGACCCGGTCGTATCGGATGTCGGGCACGAGAATGCCCGACGAGGGTTGATCGCCGACGCTGTGGGTAAGGCCGGGCAGCGGAATGAGCGGCATGCCGAACAGTTCCAGCCGCGCGCCCTTGTAGCGGACGCGCTTGCGCCCGGCATCATAGGTGACGTTGACCGCGGTGATCTTCCAGGTCGGTTCGCGCGGGCAGCCCTCGGCATCGGTGATCGGGCAGGGGGAATAGGCCGCCCGGTCGAGCGTGTAGATGTCGCCGCTGCGCGATCCCTTGACCGCGGCCAGCCGGCCGCCCTCGTCCAGCACCACCAGCAGATTCTCGACGACGCCGTCGCGCAGCGTGTCGGTCAGGTCCACCTTGTCGCCATAGGCGGTGTCGCCGCCCGGATTGACCACGGCGACATTGCCTTCGGCCACGACCTTGCCGGTCTCGCGATTCCAGACGATCTTGTCCGCACGCAGCCGGTTGCCTTCGCGGAACATGCGCACGTCGCCGCTCGCGGTCACGATCTGCGTGTTGGAATCATATTCCAGATTGCCGGCCGTGAAGGTGACCTCCTCGTCATTGGCAGGTGTCTGGCCCGCGGCAGGCAATGGTGGCGGGGAAACCGGTCGCGGCTTGAGATCCTGCGCGCTCGCCGGAGAAGCCAGCAAGGCGCACGGCAAAGTCGCCGAGAGCAGGAAGAACTTGGCGCCGGTTTGGAAATGTGCGGAAGAGCACATTTCCAAGGCTGCACCAGCCCACTCCCCCACCCGGCCTCCCAGACTATACTGCCGTTGGGAGGCCGGGTGGGGGAGTGGGCTGGTGCAGCAATGCGCCAAAGGCGCATTTCCAAACGGGCTCTTACGCGTCACTTGGGCTCCACAATCCGGCGACAGGGTGCCGCATATCGCACCGGACGAAGCCCGCTGCAACCGGGGCCGCCCCGTGCGGCCACTTCGCCTTTTGCCAGCGGCGGCGGACTGGCCTAACAGGCACTTCGTTTCATATCATCGTTCCTCAGCGAAAGGCCCCTATGTCCATCCGCATCCGTTTCGCCACCGCCCAGCCCGAAGGTGATCACGCGCTGGCTCTCCCCATTCGCAAGGGTGCCGATTTCCCGGCGGCTCTGCCGGGGCTCGATGCGGCGGGCGTGGCGCTTGCCAAGGCGGCGGCTGCCGCCGCCCGTTTCGACGGGGAAGCCGGCGCGACCGCCGAACTGGTGGTGACGGAGGGGCAGGGCGCCCGCCGCGTCGTGCTGTTCGGGCTGGGTGATCGTGACGACAGCGTCGCATGGGAGCGCGCCGGCGGTGCGCTGGCGGCGCGTCTGCTGACCTCGGGTGAAACGCGACTCGTCGTCGATCTGTCGGGCAGCGTGTCGCGCGCGTCGGATGCGGCGGCATTGGCGCTCGGCACCGTGCTCAGGAGCTGGCGCCACGACGTGTACCGGACGCGGCTGCCCGAAAAGTCGAAGCCGACGCTGGGCGAGGTCGTGATCGTCGGTGCGGCGGATGGCGCCGAAGCGGCCTGGGCCACGCAGGAAGCGGTGGCCGAGGGCGTGGCCTTCACGCGTACGCTGGTGTCGGAACCCGCGAACATCATCTATCCGGAAAGCTTCGTCGAACGCTGCCGGCATCTCGCCGATCTGGGTGTCGAGATCGACGTGCTCGACCGCGCCGCCATGGAAAAGCTGGGCATGGGTGCGTTGCTGGGCGTGGCGCAGGGCTCGGCGCGCGCGCCGCAACTGCTGGTCCTGCGCTGGGACGGGACGAACGGTGCACAGAAAGAGCCGACCGCATTCGTGGGCAAGGGCGTGACCTTCGACACCGGCGGCATCTCGATCAAGCCCGCCGCGGGCATGGAAGACATGAAATGGGACATGGGCGGTGCAGGGGCCGTCGCGGGCGCGATGAAGGCGCTGGCGCTGCGCAAGGCCAAGGCGCATGTCGTCGGCGTGTGCGGGCTGGTTGAGAATATGCCCGACGGACTGGCGCAGCGGCCGGGCGACGTCGTCACCTCGATGTCGGGCCAGACCATCGAGGTGATCAATACCGATGCCGAGGGCCGGCTGGTATTGTGCGACGCCATCACCTGGGTGCAGAGCAAATATGCGCCCAGGACGATCGTCGATCTCGCCACGCTGACCGGGGCGATGATCATCTCGCTCGGCAACGAGCATGGCGGCATCTTCGCGAACGACGATGGTCTCGCCGATCAGCTGATCGCGGCGGGCAAGGCAGCGGGCGATCCGCTGTGGCGCTTCCCGCTCGGCGATGCCTACAACAAGCTGATCGACTCGCCTATCGCGGACATGAAGAATGTCGGCCCGCGTGGCGCCGGATCGATCACCGCGGCACAGTTCATCCAGCGCTTCGTCGATGACGGTGTCAAATGGGCGCATCTCGACATCGCCGGCATGGTGTGGGCCGACAAGGCCGGCCCGACCTGGGAGAAGGGTGCGACCGGCTATGGCGTGCGCCTGCTTGACCGCTTCGTCGCGGAAGTGCTCGAAGGCTGATGCAGGTCGATTTCTACCAGCTCGGTGGACGGCCGGTCGAACAGGTGCTGCCCGCGATCGCGCAGCGCCTGATCGATTCGGCCGCACGCCTGCTGGTGGTGACCGCGGACGAGGCGCAGCAGAACCGGATCGACGCCGCGCTATGGACGGCGCGGCCCGAGTCCTTCCTGCCGCATGCGCGTGCCGGCATGGATGATGATGCGGCCCAGCCGATCCTGATCTCGGGTGCGGTCGATGCCGCCAATGCGGCGCGGAATGTCGCGCTGGCCGATGGGGCATGGCGTGACGAGGCTCTGGGATTCGACCGCGTTTTTCACTTCTTCGATACCGAATCGGTCGATGCGGCGCGCGCGGCCTGGCGCGGGCTCAATGGCCGCGACGGGGTCGAGCGGCGCTATTGGGTGCAGGATGAGGCCGGCAAATGGAGCCGGATGGCGTAGATCGAGTGCAAGGGCTGCGCTTGCGGTTGTGCGCGCTCGCGGCTAAGGGGCGCGCATTCCCACCCTACAGACTATTGGAGCTGTGACGGCCATGGCCGCAAATCGCACCTTTTCGATCATCAAACCCGACGCAACCCGCCGCAACCTGACCGGTGCGGTCACCAAGATGCTCGAGGAGGCCGGCCTGCGCGTCGTCGCTTCGAAGCGCATCCAGATGACCCAGGAGCAGGCCGAGGGTTTCTACGCGGTCCACAAGGAACGCCCCTTCTTCAACGATCTGGTCAGCTTCATGGTCTCCGGCCCGGTCGTGGTTCAGGTGCTCGAGGGCGAGAATGCTGTCCAGCGCAACCGCGACATCATGGGCGCCACCAACCCCGAGAACGCCGAGCCCGGCACGATCCGCAAGGAACTGGCCGAGTCGATCGAAGCCAATTCGGTCCATGGTTCTGACAGCGACGAGAATGCCGCGATCGAGATCGCCTATTTCTTCAAGCCCGAAGAAATCGTCGGCTGATCCTTCAATCAGAGGACACGCAAGAAGGGCCGCCGGATCATCCGGCGGCCCTTTTTCGTTCAGAAGCTCGCGGCGATATCCATCAATTTGGTGAGCCGCTTGGGCGCGACGGCGCGCCAGCTCTTGTCCAGCCATTCGGCGACATGGTCCCAGTCGGTATCGCCGGTATCGAGCCGGATCGCGATCCAGCCGGCCGCGCCATAATAGGCCGGACGATAATAGAGATCGGGCTCGGCTTCGATCAGCGCCGCCATTTCGTCCTGTCCGCTCGTCTTGACGAGCAGCGCGATCGCCTCCTCGCCATGATGGTGGATCGAGACATAGGCGAAGAATTTGCCCGATTTGTCGCCGCCCACGCGCCAGCCCGGCGAACCGTGAGAGGTGCGTGCATCGGTTTCGGGGAGCGCGAGCGCGAGTTCGCCGACCTTGGCGACGATCCATTCGGGCGTGGTTTCGCGCGCCACGAAATCGGCCAGCACGCGCGAATAGAGCTGATGCTCGGCGATCAGCACGCGTCCGGCAAGCGTGTCGGGCGTATCGCCGGCAACGATCGCGACTTCGGTCTGGCCCAGCACGGGGCCGTCGTCGAGTTCGGCGGTCACGACATGGACCGAACAGCCCGTCACTCGATCGCCCGCTTCGATCGCGCGTTCGTGCGTGTCGAGGCCCTTGTATTTGGGCAGCAGCGACGGGTGGATGTTGAGCATCCGCCCCGCCCAGCGCGTAACGAATTCTGGCGACAGCAGTCGCATATAGCCGGCCAGCGCCACATAATCGACGCGCGCGGCACGAAGCTGGGCGTCGACCAGCGCATCGAACTCCGCTCGCTTCATGCCCTTGTGACTCTGCGCCCAGGTCGCGATGCCCTCGGCTTCGGCCAGCGCAAGTCCGCCGGCCTCGGGATCGTTGGCGGCGACCAGCACGATCTCGAACGGGCAATCGGCGCGCTTCGCCGCATAGACCAGCGCCGCCATGTTCGATCCGCGCCCGGAAATCAGGACGCCGATCCGCGCCTTAGCCATGGTGAGTCGCGGTCCAGTCGGCACGCGCGCTCCAGGTCTCGGCGCTGCCGGATACGGTGCAGCCACGCTCGCCAGCCTCGATTCGGCCGATCCGCAGCACGGTTTCGCCGGCCTCTTCGAGCGCTTCGGTCAATTCGGCCACATCGGCTTCATCCACGGCCAGGACCATGCCGACGCCGCAATTGAAGGTGCGGGCCATTTCCTCTGGCTCGATATTGCCCTGCGCCTGCAGGAACGCCATCAATCGCGGCTGCGCCCAGGCATCGACATCGACATGCGCGTGCAGCCCCTCGGGCAACACGCGCGGGATATTCTCGAGCAGGCCGCCGCCGGTGATATGTGCGAGCGCGGCGATCCGGCCGGCGCGAATCTGGGGCAGCAGCGAACGCACATAGATACGAGTCGGCGCCATCAGCGCGTCGATCAGCAGCGTTTCGTGGTCGAACAGGGCAGGGCGGTCGAGCTTCCAGCCCTTGTCCGCCGCCAGCCTGCGCACCAGCGAGAAGCCGTTGGAATGTACGCCGGACGATGCGAGCCCCAGCAAAATCTGGCCCGCCGCGACACGGTCGCCGGTCAAGGCCTCGCCGCGCTCGACCGCGCCGACGCAGAAACCGGCCAGGTCATAATCGCCATCGGCATACATGCCCGGCATTTCGGCGGTCTCGCCGCCGATCAGCGCGCAGCCCGCCTGGCGGCACCCTTCGGCGATCGAGGCGATCACGGTTTCGGCGACGCCGCTTTCCAGCCGGCCGCAGGCATAATAATCGAGAAAGAACAGCGGCTCAGCGCCCTGGACGATCAGGTCGTTCGCGCACATCGCGACAAGATCGACGCCGACTCCGTCATGCCGGCTGCTGTCGATCGCAAGCTTTAGCTTGGTGCCGACACCGTCGTTCGCCGCGACCAGCAGCGGATCGCGGTAACCCGCCGCCTTGGGATCGAAAAAGCCGCCGAAGCCGCCAAGATCGGCGTCGGCGCCGGGCCGGCGTGTCGATCGCGCGAGCGGACCGATCGCTTTGACGAGGGCATTGCCGGCGGCGATCGAAACGCCTGCCTTGGCGTAGGTATAGGATTCATCGGTCATGGGCCGCGCCTACAGCATTTTCATGGGCAAGTGGGAACCGGTTTTTACCGAAGAATTTGCGAAACCGATCCCATCCCACTTGGATTTCGTTCCTCAACTCGCCAAAAGAGCGCCGTGACGCTCGCCAATCGCATTTATCAGCCCTTGCCGCTGCTCCTCGCGCTACTCATGCTGGCCGGGCTCGCGGCGGCGGTATTCGCGCAGATCGAGAGCGGCGACCGCGGCGTGATTCCCATCGACACCAGCGGCAGCCTGGAGGTTCCGGGCGTGACGGTCGATGTCTACGCCAAGACCGCCGATGCCGCGCGACTCGGCGGCTGGCGGCTGGCGCAGCGCAAGGCCTGGCGCGAACTCTGGGTGAAATATCATCCCGGCACCGGCGCGCCGGCGCTGCCCGACGGGACGCTCGATTCGATGGTGTCGAGCATCGTCGTCGAGGACGAGCAGATCAGCTCGAACCGTTATATCGCGCGGCTGGGCGTGTTGTTCGATCGCGCGCGCGCCGGTCAGATCCTCGGCGTGAGCGGCGGTGTCGCGCGCTCGCTGCCGATGCTGGTCATTCCCGTGCAATGGTCGGGCGGGCGTCCCGAAAGCTTCGAGCACCGCACCGAATGGCAAAAGGCCTGGGCGCGGTTCCGCACCGGATCCGGCCCGATCGATTATGTCCGCGCGACGGGCACCGGCGCCGATCCGCTGCTGCTCAACGTCGCACAGTCAGGACGGCGCAACCGCAATTGGTGGCGGCTGCTGCTCGATCAATATGGCGCGGCGGACGTGCTGATTCCCACGGTGAAGCTGGAGCGCCAATGGCCCGGCGGCCCCGTGATCGGCCGTTTCACCGCCGCGTTCGGGCCCGACAGCCGCATTCTCGACCAGTTCACCTTGCGCGCCGAGAATTCGGCGGCGCTCGAGAAGATGCTCGACGAAGGCGTGCGCCGGCTCGATCAGGCTTATTCGCGTGCGCAGGCGTTCGGCATGCTCCGGCCGGATCCGACACTGATCATCGAGGAACCCGTGGATGCGAGCGCGCTCGAAGAGGCGTTGCCGACGGAGGATGCCGCTGGTGCCGCGACGGACCTGTCGGTTCCGACCGGCGCACTCAACGTCACGATCCAGTTCGATACGCCCGATGTCGGCTCGGTCACGCGTGCCGAAGGTGCGCTCCGCGCCGTTCCCGGCGTGTCGAGCGCATCGACCACCAGCCTGGCGCTTGGCGGCATCTCGGTGATGCGCGTGGTCTATGCCGGCGACATCGCGACGCTGCGCACGGCGCTCGCCGCACGCGGCTGGCGCGTCGACGAAGGGGGCGGGGTGCTGCGCATCCGCCGCGCCACGGCGACGCCGCCGCCCGAAGATCAGGTCACGGCACGCCAATGAAGGCCTGCATGTGAGCCAGATCGCTCTTCCGCTCGACTGGCCGGCGGACGAGACCGATGCCGATTTCCTTGTCAGTGCGTCCAATGCCGCGGCCGTCCGCCATCTGGAGCATGTCGGGACCTGGCCGGTCTGGGCGACGGTGCTGACCGGGCCGCGCAAGTCCGGCCGCAGCCTGCTTGGGCGCATCTTCGCGCTGAAATCCAAGGGCACATTGATCGACAATGCCGAGGAACAGTCCGAGGAAAGGATCTTCCATGCCTGGAACGCCGCGCAGGAGATCCGGAAGCCATTGCTGATCGTCACCGACCGGACACCGGGCGACTGGCGTCCCCGTCTGGCCGATCTGCGCTCCAGGCTGGCGGCGACGCCGATCATCCGCCTGGAGGATCCGGACGACGGGCTGATTGACATGCTGATCGAAAAGCAGCTTGGCACGCGCGGCATCGTGACCACGCCCGAGTTCCGTGCGTTCGTGGTGGCGCGGATCGAGCGCAGCTTTATCGCGGTGCTCCGCTTCGTCGATCTGATCGATCAGGCGGCGCTCGCCCGCCGTCGCCGCATCAATATCACGCTCGCACGGCAGGTGCTGGCGGAGATGGGAGTCATCGACGAGTCACATTCCAGCGGTTAGGCTGCGGGCATGAGCAGCAGACCCGCCCCCATTCCCTTTGGCAACGACGACGAACCCGATGTGCCGGTTCAGCCCGGCGCGCGCTATTTCAACCGGGAACTGAGCTGGCTCGCTTTCAACCGCCGTGTGCTGGAAGAGGCGACGAACCGGGCGCATCCCTTGCTCGAACGGCTGCGCTTCCTGTCGATCTCGGGCAACAATCTCGACGAATTCTTCATGGTTCGCGTCGCCGGGCTGAAGGGACAGCAGCTTCAGGCGGTCGAGCAACGCTCGGCCGATGGCATGACGATTTCGCAGCAGCTCGCCGAAATCGCGCGCCAGGCGGATCGACTGATGGCCGAACAACAGGCGATCTGGCGCGAGATCCGGGGCGAACTGCGCCAGGCGGGCATTCGCGTGCTCGGCGTCGACGAGATCGATGGCGCGGTTTCCGACTGGCTCGCCGTCCATTTCCGCGAGCAGATTTTCCCGATCCTGACTCCGCAGGCGCTCGATCCGGCGCATCCCTTTCCGTTCATTCCGAACAAGGGGCTGAGCGTCGTCTTCGATCTCAAGCGCCGTTCCGATGGCGAATCGATTCGGGAACTGCTGATGCTGCCGGCGGCGGTGCCTCGCTTCGTTCGCGTACCGGGCGGCGATACGGCCTGCTACGTCTCGCTCGAAACGGTGATCCGCCATTCGGCGGGGCAGCTTTTCCCCGGCTATGATGTCGTCGGTTCGGGCGCGTTCCGTATCATCCGCGACAGCGATATCGAGATCGAGGAAGAAGCGGAGGATCTCGTCCGCTATTTCCGCAGCGCCATCAAGCGCCGCCGGCGGGGCAGGGTGATCCGCCTCAAGCTCGAAAGCGGCATGACGCCCGACGTCGAGAAGCTGGTGAAGCAGGAACTGGGCGGCGAGGATGCCCTGATCACCGAAACCGCGGGATTCCTGGGTATCGGCGAACTGGAGCAACTGGTCGACGAGGATCGGCCCGATCTGAAGTTCACCGCTTATGCGCCGCGTTTTCCCGAGCGGATTCGCGAGCACGGCGGCGATTGCTTCGCGGCGATCCGCGACAAGGACATCGTCATCCACCACCCTTACGAGACGTTCGATGTCGTGCTCGCCTTCCTGAAGCAGGCGGCGGACGATCCCGACGTGGTGGCGATCAAGCAGACGCTCTATCGCGCGGGCAAGCAATCGGCGGTGATCCGCGCGCTCATCGACGCGGCGGAAGCGGGCAAGTCCGTCACCGCCGTGGTCGAGCTGAAGGCGCGTTTCGACGAGGAGCAGAATCTGCTCTGGGCGGCGCAGCTCGAACGCGCCGGCGTGCAGGTGGTCTATGGCTTCATCGACTGGAAGACCCACGCCAAGATCTCGATGGTCGTCCGGCGCGAGGCCGGCACCTATCGCACCTACTGCCATTTCGGGACGGGCAATTACCACCCCGTCACCGCGCGCATCTACACCGATCTCAGCTTCTTCACCGCAGATCCGCGCGTCGGCCGCGACGCCGCGCAGATCTTCAATTACATCACCGGCTATGTGGATCCGCCGGGGCTGGAGGTGGTGACGATGTCGCCCAAGAACCTCCGCTCGTCGCTCTGCGCGCTGATCGACGCGGAGATCGATCACGTCCGCGCCGGCCGGCCCGGCGCGCTCTGGGCGAAAATGAATTCGCTCGTCGATCCCGACATCATCGAGAAGCTGTACGAAGCCAGCAATGCGGGCGTCGAGATCGACCTGATCGTGCGCGGCATATGCTGCCTGCGCCCGGGCGTTCCCGGCATGTCCGAGAATATCCGCGTGAAATCGGTGATCGGGCGCTTCCTGGAGCACAGCCGCATCTGGGCGTTCGGCAACGGCAAGGCGCTGCCCAATGACGGCGCGAAGGTTTATATCTCCTCGGCCGACTGGATGCCGCGCAATTTCGACCGGCGCGTCGAATATATGCTGCCCATTGAGAACCGCACCGTTCACGATCAGGTGCTCGATCAGGTGATGCTCGCCAACCTGCTCGACAATGAGCAGAGCTGGGAACTGAACGCCGATGGCGATTACGACCGCATCATTCCCGACGACCGGCCGTTCAACCTTCATCGCTATTTCATGACGAACCCCTCGCTTTCGGGCCGTGGCGCATCGCTGCACAACAGCGATGCGGTGCCCAAGCTCAGCCTCCGACGCCGGCGGTAATAGCCGCACTTTTTTGTCGATCCGGCGGATCGTGCAGCCTATGCAGAGCCGGGCGACGCAGTGCGTCGCCATGGATGGATGGACCCCGGCTTCGTCCGGGCGATGAAATGGGGTTCGGACTGAGGTGAGCGGCAAGAACAGCATTCCGCGCCGCGCCATCATCGATATCGGCTCGAACTCGATCCGACTCGTGGTCTTCGACGGTCCGGAGCGGCTGCCCGACATCTATTTCAACGAAAAGGTGATGGCGGGTCTGGGGCGCAACCTGTCGCGCGATGGCGTCATCGATTCGGCCTCGATCGAGGTCATGCTGCGCGCATTGCGCCGCTTCCGCCGTCTGGCCGACGAGATGGACGTGGCGAGGCTGCGCACCGTCGCCACCGCCGCGATCCGCGAAGCCGCGAATTCGGCCGACATTCTTGGGCGCATCGGCGAACTCGGCCTCGACGTCGAATTGCTTTCGGGGGAGCAGGAAGCCGAAGCGGCCGGGCTCGGCGTGCTGTCGGCGATTCCCGACGCGGACGGCATCGTGGGGGACCTGGGCGGCGGCAGTCTGGAGCTTATCCGCGTCCGTGATGGCGCGACGCATGAATCGATTTCGCTGCCCTTGGGCGTGCTGAGGCTCGCGGCGATCCGCGCAAAGGGCAAATCGGCGTTGCGCACGACGCTCGGCAAGATGGTCCGGAAACAGCGCTGGCTCGATCAGGCGGAGGGGCTGCCCTTTTATCTGGTCGGTGGTTCGTGGCGCGCGCTGGCGCGGCTCGACATGTATCTCACCGGCTATCCGCTCCCCATCATCCATCATTATCGCATGCCGCCGGACCGGGCGACGCATCTGGTGCGGTCGCTCGCCAAGGTCGACCGCAAGAAGCTGCAGGACCTTGCGACGCTCTCGACATCGCGTATCCCGACGCTCGGGGACGCCGCGACCTTGCTGTCCGCAGTGGTCGCGCATCTTGGGCCAAGCGAGTTGATCGTTTCGGCGTCGGGTCTGCGCGAGGGACTGATGTTCGGCAGGCTCGACGCGGAGACGCGACGCATCGATCCGCTGATCGCGGCGACCCGGATGGAAGGGGCTCGGCTCAGCCGTTTCCCGGAGCATGGCGACCTGCTCGATCGGTGGATTTCGCCGCTGTTCGGGGAGGAGGCGCCGGCCACCGCGCGCCTGCGGCATGCCGCGTGCCTGCTTGCCGATGTGGGTTGGCATGCGAACCCCGAATTCCGCGCGGAACGCGGGCTTGAAATCGCCTTGCACGGCAATTGGGCGGCCGTCGATGCCACGGGCCGCGCGATGATGGGGCAGGCGCTCGCCACCAGTTTCGGCGCGGGGAGCGCGCCTTTGGCGCAGCTTGCCCCGCTCGCACGCCCCGATGCGCTGAAAAAGGCCGCGCTCTGGGGCCTGGCGATGCGGCTGGGCCAGCGTTTCAGCGGCGGTGTCGCCGGGCCGCTTCGCCAGAGCCGCCTGTCGGTTGTGGGGGACCGGCTGCAATTGGCGATCGCGACACCGGATGCCGAACTGTATGGCGAAGCGGTCGAGCGCCGACATCGCCAACTCGCCGTCGCGATGGGGCTCGGCAGCGAGATGACGCTCGCCTGAGCGCTTCGCGAAGCGTCAGCCGCAGCTTGCCGTGGTGATCTTGTTGTCGCGATCGTAGCTGACGGTCAGCCGGTCGGGCCGGAAGTCCATCGTCATCGCGCTGTCGGGCGGTCCCCAGCGCAAGGTGCGTGCCCCTGAAATCTTGAGCAGTTCCGCACCCAGCTCGGCGCTCACCGTCCGCCCGACATAGGCGGCCAGCCCCTCATTGCGGCATTCGCCGCCCCCCGCCGCTGTCTCCGCCGGAACCGTCGCGCACCCGGCCAGCAACGCGCATCCGATCAGCCCGAAACGCATCATGCCGTGCCCTCCGTATCCGCCATCGTCATCATCAGCTTGCCACCGCGCACGGCAAAGGCAAGCCGGCCCTCGACGAGCGCCAGGGCATCGCGGCCGAACTGTTCGAACCGCCAGCCTTCCAGGATCGCCAGGCCGTCGCGGCGGCCGGCGGCGAGCATTTCCAGCTCGTCGGTTCGCGCCAGCAGTCGCGGCGCGACGCTCGATTCGCGTGCACGGATCTTCAGCAGCAGTTTGAGGAGGTCTGCGACCAGCGTGCCGTCCTTGCCCAGCCCCGGCGTGCGATCTTCGCGGACGGGCATCTCGGCGGCGGGCAGCGGCGTCGCGGCCGCGAGCGCCGCGATCATGCGCGCGCCGATATCGTTGCCCGCCCAGCTTCCGGAAAGCCCGCGGACCTTGGCGAGATCGGACTGGACGCGCGGCGGATGCGCGGCGATGTCGGCCAGCGTTTCGTCCTTGGCGATGCGGCCGCGCGGCAGATTCTTGTTCTGCGCCTCGCGCTCGCGCCACGCGGCCAGCGCCTTCAGCCGGCCGAGCACTTCGGGCTTGCGGCTGGGCACCTTGATTCGCTGCCATGCCTGTTCGGGAATGGTGACGTAATTGTCGGGATCGGCGATCCGCTCCATTTCCTGATCCAGCCAGTCGCCACGGCCGGTCTTGCGCAGTTTCGCGAGCATCCTGGGGAAGATCTTCACCAGATGCGTGACGTCGCCGATCGCATAGTCGATCTGGCGCTGGTCGAGCGGGCGGCGGCTCCAGTCGGTGAAGCGGGCGCCCTTGTCGAGCGTGATGCCCAGCCAGCTGTCGACCAGGTTGGAATAGCCGACCTGATCGCCTTGCCCCAGCGCCATCGCCGCGATCTGCGTGTCGAACAGCGGATGTGGCGTCTTGCCCGTCAGATTATGGACGATCTCGATATCCTGCCCGCCGGCATGGAAGACCTTCAGCACATCCTCATTATCGACCAGCAGCTCGAGCAGCGGCGACAGATCCATGCCTTCGGCCTTGGGATCGATCGCGGCCGCCTCGCTTTCGTCGGCGATCTGGATCAGGCAGAGATCCGGCCAATAGCTGTTCTCGCGCATGAACTCGGTATCGACCGCCACGAAGGGCGATCGCGCGAGGCGGGAGCAGAGATCGGAGAGGGTCTTCGAGTCGGTGATGAGCGGATGAACGTGCATCGCGTCCCCTTATACCCGTCTCGCGGGTTGACAAAGCCGCTTCGCCCCTGTGTTAGCGGCCTTTCACCGGCATTGCCGACGAACAACCGGAAAAACGAGCATCATGCACGCCTATCGCACCCATAAATGCGCGGAATTGCGCGCCGCACAGGTTGGAGAGAGCGTTCGCCTCTCGGGCTGGATCCATCGCAAGCGCGATCACGGCGGATTGCTGTTCGTCGATCTTCGCGATCATTACGGCATCACCCAGATCGTTACCGACGTGGATTCGGAAGCGTTCAAGGTGATCGACAAGGCTCGCGCCGAATCGGTGATCACGGTGACGGGCGATGTCGTCGCGCGTTCGCCGGAGACGGTGAACCCCAATCTGCCGACCGGCGAGATCGAGATCCGCGCCCGTGACGTGGCGATCCAGTCGCAGGCGCAGGAATTGCCGCTGCCGGTGTTCGGTGACGCCGAATATCCCGAGGATATCCGCCTGCGTTATCGCTTCCTCGATCTGCGCCGCGAGCGGATCCACGCCAATATCGTGCTGCGCAGCAAGGTGATCGCCTCGATTCGTCAGCGCATGATCGGCCAGGGCTTCACCGAGTTCCAGACGCCGATCCTGACCGCGTCGAGCCCCGAGGGCGCGCGCGACTATCTGGTGCCCAGCCGCGTCCATCCTGGAAAATTCTATGCGCTGCCGCAGGCGCCGCAGATGTTCAAGCAGCTGCTGATGGTCGCCGGTTTCGATCGCTATTTCCAGATCGCGCCTTGCTTCCGCGACGAAGATGCGCGCGCCGATCGCAGCCCGGGCGAATTCTACCAGCTCGATTTCGAGATGAGCTTCGTCACGCAGGACGACGTGTTCGCCGCGATCGAGCCGGTGCTGCACGGCGTGTTCGAGGAATTCGCGAACGGCCGCAGCGTCACGCCCGCGCCGTTCCCGCGCATTCCCTATCGCGAATCGATGCTGAAATACGGCAACGACAAGCCCGATCTGCGCAACCCGATCGAGATCGTCGACGTTACCGAACATTTCCGCGACTCGGGCTTCGGCATCTTCGCCGGCATCGTCGCGGGCGGCGGCACGATCCGTGCGATCCCGGCGCCCAAGGCGGGTGAGCGCAGCCGCAAATTCTTCGACGAGATGAACGACTGGTCGCGCACCGAAGGCTATTCGGGTCTCGGCTATATCAACATCAAGGGTGGTGAAGCCGGCGGCCCGATCGCCAAGAATCACGGTCCCGAAGCGACCGCGAAGCTGATCGAGGCACTTGGCCTCGGCCCCGATGACGGCGTGTTCTTCGCCGCCGGCAAGGAAGCCGACGCCGCGAAGCTGGCGGGTCTGGCGCGCACGCGGGCCGGCGAGCAACTCGGCCTGATCGATGCCAACGCCTTCGCATTCTGCTGGATCGTCGATTTCCCGATGTTCGAGTGGGACGAGGACAACAAGAAGGTCGACTTCAGCCACAATCCCTTCTCGATGCCGCAGGGTGAGCTGGAAGCGCTGGAGACCAAGGATCCGCTCGATATCCTCGCCTATCAGTACGACATCGTCTGCAACGGCATCGAGTTGAGCTCGGGCGCGATCCGGAACCACCGTCCGGAGATCATGTACAAGGCGTTCGAGATCGCCGGTTACAGCCAGGAAGAGGTCGACACCAATTTCGCGGGCATGATCAACGCGTTCAAGTTCGGTGCGCCGCCGCACGGCGGATCGGCGCCGGGCATCGACCGCATCGTCATGCTGCTGGCCGACGAGCCGAACATTCGCGAAGTCATCGTCTTCCCGATGAACCAGAAGGCGGAAGACCTGATGATGGGCGCGCCGAGCGCCGTGACCGACAAGCAGCTTCGCGAACTCAACATCCGGATCGTCGAGCAGCCGGCAAAGAGCTGATCACGCCGTTCCCTCCCGCTTGCGGGAGGGGCCGGGTGAGGGCATGTCAGGACATCCCGTGCCCGTTCGGCGTGGGATCAAGGAGCCTGCCATGCCCATCGACCTCAGCGACTATGAAAAAGGCGAGAAGTTCGAAGGCGATTATGACGAGGCGCTGAAGGCCGCGCAGGAGCGGCTAGCGCGCGTGCAGGCCGCCTATATCTGCCATGGCGCGCGCGCCATCATCCTGTTCGAAGGCTGGGATGCGGCCGGCAAGGGCGGGGCGATCAGCCGGATGACCGCCGAACTCGACCCGCGTTATTTCGAGGTTTGGCCGATTTCGGCGCCGACGCCCGAAGAAAAGGAGCGTCATTTCCTCTGGCGGTTCTGGCGCCGCCTGCCGCGTGCGCGCGAGATCGCGGTCTTCGATCGCTCCTGGTACGGCCGCGTGCTTGTCGAACGCGTCGAGGGGTTCGCCAGCGAATCCGAATGGCGGCGCGGCTATGACGAGATCAACGAGTTCGAGGCGCAGCAGAAGGATGCCGGCACGACGATCGTGAAGCTGTTCCTTCACATCACGCAGCACGAACAGGACAAGCGCCTGGCGAGCCGGCTCGACCACCCGTGGAAGCGCTGGAAGACCGGCGAGGAGGATTTCCGAAATCGCGCGCGCCGGGCCGAATATATCAAGGCGATGCACGACATGTTCGCGATCACCGACACGCGCTGGGCGCCGTGGAAGGCGATCGACGCCAACAACAAGAAGGCCGCGCGCATCGCCACGATGATGCATGTCGCCGACCGGCTGGAAGCGGGCGTGAAGATGGAGCCGCCGGCGCTGGATCCGGAGGTCGTGAAGCTGGCGCACAAGGCGTTCGGCTACAAGCCCGACAAGGCGGACGAAGAGGATTGATCGTTCGGGCGGCGCTTATGGATAAGTGATCCCGGTCACTTCATATTCGATCACGCCCGCCGGCAGTTCCACGCGACGAAGATCGCCGATCGCGGCGCCGCGCAGGGCGCGGGCAAGCGGCGCGTTCCATCCGACCAGGCCCTTGCCCGCATCGGCTTCGTCGTCGCCCACCAGGGTGAGCGTTCGTGTACGATCCTCCTCGTCGGCGATCGTCACCGTGGCACCGAAGAAGATGCGCCGGCGGTCTTCCTGCTGCGCGGGATCGATCACTTTCGCGGCCTTCATGCGCTTGGCGAGCCAGCCCAGGCGTCGGTCGATCTCGCGCAGGCGCTTGCGGCCATAGATATAGTCGCCATTTTCGGAACGATCGCCATTGCCCGCCGCCCAGGAAATGACCTCGACCAGCTTGGGGCGCTCGTCGGACAGCAATTGCTGATATTCGGCGTGCAGCCGGGAATAGCCGGCGGGCGTGATGTAGTTGGGACGGTCCGCGCTCATATCATGGGCAATAGAGCATCGCGCGGAAAAGTGGGAACCGGTTTTCCGCAAAAACGATGCGATCACAAATATCTGGAGCGGACTTCGCGATTCAGGTTTCGCGCGGCCGCTCTAGCTGGAAGGGCGGTCCCAGGCCACCGCCATCGCCAGAGCGTTCCCACGTCGAGTGGAAACGCTCTGGTTTTTTGCAGTCGCATTTTCCGAGTCGCTGACCGTAAAAGGTCAACTCGAAAATGCTCTAACCCGCGCTTCGTTTCCCGAGATACCAGGACAGTGGCGTCCGTGCGCCCTTGCTGCGCGCCTTGTCCGGATTGATCGCGTCGTAGACCACTGCATTCTCGAGCACGCGCTGAACGTAGTTGCGCGTCTCGAAGATCGGAATCTGTTCGATCCAGTCGATCATGTCGATGCCCGGCGTGCGCGGGTCGCCATTGGCGCGCAGCCACTTGTTCACATTGCCGGGGCCGGCATTATAGGCGGCGACCGCCAGCGGATAGCTGCCGCCGAAATAGTTGAGCATCGACTGGAAATAGGTCGATCCCAGCCGGATATTGTAGAGCGGATCGCCGGTGAGATTGGCGAGATTGTAGCTTTCGCCGATCTTTCCGGCGGTTTCGCGCGCCGTGCCGGGCATCAGCTGCATCAGGCCGCGCGCGCCGGCATGGCTGACGGCCTCGCGGTCGAACTGGCTTTCCTGGCGCGTGATCGCATGGACCATGGTGAAGTTCGATTCATGCCCGCTCGGCAAGGTCACCACCGGAAAGCCGCTGCGGACATAGTCGTTATGGCCGTTGATGCGGGCGCTGCGCGCGATCATCACGCCCAGATCGGGGCGACGGATCTGGCTGGCCAGCTCGGCGGCGAAATGATGGTCGAGATCGCTCTTCGCATCGTTGGATATGGTGCGCAGGAACTGGGTCTGATCGCGCCAGTCGCCCATTTCGCCGAGCATGCGCGCGGCGCGCACGACGCTGCGATCGAAAAAGGCGGAGCGTTCGGCGGCGGACGGCGTGATCGTCGGCCCGATCGAGGGCGGCGGGATCGGCATGCCCAGCCGCTCGAGCGCGAGCTGGCCGTAGAACTGGTCGTTGAATTCGGAGGCGCGCTGGAAAAAGCCGTTGGCGCGTTCCGCCTGCCCGGCAGAGAGCGCGGCACGGCCCGCCCAGTAAAAGCCCTTGGACTGAGTCTGCGGCGAACGCGCGGCGAGCGCATAGCGTTCGAACATCCCGATCGCATCGGCCGGGCGGCCGAGTTTCTGCATCGCCGTGGTGCCCGCCAGCCATGCCAGGCTGGTATAATCGTCGCGTTCGCCAATCGGGCGGTCGCGGATGTCGATGCCCGGCGCATAACCATCGTCGATCCGGCTCGCGATATTATAGGCGAGCGTCCATTGCGTATCGTTCGCTGCGGCGCGCGCATTGGTCAGCAGCGTCTCGAACCATTCCTCCGCATCGAGCGGCGGCACCGTCAGGCTGCGCGGCCCGGCAAGATAGGCGCGTGCCGCCGGGCTGTTGCCGGTGGTGCGCAGCCAGCCCGCGCGATCAACGATATAGCCGGGGTCGTTCCGGAACCGGTCGTCGAGTGACGTCGCCTTGGTCGCCGCATCGGCCGCCTTGGTCTGCATCGCGATTCGCGCTTCGAACAGCGGGCGCCTGTCGGGCGCAATGAAGGAAAGCTGGCGGACCGCCGCGTTGCTGGCGTTCGACCAGAGCAGCCGCTCCATGCGGAGGTCGTGATCCGCGCTGGTCAGCGTGCTGCCGAACGCGCCGATGATTCGCGCTTCGTCCTCGGGGGAGAGCGTGCCGCCGGTCCAGGCACGCCGCGCCACGGCGCGTGCCTGCTCGGTCCGCCCCATCGCCAGCAATGCGATGGCATGGCGGGCTTCGCCCGTGGTCGTCAGCGCCGGCATCCGCTCGAAATAGGCGGCCACCTGCGGCGGCGAGTAATTATTGGGATTGATTGCGCGTTCGGCGGTTTTCCGCATGGCGGATTCGCCCGGCCAGCCGGGATTCGCGACAAGAAAACTTGCATAGTCGGAGAAGGAATAATTGTCCGACTGGCGCAGCCGGTTCCATGTCACGACGGCGTCGGCCACCGGATCGGTGCGGCCTGGCCGCAGTGCGCCGGTGCTCACGCCCTGAAGCTGCGCCTGGTACCAGCTCCTCTGGTCGGGGCTCAGCGTCTCCGCCATCGCCACGCTCGATGCCGAAAGCATCAATCCTGCTGCAATCAATCGTACAACCATGCTGGACATTTTGGCAGTGCGGTCCTTATCAGGCGCTGAACAACGAAACCTATGTGGCATGCGCGATCTATAGACGCGGTCCTGCGACGAATTGAAGGAGCAAAGGCATGTTTTCCGGGTCGATTCCGGCTCTGGCGACGCCGTTTCGCGACGGGGTGTTCGACGAGAGCGCCTTTCGTGCCTTTATCGACTGGCAGATCGCCGAGGGAAGCAAGGGACTCGTGCCCTGTGGAACCACCGGCGAATCCGCGACGATGACGATCGAAGAGCATAATCGCGTCATCGAGGTCACGATCGAGCAGGCGGCGGGCCGGGTGCCCGTGATCGCCGGCTGTGGTTCGAACGACACCGTGGTCGCGCTTGAGCATATGAAGGTCGCGAAGGCAGCGGGGGCCGCCGCCGCGCTTGTCGTTGCACCCTATTACAACAAGCCCAATCAAGAGGGTGTCTACGCGCATTTCGCGTATCTGGCCGAGCGCTGCGACCTGCCCATCATGCTTTATAATGTGCCGAGCCGCACGATCACCGATATCGAGACGGCGACGATGGCACGGCTGGCCGCGCTGCCGACGGTGATCGGCGTCAAGGACGCGTGCGGCAATGTCGCACGGGTGACGGCGCAGCGGCTCGCTTGCGGCGCCGGTTTCTGCCAGCTTTCCGGCAATGACGATATGGCGCTGGGCTTCATGGCGATGGGCGGCGTCGGCTGTATTTCGGTCACCGCCAATGTCGCGCCCCGGCTGTGCGCCGAATTCCAGGCGGCCTGCGCGGCCGGCGACTGGGATATCGCGCTGCAGCTTCAGGATCGGCTCTATCCGCTTCACGCCGCGCTGTTCAGCGACGCTTCACCTGGTCCGGTGAAATACGCACTCAACCGGATGCGCAACGATTTCTCCCCCGACGTCCGTCTGCCGATGACGCTTCCGTCCGCCGCGAGCCGCGCGGCGGTGGATGCGGCGATGGAGATTGCTGGTCTCACCTGATGGCTCGTCCGCGCCCCACCGAATTCGACAAGGTCAAGACGGTCGCCGAGAATCGGCGGGCGCGGCATGAATATTTCCTCGAGGAGTTCTTCGAGGCGGGAATCGCGCTGACCGGCACCGAAGTGAAATCGCTGCGATTCGGTGAGGGATCGATCGCGGAAAGCTATGCCGAGGTCCGCGACGACCAGGTCTGGCTCGTCAACGCCAATGTGCCCGAGTTCAGCCATGGCAATCGTTTCAATCACGAGCCGAAGCGGCCGCGCAAGCTGCTGCTGCACGAACGCCAGATCAACAAGCTGCGCGTCGGCGTCCAGCGCGAGGGCATGACGCTCATCCCGCTCTCGATCTATTTCAACGGCAAGGGGCGTGCCAAGGTCGAGCTCGCGCTCGCAAAGGGCAAGAAGATGCACGACAAGCGTGAGACCGAACGTGAGCGCGACTGGAAGCGCGACCAGGCCAGGATCCTGCGCGACCGTGGCTAGGGAGCCCGGAAAATTCGCGGCGTGGGTGCGCCGCAACAGTCCTCGCCGAGAGGAACTGATCGAAAGCCGCTGGCTGCGTCCGTTCGCGCATCGCATCGCGCATAGCGAATTGTGGCGCTTCACGCGGCGATCGGTGCCGCGCGGCGTTTCACTGGGCCTGTTCGTCGGCATATTCCTGCTGATCCCGGGCATCCAGATCATCGGTGTCGCCATGCTGGCACTGCCGTGCCGCGCGAACATCCCGATCGGCGCGGCGATGACCTTCCTCAGCAATCCGGCAACCACACCGTTCCTGCTTGCGGCGTCGATCTTCGTCGGAAACCGGGCTTTCGGGCTGCATGCCGATGTGACGACCTTGTCGACCCTGTTCTCGGAAGGCGCGAGCCTGGCCGATTGGGCGGCGTGGTTCTTTTCCGATGCGGCACCGGCGCTGCTGGCGGGGCTGTTCATCATTTCGGTGATCGCGGCAGCGCTCGGCTATGTGATCGCCGCGCTGTTCTGGCGCTGGTGGATCGGCGCGAAATGGCGGCGGCGCGGCCATGGTCATATCGACGTGCCGGTGCACACGCCCTGATCTTCGGCATGGGCTCGCGGGGCGCTTGACGCCCGGCTGAACGGCGGCGAAGACGGAGATCACGCATGTCCGCACCGCCGCTCCTCACCAACCGCCCCGATCCGTTGCCCGACGCACCGGATCGCATGCTCTGGGCGATGATCGGCGGCGGCGCGTTCGTATCGGCGCTCCTGATTCTCTACGCCACGGCAAATAGCGTGATGGCGGCCGCTTTCGCGGCGGCGATCGTGACGGCGGGCACGCTGATGATCGTGTTCCGTCGGCTCTATCCGCCCGCGGATGTGCAGGCCGGCGGGATCGACTGGTCGCTGACGCGCGAGGCCGCCGACAATGACGGCGCGGCGATCGCGATCACCGATCGTGCAGGGCGCCTCGTCTGCGCCAACAATCTCTACGGCGAATGGTTTCAGGGCTTCGCGACCCCGCCGAGCCTGCCGATCGGGCAGGGCGGCGTCACGCAGTTGACCGCCGCCGGCCGGGAGGCCTGGCGTGACGGACTGGGCAGCGTCGACCTGATCGAAGCCAATGGCGCGCGCCTGGCAGCACGTGTCATCCGCAGCGGCCGCGCCGAGGATCACCTGCTCTGGCGCTTCACCCGGCATCGCACGCTCGACCTGCGGGCGGAGGCGCGCCGGCTGATCGAGGGCGACGGCGGCGACCGGCTGGGCGAGGCCGGGATCATGGTCGCGCTCGTCGGCGGGGAAGGGCGCGTGCGCACCGCCAACCGCGCCTTCATCGTCCGCGCGGCGGGACGTCCCGACGCGGCGATCGAGGGGCGCGACTTCGTCACCATGCTGACCTCCGATCGCGAAGGCGTGCTGCGCTTCGCCGAGGAAGGACCGAAAGGCAATCCGCTCAGGCTGATGCAGATGCCGCTCGAAGCCGGCATGATCGAGAGCCCGACATTGATCTTCCTGATCGATGACGATGCGGCCCAGCCTGAGCGTTTCGCGGGCAAGAGCGGCACCGGCCGGCACCTCCAGACCTTGCTTTCGATGCTGCCGCTGGGGCTGGCGCTTACCGATCGCGACGGCCGCTTCCTGTTCATCAACGAGGCGTTCGCGCGCGCGGCGACGATCGAGCCTGGCACCATGCCCGTCTATCCGGGCGATCTGGTGGTGCGCGAGGACAAGGCGGCGGTGGCCGATACGGTGCGGCGCTTCGGCACCGGCCAGCAGGCTCTATCGGGCGATATCGCGGTGCGGCTGCGCGCCAATCCGGAAGAGCCCGTCGCGCTGACGATCGCGGGTGCGCGCGGGTTGGGCGAGGCGGCGGTGCTGCTGAGCCTGAAGGATACCAGCGAGGAATCGAAGCTCAAGCGCCAGGCGGAACAGGCGACGAAGATGCAGGCGGTCGGCCAGCTTGCCGGCGGCGTCGCGCACGATTTCAATAATATCCTGACCGCGATCATCGGCCATTGCGATCTGATGCTGATGCGCCATGCGCCGGGCGACAGCGATTATGACGATATCCAGCAGATCCGCAGCAATTCGAACCGCGCGGCCAGCCTGACGCGACAGCTTCTCGCCTTTTCGCGCCAGCAGACGCTGCGTCCGCAGATCCTGCAATTGCCCGACGTCATTTCGGAAGTGTCGAACCTGCTCAAGCGGCTGCTCGGCGAGACTGTCGTTCTGGAAGTCAGCCATGGCCGCGACCTGGGCGCGGTGCGCGCCGATCCAGGCCAGCTCGAACAGGTGATCGTCAATCTTGCGGTCAATGCGCGCGATGCGATGCAGGGGCGTGGCGGCGGCACGGTGACCATCCAGACATTCGCGGTGCCGGCGTCCGAAGTGCGCCAGATGGGCAGCGAGTTGCTGCCGATCGTCGATTATACCGCACTCAGCATTTCCGACACGGGCTCGGGCATTCCGCCGGAGATCCTGCCCAAGATCTTCGAGCCCTTCTTCACCACGAAGGAAGTGGGCAAGGGGACCGGTCTCGGCCTTTCGACCGTCTACGGCATCGTCAAACAGTCCGGCGGCTTCATCTTCGCGGATTCGAAGCCGGGCGAGGGCACCCGCTTCACCATCTATCTGCCCGTCCATCATGTCGATCCGGCGGTGGAGACGGTGAAACCGACCAAACTGAAGCAGGGCGAGCTCTGGGGATCGGGCACGATCCTGCTCGTCGAGGACGAGGATATGGTCCGCGCGGTCGCCGAGCGTGCGCTCACCCGTCATGGCTATACCGTGCTGACCGCCTCGAACGGGGAGGATGCGCTCGAGGTGCTGAACAGCGGCGCGGCGATCGACATGCTGATCTCCGATGTGGTGATGCCGACCATGGATGGGCCGACGATGGTTCGGATCGCCCGCAAGACCTGGCCGGATCTGCCGATCCTGTTCATGTCCGGCTATGCCGAGGAGCAGCTTCGCAAATCGATCGACCTCGATCGTGTGGCCTTCCTGCCAAAGCCGTTCTCCGTCCAGCAACTCGCCGAAGCGGCGCGTTCGGTGATGGAAGCGAAATAAAGGTCTTTCGCGGAATGCTTTGGCTGCTATGAAGCCGCCAATGCCGGGGCTACGCATCCTTATCGTCGAAGACGAGCCCTTGATCGCCATGATGCTCGAGGATTTCGTCGACGCTCTCGATCATCAGGTCGCGGGATCGGCCGACTGCATCGCGGCGGCGATGCCGCTGGTCGAGGCTGGCGCGTTCGACGCCGCGATCCTCGACGTCAATCTGCGCGGCGGCGAACATTGCTGGCCGGTCGCCGATGCGCTGAGAGCGGCGGGCAAGCCGTTCCTGCTGGCGAGCGGCGGCAACGCCGACGGCGCGCCGGAGGCGCATCGCGCCGCGCCGATGCTTGCGAAGCCCTATACGATGGACGGCGTCAGGGCCGCTCTTGACGCCTTGATCTGACTCGCCGACCAATCGCCCCGACAAGACTTTGAGTCGGGGAGGCATGATGCGTAATCTTTTGGTGTCGGCGGCATTCGGTGCCGTGCTGTTCGCTGTCCCGGCCGTCGCGCAAACCGCGCCCACGGCTCAGCAGCGCACGGTCGAAACAGGCTTGATCGCGGCGACGATCATCGACGGCAAGGCGGAAAGCTGGACGATCGAACAGCGCATGGCACGCTGGAAAGTGCCTGGCGTCAGCATTGCGGTGGTCGACAATGGCAAGATCGTCTGGTCGCGCGGCTATGGCGTGGTTTCGGCCGATGGAAAGGCTCCGGTCACGCCCGATACGCGGTTCCAGGCCGCGTCGATCAGCAAGCCGGTGGCGGCGATCGCCGCGCTTTCGCTGGTCCAGCAAGGCACGCTTTCGCTCGATACCGACGTCAATGCGACGCTCAAGAGCTGGAAACTGCCGGCCAGCGATTTCACCAGGGACAAGCCCGTCACGCTGCGCGCGCTGCTGTCGCATACCGGCGGCACGACCATTCACGGATTTCCGGGCTATGCCCAGGGCGTTCCGGTCGCCACCAACATCCAGGTGCTGAACGGTACACCGCCCGCCAACACCAAGGCCGTGGTCTCCGAAGCGAAGCCGGGCGAGCGCTGGCGATATTCCGGCGGCGGCTATCAGATCGCGCAGCAGATGATCGAGGATGCGACGGGCAAGGTTTTCGGGGATGTCGTGCGTGATCGGGTGCTGGTGCCGGCGGGGATGACGCTGAGCGGCTATGCCCTGCCTGCCAAGGGCAGCTTCGCGCACGGCCATGGCGAAGACGGCAAGCCGATCGCCGGCGGGTGGCACACCTATCCCGAAGGGGCGGCGGCTGGGCTGTGGACGACGCCGACGGATCTTGCGAAATTCGGCCTTGCGCTGACCAAGGCCTGGAAGGGAGAGGCCGGTGCGGTGCTCAACCCGGCGACCGCGGCCGCGATGGCGACGCCGGTGATGGGCGATTACGGCCTGGGGCCGAGCGTGAAGGGTGAGGGCGACGCACTCGCCTTTTCGCACGGCGGCGCGAACGAAGGCTTCCGTGCATTCTGGATCATCCACCCGCGCACCGGAGACGGTGTGGCGGTGATGACCAATGGCGATTCCGGCGGCCAGGTGATGATGGAGATCGTCCGCAGCGTGGCCAAGGCCTATGGCTGGCCCGATTTCAAGCCGGTCGCGCACAAGAGCGTTGCGCTCGCGCCCGATGTGCTGGCCGCGCGCGAAGGCCAGTGGATCGGCGAGGCCGGCGGAGATCGCGTCACGGTCACTGCCCGGAGCGGCGGCGGCAACATGATCCTGGAAGCGATGGGCGCGTCGTTCACATTCGTGCCGACCTCGCCCACCGACATGATCAATGGCGAGAATGGCCAGACCGCCAGCTTCGTGACGGGGGCGGACGGCAAACCGGTCCTCAAAATGTACGGCCTGGAATTCCGCCGCGCCGAATAGGATCGGCCTTCGTCATATCGGCCTCTGATTTCCAATCGGGATCGTTGCATCTCGATTGGAAAAGAGGCAGCATGCCCCCAAGCCGCTGGCGACGATCCGGCGGCATCACGATAAGGGCGGGGGTTCAAAGCGATATGAGACTGATCAAGTCATTATTCGGGGCGGCGCTGACGCTTGCCGCCGGCATGGGTGTTGCCCAGCAGGCGCAGCAGACATCGCCGGCCCTGGTTCCGGCGCCTGCCGCAACTTCGGCCGCCGGCGGGGCGATCGCCGCGCCGGCGATCGACGGCCGCCGCGCGCTGACCAAGGAAGATGCGGACACCTGGCTCGACGGCTTCATGCCTTACGCGCTGGCGCGCGGGGATATTCCCGGCGCGGTCGTCGTGATCGTGAAGGACGGACAGGTGTTGACGCAGCGCGGCTTCGGCTTCTCCGATGTCGCCGCGCGCAAGCCCGTCGATCCGGCCACCACCCTGTTCCGGCCGGGATCGGTGTCGAAGCTCTATACCTGGACGGCGGTGATGCAGCTCGTCGAGCAGGGCAAGATCGATCTCGACGCCGATGTGAACACCTATCTCGATTTCAAGATCCCCGCCTATCAGGGCAAGCCCCTGACGATGCGGAACATCATGACCCATACCCCGGGCTTCGAGGAAGCGGGGCGGGACCTGATCGTCGACAAGGGGCCGGTCGCCTCGCTGGAGGCCGCGCTGAAGCGCTGGACGCCGCAGCGCGTCTATGCACCGGGATCGACGCCCGCCTATTCCAACTATGCGACCGCGCTGGCCGGCTATATCGTCCAGCGCCTTTCCGGCATGCCGTTCGACGATTATATCGAACGCAACATCTTCCAGCGGCTGGGCATGACGCATGCCAGCTTCCGCCAGCCGCTTCCGGCCAATCTCCAGCCCTTCATGGCCAAGGGCTATCAGGCCGCCTCGACCGAGCCCAAGCCTTATGAGCTGATCGCGATGGCGCCGGCCGGCAGCTCGGCGATCAGCGGCGGCGACATGGCCAAGTTCATGATCGCGCACCTCGCCGATGGCGGGCCGCTGCTGAAGCCCGAAACCGCGAAGCTGATGCATTCGCCGGCCAATGATCCGATCCCGGGGCTCGACCGGATGATGCTCGGTTTCTACGAGCAGAAGGTGAACGGCCAGAGTGCGATCGCGCATGGCGGCGACACCAAATGGTTCCATTCGGAACTGATCCTGTTCCCGCAGGAAAAGGTGGGCATCTACATTTCGGCGAACAGTGCGGGCAAGGACGGCGCGATCAGCCCGATCCGCACCGCTTTTTTCCGCCAGTTCGCCGACCGTTATTTCCCCGCCAAGGATACGGCGGTGCCCAAGGAGCTGCCGACGGCGAAGGAACATGCGGCGATGGTCGCCGGCACTTACGAGAACAGCCGTGCGGCGGTCGAGAATTTCGGAGCGATGCTGGGTCTGCTCAGCCAGCTCAAGGTGACGACCGACAAGGACGGCAAGCTTTCGGTCGATGCGTTCACCACGCTGGGTGACGCGCCGCGCAAATGGGTGGAGGTCGCGCCCTTCATCTGGCGTTCGGTCGAGGATGGCGAACTGTTCGGCGCGAAGGTGGAGAACGGCAAGGTCGTCCGTGTCGCCTATGGTCCGATCGCACCGATCATGGTGTTCGACCGGGCGCCTTGGCACAAGGACACCGCCTGGCTGATGCCGCTGCTGATCGCGAGCCTGATCGTGATCGCGCTGACGGCCTTGTCCTGGCCGGCAGGGGCGATCAACCGCCGTCGCTATGGCGCCGCGCTGGCGCTTACCGGACGCGATCTTTCGACCTATCGGGTGGTGCGATTGTTCTGCTGGCTCGCGCTGGCGGTACCGCTCGGCTGGATGTTCCTGATCTCGGTCGCCTTCGAGGGAACGACACCCGCCACCGGTATCTGGCTGCTGCAGATCCTGGGCATCCTCGTCATTCCCGGTCTGTTCGGTCTGGCGGTCTGGAATGCGGTGCGGGCTTTCAAGGCGCGGCGCGGCTGGTTCTCCAAGACCTGGAGCGTGCTGCTGGCGCTTGCCGCGTTCGTGTTGCTGTGGGTCGCTTTCGTGTTCAAGCTGATCAGCCTGGGCGCGAATTTCTAAGGAGAAGGCGTCCGGCGGATGCCGGGCGCCTCCCCATGTTTCAGCCGGAAAGGGCGGGGCGGAAACGCCTCGCCCTTTCGTGTTGGAACATTGCTGGAACAAAATTATGTTCCACTCTTGTTCTTTTGGAACAAATCATATACACCGCCATCATGCGTTGAACGGATCACGCGATCGATCTACGGAAAGGGCGGGCCATGGCGGCACAACTCAAGCTCATCGAATCCGACAAGGGAAATATGGACAGGCAGAAAGCACTGGAGGCGGCGCTCGCCCAGATCGATCGCGCATTCGGCAAGGGATCGGCGATGAAGCTCGGCTCGCGCGAGGCGATGGAGGTCGAGGCGATCTCCACCGGATCGCTCGGGCTCGACATCGCACTCGGCATCGGCGGTTTGCCGCGCGGCCGGGTTATCGAGATCTACGGCCCGGAAAGCTCGGGCAAGACCACGCTGGCGCTGCATGTCATCGCCGAAGCGCAGAAGATGGGCGGCACCGCCGCGTTCGTCGACGCGGAACATGCGCTCGATCCCGTCTATGCGAAGAAACTGGGCGTCGACATCGACGAACTGATCGTCTCGCAGCCCGATACGGGCGAGCAGGCGCTGGAGATCACGGATACGCTGGTGCGCTCCAACGCGATCGACGTCCTCGTCGTCGACTCGGTCGCCGCGCTGGTGCCGAAGGCCGAAATCGAGGGCGAGATGGGCGACAGCCATGTCGGCCTGCAGGCGCGCCTGATGTCGCAATCCCTGCGCAAGCTGACCGGCTCGATCAGCCGTTCGCGCTGCATCGTGATCTTCATCAACCAGCTCCGCATGAAGATCGGCGTGATGTATGGCAATCCGGAGACGACGACGGGCGGCAATGCGCTGAAATTCTATGCGTCGGTCCGTCTCGACATCCGCCGCACCGGCCAGATCAAGGATCGTGACGATATCGTCGGCAACACCACGCGCGTGAAGGTGGTGAAGAACAAGGTCGCGCCGCCGTTCAAGCAGGTCGAATTCGACATCATGTATGGCGAAGGCGTCTCGAAGATCGGCGAAATCCTCGATCTCGGCGTGAAGGCCGGGCTTGTCGAGAAATCGGGCGCCTGGTTCTCCTACGACTCGGTCCGGATCGGGCAGGGGCGCGAGAACGCCAAGACCTTCCTCAAGGAAAACCCCGAGCTCACCGCGAAACTCGAGGGCGCGATCCGTGCGCGCACCGAGAAGGTGTCCGAGGAAATGATGACCGGACCCGAGGCGGACGACGATATCTGATCGGCTTACGCTTCAAGCACAGGGAAGGCCCGTCGCATGTCGGCGGGCCTTTCGTGTTTGACGCGACTTTCCTGTCATCCCCGCGCATGCGGGGATCCAGAAAAATGTCGATCATCAAGCTCTGTGTCCCTGGATTTCCGTGTGCGCGGGAATGACGGCGAGGGATGTTCTGATGGAATCCCGAAGCGGCTGAGCAGCTCTCGAGAAATCCCTCTCGCCATTCGTGCGAAAGATGCGAGACTGTGGCTCGACGCCGCCTGCCGCTCTATTCATGAACGGGCGGCCGGGAGACGCCGATGACGATCACCGTCCATCATCTTGAAAATTCGCGGTCGCAGCGTGTTCTCTGGATGCTCGAGGAACTTGGCCTGCCCTATACGGTCAAGCGCTACGAACGAAATCCGAGGACCATGCTGGCGCCGCCGGAGCTCAAGGCGGTTCATCCGCTCGGCAAATCGCCCGTCATCGAACATGACGGACGCATCGTCGCTGAAACGGCGGCGATCCTGGAATATCTGGTCGAGATCGGCGATGGCCGCCTTGGCCCGCCCGCGCATCGGGAAGCGGCGCTACGCTATCGCCATTTCCTCCATTATGCCGAAGGCTCGATGATGCCGCCGCTGCTGGTGATGCTCGTCATCAACAAGCTCGGCCTGCTGGGGCGTCCCGCCCGTGGCCGCATTCAATCGATGGTCGATCAGCATCTCGATTTCGTCGAGGCCGAGCTGGCGTCGCGGCCGTGGTTCGCGGGCGATGTCTTCACCGCCGCCGATGTGATGATGAGCTTTCCGCTGGAAGCGTCGCGGCAGCGTGCCGGTCTCGATGCGTCGCGCCCGGCGACGATCGCATGGCTCGATGCCATCCATGCCCGGCCCGCCTATGCCGCCGCGCTGGAGCGGGGCGGGCCGTACGCCTACGCTTGAAGGAGCCAACACGTCATTCCGGCTTTTGCCGGAAGGACGTGTGGATGTTTCCGCTCCCGAACGCGGGTCAAACGTCGCGGAAGCTGTCCGGTGCCTTTTCCGCCGCGCCGGGAACATTGCTCGGCGCCTTCGGCGGATCGGATTCCGCGGGTTCGATCGGATCGAGCCCGCCTTCCCATTTCGCGATCACCGTGCTTGCCACAGCATTGCCGATGACGTTGGTCGCGGTGCGGCCCATGTCGAGGAAATGGTCGACCGCCAGGATCAGCAACAGGCCGGCTTCGGGGATCTTGAACAGCGGCAGCGTCGCCGCGATCACCACCAGGCTGGCGCGGGGCACGCCGGCGATGCCCTTGCTGGTCACCATCAGCACCAGCAGCAGCGTGATTTCCTGGCTGAGCGTCAGGTCGATGCCATAGGCCTGGGCGATGAAGATCGCCGCGAAGGTCATGTACATCATCGAGCCGTCGAGATTGAACGAATAGCCCAGCGGCAGCACGAAGCTGGCAATGCGCGGCGGCACGCCGAAGCGGTCCAGCGCTTCCAGCGTGCGCGGGAATGCGGCTTCGGAGGATGCGGTGGAGAAGCCCAGCAGGATCGGTTCGCGCAGATAGCGGACAAGCAGGCCGGTGCGTTTGCCGACGACCAGGAAGGCGACGCCGAGCAGCAAGGCCCACAGGATGATGAGGCCCAGATAGAAGCTGCCCATGAAATAGGCGAGATCGCCGATCACCCCCGGGCCGCGCTCGGTGAGCGTGCCGGCGACCGCCGCGAACACCGCGATGGGCGCGAAGCGCATCACATAATCGGTGATCTGCAGCATGACGTGGACGAGCGCTTCGGTCGCCTTGACGAGCGGCGCGGCCTTTTCGCCGACCGCAGTGATCGCGACGCCGACGAACACCGAGAAGACGACGATCTGCAGGATCTCGTTGGTCGCCATCGCCTCGATCATCGATGCGGGCACCAGATGGGTGATGAAATCCTTCAGGCTGAAACCGGCCTTCGCCAGCCCGGCCGATTCGGTGACGGGCGGCAGCGGCAGGTTGAGCCCGACGCCGGGCTGGAGCAGGTTGACGAGCACGAGGCCGAGGGTCAGCGACACCAGGCTGGCGCCGATGAACCAGGTCAGCGAACGCAGGCCGACGCGCCCAAGCGCCGCGGTGTCGCCCATATGCGCGATGCCCACGACCAGCGTGGAGAAGACCAGCGGTGCGATGATCATCTTGATCAGCCGCAGGAACAAGGTGGTTACGATCGAGAAATAGCCCGCGATTTCCTTGAGGCGCTCATTGGCCGCCTCGCTGCCGTCGGCGATACCGGCATTGATTGCCCAGCCGATCACGAGGCCGAGCGCCAGCCCGATCAGAATATAGGTCGTCAGGCGCTTGGCCACGATGTTCTCCCCCAAGGTGATTCCGGCCATATGGGCAATGGCGCCACGCGCCTTCGCCTCCAATCGAGCCGGATCCTGCTCGATATGATCGGACCTTGACCGCATCGGGCGAACGCCCGGCACGATCAAGGTCCAACGAAGCGCCCTAGGAAGGGCATCATGGCGCGGCGGTCAAGCGCTTATGGTTCAAACCGTCGCTTTCGCCTGTTTCACGACATCCTCGGCATGCTTGCCGCTCAGTTCGGCGAGATGATCGAAGCGGGCCTCGAAACTGGCCAGTCCCTGGCTGAGCGAGCGCAGTTCGGCGTCGAGGCCGTGCAGTTCCGCCTCTGGCACCAGCGCCTCGACCACGTCCCAGCGCGACCAGCCGTCGCGCGTGTCGATCCCCAGCACCTGACCGCGCCGGCTGGAGACGGTGGAACTGACCTTCGACGTGGCGCTGCCTGGCGTGGAGACGGTCACGCGGCAAACCGGTTCGAGCAGATAGGGCGCGCATTGCGGCAGGGCATCCGCCATCGCGATCCGCCCGGCGGTGCGGAAGGCGAGTTCCGAACTGTCGACCGAATGGAAGGAGCCGTCGGTCAGCATCACGGCCACATCGACCACCGGAAAGCCCAGCGGCCCCTTGGTCATCGCGTCCTGTACGCCGTCCTCGACGGCCGGGATCCATTGCTTGGGAATGGCGCCCCCGGTGATGCGATCCGCGAATGCAAAGCCTTCGCCGCGCGATTGCGGGCGGATTTCGATGACGACATCGCCGAACTGGCCGTGACCGCCCGATTGCTTCTTGTGGCGGCCGCGCTGGGTGGCGGGTTTGCGGATCGATTCGCGATAGGCGATGCCCGGCCTGCGCGTCTCGACCGCAACGCCGTAGCGCCGCTTGAGCCTGGCGAGCGTCATGTTCAGATGCTCGTCGTTGATCCCGCGCAACAGCGTTTCGTGGAGAGCCTCGTCCTGCTCCCAGGCAAGCGACGGATCTTCCTCGATCAGTTTCTGCAACGCGGTCGACAGGCGGACATCGTCCTTGCGATCGCGGGTCACGATGGCGACGGCGGCGTTGGTGGCGGGCCGGGCAAGGGCGGGAGGCTCGCCCTTGGGGCGGACGCCGATGCCGAGCCAGCGGCCCGCGCGCGCCTCGTCGAGCTTGGCGAGCGCGACAATGGCGCCGGGTTCGGCGGCGCCGAGCTTCGCGGTCGTGGCGCCCTGCACAGAGAAGAGGCCACCGACGCGAAAGCTGTCTCCCGCCGCGTCGTGCAACTCCGCGCCCTCGGGCAGCCTGCCCCCGAAGATGCGCGCATAGGCGAGCCGGCCGACCGCGCTGCCGTGCGACACCTTGAAGACGAACGCGCCGCTGCCCGACAAGTCCAGCCGTTCGGCCGCGGCCTCGGCGGTCGCGGTTTCATGGCGCAGCATCTTGAGTAGTCGGTGCACGCCGAAGCCGTTGAGCGCGGAACCGAACACCACCGGCACGACCAGCCCGTCGCGCGCCTCGCGCGCCAGATCGGATATCACCGTTTCGAGTTCGGGCGTTTCGTCCGACAGCAATTGCTCGAGCAGATAATCGTCGTGATCGGACAATCGCTCGAGCATGCGGAAACGGTCGGAGGCTTCACGCTCCTTCAATTCGCCCGGAATCTCGATGCGCTCGGCTTCCTTGCCCGGTCGATAATGATAGGCGCGCTCCAGCGCGAGATCGACGCAGCCGGTCACCTTCTCGCCGTCGCGGATCGGGATCTGGCGCGCGATCAGCGGCGCGCGGCTGAGCGGCTGGAGCGCATCGAGCAATTCGCGGATCGATCCGCGCCCCTGGTCGATCTTGTTGACGAAGATCGCATGGGGCACGCCGAGCGCTTCCAGCCTGCGCAGCGACGGTTCGGCCAGGCCGGCGCGGGCTTCATCGGGATCGATCACGATCACCGCAAGGTCCGCCGCCATCACGGCGGCGTCGCCGTCCGCCTGGAAGCCGATCGCGCCCGGCGTGTCGAGCAGCGTGAAACTGTCGCCGAGATAGTCGAAACGCATCAGGTTGAGTTCGGTCGATCCGCCCCGGGATCGCGCTTCCGCGCTCGCATCGCCCACACTGGTTCCCGCCGATACCGCGCCCTGCCTCGGGATCGCGCCCGATGCGAACAGCAATGCCTCCGCAAGACTGGTCTTGCCCGCGCCGGCCGGACCGACCAGCGCGACGGCTCTAGCGCCTGCCTGATGCTCCATATGACCTCTCCTAACTCGTGGGATTGTTTCTCCTCTTCCCCGCGTGCGAATCATGCTCTGCCTGTGCGCGCCGGAATGCAAGGGGCGACTGCATATCGATGGATCGCGGTCATTTTCTCCGACCGCGGCGCCGTTTTCTTCGGAAAATCGGGAATTTTCGGGCGCGGCGCTTGCCGATACAAAAACCGGTTCCCACTTTTTCACGATCTGCTCTAAGTCGCGCTCATGACATCGACCAACGACATCCGCCGCTCATTCCTCGACTATTTCGAGAGCACCGGTCATGCGCGCGTGCCGTCCGCGCCACTGGTGCCGCATAATGATCCGACGCTCATGTTCGTGAACGCGGGCATGGTGCCGTTCAAGAACGTATTCACCGGGCTTGAGAAGCGGCCTTATTCGCTGGCGACGTCGAGCCAGAAATGCGTGCGTGCCGGCGGCAAGCACAATGATCTGGACAATGTCGGCTATACGGCGCGGCATCACACCTTTTTCGAGATGCTGGGCAATTTCAGCTTCGGCGAATATTTCAAGGAACAGGCGATCATCCACGCCTGGACGCTGCTGACCCGCGAATGGGGCATCCCCGCCGAAAGGCTGACCGCCACCGTCTATCATACCGACGATCAGGCGTTCGATCTGTGGAAGAAGATCACGGGCCTGCCCGATCACCGGATCATCCGCATTCCGACCAAGGACAATTTCTGGGCGATGGGATCGGACGGGCCCTGCGGGCCGTGCTCGGAAATCTTCTACGACCATGGTGATCATATCCCCGGCGGCCCTCCGGGCTCGCCCGACGAGGATGGCGATCGTTTCGTCGAGATCTGGAATCTCGTCTTCATGCAGTTCGTGCAGGAGGCCGATCAGATCATCGGCGACCTGCCCAGGCCGAGCATCGACACCGGCATGGGGCTGGAGCGCATCGCCGCCGTGCTTCAGGGCGTTCACGACAATTACGATACCGACACGTTCAAGGCGCTGATCGCCGAAAGCGGCGCGCTGACCCACACCGCCACCGATGGCGAATTCAAGGCGAGCCATCGGGTGATCGCCGATCACCTGCGTTCGGCGGGCTTCCTGGTCGCCGATGGCGTGCTGCCCGCGAATGAAGGGCGTGGTTATGTGCTGCGCCGGATCATGCGCCGCGCGATGCGCCACGCGCATCTGATCGGCGCCAAGGAACCGCTGATGTACCGGCTGGTTTCGTCATTGGTGGCCGAAATGGGCGGCGCCTTCCCCGAACTGGTGCGCGCCCAGCCGCTGATCGAGGCGACGCTGCTGCAGGAAGAGACGCGATTCCGCCAGACGCTGTCGAACGGGCTGCGCCTGCTCGACGAGGCGACGGCGGGCATGAACGAAGGCGATGTGCTGCCCGGCGAGACCGCGTTCAAGCTCTACGACACTTATGGTTTCCCCTATGACCTGACCGAGGATGCGCTCCGCGTCGGCGGCCTGACCGTCGATCGGGCCGGCTTCGATTCCGCGATGGCGGCGCAGAAGGCGGCGGCGCGCGCGGCGTGGAAGGGATCGGGCGACAAGGCGTCGGACGAGGTCTGGTACGATATCGCCGAGGAACTCGGCGGCACCGAATTCACCGGCTACACCGCTAGCGATGGCGAAGGGCAGGTGGTTGCCATCGTCAAGGACGGTGCGCGCGTCGACAGCGCCGAGGCGGGCGATGCGGTCACCATCCTGACCAACCAGACGCCTTTCTACGGCGAGAGCGGCGGCCAGATGGGCGATGCCGGCACGATCTCCAGCGATCGCGGCCTGCAGGCGGTGGTCGAGGACACGTCGAAGCCGCTTGGCCGGCTGCATGCGCACAAGACGCGTATCGATACGGGCAGCGTCGCTGTCGGCGATACGGTTCGCCTTGCGATCGACGTCGCGCGCCGCGACGCGCTGCGCGCGAACCACTCGGCCACTCACCTGCTGCACGCGGCTTTGCGCGATCGGCTGGGCGGCCATGTGACGCAGAAGGGCAGCCTGGTCGCGCCCGATCGTCTGCGTTTCGATTTCTCGCATCCCTCGGCGCTGACGTCGCCGCAGATCGCCGAGATCGAGGCGGATGTGAATGCGCAGATCCGCGGCAACCAGAGCGTTTCGACGCGATTGATGACGCCCGACGATGCCGTCGCGGCCGGTGCGCTCGCGCTGTTCGGCGAGAAATATGGCGACGAGGTGCGCGTGCTCTCGATGGGGGCGGGCGCGGACAAGAGCTATTCGGTCGAGCTGTGCGGCGGCACCCATGTCAACGCGCTCGGCGATATCGCGATCTTCAAGATCATCTCCGAAAGCGCGGTTTCGAGCGGCGTCCGCCGGATCGAGGCGCTGACGGGCGAGGGCGCGCGCGTGTGGCTGAACGCCCGCGACGAGCGGCTGAAGGAAACGGCGGCCACGCTCAAATCCTCGCCCGACGAAGTGCCGGCGCGCGTCGCCGCGCTGCTCGACGAGCGCAAGCGGCTCGAACGCGAACTGGCCGACGCGAAAAAGGCGCTCGCGCTGGGCGGCGGCGGTGCCGCCGGGGGCGATGCGGCGGGGCCGGATCAGGTCGGCGGTCACGCCTTCCTGGGTCAGGTGGTCGAAGGGCTCGATCCCAAGGGGCTGCGCGGCGCGGTCGACGAGATGAAGACGCGGCTCGGCTCGGGCATCGCTGCGCTGGTCGCCGTCAATGACGGGCGTGCCTCGGTCGCGGTCGGCGTCACCGCCGATCTGACCGGCGCGGTCAGTGCGGTCGATCTCGTCAAGGCGGCGGTCGCGGCGCTGGGCGGTCAGGGCGGTGGCGGCCGCCCGGACATGGCGCAAGGCGGCGGTCCGGATGGCGACAAGGCGGCTGATGCCCTGTCTGCGGTGCGGAGCGTTCTGGAGTCCGTGCCGGCCTGACGGCCCGTTCAGCCCTTCACTTCACTGAGCCTCGTGCGCCTCAGCCGCGGTTCGCGGTCGAGCTCGCCATGATCCTTGATGAGCTTGCGGAACTCGTCGCGCTTTTCGTGGATCGAGGCGATGACGGGCCCCATGGCGACGCCCAGGTCGACCAGAACCGCTTCGGATAGCTGGAGCGAGCTTTCCAGCGTTTCGGGAACCGCATCGGTGGCGCCCGCGCGATAGAGCTCGGCGGCATGATCGGTGTCGCGCGCGCGCGCGACGATGGTGAGATCGGGGTAGCGTTTGCGGACCTGAGTGGTGATGCGCACGACCTGCACCGGATCGTCCATCGTCAGGATCACCGCGCCGGCATTGCCGAGATCCAGCCGGTCGAGCATGCCCGGCCGGCCGATATCGCCGAAGATGACGGGATAGCCCGCCTTCCGCGCCCGCGCGACGGCATCGATATCGGCATCGACCGCGACCATCGGCTTGCCATGCGCCTTCAACATGTCCGACACCAAGGATCCGACGCGGCCGAAGCCGATGACGATCGCGCGCGGCGTGCTCTCGTCATGCGCTTCCTCCGCCGGTGCGTCGCGCAGTTCGACGCGGCGAGCGACATCGCGGCCGACACGCGCGAGCAATGGCGTGATGGTCAGCCCCAGCGCGGTGACGATCTGCCAGAAAGCTGCCGTCTGCTGGGTGATGAGCTGCGCCTTCACCGCAGCGGCGAGCACGATCAGCGTGGTTTCGGATGGCGACGACATCAGCAGCCCGGTTTCGGCGGCGACCGCAGACCGTTCGCCGCTGAAGCGCAGGATCAGCGTGGTGATCACCGTCTTCGCGATCACCACGCCGACAACTGCGGTCAGCAGCGGCAGCCAGTTCTCCGCGATCACGCGAACGTCCAGGCTCATGCCGACGGTGATCAGGAACACGCCCAGCGCCAGCCCCTTGAACGGCGCGGTCATCACCTCGACTTCGGTATGATATTCGGTCTCGGCGATCAGCAGGCCGGCGAGCAACGCGCCGACGATCGGCGACAGGCCGACGGCGGTGGTCGCGATACTGGCGAGGATGACGACGAGCAGGCTGGCGGACAGGAACAGTTCGGGGCTTTTGGTGCGTGCCGCCTGCGCGAACAGGCGCGGCAGCAGCAGCCGGCCGAGCACCATCATCGCGGCGACGGTGAGGCCGCCCAGCCAGAGCGTCCTGACGAGATTGTCGACGCCGTCGCTCTGGGCATAGGGCGCCAGCGCGCCCAGCGCGAAGATGATCGGGACGAGCGCCAGATCCTCGAACAGCAGCATCGAGAAAGCGGACCGGCCCACCGGGCTTGTCGTGCCCGTCATCGGCAGCACCAGTGCGGTGGATGACAGCGCCAGCGCCAGCCCCAGCCCGATGGCGCCGGCCCAGCTCTGCCCGATCATCGCGAGGGCCAGCGCGATCACCAGGCCCGACAGCGCCAGTTCGGCGGCGCCCAGCCCGAACACCAGCCGGCGCATGTTCCACAGGCGCTTGAACGAGAGTTCGAGCCCGATCGAGAACAGCAGCAGGATGATGCCGAGTTCCGCGAAGGGTTCGATCGAATGCGCGTCGGTGATCGTGAAATGATAAAGCCAGGGCGCCTGGCCGACGAGCGATCCCAGTCCCGACGGACCGACGAGCATGCCGACCAGGATGAACCCGATCACCGGGTTGATACGGAAACGCGCAAAGGCCGGGATCACCAGACCGGCGGCGCCCAGAATGACGAGCGAATCGCTCAGCGCATGTGATTCAACGGGAATTGCCATGAGGCATCATTGCGGCTGCGATCGCCGATTTCCAGCTTTTGGGTAGAAAAAGCATTGCGATGGGGTCGCAATCTTCGAATCCAGTCGTTAGCAAAGAGGAACATTCTTGGAGAACTGATGCCTCACGCAACGCCGCTGATCGCAACCATCGTCGCGGGCCTGACGCTCGCTTTCATCTTCGGAGCGCTCGCCTTCCGCCTCCGGATTTCGCCGTTGGTCGGCTATCTGCTCGCCGGCGTCGTCGTCGGCCCCTTCACGCCGGGCTATGTCGCCAATCAGGCGATCGCCAACGAACTGGCCGAACTCGGCGTGATCCTGCTGATGTTCGGGGTGGGGCTGCATTTCTCGGTCCGCGATCTCCTCTCGGTCAAGAATATCGCGATTCCCGGCGCGCTGGTGCAGATCGCGGTGGCGGTGCTGCTCGGCATGGGGCTCGCCTATCTCCTGGGATGGGACACGACCGCCGGCTTCGTATTCGGCCTGGCCCTGTCGGTCGCCAGTACCGTGGTGCTGTTGCGCGCGCTTCAGGAACGCCGGATCCTCGATACCGAGCGGGGCAAGATCGCGATCGGCTGGCTGATCGTCGAGGATCTCGTGATGGTCCTGGCGCTCGTCCTGCTGCCGGCGCTCGCGGGCGGCGGCAGCGGCGACCATTCGATCGGCACGACGCTGGCGATCACGATCGGCAAGGTCGTCGCCTTCGTCGCCTTCATGATGATCGTCGGCCGGCGCGTCATTCCCTGGGCGCTGCACCATGTCGCGCATACCGGATCGCGAGAACTGTTCCGGTTGGCGGTGCTGGCGATCGGGCTGGGCGTGGCGTTCGGCGCGGCGATGCTGTTCGGCGTCTCCTTCGCGCTCGGCGCCTTTTTCGCGGGCATGATCCTGGCGGAATCGCCGCTCAGCCAGCGCGCGGGTGAGGAAACCCTGCCGCTGCGCGATGCGTTCGCGGTGCTATTCTTCGTATCGGTCGGGATGCTGTTCAATCCCTATATCCTCATCACCGATCCGCTTTCGCTGGTCGCGACCGTCGCGATCATCATCCTGGGCAAGTCTGTCGCGGCCTATGCGATCGTCCGCGCCTTTGGCCGCTCGGACAAGACCGCGCTGACCATCTCGGCCAGCCTCGCGCAGATCGGCGAGTTCTCGTTCATTCTCGCCACATTGGGATCGTCGCTCAAGCTGATCCCGGCGGACGCGCGCGATCTGATCCTGGCGGGCGCGATCATTTCGATCATGTTCAATCCGCTGCTGTTCGTGATCATCGACAGGGTGATCGGAAAGGTCGTGGGCGAGGGTGGGCATGCGATCGGCGGGCCCCCCAGGCCCGCGATCGCCGGCCATGTCGTGCTCGTCGGCTATGGCCGCGTGGGAAGGACGGTGGGCGAGAGCCTGCTGGAGGCTGGCGAGAAGGTCACCATCGTCGAAATGGAGGATGATGCGCTGGCGCTCCCCGACGACGAAAAGGCGACGGTGCTATGCGGCAACGCCGCCAATGCCGATCTGCTCAAAAGGGCCGAGATCGGTGATGCCCGCCTGTTGTTCGTCGCGATTCCCCAGAGTTTCGAAGCCGGGCAGATCGTCGCGCAGGCGCGCAAGCTCAACCCGAAGATCCGCATCGTCGCGCGCGCGCATTCCGATGACGAGATCGCGCATCTCCAGAAGCTCGGCGCGGACCTGACGATCATGGGCGAGCGCGAAATCGCCCGCAAGATGATCGATCAGGCGTTGATCGGCCGCTGAGCGAAGCCGTCAGCCGCCGCCGGGGCTGTGCTTCTCGGCGGGGGCGGGGCCGACAGGAAGCGTATCCGGATGCGCGTGGGCGGTGTCCCATTCGATATGATAAAGGTCGAAGCGCCGGTCGTTGAGATTGCGGACGGTGCCTTCGGCGCGCGCCCAGGTGAGATCCGCCAGATTGACGTCGGAAATGGTCAGCGTCTCGACATTCTCGGTGGCTTCCGCCGCGATACCGTCGCGGGCGAAGGGGAAATCGCAGGGCGTCAGGATGCAGCTCTGCGCATATTGGATGTCCATATTGTCGACGCCGGGCAGGTTGCCGACATTGCCCGAGAGCACCATGAAACACTGGTTCTCGATCGCGCGCGCCTGGCTGCAGTAACGGACGCGTAGATAGCCCTGGCGGCTGTCGGTGCAGAAGGGGACGAAGATGATCCGCGCACCCTGATCGACCAGCCGCCGCGCGAGTTCGGGGAATTCGCTGTCATAGCAGATCAGCACGCCGATCGGCCCGCAATCGGTCTGGATCGTGTCGATCGAATCGCCGCCTTTGATGTTCCACCAGTAGCGCTCGTTGGGCGTGGGGTGGATCTTCTCCTGCGCATGGGTGGATCCGTCGCGCAGCGCGACATAGGCGACATTCTGGATGTCGCCATCCTCGGCGCGCGTCGGGTGCGATCCGCCGATGATGTTGATGTTGTATTCCAGCGCCATGCGGTTGAGTTCGGCGGTGATCCGGGGCGTATAGGCGGTCAGCGCGTCGATCGCCTCCATCGGCGACAGCTTGCGCGTCTCGAAGCTCAATAGCGGCAGCGTGAACAGCTCGGGAAAGACAACGAAATCGGAACGATATTCGGATGCGACGTCGACGAAATATTCGACGCTGCGCACGAATTCCTCGAAACTGGCCACGGCGCGCGCCTGGAACTGGACGGTCGCCAGCCGCACGCTTTCCACGCCGCGCGGAACCCTGAATTCCTTGGGCGCATCCGCTTCGACATAGGGATTGCGCCACACCATATGTGCGGCATTGCCAGCGGATTTCTTGTCTTCAGGCAGATAATTCTTCAATATTCCAATATATTCGTAGCCGTTCTTCAGCTGAAATCCGATGACGGGGTCAGCGATCTTTCCTTCGATCACCTTGCGGACATAGTCGTCAGGGCCGTCCAGCCGGCGCTTGAGGCGCGAATAATTGGGCATTCGGCCGCCAAAGGCGATGCCCGACAGATCGAGCCGCTCGGCCAGCGCCTTGCGCTCATCATATAGCCGCTGGCCGATCCTGAAGCCGCGTTGCTTGGGATCGACGCACATCTCGTAGCCGTAGAGCCAGTCGCCGGTGGGATCATGGCGCGAGCCGAAGCCGTTGCCGGTGATCTCGTCCCAGTCATGCGCGCCCAGAGCCAGCGCGGCCGGCACGCGCATCGACGCGCAATAGCCGACGATCTTGCCGTCATAGACCGCGACGAACACGCCTTCCCGGTAATTGTTGATCTGGCCGCGAAGTACGCCCTGGGTGTAGCCGGGCAATTCGGGATAGGCGCGCGCGATCAGGCGCTGGATGCCCACCACATCCGACGGCGCCGCGTTGCGGACTTCGAGACGGGTCTTGCCGGTGCGCGCCATGGATCGGAACTGCCTTTCTGTCATAGGTGGCCAGGGCCATCGTGCGAAGAACGCGCAATAGGGCCAAGGGATCGCACCCGGAACAAAAAAAGGGCCCCGGCTTTCGCCGAGGCCCCTGTTTTCGCGGGTCCGTCCGGAATTACTTCCAGTCGGCCATCGCCTTTTCGAGGTTCACGCGGATCGCCTCGAAGAACTGCTCGGTCGTCATCCACGCCTGATCGGGGCCGATCAGGATCGCGAGGTCCTTGGTCATGCCGCCGTCCTCGACGGTCTTGATGCAGATCTCCTCGAGCGTTTCGGCGAAACGCACCACATCGGGCGTGTCGTCGAACTTGCCGCGGAACTTGAGGCCGCCCGTCCACGCGAAGATCGACGCGATCGGGTTGGTGGACGTCGCCTTGCCCTGCTGGTGCATGCGGTAGTGGCGCGTGACGGTGCCGTGCGCGGCTTCCGCCTCGATCGTCTTGCCGTCGGGCGTCATCAGGACCGAGGTCATCAGGCCGAGCGAACCGAAGCCCTGCGCGACCTGGTCGGACTGGACGTCGCCGTCGTAATTCTTGCAGGCCCAGACGAAGCGGCCGTTCCACTTGAGCGCGGATGCGACCATGTCGTCGATCAGGCGATGCTCGTAGACGATGTTGGCGTCGCGGAACTTGTCCTTGAACTCGGCGTCGAACACTTCCTGGAACAGATCCTTGAAGCGGCCGTCATAAGCCTTGAGGATGGTGTTCTTGGTGGAGAGGTAGAGCGGCCATTTGCGGTCGAGCGCGTAGTTCATGCTGGCGCGCGCGAAATCCCGGATCGAATCGTCGAGATTGTACATGCCCATCGCGACGCCCGACGACGGGAAGTCGAACACTTCCTCCTCGATCTGCTGGCCGTCCTCGCCGGTCCAAACCATCTTGAGCTTGCCGGGGCCGGGCACGCGGAAATCGGTGGCGCGATACTGGTCGCCAAAGGCGTGACGGCCGACGACGATCGGATCCGTCCAGCCCGGAATAAGGCGGGGCACGTTCTGGATCACGATGGGCTCGCGGAAGACGACGCCACCCAGGATGTTGCGGATCGTGCCGTTGGGCGACTTCCACATCTTCTTCAGGCCGAATTCCTCGACGCGCGCCTCGTCGGGGGTGATGGTGGCGCACTTCACGCCGACGCCGTATTTCTGGATGGCCTTCGCCGCGTCGACGGTGATCTGGTCGTTGGTCTCGTCACGCTTCTCGATGCCGAGGTCGTAATATTCCAGGTCGATATCGAGATAGGGGAGGATCAGGCGTTCCCGGATCCACTGCCAGATGATTCGGGTCATTTCGTCGCCGTCGATCTCGACGACGGGAGTTTTCACCTTGATCTTCGCCATGCGTTGCTCGCTTTCTTTCCCAGGGAGTTTGCAAGCCCCCTATAGGCGCGGGCACCGGCAATCAACCGGGACGGCGTCGGGAAGGGCGCAAGGGCGCGTGCCGTACAGCAGCGTTGTCACCCGTCGGATGCCCCCTTAAAGAGAGTGGATGAAGGAAATCAAACAGCCGGAAAGCACGGCGATGGCCGGCGGCGTCAAATGGCGCTGGCCGAGTGTTCACCCGGAGGGTCGCAAATTCATCCTCATCTCGGGTGCGATCACCGCCTTCTTCGCCTTCATGGCGTGGGAGACGCTGGCCTGGCCGATGGCCGGGATCACCCTGTGGATCGCCGCCTTTTTCCGCGATCCCGTGCGCTCGGTTCCGCGCGGCGAAGGGCTGATCATCGCGCCCGCCGACGGCATGGTGACGCTGATCCAGACCGTGCTGCCCCCGCGCGAGCTGGCAGGGGCGGGCGGGCTGGGCGATGCGCCGCTCACCCGCGTCTCGATTTTCATGAGTGTGTTCGATGTGCATATCAATCGCGCGCCGATCGGCGGCACGATCAAGCAGGTCGTCTATATTTCGGGCAAATTCCTCAATGCCGATCTCGACAAGGCGAGCGAGGATAACGAACGCCAGCATATCCTGGTCGAGGATCGGGACGGTGTGCGGATCGGCTTCACCCAGATCGCCGGCCTCGTCGCGCGCCGCATCATGCCGTTCGTGAAACCCGGTGACATCGTCGCGGCCGGTCAGCGCGTCGGCCTGATCCGATTCGGCAGCCGTGTCGACGTCTATCTGCCGGAGGGAACCGCGCCGCGCGTGACGCTCGGCCAGCGCTGCGTCGCAGGGGAGACCGTGCTGGGCGTGCTGGGCCGCGGAGAACCGCAGGACGCCATTCCGCAATGAGCGAGGAGCGCATCGCGCCGCCGCGCCGTGGCATTCCGCTGCGTGCGCTGGCCCCCAATGCGGTCACGGCGCTCGCGCTGTGCTGCGGGCTCACCGGCATCCGTTTCGGCATCGCCGGGGATTGGGAAAGGGCGGCCGCCGCGATCATCGTCGCGGGCATATTGGACGGCATGGACGGGCGCATCGCCCGATTGCTCAAGGGGGAAAGCCGTTTCGGCGCCGAGCTCGATTCGCTGTCGGACGTGATCGCCTTCGGCGTTTCGCCTGCGATCATCATCTATCTCTGGTCGTTGCAACATCTGCCCCAGTTCGGCTGGGTGCTGGCGCTTGCCCATGCCGTGTGCTGTGCGCTTCGCCTCGCCCGCTTCAACGCCAATATCGACGCCACGGAACAGCCGCATAAATCGGCTGGCTTCTTGACCGGCGTGCCGGCGCCGGCCGGAGCGGGGCTTGCCCTGCTGCCGATGTTCGTATGGCTGTGGCTGGGCGAACCGGCTGCCGTGATGCGCGAAGTCTGGGTGGTCGCGCCCTGGCTGGTCTTCGTCGCGTTCCTGATGATCTCGAACGTCGCGACCTTCAGCTGGTCATCACTCCGCTTGCGCCGGAACATCCGGCTGGAAGCGATCGCCATTGTCGGATTGCTCGGTGCGGCGTTGCTGTCCGCGCCCTGGGCCACCCTGTCCGCGATCAGCGTGCTCTATGTCGCGATGATCCCGTTCGGCGTACGCAGCTATGCCAAGGTCAGGCGGCTGCGCGCCGGATCTGCTGCCGGCTAGGAACGGGGCGATAGGTGCGGGCCTTCGGCCGCATGCGCACGACATGGCGGGAGACCACCTGCGCGCGGTGGGGAATCTGCTCACCGGCAAGCGCCGCCAGGATCGCATCCCAGCGATCGACCAGCGTGAAGACGATGACGCCAAGGCCGGTCATCAGTCCGGCGACGAACAGCAAATAAGACGCGAACCCAGCCATTGCGATCCTCCTGCATCTCCGGTCCGCCAGGCGGACACGGGGCCGGAACTGCTGCGGACAACGCGATTGCGTGCCGATTTGTTCCGGTTTCATCGCTTATGTTCTTGATTTGTTCCGTTGTCAAGCGGCCCCCCGGGCTTGATTTCCACTCGGTACGGCGCTAAGCGCCCCGCCCATCCCACATGGGAAGCGCACATACCGGTGCCGTGGCCTGTTCACGGTTCTTGCTTCCCAGCGGACCAACCGGAAGGAGAAAGACCATGGCGGCACCTGTCGTCACCATTCAGCAATTGATCGAGGCCGGCGCGCATTTCGGCCACCAGACCCACCGCTGGAACCCCAAGATGAAGCCGTACATCTTCGGCGACCGTAACGGGGTGCACATCATCGACCTGTCGCAGACCGTGCCGCTGTTCGCGCGCGCGCTCGACTTCATCGACCAGACCGTTGCCCGTGGCGGCAAGGTGCTGTTCGTCGGCACCAAGCGCCAGGCGCAGGAGCCGATCGCCGAGGCCGCCCGTCGCGCGGGCCAGCATTATGTCAACCATCGCTGGCTGGGCGGCATGCTCACCAACTGGAAGACGATCAGCAACTCGATCAAGCGCTTCAAGGCACTTGAGGAGCAGCTTTCGGGCGACACGCACGGCCTGACCAAGAAGGAAGTGCTGCAGCTCACCCGTGAGCGCGACAAGTTCGAGCTGTCGCTCGGCGGTATCCGCGACATGGGCGGCATTCCCGACGTGATGTTCGTGATCGACGCCAACAAGGAAGAGCTGGCGATCAAGGAAGCCAACACGCTCGGCATCCCCGTCGTCGCGATCCTCGATTCGAACGTGTCGCCCGACGGTATCGCGTTCCCGGTTCCGGCGAACGATGACGCCAGCCGCGCCATCCGCCTTTACTGCGACGCCGTCGCCGCTGCCGCGACCCGTGGCAACCAGGGCGCTGCCCAGGCGCGTGGCCAGGACATCGGCGCCTTCGCCGTGCCGCCGGCCGAGCCCGCGCTGACCGAGGACCAGCAGGTTCCGGCCGCCGCTGCCGCGGAGACCGAGGTTCAGAGCGACGCCTGAGCGTCGTCTGACTGAAATATTGGCGGGGTAGGGCGCTTCACGGCGCCCGCCTCCATTCAACCGATCTGAAAAGGAAGAGACCATGGCGGAAATCACTGCCGCACTCGTGAAGGAGCTGCGCGACCGCAGCGGCGCGGGCATGATGGATTGCAAAAAGGCGCTCGCCGAAACCAACGGCGACATCGAGGCCGCGATCGACTGGCTGCGCACCAAGGGCCTGGCCGCCGCCGCGAAGAAGGCGGGCCGCACCGCCGCTGAAGGTCTGGTGGGCGTCGCTGTCGCCGGCACCAAGGGCGCTGCCGTCGAGGTCAATTCCGAGACCGACTTCGTCGCCAAGAACGAGCAGTTCCAGGAATTCGTCGGCACCGTCGCGAAGCTGTCGCTCGACGCCAATGGCGATATCGACGCGCTGGCCGCCGCCGCTTTCGGCAATGGCGAGACCGTCGCCGAGAAGCTGACCAGCAACATCGCCACGATCGGCGAGAACCAGAATCTGCGTCGCACGCGCGCGCTGTCGGTCGATCAGGGCGCCGTCGTCTCCTATGTCCATAACGCCGCGGCGCCGGGCATGGGCAAGATCGGCGTGCTCGTCGCGCTCGAGAGCGCCGCGCCGGCCGACAAGCTCGAAGCGCTGGGCAAGCAACTGGCGATGCACATCGCCGCCGCTTTCCCGCTGGCGCTGAACGAAGATGGCCTGGATTCGGCGATGGTCGAGCGCGAACGCGCGATCGCCACCGAAAAGGCCGCCGAATCGGGCAAGCCCGCCGAGATCGTCGCCAAGATGGTCGAGGGTTCGATCGCGAAGTTCCGCAAGGAAAACGCTCTGCTCAGCCAGCTCTTCGTCATGGACAACAAGACGAAGATCTCGGACGTCGTCGCCGCCGCCGGCAAGGAAGCCGGTAGCGAGATCGTCCTCAAGGACTATGTCCGTTTCCAGCTCGGCGAAGGCATCGAGAAGGAAACCAGCGACTTCGCCGCCGAAGTCGCCGCGGCTGCAGGCGTCGCCTAAATCGCGCATTTCCCGCGCGCCATCTCCGTTGGTTCGGGGGTGGCGCGCGGATGCAGCATGGCTGCACAAAAAATCCACCAATAGCCACACTTGGCTTTGGGGCGCGGGCTGACTAAGGTCCGCGCCACTTTCCTGTCCTGATCGGAATATTTGGCGCTGATGACCCGGCAACGCTTCAATCGCATCCTGCTCAAGCTCTCGGGCGAGGTGCTGATGGGGCAGGGGCAATTCGGTATCGACCCCGGCACCGTCGCTCGCGTCGCGGGCGAGATCAAGGCGGCGCGGGAGGACGGATTCGAACTCTGCATCGTCGTCGGCGGCGGCAACATCTTCCGTGGCCTGGCTGCGGCCGATGCCGGTTTCGAGCGTACCAGCGCCGATTATATGGGCATGCTCGCGACGGTGATGAACGCGCTGGCGGTTCAGAACGCGCTTGAGCAGATCGGCGTCGACACCCGCGTCCAGTCCGCCATTCCGATGAGCACGGTGTGCGAGCCCTTCATCCGCAGGCGCGCCGAGCGGCATCTGGAGAAGGGCCGCGTGGTCATCTTCGCGGCCGGCACCGGTAATCCCTATTTTACGACCGACAGCGCGGCGGCGCTGCGTGCCGCCGAAATGAAGTGCGACGCACTGTTCAAGGGCACGTCGGTCGATGGCGTCTATGATGCCGATCCCAAGAAGGTCGCAACCGCGACCCGTTATGAAACAGTCACTTTCAACAAGGTCCTGTCGGACGATCTGAAGGTGATGGATGCCAGCGCGGTGGCGCTGTGCCGCGACAACAATATCCCGATCGTGGTCTTCAACATTCGCGACGAGGGCAATCTGGCCCGCGTGCTTGCGGGTGATGGAACCGCCACGATCGTTCAGAACGAGAAAGGATGACCGATGCCCGCCTATGACAAGGCCGATCTGGAGCGCCGCATGCACGGTGCTGTCGAATCGCTGAAGCACGATCTGGGCGGCCTGCGGACCGGCCGTGCATCCGCATCGCTGCTCGATCCGGTGACCGTGGAGGTCTATGGCGCGCATATGCCGCTCAACCAGGTGGCGACGGTCTCGGTGCCCGAGCCGCGCATGATCTCGGTCCAGGTGTGGGATCGCAGCAATGTCGGCCCCACCGACAAGGCGATCCGCTCCGCCGGCCTTGGCCTCAATCCGATCGTCGACGGACAGACGCTGCGTCTGCCGATCCCCGATCTGACCGAGGAACGGCGCAAGGAACTTGCGAAGCTTGCCGGCCAATATGCTGAAAAGGCACGGATTGCGGCGCGCAATGTGCGCCGCGACGGCATGGACAGCCTGAAGACCGACGAAAAGAAGCACGAGATCAGCGAGGATGAGCGCAAGCGCCTCGAGACCGAGGTGCAGAAGCTTACCGACAGCACGATCGGCGAGATCGACGCCGCAGCGCAGGCCAAGGAAAAGGAAATCCTCGGTCAGTGAATCAGGCGGTCGCCAAAGCCGATCCAGCCTCGGCGGCGGGTAAGGGCGGTGCGCCGCGCCATGTCGCCATCATCATGGACGGCAACGGCCGCTGGGCGAAGAAGCGGCTGCTGCCGCGCGTCGCGGGTCATAAGCAAGGCGTGGAGGCGGCTCGACGCACGGTTCGCGCGGCGGGCGATCTCGGCATCGAGGTGCTGACGCTCTACGCCTTCTCCTCGGAGAACTGGCGTCGCCCGGCCAGCGAAATCGGCGATCTGATGGGGCTGCTCCGCCGCTTCATCATCGACGATATCGACGAACTGGCCGAGGCGGGCGTACGGCTGCGCGTGATCGGCGACTATCGTGCGCTGTCCCCCGATATCGTCTCGCTGATCGACTCGGCGATCGCCCGTACGGCGGAGAATAGCCGGACGACACTCGTGATCGCGCTCAATTACGGCGCGCAGGACGAACTGGTCCGCGCGATCCGCAGCTTCGCAGCCGATGCGGTGGCGGGGCGAATCGATCCGCAGACGATCAACGATGCCGATGTCGAGGCGCGCCTCGATACGAGCGACTTGCCGCCGCTCGATCTGCTGATCCGCACATCGGGCGAAAAGCGCCTCTCGAATTTTCTCCTGTGGCAGGCCGCTTATGCCGAGCTCATGTTCGTCGACACGCTTTGGCCCGATTTCGACCGCGACGCGCTTGCCGCCGCGATCGGGCAGTTCGGCCAGCGCGAGCGGCGTTTCGGAGGGTTATGACCGCGCCCGAGCCAGCGTCTGAACCGGGACCTGAACCGCGCAAACCTTCAGATCTTCCCCGTCGCGCGGTTGTCGGGATCATCCTGATCGCCGTCGCGGTCGCAGCGCTTTACGCGGGCGGCACCATATTCTGGATCCTGATCAGCGTCGCATCCTTGCTCATGCTCTCCGAATGGGCGGATCTCGCGGGCGCCGGCCAGTCGCAGAAGCGGATCGCGATGTTCTCCGCGTCGATCCCGCTCGCTATCATCTCGCCGCTGGCCGCCGGCCCCGGCTTCTTCGCCGTTGGCCTGATCGCGGCTGCGACCTTTTTCACCGGCATCGTTACTCAGCGCACCCAGCTTGCGGCCGGCGTCGTCTATGTCTCGTTGCCGGCGATGGCGCTGCTGTTCATCCGGGGCCAGGATAGCGGCCTGATCCTCGCTTTCTGGACGCTGGCGATCGTCTGGGCCACCGATATCGGTGCCTATTTCGCCGGCCGGTCGATCGGCGGGCCGAAACTGATGCCGGCTGTGAGCCCGAGCAAGACATGGTCGGGGTTGGCCGGGGGCATGATCGCGGCAGTGTTCACGGGACTCGCATTCGCGCACTGGGGTGGCATTCCGCTGGGCTTGGCGCTTGCAAGCCTGGTGCTTGCCGTGGTCGCGCAAGGCGGCGATCTTTTCGAAAGCGCGCTCAAGCGCCGTGCCGGGGTGAAGGACAGCGGAACGCTGCTCCCTGGCCATGGCGGCGTGCTCGACCGGCTCGACGGCCTGGTGCCGGTCGCGCCGATGGTCGCGCTGCTCATTCTCGCAGACGGCATGTTATGAAAAGCATCACGATATTGGGCGCCACCGGGTCGGTGGGCGGATCGACGCTCGATCTGATCGAGCGAAATCCCGAGCGGTTTCGCGTCGAGGCGCTGACCGCCAATTGCGACGTCGAGCGGCTGGCCGCCGCCGCGCGGCGGACGCGGGCAAAGCTCGCCGTCGTTGCCGACGAAACCTGCCATCGGGCGCTCAGCGATGCACTCGCGGGGACCGGCATCGAAACGGCGGCGGGGGCCGGGGCGGTTGCCGAGGCGGCTGCCCGCCCCACGGATCTCACGATGGCGGCGATCGTCGGCTGCGCGGGGCTGCCGCCGGTGATGGAGGCGGTTCGCCGGGGCGGGACGATCGCGCTGGCCAACAAGGAGGCGCTGGTTTCGGCAGGCACGCTGATGACCGATGCCGTGCGGCGGCATCAGGCGACGCTGCTGCCTGTCGATTCCGAACACAATGCCATCTTCCAATGTCTGGAGGGCAGCGATCTAGACAGTGTCCGTCGCATCATCCTGACCGCCAGCGGCGGGCCATTTCGCGAATGGCGCCGGGCGGACATGGCGTCGGTCACGCCTGAACAGGCGGTCAAGCATCCCAATTGGTCGATGGGCGCGAAGATCTCGATCGATTCGGCGACGATGATGAACAAGGGGCTCGAACTGGTCGAGGCGCATCACCTTTTCCCAGTGGGCTCCGAACGGATCGAAATCGTTGTCCATCCCCAGTCGGTCATCCATTCGATGGTCGATTATGTCGACGGTTCGGTGCTGGCGCAGCTCGGCACGCCCGATATGCGCACGCCGATCGCATATGCGCTCGCCTGGCCGGCGCGCATGGGAACGCCGTGCGAACCGCTGGATCTGACGACGCTGGGGCGGCTGGATTTCGAAAAGCCCGATATGGAGCGTTTTCCCGCTCTGGCGGTGGCGAGAGACGCGTTGGAAGGCAGCGCCGCGCGCCCCGCGATCCTCAACGCGGCGAACGAAGTCGCCGTCCGCGCCTTTCTCGATCGCCGGATCGGCTTTCTCGATATCGTGGCGGTTGTGGTGGACACGCTGGAGCGCTATGACCCTGCGGACCCCGCGACGCTCGAAGAGGTGTTCGCGATTGACCGCGAAGCGCGCATTCTGGCCGAAGAGGGCCTCAAGACACATTGCCTGTGACTGAAAACCCTGGAATTCCGCTGACGATCCTGGCCTTTCTGCTGGTCATCGGGCCGCTCGTCTTCGTGCACGAGCTTGGCCATTATTTCGTCGCCCGCTGGTTCGGCGTGAAGATCGAGGCCTTCTCGATCGGTTTCGGCCGGGAGATCAAGGGCTGGACCGACAAGCGCGGCACACGCTGGAAGCTCGCATGGCTGCCTTTGGGGGGCTATGTGCGTTTCGCGGGCGACATGAACGCGGTCAGCCAGCCATCGCCCGATTGGCTGGCGCTGCCGCCGCAGGAACGCGCGCGGACCTTCCAGGCCAAGCCGGTCTGGCAGCGCGCATTGATCGTGTTCGCAGGACCGGCGATCAACTTCCTGTTCGCCTTCCTGATCCTGATGGGTTTTGCGCTGGCCTATGGCGAAAGCCGGACCCTGCCGGTCGCAGAGCAGGTTGTCGCCGGATCGGCGGCCGCGAAGGGCGGCATGATCACGGGGGACCGGGTGATCGCGATCGATGGGCGATCGATGGCGGTGTTCGACGATGTGGCGGGCTATGTGCGGATGCGGCCGAACGAGCATATGGCGGTGCGGATCGAGCGCGACGGGGCGGTTCGTACGCTCGATATCGTCGCCGGCGTGCGATTCGAGGAGGATCGGTTCGGCAATCGCCACGCATTGGGCCAGCTCGGCATCATCAATGCGCGGCCGGTGATCGAGCCGGTTTCGCTGATCGAGGCACCAGGCGTCGCGGCGTCGCGAATCAAGAGCATCCTGACGATGATGGTCGATGGAATCGGTCAGATCATCACCGGACGGCGCTCCGTGAAGGAGCTTGGCGGACCGCTCAAGATCGCGCAGGCTTCGGGAGAGATGGCGTCGATCGGGCCGGAGACCTTCATCTGGTTCGTCGCGCTCATCTCGATTAATCTGGGATTCATCAACCTGTTGCCAGTTCCAATGCTGGATGGCGGACATTTGCTTTTCTACGCGATCGAAGCGGTTCGGCGGAAACCCGTCGGCGCGGTGGCTCAGGAATGGGCGTTCCGTTCGGGCATGCTCGCGTTGCTGGCGCTGATGATGTTCGTCACCTTCAACGATTTGTCGTCTTTCGGTGTCTGGGAAAGCCTGTCGCGCTTGATCGGTTGACGGTGATCGGGCAGGGCAGTGCGCTGCTGGTGGATCATATCCACTGAAAGCATCTGCTTTCGGTGGTGGGGCGATCCGCTAAACCAAGGTTCAGCCGCCGGCGGGGCGGTGCGTTATTTCAGGGTAGGATGGGCGTGAAGGCGAAAAACAACATCGGCTTCGGCAGTCGGAACATGGCGGTGTTGCTGGTCGGCACCATGCTCGCCGGCCAGGCATTTCCTGCCTTCGCGCAGACCGCGCCGGCAGTTCCCGCACCGGCGCCCGCGCCCGCGCCCCCCGTTTCGGGGACGATTCGCGCCGTGAACGTGGTCGGCTCGCAGCGGCTGGAGCCCGATACGGTGCGCTCCTATACCGCGCTGCGCCCCGGCGGCGCCTATACGCGCGAAAATATCGACCAGGCACTGAAGGACCTGTTCGCGACCGAATTGTTCGCGGACGTGCAGATCCGCGACGATGCGGGTGTGCTGACCATCGAGGTCCGCGAGAATCCGGTGATCAACCGGATCATCCTGGAGGGCAACAAGCGGATCAAGGAAGACAAGATCCGGCCGGAGATCCGCCTGGCGCCGCGGCAGATCTTCACACGTTCGAAGGCGCGCGCCGACGTTGCCCGCATCATCGAGCTGTATCGCCGTCAAGGCCGCTTCGCGGCGACCGTCGAACCGAAAATGGTCCAGCTCGACCAGAATCGCGTCGATATCGTGTTCGAGGTCAATGAAGGGCCGCGCTCGAAGGTCCGCCAGATCAACATCCTGGGGAACGAGAAATTCTCCGATGGCGATCTGCGCTCACAGATGGCGACCAAGCAGTCGCGCCTGTTCCGCATCTTCAGCTCGCGCGACAGCTACGATCCCGATCGTCTGGCCTATGACCAGCAGAAGCTGCGTCAATTCTACCTGACCGAGGGCTATGCCGATTTCCGCGTGATCTCGGCAGTTGCCGAACTCACGCCCGACAAGCGCGACTTCATCATCACCTATGTGGTGGAGGAGGGCGAACGCTACAAGTTCGGCGACGTCGCGGTCGAGAGCGAACTGCGCGACTTCGACAACAACACGGTCAACCGGCTCGTCACCATCAAGAAGGGCGACTGGTACAACGCCAAGCGCGTCGAGGACACGGTGGACGGCATCACCGAGACGGCCGGCCTGTTCGGCTATGCCTTCGCCGATGTGAGCCCCAATTTCCGGCGCAGCGCCGAAGACAAGACGATGTCGCTGACCTTCCGGGTCGCGAACGCGCCGCGCGTCTATGTCGAGCGGGTCGATATCAACGGCAACACGCAGACGCAGGACAAGGTGATCCGGCGCGAATTCCGCCTGGCGGAAGGCGACGCCTTCAACAGCTTCCAGGTCAAGCGCTCGCAGGACCGCATCAATTCGCTCGGTTTCTTCCAGGAGAATCTGGAGATCGAGCAGAAGCCCGGCTCCGGGCCCGACAAGATCATCCTGGAAACCAACGTCCAGGAAAAGTCGACCGGCGAACTCCAGCTTTCGGCGGGTTTCTCGAGCCTTGAGCGCTTCATCATCAACGCCTCGATCACGCAGCGCAACTTCCGCGGCAAGGGGCAGCTGCTGCGCACCAGCATCAATTATTCCAGCTATTCCAAGTCGGTGGAACTCGGCTTTACCGAGCCGTACCTGTTCGATCGCAACATCGCGCTGGGTGGCGACATCTTCCGTCGCGACTATAACTCGTTCAACTATCTCGGCAGCGAGCGCAACACCACCTATCAGCAGGTCTCGACCGGCTTCTCGATCCGCGCGGGCGTGCCGCTTACCGAGTTCTGGCAGGCGCAGATCCGCTACCAGCTTGTTCATGACGACGTCACGCTGAACAAGAATACCTTCTTCAACAACGGCGTTTGCGAACCGTTGCTCGCGGGCCGCTATCTCTGCGACGCGATCGGCACGCGGCTGACCAGCTCGCTCGGCTATACGCTGGCGTTCGACAATACGAACAACCGCCTGCGTCCGTCGGCGGGCAACCGTCTCAGCATCAGCCAGGATTTCGCGGGCCTCGGCGGTGACGTCAAATATCTGCGTACCGTCGCCAACGCGTCCAAATACTGGAAAGTCTTCGGCAACTTCATCTTCTCGCTGAGCCTTGAGGGCGGCCATATCATGTCGCTGGAGAACCAGCGGGTCGATGCGCTCGGCAATCTGATCGAGAAGGTCCGGCTGACCGATCGCTTCTTCCTGGGCGAGCCGCAGATCCGCGGTTTCGACATTCGCGGCGTCGGCCCCCGCGTGCAGCGCCTGCAATATGATTCGACGACCGGCGAACTTAACGTTCAGAGAAACTCGATCGTCGACGACGCGCTGGGCGGCCGGACCTATTATATGGGCCGCGCCGAACTGGAGATTCCGCTGGGATCGGGCGCGCGCGAAATGGGGCTGCGCCCGTCGATCTTCGTCGATGTCGGTTCGGTCTGGGGCGTTCGCAAGCCGAAGCTGACGACGCTGGCGGATTTCCCGGTCGGCAGCGACGGCAAGCCGACATCGCTGACCATTCCGATCCTCGATTCGAATGGCGGTCAACAGTGCGTCAACAGCACCACCGGCGCGCTTACGCCAAAGCCGACTGGTGCATGCGCGGACGGCACGACCCTTTACGGCAATACGATCGCGCCGTTCGAGGAACAATTCCTGGGTAACTCGCCCAAGCCACGCGTTTCGGTCGGCTTCGGCGTCAACTGGAACTCGCCCTTCGGCCCGTTCCGCATCGATATCGCGCGCGCGCTGATCAAGGAGCGTGGCGACGACACCAAGTTGTTCACTTTCAACGTAGGAACCCAATTCTGATGATCAAATATTCGAAGAAGGCGCTGCTTGCCGCCTGCGGTCTCGCCTTCGCTTCGCCGGCGCTTGCGCAGAAGGCGCCCCCCGCCGTCGTGGTCGTGATCAACAGCGATCGTGTGTTCAGCGAATGCAATGCCTGCAAGGCGGCGAACACGCAGCTCCAGACGCAGCTCACCACCTTGCAGACCCGCGCGCAGCAGCTTGGCCAGCCGCTCCAGACCGAAGCCGATGCGATCCGCACGGCTGCCGGCGGCAAGGCGCCCGATGCGGCGCTGCAGAACCGGATCAACGAACTCCAGAAGAAGCAGACCGCCGCGCAGCAGGAACTCGCCAACAGCGAGCAGACCATCCAGCGCAACCGCGCTTATGTCGGCCAGCAGATCAACACCGCGCTCAACCCGATCATCCAGAAGGTGATGGCGGCGCGCGGCGCGAACTTCGCGGTCGACGTGCAGGCGACGCTGGCGATCGGCCCGGGCGTGGATGTGACCAACGACGTGCTGGCGCAACTCAACACCGCGCTCCCCTCGGTCAACGTCACCGCGCCGCCGCCGCCCGCGCAGCCGCAGCAGCCCCAGGGCCGTTGATCCCGGCTCGATGAGCGAGGACGCAACGCAGAAGCCCGCCATCGGCCCGCTGGACGTCCGGCGGGTGATGGCGGCGCTGCCGCATCGTTATCCGCTGTTGCTGGTCGACCGTGTCGAGGAGATCATCCCCGACCGGTCGATCCGCGCGATCAAGGCGGTGACGATCAACGAGCAGTTCTTCCAGGGGCATTTCCCCGGTCGCCCGATCATGCCCGGCGTGCTGGTGGTCGAGGCGCTGGCGCAGGCTGCAGGCGTGCTTGCCGTGGAATCGCTGGGCCTCAGCGGTTCGGGCAAGCTCGTCTACTTCATGAGCATCGACGGGGTGAAGTTCCGCAAGCCGGTCGAACCCGGTATCCTGCTGACCCTGCAGGTCGAGTTCATCCAGAAGCGCGCGCGCGTCTGCAAGTTCGCGGGCAAGGCGCTGATCGACGGCGAACTGGCGGCTGAGTGCGAATTCACCGCGATGATCGCGGATCCGCCGCAGGATTGATCGGCGATCTGCCGGCAGGCAGGTGATTCCAATCCAATATCATTGAAGGTTGAATGCGCGGGCATTCTGGCCTAAGGCCGCGCCTTCGCATCCCCGGCTGGTCGGAAACCAGCCAATTTCGGAGCTTAAACGTGAAAAAAGACGTCCATCCCGATTACCACATGATCAAGGTGCAGATGACCGACGGCACCGTGTTCGAAACCCGCTCCACCTGGGGCAAGGAAGGCGACACGATGCAGCTGGACATCGATCCGCTGGCACACCCGGCCTGGACCGGCGGTCGCGGCCAGATGCTCGACACCGGTGGTCAGGTGGCGCGCTTCAACAAGCGCTTCGGCGGCCTCACGCTCGGCAAGAAGTGATCGGAGTGCGCGGCCGGACTTTTCGCGCCGCGCTCCGCATCGCAACGGTCTTCGCGCTCGTCGCCCCCGTGGCGGCGGGCGCGCAGTCGCGTGTGCCGGCGGACCGCACCATTGCCTCGCTGCGCGCGATGCCGGCCTGGAAGCAGGCTGCGGCGACGCTCGATCGCGATCATGACCGGTTCGTCGAAGAGATTGTCGAACTCACGCAGATCCCGGCGCCTCCCTTCGGCGAGGCCAGGCGCGGCGCGGTCGTGCGGGAGAAGTTCGCGGCGCTCGGCCTGAGCGACATCGAGACCGATGCCGTCGGCAATGTCATCGCGCTCCGGCGGGGCACCGGCCCGGCGGGAGGCAAGCTGGTCGTCATCTCCGCACATCTCGATACTGTCTTTCCCGAAGGCACCGATGTGACGGTGAAGCGCGAGGGCACCAGGCTTTCCGCGCCCGGCATCGGCGACGACACGCGCGGGGTCGCGGCATTGCTCGCCTATGCGCGCGCGCTCGACGCGGCCAAGATCCGGACGAAGCACGATATCCTTTTCCTGGCATCCGTGGGTGAAGAGGGGCCGGGCGACCTGCGCGGCGTGCGCCATTTCTTCACCAAGGGATCCTACAAGGATCGCGCTTCCGCCTTTTTCTCGTTGGATGGCCTCAATCCCGCGCGCATCGTCAACGGCGCGGTCGGGTCGAAGCGTTATCGGGTGACGTTCAAGGGGCCTGGCGGCCATAGTTTCGGTGCGTTCGGCCTGGTCAACCCGATGGCGGCGATGGCGAGGACGGTGACCGATCTTTACGAGATCGTGCCGCCGGCGCATCCCAAGACCACCTACGCCGCCGCGGTCACGGGCGGGGGCACCTCGGTCAATTCCATTCCGGATTCGGTGTTCATGGAATTCGACATGCGCTCGGAAAGCCCTGCCGAACTCGACGGATTGGAAAAGAAGCTGCTCGCCATCATCGACAAGGCAGTGGCGGGCGAGAATGCGGCACGTTCCACCCGCGAAGGCATGGTGAGCGCCGACAAGAAGAAGATCGGCGATCGCCCGGCGGGCACCACCCCAGCCGACGCGCAGATCGCGCTGCTGACGGCGGCGGCGATCAAGGCGCAGGGCTTCACGCCGGAATTCAACGCGTCCTCCACCGATGCGAACATCCCCATCAGCCTGGGCATTCCGGCGCTGACCATCGGTTCGGGCGGGAAGGGCGGTCGGGCCCATGCGCCCGACGAATATATCGACGTCGAGAAAGGCGAAAGCGTCAAGGGACTGGCTGTCGGCCTGCTTGCGCTGCTGGCGGTCGCGGAGGCGCAGCGCTGAACGCTGCGCCAATTGCGCTTCAAATGTCGAATTTGACGCCCTGCGCAAGGGGCAGGGCGCCGGACCAGTTCACCGTGCTCGTCTGGCGGCGCATATAGGCCTTCCAGCTGTCCGAGCCCGATTCCCGTCCGCCGCCGGTTTCCTTCTCTCCGCCGAACGCGCCGCCGATCTCCGCGCCCGACGTGCCGATATTGACATTGGCGATGCCGCAATCGCTGCCGGCGGCTGAGACGAAGCGTTCGGCCTCGCGCATGTCGGTGGTGAAGATGCTCGACGAAAGCCCCTGGGGTACCGCGTTCTGCAATGCGATCGCCTCTTCGAGCGTGTCATAGGCGAACACATAGAGGATCGGCGCAAAGGTCTCCTCCAGCGCCGGCCCGGCATGAGCGGGCATCGCGACCACGGCGGGGCGGACGTAAAGCCCGTCGATCACTTCTCCGCCGCTCACCGTTGCTCCCATCGCGCGTGCGGCATCGAGTGCCGCCCGCATGCCCTGAAGCGCGGCATCGTCGATCAGCGGCCCGACCAGATTGGTGGAGTCGCGCGGATCGCCGATCGTGATCGACGCCGCCGCGGCGCGCATCCGTTCCAGGAAGGCGTCATGGATCGAACGATGCAGGAACAGCCGGCGCAGCGAGGTGCAGCGCTGCCCAGCCGTTCCCATGAACCCGAAGGCGGAGGCGCGCAGCGCCAGATCCCGATCGGCGGCGGGGGTGACGATCGACGCATTGTTGCCGCCCAGTTCGAGCAATGTACGGGCAAAGCGCTTCGCGGCGCGTTCCGCGACGATGCGGCCCATCCGCGTGCTGCCGGTGGCGGAAACCAGCGCGATCCCCGGATGATCGACCAATGCCGCGCCGATCTCCGCGCCACCGGTGACGATCCCGATCAGCCCCGCAGGCGCATCGCCGAACCGCGCCAGCGCACGCGCCGCGAGCGCCATCACCGCGAGCGCGGTGAGCGGCGTCTTTTCGGACGGTTTCCAGATCACCGGATCGCCGCAGACGAGCGCCAGTGCCGCATTCCAGGCCCAGACCGCGACCGGGAAGTTGAAGGCGGTGATGATCGCGACGGGCCCCAGCGGGTGCCAGGTCTCGCTCATCCGGTGTCCGGGCCGCTCGCTGGCGATGGTGAGCCCGTACAACTGGCGCGACAGGCCGACCGCGAAATCGCAGATATCGATCATCTCCTGGACTTCGCCGAGCCCTTCGGACAGCGGCTTGCCGCATTCGAGCGTGACCAGCCGGCCAAGCGCATCCTTGTGTGCCCGCAATTCCTCCCCGAGCAGCCGGACCAGCTCGCCGCGGCGGGGGCCGGGAACCTCGCGCCAGTTGCCGAAAGCCGTCATCGCCTCCGCGACGCGCGTTTCGGCATCCGCGATGCTCGAATCGGGCACATGGCCGATGATCGCGCCGTCGATCGGCGATCGCACCGGACGCCCCTCGTTCGAACGCGTCACACCTAGTGAATCGAGCAATGCGGCGGCGTCCTGCGCGGTGGGCTGCATGGGGGCTCCTGATGGTTGGATGGGGTAGGCGATGGCGCCTCTTATCCACTATCGCGCCCTGGCGTCACGTCTCTTTCACAGTTGCGCTCTAGCGGCGATGTGCGTTTCAAAATGGGGAAATCCGTATGTCCGTCCGCTCCTTCACGCTCGCAGCGACCAGCCTGATCGCCCTCTCGGCGCCTGCCGTTCACGCACAAGGTGCCCCCGAATCGGCGGATCGCGACGAGATCGTCGTCACCGCGCAGCTTCGCGAGCAGGATCCGATCGACGTGCCGATCGCGCTCAGCGTTTTCGGCGGCGAGCAGCTCGATCGGATGGGCATCGAGGAATTCGACGAATTCTCGCGCTTCGTGCCGGGCTTCGAAGTGCAGAACCAGTCGCCGAACAATCCCGGATTCGTGATGCGCGGCATCACATCGGATAGCGGGAGCGCGTTCAACGAGCCGCGCGTGTCGGTCTTTCAGGACGGGGTATCGATCTCGAAATCGCGCGGGTCCTATGTCGAACTGTTCGACATGGAGCGGATCGAAGTGGCCAAGGGACCGCAATCGACGCTGTACGGGCGCGGTGCGCTGATCGGTGCGGTGAACCTGATCCAGAACAAGGCCGATCCGCGCGACTGGCAGGTGGCGGGCAAGGCATCCTACGGCAATTACAATGCGTGGATGCTCGACGGCATGGCCAATATGCCGCTGGGCGACAGCGCCGCCTTTCGCGTCGCCGGGCGCATCCGCCAGCGCGACGGCTATATCGAGAATCTGCTGGGCGGTCGCGACTTCAACTCGGCAGACACATGGGCGGTGCGCGGCGCCTTCCACGCCGATCTCGGCACCGTCACGCTGGATGTGATCGGCAATTATCAGAAGGACGGTCCGGCCGGCACCGCGTTCAAATCGATCGCCTATCGCCCGACCGATCCGGTGACGGGGGCGGTGATCGGCGATGCCGGCCGCAACAGCGGCGCGGCGCTGGCGCCGGGCGCGGGCTTCGAGGGCGGACTCCCGCTCGGCCTGGACCGCAAGGTCTGGGGCGTGACCGGCATTCTGAACTGGACGTTGAACGATCGTTTCAAACTGACCTCGATCACTGCCTATCGCCGCTTCTCCGCGCTCGAGATCTTCGACGCGGACGGCATTTCCCTGCCCGTGCTGACCGCGGCGGAGGATGCGCGCGGCCGGCAGGCCAGCCAGGAATTGCGCCTGACTTTCGAGGGTGGGCCGGTCACCGCCTTTGTCGGCGCCAATTATTTCCATGAATCGGGATCGCAGCGCACCCCCAGCCAGTTCGACGAGCGTGCGGTGCTCGCGCGCCTGACCGGCCAGCTTGCCGGGCCGATCCCGGGGCGCCCGGCGACCGATCCGATGCCGGCGAGCCTGCTTGCCAACACCGTGTTCACCGGCGCGCTGCTCCAGGGCGTGGCGCAAAGCTATGGCGTCGCGCTTGCCGCGCCCCAGGCGCAGGCGATCGCGGCGAACCTGAAGGCGGCGCATGGCGAAACCGTCACCAATTTCTCGCGCACCAATGCCTTCGATCTGTTCGGCGACGTGACCGTCCGGCTTTCGGACAGTTTCGAGATCGGCGCCGGCGCGCGCTACAGCCATGACGACAAGCGCAGCCGGCTGACCGCCTCGGTGCTCAACGGGCGGTCGATCCTCGGGGGCTTTATCGGCGCGCTCGGCCAGCCCGCCGCCGTTCGCACGGCACTGCTTCAGGCCCTGGCGGCGCCGGGAGCGGCAAGCATCCCGCCTTCGGCAGCCTATCCGGTGCCGCTGTTCGGCCTGGGGCTCCAGCCGACGGCGGGCAATGGTCCGATCGAGGCCGCGGATCTTAATGACGGCGGCCTCACCTGGCGCCTTACCGCACGCTATATCCCGAATGCCGATACGAGCATCTACGCAACCTATGCACGCGGCCGGCGGCCCGAAGTGCTTTCGGCCACCGCGCCGTCGGCGCCTTTCGCCGCTGCGCGCTTCGACCTGCTCGAATCCGAAACCGTCGACAGCTTCGAACTGGGAGCCAAGACGGCGCTGGCCGATCGCACGCTGTTCCTCGACGGATCGATTTTCTATTATCAGTACGACAATTTCCAGACGACGGTGCAGCAGGGCACGCAGTTTGTCACGACCAATGCCGGCAAGGCCGAAAGCTACGGTTTCGAGGGGCAGATGCGCTGGGTGCCCGATGATGCGATCAGCCTGTTCGCGAGCTATGCCTATAATCACAGCCGCTTCAGGACGGGCGTGCGCGACGGCAATCGTTTCCGCCTGTCGCCCGATCATTCGGCCTCGGTCGGCGCGGTCCTGTCGCTGCCCGCCGGGCCGGGCCGCATCGTGCTGACGCCCAGCCTGACCTGGCAATCCAGCGTCTTTTTCGATGACGACAATGACCGGCCTGCGCTTCAGCAGCCGCCCGCCGCGCTCGTCGCCGACACTATCCAGGACGAGCTTCAAAAGGGTTATGCGCTGGTCAATGCGCGCCTCGGTTACGAAGCGGACGACGGCGCCTGGCGGATTGAGGCATTCATCGAGAACGCGTTCGACAAGAAATATATCAAGGACGCGGGCAATACCGGCGATGCGCTGGGGCTGCCGACATTCATTGCCGGAGAGCCGCGCTTTTACGGGATCAGCGCGAGTTTCCGCTTCGGCGGGCGCCGCTGAGGCGAGCCTGGGCCATGCGTTCGGGCCGGGAATGGCGAAGTGCTGTCGATGCTTCGCCGCACCCGGCCCGAACGGCGCGATCATATGCCGGGCCGATAAGGCTCAATCGGCGATATGGTCGATCACGATCTTTCTGATGGCTTCCTGGCGGGTCAGGCCGCCGGGCTGGCGCATAATCCAGTCGTCGAGCGCATCGAGCAGAGCATCGTCGACGCGCAAGCCGATCATCGTCTTGCCGGCGGTTCGTTCGGGCCTGGGCCAGCCCACGGCAGTATGCTTCATCGTTACATCCTCACAACCGGAGCATGAGACGCATCTCCGGCGGGGATCGCTTGGCATGCAATTGTTACGAATGCTGTGATCTGTCGCACAGCGTCGCGATATTTTCCGACCGATCAATCGTCCAGCATCTGCAGGATATGATCGGCGCGATCCCGGACGCTCGCCTTGGGAAGGGGGGTGACGTCATAATCGAGCAGCGCATAGGCAAGGCAAAGCCGCTCATATTCCGCGATCGCCGCCGTCAGCGCGTGCGGGCGCTCGGGATCCTTCTCGTAGATTTCCGGCCAGGGCGGCGCCATGAACATCCGGCGATGATAGGGATGCGCGCGGCAGAGCGGCCCCAGCACCGGCTCTCCGGTCGCATGCTGGAGCGCTGCCGCTGCGTCGACCAGGCCCCGATCGAAAAAGACCCACCCTGTCTCGCCGCCGGCGGCCGCGCGATCCGCAAGCGCGAGTGCGATCGCCCGGCGCGCGAAGGCTGCCATATCCACCCAGGGCAGCGCGGCGCCGTCGCCCGCCCGCTCTTCTTGGACGATGCGCCGGCCCGGTTCCTCGACCACGGCGTGGCCGCGCCTGCGCAATTCGGCGGTCAGGGTCGATTTGCCGCCCCCGGAGCAGCCGGAGATGACGACGAACCGGTCGCCGGCGACACTCACCGATCGCTCCCGAAATCGATGCGGCCGATGCCGCCACTCTTCACGTCCTTCAGCACAACCATCGATTCCACGCGCTTGACGATCGGCATCGCGGTGAAATGGCGTTCCAGCAGCCGGTCATATTGATCCATCGATTCCAGATCGAACTGGACGAAATAATCGCAGCCGCCCGCGACGAAATGGCAATGCGCGACCTGCGGCAGCGCGGTCATCGCGCGGCGAAAGGCATCATGGCCATCGGGCGTGTCGCGCTCCAGCGTCACCAGTGCGATCACCTTCAGGCGAGGTCCGAGGATCTCCGGATTGATCACCGCCACGTCTGCGATGATCACGCCGTGACGGCGCAGGGCTTCGATACGCCGCCGGCACGAGGAGGGCGAAACCGCCGCCAGGCCCGCGATCTCGGCATAGGTCAGCTGATTATTCGATTGAAGAATATCGAGAATCTTTCGATCGATACGATCCAGAGTTTTCAAATCATCCTCCCTCTCGCGGTCGAATTAGCCGAATGGGGCAGCAAGATCGCCTGAAAACGCCGGAGAATGATCAATTTTGACCACATTCGGCACGGGCGGCAGCCTATGTCTTGCCCGGGCCAATCGGGCAATCGGGCAATCGGGCAATCGGGCAATCGGGCAATCGGAGGGTGGAATGAGTTTGGAGACGTGCAAGCCGGGAACGATCGCAGCCTGGGGCGGGGAGGAAACGCCGCTTGCCTTCGGAGCCGCGCAGGTGCCGATCGTCCAGAGCGCGCCCTTTGCCTATCCCGATATCGACAGTTGGCTCGACGTGGCGCTGCTTCGCGCCGACGGCCATATCTACAGCCGCAACACCAATCCCACGGTGGATGTGTTCGAGGAGAAGATCCGGCTGCTCGAACAGGGGGAGGCGGCGACATCCTTCGCCAGCGGCATGGCTGCCATTTCCAACACGCTGTTCACCTTCGCGCGGCCGGGTGACCGCATCGTCTCGATCTCCGACAGCTATGGCGGCACGTCGAAACTGTTCCTGGAATTCCTGCCGCAGATGGGCGTCGAGGTGGAACTGGTCGAAACCGGTGATGGCGATGCGCTGGATGCAGCGATCGCGCGCGGATGCAGGATCGTCTATCTGGAAACGCCGACCAACCCGACGCTCAAGATCATCGATCTGGAACGCGCCATCACCTCGGCCAAGCGGGCGGGGGCGATCTCGATCGTCGACAACACCTTCGCGACGCCGATCAACCAGAACCCGATCCTGCTGGGCGCCGATCTGGTGGTGCACAGCGCCACCAAATTCCTGGGCGGCCATGACGACGCCATGGGCGGCGCGCTTGTCGGCAGCGCCGAACTTGTCCGTCAGGTCTATCATTATCGCGAGATCACCGGCGGCAATCTCGGCGCCTTCCAGGCTTATCTGCTGCTGCGCGGCATGAAGACGCTGGAACTGCGCGTCGCGCGGCAGAACGAAACCGCGCTGGCGATGGCCCGCTATCTGAGCGCGCATCCCAAGGTTGAGCAGGTCTTCTATCCCGGCCTCGAGAGCCATGTCGCGCATGATATCGCGGCGCGCCAGATGCGGGGATTCGGTGGCGTGCTGAGCTTCTCGGTCGGCGATGATTTCGACGCGACCAAGCGTTTCCTGAACGCGCTCAAGCTCGCGCACCGCGCCGCCAGCCTGGGCTCGGTCAACACGCTTGCCGGCCCGCCCTGTACGACCAGCCATGTCGAATGCAGCGCGGAGGAACGCGCGCAGCTCGGCATTCCCGAAACGCTGGTCCGCTATTCCTGCGGGATCGAGGCGTTCGAGGATCTGCGTGACGATGTCGCCGCGGCGCTCGACCGAGTGTAGCTGGAGCCTGCGGAACGTCGCCGCTTGACGCGATTGGGCTTCTTCTCCGTATAGTCGGCCGATGATCTATGATCGACCATGGCTTGAGGCCGAATACACAGCCGGATCCGACCTGGGCTATCTTCTTTTCTGGGGGCATCAGCCCGCCCGGGACGGGAGCATTGGCGCATCCTGCTTCAGCCAGTGGTGGCCGGCCGATTTCACGATCGAAGGCACGACCTATCCAAGCGCCGAACATTGGATGATGGCGGAGAAGGCCCGGTTGTTCGGCGACGATCAGATCGCTCGCGAGATCATCGTCGCGTCCAGCCCGAAGCAGGTGAAGGCGCTTGGCCGGCAGGTGAAGGGCTTCGTCGAACCGGAATGGGATCGCGAAAAGCGCGGGATCGTCGCAAGGGGCAATCTGGCGAAATTCGCGCAGAATGCCGGCTTGCGGGATTTCCTGCTGTCCACCGGCGACCGGATATTGGTGGAAGCGAGCCCGGTGGACCGGATCTGGGGCATCGGGCTGGCCGCCGACGACGCGAATGCGCACAATCCTCTGGAATGGCGCGGCGAAAATTTGCTGGGTTTCGTCCTGATGGATGTTCGCGATGAACTGGCCCGTTCGCCGGCTCGTCCGGCATGACGACATATTGGCGGACGGGGTGGGATTCGAACCCACGGTGAGCTTGCACCCACGGCGGTTTTCAAGTTTATCGTAGCTGATGTTTGCGCAGGTTTACAGGCGTTGTCATAAGCAAGCGATATTCCCGCAAATAAAGGGTTTTAGGTCGCTGGACGTTTTACGTAGGTTGCCGTAAGTTAGCATAAGCTGCTTATGACATGCTTACGAGGTTTTCCGCAATGGCATCCAAACTGACAAAGACGGTCGTTGACCGCATTAAGCCCGGCTCCAAGGACGAGTTTCATTGGGACGCTGAGGTGAAGGGCTTCGGCGCTCGCGTCACGCCCAAGGGTAAGATCACCTTTGTCGTGCAGGGGCGCGTTGAGGGGAGCGGCAAGGAAGCTCGCATCACCATTGGCGCTTACGGCGTCTTCACCGTGGATCAGGCACGGGACGTTGCGAAGGAGCATCTGCGCTCCATGCGGATGGGGAACGACCCCCGCGACATGAAGAAACAGAGCGAGGCGATGAAGATCACCTTGCAGGCTGTCTGCGACGCTTACGTGTCCCGCCCCGGCAAGCTGAAGGCCACCAGCAGGGAGGCCATTGAGCGGCATGTGCGGACCACGTTTGAGGCGTGGAAGGACAAACCGGTCGTCAACATCACCGAGGATATGTGCCGCACCCGGTATCGCGAGATGCTGACGAAGGGCCTGCGTGGTAATCGCGAGGGTGGCTCACCGGGGCAAGCAAATCAGGCGTTTTCCGTGCTCGGCGCGTTGCTGAACTACGCCGCGCGCCAGCACAAGCGGGCGGACGGTTCGCCGCTTATCGCCCACAACCCCGTCAGCATCTTGCGCGATGACAAGGTGCGGTTGAAGCCGCGCACCGCCCGCATCCTCGACAACAAGGTGGGTGCGGCGTGGCAGGCGCTTACCGAGTGGCGCGCAACCGCCCATAATCGCGATACCATGTCGAGCATCGACCTTGTGCGGTTCCTCATGCTCACCGGCCTTCGCATTAGCGAAGCGTCCTCGCTGAAGTGGAGCCAGGTCCATCTGGAAGACGGGTATTTCCATCTACCAAACCCCAAGAACAGCAACCCCGTGTCCATGCCGCTTTCCACGCAGGCCGTGGAGCTGCTGAAAGCCCGCCCTAAGGTTGAGGATAACGAACACGTCTTCCCGTCTTGGGCCGCAGCAGGCCATATCAAAGATCCCCGTGATCTGATGAAGAAGCTGAGCGTGGTCGCCGGGATGCACATCACCCCGCACGCGCTGCGACGGACCTACACGAACGTGGCGCTGCGCCAGTGCCGTATCGAGAAATTCCGCACTGACCTGCTGACTAACCACATCACGCGCGACGTGACCGCCGAACACTACTTCGACACGACGAACCTCCAGTGGCTCCAGCCGGAAGCGCAGAAGATCGGCGATCATCTGGACCTAGAAGCGGCGAAGGTGGCGGGTGCCAACGTGGTGGCGCTGCCCCAGCGAGCGTGATGTACGCGCTGGGCACCGTGCGCCGGGGCTACAGGGGCGGCACCAGCGCACTGCAGGGTTAGGGGCGACAGTACGGCGATCGCCCCTGTGCCGGCCCCGTAGCGAAGGTCCGCCCAGCCAGCCAAATCCGCACATTTCGGGCAAACCGGTCGAGAGGGTGACCGATGGCATCATCCCCTCCCTCGGTTTTGAAGATCAAAAATTCGGCTCGATTTCCTGGCCGACCCCGATCCCGGTTTGGGATAGCGGACCTTGCATTTTATCCAACACTGGCTCCCTAGCCTGTGCTAACAACGCAGTTGCAGCGCCCAACCTCGATAGGGCAATGCACATCGGGCCTCGGTATTAGCCGGGGTAGCCTATCCCCAATCCGTTCGCTCTGGGGTTACAACGGCGGGCATCCTTGCCTGCCGGTTCGCGGCATCGACAGGCGTGCAGGAGCGCCTGCCATGAATGCCGTTAAAGTCATCAATCACAACGACGCAGCCGCCATGATCGGTATTACCCCCGCGACTCTTCGCTTTTGGAGATGCAAGGGGAAGGGGCCGCGCTTCATCAAGCTGGGCGAATCCAAGCAGGCGGGCGTCTGTTACGACCCTGCCGACATTGAGGAATGGAAGGCGGCGCGCAAGTTCGCGTCCACCAGCGCCGCGACCGTGGGCCATCCGGGCGATGCGTAACGCGCCCGTCGCGAAAAGCGGCCGGATGCCCAGCAACACCCGACCGCCTCATCCAAAAGTCTCCAATCCTCGTCGAAAGACCAGTGACATGCACAATTTACAGGGCCACGCCGCAGGTCCGCAACCCCGGCGCATTTCCCCGAATGTTTTTGCGAAATATTTTGCTTCGCATAAAAATTTGCCGGATGCAGGCGGCATTGCGGGAAAATCCTACCCTACCCCCACCGGCGGGGAGGCTCATTATGGTTGACCTGACTGAATTGTGGAAACTGCCCGCTGGCAATGATGACCACATTAAGCAGCAGGAAGCAGAGCAGGCCGCAGCGATGCGGGAATATCTAGCAACCGCTACCCTTGACTCTACCCAGCAGCGCCCAGTGCATGGTGCATTGCCTATGCCACCGGGTTTCGTCGGTGCGCTTGCGCAATATGTCTTGCAACATGCCATCCGTCCTGTGCCGGAGGTGGCCGTGGTTGCGGCGCTGGGCATTATGGCCGGGATCGCGGGTCGGGAGTGGACCACATTCACCAACAGCGGCTTGAACCTCTATATCGTGCTGGTCGCTAGGTCCGCCATTGGCAAGGAGGCAATGCACACCGGCATCGCTACCGTGATGCGGGCGGCTGAGGTGCAGAACCCCGACGTGCGGGAATGCTTCGATTTCAGCGAATACGCATCCGGCCCCGCGCTCATTAAGGGCATCAACCTGCACCCCTGCCTGCTCAACATCGCGGGTGAGATTGGCCACAAGTTCTTGGCCATGTCGAAGGGGCGGGAAAGCGCGTTGAACAGCCTGCGCAAGGTGCTGACCGACCTTTACAGCAAGTCGGGGTCCAGCGGCATCGTGGGCGGCATCAGCTACAGCAGCCAGGACAACAATGTCCTGTCGGCGGATAGCGTGGCGTATAGTCTGGTTGGCGAAACGACCCCCGGCACCTTCTACGAGTCCATCACCGATGGCATGATGAGCGACGGGTTTATGTCACGCTTCCTAGTGATCCAGTATGATGGCGAACGCCCACCGGAGAACCCCACGCCATTGGCGGGTCCACCTCTGCCGCTTGTCGAATGGCTGGCTAAGATTGCGCAGCACGCTTTCACGCTTCGCACGCGAAGCCTGTTTTGCACGGTGCCCCCGCAACCTGATGCACGGCGGGTGCTGGATGCGTTTCGCGATGAATGTGACCACAATATCAATGCAGCGGGTGACGACGAGCGATTGCGGCAGCTATGGGCGCGGGCGCACCTCAAGGCGCTCAGGGTAGCCACGCTGCTCGCGGTGGGCGACCAGCCCTTTGAACCCAAGGTGACGCTGGCGCAGGTGGAATGGGCAATCACGCTGGTCAGGCATGGCAATGCGGCATTTTTAAAGCGCATTGACGCTGGCGAGGTTGGCGAAGGCACTGACGGCGGGCGCGAGCGGAAAGTCATTGACCTGTGCAGGGAGTTTTTGTCGCTGCCCGCTGACCATAAGGCGCTACGGAATTATAAGCACGGCAAGGAAATGCAGCAGAACGGCATCGTGCCGCGGCGCTACCTCCAGCAGCGCACGCAACGGTTGGCGGCGTTTGAGGGGCACAAGTTGGGACACACCCCGGCGCTAAACATGGCGATTAAGACCGCCATAGATAACGGCGCGCTGATGGAGGTGAGGAAGGACCGGCTGGTGGAGTATAGCTACTTTGGGCAGGCGTATCGTGCGCTGTGCCTGACCTGAATGACCACCGTGGCGGGCGATAGCTACCGGCTGCGTTAGCGAATGCAGTCCGCCACGGGTTGGAGCGAGGGCTAAAGCTAGCCCGCCGTAGCCACCCGGCGGCTAACGCCCCAAGCCCGCGAAAACCCTAGGGATTTATACCATAATACAAACTGCGTTAGTGTGTTAGTGTAGGGTGTCCGTTCATAGCGATATTCAGTCATATTAGGGGGTATAGCATAGGGGGTGGGGCGCTAACGGCTATTGCGCTACCGCTGCCATGTGGTCACTTCCGTTCGTTTACATGCGGCGCGATTACGGTCGCGATGGGGGATTTCGGTTTGCTGGCACCTATTGTTGATTTGCTCAATGCGAACTTGGCTCGCGTGGAGAATCTAATCGGCCTGTATGGGCCTGCGCGTCGTGGCAGAAGAACGGTTCAAGAAACTGATGTGCTTCGTGCGGCGCTGGTGCTGTTGCACGCTTCGATGGAGGATTTTCTCCGGTCCCTCTTGGTATGGCGCGCGCCGAACGGAGCGAGGGACAAAATCGACCAATATCCTCTTGTTGGCTCCGACAGCAAAGACCCCAAGAAGTTTCTGCTTGGGGCGTTGATTGAGCATCGGGGCAAAACCGTCGATGACCTCATCAGGGAATCTGTTCAAGAACACCTTGAGCAATTTTCCAGCTTCAACCACCTTGGTGATGTTAAGGACGCCTTGAAGGAGTGCGGTATCCAAGGCGCTATTGTGGAAGCCAACAACTTCGGACAATTAACAGCGATGATCGCGAGGCGGCATAAAATTGTTCATAAGGCAGATCGTAACGAATTGCAGGGCGGTCAAGGAAATCATCGCACCAATTCTATCGGTCTGAACCATCTCAATAGCTATTTGGAATCGGTGAAATCGCTTCGGGATTTTGCTCAGGGCAATTTGCCAGCGGCATAGCACCGCGCTCCTGCAACGCAGGCCAGCAGCGCCGGACACAGGGGCGCGAAAGCGGCACCGTCGCCGCTACGGGGGCACCCCATGCGCGCCGCGCCCCAGCGGGCCTTACAGCGCACATACATGTATGTAGTCCAAGCTAAAAAGTCAGGACCTGCAAATATACAATTTTGCGGTCTCAATGTGTAAGACTTGAACTAAGTATTTGTAATAGCAAAATAATTGCTTGCGGACCTTCGCGGGACTTCGTTACGCATAAGCCTACCGTAACTTATCAGCCGAAAGTGTGGTTCGATATGGCCGATGAAATTGACACAAGAGTTACCCCATCTTTTCATCCTGAAACTGTGCGAGCAATTGAGGGATACGATGACGACACCGCTAGCATTCTTGCCGGGGCCGAGGCAGCATTCAACGAAGCTTATATCGGGGTTGGGCGCGTCCACGATGCACGCGAAGCAGGCAAGACGAACCCAGCATGGACGGCGGACAACGCGCTGATCGAGACGCAGAACTTCGCGGACAAGATGACCCTCAACCTCGCCAAGCGGTTCGACAGCGCCACCGCGAACCTGGGCCGTGTGATTGCGGGGCTGGAGCGCGACCTGTCCCAGCCCATTGAGAGCCGAGGTGTTGGCGCAATGTCCGCCGAGATTCGCTCTTATGTCCACGCGCTGCCGATGGGCGAACGCATAGGGTTCATCCAACGAGCGATTAACGCAGGCGACGAGCGCACGATCGGGGCGGTTCTCGGTGGGCCGGCATATCTGTCCGGCCTCACTCCCGAAATGGTAACCACGCTTCTCCGCATGCATCATGAGAAGTCCAATCCTCGCGCGGCAAAACAGCTGAGAGCGGCGAAGGCAGGCCTCGAACTGCTCGGAGAGCGTGCACCGCTACTTTTCAAGGAAATGGAAAAAGCGGTCGGCGCCAAGCAGGCCAAGGTCCAACAGCTCCGCGCCGCCAAGGCCGCTGCTGAAAAGTCCTTCGTCGTCTGATCCTTGTTCTAAACAATCCGAGGCATCCGATGACTGACACGATTGCCCCCCCTTGGGGGACGGACTGGAGGCCCACGCCGCCACCTATCCCCACCGAGCCGCGTGGCCCCGGCAATCCCGCATGGAAACCCGGCGTAAGCGGCAACCCTCGCGGGCGTCCACCGGGGCGACCGGATCGGCGTTTGTTGGCCACGCAGCAGATGCTCGACGAGATGCGGAACATCGTTGCCGTGCTGGTAGGCAAAGCGTTGGAAGGCGACACGAATGCCGCCAGCATCGTTCTCGCCAAGTGCCTGCCCAGCATCAAGGCGCAGGCGGAGAAGGTGAACTTCGAATTCGATGCAACCGCACCGATCAGCGATCAGGTTGCCCAGGTGCTTGATGCCGTAGCCGCTGGGGCGGTCGCGCCCGATGTCGGCAGGCTCATCATCGACAGCATCAAATCGCTCGCGGACGTGCGCGCCAGCGAGGAGCTTGAGGCCCGGATCGCCGCTCTAGAGGAGGCGAAGGATGCCCAAGGGTAAAATGCAATTGCGCCAACTTCGCTGCAAAAAAGGTCGAGCGAGACCGGCCTTGCCTGAAATCCATTCCTACGGGGACCGGCCATGAGGATACCGACAACTCGCAATGTGGTCATCACGGAGGCACCGGAACCGGATGATGTATTCGTCTATGTCGGATGGAGCGGTCCGACTGACGGCCCCCAAGTCCGCCACACCATGTCCACGCGCTACATGCCCATCACCGAATATCAGGCCTGTGTCGATTGGGCGGTGAGCATGGCGGACCAGATGTCGCACCCGCTCTATGTCGTGCCTCTCAATCGCCGCGACGTTCTGTTGACCGGCAGGTTCCACCCAATCCGCGCGGCCATCCAGCGCATGACCGATCAGGAGCGCAGCGAGATGCGGCGGATCGTTGTAACCACATGCTGCGAGGTCATGCGCGACTGCGACGACCCGGAAATCCGCGCAGATATGTTCGACGTGCTGCGCAAGCTGAAGGTGACATATGAAAGCTGACATTTCGCTGGCGGAGCGCCGTCGTATCGAACGCGAGCAGCAGGCGGAGATTCGCGCCATGCTGGCCCCGCGCCACTTCGCCGTCACGCAGGAGCAGATGGCTATTGATGCAGCGCTGTTTCAGATGGAGCTAGAACACCTCCGGCGTGCCGCACCTGCCATCTATGCCATTCTGGGGCGCGGGCCTGTCGAAGTGTCCGCGCCAGTGGTCATTCCCGAACCCGAGCCTGTCGCTTCCGCACTTGTTCCTGAATCGGTGGCGGTTCGTCCCGGTGCGCCTGACCTGCCCTTTGACCTGCGGCAGCGTTTCGGACTGCGATAACCACGATGGTAGGCATCCGGTCCTTGCATAAGCGGATCGCGAAGCTTGAGAAGGCCGATATGCCAACGCCATCGCCATTCGTACGGTGGTTCGGGTCATTTGACGGATGGGTTGAGCAGGCGGTGTTGCCGGGCGTAGAAAGAGGGGTGCTGGACCCCGGCGACATGGTGGAGATTGTCGCTGCCCTTCGCCGCTGGGAGCATGACGGCACTTGGTCCACAATCACATATTGAAACCTTAACCCTCTGTATGTCACAGAGATCCCGCGATGCGGCATAATCCGCTCGTGGGGCGTGGAATCCCCTTTGGCGCGTAGCTCGGTCGATTTTTCGGCCGGGTGACCGTCGCGTATGTCCAAGCGCAAGCCAAAGGTGGCGGTGCCTCGGGCTACGCACGAGGATTCCAACACCCGGCTTAGGCTGGGCGCTCCAAATTTGAATTGGAGCAGTCACCATGCCGTCATCCTCGATTCAAGCACGCAATGGCGAAACCCCTCCCACCGAGCTGAGCATAAAGTGCCGTGCGGTCTGGGAATATCTCAACGACAATCGCGAACTGACCGTGGCCGAGATTCGCGAGGTTGGACGATTGAAGGGGTGGAATGATAACAACACCCGTCAAGAGTATTATCGCTGGCGCAAATATCATGGACTGACGAAACGATGATTGTTGCTCCGGCACGATCCAACCGGAAGCAGATAACTGGCAACGCAGCTCTATTTTATGTTGCGTGGCAGCTATCGCGGCGTGGTTGGCATGTGATGCCAACGATTCGCAATGCGCGAGGATCAGACCTGTTTGTGGCAAATGGGGATGAAACAGTCTTCTTCGGTGTTCAGTCGAAAGGGCAAAGCGCGAAGGATGACATCAAGGTTGCGACCGTCCGCGAAGGCAACGTGATTGACCATGTTATGTCTGATTGGTGGATCATCACTAACGAGCCATCATCAGATCAACCGACCTGTTACATACTGACCAAGGTGGAAGTAGCAGAACGCGCCAAGCGGGATCGCGATGGTCAATGCTGGATCAAGCTGACTCACTGCCACGAGTTCAAAAATGCTTGGGATCGCATTGGGATGGCACCAACCTTTTGAGGTTGGCGGAAGAGGTGGGATTCGAACCCACGGACGGGTTACCCCGTCGCTGGTTTTCAAGACCAGTTCCTTAAACCACTCGGACACTCTTCCATGCCGTTTCGGGGCTGGCAGCTTACGACAGGCTTATGGGTGAAACTACCCGGCGAATCGAACCTAAGCTAACCCCTTGTAACCACACTCCTATTCACGCGGGCAGCTCACCAGCTCCAGTAGCTTTCAAGACCGCTGCCTTAAACCACTCGGCCACCCGTCCGGCTCGCGCGGCATATGCGTTTGGTGCGAAAAGGGAAAGGGGGTGGCGTTCATCGGCCCCGATGTGCCGGATGCGGGTCGAAAGGGGATTCACCTGACGCACAGCCTGTGGCAGTCTGCCGGCCTGTTGGGGAGTTGTATGCGTCTTTTGATCCCGATTTCGATGTCTCTGGCGGCGGTTGCGCTGCCTGTCACCGGCCTGCTGGCGCCGGCCCCCGCGATCGCGCAAAGCGAGGAGGCGGCGTTCCAGGCCTATCTGCCGCAGCTTCGCGCCCAGGCCGAGCGCCAGGGCGTCAGCCGCGCCACGCTCGATTCGGTGATGCCGACGCTGACCTTCAACGCGCGCGTGGTGGAACTCGACCGCGATCAGCCCGGCGGTTCGGCCAATGCGCCGATACCCAATTTCGCGCCTTACCGGATCAGGCATGTGGATGCGCCGCGGATCAACCGCGGGCGCGCCAAATACCAGGCGTTGCGCCACCATCTCGCGCGGATCGAGCGCGAGACCGGCGTGCCCGAATCGATCATGGTCGCGATCTACGGCCATGAGACCGGCTACGGATCGGTGATGGGCAGTTTCGATCTGGTGCGTGCGCTGGCGACGCTCGCTTATGAAGGACGCCGCCGCGACCTGTTCGCGGGCGAATTCATCGCCGCGCTGAAGATGATGGATGAGGGCGTGCCGCGCAGCCGGCTCGTCGGAAGCTGGGCGGGCGCCACCGGCTATCCGCAGTTCCTGCCTTCCGTCTATCTGCGGCTGGCACGCGACGGCGACGGCGACGGGCGCAAGGATATCTGGACGAGCGAGGCCGACGCGCTGGCGTCGATCGCCAATTATTTCGTCAATGCCGGCTGGCGCCCCAACGTCCCCTGGGGAATCGCGGTCAATGTGCCGGGCGGGCTCGATCGGGCCGCATTGCGCAGCAAGATCGTGTCGCCGCGCTGCCAGCGTGTCCATGATCGCCACAGCCGCTATCTGACGATGGCCGAATGGCGCCGCCTCGGCATCACCCAGATTTCGGGGCCGCGCCTGCGCGATGCCGAAATGGCCACATTGCTCGAACCCGACGGGCCCGGAAAAACCGCCTATCTGCTAACCGGAAATTATCGGGTCATCCTCGATTACAATTGTTCGAATTTCTACGCGCTGTCGGTGGGGTTGCTAGCGGATGAAGTGGAACGTTGAACGGGCGGTGATCGCCGGCGTCCTGGCGCTGGCGTTTTCGGGGCAGGGTGTCGCGCTGGCGAAGGACAAGCGCCCGCCGCAAGGCCAGGGGGCATTGCCCGTCGCGAACATCACGGGCGTCAGCGACGTTCCCGTCACGCTGGGTGAGCCCTTCAAGGTTGGTGACGTCACCTATCGCCCGGAGGACCGGGCCGATTATGACGATGTCGGTTATGCCGCCGCTTATGCCGAACCCCCGCAGGGCAATGCCACGGCCAATGGCGAAGCGTTCAATCCGAACGCCATCACCGCCGCGCACCGGACGTTGCCGCTGCCCAGCTATGTGGAAGTGACGTCGCTCGAGACCGGGCGCACGATCCTGGTGCGCATCAACGACCGTGGCCCGTTTTCCAACGATCGGCTGATCGATCTGTCGGATGGCGCGGCGCGTCAACTCGGCATCGCGGGGGCGGGGCGCACGCCGGTTCGGGTGCGGCGCGTCAATCCGCCGCAGCAGGAACGCGCGGTGTTGCGCCAGGGCGGCTCGGCCGCGGAACGGCTTGAAAGCCCGGTGATGATGTTGACGGCATTGCGCCGCAAGCTCGGCATCACGCCGACTCCGCCGATGGCGGTTGCCGCTACGGCGCCAAAGCCGGCTAATCCGGCACCGACGGCAATCGCGACGACCCCGATTCCGCCGTCCGCCGTCGAGCAGCCGGCGTCGGCGCCGAAGCTGGTCGTCGCCAGCGAGGGGCTGGCTGCGGACGCGATCGAAACGCCCAGGCCGGCGGCCAAGAGCTCCAGCCCAGCGATAATCGCCGGCGGAAAGTGGTTCGTTCAGCTCGGCGCCTTTTCGAACAAGCCCCGCGCGGAGGCGCTCGCCAAGAAGGCCGGTGCGCGCGTCGATGCCGTCGGTTCGCTGTTCCGTGTCCGCTTCGGGCCGTTCGCGAACGAGGCCGCCGCGAATGAGTCATTGCGGAGCATCAAGGCGAAGGGCTATCCGGAGGCACGTATCCTGAGCGGCGGCTGACGGCCGCCGCGCCTGTCGCGAGTATAGCCCCATGAAACCCGTCCTGTTCGTCTCCTTCGCCGCCCTGGTCGCCGCCGTTCCGGTCACCGCCGCCGCGCCGCCCTATGAAAGCACGGCCAAGGTCGCGTTCCTGCAGGATCTCTCGTCGGGCGCGGTGCTGTACGACAAGGGCGCCGATGTCCGCATGCCGCCGGCATCGATGGCGAAGATGATGACGGTCTATGTCGCGTTCGATCTGATCAAGCAGGGCAAGCTCAAGCTCGATCAGACGTTCGCGGTGCGCCCCGAAACCTGGCGGCAATGGCATGGCCCCGCCGCCGGATCGACGATGTTCCTTGAGACTGGCGAGCAGGTGAGCGTGCGCGACCTGCTGCACGGCATCGTCACGCTTTCGGGCAACGACGCCTGTGTCGTGCTGGCGGAAGGGATTTCCGGCACCGAGCCGGCCTTTGTCGCGCTGATGAACGCGAAGGCCAAGGAACTGGGCCTCGCCAACAGCCATTTCGGCAATTCCAATGGCTGGCCCGACGAAGGCGTGACCTATGTCACCGCCCGCGACCTGGCGTCGCTGGCGCGCTCCACGATCGAGGACTTTCCGGAGCTCTACAAGGATTTCTACGCGCGCAAGGATTACAGCCGCACGCTGAGCGACGGCAAGACGATCAACCAGGAGAATCGCGATCCGCTGCTGGGCCGCGTTTCGGGGGCGGACGGGCTCAAGACCGGCCATACCGAGGAAGCCGGCTATGGCTTCACCGGATCGGCGGAACAGAATGGCCGCCGCCTGGTGATGGTGGTTGCGGGGCTCGATTCGTTCAACGGCCGTATCGAGGAATCGGTCCGCTTCATCGATTGGGGCTTCAAGGCCTGGACGACCAAGCCGCTCTTCACCAAGGGCAGGAAGGTCGAGACCGCCGAGGTGCAGTTGGGCAGCGACAGCGAAGTCGGCCTGGTCGCGCCGCGCAACCTGGCGGTGACGCTGCCCAATGGCGTCGCCGGCACCATGCAGGTGAAGGTGGTCTATAACGGCCCCATCAAGGCGCCCATCAAGGCGGGCCAGCATATCGCCGATCTGGTCGTCACCACGCCGGACACGCCGCCGCAGACCATGCCGCTCGTCGCCGAAAGCGATGTGGGCGAGGCCGGTTTCTTCGGCCGCGCCTGGGCCGGGCTGATGTCGATCTTCGGGTGACGGCCGCCGCGGCCATGGGCCGCTTCATTTCGCTGGAAGGCGGCGAAGGCGTCGGCAAATCGACGCAGATCGCGGCGCTGGCGGAGGCCTTGCGCGCGCGCGGTGTTGATGTGCTCGTTACCCGCGAACCGGGGGGCAGCGAAGGCGCGGAGGCGATCCGCCGCCTGCTGCTGGAAGGGGATGCCGGCCGCTGGGGGCCGCGCGCCGAAGCTCTGCTGTTCGCGGCCGCCCGCTCGGATCATCTCGAAAAGACGATCCTGCCGGCGCTGGCCGACGGGAAATGGGTGTTGAGCGACCGATTCATCGACAGTTCGCGCGCCTATCAGGCGGGCGCGAGCGGCCTGGCCGACGCCGATATCCTGACGCTGCACCGGATCGGCAGCGCGGGACGGTTGCCCGATCGTACATTGCTGCTGACCCTGCCCGAAGCCGTGGCGGCCGAGCGTGCAGCGGCGCGCGATCGCGGCGGTGCGGATCGGATCGGCGGACGTGACGCGATCTATCACGCCCGCGTCGCGCAGGCTTTCGCGCATCATGCGGACGAGGATCCGCACCGCTTTCGCGTCGTCGATGCGAGCGGCATCGCCGATCATGTCACGATACGTCTGCTCGATGCGCTGGCGGATCTGCTGCCATGACGTCACTTGTCGGCCATGCCCATGAAATCGCTGCCTTTATGGATGCGATGGCGAGCGGACGCCTGCATCATGCCTGGCTGCTTGCCGGGCCGCAGGGCGTGGGCAAGGGGCGTTTCGCCGACGCCGCAGCGCTGCGCATGCTCGCCGAGGCCGCCGGGCCGCCCCCGATGGCACCGGGGCTTGAGGTTTCACCCGATCATCCGATCGCCCGGCTGATCGATGCGGGCAGCCATCCGGATTTTCGCCGGCTTCAGCGCCTGCCCAACGAGCGGACTGGCGATCTCGCGCGCAATATCCCGATCGCGCAGGTCCGTTCGCTTCAGGGCCTGTTCGCGACCACGCCCTCCCTGTCGCCGCGCCGGGTGATCGTGATCGACGCGATCGACGATCTCGAACGCGCCGCCGCCAACGCACTGCTCAAGAATCTGGAGGAGCCGCCGGCCGATACGGTGTTCCTGCTCGTCAGCCATGCGCCGGGGCGGCTGCTGCCGACGATCCGTTCCCGCTGCCGGGTGCTCCGCTTTGGTCCGCTCGCGCCGGAGGAAATGGCCAGCGTGCTGCGCGACGAATTGCCGGAGGCCGATGCGGATGAAATCGCCGCATTGGTGCGGGTCGGGGAAGGGGCCCCCGGACGCGCGCTCGGCTTTGCCGGGCTCGATATCGCCGGTCTCGATCAGGCGATGGCGAGTATCGCCGCGACCGGAGATCCCGCCGCCGCATCGCGCACGGCGCTTGCCAAGGCGCTCGCGCTCAAGGCCGCCCAGCCACGCTACGAAGCCTTTCTGCAGCGCGCGCCGGGCTTCATCGCAACCGCCGCGCGCACGCGTTCCGGGCAGCAGCTTGCCGATGCGTTGAAGCTGTGGGGCGATGCGCGCGATCTCGCGGCCGGGGCCGTCGGGCTTTCGCTCGATCCGCAAAGCGTGGTTTTCGAACTCGGTACGCTGATCGCCGGGCTTGCACGGCGACGCGCGGCCTGAGAGTCTGTTTGGAAATGCGCGGAAGAGCGCATTTCCAAGGCTGCACCGGCCCGCTCCCCCACCCGACCTCCCAACGGCAGTATATTATGGGAGGTCGGGTGGGGGAGCGGGCCGGTGCA
>NZ_JAINVV010000003.1 GCF_019880585.1 Sphingomonas colocasiae
CCCCCCCCCCCCCCCCCCCCCCGGCGATTAGTTGGGGGGGGGGGGGGGGGGGGAGCGGGCCGGTGCAGCAATGCGCCATAGGCGCATTTCCAAACAGATTCTGAGCCGCCCCGCGACTATGCGGCGCTCTGTCGAGCCGATCTGATTTGGCGCATCCGCCAATCGGGAGTTTGCCGTGGCTCCCGGGCCGGCAGGTGTTGCCACCTGCCTCTGAACCACTCTAAAGCCGCGGCATGGCCAAGCCCTTTTATATCACCACCGCGATCAGCTATCCCAATGGTCGCCCCCATATCGGACACGCATATGAAGCGATCGCGACCGACGCGATCGCGCGTTTCCAGCGGCTGATGGGCCGCGACGTCTTCTTCATGACCGGCACCGACGAGCATGGGCTGAAGATGGTTCAGACGGCGCGCGACAAGGGGATCGAAACCGCCGCTCTGGCGGAAGAAATGTCGTCTTATTTCAAGAAAATGGATAACAGTCTCAACATTTCGTACGATCGCTTCATCCGTACCAGCGAGCCCGCGCACCATGTTGCCAGCCAGGCGATCTGGCAGGCGATGGAGGCGAATGGCGACCTGTATCTCGATCGTTACGAAGGCTGGTATTCGATCCGCGACGAAGCCTTTTACGACGAGAAGGAACTGGTCGAAGGGGAAGGGGGCGAGAAACTGTCCCCCCAGGGCACGCCCGTCACCTGGACGGCAGAGGAAAGCTGGTTTTTCCGGCTGTCCAAATATCAGCAGCCCTTGCTCGATCTCTATAATACGCAGCCCGATTTCATCCGGCCCGACAGCCGCCGCAACGAGACGATGCGTTTCGTCGAGGGTGGCTTGTCGGACCTGTCGGTCTCGCGCACCAGCTTCGACTGGGGCGTGAAGGTGCCGGGCAGCGACGGTCATGTCATGTATGTCTGGGTCGATGCGCTGACCAATTATCTGACGGGTGTGGGCTATCCCGAGGATGGCGAGGCATTCCGTAAATACTGGCCGGCCGATTATCACATCATCGGCAAGGATATCGTGCGTTTCCACGCCGTTTACTGGCCGGCTTTCCTGATGTCGGCGGGCATCCCGTTGCCTAAACAGGTGTTTGGCCACGGCTTTCTGCTCAATCGCGGCGAGAAGATGTCGAAATCGCTCGGCAATGTCGCCGATCCGCTCGAACTCGCCGAGGCGTTCGGCGTCGACCAGTTGCGTTACTTCCTGCTGAGCGAAGTGACCTTCGGCAATGACGGCAGCTATAGCGCCGAAGCGATCGTCACGCGCTGCAACGCCGATCTCGCCAACAGCTTCGGCAATCTCGCGCAGCGCACCCTGAGCTTCATCGCCAAGAATCTCGGCGCGCTGCCGAGCGGCGGTCGTGGCGAGCCTGCGGACACCGATCTGCTGGCGCTGATCGCGCAGATCACGCGCAAGGACGTGCCCGCCGCCTTTGCCGATCTCGGCCTGTCTCAGGGCATCGAAGCCTGGCTGCGCGGCGTGTTCGCCTGCAACCAGTATATCGACGCCCAGGCGCCCTGGGCGCTGCGCAAGACCGACCCGGAGCGCATGATGGCGGTGCTGGCGACGCTGTATCGCGCGATCCGCGATCTTGCGATCGTCATCGCGCCGGTGATCCCGGCGGCGTCGGCGAAGCTGCTCGACCAGATGGGAGCCGAAGCCCGCGATTTCGCGGCGCTGGAAGACGATGGCTGGTATGACGCCCTTGTGGCGTCGGACTTCACGCTTGCGCCGCCGAGCCCGATCTTCCCGCGGCTCGAACTGCCGGCGGAGGCGTAAACGATGTTCGTCGATAGCCATTGCCATCTGAACTATAAGGGGCTGATCGAGGAGCAATCGGCGGTGCTGGCGCGTGCGCGCGCCGCCGGCGTCGGCACGATGCTCAACATCGCGACGCGCGAGCGCGAATGGGATGACGTCATCGCCACCGCCGAGCGCGAGGCCGATGTCTGGGCGACTGTCGGCATCCATCCGCACGAGGCGGACCATCATCCCGATGTCGATACCGCGAAGCTCGTCGCCAAGGCCGCGCACAATCGCGTGATCGGCATCGGCGAAACCGGGCTCGATTATTATTACGACCATTCGGATCGCGAGCAGCAGAAGACGAGCTTTCGCGCGCATATCGCGGCGGCGCGCGAAACCGGCCTGCCGCTGATCGTCCACACCCGAGATGCCGAGGCGGATACGGCGGAGATCCTGGGCGAGGAAATGGGGAAGGGCGCCTATCCCGGCGTTATCCACTGCTTCACCGCCAGTGGAGAATTCGCCGACAAGGCATTGGAACTTGGGCTTTATATCTCGATTTCAGGGATCGTGACGTTCAAGAGCGCCAGGGATCTGCAGGAAACTGCGGCACGACTGCCCGCAGACCGGCTGCTGATCGAAACCGATGCGCCGTTCCTGGCGCCGGTGCCGCATCGCGGCAAGACCTGCGAACCCGGCCATGTCGCGGATACCGCGCGCTTCCTTGCGGAATTGCGCGGCGTCAGCGTCGAGCAACTCGCCGAACAGACGACGCGCAATTTCCGGGCCCTGTTCGCCAAAGCGGCCGCATGATCGGTACGGCGCGCGGGACGCTGCGATGAAGCTGCGCATCCTTGGATGCGGCACATCGTCGGGAGTGCCGCGCATCGGCAATGACTGGGGCGACTGCGATCCGGCCGAGCCCAGGAACAGGCGCAGCCGCGCGTCGATCATCGTCGAAAGCGCGACGACGCGGATCCTGGTCGATACCTCGCCGGACCTGCGCGAGCAGTTGCTGAAGGCCGATGTGGCCGATGTCGACGCGGTGATCTGGACGCACGATCATGCCGATCATTGCCACGGCCTTGATGATCTGCGCCAGCTTTTCCATGTCCGCGAGCGACCGGTGGAGGCTTATGCGCGCGCGGGAACGCTCGCGTCGCTCCATTCGCGCTTCGCCTATGCCTTTGACGGCAAGGACGGCTATCCGCCGACGGTGACGGGACAAGTCCTGCAAGACGACTGGATACTCGGAGATATCCGTATCCGGGTGGTCGATCAGCCGCACGGTACGATCACGTCGGCGGGGCTGCGCTTCGACGGACCGGAGGGATCGATCGCTTATTCCACCAATTTCAATGAATTCACACATGATATGAAGATTCTTTTCGAAGGATTGGATATCTGGGTTGTGGATGCCCTGCGGCATCGGCCGCATCCGACGCATCCGCACCTCGAACTCACATTGAACTGGATCGAAAACCAGTCGCCGCGCCGCGCCATCCTGACGCATATGGACCAGTCGATGGATTATGCGACATTGTGCGCCATGCTGCCGGCCGGCGTCGAACCGGGCTGGGATGGGTTGGAGGCCGGAACCGCTTGAACGAGGATCAATCGATCAGCCTGATATATGCTGTCGGCGGGCTGGTACTTGTCGGCAGCGCACTGGCTGCCAGGCGGTTGCCGATGCGGCAGACGCTCAAGATGGCATTGGCCTGGGTCGCGATTTTCGCCGGGCTTTTCGTGATCGTGGCGCTGCGCGATGATTTCGGCGCGATCTGGCAGAAAGTGAAGACGGCGGCTGTCGGCGAAAGCGCGGAGACGGTCGGCGGCAGTCTGCGCATTCCGGCGTCCGAGGATGGGCATTATTATGCCGTGGCGATCGTCAACGGTCACAGCGTCCGGTTCATGATCGATACCGGCGCGACGGTGACGTCGATGTCGCGCGATACGGCGAAGGCCGTGGGCATCGCGCTCGATGGAGCCGGTTATCCGGCGATCGTGGAAACCGCCAATGGATTGGCGGAGGCGCAACGCTCAAGCATCGATCGCTTCCAACTGGGGCCGATCGAGCGCGAGGGCATGCATGTGTTCGTGATGGAGGAACTGGGCGACACGAACCTGCTCGGCATGAATTTCCTGTCCTCTCTGAAGAGTTGGCGCGTGGAAGGGCGCACGCTGATCCTTGAGGGCTGATCGATCTGAGCTTTACATAATGTATATTATCGAACTTATGGAGCTGCCTCGGTGTCGAGCCCCCCGTTGAACGATCTGGTCGCGATCATGGCCCGTTTGCGCGATCCCGAGAATGGCTGTCCCTGGGATATCGAGCAGAGCTTCGAGACGATCGCGCCCTACACGATCGAAGAAGCCCATGAAGTCGCCGACGCGATCGCGCGCCGTGACATGAACGATCTCAAGGACGAACTCGGCGACCTGCTGCTCCAGGTCGTGTTCCATTCGCGCATCGCCGAGGAAGCCGGCCATTTCGCGATCACCGACGTCGTCACCGCCATCTCCGAAAAGATGGTCCGCCGTCATCCGCATGTCTTCGGATCCGATCCTCGCGAGACCGGCCATGCGCAATGGGAAGCGATCAAGGCGGCCGAGCGCGACGCCAAGCCCGACAAGAGTGCGCTCGCCGGTGTCGCCCTGGGCCTGCCCGCGCTGCTGCGCGCCGAGAAGCTCCAGAAGCGGGCGGCCAGAACCGGCTTCGACTGGCCGGATGCCGAAGGGCCCCGGCTGAAGATCGATGAGGAACTTGCTGAAATTGAACAGTGTTCAGGGGCGGATGAACTCGAGGATGAAATCGGCGATCTGCTCTTCGCCTGCGTGAACTGGTCGCGCCATCTGGGCATCGACCCGGAGGCCGCGTTGCGGCGCGCCAATCGCAAGTTCGAAACGCGCTTCCGTGCGATGGAGGCCGAAGCCGGCGAGATGTTCAACGGCTTGCCGCTGGAGGAGAAGGATGCGCTCTGGGAACGCGTGAAGGCGAAGGCTCCGAGGCAATAGCCGGAATTTGCCGCAGCACGGGGGCGAGAAAGCAGGACCTTTTATCCCCGCGCCTCGAACCGTCCCCAATCCAGTTCCGAAATACGCACGTCGATGCGCAGCAATTCGCCTTCCTCCACGGTATCGAGCACTTCGCCATGGCGGTGCAGCCAGGCGATGCCGGCGCCATCAGCCTGCGAAAGCCGCACGGTGCGAACGCGGTTTTGCGCGGTCAACAGGTCCGATACCGTCTGGCGAAGCGCATCGACGCCCTCCCCCGTCTGTGCGGACAGCATCGCGACATCATCGCGGCGGGCTGCCTCCCCCGTCAGTTCCGCCCGTGTTTCGGGGTCGAGCAGGTCGACCTTGTTCCACGCCTCGATCACCGGGGTGTCCTCACGCGCGCCGATTTCGGCGAGCACCTGCTCGACATCCGCCTTCTGCGCTTCACTGTCGGGGTGCGCGATGTCGCGGACATGGACGATCAGATCGGCTGCCGTCACTTCTTCCAGCGTCGCCCGGAATGCCGCGACGAGTTGGGTCGGCAGATCGGAGACGAAGCCCACCGTGTCGGAGAGAATCGCCTTGTCGAGGCCCGGCAGACGGATCTGCCGCATTGTCGGGTCGAGTGTTGCGAACAGCAGGTTTTCCGCCATGACGTCGGCGCCGGTCATCCGGTTGAAAAGCGTCGATTTTCCGGCGTTGGTATAGCCGACAAGCGCGATCACCGGCCAAGGCGCGCGCCGTCGTCGATCGCGGTGAAGTCCACGCGTGCGCCGTACATCGGCAAGCTCGCGGCGCAATTTGGCCATCCGATCGCGGATCATACGTCGGTCGGCTTCGATCTGCGTTTCGCCGGGACCACCCAGAAAGCCGAAACCGCCGCGCTGGCGCTCGAGGTGGGTCCAGCTGCGCACCAGCCGGCCCGCCTGATAATCGAGATGCGCCAGCTCCACCTGCAACCGCCCTTCGGCGGTCGCGGCGCGTTCACCGAAAATCTCGAGGATCAGGCCGGTCCGGTCGATTACCTTGGCCTTGAGCTTGTCTTCCAGATTGCGCTGCTGCACCGGCGTCACCGAGGCATCGACGATCACCAGTTCTGCTTCGTTCTGCTGGACGGCGACGGCGAGCTGATCGACCTGGCCGCTGCCGAACAATGTTGCCGGCTTGGGCTGGCGCACGCGGAAATGGAGCTTGTCGATCACGTCGATGCCGATGGCCTCGGCAAGGCCGGCGGCCTCCTCCAGCCGGGCATCGGAATCGCGCGCGGAGCCGCCGGTGTCGGGCAATGCCACGATCGCCCGCGCACCGCGCGCCAGTCCTTCGTCTTCGCTACGCTGAAATACGCTCATAGACCCTCATTCCGCCTTTCCCGCCGTCACGGGAATGACGGAGTGATCCGGCGCCTTCAATCCTCGTCCGTATCTCCGCTCTCCTCGGCGAGGTTGAGCGGATGGGCGGGCTGCACAGTCGAGATCGCATGCTTGTAGACAAGCTGCGACAGCCCGTCGCGCTGCAGCAACATGCAGAACAGATCGAATGCCACGATCTCGCCCTGCAGCATGACGCCGTTGACGAGGAACATGGTGACCGGCGCTTCGGACTTGTGGACCGCGCTCAGGAACACTTCCTGCAACGACTTGGATTTGCCGCGGCTCTCGTCGAAAGCCTTTTCGATCGGCTTCAGATCGATCGGCGCCGCGGGCATGACGGTGGAGATCGCATGCTTGTAGACCAGCTGCGATTGGCCGTCGCGGCGCAGCAGCACCGAGAAATTGTCGAACCAGGTGATGATGCCCTGGAGCTTCACGCCCTTCACCAGGAACATGGTGACCGGCGTCTTGGTGCGCCGCAGCGTGTTGAGAAAAATATCCTGCAGATTGTTGATCTTGTCGGCCATTTCTAAGTGTCCTGTTCTTGGCGGATCGCGGTCCGCGGTCGCCCGTTGCGGCGGGCTTGGGCTGCCGTTGTGGCGCCTCCTATCTAGTGCGTCGCGGCGGCTTCGTCCACCGCCGTCCGGTCATTCGTCGCCGTCGGTTTTCGAATCCGCCATGCCGAGCAGCTTCAATTTGCGATGGAGCGCCGATCTTTCCATGCCGATGAAGCTCGCCGTACGCGAGATATTGCCGGAGAAACGCCGGATCTGGATGCGCAGATATTCGCGCTCGAAGGTTTCGCGCGCCTCGCGGAGCGGAGCGCCCATGATCGCCGACGCGGCATTGCCGCCCATGCTGGCATCGCCCTGCGCGCCCATCACTTCGGGGGGAAGCATGTCCAGATCGATCTGGCCGATCCGGTCGCCGGGCGCCAGGATGATCGTTCGCTCGACGACATTGCGGAGCTGACGGACATTGCCGGGCCAGTCATAGGCCTGAAGCGCGGCGATCGCGTCGCCCGCGACACCGGGCGGCGGCACCCGGCGCTCATTGGCATAGCGCGCCACGAAATGATCGATCAGCCCGGGAATGTCCTCGCGCCGCTCGGACAGCGGCGGAATATGCACGGGCACGACATTCAGCCGGTAATAGAGATCTTCGCGGAAACGCCCGGCGGCAATCTCCTCGCTCAGATCGCGCGAAGTGGCTGAAACCACGCGAAACTCGACCTTCACCACCCGCTGGCCGCCGACGCGGGTGAAGCTCTGGTCGGTCAGCACGCGCAGGATCTTGGCCTGGGTGGTGAGCGGCATGTCCGCCACCTCGTCGAGGAACAGCGTGCCGCCATGCGCCTGTTCGAGCAGGCCGGGGCGGACGAGTTCCCCCCCCTCCTCCACCCCGAACAATTCGTCCTCGACGCGTTCGGGCTCCATCATCGCAGAACTGACGACGATGAACGGCGCCGCCGCCCGATTGCTCCACATGTGCAGCAGCCGCGCCGCGACTTCCTTGCCGACGCCCGCCGGACCGGTCACGAGCACACGGCTGCCCGTCGCCGCCACGCGCTTCAGCGTGGCGCGGACCGCGTTGATCGAGGTCGAATTGCCGGTCAGTTCCTCCTCGCGGCCGATCTGGGCCTTGAGCGAGGCGTTTTCGCGGCGGAGCTTCTCGGTTTCGGTGGCACGGCTGACGAGGTGGAGCAGATGTGCCGCCTCGAAGGGCTTCTCGATGAAATCGACCGCACCGCGCCGGATCGCGGCGACCGCGGTGTCGAGATTGCCGTGGCCCGACATCACCAGCACCGGCAAGGAGGGATCGCGGCGCTTGATCTCGTCGAGCAGATCGAGCCCGTCGAGCCTGGAGCCCTGCAGCCAGACGTCGAGCAGAACCAGCGAGGGCCTGCGCTCGGCAATGGCCTCCAAGGTGGCGTCGCTGTTGCCCGCGGTGCGAGGGGAATAGCCTTCATCCTCGAGCACGCCCGACACCAAGTCCCGGATATCCTGCTCGTCATCGACAATCAGAATGTCTAGCGCCATGGGTCAGCCTTCTCCTTTCCGCGTCAGCCGCGGGGTCTTTTCGTCCTGGTCGAGATCGATCGCCGCATCGTCGCAGGCGATATTGGCAAGCATATCGAGGTCGAAGCTTGTCGTGATGATCGTGCCGCCACCGGGGTTGTCGGCGAACTGCATCGTACCGAAATGTTCCTCCACGATCTTCTTCACGATCGCCAGGCCCAGGCCGGTGCCGCGCACGCGCGTTGTGACATAGGGTTCGACCAGCCGGTCGCGCTCCTGCGGCAGGCCGATGCCATTGTCGGTGACCGTCACGGTCAAGCGTGCGGGATCGTTACGCCGGGTGATCGAAAGCGTCACTTCGCCGGTATAATCGCCCTCGCTCACTTCTGATTTTGGTTCAATGGCTTCCACCGCATTCTTGACGAGATTGGTCAAGGCCTGCCCGATCTGTCTCCGGTCACAGACCATCGGCTGAACATCTTCCTCCTGCTCGAAGTTGAAGCGGATCTCCGGGTGCGCGACTTCGTGGAGGAAGAGCGACTGGCGCGCGATGTCGGTCAGCGATTCCGGCCGGAACACCGGCTTGGGCATGCGGGCGAAGGACGAGAATTCGTCGACCATCCGGCGCAGATCCGCCACCTGGCGCACGATCGTTTCGGTCAGGCGCGTGAACGTCCCCGTCTCGTCACTGATCTGCTTGCCGTAGCGGCGCTGCAGCCGCTCGGCGGCGAGCTGGATGGGGGTCAGCGGATTCTTGATCTCGTGTGCGATGCGGCGGGCGACGTCGGACCAGGCGGCGCGGCGCTGGTCGAGCAATTGCTGCGTGATATCGTCGAAGGTGAGCACCCGCCCGCTTTCGTCCCCGACCACGCGGACCGCCAGCGTCCGCGCCTCCCCGGTGGAATTGAACTGGACGATCTCGCTGCGGTCGCCGCTTGCCGCAAGCGCGCCGAGTTCGGGGGCCAGATCGCCCAGGCTCCGCCCGACGGCGTGAAGCGGTCCGACCTTCAGCAGGGCGGCGGCCTGGCTGTTCATCAACAGGATCTTGCCGTTGACGTCCACCGAAACCACGCCGGCGCTGACGCCCGACAGAACCGCCTCGATAAAGGCGCGTCGGCTTTCGAGTGCGCCGGTCTGCTCCTCGATCCGCCGCGTCATGCGGTTGAAGGCGTTGGCCAGGCTGCCGATCTCGTCCTGGCGGACGGGTTGCTCAACGCGCGCCGTCAGGTCACCGCCGGCGATGCGCTGCGCCGCATCGACAAGGTCTCCGAGCGGGCGCACGATCCGGTCCGCGACCGCGAGCGCGATGAACACGGCCGCGCCCACGATCAGCAGCGAGACCGCAAGCAAGGCGATGTTGAACTGGAGTTGCAGCGCGCGCGACCGCCCGAGCAATCGCTTATAGTCCTGAAGCACCGTGTCCGCACGCTGGGCCTGTGCAAGCATCTTCGGATTGGCGACGCGCGCCGCCCACAAATAGGCTTCTTCCTTGACCCCGAGCGGCACGACCGCCTCGATCCGGTCGTTGGTTTCGGTAACCACCGCCGGGGCGCCGCGGCGGATCTTCTCCATCACCTCCGGCTTCACAACATTGGTTTCGCCGCGAACATAGGGATCGACCATGATCAGCGTTTGCAAGCCGACGCCGGGCTTTGCGACGAGGATCGCGGCTTCGGACAGTTCGCGCTGATAAACCTGGCGCGCGAACGCCTCCTGGAACAGCGGGTTCTCGATCGGCGCTTCCTGCAGGAACTGGATCAGGTCGGACGCCATTGTGACGGTTTGCGCCTGCACGTCGTCGCGATTCTGCGCATAGGTTTCCTGCGCCAGGATACTCGCATTTTCGAGCATGCCGCGCGCTCGGTCGGAAAACCAGAATTCGACGCCATATTGAAAAAGCAGCGAAGCGAAAATCACCACCAGCAAGGTCGGCACCGCCGCGATCAGCGAGAACAGGGCGACCAGCCGGACGTGCAATCCCCCGCCCCCGCCCACCAGCGACCGGGCGGCACGGCGCTTCGCCATGCGCCGTCCGATCAGGACCAGCAATGCGACGCCGGGTACGAGATTGGAGATCAGCAGCAGCGCCACCATCGCCGGCGACAGGAGGCGATCGGCCGTCGATTCCGCAGTGACGATAAAATAGCTGGCGATCAGGATCGCGATCGCGAGCGCAAGCGTTGCCAGTTCGACCCAGGCGACCAGATTGTTGCGACGATAAAAGGCTGTCAGCGCGCGCCGCCACCGGGCCGGTTTCATCGAAAAGTCACGATCGAGCGCGTTCACCGTTGCTTGCTTACAACATTCCCGTTGCAAGACAAACACACTCTGCGCCGAAATGGAGGAATGCCCATCGCATGCCCGGCACGATCCGGCGCACCCGATCCGGCAATCGTCTCAGGGGCCGCGACGCAGCTTCGCTAGGTCGATCGCGTGATCGGTCAGTTTCTTGCGCAACGTATTGCGGTTGATCCCGAGCAGGTCGGCGGCGCGAAGCTGGTTGCCGCGCACCGCCGCCAGCGTCAGCCGCAGCAAGGGCTCCTCCATCTGGGCCAGCACGCGATCGTAAAGGCCATCGGGCGGCAGTTCGTCGCCGAAGCTCGCGAAATAGCCGGAAAGGCTGGCTTCGACCGCATCGGACAGCCCCCGTCCCACCAGCAATGGCAAGGGGGTTTCAGCGCCGCCTGACAGCGACTGATCGATCAGCCGGGCGCCGATCACTTCCTCGCGGCTCAGCGCGGCGAGGCGGCGCATCAGGTTTTCGAGCTCGCGGACATTGCCCGGCCAGCCATGCGCGGTCAGTCGCGCGAGCGCATCCGGGCCAAGCCGCTTGCGCGAAAGCCCCTCCTGCCCCGCGCGATCGAGGAAATGGCGCGCGAGTTCGGCGATATCGCCCGGCCGGTCGCGCAGTGGCGGCAAATGAACCGGCACGACGTTGAGCCGGTAGAACAGATCCTCGCGGAACATGTTGTTCGCGATCATCGCCGGCAGGTCCTTGTGGGTGGCGGCGATGATCCGCACATCGGCACGGATCGATCTGGCGCCCCCCACCGTGGTGAATTCGCCTTCCTGCAGCACGCGCAGCAATCGGGTCTGGGCTTCCATCGGCATGTCGCCGATCTCGTCCAGGAACAATGTGCCGCCCTGGGCCTGTTCGAACTTGCCCGCGGTGCGCGCCTGCGCGCCGGTAAAGGCGCCGCGTTCGTGGCCGAACAGCTCGGATTCGATCAGTTCGCGCGGGATCGCCGCCATGTTGATCGCGACAAAGGGCTTTCCCCGCCGTGCGCCGAGATCATGGATCGCGCGCGCGACCAGTTCCTTGCCCGTCCCGGACTCGCCGAAGACCAGAACGGTCAGTTCGTTGGAGACGACGCGGGCGATCGTGCGATAGACGTCCTGCATCGCCGGAGAGCGGCCGATCAGCGGCAGGTCTTCCTTGATCCCCTCGGGTTCGACATCGGTGCGCGTGGCGCGGCTGCGCAGCCCGTCGGCTACGGCGCGGCACAATTCCTCCAGATCGAAGGGTTTTGGCAGATATTCGAACGCGCCCTGCTCGGTCGCGCGCACCGCGGTCGCCAGCGTGTTCTGCGCGGAAAGCACGATCACCGGCATGCCGGGATGGTCGGCCAGCATCTCGGGCACCAGATCCAGCCCGTTGCCGTCGGGCAGCATGACATCCGTTACCAGCAGGTCCGGCGCGAAGCGTGCCATCGCCTTGCGCTGTTCGGCGACGGACGCGGCGGTTTCGACCTCATGACCCTCGCGCCGCAGCGCCTCGCGCACGACGGTGCGGATCGCGGCGTCGTCATCGACCACCAGGATGCGGCCACTGATCATCAGCGATCCCGGGCCCGTGGCAGCAAGAGGCGAAAAACGGTCATTTCCGGATGTCCTTCACGCGCATATTCAACCACACCGCCCTGATCGGTGACGAGCTTGTCGACCAGTGCGAGCCCCAGTCCGCTCCCGGTCCGTTTGGAGGTCACGAAGGGATCGAACAGATGTTCGGCGAGTTCGGGCGGCGCGCCGGGGCCATTGTCGATCACGCAGACCTCGATCGGCAGCGCCTGCTTGCCGTCGGCGCCATGTTTCAGAAAGGAGACGCCATGGCGATAGGCGGTCCTGAGCAGGATCTGCCCATCTTCACGATCGCCAATCGCTTCGGCCGCATTCTTCAGGAGGTTTATGAAGATCTGGACCAGCGAGTCGCGATGCCCCAGCACTTCGGGTAGCGACGGATCATAGGCTTCGCGGACCGGAATGGCGCGGGCGAAGCCCTGGCGCGCGACTTCGCGGGCATGGCTGAGGATCGCATGGATATTCTGCGGTTCGAGCTCGATATGCCGGGTATCGGTAAAACCCTCCATGCGATCGATGAGCGCAGCGACCCGATCCACCTCGTCGCGGATCAGCCGCGTCAGGTCGCGAGCGTCGGGTTCGACGCTTTTGTCGAGCAATTGCGCGGCGCCGCGAATGCCCGAAAGCGGGTTCTTGATCTCGTGCGCGAGCATCGCCGCCGCGCCGACCGCGGTCAGCTTCCCGCCTTCGCGTTCGGTGCGACGCCCCACCAGATGCGTGGTCGAGCGGACATGAATGGTGACGACGCGCCAGCCGGGATGATCGGGCATCGGCGCCGCCATCATATCGACATTCTGGGTGCGCCCACCCGGCAGATCGATCGGGAGGTCGAAGGCGGAGAATGGCGAATCCTTCGCCATCGAGGTCAGCGGATGCCCCGTCAGCGTTTCCATCGATCGGCCGATAATGGCGTTGCGGCCAAGATTGAGCAGCGTCTCGCTTGCGACATTGGCTTCGGTGATCAGCCCGTCCGGGTCGATCACGAGCATCGGCGTCGGCAATATCGCGAACAGTTCCGCCAGTGCCGGCGATCCGGGGCGCGATGACGGGGCCGGCCGCCGGCCCAGGCGGATCAGGCGGCTGCCCGGGAGAGCCATGGACCGTAGAATTCCGCCAGCATCGCCAGCACCGTTTCCGCCTTGGGTTCCTGGTTCACCGCATTGCGGAACTCAGCCGATCCCGGCAGTCCCTTGGTGTACCAACCGATATGCTTGCGCGCCATGTTGACGCCGGTAAACTCGCCATAGTGATCGAGCATTGCCATGTAATGGCCTATGATCGCGTGATATTGCTCCTCGATTGACGGATCGGGAAGCGCCTGGCCGGTGCGGAACCAGTGCATCACCTGGCCGAGCAGCCACGGGCGGCCATAGGCGCCGCGCCCGATCATGACGCCATCAGCGCCGGATTGCGCCAGTGCCGTTTCCGCATCCTCGATCGAGCAGATATCGCCATTGGCGATCACGGGGATCGAGACGGCATCCTTGACCTTGCGGATGAACGCCCAGTCCGCCGATCCCTTGTACATCTGGTTGCGGGTGCGGCCATGGACGGTCACCAGCTTCACGCCCAGATCCTCGGCGATCCTGGCGAGTTCGGGCGCGTTCAGGCTGTCATGGCACCAGCCCATGCGCATCTTGAGCGTGACGGGCACCGAAACCGCCTTCACCGTGGCCTCGACCAGCGACGCGGCATTCTTCAGGTCGCGCATCAGCGCCGATCCTGCATCGCCGTTGGTCACCTTGCGCACCGGGCAGCCCATATTGATGTCGATGATCGCGGCGCCGCGATCCTCGCTCAATTTGGCGGCCTCCCCCATTTCCTTGGCGGTACAGCCGACAAGCTGCATGGAAACGGGCTCTTCTGCCGGATCCCATGCCGCCTTCTGGATCGACTGGCGCGTCTCGCGGATCGCCGCCTGGCTGGCGATCATCTCTGTCACGTTCAATCCCGAGCCGAAACGACGGACGAGCGAACGGAACGGCAGATCGGTGACGCCGGTCATCGGCGCCAGGATCACCGGCATGTCGATCCGCACGGGGCCGATATCGATGGGAGCGAGCTTGGTCATCATTTGCCTAAAAAAGAGGCAGCGCCATAGCGGGATTGGGATCATCCGGCAAGCGATCGGTGCGGTGTGGCTTCCACCCGGGGCAATCAACCTCTATGCGCGCGCCGATGGATGCAAAGGGACCAGTCGTCGCGCTGATCGTCGCCGCCGGAAAAGGCGAGCGCGCTGGCGGTGCCGTGGCCAAGCAATTCGCGCGTCTGGACAGCCGCGCGGTGCTGGCGCACAGCGTCGCGGCCTTCCGCCGCCATCCTGCGATCCACCAGATCGTGATCGTGATCGGCGAAGGCCAGGAAGCCGAAGCCCGCGCCGCTGTCGGCGACCATCATTTCGTGATGGGAGGCGCCACGCGCCGCGAGTCGGTATTCAATGGCCTCGCCGCTATCGCCTCCGCCTCATATGTGCTGATCCATGATGCCGCGCGTCCGTTGCTGCCGGCGGCCGTGATCGATCGGTTGCTCGCCGCGCTCGACGAGAATGCGGGCGCCATCCCTGCCCTGCCCGTCGCGGACACGCTGGCGCGCGCCGGCGATGTGCTGGGCGATACCGTCCCGCGCGACGGACTGATGCGGGTACAGACCCCGCAGGCATTCCGCTTCGCCGATATCGTGGCGGCGCACCGCGACTGGCCCGCCGATCGCGACGCGACCGATGATGCACAGATCCTACGCGCGGGCGGATATCCGGTCGCGATCGTCGAAGGAGATCCAGCGCTGGAAAAGATCACGCATCCCGCCGATTTCGCCGCGGCGGAAGCCCGGCTCTCCGCGCGGACATCCATCCGGACGGGCATGGGCTATGACGTGCATCGCCTCGTCGACGGCGAGGAACTGTGGCTCGGCGGCATCCGCATCCCTCATCGCCAGGGGCTCTCGGGGCACAGCGACGCCGATGTCGCGCTCCACGCGCTGACCGATGCGCTGCTGGGCACGATCGCCGCCGGCGATATCGGCCAGCATTTTCCGCCTTCCGATCCGCAATGGCGGGGGGCCTCCTCGGATCGTTTCCTCCGCCATGCCGCCGGGCTCATCGCCGATGCCGGCGGCCGGATCGAGCATGTGGACCTGACCATCATCTGCGAAGCGCCGAAGGTCGGCCCGCACCGCGCCGCCATGCAGGCGCGCATCGCCGAATTGCTCGGGCTCGACTTGGGCCGGGTTAGCGTTAAAGCGACAACGACGGAGCGATTGGGCTTTACCGGCCGTGGCGAGGGGATCGCAGCGCAGGCGGTGGCCACGATCGCATTGGGGGACCTCATATGAAGCCTCGATCGCCGCTTTCGCTGATCCTGGGCGCACTGGCGCTGCTGGCCACGCCTGTCGCCGCCCAGACCAAGGCGAAGCCATGCCTGCAGCCGGAAGAGGTCGACGCTGTGCTGCTTTCGCTCGCCCCCAAGCTGATCGAGGCTGCCAGCACGACCTGCAAGCCCTATCTTCCCGAAACCGCCTATCTCAATCAGTCATCGCGCGCGCTCGCCGAGCGCTATCGCGCGATCGGGGCACCGCTTTGGCCCGTCGCGCACAAGGCGATGCTGAAGATCAGCGGCATGGACAAGGCGAAACTCAATCCTCTGATCGATGCGGACGCGACGCGCGCGATGATTGAGAGCCTGATCCCGCAAGCGATCGCCAAGATCAAACCGAAGGAATGCGTCGCGGCCGACCGATTCGCGAGCCTTCTGGATCCGCTGCCCCCGCAAAATCTGGCGGGCCTTTTCACGACGATCCTGCAGATCGTTTCCGAGGACAATACGGAGAAGAACGTCGAAAAGAACAAGAAGAACCCGCACTGGGAGGATGATCTGAGGATATGCCCCGTCGCCGCACCCGCCGGTGCGGCCGAAAGGGCGCAACCCTGACGCTTGTTGAGGCGTTGTAACGAAATTCGAGATGCTTGTGACCGCTACCGTCAAGAAGAAGAACACCACCCTGCCCGCCGTGCTGGTCGATGCCGCGCGCCGGGTGATCGAGGCCAACCGAGCCGCCGGCCGCAGGATCGCGGTCGCCGAAAGCTGCACCGGCGGACTGGTAAGCGCGGCGCTGACCGAGATTCCGGGATCGTCGGACGTTTTTCAGGCCGGTTTCGTGACCTATTCGAACGAAGCCAAGATCGCGATGCTCGGCGTCAGCCTGGACGTGCTCGAAACCTTCGGCGCGGTTTCGATCGCCGTCGGCTGGGCGATGGCGCGCGGCGCGATCGTCCGATCGGACGCCGATGTCGCGGTCGCGATCACCGGCGTCGCGGGGCCGGACGGCGGCAGCGAGCGCAAGCCCGTCGGAACCGTCGTCTTCGCGCGTGCCGAACGCCAGTCCGATCCGGAGGACATCATTGCCGACAGCCGGGAATTCGGCGATCTCGGCCGTGGCGGGATCAGGCTTCAGGCGGCGCTGTGCGCGCTCGAACTGCTGATGCCCGGATCGCCGGCGCCGTAAAGCGCCGCCGCGCGTGCTTCGAACGCGCCGATCATCTTTCTCAGCGCGCGATCGAACATCTGCCCCGCCAGCCGTTCGAACAAGGACGAGCGGAACGCGAAATCCACCGCGAAATCGACGAAGGTGCCGCCCTGCCCATCGGGGCGGAAGGCCCATTCGTTGCGCAGATATTTGAGCGGCCCATCGACATAGTCGACGCTGATCGTATGCGGACGATCCTTCTTCACGCGTGACGTGAAGGTCTCGCGCAGCGCGGAGAAGCCGACGATCAGGTCCGCGACCATTTCGGTCTCGCTGTTCGAACGCACCCGCACCGCGCTCACCCAGGGCAGGAATTCCCGGTAGCTGGGAACATCCGCGACCAGATCGAACACATGTTGCGGCGAATAGGGAAGATGGCGGGTTTCCGAATGGCGGGGCATATGCTCAGCCCCGGATCACTTGCGCGCCAGCTTCGCCTCGCGCGCGGCGCGCATGCGCTCGAAATCCTCGCCGGCATGGTAGCTGGAGCGCGTCAGCGGCGACGATGCCACGAGCAGGAAGCCCTTGGCGCGCGCGATGGCGGCATAGGCATCGAACGCCTTGGGCGTCACGAACTCCATCACCTTGGTGTGCTTGGGCGTGGGCTGCAGATACTGGCCCATGGTCAGGAAATCGACATCAGCCGATCGCATGTCGTCCATCACCTGATGGACTTCCAGCCGCTCCTCTCCCAGCCCGAGCATGACGCCCGACTTGGTGAAGATGGAGGGATCGTGGCGTTTGACCGATTCGAGCAGGCGCAGCGACGCATAATAGCGCGCACCGGGCCGGATCGTCGGATAAAGCCGGGGCACCGTTTCCAGATTGTGATTGTAGACGTCGGGCCGCGCCGCGACGATCGCCTCGACCGCCGCTTCCGCCTTGTTGCGGAAATCGGGCGTCAGAATCTCGATCGTGGTCTTCGGCGTGTTGCGGCGAAGCGCCTCGATCACCTTCACGAACTGCGACGCGCCGCCATCGGGCAGGTCGTCACGATCGACCGAGGTGATCACGATATGCTCCAACCCCAGCTCGGCGGCGGCGACCGCGACATGCTCGGGCTCCAGCGGGTCCACCTTGCGCGGCATGCCCGTCTTGACGTTGCAGAAGGCGCATGCGCGCGTGCAGACGTCGCCCAGGATCATCACCGTGGCGTGCTTCTTCGTCCAGCACTCGCCGATATTGGGGCACGCGGCCTCTTCGCAGACGGTGGCCAGGTTGAGCCGGCGCATCAATGCGCGTGTTTCTCCGAAGCCAACGCTGGTGGGCGCCTTGACGCGAATCCAGTCGGGCTTGCGCTGGCGCGGCGGGCGGGCTTCGGGGGTGATGGCAGGATCGGCTTCGCTCATGCAGGCGCAGATAGCGATTTCATCGCCCGGTTGCCACCCCTGCCCCCATCAGGCTAACGCGCATGTCCATGACAGACTTCAACGCGCTCCTTTCCGGCTATCGCCGCTTCCGTGAAACCGGCTGGGCCCGCCAGCGTGAACGCTGGTCCGAGCTTGCCGAAGGGCAGAGCCCCAAGGTGATGGTGATCGCCTGTTCGGACAGCCGAGTCGACCCCACCCAGATCTTCGACACCGCGCCGGGCGAGATGTTCGTCGTGCGCAACATCGCCAATCTCGTGCCGCCGTTCGAACTGGGCGGCGGTCGTCACGGCGTGTCGGCGGCGCTCGAATTCGCGGTGACCCAGCTCGAGGTGCCGGAGATCGTCGTGCTCGGCCATGGCGCGTGCGGTGGCGTCCATGCCGCGCTGACGCGCCGTTTCGCGCATGCGGCGCCCGGCGAAGGCGGCTTCATCGCGCATTGGGTCGATCTGCTCGACGAGGCGCGCGACCGGATCGCAGGCGAACTGGGAGACGGGCCGGAGGCCGTTCGCGCGCTGGAACTGGAAACCGTGCGCGTGAGCATCGCCAATCTGCGGACCTTCCCCTGCATTCCCGAGCGCGAAGCCGCGGGCAAGCTGACCATTCATGGCGCCTATTTCGCGATCGCGGACGGTGCGCTGCATCTGCTCGACACGCGGACGGATGAATTCCGGCCGGCCTGACGACGATCTTGTCGCGATCGTGATTTTGGTCGAACTGCGGGCGATCGCGCAATATATCGGGCTATCATGGATTTCGACGAGCTTCTGACCTTTTATTTCGGGACGGCCGCGATCGAGACGCTCGACGATGCCGCGCTCGATACGGGGCTGGAGCGGCTGGGCGTGGCGCTCGGCACCGAACGCGACGCCGGCCGGCGCTTCGCCTTGTGGACGCTGATGCACGCCCTGGGGGCAGCCCCTGATCCAGGCACCGTCTTCAAGGATGCCAAGGACCGGAAGGCTGCCGAGGACTATGCCTGGGCCGCGTCGCGCATCGGGCGGACGTGACCGAACGGATCACGCCGGGCCAGGCGCGGCGGATCGCGCTGTCGGCGCAGGGGTTCGGGCGCGCCCGGCCCGTCAAAGTGGATCAGGGCCACCTTCGCCGCACGATCGAACGGCTGGGGCTTCATCAGATCGACAGTGTCAACGTCGTCACGCGCGCGCATTATCTCCCGGCATTCTCGCGGCTCGGCGATTATGATCGCGGCCTGCTCGATCGCGCCGCCTGGGGCCCGAAGCGCGAACGCCGCATGTTCGAATATTGGGCGCATGAAGCGTCGCTGCTGCCGCTCGAATTCCATCCCCTGCTCCGCTGGCGCATGGCGCGCGCGGATCGCGGCGGATCGGGCTGGTCGGCCCTGCGCGCCTATGCGACCGAACGCCGTGGCGAAGCCGAAACGGTGCTCGACCGGATCCGCCAGGGCGGGCCCGTCGCCATTTCCGATTTCGACCATGGCCGGAGCCGCAGTGGCTGGTGGGAATGGGGCGATTCCAAGCGTGTGCTCGAATGGCTGTTCTGGGCGGGCCATATCACCACCGCCACCCGCAGGGGCAGCTTCGAGCGTGTCTACGACCTCACCGAACGCGTCATCCCGCCGCATATCCTTGCGCTGCCGACACCCGATGAAGCCGATGCGCAGCGCGCATTGATCGAGCGTGCGGCGCGGGCGCTCGGCATCGCGTCCGAAAGTGAATTGCGCGACTATTTCCGGCTCAAACCGCATGAAGCCGGGGCCGCGATTGCGGCGCTTGTCGAGGAAGGCTTGTTGCTGCCGGTCCGCGTCGACGGCTGGGCAAAGCCGGTCTTCGTCCATCGCGATGCGCATTGGCCGCGCCGGATTGGTGGAGCGGCGCTGCTGGCGCCCTTCGATCCGTTGATCTGGGAGCGCGCGCGAACCGAGCGCCTGTTCGGCTTTCATTACCGGATCGGCATCTACACACCGGCAGAGAGAAGGGCGCATGGCTATTACGACCTGCCCTTCCTGCTCGACGGTGCGTTGGTGGGGCGCGTCGATGTGAAGGCCGATCGCCAGCGCGGGCGGCTGATTGTGCAGAAAATGGGCTTCGAGCCCGGCGCTCCCGCAGACAGCCGCGACGCTCTGGCCGGCGAACTGGAGCGGATGTCGGCCTGGCTGGGCCTGGCGGACGGTGTTCACCCAAGCGGAGGATAGTCGCCTATTTTACTCTCCTCCCCACGCTTTGCGCAGGGAGGAGATGCTCCATCGCGTTCACGGTTTCGGCGGATCGCCCACGCCGAGATTGTCCCAGTTGAGGATCGCGTTGAAGCCCAGGAAATAATTGCCCTGGGTCTGCCAGCGCCAGAAGGGCCGGAGCGCATAGAGCACCATATGGCCCTTGCCGCGCGGCACGTCGACGATCAGTGCCTTGTTGGCAAGTGCCTCACCGCCGCTCAGCATGCCGCTCAACAGGATCGTTTCAGCCTTGGCGGGGAATTGCATGATGGTGCGCGGTTTCTGGACCGGCGGTTTCGCGCCGGGCGCGGCGGCTGTCGATGGTGTGCCGTCTGCCGCTTTGGGCCTTGCAGGCTCGCTGCCCCAGGATGAGATTTCGGCCGGTACCGCATTGGGCGTGATATTCTGCACCTGCCGTCCGCCCGGTGGCGTCGGAGCCGGGCGCGGACCGACGCTGAGCACCGGCGCCTGCGAGAAATAGATGGGCAATTCGCCGCCTTCATAGCCATAGCTGAGCGGACTGGTCTTGTCGGCGAAGACGCCGCGCATGATCGCGCCCTTGGTGTAGAGGTCCGTCGGCCGGGTGACGCTGACGCCGGTGGCGACGCCGTAATCGGCCAGCGCTTCGACCGTCGATCCGTCGCCGATCAGCGTGCCGCCCTCCTCGACGAATTTCTTGAGTTCGGCCAGGCCGTCGAGCCCCAGCCCGCCGCGGATATCGTCGGCCTCGTCGATGCCGCCCAGATTGGGCGTGAGTTCGGTGCGTTTGTAGGGGATGGGATCGGCGCCGTCCTTGGGCACGCCGGCGACCATGTCCTGCGCGCTGCCGCCCACCGTTGGGTAGATGATGACGTCATATTTCTGGCGTAACCCGCCTTCGCGCACCTTGATGTCCGCGAAATAATCGTACGGGATGCCATAGCGGTCGAGCGCGGCGCGCCACCAGCCCTCGTCCTGCGTGCGCAGCCAGGAATGGAGGTAGCCGATGCGCGGCGCGGTAAGTTCGTGCGATTTGACGGTCGGCGCGCGCACCACCGCCTGCCCGCTGATGCCGAGTTCCGTCACCACCTTTTCAACGGCCGCGCGGTCCGCATCGGGTATGATGAAGCTGCCCGCCGCATAGCTGCGCCCGCCGGCCTGGAACGGCTGTTCGGCCGCCAGCATCTTCACGCCCTTCAGGCGGAAGCGCAGCGAAACCAGTTCATTGTCGCCGCTATGGTTGATCAGGATCGTCGATCCGCTGCCGGCGATGCCGCCGCGCGGCGCGACATCGGTCGTCAGCAGCGTCATCGGTTTTTGCAGGATCGCCGGATCGCGCACCGTCTTCAGATCGACATTGCGCATATACTGCATGGTCCAGCCGGTATCGTCGTAGGGCCGTGGATTGCTTGCCGGATAATTCTGGACGCTCGTGTACATGTCGACGAGCGTCCGATAGGGCTGATCGCCACGGATCACATAATCACCCGCCGCCACCACGACGCCGCCCGCCGAAAAACCGGCGTCGGCGCGGCTGATCTCGACACCCTGGCGGCGCAGCGTGTTGACCATGTCGATCACATTGAGCTTCGCGGTCTGCGCGGCCGGGATCACCCAGGCATTGATCGCCTCGCCCGACCGCCCTGCCTCCACCGCGCGCCGGTTCTTCAGCCAGTAGTTTTCGAGATAGAGTTCACGATCGGCCGCGACCTTGTTGAGCGCGAACAACAGCCCCGATTGCGAGATGTTGACATGGTTGCGCGGCCCCCAGTCGATCTTGGGCAAGGGTGGATTGGGGCGATACCATTCGCGGCTGGTGGTGGTCGCCGGCAAGGTCAGGCCCTTGCGGATATCGGGACCGTATGTCTGGACTTCGTAGAAGCGCCCGAAGCTGTTGTGCGTCAGTGCGATCCAGAACAGGTAATTGGGCACCCAGCCGTCGTAAAAGCCATAGGTCCAGACGCCGGGCACGCCGCGCTTGGTCATCTCCATGACTTCGGTTTGCGCGAGCAGCCACCATTCCTGCGACTGGATGGGATCGAGCGAAACATTGTAGGGGCCGCTCCCCGTCGAGGTGTAGAGATAGGATTGCGCCTCGTGCAGGTCGTGCAGCACCGTCGGATGCCATTCCAGCACGCCTTCGGTCAGATGCTGCGTCATCTTCAGATATTGGCCGAGCCCGTCGCGGTTGTTGTCGTGCGCGACGTATTTTCCCCAATACATCATCGGTGGCTTCGGCTTGCCGGTCTTCTTGCCGTAGTAAAATGTGTCGACCATGCGTTCGCGGCCATCGACCTCCACCACCGGCGTGATGAAGGTGATGATGTTCTCGCGGATCTTGCGGATGAAGGGCGTATCCTCGACCGCCAGGCGGAATGCGGTTTCGACGAGCGTTTCGGGGCCGCCGGTTTCGGGTGAATGGACGCCGCTCGTCACCCAGTAGATCGGCTTGGCGGTTCCGATGATCCGCCGCGCGTCCGCTTCACTGGTCCTGCGCGGATCCGCCAGTGCGGCCAGGTCGGCCTTGTTCTGTTCAAGCCGGTCGAGCGTCGCCTTGTCGGCGATCGCGATGACGAACAGGTCGCGCCCCTCCTCCGTCTTGCCGATCGTCCAGAACCGGGCGTTGGGAGAGGTCCTGGCCAGTTCCTGATAATAGCGCTGGATATCCTTGGCATAGGTCAGCTCGTCCGGCGTGCCGGGTATGCGCCCGAAGAATTTGAGCGGCGACGGCACCGTGTCCGACGCGGGCATATGATCGACCAGTTCGGTGGTGATGCGCTTGTCCTGCAGATGCCTGGCGATCAGCGCGCCATATTCGGCATCCTGTGGCTGGGCCGCCGGTGATTGCGCCGCAACGGGCTGGATGGCCAAGGCGGCCGCGATTGCCCAGAGCGCCGTGGAACGAAGCTGCTTCATCGATATCCCCCCGCATCGCCGGGACTCGCATCCGGCATTTTCCGGAGGAGATCGATATCGCCTGAATGGAGAATGTCGACTGGTGCTTCGGCCCTTTTCGAAATTTTCGACGACGCTTCAAGGAAAACGTCGCGCCATGCGTCTCCTTGTCGTCGGGTGCGTATCTCCCGGCCGGGTAAGGGCGGCGCTTCGGCGCCGATCATGGCCGGTGCGCCTTCCCTTGGGCGCACCGGTCCCCAGCGTCAGACCGTCAGGCGGCGCGCGCGATCGGGCACGGTCCGATATCGTCCGTCGCGGCATCCGCATCGGCATCGGCCCAAAGCATCCGCATGGCCCGCCAGCGTTCGCCGAAGCCGCTGTCGATCATCAACAGCGTCTCGCTGCGCAGGATGATGCCGTCCACCCATTTGCTGCCGACCAGACGGCCAAGGCTGTCGATCAGGCGGAACAGCGAATGGTCGCGGATATCGGTGCTGCCATCGGAAATGGCCGCCATCGCCGTGCGCAATTCGTCCAGCGCACGCTCGACCACATCGTCGACGCCGCAATGACAGGCGCCGGGATCGTGGCGAAGGATGACGCAATCGGTGGCGAGCGCGTCGATCGACAGGAAATGCCCCACCCGGCGTCCGCGCTGCAGCGCGAAGCGGCGAAAGCCGCGATCGAACTCTCGCATCAGGTCTGCGAACAGCCCCAGCGCGACGCGTCCGTTCGTGACGATGCCCACCGCGAGTTGCCCGCGTTCGAGCTTGCGTTCAAAAATTTCCACCCTGGACCTCCCAATGCCCTACCGATGATGACGCTCGGAAATGCGGTTTCCGTAGTGCCTTCCATCGATTTGCTGAGATCTGGTGCGCCGATGCCACACCCGCCAGAGCGGGCGGCCGACGCTCGTCGATGGCTATGCGGTGTCGGTCGAACAGGCCGCTTGGCCCTTATCGGCCATTCGCCTCTTCTCAAGACCTCCACATCGCTGCATGAGGGGTTCATGGCCGAACCGTCACCGCCATCGCCGCCGGAAAGCGAGCGGCCCCCCTCCCCCTTTTCAGTCCCGGTGTTCCGCGCGGTCTGGATCGCCAACATCACCACCAATTTCGGAACACTGATCCAGTCGGTCGGTGCGTCCTGGCTGATGACGTCGCTCACCACATCGCCGACCCTGATCGCGCTTGTCCAGGCATCGACAATGGCGCCGGTGATGCTGCTTGCGCTCTGGGCCGGTGCGGTCGCCGACAATCTCGATCGGCGCAAGGTGATGCTCTGGGCGCAGGGCTTCATGCTTGTGGTCTCGACCATCCTTGCCATCTGCGCCTGGCAGGAGCTGCTGTCGCCTTGGTTATTGCTCGCTTTCACCTTCCTGATCGGCGCGGGCACGGCGTTCAACGGTCCGGCCTGGCAGGCGTCGGTGGGCGAGATGGTGCCGCGCGCGGCGTTGCCGGCGGCCGTCGCGTACAATTCGATGGGGTTCAATCTCGCACGCAGCCTGGGGCCGGCGATCGGCGGCGTGATCGTTGCAGCGGCAGGCGCCGCCGCCGCCTTTTTCGCCAACGCGTTCAGCTATATCGGCCTGATCATGGTGCTGTCGCGCTGGCGGCCGCAATTGCCGCCGCGCCTGCTGCCCCCCGAACGGATCGGCGAGGCCGTCGGCGCGGGCATCCGCTATGTCGCGATGTCGCCGCATCTTCGCGCAGTGATGTTGCGCGCGACATTGTTCGGCCTCGCCGCAGGCGCATTGCCCGCACTGACGCCGCTGATCGCGCGCGATCATATCGCGGGCGGCGCGCTCACCTATGGCGTGCTGCTCGGCGCGTTCGGGCTCGGCGCGGTGGCGGGCGCCCTGTCGAGCAGCCGGTTGCGCGGCAGCCGATCGAACGAGATGATCGTGCGGCTGGCGACACTGGCCTTCGCGGTCGGCACGGCGGTTTCCGCGATCAGCTATATCCTGCCGATCACCATCGTCGCGATGATGGTGGCGGGCGCGGGCTGGGTGCTCGCGCTTTCCACCTTCAACATCACCGTGCAGTTCGCGTCGCCACGCTGGGTGGTCGGTCGGGCGCTTGCGTCCTACCAGATGGCGTCATCGGGCGGCATCGCCCTGGGCAGCTGGCTCTTCGGCGGGCTTGCCGGCGCCTATGGCGTCGATATCGCGCTGCTGATCGCCGCCGCCTTGCAGGCGGCGGTCGCCATGGTCGGGCTGTGGCGCCCCCTGCCCGAGGTTCAGACGCTCAACCTGGATCCGCTCAGCCGCTGGACGGAGCCGCAGGTCGCCGTCTCGGTCGAACCGCGCAGCGGCCCCATCGTCGTGACGATCGAATATCGCATCGCGGCGACCGACATCCGCGCCTTCCTGGCCGTGATGGCCGAACGTCGTCGCATCCGCATTCGCGACGGCGCCAGGCATTGGGCGCTGATGCGCGACCTGGGCGAACCCGATCTGTGGATCGAGCGCTACCACGTCGCGACCTGGCTCGAATATGTCCGGCACAATCAGCGTCGCACCCATGCCGACGCCGCCAATTCGGATCGGGTGATGGCGCTGCACAAGGGGCCGGACAAACCGCGCGTGCACCGCATGATCGAACGCCAGACCGGATCGCTGCCGATCCTCTATCCGCCGGGCGTGGGCGATGCGCTCACCGATCCGACCCAGCCGGGCTGAACGCTACAGCGCACCGGTTTTCCGCAGGGCAGCGATTTCGTCGCTGCTCAGCCCCCAGTCCCCCAGCGCCGCATCATTGTGCTGGCCGGGCGCCGGCGGCGGCGACTGGATCGCGCCGGGTGTCACCGAAAAGCGCGGCGCCGGCGCGGGCTGGACGACGCCGCCCAGCTCGACAAAGGTGCCGCGCGCCGCATTGTGCGGATTGGCTGGCGCGTCGGCCATGTCGAGCACCGGCGCGAAACAGGCATCGCTGCCTTCGAATACCGCGCACCATTCGGCCTGGCTGCGCTCGGCGATCCGCTTCGCCAGCGTCTCGCGCAGCGCCGGCCATGCCGAGCGATCGGCCTGCGCATCGAAAGCGGGATCGTCGATCCCCGCGAGCTTGCGGAACGCGGCATAGAATTGCGGCTCGATCGGCCCCAGCGAGATCCATTTGCCGTCGGCGCATTGATAGGTGCCGTAGAAGTGCGCGCCGCCGTCGAGCAGATTGCCCTCGCGCCCGCCATTCCACATGCCCCTGGCGCGGAATCCGTAGAACATTGCCATCAGCGACGCCGCGCCATCGCTCATCGCGCAATCGATCACCTGGCCGATGCCCGTCTCACGCGCATGGAGCACACCTGCGAGCAGGCCGAAGGCGAGATAAAGCGCGCCACCGCCGAAATCGCCCACCAGGTTGAGCGGGGGCACCGGCTTGTCCTGAAGGCCGATCGCGTCGAGCGCACCGCTGATCGAGATATAGTTGATGTCGTGCCCGGCAAGCGGCGCATAGGGGCCGGTCTGCCCCCAGCCGGTCATCCGGCCATAGACAAGCTTCGGATTGCGTGCGAGCGCGACATTGGGGCCGAGCCCCAGCCGCTCCATCACGCCGGGGCGGAACCCTTCGAACGTCGCATCGGCGCGTTCCATCAGCGTCAGGCAGGTTTCGATCGCTTCGGGGCGCTTGAGATCGAGCGCGATAGACCGCCGCCCTCGCTCGGTTACGGCATGCGGGCTGCCGCTGACGCCGACGCCGTCATTACCCGGCACCTTGCGGTCGATGCGGATGACGTCCGCGCCAAGATCGGACAAGAGCATGCCGCAAAAGGGACCGGGGCCGATGCCCGCGAATTCCACCACCTTCAGTCCGCCAAGCGGTCCCTGCGCCTTGTTCGCCGTCAAAACCCATTCTCCCAGATCGTTGCATCCGGATGAAGGATGCCGGTTTCATTCCCCATGCGTCGACAAGCCGATGCGGTCCAGTGTCAATCGACTTGCCTGGTGCAGCGATGCAGAAGGTCCGCCACGGCCTCGATCCGCGCCAGCCCGCGCGTATCGCTGTGCGTGACCAGCCAATAGCTGCGACGGATCTCCTTCTCGTCGACGAGCAATGGCACGATGTCCGGATCGCGCTCGCCGATAAAGCCGGGCAGCATGCCGATCCCGGCGCCTCCGCTCACCAGCCGGTGCTGGATATTGATGCTGCTGCTGCGCAGCTTGGGTTCGAGTCCTGCGCCGATCTCGCCCAGATAATCGAGTTCGGGCGAATAGATGAATTCGGGGACATAGCTGATCAGCGTGTGACGCTTGAGCTCTTCGGCGCGCTCGGGGCGACCATGCGTCGCAAGATAGGCGCGCGAGGCGTAGAGCCGCAGCCGATAATCGCCAAGCTTGCTTGCCACCAGCTTGCCGCTGCGCGGACGGGCCAGCATCACCGCCATATCGGCTTCGCGCTTCGACGGGTTGAGGAACCCCGACGCGGTGATCACATCGAGCTGGATATCGGGATGTGTGCGGTGAAAGGCCGGAAGCGCCGGGGCAAGCACCCAGGTGCCGAACCCTTCGGCGACCGACAATCGCACCTGGCCGGACAGGCTGCGCGATTCGCCCGCCACCTCGCCCATCGCCGCCAGCGCCGCACTTTCAATTGCCTCGGCATGGCGGAACAGCGATTGGCCGCGATCGGTCAGCCGTTTTTCGATGCCAACGGACTCGAAGAGTTCGGCGCCCAGCGCGTCGGACAATCGCGTCAGCCGGCGGCCGATCGTGGTTGCGTCCACGCCCAGCGTGCGTGCGGCCGGCGCCATGCGCCTGGCGCGCGCGACGGCCAGAAAAACGCGCAGATCGTCCCAGTCGAACATCGCCCCTCCTTGAAGACAATCGCCATCGTAACCGTCGTCGTCGTCGTGCGAAACCTGTTCCGCCCTTTGTTCGAAGGCGCGCGGGGGCTTGGCAAGCGGGCGCGTGCGCTGGCATCACCATGCGCAACAAGGGGGAATGTTCGTGCCGGATTGCAATCGAAAGCGCCTGCCATCCTGCGCGAAACCGCGAATCGCCTCCTGTCGTGAAGACAAGTCGGGAGGATGGGGATGTCGCCGGAGCTGATCGCGTTCGTCAACACCGGGCTGGTGCCCATTGGTCTGATGCTGATCATGTTCAGCATGGGGCTGACGCTCAGGCTCGGCGATTTCGGCTTGCTCATCGCCAAACGCTGGACGGTGCTGGCGGGGCTCGGCGGCCAACTCGTCCTGATGCCGCTGCTGGCGCTCTCGATCGGCTGGCTGCTCCAATTGCCGCCGCAATATGCGCTGGGGCTGTTCATCCTGGGCATCTGCCCAGCCGGCACCACGTCGAACGCGCTCACCTTTGTCGGGCGCGGCAATGTCGCGCTCGCGGTGGTGCTGACCGCGCTGTCGAGCCTGATCACCGTTTTCTCGATCCCCATATTGCTGAGTTGGGCATTGCCGCATTTCGCGGTCGGCGGAACGATCCCCAAGCTCTCGATCCCCGACGTGATGATGCAGCTCGTCCGCATTACCGTGCTGCCGATCGCGATCGGCATGGCGATCCGGCGTTTCCTGCCGGCGCTCGCGGATCGGGCCAGCCGCTGGCTCCGGCCGGTTTCGCTGATCGTGCTGATCGCGGTCATCGCATTCGCCATCGGCATCAGTATCGATATGGTGCTCGCCAACCTGGTCGGCGCAGGCCCCGCGATCCTGCTGCTGAACGTCGCCGCGATGGCGGCGGGGCTCGGCATCGCGCGGCTGATCCGCGCGAGCGATGCCGACGCGATGACGCTGGCGATCGAGGTCGGTGTCCACAATGTCACGCTCGCGACCTTCCTGACGCTGACCGTGCTGGACAGCCTGCCGCTGGCGGTGACGCAGAATATCTACGGAGTGGTGATGATCCTGAATGCCATGTTGTTGATCCGCTGGTTTCGCCCCCGCCTGGCCGGAGCGGGCGCATGACCGGGCTGCTCGTTCTGAGCCATGCCGATGTCGCTCGACTGCTGACATATGAGGCCTGCATCCCGTTGATGCGCGATGCCATGATCGCACTGTCGCGCGGCCGGACGCGGCAGCTGCTGCGCAGCATCATCGATCTGGATGCCGGGCGCGCCTTCGGCGTCATGCCGGGCGCCATGGGCGGTCAGGAAGCTTTTGGCGCCAAGCTCGTCAGCGTGTTTCCGGAGAATTTCGCGGCGGGCAAACCGTCCCACCAAGGCGTCATCGTGGTTTTCGATGCATCCACGGGGGCGCCGACGGCGATCGTCGATGCCGGAGAAGTCACCGCCATCCGGACGGCATCGGCATCGGCCGCTGCGACTGACATTCTCGCCCGGCCCGATGCGGCCCGGCTCGCTGTGCTCGGCTATGGCGAGCAGGCGTGGCGCCATATCGAAGCGATCCGGCAGGTCCGGCGACTGACGCACGTCACCATCTGGGGGCGCGATCGCGCATTGGCCGATGCACTGGCCGTACGCACGCGCGAGATTTTCGGGATCGCGGCCGTGGCGGCGGACGATGTCGCATCGGCGGCGGCGGATGCCGATATCATCTGCACCACCACGGCGGCGCATGATCCGATCCTGGACACCGGCCATGTCCGGCCCGGCACGCATATCAACGCCGTCGGATCGAGCCGCGCCGGCCCTGCGGAGATCGGCAATGCGCTGGTCGTGCGGTCACGTTTCATCGCTGACTATCGCGCCGGGGTGCTCGAACAGGGCGCCGAATTCCTCAATGCCAGGGCCGCCGGGCTGATCGGTGACGATCATGTGCTGGGCGAGATCGGCGATGTCATGGACGGGAAACTTGCCGGGCGCATCGCGCCGGAGGATGTGACGATCTACAAATCGATCGGTCATGTCGTGCAGGATCTGGCGAGTGCGGCATGGCTCTGCGCCGCCGCGGGCAAGGCGGGCATCGGCGCGAACGTAGCGTTCTGACGGGCAACTCCCGCTCTTAGATCGATCGAATACCCGATTGTCGCCACGATCGCGGCGCTTCCGCGTCCGGAGAAACGTGCTCCGCAAAGAAAGTTGCATGTGCACGTTTTTGGAGTCATACTCGCCGGCAGAGAGGGAGAAAAATCAATGACGACCGAGACGCTTCAGCAGTTCGCCGCCGGGATCGCATCGGGTGCGATCCGCACCGTCGACCTGACCCAGACCCTGTCACCGGATACGCCGACATTGGTGCTTCCGCCCGAATTCGGCCAATGCGCCGGTTTCAGCCAGCAGGAAATCTCGCGCTACGACGATCGCGGCGTCGCCTGGTACTGGAACAATTTCACGGTCGGCGAACATACCGGCACGCATTTCGACGCGCCGATCCACTGGGTGACGGGCAAGGACCTGCCCGACAATGCGCTCGACACGATCAAGCCCGCCGATTTCATCGCGCCTGCCGTCGTCATCGACATTTCGGCCAAATCTGCAGCCGATCCCGATTACCTGCTGACCGTTGCCGATATCGAGGCCTGGGAAGCCGAGCATGGCCGCATCCCGCCGCGCAACTGGGTGCTGCTGCGCACCGACTGGTCGAAGCGTTCGGTGGAGGATTATGTCAATCGCCGCGAGGATGGCGCCCACACGCCCGGACCGTCGGCCGAGGCCGTCCAGTTCCTGGTCGAGCAGCGCGACGCGCATGGCTTCGGCGTCGAGACGATCGGCACCGATGCCGGCCAGGCGCATCTGCTCACCCCACCCTATCCCGCGCATGGCATCTTCCACGGCGCCGGCCGCTATGGCCTGCAGTGCCTGCAGAATCTCGACCAGCTTCCCGCCACCGGCAGCGTGGTGATCGCCACCCCGCTCAAGATCGCCGGCGGTTCGGGCAGCCCGCTGCGCGTGCTGGCGCTGGTCGGGGGCTGATCCGATGGCGGAACGCTCGTTCAAGGCCGAGGTGGAGCAGCTCCGGATCGGGGCGAACGAGGTGTTCCACGGCGAAGGCATATTGGCCGTCACCAAGGCGCTGCTCCAGTCGGGCGTCGCTTATGTCGGCGGCTATCAGGGCTCGCCGATCAGCCATCTGATGGACGTGTTCGCCGACGCCAACGACCTGATGCGCGAACTGGATGTCCATTTCGAGTCGAGCGCGAGCGAGGCCAGTGCGGCGGCGATGCTCGCGGCATCGGTCAACTACCCCCTGCGCGGCGCGGTTGCCTGGAAATCGGTGGTCGGCACCAATGTGGCGTCCGATGCCCTTTCCAACGTCGCGTCCGGCGGGGTGACCGGCGGTGCGCTGATCATCCTGGGCGAGGATTATGGCGAAGGCTCCTCGATCATGCAGGAGCGCACCCATGCCTTTGCGATGAAGTCGCAGATGTGGCTGCTCGATCCGCGCCCGAACCTGACGGCGATCGTCGATATGGTGGAGAAGGGTTTCGAGCTTTCCGAAGCCTCGAACACGCCGGTGATGCTGGAATTGCGCGTCCGCGCCTGCCACGTCACCGGCAGCTTCGTCGCGCGCGACAATCAGCGGCCGAAACTGACGGTGTCCGAAGCGGCGGAAGCGCCGACGCGCGATACCGAACGCATCGTGCTGCCCCCCGCGAATTTCCTCCATGAAGTGGAGAAGATCGAGAAGCGCTGGCCCGCGGGCATCCGCTATATCCAGGAAAACCGGCTCAACGAGCATTTCGGCACGCAAAACGACGATATCGGCATCATCGTCCAGGGCGGGCTGTTCAACTCGCTCAATCGCGCGCTCGAACTGCTCGACCTGTCGGACGCCTATGGCAATGCCCGGTTGCCCATCTATGTGCTCAACGTCACCTATCCGCTGATCCCCGACGAAGTCCGCGATTTCTGTTCGGGCAAGCGCGCCGTGCTGGTGGTGGAGGAAGGCCAGCCCGAGTTCATCGAGCATGAACTCAATACCCTTGTGCGCCGCGCCGACCTGCAGACGCGGATCATCGGCAAGGAGGTGCTGCCGCGCGCCGGCGAATATAGCGGACAGGTGATCCGCGACGGCGTCGCCAAATTCCTGCGCGCCTGGGCGCCGGACCGGGCCCCGGCCGAGACGCCCGCCGCCCCGCCCGCCCTGACGCCCGCCATGGTGCCGCAGCGCCCCGCCGGCTTCTGCACCGGCTGCCCCGAACGGCCGATCTTCTCGGCGATGAAGCTGGTCCAGAAGGAACTGGGCGAATTCCACGTTTCGGCGGATATCGGCTGCCACCTGTTCTCGATCCTGCCGCCCTTCAACATCGGCAACACCACCATGGGCTATGGCCTGGGCACCGCCGGCGCATCGGCGTTCAAGCCGCGCGGCAAGCGGGCGATCGCGATGATGGGCGATGGCGGCTTCTGGCATAACGGCCTGACCTCCGGCATCGGCAATGCCGTCTTCAATCAGGACGACAATCTGACGATCATCGTCGACAACGGCTATTCGGCGGCGACGGGCGGACAGGATATCCTCTCCTCCAAGGCCGAGAACGCCAATCGGCAGACCAACAACCCGATCGAGAAGGCGGTGCGCGGCATCGGCATCGGCTGGGCGAAGACGCTGACCCGCACCTATGACGTGGCGGGCATGCGCGACGCGATCCGCGAGGCGCTGACCAGCCCGGAAAAGGGCCCGAAGGTGCTGGTCGCCCAGTCCGAATGCCAGCTCAACCGCCAGCGCCGCGTGAAGCCGCTGATGGCCAAGGCGATCAAGTCCGGCCAGCGCGTCGTGCGCGAACGCTTCGGTGTCGATCCCGATACCTGCACCGGCGACCATAGCTGCATCCGTCTCTCGGGCTGTCCGTCACTGACGATCAAGCCCAATCCCGATCCACTGCGCCAGGATCCGATCGCGCATGTCGAGAATAGCTGCGTCGGCTGCGGCGTGTGCGGAGAGGTCAGCCACGCGGCGGTGCTCTGCCCGTCCTTCTACAAGGCGGAGATCGTCGCAAACCCGACCCGCTGGGATCGCACGCGCGATCGGGTGCGCAATTGGGTGATCGGTGCGGTGCAAAGGCGATCGGCGCGCGCGATCGCGGCAAGGACATTCTGACCATGACAGAGGATCGCAAGCGCATCGCCATCGCCGTACTCGGCCTGGGCGGCCAGGGCGGCGGCGTGCTCGCCGACTGGATCGTCGAACTGGGCGCGCATAACGGCTTCGTCTCGCAGGGAACCTCGGTGCCCGGTGTCGCCCAGCGCACCGGATCGACCGTTTATTATATCGAGATGATCCCCGATGGTCCGGCCCAGCCGGTGCTGGCACTGACCCCGGTGCCGGGCGATGTCGATATCGTCATCGCCTCCGAACTGATGGAAGCGGGCCGCGCCATCCTGCGCGGCTTCGTCAGCGCCGACCGGACGGTGCTGATCGGATCGACCCACCGCGTTTACGCCATTTCCGAAAAGTCGGCGATGGGCGACGGGCGCGCGAGCGGCGAGCGCATCCTGGCCGCCGCCAATGAACGCTCCAGGGCCTTTATCGGCTTCGACATGGATGCGCTTTCCGCGAAGACCGGCAGCGTCATCAGTTCGGTGATGTTCGGCGCGCTCGCCGGCAGCGGTGCCCTTCCCTTCCCGCGCGAGGCGTTCGAGGCGGCGATCCGCGCCGGCGGCAAGGCGATCCAGACCAATCTCGCGGGCTTCGCCGCCGGTTATGATGCGGCGCAGGGGCGCCTGGCCGAGGCGGTGGAAGCCGTACCGGCGATACGGCCGACCAGCGCCGCGGGGCGCGCCTTCTTCGCCCGGATCGAGGAACAGCTTCCGGCATCGGCGCATGAATTCGCGATCGAGGGCGTGCGCCGCCTGATGGACTATCAGGACGCGCGTTATGCCGAGCTTTATCTCGATCGCCTGGCTGGCATTCGTTCAGTCGACGACGGCGCCGACGACTGGCGGATGACGCGCGAGGCCGCGCGCCATCTGGCGCTGTGGATGAGCTATGAGGACACGATCCGCGTCGCCGATCTGAAAGTGCGCGCCAGCCGTTTCGCGCGCGTGCGCGACGAGGTGAAGGCGGCCCCCGACCAGCTCCTCCACATCACCGAATATATGCATCCCCGGCTCGAGGAGATCTGCGAGACCCTGCCAGCGGGGCTCGGACGGCGGATCCTGGAAAGCGAAGGCCTGTCGCGGCGGCTGCACCCCCTGTTCAAAAAGGGGCGCCATGTGAAGACGACCAGCCTGCGCTGGTTCCTGATGCTGTCGCTGCTTGCCGGCTTTCGGCGCTGGCGGCGCGGCACGCTACGCTACGAGATCGAGCAGGCGCGCATCGAGGACTGGCTGGGCCTTGCCCGCGAGGTGGCGGGCCGCGATCCCGCGCTCGCGACCGAGTTGATCCTCTGCCAGCGGCTGATCAAGGGCTATGGCGATACCTTCGCGCGCGGGCTTTCCAGCTATTCGCGGATCATCGACCGCTATCGCGCTCTGGGTGGTCATGCGGATGCATCGACGATCGGGAAGCTTCGCGAGGCGGCGTTGGCGGATGAGGACGGTGTTGCGCTGACGGGTGCGCTGGAGGAATTGCAGCTGGCATCGTGAGTGACGGTCATGTCGCCCGCTCTCCGCGCTGCCGGATTGCGGTGAACCGATCCAGACCGTAGAGCCGGGGATATGGAGAAAGAGCGCATGGACGCGTTCCGGTCGAGCAATCCCGGCACGTCGGCTTTCAAGGTCGAGCGATACCCCTTCTATCTGCTCAACCGGCTTGTGAGCCGTTACAACGGCATCATCGAGACGCGGCTGCGCGCGATCGGACTCGATATCCCGTCGTGGCGCGTGCTGATGATCCTGGGCGAGCGCAGCCCGCGCGGTACCCGCGAAATCGCCGAGGCGGCGGTAATCAATCTGTCCACGATGACGCGCATCATCCAGCGCATGACCGCCGCCGGCCTGGTTTCCGCCGCGAACAGCGCCGAGGATGCGCGCGTCACATTGGTGACCTTGACGCCGGACGGCCGCAAAAAACTGGGTGAAGCCCGGCGCGTATCGGCGCCGGTCTACGAACATCTCGTCACCGGACTGGCGCCGGATGAATTCGAACTGATGATCGGCCTGCTCAATCGCGTTCACGACAATCTGGAGCCGCTGGCGCGCGGCTGAATCATGCATGTTGCGATCCTGAGCCATCTTCGCCGGCCAAATTAGTTTAAGCTTGATATTTTAAGCTTGAAACTTTTTCCGGCCGGGATAGGATCGCAGCCTGTCCGGTTCAATGAAGGTCGATGTCATGAAGATCGCATGCCTCGGTGGCGGCCCCGCCGGCCTCTATTTCGCGATTTCGATGAAGCTGCGCGATGCGGGCCATCAGATCGATCTGTTCGAACGCAACCGGCCCGACGACACGTTCGGCTGGGGCGTCGTCTTCTCGGACCAGACCGTCGAGAATCTGATGGCCAACGATCCGGTCAGCGGCGCCACCATCCGCGACGAATTCACCCATTGGGATGATATCGACGTTCATATCCACGGGCAGTGCATCCGCTCCTCCGGCCATGGCTTCATCGGCATCGGCCGCAAGCGGCTGCTCGCGATCCTGCAGGAACGCGCCCGCGAACTCGGCGTCAACCTGCATTTCCAGCACGAGGCGAGCCCCGATCTCGCCGACTGGGCCGATTACGACCTCGTCATCGCCGCCGACGGCGCCAACAGCCGCATCCGCAACGCCTATGCCGAGCATTTCGACGTCGATATCCAGGTTCGCCGCAACAAATTCTTCTGGTTCGGCACGCACAAGACGTTCGACGCCTTCACCTTCGCGTTCGAAAAGGTCGAGGCTGGCTGGATCTGGGCGCACGCCTATCGCTTCGACGACAATCTCTCGACCTTCATCGTCGAGATGGATCCCGATGTCTGGGCGGCGCTGGGCTTCGACAGGATGGACCAGCCCGAGGCGATCGCGGTCTGCGAAAACATCTTCGCCAAATATCTCGACGGCAATGCGCTGATGTCCAACGCCACGCATCTGCCGGGGCCGCAGGCCTGGCTCAATTTCCGCCGGATCATCACCAATCGCTGGTCGTACGACAAGATCATCCTGCTGGGCGACGCCGCGCACACCGCGCATTTCTCGATCGGATCGGGCACCAAGCTGGCGCTGGAGGATTCGATCAAGCTCGCCGAAGTGCTCAACCGCCCCGGCCTCGGCCGCGCCGAGGCGCTCGCGGAATATCAGGACGAGCGCAATGTGGAGGTGCTGAAACTCCAGAACAGCGCACGCAACTCGACCGAATGGTTCGAGACGCTCGATCGCTATCTGCCGTTCGAGCCGATCCAGTTCGCCTATTCGCTGCTGACCCGTTCGCAGCGCGTCAGCCACGAAAATCTCCGCCTGCGCGACAAGGCCTGGCTCGAAGACGTCGAGCGCTGGTTCCAGTCGCAGGCCGGCGGCAAGGCTGGCAACGATGCCGTGCCGCCGATGTTCGCTCCCTATCGCCTGCGCGAAATGGCGCTGGCCAACCGCATCGTCGTTTCGCCGATGGCGATGTATTCGGCGGTGGACGGCACCCCGAACGACTTCCATCTCGTCCATTATGGCAGCCGCGCCCAGGGCGGCGCCGGGCTCGTCTATACCGAGATGACCTGTGTCTCGCCGGAGGGGCGGATCACCCCTGCCTGCCCCGGCATGTACGCGCCCGAACATGTCGCGGCATGGAAGCGGATCGTCGATTTCGTCCATGCCAACAGCGCCGCCAGATTCTGCCTCCAGCTCGGCCATTCGGGATCCAAGGGGTCCACCAAGATCGGCTGGGAAGGCTATGACGTGCCGCTGGACAGCGGCAACTGGCCGCTGCTCGCCGCGTCCGACGTGCCGTGGAGCCCGGACAATCAGGCGCCGACGCCGATGACGCGCGCGGATATGGACATGGTCCGCGATCAGTTCGTCGCCTCGACCCGGATGGCGCTGAAGGCGGGTTTCGACATGGTCGAACTGCACTGCGCGCATGGCTATCTGCTTTCCAGCTTCATCACCCCGCTCCAGAACAAGCGCACCGATGATTATGGCGGCAGCCTGGAGAACCGGCTGCGCTATCCGCTCGAGATATTCCGCGCGATGCGTGCCGCCTGGCCGGCGGACCGGCCGATGTCGGTGCGTATCTCCGCAAATGACTGGATGGGGGAGGAAGGCGTGACCCCGGACGAGGCGGTCGAGATCGCGCGCGCCTTTAACGAGGCCGGCGCCGACCTGATCGACGTTTCGGCGGGACAGACCTGGGCGACGTGCAAGCCCGTCTATGGCCGGATGTTCCAGACGCCCTTCGCCGATCAGGTCCGCAACGAGGCGCGCGTCTCGACGATGGCGGTCGGCAACATCTTCGAAACCGATCACGCCAATTCGATCCTCGCCGCCGGACGCGCCGATCTGGTCGCGCTCGGCCGCCCGCACCTGATCGATCCGATGTGGACGTTGCGTGCGGCCGCCGCGCACGAATATCGTGGCGTCCATGTGCCGCCGGGCTATCTGGGTGGGTTGAGCCAGCTCTCCCGCAACCTGAAGCGCGCGGCGGAGCAGGAAGCTGCACTGAAAGGCTGAGGATGAAACTGGCGGGCAGACATGCGGTTGTCACGGGCGGCGGATCGGGCATCGGTGCCACCATCGCGCGCGCGCTGGCGGCGGAGGGCGCGGCGCTGACGCTGATCGGCCGCCGCCGCGACGCGCTGGAACAGGTTGCCGCGACATTGCCCGGCGCGACGGTCGCACCCGCCGACATCACCAGCCGTGCCGAGATCGACGCTGCGTTCGCCGTGGCGCGGAAGGCGAATGGCCCGATCTCGATCCTCGTCAACAATGCCGGCGCCGCTCCCAGCGCGCCCTTCGCCAAGGTGACGGCCGAGGGCTGGCGCAGTGCGATGGCGGTCAATCTCGATGCCCTGTTCGACTGTTGCCAGTCCGCATTGCCCGACCTGCTGGCGGCCGAGGCCGGCCGTATCGTCACCATCGCTTCGACTGCGGGACTGAAGGGCTATGCCTATACCGCGCCCTATGTCGCCTCGAAGCACGGCGCGATCGGGCTGATGCGTGCGCTGGCCGTCGAGCTGGCGAAAACCGGCGTCACCGCCAACGCGGTCTGCCCGGGCTTCACCGAAACCGATATCGTCGCCGATGCGATTGCGAATATCCGCGCCAAGACCGGGCGTAGCGATGAAGAGGCACGCGCCGAGCTCGCCAAGTTCAATCCGCAGAAACGGCTGATCGCGCCGGAGGAAGTGGCGAGCGCGGTGGTCTGGTTGTGTCTGCCCGAGAACCGCTCGATCACCGGCCAGGCGATCGCGGTCGCCGGCGGAGAAGTGATGTGACCGGCGCGCCCGCGATCCGCGAAAAGCATGACGGCGCGCTTGCCGATCGCACCAGCATCCGCCTGTGGTTGCGGCTGCTGAGTTGCACCACCGTCATGGAGAAGCGCATCCGCCGCCGCTTCGCCGACAGATATGATGCCACCCTGCCCCGCTTCGACGTGCTTGCGGCACTCGATCGCGCGCCGGACGGCATGACGATGGGCGCGCTTTCGCGTGCGCTGCTCGTCTCCAGCGGCAATGTCACCGGCGTCGTCCAGGCGCTGCTGCGCGACGGCTATGTGCTGATGACGACCTCTCCCACCGATGGCCGCGCCTCGATCGTGCGGCTGACGCCGGAAGGGCAGGATCATTTCGCCGAATTGTCCGAGGCGCATCACGAATGGATCGATGCGATGCTTGCCGGCATGTCGCGCCACGATCGCGAGGCGCTGTACGAACTTCTGGGCGCGCTCAAATTGTCGCTCGCCGCCGATACCGGAGAGGAGAAACCATGAATCCCGAGACGTTCGCCCCCGCCCATTTCGGCTGGAGCTTCGCAGACGGCGTCGCGACGGTGACGCTCAACCGGCCCGATCGCAAGAACCCGCTGACCTTCGAAAGCTATGCGGAGCTGCGCGATACGTTCCGCGATCTGGTCTATGTGCCCGAGGTCAAGGCGGTGGTCTTCGCGGGCGCGGGCGGCAATTTCAGCTCGGGTGGCGACGTTCATGAGATCATCGGGCCGCTCACCGAAATGGCGATGCCCGAACTGCTCGCCTTCACGCGGATGACCGGCGATCTCGTCAAGGCGATGCGCAATTGCCCGCAGCCGATCGTCGCAGCGCTCGACGGCATCTGCGTCGGCGCCGGCGCGATCATCGCCATGGCCTCCGACATGCGGATCGCCACGCCCAGGACCAAGACGGCATTCCTGTTCACCCGCGTGGGGCTCGCCGGCTGCGACATGGGCGCGTGCGCGATCCTGCCGCGCATCATCGGCCAGGGGCGTGCTTCGGAGTTGCTGTACACCGGCCGGATGATGACTGCCGAGGAAGGCGAGCGCTGGGGCTTCCACAATCGCCTGGTCGCATCCGAGGAGGTGCTGGCGACCGCGCAGGATCTGGCCCGTTCGCTCGTCGCCGGCCCCACTTTCGCGCATGGCATCACCAAGACCCAGCTCAACACCGAATGGGCGGTCAGCCTGGAAACCGCGATCGAGATGGAGGCCCAGGCCCAGGCGATCTGCATGGCGACCAAGGATTTCCGTCGCGCCTTCGAAGCGTTCGCGGCCAAGCGTACGCCAGAGTTCGCAGGCAACTGATGGCGGACCGCAGCTTTCTCGACTGGCCCTTTTTCGACGACAGCCATCGCGCGCTGGCGGACGGGCTGGAACAATGGTGCCAGGCCAACCTGTCGCACCATCACGACGAAGCCGATATCGACGGCGAATGCCGGACATTGGTGCGCAAGCTCGGCGAGGCCGGCTGGCTGCGCTATTGCGTGCCGGCGGCCTATGGCGGCGTCCATGACCAGCTCGACGTCCGCTCGCTCGCGCTGATCCGCGAGACGCTGGCGCGTCATTCGGGGCTCGCCGATTTCGCCTTCGCGATGCAGGGGCTGGGATCGGGCACGATTACCTTGCTCGGCACCGAAGCGCAGAAACAGGCCTATCTGCCCGCCGTCGCGCGTGGCGAGAAGATCGCCGCCTTTGCGCTGACCGAGCCGGCCTCCGGTTCCGACGTCGCCTCGATGGAGACGACCGCCGAAGTCGATGGCGACGGCTATCGCGTCAACGGCGCCAAGACCTATATCTCCAATGGCGGCATCGCCGATTATTATGTGCTGTTCGCCCGCACCGGTGAGGCGCCGGGCGCGCGTGGCATTTCCGCCCTGCTGGTCGATGCCGACAATCCCGGCCTTGCCATCGCCGATCGCATCCAGGTGATCGCGCCGCATCCGCTGGCGACGCTTGAATTCACCGATATGCGCCTGTCCGCGGACGCGCTGATCGGCGAATCCGGCCGTGGTTTCGCCGCCGCGATGGCGACTCTCGATATCTTCCGCACCACCGTCGGCGCCGCCGCGCTGGGCTTTGCGCGCCGCGCGCTGGACGAGGCGACCGCGCGCGTCCGCATACGCCGGCTGGGCGCGGGCACGCTTGCCGACAATCCGATCACCCAGTCCAAACTGGCGGAAATGGTGCTCGATGTCGAAACCTCGGCTTTGCTCATCTATCGCGCCGCCTGGCTGCGCGATGTGAAGGGACAGCGCAACACGCGCGAAGCGGCGCTTGCCAAGCTGCACGCGACCGACAGCGCGCAGAGCGTCATCGACAAGGCCGTGCAGCTTTTCGGTGGCCTGGGCGTCACCGTCGGCGTGCCGGTCGAGAGCCTGTATCGCGAGGTTCGGGCGCTGCGCATCTATGAGGGCGCCTCTGAAGTGCAGAAAGTGGTGATCGCCCGCCAGCATCTGGCCGACAGCGCCGCGTGACGCCGATGTTCCGCGCCACCTACCCCCTGCGCTTCGCGCACTGCGATCCGGCCGGCATCGCCTATTATCCGCGCTATTTCGAACTGTGCGACGCGGCGATCGAGGACTGGACGGCCGAAGTGATCGGGATCAGCCGGCGCGAGATGCATCTCGACTTGGGGCTGGGCATGCCGACGGTCGATCTGAAGGCGAGTTTTGCGGCACCCAGCCGTCTCGGCGATCTGCTTGATATCGCGGTCGCGGTCGAGCGCGTCGGGCGCAGTTCGGTCGCGCTGGCGCTCGACATCTCCTGCGCGGGCGAAGCGCGCTTCGCCGTCAATTACGTCCAGGTCCTGACCAGCCTGACCGAAAGCCGGTCGGTTCCCTGGCCCGACCATCTGCTCCAGCGGCTCCGGAACGCCGCCAAGAAGGAAAATCCATGACCGTACATCGCACGCTTCTTCCGCCCGGCTGGGCACGTCCCAAGGGCTATGCCAACGGCATTTCGGCGCAGGGCCGGATGGTCTTCACCGCCGGCGTCGTCGGCTGGAACAGCGAGGAACGCTTCGTCGCCAAGGATCTGGCGGGCCAGTTCCGCCAATTGCTGGCCAATACGCTGGCGATCCTGGCCGAGGACGGCGCCGGCCCCGAACATATCGTGCGCATGACTTGGTACGTCACCAGCCGTGACGATTATGTCGCCAGCCTGCCCCAGATCGGCGAAGCCTATCGCGAGCTGATCGGCCGCAATTTCCCCGCGATGGCGGTGGTCGAGGTTTCGGCGCTCGTCGAACCCGAAGCCTTGCTCGAGATCGAGACCATCGCGGTCGTGCCCGCCTGAACAGAAGGACAAGAAACGTGGAAAAATTCGACTGGGCCGATCCCTTCCTGCTCGACGATCAGCTCGACGAGGACGAGCGGATGATCCGCGACACCGCTCGCGCCTATGCCGAGGACCGGCTGGCGCCGCGCATCATCGATGCGTTCGCCAATGAGACCACCGATCCCGCGATCTTCCGCGAGATGGGCGAGCTCGGCCTGCTCGGCCCGACCATTTCGGCAGATTATGGCGGCGTCGGCGCATCCTATGTCGCTTACGGATTGATCGCGCGCGAGATCGAGCGGATCGATTCCGGCTATCGTTCGATGATGAGCGTCCAATCCAGCCTCGTCATGTATCCGATCTACGCCTTCGGATCGGAAGAACAGAAGCGTCGCTATCTGCCGAAGCTCGCCAGCGGCGAATGGATCGGCTGCTTCGGCCTGACCGAGCCCGATGCCGGTTCCGATCCCGGCGGCATGCGCACGCGCGCGACCAGGACGGAGAACGGTTATCTGCTGAACGGCGCCAAGACCTGGATCTCCAACTCACCGATCGCCGATGTCTTCGTGGTCTGGGCCAAGTCCGATGCGCATGGCGGCGGCATTCGCGGCTTCGTGCTCGAAAAGGGCACGCCCGGCCTGTCGGCACCCAAGATCGAAGGCAAGCTGTCGCTGCGCGCATCGATCACCGGCATGGTCGTGCTCGAGGATGTCGAAGTGCCCGAAAGCGCGCTGCTTCCCGAGGTTCAGGGGCTCAAGGGGCCGTTCTCGTGCCTCAACCGCGCGCGTTACGGCATTTCTTGGGGGGCGCTTGGCGCCGCCGAATTCTGCTTCCATGCCGCGCGCCAATATGGCCTCGATCGCCATCAGTTCGGCCGGCCGCTCGCCGCCACCCAGCTTTTCCAGAAGAAGCTGGCGGACATGGAAACCGATATCGCGCTGGGTCTGCAGGCCAGCCTGCGCGTCGGCCGTCTGATGGACGCCGGCCGCTTCGCGCCGGAGATGATCTCGATCGTCAAGCGCAACAATGTCGGCAAGGCGCTCGATATCGCGCGCCAGGCGCGCGACATGCATGGCGGCAACGGCATTTCGGGCGAATATCAGGTGATGCGCCACGCGATGAACCTGGAAACGGTCAACACCTATGAGGGCGCGCATGATGTCCATGCGCTGATCCTGGGACGTGCGATCACGGGGATTGCGGCGTTCTAGACCGTCCTTGTCATTCCCGCGAATGCGGGAATCCAGGGGGTGTCGATCATAGCGCTCTACGCCACTGGATTCCCGCGTTCGCGGGAATGACATCGTAAATGAGTTACCCCACCCCGCCCTTCGCCCAGCCGTCCACCGCGGCGTCCATCACCGACATCGGCATCGGGCCGGCGGTGAGCACGAGATCGTGGAATGCCCGCACGTCGAAGCGAGCGCCCAGCGCCTTGCGTGCGCGCTCGCGCGCCGCATGGATGGCATTGGCGCCGACCTTGAAGCTGCACGCCTGCCCCGGATAGACGGCATAGCGTGTCACCTCCCGGTCGGTCGCCTCGCGCTGCTCGCCGACATTGTCGACCATCCAGGCCACCGCCTGAGCCTTGGTCCAGCGATGATGGTGCAGGCCGGTATCCACCACGATGCGCGCGGCGCGGAACAGTTCGGACTGGAGATAGCCGATCCGGCCGAACGGATCCTGGGCATAGACGCCGAGCTCGTCGGCGACCTGCTGGGCATAGAGCGCCCAGCCTTCGGTATAGGCGGAGAAGCGCACGATCCGGCGGAACAGCGGCAAGGCCGGCGCGCGCCGCAGGACGCTGTACTGGAAATGATGGCCGGGAATGCCCTCATGATGCGTCAGTGTCGGCAGGCGCCAGGTGACATGCTCGCCCGGCGTTTTCAGGTTCAGCGAATAGATGCCGGGCTGGCCGGGCGCCCCTTCCGAATAGAAGGCGCCGGGTGCTCCGGCCTCGATCGCCGGCGGAATGCGCCGGACGACGATCGGATCGACGCCGGTGATGCCGAACGCGCCGGGCAGCAATCCGGTGATGGTATCGAGATGCGCCCTGGCAAGCGCGATCAGCTTCTCGCGCCCGCTATCGTCGGGTGCCACGCGAAAGCGCGGATCCGAATTGAGCGCACCGATCCGCGCCATCACGCTGCCTTGCGATAGTCCTTGCTGTTTCAGCAGCATATCGATCTGGGCGAGCAATTCCTTGCATTGCGCCAGCCCGATGCGGTGCAGTTCGCCCGGCGGCGTATCGGCGGTGGTGTTGGAGCGGACCGAGGCGGCATAATAGGCGTCGCCGTCAGGCAGTTTCCACACCCCGGCGCGATCGTCGGCCCTGGCGGTCAGTGCCTTCATCGCGGCGGCCTGGCGATCGAGCGCTGGCGCGACCGCGGAACGAAAAACATCGGATGCGCGCGCGGACCAATCGCCAAGCCCCTTTTCCGCGATCCGCTTCAACGCCGGCGCCAACAGCGACGATCCGAGCGGATCGCCGTCGCGCAGGCCTTCGATCTGCGTGACGGTGCGCGCGATTACGAAATCGGGCGGAATCACGCCGATGCCGGCATCATGCTTTATGCGATCGGTCTCCTGGTCGAGCGCGACCGCCAGCGCCGATACGCGCGACAGCCAGGCATCGGCATCCGCGCGATTCTCGATCGGATGACGGGTGCCGATAAAGTCCGGCAGCCAGTAATAAGCGCCGTTCATCTGGCTGACGACATAGGGGCTGGGGCGCAGATTGCCGTCCACATAGCCATAACGGCCAAGAAGATCGTCGAGCGTTTCGTAGACATAGCGGGCAACGCGCAGATCGAGCGCGGCGCGCGAGGAAAGCGCCGGCGCGTCGACGCCGCCCAGATCCTTCAGCGCCGCCCGGATCGCAGCGCGATCGCCCGATCGCGCTGCAAGCGAGCGGTCGTCGAGCCGGCTGCGTAGCGCGGCATTGGCGCCGGTATCGAAATCATTGGCGGTCGCTTCTTCCGGCGACCGACGAAGATAGGCCTCGCTATGCCGCTGGAGCAACGCCGCCAGCGCCTTGTCCGCCGATCCCGGCGCGGCGGCCTGCCCCGCCTGGCCTGAAACGCCCAACAGAACGGTCGCCGCCGTCCCTTCGAGAAACCGACGGCGATCCATGACGCTCTCCACTGTTTCGGTATCGAGGGCGGCCCGGTTTCGGGCCGCCCGGCAATCAGAATTTATAACCCACGCTGACGCCGAAGCTGCGATAGGACGGCTCGACCTGAACGCCGCTGTAGAACGCCTTCTCATAGGCATTGGCAAAATATTTCGCGTCGAACAGATTCTCGACATAGACGACAGCGCGGAACGCGTCGGTCTCGACACCCGCGCGCAGGTTCACATTGTGATAGCTGGGCGAAATGAAGGGATAGACCGGATAGCGATAGGCATAGGGGTTCGAGATCATCGCGTCGCGGAAATTCCATTCCGCCCGCACGAAGCCTTCGAACCCGTCGCTGATCGGCACATTATACTGGGCCTGCGCACCCAGCGACCATTTGGGGGCGTTGACCAGCGCCTTGCCCGTCACGTCGATGACCACGCCGTCGATCAGCGCGTTGGGATAGTCCTTGAAGCGCGTCTTGTTGTAGCCGACCTGGCCGCTGAGCTTGAACTGCGGCGTGATGCGCGCATCGAAGCTCGCCTCCACGCCATAGCTTTCAGCCGCCGCCGCGTTGGCGATGCCGCTCACACCGCGCAGCAGCCCGGTGATCGGATCGATATATTGGAAGCGGATGGTCTGCTGGACGTCCTTCCAGTCCATATAGAAACCGGTGATGTCGACGCGCAGCTTGCCGTCGAGCAGGTCGAACTTGGTGCCAAGCTCGTAATCCCACAGAGTCTCTGGCTTGAACTCATTGAGAAGATTGACGTTGTTGCTGGTCTGCGTGCCACCGGACTTGAAGCCTCGCGACGCGGTCGCGAAGATCATCCAGTCGGGATTCATCTTGTAGCTGAGGGTCAGCTTCGGCGAGACGTCGTCGAACTTCGCGATGCGGTTGTTGACCCCGGTCAGGATGGTGTTGGAGCGCGTGACCGAATTGTTCTTGGTGGTCTCGCGCGAGTAACGCAGACCGACGGTCGCGGCGAAGGCATCGGTGAAGTTGAAGGTGCCCTGGCCGAACACCGCCCAATAATCGGACGAGCTCTTGCCGTCGGCGCCCGTCACTTCAAGCCCCGAACAATTGCCGGCTTGTGCCGCCGGGCAGATCGGGCTGTCGGCACCGTGATAGGTCGACTGATCGGAAACGCCGGTGTCGCGACCCGCCGAAATCCCCACGCTCCAGTCGAGGAAATTCTTGCCGGTGGACTGGACGCGCAGTTCGCCGCTCGTGGATTCGCGCTTGAGCAGCAGGTCTTCGTAGAAATAGTCGCGGCTGCCGCCATCGACATCGCCATAGTTGAACAAGGTCGATTTGAGCTTGCCGAGCACGCCGGTCACCGAAACCGTGCCGATATCCCAGACCGCACGGCCGCTCAGATATTCGAAGGTGCTGCCCACCTGCTGCGGACGGTTGAAGTTCACGCGATTGTCGTTGGTCGGGAAGAAGCCGACACCATCGGGATTGCCGATCATGCCCGAGGTCTTGCCATAATAGACCGACGCCCAGGTGGAGGTGACGAAGCCGGTCGGCACGCCGTTGCGCATGCCCAAGGTCTCGTCGGAATAATTATAGGTGACGTCGAGCGTCAGATTGGGCGTCGGCGTCAGCCTGCCCTGGATGCGATAGGTATAATATTCGCTGTCATTGCCGCCGCCGACCGGATTGATGTTCTTGATATATCCGTCGGATTTCTCGTATTTGCCGGATGCGCGGATGGCGAGCAGGCCATCGATCACGGGCACGTTGATCACGCCTTCGCCCCGGAAGGTCTCATAGCTCGCATAGCCGAGCTCGACGCTGCCTTCGAACCGGTTGACCGGCTTCTTGGTGATCACGTTGATCGCGCCGCCCACCGAGTTGCGGCCGAAATAGGTGCCCTGCGGTCCGCGCAGCACCTCGATCCGCTCGAGGTCGACGATCTGCGGATTGCTGGTGCCCGCCGCGACGTTGAACTCGTCGATATAAAAGGCATAGGTCGCCTGGCGGACGTCGGCATAGGGGTTGAGCTGGTTGGAAATGCCGCGGATCGACAGGTCCTTGCGGTCGCGCGAACCGTTGCTCTGGAAACTCACATTGGGGGTCAGCGCGAAATAATCCTCGACGCTCTGCACATTCTGGTCGCGCAGCGTTTCGGCGGTCACCGCGGTGATCGCGATCGGCACGTCCTGCAGGCTCTGCTCGCGGCGCTGCGCGGTCACGATGATATCGTCGCCGGCCGGAGCCGCGGCCTCGCCCGCCGGGCGTTCCTGCGCCATGGCGGGCGTGGCCATGATCGCCGCCGCGAGTGCGGCGAACGCGGAACAGCCCACGAACTGACTGCGCCGGTATCGTCCGATTGTCTCGTTCTTCATGTCAAAACCCCCTCGTCAGCCGGTGGCCATGCCATCGGCTCGATGTTTCCCAAACCTCTCCGGTGCGGCCGCGCTCAGGCGGTCATTTCGTCCAGCATTGCGGGTCGAGCGGCCCTTTCTTCGGGTCCAGTTCGCTGCGCACGAGAACGATGGAGGCGATCTTGCCGTCCCTCAGCACCGCATGTCCGGCCGCGAGCGAACAGCCGGTGTTGCCGCCGCGGCGCGAACGGATGACATGATAATTGTAGATCATGCCGTCCTTTTCGAAGACTTCCTTGAACGGCACGACGATCTCGACATCGCCGCCGCCAGCCTGGATCTTCTGGAAGTGCGTCGCCCATTGGTCGACGCCCCTGATCACCGTCCGGCCCTCCAGAACCAGGGTCGCATCGGGGGTGAAGAATTTGGAGAAATTCTTGGCCGTATAGGCGCCGGGCGTCTTGAAGGCCTGGTTCCACCACAGGAACATCTGCGACAGCATGTCGGTGGCCGGGCGCTCGGCAATCGCGGGCGATGCGGTGGCGAAGCCGAAGGCGGCGGCCAGCGCGCAAGCCAGGATCGGTTTCTTCATTCTATGGACCCCCCTGATCTGATCTTTCGAAGGGCTTCATGTCCCTTCGTTGCGGAAATGAGTGTCCGTCAGTTGCATCGTTGTTGCAACGACATTACAAACTCACATTCATTGCGTTGAACGCAAAATAACCGAAATCACCGATCGATCTTTGCGCCCGACGGAACACTCGCATCGTTACGGATCGTCTTGCCGCCCTTCATGACGAAACCGATGGTGCGCAACGCGCGGATATCCCGGGCGGGATCGGCGTCGACCGCGACGATATCGGCATAATAGCCGGGCTTGAGCTGCCCCACCTCCTTGTCGACGCCGAGCATCCGTGCCGGCTCGATCGTGGCGGCGCGCAACGCCTGTGCCGCCGTCATGCCCGCATCGACATAAAGCTCGGCTTCGCGGATGGTGGCGGTGGTGCCTTCATTCGGTTCCCAGGGATATTGATCGGTGCCCAGCGCAATGCTGACGCCGGCCGAGATCGCATCGCGCAAGGATCTGAAATGCGCCTTGCCCACCGAATCGACGCGCGCCAGATACCAGTCGGGCGATCCGATCTTGGCATAAAAGGCGCGTGCGCCGCTCTGGCTGACGACGATGGTCGGCACATACCAGACGCCCCTGGCCTTCATCTTGCCCAACACTGTCGGCGTCAGGAAATAGCCATGCTCGAAACAATCGATGCCCGCATCGATCGCGGCATCGGATGCGATCGGCGAACCGGTATGGCCGGTCACCTTCACGCCGTTGCGATGCGCCACCTCGATCGCGGTCTTGAGTTCGTCATCGGTGAAGGGCGATGCGCCGATATCTCCATGCGTGTCCGATATGCCGCCGGATATACCGATCTTGATCCAGGTGGCGCCGCGCTTCACCTGTTCGCGCACCGCCTTGGCGAATGCGGCCGGACCATCGACCTCGGTCTTGCCGTGCCCGCCGGTCGCGACGATCGACGATCCGGCCGTATGGATGCGCGGCCCGTCGAACATGCCCGCGTCGATCGCCTTCTTGACCGTGAAGTCGACGCCGGCGTCCGATCCGGTCAGGCGGATCGTCGTGACGCCCGACCAGAGCGATTTCCGCGCATTGTCGAGCGTACGCAGCGCCATGGAATCCGGCGTTTCGTTGTGGATGCGCGCCGCACCCGGCAGATTGAGCGCCAGATGCACATGCATGTTCATCAGGCCCGGGATCAGCCATTTGCCGTGCATCGGCACGACCGTCGCCCCGGCCGGCACGGGTGTGCTCGCAGCCGGGCCGATCGCCGTGATGCGCTCGCCATCGATCAGGACGACCGCATCGTGCAGCGGCGCCTTGCCCGCCAGATCGACGATATTGCCGCCGACAAGCGCGACGGTTTCGGCATGAGCGGATGCCGTGGACAGCAGAGCGATCGTAGCGGCGGCGAGCAGGGCATGTTTCATTCCGCGTCTCTCCTTCCCGCTCATCGCGCGATCGTCGCGGGATCGCTATCGTTGCGATGGATCGCGCCCCCCTTCATCACGAAACCGATCGTGCGCAGCGCCGCGATGTCGCGCACCGGATCCGCCGAGACCGCGACGATATCGGCATATTGGCCGGGCACGATGCGGCCGACCTGCTTGTCGATGCCCAGCATCTTCGCGGGCTGGATCGTCGCGGCCTGCAACGCCTGAAGCGGCGTCATGCCCGCCTTCACGTAAAGCTCGGCCTCCGCGACCGTGGCGGTGGTGCCGCCATTGGGCTCGAAGGGAAACTGGTCGGTGCCCAGCGCCACGTTCACGCCCATTTGGATCGCCTTTTGCAGCACCGCCCAATGATCCTTGCCGGTCGATGCGACGCGATCGAGATACCAGTCGGGTGATCCGATCTTCTTGTAGAATTCATAGGCGCCGGGCTGGCTGACCACGATGGTGGGCACCAGCCAGACGCCCTGCGCCTTCATCCTGGTCAACACCTCGTCGTTCAGATGATAGCCGTGCTCGAAACAGTCGATGCCGAAGCGCAGCGCCTGTAGCGCGGCCTCCGACGACCCGTTATGCGCCGTCACCTTCACGCCGTTGCGGTGCGCCACCTCGATGATCGTGGACATTTCCGCATCGGTCATCGGTGCGGCGGCGATGCTGCCATGCGTGTCCGAAATGCCGCCCGAGATCGCGATCTTGATCCAACTCGCGCCGCGCTTGATCTGCTGGCGCACGACCTTGGAGAACTCCGCCGGTCCGTCGGCCTCCAGCGAACCATGGCCGCCTGTCGGCACGATCAGTTCGCCTGCGGATTCGATGCGCGGGCCGATCGCCTGCCCCTTCGCGATCGCGCGCTTCAGCATGAAATCGATGCCGTGATCCTCGGCGGTCAGGCGAACCGTGGTCACGCCGGCGAGCAGGCTGCGGCGTGCATTGTCGGCCATGCGCAGCGCTTCCTCGCCGTCCTGTTCGTCGAGCAGTTCGGCGCCGGCAGCGCCCGGCAGCTTCAACCCGAAATGAACATGCATGTTCATCAGGCCGGGGATCAGCCATTTGCCCTTCATCGGCACGACCTTCGCGCCGGCGGGCACGCTGACCGACGCCGAAGGGCCGACCTGGAGGATGCGATCGCCCTGGACGATCACCGTGGCATCCTCGATCGGCTTGCCGCCGTCGATCGCGACCACTGTCGCCCCGACCAGCGCGGTGGTGGCCGGCGCCTCCTGCGCGGCGGTGTTTCCCGCCATGCCGAACGATGCCGCGACCGCGACGACCCAGTGCCTTAATCTCATTGCGGAACCCTCCCTCCGGTGTGGACCGGTATCTTTTCCAAGACTGCGGGAAAGGCGCGAGAAAACAATGTGCAATGCGACGCAAATTCTTTGCGTATAATGCAACGTAAACTCAAAATTGCACCGAAAAAAGCAAGGATGGAAGCGCAAAATGGCGAAAAACCGTCACTCTGACGATGTCTTCGCCGCTACGCCCGCCTGGATCGCGGCGGTTGCATTCTCGCCGGACCGCGACACCATCGGGTGAAGAAACAAGGGGCGAACCATGAACCAAGGGCGAAGCGGGGTTTCCCGCCGGCATATGCTGGGGATGATGACGGCGACCGCGATGACGCCCGCCTTTCCGGCATTCGCCCAGGCGGCTGACGATGCGGCGCGGCTGCGCGCCCTGCTCGATCGCAGCGAAGCCGCGGACGCCGCGCTCGACCCCATGGGATCGGTCCGCAAGGGCAAGGCGAGCGTCGGCCCACTTTTCGTCGATCCGCTGAGTGACGATCATGCGCGCGCGCTTCAGGCCAACAAGCGGCGAGATCTGGCGGAGCTGGCGGGAATCTCGCGCGAAAAGCTCGGCCCGATCGATCGGATCGCCTATGACGTTTTCGACTATCGCACGCGCCAGACCCTCGACCTGTTCGAGACGGGTCTGTTCGACGTCCAGCGCAAGGCACCGCTCAATCCGTCTTTCGGGCTTCAGGTCGAGTTTCCCGACTTCGTTTCGAGCGGTGCGGCCCCCTTCGCCGATATCGGCGATTATGAGGACGGACTGAAACGCCTCGCGGGTTTCGCCGGCTATCTGGAAAGCACGATCGCCTGGCTCAAGCGCGGCCTGGCCGAAGGCTATATCCAGCCCCGGATCATCGTGAACAACATATTGGCGCAGGTCGACGCGATGCTGGCGCTGCCCGTGGAGGATAGCCCCTTCTACGCCGGCGTGCGCCGCATGCCCGCAACCATCGCGGCGGCCGACCGGAATCATCTCACCGCCGCCTATCGCGCAATGATCGCCGACCGCGTCTATCCGGGTTACCGCCTCTGGCAGCGCTATCTGCGCGAAACCTATCTGCCCAGGGCGCCGGAAGCGCCGGGCCTGTGGGCGATGAAGGATGGCGCGGCGCTCTATGACTGGGATCTGGCGCGGCATACGACGACCCGGCGCACCGCCGCCGACATCCATGCGCTGGGCCTGTCGGAAGTCGCGCGCATCCGCGCCGGCATGGAGGCGGTACGCGCGAAAACCGGCTTCGGCGGCGACCTGAAGGCCTTTTTCGAGCATGTCCGCACCGACCCGAAATATTATTGCAGGACCCCCGACGAACTCCTCGCCCGCTTCAAGGCGATCGAGGCGAAGATCTGGCCTGGCATTCCGAAGCTGTTCCATGAACGCCCGAAGGCGCCGTTCGAGGTTCGCCCGCTGCCCGCGCTCGGCGACCAGCGCGGCACCGGCTATTATCGCCCCGGTCCGCCCGACGGCGTCTCGCCCGGCATATTGTTCTTCAACATGTCGATGCTGGGCACGCGGCCGATCCCGACGCTCGAAACGCTGACCTTGCACGAAGGCATTCCCGGCCATCACTTCCAGATCACGCTGGCGCGCGAGACCGAAAAGCTGCCGCCGCTGCTGCGCTATGGATCGTCCACCGCCTTTTCGGAAGGCTGGGGGCTCTATGCCGAATCATTGGGCCCGGAACTGGGCATGTTCGGCGATCCGATGCAGTTGTTCGGCCATCTCGACATGGAAATGCTGCGCGCGGTGCGGCTGGTGGTCGATACCGGCATCCATGCGATGCGCTGGGATCGGCAGCGCGCCATCGACTATATGCTCGACAATACCTCGATGGCGCCGCGCGACGTAGCGGTCGAGATCGACCGGTACATCGCTTATCCCGGCCAGGCCTGCGCCTACAAGATCGGCGAACTGAAGTTCCGCCAGCTCCGCGAGGAGGCGCAGGCGAAGCTGGGCGCGGCATTCGACGTGCGCGATTACCACCATCAGGCGATCGGCACCGGCGCATTGCCGATGGACGTGCTGGACGCCAAGATCCGGCAATGGATCGCGGCGGGCGGCGGCAAGGGCTGAGCCCGCTCCATGAAGATGAGGAATTTTTCGTGATATCCCAGACCCCGACAGCACAGCGCCCCCGGCGCCATCGCTGGCTGCTGCTGCTGCCCTTTCTCTGGCAGGTGGGCATGGTGCCGCTGGTCAACGAAGTCGCGTGGCGCCCCTTCTCCCTGCCCTTCCCCATGGTCTGGCAGATGGCGGGGATCATCCTCGCCTCGATCGTGATCGCGATCGTCTTCGCCATCGACAAACGGCATCCCGAATTCGACGGCCCAGAACAGCCTGGCGCGGAGGAGGTGCCTTGATCCTCGCACTCACGCTTTCGATCGTGCTCGGCACCATGGCCGGCGCGTTGCTCTACAGCCGACGCCAGGCCAGGGCGCGCACGCTGGCGGACTGGGCGGTCGGCGGGCGCCGTTTCGGCGTGCTCGTCTTCTGGTTCCTCAATGCCGGGGAAATCTACACGACCTTCGCCGTGCTCGGCATTTCGGGCTTCGCCTGGGCGCATGGCGCGCCCGCCTATCTCGCTTTCACCTCGGTCTCGCTCTCGGCGACGCTGGGCTATTGGCTGATGCCGCGCATCTGGGATGCCGGGCGGCGGCGCGGGCTGGTGACCCAGGCCGATTTCTTCGCCGATCATTACCAGGCGACCTGGCTGGGCGTCGTCGTCGGCATCGCCGGCATCGCGGCGCTGGTCGTCTATGTCCAGATCCAGATCGTCGCGCTGAGCCTGATCGTACGGCTGACATTGGGGCCCGATGTCTCCCCGCTCGCCGCGGCGCTGATCGCCGCCGCGGTGATGCTCGCCTTCGTCTATTTCGCCGGACTGCGCTCCGCCGCCTTCGCGGCCGGGGTGAAGGACGTGCTGATGCTGCTGGTCGTCGCCGGCCTCTGCCTGACCGTCGCGGGCAAGGTGGGGGCATCGTCGATGCTCGACGTCTACCGGCTGGCGCAGGACACGCATCCAGGCATCGGCAGTTTTCCAGGACTCCAGCCCGAAGCGGGCATGTCGACAACCTGGCTGATGACCGCCGCGCTCAACGTCGCGCTCGGCAACTGGATCCTGCCGCACATGTTCCAGCTTTGCTTCTCTGCCGGAAGCGAGGCGACGATCCGGCGCAACGCGATCTGGCAGCCGATCTACTCGCTCTCCTATTTCTTCATCATCCTGATGGGCTTCGCGGCGCTGCTGGCCGGAACGGTGCCCGATGGCGGCGATACCAACGCCGTGCTGCTCCAGTTCGTCGCGGATCGCTATCCGCCCTGGGCGATCGGCATCTTCGCCGGCACCGCCTGCCTGCTTGCCCTGGTGCCCGGATCGGTGCTGCTGCTGACCGCCGGATCGATCTTCAGCCGCAATGTCGTGCTGCCGCTGCGGCAGGGCATGAGCGACCGCGCAAGCCTGTTGGTGTCACGCGGCGCGATGATCGTCTTCGCGGGCATCGCGGTCTGGCTCACCCTGGGCGGCTCCAGATCGCTCGTCGAGATCGGCCTGTCGGCCTATGCCGCGATCGGCATGCTCGCACCCGGCGTCTATTTCGCCTTTCTGTGGAAACGTGCGCATGCCGCCGGCATCTTCGCGGGCATCGTCGCCGGCTATCTTGCGCTGCTGCTTCCCCAGGCGCAGGCGCTGTGGAACCAGCTTCTGCCGCAATGGGACCATGGGCTGATCGCAATGGCGATCGATGCCGCTGTGGCGGCGGCGGTGTGCCTGGTCTGGCCGGCGAAAATCCAAGCTTTCGGGCATGAAAATCATATCGCGCAAACCTGAACGTCATTGCTTCGCCGCGCTCGCAATGACGTCGAAGAATAGCCAGATCCATCCAAATAGCCCGCCCCCCTACACCCAGGTCTTCAGCTTGGCTTCGAGGATGGCGAGCAGCCGGGCCGGTGCGCCTTCCAATTGACGGCCCAACCGGTGGATCAGACTGACCGTGCTGTGTTCCAGCCCGTCGTCGAGCAGTGGGCGGGCGACCAGCGATCCTTCCTCGAGTTCCGCCAGCACCGAGATGCGCGGCAGGATGGTGAGCGCCCGTCCGGCCTTGGCGATTTCGCGCATCATCTGGATAGAGGTCGTCACCAATCTCGGCTCCAGCCAGACATGCGCCCGTTTCTGTGCATCATTGAGCGAAGTGCGGATACGAAAGCCGCGCGGCGGCAGGCACAGCTCGAACTCCTTCAAATCGGCGATGGTGAGCGCGTCCATCGCCGCCGCGGGATGCTGCGGCGCGCAGAGGACCACCAGCGGCTGGACGACTGCGGTGCGCGTGCGGATCTTGGGCTCGCTGGTCGTGTGCAGGATCATGCCGATATGGGCTTCGTCGTCCAGCACCATGCGGACGATCTCGGAGCTGGGGCAACTCGTCACCGTGATCGAGATGCCTGGATTGCGGCGCTGGAAGCCATCGATCGTCCGCGTGAAGGGCGGGCCGAAAAAGCCCTCGCCGATCGCCAGGTCGATGCGCCCGGTCTTCACCTCTCGCAGTTCCTGAAGCTGGTTCATCAGCGCCTCGCGGTCGGAGAGCTGATTCTTGTGATATTCGAACGCGAGCTGCCCCGCCTCGGTCAGCCGTATCGAGCGGCGGCCCCGTTCGATCAGCGCGATGCCCATCTCGGTTTCGAGCTGCGCGATCTGCCGGCTGATCGACGAAACGGCGACGCCGATCTTGTCGCTCGCCAGCCGCATCGATCCCAGGCTCGCCGCTTCGTAGAAATAGTGAAGTGCATTGTCCCACATGCGCGTGCCGCTCCATCCTGTGCTGCAATTTCATCATGGCGGCAGTGTTGCGTATTTCGCAATCAAATTCGTCTTTCGTTGCCCTTGCTGCCAATGCACCTTGCCGTATCGAGGCGCTCGGGTCCCATCGGGCCACGTGTCGCAAGCAAGGGGGAAAGCCGATTTCGACCACCAAAAGATCGCGCGTAGACTGGCGCGGCTATATCCCCGCCATCACCACGCCGTTCGACGAAGCCCGCGAGCTCGATCTCGCCGCTTTGGGCGGATTGCTCGAATGGCTGCATGCCGAGGGTATGCACGGCCTGCTCATCGCCGGCACCACCGGCGAATGGCCGAGCATGTCGGCGGCTGAGCGCAAGCGCCTGTTCGATGCGGCGGGGAACCAGCTTTCGGGCAAGCTTCACCTGCTCGCCGGCTGCAGCGCCTTCACCGCCAAGGAAGCGATCGACCTGGCCGAACAGGCCGCTTCGAGCGGCTTCGACGGAATCATGGTGACGCCTCCGCCCTATTTCTGCCCGTCTCCGGCCGAGATACTGGGCTTCTATTCGGATATCTCCAACGCCTCCCCGCTGCCGATCTGCGTCTATAATTGGCCGCCGGGCACGGGCATCGACATGCCGCTCGATCTGCTCGAACGACTTGCCGATCTCGAGAATGTCGTCGCGATCAAGCAGTCGACCGGCGATCTGCGGCGGTTCGTGAAGACCTTCTTCGCCCTGAACGAACGCGTCCGCGTCTTCGGCCATTCGATGGACGAGCACGGCCTGGCGCTGCTCCAGGCGCGTGGCGGCGACGGCACGATGGGGGCCGGCGGCGTACTCGGGCGCATCCACCCGGACTTCTACAACCATCTCTGGGCCGGCGATATCGATGCGGCGCGCGAATGCGGCCGCAAGGATCGCGTGATCCTCGACGAATGGTATACGTCGGATCTGGTCGGGCGCTTCGGTTCCGGACCCGCGATCCTGAAGGCGGCGCTCAACGCCCAGGGGCTTCCGGGCGGCCATGTTCGCCCCCCGCTTCAGGACGTCTCGGCGGAGGACCTGGATCGAATCAGGGAGACTCTGGTCGCACTCGGGCGCATCTAGAGTTTCATGAAACGGGTGGACGTGGCGATCGTGGGTGGCGGGCTGGTCGGCTGCGCGACCGCATGGCGCCTGTCCACCGCCGGCGCATCGGTCGAGTTGATCGAAGCGGCGGACATCAATGCCGGCGCATCGGGCCAGAATGCCGGGTCGCTGCATTTCCAGATCGAGCGCCGCTTCCTTGAGAATGGCGATGCGCTGGCGGAGCAGGCGAGCAGCATCGTCGCGCTCAGCCGCATCGCCGTCGAGGATTGGCGCGGACTGGAAACCGCGCTGAATGCGGACCTTCATGTCTCGATGGCCGGCGGCTTGATGGTCGCGGAGACGGCCGATCATGTCGCGCTGCTGGAACGCAAGGCCACGCGCGAACAGCGTGAAGGGTTGAAGGTGCGCACGATCGATGGCGACGCGGCGCGCGCGATCGCCCCCTATCTGTCCGCCTCAGTTCTGGCCGCCAATCACAGCGCCGATGAGGGCCATGCAGATCCCCGTACGGTGACTCCCGCGCTCGCGGCCGCCGCCCGCGCGGCCGGTGCGACGATCCGGACGCACAGTGCGGTTCATGCTATCGGCCGCCGGGCGGGCGGCGGTTTCACGATCGCAGGCAACGGCTTTTCGCTGCATGCCGATCAGGTGCTGATCGCGGCGGGCGCCTGGACGGCTGCGCTCTGCACGCTCGCCAATCTCCATATGCCACTCTACCCGGTTGCGCTGCTGATGAACGCCACCGAGCGGACCGCGCCGATGGTGCCGCATCTCGTCCAGCATGTCGGGCGCCGGCTGTCGCTCAAGCAGACCCATGCCGGCAATCTGCTGATCGGCGGCGGCTGGCCGTCGCGGCTGGCGCAATTGCCGGGCGGCGGTTTCGACCTGTCGCGCCGCGCGACGATGATCCCGGATTCGCTGTCCGGAAACCTGCGCGCCGCGATCGACGTCGTCCCGGCGATTTCGCGGCTGAACCTGATCCGGAGCTGGACCGGCGTCACCGCGATTTCCGCCGACCAATTGCCGATCGTCGGGCAGGTGCCGCGCATGCCGGGGCTGTGGATTGCGGCGGGCGGATCGGCTTTCACGCTCGGCCCCACCTTCGCGCGACTGGTCGCCTCGGCGATGGCGGGCGGGCCGTCCGAAGCTCTCGACATCGTCTCGCCCGCGCGGTTCGAACATCTCAACGGGTTCATGGGATGAGCGGCACGCGCATCCCCGGCGAAACGCGCGGCGCGGCGATCACCGTCATCGTCGATGGCGCGCCTGTGCCCGCGTTCGCCGGCGAGACGCTTGCCACAGCGATGATCGCCGCTGACCGCACAGCCTTTCGGCACGACACGCGCCGCGTGGCGCGCGGGCTGTTCTGCAACATGGGCAGTTGCTCCGAATGCCTGGTCACCCGCGTCGCCGACGGACGGCGCATCCGCGCCTGCCTGACCGAGGCGGCCGATGGGCTGGAGGTCCGCACCGATGGCTGACATTCTCGACGTCGCGATCGTCGGAGGCGGTCCGGCCGGCCAGGCGGCGGCGCTGCATCTTGCGGGCCGGGGGCTCGATATCGCCGTCATCGACGAGCAACCGCGCCCCGGCGGCCAGATCCTGCGTCAACCGCCCGCGAGTTTCACCGTCCCCGGCTGGCTGGCCGGACGCGGCTATGCCCGGTTGAAACACCAGCTCGCGCGTTTCGAGGCGCTCGACGATATTCGCTGGCTCGGCGGCTGTTCGGTGCTCGACCTCGCACCGACCATGGATGGCCTGTCGCTGCTTGCCGCCACCCCTGGCGGCATAAGCCGCATCCGCGCGCGGCATGTGCTCGTCGCCACCGGTTGCCAGGACCTCGCCGTCCCCCTGCCCGGCTGGACGCTGCCCGGCGTGATGTCAGCAGGGGGTATCCAGGCCTTCGTCAAAAGCCAGCGATTCATCCCCGGCGAACGGATCCTGCTTGCCGGCACCCACCCGCTGCAATTGATCGTGGCGGAACAGGTCGTTCGGGCGGGCGGCGAAGTGGCCGCCATACTCTTCGCACAGCCGCGCGCCGGAATGATCGCGACAGCGATGCGCCATCCGTTGATCGCACTACGCCGCGCGCCCGACCTCGCGGCAGCGGCATCGGCGATGGCGACACTCCGCCGCGCGGGCGTGCCCGTGCGGTTCGGCGCGCCGCTCCACGCAATATCCGGCATGGACAGAGTGACGGGCGCGGTGACGGGCATGGGCGAGATCGCCTGCGACACGGTCGGGCTCTGTTACGGTTTCGTGCCGCAATCGGCCCTGCCCCGCATGGCGGGAGCACGGATGCATAAGGCCGGCCCCGCCGGCGGCTGGGCATGCGCGCATGATCATTGGCTGCGCAGTTCGGTTGTGGGTTTGTCGGTGGCGGGCGAGGCGCTGGGTGTCGCCGGCGCTGCCGCTGCCGCTGCCGGCGGAGCGATCGCCGGGATCGGCATTGCCCGCGATCTGGGGCTGTTCGCGCCGGAGCAGGCGGAACGGATGGCCCGGCCGCATCGCCATGCATTCGATACCCATCGCGCCTTTGCCGCAATGCTCGACAGCATCGCGGACCCCACCGGCCACCTGCCTCGGCCCGATGCTGAAACATTGCTCTGCCGCTGCGAAGACGTTTCGTTCGAAACGATATGCGGCGCGATCGAACAGGGCGGCTCCGCCAATGCCATCAAGCTCGCCACGCGCTGCGGCATGGGTGCGTGCCAGGGCCGCAATTGCGAGCCGGCCTTGCTGCGCCTGCTCGGCGACGTCGGACGCGGCGACGATCCGGGCTTCACCGCGCGGTTCCCGGCCCGGCCGGTCGCGATCGGCGATCTTGCCGAATCCGGCTGATCCCTTGCGTTTCAGGCAACGACATTTGCAGGATCGTTGCGTTGCGCGCGCCAATTCCGCCCGACACATTGGCGCGATCATCCATCGGAGTTTGCCATGAGTGGAGCCCCTGAAAAGCCCCAATTCCTGTCGGTCGATCATATCTCCTGGACAGTGCCGGACCTGGACGCCGCGATCGCCTTCTATCGTGACGTGATCGGTGCTGAGGAGCTGTTCCGCATGGGACCGCTGGATGCCGCCGACATCCCCGTCGACGAACAGGGGCGCGACTGGATGGAGACGCATGTCGGCGTCAAAGGGGCCAGGTTGACGCTGGCGATGCTCAAGCTCACCGACAATCTCAATTTCCAGCTCGTCCAATACGACAAGCCCGACGGTCGCGGCCAGACGCTGCCGCGCAACTGCGATCGCGGCGGCCACCATCTCGGGCTGAAGGTCAACGATGTCGACAAGGCGATCGCCTATCTCGCCGCGCATGGCTGCACGCCGCTCGAGACGATCCATATCGATGCCGGGCCGCTGGCGGGCAAGAAGAACGTCTATGTGCTCGACCCCTTCGGCCATCAGCTCGAGATCGTCGACTGACCATCTTCCAGGAGACAGACAATGCCCAACAGCAAGATCAATCCCGCCGGCCTGTACGACGCGGTCGGCTACGGCTTTTCCCATGCCGCACTGCAGGAGGACGGTCGCACGCTGCATCTGGCCGGCCAAGTCGCCTGGGACAAGGATTGCAACGTCGTCGGCGGCGACGATCTCGCCGCGCAGACCCGCCAGGCGCTCGCCAATCTGAAGACGGTGCTGGCGGAGGCCGGCGCGACCCCGGCCGATATCGTCCGCCTCCGCACCTATGTGGTCAATCACAGCCCCGACAAGCTCGGCGTGGTGTTGCCTGAGATCGGCGCCTTTTACGGCGAGGCGACCCCTGCACCCAACACCTTTCTGGGCGTCGCCGCGCTCGCGCTCCCCGATTTCCTGATCGAGATCGAAGCGACCGCCGCCCTGGGATAACGCCTCACGCGATAAATTTGAGCAGTTCGAGCCCGGTCGCCTCTCGCACGATCCGTTGCGCGAGGAGATTGCCGTTGGCGCCGTTGGTGAAGATCACGATCGCGCGGCCCGACGCCGCATCGCCGACGCCGAGCGTGCGGAATATCCCGTAATTGCTGCCGCTATGTTCGAACAGCCGCCGCCCCGGCGACGCCTCGAGCTGCCAGCCGAGACCACGCGTGAAATCGGGGCCACGGATCTCGAGTTCGGTCGTCAGCATGGCGCGGCGGCTCGCGTCCGAAATTTCCCAACCGGCCCGGCTTCGTCCATCCATCATCAAGGCCATGAACCGCGCATATTCCGATACGGTCGTAAGCAGGCCGCCCGCCGCGTTGATCAGCAGGCCATGCGGCGAAGGCGGGGTCGCGGGATCCGCTTCGCGCATGGCCCGCACGGACTCGTCATAGGTCCATGACGCGATCGGACGGCCCCAGCGCTTCGCGATCGGCAACAGGCGATCGCCCGCCGCACGCGTCGGCTGCGCCGGAAGCCTCGCTTCGTCGTCATGCCCATAGACCGCATCCTTCGCGATGGCTTCGGTCCAGCCGAAGGTGCTGCGCTTCATGCCCGCGGGATCGAACAGCTTCGCGCGCATGGCCGCGTCCAGCCCCATGCCCGATACCTGTTCGACGATCAGTTGCAGCCACACATAGGCTTCGCCGGAATAGTGATAAGCGCTGCCGGGTCTCGCGATCGTCGCCAGCCGCCCGGTCGCCCAATTGGGCAGGCCGCTGCTGTGACGAAGCACGTCGCGTACGGTGATCAGCGACAATGCCCGATCATCCGAGAGATAGTCGGGCCGCCGATAATCGACGAGCGGCCGATCGAGTTCCAGCCGCCCCTCCTCGATCAGCCGCATCGCGACATAGGCGAAAACCGGCTTGGTCATCGATGCCGCTTCGAACAGCGTCTCGTCGTTCACCGGATCTCCGGTGACCGCGTTCTTGACGCCAAAGCCGCGCGTCCAGGCAAGCTGCCCCCGATCGACGACCGCGATCGCCAATCCGGGCAGCGCCGCGACGCGCATCAGGCGCGGCAGGTCGCGCTGGAAGGCATCGGACGGAATCCATGACGATCCCGGACGATCCGGTGCGGCCTGCGCGACGCCGGCGGCAAGGCCCATCGATACCGGCCCCAGCGCGAACATGCCGCGCCGGGTGAAACCCATTTCGGGGAATCCCGCCATTGTACCTCCCTGCTCGCAGCAGCGATCGTAGTGCCTGATCCGTTGGTCGGTACATCAAAAAAAATGGAGGCTGGATACTCAGGAAAGGCTTGGTCTTTCAGTCCGGGTTCGTCAGGACGGGGCGAACCCCCGTCACACTGCAAGGAAGACTTTTGGAAACCATCACGATTGTCCTTTTGCTGCTGCTCGCCGTGATCCTGAGCGGCATCTTCTCGCGCATGGTGCCCCTGCCGTTGCCGCGCCCCCTGTTCCAGATCGCGCTGGGCGCGATCATCGGCATGGCGGCCGACTGGCGGGTGACGCTGGATCCCGAGATATTCTTCCTGCTTTTCCTGCCGCCGCTGCTGTTCCTCGATGGCTGGCGCATCCCGCGCGAGGAGTTGTTCAAGGATGGCAAGACCATCGTCGAACTCGCGCTCGGCCTGGTCATATTCACCGTCGTGGGCATGGGTTTCTTCATCCATTGGATGATCCCCGCGATGCCGCTGGCCGTCGCTTTCGCGCTGGCCGCGGTCGTTTCCCCCACCGATCCCATCGCGGTGTCGGCGATCGCGCAGCGTGTGCCGATCCCCAAGCGCATGATGCACATTCTGGAAGGCGAGTCGCTGCTGAACGACGCGTCCGGCCTGGTCTGCCTGCGCTTCGCGATCGCCGCCGCATTGACCGGTGCGTTCTCGGTGCAGAATGCCGCGCTCAACTTCCTCTGGGTGGCACTTGGCGGCATCGCCGTGGGCGCCGGCGTCACCTGGATCGTCGGACGAACGAAACAATGGATTTCGCGCCGCTATGGCGAAGAGGGCGGATCGCAGATCCTGATCAGCCTGCTCATTCCCTTCGGCGCCTATCTCATCGCCGAACATCTCCACTGCTCGGGCATTCTCGCGGCGGTTTCGGCGGGCCTGACCATGGGCTTCGTCGAGGCGCGCGGCGAGCTGGAAGCCACGACGCGGATCAGGCGCAACACCGTCTGGGATGTCATCCAGTTCACCGCGAACGGGATCATCTTCGTGCTGCTGGGCGAACAACTGCCCGAGATTCTCGCCAGCTCGGCGGAGACGGTGCGCATGACCGGGCATCACGAACCCTGGTGGCTCGCAATCTATGTGGTCGCGATCAATCTGGGACTGGCGGGGCTGCGGTTCCTCTGGGTCTGGCTGTCGTTCCGGATGACGCTGTTCCGGGCCGGGCAATGGCGCACGACGCCGAACTGGCGGATCGTCGCGGCGATGTCGTTTGCCGGCGTGCGCGGCGCGATCACGCTGGCGGGCGTCCTCACCCTGCCGCTGGCGATGGATGACGGATCGGCCTTCCCCGCACGGGATCTCGCGATCTTCCTGGCGATGGGCGTCATCATCACATCGCTGATCGTCGCCAGTATCGGATTGCCCTGGCTCCTCAACGGCCTGCAAATGCCCGCCGAGCACGATCTGCAGGCGATCGAGGACGCGACCCGGATCCGGGCGGCCGAAGCGGCGATCGCCGAGATCGAGAAGGTCCAGCACAGCCTGGCTGAAGGGCGGGCCGATGCGGACCTTTACGTCTCCGCCGCCGCCCGGCTCATGGACGCCTATCGCCAGCGGATCGAAAGCCGCGCCGGCAATGCCGAAAGCAATGCCCTGGGGCGGCGATCGGAGGAGATCGAACGGAGCCTGCGCCTTGCGGCGCTCAGGGCGGAACGGACGCAGATCTTCAGGATGGTCCGCAAGCGGGAACTCGGCAGCGAACTCGCCCGCAAGCTGATCCGCGAACTCGACCTGGTCGAAGCGCGCTACGCAACGACAGGCTGAACCGCGCCGGCAAAGGGGCGAGAGCGGGTTGCCTCGCTCTCGCCTGTCGGATTATCGGGCCTTCTCGGCGCCCTGGTTCGCCCGGATGAAGTCGACGATCGTATCGACAAGGCCGGGCGCCAGGGGAAGATCCGGATTGGCATAGGTGGCAAGGTTGGTGGCCGGATCGGCGGGCGCGATCTTCAGCACATGGTTCATGCCTTCGATCAGCGCGACCTTGATGCCGCCGCGCGCCTGACCGAGCCGTTCGGCGTCGGCGACGGCGGTCTGGAGATCGGTGGTGCCCTGCACCACCAGGATCGGTCCATGATAGGCGGCGGCGAGTGCGGGTGGATCGGCCGCGAGCATCGAGATCAGAAAGGGTTGCACGCTGGGACGGAAGATCGACATGAGCGCGGGGTTCATCCCCTCTCCCGGCACCGTCCGCCCTGCTTCCAGTTCCGCAAGGATCCGCATCGCTTCATCAAGCATCGGCGCGAATGCCGGAAGCGAACGGAACTGCGCGCGCAATATCTCCCCGAGCGGCCGACCGACCGGCGAGACGAGGATCAGGCCGCAAAGGCCTTCGCTTTCCTGCGCGGCGATCAGGGCATGCAGCGTGCCTTCGCTATGGCCGAGCAGCCAGACGCAGCGCGCCCCGGTACGCTCGCGCAACGCCTTGGCCCAAGAGCGGGCATCGGCGGCATAGGTCTGGACGCGCAGCGCATCCTCCGATGTCATCGCGGCCGCGCTGGCGGCGATACCGCGTTTGTCGGCGCGCAGCGCGGGAATGCCGGCGCTCGACAATGCCTCGGCGAGCAATCGGTAGGGCGCGGCGCTTACGCCGAGCGGACTGTTGCCGTCCCGGTCCGTCGGGCCCGATCCCGCCAGGATCAGTACGGCCGGCCCCCCGGTTCCCCCCTTGGCGGGCGACAGCAGGGTGCCGTGCAGCGTCCCCGTCCCTTCGCCGACCGTCATCTGGGCCGGCGCCGCGACCGTGGCGGCGGCGAGCATCGCCAGAGGTGCAATTATCGACATCATCCTTCCCTCCCGAAATCCGGCAAGAGCCGGCTCATTCAAAGAATCATGATATCATAATTATATCACTATGTGTCGCGTGCAAGCGAAATCGCGCGGCGTGCTGCCACGCCGCGCGATCGCTTCCATCGGATATGTTCCAACCTCAGAAGGGCTGTTGTTCCGGTACCGCCGCACCGTCGGTCCGCGGATCGGACGCGCCGTAATGAACGGCCTTGCCGTCGCGCGTCTCAACCGCGTTGCCGCGCCCCATGCCTTCGAAATAGCGGGGCCAGACCTTGATCTGATGCCCCTGCCCGTTCAGCGCCGCGACGGTTTCGGCGGGCACGCCGTCCTCCATCCATAGTCCGCAGCCGTCGAAATCGAGCTTGGTGAAGCGCGCGGCGTCGAGCGCGCCCTGGATGTTCATGCCGAAGTCGACGATGTTCGACACGAACTGCGCATGCGCCTGGGCCTGGTTGAAGCCACCCATGATGCCGAACGCGATGTGACGATCGCCCTTCTCCATATAGGCGGGGATGATGGTGTGCAGCGGCCGCATGCGCGGGCGCAGCGAATTGGGGCGGCCGGGTTCGAGCACGAAGCTCTTGCCACGATTGTGGAGCGCGAAGCCGGTGCCGTCGGCAACCAGTCCGCCGCCAAAGGCGCTGGCGACGCTCTGGATCAGCGAGACCTGATTGCCCTCCTTGTCGACCACGGTCAGATAGGTCGTATCGCTCGATTGTTTCGCCAGCACCGCCTTGATGTCCGAGGGCAGCACATTGCACTGGGCGCGTTCGCCGATCGTCGCGGCCCGCTGCTTCGCCAGCGTCTTGGAGAGCAACGCCTCGACCGGGATCGCGCTGGCGCGCGGATCGCCGATGAACTGCTGGAGATCGGCATAGGCGAGCTTCTTCGCTTCGATCATCGCATGCAGCGCGCGCTGGCTGTTATGCCCCCATGCGCCGATCGGGAAGGTCTCCATGATGTTGAGCATCGACAGCGCCGCGATACCCTGGCCGTTGGGCGGCAGTTCATAGACTTTCCAGCCGCGATAATCGGTGCTGATCGGCGTTACCCATTCGGGTTCGAAGGCGGTCAGGTCCTCCGCCGTCATGAAGCCGCCGAGTTTGCGTTGCAGCGCCAGCATCGCATCGGCGGTCGGGCCGCGATAGAAACCGTCGCGGCCGGACTGCGCGATCCGCCGCAGCGATGCGGCCATATCGGGATTGCGCACCAGATCGCCCACCGCCGGCGCCTGCCCGCCGGGCAAAAACGCTTTGGCGAAAGCGGGGTCGCCCGCAAAGGGCATGCCGGTGTTCTTCCAGTTGAGCGCGTCGTTCTCCGGAACGCCGAAGCCATCTTCGGCCAGCGCGATCGCGGGGGCGAGGCTTTGCGCGAGCGGCAATTTGCCCCAGCGCTTCACCATCATATCCCACCCCGCGACGGTACCCGGCACGGTCACCTGATCGATCACGCGAAGCTTCTCGATCTTGCGCTTCTTCAGCGCCTCAAGGCTGAGGCCGGCCGGCGTCCAGCCGCTGGCGTTCAATCCATAAACCTGCTTCGTCTTGGCGTTATAGACGATCGCGAACAGGTCTCCGCCGATGCCGTTCATCATCGGCTCGATCACGCCCAGCGCGGCATTTGCGGCGATCGCGGCATCGACCGCGCTGCCGCCCTTCGCCAGGATCGCCGCGCCCGCCTGCGATGCCGCGACCTGGCTGGTCGCGACGATGCCATATTGAGAAACGACCATCGATCGGGATTGCGCGCGCGCGGGCTGGCTGGGCGCCGGCCGCCCCGCAACCGGTTCAGGCGGAAGTTGCGCGGCGGCCGGATACGAACCGGCGATCGCCGCGATCGCCAATCCTTTCGCAAGCCACCTTTTGCCTGTCGCCCGGCCGTCATTCATCACGCATCTCCCGCTGGAACGCGGTCGATGCTAGGGCTGCACACATCCCCGTCAAGATCGATTTTTCCATTTGGAAACTTCGTTGGCCGGGATGATGGCGGATCAGCTACTCGATCAGTCCACCGCCCAGCGCCACGTAAAGCGTGACCAGATTGTCGGCCTGGGCGCGCCGGATCTGCATCAGCGCTTGTTCCGCCGCGAACAGGTTGCGTTCGGCATCGAGGACTTCGAGATAACCGGCAACCCCCTCCCGGTAGCGTGTGCGCGCCAGATCCGCGATCCTTCGCGTGGCAAGGGTGCCGCGCTCCTGCGCGGCCACCTGTTCCGCGAGATAGCGGCGGCCGGCCAGGGCGTCGGCAACCTCGCGGAACGCGCCCTGCACGGTGCGCTCATAGGTTGCGATCGCGATATTCTCGCGCGCCTCAGCGACGGTCAGATTGCCCTTGTTGCGTCCGAAATCGAAGATCGGCAGCTTGATCGACGGGCCGAAGCTCCAGCTCAGATGATCGCTGCCAAGCAGATTGCCGAGATCGACCGAGGCGAAGCCCAGCGATCCGGTGAGCGAGATCGACGGGAAGAAGGCGGCACGAGCCGCGCCGATATTCGCGCGCGCGGCACGCAGCCTTTCCTCGGCCGCCACGATATCGGGCCGGGCGACGAGCAGGTCGGACGGCAGCCCGGCGGCAAGCACGGGCGATTGCGTCTGCTGCGCGAGCGGCAAGGCTTCGGGCAGCGGCGCCGGCACCGGCCCGCCGGTCAGCACACCGAGGAAATTCTCGCTTTGCGACCGTGTCAGCCGCAGCGCCGCCAGTTCGGTTTCGGCCTGGGTCAGCAGGGTTTCCGACTGGCGATAATCCAGCGCGGAGGTCACACCCGCATCAAGCCGCCGCTTGGCGATGCGCAGTCCTTCCTGGCGGCTCTGCACGGTCGCTTCCGCCAGCGCGATCCGTTCGCTGGCCTCGCGTAGCGCCAGATAGGTGCTGGCGACATCGCGGACGAGCGAAAGGCGGAAGGCGCGTTCGGCCTCCACCGTCGCCAGATACTGGCGACGCGCGGCTTCGGACAGGTTGCGCACCCGTCCCCAGAAATCGAGCTCGAAGCCGGTGACGCCCACGCCCACCGAATAGCGGGTCTGGGTGATCGATCCCGTTGCGCCGGGGATACCGGCCGCGGCCAATGGCGTTCGGCTGCGCGTGGCATCGCCGGTGGTGGCGAGCGTCGGCAACTGGTCCGCACGCTGGATGCGATACTGGCCGCGCGCCTCTTCGATCTGCGCGACCGCGACCGCAAGGTCGCGATTGCGCTGCAGCGCCTGGCCGATCAGTACCTCAAGCTGCGGATCGGCGAAGAAGGCGCGCCACCCGATCTCGGTCGCGCGTTGGCCGGGAGCCAAACCACCCGCCGATTCCGCCGGATATTCGCCGGCGGTCGGCAATGCCGGCCGTTCATGCGGCGGCGCGAGATTGCAGCCGGCCAGAAGCGCCAGAGCGGCGGCGGGAACTATCTTACGCATGACCGGCCTCCGGCTCATGATGCCCTTTTTCGCTAGGCGCCGGGGGACGGCGCTTCGAGATCCAGCGGCGAACCGCCAGATAGAAGAGCGGAATGAAGAAGATGCCGAAGATCGTCGCGGCGATCATTCCGCCCATCACGCCGGTGCCGACGGCGCGGCGGCTGGCCGCCCCGGCGCCGCTCGCGATCACCAGCGGCACCATGCCGAGGATGAAGGCGAGTGAGGTCATGATGATCGGCCGCAGGCGAAGCTTCACCGCCTCCATCACCGCATCGAGCGTCGATTTGCCTTCCGCTTCCTGCTCGATCGCGAATTCGACGATCAGGATCGCATTCTTGGCGGCCAGGCCGATGATCGTGATCAGGCCGACATTGAAATAGATATCGGCGTTGAGCCCGCGCAGCATCGAGAAGAGCACCGCCCCGAGCACGCCCAGCGGCACCACCAGCAGCACCGAGATCGGCACCGACCAGCTTTCATAAAGCGCCGCGAGCAGCAGGAAGACGACGACCAGCGAGAGCCCGAGCAACAGCCCGATCTGGCCGGCCGATTGCTGCTCCTCGTAGGAAATACCCGTCCATTCGAACGTGAAGCCTGCGGGAAGCTGGCTCGCCAGCCGCTCCATTTCAGCCATCGCCTCGCCGGTCGAACGGCCGGGCGCGGGGGTGCCGGAGATCGTCATGGCCGGATAGCCGTTGTAACGCTGAAGCTGTGGCGGCCCTGCGGTCCAGTCGACGGTGGTGAAGGCGCCGAAGGGCACCATCTCGCCCTGCGCATTGCGTGCCTTGAGGTCGAGCACGTCCTGCGGCGTCATGCGATAGGCCGCATCGGCCTGAAGCAGCACCCGCAGCACGCGGCCGTCGCGGGTGAAGTCGTTGGCATAGGCACTGCCGAAGGCGATCGCGAGTGTCGCGTTGACGTCACCCACCGACAGGCCGAGCGCGCGTGCCTTGATCCGATCGATATCGACACGAAGCTGCGGCGCATCCTCCTGCCCTTCCGGCCTGACGCCGGCGAGCACCGGGCTCTGCGACGCCATGCCCAGCATCTGGTTGCGCGCCTGGAGCAAGGCCGCCGCACCGTTGCCGCCACGATCCTCGAGCTTGAAGGTGAAGCCGCTCGCCGTACCCAGTTCGGGAATGGACGGCGGGTTGAGCGTGAAGACCATCGCCTCCTTGATCTGCATCAGCGCGCCGAGCGCCTTGCCGGCGAGCGTGTCGGCGCTGTTCTCCTGGCCCTTGCGCTCGTCCCATGGATGGAGCGAGATGAAGCCCATCGCATTGCTCTGGCCCTGGCCGAAGAAGCTGAAGCCGCGCACGAACACCATGTTCTTCACCTGCGGCTGGCTTTCGAAGAACTTCTTCGCCTCGCCGATCGCGACGTCGGTGCGTTCGCGCGTGGCGCCGGGCGGCGCCTGGATCACGGTGATGACGAAGCCCTGATCCTCCTGCGGCAGGAAGCCGCCGGGCAGGCGCTGGAACAGGATGAAGGTGATGCCGACAAGCGCCACGAACACGACCAGCCAGCGTAACGGGGCGGACAGGATCTTGCCGACCCGCCCCTGATAGCGATCGGTCGTGCGGCCGAACCAGTCGTTGAAGCGGCCGAAGAAGCGGTTCAGCCCCGCCTGGAACCGGTTGGCGGATTCGGCATGGTCTGGATCGTGCGGCTTCAGCAGCGCCGCGCACAAGGCGGGCGTCAGCGTCAGCGCAAGCAGCGCCGAGAATGCGATCGAGATCGCGAGCGTGACCGAGAATTGCCGGTAGATGCCGCCTGTCGACCCGGGGAAGAAGGCCATCGGGATGAACACCGCGATCAGCACCAGCGTGATGCCGATGATGGCGGAGGTGATCTGCCCCATCGCCTTCACTGTCGCGTCATAGGGCGAGAGCCCTTCGTCGCGCATGATGCGTTCGACATTCTCGATGACGACGATCGCGTCGTCGACAAGGATGCCGATCGCCAGCACCATGCCGAACAGGGTCAGCACATTGATCGAGAAACCGAACATCCAGAGGCCAAGGCATGCGCCGGCCAGGGCGATCGGCACCACCACCGTCGGGATGATCGTCGCCCGGAAATTCTGGAGGAACAGGAACATGACGAGGAAGACGAGCGCCATCGCCTCGACCAGCGTCTTGACGACCTCCTCCACCGAAATGGTGATGAACGGCGTGGTGTCGTAGGGAACCGACCAGGTGATGTCGGGCGGGAAGCCCTTTTCGAGCTCCGCCATGCGCGCCTTGACGCCTTCGGCCGCCTGCAGCGCGTTGGAGCCGGACGTGAGCTGGACCGCCAGGCCCGCCATCGGCTTGCCGTTCAGTTCGGTGCCGAACAGATAGGATTGCGCGCCGAGCTCGACGCGGCCGACATCCCCCAGGGTGACGGCCGATCCGTCCGGATTGGCGCGCAGGATGATCGCCGCGAACTGTTCGGGCGTGGTGAAGCGGCTCTGCGTCTTGATCGTCGCGTTGATCTCGGTCCCGCGTGCGATCGGCTGGTCGCCGAGCTGGCCGCCGGGCGACTGGCTATTCTGTTCCTGCACTGCCGCTAGCGCTTCCGCCGCCGACAGATTATAGGTGGCGAGCTTGGCCGGATCGAGCCAGATGCGCATCGCATATTCGGACGAGAAGGCCTGGATATTGCCGACGCCCTCGACGCGGCGAAGCTCGTCTACGATCCGCGTGCTCGCGAAATTGCCGAGTTCAAGCGTCGGCGTGCCGCCGCTCTTCGACGTGATGGCGACGATCAGCAGGAAGCCGGGATTGGCTTCGTTCACCTGGATGCCCTGGCGGCGGACATCCTCCGGCAGACGCTGCTCGACGCGGCGCAGGCGGTTCTGCACGTTCATCTGCGCGATATCGATGTCGGTGCCGGCATCGAAGGTGATGGTGATCGTGGCGGTGCCGTTCGAATTGGACGTCGACGCCATGTAGAGGAAACCCTCGACGCCGTTCAGTTCCTGCTCGATCACCTGCGTGACGTTCTGTTCCAGCGTCGCCGCGTCGGCGCCCGGATAGGTCACGTTGATCGCCAGAGACGGGGGCGCGACGGTCGGATATTGTTCGATCGGCAGGCCGCGCAGCGCAATGACGCCGGCGAGAAGGATGCCGAGTGCGATCACCCAGGCGAAGACCGGGCGATCGATGAAGAAGCGGGGCGCCATCATCGAACCGACTCAGCGCTTGCCGGGCTTGGCGGGCGCGGCGGGATTGACCGGCTGGCCCGGCGTGACCTTCTGCAAGCCGTCGACGATGACGCGATCGCCCGCCTTCAGCCCTTCGCGGATCACCCATTTGTCGCCCTGGAGTTCGCCGAGCTTCACGGGTCTCGCAACCGCGACATTCTTGTCGCCGACGACGATCACGCTCGCCCCCTCGGTCGAGACCTTCACCGCGCGCTGCGGCACCATGATGCCGTTGGGCCTGACGCCCGCCTCCAGCCGCGCACGGACGAACTGGCCGGGCAGCAGAAGCTGACCGGGATTGGCGAATTCGGCGCGGAGCGCGGCGGTGCCGGTCTGTTCGTTGATGGAAAGATCGAGGAAATCGAGGTGGCCGACGAGCGGCGAGACACTGCCGTCCTCCAGCACCAGTTTCACTTCCACCCGGCCGAGCGCCGGAAGCGCGAGCTTGCCCGAAGACATGTCGCGGCGCACCGCGAGAAGATCGGAGCTGGACTGGGAGAAGTTCACATAGATGCGATCGATCTGTTCGATCGTCGTGAGCAACGTGCCGCCCGCGGCGCTGACCAACGCGCCTTCGGTCACCTGGGCGCGGCCGACGCGGCCGGAGATCGGCGCGGTCACCGTTGTGTAACCCAGGCTGAGCCTCGCGGAATCGAGTTGAGCGCGCGCCTGAGCGACGTCGGCCTGGGCCGTGCGCAGTCGGGCGACCGCCGCGTCATATTCCTGCTTGCTGATCGCCTGGTCCGCGATCAGCCCCTGATAGCGCTGCACGTCCTGCTGTGCGTTGGCGGCCGTCGCCTGCGCGCGGGCGAGTTGCGCCTGCACCGCGTTAAGGCCGGCGCGAAGCTCGCGCGGGTCGACCTGGAAGAGCGGCTTGCCGGCGGCGACGTCGCTCCCCTCTTCATAGAGACGCGCCTGGACGATGCCGTCGACCCGCGCACGCACTTCCGACGTCCGATAGGCCTGGACACGGCCGGGAAGCTCGATGACGTTGGGAACCGACTGGGGCTGGATCGTGACCGTCGTCACCTGCGGCGGTGGCGGCGCGGGTGGCGCCTCCTGTCCGCAAGACGCGAGAACTGTCGCGGCAAGCAGGCCTGCCACGATCCGGATCGGGAAAAAACGCTTCATCATACTTCCCCTGTCAGCGCGCCACACGATGCTGCGTCGCAACAAGAATGGACGTGCGCTTTAGTGTAATGTACATTACAGTCAATGACGAACATGATCCAACAGATATTTTCATGAACGCTGCCGCGCCCTCGCCCGCCGACAGCCGCCGCGAAGGTCGGCGGCTGGCGATCATCGAGGCGGCCGAATCGCTGTTCCTGGAGCGCGGCTATGAACGGACCAGCCTGGCCGCGATCATCGAGCGATCGGGCGGATCGCTGGCGACGGTCTATGAACTGTTCGGCAACAAGCAGGGGCTGCTGCGCGCGGTCGTCGAAGGGCAGAAGCACCAGAGCGGCATCGATCTATGCCGGATGGAGGATGCCGCCGATACCGGGGTGAGCACCGCCGGGCTGCTGATGCGCTACGCGCACGAACTCTACGAACATATGATGCAGCAGCGCGTGATCGAACTGATGCGCGTCATCATCGTCGAATCGATGCGCGATCCGGAATTCGCGCGCGCCTTCCATCAGGATTTCCATGTTCCGGTCGTCCAGGAAATGGCGGACATCTTCGCGCGGTGGACTCGCGAGGGACGTGCCGATATCGACCGCCCCGAAGCGGCGGCCGAGCTTTTCCTGGCCACGATCATCAGCGACGCGCAGCTCCGTGCGATGACGGCGATCGCCCCGCCGCCGCTGGTCGAAGCCGGCCTGGACTGGCGCCTGGCGCCGTTTCTCAGTCATTTTCGCTTCCGCTGACGGCGATCTGCCCGAATTCAGCTCCTGTCCTGCCGCTGCAGGCTTCCGGCCAACGCGTTCGATAGAGCGTTGGCGAGCGAGTGCGAGCTGTAAGGCTTGCGGAGCATATCGAAATCGGGCGCGCTCGTCCCGATGATCTCCTCGCTGTAGCCGCTGGCCAGCAGCACAGGCAGATCGGGGCATAGTTCGCGCGCCGCACGCGCCAGCGCGATCCCGCTGCGACCCGGCATGACGATGTCGGAGAACAACAGGTCCGGTGGCGAGGATTGCAACAACGGCAGCGCGACTTCAGCCGATTCGGCCGCGACGACGCGGCAGCCGATCTCCTTGAGCAGAGCTTCCGCGAACGATCGAACCTGATCATTGTCCTCGACGAGGAGCACAGTTTTGCCGCATGCCGTGGGCGCGACGTCGCTTCGCTCCACCGGCGCACGCGAAACCTTAAGGGTACGCGGCAGGATCAGGCTGACGCTTGTCCCCTCCCCCGGTGCCGAGGATATCGTCGCCCGTCCGCCCGATTGCGCCGCAAAACCGTGGATCTGCGACAGGCCAAGCCCCGTGCCCTTGCCGATCGGCTTGGTGGTGAAGAAGGGTTCGAACGCGCGCGAAGCGATCTCGCTCTCCATGCCGTCGCCGGTGTCCGTCACGTCGATGCAGACGCATTCGCCAAGTTCGGTGTCGATATGATTGCGTGTCGACAGCGTCAGACTTCCGCCTTTCGGCATCTCATCGCGTGCATTGAAAGCGGCATTGAGCAACGCGGTTTCGAGTTGCGCCGAATCGACCTCGATCGACCAGAGCCCCGGCGACAGCGACAGATGAATGTCGATCGATGCGCCGAGTGTTCGCGAGAGGATCTCACCCAGGGCGTCGAGCCGCAAATTGGGTTCGATGACCTCCGGCCTCAATGCCTGGCGTCGACCGAAGGCCAGCAAATGACTGGTCAACGTCGATGCCCGGTCGGCGGTTTCGATGATCGCCTCCACATAACGGCGGCGTTTGTCGGCCGGCAGGGCGTCGTTCGCGAGCAGTTCGGCCGATCCCCGGATCACCGTCATCAGATTGTTGAAATCATGGGCGATCCCGCCGGTCAGCTCGCCGAGCGCCTGAAGCTTCTGCGCCTGGAACAGGCTTTCCCGGCTTTCGGTCAACGCCTGTTGCGCCTGGCGTCGCTCGGTGATGTCGCGCGTGATCTTCGCGAAGCCGATATGCCGGCCGGCTTCGTCGCGAATGGGATCGATGACGACATGGGCGAAGAAACGCGTGCCGTCCTTGCGGACACGCCATGCCTCCGCTTCGTATTTTCCGGTGTCCAGCGCGGTTGCCAGCGCGCGTGCCGGCTCGCCCGCGGCCCGGTCCTCGACGGTATAGAAGCGGGAGAAATGATCGCCGACGATCTCCTCCGCCGCATATCCCTTGATCAGTTCGGCGCCCGCGTTCCAGTTGCTCACCCGCCCGTCGGGATCGAGCATGTAGATCGCATAGTCGCGAACGCCCTGAACCAGACGACGGAACTGCCGTTCGCTTTCGAAAAGCGCGCGCTCGGTCTCCCGTCGCTCGGTCACGTCGCGGGTGATCTTCGCGAAGCCCAGCAATTGCCCCGAATCGTCCCGGATGGCGTCGAGAACGGCGCTGGCCCAGAAACGTGTTCCATCCTTGCGCACGCGCCAACCTTCGCTTTCGAAGCGTCCGACGGATGCCGCGATGTCGAGCGCATGCTGCGGAACGCCGGCTTCGCGATCCTCTGCCGTGAAAAATCGGGAAAAGCTCAGGCCGACAATCTCGTCGGCTTCATATCCTTTGAAACGACGCGCGCCCGCATTCCAGGAAATGACGATACCCTGTGGATCGAGCATGTAGATCGCATAATCGGTGACGGCGTTGACGAGCAGCGCGAAACGCTGCTCCGAAAGCTCGGGTGCCTTATCCGGCTTCTGTGCCATCACTGCCCTTGTTCGGTCGCCCCCACGCGGCCTAGTGTGGATTTAAGGCGGTTTCGACGCCACATGCAATATCCACGAGCCGAAAATATTGAAACTGCTCGATTAATTTCCGACATCTCCACCCGATACGCGGTCCGGCCCGATATCGGCAGGATCGTTTCGTAGGTGATTTGTCGACAAGGTCGATTGAGCCCCGTCCATTGAAGGGCTAGCGAAATGCCATGAGCGATCTTTCGAAGCTGATCCAGCCGGACAAGGGGCAGCCCGCCCGCACCATCCATCTCGTCGATGCCAAGGGCTATGAGGACTGGGTGAAGGCGCAGCCACCGCGCCATCGCGCGGCGATCGAGGCGCAGCGGCTGAAGCCCACGGGCTTCGCCAGTGCGATCCTGCCGGGAGACAAGCCGGAAGACTGGTCGGTGGTCGGCATCGTCGCGAACGTGGCCGCGCTTTCGCCCTGGTGCCTCGCCCGGCTGGCCGAAACGCTTCCCGAGGGGAATTATCGATTGGCTGATGGCGAGCCCGGTCCGGCGATGCTCGGCTGGCTGACCGGCCAATACCGTTTCGACCGCTATCGCAAGGACGAGAAGAACACGGGCCCGCGCGTGCTGCTGACCGGCGACGTGGCGCGGATCGCCGAGACGGTCCGTATCGCGGCCGCCACCGCGCTCGTCCGCGATCTGGTCAATACCGCCGCCGCCGACCTGGGGCCGGCCGAATTGCAGCATGCGACCGAGGGGGTGGCCAAGGCGCATGGCGCCACGATCACGGTCGTGAAGGGGCATGATCTCGAGAGCGGTTATCCGATGGTCCATGCTGTCGGCAAGGCAGCGGACAAGACGCACGCACCCCGCCTGATCGAGCTGGAATGGGGCAATCCCGCGCATCCGCGTGTCGCGATCGTCGGCAAGGGCGTGTGTTTCGACAGCGGCGGCCTGGATATCAAGCCCAGTGCGGGCATGCGGCTGATGAAGAAGGATATGGGCGGCGCGGCGCATGCGCTGGCGCTGGCGCAACTCGTGATGGAACAGCGCCTGCCCGTGCGCCTTCACCTGCTGATCCCCGCAGTGGAGAACGCGATATCGGGCAACGCCTTCCGCCCCGGCGACGTGCTGCGCAGCCGCAAGGGCCTGTCGGTCGAGATCGCCAATACCGATGCCGAGGGACGATTGATCCTGGGCGACGCACTGGCGCGGGCATCGGAACAGTCCCCTGCCCTGATCGTCGATTTCGCGACGCTGACGGGCGCCGCGCGCGTCGCGCTCGGGCCCGATCTGCCCGCGCTCTTCGCCAATGACGATACGCTTGCCGATGCTTTGCTCTCCGCCGGTATGGCCGAAGACGATCCGCTTTGGCGCCTGCCGCTGTGGCCCGGCTATGCCGATATGCTGAAATCGGACATTGCCGACCTGAACAACGCGCCCGATGGCGGCTTCGCGGGATCGGTGACGGCGGCGATGTTCCTGGAGCGTTTCGTGCCGAAGGAAACGCCCTGGGCGCATTTCGACACCTTCGCCTGGCGCCCCGCCACAAAGCCCGGGCGCCCCAAGGGTGGCGATGCGCTTGGGCTGCGTGCCGCATGGGCGATGCTGAAGGCGCGCTACGCCTGATCGCGAGGGCCGCGGAAACCGCAATATTCGCGATACCCTGCGACAAAAGCGCGACAAGCCTGAAACCGCAGCGCCACTAGCGCGTTATGCCATGACGTAGCCGTTCCGATCGGCGCGACTGGCAGAGCGAGGTGACAGCTCCGTGGTTTACGAAGCAATTCTGACAAGCTGGATGAGGACGCTGACGGACTATGTCCGCTCAGGCGAACCCGATCTGACCAATCGACAAATGGCGCTTTTGCTGGTGGTCTATCTAAAGCCGGGGCCACATACGGTGCGTGGACTTGCGCGCATTCTCAACGTCTCGAAACCCGTTGTGACGCGCGCCTTGAATAAACTGGGGTCGCTCGGCTATTTGCGCCGCCAGCGCGATGACGCGGACCGCCGCAACATCTTCGTCGCGCAGACGCGTGAAGGGACAGAATTTCTTGAAGGCTTCGGTGAACTCATCGACAACACAAGCGGAGCGCGCCCACGCGAAGCCGTGTGACAGGTTCGGCCTGACCGGCCCATCCGTCGTCCTCGACCGCCGGATCAATGCCGTGCGCGGCGATATCGCCGACATCGCGCTGGCCGGTATCCTGTTCGCCCCACATTATGCCTGCCCGATGGCGCGACGCTGCGCCGTTCCGTCCGTGCCCGTTCGCGATCGCGCGAGTGAGCACGGCGCGCAGATATCCGAACTGATTTTCGGCGAATCATTCGACGTGCTGGACATCAGCGGCGGCTGGGCATGGGGTTATAGCGCGGCAGACCATTATGTCGGCTATGTGCCGGAAGATGCGCTTGCGCCTCCCCTTGAAGGATCGTGGCGCGTCGCCGTGCCCGAGGCGCGGTCCGATGCCGGTGAAACACTCTTCATGGGATCGCGGATCGACGGCATCGTCGACGGCGACCTTCTGACCAGTGCGGCCGGCGCCGTCGCGCTCGACGATCTTGCCGGCCCGGACGCGGTTTTCGATCCGGTATCCTTGGCCGAGCTGTTCCTGGGCGCTCCCTATCTTCTCGGCGGACGCACGGTGCGCGGCATTGATTGCTCCGGGCTTGTCCAGATCGCCTATGGCATGGCGGGTATCCCTCTGCCGCGAGACAGCGACCTTCAGGCGGCGACTGGAACCCCATTGGCGGAGGGCGAAGCGCGTCGGCGCGGCGACCTGGCCTTTTTCCCCGGCCATGTCGGGATGATGATCGACGGAGAACGCATGATCCACGCGACCGCGCATAGCGGCAACGTCACCATCGAACCGCTTGCGGATGTCGAGGCGCGCACCACCGCGGCTCAGGTGCGGCGGCCATGACGCGCGTCTTCATCGACGGTGCGGCGGGAACGACGGGCCTTGAAATCCGCGAACGGCTGGCGGGTCGCGACGATCTTTCGGTCATCGTCCTGTCCGATGCCGATCGCAAGGATGCGGCCGCCCGGCGCGGCGCGCTCAACGAAGCAGACGCGGTGATCCTCTGCCTGCCCGACGATGCGGCGCGCGAGGCGGTGTCGCTGATCGAGAATCCCGACGTGCGCGTCATCGACGCCTCGACCGCGCATCGCACCACCGATGGCTGGGCCTATGGCTTTGCCGAGATCGAGCCGGAACGCCGCACGGAGCTGTCGGGCGCCAGGCGCATCTCCAATCCCGGCTGCTATCCCACCGGCTTCCTGGCGCTGGTGCGGCCGCTGGTGCGTGCCGGCCTGATCCCGGGGGACTGGCCGTTCACGGTGAACGCCACGTCCGGCTATTCGGGTGGCGGCAAGTCGATGATCGCCGCCTTCGAAGATGCCGGCGCGCCCGATGCGACCGACACCGCGTTCCGCATCTATGCCCTCGGCTTGGGGCACAAGCATGTCGCGGAAATGCAGGTTCAGGGCGGCCTTGCCCATCCGCCGCTGTTCATGCCGGCGGTCGCGCGGACGTATCGCGGCATGCTCGTCGAAGTTCCGTTGCAGTTGCGCGCCATGGCGAATGCGCCGAGTGCCGCCGCGCTGCGCGATGCGCTGGCGGAAGCCTATGCGGGCAGCCGCCTGGTTTCGGTGCACCGGGGTGACGATCCGTCGCTGCTGATGCTGGAACGCACGGCCGGAACCGATCGCCTGGAACTGTTCGTCTTCGCCAATGAAGCGGCGGGCCAGGTCCGCCTCGTCGCGGCGCTCGACAATCTCGGCAAGGGTGCGGGGGGTGCTGCCGTCCAGAATCTCAATCTGGCGGTGGGCCTGGACGAATATGCGGGGCTGCGCCTTTAGTGGATCATATCCGACAAAAGCATCCGCTTCTGACGGAGGTCCGATCCACTCAGACCACTAGCGGGATCGATATTGCGTTGACGACAGTTTAGGCGCAGCCTTCCCCCGGGAGAAAAAAGGGGGATGCCATGAATGAAGCCGCCATGGCCGCGCCGACATGGTTCTGGATCGTCGTCGCCGTCTTCATCCTGTGGGGCCTGATGGGCTGCTGGGCCTGTTACAGCCAGTTGACCATCACGCCCGAGAAGCTCGCCGCCTTGCCCGACGCGCAACGCGATGCGTGGACGGCGCAGCCCGGCCTGGTCAAATTCGCCTATGTCGTTGCGGTCGGCGCGGGACTTGCCGGTGCGCTGCTCCTCGCCGCACGCATGGATGCGGCGCGATGGGCATTCGTTGTGTCGCTGATCGCGGTGGTCATCCAGTTCGGCTGGTTTTTCGGCCCTTATCGCGGCGGCCAGAAGCTCGGCTGGGGAACAGCCGGCTTCCCGCTGTTCATCGTCGCCATGTGCGTGATCCAGATCTGGTTCACCTGCTTCGCCGCCGCAAGGGGCTGGATCGGCTGACCCCGAACACGGCACGGCCGCAGATCGTTACATCTCGCCCTTGGCGCGACGCAGCGCATACCATTTCTGCACATTGGCGTTGTGCTGCGACAGCGTCTCGGCGAAGACATGGCCGCCGCTGCCGTCCGCCACGAAATAGAGCGCCCGGCTCTGTTCGGGATCGAGCACCGCCGCGATCGATTCGGCGCCGGGATTGGCGATCGGCCCCGCCGGGAGGCCCGCCATCGCATAGGTGTTGTAGCCGTTCTGGGCATTGAGTTCGGACCGCAGGATCCGCCGGCCCAGCGGCTTGCCCTTGGTGACCGGATAGATCACCGTCGGATCGGCCTGAAGCTTCATGCCGGTGCGCAGGCGGTTGCTGTAGACCGAAGCGACCATGCGCCGCTCGCTCGGAACGCCGGTTTCCTTCTCGACGATCGACGCCAGGATGATCGCCTCGCGCGGGCTGGAAACCGCACTGGTCGGCTTGCGCGCCGCCCAAAGCGCGTCGAGCTTCTTCGTCATCGCGGCCTGCATGCGCTTGAGCACCGCGGCTCGCGGTTCTCCGCGTTCGAAACTGTACGAATCGGGCAGCACCGATCCTTCGGCGGGTATTTCGACCGTCCCGGTCAGCAGCTTCTCCGCCATCAGCTTTTCATGGACGAGGATCGAAGGCATGCCTTCGGGCACCGTCACGAAGCGCTGCAGCGTCTTGCCGCCCTGAAGCATCTTGAGCACGTCTGACGCGCTCATGCCCTTGGGTATGCGATATTCGCCCGACTGGATCGGCGCGTCGTCCCCCAGCAGCTTCGCGAAGGTCAGGAACAGGTCGGCCGAACGGATGGCGCCCGCCTGTTCCAGCGTCCGCGCCGCGCCGGTCAGCGAAGAACCGTCCTTGATGACGACGGTCATGTTCTGCTCGGCCGGGCCGGGGCCGCCCCAGGTCCGCAGCACATAAAGTGCCGAGAGCCCAAGAGCGGCGGCAACGATCAGGCCGAGGCAGCCGGCCTTGCGCATCGGATCAGACCGCCCGCATCACCAGGCTGGCGTTGGTGCCGCCAAAGCCGAAGCTGTTGTTGAGGATCGCCTTCACCGCCCGTTCCTTCGCGACATGCGGCACGAGGTCGACGCCGTCGCAGCCGTCGCTGGGATTGTCGAGATTGAGCGTCGGCGGAACGATCTGATCACGGATCGCGAGGATGCCGAAGATCGATTCGACTGCGCCGGCGCCGCCGAGCAGATGGCCGATCGCCGACTTGGTCGAGCTCATCGACAGGCCGGCGATATCGGCGCCGAACAGACGCCTGACCGCACCGAGCTCAAGTTCGTCGCCAAGCGGCGTCGAAGTGCCGTGCGCATTGATATAGTCGATGTCCGCGAGCGACAGGCCGGACTTGCGCATCGCCATCTCCATCGATCGATAGGCGCCCGAACCCTCGGGATGCGGGGCCGTCACGTGATAGGCGTCGCCGGACAGGCCGTAGCCGAGCACTTCGGCATAGATCTTCGCGCCGCGCGCCTTGGCGTGCTCATATTCCTCGAGGCAGACGATGCCCGCGCCCTCGCCCATCACGAAACCGTCGCGATCCTTGTCCCAGGGACGGCTGGCGCGGGTCGGCTCATCGTTGAAATTGGTCGAAAGCGCACGGGCCTGCGCGAAACCGGCAATGCCGAGCGGGCAAAGCGCGCCTTCGGCGCCACCCGCGAGCATGATGTCCGCATCGTCCATCGCGATCATCCGCGCCGCATCGCCGATCGCATGCGCGCCGGTCGAGCAGGCGGTGACGACCGCGTGGTTCGGCCCCATCAGCCCGTATTTGATCTGCACCTGTCCGGTGATCAGGTTGATCAGCCGGCCGTGGACGAAATGCGGGCTGACGCGGCGCGGGCCCTTTTCGTGCAGGACGATCGATTCTTCCTCTATGCCCGGAAGTCCGCCGATGCCCGAACCGATCGAGCAGCCGGCCCGATAGCGCTGCGCTTCGGTCAGATCGGCGAGTCCGGCATCTTCATAGGCCTGGCCGGCCGCATCGATGCCATAGACGATGAAGGGATCGACCTGACGCTGGACCTTGTGGTCGACACGCTTGGCAGGATCGAAGCCATATTCATGATCGGCGGGTTTCACCTCGCACGCGATCCGGCAGGCATAGTCGGTCGCGTCGAAACGCGTGATCTGGCCTGCGCCGGACTTGCCCGCGATCAGGTTTCTCCAGACGGTTTCGACTTCCGCCCCCAGCGGCGTCACGAGGCCAAGTCCGGTTACGACGACGCGGCGCATAGTCTCACTCCGATAGAAATTCCAACGCAAAACGGCTCCCCGGCCCTGATGAACCCGGGTCGGGAAGCCGCTTCCATATCATTTGGCGGCCGAGTGGCCAGCCGATCAGCCCTTGTTGGCGTCGATATAGGAGATCGCGTCCTTGACGGTCGAGATCTTCTCGGCCGCGTCATCGGGGATCTCGACGCCGAATTCTTCCTCGAAGGCCATCACGAGCTCGACGATATCAAGGCTGTCCGCGCCCAGATCGTCGATGAAGCTCGCGTCTTCGGTCACTTTCTCGGCCTCGACGCCGAGATGTTCGACGACGATCTTCTTCACGCGGTCGGCGGTCTCGCTCATGAGGTCTTCCTTTTCTTAATGGGTGTTCAGCTTCACGACGCACCTAATGTGCCGTCGCGCCGCTGGCAAGAGGGCCACGGAACTGGTTCGGGCGGGCCGCCAATTCACAAGGAATTTTGCGCCGCAGAACCAAAGAAAAAAAGCGATATCGGGGGAATGGGCGCAAGATTGTTGTTCCCTTGCACCCCGATCGCCCGATCAGAGCATCGCCATCCCGCCATTGACGTGCAGCGTCTGCCCGGTGACGTACGATGCTTCCCGGCTGGCGAGATAGACCACGGCGGCCCCGATATCGTCGCCTTCGCCCAGCTTGCCCGCCGGAATCCGGCCGAGCAGAGCCTCTTTCTGCGCGTCCGGCAGCACATCGGTCATCGCCGAGCGGATGAAGCCGGGCGCAACGCAATTGACGGTGATGCCACGGCTCGCGAGCTCCTGGGCCAGCGCCTTGGACATGCCGACAAGGCCGGCCTTGGAGGCCGCATAATTGGCCTGCCCCGGATTTCCGGTCGCGCCGACCACCGAGGTGATCGAGACGATCCGGCCGAACCGCGCCTTCATCATCGGCTTGGCGGCGGCACGGGCAAGGCGGAACGCAGCTTCCAGATTGACGCGGATCACCGTGTCCCATTCCTCGTCCTTCATCCGCATCGCGAGATTGTCGCGCGTGACGCCGGCATTGTTGACCAGGATATCGAGCTGACCGAGCGCTTCGACGGCGCGTGGGACAAGCCCGTCGACCGCCGCGCCATCGGCCAGGTTGCAATCGAGCGCGACATGGTCGCCGCCCAGTTCGGCGCGGAACGCCTCCAGTTTTTCGACATTGGAGCCCGACAACGCCAGCCGCGCGCCCTGCGCCGCCAAAGCCCTGGCCACCGCGGATCCGATTCCCCCCGAAGCGCCGGTCACCAGCGCGGTCATCCCTGTCAGATCGAACATGACTTCATTCCCTTCACGTCATGCCGGCGAAAGCCGGCATCTTGCGTGCCCTTCGAGATGCCGGCTTTCGCCGGCATGGCGCTCGACAAGGGCCTTACAGCGTTTTCAGCAGCGCCTCGATATCGTCCATCGAAACCAGGCTGGCAGCCTCGACTTCGCGGGCGGCGCTGCGCTTGACCATGGGGCCGAGCACCTTGCCGCCGAATTCGACGAACTGAACGACGCCTGCGGCCTCCATCGCCAGCACCGATTCGCGCCAGCGCACGCGCCCCGTCACCTGCTCCACCAGCAATCCGCGAATGGTGTCCGGATCGGCGGCCGGCGCGGCGGTGACGTTCGCGAACACCGGAACCAGCGGCGCACGGATCGCGGCATTGGCCAGCGCTTCCGCCATCGCGTCGGCGGCGGGCTGCATCAGCGGGCAATGGAAGGGCGCGGAAACGGGCAGCAGGATGCCGCGCTTGATACCGTGATCCTTGACCAGCGCCACCGCGCGATCGATCGCACCCTTGTGGCCGGAGATCACGACCTGGCCGGGATCATTGTCGTTCGCGACGGTGCAGATCTCGCCTTCGGCCGCGGCTTCGGCAAGCGCCTGGCCCTTGTCGATATCGGCGCCGAGCAGCGCGGCCATCGCGCCCTCGCCCACCGGCACGGCAGCCTGCATCGCCTGCCCGCGCAGCTTGAGCAGGCGCGCGGTGGTGGCGAGATCGAACGCGTCCGCGGCGCACAGCGCGCTATATTCGCCCAGGCTGTGCCCCGCGACGAAATCGGCCTTGTCGGCAAGGCGGACGCCGCCTTCGCGTTCGAGCACGCGCAAGGTGGCGATCGCGTTCGCCATGATCGCGGGCTGCGCATTCTCGGTGAGCGTCAGCTGATCCTCGGGCCCTTCGGTCATCAGCCGGAACAGATTCTGCCCCAGCGCCTCGTCGACCTCCTGAAACACCTCTCGAGCAGCGGGACTCGCATCGGCCAGCGCCTTGCCCATGCCGACGGCCTGACTGCCCTGTCCCGGAAAAATGAACGCCTTCATGGCCAATTCTGCTCCTGTTACAATTCGCGACACAAATCTGATTGGCGCGGAAAATAGGTTGCGGCAGGACCTAGAGAGAGGAAAGACGGCACGCAAGCCGCATGAATTTCATTTCCCGTTCAGGCGGAAACGGAGTCTATCCACGGGTGCGCAGCAAGCTGATCCTTTCATTGAGCCTCGCCTCGCTGGTCGCGGGATGTGCGGCCGGGCCCGATTATCGGCCCGCGGCTCCCGCCGAGCTCGGGGTTCCCCAGAACTATAGCCAGGGCGGCGGCACGCAGTTGTCGCCGGAAGCCATGGCGACCTGGTGGACCCAATTGGGCGACCCCACGCTCGATGCGCTGGTCGAACGCGCGGTTTCGGCCAATCTCGACCTTGCCCATGCGACGGCGCGGCTCCGGCAGGCGCGGGAAGCGCTGGTGCAGGCGCGGGCCGGGCTGTTGCCGACACTCGATGCCTCCAGCGGCGCGGGGCGCAATTTCAGCAGCCCTGGCACCGATCGCAGCAGTTTCTCGCTCGGCGGCGACGCGGCGTGGGAGGTCGACATCTTCGGCGGCATCGGCCGTTCGATCGAGGCGGCGCGCGCCGATGCGGAGGGCGCGGGTTATGACCTCGCCAATGTCCGCGTCGCGATCGTCGCCGAAGTCGCGACCAATTATATCCAGGCGCGCCTGGCGCAGGAGCAGTTGCGCATCGCCCGCGAAACCCTGTCGAACGACAGCGAGAATCTCGACATCGCCGGCTGGCGCGTGCAGGCCGGACTCGTCTCGTCGCTCGATCAGGAACAGGCGCGCGCGCAGCGAGCCAGGACGGCGGCGTCGATCCCGAACATCGAAGTCCAGTATCGCGGCGCTCTCAACCGGATCGCCGTGCTGACCGGCGAGGCGCCGGGCGCCGCGACCGCCGCGCTCGAGGCAACCGCTCCGATCCCGTCCGCGCCAGACGCCATCGCGACCGGCATTCCAGCCGACACGCTGCGCCAGCGCCCCGATGTGCGGGCCGCGGAACGCACGCTCGCCGCCGCAACCGCTCGGATCGGCGTTGCCGAGGCGGATCTGCTGCCCTCGCTTCGGATCACGGGCAATATCGGCACCAACGCCTTCTCGCTCGGCGGGCTGTTCGATACCGTCACCGGCGGGCTCTTCGCCAGCATCGCCCAATCGGTGTTCGATGGAGGGCGGCGGCGCGCGGCGGTGCGCTCGCAACAGGCGGCGGCGGACGCCGCCTTCGCTTCGTACAAGCAGACCGTGCTGACCTCCCTCGAGGATGTCGAGAACGGGATCAACGCGTTCGGTTCGGCCGGCACACGCATGGGCGAATTCGCGACGGCGCTCGATGCCGCGAACAACTCGGCGATCCTGGCGCGCAGCCAGTATCGCGCCGGCCTCACCGATTTCCAGACGCTTCTGCAGACCGAGCAATCCCTGCTTTCGGCCCGCAACAGTCTGGCCTCCAGCCGCGCCGACAAGGCGCTGGCGGTTGTTCAACTCTATCGCGCGCTTGGCGGCGGATGGCAAAGCATGGACGGAATTGCCCGATGAACGATACCACGACCACCGCCGGCCTCGACGATTTCCTGGGAGTCCAGCCGGGCAAGCCCTGGCGCAAATGGGCCGTACGCGGCGGCGCGCTGGCGCTGCTCGTCATCCTCGTGCTGCTGGTCGCGCGCTGCTTCGGCGGCAGCGAGGAACCCAATTATACGACCCGCGAGGCGCGCAAGGGCGATCTGACCGTCACCGTTTCCGCGACAGGCAATCTGAAACCGATCAATCAGGTGGATGTCGGCTCCGAGCAATCGGGCCTGATCACCGAAGTCTATGTCGACGTGAACGACCGGGTCACCAAAGGCCAGTTGCTCGCGATACTCGATCCCGCACGGTTGAACGACGCGGTGACGCAGAGCCGTTCGCAGCTTTCCGCGTCGCAGGCCGGCGTCGCCCAGGCGGAAGCGCAGGAAGCGCTGGCGCGCGCCACGCTCGCCCGCCAGGAGGAGGTTTTCAGGCTGTCCGGCGGCAAGGTGCCGTCCAGGACCGAGCTCGACACCGCGCGCGCCAATTTCCGTCAGGCGCTGGCCCAGGTGCGCTCGGCCGAGGCGCAGGTCGAAGTTTCGCGCGCGCAGCTTTCTTCAGCCCAGTTCAATCTCAGCCGCGCCCGGATCGTCTCCCCGGTCAACGGCGTCGTGCTGTCGCGCGATATCGAGCCGGGCCAGACGGTGGCGGCATCGTTCAACGCGCCTGTGCTGTTCACCATCGCCGAGAATCTGCAGCAGATGGAAGTGGAGGTTTCGGTCGACGAAGCCGATGTCGGCCAGGTCAAGGACGGGCAGGAAGCGACCTTCACCGTCGACGCCTTCCCCGGCCGCCACTTCCCCGGCCGGATCACACGCGTCAATGTCGGCTCCAACGCCGCGAGCAGCAGCAGTTCGTCATCCTCTTCGTCGGCGGCATCGTCCAGCACGGGCACGGTGGTCGCCTATACCGCCGTCCTGTCGGTCCAGAATCCCGACGAGACGTTGCGGCCGGGCATGACAGCGACCGCCGATATCGTCACCAAACAGCTCCAGAACGTCCTGCTCGTTCCCAATTCGGCACTGCGCTTCAATCCGCAACAGGCCGGCGGCAACCAGCGCGGCGGCATCACCAGCCAGATCGTTCCCGGCCCCCGCCGCTTCGGCAATCGTGCCACGCGCGAAGTCAGCTTCGGGGCCGGAAGCCGGCAGACCGTCTATGTGGTGGGCGACGACGGCAAGCCCAAGGCGATCAACGTCGTCATCGGCGACAGCGACGGCAACCGGACGGTCATCACCGGCGGCGACCTCAAGGAGGGGATGAAGGTCATCACCGGCCAGCTCGCAGCCGGGCAGCAGGCACCGGAGGCGGATCGCGGCGATGGCGAAGGGCGTGGCGGCGGCAAGCGCGGCGGCCGGGATGCCCCGGCCAACGGCGCGGCGCCCGCGACCGTACCGTCATCGGGCACCGCCGGTGCCGGTGCGCCGGCCGGCGCCAGCACGACCTCGCCACGCGACAGCGGCGGCGTCGAGGCACCCGCAAATGGCGAACGGGAGCCACGCCGCCAGCGCGAACAGTCCGGCGGAGCGGCCGCGCCCAATGGCCAATGATCCGATCATCCGCCTGCGCGGGGTCACCAAGACCTATGGCAGCGGCCCGACCGCCTTCCAGGCGCTGAAAGGCGTCGATCTCGACATCCAGCGTGGTGATTTCGTCGCGGTTATGGGCCCTTCGGGTTCCGGCAAGTCGACGACGATGAACATCCTCGGCTGCCTGGACGTGCCGAGCGGGGGATCCTTCGAGTTTAAGGGACACCGCGTCGAATCGCTCGATCGCGACCAGCGCGCGCTGCTGCGCCGCCGCTATCTGGGTTTCGTCTTCCAGGGCTTCAACCTGCTCAGCCGCACCACCGCGCTCGAGAATGTCGAACTGCCCCTGCTCTATCGCGGCGAGGACAAGAAGGCGCGCTACGATGCGGGCATGGCCGCGCTCGACAAGGTCGGGCTGAAACCCTGGTGGGATCATACCCCGGCCGAACTGTCGGGCGGGCAGCAGCAGCGCGTCGCGATCGCGCGCGCGATCGTTACCCACCCGGACGTGCTGCTGGCCGACGAGCCGACCGGCAATCTCGACAGCGAGCGATCGGTCGAGATCATGGAATTGCTGACGGACCTCAATCTCAACAGCGGCATCACCGTGTTGATGGTGACGCACGAGCCCGACATGGCGGCCTTCGCGCGCACCATCGTCCATTTCAAGGATGGGCTGGTCGAACGGATCGAAAAGGGAAAGCGGTCATGATCCTCGGCACCACCGTCACCCTCGCCTTTCGCGCGATCCTGCGCCACAAGCTGCGCTCCTTCCTGACGACCCTGGGCATCATCATCGGCGTGGCGGCGGTCGTCACCATGACGACATTGGGCAATGGCGCGACCGCGGCGGTTCGCGAACAGATCGCAAGCCTGGGTGCCAACATCCTGCAGCTTCGCCCCGGCCAAGGCTTCGGCCGTGGCGGCGGCGGGCCGCGACCGCCCGATTTCAAGCCCGAGGACGTGACCGCGATCGCCAACCAGATCGCGGGTGTCCGCGCCGTGGCGCCCCAGGCGCAGACATCGGGTACCGCGATCTACGAAGGCAATAACTGGTCGACGACGATCAACGGCACCACCGCCTCCTATTTCGAAGCGCAGCAATGGGCGCTGGAATCGGGCCGCTTGTTCATGCCCGAGGAGGAGGAAGCCGGAAAACCGGTCTGCATCATCGGCAGCACGCTCAGGCGCAACCTGTTCAAGCAGGACGATCCGCTCGGTCAGCGCTTCCGGATCAAGGGCATCAGTTGCCAGGTGATCGGCGTGCTGACAACACGCGGCCAGGGCGGCTTCGGCCAGGACCAGGACGATGTGGCGGTGATGCCGATCAAGTTCGTCCAGCGACGCTTCACCGGCAATCGCGACCTGGGGCTGATCATGGTCGCCGTCGACGATGCCTATGATACGTCCGTCGTGCAGGCATCGCTGGAAGGGCTGATGCGCGAACGGCGTCGCATCAAGCCCGGCGACCAGGACAATTTCAACGTGTTCGATACCAAGCAGATCTCGGACACGCTGACGGGCACGACGACGATCCTGACCCAGATCGTCGCGGCGGTGGCCGCGATCTCCCTGCTGGTGGGCGGCATCGGCATCATGAACATCATGCTGGTTTCGGTGACAGAGCGCACGCGCGAGATCGGCATCCGCCTCGCCATCGGCGCCGTCGCCAGCGAAGTGCTGCTTCAGTTCCTGGTCGAGGCGATCGTGCTGTCGTGCCTGGGCGGATTGATCGGCATGTTCATCGCGCTGATCGCCTCGATCGCGATCGCACCGCTGATGCAGGTGCCCTTCATCTTCGACGTGAAGATCAACCTGCTTGCCGTTCTTTTCTCAGCCGCGATCGGTGTGGTGTTCGGCTATTTTCCGGCGCGCCGGGCCGCGCAACTCAATCCGATCGACGCGCTTCGGCACGAATGAGGAGCGATTCGCTGCCGAAACGACAATCGGCCTTCGACGGCCATTTTTGAGGCAGAGTGGAATTCGCCAGCCTTTCCAATCGGCTGATCGCTTCGATCATCCCGCTTCGGCACGGAAGCCCCCAAGTCCCACGCGGAAAAACTTGCGATTTGAAGCGTTTTTGGGCAAGTTAATCGAGGTTAGCCGGTGATGTGGTTTACCGGTTTTCGGGCGGGCGGCCCTTGTCGGGATGGGTCGAAGCCTTGCGAATGTGGTTTAGGGGTTAGGGAATGATCCGATCAGAACTCGTCCAGCGGCTCGCCGACGAAAATCCCGATCTTTCGGTCAAGGATGTGGAGCGCATCGTCGATGTGTTCTTCGACGAGATCACCGCGCGCCTGGCGGAAGGCGGACGCGTCGAGCTTCGCGGCTTCGGCGCCTTTTCGACGCGCGCGCGCACGGCCCGTGTCGGCCGCAATCCGCGTACCGGCGAGTCGGTGGACGTCGACGCGAAACGCGTCCCCTATTTCAAGCCGGGCAAGGAAATGCGCGAGCGCCTGAACGTCTAACGGGACCAGATGGACAGGCGTCCGTGCGTGGTTTCGTCGGGACGCTCTGACCTGCGTCATCCCGCATGTGCGGGGATCCAGCTTTTGCGCGAAGCATCGGAAAAAAGAAGCATCGGAAAAAAGAAGCCGGATTGACCCAGGGGCGACGAGGCCTCCCGCTTTCACGCGAATGCCGACCTGGGGGCCCTGCATCGAGAGGGCCCTGCATCGAGAGGGCCCTGTATCGAGTTTTCGCAGCGGCATGGCCGACTGCCGCCCTCAATTCTTCAGCCGGTATCCCGTCCTGAACATCCAGCCGACCACGGCCAGGCAGATCAGCAGGAACGCAAAGACCGCGGCCAGGCTGATCTCGATCGCGACGTCGCCCTTGCCGAAGAACGTCCAGCGAAAGCCGCTGATCAGATAGACGACGGGGTTGAAGAGCGTCACCGTACGCCACGCCGCAGGCAGCATGTCGATCGAATAAAAGGCGCCGCCGAGGAATGTCATCGGCATCACCACCAGCATCGGCACGACCTGAAGCTGTTCGAAGCTCTGCGCCCAGATGCCGAGGATGAAGCCGAACAAGCAGAAAGTGACCGCCATCAGCAGCATGAACGCCATCATCGCCAGCGGATGCGCGACCTGTACATCGACGAACAGGTGCGCCGTCGCGAAGATGATCGAGGCGATGACGATCGATTTGGTCGCCGCCGCGCCGACATAGGCGACGACGGTCTCGAAGGCAGAAACCGGCGCGGAGAGCAATTCGTAGATCGTTCCGGACCATTTGGGCATGTAGATGCCGAAGCTGGCGTTGAAGATGCTTTCCGTGAACATCGTCAGCATCATCAGCCCCGGCACGATGAACGCGCCATAGGGAATGCCGCCGATCTCCGTCATCCGCGATCCGATCGCCGATCCGAACACGATGAAATAGAGCGAGGTGGTGATGACCGGCGTGATCAGGCTGGTCAGCACTGTTCGCCCGAAGCGCGCGACCTCGAACTTGTAGATCGCCCAGACGCTGTGGAGATTGAACGCCATCACTTGCTCCCCGCGCCATCATGGACGAGGCTCACGAAGATTTCCTCCAGCGAGCTCTGGCGTGTGTTGAGATCCTTGAAACCGATGCCTAGGTCGCTCATCCGCCGCAGCAGCGACGGAATGCCCGTGCGCTCGTCATGCGTGTCGAACACATATTCGAGCTCGTGCCCGTCATCCTTGAGCTCCAGCGTCCAGTCCGCCAGTCCCTCGGGCAACGCGGTCATCTGTTCGGACAGGTTGAGCGTCAGCGTCTTCTTGCCGAGCTTCTTCATCAGCGCGGTCTTTTCCTCGACCAGGATCAGCTCGCCCTTGCTGATCACCCCCACCCGATCGGCCATTTCCTCGGCCTCCTCGATATAATGGGTGGTCAGGATGATGGTGACGCCGCTCTGGCGCAGTTCGTGGACCAGCCCCCACATGTCGCGACGGAGCTCAACATCGACGCCGGCGGTCGGCTCGTCGAGGAACAGGATTTCGGGCTCGTGGCTCAGCGCCTTGGCGATCATCACGCGGCGCTTCATGCCGCCCGACAATTCCATGATCTTGGACTTGCGCTTGTCCCACAGCGACAGGTCGCGCAGGATCTTCTCGATATAGGCCGGGTTCGGCGCCTTGCCGAACAACCCCCGCGAAAAGCTGACGGTGGCGAGCACCGTCTCGAACGCGTCGGTGTGCAGTTCCTGCGGCACCAGCCCGATCTTTGTGCGCGCGGCGCGATAGTCGCGCACGATATCGTGGCCATCGGCGGTCACCATGCCCGAACTTGGCCGCACGATCCCGCAGATGATGCTGATGAGCGTGGTCTTGCCGGCCCCATTGGGGCCAAGCAAGGCGAAGATCTCGCCTTTGCGAATCTCCAGATCCACGCGCTTCAGCGCCTGGTGGCCGGATTTGTAAGTCTTGGTGAGATCCGAGATCGAGATGATCGGCTGCATGGATCGAATATCTAGGCGCACGCCCGGCCGACTGCAACGATCCAGACATGATGCCATGCGCAATCCGCGATCAGATGATCAATGCTGCTCCGGCTGATGCGGGGAGGTTTGGCCTTCCAGCCACGGATCCCGGGTCGCGGCTCGCCACGCGGTCAGCCGCGAAGCCAGGGCCTCGCGTTCGGCGCGCCGATCCGCCCGCTCGGCAAGGTTGACCACCTCGTCGCGGTCGCGCGAAAGATCGTAGAATTCGCGCGCCGGGCGCTGGAGATAGGCCGCCTGGCTGCGCCGTCCGATCCGGATGCCGGGATCCGACACGATCGCCTTCCAGCTTTCGGAGCCTGCCACGTCGCCCGCGACCGGATAGGGCAATTGCCAGGCGAGATTTTCGATATAGCTGCGCGTGCGCGTGCGGATCGCCCGCATCGGATAATATTGATTGATCTCGTGGAACTCGTGGCTGGCGAAGATCTCATCCCAGCCGGGCGCGCCACGCTGACCCAGCAGCGGCAACAGCGAGCGCCCGGGAAGCGGCTGCCTGGGCCCCGCCGCCCCCGTCCACGCCAGGATCGTCGGCGCGATGTCGATCCAGCTCACCATCGCGTCGCACACCGCCCCGCCCCCCGCGCCCGGCGCATGCACGATCAGCGGCAGATGCAGCCCCGGATCGTAGAGATTGGTCTTGGCGCCCGGAAAGGGCCGGCCATTGTCGCTCAGGAAGATGATCAGCGTATCGTCGCCATGCCCGGTCTTTTCCAGCATGGCGCGCAACATGCCGACGCCCTGATCGAGGCGGCTGATCGATTCATAATATTGCGCAAGATCGGCGCGAACCTGCGGCAGATCGGGCAGATGCGACGGCACCGTCACGCGCGCCGGATCGTAACGAACCTCCTCGACACGGGGCCAGGGTCGGTCGTTTCCGAAATTGACGGGCGCGCGATGCGGATCGCTATAGCCGATGGTGACGAAGAAGGGCTTGTCTCCGGCGGCGCGGACGAACTGTTCGGTCGCATCGGCGATCAGCGCGACGTCCCGGATGCCCGATTTCTCGGGCGCGAGCTCCGCATCATAGGGAAAGGCCGCATCCGGACGGACATGCTTCTTGCCGACCAGCGCGGTCGCATATCCCGACGCCTTGAGCAGCGCGGGCAAGGTTTCCACACCGTCCTTCAGAGACTGGTTGTGAACGTCATGCGCCAATCCGTACATGCCGTTCTGGTGGGTGTAGAGGCCGGTATAGAGCGTGGCCCGGCTCGGGCTGCACGACGATACGGCGGCATAGCCATGGTCGAAGCGCGTGCCCTCTCCCGCCAGCGCATCGAGATGCGGCGTCTTCACCGCGACGCCCAGGCTGCCAAGGTCGAGCCCCTGATCGTCGCTCACCACCAGCAGCACATTGCGCCTGCGCGCACGATCAAGGCCGGCCGCATGCCCCCGCCCCGCCTGAGCCAGGCCCAGCATCGCGCCCGCCCCAAGGCCCAGGACATCCCTGCGCTTCATATCCATGCCTTCTTCTCCATGACGCCGGGCCGCGACCGGCCCGGCGTTCGCGATCAGAACCGATACACCGCCGTCGCCTGGAAGGAGCGTCCGAAGTTGGAGCGCGCGATGACCGATCCACCGGTGGTGCCGATGATCCGCGCATTGCCCTCGGTCAACGCCAGCGTGTTGGTGAGGTTGTTGACCGTCACCTGCAGTTCGAACGGATCGACCTTCAGCGCGGCGCCCAGATCGATCGTGTCATAGGCGGGCAGCTTCTGGAGGTTCTGGATATCGGAGAAGCGCGCGCCGACATGGGTATAGGCGCCGAACAGCGTCAGATCGCCGCCATCGAACGGGATCATGTAGCTGGGCCCGATCCGTGCCTGGAAGCTCGGCTGGCGCGGCACCCGATAGCCGTTCTGGACGCCATTGGCGACGCCGGCGTCGATATCGCGGAACCGCGCGCGGAAGGCGGTGGCATTGAAGTTGATCGCCAGGTTGCGCGTCGGCCGCAGCGCGCCTTCGAGTTCGGCGCCCCAGGTCCGCGATCCGGCGACGGCGATCACGGTGGTGATCGCGCCCGTGGTCGGGTTCACCACCTGCTGCGAATAGGTCTGCCCTTCGAAGTCGTTGCGGAACAGCGTCAGCGACGCATCCAGGAACCGCTGCGCAGTCTTGAAGCCCAGCTCATACTGCTTGACCTTCTGCACGGTGCGGAAACCGCCGTAAATCTCGTCGAAGGTCGGGAAGCGGAAGCCGGAATTGATCCGCACGAAGGTGGTGAGGCGCGGCGTGATATAATAGTTCGCGCCCGCCGTGTAGGAGAACTGCGTCTTCGAATATTCATAGGCGCGGGTCTGCCCGGTGAGCACGGACACGGCATTGTTGTAGACCGTCAGCAGGTTGTTATCGAGATTGACGTTCGAGGCGAGCCCGACCGAACCACTCGTCTTGTAATGTTCCACGCGCACGCCGGCATCGACGCGCAGCGCATCGCTCACTTCCCATTCGTCGGCGATGAAGCCGGCGATGTTCGTGCCGTCGAAACTGTCGCTGAAATTGTTGGTGGCATAGCCCGTGAAGCCGTTCTGGGTGATCTGTGCGCCATTGTCGAGCGCCACATCGATACGGCGGGCATTGGGTTCGAAGGCCAGCAGCGCATTGTTGCCCTGGTACCAGAGGTCGCTGATCGAATGCGTCGCGAAATAGGATCCGATGGTGAAATTATGCTGTCCGAAGGTCCGGCTGATGCGCAGATCGTTGGTGAAGGTTTCGACATGTTTGTCGATCGACCAGAAGCCGGCGACGATCACCGGCTGGCTGCCGTCGGTGATCGCGGCGCCGGTGGAGGTGAAGCGCGCCGTGCCCGAGGTCGCGAGACCGGCGGTCGCGACGATCCCGGGGGTCGCGTTGATGGCGGTCACCCGCCCCGCGATATAGGCGCTGAGCGTCGTCGGAACAGCGCTGGTGAAGATCGCGCGCGTATCCGCCGTGCCCGTCAGATACCCGATCTTGTTGCTGATGCGCCAATCGCCGGGCGTGAAATCGAAGCTGCCGCCGAACTGGGTGAGCTTGATGGTGCGCCCGTCCGAGAAATCCCGGTTGATCGTTCCCGGCGTGGCGCCCGGCGTCACCTGGAAGGTCAGCAAACGGGTATCCTCGCCGGCCAGCGCATCCTTGCGCTGATCGAAGAAGGGATAAACGCTCAGTTTTCCGCTCGCGGAGGACAGCAACGGCGCCCCTGAGAAGAAGACATTCGAGTCCTTCACGCGGCGCGCCCACACCGTCACCTCGCCGTCCGCGAAGCGATGAGTGAGCGTCGCGCTGATCTGCCCGCCGTCATCGGCGCGGAACTGGGTATCGCGCAGGCCGTCGCTGACGCGGTAGAAACCACCGACCGTCGCGTACCAGCCTTCGCCGATCTTCCCGCCCAGGAAACCGTCGAACCGATAAAGGCCTTCGGCGCCGACCGTGACGCGCGCACTTCCCTCCGGAACGTCCTTGCCCTTCTTCTGGATGAAGTTGAGCGTGATGCCCGGCTGGCCGTTGGAGAAGATCGGGCTGGGGCCGCCACGCAGCACTTCCGTGCGTTCGACGGTGTCGTCGACGCGGAACAGGCTGAAGCTTTCGATGAAGCCCAGGGTATTGGGCGGAAACAAGGTGGTGCCGTCGAGCTGGACGGTGGAGAATTGCCCACCGCCGTTCATCGGGAAACCGCGCACGCCGACGCGCAGGCCCGCGACGCCGCCCGAGGATTCGATATAGGTACCCGGCACCGTCTTGAGCACGTCCGCCGTGCTCAGCGGCGTGATGCGCTGCAGGTCTTCGGCGGTGACGGTCGTGATCGAGAAGCCGGCATCCAGCCGGCGCAGGCCGTTCGACCGCGCCGTACCGGTGACAACGATATCATTCGCGGCGGAGTCATCGCCGCCCTGATCGTCGGTGGAGGCGGCCTGTTGCGACTGGCCGGCTCCGGCGGCGCCATCATCCTCGGCATAGGCCGGCGCCGTCATCAGGACTGAAGCCGCGGAGGCCAGCAACACTGTGCGCATGTTGAAAATCATCGGTGGTTTTCCTTTCCCTGCATATCTCGTTTTCATGTGTCTTCGCCCCGAAATCAGTCCCTGACCGCCGGCGCGGTCCGCCTTTCACCCAGCATCCGATGCATCAGCACCAGCAGCAGCCCGAGCAGCAGCGCGGGAACGACCACGAGCTGAAAGGCGGTAGCGCCACCCAGCGCGGCGAATACCCGGCCCGTCACCAGAGAGCCGGTGGTGCCGCCGAGCGCGGAAAAGACGATGATCAGCCCGGTCATCGCCGCATGCCGTTCACGTGGCAGCGACGACAGGATCGTCGAGTTGATCGTCGGATAGATCGGCGCCAGGAACAGCCCGATCAGCGGCATCGCATAGGTTGCGAGCGGCGCGTTGAACCATGTCATGTCCGGATTCGGCAACGATCGCGCGGCGATCGGCATGACGATCAGAACAACCGCCAGAATGCCCGCGATGCACCCCAGCAGCACCGGCAGCCCGCCGGCGACGCGAACCAGCCCACCTGCGCCCAGCCGGCCGAGCGCGAGCGCCGCGGCGAACAGGCTCGCCGCCTGCACGCTCATCGCCGTCGGCAGATGCAACACTTCGGCATTGAATGTCGGCAGCCAGGTGCCCACGCCCTGCTCGATCAGCACATAGAGGAATGCCGAGAAGACGAACACGAACACCGCCGGGCGCGCGACCAGCGCCATCATCGCCCGCATATCCTGGATCGGACCCGACGACGCCGGATCGACGGCACCCCGTTCGTCGAAGGGGCTGGCCGCAAGCAGCGCCATATTGGCGAGCGCGACGGCGAAGAGGATCCAATAGACATCGAGCCAGCCCGTCCCCGACGGATCGGCGGGATCGATAAAGGCGGCGAACAGCCAATAACCGCCGAGCACGCCAACCATGAACAGCCCTTCGATCAGGTTGGTGAGCGCGGCGTGAGAACGCCGGTCGTCTGTCACCAGCCCGATCGTCGCATAGGTCGAGGTCTTGACGAGCGCGAACGCCACCCCGGTGAGCAGGAACATCAGCTTGGTCGTGGCGAACGATGGGATCAGCGGCATCGCCAGCGCACCCGCCGCGACCAGGCACAGCCCCGCGATCATCGCGCGACGATAACCGAACCGCGGCAATATCGCTGCGACGGCGAGAGAAACGATCGCGATCGGCAGATCCTTGAAGGCTTCGAGGATCGCGGCTTCGGTCTTGGCGATGCCGAAGCTCAGCATGGCCTGAAGGATCACGGTGCCGACGCTGTTCAACAGGATCGCGAAATTCGCGTAGGTGAGGATCAGCGCAAGCGCGACCCGCCGGCGTTGCGCGCGTATCGCCATCTCAGCGGGCATGATAATCCTCCAGCCGGAAATCGGCGATGGAGGGAATGACGCGATCCGCGTCCGAAAGCACCTGCGGATCGCCAATGCCGATCGCGAACATGCCGGCGGCATGGATCGCCGCGACACCGGCCGGCGCGTCCTCGACGCCCAAACACCTGTCCGCTGACAGGTCGAGCTGGCGGGCAGCGGCCAGGAAGATGTCGGGCGCCGGCTTGCCGTGCGGGACAGACGCCGGGTCCACGACGATATCGAACAGATCGGCGATGCCCAGGCGATCGATCAGCGCGGGCGCGTTCCGGCTGGCCGAGCACAGGGCGCTGCGTAGACCGGCATCACGTACCGCGCACAACGCTTCGCGCGCGCCGGGGAACAGATCGGCGGGGCCATAGGCCTGGATCGCGTCGAGATACCATCCGTTCTTGCGGCTCGCCAGCGCGTCGCGGCTTTCCGGATCGACCGAAAGGCCGCCATGGCGAAGAAGCAGATCGAGCGATCCCATGCGATCGACGCCCTTCAGCGCCTCGTTCGTCGCTTCGTCGAAAGGCACGCCCAGTTCATCGGCCAGTCTTTTCCACGCCGCATAATGGGCGTGGGCGGTGTCGGTCAGCACACCGTCCAGGTCGAACAGGACCGCGGAGATGGGGGGCACTTGCCTCATCGTGCTGTGACGCCGAACCACCGGCGCTCGCCGGGTGCGAGCATGATCCCGGTATCGCCGTGGAACAGCGTCAGCGCCGGCCCCGATGTCAGCGAATAGCCGCAGCCTTCGGCCGTCACTTCGACATGCAGACGCGATCCGCGCCATGACAGGGTGAACGCATAACCATCCCATGCGTCGGGCAGGACAGGCAAGAAATGGGGGATGCCGCCGATCGGGCGAAAGCCGGCGAAACCCCAGACCAGGGCCTGCCAGCTGCCGGCCATCGCCGCCATATGTGCGCCATGATGGGTGTTGCGGTGCCGATCCTCGAGATCGACGAACGCCGCCTCACGGAAATGGCGCATCGCCTCGTCGCCACGGCCCACCTCGCTCGCCAGGATCGAGAATGCGCAGGCCGACAGCGTCGAATCATGGACGGTCACCGATGCGTAATGATCAAAGGCGCGGCGCTTGCGATCGCGATCGATATCGTCGCCCGCCAGGATCAGGGCATGGACAAGATCCGCCTGCTTCGCGACCTGGTGCCGATAAAGCGTCATCGGGTGGTAATGGAGCAGCAGCGGGAATTTGCGCGGCGGCGTTCCCGCGATATCCCAGCGCGGCTTGGACAGGAAACTGTCGTCCTGCGCGTCGATATCGAGCGTTTCATCGTAAGGCAGGCGCATCGCATCGGCGATCATGCGCCAGCGCGCCACTTCCTCGTCCGTCACCGCCAACCGCACCGCGATCGCCCGCCATGCGTCCGGCCGTTCGGCGCGCAGCCTGTCGACGCTGTTCGCTGCCAGGCGCAGATGCGCCTGCGCCATGCGGTTGGTGTACCAGTTATTGTCGATCAGCGCGGTATATTCGTCCGGCCCGGTCACGCCATGGATGCGGAACTCGCCCGATCCGTCGATCGCATCATGCCCCAGGAGCGGCCAGATCCGGGCGGTCTCGATCAGCAGTTCCGCGCCCTTCTCGGCGAGGAAATTCAGATCGCCGGTCGCCGCATCATAAAGGCCGACGGCAAAGGCGATGTCTGCATTGATGTGATATTGCGCCGAACCGCTGGGATAATGGGCGGAACATTCGTGGCCCGCGATCGTGCGCCACGCGAAGAGCGCGCCGGCATCGAGATCGAGCGTCCGTGCATTGGCGCGTGCGGCATCCAGCGTCGAAAAACGATAATCGAGCATCGCCCGGGCAAGCCGCGGGGCGGTGCATGCCAGCATCGGCAGGACGAAGATCTCGCTGTCCCAGAAGCAATGGCCCTCATAGCCCTCGCCGGTCAGGCCCTTGGCCGCGACGCCGGCCTCGCCGGTCCGGCTGGCGGCCTGAAAAACGTGGAACATGTTCAGCCTGAGCGCGAGCGTCGCCCTGTCGTCGCCATCGACCACAACCTCCGCATCGCGCCAGAAGGCGGAAAGCGCATCCCGCTGCGTATCGACGATCGCCGTGAACCCGCGCGCGACAGCCCCGCGCGCATCACGATCCGCATCGCCACCCCGCCAGCGATAGGCGATCATTTTCTCAAACCGGAAGGGGTGCCCGGGCGCCGTTTCCGCCACCATCCGCGTACCGACACCACCCGCGATATCGAGCGGTTCGTCCGTCACGTCGTGCGCGATCGCGGCCGCCACCTCGATGCCGCTTCGGCGCGTGCGCTGGACGAGCAAGCCACGCGCCGCATCGCGGACGATCGTTTCGAGCCCCTGCCCGTCGCCCGCGGCGCCGATCCTCGGGTCGTCCCCCTGCGCCGCGCCCGCCACCGACGGCAACAGCAGCGAACGGACTTCGATCGCGACGGGCCGGTCGAGAGCCTCGATCGTCAATCGCGTCGCGATCGTCGCGTCGGTGTCGAACGGCACCACGCGTTCGGACGTGACGGCGATCCGGCCGTACGCGCTGTCCCACACGCTTCGCCGCGTCAACACACCCGTGCGCAGGTCGAGCACGCGCTCGCTGGTGGAGGGCCAGAGCGTCGATCCGATCGAGACACCGTCGACGAGCAATTCGAGAACCGTGCCGTCCGCTACCGGCACGCGCGTATCTGTGCCGGTCGCGAACCCCTTGAGCTGCTCGTGATAATGGATCGGGTTCTGCTCGAACACCGCGGCCAGGAAGGTCGTGGCACGGCCTGCCGGTGATTCCTCGATCACGCCGCGCACGCCGAGCGCACCGTTCGAGAGCGCGCAAAGCGTTTCAGCCCAGGGTTCGCGGTCGGCTGGAATGTCGGACAGGGTCAGAAGCCAGCCGGCGTCGGCATCGCCGCCCGGTCGCGCGCGCGTCATCGTCGAATCACCGTCGGCGAGCACCGACTCTCCTCCCCTGTTCCACGCCGTCGGAGCGGCAATGGACTTGCCTTAGCGATAAATGATATCGATACCAAGCAAAATTGATATCGATATCATCCGCAATGATTCAGGGAGGGGCTCAGGTTTGGCGGCCGATAAGACTGGCGGAAACGATCCTGGCGGATACCGGCGGGGCGGTATCGGGCTCCAGGCTGGCGAGCAGCGTCGATGCCAGCAGCCTCCCGCCCTCCGTCCAGTCCTGGCGGATGCTGGTCAGCGGCGGCACATGCGCCGCGGCGGCCGGCGAATCGTCATATCCCACCACCGAAACGTCGCGGCCCGGCAACAGGCCATGCTCGCGCATCGCCCGCATCGCACCGATCGCGACCAGATCGCTGCCGGCGAACACGCCGTCGAACGCAATGCCTTGCGCGATCAGCGACGCCATGGCGGCGGCGCCGCTTTCGATCGTGAAGCCGCTGCTCCGCGCGGCGACCAGCCGCCCGCCATGTTCGGCGATGCCGGTCCTGAACCCGTCGAGCCGGCCGGCAAGCTCGGCATGGCTGCTGTCTCCCAGGAAGATGAGCGATTGCCGGCCATGCGCGCGCATATGTTCGGCCGCCAGTTCGCCGCCCCGACGGTTGTCGCCGCCGATCACCACCACGCCGAGCGCGGATTCGACGCCGTCATCGGCGCCCCACACCACCATCGGCACATCGTGCGCGGCAAGCGCGCGAACGGCATGGTGGTGGGAGCCCTGCCCCAGCACGATGATCCCGCTCGCATCCTGCACTTCCGCGCTCATGCGCGGATCGCTGGTGGTCAACACCACCGCGAAGCCCGCCACGGCGCATTCCTGGACGATGCCCCCCAGCAGCGCCAGCGGATAGGGATCCGACATCGGCCGGTCGTCGGTCGCGGACATGTCGATCACCACCGCGACGCGCCGGCGCTGGCGCAGCCGAAGATCGCGTGCGGCCAGGTTGATCCGATAGCCCGCGGCCGCGGCGGCCTTGCGGATACGATCGCGGACTTCGGGGCGAACCAGCTCGCTGCCGCTCAACGCGCGCGACACCGTGATCTTGGAAACGCCCGCGATCCGGGCGACATCCGCCATGGTCACGCGCCCATTGTCCGCCATGCGTCTTTTCCCCAATGTCGATGCCGGATCGCGGCCCGGCACCATATGACCGCGTATCCGACCGTCCGGCCACGGGCAAGAAGCCATCGGATCAGGCTGCGCGCTTCGAACAGATGGACAGGAGAAGGCAAGGAATGAGATCAGCCGTTACGATCGCGAGCCTGTTCTGCGCGGTGCCGGCCGCCGCGCAGGATCCCGCCGCGCAGCAGGTTCAGGCCTTCACCCTGCCCCCATCCAGCCAGCTCAGTGCCGAAGCCAGGCAGGTCCTCGCGCGGATGGCCGCCGCGAGAAGCCCCGATTTCAAGGGCGATATCGCCAAGGCCCGCGCCTTTTTCCAGCGCTACAACGACGATCGCCTGGCGGAGATGCGCCAGCATTTCCAGACGAGCGAGCGGGAAGCGAAGATCGGTGGCGTTCCCGTCCATATCGTGACGCCGCGAAGCGGCATCGCCTCCCGCCAGCGCGGGCGCGTGCTGATCAATGTCCATGGCGGCGCCTTCATGTGGGGATCGGGCAGTGGCGCATTGGTGGAAGCGATTCCGATCGCCGCCGTCATGGGGGTCGAGGTCGTCACCGTCGACTACCGGCTGACCCCGGAAAACCGCTATCCGGCAGCGTCGGAGGATGTGACGGCTGTCTATCGTGCGCTGCTCAAGGATCACCGTGCCGCCGCGATCGGCATCTATGGCTGTTCGGCGGGCGGCATCATCACCGCGCAGGCGACCGCATGGATCCGCAAACAGGGGCTCCCAAAGCCGGGCGCGATCGGAACCTTTTGCGGAACCGGCGCGCCCTATAGCGGCGACGGCCCCTATCTGGCCGGCCCGACCACCGGATCGGGCCCAGCCCCGGTCGGCCCGCTACCCGATACGCTCCCGACCGCCTATCTCGCCGGAATAGCGGCGAGCGATCCGCTGGCCTATCCGATGACGTCGCAGGAGGCGGTCGCCGCGATGCCGCCAACGCTGCTGCTCGCGGGAAGCCGTGATTTCGCGGCCAGCGCGCTGACGCTCGCGCACCGCAGGCTGAGTGCTGCGGGCATATCGTCCGAACTGCATCTGTTCGACGGGCTGCCGCACGCATTCTTCGTCTGGCCGGACATGCCCGAATCCGCCGAGGCCTATCGCCTGATCGCGCGCTTCTTCGATCGCCATCTGAAAGCCGGGCGCTGACGAATCGCGTCCGATCCATCCGCCTGGTGCCCCCTCCCGGACTCGAACCGGGACGCCCGAAGGCTCGGCATTTTAAGTGCCGTGCGTCTACCAATTTCGCCAAGGGGGCGCGGCGGCCCTCATGGAACGGGGAAGCATCGCAACGCAAGCCGTGATCGCAGGACGGGGATGAATTCGCGCGCTTCGATCGTTCTCTCCATGCCGGCCTCGTCATCGGCCGGCCTGTACAGGAGGCAGCGTATCATGAGACATTCCGCCGTGGGTTGGCCCCGTATCGAGGGCGAAGGCGGCGGCGCGAAGATCCTGATCGGCATCCGGCTCGACAGGGATCTCGTCGCCGCGCTCGATGACTGGATCGCACGGGAAGACCCATCGATCAGTCGCCAGGAGGCGATCCGCCGGATGATCGTAGAGCGGCTGGGCTGAGGCGTCCGAACGACCATCATCATTTGCCGCGCCGACGGCGTTACGGTAACCCGGATCGCAACATGAAAACCCATGGTGATCAAGCGGTGTGGCCGTACATCCGGCGCCTTGCCCGTCAGGCGGTGTGCGTCGCTCTCACGGTGGTGGCGGCATCGCTTGCCGGATGCGGCAATCAGGGCGAACCCGACGGGCCGATCCGCGTCTCCGTCATCGGTCCCGCGCCCGAATTGGCCGCCGTTGGCCGGGATGAAGCCGCGGCACCGCAAGCGGCGCTGTTGCTGTCGATCGCGCAGGGGCTGGTCGCGCTCGACGCATCGGGACGGATCGAACCCGGGCTGGCCCAGCGCTGGATCGTTTCGGATGACGGGCTCAGCTATATCTTCAGGTTGCGTCGCGCCGAATGGCGGCCAGGTCGCAGGGTGACGACGGAGGAACTGGCGCGCAGCCTGCGTGCGGCGGTCGATCCGGGCCGGGGCAATCGCTTCGCGCCCTATTTCAGCGCGGTGGATGAAATCGTCGCGGTCACGCCCGAAATCCTCGAAGTCCGCCTCAGCCGTCCGCGCCCGCATTTCCTGGATCTGCTTACCCAGCCGGAGATGGGCTTCCTGCAGCGCAAGCAAGGCACCGGTCCCTATCGCATCGCCGGCCAGAAAAACGGCGTCATCGCATTGGCGCCGATCGCCGATCCCGATTTTCCCGAGGAACAGCAGGCGCGCTATCCGGTCGCATTGCGCGCGGAACGCGCGGCGCGCGCGCTCGCCCGTTACGGCCGTGGTCAGGCCGATCTGGTGCTGGGAGGAACCTTCGTCGACCTGGCCGTCGCGCGCGCGCTCGATCCGCCGGCGACGCAACTCCGTTTCGATCCGGCGCGCGGCCTGTTCGGCCTTGCGGTCACCAGCGAGGAAGGTCTTCTGAACAGCGCGGAGAATCGCGCGGCGATCGCGATGGCGATCGATCGCGATGCGCTGGTGTCGTCTTTCGGCGTTCCCAACTGGAAACCGATGCTGTCGATCGTGCCGGATCGTCTGGAAATGCCCGGCGGCCCGGCGCTGCCCGAATGGGCCGCGCTGCCGATGGCCCAGCGCGTCGCGCTCGCCCGTGGGCGCGTCGCCGCATGGCGCGGCAACAATCCCGAATTTCCGCGTATGCGGATCGCGCTGCCCGAAGGACCCGGCGCACGACTGCTGTTCACGCGGATCGCGATCGACCTTGGCCGGATCGGCATCATCGTTCAGCGCGTTCCCTTCGAAGCACCCGCCGATCTGCGCCTGATCGACTCGGTCGCCCCCAATGACAGCGCGACCTGGTACCTCACCCGCCTGTCGTGCGAGATCGGCCTGCCTTGCGGAGAAACCGGCAGTGTCGCGCTTGCCGCCTCGCGCGCCGCATCAACGCTGGCCGAACGTGCGACGAAGCTGCGCGAGGCCGACGCCGCCTATGCCGTCAATACGCCGTTCATTCCGCTCGCGACGCCGCTGCGCTGGTCGCTGGTCCGGCCATCGCTGCGTGGTTTCCGCACCAACAATCGTGCCGCCCATCCATTGCATCACCTGTTGAACGACTGAACACAGCTCCCATATCATTCGTTCAGGAGAGGATTTCGCATGCGCGTATCACCCGATCAGTTCGAACGTATCACCCAGGGGCTACCCCAGATGGGCCGGGATCCGGCATCGATCCGCCAGCGCGTGGAGGCGATGGAGGCGGTGCTCGAGCGCGTCTTCGTCATTCCCGGCATCAACCGGCCGGTCGGGCTCGATTCGATCGTCGGGCTCGTCCCCGTGGTCGGGGATATCGTGACCGCAGCGATGGGCGCGTGGATCGTCTGGGAAGCCCGCAATCTGGGCATGTCCAAGTTCCAGCTCGCCCGCATGGCCGCCAATGTCGGGATCGACACGCTGCTCGGCGCGGTTCCGATCGCCGGCGATCTTTTCGACTTCCTCTATCGTTCGAACACCAAGAATCTGCGGATCATCAAGCGGCATCTCGACAAGCATCACCCCTCGACCGTCACGATCGAGGGATAATCACCCGTACGGACCGCTTTCAGGCGGACGCGAAATCCAGGCCGATATCGGCGGCGGGCGCCGACTGGGTGAGTCTGCCGACCGAGATATAGGTGACGCCGGTCTCGGCGATCGCCCTGATCGTCTCCAACGTCACGCCGCCCGATGCTTCGGTCGGCACACGGCCGCCCACCAGTCGCACCGCGCCGCGCAATGTCGGCGGGTCCATATTGTCGAGCAGCAAATGGGTCGCGCCGGCATCGAGCGCGGGCTCTATCTGATCCACCCTGTCGACTTCGACGATGATCCGCTCGATCCCCGCATCGACGGCGCGGCGAACGGCTTCGTCCACGCCACCGGCAACCGCGACATGATTGTCCTTGATCATCGCCGCGTCCCACAGGCCCATGCGATGATTCTGCGCGCCGCCCATCCGCGTCGCATATTTCTCGAGCAGACGCAGTCCCGGAATGGTCTTGCGCGTGTCGAGCAGGATCGCGCCGGTCCCGGCGATGGCATCGACATAGCGGCGGGTGAGCGTGGCGATGCCGGTCAGGTGCTGGACGGTGTTGAGCGCCGCGCGTTCGGCGGTCAGCATGGCGCGGGCACGACCTTTCAGGCGCAACAGGTCGGTTCCGGGCTTGACCCGGTCGCCATCCTTCACCAGCGCCTCGATCACGACATCGGGGTCGAGCGCCCTGAAAAAGGCCTCGGCGATCGGAAGGCCGGCGACGGTCACCGCCTCGCGACTGTCCATCACCCCGTCGAACACCGCATCGGCGGGGATCACGGCGGCGGAGGTGATATCCCCCGCATCGCCCAGATCCTCCGCCAGCGTTGCCGCCACGAACGCGCCGGGATCGAAGCCCGCCAGCGCGAAGGGCTCAGTCACCCGTCACCTTCGCTGGCCCGAGATCGCCCATGCCGACCGTGGCGCTCGCCATTTCTAGCATGCGATCGAGCGATTTCTTCGCCGCGACGCGCATATCCTCATCGAGTTCGATCCGGGGCTCCAGGTCGCGCAGCGCGACATAGAGCTTCTCCATCGTGTTGAGCGCCATATAGGGGCAGATATTGCAGTTGCAGTTGCCGTCCGCGCCCGGCGCGCCGATGAAGGTCTTTTCCGGAACCGCCTTTTCCATCTGGTGGATGATGTGCGGTTCGGTCGCGACGATCAGCGTGTCGCCCGCCATCGTCTTCGCATATTCCAGGATGCCGCTCGTCGCGCCAACATAGTCGGCATGGTCGAGCACATGCGCCGGGCATTCCGGGTGCGCCGCGACCGGGGCGCCGGGATATTGCGCCTTGAGTTTCAGCAACTCGGTCTCGCTGAATGCCTCGTGCACGATGCAGACGCCCGGCCACAACAGCATGTCGCGCCCCACCTTGCGCTTCAGATAACCACCAAGATGCCGGTCGGGCCCGAAGATGATCTTCTGATCCTTGGGGATCTGGCTCAGGATCTTTTCGGCCGAGGAACTCGTCACGATGATGTCGGAGAGCGCCTTCACCGCCGCCGAGCAGTTGATATAGGTCAGCGCGATGTGATCGGGATGCGCCTCGCGAAAGGCCTTGAAGGTTTCGGGCGGGCAGGAATCCTCCAGGCTGCACCCGGCCTCCATGTCGGGCAGGATCACGATCTTCTGCGGGCTCAGGATCTTCGCGGTCTCCGCCATGAAGCGGACGCCGCAAAAGGCGATCACATCGGCGTCGGTTTCCGCCGCCTTGCGCGACAGCTCCAGCGAATCTCCCACGAAATCGGCCAGATCCTGGATTTCGGGCTTCTGGTAATAATGCGCCAGGATCACGGCGTTGCGTTCCTTGCGCAGCCTTTCGATCTCGGCGCGCAGGTCCAGCCCCGTCAGGCTTCCGCCAATTCCACCACGTGCATCCATGTCCCTCGGATCCTTGCTGTGTCGTCGCACCCGCATTCGCGGGATCGCGCTGCCTTTAATACCGTCATTCCGCAAGCAGAAGCGGGAATGACCATCTCAGTCGATCAATTGCCAGTCCTGCCCGGTTTCACGAACCACGCCGCGGTCGCGCATGTCGATCAGATGCGCCAGCACCGATCGCCCTGCGGCGGGATAAAGTCTGGGGTCGATACCCTTGTACATCTGCTCGACCATCACCGGAATTTCACCGGTTCCTCCCTTCAGCAGCCGCAATATCTGCCCCTCGCGCTGCTTGCGATGGCCGATCAGGCCGCGCACGAAGCGCTGTGGGCGCTCCACCGGATCGCCATGCGCGGGGTAATAGACGATATCCTCACGCTCCATCAGCAGCGCCAGGCTCTTCATATAGGCCGCCATGTCGCCGTCGGGCGGGGAAACCACGCTTGTCGACCAGCCCATCACATGATCGCCGGTGAACAGCGCCTTTTCCTCGGGCAGAGCCAGGCAGAGATGGTTGGAGGTATGGCCGGGGGTCGCCACCGCGGCCAGGCTCCAGTCTGCGCCCGTGATCGCCTCGCCATCGGCCAGCACGCGATCGGGTGCATAGTGGCGATCGAACGCGGCGTCGGCGCGCGGGCCGCTATCGTCGAGCACGAGCGGCGCGCAGCCGATTACCGGCGCACCGGTCGCATCGCGCAATGGTGCCGCGGCCGGGCTGTGGTCGCGATGGGTGTGGGTGCAGCAGATCGCGACCACGCGCTCACCACGAACCGCGTTCAGGATCGCGTCGACATGGGCCGGATCGTCGGGGCCGGGATCGATCACCGCGACCTCGCCATTGCCGACGACATAGGTCTGGGTGCCGCTATAGGTGAACGGGCTGGGGTTGGGCGCCAGGATGCGCCGCACCAGCGGAGTCAGCCGCATCGTCTGGCCGGTGGGAAAATCGTCCATGGCGCCCATGTGGCAGCTTCCGCGCGCGAAACAAGATCGGGCGACGCCACGGATGCGCGGCGCCGCCCGATTCCCTCCCCGAGACGCGGATTATTTGTTGGCGCCGCCGGCCCTGAGCTGCTCGATCTGCTTGTCGAGCGAAGCGATCACCTTCTCGCGCTGGGCGTCACTCAGCATCTTCTCCTCGCCGATCTGCGTACGCGCCTTTTCCAGCGCGGCGATCAGCGTGCCGTCATCCGGCGCGCAGACGACGATGCGGCTCTTGTTGGTCTTGCCGTCCGCGCCCGACTTGTCGTTTTCGTCGATCTGCGCACGCTTGCCCTTGCAGTGCTCACTGGCCGCCAGCATTGCCTTCTCGCGCGCCGCATCGACATCGACCTCGGAGGTGCTGCCATCGCGCTTGTGGATGACGATCTTCTTGACCTGGCTTGCCTCGGCCTTGTCGCCATCATTGTGCGGATGAGCCTGTACCGCCGTACCCGAGAGCAGCAGCGCCGCGCCGCAGGCCAACATCTTCGCGATCTTCCTCATTCGACTTTCCTCCTCCGCTTCGTTCAATGCATGTCTTCGATCGAATCCTTGAGCCGCTCGATCTCCGCATCGAGGCCATCCAGCGCCTCGCGCAGTCGTTCGCGCTCGATCTTCCGCGATTCGATCAGGCTCTTGCGCGCCTGGACCATGGCGTTGAGCTGCACCTTGCGCACTTCGGCGTCGCTGATGCTCCGGCCGCAAAAAGTGACGTTGCGGCGCTCGTTGCGCGTGTCGTCCGCGATCGAGATCATCGCGCCGCTTTTACCATTGCATGCCGTGGCCTTATGCGCGGTCGTCACGGCCAGGCGGATCTCTTCGGCCCGGTTCCGCGCCGCATCGGCGGCGATACGCATCGCCATGCCGTGCTCGTCGAAGCTCATCGCGACCACGGGCAATTCCGGCGGAGCCGGTGGCGCCGGCGCCCGGGGCGCCGTGGGCACGGCGGGCACTTCGGGCATGGCGGGCGCGACCGGCGCAACGGGTGGCACAGGCGGAACCGGCGCGTCGACATGCGCCAGCCTTGCCGGTGGAACCGGCGGCACAGGCGGGATCGGCGCGGCGACATGCGCGATTTCAGCGATGCCATCCACGCCCGTCGAAACAGCCGAGACAACGGGTTCGATCATGCCCACCTGCACCTTCTCGCGGATCCCGGCGGTCGTTTCCGCCGCGATGCCGCCCGATGCGGTGATCGCCAGACCGCCGCTGACCAGCACGAGCGCCAGCACCCGCCCGGTCACCCCACGTTCCCGCGCATCGCGCATCATGCGCAGCCGGGTCTTGAGCTGGTCGCGCGGATTGAGCGAACACGCCGCCACCGGGGTTCGCGGGCAGGCGGATTTGACCAATGCCGTCGCATAGCTGCACCGTTCGTCCACTGTCGCGCCCTGGAGCACGACCGCGTCGCAGGCCAGTTCCTGATCGGCGCGGAAGGCCCGCCAGGCCCGCCAGGCGATCGGATTGAACCAGTGAAGCGACAGCATCGCGAGCGCCACCATGTTGATCGACAGATCGCCGCGACGATGGTGCACAGCCTCGTGCGTCATCGCCAGGCGCAGTTCCTCCGCGCTGTAGCGGGTGCGATAGTCGTGCGGCAGCACGATCGTCGGCATCAGCACGCCCGCCGCGAACGGCCCCTCGACCAACCGGCTGGCGCAGACCTCGATCCCGTTGCTGTCCATTTCGGGCAGATCGACGGACTCGCGCAGCGCCGAGCGGACGAACCGATGATAGGCGAGCAGATGCCAGGCCATCATCAGCATCGCCCCGCCCAGCCAGATGCCGAGCAGCAACAGCGGCCAGTCGATCGACGGGACGGCCGGAACGGCCTGCGCCCCGGTCTGCAGCGCCGACATGTCGATCGTCGGCAGATCGGGAAACGACAGTTTCGCCAATGCGGGGATCTGCTCGATCGGCGCGGGTCCGAAACTGTCGGGAAGCGGCGGCAGGACCATGCGCAGGGCCGGCAGCAGCCACAGCAGATAGGCGATACGCGGGCCGAACATGGCGGCGACCTGCGCGCGAACCAGAAGGACGACCACCATCAGCGCGGTGGTCGCGACGAGCGTTTCGACGACCCAGCCGCTCATGAGCGGAGCGCCTTCAGCAGCGCTTCGATCTCGACGATATCGTCATCGCTCAGTTCGTCGCGTTCGGCCAGATGCGCGACCAGCGCCGCGCCGCGCCCGCCGAACAGCCGATCGACGAGCCGCCGCGATTCGGTCGAGACATAATCCTCGCGGGCGACTGCCGGACGATAGAGATAACGTCGGCCATCCTCTTCATGGGCGAGCACGCCCTTTGCCAGCAGGCGCGACAACATGGTCTTCACGGTCCGGTCGCTCCATCCGCGTGCCGGATCGATCCGTTCATGGACTTCGCTCGCGGTCAGCGGGGCCTCTTCCCAGAGCACCTCCATCACCGCATGTTCGGCTTCACTGATCCGCTCGCTCATCGACTAGCCCCCTTTTCGGCTGACTACAGGCGTAATCCTATTACGACTACAGTTGTAGTCATGCAAGCGCTGAACGCCGGATGAACGGCCCGGACAGGTTTGCGGCGGCGACACGATATCGCCGATCGGCATCCCGCCCTTCGGCACGAAACCGTCAAAACAGCACCGAAATTGTCGGAAATTCTTACAAATCGCGCTTATGGTTAACGCGTGCGAACCATCGTGTCGCAGCAATTCCGCCGGATCGCATAATTGGCACGCTGCCTGCTACTCTGTCAGCGTTCCCAACACGGTCTCCTGCCGTGTCGCTTCAGAGCGGGAGCGGTACCTCCCTGGTCGTTGTGTATCGCTCCCGCTCCCCCCGCCCCCTCCCCAGCACGCGAACAAGCCCCTAGATGGGATGCATGACTCGGGCTCGCGTTCTCATCCTCAACAACGCCGTCGGGCCGCTCGACTATCGGGTGCCGCACGGCATGTCGGTCGAACCCGGCTCGATCGTGGTGGCGCCTCTGGGGCCGCGCCAGCTCGTCGGCGTGGTGTGGGAAGCCGATCGCATGCCCTCGCGCGACGAGGTCGGCGACAATCGCCTGCGCAACCTGCTTCAGGTCCACGACGCGCCGCCGCTGGGCGATCCGCTGCGGCGGCTGATCGAATGGACCGCAAACTATTATCTGGCGCCGCCCGCGGCGGTGCTGCGCATGGCGTTGCCATCCTCGTCCGCGCTGGACGGCGGACGGACCATCACCGAATATCGCCTGACCGGCCAGCGCCCCGAACGGCTGACCGCGCAGCGCGAACAGGCGCTGGAGCGCCTGCACGATCGTCAGGGGCTGATCCGCGAACTTGCGACCGCCGCCGACGTGACCGACGCGGTGATCCGCGGTCTTGTGAAGGTCGGCGCGATCGAGCCCGTCGAAGTCGATATCGATACGCCCTACCCCCCGCCCGATCCGACCTATGGCGCCCCCGATCTGTCGGCGGTCCAGGCATCGGTTTCAGAAACGCTGGTCGAGGCGGTGCGCGATCGCGCCTTTCAGCCCTTCCTGCTCGACGGCGTCACCGGTTCGGGCAAGACCGAAGTCTATTTCGAAGCCGTGGCCGAAGCGATCCGTCAGGGGCGCCAGACATTGGTGCTCCTGCCCGAGATCGCGCTGACCGAGCCATTCCTCAAACGCTTCACCCAGCGTTTCGGCCATGCGCCGATCGCCTGGCATTCGGGGCTGCGCCAGTCGCAGCGCCGCAGGGCATGGCGGGCGATCAGTTCGGGCGAAGGACTGGTGACGGTGGGCGCGCGCTCCGCGCTGTTCCTGCCCTATCGCAATCTTGGCCTGATCGTCGTCGACGAAGCGCATGAAACCAGCTTCAAGCAGGAAGACGGCGTCCATTACCATGCGCGCGATGTGGCGGTGATGCGCGGCAGCTTCGAACGCTGCCCCGTCATCCTCGCATCCGCCACGCCGGCGATCGAGACGCGCCAGCAGGTAGAGCTTGGGCGCTATCGCGAACTTCGCCTGCCCGCGCGCTTCGGCAACGCCATCATGCCGGAGATCGCCGCGATCGACCTGATCCAGGACCCGCCCGAGCGCGGCCATTGGCTGGCGCCCGCGCTGGTGAACGCGACCGAGGAAACGCTGGCGCGTGGCGAGCAGGTGCTGCTGTTCCTCAACCGGCGCGGCTATGCGCCGCTGACCTTGTGCCGGCATTGCGGTCATCGCTTCCAATGCCCCAACTGCACCGCCTGGCTGGTCGAGCATCGGTTGATCCGGCGCCTGGCCTGCCACCATTGCGGCCATGTCATGCCGCCGCCCGCCGCCTGCCCGGAATGCAGCGAGGAGGACAGCCTGGTCGCCTGCGGCCCCGGCGTCGAACGCATCGCGGATGAAGTGAAGACGCTGTTTCCCGATGCGCGCACCGCGATCGTCACCTCGGATACGATCTGGTCGCCCGCCAAGGCTGCCGAGTTCGTCGGCCGGATGGAAGCGGGCGAAATCGACATCGTCGTCGGCACCCAGCTCATCACCAAGGGCTATCACTTCCCGAACCTCACATTGGTCGGCGTTGTCGATGCCGATCTGGGGCTGGAGGGCGGCGATCTGCGCGCGGCGGAGCGGACCTTCCAGCAGGTGATGCAGGTGGCGGGCCGCGCCGGGCGCGGCGAGAAGCCAGGCCATGTGCTGATCCAGACGCACAGCCCCGGTTCGCCGGTGATGGAGGCGCTGATCTCGGGCGATGCCGAAAGCTTCTACGCGGCGGAGACGGAGGCACGGCGCAGCGCCGGCGCACCACCCTTCGGCCGCTACGCCGGCATCATCATCTCGTCCGAAGATCAGAAGCTGGCGCAGGACACGGCGGCGCGAATCGGCCGCACGGCACCGCGCGTGGAGGGCATGGCGGTCTTCGGCCCCGCCCCCGCGCCGCTCGCCATGTTGCGCGGTCGCCATCGTTTCCGCCTGCTCGTCCACGCCCGCCGCGCGCTGGACGTGCAGGATGTGATCCGCGACTGGCTCGGCGCGCTCGAATGGAGCCCCAAGGTCAGGGTCTCGGTGGACGTCGATCCCTACAGCTTCCTGTGACCGCGTCTCCCTGCACCAAGGTCTGTCTGCTCGATCCGGCGATGCAATGGTGTCGCGGCTGCGGACGGACGATCGGTGAGATCGCGGAATGGGGGACGGCAACGCCCGAACGCCGCGAAGTGATCCTCGCCATCCTTCCGGACAGATTGGTCCAAATGCGATCAGACGATATCTCGCCCAATTCCGATTAAGGCGCTAGGAAAGAAGGCGGTTCTTCCTGGGGCAGCCGAGTTGAAATGTTCGCGAGACTGATGATCGCCCTGGCGATGGTGCTATTCCCCGCCGCCGCGCACGCCCAATGGAAGCGCGCGACTTCGGACAATTTCGTCGTCTATTCCAGCGGCAGCGAACAAACGCTGCGGGAATTCACCGCCAAGGTCGAAACCTTCGATGCGCTGCTGCGGCGCGCATCCGGCGTAAAGGCGCCACCCGCACCCAAGCGCCTGGAAATCTACCTGCTGCGCGATACGAATTCGGTGCAGCGCCTGCTCGGCAAAGGCGGCCGCAATGTCGCGGGCTTCTATACTCCCCGGCTGGCCGGCTCCATCGCCGTGGTCCCGCGGCTGGGGCGCGGCACCAAGTTCGACATGGATGGGGAAACCGTCCTGTTCCACGAATATGCGCATCATTTCATGATGCAGTATTTCCCGAGCGCCTACCCGCCCTGGTATGTCGAAGGCTTCGCCGAATTCTATTCGACCGCCGAGATCGGCGACGACGGGAATGCCTCGATCGGGAAGCCCGCCTATCATCGCGCCTATGGCCTCATCCTCGCCAAGCCGTTTCCGATCGAGCAATTGCTGTCGAACAATCCGAAGATGAAGGGTGCCGAGGAAGTCGACGCCTATTATGGCCGTTCATGGCTGCTCGCGCACATGCTCACCTTCTCGGACAAGCGCAAAGGTCAACTGGAAGCCTATCTGGGCGCCTTCGCCTCCGGCACCCCGGCCGAAAAGGCCGCCATCGACGCTTTCGGTTCCCTTTCCGCGCTGGAGAAGGATCTGGACACCTATGTGAAGGGCGGGATGCAGTATCGCAAGCTGACCGGTTTCGACACCAAAGGCGCCAGGATCGCCGTCGACATGCTGGATCCGGCGCAGGATGCGTTGCTGCTGGACCGGCTGAATTATCAGACCGGCATCACCGAGGAGGAGAAATCGCGCGTGCTTGCCTCGGTACGCAAGACCGCCGCGCGCTTTCCCGACAATCCCTATGCGATCGACATGCTGGTCCAGGCATATCTGCTTGAAGACAAGGGGGACGAAGCGAACGCGCTCAACGACAGGTTGATCGCGCTCAAACCCGATTACAGTCCGGCGCTGCTGCGCAAGGCCGAGTACATGGCGGACAATGCCAATGAAGCCGAGGATATCGCGGCGCATTGGAAAGCCGTGCGGGCCCTGATCGTCAAGGCGAACCGGCTCAACAACGACGATACCACCGCGCTCTTCCAATATTATCAATCGTTCGTGCGCGAGGGCGTGGATCCACCCGAGGTCGCGGTGGACGGCCTGTTCCGCGCTTATGAACTGGCCCCGCAATTCGGGACGATCCGGTTTTCGCTCGCCACCCAACTCATTCGCAGCAAGCAACCCAAAATGGCGCGCGCGGTGCTGATGCCCATCGCCTACGCCCCCCATGGCGGGGACGGCGCCGAAGCTGCGCGAAAGATGATCGCGGACATCGACGGCAAGGGTGAGAAGGCCCCTGCCGCCGACGGCAAGGACAAATCGAACGATCCGCAAAAGTCTCCGGAACCGTCCTGATACCGAAATTGCCCGATATGACGGGTGTCAGGCGACGCCCTCACGCTTCCGGAGCGCGACCTTGCGATCGATGCCATAGGCATAGCCGCCCATGGTGCCGTCGCTGCGCTGGGCACGGTGGCAGGGAATGACGACAGCCAGATGATTGGCGCCGCATGCGGTGCCTGCGGCGCGGACCGCCCTCGGATTGCCGGCGACGGCCGCCAATTCGCTGTAGGTCCGGGTCTCGCCCGCCGGGATGGCGCGCAACGCCTGCCACACCGCTTCCTGGAAGGCCGTACCCTTGACGTCGAAGGGCAGATCCTGGTCACGCTCGGGATGTTCGACTTCAGCCACCACCTTGCGCGCGAGCGCGGCCAGCGCTTCTCCGCCTGACTGGATATCGGCGTTGGGAAAGCGGGCGCGCAGCGCCTCCTCACCCTCGTCGAACGACACCCTGCACAGCCCCTTGTCCGTCGCGGCGACGAGCAGCGGCCCCAGGCTGGTCTCCGCCACGGTCCAGCGGATCGTGATCCCCGCCCCGCCCCGCGCCCAGGCGCTGGGCGTCATGCCCAGCCGGCGCTTCGCATCCTCATAGAAGCGGCTCGGCGCCGAATAGCCGGCGTCGTAGATCGCGTCGGTCACGCGATCCTCCTTGGTGAGCGCCTCCGCCGCCTTGCCGGCGCGCAGCCCGCGCGCGTAGGCGGCGGGCGTCACGCCGGTCGCGCGCTTGAACAGGCGGTGGAAATGATGCGGGGCATAACCGACCATCGCCGCCAGTTCGTCGAGCGAAAGCCCGTCTTCCGACGATTCGATCAGCCTGATCGCCTGCGCCACCGCCACCCGATCTCGCCCCACCTCGTCGGGCGTGCAGCGCAGGCATGCGCGATAGCCTGCCGCGCGCGCCGCCGCGCCGTCCGCGAAGAATTCGACATTCTCGCGCCGGGGATGCCGCGCCGGGCAGCTCGGCTTGCAATAGATACCCGTGGTCTTGACCGCCCCGACGAACTTGCCGTCGAAATTGCGGTCGCGCCGTTCGAAGGCGGCCCAGGCCATATCCGGATCGATGTGGGTTTCGGTGCTCATACAGCCTATCTAGGCGTGCCGACGGCCGCCCGCATCCCGGTGCTTGCGGTCAAAAGACGGGGCGCGATCAGCCGCCGCATATCCTGAACAACGCCAGCGTCCGTTCACGCGCCAGTTCGGCGCTCGCAGGATGATAGTCCTTGCGTCGATCAGAGTTGAAGCCGTGTCCTGCTTCATAGACGAAGATCTGCGCCGTGGGATGATCGGCGGCAATCACGGCCTCCACCCTTTCCATCGGAATGCCCATATCATAACGCCCGAAATGCATGATCGTCGCGCATTTCGGCTCCAGCCCCGCATTGTCGGGCACCAGACTGCCATAATAGCCCGAAGCCGCATCCAGCCCGTCGAGCCGCCCCGCCGCCAGCCAGGCCACCGATCCGCCATAGCAATAGCCCACGATGAATACCGGCCCCTTGTCGCGCAGGGCATCGATGCAGCTCTGGACATCCGCCATCGACAGTTCGAACGGGTGCCGGTTGCGCGCCAGATCCATGGCGCGTTCAAGATCGGCGCCGGTATAGCCCGCTTCGAATCCGGGCGCTTCGCGATCGAACAAAGCCGGCGCGAGCACTTCATAGCCTTCGGCGGCATAATCATCGGCCATGTCGCGGATATGATCGGTGACGCCGAAGATTTCCTGGACGAGCACGAGGCCGCCCCGGCGCTCCCCCTCGGGCAGGGCCCGATAGACCTTGATTTCGGCGCCGTCGTTCATGATCATCCGGATCGTTTCGCCTGCCACGACCTCGCCTCTCCCCGGTATCGCGCCGATCCATTCACCGGCGGCGCACTTACATTTCATTCAACGCTCATTCAGCAGCTAGCCCGTCTTGCATCCTGTAACAACCGATGCTAACCGCGCCGCGACCCATCGGGGGCGCTCGTTCGCCCCCTTTTCGCATGGGGCCAATTCCGATTGTCCAAGAGGATATCAGGCGCGTGGAGACTTCCGGCGGCATTCAGGCCAGCTTAGCAGGGCGGTACGCAACCGCACTGTTCGATCTGGCCCGCGAATCCAACAAGATCGAGACTGTCGAGAAGAGCCTCGGCGCCGTGAAGGCCGCTCTGGCCGAATCGGGTGATTTCAAGGCGCTGACCGCCAGCCCGTTGCTGTCGCGCGACGATGCCGGCCGTGGCATCGCCGCCGTCGCCAAGGCGATGAAGCTCGATCCGGTGACGGCGAACTTCCTCGGCGTGCTCGCCGAGAATCGCCGCCTCGCGCAGGTCGGCGACATCATCCGCGCCTTCGCCCAGCTCGCCGCCGCCCATCGCGGCGAAACCACGGCGCAGGTCACGTCGGCTCATCCGCTGACTTCTGCGCAGGTCAAGGAGCTGCAGAGCCAGCTCAAGGCCCGTGTCGGCCGCAACGTTTCCGTCGACCTCACCGTCGATCCCGCAATCCTGGGCGGACTGGTCGTCAAGATCGGTTCCCAGATGATCGATAGCTCGATCCGCACCCGTCTCAATTCCCTCGCGCACGCGATGAAAGGCTGAACATGGATATCCGCGCCGCAGAAATCTCGAAGGTCATCAAGGACCAGATCGCCAATTTCGGTTCCGAGGCCCAGGTCTCCGAAACCGGCACCGTGCTCTCGGTCGGTGACGGCATCGCGCGCATCCACGGGCTGGACAATGTCCAGGCCGGCGAGATGGTCGAATTCGCCAACGGCATTCAGGGCATGGCGCTGAACCTCGAAGCCGACAATGTCGGCGTCGTGATCTTCGGCACCGACAGCGAGATCCGCGAAGGCGATACCGTCAAGCGCACCGGCACCATCGTCGACGTTCCCGTCGGCAAGGGGCTGCTCGGCCGCGTGGTCGACGGCCTCGGCAACCCGATCGACGGCAAGGGCCCGATCGTGGCCGACAAGCGCATGCGCGTCGAGGTGAAGGCCCCCGGCATCATCCCGCGCAAGTCGGTGCACGAGCCCGTCCAGACCGGCCTGAAGGCGCTCGACGCGCTCGTTCCCGTCGGCCGCGGCCAGCGCGAGCTGATCATCGGCGACCGCCAGACCGGCAAGACCGCCGTGGCGATCGACACCTTCATCAACCAGAAGACGGTGAACGCGGGCAGCGACGAGAGCCAGAAGCTCTACTGCATCTACGTCGCCGTCGGTCAGAAGCGCTCCACCGTGGCGCAGATCGTCCGCCAGCTCGAAGAGAATGGCGCGATGGAATATTCGATCGTCGTCGCCGCGACCGCGTCCGAGCCCGCGCCGCTCCAGTTCCTCGCGCCCTACACCGGCGCGACGATGGGCGAATTCTTCCGCGACAACGGCATGCACGCCGTGATCGTCTATGACGATCTGTCCAAGCAGGCCGTCGCCTATCGCCAGATGTCGCTGCTGCTGCGCCGCCCGCCGGGCCGCGAAGCCTATCCGGGTGACGTCTTCTATCTCCACAGCCGCCTGCTGGAGCGCGCCGCCAAGCTCAACGACGAGAATGGCAATGGCTCGCTGACCGCGCTTCCCATCATCGAGACCCAGGCGGGCGACGTTTCGGCGTACATCCCGACCAACGTGATCTCGATCACCGACGGCCAGATCTTCCTCGAGACCGACCTGTTCAACGCGGGCATCCGCCCCGCGATCAACGTAGGCCTCTCGGTGTCGCGCGTCGGCTCGGCCGCGCAGACCAAGGCGATGAAGAAGGTGTCGGGCTCGATCAAGCTCGAGCTGGCCCAGTATCGCGAAATGGCCGCCTTCGCGCAGTTCGGTTCGGACCTCGACGCTTCGACGCAGAAGCTGCTCAACCGCGGTGCGCGCCTGACCGAGCTGCTCAAGCAGCCGCAGTTCAACCCGATGCCGTTCGAGGAACAGACCGCCTCGATCTTCGCGGGCACCAACGGCTATCTCGACACGATCCCGGTGCAGGACGTGGTGCGCTACGAAGCCGCGATGATCGCCGATCTGCGCGCCAACCATGCCGATGTGCTCAAGACAATCCGCGAAACCAAGGATCTGGGCGACGAAGTGAAGGGCAAGCTCAAGAGCGCGCTCGACGCGTTCGCCAAGACCTTCGCCTGATCTGAACGGGTAGGAAGAGATGGCCAGTCTCAAGGCTCTCAAGGTCCGCATCAACTCGGTGAAGTCGACGCAGAAGATCACCAAGGCGATGAAGATGGTCGCCGCGGCGAAGCTGCGCCGTGCGCAGGAGGCTGCCGTTTCGGGCCGCCCCTATGCCGAGCGGCTGGAAGCGGTGATGGCCAGCCTCGCCTCCAAGGTGACGATCAGCGCCTCTTCGCCGAAGCTGCTCGCGGGCACCGGCAGCGATCAGGTCCACCTGATCATCGTCGCGACGTCCGAGCGCGGCCTCGCCGGCGCGTTCAACTCGAACATCGTCCGCGCTGCGCGCAAGAAGGCCGAGGAGTTGGAGCGCGCGGGCAAGACCGTGAAGTTCTACATCGCGGGCAAGAAGGGCCGCGGCGTCCTGCGCCGTTTCCATTCCAAGCAGATCATCCACGATCAGGAAATGGGCCACATCAAGAACGTCGCCTTCGCCGACGCGCAGATCGTGGCCGAGGACGTGATCGCGCGCTACGAAGCCGGCGAGTTCGATGTGGCTCACCTGTTCTACGCCAAGTTCGTCTCGGCGCTGGTGCAGGAGCCTGTCGGCCAGCAGATCGTCCCGGTCGCGATCCCGGCCGCTGCGGCGGACGCCAGCGGCGTCAGCGCTGCGGTCGAGTATGAGCCCGACGAGGAATCGATCCTCGCGGACCTGCTGCCCCGCAACGTCGCCATCCAGATCTTCCGCGCGCTCCTCGAAAATGCCGCGTCCGAACAGGGCAGCCGCATGAACGCGATGGACAACGCCACGCGCAACGCGGGCGACATGATCAACCGCCTGTCGATCCAGTATAACCGGACCCGCCAGGCCGCGATCACCACCGAACTCGTCGAAATCATCTCGGGCGCCGAAGCGCTCTAAGTTATTCAGAAGGCAAGGAAACCAGTCATGGCAAGCACGCCCGAAGCACCCGCCAAGAAGCCCCGCGCGCCCCGCGCGACCAAGGCTGCCGCTCCCGCCGCCGCGGCGACCACCGGTGCCGCCACCGGCCGCATCAGCCAGGTCATCGGCGCCGTCGTCGACGTGAGCTTCGAGGGCAGCCTGCCCGCCATTCTCTCTGCGCTTGAAACCGACAATGGCGGCAACCGCCTGGTTCTCGAGGTCGCGCAGCATCTGGGCGAGAACACCGTCCGCACCATCGCGATGGACTCGACCGAGGGCCTGACCCGCGGTCAGCCCGTCACCGACACCGGCAACCAGATCCAGGTGCCCGTCGGCCCCGCGACGCTCGGCCGCATCCTGAACGTGGTCGGCGAACCGATCGACGAGCGCGGCCCGGTCGCGACCGACCTGCGCGCCCCGATCCACGCCAAGGCCCCCGAGTTCGTCGACCAGTCGACCGAAAGCTCGATCCTCGTCACGGGCATCAAAGTGATCGATCTGCTCGCGCCTTACTCGAAGGGCGGCAAGATCGGCCTGTTCGGCGGTGCGGGCGTCGGCAAGACCGTGCTCATCCAGGAACTGATCAACAACATCGCCAAGGGCCATGGCGGCACTTCGGTGTTCGCGGGCGTCGGTGAGCGGACCCGCGAGGGCAACGACCTTTATCACGAGTTCCTCGACGCGGGCGTTATCGCCAAGGATGCCGACGGCAATCCGATCGCCGAGGGTTCGAAGGTGGCGCTGGTCTTCGGCCAGATGAACGAGCCGCCGGGCGCCCGCGCCCGCGTCGCGCTCTCGGGCCTCACCATCGCGGAATATTTCCGCGACCAGGAAGGCCAGGACGTGCTGTTCTTCGTCGACAACATCTTCCGCTTCACCCAGGCGGGCGCCGAGGTGTCGGCTCTGCTCGGCCGTATTCCTTCGGCCGTGGGTTACCAGCCGACCCTGTCGACCGACATGGGCGCGCTGCAGGAGCGCATCACCTCCACCAACAAGGGTTCGATCACCTCGGTGCAGGCCGTGTACGTGCCCGCCGACGACTTGACCGACCCCGCGCCGGCCACCTCGTTCGCCCACCTGGACGCCACGACCGTGCTGTCGCGCGCCATCTCGGAACTCGGCATCTACCCGGCGGTGGATCCGCTGGACTCGACCAGCCGCGTGCTCGAGCCGCGCGTCGTCGGCCAGGAGCATTACGAGACCGCCCGCGCCGTTCAGTCGCTGCTCCAGAAGTACAAGTCGCTTCAGGACATCATCGCGATCCTGGGCATGGACGAGCTGTCCGAAGAGGATAAGCTGACCGTCCAGCGCGCCCGCAAGATCCAGCGCTTCCTGTCGCAGCCTTTCCACGTCGCCGAGGTGTTCACCAACATCCCGGGCAAGTTCGTGCAGATCGAAGACACCATCAAGTCGTTTAAGGCCGTCGTCGACGGCGAGTACGACCATCTGCCCGAAGCCGCTTTCTACATGGTCGGCGGCATCGACGAAGCCGTCGCCAAGGCGCAGAAGCTGGCGGCGGAAGCAGCCTGATTTGAATATGCTCCCGTTCGCCTCACGGCGACGGGGGCTGGTGAGGGTCTTCTTCCGCTTCCAGGCACCGAACTGCCCAGGCGGAAGAAGCCCCTCACCCATATCGCAAGCGCGCATGCGCGAGCGGATTTAAGGAAAGAGCAATGGCCACCCTCCATTTCGAACTCGTCACTCCCGAAAAGCTCGTCCGCTCGGAAGAGGTTCACATGGTGGTCGTTCCCGGCACCGAAGGCGAATTCGGTGTGCTGGCGGGGCATGCCCCCTTCATGTCGACGGTGCGTGACGGCGATCTCGCCATCTATCGCAGCGAAACGGGCGAGCCCGAACGCATTCGCATCGAAGGCGGATTCGCCGAAGTGAATGAAAAGGGCCTGACCGTCCTCGCCGAAAAGGCGGAAGGCTGAACCTTCCCCTTCAGCCCTGGAACATGCCGCGATCCGCTAAAAGCGGATCACATGCTCCAGGCTTTTGTTTTGGCAAGACTTTCGAGTCGTTCGGTGATTCCATCGAACTGCAAATCGCTCCTGGGCTGGAACATCACTCACCCATTGGCCGATAGGTCCATGCCTTGGCGTTCGCGCCATCGGCACCCGATATCTCCGCCTTGAGCAGCCTGCCCTCGCGCCAGTAGCGGATCCGTTTCGGATAGTCGTGCGCGGCGTTCTCGAAGCTGATCGACAAGGCATCCTGCCGCGTCATCCGGAAGACCGTCGGCGCCTTGCCGAGCGGCGACGCGAAATAGGCGAGCCTGCCGTCGCGATCGGGTGCGATCCGCGCGAATTCCCAGCTTTCAAGCCTGGCCCCGGTGCCGGATCGGCTCGATCCCATCTGCATCCCGCCGCGCGCAGCGGTCCAGTATTCCTCGGCCCATCGGTCGTCTTTCCGCTCGATCCAGGCGCCTGCCATCCAGTTCGGCGCGGGTGGCGCCGGCACATCCGCCGCGACCAACAGCACGGCCGCCGTCATCAATCCGAAATATTGCATGGCTCCCCCTCCTGTCGCTCAACATTTGATAACCTGACGCGGGCATCATGGCTTGAACGAAGACGACAGGCGAGAGCGCGCGTGGACTATCGCGAAATACCGCTGCCCGATGCGCTGGATGGACTGGTCAAGACCGTCTGGACGATGGAAGCCGCCGGCAAGGCCGGGGAATGGATTTCCCAGGAAGCCACGCCGGACGGCTGCGTCGAGATCATTCGCCGCCTCTCCGGACGCTCGCGCTGGCGGAGCGACCAGCCCGAACTGTTCGTGGCGGGTGTCATCGAGATGCCAACGACATTGACGATGAGCGGCGATGCCCGCTTCGTCGGCATCCGGCTCTGGCCCTGGGCATGGAACCTGCTGGGGTCTCCATCGACGCCGCAATTCCTGAACGACTGGTTCGCGGCCCCGCCGGAATCGCTGGCGTCGCTGCTTCTCGCCGATCCCGACCGCGTCGTTGCCGCACTGAGTGAAGCGATGGCCGGTTTCTCGATTCCGCCGATCGCGCCGGCGATCCTGCGATCGCGCAACGTCGCGGAGGTTTCGATCCGCAGCGGCCTTTCCTATCGCCAGATCCAGCGCTGGTTCGCATCCGAGATCGGGATGCCGCCGCGCCGCTACGTCAAACTGCTCCGGTTTCAGCGCGCCTTTGTCGACGTGCAATCGAGTTCCGCCCGGCTCACGGAACAGGCGGCCCAGCGTGGCTATGCCGATCAGGCGCATATGGCGCGCGATTTTCGCGAACTGGCCGGCGATACCGCGCACGCCGTCCGTGCGCGGGGGCGCGGACCCTTCATCTGAAACGGGGTGGAATTAGGTAATTGTCAAAGTTTCCACTCTATTCACCTTTTCCCGATACCAGTTCGGGGATCGGACAGAGGAATGGCAGCGTAGCATGAGCGCTTTCGGAAAACGGGGTGGAATTGGCGGAACACCGTCAGGAAGTCGCCCATCCTTCGGAGTCGCGAAACCGATGCAGGGGTCTCCCACGCAGCGGCGCGCGCCCGACGAGCAAGAGGGCGGCAACCAGTTTCCGCCGCTCGACACCCTGCCCCTGCCCGGAGACGCCGAGGACAGCACGCAGCCGGCAGCGATCACCGACGCGATGAAGCGGCTCGAAAGCCGCGTCAACGAAGTCCACGACAATGTCAGCCGGGTCGAAGGTTTCGAAGCCTCGATCCACAAGATCAAGGAACAGGTGCTGCCGCGCCTGCTCGAACGCGTCGATCCCGAAGCCGCCGCCACGCTCAACAAGGACGAACTGGCCGAGGAATTCCGCCCGATCATCGGCGAGGTCCTCGCCGAGCTGAAGCTGACGCTCAACCGGCGCGAACAGTTCGCGCTGGAAAAGGTGCTGGTCGACGAACTGCTGGGCCTCGGCCCACTCGAAGAGCTGCTGTCCGATCCGGCCATCTCCGATATCATGGTGAACGGCCCCGAGCAGACCTATATCGAGCGCAAGGGCAAGCTGGAGCTCGCCAATATCCGCTTCCGCGACGAGGAACATCTGCTCCAGATCGCGCAGCGCATCGTCAACCAGGTCGGCCGCCGCGTCGACCAGACGACGCCGCTTGCCGACGCCCGCCTGAAGGACGGCAGCCGCGTCAACGTGATCGTGCCGCCGCTCAGCCTGCGCGGCACCGCGATCTCGATTCGTAAATTCTCCGACAAGCCGATCACGCTCGACATGATGGCGGGCTTCGGTTCGATGTCGCAAAAGATGGCGACCGCGCTCAAGGTCGCCGGCGCCAGCCGCTTCAACATCGTCATCTCGGGCGGTACCGGCTCGGGCAAGACGACGATGCTCAACGCCCTGTCGAAGATGATCGATCCGGGCGAACGCGTGCTGACGATCGAGGACGCGGCCGAGCTTCGCTTGCAGCAACCGCACTGGCTGCCGCTCGAAACCCGCCCCGCGAACCTTGAGGGCCAGGGCCAGATCAGCATCCGCGATCTCGTCATCAACGCGCTGCGTATGCGTCCGGATCGCATCATCCTGGGCGAAATTCGTGGCGCCGAATGTTTCGACATGCTCGCCGCCATGAACACGGGTCACGACGGATCCATGTGTACGCTCCACTCCAACAGCCCGCGCGAGGCGCTGGCGCGTATGGAGAACATGGTGATGATGTCCGACATCAAGGTGCCGAAGGAAGCGATCTCGCGCCAGATCGCCGATTCGGTCGACCTGATCGTACAGGTGAAGCGCCTTCGCGACGGTTCGCGCCGTACGACCAACATCACCGAGGTGATCGGCATGGAAGGCGACGTGATCGTTACCCAGGAGCTCTTCAAGTTCGAATATCTGGACGAGAGCGCCGATGGCAAGATCATCGGCGAATATCGCCCGATGGGCCTGCGTCCCTATACGCTGGAGAAAGCCAAGCAATATGGCTTCGACCAGGCGTTCCTTGAGGCGTGCCTGTAACGATGCGCCATCATTCCGGCTTTCGCCGGAATGCACGACCTAAAGGCCCAAGGCCTTCTTGACGTCATCCCAGGCGACCAGCTTGAAATTCTGGGCGCCGGCGTCGTTGAAACCGTCCTGCGCGATGAACAGTCCGCCCGGATAGGCAGGGCCGAAATCCCCCGTCACCAGATCGATCCCGTCGGTTTCCTCGGTCGCGCCGACGATGCCCGCCGCGATCCGGAAGCGGCCCACATAGCTGTCATCCTCCAGGCTATAGAGCGTATAGGCGTTGTCACCCTGGCTGGAGACGATGACATAGCCGCCGCGCTCTCCGACCGGTGCGATGGCAACCCCCTCCGCATCAGCCACAAGATGCCTGCCATCGGCCGGCGCGACCTTCACCGGCGTCCTGGAACCGCCCGCGGCCGCCTCGAACCGCCACAGGCCGACATCCTCTTCGGCGACATACAGGCGGTCGCTCCGCTCATCGACCGCACAGCCTTCGGATTGGGTGCCCAGTTTCATCGTTCGTACGATCTTTCCGGAAACTCCGCCGCCGGAAATGTCGAGCGCCACCTGGTTGATCGTGCCGTCCTTCACCACCATGAAAGCGTCGAGCGCATTGCCGCGCCGCGAAAGGCATATGCCATAGGCTTCACCGTTCCCTGCCGCGACGGAGCCCAGCGTCGCCAGTTTCGCCGTGGCCGGATCGAGCCGAAACACGACCAGCCTGGCATTGGCGATATCGTTGCGATCGCTCGCCACAACGATGATGCCGGCAGCCCCCATGTCGCGCAGATCGACATTGTTCACCCGGCCCGCATCGTTGAAGTCGCGCACCTTGCCATCCAGGCCGTAGACGTAGAGCCCGGCCTTTTTATCGGTGCCGACGATCAGGCTGGCGGCCGGGTCGGCGGCATTCCGCCAGATCGCGGGATCATCCGCCGCGTCGGCATTGGCGGTGCCGACCGGAACGGTTTCGCCGCGCGCCTGAAGCGTCGCCGCCGGCGCCGCACGCGCGATACGGACCGCCACCGGTTCCTCGGCGGTTGCGCAGGCCGTGGCCAGCAGGGCCAGAGCGGGAACGAATTTACGGATCGTCATTTCATTTTCCCCGCGCGCTGCAAGCACCGCCATCCGGCCCCGTTCCACCCGCGCATGTCCTGGCCGGGCCGATCCCCTCGATATCCGTCAATGTCTTGCCGCCATCCGCCCGCCGTACAAGATCGAAGCCGTCATAAAGCCCGCCCGAAGTGGTGTAGGTGCGGAATTTCAGCCGATGAGGTTCGACATCGACCACCTGGTAAAGTTCGGTATCCTCGGCGACCCGGTCGGGCTGGCTGCGCGCGCGATCGTTCAGCGCATACATTTTCTGCCCGGTCACCGAGACCAGATAGACCGGCCCCTGCGCCCTGCCTTGGGCACGCCGCGTTCGCCCGGCATCGCGACCGTCCTCCGCGGTCAGGCGACTGTAGCAATGGTCATGGCCCTGCAGCACCAGATCCACGTCATGCCTGTCGAAAACCGGTTTCCACGCGCTTTTGAGTTCGGCCGTGTCGTCTGGGCGCGCGCAGGTGAAGATCGGCTGATGGAAGATCACGACATTCCAGTTCGCCTTACTGGTGGAGAGGGCCTTGTCCAGCCAGTCAGCCTGCGCCCTGGCCGTTCCGAAATCGATCGCGGATGTGCCGTCCATCACGATGAAGCGAACACCCTGATAATCGACATGATAGGTCGTCGCCGCGGCTGCGGGGCTGCCATTGCCGGGCAAGGCGAAGCCCGCCGTCCAGTGCGGACCCAAATGCCTGGTCTCTCCGCCATCGGCAGCGACCGCATCGACATATTCATGGTTTCCGGTGGCCGGCAGCTGCGGCACGATGCTGAAATTATAGCCGCCGGCCTGCGTCCATTCGCCCCATTCGTCATCATGGACGAGATCGTCGCGTTGCGCGACAAGATCGCCGGCATGGACGACGAGCGCCGGCGTCGCGGTGGCATGGAAGGCCTGACGGATAACGCGCGAGGCGATGGGCAGGATGCCATTCTGGGTATCGCCGAAATAGAGGAAGCGGAACGGGCGCGGGTCGCGCGCGGCGGTCCGGAATTGCAGCCATTCGCTCCATCCCGCCGATCCCCTCACCCGATAGACATAGGGCGTATCGGGCGTCAGGCCGGAAAATCGCACCTGATGATAGATCGCCCGTCCATTCTCGGTCGAGATCGGAATGCTCGTTCCCTGGACGGGCCTTGCCTTCACCGCGAGGCTGGGGCCGTCGATCGCCGGCGCGATCTCCGCCTCCGCCATCGGCTGATCGGTATCGGTGCGGAATGCGACGGCCATCTCGATCGCCGCATCCGCGCCCGTGCTCAGCACGATCCGGTCCGCCAGATTGCGTGCCGCATATGGGCGGCCCGGCGAATGCGGCACGGCGGGCTTGTCCGGTTGCGCAACCGCCGGAAAGGCGATCGCGCAGCCGGCCAGGACGGCTCCGATTCTCAATCGCATCAGAAATTCGCCGTCACGCCGAACTTCGCCGTCCAGCTATATTCCTCATATTGAAGCAGGCGGCGCGATCCGCCGAAATTCTGATAGGCGAAATAGGGTTCGTCGGTGACGTTCACCCATTCCGCGAACAGACGCACATTGTCCGTAATGCGGTATTTCGCGCTCAGGTCGAGCTGGAAATGACTGGCGACATAGCGGTCCTCATTCGCCTTGCCGCCCACCTCGTCGAGATATTTGTCGCGATAGGTGCCGGCGATGCGCAGGCTGAGCGGCCCCTTTTCGTAACCGAGCACCGCATTGAACGTGTGCTTCGACGAGGCCGGCAGCGAAACGCGGCGCGGATCGGTGATGTCGCCATCGGTGAAGACGGTGCCCTTCGCGTCGGTATAGGTATAGTTGAACTGCGCGAGCAGGCCGTCGAACGGCGACGGCAGGAAGCCGAATGCCTGACTGTAGCTGAACTCGAAACCCTTGATCTTCGCGCTTTCGCCATTGATCGACGTGGTGCCTTCGTCCAGCGTGATGCCGTTGTACACCACATCCTGGATCGTCTGATCGACGATATAGTCCTTGATATCCTTGTAGAAAAAGCCCGCGGAGATCGCGCTGTTCTTGCCGAAATAATATTCGATCGAAAGATCGGCATTCCACGCCCGATAGGGTTTCAGATCGGGATTGCCGAATTCCCCTTCATTATCCTCGATCACCGCGCGGGGCGCCAACCTGGACAGCTTGGGGCGCACGAGATTCTTGTAGCCTGCGGCACGCAGGACAAGATTGCGAACCGGCTCGTATCGCACCGTCAGGCTGGGCAGCCAGTCGGTATAGCTGCGCTTGAAGGATTGCGGCGAGACGAGAACCGCTTCCTCCTGCGTGACGTTGCCCTCGTCATCCTCCTCCTCCGGCACGATGGTGACGATGTTGCCGGTGATGCTGTTCCTGGTCCGCTCCATGCGGAGGCCACCGACGACACGCAGCGTCGCACTGTCCCAGCGACCGAGAAGATAGGCGGCCGTCACATCCTCGTCGACGCGATAGTCCGATTCCGCCGACGCCGTCGCGGTATCGATCGGATCGAGTTCGAAATCGCCGAGATTGTCCCGGAAGATCGGCCGGAAACTGGCCTTGGCGGGCACGGGATCGATCAGCGCAAGTCCGTAATCCTGCTTGCCCAGCACATCGGCGAGCGTCAGATCGCCATCATAGCCGTCATAGATGTCGAACTGGCCGTCATAGGACTTCTTGCGCCAGCGCGCCTTCGCGCCAGCCTGGACGGTGAACTCGCCGCCTTCGACCGCAAAAGCGCGCGACACATCGGCTCTGAGCGCCCATTCCCGATCCTGCGAGGCGCTGCGCGTGGTCCGTTCGACCTTGTCGAATTCGTATTTGCCGGGATTGAGGAAATCGGCCTGGCCGGTGGTGATGGCATAGCCGGTGTAATTGGCCTTGCCGTAATCGAACACGACACCAAGCTGGCCGGGATCCTCGAACTTCTGCTCGAATACCACCGGGTCGATCGAACCGCGCTCATTCTCCGTCGATTTGGCGTAGCTGGCCGAATAGGTGATCTTCCATGGGCCTGTCTCGGTTTCGCCGCCTGCCGAAAGCGAGCGAATCTTCTGCGACTCGAAGCGATCCTTCAGGTCGCGCTGAACGCTGATCTCGCCATCGTCCGAACGGAAAGTCGCGCTGCTCGCGGTGCCGCTGCTCGGCGCCTCGTCCATCTCGAAGATCAGGCGACGGCGATATTCCTGATCGTCGAACTGGCTGTAAAGGCCGCGTGCATAGAGCTTGGTCGTGTCGCCGACGCGGAAGTCGAAGCCGAGCGACGCGCTGATGCGTTCGCGCGTGACGTCATAGTCGCGATACTCCACGGTATCGGCATAGACGATGCCGTCATCCTCGCCCCAGCCGTCCATCTCCATATTGTCGGTCGCGAACTTGCGCCGATAATAGGAAAGGCCGCCCGCGACGCCGACATTCTCGCCGAGCTTGGCCGAGAAATCGACGCTGCCCTTTGGCGAGAATTCGTTGATCAGGTCGTTGTAGCTGCCCTCCGCGCTCACCTTGAACAGGTTCTTCTTGCGATCGAAGGCGCTGGTCGTGTTGATCTCGATGGAGGCGCCGATCGTGTCTGCATCCATGTCCGGGGTCAGCGATTTCTTGACCTCGATCGATTCGATCAGGTCGCTCGAGATCACGTCGAGCGCGACCGAGCGGACATCGGATTCGGGCGCCGGCAGGCGCACGCCGTTGACTGATGCGGCATTGAGCTCCGGATCGAGACCGCGAACCGATACGAAACGCCCTTCGCCCTGATCGTTGAGGATGTTCACGCCGGGCAGGCGGCGGAGTGATTCCGCGACATTCTGATCGGGAAACTGGCCGATGCCGTCGCGCGTGAGAACGCTTTCGACACCGTCCGCGGCACGCTGGCGCGACAGCGAGCTCGAGAGATTCGCCTGCTGACCGATCACCAGAATGTCGCTGCCAGCCGCTCCCATGCTGAACGAGACCGTCGCGGGCGTACCTTCGACGACGGTCACCTTCTCGGCCGCCTCGTCCGCGCCGGCATAGCGCGCGATGACCGTGTAGCTGCCCGCCGGAACGTCGGGGAAACGAAAGCTGCCATCGGCCGCCGCCTCGGTGGTTCGGCCAAGCTCGACGATCGTGATCTCCGTGCCCTGCAAGGCGCGGGTGCCGCTGGCATCGACAACGCCGCCACGCAGGGTTTCGGCATGAGCCACGCCGGCGAGCATCGTGGTCGACAGCAGGGTTGCGGCGAGCAGGCCGCCACGGCGGGCGACGGAATGGAATTTCATGGATAGACCCCTGGTTGGATTCGCGGATCGGAATCCTTTTCGGGGCCGCCGCTATCCGGCGGTGGTGACGTGCACCTTGCGCATCGAAGTCAGTTCGGTTGCGATCATATGACGGCTGCGCGTCACCCGGGCATCTTGAGCGCCAGCGCGATGAAGATCATCGTCGCGACGATCCCGATCAGCGAAAGCGACGTCCATGGCATGAAACCGACCCGATCGGGGTCGGATCGGCGCTGGCGCTTCCAGTCGGCGAAGCTCGAAAATGCGGCCAGCGCGGCGGACGCCCCCGCCATCGTCCAGAGTTGCACTTGCCAGTCCCCTTCGCCGTCGCCAATGTTCGTCGCACCCAGATAGGAGAGGAATCGAGATGCGAAAGACCCTGATGCTTTCCGCGCTGCTGATCGGCATCGGCGCCCCCGCCGCCGCCCAGCATCAAGGCCATGCCGGCCACATGATCGCTCCCTCCCCCGCGCTGACGGCTGCCGTCGCGGCGCCGACGCGGACCGATGCCAACCGCGCCCGCGATCAATATCGCCATCCGGCCGAAACCCTGGCCTTTTTCGGGGTCAAGCCGGGCGATACGGTGATCGAGGTCCAGCCCGGCGGCGGCTGGTATACCGAGATCCTGGCGCCGTATCTGAAGGCCAAGGGCTCGCTTGTCCTGGCGCAGGCCCCCGGCAAGGGCAGGGATACGCTGGCGGAGAAGCTCGGCACCGATGCGGCGACCTATGGCAAGGTGAAATGGACCGGATTGCCGGTCGACGATGTCGCGCCGGGCAGCGTCGATGCGATCCTGACCTTCCGCAACGTCCATAATTTCATCATGCGCGGCGGCACCGCCGCCGATGATATCTTCGCCAGCTTCTTCAAGTCGCTGAAGCCCGGCGGCGTCCTGGGCATCGTCGATCACCGGCTGCCCGAAAGCCGCGATTCCGCGCTGGAGAAGACCAGCGGATATCTGAAGCGCTCGACGGTTGTGGCGCTTGCGGAAAAGGCGGGCTTCAAGCTGGCGGGCGAAAGCGAGATCAACGCCAATTCCAAGGACACGGCGGACTGGGAGAAAGGCGTCTGGACGCTGCCCCCCACCTATCGCAACGGCGAAGTCGACAAGGCCAAATATGCCGCGATCGGCGAAAGCGACCGCATGACGCTGAAATTCGTGAAGCCCAAATGACGCCAAGGCCCCTCTCTTTTGAAGGAAGGGCACGGGGTGGACGAGAAGCCGGGGTTCGACACCCCGGCTTTTCTTTTGGCGCCGGCCCCTCCCCTGAAAGGAAGGGGTTCGAGATCAGATATCCGGCAGCACCTGCGCTGCCTCTCCCCATCCCTGCAGCACCGCCGAGCCGGCCCGCTTGAGCAGCGCCTTCACATCCTTGACCGAATAGAGCCCGGCGCTTTCTACGGTTTTCAGTTCCGACCAGTTCAACGGCACCGCGACCGGCGCCCCGGGGCGCGCGCGCGCCGAATACGGCAGGATCGCCGTCGCACCCCGCTGGTTGCGTAGCCAGTCGATAAAGATCAGGCCCTTGCGCTTGGCCTTGGACATGGTCGCGATGAAGCGTTCGGGTTCCGCCTGGGCCAGCGAAAGCGCGAAACGCTGTGCGAAATCCTTGACCTCTGGCCATTTCGCCTTCGGCGTCAGCGGGACCACGACGTGGATGCCCTTGCCGCCCGAAAGCATCGCGAAACTCGCCAGCCCGATCTCTTCCAGCGTGCTGCGGATATCATCGGCGGCCTTCTTCACATCGTCGAAACCCACCGCGGGATCGGGATCGAGATCGAAGATCAGCCGGTCGGGCTTTTCGATGTCGGAAACCGAAGCCCCCCAGCCATGAAATTCAATGGTCCCCATCTGGACGCAAGCGAGCAATCCAACGATCGTTTCGACATAGAGATAGGGTTCGACGCCGCCGTCCTTTTCGCGAATGTCGAGATGGCGCACCGCCTCTCCGAAACTACCGGCATCATGCTTCTGGAAAAAGCATTTCTTCGCACGCCCCTGCGGGCAGCGGACCAGGCTGATCGGCCTGCCGAGCGCCCAGGGCGCCATGGCGGGGCCGATCGCCTCGTAATAGTCGGCAAGGTCGCCCTTGGTCACCTTCGCCTCGGGAAAGATCAGGCGGTCGCGATTTGTGATCCTGACGAGGTCTTCCTCATCCAGCCTGCCCGGTTTCTCCAGCGACACCTGCCCGCCCTCCTTGTCCTCGCGCAATCCGAGAAAACTTGCGTGACGCACCACCTTGTCGGCGGTGAATTCTGCGAAGGCGACTTCGGCGACCAGTTTCGGCGTCACCCAGTGGCCGCCACGCGCGATCGCGCGCGGAATCTCGACCGCAGGGGTTTTGCGCTCGATCCGGGCAAGACGAGCCATCAGATCGTTCGAATTGTCGGCGTTGAAGCCGGTTCCGACCTTTCCGGCATAGCGGAGCTGACCATCCTCGCGCGTGCCGAGATAGAGCGATCTCAGGCTTCGCCCGCCGGCGGTGGACGGCAGCCAGCCGAGGATCACGAACTCCTGCCGCCGCGTGCACTTCACCTTGAGCCACGCCCTGGTCCGGCCGCCGCGATAGGGGGCATCGGCCTTTTTCGAGACGACGCCTTCCTGCCCCGCCCCGCACATAGCATCGAACAGGCGTTCGCCGGATCCGAGGACATGTTCGGCATAGACGATCGGAGGCCTCGCATCGGCCAGCAATGCGGCCAGCTTCTCCTTGCGCGCGATATTGGGTGTTTTCGTCAGATCCCGGCCCTGCAACGACAACAGATCGAAGGCGAAGAAGGTAAATCCCTGCCGGTCCTCGCGAAGCGCCGCCTGCAACGCCGAGAAATCGGGGTTTCCTTCCCTGTTCAGCATCACGATCTCGCCGTCGATCAGCGACGCCGGCAGATCCAGCGCCTGCGCCGCTTCGGCGATCCCCGAAAACCTGTCGGTCCAGTCCAGGCCCGTGCGCGTATGGATCCTCACCTTGCCGCCACCGATCGCCAGCAGGCAGCGATAGCCGTCATATTTCATCTCGTGGAACCAGCCATTGCCGGTAGGCGCATGATCGACGAGCGTCGCTTTCTGCACCGCACGAAAAGCGGGAAGTCTCCCCGTTCCCCTTCCCTTGTCATTCCCGCGAACGGCTCTCCCGAGCGCGGTCGAGGGGCGGGAAGCCAGGGCCACCGAACGCGATTCTGCCGCCCCCGGCGCCGCACTGGATCCCCGCGTTCGCGGGGATGACGCAGCGGCTTGCGTTGCCTTTTCCGCCTTCTTCATCGCCGCGTCGAAGGCCTTGCCGCGCTTGCCCTTCAGCGAAACGGGTTTCGCGCCGCGGGCGATCTCCGCCATCGAGCGTCCCGTCTCCACGCTCGTCAGCGCATGCGCGACCAGATCGTCACTGCCGCCGGCATGGGCATCATCCAGCTTGCGGAGCAGCCAGTTTTCCCGTTTTTCACCGGCGCGCGGCTTGAGGCGGATCAGCAGCCATTCGCCCTTCATCCGCTCGCCATCAAGCGTGAAATGCAGATGCCCCTGCTCAAGCGTCTTGCGTGGATCCTTGCCGGGTGCAGGCGTCCATGTGCCCCGATCCCACAGCATGACGGTGCCACCGCCATATTCGCCCTTGGGGATCGTTCCCTCGAAGCTGGCATAGCTGAGGGGGTGATCCTCGGTGCGGACCGCCAGCCTTTTGTCATCGGGATCGAGGCTCGGCCCGCGCGTGACCGCCCAGCTCTTCAGCACGCCGTCCAGTTCCAGCCGGAAATCCCAGTGCAGACGGGTGGCATCATGCTTCTGCACCATGAAGCCGTTTCCCCGCGCCCTTCCCTTCCTGCCCGCCGGCTCCGCCGTTTTCGCGAAGTCGCGCTTGGCGTTATAGGTGGCAAGGGGATCGGCTGCGCGCGGCATGGGACTGGGTCAGCTCAATCCACGACCGGGGCCGTCACCCCGGCGAAAGCCGGCGTCTCCGGACGAGAAAGGCGCGATCAGGTTGGGAGATCCCGGCTTTCGCCGGGGTGACGTGTAAGGCGGGCGCATCTTCACCCCGCCGCCCGCTTTCGCGCCGGCGCTTTCCTGGGCGCCGCCTTCTTCGCCGCAGGCTTTTTCGCGGGCGCCTTCGCACCCGGTCGTTCGAGCGATTTCTTGAGTGCGGCCATCAGATCGACGACATTGGATCCGCTCGGGCGCGCCTCGTCCGGCTCCGCCGTGATCTTCCGGCCCTTGGCCTTGCGCTTGCGTTCGACCAGTGCGCGCACCGCATCGGTATAATGGTCGGTGAACTTCTTCGGATCGAAGGCCGCGCTTTTCTTCTCGATCAGGGTTTCGGCAAGATCGAGCAGTTCGGGATCGGCCTTCGCATCACCGATATCGCGAAAATAGCCCTGCGCCTTGTTGACTTCCTCGGCATAGCGCAATGTTTCCAGCACCATACCGCGCCCGCACGGCTTCAGGCTGACCACATATTCGCGCCCGCGCATCGCGAGCTGACCCAGCCCCACTTTCCTGCTGCGCTTCAGCGCCTCACGCAGCACCACATAGGCTTCCTCGGCCAGATCGTCGGCCGGCACCACGAAATAGGGCTTTTCGAAATAGAGCACGTCGATCTCGCTGGCATCGACGAACTGGACAAGCTCCAGAGTCTTGCGGCTTTCGAGCTTCACCGCGTCGATCTCGTCCTGTTCGAGCAGGACATAATCGCCCTTGGCGATCTCGAACCCCTTCATGATCTCGTCGGCATCGACCGGGCCGATACCGGGCACGACCTTTTCATATTTGATGCGCTTGCCCGAAGGCTCGTGGATCTGATGGAACGCGACCGTCGCGGTCGATTTGGTCGCCGGATAGATCTCGACCGGGATCGAAACCAGCGCGAGCCGGATCTGCCCCTGCCAATATGCGCGTGCCGCCATATGAAGCTCCGTCGTTACCGGAGCAGAATGAGCGACGGTGGGTGCGGGTTCCGAACTCGCCTGCGCCCCGGCGAAGCGGCTTCACCGCCCCGCCGTCCTTCATCACGAATTCGGCCGGCTCGGGCAGCCGAACGTCGGCTATTTGCCGAGCTTCTCGATCTTGTCCTTGAGACTGGCCAGTTCGGCCTTCAGCGCGTCGATCTCATCGTCCTTGCCCGCCGCTTCGGCGGGTTTCGCGGCGCCCGGCTTGAATGCGCTGGTGGCGGCTTCGAACATCGCCATGTTGCGCTTCGCCATTTCCGCGAACGGCCCGGCGCCGAACGCGCCTTCCACGGCGCTGCGGAACTGTTCCTGATTGCGGCGGAACGCCTCCATCGAGGCTTCGAGATAGCCCGGCACCACCGCCTGCATCGAATCGCCGTACATCGAGATGAGCTGGCGGAGGAAGTTGACGGGCAGCATCGCCTGGCCGCGCTGTTCCTCTTCCATGATGATCTGGGTGAGGACGCTGTGCGTGATATCCTCTTCGGTCTTGGCGTCCAGAACCTTGAACTCGCGATTCTCGCGAACCATCGCCGCCAGATGCTCAAGCGTGATATAGCTCGACGTGTCGGTATTATAGAGCCGACGATTGGCGTATTTCTTGATGATGACGATGCCGTCGGCGGCTGCGTTCTTCTTCATGGTCTGGAGCATCCCCCGCAAGACAATGGCTCACCCTGCACCATTTGATGCCGCACCGCAACACGGGCCACGCCCCTTGCCGCTGTTCCTGGAGTTGCTGCGCAGCGAAACCGCAGCATCGCCCGATCGCGCTGCGGCGGCGATCAAGGGCCTGAAGGCGTATCAACATGCGCCCCGTGCCGATCGCGGGCCGCCCATGCCCGTCGCCGCGCGGATCGGCCGCGCCTGCCTGCGCGATTATGGCGGCACCGGCCGCCCCGTCGTCTTCGTCCCCTCGCTGATCAATCCGCCTTTCGTGCTCGATCTCTCGCCGGACAATTCGCTGCTGCGCTGGATCGCCGGTCAGGGGATCAGGCCGCTGTTGCTCGACTGGGGCGCTCCCTTGCCCGAGGAAAGCGGGATGGGGATCGCCGGCCATGTCGAAACGCTATTGCTGCCGCTTCTCGACGCGCTTGGCGAAAATGCGGCGCTGGTCGGCTATTGCCTGGGCGGCACCATGGCGGTGGCGGCAGCGGCGCTGCGGCCGGTCACAGGCCTCGCGCTGATCGCCGCGCCCTGGCATTTTTCCGGTTTCCCACAGGGCGCACGCAATGACATGACGTCACTCTGGGAAAGCGCAAAACCGACGTGCGAGACGCTCGGCTACCTGCCGATGGAGATCCTGCAGACCGCCTTCTGGAAACTCGATCCGGGCCGTACCATCGGCAAATACGAGCGCTTCGCTCTGCTCGATCCGGAGTCGGCGGAAGCACGCGCCTTTGTTGCGCTGGAGGATTGGGCCAATGCTGGCGCGCCGCTGACATATGAAGCCGGGCGCGAGGCGTTCGAGGATCTGTTCGCGGCCGACCTTCCCGGCGCCGGCCGCTGGCAAGTGACCGGCAAGACGATCGATCCGGCCCGCCTCTCCTGCCCGTTGCTCGATCTGGTTTCACTCAGCGACCGCATCGTCCCCGCCGCGTCCTCGACCGGACTCGACACGCGAATCGAATTGAGCGCCGGCCATGTCGGCATGGTCGTCGGCAGCCGCGCCAGAGCCCAGCTTTGGGAGCCGCTCGCCGCCTGGCTTTCGCACTTGCACAATCGTTGATAGATTGCCGGAAACCTCTTCCACCGGAGATTTCCAATGACCGATATCGTGATCACCGCGGCCAAGCGCACGCCCGTGGGCAGCTTTCTGGGCGCATTCGGATCGGTGCCGGCGCATGAACTGGGCCGGATCGCGATCGAGGCCGCTCTGGCGCAGGCCGGCGTCGACGCCGCCGACGTCTCCGAAGTCATCATGGGTCAGGTGCTGACCGCCGCGCAGGGCCAGAACCCGGCACGTCAGGCATCGATGGCGGCAGGTATCCCCAAGGAAGTGCCCGCCTGGGGCGTCAATCAGGTCTGCGGATCGGGGCTGCGCGCGGTCGCGCTCGGCGTACAGGCGATCGCCAATGGCGATGCGAGCATCGTCGTAGCGGGCGGACAGGAAAGCATGTCGCTTTCCAACCATGCCCAGGCGCTGCGCGCGGGGCAGAAGATGGGCGCGGTGTCGCTGGTCGATACCATGATCACCGACGGGCTGACCGACGCCTTCAACAATTATCATATGGGCATCACCGCCGAGAATGTCGCCGAGCAATGCCAGGTGACGCGCGAGCAGCAGGATGCGTTCGCCGTCCGCTCGCAGACGCTCGCGTCGGCGGCGCGCGCCGCCGGCCGCTTCGCCGACGAGATCGCGCCGGTGACGGTCAAGGGCCGCAAGGGCGACACCGTCGTCGATCGCGACGAGTATATTCGCGACGGCGCGACGATCGAAGCAATGGCTGGCCTCAAGCCCGCTTTCAAGAAGGATGGTTCGGTGACCGCCGCCAATGCCAGCGGGATCAATGACGGTGCTGCGGCGATCGTGCTCATGACGCGCGAGGAAGCCGAGAAGCGCGGCGCCAGGGTGCTGGCGCGGATCGCAAGCTGGGCGTCTGCCGGCGTCGATCCGGCGGTGATGGGCCTGGGCCCGGTGCCCGCGACCAGGAGGGCGCTGGAAAAGGCGGGCTGGAGCGTCGGCGACCTCGACCTGATCGAGGCCAATGAAGCCTTCGCCGCCCAGGCGCTGGCGGTGGGCAAGGAACTGGGGCTCGATCCCGAGAAGGTGAACGTCAATGGCGGCGCGATCGCGATCGGCCATCCGATCGGTGCCTCCGGTGCGCGCGTGTTGACGACGCTGCTCTACGAGATGGAACGCCGCGACGCGAAGAAGGGCCTGGCGACCCTGTGCATCGGTGGCGGCATGGGCATCGCCATGTGCGTCGAACGCTGAACCGGATTGGTGGGCGTGCGGAGCGCGCGCCCACCAATCACGATGACGCATCAATCCGGTGTTTAGGTCCTAGGACCAGACCCGCGCATAACGCTGGCCCAGCCCGGTCAGCAGTTCATATTGCGAAAGCCCCGAACGCATCGCGGCATCGGGCAGGTCGTAGCCGATCTCCACCCAGTCGCCTTCGTGCAGGTCCGAACAGGTGTCGATGCAGATCGCGGTCAGATCCATCGAGACGCGGCCGATCACCGGCAATTCATGCCCGCCCGCCAGCGCATAGCCTGTGCCGGAGAAACAGCGCAGATAGCCATCCGCATAGCCCAGGTTGAGGATCGCCAGTTCCATCGCGCGCGTCGCCCGGAAGGTACCGTTATATCCCACCATATCGCCCGCGGCGACGCGGCGGCGCTGCAGGATCTGGGTTTCGATCGCCACGACCTGACGGATATCGCCTGCCGCCTCCATGCGCGGAACGCCGCCATAAAGCGCGATGCCGGGCCGCGTCAGATCGAGGGCATAGCTATCGCCCAGGCAGATACCCGCGCTGTTGGCGACGCTCAGACGCCGGGCGCTGGTCTTGCCACGCAGATCGGTCAGGGCGTCGCGCTGGAGCCCGTTCACCGGCAGATCCTCGTCCGCGCTGGCGAGATGCGTCATCAGCGTCTCGATCTCCAGCCCGTCGAGCAACCCGCTCGCCACATCGGCCACCGACACGCCCAGGCGGTTCATGCCCGTATCGACCATAACGTCGCATGCGCCGCCGCCCGCCTCGCGCCAGCGGCGGACCTGCTCGGGCGTGTTGAGCACCGGCCGTGCGCGTGATCCGACGGCAAAGGCCATGTCGTCGGCACGCACACCGTGCAGAACCGAGAGCGCCGCGCCATCGATCACCGGCAGGAGCGCCTGCGCCTCCGCCCAGGTTGCGACGAAGAAGTCGCGGCACCCGGCATCGGCAAGCCTTATGGCCACTTCGCGCGCGCCCAGCCCGTACCCATTGGCCTTCAATGCCGCGCCGCACGCGGCCGAACCGCTGCGCGCGTCCAGCCAGCGCCAATTGCCGACCAGTGCATCGCCATCCAGGCGGATGCGCAATGGAGCGGAAATCTCGATCGTCGGCACGGACATCAGTCGTCCCGCCCTGCAGTGTCGAGGTTCAAGCGTGTCGTCTCCGGCAACCAGAATATCGCGACGACGAGCGCCACCAGCGTCACCGAAAAGGTGTACCAGAGCCCGGAATAGGGATCGCCCGTCCGTGCCACGATATACTGGCTGATCACCGGCAGGAAACCGCCGAAATATCCAGTTCCGATGTGATAGGGGATTGACATCGAACTGTAGCGGATCCGCGCGGGGAAAAACTCCGCCATGCATGCCGCCATCGGGCCGAACGTCAGGCCAGACAATGCCGACAGCACGAGAATTCCAAGCACCATCAATGCCATATTGCCGTGCGACGGCCGTACCTTGTCGAAACTGTAGCCGGCGGCGTTCAACGCCGCGTCGAGCCCCGCAGGGCTCGTATCGGCGACCGCCACGCCGCCGATGCTGACGCCGACTATGCTCGCATCGACCGTCGAATAATGCACGCCCTTGCGCGAGAGATGGTCGAGCAGCTTGCCGCATTCGTCGGCCTGCGCCTTCGCGAAGGGATCATAGGCGCAATCCCGGCCCGCGACGACGACCGGCGCGGCACGCGACGCCTGCGCCATTTGCGGATTGGCGGCGCCGCCGATCAGTTTGAACAGCGGAAAGAGCAGCAGCAACGTCAGGACGTAACCGATGATGATCGGCTTTTTGCGGCCGATCCTGTCCGACAGCCAGCCGAACAATATGAACCAGAACAGCCCCGACATCGCGCCGATGCCGACGATGATCTGCGCGGTGCGATCATCGACCTTCATCGCATTCTGGACGAAATAGAGCACCTGGAACAGCGCGGTGTACCAGATGACGGTGACGCCCGCGGCAAGGCCGAACAGCGCGACCAGGATCCGCTTCATATTGCCCGGATGGGTGAAGCTTTCCTTCAGCGGATTGCTCGAAACCTGCCCGGCCGCCTTCATTGCCTGGAAAACCGGGCTTTCCGAAAGCTTGAGCCGCATCCACAGCGAAATGCCGAGCAGCAGCAGCGAAACGATGAAGGGAATCCGCCAGCCCCACGCTTCCCAGTTCTCGGGGCCGACCACGGCCTGGGTACCGAGCACCACCGCCAGGCTGAGCGCGAACCCGCCGGAAACGCTCGCCTGAATAAAACTTGTGAAGAAGCCGCGTTTGCCGTTCGGCGCATGTTCGGCGACATAGATCGCGGCGCCGCCATATTCCCCGCCCAGCGCCAGCCCCTGCAGAATGCGCAGCGCGAGCAGGATCACGGGCGCCCCCAGGCCGATGCTGGCGGCCGACGGCACGAATCCGATCGCGGCCGTGGCCAGCCCCATCATCGTGATGGTGACGAGGAACGTGTATTTTCGGCCCAGCCGGTCGCCCAGATAGCCGAAGAGAATGGCGCCCAGCGGCCGGAAGCCGAAACCGATGGCGAAGCCGAGCAGCGACAGGATCAGTTCGATCGTCGGGTTGCCGGTGGGAAAGAAGGTGCGGCCGATGATGGCGGCAAGCGTGCCGTAGATGAAGAAATCATACCATTCGAACACGGTGCCGAGCGTGGAGGCGGCGATGACCAGCCGAATCTCCTTGCGCGTCGGTTCCCGCACGCCTTCAACCGCGATGCTTGCCATTCCGCCCCCATTTGCCGCCGGAATGCGCCGGACGCCCCCGACGCACTCCGACCCGGTCCCTTACTGGCCCCCGTCGCCCGTGCCTTTCGCCACGTCAGCCTTGGTCAGCGTCGGCCACTTTATGCCAAGCTGCTCAAGATAGGTACCGTAACGTTCGGGCTGATAATAATATTTGCTGAGCTCGGGCTTGAAGCGCGCCATGATGTCGGCGTTGAGTTCGAGTGCCGGCTTGTCGGTCGCGCTGATCATCGACACATATTTCTGGTTCTTGGTCTGGACGTCGGTGAAATAGGCCTTGGACGCCTTGAGCAGTTCCGGCTTCGTCAGCAGGTCGATCATCGTCATCGCCATCACCTTCGCGCCGGCGACCACGCCCTTGTGCGCGATCGGCGTCGCCATCGCGATCGCGTTGGACCAGTTGTGCCCCGGAAGGCCGGGGATGTTCGACGGATAGCCGATCGTGATCGTCGGCACCGTCCAGGCGACATCGCCGATATCGTCCGATCCGCCGCTCGGCGGATTCTCGACGGGCGGTTTCAGGTCCTCGATCTTCGTCGCCAGCCCCTCGACCTTCTCCGCCTTGAGATTGGTCTGAACCGCCTTGGCGAACGCCTGATCGTCGGCGCTCCATTGCGGCAGACCCACCATCCTGATGTTCGCATAGGCGGCCTCGGCCATCGGCTTGTTGAAATGGCGCGGCGCGGCGGTGCCCAGGATCCGCCGTGTGACCGTGGTGTCGGTCATCTTCGCGGCGGCATCCGCGATGGTGTTGCCGATCTCGAAATTCTTCTTGATGCCGTCGAAGCCGATCTCGCGGAAATAGAACCAGATCGAGGCGCGTTGCGGCACGACATTGGGCTGGTCGCCGCCATCGGTGATCACATAGTGCGAGCGCTGCTCGGGACGGAGATGCTCGCGGCGGAAATCCCAGCCCGTGCCCATCAGCATGACGCCGTCGAGCGCGGACTTGCCGCGCCAGGGCGCCCCGGCGGAGTGGGCGCTTTCGCCCGAAAAAGTATATTCGACCGAGACCAGCCCGGTGCCGCCGGGCTGCCCATAAGCGGTGCCGAGATTGTTGCTGACATGGGTGAAGAGCACGGCATCGACATCCTTGAACACGCCGTCGCGCACGAAATAGGCCTTGCCGGCCAGAAGTTCCTCCGCAACGCCCGGCCAGAGCACCAGCGTTCCAGCGATATTCTCCTTCTGCATCAACTCCTTGACTGCGAGAGCCGCGACGATGTTGACGGCCTGGCCGCTATTGTGGCCCTCGCCATGGCCGGGGCCGCCGGGCACCATCGGATCATGCCAGGGGATGCCGGGCTTCTGCGAGGCCTTGGGAATGCCGTCGATATCGCTGCCGACCGCGATCACCGGGCCGCCGCTGCCATGCGTCCAGCGCGCGACCCAGCCGGTGGGCAGGCCGGAAACGCCCCGTTCGACGGTGAAGCCCTCCTTTTCGAGCAGTTCGGTCAGATAGCGGCTGGTTTCGGTTTCATGCAGGCCGAGTTCGGCGAAGCTGAAAACCGAGTCATTGACCACCTGCGCCAGCTTGGCGCGCGCCTCGACGCCCGAGATCGCCCGCGCCTTGAGCCCGCTTGGCTTCGACTGGGCGGACGCGGCAGCCGGCAACCCCGCCGCACAGGCAATTGCGATCAATCCGTGAATCAGTCGAGCGCCACGCATAATTCCCCCTCATTTTTCAAAATCGGAAAGATGCATTGCTATGCCGCAATCGCGGGAGCCGCAATGGGCACGTGCCCAACTTTAGAGTCCGTATGGAAATGTGCGGAAGAGCACATTTCCAGCACCGCACCAGCCCGCTCCCCCACCCGGCCTCCCAACGGCAGTATCTTCTGGGAGGCCGGGTGGGGGAGCGGGCTGGTGCGGCAATGCGCCAAAGGCGCATTTCAAAACAGACTGTTACGCTGATGGCGTGGAGAGTTTCATCACGACAAGGCCGGTGACGATCAGTACCGCCGCGAAAATGCGGCCGGCGCCGGCCTGTTCGCCGAGCAGCACGATTCCGAGCACGAACGCGCCGAGCGCACCGATCCCGGTCCAGACGGTATAGGCGGTACCCAGCGGCAGCGTGCGCATCGCCATCGACAACAGCCCGAAACTGGCGATCATCGCGACGATGGTGACGGCGGTGGGCCCGGGGCGGCTGAAACCCTCGGAGAGCTTCATCGAATAAGCCCAGACGATCTCGAGCAAACCCGCAAGCAATAGAATAAACCAGGCCATGGCGGCCCTCCTTTCAAAGGGCCGGGCCGTCCCGGTCGTTGCTGCCCATGATGGGAGGGGTCGTGGCCCCGTTCCCTGCAAATAGGTGCCGACCACGCCATGGGCAAGTGTCGCAGCTTGTTGCGAATGGTTCGCGACCCCACTAACGATGGCGCACGGTCGCTTATCGAGGACTCGCGAACATCCGCACCGACGATCCCGATCCCGATGCTCCGCCAGCACAAAAGCTGCGGCTGATATGGCTCGCGCTCGGCTTTTTCTGCGTCGGGCTCGGCATCATCGGCGCCTTGCTGCCGCTGATGCCGACAACAATCTTCCTGATCCTCGCCGCTTCATGCTTCGCGCGATCCTCACCGCGTTTCGAAGCCTGGCTGCTCGATCATCCGCGCTTCGGCCCGTCGCTTCGCGCATGGCGCGCGGAAGGCGCGATACCGCTGCGGGGCAAGGTCGCGGCCTGCGCCGGGATCACCATCGGCTATGCGATCTTCTATTGGAGTTCACGACCTTCGGCCTGGCTGGCGGTGTCCGTCGCGGCGATTCTCGCGGGCTGCGCCGCCTATATCCTCAGCCGCCCCCTTCCCCGCCCCGCTCGCGATCAGATCACGTAATCGCCTGGCCCATCGCGCGCGAGGCGCGCCGCGGCATTCGCCTCCGCCTTGCGGAACAGCGCATCGAGATCCTCGCGGCTGACGTCGAAAGTCTCGCCCAGTTCCTCCAGTGCCAGATCGATATCCTCGATCGACAGGCCCGGGGCGATGCTCACTGGAGCAGGCGCTGGCACGACCGGGACCGGCCGATGCGGATAGCTGTGCCCCGAAAAACGGTGGAACAGCCAGCCCAATCCGACCAGCAGCACCGAGTTGAGCCCGACCGGCATCAGCGCGAAGCCGTAGCCGGCCGCGGCGACCGCCGGACCGCCGATCACCGCGGTCAGCGCGGCGGCGCCCCCGGGAGGATGCAGGCAGCGCAGCAGCGACATCGCCAGGATCGCGAGCGAAACCGCAAGGCCGGCTGCGATCACCCGATCCGGGACCAGCGATGCGACAGCGATGCCGACCAGTGCGGACACGACATTGCCGCCGACGACCGACCAGGGCTGCGCGAGCGGGCTTGCCGGCACCGCGAAGAGCAGCACCGCCGACGCGCCGATCGGCGCGACCAGAAGCGGCAGGGCCTGATCGCCCGCGCCGAGCCAGGTACAGACCAGCCCCGTCAAGCCGATGCCCATCAGCGCGCCGGCGCAGGCGAGCAGCCGGTCGTTGAAATTGCCGCCCGCGAGCAGCGGCCTGAAGAATCTGAACGGCATGGAAAGGGTCACATCGGAATGGCGGCGGCGGAATCAGGGCGCGTCCATGCCCAAACCGCATGATCATCGCCAGCGAAGAAAGCCTCGCCGGCGACAAGCGGAGATATCAGCGGCCGGCATCCTCCGGTATCGCCGCGATGGCCAGGATCTCGATCGCTTCGGTCTTGCCGCCGAAATCGACCTGCTCGCCCTCGAAGCCGCCGATCAGCGCGCGCGCGAGCGGCGCCGAAAAGGAAATGCGGCCGGCAGCGGGCTCCGCCTCGTCGTCGCCGACGATATCGAGCACGCGCTCCGTGCCGTTCAGGCGGAAGGTCACGCGCGTGCCGAAAGCGACCTCGTCGAGCGTCGGCACCGGCGCCAACTCCGCCGTGGCGAGCCGGGTATGCCAATAGCGCAGATCTCGCCGGATCGATTCGCGGCGCGCCTCGTCGGTTTCGCCCGCCACTTCGGCTTCCAGCGCCTCGACCTTCGCGCGCGTCAACGCCAGGCCGCGCGCGGTGACCAGATTGGGACCGGCCGGTATCGGCAGTTCGAACCGCGGTTCCTTATGCTCCTCGTCGCTTTCCCGACGAAATGCGACGCTCATCGCCTTCTCCCTTCGCTGCGAAGCCGGGGCTTCTGGCGCTTGCCGCCGCGATAGTCCAGCATGCGAACCATGCATCGATCGCGTGAAATCGTGTCTACCGTTGCCCCAACTGCATAGCTTCCCTAGCATACCGCCATGCCGGAAGTTCGAAGCTCATGAATCTGCGCCATATCGAGATATTCCATGCCGTTTACGTGAACGGTTCGGTCAGCGCGGCCGCGCGTGCGCTCAACGTCTCGCAGCCCTCGGTTTCCAAGATGCTGCGCCACGCGGAATCGCTGCTCGGTTTTCCGCTGTTCGAACGCACCAATGGCCGGCTGGTCCCGACCGACGACGCACATACTCTGTTCAGTGAAGTCAGCGAGATCCAGGACCGCGTCTATGCCTTGCGCGAAGCAGGCCGCAACCTGCGACGTGGATCAAGCGGCGTGCTGCGCGTCTCCGCCCTGCCCTCGCTGGCGCTGGACGCTTTGCCGACGGCGGTTTCCCGCTTTCTCAAGACGCATGAGAATGTCCGCTTCGACCTGCAGACCGTCCATCACGACGATCTGCTGCGCAAACTCTACGAACGCGAGACCGATATCGCCATCGCCTATGAAGTGCCGCCGGCCGCACCGATCGGCCAGCGCTGGCTCGGCGAAGGCGAACTGGTCGTGCTCTATCGCGAGCAGGACATGCCCAATGCGCCGCCGCGCATCGAACTGGAGCGACTGCGCGGCCAGCGCTTCGTCAGCCTGGCGGCGAGCGGCCCGATCGGCCAGCTTTTCGGTCAGGAACTCCAGCGCCTGGACCTGGAACTCGATGAGGTGGTTTCGGCGCGCACCTTCTATATCGCGACCTCGCTGGTGCGTCAGGGCGTCGGCATGGCGGTGGTCGACAGCTTCACCGCCCAGGCTTCGCTTGCGCCGGGGCTTTCGGTCCGGCCATTGAAGCCGCAACTGACCTTCGACGTCCATGCGATGTTCCTGCTCAACCGGCCGCCGACGGCGCTCGCCACCGAGTTCCTCAAGACGCTCGCACGGGTCATCGACACACCATAACGAGAGGCTATGGCCGGTATTGCACTCGCTATGCGCGTAACGACGCGGCCGGCGATACGCTGATCGTCATGATACCAGCACCCTATCTCCTCTATCTTGGCCGCAGCAACGACGCGGTCGGCATCAAGACCTCGCGCGGCCTGGCCGAGTTCCGCCCCGACGATTGCGTCGGCGAATTCCGCCATGACGACGGCCCGCTCACGCTTGGCCTGCCGCGATTGACCATGGCCGAGGGTGCGGCCGCCGGCGCGAAGACGCTGGTGCTCGGCATCGCCAATTCGGGCGGCAAGATGGGCGCGGACCTGATCGCCGACGCCGTCGCCGCGCTCGAAGCCGGCATGAACGTCGCCGCCGGCCTCCATCAAAGGCTGCGCGACGTGCCCGAGATCGCCAGCCTCGCGGAGGAGCGCGGCCTTTCGCTGTTCGACGTGCGCGATCCGCCGGCGAACCTGCCGGTGGGCAACGGCAATCCGCGTGCCGGCCATCGCCTGCTGACCGTGGGCACCGACTGTTCGGTCGGCAAGATGTACACCACGATCGCACTCACCCGCGCGATCCAAGCGCGCGGCATTCCCGCCGATTTCCGGGCGACCGGCCAGACCGGTATCCTGATCGCGGGCGATGGCGTTCCCGTCGATGCCGTGGTCGCCGATTTCATCTCCGGTGCCATCGAGCAACTGGCACCTGCCCGCAACGACAATGGCTGGGATGTGATCGAGGGCCAGGGATCGCTGTTTCACCCCTCCTTCGCGGGCGTGTCGACGGGCTTGCTGCACGGTGCCCAGGCCGAAGCTCTGGTGATGTGCCATGATCCGATGCGCGAGCATATGCGCGGCATTCCCGGCCGTGCGCTGCCCGATCTCGCCGAATGCCTGGAGCATAATCTGCGCGTCGCGCGGCTCACCAGCCCCGATGTCCGCGCGGTCGGAATCTGCCTCAACACCTCCGCGATGGATCGTGACGACGCGCGCAAGCTGTGCGACACCATCGCCGAACAGCTCGGCCTGCCCTGCACCGATCCGATCGCCTTCGGCACCGATACGATCGTCGACGCATTGCTGGCGGGCTGACCGGCAGGTCGCCACGGCGCAAGGGGGATAGAGCATGACGGCACGACGATGCCCTGAACCCGGCCGATCCACGGCGCACCTCGCGAAGGCGAGCCGGTAACGGTGCTGCGCGCCTGGTTCGGGATCGCGCTGTGGAAGCGCGTGCTGGGCGCGCTTGCGCTCGGCCTTGTCTTTGCATTGGTGTGGCCCTCGGCAACGCCTTCGGTCGCCTTCATGGGCGATCTGTTCGTCCGCGCCATCCGGATGCTGGTGGCGCCGATCGTGCTGATCACGATCGCCGCCGGCATCACCTCGCTCGCCGACCCCAAAAGGCTGGGCAGCCTGGGCGGGCGCACCGTCGGCCTGTTCGCCTTCACCACCGCGATCGCGGTCTCGATCGGCATGCTTGTCGCGACGATCCTCACCCCCGGAGAGGGCGCCGCGCTGGGCACCGCCGCGCCGCATGCGCTGGGCAAGCCGCTCACGCCCTATGAACAGCTTCTCGGCATCATCCCGACCAATATCGTCGATGCGATGGCCAAGGGCGACATGCTGGCGCTGATCTTCGTCGCGATCCTGGTCGGCGTCGGCACCGTGCTGGCCGGCGAGGCGGGCAAGCCGCTCGCCAACCTGCTCCAGTCGATTTCAGCCGTGCTGCTCAAGATTGTCGGCGTGATCATGGAAGCGACGCCCTTCGGCGTCTTCGCGCTGATCGCCAATGCGGTGGCGGCGAACGGCACCGGCGTGTTCGTCCATGTCGGCTGGCTCGCGCTCGCCGTCGTCGTCGGATCGGCCTTGCAGATCATATTGGTCCACAGCCTGATCCTGAAATTCTTCGCGCGGCTGCCGGTGCTGCCCTTCTTTCGCGGCATCGTCGACGCGCTGGCCGTCGCCTTCTCCACCGCATCCAGCTCGGCGACGCTGCCGGTCGCGATGCGCGTCGCCGAGAAGAATCTGGGGGTCGGCCGCTCGGTATTCTCGACCGTGCTGCCGCTGGGCGCCAGCATCGGCAAGGACGGCACGGCGATGTATGTCGGCCTGCTCAGCATGTTCGCGCTCCAGGCCTTCGGCACGCCACTCACGCCGCAGGTCTATGGCATCGTGCTGCTGACCGGCGCACTTGCCGCCTTCGGTACCGCGCCGATGCCTTCCGCGTCCCTGTTCATGCTTGCCGCCGTGCTCTCGGCCGTGGGCATCCCGCCCGAGCAGACCGCGCTCGTCGTCGGCTTCGTCCTGCCCTTCGACAGACTGCTCGACATGACGCGCACCGTTCCCAGCGCCAGCGCGAATCTGACGGTGGCCACCACGGTCGCGCGCTGGGAAGGCGAGTTCGACGAAGCGGTCTATCGCTCGCGCGCCGACACCTGATCGACCGCGCGCACGACGCGCGCCGCATCCCCCTCTCCCCACCCGGCGGCCAGGAACTCCGCCATATCCTCCGCCGTCGCCGGGCGGCGGCGATGCAGCGCCGCGGCAAGGACACGAAGCGCTTCCAGCCTGGGATCGGCGAGCGGGGCCGGCGCGCGCAGCAAAGGCGCAATATGCCGCAGCATCCGATGAAACGCACCGATCCGGGCCGATCGCGCCTCTCGTGGCGCCGCCGCCAGACGGATGACCGTCCATTCGAGCGTCGAGAAGCTCATAACCGGTAGCTCAGATAAAGCAGGCCGTGGAGTTGATCGGCCGAGCCGCGCTTCGCGACGATCGGGCTATCCGCCGCGTCGCCGAGCAATCGACGATATCCCCCATCCCCGCCGATGCTCCAGCGATCGTCGAGCCGGTAGTTGACGCCGATGCCGACGCCCGCATCCTTCAGACCGGCATCGGGGGCGTAGCGCGCCAGTCCGCTCGCCGCCGATTGCGCGGCGTCGATGCCGAAATTGCCGCGCATATATTTGCGGTTCGCCCAGGACGTCATCGTCCTCAGCTGCGCGGAGAGCGTGTCCGAAAGGTCGAAGCGGAGGCCCGCCTCGATCTCGGCGACCACGCCGTCATGGCCGCCCGCCACATCCTTGCCGCCGCTCACCTGCAGCCACCAGCGATCACTGCCGACACGCGCGAAACCACCCAGCTCGATCGAATCGTCGACATCGCCGAGCCCGACCAGATCGGCATCGTCCTTCTCGTCGCGGCCTTGGCGATAGCGCGCCGCCGGGCCGAAGCGGAAGCGCACGTCACCCGACAGCGCGACATCGGCGATCGAGACCTGGATCTCCGGCCCGCGGATCGAGACGATGTTCTTGTAGTCGAGCGCCAGCACCGGAAATGGCTGGATCCGGTGATCGTCCGATCCTTCATATTCGGGCATGACGATGACGCCGGCACCGATGGTCAACTGCCAGTCCCCGTCCTCGCGGGGCTGCGCGGCGGCGCGATCCGGCGCCAATGCGCCCAGGGCAAGCGCGCCCGCGATGATGTGGAAGGATGTACGCAGTTCCGGCATGACGACCGCCTCGGGCTGTGGAGAACAGCCGCCGAGATAGACCGGCGCCGGCCGCCGGCGATTACGGCGCGATGACATCGTGTTTCAGTTTGTTTCAGTCCGCCGATCGGATTGGACTTCGCGCGATCATATGCGCATCAACCGCGCATGAGCCCAAGGCCCCATATCCTTGTCGTCGACGACGATCTGCATATCCGGACGATGCTCGGCCGCTTCCTGACCGATCACGGCCTGAGCGTCGCCGAGGCGCGTGACGGGCGGGAGATGCAGGCACGGATGCGCGCGACACGGCCCGACCTGATCGTGCTCGACGTGATGCTGCCGGGCGATGACGGTTTCACCCTGTGCGGCCGGCTGCGGGCCGAGGGCAGCCTGCCCGTCATCCTGCTCACCGCGCGCGGGGGCGATACCGATCGCGTCGTCGGCCTGGAACTGGGCGCCGACGATTATGTCGCCAAGCCGTTCAACCCGCGCGAATTGCTGGCGCGTATCCGTGCCGTGCTCCGCCGGACAGGCCAGCAAGGCGGAGACAGGGCCACCCGCTCGCCCGGCATCTATCGTTTCGCAGGCTGGATCCTCGACACCGGCCGGCGCACGCTGCTCTCCCCCGAAGGCGCGCTGACCGAGCTGACCAGCGGCGAGTTCGACCTGCTGGCGGCGCTTGTCCAGCATCCGCAAAGCGTGATGAGCCGAGACCAGTTGCTCGACCTCGTCCATGGCCGGACGAGTATCAATATCGATCGCAGCATCGATGTGCAGATGAGCCGGCTGCGCCGCAAGATTGAAGCCAATCCCAATGCCCCGCTGCTGATCAAGACGGTGCGCAACGGCGGCTATTTCCTGTCGGTACCCGTCACCGAGGATCATCCATGAGCCCGGTGCGATGAAGCACCTCCGGCGATTCACCCGGCTGGGCGTCGCGCCGCGCGTCGCCATCGCACTGGTGCTCGCCATCCTGATCGCGGGCGTGCTCGAGCGCGGTTTGCGAGACCTGTTGCCCCCCGCACCGGAACTCGTCGTGCAACGAAGCTGGTTGTCCGATGCGATCGAGGAAGCCGCGCAGACCGTGCTCTCGACGCCGCCCGCCGAGCGCGCGGCGGCGCTGGCTCGCCTCGATTCGGCCCGGACGCTCGACTATCGCATCCTGCCGGCGATCCCGGACGAGGCGGTGATGGGACCGTTTCGCTATGGCCCGCAGGCGCCCCAGGTGATCCTGATGGCGCGCCACCAGGGGGACGATCCGCTTCAGGACGCCTTGTCGTCCCGAACGCTGCGCAACCTCCAGATCGCCGTTCAGCTCGACAAGGGCGTCTGGCTGATCGTCCGCGAAAAGGCGCCGGCGGACATGTTCAGCCGCTACGCCCTGTACCTGAGCGGGCTGGTCGGCCGGATCCTGCTGATCATCCTGTTTTCCTATGCGATGGCGCGGATGATCCTGCGCCCGCTCAGCCGGCTTTCCGCGGCCGCCGAGAAAATGGGGCGCGATCGCGAGCCCACGCTGATCACCGGCATGAGCGCGCCGGAATATGCCGCGATCGCCGACACGTTCAACGAGATGCAGATGCGGCTGAAGCGCCATGTCGACGGCCGCACACAGATGCTCGCCGCCATCTCGCACGATCTGCGCACGCCGTTGACGCGGCTGCGCCTGCTCGCAGAATATGTGCCCGAAGATCAGCGCGCACGCATGCTCGCCGATATCGGCGACATGGAGACGATGCTGTCCGACGCGCTCGCCTTTGCCGGCGCGGAAATGCGGCGCGAGCCCGAACAGGCGATCGATCTGGCTGCGTTGCTGATCAGCCTGGCCGACACATTTTCCGATTCCGGAGAAGATGTGCTGTATGAAGGGCCGGATCATCTGACGCTTTCATGCCGTCCGGTTGCAATGAAGCGCGCATTCGCCAATCTGATCGCCAATGCCTGCCAATATGGCGAGGTCGCGCGGATCCGCCTGTCTTCCGCGGGCGACGTCGCCGTCGTCGATATCATCGATCATGGACCGGGCATTCCGCCGGCCGAAGCGGAACGCGCCTTCGAGCCATTCGAACGGCTTGAAGCATCGCGCAGCCGGGATTCCGGCGGAACCGGCCTGGGCCTGACGATCGCACGCGAGGCGGTGGCCGGTCAGGGCGGTGAAATCGCCTTCGTCGCGCTGCCGGAGGGATTTACCGTGCGGGTCACGCTGGTGCGATAGAGGGCAGGATCGGCGATTTCGTACTCCGCTCAGCCGGGGCGGGAAACGATCTTCATGACCATGTCCGCGATCATCCTGCCAACGGCTTCGTGCGATTGCGATCCGCCCGGCCGGTACCAGTAAACGACCCAGCTGATCATGCCGCCGATGGTTTTGGACGTGACGCTGACATCGTTGATATCGAACTGCCCCTTCGCGATTCCGTCTTCGAGGATATCGGCTATTCCGTGGTCGAACTCGCCGCGCTTTTCCATGATCTCCTTCGACCTGTCGGGATCGAGCTCTTTCTCCTCCCGCAGATAGACCGCAAGATTGTCCTGGTTCTGCAAGGTGACGACCGTCACCTCTTCGACCAGCCTGAAGAGCTTTTCCCTGGGCGAGATGTCATGGGCGCGGATCTCGTTCATCACCTGCAGCGAACAGGCGATTCCCAATTGGGAGATCTCGAACAATATCGCGCCCTTGTTCGCATAATAGGAATAGATGAAGGGCTTGGTCACTTCGAGGCTGCCGGCGATCTCGTCCAGCGTGGTGTTCTGATAGCCCTTGCGCGCGAACAGCTCCCGCGAATGTTCGAGTATGCGCGCGCGCTTGAGCGCGGCGACCTCGGTCTTCAATGCACTTGCACGGGCCATTCAAACTCTTCCTCTGCGTTGTCCGCATATAGAACATCGTGCGGAAAAGTAGGAACCGGTTTTCCCATGAAGCGACGCAACATCAAATAGCTGCGGCCCGGCCTTCGTTTCACGCTTCGCACAGGCCCCCATGGGCCGCGTTCGCGAACGCCGGCAATTCGCCAAGCCACTCATCGGCTTCCGGCAGGAACGGGAACAGCGCGAAGATGTGCAACGTGTCCGGATAGACCAGCAGGCGCGACGGCACCCCGTTCGCCTGTGCGACTGCGAACAGGCGCTCGCTGTCGCCGCGCAACGCCTCGACAGCCGAACAGCCGATCAGCATCGGCGCGAGACCCGTCAGATCGGCGTGGATCGGCGATGCCATCGGATCGCAGGGATCATGGCCTTGCAGATAGGCGCCCGAAAGCGCGACGAGCAGATCCCGGTTGGCCAGCGGGTCCCTGCCCTTCGCTTCGTCCACTGAGGCCCCGGTGATCTCCAGATCGGTGTAGGGCGACAGCAGATAATAGCCGGCAGGCGCCCGCTGCACGCCTTCGTCGCGCACGCGCAGGCCCAGGATCACCGCCAATCCCCCTCCCGCGGATTCGCCGCTGATCAGGATCGGCGCCTCATGCTGTTCGCATAGCCACGCATAGGCCGCGCCGGCATCTTCGACCGCAGCGGGAAAGGGATGCTCGGGCGCCAGGCGATAATCGACGACCAGCACGGAATGGCCCGACGCGCGCGACAATCGGCCGGCATATTCCACCGCGCCCTCGGCCGAGCCCACGACATAGCCGCCACCGTGGAAATGCATTACCCGCAATTCTTCAGAGGCGGAGGGGTCGCTGACGATCAGGCAGGACACGCCGTTGCACGACACCGGAGTGACCTGCGTGCCCGGCGTCGCGGGAAAGCGCGCCAGCAGGCGATTATAGGCGTCCCGCAGCCCGGGAATGCCGCGTTCATGATCTTCCGGTGTGATGAATGTCGAGCAGATTTCAAAAGCGTGCCGAGCGACGTCACGATCGAGTGCCGGCGGTGGCGGGGCATCGACGATGCGGGCATCGGCGGCCGCGACCGCATCATGACCGTAAAGCCATCCCCAGATCGTCTCCGCATAGGGATCGATCCGCATGATGCCGCGAAATCGGCCGTTGCGCATGCGGATCTGCTGCTCGTCGCCGATGGTCCATAGCGACGCCATCGCGGTCGCGGTGCTCTGGACGAGATTGGCGCGCGGCCGCCGCAGCGCATCATAGGCCGCCATCGCACCCGCCACGTCCCCCGCGCCGTGCTTCGCGAGAAGCCGCGCAAGCGTCACCGCGTCCTCCATCGCCTGCACGCCGCCCTGCGCCAGAAAAGGCAGCATGGCATGCGCCGCGTCGCCGACCAGCGCGATGCGGCCGCTGACATAGCTTTCCAGCGCCGAACGATGCATGAACCCGGTCAGGAACGCATCATCGACGCTGTCGACGATCCTGCGCAATACCGGATTGCACCCGTCGAAACTCTTGCGAAGCGCGGTCACGGCGCCGCGCCTTGTCCAGGATTCGGCATTGACCTCGGTCGCCGTGACAATGCCGACAAGATTGAACAGTTCGCCCGGCCTCACCCAATAGGCGACGGCGGCGCGGGCCTTGCCGAACCATGCAGCCGAGATGTGCCCGATGCCGAAATCCCGCGCGATTTCCCATGGGATCAGCGCCCGCCATGCCGACAGTCCGGAATCGCGGAGCGGCACGGCATTGAAGACCCGATCCCGGACGACCGAATGAATGCCGTCGCAGGCGAGCACGACATCGCCCCAATGGCGTACGCCATCGGCTGTTTTCAGCCATGCCCGATCGCCATCCTGGCCAACGCCGACAATGTCCGCCCCCAGCGAAACGATGTTCGGGGGCAATCGGTCGACCATGACCTGGAGCAGATCGGCGCGATGGCATTGATAGAAGGTCTGGCCATAGCGCTCCGCCGCGCCCGCGCCCAACGGCACCGTATAGACCGGCGAGCCGGTTTCCAGATCGTGGAAATCCAGACGTTCCGTCGCCACCGCCCGTTCCCGGAAGGCATCGAGAAGACCCAGATGATCGAGAATGCGGGTGCCGTTGGGCGACATCTGGATGCCAGCCCCGATCTCGCTCATTTCGGGTGCGCGCTCGAATAGCTGGACATCAATGCCCTCGCGCAACAGCGCGAGCGCCGCGGTGAGCCCGGCAACGCCACCGCCCGCAATCAATGCCTTCATACCGTCTCCCAATATCGCCTCGCCGGTGTGCGACCGGCCTGCTGCTGCCGATATTATCCGCTTGCAAACGCCATGTCTACCCGATAGAACTCAAATATACCGATGAGTATATTAATCATAACGACGATTTCGGGAGATGGATATGAACGGCCGGAAGCTGCGCCAGCTATCGCTGGGACTCACCGTTTTTGCGATGCACGGCGCTGGCCTTGCAGCACCGGACCAGGCCGGAAACGCCGCCCAGGAACAAGCCGCCGCCCCTGACTGGGCCGATGGCGGCGACATCGTCGTCACCGCGCAGAAGCGGGCAGAAAACATCCAGGATGTCGCCATCTCGATCGCGGCGTTCAGCGGACAGGGGCTGGCCGACCGGAATGTGACGGATGTCACCGGCCTTGCGAAGCTGGTTCCGAACTTCACCGTCACGCGTGGTCCGCAATTGGCGAGTGCGCGCCTGAACATCCGCGGCATCGGCGCCTCCGGCAACACCGCCGTCGAACCGAGCGTCGCGACCTTCCTCGACGGGATCTATGTGGCGCGGCCCGGTGCGCTGTTCGGATCGATGCTCGACGTCGAGGGCGTCGAGGTGCTCCGGGGACCGCAAGGCACGCTGTTCGGGCGCAATGCCAGCGTGGGCGCGGTGGCGTTGCGCTCGATCGAGCCCGAGAATGATTTTTCGGGCGAACTGCGCGCCGAGATCGGAACCGGCGCCCGCTATCGGCTGGACGGTTTCGTCAATCTGCCGGTGAACGATACATTGGCATTCCGGGCGGCCGCGATCGGCGAGAAATTCGACGGCCTCTGGTTCAGTGATCAGCATGATCGCCGATTTGGCGGCGCCGATACCATCGCCGGGCGCCTGTCGATGAAGGCGACGCCCGGGGCCGTCACCTGGCTGGTGCGCGCCGACTATTCCAGGCTCAAAGGCAGCGGATTCCCGCTGGTCGGGTTCCTGTCCGATTCAGTGACGCCGGCCGGGCTGGCGACGTTCAAGGCAAGGCTGGGAGGCGTGCTGCCCGATCTGGATCCATTCGACCGGCGCAGCAACCAGTATCTCGACGATTTTGTCGACGACAGGCAATGGGGGATCTCCAGCGACCTGTCGCTGGACTTCGGCGACGGCTTCACCGCCCGGATGCTCAACGGCTATCGCGATTGGGAAAGCCGGCAGGAGGATGGCGATCTCCTGTTCGTCCCGATCCCGATCCTGCGACGGGACGGCGTCTATGACAGCAAGAGCCAAAGCCATGAATTGCAGATCATTTCCCCCAAGGGACGCCTGATGGGCGGACGGCTCGATTTCGTGGCCGGGCTCTACTATTTCCACGAGCGCTACAAGATCGTCGAGCGCTTCGCCTTCCTGCCCAGCTTCTGCCCGACCATCGTGGGGCTGCTCGCGCCCAATCTGGTGAACGCCTGCCTTGCCGGGCCGAGCACCGGCGCCACCGATCTGCGGTTCGGCCAGTCGGTGGACAGCTATGCCGCTTATGGTCAGGCCACCTATGCCTTCACCGACACGCTCGATCTGACCCTGGGCGCGCGCTGGACGCGCGACGACAAGACCGGTTCGTTCGTCCAGACCAGCCCCAATCCCGTCGGGATCGTGCTGCGCGCACCGGAAACCGCGAATCTGGCATTCTCGGGAGACCGGCTGACCTGGCGCGCACAGGTCGGCTGGAAGCCGGCCGACGGCAAGATGCTCTTCGCCTCCTATTCGACCGGTTACAAATCGGGCGGTTTCAATTCCGGCGGCGGCAGCACCGTGCTGGGTGCGCGCCGGGTGTTCCAGCCCGAATTCGTCAAGAATTACGAGATCGGCGCGAAGACCAGATGGCTCGATGGCGGCCTGATCTTCAACGCGACGCTGTTCCGCATGGATATAGCCGGATTTCAGGATCGCAGTTTCGACGGCGTCAGCTTCGTCGTGAGCAATGCCGGCGGGTTGCGGCAGCAGGGCGCCGAACTGAACGCGATCCTGTCGCCCGACCGGAATTTCCAGGTCGACTGGTCGCTTGCCTATCTCGATTCCAAATTCCTGGAATTCAAGGGCGCATCCGGCCTGCCCGCGTTCGGCGGAACCCAGGATCTGACGGGCGCTCCGGCAACCTTTTCGCCCAAATATTCCGGATCCTTCGGCGCGACCTACAAGAACGAGATCGGCAATACGGGCATGCGCTTCATGGCGCGCGCGAACATATCCTTCGTTTCCGACATGAATATCGGACAGGTGACCGACAACAATCCGCAGACGATCCAGGACGGCTATGCGCTGATCGGCGCGCGACTGACGCTCTATGGCAGGGACGATCGCTGGAATATCAGCCTGTTCGGCGACAATCTTACCGACAAGGGTTATTGCGTTCAGACCTATTATCAGGTTCTCGACAACGCATTCGGTGTCCGCAATCCGGCCACTGGCGGTACCGCCGTCCGCTGCCAGGTCGCCGCGCCCCGCACGCTCGGCGCGTCGCTGGGCGTCCGGTTCTGAAATCGTCCGGTCGTTTCCTCATGGACACGGTGCAGATGCCCGGTTTCGGCGGTCAGCTCGATGGCATCAGGATCATCGAATTCGAGGGGCTCGGGCCGACACCCTTCGCGGCGATGATGCTTGCCGATCTGGGAGCGGACGTCATCCGCATCGATCGACGCACCGGGCCGGAGGTGTCGGCCGGCAATGCCGCGCTCGACGCGCTGAATCGCGGGCGCCCTTCGATCGCGCTCGACCTGAAGGACGAGAATGACCGCGCAATCGCGCTCGGGCTGATCGACCGCGCCGATGCCATGATCGAGGGGAACCGGCCGGGCGTGATGGAACGCCTGGGCCTGGGGCCGGAGACCTGCCTCACGCGGAATCCGGCGCTCGTCTACGCGCGGATGACGGGTTGGGGACAATCCGGCCCGCTTGCCGACAAGGCCGGGCACGACATCAACTATATCGCGCAGGCCGGTGTCCTCCATGCGATGGGGCCATCGGACGCACCGCCGCCGCCGCCGCTGAATCTGGTCGGGGATTTCGGCGGGGGCGCGCTGTTCGCGGTCGTCGGCATCGTCGCGGCACTCCTCCGGCGGACCGTCACCGCCAGGGGGCAGGTGATCGATGCGGCGATGATCGACGGCGCCGCGCTGCTGGCGACGCAGCTTCATGCCTGGCGTGCGATGGGCTTCTGGCATGATGCCCGCGAGAGCAACCTGCTCGACGGCGCAGCATATTTCTATCGATGCTACGAAACCGCGGATGGCGGATATCTCGCAATCGGGGCGATAGAGCCGCAATTTCATGCAGCGATGCTTCGGGGCTTCGGCTTCGATCCGGCCGAATTCCCCGATCAGTTCGACCGCGCGTCATGGCGCCCCCGTCGGGAACGGCTGGCGGCGCGGATCGCCACACGAACGCGCGACGCATGGGCGGATATCTTCGCGCCGATCGATGCCTGTGTGACGCCCGTGCTTTCGCCCGCAGAGGCCGTGATCGCCCCCGCGAACGTCTCACGCGGATTGTTCGGAGAGATGATGGGCCAGGCCGTCCCGGCGCCAGCGCCACGCTTCGCCGGTCACCCCCGATCACGGTTGCGGGCACCCGATGGACGTGGCGCCTCCTCCGCCGACATTCTCGCGCGATGGGGGCTGGACCGCGCGTGACGAGCACCTGCCCGAACCGGCCGTCCCGCTCCGGCGGACGGCCGCCACATCATCCATGTCATGGAGGATCAACTTGACCGGCACGCACATGCTGCACGGCCTGGAACTGCGGTCGCTGGTCAGCGCCGGAGGCGAACTCCGGCTGCATCTCCGGACAATGCCCGTCCCGCCGCCCGCCGATGACGAGATCACCGTCAGGATCGAGGCATCGCCGGTCAATCCGTCGGATCTGGGAACATTGCTCGGCCCGGTCGATCTCGCGAGCCTCACCCGCCATGGCGACGGGGAAACGGCCTATGTCACCGGCATGATCGCGCCCGAACACCGGGGGCGGCTGGCCGGGCGCTTCGGAGAGGAATTGCGCGTCGGCAACGAGGCCGCCGGCATTGTGGTCGAAGCCGGCGGCGCCATGCGCGCAATGATCGGCAAGCGCGTCGCGATGTTCGGCGGCGCGATGTACGCTGAATATCGCACCATCAACGCGCGCGACTGCCTGGTTCTGCCGCCGGGAACGGATCCCGCGAAGGGCGCGGCCGCTTTCGTCAATCCGCTGACGGCGCTCGGCATGGTCGAGGTGATGCGCAGCGAGGGGCATCACGCGCTGCTCCACACCGCCGCCGCCTCCAATCTTGGCCAGATGCTCAACCGGCTATGCATCAGGGACAATATTCCGCTGGTGAATGTCGTTCGCTCTGCGCCCCAGGCCGCGCTGCTTCGCGACGCCGGCGCGGCTTTTGTCTGCGACAGTAGCGCACCCGATTTCGAGGAAATCCTGGTCGCGGCACTCGCCGAAACCGGCGCGACACTGGCGTTCGATGCCGTGGGCGGCGGCGGACTGGCGGGCCGGATCCTGAGCAGCATGGAGAAGGCGCTCGATCGGCGCGCCGGGAGCTACAGCCGTTACGGATCGGCGGTGCACAAGCAGGTCTATATCTATGGCAGCCTGGATCCCGGCCCGACGATCATCGATCGCAAGGCGGGCATGGCCTGGGGTATCGGCGGCTGGCTGGTCCTGCCGTTTCTGGAGCGGATCGGCCCGGAGCGCGCCGCCCGCCTGCGCGAGCGCGTGATCGCCGATCTCGGCACCATATTCCGAACCCGGTACGCGCGCGAGATATCGCTTGCGGAGTTGCTGACGCCCGAAACGCTCCGGGCCTGCGCACGCAATGGAACCGGCGCGAAGATGCTGGTCAACCCAGCTCGCCGTCCCTCCGAAACAGCTTGATCTACTCATTAGTATATTTTACTTACTAAAAGTATATCGATACGACCGCAGGACAGATGCCGATGGACACCCCGCCCCCTTCCCATCCCGCCAGCCATATCCCGGCTGCGGACGGCCCTTCGGACAAGGCCGGTCTTGTCGAGGCGATGAAAGCAGCCGATTCGGCCACCCTGCTCCTCGTCCTGGTCCAGCTGACCGGCGAGCGTCATTGGCTGGAGCGCGCGCGCCCCTATATTTCCGGGCCCATGAACTATCAGGAGAAGATGCCTGATCAGCTTCGTGCCGAGATCCGCGAGGCGCTGCTTGCCCATCTGCTGGCGTTCGCGGGCGATGGCCGGGAATGGCCGCCGATTCCGGAAGGCGCGTTGCTCGAAGAGATGTTGAGCACGGCGGTCGGGGAGCCGATCGGGCGCGACTATGCCGCGATGATGCATCAGGATCTCGATCCGGACCATTATGCACCGGCGGAACCGGGCCCGTTCGGCCAAGGCGGGGACGCACCGATCGACATGGATGCGGTCATCATCGGCGCGGGCATGTCGGGCATCGCCGCCGCCATCTATCTCCAGCAGGCGGGCATCCCTTTCACCATCCTCGAAAAGGACGCCGCGTTCGGCGGCACCTGGTATCAGAACCGCTATCCGGGATGCGGCGTCGATACGCCCAATCACTTCTATTCCTATTCGTTCGAACCGAACAACGACTGGTCGCACTTCTTCGCGAAACGCGACGAATTATGGCGCTATTTCGAGGATGTCGCCGACAGGCACAGGCTTCGCCCCCACACGCGTTTCGGCACCGAGGTCATCAGTGCGACCTATGACGAAACATCCGCGCGCTGGACGGTCGTGTTCCGGGAGAGAGACGGCGCGACGGAAACGGTGACGGCGCGCGTCGTCATTTCGGCGGTCGGCGTGCTCAACCGCCCGAAATGGCCGGAGATAGAGGGGCTGGAAAGCTTCGGCGGCACGCTGCTGCACAGCGGCGCCTGGGATCCCGATTTCGACTGGCGCGGCAAGCGCATCGCGATGATCGGCACGGGCGCATCGGGCCACCAGATCGCGCCGACGATCGCACCCGACGTCGCCGAACTGACGATCTTCCAGCGCTCCCCCCATTGGGTGGTGCCCAATCCCAATTATTTCCTCGGCGTGTCCGAGGGCAAGAAATGGGCGCTCGAGCATATCCCCTTCTATGCGCGCTGGTATCGCTTCCAGCTGTTCTGGGCCTTCGCCGACGGCCTGCACGACGCCTTGCGCGTGGATCCTGGCTGGAATGGCGACGGACGATCGATCAATGCCGCCAACGACCGGCATCGCGCCTTCATGGAGCGGTTCATCGAATCCGAACTTGGCGAGGGATCGCCGCTGATTCCCAAAGTCCTTCCCGACTATCCGCCTTATGGAAAACGGATCCTGATCGATAATCGCTGGTACGCCATGCTGCGGCGGGACAATGTCGCGCTGGTGACCGACGACATCGTCGCCGTTCGGCCAGAGGGCGTCGAGACCGCCGACGGCATTGTCCATGAGGTGGACGCCATCGTCTGCGCCACCGGATTTCAGGCGAGCAGGATGCTGGCGCCGATGGAGATCGTCGGGCGCGACGGTGTCCAGCTCCGCAAGATCTGGAAACCCGATGATGCGACGGCCTATCTGGGAACGATGATGCCCGGATTCCCCAACTTCTTCACGCTGCTGGGGCCGAACACCAGCCTGGCGCATGGCGGCAACGCGATCTTCGTGACGGAATGCCAGATGCGCTTCGTCATGCTGTGCATCAAACAGATGCTCGATGGCGGCCATGAGGCGGCCGAGGTCACCGATCAGGCGCATGACGCCTATGTCGAGGATGTCGATCGTCTGCACGACGGCATGGTCTGGTCCTATCCCGGCGTCAAAAGCTGGTATCGCAATCCGGCCGGCCGGGTCTTTGCTGTCCTGCCCTATCGCCTGGTCGATTTCTGGAAGATGACGGGATCGCTGGATCCGGCGGCGATCAGGTTCGGCGGCGGCGGGCGTCCGGCGCCGGACATCGCATAACCGGAAAGAGCACGCGGCTGGATGGGAGAAGAGACGCGATGAGCGACGATCAGATGGGCGCCCTGTTCGACAGGCGCCGCTGCGTGCTGCGTTATGTGCTGGACGACCGCGCGGAACGCCAGCCGGACGATATCTACGTGGTTTTCGAGACCGGCGAGAGCTGGACCTATCACGAGATGCGCGAGCGCGTCCGCGCCAAGGCGGCGGGGTTGCGGATGCTCGGCATCGACCAGGGCGACCATGTCGCGCTGATGCTGCCGGACGGCCCCGCGGCGCTGCTCTCCTTCTTCGCCGTCAACTATATCGGCGCGGTCCTCGTTCCCCTCAACCCCGCGTTTCGCGGCTCGATGCTGGAACATGCGCTCAAGCTCAGCGACGCGCGATTCCTCATTCTCCACTCCGATCTGGTCGATCAGATCGCAGCGGTCGAAACCGGCAGGATCGATGGTCTTATTTTTCCCGATCGCCTGCCGCCGGCGCTGCCCGCCGGCTTCGATTGCCGGCTGTTCGATGCGATCGACGGGGACCCGGACGGGCTGTCGCCGCCCGAACGACCGATCGAGCCATGGGATCCGCAGACCATCTGCTATACATCGGGCACGACGGGCCCGTCCAAGGGCGTCATCTCCTCCTATTTCCATTGTTATCAAAGTGCGGGGCCGGACGCCTGGCCCTTTGTCGGGCCGGACGACCGGTTCCTCGTCAACATGCCGATCTTTCATTTCGGCGGGATCGGCCTGCCGATCGCAATGCTGATCCGTGGCGGATCGATCGTCCTGATGGAGAAATTCTCGACCGCCGCCTTCTGGCCGCTGGTCCGCCGCACGCGATGCACGGTCGCGTTCCTGATCGGGGCGATGGCCAATTTCCTGTCATCGCAGCCTGCGGACGACGGAGACAGGCGGCACGACCTGAAAACCGTCGTGCTGGTGCCGCTTCCCGCCGACGCGGCGGCGTTCGAAGATCGCTTCGGCGTGACCGCGTTCACGCTGTTCAACATGACCGAGATCTCGTCGCCGATCGTTTCCGGCCCCCATCCATCGCGTGCGGGCACGTGCGGGGTCAAGCGCGATGGCGTCGACGTCCGCCTGGTCGACGGCAACGACATCGACGTCGCGACCGGCGATATCGGGGAAATGATCGTCCGGACCGATCTGCCCTGGGCTCTCAACAGCGGATATCTGGGTACGCCGGACGCGACCGCCAGGGCATGGAGAAATGGCTGGTTCCACACCGGGGACCTGTTCCGGCGCGATGAGGATGGTTTTTATTATTTCGTCGATCGCGTGAAGGATGCGATCCGCCGTCGCGGCGAGAATATCTCGTCCTTCGAGGTCGAGCGTGAGATCCTGGCCTATCCCGGCATCCGCGAAGCCGCGGCGGTCGGCGTTCCCAGCCCCCTGGGCGAGCAGGAAGTGATGGCCGTGCTCTCCATCGTCGATGAAGCCCGTTTCGACCCTGGAGAACTGACCCGCTTCCTTCAGCAGCGCCTCCCCCATTTCATGGTGCCGCGCTATATCAGGCTGGTCGATGCGCTGCCGAAGACACCCAGCCTGAAAGTGAAGAAGGGCGAGCTGCGCGACGCCGGCGTGACCGAAGATTGCTGGGACGCGGCAACGGCCGGGTTGATCGCGAAGCGCCGGCAACTGGGCTGATCCCCGCGATCACCACAGCCGGGATGCATAACCATCCAACTGTCGCGCCTTGCCGTCCGGCAGGTCGGCGCGGACCCGGGCCAGTTCATCGGCCGCGTCGCGGCGCTTGCCGTTCGCGGCGAGGCAACGCGCCAGTTCCACCCCGGCCCGCTGGGCGATGGAGAGGTTGCCGAAGGGATCGAAATAGGAATCGATCCGCGCCGGATCCTTCGCGCCGTTCCAGACCGGCATGACCGAGGCGCCGGGATCGCGCGCAAGCGCCCGATAGGCCGCGATCGCTTCCGCGAGCGCCGCCGCCTTGGTCAACTGACGGTAACGGATGCGATAGAGCCGCGCCTCCGGCCCCGGCGAGCCGGCCTCGAACGCATCGAGCACCGCCCCCACCCATGGCCAGTCAACGGTGCCGCCCTCGCCCTGCACGCCCAGCAGGTTGAACGACAGGATCGCCGCGCGATGCGCCTGGCTGGTTGCGCGCGCGACCTCGTCCGGGCTCGGGCGCGGCAGGCTGGAGGGCTGGACGAGCGCGATCGCCGGATCGTCACGCAGGATCGCCTCGATATCGGGCTTGTGGAACTGACCGACCACGACGAGCACGGTGCCGCCCGGATGCCGCGCCGCCGCCGCGCGGATGCGCCGGGCCTGCATGAAGGTGCGATAGAGGTAGAGCCGCCTGGGGAAATCGCGATCCGCCCGGGGCGCCGCCGTTCCCGCCCAGCGGCGCGTCTGCCCGGTGGTTTCGGCGCGGTCGGCGTCGAACAGATCGCGTTTCAGGATCGCCGGATCGGGAAAGCTCAGGAAACCGCGAAATCCCGATTGCGGACGGATCTCCGGCGGCGTCTCCAGGTCGAGGCCCAGCGCCAGCTTCTGGTCCTCGACCGGGGGCATCCAGTCGAACGGGCAGATATCCACGCCGGTTTCCGCCGCCAGCGGTAGCAGGATGCCCTGGATCTCGTAGGTGAATTCATAATGGTCGCCGCGCGCGAACTGCTCGGGCGCCCGTTCGATACAGATCGCATCGGGCGCGAGCGCGGTGGCGAAGGCAGCAAGCGCGCCCGGCTGGTCGCCCTTCGCAACAAGCTGCGCGGCATGTTCGACGCCGAGCACGATCACGCGAGTCGGCGCCTCCGCCGCCACGCGCTGCGCGAAGAACAACAGCCCGAGCAGCGCGATCAATCGACGACACATGATCCGGCATCCCTTCCTGCGGGCACAACCTGAGAGCACAAGGCGTACGCGACCGCCATCGCCGGTCAAGCACCCCGCCGATCACCGCCGACAGAGTTCGACCAATGACGTCTGCGGCTTGCGCTTGTCATTTCAGCGGATACTGCTGTGCCGAACACCAACAAAGGGATCATCATGGCGGACGGGATGAAGAATGGAACGGATCGGCGCACCCTGCTGGCGAGCGCCGCGGCGGTTACCGGCGCGGCGATGATGGCGCCGGGCGCGGCGCTGGCGAAGACGGACAAGCTGGCCGACGTCAAGAAGGCGATCGCGGCGGGCCATGACGCATCGGTCAAGCGCTTGCAGGACTGGATCGCCCTGCCCTCGATCGCGGCCGAGAATCTCAACTATCCGGCGGGCGCGGACTATATGCGCAAGCTCGCGCTCGATGCGGGTTTCCAGCATGCCGAGATCGTGCCGTCCAAGGGCAAGCCAGGCGTGTTCGCGACGCTCGACGCGGGCGCCAAGAAGACGCTGGGCCTGTATTTCATGTACGACGTGAAGCAGTTCGTCGCATCCGAATGGGAAAGCCCGCCGCTGGAAGGCCGCATCCTCGACCGGCCGGGCATGGGCAAGATCCTGATGGGCCGTGGCGCCGTCAACCAGAAGGGCCCGGAATCGACGGTGCTCGCGGCGCTCCACGCGATGAAGGCGGCGGGCCGCAAGCTGCCCGTCAATCTCGTGCTGGTCGCCGAAGGCGAGGAAGAGATCGCCTCCCCCAACTTCCACGAGATCGTCACCAGGCCGCATGTCGCAGAAGCGCTGAAGAAGAGTGTGGGCGTGATCATTCCCTTCGCCGCGCAGAATCCGGCGAACGGCGCGGTCACATTGTTCCTGGGCGCCAAGGGCGCGATCGAGATGGAGATCGTCGTCTCGGGCGAGAAATGGGGCCGCGGCCCCAAGGGCGACATCCATTCCAGCGAAAAGGCGCGTGTCGACAGCCCGCCATGGCGGCTGGTCGCGGCACTTTCGACGCTGGTGAGCCCCGACGGCAACACCGTGATGATCGACGGCATCCAGGATCAGGTGCGCCCGCTCACCGATCGCGAACGCGCGCTGATCGCGGCGACGGCCGCCAAGACCGACGAGGCATCGACCAAGAAGCAACTGGGCGTGCAGCGCTGGATCGACGACATGACGTGGGAACAGTCGCTCGAACGGCTGGCGGCGGTGCCGACGATCAACATCCAGGGCCTCGTCTCCGGCTATACCGGCCCCGGCGGCAAGACCGTGTTGCCCGGCCGCGCGGTCGCTAAGGTGGAAATGCGGCTGGTGCCCAACATGACCAAGGAAGAGACGGTCGCGAAACTGCGCGCGCATCTCGACAAGCGCGGCTTCACCGATGTCGAGGTGAACGTCACCGGCGGCTATGGCCCGACCGAGACGCCGGAAACCGCGGCACTGACGCGCGCGCAGCTTGCCACCTATGAGCGGTTCGGCGTCGAGACCACGGTCTATCCGCGCATCGCGGGAAGCTGGCCGGGCGTGATCTTCACCGGCCCGCCGCTCAACCTGCCCGCCGGCCAGTTCGGGCTGGGCCATGGTTCGGGCGCGCATGCACCCAACGAGTTCTTCCTGATCGAAAGCGCCAATCCCAAGGTGCTGGGCATGGACGACGCGGCGCTCGCCTTTGTCGATTTCCTCTATCAGGTCGCGGCGACTGCCTGAGACGGACACCGATGGGCCGTGCGGTGGCGTGTTGCTGCTGCACGGCCATGGCCGCACCGGCCATTCGATGCGCGGCCTGGCCGCGACATTGCGCAAGGCGGGCTATGCGACCCTGGCGCCGCACTATCCTGCGCGGCGATCGCTGAACGCGATCGTCGACGGGCTGCAACCGCGCGTCGCGACCTTCGCCGCCGAATGTGGCGGCCCGCTTCATATGGTGACGCATTCGCTGGGCGGTCTGGTCGCCCGTGCGCTGTTCAAGGCGCATCGCCCGGCACGGGCGGGACGTGTCGTCATGCTGGGGGCAAGCGGCCCCCATCTCCGCACTGGCCGGGCGGCGGCCGAGGAAGCGGTGCTCGGCCCCGTCGATTTCGATCTCGGCGTGATCGCAGGGGATCGCCCGATCGATCCGGTCTTTCCCAGATTGCTGGTGCCGCGCCCCAATGACGGGAAGGTGAGCGTCAGCGCCACGCGCGTCGCGGGCATGCGCGACCATATCGTGCTGCCGGTATCGCATACGCTGATGGTCTATGACCGCCGTGTCCGCGCCCAGGCCTTGGCGTTTCTGCGGAACGGCCGTTTCAGCCGGTAGCCACGGCCTCCTTCGGCCCGGATCGCGGATGCCGCAGATCGGGCAGGAAGGCGGCGATCAGCCCGATCGCGGGCATGAACGAGCAGATCGTATAGACCGTCTCGATCCCGTAGATGTCCGCCACCTCGCCCAGCACGGCCGCGCCGAGCCCGCCGACGCCGAACGAGAATCCGAAGAACATGCCGGAGATCATGCCGACCTTGCCGGGCATCAATTCCTGCGCGAACACCACGATCGCCGGGAAGGCCGATGCCAGCAACAGGCCGATCACGACGCTGAGCACGCTCGTCCAGAACAGATCGACATGCGGCATCAGCAGGCTGAATGGCAGCACCGCCAGGATCGAGATCCAGATCACGAACTTGCGGCCGATGCGATCGCCCACCGGGCCGCCGACAAATGTGCCGACCGCGACGGCGCCCAGGAACACGAACAGATGGAATTGCGCGGTCTCCACCGACACGCCGAAGCGATGGATCAGGTAGAAGGTGAAATAGCTGGTGATGCTGCCCAGATAGACATATTTCGAGAAGGTCAGCGCGAGCAGGATCAATATGCCCCTGCGCGCCGCGCCGCGCGGCAGTTCCAGCCCCTCCAGCCTCTTGTGACCCGCCCGCAATCGCGCGAGGCCGTGATCGCGGTACCAGATGCCCACCTGCCAAAGGATCGCGCAGGACAAGAGCGCGAGCAGCGCGAAAAAGGCGAGACTGTTCTGGCCGAAGCGCACAACGATCAGCGCGGCGGCGAGCGGCCCCAGCGCCGAGCCGGCATTGCCGCCCACCTGGAACAGCGATTGCGCCATGCCCTTGCGCGGCCCCGCCGCCATACGCGCGACCCGCGAGGATTCGGGGTGGAAGACCGAGGATCCCATGCCGAGCAGAGACGCGCCGACCAACAGCAAGGCATAGCTGTGCGCGACGGAGAGCACCGCCAGCCCAGCGAGCGAGAACAGGGTTCCGCCCGGCAAGGCCAGCGGCGACGGTTTCCTGTCCGAATAGAGCCCGATCAGCGGCTGGAGGATCGACGCCGTGATCTGATAGACCAGGGTGACGAGGCCGATCTGGCTGAAGCTGAGCCCCAGTTCTTCCTTCAGATTGGGATAGATGGCCGGCAGCAGCGCCTGCATCATGTCGTTGAGCAGATGGCAGAAGCTGATCGCGAAGATCACCGGGAACACGGTGGTCTCGACCGCGACGGGTAGTGGCGCGACGGGTTGTGGCGCGGCGGATTGGGGTGCATCGATCGGGCTGCTGGACATCGGCATTTCCTTTGACGTCACGATGCGATAGGCCCGCCAAACCTGTCCCGCATCTTCGCTTGGGACTTTCAGTTTTGCGAGTGGGACATGGCGAAACCGTGGACCGATCCGGACGATTACGATCATGCGCCGCGCCCCGTGGTCGCGATCGGCAATGATTATCCGCCCTCGTTCGAGCTTGCGCCGCATCGGCACGGCCGGGGACAATTGCTCTACGCCGCCAGCGGCGTCGTCGTCGCCACCACGCCCCAGGGCGTCTGGATCGCCCCGCCCGAGCGCGCGGTGTGGATACCCGCCGGGATCATGCATGCGGTGCGCATGGTCGGCCCGGTTTCAACGCGCAGCCTGCTGCTCAACGCGACGGCGAGCCGCGCGTTGGGCGGCGACTGCATGGTGCTGGCGGTCTCTCCGCTGCTGCGCAGCCTGCTCGCCGTGTCGGTCGATATCGATCCCAATTACGAGATGGCCGGCCGCGATGGCCTTGTCATGGCGCTGATCGTCGCCGAACTCGAACGCGCGCCACGGATTCCGCTGGCCGTGCCCTTCCCCGCCAGCGTCGCGCTGGCGCGCCTGTGCCATGATTTCCTGGAAACGCCGGCGCCGCATGACACGATCGACGACTGGGCGACACGCCTCGGCATGGAACGGCGCACATTCACAAGGACGTTCAGGCGCGAAACCGGCATGAGCTTCGGCGAATGGCGGCAACAGGCCTGCCTGCTCGTCGCCCTGCCCCGCCTTGCGACCGGCGCGCCGATCACCGCGATCGCGATGGACCTCGGCTATGACAGCCCGGCCGCGTTCTCCACCATGTTCAAGCGGCTGCTCGGCATCTCCCCGGCACGCTATCGCGCGGACCGCTCCGCGACGGGATGAGTGCCGGGCAGGCTCAACCGCAGACATCGCCCGACAAAGGAATGGCGCCTGATCGCCGCCAGCGCCTATGGTCGCGCGATAGCCTGAGAGGAGAGATGCCATGCGAACCATGCTGATCCTGGCAGCGGCCGCGATCGTCGCGACGCCCGCCATTGCCGCCGATCCGGTCAAGATGGTCACCAAGCTGAGCGGCGCCGCCGAAGTGCCCGGCCCGGGCGATCCCGACGGCAGCGGCACCGCGACGGTGAGCGTGAACGCCGCCAAGGGCGAAGTCTGCTACACGCTCTCCGTCGATGGCATCGATGCGGCGACGATGGCGCATATCCACAAGGGCGCGACCGGCGTTGCCGGCCCGCCGGTGGTCACGCTCGACGCGCCGGCCGGCGGCACGTCCGAAGGCTGCAAGGCGGCGGAAGCGGCCGTGATCGCCGCGCTTATCGCCGCCCCGGCCGATCATTATGTGAACGTCCATAATGCGGCCTTCCCCAAGGGCGCGGTTCGCGGCCAGCTCGGCAAATAGGACAAGGAATGGCTCGCTTGCAGCGCGATCCGCGCCGGGCATCCTTGCGCTCGCTTGATTATATAGCCAACTAGATATATAGACGAGTCGTTATGAATGACTCGCTCAACCTGAAATTCGCCGCGCTCGCCGATCCCACGCGCCGGGGCATTCTCGCCATGCTCGCGCAGGGAGAGGCGACCGTCACCGATCTCCAGAAGCCGTTCGGCATCAGCCAGCCCGCGATCTCCAAGCATCTGAAAGTGCTCGAGGGCGCCGGACTGATCGAGCGCGGCCGCGCGGCCCAGTCGCGACCGCGGCGATTGAACACGGCGGCGCTCGCCGAGGCCGGCGCCTGGATCGATGGCGTGCGCCAGCTCTGGGACGACAGTTTCGACCGGCTCGACGAACTTCTCGCCGATTTGCAGCAACCCGAAAGCAAGGAATGATCCCGATGACCGAAACCAACAATGCCCATTTCACCCTGACCCGGATGCTCGATGCGCCGCGCGCGCTCGTCTGGCGGGCCTGGACGGATCCGGCCCTGCTCGCCCGCTGGTTCGGCCCGAAAGGCACGGCCACCACGGTCCTGGCGCATGATCCGCGCCCCGGCGGCGTCACGCATCTGCGCATGGACATGCCCGGCGGCGGCGCGATCTGGGCGCGGTTCGTCCATCGCGAAGTGACGGAGCCCACTCGGCTGAGCTGGGTGCACTCCTTCGCCGACGAACGGGGAGAGCTGGCGCGCGCGCCCTTTTTCGACGGCATCTGGCCGCTCGAACTGCTCAACAGCGTGGTGTTCGAGGAAGACGGCGCCCGCACCCGGATGACGCTGACATCGGAAACGATCGGCGCGACGGCGGAGGAATGCCGCATCTTCATCGAGCAGATCCCCTCGATGAACGAGGGCTGGGGCGGCAGCTTCGAGCAACTCGACGCCGTGCTGGCGTCGCAGCCCGCATGACCCCGCTCGTTCTGACTGGCGCGTTCTCCGCATCCTGATAGGAACGGCCTGCCCGGTACGATGCCGGGCAGGTTTGCGGAGACCCGGGTGAAACGGTTGGAGCGCGCTTACAATATCGCGGACCTGCGCCTGATGGCGCGACGGCGGCTGCCGCGCCCGATCTTCGACTATATCGATGGCGGCGCCGACGACGAAGTGACGCTGGCGCGCAACATGTCCGCCTTTTCGCGGTACGAACTGGTGCCCGACGTCCTTGTCGACGTCTCGCGCATCCGCACCGAAACCAGGATGTTCGGCCAGCCCGCCGCCTGGCCGCTGATGCTGTCGCCGACCGGGCTCAACCGGATGTTTCATGGCGACGCCGAGCTCGCCGTCGCCCGCGCCGCCGCGCGCCACGGCTTGCCCTACGGCCTCTCGACGCTGGGCACGACGCGGCTGGAGGATCTCGCCAAAGCGTTTGGCGGGCCCAAGATCTTCCAGATCTATATCTTCAAGGATCGCGGCCTCACTGCCGAATTCGTCGCACGCTGCAAGGCGGCAGGATTTCACGGCCTGGCGCTCACCGTCGACACGCCGGTCGCGGGCAATCGCGAGCGCGACCGGGTCAACGGCCTGGCGGTGCCGCCGCGCCTGACGCTGCGTTCGATGCTCAGCTATGCCCGCCATCCCGGCTGGTCGATCCCCGCGCTCTCCGCCGCGCGCTTCGATTTCGCCAATGTCAGCCACCGCGTCGATGCGCTGGCCGATGGACCGATGAGCCTGTTCGATTATATCGGCGGCCAGTTCGACCGGACGCTGACCTGGCGCGACGTCGAATGGCTCGCGGCCGAATGGGGCGGACCGCTCTCGATCAAGGGCGTGATGACGCCGCAGGATGCGAAACACGCGATCGCGGCGGGGGCGACGGGGGTGATGATCTCCAATCATGGCGGGCGCCAGCTCGACGGAGCCCCCGCGCCGATCGATCAGGTCGCGCCGATCCGCGAAGCGCTGGGCGACGGGCCGGACGTGATCTGCGATGGTGGGATACGGCGCGGATCGGATGTGGTGAAGGCGCTGGCGCTGGGCGCCACCGGCTGCTCGATCGGGCGCCCCTATCTGTTCGGCCTGGCCGCTGGCGGCGAAGCCGGCGTCGATCGCGCGCTGACCTTGCTGCGCGAGGAATTCGACCGCACGATGGTGCTCGCCGGCATCGCCGATATCGGCGAGATCCAGCCCCGCCATATTCGCGGCATTTCGCGCGGCTGACGGCCCGCGGATAAAAACGCCCTCCCCCGCCGCCGCGATCTGTGCCACGGGCATCGCCATGCCCGCCGACCCCAGCCAGTTCGATGCGATCATCCTTGGTGCCGGGGGGGCGGGGCTGATGTGTGCATCGGTCGCCGGCCAGCGCGGGCGACGCGTGCTGGTGATCGACCACGCCGATGCGGCGGGCAAGAAGATCCTGATTTCAGGCGGCGGACGCTGCAACTTCACCAATATCGACGTCGCCCCCGATCGCTATCTCTCGGCCAATCCGCATTTCGCCAAATCGGCGCTCAGCCGCTATCGCGCACAGGATTTCATCGATCTGGTCGATCGCCACGGCATCGCCTGGCATGAAAAGACCCTGGGCCAGCTTTTCTGCGACGGCTCCGCCCGCCAGATCGTGGCGATGCTGCTCGACGAATGCGATGCCGGCGGTGTCCGGCTGGCGTTGGGATCGCCGATCCGCGACGTCGCGCACGCCGATGGCGGCTTTCGCGTCATGCATGGCGATCGCGTATCGACCGCGCCGGCGTTGGTGATCGCGACGGGCGGGCCGTCGATCCCCAAGCTTGGCGCGACGGGCTTCGCCTATGATCTTGCGCGCCGTTTCGGGCTGAAAGTGGTGGAGCCCCGCCCCGCGCTGGTTCCGCTGACGCTGCCCGACAGCGAGGCCCTGTTCCGGTCCCTGTCCGGCGTCTCCGCGCCCGTCATCGCCCGGTGCGGCAAGGCCAGCTTCGCCGAAGCGGCATTGTTCACACATCGCGGCCTTTCCGGCCCTGCGATCCTGCAGGTCTCTTCCTATTGGCGGCACGGCCAGCCGATCTCGATCGACTTCGCCCCCGGCGCCGAAGCCGATTGGCTGATCCAGGCGAAACGCCAGCGTCCACGCACCACCCTGCGCACCGCACTGGGCGCGACCCTGCCCGACCGGCTGGCAACCGCGCTCGCGGACAGGCTGCCCGCGGGCGAACTCGGCGCGCAAAGCGACACCGCGCTGAAACAGGCCGAGCGCCTGATCGCGGACTGGCGCTTCATGCCCAATGGCAGCGAAGGCTTCGCCAAGGCTGAAGTGACGGTGGGCGGGATCGCCACCGACGGGCTGTCGTCACAGACGATGGAAGCCCGCAAGGTTCCGGGGCTCTACGCGATCGGCGAAGCCGTCGATGTCACCGGCTGGCTGGGCGGCTATAACTTCCAATGGGCCTGGGCCAGCGGCTGGGCCGCCGGCCAGGCGATCTAAGGCTTCCGTTCAAGAGCCGAGCGGAGATTGCCCTTGGCAGCCGCCAGTCGTTCACGCGCTTCATCAACATTGGCGCCACCCGCGATCAGCACCGCCGCCTTGATGTCGCGCCCTGCGGCGTCGAGCGCGGCCTGTGCGGTCGCTTCATCGACGCCGGCAAGATCGCGGACCATCGCGGCGGCGCGGCGCTGCAATTTGATGTTGGAAATGCGCATATCCACCATCAGCCCGCGATAGACGCGGCCACAACGCAGCATCGTCGCGGTCGAGAACAGGTTGAGCACCGCTTTCTGCGCCGTGCCCGCCTTCATGCGCGTCGATCCCGCCACCAGTTCGCTGCCCGTTTCGGCGAGCAGCGCATGCTCGGCCGCCGCGAGCAGTGGCGCGCCTTTATTGTTGGCGATGCCGATGGTGAGCGCGCCGGCGGCCCGCCCCGCCTCCACGGCGGCGACGGTATAGGGGGTGCGCCCGCTCGCGGCGACGCCGATGACCACATCGAGCGGGCCGACACCGGCCGCGGCGATTTCAGCGCGCGCGGCATCGGCATCGTCCTCCGCCCCCTCCACGCTTTCGGTGAGCGCGCCCATGCCGCCCGCCATCAGATAGACGAGGCGATCGGACGGCCAGTCATAGGTGGGGGTCAGCTCGACACCGTCCTGCACCGCGATCCGCCCCGACGTGCCGGCGCCGGCATAGACGAGCCGCCCGCCGCGATTGAGCCGTTCAGCCGCCGCGTCGCTCGCGCGCGCAAGTGCGCCGACCTGGCTTTTCAGCGCTGCGACGGCGGCCAACTGCCCCTCCAGCATCGCTTCCACCGCCGTTTCGGTGGGCCAGAGGTCGATATCGACGAAGCGCGGATCGACGGTTTCGGTGGACATCTCGTCTCCTGAATTGCTGATCGTCTCTAATAATGATTGGCGTCGCGCGCGCCATCGCTATTGAAGACATATGCCTGTCGAAAGCCTGATGATCCGCGAGGCCGGCGAAGCCGCCTCGGTCTGCGAGCGCCAGATCGCGCGCAACCGCGACGCCGTGAAGGCCGCCGCCGAACGCCTCCGCGCGCTCGATCCGCCCTTTGCCGCAACGCTGGCGCGCGGCAGCTCCGACCAGGCGGCGGGGTTCGCGAAGGTCCTGTTCGAAACCCGGCTGAAACTGCCGACGCTCAGCCATTCACCATCGATCGGCGCGCTTTATCATGCGACCTCACCGCGCCTGGCCGGCACGCCGATGATCGCGATCTCGCAATCGGGGCGCAGCCCGGATCTGCTGTGCGCGGCGCAGGAAGCGCAGGCGGCCGGCGCCCTGCTGATCGTTCTCGTCAACGACGAAACCTCGCCACTCGCCGAAATGGCCGATATCCTGCTGCCGCTTCATGCCGGGCAGGAAAGCAGCGTCGCGGCGACCAAGAGCTTCATCGCGGCACTGGCAGCGCTCGCGCATCTGACTGCGGAATGGAGCGGCGACGGCGCGTTGCTGGCGGCGCTCGACGGAATCGGCGATACGCTGCGCGCCGCTTCGGCGCTCGACTGGAGCGCGGCGATCCCGCCGCTTGTCGATGCCACGAGCCTGCTCGTGCTCGGCCGAGGCCTGACCTTCCCGATCGCGGGCGAAGCCGCGCTCAAATTCAAGGAGACCTCCGGCCTTCATGCCGAAGCGTTCAGCAGCGCCGAAGTCGCGCACGGCCCGATGACGCTGGTGGAGGCGGCGGATCCCGTCTTCGTCTTCGGCCCGGCGGACGCGGCGCGCGCCGGCCTGGCCGAGCGGATCGCGAGCTTCGCCGAACGCGGCGCAACGGTGATCGCGGCCGGTGCAAAAGAGGATCTTGCCGGTGCATCGATCGCACTGCCTTCGCTTGAAGCCGCGCATCCGGTGCTCGGCGCGATCGCGATGATCCAGGCCTTTTACGGTTTCGCCAACGCTCTGTCGCTCGCGCGCGGCCGCGATCCCGATCGCCCGCCCTATCTTGCCAAGGTGACGCGCACATTATGACGCGGATCGCACTCAGGGGCGCGGCCATCGTCACGCCCGATGCCGTGATCGAGGATTATGCGCTGCTGCTCGACGGGCCGCATATCGCCGCGGTCGTGCCGGAACGCAGCCTGACATCCGGCATCGAGACGATCGACCTGGACGGCGGCTGGCTGCTGCCCGGCTTCATTGACGTGCAGGTGAATGGCGGCGGAGACGTGCTGTTCAACGATCTGCCGACGGTGGAAGGCATCCGCGCGATCGCGGCGGCGCATCGGCGCTATGGCACCACCGGATTGCTGCCGACCCTGATCAGCGACGAACTGGCGGTGGTCGGCGAGGCGATCGATGCCGTCGATGCGGCGATCGCGGCGGGCGAGCCCGGGATTCTCGGCATCCATGTCGAAGGGCCGTTCCTCAATGCCGACAAGCGCGGCATTCATGATGCGTCGAAATTCCGTATTCTCGATGCCGATACGATCGCGCTGCTCTCGCAGGCCGGCCCCGGCAAAAGGCTGGTCACCATCGCGCCGGAACTGGCGCCGGAAGGCACGATCCGCGCGCTCGCCGATGGCGGGGTGATCGTCGCGGCCGGGCACAGCATGGCGGACTATGACAAGACGCGTGCGGCGCTCGTCGAGGGCCTGCACGGCTTCACCCATTTGTTCAACGCGATGACGCAGCTCGGCAGCCGTGAGCCGGGCATGGTCGGCGCCGCGATCGAGGACCAGGCAAGCCGTTTCGGGCTGATCGTCGACGGCCATCATGTTCATGCCGCCGCGATGACGATCGCGGTGCGTGCGCGCGGCATCGACGGCGTGATGCTGGTGACCGATGCGATGCCGCCCGTCGGCGGCAACCTGCCCAGCTTCACGCTGATGGGGCGCGAGATCCACATGGTCGACGGCATCTGCCGGGGGCCGGACGGCACGCTGGCGGGATCGGCGCTGACCATGGCGGAGGCGTTCCGCAACGCGATGGACTGGATCGGGCTTTCGCTGGTCGAGGCGTCGCGCGCCGCCAGCGGCAATCCCGCCGCCTTTCTGGGCCTTGCCGACCGCACCGGCGCGATCGCACCCGGCCTGGCGGCCGATCTGGTGCATCTGGACAAGGATCGGCGGGTGGTGCGGACATGGATCGGCGGGGCGGTTTCGGCGTTGGGGGAGTGAGGCTCCCCCACTCCATCACGATAAACCTGTCATCCCCGCGCACGCGGGGATCCAGCCATTCCGTGAAGCATCCGGAAAAAGAAGAAGAAGCTGGATCCCCGCATTCGCGGGGATGACATGGAGGGCAAGACGCCTTCTGGTCGGCAGACCCCAGCCTTCGCTGGGGTGACGGGCGGGTTTAGATCGGCTCTACCGCCCGAACCCCGCCAGCAGCAGCGCGCCGTCGAGCGGATCGCCCTGCGGTTCGCTCAATTGCGCGACGGTGCGTGCGCGCAGCCACGGGCGCATGCGCTGCGCGAGGCCGCCGGCAAGCGCGCAGGCCGGCGCGCCCTGGGCGAAGATGGTTTCGATGAAGCGTTCGATATGGAGCGCGGCGTCTTCGACGATCGAGCGCGCGATCGCGTCGTTGGCCTCGGCATAATCCATCACCAACGGCGCGAGCGCCGCATAATCCTTGGGCGTCGCTTCATCCATCCAGGCCACCGCCTGAAGCGTATCGTGGCCGAAGCGCTCGCTGACGGCGGTGCTGAGCGGCGTGCGCTGGGTCCGTCCGTCGAGCGCGCGCAAGGCATGGCGCATCGCGCTCAAGCCCAGCGCGGCGCCGCTGCCTTCGTCGGAGATCGGGAATCCATAGCCGCCGATCGAGAAATCGCGACCGCCGACGCGCAGTTGCGCGATGCTGCCCGTGCCGATCACCAGCACCGCGCCGTCGCCACCGCGATGCGCGCCGATATTGGCGATCGCACCATCGGTATCGAACGCGACAGAGGCGAAGGGAAAGTCGAGTTCGGCCAGCGCCGCGCGGACGCCGGGCCGCCGGATGCCGGCGATGCCCATGCCCGTGCGGATCCCGGCCACGGCGGCATCGTCAAGGCCGGCGGCCGCGATCGCCTGATCGGCGGCGTCGCGCAGCGTGGCGTACAGCCTATCCATGCCGATCTTGGCATTGGCCGGCCCGGTTTCTCCGGTTCCCAGAATCGCGCCGCTTTCGTCAACCAGCCGGCTGCGGCAATGGCTGCCGCCCGCATCAATGCCGAGATAATGGGTCATAAGCGCGACGATCGGTTCGTGATGAGCATGTCCTTGCTCTAGCTGCTCCGTGCAGCCCCGTCCTAGAAAAAGAGCTTCCGGATGCTCAGCATGACGCTGCGGCCAACCGGATCGAGATAGGCGGGCTGATAGCGCAGCGGCGTCGCGCCCGTCGCATCGGTGACCGAGCGGCGGCTGTTGAAGAGATTGTTCACCGACAGCGTCACCTGGGTGCCCCGCAGGAAGGGATGCGCCGTCACCAGCTTGGGCATCTGGCCGAGATTGGCGAACAGGCGCAGATTGGCGGTCGCGAGATCGCCGAATTCCAGGCGCGAGGTGCCGCCCAGCGCACCATCGACATGCGTGCCGCTTTCCCAGTTGAGGCTGAGCCGTGCGCCGAGCCCGTTATTGGTATAGCCGGCGCGCGCCTCGATCTCGTGACGCGGCTGTCCGCCCGAAGATCCCACCGCATCGCCGTCGAGCAGATCGAGCTTGGGCACGCCCGGCGCGATCAGGATCGATTCTGTCAGATGCCAGGTGTGATAAAGGCCGAGCTGGATGCGGCCACCGCCGCCCTGCCCGCCGCGACCGCCGCCGAAGCGCATCCGGCCGAAACCACCGCCCGGTCCGCCGCCGGCACGCTGGCCGCCTTCGCCCGGCGTACCTTCGGGACGCGGGCCACTTTCACCGGGCGTGCCGCCTTCCTCGCGCCGGCGATTGCCGAACAGCGCGCGCAACTCCTCGGGCCGGTCCTCCGGCTTCGCGCCGGCCGCGCGCCAGGCCTCGATCTTCTTCTGGATCGCCGATTTGACGGGAATCGACAGATCGAAGCCCCAGCGCAGTCTTTCGCTGTGCGAACGCAGGAAATTGATCGGCCGCGAATCGATCTGGATCAGCGCGCCATCGGCGTCGCGCATGAAGCGTTGCGAGAAGGCATCTTCGATCGCCGGCGTCGGTGACGGGAAGGCGGAGATCGGATTGCTCGTGCGGCTGTTGAGGTAATTGGCGGTCAGGGTCAGGTTGAGCTTCTCGAACGGCTTGACCGTCGCGTTGATGCGGAACTGATCGCGCACGCCTTCGCGCAGCAGCGCATTGCCGCCCGAAATCTGGGTCACGAACACCGTCTCGCCGCGTGCATAATCGAACACCGGCACATTGGGCGTCACCACCTGCGGGTTGTTGATCTGCTGCCCCGTCGGCGCCGCGCGATCCTGGCTGGCGGAGACGAGCAGGCGGACCTGTTCGATCGGCGTCCAGCGCGCGCCATAACCGAGCGTCGACAGTGTGCCGAAGTCCGAAAGCTCCTGAACGCCGGCGTTCATATTGACCGAGATGTCGCCGAGCACGCCCAGAACGTCGCGGCTGCGATTGGTCAGCGGCACATCGACGCTGATCTGACCGCTCGCAATCTCGCGCGAATAGTCCAGCGCATAGGGCGTGCCCGATCGGATCGAGCGGCTGTTGAAGCCATTGGCCGAAGCGCCCGCCTTGATCGACGTTGTGACCGTGCCTGCGGGCAGATCGAACAGCGATCCGCTGACGAGCAGATCACCGCTGAGCGCGCGATACCTGGATTGCGCGGTGTCGGTCAGCCGGTTGGCCAGGAGATTGGCGGGCAAGGCGCCAAAGGGATTGAGTGCCGGATCACCCGCATCGAGCAGCGACTGGATGCCTGTGGTGGAGATGCCGCGATCGGTGCGCGTGCGCGTGTCCGAGATATCGCCGGCACCGGTGAACGACCATTGCCAGCCCTTGGCGATCCGGCCGTTCAAGGTCAGGCCGACATGGCCGGTGGTGCCGCGCACGCGCTGCGCCAGCGCGCCATCCTGATCGAGATAGCGCAACAGTCGCGTATCGCCGGCAAAAGGCGAAAAGGGATTGGCGCCCGGCAGCGTCACCGCCAGCGAAGGCAAGCCCTGAAGCGAGCGGCTGTCGCTCAGTTCCAGCCGGCCGTTGAGCGATGCGGAAACGCCGCCCAATGCCCGCGCATAGGTCGCATTCGCCGCGAAATTCTCGGTCTCCGGGCTGAGCGTGCGATAGCGGCCGAGATCGTCGACATCGGCGATGCCCGCGCCCGCGACGAAATCGGCGAGCGACGGCGCCGCCGTGGCCGCGCTGCCCGGCACGGTGGCTGTCGTGACGGTCTGGCCGGCCAGCGCCGACAGCGCGGGATCGATCTCGCCCCCGGCAAGCGCGGAGGTGATCGTGCCGGCAAGCGAATAGGGGCGCCCCGGCGCGGTCGGAATGATGTCTCGCTGGCTTTCGAGCAGGTCCGCCGCGCGCGAATATTTGAGATCGACGGTGAAGCGATCGTCGCCACGGATCCGGAGGAGCCCCGTGTTGACGCTGCCATTCTCCCGCCCGCCATCGGTCGATACGCCGCCGCGCACTTCACCCGTCATCGCACGGAAGCGCTGGCGCAGGACGATGTTCACCACCTTCTGGTTGGGCGAATAGCCATAGCTCAGCGAAACCTGTTCGGGCAGGATCTCGACGCGGGCGATCGCTTCGGTCGGCAGATCCTGGATTTCCGAAAAGCCGGAGATGCGCTTGCCGTTGAGCAGCACGACGGGCTCGCCCCCGGCGGCATTGGTCTGCGGCGCCAGTTCGGTGATCAGTTCGGAGACCGAGGTCACGCCATAGGCGCGGATATCGGCGGGGCTCAGCCGCTGTTCGGGCTCGATCGTGCCGATGACGGATCCGCGTGGCCGCACGCCCGAAACCACGATCTCCTCGTCCGACATGTCGTCGGTGCTTTCGGCCTGCGCCGGCGTAGCGGCAGGCGCGCGCTGGGGATCGGCCCCCTGCGCCATCAAGGCGCCGGGGGCGGCGCCCAGCAGGAGGGAAAGGAACGCGACGGATTTACGCTTGATCACAACAGGCCCCTGAATGCTCTTCGGTTCATGCCGAACTAGGGGGCACCTGTCGTCAAATCATGGCAGGATTGGCGCGATATTGTCGCAAATTGTAACCGGCGCTCGTTCGCCGAGCGCGATCATTTCACCGGCAGCGCGGCAGGCGGTCCCAGTGTCCTGTCGTACCAGTCGAAGATCCTGCGCCACATGTCGCGGATGTTCGCGGGCGAATTGTAGACATGATCCTCGCCATAATAGCGGACCATCACCGCATCCTTGTTCAGCCGGGTCAGCGCGGTGAAGAATTCCTCGGTCTGGGTCGTCGAGACATAATCGAGGTCGCCGGTCATCAGCATGATCGGCGTCCTGATCTTCTCGACATGCATCAGCGGGCTGTTGCGCAGATAGCGCTCGGGATCGGCCCAGGGCGGCGCACCCATCCCGCCCTGCCCAGTTTCCATCAGGCTGGTCGAAAACAGATCGAGCCCGGCCTTCTCCGCCTTCAGCCGCAGATCGATGACGAACTGGCCATAGCTGCTGACCAGATCGTAGATGCCCGCCTGCGCCACCGCGGTCTTGAACCGGTCGGTCAGCCCGACAAGCGCACCGGTGGTGTAGCCGCCATAGCTCTGCCCCTGCACACCGAGGCGGCCGGGATCGACATAGCCCTGCGCGACGGCCGCATCGACGGCGGCGAATATCTGTTCGGGCAGGCCCTTCAGCGGATCGCGCGGCACCTGATCGTAATCGACCGGAATCGAAGGGTAGAGGACAGCATAACCATGCGCGGCCAGGATATGATCGTTGAGCGCATGAACATCGTCGAGCGACCATTTGCTCCACGTTTCGCCGGAGAAGAACGAGCCCGGATAGACATTGACGATCGTGGCGACCGGCGTGCCCGGGCGATAGCCGGGCGGCAGCAGGATCCAGGAAGTGCGCGCATCGCCGCTCGGTCCCTTGTGATCGATGCGGACCGGCGTGCCGCCCACCACTTGCCGCAGATGTTCGTTCAGTCGCGCCACCTCCCGGCGCGACCCGTCGGTGCCGACCACCGAGAGCAACGTCATGTTGCGGTCGCGTTCGATAAGGGCCGCGCGCCGGCCGGCCGGCGACGCCGCGACGAATTCCCCGCCCGGCAGCGACGCGGCGACGGTATCGATCCGGCCGGTCATCAGGTCGATGAAGATCAGCCGCTCCGGCTTGCCGGCGCCACCGGCGGCGAGCCGCAGGGTGACACTGTCGCTCGGCTGGAGATTCTGTTCGGGCACCGGACCGAACGGCCCGACCGGGCGCCAGGATTGCACCGGTTCGGCGAGCGTGGCGGTCAGATTGCGGCGCCCGCCCGTCGGGTCGATCGCCCAGGCCTCTCCATCATGCAGGACGATCAGGGCCTCCCGGCCGATCCCGATCAGCGTCGGCGCGGCGCCTGCGAAAGCTGCGGTCAGATTGCGCGGTTTCCCCTGGCCGATCAGATACCAGTCCGCCCGTCCTGGCTTGCCCGGCGGCGTTTCGGCGGGTTCGGCGAAGATCGCCAGTCGATCGCCGATCCACGCCGATTGTACATCGAGCGCAAAGCCCATCCGGCCGGCATGTGGCTTGAGCGCGCCGAGATCCACCATCGACGCCCGGCCGCTGCGACGATCGTAGATGCTGTAGCGGGCGGTGTCCCAGCCCCGGCCCTCGTCGCGCGCGACGAAGGACAGCAAGGGCGCGGAGGCCGACCAGTTCAACGAGGATGCAAGCACATCGCAGCCGGCGCAGGGCTCATCCGGCTTTTGCGCGGATCCCGCGCGTGGATCGAGGATCAGCAACCGGCGCTGGATGCCCCCCATATTCGCGCCATGCTCGATCCGCCGCGCCGGATCGATCGCCAGCCGCTCCTCGCGCAGCGCCGCGACGACCAAGCCGTCGGCGGATGCGTGCCAGGCCGAAAAGCGCCCGGACGCCAGCGGAGCCGTTCGCGCCGTGCCGGCATCGGCCAGGACGAGGCCGCCGGTGGCTTCAGGAAAGGCGGTGAAACGACCGCTGCCGATCACGCCGGCGGTCGGCGCGTCGCCGCGATTGCGCCGCGCCCAGAGCCCGGCAAATGCGGCAGCGGTTCCGCCGGCCGCCACTTCACCCGCCGGTTCGGCGGAGAATACGACGCCCTGTCCGATCCAGGGCAGCGACTGGATCGGGCTATAGGTCGGCGAAAGATCGAATTCCCGCGCCGCTCCCCCGGCAAGCGGCACGATCCCCGCTCTGGCACCGGTACGCGAGGCATGCCGGAAGACGAGGCGTCGGCCATCGGGGGAAAGCCCGCTGATCGTATAGCCGCCCGCCGGATCCTGTGGGAACAGCGGCGCGGATGCACCCGTCCCGTTCAGATCGACGATCTGGATCTTCGACCGCAGTTCGCCGATCACGTCCTGCTGGCCGAAATCGGCCTGACGATCGAACGGTCCATAACGCTCGTAGATGAGCCGTTCGCCCGATGGGTCGAACCGGACACCGCCGATCGACTCCACCGCCAGCATGTCGTCGACATCATAGGGTTTGGCGGCATGCGCCGCGCCGAAGGCGCAGGACATGAGCAGCAACATGCCCGAACGCATGGCGTTGACCATCGGAAACCTCCCGAAAACCGTTCTTCGCGCTATGCGCGGTTCACCAATGCCTGGTCACCGACAGGCTGACGAAGCGGCCGATCGCCGAATAATTGGTCGAGTCATAGTTCACGACATAGTCGACGATCGGCGTCATCCGGGGCGGGCTCTTGTCGAACAGGTTCTGGATCGACAGGCCCAGTTCCACATCCGAGAGGATCGAGCGTCCGGGATCGGTGCGGTAGCGCAGATTGGCGTCGACCGTGGTGAAGGATCCCGTCGGCGCGGGCGGCGCCTGGGTATCGTCGGTGACGCTGCCGACATGATTGACGAAGCCCGCGAGCGTCAATCCGCCCCGGTTCCAGACCAGCCCCCCGCGTGCGCTGAATTTCGGCGGGTTGAAGACGATGCCGACCGTCCGGAAAGCGGCTTCGCTCGCGCTGTTTTGCTGGCTGCCCTTCAGCCAGGTCGCCGATCCGCTGAGCCGCGCATGGCCTGCGCCGAGATCGAAGCCATAGGATGCCGTCAGATCGACGCCGCTGACCTTGGACCGCGCCGCATTGGTATAGAGATTGTGGAGCAGCGCGACGACCTTGGTCGGATCATAATCCTCGCCGGCGCTGTTGTACGTGATGCCCGTTGCCGAGGCCGCGATCAGATCGCTCTGCGCCGCGGCCGACGGGCCAAGGGTGAGGAACTGGCGATAGGCTGGATCGATGAAGGCCCGTTCGGTGAAGGTGACGGGCTGGACGACGCGATCGCGGTAATCGACGTTGAAATAGCTCAATTCCATCCGCAATCCGGGCAGCGCGCGCGGATGAACCGCCGCCGTCGCGGACCAGGTCTCGGCGCGCTCGGGCTTGAGATCGCGGTTGCCGCCATAGGACATCAGCACCGTCGATCCCGCCGGATAATTCACGCCCGCGAATTCGTCGATCGACATCAGGTAGACGATCGATTCCGAATATTGCTGGAGCAATGTCGGCGCCTTGAACGATCTCCCCCACGACGCGCGCAGGCTCAGATCGGGAATCGGTTCGTAGATCAGCCCGAGCTTGGGCGTGGTGATGCTGCCGGTTTCGCCATAATCCTCGTAACGCAGCGCGGCGGTCGCGGTCAGCCGGTTGATCCCGGATATGCCCTGGTCGGGGCCGATCAACGGCATCGAAAGCTCGCCGAACGCATAGCGGCTGCTGCGCCGGCCGCTTTCGCGCGTCAGCCTTGTGTAGGAGATATAGTCGAAATCGCTGCGCCGATATCCGGCGCCCACGGCAACGCGCAGGTCGCCGCCCGGCAGGTGGAACAGCGGCCCTTCCGCATCGACCTCGACCGCATAGCTTTCGTTGCAATAGCAACCCCGGGACTGGAGTTGCAGATCGATCGCGTAGATCGAATAGCTCGCGTCGAACTCGGTCTTGTCGCGGCTGTAATTGCCGCCGAGCGTGACCGACCAGTCGCCGGGCAGGCGCGCCTTCAGGCTGGGCGAGACCGCATAGATGGTGGATTCCACCGCCTGGCGGACGAACTGTGCGGGCTGGGAGGACAGGCCGGTCGTCGATGCACGATGGGTGTAGAGTCCGTCGACGCTGAACTCGAGGAAATCGGCGATGTCCTGATGCAGGTTCACGATCGCGCTATGCTGCCGGCGCGAGGGATAGATCAGGTTCGGATCCGGCATATAGCCGGTATAGCTGCGCTGATCCGCGAAGATCGCCCTGGTATCGGTATATTCATAGCCGGCGATCAGGCCGCCGCTCGCCCAGGTCGTGCCCGCCGTCGCGCCCAGTTGATATTGCTCGCCGCCGCCATCGGTCGGCAGACCGAAGCGCGCCGTCGCATCGACGCCGTCGAAATCGCGCCGCAGGATGATGTTGGCAACGCCTGCCACGGCATCCGATCCGTAGATCGCCGATGCGCCGTCCGCGACGATCTCGATCCGGTCGAGCGCCCCCACCGGGATCACCGAGACGTCGACCGCCTGGACGAAGCCGTTATACGACATGCGGCGTCCGTTGAGCAAAGTCAGCGTCGCATCCGGCCCCAGGCCGCGCAGGTTGAGCGCCGATCCCGACGAGATATTCTGGTTGTTGATGCCGCCGGCACCCAGGCCGATGCCGGGATTCTGCCCGCCCGAGAAATTCTGCGGAATGCTGCGGATTACCTGGCCAAGCTCGGTGAAGCCGGCATCGCGCACCTGTTCGCGCGTGAACTGGATCACCGGAGAAGGCGTCGCCGCCCCACGGATGCGCGTGCCGGTCACGGTGATTTCCGCACCTTCCTCCTGTTCGGGGAGCGCGGCCTGTTCATCGCCTGCGCGCCCCGCCACCGCGTTTCCCGCCGACGCCGCGCTCCGGACGATCGTCCATGTCCGTGCCCCGGTCTTCTGCGCCGACAGGCCGGTGCCCGCGAGCAGCCTTTGCAGCGCCTGCTCGATCGTCATGTCGCCGGTGACCGCATTGGTCCGCACGCCGCGCGCGATACGGCCGGGCAGCAGGATCTGCGCTTCCGCCTGACGCGCCAGCGCCGAAACCGCCTCGATCGCGGGCTGCGCCGGCACGTCGAAGGGGCGCGATTGCGCCATGGCCGGCGCCGCACAGGACAGCGCGATGCTCGCGGCGGCCGCCAGCCATGCGCGGCGCACCACATGCGCCCCCGATTTCCGTGCGATCGTCATCCCTGCTTTCCCCCTGTCTTGCCCTTGCGGCCTTGCCGCTTCCGGGGCCTAGACAGTCGAGCGACGGTTTTCCGGGGACCGGCCGTCATTTTTCTGCAATCTTCTATCCGCCGATCCGGATCTCGTTCCCCTCCACCTTCACGGGCACATCGAAACCGCGATGCAGCGCGTCGGCGAAACCCTGCGGATCGTCGACGCGGAATACGCCGTAAAGCGGTTCATTGGCGAGCGCCCTGTCGGTCAACACCAGCTTCACACCATTATAGCGATTGAACTCGGCAAGGGCATGCGCGAGGCTCTCTCCCGCCAGGTCGATCTGCCCGGCGCGCCAGGCGAGCGCGCGCGTCACCTCGGCGGGGGCGTCGGCCCGGCCGGTCACGGCCGCGTTATCCGCGACAAAGGCGCGCTGCCCCGCCGTCAGCCGGATCGCCTGCCCCTCCGCACCGTCGGCCCAGGCCTCCACCACACCTTCGGTCACCAGGATCTCGGCCCCGCCCACGCTGCCCTTGCCATCCTCGCGCCGGCGCACGGCAAAGGCGGTGCCGACCGCGCGGACCCGGATCCGCCCCGCCTCGGCGATGAAGGGGCGCGCCTTGTCATGCGCGACCTGGAACCAGGCCTCACCTTCATTCAGTCGAACGATCCGCCGTTCCGCCTCGAGCGCGACCGAAAGCCGGCTGTCGCTGTTGATCGTCGCGACCGAGCCATCGGCAAGCGGCACGCGGCGGATTTCCCCGATCGCGGTATCATAGTCCTCGCCACGCCCGATCAGCAGCACGCCCCCCGCGACCGATGCCGCAAGCGCAGCCGCACCACCCGAAACGATCAGGCGGCGCCGGCTGAACATGCCGGAGGCTATCGGCGCGGGCGCCCCGCCATCCTCGCGCTCCAGCACCGGAAAATCGCCGACCAGCAGGTTCCACGCGGCTTCCGCCTGCAGCAATGCCCCGCGCCGTCGCGTATCGCCCGCCAGCCAGTGCTCGAGTTCGGCCTGCAGCTCTGGCGTGCGGCCATGGCGATCGATACGGGCGAGCCAATCGGCCGCCTCGTCCTCGATCGCTTCCGCGCTTTGCCGTGTCGTCATCGCTTCACCTCACCGCGCCCGCACGCGAAAAATCCGCCATATCGCCGCCACGGGCGCGCAATGCCTTCACCACCAGTTTCAATCCCCGCGCCACTTCATATTCGACGACATTCTCGTTCACCCCCAGCCGTTCCGCTATCTCCCGCTGCGAAAGCCCTTCGATCCTCCGCAGTTCGAACACCCGGCGGCAGCGTTCGGGCAGATCGGCGATGCAGGCGCGCACGCGCTCCAGATCGCGTCGCGCGCCCGTCACGCGTTCGGGCGACGGCGCGTTGTCGGCCAGGCCCAGCTCGTCGAGCTCCGCCACGGTCTCGATCCGCACCAGCCGCGCGCGGCGGATATGGTTGAGCAGCAGGTTGCGGACGGTCTGGAAGAAGAATGCGTCGGGGCGCGCGATCTGCTCGAACGCCTCGACATTGGAGAGGCGGCAATAAGCCTCCTGGATCAGGTCGTCGCTGTCGGACTGGCTGACCAGCGACCGCGCCAGCCAGGCGCGCACGAGATGCTCGCAGGGCAGCACGGTGCGTGTCACCCATTCCGCGATCCGTGCCTGCCGGTCCCGATCCTCCATGCCTGCCCTTCGCCACCGCGCATTTCCCGGCCGATCCAGCATAGACACATGGCCGGAGTTTTTCCGGAGAGATGCGCGAAATATTTTCGACGAGCCTGTGTGCCATGCGGCATCGCGCCTTGCACAGACCAGTCCGGCGGCTAGTTTCAGCCGATGATTCCTTCACTTACCCGTCGAAGCTTCCTGGGCTCGAGCGCGCTCGGCGGCGCCGGCCTGCTGACCGCCGGTTGCACGCCCGCCCGCGTCGCCAGCGCCAGCACCAAGCCGGTCTGCCTGCCCCGGGTGAATGTCGCGCCGGAACGGGTGATCCGCCATCTCGTCGGCCTGCGACCCTATCGCGCATCGGGCTTCGTGGTTCGCGCGGAGCAGATGGGCGGAACGAAGCTCGTCCATAATTACGGTCATGGCGGCGCGGGGATCACGCTGAGCTGGGGAAGTTCGAAGCTGGCGGTCGACCTGGGGCTGCCCGGGCACAAGGGGCCCGTCGCGGTGATCGGCGCCGGCATCATGGGGCTGACCACCGCACGGCTTGCACAGGAAGCCGGCCATGCCGTCACCATCTATGCCGACGCGCTGCCACCCGACACGACATCGAACATCGCGGGCGGGCAATGGCATCCCTTCGGCCTGTTCGACAAGGATGCCGTGACGCCCGAATGGCGCCGGCAATATCTTGCGGCGGCGGACTATAGCTGGCGCCGCTTCCAGATCATGGTCGGCGACGATTACGGCATCCACTGGCTGCCCACCTATACCGAGCGGACCCAGCCGGAGACGCCGCTGTTCGACACGTTCCCGCCCGAAAACCGTATTCTTCGCGCGGACGAGCATCCTTTTCCGGTCGAATCCGCCGGGCGCTACATCACACTCTATGTCGAAACCGGGCGTTTCCTGCGCCAGATGCTGCGCGACATCCAGATCGCGGGCGGGCGGATCGAGGTGCGCAAGCTCGGCACCGGCGATATCGGCGGCTTGCCCGAACGCCTCGTCTTCAACTGCACGGGGCTGGGCGCGCGCGATCTGGTCGGTGACCAGGAACTGCGCCCGGCGCGCGGCCAACTCGCCGTGCTGCTGCCCCAGCCCGAGATCGGCTACGCCTTTGCCGGACGCGCGGGCTATATGTTCCCGCGCCCCGACGGCATCATGCTCGGCGGCACCTTCGAACTCGACAATTGGTCGCTTACGCCCGATCCGGCGACCGCCGAGCGCATCCTGAAATCACACCGGCAATTCTTCGACGCTTTCCGCTGTTGAAGACCCCGCCCGTCAATCGCCGCGCCGGCCCACCGCGTCGGCGCGATCGACGCTCCAGGTCGCGAGCGTCTCGCCCGTCGCGGGATTGACGATCGCCATCTCGTCGGTGACGATCGAGATCAGGCAGACGGGGCGTTGTCCGGCGTCCGCCGGCCGGCGGCACAGAACCGGGCTGTTCCGGCCGGGAACATTGCCGATCCGGCCGCTGATCCGCAATCGCAGCCCTTGCGACAGATCGGGCATTTCTCCGGTCACGCGCTGGACGGTTTCGAGCGGCTGGCCGGCGCGGCGCCCCTGTCGCCGCCCTTCGACCAGATGGAATTGCGCCAGCGCCAGAGTCTCCTCCGGCACGGGCGCATCCAGCCCCTCCTGCCCGACGGCGTGTGCCGGGCAGCTTTCGCTCGACGTCCAGGGCCGCGCGATCCAATAGGCTTCCGCCGCCGCCTCCACCTCGCCCGGCGCCGGCTGCAGCCAGTCCATGACGGGCAAGGATATGGGCTCGACATGGATGCGCAGCGCTTTGGCGTCGATCCGCCAGCGCATCGGCGCCTCACTCGCCGCCGGCGCCGGCCCTCCGCATCCAAAGGGCAGGTTGACCAGGAAACGACGGCCATCGGACTGGATGACCCGTTCGGGGAGCGGCGCTCCCGCCGCTTCGGCATCCACGGCGGCGGCGGCCAGCGCAATCAGGCCGGCGCGATCGAGGACATTGGGCTTGGGATCGGCCGGCGCCACCACGGGCTGAGGCACCGGCGCAGGCGGTGCGGCGGGCACCTGATCACGTCCGGACGTGTTCCGCCCTAGCAGGAATCCCGCCCCGCCGACGAGCAATATGCCGACAATACTCCCCGCGATCGCGAGGCGACTGGCGCGCAGGCTTGGCTCTTTCATTCGCACTTGATAGCAAATCCTGCGACAGTCTCCAGACCGTTCGGATCATGAGGCTGTGTGGGGCAGAAAGGGTCATGTTGCGTAAGGCCATCGAAACGCGGTTGAAAATGGCAGATCGCCGGTGAATGCCGACCAGATATTGACGCTTGTCGTCCTCGCCGCAGTCGTCGCGGCGCTGATCTGGGACAAGGTGCGCGCCGACGTCGTCGCGCTCTCCGGCGCAGCGGTGCTGCTGATGACGGGGGTCGTGCGCCCCGTCGAGGTGCAGGGCGCCTTTGCCAGCCCGGCGATCATCGCGCTCGCCTCGCTGTTCGTCATCGCCTATGCGCTCGAACTCTCCGGCCTGCTCGATCGCGCGATCGCCGCCGCCGTCGGCATGTGCAAGCGATTGGGCGCCGCCGGGCTCTGGCTGCTGCTCGGCGCGATCGGACTCGTGTCCTGCTTCCTGAACTCGACACCGATCGTCGTGCTCGGCGCGCCGGTTGTGCGCGACGTCGCCACCACGCTCAGGCTGTCGCCCAAACGCTATCTGATGCCCCTCTCCTATATCACCGTGCTCACAGGCTGCTGCACCCTGATCGGCACATCGACCAACCTGCTGGTCGACGACATGGCGAGCAATGCGGGCCAGCCGCGCTTCGGCATGTTCGAGATCACGCCGGTCGGCCTGCCCATCGCGCTGGCCGGCGGGCTTTACCTGTTCCTCTTCAGCGGCCGGCTGATGCGCCGCAGCCTGGACGAACCCGATACCGCCCCCGATCGCGCCACCGTGCCCGAGAATATCGATACCGACGACGCACAGGTCGGCCATGCCGAATATTTCGCGGAACCCCGCCCCTTCCAGCCCGCCAAGGCCGCGATCGCGCTGGCGATCTTCGTCGGCGCGATCGCAACCGCCGCGCTCGGCATCGCGCCGATCGCGGCATCCGCCTTTGCCGGCGCGGTACTGCTGATCCTGCTGCGCGTGATCACGGCGGACGAGGCCTATGGCGGGTTGCGCCCGCAGATCCTGATCCTGATCGCCGGCATGGTGGTGATCGGCATCGCCATGGAGGAAAGCGGCCTGGCCGCCACGGCCACCGGCGCATTGGTCGGATCGATGCAGGAGTTCGGGCCGCTGACCGCGCTGATCGTGCTTTACGGCGCGACGATGCTGCTGACCGAATTGCTTTCGAACGCGACGGTGGCCGTGCTCGTGACGCCGGTCGCGGTGGCGCTCGCCGAAAGCCTGGGGGTCAGCCCCCGCCCCTTCATCGTCGCGGTGATGATGGCGGGCAGCGCCGCCTTCGCCACGCCCTTCGGCTACCAGACCAATGTGATCGTCTATCAGATGGGCGGCTATCGCTACATGGATTTCGTCCGCGTCGGCCTGCCGCTCAACCTGCTGACCTATGCGGTGGCGATCATCGCGATCACCGCATTCTTTCCGTTCTGAGAGTCTGTTTGGAAATGCGCCTAAGGCGCATTGCTGCACCGGCCCGCTCCCCCACCCGACCTCCCATAACATACTGCCGTTGGGAGGTCGGGTGGGGGAGCAGGCGGAACAGGCCAAGGTTCCGGCGATGCGAAGCATCGTTGGAATGCCTGTGAAGGGCGGTACGGCCTTCGAAATGCGCTCTTCCGCGCATTTCCAAACAGACTCTAAAAACCTGCGCAACCATTGAAACGACAGCGCGGACAGCTCATTTCCTCGCGCATCGACGCCCCCTTCGGAGATCATTGTGAGCCAACCCCGACTGTTCCAGCCGATCGAGATCGGCGGGCTTAACCTTGCCAATCGCATCGTCATCGCGCCGATGTGCCAATATTCGGCCGAGGACGGCTGCATGACCGACTGGCACCTGATCCATCTGGGCCAGCTCGCGCTGTCCGGCGCGGCGCTGTTGACGATCGAAGCGACGGCGGTGCTGCCCGAAGGCCGGATCAGTTGGGCCGATGTCGGGCTGTGGAACGACGAGACCGAGGCCGCGATGGCGCGGACGCTGGAGGGCATTCGCAAATGGTCCGCCATGCCCATCGCGATCCAGCTTGCGCATGCGGGCCGCAAGGCATCGACCGATCTGCCATGGAAGGGCGGCAGACAGATCGCGCCCGCCGATCCGCATGGCTGGCAGACCGTCGCTCCATCCGCGATCCCCTTCGCCGAAGGAGAGAATGCGCCGGTCGCGCTCGACCGGGCTGGCATGGACCGGGTGCGCGACGCTTTCGTCGCGGCAGCCCGTCGCGCCACCCGGCTGGGCATCGATGCGATCCAGCTTCATGGCGCGCACGGCTATCTGATGCATGAATTCCTGTCGCCGCTGTCGAACCGGCGCGATGACGACTATGGCGGCTCGCTCGAGAACCGGATGCGCTTCCCGCTTGAGATCTTCGATGCGGTGCGAGAGGCCTTTCCCGCCGATCGGCCGGTGACGATGCGTGTCTCGGGCACGGACTGGGTCGAAAGCAGCTGGGATGTCGATCAGACCATCGCCTTCGCGCAGGCGCTGGAAGCGCGCGGTTGCGCCGCCATTCATGTTTCGAGCGGCGGGCTTCACCCTGCCCAGAAGATCCCGGTCGGCCCCAGCTACCAGGTGCCGCTGGCGCGCGCGGTCAGGCAGGCGGTGTCGATGCCCGTGGTCGCGGTCGGTCTGATCACCGATCCCGAGCAGGCCGAAGCGATCGTCGCGACCGGCGATGCCGACATGATCGCGCTGGCCCGAACGATCCTCTACGATCCGCGCTGGCCCTGGCATGCGGCGGCCGCGCTGGGCGGCCAGGTGACTGCGCCGAACCAGTATCTCCGTTCGCAGCCGCGCCAGTTCAGGACATTGTTCGAGAATGGATGACCGCGCATTGCGATCCGCGCCGATCCGCTGCATCGTCCATCCATGAGAACGGTTTCGGATAGCGTATCGGTGCGCCTCTATCACCTGGATGGGGAGACGGAGGGCGGTGCGGCGACGACCCTGTTCTACGGCACTCTCGGCGAAGCGCTCGCAATCGCGGCGCAACAGCCCGGCGAGCTTCAGGACGGGTTGTTCATCGCGACCGACAATGACGTGGTGAGCTACCTGGACCTGATCGACGAATAGAGCATTTCCCAGTTGACCGTTTACGGTCGATGGCTCGGAGAATGCGACCGCGAAAAACAGGACCGTTTCCACGCAATGTGGAAACGCTCGAGGGCCTGAACGGCCCGCCTGTCGGGGGAGAGGCGCGTGCGGGGATCGAACGGTTGCGCGGAACGCGACGGCGCGCTCGACGCGCTGCGCGGCATCGCCGTGCTGGGCATGATACTCGTCAACCTCCAGGGATCGGGCGAAGCGGCCTTCGGCGCGTTCGTCCATGCCGAATGGAATGGCTTCACCTTCGCCGATCTCGTCTTCCCGTTGTTCCTTCTCGCATCCGGCCTTGCGCTGCCGCTCGCATTCGACCGGCGCGACTCGCCGGCGGGCATGGGGCGCATCCTGCGCCGCTCGATCCTGCTTTATCTGATCGGGCTGGCTCTGGGGGCGTTGATCGGCGGGATCGTCTTTGCGCGCCTCGACCTCGCATCGATCCGCTTCACCGGCGTGCTCGAACGGATCGCGATCGTCTATCTGGCTTGCGCACTCACCTGCCGTGTCACACGAAGCTGGATCGGACCGGCCATATTGGCCGTCATGCTGCTCGCACTTCACGGGTTGCTGCTCCATCTGCCCGCGCCCGGCGAAGTCGCGGCGAGCATGGCGCCGGGCCAGGGCCTGAGCGGCTGGCTGGATCGCGCATTGCTGCCGGGACGGCTGTTTCGCGAAACCTGGGATCCCGAAGGGCCGCTTTCGACGCTGTCGGCGATCGCCACCGCGCTGATCGGCGTCGCGGTCCAGCGGCGAACGATGCGGCTGGATCGATCCGTGGTCACGACGCTCGCCGCCGCCGTGCTGTGCCTGATCCTCGCGCGTGGCGCGCTGCTGTTCTGGCCGCTCAACAAGGCGCTATGGACGCCCAGCTTCGCGCTGCTGACCGCTGGCATCGGCCTGGCCATGCTCGCGGCGCTGCGGGCGATATGGCCGAAGCTCGAGGTGCAGCGATGGGCGCAACTGACGGCGACACTCGGTCGCGACGCACTGACGCTCTACGTCGTCCATGCGCTGCTGACGGCATTGCTCGTCCTCCGTGTCGGCGACGAACGGATCTGGGCATTGGCCTTCAACGCGCTCTCGACACTCGGCCTGCCGCCAGGCTGGTCATCCCTGCTCTACGCCCTGCTCGGCGGCGCGCTTTCGATCGCGATCACGCTGCTGCTGCTTCGGCGCGGATGGCGGCTGCGCGTCTGACCGGGCTTGAAAGCACGCGTCACCGCGCCTAGTTGATGGTGCACCACCAACTGAGGATGCGCGTCCATCATGGATTTCAACCTGACAGCAAAGCCCAATCGCCTTGCCCTCGGGGAACATCCATATGCCTGCCATCACCCTATCCAATCTCAGCTGGTCCACGCCTGACGGGCGTAGCGTCCTTTCAAATCTCGATCTCGCCTTCGGCCCTGAACGCGCCGGCCTTGTCGGTCGCAACGGTGTCGGCAAATCGACATTGCTTCGGCTGATCTCGGGCCAATTGCCCGTGCAATCGGGCAGTCTCTCGATCACCGGCAGCCTGTTCATGCTGCATCAGGCGGTCCGCGTCGAAGACGGTGAAACCGTCGCAGACCTGTTCGGCGCCACCGATGCGCTTGCCCTGCTGCGGCGGGCGGAGCGCGGCGGCGCAAACATCGAGGATCTGGAGAATGCCGACTGGACGATCGAGGAGCGGATCGAGTCCGCGCTCGGCCGGGTCGGCCTCGATGCGCAGGCGGATACGCCGCTCACCACGCTGTCGGGCGGCCAGAGGACGCGCGCGAGCCTGGCCGGCGCGATCTTCGCCGAACCCGATTTCCTGCTGCTCGACGAACCCACCAACAATCTCGACCGTGCCGGGCGCGAGGCAATGATCGCGCTGCTTGCCGGCTGGCGGGGCGGCGCGATCGTCGTCAGCCATGATCGCGAACTGCTCGAAACCATGGATGCGATCGTCGAGCTGACCACGCTCGGCGCCACGCGCTATGGCGGCAATTGGAGCCAGTATCGCGAGCGCAAACAGGCCGAGCTGGAAGCGGCGGAGCGCGACCTGGCCGATGCCGAGAAGCAGATCGCGCAGGTCGAACGGCAGGTGCAGGACACCATCGAGCGCAAGGCACGCAAGGACGCAGCGGGCCGACGCCGCAATGCGAAGGGCGACCTGCCCCGCATCCTGCTGGGCAAACGCAAGGATCGGGCCGAGGACAGTAGCGGAGAAAATGCCCGATTGGCGCAACGCCAGCGCACACACGCGGCGGACATCGCCGATGCCGCCCGTGAGCGTATCGAGATATTGAAGACGATGTCGGTCGTCATTCCGCCATCGGGTCTTCCCGCGAACCGGAGTGTGCTGGACATGGACGGGGTCACCGCCGGCTACGAACCGGGCCGGCCGATCTTGCGCGATCTTTCACTGGCGATCAGCGGGCCGGAACGCGTCGCGATCGTCGGTGAAAACGGATCGGGCAAGACCAGCTTGCTCGCGCTCGTCACCGGCAAGCTCGCGCCATGGGCGGGAACGATACGCACCCTGCCCGGCTTCGCCATGCTCGACCAGACGGTCAGCCTGCTCGATCCCGACAGCTCGATCCGCGACAATTTCGCGCGGATCACCCGCGAACGCGACGAAAACACCTGCCGCGCTGCGCTCGCCCGGTTCATGTTCCGGGCGGACGCGGCGCTTCAGATCGTTTCCACCCTGAGCGGCGGCCAGATGCTGCGCGCCGGGCTTGCCTGTGTGCTCGGCGGCCCGAAGCCGCCGCAGTTGCTGATCCTCGACGAACCGACCAACCATCTCGACATCGCCTCCATGGAAGCGGTCGAGGCCGGGCTGCGCGGCTATGACGGCGCACTGCTGGTGGTGAGCCATGACGAGGCGTTTCTCGACGCGATCGGGATCACGCGGCGGGTGGTTCTAGGCTGATCCGGAACGACCCGCGCACCTTCGCCATCGCTCCAGCGCAGGCTGGAACCCATAGGATACGTCAAGCTACGCCACGTTTCGAGGATCGTATGGGCCCCAGCTTTCGCTGGGGCGACAACGAGGTCAGGCCGATGACGACTGGTGTTTACCTGCCACCCTCGGCCACCAGGATCGCGCCATCGGGCAAGGCGCCTTCCAGGATCGGCCTGCCATCGGCCAGCACCGTCAGCGTCGGCTTGCCGCCGCCGAACGGATCGGCCTGCTCAAGCTGGAGCGTGATCGCTTCCACCTTGCCCTTGCCGCGCTTGCCGGTGCCGGTGATGCTCGCCCAACCCTTGGTGGTCTGCAGAATGCTCGGCGTGAAGGCGAGCGTGCCGCCCGGCAGGCCCTTCACGCTGACCTTGCCCGTCGGGGCCGCCGCGCCGGCGGCCTGGGCCAGGTTGATCGCGATGGTGGTGCCGCTCACCTTGCCCGTCGCCGATACGCTGCGTGCGATATCGAAATTCATCGGGCGCGACGGTTCGTGGCGCGAACGGACAAGACGGGTACCAAAGGTGCCGTCAACCATCTTGCCGTCGTCGAGCGCCAGCTTGCCATTGACCAGCACGGCCTGGATGCCGACCGACGGCAAGGTAGGCGCTTCCACCGTGGACCGGTCGATCACCGTCTTCGGATCGAACACAGTGATGTCGGCCACCATGCCGGGCAGCAGATAGCCGCGCTCGGACAGGCCGACCATCGCGGCGGGCAGCGCCGTCATCTTGCGCACCGCCTCTCCCCAGCCCACCAGCTTCTGCTCGCGCACATAGCGGCCCAGGAAGCGCGGGAAGGAACCCCAGTTGCGGGGATGGCCGACCTTGGAGGTATTGGCGCCGCAGTCGCACGAGACGACCTGGAGCGGATCCTTGAGCAGGGCCGCCTGATCCTCCTCGGTGCCGAAGCTCAGCAATACGCGGCGATTGCCCTCTTCGAGCAACTGGACGATCGCCTCGCCGCCCGAGATGTTGCCGCGCGCCGCCATCTCGACGGGCAGCCGCTTCTCGATATCGACGATATAGACGCCCTTGGGGCCCATCCAGCGGATATCGATCTGCTCGTTGGTTTCCGCGATGATCTTCGCGCGGAGCGCGGGATCCTTGAAGCGCTTGAGCATCGCGTCGCGCCCGCCTTCCTGCGCCCAGGACGGGATGGTCAACTGTTCCAGGCTGGTCGAGCCATAGGTGTAGGGATAGGCGTCCATGCCGACATCGACGCCGCGCTTCTTGGCGTCGGTGGCGAGCGCGATCGCCTCCACCGTCTTGCCATTGTCGCGGCCCTGCAGCTTCATATGAGTGATGACGGGCATCAGCCCCGCCTTCTCGCCGATCTCCAGCGTCTCCCTCATCCCCGCCATCGAGCTGTAGCCATTGCCTGGGAAGACACGCTCGTGATTGGTGAAGTTGGTCCGCCAGGCGCCCGACGCCACCTTGGCGACCGCGATCACTTCGTCCGTCGTCGCCCAGAAGGACGGCTTGTAGTCGAGGCCCGAGGACAGGCCGAAGGCGCCGTCCTCCAGCCCCTTGAGCACCAGCGCCTTCATCCGATCGATCTCGTCGGGCGTGGCGCGGCGATTGTCGAAGCCGACGACATTGCCCCATACCGAATTGAAGCCGATATAGCCGCCATAATTGAGCCCGAGCGGGACATCGAGCTGCTTGACGAGGTCGAGCTCGCCGCCGCCATCGGGATTGGCGATCGCGGTGGTGACGCCCTGGGTCAATATGCCTTCCGGCCGCGCATAGGATGTCGGCGCGCTGTGATCGTGCACGCTGACGAAGCCGGGCGAGACGTAAAGGCCGGTCGCATCCTTCTCGACCGCCGCCTTCGCGCGCGACAGATCGCCGATCGCGATCACGCGATCGCCGACGATGCCGATATCGGCGACACGGCCTTCCGCGCCGGTACCGTCGAAAACGGTGCCATGGCGGATGATGACGTCATAGGATGACGGCGCGGCAGGTGCCGCATAAGCGCCGGAGGCGGGCAATCCCATCGCCGCGGTTGCGAGCAAGGCCGTCATCATCTTGTTCATGTCATGCATCCCTCTTCCGGGCGGTCGCGGCCGCCGGTTTTCCGTGGCCGGCGCTACGGGAGCAGAACGCCCCGTTCAACGCCGATTTTCGATTCCGGATCATTGATCAGGATCGGGCCGGAAATCAATTGACACTTTTCCAAATGGGATAATACGATCCCGATCAGACCAAATCTGGGCGCGGTCCGATACGGTGCGAAGCCGGGATACCAGCCACCGGCGATGCGATCTCCGCCGGCATGAAGCATTTGGGGAGCAGTGAGACATGATCCGACAATCGCGGCGCGAACATATTCTGGGCCTGGCGACCGTCGCCGGGCTGATGGGGCTGCCGATGCGCGCCTTCGCGGCCGATGCGCCGCAGCCGACGCTCGAAGGCTTCACGCCGGCCGCACTCGCGAAGCTCCGCGCGACGGGCGGCATCCCGGCACTGGGCGGCGCCCGCGCCGCCGATGGCGGCAGGGCGATACTCGTCGCCGACGGTCTGCGCTCGCTCGGCGCCGCAACGCCGGTCACCACCAACGATCTTTGGCATATCGGATCGATCACCAAATCCTACACCTCGACGCTCGTCGCACGCCTGGTCGAAAAAGGCGGCATCAGTTGGGATACCAGTGTGGGCGAGGTTCTGGGCAGCACGGCGCCCGGCATGAAGGACGTCTATAAGCCCGTCACCTTCCGCCATTTGTGCAGCCATCATTCGGGCCTGCCGCGCGGCATCACCAATACGGAGATGGTGAAGTTTCCCGTCCTCAATCCCGCCGATCCGCGCCCCGACCGGCTGCGCTACGCGGCGCTGGCGCTCGCCGACGATCCGGTCGCCGCGCCCGGGGAAAAGATGCTCTATTCGAACAGCGGCTATGTGATCGCGGGCGCCATGCTGGAGGTGATCTACAAGCAGAGCTGGGAGAAGCTGCTCGCCGCCCATGTCTTCAAGCCGCTCGGCCAGTCCTCGGCGGGTTACGGCGCGCCGGGTACCCCCGGCAAGCTCGACCAGCCGCTGGGCCATACGCTGTTCGGCGAACCCAAGACGCTGACCCCGGTGCCGCTCGACAGATCCGATCTGCCTGCCGACCTGCCGGCGGTGCTTGGCCCGGCCGGGCTGGTGCATATGACGCTGGCCGACATGGTCAAATATCTGAACGCACATCTGCAGATGCCCGCATCCTTCCTGAAGCCCGAAAGCTGGAAGACGCTGCACACCCCGCCCTATACCGAGAATTACGCGATGGGCTGGGTGGTGCGCCCGGGCGGCGAGATCTGGCACAATGGATCGAACAATCGCTGGTATGCCGAAGTGATCGTCGATTTCGCGCGCAAGCGGGTGGCGTTCTCGGCCTGCAACGACGGCGACCGCACCCAATCCGGCCCTGCCGTCGCCGCGTTGCTCAAGGGCGCGATCGACGGGGTGTAGCCTCTTTATCCTGTCATTTCCGCGAACGCGGGAATGACAGTGGAGATTCCCCCCCTTTCCGCTTGGATCGATCATGCCGGCCCGATAGGAGGCGGCATGATCGATGACCTGTTCGCCGAACGCGCCGTCACCGGGCGCACGCTTGCGCGCGCCGATGTGGAGGCGCTGATCGGTCCCAGGCAATCGCATCTGGTCGATTGCGATCTCGAGGACGCCGATCTGTCCGGGCTCGACCTGTCCGGATGGCAATTCGAACGCTGCAATCTGCGCCGGGCGAAACTGTCTGGCGCGAAGCTGGAAAAGACACGCTGGCAGGGCTGCCGTGGCGCCTTTGCCGATCTGGTCGGGGCTGATCTGGCCGAAGCGCGCTTCGACGCCTGCGATCTCAACAATGCCGCGCTGCGGCGCGCGCTGCTCAACGCCGCGCGCTTCAAGGGGTGCAAGCTGACGGGCGCGGACCTGACCGAAGCCCGCGCCATGGACATGGCGATCGAGGAAACGCTGCTGATCAACGCGCGTCTGCCGTCCTTCTCCTTCCGCAAGCAGACGCTGCTCAAGGTGGATTTCAGCCAGGCCGATCTGCGCAAAAGCGATTTTCGTGGCGCATTCTTCGACGGGTGCAGCCTGCGCGACGCCAATATGGCCGGCTGCCGCTTCGAGGAGGCGGATCTGCGCGGCGCCGATCTGGGCGGGCTCCGCCTGTTCGACGCCGCGCAATTCCGTGGCGCCACCATATCGCGCGAACAGGCCGGCCAGCTTCTCGCCGAGCTCGGCCTGAACGTGCGATAATAGCCCCTCCTACGGCGCTTACGCGTCGATGAACTCGGGTTCGTCGCGTACCGCGCCGGACTGGCGATCGAACAGCCGACGATAGCGCCCCTCCGGATTCTCGAGCAAGGCGGCATGATCGCCGTCCTCGACGATCCGGCCCTGATCGAACACCAGGATGCGATCGAGCGTGCGCACCGTCGACAGCCGGTGCGCGATCACGATCGCGGTGCGCCCGTGCATCAGCCGTTCCATCGCCTGCTGGATCAGTGCCTCGCTTTCCGAATCCAGGCTCGACGTCGCTTCGTCGAGGATCAGGATCGGGGCATCGGCCAGGAAGGCGCGCGCCAGCGCCACGCGCTGGCGTTCGCCGCCCGACAGCTTCACGCCCCGTTCCCCGACCAGGGTGGCATAGCCCTTGGGCAGCCGTGCAATGAAGTCGTGTGCATTGGCCAGCTCGGCCGCCCGCTCGATCTCCGCCATCGTCGCGTCCGGCCTTGCATAGGCGATATTGTCCGCAAGGCTGCGATGGAAAAGGATCGGTTCCTGCTGGACGATCGCGATCTGCGAGCGCAGCGACTGCTGGGTGGCATGCGACACGTCCTGCCCGTCGATCGTGACGCGCCCGCCGGTGACGTCGTAAAGCCGCTGGATCAGTTTGACGAAGCTGGTCTTGCCCGATCCCGAATGGCCGACCAGACCGACGCGCTCGCCGCCCCGGATCGTGACCGAGAGGCCCTCGTAAAGCGGCGTCACATGCGTGCCATAGCGGAAGGTCACGTCGTCGAAGCGCACTTCGCCGGCGGTGATCGCGATCGGTTCCGCATCGGCGCGATCCTCGATCCCCAGCGGCTGATCGTGGATCTCGACCAGTTCCTCCATCTCGTTCACCGAACGCTGGAGGTGATGGACGTGATAGCCGATATCGGCGAGGTGGCCGTGCAGCACGAAATAGCTGGTGAGCACATAGGTGACGTCGCCGGGCGTGGCATCACCCCGCCACCACAACCACACCGCCGCGCCGACGACCATCGTCCGCAACATCCAGAGCACGCCGAGCTGCATCGTGCCGGACCAGGTGCTGCGCATCCAGGTCCGCCGCGTGCGATTGCGCCATTTGCCGACCAGCCGGGCGAACCGATCCTCCTCGCGCAGTTCGGCGCCGAAGGCCTTGACCACGGCATTGGATCCGATCGCATCGGACAACAGCCCACCCATACGCGTGTCCCATGCATTGGAGAGCGTGGACGCGGGCGCGACCCAGCGCGTCGCGAGCAGCACGGTCAGCACGATATAGGCGATGGCCCCCAGCCCCATGACGAGACCGACCAGCGGCCAGTGGAGCCCCAGCAGGATCATGGTGCCGACCAGCACGACAAGCGAACCGAGGATATGGATCAGCACGACATCGTTGAGCATGTCGATCGCCCACATGCCGCGCGTGATCTTGCGCACCGTCGAACCGGCGAAACTGTTGGCATGCCAGTCAGTCGAGAAGCGCTGGACGCGCCGGAACGCCTGCTCGGCGACGTCGCTCATCATCCTGAGCGTGAACGGTACGATCACCGCGATCGAGAGGTGGCGCGCCACGACGGTGCCGATGCCGAGCGACACCATCGCGGCGAACAGCAGCGGCACGCCGCGCCGATCGCCCGCGGAAAGCGCATCGACCAGGCGGCCGGCGATCATCGGCACGAGCACTTCGAGCGCGACGCCGAAACAGACAAAGCCGCAGACCAGGGCGATGCGCAGCTTCTGCGCGGCCCAGTGGCGGAAAGCGAAGGCAAGGACGGCGCGCACATTATTCTGCGCGCCCTTGCGGGATTGATCGGTCATATTCGTCAACCGGCGCGAACGCGCCGTCTCCAATGCAAGTCTATCGGATGGAAGCCTGGCGGCGGATGGCCGCGATCAGGGAGGTTTCAGGACCTAATGGCGCAGCGCGCCCGTGGTCCTGTACCTGCCGAGAGGGAAGTGAACGGTCGATATTGTCATCAATGTCCCTCCCTCTGCTTGCGTTGAGACGGTTGTTTCGTAGCAGCGATGATCGAATTCGGCAACGGGGCATCGGTGAAGACGCCCGGCAGATTCTCGACGGTCGCGTCTCGGCTTCGCTCGACGCTGCTCGAAGCAAACGGAGGATTTCAACCGTTTGCTTCGAGCGCAGGTTCGAGCCTGTCGAGAAGCGGATATCCCCGTCGTATCGCCGCTACCGTTTCGTCCCGAACCAGATCACATGACGCGGCCCCTTGCCGTTGCTGCGTGCGCGGACAACGGCTTCCTCGACCTGGAATCCCGCTCCACCCAACCGGCGGGTGAAGGCCGCATCGGCCCCGGCGGACCAGACCGCGAGGATACCGCCCGGCCGCAGCGCCGCCTTCGCGGCAGCAAGCCCGGATGCGGAATAGAGCCGGTCATTCTCGTCGCGCGTCAGTCCGTCCGGACCATTGTCGACATCGAGCAGGATCGCGTCATAGCTTGCCGATGCACGCCGGATGACGGCGGCGACATCGTCTTCGACAAGGTTCACCCGCCGATCGTCCAGGCAACCCGCCGCGAGTTCGGCCATCGGCCCGCGCGCCCAGGCGATGATCTCCGGCACAAGTTCCGCCACGGTCAACCGCGCATCGCCCGCCAGCCGCGCCAGCGCCGCGCGCAGGGTGAAGCCCATGCCATAGCCGCCAATCAGGAGATGCGGCGCCTTGCGCCCCGTCAGCCGGTCGCACGTCATCGTCGCCAATGCCTCTTCGGATCCGCTCATCCGGCTGTTCATCAATTCGTTGCGATCGAGCACGATCATGAAATCGGCGCCGCGCCGGAACAGTCGCAATTCCTCGCCGCCCGGAACCTGTGCGGTCCCGATCAATTCGCGTGGGGTCATGATGCGTGCTCCGGATCGATCGGTTATCCGGCCCCTTTGCCCGGCAAGTGCGCGGCTGGCCAGATAATTCGGGCTGTCGCATATCAGGGTGCAGGGATGCTGACGCATCCGCACCCTGGGACGCTCAAGCGCCGCGCGGGCTTGGCCGGGATGCGATGGTGCGAACGCGGCGCATCCCGGCATCAATTCGGCTTCTTCGCCCGCCCGGCGTGCAGGAATTCGATCGTCCATCGCCCGTCGCGACGGCTGAGCGTGGCGGATTCGAGCCAGGTAACGGGCTCCATGGCGGCGGCCGGACCGGCGCGACCGACATTCTCCCATGACGCCCATGCCATATCGCACGCGACATGCGCGTTGATCATGCCGGGATTCCATTCGAAATCCATGCCGGCCTGGCGCCCCTTGCGAACCAGGCCGAGCAGTTCGGCACCCTTGAAGCGCTCGCCCGCATCATAGGCATAGAATGTCGGTGAGGTGACTTCGGCGAAACGCGCAGGATCCTCGCGGGCGAGCGCGACATAGAGGCCGCGGATCGCCTGCGTCACCGCGGCGACCGCCGCCGCATCGGGCGGACAGGCTTGCGCCGTGGTGATGGCCGCGCTTGCGGGGCGGAAAGGGCTGTCCGCGCGCCATGCCGGCTTCCGATCCGCATCGGCGACGATATCGACCATGTCGTAGAAGAAGCGGTTGAATTTGGCGGCGGCCGCCCAGTCCATCGGCTGGGTCACGTCGTCCTGCGGCTTGTGGTAGCGCCGATGATACCATTCGCGATAGCGCGCTTCGGACTCCGTGCCCGGCCGGTAGCCGAAGACGAAACCGGTCGCCGGAATGCCCGCCTGGATGAAGGGCCAGTGATCGGCGCGACGCAGCAAATTGCGTTCCGGCTCCGGATCGCGCTGCACGGCGATGCCGAGCGCGTTCGCGGCGCGGCGGGCGGCATCGCCCAGCCCGCTATCGTCGAGCCCGTGGACGGTGAGCAGATCGAGCGGGAAGATCGGGCGGATCTGGTCCAGATTGATATTGGCGACGATCGATCCCGGCGGCACCGTCGGATGCGCGACGAAATGGCGTGCGCCGAACAGCCCCTTTTCCTCGCCGGTGAACGCCGCGAGCAGGATCGAGCGGCGATAACCCTTGCCGCCCCGCCGCTCCGCCAGTCGCTGGAGCAGCGCCACATAGGCCGCATCGTCGAGCGCCCCGTTATAGAGGCCGTCGCCGTCGACGGGCTCACCATGGCCATAGCCGTCGAGATGCGCGGAAAGCACGACGATCTCGTTCCGAAGCACGGGATCGGTTCCCGGCAACAGACCAAGCACATTGGCGGAGGCCAGCGCGCGTGTCCGCACATCGAACCGCGCGACCAGCCGGCCGGGAAGGTCCGCATTGGCGAGCGGCCGGCCCGCGCTGCCATCGGCGATCATCCTGGCCGCGTCCGCCCCCTTGCCCAGCACGCGCGGCAGCGCATCGGCATTGAGCGTCGCCACCAGCATGCGATCGCCCGCTGGCGCCGCCTCGCCCGGCAGCGTCATCGTCCGCGCATAGGCGGCGGGCCAGCGTGTCGGTTCGACGGTGAAGCCCGGATCGGCGATGGTGATCAGCCCGGCCGCCCCAGCCTTTTCAACCGCATCCTGGCGCTCGGCTGCGCTCGTCAGTCCGGCGCGACGCCAGCCATAGCAAAGCACGACCTTGCCGCGCACATCCCCCAGCGCATCCGCGCCGCAATAGCCGCGAAAGGCCATCGGCGCGTTCAACGTGCGCGGCATGCCCGCACTCGGACGGAGCGTGATATCGTGGAGGAAACGCAGCGTGGCGCCGCCCGCCGCGATCCTGGTGCCGGGCTTCGCCACCGCCACTTCGTCGAGCCGCAGCGTCTGCAGCCAGGTGCCGTTCTCGCCCGCGGGCTTCAGCCCGTTGCGTTCGAACGATCGGGCGACGATCTCGGCTGCGCGGGCATGGCCGGGCGAGCCGGTGTCGCGCCCTTCCAGATCGTCGCCTGAGAGCCTTTCGGTCGCACGCCACCAGGCGCGCGTGTCCTCATCCGGGATTTCCACGGTGCGCGACACGACCTGAGCAGCGATCAGAGGCAGCGTCATCATCAGCAGCACGGCAGGCCTCGTCCGAAATGGTTCGTCATCCAGCTAGCACGGTCGGCGATAGGGGACGAGCACCTTGCTCAATAGAAACGGACATTCCCGATTTCGAGCCAGGCCTTGCCGCCCGGTTCACCGTCGAGCCGGACGATCAGCGCCCTGAGCTTCTCCAGATCGAGCACCGCATCCTTGCCGGTGCTGGCGAACGCGGCAAAGGGGATGCGGATCTCCCGGCTTTTCGGTCCGGCCTCGAACCCGGCGCGGAACCATCCGCCCGGCTGGATCGCATAGCTGTCGAACAGCATCTGATATGCCCCCGCCCCGCGCGCGTCGAAGGCGATGCCGGTGAAGCCGCGCGCATCGGCAAGCTGCACCGCTCCCCTGGTGAGCGGCAGGATGAGTTGCGCGAACGGCCGGGGCGCGGCCCCCATCTGCGCGACAAGGAACAGCGGCCTGCCCGCCTCGCCCGTCTCCGCGCCGGGGCGGACATGATCGAGATGGCTGTGATCGACGCCGGGCTCGGTGCTTTCGACCGGCAAGGTATCCAGATCGGTGCGCCCGGCCGGGCCTCGCCCCGTCTCGATCGGTCCGGCCATCTTCGTCACAGGCAAGGGCGTCGGCGCGTCACCGGTCACGAGCGTGCGGAGCGGCGTCAGCGCCATATCCCGGCCGGCGACGAACACACGGCGCACATCATGGATATCGTCGATCCGCTCGTCCGGGCGGCCGCCGGTCAGCACGAGATCGGCGCGCTGGCCGGGCGCGATCCGCCCATGCGCTTCGCCCGCGCGCAATATGCCGGCGCTGACGCTGGTTCCCGCCGCGAGCGCCTCGGCCGGCGTGAAGCCCAGCCTGGCCAGCCAGCGTATCTCGCGCAGTGCCGAGGTGCCGTGATAGACGCCGCCGATCCCGGCATCGGTGCCGATGCCGATGCGGACGCCCGCGGCCTTCAGCCGGCGGACATTCTCCTGCATGATCTGCCAGCGTTTCGCCTCGAGCGGCGGGATCGCCTCGATCGGCGCCGCCATCCGCGCTTCTTCCCGCGCGCGTTCGGGCGGGCGCAGGCTTCGCCATTCGCCGGGCACGAAGCTGCGATCCTGCTGCGGTTCGTACACCACCAATGTCGGCACATAGGCGGTGCCGTTGCGCTTCATCAGTGCGATCAGCTCGTCGTCGACCAGCGCATCGCCGATCCCGTGCCCCAGCGCGTCGACGCCCGCCGCCGCCGCGATGCGCGCGCCCTCCATCGTCACCGTATGGGTGATCACCGGAATATTGGCGGCATGCGCATCCTTGACGATCGCGGCCAGGGTCGGCTCGTCCATGCTGTTGAGCGAGGGCGAACGGCCATAGCGCCAGCCATCGGCAAACACCTTGATGACATCGGGCCGATAGGGCAGCGCCTTCGCCATGGCGAGATGCGCGGCGCGCGGTGTCGCCGCCTTCATCGTGAAGAAATTGCCCCAGCCATATTCGGTGCCGTGGCCGCCCGGCACGCCCATGCGGATCGCAAGCTCCAGATTGGGCGCGGCGACCGCCCCCGATCCCGTCATCTCGCGGATCGGCGCGAGCATCTCGCCCGAAACCGAGAAATCATTGGCGGTGGTGATGCCGCTCAGCAGATATTCGGCATAAGCCTTGCCAAGATCGTCGGGCGCCGAAAAGGCGGGCGAGCGCAAATGGGTGTGCAGATCGTGAAAGCCGGGCAGTACGGTCAAGCCGCGCGCATCGATCACGCGCGCACCCTTGGCGGACAATCTCGGCCCGACCGCAACGATGCGATCGCCGCGCACCAATATGTCGGCGACCGTCGCGGCCGAACCCGTGCCGTCGAACACCCGCCCACCCCGGATCAGCATATCGCCCTGCGCGGGCGATGCTTTCCCGTCGGCCTTGAGCGGCATGACCGGCAACGCCAATGCCAGCCCGGCGGCGCACAGGCGCGGCCAAAAACCCGTTCGTTTCGTCATGGGCTCCAGTCTGAAGGCCGATCGGACGCGCGGCAACGTCGCCATGCATGCCGGTTATGATGCGGGCAAAGCTCTGTATGGCATGCAACCAGTGGCATAGGCGCGGCCTTCGCCCTAGGCTCGCCACCCATGACGACGATCCTCAATGCGCGCCGCGCCGCTTCGCTGTTCCTCATCCTCGGCACCACCGCCCCGGCCTGGGCGCAGACCGCGCCGCAAACGCTTCAACAGCGCGTCGAGGCGCGGCTGGCCGAGATCGGGCCCGGCACGCGCTTCGGCCTGGTCGTCACCGACGAGAATGGCCGCGAACTGATCGCGATCGCGCCCGACGACCGCTTCATCCCGGCATCGAACACCAAGATGTACAGCACCGCCCTCGCCTTCCATCGCCTTTCCGGCTTCGACCAGCCCGATGCAGCCAGCGGCACCGCCGTGCATATCGAGCCGGCGGCACGCGGGCAAAGCGACGTCATCCTGGAAGGGCGCGGCGACGCACGCATGTCGAGCGCGGCGGACTGCACCGTCGATTGCCTCTCGACACTGGCCGACGCGGTCGCCGCACGCACGCGCACCGTGCGCAACGTGATCGGCGACGACAGCATCTATCCCGACCAGCGCTGGGGCGCGGGCATGGCCTGGAACAACATCCAGACGCGATCGGGCACCGCCGCCTCCGCGCTCACCATCGATGACAATGAATTGCCGATGCTGGTGAAGCCGGCCGTCATCGGCGCGGCGCCCAAGATCGAGATCGAACCCTATTACGAGATCGAGAACAGGGCGACCACGGTCGCTGCGGGCGAGACGAAGCTGTCCTTCACCCGCGAGCCCAATGGCCGGACGGTGCGCGTGACCGGCACGATCGCGACCGGCGCCGAGCCCGAGCAGATGCGGCTGGCGGTCGACGATCCCGCGCATTTCGCGGCGTGGCGGCTGAAACGCATGCTGGAAGCGCGCGGCGTGCGCGTGAAGGGTAGCGTCGAGGTTCGCCACCGCCCGATGATGCCGAGCGACGACCCGACGGTTCGCGACGGCGCGCCCGCCGCGAAACCGCCGCTGCGCCAGGCACTCGCCACGCTGGCCCCCGCGCCGTTCATCGAGGATCTGACACACACCAACAAGGTCAGCCAGAATCTCCATGCGGAACTCACCTTGCGCCGCGTCGCTTATGCCGTCGGCAGCGGATCGAGCGCCGACGGCATCGCGGCAGTGCAGGCGATGCTGACCGAAGCGGGCGTACCGCGCACCGCCTACGACTTTTCCGATGGTTCGGGCATGTCGACCTATAACCGCGTCGCACCGCGCGGCATGACGATCTTCCTGCGCTGGATCGCCGCCCAGCCCTGGGGCGCCACCTGGCGGACGACCCTGCCGATCGCGGGCATCGACGGCACGCTCTCCAAGCGGTTCAAGGGCACCGCGCTGGAAGGCAAGCTGTTCGCCAAGACGGGCACGCTCAACGCCAGTTCAGCGCTGTCGGGCTATATGGTCGCCAGGAGCGGCAAGACGCTGAGCTTCTCGATCTTCGCCAACGACATGCCACAGGGCGTTGCCGCCACAGGCACGATGGACGCGGCCCTGGAGATGATCGCGGCGGAGAATTGAGTTTCGACACTCTCTTTCACCGTCATCCCCGCGAAAGCGGGGATCCCGCTATTCCGTGAAGTATCAGAAAAAGAAGAAGAAGCTGGATCCCCGCGTTCGCGGGGATGACAGCGTCCTCTGTTGACCAAACACATCAGCAGTGACCGCCCCTGCTCACCCCTTTGCAGGATCCGAAGCCCCCAGCCGATCAAGCCACGCTTGCGCCTGTTTCGGTTCTCCCACCGCGCTCGGGCTCACCGGCCCGCGCGACGCCAGGAATTCCTGTTGTAGTTCGAAGGGGGGCATGCCGAACTGATCGCGGATATCGTCAATCGTCTCGCCGATCTCGGCCAGTTGCTCGATGACCGGTGCGGCGGCCGCACGCGCCGCCTTGTCCTTGTTGTGATCGAACAATCCCCAGCGCCCCGCCGCGGTCACGCGAAGCGCGTCGATCAGCGCGGTTCGATACTCTTCCTCGAGTTCGATACGGCGTTCGTCGAGACGGGCGAGACGGTCAGCTTTGGCCATGCACGCTTCTAGCCGCAGACCGCCGCCGATCAATGACCATCCTGCTCCATCGCCGAGAAAGCCGGTGCATAGTCGATCACGCCTTCGGCCACGGGCAGCGCCGCCGCCAGCGGCAGCACCATCAGATACGGCCCCGCATAGGGTGAAGCGAAACCCGTCGCGAGATCGGCACGGAAGCCAAAACGCCCGTAATAGGCCGGATCGCCGAGCACGAAGATCGCATCCCATTCCTCCACTCGCGCGCGATCGATCGCCGCATCGATCAGTGCCCGGCCAATGCCCGTGCGTTGATACGCCGGTGAAACCGATACCGGCGCCAATCCCAGCGCACGAAACGGCGCGGACATCGGCGAAAGCAGCACATGCCCGGCCACCGCACCGTCGACCACGGCAACCAGCGAGATCGCGGCATCACCATCGGCGCGAAGCCGTTCCACCAGCCGCGCCTCACTTGGTTGGCCGAAGGCATGCTCGACGACATCAGAGATCGCGGGCACATCAGCGGGATCTTCATCGCGGATCAGCATCAGCCCGCCCCGTCCCAGGCCGCGATCACCGCATCGCCGGTTTCCGGGCGCAGCACGAAGATGCCGCTGTCGCGGTGGCGCGTCGGATGAACGCGGTTGGTGAGCAGGGTCCAGGCGAGGCCGCGATCGAAATCCACCCACAGGCCGGTTCCGGTGAAGCCGGTATGGCCGATCGTCTCATCCGAACAGGCGTCTCCGCCCGACCAGCCGGCGAAGCGGCGTTCCCAGCCGCAGGTGCGATCCCCTTGAACGCGGGTGCGGATCGCCGCGAGCATGGCCGGACTGGCGCCACTGCCGTCGAGCAGCCCCTGCGCGAAATCGAGCACGCCGCCGAGCGTGCCGAACAGCCCGGCATGGCCGGGCGCGCCGCCCAGCGCAAAGGCGTTCTCGTCATGCACCTCGCCCTTCAGCACCCGGCCGCGCCATTGGCAATGCTCGGTCGCGACCGCCGGCCCCGGCGGCGGGCCGTAGGACAGGCCCGGCGGCAACGGCCATTCACGGAGCGGCCTGCCGGTGATCCGTTCGATCGCGATGCCGAGCAGGATGAAATTGATGTCCGAATAGACCGGCGGGCCGTGCCGCCATTCGCGCTGGAGCACGAAGGCGCGCAACCGGGCGGGATCGTCGCCATAGGTGTAGATCGGTTCGACCGCGGGCAGAAAGCTGCGATGCGCCAGACAGTCGCGGAAGGTGAGCTTGCGTTCCGCCGCATTGGCGACGTCATATTGGCGCAGATCGGGAATGACGTCGGTCAGCGGCCGATCGAGATCGATCCGTCCCTGATCGACCAGCGTCAGGATCATGGTGGTGGTCGCGACCACTTTCGAAACCGAAGCGAGATCGAACCAGTGATCCCCGGTCAGCGCCTCGGGTTCGGGTTCCAGCGCCGCCATGCCGGCGAACCTGGTCCAGCGCCGGCCGTCCGCGGCGACGATGCCGAGCGCCGCGCAGGGAATCCGGCCGTCGGCGATGGCGGCGGCGGCAGGAGCGAAGGCGGCGTCGATCATGTCATGTCGTCCGGGCGCGGCTTGATCCGCGCAAGCAGGGGAAGGAACGGGATGGCGGCAAGGCTCGCCACGCCCGAGATGAGGAAGAAAATGTCGAAGCCGTTATGGCCGGCCTTGTCCAGCGCTTCGACGATCGCGCCGCCGGCGCCGGACAGCAATCGCGGCAGCAGGAAGGCGAAGCCCGACAGGAAGGCATATTGCGCGCCGGGATAGCGCGGGTTCACCAGTAGCGAGAGATAGACGACGAACACCGCGCCCGCCAGGCCGTTGCCGAACTGGTCAGCGGCGGTGGCGATGTAGAGCAGCGCCTCATTGGGCGGCTGATGCGCCAACCAGACAAAGCCGAAATTGCCGAGCGCGGCGAAGAAGGCGCCGATCGCCAAGGTGAAACCCTGTCGCCAGCGGATCACCATCCACCCGCCGAGCCCGACGCCGATCATGCTGGCGATCAGCGCGACGAGACTGTCCGCCCGGCCGATCTGGGTGAGCGAATAGCCGAGTTCCTTGATCATCGGCTTGGACAGGTTGAGCGCGAGCACGTCGCCCATGCGATAGATGGAGACAAACGCCATCAGCACCAGCGCGCCGAAGCCATAGCGCCAGAAGAAATCGACATAGGGGCCGAGCGCGGCCGATTGCCTGACCGCCGAATCTGGCGGCAGCTTGCGGATCCTTGGCACCGCTGCCGCCATGATCAGGAACGGCACCATGCAGATGACCAGCACATAGGGCGTGACGTTGGTCTGTGCGCTGATGCCGATCTGTTCGGCGATGCCGAGGACGACCCAGCCGACGGCGGCGGTCAGCAGCAGCGCGCCGAGCAGGATCGCGGCACTTGCGAGCAACCCCGTCGCCAGCGCCGTCCAGCGCCCGCCGCCATGGCCGGGATCGGGGCGCATCGCGATCAGGATCGGCAGCGGAACGAAGGCGGCGGCGGCAATGGCGAGATAGGACGCCGTCCAGCCCGAACGATCGGCGATCAGCAGCGCACCGCTGCCCGCCGCGACCATCGCGCTGCGATAGCCCCAGAGATTGGCGGCGGTGATCGGCCCCTGTTCCTCGCGCGTCGGCGCCAGTTCGATGCGCCAGGCATCGGCCGCGACCTCCAGCGTGGTCGTCCAGAAGGCCAGCAGGACGGCGAACAGCGCTGTGACGGGCAGGCTTTCGTCCGACGCGGTGAGCGCCATGGCGATCATCGATGTCAGGATGCCGAGCTGCGACAGCATGATCCAGCCGCGCCTCTTGCCCCAGAAGCGCGAGAATCCGGGGATATCGTAACGATCGAGCAAAGGCGCCCAGGCGAATTTGAAGGTGGGCAGCAACTGCACCCAGGCGAAGAAGCCGATGACCACCAGCCCCACTTCATGCGCCTGAAGCCGCAGCCCGAGGATCGTCGAGAACATGAAGAACGGCAGGCCGGCGGAAAAGCCGAGCAGCACGTAAAGCGCCATGCGGCCGAAGCCCGGCGGGATCGCCACCGGCGCGGACCTATGGGCGTTTTGCACGTCGACCGGATCAGCCAAGATCGCGAACCCTGCGCCCGAAACAGATTGGCGTCATCACAGCCCCCCGAGGAATCCCGGGCACACGCTTGACCGTGGCAAGGCAAAGGTCAATGGCGCGGCATCGTCCGGCGCCCCGCGCATCGCCGGATCAGCTGCCAACCCATGTCGATAGGTTATATATCCACAAACAGAAACTATGGCGCGTTATTGACATTCTTGTTCCTTAATGGCCGGGCCCGCTTCGGAAGAAGGCGAGGTTCTGGGGGAATTTCATATGCTTGCCTCGTCGTCGCACAGACAAAGCCTGATCGGGCAAGTCGCGCACGAGAGCATGATCGCCCCCCGGCATCCAGGCACGAACCAGCGCATCGGCGGCATGCATGCAGCCGAACCGTACGGTCGTTCGTTGAGCGCCTGGCTGCGAAACGAGTTCTTATAAGGGGGCATCGCCCGACCGGCCCGGCACATGCCGGGTCGGCCGGGCGATGAATTTCTCGATGGTACTGGCACCCCTTCTCCTGCTGTCCGCACAAGCAATGGACGCTGCGCCACCACCCGCACACCCCGTCGCCACTGTTCGTGTGACCTTCGATCGCAAGGGCGAAACCGGGGTCTCGGCGACCGGCCTTGCCGATATCGCCGCCGGCCGCGCCATCACCGCCGACGATCCCGTGCGCGTCGCGTCGATTTCAAAGCTGGTTGTCGCGATCGCGGTGATGCGGCTGGTGGAACAGCGCAAGCTTAACCTGGACGCCGATGTCTCGGAACTGCTCGGCTGGACACTGCGCAATCCAGCCTTTCCCGATCGGCCGATCACGCTGAAACTGCTGATGTCGCATCGATCGGGACTGACCGACGGCGTCGACTATGTGCTGCCGCTCGATGCCGAGTTGCGGACGGTGCTTGCCGATCCCAGGGCCTGGGACACGGCGCATCCGCCGGGCGAATTCTTCCGATATACCAATCTCAATTTTCCGGTGGTGGCGGCGGTGATGGAACGCGCGACCGGCGAACGCTTCGATCGGCTGATGGACCGGCTGGTGCTGGCGCCGCTCAGGATCGACGCCTGCTATAATTTCGCGGGCTGCTCGGATGCGGCGGCGGCGCGGGCGGTGGTGCTCTACCGCGCGGGCAAGCCGGTTCGCGACGATCATCGGGGCGCTCGGCCCGCCTGCCCTGTCACCCCGGCCAGCGATGGAAGCTGCGATCTGACGCGCTGGCGCGCGGGCGCCAATGGCGCGATCTTCTCGCCCCAAGGGGGATTGCGTATCTCGGCACGCGGGCTGGCGAAGATCGGCCGGCTGCTGATCGGGCGCGGCACCGTGGATGGCGTGAGGCTGCTGACGCCCCGCTCGGTCGCACAGCTCGAACGCCCGCTCTGGACCTTCAACGGCGATCCGAAGAATCCCAATGGCGAAACCGGCAGCGATCCCTCCACCGGCACGCCTTTTGGCGGCTTCTATTGCAGCTACGGCCTGGCGGTGACGTTCCTCGCCACCAAGGCCAGCGGATGCCGTGACGATCCGTTCGGCGACGGCGTCCGGCGGCTCGGCCATGCCGGCGACGCCTATGCACTGCGTTCCGGCCTGTGGATCGACCGCGCACACGGCACCGGCACCGCCTATTTCGCGACCGATGTACCGATGCTGGCGGGCACACAATCGGCCTTCACACCGGTCGAGGAAGCATTGGCGCAGGGCAAATCGGGTTCAAGGCATTAATTGAACAGTGTATAATAATTTAATTGAACGATGATCAATAAAATGACATTTTCAGACCGTCCGGCGATTCGCCGGGCGATCATGGAGTTGTCGACATGCAACCCGCTTATGTGACCGCGACCGCGCAATGCCTTCCGGGCCGCCCGATCGCGAATGACGAGATGGCCGATTATATCGGCCGGCTTTCCCCGGAGGCCGAACGGTTCGGCCGCCTCACCCTGCGCCAGAACGGCATCCGCCATCGCCATTATGCGATCCGCCCGAACGGCACGTCCGACTGGACCGTCGCGAAACTGGCGGGCAATGCGGTGCGTGCGCTGATCGACGATGCCGGGCTCGACAAGAGCCGGATCGGCTTCCTCGCCACCGCGACCACGCAGAACGACATGCTCGTCCCCGGCCTTGCCTCCGGTGTCCATGCCGAATCCGGACTGCCGCCGATGGAGCTGGCGAGCCTGCAAAGCGTGTGCGCCAGTTCGATGATGGCGCTGAAAAGCGCCGCCTTGCAGGTCGCGGCGGGCGAGCATCGCGCGGCGATCGCGGTCGGCGCCGAATTCTCCAGCCGCTATTTCCGCCCCGGCCATTATCTGGGCACCGATACGATGCAGGCGGACGGCACATTGCCGGGCGACGCGGAATTCCTGCGCTGGACGCTCAGCGATGGTGCTGCCGGATTGCTGATCGAGGATCACCCCGCCCCGCGCGGCCTGTCACTGCGGATCGACTGGATCTCGCTGCGCTCGTTCGCCGATCGTTTCCAGCCTTGCATGACGGGTGGTGCGGCGCGCGGCGCGGACGGGGCGCTGCTGCCCTGGAGCTTGCATGACAGTGCGGGCGAAGCGGCGCGCGCAGGCGCGTTCCAGCTCCGCCAGGATGTCGAGGCGCTGCACCGCATGCTGCCGGTGTGGATGGGCGAGTTCATGCGACTGGTCGACGAAGGCCGGATCGATCCGGGCGCGACCGACTGGTTCCTCTGCCATTACTCCGCGCACAGCCTGCGCGAGGAGATGGTGACGCTCGCCACGCGTGCGGGCTGCATGATCCCTGAGGATCGCTGGTTCGCCAATATCTACGACAAGGGCAATGTCGGCGCCGCCGCGATCTTCCTGATGATCGACGATCTGATGCGATCGGGCCGGTTGCGCGGCGGGCAGAAGATCGTCTGCGCCGTGCCCGAAAGCGGCCAGTGCATCATGGCCTATGCCGGCATGACGGTGATGGAGGATGGACAATGACCGATACGCCCGACGCCCCCGCGAACCGCATGCTCGTGCAGGCGACGCATCGCGGCCTGGCCCAGGTCTGGATCGATTTCGAAAGCGCGCTGGTGCAGGTGCCGGTGATCGCGCGGCTGACAAGCGGGCGGCTGCGGATCGAGGAGTATCGCAGCCTGCTGCGCAACCTGCGGCAGCAAGTGGTGGAAGGCAGTCGCTGGATCAGCCGCGCCGCATCCAGTCTCGGCCCCGATCATGAGGAATTGCGATCGCTGTTCGTGCGCCACGCCGTTGCCGAGCATCGCGACTATCGCCTGCTCGAACAGAATTACGTCGCGGCGGGCGGCACGGCGGAGGATATCCGCATGGCGCCCAAGAATATCGGATCGGAAGCGCTTTCGGCCTTCATGTATCAGGCGGCGTCGCGGCCCGATCCGCTAGGCATGCTCGGCGCGATGTTCGTGATCGAAGGGCTGGGCGAGAAACTCGCGACACCCTGGGCGGAGGCGATCCGCGCGCAACTCGGGCTTGGCGAGGAGGCGACGAGCTTTCTTGCCTATCATGGCGAGAATGACGGCGGGCATCTCGACACGTTCGATCACGCACTGACACTGGCTGTCACCAGCCCCACGGTTTCCGGCGATATCGTGCGCCATGCCAAGATCGTCGCGCGGCTCTACCGCCTCCAGCTCGAGGAACTGGACAATGTCTGACAACCGGCTGGATCCGGCATCCTATGATCCGCGCGATCCCGATCCCTGGCTGGCGCTGATGCTCGATCGATCGCTGCCGTTCGCGCCGGATGCGAAGGCGGCGCTGATCCGCGACCAGGCGTCGCGCAGCCGGCAGTTCCTGCTGCCGATCGTCCGCCCCCTCGCCCGGATCGCGATCGTGCTGGCGCAACTCGTGCACACCATCACCCCGCGCTGGCCGCACGCGCCGCGCCTGCTTCACCGATCGATCGCGTTCGGCATGCGCCATTTCCTGACGCCCGACGCCAATCGCCTGATCCTGCGCCATTTCCATCTCGGCGCGCAGATCCTGCGCTTCATCTCGGACAATGCGACGCCCGGTTTCCACCCCGCGCTCGAACCGATGACGCCACGGACGATCGCAGATGTGAAGGACAATCTGTTCCTCAAACACGATCTGAACATCTTCAACTTCCTGATTCAATTGAACCAGGAAATGGAGCGGCGGGGCACGACGATCGATCGCGTCGACCACGTGGATTTCTCCGCGATCACAGGCGATATCGCGATCGATCCCCTGCCCCATGGCCGGCTCAACGTGATCGATCTGCAGACCGCGATCGAACTCTATACCCCGGCCTATGCGATGCTGCTGACCGACCGCGATTTCTGGCGCGCATCCAATTCGCTCCAGCTCGACGAGACCGTAGGGCTGTATGCGGCGCGGCTGACCGGCGAGGAAAAGCATCTTGCGATGATCAACAACCGCCATCCGCTGGTGCCGCATTCCACATTGCGCGCCGGTTTCCGGCTGATGCTCCATGGGCTGTCCACGGAGGTGCTGCACGGTTTCCTGATGGAAATGAAGATACGTCAGGCCCCGGTGACGGGCGCCGCCTGACCCGATCTGGCCGGACGCGGGGATTTCCGTCATGATCCTGAGGGGAAACGGCGCACGCCGCGTATGCACGATATGACATTGGAGACTTCCGCTTGACCGATATCGACGCCATGCTCGCGCAGCTTCGCGACGGCCCTGTCCATCCCGGACTGACCGCCATCGACGCGGCGGTGATGGATGCACTTGCCGAACGCGCCCAGGCGATGCCCGCGCTCGGCGGCAAGGCGTTCGGCATGGCCGCGGTGATGGCGCTGGTCGCCGGCATAGCGGGATCGGCGCTGCCCGGCGGCGAAGTGAGGGCCGCGCCGATCTCGCCGCTCGGCGCGCCGCCCATGCTCGCCCCCTCCACGCTGCTCGGCGGCGCGGGATGAAGGATTATCGCCGTATCGCGCTGATCGCGCTGATCGCCTTCGTCGCGGCGATCGCCGGCGTGGTCGTCGGCCGCGAATATGTGGTTCCGCAAAGACCCGTCGAGAACGAACTGCACGACCTGCTGCACAGCCAGCTCGATCTCGACGCCCGGCAACATGCGCAGATCGACGTGATCGAAAAGCATTTCGCGACGCGCAAGGCCGCGCTCGAACAGGAATTGCGCGCCGATAATGCGCGCCTCGCCAGCGCGATCGAGGCCGAGCATGGCTATGGCCCGAAGGTGGCGGCTGCCGTCGACCGCTCGCACACGGCGATGGGCCAGCTCCAGAAGGAAACGCTTGAGCATATCTTCGCGATGCGCGGCGTGCTGCGCCCCGAACAAGCCGCGAAATTCGATGCGGCGGTGGTGAAAGCGCTGACGGCCAAGGAGAGGTGACCACCGATCTTGCCGGCTGCACGGACGGGGAACTGGCCGCGATCGCCATGGCGGGGCAGCAAGCCGCTTACGGGGTGCTGATGACCCGTCATCGCGACTGGGTCTATCGGCTGATCCGCAGCCATATCGGCGATGCAGACGAAGCGCTCGACGTGACGCAGATCAGCTTCGTCGCCGCCTTTTCGGCGCTTGCCCGTTATGACGGATCGAGATCGTTCCGGGCATGGATCGCGCGCATCGCGATCAACAAATGCCGCGACTGGGCCAGGCGCCGCGCGGTCCGCCGGCTGTTCGCCTTTGCGGTGCCGATCAGCGAGGCCGAGGAGATTGCCGACAGCACCGTTCCGATCGACGATTCACTGGGCGCCGCGCAGGAACTGGACCGGGCGATGCGCGCGATCCGCATGCTGCCGGCCTCGCTCAAGGAGCCGCTGATCCTGCGGATGATCGAGGATATGAGCCAGGCGGAGACCGCGCGGATCCTCGGCATCAGCGAAAAGGCCGTGGAAATGCGGGTCTATCGCGCGCGCACGAAATTGTCGGAAATATTGAGGGGTTAGGGCGCCGGGCGCGTATCATCACGCAGACGCCAATCGGTTTCACAACATAAGCAGGATCAATGACAGTCACGAGTATCGATCGCCGCACGCTGTTGCGCGGCGCGGCCATCTCCGGCGGCACCGCCGCGCTTGCCGGCTGGTTTCCGGCATGGGCGCAACCGGTTTCGGCGGGCATCGTCCGCCCGCTTCCCACCGTATCGGGAACCGAGATTGCGCTGCGCATCGCGCACCAGATGATCACGGTCGACGGCCGCGAAAGCCATGGCATCGGCATCAACGGCACGATCCCCGCCCCGCTGGTCCGCCTGCGCGAGGGCACCAATGTCCGCCTGTCGGTGGTCAACGATCTCGACGAGGACAGCTCGATCCACTGGCACGGCCTGCTCGTGCCCTTCCATATGGACGGCGTGCCTGGCGTCAGCTTTCCCGGCATCAAGCCGCGATCGACCTTCACCTATGAGTTCCCGATCGTCCAGGCCGGCACCTATTGGTATCACAGCCATTCCGGTCTGCAGGAGCAGATGGGCCATTACGGGCCGATCGTCATCGATCCCGCCGGCCCGGATCCGATCCGGTCCGATCGCGAGCATGTGATCGTGCTTTCCGATCACAGCCCGCTCCACCCCCATCTGATATTCCGCAAGCTCAAGCAGCAAGGCGGCTATTTCAATTACCGGAAGCAGACGCTTGCCGGACTGATCAGGGGCCAGGACCAGCCCGCCTCCGAACGAACGGCCTGGGGCCGGATGCGGATGGACCCCACCGATATCAGCGACGTCACCGGATCGACCTATACCTATCTGGTCAATGGCCACGGCCCCCGCGACAACTGGACCGCGCTGTTCAGCCCGGGCGAGCGCGTCCGGCTACGCTTCGTCAACGCCTCCGCGATGACGACGTTCAACGTCCGGATCCCGGGGCTGAAGCTCACCATCGTCCAGGCCGACGGGCTCAATGTCCGTCCCGTCGCCGTCGACGAATTCCAGATCGCGATCGCCGAAACCTATGACGTCATCATCGAGCCCACCGAGGATCGCGCCTATACGCTGATCGGCGAGGCGATCGACCGGTCTGGCCTGGCGCGTGCCACGCTCGCGCCCCGCGCGGGCATGGCGACGGAAATGCCCGCGCTCAGGAAGCGTCCGCTCGCCACCATGACCGATATGGGCATGGGCGGCATGGATCACGGCGCGATGGGCGCGCAGCCCGCCGGCGACGACGCCTGCCCGCCCGAACATGCCGAGATGGGCCATTGCACGCCGACGAATGCCGCGACCGGCCAGGGCGGCACCGCGATGAAGCATTCGATGCGCGACATGTCGCTGGCGCCGACGGTCAAGGACACGCCGACCGTCCAGTCGATCTCGCCGATGCCGATCGATCGCACGGGCGAACCCGGCCAGGGCCTCGCCGATGTCGGGCACCGCGTGCTCGTCTATCGCGACCTGATGGCGGTGGAGCGCAACCCGGACCTGCGCGCGCCCGATCGCGCGATGGAGATCCATCTGACCGGCAATATGGAACGCTATATGTGGGCGTTCGATGGGGAAAAGCTGAGCGAGGTCAAGGCGCCGATCCCCTTCACCAAGGACGAGCGCGTCCGCGTGACGCTGGTCAACGACACGATGATGGGCCACCCCATCCATCTTCACGGCCACTTCTTCGAGCTGGTGACCGGGCATGGCGAATACGCCCCCAGGAAGCATACGGTACAGGTCCAGCCCGGCGGCAAGGTGACGTTCGACGTCACCACCGACGCGGTCGGCGACTGGGCGTTCCACTGCCATATGCTCTACCACATGCATGCCGGCATGATGCAGGTCGTGACGGTGCGGCCCCGCACGGGAGACGCGGCATGAAGCCGCTCCTCCTGCTTTCCGCCGCCGTGCTGGCGATCGCCGCGACGCCGGCCGCCGCGCAGATGGATCATAGCGCGCACGACATGTCCGCCCATGCGGATCATAGCAAGCAGCCCGACGCGCAGTCAGCCAGCCCCCTCGCCCCGGCCGATCCCCATGCCGGGCATGATATGACGGCCCAGCCACCGGCGGCTGCGGATCCGCATGCCGGGCACGATATGTCTGCCATGCAGCCGGCGGCGGGCGAAGCCATGCCCGGCCATGGCGACGGCGGCACCGCGCTTCCCGCCGGCAACGCGCCGGCGCCCGCGGCGCCCGATCCCAACTATGCCGACAGCGTCTGGGGCGCCGAGGCGATGACGGGATCGCGCACGGCACTGAGGAAAGAGCATGGCGGCGGCAGCTTCTCGCAGGTGATGATCGATCTCGCCGAATATCAGATACGCGGCGGCAAGGACGGTTTCCGCTGGAGCGGCGAAGCCTGGTTCGGCGGCGATATCAACCGGCTGGTCGTCAAGACCGAGGGCGAAGGCGCGTTCGGCGACGGCGTGGAGGATGCCGAGGTGCAGGCGCTCTATAGCCGCGCGATCGGCCCCTATTTCAACCTCCAGGCCGGCGTCCGCCAGGATATCGGCCCCGGCCCGTCGCGCACCCACGCCGCGATCGGGTTCGAGGGGCTGGCCCCCTATTGGTTCGAGGTGGAAGGCGCGCTGTTCCTGTCCGACAAGGGTGACCTGTTCGCCCGGCTCGAAGGCAATTACGACCAGCGCATCACCCAGCGGCTGATCCTCCAGCCCCGAGCAGAATTCAATTTCGCGCTGCAGGACGTACCTACAAGCGGCGTCGGCTCGGGGTTGAGCGATGTCGAGCTGGGCCTGCGGCTGCGCTACGAGATCGTCCGCGAATTCGCACCCTATATCGGCGTGTCATGGGATCGTCGTGTCGGCGGCACCGCGCGTTATGCGCGGCTGGCGGGCGAGGATGTCGAGAACACCAGTTTCGTTGTCGGCGTACGGGCCTGGTTCTGACCAGGCCCGTTCACCCGGCATCACGCAGCCGCGTCGAGCGCCTGCGCCAGATCCTCGAGGATATCGTCGATATGCTCGAGCCCGATCGACAGCCGCACATAGCCGGGTGAAACCCCGGTCGCGACCTGATCCTCGGCCGAGAGCTGCGAGTGGGTGGTCGACGCCGGATGAATCGCCAGGCTGCGCGCATCGCCGATATTGGCGACATGGTAGAAGAGTTTCAGCGCATCGATGAACTTGCGCCCCGCTTCGACGCCGCCCGCCAGCTCGAAGCCGAGCAACGCACCCAGCCCGCCAGTCAGATAGCGATCGGCCCGCGCCCGCTGCTCGCCGGTCTGCTGCGAGGGATGGATCACCCGCGTCACGTCGCTGCGCCCGGCGAGATACGCGACGACCTTGAGCGCGTTCTCGCAATGGCGCGGCATGCGCAGCGCCAGCGTCTCGACGCCCTGGATCAACTGAAAGGCATTGAATGGCGACAGCGCCGAACCGAGATCGCGCAGCAGCACGGTGCGCGCGCGCAGGATATAGGCGATCGGGCCGAGCGGCTTGGCCGCCTGCGCCCAGACCGCGCCGTGATAGCTGGGATCGGGCGTGTTGAGCAGCGGCTGGCGATCGGGAAAGGCTTCCCAGTCGAAATTGCCGCCATCGACGATCATGCCGCCGATCGAGGTGCCATGGCCGCCGATATATTTGGTGGTGGAGTAGACGACGATCGCCGCGCCATGATCGAGCGGCCGGGCCAATAGCGGCGCGGCGGTGTTGTCGACGATCAGCGGAATGCCGAGCGGCCGGCCGATGGCCGCGATCTCCGCGATCGGGCAGACAACCAGCTTGGGATTGGGCAAGGTCTCGACATAATAGGCGCGCGTGCGATCGTCGGTGGCGCGGGCGAAAGCATCGGGATCGGCGGGATCGACGAAACGGACCTCGATCCCCATGTCGCGCAGCGTGTTGGCGAAGAGGTTGTAGGTGCCGCCGTAAAGATCGGTACCGCTGACGATATTGTCGCCGGCCCGCGCCAGATTCTGGATGGAATAGGCGGATGCCGCCTGGCCCGACGAAACCGCCAGCGCCGCGGCGCCGCCCTCCAGCGCGGCGATGCGCTGTTCGAGGATGTCGATCGTCGGATTGCCGATACGGGTGTAGATATTGCCGAGTTCCTTGAGCGCGAACAAGTTGGCGGCATGCTCCGCGCTCTGGAACTGATAGGATGTCGTCTGGAAGATCGGCGGCGCCACCGCGCCCGTCGTCGGATCGGCGCGCCAGCCTGCGTGCAAGGCCAGCGTTTCCGCGCGATATTTCCCTCCAGCCACAATCCATTCTCCTGCTGATCGATCGAAGCATCGGGTTAGCCCGAGACGATCGGCGGCGCCAGAGGGAGCACCGGCACCTCAACCGAAGTCGGGCGTTATATCCGTCGCCGGCCGCATTGCCGGTACCGATGATCGCATCGTGCCGCCGGTCGCTTTTGACACCAGGAAATCACGTTGATATCAACTTATATGAGAACAGATTGCAGGAGCGGATGATGTCGACAGAGCCTTCGCTGATCCCGGCCAGAGAGCTGGCGGCGCGCAACACCGCGCAATTTCCCAACGAAAGCGCGGAATATCGCGCGGCCCGCAATGCTCTGCTCGCCGAGGAGATCGAGCTGCGCCGCCATATCGAGCGGGTCGCCGAACAAAGGCGGCGGCTTCCCGCCGGTGGCGAGGTGCCCAGCGATTACCGCTTCGTCGGCGAGGCCGGGCCGGTGACGCTGAGCGACCTGTTCGGGAACAAGGATAGCCTGATCATCTACAGCTATATGTTCGGTCCCCAGCGCCAGCGCCCCTGCCCCATGTGCACGTCGTTCATGGCTTCGCTGGAAGGCAAGGTGCCCGATATCGAGCAACGCGTCGCGCTGGCGATGGTGGCGCGCTCGCCGATTGAACGGCTGGTGACCGCCAAGCGGGAACGCGGCTGGAACCAGCTCAAAGTCTATTCGGACGGCGACGGTGACTTCACGCGCGCCTATGTGAGCGCGGAGGATGCCGACATGCCCGGCTATACCGTCTTCACGCGACGCGACGGCACGATCCGTCATTTCTGGAGCGGCGAGATCGGCGGAGACATGGCCGATCCGGGGCAGGATCCTCGCGGCGCCCCCGATCTCGATCCGCTCTGGACCTTGCTCGACACCACCCCGGAGGGGCGCGGCGGCGACTGGTATCCGAAGCTCGACTATGACTGATTTGCAGCGGATCGACCGCGCATCCTGCATCATCCACGCGACGCCCGAGGCGATCTGGCGGGCACTTGTCGATCCGGCGGCGCTGACGGTTTGGCGGCCGCCCGCGGGCATGACCGGCCGGTTCGACAACTTCGACGCGCGGGAAGGCGGCAGCTATCGCATGACGCTGACCTACGACGATGCCGGATCGGCGCATGGCAAGAGTTCGAATGATGCCGACATTGTCGATGGGCGCTTTGTCGAACTCGTGCCGAATGCGCGCGTCGTCGAACTGGTCATGTTCGAGTCCGATGACGCCGCTTTCGCGGGTACGATGAAGATCACGACCAGCCTGACACGGGTGCCCGGCGGCACCGAAGTCGCGATCGCCTGCGAAAATGTACCCGGCGGCATCAGCCCCGAGGATCACGAGGCCGGGATGTGCTCGACGCTCGCCAACCTCGCCGCCTATGTCGAGTGAAACGGCGCGCCGGTGGCCGGAGCCGGACGCGCACGCCGGGGCACCGAGGATGCCTCCTCCTCATGATCCTGGGTCTCGCCGAAATGATCCTCGACGGTGCGGCCGTCGTCACGGCGCGCGTCGCGGAACAGGAAACCGATGATCTCGTGGATCCAGACGCGCCGGCCCATCCGGTAATACCAGCGGATCGCGTGACGGATCTTCGGATCGGGATTCCATATCCATCGCCGCAACGAACGCGGGCGGAGCTGGGCGATCGCCTCGATCGCCTTCACCCACAGGAACAGACGCCATGACGGCATCCGCTCCATCGCCAGCACCTGATGCTTGTAATCCCAGCGCGTGCGGTCGGGCTGAACGACGCGGCGATCCTTCGCCTCGCGATAATATGGTGTCCAGCGATGCGGCGTCACGTACAGCGCCTGAATCTGATCCGGATCATAGGAGATCAACTGGCACAGCCCGCGCCACAGATCGGCGTCGGTCTGGTCGCTGAACCCCGCGACCCATGTCGCCATCGACAGGATATTGTGTCGGCGGAGCAGCCGGATCGCCTCGCGATCGGTTGAGGTGGCGCCGCCCTTGCGGATCAGTTTCAGCGTGGCTTCGTCGGTATTCTCCATGCCGAGCAGGAACCGCTCGAAACCCGCTTTCTTGTAGAGATGCAGGATATCGGCGTCGCGCACGATATCGTCGGCACGGGTCGAGCCGACCAAAGTCACGCTGACATTCTCGGCGATCAGCGCTTCGAGAAAGGCGCGCCAGGCCTTGCGGCCGGCGCTGGGATTCTCGTCGGCGAAGTTGAACACCTCCACGCCATGCACGCGGTGGAGATAGGCGATCTCCGCCGCCAGCTTCACCGGATCGCGGTGGCGCCAGCGCGTCCAGAAACCACGCTGGCCGCAATAGGTGCACAGGTGCGGGCAACCGCGCGAAAACTGGATGACGACGGCGCGCTTGCCGCCCCAATAGCTGTAGCGCGCATGATCGATCAGTTCCCAGCCGACCCGATAGGCATCGAGATCGACGATCACCGGCGCGGCCGGGGTCGCGACGGGCACGCCGCCCTTGCGGAAGGCGATGCCCGGGATCGCGCCCAGCGTTTCGCCCCGTTCCAGCGCACGCATCAGCCGGCGCGCCGTCTCCTCCCCCTCGCCGCGTACCACCGCATGGACATGGGGTTCGTCGCGCAGCACCTCCCGCCAGAAATAGGTGGGATGGACGCCGCCATAGACGATGCGCGCGGCGGGCAGCGCCCGTGCCACCATCGCCGCGACGCGCGCGATGACGGGATGGCCGGACGATGAGCCGGAATGGCCGAACAGCACGGCGTCGGGCGCGAGCCGCGTCACCGCCCTTGCCAGGTCCGCGATCGGCATGGGGCCGAACTCACCGTCGATCAGCGTCACGCAATGGCCGTCGTCGATAAGCGGCCCGCCCACGCTCAGCAGCCCGAGAGGCGGGAGCTGTTCGCGCGGAATGCGGCTGCCGATCGCGGGATGGGGTACATTGACCAGCACGATACGCATTGCCGACCTCCCTGAGCCGCGACGCGACGGGAATGTCAGGTGGTGGTCGAGCGGTGATGTGCGCGATGTGGAGAGATTGTGCAGGTGCGGGCGTGCTTCGTCATTGCGAGCGGAGCGAAGCAATCCAGGGATGCATCAACCGCTGGATTGGTTGGCCTGCGGCCGCCTTCGGCCCGTCGCTACGCTCCTCGCAATGACAATGAGCTGGAGAGGCGAACGATAAGACGCTTGCACTCGTGCTCGTTCGAGCCCGTCACTTCTTCCCCTTCGCCACGATCAGTTCGTCGAGCATGAACTCGCCGCCTTCGCGATAGAGGTCGGTCAGCGTCTCGAAGGTCAGGTACATGTCGTGCGTCTCATTGGGGATGACGCGTTCGACCATCTTCACGTCCGGCCGTTTGGCGCGAAGCATGTCCGCCAGCACCATCGACTGGTTGAAATCGACGTTCCGGTCGTCGTCGCCCGCCGCGATATAGACGGGCGAGGTCCATTTGCCGGCATGGGCCATCGGCGAATGCGGATATCCGCCTTTCAGGAAATCATGCACGCCGGCCATGTCGAACCCCACCGCGAACACGTCCGAATTGCGCGCCAGCGCCTGCGCGGTCAGGTAACCGCCCCAGGACAGGCCGTAGATGCCGATCTTGCCCACTTTCAGATCGGCGCGCGACTTCAGATAGTTCGCGCCGCCCAGCACATCCTTATATTCGCTGGCGCCGGCATCGCCCCAGCCGGGCGCGTTGCGGAAGGCATGGCCGCGCATGATACTGCTGCGATATTCGACCGAGAGCACCGCGCAGCCGCGATCCGCGAAATACTGGTTCATCTCGTACAGGTTCGAATAGGCGTCGATATAGTGATAGCCGAGCAGCATCTGCCGCCGGATGCCGCCATGGACATAGACGACACCGCAGCCGCGCGGTTTGCGTGGCACGAAAAGCTGGCCATGGGCCATCTCGCCATCGGTGCCCGGAAAACTCACCGCCTGCGGTTCGACCATCGCTTTCGCGGGATAGCCGGCCGGAATGGCGGGCGACGCCTCCGCCGCGCTCTGGCCGTCAACGTCGCGGATCGTCACGCGCGGCGGATCGGCCCAACCGCCATGGACATAGGCCAGCCGCCCTTCCGCCAGTGGCGTCGCGCCCCATTGGCTGGCGGTGCCGGTCGTGAGCGGCTGGGGGGCGCCACCATCCAGCAACACCGATGACAAGTGCCGGCGGTCGAGATCGCCGATATTGTGGCTGTAGACCAGGCTGCGACCGTCGTGCGACAGCGCGGCGGATTCGACCTCTCCCTCCCCCGGCGTCAGCAGCACCGCATCGCCGCCGCGTTCGGGGATCGCGTAAAGATGGCGCCAGCCATCGCGTTCCCAGACAAAGCCGATCCGGCCGCTCCGCGACCAGAAAAGCTGATCGGCGCGAATGCCGGTGTTGGTCGCATCCTGGGTCAGCCCGTAAAAGGCAGAGCCCATGCCGGGCTGCGCCTGCCACAGCCGGCGCGGCGCCAGATCTTCCCCGCCAGCATCGCCGCTGCTGCTCCAGATCGACCAGGGTTCGGCCGAAACATAAGGTCCTTCATAGCCGATGCCGAGAAAGGTCGGCTGCTTGCCCACCACGCGGCGAAAAGCGACATTGGCGCCATCGGGCGACCAGACCGGACCGGCATCGACCGCATCGGCGGGTTTCGACACGGTCCGCCGGTCGCGCGTCGTCAGGTCGAACAATTCGATATGGCCGGCACGCTCGAAGACCAGTCGCCGGCCATCGGGCGAGAAACGCGGATTGGCGACCGTGCCGGACAACAGCAACTCACCCGTCCCGAGAGCCCCCGTCAACGACGCGCTTACCAGCCCGCGTTCGGCACTCCAGACGATGCGTGTGTCGTCGGGAGAGATTTGCGGATCCTCACCCGTTCCCAGAAGCTCGGGCGATGCCCCGCCATAGGTGCGGACACGCCAGATCTGGCGCGACGGTGCTTGCGTCGTCGATCGGGGATTGGGCACCTCCCCCTTGTTGTTGACCGGACCGCCGCGCACATAGACGAGCACGCCGCCGTCGCGACTGAGCGCGACGTCCGACAATTCCTGCCCGTCATCGTCGGGATAGACCGCAACCGCGCGTGCCGGTTCGCCGAGACGCTTGAAATAGATCGCGCGTTTGCGGCCTTCGCGCGCGACATAGGCGATCGAGCGCCCGTCGCCCGAGGCCTGGGGCTGATAGACCAGCGGCGCGCCCAGCACCGCTTCGATCGCGAAGCTGCCGGGATGGCGCGACGGCCTGGCGGCCGGCGGTTCCACGCCGGGCCGTGCGACGGTCAGCCGGGCCTCGGCCCGTCCCGCCGCCTTGCGCGTGAACGAGATCTGCCGGCCATCCACCGACCAGCGCGGATCCAGGTCTCGCGCAAAAGCGGGTTCCAGATACGCGATGCGACGGCTGCGGAAATCGAAGGTCGCGATATAGCTCCATTCCGTCTGGCGCGCCGAAACATAACCGCCGGTGACATGGCCGCCGCGCGGATTCTCGAACGCCACCGTCGTGCCGTCGGGTGAGAAGACGGGGTTACGGACGCCGCCCCGGATGGTGAAGGCGATCCGGGGCGCGCTCCATCCGCCGCTCGCGGCATCGCGCTCGACGAGCCAGAGGCCATTGCGCTCCTCGTTGATCCAGACCGCGCGGTCCCCGCCCGGCGCGCGCAGCGCATGCGCCGGCACCGCGATGCCGGCGGTCGCCTGATTGCCCGGTGCGGCCTGGGCTGCGGCCGGCGCGAACAGCAGCGCCGACGCCATGGGCCAAACAAAGCTGCGATGCATGAAATCCCCCGCCCTTGCCTTTCGCCCGATTAGGCCCGAGCGGACCTCGGCCGTCAATGATTTGATGATCGGAGAAATGCCTGCGCGGCCTCAGTTTTCGGGTTCGATCCCGAGCCCGACCAGCAGCCGCGACACCATGTTGTAAGAGGCGACCACCATCATCAGTTCGAAGGTGGCGGCAGGCTCCGGAAAATGAAGCCGCACCGCATCCATGGTCTCCGCATCGATCCCGACATGGCGGCTGCTCTCACAGGCCAGTGCAAGCACCGCACGCTCGGCCTCATCGAACACGATGTGGTTCGCGGCCGCCTTCGCCACGTCATCGAGCGCATCGAGTTGCGCCTGGCGGCCGCCGGCATCCAGAAACGGCCCGCGATGGTGATGGAACTCGTAATCGGCGCCATTGATGCGTGCGACCGCGCAGATCGCCAGTTCGCGATGGCGGGGCGAAATAGCCGGGCTGGCGCGGACCTGCCCCATCAGCGCATTCCAGCCCGCGGCGATGCCGGGGCTGTGCAACAGCATCCGGTCCAGATTGAGCAATCGCCCGCCGCGCCTGGCCCGGATCGCCGCCGCGATCGGCTCCGCATCGGCATCATAATCGTCGCGATAGCCTATGCTCGGCATGACACCTCCTGCGTCGGGTCGACATTCACTATGCGCCGCGCGGCGCATAGTTCAATCACCCCTCCCCACATTGTCATATGGTTGCGAAAATATGCGTCGGCGCTTGAACATGCTGTGATCCGCCGGAAGCGGATCGCAGCATGTTCCAGATTTTTTGTTCTGCCGCGATTTTCGAGTCGTTCGATGATTCCATCGAACTGCAAATCGCTCTAGGTTCTCCGCAGGAGGGACAGGATGGCTGGTTCCGACGCCCGAGCCGGTTCGACACGCGGCGCGACCATGACGACATGGCTCGCCGCCCTGCTGGCGCTTCCCTTCATCGCGCCCGACCTCGCCTGGCTCGTCGGCCTTCACCCCGGCCTCTTCGCCTTCCTCGCCTGGGCGGCGCTCTGCGTCGCCGCGGTGCTGCGCGGATGGCTTTTCGGCTGGGCGATACTCTGCGCGCTTCCGATGATCGTCGTCGCCCCGGACTGGCTTTTCGGGCCGATCGATCCCGGCGATGCCTTTCACCCCTGGGGATCGATCGGCATGTTCGCGGGCGCCGCGATCGTGATCGCCGCCACCGCCCTTCTAGCGCTGCTGCGCGTCAGGCGGAGCTAACATGGCCTGAAGGCGGGACACGTCTCCACAGGGAATTGCTAACGACTCGCAATTTCGTTACCAGCGCCATGTGATGCTCAACATGGCGACGGCTTTGGCGAATGACTGATCGGGCTGCGGCGCTGGATATCGGCGGCGTCTATGCGGCGCATGGACATTGGCTGCAAAGCTGGCTGCGGCGGCGGACGCGCTGTCCGCATCGCGCATCGGATCTGGCGCAGGATACCTTCTGCAGGATCATCGAGCGGCGCCCCGCCGAGGCGCTCGCCGATCCGCGCCGCTATCTCGCGGTGATCGCGCGACGGCTGCTGATCGACGATGTTCGCCGCCGCGAGATCGAGCGCGCCTATCTGGACACCCATGCCGAACTGCACGGCGACACAGACGAACTGACGCCGGAGCGTATCGCCGCCGCGACCCAGCTTCTCGACGGCATCATGCTGCTGCTCGGCGGACTTTCGACGCAGGTGCGCGTCGCGTTCCTGCTGCGCCGCGTGGATGGACTGTCCCATGCGGAGATCGCGGCGGAACTGGAGATTTCGGAGCGCACGGTGAAGCGCCACATCGCGCGGGCCTATGCCGCCTGCTACGAATTCGCCTATCCCGCCTGACATGCAGCACGCCGCGACCGAAAGGCCCAGTGCGGCCGTGATCCGCGAGGCCGCGCGCTGGGCGGCCGAACTGGACGCCGATGCCGTGACCGCCGAACGGCGCGATGCATGCGAGGCCTGGTGCGCGGAGCATGCCAGCCATCGTCTGGCATTCGATCGCATGCGCGGATTCGACAGCCGGTTCGACGGGCTGGATCCGATCGAGCGCATCGCCCTCACCCGCGCGGCGGGACAATCCCGGGGAAAAGGGCCGAGGCGGCGGCTGGCCGGCGGACTGCTGGGGCTGGGCGCGATCATCTTGGCGGGCTGGTTCGGCGCGACCAGCTTCACCGGACGTGCATTCTTCCCCGATCACCGGACCGCGCCGGGCGAACAGCGCAACGTCGCCATGGCCGATGGATCGGCGGTGATGCTCGATACCAACAGTGCGATCGACATCGACGAAGCCGGAGCGTCCCGCCATGTCCGGCTGTTCCGGGGACGGATCATGGCGACGGTCGCCGCCGATGCCGCTCGCCCCTTCCAGGTCGAAACGCGCGACGGCAGCGTGACCGCGCTCGGCACCGCCTTCATCGTCGAGCGCGAGAGCGATCGCACATTGGTGACGGTGGTGGAATCGCATGTCCGCGCCTGCCCCGCTTCGCGGGAGACCATGGCCGATTGCATCCGGCTCGCCCCCGGGCAGCGCGCGGCGATAGGCGGGGAACGCGTCATCCGCCTCGGCGCGGTCGATGCCGACCAGGCCTCCGCCTGGACGCGCGGATGGCTGGAAGCCGATGATCGTCCGCTCGCCGATGTGCTGACCGAACTCAATCGTTACCGCGCTCGCCCGATCCGGTTCGATGCGCGAGCACTTGCACATATCCGCGTCACCGGCAGCTATCCGCTCGCCGACGCCCCGCGCGCGCTGTCGGCGATTGCCGGCACTGCCGGCATCGCGGTGTCGCAAGGGCCCGATGGCGACGTGTTCGTGAGTGCCCGCTGATCTTTTTTCGTCTTTTTGGCCGGCCGCCTGTCCCCTTTTCCGCGCTCGCCCGTCCCACCTTGCGAACGGGTCTGTTTTCAAGGGGATTTCCATGGTTTCGATCTCGATGCGCGGCGCGGCACTGGCCGCGATCGCCAGCGCTTCTCTTGCGGCGGCAGGCGCCCCCGCCACGGCGCAGGCGGCGCAGGCATCGCGCGCATTCGACATTCCGGCGGGATCGCTCGGATCGGCGCTCGCGCGGCTCGGCCGTCAGGCGGGCACCGTGGTCTCGGTCGATCCCGCGCTGGTACGGGGCAAGCACAGCGCCGGATTGCGCGGGGACTTCACGACCCCGGCGGCGCTCGCCCGCATGCTCGCATCCACCGGGCTTTCGGCCCGGTCCGACGGACGCGGCGGCTATCGCATCATCGCGCAAACGCCGGCGCCTCGGCTCGCCCCCCGCCCCGCCGCGACGCGTGCGGCCCCCACCCCGCTGGCCGGTGCGATCGACGCGCCCATGGAGAGCGACACCGGCGGCGCGGACGAGCAGATCGTCGTCGTCGGCGCGTTGACCGATGTCGAGATCGATCGCGAGCAGATCGAGTTCCGCCAGGCCAACGACCTGGGCGATCTGTTCCGTCAGGTGCCCTCGGTCGCGGTCGGCGGCTCGGTCGGGATCGCGCAGAAAATCTATGTGCGCGGGCTCGAGGACAATATGCTCAACGTCACGGTGGACGGCGCACCGCAGCGCGGCACCCTGTTCCACCATATCGGCCGCGTCTCGATCGAACCCGAACTGCTCGCCACCGTCGATGTGAAGGCCGGCGCCGGCGAAGCGACATCCGGTTTCGGCGCCATCGGCGGCGCGATCCGCTTCCGCACGCGCGATGCGGACGATCTGCTGAAGCCCGGCCAATCCATAGGCGCGATCGCCAAGGCGGGCTGGTTCAGCAATGACGGCTACAAGCTCTCCGCAACGGTGTTCGGCCGGCTGACCGAGGATCTCGGCATCATCGCATCCTGTGCGCATGTCGATCGCGACAATATGAAGGATGGCGGCGGAGAGACGCTCTACGGCACCGCCGCCACGCAGAAGCTCGGCTTCGTCAAGCTGGGCGGCACATTGGGCGGGCGCCACCGCTTCTCGGCAAGCTACGAACAGCGCAACGAACAGGCATCGTTCGGCCAGCGACCCAACTGGCCGGTTCTGGCAAGCGATCCGCTGTTTCCCGCCAAGGCGAAGCGACAGACAGCGATCCTCAATTACGGGCTCGACGCCGGCGAGGGCGTGGACATCGAAGCGACGGGATATTGGACGCGTTCGCGCTTCGTGCAGGATCGCTACGATCGCTGGGGCCTTTATGGCGCAGCGATCCGCAGTTACGGCTTCGATATTCGCGGCCGTTTCCGCCAGGGCCGGCACGATATCGTCGCGGGCGCCGAATATCGCGACGACCGGGTCGAGAGCCGCTATCTCGAGGATGCCTCGATCTGGGGTCCATGGGCATGGGATCCGGCAATCGGCCGCTTCGTCGAAACCGGCACCGTTTTGGGCCTCTATATCCAGGATCACTGGCGCATCGCCGATCCGCTGACCTTGAGCGTCGGCGCACGCTACGACGCCTATGATCTGACGCAGGTGACCTATGCCGACGGCACCGACAGCGACGGGATCAGCGTCAATGCCGGCCTGCGCTACGAACTCGCCGACGGGCTGACGCTGCACGCCAGCTTCGCGCAGGCGTTTCGCGGCAAGGAGATCGGCGACGCCTTCACGCTGGAGAAGCGCCCCGGCCGAATCGCGCTCGCACCCGGCCTGCGCCCTGAGCGCGTCGACAATTACGAGGCGGGCGCGGCGTTCAACCGCGACGGATTCCGCGCCTCGGCCGTCTATTACGACATGGTGATCGACGATGTGATCCTGGATCAGATCGGCAACGGCCCCGCCCCTCAGGCCCCCAATTATTACGAGAATATCGGCAAGTTCAAAGCCAATGGCATCGAGTTGCGTGCCGGCTACAGCCATGGTCCATTCTCGATCGACGCCTATTTCAACCACTATCGATCGCGCATCAACGGCCATCCGGTCGAAGGCTATGAGCATATCGGGCTGGGCACGTCGGTGGGCGACAACTGGAACCTGACGCTGGGATATCGCCCGTCCGACACGCTCGGTTTCGAAGCGAGCGTGACGCATTACAACGATCTCAACGATATCGAAGTGCTCCACCGCAATGTCGAGATCGGCTGGATCCCGACGACGCAACTTGTCGACAAGCCCGGCTATACCGTCGTCGACCTGTTCGGTCGCTGGCAGCCGCTGGGCAGCGACCGGCTGACCCTGCTCGCCGGCGTCTACAACCTGTTCGACAGGCGGTACCGCGCGCATTCGAGCGTGGCGGATTATAGCGGCATCCCCGATTATGAAGGCGTGGTCGGCGTGCGCGAGCCGGGCCGCGACATCAGGCTGACGGTTTCGGTCCGCTTCTGATCATGACGGCGGCCGCGCGCCGGACGGTTTCGCCGCGACGGCTGCTGCGACTGTGGCACCGCTGGTTCGGCCTGTTCGCCGCGCTGTGGCTGCTCGCCCTCTCGCTGACGGGATCGGCGATCGTCTTCTACGACGAACTCGATCGCTGGCTCAATGCTGACTGGCATTCGGTGCCCGTCGTCGCGGCGGGCACCGAGTCCGCCGCCGACGATGCGCTTGCCGCCGCGCATGCCGCGCTGCCCGGCTTCTCCCCGCGCTATATCGACCTGCCCGATCGGCCGGGCGATACGATCATGCTGATCGGCGCCGACGGGAACGGCGCGCCGGTGCAGATGTTCGCGCATCCGGACAGCGGGCGGCTGCTCGGCTGGCGGGTCGGCGGATCGCCGGCGTTCGACCGCCGCCATGTGATGGACAGCCTCTATGCGCTGCACATGGATCTGATGCTCGGCCCGGCGATGGCATGGTTCCTGGGGCTGGTTTCTCTGCTCTGGGCGATCGACCATATCCCCGCCGCACTGCTCGCGGTACCCCGGCTGGCGGCATTGCGTTCGGCCTTTCTCGTCAAGGGACGCAGGCTGCGCCGGCTGTTCGACCTTCACCGTGCGCCGGGCATGTGGCTCTATCCCGCCACGCTGGTGCTGGCCGTGACCGGCGTCTGCCTGACCTGGCAGGAAGAAAGCCGCGACGCCGTCCGGCTGTTCTCCCCGGTCTCGGACCGGCTGCATTATGCGTTCGACGATACCGTCGAGGCCGGAACGGCGCCCGCCATCGGCATCGCCCATGCCGTCGCCATCGCGCGCCGATATGGCGCCGGCCCGGCCGACAGCGTCGCGCCGATCGCCGGCAAGGGGGTCTATGGCGTGCGCAGTTTCGACCCGCGCGACCTGGACGGGATGGGGCGGCTCTGGACCTATATCCGCATGTCCGACGGGCAAGTCGTCGGGCAGCGGCACGACAATGGCGAAAGCGCGGGCGACCTGTTCTTCGCCTGGCAATATCCGCTGCATTCGGGAAAGGCGTTCGGCATGGCCGGCCGGATCGCGATATTCGTGGCCGGCCTGGCGACCGCCGCGCTCTGCATGACCGGGATCCTGCTCTGGTGGCGACGGCGCCGGCCGACTTGACGTTGCAAGCTAGGCCTGGCGCCGACCGGCAGGAACCAATTCAGGGTTGCAGTTCCACATTATACGACATGGCGAATTCCATGAACTTCATCGCCGACGCCATATCGGCCGACTTCCAGCGCACCGAACGCGCGCCGGTGCGCTCGACATTGGGCAGATAGGCCAGCAGTTCGGCCGGGCGATAGAAATGGAAGGTCAGGTCGATCGTTACCGGCTGCGCGGCCTTGGCCACCTTGATCTGCGCGCTCTTCTGGACGGCCTTGGTCGCGGCGGCGCGGATCTGCCGTTGCGCCTCGGCCGGCACGAGATTTTCGGCGGCATGGAAACCGATATTGCGCTTGACCGCCACGGTCTCCGCCCCGGGAATGACGGGTGCGAGTTCCTCGACCGCCGCGTCGTCCCCCGTCGCCAGGATCACCGGTACGCCATATTGGGCGGCGAGCGCGGCGTTCATCGATCCTTCGGAGGCCGGCACGCCGTTCAACTTCACTTCGGAGATGCGTGCGCTGGAAAAGGTGTGCGCACGCACGCCGCGCGGGTTGGAGGCGCTGGAGTGATAACCGATGAAGATCGCGCCGTCATAGCGGCCGTTCTGGATGCCCTCCATCATCATCAAGGGGCGCGGGCTGCCCCGGATCAGCCGGACATCGGCGGGCAGTTCCTCGATCAGGATATTCTGCATGTCGCCATGCGCGTCGGCGATGACGAACTCGGTGGCACCGCCTTCACGCGCGCCCGCGATCGCCGCCAGCAATTCGTCGGTCATGATCTTGCGCTGACGCTGATAGTCGATGCCCGTGCCGCTGATCTGGTTGGGCGTCACCGCGCCCGCGATCCCCTCCATGTCGATCGAGATGAAGATACGCTTGCCCTGCGCCTGCGCCTCTGCCGGCTGAAGCGCGGCGAGCATCGCCATGCCGGGCAAGGCCGCCGCGATGAATCCCCGGAATGTCTGCGATCGGATCGGCACGGATCTTCCCCCTGTCATATATTGAAATGATGCGTTGATCGGCATCCTTAGCATTTCCGTTGCGCTTTTCCATGCGGGATTGCAGTTTTCATAATTGGCGAATCAATTCCGAAATTCGAAACAGACGCTCGAAAGAGCGAGGGGAGATATCATGACGTTGACGATGACGCGCGCGATGCTGGGCGCGCTGGTGCTGACGGGGGCCGCGACGCCGGCCCAGGCCGATCGCTTCGATACCGTGCGCGCCGCCATTCGCGAGCAGATCGAGGACAAGTCGGTTCCTTCGGTCGCCGTCGCGGTGATGCAGGACGGCAAGATCGTCTGGGAGGAAGGTTTTGGCTGGGCCGATCGCGAAAAGCGCATCGCGGCCGACGAACACACCATGTATTCGCTCGCATCGATCTCCAAGCCGATCACCGCGACCGGCCTGATGACGCTGGTGCAGGCGGGCAAAGTCGATCTCGACAAGCCGGCCAACGACTATCTGGGCGCGGGCAAGCTCACCGCGCGCGTCGGCGATGCACGGGACGCCACGGTGCGCCGCGTCGCCGGGCATACCGCCGGCCTGCCGCTTCATTATCAGTTCTTCTACGAGGACGAGCCCGTCGCCCGGCCGCCGATGGATTATACGATCCAGACCTATGGCAACCTCTTCACGGCGCCTGGCGAGCGCTATCAATATTCCAACCTCGGCTATGGCGTGCTCGATGCCATCATCAGCCGCGTTTCGGGCGTCAGCTATGCGGACTTCATGCGCCGCGAGGTGTTCGTGCCGCTCGGCCTCACCCACACATCGGTCGATATCGGCCCCGGGCTCGAGCGTTTCGCGGCGATGCGTTACGGCCGGGACGGCGAACCGGTGCCCTTCTACGAATTCGACCATCCCGGCGCCTCGGCGGTCTATTCGAGCGCGCATGACCTGATCCGCTTCGCCGGCTTCCATCTGAAGGATCATCTCTCGGGCCAGAAGGCGATCCTTTCGGACGCATCGATCGACGAGATGCATCGCGGCGTCGATCCGCAGGCGATCCGCGACGAGGGCAGCGCCTATGGCCTGGGCTTCGGCACCCGCACCAAGGACGGATATCGCGTCGTTTCCCACTCGGGCGGCATGGCGGGCGTCGCGACGCTGATGCAGCTTTTCCCCGATCGCAATACCGCCATCGTCGTGCTGACCAATTCGAGCAGCCCGGCCCCGCGCATCATCGCGGACAAGATCGCAGCGGTGGTGCTGCCCGGCTGGAAACCCAGCCCGATCACGGCAGATGAGCCCAAGGCGCCCGCCTTCACCCCTTCCGCCGATCTGGTCGGCACCTGGAAAGGCACGCTGCACACCTCGGCAAAGGATGTGCCCGTCGAACTGACCTTCCAGCCCGACGGCCTGATCCGCGCGAAGTTCGGCGATCAGTTGCCGACGATCGTTTCACGGGCCCGCTTCGACAAGGGCTTTTTCGACGGCGATCTGAATGCGCGCATCCCCAACCCGGAAACACTGCGCTACAGCTATTCGGTCCACCTCGCGCTCAAGCTGAGCGGCACCACGCTCAATGGCGCGGCGACGGCGGCGGGAGATGGCGACAATCAGCGCGTGCGCAACGCGCTGACGCACTGGATCTCGCTCAACAAACAGCCTTGAAGGCTTATGCCAGGGTGCAGGGATGCTGACGCATCGCACCCTGGAACGCTCAAGCGCCGCGCGGGCTTGACCGGGATGCGATGAGTCACACTCAGCGCATCCCGGTATTAGAGCGATTTCCAGCCAGATGAAATCATCTGACGACTCGGAAATCGCGGTTCAACAAAGACTTAGAGCGGTCGATCTGATTCAATCAGATCGCAAACCGCTCTAACCGGTTGCGCGAGCGCGCAGTCGCCAATTGGCGATATGCGCGCTCGCGAGCAACAGGCTGCCCGCGACGGTGAGCGCGGTTTCAGCGGCGGCGCGACTGGTGAACAGCGCCCCGATCGTCATCAGCACAAGGCCGGCAATGCCGGTGAAGACCGGTACGAGTGCGCCGTGACGGCGATGCCCGGCCATCAGCGCAACCGCGCTGGTCGGGATGGCGGCGGCAAGCACGAGCAGATGAAACCCCTCGCGCAGATCGAGCGCGCGCGCCAGCGCCGGCAATGCCGCGATCAGGATCGGCAACGCCAGGCAATGGATCAGGCAGAGCGCCGAGGCCCCGATCGACAAGCCGTCGAGCCAATTCTGTTGGGTCCCATTCCGTCGCATGCGCGGCAGATGATACTTTGTATCATTGATTGCAAGAGCGACGCAGAGATATTTTCGAAGTGGAAAGCCCGGAAGCGTGCCGGGCTTGTCGGCTATCCAGATATAGGATACCCCCCTATCCTATGCATATCTCGAAGAACAGGGACGCGATCCTCGCCAGGATCAGGCGGATCGCCGGGCAGGTCGGCGCGGTCGAACGCGCGGTGCAGTCCGATGCCGGCTGCGCCGAAACGCTCCATCTCGTCGCAGCGGTACGCGGTGCGGTGGCAGGGCTGATGGACGAACTCGTCGCGGATCATCTCCAGGCCCATGTCGCCGCCCCCGGCCTGTCCGATGCGGAGCGCAACGCCGCCGCCGAGGAACTCGTCATGCTGCTGCGCCGCCATGTCCGCTGATCCGCCCGCCGGGCCCCACGCCATCCCCGCCGATCATGGCCATGATTTTCTGGGCGCGGCGCATGATCGCAATGCGCGACGCACCAGCCGGGTCGTCGCGATCACCGCGCTGATGATGGTTGCTGAGATCGCCGCCGGCTACGCGACCGGATCGATGGCGCTGCTTGCCGATGGCTTCCATATGGCCACCCATGCGGGTGCGCTCGGCATCGCCGCGATTGCCTATGGCTATGCCCGCCGCCATGTCGCCGATCCGCGCTACAGTTTCGGCACGGGCAAGATCGGCGACCTCGCCGGCTTTGCCTCGGCGCTCGCGCTCGGCCTGATCGCGCTGGGCATCGTGGTGGAATCCGCGATGCGCCTTGCCGAACCGGCGCGCGTCGCCTTTGGCGAAGCGACCATCGTCGCGGTCGCCGGGCTGGCGGTGAACCTGATCAGCGCCTTCCTGCTATCGGACGGACACGCGCATCATCATGGCCATGCGCATGGCCATCACGATGACCACGACGATCATCACCATCACGAACGGGACAATAATCTGCGCGCCGCCTATCTCCATGTCCTGGCGGATGCGCTCACCTCTCTGCTCGCGATCGCGGCATTGCTCGCCGGGCGCTATCTGGGCTGGGTCTGGCTCGATCCGGCGATGGGACTGGTCGGCGCGGCGGTCATCGCCCGCTGGTCATGGTCGCTGATGCGCGACAGCGCGCATGTCCTGCTCGACACCACCGAACCAGCGCTCGCCGACGAAATCCGTTCGCGCGTGGAAGCGCCGGGCGATGCGCGCATCACCGATCTGCATGTCTGGCGCATAGGCCCCTCCGCCCACGCGGCGATCGTCCGCGTCGCCGGCGCGCCATCCTCATCGGCTGTCCGCCAACGGCTATCCCCGCTGCGGGCGATCGGCCACCTGACCGTCGAAACCTGATCCACGAAACGATCAGGCCCGACGGCGCAGTTCCCCCCGTGCGAGAAGCCAGTAAGTGAGCCCGGTCAACGCGCCATAACAGCCCATCAGCCAGAAAAAGACGGCGGCCGACGCCAAGGTCTGGCCATGCTCCACCATGCCCCAGATCGTATAGGGCGCGGCCGGGATCGCGGTCATGGCGAACCCGCCGATCGCATGGCTTGCAGCAGAACGCCGGGCCTGGCGGATCAGCAGCAGACGGATGGGAAAACCGAAAACGAGCTGGGCGGCATAAAGCAGCAGACACACCAGCATCACGATCGACAATGGCCAGGGATATGCGCCGGTGGCGACCGAAATGCAGGCGGCCGCGATCGATGCCGGCAAGGGCGCCAGCAGGAACCGGATCAGTTCCTTCACGCCGTGTCTCGCTGCGGCATCGCGACGATCCGCGTCGCCAGCCTCTCGACCTCGGCGCGGTCATGGCTGACATAGAGCGTCGGCAGGCCGAACTCGTCGCGAACGCGCTCGATCACCGCCATGATATCGTCGCGCCGCGCCGCATCGAGCGATGCGAGCGGTTCGTCCATCAGCAGGAAGCGCGGACAGGCGAGCAAGGCGCGGCCGATCGCGACGCGCTGCGCCTCCCCGCCCGAGAGCGTGCGCGGCCAGCGATCGAGCAGATGGCCGATACCGAGAAAGGCGACGACCTCGTCGAGCGCGATATCGAGCCCGGTCGCCCGCGCTTCCGGCGTGGCGAGGCGGGCGCCGTAAAGCAGGTTCGCGCGCACGCGGCGATGCGGAAACAGCCGCCCATCCTGGAACACATAACCGGCGCCGCGCCGTTCGGGGGCAAGATCGATCCCGGCATCGCCATCGAACAAGGTGCGCCCCGCCACCGCGACGCGCCCCCGATCGGGCCTGAGCAGGCCCGCCACCATATTGAGGATGCTCGTCTTGCCGGCACCCGACGGCCCGAACAGCGCGGTGATGCCGTCGCCACCGGCCATGTCGAGCGCGATCACGCCTTGGCCAAGCCGACGGCTGACCGAAATCTCAAAGGACATGGCCGCCCCGTCCCGCCCCGGCGCGGCGCGACAGCGCCTCCGAAGCGATCAAAGCGCCCAGCGACAACAGGACAGAGATGATCGCGAGCCGCGTGACCGCCTCTTCCCCGCCCGGCACCTGCAACGCGGAGTAAATGGCGATCGGCAAAGTCCTGGTCTCGCCCGGAATATTGGAAACGAAGGTGATCGTCGCGCCGAACTCTCCGATCGATCGGGCGAAGCCCAGCACCGCCCCCGCCAGTACACCGGGCAAGGACAGCGGCAGGGTGATGGTGAGGAAGCTGCGCCAGCGTGTGGCGCCCAATGTCCGCGCCGCGCCCTCCAGTCGCGGATCGACCGCTTCGATCGACAGGCGCATCGCGCGCACCATCAGCGGCAGCGCCATCACCGCCGCCGCCAGCGCGGCCCCGGTCCAGCGAAACATGAACTCGATGCCCAGCCAGTCCGCGAACCAGCGCCCCGCCGGGCCGTTCGCGCCGAACGCCAGCAGCAGCAGCCAGCCGGTGACGACCGGCGGGACCACCAAAGGCAGGTGGACCAGACCATCCAGCAGCAGCTTGCCGGGAAAACGCAGCCGCGCCAGCACCCAGGCCAGTCCGAACGCGATCGGCATGGTCAGCGCCACCGCGACCAGACTGACCTTCAGCGACAGCCGGATGATCTCCCAGTCGTCGGGCGTGAGGGCTAGGAAGGAGGACATGGCCTGGCGATCAGCGCGAAACGAAGCCGTATCGCGCGAAGATCGCCCGGCCGTCACGCGAGATCAGGAATCGGCGAAACCCATCCGCCGCCACAGGATTGCGCCCCGACTTCAAGACGGCGACAGGATAGGTGATCGGCGGATGGCTGGCGGCCGGAAAGGTGCCGACCACCACCACATGGCGCGATGCGCGCGCATCCGTCGCATAGACCACACCCAGCGGCGCTTCGCCACGCTCGACCAACGCCAGCGCGGCGCGGACATTCTCCGCCCGTGCCACCCGCGCCTGCACCTGCGGCCAGACGCCGAGCGCGGTCAGCGCCGAACGACCATATTTGCCCGCCGGCACGGTATCGGGATCGGCCATGGCGAGCCGCCCGCCGCCCAGCGCGCGCGCGATCGGGAAACCCCGCGCGATGTTGAGGCGCGCCGGGCGTGAAACCGGAGCCACCAGCACCAACTGGTTCGCCAGGAAGGAGATGCGCGTGCGGGGACGCAGCAACCCACGTTTCGCGACATCGTCCATCCACGGTTCGTCGGCCGAGATGAACAGATCGGCGGGCGCGCCCGATCCGATCTGGCGCGCCAGCGCCGAGGACGCGGCGAAGGACAGCACCGGACGCGCATTTCCCCGTGCGGCCCAGCTATCGGCCGCCGCGTTCAGCGATTCCTGCAGGCTTGCCGCCGCGAGCACCAAAGGGGCGCGTTCCTGCGCCGCAGCAGGCATGAAGGATGCGGCGGCCAGCACCAGGCCGGCCAGCAAGCGGAGCAATTGGACCATGGAATCACATTGGCCCGTCCCCGGGCCAGGTGCAATGGGATGCAACCGCCGATTGCAATGTTCCGGTTGCGTCTGCACCGTCCGGCCACACTGATTCGGGGGAAGCGATGAAACCGGTTACGCAGTTGCTGTTGGGCCTTGCCTTCTGGACGATCGCCGGGCCGGCGTCCGCACAAACGCCGCCCTCACCCCAACCGGCCGAAGTGACCATCCCGAACAGCCGGGTGATCGACTTCACATCCTCGGTCAACGGGCACCGGTATCGGATCAATGTCGCACTGCCGACCGATCCCGCGCCGGCCAAAGGCTATCGGGTGCTCTATATTTTCGACGGCAACGGCTATTTCGGCAGTGTATCCGAAGCCGTGCGCCGCAACGGCAATGCGCCCGATGTCGTGGTGGTGGGCATCGGTTATCCCGACAGCGGCGAATTTATCGCTGAGTCCGATCGGCGGCGCGGACCACCCGATGCGGCGCTGGCGAAGATGGATCCGCTGGTTCGGGCCCGGGCGCGCGAACGACCCTACGACCTGACGCTGCCCGCCACCGACGCGGAGCTTGCGGCGGAATCGCCAACGGGCCAGTCGCCTTACACCGCCGCCAATGTCGGCGGGCTCGATCAACTGCTCAAGACGATCGAAGTCGATGTGAAACCGCGCATCGCGGCGCTGACAAAGGTCGACACCACGGATCAGGCATTGTTCGGCCATTCGCTCGGCGGACTGGCGGTGCTGCGCGCGCTCTTCACCGAACCACAGGCCTATCGCAGCTTCATCGTCGCCAGCCCGTCAATCTGGTGGAACAACCGATCAGTGCTCGCCGGCGAAGCCGCGTTCGTCGAGGCGGTGAAGGCCGGCAAGGCGACGCCCCGGGTGCTCATCACCATGGGTTCGGAGGAAAGCACGCCACCCAAGCAACCGATCCCCGGCATGGACGCTGCAACCGTGGCCGCGCTGATCGCTCGATCCAATATGGTCGCCAATGCGCGCGACCTAACCGCCCGACTTCAAGCGGTGAAGGGCGCACCCGGTTATGAAGTCGCGGATTATGCGGTCTTCGCCGATCAGGGGCACGGCATCTCGGTCTGGCCCGCCATCGGCCGGGCAGTGGAGTTCGCGTTCCAGCGATAGACGCCCGGCAAGATTCGTTTCTTCTGCAACTTTTTCTTCTTGCCAAGAGCCCATTCAGGTTGAAACATCCTGATCAGGATTTCACGCTTTCCGATATGGCGAATCATGCCGGCGGGGTTGGGAGGGACAAGGACATGAGGAATCGAAGGATCGCGCGCTGGCTGGGCGCCGCGCCGCTCTTGCTATTGATGGCGCAGGCGCTGCCCGCGCCCGCTTTGGCAGGCGCCCCCCGCTCCGCCGCGGCGACGATCAACAGCGGCTCGGTCGACAAGGTGATGGCCGACAGCCTCGCCACCCAGAAACTCGCGGGCGGCGTGGTCGGCGTGATGAAGGGCGGCAAGATCGTCCTGGTTAAAGGCTATGGCATGGCCGACCTGGAAGACGGCCAGGCGGTGAAGCCCGACACGATCTTCCGCATCGGATCGATCACCAAGCAGTTCACCAGCGCGATGCTGATGATGCTGGTCGAGCGCGGCCAGCTCTCGCTCAGCGACCCCATCAGCAAATATTTCCCCGATTTCCCGCATCCGGAAGGGATCACCGTCCGCCACCTGCTCGATCACACATCGGGCATCCACAGCTATACCGACAAGGTCTTCATGGCATCGCGCGGCTGGCGCGAGCACGACACCAAGGAGATGGTGTCGTACATCGCGGGTCAGGACAATCTCACCGATTTCCCGGTCGGCACCGAATATCGCTACAACAACTCGGCCTATGTGATGGCGGGCGCGATCGTCGAGAAACTCACGGGGAAGCCCTATGCGGTCGCGCTCGACGAGATGATCGTGAAGCCGCTGGGGCTGACCGATACCGTCTATGACGACGAGCGCACGATCGTGCCGCGCCGCGCCAAGGGTTATGGCCTGCGCGACGGCAAGCTCGCTTATCCGGTGGCGCTGTCCGTCAGCGTTTCCGGCGGTGCGGGCGCGATCCGATCGACCGCGACCGACATGCTGCGCTGGCACGAGGCATTGTTCGCCGGCAAGGTCGTGAAGCCCGAAAGCCTGGCGTTGATGATCGAGCCCGCCAAGCTCAAGGACGGCCGCCTGACCAGCCAGGCGCGCAAGCCCGGCCCCGATGGCCGGGCACCGATGGATTATGGCCTGGGCCTGGGTGTGGGCACCCGCGACGGCCATCGCCTGATCGGCCATGGCGGTGCGATCAACGGCTTCAACGCCATGCTCTACACCTACCCCGATGACGGGACGTCGATCGTGCTGCTCACCAACACCGATGGCGGCGCGAACGAGCTTTACTGGAAAGTCGCGCAAGCGTGGCTGGGTTCACAGGGTGGAGCGACAAGCAAGTGATCAGGAAGACAAGCATGCGCCCAATCGTAACGCTCTCGTTCCTCTCGTCGGCGGCCGCGCTGGCGTTCGCGGCGCCGGCAATGGCCAAGGACGCGCCCGAATACGACATCGTCATCAAGGGCGGCACCATCGTCGATGGCAGCGGCCTGCCGGGCTATCGCGGCGATGTCGCGATCGATGACGGCCATATCGTCGCGATCGGCGATATCGGGCCGGCCAGGGCGGCGAAGACGATCGACGCCGCCGGACTGGTGGTCTCGCCCGGCTTCATCAATCTCCACAGCCATGCCGAACCCGATGCGGTCTCGACCGCAGTCAACATGCTGACCCAGGGCGTCACCACCGAGATGATCAATGCCGATGGCGGCGGCGGCAGCGATATCGCGACGCAGCTTCCAGCCTATGCGTCCAAGGGATTGGCCGAGAATATCGGCGCCTATACCGGCTTCAACGCGGTGTGGCGCGACGCGATGGGTGATCGCGACCTGCGGCCGACCGAGGCGCAGATCGCATCGATGCGCGCCGCGCTGGAGAAGAATCTCAAGGCCGGCGCCTGGGGCGTCTCCTCCGGCCTCGACTATCGCCCCGCCTATTACGCCAAGCCCGAGGAGGTGATCAGCATCGTCTCGGTCGCAAAACCCTGGCGGACCAATTTCCCCAATCACGACCGGCTGCGCCCGGAGGACAATCTCAGTTCCTTCAAGGGCATGGAGGAAACCGTCTCGGTCGCCGAACAGGCCGGGCTGGTACCGGTGATCACGCATATCAAGAGCGCGGGCAAGGAACGCGGCAATGCCGCGAACGTGCTCAAGATGGTGTCCGCCGCCAGCGCGCGCGGCGCCTGGACCGCGATCGACATCTATCCCTATCTCGCCGGCCAGACCGCGCTTCAGGCCTTTCTCGTCCCCGGCTGGGCCGCCGACGGCGGGCGCGATGCGATGCTCGCCCGCTTCAAGGATCCGGCGATTCGCCCCAAGCTCGTCGAGGCGGCGGAATATGCGATGGCGACGCGGCTGGGCGGCGCCGAAGGCATCGCCCTGCCCGATCTCAACAAGCGGCTGACCGACATCATGGCCGAGGAAAAGATCGGGGCCGGTGAAGCCGTGCTGCGCACCTTGGAGCGCGAACCGTTCGTGCGCGCCAACATGACCTTCGGGCTGGAAGATGATGTGATCACCTTCCTGAAATATCCCGACACCGCGGTCGCCTGCGATTGCGGCGCCGCGATCACCAATCGCGGCCATCCGCGCTATTATGGCAGCTTCCCCAAGGTGCTGGGCCATTATGTCCGCGATACCGGCGCGATCACGCTGGAGGATGCGGTCCGCAAGATGACCGCCCTGCCCGCCGCCATCGTCGGCATGGTCGATCGCGGCCGTATCGCGCCGGGCATGCGCGCGGATGTGACGCTGTTCGACCCGAAGACGGTGCGCGACCATGCCACCTTCGACAAGCCGACGCTCCCCTCCGACGGCATTCGCCATGTCATCGTCAACGGCGTCGCGAGTTTTGTCGATGGCGCGGCGACCGGCGCGAAATCGGGCGCGGTGCTGCTGCGCGACACGCATATGCCGAGCCGGCCGATGAACGCCGCAACCGCAGCACGCTCGGTCACCGCGACCGCGAAATCGGCCGATTATGCGGTCAGTTTCCAGGTGGCACAGGCCAGCGGGCAGCGTCAGGCCAGCGGCACGATCAGGCTGACCGATGCGAAATCGGGCACGGTCTGGACTGCCGACCGGCTGGGCGTGCTGCAGACGACCAAGGGCTGGGGCAGCCTGACCGCGATCCTCAGGGACAAGGCGGGCAAGCGCATGGCCGCGACGCTGACGCTCGACCATGCCGATGGCGGCGCCCAATCCCCCGTCGTCTCCGTGGCGCTCGGCGGCAATGCCGCGATCACCCTGCCGGGTAGCGGAACGGTACGCTGACGCTCGGCAGCCGCCGATGAGCAATGCTCATCGGCGGCTGCGTATCAAACGCCCCGCTCGGACACGAGCCTGAAGCCCTTCTCCGCTGCGACGGGAACCGCGTGGAAGGTTTCTCCCACGATCCGGTTCCGGCCCGTCGCCTTGCTGAGATAGAGTTGACGATCGGCATTGCCGATCCAGAGATCCGCCGTCATGCCAGGCCGGCAACGCGCGCTCGCGATGCCGATGCTGACCGTCACGCACGAACTCACCTTGGACTGGGTGTGCGGGATGCTGAGCGACTGGACCTGCGCCTGGATCTCCCTGGCGACCGTCATCGCCGCATCGGCATCGGCGCCCGGCAGCACGCATGCGAATTCCTCGCCGCCATAGCGCGCGGCAAGATCCGAAGCGCGACGGACCGCCCGGTTGAGCGCGGAGGCGACCATCGCGATGCAGCGGTCGCCCGCCGGATGCCCATAGGTGTCGTTGAACGCCTTGAAAAAGTCGATGTCGAGCATGATTACCGACAGCCAGTCCTCCGACCGTGCCAGCCGCGCCGTCTCGACGCCCAGCGCCTGTTCAAGGCGGCGGCGATTGCTGAGCCCGGTCAGCGCATCGGTCACGGCCATCTCGGCAAGCTGATCGCGCAGTCGCTTGAGTTCGATATGATTGCGGACGCGCACCGCCAGGATAATCGGCTGGATCGGCTTGGTCACATAATCGATCGCGCCCAGCGAAAGCCCGCGCGCCTCGGCATCCTGATCGTCGAGCCCGGTCGTGAAGATCACCGGCACATCGGCGAGCAGCCGATCCTGCTTCAGCGTCTTGCAGACCTCATACCCATCCATGCCGGGCATCAGCACGTCGAGCAGGATCAGATCGGGCAGCACCGTGCGCGCGGTTTCGATCGCCTGTTCGCCCGAGGTCGCGAAACAGATCTCATAGCTGTCCTCGAGCACGGCGTTCATGATCTCGATGTTCGAGATCTCGTCGTCGACGATGAGGACCACGGCTTTCCGGGTCATGATTGCGTCCGTCATGGAAGTGTTTCCTGCAATTCGGGCCGGCCCTGGTTCGCGGTATCGCCGGTTTCCGCGTCGAGCAGCTGCGCCGCCCGGTCATAATCGAGTGCATCGAGCGCAGCCTTGAGCGGATGGAGGCGGATCGCTTCGGCCGCCATGCCGCTCGCCTCGGCAAATCGATCGAAGCCGCCCCGCGCCCCCAGGCTGCGCCGCTTCACCATTCCGCGCAGATCGGCCAGCGCCGATTCCACGGCGGCCGGGTCGATCGCGACCGTCGCCTGGGGGGCGGCGATCGTCCCCCCGGACGACAGGCCGATGGCGGCGGCGATCGCCGGCGAAAGATGTTCATCCAGCCGCGCCAGCAGGGATTCGATCCCTTCGAGCGAGCCGTTGGCCATGGCGGTTTCGATCTCGGCCGCCACCTGCGCGACGGCGACGAGTTCGAGCGAACCGGCGGTGCCCTTCAGCGTATGCGAGAGCCGCCTGGCATCGACCAGCGCACCGCTCGCGACCTGCGCGCGCAGATCGGCAACCGTGGACGCGAAGCCGTCACCGAAACCGACGATCAGCTTGCGCAACAGCGCGCGCTTGCCGTTGACGCGCCGGAGCGCGGCATCGATATCGAAGGGCGGCAATGTATCGGGCAACTCCGTGGCCGGCTCCGTCGCGACTATCGCCGGCTGCGCTTCGCCCGAAAGCGTGGCGCCCGGCTTCAACCAGCGATCGAGCGTCCGCACCAGCATGGCCGGATCGACGGGTTTGGCGATATGGTCGTTCATGCCGGCATCGAAACAGCGCTGCCGTTCAGCCTCATAGGCATGCGCCGTCATCGCGATGATCGGCAGGCGTTCGGCGCTCCAGCGGCGACGGATCTCCACGGTCGCCTCCAGCCCGTCCATTTCCGGCATCTGAACATCCATCAGCACGGCGGCGTAGTGGCCGGCGGCTTCCTCGACGCGTTCGCAGGCGATCCTGCCATTCTCCGCGACATCGACGACCAGCCCCGCATCGCTCAGCAATTCGACCGCGATCTCGCGGTTGATGTCGTTGTCCTCCGCCAGCAGCACGCGCAGGCCGCGCAAGGCCGGTGAGACCATCGGCACCGTGTCCGAGGATTCGACGGATTCGATGGGCTTCGCATCCTCAGCGGCGAACAGGCCGGTGATGGTTTCGAGAAGCGTTGTCGGTTCGACCGGCTTGGCAAGGAAGGCAGCGATGTCCGCACGTTCGACTTCGGCGCGGAATTCATCATTGCCATAGGCCGTGACCATCAGGACGACGGGCAGGCTGGTGAGGCGCTCGCTGTCACGCATCGCCTTCACGGTTTCCATGCCGTCGAGCCCGGGCATCTTCCAGTCGAGCAGGACGAGATCATAGGGTTCGCCCGCGGCCGTCGCGGTCTCGATCGCACCGAGCGCCTCGGCCCCCGATGCGACGAGATCGACCGGCATCGACCAGGATGCGAAAATCTCCTCCAGGATCTGGCGCGACGCCGGATTGTCGTCGGCGATCAGGACACGCAACGCCGCGATGGTCTGCGTGGGCAACATCGCCGGCACGGCCAACGCATCGCCCGCCACCATCTCCACGGTGAAGCTGAAGACACTGCCTTCGCCCAGCCGGCTTTCGACGGCGATGCTGCCGCCCATCAGTTCGACGATCTGCTTGCTGATCGCGAGCCCCAGGCCGGTGCCGCCGAACCGGCGCGTCGTCGAACTGTCCGCCTGGGTGAAGGAATTGAAGAGCGACGCCTGTTGTTCGGGCGTCATGCCGATGCCGGTATCGCGGACCGACACCTCCAGCGTCACCGCATTGCCGGCCTGCGCCGAGGCGCCGATCGAGACGGTGACGGTGCCGTTCTCGCTGAACTTGATGGCATTGCTCACCAGGTTCAGGATCACCTGGTTGAAGCGCAGCTCGTCGCCGATCAGGCTCGCGGGCACCGCCGTGTCGATGATCGAACGAACCGCGACCCCCCTCGCGCCGGCATCGGCATCGACGAGGTGGAGCTGGTTTTCGAGCGACGTCCGAATATCGAACTGGCGCGATTCGAGCTCCAGCTTGCCCGCCTCGTTCTTCGAGAAATCCAGTATGTCGTTGATCAGCCGCAGCAGCGAGGCCCCCGCCCCATTGATCTTCGAGACATAATCCTGCTGGCGCGGCGTCAATTCGGTGCGCAATGCGAGATGGCAGAAGCCCAGAATGGCGTTCATCGGCGTGCGGATCTCGTGGCTCATATTGGCCAGGAACATGCTCTTGGCGCGATTGGCGGCCTCGGCATCATGGGTCCGTTCTTCCAGCGCGACATTCTTCGCCATGATCTCGTCGCGCATCGTGCTGATGCGATCGAAGCTTTCGACCAGCATGTCGCTGAGCCAGACCAGCACCGCCGTCTGGAACGCGACGATTCCGGCATGGAAGCCCACGCGCAGCACGTCGTTGCCATTGGGGAAGACCGCCGAAGGCAGCAACAGATCAAGCACGAGGTGGTGGATCGCCACCGCTGTCGCCGCGACCAGGATGACGCGCCGGTCGCACCAGGCGATCGTCAGCGCCAGCATGGCGAAGAAGTACATATGCATGTCCATCTGCCACGGGTTGTTCGACAGCAGATAAACGAAGAGCGCCGGCTCCCCCATCAGCGCGATCGCGGACAGATAGCGGTTCGCGGGCGCGATGCCGCCGCGCCACCATGCGAAATGATAGGCGCCGGCCAGCAGGATGCCCGCCAGCGCCGCGCCGAGCACCGATCGGTCGACGATCGCCGCAGTGATCGCCAGCACCGGCACATGCAGCCAGAGCAGGGGGACCAGGAAACGCGCGAAGCGCGTGCGAAGCTTGTCGAGTTCTGACATCATCCCCCCTGTGCCGGCGTCGAGGCCGGCCTGAAACCAACGCAGCCCCGAAGCCGCATCGGATCGATCACCGCCCAGGCACCAGCGCGATAGGCCGCATCGATGAAGCCCGGATCATCGGAATGCACGATCACCATGGCATCGGGCCCGCCGGCATCGACGATTCCGCCATCGGCGCGGCGGATCAGCGCCAGCGTTTCGGGCAAATCGTACCAGGGCGGCGCGACGACGACATATTGGCCATCCCGCCCTGTCGGCGCGAGCGTCGCGGCGACCAGACCGATCAGGCCGACCAAAAGCAATGCGGCGGCCGGCACGAGGTCGCGCCATTTGAAGCCGCCCGCAGCCGGGGCGGCGGCCTTGACGATCCGATCCCGCCGCCGGGCCTTCATCAGAAACATCGCCTTGCCGTTCATAACCCCTGCAAAACTATGCAGCCGGGCTTGCGATAGGGTTAATAGCGGATATGCAAAGCTGCGGAAAAGCAACCAAAATGGGTGCTATTTCGGATTCGCAATGAACGATCCCGCCACCGACCGCCTCAGCGCATCATCACCCGAACCTGGTTCGAAACCACGATCGCGGAACCCCCGCTCCCTTCAGCGCAAAGCGCTACCCCGGTACCGTCTTGCAAGGCCGGCGGACGCCCGCCGATGCGCACGCGCGTCGCCGACGCCAGCCATTCGATCCGGATGCATGGCCGCTCGATATCGGCGCACCCGGAAACCGGAAAATCATCCCCGATCGTCGCGATCGGTGCGCCGCCGGCCAATACGCGCACGGTCCCGCCGATGATCGACGCCCGTCCGCCATGCGGGCACATCAGGATCGCACCGGCGGTGATTGCAGGGCTGGTCATCAGATCACTTCCAGCGCGCCATTATTGACCGACACGACGGGGCCGACCAGCGTGATCGACGCGCCCTTGCCGTTCTGGATATGAATGCCGGTCTCGTTGACGATCAGCGAAGCGCCGCCGCTTCGCAATGCGATGCCACCCGCCGGACCCGGCGCATCGCCGATCAGGAAGGTTGCGCCTTGCGGCGTGACGACGGCGAGGCTGAAATCCGCGGACGAGATGCCTGTCGCCGGCATATCGGCGGGGCTGCTCCAGAATCCCCCAACCCAGATCGGATAATCGGGATCGCCGCGCTCGAACTCGACCCAGACCGATGCGCCCACGGGCGGAAGCGCGATCATGCCGGCATGCGGCCCGGCGACCGGCGCGCATGGCATCGCCCAACCCAGTATCTCTGCGCCGCCGATATCCGGCACCTGAACCCGGACACGGCCCAATGCCAGCGGATCCGCCACATCGACCGCCACGCCCCTGAACTTGCCGAAATGCCGCTTGGTCTGGTCGTTCATCCTGGCTCTCCCTGTCGTCGCGGGATCGCCATGGTTGACGCAAACGCCTTCACCCGCAACGCTGATGCGATGAACGATCCCCGATCCCCCATGAACCGGCGCGCTCTGCTCGCCCTTGGCGCGGCGGGCGTGGCCTGCCTGACGGCGACAAGCGCTTCTGCCGCCGACAAGCGGCGATCCCGGCTGATCCTGCTCGGCACCGCGGGCGGCCCCACACCCAAACCCAATCGCGCGGCCCCCGCGACCGCGATCACCGTCGGGGACGCGACCTATATCGTCGATTGCGGCAACGGCGTCGCCCGCCAGCTCATCCTCGCCGGGCTCAGCCTCGACAGCCTCAGATCATTGTTCATCACCCATCATCATTCGGACCATAATGCCGATTACGGCAATCTGCTGATGCTCGCCTGGTCGACCACACTGGCGAGGCCGGTCGATGCCTATGGCCCGCCGCCGCTCAAGCGGATGACGCGGCAATTCCTGGCGCTCAACGACTATGATATCCGCACGCGCATGGCGGATGAGGGCCGTCCGGCGCTGAGGAAGCTGATCGTCCCGCACGAGATCCGCGCCGACGGGCTGGTGATGCAGGACGCCAATATACGCGTCACCGCCGCACTGGTGCCGCATCCCCCGGTCGCACCCGCATTCGCCTATCGCTTCGACTGCCCCGATCGATCGATCGTGATCTCGGGCGATACCGCCCCCTCGACCAATCTGGTCGCGCTCGCCCGTGGCGCCGACATACTCGTCCATGAAGTGATGCACCTGCCCTCGCTCGAAGCGATGGCCGCGGGCGAACGCAATGCGAAGACGCTGCTGGCGCATCTGCTCGCCAGCCACACCTCCACCGAACAGGTCGGCCGCATCGCCACCGAGGCCGGCGTGAAAACGCTGGTGCTCTCGCATTTCGTGCCCGGCGGCTATCCGCAGGTCGCCGAACAGGTCTGGTACGATGCGGTCCGTCCCTATTTTTCCGGCAATCTTGTCGTCGGGCGCGACCTGATGGAACTTTGAGATCGGGGTTTGCCTGCCCGTGTCGCGATGAAGGTCGGCAGATAGGTGTCGATCAGGAATCGCGGATTGGGCTGCATGTCCTCGATAAAGCCATCGATGACGAAACCCGCCGCGATCTGCCCACCGATCTGATCGGCCAGGCCATGCCCGAAAACCAGCGCATCGCCGCGCGCCAGCTCCGCGGCAAGCACCTCCTCGTCCAGATCGCGCGAGTCCGCATAGGGGATCGGGAAACGCGGCCGGATAAAACCTGCTTCGGCATGGCGCGGGTCACGATCGCCCACGAACACGACGGGATTGTAGAAGCTCGACAGCAATCGGCCCCCCTCCGCCAAAACCCGGAAACATTCGCGCCAGACCGGCCGCACATCGGGCACGTAAAGGTTCGAGATCGGATGGAAGACGATATCGAAAACGCCGTCGTCGAAACGGGAAAGGTCGCGCATATCGCCCTGCACCGTGCGTAGCGGCAGGGCGTCGCGCGCCGCGACCATGCGATCCTGATCGAGTTGCCGCTCCGACAGGTCGAACACCGTCACATCGGCCCCGGCGGCGGCCAGCACCGGTGCCTGCTGCCCGCCCGCCGACGCCAGGCAAAGGATGCGCCGGCCCGCGACATCGCCGAGCCAGTCGCGCGGCAAGGCAGATGGCGTCAAATGGACCGCCCATTCTCCGCGACGTGCTGCCGCGATGGTTTCGGCGTCGACGGGACGCGACCAGTCGCAATCCTGCGCGGCCAGCCGGTCCCAGGCGGCACGGTTATGCGCCGCGATATCGATGGAAGCTGAAGACATATGAGATATTCCGTGTCCGGTCTTCACCACCCGGCGAAGACGATATGATCAGGCAAGGCGATGCCCCGGCACAGAAGCGGCTTTTTGCGGCTGGGCCGGGCGAGGCTTAGCGGATCACTGGCGGACACTCCGAAGAGATGTCCGGATAACGACTGGCCGGCGCGAACTCAACGGGGTTGCGCCGACCCCGTCTCCATCGGCATAGGCGGCGGCCCCGCCAGCAACGCGCCGATCCGGAGACATCATGAAGACGATCACACCCGGCTCCGCGCTCGGGCTCGATTTCGGCACCACCAACAGCGTCGCCGCGATCGCCTCCGCGGATGGCGCCACCGACCTGGTCGAGTTCACCGGCCCGGAAGCCGATGGCGCGGTGTTCCGGTCCGCCTTGTGCTTCTGGCATGACGAGGATGCGCGCGGCGGCCTGGCGGTGGAGGCAGGCCCATGGGCGATCTCCGAATATCTCGCCTATCCCGAGGACAGCCGCTTCCTGCAATCCTTCAAGTCGGTCGCCGCCAGCGCCAGCTTCGAAAGCGCATCGGTGTTCGAGAAGCGCTATCGCTTCGAAGAGCTCGGCCGGCTGTTCCTCGACAGGTTCGTCGCCCATGCCGGCGGCGGACTGAAGGAGAGACCCGGTCGCGTCGTTGTCGGCCGCCCGATCGAATATGCCGGTGCAAGGCCCGATCCCGCGCTTGCCCGGCAGCGCTACGATGCGATGTTTTCGGGGTTCGGCGCTGAGATCCACTATGTCTACGAACCGCTGGCCGCCGCCTTCAGCTATGCGTCGCGGTTGGCCGACCCCGCGCGGCTGCTCGTCGCCGATTTCGGCGGCGGCACCAGCGATTTCTCGATCGTCCAGCTTGCCGAGCCCGGCGCGGCGCGGCGCTGCCTGCCGCTCGGCCATGCCGGCATCGGCATCGCCGGCGACCGGTTCGACCAGCGCATCGTCGACCGGCTGATCCTGCCGATGCTCGGCAAGGGCGGTTCCTATCAATCCTTCGGCAAGATCCTGGAGATCCCGCGCGGCTATTTCGCCGATTTCGCGGACTGGTCGCGGCTGGCGCTGATGCGCAACCGCCGCACCCTCGACGAACTTCGCCGCCTCCAGCGCAGCGCGGTCGATGGTGATGCGATCGGACGGATGATCGCGGTGATCGAGAATGAGCTGGGCTATCCGCTCTACGACGCGGTCGGCCGGCTCAAACGAGCATTGTCGACGGACGACAAGGCGCATTTCCATTTCTCGGGCGCCGGGCTGGAGATCGACGCCGATGTCGATCGCAGCGATTTCGAAAGCTGGATCGCCGAGGATGTGGCGCAGATCGAGGCGACGCTCGATCGCGCGCTGGCGGCGGCCGGCACGCGCGAAAGCGAGATCGATCGCGTCTTCCTGACCGGCGGCACCTCGCTGACGCCGATGGTCCGCGCGATCTTCACGCGTCGCTTCGGCTCGGACGCGATCATGAGCGGCGGCGAACTCACCTCGATCGCGCACGGCCTGGCGCTGATCGCGCGGGAGGACGATCTGGCACCCTGGGCGAGCTGACCGCCCTTGACCACTTCCCCTCCCGCTGCTCTTTCATCGGCCAGCACCTTCAGGGGATCACCGATGTTCAAACTGCTGCTGCGCTGCTCGATCGCGCTGTCACCCATCCTTCTTTCGACCGCCGCCCATGCCCAGCAGACCGGCGCCCCGCAGGTCCGCCAGGTCGGCACCGCGACACTGGAGAATGTGCCCGCGATCCCGGCGGACGTGACGGCGGCGGTGCAGCGCTATCAGAACAGCCGCGCCGCGCAGTTCGAGGACTGGTTGCCCGATGGCAGCATGTTGATCGCGACGCGCTTCGGCACCACCCAGCAGCTCCATCACGTCAAGGCGCCGGGTGCGGACCGGACGCAGATCAGTTTCTACGCCGAGCCCGTCGCCAGCGCAGCGACCATCCCCGGCACCGATCGTTTCGTGCTGACGCGCGACACCGGCGGAGACGAATGGTTCCAGCTTTATGCCAAGGGACTGACCGGCGAAGCGGTGCAACTGACCCAAGCGGGCACGCGCAACCAGTCGCCGGTGTTCAGCGCCGACGGCAAGCTGCTCGCCTGGGCACAGGCGACCAAAGGATCGGGCAGCTACGCGATCTTCGTAACCGATCCGGCGACGCCATCGGCGCCGCGCCTGCTCTACCGCGATGCCGGCAATGTCGGGCCGGAGGATATTTCGGCCGACAAGGCCAGCCTGCTCTTCTCGCGCGGCATCTCCAATCGCGAGAGCCAGTTGTTCGTGCTCGACATCGCATCGGGCAAGGCGACGCGCATCGCGCCCAAGGCGGCGCCGGCACGTTACGAACAAGCACGTTTCCTGCCCGGCGGACGCAGCATCATCACGATTTCCGACGGCGGCAGCGATACGCGCCGGCTGGTCGAGATCGATATCGCCAGCGGGCGCGAAACCGTTCTCACGCCCGATCTCAAATGGGATGTCGAAAGCTATGACCTGAGCACGGGCGGACGCGTGCTGGCCTATGCGATCAACGAGGACGGCTTTTCACGCGTCGTCGTGCAGGATCGGATCACGCGGCGCGCCCTGCCCCAGCCCGAACTGCCGCGCGGCGTGCTCACCGCGCTCAAATTCTCACCCGATGGCGGCAAGCTGGCGATCGGCCTGACCAACGCCACCTCGGCCGGCGACGTCTGGAGCTGGGACGTGACGGGCGGGCAATTGGTGCGCTGGACCAATTCCGAGCTGGGAGATCTCGATCCCGCGACCCTGTCCGAACCCACATTGGTACGCTTCAAATCGTTCGACGGCCTTTCGATCCCCGCTTTCGTCTATCGCCCGCGCAACGTGCCGGCGGGCACGAAGACGCCGGTGATCATGGATATCCATGGCGGCCCCGAGGCGCAGACCCGCCCGATCTGGAACTATGGCGCGCAATATTTCGCCAATGTGCTGGGCGCCACCGTGATCCTGCCCAATGTCCGCGGCAGCGACGGTTACGGCAAACGCTATCTCAACCTGGACAATGCCGAGAAGCGCGAGGACAGCGTCAAGGACATCGGCGCGCTGATCGACTGGATCGGCACGCAGCCCGATCTCGATGCGAAGCGCGTCGCGGTCTATGGCCAGTCCTATGGCGGCTATATGTCGCTGGCGGTGATGACGCATTATTCGGACCGGCTGGTCGGCGGCGTCGAACGCTACGGGATCAGCGACTGGGTGTCGTTCCTCAACAATACCGAGGCCTATCGCCGCGACAATCGCCGCGCCGAATATGGCGACGAGCGCGATCCGAAGATGCGCGACGTCTTCGCCCGGATCTCGCCCATGGCCAATGTCGGCAAGATCACCAGGCCGATGCTGGTGATGCAGGGCGCCAACGATCCGCGCGTGCCCAAATCCGAATCCGATCAGGTGGTGGCCAAGATCCGCGCCAACGGCATCGAGACCTGGTATGTCGTGTTCGCCGACGAGGGCCATGGCTTCCTGAAGAAACACAATAACGACCTGCGCCGCGAGGTCGAAACGGTGTTCCTCAAGCGCCTGTTCGAAGCCAAGTGACGCTCGCCGAACAGGTATCCGCGCTCGGCCTGGGCGATATCGAGGCGGTCGCGGCGCGGATCGCGCCCGATATCGTTCGCACGCCGCTGCTGCCGTGGATGGGCGATGGCGGCGCGGACCGGGACTTGCGCCTGAAGCCCGAAAACCTGCAACCCTTCGGATCGTTCAAGGTGCGCGCCGGGCTCAACGCCGCCCATGCCGCGCAGCAGGCGGGCGGCAAGACGCTGGCGACCGCCAGCGCGGGCAATTTCGCGCAAGGGCTGGGCTTCGCCGCGCGCCGCTATGGCCTGCCGCTGCATGTCCATGTGCCCGACAGCGCGGCCAGGACCAAGGTCGCGATGCTCGAACGGCTGGGCGCCACCGTCCACGCCCATGATTTCGCCGAATGGTGGCGGATCATGGAGACGCGCGACGCCGGCATCGCCGATGCGACCTTCGTCCATCCGGTGAGCGAGGCGGCCGTGATCGCCGGCAATGCCACGATCGGGCTGGAAATCGCGCAGGATTGGGCGGATGCCGAAACCATCACCATTCCCTTCGGCGGCGGCGGGCTTTCGACAGGCATCGCGCTGGCGCTGAAGTTGATGGGCCGCAAGGTGGAGATCATCGCCTGCGAGGTCGAAACCTCGACGCCGCTGACCGCCGCCTTCGCGGCGGGCGAACCCGTCACGGTCGATCGCACCGCCTCCTTCGTCGACGGCATCGGATCGCTGCGCGTGCTCGGCGAGATGTGGCCGCTGGTCGAACGCTTCATCGATCGCACGGTGGTGGCTTCGATCGACGAATGCGCGGCCGCCGTGCGGGAGGCCGCGCTGCGCCACCGGCTGGTCGTGGAAGGCGCCGGCGCCGCCGCGATCGCCGCCGCGCTTCGGCCCGAATTCGCGGGCAGGAAGATCGTCGCGGTTGTTTCGGGCGGGAATATCGATCTGGGGACGCTGAGCGGGATGATCGGTTAGGCCCCTTCTACCTGTCATCCCCGCGAACGCGGGGATCCAGCTATTCCGTGAAGCATCCGGAAAAAGAAGAACAAGCTGGATCCCCGCGTTCGCGGGGATGACATGGAGGGCAAGGCGCCTTCGGGTTGGCAGACCCCACGTGCCAGAGTTTTAGCCCTCTTACCGCTCCCCCGGCTTGTACCGGCGCGCCACATGCCCTGCCAGATCCTCGGGATAATAATAAACCGGCCGCAGCTTGCCGTCGGCATAAAGCTGCGCCTGGTCCGCGAAATGCTTCGACGCCGGATCGCCGCTTTCGCCACCGGCGCTGACCGCCCACGCCTTCAGTCTTGGCCCGAATTCGGCGACCGCGACGAAGCTGTTGCCGCGCGTGCCGTAATAGCGCTTCGTCCCGGGATAACGCATCGCGCCGAAGGCGGCGAGCGAGCCCCATTGCGCCGAGGTGAAGGGCACGGCGATGCTGGGCTTGGTATCGTCGAAGGTCTGGACGATCGCGCCGTCATTGCGCTGATAGCGGTTGATCTCGCCCCAGGGCACGCGCCAGCCGCCGAAATCGGCGGTCAGCCGGTCTGCAGCTTCGCGAAGCGAGGCCAGCCGTTCCGCATCGGTCGCGCGTTCGTCGATATAATCCCAGACCGTCATGTCCGCCGCCTTCGCCGCCGCCGAGGTCTTTGCCCAGAGCGCTTCGCCCCAGAAGACCGCGAGCGAGGTCGGCGCGGAATCGAGCCCCCAGCGATAATCCCAGCCGCGCAGCAATTCGACCGGCCCGGCGAGCTTCGCATCGGGCTGCCTGTCATAGGCCGCGATCAGCTTGGGCAGGAAACGCGCGAAGGCGGTCAGATAGGGATCATAGGCCGCGTCGATCAACGACTGCGGCGTGAAATCACGGCGACCGGCCAGCACGCGCTCGGCATGAGGCCCGCGCGGATTCTCGCGCACCTGATCCATGTAGCGCGGGAAGGCGGCAGCCTTGGGGCTGTCCGCGCCCGCCGCCGTCCAGGGCCAATTGTTGGTGTTGAACACCCAGCCATTGCCGGGATTGATCGCCCGGGGCAGGCTCGACAGCGCATGCAGCCCCTTCCAGTCGGTCGCCGGATCGCTGCCGTCGACGGGCTTGCGATAATCGAAGCGGTCGTCGCGGATCGGTACGAATTGCGGGTGGAGATAGGCGATCTCACCCTTTGAATCGGCGAACAATGTGTTGTTCGACGAATTGGCCTTGAACTCGGCGACCTTCATGAAGCTCGCATAATCATGCGCCTTGGTGCGCAGATAGCTTTGCTGGAGTGCCGCGATCGGCCGGTTCATAAGCGCGAAGGCGATCCACTTGCCGTCCTCCGCCTTGCGCACGATCGGGCCGTGATGCGTGGCATAAGCGGTGAATCCGCGCTGCTTCATCGTGCCGTCGGCCGCGCGATAGGCGAGCGTCACCGCGCGGGTGGTGAGCGGGCGCAATTGCTTGCCGTACCGATAGGCGCGGCTACCGTCGGGTCTTTCGACGATCGTCTCGGCGAACTCGTCGACATTGTCGACGCCGCTGGACGTATGCATCCAGCCCGCTTTCTCGTTGAAGCCCTGATAGATGAAGAACTGCCCCCAGGTGGCGGCGCCATAGGCGTTGAGCCCTTCCCCGCTCTTCATCTGCAATTCCGAACGGAAGAAGAAGCTGGTGTGCGGGTTGATCAGCAACAGCGCCTTGCCGTCCCTAGTGTGGCTCGGCGCGATCGCGACGCCGTTAGACCCCTGCGGTTCGCGGAATACCAGTCCGCGCTCCAGCGCGCTCATCCGGATCGTGCGATCCTCGTAAAATGCCTGGAGCTGGCTCAGCGGCACGCTTTCGATATCGCCGCCGATGCTGCCTTCGGTGAAGGACAGCGCCATCCAGGGTTCGAAGCGCGTGATCACGCGCGGGCAGACCTCCGGGTGAGTGGAGAGATAATGATTGAGCCCATCGGCCCAGGCGACCATCAGCGTCTTCAGCCATTGCGGGCTCTTGGCATAGTCCGCCTTGAGACCGTCATGATCGAGGAACAGGCGCTGGCGCAGATCCTGCCAGATCGCGCCTTCTCCCTCCGTTTCCGCCAGCCGGCCGAGATTGACGAGATAATTGGTCTCGATCCGGTTGAAGTCGTCCTCGGCCTGCGCATAGATCATGCCGAACACCGCATCGGCATCGGTCTTGCCCTCGACATGCGCGATGCCCCAGCTGTCGCGCGTGATGGTGACCTCGCGCGGGGCAGTGCGCGTCGCCGCGACGCCCGCTTGCCCGGCGGTGCCGCACGCGGCCTGGGCCGGCGCCGCCAGCGCAAGAACAGCGGCCACCGCGATCAGGCCCCCGCTCGCTTCCAGTCTCGTCATCACCGCCCCCTCGTCATCCAGTCTCGTGCCGATGCTCATGCCGTCATCGCGGCACAAAGGACAAGGGCCGACGACAGATCAGGCGCAGCTTCGGGGATCTGGGGGCGCCATATCGCGAAGGGCGCATCGACAAACGCCATTGGTCGAAAATATGTGGGTACCGATCAACGGCGATGTCATAGCCGGCCCACGGATTTTCAATCCGTGGCGAGTAGAGATACCCGCAGATGGCCGGCGCGCAGACATCCCAGACTTTGCTGCGTCGGCCATCATCACCCAATCCGGGCCCTTGTCAATATACTGGACCATCGGATGTGGCCGGTTCGGTTGCGCTCACCGATGCCCGGTCGCGGCGACACGGTCGCCTGCGAACATCGCGACGAATTCGTTCGACGGAATGGCGCGCGCATAGTGATAGCCTTGCCCGGCATCGCACGACCATTCGCGCAACAACGCTTCCTGATCGGCGGTCTCGATCCCTTCCGCGATCACGTTCAGCCCCAGGCTGTGGCCGATCGTCACAACCCCCTTCACGATCGCCGCGCTGTGCGGGTCTGTGCCCAGATCCTGCACGAAACTGCGATCGACCTTGAGGCTCGTCAGCGGAAAATCCTTCAGGGTGCTGAGCGATGCGAAGCCGGTCCCGAAATCGTCGAACGCGATGCCGACACCGCGCGCATGGATTTCCCGCAGGGGTTCCAGCATCCGGGAATCATGGCGAAGCGCAATGGTTTCCGTGATTTCCAGCTCCAGATCCTCGGGCGCCAGTTCATGGCGCGTCAGGGCATCGTTGATCACGTCGACCAGCGGACCGGCACGAAGCTGCGCCGCGAACAGGTTGACGCTGATGCGGCGCGCGGGAATCCCCATCCGGCGCCATGAGGCAAGGCAGCGACATGCCTCGTCGATCACCCACGACCCGACCTCGACGGCGAGAGCATGGGTTTCGAGTACCGACAGGAAGGATTGCGGATAGAGCAGCCCGCGCGTCGGATGCCGCCAGCGCAGCAATGCCTCCGCACCGATCAGTCGGCGATCGGCCAGACCGATCTGCGGCTGGAAGTGGAGTTCGAACTGGCGCCCCTTGAAGGCGTCGCGCAACTCGTCCTGGAAAGCGCGGGTCGCGGAAAGCTGCCGTTCCATGCCGGTATCGAACAGCCGATAGCGGCGCCCGCCATCATGCTTCGCCCGAAATAGGGCAAGATCGGCGCGCACCACCAGTTCCTCGGCGTCGCGGGCATGGAGTGGCGCCATCGCGATCCCGACGCTGCCGGACACGTGAAGCTGATGCCCACAGACGGAAAAGGGACGGCTGATCAGATCGATCAGCACCTGCGCCCGCAAGCCGACACCGCAGGGATCCTGCGTCTCCGACAACAAGATGGCAAACTCGTCGCCACCCAGCCTTGCCAGGGCTTCGTCGGATGCGATCGACGCCGACAGGCGGAGCGCGAGCGCCTGCAGCAGCGTATCGCCGACCGCATGGCCCAGCCCGTCATTGACGCCCTTGAAATCGTCCAGGTCGACGACGAGCACCGTCGCCACGCCGGTCTTCTCGAGTTGCCCTTCGATCCGCAGCCTGAAGCTGTTCCGATTGAGCAGGCCCGTCAGATCGTCATGCGTCGCAAGATGGTGGAGCCGTTCCTCACGCGCGCGCCGTTCCGATATGTCCTGCAACTGTGCGCCGATGCCGAGACCCAGCGGCCCCACCCAGATCGACAGCGACATTTCGGCAGGAAATTCGGTACCGTCGCGACGGACGGCGATCACTTCGATCGGCCGGCCCGTCATCTGCGACGGCGCGCCTGCCGCCACCCGCGCCATGCCCTCACGATGCGCGGTGCGGAAACGTTCCGGCACGATGAGTTCGATCAACTGCCCTTCGACTTCGGTGCTGTCATAACCGAACATCTTCTCCGCGCCGTGATTCCAGAAGGTGATGCGGCCGGCCGCGTCGGTCGTGATCAGCGCCTGATAAGCGACATGCGCGAAAGGTATAAGGATATCGGCGACGCGATCGCGGTTGCGGCAATCGATGCGCTGCGGGCGGGTGCCGATTGTTTCGGCTTTGGCGTCGAGCTGGGTCAATGGCACCTCTTTGAAATGAGATTGCCGAATCAACGTTACGCAACTCTAAATAACGACCATTTTGGAACGCGACTGTGCCGCCCGATGCGATCGGAATCATCTGAGAGTCTGTTTGGAAATGTGCGGAAGAGCACATTTCCAGAGCCGCACCGCCCTCCACAGGCATCGGCGCATTTTGCAAACAGACTCTCCCATCGCCCCGCTCGGGAGCCGTTCAGCTTCCATATCGTTATGTGCCCATAATCGAGGCGATGAATGACGACACGGCGCGAAGCGATTGCGGGGTTGGTGGGAATGGCGGCGCTGGCGCGGCTGGCGCCCTTGCACGCGGCCGCCGGACGCGGAGAGGCTTTTTCGTGGGAACTGCTCCAGCGCCGCGCGCTCGCACTGCATCGCCAGGCGTGGCGCCCGCCCGCCGATGCCGGCGCGCTGCTCGACAAGATGGGCTATGACGCCGCGAATGACGTCGAATACCGGCCGGACCGCACCTTGTGGGGCGATGGCGGCGTCCGCTTCTTCCCGTTGACGAGAACCGCGCGCCATCCCGTTTCCATTGCGGTGGTCGAGAACGGCATCGCCCGTCCCTTCGCCTATGATCCGGCGCTGTATCGCCATCCGGCCGATCATCCGATGGCGGCGATCGGCAAAGGCGGCGGTTTTTCGGGCTTCCGCGTCATGAACCCCGGCGGGCGCGGCGACTGGCTGGCGTTCCAGGGAGCATCCTATTTCCGCGCGGCCGGACCGCTTGCGCAATATGGCCTGTCCGCCCGCGGAGTGGCGGTGAATACGGGCGCCAATGCACCGGAAGAATTCCCGGTCTTCACGCATGTCTGGCTGGAACGCGGCAGGGACGGCGCCGTCACCGTCTATGCGCTGCTCGACGGGCCCAGCATGACGGGCGCTTTCCGGATCGTCAGCGAACGGCGCGCCGAGGAAACCGTTCAGTCGGTGAGTTCGGTGCTTCATATGCGCCGATCGGTCGAGCGCCTGGGCATCGCGCCGCTCACCAGCATGTACTGGTATGGCGAGGGCGATCGTGGACCGGCCCGCGACTGGCGGCCGGAAATCCATGACTCCGATGGTCTCGCGATCCGCACGGGCACGGGCGAACGGATCTGGCGGCCGCTCGCCAACCCGCCGCGTCCGCGCACGAGCAGCTTCATCGATGCCCGCCCCAAGGGCTTCGGCCTGATGCAGCGCGACCGCGATTTCGGCCATTATCAGGATGACGGCGTCTTCTACGAAAAGCGCCCGAGCCTGTGGATCGAGCCCGAAGGCGACTGGGGCAAGGGCGCGGTGACGCTCTACGAGTTTCCGACCAGCACAGAATATGCGGACAATGTCGTTGCATTCTGGACGCCAGAACGAGCGCCCCGCGCCGGCGATCGGCTGGTTCATGACTATCGGATGCGCTGGATCGGCGGCGAACCGGAGCCTTTGGCGGTCGCCCGCGCAGTCGCCTGCCGTATCGGCGAGGGCAATATTCCCGGCAAGCAACCCTCGCCCGATATCGTCAAGTTCGTCGTCGATTTCGCGGGCGACCGGTTCGCCGGCCTGACCCATAAATCCCCGGTCGCGCCGCGCGCGAGCGTGAACGGCGGCCGCGTGGTCAACCAGGGTTGCTATCCGGTCGACGGCCAGGCCAATCTTTGGCGGCTCATCCTGGATATCCAACGGGACGGCGAGCAGCCGCTGGACGTGCGCGCGATATTGGATATGCAAAATCAGTCACTTACAGAGACTTGGCTCTATCTGCTCGGCTGAAACGTTCAAAAAACGGGGCGGCCTTCCGGAACGCTCCACCGGCCCGGCAGTTCTGAGCCGACATCGCCCCTTTCCAGCGGAAAGGGACGAACTGCCGTAAAAACAGCCAAACAGGTCGCACATTGCCGGACGGTTCCCCACACCCACGCTTGCCGGCGGATATGCTGGCGCCCATCCGGCCGGCAGGCGTTGCCGACGGCCTTCCCGCCGAAGCCCCGATCGAAATGCCCGTCCAGTCCTTCCGGGAGGCCCCCCGCCCCGGCCGCCGGGTGGTGACCACGCCCGACGACATGATCGAGCGCCGGATCCTGGTGGTCGTCGCCACCCTCGCGCTCGGCATGTTCGCGGCAACCGAGATGATGCGCCCGCTCGCCGGGCTCAGGCTGCCGGGCCTGCTCGACGGCGCACTGTTCCTGCTCACGCTCAGCCTGTTCTGCTGGATCGCGCTGGGTTTCGTGAACGCCGTGATCGGCTTCTGCGTGCTGCTGGCGGGGCGTGCCCAACCGCATTTCTCGGCATGGCCGACCGCCATCCCACGTCGGCGGACCGCCGTGCTCGTCCCCATCTATCACGAGGATATGGGGCCGATCGCGGCGCGCGTGCACACCATGGCCAAGACGCTGGCGGAAGCCGGCGTCGCGCGCCAGTTCGACATCTTCCTGCTGAGCGATTCCGGCGCGGACGCGGCCGAGGCCGAACATGCAGCCTATCTCGCGCTACGCGATGCCTGCCCTCTGCCCGTCTATTACCGCCGCCGATCGCAGAATCTAGCACGCAAGCCCGGCAATATCGCCGAATGGGTCCGCCGCTTCGGCGGTGCATATGATTATATGGTCGTGCTCGATGCCGACAGCCTGATGCGCGGCGAAGTGATGGCGCGGCTGGCGGGCGTGATGGACCGCAGCCCCGGCATCGCGCTGATCCAGACCGTGCCGAGCGTCGTCGGCGGCCGCACGATCTTCGCACGCTGGCAGCAGTTCGCCGCGGCCGCCTATGGCCCGATTTCGACGGCCGGACTGGTCTGGTGGTCGGGCGCGGAGGCCACATTCTGGGGGCACAACGCAATCATCCGCGTCAAGGCATTCGCCGAAAGCTGCGGCCTGCCCGAACTGGCGGGGCGCGAACCGTTCGGTGGACACATCATGAGCCACGACATGGTCGAGGCGGGCCTGCTGCGCCGGCGCGGCTGGGCGGTCCATATGGTGTCGATCGAGGGCAGTCATGAGGAATTTCCGCCGACATTGAACGACCATGCGGTGCGGGATCGTCGCTGGTGCCAGGGCAATCTCCAGCATATCCGCCTGCTCGCCGCCGCCGGTTTCCACTGGATCAACCGGCTGCAGTTGCTGATGGGCGCTTCCGCCTATCTCGCATCGCCGCTCTGGCTGATGCTGGCGCTGGTGGCGCTGCTCCAGGGCGCGGGCCTGGTCGATGCATCATCCTTCGCGCCGTCGCTCTGGCCGATCATGCTGACGCTTTCGCTGCTGTTCGGCCCCAAGCTGCTGTCGCTCGCATGGATCGCCATCGACCGCGAACAGCGCGACAAGCTGGGCGGCACGCGCAGCGTGCTGCGCAGCATGATGCTCGAAGTGCCGCTTGCGATGCTGGTCGCGCCGGTCACCATGATCAGCCAGACGATCGCGGTGTTCGACATATTGCGCGGCAGGCCGAGCGGCTGGCGGCCGCAACGGCGCGACGCGCACGGCATTCCGCTCCGCCAGGCCCTCAATGATTATCGCTATCATGTCGGTATCGGCCTGGCCTTCCTGGCGATGATCCTGATTGCCGGCGGCTCCACGCCCTGGCTGCTGCCGATCGTCTTCAGCCTGTTGCTCGCGCCCGTGACCGCATCGCTGACCGCGCGCGCGGATTGGGGGGATCGGCTTGCGCGGCGCGGCGTGCTGGCGGTCGATGAGGATGCGCCCGCCCTGCCTGTTTCCAACGACCTGGCGGAGATCGGCGCACTGCGAACCGCGACCGATGGCGACCGCATCACCCTATCCGTACCGCCCCCCATGCGATAGGCTGCCCCCCGAACGGGCAATCGGGGGCAGATGGCATGGGATCGACGGGAACCGGCGGCATTTCGCGGCGGGACATGCTGCACGGCGCCACGCTGGCCCCGTTCGCCCTGTCGGCGGCGCCCGCCCTGTCGACCGCGCCCAGCTTGTCTTCGCCGATGGTTCAGGCCGCGAAGCCCGGTTTCACCCCTGCCGCGTTGCGCGCGCAATTGCTGCTCGCCCCCGATATCCGTTATTTCAATGCCGCCAATATCGGCCCGAGCTTTCGCAAGGTCGCGGATGTGCAGGCGCGCGGAAACGCCGCCTTTCAGGACAATCCGTCGCGCGAATTCCGCGAACGTTATCCGCTGATCGCGGACCGGCTGCGCGCCCGGCTGGCGGCGCGGATTGGCGCCAGGGCCGAGGAGATCGCGCTTGTCCGCAACGCAAGCGAGGCGAACAGCGTCGCGGTGCTGGGGCTGGACCTGAAGCGCGGCGACCGTGTCGTACTGACCGCGCACAACCATCAATCGACACTCGATACCTGGCGGCTGCGCGCACGGCGCGAGGGGCTGGAACTCGTTGTATTGCCCGTGCCTGTCGAAGCGACCTCTCCGCAGCAGATCGTCGATGCGTTCGCCGCGGCGATCACACCGGGAACGCGCGCCGTGTTCCTGTCGCATATCACCAACGTCACCGGCCTCGCCTATCCGATCGCTGACATCGCGGCGCTGGCCCGAAAGGCCGGCGCATGGCTTCATGTCGATGGCGCGCAGACGTTTGGCTGGCTCAGGCTCGACATGACGGCGCTCGGCGTCGATTCCTATTCGGCAAGCACGCATAAATGGCTGCTCGGCCCGCTCGAAGGCGGCGTGCTCTATGTGAAACGCGATCGGCAGGCCGAACTCAATCCGTTGATGCTGAGCCATGGCTATTGGCTGACCGACCCGAAGAATCTGGAAACCGCGCAAAAATACGAGATCCTCGGCCAGCGCGACGATCCCAAGCTGGAGGCCATCGAAACCGCGCTCGATATGATGGACGGGATCGGCGAAACCATGATCGAAGGCGGCGTGCGCCATGTCGCCAGGACGATGCGGACGGCCTTGTCGCGCGTGCCCGGCGCCAGGATCGTCGGCGCGGCGCATCCCGACCTGTCCGGCCCCGTGATCACCGTCGCCTTTCCGGGCAAGGATGTCACAGCCATGCGCGCCCGACTGTGGAGCAGCGCGAAGATCGCCACCGCGCAGAACGAAGCCGATGGCCAGCCGCTCATCCGCTTCTCGCCGCATCTCTACAACAGCGAAGACGAGATCGCGCTTGTCGCCGACCTGCTCACCCGTGGCTGAAGATCAGTCCTGACCTGCGAGAAGCGCGCGCGCCTGATCGTGGAATTCGCGCGCCAGTCTTGAAGGCTGCGACAGCGCCGAGGTGACGAAGGCATATTCATGCATGATCGGTGGCGTGAACGGCCGCGCGACGAGCGGATCACGCAGATAGCTGCGCGCCAGCCGTTCGTTGACGATCGCGATGCCGACGCCGCGTGCCGCCAGCGCGCAGGCGGAGCCATGGGTGTGGGTTTCGATTCCGACGCGCGGACGCAGCCGATATGCGGCAAAGGCCGCGTCCACCTGCACGCGCCATTGCCGGCCCGAACCGAGCAGGATCAGCGGCTGATCCGCCAGCAATTCGGGCGTCAGCGTGGCGTGGCGCGCCAGCGGATGATCGGCGGCGAGCACGCAGACCGAGCCATTGGCCATCAGCGGTTCGCAGCGCAGATCGCTGTCGTCGACGGGCAGCTTCATGAAGCCGCAATCGACGACGCGCGTGGCGATCATCGCCTTGGCGGTTTCGGTCGTCCGCGAATCCAGGCTGAAACGCACGCCGGGAAAACGTTCGAGAAAGGCGGCGACGATCTCCGGTAGCAACCCTTCAGCGAAGCTGGGCGGCGCCACGACGCGCAATTCACCGACCGCCGATGTCGCGATATCGCTGACCAGGCTGTCGACACGGCGCAGCCCCGCCAATGCCAGTTCGACCTCTTCGGCGAGCGCCAGCCCGTCCTTGGTGGCGATCAGCCGGCCGCGATCGCGATAGAAAAGCTCGAAGCCGACATTCGCCTCGAGCTGCGCGATGATCCGGCTGACCGCCGGCTGGGTCATGCCGAGATTGCGGCCCGCGACGGTGGCGGACCCCGTGCGGATCACCTCCGCAAAGGTGCCGAGCGCGCGCACGCCCAATGAAGCGGCCGATCGCCGTGCCGCCGTCATGACATCGGCTCAGGGAATGACGGGCAGCACGACATGAGAGGGGTGATCCCGATCGACATGGACGCTGTTGCGCGCCACTTGCGGCGGCGCGCCCGGCACGCGCCAGTCGCTGTTCGGATTGACGTCGAAATGCGGGAAATTGCTGCTCGACACCTCGATCCGGATACGATGGCCGGCCAGGAAGAGATTGCTCGTCGGGAAGGTCGGGATGCTGAGCATATAGACACTGCCGGGCTCCATCGGCTCGGGCGTTTCGAAGCCATTGCGGAATCGCGCACGCAGGATGCCATGCGCCAGGTTCATCGCATAGCCCTGCGGATAATCCGCGCTCGGTGGATGAACATCGACCAGCTTGATCGTGAAATCGGTATCGACCGCCGAGGACGCGACATGAAGATGCGCGACGACGCTGCCGGTCAGTTCGACATCGGCATCGAGCGGCGACGTTTCGAACACCAGCACATCCGCCCGATCGGCCAGCGCCCGGCCCGGTTTCGTCGCACCGTAGAGATCGGCGGTCTCGCGCTGGTCATAAGCGCCGGCGAACATCAATGGCGCACCCGATGCGATCGCGCCGCCGATCGTAGGCACGGGATCGGCCGGATCGAAATCATAGGCGAGCGGAGACGAGCCGGTTTCCGGCGCGTCCGGCCGCAACATGCCGTCCCCATGGAGATGGAGCATCGTCGGCACGGTGCGCGCGATCGGCCATGCCTGTTCGTCGCGCCAGCGCCCGCCATGGTCGAGCCGGCCATCGCCGTTGCGCCGCCCGCTGCCGCCGCCCATCACGAAGATCCGCACCGGCGCGGGCAACGGCTCCGCAATGTCACGGCCGCGCAGATGGCGGTCGAACCAGTCGCGGCGAAGCGTGAAATAATCGGCGCCGACATGGCCGTCGAGCGTCGCTTCCGGCCCGAAATCGACGTCGCCGGCATGGGTCACCGATCGCTGGCCATGCGTCCAGGGGCCGAGCACGAGTTTCACCGGGCCGCGCTTGATCGGCGCCAGCCCCGTGAAATTGTCGATCGCGGTCTGCGAATAAGGATCGTACCAGCTCGCCATATGGACCATCGGCACATCGGCGTAGCGGCTGTAATAGCCGCGCGCATAGATACCGATCTGCTTCCAGAAATCGCTCAGCCGGTCATTGTCCCATTGTTCGAGGATGAACGCCTCATATTCCGGCGCGGCAACAAGCGGGGAATAGCCGCGGCGCCAGCGCCGGCGCGTCCAGGCACCGATATCCTCGGCTTCCAGCGCGGCGCGGCGCGTGGGATCGGCCGCGCTCTCCGGCGCGAGCAGGGCGTGTTTCCGCGCCCAGGTGAGCTGCTTCAGTTCGAACGCCCCGCCCTGGCGCGCACCGCCGTGATAGGCGCTCGAAAAGCCGCCGGAATCGAGGAACATCGCGGCCAGCCCCGGCGGATCGAGACAGGCGAGCGCGCTCTGGACATGCGCGCCATAGGACAGGCCCATCGTGCCGACGCGCCCGTCGCACCAAGGCTGTTGAAGCAGCCAGGCGAGCGTATCCGCGCCATCCTCCGCCTCGTTCAGATATTTGGTGAAGACGCCTTCGGAACCATAGCGCCCCCTGCAATCCTGCAGGACGAAGACATAGCCTGCATCGGCGAACCAGCACGCGATCTCCGGCTTGCTGCGCAGCCTGGGGTCGTCGCGGGTGAAATCGCCATGGTTCGATCCGCGCTTGTCATAAGGTGTCCGCTCCAGCAGCACGGGGAGACGATCCCCCTCCTGCCAGTCGGGCGGCAGATAGATGTCGGTGGCCAGCCGCACGCCGTCGCGCATCGGCACCATCGCATCGGCGATCGATGCGGGCATATCGTTCATTGCGCCGCCGCCACGACATAGCGCGCCGGCGCCCCCGGCCCCACGGGCAGATCGAGCGTCACCCAGCCCGCGACGAGCACCAGTCCGGTAATCCCGATCGCGATCGAGAAGGGCAGCATCATCGCGATCAGCGATCCGACGCCGAAGCCCTTCACCCAGCGCTGGCACATCACCAGCACCAGCACGAAATTGGACGCGACCGGCGTCACGATGTTGAAGATCGAATCCCCCATCCGGTACGCCGCCGTCGTCATTTCGGGGGAGACGCCGAGCAGCATCAGCATCGGCACCGCGATCGGCGCCATCACGCTCCATTTGGCGCTTGCCGAACCGATCAGCAGATCGAAGACCGACGACATCAGCAGCAGCACGATCAGCAGCAGCGGCACCGGCAAGGCCAGCCCGCGCAGCAGTTCGGCGCCCTTGATCGCCATGACGGGGCCGAGCCCGGACCAGGCGAAGAGCGCGACGAAATGCGCGGCGAAAAAGACGATGACGATATAGGGAGCAAGATCGCGCATCCCCTGCCCCATCATCGCGACGACATCGCGGTGCGACGCGATCGTGCCCGCCGCCGCGCCATAGGCCCAACCGCAAGCGAGGAAGAGCAGGAAGAAGGCCGCGATCAGCGCGCCGTAAAAGGGCGTGAGCCGCGCGGCGCCCTGCGCGCCATCGTCGATCAAGGGATGAAAGCCGGGCGTCAGCGTGAGCGCGGCGAACAGCGCCACCACCACCAGCGCCGCCAGGCCGGCCCGGCGCAATCCCCGGCGCTGCGACACATGCAGTTCGCCCACCGGGGCCGCGAGCCCGGCATCGGGGCCATCGGCCTGCCAGCGCGCCAGCCTAGGCTCGACGAGCCGGTCGCACACCAACCAGACGATCGGCAGCACGATCAGGCCGAGCGCAGCAGTAAACCACCAGTTGCCGAGCGGATTGAGGACATGGCCGGGAACCAGCAGATGCGCCGCCGCCTGCGTGATGCCGAGGATCAGCACATCGAACTGGCCGGGCAGGACATTGCCGGCAAAGGCGCCCGAAATGCCGGCATAGGCCGCCGCGATCCCGGCGAGCGGATGGCGGCCCGCCTCCGCATAGACGATCGCGGCCAGCGGGATCAGCACGACATAGGGCGCGTCCCCGGCATGGTGCGACATCAGTCCGATGAAATAGGTGCAAGGGGTCAGCCAGCGCACCGGCAGGTTGCGGACCGCGCGCCCGATCAGCACGGTAAAGAGCCCGGCCCGTTCCGCAACCGCAGCGCCGAGCATCACCACCAGCACGAAACCGAGCGGCGGGAAGGCGGCGAGCGTCTTGGGCATCTCGACGAGCAGCTTGCGCAGATTGTCCGCCGAGAACAGGCTTTCCACCGCGATCCGCTCGCCCGTCGCCGGATTGATCGCGGACCAGCCCGCCGCCGCCGCGATCGCGGAAACCGCCATCACCACCACGATCAGCGCGACGAAGATGAAGGCGGGATCGGGCAATGCGTTGCCCAGCCGCTCCACGCGATCGAGCCAGCTCCGCCGCCCGACCGCCGGTTGATCGTCCATGCGCCTGTCTCCGCCCGCCCCGGTCGATCCTACATCTTCACCGAGAAACGGGCGTAGAGGAACCGGCCGCGCGCGTCATAGGTGTAGATATCGTAGTTGATCGGCGCATTGGCATAGGATGCGGGCGGCGCGCGATCGAACAGATTGTTGACGCCGATGCCGAAACGGGCACGCCCGTCCTCCACGTCGAAGCCCATTTCCGCGTCGATATAGGTGACCGCACTGGTGCGCGCGTTCTTGACCGTGTTCACGATATCGGTGGTCTTGCCGATATAGCGGGCGCGCAGCACCGCATCGACCGCCTCGCCCGCCCAGCTCAGCGATGCCTGCCCCTTCCAGCGCGGATAGGTGGAGCGCGGCTGATCGCCCTTGCCGGCGCGATCGTCGATGATCGTGGCCCCCGTCGCCGGATCGGGCGAGACGGTGCGGAAGGATCCGAGATAGGATGCGTCGAGCACCGCGCCGAACTTGCCGATATCGGTGCGGAAATCGTAGCGCAGCGTGGCGTCCACGCCATCGGTGCTGATCGAATTGAGGTTCTGCGCGCCCTGGAGCAGTTCCAGGATCGCGCCGGTGCTCGCGTCGCGCTTCACCAGATCGCAGAACACGCCGGACCGGAGCGCGCAAAGCTGCAGGATCTGCGTCGCGGACTGGGCGGCGATCGCGTCCTTGATCTTGATCTTGTAGTAATCGACGGTCAGCGACAGGCCGGAAAGCGGCGTGATGGCCACGCCAACGCTGATGCTGTCCGATGTTTCGGGCTTCAGCGCGGTGTTGCCGCTGATGACGCCGGGGATCAGCCCGTTCAGATTATAGTTGATCTGGTTATAGCCCGCCGGCACGCCCGCGCAGCCGGGCTTGCCCGCATTGGCGGCTGCACCGCCGTTGCAGGGATCGGTGCCGTGGAAGCTGGTCTGGCGGGCGCCCTGATAGAGTTCGAGGATGGAGGGCGCCCGGAAGCCCTGGGCATAGGTGCCCCGGATCAGCAGCCCGTCGAACGGACGATAACCCGCCCCCGCCTTGAAGGTCGCCTTGCCGCCGACCGTCGAATAATCCGAATAGCGCGCGGCGAGGCTCAGATCGAGCGCCTTGCCGAGCGCGGAATCCTTGAGCAGCGGGATCGACAATTCGCCATAGACTTCATGCAGGTCGTAGCTGCCCGAGGTCGCCGTACGCGTCTGCGCCGTCGTCTTGGTGTAGAGCGATCCGTTCAGATAGGTCGGCGCGGCGTTGGCGATCGGATCGGGATTGTCGACGCCCTTGTTGCGTCGATATTCGTAGCCGACCGCGAGCGCGACATCGCCCGCCGGCAGCGCGAACAGGCTGCCCGTGGCGTTGACGGACGCGTTCCACAGTTCGGTATAATTGGACTCGCGCGTGGTGAAGCGGATGAACGCCGCCTGCTGCTCGGTCATCGGGCCGAACAGGTTGACGGGCACGCAGCCGGCCACCGCCGCGCAGGCGGCGGGACTGCCGAGCCCCAGGAACAGATTGTCGTAGTTGATGCCGTTGAGCGCGATCGAGTTGATCTTGTTCTTGGCATAGCTGCCGAACATGTCCCAGCTCCAGCGATTGCCGAACAGCTCGAACCCGCCGTCGAGCCCGGCGGCGATACGCACCGTCTCCACATCCTGGCGATTGTCGCGATTGCCGACATCGCTCATCACCTTGCGGATACGGAAGGCTGAATTGGCGGCGAAGGCGAGCGCGTTCGCCACGGGCACGCCATTCGCCGTGCCGAACGGATTATAGGCGTGGCCGTTGGGAATGGAGAAGCCCCGCACCGTGCCCGCCGTGCCGCCGATATCGAGCAGCACCGGCGAGAAGAGCTGGTTCGACTTGCGCCGGTTGTACAGCCCCTCGACATGGAAATTGATGTCGTCGGTCACTTCGTAGCCGAAGCGGCCGTAGATGCCGTAACGCTCCGACGGGCCGGTGGAATAGATGCCCTGCGCCTGGGTGTTGTAGAAATCGCCGGGCAGCGACGCGACATGATAGCTGTTGTCCGCCAGACTGCCCGCGCCATAACCCGCGCCGCCGTTGAAGGCGATCGGACTGGCGCTGCTGCCGAAACCGGCGGCGGTGCCGAAATAGGCGTTATTGGCAAGGCCGGGCAGGATGTAGAGGCCGTTGGGGCTCGTCCCCGGCGTCGTCACCGGCACCAGCGACAGCGTCGTCAGGTCGCGCGCGCTGGTCAGGATCGGCTGCGACTTGAAATAGCTGCCCGACAGGATGAACGAGGCGCGGCCCACGCGCTTCCCGACATTGAGGATCGCGGTATATTCCTCGCCATCACCCTTGTCGGTGGTCGCTGCGCGGATCGAGCCGCGAATGCCGTCGAAAGGCTGGATCGTCTTGATGTTGACGACGCCCGCGATGGCATCGGCGCCATAGATCGCCGACGCGCCGTCCTTCAGCACTTCGACGCCGTCGATCATGCCCATCGGGATGGTGTTGAGATCGACGAAATCGCGAAATCCGCGCTGGCCCACCGCATCGACCCAGCGATGGCCGTCGACGAGCACGAGCACGCGATTGCCGCTGCCTTCGCCGCCGCCCAGATAGCGGAGATTGATCGACGCCGCGCCATAGGAGGTGCCCTGCGTGCCGTTGGAATTGAGGCTGACACCCGCCGAAGGCAGGCGCTGGAGCAGTTCGCCCGGCGACGCCGTGCCCGATTTTGAGATATCGTCGGCGGTCAGGGTCAGCAGCGGGCCGACGGTTTCGGCGTCGCGGCGCTGGATGCGCGATCCGGTGACGACGATATCGACGGGCTCCTCGGCCGCCTCTTCCGCCGGTGCCGGATCGGCCGCCTGCGCAAAGGCCGGCGTCGCGATCGCCAGTGCGATCAGGCTGCTGCCGATCAGTGCGCCGCCCATCCGTGCCGCACGCGACCGCGCCCAAAGCCAATCCGTCATTTTTCCCTCCATCCCCGATTCGGCTTATTGGCTTAACGATCCGGCGCCACGGCGAAATCTGATGACGGCTTTTCATCCACCCATATCAGATCGGGCATGACCTTGCCCGCATTCGGCACGATTGGATATGCCCGTTGCAGAAGAGCGGTTTTGGGGGACTATCCGGCATGATGCTCGATCGACGAAGCCTGCTCGCCGCCGGCCTGGTGCTCGGTATTCCGGCCGCCCAGGCGCGCCGCCCGCGCGACATGCGCGTCATCCTGCTCGGCCAGTCACTGATCCAGCAGAATCTCTGCGCGCCGCCTTGGCCAGGCATGGACGCGATCGTCCGCCGCATGGCGGGCGCTGACGTGATCTTCACCGATCTCGAGACCGCCATCGACGGCCCCGGCGCCGGGCCGCCGACCCGCACGGGCGAAGTACTCCACGCCGCCAAGCCCGACGTGATCGATTGCCTGAAGACGATGGGCGTCACGATGGTGACGACCGCCAACAATCATGCCTGGGATCTGGGCAGCGGCGGCATATTGACCGCGATCGATGCGCTCGACCGGCGCGGGATCGTCCATGCCGGCACCGGACGCGACCTAGAGACCGCGTCGCGCGCGGCTTTTCAGAACACACCCGCCGGTCGTGTGGCGCTGGTCTCGGCCGCCGCCGGCGCGATCCGCGACGGTGCAGCCGCTACCGCCGAAAGGCCCGGTGTCGCCGAGATCCGGCGGCTGGCATCGGGCGAACTCGATCCCGGCGACGTCGTGCGCACGCTCGACGCGATCCGCGCCGCCCGGTCGAGTGCTGCGACCGTGATCTTCTGCCTGCACAATCATTATTGGGAGAAGGTTCAGGCAGATACGCCCGAATGGCAGCGTAGTTTTGCGCGCGCCTGCATCGATGCCGGCGCCTCGACCTTCGTCGCGCACGGCACGCCGCTGATGCAGGGCATGGAACAGTATAAGGGGGCGCCCATCTTCCACGGCCTGGGCAATTTCATCTTCCAGACGCGCAAGGCCGACGGCGCCTATGGCCCCGCCACATGGCGATCGCTGATCGTCGATGCCCGTTTCCGTGACGGTCGTTTCCAGGGTGCCGATCTGGTGCCCGTGCAGCTCGACGCACGGAAATATGGCGGAGAATATTCGGCGGGCTATCCGGTACTGGCCAAGGAACGATCGACACGGTTCGGAACTGGCCGATAAGCCGGCAAGCTACCGGAGAGCCCGGGTTCACACATCGTTGTTCCCGTTCAAGCGCAGCGAAGTTCGGGATTTTTATCAGTATGCGCGCCGAAACGATTTTCTCCTCCCCATCTTCGATAAAGAGGAGAAGTTTGTCGCGGCAATGCTTGCGTTTATGGATCCCCACCAGCGTGCACTGGTGTCCGGGATTTTATTCGAAGCTTGAGGCGGGAAGAATTCTCCTCCCTATCGAAGATGGGGAGGGGGACCACGACGCGAAGCGGCGTGGTGGAGGGGAAGGACGATGCCTCCGTTTCGCGCTGCCTTTGAAGCGGATTCTCTCAGGATTGCCAGCAGCTACGGTGCTGGATGATCCATCGCATTTCCCCTCCACCACCGACCTGCGGTCGGCGGTCCCCCTCCCCATCTTCGATGGGGAGGAGAGGTGCACTGCGACTGCAAACCATGTCTGGGCACTGGCATTGTCGGAACATTCCGTGGAATTATGAGGCCTACGCAGACCTCCCGCAAAAATCCCGGACACCACAATACGCCTGCGTGGGGATGACGGAGAGTTTTCAGTAACCTGCCGATCACTTCACCTTGCCCTCGGTGAAATCGAAGCGGATCCGCACCCATTCGCCGACCATCAGCTTGCCGTTGAGTCGGGGCGGCTTCACGCGGAACTGCCAGGCCGCCTGGCGCAGCGCGCGCGACAGGCCCGATCCGGGCGGCGATTCACCGAGTTGGCGGCAATCCTCGACACGATAGTCCGGTATCGTCCGGCACGCGATCATCGCCCAGCCCACGCGCGCGCCGCCGGGCGGCAGATAATAGGAGATCTCCGCATCGGTCGGTTCGCGATACCATTCGGCATTGTAGAGGCGCGCGCCGCCCGGCCCCTCGCCCGGGCCGATCGCGGACGCGCTGTCCTTGCCCGCGCCGCTGTCCGCCCCGCCATTATTGGCCTTCGCCAGTTTCGAGATGTCGGCGGCGGCGAAATCCTTCCTGCTCAGGACGATCATGTCGAGCGGTGGCGGCTGTTCCTCCACCGGCTTGGCGATAACGGGCGGCGGCACCGGCAGGACGGGGCGTGGCGGCGCCGCGGCCTCGCCTGCCTTGGGCTTGGCGCGTTCCCCCTTCTCGCTCTGCTTCGGCGCTTCGGGCCCTTCGGAAACCGACTGCAACTGAAAGCTTTTGGGCGGTTCCCTGCGCACGAAAAGCTGCGGCGGCGCCAGCATGAACAGCAGCAGCAGGCCAAGACCGTGAATCGCGAACGCCAGCAGCAACGCGATCGCCCGCCGCCCAAGCGGTTCGCGGGCGCGGTCCGGCGAAGAATGAGAATACGCCGAACGCATCGTACACCATATTAAGCGCTGGCCCTTCGGGCGGCAACCCGCCGGGCCGCCGTTTCAGCGATCGTTGGTCAGGAACACGACATAACCACCGAAATTCGGGTTGGTTTCCAGATCCGGCGGTGGCCGCCATTCGCCATTCTGGAGCAGCCCGATGCGAAAGGGCAGCTTCAGGCGGTCCAGCCGGGCGAGATAGCCGGCATAGCCCGGGATCACCCGGCGCCCCTGATAGATTTGCAGAACCACCTCATCGACGACACCCGCCAGCGCGTCCAACCCGGCGGGATCGCCATTGGCGCTCCAGTCGAGCAGGCCGGTGATGCCCAGCCGGCAATCGGCGGGCAGCCGCGCCCGCAATCCGGCGAGGAAACCGGCATAATCCTCCAGATGCCGCGTCCGCGCATCGAAATCGATCTGGATCCCGACCACCTTGTTGCCGGCCGCACGCCAGCGTTCGAGCTGGACGAGCAGTTGATCGTAGAGCTGTGGGGGCCAGCGCAGCGTTTCGACGCGAACGACGATCCAGACATCGGCATGGGCGATCCTCGGGATCGCCGGGCGCTGCGCGATCAGCCGGACGGTATCGCGGGTGCTGACCTGTCCTTGCAGCACATAGACGCGCCTCGCCCGGTCGAGCACCGGCTGCGGCCGCACGCCGGCCCAGAGCCAGAAGGCGTCATGATCCCGCGCATCCACCCTGTCCGCAGGCACGGATGCCGCAACGAGCATCGGGGACAGCGCCGACATCAGGCAGCAGAGCGCGCGCCTACCAATAATAGCGCAGCGCCTTCGCCCATGATGATGCCGGATAGTCCTTTTTCAGCCGCTGGAACCAGGCCTTGCGCTGATCGATCGGCACTTCGGTGCCGCCGCAGGTGTTGTTGCCCGACGGGCCATAGCAATTGACCGCACGATACAGCGCATAGGCCTTGTCGTCGGCGGCCGCCTTGGGATCCCCGATCACGCGCTTGTAGATCTCCAGCCGCGAGAACACCCCGCCGGCGAACAGCGACGGGGTGCCGGCCAGTTCGTCGCGTGGCCGTTCGCTATCGAGCGCGAAGCCGTCGAAGCCATTGGCGCGCATGAAATCGGCCAGACAAAGCAGCCCGCGCGGTTCGCGCGGATTGGCGGCCAGCCGCGTCGCTGTATCGCGAAGCGGCGAGCAGCCGATATCGCCAAGCGCGGTCGAACGCGTGAAGATGCCGAGCGGCGGCTGTTCGACGGCGGGAAAACCCCAAAGATAGGAATCGGCCTTGGCATCGGCCGGCACCAGCGAGAGATCGCCCAGAAAGTCGCGATAGGCGCCACGCGTCACGCCCTTGTAGAGCAGCGTGAACAATGCCACGTCGCGCTCGTGCCGGGGCGCATTGGCGTCCTTCGCCTGCTGCCGCAGCAACGCCGCATCGGCGACATTGGCGAGCAGCAATTCGCGGATCATGGCGTTGCGCACCGGCGAGCCGGCAGCGAAGACGCGCGCCAGCGTCTTCCCGCGCTCCTCGTTCATCGCCAGCGCCAGTTCGATTGCCGCCCGCTGATGCGGCTGCGTCGCGCCCGGCAGCATTTCCAGCCAGAAGCCGCGTGCATTGCGATCCCGCTTCGCCTCCAGCGCCATGCCGCGCAGCATCTGACGGCTGAAGGCGAGTGGGCCGAAGCGCTGCTGCCGCGCGGCATCGGGGATCAGGCGCAGCACCTCATCCGGCTGGCCGGCGACATGGAAGGCGTGAGAGGCCAGCAGGAAATCGAACAGAGCCGCCTTGCCCGAGAACAGGGTGCGCTGCCCCTCAAGTTCCTCACGGCTGATCGCACCGCCGCAGCACATGCCGTCGGACGCGATCGCGTCGCCGCGCATGCGGGCGAGATCGAGCGTGGCAAGCAGGATCGGATCCTTCACCGCCCCGGGCTTGAGCTGTGACAGCAGCTTGTTGTCGACTTCCTCCGCCAGGGTGACGTCGTCGATGCCCCGCGCCGCCGGGCTTTGCACAAAGGCGGCCGCATATTCGGCGGTCAGCCGATCGGTCTGCCCGCCCAGCCAATAGACACGCCGCAACAGCCCCCGCGCCGACGGGGCATAGGTTCCACGCGGATACTCCTTGAGATAGGCACGCAGCGCCGCCTCGGCGCCCGAGATCGCGGCACTGTCGTTCTCCGCGGCCTCGCGCGGATAGCCATATTCGTCGAACGCGCCGATCTGCGCGCGATTCACCTCGACACGGCCGATCATGTATCGCGCGGTTTCCTTGAGCCAGGGCTGGCCAGCGGAACCGAGCGCGCGGAATTCGGCCGACGCCGCGTCATAATCTCCATCGTAAAAGGCGGCCGCGCCCTGAAGATAATGGCCGAATGCGCCGGCCAGCGGCGAGCGCAGCGCATTCGCCGTGCCCGCCAGCGCCGCCCGACTGCCGCCAGCACCGGCGCAATCGGGCTGCAAGCCGCGCCGCGCGGCGATCAGCGCCGTGCGTTCCCCGTCGGAAAGCTTCCTGGCGGCGTTGACGGCCGCCTCGAAACCCGCCGCCCCCGTGGGATTGCTGCGGCATCGCGATCCCTCGCCATCGGCATAACGCGCATCCTCCGCGCCTTCGGCGCGGGGCGCCAGGCTCTTGCGGAAACCATACCATTCGAACAGCGGATCCGGCGTCGGCAGGTTGGGCGCGTTGGGCGCCGCATCCGAACGCGCATCCTGCATCAACAGGGTCAGGTTCACGCGCGTATCGTTGCCCGGCCCGAGCGCCGCCATATTGTCGCAACCGCTAAGGTCGCGATGCGCCAGCTTCCACGACGAATAGCAGCCATAGTCGCCGCTCGCCTCGGCCGGGGCCGACCAGGCGGAGGCGAGAAGCAGCGAGGCGAAGGCGAAACAGACGCGTTGCATGGCGATCCTCCCGAAGCGCAAGATGCGGCACAGCCCATTGCCGTGCAACCGGCCGCTTCGCCAGCGCGAAGTTCGGTCCTCATGCCAAGGTGCAGGGATGCCGACGCATCTGCACCTTGCAACGCTCAAGCGCCGCGCAGGCTGATATCAGCCGACCGGCGCGGCGAGACGATAGCCCACGCCCGGTTCGGTCAGCAGGATCTCCGGATCGGCGGGATCCTCCTCGATCTTCTGCCTGAGCAGGCTGATATAGACGCGCAGATATTGAGTATCGGTGGCGCTCGCGCCCCAGCCGGCTGCCAGCAGCCGCTTGTGCGTCACCACCTGCCCCGCGCTCAGCGCCAGCGTCCGCAGCAATTCATATTCCTTGGGGGAAAGCTTGAGCACGTCGCCGTCGAGCGACACGATCCGCGTCGCGAAGTCGATCGCGAGAGGGCCGGCGCTGAAGGTCGCGGGCTGGCGCGAATGGCGGCGCAGCGCGGCGCGGATGCGCGCCATCAGTTCGCCGATCTCGAAGGGCTTGTCGACATAATCATCTGCGCCTTCGTCGAGCGCGGCGATCTTCTCCGCTTCCTGGTGACGCGCGGAAATGACGATGATGGGCACCCCTTCCAGCCCGCGCAGGCTGCGGATCACATCCTTGCCGTCCATATCGGGCAGGCCGAGGTCGAGCAGGATCACATCGGGCCGGTCGTCGTTCACCTGTGCCAGGGCGCTCATGCCCGTGCTCGCCACCGAGACGGCGTAGCCGGCGGCGGCCAGCACCGGTTCGAGCACGGCGAGCAAGGACGGTTCGTCATCGACAAGCAGGATGCGGGTGGTACTCACGCCGGCACCTCCCCGGGCTTCACCACGGGCAGACGGATCACGATCCGCGTCCCCACCGCTCCGATCCCCGGCGTACGCGCGACGATCTCGCCATCCAATGCCTCGACGAAGCTGCGCGCGATCGCCAGTCCCAGCCCGCTGCCGCGCGGCGACGGTTCGGGCCGGACGACGCGGTGGAAGCGTTCGAACACCCGCTCAAGATCGGCATCGGGAATGCCCTGCCCCTGATCGGCCACGGTGATGCTGCAAAATCCGTCTTCCTCCACGCAATCCACCTCGATCCGCGATCCATCCGCGCTGTACGTCACGGCATTGTCGAGCACATTGATCAGCACCAGTTCGAAGAGCGACGCATCGGCATTCACCAGCGGATCGGCGCCGCCCGGCCTTCGCACGATCTCCCGGTCGCCGGCGCGGGTGCGCACGCGATGGATGACGGTGCCCAGCATGTCACCCACCGAAAGCAATTGCAGCCGGGCGCTGCCCTGCCCCGCTTCCAGCCGGCCCATTTCCAGCAGATTGGCGGTGAAGCGGTTCAGCCGGTCGCATTCGTCGACGATCCCGCGCAGGAAACGCAGCGATGTGGGTTCGTCGAGCTGGTCCCTATAATCGATCAGGCTGGATGCCGATGCGCTGATCGCGGTCAATGGCGTACGGAAATCATGGCTGACCGACGACAGCAAGGCGGTCTTCAATTCTTCGGTGCGCGCCGCCGCGCGGGTCTCCGCGATGCGTTCGGAGAGCAGCGCGCGTTCGAGCGCGAGCGCCAGGAGATTGGCGAGCGCCGCGATAAACGGCGCGTCGAAACGCTCCGAACCGGCCGAGACCGTCATCACCCCCATCATCCCATCGCTGCCATCCAGCCTGTGCGCGACCAATGCCCCGGCCTCCGCATATCCATCCATGCTCGCAAGCGCGGTTTCGGCCAAAGCCCGGCGTTCATCTTCGTCGGCAGCGGCATCGAGTGCGATCAGGGCCACGCCGCGTAAGACGAACAGGGAAATGTCCAGGCCGAGCTGTCCGGCCGCCCTGTCGAGCGATTCCGCCACATCCTGCGGCCGAACCGCACGCTGCAGCGTCTGGCTGGCTCCCAGCAATGTGGAGAGATTGCGATTGCTGCGGCTCGCGGCCTGGGCGCGATCCTTCAACCGGCCGGCGAGTACGCCGGTCACGATCGCGCAGAGATTGAACACGACCAGCGGCGCCACGTCACGCCCCGTCGCCAGGCGCAGCGTCAGCACGGGTTCGGTCAGATAGAAATTATAGAGGAGAAAAGCGGAGATCGCGGCGAGCAATCCCGCGACAAGCCCGAAAAAGGCCCCCGCCAGGGTGATGCCGAGCATGAAGATCAGCGCGCTCGCTGCCTCTCCATATTCGGGTTCCACCGCGAACGCGGCGACCGACGAGGCGAGTACGATCAGGATCGTCGCCGCGAATTCCTTCAGGCCGAATTGCGGGCGGAACGACGCGAGCGAAAAACGGTCTGTGGCGAAGCCGGGAGTCATCTGGATCTGTCCATAGGAACCGGACAGTATCATCTCGAACGCGTCCGGTGCGAAAAACCGATCTCCACTTGGGCGCGTGCTCCAGCTTCAGGTCTTCTGGTCCACGACAGCGGCACTGATGCCGGGAGCTGACAGCAGTCCGCTGTCGTGGTGGGACGCGCGATGTCTGGGAACGATTTCACATCTGGGGGGTGAGATCGGCACCGCGCAGGATCCGGGCTAAGCCCCCCGGGCCGCCGGGTCCATGCATTTAAATCCTATAGTAACGCCGCCGTACCGACAGCGCCTAGGCTCGTACCCCGGACATCACTCAATCTTGGGGACCGACGTGAAGACACATATCGCCGCCGCACTGCTCGTTGGAACAATGCTGGCATCGGGCTGTGCGAAAAAGCCCGCACCCGAAACCGTCGCCAGCCAGGCCCCCGGCGCCAGCGAATATACGGCGGCGCAGGAGGAAGGCGATCCGACCGCGCGGCTGCAGGCCGATCTGGTCGCGAAGGCCGGCGCCGACCGCGTCTATTTCGACCTGGACGGGTTCGAACTGACCCCGGCCGCGCAGCAGGTTCTGGCGCGCCAGGCGCAATGGTTCCAGGCCAATCCCAATATCGCCGTGACCATCGAAGGGCATTGCGACGAACGCGGCACCCGCGAATATAATCTGGCGCTGGGCGAGCGCCGCGCGAACAGCGTGAAGAATTTCCTGGCCGGCCAGGGCGTTTCCGTCGCCCGCCTGTCGACCATTTCCTATGGCAAGGAACGTCCCGAAGCGCTCGGTTCGGACGAGGCGTCCTATGCGCGCAATCGTCGCGCCGTCTCGCTGGTCATCGCGCCGCTGTAAAATGAGCGATCGCGACAGGGCCTATCTGGTCCGGCGCTGGAAGGACGAGTTGCGCGCCGCCGAACATGCCGGCTGCGAAGAGGCGGTCGACAGGCATCATCGCCTGGCGAGCGGTTATGCGCGCCGGATCGCGGCGATCGATGCGGCGCGCGTTCAACCGCAAGAGCGGGCCGGATGATCGGGCCGAAATCAATCGTCCTGTCGCTCTGCCTGATACCGCTCGCTGCGGGCTGCGGCGTGGCGCGCGACCCGCCCGACGCGATCTACGGCTGCGCGAACGATCTGGGCTTCGAAGTTCGTTATGCCGATACGCTGGCCGATGTGACCACGGCCAAAGGCAATTACGCATTGACGCAGATCGAGTCCTCGATCGGCCGGCGCTATACTTCGGCGATCGCCGCATTGGTCATCGACGGGGACGCGGCATCGCTCGTCATCGACGGCGAGCCGCGCTATCTCAAGTGCCGGCTGGCTTGAATATCGGTTTCAACAAAGGCCACTCGCCGGAATTTCACCTGTCGGAGACTCCCGCTGGCCGGCCTATCGCGCCGGCTGCCGGACCACCAGCGACCGACCGGCATAGGCCTGGGGGCGGACGCCCGCGACCTTCACGGTCCGGCGCCCGCCCTTGGCCATGAAGCTCACCTCCACCGTCACCGGATCGGACGCCTTCAATCCGAAATGGACCGGCCCCATGCTCTGGCTGCTATAGCCGCCCGCCGTCTCCACCTGTCGGGTCCCGAGGATCCCGCCGGCCGCATCGTAGAGCCGCACTTCCGCGCCCGCGCGGGTGTAGCGGCCCCGGGCGTCGAGCACGAGCACGCTCAATGAGCGTCGCGCGGCATCGCCCGGCATCGTGTTGCGGAACAGGATATGCCCACCTTCCTTTCCGAAACTGTCGGTGAGGGAAAGATCGAGCGCGCCGTCGCGGTCATAATCCACCCATTGCACGCCATGATCGGCGACATTGACGATGCCGCCATTCGCCAGCAGATCGACGAAGGCACCGCCGCCATTGCGGAACAGCGCATCCCTGGGCTGCAGATCGCTGCCCGAGCGGACATAGGAGGTGACCATCAGATCCGCCCAGCCGTCATTGTCGTAATCGCCGAAGGCGGCGCCGACCGCATGGTTGTCGACACCCACCCCGGCCTGCGCCGCGACATTGGCGAAGCTGCCGCCCGGCCCGCCACGATAGAGCGCGTTGCGGCCGTAATTGGGCACGAACAGGTCCAGATAGCCGTCGTTATCAAAGTCACCGACGGCGCAACCCACGCCGCCCTCGTCCTTGGTGCGGCCGGCATTGTCCATGCCCAGCACCGCCGCCACATCGACGAAGCGGTCGCCATCGTTGCGCCAGAGCCCGTCGGTCGCGCCCGCCTGATTGGCGGTGAACAGATCGAGGTCGCCATCGCGGTCATAGTCGAGCCAGCACGCCCCCACCGTCGGCCGCATGTCCGCCGGCGCGCGATCGGACGGCACCAGCGCGAACCGCCCGCCGTCATTGCGGTAGAGCCTGTTCTCGCCGGCGCGATCGGTCGCGTAGAGATCGACATCGCCGTCATTGTCGAAATCGATCCAGTTGGTGTGACGCGCCGAGCGGCCCGGAATCGCCAGGCCCGTCTCCGCCGTCACATCGGCGAAGCGCCGGCCGCCGACATTGCGGAACAGGCGAGAGGAATGATCCTTGTCGGTGGGGCCGACCAGCAGATCAGGCCAGCCGTCGCCGTCATAGTCACCCCAGCTCGCCGATCGCATCTCCGGCCCCGAAAGCGGCAGGCCGAGCGCCTCGCCGACGCTCACGAAGCTGCCGCGATCGTTGCGATACAGGCTGACCGCGCCCGACTGGCCGACAAGCGCGAGATCGAGATCGCCGTCCCGGTCGTAATCGGCCCAGGCATTGGCGAGCGTTCCCGGTATGGCGAACAAAGCGCTCTGGACGGGCTCGAACGGCAATTGCGCCGGTTGTGCCGCCGCGGCGGTGACAAAAGGGAGCAACAGGGCAAGGGCCGATGCACGCCTCATCATTGTCCTTTCGAGCAGGCCATGAACCAGACAGACATGAACGTGCCGCCGTCGACGGGCAAGAGCCAGCAGCGCTTGCATCATCGGCCCTGCTGGTCCACGTCGCCGGCCATCACCCGCCTGCCCCGGACCCGACATGCCCCTGCCCGCTCCATCCGTCCAAGATCACTGGATCGAAACGCCAAGGGGGCGACTCTTCGCGCGAAGCTGGACTGTCGATGGCGACGACGGGGCGGCGCCCGTCGTACTGCTGCACGATTCGCTCGGTAGCGTCGCGCTGTGGCGCGATTTTCCGGCCGTGCTGGCACAGGCGACCGGCCGGCGCGTGATCGCCTATGACCGGCTCGGCTTCGGCCAATCCGACGCGCATTCCCGCCCGATCGAAACCGACTTCATCCGCACCGAAGCGCAGCGCGGTTTCGCGGCGATACGCGAAGCGCTCGCGATCGACGACTTCGTGATCCTGGGCCACAGCGTCGGCGGCGGCATGGCGACCTGGATCGCAAGCGATTTCGGCGAGACCTGCCACGCGCTGATCACTGAATCCGCGCAGGCCTTTGTCGAGGATCGCACACTCCAGGGCATCCGCGACGCCGAACGCGGCTTCGCCGAACCCGGCCAGATCGAAAGGCTGGCCCGCTATCATGGCGACAAGGCCCGCTGGGTGCTCGATTCCTGGGTGCAGAGCTGGCTTTCCCCCGTCTTCGCCGATTGGCGGCTCAACGGCAGCGAGATCCGTCCGGCCTGCCCGGCGCTCGCCATCCATGGCGAAGCCGACGAGTTCGGATCGCCGGTCCATGCCGAGCGCATCGCCGCGCTGACGAGCGGCCCGGCGACCGTCCATATCATCGCAGGCTGCGGCCATGTGCCGCATCGCGAACGGGAAGCCGAAGTGACCGCCCTTTTCGCCGCTTTCCTCGCCGCGATCTGACCGCTTGCCGGGAACGCCCGGCACCACCAGCGAAATCTGCCGATGCCCGCCAAGCGCCCTGGCCGTGGCAGGTATCGACATGCCCGTTCAACATCGCGGAATCGGCGCTTGTCACGCCTGCCCAAATTGCTATACACAAAACCTAGTGATTACTAAGTAATGATACCGCGGGAGGGGAAGCTTGATCATCGGCCTGGATTGCGGGGGCGCGAAGACCGCGGGCGCGATCTGCGACAGGCAGGGACGGATCGTCGCACGCGCCAGAGCGCAGGGCGCGGCGATCGTCGGCGCACCGAACGAACGCTTCTTCGCGACAATCACCGGCCTGCTCGACACCCTGTGCAGCGATGCGGGCGTGACGCTCGGCGATATCGAACATGTCGCGATTGGGCTTTCGGGTGTCGATTTCACCGATGAACAGGCAGAACAACGCTCCACCATCGCGCGTCGCTACGGCCTGGAATCGCGCCTGACACTCGTCAATGACGGCATCGTCGCCCTGTGCGGCGTATCGCCTGAGGCCCGGCTCGTGCTCGTCCAGCTCGGCACCGGGCTCACCAGCGCCTATCGCGCCGAGCCCGGCGGCGAGACCGTCCATGACAGCCTGGATGTCGGTCGCATCTACGACGTCCGCGACGCGGCGATCGCACGCGCCGCGCGCATGATCGACGGCCGCGCGGCGCCCACCCCGCTTCTCGATGCGGTGCTCGCTTATTGCGGCGTCGCGGCGCCGGATTTCGCGGCCTGGTACCTGCGTTCTCCCGAGGCGGCGTCGCGAAGAACCGGCATGGCGCGCATCGTGTTCGCCGCATGGCGGCAAGGCGACCCCGCCGCGACCGACATGGTCCATGCCGCCGCGCGCGATTATGCGCTGATCGCCAAGGTGATGGGCGACCGCCTGCCCGGCGAAGCGCGTTTCGCCACCGCATTTGGCGGCGGCACCATCCTGGAAGGCCAGGCGGACTTCCAGCGCCTGCTCCGCGAAGAACTGGCGGCGATCTGCCCGCGCGCCGACATGACCGGTATACGCCTTTCACCCGAGCTCGGCGCGGTACTGCTCGCCGCCCGCCCCTGGGGCGGTGATCCGGCCGCATTGTTCGAAACGCTCGCAACACAGGATAGCGGCACGAAAACGGAGGTTCCGGCGTGAGAGACCTGAACATCTGCATCGTCGGAGCCGGCGGAAGCTATACGCCCGAGATCGTCGAAGGCTTGCTCGACCGTGCCGAAGCGCTTCCCGTCCGTGCGCTCGGCCTGACGGACACCGATCCCCATCGGCTGGAAATCATGGCGGGATTGACGCGGCGGATGATCGCGGCGCGAGGGGCGCGGATCGCGGTGCGGGCGGAAAACGATCTGCGGGCGGCCGTCGCCGACGCCGATTTCGTCGTGACGCAGATCCGCGTCGGCGGCATGCGCGCGCGCGCCGCCGACGAGGCGATCCCGCTGCGCTACGGCGTGATCGGCCAGGAAACGACGGGCCCCGGCGGCATGTTCAAGGCGCTGCGCACCATTCCGGTGATGATCGAGATGGCGCGAACGATCGCCGATGCCGCGCCGGCCGCCTTCATCCTCAACTATACCAACCCCAGCGGCGTGGTGACCGAAGCGGTGCTCAACCACAGCGACGCGCGCATGCTGGGCCTGTGTTCGAGCATCCCGACCATGCAGCAGCGGCTGGCGCATCTGCTTGCCCCCCGCTTCGGCGATATCCGGACCGCGTGCATCGGCCTCAACCATCTGGGCTTCATCCATCGGATCGAAGCGCATGGCCGCGACGTGACGGCGGACGCGCTCGCCGCGCTCGCCCGGCTCGACACCGACGAAGACCCGCTTTTCTCCTCCGCGCTGCGCACGGCGGCGGTGCTGGGTGCGCTGCCGGTCGAGAAATACGGCGATCTCTATTTCCATCGCCGCGCCGAAGTGGCGGCGATGCATGAAGCGCCCCGCACCCGCGCGCAGGCGGTGGCGGAGATCGAGGCGGAAGTGCTGGCCGAAGCCGCCGACCAATGCGTGGACACGAAACCCGAAGCGCTGCGGCGCCGGGGCGGCGATGGCTATAGCAGCGTCACCTTCGACACGCTCGACGCCATTCTGAACGATCGCGGGCGGGAGATCGTGATGAGCACGCTCAATCGCGGCGCGGTTCGCGATCTGCCCGACGATGCCGTCGTCGAACTGCCCTGCCGCGTCGATGCCCAGGGCGCCGCGCCGCTGCCCGCCGGGGAGATCCCGATCGCCTTTCGCGGGCTCGTCCAGGCGGTGAAGGCGCATGAGACGCTGACGGTGGAAGCGGCGGTGACGCGTCGGCGCGATGTGGCGCTCCAGGCGCTGCTCGCGCATCCGCTGGTCGGCGACATCGATATCGCCGTGCCGATGCTCGACGAGATGCTGGCCGCGCACGCGCTGGATTTCCGGTGACGGCCCGCCCGCCCCTCCACCAGCGGCTCGGCTTCGCCGCCGATGCGCGGCTGCTGATCGTCAATTGCGACGATGTGGGATCGAGCCACGCCGCCAATCTGGCCTGCGAGCAGGCGATGCGCGACGGGCTCGCGACCAGCGGCACGCTGATGGTGCCGTGCCCCTGGGCGCGCGAGGCCGTCGGCATGTTCGCGGGGCTCGACCTGGGCGTGCACCTGACGCTGACCGCCGAATATCCCGGCTATCGCTGGCGCACGCTGACGGGGGCCGCATCGCTGCACGATGCCGAGGGTTATATGCCCGCGACCGTCGCCGAGCTTTATGCGCGCATGCGGCCCGACGATGTCCGCCGCGAATGCCGGGCGCAGATCGAACAGGCGCTCGACTGGGGCGTCGACGTGACCCATCTCGACTCGCATATGGGCGCGACGCATTTCGATGCCGGCCTGTTCGAGATCTATCTGGAAATGGCGGAAACCTTCCGCCTGCCGCTCAGAATGGCGAGCGCGGAGGACGAGGCCCGGCTGGGCTATGCCGGCCGCGCCCGGGCGGCCGCGCGCGGCGTCGCGTTCCCCGATATATTGATCGCCGAATGGGGCCGGGCGACGCGCGACGTGATCCATGACCGTTTTCCGGACCTTCCGCCCGGCATCAGCGAAATCAACATCCATCCCGTGATCGATGGCCCTGAACTGCGCGGCTATGATCTGCGCGAAGCCGATATCCGCGTCGCCGATCATGGCTGCGCGCATGACGCCGAGATCGCCGGCTTTGTGAATGCGCAAGGCTTCACGCGGATCAGCTATCGCCCCTTGCGCGATCTGCAGCGGAGCCTTGCTTGACCGGCGCCGCGCGCACGCGGCTGGGCTATGCGCTCGGGTGCTTCGGCACCGACCTGTTCTGGCAGAGCACCAGCTTCTACCTGCTTTTCTATTATACCGACATATTGCACCTGCCCAATGCCGCCGCCGGGCTGATCTTCGGCGCGGCGATGATCTGGGACGGGCTGATCGATCCGCTCGTCGGCATGTTCGCCAATCGCATCCGATCGCGGCTGGGCCGTTATCGCCTGCTGGTGCTGATCGGCGCGGCACCGCTCTCGCTCTCGTTCATGCTCGTCTTCGCGCAGCCGCTGCTCGGCCTGTCCGGTGAAATCTGGTTCGCGCTGCTCGCGCAGATGCTGTTCCGGACCGCCTATGCGGTGGTTTCCATCCCCTATGGCTCGCTCTCGGCGTCGCTCACCACCAGCATGCGCGAGCGCAGCACGCTCGCCACCTTCAAGGTGCTGGGCGGTGCCGCCGCCGCGCTCGCGGTCGCGCTGGCGAGCCAGCCCTTCGTCGCGCTCTGGCAGGATCCCGCGCTTGGCTGGTTCGCGCTCGCGATGCTCTGGGGCGCGCTCGCCTTCGCCGCCCTGCTCTTCATGGTGCTGGCGACGCACGAGATCGCGGAAGACGGACAAGCGGCTCCGCCCATCGCAGCCTTGATGCGCGCGATCCTTTGCAACAGGCCGCTGCTGCTGCTGCTCGCCGCGATCACCGCGATGAGCATCGGCACGGTGATCAGCGGCAAGATGATCGTCTATTATTTCACCTATTATGTCGGCCGCCCCGAACTGGCGAGCTATGGGCTGGCGGTGCAGGTGGCGGCGGTGATCCTGCTCACCCCCGTCTGGGGCTGGGTGGGCCGGAGCTTCTCCAAGCGCCTCGCCTGGCTCTGGGGATCGGGCCTGTCCTGTGCTGGCCAGGCGGCGTTCATCGCCTATACCGGTGGCGATCCCGCCATCGTGCTGGTCCTGCTCGCGCTCACCTGGCTCGGCGGCGCAGCGATCCCGGTCACGCTCTGGTCGCTGATCCCGGATACCGTCGAGGTCGCCGAATGGCGCACCGGCATCCGCGCGGAAGGCATGACCTTCGGCATCGTCACGCTCGTCCAGAAAGTCGCGACCGGCCTTGCCATCGCGCTATGCGGCGTGCTGCTCGATCTGATCGGCTATGTCGCAGCGGCGCGCCAATCGCCCGAGACGCTGACGGGGTTCCATCTGATGTTGACCGTCCCCACCCTGCTCGGCGGTGCGATCTCGATGGCGTTCATGTGGTTCTACGTGATCGACGAGGCCTTCCACAATCGCCTGTTGCGCGCGCTGGCATATCGGCGTCGCTAACCGACCTTCTTGCGCGGCCCGCGTGCGAACGCACCGAACCGGGCATCGGCGCGCGCCGCGCGCGCGCGCATATCGGCCATCACATCGGCGTGCAGGCTGGAAACATTATAGGTTTCGGCCGGATCGACGCGCAGATCGAACAACAGATCGTAGCCATGATCCGACAAGGGCAGGTCGACCGTGCGATAATAAGATCGCCGCACATATTTCCAGTGCGCGGTGCGGATCGCCGCCACGCTCTCATTGTCGAACAGCAACAGGTCTTCATGCGGTGACGGCCCGCCCGAACGCAGCAGCGCGCCGATATCGCGCCCATCCAGTTCGACGGCCGGCAACGGCCTGCCCGTCCATGCCGCGAGCGTCGGCAGCAGATCGATATTCATGCTGAGCGCGGCGCTCGTCCGTCCCGGTGCGATCCTGCCGGGCTGGCGCGCGATAAAGGGCACGCGGAAGCCACCGTCCCAGCCGCCCCCGCCCTTGCGATCGCGCAAGGGGCCGGACGATCCCTCGAACCAGGGGCCGTTGTCCGACGTCACGATCACCAGCGTGTCGCGATCGATGCCGAGGCGCGCGAGCCGGGCAAACAGCCGGCCGACGCCCGCATCGACCTCCTCCACCACCTGACCATAGGCGGCGGCGGGCGAATGGCCGGCATGATCGGGATTGGGCACCAGCGGATAATGCGGCGCGGTCAGCGCCATCATCAGGAAAAAGGGTTTCGCACGGTTCGTTTCGATGAAACGGAAGCCGCGATCGAAGAAGCGCTCGGTCAGTCGTGCGAAATCGACATCCTCGCGCGTCAGTTCCACTCCCGGCGCATGCGCTTCATACAGCGAGAGCGGCGTCATGTCGTGACTATAGGGCAGGCCGAAGAACAGATCGAAACCCTGCACGGTCGGCGGCCAATAGGGCGCGACATGGCCGAGATGCCATTTGCCGATCAGCGCGGTCGCATAATCGGGTTTCAGCATTTCGGCGATCGTCACTTCGCCGGGCGGCAGGCCGATCGTGTCGCTGGCGCGGATCACGTCATAGGCAAGGCCGGTGCGGATCGGATAACGCCCGGTCAGCAGACCCGCGCGCGATGGCGTGCAGACATTGGCGGAGGCATAGGCATCGGTCAGGCGGATGCCCTCGCGCGCCATCCGGTCGAGCGCCGGCGTGCGGATCAGCCGCGCGCCATAGCTGCCCAGATCGCCCCAGCCGAGATCGTCCGCCAGGATCAGCACGATATTGGGTTTCCGGCGTGTGGCGGCCCTGACGGCGCCGGGCAGCATCGCCGAAACCAGCGCCGCCGCCCCCGCGCCGATGATCTCCCTGCGCCTCACCTGCCCTCCACCCGATTCTCTAGAATCTGTATTTCGCCTCGATACCATAGGTGCGCGGCTCGCCGCGCTCGACGAAGCGCGTGCCGAGGAAATCGGCGGCGCGGTTGACGGTGAAGAGATCGTTGGTGAGGTTCACGCCCCACAGGCTGAACTCGAGCCCGCTGCCCATATGCGCGAAGGTGATGCGCGCATTGACGAGCTTGCGGTTCTCCAGCCGCTGATTGGCTAGATTCTCCTGACCCGAGAATGTGCGCGAACGATAGCTATATTGCCCGAACAGCGACAGCCGCGAATCCATGCCCGGCAGGGCGATGCCATATTCGGCGGATACGCTGCCCGACCATTTGGGGGAAAAGGGCAAGCGATTGCCCGACGCGTCCGCACCGGCGGCACCGCCGCCGGGAAAGGACCTGAAGCTGGCATCCATATAGGCCGCGTCGAAGGTGAGCTTCAGATCGCGCACCGGCGCCGCCTCGATGCTCGCCTCCACGCCCTTGGTATGGACCTTGGCGGCGTTGCTGAGCTGGATCACCGTGATCCCGCCGGGGAACAGATAGAAGCGGTTGATCTGGTAATTGTCGTAATCGGCGATGAAGGCCGCGAGATTGGTGCGCAGCTTGCGGTCGAACATCTCCGCCTTGAGCCCGACTTCGTAGGATTTGACGGTTTCGGTATCGAAGGCGAAATCGGCGCGGCCGTCGCCGTTCAGGTCGCGCACCTGATTGCGATTGAGGAAATCGACGTTCCAGCCGCCGCTTTTGAAGCCGGTCGCGTATTTGGCGTAGATATTGACGGTTTCGGCGGGTTTGAAGGTCACGCCCAGGCTGGGCGTGAAGCGGTTCTCCGTATCCTCGTCGCGGAAATTGTTGAGTATGGCGATGCCGACCAGGCCGCTGTTCGATCCGTCGAGATTGAACAGGATCTTGCGGCGCTCATGCGTGTAGCGGCCGCCCAGATTGAGCGTGAGCTGGTCGAACAGGTCGAAATCGATCGAGCCGAACGCGGCGATCGATCGCGTGCCGATCCTGGCGGAGGACGGCGTGCTCGAATTGAGTGGTATGCCCAGCCCCAGCGCGCCCGCCGCGACGCCCCAGAAAGCGGTGCGCCGCGTCTTCGCGGTCTCGTCCATGTAGAAGACGCCCGCGACATAGCGCAGCCGCCCGTCGGTGGGCGAAGCGATGCGCAGTTCCTCCGAAAGCTGCGAAAACCGGTCGACATACAGCGTGTGGATGAAATCGGCCGAGCTGTAATCGTTATCGGCCTGGATCGCGAGACGGCTGTCGCGAAAGGCGGTGATCGAGGTCAGCACATGATCGCCGATCTCGTAATCGATATTGGCGGAGGTGCCGCCGGTCTTGGCGTGCTTGAAGCGCGGCGTGTTGGTGTTGGTTTCGAAGGGCGCCGGCGCGCCCGGATCGATCGTTCCGCCGCCGGTGAGTCCCGAAATCGCCTCCGGCCCGCCACGGAACGAGAAGTCGCGCATATAATCGGCGCTCAGGTCGATGGTCAGCCGCTCGGTCGGTTTCAGCCGCACGCCGAAACGATAGGATTGGGTGTCGAGCGATCCGATCGTGCGATCCCCGTTGAAGAGATTGCGCGTGAAGCCGTCGCGCCGCTCATAACCGAACGACGCCTTGGCCATGATCTTGTCTTCGACCACGGGCATGTTGAGCTGGACGCCGACACTGCGATAGTCGCTGTTGCCGATGCCGCCGCTGATCTCGCCGCCGAAATCGTTGGACGGCGCGCGCGTGACGATGTTGACCGCGCCCGACACGGTATTGCGGCCGAACAGATGCCCCTGCGGCCCGCGCAGCACCTCGATCCGGTCGATGTCCAGCAGTGTCTGGTTGAGCGAGGCCACCTGGCCGATATAGACGCCGTCGAGATAGACGCCCGCGCGACCGCCGAAACCGATATTGCGCCCGCCGCCGCCGACACCCCGGATATAGACGGCGCCATTGGCGCGCTCGACGCTGAAATTGGGGGCGACGCCGGTCAGGTCCGACAGACGGGTGGCGTGCAGAGCGTCGACCCGGTCACCGCCCACCGCGCTGATCGCGATCGGCACGTCCTGGAGGTTTTCGCTTCGCTTCTGCGCGGTGACGACGATCTCGCTCAGCCCCGCGCTGTCCTCGGTTTCCGCAGGCGCCTTCTGCGCCGCAGCGGACGCGGCGGCGAACGCACTCAACATGGTCCCGCACAGAAGATACCGGTTCATTGCTGTCCTCCCCTCATCCGCCCCGCAACCCGTGATCTTCATATTCCTTGTGATCACTAGGTTTTTGAATTGCTAGCAGTCACTAGAAATATGTGCAAGAGCCAATTCCATGAGCGAAAAGCAGAGCAAGACTGCGAGCAGCGCCCCGCCCGGCACCCGCCAGTCGCGCGGCCGCGCACGGCGCGCGGCGGTGCTCGCCGCCGCGCGCAGGCTGTTCGCGCAACAGGGTTTCAAGGGGGCCAGCCTCGCCGCGATCGCGCAGGAAGCCGAACTCACCGATGCCGGCCTGCTCTATCATTTCCCCAGCAAGAACCATCTGCTGCTCGCCGTGGTGGCGGAAGGCGACCGCGAGCAGGACGAGGCGCTGGAGAAGGTGCAGACCGCGAAGGGCCTGCCGCTGATCGAGCGCATGGCGGAGTTCGGCGCCGATCTGGAGGCCGATCCGCTGCTGACCGCGCTCGACGTGACGCTTTCGGCCGAGCATCTGCAGGAAGATTCGGAAGTGAACCGCTATTTCGTCGCGCGGTACGAGCGGTTCCGATCGATGCTGGAAACCGCCTTTGCCGATGCCGCGCGCACGGGCGATCTGCGCGCCGACCTCGATCCCGCGGCGGAGGCGGTCAACATGACCGCCGTCATCGATGGGCTGCGGCTGCAATGGCTGCTGAGCGGCGGATCGATCTCGATGGCGCAGAATATGCGCGACTATGTACGCGGCGTGATCGCGCGGCTCCGCGCCTGACGCGCGATCGCGAACGATTTCATTGCGGCGCAAGCCGCGCTATCCGGAACGCTTCGGCACGATATCGGCGTTGCAACGCAGGACAATCCAGATGCAGATCGGTCCCCTGAAGCTCAAGGCGCAGCTCTATTGCGGCGACGAGATCGCGATGGGCCCCGGCAAGGCAGATCTGCTGGAAGCGATCGAACGCGAAGGATCGATCTCACGCGCGGGACAGGCGATGGGCATGAGCTATCGCCGCACCTGGCTGCTCGTCGACGCGATGAACCGTTGCTGGTCCGAACGGCTGGTGGAGACCATTTCCGGCGGCGCCAGCAATCGCGGCGCGCGGCTCACGCCCTGCGGCCAGGAGGTTCTGCGCCTGTATCGCGCGATCGAACATCAGCTCGAATCCGTCGCGTCGGGCGAGGCCTTCGCCGAGCTATCGGCGCTGCTGCGCGCGGCTCCGCTGGACCCGAAACATCACAGCTCCACCCCGCAGGCGGATTGAGGCAGGGACAGGCGCCGGTCGCCGGTGAAGACGCGATCGGTCAGCGTATCGAGAAACGCCTCGATCGCCCGCCGATCCCCGTCGGAGAGCCGGCGCGCGATATCGGCATGACGATCGATCGCCGCCGCGACAGTCGATGCACTGCCGTCATGGAGATAGGGGGCGGTCAGCGCGACATTGCGCAGCCCCGGCGTACGGAAACGGCCGATATCGGCGGCGCGCCCGGTGATCTCGCTCAACCCCGGATCACCTGCCGACGGGTCGTCTGCTTCCGGCTCGATCCGATGGAACCGGCCATCGCTCAGGTCCGGCCCGGCATGACAGGCGACGCAGCGCCTGGCGAACGCCCTTTCCCCCTGCTGCTGGATCTCGCTCAAGGCATCGCGCCGCCCGCTCCGCCATCGATCATAGGGCGACTGGTTGGAGATCATCGTGCGCTGGAACGCCGCCAGCGCCTTCGCCACGCCCGCCATGTCGATGCGCCCGTCCGCTTCGGGAAAGGCGGCGCGGAACATGCGGACATAGCAGGCGTCGCGGCCCAGCCGCGCCGCGATCTCGCCTTCCTTGCCGTTCATGCCCATCTCGACCGGCGACAGGCCCGTCACCGGGATCAGCACCTGCGCCTCCAGCGTCCTTACGCGCGGATCGCCCCAGGTCAGGCTTTTCGCCCAGGCGATATTGGCGAGGCCGGGCACGTTGCGCCGCCCCGGATCGCCATGGACGCCCGGATGCGTGGCGTTGCCGTCGGCAAAGGCGCGGCGCTGCACATGGCAGGTCGCGCACGACATGCTGCCGTCGATCGAAAGATCGGCGTCGTAGAACAGTCTGCGGCCAAGCTCGACCTTCGCCGCGCTCATCCTATTATCCGCCGGCACGCGCGGCGCGGGCCGCCCCTCGGGCCATGGCCAGCCCGCCGGACCGGCAATGGCTGCGCCGAGCAGCAGCCCGGCGACCGCCAGCCACAGCCTTCGCCCGCGGCTCATCTGTGCAATCAGGGCAGGCGTGCGATCATGACCGGCAGGCTCGGCCCGCCATTGCCCGCGATCTGCAACACATAGAGCCCCGGCTCCAGCGCGAAATCGACCATCTTGCGGATGCCCGAACAGGCGGGTCCGCGACCATGGGCGACCGACACCGCCACGGTGCCCGCCCGCACCACATCGATCCAGGCCGCCGATCCGATCGCCACACGGTAGGTGCCGGCCCGATCGACAGCAAAGCCGACCAGCCCGCCATGGCTGACCGAACCGCCCGGATTTTCGGGGCGCAGCGCGTAGCGCACGCTCGGCGTCGGCTGGAGCGACAGATCGACGCCCTTGCCGATGGCAAGCATCGCCGCATCGAGCGCGGCGGGATCGACGGCAGCGGCAAGGCCGGCACGCCCGGTCCAGCCGGCGAGCTCGGCGGGCAGCGGCGCTGCATCGGCGGGGCATGAAGGCTCCGCCTTCTGCGCCATGGCCGGGCTTGCGGCGAGCACCATCGCTGTGACGATCGCCGACATGGATTTCATGATCTTGAGCCTCCGGATCGGAACACGATATTCCGCTATATACAGCGAACTATATCTCACCATATACGGCGCCCCGAACGTCGGCAATCGACGCCACGAAAAGGGAGTCCGCATGCGCACCATCCTGTTTGTTTCGAGCTGCGCCGCAGCCCTGCTCGCATCGCCGGCCTTCGCCGAGGACGAGGCGGAGACCGCGAATGGCAGCTTCGAACTCGGCCAGATCATCGTCACCGGCCAGCGGCCCGATGGCCCGGCGATCGGCATCCATACGCTGGGGCAAGAGGCGATCGAGACCTTCAACCGCAATTCGCTCGACGATGCGGCGAACCTGATCCCCGGCGTCACCGCCGGCAACAGCGGCGGATCGCGCAACGAACGCCTGTTGTTCGTGCGCGGCTTCGACCGGTTCCAGGTGCCGCTGTCGATCGACGGCATCCGCGTCTACCTGCCCGCCGACAACCGGCTGGATTATGGCCGGTTCCTGACCCCGGACATCGCCGAGATCCAGGTCGCCAAGGGCTATGCCTCGGTGCTCGATGGCCCCGGTGCGATGGGCGGCGCGGTCAATCTGGTGACGCGCAAGCCGACAAAGCCATTCGAGGCGGAGGCGCGCGGCGTGCTCAACCTCGGCCGCGACGGCGACTATAACGGCTATACCGTGTTCGGCCTTGTCGGCACCCGCCAGGAGCGCTGGTACGCGCAGGCCAGCTTCGCGCGCAATTTCCAGGATCATTGGGATCTGGCCGGCGGCTTCACGCCCACCGTCAACGAGAATGGCGGCGAGCGCGATTTCAGCCGTACCGAGGATTGGCGCGTCAACGCCAAGATCGGCTTCACCCCCAATGCCACCGACGAATATGCGATCAGCTATACCCGGCAGGAAGGCTCGAAGAACGCGCCGCTCCACCTGACCGACACCAGCAATGTCAGCCTGCGCAACTGGGCATGGCCCTATTGGAACATCGAAAGCATCTATTTCCTGTCGACCACCGCGCTCGGCGACAAGGCGACGCTGAAGACGCGCGCCTATTACAACAAGCTGGACAACATGCTGCGTTCGTTCGACGATCGCACACAGACCACGCAGATTCTGGGGCGCGCGTTCGACAGCCCTTATGACGACAATGCCTATGGCGGATCCGCCGAACTGGCGGTGGCGCTGACCCCGGCCGACACATTCAGCCTGGCCTTCCACTATCGCCGCGACGAGCACAATGAATCGCAGACCAGCCGCCCGGGCTTGCCCGCCAGCGTGCCCGAACCGGAACAGACCAGCATCGAACGGACCTGGAGCATCGCGGCGGAAAATCGCTATGCGTTCAATGAGGCGTTCAGCCTGACCGTCGGCGCAAGCTATGACTGGCGCGACCTGGATGCCGCCGAGGAATATGGCGTGCCGCTGGGCCAGACCGGCGCCAGCCGCCTCTACAGCTATCCTCTGCGCAATGCCGGCGCCTGGAACGCGCAGGGGCGGCTCGACTGGCGTGGGGACACCGGCGCGGCGGCGCATCTCAGCATCTCGTCACGCGTGCGCTTCCCCACCTTGTTCGAACGCTTCAGCAGCCAGTTCGGCACGGCCGAAGCCAATCCGGACCTGAAGCCCGAGCGCGCAACCACCATCGAGCTGGGCGGCGAGCATCGGTTCGGCGCTGTCCGCGCTTCGGCGGCGATCTTCTACAGCAAGCTCGACGACGCGCTGGTTTCGGTGCGGACCTCCGCCAATCTCAACCGCCGCGAAAATTACGGTTCGGCCGACTATTATGGCGGCGAACTCGCGCTCGACGCAGAGCTGAGCCCGGCGCTGCAGATCGGCATCAACTACAGCTATATCCATCGCAGCTTCGATGTCGGCACGCCGCCCACCGGCGGGCTCATCCGGCCGTTCCGCCTGACCGACGTGCCCGATCACAAGGGCTTCGCCTGGCTGTCGTGGAAACCGCTCGGCGGGCTGGAGATCGTGCCGAACCTGGAATTCGCATCGGACCGCACCACCGTCACTCCGGCATCGGCCAATGGCCTCGCGCCCGTCTATTACGATACCGGCAGCTATGTGACCGCGGGCCTTCGCATCGACTATGCGATTACCCCGCAGATCACGCTGGGCGTGGGCGGTCGCAACCTGTTCGACACCGATTATGTGCTGACCGATGGTTTTCCCGAGCCCGGCCGTACCCTGTTCGCGAGCATTCGCGCGCGATATTGACCCGAACGACGCGCCGGGAGAGCCCACGGACCTCCCGGCGCCCATGTTGCACCGATTTTCCTTCAAATCCCGATTTGATCGGGCCGCGAGACGCGCTATCTGTGCGCCCATGCGTAATCATAGTGTCCTTCGTACCCTGAGTACCGCCATCCTGCCGGCGATCGCGCTGGCGGGTCCCGTTTTCGCGCAATCGGCGCCGACCCAGCTTGTGCCGGGCCAGCCGGGCGGGCCACCCGCTCCGCCTGCCGCGCCGGCCGCGCAACGCGTCACGCCTCCGGCGGTGACGCCCGTCGCGCCTGTCGTGCCGCTGCCGGCCCTGTCGCCGGCGCAGGCCGCCTGGCTGACCGACTGGCTCGGCGACGGCGCGGAACATGGATTGACGGCGAGCGCCGCGAAACAGCAGGCACCGGCCGGCGAAGCGCTGGTGCGCGCCGCGCTCGATCGCGCGCGCGCGCTGCATGTCGGTCGCGTCGATACCGGCGATTTCCTGGAGATCTGGGCGCTGCGCCCCGCCGCCTATGATCCGCTGCCCGCCTTCGCGGCCGCTGTAGCGGCCGATCGCCTGCCGCAATGGGCGGCGGACCTCACCCCGCCCTATGCCGGCTATGAGGGGCTGAAGGCCGGCCTCTCCAATTACGAGAAGATCCGCGACGCCGGTGGCTGGCCCAAGCTCGTCGCCGCCTCCCCCCCGGCGGCGGTGCGCGAACGGCTGCTGGTCGAGGACAAGAACGTCACCGCGACCGAGAAGCTGTCCGATGCGATCCAGCGCGCGCAACGGCGTTACGGCCTCAACCCCACTGGCCAGCTCGATGCGCGGACATTGGCGGCGCTCAACGTGCCGGTCGCGGACCGGATCGCCGCGATCATGGCCAATATGGAGCGCTGGCGCTGGCTGCCGCGAGAATTGCCCGTCAATCGCGTGCAGGTGAATATCGCCGCCGCCGTGCTGACCGTGTTCGAAGGCGACGCGCCCGTCGCGTCGATGCGCGCCGTCACCGGCAGCCCGGGCAACGAGACGCCGATGCTCGTATCCAGCATCCATTCGATCGTGCTCAATCCGCCCTGGAACGTGCCGAGTTCGATCGCCAAGCGCGAACTATGGCCCAAGGGCCGCGCCACGCTGCTGCGGCAGGGCTACAAGATCGTCGGCACGCCGCAGACGGGCGAGCGCATCGTCCAGCCGGCGGGGCCGAACAGCGCGCTGGGCCAGCTCAAATTCGATTTCGACAACCCGTTCGCGGTCTATCTGCACGACACGCCGTTGCGCACGAAATTCTCGAGCTATGATCGCCTCGCCAGCCATGGCTGCGTCCGCCTCGAAAAACCGATTCCGCTGGCCGAACTGATGATGAAGGACGATCCGAAGTTCGGCGGCCAGATTCAGGCCACGATCGACACGGGCAAGACCCAGCGTGTCCAGCTTCCGAAGCAGGTGGCGGTCTATCTGTTGTACTGGACCGCCTTTGCCAGCGGTAACGGCGCGATGAACTTCCGCGCCGATCCCTATGGCTGGGACAAGCTGCTGGCCGGCAAGATCGAGGCATCCAGCCGCCGTGCGGCCACCATCGCCATTGCATCCAAGGGGAAATGACCATGCGTATCGTTCTGCTTCTGACCGCCGCGGCGGCCACGCTTTCGCTCGCCGCCTGCGGCAGCAAGGAACCCGAAGCGCCCGCGCTCGAAAATAATGTCGTCGAAATGCCCGAAGACCTGACGCCGGTGAACGAAACCCCGCCGGCGGAGAATCTGACCAATGAAGTGACGCCGGCCGCACCGCCGCCGGCCTTCACCGATGACGAGCAGATGCGCGACGATGCCGACGCCACCGGCCTGACCGCTCGCCTGCCGCGCAGCGACACCGAAGCACCCGTCGCCAATGAGGCCGCCGAGCGCTAGGATCGGAACGGTTCCCGCGAACCGGCTCTGGTGAGCCCCGGCCCGGCGCATCGTCGCCGGGCCGGGAATTGGCGAAGCGGGATTTTGATACTATATCTCCCGTATGGACCGCCGCACCTTTTCAAGGCTTGCGTTGACCGGGCTGGGCATTGCCGTCCTGCCGCCATCGGTCACACGTGCCGAACCCGAAGATCTGACCGCCGCCAAAGGCACTGGCGCCGCACCGCTTTCGTCATGGGCGCCACCATCGGCGCGCACGCCGGGCGTGCCCGACAAGCCCTATGCGCGCCTGCTCGATCGCGCGCGCGCGATGCTCGACACCCATGCCGGCGCCTTCGCGCTGCGCGACCGGATCGCGATCGCCGATTTCAGCATGGCATCCCGCGCGTTGCGCTTCCACATCGTCGACCTCGTGAGCGGCCAGGCCAATTCCTATCTGGTCGCGCATGGCCGCGGATCCGATCCCGAGCATTCGGGCTGGCTTCGCAGCTTCTCCAACGAGCCAGGATCGCTCGCGACATCAGACGGCGCCTACAAGACCGGCGAGATCTACCATGGCGTCCATGGCGCCGCGATGCGGCTGATCGGGCTCGATTCGCGCAACAACAATGCCGAATCGCGCGCCATCGTCATTCACGGCGCCGATTATGTGGGCGAGAACCAGATCGCGACCTGGGGCAAGCTGGGCCGAAGCGAAGGCTGCTTCGCCGTCGCGCCGCATATGCTGCCGCAAGTGCTCGGCATGCTGGGGCCGGGCCGGCTGCTCTACGCCGACAAGGTTTGATCCCGAAGGAAAGACTTCTCCGGTCCGGTGGCTTGCCCTGCCGCCGCGTCGCTGGCATGGGGGCATTTCCTGGGGCGCTTAGCTCAGTTGGTAGAGCATCTCGTTTACACCGAGAGGGTCGGCGGTTCGAGCCCGTCAGCGCCCACCAGGAGCTTCCCCGATCATGCCAGTAATCCCGCGTCCTTCACTGCGGTGAAATAGGCGTTCATCGATCCGGCGACCGCATCGGAAAGGCCGATGAACACGCGGCGGCCGTCCATCGGATCGGCCGTGCGAACGAGCAACCCCTGTTCGGTCATGATCCGGATCCAGCGCAATGCGGTGGTCGGCGGCACCGCCGATGCGATGCACAGGCTGGAGACCGCGACCGCACCGCCCTCCAGCCGCGCGGCGGCGAGATCGAGCAGCATGTCCCAGGCGGGATCGGCGAAGAGGTCGTCGCCGAAGAAGCGTGCGCGCAGCCGGCGTGCGCGGATGACGCGGCGGAAATCGCCCGCCGTCATCGCATCGCCCCGAGCTTCAGCCGGACCGGCGTGATAACCGCGCGCATGCTCACGCACGGTCCGGCCCGATCGAGGCTCGTCCGCTGACGCGGCGAATGCCTCCGCGATACGGCGGAGACCCTCGCTCTGGCCGCTCGCATCGCCCGGCAATCCGGTTTGCGCGGCGCGCAGGGCAATCGCGGTCGCGAGTTCCAGCGGTGTGGGCTCGCAGAGAAGTTCGATTGCGGCATGCGTGATGGCGGCAGCCACCCGATCGATCATCGCGACCGGCAGCGTCACCATGCCATGGCAACGTCCCTGGCGTGCCGCACGATCGATTGCCGCGAGAAGCATGTCGAGCGCGCGCCCTTCGTCCGCGCCGATCGCCAATATCAGGTGCCGCGTTTCCCCGCCCGCCTCGATCCGCGCGATCGCTTCGGCATGATCGAGCGGGCCGACCGGACGGCATCCGACCGCCTGCGCCGCCGCCGTCGCCGCGGTCGTCGCCAGCATATCCTGCCCCAGGATCAGCATATCGGCCTGCGCCCGATACGCGACCGGGCCTGCGCCCCCATCGCCCAAATCATCCCCCCAGCAACCCAAGGCACCATGCGACCGGCACATGCTGCACCACAAATAACCATATCCCACGAAAAAGCATGCCCCCGCAAAGGCGGGGATTGGAGCCGGTTTCCCGAAAAAGCGATGCGACCTCAAATGGCTGTGGGAGCCGCAAGATCCATGGTTCCCGCCGCCCCTCGCTGGACGGCGGAGGAGTCAGCGCAATGTCCGGCGTCGCCATCGCCGGAACAGGCCGCGTTTCGCCGGCGCCTCGAACATCTCCTCGGGTCGTTCGGGATCGAGCAGTTCGTTCTCGGCGATGAAATCCTCGACCGCGTCGGGTTCTTCCAGGATCAGCGGTGCCAGCGTCTTGCGATGCCCGCGCAGCGCCTCGATCGTCTCGATCAGCGAACCGGTTTCCGCGAGCTTTTCGGCCACCGCGTCCTCGGTGACGCCGAGATGTTCCGCCAGCAGCCGGGTGCGCATCGCCGCGATCGCGGCCGTGCAGTCGCCATTCCCCGGCAGGCGGCAATCGAGCGCGAGATCGCATTCGCTGTCGAGCCCGAGCGAGCGGTTGTTCATGTTGGACGATCCGATGCGCAACACGCGATCATCGACGATCATCACCTTTGCATGGACATAGATGTCGTCGCCCCGCACCGTCTTTGGCGTATAGATGCGGAAGCGCCTGCTGCTGTCGATCGCCTCGATCGCGCGCACCAGCTTAACGCGCGCGCCGTCCATCGCCTTCTGCTCCAGCCAGCCATCCGCGCTGACCGGATTGACCATCACGATCTCTGGGGGATGCGGCTCCTGCATGCGCCGCGCGATCGCGGCCGCCAGCTTTCCGGAGGTGAAATACTGGTTTTCTATATAGAGGAAGCGCTTCGCATCGGCGATCAGATCGAGCCAGAGCGCCTCGATCTCGCGGACTTCGGCGACTTGTCGATATTCGGCGCGCGTCCGTGCGATGGCGATGTCGACATCGCGAAACTGCGGTTCGAGATCATCGGGCCAAGGGTCATTATCCTGCGGGATCGGCGGCAGATCCTCGCCGGTCGCAACCTGCCAGCGATCATGTCCGAGTTCGGCAAGCGCCTTGGCCGCCGCGCCATCGACCACCATCGTCACATCGTGCCAGGGCCCATAGGGCTGGCCCGCCGGCCTGCGGCGGCAGGGATCGTCGTCGCGATGCGCGCTGGTGTCCCAACGATCGCCGGTCATGTCGATACCGCCGCAGACCGCGAAGCTGTCGTCGATGACGACAATCTTCTGATGATGGCTGCATCCCGTGGGATGCGCACTGTCGAACTTGAAGGTGATCTGGCGCGTCATCGCCCAGCGCCCCAGCATCAGCAGCGACGCGCCACGACCAAGCTGCTTGAGCGCGCCGACATCCCATTTGAGGATGTCGATCGCGATCTCCGGACGCCGGCGCGCGATATCGAGAAGCAAGGCGCCGAGCGTCTGGCCCTGCTTGCCCTTTTCGCGTTCGAGTTCGATGCGCGCGTCGAAATCCCAGCCGATCAGCAGGATACGATGCCGGGCCTTCTCCATCGCCTGGCGCGCGACATGAAAATAATCGCAGGCATCGACGATGACCGCCGCACGATCCGCACGTGCGACCTGCCAGCAATTTCTGCCGGGTTCGATGACCGACTGCTTCGGATCCCCACCACTCATGCGCGTGAAACCCGTCCGTTACGGTTTCGTTCCGTCACGTCATGAAGCAAGGCGTCGGCAAGGTCATTTCGCAGGTCGCGGATCGCCGCACCGCAACCGCTCGCAGCCCCCGCCGTATCGAAGATCAGCGTCGAGAGACCCAGCCGGCGCTGCAGCCAGTTCCGCCGCAACCCGAACGTCTGGATATTGGCGATCGGCAGGATCCACAGCGCGCGGCGCCAAAATCCCGCCTGAATGAACAGCAGGTCCCGATCGAGCACATAACGGTGGCTCCGCCGCTCCGCGAGCATGAAGGCAAGAAGCGCCGGAACCGCAAGCCCGGTCAGGATCAGCCTGGGATCGAACATGGTCGCGACCACGACAAAAACCGACAGGATGACGGCGGCGGGCAATAGCGCCTTCCACACATGGCGCCGGGACACGCGGATGAGCCGGGCATCGCCGGGCAGCCGCAGCCGGCCCGTTTCGGCAAGGATCGCGGCGATCTCGTCGCTACGCGCAAAGGGCGCCGCGTCCTGCGATCCGCCACCGTCCTCCCCCTCGCCCATGCCCAATGTCTGGAATGCCAGCGTCTGGAAACCGGCGGCGCGACGGACCGGCCCGGACAGAAGCTGTCCAAGCTGGATGCGCGTTCGCGGGATCAGCATGTCGCGGCGGGTCAGCAGGCCGCGTTCGCAGCGGAAACCGGTCCGCTCGCGCGTCAGCCGAAAGCCGAAATCGCGCATCAGCGTCTTCACGACACCGCTTGCCAGCCCCAGCATGATCGCGAGCAACAACACCCCGGCGATCGCGCCAGGAGTCACCCGTCCCGCCAGATTGCGCTCCGCCAGCCCGATCCATGCGCCGATGTCGCGCACGTCGAAGGGCAACCAGTCGGAGGCGCTTTGCAGGACGGCGAAGATACCGGCGATCCACAACAGCGAGAAATTGAACAGTCCTGAAAGGATCACGCGACCGAGCGGCATGATGAAGAGCGGCGCTGCGGCGGGGGCCGTTTCGTCGGAGGCGATGGCGCGTGGCGCACCGCGCACCGCCGCGCGGATCCGCTCGGCTTCGGCCACCATCACGCTGTCGAGCACGCCTTCGTCGGCGCCCTGACCGCCGGTCTCGAAACGCAGCCGGACCAGACCGAAGATGCGATGCAGCGGCCCCTGCTCGAAATCCACGTCCTGGATCCGGTCGAAAGGAATGGTGCGACGGCTGCGCTGGATCAGCCCCTGTTCGATGACGAGTTCGCCCGATCCCACGCCATAGCGGAAGCAGCGCCAGGCGACCCATCGCACCAGGCCAGACAGGGCAAGGCTCCCGGCCGCGATCGGCAGGAAATACCGCCAGCCGATGTCCGACGCCATCGTCAGGATCGCGGGAAAGACGAGCAATGTCTGCGGCAGCGCCTTGAGCAGGCGCAACAGCATCGTGCCGGGATGCAGCCGCCGGTCGGCGACGACGGGCTCGGTCACGCCGCGTCCGCGCGAATGCGGGTGCGGATATCGTCGCGCAGCCGTTCCGCGGTTTCGCTGTCCAGCCCGGGAAGCACCACCAGGCTGTGCGCCGTTCCGGCCGTATGCAGCATCAGCCGGCTGACGCCGAAGACACGCTCGATCGGCCCCTGCGCCACATCGATATGCTGGACGCGGACGAATGGCACGACGGTCAAGACGGTGGTCAGCACGCCATGCGCGAGATGAAGCTCATCGGCCTCCACACGATAACCCCAGGCACGATAGCGGCGGCCGGGGGCGATCAGGCAGGGATAGATGAGGGCAAGCACGACAAGGCCCGCGATCAGGCCGGGTGGAGGCAGGCCGTCCGCCACCGTCGCCACGACGAGTTCGGCGGCAAGGGCCAGTACGATCAGAATGATCGCGGCGATGGCGCCATGGATGCGCATCACCCAGAGCTGGCCCGAATCCAAAGCTGTCACGAGTCACTCCCGGTCATGCGTTCCACCGGGATATCTACGCAAATCGCCGCGACGGGAATACGGGGGCGGCCGATACGCGCCGCCCCCGCCCCCTATGCCATCGCAATGTGGCGTCAGGCGCCGACCGGCTTTCCATCGGTGCGGCGGATGACGACGGTCGAGGAGCGCGGCTCCTTGCCCGATTCCGGCCAGTTGCCCGTCGGATGCTGCACGTTGATGAAGAAGGTCGTGAGATCGGGCGAATAGGCGATGCCGGTGATCTCGTTGCCCGCAGGCCCGACCAGGAAGCGGCGCGAACGCTTGCTCGTCTGATCGATATAGAACATCGCATTATAGCCGAAAGTGCCGTCGATGGTCTTGCCGGCGACGCCCGAATTGCCGGGAACCGAGTGATCGGTCTGCACCCACAGCCGGCCCTGCGGATCGACACGGATGCCGTCCGGGCTGGAGAAGGTGTCGCCGACGATATTGCCGACCAGATTGTCGCCGCCGCTCGCCAGCGACGGATCGCCCGCCATCAGGAAGATGCTCCAGGTGAAACTGGTCGCCAACGGCGAATCCCCGTTTTCCTTCCACTTGACGATATGGCCGTGGAGGTTGGTGACGCGCGGGTTCGCGGCATCGACGACGCGGCGCCCCGAATTGTTGGTGAGCGTGCAGAAGACCGACTTGTCGGGCGCGACCGTGATCCACTCCGGACGATCCATGACCGTGCCGCCGGCGACGCGCGCGGCGACCTTGGTGTTGATCAGCACGTCCGCCTGGGTGGCGAAGTTCACGGTCGCCGGGGTCTGCGGCCCCTGCGAAACGTTGCCCGGATCGACCGCGCCGACGACCAGCCCGTTCTTGCCCTGGGTCAGTTCGACCCAGTCGCCGGTGCCGTCCGCCTTGAAGCGTGCGACATAGAGCGTGCCGCTGTCGAGCAGATCGGTGTTCGCCGCCCGGTTGCTCGGCGAATAGGCGCGGCTCGGGATGAACTTGTAGATGCAGCCGGGCGTGCCGTCGTCACCCATGTAGAAGGCAACGCGGTTGCCCGTATCGGTCAGATAGGCGACATTCTCGTGATCGAAACGGCCCATCGCGGTGCGCTTGGTCGGTTCGGCCAGCTCGCCCCGCGGATCGATCTCGACCACCCAGCCATAGCCGACGGCCGGACGGGTCGGATCGAGATAGTTGTCCGTCGTTTCTTCGCAGGTGAGATAGGTGCCCCAGGGCGTGGCGCCGCTCGCGCAGTTGTTGAGCGTGCCGACGACGCTGGTGCCGACGATGCCCGCGGCGGGGCCGCCGACGCGGTAGATGCTGTTGCCGGTATAGCGCTTGTTGTAGGTCGAGTTCTTGTTGACCGACCATTTACCGTCGCTGGCCTTCGTGACCTCGATCACCGAAACGCCTACCGCCGAAAGCGCGATCTTCTTCTGTTCGGCCGTCGCGGTCGATGCGTTGTACGATTTGCTGGCGAACAGGATGTTATAGTCGGGCAGTTCGTGGTTGATCGCGAGCAGGCCGCCCTGATTGGCGCCGAGCGTCGGATGCTCGAACAGATGCATGCCGTCGTGATTGCCGCCCGCGACCTTCTCGGCATCGGCCGAGGCGAGGAAGGCGCCCGGCGACCAGGCGGTCGCACCGGCGACGACGGCATCGCCCGCCGAGAACAGGACTTCAGCGACATAGCCCGCCGGAACGGTGACCTTGTCGTCCTGATTGGCAGCGACCGCGGTGAAATCGACCGCATAGCTGACCGGGGTCGGCGTGGGCGTCGGGGTCGGCGTGGGAGTCGGTGTGGGCGTCGGCGTCGGCGTATCGTCGTCCGAGCAGGCGGCGAGGCCACCGGCGAGGCCGAGCGCGGAGATCAGGCCGAAGCTCTTGAGGATCGAGCGGCGGCCGGGATTGGCGGCAACCAGTTCTTCGAGCGACTGGCCGGGAACGGTGATCGTGCCGTCAGCGTCGCGATAAGGCGCGCGCGCTTCGTCCGTGAGATGCGACATTTAGGATGTCCCCCTAATGTAAAGGCTATGAATCGAAAGCGCTGGGGCGCTGCGGCGTCGTTAGCGGCGGGCAATGACGGCGCGGCGTATCGTCCATGACGAACGAGCGACAATCGCGTGACAATCCGGAAACATCTACGGCCCGGCGAACCTGATATCGCCCGGCGACCTCTCCTTCGCTAATATCAAGGTGCAGGGATGCAGACGCATCCGCACCTTGGAACGCTCAAGCGCCGTGCGGGCTTGACCAGGATGCGATGAGTCAGGCTCATCGCATCCTAGTATAAGTTCGAAATCCGGCCTGGCCGCAAGGGAGAGCGATGTGACCGACCTGACTTTCTATACCAATCCGATGTCGCGCGGGCGGATCGTGCGGTGGATGCTGGAGGAAACCGGCGCGCCGTACGAGACGCAGGTGCTCGACTATGCCAGCACGATGAAGCAGCAACCCTATCTGTCGATCAATCCGATGGGCAAGGTGCCGGCGATCCGGCATGGCGAGAGGATCGTCACCGAATGCGCGGCGATCTGCGCCTATCTGGCGGATGCCTTTCCCGAGGCTGGGCTGGCGCCGCCGACCGACGACCGCGCCGATTATTATCGCTGGCTGTTCTACGCCGCCGGCCCGGTCGAACAGGCGGTGACCAACAAGGCGATGGGCATGACGCCGACCGCGGAACAGGGCCGCATGGTCGGTTATGGCAGCTTCGACCGGATGGTCGATGTGATCGAACAGGCCGTGTCGGATCGCGAATATATCAGCGGAGACGCCTTCACCGCCGCCGACGTCTATGTCGGATCGGCGCTCGGCTGGGGCCTTCAGTTCGGCACGTTGCCCAGGCGCCCGGCCTTCGAGGCCTATGTGGGAAGACTGTTCGCCCGCCCCGCCTATCGGCGCGGAAACGAGAAGGATGACGCGCTGATGCCCAAACCGGCCTGACCATCGCGAACGAAAAAGAAAGGGCCCGGCGGATCGCTCCGCCGGGCCCTTCTCCTTGGCCTGTGGCCGCCGCGATCAATCGCGACTGCCGAGCAGGTTGAGCAGGAACGTGAACATGTTGACGAAGTCCAGATAGAGCGACAGCGCGCCCATGATCACGGTCTTGCCCATCATGTCCGTGCCCGCGACATAGGCATACATGCTCTTGATGCGCTGCGTATCGTAAGCGGTCAGGCCCGCGAACAGCAGCACGCCGACGATGCTGATCACCAGCGACATCACGCTGGACTTGAGGAACAGGTTGATCAGCGAAGCGACCAGGATGCCGACGACACCCATGATCAGGAAGGTGCCGAAGCCGCTCAGATCCTTCTTGGTCGTGTAGCCGAACAGGCTGAGACCGGCGAAGGCGGCGGTGGTCGCGAAGAAGGTCGTCGCGATCGATTCACCCGTGAAGCGCAGGAAGATGGTGGACATCGAAAGGCCCATCACCACCGCGAACGCCCAGAACAGCGCCTGCGCGGCGCCGGTCGAGAGGCGATTGATGCCGAAGCTCAGCACCATCACGAAGCCGAGCGGCGCCAGCATGATGATCCATGCCAGCAGGCCGCCGGACATGATGATCGTCGCAGCCGGGGATTCGATGCCGCCGCGCGAGAAGAGCAGCGCGACGATACCCGTCAGCAGGACGCCCGACGCCATATAGTTGTAAACGGAAAGCATGTACGACCGCAGACCCGCATCATATGCGGCATCGCGCGCACCCGCCTGTGCAGGGAAAGGCGCGGCGGTCGCCCGGGGATCAGACCAGTCAGCCATTGAAATACATCTCCTTTGACCGGCAATTTGCCGGATGGTCCGAATATCGTGGCAATCGGGGTGCGATTCAAGGAAAACCGGACAGTCCAGCCAATCCAGCAACATTTGGAAACAATTGCCGTGCACAGACTGTTCGTCGCCATCCGTCCCCCCGCAACGATCCGGGCATTGCTGCTCGGCAGCATGGGTGGTGTTCCCGGCGCGCGCTGGCAGGACGATGACCAGTTGCATCTGACGTTGCGCTTCATCGGGGAGGTCGACCGTCATGTCGCCGCCGATGTCGCCGCCGCGCTCGGCAGCGTGCGCCATCCACCGTTCGAACTGTCCCTGTCGGAAATCGGCACCTTCGATCGCAAGGGGCGGATCGATACGCTCTGGGCGGGCGTTCGCCCGCACGACGATGTAGAGGCGCTTCACCGGAAAGTGGACCAGGCGGTGGTGCGCGCCGGCCTCCCCCCTGAGGGCCGCGCTTTCCAGCCGCACATCACGCTAGCGCGTTTCACGCGCGGTGCCGGCGACCTCTCGGGCTTCGTGTCCGCACATGGCGGAACTTCAAGCCAGCCCTTCGCGGTCGCGCATTTCGGGTTGTACGAATCGACATTGGGCAGCGAAGGCGCGCGCTACGAGCTGATCGAACGGTACGCGCTGGGGTGAAGCGGCGCCCCGCGCGCCGGGCTGAAACTACCCGGTCCGCGCGATCCTCTCCGCCAGGCCCTGCGCACCCGCCATCACATCCGCCCAGGTCACATCGAACCCCGCATCGTCGCCATAATAGGGATCGGCCACAGCCTGCCCCGCACGACCGGGCGCATGATCGAGCAACAGGCTGAGCGCCGCGCGGGCTCCGTCCGGCCGCAGCCGCTCCAGATCGCGCAAATTCTGCCCGTCGAGCGCGATCACATGATCGAAGCGGTCGAAATCGGACGGGGCGACCTGGCGTGCCCGCAGGCCCGATATATCGGCCCCTCCCCGCCGTGCCGCCGCCTGGGCCCGCCGATCGGGCGGATTGCCGACGTGCCAATCGCCCGTGCCGGCGGAATCCGCCTCGGCATCGAGCCCGATCCGCGCCGCTTCAAGGCGGAAGGCAGCTTCGGCCAGGGGAGATCGACAGATATTGCCGAGACAGACGAACAGCACGCGAACGGTCAAATGATTTCCCTTTCAATTCGGCTCTGCTAGCCATTCGCAAAGACAAGAACAATCGGGGGGATGGCCGTGACGGGGATCCAGGACGCGCAGACCGGCCAGCCCGCGCCGCCGAGCGAGCGTTATGCCTGGTACATGCTCAGCGTGCTCGTGCTCGTCTACATGCTCAACTTCATCGATCGCCAGATCCTGAGCATCCTGGCCGAGGACATCAAGCGCGACCTCGATCTCACCGATGCCGATCTCGGCTTCCTCTACGGCACGGCGTTCGGCGTCTTCTATTCGCTGTTCGGCATTCCGCTCGGGCGGCTGGCGGACAAATGGCATCGCGTCCGGCTGATGACCGCCGGTCTCGCCCTGTGGTCCACGATGACCGCGCTTTCGGGTTTCGCGCGCAACGGCCTGCAACTCGCCGCCGCGCGGATCGGCGTGGGCATCGGCGAGGCCACGGCGAGCCCTTCCGCCTATTCGCTGATCTCCGATTCCTTCCCGCGCGAGAAGCGCGCGACCGCGCTCGCCATCTATTCGGCCGGCCTGTATCTGGGCGGCGGCCTGTCGCTGTTCATCGGCGGGCTGATCGTCAAGAACTGGAATCTCGCTTATCCCGATGGCGGGCCGATGGGGCTGGTCGGCTGGCAGGCGGCGTTCCTGGCGGTGGGACTGCCCGGCCTGCTCGTCGCGCTCTGGGTCTCGACGCTGCGCGAGCCGGTGCGCGGCCTGATCGAAGGCACGGTGACGCCGCCCGCCGAACGCCCTTTTCGCGATTTCCTGACCGAATTGACGACGATCGTGCCACCGCTGACACTGGTTTATGCAGCATCGCGCGGCGCCAGGGCCTTTGCCGTCAATCTGGTCGCCGCGATCCTGATCGGCACGATCGCCTGGCGACTGGCGGTGCTGACCACCAGCTGGCAGCAATGGGCGGCGATCGGGCTCGGCGTCTATGCCGTGTTCAGCTGGGCGACGGCGCTGCGTGCCCGCGATCTGCCGACCTATCGCCTGATCGTCGGCACGCCCGCGTTCATACTCACCGTTGTCGCCTATGGCCTCAATGCCTTCATCGCCTATGCGATGAGCTTCTGGGCCGCCCCCTATGCGATGCGCGTGCTCGGCGCGCCCGCCGATGAAGCCGGCTTCCTGATCGGCGGCTCGGGCGCGCTCGGCGGTTTCCTAGGCGTCGTCCTTGGCGGCCGCATCGCCGACCGGCTGCGCCGCACCAATCCGGCCGGACGACTGGCCGTGGTGATCTTCAGCGCGGTCGCGCCCGTGCCGTTGATGATCCTGGGCTTCACTGCGGAGAGCCTGCCGATCTTCTACGCGATCGTGCTGCCCACCCAGGCGCTGGCCAGCGCCGCGCTGGGCGCCGCGGCGGCGACAACGCAGGATCTGGTGCTGCCGCGCATGCGCGGCACCGCGACTGCGACCTTCTTCATCGGCACGACCTTGCTGGGTCTGGGACTCGGCCCCTATCTGGCGGGCTATGTCTCGACGCTGACCGGCAACCTCGCGACCGGCATGCTTTCGCTGATCGCCACCGTTCCGGTCGGGCTGGGCGCCGCGATCGCGGCCTACCGCCTGCTGCCCGCCGCCGAAGCCAGCCGGACCGAGCGTGCGCGCGCGGCGGGCGAGGCGATCTGAGGAGGCCCTCGCCGCCTTGGATCGCTGCCTATGCGATCAGCCCGTAGATCAGGACGAATCCTGCGACATAGGTCATCAGGAACAGCCGAATATCGCTCCCGAGGCGCGATGGCGGGATGAGTGCCGGAGGCGGGAAACCGCGGCGGATCGAGTGGCCGGCGGCATCATTGGCGAAGGCGATCGCGGGTTCCATGCGCCAAAAGTTAACAAAGCGTTTACCTTTGAAAAGCGCTAAATAAGGTTAATCGCGCGGCGTACCGCTTTGGGACGCAGGCTGCGGCCCCGGCCCGCACGGTCGAAGCGCTTGCCTTTCTTCGCATATCGGCAAAGAACAGGGGCAAGATGCAGGGCGACATGCCCGCCTTGGGGGACAATTTCACCGCATGACCAGATTCCTGATCGGCCTTGCCGGCATTGCCGTCATCCTCGCCATCGCCGTCGCCCTGTCCTCGAACCGCCGCCATATCCGCCTGCGCGTCGTCGGCGCGGCGTTCGCGCTGCAGGCGACGATCGCGGTGCTCGTGCTCTATGTACCCGCCGGCCGCGCGCTGATCTCCGGCCTGTCGAACGGCGTCTCGCACCTGCTCGGCTATTCGAAGGAAGGCACCAATTTCATCTTCGGCCCGCTCGCCTCACCCGAAGTGGGCGGCAACAGCTTCGCGATCGCGGCACTGCCGGTGATCATCTTCTTCGCGGCGCTGATCTCGATCCTCTATTATCTGAACGTCATGCAGTTCGTCGTGAAATGGATCGGCGGCGGCATCCGCAAGGTGATCGGCATCTCCAAGGTCGAATCGCTGTGCGCGGCGGCGAACATCTTCGTCGGCCAGAGCGAATCGCCGCTCGTCATCCGGCCCTATCTGGCGAGCCTGACACCGGCGCAGCTCTTCACCGTGATGGCATCGGGCATGGCGGGCGTCGCGGGCACCATCCTGGCAGCCTATGCGGCGATGGGGATCAAGATCGACTATCTGCTCGCCGCCAGCTTCATGTCCGCGCCGGGCGGCATCCTGATGGCCAAGATCATCATGCCCGACAATCCGGCCGACGCCGATATCGAGCCGATCGACTTCGTCGATTCGATCCATGACGAGGAACGCCCCGCCAACATCATCATGGCCGCCGCGCAGGGCGCGCAGACCGGCGTGAAGCTGGCGGTCGCCGTCGGCGCGATGGTGCTCGCCTTCGTCGCGCTGGTCGCGCTCGCCAACGGCATATTGGGTGCGGTGGGCGGGTTGTTCGGCCATCCCGAACTGAGCTTCCAGATGCTGCTCGGCTATATCTTCGCCCCCGTCATGTTCCTGCTCAACGTGCCATGGCACGAGGCGCTGGCCGCCGGCGGACTGTTCGGCGAGAAGATCGTGCTCAACGAATTCGTCTCGTTCATCCATCTCGGCGCGACGCAGTCGCAGCTTTCGCCGCTGACCGTCGCGATCGTCACATTTGCGCTGTGCGGCTTCGCCAATTTCAGCTCGATCGCCATCCAGATGGCGGTGACGGGCAATCTCGCGCCCAATCAGCGCCCGGTGATCGCGCGGCTCGGCATCAAGGCGCTGATCGCCGGCAGCCTCGCCAACCTGATGAGCGCGGCGCTGGCGGGCATGCTGATCACGCCGTGACACGCACGGCGGGGCCGTTCGACGCCGCCGCCGTTGCCGCGATCGAGATCGCGCCCGGCGCGATCGACGCGGCGGTCGCGGCCATTCGGCCCGCCATGGATGCGGATGCCGATCTGCGCCTGGCGGTTTCGTGCATCGATCTGACGACGCTGCGCGGCGACGATACCGAACCGCGCGTCCGCGCGCTTTGCGAGCGCGCCATCTCAGCCGGCGTCGCGGCGGTTTGCGTTCATCCCGTGATGGTGCCCACCGCCGTCGAAGCACTGGCCGGCAGCCGTATCGCCATTGCCTCGGTCGCGGCGGGCTTTCCGCATGGCCTGTCGCCGCTTGCGACACGTATCGCCGAGATCGAGGCGGCGGTGGCGGACGGCGCCACCGAGATCGACATCGTCATCCGGCGCGGCCATGCGCTGGCCGGCGACTGGCAAGCGCTTCACCAGGAGGTCGCGGCGTTCCGCGCGACCTGCGGGCCGGCGCATCTGAAGGCGATCCTGGCGACCGGCGAACTGGCCGACGCGACGATGATCGCGCGGGCCGCCCATGTCTGCATCGCGGCGGGCGCCGATTTCATCAAGACATCGACGGGCTTCGAAACCGTCAACGCCACCCTTCCCGCCGGTGCGGCGATGCTGTCCGCGATCCGGGACTGGCATCGCGAAACCGGCGAGCGGATCGGGTTCAAGGCGGCGGGCGGGATCGCCACCGCATCCCAGGCGCTGGAATGGATCACATTGGTCCACGCGATGCTGGGCGAGGACTGGCTCACGCCGGCATTGTTCCGCATCGGCGCATCGCGGCTGCTCGACGATATCCTTGCCCGGCACGGGGATTGACGCGGCCCGCGCAGCGACGGAGACTTCGATCGGGCAAACGGGGAGTGACGCGTGACGGTCGTCGAAACGGCACGACAGGGAGACGGCTCGGCGATCACCCTGCCCGCGCGGCCCGAGGCGCTGCGCCTCTCCCCCGCCGAAACCGCGGTGGTCGTCATCGACATGCAGAATGCCTATGCCTCCCCTGGCGGCTATGTCGATCTGGCGGGCTTCGACATTTCGGGGGCGGCCGGCGTGATCGGCAAGATCGCCACGGTACTGGATACGGCGCGCGCCGCGGGCGTGCAGGTGATCTTCCTCCAGAATGGCTGGGATCCCGACTATGCCGAGGCCGGAGGGCCGGGCTCGCCCAACTGGCACAAGTCCAACGCGCTGAAGACGATGCGCGACCGCCCCGAACTCGCCGGCACGCTGCTCGCGCGCGGCGGCTGGGATTATGAACTGGTCGATGCGCTGAAACCCCGGCCGGGCGACATCTCGCTGCACAAGACGCGCTATTCGGCCTTCTTCAATTCACAGCTCGATTCCACGCTGCGCGCGCGCGGCATCCGCAACATCGTGTTTGTCGGCATCGCATCCAATGTCTGCGTCGAAAGCACGCTGCGCGACGGCTTCCACCTCGAATATTTCGGCGTGATGCTGGAGGATGCGACGCATCATCTGGGGCCGGAGGCGATGCACCGGGCCACCATCTACAATGTCGAGAAATTCTTCGGCTGGGTCTCGACCGTCGCCGATTTCTGCGGCGCATTCGGCCAGTCGCCAAGCCAGCCAGTCAGGGAGTAGAGCATGCCGTTCGAACCGATCAATCCACCGCAATTCCCGAAGCCCATCGCGCCCTATTCGGCCGCAGCCAAGGCCGGCAACACCGTCTATGTCTCCGGCGTGCTCGCTTTGGGTGAAGGCGGCGCGGTGCTTCATGTCGGCGACGCGGCAGCGCAGACGCGCCATGTGCTGGAAACGATCAAGACCACCCTGGAAGCCGCCGGCGCGACCATGGCGGATATCGCGATGAACCATATCTTCCTGAAGGACCTGGCCGATTACGCCGCCTTCAACACGGTCTACGCCGAATATTTCCCGGGCGACAAGCCGGCGCGCTACTGCGTCAAATGCGAGCTGGTGAAGCCCGATTGCCTGGTCGAGATCGCCAGCGTGGCGCATATCGGCCAATGACCGACGGCGCGAGCGATGCGCTGACGATCGCCGGCCTCCATGTCGAACAGCACGGACCGGCCGATGCGCCGCCGCTACTGCTTTCACCGGGGCTCGGCGGATCGGGCGCCTATTGGGCGCCACAGATCGGAAGCCTCGCCAAGGCGCGGCGCGTCATCCTCTACGATCATCGCGGCACGGCGCGGAGCGACCGCGCGCTGCCCGATGCTTCGGTGGAGGCTATGGCCGACGATATGGTGGCGGTTCTCGACGGGCTGGGCATCGCGCGCGCCGATGTGATCGGCCATGCGGCTGGCGGGATCGCCGGGCTGGCGATGGCGCTGAAGGCGCCTGAGCGGATCGGCCGGCTGATCGTCGTCAATGGTTGGGCGAGCCCCGACCCGCATTTCCTGCGCTGCTTCGAAACCCGGCTGGCGCTGCTCCGCGACAGCGGCATCGGTGCCTATGTCCGTGCACAGCCATTATTCCTCTATCCCGCCCCCTGGATCAGCCCGCATCTCGCCCGGCTCGACGAAGAGGCTGCGCACCATATCGCGAGCTTTCCAGGGTGCGAGACTGTGGAGCGCCGCATCGCCGCGCTCGGCGCCTTCGATATCACGGATCGGCTGGGCGATATCCAGGTGCCGTTGCTGGTGATTTCGGCGGAGGACGACATGCTTGTGCCCTTTCCCGCCGGCTCCCGGCTGGCCGCCGGCGTGCGTGGCGCGGCCTTCGCCGCGATGGCGCGCGGCGGCCATGCCTGCAACGTCACCGAACCGGATGCTTTTAACGATGTCGTGTCAGGCTTCCTCAATCAGATCGGACCGATACCGGCAGCCTGAAACTCGGGGGATTATCAAAATGGAAATCGGCGTCTTCGTACCGATCAACAACAATGGCTGGCTGATCTCTGAAAACTCGCCACAATATATGCCGAGCTTCGATCTCAACAAACGGATCGCGCTCAGCGCGGAGAAGCACGGGCTCGATTTCCTGCTGTCGATGATCAAGCTGCGCGGTTTCGGCGGCAAGACCGAATTCTGGGAATATGGGCTGGAAAGCTTCACGCTGATGGCGGGGCTCGCCGCCGTCACCGAGAAGATCAAGATCTATGCGACCTGCCCGACCCTGATCATCCCGCCCGCCTTCGCCGCGCGGATGTGCAACACGATCGATTCGATCAGCAATGGCCGCTTCGGCCTGAACCTCATCACCGGCTGGCAACGCCCCGAATATAGCCAGATGGGCCTGTGGCCGGGGGACGAACATTTTCGCAATCGATACACTATGTTGTCCGAATATGCTCGAATCCTGCGCGAGCTTTGGAAAACCGGGCGAAGCGACTTCAAGGGCGATTATTACCAGATGGAGGACTGCCTCGTCCGGCCGTTGCCGACGGGCGACATGAAGATCATCTGCGCCGGCTCATCGGACGACGGCCTCGCCTTTTCCGCGCAATGGGCGGACTATGCCTTTTGCCTGGGCAAGGGCGTCAACACCCCCACCGCTTTCGCCTTCAACAATGACCGGCTGGCCGCCGCGACCGCGAAGACGGGGCGCGACGTCAAGACCTTCGTGCTGATCATGATCATCGCCGACGAAACCGACGAAGCCGCGATGGAGAAGTGGATCCACTATCGCGAGGGCGTCGACCAGGATGCGGTCGCCTGGCTGGGCGAACAGGGCGCAGCCGACAAGACATCGACCACCACCAATGTCCGCCAGCTCGCCGACCGGGAATCGGCGGTCAATCTCAACATGGGAACGCTTGTCGGATCCTATGCCAGCGTCGCGCGCATGCTCGACGAGATGGCGGCGGTTCCCAATACGGGCGGCGTGCTGCTCACCTTCGACGACTTTATCGAGGGCGTCGAGAATTTCGGCACGCGCATTCAGCCACTGATGAAGAGTCGCGCGCATATCGGTTGAAATGGAAGGATTTTTTTGATCTGACGCGAGATCGCGGAGTCACCTCCTTAATTTGTCCACGTCATTCCGGCGAAAGCCGGAATCTCCCTCGGCATGGTGCACGAGATTCCGGCTTTCGCCGGAATGACGTGGGGAGGCACTCACCCCTTTTTCGGGATCTCCAGGCCACGCTGCACCGCCGGGCGCGCGAGGCCGCGTTCGAGCCAGGCAGGCACATTCTTGAGCGCCGCGTAATCGACCAGTTCGCCCGCTTCATAGAAACCGATCAGGTTGCGCACCCAACCCAGCGTGGTGACGTCCGCGATCGTGTACTCATCGCCCATGATCCAGGGACGATCCTTGAGACGATCTTCAAGCACACCAAGCAACCGCTTGGACTCATTCACATATCTCTCAAGCGGGCGTTTGTCCCCGATCGCGCGGCCCGCGAATTTGTGAAAGAAGCCGACCTGGCCGAAGATGGGGCCGATCGCGGCGTTCTGGAAAAACACCCATTGGATCGTCTCGTAGCGGCCGGCCGGATCGGCCGGGATCAGCCGGCCGGTCTTCTCGGCCAGATAGACCAGGATCGCGCCGGATTCGAACAGCGCCAGCGGCTTGCCGCCCGGCCCGTCCGGATCGATGATCGCGGGGATCTTGCCATTGGGGTTGAGCGACAGGAATTCGGGCGTCCAGCTTTCGTTGGCGCCGATATCGACCAGATGCGGCTCATAAGGCAATTCGAGTTCCTCAAGCGCGATCGACACCTTCACGCCATTGGGCGTGTTGAGCGAATAGAGCTGGATCCGGTCCGGATGGCTGGCCGGCCAGCGGGTCGTGATCGGGAACTGCGACAGGTCTGACATCGGGCATTGCCTCCGGCGGGGAACGGTGACCGAGAGATAGGATTAACCCGGCACATCGCCAAGCATCAGGCCGCGATGCAGAGATATTTGAGTTCCTGATACTCCTCCAGCCCCTGTCGCCCCCCTTCCCGCCCCAGGCCCGACTGCTTGATCCCGCCGAACGGCGCGACCTCGGTCGAGATCAGGCCGGTGTTGATGCCGACCATGCCGGTCTCGATCGCCTCCGCCACGCGCCAGGCGCGCGCGAGATCGGATGTGTAGAGATAACCGGCCAGGCCGAAGATGCTGTCATTGGCGAGCGCGATCGCCTGATCCTCGGTTTCGAAGCGAATAACGGCGGCGAGCGGCCCGAAGGTCTCCTCATGGTTCACCAGCATGTCGGCGCGCACCTGCGTCAGCAGGGTCGGCTCATAACCACCGTCGAACGCACCACGACGCCCTCCCACGACCAGTTCGGCGCCCTTCGCCAGCGCGTCCGCCACATGGGCTTCGACCTTCGCGACCGCCGATGCATCGATCAGCGGCCCGATATCGCTCGCCGGGTCCAGACCATGGCCCAGGCGCAACCCGCGGATGCGCGCGGCGAACCGATCGACGAACGCGTCGTGAATGCCCGACTGGACATGGAAGCGATTGGTGCAGACGCAAGTCTGCCCGGCATTGCGGAATTTGGACAACATCGCACCCTCCACCGCCGCGTCGAGATCGGCATCGTCGAAGACCAGGAACGGCGCGTTGCCGCCCAGTTCGAGCGAGAGCTTCTTCACCGTCTCGGCGGATTGGCGCATCAGCAGCCGTCCGGTCGCGGTCGAGCCGGTAAAGCTGAGCTTGCGCACCACGGGGCTGGTTGTGAGCACGCTGCCGATCGCCGGCGCATCGCCGGTCACGATGTTGAACACGCCCGGCGGCACCCCCGCCTCCTCGCCAAGCGTGGCGAGCGCCAGCGCGGACAATGGCGTCTGTTCGGCGGGTTTGAGTATGATCGTGCAGCCCGCCGCCAGTGCGGGCGCCACCTTGCGCGTGACCATGGCGGAGGGGAAATTCCATGGCGTGATCGCCCCGACCACGCCGATCGGCTGCCTGAGCACCAGCAATCGCCGGTCAGCGGCGTGCGCCGGGATCACCTCGCCATGGGCGCGCCTGGCCTCCTCGGCGAACCATTCGAGGAAGGCCGTCGCGTGAAGAATCTCCGCCCGCGCCTCGCGCAGCGGCTTGCCCTGCTCGCGCGTCAGGAGCGTCGCGAGCGCCTCCTGCTCCTCCAGCATCAGATCGTGCCAGCGGCGCAGGATGCGGGCGCGCTCGCCCGCCGTCCGCGCCGCCCAATCCGGGCCGGCCCGGTGCGCGGCGTCGATCGCGCGGTGCGTTTCCCCCGCCCCCATCCATGGCACCCGCGCGATCGTTTCGCCGGTCGCCGGATCGTCGACCGCGATCGTCCCGCCATCATCGGCGGGCACCCATCGGCCATCGATGAAGCCCAGGGGCTTCAGCAATTCCCGCCCCATCGGACTCTCCTCGCCCCCTGCCGTCAGAAGCGCTTGCGGATGCTCAGCGAGAATTGCCGCCCGCGATTGAGCACCAGTTCGGTGAGCCCGAGATTGGCGTCATCGGAAAAGGCGCTGTCGATATAGCGCTTGTCGCCGATATTCTGGACGCGGCCGATGATCGTGACGCCCGCCGCCTTGTTCTCCAGCGCGATGCCGACATCGAACAGGCTGAAACCGGGCTGATAGGCCTGGGGCGAATTGATCGCATTGTTGTGGACGCCGCCGCGATAGGCATAGTCGAAGCGCGGCGTCAGCGCCCAGTCGCCACCCATCCGGAATTCATAGGCGATCGCGCCGCTCAGCGACCATTTCGGCGCCTTGATCAGCTTGTCGGTCACCGTCACCTGTGCGCCCGGCGCGGTTTCCAGATATTTGGCGTCGAGCCAGCCGAGCCCGCCTTCGAACGTCAGGCCATCGACGGGCACCGCGACCGCCTCGAGCTCAGCGCCCCAGATCCGGGCTTCTGCGGCATTCAGGATGATCGGCGCGACGCTGACATTCTGAACGGTGATCTGCACATTCTGGTAGGATGTGCGGAACAGCGCCCCGTTCAGGCGCAGCCGGCGATCGAACAGATCGGATTTGAAGCCGCCTTCGATCACCTTCACCGTCTCCGGCTCGAACGAAGGGATCACATCGGCCGGATTCTGACCGGGCGCGGGAAAGATCGGCGGAAACACGCTCTGGGTGAAGCCGCCCGACTTGAAGCCCTCCGAATAGGTCACATAAGCGAGCAGTTCGGGGCTGAAGCGATAGGAAAGGTTTGCCATCGGCGTCCATTTCTCGAACCGCCGCGTCGCCTCCACATTGGGCAGGATCAGCGTTCCCGGCGGGAACGGCAACACGGTGGACAGGATCGGCTGACGCGGCAGGAAACGCTTGGTATCGCGCGTGTAGCGGATGCCCAGGGTGAGATCGAGCGCGGGCACGATCGCGTATGTGCCCTGCGCGAAGGCGGCGAGGCTGTCATTGTCATTGTCGCCGCCGGAATTGAAATCGGCGACCGGGAAGGTCACGCGCTGCTGATCGTTCGCCTTTTCCTTGAAATAATAGCCGCCGACGACCCAGTCGAGCCGGTCGTCGAATAACTTGCCGAGCAGCTGGATCTCCTGGCTGAACTGCCACTGGATGTAGCTGGTGACGACGCTCGCGACGTCGACGGGCGAGTGATCCTGGTCGAGGCTGAAGCGCGACTTGAGATCGCGATAGGCGGTGATCGACTTGAGTTCGACGCCGCCGAGATCGATCGTCACGACGCCTGAAACGCCCCAAAGGTCGAGATTGGAATAGGCCGGCAGGTCGCTGTAATCGCGGTTGCGCCCCGGCGAGATCCAGTGCGGTCCGAAGCAGGCGGCAAGCGCGGGCGGATTGTTGAGTGGATCCGCCCCCACCGCGCAGGTGCCGGCATTCAGCACGAGATTGGAGAAGCTCGGGAAAGCGGCGCCGGGCACCGCGTCGGTCAACACATAGGCGGCGCCGTTGGTGCGCTCACGCGTGCCGTCGAATGCCAGATCGACCGTCACCGCGTCCGCGGGCTGCCAGCGGAGCGCCAGCCGGCCCGAAAGCCGGTTCTTGTCGCCGGTATGATGGCCATCGGGGCGGCGGACATAGCCGTCCTGCATTTCGTAGCTGACGCTGGCCTTGGCGAACAGATTGGCAGCGAGCGGCACGTTGATGGTGCCGCGCGAGACGACATGATTGTCGGTGCCGTAGAGCAGCGAGGCCTCGCCACGCAGCCGGTCGTCCGGCTTGGCGGTGGTGATGCTGATCGCGCCGCCGATCGTGTTGCGGCCGAACAATGTGCCCTGCGGCCCGCGCAACACCTCGATCCGCTCGACATCGAGCAGGTCGACGAGCCCGCCGACCGAACGCGCCACATAGACGCCGTCGATATAGAGACCGACGCCGAGATCGACGGTCGGCACCGAATTGGCCTGACCGACGCCGCGGATGAACATGGTTGCGGCCGCCGAACTGCCCGCGATCGGCGATGTGGTGTCGAAGATCAGATTGGGGGTCAGCTGCGCGATGCCCGAAACCTGCTGGACCTGCCGCGCCTCCAGCCCCTGCTCGGTGAAGGCGGAGATCGAGATCGGCGTATCCTGCAGGCTCTCGACGCGCTTGCGCGCGGTGACCACGATCTCCTCGATGCCGCTTTCGATCGTGTCGTCGGCGGCCTGGGCATTTGCCGGGCAAGCGCCCGCGACCAATGACAGCGCCAGGATGGGAAGCGCCGCGCTCCGCGACAGGCTGGCGCGGTGCCGCGTCGTGCGGCCGGTCCTGCCGATATCCCTTTTCATGATTCGCCCCTCCCTATTTTTAGAACATAGGTAAGATAGCTTTGTTACAACGGTAGTCAACAGAGATGAATTGGGATGGAGCGCGGCGGGGCGACGGGGTTTCGGGTGGGTTGCGTGCGGAGTTGGATTAACCCTGCCTGTCATTCCCGCGAACGCGGGAATCCAGGAGATGTCGATCATAGAGCCCTACGACACTGGATTCCCGCATGCGCGGGAATGACAATGTGGGGGGTGACGGGGCGGAACGAACCGGGAGACGCGGCGCTGCGCCCGCCGTCAGATCTCGCCTTCGGCCATGGTCAGATGGCGCAGCAGCGACAGCGCCTGATCGGTGCTGGCGACGAGTTCTGGCATGATCGTGCCGATCGCGTCGAACTGCTCGCGGCTGAGGCTGCCGAAATGGACGTTGTTCACCTGCTGCTGGATGCTGGTGAGCCGCGCCAGCCGGTCGCGGCCAGCCTCCGATATCTCCAGCTTCACCTTGCGCGCATCGACCTTGTCGCGCGCCTTCTTCACCAGCCCCTGGGCGACCAGCTTGTTGACCTCGGTCGTGACGAAGGTGCCGCTGAGGCTCAAATGATCGGCGATCGTCTTCACATTGACGTCGCCGCTTTTCTGCAGATGCCCGATCGAGATCAGGATCGTATATTGCGGCCCGGCGACGCCGATCAGCCGGGCATAGCCGTCACGGATGGCGTTGAGCCGTGAACTGAACGCCAGCGAGGCATGGACGAGCGCGCGGAAGCGATCGTCGCTGCCGTCGTCAAGCAGTTCGGGACGCGTGACCGTCAGCAGGGACTCCTCCGCCCCACCCTTGCGCGCCGACCGCTTAGCCACCATCCCGACCGCCCATTCCTTCGTCGTCTGCGAACGCCTCTCGCGCCAGCTTCATAGTCTCGATCGCCGCCGGAATGCCACAATAAGCGGCAACCTGCAGTATGATTTCCGCGATCTCCTCGCGCGAGCAGCCATTGCGCAAGGCGCCGCGCAGATGCAGCGCGGTTTCGTGGGGCCGGTTGAGCGCGCTCAACATCGCGATGTTCACGAGACTCCGCGTGCGCCGGTCGATCGCCTCGCCCGTCCAGACGGTGCCCCAGCAGAATTCGGTGATCAGGTGCTGAAGCGGATCGAAGAGCGTATCGGCTGCCGCGAGCATGCTGTCGACATAGGCGTCACCCAGCACGGCGCGGCGCACCGCCATGCCGGCCGCATGCCGATCGGGGTCGTTCACGCCCTCTCCGCCACGAGCGATCCCGTCAGATCGTAACCGTCGAGCAATCCGTCGACGAGGCGCCCCGCCCCGGCCCAGTCATAGGTGCGGAAGCTGTGTCCGCGCGTCACGAACTGCGCGCCGGCATAGAACATCTCATACTGACCGTGACGGCCCGCGAATTCGGATCCCAGCGCATCCCAGGCAAGCTTCAGGAACTTCACCCGGTCGCGCGGCGAGCCGGCCGGCGACTGCTGGAGCAGATCGTGGATAGTCGCGATCTCCGGATTGCCATAGTCGCGCGCCGACGATGGCAGCATGATCAGCGATCCGCCGGCCAGTTCGCGCACCGTGTTGACGAACCCGGCATAAAGCTCCTGCGTGAACACCTGCGCGGCATAAACGAGATGCCGGTTGGGCATATAGGCGGTGCCGTGCATCTCGCCCGATGCCTCCATGCCCTGGACCAAGGCCTCGACCACCGCCGCGTCGGACGCGAGCTTGCCGAGCATGGTCTGGACGGGCGGCATCTGGATGGTGCCGATCGTCTCCGCGATGCGGCGCGCGATCCCGGCCAGGAAACGCAGCTTCACCATCAGGCGGATCTGCGCCTGATAATTCTGCGCGACATGGCCGGCGGTCTCGTGGAATTGCGCGCGCGCCATCGCGACGTTGCGGTTCACGAAGACGCGTTCCCACGGCACCTTCACATCGTCGAAATAGACGACCGCGTCATTCTCGTCGAAACGGGCGGCCAGCGGATTGTCGAACAGGCTGACCGCGCTCGCCTCGAACGATTTGCGCGAGACGATCTTGAGCCCCTTCGCATTCATCGGCAGCGCGAAGGAGACCGCATAATCCTCCTCGCCGGGGCGCAACGGCTGGAGATTGGCGACGAACACCTCGTTGGCGACGATCGTGCTCGTGCCCAGCATCTTGGCGCCGCGCACGGTGATGCCTTCGCCATCCTCGTCGACGACGCGCATGATCACGTCGTCGGCGACCTGTTCCGATGTCGAAAGCCCGCGATTCACCTGGGGATTGATGATGACATAGGTCAGGAACAGATCGTTATCGCGCGCATATTCGAAATAATCGGCGAGATTGCGCGCGCCGCCCTCGTCATAGGCCTGCAGCCGTGCGAGCCCCGCATATTGGCCGGCCAATGCGGACGCGACATGATCGGGCGAGCGGCCGAGAAAACCGCCATGAAGCTCCGCCCAGCGCGTCAGCGCCCGGCGGCGGACCACCATCTCTTCATAATTGCCGGGCAATTGCCAGGATCGCCCCACCCGCCGCCCCGAACTCGGCGAAGCGAAGGTCATCGCTTCCAGATTGGCGGGATCGGCCTGATAATCGTAGAGCGCCGCCGCCGAACGCACGATGTTGCGGAAGGCGGGGTGAACGGTGACGTCCTCCACGCGCTGGCCGTCGAGATAGACCGCGCGACCGTCCCTCAGGCTTTCGATATGGTCCGCCCCGGTCTTTACGCCCCTGTTCATATGCTCTCCTGGAAAATCCTGATGTGTGTGATGGCGGTCAGGCCGATGCCGGCGCGGAAAGCGCGCCATAGCCGCCACCGAAAAAGATCAGCGGATGCGCATCGGCGCGGTATCCGCAACTGACGAGCCGGCCCACGAACAGCGTGTGCGTGCCCGCCCGATGCTCCGCCTCGGTTTCGAGGATCATCCATGCCAGCGCGTCGGACAGCAGCCCGACGCCGCAGCGCTCCTCGAACGCCGGCAGATAGCCGTCGACCGGCCGACCAGCGAAATGGTTGGAGACATGGCGGTGCCCCTCCGCCAGCACGCTGACACCGAACCGCCGCGCCGCGACCAGCCGGTCGTGCATCCGGCAGTTGCGGGACAGCGAGACCAGGCCGAGCGCGGGCTCCAGCGAGACCGAGGTGAAGGAATTGGCGGTCATGCCATGAACAGCATCGCCCGCGCCGCACGTCACCACGGTGACGCCACTGGCGAAACGGCCGAACATCGCGCGCAGGAAATGCTGATCGGGCAGCGCGGCCCCCCGCTCCATCGACTCGACCATGGTCCGCTCCTCAATGATTTTAAACTTTGTATAATATCTTTGTTACAAAGTAAATATCATTCCTCAATGTGCCGCACCGCTGAAATCGGCGGGAATGCGGCATGCGGCGACGCGCGGCATGCGCGTGGGCGCGGGCGTGTTGCGGCTGCGCCCGACGAACCGGGCGACGCCGGCGGAGATCACCGCCCCGATCGCGGCGGGATCGCCGTTCGCGAGCGCGCCGAGCGCGGTGTCGCTGGTCGCCCCCAATGGCGCATCGAGGATCAGCAGATCGGCCGCGCGGCCGGGCCTGAGATAACCGCAATCGAGCCCATAGACATCGGCGACATTGCCGGTCGCCGCCGCGATGAACCATTCGGGCGGCATGTCGGTCAGCGCCGCCAGATTCATGATCGTGTACATCATGCCCAGCGGCATCACCCCGGTGCCCGTGGGCGTGTCGGTCGCGATCAGGAAGCGCGCGAACGCGTCATGCGTTTTCACCGTCTGCGCGCAGAGGATGGCGGTGCGCAGGTTGCCCGCGGTGCAGACCTGGAGCGCGATGTCGCTTTCCAGCGTCAGCCGCTCATATTCGGCATCGGGCAGCGCGACCGGGCCGCCATTGACGTGGAAGGAGACATGCGGGCGCATCGCCAGCAGATGATCGGCGCGGATCGGCGAGGATCCGGGGATTGAGGCGCCGCCGGTATGGACAGTGGTGATCATCCCCGCCTCGCGCGCCCAGCCCACCATCGGCGCATAGTCGAACGGCGTCGCGAAACCGCCGAAACCCGCCTTGGCGAGCCAGACGCCCCTGGCGCGCAGCTCGATAAAATCCTCGCGCGTCAGGCCGGGTTCCAGGATCACCGATCCGGCATGGACACGCATGCCGCCGGGCCGATAGGTTTCGAAGCATTTGAAGGCGGCGACGGCGAGCGCCTTGACGCCTTCGGGATCCTTCGGCCGCCCCGGCACATGAACCTCGCTCGCCGAAATGCTCGTCGTCGTGCCGCCGTGCAGATAACTTTCGAGGAAACCGACGGTCTTCTGGCGCGGCGTATAATCGCCGAAGGTGTTGTGAACCTGGCTGTCGATGAAGCCGGGGCAGACGGTGCCGCCCATCGCATCGACCACAAGATCGGCCGCCTCGATCTCGGCCGCCGTGGCGGTGCCGACCCGCGCGATCCGGTCGCCCTCGGTCAGGATCGTGTCGCCCTTAGCGAAGGGATCGCGCCAGCATCCCGTCACGATCATGCCGATATTGACGATGGCGATGCGCACGGCCGCCGCCGTCCCGCTCACCTCAGCCCGTCCCGGCCCTCGGCCTCGTCGCGCGAAATGCCGCCGACGCGGTGATTGAGCCGGCCACGGCTGGCAAAGCAGCAGATGATCGCCATTTCGTCGGGACGCGGCGCCGAATGCAGCGTGACCGTCATCGCATCATAATGCGAGCGCACGAACAGCGCGTCCTTGTAGGCCAGCGGAATATCGATCGCACTGCCCATGCCGCCAACCTTGGTGGCCGAGGATATCCAGGCGGTGCCGCCGCCCACCGCCTGGCGCAGCACGTCGCCATAGACGGTGGTCAGCATGGCGACGCCATGTTCCTGCTCGCCCGCGACGCCGACAATCGCACCCTTGCCATAGCTTTCGACGGGCAACCCGCCCATCAGCGAGACGCCGATCGCGGCGATCTCCGCCCCAACTGCGGTGCTCGCCGCGATCAGATCGGACAGATCCTCCTGATAGGGGCGGCCCGCGAACGGGTTCTTGACGACGGCAGCGACGGCGACCTTGCGCAGCGGCGCATCTGCCCTGCGGCCGGCCTCGAAACGCGCTTCATCGATGAAGCTGAGAATTCTGACGACGTCCATGTGAATCACCCCTTTCAACCGGTCTCCCTGCTTATTTAGCTCTGTTACAAAGCTAGTCAATAAACCTTTCTTGAAACCTGAAACCAAACGCGATCGCGCAGCCGCTGACGCGATCCCGAAAGAGAGTGGGCCATGACCGGCCGTTACGGGTGATTCCGGTTGCGCGGCCCCGGGGCGGATGCGCCATGTGCCCGCCATTCAGGCATCACGGTCGGAGGGGCGCATGCAGGTCGCGCGGCTAGGCTATCTTGGTATCGGCACCAACAGGCTCGACGCATGGCGGTCGCTCGCGACCGACATATTGGGCGCGGAGATCGAGGAGCGCACCGAACGGGGAGCCCCAGCGCTCGCGCTCCGGCTCGACACGCATCCCTATCGCTATCTGTTGATCGAGAGCGCGCAGGACGCTCCGCCCTTCGCGGGCTGGGAAGTCGACGATGCCGCGACATTCGACGCGCTCGCCGAACGGCTGCGCGCGGCCGGCGCCGATCCGCAACCAGCCGACGCCACCGAATGCGCGGCGCGGGGCGTCGCCGGGCTGCTGCGCTTCCGCGATCCGGACGGCTATCCCAACGAACTCTACCATGGCGCGATCGCGCGAGCCGAACCGGAGCTACCGCATGGCGGCTTCGTCACCGGCGAACTCGGCATCGGCCATGTCATGCGCCACTGCGCGCATTACCCGGAGGCCGTCGCCTTCTATCGCGACGTGCTGGGCCTGCGCACATCGGACAAGATCGTGTGGGACGGCGCCGACGCCACCTTCATGCGCTGCAATCCCCGCCATCACAGCCTGGCCTTGATCAACGAATGCCTGGGCATGGCATCGGGCGACACCAACCATATCATGTTCGAAATGCGGGCGCTGGAGGATGTGGTGGCCGCGTACGACCGCGTCCTCGCGCGCGGCGATCCGCTGATCATGACATTGGGCCGCCACAGCAATTGCCGGACCATATCCTTCTATTTCGTCGGCCCGTCCGGCTTCGGCATCGAGATCGGCCATGGCAGCACGCTGGTCGAGGACGAAGCCGGATGGGAGGTCCGCCAATACGACACCACGAAGATCTGGGGGCATTTGCTGCCCCATGAACGCCTGAAGGAGCTGATTTGATGGAGACCACCGCAACGATCGACCGCCCCGGCCGCATCGTCGACATGCCCGCCGGAAACGCGATCGAGCGCAGCCGGCCCGAAAGCCGCTATCTCGATGCCGGCGGCATCCTGACCCATTATGTCGAGATGGGCGAAGGCATGCCCACCATCCTGATCCATGGCGGCGGTGCGGGCGCGGACTGCTGGGGCAATTGGCGGATATCGATGCCGCTGTTCGCCGAACGCTGCCGTGCGATCGCGATCGACCTGGTCGGCTTCGGGCGCAGCGACGTGCCCGATCCCGCGCGCTTCGCCTATTCGCAGGACGACCGCGACCGCCAGCTTGCCGAATTCATCGTCGCTCTGGACGCCGGCCCGGTGAACCTGGCCGGCAATTCCACCGGCGGCCTCACCTCGATCGGCGCGGCGCAACTGGTGCCCGAACTGGTCAACAAGGTGATCCTGATGGGCAGCGCGGGAATCGAGACCGGCATCATCACCCCGCTCAAGGCGCTGACCGAATATGATTTCACCGAACAGGGCATCAGGCGGATCATCGGCTCGCTCGCAAACCCCGCTTTCACCGTCAGCGACGATCTCGTCGAATATCGCCATCGCCTGTCGGTCGATCGGGAAACGCGCAAGGGCTATTCCGCGTTCATGGGCTGGATCGGCTCGCAAGGCGGCCTGCACCGGCCGGAGGAATTCATCGCGGCGCTGAAGCATCAGACGCTGGTCTTCCACGGCAAGGACGACGCGGTCGTGCCGGTGGAAAGCGCCTATCGGCTGCTCGAACTGATCGAGAACAGCGCGGGCTATATCATGCCGCATTGCGGACATTGGGCCATGATGGAATATCCCGAAGCCTTCGCGCGCCACTCGCTGCGGTTCCTGTTCGACGATTGATCCCATCTGCCGGTTCCCGGACCGGCCGCCTTCCGCTATCGGACAGCGATCACCGGACCGGGAACCGCGAGCGACACATGGACATGCCCCTCCCAGACACCGCCGAGGCGCTGCGCGCCCGGCTGACCGAACAGGGCGTCGCCCTGCCCCTGGAAGATGCCGAAGCGGTGTGGAGAGACTGGCAGGTGATCCTGACGTTCCGCGACGCGATGCGCGCGGACGAAGCGGCGGCGCCCCGGCCATGACGGACAAGGTCGAAGCCGCGATCGCGCGGTTGCCCGAAGCGGCGGCCAATGGCTGGCTCGCCCGTGCGATCGAGCCGGTGAACCCCGGAACCGTCACCGGACCGCTTGCCGGACTGCCCTGGTTCTCCAAGGATCTGTTCGCCGTCCGGGGCATGACGACGGTGGCGGCATCGAAGGCGCTGGCCGACGATCCGCCGGCCGAGCGTGACTCCTTCGCGGTCGCACGGCTGCGCGGTGCCGGCGGCGTGCTGATCGGCAGCACCAATATGGATTCACTCGCCTATGGCTTCGTGTCGCGAACCGAGCTTTACGGCACCGCGCGCAATCCGCGCGATCCGAGCCGGTTGTGCGGCGGATCATCGGGCGGATCGGCAGCGGTGGTCGCGGCGGGCATCGTGCCCTTCGCGCTCGGCACCGACACCAGCGGTTCCATCCGCGTGCCCGCCGCGCTCTGCGGCGTCATCGGCGTCAAGCCGAGCCTGGGGCGGCTGAGCAAATCGGGCGTTCAGACGCTTTCGCCCAGCCTGGACCATGTCGGCTTCTTCGCCGACACGCTCGATCGCGCACGCCAGGTCTATGATGTACTCGACGCCGCCGACCCGGACGATGCCGACCAGCGCCAGTTCGCTGAGAGTGATCCGGCGGCGCCGTGCAAGGTTGGCCTGCTCGGCGGCCATTTCTCAAACGCGATGGAGCCGGCGGTCGCCGAAGCGATCGGCGAAGCAGCACGCGCATTTGGCGCGGAGACCATCGAAGCGCCACTCAGCACGCGCGCACGCGCGGCCGCCTATACCATCGTCGCGGCGGAAGCGGCGCGGACGCATGCCGAACGGTTGCGCACCCGCCGCCATCTGTTCGACACCGCGATCCGCGACCGGCTGACCGCCGCCCTGCTGATCCCGGACGCGTGGATCGAAGAAGCACGCGCGGTCGGCACCGCTTACAGCGCCGAGTTCGATGCGCTGTTCGAACGCTTCGACATGCTGGTCGCACCCACCGTGCCCTGCCTGGCGCCGCCGGCCGAAGATGCCTTGGCGATGCTGCCGGGCACCAATATCCCGCTGCGCGCGGCACTCGGCCTCTACACCCAGCCGATCTCGCTGCTGGGCCTGCCGGTGATCACGGTGCCGCTGGCGACTTCGGCCGGCTTGCCGACCGGCATCCAGTTGATCGGGCCGATGGGCAGCGAAGCGCGGCTGTTCGCCGCCGCCGCGCGATTGATCGAAGGATGCCGGATCGCGGCAGACGCTGCCGGAACCCGTTAGCGCCGCCACGAACCGTCACGCTAGACCCTTGGATATCGCCAAGGAGCAGCGTGATGACCGAGTTAGCCGCGATCAACAGTTACCGGCCGGGCACGATCCCGCCCAATTTCGACGGGCCACCCGATCATACCGATCTGCGCGAGGCCATGCTCGAACGCGTGCTCGAGCGGTTCGGCTTCGCCACGCGCCCCGATCCGACGCGCGAGACGCTCGACGAGATCATCAGGCAATGGTCGCGCCGGATCGGCTACGACAATGTGCTGAAGCGCATCTATATCGCCGAGCGCCAGACCGGCGCCTTCCCGTCGCAGGATCCCAACGAGTTCTTCGCCGCCTGGCTGGAGCATGGCGTCGCCGCGGGCTGCTGGCCATCGGCGGAGGCGATGTACGGCCTGCTCGCATTGCTCGGCTTCCGGGTCTCGCGGCTGGCGGGCACGATGCCCGAAGTGCCCGATCCGCTGCTGCCCGCGCATGGCGGGCTCAACGTCACGATCGACGGACGCGTCTATCGCGCCGATCCGAGCCTGGGCGCCGAAGCCGCGCTGCCGCTGATCGCGGGCGAACGCACCGCGCAGAAAAGCCAGGCGCACGGCATCTGGTGCGAAGGCGACGGCGTGGTGTGGTGGCGGCCCGGCCATATGCGCAACCCGTTGTCGACGGTGATGTGGCTCGAGGATCTGAGCCCCGCTTTCTACACCTATCGCAATGAGGCGACCAAGGCGTTCAGCATCTTCAACCACTCGCTCTACGTCCGCAAGAACCGCGATGACGGCGTGCTGACCTATGGCCGTGGCGCGCTGATCACCGTCGATCCGCAGGGCAATCTCTCCGCGACACCGGTCGATCCGAAGGACGCACCGGCGATCCTGGTCGAACGGTTCGCCCTGTCCGAAGCGATCGTCGCGCGCGTGCCGATCGCCGACGATGACGGAGCCGGCTTCGCATGAGCGCGCCCTGCAAGGCCGAAGCGGCGCGCGTCACGCTCGCCCCGCGCGTCGATCGCGACTGGGCGTATCTCGTGCAGCCCGATCGCATCCATCAATCGCTCTACACCGATCCGGCGCTGTTCCCGCACGAGATGACCAAGCTGTTCGGGGGGCTCTGGACCTATCTTTGTCACGAAAGCGAACTGCCTGCGGCCAATGCGTTCAAGCGCGTTCGCCTGGGCCTGCGCCCGGTGGTGATGACACGCGACAAAAGCGGCGCGATCCACGGCCTGTTCAATCGCTGCGCGCATCGCGCCGCGACGATCTGTCAGGATGATACGGGCGCCACCGCGCGCTTCACCTGCCCCTATCATGGCTGGACCTATGCCAATGACGGGCGCTTGATCGGCGTGCCGTTCGACGACGGCTATGGCGACGCGTTCGACAAGTCGCTGCACGGCCTGCGCCGGATTCCGCGTATCGAGGCCTATCGCGGCTTCGTCTTCGGCACGCTCAATCCGGACATGCCTTCGCTCGCCGATCATCTCGGCGCGGCGACCGAGTTGATCGACGAGTTCATCGGCCGCGCGCCGGGCGGCGAGATCGTGCTGGGCGCCGGATCGTTCCGGGGCGTCTTCGGCGGCAACTGGAAGCTGGTCTTCGACAATGCCGCCGACGGCTATCACCCCGCCTTTTCGCACCGTTCGATCATGGACATGACGCGGATCCGCAACGGCGGCGACAAGGGCGGACGCCATTTCGCGACCAACCCCGATAATTCGCCGATGTATTGCAAGGCCTATCCCAACGGCCATGGCCTGCTGCACCAGCGGCCGGGCATGGGCAATTCGCTGTGGGACCGCGTCCGTCCCACGCCCGGATCGGAAGCGCAGGTGGCGAGCCTGGTCGCGCGGCTGGGCGAAGACGGTGCGCGCGCCGCGCTGGAGGGCGTGCCGGGCGGCGGCATCAACCTCAACATCTTTCCCAACCTGCTGCTGATCGGCAATCAGGTGCAGGTGGTCGAACCGCTGGTGCATGATCGCACCCAGCTCAGCTGGTATGCGACGACGCTCAAGGGCGCGGAGCCCGAGGTCAACCAGTTGCGCATGCGCGTCGCCGAGGACTTCCCGATCCTGGGCGAGACCGACGATCTCGAGATGTTCGAGCGCTGCTGGGAAGGCATGCGCGCCGAGGAAGCCGAATGGGTGATGTGTGGGCGCGGCAGCCACCGCGCCGATGCGGACACGCTCGATCCGGTGACCGGCGTGCGCACCGTGCCGCCCACCGACGAAGCGCCGATGCGCAACTTCTACCGGCACTATGCCGATACTCTCTCACGGGAGACCAAGCTTGTCGTCGCTTGAAAAGGGCCCGCAATTCGCGCGCTATCTCGATGACGCGCTCTATACCCGACTCGCCGCGATGCATGGCGAACTGGCGGGCCGGCCGCCGATGCACGATGCCGCGCTGCGGTTCGAGGCGGAGGCGTTCCTGAACCATGAGGCGCGGCTGCTCGACACGCGCGACTTCTCCGCCTGGCTCGGCCTGTTCGCGGAAGAGCTGATCTATTGGCTGCCGCAGGACGAGAGCTCCGATCCGCGCGGATCGGTCAGCCTGTGGCTCGACGACCGGCGCCGTCTGGAGGACCGGCTCGTCCGCTTCGGCACCGGCTTCGTCTACAACCAGATCCCGCATCGCAGGCTGCGCCGCTGCATCTCGAACATCGAGGCCTGGCAGGACGAGCAGGGTGAGGAACGGCGCATCGTCAGCAACCAGATCGCCTTCGAGCATCGCAAGGGGCATGGCGTTCAGCAGCATGTCGCGCTGGTCGATCATGTGCTGCGTCGCGAGGGGGGGCAGTGGAAGATCGCCATCAAGCGCGCGCTGCTGGTCAACGGGCTGGATGGCTACGACATTCCGACCCTGTTGTGACGCCTCTCAACCATCCACATCTCCTTGTCATTCCCGCGAAAGCGGGAATCCAGCTTCTTCTTCTTTCTGATGCTTCACGGAAAAGCTGGATTCCCGCTTTCGCGGGAATGACAAGGGAGGATGGTTCACCCCCGCCGCAGCGTCTCCGCCGGCGATGCGCCGAAACGGCGACGATAGAGGCTGGCGAAGCTGCTCAGATGATGGAAACCCCAGTGATTGGCGACCGATGTCACCGTCGCTCCGGATGCGCGTTGCATCAGATCGTCGCGCGCGCGTTCCAGCCGCAAATTGCTGAAATAGGCCATCGGGCTCGCGCCTCTGAAATCGCGGAAACCGTTGGTGAGCGATCGCCCGCTGACCCCGGCATGCGCCGCGATCTCGTCGAGTGTCAGGGCGCGCTGAAGATTGGCGTGCATATAGGCTTCGGCCCGCCGCACATAATGGGGAGCGGCCGGAGAAACCGGCGGATTGACCAGCGCATGATGGCTGCCCGACTGGCCGATCAGCAAGGTCGTCATCACCAGCCGCGAGAGCTGGCCGATCCCGGCCGGGGTGGTGCACAGCCCCGCCGGCGAAAGCGCGTCGGCATCGATATAGCGCAGCAGCGACACCAGCCGCTGGCCCGCGGGCGTCGACAGATCGAGTTCGGCGTCGAAATCGATCTGCCGCTGGAGCGGCAGGCCGGTCAGTTCCTGATAATGGTTTTCCAGCGCCGTCTTGGCGATCTTGATGCCGAGCACCTCGCTGTCCTCGCGCCAGCGAAAGCGCGCCGGCCGATCGGGCAGGCAGATCGCGGCGCGGCTGCCGCCCACCGACAGGGCGCGATCCTCGAAGGCGATATCGCATGCGCCGCCGATATTGATGTGGACGATATAGAAGGTTCCGAACGGGCCTGGATCGATCAGCACATCGGCGCCGTAGCGCAGATAGAAGATCGAAACGTCGCCCAGCGCGATCTGGTTCATCCGGCTGTCGACCTCGCGCTGGCCGCCGGTGAAGCGAAGCGCGTGGCTCTTCAACTGGCGGCCGATCAATTCGCGCGCCTCGCCCGGATCGCGGGTGGCGAGCACCGGCCGGCTCTCGAACGGCAAGTGGCCCTGCGGGAACATCTTCCCCTCCTTGCTGGCGGCCAGACGGCCAGGTGAAATGTGAACCAGGATGAAGCGAACTTAAACAGCCAAATTTAACTTTGCAAGAAAGCTATTTTAGATATGCAAATCGATGGTGCGATCGCCTTCATGCAGCGCGACATGCCGGGAGAGAATGCCGGGCTGGAGGATCTGCGGCGATGGGTCGACGGGCTCGGCGCGGGATCGATCGCGCCCGAGACGGTGGAACGCGAGGACATCGTCATCGGCGGCATAGCGGCCGCGCATTTCCACGCCCCGGGCAATATGGCGGCGCATGCCGTGCTCTACCTGCATGGCGGCGCCTATATGGCGGGATCGGCGACGTCGCATGGCGCCCTTGCCGCCTTGCTGGCGGCAGCGACCGATATGGACGTGCTGCTGCCGCTGTACCGGCTGGCGCCGGAACACCCCTTCCCCGCCGCGCTCGACGATGCGATCGCTGTCTATCTGGATCTGGTCGCGGCCGGTCGCCAGGTCAGCCTGGCTGGGGATTCCGCCGGCGGCGGGCTCGCCCTCTCGCTCGCGCTCGCTATCAGGGATCGTGGCGAGATCATGCCTGCCAGCCTTTCGCTGATCTCGCCATGGACGGACATGACGCTGAGCGGCGCATCGATGACCGAACGCGCGGCGATCGATCCGATGGTCACCGAAGACGCGCTGCGCGCCGCCATCGCCAGCTATGCGACGGACCGGCCACCCGCCGACCCCGGCCTCTCGCCGCTGTTCGCCGATCTTGAAGGCCTGCCGCCGATGCTGATCCAGGTGGGCGAACGCGAGCGGCTGCGCGACGACGCCGCGCGTCTCGCCGAAAAGGCGCGTGCCGCCGGATGCGAGGCCGATTATCGCGAATGGCCGGGCATGATCCATGTATGGCACCTGTTCGGCCGCCATCTCCCCGAAAGCGGGCGGGCGATCGCCGAACTGAGCACGCATATTCGCTATTGCTTGCGCCCGCCCGCATCCTGAACATCGGTCCGCCCCTCGACCAACGCCGCGTCCATCGACTGTGGCCAAAGCGACACGACGATCCGCCATCGTTCGCGATGCTGACACCGGGCGCATCTTAGCGATTGCACTTCGTCCCGAAATCCCGAACAATTCGGCATCCTCCTCAAGGAGAATGCCGCTTATGGCGCCAGTCAAGGTCGACCCCGAAAAGCTTTTCGAATTCGCGGACGAACAACGCTTCAACGACTGGCTGAGCAAGCATCACGACACCGCCGACGAGGTCTGGATCCGGATCTACAAGACCGATTCCGGTCTGGCGACGATCACCCCGAAACAGGCGATCGACGTGGCTTTGTGCTGGGGCTGGATCGACGGGCTGCGCAAGGGGCTCGACGATACCAGCTTTCTGCAGCGCTATACGCGGCGGCGGCCACGGAGCATCTGGAGCAGGATCAACGTCGACAATGTCGCGCGGCTGATCGAAGAAGGCCGGATGACGGAGCATGGGCTGGCGCAGGTCGAAGCCGCGAAGGCCGATGGACGCTGGGATCGCGCCTATGAAAGCGGCCAGGCGATGACGATCCCGGAGGATCTGCAGGCGGCGATCGATGCCGATCCCGCCGCCAGGGAGATGTTCGCGCGACTGAACGCTCAGAACCGCTTCGCGCTGGCGTTTCGAACGCGCAACATGAAGACCGCTGCGGGCCGCGCCAAGAAGATCGAAACCTTCGTGCAGATGCTCCGGCGCGGCGAAACCATCTATCCGCAGAAGAAGAGCTGAGACGCACCGCGCGACCGCGGGCGTGGTGACGCCCGGCGATCGCGCGGCAAATCCGGTCAGGCGGCGGCGATGGCCGGCGGCGTGCCGTCCTTCTCGGTCGCGCGGCCGTTGCCCGGCCGCTCGCCCATGCGCGCCAGATAGGCGTCGAGCGCGTCGCTCGCCGGCACATGCTGCCGCGCCCAGCCCAGGCTGCTGCCCACCATGATGTCCACCGCCGTGAAGCGATCGCCCATCAGATAAGGCCCCCGCGCCAGCGCATCGAACAATCGGGCGATCGCGGCATCGTAACGCGCCTTCGCCATGCCGTCGCGCGCGACCTCGCCGCTGATGGCGCTCCACAGCACAGGCTCCAGTTCGCCGGCGACCCATGCCAGCCAGGTCAGATAGGCGCCGCGCTCCGCGGAGCCGACCGGCGCGCCGAGCCCGGCTTCGGGAAACAGATCGGTCAGATAAAGCGCGATGGCGAGCGATTCGGTGACAAGCACATCGTCATGCCTGAGCGCCGGCACCTTGCCGTCGGGATGCGGATTGCCCGGATCCCGGGCGCCCGATCCGTCGCGACGGGGAATGTCGCAATAGCGGATCTCGTAATCGACGCCCAGTTCCTCGAGCAGCCAGACCAGCCGGCCCGAACGCGACCAGGGGGCGTGGAACAATGTCAGCATGGCGATTCTCCGTCTTGGCCCGCAGCGGGATGCGGCGGCCATGGGGATTGACTACTGACATGCTACTGACAGCATGATGTCAGCAGCGTTGGGATAGGAGGAAAAGATGAGACGCGCCGACCGACTGTTCCAGATCATCCAGATCCTTCGCCGAACGACGAAGCCGATCACCGCCGACACGATCGCCACCGAGCTCGAGGTCACCAAACGTACCGTCTATCGCGACATCGCGACGCTGATGGGCCAGCGCGTGCCGATCCGTGGAGAAGCCGGGTTGGGCTATGTCCTCGACGGCGGTTTCGACATGCCGCCGCTGATGCTGACCTCCGACGAGATCGAGGCGGCGGTGCTCGGCGCGCAATGGGTCATCGCGCGGGGCGATCCAGCACTGGCGCACGCGGCGCGCGACCTGATCGCCAAGATCGCCGCGACCGTGCCCGGGCAGTTGCGCCCCGTCATCCTCGAACCCGCCGTTGTCGTTCCCCCGGCATGGGACCGGGCGGCCGAATCGATCGACATGGCCGCGATCCGCGCATCGATCCATGCCGGCCGCAAGCTCGGTATCGGCTATCGCGACCGCGAGGATCGGGAAAGCCGGCGGACGGTGTGGCCCTTCCTGGTCGGCTATCGCGAAACCACGCGCATGCTTGTCGCCTGGTGCGAGTTGCGGGGGGATTTCCGCATGTTCAGGACCGACCGGGTCTCCACGCTGGAGTTTCTGGACGAGCGCTATCCGGCGCGCCCGGCGCAACTTCGCGCGCGCTGGTATGCGTTCATGCAGGCCCGGCGTCAGGAGCTGGACCGAACAGCCTGATTGCGAAGCCCCCAAGTCGGCCGCGTCCTGCTTTGAACAGACAATATCCGATCGGGACAGTTTCAACCTTAGGGTCCGGCGCCATGACTGATGAGGCCGTGACGAGGACGAATTGGGTTCATGGCCAGGCGCGAGTGCGCCGGATAGCAGCGCTATCCGGCAATCGAGCAACGACGCCAGGGACCCAATTCCTCCTCGCCCGAAGGGTGGCATCATATCGGGCGATCCGCGGCGTCGGAACGCTTGCACGTGGCGATGCCACGCGCCGCACCTTCCTCCTGGCGGCTCATCCCGATCTGATACCATCACGACCTCAGCAGTCATGGCGCCGGACCCTGGAGTGATTTCGAGGCAGGTGGCTCCACCTGCCGGCTCGAAAATCACGGCAAGCAAAGGAGTATCGGGAGTCGGTCCGGTTCAATCCGAAACGGATCGAGTCCAGACCCAATTGCGAAACCGAACGCGCCTGATAGAGATTGGGCGGGGTAAAGAGGCGACACAGATGAAATCGGAAGAACCCACGCTCGGCGACCTTCTGCGCGGACTGCGCAAGCGCAACGGATGGACGGTGAAGGAAATGAGCGACAAGAGCGGCATTCCGCTCTCGACGCTGTCGAAGGTCGAGAACGGACGGCTGACGCTGAGCTATGACAAGCTGCAACAGTTGAGCCGGCGCCTGAAGATCCGCATGTCGGAACTCTTCGCCGAAGGAGATGTCGAAACCGGCGCGCAACCGGCCTTCACCGCGCGTCGCAGCGTCGGCAAGCTCGATCGCGCGATCCGCGTGAACACCAGCAATTACGATTATCGCTATCTCTGCACCGAGCTGCGGCAGAAGCGGATGATCCCGATCATCATCCGCGTCCGCGCCAAATCGATGGTCGAATTCGACGGCCTTGTTCGCCATCCCGGCGAGGAATTCACCTATGTGCTCAAGGGCCGGGTGGTCGTCCACACCCAGTTCTACGATCCCGTCGTGCTCGAGGAAGGCGAATCCATCTATCTCGATTCGAGCATGGGCCACGCCTATCTCGCCGCCGAGGATTGCGACGAGGCGATCGTGCTGGGCGTCTGTTCCAGCGCGGACGAGGATCTGCTCGATTCGCTGCTCGGCCAGCACGACGAGTCCGACATTTCGCGCTGAGGACGGAGCCGGCGGACGCCGGCACCCGGATCAGGGGATTTCGAACAGCCCGGCAGCGCCCATGCCGCCAGCGGTGCACATCGAAACCACGACGAAACGCGCGTTCCGCTTGCGCCCCTCGATCAGGGCATGGCCGACGAGCCGCGATCCGGTCATGCCGAACGGATGGCCGACCGCGATCGCGCCGCCATTGACGTTGAGCCGTTCGGGATCGATCCCCAGCGTGTCGCGGCAATAAAGGCACTGGCTGGCAAAGGCCTCGTTGATCTCCCAAAGGCCGATATCCTCCACCTTGAGCCCCGCGCGATCGAGCAATTTCGGGATCGCGAAGATCGGTCCGATCCCCATTTCCTCCGGCGCGCAGCCCGCCGCCTGGAAGCCGCGATAGATGCCAAGGATCTCCTTGCCCTCCGCCTGTGCGGTCGCGCGGTCCATCAGGATCTGCGCGGAGGCGCCATCGGAAAGCTGGCTCGCATTGCCGGCCGTGACATGCTGCCCCTCCGCCACGACCTGCCCGCCCGACCAGACAGTTCGCAGCGACGACAGCGCCTCAAACGTCGTACCGGCGCGAATGCCCTCGTCCTGCGTCACGGTCACCGTCTCGGTACCCGTGCGATTGCCCTGCTTGTCGAACAGCGCCTTTTCCACCGTGATCGGCGCGATCTCCTCGGCAAAGGCCCCGTTCTCCAGGCCGGCCGCGGCGCGCTGCTGGCTGATCGCGCCGAATGCGTCCTGCGCATCGCGGGTGACGCCATAGCGTTCCGCAACGATCTCCGCGGTCTCGATCATCGCCATATAGGCATGGGGCTCGGCGGCCAGCACCGATTTGTTCGCGAACCGGGGCGCATCCTTGGTCACGCTGTGGCTGATCGATTCCATGCCGCCGGCGAGGCCGACATCGATATCCCCCGCGATGATCGATCGGGCGGCGAGCGCGATCGCCGTCAGGCCCGAACCGCATTTGCGATCGAGCGTGAAGGCCGGAACCGATTGCGGCAGGCCGCCGGCGAAGACCGCCATCCTGCCGGCATTGCCGCCCTGCATGCCCCATTGGCTCGCAACGCCCCAGAAGACATCGTCGATCCGGGCGGGATCGATCCCTGCCCGTTCGACCACCGCATTCATCACGTGCCCGGCAAGCACCGGCGCCTCGGTATCGTTGAAATATCCGCGATAGGCCTTGCCGATACCGGTGCGGGCGGTTGAGACGATAGCAGCTTCACGCATCTCGGGATTGTCCTTTCTCGGCGGCCTGTGGCCTCAATATCCTGCAGCGCGCCAATCCTCGCCCGTGCGCGCCATGCGAACGAGCAGATCGGCGGCCTTCCAGCGAGGGCCTAGTTCAGCCCCCAGTCGATCGGCAAGCGCGATTACCCGCTGCAACCCATGCTTCATACCCCCATACATGGGGCCCCCGCGATGCGCCGGAAATCCATAACCGTTGATCCAGGCGACATCGATGTCGCTGGCGCGCGTAGCGGTGCCGTCTTCCAGTGCGCGCGCGCCTTCGTTGACGATCGGGAGGAACAGGCGGTCGCGGATCTCGTCGTCGTCGAAGCTTCGCCGCTCGACGCCCAGCGCGCGCGCGGCATCATCGATGATCGCCTGCGCCTCCGGATCGGGCAAACGCTTGCCATTGTCATAACGATAGAAGCCCGCACCCGATTTCTGCCCAAGCCGCCCGGCCTCGACCATCTTTTCGATCAGCGGAGACAGGCGTTCCTCGGGCGGCAGGCTCAATGCCCGCACCTTGCGCACGAGTGCCGCGACATCGAGCCCGGCCATATCGCGCATCGCCACCGGCCCCATCGGCATGCCGAATGCTTCGGCGACACGATCGATCTGCTCCGGGCTCGCCCCCTGCTCCATCAGAAATTCGGCCTGGCCGGTGTAGAATTGCAAGGTCCGATTGGCGAGAAAACCGTCATAATTGCCGACCGAAACGCCCACCTTGCCCAGCCGCTGGACCAGCTTCATCCCCGTCGCCAGCGCTTGGGGAGCGCTCGCGCGCCCACGGATCACCTCGACCAGCTTCATGATGTTTGCCGGGGAGAAGAAGTGCAGGCCGATCACCTGTCCGGGCCGCGACGTCGCGGCGGCGATCGCATCGATATCGAGCGAGCTCGTATTGGTCGCCAGAATCGCATGGGGCGGCGCGACGGCATCGAGCGCCGCGAAGATGCGCCGTTTCAGGTCCATGATCTCCGGCGCTGCCTCGATCGCCAGATCGATATCGGCGAGCGCGGCATAATCGGTGGCGAACCCGATCCGCGCCCGTGCGGCCCCCGCGTCGTCGGACGAGAGAATTCCGCGAGAGACCGATCCGGCATACAGCCTGGCGATCCGTTCGCGCGCCGCCGAAAGCGCCGCGTCGTCGATATCGACGATGGTCACCGCGATCCCGGCATTGGCGAGCACAGCCGCGATCCCGGCACCCATCAGCCCGCCGCCGATCACACCGGCGCGAGAAATCACCGGAATTGAGGGATCCGGCGCGCCGGGAAGCTTGGCGGCCTGACGTTCGGCAAGAAAGGCATGGACCAGCGCGGGGTGCTGCTCGCCGGCATAGAGGCGATCGAATGCGGCGCGTTCCGCGCGCAACCCCTCTTCCCCCGTCAATCCACATGCAGCCTCGATCGCACCGATGATCTCGGCCGGCGCATCGCGCCCGCGCGCCTTGCGGCTCCAGGTCCTGCGTGCATCGTCGAACAGGGTCTGGTCGATATCGGCCAGCCTGTCCCCGCGCAGCAGGATCGCCGGCGCCGGCGCGGCGGTCGCCAGGAATGCGGCGGGTGCCCGATCGAGGTCGGGCACGATCGCGTCGATCAGGCCGAGTTCCAGCGCCTCGGCCGCCTTGACCTGGCGCCCGCTCAGGCAAAGGTCGAGCGCGACTTCCGGTCCGCAGAGACGGGTCAGCCGCTGGGTGCCGCCGGCACCGGGCAGCAGACCCAGCTTCACCTCCGGCAGGCCCAGGCGCGCGTCGGCCAAGGCGACGCGGTGGGTGCAGGTCAGCGCCACCTCCAGCCCGCCGCCCAGCGCCGTGCCATGGATCGCCGCGACGCTCGGCTTGCCGTTTTCCAGCAATTGCTGAACCTCGCGGAGCGTAGGGCTGACAAGATGCAGCCCCTGGCCCAGTTCCTTGATATCGGCGCCGGCGATGAAGGTCTTGCCGGCGGCGCGGATGACGATGCCGCGAATGGCCGGATCGGCGTTCGCCTCCGCGATCGCTTCGGCAAGCCCCTTGCGCACCGCGACGCTCAGCGCGTTGACCGGCGGATAATCGACGCACAGGACGGCGATGCCGTCCTGCCGCGTCACGGTGACGACATCCATTGAAACTCCAATCATTTGACGCAGAAGCCGGCATCCACCGGCAGTGCGGCGCCGGTCACATATCTGGCTTCGTCCGAACACAGCCAGAGGATCGCGTTGCTCACATCTTCCGCCTCGATCCAGGGGACCGGCAGGGCGTTGATCCGTGAAGCGGCCTTGACGACATCGGCCTCGGTGGGGCGATCGAGATCGGGTCGGAAAAGCTTGTAATGCCCTTCATGCGCGATCAGCGGGGTCTTCACCGTCGTCGAACAGACAGCGTTGACGCGAATCCAGTGGGGCCCCAATTCGACGGCCAGCGCGTGCATCAGGCCGATGACGCCGTGCTTCGCGGCCGAATAATGCGCGACACCGGGCAGCGCCTTCAAACCCGTCGCCGATGCGGTGAAGACGATCGCGCCGCCCTTTTGCCGTTTCAGATGGGGAATGGCCGCGCGGCAGGTTCGCCACGCGCCGGACAGGTTCACGTCCACCATCGTATCCCACTGGTCTTCGCTCAGCGCATCCGCAGGCCCCATGCCCGCGATGCCGGCATTGGCGCAGACGAAATCGAGGCGGCCGAATTGCCCGGCCCCTTCTTCCAGTACTGTTTCGAGCGCCGCCAGGTCGCGGATATCGGCGTGGCGCGCGACGATCCGTCGGCCATGCGCTTCGACGGCGGCAACCGTCTCGTCGAAATCCGCCGGCGCCGCGGCCGGGGAGTCGGCCGCGACGGCCCCGCAGACATCGACCGCGATCACATCGGCGCCTTCGCGTGCGAAGCCGACCGCGATCGCGCGCCCCTGTCCGCGCGCCGCGCCGGTGACGAACGCGACCCGCCCTTCGAAACGCCCGCTCATGCCGCCGCCTCGGCGGGATCCCAGCCGTGCAGCCCGCGCCCGATATGCGCGCCGCCATCGATCTGCAGCAATTGACCGGTGATCATTCTTCCCCCCTTGCTTGCCAGGAAGGCGACGAGATCGGCCACCTCCATCGCCTCGGTCGCGCGGCCGAGCGGGATCGCGTCGAAACGCGCCTCTGCCCGCGCGCGCGCAGCCGGATCGAGATTTTCGGTGAAGACGATGCCGGGCCCGATGCAATTGAGGCGGATCCCGTCATGCCCCCATTCCAGCGCCAGCGTGCGCGTGAGACCAAGCACGCCGGCGCGCGCGGCAACCGAATGCGAGGCCCCCATGATGCCGCGATCGATGCCGGTCAGCGAAATGTTCACCACCGCCCCACGCCGCCGCGCCAGATGCGGCCGCGCCGCGAGGATCAGGCTGAAGACCGCGGAAAGATTGAGATCCAGCACCGAATCCCACCCCCGCCGCGAAATCGCGGTCGCCGGCGCATAGAATTGCCCGCCGGCATTGTTCACGAGCAGATCGATACCCCGATCGGCACCGACCGTGTCGATCGCCGCCGTCATGGCGGCAATGTCGCGCACGTCGCAGGGCACGGCCGCGAAGGTTCCGCAAAGGCCTTCGGCCCGTCCCGCGGTTTCGGCGAGCGGTTCGGCACGCCGGCCGATGCCCGTCACCGCCGCGCCCAGCCCGACGAGCGTCAGCGCGATCGCCCGGCCGATGCCGCTGCCCGCGCCGGTGACGACCGCGACCTGGCCGGCGAGCAGCCCCGGACGGAACACCCCCTCAACCGATGCGCCGGGCATTTCCGCTCCAATAGGGTTCGCGCAGGCTGCGCTTCAGGATCTTGCCCGACGCATTGCGCGGCATTTCGGCGATGAAATCGATCGAGGTCGGGCATTTGTAGCGCGCCAGATGTTCGCGCGCCCACTGGATCAATGTTTCCGGTTCGGGCGCTTCGCCATGCGGCTGGATCACGGCCTTCACCGTCTCCCCCCATTTCGCATCGGGCACGCCGATCACCGCAACCGCATCGACCGAGGGATGCGCGGCCAGCACATGCTCCACCTCGATCGGATAGACATTCTCGCCGCCCGTGACGATCATGTCCTTGATGCGATCGGTCAGGAAGAGATAGCCGTCCTCGTCCAGATATCCGGCATCGCCGGTGCGCAGCCAGCCATCCGGCGTGATCGCGGCGGCAGTCTCGGCGGGGCGCCGCCAATATCCCCGCATCATGCCGGGGCTCCGCCCCCACACTTCGCCGACCACTCCCGACGGAAGATCGCCTCCCGTCGCCGGATCGACGACACGCACCTGCCCCCAGGGCACCGCCCTGCCTGCGGAGCGGAGCCGCGCGCGCCCGCTTCCGGCCAGCACATGATCTTCCGTCCCCAGGATCGTGATCGTTCCGTTGATCTCGGTCAGGCCATAGCCCTGGACAAGCCCGCAGGAGAGCGTCGCCAGCGCGCGCGCCAGCACCGGTTCGGTGATCGGCGCGGCACCATAGAGGATCTTGCGCAGATCGGGCAGCGACAGCGCCGGCCGCGCCTCCAGCGCCGCGATCACCTGTTCCAGCATGATCGGCGCGAACATGCTGTTGGTCACGCGCGCTTCGGCCATCAACGCGACGATCGCGTCCGGATCGAAATCGCCGACCATGACGTCGTGCCCGCCCTGCGACAGGGCCAGCAGCCCCCAGCATGCGCCCGCGGTATGGAAAGTCGGCATGCATACCAGGCTGACGCTCGACCGGTCGAAGCCCCAGGCGGCGGCTGCTCCGGGGAAGATCGACCACAGGCTGCCATGGGTGAAGGTGACGCCCTTCGCCTCGCCCGTCGTGCCTGATGTATAACAGATCATGCACAGGTCGTCGGCGGCGGCGACCTTCGCGCGCGGCGCGGGGTCGCCACTGGCGACGAGCGCCGGATAACCGGCGGCATCCTCGAACGACAGGATCGCCGGCGGTTCCTCCATCGGCGCGATCGCGGCTTCGACGAGCGGCAGGTTTTCGGCAGCGGCGAAGATCAGCACCGGGGTGCAATCGCGCAACTGCGCCTCCAGTTCGCGCGCGGCGAGGCGCCAATTCAGGCCGAGCGAGATTCCGCCGACCTTGGCGACGGCGAAGATCAGTTCGAAATGCTCGACACGGTTTCGCCCGACAAAGGCGACCCGGTCTCCATTCCCCACGCCGATCTTCGCCAGACCATCGGCCAGCGCATTGGTGCGGCGGTCGAGCGACGCATAGCTCTGCGTCGCGCCGTTGAAGGTCAATGCCGGCGCGCCGGGCGTTTCGGCGGCGAAGTGACGGAGGATATCGTCGATGGTGTTCATGCGAGCGGCGGCGCCTTCCATGCCATTCCCTGCCGGACTGCGGGCCCGTCCGCATCCACCGCCGGGGCGGGCGAGAGCGCACCGACCCCGGGAAGCGGCGGACGGATCCAGCCATCATCCCCTACCAGCTTTCGCTCGATCGCCCAGGGATCGGCGAACGCTTCGGGCGGCGTATTGACCGGATCGGCCGGAACGCCGGCCGCCTCCAGCCGCTCAAGCCACTCGGCAAGCGGGCGTGCCGCGAAAACGATGGCAAGCGCGTCGGACAGCTCTTGCGCGTGGATACGGCGCGCCTGCCAGTCCCAATCCATGGCGCCGGGCGGCAGCACCGCCCCGGCATCCTCCAGGGCGGCGACAAGACCGCGCCAGAGATGGCTTTCGATCGCACCGATCGCGATGCCCCGGCCGTCCGCGGTGAGATAAAGATCGTTGGCGGGCTCGAGATGACGCGTCCAGGCGCGCTCGTCCGCGCGTTCGTCCGCAGAGGTCCGCCAGCCGATCCAGTGCAGCATCACTTCCTGCATCGCGATCTCGATCCGGGCGCCGTTGCCGGTGCGCGTCCGTTCGAACAACGCCGCCAGGATCGCCTGAACCGCCATCGCCGCTCCGCCGAAATCGGCGATGGGCATCGCCGGTCGCGTCGATTGCCGCCCCTGGCCCGACCAGGTGGTGGGCAGGCCGAGCGCCCCCGATCGCGCGAGGAAATTAAGGTCGTGCGCGGGGGCGGATGCGCGGCTGCCGCTGCCGAATCCGGTGATCGCGCAATAGATCAGACGGGGATTGCGAGCCTGGAGCACCCCCGCCCCGATACCCAGCCGCTCTGCCACGCCCGGGCGGAAATTCTCGATGAGGATATCCGCCTGATCGGCGAGATCGAGGAAGACCGCCCGCCCCTGTTCGGTCTTGAGGTCGATCGCGATCGAGCGCTTGCCGCGATTATAGGTGTCGAAAAATGCGCCGTCATACAGCACCCGCCCGGCATCGCCGTGCGGCGGCTCGACCTTGAGCACGTCGGCGCCGAGCCAGGCAAGGTGTAGCGCGCAGACCGGCCCCGGCAGGAGCAGCCCCATATCGATGACGCGGACATCGCGGAGTGGATGAAAAGTCATGACCTACTGAGTAGTATGTCATTGCCGACCGCGTCAAGAGCGATCGCATCGGCGCAACCCGTGTTGACCGATGCGAGCAAACATACTACTCAGTAGGTCTAAACAATGCCCAACCCCATGGCGGCTTTTCAGCCATGGACGGCTTCTTCCCGGGGAGGATTTGGATGCGTCTTCGTACCTGTACGTCAGTGGTTGCGCTGGTTTTCGGCCTTGGTTTCGCCGCCGTTCCGGCGATCGCGCAGGACGCCGCCGCGCCTGCCCAGGCGCCGACCGAATCGGCCGAACGTGGCGGCGATCACCTTGAGGATATCGTGGTGACCGCGCAGCGCCGCGAAGTCGGCCTGCAACGCGCGGCGGTGGCCGTCAGCGCGCTCGGCGGCGAACAGCTTGCCCAGGATCGCATCCTGAGCTTCGAGGATGTGGCGAAGCGCATCACCTCGCTTTCCTTCACCGCGATTTCCGTGCTCGATCAGGAATTCAACATTCGCGGCATCACCAACACCCGGCTCGATTCGCCATCGGCCGATCAGTCGATCGGCATCTTCTCCGACGACGTCTATGCCGGCCGGCCGGGCCTGTTCAATTTCGACATGTATGATGTCGAGCGCGTCGAGGTCGTGCGCGGACCGCAGGGTGTGCTGCTGGGCCGCAACGTCGTCGGCGGCGCGATCAATATCGTGACCGCCCGCCCCAGCTTCACGCCATCGGCGGGCGTCACCGTATCCTACGGCAATTACGACGAGATCATGGCGCGCGGCCATGTGACCGGCGGGCTCACCGATACGCTGGCCGGCCGTTTCTCGTTCCAGGCCCGCCGCAACGACGGCTATGGCCGCGACATCCTGCACGATCGGCCGCTCGACGACATCCGATCGATCCAGGGCCGCGCTCAATTGCTGTTCGCGCCGAAGGACTCCGATTTCGAAGCGCGGCTGATCGTCGACTATACCCGCGACAAATCGAGCGGCGTCACCCAGATCGCGATCGACGGCCCCAACCCCGGCAATGGCCCGTGGAGCGCCGCGCGCACCCAGATCGGCCTGCTGCGCGGCAAGCCGCTCACCATCCGGGAATCGCTGCCGCAATTCCCGCGCTTCGCCGGCGACACGCTCGAAACGCCGCAGGGCACCGATCGCGAGGCGGTCGGCGTCAACTTCCAGGCGAGCAAGGGCCTGGGTGATGTGGCGACGCTGGAAACCGTCATCGGCTATCGCAGCGGCACCGCCGACAATCTCTATGACCAGACCGGCGTCGGCCCGGCCAACGGCTATGGCGTGCTCACCCCCACATTGTTCGCCACGCCCGTCGGCGAATATGAAAAGGCGTCGCAATTCTCGCAGGAAATCAGGCTGGTGTCGAAACCGGTCGATATCGGCTTCGACTGGATCGTCGGTGCCTATCACCAGCGTGACGAGGTCACCAAGATCGACCATTTCTGGGGAGAGGTACCGCTCGCCGCGCTGGACCAGCTTTCGGGTGAATCGCGCTGGCACAACCGCGCGGTGAGCGAATCCTGGGCGATCTTCGGCCAGCTCGGCTATCGCTTCAACGACAAGTTCCGCGTCGTCGGGGGCCTGCGCTATTCGCACGACAGCAAGCGCGGCACCGTCACAGGCACCGCGATCGCGACCGGAGATCGCTTCAATCCGGGCGGCACCGTTCCGCTGTCACCGCTCGGCACCGGCCTTGCCGCCGGCCAATCCTTCACCGCCAATTATTCCGACAAATGGGGCGAGCTCACGCCGCAGGCGACGATCGAGTTCACGCCGAACCAGTCGATGCTGTTCTATGCGACCTATTCGACCGGCTATAAGGGCGGCGGGTTCGAGGATACGCCGGCAAACGCGATCGCCGCCGCGATCAGCTATGATCCCGAAACGGTGACCAATTACGAGGTCGGCGCGAAGATCCAGTTCCTCGACCGGCGCGCGCGGATCAACCTTGCCGCCTTCCAGATGGATTACAACGATCTCCAGGTAACGCAGACCGACAGCAACTGCCTGTGCAGCGTGACCGACAATGCCGCCAACGCGCGGATCAAGGGCGTCGAGGTCGAAGCGCAGTTCCTGCCGGTGCGCGGGCTGCAGCTGTTCGGCAGCCTCACGCTGCTCGACACCAAATATCTCGATTTCCGGGATTCGCTGGGCAACAACAATGCGGGCAAGTTCCTGCAGCGCACGCCCAAGTCGCAGTTCAACCTGGGCTTCCAGTACGATACCGCGATCGGATCCTGGCAGGACGGGCTGAGCGTCCGCGTCAACTATACCCGCAAGGGCCGTTCCTACTGGTTCCCGACCAACGCCCAGTTCGAAAAGCCCTATGGCCTGCTCGACGCGCGCATCGCGCTGACGCCGGGCGAGGGCAACTGGACCGTCGCACTCTGGGGCAAGAACCTGACGAACGAAGCCTATCGCGTGAACGTCAACTATGCGCTGAACGACGAGGTGTCGCGCTTCGGCGCGCCGCGGACCTATGGCGCGGAACTTTCGTTCAAATTCTGAGGATGAAGGGGCGACCGGCGATACGCATCGCCGGTCGCCCTTGGCCTTGCCCGCCGCGACGATACCGCTAGGTATGTCGCACGGGGCAACGGACGGGCGATCATGACGAAGACAGTACAGGACAACAGGCAGCCGGTGACGCGTGTCCGGCCCGGCCGGAACGAAGAAGGGCGGCTGGAGATCCTGACCGCCGCGACCACGTCGTTCATGCAACTGGGCTATGCCCGCGCGTCGATCGACGAGATCGCGGACCGGCTGGGCGCGACCAAGGGCCGCGTCTATCATTATTATCGCAGCAAGGCCGACATCCTGATGGATATCCATCGGCACGTTCTCGACATGATGTATGCCGAGGTGGAGCCGCTGGCCGACGCGGAGAACGCGGCGGACGCGTTGCGCGACATGGCGTATCGCCATGTCATGATCGTCATGAAGAATCTGGCGTTCACGCGTGTCGCGCTGCTCAGCACGACCGACCTGTTCATGAACGAGAAGCAGTCCGATTTCGTGGGCGAGATCGGCAAGGTGCGTCGCGCCTATGAGGATCTGTTCGTGACGGTGCTCGAACGCGGCATGCGCCAGGGCGAATTCCGCGAGACGCGCGCGCGGCTGCTCGCCAAACCCCTGCTCGGCTCGCTCAACTGGACGACGATGTGGTATGTCGATCGCGACGGCACCACCCCGGAAACCCGCGCGGAGATCGCCGAAATCGTCGTCGACTATGTGGTGGGCGGCGTCCGCAAATAGCCTTCCGCCAGCGCGCGCAGCACATTCTTCCTCACCTTCGTGCCGTTCGCGCCGATGGTGACGGGAATCTCGACATCGACCACGATCCGCGCGGGAATCTTGTAACCCGCCATTCGCCCCCTTGCGAACGCCAGCAGCGCCGCCTCGTCGACGCCCTCGCCTTCCGCCAGCCGCACGAAGGCGACGGCGACATCGCCGCGCTCCAATGTGCGCACGCCCACGACATGCGCCTCCGCAACCGCGTCATGCGCGCACAGATGATTTTCGATCTCTCCCGCCGCGACCAGGTTGCCGTTCAGCCGCAGCGAGTCCCCAAGCCTTGAGATGAAGACCACGCCCCCCGGCACGATCCGCCCGAGATCGCCGGTACGATACCAGCCGTCCGCGGTGCGCGCGGCGCGGGTCGCGTCGTCATCGCCCCAATAGCCGGTCGCGACGGTTGCCCCGCGCAACTGGATTTCGCCGGCGTCCCGACCGATGAGCGGTGCGCCCGTTTCCGGATCGCCCAAGCGAACCTCGGTCGCTTCGTCGACCAGCGGCCCGCCGGGCCGTGCGCGATCGTCGCGTGGTGCATCGGGGGCGCAGCCGGCCACGAAGGCCAGCGCTTCGGACGATCCATAGGCCTGCGCCGCGCACAGGGCCCCGCCGCCCTTCGTCTCGATCGCCGCGATCGTCTCCAGCGCCGCCCGTCCCGTGAACGCCCCGAAATAGCAGGTCCGCCACAGCGGCAATTCCACGTCGAGCGCGGCCGACGCGATCAGCGACAGCACGAGATTGTCGCCGCCATGCAGATGCGCGATGCCCAGCCGCCCCATCAGGGCAGCGGCATGATCGGGATCGAAGACCGGCGCCAGCACGCAGGTCGCCCCCTTCAGCAATCCGGCAAGCACGATACCCAGCCCCCACACCCCGCACATCGGCAGGATGCACAGCAGGCGATCGCCACGCTCGATGGTGAAGCGATCGCCCGCCGCCGAAAAACGGGTGACGAGCGCCGATCGGCGATGGATGGCGAATTTGGGGGTGCCCGTCGATCCGCTGGTCGTCAGCAGGTTGAGCGGCAGATCCTCGTCGATCGGAGCGGGTTCTGCGCCGCCCTCATGCGCGACGGCGCGTTGCGGCACGCGAATGCGCGCCACGTCTCCGAGACCGTCCAGCGCCTCGTCGAGTATCTCGTCGAACGGGATGCCGCAAAAATCCTCGGGCAGGACGACGACGCGCGCGCGCGAGATCGCAAGCGCGTGACGCACCTCCGCCGCCCGCCAGCGCGTGTTCAGCGGCACCACCACCAGGCCGGCCCCCGCCGCCGCCAGTTCGATCATCGGCCAGGCGGCGATATTGGGCAGCCAGAGCGCGACCCTGTCGCCCCGCCCCAGCCCCGCGGCGGCGAGCCGCACGCGCCAGCCGGTCGCTCCGTCGAGCAGGGCGCCGTAGCTGAGCGTCTCGTCCCCGTCCGGATGCGCGACGATCAGCGCTATATCGTCGCGCGCATGTCCGGCGATCGGTTCGACGAGGCGCCGGTCCGACAAGGGCTCAATAGGATCGCGGCAGGCCGATCACCTGCTGTGCGACATAGTTGAGCGCCATTTCCTGGCTGATCGGGGCGATCCGCATCAGGCGGGCCTCGCGGAAATAGCGTTCGACATCATATTCCTTGGCATAACCGAGCCCGCCCAGCGTCTGCACCGCGCGATCGGCGGCGAAGAACGCCGCATCGGCGCACAGCAGTTTCGCCATATTCGCTTCCGCGCCGCAAGGCTCGCCGCGATCGTAGAGCCACGCCGCCTTGCGCGCCAGCAGTTCCGCCGCCTGCAGATTGGCATGCGCCTGCGCGAGCGGATGCTGGATCGCCTGGTTGGCGCCGATCGGCCGATCGAAGACCGAACGTTCATTGGCATAGGCGATCGCGCGCCGGAGCGCGGCCTGGCCGATGCCGAGCGATTCATGCGCGAGCAGGATGCGTTCGGGATTGAGCCCGTCGAGCAGATAGCGGAAACCCTTGCCCTCGTCGCCGATGCGCGCGCTTTCGGGCACTTCCAGGTCGTCGATGAACACCTCTGTCGACGCCACGGCATTGCGGCCGAGCTTGTCGATCGGACGGATCGAGATCTTGCTGCGATCGATGTCGATCAGGAACAGCGTGATGCCGTCGGTGGGCTTCGCGCATTCCTCGCGCGGGGTGGTCCGCGTGACGAGGATCATCTTCTGCGAATCGAGCGCCTTGGTGATCCAGATCTTGCGCCCGTTGATGACATAGCCGTTTTCGGTGCGCCGCGCGAACGTGCGGATCCGCGTGGTATCGGTGCCGGCATCGGCCTCGGTCACCGCGAAACAGACATGGCATTCGCCCGTCGCCACCTTGGGCAGCAGGCTCTGGCGCAGTTCCTCCGAGCCATGTTTGGCGACGACGTTCACGCCGAAGATGCTCAGGTGCATCGGGCTGCAGCCATTCATCGCGGCGCCGGAGGCCGCGACCTCCTGAAGCAGCAGCGCCGCTTCGCTGATGCCCAGACCGCTGCCGCCATATTGTTCGGGAATGGCGATGCCGATCCAGCCGGCTTCGGCGAAGGCATTGTAGAAATCCCACGGAAATTCGTGGTTGGTGTCGCGTTCGCGCCAATAGGCGTCATCGAACTTGCCGGCCAGTGCGCGAACGGCGCGCTGAACCTCGCGCTGGGTTGCGTTGAGCTCGAAATCCATAGGTCCTTCCTGCCTTGTTCCTTCACGCACTCAACATACTACGCAGTAGGTTGCAAGCAGGAAACCGTCAGCCGACGAACATTTTCTGCAATGTTTCGGGGTCGAGCGCCCTGCCCGGCGTCGCGGCGGCGCCATCGATGACGGCAGGCCAATGCGCGGACAAGGTGTCGCCGGCGGCGAGATGAATGCCCGGCGACATCGCGATATGCGCGGACGAAAACCAGCCGCCGCCGGCCACCAAGATGCCGCCCGTCGTTTCCAGCGTATCGGAGGCCAGTTCGAGCACGGCGGGCGCGACGAGATCGGGATCGAGCCGCGCCGCGAGTTCGGGCGAAAGCAGATGCGCCGACATCGGCGTCGTCGCGATCGGCGCCAGGCAATTGACGAGCACGTTCTTGGAACGCCCCTCGATCGCCAGCACATTGGCCAGGCCGATGATGCCCATCTTCGCCGCCGCATAGGATGCCTGCGAGAAATTGCCCCACAATCCGGACGGCGAGGTGACGAGGATCAGCCGGCCGAAACGCTGCGCCAGCATATGCGGCCAGGCCGCGTGACAGAGATTATGCGTGCCGTTCAGATGGACGTCGATCACGTCATGCCACTGGGCCTGGCTCGACTTGGCGTAGGACTGGTTGCGCTCGATCCCGGCATTGCTGACCAGGATGTCGATGCGCCCGAAGCTGTCGAGCGCCGTCGCGACGATCGCCTGCCCGCCTTCTGCCCGGGCGACGCTGTCGAGATTGGCCACGGCTTCGCCGCCGGCAGCGCGGATCTCGGTCGCGACACGCTCCGCCGTTGCGACGCCATCGGTCTCGCCGATATCGTTGATGACGACGCGCGCGCCCGCTGCCGCCAATGCAAGCGCATAGGAACGGCCGAGCCCCTGCCCTGCCCCGGTCACGATCGCCACCTTGCCCGATACGCCGCTCATGCTTCGTTCCTCTCCAACAGGGCGCGCAGCTTTCCGAGATATTGCGCGGAGGTGACGCCATCGATGATGCGGTGGTCCGCCGCGAGCGTCAGATACATGGTCGGCCGCGCGACGACCTGTCCGTCGATCACGAACGGCCGTTCCGCGATCGCGCCGGCGAACAGCAAGGCCGTCTGCCGATGGTTGATCACCGGAAAGCCGGTGTCGATCCCCAGCGTCCCGAGATTGGAGACCGTCATCACCGCGCCTTCGAACTCCTCCGGCGCCAGGCGACGCGCGCGCGCGCGATCGCTCAGGTCGCGGATGCGCGCGACGAGTTCGGGAAAAGCCAGATCGCACGCCCCCCGGATGACGGGTGTCATCAGGCCGTGATCGGTCGCCACGGCGAAGGCGATCGCGGGATCCGCCGGGCGCTCGATCGCGCCATCGCGAAACACGCCCCTGAAAGCGGGCATCTCCGCAAGCGCCGCGATCGCGGCATGCACGATCAGGTCGTTGACCGAAGCGCGGCCGCCGTCACCGGCCGGCTCGGCGCGCAGTTTCGCGAGCCGGTCGAGCAGCGGTTTGGCGTCGATCTGGACGATCTCCGCGAAATGCGGGATTTCGGCCCAGCTTCGCGCCATCGCGCCCGCCATCGCCTTGCGCACGCCGCTCAGCCGTTCGACCGCGCCGCTCATTCGACGTCGTCAGCGCGCGCGATAACCGTGCCGACGGGCACGACATCCTCTTCGCCGACCAGGATTTCGCGCAATATGCCCGCACGCGTGGCCTCGACCTCCGCCACCGCTTTTTCGGTCTCGCATTCGTACAGCGGATCGCCGACCTCGAAGCGTTCGCCGATCTGCTTCAGCCAGCCGACGACGGTGCCTTCCTCCATCGTCTGGCCGAGTTTGGTGAGCTTGATATCGAACATCGCCATTTCCTTTATCGTCCGGCCTGGGCCAATGCGGTGATCGCGGCTGACACCGCTTCGATGTCGGGCGTCAGCAGCCCTTCCAGATCCTGGTTCTGCGGCACATAGGTATCCGCCCCGGCAATACGCACCGGCGCCGCCTTGAGCGCCGCGAACCGGCGCTCGACCACCTGTGCGATCAGTTCGCCGGCAAGCCCGCCGGTCACCGGCCCCTCATGCACCACCGCCAGCCGTCCGGTCCGGTCGACCGATTCCAATATCGTATCGAGGTCGAACGGGCTGATGCCGCGTGGATCGATGATCTCGCATTCGATACCCGCACCCGCCAGCGTTTCCGCCGCCTGCGCCGCGACCGTCGCCATGCGCGACCACGCGACAACCGTCACGTCGCCCCCGCGCCGCCAGGTCGAAGCGACGCCAAGGGGAACGAGATGTTCGCCCTCCGGCACCGGCCCACGCCGGTTGTAGAGCGACTTGTTCTCGAGGAAGAGCACGGGATCATCGTCGCGGATCGCCGATTTGAGCATACCCTTCGCATCGGCGGGCGTCGCCGGCATCGCAACCTTGAGGCCGAAACTGCTCCAGAAATATTGCGCCAGCGATTGCGAATGCTCAGGCCCCAGGCCCCCGACCACGCCTTCCGGCGCGCGGATCACGAGCGGCACCGATTGGCCGCCGCCATGCATATAGCGCCATTTCGCCGCCTTGTTCACGATCTCGTCCATCGCGATCAGCGCGAAATCGGCATATTGCAGTTCCACTACCGGACGTGCGCCCGCCAGCGCCGCCCCGACGCCGCCGCCGACGATCAGCGCTTCCGAGATCGGCGTATCGAATACCCGATCGGCGCCGAACATCTCCGTCAGCCCCTTGGTCACGCCGAACACCCCGCCGAACGGCCCGGCATCCTGCCCCATGACGAACACGCGCGGATCGCGCTCCAGTTCCTCGATCAGTGCTTCGCGCAGCGCGGCGCGGTAGCTCAATGTCTTCATCCCGCTCATGCCGCCGTCTCCCTGGGTGCCAGCAGCCCTTCGTGAATGCGTTCCGGCCCGGGCTTGGGCGCCGCCAGTGCCTGGGTGATCGCCGCCTCCATCGCCGCCGCTTCCTCGTTTCGGATGGCGCCCAGCCGGTCGCCGGCGATGCCGCGCGCGGCCAGCTTCTCCGCGACGATCCGCACGGGATCGCGCTGCTGCGCGGCGGCGATATCCTCCTTGCTGCGGTAGGTTTGCGGATCGCCCTCATAATGGCCGCGGAACCGCAGCGTCTTCGCCTCGATCAGCGTCGGCCCGTCGCCCGCCCGCGCGCGTGCCACGGCTTCGGCGACGGCGTCGTAAACCGCCTCGACATCCTGCCCGTCGACGATGCGCGACGGCATGCCATAGGCCCCGGCGCGATCCGCGACATCCTCGATCGAGGTCGCGTCGCGATGCGCGACCGAGACCGACAGGCCGTTATTCTCGCACAGCCACACCATCGGCAGCTTCCAGAGCGCCGCGGCATTGGCCGCCTCGTGAAAGGTGCCGCGATTGGCAGATCCTTCGCCGAAGATATGCACCGAGACGCGGTCGTCGCCCAATCGGCGGGCGCCGAGCGCGGCCCCCGCCGACAGGACGAAACCGCCGCCGAGCGTACCGCTCGACCCCATCAGCCCCAGCGAATGATCGACGGCATGGACGATGCCGGCACCCAGCCCACGCGTCGCCCCGCTCGTCCGCCCCAGGAAATCGCCGAGCAACGGCCCAGGCGCCATGCCCTTGGCCAGCAACTGGGTCAGCCCGCGATGGCTGTAGAACAACATGTCGTCGTCACGCAGCGCCGCGCAGACGCCGGTTCCAATCGCTTCCTGGCCACGCCCTGAATGGAGCAGCAATCGGGCGCTGCCATCCTCGATCAGGCGCAACACCGCCTGCTCCAGCAGGATGGCACGCTCCATGATTCGGTAGACGTGAAGAAGCTGCTCGTCGGTCATCGGCGGCAAGGCGAACACTCCCCTCTCTTCAGGATTCCCCGTCCATGCGGGGGCTGGTGGAATTTCGCAACAGCGTCGAAATCCGTTGACCTACTGAGTAGTATGTGCCCTAAACCCTGTCAAGTACTGCCCCAAGGGCGGGATTCGCCAAACGCTAGGGAGATTGAATCAATGCAAGCCGACACCATCACGACCGGCGAGGCGCCGCACAGCGAGTCCGATGCCGCGCTCGTCGCGCGCATCGATCGGCTGTGCACAGAGACGCTGCTGCCGATCGTGCACGGCTGGAGCGACCACGCCGTCACCTGCCGCCCGCTGATCGAAGCGATCGCGGCGGAGAATCTTCTCGGCCTGGCCTTGCCCGAGGGCTATGGCGGCCAAGGTCAGGTCGATCGCTATTCCGCGATCCTGTGCCTGTTGCGCGAACGCTTCGGCTATCACGATGCGCTGATCGACACGCATTTCGCGGTCCAGGGCCTGGGCACCAGCGCGATCGTCCGCATGGGAACGGCGGAACAACATGCCCGCTATCTGCCCGGCCTCACCGCCGGCCGTACGCTGTTCTCGTTCGCGCTGACCGAGCCGCATAGCGGATCCGACGTTCTCGGCATGAAGACGCGCGCACATCGCGACGGCAACGACTGGGTGCTCAACGGATCGAAGATGTTCATTTCCGGTGCACCCGATGCCGATGTCTACATCACCTTCGCGCGCACCGGCGGCGAGGAGGACAAGCGTTCAGTCACCGCCTTCCTTGTCGAGAAGGACACGCCCGGCTTCACCGCGCGCGGCGGCATCGACCTGCAGGCGCCGCACGCCATCGGCTATCTCGATTTCGACGATTGCCGCCTGCCCGACAGCCAGCGCATCGGTGAGGTCGGCGACGGGCTGCGCGCATCGCTCGGCACGCTCGAGATCTTCCGCCCGTCGGTCGGCGCCGCGACGATCGGCATGGCGCGCCGCGCGCTGGATCTGGCGCTCGGTTTCGCGGGCGGGCGTCAGGCATTCGGCGGCACGCTTGCCGACCTGCCGGGCATCAGGCTCAAGCTCGGCCGCATGGCGGCGCTGATCCAGGGCGGCAGCGCCCTGATCAACCGCGCGGCGACGATGCGGGATTCGGGACGGAGCACATTGGTGGAAGGCGCGATCGCCAAGGCCTTTTCGACCGAAGCCGCCGTCGAGATCATCTATGAAGCCCAGCAGATCCATGGCGGGCGCGGCGTGATCGTCGGGCAGGAGATCGAAATGCTCTCCCGCGCGGTCCGCCCGACGACCATCTACGAAGGCGCCTCCGAAGTGCAGCGCTCGATCATCGGCAAGGCGGAGGCCAAGCGCGCCGCAGCGGGCGGATCGCGCGGAACCGCGGTGGACGGCCCCGCGACGGCACTGCTCGCCGGTGCCCGCGACTGCTACGAGGCCTGGCTTGCCGCCGCATCCGTGGACGGGCGCACCCAGCAGCCGGCCTTCCAGGTCCGCCTTGCCGAAAGCGCGATGGCGCTGGAAGCGGCGGAAACCGTCGCTCCGGGCGATGCGCAGCTCTACCTCGCCCTCGCGGCGGCGCGCGCGATCATCGGCAATATCCAGCGCACGGGCGGCGGCGCGGCGATCGATGCGCTCGACCGCGCTGTCGCCGATGCGGGCGCACATGAAGACGGGCTCGCGCTCGCCATCGCCAACGCCCTGTTCGCGGAGGCCGCACGATGAGCGGGCTCTGGTTCGAGGAATTCGAGATCGGGCAGGTGTTCGATCACCCCTGGCGCCGCACCGTCACCGAATATGACAATATGCTCTTTTCGAACCTGACGATGAACGTCCAGCCGCTGCACATCGATTTCGAGTTCGCGAAGACCACCGAATTCGGCCAGCCGCTGGTGAATTCGCTGTTCACGCTGGGGCTGATGATCGGCATGACCGTCAACGACACCACGCTCGGCACGACGGTGGCCAATCTCGGCATGTCCGATGTGCGCTTCCCCAAGCCCGTCTTCCATGGCGACACGATCCGGGTGACGACGACGGTCAAGGACAAGCGCGAAAGCGCCTCCCGTCCCGGCCAGGGCATCGTCACCTTCGTCCATCAGGCCTATAACCAGCGCGACGAACTCGTCGCGCTGTGCGAGCGTGCGGCCCTGATGAAGGGCAAGCCGGCATCGTGATCCGCTCGCTGCTGTTCGTGCCCGCCAATCGCGCCGATTTCATCGCGAAGCTCGATCGCGCGCCCGCCGATGCGGTGGCGATCGACCTGGAAGACGGCCTCGCCCCCGTCGCGCGCCCGGAAACGCGGGCCCGCCTCGATGAAATCGTCCATTCGGCGCGCGCGCGGGCAGCAGCCGGCACGGCGGTCTGGGTCAGGGTCAATGCCGCGGATACGCCGGACTTCGGCGCCGACTGCGCGGCCGCGGCGGATTGCGGTTGCGACGGGATCATCCTCGCCAAGGCGGAAAGCGGGGAAGAGGTGGAACGTGCCGCCACCCTCACCGGCCGTCCGGTGCTCGCGGGGATCGAATCGGTCGCCGGCCTGTTCGCCGCATCGGAAATCGCGCACGCCGCGCAACTCGGGGTCTTCTTCGGCGCCGAAGACTATGTCGTGGACCTTGGCGGGCGCCGCACCGCCCAGGGACTCGAAGTCCTGTATGCGCGCTCGCAGGTCGCGCTCGCCGCGCGCCGCGCGCGCGTGCCCGCACTCGATCTCGTCACGATCGACATGCGGGACGATGCGCGCTGCGACGCCGATGCCGAAGCGGGCCGCGACCTGGGCTATACCGGCAAGATGTGCATCACCCCCCGGCAGGTCGAGCGGGCCAATGCCGCCTATCGGCCGGCGCCCGAGGCCGTCGAACAGGCCGCGCGGCTGATCGCCGCTTATGAAGCAGCCAAGGCGCGGGGGCTGGGCGCGATCGCGTTCGAGGGCCGGATGGTCGACGAACCGCTGCTGCGCCAGGCGCGCGCAATCGCCGGAGCCGCCACATGACCCGGCGCCTGCCCGATGCCGACGCGATCGACTGGGCCGGGATCCTGAAGCCGGGCGAGACGGTCATGATCGGCGAAGGTGCGGGCGAGCCGCTGACGCTCGCGGAAAGCCTTGTCGCCGCACGGCACGGGTTGCGCGATATCCGCGTCTTTCTGGGCATGACGCTGGCCGGAACCTTTCGCCCCGAACATGCCGATACGCTGGCCTTCAGCAGCTATGGCGCACTCGGCCAGACCCGCAAGCTGGCGGATGCCGGCGTACTGGATATCCTGCCGATCGGCCTTGGTCAGGTTCCCGCTCTTGTGGCGCGCGGGGCGTTGAACCTGCCCGTCGTCGCGGTCGCGCTGTCGCCGCCCGGCCCCGACGGGCGGCATTCGTTCGGCCTGACCGCCATGCACCTGCCCGCCGCGATCCGATCGGCACGGCTGGTGATCGCGGAGGTCAATCACGCCCTGCCTTATATTCCGGGCGAAACCATCGCGGCTTCCGAAATCGACATCATGATCGAAAGCGAACGCCCCGCCCCCGAATTGCCGGCGGCGGCAGGCAGCAGAACCGTCGAAGCGATCGCGCGCCATGCGGCGCGGTTCATCGGCGACGGCGCCTCGCTTCAACTCGGCGTCGGCGCGATCCCCGAAGCGATCTGCCGCGAACTCGCCGACCGGCGCGACCTGGGCATTCACAGCGGGCTGCTCTCGCCCAGCCTGGCGCGGCTGATCGAACAGGGGGTCGCCACCGGCAAGCATCAGCCGATCGTTCCTGGAAGGGCGGTTTTCGGCGCGGTGATGGGCGACCGGGCGCTTTACGATTTCGTTCGCGGCAATGCCGCCCTCCACCTGGCCGGGATCGAGACCACGCATGGCCGAGCGGCCGAGGTGGACAATCTCGTCGCGATCAACGGCGCGCTGGGCGTCGATCTTTACGGTCAGGTCAATGCCGAACTGGCGGGCCGGCGCCATGTGGGGGCGATCGGCGGCCAGGCAGAATTCTCGCGCGCCGGCACGATCGCCACGCGCGGCCGCAGCATCATCGCGCTCGCCGCGACCAGCCCGGACGGCAGACGCAGCACGATCAGCGCCGCACCGGTACCGCGCGTCACCACCTCGCGCGCCGATGTCGATATCGTCGTCACCGAATATGGGGCGGCTGAACTGGCCGGTTGCGGCGAGGCGGAACGCCGCCGCCGCCTGATCGCGATCGCGGCGCCGGCCTTCCGCGACCCCCTGTCCGCCGGAGAAGACCGTACCGATGTCGACTGATATGCCCAGCCCCCGTGCGGCGTGGTGGACGGTGGCGGTGCTGTTCGCCGCATATCTGGTCTCGTTCGTCGACCGGGTCATCATCGGCCTGCTCGTCGAACCCATCAAGGCGGACCTGCAACTCACCGACACCGAGTTCGCGCTGCTCCAGGGCATGGCGTTCGCGCTGCTCTATACTGTGCTCGGGCTTCCATGCGGCTGGCTGGCCGATCGTTATCCGAGGCGATGGCTGCTGACAGCCGGCAGCGCGATATGGAGCCTCGCCACCGCCGCTTGCGGGCTTGCCGGCTCGTTCGGCCAGTTCCTGGCCGCGCGCATCGGCGTCGGCGCGGGCGAAGCGGTGCTGCCGCCATCGGCGGTCTCGCTCATCGTGGACAGCTTTCCGCCACGAAACCGCGCGCTCGCGATGAGCGTCTATACCGCCGCATCGAGCATCGGCGCGGGCGCGGCGCTGCTGCTCGGCGGCGCGGTCGTCGCCGCCGTCGCCCAATCGCCACGGGTGGACATTCCCTTGATCGGTCCGATCGCATCGTGGCAGGCAGTGTTCCTGATCGTCGGCCTTGGCGGGCTCAGCATTTCCGCGCTTGCCCTCACCATCGCAGAGCCGCCCCGCGCCACGCGCCAAGGCCCGCAAAGCACGTCCGCCGAGCTTTGGCGTCACCTTCTGGCGCATCGGGCGGTCTTCCTGCCGCTCATCGCCGCGATGGTCCTTTACGCGATCCTTGCCTATGGGTTGCTCGCCTGGGTGCCGGCCTTCTTCATGCGCAGCTATGGAATGGGTGCCGCCGAAGTGGGGCTGAAATACGGGCTCGTCCTGCTCGTTTTCGGCGGCGGCGGCGGTCTGGCCGGCGCCGCATTCGCGGCACGCCTCACTCGTCGCTTCGGCTCACCGGGCCTGATCGCCTGTGCGATCGCCGCAGCCCTTACCGGCCCGTTGATGGCCTTCGCCTTCGCTTCGCATACGCCTACAATCGCGCTGCTGTGGTTCGCCCCCGCGCTGCTGACCTACACCGTGCCCAGCGGCCTGGCGATCGCGGCGATGCAGTCCGCGGTGCCCAGCGCGCATCGCGGCATGGCGGCGGCGCTCTATTATCTGCTCATCGGCCTGTTCGGCATGGCGCTCGGTCCCCTCACCATCGCGCTGCTGACCGACAATGTCTTCGGAACGGACGGACTGCGCTGGTCGCTGGCGACCGTCGCGCTCGCCAGCGCGCCGATCGCCGCCATATTGTTCTGGAAAGCGGCGCGGCCGCATGCGGACCTGACCGCACAGGGCGAGAGCTGACGAGGCGCAGCACGCCCGCTTTCAGAGAGCGATATGAGCGATTCGGCACGACGCTGTCGGCCCCGGTCGATTCGGTGGGCCGGCACTTCGCCGGCCGCGGATCAGGTCATCCCATGTTCCGGCGGAATATCGGACATCGGCCCTGCGGGTCGCTGCGCCAGCAGGTCCACGCTCTCGCCGCTCTCATATCGCTCCAGCAGCCTGTCGGGATCATAATCGATGCCGATCGGATTGGCGCCGAACGCCTCGCTGGCCATGAACGCGTTCGCGTCCTCCACAGTGCCGCAATCGACCTGGAATTCCATCCTGTTGCCATCGGGATCGCGACAATAGAGCGACAGGGTGATGCCGTGGTGAACCGGCCAGTAAGGCAGGATGCCAGCGGCCTTGAGCCGGGCATAGGTCTTCATCAGTTCGCCCGCGTCGGCATAGGTATAGGCGACATGATTGACGCCGATATCGCCGCGTTCGCCGATATTCTCGCCGTCCGGCTTCAACAGCGAGAGGTTGGCGAAGGCGAAGCGATGATGCTCGTCGTCATAGGTCAGGAAGGCCAGCGCGGGATTGCGATGGACGATGTCCGCCTCGAACACCGTTTGATACCATTGGATCATCTCGTCGAAACGGCGCGTCTGATACACGACATGCGCGAACTTGACCGGCTTTGTCATGCGCGTTCCCCCTCGAATTGAGCGGGCTCCAACACCGCTCAGTCTTCGCGGCAATCATTAGCATGGCAAGGCGCGGAAAGCAGTGCCCGCTACACAGCCCCTTTCGGGACAATCGATTTTCGGTGACTGGATCGCCCTGAATCGGACGTATGGAAAAATGGTGGAGCCGAGGGGGATCGAACCCCTGACCTCTACAATGCCATTGTAGCGCTCTCCCAGCTGAGCTACGGCCCCGTCCATTTTTCGCGCCGTGCCCTGGGGGGCTGCGGCGGTGAGGCGCTGCCTTTATGTCGGCTTCGCGCGCTTTGCAACTATCTTATTTTACCTTTTTCGAGGTTCCGATGCATGCGCCGACCGGATCGGCAAGATGCATCGGAACATCGCCCGTCCGATCAGTTATTGCCGTCGTCGTCGTCGTCGGACGTGACCACGCCCAGATCGTCGTCGCCGCCCAGATCGACCTCGTCGTCGGGCGAATCGCTATCCTCTTCGACGTCCAGATCCAGATCGTCGTCGACCAGATCGGAATCGACATCCTTCTTGGTGTCGCTTTCCTTCTTGGGAACGTCATAGGGAAGCGGCTGCTTCGACTTCAGGATAGGATCGGGCTCCCACACATTGCCGCATTCGATGCAGGTGACGGGGTCGTCCTTGGTCAGATCGTAGAAGCGCGTCGCGCATTTCGGGCAGGTCCGCTTCGTGCCCCATTCAGGCTTCACCATGTGCCGCCTCTAACCTCCAGTAAAATGAAAGAAGCGGGCCCACCGAAGCCGGCCGCCCGCCAATCGTCGCGCGCCTTGCCATAGCGGGACGCCGCTGTCAAAAGCCGCGACGATTTCTCTATCCCCATCCTGGAAAAACCATGCACGCCGCCGCGCCCTCGCCTTCGTCCTTTTCCGCGCCCGGCGCGCTTCGCGGCCGCATCCGCGTGCCCGGCGACAAGTCGATCTCGCACCGTTCGCTGATGCTGTCCGCGCTCGCGGTCGGCGAAAGCCGCGTCAGCGGGCTGCTGGAGGGTGAGGACGTGCTCGCCACCGCCGCGGCGATGCGCGCGATGGGCGCGGATATCGTGCGCGGCGACGACGGACTGTGGCGCATCCATGGCGTCGGCGTCGGCGGGCTGCTCCAGCCCGGACAAGCGCTCGACATGGGCAATAGCGGCACTTCGACTCGCCTGTTGATGGGGCTGGTCGCCAGCCATCCGATCACCGCCACCTTCATCGGCGACGCATCGCTCTCGAAACGTCCGATGGGCCGCGTGATCGAACCGCTCGGCCTGATGGGCGCGGAGTTCACCGCCAGCCCCGGCGGCCGGCTGCCGCTGATGGTGCGCGGCCTGTGCCCCGCCGTGCCGCTCGAATATCGCCTGCCCGTCGCCTCGGCGCAGGTGAAGTCGGCGATCCTGCTGGCCGGGCTCAACACGCCGGGCACCACCCGCGTGATCGAGCCCGTGCCGACGCGCGACCACAGCGAACGCATGCTGCGCGGATTCGGCGCAGCACTTGAGGTGACGGAAGACGATGACGGCGCTCGCATCATCGCGTTGACCGGTGAAGCAGAGCTCAGGCCGCAGGCGATCACCGTGCCCGGAGACCCCTCCTCCGCCGCCTTCCCGCTGGTCGCGGCACTGCTGGTGCCGGGATCCGATGTGGTGATCGAGAATGTCGGCATCAACGAGACGCGCGCCGGGCTGATCGGCGTATTGCGCGAAATGGGCGCGGATATCGCGCTGCTGCATGAGCGCGTCGTCGGCGGCGAACCCGTCGCCGATCTCCATGTCCGCCATTCGCCGCTGAGTGGAATCGAGGTTCCGCCCTCGGTCGCACCGTCGATGATCGACGAATTCCCGATCCTGTTCGTCGCCTCAGCCCTGGCATCGGGCCGCACCGTCATGCGCGGGCTGGACGAGTTGCGCGTCAAGGAATCGGACCGGATCGCGGTGATGGCGGAGGGACTGTCCGCGATCGGCGCGCGCGTCGAGGAACTCCCGGACGGCATGGTGATAGAAGGCACCGGCGGCGATCCGCTTGCCGGCGGCGCGACGATCGCCGCAAATCTGGATCATCGCATCGCAATGAGCTTCGCGGTCGCTGGACTTGTTTCGCGCCAGCCCGTCATTGTCGACGACATGGCACCCGTCGCAACCAGCTTCCCACAATTCACCACGCTCATGACCTCGCTGGGCGCGGAGGCGGCATGATCATCGCCGTCGACGGCCCGGCGGCGTCGGGCAAGGGCACGATCGCCCGCGCGCTCGCCAAACATTATCGCCTTCCGCATCTCGATACCGGCCTGCTCTATCGCGCGGTCGCGCATAATCTGATGTCGGCGCATGGCGATCCGGAGAATGAGCAGGATGCGCTGGCCGCCTGTTCGTTCGAGGACCGATTGCTCGACGAGCCCGCGCTCAAGGGCGAGGAGACCGGCCGCATCGCCTCGATCGTCTCCGCGCATCCGCTTGTCCGTGCCGCGCTGATCCAGCGCCAGCGCAACTTCGCGCGCCAGGCCGGCGGCGCGGTGCTCGACGGCCGCGACATCGGCACGGTGATCGCGCCCGAAGCCGACGCCAAATTGTTCGTCACCGCGACGCCGCAGACGCGCGCGCGCCGCCGCCATGCCGAGATGCAGAAGGCCGGCAGCCTCAAGAGCCTCGATTCGGTGCTGGCCGATATCCGGGCACGCGACCGGCGCGATGCCGGGCGCGAGATCGCCCCGATGCAGACCGCCCCCGACGCGGACTTGCTCGATACCAGCTATCTCTCTATAGACGCCGCCGTCCAGCGCGCGATCGCGCTCGTGGACGCCCGGATCGGCAGACGCCTGGCGAGCTGATCACGAGAGAATAAGAAGACGGCGCGAAGACTGGTTCGGCCAAGGCCGAACTCGTTCCCCGCGCCCTTTTCGCTTTTCCCTCTCAGGGCGTCGGCGTGCCGTTCGTTCACGGGATGCCGCACCGGCATGGGGCCTGTGCGGCGGTTCTGGTCAAGACCGCCGGATACAACCGGCTGGCCGGAAAAATGGAAGACAGGAAGCATATATGGCCTCTACGGCATTTCCGAGCCGCGACGATTTCGCGGCCCTCCTCAATGAATCGCTCGGCGGCGAAGGCGAAAGCTTCGAAGGCCGCGTCGTCAAGGGCACCGTCACCGCGATCGAGAACGATCTCGCGGTCATCGACGTGGGCCTCAAGTCCGAAGGCCGCGTGCCGCTGCGCGAATTCGCGGCGCCGGGCCAGAAGGCCGATCTGAAGGTCGGCGACGAAGTCGAAGTCTATGTCGACCGCGTCGAGAACGTCCATGGCGAAGCGATGCTGTCGCGCGACCGCGCACGCCGCGAAGCCGCCTGGGACAAGCTGGAAGCCGAATTCTCCGAAACCGCGCGCGTCGAAGGCGTCATCTTCGGTCGCGTCAAGGGCGGCTTCACCGTCGACCTCGGCGGCGCCGTGGCGTTCCTGCCCGGCTCGCAGGTCGATATCCGCCCCGTCCGCGACGTCACCCCGCTGATGGACATCCCCCAGCCCTTCCAGATCCTCAAGATGGATCGCCGCCGCGGCAACATCGTCGTCTCGCGCCGCGCCATCCTGGAAGAGACCCGCGCCGAGCAGCGTTCGGGCCTGATCCAGACGCTGGCCGAAGGCCAGGTGATCGAAGGCGTCGTCAAGAACATCACCGATTACGGTGCGTTCGTCGACCTGGGCGGCATCGACGGCCTGCTCCACGTCACCGACCTGAGCTACAAGCGCATCAACCACCCGTCCGAGATGATCAACATCGGCGACACGGTGAAGGTGCAGATCATCCGCATCAACCGCGAGACGCAGCGCATCTCGCTGGGCATGAAGCAGCTCGAGAGCGATCCGTGGGATGGCGCTTCCGCCAAGTACCCGGTCGGCGCCAAGCTGTCTGGCCGCGTGACCAACATCACCGAATATGGTGCGTTCGTCGAGCTGGAGCCGGGCATCGAGGGCCTCGTCCACGTCTCCGAAATGAGCTGGACTAAGAAGAACGTCCATCCCGGCAAGATCGTCTCGACCAGCCAGGAAGTCGAAGTCATCATCCTCGAGGTCGACGAAGACAAGCGTCGCATCTCGCTCGGCCTCAAGCAGGCGATCACCAATCCCTGGGAAGCGTTCGCCGCTGCCCACCCGATCGGTTCGGTCGTCGAGGGCGAAGTCAAGAACGCCACCGAGTTCGGCCTGTTCATCGGCCTGGACGGCGATGTGGACGGCATGGTCCACATGTCCGACATTGCCTGGGGCATCTCGGGCGAGGACGCGCTCAACCTGCACCGCAAGGGTGAGGCCGTTCAGGCGATCGTTCTCGACGTCGACGCCGAGAAGGAGCGCATCTCGCTGGGCATGAAGCAGCTCGAAAAGGGCGCGCCCGCCATCGGCGGCGCTTCGGCCACTTCGGGTTCGAACCTCAACAAGAACGCGGTCGTCACCGTCACCGTTCTCGAGATCCGCGATGGCGGCCTCGAGGTCCAGGCGGGCGACGATGGCGCGACCGGCTTCATCAAGCGCACCGATCTCGGCCGCGACCGTGACGAGCAGCGTCCGGAGCGTTACCAGGTCGGCCAGAAGTTCGACGCGATGGTGACCGGCTTCGATCGTTCGAAGAAGCCCACCTTCTCGGTCAAGGCGATGCAGATCGCCGAAGAGAAGCAGGCGGTTGCGCAGTATGGCTCGTCCGATTCGGGCGCGTCGCTGGGCGACATTCTGGGCGAGGCCCTCAAGGCCCGCACCGAAGAAAAGAAGTAAGAGATATCGGAGTGTCCCGGCGACGGCCGGGGCAGTTCGATGAGGGGCGGGGAAACTTCGGTTTCCCCGCCCCTTTTCTTAGTGTTCGCGCCCACCGAACCCGGTGTTGCACACATGCCGCAAATCGAGCGTGGACGCCGCGCCGAACCTCGGATCAGCTTGCCTAGCCGCCGGCAAGCGCACATAAACACTCGGAAAAGGGGTCGCATCGCTGACGAGGGCACTCCGGCCATCGCGCCGGCAGCGGAGGTGCGTTGCGGAATGGGTGACAGGGGGTTCACTGAAAACCGGGTGGTGGCGTTGGCCACGCTGTTGCTGCTTGCGGCGATGGCGGCGTTCGCGCTCGCGCTCGGCCTGTGGCCGGCGACGCCGCCCGCCACCGCCGCGGCGCCCGGCGGCGGCACGTTCCTGGGCGTGGCATCGTGCAGCGGATCGACCTGCCATGGCCGACAGGAGGCTGACGGCAGGATCGTCCGCCAGGACGAACTGATGCGCTGGCAGGAGCCCTCCACGCCCGGCGGCGCGCATAGCCGTGCCTTCAGCATTCTTTCGAACGCGCGGAGCCGGGCCATCGCGGGTCGGCTCGGCATCGGCGACGCGACCGCATCGGCAACCTGCCTCGGCTGCCATTCCGCCCCCGCAGCATCGCGCGGCCCGCGCTTCCAGGCGGCCGATGGCGTCGGCTGCGAAAGCTGCCACGGCGCGGCATCGGGCTGGATCTCCGCCCATTATGCGGTCGGCGCCAATCACAAGCGCAACGTCGCGCTGGGCATGACCGCGCTCGACGATCCCCGCACCCGCGCCTCGGTCTGCCTCGATTGCCATTTCGGCAGCGCGGACCAGGGGCAGTTCGTCAATCACCGGATCATGGCCGCCGGCCATCCGCGCATCTCGTTCGAGCTCGACCTGTTCTCGACCTTGCAGCAGCATCATGACGAGGATGGTGATTATGCGCTGCGCAAGGGCCGGACCAACAATGTGCGTTTCTGGGCGGTCGGCCAGGCGATGGCGCTGGAACGTGCGCTGAACCTCTACGCCAATCCCCGTCTCGGGCAGGAAGGCGTGTTCCCCGAATTCTATTTCTTCGATTGCCACACCTGCCATCGCCGCATCCAGGACGGGGACGAGGCGATCCGCACCGGGATACGCAATCCCGCCCGCCCGATCCCCGAAGGCATGCCCGCCTTCAACGACGAAAGCATGATCATGCTCTCCGCCGCCATACGCGTCGCCGCCCCCGGCATGGCCAGCCGCTTCGACGCGGACAGCCGCGCCTTCCATGCCGGGCTGGCGCAGGATCGCGCGACGGCGGTTGCTGCGGCGGCGAAGCTGCGCGCGAGCACGACCGCGCTGGCCGCGACCTTCTCGTCCGCCGGTTTCGGCCGCGACCAGACCTTCGCGATCATCGAGACGATCGCGAGCGAAGCGATCAGCCCGCGTTTCACCGATTATGAAGGGAGCGTCCAGGCGGTGATGGCGGTGGACACATTACTCAACGCGCTGGTCAATGCCGGCCAGGTGAACGGCGGCGCGGCGGGCAGCATCCGCGCCGACATCAACCGCGCCTATGCGGCGGTGCGCGACCCCAACGACTATCGTCCGCTCGAATTCCGCCGCGCTCTGGGCGGCGCGGTCCGCACGATCAGGACGTTGAGATAGTGTCGCCTCCCCCACCCCCATTTGTCCCGAGCGAAGTCGAGGGACGTGTCCGAGCGAAACTCAAGCCTTCCCGACTTGGCTCGAAGGCGTGTCTCGACTTCGCTCGACACAAACGGGGATGGGGTCGATCCAGGCGGATAACTTCCACCATCGCACTGGCCTCCCTGATCCTGTCATCATGTGGAGGCGGTGGCGGAAGCACCCCGACGCCAACGCCGACCCCCACACCCACCCCGACCCCGACATCGATCTATTCGGTCCCCGCGCAGGAATCGCTGACTGTGGCCGAGGTCGAGCGCATCGTGGCCCAAGGCGTGGGTGAGGCGCAGGCGCGCGGAAAACCCGCCGTGATCGCGGTGGTCGATCGGGTCGGCAATGTGCTGACGGTGTTCCGCATGACCGGCGCATTCGCCGATGCGGTGACGCCGCGTACGCCCAGCAACGAGCAGATCGATGTCGCCGGCATCCGTTTCCCACAGGAAGGCGGCGCGATCGCCAAGGCGATCACCGGCGCCTATCTGTCGAGCGGCGGCAACGCCTTTTCGACGCGGACCGCCAGCCAGATCGTCCAGCAGCATTTCCCGCCCGCCCCCAATGCCGTGGGGCTCGAGAGCGGGCCGCTGTTCGGCGTGCAGTTCAGCCAGCTCCCCTGTTCGGACCTGGCCCGCACCTTCATCGCGTCGGGCGGCCCCGCCGCGCTGATCGGCCCCAAACGCTCACCGCTCGGGCTGGCCGCCGATGCCGGCGGTTTTCCGCTCTACAAGAACGGCGTTCTTGTCGGCGGCGTCGGGGTGATGGCCGACGGCGTCTATGATTTCGACACCAATATCCTCGATCTCGACGCCAATCTGGACGACGAAGCGATCGCGCTCGCCGCGACCACGGGTTTCGAGGCGCCCGAGGAGATCAAGGCGCCGCGCATCACCGTGGACGGCACGACACTGCGCTTCAGCGACGCGGTGCGCGCCGACCTCAAGAGCAATCCGGCCAGCCCCCCCAGCTTCGCCTCGCTGATCGGCGGCGTCGGCCAGGTCGGGCCGGTGCGCGACTATTCGACGATCGCGGTGGTCGCCGGCACCGCCTATGGAACCGAGGCATCGGGCATTCGCAAGGCGACGACGAGCGAGTTCGCCAATCCCGACGCCTTCGTCCTGACCGACGGATCGGGAGCCAATCGCTACCCGATCCGGGCCGGCACCGACGGCGCCGCCGTGGCCCAGCCACTGACCGCCGCCGAAGTGCGGGCGGTGATGGAAGAGGCCTTCACCGTCATGAGCCGTGCGCGCGGCCAGATCCGTCGCCCGCTCGACAGCCGCGCACAGGTTTCGATTTCGGTGGTCGACAGCTTCGGCACGCCGCTCGGCATCGTCCGTGCGCCCGACGCGCCGATCTTCGGCATCGACGTCTCGTTGCAGAAGGCGCGTACCGCCGCGTTCTTTTCGAACGGCGCGGCCGCGGCCGAACTCGCCGCCAATGCCAGCCCGGACGTACGCGACGTCGTTCCCCGCGCACGCGGTTTCTTCAACGACCCCACGGCGCTGACCGGCAAGTTCGCCTTTTCGGACCGGGCGAACGGCAATGTCGCCCGCCCCTATTTCCCCGACGGTGAAGTCGGGCGCGGCCCCGGCCCCTTCTCCCGTCCGATCGAACAGTTCAGCCCCTTCTCCACCGGGCTGCAATCGGCGATCGTCTTCCAGAACCTGCTGACCCATGTCGCGTTCCTGGTGCTCGCCATTCCGACCGACACGCCGCGCCGCTGCACCTTCCTTCCCGATGTCGTCCCCGGCCAGAACCGTTTGCAGAACGGCATCCAGATCTTTCCCGGATCGGTGCCGATCTATCGCGGCAGCCAGTTGGTGGGCGCGATCGGCATCTCCGGCGACGGCATCGACCAGGACGACATGATCAGTTTCCTGGGGCTCCACAATGCCGGCCTGCGGGTGGGATCGATCGGCAATGCGCCAAAGGCGGTGCGGGCGGACATGATCACCGTCAATGTCGGCAACGCCAATGTCCGGCTGCGCTATGTGAGCTGTCCCTTCGCTCCCTTCCTCGACACCGCGCAGCAGAATGTGTGTGAGGGGCTGTGATGCCGGCCGTCGCTGCCTCCATCATGCCGATGCTGGCGCTGATCGGCGCCGAGGCCGACGCGCAAGAGGTTCAGCAGCCACCCGCACCGGCCCAGGCCGAACCGGAAATCGATGCCGATGACGCGCTGATCGAAGGCCGCAAGCGCCCCGGCCGGCGCCCTACCCTGCCCGACAGGGTCACGCAGGAAAATCCGGGCGCGGTGCGCGCCCCGCCGCCCGAGGCCTTTCCGACCGACGAATTCCCCGTCCCCGATCGCTGGCGGCTGATCGAAACGCTGGGGCTCGTCAAGGAACGCTGGTTCGATCCCTATCATCAGAACACGCTGAAGGGCGACCGGCCGATAGACCTGACCAGGCACAAATGGCTGCCGCTAAAGGGCGACGACTGGTTCTTCGTCCTGAACGCGGTTTCGGACACGGTGATCGAACCGCGCAGCTTTCCCATTCCCGTCGGCGTCCAGACCACCGATCGGCCCGGCAGCCTGGACGTGTTCGGCCGATCGAACAGCCTGGTCGCGGCGCAGACCTTCATCATCGGCGCGGCGCTGATCAAGGGATCGACGGCGTTCATGCCCCCGCATGTCGAATATCGGCTGACGCTTGCCTATCAGGTCAATCACGCCGATGTCGCCGAACGGCGGATCCTGCATGTCCAGCCTTCGAAGCCCACGCATCGCACCGACGATTTCCTGGGCGTGCAGGAAGCCTTTGTCGACTACCACCTGCGCAACACCTCCGATCGGTACGACTTCGAATCGATCCGCGTCGGCATCCAGCCTTTCCAGGCCGATTTCCGGGGTTTCCTGTTCCAGGACAATCAACTCGGCGTCCGCTTTTTCGGCAATCGCGACAATAACCGCTTCCAGTTCAACCTCGCCGCCTTCTGGCGGCTGGAGAAGGACACCAATTCGGGCCTGAACGACGTCACCCAGCGCCCGCGCAACGATCTGATCTTCTTCGCCAATCTCTATCGACAGGATTTTCCGTTCGCGGGTTTCACCAGCCAGGTTTCCGCCACCTATAACTGGAACCGCGAGGCCAATCGGCTGGCGATCGACGACAATGGCTTTCCCGTACGCCCTGCCCTGCTCGGCGATCTGCGCGGCCGCGAATATGACGTGGTCTATCTGGGCTATTCGGGAGACGGCCGGATCGGGCGCATCAACCTGACCGCATCGCTCTACGCGGCGCTGGGCGAAGACCGGAACAGCTTCTTCACCAGCCGCCCGGCCAGGATCCGCGCGGGCTTCGCCGCCGCCGAAGCGAGTTATGACCATGACTGGATGCGTTTCCGCCTGTCCGGCCTCTACGCGACAGGCGACGGCGATCCCTATGACGATACCGAAGGCGGCTTCGACGCGATCTTCGAGAATCCGATCTTCGCGGGCGCCGACACCAGCTACTGGATCCGCCAGTCGATACCCTTTGCCGGCGGCGGGCGCGCGATCGGGATCAACGGACGCAACGGCGTGCTCAATTCGCTGCGCTCGTCCAAGGAACAGGGCCAGAGCAACTTCAACAATCCCGGCACGATGCTGCTCGGCGCGGGCGCCGATTTCGATCTGACGCCAACGTTCCGCCTGTCCGCCAACGCCAATCACCTCTGGTTCGAAAACACCGCCTCGCTCCAGGCGTTGCGCAACGAAGGCAGCATCCCCAGGGCGATCGGCTGGGACCTGTCGACGGCGGCAATCTGGCGCCCCAAGGCGACGCAGAACATCGTCTTCAGGCTGTCCGCCGCGATCCTCGATCCGGGCAAGGGCTTTGCCGATCTTTTCACCAACCGGCGCGGGGACGATCGATTCTATTCCGTCCTTGCCAACGCGATCCTGGCGTTCTGATGGGTTGGCTCACCTCTCCACCGTTTGTCCCGAGCCCTTCGACAAGAACTGGTTTTTGGGCTGGGTTGGTCCTTATTCTCCTGCTCCTCCTCATCCCCGCCGCCGTCTCGATCGCCGCGGAGGGCGAGAAGCCGGTCAAGCGCATCTATGCCTTCACCGCGCCCGCGCCACAGACACAGGACCCCGCCGAAGCCACAGCGAAATCGGCGGGCTGCGTCACGTGCCACACCGCCTCCGAAGCGCCGACCATGCATGTCAGCCCCGCCGTCCAGCTCGGCTGCGTCGATTGCCATGGCGGCGATCCCAAGGTGGCTGGGGATTCGACGCTCCAGCACGACGACCCCCGCTATGTCTCGGCGCGCGATCGCGCGCATGTGCTGCCGCGCTATCCCGAAAGCTGGCACTGGCCGTCCTCCGCCAACCCGAAACGCAGCTACACGTTGCTCAACCGTGAGGCGCCGGAATTCGTCCGCTTCGTCAATCCGTCCGATTATCGCGTCGCACGCGAGGCGTGCGGCGCCTGCCATATCGAGGTGATCGAGGCGGCGGAGCGCTCGCTGATGGCGTCGGGCGCGATGCTGTGGGGTGGCGCCGCGTACAATAACGGCATCGTCCCCTACAAGAACTACGTCTTCGGAGAGGCCTATACCCGCACCGGCGAGCCCGCGAAGATCGTCTCGCCCGGCGACCCGCACGGCAGCGTCACCCCCGCGCAACAGGCGCGCGGCGCGCTTGCCGCGCTCTATCCGCTGCCCACCTGGCATGTGATCCCGCCCGGCGACATCTTCCGCGTGTTCGAGCGCGGCGGCCGCAACATCGCGACGCAATTCCCCGAGATCGGCCTGCCCAACCCGGCGGGCATCATCCAGCGCCTGGAAGAGCCCGGCCGGCCGGACCTGAAGCAATCGAGCCGAGGCCCCGCCACCGGCCTGCGCGTCGCCATTCCGGTGCTCAACATCCACAAGACCCGGCTCAACGATCCCTTCATGTGGTTCATGGGCACCAACGACCAGCCCGGCGACTATCGCCATTCGGGCTGCGCGGGCTGCCATGTCATCTACGCCAACGACCGCGAACCGCGCCACAGCCTGACCTATGCGAAATATGGCCGCGACGGGCAGAGCGCGACCATCGACCCGACGATCGCCGGCAAGCTGGAAAGTGCGGGCAAGCATGGCGCGGTCAAGCAGCCGGGCGACGCGCATGCCGAAGGAGCAAAGGAGAAAGGCCATCCGATCGGCCATGTCTTCACCCGCGCGATCCCGACCGCCCAGTGCATGAACTGCCACATGCACCAGCCCAATATCTTCCTGAACTCCTATCTCGGCTACACCATGTGGGACTATGAGTCCGACGCGCCGCTGATGTGGCCTGAGAAGCAGAAATATCCGACGGCGGCCGAAGTCCGCGAAGTCAACGAACGCAACCCGGAAGCCGCCGCCGCGCGCGGGCGCTGGGCCGATCTCGAATTCCTCCGCCGCGTCTATGACGACGTCAATCCAAAGGCGAAGGACACCCAATTCGCCGATTATCACGGCCATGGCTGGAATTTCCGCGCCATCTACAAACGCGACCGCGAGGGCAATCTGCTCGATGCCGAAGGCGGGATCGTCGCCCCCGATGATCCCGAGAAATTCCGGAAGAAGGACGCGCCCGATTTCGTCCAGCCGGGCGAGCAGAAGGGCAAGGCCGTCCATATGATGGATATCCATGCCGAAAAGGGCCTGCAATGCGCGGACTGCCATTTCAGCCAGGACAGCCACGGCAACGGGCTGATCTATGGTGAGGTCGCCAATGCGATCGAGATCGGCTGCAAGGATTGCCACGGCACCGCCGACGCCTATCCCACGCTGCTCACCTCCGGCCCCGCCGCGCGGCCGCAGGGCAGCAATCTGGCGCTGTTGCGCAACGCCGACGGCCGGCGCCGTTTCGAATGGCAACAGGACGCGGCCGGGAACCGCGTGCTCATCCAGCGATCGATCGTCGATCCGACACTCGAATGGGAGGTGTCGCTGGTCAAGGATGCGGTGACGCGGGGCAATCCGCATTTCAACGCAAAGGCGGCGCGCGCCAAGCTGATGGGCCGGACGGGCGCGGAAGACGGCAAATTCGGCTTCGGCCCCGGCATCGCAAAAGCGGATCGCGCGCATGGCGACGACACCATGGCCTGTTTCACCTGCCATTTGTCGTGGACCACCTCCTGCGGCGGCTGCCATCTGCCGATCGAGGCGAACTGGAAGACCAGCGAGCATAAATATGAGGGCAAGGAGACGCGCAATTTCGCGACTTACAACCCCCAGGTCGCGCGCGACGAGATGTTCCAGCTCGGCCGTCACCAGACGACCAAGGGCAATATCGTGGCGCCGGTGCGATCGACATCCGCACTGGTGCTCTCCTCCACCAATATCAATCGCGAACGCATCTATATCCAGCAGCCGCCGATCTCGTCCGCCGGCTTCTCGTCCCAGGCCTTCGCGCCGCATTTCCCGCACACGGTGCGCAAGACCGAAACCAAGACCTGCAGCGACTGCCATCTGAGCGCGGACGACGACAACAATGCGATCATGTCGCAACTGCTGCTGCTCGGCACCAATTTCGTCAATTTCGTCGGGCTCCACGCCTGGACGGGGCTGGACGGCGGTTTCGAGGCGGTGCGCGTCACCGAATGGGAGGAGCCCCAGGCCGTCATCGGATCCTATCTGCAGCGCTACGCCTATCCCGACTGGTGGCGGCTGCATGTCGAGCGCAATGGCCGCGAACTGAAGGACTGGACGCGCGGCAAGACGTTCGACAAGCGCCTGTCGGGCGAAACCCATGCGCTGGAGGAATTCCGCAACATCACGCAAGGGACGGCGGGCACGGTCGGCTGCCTGCAGTTGCGCGGCGAATATATGTTCGTGGCGGAAGGGCGCGGCGGCTTCCGCGTCTATGATGTCGCTTCGATCGGCAACAAGGGCTTTTCCGAACGGATCGTGACCGCGCCTTTCTCCGCGCTCGGCCAGGACACGCAGGTCAAATCGACGAACGCCACCTGCATGGCGCTCGCCACCAACCAGCCGATCAACCCGCTGCGCAACACCGCCGAGATGCGCGCGATGAACCAGGAGCAGCCCTTCCATCCGATCTACAATTACGCGATCGTCACCGACAGCGTGGAGGGGCTGATCCTGGTCGACGTCACCCCCCTGGCGGACGGCGAGTTCCGCAACAATTTCCTGAAGCGCGCCGCCACCTGGAACCCGAACAATGTCCTGAAGGGCGCGCGCCATATCACGCTGGCAGGGCACATCGCCTATATTGCCGCCGATGCCGGGCTGGTGGTCGTGGACCTCGACGATCCCCTGAAGCCGCGCCTCGCCGCGACGATCCCGTTGAGTGACGCGCGCGCCACCGCCATCCAGTTCCGCTACCTCTGGGTGACCGATGCCGAAGGCGTGAAGCTGTTCGACGTCACCCGGCTCGATACGCCCGTCGCGGTCCCGTCGGGCACCATCCCGCTCGCCGACGCCCGCCGCCTCTATCTGGCACGCACCTATGCCTATGTCGCGGCGGGCCGCGACGGGCTGGCGATCGTGGATGTGAAGGCCCCCAGCCGCCCCCGCGTCTATCGCATGGAGAGTTTCGGCGGGGCGATGAACGACGCGCAGGACGTGATTATCGGCACCACCAACGCGTCGCTTTTCGCCTATGTCGCCGACGGGAGGAACGGACTGAAGGTGATCCAGCTCACCTCCCCCGACAGCCAGCCCAATTTCTACGGCTTCTCGCCCGCGCCAGTGCCCGAACTGATCGCCTGGGCGCGCACGCCCTCACCCGCGCGCGCGCTTTCCAAGGGGCTCGACCGCGATCGCGCCGTCGACGAGACCGGCGGCCAGATCGCGGTGTTCGGCCGGCTCGGTTCGCGCCCCTTCACACGGGCGGAGATGGAGCGGCTGTTCCTCAATCGCCGGGGCATTCCTTACAAGGTGCGCGATACGGTGACGATCGAAGACTGGATTCCGGCGCTCAATCCCGGCGGTTGATCGCTATCGCGGATACCTGACGCCGCTTGCGGCGTTTCTCGATCATGGACGGCGCTCCGGGGAGCCGCCCGGATGGAGATCGTCATGAAGAAGCTCATTCTCTCGCTCGCGCTGATCGGCAGCTTCGCGCTTGCCGCCTGCAATACGGTGGAAGGCGCCGGCAAGGACCTGAAATCGGCAGGCGACGCGGTTGAAGACACCGCGCACGACGCCAAATAAGGAGGCCGTTATGACCGACAAGGTGCATGGCGAAGGCAATTACAAGGCCGCGCGCGATTATGACGAAGCGACCAGTGCTTTCGCGAAGGACAAGGATCGCGTCGAAAAAGCGGCCGAAGAGGCCGAGGACGCGCTGGATGGCGACGAAGCCGGCGCACTGGAGCGAGCCGAGGCGGAAGGCAGAAGCCACGCCAAGGGCTGAGTTCCCAACTCATAACCGTCATTCCGGCGAAAGGCTCTCCTGAGCGAAGTCGAAGGCCCCGAATCTCCGCTCGATGCCCAGGAAGATTCCGGCTTTCGCCGGAATGACGATGTTTTCAGATCGGGTTCGCCCTCAGCCGCGCTCGCCCATAAGCTCGCGCACCAGTGCCTGCATCGACGGATCGAATTTGGCGAGCATGACATGTTCGCCCGACGTATCGAAGTGGCTGACCAGTTCGCGGCCATTCCACCGGTGCAGCGCGTAAGCGGGCGGATCGGCGATGATCATCGGTCGATTGTCAGGCCTGTCAGGGTCCATCGGCGACAGATCCAGCGCAAGTTGCGGCGCGGTGGAAGAACAGACGGTCACCGTCACCCCGTTCCAGGCCGCGGAGATCGAGCGGTGAAGATGCCCGCAAATGAGCGCGCGGACCTGGGCATGCGGCGCGATCGTCGCTGCGAAGAGCATGGCCCAGGGTTCGCTTGGCCCGCCATCCATCCAGTCTATGCCCATCTCCAGCGGCGGATGATGCATGACGATGATGGTGGGCCGATCGGGCGCCTCCGCCAATCGTGCCGTCAGCCAGGCGGCGCGACGCTCGCAGAAGGATCCGCCGTGGCGGCCTTCCTCCAGCGTGTCGATCACGAGGATGCGGAGATCGCCGGTACCGGGCACTTCATATTGCACGAAGCCGTCGGCGATCGGGATCTCGGGGAAATACTGGATGAAATTCTCGCGGATGTCGTGATTGCCGACGCACGGCCAGACCGGAAAGGGGCAGAGGCTGAGCGCGTTGCGGAGCCGGCGATAGCTGTCCCCATCGCCGCGATCGACCAGATCGCCGGTCGCCACCAACATATCCGGCGCATGACCGGGCCGCGCGAGATAGGCGATCACCTGATCGAGCCGCTTGCGATTGAATTCGGCCGGATTGTCCGGTTCGAACCCCAGATGGATGTCGGTGATCTGACCGATCAGCATGGACTGCGACCCTGCTCGCTCAACGGCGTCCTCCCCGCGCGGCTCCAGCATTCGTTCCATCCTTGATCCGCGCGACTCGCTGCCGGGTGGACCATGGTGCGCCGTCATCGGCGTGATAGCTGTGACACAGCGCACAGCCCGACGCCACCGGCTCGGCGACGCGCCGCAACGCAGCCCCGCCCTCGCCGACATGGCAGGTGCGGCACAAGGCCAGATCCGGGATCAGCAAATCGCCGGCCGAACCGGACGTCGGCGCGGCATGGCAGCTTTCGCAGGTCTCGGTCCGATGCGCGTCGTGATCGAACCAGCCCTTCAGGAAATAGCGCGCATTCTGGCTGACCGGCTGGACGCGGAAGCCCGCGCTCGCCGCATCGCCTTGCCTGTCGATGCTGTGGCAATCGAAACAGGCGCCGCCGGGCGAGAAGACCGCGCGCACCGCCTGTTCGGCCTGCCCACCACGCGCCGCGACCGCGCCAAAATAGGCATAATAGGTCCGCCCCTGCGCATAATCGCCCGGCCGCCGCCGCGCCATGCCGCCCAGGCTTGGCGGCCGTTCGGGGCCCGTGCCGCGATAATAGGCGCGCAGATCGGCCACGACCTGCGCGGGATCGCCGTGCCGCAACGTCCGGATCGTCCCGCCGATCTGGTCGAAAGCAAGGCTGTGGCACATCGCGCAATCGCGCTCCATGTCGACCGGCTGGAAGCGCGTGCCCGTCGCGTCGGGCGTGTGGCAATCCTTGCAGACCAGGCTCTGGCCGAAGCCCTGTTCGCCCGCCATGGTCTGCGCCATCCGCGCCACCCCGTTGGTGGTCGAGAGATGCAGCTTGTGCGGGAATTTCAGGCCATTCTCCTCACGCGGATGCGCGGTGAAGGAAATGCGCCGCACGACCGGATGGTCACCGCCCGGCCGCACGATCACCGCCGGGCGGAACTCGGGATGCGCCGTGCCGAAATCGCTGGCGTCGAGCAATTGCGTATCGCCCAGCCTCTCCTTCATCCCGCCATGGCAATCGGCGCAGAAACGCTGCGCGGCGGGCTGCATCGGCCCCGCCCCTTCATGCTCGCCATGGCATTCGACGCAGCGCCCCTGCGGCCGGTTGAACGCCGCCGCGAACATCAGCCCGACGCGCGCGCCGGCGCCGGGCGGCGCCTTCGCCGCCGCCAGCCGCATCGGATCGGCATGATCGTGCGTATCCTTGTGGCAGGTCAGGCATGCATCGTCCGTCACGGAAACGAACGCATCCTTGTGGCAGGCTTGGCAATTGTCCTTCAGCCCCTGATGCGCCTGGCTGAGCGCGCCGCTCGACCACAGGCTGTCGGCATGGAAACCGGCGGGACGTTGCGGCGCGGCGCGATACGTCGCCCAGGTCATGATCGGGGCAACGAGGAAGGCGGCGAGGACCAGGCCGGCAAAGGCCCAGGCGCTCAGCCGCTTGCCCGGCAGCAGGCCTCTCAAAGAGAAGACGCGCTGCTCGTCCTTGTCGCCCGTTGCGTCCGACAGCGCCTGGACGCGCTCGACCGCGATCGTCACCGCGTCGCCATCCAGCCCGATCGTCAGCCGGTGTGCACCGAATTTCAGCTCAGCGCCCTCCGCCGCGTCGATTTCCACCGACATGACGGTTCGGCCATCGACATCGAAGCCAAGCGTATCGAGCGCGCGCACCACGATCCCGCGCGCGTCGAGCCGCGCAATCTCGGCATGACGCGGCGTCACCGCGAGGTCGGCGAGATGGATATCGTTGTCGGCAAGCCGGCCGACCGTGATCACCGGCTGCTCCAGCGTCACGGGCCGCACGATCTCCCGCCCGTCGGCGGTGCGTGAGATCTGGCGGATCAGGAAACGCATATGCCCTTCCCTCACCAATAGAAGAACACAGAAACGATATGCGCGGAAAGCGCGGCGATCAGCGCGAAGGTGACGGGGACGTGGATATAGAGCCAGACCTCCAGCATGGCCTTCAATTTCAGATGGCGCCGGACGCGACCGAGGATCGCTTCCTTGCGCACCAGCAGCGCATCGACCTTGTCGATCGGATCCTCGCCCAGCTTGGGCTTATAGGCGGTTTCGCGCCGGATCGCGGCCTGTGCCGCGCGCGTCGCGCAACCGGGATAATGGCCGGACAAACGCCGCATGAGCCCGCCGCCGAACGGATCCTGCTCAAGCGATCCCCGTACCAGCGCCGCCAGATGATGATCGAGCGGCTGCGCGGCGTCGTGAAGCTGGCGATCGATCGAGCGCAACGCATCGATCATCTGCGGCTGCGTCATCTCCTCGCGGTTGCTGCTGAGCGCGCTGGGCAAGGTGGCGTAGAAACCGACGCCGACCATGCCGGAAACGATCACGACCATCATCAGCGCATAGGCGAGCGTATGGACGTTCAGCCCGAACTGAAACCCCGTGTGCAGCGTCGCGATCACGATCAGGCTGAGGCCGATATAGACATGCGCCGATGTCCAGGCCTTCAACGACCATCGCCCGCGCGTCATCGCCCGCTTGCGCAGGCCCAGAGCGGTCAGCCACAGGATCTGGAGCGCGCCGATCGTGCCCAGCACATAACCCAGCCAGCTTCCGCCATTGTGACGCGGCGTGACGTCGACCAGGCAATAGGCGACGATCGCGACCAGAGAGAAAACGGTGCAGATCTTGAGCCAGCGGAAACCGCGATGGCGCAGGAAGCCGTCGTGCAGCGTTTCGCCCTTCACCCGGCGCGATGCGGTGCGGGTGGCCATCAGGGGGTGGGCCTGGATGGATGAAGCGACGGCGGAGGAGCGGAATTTGTCACGATGCGTCGCCCCCCACTCCGTTCATGTCGAGCGAAGTCGAGACACGCGACCGAGCATAGCCGAGGTCCTTTCCTTCTCGACTTCGCTCGAAGGGGTGTCTCGACTTCTCCGCTTTGCGGAGAAGCTTGTCCTGAGCGCCTGCCTTGGCAGGCAGTCGAAGGGCTCGACACAAACGGGGTTGGGGCAAGCAGGGCCACCTCACCCCTCCCCCCGTTCCAGCCGCGACACGCTCAGGAAATCCTCGGGCGCGACGCGGATGGCAGCGCCGGTCGGGCACGCGCGTACGCAGGCGGGGCCGCCGTCGATCCCCGAGCACATGTCGCACTTGATCGCCTTTTTGGGCCGCTCGACGCCGGGCTTGGCATTGGCATAGGACCAGGCCTTGCCCGGTTCCCCCGGCCCCGGCCCCCGGCCGAAGAACAGCCAGCTCAGCAGGCCGGGTTTCTTCGGCGGCACCGCGTCCATGCGGATCACGCCATAGGGGCAGTTGCGCTGGCAATTGCCGCAGCCGATGCAGGTTTCGTCGATGAACACTTCGCCATCGGGCCCGCGGTGAATGGCGTTGGGCGGGCAATCGGCCATGCAATGCGGATGCTCGCAATGCCGGCAGCTCGTGGGGACATGAAGATGCGCATAGGTGCGCCCCGCCTCGCGATCGAGCCGCGACAGGCCGTCATGGCTGTCGGCGCACGCCTTTTCGCAATTGTCGCAGCCGACGCAGAGATTTTCGTCGATCAGCAGCACGTCGGTCGCCTCGCCCACCCCTTGTTCGACAAGGAAGTTGGAAACCGAGGAATAGAGGTCGACCACCCCTGAGAAACTGTCCTTCTTCGCTTCGATAAAGGCGTTCAGATCCTGGCGCGACGCCATGTCGCGACGGACCTTCTCCAGCAAGGCCGGCTTCTTCGCCATCACCGCGCGGATCGCATCGCCCTTGAGCCTGATCACTTCGGACTTGATCGCGGCCTTGACCGTGGCGGTGCGCCGCCCGCCCGCGATCAGCGACATCTCCCCCACATAGGATCCGGCGGGCAAATAGGAGAGGAAGACCGGCTTGCCGCCGACCTGCTTCTCCACCACCATCGAACCGGAGCGGATGACGAAGATATCGTCGCCCTCCTCGCCCTCCGTGATGACGGGCTTGCCCGCGCTGACCGCGATGATCTCCGCGCTGTCGAGCACCTCGCCCAGATCCTCGCTCGCCAGCCCCGATCCGAACATCTGGAGCAATTGCCGCTCGATCGAGATGCGCGTGATCGCCGCGCGCGCCGCCGGCACCTGGCTTTGCAGCTTGAGCGCGGCCTGGCGCGACACTTCGACGAGGATCGAATCCTCCGCCGCGCGGATCGTCGCGCCACGCCTGCGGCCGGAAATCAGCCCGACCTCTCCGAAGATCGAACCGCAGGCGATCGGCACCGTCACCGACGGATCGGAAGGATTCACCTGAACCAGCACCGATCCGTCGGCGATCGCGAAGAGCGACGATCCCGGCGCGTTGCGTTCGAACACCACCGCGCCGCGCCGATAGAAACGCACCTCGCTGTCGAGCATGAACTCGCGCATCTGGAGCGGGCTCATTGCCTCCAGCACGGTGATGCGCGTCCGCAGGAATTCCAGCCATTCGTCGACGCCGCGCGTACCCGGCAGATCGCGAAAACGGCTTTCCAGGATCGGCTCGTCGGCGGGCTTCAACGTCGTGTTGCCGTTGATGAACTCGACCACGTCATGGCCCTGGTTCATGCAATGCTTGATCAGCGGATAGCCCGCGAGCGCCCCGATCACGAAGATGCCGGGCGTCGTCGTCTCGAATGTCGGCGACAGCACGGGATAGGAGACGCGATCGGCGCTGCTGAATTCGACGCCGGTGCCGGCGACACGGGCGCGTTTGCCCTCCACATCCTCGAACCGGGCGGCGCAATTCTCGACAAAGGCGCGGGGCGGCGCCGATCCCATGCGCGCGATCACCCGGTCGCAGCGCATCGACACTTCGCCGTCGCGCGTGTCGAAACGGATCATGCCCTTGTCGATCGCGGCGGTGGTGGTTTCGCGGCGCACCTGCAACCGGCCGGCGGCCTCCGCCGCGAGCAGCGCCTTGACGTTCGCGTCCTTGGCGGTCGCGAATTCGGCGGACCGGTTGACGATGGTGACGCTGTTGCGCTGTTCCGGATCGGCGGCGAGCCCCAGCGCATTCTCGATTCCGGCATCGCCGGTGCCGAGCACGACGATATGCTCGTCGATATATTCGCCGGGATCGTCGAGCTGATACTGGACAACCGCGCCTTCGCCGACCGGGCAGCGCACGAGATTGGGATTGCCCTGGGTGCCGATGGCGAGCACCACGGTTTCCGCCAGGATGGTATCGTCCTTCGTCGTGGTGATGGTGAAATCGCCGGCCGCCCCGGTGATGGCCTTCACCTCGGCATGGTAGCGGACCTCGATCGCGCCCGCCGCGGCCTGATCGCGCCATACGTCCAGGATGCGTTCGCGCTTGCCCGCTTCGAAAGCCATGTCCGAGCGCAGCACGAGCTGGCTCGGCGTCGCCATCACATGCTTGCCCTTCTGATATTTGAAGATGGTGTCGCTGAGATGGTCGGTCTTTTCGAGCAGGACGTGGCTGATGCCGAGCGCAGCCGCACGCGCGGCAGCGCTCAGGCCCGCAGGCCCCGAACCGACAATGGCGATACGATACCGCCCGGCCACGCGACTGTCCCCCTGTAGCGGACCGCGACGGCCTTTTCGGCACATTGCGCGGACCTTGCGGCGCGAACCCGATAATCCACTCTACCATGTCGGTTGCGGACGGCTAGAGTGGCGGCCGTAAAAAGGGGGACATGATGGACAGCACGCAAATGGGTCGATGGGCGCTGGGCGCGGCAGGCGTGATCACGCTCGCCGCGATCGGCGTCGCGGTCATACGCAAGGACGATGCCCCGCCCCCGGCGCCCGCGCAGCAGGCGCAATCGACCGAAACGCCCGATCAGGCGATCGCCAAGCTCGAAGCGCGGCTGAAGGCCAACCCCCAGGACGTTCAGGGCTGGCAATTGCTCGGCTGGGCGTTCTTCGAAACCGGCCGTTTTCCCGAAGCCGCCACCGCCTATCGCCGCGCGACCGCGCTGGCCCCCGACAAGGCGGATTTATGGTCGGCACTGGGCGAGGCGCTCGCCCTCTCCACCGAGAAGCGCGAATTGCCGAAGGATGCGGCCGACGCCTTCGCCAGGGCGATCGCGCTCGACCCCAAGGACGCCCGCGCGCGCTATTTCCTGGCGGTCGGCAAGGATGTCGCCGGCGATCACAAGGGCGCGCTCGACGCCTGGTTCGCGCTGCTTGCCGACACGCCCGCCGGCGCGCCCTGGGAAGCCGATCTGCGGCGCACGATCGAAGAGGTCGCCGCACGCGAAAAGATCGACGTCGCCGCACGGCTCGCGGCGGTGAAGCCGGCGCCGGCCGCACCGTCGCCATCGGTCGCCACCGCCGCCATTCCCGGCCCGACGCGCGAACAGATGCAGGCGGCCGCGGCCCTGCCCAAGGGTCAGCAGGAGATGATGATCCAGTCGATGGTCGACGGGCTGGAGGCGAAGCTGAAGGCCGATCCCGCCAACCCCAATGGCTGGATCATGCTGATGCGCAGCCGGATGACGCTGGGCGAAACCGCGCGCGCATCCGCGGCGTGGAAATCAGCCATCGCGGCCAATCCCGGTGCCAAGGCACAGATCGACGAAGCGGCGCGGGCGCTGGGAATACCGGGGGGCTGAGCGCTTCCACTTCAGCCCCACATACCGTTCGGTTCGAGCTTGTCGAGAACCTCCCGACACCGCAGCTTCTCGACGGTCGCGTCTCGACAGGCTCGACGCTGCTCGAAGCAAACGGGCCCGGCGCCTAACACTCGACCTTTCGAACATCGATCACCCGATCGATCAGCGCATCGTCCACCGCCACCATCCCGTCGAGCATCAGCACCGCCAGGCCGTGGACAAGCGCCCAGGAGTGTAGCGCGAAAAGCTTCGCCTCCTCCGCGCCGCGTTCCTTGGCGACCAGGCGGACCGCATTGTCGCGCAGCAGCCGCATCGCGTCGTCGGGCGCATTGTCCCAATCGAGCGGATCGCCCTTGGCGGTCGAGAAGATCAGCCGGAACAATCCGGGATTGGCGAGCGCGAAGCGGACATAGGCCCGGCCTGTCGCATTGAAGCCCGCCGCGCCGCCCCCCGCCGCATCGGATGCCGCGATCTGCGCCGCCGCCAGCCGCTCCAGCCCGGCCTGCGCCAATGCCTGGAGGAACGCGCCCTTGTCGGGGAAATGGCGGTAGATGGCGGTCGCGCTCACCCCGACGGCGCGTGCCGCCTCGCGCAGGCCGACATCGTCGGCGCCGCGTTCCTCGATCAGTTTCAGCCCCGCTTCGATCAACGCGGCCCGCAGGTCGCCATGATGATAGCTTTCTCGTTTTGATGTTGACACTGTTATCATTGAGCCCTATGTGAACAGCATCAACATTGGACGAGGAGGTCCTTCATGGCAAGCACCGTCGAAACCGCGATCCGATCCGTGGTCACCAAGGGCATCACCGTACTCGCGGATTATAATCGCAAGCGCATGCCGGCCCCCGACACGCCCAATCCCTATCTGACCGGCATCCATGCACCGATGACCGAGGAATTGACGATCGAGGACCTGCCCGTCACCGGCACGATCCCGGCCGCGCTCGACGGCCGCTATCTGCGGATCGGCCCCAATCCGATCGCGGCGGATCCGGCTTCGCATCACTGGTTCATCGGCGACGGCATGGTCCATGGCCTGCGCATCGAGGGCGGCCATGCCCGCTGGTACCGCAATCGCTGGATCCGCTCGACGCCCGTCGCCGCAGCGCTGGGCGACCCCGCCACCCCAGGCCCGCGCCATGGCCATGGCGATACCGTGAACACCAATATTCTGGGTTTCGCGGGCTCCACCTGGGCGCTCGTCGAGGCCGGCAGCTATCCGGTGCGGCTGGGCGAAACGCTCGACAGCCTGGCCTATGACAATTTCGGCGGCACGCTGGCCGGATCGTTCAGCGCGCATCCGCATCTCGATCCGCTGACCGGCGAAATGCACGCCATCTGCTATGAAGGCGCCGATCAGAATATCGTGCGCCATGTGGTCGTCGGCGCGGACGGCACGGTCATCCGCGAGGAGCCGATCGCGGTGCGCGACGGCCCGTCGATCCACGACTGCGCGATCACCGCGCGCTATGCGATCATCCTCGATCTGCCCGTCACCTTTTCGATGAAGGCGCTGATCGGCGGCCATCCCTTCCCCTATCGCTGGAAGCCCGATCATCGGGCGCGGGTCGGCCTGTTGCCGCGCGATGGCGGCAGCGACGACGTCATCTGGTGCGATGTCGATCCCTGCTATGTCTTCCACCCCGCCAATGCCTATGACCTGCCCGACGGCCGCGTCGTGCTCGACGTCGTCGCGCACGAGACGATGTTCGCCGAGAGCGTGCACGGCCCCGATTCCCCGCGCAGCGCGTTCGAGCGCTGGACGATCGATCCCGCGACGCGGACCGTCGAGCGCCGGGTGGTGGACGCGCGTCCGCAGGAATTCCCGCGCCCCGACGAACGCCGCTTCGGCCAACCCTATCGCTACGCCTATACGATGGCGCTGCCCGAGGATCCGGCGATCAATTTCTCGGGCGGCACGCATCTGATCAAGCATGACCTGGAAGCGGGCACGCGCCAGACCCATGATTTCGGCGAAGGCCGTTTTCCGGGCGAATTCGTCTTCGTGCCCGCCCATGCCGACAGCGCCGAGGATGAAGGCTGGCTGATCGGACTGGTGATCGACCTGCCCAACGAGACCACCGATCTCGCCATTCTCGACGCGCGGGATTTCGAGGGCGCGCCGGTCGCGAGCATCCGCCTGCCCCACCGCGTTCCGCCGGGCTTCCACGGCAATTGGGTGCCGACGCTGGGCTGACACCATTCCGTTGGCTTCGAGCGCAGGGTCGAGCCTGTCGAGAACCGCAGTCGAGACGATGCCGCGCCCAAAGGCTTCTCGACGATCGCGTCTCGGCAGGCTCGACGCTGCTCGAAGCGAACGGAAATACCGGGAAACTTCGGCAGCCAGACTTGCACTATCCCAGCCCCAAGCTTTTCACCCATTGCTTTCCGCACCATATTTCCGCAAGGGAACGCCGCTCTTTCCACCATTCGGACTCGACGATCATGGCCGCCAAATGGGCCCCAGAAAGCTGGACGAAACACGAAGCCCGCCAGCTGCCGACCTATCCCGACGCGACGGCGCTGACCGACGCGACGAAGGCGCTGGGAAGCTATCCCCCGCTCGTCTTTGCAGGCGAGGCGCGCAACCTGACCGCCGAGCTGGCCAAGGTCGCGGAGGGCAAGGCCTTCCTGCTCCAGGGCGGCGATTGCGCCGAGAGCTTCGCCGAGTTCCAGGCCAACAATATCCGCGACACCTTCCGCGTCATCCTGCAGATGGCGGTGGTGCTCACCTATGCCAGCAAGCTGCCGGTGGTGAAGGTGGGGCGCATGGCGGGCCAGTTCGCCAAGCCGCGTTCCGCCGACATGGAGGATATCGGCGGCGTCTCGCTGCCGAGCTATCGCGGCGACATCATCAACGACATCGCATTCGACCCCGCCGGCCGCGTGCCCGATCCGCAGCGCATGATCCGCGCCTACAGCCAGTCGGCCGCGACGCTCAACCTGCTGCGCGCCTTCGCGCAGGGCGGCTATGCCAATCTCCATCAGGTCCATCGCTGGACGCATGATTTCATGGGCCGCAGCCCCTGGGCCAAGAAGTTCGCGGACGTCGCCGACCGGATCAGCGAAGCGCTCGACTTCATGGAAGCGTGCGGCATCAGCCCCGAAACCGTGCCGCAACTGGCGGGCACGCAATTCTACACCAGCCATGAAGCACTGCTGCTGCAATATGAGCAGGCGCTGACCCGGCAGGATTCCTTGACCGGCGACTGGTACGACACCAGCGCGCACATGCTCTGGATCGGCGATCGCACCCGTTTCGAGGGCAGCGCCCATGTCGAGTTCCTGCGCGGCATCGGCAATCCGATCGGCATGAAGTGCGGCCCGAGCCTGGAGCCGGATGCGCTGCTGCGCCTGCTCGACACGCTCAACCCAGCGCGCGAGCCCGGCCGCATCACACTGATCACGCGCTACGGCCATGACAAGATCGAGGCGGGCCTGCCCAAGCTGGTCCGCGCGGTGCTGCGCGAAGGCCATCCGGTGGTGTGGAGCTGCGATCCGATGCACGGCAACGTCATCAAGGCCGCCAATGGCTACAAGACGCGGCCGTTCGAGCGGATCCTGGCCGAGGTTCGCGGCTTCTTCGCGGTGCACCGCGCCGAGGGCAGCTTCGCGGGCGGCATCCATGCCGAGATGACCGGCCAGAACGTCACCGAATGCACCGGCGGCGCCGTCGACGTCACCGAGCAGAGCCTGGCCGATCGCTACCACACCCATTGCGACCCGCGCCTGAATGCCGGCCAGTCGCTGGAAATGGCGTTCCTGCTGGCCGAAATGCTCAATCAGGAACTGAAGGAGCGCCGCAAGGTCGCGGCCTGACCCCCTTTTCCGCATCGGCAGGGCACGGCTATGCCGATGCCTTGCCGATGCGGACTACATGTTGCGAAGCACGGGGAGGCCTTCCCCGCCGGAGCGCATCAGCGCCACACCGAGCAACGCGATCTTTGCGCTGCATTGCTGAGATGCCGAGCCACCGCCATCGAGTGCGGTGATCAGCGTATCGCGATCCATCCCGGCGCGCTCCGCCACGGCATCCACCATTTCGCCCGAAATGGTATAGCCCTCCCTCGCCGGTTCGCCCGATTTCGGCGGACTGCCATCGACCTCCATCAACAGCCGGATCAGCAATGCTTTCTGGCGGTCGCGCAGATTGGATGGGACGAATTCCGCCGGCGCGGTCCCATAACGGAAATACTGGTTGCACAGGTCCGCATCCCGCCGCTTCAGAACCTGGGCCACATCGAGATCCAGCCGGCGCTGTTCGAGGAGCAGAGCCCCTTTCAGCCTTGCCCGCGCGCGGAATGCACGATCCAGAAGCAACGTATCGACAGCCTTGACGAAGGCCTGTCCGCTCACCCTGTTGTCGCGCGCGACACGCCAGTTGACGACCAATATGTCGTAGAGTTCGGTATTGCGCGCCCGGATGGTCTGCAAAGTCAGCGCGCCCGAAAAGATGCTGTCGAGCGCCGCGCCGATTTCAGCATCCTGGGAAACGAATTCATTCTCTACCTGCCTCGGCGGATCCACGGGCAGCGATGGAGGCGGTGGGCTACTGCATCGGGCAAGCGCCATCACCAGTTGAAGCACCAGGAAGCCGCCCACAAAGATCCCGCTGCCGCCCCATGAGGTGGCGGGCGGATCTTCCCACAACGACACGCGATACCAGTCGAAATATCCTTCCAGGCTGGGATAGTCGCGCCGAACCAGCGCCAGCAGTTCCAGAACCTTCCCACGGCGCACCCAGCCGCGCGACGACCCCTCCTTGGCCGGCCTTCGCAATTCCTGCCATGCCTTGTGGAACGGATGCCCCTTGCGCTGGACGGCGTCGAGGAAATCCATCGCCCGCAAACGATCGGTCACATAGGCGATGGCCGGGGTCTGGCTGATCTCGCCCGAACGATCGAGCCAGCCGAAAAACTCGGCCGCCCGCCTCAGGATGGGATCGGACAAGGGGATCGACTTGGCGAGCACTTCGCTGAACCAGCGCTCCGCATCGGCATAGAAGGCGAGTTCCGCCAAACGCGGATCGGCAAGCAGCGCTTCGAAATGAACACCGAGTTGAGCCTGTTCCCGCGGTGTGGGGAATGGCCCCTCCTCGGGCGGAAAAAGCAGCGCGACAAAGGCGTTGTAATCCGCCTCCAGCCCCGGAGGCGCCGACTGGCGCGGAATGCCGACGCCGTCGACGGCCTCATGCCCCGCCAGCAGGGGAACGCCGACGACGATGGCGGCGATGGGATCCGAACGATCCGTCGCCTCACCGATGCGCACCGTCGCCATGGCGCCCAGGATCAAGTCGACCCGGTCATCTTCGGCAGGCGGGCCTGCGGCGATCAGTTCGCCGGAATCATATCCTGTCCGGCCGCCCAGAACCGGCGCGCCCCCCGATGCCGACAGCCGGTCTGTGGCCCCCTCGCCCGACATCGGAGCCGGAGCCACAGCCTGCACGACCGGTGCTTCCCCCGCCGCCGCGTGCCTCAACGCCTCGTCCCGGGCCTCGCGCAGGGCCATGAAAGCATCCGGATCCGCATCGACGTCCAGCGCCTTCAATCGCTGCGCATAAGCACGGCGGATCGCGGCGACCTCGGTCGTCGGAGCGATCCCCAGGGCCTGCCAGATCGGATCAGGCCTCACAGAAACCGCTCGCCCTCAAGCGCATCCAGCACCCGCGCCAGTTCGGCTTGGGCATCCCGGATCAGGCGATCGTCCTGGCTGTCCAGCGCGGCTTCGAAAGTGGTGATCCACTGCCCGACGCGTTCGCGATTTTCGCCGATAAAGCCTTCGTAACACCGCTTGGCGCGTGCCAGCAGCGCCGCGTTCCGCGCGTCTTCGCGGGGGTGAAATTTCAGCGCCGCCAGCGATTCCCGGCGGCGTTCGACCTCGTCTGGCGTCATCGCATCCGCATCGTCGATAATGACCAGATTGCGCTTCAGGCCGGTTGCAGGAACAAGCACATCGACTTCGAGCAGCCCGCTGCTGTCGTAGCTGAAGCGGCATTCGACCGAAATCTGGCCCGCCGGACGCGGCGGCACCGGGATCTTCAGTTCGCCCAGCTTCACATTGGCGGAAACGTCGCGCGCTTCGCCCTGATAGATACCGAACTGGATGGCGCTCTGGCCATCACCGATGGTGCAATAATAGTTCACCCGGCTGATCGGTATCGGAGAGTTGCGTTCGATGATCGGAGAGAAAAGTCCGTAACGGAGGTTTCCGCGCATGTCGCGTTCGGCCTGGTCGACCCCCAGGGTGAAGGGGCAGATGTCGGTCAGGCGGATCTCGTCCAACGCCGCATCGCGCGCGAGCAGCCCGGCCTGCACCGCCGCGCCCAGCGCCACGGCATGATCGGGATGGACCGACGCATTCGGAAAACGGCCGAACATGCGCGTGATCGCGCGCCGAACGATCGGCATGCGGGTGGCCCCGCCGACCAGCACGATCTCGCTCAGCGCTTCGGATGCGATGCCGCTGTCACGCAGCGAACGCAGAACGGGATCGCGCAACTGCGCCATCAGTGTTTCCGCATGGCTTTCGAATTCGGCCGAGCCGATGGTGGCGCTGAAGACCGTGTCGTCATGGGTCAGCGAAAAAACCGCATTGTCCCTGTCGCTGAGTTCGCGGCGCGCCCGCTCCGCGGATACGCGCAGCAATTCACGCAGCGCGATGGGATCGGCGCCATCGAGGCAGCCATCGGGATCGATCCGCCGACGCGCGAGATCGATCAGGCAATCGTTGAAATCCTCGCCGCCCAGCCGATTGTTGCCGGCCGACGCGCGCACCTCGACAATCCCGTCGAACATTTCGACGATCGACACGTCGAACGTGCCGCCGCCCAGATCGAAAACCAGGAACGGCTCCCTTTCCGCCCGTTCATGCACACCGAAGGCCAGCGCGGCCGCAGTCGGCTCGTTGATCAGCCGCTCCACCTTGAGCCCCGCCAGTTCGCCGGCGCGGCGCGTCGCCTTGCGCTGCCTGTCGTTGAAATAGGCGGGAACCGTGATCACCGCGCCCGTCACCGGCTCGCCGAGAAAGGCTTCGGCGTCGTCCTTCAGGCTGCGCAGGATCAGCGCGGACAGATCCTCCGCGCCAAACTCCATCCGGCCAAGGCGTGTCGTCTGGCTGGTTCCGATATAGCGTTTGAAAACGGTCGCGGTATCGCGCGGATGGGTCGACTGCCTCTCCTTGGCGGCGGCGCCGACCAGGATGGTGTCGCCATCGACGATGCTGACGGCCGAAGGCGTCAGATATTCCCCCAAGGCATTGGGAATCAGATGCGACTGGCCGTCCCGCCAGACCGCGACCGCGCTGTTCGTGGTTCCAAGATCGATGCCGACAATCATGCTTCCCCCCTGCCGATCCGAGGTAGCAGAAAGCCATCCGCTTTCCAGCCCGCCCCGGCCGCCGCCCGTTTTCCTGCCCATGCGCGAAATCTCACGCTATACGCTTGCCACAGACACGATAAAGATTGCCGCCGGCGTGCGTGGCAATTGCCCGAAAGGACCGCCATGCCGCAGATCCATCGCTACACCGAAACCGTCGTCAAGACGGGCATCAGCTTCGGATCGGCGCTCGCCATCGCGATCTCGTGGAGCGTCAACAAGTCGATCATCTGGGCGATCATCCACGGCTTCTTCTCGTGGTTCTACGTCGCCTGGTACGCGCTGACGCGCTGAGCAGCGACCGGCTCGTATCGCCTACGGATCGAATTGCCCTGTCCTGCGTCTAGTCTTCAAACCCCTCGGAAGGGCAACGAAGCATGACATCGGACAAATATGGCGGCATTTCGAGACGCGCGGTGCTCGGTGGCAGCGCCGCCGCCTGCGCGGCGCCGGTGGTCGCTTCGGCCGGGGCGCCGGTTCGCGGCGAACGGAGTGGCCGGCCCGGTGCCACGCTGCCCGTCACCTTCAAGGTGAACGGCAAGGAGTTGCATCTCAATCTCGATCCGCGCACCACGCTGCTCGATGCGCTGCGTGAGCATCTGCGGCTGACGGGCACGAAAAAGGGTTGCGATCACGGCCAGTGCGGCGCCTGCACCGTCATCGTCGACGGACGGCGGATCAACAGTTGCCTGACGCTTGCGGTGATGCACGAGGGCGACGATGTCACCACGATCGAAGGCCTGGGCACACCCGAGCGGCTGCATCCGATGCAGCGCGCCTTCGTCATCCATGACGGCTATCAATGCGGCTATTGCACGCCCGGCCAGATCTGCTCGGCCGTCGCGATGCTCGACGAGATCGAGGCGGGCGTCCCCAGCCATGTGACCGAGGATCTTGCCCGCGTCTCCTTTTCGGATGCCGAAGTGCGCGAACGGATGAGCGGCAATATCTGCCGCTGCGCCGCCTATTCCAATATCGTCGCCGCGATCCGCGACGTCGCGGGAGAGAATTCGTGAGGCCCTTCACCTATGAGCGCGCCGCCTCTCCGGCGGCCGCCGCGCGCGCGGCGGCCGCGCATCAGGGCGCCCGCTTCATCGCCGGCGGCACCAACCTGCTCGATTTGATGAAGCTGCAGATCGAAACCCCGGCGCATCTGATCGACGTCAATCCGCTCGGGCTCGATCAGGTGGAGGAGACCGCTCAGGGCGGGCTCCGCATCGGCGCGCTCGTCCGCAACACCGATCTTGCGGCGCATAAGCGCGTGCGCCGCGACTATCCGGTGCTCAGCCGCGCCCTGCTCGCGGGCGCCTCCGCGCAATTGCGGAACAAGGCGACGACCGCGGGCAATCTGCTCCAGCGCACGCGCTGCCCCTATTTCTACGACACCAGCAAACCCTGCAACAAACGCCGCCCCGGCAGTGGCTGCGCGGCGATCAAGGGGTTCAACCGAAACCTGGCGATCCTGGGCACGAGCGAAGCCTGTATCGCGACGCATCCGTCGGACATGGCGGTCGCGATGCGGCTGCTGGACGCGGTGGTGGAAACCGTGGCCCCCGACGGCAGCGCCCGCGCCATCCCGATCGCGAATTTCCACCGCCTGCCCGGCGATACCCCGCATATCGAAACCGCGCTTGTTCCCGGAGAGCTGATCACCGCCGTCACCCTGCCCCGCCCGCTTGGCGGCACCCAGATCTATCGCAAGGTGCGCGACCGGGCATCCTATGCCTTCGCACTGGTGTCCGTAGCGGCGATATTCGGCAAGGACGGCGGGGCGCGTTTCGCGTTCGGCGGTCTGGCGCCACGCCCCTGGCGGATCGATGCGGCCGATGCGGTCGCGCGGAACGGGCCAGATGCCGTGGCCGATATCGCGCTGGCGGGCGCGACGACAACCCCGCTCAACGGCTTCAAGACCGATCTGACGCGCCGGACGCTGGCGGCGCTTTATGCGGAACGGGAGGCACGGAAATGAAGTTCGATCGCCCCGCAACCGCCAACCCCATCGATCGCGGCCGCGTGGTCGGCATCCCGCACGATCGCATCGACGGCCCGGCCAAGGTGACGGGCAGCGCGCCCTATGCCTATGAACGCCATGATGTCGCGCCCAATGCCGCCTATGGCTGGATGGTCGGCTCCGCGATCGCGAAGGGCAGCATCAGATCGATCGACACGCGCGACGCCGAGGCGGCGGCGGGCGTGCTCGCCGTCATCACCCACAAGAATGCGGGGCCGCTCGGCAAGGGCCGGATGAACACGGCGCATCTGCTCGGCGGCCCCAGGATCGAGCATTATGACCAGGCGCTCGCGGTGGTCGTCGCCGAGACGCTGGAACAGGCGCGCGACGCGGCCAGGCTGGTCAGGATCGACTATGCCCGCGAGGACGGCCGCTTCGACCTGAAGGCCGAAAAGAACAAGGCGGTTCCGCCCAAGAGCGATCCCGACACCGGCGCGGGCGATTTCGCCACCGCCTTTCCCAAGGCGGCGGTCCGGATCGACCAGACCTATACCACGCCGGATCACAGCCATGCGATGATGGAACCGCACGCGACGACCGCGGCATGGACGGGCGGCAAGCTGACGGTGTGGACCGCGAACCAGATGATCGCCTGGGCCGTCAGGGAACTGGCGCTCACCTTCAGGATGAAGGCAGAGGACATCCATGTCATGTCCCCCTATATCGGCGGCGGTTTCGGGGCGAAGCTGTTCCTGCGCGCCGATGCCGTGCTGGCCGCGCTGGGCGCACACGCCGTCGGCCGGCCAGTGAAGGTCGCGCTGGCACGACCACAGATTCCCAACAACACCACGCATCGCCCCGCCACCATCCAGCGCATCCGGATCGGTGCGAGCAAGGATGGCGTGATCGACGCGATCGGCCATGAAGTCTGGTCCGGCGATCTGCCCGGCGGCGGACCGGAAGTCGCGGCGCAGCAGACACGACTGCTCTATCGCGGCGTCAACCGGATGACGGCGCATCGCCTGGCGACGCTGGACCTGCCGGAGGGCAATGCGATGCGCGCGCCGGGCGAAGCGGTCGGCCTGCTCGCGCTGGAAGTCGCGATGGACGAACTGGCGGAGGCCTGCGGCGTCGATCCCGTCGAACTTCGCATCCGCAACGACGTCCAATATGATCCGGAGAAGGGCCCGGAGCGCCCCTTTTCGAGCCGGAAATTCGTCGAATGCCTGCGCCAGGGCGCGGATCGTTTCGGCTGGTCGCGGCGCAAGGCCGTGCCCGGCCAGGTGCGCGACGGCCGCTGGCTGGTCGGCATGGGCATGGCGTCGGCCTTTCGCAACAACCTCGTCCAGACGTCGGGCGCGCGGGTCAGCGTCGATGGCCAGGGCCGCGTCGTGGTCGAAACCGACATGACCGATATCGGCACCGGCAGCTATACCGTGATCGCGCAGACCGCCGCCGAGATGCTCGGCGTGCCGCTGTCCGACGTCACGGTCCGGCTGGGCGACAGCCATTATCCGGAATCGGCGGGATCGGGCGGGCAATGGGGCGCGAACAGCGCCACCGCCGGGGTCTATGCCGCCTGCGCCGCACTGCGCGGCAAGCTGGCGCAGCAGGCGGGCTTCAATGCCGAGGATGCGGTTTTCGAAGGCCGGGCGATCCGATCGGCCGGCCGGACGATCCCGCTGAAGGATGCCGCCGGCCGCCGGGGCACCAGCGCCGAAGACAAGATCGAATTCGGCGACCTGACCGAACGCTATGCGCAAGGGACCTTCGGCGCGCATTTCTGCGAGGTCGGCGTCGACATGTTCACGGGCGAGACGCGGGTGCGGCGCATGGGCGGCGCCTTTGCCGCAGGCCGCATCCTCAATCCGAAATCGGCGCGCAACCAGGTGATCGGCGCCATGGCGATGGGCGTCGGCGCGGCGCTGATGGAGGAACTGACGGTCGACACGCGCTTCGGCTATTTCGTCAATCACGACATGGCCGAATATCATGTGCCCGTTCATGCCGACATTCCCGAGCAGGATGTGCTGTTCATCGAGGAACTCGACGACAAATCCTCACCCATGAAGGCCAAGGGCGTCGGCGAACTCGGCATATGCGGCGCGGGCGCGGCGGTCGCCAATGCGATCTACAATGCCTGCGGTGTCCGCATCCGCGACTATCCGCTGACGCTGGACAAGATCATCGGCGGCATGGCGGAGAAAAGAGCCTGAAAAGGGCAAAGACACCGGTCCACGGTGATGCGGGGACCCAAATCATCGCGCACGCGTTCGAACGAAGCCGCAAGGGAACGCAGCCGATATGATCGGCCGCTTCCGCGGCATGGACAGGAGCAGGACATGAAGCCATTCGCATTGCTTGCGACGATCGCACTTCTCGGCGGCACCGGCATCGCAGCGGCGCAGCAGCCCCAGCATCATCGCCCGCCGCCGCGCCCGCCGCTTCCCGGCCCCAATCCTGGCCACAATCCTGGCCAAGGCCCCGGCGGAAGCTGGACGACGATCGGCCACACCACCGTCGGCGCCGGCCGCGACCGCGACGTGATCCGGGTGCGCGGCAATGATCGCCATCGCCAGATCCGCGTCTGTGCGCTCAACCGCTCCATCGAGATGCGCGATCTGGACGTCCGTTTCGCCAATGGCGGACGTCAGGATATCCGCGTGCGCCAGATCATCAGAGCGGGAAGCTGCACGGCCCCCAGGGATCTGAATGGCCGGCGGCGCAACATGCAGAGCGTCCAGATTGTTTATTCGCGGATTCGCGGCATCCTGCCCGTCGTCCGCATCCAGGCGCGCTGATCCCGGATCGCCGGATCATTCATAGGCGAAGACCGCCGACGAATATTCGAGCCGGATCGCGGCGATGCGATCCCCCCCGGCGCCCGCTCGCCACGGGCGTCGCAAGGGTTGCACGCGCCCGTGATTGCCGATCACCCGGCCATCGTCCTGCGTCACGATCTCGTCCATCGCCGCCCATTCCAGTTCCGCGAAGCGCAGATAGACGGGCGGACGGAGCGGATAGTCGGTCACGGAAACCATGCTGCCCAGCGTCGTCATGTCGAACAATGCCCGCGCAAAGGCGAAGGGCAGCCTGATGCAGCCATGCGAAGCCGGATAACCGGGGTTCCAGCCGGCATGGAGCGCGATGCCGTCCCAGGTGAGCCGCTGCATGAAGGGCATCGGCGCATTGCTGTAGAGATTGGAGCGATGCCACTTGGCCTTTTGCAGGATGCGGAAATCGCCGAGCGGCGTCTCCTTGCCCGGCTTGCCTGTCGAGATGCTCGAAACGCCGATCAGCGTATCGCCACGATAGACATAGATTCGCTGGAGCGCGATGCTGATGCCGATCGTCAGCGGCGAATCGTCGGGGATGGCGGCATTCCACAGAAATTCGCCCGGCTGCAGCGAAGCCGCGGCGCGATGCAGCCGCGCCCCGGCATCGATCGGCTGTGCACCGCCCATCGCGGGCAAGGCGCACAGCCAGGCCGTCAGCATCAGCGAAACAGCCGCCAGGGCGCTCCGGGAGAACGGGACTCGGGCCATGACCGCAGCATTTCATCGCGGGGGGCGGACCGCAAGACATGGTTAACAAAAGCCTGAACGGATCGTCGCATCCGCGCCCGACCCTTCCCCACCCGATCGATCATGACGGATTATCGACATATGGTGTCACGGCCGCCCTTGACGGAATCATCCGCCGGGCATAGGGACGCCGCTCGCGCACCGCGGCCCCTTCGTCTAGCGGTCTAGGACGTCGCCCTCTCACGGCGAAAACACGGGTTCGAGTCCCGTAGGGGTCACCAGGCTTTTCGACTGCCTGGTCCATTCAGCGCCGGGACAGATCCAAGCATCAACGAGATGTCGTCCATGGCCAGCCATGGTCCGGCTTGGGCGATATGTTCGATTATCGGCCTTTCGGCGCAATTCGCCCCCGCATTGCAGACCACGCGCCGACTATGATGCGCCCCCTTGCGGCGGCTCCGGCCGGCCACATTGTTTCCATGGCAATATTTGGCGGCGGCCTGACGCACGAACCGGTCCGCCGGGCGCTGATGTCTGGCGGGCGGGCGCGTTCATGCTAGGCGGCGCGGACTGTTTCGGGAGGGTTTTGATGCGGTTCGGGCCTGGAAGATATTTGATCGGTGGCGCTGTGTTCGCGATCGCGCTGGCCGGGCCGGCGCGGGCCGAAGAGGATATCCAGGCCTGGGGTGCGATCGCGGCATCGGGCACGGTCAGCGGCAACCTGTTCCTGTGGCTCGAGGGGCAGAGCCGGATCACCGACGAGATCGGCGGCGGCAGCCAGATCATCCTGCGACCGGCGATCGGTGCGCGCATCGGCAGCGACGCGCACGCGGTGGCGGGCTATGCCTATGTCCGCACGGCCCCCGCATCCGGGGCCGTGACGCATGAGCATCGGCCCTGGCAACAGGTCCAGTTCGTGCCCGTCCGCCATGCGAACGGCATGCCGTTCATCATCAGCCGGACACGGCTGGAGCAGCGCATGATCGAGAACCGGACAGGCACCGGCTGGCGACTGCGCCAGTTCGTACGAGTGCAGCTGCCGGTGGCCAAGGACGGCAAAATCCAGGCGGTCGCGTTCACCGAAGGCTTTTTCAATCTCAACACGACCAGCTGGGGCATGCGCGACGGCGTCGACCAGTGGCGCACATTCATGGGCATGGGCTTTCCGGTGACCGGGCGCGCACGGCTGGAGCCGGGCTATCTCAACCAGCGCATCTTCCGCGCCGGCGAAGACCGCACGAACCATGTGCTCAGCGCGACGATGTTCGTGCGGCTTTAGGCGAACGCGACCCGATGGCGCCGGCGCTGCCTGGGGACGCGGTGGCGGCCGAACTGCCGCCGCGCCGCCAGGCGGCGCTTGTCGCGCGCTTCCGCGACCGGGTGGAGCAGCGCTTCAGTCGGCCGCTCACCGCTCGCATTCCGACGGAGCGCGAGCGGCGGCGGAAATGGCGGGCCGTGAAGCTACTTCTGCCAGGCCCAGACATGCCCCCATTCGCTGGGCCTGCAATGCGCGGTCGGCACCCAGGTCGCGGGATCGATCACCAGCGGATCGCAACCGATCTCGAGATCGAAGCCCGCCGGGCTCTGCATGTAGAAGCCGAAGGTCCTGTCGTTGACATGGCAACCGAGCGTCGCGCTTTCGGGCACATTCGCCTGTCGCATGCGATCATGGCAGCGGCCGACATCGAGCTGCGTCTTCATCTCCAGCATGATGTGGACACAGCCCGAGGGCGGCTGAGGAATGTCGCCGAGCGCCACCGAATGATGCCGGCCGTTATCGGCATGCATGAAGGTGAAGCCCATGCCCGGATCGGCGGGATCCTCGCTGAAGCGGAAGCGCGCGACATCGGTGTCGCCGAACCCGATTGCCTCGTAGAACCCATGGGTCTCGTCGAAGGCCGGGGCCGCGAACACGACATGGCCCATGCCCATGTCGCCGGTGACGAAGCCGCTGACCCCGGCCGGCGAGACGAAGGCAACCGTATCCCGCCGGTCGCCATGGAAGAATTCGAGCCCATTGCCTGACGGATCGCTCGTGCGGAAAAAGGCGGAGACGCCGCGCGCGCGCGCCTCCTCCGCCGAGCCATCGGCGACCGGACGCCCCGCCGCCGCAACCTTGCCGCGCAATAGCGCCAGTTCGCCCGCATCGCCCACTTCATAACCCGCCAGCACCAGCCGGTCGGCCGTTCCAGGCTCGATCCAGAAGCGGAATGGCCGATCGTCGATGCGATAGAGCGATATGCCGGCAAGCCCTCCGGCGCCCCGCATCGCGCCGACGATCCCGGTCAGATAATCGTCCCATGCATCGCTCCTGGTCGTTTCGATGACGACATATCCAAGCGCCTTGATCCCCATCCTCACCATCTCCTTGCCGATCGATCCTGGGGTGGCGCCCCGCCCCTCCCTGCCCGCCGGGCCGGCAGCGCCAGCACGACGGTGGACGGATGCGCCACCCGGCTCGCGCGATCCGGCAAATGCGGAATCGCAGCAGCCACGAACGGCACATATCGAAAATCTTGCCCTTTCAAAATCAAAAAATGCGCAATAGTTATCACTCATACTACGAATCATTCGGCAAACGACGTCCGACCTGAGAGGATCGCGCAAATGGCAACAGCAGCTTCGACGCAACCGGATATCCAGAGCCCGCCTTCAGCCGAGGAGCTGATCGAAAGAGCACGCGCGATGGCGCCCGCGATCAGGGCACGCGCGCGCCGCGCGGTCGCCGAAGGAGACGTGCCGGCGGAGACCATCGCGGACATGCGCGAGGCGGGATTCTTCCGCATTCTCCAGCCCCGGCGCTGGGGCGGCTATGAAATGCATCCGAACGTCTTCTACGCGGTCCAGAAGATCCTTGCCGAAGCCTGCATGTCGACGGGCTGGATCTATGGCGTGCTCGGCTGCCATCCCTATCAACTGGCGCTGTTCGCAGACAAAGCCCAGCGTGAGGTGTGGGAAGACGATCCCGACATGCTCGTCTCCTCCACCTATCAGCCGGTCGGCAAGGTCGAGAAGGTCGAGGGCGGTTTCCGCCTGTCGGGCCGCTGGGGTTTCTCCTCCGGATCCTCGCACTGCGGTTGGGTCCTGCTCGGCTCGCTCCATTTTCCCGAGAACAGTCCACCCGATCTGCGGACCTTCCTGCTGCCCGCGCAGGACTATCGGGTGATCAAGGGCACATGGGAGGTGTTCGGCCTGCAGGGCACCGGCAGCTTCGATATCGTGGTCGAGGACGCGTTCGTCCCCGAATATCGCACACATCGGTCGATCGACGGCTTTGCCGGCACGAACCCGGGGCAGATCGAGAATGACGGTCCGCTGTATCGCCTGCCCTGGGCGCAGATATTCGTGCGCGCGGTTTCGACCGCGGCGATGGGCAGCGCCCGCGCCGCGATCAATGCCGGCATCGAGATCATGAACAGCCGGGTCTCCACCAATACCGGCAAGGCGGCAAAGGCCGATCCCCTGCTTCACGCAGCCCTTGCCCGCGCCGTCGCCGAACTGGAGGAGATGGAACTGACGCACGAGGCGAGCTTCGAGGAAATGATGCGCCATGCCGCATCCGGCGCGACGATCCCGATGGCGCGGCGCGCGCTCTTCGCCTATCAGTCCGCAACCGTCGTGCGGCGGCTGGGCGATCTGGTCGAGGATATCGTGAAGCTGCTCGGCAGTCGCGCCGTCTATATGTCCAGCCCGATCGTGCAGCCCTGGCTGGATCTGAAGGCCGCGCGCGCGCATGTCGCCAACGATCCCGGCAACCGCACCGCCGATGTGCTCGCCACCATGGCCGGCGACATGCCTGCCTTCAATTATCTCTAGTCGGTCAGGAGACGACATAGTGATCGAGACCACCCATCGCGTCGCCGGCGGTTACGATATCCATATCAAGGAGATCGGAACCGGCCCGGCCATCATCTTCATCCACGGCAGCGGCCCCGGCGCCTCCGGCATCTCCAACTTCCGGGCCAATGCCGATGCCTTCGTCGCGGCGGGCTACCGCGTCATCCTGCCCGACATGATCGGCTATGGCGCGTCGTCCAAGCCCGAGGGTGTGGATTACACCCTGGCGCTGTTCGCCGGCACGCTGCGCGCGGCGCTGGCGGCCCATGGCGTGGAGCGCGCAACACTGGTCGGCAATTCGCTGGGCGGCGGCGTCGCGCTGCAGATCGCACTCGACGACCCCGGCTTTGTCGACCGGCTGATCCTCATGGCGCCCGGTTGCGTTGCGCCTTTCGACGCCTATGCCACGATGCCGGGCATCGCGAAGATGCGATCGGGTTTCGGCGGCCCGGATTTCGACCTGGCCGAACAGAAAAGGCTGGTCTCGAATCTCGTCCATCCCGATTTCGCATCGCGCATATCCGACGCACTCGTCGCCGAACGCTTCGCCGTCGCGCGCACCCAGCCCAAGGATGTGCTGACGCGGATGCGTACGCCCGATCTCAGCCCCAGGCTGGGCGAAGTCAGCCATCCGATGCTGGTGCTCTGGGGCCTGAACGACGAATTCTGCCCGGAAGCGCATAGCCGGCTGTTCCTGGAGCGTTGCCCGGATGTCCGCACGATCAGCTTCGCGCGCACCGGCCATTGGGTGCAGGTGGAACGCGCGGAGGAGTTCAACCGCTATTCGATCGCCTTTCTCGGAAACGTCTGAGAGTCGGTTCCACCTCTCCGGGAATATGGTATCGCGACGTCGCGCGGATGAAGGGCAGTCAATTGAGCATCAGTTTCGACGCGACCGATCACGCCATCGTCGAACAGTTGCGCAGCAACGGCCGCGCGACCAATCAGCAGATCGCGGAAGCCCTGGGGCTGACCGCCACGACCGTATCGACGCGCATCCGGCGGATGGAGGAAGCGAACCAGCTGCGCGTCGTCGCCGAATCCGACTTTTCGGCGCATGGCTATGATCTGCTGCTGCGGGTGACCATCGAGGTGGAGGGGCGGCCGGCATCGGATGTCGCACGCGAACTCGCAGCGCTGCCGGAAGTCTTCGCGGCGCATCTGGTGACGGGCAGCTACGATATCGACCTGCTGGTCGCGCTGCACGAGATCGACGAACTCGGGCCGTTCCTGCTCGACAGGATCGGCGCGATCCGGGGCATCCGCTGCGTCACGCCATCCACCATCGTCGACATCGTCAAATATCAGTTCGACGTCGTGCCCATCGAGCCGGAGGCCTGACCATGGCGACGGCCAAGCTCGACGAACTCGACCGGCGACTGATCGACCTGCTCTCGCAGGATGCGCGCGTGTCGAACCGCGCCATCGCCGCTCAGCTCGGCGTCACCGAAGGCACGGTGAGGGGCCGCATCAAAAGGCTGCAGAGCGAACGGCTGATCGCCTTCACGGCGATCACGGGGCTCGCGATGGCGCGCAAATCGCGCCTGGCCTTCATCAATATCGAGGCGGAAACCGGATCGGTCCGCGCCGTGATGGGCGCGCTTTCGCGTCTTCCGGAGGTCGACGGGGTGATGGCGACGACCGGCCGGTTCAACATTCTGGCTTTGTGCCTGTTCGACGAACTGGAGATGCTCGCCGACATCGCCTCCGAACGCATCAGGGTGTTACCCGGCGTCCGCCATGTCGAGACCGCGATCGCGATCAAGACATTCAAATATAATGCGCGGCTGGTGAAGATCACCCAACCGCCCGAAGCTCAGAGCGAAGAATCCTGACCAGCATCCTGCCACGCCCGGACGAAATCGACCGAGCCCATCTCCACCGCCAGCCGCAACGCGCCGAGCCGACGATTCCAAAAGGTCTCCGCGCCATCGGCCAGCCGCCATTCGTGCAGCCGGCGCGTGAAGAGCTGCAGATCATGCTCCTCGCTGATGCCGATCGCGCCGAACACGGCATGGGCGGTGGCGGTGATCCGGGCAGCGGCGGCGCTCGCGACCGACTTGGCGGTGGCCGCCGCCGCCGGTGAAGGCGGCAAGCCCCCCGCGCAGCCGAGCTGCGACGCGATGCGCGCGGCGACCATGTCCTCCGCCATCACCGCCAGAGTCTGCTGAAGCGCCTGTTGCCGTCCGATCGGCTTGCCGAACTGGATACGTTCATTGGCATAGGCCGTCGCCATGCCCGTCAGCCGCGCCGCTGCGCCGGCGATCCGGGCGGCGTTGAGGATCGCGCCGAGCGAACGCAGCCCGCCCGCCGGCGCGGCACCGATCGCGGCGCGCGTGGGGCCGCTCCATGAGACGCGCGCCGCAAGACTGCCGTTCACGCCCGTCGGCGCGGGCGCCATCGACGCCGTTTCGACCAGATGAAGCGCGCCATCGGCCTCGACCAGCGCATGGCGGGCGAGCAGGCCGCCGGATATGACGCATTCGGCGCCCGTCCTGGCTTCGGCAAGGAAGATCGGTCCGTCGGGCAGATCGGCGCCCGCCATCGCCAGCAGATAACGGGCGATCATCGTCTCGCCGATCGGCAGCGGCACCGCATGACGGCCGAGCGCCAGCCAGAGCGGATGGACCTGCGCCGGAGACAGCCCCGCCCCGCCCCGATCCTCGGGCACCAGCGCATCGAGAAAGCCCGAGGCGGCGACCACATCCCAAAGCGATGCCGCATCCATTCCATGTTCGACGGCGCGGACCAGCGCCGGGGTCGCGATCGTCTCGATCATGCGCTCGAAAGGTTCGATAAACTCGTTCATGCCTATCTCAGCCCCATGCCGCGCGCGATGATGCCGCGCAGGATCTCACGCGTGCCGCCGCGCAGCGAAAAGCTCGGCGCGATATGGGTGACGTACATTAGCGTCCGATAAAGTTCGGCATCGACCGGTTCGTCGGGATGCGCGGCGAGATCGTCACCGATCGCGATCGGCAATTGCTGTTCGAGGCTCGTGCCCAGATCCTTGACCAGCGCCGCCTCCACCGCCGGGCTTTCGCCCGCCGCGAGCTGTGCGGTGCAGGCGATCGACATGGCGCGCAGCACGCCCATGCGGGCGGTGAAATCGCCGACCAGCGCCGCTGTCGCGGGATCGGCCCGGCCGGACGCCTGGAGATGGCGGATCCACGCGTCGAGCAGCACGACGCTGGAATAGATGCGTTCTGGGCCGCTGCGCTCGAACGCCAGTTCGGCGGTCACCTGTTTCCAGCCCTCGCCCTCGCGCCCGATCAGCGCATCGGCGGGCAGCTCGACATCCTCGAAAAACACCTCGCAGAAATGCGCGCCGCCGGTCAGGTCGACGATCGGGCGGACGGTGACGCCCGGCGCCTTCAGATCGATGATCATCTGCGACAGGCCGGCATGCCTGTCCTCCGCGCTGCCCGATGTGCGCAGCAGCGCGATCATGTGATCGCTGTGCTGGGCATTGGTCGTCCAGATCTTCTGGCCGTTGACACGCCAGCCGCTCCCCGTGCGTTCGGCGCGCGTACGCACGCTCGCCAGGTCCGATCCCGATCCCGGCTCGCTCATCCCAATGCAGAAGATCAGTTCGCCACGGCAGATGCCCGGCAGGTAGCGATTGCGCTGCGCTTCGGTGCCGAAGTTCAGGATCAGCGGCGCGGTCTGGCGTTCGGTGATCCAGTGCGCGGCGACCGGTGCGCCCGCCGACAGCAATTCCTCGACAACGATGAAGCGCGCGAATGCGCCGCGTTCGCCGCCGCCATAGCGCTTGGGCAGGGTCAGCCCGAGGAAGCCGGCGGCGCCGAGTTCGCGGCTGAACGCCGCATCGAAGCCCAGCCAGGATCGCGCACGGATATCGGCGGGCGTGCCGGCGATCGCACGCTCGATCAACGCGCGAATAGCCGGGCGGATCGCCTCGTCCGCCGCCGGCAGCGCCGCAAGGGTCAATGTCTCGAACAGCGCTCCGCCTCCCCTTTGTCCGTCCGCCTGCCGACATGCAGCGCAATGACGGGTGCGATCAAATATTTGTTTGCGCGGATCCGATACCGATCATGTATCGCCCGCCGCACAGGCCGTCGCGACGAAGTTGCGCGCCAGCCCCCCGGCATCGCGCCGCGCCGCGACCCCCATTTCGACATGGATCGGATCGGTGAGCGGCATCAGCCGCACGCCTTCGGGCACGGTCCCCGCCATCGCCGAGGGAACGAGCGCGATACCCAGTCCCGACTGGACCAGGCTCAGGATCGTCTGCACCTGCGTCGCTTCCTGCGCGATGCGCGGCGTGAAACCGGCCTGCCGACAGGCGAGCAGCACCATCGAGCGCAACACGCTGACCGCGCCGTGCAGCACCAGCGGCTCCCCCGCCAGATCGGCAAGCGCCAGTTCGTGGTCGCCCGCCAGCGCGTGGTTGGCGGGCAGCGCGACGACCAGCCGGTCGCGCTCGATCACCGCCACCTCGAAATCGCCCGGATCCATCAAAGGCAGCCGCACCAGCCCGACATCGAGTTGCCGCGCCGCAAGCGCCGCGCAGATCGAGACGCTCGTCATTTCCTCCAGCCGCAGATCCACTTCGGGATAGCGCGCCCGGAAGGCAGGCAGGATGCGCGGCAGCGCGGCGTTGATCGCGGAACCGACGAAACCCACAGAGATCAGGCCGCGTTCGCCCTGTTGCCCCTGTTGCGCGATGCTGCGGAACAGGGCCGCCTGTTCAAGCGTCGCGCGCGCGGCGGGCAAGGCGGCGCGGCCCGCATCGGTCAGGCGCACGCCCCGGCTTTCGCGATCGAACAGGCGCGTGCCCAATTCCTCCTCCAGCCGGCGGATGGCGACGGTCAGCGGCGGCTGCGAGATATGGAGCCGCTCGGCCGCGCGGTGGAAATTGAGCGTTTCGGCGAGCGTCGCGAAATAGCGCAACTGGCGAAGGTCCATCGATAGTCACCGCATATCGCGTGTCGGGAAATCAATATTGGTCAAGGCGCGCGACCCCATCTAGGGATTGGACCTTCCTGGTTCCGGAGCCCGTGCGCATATGAATCCCTTCCTTCTCGTCGAACGCGATGGCCCGGTGGTGATCGCCACGCTCAACCGCCCGGAGGAGCGCAACGCGATCTCCGAAACCGCGCATAGCGACGAGATCGCCGCCTTTTGCGCGGAGATGACGCGCGACGCGACGGTGCGCGCCATCATCCTGACCGGCAGCGGCAAGGCATTCTGCGCGGGCGGGAACGTCAAGCATATGCGCGAGAAGATCGGCATGTTCGGCGGATCGCCCTATACCATCCGCAACAATTACCGCACCGGCATCCAGACGATCCCGGCGGCACTTTACGAACTGGAAGTGCCGGTGATCGCGGCGATCAACGGCCCGGCGATCGGCGCCGGGCTCGACCTGGCCTGCATGTGCGACATCCGGATCGCGGCCGATACCGCGCTGTTCGCCGAAAGCTTCGTGAAGCTCGGCCTGATCCCCGGCGACGGCGGGGCGTGGCTGCTGCCGCGCGTGATCGGCATGCCGCGCGCGACGCAGATGACGCTGACCGGCGAGACGATCGATGCCGCGAAAGCGCTCGAATACGGCCTTGTGACCGAAATGCTGGCGCCGGAAAAACTGATGGACCGCGCGCGCACGATCGCCGCGAGCATCGCCGCCAATCCGGGCCATTCCACCCGGATGGCAAAGCGACTGCTGCGCGAGGGGCAGGACATGAAACTCGGCCCGCTGCTCGAACTGTCGGCCGCCTATCAGGCGCTGGCGCACCACACCGCCGAGCATGAGGAAATGATCGCCGCATTCGTCGAGAAGCGCGCACCGAAACCCTTCTGATCGGGGCCGCCGGGCGGCCGTCACCCGGCGGCGGCCCGGCCGGCGATACGGCCCGAATAGACGCAGTCGGCGAGCGATATGCCGCTGACATAGCGATGCGAAGAGATGCCCTTCGCGGTCTTGCCGGCGGCGAACAGCTTCGGGATCGGCTGCCCCGCCCCGTCCAGCGCCTGGCCCGTCGCCTCGTCGACAACGATGCCGCCCAGCGAGATCGAGGGGCACAGATAGCGCTTGTTATGGATCGAGATATCGATCGCATAAAATGGCGGCTCGACGATCCGGCCGATGAAATCGGGATGCTTGCGGAATTTCGGCGCCTCCAGCCCGGCCGAGGCGCGATTGTAATGATCGACCTCCGCCCGCAGCGTGGCGGGATCCATGCCGCATTTGCCGGCAAGCGCCTCGATCGATCCGGCCTTTGTCGAGCTGAGCAGAAGCCCCATCAAGGCCGGTGCCCCCTGGAGACGGAACAGCTTCCGCCGGCCCGGCATCGCTTCGCGGAACGCCTGCCGCCTCAAGCGACTGTCGAGAATGATATAGGCAACGCCGCCATGGTCCTCCCCGATATGGTGACCGATCTTGCCGCCATAGCAATCCTCCGACACGAAGCGCTCGCCGCGACCGTTGACGACGATCCCGCGTGCAAGGGAGGCCGGCGGATTGAACTGCCGCCACGCGGAAATCATCTCCAGCCCGTCCACCCTGGCCCCCACCGACTGGCCGAGCCGGATGCCCGATCCGTCGCAGCCGATGCTGCCCAGTGGAATGGCGCCGAGATATTTGGGCGCGTGATGCGCGACCATCCTGCGGTTGTGAATATAGCCGCCCGCCGAAAGGATCACCGCCTTGCCGATCCCGATCGATTTCGTCCGGCCGTCACCATCCGAGATCGCGTTCGCCTTGCGGACCAGCTTCTGCGCGATCGCGGGAAACAGCAATGTCGACGCCTTGGCAAAGTCCGCGCCGATCTTGCGCAGCGCCGATGCGCCACGCGATCCCGTGTCGACATGCTGGATCTCCACCCCCGCGATCTCGCCATCGGCGGACAGGATGAAGCGCCGGGCCTCGCTGTAGCTGTAGAGTTTCAGGCCCATGGCGAGCGCCGATCGCAGCAGCGGATCGAACAGGCGATGCCCGGTCAGCCCGTCCCCCACCGCACGATGGCCGCGCGGCGCGGGCCTGGCGTGATCGGCGTAATCGGCCTGCGCCTCGTTCCCCGAATAATAGAGGAAATACCCCTTGCCGGGATAGGATGTCTTCACCGGAGAGACGGTGCTGCCGAACCGGACGCCATGCGCCGCCAGCCAGTCCATGTTCGCGCTGCTGGTGCGGCAGAAATCGAGCAGCGTCTCGTCACGAACCGCGTCGGCCACTTCGAGCTTCAGATAATCGTACATGGCCTGCACCGTGTCTTCGATGCCGGCTTCCTGCTGGTAACGCGTCCCGCCGCCGCCATAATAGACGCCGCCCGACATGCGGGTGGCGCCACCGCCCTCGAACCTGTCGATGGCGATGACGCTGGCCCCCTGATGCAAGGCTTCGAGCGCCGCGCAGATCCCCGCGCCCCCCAGGCCGACAATCACGACATCGGCGCTATCGTTCCACCGCATATCATCGGGCGCGTCGAGCCTGACGGGCGCCCCTATCCGGGAGTTCCAATTGGGATCATCCGCATTCATTGGCGCTTCCCGCCTCAGAAATTATAGCGCGCCTGCACGCCCAGCTGGCGCCCGCGCATGATCACGCGCGTATAGGATCCCGACGAGGCCACGACATCGGTGGCCGATCCCATGATCTTCGTGTTCGTCACATTCTTGCCGACAAAGGCGATTTCCCATTTCTCGTCGATCTCGCCGATGCCCAGGCGCAGGTCGAGCTGCTGCCAGGCGCGCTGGCGGGTCGCCGGATCCTTGTCGGCGGCCACGTCGTAGGAACTGGAGAAAGCGAGGATCGCATCGGCGCGCACCCGCAGCGTGCTGCCGATCGGCTGGTTATAGCCGGCCCGGACATTGCCCGACCATTTGGGCGCGAACGGCGGCGCGCGGCCGGTGAGGTTCTGCACGCAGGGCAAGGTGCCATTGGCCTGGGCGATCGCCGCCTGCGCGGCGGTGCAGCCTGCGCCGGCATATTCCTTGTAGGCGGCATCGAGATAGGCGAGGTCCACGCCGAAATCGAAATATTGGCTGGGCTGCCAGCGTAGCTCGGCCTCCGCGCCCTGGGTCTTCAGGCCGCCGACATTGGTGACCTGGATAAAGGCGGAGGTCGGCGTGATCTGCGTCACGCTCTGTTGCAGATCCTTGTAGTCGCTTCGGAACAGCGACAGGTTGACCGCCAGCTTGCGATCGAGCAGCAGCGATTTGACGCCGATTTCATACGCCTTGACGGTTTCGGGGAAGAAGGTCAGACGACCGGGCACACCGGTCAGTTCCACTGCATCGAACCCACCGGCCTTGAAGCCTTCGCTGAACTTCGCGTAGAAGGTCAGGTCTCGATCGACTTTGTACTGCAGGGTGGCGGACGGCAGGAATGCGCCATCCTTCACCGTCGCCCTGGTCGTGTGATCGGCAAAGCCAGTCAGGAAGAAGGCGACCGGCTGCAGCGCCGCGGGCAGCCGCGTCGTCGTCAGGCCGAGCGGATCATTGCCGGTGGCGTTGGTCGCCGACTGGATGCCCTGCTTCTTCGAATGGGTGTAGCGCATGCCCAGGGTCACCGAGAATTGATCGGTGAAGGGATAGGTCACGGCGCCGAAGGCCGAGAGCGCGGTTTCCTTCTGGTTGAGATCGATCACCCCGGCGAGCGGCGCATAGGGTGCAAGCGGCGCCAGCGGGCCCGTCAACAGGACATTGGCGAACGGGAAATTGAGCGTCGTATGGACGTTCGATTCCGAATCCAGAAAATAGCCGCCGAAGATATATTGCAGCTTCGATTGCGCGGGCGAGGTGACGCGCAGTTCGAGCGTCGTCTGTTTCAGATCCTCGGGCGAATTATAGCTGAAGAAATTGGCGGGCACGCCATCGGTATCGGCCGCCACCAGGAAATCATATTTGGAGAAGGAGCCGAGCGCGACGAAGCCGGGGCCGTCGCTATTGTCGCGTTCGATCTTGAGCAGATATTCCGAGGCCTCGATTTCGCCGCGCTCGCCGGGGCCGGAAGCACGCCGGAAATCGAAATCGGCCTCCTGCCCGGTCGCGATGGCATAGGCGCAGGAGAAGGTCGTCGCCGGATTGAAGGGCGCGGGCGGCGGGCAATTGGTGAGCTGCGCCGCGAAGGGCGCCTTGGAATCCTGCTTGCCATATTCGGCCTTGAACGTCGCAGCCCAGTCCGGCGCCATCTGCCAGAGCGCGGAGAAGCGGACGAACTTGTCCTCCACCTTGGGATCGCGTTTTCCGGTGCCAAGATTTTTGACGAAGCCGTTCAGATCGGAATATCGGCCGGCGACGCGCACCGCCAGCGTGCCGGGGATGATCGGCCCGCCCACCGCCGCCTCCACCACCGGTTCGTTGGCGACGAATTCGTAGGATGCCAGGGCATAGCCCTTCCATTCGTCCAGACTGGGCTTGGTCGTGGTGACGCTGAAGGCGCCGCCGATGGCGTTGTTGCCGAAATAGATGGTCTGGGGGCCGCGCAGCACCTCGATCCGCTCGAGATCGACCACCGTCGACTGCGAATAGCGCGAACGCCCGTGATAGACACCGTCGACGAATGTCGCGACAGCCTGTTCGAAGCCGGCATTCGATCCCGATCCGACGCCACGGACATAGATGTTGTTCGAAACCGTGTCCTTCGAGACGAAGACGTTGGGCAGCCCCTTCGCCAGATCCTCGACGCCTGAAATCTGGCGGTCACGCAGTTCGTCGCCCTGCACCGCGATGATCGAAATGGGAACGTCGCGGATCGACTCCTCGCGCTTCTGCGCGGTCACCACAATCTCTTCGACCTGCGCGAATGCGGGCATGGACACGCAGGTCACCGCCCCCAGCGCCACCGACCGCAACAGATGCTTCTTCGCCGACTTCATGCCTCTCTCCCCTCGCACCAGGCCGGCCGTCATCACGGTTCAGCCTGGCTCCTGTTCTGGTTGATGAAGAAAAGCTAGATCGGGAAGCACTGAATTTCAGCTCGCGTTCCGCTCGCTTCCAGCGGACGCCAAAGCGCGATCTCCGGCTTGAAATACCTCCTAACATCTTTGAGTTACGGGAACAATTGCCAACCGCTTCGGGCGGTCGGCGGCGCCGGATACCGGGTGTTCGGAGGACTGGAAACCGGCACGACGGCGCGATTTTCGCGGGAGAAACGCGCCTTCCACACGCCGACGCCGGAGGGCAGAATCCATCGCGAACACGAGTTCAAGATGAGCGATAGCGAGCGCTAGATCGGCGCCCGGATGCAGGATCCGAAAGGGGAGGAAGATGATCAAGCAGATCGCGTTTCTGAAGGCCAGGCCGGCGCTGGAGACCAGCACTTTCATCGACCTGTACGAACGCGAGCATGCGCCGCTGGTCGCATCGCTGCTGCCCTCGCTTTCCGGCTATCGCAGAAGCTATGTGGTGCCCGGCCTGATGGTATCGCGCGCGCATCCAGGCGACGAAAGCTGGAGGCCCGATTACGACGTGGTTACCCAGCTCTGGTTCAGGGACGCGCAGGCGCTGGAGGCCTGCAACACCGCGCTTGCGGACAAGGCGATTTCCGGCGCGATCCGGACGAGCGAAGCGCGGCTGTTCCGGCAGGGGGAAACCAGGATCGCCACCTGCGAGGAGTTCATCACCCCTGCCGATACGCTTCAGCCCCGCCCCGCCGGCCATCACGGCCCGCCCGCGATCAAGCTGCTCGGCACGATCCGGAAACGAAGCGACATGTCGCGCGCGGCCTTTGTCGAACGCTATGAACACGGCCATTGCGCGCTGGCGCTGCGCGTCCTGGCGAAGGACGGCGTACCGATGTTCGCCCGATACCGACGCAGCTTTCCAACCGGCGATCAATCGGATTTCGATGTGCTCACCGAAGTCTGGTTCTGGACGCAGGATCAATATCACCAGTTCCTGGAGATCCATGCGGACGAAAAGGTCGGCGCGGCGATCGCGGCCGACGAGGCGGAACTGTTCGACCGCAATTCGATCACGATGGTGAGCGTCCAAGAGCATATCTCGCCGATCGGCGCTGAACGTCCCTGATTTCCGTGGTTCCGGAGCCGGCGGGTAGATCCACCTGCCCCGGAACCACCCTAAACGAGTTTTACCTGAGGCTTCCCCTTCTTAGGCACGGGATCGCCCCCGCCGCGCACCGGCGGCGGCGGGATCGCAACGGAGGGAAGATTGGGCAACACCGGTATCGCGTCGATCGCCGCCTATCTGCCGCGGCTGCGCCTCGCCCGAAAGGCGATCGCGGATGCGAACAGATGGGCCAACCCGGCGCTTGCTGCGCAGGGCAAGGGCCATCGCACCATCTGCGCGCATGACGAGGACAGCCTGACGATGGCGGTGGAGGCGGGCCGGCGCTGCCTGGGCGACGCGCCCGAGCCCGCTCTCGAGATCATTCAGTTCGCGAGCACCACCCCACCCTTTGCCGACCGCGCGAATTCGGTGATCCTGACCGAAGCGCTGGCGCTGCCGTTCGATCTGCGCTGCGCCGATGTGACGGGTTTTCTGGGATGCGGCGTCACCGCGCTGATCGGCGCGCTGGAGAATGGCCGGCCGGCGCTGACCGTCGCATCGGAGCGGCGCATGGCGCGGATCGCATCGGCGCAGGAACTCGCGCTCGGCCATGCGGCGGCGGCGGTCGTCACCGGCGCCGAAAATCCGATCGCGCGGTTCGTCGCCACGCATTCGACCGCCGTCGATTTCGTCGGCCATTACCGAAGCGCGAAAGCGCCGACCGACTATCTGCTCGAGGAACGCTGGGTGCGCGACGAGGGCGATATGAAGATCGCGCCCCCCGCGATCGAGACGCTGCTGCGCAAGGCGGGTCGCGACGCCGCCGCCATCGATCATGTCGTGATCGCGGGCGTCGGCCGTGCCGCCGCCCGGCAGATCGCCGGCAAATGCGGCTTCGCAGAGAACCGGCTGATCGATCCGCTCGACGCGGCGTGCGGCGACACCGGATCCGCCCATGCCCTGATCATGCTGTGCCATGCGCTGGAACAGGCGGCACCGGGCGAGACCATCCTGCTCGCCAATGTCGCGCAGGGCTGCCAGACATTGCTGTTCGAGACGACCGACGCGATCGCCGACCGGCCCGATATCGACACCGTCCGGGATCAATTGGATGGCGGCGTCGAAGACCTGAACTATCTGCGCTTCCTGTCGTTCAACGAACAGATCGACGTGGATTGGGGCATCCGCGCGGAACGCGACAACCGCACCGCGCTTTCGGCCTTCAATCGCCATCGCAAGACCGCGACCAGCTTCATCGGCGGCCGGTGCGAGGCGTGCGGGACGCGGCAATTCCCGAAGGGACGATGCTGCGTCAATCCGGATTGCCGCCGCTTCGACACCCAGATCGACGAACCGTTCAGCCACAAGATCGGCCGCGTCAAATCCTATACCGAGGACTGGCTGGCCGTCTCCGCCAATCCGCCCTTCATCTACGGCAATGTCGCCTTCGACGATGGCGGCGTGATCATGATGGAATTCACCGATTGCGAGCCCGGCGAACTGAGCGTCGGCACCCCTGTCCGCTTCGTGTTCCGCATCAAGGAGAAGGATCCGAAGCGGAACTTCCACCGCTATTTCTGGAAAGCCGCCCCGGTCGGCATGGCAAAGGTGCGATAAATGGCTGAAGGCATTCGGGACAAGGTCGTCATCCTCGGCATGGGCTGCTCGCGCTTCGGCGAGCGCTGGGATTGCAGCGCCGAGGATCTGATCGCGGAATCCTTTCAGGAGGCGGTGGCGGATGCCGGCATCGATCGCGACCTGATCGAGGCTGCATGGTTCGGCCTGTCGATGGACGAGCAGAATCTCGGCAAGTCGGCGCTGTCGCTGTCGCAGGCGCTGCGGCTGCCGAACATCGCGGCGACACGCGTCGAAAATCTGTGCGCGACGGGATCCGAGGCGCTGCGCGGCGCGGTCTATGCGGTAGCGGCGGGCGCCGTCGACATCGCCATGGCGCTGGGCGTGGAGAAGCTGAAGGACACCGGCTATGGCGGCCTGCCCGAACGCAGCCGGGGCACCTTCAACGATCTGTGGCAGCCCGGCGTCACCGCGCCCGGATCCTTCGCGCAATTCGCCAGCGCCTATGCCGCGCGCCACGATCTGAAGATGGACACGCTGAAGGAAGCGATGGCCCATATATCATGGAAAAGCCATGAGAACGGATCGCGCAATCCCAAGGCGCATCTGCGCAAGCGGATCTCCAAGGACGCGATCCTGAACGCGCCCATGATCGCCTATCCGCTGGGCCTGTTCGATTGCTGCGGCGTCAGCGACGGTTCGGCCTGCGCGATCGTCACCACCCCGGACATGGCGAAACGCCTGGGGAAGACGGGCGAACTCGTCAGCATCAAATCGATGCAGCTCTCGCTCAGCAACGGATCGGAGATGTCGCACAACGACTGGGACGGCAGCTATGCGCACACGACGCGGATCGCCGCGCGCAAGGCCTATCGCGAAGCCGGCATCACCGATCCGGTGCGCGAACTGGACCTGGTCGAGGTGCATGACTGTTTCTCGATCACCGAACTCGTCACCATGGAGGATCTGGGCCTCTCACAACCCGGCGCCGGCTATCGCGACGTGCTGAACGGCAAGTTCGACGCCGATGGCGAGGTGGCGAGCAATATCGACGGCGGGCTGAAATGCTTCGGCCATCCGATCGGCGCGTCGGGCCTGCGCATGGCGTACGAAGCCTATAGCCAGTTGCTGGGGCGCGCGGGTGATCGCCAGCTCATCCGGCCACGCCGGGCGCTGACCCACAATCTCGGCGGTTTTCCCAACAACAATGTATGCAGCATCTCCATCTTCGGACGGCTGGATAGCTGACGCCCCCTTCATCAGAACCGGAACAGCCTCGACATGAAACATCCCGCATCGCTCGAAAACAAGGTCATCATCGTCACCGGCGCCGCCCAAGGCATCGGCAAGGCGCTGACCGAACACGCCGTCGCCATGGGCGCGCGCGTCGCGGCGGTCGACATCAATCGGGACGCGCTGGAAGACGGCCTGTCCGCCCATGGCGACGCATCGGTCCGGTGCTTCGCCGGCGACGTGACCGACGAGGATTTCGTCGCGGATGTCGTACGCCAGACCGTGGCGGAATTCGGCGATCTCAACGGCCTGCTCAACAATGCCGGCATCGTCCGCGCCGCGATGATCACCGACATGAACCGCGCGCAATGGCAGTCTGTGATCGACGTGAACCTGACCGGCGCCTTTGTCTGCCTGCAGGCCGTCGGCCGCCATCTGGTGGGCAAGGCGAAACAGGGCGATCCCAATCCCGGATCGATCGTGAACGTCTCTTCCGATGCCGGCCGGCGCGGCACCTTCGGGCAGATCAATTACGGCGCGGCGAAGTCAGGCGTCATGGGCCTGACGATGAGCGCGGCGCGCGAATGGGGGCGGTTCAACATCAACGTCAACAGCGTCTGCTACGGCCTGGTCGAGACCGCGATGACCGAGACGATCCGCCAGGAGCGTTTTCGCGACCGTTATCTGGAGACCATTCCGCTCGGCCGCTTCTCGACGCCCGAGGAGATCGCGCCCGCCACCTGCTTCTTCCTGTCCGATGCCGCCGCCTATATCACCGGCCAGCATATCGGCATCGATGGCGGCTTCCACATCACGTCCTAAGGACCCGATCGACATTCAGCCAGTACCGGCCTGCAAATGGCGTTTTCTCGCGCTTCCGGTGCTCACGGACCGAAAGTGCGCTGCGCCCCGGGTCACGAAAAAAAGCACCATTTTCGGCTCGGTCTGAACTGAATGTCGATCGGACCTAGGCCGTGAACCCATAATGGCAATGACAGCTATGGGTGGAAGTCGATGGTAGCTTCAGTCCTCGCACCACGCGCCTTCTGAGCCGATCTTCCCACCTTCGATTTTAGCAAAACAGCCGGGATTGTAGTGTTCCGATTGGCAAGACCCATTTGCCAAATCGCCCGGCTTGGGAAGTGGTTTCTCAGGCGGTCCATCGACGCTCATGAGGCACTGCCCCTGACAATCGGCTTTGCCGGAACATGTCTTTCCCCCATCGGCGTAGCGGAACTGGCAGATCGGGAAGCCGAAGGCGCTGCGACTTTCGTAGCCGCCCTGCGCGAGGCAAGACCGCCTTGCCGCAGCTTCCAAGCGCTTAGGCGGACTGCTGCAACTTCCAACAATGAACACTGTGAGTAACACCGCTATCGCCCGAGGCGACCGAGGTAGGTATCCCTGCATCGACCAATCATCTCATGTACAATCAGTGGCCGCAATCGTCGTTAGCCGACTGACCGCTTTCCTATCGTGCTTAGCTCTGATTCAGCGTTGGCATGAGCCGATATGACCTGACCGACTGCGAATGGCGCGTGATCGAGCCATAGTTGCCCGACAAGCCGCGAGGCGTTCCGCACGTAGATGATCGGAAGTGGAAACCCTGCTTCAGCAAACCGCTCTACCGCGAGCACAACCTGATCGAACGATTCTTCTCCAAGCTGAAGCACTTCCGCCGCATCGCCACTCGCTATGCCAAGCTGGCAGCAAACTTCCTTGCCATGGTCCAACTCGCCTCAATGCGCCTGCGGCTGCGCGCTCGTGAGTCTATGGCCCAGTTATTCAGGCGGAAGCCAGCGCTCTGCCTGCCTTTCCCACGGATTGTCGCCGGGGCCGGCCGGCAGCGCATAAAGCGCCTCGCAGCTGGTCATGACCCGGTCCGCGACCGTCATGCCGAGCGTCACCGTCACCGCCGGGCCGCATGGTCCATCGGCGAAAACGGCATCCACGATCCCGCCGATCGTCACGCGATCGCCCGCGAAGATCGACGATGTCATGCTGAACCGCATGCGCGCGATCCGCCCGCGCGGCCCCGACCAGTCACCCAGGAACCGTTCGAACAGCGACGCCTGGAACTGGGTGTTCGCGAAGATGTCGCGCTGGCCGACGGTGCCGACCACATAGCCATGATCATGATGCAGCGGCGAATAGTCGCGGCTGGCGAGCGCCCCGGCGACAATGCGCGTCGCCGTCACATCGAAGGCGAGTTCGGGCATGACCTGTCCGGCCGCGACATCGCCGATCAGCAGCATCTTCATGCCCCTGCCTTCTCGAAGCCGAAAAATTCGTAGCGCTCGACGCCGACAAGGCCCCCGTCATCATCGAGATACTGCATCTCGATCGTCCAGAAACGCCCCAGCCCGAGCCTGGTCTGCTTGGGACCACCCACCTGCCGCAGCACCTGCCTGGTGTGCAGGCGATCGCCGATCCGCACCGGCGCGTGGAAGCTGATGGTGTACGAGACGACGATCGACGCCGGATAGCCGAGCAGATCCTTGAGATCGAAATGCGCCTGGAGGGCCTTGAGCGGCGCCCCCTGCCCCGGCTCCCACACATCGGGCCGTCCCCAGGCGGGCAGCATCGTCGCCGGGCAATAGGCATCGCCGAGCAGTTCGCGGGCCGCCTGATCGTCCCAATGGACCGGATTTCCGCTCTCGACCGCGGCGCACATCGCCCGCACATTCACCGGATTGGCGGCGATGCCCGGGCCGGCCGCATATTGCGGTACGCCGATCAGGCTGAGAACCCGATCGTCCAGAGCGGCCGCCATGCCGCCGCTCATGCGAAAATGTGATCGGAGATACGCGCCTTCAGATCGTCGGCGGTTCCGTACATCAGTTCATGATGCTTGGCGCGCCGGTAGAAAAGCTGGGGATCGCCGTCGATCGAATAGCCGATGCCGCCATGGATCTGGACACTGACCGTCGCCAGCCGCCGCAACAGCGTGGCGGCCTGCAGCTTGGCCATCTGGGCGAGATGGCGCCAGGGCATGTTCCCGTCCTTCGCCCAGGCCGCCTGATAGGCAAGATATCTGATCCCCTCCAGCTCGGTCGCACAGTCCGCCAAGGGATGCGACACCGCCTGGAAATTCGCGATCGGGCGCCCGAACTGCTTGCGCTGATTGGCATAGTCGACGGTCAGCGCGAGCAGCCGGTCCGCGGCGCCGACCGCTTCCGCCGCGACCGCGATCAGCACGTCGCCGAACGCCTCGCTGCCCGGATCCGGCACTTCGGTCGCCGCGAAGATGGCGGCAGCACCGATCCGGACATCGTCGAAGCGGACGGCGAACAATGGCTGCGACGCATGGTTGGATTGCGCGACGATCGAGATGCCCGGCGCATCCGCGGGCACCAGCGCCCATGCGTCACCGTCCGGGCCAGCGCCATGGACAAGGAAGATATCGGCGACGCTGGCGAAGGGCACGAGCAATTTCTCGCCGTTGACGACGCCACGGACGGGATCGATCGCCGTTGCCGGCGCATCGCCGATCAGGTCGTTTTCCTGCCAGGCGGGGATCGCGACCACCTCTCCACGCGCCATGCCGGGCAGCCATTCCCGCTTTGCGGATTCCGATCCGATCCTCGACAGCAGCGACGCGGAAAGCACGCAGCTCGACAGAAAGGGCGAGGACGCCAGCGCGCGGCCGAATTCCTCGAACACCAGGGCCAGATCGAGTGCGCCCATGCCGGCGCCGCCATGATCCGGGTCGATGCGCAGCGCGCAGATGCCGCCGGCGCCGAGTTCATCCCAGAAGGCGCGATCGAACTTGTCGTCCTCGTGCTCCAGCCGGCGGACGGTCTGCGGATCGAACAGGCTCTCGCACATCCGCCGCACCGTGCCGCGCAGCATTTCCTGTTCTTCGGTGAGATCGAGATCCATGATTACGCTCCGACCAGCAGACCGAGCCCGCGCCGGGCGACGATGTTCTTCTGGATTTCCGACGAGCCGCCGCCGATGGTGTCGACAACGGTCGCGCGGTCCGACATCTCCCAGCGTCCGTCAAAGGGGGCATGGGGCGCTCCCGATCGCAACAGGCCCAGCGGCCCCAGGCAATCGAGCGCATAATTGGCGATGCTCCGGCCGAGCCGGGTGCTGTAGAGCTTGTACATCGCCGCCTCGACGGTCGGCACATCGCCCTTGATCGCGCGCGCGATCACGCGCCGTTGCAGCATGGTCGCGGTCTCGGTCTCGCAGGCCAGTTCGGCGACGCGCGCGCGGATGACGGGATCCGCCGCCAGCGGCGCCCCGCCCCGGCGCGCCAGCTTCAGCAGCTCGACGAGCGACTGGAATTTGAGCAGCAACGGCCCGACCGTGTAGAGCGCGAAGCGTTCGTAATCGAGCGCCTCGCACACATAGCGCCAGCCCGCATTCTCCTCCCCCACCAGATAATCGCCGGGCACGTCGACATTGTCGAAGAACACCTGATTGGTGCGATGATCGCCCATCGTCTTCACCTCCGTGACGGTGAGCCCGGGATGATCCATCGGCACCAGGAACACGCTGATGCCCTTGTGCTTGGGCGCCTCGGCATCGGTTCGCGCCGCCACCCAGTACCAGTCGGCGAAATGCGCGGAGGTCGTCCACATCTTCTGGCCGTTGAGCACCCAGTTTTCGCCCTTGCGCTCCGCGCGCAGCCTGAGCGAGGCGAGATCGGACCCGGCGCCGGGTTCCGAATAGCCGAGCGCGAATTCGATATCGGCGGCCAGGATCTGCGGCAGGAACTCCCGCTTCAGCCGGTCCGATCCATGCGCGATGATCGTCTTGCCGATACAGCCCACGCCCTTGCCGATGATCGGCGCGCCCTGGCTCGAAAGCTCCTCGTTGAGCAGATAATCGTAGATGCCCGGCCGTTCGCGGCCGCCATAGTCGCGCGCCCAGGACATGCCGATATAGCCGGCCTGCGCCAGCCGCTTCATGAAGGCGCGCCGTTCGGGACCGTCGACCAGCCAGGAATCGGTCTCGCGGTGCGGCGCGAAGATGACGGCGGCGTCCGAACGTTGCCGCTCTTGCGCGAGATGGTCCTGGAAATCCTTCAGGAACCCCATCTCCTCGTCGGAAAAGGCGAAGTTCATGCCGCGCTTTCCTCCATCAGTTCGATCGTATTGCCGTCGCCATCCTCGACCAGCGCGACGCGTACGCCCGGCCGCAAGGCCCTGACCGGCACCGGAACGGCGAAGCCCGCCGTCGCGATGCGATCGACCATCTCCGAGAGATTGGCGATGCGAAGCGCCAGATAACGGATGCCGACCACGGCCTGGAAACCGCCCTGCCCTGCCGGATCCGCTGCCGGCTCGACCGGCACGAGGACGCGGATGATGCTGTCCCCGGCCTGGAACCTCGTGATCGTGCCGACATTCGGAATTTCGATGCTGCCCGCCACCGGAAAGCCCATCAGGTCGCGATAGAAGCGGGTCGGTCTATCGATGCCGTTCGACACCAGCCCGATCTCCACATGCTGCTGCGCGAGTTTCGCCGCCATGATCCGTCCCCTATCCTCTCGGCGCCGACGCGAGATTCTTCTCGATCGTTTCCGGATCGAGGCCGCGATGCCCCCAGATATCGCCCTCGACGAACTCGTTCGCGCTCCAGCCCGCGTCGATCATCCGTCCGCCGAACCCGATCTCGACCTCGAAGCCGAAGGGAGAACGCATGTAGAAGGAGAGCATATTGTCGTTGACGTGGCGGCCGAGCGTGGACGTCACCTGGATGCCGGCATCGTTCACACGCTCCAGGCACTGGAGCACCATGTCGACCTCGGTCACCTCCAGCATCATGTGGTGGATGCCGACGACATTGCCGACCTTGAGCAACCCGATCGAGTGATGCCGGGCGTTGCAGCCATAGAAATTGGCGGAATTGCCGCCGCCGAAACGGATATAGTCGACCAGGTCGAAACCCAGGATCCGGGTGTAGAAATCCTGCGCCGCCTCCAGCTTGCCCGACGTGATCAGGTTGATGTGCCCGAGCCCGAGCGGCCCGGCCAGGAAGTCCATGCCCAGCGGCGACTTGAACTTGCGGTCGATCGTGGGGCCGAAGAACAGTTCGATCGCATTGCCGCACGGATCCTGGACATAAGCGATCCCGGTCACCGCCCGCCGGCGCGCCTGTTCCGCCGATCCCAGTTCGGCCGGGAAACCGGCTTCGCCGAGGATGCGGACATGCGCCTCCAGATCGGCCTGATCCTCGACCTCCAGCCCGATATATTTGATGCCGCGATTGGTCGCGTCCGGATGCACGGCGATCCGCCATTGCCACTCGTCCATCTTCAGATAGACGCTGCCGTCCTCCGCCACGCCGCTGCCGGCGCTTTTAGGGCCGGATCCCGGCATCGCGGGTATGCCCCAATCCTCACCCGCACAGGCACGCGCCGGCATCAGGCCGAGGATATTGGTGGCATAGTCCAGCCAGACCGCGGGATCGGGCGCGCCGAACCCGACATAGCCAAGGCTTCGTATCGACATAGATTGCTCCTGATTTTAGGCACCGAGTTCCACCGGCACATGATCGAAGCCGGACAGGAACTCGCCATAGGCGCGCGTGCAGTTCGCGCTGTCGACGCGGTAGCGCCCGGATATCCTGAAGAATTCGTCCAGCGCGATCGTGCCCGCCATGGTGGCGAGATGCATGCCCAGGCATTTATGCCCGCCGATCCCGTAGGTCAGGTCGCGCGGGCAGGATCGGAAGATGTCGAATTCGCCGGCCCGCTCGAACTCGGCCTCGTCGCGATTGCCCGACGCATAGACCATCAGGATATTCTGGCCCGCCCTGATGGTTTCGCCACCGACCGGGATATCGCGGATCGCGCGCCGGCATAATATGTTGGTGGGCTGGTCGTACCGCGCGGCTTCGAAAAAGGCGCGCGGCGTCAGCGATCGATCACCCAGAACCGCTTGCTGCTGATCGGGGTGCTGCGCCAGATAATAGACCGCGCCCGCGCAGACATTGGGCGTGGTGCCCGATCCCACGGTCAGGAATATGACCAGCAGGCTGACGATATCCTGGTTCTCCAGCCGGCGGCCATCGACCTCCGCCTCCAGATATTTCCGGATATGCCCGCCCGCCCGTTCGGGATTGCGCCGCAGCCCTTCGACATAGGCGTGGAGCTGGCCGAAAAGCGCCATCGCGGCGGCATGGTTGCGCGGCGAGGATGTCCCCACCTGCCCGGTCTCGCGATGCATGGTCTCGTCGATCAACCGGCGCCATTCGATGGATTCGTCGCGACCGAGGCCGAGATTATGGCCGGCGTTGATCGCGAACAGCCGGTTCACATAATCGGTATAGAAATCGAACCGGCCGCGTTCGACCAACGGCGCCAGCAACTCGCGCGCCAGCGCTTCGATGCGCGGACGATCGCTCTCGACATTGGATTTCGTGTAGTCGGCATGGACGATCCGCCGCCATTTGCGGTGTTCGCTCAGGTCCATGCTCGGAAAGGCATGGGGAACGGGTTCGTTCAGCAGCACATTGGTGAGCGGCTGACCGGCGGTGAAGGTCATGTCCGCTTCATGCTCGACGCTGACTTTCCAGATGTCGTCGAAATGGACGAGCGCCCACGCATTGTATTTCTCGATGAAATACGGCCCGCTCTTCTTGCGGAGTTCGAGATATTGGGCATGCGGGTCGCGCATCGCCGCATCCGAAAAAGGATCATAGTCCAGCAACGCGCGCCACTCCCGGATATTCTGTGTCTTCTCAGCTTTCCTCCAGCTTATTGAGAGAGGGTGTTCAGAAGAAACTCGCGTTACAGCACCCTGAAAGACGCCGGCCCGCCGAAAGCGAGTTCAACCTAAGATGCCCGCCGCCCTAGTTTCGGCACCGAACGGGAGAGGAGCCGGCAATGCGGGACGATGAAGCGGATATGGCGGGATCGGACGATCTCCTGGCAGATATCCGCGACCATGTGATGACGATCAGGTTCAACCGGCCGACCAAGCGCAACGCCATCACCTATGCGATGTACGAACGGATCATCGACCTGATCGGTCGCGCCGAGCGCGACGACACCGTGCGCTGCCTGTTGTTCGCCGGATCGGGACCGATCTTCACCGCAGGCCATGACGTCAGCGGTTTCGCGCAGGGCCTTGCCCTCGCCTATGACGAGAAGCCTTCCTATATCTTCATGAAGAGACTGGCCGATTTCTCCAAACCGGTTGCCGCCGCGCTCAATGGCGATGCCGTCGGCATCGGCGCGACGATGCTATTCCACTGCGATTTCGTCTATGCCGTGCCCGATTGCCGGCTGGTCTTTCCCTTCGCCGACATGGGCCTGATCCCCGAATTCGCGTCCAGCGCCTATCTGCCCCAGCTTGTCGGCCAGCGCCGGGCGATGGCGCTGCTGCTCAAGGACCGTGGCTGTTCCGCGGAGGAGGGGATCGCCCTGGGCATCGTCAACGAGACCGTCGCCGCCGAAAACCTCGCCGCCCATGTCGCCAACCGGCTGGCGGGCATCACCGCGCTTTCACCCGATGCCGTGGCCGAGACCAAGCGTCTGTTGAAGGCCGGCACGCGCGAGGCCATCGGGATCGCAATCGCCGAAGAAGCACGGAGCTTTCACGACCTGCTGCACTCGCCCTTTGTCCGCGACCGGCTTGCCGCCATCCGGCAGAGGATTTCCGCCGGCTGACCATGGTTTCACTTTGTCAGGTAATTGACCGCCATCCGCGTGATCTCGTCGAGGAACTGGTCCTCTGTGAGATTTGTCGGGTTGTCCGTAATGAAATATTGCATGTTGTGGATCGTCGCCCGCTCGATCAGCAGCAGCGCGGTGCGCAGATCGGTGACCCTGATCTCGGCATGATGCTGTTCGAGAAATGCCAGGTTGGTGGAATGGGTATAGGTCTCCACCGCCAGGCTCTTGGTATATTGCCGCAGTTCGGGAACATCGTCCAATATGCGGAACAGGATGAAGTGATTTTCCCGATAGATCTCCAGCAGCAGCCCCATGATCCTGCGCAGCGCCGGTTCGAGCGGTTCGTCCATCAGGTTGCGCAGATTTTCCCGGACGCGCGCCGCTGCCCGTGACACCGTCTCTTCGACCAGCGCCCGGACGATCGCCTGCTTGTTGGGAAAATATTGATAGAGCGATCCGACGCTGACGCCCGCGACCTCCGCGATCCGGTTGGTCGTGGCGTTCTTGAAGCCTTCGCGGACGATGATCTGTTCGGCGGCCTGGAGCAGCGCTTCGGCGGTGATCACCGCGCGCTGCTGCTTCGGGCTCTTGCGGCGATCGATATCCGATACCTCCGCCGTGCGCGCATCGCCCTTCGGCGCAGCGCCCGGGGGGGTGGGGATACGAGATGTCATGGGCGACCCGCTTTTCTGAATTCTCTCCGCGAGACGCGCCATATCGCCAAACCTCTTCCCCTGTCGACAGCCGCGCGCCGGACGGCGACGGCGATATACGAGTTCATCCTGAACCCCCGCTTCGATAGGCTGGCCGGGAAAGCGAAGGTGTCTGATGCCGGCCTATATTTTCGGAAAACTGACTGTCGATCACTGGGACTGGTACCGGGAATACCGGTCGGTAACCGAGCCCCTCGTCGCGCGTCATGGCGGCCGCTACCTCGTCAAGGGCGGCGACAGCGAAAGGCTGGAGGGGAAGGAGCCACTGGGCCATGCACTGGTGCTGATCGAGTTCCCGGATCGCCAGGCGGCCGAGAACTGGTATCGCGACCCCGATTATGCCCGGATGATCGCGCTGCGCCAGGGCAGCGGCGTGGCGACCGAGCTGGCGCTGATCGAAGGCTGCGCCCCGCCGGGCTGATCGCCGCCGCGCCTGCTCCGTCACCGGCGCCGTCGTCCGCCCCATCACCCGCATGCCATTCAGCCCTGCCGGATCGGCAGCCGGACGACCAGATCGTCCAGCGCCTCGCTCATGATGATCTGGCAGGAAAGCCGCGAATTCTCTTCCGGTTCCGAGACGAATTCGAGCATCGCCTGCTCCATGTCGTCGGCCGCGCCCGCCCGCGTCGTCCAGGCCGCATCGACATAGACATGGCATGTCGCGCACGCGCAGGCGCCGCCGCAATCGGCATCGATGCCCGGCACCATATTGTTGACCGCCGCCTTCATCACCGAAATGCCGGCTTCGGCCTCGACGACATGTTCGGCGCCATCATGGCCGATAAAAGTGATCTTCGGCATCTCTCCGCCCGTCTCCGTTCACGTTGCGCCACTGCACGCGCCTTTCGGCGCGCGTCATTTGGCCAGCTTCAGCATGTTGCAGATATTGTTCTTCTGGATCGCGGACGAACCGCCCAGGATCGGCATGACGAGAATGTCGCGGACATGCCGTTCCATGTCGAATTCCCGGATATAGCCATAGGCCCCCAGGATCTGCTGGCAGGTCAGCACGATCTCCTGCGCGGCCTGGCAGACGAACAGCTTCGCCATCGACGTTTCCACCGGCGCCTTGCCTGAAGCGTCGAGCACATCGGCGGTATGATAGGTGAGGACGCGACAGGCATGGAGCTTGGTCCTCACCTCCGCCAGCATGTGGCGGACCGACTGGAAGGCGGAGACCGGCTTGCCGAACTGCTGGCGCTCCTGCGCATAGGTCCAGGCTTCGTCGACGGCGGCCGCCGCGATACCCAGCGCCATCGCCGCGACCTCCATCTTCTCGATATCGAGACCCGGCCCGACCAGCATCGACCAGGCATTGTTCCACCCGGCCTCTTCCCCCACGACATTTTCGATCGGCACCGAAACATCGGCGAAGCTGACATCGTAGGTGCCGGTGCCCTTGAGGCCGAGCGCATCCTGCGCCTCGAACGTGATGCCCGGGGCCTGAGACGGCACCAGGACGAGCGAGAGGTTGCGGTGGCGATCTTCCTTCGGCCCCGTCCGCACCAGCGTGTAGATATAGTCGGAAATCCGCGCGCCCGAGCAGAAGCGCTTCGCGCCGTTGATCACCAGCCGATCGCCGACGACCGTGCCCGTGCTGCGTACCGCCGCGACATCCGCCCCCACATCGGGCTCGCTGATGCCATAGGCGAAGATCAGCCCTTCGCCGACCACCCTTGGCAATATCTCCCGCTTCTGGCGCTCGCTGCCGACCTCCGCGATGTTGAGGCCGGCATAGCAGGCCGACTGGATGAACGGGCCGCCGACCGCCATGCTGCGGCCGCAGAGCATTTCGATGGCGATCATCGTCGCGCGGATATCGCGCCCCCCGCCGCCGAAGTCCTCCGCGACGGTCAGCCCCATCAGCCCCAGTGCCGCCAGCTTTTCATGGATCTCGCGCGGGAAATGGTTTTCCCGATCCCATTTCCGCACCAGTTCGAGCGGCATCTCCCTTTCGATGAAACGCGACAGCGTTTCCCGCAGCATCTGGATGTGCTCCGGCTCGGCGAAACTGTTCATGTGCTTTCCATGATCCCGTGTCGATCCCTTGCCCTTTGCGGGGCGAATGCGGGACTTGGGTAAGGTCCAAAGCCATTCAAATTGAACTCGCATCCGGATCCGGGGGGCATGGACGGTCGAGGAAAACGAGTTTTAGCTGAGCCTTTCGCGAGCCTAGTCCGAGGGCTGGACGCCGCCGCGGCGATGCCATGTCGCCAATGCCGCAACTCAAAAAAGCACCGCATGACAGCTCCCAATCCCCTTTTGTCCGAATGGATCGCACCGCCGGCGGCACCGCCCCCGCCCGGCCAGCGCCAGTCGCTGGGCGCCGCGCTCGCCGCCGCCGCATCGCGCTGGGGCGACAAGGAAGCCGTGGTCTATCGCCACCAGCCGGCGATCGCGGATATCGCCTGGACCTATGCGACGCTCGATCGCGACGCGGCGCGCCTGGCCGCCGCGCTGATCGCGCTGGGCTATGCGCCGGGCGAGAGGATCGCGATCTGGGGCCCCAATCACGCCGAATGGGTGCTGCTGGAATATGCGATCGCCAAGGCCGGGCTCGTGCTGGTCGCGCTCAACCCCTTGTACAAGCTGAACGAACTGAGCTTCGCGCTGCGGGATTCGGACGCCGCCGGCATCTTCCATGCCGACCTGATCGGCGGAACCGAAGCCGCCGGGATCGTCGAGGCGGCGCGGCGCGACGCGCCCGGCCTTCGTCATGTCCATCGCTTTTCCAGCATATGGAGCGCGTTGCTGCCGAACGCCCCCGAGACGCCGCCGTTCGTCGACACCAGCCCCGACGATCTCTTCATGATCCAATATACATCGGGCACGACGGGCGTGCCCAAGGCCGTGCGGCTTTCGCACGACGCGATCACCACCACCGCCCGCAACGCCTATCGCATCTGGGGTCTGGGCGAGGACAGCCGCGTCTGCCCCGGATTTCCGCTGTTCCATGTCGGCGGGTCGGGCAACTCGATCCCCGGCGCGATGCTCGTCGGCGCGACGACATTGCCGCTCCACATCTTCAAGCCGGCGGTCACGCTCGACATATTGGAACGCGAGCGCTGCACCGCATTCATCGGCGTGCCGACGATGCTGATCGCGATGCTCGACGATCCCTCGATCGCCGGCCGCTCGCTCGACGCGCTGAAGACGATCATCGTCGGCGGCGCCCCGGTAACGCGCGACCTGCTGACGCGCTGCCAAGATGTTTTCGGCGCCGATATCATCAACTGCTATGGCCAGACCGAGACCTGCGGCGTCACCACGACCACGGTTCCGGCCGACAGCGCCGACAAGAAGACCCGGACCAGCGGCACGCCGCTGATCGGCGTCAGCGTCGCCATCCGCGATGCACAGGGCCGTTCGGTGCCGATCGGCGAGGTCGGCGAGCTCCATTATAGCGGCCCCGGCGGCATGATGGGCTATGGCAGCCGGCCGGACGACACCGACGATCAGCATGGGGACGCCTGGATCGCATCGGGCGATCTCGCGCGGATGGATGGCGACGGCTTCGTCGCGATCGTCGGGCGCAGGAAGGAGATGATCATCCGGGGCGGAGAGAATCTCTCTCCGCTCGAGATCGAAACCTATATGAAGGACCATCACGCGATCCGCGATGTCGCGGTGATCGGCGTGCCCGACGCGCGATATGGCGAAGTCGCCTGCGCCATGGTGTGGCTGCGCGACGGGATCGAGGCGAACGGCGACGGGATCCGATCCTGGTGCGCCGAACGGATCTCGCGCTGGAAAGTCCCCGAACATGTCGTGTTCGTCGATGCGTTCCCGCTCACCCCTTCGGGCAAGATCCAGAAATTCATCCTGAGGCAAATGGCCTGCGAGCGGCTTGGCCTCGTCGATGAACGCATCCCCTGACGCATTTCACATCGAAGGACATACAGGCATGGACTATGATCGATACCAGGCGCTTCTCGTCGAGAAGGACGGGAATATCCTGACGATAACGGTGAACCGGCCGCAGGCGAAGAACGCGATCAACCATGACCTGCACGAGGAGTTCTCGCGCATCTTCGACGATGTCGATCGCGACGAAAGCGTCGATGTCGTGATCCTGGCGGGATCCGGCGGCGCCTTCTGCGCCGGCGGGGACCTGAAATGGCTGTTGTCGCTGCATGGCGACGCCGCCGCGACGAGCATCGGCATCCGCCGCGACCGCAAGATCCAGAATGCGATGCTCGATCTCGAAAAGCCGATCATCGCCAAGGTCGACGGCCCCGCCATCGGGCTGGGCTGTTCGCTCGCGCTCTATTGCGACTTCATCTACGCGTCCGAACAATCGGTGTTCGCCGATCCGCATGTCTCGGTGGGGCTGGTCGCGGGCGATGGCGGCGCGGTGATGTGGCCGCAACTGATCGGCTATGCCCGCGCGCGCCGCTATCTGCTGACCGGCGATCCGATCACCGCCACCGACGCCGCCGCCATCGGGCTGATCACCGAAGCGGTGCCGGCGGACAAGCTCGACGAAACCGTCGCGACGATGGCGAAAAGGCTGGCCAAGGGCGCGACCCATTCGATCAAATGGACCAAGGCGTCGATCAATGCCGGGCTGAAGGTGACCGCCAACGCGATCATCGACCGCGCCGCCGCCTTCGAGAATGTGACGCAGCTCCTGGACGATCACCGCATCGCGCTGGAGGCGTTCCAGAACCGGCAGAAGCCGCAGTTCACCGGCCGCTGACCGGCCGGCTGCGGCATCGGAGGCAACGACAAGGCCCCGGCCGGTCTCAAGACCGGCCGGGGCCTTTTGCTTCGGACAGGTACGCGACGATCAGCCTTCCAGCTCCAGCGACATCTCATAGGGCGGCAGCTTGTGGATCGGTACGTGCCGGCCATCGGTCGAACGATGGACATCGCCGGCGCGATCGCGCGGATTGTAGAATTGCCGGTACCAGTTGCGCCCGAGCTTGAAATTGCGCTCGGTCGGCACGCTCATGATCCGCAGCGCCGGCACCTTGCTCGTCCAGATCGCGAAATCCTGCCTGAAGGCGGCGAGCACCTCGTTCTGGATCGCCTTTGCCCGTCCGCGATCCTCGGCGGTCGGTACGGGGTTGGCGACCATCAGCAGGTTGTTGTGCCAGACCTGCACCACACCATCCTCGACGGGCGTATGGAAGATGAATTCGATCGACCGGATATCGCCGATCGCCTGCCTGGAAAGCAGCAGGCCCGGCCCGGTATACCAAGTATAGGTCATCAGATAGGCGTCATATTCGCGGCGGAACCCGCCTTGCCGCTGATAGTAGAGATGACCCTTGAACTCATTCTCGAAATATTCGCACGGCGAGCCATGCGTCGGCCCCAGATGATTGGAATCGGCCATGTTATCCAGGATTTCCTGCGGATGGATCTCCAGCCGCCCCAGATGGTCGTAATCGCCGTTCACCCAGTTGGGCAGGTCCCATTCGGCCAGCGCCGGCGGATCGAAATCGGGCTCGCCGCCTTCGGGATCGTGCCACATCATGATCGCGCCCATCACGTCACGGACGCGATAGGATGCGAGTTTCGCCGCCTTGGGGCATGGCCCGTCGAAACCAGGGATATCGTCGGCCTGACCTTCGTGATTGTAGCGCCAGCCATGATAGGGGCAGCGGATCGAATCCCCCTCTATCTGTTCGCCATGCACGACGATCGACGCGTCGGCCGATCCCGCGAGATGCGCGCCCATATGGCTGCAATGCGCGTCGAGCAGCACAAGCCGCCCGCTCTGCCCGCGAAACAGTGCGAAATCCTTGCCGAAGAAGCGCAGCGGCAGCGGCCTCTCTCCCAGTTCGGCGGCGTCGGCGATCATGAACCAGCCGCGCGGAAAATCGAAATCGCCCAGATTATAGTCTTTGGTCCTGGCCACTCTCTTGCCCCGTCATGTGTTGAATTCGTGGACGCCCGAAAGCGTCAATCCTCGTTGGCGCCCATGATCCTGCCCGCCGCGCGATAGGCGATGGTGAGCGCCGGCCCCAAGGTGCAGCCGGCGCCGGGATATTTATCGCCCATGATCGATGCGGAGCTGTTGCCGGCGGCGTAGAGCCCCGGGATCGGCTTGCCCGCTTCGTCCAGAACCTGGCCGTCATCGTTGATGGCGAGGCCGCCCTTGGTGCCGATATCGCCGGGATAGAGCGGCGCGCCGTAGAAGGGCGGCGTGTCGATCGGGCCCAGGCAGGGATTGGGAGTGACGCGTTCGTCGCCATACATGCGGTCGTGCGCGTCGGCGCCGCGACCGAACCTCTCATCGATGCCGCTTTCCGCGAAGCGCGCCATTTCCGCCGCCGTCGTCCGCAAGCCTTGCGCATCGATGCCGAGTTTCGTCGCTAGCTCATCGAGCGTCGACGCCCTGGTGAGCATGCCGTTGGGGCCGAAGGCGCCCGGATTCATCCAGTCCGGCGACATGCTCGATTGCAGCAGCCCGCCGAACATGTAGCGCGACCGATAGCGGCTGTCGAAGATGACATAGGCGGGCACGCGATCCCTGAGATCGTAATTCTCGCCGTACATGCACTTGCCGTAGGAATTATAGGTGATCGATTCATTCATGAACCGCCGGCCGGTGCGATCGACGATCATCAATCCCGGCTTCGATTTTTCGAAGAACAGGATGACGGTGCGATCGCCCCAGCGCACCGACGGCGCCCACCAGGCCTCGTTCATCAATCCGGTGGCGGCGCCGATCCGTCGCCCGGCCTCGATCATGTCGCCGGTATTGCCCGCGCTGCCCGCCGACCAGTCGGGCGAGGTCGGATTGGGGAGATGGCGATGGCGCATCTCGCGGCTGCGCTCGAAGCCGCCCGCCGCGACGATGACGGCCTTGCGCGCTTCATAGACCTGCCTTTTGCCGTCATCCGCGCGCACGACGACACCGCAGACGCGATCGCCGTCATAATCGAGGCCGGAGACCGGTACGCCCAGTTTGAAGACCACCTTTCGCTTGCGGATCGCCAGGAACAGCCGGCCGACCAGCGCCTCCCCCATGCACAGCCGGCGATCCCGCCTGCCGCGCAGCCGCGCACCGATATCGACGGCATAGCGCGCCAGCGCACCCGCCGCGATCCTCTGCCAGCCCGGCGCGACCGCCTGGATCCTGGAGGCTTCGGTGATCGACAGGTTGATCGTGCCGAACGCCTTGGACGCGGCGGGCATCTGGCCGAGGCGATCGAAATATTCGCCGAGTTCGCGCCCGTCGAGCGGCGCGCAATCCATGGTGCGCCCGCCTTCGCGCCAGCCCGGCACGCCGGGATAGTAATCGGGATATTTCGCGACCGGACGATAAGGCACGCCGATGCTTTCGAGATAGTCGATCATCCTGGGCGCGGAGCGGATATAGGTCCGGATGGTCTCGTCCGCGATCTGATCGGCGGGGATGACCGCGCGCAGGTAGGAGAAGGCATCCTCGTCGCTGTCGGCGATGCCGACCGATCCGATCCGGCTGTTGTTCGGTACCCAGATACCGCCCCCCGACATCGCCGAATTCCCGCCGAACCGCGCCTGTTTCTCCAGGACGAGCACACGCGCGCCGAGATCGGACGCGCGCGCCGCCGCCAGCAGCGCCCCCGCCCCCGAACCCACGACGATGACGTCGAAACTGTCCTCCGAAGCGGCGCCTTCGGGCGCCGGCTGGTCACGATGCGCGCTTGCTCTCTGCATCGGGCAATCAGACCTCAGCTCGCCCTCAAATAAAACTCGCTTATCCGCTCCTACGGTCAGGAAAACCGGCCGCCGGCGGCAACAAAAGCGAGTTTTTCGTGAGCGCGATCGGCGAACATAGATCGGCCCATGGTTCAGAGCGGACAGTGGTCCGTCCAGGGCCGAACGCGCATGATCCGGGGAGGCCAGACAATTCGCTTCGATACCTTGAACTATCGGGTCGATGACGGCGTCGCACTGATCGAGCTCAACCGCCCGGCGCGCCTCAACGCCGTCAACAGCGTCATGAGCCGCGAATTGCCGGAGGCATGGCGGCTGTTCGACCGCGATCCGGCGGCGATCGTCGCGATCGTCACCGGTGCGGGCGGCAAGGCCTTTTGCACCGGCGCCGACCTGGCCGACCTGCCGGAGATGATCACCGACGAAGCCGGCGCGCCGAGCATCGCCTCGATCCGCTGGACGCCGCACCAGAACCATGTGTGGAAGCCCGTTATCTGCGCGGTCAACGGCATGGTATTGGGCGGCGGCCTGCATTTCGTCGCCGAATGCGACATCATCCTCGCGAGCGACGAGGCGACCTTCGCGGATCCGCATGTCAGCGTCGGGCTCGTCGCCGCGCTGGAGCCGATCGCGCTGGCGCGGCGCATGCCGATGGGCGCGGTGCTGCGGCTGGCGCTGGCCGGCAATGGCGAAAAGATGAGCGCACAGGACGCCCACAGGCTGGGCATGGTCGACGAGATCTGCGCCGGCGAAGAATTGATCGAACGCGCGCGCCGGCTGGCCGATCGCATCAGGCGCAATTCGCCGAGCGCGATGGCCGCCACCAAGAAGGCGATCTGGAGTGCGAAGGAACGCGGCCTTCACGACGCCTCTACCGATGGATGGGACGCGATCGTCGCGCACAATCAGGGGCATGACTTCGCCGAAGGGATCAAGGCGTTCGGCGAGCGTCGTCCGCCGCGCTGGGCGGCCTATGCCGGAACGGACGAACCGTCATGATCGAGAACGCCCCCCTGCCCTTCACCGACGATCCGCTCGACCGGGATTTCTGGATCAATGCGCGGCAACGCCGTCTGGTCGTCCAAAGCTGCGCGGCCTGCGGCGAAATGCGGTTTCCGCCGCGCCCGATGTGCCCGCATTGCCAATCCGAGAATGTCGCCTGGCAGCCCGTCTCGGGAGAAGCGGCGGTCTGGTCGTTCGCGGTTCCCGCTCCGCCCTTGCTGCCGGCCTTCGAGGCACTGGCGCCCTATGTCACCATCATCGGCGCGCTGGCGGAGAATTCCGGGATCAGGATGGCCGGGCTGGCGGTGAACGCCGACGGCGACGCCACCGGCATCACCGCGGCGGACATCGCGATCGGCCAACCCATCCATATCGATTTCCTCGACGCCTCCGAAGACTGCACCCTGCCCTGCTGGCGGATCGGCCCCAGGGCTTCGGCGGCGTGATGTCCTCGCCCGACGCCCGCAAGACCATGGAGTGCCTGGCATGATGCAAGCCGATTATGCTCTGGACGATCGCTATCGGAAGACAAGCGGGCGCGTCTATCTTTCTGGGTCGCAGGCGCTGGTCCGCCTGCCGATGATGCAGCGCGTGCGCGATCTGGCCAATGGACTGAACAGCGCGGGCTTCATCTCCGGCTATACCGGTTCGCCGCTCGGCGGATACGATACCGCGCTCAAGGCCGCGCGCCAGGATCTGGACGCGCATCACATCGTCTTCCAGCCGGGGATCAACGAGGAACTCGGCGCGACCGCCGTCTGGGGATCACAACAGACCGACCTGTTCGGCGAGGCGCGTTATGACGGCGTGTTCGCGCTCTGGTACGGCAAGGGGCCCGGGCTCGACCGCGCAGGCGATGCGCTGAAGCATGGCAGCTATGCCGGTTCGTCGCGGCATGGCGGCGTGCTCGTGCTGGCCGGCGACGATCACGGCGCCAAATCCTCGACCATCGCGCATCAGAGCGATCAGGCATTCATCCATTACGGCATGCCCTATCTCAATCCGTCGAGCGTGCAGGACTATCTGGACTACGGGCTTTACGGCATCGCTTTGTCGCGGTTCTCCGGCTGCTGGATCGGCATGAAATGCGTGACCGACACGATCGAGAGCAGCGCATCGGTCGACATATCGCAGGATCGGGTGACGATCGCATTGCCCGGCGGCGGAGCGACCGGCGAAGGCGCATTGAACGCGCGCTGGGGCATCCATCCGGTGATGGTCGAGCGGCGCCATTATCAGGAACGCATGCCCGCCGTGCAGGCATTCGTCCGCGCCAACCGGCTCAACCGCCCGGTGATCCATGGCGAGAGCGGCCTGCTGGGCATCGTCACCACCGGCAAGGCGCATCTCGATCTGATGCAGGCGCTCGAACAGCTCGGGCTCGATCAGACCTCATGCCTGAAGCACGGCATCGGCGTGTTCAAGGTGGCGATGCCCTGGCCGCTCGAACCCGAGCTGATCGGGGATTTCGCGCGCGCCTATGCCAATGTCCTGGTCGTCGAGGAAAAACGCCCGGTGATCGAGCCGCAACTGGCCGGCATGTTCGTCAACGACCGCTCGGCGCCGATATTGCTCGGCAAGCGCGACGCCGAAGGCCGCCCGCTCATCCCGGCGGAGGGCGAGCTGAACGCACCCGATCTCGCGGCGATGCTGGCGACGTTGCTCGCGGGGCTCGGCGCCGACATCGCGGCGCGGACGGATGGACCGCGATCAACCCCGGCGGCCGCAAGCGGGTCGCTAGTCAGACTGCCGAGCTTCTGCGCCGGATGCCCGCACAACAGTTCGACCAGAGTGCCGCAGGGCAGCATCGCCTTCGGCGGGATCGGCTGCCACGGCATGGCGACCTTCCTGCCCGAGCGGAACACGCCCACCCTGTTCCAAATGGGCGGCGAAGGCGCGCCCTGGATCGGCCTTGCCCCCTTCACCCATCGCAAGCACATCTTCCAGAATCTGGGCGACGGCACCTATTATCATTCCGGCCTGCTGGCGATCCGCGCCGCCATCGCGGCGGGCAGCAACATCACCTACAAGATCCTGGTCAACGACGCGATCGCGATGACCGGCGGCCAGAGCATCGAGGGCAATGTCCGCGTCGACGCGCTGACGCGGCAGGTCCATTCGGAAGGCGCGCGGCGGATCGCCGTGGTCAGCGACGATATCGCCAAATATGACACCCGCTACGATTTCGCGCCCGGCGTCACCATCCATCATCGCGACGATCTGGACCTGCTGCAGAAAGAACTGCGCGAAACCGAGGGCGTCTCGATCCTCGTCTACGAGCAATATTGCGCGACCGAGCTGCGCCGTCGCCGCAAGCGCGGCCGCGCAGAGGATCCCGATCGCCGCATCTTCATCAATCCCCGGATCTGCGAGGGATGCGGCGATTGCGGCGTGCAATCCAACTGCATCGCGATCGAGCCGGTCGAAACTCCCTTCGGCCGCAAGCGGCGGATCAACCAGTCCGCCTGCAACAAGGATTTCTCCTGCACCAAGGGCTATTGCCCCAGCTTCGTGACGGTGCATGGCGGCACCCCGAAGACGCGCAGCGCCGGCCGTGGCGCGGACATGCCCGCACAGGCCATGGCATTGCTCGCCGACCTCCCCGAGCCTGTTTCCGCACCGGTCGATACGCCCTTCAGCCTGCTCATCACCGGGATCGGCGGCGCCGGCGTCGTCACCATCGGCGCCCTGCTGGGCATGGCCGCGCATCTCGAAGGCAAGGGATGTTCGGTGCTCGACGTCGCCGGGCTTGCGCAGCGCAACGGCCCGGTCACCAGCCATGTCCGCATCGCCGCGCATCCCGAGCAATTGCACGCCACGCGCATCACCGTCGCCGATCTCGTGCTGGGCTGCGACATCGTCGTGACCACCGGGCAGGACGTGATGTCGAAACTGGCGGCGGGCACCAGCCGCGCCGTGGTGAACACGCGCGTCGCGCCGACATCGGCCTTTGCCGGCAATCCCGATCTCGACCTGGGCGCGGACCGCATGATGGACCTGATCCGCGCGGCGATCGGGACGAACCAGGCCGAATTCGTCGATGCCGGACGGCTTGCCTATGCGCTGCTCGGCAACGAGATCGGCGCAAACCTGTTCCTGGTCGGCTATGCGCTTCAAAAGGGCTGGATGCCGCTCTCGCTCGGCGCGGTCCTCAAGGCGATCGAGCTGAACGGCGTGGGCGTGGCGATGAACAGGGCCGCGCTGGCCTGGGGCCGGATCGCGGCGGCGGATCTTGCCGCGGTCCAAAGCCTCGCATCCGACGGCGCGGAGGAAACGCAGGCAAGCGGGACCGAGACCGCCGATGGCCTGATCGATCGCTTCGCCGACGAACTGGTCGCCTATCAGGACAGCGCCTATGCCGCGCGGTACCGGGCGCTTGCCGAACGCGTCCGCGCCGTCGACCGGCGTTTTCCCGACAGGGACGACGCGCTCTCGAAGGCGGTCGCCCGCTATCTCTACAAGCTGATGGCCTTCAAGGACGAATATGAAGTCGCCCGGCTCTATAGCGACGGCAGCTTCATGCAGGCGATCAGGGCGGAATTCGACGGCGATCTGCGGCTGGAATTCCATATGGCGCCGCCGATCCTGCAACGGCGCGATCCGGCGACCGGGCGATACCGGAAACGCCGCTTCGGGCAGGGCACCATGTTTCTCTATACGGTGCTCGCGAAGCTGAAATTCCTGCGCGGCACGGCGTTCGACATCTTCGGATATGGCAGCCATCGCAAGGCGGAACGCGCGCTGATCGCCGATTACGAGACGATGATCGCATCGCTGGTCGAGCGGCTAGACAGCGGCAATTACGATCTCGCCGCCGAGATCGCATCCTATCCCGAGCAGATCCGCGGCTATGACACGGTGAAGGACGCGCATCTCGAAAAGGCGCGGACGCGGCTTGCCGGGCAGCTCGAACGCTTTTTCGCGCCCGCGCCTGCAACCGCCATTCCCGCCGAATAACCCGCCCATCCGATCGGAAACAGGCCGTGCTCAAAGACAGGACCGCAATCGTCGGGATCGGCGAAACCCCATTCTCGAAACATCTGGAGGCTTCCGAATTCCAGCTCGCCTGCCGTGCGATCAAGGCCGCGCTCGACGATGCCGGCATCCCCCCTTCCGAAGTCGATGCGCTTTCCTGTTACACCTATGAGGAGACGCCCGAGTTCGAGATCGCGCGCAGCCTGGGCATGGGCGATGTCCATTATCTCTCGCAATCGCCGCATGGCGGCGGCGCGGGTTGCGGCGCCGTCGGCCATCTCGCGCTCGCCATCGCCGCCGGCATCGCCAATGTCGGCGTGGTCTGGCGCTCGCGGAAACGGGGCGCGCGATCGAAACGGCTCTGGGCGGGGGTGCAAAGCACCGTCACCGATCACTGGAAATGGTCTCGGCCGCAAGGGTTGCTCCGCCCCGTCGACGAGGTGGCGGTGCTCACCCGGCGCTACATGCACGAATATGGGCTGACGCGTGCGCAACTGGCCGAAGTGGCGCTGTCGATGCGGGCCTATGCACAGGGCAATCCGCGCGCTCTGATGGGCGGACGGGCGCTCTCGCTCGACGAGTATCTGGGCGCGCGGATGATCTCCGATCCGCTGTGTCTGTACGACAATTGCCTGGAAAGCGACGGCGCGATCGCGCTGGTGCTCGTGCGCGCCGACCGCGCCGCAGACGGGCCGCAACCGCCGGTGCATATCCACGCCTTTTCGCAGGGCATGAAGGCGCAGCATCAGCTGATGACCGATTATCACAGCGCCGATCCGCTACGCAGTTCATCCTGGAGCTGCGCCGCCAATCTCTGGCGGCAATCCGATATCGGGCCCGGCGATATCGATGTCGCCCAGCTCTACGACGCCTTTGCGCCCCTGGTGCTGTTCAGCCTGGAAGCCTATGGCTTCTGCGAACGCGGCGAGGCCGGCGATTTAGCCGCGCGCGGCGAACTGCGCCCGGGCGGCAGCCTGCCCGTCAACACATCGGGCGGCAGCCTGTCCGAAGTCTATCTGCACGGCATGAACCTGATGACCGAAGCGGTGAAGCAGCTTCGCGGCAGCGCGCATACCCAGATCGCGGGCGCGAAAACCTGCCTGGTCACATCATGCGACACGACCCCGAACGGCGCGCTGATCCTGCGCAATTGAAGCCGAAAACGAGTTCAAAATGAGCCGGATCGAAGGGTACGCACCGATCCATCCAGTTCTTCCGGCTAGCGATTTTCGAGCAGATCGGACGATCGTTCCCGAACGACGAATATTAGAGGACCAGAGCGTGACGCCACCGCAATTCCTGCCGATTGGAAGAACGATCTTCTCGAGCGAACATGATCTTTTCCGCGCCAATGTCCGCCGCTTCATGCAGGATTTCGTGATCCCGAACCTCGACAAGTGGAACAGGCAATGCCACCCGGACAGGGATGTCTGGCTGGAGGCGGGCAAGCACGGTTTCCTGTGCGTCACCACGCCGGAAAAATATGGTGGCGCGGGTGCCGACCGCAAATACAGCGCGGTGCTGATCGAGGAGCAGCAGCGCGCGAACGCCGCCGGCCCCGGCTTCGTCATGCATTCCGAAATCGTCGCCGGATATATCGAGCGCTTCGGGGACGAGGCGCAGAAACAGGCATGGCTTCCCAGGATGGCGCGCGGCGAGGTCATCGGCTCGCTCGCCATGACCGAGCCGCGCGGCGGATCCGATCTGCGGGCGATCTCGACGCGCGCCGTGGTCGATGGCGACGATTATCTGATCAACGGATCCAAGACCTTCATCACCAACGGCTATATCACCGATCTGATCATCCTGGCCGCGAAGACCGAACAGGATGACGGTTCCAGCGGCCTTTCGCTGTTCCTGGTGGAAGCCGACCGCAACGGCGTCAGCAAGAGCCTGCCGCTCGACAAGGTCGGGCAAAAGGCACAGGACGCGGCGGAACTCTTCTTCGACAGCGTCCGCATTCCCCGAAGCAACCTGCTGGGCCGCCAGGGCGAAGGGCTGCGCTATCTGATGCAGGAACTGGCATGGGAGCGGCTGATGATCGCCATCCGCGCCACCGCCGGCTGCGAGGTCGCGCTTGAATCGACAGTGGACTACGTCAAATCGCGCAGCGCCTTCGGCCAGAAGCTCGTCGAATTCCAGAATACCCGGTTCAAGCTCGCCGAATGCAAGACCAAGACGCAGATCGCCCGCGTCTATATCGATCAATGCATAGACCTCGCATCGGCCGGCCGGCTCGACGCCGAAGCGTCCGCCATGGCGAAATGGTGGTGCACCGAATTGCAGAACCGCGTGCTGGACGAATGCGTCCAGCTGCATGGCGGCTATGGCTATATGCTCGAATATCCGGTGGCCCGGGCCTGGACCGATGCGCGCGCGCAGATGATCTATGGCGGCACCAACGAGATCATGAAGGAAATCATCGCGAGGAGCTTTTGACCATGGCCGCATCCCCCGATTTTCCCGATGACGGCGGCGTGGCGCTCGTCATCGGCGGCAGCGGCGGCATCGGCCGGGCGATCTGCGAAAAGCTTGCCTCGGCAGGCGCCGATATCGTGCTCACCTATCGCACCAACCAGGCGGCGGCGGATGCCGTGGCCGAGGCGGTTCGCGGCCATGGCCGCACCGCCGATTGCCTGCCGCTCGCACTCGAAGACGAGGCGGCGGTCGCCAGCAGCTGCGCGCAGATCGTCGCGAAGCACGGGCGCATCCATACCGTGGTGAACGCCGCCGGATCGCATATCTCGATGAAGTTCGTCGGCGATATCGATCCGGGCGAGTTCCGGCAGGTGATGGATGCCGATACCAACGGCTTCTTCAACCTGGCCCATGCGCTGCTGCCCCATATGCGCCAGCGCGGCGGCAGTTTCGTGACGATCAGCACCACCGGTCTTTCAAGATGGCCCGCGAAGGATGCGCTGTCGGTGGTGCCCAAGGCGGCGATCGACGCGCTGATGACCGGCATCGCGCGCGAGGAGGGTCGCAGCGGCATCCGCGCCAACACCGTCGCGCTCGGCCTGATCGACGCGGGGCTGTTCCGCAAGCTGATCGGCATCGCCTATGACGAGCGCTATATCGAGGCGGCGATCCGCAATTCGGCGCTGAAACGGCTGGGAACCGCCGACGAGGTCGCCGAGGCGGTGCTGTTCTTCGCGTCGTACCGCGCACGCTTCGTCACCGGACAGACGCTCACACTGGACGGCGGCTACAGCCTGTAAACCCGAACGCCCTTTCGTGGAGGACCATATGAACACGGATTTCGACGTCGTCATATGCGGATCCGGCGCGGGCGGCCTGCTTGCCGCCGTCCGCCTGCACGATCTGGGCCTGCGCCCGGTCGTCATCGAAAAGGCGCGGCGTTACGGCGGCACCTCCGCCACGTCGGGCGGCGGCATCTGGATCCCCGATCACGGCATCGGCGGAGAAAACGACGATCGCGAACAGGCGCTTACCTATCTCCACGCGGTCAGCAGGAACAGCTTCCGCGTCGACAAGCTCGAGGCCTATGTCGACCATGGGCGGGAGATGATCGGGTATCTCGCCCAGATCGGCGTGCCGATGATGCCGGTTCCCGGCTTTCCCGATTATATCGCGGGGGCGCCGGGCGCTTCGACGGGGCGCTCGCTGTTTCCGACCGAATTGGACGGCGCTGAGCTTGGCGAGGCGTTCTTCAATCTGCGGGAATCGCCGTTGGGATACCGGCTGTTCGGTCGATATGCCCTCAATCTCCCGCAATCCTTCGCCCTGTCCGCCCGGGGCCCCGGCTGGCAATGGGTCGCCGCCCGGCTGATCCTGAAATATTGGCTGGACCTGTCATGGCGACGCAGAACGCGCCACGATCGGCGGCTCACCATGGGCCGGGCGCTGATCGGCGGATTGCGCAAGGCCATGCTCGATCGGGATATTCCGCTGCTGCTCGATTGCGGGGCGACCGGCCTGACCGTGGACCAGGGACGCGTGACCGGCGTCGACGCGGCCTTCAAGGGCAATGCGGTGCGGTTCGGCGCCCGTGCCGGGGTGATCCTGGCGGCGGGCGGCTTCGAACAGAATCAGGCGCTTCGCGACGAGCTGCTGCCCGTTCCGACCGACGCGAGATGGAGCCTGACGCCCAAGGGCATGAATGTCGGCGATGCGCTGCTGATGGGAAGCCGGATCGGCGCCGACACCGAATGCCTGGACGCGAACTGGTGGGCGCCGAGCATGCAGCTGCCGTCGCGCGCCGTCCCCAATCTCGACGTCGCGCAGCCGATGTTCTTCGACCATCGCCACCCCTTCAGCCTGTGCGTCAACCGGCTCGGCCGCCGCTTCGTCAACGAAAGCTGCTCCTATGACGAGTTCGGCCAGGCGATGATCGCGGATCACCAGCGGACCGGCGCCAACATCCCCTGCTGGATGATCTTCGACGCCAAGTTCCGCGCGCGCTATCCCTGCGGCGCGATCCTGCCCAGCTTCGTGATGCCCGATCGCGGCCTTCCCGCCGAATGGTGGGACAGCTATATCTTCAAGGCGGACAGCATCGCGGCGCTCGCGGTGAAGATGGGCGTCGATGCAGCCGCGCTGGCCGAAACGGTCAGAACGATGAATCTCTATGCCGGGAACGGCAAGGACGAGGCGTTCGGCCGCGGCGAAAACGGTTTCGACCGCTATTTCGGCAAGAGTGATGTCGGCCCCAATCCGTGCATGGGGCCGGTCGACACGCCGCCCTATTATGCGGTCAGGATCGATCTTGGCGACCTGGGAAGCAAGGGCGGGCTCAAGACCGACGCCAGCGGACGGGTGATGCCAAGGGAGGGAACGGCGCTGTCCAATCTCTACGCGATCGGCAACAGCGCGGGTTCACCCTTCGGCAATTGCTATCCGGGCGGCGGGGGCACTTTGGGGCCGGCGACCGTATTCGCCTATATCGCGGCCAACCATATCGCCGGCCGCGTCCGATAGATCCGGTCAGGCCGGCACGGCGCCTTCCGCGGCGCTGGGCCGATACAGCGCGTCCCCGGCCTTCATATATCCCATCGACAGCCGCACCATCTCGTCGATGAACGCTTCGTCGGTCAGGTCGGCGGGTTCTTCCAATATGTAGCGCCTGATGTTCGACAGCACCGCGATCTCGAGGATGTTGAGCGACCGATCGAGATCCTTGACCGTGATCTCCCCGGCATGGCGTTCGAACAGCGCCCTGCTGGTGGCGTGGGTGAATTTCTCCACCGACAGGTTGCGGGTCAGTTCGACAAGTTCGGGCGTCTGCTTGGACAGCGAATAGAGAAGCACCTTATGCTCGCGAAAATTGTCGAGCAGATAGGTCAATATCCTGCGGCTCGCATCCGCCAGCGGCAAATCCATCGATTCCTGCAGGATGATGCGCACGCCGTTGGCCAGCCGGGAAACCTTCAGTTCGATCAATGCGGAGAGCAGCGAATCCTTGTTCGGAAAATATTGATAGAGCGATCCGATGCTGACGCCGGCACGCTCCGCAATATAATTGGTCGTGGCCTTGTCGTACCCATCCTTCAGGATGATGATCTCCGCCGCCTCCAGGATCGCTTCCGATGTGACCTTGGCCCGGCTCTGTATCGGTGTTTTCCGTCGCAATGTTCAAGCCTTTGAATTTTTGATCTTGTTGACGAAGACTGCGGGATACGCGCTTGGGCGACTCACCTCTCCCGAATATTCCGCATCCTCTCAAATCGCGACATGGCGATCCCTCCACAGGCGGTTTTCGACTATCAGTCATCGACCGGCTTCGCCATTGGAAAATGGGCCGGATTTCCCGGAGAAAGACGTCCAGCCCATCCGCAAAGGCCGTACGGCGGCACCTCGTGCCCGACGCTTCCGTGGTCGTGCAAGAAACCGCTTGACCTCAACATTGGTTGAGGAATTATCCACGCGCTCCCACGACAGGAGCCCCGCGCATGACTTTCCCGGAATCGCCGACAATCGAAGGGCTTCCCCGCCCCCGCATCCTCGCCGTGGGCGGCCGGACCGAGGTGCTGGAAACGATCACCGACGAACTGGCCGCAGCCGGCCTCGTCGCCAGAGGCGAAACCATCGAGCGCGCGCTTGCCGGCATCGACGGTGCATTCGACCTGATCTCGTTCGGCGCGGGCGTTTCGACGGAGATCGCGGAGACGCTCGAACGGCGGCTCCGCCGAAACTCGCCCGGTGCCCGCTTCATCCGCACCTATGCTCCCTATGCCGCACATCAGATCGCCACCGCCGCGCGAGGAATCGCGCCACCGACGGTCGACCTGCCCGCCTATTGCGATCGCATCGGCTATAAGGGACCGCTCGAACCGACGATCGAAACGCTCCGCGCGCTTCAACAACATCACCTCGCGTCGATCAGCTTCGAGGCGATCGACGTGCTCCTCGATCGCGGGATCGATCTGGCGCCCCAGGCGGTCGATGCCAAGCTGATCGGCGGGCGCAGGGGTGGCTATTGCTACGAGCAGAACGGCCTGTTCAAGCGCGTGCTCGCCGCCATCGGCTTCGCGGTGGACGGGCTCGTCGCCGGCGTCCGCTGGATGAAGGCGCCGGGTGCGCCGCCGCCGCCACGTACGCACATGGCGTTGCGCGTCACCATCGACGGCACGCCCTGGCTCGCCGATGTCGGCTTCGGATCGAGCGTGCCGCCGGCCCCGCTGCGGCTCGACATCGGGGACGAACAGCCGACCGGCCACGAATCCTTCCGGTTCGTGGGCGTGGGATCCGGCCTCTATCTCCAGGCTCGGATCCAGGATGGATGGCAGACGCTGTACGACCTGTCGCCCGAACCGATGCTCGACGGTCATTATGCGCTGTTCAACTGGTACACATCCACCAGCCCGGCATCGATCTTCCGTCAGAAACTGATCGTCGCCAGGATCACGGCAGACGCGCGCCACACACTGCTCGACAACCGGTTGACCATCCGTTCCGCCGACGGCGCGATCGAGCGCCGTCATCTCGACGCGTCCGGCATCGGGCAAGCACTCGGCGACATCTTCCTGCTGGATGTGGAGGCGGCCTGGCGCCCGCTGATCGAACGCGCGGCAGCGCAGCTTACGTGAAATTCATCTACCGGTCAGTTCGCCGGCATGCCCGCCATGCGATGATCGGACATCGATTGGAGTTATCCGATGCCGACAGCATCACGCACCCTGCCCGCCCCCCTTCCCCCGGACTGCGACGCCGGGCGGCATGTGGTTTCCGGCGATATCCGGATCGATGCGGCCGGAATCCGCCATGGCCGCTGCCGCCATTGCGGTTGCGAATTGCGTCGGCTGCCTGCGATCGGCCGGTGGTACCGATCGGGCCTGATGGGATGATGCGCGGACGATCGCAGTTGCCGCGCGCCCCTCATGTGCGTTTGCGCGGCCCGTTCGTCAGTTGCGTCAGATCCATCCCGGCATTCGGCGGCAACACATCGAAACGCGGCATTTCGGCGTTTCGCCCGCCGGCCTGTTCGCAGACAAGCCCATGCTCGATATCGAGCATCAGCTCGTAATGGCGCGCCATCTTCAGGTGCGCGGCCTTTGCGGCCGGATCGCGCGCATGAAGCGCCGCCTGGCGCTCCTGCACCGCGCGGCGCTCGCAATAAGCCCTCTCCTTGAAAGTGAGCATGTGGGGGGTGCTCCTCGATCAACCGAGGCATGCTGGCAACGCATGGTTACCATCCCCTTGTTGGCAAAAGTTTTTTTACCACCCAAAATGGCTGGATCCAGGGATGGGCGGAGCCGCCCTTCCCCGTCACGCCGTCAGCGCACCTCCGTGTAGACATAGTCGTGCTGGCTGTCGCGGACGGTGAGCGTGCGGGCGCCGTCCTTGCTGCCGACCACGGCTTCGACCCCGATCGCGCCGCCGCCGGCCGAGACGATCGAGACGGTGCCGTCGGCATTCTTGCGTGTGGCGACCGGGCCTTCGATGAAGCCCGCCTTCATCCACTTGGCGCCGCCGCGATCGCTGAAGCTGATCTTGCCGTCGATCTGGCTGCGATAGGTCGTCGCAAGCCCCGCCAGCACCGCCGGATCGCCCGGCACGGTCAGCTTGGCGCGGCGTGCCTGGGCCTGGGCCTTGATGCGCGCGGCGACCGCGGCGACGTCCTGCGCGGCCTCCGGCTTGCCATCGTAAACCACTTCGAGCAGGCGGCGGAGATAGGGCGCGATCATCGAGGCGCCGGGATCGGCATTGGTCAGGATCACCGCGCCGATGCCCGCATCGGGCAGCACGAAGAAGCTGCTGTGATAGCCCTGCAAGGTGCCGCCATGCGTGACCACGGTCACGCCCGAGACGACGCGCTCCATCAGCCCCATGCCGTACCAGCCATTCTCCCCGATCGGCACGCCATGCTTGCGGCGTTCGAGCAGATTGGCTTCGCTGACCAGCCTCTTGCCCTCTGGCGTCAACCCCTTGGAGAGTTCGAGCTGCGCATAGCGCGCCATGTCCGCAGCACTCGACCAGGCCCCGCCAGCCGGGCGGTGGGGCACGATCAGGTGATTGAAGGTGTTGGGAATCTCGACCATCCGGCCATCGACATCCAGCCCGTGCGGCCGCGCCCAGTCGCCCTTTTCCGCCGCCGCATTGTCGAAACCCGTATCGCGCATGCCGAGCGGCCCGAAGATGCGTGTCTGCATCGCCTTGTCGAAGGCCGCGCCCAATTCCATCTTCGGATAGGCGAGGCTCCCGCCCAGATAGCCGGCGGCCGACGCCATCAGATTGTTATATTGGAACAATTCGCCGAATTTGCTGGTCGGCTGGGTTTCCGCGAGCTGGCGGAACGTGTCCGACGCCGGCGCGCCGGCATCGGCCAGGATGAACGCATAATCCTTGCGCGGCAGGCCGGTGCAGGCGCAGACGAGATGGCGGACGAGCGTGGACTGGGTGACGGCGTCGCTGCCCAGGCGGAACGCGGGATAGAGGTCCGTCACCTTCTGGTCCCAGCGCAGCTTGCCTTCATCGGCCAGCACCGAGAGCAAAAGCGTCGCCATGCCCTTGGTATTGGAAGCGACCATGAACTTGGTGTGCGCGGTCACGGGCTCGTTCCCGCCGATCTCGCGCACGCCGACGCCGCCTTCCCAGACGACCTTGCCCTGATCGATCAGCGCGATGCCGACGCCGGGCACTTCGAGCTGCTTCGCCGATTCCGCGACGAAATCGCGGATCGCCTGGATGCGATCGGGCGTCAGCCGGTGCGCGGCCTTGCCCGCGAACGTCTCCGGCGCATAGCCGGCGGGACGGAGGCTCCCCTGGATCACCGAGGTCGCGGCGGAGCGCTTGTTGGCGGTCGATTCGGCGCCGTCGGTGATCACCACCGTCCAGCCCTTGTCCTTGCGCAGCGCGAGCGCCGAAACCGTCGCCCGCTCGTTGGGCGAGGTTTCATAGGCGATGCCCACCCGCTCGTCCCAGCCGTCACCGCGCGCGGCGGGGCTCACCAGCCGCACCGTCCGCGCCGCATCGGGCCGGTATGCCGCCCAGGCCTTCGCGGCGGCGGCCTGGGCGGACTCGGCCTCCCCCGCATCGACCACCGCGATGTTGAGATTGGCCTCCGGCGCGGCGAATATGGTCGCACTGCCCTTCACCGTCATCGTCCAGTCGCGCGGCTGGGTATAGGAGATGCCCGATGCGGTCTTGCCCGGCGTATCGGATGGAACCGGCGCCTGGGCGGCCAAGGCGGCCGGAAGGCTCAGCAAGGCGAGAGCGAGCATGAATTTCACGATAAACCTCCCCGTCCATGGCGGCACCAGTCACATTGCCGGCGCCCGCTCATGAAAAAAACTGATAAGATGTGCAAAAAGAATCCTGATTGGAAATAGGCGCCGCAACGCGCCGAAAGTCAATATGCTCGCCGGTGGAACGATCCTCGAATAGTGTCGAATGGGGCCCTGTTCCGCAGCGACACCGACGGGCAGGATCGCCGCCGCATGGCTGAAGGATAGCATATGGCCGAATTCGATTATCTGACGATCGACGTGTTCACCAAACGGCGTTTCGGCGGCAATCCGCTGGCGGTGTTTCCCAAGGCGGAGGGGCTGGACACGGCAACGATGCAGGCGCTGGCCGCCGAGCTCAATTACAGCGAGACCACCTTCGTGCTGCCGCCCGAGGATTCCGCCAATACCGCACGGGTCCGCATCTTCAACCGTACCGCCGAAATGCCCTTTGCCGGCCACCCCAATGTCGGCACCGCCTATGTGCTGGCCCGGCACGGCCATGCCCACGGGCAGACACTGCGCTTCGAGGAGGTCGCCGGGCTCGTCGACGTCCGGCTGATCGAGGAGAACGGTGCTCCGGTCGGCGCCGAGATCGACGCGCCGCAGCCGCTGAGCCTGCTGGGCGAGCTACCCGTGGACGGCATCGCCCAATGCCTGTCGCTGCCCGCCGATGCGATCATGCTTGCAGAACATCCGCCCGTCCGCGCCAGCGTCGGCGTCGATTTCGTGCTGGTCCAGGTCCGGCCCGAAGCGCTTGGCGCGGCGGTACCCGACCTTGCCGCCTATCGCCGCCTGGCGGCCGCCACCGTCGAACCCGGCGGGCGGCTTTCGATCTTCCTCTACGCGGTCGAGGGATCCGGCATCCGCGCCCGCATGTTCGCGCCGCTCGCCGGCACCTGGGAGGATCCGGCGACGGGCAGCGCCAATGCCGCGCTCGCGGCGCTCCGCCTGTCGATCAAGGGTGGCGAGGTGCTGGACTATGACGCGGTCCAGGGCGTCGAGATGGGCCGCGAAAGCCATTTGTCGCTGCGGGCCTGGCGGGCGCCCGACGGCATCCGCGCCAGCGTGGGCGGGCGCTGCGTCGATATGTTCTCGGGGAAGGTGATCCTCTAGGCGGTGACCGGCCGCCCACCTTTCCACACGGCGTGGATCGCCGTGGAATCCTCGTAGAGCAGCGCGATATCGTCGAGCGGATTGCCGTCGATGACGAGGAAATCGGCGAAGGCGCCGGGCGCGATCGTGCCGAGCTGCCCTTCCCGGCCCAAAATCGCGGCGTTGACCGAGGTCGCCGATTCCAGGATCTGGAAGGGCGTTTCGGCCTGGGCGCGCAGGCGGAACTCGTCGCGCTGGTGGCGGTGGAGCGTGCCGAGCAGATCGGTGCCGAACCCCAGCCGGACGCCCGCGCGCCGGCAGATGCGGATCGCCTCCAGCCCCTGCCCCGCCACATCCTCCAGCTTGGCGAGCAGATGCGGCGCGGCGCCTTCGGCGACGCCGTTGCGGCGGAAGGCCTCATAGGTGGCGAGCGTCGGCACGACAAAGGCGCCATTCTCCGCCACCGCCCGTGCCGCCGCCTCGTCGATCAGATTGCCATGCTCGATCGTGCGCACGCCCAGCCGGACGGCGCGCGCGATCGTTTCGGCGGTGTACGCGTGCGCCGCGACATAGGCGCGACGGCGGCGCGCCTCATCGACGACCGCGGCGATCTCGTCCTCCGAGAATTGCAGCATCCAGATCGGATCGCTGGGCGAGGCGATCCCGCCCGAGACGAAGATCTTCAGGTGATGCGCGCCCTGGCGCAGCGCCTCGCGCGCCGCCTTGCGCATCGCATCGACGCCGTCGACGCGCTCGGCCAGGATGCCGCGACCCGCGCATCCGCAGACATCGTCATGCTCGTGCGGCGCGCGGATATCGCCATGCCCGCCGCTCTGGCTGAAGGCGCGGCCGCAATAGAAAAGACGCGGTCCGGCGATCCAGCCTTCCTCGATCGCACGCCACAGCCCGTAATCGCCGCCGCCCACGTCGCGCACCGTGGTGAAGCCGCGCTTCAGCGCATCCTCCATCAGATGCCGCGCGCGCTGCGCCAGATAGGTCGGCGGCAGGCTTTCGAGCCGGACAAAGTCGATATCGGACGCATAGGCGTGGAAATGCGCGTCGATCAGCCCGGGGATCACGCAGCGCCCGTCCATGTCGATAACGCGATCCGCCGCTCCCGTCGTGTCGAGGGGCAGGATCGCCGCGAAGCGATCGCCCTCGATCAGGATCGCGGCGCGATCTGTCAGTTCGGGGCTGACACCGTCGAAGACGACGGCGTTACGAAGAAGCGTGCGCTGCATCTGGTTTCCTGATCCTGAGGGACATGAACGAGGCGGCAAAGGCGATCATGAAGCCGTCGAGCGCCGAGATGCCGCTCAATCCCATCCCATGATATTCGCTGAGCGCGGCGGCGAGGCTGCCCAGCGCCCAGATCGCCAGATTGACGAAGCGGAACCCGGCCCGCGCTTCGGAGCCGTCATGCGGCGCGAACAGCGCCTCGACCGCGAGGATCGCGGCGGCGGGCGGAAAGACGAAGGCCAGCAGCACCAGGAAGCCGACAAAGCCGGCCTGGACGCCCGCGAGCGCCAGCGCCATGCCCAGCACCATCGTCGCCAGGACGATCGCCGGAAAGCGCAAGCCGCGCAGCCAGGTCGAGGTCGCGAGCGCCGAGGAATAGAGACACATGATCCCGTTCTGCATCAGCCCGAGCGGCAGCAGCAATGTCAGCATCGCCGGCATGCCGAGCGCGAGCAGGATCGTGATCGGCTCGTCGCTGCGCGTCACCGCGCCCGCCGCCGCATAGCAGCCGAGAACGACCGCCCAGACCGGTCCGAGCGCCACCCCCGCCGCGATCGCGGCATTGCGTGCCTTGCCGACGAAACGGCTGTAATCGGGCATGATCAGGCAGCCTACGACATACGCGCCGACGATCGCGGAAATGCCGGTGCCGATCGAGGTTCCGCCGATCGACACCGGTGCTTCACTCAATCGGGGAATGGCGGCGAAACCGACAAAGCCGACCAGCAGCACCAGCAAGGGCGCGAACAGCAAGGGCGCGCGTGCGATCACCGCGATGCCGAACATGGCGACCACGCCGATGACGAGCGAAGCGACGACGATGCCCGGCGCGGGCGATATGCCGATGCCCAGCGTCAATCGCATGGCGCTGGCGAGCAGCTGGCCGATAAAGCCCATTTCGACGGCGAACCAGCCGAGCAGCGCCGCGCCGAGCGCTACGTTCAGGACAAGCGCGCCCTGGCGGCCGAAGCTCCGTTCGGCCAGCAATGCCGTCGAACAGCGCGACCGAACGCCGGCCCAGGCCGTGAGCATGGCCAGCGCCGCCGTCAGCGCGCAGCCGATGACAATGATCAACGCGCCCCGCGCCATGCCGTGATCGCGGTCGATCGATCCGCCCAGGAAGATGATCGGAACCCCGATCACCGCATTGGCGACGATCAGCGCGACCGTCGCCGCCGGGCGCGTCGCCCGGTCCTCCGGAACGGGCTGGCGCGGGAAATCTCCGGTCACGCGATGCCGACCAGGATCTTGCCGATCTGTTCCTGGCTGTCGAGCCGGCGATAGGCCTGGATCGCATCGTCGAAGGGCACCACCGTATCGATCACCGGGCGCAGGCCGGCGGCGATCTCCGCTTCGATCCAGGCGATGGCGCGCGCGAGTTGCTCAGGATGCCGGACATGATTGAACATCGAATAGGGATGAACCACCGCCGCGTGGCGGACGAGGCGGACGATATCGAGTTCGGTCGCCCCGCCGGAGAGGACGCCATAGATGAAGATGCGCGCATCATCGGCCAGCGCGTCGAGATAGGCGGCGACGAACGGGCCGCCGACGGGATCGAAGACCACACGGACACCCTTTCCGCCGGTTTCCGTCAGGATACGGGCGGCAAGGTCATCGCCATCGCCCACAACCAGCACCACGTCCGCCCCGACCGCGCGGATCATCTCGACCTTGTCCGGTGATCGCGTCGTCGCGATGACGCCGGCGCCACGGCGCCTGGCAAGCTGGATCGCGGCGAGCCCTGCGCTGCTGCTCGCGGCGGGGATCAGCACATGATCCCCGGGGCCGATATCGGCGACGCCGATCAGCGCGAACCAGGCGGTCAGATACTGCATCCAGGCGGCGGCCGCCTGTTCGGCGGTGAGGTCTTCCGGCCAGGGTGCGAGATAGGCCTGTGGCACGGTCGCGAACTCGCCCTGCACGCCATAATCGGCATTGTGGAAGGGCACGGTGCAGACGCGGCGGCCGACCAGCGCCGGATCGACATCCGTGCCCACCGCGACCACGGTGCCCGCGCATTCGGATCCGATCCGCGACGGCAAACGGGGCAGCGAATAATGCTCGCCGCGCGTGAACAGCCAGTCGGCGCGGTTGAGCGCGAAGGCCGCGACCTGGATCCGCACCTCGCCGGTACCGAGCGGCGCGTGCCCGATCCGGTCGATCGCCAGCACCTCGACCGGATCGCCGAGCGCATGGAAGCGGAGCGCGCGGAAATCGCCCATCACATCGCCTCCGCGACATCGACGCCATAATCGCGCACGGCCTGTTCGGCGGTGACATAGCCGTTGCGGATATCGCGCAGCAGCGCGTCGCGATCGCGCTGCGCCGGATCGCCATGGCCGCCGCCGCTGGCGGTGTAGATGCGGATCACCTCGTCGCGGCGCACCGGCACGGTGGTGCACATGGTGTGGCGCTCGACGCTGCCGTCATGCCGATGGATCTCGGCATAGTTGGTCGATCCCTGCTGGCCGCCGTCGAGCGCCCAGGGCCGCGCCTCGCTGCGCGAGGTGGCATAGGTGAGATAGGCTTCCTCGGCGGTCACGCGATAATCGAGCACGACGCCCTTGCCGCCGCGCTGGCGACCCGCGCCGCCATCGGCATTGTGGAAGGCATATTGATCGACCTGGAGCGCGTAGCGGCTTTCGAACAGCTCGCAGGGGATGTTGTAGGTTTCGCCATTGGCGCAGCAGAACTGGCCATTGTCACCGTCGAGGTCGGACGATGCCCCCCAGCCGCCGACCAGCGGCTCGCCCATCACGAACAGCTCGCCATTTTCGGGCCGGGTGCCCGAAATGAAGGTCGCGCCCACCGTCCGCTGGTGTCCGGCCGACAGGCGGCGCGGCAGCACGGGGGCAAGCGCTTTCCAGAACACGTCGATCGCGGCGATCAGCGGCTCGTAATAAAGCGAGACCGGCGCGGGCGCCTGCGCGCTGATGATGGTTCCGGGCGGACAGACGATCCTGAGCGGGCGGAAGCAGCCGCCATTGGCGGGGATGTCGGGATTGGTGACCGCCTTGAACAGGCAGCGCGCGCCCGTCACCAGCCCTGTATAGGAACAGTTGATCGGCCCGGTGGTCTGCAATGCGGTGCCGCTATAATCGACGATCATCTCGTCATCGGTGATCGTCACCCTCACGCGGATCGGGAACGGGCCGTTGCCGAGACCATCCTCCTCCACGACGTCCTCGGCCTCGAACACGCCCTTGGGCAGCTTGACGAGTTCGGCGCGCGTCATCCGCTCGCCATAGTCGAGCAGTTCGCGCATCGCCTCGAGAAGCTGGTCGCGGCCATAGCGATCGAGCAGTTCGCCGATACGCCGCGCACCGACACGCGCGGCGGCGACGCCGGCATGCATGTCGCCGATGGTGGAATCGGGCAGTCGGACATTGTCGCGGATCAGTTGCACCAGCGCCGCGTTGACCTCTCCGCGATCGTAGAGCTTGAGGAAGGTGAAGCGCAGCCCTTCCTGATAGATCTCGGTCGCGTTGGTCGAGACGCTGCCCGGCTGCGCGCCGCCCACTTCGGTCCAGTGCGCCTTGTTCACCGTCCAGGCGATCAGTTGCTCGCCGTCGAAGACGGGCACGAGGATCACGACGTCCGACAGGTGCGTGCCGCCGCCCTCATACGGGGTGTTGGACATGAAGACGTCACCCGGCCGGATCGACGCCGGATCGGGATAATGTTCGAGGAGCGAGACAACGGCGGTGTCGAGCGTCGCGAGGAAGGCGGTGACGCCATTGCCCTGCGCCAGCAGATTGCCGGTCGCATCGGTCGCGCCCACCGCGAAATCGGTGGTTTCGTAGATGATCGGGCTCATGCTCGTGCGGATCATCGCGTTGAACATCTCGTCGCCCAGCGCGACGATCGCGTCCTTGATGATCTCGATCGTGAAGATGTCGTGCTGCACCGGATCGCTCCTCAGGCTGCCAGATGGATGTGGTAATTGCCGTATTTGTCGATCGTCACGCTGTGGGGCGGCGGCACGACGCAGGTGACCGAGGGTTCCTGGATGATCGCCGGCCCCTGAAAGGCCATGCCCGGCTCCAGCCGCAGCCCGTCGTAGATCGTCGCATCGTGGATGCCGTGCTGATCGAAATCGACGCTGCGCGTGGCGATCACCGCATCGCCGAGCGCGCGGCCGGTGACGGGCTTTTCGGCGAGTTCGGGCTTGTTGACCGCGATCGTCGCGACGAGGTGGAAGTTCACCACCTCGATGGCGTTGTCGAGCCGATAGGTGAAGCGCTTCTCGTGCGCGGCGTGGAAGGCGTCGGCGGTCGCGGCGATATCGACATCGCCGTCGGCGGAGCGCACCGCCGAGATCTTCACCGTATGCTCCTGCCCGATATAGCGCATGTCGAGGAAATGCTCGAAGCCGACATCGTCACGGCCGTAATCGTCCATCGCCTGAAGCCGCATCGCCGCGAAGCCGCTCGCGAGTTCGGCCGCCTGGGCGGATTCGAGCCGCGTCAGGTGCGTCTGGAGATAGTCGCGCCTGAGATCGGTCAGCAACATGCCCCAGGCCGAGAAGACCGAGGAATTGACGGGCACGATCACATGCGGGACGCGCAATTCCTCCGCCAGCGCCACCGCGTGCATCGCGCCGCCGCCGCCAAAGGCCATCAGCGCGAAATCGCGCGGATCATAGCCCTTGTTGGTCGAAACCAGCCGGAGCGCCGCCGTCATATTGGCATTGGCGATGCGGACGATGCCGCGCGCCACTTCCTCGCGCGAGAGATTGAGCCGCGCCTGGAGCGGCGCGAAGGCGGCATCGACCGCCGCCCAGTCGGGTTCGCGCTCGCCGCCGACGAAACTGGCCGGATCGATGCGGCCGAGCACCAGATTGGCGTCGGTCGTCGTCGCATTGGCGCCGCCATGGCCATAGGCCGCCGGCCCCGGCCGCGCGCCCGCCGAACGCGGGCCGACATGCAGCTTGTCACCTTCGTCGATCCAGGCGATCGATCCGCCGCCATTGCCGATCTCGACGATTTCCGACACCGCGGTCTGGATCGGATAGCCGGGATTCCGGGCGTCACGCTCGATATGATATTCGGTGGTGACCTTGACCTCACCATCCTCGACCAGGGTGCATTTGGCGGTGGTGCCGCCGATATCGAGCACGATCAGGTTGGGCTCGTCGATGCGGCGGCCCATATAGGCGGCGGCGAAGATGCCACTGGCCGGGCCGGATTCGACCATCGCGATCGGATTGGCCTTGGCCGCCTCCGCCGTCGCGATGCCGCCATTGGACTGCATCATGTAGAGCGGATGCGCATAGCCGCCGTCTTTCAGCCGATCCTCGAGCCGCTCGACGTAACGCTGGGTGATCGGATGCACATAAGCCGACAGCACCGTGGTGTTGGTGCGTTCATATTCGCGCCATTCACGGCTCACCTCGTGCGAGGCGAGCACCGAGACCTCGGGCCAGAGCCGGCGGATCTCCGCGACCACCGCGCGCTCATTGGCGGGCTCGACATAGGCATGGAGGAAAGCGACCGCGATCGCCTGGACGCCGTCGGCACGAAAAGCATCGATCATCGCGGGCAGCGGCGACAGGTCCACCCGCCGCTCGATCGTACCGCGATAGGTGACGCGCTCGTCGAGTTCGCCGCGCAGATAGCGTTCGACGAATGGTTTTGGCTTGCGGAAGTTGAAGTTGAACAGATCGGGGCGATTGCCGCGCGCGATCTCGATCACGTCGCGGAAGCCCCTGGTCGTGATCAAGGCGGTCTTCACGCCCTTGCGCTCGGTCAGCGCGTTGATCACCACGGTCGAGCCATGCGCGAAGAAATCGAGCTCGCCGATCGGCACGCCCGACTTGGCGAGCGTATCGAGCACGCCCTGCTCGAAGTTCGGCGGCGTGGTATCGGCCTTGGCGGTGCGGACCTCGCCGCACTGGCCGGTCTCGGGATCGACCTGATAATAGACGAGGTCCGTGAAGGTCCCGCCGACATCGCTGGATGCGCGCACCCTGGTTACTCCTGTTCTTCAGTCACGAGGAAATAGGCGACACGGCCTGTCACTCGGGTCAGTGTCGCATGCGGCTCGCCGGCCGGGATCACGACAAGATGGTCGCGCGTCACCCGCGTAACGCCGTCGGGCGTCTCGACATCGAACGCGCCATCGAGGATGAACGAGATCTCGGTGCCGGCATGGATCGAATAGCCCTCAGCCGGGTGCCGCACGCCTTCGGGAAAGCTCGCCATGCCGAAGGCGGTCGCGGTCGGGCGTTGCCAGCTTCGCTCGCCCAGAGTGTCGATCTGCACGCCGGTATCCGCCCAGCGCATCGGAATGATTTCCATGATATTATCCTTCAATAGCTGACGCGGTTGCCGATCGGCGGGGCCGCGGAGAAGATGCCGAAGCCGGCCAGTTCGGCCTCGGGCGGCGGCGCGCAGCTCCATGCCCGGCTCGGCGTCCAGCCGAATTGCCGGCGCAGCCCGCCCAGGAATTCGGCCATCTTGAAGGCCGCCAGGATCGGATCGATCACGGGAACACCCAGTTCCTTCTGCACGACCTCGTTCATGCCGAACGAGCAGGTGCAGCCGAGGATCAGCGCCTCCGCCTTGTCCTCCTCGATCGCGCGGCGCCCCGCTTCCAGGATGCGCGCGGTGGTGAAGTCGCAATCCTTCTGGAGATCGGGCACGCCGATCCCGATCGCGCGCATCGACGCCAGATTATGCGCATAGCCATAGGCGGTGACGCGCTCGCGCATCTGCACCGCCCATTTCTCCTGCCCGATGATGATCGAAAAGCGGTTGGCGAGATTGGCGGCGATCTGGACCGACGCCTGGCACGGCGCGACGACGACGGTGCCGCCCGAAATCTCGCGCGCATCCTCCAGCCCCGGATCGTAGAAACAGCCGATGACCATCGCGTCATAGCCCTCGCCATCGGCCATGCGCGCCAGCCGGACCATGTCCGCCACGATCAGTGCCTCATAGGTGCGATATTCGAGATGATCGGGCAGCAGCCTGGTATTGAGCGAAACCACGTCGACCCGGGTGTCGCGCTGCTTGATCCCGCCCATCAGCGCGCCCATCGGATCGTCATAGGCGGGCTTGCCGATCGGGTTCACCCAGAGCACGCGTGTCGTGTCGGTCATGTCAAAACCTCTCCCTGCGCGCCGGCACAGGGCCGGCGCGGGATTGATGCGATTTGCGTTTGGGGCGTCCCCGCCCCCGAGGCGTCAGAACTTGATCGAGAAATCGACCGACCAGGTGCGCGGCAGGCCGGGCTGGGCAAAACCGCCGAGCACCCATTCCGCATTATATTTCTTGTCGAACAGGTTATCGACCGAGGCGATCAGCGACCAGCGTCCGTCGGGCTGCTCGACGCCGAGGCGGAGATTGGCGAGTTCATAGCTGCTGCGCGCCGTCGAATTCTCCGGATCCCAGAACTGCCTGCCATGATGTTCGACATCGGCGCGTGCGAACAGGCCGAAATCGTCGGTGATCGCGGTGCGATATTGCAGCCCCGCGGCCCAGCTGTCCTTGGGGACATAAGGCGTCTGGTTGCCGACCAGGCTGGGATCGACCGAATATTTGCGGATGCGGCTGCGGGTATAGCCGTAATTGGCGAAGGCATCGAGGCCCTCGGCAAGCTTGGCCTGCGCTTCCAGTTCGAAGCCGGTCGAGCGCACGCGATCGATATTGACCAGCACCTGCCCGCCGATCGCCCCCAGGAACACGAAATAGAGCGGGTTCTTGTCCTTGGTCGTGTAGAAAGTGCCGTTCAGGCGCAGTCGGCGATCGAACAGGTCGCTCTTGAAGCCCAGCTCGAAGGTTTCGGCCTCTTCCTGCTGCACGACATCCGAGACGCCGTTGACGCCCGCCGCCTGCGCGACCGCGGCGACGCCGCTCTGGTTGAACTGGCCGGAGCGGAAACCGACGCCCCAGGATCCGAACAGGTTCAGATTGTCGCTGACCCGGTATTTGGCGGAAACCTTAGGCTGGAACAGATCGTAGCTGTTGCGCTTGATGCAATTGCCGGGCGCCGCCGCCGAGCAGCCGGGCGGGAGCGATCCGGTCTGGTCCGCGCGTACGGTCTGCCGGCGGCGATCCTTGTCGTAGCGCCCGGCGACCGACAGTTCGAACCTGTCGGTCACGTCATAGGCGAGATTGCCGAAGACCGCCCAGGCGCGGTTGTGATTGTCGTCGGCGAAGAAGGACAGCGTCGGGTTCGCCGGGTTGGTGAATTGCGGCGTGCGCCGGACGGATACGATCCCCTGCAGATTGTCGTCGCCCGTCGTCGTCGAGATGAAGCGCTTCGTATCGAGATAATAGGCGCCGACCATCCAGCGAAAGGCCTGATCCGAACGCGAGGCGATCCGCAGTTCGTTCGACCACGCCTTCATGTCCTCGAACTGGGTCTGGGTGCCGTCGGTGCCAAAGACGTCGACGCTCGCGGTATAGGCGAACTGGTCGCCGGCGACATATTCCTGCACCCGATCATAGGCGGTGACGTTGGTGATCGTCGCGAAACCGGCATCATATTCGAGCTTGAGCGAAACCTGCCCGGTCTTGCGGACATTATGGCCGAGATTGGTCGCGCAGAAGCTGCGGACGACGCGGTCGGCGTCGGGCGCCGGCCCGCCGAACGGATTGGCGGGATCGAGGAAACAGGGTTTCGCCGGATCGAACTTGGCGGACTGATACTGGAAATTGACGCCGCCGCCTTCGGTGCGGCCGTATTGCGCCTTGAGATCGGCGGTGAAATTCTCACCCAGTTGCGCGAAGAGCTGGCCGCGCAGGTTGAGATCCTCGATCCCGTCGACCTTCCGGTTGAGATAGGTGTTGCGGTAATAGCCGTCGAGATTGCGATAGCTGGCCGCGACGCGGAAGCGCAGCGCGTCGCCGGCGATCGGCCCGGAGACCGATCCGCGCGCTCGGTAATCCTGCCCGCGGCCATAGCCCAGCGTCGCCGAACCTTCGAACGTGTCGCTCGGCTTCTTCGTGGTGATGACGATCGCACCGCCGATGGCGTTGCGGCCGTAGAGCGCGCCCTGCGGGCCGCGCAGCACTTCGATCCGCTCCAGATCGAACAGATCCTGGGTCAGCTGGCGCGACGAGACCTGCTGGACGCCGTCGATGACGACCGCGACCGGGCTCTCGCCGTTGCGGACCTGCGAGACGCCGCGCACGGTGATGAAGGAAACGCCCGCGCTCTGCGACTGGTTGATCGAGATATTGGGCGTTGCCGACAGGAAGTCGCTCACCCCTTCGATCTTGCGATCGGCGATCGACTGTTCCGAAAAGGCGGTGACCGCGAGCGGAATGTCCTGGAGATTCTCGTTGCGGAGGCGCGCGGTGACGACGATGTCCTCGACGCCCATGGTCTCGCCCTGCGCTTCCTGCGCCCCGGTATCCTGCGCCCAGGCCGATTGCACGATGGCCATGCATGCCAGGGCCGCGCCTGTCGCCAGTTTCCGTTTGACCGAAATCATCATCTCGTCCCCCCTCGGGCTGTCGCGCCGTCTTCGGGGCATTGGCCCCGGACGGGTCGAATGTTCTTGACCCCCTTCGTGTCGGGCAGGCGGTGTCGGGAAACAATCGCCGCGAAGCATAGCCGCAGGCGGGATTCGGCTAGGCTGGGCGGCGGTGCCCGCCAAAACCTACTCGAACGGGTAGGTCTTGCCTGGCTGACCTCACCCCGGCCCTCTCGCTTCGAGAAGCGTCGAGCCTGTCGAGACGCGTCCGCCGAGAAGGGCTCGACGCCGCCGCCTTCTCGACTTCGGTTCTCGGCAGGCTCGAACCTGCACTCGAAACCAACGGTCAGGGTGTCAGATCAGGCCGAGTTCGCGCGCGCGCGCGACCGCCTGGGTGCGGCGGGCGACATCCAGCTTGGCGAACAGATTCTTCAGATGGAACTTCACCGTATGCTCGGTCATGTCGAGCAGACGGGCGATCTCCTTGTTCGACCGCCCCTGCGCCAGTTCCTCCAGCACCTCGCGCTCGCGCAGGGAGAGCCCCGCTTCCCCGCGATCCTCGTTCACCCGCGCCAGCCGGGCGACGATGTTGGACGCGAAATCGACGACCAATATGTCGACATAGGAATCCTGCGCATGGCGCACCACGGCGCGGAGCAGCGGCAGCGAACCGCGATTCTCCAGAAAGGCGCCATAGGCGGTGTCATAGGCGGCGAGCGTCAGGGCCTCGATCATATCCTCGATCGCGCGCGGCCGATCGCCGGAGAGATCGAGAAGCTGCGCCCGCGCGATCAACATGCGCAGCACATGCAGCAACGCACCGGTGCCGCGCGCGCAGCGCAGCCCGTCACCCAGCATCGCGATCGCGCGCGCACGATCGATCGCCGCGAAATGCGCCGCCAGCGCCAGCCGGCTTTCCGCATAGACGAGCCAGCGGAAGCGATCCTGTTCCCAGCATCCGTCGGGCAGATCCTGCCGCAGCCGCATCGCCACCGACATCCTGTCCGCATGGCCGGCCTCCATCAGCACCAGCGCGTCGGCCAGCCGGTCGAGCCGTTCCAGCCCGCGCACCTGCGCGATCCGCCGCGCGCGTTCGATCGCCGCGTCATGGTCACGCAACTGGAAATGCTCGACGGTCAAGGCGACATAATAGATATCGACCCAGCCGTCGAAACCCTCCACCTGATCCAGGTCGGCGCGAAGCTGTTCGGGCGGCACGTCCGGTTCCTCGCCCGCCCAGAAACGCTGGCAGGTGGCGAGCAATCGCGACAGCGCGCGCAATCCGGGATCGAAGGCGAAATTCTCCTCCGCCATCCGCCGCGCGACGCTGAAATGCGCCTCCGCCGCCTTCAGCCGCCCCTGATACATCGCCGCCAGGCCGGCATGGAGGAAGCAATAATTGAGCCCCAGCACGGTGCGCGCCTGCCGCATCATGCGCATGGTCTGCTGGGCGCGGCGATCGGCGGCGTCGAACCGCCCGAGCGCGAGTTCATAGACGACGAGCTGGCACGACAGGATCGAACGGGTGACGGGATCGTTGGGTGCGATCCGGGCCAGCCCGGCGTCGAGCCGGGCCACGCCGTCGCCGTCGATATGATGATCCTCATAGACGGTGAGCAGCGCGCCGACGTTGAGCAGATCGCGTTCGAGCGCGGCATCGCCCGACCGGGCGGCCTCGTGCGTGTGCGCCGCGATGTCGAAAAAGGCGCGCGCCTGTTGCAGCAACCCGTCCTTGAGGCAGGAATAGGATTTGGCGACCGAGATCCGCGGATAGGCCTGGACGACAGGCTCGGGCAATTGCTGCAACAGGCCGCGCAGATAGCCGATTCCGCCGAACAGGATCAGTTCCCAGCCGCCGGCACCCTCGATCAGTCGCGCGCAACGATCATAATCGTCGGCGAGCCGGGCGTGCCGCACCGCATCGGACATATAGCCGTTGCGCTCGTACCAGAGCGACGCGCGCCGATGGACGTCGCGCACCACCACCTCGCCATGCCGCCGGCGCAATTCGTTGCGCAGATATTCGGCGAACAGGTGATGATAGCGATAGCCGGCGCCGCCCTCGTTCAGGGGCACGATGAGCGCCCCCAGGGGTTCGAGCCGCGCGATCGTCCGCATGCTGTCGTCACGTCCGGTGACGGCGGCGGCGAGCTCGTCGTTGAAATGCTCGAGCGGCGCGGTCATCAACAGGAAGGACTGGAGGTCGGGATCGAGATCACCGACGATCTGATCCGCCAGATAGGTGGCGATATGACCCGAACCGCCGTTGAAACGCGCGATGCGGCTATTGTCGAGATCGTCGCCGACCAGCAGCTTGGCGAGCTGGACGGCGACGGGCCAGCCCTCGGTACGCTCGAGCAGGATCTCCAGCGTTTCCGAGCCGATCGGACGTTCGAAGACGGCGGCCAGTTCCTCGGCGGTGAAGCGCAGCGCTTCGCTCGTCAGTTCATCGGCGCGGCCGGCCGCCAGAAGATGCGCGACATCGAAGGGCAGCGCGGTCCGCGACGCCGCAACGATCGTCATGTTGCGCGGCATCGCGTGCAGCATCGCCTTCATCACCGCATCGACCGCAGGCGAGGCAAGCCGGTGATAATCGTCGAGCACCAGCAGCACGGGCTGGCCGAAACGCGCGACCGCGTCGAGCATGGCCGACATCACCGAAGGGATTCCGCTGGCGAGGAATCCCTCTTCGGCGCCGGCCTCCAGCCATTCGAGATCGAGCCCGGCGGAGGACAACGACGCGATGACATAGGACAGGAATTGCGAGGGGTCGGCGTCGCCCTCGTCGAGCGTCAGCCAGGCGACGGCGGCGCCACGATCGCGCGCGCCACGGCACCATTCGGCGACGGTGGTCGACTTGGCATAACCCGCGGGCGCGACGACGGTGGCGAGATCCAGGCCGAGCCATCCGTCCATCCGTGACGACAGCCGTGGCCGGCCGACGAGCCAGACATTGTTGCGCGGCAGATCGAGCTTGGAACGGAGCAGCCAGCGCCGCGCGGCTTCGCCGTCGATGGTATCCGACATGCCATTCCTATCCTCGCAATCGATCCGCTCTGCAACATGGTGCGTCGGGTTGCCCGCAACAGCCTGAAATCTTGACGCATTATTCATCGCGATTCGTGCTGTGCGGTCCCGGCATTCGGGTTATGCTGCCACCGAAACGATCGAAGGGGATCGTTTTCGAGCAAGAGAGGACGCGACATGAAGCGGATCTTCGGCACAATCCTTCTTTCAACCGCACTGACGGCACAGAGCATTACGCCGCTGATGGCGCAAAGCAGGCCATCGGATCGTCGCCCGGTGCCCCTGCCCCAGCCGGTTCCCGATCGCCCGGTGCCACTGCCGCATCCCGTTCCCGGCCGGCCGGAAATCCAGCCGCCGCGTCCCAATCCCGGCTATGACCGGAACCGTGGCTATGCCGGACGGATCGTGTGTGAATCGCGCAACAACCGGATGAAGCGCTGCGATGCGCGCACCGAGAACCGCGTGGTGCTGCTGACGCGCGGCAGCGGCAATTGTGTCCAGGGACGGACCTGGGGTTATGATCGCCGCTCGATCTGGGTGTCGCGCAACTGCCGGGGCACGTTCGCTTACGGCTATGGCAATAATTGGGGCGGCGGATGGGACGACGGCCGGCCTGATTGGGACAAAGACCGCGACAAGGGCCCCAGCACCGGGCTGATCATCGGCGGCGTCGCCGTGGCGGCCGGGCTGGTCGCCTTGCTCGCCAGCAAGAACAAGAAGGCCGACAAGCCCGCCGAAACTGCCGCGCCCGAAACGCCGCCCAGCTATCCGCCGGGCCCGCCCGCCGCGATCTCCGCCGATCTCTCCTCGCTGCCGGCGGAAGCCAGGCCGTCGATGCAGACCTGCCTGTTCGAAGCCTCGCGCCAGATCGGCGCGACGGGTGGAACGCGGCTGCGCTTCGACCGTCTGAGAAGCATCGAGCCGGGCAATGGCGGCTGGCGCTTCGCGGCCGAGCTGGTCGCGACCTATCCCGATGGCGACCGCGACGTGCCGATCTATTGCCGTGCAACGCCGAGCAAGGTGGTTCAGCTCGATTTCACGAGCTGAGAAAGGGCGCGGCATCGCGCCGCGACCAGCTGTGACGATGAAGGAATGGCGATCTTCCGGGCGGCCGGAAGATCGCCATTTCCGCGTCATGCAGTATCTCGATATCCACCGGAATATCGGATCAATATACGCCTTATATAAAGAAATCTTTATATCATACTTGACGAATGCGCCGCCACAGGCGATGCTGATGGGGTCGAGGTTCTTCGGTCGGGCATATCCGCGCCGGAGCTAAGACGGGAAACCGGTGAAAATCCGGTGCTGCCCCCGCAACTGTAAGCGGCGAGCGGCGGTCATCACGTGTCACTGGCGGCTTCGGCCGCCGGGAAGGCCAGGCCGTCCGCGCTGACCCGCAAGCCAGGAGACCTGCCTTCGACGCGATAACGTCCACCGGCGGGGTGCCCGGTCTGGCCGCTTGCGCGTCCACAGCCGGGTCAGCCGTGCCGTGCGCGCACGTGTCCGGTCCGATGGCCCTCCGCCCCACTTCGGGGAAGAAGACATGACCGTTACGATTGCCTCGCTTGGTTTTCCGCGCATCGGCCCGCGCCGCGAGCTCAAATTCGCGCTGGAGCGATATTGGTCCGGACAGTCCGGCGAAACCGAATTGCACGAGGCCGCATCCGGACTGCGCACCGCCACATGGGCTCGCCAGAAGGCGCTGGGCATCGACTGGCTGCCATCCAACGATTTCTCGCTCTACGATCACATGCTCGACATGAGCCTGATGCTCGGCGCGATCCCGGCACGTTACGGCGCGGCCGACGGTGAGGCCGGCCTCGCCACCTATTTCGCGATGGCGCGCGGCACGGCCGGGGAAGAGAGCGGCTGCAGCCATGCGCATGCCAGCCTGACGGCGTGCGAAATGACCAAATGGTTCGATACCAATTATCATTTCCTGGTGCCGGAACTCCATGCCGGACAGCGGCTCGCGCTCGGCCGTTTGAAGGCGGTCGAAGAGTATCGCGAAGCGAAGGCCCAGGGTTATGAAACGCGCCCGGTGATCGTCGGGCCGGTGACATGGCTGAGCCTGGCGAAAGGCCATGGCCTGGATCCGTTCGACCGCCTCGACGAGATACTGGGCCTGTACGGCGTGATCCTGGGCCAGCTCGCCCTGGCGGGCGCGGACTGGGTGCAGATCGACGAACCGATCCTCGTCACCGATCTCGACGATCGCCAGCGCCGCGCCTTCACCCGCGCCTATGCCCGGCTCGCCCGTTCCGGGCCGAAACTGATGCTGACCACCTATTTCGGCGGGCTCGACGACACTCTGTCCTTCGCCGCCTCGCTGCCGGTCTCCGGCCTGCATGTCGATCTGGTCCGCGCGCCGCACCAACTGGCGCCGCTGCTGAAAGCCGCGCCCCGATCGCTGCTGCTGTCGCTGGGGGTGATCGACGGCCGCAATATCTGGCGCGCCGACCTGGAGGCTTTGCTCGACCGGCTCGAGCCCGTTGCCGCGATGCGCGACATCGTCATCGCACCATCCTGCTCGCTGCTGCACGTGCCCGTCGATCTCGCGCTGGAGCACAAGCTGGACGACGAAGTGAAACAATGGCTGGCCTTCGCCGTACAGAAGCTGGAGGAACTCGCCATCCTCAATCGCGCATTGGTCGACGGACGCGCAAGCGTCGCGGCGGAGCTCGCCGCCTCCACCCAGGCCGCCGTGCTGCGCCGCGCATCGCCCAGGATCCATGACGCACAGGTCGCCGCGCGGATCGCCGCGATCACCCCCGCCATGCATGACCGCCGTTCCGGTCACGCGGCGCGGCGCGGACAGCAACAGGCGGCGCTCGGCCTGCCCGCCTTCCCCACCACGACCATCGGATCCTTCCCGCAGACGGCGGACGTGCGCCATGCCCGTGCCGAACATGGCCGCGGCCGGCTGGATACGGACGCCTATCGGCAATTCCTGCGGGAGGAGACCGAACGCGCGATCCGCTGGCAGGAAGAGGCCGGGCTCGACATGCTTGTCCATGGCGAGTTCGAACGTAACGACATGGTGCAATATTTCGGCGAGCAATTGTCGGGATTCGCCTTCACCGCCAATGGCTGGGTGCAGAGCTATGGTTCGCGCTGCGTGCGCCCGCCGATTCTGTATGGCGACGTGTCGCGGCCCAGGGCGATGACCGTCGATTGGTGGCGCCATGCCCAGGGGCTGACCGACAAGCCGGTCAAGGGCATGCTCACCGGCCCCGTCACCATCCTCAACTGGTCGTTCGTGCGCGACGACCAGCCGCGCGAAGCGTCGTGCCGGCAGATCGCGCTCGCCATCCGCGATGAGGTGCTCGACCTGGAAAAGGCCGGCGCGCAGGCGATCCAGATCGACGAGGCGGCTCTGCGCGAAGGCCTGCCGCTGCGCCGGCGCGACTGGCAGGCCTATCTCGACTGGGCGGTGGCATGTTTCCGGCTTGCCGCCGCCGGGGCCGACGATGCGACGCAGATCCACACCCATATGTGCTATTCGGAATTCAACGACATCCTGCCCTCGATCGGCGCGATGGACGCCGATGTGATCTCGATCGAGACCGCGCGCTCGCAGATGGAATTGCTCGAAGGCTTTGCCCGCTATCGCTATCCCGCCGCGATCGGCCCGGGCGTCTACGACATCCATGCGCCGCGCGTGCCCGGCGAGGCGGAAATGGTGGCGCTGATGCGCATGGCGCGGCGGCACCTTGCCCCCGACCAGCTCTGGGTGAATCCCGATTGCGGCCTGAAGACCCGCACATGGGAGGAGGTGCGCCCGGCGATCGCGGCGATGGTCGCCGCCGCCCGCACATTGCGCGCCGATCTGGCGGCGGAGGGCTGACGCGATGACCCGCCACGCCGCCGGCACCGTCCGCCTGATCGACATGGTCTTTCCGGGCGACACCAACCATCATGGCACGCTGTTCGGCGGCGTGGCGCTCGCGCATATGGACAAACTGGCGTTCCTCGCCGCCTCGCGCCACGGCCGGGCGCCGTTCGTCACCGCGTCTTCGGAGAAGATCGATTTCGCGGCGCCCGCTCGCGCCGGGGAGATGATCGAAGCGACCGGGCAGGTCGTCCGCGTCGGCAACGCCTCGCTCGACGTCGAGGTTTCGCTGGTCGCCGAAGCGCCGATCAGCGGCGAGCGCCGGCTGTGCACGCGCGGGCGCTTCACGCTGGTCGCGGCAAAGGGGCCGGACACGTGCCTTCCGCTGCCGCCGCTTGGTTTCGTATCAGCGGAGCCCGCCGATGACGGCCGGCTCAGGATGGTCGACATGGTGTTTCCGCCGCAGACCAATCATTACGGCACGCTTTATGGCGGCGATGCGCTGAAGATGATGGGCAAGGCCGCCTTCATCGCCTCCACCCGGCACAAGCGCGCGGTGATGGTGATGGCGGCTTCCGAACGCGTCGATTTCACCTCGGCCATCCACGAAGGCGAAATGGTCGAGCTGGCCGCAGAGGTGAAGATGACAGGGCGGAGTTCGGTGCGCATCGGCGTCGAGCTCTCGGCCGAGGCGCTGTTGACCGGAGAACGCCGACGGGCGGCATCGGCGATCTTCACGATGGTCGCGGTCGATCGCGACGGCCGGCCGGTCCGATAACCGCCACAGCCGATTGGCGCGGCGGCGATTTGCCGGTAGGAGCCGCGCATGCTTCGCCTTTCCGGACTGTCCCTGCCGCTCGACCATGAAGCGGATGCGATGCCCGCCGCCATCTGCCGGCGGCTCGACATCGCGCCCGAAGAGCTTTTGGGTTTCGAACTGGTGCGGCGCGGCAATGACGCGCGCCGCCGCGGCGAGATCCAGCTCGTCTATACGCTCGACCTGACACTGGCCGACGAAGCGGCAGTGCTCGCGCGCTTAGCGAATGATCATAACCTGCGCCCGACGCCGGACACGCATTATCGCGCGCCCGTGATCGCGCCCGCCGGCTGGTCCGGCCTGCGCCCGGTGGTGGTTGGCGCCGGCCCCTGCGGACTGTTCGCCGGGCTGATCCTGGCGCAGGCCGGATTCCGCCCGATCATCCTCGATCGCGGCAAGGTGGTGCGCGAACGCACGCGCGATACCTGGGGGCTGTGGCGCCGCGCCGAGCTCAATCCGGACTCCAACGTGCAGTTCGGCGAGGGCGGCGCCGGCACCTTTTCCGACGGCAAGCTTTATTGCCGGATCAAGGATCCACGCTTCCTGGGCCGCAAGGTGCTCGAGGAATTCGTGAAAGCGGGGGCGCCCGAAGACATATTGACCGAGGCGCATCCGCATATCGGCACCTTCCGCCTCGTCTCCATGGTCGAGAGCATCCGCAAGACAATCGAGGAGCTGGGCGGCGAATATCGCTGGCAGACGCGCGTCGACGATATCGAACTGGACCGGGCACCGGACGGCAAGGCGCGGCTGCGCGGCCTGCATCTGGCCGGCGGCGATTTCCTGGAGGCCGACCATGTCGTGCTCGCGGTCGGCCATAGCGCGCGGCCGACCTTCGAGATGCTGCACGCACGCGGCGTCCATATCGAGGCCAAGCCCTTCTCGATCGGCGTGCGCATCGAGCATCCGCAATCCTGGATCGACCAGGCCCGCTATGGCCGCTGCGCGGGCCATCCCGATCTCGGCGCCGCCGCCTACAGCCTGTCGCATCACTGCGCCAATGGCCGGACGGTCTACAGCTTCTGCATGTGCCCGGGCGGGCGCGTGGTCGCCGCGACGTCCGAGCCGGGCCGCGTCGTCACCAACGGCATGAGCCAATATTCGCGCGCCGAATTCAACGCCAATTCCGGGCTGGTCGTGGCGATCGATCCCGCGCGCGACTATCCGGACGGCCCGCTGGCCGGCATCGCCTTCCAGCGCCACTGGGAATCGCTCGCCTATGTCGCGGGCGGCTCGTCCTATCACGCGCCCGGCCAGCGCGTCGGCGATTTCCTGGCCGGGCGGGCATCGACCGAACTGGGTAGCGTGATCCCGTCGTACAAGCCGGGCGTCACCATGACCGACCTGTCTTCATGCCTGCCCGATTTCGCGATCGCGGCGCTGCGCGAGGCGCTGCCGGTCTTCGGCCGCCAGTTGCCGCGCTACGACGATCCCGATGCGGTGATGACCGGGGTGGAGACGCGGACCTCCTCCCCCATCCGCATCACGCGCGGCAAGGATCTCCAGAGTCTCAATGTCGAGCGGCTGTTCCCAGCGGGCGAAGGCGCCGGCTATGCCGGCGGCATCCTCTCCGCCGCGATCGACGGCATCAAGGTGGCGGAAGCGGTTGCAGCCAGCATCGCGGGTGCGCGGAGCTAGAGTGGTTCCAAGGCAGGTGGCCTCACCTGCCGGCTCGGGAACCGCGACACATCAGAAGACGTCGGACTCGGTCCGGTTCAATCTGAACCGGACCGAGTCTAGAACACCACGTCGACAAGGACGCTATCGGCGTAGCGCCCCGCTACCGGCGTCGCCTGCCCGGGATCGACGATCGCGCGATAGGTGAACCCCTGAAGCGTGCTGCCGTCATGGATGCCCGGATTGCTATCCGCCGCACCGCTGCTCCGTCGCTCGCCGCCGCTGGGGCCCCAGCGCGTCGAGCCGCTGGTGCCCTGATAGAGCTCGTAGCGAAGGTAATTGCCGCCCAGCTTCATGCGCCGCGAGCCGCCCGCATAATTATCGCCATTGCTCAGGCCCACGGTGTAGCTCGCATCCGCGCTGCACCGGATCGAGATGGTGCGGGTTTTCGGCGTGAACTGCGACACCAGCGCCACCGTACCGAAATCGACATCGGGCGCGGTGATGGCGCAGTCCTTGTCGACGGTGAGCGAGACGTTGATGGTCACCGGCACGCCCGCCCCCCAGGCCAAAGTGGTGAACAGGCCGGGCCGCACGAAGCCGGGGCTTTCGGAAAGCGCCAGGCAGACCGCGACGCCGAGCGTGCAGACCGAGAAATACCAGCGCAGGTTGACGCTGCCCTGATAGGTGCCCGACGCCAGCCCGCCGGTCGGCGTCGTTCGAAAGTAGAGCGGCACCGTCCCGCCCGGTCCGCTGAACAGGTTGAGCAGATCGAAGCTCGAGAAATCGGCCTCGGCGCCCGTGGTGATCGCGGTGCCGTTCGGCGCCGCCGATACGATGAAGGGAACGGTCCGCCCCCCGGGCCCCGTCAGGGTGAAGGTGGAGCTTTCGAGTTTCACCTTCAGATAGGAATTGGTCGCCACCGAAATCGCGCTGCAGCCCAGCCCGCTCGATCCGCTGCCCTGCTGGGCGGTGCTGGCGACCGTAAACGATCCCGCCGGCCCCAGCGTCGAGCTTGCGGTCGCGACGGTGCAGGAACCGAAAGTCTGCGCATGCGCGCGCCCCGCCAACAGCGCAACGGCGCAGGCCAGCATGGCCAGGAGCGTACGGATCAGCGGCATGCGACCGGCCCGATCATCGCATCTTCCGCGCCCGGCGGCGGCGCCGCGAATTCGGCGGTGCAGCGCCCTCCGTCCGGCAAGGTGACGATGGCGGCATTGATATCCTCGAGCGTCTCGACGAACAGGAAACCGTCCCAGCCGATCGCCAGCGCGGGGCCGGCGTTGATCGACGCGATGGCACCGACGGGCAGCGGAACGCCCTGCGCATCGATCAAGGTGACCCGGCCGGACCGCATCTCCCTGAGGTCGAAATTCAGCACCAGACCGCTGCCGCGCGCCACCGCGACGCTCTTTTCCACGACCGGAACCGCGACATTGGTCGGCAGATCGAACGGATCGATCGAGTAGCGCCCGGCATAATAGGCCGGCACCCAGGGCACCAGCACATGCCCGTCACCACCGCTGCGGCCGACAAGCTGGTTCTCGTAGCGGACCGGCACGCCCGCCCGCCCGCCAGTGTTCACCAGCACGAAGGAATCGGCGATGCGATTGGCGAGCAATACATCGTTCCCGATCGCGACCACCGATCCGCTGACACCCGCCCAGCGCGTGATGTTGCCACGGCGGCCATAGGCGCCGCCGCGCACTTCCATCGCGGCGCTGCGCCATGCCAGTTCACCGGAACCATAAAGCCCGGTATCCGATGCGCGCGCCAGCATGGCGTTACCGCCCAGGCCACCGCTCGCCGGGATGGCGCGGCCGTAATCGGCACGCAACGTGGTGGCGCCCCGCGCTTCGCGCGCCACGCTCGTCGCCGCCGTTCCGCGACTGCCGCCCAGCGGCAGGATCAGGTTGAGCGCGCCGGACCATTGGCGGCGGCGAACCTCGTAGGTGCCCGATGTGAACAGGGTGACGCCACGGGCGAGAGACATGGACCAGGATCCGCTGGCCAGCCCCAGATCCTGCCCGCGCCGATCGCTGGTCTCGACATAGCTGGCGCCGAAATTGCCGAGCGCATCGCTCGACAGGCTGGTCGCGACAATCGTCGTCGTGCGCGCGGCATGGCGATCGCCGATGCTGGAAAGGTCCGAAAACCCATCGCTTTCGCGGACATGGCTCGCCGCGAAACCGAAGCGCCGCGCGCGATATTGATAACCCAGCGTCAACCGGTCACCGGTTTCGCCATGATCGTCGCTCACCGCATAGCCGGCATTGACGACGCCCGCATTGCCGAGCTGGACGAGCGCACCGAGGCTCGCCGAGGCGAAGCCGCTGCCGGCCTCGGCGGATCCTTCCACCGTGATCAGGCGCGAAACGCCGTAGCGCAGGGCTGCGGTCGCGGCGGCAAGGCCATAGTCGAAGTTCCGGCGGCCGTAATTGCGACGCAGCACACCGGCCGATCCCGAAAAATCGAGCAGGCCGGGGCGAAGCAGGTCGTTGCTGACATAAAAGGGGATGGTGGTGGTGACCCGCCGGCCGAGCATGTCGGTGACCGCCAGCGTCGCCTGCCCCGCGCCGTTCAGGCCCGGCATCGCGCCGATCGCGAACGCGCCGGGGGCGACCTGCCCGCCGGCCGCGCGATAACCGTCGATGAGCAGATCGACCGCCGACGGCAACCGCGCATCGCCCGCGAATTCGGGCAAGGGATAGGTGATCACATCGGGCCGCACCGAGAAGTCGCGCGAAATCTGGATTCCCGCCATGCGTACGGGCCGATTGCCGGGCAGGCTGCGCGTCACAAAATCGCCGGCTTCATAGGTGATCATGCGTTCGTCGTCGGAATGGCTCCAGTTGAGATCGTAGCGGATCACGTGCCCGCCCTGCACCGCCCCGGTCAGCGACACCTGCCCGAAATCGCCGAACATCCGCGCTTCGCCCCATGCCACGGCGCGCGGCGCGCGATCGGCGGTATCGACGAAATTGAGATCATAGTTGAGCACCACGCCAAAGCTGCTTTGCGGCCGGACACGCGCCGTGCCCCCGCCGCCGACCGACTGATGCGGCAACCAGGTGCTGGGCACATCGAGCCTGAGGCGCTGATTGGACTGATCATAATCGACCGCGACTCCATCGAGCGCGGCAATTTCTATGGTGCCCGACAGACCGGCGGGAAGCATGACGCCCGCCGCGACCAGATCCGATGCCGCCATTTCGCAACGCCCCTGGCCGAGCGTGACCGGGACGATCACGCCCGAGGGAACGCCGTTCACGACCAGTTCGAGCTGAAGCGTCTGCGCGGCGGGCATGCGATCATCCGCTGCGGGAATGCCGTCGAACCGGCCGGACGAAGCCATGAGCGGCGATGCCGTCAGCGCGGCGAATGCCGCCAGAAAACCGTGCAGCATCCGCACCCTGCGCGCCCGCGCTGAAGGAACGGATCGCACGACGCATCACCGGCCGACGCCGGCCCCGCATGGGCATGATGGCGGATATCGCGACGGCATCGCGTCAGTCACCCGAGACCGCGCCCATGGTGACGGCCTCGCCATTCACGCTCAATCGGAGCACGCCATTGCCCGCGCCTTCGGGCAATGGCCAGCGCATGGTAGCGCCCGCCAGCACATAGCCGAGCAGACCCGGCGCGAACGGCTTCTTGTCCGCTTCGAAGCTGACATTGACGAGGCGGACATGCGTCTGCCCGGCATTGTGCATTTCCAGGAACCGCTTTCCGCCTTCGGAGACGATGCGCCAGCCAAGCGCCTGTGCCGGCGCTCCCGCCGACGCGCCGCCCGCCGGCTTGGGCCGCGACCGTCCATCACCATAGGAGAAGAGCGGGATGGCGTAGCGCATCCGGAACTGGATTCGCGCGGCGTCCGCCCGATCGGCGACCGCGGTCGGCAAGGGAATCTCGTCGACGATGACGCGATAGGCGACCTCCGTGCCGGCAGGCGCCGGCGTGGTGCGGGTCAGGCGGACAAGCTGGCGCTGCCCCGGCTCGATCCGAACCATGGGCGGCGTACCGATCACTTCATTCTGCGCGACATAGTGATCGCCCGCGTCGGACTGCTGCCAGCCGAACACCCGCACCTGAAGCTGGATCGGCGCTTTTCCCGGATTCTCCAGCCAGAGCGCGGTCGCGCGCTGCGTGGCCTCTATCGCCGGATCGACCGGCCAGATCAGCACGGCCCCCGCCTGGGCGATCGCCGCACCGGGCAGCATCGCACCGAGCGATGCCAGCAACCGTGCGACCGGAATGATGCAATGCCGCATGATGGTCCCCTCCCCAAAATCTCACCAACTCAGCGTGACGGTCAGCACATCCCCGTAAACGCCCGCCGGTCGCAGGCCCGAAAGCGTCAACCGACCGAAGATCGGCAGCCGAATGTCGGTATAGTTGGTCGCATCGACGGTGATGCCGATCGACGCTCCCGGCGCGATCACATCGGTGTAGCCCGCGTTGGAATAGAGCGTGTACCCGATGCGACCGGCGACATCGCTGCCGCGCTGCAGGTTCCGCACGCCGCCGGAGAGATGCGTTCCGGCATCCACCGACATGTGCAGATCGGTTTCCGGCGTGCAGCGCAGCGTGATCGTCTGGTTGGAGGTCACGCTCGCCGAACGCATTCCGCTCGTGAATGCGGAGACCGTGCCGAAATCGAGATGCCCGAACGCTCCCGATCCCGCCCCAGGCCCTTCGATCAGGCACCCCCGCTGGATCGTCGCGGCCACTTCGAAGGACTTGCCCGTTTCAGCGCGGGCCGGCCCGGACGGGATCGTCGCCGCGGCTGCCAGCAAGGCACCGACACCGGCAACGACGATCCGCGCCACGGCCCCGCCCCTTCGTCAAAGCTCGAGCGTGACGAGCACCATATCGGAATAGTTGCCGGCGACGAGCCCCGCCGCACCATAGGCGCGGCCATAGACGCGGATGACCTGCGCGCTGCCGTCACTGGCCAGCGCCAGACTGCCGTCGATCGCGATCAGCGTGTTGCGACCGGCATCGGAATAGAGGCCATATTTCACATATTGGCCCGATTCCGTCGCATGCGCCATCGCACGATTGCCCGAACCCGTGCCCTGGCCGTCATTCTGGCCGGCGCCGAATGTAAGCGATGGCGTGATGCCCGGCGTGCACTGGATCGCGATGCCCGTACCGCTGCCGACCGCCTCTCCGTCCGCCGAAGTGAACAGACTGTTGCGCGATCCGAAATCGATCGTGCCGAAATCGCTGTTGCTGGCGCCGTTATTGGTCAGCTGCTCGTTGATGATGCAACCGCTGGTCAGCGTGATCGTCGCGTCGACGCTGCCGGTGACATCGGCCCGCGCCGCCGTGCCCGTCGCGACCGCGACCATTGCGCATGCTACCGATATGGATTTCACGTTCATAAACCTCTCCATCGAAACACCGCCCATATTTGCCGGCAAATGCCAGGCGAAGAACAGAAGAACCCGACAAACCAAATACTTCAGCAAATCATAGACACATCGATAGATAAGAACGGTTAAATATTCATTATTGAACCAAGTTGAACCGGGAAGCTTACTTTATAGATACATCCAAAGTATTATTCAAAACGGTTGGATTTTCGGTTATTTTTGCAACTCATTTTGGGTGGTATTTTCGACGGATTTCCAAGGCTTCCCTTTTCCGGATAACACCAGACAGGCCCGTCCATCCGCTTATCCGATGCATCGCGCCGCCACCTCAGGCCTGCTATGGCGCGGCGATCATGGCGAAGGACAGGCAATGAAGGTCGGAATCGTGGGCGCCGGCGCAATCGGCGGATGGATCGGCGCGGCGCTGGCTGCGGCCGGATCGCCGGTATCGGTGCTGGCGCGGGGCGCAACCTTGGAGGCCGTTCGCGCGAACGGCCTGATCCTCGATCAGGAGAGTGGGCAGATCGCGCCCCGGGTGGCAGCCTCCGCGAACGCCGCCGAACTCGGCCCGCAGGAACTGCTGGTGATCGCGGTCAAGGCCCCGGCGCTTCGCGAAGCCGCGCAAGCCGCCCGCCCGCTGATCAGCCGCGACACCATCATCGTGCCGATGCTCAACGGCGTGCCCTGGTGGTTCCTGGACGACCGCCCCGACCTCCGCCCAGCCTCGCTCGATCCCGAGGGCAGCATCGGCGCGGCGCTGCCGGCCGATCAGGTGATCGGCTGCGTCGTGCATGCATCCTGCTCGACCATCGAACCGGGTGTGATCCGCCGGCATTTCGGCAAGGGGCTTATCCTGGGCGAACCTTCGCACGCCGTCACCGGCCGTCTAGAGCGCGTCTCCGCATTGTTCCGGGATGCGCTGCTGGACGTGAGCGTGAGCGAACGGATCCAGCAGGACATCTGGTACAAATTATGGGGCAACATGACGATGAACCCCATTTCGGCGCTAACCCGTGCGACGGCGGACCGGATCCTCGACGACGAGCTGGTCGCCGCCTTCACGCTGCGCATCATGGCCGAAGCCGCGGCGATCGGCGCCGCGATCGGCTGCCCGATCACCGAAAGCGGCGAGGATCGCATGCTGGTGACGCGCAAGCTGGGCGCGTTCAAGACCTCGATGCTCCAGGACGTCGAGGCCGGCCGGGATATCGAGATCGAGGCGCTGCTCGGCGCGCCCCGCGCCATCGGCGCCCAGGCAGGCATTCCCACGCCCTATATGGACGCGCTGCTTGGCATGACGCGCCTGTTCGACAGGTGCCGTATCGAGCGACGCTAGGCCATCGTGCGGAAAAGCGGGAACCGGTTTTCCGCGAAAACGATGCGATCACGAATATCCGGAGCGGGCCGCGCGATTTCATATTTCGCGCAGCCCGCTCTAATCGTCCCTGCCATATATGTCGGATCGAAAGGCGATGCCCTTATCGGTGGCGGCGGCGGTGATATAGGTGAGGTAGACCGGAACCGGCACGGGCAGCGGCACCGCCTGTTCGGGCTGCTTCGATGCCGCGGAAAGCGGTTTACGGAGCAGCCATTTTCCCAGTTCGGCCGCATTTTCCAGGCGGATGCAGCCATTGCTGAAGTGCCGATCCTCCTTCTTCAGCAAGTCGCGCGCCGGCGTGTCGTGCAGATAGATGCCTTCGTCATTGGGGAACATGAACTTGACGCGCCCCATCGAATTGGCGCCGCCCGGCAATTCGCGCAACCGCACTTCGCGCTTGCCCGACGCCACCGCGTCCCAATCGATCTCGGACGCCGGAATCCGGCGTGCGTCGGCGCTCCAGCCCGACAGCGCCTCGATGCGCTGCGCCGCGAGCGAACGGCCGGCAAGCACCTTTGGCGCGATGCTGTTGCGCGCGAGATAGGTCGGGATGTTCCAATAGGGATTGAGCACCGCCCATTGCAGCGTGCCCACCAGCATCGGCGTCTGCGTTTCCTTCGCGCCGACGACGACGCGCATTGTGCCCACCTGCCTGCCCAGTTCATAATACCAGAGCCGCCCCGACGAGGCATCGACGACGATATGGCGCGTATAGGGGCCGGGCAGCAGCCGGGCGCGATCGAGATTGAGATGGAGGCGCGCCAGCCTGTCGCCTGCCAGCCCCTGTTTCTCGGCGCGCAAGGCCAGGGCGCGGAGCCCGACATATTGCGCGCTCATCCAGCCCATATCGGCGACATAATCGTCGAGCGACTTGGGAAAGCTCGCCGCGCGCAACACGGTTTCGGCGCCGAGCCGTTTCGGCTTGAGCCGGCGATCGGCATAGGTCATGCGAACGCCCGAGCGGCGCTGATCCTGGACATAGCGCGCAAAGGCCGCGGACAAATCGAGTTCGGCGCGCGCGATCGCGCGCGCATCGCCGCCGCGCGCCGCCGCGACGGCCCGGCTCAGTTCATCGATATTGTAAGAGGACGGCCGCAATCCATCGGCATGGGCCGATCGGAGATAGCCGATAAGCGTGTCGGCGGACCGGCCGATCCTGCCGCCCGCTGCCCAGAGCGGCCGAAAGCCGCGATCCGCATAGAAGCTCTTGACCGCGCCGCCCGCCTGATCCCGGATGGCGAGCGCGACGGCCTCTCCGGCCGGGCCGGACGGCGCGGCCCTGGGGGGCGACTTGCCGGCGGGGGCAGCATGGACCGGGCCGGCGCAGAGCGCGGCCGCAAGGATCAGATAATGGGGAATGCGACTTGCGCGCATTCCCCGAAACGAAGCGATCAGCCCCGTTCCCCCTTGCGCGTCGGGGTGGGCGGCGGATTATAGGCCGGCACGGCATTGGGATGATAGATGCCGTCGGCGGTGTAATAGCCATCGATGATGCCGTCACCGTCGCGATCGGCGGCGGTGCTGCCGGGAACGGCACCCGGCGGCGGCGGCGGCGCATAAGCGACCTCTTGCTGCTTGGCGCAGGCGCCGAGCGCCAGGGCGCCGAGGCCGGCCAACATCACGGTTTGGAAACGCATAGACTTGCTCCCTTTCAAGGGCGCCGGGACACCCCGTACGCACAGACGCGCCCCTCCAACGCCCGGACGCATGGTTCGTTACGCGGCGTTCACCATTCGCGCGACGGATCGTGCGTCCGGTGCGGCAATCGGCGGATCCCATCGCCAAACTTGATCTCGGCAACCAGTTTCCGCACAATTGCGAACGACTCGCAAATAGGATCATCATGACCAGCATCGCCGACGCCCCCAGTGAGGCGGCCGCCCCTCCCTTCAGCCTGAAACCGCTGATGTTCGAGAGCTTCGTCTGCTCCATGGCGATGATGGCGTTCGTGGCGCTCGCCGGCCCGATCGCGCGGGTGATCGGGCTCGCCCCCTGGCAGGTGGGCGCGGCGATGACGGTGGCGGGTGTCGCCTGGATGCTGATGGCGCGGGTGTGGGGCGCGGCGAGCGACCGGCGCGGCCGGCGGCCGGTGATCCTGTTCGGGCTGACCGGCTTCGCGATCAGCTATTTCCTGCTCGCGCTGTTCATCGATCTGGCGCTGCGCACTGCCATGCTGCCGGCGATCGCCTTTGCCGGCCTGCTGATCGGCCGGGGCGTGGCGGGCATCTTCTATGCGGCGGTGCCGGCGACGAGTGCCGCGCTGGTCGCCGATCATGTCGCACCCGACAGGCGCGCGGGGGCGATGGCGACGGTCGGCGCGGCGAGTGCGGCGGGCATGGTCATCGGCCCGGGCGCCGCCGGACTGATCGGCCCGATCAGCCTGAGCCTGCCGCTTTACCTGACCGCAGCGCTGCCGGCGGTGGCGCTGCTGGTGCTCTGGCGCGTATTGCCCAGGCAGGAGCTTCGCGCCCCGGCCAATGCCCGGCCGCTGCGATTGACCGATACGCGCCTGCGCCGCCCGATGGCGGTGGCCTTCGTCGCGATGTTCAGCGTCGCCATCGCGCAGATCACCGTGGGTTTCTATGCGCTCGACCAGCTGAACCTCGATCCCGCACGTGCCGCGAACGCCGCGGGCATCGCGCTGGCGACGGTGGGCGTGGCGCTGGTGCTGGCACAGATCGTGCTGCGCAAGCTGGGCTGGCCGCCCGCCCGGCTCATCCGTTTGGGCGGGATCATCGGCGGGCTGGGCTTCGCCTCCGTCACGCTGGCGAGCAGCGCGCCCATGCTCTGGGCCTGTTACGGCGTCGCCGCGTTCGGCATGGGCTGGGTCTATCCGTCCGTTTCCGCGCTGGCCGCCAATTCGGTCGATCGCCACGAACAGGGCGCGACCGCGGGCACGATCGCGGCGGCACAGGGGCTGGGCGTGATCCTGGGGCCGATCGCCGGCACCGCCATCTACACGATGGACAATGGCGCACCCTATGCCCTGGTCGGCGCGATGCTGCTGGTAACGGCGCTGTGGCAGCAGAAGAGCTGCGCTGATCGCTGAGCGCGGATGGTATGATTGACCGCATATCGGGTTATCCGGCAATGAGGCGGCCATGTCAGAGCCAAAGCCGCCACAGACGAACCCACGCGCCAGATCGGGGAAGCCGGGGCGCACCTGGCGGCGGACACCGCCGCCCGAACATACGCCGTCCACGCAGGAATGGGTGGATATCGCGCGACGGGCATTGATCGAGGACGGCATTGTCGGCGTGAAGATCGACAGGCTCGCCAAGATCGCCGGGGTCACACGCGGCGGTTTCTATTGGCGGTTCAAGAGCCATGCCGAATTGCTCGACGCGCTGCTCGAAGACTGGCGCGCGCGCAACACCCAACCCATGCTCGACGTGATCGCGCAGCCGGGAACCATGGACGAGCGGCTGACGCGACTGGCCAATCTCTACATCCTGGAACAGGGCTTCAGCGCCGCCTATGACCGCGCCGTCCGTGCCTGGGCGAACATGTCGCCCGATGTGGAGAAGGCGGTGCAGGAAGCCGATGCCGTTCGCATCGAGGCCATAAGGCAAGCCTTTGCCGAAAACGGATATGACGACCACGACGCGTTGATCCGCGCCCGGATCGTCTATTTTCATCAGGTCGGCTATTATGCGACGGGCCTGAAGGAATCGCTCGAACAGCGGCAGACGCTGACCAGCAGCTATATCCGCGTGTTCACCGGACACGACTGATCCCGGATCCCGATGAGCTTGCCTCATCGAAGCCCGGCATAAGCCTGCTCCCCCCAAGGGCCCATCCCATTCTTCCTGACCGTATCGCGTGCGCGCAATCGCGGGCGACGCCCCTTGACGCCCGGGCTTGACAGCCTCGAAATCACGATGCGATAACAATACAGAACTGTATTTCTAGTGCCGGACGAAGCGCGGATCCGCTTCGGCGGTACCGGCTGGAGACCGCGATGCTTCCGTTTCGATCGCCTGGCATCATGGCCGCACATCCGCCCGCCGCTTCGCGCACATGGAGCGCGCAGTGACGGCAGCGCCCCTCCCTCCGGCACAGGCCGATGGTGATGGCCGCCGGTTCGCCGGCCATCCCATGGGGCTCGCCTATCTCGCCTTCACCGAGGCCTGGGAACGCTTCTCCTTCTACGGCATGTCCGCATTGCTGCTGCTCTACATGATCCAGCACCTGCTGACGCCGGCTGCCGCCGGCGAGGTGCTGGGGCTCGCATCCTTCCGTTCCGCGCTGGAAGCGATGACCGGCCCGCTATCCACCCAGGCTTTTGCAAGCCAGTTGTTCAGCCTCTATTCCGGCCTCGTCTATTTCACGCCGATCTTCGGCGGCCTGCTGGCGGATCGCCTGCTTGGCCAACGCCGTACAGTTGTGCTTGGTGCACTGCTGATGACGGCGGGTCACGCACTGATGGTCGTCGAAACGGCCTTCCTGATCGCGCTGTCGCTGCTGATCCTCGGCACCGGCTGCCTCAAGGGCAATATCTCGGTTCAGGTCGGCCATCTCTACCCGCCCGGCGACGAAGGGCGGCGCACGCGCGCCTTCGCCATATTCTCCGCCGCGATCAACGCCGGCGCGCTGCTCGGCCCGCTGCTGTGCGGCCTGCTCGCGCAGCGCTTCGGCTGGCATGTCGGCTTCGGCGCCGCCGGCGTGCTGATGCTGGCCGCGCTGGCCGTCTATCTGGCCGGATGGAAGCATCTTCCCGCCGACCGCAAGCGGCCGCCGGGCATGCATGGCCGGATGCCGCTGACCGCGAGGGACGGACGGACAATCGCCGCGCTGCTGCTGCTGAGCATGATCGCGATCCTGCCCTGCGCCGCCTATTATCAGGAAATGAATGCGGGCCTGTTGTTCATCGAGGCATCGGTGGACCGCCGGTTGTTCGGCTGGACCGTGCCCACCGCATCGTTCAACGCGCTCGACGGGCTGTTCTGCATCCTTGCGGTGCCGTTGCTGATCGCGCTTTGGCGCCGCCAGGCGAAACGCGGGCGCGAACCGGGCGAGATGGGCAGGATCGCGACCGGCTATCTGATCATCGCCGCCGCAAACCTGATGATGACCATTCCCGCCGGGCGGGCGGATAACGGCGCCACCGTCGGCGCGATCTGGCCGATCCTCCTCTACGCGCTGAATGCGCTGGGCTTCACCTTCTATTGGCCGACATTGCTGGCGCTGTTCTCACGTGCGGCGCCGGCGCAGCTCAACGCCACGATGACGGGCATCCTCTTCCTGTCGATCTTCCTCGGCAACCTGCTCGTCGGTACGCTCGCCGGATCCTGGGAAGCGATGAGTCATGCCGGCTTCTTCGCGCTCCACGCCATGCTCGCCTTCGCCGCCTTCGCGATCATGCTGCTCGTCGCCGGGCCATTGAAGCGGCTGCTCGCGCCACCGCCGCCCGACGCCTTCGCCACGAAGCCGCAAGCCCGCCGACAGACATCCGCGCGCCCATTGCGGCGATGGGCATAATAGCAGGATGCGATGAGCGTGACTCATCGCGTCCTGGCATAAGCCCGCGCGGCGCTTGAGCGGTCCAAGGTGCGGATGCGTCAGCATCCCTGCACCTTGGCATAAGCGCGCGGCGACCCCGCCGATCGCCCCATTCGCAATGCCGACCGCCCGTTTTTCCGCACTTGCGCAACATCGTTACACAATCGTGACCTTTACAATACAGTTCTGTATTACTACACAGGGACATCATGATGAAACAGTGATTCGGACCGCTCCGCCCGGGCATGCGAGGCAGCCGAATCCCTGACTTCCGGAACGACTTCGCGCCCGGCCCGGCCTGAAGATCCGATCCATACAACTCTGTCCGGAAGAGGCAGGACCGACGAAATCCGCGGCGATCATCCACGGACGCATCGCCGCGACGAAGCATGAGCAATCCGCTTCGCACGCACAGCAATCACATCAATGCATGGCCGGTCAGGCCATGCCATCAGAGGAGGTATGAATGTCATACAGGGGGAAGAAGGCCTGGTTCCTGACCGGCATGTCGGTGCTCGTTTTCGGCGCGGCCGAAGCGGCGGCGCAAACCGCCAACGCAGGCGACAATCCCGAGGAAATCGTGGTCACCGCCCGCTTCCGCCAGGAATCGGTGCAGGATATCGGCGGCAGCATCACCGCGCTCGACAGCCGCGAACTCAGCCGATCGGGTATCGTCGATTTCGAAGATCTGTCGAACCGCGTCGCCGGCGTCGAGATGCTCGACCGGGGCCCCAATTCCAACGAGATCAACATCCGCGGCGTCACCAACAGCACGCAGGTTTCAGGCAACGCGCTGCAGCCGCTGGTTTCGATCCTGGTCGACGACATCTCCGTCGCGTCCGCATCCGCCTCGCAGCGTGACTTCAACTTCTTCGATTTCGACCGGATCGAGGTGCTGCGCGGTCCGCAGCCCACCTATTTCGGCGAAGGCGCAATGGGCGGCGTCATCCGTTACTTCTCCGCCGATCCGGACCTGAGCAGCGGCAAGATGGTGGAAGGCACCTGGAGCGGCGGCATCGGGACCACCAAGAGCGGCGGCTTCAACCATCGTTTCGAAAATGCGACCAGCTTCGTGATCGTGCCCGACAAGCTCGGCATCCGCCTGGTCGGCTATTACCGCAACGACGACGGCTATATCGACAATATCGGCCTCAACAAGAAGAACATGAACTCGTTCGAATCCTGGGGCGGACGGGCGGTTCTGCTCTACAAGCCGACGGACGAACTGAGCATCCGGCTGGCAGCGCATGTCGGCCGCGACAATATCGGCGAGCTCAATTTCATCAATCCGGGCACGATCGGGGATTCGGTCGGCAGCGAGGATCTGATCGCGCCCGAACTGAGCCTGATCGACGGTTCCAACACCGACGATTTCGAACTCTATAGCGGCAAGATCTCTTACAAATCCGATCGCTTCACGATCGAATCCATCACCGGCCTGTATAACCGCAAGCGCCAGGCCGAGACCTTCAGCTCCGCCTATACCTATGGCTTCGAAGGGTTTTTCAACGCATTCCCGCCGTTCAACACCGCCAGCAACCTGTTGTCGTCCGATCTGACGGCGATCGCGCGCACGCGCGGCAAGGAACGGAGCATTTCGCAGGAATTCCGCTTCATCACCGATTTCGATTCACCGCTGAACCTGGTGGCCGGTGCCTATTATCAGGACACCAAGGCGATCAGCACCGCGCTGGTGACGGGGGACGGCTATGCCAACATCACCGACACCGGCACGACCGAGATCGAACGCACCACCACCCGGGTCGACACGCGCCAGTTCTCCGGCTTCGTCGAGCTGAACTACAAGGTGTCGGACCGGTTCCGGCTGTTCGCGGGCACCCGCTACGTCAACGAGAAGGTGCGCTCCACGCTGGTCGAATCCTATGTGATCGGCATCTTCTCGCCGATCTTCAGCAACCCGGCGGATATCTACGCGCCGGTCTATTTCCCCGTGCCCAACGATGTGGAAAGCCTGACCGCGCCCGGCGGACCGGGGGTAAGCTTCGATTTCAAGCTGAACACCTTCCTGCCGCGGCTGGGCTTCGAATTCGACGTCGCGGAAACCGCGATGCTCTACGGCACCGTCGCGCGCGGCGTGCGCAACGGCGGGCTCAACAGCCCCTTCTCCGCCCTGGGTTTCGGCCCGGTCGGCTCGGCCGCGTTCGAGGATGCGCTGACCTATGATTCCGACGATATCGTGACCGGCGAGATCGGCCTGAAGACGCGACTGCTCGACGGCAATCTCACCTTCAACATCGCCGGCTTCTATTCGGACTTCGACAATCCCCAGATCGGCATCAGCAATCCGGGCGCCCTGACCGCCAACGGCCCGCAACTGCGGATCTACGGCGTCGAGGTGGAAAGCCATTACAAGGTCAACCGCAACCTCTCGCTGTTCTTCAGCGGCAACCTGACCGAGGCGGAATATACCAGGGGCATGTCGGTCTTCGCCGTCGCGGGCGCACCGGCCGACTACCAGGATCTCGCCAAGGGCAACCGCCCGCCCAACGTGCCGAAACTGTCCTTCTCGACCGGCGCGGACATCAGCTATCCGCTGGGCGACGGTGGCACCAGCCTGACCGGCCAGATCGCCTTCCAATATATCGGCGAACGCGAGACCTTCCCCCAGAATTTCCGGACCGGCAAGCTCGGCAGCATGGAGATGCTGAACATCCGCCTGGGGATAGAGCGAGAAACCTGGTCGCTCACCGCCTATGTCAACAACCTGCTCAACGATCTGGAATTGCAGGCGACGACGATCCCGACAAGTTCGGCGCGACTGGTCAACGGCGTGCTCGACGGGCCGCTGTCGTCCGCGTTCATCAACCGGCCACGCACCGCTGGCCTTACCGTGACCGTTCGGTATTGATCAGATCTGAAATGGTGGCGGCGCATCCAGGCGATGCGCCGCCATTGCCCATTCCCATCACCGAAGGACCCGCATGATGCAGCGCATGTTTCCAAGGACGGTGACCGCGCTGTCGTGCATGGCGGCGGTGGCCGGCGTGGTCGCCGCCCCCGCCGGCGCGCAGGATCCCGGCCTGACCCGCGCGGACATCGAACGGGCCGCGCGCTTCTATCCCGAAGCCGCGCGCACGCTGGTGCGCAATGCGGCACCAATTCCCAACTGGATCGCCGGCACCGACCGCTTCTGGTATCGGCACGAGATCGACGGCGGATACCGGTTCGTGACCGTCGATGCCGCAACGGGCGCCACCGAGGCATCGTTCGACCATGACGCGATGGCGCGCACGCTTTCCTCCAGGCTCGGCACCCCCGTCACGCCGGCGCGATTGCCGATCGCGAGCTTCCGATATTCCGACGATCTGCAAAGCGTGATCTTCGCAAGCGGGGACACGCGTTTCACATGCGTCCGCGCGGCCACCCGCTGCGAGGTCGCGCCCGCGCCTGCGGCCGATCCGGCGGAAATTCCCTCCCCCGACGGCAAGCACGCGGTGTTCCGGCGCGATCATAATCTGTGGGTCCGCGACCTTTCGAGCGGCGCGGAACGGGCACTCACCACCGACGGCAACGCCGATTTCCCCTATGACTACACCGCATTCCGGACCAGCTATGTCGAGGAACGGCGCGGCGCGGCGAAGCCGACTTCTCCCGGCGTGACCTGGTCGCCCGATGGCCGCTATGTGCTCGCCATACGTTCGGACCGGCGCGGCGTGCAGGCCGCGCCCTATGTCGTCGAATATCTTCCGCCCGATGCGCCGAGGCCGATCGCGCACCAGATCGCGATGCCCATCCCCGCCGACGCGCCGGAAACGCCCCACCGGCTGGTCCTGATCGACATGGCCGATGGCGGGATCGTGCCGGTGGACGGCGGCAAGCTGGGCTTTCACGATTATGCGCCCTATTGGGCGATCGTCGGCGAACCCGGCTGGAACATGCGCGACGGCGAGCTTTACCTGGTGACCGCTACCCGGGATTCTCGCGCGATCGGCGTCGTCGCCGTCGATGTCGAGACCGGCGCCAGCCGGAGCGTGCTGGAAGAGCGCGGCGATCCCTATCTGAACCTCAACCCCTTCGACTATCATGTGCCCAATGTGCGGCTGCTGGCGGCGCGTGGCGAATTGCTCTGGTGGTCCGAACGCAGCGGCTGGGGGCATCTTTACCGCTACGACGCGAAGACCGGCGTGCTGAAGAACGCGGTGACGCGTGGCGAATGGACGGTTTTCGATATCGTGCGCGTCGATGAGCGCGCCGGCACCGTCTATTTCACCGCCGGCGGCAAGGAAGCGGGACGCAATCCCTATTATCGCCACCTCTATCGCGCGAAACTGGACGGCAGCGAGCCACGGCTGCTGACGCCCGAGGACGCCGATCATGTATACGCCAATTTCCCGGCGCGCGGGCTCAACGGGCATGACGAGGTGCCGGTACGGCGCTTTTCGCCGAGCGGTCGTTATTTCGTCGACAGCTTCTCCACCGTCTCCCGACCGCCGCGCACCGTGCTGCGCAAGGCCGATGGCGCGATGGTCGCCGGACTGGTCGATGCCGATGCCGGCGCGTTGCTGGCGACAGGCTGGAAACCGCCGGAGCGGCTGGTGGCCAGAAGCGCCGACGGCAGGCACGACATCCACGGCATCATGCTGAAGCCGAGCAATTTCGATCCCGATCGGCGTTATCCGGTGATCGAGCAGATCTATGGGGGGCCGCAGGTATCGTTCGCGCCGCAGGGCTTCACCGACACGCTGGGCGGGCGCGCGGCCTATATGCAGGCGCTGGCCGAACTGGGATTCCTGATCGTCGTGCAGGATGGTCGCGGCACGCCCCGGCGATCGCGCGATTTCCATGTCTCACCGATGAAGGACGAGGATTCGTTCGCGCTCATCGATCATGTCGCAGGGATCAGGGCGGCCGCGCTAACCCGCCCCTATATGGATCTCGACCGCGTCGGCATCACCGGCATTTCCTTTGGCGGCTATGCCTCCGCGCGCTCGATCCTGCTGTTTCCGGATTTCTACAAGGCAGCGGTGTCGATCGCGGGCCCGCACGATTACAGCACGATGATCTCGTCGATATCGGTTGAGCGCTTCTTCGGCATCCCCGGCAGGGATGGCGACGCCTATGCGCGCGTCGACAATCTGCATCTGGCCGATCGCCTGCAGGGCAAGCTGATGCTGATCGCGGGCGAGATCGACCAGAATGTGCCCTTCAACCAGACGATCGCGCTGTCCGACGCGCTGATCAGGGCGGGCAAGGAATTCGATCTCGTGCTCGTGCCCAATGCCGCGCACGATGTCGGCTATCATCCCTATGCCGTCCGCCGGCTGGCCGGATTCTTCCTGCGCCACCTGCAACGGCAGGAACCGCCCATGCCCTTCGCGCAGACCGTGAAATGATCGTTTTCGGGGAGATTGGTTGATGACGTCCGAGATAAGCCGCCGCCGCCTGATGCAGTTCGCGGGAGGCGGCATGGTTGCCGCCGCTGCCGCCGGAACCGGGGTGACCAGCGATGCCGCCGCCGCCGCGCCGGCGGTGCCGATCGTCGTCGATGGGTGCAGCCCGGCCGCGCCGACCGCCGACTATCTGGCGCTGATGCGCAAGGGGGGCGTCGATTGCTGGAGCGTCAGCATGTTGCCGACCCTGCTGCAGATGTCGCAGTTGCTCGAGTTCGTCGCGCGTAATTCCAAGCACGTCGAGATCGCGAAGAGCGCCGCCGATATCCGGCGGATCAAGCGCGAGGGCAGGCTTTCGCTGACGATCGGATGGCAGGAAGCCGATCTGTTCGCGGCGAAGGGCGAAAGCGACTGGTGGTCGAAACCGCCGAAGACGACGATGCGGCTCTTCTACGAACTGGGCGTGCGTGTCGTCGGCCTGATCTACAATCTCACCAACGCCTTTGCCGGCGGCTGCCTGGATCCGGCCACCGGCCTCTCCCGCGCGGGACGGGCGATCGTGGCGGAGATGCAGTCGCTCGGCATGCTCGTCGATGTCGGCGGCCATATGGGCGAGCGATCGAGCCTCGACGTGATCGCGATGGCCGAGCGGCCGGTGGTGTGCACCCATTCGAACGTCGCCGCGCTCAATCCCAATCCGCGCAACACATCCGATCGGGTCATCGAAGGGATCGCCCGCACCGGCGGACTGTTCGGCGTCAGCGCCATCGAACCGTTCATGAGCTGGAGCGGCCAGGACGTCGGCAAGCGCGACCGGCCGAAAAAGCGCGCCGATATCGGCCGCTATGTCGACGAGCTCGATTATCTGAAAAGGCTGGTCGGGGTCGATCATATCGGCATCGGCGGCGATTTCACCACCGGCGCCACCTCCGTCATCCGCCCGGAAGAGTCCTTCGCCTTTCCGCCGGACATGACTTATCTTCAGGACCCCATCCAATATGCGAGCGGTTTCGAGGACATATCGCGGCTGCCGGCGGTGCGCGCCGAGATGGTGCGCCGCGGCTGGACCGTCGCCGAGATCGACAAGGTGATGGGAGAGAACTGGATGCGCGTCTACGAGGCCAGCCTGGGCGCCTGACGCCGGCCATGCCGTGACGGATCGATAAAAATTTCACCGTACAGGGAATAGACTGCTTCGCGGCTGCATATTCCCGATATGGCTTTTCGCAGCAAACAGGATCCGCTGGAGCATGTGCCGACGATGCGGCGCTATGCCCGGTCGCTGTGCCGCGACGCGGACGCGGCCGACGACCTGGTCCATGACGCGCTGGTGCGCGCCTATGACGGCGCCGATGGCTTCCGGCCGGGCGGATCGCTGCGCAACTGGCTGCTCGGCATCGTCCGCAACAGTTTTCTGGGCGATCTTCGCCGCCGCCGGGCCGAAGATGCCCGTCATGACGCATGGGCATCGCTGCTGAGCGACCGGATCGAACCGGTGCAGGAGAAGCGCGCCTATCTTCAGCAGACGCTCGATCGCTTCATGCAGTTGCCCGACGCGCAGCGCGAGGTGATCCACCTGATCAGCATCGAGGGGCTGGGATATCAGGAGGCCGCGGCGCTGCTCGATATTCCCGTGGGCACCGTGATGTCGCGCCTCAGCCGCGCCCGCGCGGCACTGCGTACGCTGGACGCAGAAGCCGAAAGCCGCGCGATCACCAGCCTGCGCGTCGTGGGAGGCAAGGATGCCGATTGATCCGGTCACCGATTTCGAGATCGAAGCCTATATCGACGGCGAACTCGATACCGAACGGCGCATGGCGGTGGAGGATCATCTTTCGCGCCATGCCGATGTCGCCGCGCGCGTCATGGCCGATCTGAAGGTCCGCAGCGCACTGCGCCTGGTGCTGCAGCAGCGCGAGCCCCTGCCCGCGCAGCTGGCCGACCGCGCCGAAACGCTGCGCCAGCGCCTGGGCAAGCGGCGGTGGCGGCTGTCCGCGATCATGGGGTTTTCGACGATGGGCATGGCGGCGGCGGCGGCGGCGCTGATGCTGGTCTGGCCCTCGCTGCATGGCGACGTGCCCTCCTATGTGGGCGATGCGGTGATGTCGCACCGCGTCGGCCTGATGCGTGCGGCGATGATCTCGCAGGTGGAGACCCCGCATTTCGACGCGCGCGAGATGCAGCAATCGACACGGATCCGCATGCCGGTGCCGCTGAGCGGATGGCGGGTGACCGACGTCCAGCTTTTTCCATCCGATGCGGGGCCCGCGCTCCAGTTCATGATCCACACCGATAACGGACAGATCATGTCGATGTTCGCGACGCCGACGAGGAGCCGGGCGACGACGCAGCCGGTTGCCGTGCAACGCGGCGACACCGCCGCCGCCTATTGGAACCGGGACGGCGTTTCCTATGCATTGATCGGGTCGCTCCCGGCCAGGGACCTCGACCGCGCAGCCGACGACGTCGCCGACAACGCCTATTTCTGAGCCGATCCATGCTGCCTGACATGATCTTCGCCGCGACGACGCGGCGCATTCCCGCACCCGCGCGCCCGGCGCGCGGCCTGGACGAGCGCCGCTGAGATGGACCAGTTCGTCGCCCAGCTCGCATTGTTCCTGGAACAGCACGGCATATGGGCCGGACCGCTGCTCGGCCTGATCGCATTCGGGGAATCGCTGGCGATCGTCGGCCTGTTCGTGCCGGCGACCGCGCTGATGCTGATGATCGGCGGACTGATCGGCAGCGGCGTGATCGATCCGCTTCCGGTCTTCCTCTGGTCGGTCGCGGGATCGGTGCTGGGCGACGCACTGTCCTATGCGATCGGCCGCAAGCTGGGGTCGCGCATCTATTATCGCGCCCCGCTCAACCGCCATTTGCCGCTGGTCGCGCGGACGCGGCTGTTCTTCCGCAGATACGGCTTCTGGTCGGTCCTGATCGGTCGTTTCCTGGGGCCCATCCGGTCGACGATTCCGCTGGTGGCGGGCGTGATGCGGATGCCGCAACGCCCGTTCCAGATCGCCAACCTGCTTTCGGCGATACTCTGGGTGCCGGCGATGCTGGCGCCCGGATTCCTGGCCGCGCGCAGCATGGGCGGGATCGACGGACTGAGCGGCACGCAATGGACGTTCGCGACGCTGGGCATCGCGCTCATCTGCATCATCGGGCCGCTCGCCGGCGCACGCATCCTGACGGGCCGCCTCGAACGCGATCCACGACGAACCATGGGTAGGAGTATCAAATGAGCGGATATGCCATGCGGCGTCCCTCTCCGGCCGCGCGCGTATTGCGCGACCGGCGCCCCGATCTGCGAAACGTGCCGGGCAGGCCGCTGCGGATCGCGCTGTTTTCGGGCAATTACAATTGCGTGCGCGACGGGGCCAACCAGGCGCTGAACCGGCTGGTCGGTCATCTGCTGAACGAAGCGGGCGCGCAGGTACGCGTCTATTCGCCGACGGCGCGCGAAGCCGCGTTCCCGCCCACCGGAGAGCTGGTTTCGGTGCCATCGATCGGGATCCCCGGACGCCCGGAATATCGCCTCGCCCTGGGGTTGCCCAAGGCGATCCGCCGCGACGTTCGGCGTTTCGCCCCCGATATCGTCCATCTGTCAGCGCCCGACCTGCTCGGGCGCGGCGCGCAGCATTTCGCGCGCACGCTCGGCATTCCGGTCGTCGCCAGCCTGCATACGCGCTTCGAGACCTATCTCGACTATTACGGGCTGCGGATGCTGCGCGACGGGATCGAGCGTTATCTGCACCGTTTCTACACCGGCAGCGATCGCGTGCTCGCGCCCAATGCCCCGATCGCGGAGGAACTGCGCGCGGCCGGGCTCGGCGAGCGCGTCGGCATATGGGGGCGCGGCGTCGACCGGACGATCTTCACGCCCGACCGCCGGGATCACGAATGGCGGCGTTCGCTCGGCTATGCCGATGACGATGTGATCGTGCTGTTCTTCGGCCGCGCCGTTCGCGAAAAGGGGCTCGACATATTCGCCCGGACGATCGAGGCGATCCGTTCCGGCGGGCATCGCATCCGCCCGCTGATCGTGGGCGACGGGCCGGGCCGCGACGCCTTTGCCCGGCAGCTCGGCAACGCCACCTTCATGGGGCATCTTTCCGGAGCGGCGCTGGGGCGCGCCGTGGCGAGCGCCGACATCATGCTCAATCCCAGCATCACCGAAGCGTTCGGCAATGTCACGCTGGAGGCGATGGCGGCCGGGCTGGCGATCGTTTCCGCCGATGCGCCGAGCGCACGCGCGCTGATCGACGATGGCCGTACCGGACTGCTGGTATCGCCGAACACGGTGGAGGCCTATGCGGCCGAACTCGACCGGATGATCCGCATGCCCGATCATCGCGCGGCACTGGGCCATGCCGCCGCCGCCGAAGCCCAGCGCTATGAATGGGCCGGCATTCTCGACCATGTCGTCGATATCTATCGCGACTGCCTGTCGCGGCCGCTCACGCAAAAGCCGTCCGCCGTCTGAACAAGAGTTGACGATCGCCGCCGAAATTTCGATGGCGGCGAAACCATGACGGCGCGGACCGGATATACTGCCACGATGCGGCCATGGCGCTGACCGCGCTCAGCCTGGCCATTGCGGGCATCGACTATCCGAACAAGCGCGGCCCCACGCGGGCGTTCGAGCTGCGCCTGTGCGTGGCGGGCGAACCCGTCGAATTGCGGCCGGAACCCAATAATCCGGCCGATCCGCTTGCCGTCGCCGTCTATAGCGCGCGCGGCATCCAGCTCGGCTATCTGACCGCCGAGCGCGCGCCATGGATCGGCGCGATGATCCGCAACGGGCGCGAGATCCAGGCGATCTTCCAGGGCATGACCAAGCGCAGCGCCTTTATCCGCGTGGCATTCGACGGCGAGACCCCCTTGCTGCCCCAGCGCCCCGACCTCGAAAAGGTCACCGATCCGGATCAGGGCGCCGACGGCTTCTGGCCCGACGAGATTCCGTCCGAGGAAAGCTGGGACGACGGCTGGGACAGCGACAGCACCGACTGAACGATCATGTTCCGTCACGATGGAACCGAAACCGAAACGGCACGTTGGAGCCCGGCTTGGTGGCGGATTCCGCCGGCGGGCACGTGACCTGAAAATAGGGGAGATCCAGTTTGATGCGTACCTATCTTGCCGCTTGCACCGCGGCCTGCGCCCTCATGCTCAGCGCATGCTCCGGCGGCGAAAAGGCGAATGACGGCGCCGCGGCCGCGAACGACACGGCCGGCGACACCGCGACGGCCGCTGCCGATGCGCCGCCCGCGCCCAAGGCCGGACTTTGGGAAATGAAGATCACCGCCGCCGGCGTGCCCGCGCCGCAAGCGACCAAGGTCTGCGTCGGCGAAGCCGCTCCCGGCACCAATGCCTTCACGCCGCCGCCGGGCGCGGGCCAGACCTGCGCCAAGAACAGCGTCACCAAGGTGGCCGCCGGCTACGAGATCGATTCGGAATGCACGATCCAGGGCATGACCGCGACGAGCAAGGGCAGCCTGACCGGCGACTTCTCCTCCGCGTACAAGATCGAGATGGCGACCAAGATGAGCGGACCGAACCTGCCCGCCGCAGCGCAGCAGGAAGTGAAGACCGTCATCGACGCCAAATATCTCGGCGACTGTCCCGCCGACATGAAGCCCGGCCAGTCGCAGACCGGCTGATCAAGCGAAGGGGGAGCATCGCTCCCCCTTTTTTTGCTAGCCGCATTCCTGCCCGTAGGTGTGCTGAAGCACATAGCTTTCCGAGCCGGAATTGGTGAAGGTGCCATAGGGTGAGGTGGCGCTGCCCGCGCCGCTCGCGTTGATCCCGACGGGCCGGTCCCCGTCGTAGCGCACCGTGTAGGTTCCCTTCCCGAACAGCCGGGATCCGGCGATCTGGCCGGTATAGGAGTAGGTGCCGCCGCGTTCGGACGCCGGCGTGAAGGTCACCACGATATTCGCATTGCCTTTCACGACGAACGGCCTGGCGAGATCGCAGACAATGCCCGTACCGCGAAACTCCCCGCCGCCGCCCTCGATCTGATATTGTTCGGGATTGGTGGTGACGCGCAGCAATTCCGATGCCGCACCGCGCCGCGAGGTCGCCTTCAGCCCGATGCGCATCGTCCGGTTGCGCTCGTTCACGGCCACATGGATGATCTTGCCCGGCGATGTGAAATGCGTGGGCTCGACCGAGGCGCCGCCGTCCAGAGTGACCGCGATCTTCGCGCGGATTTCGGCGGAATCGCCTTTCGTCATTGTCCTGATGTCGATGGAAGAGGTCGTGCCGGGAGCGACATTGCCGGGCGACTGCGCATCGAGGCTGATGCAATTGCCGCTCTGCCAATGGAGTCTGGCGCCGACGACGGCGGTGCGTGCGAGCACAAGCGTGTCGCGCAAGCTTTCGTCGCGCAGCGCGTCATAATCGCCGGTGGCGCTGGTGATCCTGTAATCCTCCATCTCGCTGTCGTTATTGCCGTCGACCACATAATGGGCGGTGGCAGCGACCCTGGCGGGGCCCTTGGGGCCGGATGTGCTGCTGTCATAGCTGGCGCGGATATCCGTGCCGGCGATCTCGGCATTGTCGTCCACGACCAGCGCGACATGCGCTTCCTTGATCGAACTATATCCGGCCGAACCGGCGGCACCGCCACTGCGCAGGCGGACGGTGAATTCCACCCGCCCCTCCGCGTCGGGGCAGAGCGTTCTTGTCGATATGCTCGTCCGGCCGCCGGCCTGCGCGCCGAGTTGCGGGATATCGACATTGCTGCTGACCGAGGCATCGACAACGCCATTCTTCGCGACATCGACAGCGAGCGAGACCTTTTCGCCGCCCTTGCCATTGAAATCCTTGGCGAGCTTGCCCGCCTCCCCCCTTTTCGCCCCGGTTCCCGCCATGCCGCCCAGCAGGAAGCCGGCGGAAAAGCCGGTCATGCCGGCCGCCTGGCCGCCCCCTCCGCCCTGCGCATGGGCCGGCGGGATCATCCAGGAGAGGATACCGGCCGCGCCCGTCGCCACTCGCTGCGATCGCGGCGGCTGCATCATCGCGGTTCCGGCATCGGCCGGCGCGCGCGCCGGTGCTTCGCCACCGTCATGCGCGATCAAGGCGGCGGTCGCTTCGGCCAGCAAGGCGCGCTCGCGGGCGACGAATGCGTCGCCATGCGCCGCCAGTGCCGGATTCTGCCGCGCGAGCGCATCGATGACCGCGCCGGTCATCGGCTGCAACACGGGCCTGTCGGTCGCGCGGACATCGGCCAGCGCGGCATCCACCTCCCGCATCACCCTGTTTTCGGGCGATTCCGCGCAGGACGAGAGCATGATCAGCAGCGGTATCGCCGCCGCGAACATCCGGAGCCGGCCTGTCGCGCCGTCCGATCCCGCTTGCCTCCGTCGCTTCCATGGATGCCCAATCATGATGCCCCTTTCATCCATGGCCGGCCCGAACGCTCATACCGGTCGCGATGGCAAAACCCATCGCGATCGGCATTATCGTGCTCCCGCCCTGCCCGTCTTGGGCTGTCGATCAGGGTTCAGCGCTAATATGCGTTGCGCGGTGGGCATCGCGCAGGAACACCGGCAGGTCGTTGGCCGGCGGCTCCGACGGCAGCTGATAGAGCATGTCGCTCACGAACCCGCGATGATAGCTGGCGTGGTTGACGACATGGAGGAGCATCTCCGCGCGCGTCATCGCGCCCCGGCCGCCATCGACGAACCGGAAATCGACCATCTCGTCCGCAGCCGCATCGGTCAGCCGGTCCGCATAGGCGATGTACCAGCGATCCATGGCCTGCACCGCCGCCCAAAGATCCGCAAGCGGCGGCGGATGATCGGTGTTTCGCGCGACATGACCGTGCGGCCGCCCTTCCAGATGGGCGCGGAAGATCTCGTCGACGACATGAAGGTGGTTGAGCGTATGCACGATATTGCCGAATCGCGTCGCCCTTTGTCGCTCCGCCTCGCCTTCGGGCAGATCCATCACATGACGATAGCTGATCTCGTTCGCCCAGGCCTTGTAGCGCATGAGCAAGCGCAGCATGGCCGACGCGCTTCCAGTCTCCACGGCCGCATCCGCCACATCCGCCCGATGCACGATATGGATCTTGTTGCCGTCCGGATCGCGCAGATACGCGCCGAAATATCCCGGTCCATATCGATCGCGCGGCCCCGGCGCACCCTCGTCCCGGCCGCCATGCGCCATCCCGGCGGCATAGGCGCGTTTCACGGCCTGCCCGGAAGGCGCGTGGAAGGCGACCATGACGCCATTGCCGGGCGAACATGGTTCGCCGTCAAAGGGGCGACAGGCATAGAAACGCGGCAGGCCGGAGCCGGCCTTGTGCCAGCACAAGGCCGGCGGGCCGCCGTCCGGCCGCACCGGCCGCCGGGTCAGGCCCAGCGGCGTCAGCAAGGCATCGTAGAACAGCGCCGCACGATCCAGATCGCTTATGCCGACGCTGATATGGCTGAACATGGTTTTCCCTTCATCGCGGAAGATCGCATCCGGCGCGATGGCGCCGGCGGCGACATTGCCCGAAGATGCCTGGACGTGGACGAGGGCAAATCGCCAAGATTGCGGGCAAATCGGCCAATTGCGGCATGTGCGGCGAGGGAAGGCGCGACCGGGCATGCGGAATGCAACAAGGCCGATGGCGGAAGCCACAAAAGGAAACGCCGTTCCTCACACTGGGTGAGAAACGGCGGAAATCCTGGCGCGCCCGGAACGATTCGAACGTCCGACCCTCAGATTCGTAGTCTGATGCTCTATCCAGCTGAGCTACGGGCGCGCGTTGGAGGCGGTCCAATAGGCGGGTCCCGAGAGATGTGCAACCCCGTTGCGATGCTTTTCTTCGCGAGATAGGAAAATCCCCGATGCAACGCCTTTTCATCCCGCTTCTTGCCGTGCCGGCGCTGGCCGCCTGCACCGCCCCCACCGGCGATTTTCCCTCGCTCGCGCCCCGCCCGGTCGAACAGCGCAGCGATGCGGAGCCCGCACCGCCGGCGATCGCGCCCGCCCCGGCCGATCCCGCGCTGGCAGCCCAGCTTGCGAAAATCCTGGCCGATGCGCGAAAGGGCGAATCCGATTTCGCCGCCGCATTGCCCGCCGCCGAGCGCGCGGTTTCGGCCGCGCGCGGCACCGGACCGTCGAGCGATGCATGGATTACGGCGCAATCGCAGCTGTCCGCGCTCGATTCGGCGCGTGCGCCGACAGCCGGCGCGATGACCGAGATCGATTCGCTTTACGTGTCGCTGGCCGATCGCGCTTCGCAGGACGCGAAGCTGGGCGGCGTCGCCGACGCGGCGGCCGTCCAGAGCGAAGTGGAAACGATGTACAACCGGCAGGTGGAGCGGCTGGCGGCGCTCCGGAACGGGCTCAGCCAGCCCTGACAGCCACCGCATGGGCCTTGGCGAGCTGGCGGTAATGCGCCACGCCCATCAGGTTTCCGGCCACCTGTTCGTCGGTCAGCGTGCGCATCAGCCGCGCCGGGCGGCCACCCCACATCTCGTTCGCGGCGATCGTCTTGCCGGGCGTCAGCATGCCGCCGGCGGCGAGCATGCCGCCCGATTCGATCACGGTGCCGTCCATGGTGATCGCGCCGAGCCCGATAAAGCCGCGATCCTTGAGCAAGGTGCCGTGGACCATCGCCATATGGCCGATCAGGCAATCCTCGCCGATGATGGTCGGATGACCGCCCTTGCCGTCATTGCCCGAATCGCAATGGATCACCGTGCCGTCCTGGACGTTGGAACGCGCGCCGACCCGGATGAAGTTCACATCGCCGCGCAGCACGCAATTATACCAGATGCTCGCTTCCGGCCCGATCTCGACATCGCCGATGATGCGGCAGCCCGGCGCGATGAAGGCGCTGGGATCGATGCGCGGCGTCTTGCCGTTGAAATCGATGATGCTCACGCCGTCCATTGGTCTTTCTCCATCACATAGACGATGGTGGGATTGAGATCCGCGCCATAGGCCGGATCGATGAAATCGAGATCGGCGCGGCGTACCATGCCCAGCCGTTCCATCAAGCCCCAGGATGCGGCATTGCCCTGAACGGTGAAGGCGACCACGCGCGGCGCCCCGTGCACGCTGAACGCGCGCGTCATCGATGCCGTCGCCGCTTCCCTGGCATAGCCCCTGCCCCAGCCATCCTCGCGCAGGCGCCAGCCGATCTCGAATTCCCCGGTCAAACCCGTACCCGACGCGTTGACGCGCTTGAGACCGCAAAAGCCGAGCAGCGCGCCATCGGCCTTGCGTTCGATCAGCCAGAAACAATGGCCATGCTCGGCCTGGCACGCATTGACGCGCGCGATCACCGCGGCCACGCCGTCGCGCGTCTGCAACGGCCCGAGCCAGCGGAGCACGGCCGGGGTGTTGAGATGGGCGAGATAGGGATCGATATCCGCTTCATCCCATGTCCGCAGCCGGAGCCGATCGGTTTCCAATATGGTTTCGGCCATGCCCTTCCCCCTATGGCGCCCAGGCCCTGACCAGGGGCAGGATGCTCGAAAAATCATCGGTCCAGCCGGAAAAGCCGGGCTTCGCGCCCAGCATCCGCCAGTTGCCGGCCCCGTCGTCCAGCCGCTGCCCGATCAAATGCGCGATCACTCCTTGATCGGGCGACAGGGCGACCCAGACCGAACTGGAGCCGTGCGGAGCGGGCTGCGGATCCCGGCTGATGAAATACGGCAGAACGGCGCCATGCCATCCCCCTTCGGCGGCAGCGGCGGCGATCACCGGTTCGAGATCGAGATAGCGGTTCGAAATATGGACGAGCAAGAGCCCGCGCGGCGAAAGCGCGTGGCGGTAGATACTGAACGCCTCATGCGTCAGCAGATGCGTCGGCACCGCATCCGAGGAAAAGGCATCGAGCGCGAGAAAATCGAGACCTCCGGGCGTTTCCGACCGCAAGCTCATCCGCGCATCCCCGACCATGACCGGCGCGTGCGGAGCGCAACGCGACAGGAAGCTGAACCGGCGGGGGTCGCGCGCGATGCGGACGACGGCGGGATCGATCTCGTAGAAGCGCCATGACTGGCCGGGCCGCGCATAACAGGCCAATGTGCCCGTTCCCAACCCGACAATACCGATACGCGCATGCGGCCCGGCCAGTTGAGGGAGCGCGGTCAGCGCCCGTCCGACGCCCGACCGCGCGATATAATAGCTGGTGGGATCGGTCTGGTGCCCCGGCGTCAGCGTCTGCATGCCGTGAACCGTTGTGCCGTGGATCAGGCGGCGCACCTGCCGGTCTTCGTCGGTCGCCACCGTATAGACCCCGAAATAGCTGCGCGTGCGCGCATCGCCGGCAAGCGAGATCACGAACGCCGCCCATCCCCCATGGATCATCAGCAGGCCGGCGACACAGGCCGCGAATGGAATGGGCCGACCGACACTGACGATGCCGAGCGCAAGCACGGCGACCCCCACGGCGACCTTCCAGCCCGCCAGGCTGAGCAGCAGCGCGAACGGCGCCGCGACCACGACCGCGAGGGTCAGGACAAGTGCACGCTGGCCGCCGCCCCACAGCCGCTCGATCCCGGCGTGCCAATGATGCTGGGGCGCCAGGAGCGCGGCGGCGACGATCAGCAGGGGATATTCATAGATCCAGTCGAACGCGATGGGCGCGAGCACCGAGGAGAACAGGCCGCCGACAAGGCCGCCGACCGACATCGCCAGATAGAAGCCGGTCAGCCGGCCGGGCGCCGGACGCAGCCGATACAGGCGCGTATGCAGCGAGACCGCGACAACGAAAAGCAGCGTCAGGCTGAGCGCCGCCCGCAAGAGCGGCCGGCTGTGATCATCGACCAGCGCGAAACCGCCAAGCACGAGGATGAGCAGCGGTGCGATCCAGGTGATCGTATCGGCGATCGTCCGCCGCGCCGCGAAAGCGACGGAGAAGCTGAGCAGATACAGCGCGAGCGGAATGACCCAGAGCAACGGCATGGCGACGATATCGGTGGTCAGGTGCATCGTCGTGGACAGCATGAACGCGGAAGGGATCGCCGCCAGCGCGATCCAGTGGAGCCGACGGGATATGGCGGGCGCCGCGCCGCGCTCCGCCCCGCGATCGACGGCCGCCGCCCGCCCGCGCGGCAAGGCGACCGCGCAGGCGACGATCAGCAGCGCGAGCAGGACATAACCGCCGCTCCAGAGCAGGCTTTGCCCCGCGATCGGCAATCGCGGCTCCACCACCAGGGGATAGGCGATCAGCCCGGCGAGGCTGCCGAGGTTCGACGCGGCATAAAGCGCATAGGGATCGCGGCCGCCGCTCGCGAACGCGTACCAGCGCTGCATCAGCGGCGCCTGCGCCGCCACCGCGAAGAAGAGCGGGCCGATCGAGAGCAGCAGCAGCCATGGCACCCACAGGGCGGGTTCGGCATCGGGCGCCGGATTGGCGGCGATCAGCCCGATCGGCAGCCACAGCGCCGCACACGCGAACACGACGAGGTGGATCAGCACCTGCCGCGCCGGCGGGAGCCGGCCGATCGCATGGGCATAGGCATAACCGCCCAGCAGCAGCGCCTGATAGACGAGCATCGCGCTGTTCCAGACGGCGGGCGCACCGCCCAGCCGCGGGAGCGCCATCCGCGCGATCATCGGCTGGACGAGGAACAGCAGGAAGGATCCGGTGAGGATCGTGGCGACGAACAGCGGCCCCCGCCCGACCCGGATCATGAACCACCGCCCGGCGACCCTCGCCTCGCCCGGATTGTGCCAAGCGTCATCAGCCCAGCCTGAGCAAGGCCGGCTGAATAGGGTGTTTACGCAAGCAGCCGCGCCGCATGCGCGGCATGGTAGGTGAGCACGCCCGAACAGCCGGCGCGCTTGAACGCCATCAGCGTTTCCACGACCAGTGCATCGCGATCGCCCGCGCCGGCCGCCGCCGATGCCTCGATCATCGCATATTCGCCCGAAACCTGATATGCGAATACAGGAACTTCAAACCGCTCCTTCACACGGCGTATGATGTCCAGATAAGGCAGGCCGGGCTTCACCATCACGCTGTCCGCGCCTTCGGCGAGATCGGCGGCGACTTCGCGCAGCGCCTCCTCCGCATTGGCATAGTCCATCTGGTAGGTCTTCTTGTCGCCCTTGAGCAGGCCGCGCGAGCCGACGGCATCGCGGAACGGGCCGTAAAAGGCGCTCGCATATTTGGCCGAATAGGCCATGATCTGCGCGTTGACGAAGCCTTCGTCTTCGAGCGCGGCGCGGATCGCGCCGACGCGGCCGTCCATCATGTCCGACGGCGCGATGATGTCGGCGCCGGCGCGCGCCTGGTTGAGCGCCTGGCCGACCAGCACATCCGACGTCGCGTCGTTGAGCACATAGCCTGCCGCGTCGAGCAGCCCGTCATGACCATGCGCGGTATAGGGATCGAGCGCGACATCGGTGAGCACGCCGACCTCCGGCACCGCATCCTTGAGCGCGCGGATCGCACGGCACATCAGATTGTCCGGATTGAGCGCTTCCGCGCCATCGTCGGTCCGCCGGTCGTGCGGCGTATTGGGAAACAGCGCGATGCAGGGAATGCCGAGGTCACGGGCTTCGCGGCCGCGCGCCACGATATTGTCGACCGACCAGCGCGAGACACCGGGCAGGCTCGCCACCGGCTCCTCGACGCCCTTCCCTTCGCAGATGAACAGCGGCCAGATCAGATCGGCGGGGGTCAGCACGGTTTCGGCATGAAGCGACCGGCTCCACGGCGCGGAACGGGTACGGCGAAGGCGAAGGGCGGGGAAAGGAGCGGCCATGGCCGCTGCTTTCGGCCTTTGCCGCCGCCGCCGCAACCCCTTTCCCCGCGAGCCACCCGATCATCGGAAAGATTCGCTTGCACCACCGCCGCCGCCCGTGCGTTGTGCGTTCATGCGAACCGTCCATTCCGCCGCGCTGATCGTCAACGCCCAGTCGCGCAAGGGGCGCAAGCTGTTCCGCAAGGCCAAAGCGGCGGCCGCCGACCTGCCCTTTCCCGTCAAGGCGCACGAAGTGCGCAAGCCCAGCCTGCTGGAAGCGACGGTGCGCCGCGCCCTCGCCGACAAGCCCGATCTGGTGATCCTGGGCGGCGGCGACGGCACGATCAGCGGGCTTGTCGACCTGCTTGTCGGCGAAGATGTGGCGCTGGGCGTGCTGCCGCTGGGCACCGCGAACAGCTTCGCGCGGACATTGGGCATTCCGCTCGACCTGCAGGGCGCGATGGACGTGATCGGCGCCGGCCATTTCCGGCGCATCGACCTGGGCATGGTCGATGGCGATTATTTCGCCAATTGCGCGGCGATCGGCATCTCGCCGCTGATCGCGGAGACGGTGCCGCACGGATTGAAAGGCGCGTTGGGGCGCGTCGGCTATCTCATCTGGGCGACCTGGAAATTCTTCCGCTTCAAGCCTTTCACGCTGATCGTCGAGCAGGACGGCCAGGAGAAAAGGCTGAAGGTGGTCGAAGTCCGCATTTCCAACGGCGCCTTCCATGGTGGCACCGAACTGGTCGACGAGGCCCAGCCCGACAGCGGCGAGATCGTCGTGCAGGCGGTGACCGGCCATGTGAAGCGCCGGCTGGTGTGGAACTGGTTCACCAGTTTCTTCCGCCTCGACGCGCGCAAGGAGACCGTGGAAAGCTTCATCGGCCACGAGATCAAGGTCCGCACCGAACCGCCGCTCGCCATCTCGATCGATGGCGAAGTGCTGGCCAAGACCCCGGTGACGGCGCGTATCGCCGCCGGGATCATCGAGGTTGCCGCGCCTGAAACCTGATACATCTGGAGCCAGATGCATCCGCCTTGCCCGACGCATCGCACTTCGCTAGCCGCGCCGCGGGCAGCATCGGAAAATCATCCGGATTCTGCCGGGTTCACTATGCGTTGGAGATGAAATGACACGAGTGTCGCGCGTGAAGGCGAAATGGCTGGCAACCGCCCTGACCACTGCCACCCTGACGATCGGCGCCGCTGCACCGGCCCAAAAAGCCGGCGGGGCCGAGCGGCAGATCCAGGGCGCGCTGACCAGCGCCAGCCCGAAGAATGACGGGCACCCCTATCAGGTGCGGACCATGCCGCTGGAGGCAGGCAAGCGCTACGCGCTCGGCGCCGAAAGCGAGGCATTCGATCCGACGCTGCGCATTTCCTTCGCCGACGACGATGACGAGGCGCTTGCCGAGGATGATGACGGCGGCGACGGATCCGCTTCCTATATCGAATTCACGCCCGAACGCAGCGGCACCTATCGCCTGCGCGTCGCGTCCGCCGGCAGGGACACCGGCGCCTATCTGCTGAAGATGCGGGATCTGCCGCCGCTGCCGGCGCCCTTGCGGCCCAGCCCCGTCGGCAGCAGCAGCATCGCGTTCAAACATTATGCAGGCGCGCTGACCGGCACCGACGGCGAGATCCGCGGACGACGCGTCGACGATTACCAGTTCCGTTTCGAGGGCGGCAAGCAGGTGTTCCTGTTCATGGATCGCGACAATGACGATATCGATCCGATGATCGAGGTCCATGCCGGAACCGGCCGCACCAATGCCGAGCCGATCGCGGGAGACGATGACGGCGGCGACGGCGTGAACGCCCTGCTGATCTTCACGCCGGAGGAGAGCGGCGATTTCATCGTGCGCGCAACGACCTCCAACACGGACGCGACCGGAAGCTACAAGCTGCGCGTCGGCCAGGAGCCCTGATGGCAAGGCGCGGCGAGCCGGGCTCGCCGCGCGCCCGCCTCATTTCTTGCCGGCGATCCAGGCCTCGACATTCTTGCGCAGCAGCGCGAGCGGCACGACGCCGTCGCCCAGCACGACCGCATTGAATTCCTTGATGTCGAAACGCTTGCCCAGCGCCTTTTGCGCCTGATCGCGCAGCGCCACGATTTCCAGGCCGCCCGAATCGTAAGCCGTCAGCTGCCCCGGCAGCGAAGCGATACGATCGGTCATCCCCTTCGCCACTTCCGGCGGAAAACGCCCGGTCTCGGTCAGATAGGCGACCATGCGTTCGCGGCTCCACTTGCCGATATGCAGGCCGGGATCGGCGACCATGCCGCGTGCGGGCCAGGCGCGACGGGAAATCTTCATCTGTGGCGTATCGAGCAGGCCGATCTCCTCGGAGAGACGCTCCGAATAGCGCGCCCAGCCCTCGATATAGGCCGAATTGAAGCCGATCTTCGAAAGCTTGCTGTTGGGCTGGCTGGCGGCATAGGCGAATTGCAGGTGATGCCCCGGATAGCCTTCATGCACCGCGGTGATCGCCATGTCGGCGCGGCTGGCATCCTCGACCTTGCCGACCTGGAGCATATAGAGCGCGGGCTTCGCCGGATCGGCAGCGGGCGTATAGTTGGAACTGACGCCGGCCGCCTCCATCGCGTCGGTCATCGGCCGCACTTCCAGCGGCTGCTGCGGCACATGGTCGATGATCGCCGCCACCGCCTTGCGTGCGCGCTCCACCACCTCGCGATTATAGGCGACGATCTCGTCCTTCGACGTGAATCGCTCCTTGGGATCCGCCTTCACCCGCGCGACGATCTGCGAGAAATCATCGGTGCCGTAGAGCGCCTTGCCCATCGCGCGAACGTCGGCGACATTGGCGGCGACGGTACGTTCGCCAAGCGCCGCCACCGCTTCACCCGGCCGATCAAGCGTCGTGTAGGACCGCAGCATCGCATTGTAGCAGGCGCGACCATCGGGCAGATCGAGCACCGACAGGCTTTCGCGCGCGGCCGGGATATACGTATCGCGCAGAAAATCGCGATAGCCACGGATCGCCGGTGTGATCCTGTCGCGGACCAGCGCCGTGAATGCCGCCTTGAACGCCGTGTCGTTGCTGGCCTTGGCAGGCGCGAAGAACGGTGATTGCTCGGGCGTCTCGGCGATCAGCCCCTCAACCTGCGCCAGCGCGCGGACCGCCACCGAGCGCGGCACGACATAGCCCCTGGCGATGCCCTGCTTCAGATTGGCGATATCCGCGGCGATGAAATCGGGCAGGCCACCCCAGCGCGCAAGCGCATCGGCACGATCCTTGGGCGTTGCCACGGGCTGGCGCTCGGCCAGATTCGGAAAATTGCCGGGCCAGCCGTCCATATGCGAAACCGTCCAGAGCTCGCTATGGCAGACACGGAGGCCGCGCTCGGCCTCCAGCATCTCGCGCGCGATCGCATAGTCGCGCACCATCGCCCGATCGGTCAGCGTCTTCTGGTCGAGCGCGTCGAGACGGGCGAGCAGCGCGTCCACCTCGGCATTGTTGCGCGCGATCGCCGCCGGGCTGATGTCGTTCAATATGTCGTTCCGGCCGCCGCCAATGTCCGTGTAAAGCGGCAGGAAGGGATTGGCGGCCAGGCGGTTGGCGACGATGTCGTCGGCGATCTTCGCCATGGTATCGCCGGAGCCGCCCTGCGCGATCGCCGGCAGCGACGCCGCCGCATAAAGCAAGACGCCCGTCCGCATCATCTTCGACCAGCAACGCACCACGCAACCTCCCCGCTATCTTCGTAACGTGGGCGGATTAGCGAAACTGGTAATATATGAAAAGCTGACTTAGCTCAGGAATTGAGATTCCCGATCCGAAAACAGGATGGGCGCATCCCCCGCCTGCCATGGCTGCAGCCGGACCATCGCCGCCGAGAACAAGGGCGCGGCCAGCCGACGTTCCAGCCAGGCCTGCAGATGCGGCAGCGGCCGCGCATCGAACCATGCACGATCGGTCTGCGCGAATTGCCGGACAAAGGGCATGATCGCGGCATCGGCAAGCCCCGGTGCATCACCGCGGAGACAGGGCTGCGACGCCAGCCGCGCTTCCAGCACGTGCAACAGCTCAAGCGCCGCATGGCGATGTTGCGCCGGATCGGAGGCATGGCGATCGGGATATTTGTAGCGATCGAGATGATGCTTGAACGGCCCGTCATTGGCCGCGATCAATGCCTCGTCCCCGCGCGCCAGCCAGCCTTCCGGATCGTTGCGGCCAAGCGCCCAGCGCATGATATCCAGGCTCTCGTCGATCACCCGGCCATCCGGCAGCACGAGAACGGGCACCGTGGCCTTGGGCGATACCGAAACCATCTCCGCCGGCTTGGCCACCAGCTTCACTTCGCGGATCTCGCAGATGGTGTCGCTGACCAGCAACGCCAGCCGTGCCCGCATCGCATAGGGGCAGCGGCGGAAACTGTAGAGGATCGGCCTAGTCATCATCGGGCGGGAGCCGTTGCGCGCCGATATGCGCTTCGCCCCGTGCCTCGGCCAGACGCTCCTGACGATGCCGCTCGGCATAGCCGGCGCGCTGCTCGTCGCTGCGCTCGCCATGGCAGGCCGGACAGCTGACGCCTTCGGCATAGAGCGGCGATGCGAGATCCGCGGCGCCGACGGGGCGACGGCAGCCATGGCAAAGCTGATAGCTGCCCGGCGCGAGCCCGTGGCCGACCGATACGCGTTGATCGAACACGAAGCATTCGCCCTGCCACAGGCTTTGCTCCACCGGAACGGTCTTCAGATATTTGAGGATCCCGCCCTGCAGGTGATAGACTTGGTCCACGCCCTCCGCCTTCAGGAAGGCGGTCGATTTTTCGCAGCGTATCCCGCCGGTGCAGAACATCGCGACCCTGGTCGGCGCCCCCTCCCCCAACAGCCGTTCGCGTTCGGCGCGGAACCAGGCGGGAAAATCGCGGAAGCTGCGCGTCTGCGGATCGATCGCGCCCGCAAAGCTGCCCACCGCCACCTCATAATCGTTGCGCGTATCGATGACGATCGTGCCGGGGTCGGAGATCAGCGCGTTCCAGTCCTCCGGCGGCACATAATGGCCGGCGTCGGCGAGCGGATCGATATCGGGTTCCCCCATCGTCACGATCTCGCGCTTCAGCCGCACCTTCATCCGGTGGAAGGGCATGGCCGCAGCGCGCGAGACTTTGATATCGAGATCGGCGCACCCCGGAAGCGCGCGGATCGCCGCCAGCACATGGCCGATCGCTTCGTCCGATCCCGCGATCGTGCCGTTGATGCCTTCACGGGCGATCAGCAAAGTGCCCCGGATCGCGTGCGCGCGGCATATCTCCGCCAGGTCACCCCGGATCGCCTCGCAATCGTCGAAGCGCGCGAATCTGTAGAGCGCGGCCACGCAAATGGGGAGATCGCGAGTCATCCGCGCCTCAGGCCGTGGGCGTCAGCCGCCCGGCCGGCTCGGCCTCGGCATTGACCGCCTCGCGACATTCCTCCGAATCGGGCGGGACGATCAGGGTCGCGCGGCGCCAGCTGTTCGACCGGTAGAATGCGACCGCGAGCAGCACGGTGACGAGCGAGCCGACCGGGAAGCTGAGCCAGAGAGCGTCCGGCCCCAGCGCGTCGCGCATGATCAGGATGAACCCCAGACGCACCGGATAGAGCGCGATGATCAGCGTGACGAGCGGTCCATAGACCGCGCCGTTGGCGCGCATCACCCCGAACAGGATCAGCGTGACCCCGAACAGGATGAAGCTCCAGCCCGCCATCAGATGAATATGCGCGGCCAGCGGAATCGCCGGGCTGTCCGCCCCCACGAACAATGCGAGCGCGTAGCGATCGAACAGCACCAGCACGAGCACCAGCGCACCCGTCATCGCCAGATTTGCGATGATGCCCGATCGGGTGATCTGTGCGATCCGATCCCAGCGCCCGGCCCCGATATTCTGGGCCGCCATCGCGCTGACCGCTGCGCCGATCGCCATCGCCGGCATCTGCACATAGGTCCAGAGCTGCTGGATCACGCCGAAGGCGGCGGCGTAGAGCAGCCCCTCGCGATTGACGAGCCCGGTCATGGCGAGGCCCGCCGTCGACATCACGATCATCTGCAGGCCCATCGGAAACCCCTTGCCCAGGATCATCCTGAGCAAGGCGGGATCGGGTTTCAGATAAGCGAGTTCGGGGCCGCGCAGCCTGATCGGCAGATCCTTCGCATAGATGTAGACGACCATCGCGATCGCGCTGATATAACCCGCGATCACGTTTGCCAGCGCCGATCCGGCGATGCCGAGTTCCGGGAACGGGCCGACGCCCAGGATCAGCAACGGATTGAGGATCATGTCGAGCAGCACGCTCAGCACCATGAACCAGAGCGGCGTCATCGAATCGCCCGCACCACGCAGGCCCATCATCAGCAGCACCGACAGGAAGGATGCGGGCATCACCAGGAAGATGATGCGCAGATAGGCGAGCGCCATCACCTCCGCCTCCGCCGGGGTCGCGAGCAGGTGGAGGATCTGCGGCGAGAAGATCCAGCCGGCCAGCGCGATCACGATCGCCAGCACGACGAACATGCCCAGCGCGCTACCGATCGCACGGCGCGCGGCATCGACGTCGCGGCGGCCGAACGCCTGACCGACCAGGATCGTCGCGGCCATGCCGAAACCGAAGACCAGCGCGAACATCAGGAACATGATGATATTGGCGTTCGCGGTCGCCGCGATCGCATTCTCGCCCAGGAAACGGCCCACCCAGATCGCATTGACCGACCCGTTGAGTGACTGGAGGATGTTCGATCCCAATGTCGGCAGCGCGAAGATCAGCAGCGTGCGCGTGATCGGCCCCTGGGTAAGATCACGGATGCCGGTCTTTTTCTCTGTCTCGGCCATCCGCTTCTCCCTCACGCCCACTCCACTTCCATCGTCATTCCGGCGAAAGCCGGAATCCCGTGCACTGAGTCATGGAGATTCCGGCTTTCGCCGGAATGACGATGGGAGTCGGATCGGTCAGCTCTCTAAAGCGCTTTCCCGTCGAATGGAATCATCGCTTGATCTACCTCAGCCGCGCCAGTGCCGCCTGCAACCGTTCAGCCTCGGCAGCCTTCTCCGCATGGTCCGCGCGCGCCTTCTCCACCGCCTCGGGCTTGGCGCGTTCGACGAAGCTGGGATTGGACAGGCGCCCGGCCAGCGAGTCGCGTTCCTTGGCGGCCGCCTCGATCGCCTTGGCGATGCGCGCGCGTTCCGCGTCGAGATCGATCGCGCCGGCGAGCGGCAGCATATAGGTCGCCTCGTCCACCACGATCTGGATCGCGCCGCCTTCGGGCGCGGCATCGTGGCTGATATCGGACACCCGCGCCAGCCGGCCGAGCGCCGCCGATTGCCGTGACAGCCGCTCGGTGGTGACGTCGCCCGCCTCGCGGACATGCAGCGCCAGCCGGGCGCCGGGCGGCACGTTGAGCTCCGATCGCGCCGCGCGAACCTCCGACACCAGCCGGATCAGCCAGTTGATCTCCTGCGCGGCGCCGGCATCGAGCGCATGGGCATCGGCCAGCGGCCATTTCGCGACGATGATGTCGTACTGGCGCTCACCCATCGCATGCCACAGCTCCTCGGTGATGAAGGGCATGAAGGGATGCAGCATGACGAGGATCTGATCGATCACCCAGCCCGCGACGGCCCTGGTCTCGTCATCGATCTGGCCACGTTCCTCGCCGACCGAGACCGGCTTGATCAGTTCCAGATACCAGTCGCAGAAGCGGCTCCAGGTGAACTGGTAGATCGCGTTCGCCGCCTCGTCGAAACGGAAATCGGCGAAGGCGAGATCGAGTTTCTGCACGGTCTCGATCGTCTCGGCGATGATCCAGCGATTGACAGGCAGCACCGCGTCTGGCGCGCGCAGCATCGTCGATGCGCCGATGCCGTTGGACTGGGCGAAGCGCGTCGCGTTCCACAGCTTGGTCGCGAAGTTGCGATACCCCTCGACGCGCTTCTCATCGAGCTTGATATCGCGCCCCTGGCTTTCCATCGCGGTGAGCGTGAAGCGCAGCGCATCGGCGCCATAACGATCGACCAGGCCGAGCGGATCGACGGTATTGCCCTTCGACTTCGACATTTTGGAGCCATCGGCGGCACGGACGAGCCCGTGGAGATACAGCGTCTTCCACGGCACTTCCTTCATGAAGTGCAGCCCCTGCATCGCCATGCGCGCATCCCAGAAGAACAGGATGTCGAAGCCGGAGATCAGCACGTCATTGGGATAATGGCGCTTGAGCAACTCGGTCTGTTCCGGCCAGCCCAAGGTGCCGAACGGCCAGAGCGCGGAAGAGAACCAGGTATCGAGCACGTCATTGTCGCGCGTGAGCGTGACGTCCGCGCCCGCCTGAGCCTGCGCGGTCGCCTCATCTTCCGCGACATAGCATTTGCCGTCGTCGCCATACCATGCCGGGATCTGATGCCCCCACCAGAGCTGGCGGCTGACGCACCAGGGCTGGATATTCTCGAGCCAGTTGAACCAGGTCTTTTCCCAGCTTTTGGGCACGACGCGGATATCGCCATTGCGCACGGCGGCAATCGCCGGCTGCGCCAGCGTCTCGGCATCGACATACCATTGGTCGGTCAGCCAGGGTTCGATCACCACGCCCGAGCGATCGCCATAAGGCGTCTGGATCGTGCGATCCTCCACCTTCTCCAGCAGCCCCGCCGCGTCGATCGCTGCAACGACCTGCTTGCGCGCCTCGAACCGGTCGAGCCCGATCAATTCGGCCGGCACCAGCCCGTCGGCGGTCTGGACGACCTTGGCCTCAGCATCGAGCATATTGAGCATGTCCGCCGGCTTGATGCCGGCGCGACGCCCCACCTCGAAATCGTTGAAGTCATGACCCGGCGTGATCTTGACCGCGCCCGAACCCAGTTCGGGATCGGCATGCTCGTCAGCGACGATCGGGATCAGCCGGCCGGTGATCGGCTGGCGAACGTTGCTGCCGATCAGCGCCTTGTAGCGATCGTCCTCGGGATTCACCGCGACCGCCATGTCGGCCAGCATGGTTTCGGGCCGCGTCGTCGCGATCGAAATATGGCCGCTGCCATCCTCGAGCGGATAGCGGAAATGCCAGAATTTGCCGGCGACCTCCTTGGTCTCGACCTCGAGATCGGAGATCGCGGTCTTGAAGCCCGGATCCCAGTTCACCAGGCGCTTGTCGCGATAAAGCAGACCCTGATTGTAGAGATCGACGAACACCTTGATGACCGCGCGGCTGAAATGCGGATCCATGGTGAACTGCTCGCGGCTCCAGTCCATCGAGCAGCCGAGCCGGCGGAGCTGGCGGGTGATCTGCCCGCCGGACTGCGCCTTCCATTCCCAGACATGCTCGACGAACGCCTCGCGGTTCATGTCGGTGCGCTTCACGCCCTGCGAATTCAGGTTGCGTTCCACCACCATCTGCGTGGCGATGCCGGCATGATCGGTGCCGACCACCCACAGGGCGTCCTTGCCCTGAAGCCGCGCATGCCGGACCAGCACGTCCTGCAAGGTGTTGTCCAGCGCATGCCCGATATGCAGGCTGCCCGTGACGTTGGGCGGCGGATTGACGATGGTGAAGGGTACGGCGTCGAGCCGTTCCGGGCGGAACAGTCCGCCCTTTTCCCAATGGTCGTACCACCGCGCCTCGATGGCGGCCGGATCGAAGGTCTTTGCGAGTTCGGTCATGATGAGCGGGCCTTAGAGCGATTTGGAGTTCGATGGAATCATCGAACGACTCGAAAATCGCGGCGAAACAAAAAATCCGGGCCAAGCGCACCAGATTCCAACTGCTCATTGCGATTCGGGTACGGCACATGTCGGAGTGCCGCCCTTCTCGCGCGGTCCATCAGCGCGGCGTCGCGCTTCCGTCCCCCTTCGTCCACTGGTCGAGCCAGGCGAACACCTCGTGATACCATTGCATCGAGTTGCGGGGCTTCAACACCCAGTGATTCTCGTCCGGGAAATGCAGCAGGCGCGAGGGCACGCCACGGCGCTGGAGCGCGGTGAAGGCCGCCAGCCCCTGGGTATCCGGAATGCGGAAATCGTTGGCGCCATGGATGACCAGCATCGGCGTCTTCCATTTGGCGACATGGTTGACCGGGTTCCATTTCTCGAACTCCTCGGGCTTCTCGTAATAGGGGCCGCCATGCTCCCATTCGTCGAACCAGAGTTCCTCGGTCTCGTAGGCCATGGCGCGCGCATCGAAGACGCCGTCATGCTGGACCAGGCATTTGAACCGGTCGGGCCACTGGCCGGCGATCCAGTTCATCATATAGCCGCCATAGGATCCGCCGAGCGCGCAGGCATTGGCGATGTCGATCCCGGCATCCTTCGCGCCCGCCGCGACGATGCCGAGCTTCAGATCCTCGAGCGGCTTGCCGCCCCAATCACGGTTGATACTGTCCGTGAAAGCCTGGCCATAACCCGTTGATCCATGGAAATCGATGGTGACGGCAGCATAGCCCGGCGCCGAGAACAGCCGGGGGTTCCAGCGATAGGACCAGCCATTTCCGAAGCTGCCCTGCGGCCCGCCATGAACGAGCAAAGCCACCGGCAACTTGCCGGCCGCGCCCTGCGGCTTGACGACCTGGCCCCAGACGGGGTCCCCGCCGGCACCCGCGAAACTGAAACGCTCGACGCTCACCGGATCGATCTGCGCCAGCTTGTCGGCATTCACGCGGGTAAGCCGGGTGAGTTTGCCCGCCTTGCTCATCCGGTAGAGATCGTCGGGCGCCTGGATCGAATTGATCGTCAGGATCGCGCCGCCATCGGCCAGCGGCAGGATATTGCCGGCAGTGCCGGCCTGGGTGAGCCGCGCCACCTTGCCGGTCGCGACATCGACGCGGAACGCGGGATCGTCGAGCGTGTCGCCCGCCGTCACCAACAGGCTCTTGCCATCCTTCGCCCAGGCGAGCGAACCGACCGAGCGATCCCAGCCTTCGGTCAGCGCACGGACCTGGCCCGTCGCGAGATTGCGGAGCTGGACGACCTGGCGATCGGCCTCATAGCCCGGCCGCTTCATCGCGACATAGGCCAGCCATTTGCCGTCGGGCGAGACGGCGGGCAGCGTATCGGTCGCGTCATTGGCGTCGGTCAGGTTGACCGGCGCCGCGCTGCCGTCGGCGGGACTCGCGAAAATGTCGAGATTGGTCGACGTCGCCTCGATCCGCCCGGCTTCGCGCAAGGTGAAGTAGATCGTCCGGCCGTCAGGCGCCCAGGCGATTTCCTCCGCGCCGCCAAAGGGCTTGGAGGGCGTATCGCCGACCAGTTCGCCGACCACCGATACGCCGGTGCCGACCGCCTTGCCGTTTTCGAGCGGGAAGACATAGAGACGCGAGCGTTCGGTGGGATTTTCCCATTCGTCCCAATGACGGACGAAGAGCTGGTCATAGGTCCGCCCGGTGCCGATCGCGGTATTGGCGAGCCGGACCGTGGAACAGGCGAAATCGCGGCAGCCCAGATTGCGCTCTCCCCAGATCGCGATACGGTCTCCGCTCGGCGCCAGCGCATAGCCCGCGACATCGGCGGAAAGCTCGGTCACCTGTTCGGGCGTGCCGCCAGGCAAGCCGACACGCCAGACCTGCTCGTTTTCGGCGGCGTTGCTCAGATAATAGAGATATTTGCCGTCGGCGGAGAATTTGGGATCATGCTCGTTCTTGTCGGCGGCGGAAGCGATCTTCACGGCCACGGCATTCTTCGCCGAAAGATCGAGCAGCCACAGATCGGTGCGACGCTTGTTGGCGGGCAGATCGGTTTCGCTCAGCGAATAGGCCAGCCATCGTCCATCGGGAGAAACCGCGGGCGCGCCGATGCGATGCATCGTCGCCAGATCCTCGGCAGTCATGGGGCGGGCAATGGCGGCGCCGGGCGCCTGGGCGATGGCGAGCGCGGCAAGGCTCGCGAGCAGCAACGTCTTCATGGGCGCTCAATAGACCCATTTTCCAGGCGCCGCCATGTTTGAGAATGGGTTGTGGACGAGCGCTTAGCGTCTTCCACCCGTCGCTCCAGCGAAAGCTGGAGCCCATTCGGTCTATCCGCTTCGGAGATGCATCAGGATCGCATAGGCTCCAGCTTTCACTGGAGCGACGGTGATGCAACTATCAGAAAGCCCGGACAAACGCCTGGGAATGATACCGTTTTTACAGGTCCTTGCCGGTGATCCTGCGGATTTCGCGCGAGACCATACGCTCCACCACGGCGGGCAGATTGGCGTCCAGCCATTCGCTGAGCATCGGGCGCAGCATTTCGCGCACCAGCCCTTCCAGCGTGTTCGATCCCGCTTCCGGCTTCACGATCAGAGACGACAGCGACTCGAGCGATTGCCGGCTGGCCTTGGCCACGCGTTCGGAAACCAGTTCGGGATCTTCCGCGATTTCCTTCATGGGCTCGGGCTCTTCCTCTGCATAGGCATCGGCTTCCGCGACGGTCTCGGTCAATTCGAGAACTTCGTCCTCGTCCTCCGGTTCCTCGGAAATCACGGGGGCCGGCGCCACTTTCCGCCGCGCAGCGGCGCGCGCGCGCGCCGTTGCCGCCGAGGTATCGGCGTCTTCGGCGATGATCCGCTTGATCGAAGACAATATGTCTTCCATCGACGGTTCGTTGGCGATGTCCCCCATCTTCACAGCCTTACTGCTTCGGTAACGGTGTTACTGACGGATTCTGGGCCGGCGTGTCAACGGTACGCGTCGCCACGGGTTCCGGCTTCGGATCGCTGTCCCAATCCCAGATGATATGCCGGACGCGCTTATAATTGGTTACCGGATCGTAGAGCGCTCCGCCGTCGAGGCCGAGATCACGCGCTTCCGCCTGCCCCATCGCGGCCAGCAACGTAAAGCCGGCGACATAGGCATCGCGGCGCGCGGTAACGAGCTGGACCTGCGAATTGAGCAATTCCTGCTCGGCGTTCAGGATATCCAGAATGGTGCGCGTGCCGACGCTGTTTTCCGCGCGAACGCCTTCGAGCGAGAGCCGGTTCGCGGAAACAGCGGTCTGCGAGCTCGTGATCACCTCGTTCGCGGCCTGCCAGCTCGCATAGGCCGAGCGCGTCTGGGAGATCACGCTGCGTTCGATCTCGATCTGCCCTTCGATGGCCTGGCCTTCGCGGGCCTGGGCCTGGCGAACCTGCGCCGAAGGCCCGCCGCCCTGATAGATCGGGATCGTCGCCTGTAGCCCGAGCGTGGCCGATTTCTGCGTCTGGGCGATCGAAACGCCCGGAACATTGGTCCCGAAGGTGCCGAGATAGTTCTGATACTGGCCGTTGGTGACCGCCGAAAGGCGCGGCAGTCGCGTCGCATTGGCAACGCCGACATCGTAGCGCGCGGCTTCGCGCCGCTGCTGCGCGGCGAGCAGATCCGGATTGTCCGCCAGCGCGGTCTCGACCGCCGAATCGGGCGACGCGGGCAGATTCGGCAGCGGTGGTGGCGCTTCGAGCGTACCCGGCGGCGTACCCACCACCTGGATGTAGCGCTCACGGCTCGCGATCAATCGCGATTCGGCACTCTGGAGCTGGCTGCGCGCGATCGCAAGCCGCGCCTCCGACTGGGCGACGTCGGTGCGCGTGAGATCGCCCACCTCGAACCGGTCGTTGGTAGCCTGCAGGTTCACGTCGAGCACGCCGACATTGGCCTGGTTGAGCTGAACGATCGCCTCGTCGCGGATCACGTCCATATAGGCGGCGACGACCGAGCTGAAGACGCTCGACTCGGTGCCGCGCAGCACGGATCGCCCGGCATCGACGCGGCGATCGGCGGCACGCAGCCCGTTGCGGACCGAACCGCCCTGGTAGATCGGCACCTCGATCTGCCCCTGCAGCGAGATCGAGCGCTCCGGCGCGGTGATGGCATTGGGCGGCAGAACGACATTTTCGGTGTAGTTCGCCTGCGCGTTCGCGCTGGGAAGCGAGCGGGCGCGCTGGATCACCACATTCTCGTCCTCGGCGCGCTGGCGCGCCCGGTCGCCGGTCAAGGTCGGGTTGCTGCCATAGGCGCGGGTCAGCGCCTCGCGCAGCGTTTCCGCAGAAGCGGGCGTGCCGCCGAGAGCCAGGCCGAGTGCCGTGATCGCCGCAACGCCCGCAAGGGACCTGAATTTCGTTCTCAGCACACCCGCAACCTTCTTCAGAATACGAACCCCGCGGGCACCGCGAAGCCCGGAAGCGCCACCGCTTCCGAATCCGCGAAATCCGCCAGCACCAGCGAATCGCCGACCTTCCGCCCCGACGCGAGCCGCGTCACGCCGCGTTCGACCAGGGCGCCGGCCATGCGGCCGCCATCGGCAAGCTGCGCCGTCAGTGCGCCGGGCACCTGTTCCACCGCGCCGTCGATCAGGATCACGTCATAGGGCGCGGCTTCCGCGACGCCCGCCGCGAGCGGCCCGTTCACGACCCTGACCCCGGCCTTCGCCAACGCAGCTTCCGCAAAAGCGGCGAGCGTCGCATTCTCTTCCAGCGCCGTGACGACCAGGCCGAGCTCGGCGAGCACTGCCGCCGCATAGCCGGTGGCGGCACCCACCACGAGGGCCCGTTCGCCGGCGCGCGGCGCAAGCGCGGTCAGCAGCCGGCCGGTCACCAGCGGCGGATTGATCGAACGCCCCTCGCCCACAGCGACCGGCGTATCGATATAGGCCAGATCGGCCCGGCCCGCAGGCATGAACGCTTCACGCGGAACCGCGCGCATCGCCTCCACCACCGGCGCATCCGACACGGCGGATGTCCGCAACTGATTGGACACCATCGCCGCACGCATCGTTTCGAAATTCGCTTCGCTCATCATCGGCTTCCAGATCGCACAACTGTCTTACATGCGCAATACACCATATTGCGCCAACGCGGCTTCTATCCCCTGGAACACGCATCGCCAAGCGAAAGAGCAGACATCATCGACGAATGATCGAAAGCCGATCATGCGAGCGCAGATCGGCCATTTCGTCGATACGCCCCAACAAGGGCATCGGCACCAGCGGAAATCGCTGAAATCCGGCACTCAGCCCTGCGAATTCGCGCATCGAGCGATGGCCGGGAGCGGAATGCCTGAAAGGCCTCCACACGCCGGCCATCCACGGGCAGCGCTACCCGCCACGGCTTAAGGGACCGTGCGGCGCACATGCCGCGCGTGCCGTTCCCTGCCCGTTCCCTTTCGACAAACGGCAGCCGGCATTCGACGAGCGTCGCGCCGGCACCATCATCGCGGCGGCGCCTTGCCCCGCTTCATGACGCGCGCCTCGAACAGGCCGGTCAGCACATCCTCGTCAGAGCGCGGATCGATCAGATCCCTGGGCGCCCGCCCCTTTTCCTGCGCCAGCGCGGCGATACGGCCGCCATTGGTGAACCAGCCATCGGGCTCGCGCGCGGCGATGGGATCGCGATAGGCCTGGTCGATCGGAACGATCTCCCATCCATCCTTGCGCAGCGCGGCGGCGAGATCGTCGATGAACATCGCGTTGAGATCGGTTTCGTGAAGCAGGATGACCTGGACGGGCTGGCGGCCGAGCGCTTCCCGCGCGATACGGTCATAGAAATTGGCGGCACCGACGAGCGTTTCGACATAGAGATCGCGCAACGCCTTCATATCCACATTTTCGCCGGCCGCCTTCGCCCGCGTCGCCAGCCCGTCGAGATGCCAGTCGTAATTGTCGATGGTGACATAGCCGTTGGAAAGGCCGCGTTCGGCGAGCGCCGCGCGAACCTCCGCCCGCTTGGCCAGATCACGTCGCCCCTCGTCGAGAAAGGGATAGCGATACCAGGGGCGAAAGCCCGGGCGTCCCTTCAGCCAGGCGGCGGCGTGATCGATATCCGCGACATAGTCCGCCACCGAGGTCTTGGAGAGCCAGAGATGGCTGTAGCTGTGATTGCCGATGACATGGCCGGCCCGGACATAGGCCGCGATCCGTGTCTCCCCGCCCTTGCCGTCCGGCGCGTCGAGATTGCCCGGCGTCACGAAAAACGCGGCCTGACGAATGCGTGCTCGCTTGAGCGCGGCGATGAAGGTCCGCGTCCGCGCATCCGGCGAGAAGAACCCGCCGGCCTTGCGCGGCACATCGTCGAAACTGAAGGCGATCCGCTTTTGCGCAGGCGCCATCGCGGGATGAACAAGCAGCATCGCGGCCGCCAGCACCGCGACAGATCGGCAATGGCGGGCGATGAAGCCGAAGACTGCGCGCGAAACTTGCATATTGGCCATCGGTTTTCAGCACATCATGCGCGCCGATTGCACTATTCAGGCGCTGAACCGCCGCATGGACACGATGTGCCGAATGACCGACCCGCATAATCACAGACTCCTCAACGACATGATCGCCTGGCGCCATGCGCTGCATGCACATCCGGAAACGGGCTTCGAGGAACGGCAGACGGCCGCGTTCGTCGCCGAGAAACTGCGCGGCTTCGGCATAGCCGATGTGACGGAGGGCGTGGGCGGAACCGGCGTGGTCGCCACGCTGCGGTCGGGCACCGGCAATCGCGCGGTCGCGCTGCGTGCCGATATGGATGCGCTGCGCATCACCGAACGCAGCGGCCTGCCGCATCAATCCCGCAACCCGGGCGTCATGCACGCCTGCGGACATGACGGCCATAGCGCGATGCTGCTCGGCGCCGCACGGCTGCTTGCCGACGAGGGCGGTTTCGACGGCACCGTCCGGCTGATCTTCCAGCCCGCCGAGGAATGGGGGCGCGGCGCAATCGCCATGCTCGATGACGGGCTGCTCGAGCGATTTCCGTTCGACGAGATCTACGGCCTGCACAATATGCCGGGCATCGCCGCCGGCCGCTTCGAAACGACCGCCGGCCCGGCCATGTCCGCCGAAGACAATTTCGAGATCGTGATCAAGGGCGTCGGCGGCCATGCCTCCCGCCCGCAAGCCGGGCGTGAGGCGATGGTCGCAGCCTGTGCGACGGTGCTTGCGCTGCAGACCATCGTCTCCCGGCGGTTGAGCCCCACCGATATCGCCGTGGTCTCCGTCACCGAAATCGTGACCGACGGCACGCGCAACGTGTTGCCGGGCGAAGCGCGCATCCTGGGCGATGCACGCAGTTTCCGCGCGGAGGTGAGCGCGGCGATCGAAGCGGAGATGCGGCAGATCGCCGCCGGCATCGCAGCAGCGCACGGCTGCGCCGTCGAAATTTCCTACAGCCGCGAATTCGTCCCGCTGATCAACGATCCCATCGCGACGGCGGCCGCAGTCCAGGCCGCGGAAACCGTGTTCGGGGCCGGGAATGTATCCGGCGACTGCGCGCCGATCACCGCTTCGGAGGATTTCGCGCGTTTCCTGGAACGCGTGCCCGGCTGTTTCGGTTTTATCGGCAATGGCGCCGAATCCCTGCCGCTGCACAATGCCGGCTATGATTTCAACGACGCGATCCTGACGAACGGCGCGCACTGGCTGGCGACCATCGCCCGCCAGCGGCTGCCGCTCGCCTGATCCCAAAGAAAGCCCTGTCCATGCTGATCCTGAACAGCCACCCCGATCACGGAGCGGCGCTCGACCCGCGCGACACCGCGATGCTCGACGCTGCCGCCACCGCAGAGGTTGCGGCCTATCTGGCGCACCGGCCCGATCATCGGCCGACGCCGCTTCATGCCCTGCCCGCGCTCGCAACCGAACTCGGCGTCGCCGCGATCCATATCAAGGATGAAGGCCCCCGCCTGGGCCTGGGCAGCTTCAAGGCGCTGGGCGGGGCCTATGCGGTTATCCGGCTGGTGCTGGCGGAAGCAGGCCGGGCCCTTGGCCGCCCCGTCGACTATGCCGAGATGCAGTCCGGCGCGGTGCGCCGGATCGCATCCGGGCTCACCATCGCCTGCGCGACCGACGGCAATCATGGCCGATCGGTGGCGCAAGGCGCGGAACTGATCGGCGCGCGCTGCGTGATTTTCATGCACGAGCGCGTCAGCGACGCCCGCGTCGCCGCCATCGCACGCTTCGGCGCGGAGATCGTGCGCGTGCCGGGCACCTATGACGACTCGGTGACCGAAGCGGCGCGCGTCGCGAACGAGCGCGGCTGGATCACCGTTTCCGACACATCCTGGCCCGGTTACGAGCATATCCCCGGCCTTGTCATGCAGGGCTATACCGCGCTCGTCGCCGAAACGGTCAAGGCGCTGCCCGCACCGCCCACCCATGTCTTCGTCCAGGCGGGCGTCGGCGGCCTAGCCGCCGCGGTCGCGGGCCATATGGCGCTGGTGCTGGGCGATACCCGGCCGACCATGATCGTCGTCGAACCCGAGCGCGCCGCCTGCCTGTACGAAAGTGCGCGCGCGGGCCGCCCAGTGAAGATCGCACATGGCGAACCCACGGTGATGGCGATGCTCGAATGCTATGATCCCTCGCCGCTGGCGTGGCGCGTACTGTCGCGTGCGGCCGATGCGTTCATGACCGTCGGGGAGGATGATGCCGTGGCGGCGATGAACCGGCTGGCCCGCCCGGCTGGGGACGATCCGGCGATCGTGGCGGGCGAAAGCGGCGGCGCCGGGCTTGCGGGTTTTATCCGCATCGCCGGCGACACGACACGCCGCGCGGCGCTGGGGATCGGCCCCGATGCACGCATCCTGGCGATCAACAGCGAGGGCGCGACCGATCCCGAGCGCTACCGCGCGTTGACGGGGCTGGATCCCGCCATGCCGCCGGGGTGAATTCCGCTATTCCGGCTCCACCACCGTAAGCCACGGCCAGCGCGATCGATAGCTTTCCGCCTTTTCGCGGAACAGCGCCGGCCGGGGATTGCGCGGGTTCATCCGCAGCACGCCGCGCGCCAGATCGTCGAGCCCATCGGGGGCGTAAAATTCGCCGGTCGCGACCTCGATGCCGACACAGGTGCAGGCGATCAGATAGCGGTCGATCCCGTCGCGGGCGGAACGGAGTTGCGGATAGCCGGTGCCGAAGCGCTCCGCATACCAGAGATGGACGCGCGCCTGGTTGCGCACCTCCACGGTGACACCCAGATCGGCGGTCAGCGCGTCGACCGCGCGGATGACGCCATCCTCCGCATCCCAGGACAGATCGCCATCGTCGAAATAGAAGATGTCGTAGTCCTTGATCCCCCAACCGGGCGCATGCCCCGACGCCCTGTTCCACACCGCCTGAAACAGGCAACCCGCCACCAGATGGCACTGGTTCAGGCCCAGGGCGGGCAGACGTGCCACCAGCGCCGCATTGGCGGGGTTCGCCATTGCGCAATCAACGAACTCAGCCGGCGTCACCCGCATATCTCCCGCATCGAACCAGAGACCACCTTGCCAGATCGGCACGCCCGATCCCACCGCCTGCATCATGCAGACAATGCCGTAGAAAATTATCTGATCAGGACAATATTGTCTCCGTTGGGTTGCATTTTCAAGAAATCTGCGCGATGTTCATTGCAGAAAATCGGGGGAGAGCCAGATCCATGATCGCAACCACGCGCCTGAAGCACATCATCCTGTCCGCCACGGCATCGACGCTGATCGCGTCGGCGCTTCCCGCCACGGCGCAGGCGCCCGCCAAGGCCCCGGTGGCCGATGCCGGTGCGCCCACGACCGAGGCCGCGCTTCAAGGGCTCGACGCCTATGTCGAAAAGGCGCGCGCGGACTGGCAGATGCCCGGCCTCTCCATCGTGATCGTGAAGGACGACAAGATCGTCTATGCCAAGGGCTTCGGCGTGCGCGAGCTGGGCAAGCCAGAGAAGGTGGATGCGGACACGATCTTCGCGATGGGATCGACCACCAAGGCGTTCACGGCGGCGGCGCTCGGCATGCTGGTCGACGAAAAGAAGATCGCATGGGACGGATCGGTGCATGATTACATGCCCGCCTTCGAGATGGACGATCCCTATGTGACCCGCCACGCGACGGTGCGCGACCTGCTGTCGCACCGCACCGGCGTCGTCACCAACGGGTTGCTCTGGTACGGTTCGGGCTTCGACCGGAACGAGGTGATCCGCCGGATGCGCTTCCAGACCGAGTCGCTCGGCTTCCGCAACCAGTTCCAGTATCAGAACGAGATGTTCATCGCCGCGGGCGAGATCGTTCCCGCCGTCACCGGCACCAGCTTCGATCAATTCATCACCAGCCGGATCTTCGAACCGCTCGGCATGCGCCGCACCAATACCAGCGTCACCAAACTGAAGGGGCTGGAGAATGTCGCCAGCCCGCATGCGCCGTCGAACGGCAAGATGGTGCCGATCCCCTATCGCCTGATCGACAATGTCGGCGGCGCCGGCGTGATCAATTCCAGCGCGCGCGACATGGCGCAATGGGTGCGGCTGCAACTGGGCGGCGGCACCTTCGAGGGCAAGCAGTTGATCGCGCCGGCGACGCTCGCCGAAATGCACACGGGCCAGATCGTGCCGCGCGGCGGCGGCAGCGCGACCTTCAAGTTCAGCGAATATGGCCTGGGCTGGGGCGTGCAGGAATTTCGCGGGCAGAAGGTGGTGCAGCATTCGGGCGGCATCGACGGCATGCAGACCGTGATCGGCCTGATCCCCGCGAAGAAGCTGGGCGTGATCGTGCTTTCCAACAGCATGCCGACCATGGTGACCAACGCGATCGAGATGCGCATATTCGATGCGTTCCTGGGCGCGCCGCTGACCGACTATAGCGCGATGATGCTCAAGGCACGCGACGATGCAGCGAAGGCCGCGCGCGACAAGGCGGCGGCCGAACCCAAGCCGGCGGCGCTGCCGCCCACATTGCCGCTCGATCGTTATGCCGGCACCTATACCAACACCATGCTGGGCGACGTGACCGTCCGCCTGGTCGGCGGCAAGCTGGAGATCGCCCGCCCGCTCGAGGCGGCGGCGCTGGAGCATGAAGGCAAGGACAGGTTCAAGGCGCAGTGGAAAAGCCTGGGCATGATCGCCGTGATGGGACCAACGCCTGTCGGCTTCACCTTCGGCGCGGACGGCCAGATCGCATCGCTGGCGCTGGGCACCGACATCTTCAAGCGGCAATAGCCGACGCGCCCAAAAGACATGCCGTGCTGCAGACGCCCCTTTCGCGCCACCGCCGATTTCGACTAGCCATGCGAACAGGGCCGGCATGCGCCGGAGACGATTCAGATAAGGGGATGGGATATGACGATTTCGAGGCGCCTGGTTCTGGCGACCGCATTGATGGGCGCGACACTGCCGGCATGGGCGAGTGCCGCCACGCCCGCCGCGATCGGCGCCGAGGTCGATCGTGTCGTCAATGCTTCGATCGCGGCCGGCGAGACGCCCGGCCTGCAGGTCGCGATCTTCAAGGACGGCAAGCCGCTGCTCGTCAAATCCTATGGTACCGCCAGCCTGGAACTGAAGACGCCCGTCACCAATGACGGCGTGTTCCTCATCGGATCGGTCACCAAGCAGTTCACCGCGGCGGCGCTGCTGCAACTGCGCGACGAGGGGCGGCTGTCGATGGACGACAAGCTCGCCAAATATTATCCGGACTATCCGCGCGCGGCGGACATCACGATCCGCCAGATGCTCCATCACACATCCGGGCTGCACAATTACACGGCGGATGCGCCGGTGATGGCCGAAGGCGCGATGACGCGCACCACCGACGAATGGGTGCAGGCCTTCGCGAAGATGCCCGTCACCCAGGATTTCGAGCCCGGCGCGAAATGGGACTACAGCAACACCGCCTATTTCCTGCTCGGCGGCATCGTCGAGAAGGTGGAGGGCAAGCCGCTCGCCACCGTGCTCAAGGCGCGTTTCTTCGATCCGCTGGGCATGACGCGCACCGCGCTGGACGACGAAGGCGAGATCGTGCCGGGCCGCGTCGCCGGCTATGACGCGAGCGCCCCGGGCAAGTTCCGCAACGCCAGGCTGATCTCGCTCACCTTCCCCGGCGGCGCGGGCGCGATGCGCTCGACGGCGAGCGATCTCGCGCGCTGGAATGCCGCATTGTTCGGCGGCAAGGTGCTGAAACCCGCCTCGCTCGCAGAGATGACGACGCCGGGCAAGCTTTCCAACGGGCAATTGAGCAGCACGGGCATGCCCAAGGTGGACGGCCTGCGCGGCGAATATGGCTATGCGCTGGCTCTGTCCGACGTGCAGGGTCATCAGAAGATCGCGCATGGCGGCGGCATTCCAGGCTTCAATTCGTCGCTGTCGGAATTCCCCAAGGATCACATCACCGTGGCGGTGATCGCCAATGCGATCGGCAAGGATGCCGGCGCGGGCAAGGTGGCCGCGAAGATCGAGCGGATCGCGATCGGCCTGCCGCCGGAGAAATGATGGCGCAGGCGACGCCGAAGGCATAAAGCCGGCGGATCGAACCGTCGGCACCAAAGGAAAGGTCGTGGCGAAACCGGATGTGCATCAGTTCGACCCAGCAGCGCGCGGCGACCGCTCGCGCGCGGCGGTCGAACATGCCTTCCGGACGCATCGCGCCGATCTGTGCCGCGCGATCGAGCGGCAATTCGGCGCGGGCCCACCCGAGCCCGAGGAAGCCGTTCAGAGCGCGTTCGAAAGCTTCGCGAAGCTCGATACGCCCGAAACGGTGAGCAATCCGCGTTCCTATCTGTTCATCGCGGCGCGCAACTTCGTGCTCGATCAGCGGCGCCGCGCGAAGGTGCGCCTGGCGGCGCGCGACGACGTCGAATTGATCCAGTCCGGCGACACCCCTGCGAATCTGGATACCGAGCGCGTCTTTATCGCGAAGGAGCATCTGGCGATCGTCGGCGCGACGCTGGACGGCATGGAGCCCAAGAGACGCGAGGTGATGACGCTGCATATCGTGCACGATCTCCGTTATGTCGAAATCGCCCGCCGGCTGGGCATTTCGGAAACGCGCGTCCGCCAGTTGATGGCGTCGGCGCTGGCGCAGTGCACGCTTGCGATAAACGCCTCCGGCTCAGGTGCGATAAACGCCTCCGGCTCGGGCCCGACCGGCACCTCGGATGAAAGCGGGGCACGCTGATGGCGAACGCCCTTGATCTTGACGATGGCGTGCTAACGCAGGCGGCCGAATGGTATGCGCTGACGCTGGACGACGCGATCGGCGATGCCGATCTCGATGCGCTGGATGCCTGGCTCGCGGCCGATCCGCGCCATGCGCACGCCTTCGACCTGACCGCGCGCACCGCGCTGCAACTGAGCGAAGGCGTGCTACTGGCCCAGTTGAAAGCGTCCGCCGGCGCTGCCGTGCCGGCGACGCCAAGCGCCGCCAATGACGGACATGATCCGCTGGCGCATCTCGCCCCGCCCCGCCGGGCGAAGATGCGGCCGGCGCTGATCTGGGGCGGGGCCGCCGCGCTGGCGGCGTCGCTGGCGCTCGCGATCGGGCTGGACATGGTCTCGGGCGGCCCCGCCGGCGCGCCCGTCAGGACCGCCATCGCCGAAACGCGGGTGCTGGCGCTTGCCGATGGCAGCCGTGTCACCCTGGGCCCGGCCAGTCGCATCGCCACCCGGATCGATGCCGATGAGCGGACCGTGACTCTGCTTGCCGGCGAGGCCTTTTTCGAGGTCGCGCACGATCGTGCGCGGCCCTTCCATGTCGAAGCCGGTGATGCGCGCATCCAGGTGGTCGGCACGAAATTCGATGTCAGCCGATCGGGCGGGCGCGTGCATGTCTCCGTGCTCGAAGGCGTGGTGAAGGTTCGCGAGTCCGCGCCGCTGCTGGCCACAGCCTCGGTCCAGACGCTCCGTGCCGGTCAGGGGATCGAGACGCCCGACAGCCCGGCATCGTTCTTCAGCGCCGCGCCGCCCGCGCCGATCGCGGCGGAACATGTGCCCGCCGGCGAATGGCGCGGCGGACGGCGCACCTATATCGACGCGCGCTTGGGAGACGTCCTCGCCGATCTCAACCGCTATTATGCGCCGGGCGTGACGCTCGCCGATCCGTCGCTCGGCGACCTGCGCGTCGCGATGGAATTGCGGCCGGGCGATACCGACGCCTTTTTCGGCGCGCTCCAGCTCGTCGCGCCGGTCCGCATCCGGAAGGGCGGGACCGGGACCGTGGTGATCGAACGGGTGCGTTGAGAGTCTGTCTGGAAATGTGCGGAAGAGCATATTTTCAGAACCGCGCCAGCCGATTCCCAGTGTTACAAAAAAATTTCACCTGCCCCTACGAACCATCCCCTCCGCCGCGTTGTAGTCCATGAACCGTATGAAACGGTGCGGGGGACGGTCGATCTTGAAGGGCATTCGCACACGCCTTTTGATCATCGCCATATATGTGGCGTCGCCGCTGTCGCTCGCGCTGTGCCCGGCGACGGCGGTGGCGCAGCAGCAGCGCGCCTACGATATCGCCGCGCAGCCGCTCGCCAGGGCTGTACTCGATTATTCGCGCCAGTCGGGTGTGTTCGTGCTCGCGCCGATGGATCTGGTGAAGGACAAGCGCTCGCAGCGCGTGAAGGGGCGCTATAGCGCCGAGGAGGCGCTGGAGCGGCTGTTGTCGGGCACCGGCCTGCGCGCAGTGCGCGGCGGCCATGGCGGCGTGGCGCTGGTAAGGGTGGGCGCGGCGGGAAACGCCCTTGGCCGGACGCGTTTCGGCGATCAGGACGGTGAAGGCGCCGCCGACATCATCGTGACCGCGCAGCGGCGCGAACAGACATTGCTCAAGGTGCCGCAATCGCTGGCCGTCGTTTCGGGCCGGGCATTGGAACGTCAGCAGTTCCGCAGCGTCATCGATTTCCAGCAGCTCGTCCCCGGCCTGAACGTCACGCAATACGGCCCCGGCGAGGCGCGCATCATCCTGCGCGGCATCAATGCCGGCTCGGTCGGATCGAGCGTCACCGTGTATATGGACGACATTCCCTTCGGCTCCAGCGGCAGCTTGTCGAACGCGGGCGACATGGCCGGCGATTTCGACACGTTCGACGTCGCCCGCGTCGAAGTGCTGCGCGGGCCGCAGGGCACGCTCTATGGATCGAACGCGCTTGGCGGCGTCGTCAAATACATCACCACCGCGCCGGACCCGTCGCGCTTCGAAGCGCGCGTACAGGCCGGTGTCGAGGCATTGAGCGGCAGCGCCGGCATCGGCTGGACGACCAATGCGATGGTCAATCTGCCGATCAGCGACGGGATCACGCTGCGCGCGAGCGGTTTTCGCCGCCGCCAGCCCGGCTATATCGACAGCGTCGGCCGCGTCGCCAGGGACGTGAATTCCACCGACAGCTACGGTGGCCGGGTCTCTTTGCTGCTGATGCCGACGGCGTCGCTGTCGATCCGCCTTTCGGCGCTCGCGCAACGGCTGGACACTGGGGCGCCCTCCTGGTTCTTCGCCGATCCGGATACGCTGAGGCCGTTCAATCCGGCGACGGGCACGGCCGGCGGAGAGCGATTGCAGTTCCAGCTCTATCCGCAATGGAATCGGACCGACTATCGTATCTATAGCGGCACGATCGATTGGAATGCCGGCCCGGTCCGACTGACCTCGATCACCAGCCATGCCACGCAGCGCCGTCCGAAACTCATGGACTTCTCCTACTCGTCGGCGCGGGCGGCGATGAACATGCTTTATGCGCCGGACGCACCGAACACATTGGGCCTGACGCTGCGCAACGATGTGTTTGTCGACAAGTTCACCCAGGAGGTCCGGCTCGCCTCCGCCGATTCCGCTGTCTTCGAATGGATCGCCGGCGGTTATTTCTCCGACGAGAGCACATTGCTGTTCCAGCGCGCCCTGCCGTTCGAGATCGCTTCGCAGCGCCTGATCCCGCGCGGGGTGACGATCAACGGCCAGCATTTCGACGAACTCGCACTGGCGACGATCGACGCCCGCTATCGCGAGATTGCCGCTTTCGCGACGGGCACGCTCCATCTGGGAGAGCGGTTCGATATCACCGCCGGTGGTCGCTACAGCCACAATCGCCAGCGATCCGACCAGAGCGTGCTGCAGTTCGGGATCGGCGCCAACAGGCTCGGCAAATCCTCGCAAGGCGTCTTCACCTGGTCGGTCTCGCCGCGCTTCGAACTGGACGATGACGCCGCGATCTATGCGCGCGTCGCCAAGGGCTATCGACCCGGCGGTCCCAATGCGATCCCGTCCAGCCTGCCCCCGGATTTCCCGACGGCGTTCCAGGCGGATACGGTGATCAGCTATGAAGGCGGCGTCCGCGCCGAGACGCGCGATCGCAGCGTCTCGATCGACGCATCCGTCTTTTACATCGATTGGCGCGACATCCTGATCCTGACGCTTTTCAGCGGCGATTCGGGCGGCACCGGCATCAACGGCAATGGCGGGCGCGCGCGCAGCAAGGGGTTCGAGCTGGCCGCGACCGTTCGGCCCGCGACCGGCTTCACCGTCGCCGTCAACGCCGCCTATACCGATGCCCGGCTGCGCGACGACGCAGTGCCGCGTGTGGGCGGTCCCAATCTGACGGGCGGGCGGGCGGGCGACCGGTTGCCCGGCACGCCGGAATGGAAGATCGCCGTGTCTGCCGATCATCAATGGCCGCTGTCGGACGACGCCAGCGCCTTTGTCGGCGGCACCGTTCAACTTGCGAGCGACCAGCCAACATTGTTCAATGCGGCCAGCCGCGCCGCCATGGGCCGGCAACCCATGCTCGACGGTTATGCCACGCTCGATCTGCGCGCCGGCGTGAATTTCGGCAGATATTCGCTCACCGCCTATGTCCGCAACCTTATCGACAGCAACGGCATCGTCTCCGCCGTCGGCTTTCCCATCACCTACGCAACCGAGCTCGGCGGCGCCAATCACCCCGCTTTCGTCGCCACCAGCATTCCGCCGCGCACGATGGGTGCGACGCTGAGCGCGTCTTTTTAGGATCCAGACCGATGGTCACGGCTCATCATTTCAGTTCGACCGAACGGAACGCGGGTTTCGGGAAATCGACTGCCTATCGCGCCTCAACAATGAGCGAGGCGCCAAGAACATAAGCACCCGCAACTCGACACCATCATAGGAAACTGGGGGATTATCATGGCAAATCTACGTAACCGGCTGCTTGCCGGAATGGCTTTCTGCGCCTGCGTCACGGCGACGCCGGCACTCGCGCAGGACGCGAACGAAGGCACGAACGAGATCATCGTCACCGCGCAGCGACGCGAACAGACGCTGCAGGAGGTTCCGCTGTCGCTGACGGTGGTCGGCGAGCAGCAGCTCGAGCGCCAGGCCGCGCTCAGCCTGGCCGACTACACCAAGCTGGTTCCCGGCCTGAACGTGCAGGCGCAGGATGCCGGTATCGTCCGCATCGTGCTGCGCGGCGCCAATACCGGATCGGTCGGTTCGACCGTGGCGAGCTATATCGACGACATGCCGTTCGGATCGAGCGGAAGCCTGATCAACGCCGGCACCGCCGCCGCCGACTTCGATCCGTTCGACGTGGCGCGGATCGAGGTGCTGCGCGGCCCGCAGGGCACGCTCTACGGATCGAACTCGCTGGGCGGCGTGCTCAAATATGTGACCAACCTGCCCTCCACCGCCGCATTCGAGGCGCGCGCGCAGACGGGCGTGGAAGCGGTCGCGGGCGGCGGAACCGGCTTTTCGGGCAATGCGATGATCAACGTGCCGCTGGGCGATACGCTGGCGGTGCGCGCCAGCGGCTTCTATCGCGAGCGTCCGGGCTTCATCGACTCGGTCGGCTTCAACGTGAAGAATGCCAATGCGTCGAAAAGCTATGGCGGCCGTGCATCCCTGCTGTTCGCGCCGACCGACAATTTCTCGATCCGGCTGCAATCTGTGCTGCAGAATATCGACGGCGGCACGCCGTCCTCGTTCGATATCGATCCGGTTTCGCACAAGCCCTATAACGCCGCGGCCGGCGGGGTGCAGACGGGCGAGCGCACGCGCTTCGTGCTCTATCCCGACGGCTATGATATCCGCTACCGGCTGTTCGCCGGCACGCTCGAATGGGATTTCGGCGGCGCGACGCTGTCGTCGATCACCAGCCATTCCAAACAGACCTATCAGTCGGTGACCGACGCCAGCACCAATGCGCTGCGCGCGACGATCAACGCCTTCTACGCGCCGACCGCGCCCAATACCGTGGGCTTCGTCTTCGTCAACAACCAGCAGGTGAAGAAGTTCACGCAGGAACTGCGCCTGGCCTCCAGCGATTCCGAGACCTTCGAATGGACGGTGGGCGGCTATTACACCAAGGAAAAGACGCGACTGTATCAAACTTACATCCCCTTCCAGCTCTCGTCGCGCCAGTTGATGCCGACGCGGTTGACGGTGGGCGGCGTGACCTTCGAGGATTTCGTGATCTCGTACATCAACGCGAGCTATGAGGAGCTTGCGGGCTTCGCGACCGGCACGCTGCACCTGGGCGACCGTTTCGACATCACCGCGGGCGGACGCTACAGCCACAACAGGCAAGAGTCCGAGCAGGCGGTGATCCAGCTCGGCGTCGGCAGCGCGAACACCGGCAAATCGTCGCAGGGCGTGTTCACCTGGTCGGTCTCGCCGCGCTTCGAACTGAGTGACCACGCATCCGTCTATGCGCGCGTCGCCAAGGGCTTCCGCCCCGGCGGCCCCAATCTGATACCGCTCGGCGCACCCGCCGATTTCCCGTCACAGTTCAAGGCCGACACGATCATCAGCTACGAAGCGGGCCTGCGCGCGGAAACGGCGGACCGCAGCTTCACCTTCGACGGATCGATCTTCTATCTCGACTGGAAGAACATCCTGATCGCCACGACCGTCAACACACCGACCGGCCCCGTCGGCGTCAACGGCAACGGCCAGAAGGCGCGCAGCCAGGGCGTCGAACTCGCCGTGACGGCGCGTCCGACGGCGGGGCTGACCGTCATGATCAACGGCGCCTATACCGATGCCAAGCTGCTTCAGGATACGGTGCCGGCATCGGGCGGCCTGAACCTGACCGGCGGCCTCAAGGGCGATCGCCTGCCCTATGTTCCCGAGTTCGCGGCGACCATCTCGGTCGATTATGATTGGGAGATCTCGGCGGGCGCGAAGGCCTATGTCGGCGCCAATGTCCGCCTGGTGAGCGATCAGCCGGGCACGTTCAGCGCCGCCTATCGCGCGGCCTATGGGCGGGCGCCGGAGATCGACGGCTACAAGACCGTCGACCTGCGCGCGGGCGTCAATTTCGAGCGGTTCAACCTGAGCGTGTTCGCGAACAACCTGACCAACACCTATGCCCTGTCCAGCCTGGGCTCGGCCTTCACCGCCGCGCCCTCCGCGATCGGCGGATCGAACGTCAACTATCTCACCGCCGCGGGCATCCGTCCGCGCACGATCGGCGCCTCGGTCGGCGTCTCGTTCTGACATAAGAAGCCGGGCATCGACGGACGATGCCCGGCTTCGTCACGCGAATGGCGCAAGACAGGATGGTGACATGACGAAACCGACAGGCTGGCGGCGACTGGGGCGCTGGATGAAGCGGATCGGCCTGGGCCTTGCCGGGCTGCTGATCCTGCTCACCATTGTGGGGGCGATCTACGAGGCGCTCGGGCGCAGGAATGCGGCGGCGAACTATCCGCCGCGCGGCAAGATGATCGATATCGGCGGGCGGCGCATGCATATCGACTGTCGCGGCACGGGATCGCCGACCGTTGTTTTCGAATCCGGGCTGGGCAGCGGCGGCACGCTCGACTGGACGCTGGTCCATGACGAGATCGCCCGCTTCACCCGGGCCTGCGCCTATGACCGGGCGGGGATCATGTGGAGCGATGCCAAGGATACGCCGCAGCACGCCGGGGCGGTTGCCGACGATCTCCACGCCCTGCTGAAGGGGGCCGACATCACCGGCCCGCTGGTGCTGGTCGGCCATTCGATCGGTGGACCCTATATCCGCACCTATGCAGGGCGATATGGCGATCAGGTGGCCGGGCTCGTCTTCGTCGATGGATCCCACCCCGATCAGGTCGCGCGGCTCGGGAAAGCCGCGAACATGGACGCCCATCCGAAGCGGGCGTCGCTGCTGCTGCACACCGCATCGGCGCTGTCGTGGACGGGCATCGTGCGCTTCATGATGGCGAATGCGGCCGACGGGAAATTGCCGAAGGACGCGGCGGCCCGGCTGGACGCCTATGCCGGCAAATCGATGCAGGGCATGGCGGCCGAACTCGACGGTTTCGACCGCACGATGGACGATGCACGCGCGGTGCGCGGTTTCGGAAGCCGCCCGCTGATCGCGCTGACCGCCCTGGCGCCATTCAAGCCCGGAGAATTGAAGGCGGGGAACATGACGCCGGAACAGGGTGCGCGCTTCAAGCAGGAATGGAAGGCCATGCATGCCGAACAGGCCGCACTCTCGACGCGCGGCCGCCAGCGGATCGTGACCGACGCCGGCCATTACATCCAGATCGATCGCCCCGACACGGTGATCGCCGCCGTCCGCGATGTGGTGAACGAGGTGCGTGCCGACAAAGGCATCGCGCGCTGACAGGATCAGGCCGGATCGGCGTGACCGCAGGGAGGCGCCGATCCCGGAGCCGGGCATCACGGGGAGATGCCCGGCTCCACCGGTTTAAATATTATCCGGATAATATTGCAAGGGATCACCCGCTGGTGTAGCGGCACGCGGCCGACAAGGGAGGTGCGCGTGAAGGCGGAAGATCGAAAGGCGGCGGTAAGCGCCTATAAGGAACGCAAGGTGGAGGCCGGCATCTATGCGGTGCGCTGCGCCGCCTCCGGCGAGACCTGGGTGGGCCGCGCGCCCGATCTGTCGACGATCGGCAACCGGATCTGGTTCACGCTGCGCCAGGGGATCCACAGCAATCGCCCGCTCCAACAGGCCTGGAATACCCATGGGCCGGACGCCTTCGCCTTCGAGATCGTCGAGCGGCTGGAGGACGAGGACAGCGCCTATATCCGCGATCGTGTGCTGAACGATCGGCTGGTCCACTGGGTTGAACGGCTGCAGGCGACCCGCATCTGATACGGTCTCCGCGCAACGGGGACGTGCTGCTCCTACGGAATTGCGCGCCCTCCCCCGCCATGCCAAAAGCCGGGGATATCCGGGGGGAAATCCGATGCACAAACAAGCCGCGATGCTGATGGCCGCATTGCTGACGTTCGGTGCCGAGGCCATGGCCGCGCGGCCGACGCGGCTGCCGCCGCGCGACGAGTGCGCGGCGGTTCCGAGCTTTGTGGCCTATCGGGCCAAGCTGGTGGCGGCGATACAGAGGCGCGACGTGGCCGCGCTTCGCAAGCTGACCGCGCCGGAGGTCGATACCAGCCTGGGCGGGGATGGCGGGTGGGCCGAGTTCGTCGAGCATTGGGGACTTCACCAGCCCGCGAAATCCAAGCTCTGGGCCGAACTCACCGCCCTGCTCAAATTGGGGTGCGCGATGGATAATGGCGCCATGTCCATGCCCTACTGGTGGGGCCGGACGCCCGATTATGATTTCGGCACGGAGTTCATGTTCCTGCCAATTCGCGATGCAGTACCGATCTATTTCAGGCCACGAGCCGGTTCGAAGCTCGTCACCATGACGCATTGGGACATGTTATTCGCCAATGAATTCCCACCCAACGGAAGTCGCTGGCTGAGGGTCAGGACCGCAAGCGGCAAGTCTGGCTTCATTCGATACGCCGATGTCCGTGCGGATATCGACTACCGGGCCGTCTTCGCGTTGAGCAAGGGGCGCTGGCAGTTGACATCCCTTATGGCCGGGGACTGATCGAAGTCGCCGCATCCTGGTTCCGCTCTTACATCCCGCGCATGCGCGCCTAGATAGGCAAGGATGACGACACTTCTCCTGGCGGGTGCCACAGGTCTGGTCGGCGGCGAGGCGCTGAAGCTGTTGCTTGCGGATGCGCGCGTGACGCAGGTGATCGCGCCGACGCGCAGGCCGCTGCCGCCGCATCCCAGGCTGTTCAATCCGATCATCGACAGCCGCGATCTGCATCCCGAGGCCGACTGGTGGGCCGCCGACGGCGCGATCTGCGCGCTGGGGACGACGCGCGCGCAGGCTGGATCGGCCGCCGCGTTCCGCGCGATCGACCATGATTTCGCGCTAGCCGTCGCCACACGGATCCGCGAACGCGGCGCCACGCGCTTCGCGCTCACCTCCTCCATGGGCGCGGATGCGCGATCGCGGTTTCTCTATCCCCGGACGAAGGGCGAACTCGAAGACGCCGTCATCCGCCTCGATTTTCCATCACTGACGATCGTCCGCCCCGGTTTCCTCGGCGGAGAGCGCAGCGGGCATCGCCCGATGGAGCGGTTCGTCGGCCGGCTGCTGCGCATCGCCGCGCCGATCCTGCCCGCCGGCGCCCGGATCAGCCCGGCTGCGACGGTTGCGGTCTTTCTGGTGGACGCGGCGCTGAACGGCAGTCCGGGCAAACATATCGTCACTGCCGCGCGGATCGCGACCGCCGCCGCGAAGGGCCGCGCCTGATGGCGGCGCGCAATCCCTATTATCAGGGGCCGGTTACCGATCATTTCGACGGCCGCCGCTTCCTTAATCCCGGCGAACCGGAAACCGACCGCAGCCTTGGCGAACTCCTGCGCTGGCGGAGGACCGCGCCGGACAATCCATGGCCGGGATCGGTGCCGGTGACGCCCGTCGTGCCCGAAACGCGCGTCGAAGAGCTGCGCGTGACGATGATCGGCCATGCGACTTTGCTGATCCAGATCGCCGGGCTCAACATCCTGACCGATCCGGTCTGGTCCGATCGCGCCAGCCCGCTCCGCTTCGCCGGCCCCAGGCGCATCACCGCGCCCGGCGTGAGGCTGGCCGATCTGCCGCCGATCGACGCGATCCTGCTGTCGCACAATCATTACGACCATCTCGACATCGCCACGCTGCGCGCATTGCACGATCGGAGCGCGCCGCTGATCGTCACACCGCTCGGCAACGACACCATCGTCCGCCGCCGCATTCCCGACGCCCGGATCGTGACGGGCGACTGGGGCGATCGTTTCGAGATCGGGCCCGGAGCCGAGGCCCATATCGTGCCCGCCACCCATTGGTCGTCGCGCGGCATGCGCGACCGGCGCATGGCGCTGTGGTGCGGCTTCATGCTGCGCGCGGCGGGCAAGCTGATCTATTTCGCGGGGGATACCGGCTATGGCACCGGCCGGATCTTCCGCGAGATGCGGGCGCGTTTCGGCCCCGTCGATCTCGCGCTGCTGCCGATCGGCGCCTATGATCCGCGCTGGTTCATGGCGGCACAGCACACCGATCCGGAAGAGGCGATCCGGATCATGCGGGACCTGGAGGCGCGAGCGGCGCTCGGCATCCACTGGGGCAGCTTCAAGCTGACCGACGAGCCATGGGAAGAGCCCGCCGAGCGCCTTGCCGCCGGACTGAAGGCACAGGGCATCGATCCGGATGTCTTTCCCGCGCTGCGCCCGGCGGACGCCGTGGATTTCGGCTGAACCGGTCATGGTTGCAATATCCGGGCGGCATTTCTTGCCCGTGGCTCGACTTCGACGGACCGCGCCACACCTTGCGCCATATCCATCGGCACTATACCGGCCACACCAATGCCCGCCCGCGTGCAGCCATCCTTTTCAAGGGATAATTATGTTTCGACGCCTGTTCCCGAAATCAAGACAGCCGGTTCAAACCCGGGACACCGATCGCGACTGGGCAATCATCGGGGAAAAGGATCCCTATTTCGGCGTCATCACGAACGACAAGTTCAAACGGGAAAATCTGGACGATGCAGGCCGGGCCGAGTTCTTCCGCACCGGCAAGGAGAATATCGACTATTTCCTCGATAGGATGCGGGCCGCATTCGGCCCCTTCACGCCCCGATCCGCGCTTGATTTCGGATGCGGCGTCGGCCGCCTGACCGTACCGCTGGCGGAGATAACGGGCACGGCAACTGGCGTCGATGTATCCCAAGGCATGCTTGCCGAGGCGCGCAAACATGATCACCCGGACCTCCGCTTCGTCGAGACGATCCCGGACGAGCGGTTCGACTGGGTGGTATCGCTCATCGTGCTGCAGCATATTCCCCCAGAACGGGGTTACGAGATCATCCGGACGCTGCTGGACCGCGTGGCGCCGGACGGCGGCGCCACGATCCAGATCATGTTCGGCAGGGCAGAAGCCCATGCCAATTCCGCCGGCGCCCGCCTCATCATTGATCCCGACGATGTGCGACCCGCCCGGTCCAGGGTGAAGCCGAACATGATTCCCCGTGGCAGAATGATGATGTACGACTATGATCTTTCACGCGTTATCGGCTTGTTCTACATCAGTGGCATGAAGGATATCCGCATCGAACATTGCGATCATGGCGGCATCATCGGCGCCACCATCTATGCCCGCAAACGCAACTGAACCGGATCAAGGCGCAGGCTTGACCCTCTCCAGCGCGATCCCGACCAGCGCGCGCACCGTCGGCGTCCCGTCGGCACGGCGCCAGGCGAGGCCGGTTTCCAGCATCGGCGCGGCAGCGGGCAGCGGCAGATAGCGGACGCCGGTGCGCGCCAGGTTGCGCAGTGATGACGGCACCAGCGCCACACCCATTTCGGCCGAAACCAGGCTGATGATCGTCTGCATCTGGATCGCTCGCTGACGGATCAGCGGTTGGCGCCCCTTGGCCCGCCAGGTCTCGAGGATGAGATCGTGGAAGGTCGGCGACACATGGCGCGGGAAGATCAGCAGCGGCAGATCGAGCCACCCCTCCCCCGCCAGCCTCGGTTCGCCCTCCCTCTCCGTACGCACGGCGATCCGCCCGTCGGTGACCCAGGCTTCCGGCACCGCCGCGACCAGCGGTTCGCGCAGCAGCGGGCGATAGTCGAGTGACGCCGGCAGCGCCGCCTCGGGCGGGATCAGCAGGCCGGCATCGATCCGCCCTTCCACCAGCGCCGCGATCTGCAGGTCGCTCGTCTCCTCCGCCAGCGTCATCTCGACATGCGGAAAAGCGGCGGAATAGCGGCGCACCAGCGTCGGCAGGATACTGTAATCGGCGGAACTGACGAAGGAGAGCGTCAGCCGCCCGGCGACGCCATCGCGCAGCCGCTGCGCCGCCGCCGGCAGCGCGCCGATCGCCGCCACGGCGGGCCGCACATGATCCAGCCATTGCCGGCCCAGCGGCGTCAGCGCGACATTGCGCTTGGTGCGCGTGAACAGCGGCGCGCCCAGTTCACGCTCAAGCGCCATGATCGACTGGCTGAGCGGCGGCTGCGTCATCCCCAGCCGCTCCGCCGCGCGGCCGAAATGCAGCTCTTCCGCCAGGGCCAGGAAATGTCTGAGCTGCCGCAGGTCCATCGCAATCATTCCTATCACGACTTTATCAGAGCATATAAATATATTTCACAACCTATCATGCGAGCGGGTAAACCCACGGGCAGGGACAATCGAGGGACAGGATAGCGCGATGCCGCATTATCGTTCGCGTACGAGCACGCATGGCCGCAACATGGCGGGCGCACGCGGCCTGTGGCGCGCCACGGGCATGAAGGACGAGGATTTCGGCAAGCCGATCATCGCCATCGCCAACAGCTTCACCCAGTTCGTGCCCGGCCATGTCCATCTGAAGGACCTGGGCCAGCTCGTCGCGCGCGAGATCGAGGCGGCGGGCGGCGTCGCCAAGGAATTCAATACCATCGCGGTCGATGACGGGATCGCCATGGGGCATGACGGCATGCTCTATTCGCTGCCCAGCCGCGACCTGATCGCCGACAGCGTCGAATATATGGCCAATGCGCATTGCGCCGACGCGCTTTTGTGCATCTCCAACTGCGACAAGATCACGCCGGGCATGCTGATGGCGGCGATGCGGCTGAACATCCCTGCGATCTTCGTTTCGGGCGGCCCGATGGAAGCGGGCAAGGCCGATCTGCGCGGCAAGACGGTGGCGCTCGACCTGGTCGACGCGATGGTCGTCGCCGCCGACGAAAGCTATACCGACGAGGAAGTGAAGGTGATCGAGCGATCGGCCTGCCCCACCTGCGGCAGCTGTTCGGGCATGTTCACCGCCAATTCGATGAACTGCCTGACCGAAGCGCTGGGCCTGTCGCTGCCCGGCAACGGATCGGTGCTCGCCACCCATGCGGATCGCGAACGGTTGTTCCTGGAAGCGGGCCGCACCATCGTCGACCTCGCCAGGCGCTGGTACGAACAGGACGATGCCAGCGCGCTGCCGCGCAACATCGCCAGCTTCGCCGCGTTCGAGAATGCGATGAGCCTGGATATCGCGATGGGCGGATCGACCAACACCGTGCTCCACCTGCTCGCAGCTGCGTTCGAAGGCGGCGTCGATTTCACCATGGCCGATATCGACCGGCTCTCCCGTCGCGTGCCCTGCCTGTGCAAGGTCGCGCCCGCAAAACAGGACGTCCATATGGAGGATGTCCACCGCGCCGGCGGGATCATGGCGATCCTGGGCGAACTGGATCGCGCCGGGCTGATCGACACCAGCCTGCCCACCACGCACGCGCCCACGCTGGCCGACGCGCTCGACCGCTGGGACATCGCCCGCACCAACAGCGAAAGCGTGCGCGATTTCTTCCGCGCCGCGCCGGGCGGCGTGCGCACCACCCAGGCCTTCAGCCAGAGCAATCGCTGGCACGAACTCGACATCGATCGCCAGTCGGGCGTGATCCGCAGCGCAGAACATCCCTTCTCCAAGGATGGCGGCCTGGCGGTGCTCTCCGGCAATATCGCGCCCGAAGGCTGCATCGTGAAGACCGCGGGCGTCGATGAATCCATCCTGACCTTCCACGGCACCGCGCGCGTCTATGAAAGCCAGGACGCGGCGGTCGCGGGCATCTTGGGCAATGAGGTGAAGGCGGGCGACGTCGTCGTCATCCGCTATGAAGGTCCGAAGGGCGGCCCCGGCATGCAGGAAATGCTCTATCCCACCAGCTATCTGAAGTCGAAGGGGCTGGGCAAGGCGTGCGCGCTGATCACCGATGGCCGTTTTTCCGGCGGCACATCGGGCCTGTCGATCGGCCATGTCTCGCCCGAAGCGGCCGAAGGCGGGCTGATCGCGCTGGTCCAGACCGGCGATGCGATCGTGATCGATATCCCGAAGCGCGAGATCAGGCTCGACGTGGACGACGCCGAACTGGCGCGCCGCGACGCGGAGATGCGGGCGCGCGGCGACCGTGCCTGGAAACCGCTGGGCCGCAAGCGCAACGTCTCCGCCGCGCTCCAGGCCTATGCCGCGCTCACCACCAACGCGGCGAAGGGCGCGGTACGCGACGTGAGCCAGGTGAACCGGAGCTGATCGCCGGGGCGGCCGTCCAGAAACGCCATCATCACCGCGTTGAATGCGGCCGGCTCCTGCATCACCGCGAAATGGCTGAGGCCGCGCAACGTGATCCGGCGCGCGCCCGGAATGGTGCGCGCCAGATAAGCCGAATGCTCGGGCCTTATGACTTCGTCATGCTCGCCATCGACGATCGCCACCGGCACGCGAATGGCTACGAGATCGGCGGGCTTGTAATCGGGCTGGGTCGTCCACATCCGCTCCATCGCGGCCTGGAAATCCGCATAGGCCGCGGGGGTGGGAGAAAGGCGCGCATAATCGGCCTTCGCCCGCGCACCATAGGCGATCATCGTCGCGGCCGATCCGCCCTTCAGATCGAGGCCGCTCGCATCCATGTTCGCCCCGAAGGCGAGCACACGCTCCACGCGGGCTGGCGTCTTCATCGCCATCACCAGCCCGATGATCGCGCCATCGCTCCATCCGACGATCGGGGCCCTGCGGACATGCAGCGCATCCATCACCGCCAGCACATCCTCCGCCATCAATTCATAGGTGAAGGGGCGTGCGTCGCGCGAGCTTCGCCCATGGCCGCGACTGTCGATGACGATGACACGCCGTTTCTTCGACAGCGCCCCGATCTGGTTCGCCCAATATTCGCCATTCCCCATCCCGCCATGCAACAGGATGACGGGCGGTCCCTTGCCATGGATCGCATAATGGATCCGGGCGCCATTGATCGGCACCGAGCCGGATGCGGCGGACGCCGGCATCGCGGGCAGGTCCGGAAGCGTCTCCCAGTGCTCGGCCGCCATCGCGGCCCCCATGCCGAGCGCCGACAAAGCGAGTGCCGCCGCCATCAGAACCGACCTGATCATCGCTTCTCCCCACAATCGAGCAAAGGCTTGCATATCGGGCGATATGGGGCAACGCCCGTCAAGGGCGACGGCGACGACACGTGCTCCCCGACGATGCTTGCGGACGCGTCGATTGCTGATAGGCCCTGGCAAAGCCGACACGAGGTAGAAAATGATCGAAGCCTTCCCGATCGCCGGCCTGTTCGCGCTCGCCTGCATGCTCCAGACCGTCGATCCGCTGACCGGCGCCGCCAGCCCCGAACGCCACGCCATGTCGCTCGTCACGCGCGATGGCGAAGGATCGATCACCGGCTGGCCGGCGATCGAGGGCCAGGATCGGATCGCCGCGCTGCGGCTGGCCAATGGCGAGATCCATGTGAGAGGCCTTGGCCTGGATGGGATGCGCGGGGAACGCTGGGCCGTGCTCGAACCGGCGTCCAAAGGCCGCTTCACCATCGAGTGGTTGATGCACGATCGTCAGGCGGCCAATGGCAATCGGACGGTCGCGGTCTGGGCAAAGGGCGTCTGCGAACCGGTGGATGAAGACAGCCGCCGCTAGAGCGGACGACGCAAAAGCTGAATCGCGAAGCCTGCCCCAGCCATTTGTGATCGCATATTTTTGCAGAAAACCGGTTCCCGCTTTTCCGCACGATGCACCGGACGATCAGGGCACGGACGTCACGCCGCTGCGATCGCCGATCCGGATGGTCAGTTGCCGCCCCTTCTTCGCGGCCGCGGGATTGGCGGCATCGAGCGTGACCGTGATCGCTTCGCCATTGCTGAGCCGACCGGTGAACCCGCTCCAGCCCGGCGCGGTGAACAATGGCCCGGCACCGGAGAGGCTCAGCTTCGCGGCCGCTGACGCCAGCGCGAGCGAACCCGAGGCCAGGCGATCATTCGCCGCCTGTTTCAACGCGATCGCGCCCTTGTAGCGAACGCCGTCAATCGTGATGGCAAAGGATCGCACCGTCAGGCCGCGATCGGTGGCGCCCATCCGATATGTCGGCATGTCGCCAGCGCGGAACAACCGCCGGCCGCTCTTCGCCTCGGTCAGCTTGCCCGCCAATATGGCCGGGCGGCCGTTCACGAGCACGTTGGAAACGCCGACCGCGAACTGGGCCGGCTCGACGAAGGTCGCCTTGTCGATGATCGTCTTTGGATCGAAGACCGTCAGGTCCGCGACCATGCCCGGCGCGATCGTGCCGCGATCGACCATGCCGAGCATCCCGGCGGGCAGCGCCGTCGCCTTGCGCACCGCCTCTTCCCAGCTCAGTGCGCCGCGTTCGCGAACATAGCGGCCGAATGCGCGCGGGAACGCGCCATAGTTGCGCGGATGGACCTTGGTGGCGTTGGTGGATCCACAATCGCAGGCGATCGCGGTGTCGGGATATTGGAGGAAGGCGGTCAGATCCTCCTCCGATCCGAAGCGGAAGATGCCGAAGGGATTTTCGGTCTCGACCAGCTTGAGCACCGTTTCGGTCGCGTCGGTCGATCCGGTCTCGCGCATATAATCGGTAAGCTCCTTGCCCTTGCTGGGCAGGAACAGGCCATCGGGCCCGCCCGCGCGCGCCTTGATCGCAGCCGTCGTCTCCACCGCGATCCGCGCGCGCTGGGTAGGATCGGCGAGCCGCTTGAGCAGCGCATCCCGCCCGCCTTCCTGCGCCCAGGACGGGATGATCAGCGCCCCCAGATAGGTATTGGCATGGATATAGGGATAGATGTCCGCCGCCACATAATCGCCCGCCCGTGTGGAGGCGCGCATGGTTTCGACGACATCGCGCGCACGGCCCATTTCATTGGGCCACAGCTTGATATGGGTGATGACGGGCACCAGCCCCGCCCCCTTGCCGATCGCGATGGTCTCGTCGATCCCGGCCATCGAGCTGAAGTTCGGCGGCGTCACGCGATCGTGATTGCTGAACAGCGTGCGCCATGCGCGGGCCGGCGAGACGATCCGGATCACCTCGTCCTGTGTCGCGAAATAGGCGGGCTTGTAATCAAGCCCGGCGCCGACGCCCCATGCGCCGGCGGCGAGATTGCGCTGCACCAACTCGCGCATTTCCGCGATCTGCGCGGGCGTGGGCCGGCGTTCATCCTCGCCCACCACCGTCTGCCAGACATTGTTGAAGCCGACATAAGCGCCGAGATTGACCGCCAAACCGTTCTTCGCGAAATCGGCGAGCTGACCGACAATCTCCTCGCCGCCGACGCCGCTATAGCCGCCGTCCGCATTGATGATTTCGGTCGTCACGCCCTGACGCAGCATATTCTCCGACCGCGCCACCGCGTCGCGAATCGCGTGGCTGTGGACCGAGATGAAGCCCGGCGTGACGAACTGGCCGCGCGCGTCGATCACCGTATCGGCGGTCGCGCCGCCCAGATCGCCGATCTTCGCGATGCGATCCCCCGCCACCGCGACATCGCCCGCGAAACCCGGCTTGCCGGTGCCGTCCTGGATCGTGCCGCCACGAATGATGACATCGTAATGCGGCGCGCCGGGCGCCGCCGATGCGGCGGTGGGGAACAACAAGAAAGGAAACAGCCAGGATCGCGTCACGTCGGGGATTCTCCGCTCGAATTCGGCGACGATAGTCCGGGAAGGCAGGGACACAAGCGGAGTGGCGCAAAAGAATAAGGGAACAACGGCACGCCCGAGCTCCGGCCGTCCCGCCCTCAATTGAACGAGCGCCCGAAAATGGCGGGTCGGTTACCGTCAGTGGAATCCCGCTTTCAGCCAGGCGACGCGCTGCCTGGCCTCCGTCTCCGCCGTGTCCGCGCTGTCATAAAGCCCGCAATCGGGGCCGGCTGGCCCCCAATCGTCGCTATCCGGATCAGCGATCGCCATCGGGACCGAACGCCATTGCAGTCGATAGGCATAGACGCCATCAGACCGACGTACGATCAACACGCGCACGCTTCCGTCGGGATGTTCGATCGTCATCACAGTGCCGGCGGGATTGGTCACATCGCCATGATGAGCCTGAACCCGCGACGCCGCAACCTGACCGAACGCCAGCCCGGCTCCGTCACCAGTTCCTGTTCATGTCGTTCAGCCAGTCCGCGCCGCCGAATCTGCTGCTCGCCCAGTTCATCGCCAGCCTGGTGACGAACACCGCATCGTCCCGATCGATCAACGCGTTGAGCCCATCTCTCATCTGGTCCGGCGACCATTTGGTATCGATAAGCCAGACCGAATCCAGTTTCCGGCAATGCGTGAACTTCGCGAGGAACTGACGCACCTCCGAGTAATTCTCATCCGGAAGCTTCAAATCGCACGCAACCAAAAGAACAGACATCCGACTCTCCCTGAAGAGCAGGATTTCCTTCAATCGATACGGATGTCCAATCCAAAAAAACCCATTTTGAAGGCGTTTTTCAGGTCTTAAACCATATATTCCTGTAGGGGATCGTCCACCGATCCTGTTTCTCGCCCTGTTGGCGCGACCGCTCTCAATTCTTTCGGTATCATTCACTTTACGCCTTAAGTATCTAACCCTGCCATCGGCTATGGTGAAGCAGGCGGCATGGGTTCGGCCCGCCGCAGAAAAGCGCGCATCTTTTCGTCCGCCTCCGGGCTCAGATAGAGAAGGGTCCGGCGGGCGTCGCGCGTATCGCGCGCGCGCCGGAGCAATCCCCTGGCTTCAAGATCCTCCGCATAGCGAAGCGCCGTGTTGAGCGGCACATCGATCGACTTCGCGACCTCCGAAATCGTCAGGATCCGGCCACGCTCCGCGGCGATGAACAGGCAAAGCAGCATATCCCAGGCCGGTTCTCCGAACAGCGAACCATAGTCGGCGAAGGCCAGCTTTCTACGCTGCCGCTCGCGATGGATCTGGAGCGCGAACCGCAGGAACGGCGAAGCCTCCATGGCGGTATTGTTCATCGGTCGCCTTTCGACGGCGAAACGACCATGGCCGCCGCGCCCATGGCCGGGCGCGCGACGGAGATCGTTCTGGAGCACATGGCTCGCCGGATTGGCGCGTGCCTCGTCGCGCGGCACGGCTCGTCGGCGAGCCGGCGGAATTGGTGTCAAACGCACCTGTCCGCAACGCGTTGCGCCGCAACCTTCGGGTCAGCCCGCCAGACATGGCGGTGGTCGCAAATCCGGATTGGGCGATCGCTGCGCCACCTGCTTGCCTGGGTTCGCGCTTCGAGCCAGCCCCCGGATGCGTTTGTGAACCGGATGGCGCTGGCTCTCCTCTTGGCTTTCGAAGACCGAAACAAGAGCAGACGCCTCACCGTCCTCAAGCGCCAAAGACCATTTCCATATGATCGCGCTGTCCGTCCTCGTCCAATCATGGCAATCATGTTCGCTGGTGGGGGCAATCATGTGTTGGCGATGATCAGCGATGAACGTGCCAGCCGCTTCGGGCAAGCCGACGCGCCGGAGACAGATAGGCCCCACCATGATGGGCCCGGCCTGTCCGCAGGCGCTTGCCGCCCTTCCGCGCAGGCGATCGCGCTTGCGGAAGCTTTCTTGTTGGATTTCTGGGGCAAGCCCGCGATCGACACGCTGACCGTGACAGCGCTCAGGCCGTTGTCGCTGGAGTTCGTTCCCGAGCTTCTCGACAACATCCGCAGATCGGGGCGCAAATGCTGGTGGCACAAGGATGGCTGGATCGATCATCAATGGCTGGGGCTTGTGCTTGCGGCACACCGCCTTGGTTATCTCGAATGCGGCAATGGTCGGGATTTCAGCCGGATCCGGGCCACACCAGCCTTTCTTGCATTGGCGGCGCGGCACGACATCTCGCCGCAGAACGCCCGGCTTCACTTTCCCCCCACCAAGATCCGGGAGAAGGTATCCGAGCAGGGCCCGCTCTACGTGAAGGAAGCGCGCCGGTCGGGACACGGCATCCGCATCGGCGGCGCCATTGCGATCGACAACCAGGAAGAGACCGCCAGGCGGCTTATAATCGGGATCGATAAATTTTCGGAGTTTCTTGGCGAACAGCGCGTCGAACCCTTTGGAGCAACCTCGTTCGAGCGCACATTCTTCCAGTTGGAAGGGGAGCCCCTGCAATGGGATCGGGGAGGTCGCATCGCGGCGCAAGGTGCCCGGAACTTCCAGCAGGCCAGTGCGCGCGCCAGACGCAGAATAACGATCAATGGCGAAAGCATCGTTGAAATAGACGTAGTCGCGTGCGGGCTCAGCATAGCGCATGCGCTGACCGGGACGCCGATAGACCTTTCCGTCGATCCTTATGTGTTTGACGGCCTTCCGAGGAAGCTCATCAAAGCGTTCATCGTGGAAAAGTTCGGGCCGCACGGGCTGCCACGCGCCTGGAGATGGGAAATCGCCCGTGAATTGCGCTTCAGGAACGAGAAGGCCCTGCAGGAAGCATATCCGATCAAAAGCGTCAGGCGGAAGATCAGGCAGCGCTTTCCGTTGTTATCCGACCCTGTCGACTGGACGAAAATCCAGTTCCTGGAAAGCCAAGCGCTTTGGACGACGATCACCACGCTCGCATTCGACCATGGCATTCCCGCCCTGCCCGTGCACGACAGCATCATCATCCCGGTATCGCAGGTCGATCTCGCCGGTGATGTCCTGAGCCGCTGCTTCCGCTCCATTGTCGGATGCTCACCGAGGTTGCGATTTTCCGCGGCGAATATGCACGCGCTGGAGGAGCAGATTCATACAGCATAGAATGACTTGCAGTTCGATGCTCCCATCAACCCGCAAATCGATCCGGTAGGCCGCGCGTTTCAGATTTCGCGCGGCCCGCGCCGATCAACCCAAGCCATGGCAGCCACCACCGGATCGAACCCGGCGGCGGCCGTCCTTGTCGATCAGGGCAGCGGCCCGTTGAGGCGGCGCAGCGCGACATGGCGGACGCGGCCGGCATGGATCTTCAGCCCGCTGACCTTGCCCTGGGCATCGCGATCGAAGGCGACCGCGCCGAGCGTCCAGGACGGGGATTCGAAGCGATCCGCCACCACGGCCTTCAGCGAGACCGGATCGGGCATCCAGATCGAACGGACCGACAGATGATCCCCTTCAACCGCGATCGTATAGGTCGCGTCGAGTTCGTCGCTGTAATAATTGCCGGCATAATCCGCGAGCGCCGCGGCCGATGGCGTGGCCAAGGTGATCCTGTCGAAACGCGTGACGCGCGATTCATCGGGCGACACCTGCTCGATCGCGGTGATGGTGCCGTTCGCGCCCTTGACCGTGGTGAAATAACTGCGCACCGGCGGGCCGGAATCGAAGCTGCCATTGGCGCGCTGCGTCATCTTGGTCGGCTTGCCATAGCCGCCGTCGAGATAAAGCCCGTCGGTGCGCGCCTCCAGCTTGAGCGTATGCGCATATTGATTGAAATAGGTGCCGGCGAGCGGCGCGGGATTGGGTTTCTTGTCGATGGCGGGAACGGCGGGCGCCGGCACCTTGGGCAGATAGAGATCCGCAATCGCCGCGACGCGCGCGGTAAGGTCCAGCCCGAAATTCTTGCCCGCCGCGTCGAAGGGCGTGTTGGCGGTGATCGCCACCGCGAAATCCTGCCCCGGATAATAGACGAAGATCGCACGGAAACCGGCATCGGCGCCCGAATGGGTGATCACCTCGCGTCCGCCGATCTTCGTGCGCTGGAGCGCGAAGCCATAGGTGATCGGCTTTCCGTCCGAAAGCGTGCCGTTGGTCGTCACCTGATCGATCAGCGCGCGATCGCCCACCACCGGATTGGTGAAGTTGCCCGCCCATTTTGCGAGGTCCTCGACGGTGGTGAACAGGCTGGTCGCACCGGCATTGTCGTAGTTGAGCAGTTCGCGCTTCCACGGCTTGTCCGGGTTTTCCCGATTATAGGATTGCGCGCGGCCGGGCACGATCTCGTCGACATCGTCGAAGAAGAAGGTCTTGCTCATGCCCAGCGGCTTGAAGATCCGTTCCTCGGTGAACTGGCGCAGCGTCTGCCCGCTCACCGCGTGCACAATTTCCGCGAGCAGCGTGTAGCCGGTGTTGGAATAGGTATATTCGCTGCCGGGCTTGAAGTTCAGCGCCCGCTGGCGCGACACCATGTTGACGACCTGCTTCTGGCGCAGGCGATTGTCCATATCCTGCCCGCCCAGCACGAACAGCGACCATTGGTCGCGCAGGCCGCTCGTATGATGGATCAGGTGATTGACCGTGATGACCTCCCCGAAATCGGGGACATAGGGCAGGTAGCGCCGGATATCGGCATTGAGATCAACCTTGCCGTCGCGCGCCAGCAGCGCGATCGCGAAGGCCGCGAATTCCTTGGAAACGCTCGCGACATGGAATTGCGTCTGCGGCGTGATCGGGCGGCCATCCTCCATGTCGGCGATGCCATAGCCCTTGGCGTAGACGAGCTTGCCCTTGCTGTAGACGCCCAGCGCCGCGCCCGGATCGCCGGCCCCGATGCTCGAGAACAGCGCATCGACGGCAGCTTCGCGCCCGGCCTCCAGCGCCTCCGCCGCCGCGGGGCTGGCGGATTGCGCCAGCGCCGGCGAAGCGACGGACGCCATGAGCGCGGCGAAAAACAGCGGGCATTGCAGGGTCTTGGCAAGGCGCATGGACGATCTCGCGATGATTTGGGGAAACAGAAAATCGATTTCATATCATGAAAATCGATTCGTCCAACCGGTCGGCCGAGATTTTCGTTGCCGATCGGCAACAAGGCGGCATCGCCCCCGCGACAGGCCCGGTTTCGCGCGCTGCTCGCCGCGCTTATCGACCGATCAATTCCCGGCCGAGCGCCATCGCGGTTGCCTCCGGCGTTTCGCCGGCGCGATCGGCGCGGTCGAAGATATCGAGCAGCCGTGTCTCGATATCGGCGAGCCGGTCTTCGATCGGCCGGGTTACCCGGATGTTCCGCCCCGGCATCGCCGCGATTTCCTCCGCCGCGCCGATCACGCCACCGGCATTGATCACGAAATCGGGCGCATAGAGAATACCGCGCGCGCGGAGCGCGGCCCCGGCATCGGCGGTCGCGAGCTGGTTGTTGGCGGCCCCCGCGATCGCGCGGACGCGCAGCCCCGCCACCGTCACGGAATCGAATAGCCCACCCAGCGCACACGGCGCCAATATATCGGCCTCGACGCCCAGTATCGCGTCGGGCGCCACCGTTTCGGCGTTCAGTGCCACGCGTGCGCGTTCGAGCCGGTCCGCGTCGATATCGGTCACGGTCAGACGGGCGCCCGCCTGCGCCAGCCCCTCCGCCAGCCGCCAGCCGACATTGCCCAGCCCCTGCACCGCGACGTGCACGCCCTGAAGATCGTCGCGGTCCAGTGCGCGTTTCACGACGCCGCGCAGGCCGTTGAACACCCCGGTGGCGGTATGGATCGACGGATCGCCCGCCCCCGCGCTCTCGGTACCGCCGACATAGGGTGAAACCGTGCGGATGATCTCGCAATCCGCGACCGAAAAGCCGACATCCTCCCCGGTCGCGAACTGGCCGTTCAGCCGGTTCAGCACCCCGCCATAGGCCAGCAGTTGCTCGCGCGTGCGCGGCCGCGCGGGATCGCGCAGCATCACCGCCTTGCCCCCGCCCATCGCAACCCCGGCAAGCGCGCTTTTGTACGACATGGCGCGCGACAGACGCAGCGCATCCGCGACGGCATCGCCATCGCTGGCATAGTGCCAATAGCGCGTTCCTCCGCAGGCCGGCCCCAGATGGGTGGAATGGATCGCGACCACCACGCGCAAACCGGTTTCGCGATCGGTGAACAGACAGGTCTGCTCGTGATCATCGAATTCGGGCAAATCCCAATAGCGCATCTTCAATCCCCTCCGGCAACTTCGGACGCAATGATGAGATGGAATCCAAGGTTTTTGATTGCGATTTTCGCCCTGAAAACTAGAATTTTGAGCATCTGCCACACCCATTCGCAGCCTTTTTGGTGAATCATGCCCGACATTGATCTCGATGGTTTCGATCGGCGGATCCTGACCGAACTCCAGCGCAACGGACGGCTGACCAATCTGGACCTGGCCGAGCTGATCGGCCTTTCCCCCTCCCCCTGCCTCCGCCGCGTCAAGCGCCTGGAGCAGGACGGTTATATCACCGGCTACAGTGCGCGGATCGACGAGCGGAAGGTGGGTCTGGGGCTGACCTGCTTCGTTTCGGTGAAGATGGAGCGCCACCGGGAGGAGGATGCCGAGCAACTGAAATCGGCGATCGGCGGCATCCGCGAAATCATCTCATGCTTCGTCACCTCGGGCGAGTACGACATGCTGCTCCAGATCGTCGTGCCCGATCTCGACAGTTTTCGCCGGCTGATGATGACGACGCTGATCAAATTGCCCGGCGTGCGCGATTTCCGGACCAGCTTCGCGATCGACACGATCAAGGATGGCGTGCCGCTGCCGCTGCACCACCTGCCCGATCCGCGATAGGCCGATCGACTTTCAACCCATATTGGCAACCCATATTGCCAACCCATACCGGCAACCCGTGCCGGCCCCGATCGACTCTTCTCGTCGCATTGCGCCGTTCCCGCGCTTTGACGGCGCGGCGTTCCCGGTTATCATCACCGGCATCAGCGAAGCGCCGGCCTGAAAGGGACGCTCTTCCTTATCCATCGTCACGGATCAGGAGAGTTTTCATGGCCAAGGTTACGATCAGCGCATATTCCGATCTTCCGCGCGGGCTGGGTTCCGGCCTGTTGCCGATCGCCCCGCCCGATCCGCTCTACAAGGACAGTTTCGGCACCACCGGACAGAGCGATCCCCTGCCCGACAATGCCCGTTTCATTCGTGTCGCCACCGATACGGCGATCTGCATCCGCCGCAACGGCACGGGCGCCGATGGCGACGACGACCTGCAATTCGCCAACACCGCCGAATTCTGGGGCGTCAGCGAAGGCGCCATCGTGAGCTGGACGACGGCCTGACCATGCGGGGCGGCAATGCGCGCGCCGGCGCGATGGGATCGATGGGGCTGGGCATGCGCCCGCCGCGCGCGGGCAGCCGCGCGCTGCGCGCCGACGTCGCGGCGGTGTTCGCCGGCAATGCGGGGTCCTGGTACGACGTGTCGGACCCGGCATCCCTGAAGCAGAACAGCGACGGCACCGGCGCGGTCGCGATCGGTGATCCCGTGGGTTATCTGGCCGACCAGTCGGGCAATGGCCGCCACCTCACGAACGCTACCCCGACGCAGCGGCCGATCCTGACGGTGATCGACGGCCATCCTGTACTGGCGTTCGACGGGGTGGACGACGTGCTGTGGCACCAGGTGAGCGCGGGCGTCGGCAGCCTCAACCAGGGCAGCGACGGCTATATGCTGCTCGCCGGACGGCGTGAGGGGAACAGCGGTACCAGCTATTGCGCCACCTATCTCAGCAATGTCCGCTATTGGCGGATCTCGGGCATCATCACCAACAGCCGGCTGACGGTGGCGGTGCGCGGTCCCGGCGGCAATTTCCAGCCGATCGTCGCCAGCATGTCCGCCCCGCTTTCGGCCTATGGCATCACGACCAGCCAGATCTCGGCAACATCGACGACCACGACCAGCCCCAACGGCACGACCGCGTCGATCGCGATCACGGGAGACATCGTGAACAATGCCAGCCGCGTCTCGCTGGGCGGCGTGCCGGGGCAAGGCGCCGTCACCCCGTCATTCTGGGGCGGCTTCGCCATCTATCTGGGCGCCCCCGGCACCGACGCCATCGCCACGCTGCGCAGCTATTTCGCCTGAAGGACCATCATCATGCCCTATCCCAAATCCGTATCGCTGATCTGCACCGCCGCCGAACTGAGCGCGGCGAACCTGGCGCTCAATTTCGCACCGCTTTCCCCCGCCGATCCCACCGTGGGCAATCGCGGCATCGGCAACATCACCGTGCCGATCTCCGCCACCGGAGACATGCCGGCGACGCACTATGGCACCCATGCCTGGGACGACGGCCTGGCCGCGCTGTTCGAGGACGCCGAAATCGCCGCGACGATGCCGATGATCCAGGCGCGCATCGTCGAGAACCCCAACGGCAGCACCGTGGGGTTTCACGGATTTCTGGACAGCCTTGGCCTGATGCGGATCCTGCCGGCGGTGGAATAGCACCCCCGCCGGCAGGTTCCCCGCCGCGCTCACGATCGGGCCCGTGCGCGGCGGGGACCCTCCTCATGGGTTTCCAGCAGATCCACCATCGCCATCATCACGCGGCGCGCGGCGATGCCGGCGCGCAGCCGGGGATCGGGCCATAGCCAGGCATAGAAACCGGCATGGTCGCGCACCGACGCGGCGATCTCCACACCGCCCCCGGCCGGCCGCTCCGCCAGCCGCGCCGCCAGCCGATCCACCGCGCGCGTGGCGCGTTCGACGGGCAGGCCCATGCTTTCCACCCCGCGCCACACCGCGCGACGATGCGCATCCAGCGCCAGCGCGGATGGGGGATTCCGGAAATGTCGCTCGATCGCGTCGGCGATCGGCTCCGCCGGCGGCTGCGCGACCGCCAGCCGCAGCGCGATCGCGGTGAACTGGTCGTCGGCCAGCGGCGAATGCTCCAGCCGCTCGATCGCGCTGAAGCCGTCGTCGCTGATCGCGCGGACGCGCGCATGATCGTCGGGCGAACGCAGCAGATCCTCCGCGCGCCGGGCGCCGACGCGCAGATGAATATCGAACAGCCCGCGCTGTTCGGTGGGAATGCACATGGATTTCTCCGATCGGGAACCGCGCCGCGCGCCGTGCGGCCTCACCCGGCCCGCCAGACCGGCGGCCCCCGACAATTCGGCGATGACACGGAAAACACCCCGGCCCCGCCACGCGCGGTTCCGGGGCAGCTAGCCTTTCAGCAGCCGGCCCGCGTGGTGCGCAGAGCGCCGCAACGACAGAGAATCACACATGAGGCCCAAGCATGGCCGGTTCGGGGGAAAAGGCAATGGTGGGGCTGGCTCAGCCGACGTGCTTTTTCACCCATTGCCAAAAGGCATCTTCCGAACTCTCGTCGTCCATGGATGAGGGGTGTCGAACTATTTCGGTCGCGAGAACGGGTATCGAAACGCGAAAATTCTCCTCCACCCAAGCCCGATACGGCATGTTCGGCTGAACGAAGAACTCTCCGCCGACATTCGGTGGCTGGGCGTAGGCATCACCCCAGCAGATCTCGTCATAGCCGATCGCCAGCAATCGGAGGAAATCGACCGGATCGTCTGCGAGAATGCAAAGCGTCACCGATCCAGAGCCCGAGCCCAGATGGACAATTTTCTGGGTGCCATCGTCCGCCAACCAAAAGGCGGCCATCGACCCGTCGCCGCCCGTTTTGGCGAAGACGCAGAGCCTGTTCATGACCTCCGGATTGGTGGTTCTGAACCAGTATCTCAGATTGACATTGCCTTCCGCTGCAAAGCCAATGTCGGTGCCGCCGGGGCGGCCGTCGTCGGTCCAGCCCCGCTTCATCTCCGCTTCGGGGAACAGCAATCCTATCCGGCCATTCGGCGTGTCGACGAAGCATCGGCTCGCCTCGATCCAGCGGAAGAGGCGTTCAAGCGGTTCGGGCAGCGACATTCCCGCGCACAGCGTCGCTTCAATCTGTTGGCCAAGGATGGATCGCTCATCCCGCCGACGGCTTCCACCCCCAAAACTGAACATTCGGCCGAACACCTCACTCTCCAGAACAGGCACTCCGCGCCCCTATTCGTGCGCCGCGTTGGCTCCGCGCGCCACCTTGTGGGTCACGCTGTCCTTGCCGGTGATGGTGATCGCCACGCCTTCGCTGCGCGGGTCGGCGGCGCCGGTCCATTGGCCGTTCACCTGTTCCACCGCGTTCGCCTTCAGCCCCAGCGGGCCGGCGCGGAGCTGTTCGCCAAGCGCGGCGAGCGCGGGCAGCATGGGTTCCAGCTGGGTGCCGCGTTCCACCACGCCGCCGGGGCCGGGCGTGTAGATCAGCCCCATGCCGATCGCGTCCTGCGCGCTCATCTTCCAGTCCAGCACGCCGACCAGCGCCTTGGCGATCTGCGCGATGATCGTCGATCCGCCCGCCGCGCCCAGCGCGATGCGCACCTTGCCGTCCGGCCCATAGACGATGGTGGGCGACATGGAGCTGCGCGGCCGCTTGCCGCCCTGCACGCGATTGGCGGCGAGATAGCCGTCCCTGACCGGCGCGATGTCGAAATCGGTCAGTTCGTTGTTGAGCACGGTGCCGTCGATCGTCAGGCCCGATCCGAACACATCCTCGATCGTGGAGGTGACGGCGACGACATTGCCCTGAGCGTCCACGGCGGACATGTGCGAGGTGCCATGTTCCGGGCCGGGCTGCACCCGCACGCGCGGCGGCGCGCCGGCCGGGACGCCGGGCGCGATCGACGCCATCGTCGTATCGGGGCTGATCAGCGCCGAGCGCGACGCGATATAGGCGGGATCGAGCAGGCCCTTCACCGGCACGGACACATGATCGGCGTCGCCCAGATAGGTGTCGCGATCGGCATAGGCGAGCCGCTCGCTTTCGGCCAGCAGGTGCCAGGCGACCGGATTGTCCTTGCCCAGCGCCGCCATGTCGAACCGTTCGAGCTGCTTGAGGATCAGCAGCACGGTGATCCCGCCCGAGGATGGCGGCCCCATGCCGCAGATGCGATAGACGCGATAGGTGCCGCAAACGGGATCGCGTTCCTTCGCGCGATAGGCGGCGACATCCGCCATCGTCATCCGCGACGGGTTGATCCGCGCGCCGTTGACGGTCGCCACCAGCTTTTCGGCGGTCGCGCCATGATAGAAATAATCGGGGCCCTTCGCGGCGATGCCCGCGAACAGTGCCGCCTGTTCGGGATTCTTCAGGATTGTGCCCGCGGCCTTCGGCGATCCGTCCGCATTGAAGAAGAAGGCGCGCCCCCAGTCCGAAACGATCGCCTTGCCATACCGGTCGATCGAATTGCCGAGGCGCGGGGTGATCGCGAAACCGTCGCGCGCCAGGCGGATCGCGGGCTGGAACAGCGCGGCCCAGGGCAGCTTGCCGTGGCGGGCATGCGCCATCGCCATCATGCGCAGATTGCCGGGCACGCCCACGCTGCGCCCGCCGGGAATGGCGTCCGCATGGTCCATCGCCTTGCCGTCGCGAAAGAACCATTCGCCATCGGCGGCGGCGGGGGCCGCCTCGCGCCCGTCGAAACTGGTGACCGCCCGGCTTTTCGCATCGTGATTGACCAGGAAGCCGCCGCCGCCGATGCCCGAGCTTTGCGGCTCCACCACGTTCAGCGCCAGCATCATCGCGATCGCGGCGTCGGTGGCGCTGCCGCCCTGCCGCAATATCTCTATCCCCGCCTCCGCCGCGCGCGGATCGGCGGCGGAAACGGTGCCCGACATGACGGGCGGCGATTTGGCGGGCGCGGCGGCGAGCGGAAGGCTGACGGCGGCGAGGAGAAGCAGGACGCGACGGATCATGCGCGCCCTATTGCGGGAGCGGACGGCGGAAATCCAGAGCGGGGATGCGGGAAATCGCCAGGGGGGAAGGCCCCCGCCCCGCCGCTCAGCCCGCCGTTCGCGGCAGGCGCAGCCGGTACAGCAATATCCGGCTGTCGTTGTCGATGGCGGAATCACAGGATCGGCCCGACATCCGGCAATGGCGCGCGATGAAATCATTGTCGTTGCCGACGATCAGGAAATGATCGTCAGGATGATCCGGATCGAGCGCGGGGACGAGATCCAGCGCCTCCCACTTCTCGGACAGCGCATCGATATCGAGGCCGAAGCGCGCAAGCTGCGCGGGATTGAGCAGGTTCACCAGTTCCACCCGCGCGGCGGGCACGATGCCCGGCCGCAGCGCGGTACCGGCGGGATCGCGCAGCAGCGATGCGGAGCCGGTTTCATATCCGCTGCCCGCCAGATTGGTCGCGCCCGCCAGATCGACCAGCAGGACGCTCTTGTACACGATCGGCGCCTTTCCGCCAGCGCCCCGCCCCGCCCCGTCGCGCGCCAGCATCAGGAAACTGCGGTCGTCGATCGCGCGGATCTCGCTCTGCGCGGCGGTGCGGTCGGGCGGTCCGCCGCCGCCCGCATCGTCATAAGCCGGCAATTGCACGACATGATGCGCGATCGGCCGCACCGGCACCGGCGTGCGGCCGACATCATAGACCAGCACGCGCGTGGCGGTGCGCCCGGCGGCGTTGCCGGCCGCGCTGTCCTGGACCAGGGCGCTTTGCAGCGCGACGAACAGCCTGCGGCCATCGGGCGAGAGCGACATGCCCTCCACCCCCTGATTGTTGCGCCGGCCGGTTTCGGGCGGTTGCAGCGAACCGAAATATGGGCGCCCGTCGCAGCGCGGAACGATTGCCGCAGGCGGCCGTATCACGCCGCGCAGACGGCCGCGCGGATCGAAATAATAGATGTTCGCGGTATATTCGTCGCCGACATAGAAGCTGCCGTCGCGCGCGAATTGCAGGGACTCGGCGTCGAGCGAGACCTTGCCGGCGCCAACGCCGCCGGCCGGGGCCGGCAGCAGCATGCCGCGCTGCTTCAGCGTGCCCGCGCCCGGATCCGCGCCGGTGAAGGGCCGGCCACGAAAATCCCGCAATTCCAGCCCGCCATCGGGGACGAGCGACACGCGGCCATCGGCGGGGGTGAAGCGGATGCGGAAACGGTGCAGCCGCGCGGGATAGTCGAAGAAGAGTTTCGCGTCCGGATCGTTGCGCCCCCGATCGGGCAGCGTCCAGAGAATGGCTTCGTAGTGATCGCCGATGCGCGCCCAGCTTCCGGGCGCGACCTGGAGCGAGGAGAAGGAGCCCAGCGTATCGCCGAGAAAATCGGGCGTATCGGCGGGAAGACGCCCGGCGCCGACCAGCCCCAGGTTCACGAAGCTGCGGCCGTTCAGCGAAACGGTGCGCGCGCCCTCCGTCCGATCGATATTCGGCCGGGTGACGGGTTCTTCCCCGGCGGCGAGGCCGGGGAAGAACAATATCAGGATCGGCGCGACGGCGCCGGCCCATCCGAAACCCGGAACCGGGCGATCAGAACCCAAAGCTGAGCGATCCGAAGATCTGGCGCGGGGCTGAGGCGTGGAACACCACCAGGCTGCCCGTGGCATCATCAGGCGCGAACACGCTGCTGTCGAAGTTCGTCGCATAGCGCTTGTTGGTCAGGTTCGTGACGTTCAGCGACAGTTTCGCCCCCTTCACCGGGCCGACATCGCCGAACCGGTAGCCCAGGCCGAGATCGAAGGTGGCATAGCCCCCGAAGCTCTGATCATTGGTGTAGGTATAATAGCGGCGGCCGGTATATTTGCCCATCAGCGATGCGGAGAAGCCGCCTTCGGTGACGGTCAGCACGCTGGCGAACATCTCCTTCGGCGTATCCACCTGCTGCTTGCCCTTGGTCTGCTTCACCACGCAGGTGGCGCCGGTGCACCAGTTCAGATTCTCGTCATAGGTGGACTTGTTGTACGAGGCCGAATTGTACCAGCTCAGCCACGGTGCCGGACGCCACAGCACGCCCAGTTCCACGCCCCGGCTGGTGATGCCGCCGGCATTGTGGAAGGAATTGCCGCAGCCCGGATTCTGCTGCTGGTTGGTCGGGCACGGGTTATACTGCAACAGGCGATCGTTGAAATGCGTGTTGTACGCCGCCAGCGAAACCTGGAGCGGACCGCTGACATAGCGATAGCCGCCTTCGAAGCTTTTCGAGGTTTCCGGCTTCAGATGCTTGCCCTGCAGATCCCAGACGGCCTGCGACACCGATTGCGGGCCGAGTTTGAAGCCGCCCTGGAACATCGCCATATTCTCGGCATAGCTGGCATAGAGTTCGTGGCCGGGCGCGACGTTCCAGTGCACGCCCACTTCGGGCAGGAAATTGTCCTTGGCGACCAGCGTGCCGCTGGCGAACTGGCTGGAGGCCGGCGGTGCCGCCTTGGCGATGCCGTCGATCGCGCGGGCATCGGATTTCGAATAGGTGCTCTTGAACCCGAAATCGACGGTCAGCGCATCATCCAGCAGCTTCATCGTGTTCTGCGCATAGAATTGCCACGTCTTCCAGTGGGTTTCCTGCACCCATTGGGCGGTGTCCGGCTGGCCCTTCAGATACTGGGCCAGGCTGAACGGCCCTTTGACGTTGGTCCAGATATAGCGCGCGGCGCTGCTGCTATTGTCTTCGAACCACATGCCCGCCTGGACGTGATTGAAGCCGATATCCCAGCCGAGGCTGGCGAGCACGCCGCTGCGATCGATGGTGTAGCGCGTGTCGCGGATCTGCACCGGCACGTCGTCCGCCGTGTCCGCCGTGCCCTGTTTGGACCAGCCCATGATCCAGTTGTTGCCGGCGCCCTTGTTCTTGTGGTGATAGCCCTGCACGCGCACGCCGAGCGATCCGGTGAGATCGAAATCGCCGGCCAGATAATAGAGATTGTCGTCGCGCAGGATCTGGCCGTTGGTGAAGGTAACGTCGGATCGCTTTTCGGGCGCCGTCGAATCGATGCATTTCGCGGGCGCCGTGGGGCCGGTCACCGCGCAATAGGCGCGATCGAGATAGGCCTGCCAGTTCGGCGCATAGCCGCCCTGATCCCAGCCCAGCCGCGCGAGCATGTCTTTCGAGATATAGGCGTCGCTCGCCTGGTTGGTGCGCGAAATGTCCGCGAAGGCGGTGATCTTGCCGCCGTCGAATTCGTACATCAGCTTGCCGTTGAACTGCTTGCCGGTGGATTTGTTGTAAGCGGCCTGATCAACGAACAGGTCATATTCGTGATACTGGCCGGAGAGATAGGCGGAGAAGCCGCCATGTTCGCCGGTGTCGAAACGCATGAACACGCGCTTGGCGCTCTCGCTGCCGAAGGTCGCGTTCGCAGTGATCCCCATGTCCTTGCGCGGATCGCTGGAGAAATAGGTGACCGCGCCGCCCAGATTGCTGGTGGACGGAATGGCGAGGCCGGCAATGCCGGTCGCGACTTCGGCGCGGCCGAGATTTTCCGAGATCAGCGCGCGGCTGATGCTGAGGCCGTTGTAATTATTGTACGCGCCATCGCCCAGCGGCATGCCGTCGAGCGTGTAGCCGAGATGGGTGGTGTTGAAGCCGCGCACCTGCAGCGTCATCGACTTTTCGTTGACGCCCAGCGCATCGATCGACTGCGCGCTGACGCCCGGCAGGAAGTTCAGCGCCTTTTGCGCGCTCACGCCCGGCGGCAGCACATCCAGGTTCGACGGCAAGAGCGTGGAAACCGAACGCGTCTGGCCACTGCCGATGACCACGATATCGCCGGCATCGCCGCCATCCGCGGCATCGGCGGGCGGAACGTCCTGCGCGGCCGCCTGTGTGGCGCACGCAAGGCAAATGGACACCGCCAGAGCGGACACGGATTTATGCAACATTGAACCCCCCTCACGAAAGCGCCGCGCGACGATCGTCCGCGGCACCGGGCATTTGAGGAGCGCGCCTATTCCACGCGTTGATGACGCTTCGGCTACAATTCGAAGTCATCTCGAAGTATCGGGAAATATTGCCGCAGGGCCTGGCGCAGGCCCCTCTCCCGATCGCGATCACCATTGGGCGTATCCGCGACACGACGGATCGGATCGGGGCTGTCATCCTGACCGATCCCGCTTCTAAGCCTGTGTCGACGGGGCGAACGATGATGCAGGGAGCAAACACCATGAACGCCTTTTCGGCCCGGAAAGACTATCTGCCCGACGCGGGGAACGCGACCGCGATCGACCATGCGCTGGGCCTGCAGTTCTGCCGCGCGGGCATGCTTTCGCTGACCCGGCTGCAACTCGCGCTCGAACGCGGCGACCGCCGCCGCGCGATGGAGGCGATCGACCAGCTCCACCGCTTCGATATCGAGGTGGAGCAGCTTGTCGGCCGGCTTTCCGGCCCGGCCCCCGACGCGCGCATGGTGGAGATCGCGCGCTATCTGCGCGAGGAGAAGATGGAGCTGGCCTTCGAGAAACTGGCGCTGGCCAGCGGCGTCAGCGGTCCGGGCCTGATCTCCCGCACGGCGGCCATCCGGGATCTGCCACATGAGGCGGACGCGACCGCTTATGCCGCGCCGCTGTTCGCCGAACCGCGCGGCGGCGGAGACCTGCGCGGCTACATCCTGCGCGCGGCGGCCGCGATCGCGGCGGTGGGCGGCGTCGCGGCGGCGCTGTTCATGGCGCTTTGATGGAGGGGAGCGGGCGGAACAGGCGAAGGTTCCGGCGATGCGAAGCATCGTTGGAATGCCTGTGGAGGGTGGTGCGGCACCGCCTTCAATCGTCCGGGTTCAGGATCTTCTTCTCGATGATCTTCGCGACCATCATCACCATGCCCATGATCGGCAGGCCGCCGCCGCAGCTTTGATTCCGGCCGACGGCCGAACAGGTGTCTCGCGTTTCGGCCACCGCGACCGCCGAGGCGGCCTCCCCCCGGATGCGCGCGCCGGGCGTCGGTTCATCCAGCGGCAGCCGGTATGCGCCCTGGTTGCGGCTGCCGCAGACGGTGATGTCGTCGGGGTCGCCGCTCGCCACGCAGCGCGGCGGCTGCATCGTCTTCGCGCGGAAATTCTCCATGGCCTGTTCGCTGGTCAGCGATTGGCCAGCGGCCGGCAGCGGCAGGGCCGTCAACAGCAGCGCCATGATCATTCGCGACATGGTTCAGCCCTCGCCTGATTTCCGCGCGATCGCCCGGCGATTTGAGCACGGAAACCCCGGCCGCCGCAAGCGGTGCGATCCGCGCGGCACGGGTGGCGAATGGCGGGCATCGCGCTTATGATCGGCGGACCGCCCCGGCACCCGGGCCGCGCGGGCGGGAAAGGTGAGGGCAGGCATGAGCAGCCTTTGGTGGATGATCCCGATCGGCGCCTTCATGCTCTGGTGCGTTGTCCAGTTCATAAGAGGCGGCGATGGGCCATCCGACAGGAATGAAGACAGCACGTCGATGTACGACTCGGGCCGCGATTATTCGGACTGAACCTTTCCTTGAGATTCCGGTCTGCCATCCATGACCCGCCGAAAGCTTGTATTCGCCCTCATCATCACGGCGCTTTACGCGCTGGCGATATGGGCGCGGCTTTGGGCCAATGCACTGGTTCACCCGGCGGCCGATGGCGACATGACCTCCTTCATGGCGGAGGCGAGGTGGCGCAGCCTGCGCGACCTCACCATTCTGACGGGGGTATATGGGTCGTGCATCCTCGCGCTGATCCTGTACCGCCGCAAAGGCTAGCCGGTGCTCCGGCTCAGCGCGCGGGCGGCTGGCTGGCGAGCAGGGTCATCGCCTCCAGCGCGCGCGGGCGCATGCTGTCGTCGATCTTCAGATAGCGGTGCGTGCCGCCGGGTTGCGCGGTGAAGCGGCTCGATCCGTCCGCCGCCACGCTGATCCGCCCCGGCGCGGACAGGGTGAAATAGCCGTCATCGGGGCGGACCGCGTAGAGCACGGATGTGAGATCGAAGGTGGCGTGATCGTGCAGCGCGCCCGGCGCGGTCCGGCGGATCGTGCGATAGGCGGGATCGACATGATGATAGGCCATTAGCACAGGGTGCGGCGCGGCATGGCCATAGAGGCGATCGACCGCGCGGCCATCGATCCGCATCGACACGCCCACTTCGAACCCGCTGGCGACCAGCGGCGTGGGCCATGCGGCGAACAGCGCGCGGGCGGCGGGCACGTCCAGCTCCAGATTATATTCGGGCGCGCTTTTGGCGAGCGGGCGTCCCCGCGCATCGGCATAGCCGCCCGCCATCACCGACAGCAGCCGCACCTTGCGCCGCACTAGGCTCACCCCGTCGAGCGGGCTGGCCGCATCGCCCCGGCTTTCCAGCAGCCGCGCCAGATTGGTGGCGAAGCCGATCTGGATGATGACGACGCTGCCGTCGGGCTGGGCGGCGAGCGTGCGGCGGAGCAGCGCGACCGCATCGGGCGCGGCGCGTCCATCATTCAGCCCGCGCGGGAACAGCGGTGATCCGTCCGCCTTGGCCGCGCGCGTCAGCGCCTCGGTATAGGGGGTGACGGCGTTCAGGAACGGAAAGCGCCGGGCCGTCCGCTCCGCCGTCACGCCGCCGCGCACCAGCCCGACGGGAATGGCGGGGCGGCCGTAAAAGCCGTTGAGCGCATCGATGAAGGCGGCGGAGGAGGCATCGTCGGTCGATCCCGTCACCGCCAGCAGCCGCGCCTCTCCGCGATCCTGCAACGCGTGGAGCATCGCCAGCGCCAGCACGTCATCGATATCGCCCCACATATCGGTATCGAGGATGACGCGGACAGGCTGATGCGGCGCGGCACGCGCGGCGGCGGGTGCTTCCGCGCGTGCGAGGGCGATGGTGAGGGCTGGCGAGATAGCCAGCGCGGCGGCGGTCAACGGGCTCATCCAGTATCGCATCGCCCGATCGTCGCCCCCTTCTCACATTCCCAGATCGTATACATGAATTATACAATCAATATCAACAAGAGGGCGTTCGCCCGGGCGACGGTTGAGCGGATAGGCGGCTGAACGGACAGGCGGTTGCCACGCACGGCCGGCGCCGATACGCCGATGCCATGCGTATCGAAGGCGTGCTCCTGCTGCATATCCTGTATGTCGCGCTGGCGATGGCGGGGACCGGGCTGGGCTATCGCCTGTCGCGATGGTTCGCGCGCAACGGGCTGGAACGCGGCGAAAAGCCCGGCTTCGCCTATCAGGCGAGGCTGTGGTTCGCCATGATTTTCCTCTCACCCGCGATCCTGTCGATCGCCTTTGGCTGGTACGGCGCGGGGGAGATCCGCGGCATATGCTTCACCGCGCTGTTCGCGCTCACCCTGCCGACCGCGATCGCCCTGCATTTCGGCAGACGCAGGGGGAAGGAATTGCCGCCCGCCATCCCCAATCACTGGAAACGCAAGCGCACGCCGGGGAAACCGGCGGGGAACAAGCGCAAGCGGCGGCTGTCGATCGGGAGCATCGAGGGACGGCCTGGGGGGCGGAGTGATAATTCTTAGCTGCTGATGAAGCTGTCGATCGCACCGCTCTTTTACTCAATGGGTTAGATGCAGCAATGAAGGTCGGATTTCAATCTACATCCTATAATTATATGTCAAATACAATTGATTGGAAGCGAAAATCTGTCGAATTATTCAATAAAACCAGTCCTCGCAAGAACCTCTCGTAAGCATGATTCAAATGATCTAAATGAGCTTGCGCGGCGCAAATTGTCAATGCTTTGCTCTTGAGCAATTCTAACTAGAATCTGTCGATCGGAAGACCTTCTTCTTACCACGCTTCTAATAATTGCATTGAGATTAGACTTCGGATCCAGCAATCTCTCGGCCGCCGCTGGTGTGTCGGGCATTAGATCTCCAGGTATCGTGTTGACACCTAGGGCTGCCTTAACTGCAGCAGAGTCCGCTAGCGCCCACGCTTCAATTTCCTTTTCTGGAGAAAGCATGACGGCAATGCGGGGATCAAATTCGCACATTGCGTGAGCTATTTGAATGAGTTGCTCCCTGCGCTGCGCAACGTTCGCAGCTTGTCCCCGCCCCCCAAGGTCGGCATGAACAAATATAATATGGAATTCGTTCTTTCGTGCGCATATATCTGCAGCGACATGTTCGAAAGAGCGATCGCCAATCCCAAACTCTACAGCAGGAAACTCGCCGACGTCGCAGGGCCTTCTCCCTGACTCTCTAATGATCTCATCTAGAAGCCTGGGTATAATAATATTAAAATATTGCGCGTCGCTTGCGCCTTCGTAAAATGCCGACCACGAAAGGTACATTAAATACCACCAGCCTTGTTTCGTAGAATTTCCTCAACTTTTTCAGGGTATAAGTGATGCTCGTCATCGAATAGCCCCTTCGAGGGAGCTATCCGCCTCATTCTCGTGCGAACTTGAGAATCTTCTCCATCGGCCGACATGCTGCGGACCATGTCAGCAAACAGAACTTCATCCGGATTTAACGTGCGCATTACAGCCGGTGAGTGGGTGTTGAGAAGGACTTGAAAATAGTCGCCATCCTCATCTTGAATTTCAGTGGCCTCGCGCAAGAGGGTTATCAGATCCGGAATCCTGCCTTCATGCACGCCATTTTCCGGTTCTTCAAAGCAGAGAATGCCTTGACGATTGGGGTCGTCAACTACGGCGAGAAGGGCCAACAATCGGATAGTTCCGTCGCTTATTACACGAGAGCTGAAAGAGGTTCCATCACGTATTTGAACCTCAAATGCATATTCTCTGTTCTTTGTATCGTCTAACAATCGAACGCTTCTTACTTGAGGTATCAGTAGCGCAAGATCAGCAGAAATATCCGCAATGGCTCCCGTTGGCCTATTTTCGGTCGCTGATAGGCGTTGAATTTCAGAGAGGCTGGCCGCTAAGTTGGAAGCATTGCTCCTCAGGCGTTTATCTTCAAAACGATCATTTGCTCTGCGCGCCTCGGATGGATTGATCTCAAGAAACTGCGGGCCGGCAATGAGCTTTTTAAGCGCATATAAATGCCGAAATTCGGAGGTCGCGATAGTTGAAAGCGCACTGCGTGATGCCTCCGCCGCTGGTAGTTGCAACGGATTGCCTCTCTTTGATGTACCACTCTCTGCGACACCGTCTTGTCTAATGGTGAAAACTCGTGATCGCCCTTGGGTGTCTTTTTCTGTTTCCAGAAACGGGGTTTTTCGACCTGACCGGCTAATTTTTTCCGGCGTCTTGAAAACCATCTTGTCGTCTTCTGCGCGAATCACCCTACAATCTTCATGAGTAACAAATATACCGTGAGGGTCCTCCCTCATTTCTATAGATATCTCGTATCGCAGACGTTGGGCAGGAGTCTCGAAGGAGGCGCCGAAATCGTCAACTCCCCGCGCAGGCAAAAGAACCTCTATAGCAAATGCCATTATGGTTTCGTTTCCAGAAGGGGTTTGACGGAAAAGTTCTTCGGGCTCCCCTCTAAGTTCTTGCATAGCTTGGCGAACGTCGACCTGAGCGAGCCTTGAAAGAAACTTTAATGCATCAAAAAGATTTGACTTGCCGGTGGCATTCGGGCCAACAACAGCTACGAACGGCTTCAAGTCTGCCGAGAACATGCGGAAGGTTTTAAAACCATCTATTTCAATTCTGGTAATCAAGAAAAACCTGCCACGTCATCTGGACGAACCTTACGCTCATGCAAGGCCTTCTGTTCACTGCACAAGGTTGCAAAATTTCGCAATTCTGGCAAGCTTGATGGAGGCAGTCAAATTTCTGGCTACGTTGATGCGCAAAGCTCCAGTTCGCGCGGCTGGCGCGGGAGCCTGCGCGGCACATCCTAGAGGGAGCCCGCCTGCTTGAGGGGTAAGGCTATTGCGCCGGCTAGAGCGGTCCAGCGTCGGCTTGAGGAATCCTTCCATTCTGGGCAGTCTTCAACGTTTCTGCCGTTATTCGTCGGGAAAAGCGGAGGCGAGAATGCTCGGTTGTAGGGTCTGTACCCGGGCATTGTGGCGACAAGGGCATGAAACCCAAATATGAAAATGGGCTGATGATTACAGAGTATTGGATTGCTGCACTCATCGCTGTGATAGGATCGCCGCTTGCGTCGTGAGGCGCAACCGCCGCCAGCTTCTCCATGTGGCGCGATTGTCGATCCGCCGATTTCGTCGCATCGAAACAGTGTGACACGACGGGAAACCAGATTCAGGCACCGTTATTGGTACGGATTGCTGGCATTGTCCGCGCTCGTCGGCTTGTGGGTCTATTATGATGGTAGTCAGCCGGTTCTGCCTTGTCCGGACGGGCATTGCCCGGACCCCGGCACCCGGGAATATCTGGGTGCGGTGGCGCGGCGAAACGAAGATGCGCCATTGGCCGCTGTAGTGGGCGCCCTCACGACCTCTTGCCTGGGTGCGGCGGCTCGTCTGTCGATCGCCTGTATCGGCAGGCTTGCTCGGGCATTACGGCGGTAGCGCGAATATGGAGATAATCGCCTGTCGGCGCATTCCCGGTTCCGAGCGCCCGCCTTCCCAAGCCATAACCGCAATCAAGCCGCAACCTCAAGCCGCCAAACCCCGCCACAGTCGCCACCAGATCCAGCAACGTGCCGGCCTCTCTCCGCCGTGATAGTCTGGGCCGATCAAGACGGAGGACCGGTCATGACGCATCCGCGCCGACGCATGGGGACAGTGGCCGTGGCGGGGGTATGTCTGGTTCTGGGGGTCGTGATCGGGCTTGCGGTTCCGCGTGCCGCGTCGCTTGTCCTGCCCGGTTCGGGCGAGGTTCGCCGTGCCGATCCCGGCGCCGCGCCGCCCGTCGGCAGGAACATGTTCTCGCCCGATATCCGCAACGACGAGTTCGTTCAGCAGGAACAGCGCAAGGTGGTCGAGATGCTGGAGCGGGAATGCGCCGTGACCGGGCGGAACTGCGCGCTGGCGCGATCGGCGCGCAAGGCGTTGAGCGGAAAATGATCGATCGGACATCACTCTCCGCCTGATCCGGCGGAGAGAAAAACATGGGGTTGCCTTGATTGTTATGTTGTATCATTACGCAACGATACATGGACATTCATCCGCCAACCGCCGCCCGGGCGGCCGCCGCCTCGCCCCCTTCCCCCACTCTCAAGCCCGCCAGGATCGAGTCGATCGACGCGCTGCGCGGCCTCGTCATCCTGCTGATGCTGGTCGATCACACGCGCGAATTCTTCTTTCTCCACGCCCAGGTCAGCGACCCGATGGACATTGCCGCGACATCCCCAGCGCTGTTCGCGACACGCGTTGCGGCGCATCTCTGCGCGCCGGTCTTCATCGCGCTGACCGGCCTTGCCGCGTTTCTGTATGGAGACGCCAAAGGCAGTGATCAGGCCGCCTCCGCCTTTCTGTTCAAGCGCGGCCTGTTTCTCGTCGCGCTCGAATGGACGGTGATAAACTTCGCCTGGACCTTCGACCTTACGCCGGCGACGATCTTCCTGCAGGTGATCTGGGCCATCGGACTGTCGATGATCGCGCTATCCGCGTTGCTTCATCTGCCGCGTTCCGCGTTGATCGCGATCGCGGGGCTCATCATCCTTGGACATAATCTGATCGACGGCGTGCATTTCGAGGATGGAACCGGCGCCCACGCCGCATGGGCCGTGCTGCACGATCGCGGCCATATCGCGCTTCCCTGGGGCGCCACGGCGCGGACGTCCTACCCCCTTCTGCCATGGATCGGCGTCATCGCACTCGGCTATGCGATCGGGCCCTGGTTTCGGGCAAACGTATCGGCCGCGACACGCCGGAAGCGCCTCGCGATGGCGGGGGCCGCGGCGCTGGTGATCTTCGTCGTGCTGCGTTCCGGCAATTTCCATGGCGAGCCGCTGCCATGGTCTGCCCATGCCGATCCGCTTCGCACGGTGATGAGCGTCTTCAACCTCACCAAATATCCGCCATCGGCGGCGTTCCTCCTGCTCACGCTGGGCATCGGCGCGCTGCTGCTCGCCGGTTTCGAACGCCTCGCGCCTCGATTGCGGCGCATGCTCGTCATCTTCGGGGCGGCGCCCCTCTTCTTCTACATGCTCCATCTTTATCTGCTGCACATCATGAACCGGCTGGCCGCCACGGCATGGCCGGCGGGCGAAACGGGCCTTGTGAGCGTGCAATCCGTCGGCTGGGTGTGGCTGCTGGCCATGGCGACGGCCATTCCCTGCTGGTTCGCCTGCCGCTGGTTCGCGGCGCGCAAACGCGCAAGTTCGCGATGGTGGATGCGCTATCTTTGAATTGCGGGGGATGGTGGCCTACCGGCTCGCCTTGAAACGACGATCAATCCCGCGACGATCTCTCATCGCGCGATCCCGCGCAGGGGCTCCGGTTCATCCGGGCCCAAGGAACCGGGATGGGCGCCGCCCATCCCGTGCCCACATCAAATGCCGTCCAGGCCCTTGCTGACCAGGATGTTCACCGCGACGCGGCGATTCTGGTATTTGCCTTCGGGCGTCTCATTGTCCGCCATCGGGTCCGCTTCGGACATGCCGGTGGGGGTAAGCATGCGATAGGGCTTCCAGCCGCAGGCCTGTTGCAGATAGTTGACCACGCGGGCGGCGCGCTTTTCGCTGAGCACCTGGTTCAATTCCTCGCTGCCCGTGGAATCGGTGTAACCGACCACCAGCAGCAGCGCGTTCTTCGTGCCTTCGGCCTGGGTGGCCGTGGCGCACAGATCGTTCTTCGCCTGCGCGGAGAGCACGGCCTTGCCGGTATCGAAGTTCACGTTGGTCGTGCCCTTGATATTATATTCGCCGATATCGCCGACGCGACCGCGCAGCGCTTCCGTGGCGGCGGTCTGTTCGGCGAAGCGCTGATCGGTGCCGCCATGGATCATCGCGACGGTGCGCAGATCCTTGTTCTTCAGGTCGATCTGGCTCGCCATCAGGCTGTCGCCCGATTGCAGCGTCTTCACGGTGACGGGCAGGCCGTTGGCGAGCTGCGCGGAGGCGAGCTTGCTGCTGTTGAGGCCGAGGAAGCCACCGCGCGACTTGATGCGGGTTTCGTCATTGACGGCGACGAGCGTGCTGGTGCCGTCCGCCGAGGTGATCTGGATCCTGTCCGTGCTGCGCGCGGAGATGATGCCCTCGATCACCGGGCCCTTGGCCATGGTGGCGCCGGCCGGATCGACGGCGACGCTGGTCGAAAGCTCGGCTTCCGGCGGATCCTGCGGTTGCAGGGCGAGGCTGGCGGTGGCCGGCCCGGCAAGCAGGGCGATCAGCAACACAGCGCGGGGACTTTTGGAAATGAGACTCATTGCGCTACTCCTTTTAACTCGAACGGCCATGGCCTGCGTGATCACAGCTTCTCATCCGACCGCCGAGCTTGCGATAACGCCCGGATTTCGGATTCCTCTCCATCACGCTTCAAAAAAAATTCACGACGTTTGGGCCGTTCCCTGGATATCGGGACCGTTTGGGTGTTCAGCCGAACCTTTCGCGCAGATGAACGGTTCCGGGGCGCGGGCGCGTCGGCCCGGTAATCGGAGCGCATATTGCGGCGAGCCGATGCAGGCCGTTGTTTCGCGACAGTTGATCGATTTAATGCGGCGTCGGGGCCGCCAAAACGAGCAAGTCGCGATAAAGTTGCGGCCATGAATTCGATCGCGGCCGATTCGTTCGGCTGCTTTGCCCGAGGCGCCGAATCGCGGCGGAACAGGCGACAGATCTTGGAACAGGGCGCGCGATCGTTCCTTCTTCGGCGCGCATCGCATCGGGGCGCCCAATCGCCGTCCCCCGCTCGCTCCCGCGCCATGGCCCAGGTCGCCTGAATGCAATCGCAGCCGGGCACCGCCGATATGCGCTTGACGATGTCAAGTTTGCCTGACACATTGTCATAGTTGCACTACATTTTGTAATGTGAGTCGGTCATGAAGAACAGATTGAAAGTTCTGAGGGCGGAGCGTGACTGGACCCAGGCTGATCTGGGCCAGCGGCTGGATGTCTCGCGACAGGCGGTGAACGCCATAGAGACTGGAAAACACGATCCATCGCTGCCGCTCGCTTTCAGGATCGCACGGATATTCGACATGAAGATCGAGGAGATATTCGATGATGGAGAGGGCTAAAACATTATCGGCGGGATCGACCGGATCGGCGCGCCATGTCTATCTCAAGACCATGTTGGCGTATTTTGTGCTCTTCATTGTCATGAGAGCACTGACGAGCATCGGAAACAAGTCTACCATTCCCGGCGAGAGGATATTCGATCCGGCCTTCGGCATCATGATGGCATGCGTGGTGACGACAGGGTTCGTCGGCATCACATATTATCACCTGGCGCGCACCGACGAGCATGACCGAAGGGCTAATCTATGGGCCTTCGCGATAGCCTTCCTCGCCTACTTCGCCATCCTGATGCCCTGGCTTGTCCTCAGCCAGTCCGGCGTTGTCGGCCCGGTGAACCCCCAACATGCGATGGTGGGCGCCATATCCATCGGCAGCATGGTGTGGGTGTGGCTGCGGTGGTTCGGCTGACACCGACGATATCGGCCAGTGGATCGTATCCGGCCGGGTACCCCAGTTCCATCGGAAGCACGATCCACTCAGATTGCCTGGTGGCCTGATTTCCCCTGCCCGGGACCAGGCCACCAGGCAATCACCAGCACCGGCCGGCCGCCTTTCGTTCAGGCGAGCAGGCCTTGTTCGAGCATGATCCGCCATGCGCCCCAGCCGATCAGCCCGCCGATGATCAGGCTCTTTCCCGATCCGCGCCGCTGACGGCGCAGCACGGCGAACAGGATCGCGGCGAAGATCACCGATGCGCCGACAAGCGCGATATCGCCGTTCAGCCCGAGCGCATCGAAAACGCGCGGCTCGTCGAAGGTCGTCCGGCGATAGGGCGCGCGCCTTGCCAGGCGGGCCAGCGCCGCCACCGCGAAGGGCAGCAATTCGCACAGCCGCATGCACGCGGCGACGCCGAGGGCCGCCGCGAAGCGCGCATGGCCGGGCTTGACCCGCGCCAGCCCGATCGCGGCCAGCGCCAGGCTGACCGCCGGCCCGGCGACGCCGATCATCGCCACTTGCCGCCGGCTCAGCCAGGGCGCGGGGCCATGGCTGAAGCCCGACAATCCCAGCCGGGGGTGCGGAACGTTGAAGGCCAGCCCCGCGAGATAATGGCCCAGTTCATGCGCGAGGATCACGGCGGGAACGAGCAGCGCGGTGATCAGCAGCGTCGCCCATTCGATGCCGCCGGGGCGGCGCGATGCCGCGCGCGATATCCTGGTCATCCGCCACATCGCCCGGTTCGCATGCCGTCGCCCCAATCGCGGGGCGAACGCCGCTCGCCGCGTAAGCCGATGTCATGCCGGTATCGGGGCGCGCCGTCCATGCCCGCCCGTTTCCGCTTTCGCCAAAAGCGCGGTATGGCATGGTCATGACCGGAACCCTTCCCGCCCGCCGCCTTGGCCTGATCGTGGCGCTCGCGATCCTCGTCGTCGACCAGCTCGTCAAATATGCCGTCACCGGCCCGCTGGGGGTAGACGGCCATGGCAAGTCGCTGGAGGTGCTGCCTTTCTTCAACCTCACCTATGTCGAGAACAATGGCGTCTCCATGGGCTTCCTGAGCGCGGACAGCGAAGCGATGCGCTGGACGCTCGTCGCGCTCACCGGCCTGATGAGCCTGGGCGTGATGCTGTGGATGTGGCGTGAGAAGCACCGCGCGGAGGTGACGGGGCTGGCGCTGGTGCTGGGCGGCGCGCTGGGCAATATCGTCGATCGCGTGCGCTTCGGCCATGTCGTCGATTTCGCCGATCTCCATTTCGGCGATTTCCGCCCCTTCCTGGTCTTCAACATCGCCGATGCCGCGATCGCCCTCGGCGCGCTCCTGTTCGTGATCCGCGCGCTGCTGCCGCGTGACGAGGCGCGGGGCGCGCTGGCCTGAGGCTGGACCGCCCGGCGACGGATGACGGGTGACGGTTGACGGTTGACGGTTGACGATCCGCTTCGCGTCACGGAGTTGCGGCTCAATGAAAAGCGGACGGCTATGTGGCTTATCGGAAAGAACCTCGGAAAACCGGATCGAAAGATGCTCAGCGGCGGCTCACTTCACCCAGATAATTGCCGATCGATCTAGCGGCCCTTCACGGCTCGACATGCGATCCCCGCTTCGGAGGAACGGAACGCCGAAGCAGTCATCGCCGCCGATCCACTCCGCGCCATAATCATCCGGTCGGTGATCATGCGCACGCCGTGAAGGCTCACCATTTGCTCGTCATGCGCGACACGGCTAACCGATGGCCATATCAGGAGTTCCGGAGAGCTCGGAATGGGAGACATCAACATTCTCGGCGCGGCGCGCATCGATCCGGAGGCTTGCCGGCGCATAGCCGCCGCCATTCTGGAAACCGGGGAAGCGGCAATTTCGATCTTCGATGCCGATCGCGCGATCGAACATGGTGGCAAAGAGGCAAATATCCAGGCCGTGTACAGTCGGCTGAGGGGAGATTTTACGTTTGAACTCAATCTTCGGATTGGCAAAGGGAACTTTCCGGTCGCGGAAGATGATTTCGCCAGAGCCTTCGCACGCTGTTCGGCATCGACGTGCGCCATCGATACGGCGGACGGCAACCCATTCACCTGGATCCTGTTCGGACCAGATGCGGACGAGAGGCTTGTGACCATCGGCGACGACTTTCGAATTCTTCCATAACGGGCCGCTGGAACCGGTCCGGAATTCACGCCGCTCAACGGATCGAATAAACCCCGCCGGGCGGCAGCACGCGGATCTCGGGCGGGATCGCGGACACGACATGGATGATGTGGTGCATGCACGAAAGCGTCCAGTGCCGAAGCTCGCCCACGATCGCCTCCGCGAAGGTCGTTTCCCTCACATAATCGAGCAGTGGAGACGCGCCGCGCTCGCTCAGCATGCTGGCCGGCTCCACGTCTTCGGCGATATGGAAATGCTCCGCCTGGACAAGATATGTCGCGTAATTGTCCCAGACCAGTTCGATCACGGGCTGCGCGGGATTGACGTCGATGGTCCCGATCTCGGTGCGCTCGCCCATGAAGATCCCGTCGTCCGTGCGCGTGACTCCTCCTTCCGCGATCACCACGCGCAGGCGGAGTTCGACGGGCTCATGGAGTTCCCGCACGAAGAACATCCGCCGACCGGAAGGGAACGCATAGGCCATGGCCTGCCCTTCCACAGCCATCCGGCGCGCGCAACCGCGCGCCGTTCCGCTTTTCCATGCCGGGGAATCCGGCTATCTCCGCGCCGATGCCGATCGCGCTGTTCGAAAATCGCAACTCCGATCCCCTCATCCTGCGGATCGACCCCGCCGAACAGGATTATGAGATCCCACCGCTCGCGACGCTGGGCGTGCGCTACACTCTGCGGGAAGGAACGGAGGAACGAAGCCATGCCAGCATGTCCGGCAACAGGATCTTTTTCTGGTGCGATTCCGATCATGAGGTCGATCTCGTCCTTCCCTGCCCCGCCGACAGGCTGCTCCACGATCTGTGCGTCGTAGAGGGATGCTGCGGCCATTATTTCGATGACGAGGATGTCTATCGCCATGTGACCCACCTGTTGCCGAAAACCGGCACCGTTACCGCCGAAGAGTTCGCCATGCTGGCGCTCCAGGCCGAAGGGGACACACCGGACAGAAAGGGCTACGCGGCCGGCTTCGAGCGGATCAAGGCGCTGTTTCTTCACCACATGGGCGCGCCCGCCGTGCCCGCGGAACAGCTTGAGGGCAACTATGCCCAGCCCTTCGAAAGCCGGGATCATGGTTGAGCCGCTTGCCCGCGCGCCCGGCCCGCTTCAGAGTGGCGAGATGGACAGAGGAACCGCGCGACCATCGACCGCATCGATCATGGCCTGGCTGGCGCTGCTGATCGCCCCCATGACGCTTGCGGCCTGTTCCCAGCAACAGATGCTGGACACGCTTTCCTCGCCCGAGGATCGCGCGCTCGCCCAGGCTGCGATCCGCGACGTCGCCGCCGGCGATCAGGCGGCTCTGGCGCGAAAACTGCCGCCGGGAGCCGCACGGGAGGTCGCCGCCGCAATGCCGCGCATGCGCGCCGAACTGCCAGATACGCGCACGCCGGGCATGCGATTGGTGGATGCCAGTTTTGTGTCGACGGTCGCGACAGGAAGCATCCCGATCCGGCGGGCATTTCTCGCCTATGAAGTCACCGGAGCGAACGCGCGCGCACTGGCGCGGATAGAGATCGTCCGGACGAAGGAGCTGGCGACGATCGCCAATCTCCATGTGATGCGGATCGATCGCCCCGTCGCGGAGCTCAATGCCTTCACCCTCTCCGGCAAGTCATTCACCCACTATGCGCTGCTGCTGCTGGCCATCGCCGCCGTGGCGGTGACGGTGGCGGCGCTCGTCCGAATCTGGCGCGGGCGCGTCGTACGCCGCCGTTGGCTGGCGACACTCGGCTGCCTTGCGGGCATCGGCCGTGTGAGCATCGACTGGACCACGGGGCAGATCTTCGCGCAGCCGCTCTATGTTCAGATTTTTTCCGCCAGTGCGATAAAACAAGGCGCACTGGGCGCATGGATCATCAGCGTCAGCATTCCTGCGGTCGCGATCTATATCCTGATCAGGCGGAAACGGCCGCACGACGGGAAACCCGTCGATCGAGTGCTTTCCCCCTGAAACACCAGTATCGAAGACCATAGAACGGCGTTCGGGCGGAACATCGGCCGATTCCGGGCCATCGCGGCTGGCGGTGGCGGCGCGCGGCAAGTCGCGATATGGGTCTGGCCGGTTCATGATCCCTGTTTTCGGATTGCCCATGAAACACGCGTATCGCCTTCCGCCCATGCCCCGCCGCGCCCTGTGGGCGCTCATGGCGCTGGGCCTCGCCGCCCCGCTCCGTGCGCAGGATGCCCCGCGCGCCGAGACCGTCCGGACCGAGCCCGAGGCGGCGCGCGCCGATGCGGGACCGGCGGACGACGCGCCCGATGCCGAAGACGAGGACGCGCCCGCCGCACTGGCGGCGCGCTGCGCGGCGGCGGAGGGCGAGGCCTGCACCGGACTCGGCCATCGTCATCTGGAGGGCGACGGCGTTCCGGCGGACGCGGCGCGCGCCGCGGCGCTGTTCGCGCGCGGCTGCCATCTGGGGAACATGAACGGCTGCACCATGTCCGGCTATCTCCACGGCGCCGGGCGCGGCGTCGAAATCTCCGCCGAGCGCGCGGCATCCTATTATGCGAAGGCCTGTGACGGCGGCGAGGCGACGGGCTGCTCCAATCTCGGCCTCGCTTATGTGAACGGCGAAGGCGTGCCCGCCGATCCGGCCCGCGCCGCGCAGCTTTTCCGGCAGGCGTGCGACGCGGGCGGGCGCGGCGGCTGCGCCAATCTCGGCGCATCCTATTCGCTGGGCAAGGGCGTGAAGCGCGATTCCCGCCGCGCCGCGCGGCTGTTCGGCCAGGCGTGCGAGGCGGGCGACCAGCATGCCTGCTACAATCTGGGCGTGCATTATCGCGATGGAATGGGCGTCGGCCGCGATTACCGCCGTGCCGCCGCGCTGTTCGAACGATCCTGCGACGCGGACGACGCCAATGCCTGCGGCAATCTGGGCATGATGGTGAATGACGGGCGCGGCGGCGGCAAGGATCGCCAGCGCGCGCTGGGCCTGTTCGAAAAGGCGTGCGGCCTGGGCGAAGCCGAAAGCTGCTTCACGCTCGGCCGCGCCTATCAGACGGGCAATGGCCGTGAACGCGACATGGCCCGCGCGATCGAACTGCTGGAACGCACGCTGGCGCTCGATCCCGGAACCGAATCCGCCGGAGAGGCCGCGAAGGCGCTGGAGATGGCGCGCGCGGGCGATCCGGCCGATGGCACAGGCAAGGCGACGGACAAGTGATCGAACGGCTGATACGGGTTTTCGGCGCGGCATTGCTGTGCCTGTGGGCAGGCGCCGCCATCGCGGCGCCACCGCCCGGCGAGGATGCGGTGCTGCGCTGCCGGATCGCCGGGCAGGATCGGGAAGCGGCGATATCGATCGCGGGCACGCGCGCCATCTATCGCTATGGCCGGCCCGGCCAGGCGCCCGAACTGACGCTCGCCAGCCCGCTCTCCACCCTCGATTACCGGCGCGAGGACGGGCCGGGCGACACGATCGGCGAGATCGCGACCTTCCTGAACGGCGACACCGCCTATCGCTTCGCCGCCGGCTTCCGCGACGGGCAGGCGCCCGATCCCACGGCGCTGCACCCCTTCGGCCTGTTGACCGTCAGCCGCGCGGGCAAGGCGCTCGCCACCCTCTCCTGCCGCCCGGACACGATCGCGCGCGTGCACGATCGGTTGCTGGCGGGCATGCGCGCGATCGGGCGGGAAAAGGGATCGGACGGCGCGTGGCTTCCCAATTATCCCATCGACTATCCGCCGCCCGCCGCCCGGTCGCCCCCGTGCAAGGCGGAATCCAACGTCGATAGCTGCTGGAGCAGCGGCGTCAGCGCCGCGCGCGGCGGCGACCTGCGCGCCGCGCTGGAACATCATGACAAGTCGTGCGCGGCCGGGCTGATCACCGCCGGCTGCTACGAAGCGGGCAAGCTCTATCTGCACAACCGGCAATTGCGCGATTATGCGCGCGCACGGCAGCGCCTGGCGCGCGTGTGCGACGGCGACGATCCGGGGCAAGGCCCCTATGCCTGCAAATATCTGGGCTGGATGGCGCTCACCGGAACCGGGGTGGAACGCGATCCCGCCGCCGCGCGCGATCTGCTGGCGCGCGCCTGTTTCCTGCACAACGACGCGCTGATGATCGATCCGGAAGGCTGCCATTTCCTGGCCCGGGCGGTCCGCGAAACACGCGGCCCTGCCCCCCGCGACGCCGACAGGGCGGACTATGTCGCCTATCTCGCGCTCGCGCAGGGCTGCACCGACGGGGCGGAGACGGTGTGCGCCGAAGCCCGCGCGCTCCACCAGCGGGCAATGGCGGGCCGCGCGGCCTGGATCACGCGCTGCGATCGCGACGCCCCTCACCATGGCGACATCGAAAGCTGCGCGGGGCTGGCGCGCAACGACGCGGATTACGACGTGGCCCGCGCGACCCGCCGCCAGCTTCTGGCGTTGTATCGGGAGGCGGTGGCGGCGCGGGACTGAGGGCCCGCCCGATTGGTCGACCGGATGCCGATCCCGTGCCTTCCGGATGCTTCTCGAAATGGCTGGATTCCTGCTTTCGCGTACTGGTGACTGGGATTTTATTGTCCGAATTTCCCGCGGCTCCGATGATTTTTGGGCGGATGCCCACGAACTTGCCGTCAAGACATGATCTGGGGCTGAAGCGATCCAAGCTCTCCTCCCTACGCTCAGCGTGGGAAGGAGAATTCTTGCTGCCTCAAGCTCCGAATAAAATCCCGGGCAGCAGTGTGCGTTCGCGGGCATGACAGGAAGGAATACCCCTCCCTGAAACCACCCCTTGCCCGCCCCCGCCCCTTCATGAGAGATGTCCGCCACCTCGGAGGGGAGTCTTCATGTTCAAGCGTCTGTTGTCCGCGTCCGCCGCCTGTGTCGTCGTGCCGTCCATCGCCATCGCCGCCGCGCCCGATGCGGGGAGGCAGGCGAAGGTGGATGCTGTGTTCGCCGATTACGGCCCTGCCACGCCCGGCTGCACCGTGGGTGTGGAACAGGATGGCCGCACGCTGCTGACGCGCGGCTATGGCGCCGCCGATCTGGAAGCGAAGCGCGCGCTGACGCCCACGTCCAGCGTCTACATGGCCTCGGTCTCCAAGCAGGTGACGGCGATGGCGGTGCTGTTGCTGGTGGAGGACGGCAAGCTGGGGCTGGACGATCGGGTGCGCGCGATCCTGCCCGAATTGCCCGCCTATGCCGACGCGGTGACCGTTCGCCAGCTCCTCACCCATAATAGCGGGCTGCGCGATTTCTTCACGCTGGGCGCGCTCAGCGGCATTTCGAACGACCATGTCTATACCGAGAAGGACCTGATCGACCTGCTCGGCCGCCAGCAGGGGCTGGATTTCGCGCCCGATACCGATCACCTCTACAGCAACAGCGGCTATGTCGCGCTGTCGATGATCGTGCAGCGCGTATCGGGGCAAAGGCTCGACGATTTCGCGCGGGCGCGGATCTTCACGCCGCTGGGCATGACGCAGACGCGCTTCCAACACGATCACAACCAGCCCGTGCCCGAAAAGGCCAATGGCTATGTGAAGAGCGCCACGGGCTGGGCGCTGTCCAACTCCAATCTCGACGTGGTGGGCGATGGCGGGCTCTATTCCACCGCCGGCGACATGCTGCGCTGGATCGCCAATATGGACAGCGGCAAGGTGGGCGCGAAATCGGTGGCGCTGATGCGCGTTTCCGCCCGGCTGAAGGACGGCACGCCGACCGGCTATGGCATGGGGCTTTCGCCCGGCAGCTATCGCGGCGTGCCGATCGTCCATCATGGCGGCGCGCTGGGCGGCTATCGCACGATGACCTGGTGGATCCCGAGCGAGAAGCTGGGCATCGTGATTTCGTGCAACAATGGCGACGCGCGTTCGGCCGAACTGGCGGGCAAGGTCGCCAATATCTTCCTGGAGGGCAAGCTGAAGCCCGCCACGGTGCTGGCCGCCGACGCGCCGGGAGAAGCGGCGCGGCCCTTCGCGGGCGTCTATCGCGATCCCGCCGGTTCCTATCTGGAATTCGCGCTGAAGGACGGAAAGCTCGGCACCGTCCGCCCCGAACGGCCGCTCGCCCGGCTTGCCGGCAGCACCTTCGCCTTCCCGACCGATCCCGACGGCACCCGCATCGCCTTCGATGCCGATGGCAAGGCGATGCGCCTGATCTCCGAAGGCAATCCGGAACGGCGCTTCGCGCGCGTGGAGACGGCGGTGGCGAGCGCGGCGGCGGGCGCCGCCTATGCGGGCGAATATCGCGGCACCGAAGCGACGATCCCGCTGGTGATCCGCCAGGGCGATGCGCTGACGCTGAAGGCCGGGCCGTTGCCCGAGATGAAGCTGGTGCAGACCGGGCCGGACCGGTTCTGGGCGCCGGACATGGGGCTGGAACTGCTCTTCACCCGCGACGCGGGCGGACGGGCGAGCGCGCTGGAGCTGAACGCCGGCCGCGCGCGCGGGCTGAAATATGCGCGGGCGGGTTCGTGACGCGGGATTTGCGACCATGTCCGATCGCCTGAAAGTCCTGCTGCAATATCTGATGCCCAAACAGGCGCTGACCCTGCTCGCCGGCCGCGTCGCCGGCGCGCACGGAGGCGAACGCACGACCAAGCTGATCCGCTGGTTCGTGCGCCGCTACAGCGTCGACATGAACGAGGCCGAAAATCCGGACATCGCCAGCTATCCGAGCTTCAACGACTTCTTCACCCGTCCGCTGAAAGCCGGCGCGCGGCCGTTGGCGGATGCCGATTTCATCTGCCCGGTGGACGGCGCGATCAGCCAGTTCGGCGCCATCGACGATCATCGCATCGTCCAGGCCAAGGGCCATCACTTCACCACCACCGAACTGGTCGGCGGAGACGCCACGCTGGCCGCGCATTTCCGCCATGGCAGTTTCGCCAACCTCTATCTCTCGCCCAGGGATTATCACCGCCTGCACATGCCGTGCGACGGGCGGCTGACGCGCATGATCCATGTGCCCGGCGCGTTGTTCTCCGTGAATCCGGTCACCGCGCGCGGCGTGCCGAACCTGTTCGCGCGCAACGAACGCGTCGTATGCGTGTTCGAATCCCCCGAACATGGCCCGTTCGTGATGGTGCTGGTGGGCGCCACGATCGTCGGCAGCATGGCGACGGTGTGGCACGGCGTGGTCAATGCGAAACGTGGCCGGTCCGTATCGGAATGGACCTATGAGGATCAGGACATCATACTGAAGCAGGGCGCGGAAATGGGCCGTTTCCTGCTGGGCTCGACGATCGTGATGCTGTTCGGGCCGGGTATCGTCGCCTTCAACAGGGATTGGGCGCCGGAACGCCCCGTGCGCCTGGGCGAGATGATGGGCATGCGTGCGGCCCCGGGCAAGGATCCCGCATGACCGGGCGCGGTGGCATGAGGACGGGTCGGCGGCCGACTATGGCGCTGGCGATGGCGGCGCTGATCGCAGCCCCCTTGCCCGCCGCCGCATCCGAACCGGCGCAGGAACCGGTCTATTCGTTCCACACCCTGCTGGTGCCGCAGGATGCGCCGGCCATCGGCGAGACCCGCACGAGCGATGGCGGCTGGGTTCGGGGCGGCCTGTTCGCCGATCGCTCCGCGCGGCTCGATCGGGCGATTGCGAGCGCGGAGGACGGGTTCGATCTGGCGGAAGGGCAATTGCTCGCGCTCGCGCGTTCGCGGATGCTGATCGGCTGCACGATCGACCGGATGAAGATCCGATCGGGCCGCCCGCATATCTGCCTGGCGGACCGCGATGGCGACGGGCGCTTCGATGCCTGGTTCCCGTTTTTCGACGAGATCATGCTGTTCGCCAATGTGCGCAAGGTGCCGATGGCCAAAATGAAGCCGATCACGGCCGCCGGGATCAGCCCGGTCGATATCGCGGCGCTCGCCACCGTTCCCACGCGGGTCGGCTTCGAACTGGCGCCGCGCAATGGCCGGCTGGCATTCTGCCGCACCGTCGATGGAAAGAGCGACGGCTATTGCACGCATGATGGCCCGGGGCTCGATCCGTCCGGCCAGCCCGCCACGGCCCGCGCCCGGGGCGGGGAATTCGCCTATCGCAGGATCGGCAAATCATTTGAGGTGAGCGTGATCAGCCCGGTGCCCGTACAGCGTTTTTAGCTTCGCGGGTCTGCGGCTCGAATCGTTCGATGCTTCCATCGAAGCGCAGATCGCTCCAGCGCCTCCGGATTCCCCGGTCCGTCGTGTTTCCCGAGCCGGCAGATGCCCCCGCCCGCCGGTCGGCCATCCCGGACTGACGGGCATTTCGGATAATGCCCTGCGCGACCAGATCGTCGAAAAGTTCGCGGGTCAGCCATCCCGTATGCATGACCGCTTCGGGGCCGGTTGGCGCATTGAATGCGATAACGCCGTAACTGCCCGCCTTGAAGGACAGCGGTGGCAGCAGGCTGCATTCGGCGAAAGGCGAGTATCCGCCCTTGATCCTGATGCGCTGCCCGCGCGCATAAGGCCCTTTGTAGACATGAAGGATGCGAAGCAGTCCGGTCTTGCGCCATTTACGCGCCGCGTAGCCGACACGGCTCTCCATGACGTCGTACAGGATCGTGTCCGCCTGCATGACATCCCGTTTGTATCGCTGGACCCGCGCCCCCGCCAGCTCCGCCGCCTGCGCGGCGAGTTCTTCGTTCCGCGGCGGGCATGCCGAGGCGGCCGACGGCATCAGAGCGCAAGCGAAGGCAATGCACCATTTCATCACGGCCACCTCGCAAGCGTTCCCCTACGCGGTAGCATGATGCCGTTCGACACGCGTTGACGCCCTATTCGGAGGGGCGCGAGGATCCTGGCGATCCGTGGGCAAGCACGTGATCCAGCGCCGCGCACACCGCGGCGACCTGCGCGCGCAGGCATTCCTCCGCATCGGTGCGGGGGCTGTCGGGATAGACCTCGGTCGTGGTCGTGAAGCGCGCGCCGGTGATACAGCCGCACAGGCCGAGTTCGGCCAGCGGATATTCGATCACGCCATGCGCCACCACGGGCGATCCGATGATCTCCCCGGCCGCGTCGGGCGGAGCGATATGGGTGACGCGCTCGACCGCAGCGATCACCGCCTGCTGAAAATCGGGCTGCGGATTGGCGCTGTCGTCGACCAGATAGAAACCGTCGGGGATCAGCCCGGGTTCGAAGGCCTTGCCGTCGCGCGCGGCAAGCGCCGGGCGGAATTCGCCTTCGTCGCTGTCCGTTGTTTCGTGCAGGTCGATATGCATCAGGAACGGATGGCCGAACCCGCGCACCAGTTCGATCAGCGCCGTCGCCTCGCGCGCCGGGCCATCGGGACGGAAATTGCGGTTGGGATCGATCGCGTCGTAATTCCAGCGATTGATGCGTTCATACGCCCAGGGGCTGACACAGGGCGCCACCAGCAGGTTGACCCGGCCCGCATAATCGGCGGCGCGCGCCTCCAGAAAGGCGAGCGCCCCCATCACGCCACTGGTTTCGTAACCATGTACCCCGCCCGTCACCAGCGCATTGGGCAATGCGGGATCGAAATCGCGGCTGCCGAGCGCGAGCAGTTCATAGGCTTCACCGGCATAGTCGGTCCGGCCGTAAACGGACCGGTCGAACCGGTTCGCCAGTGCCTCGATACGCGGCACGACATCCACGTCATAGCGGCGCAACCGCGGCTGCCGCGCGCGCCACTGGTTCAGTTCCGCCTCGCCCCAGGGCTGGCCCGGGGTGCCGACGGGATAAAAGCTGGTGTGGGTCATTCCCGGATCCGGAGCCGTTGCCTGTCGGCCCCTGATGGCATCGGATCGGGACGAACCGCAAGGATGAACGCGCGCGCCGCCGCGATATTCGCGATCAGCCCCGCTCCAGATGCCGCTTCATCGTCGAAAGGCCCAACGCCATCATCGGCGAGATCCGTTCCGCCAGTTCCGCCGGCAGCACATCCGCGGTCCAGTTGACAAGCGCACCGGTGCCGTCGGCCTGGACGGTCAGCACGCCATTGTGATGGGTGACGCCCTGAACGCTCCAGACCAGCCGGCGCCGCCCGCGATCGATATCGACAATGACTTCGTCGACGATCGTGCCGTCGCCGAAGGTCACGCGGCGCGTGGGGTGCGCCACATCCTCCAGCATTTCCGTGGCGACGACGAAACCTGGCACGAGGCGGGTGTGGAGCGCGCCCACATCCGCCGCAGCATCCCAGACGGCTTCGGCCGGCCGTTCGATACGGATCCAGTGATGGACGGATGGCATGCCGCAAGCTCCCGATCATGTTCGTTCATGCGGCAATAGCCCCTGCGGACAGGCCATGCTGGCAGGAAACGGACCTCGTCATTGCCCGGCCGCGACATCGGCGGCAGACGGAGATATGATCGGCCAGATGACCGACGCCGATGCCCTCGCGCTGGATTTCGAGGCATGCGAGCGCGCCCGCTATGCGCGCGATCCCGCCTTTGACGGGGTGATCTTCATCGCCGTCACCTCGACGCGGATCTATTGCCGCCCCGTCTGCCCGGTGCGCCAGCCGCTGAGCCGCAATGTCCGCTATTATCCGAGCGCCGCCGCCGCCGAGGATGCCGGCTTCCGGCCGTGCCTGCGCTGCCGCCCCGAAACCGCGCCGCATTCGCCCGCCTGGACGGGTACGCGCGCCACGGTGACGCGCGCGCTGCGGCTGATCGACGAAGGCGCGCTCGACCACGGCGGCGTCGACGATCTTGCGGACAGGCTGGGCATCGGCGCGCGCCAGCTTGCCCGGCTGTTTCGCAAGCATCTGGATACCACGCCGGCCGCGGCGGGCCGCACGGCCAGGATCCAGCGGGCGAAGCGGCTGATCGACCAGACCGATCTGCCGATGACCGAGATCGCCTATCGATCGGGCTTCCGCAGCCTGCGCACCTTCAACGCCGCGTTCCGGCAGACATATCGCCGCGCTCCGAGTTCGCTGCGCGGCTGAAACGGAGCCCCCATGTAAAAACTGCCCCGGCGTGGGGGGCCGGGGCAGTTGTACCCGGTCGTGGGGGAACCGGGCAGGATCGTTCGGTGCGCAACCCACGAGAAAGCATCCGGTTCCACGATTTTCGAACGGTGCGTAAAAAAACCGCCCGTCACCTCGTTCCGGTCCGACAACGAGGCCGGATGCCCCGTGCAGATCCGGTGGGGCGTCAGGCGAATGCCGTGACCGGTATCTCCACCGGGCCGGTCAGGCCGATCGATTGCGCGCCGACGATCTGGTCGCCGATCTTCACCGCTCCGGCCGCCTCGTCATAGGCGAGCGTGCGATCGCCATCGACGAAGCGCAGCGTGATTCCCGCCGTGCCCACGGGAATGGAGACCGTCATGCCCGACGATCGCATCTCGACCGCGCTGCCGGCCAGGCGCGCATCGAACGCCCCGGACAGTGCGTCGAGCACGATCGTGTCGCCACCGCGTGCGAACGATCCGTCGAGCCGGATCGCCCCGCCGCGGATCTCCAGCGTCTCGTGCCCCGCATTGCTGCCGAATATCTCGATATCGCCCGCGACCGTGGCGACGGCCCCCGGATGAAGAACCAGCCGCCCCGCCCCGACAATGGCCGGGGGATCGGACAGCGGCGGCGCTTCCGCCGGGCTGCCGAGCGGCGCGAAGCTGTCGGACACCGCCTGCCCGCCGATCCGCACCGCGCCATCGGCGAAGATCAGCGTGCGCACGCCATCGTCGAAGGACAGCGCCATGCCCGCGATCCCGACCGGGATGACGATCCGGGTATCGCCGTCATCGAAGACGATATTCGATCCGGCGACCCTGACCTGATAATCGGCGGCCGCGCCCGTCAACCGCACGACATCGCCGCCGCGCGCGAACGACCCGTCGAATTCGATCGCGCCGGGTTGATCGGCGATGCGGATATCCTGCCCGTGCATCGTGCCGAATATCAGTGCATCGCCGCCGATCTCCGCCGTCAGCGCGCCGGTCGCGATCAGCCGCGCCTGCCCCGTCGCCGGCGACGGAGCGGCAAGCGTCGTAAAGCCGTGGGTGGAGAGCCCCGCATAGGGATTTTCCGCCCGGTCGGTGATCGCGCCCGCGTCCACCTCGATCCGGTATCGCGTGCCCGCGGCGAGAGCATAGAGCGGATCGACCGTCACAACGCCGTCATCGATGCGGATGCGATCGCTGGTCGCGACATCGAACCGCTCGACGATCCGGCCATCGCTGCGAACGATCCGGATTTCCCCGCTGCCGCGCGCGACATATTCGGAGAAGGCGAGCACGACCGCAGCATCGGTCGCGACCGCGGTCCGGCCGTCAGAGGGCAATATGCCTTGCAGCAACGGCGCGGTTGTATCGCCATATTGCGCCTTGAGCGCGGCGACGCTGACGGAAACGCCGGCGAACGCGATCGTCTCCACATTGGCGATCCGGTCGACACCCTCGGTTTTCGTCGTAACGACGCACACCGCGCCGTCGAAGCTGATCGTGCAATCGGACAGCGCATCACCGATCTGGACAATGTCGCCGCCGCCGCGCCCGTCGATCACATCGTCGCCCGCGCCGCCGACCAGAATATCGTCGAACGCGGTGCCGACGAGCCGATCGTCGCCCCCGCCGCCCGCAACCGATGCCGCCGCCTTCGCGGCACTGCCGTCATAGAGGTCGTTGCCCGCCCCCAGATCGATCGCGCCGACAATCACCCCGCTATCGATCAGGCTGTCGTCGTCGGCATTCAGGCGGATCGCGCCTTCGATCCGGCCGGTGTTGACGATACGGTCCGCCCCGCCATCGGAGCGCACCGCGATGTCGGCGACGATCGTGCCGTTATTCTCCAGCCCGGTGAAGCTGTTGATGCCGCTGTAATAAAGCTGCACACCCACCGCATCCTGCGCACCCGAGGATGCGCTGCCATCCGCGAAGATCGTACCGTCGTTGCGGAACACCCCGCTGGCCAGCATCTGCACGGCCACGGTGCCCGCGCCGCCGATCGCCTCTATCCGGCCGCTGTTGATCGCCGACGGCCCATTGTCCGCGCGGACGATGGTGGAAATCTCCGCGCCCACCGCGGCGCCGGCATCGCTCCGCCCGCTGATCGTGCCGGAGTTCCGGAAAAAGATCGCCGGATCGGCCGCCGCGCCGCCGACGGTGACGGCGAACACGCCGCCCCGGTCCGAGATCGCCTCTATCAGCCCCTGATTGTCCAGTTTCCCGCGCGATCCGGGATCATAGCCGACAGCGCCGGTATTGCCCGTGCCGACCGCGCGCACCGTGCCGTGATTGACCAGAATGTCCCACTGATTGCCCGCCAGGGCATGGACGATATTATGGTCGTGGACGGAAATGATCGTGCCGTGATTGATCAGCGCGGCATCCTGTTCGCCCAGCAACGCCGCGCCGCCGCCGCTTGTGCGCCAGGTTTCGCTCGCATGGATCAGCACCGTTCCGAAAAGCCGGTAGCCGGTGATCGACAGTTCGGCATCGGTGGGCATCGCGCCTTCGCTCGATCCGATCAGCGGCGCCGGATCGCCCCCGGCGACGGGATCGAGCCCGTGGAAGCCCGCGCCCGCCGTCGTCACGATCGTGACGGGCACGGTTTGCGCCACCAATATGGTTTCGCTGCCCAGCGTATAGCGATGATAGCCGATATCGGGCTCCGGCGCGGCGCCCGCGTCCGTCCAGCCGCCGACAAGCTCCACCCCGGCCTCCGCCGCGCCGCCGATCCGCAACACGCCGTCGGCCAGCGTGCCGGCATCGCCCGCGCGGATCGCGACCTGCTGGCCCGAAACCAGCATCATCCCTTCGAAGCCATGGATACGGCCGCTCGCCAGCGCGTCGGACAGATCGAGGCGCAGGCCCTGCGTACCGAATGCGAGCGTATCGAAGCCGGCGCCCCCGTCCAGCCGCGCGAAGCCCAGATCGCCCGCAAAGATCAGATCGTCGCCGTCTCCGCCATCGGCGACGTCGCCCCCCGATGTCGAAATGACGTCGTCGTCCTGCTCGCCGTAGAGGCCGTCATTCCCGCCGTCTCCGCTGATCATATCGTTGCCGACGCCGCCGATCAGCAGATCATTGCCCGCGCCGCCGCGCAGATCGTCGTCGCCACGCCCGCCATTGACGATATCGCCGGCCTTCGATCCGATCAGCCCGTCATCGCCCCAGCCGAGATCGGCCGTGCCGATCCAGAGGCCGGCCGACAGATCGACCAGGTCATCACCCTCACCGGTCGAGATATCGCCGATGATCGTGCCGCTGTTCAGGATCAGATCGTCGCCCAGCTCCAGCAGGATATCGCCACGGATCACGCCTTCGGCGCTGTTCTCGATCCAGGCGGTGCCGGTGACGAACGGATTGTAGGAAAGCTGGCTTGCCGTGATCGCGATCTCCGCGTCGATCGTGCCATTGTTGATCACGCGCGATCCATAGGGCGCGGCATAGCTCAGCGAGATCGCCGTCGCGGGCCAATCGACGCTGTCTCCCCGCGCCTGGATCAGCCCGTCGTTCAATATGTCGCCGCCGAGCCCGCTGACATGCACGCCCCGCGCCACCCCGCCTTCCGCCAGGATGGAGGAGCCCCGCGCGTTGAACAGATAGCCGCCATTGACCATGTAGACGCCGATGGAGCCGGCGACCCCTGCCAGGCTGTCGCCCAGCGTCTGCGCGGCGATGGTGCCGCCGCCGATATTGTGGATGCTGATGCCGGGGCCGAAATGCGTGATGCCGGTGGCCTGCCCGCCCTGGGTGACCCCGGCGATGACGCCGCTATTCTCCAGATAGTCGCCCGCGCCGCCAATGAAGATGCCGCTGACATTGCCGGCGACGGACCTGGCGACCATCGTGCCCGAATTGCGGATATCGAAAATATAGAAGCCCGCCAGCACCGACGCGCCTTCGTTGCCGGCCTGCGACCACAACATGCCGGCATTGCTGAAACTGGCGATCAGATCATGATCGGTGTCATACAGGTTGATGCGTTCGGCCTGACCGTAGCGGACCACGCTCGCGTCGAGCGACAGGCTGGTCCTCAACCGGATGCCCTCGACCATGTTGGGCGCGATGCCCGGCGGGGCGATGACGGGGATGATCGAACTCAAGCTACGCTCCTCTCACGCCACGACGCGCCGATCGTGCGGCAGCTTCGATCGCGCCGCATCACCGGGCATATCCGCCGTCCCGATCGCCTGGCAACATGAATGGGCGGACGATCGCCTCCATTCCGGATCAAACGCGCATCATGAGAGCAGCCCATGCAGGGAACCATCCCGCGCCCCGCTGCCAAAGGCAGAAGTTAGAAACGTACGTAAAATCAATATATTGTTCGCATACCCTGCACTTATGCCAGTTCCTCCATCGCCGTCGTGATCGACAGGATCTGCAGCGCCACCGCCTTATCCGTCGGCACGGGCCGCAGCGGCGACCTGGCATGCAACGCGGCGATGCGGCGGGCGAGCAGCGTTTCGGCGGCGGACGCCGTGGCGGTATCGCCCTGACGCCGCGCCAGCCGCGCCAGCATCGCGGGCGCGCGCATCTGTTCGGTCCCGGGTTCGAGTTGCGCCAGATCGGCCAGGCTCACCGGTTCGGAGGCCCCTGCCCCCGCGCGCATAAGCGCCGCGAGCGCTGCATTCTGCTGGGTGTTGCGGGTCGCCGCCTCTGCCAGCGCATCGGCCAGCGCGCGGCTTTCGGGGTCCGCATGGGGGCGTGCGATCAGCGGCGCGGCCGCGTCGAGCAGCCGGCCATTCTCCGCCGCCGCCGCATGCTGCATGCGCTGGACATCGGCCATGCTGTAGCCGGACGGCCGGGCGCTGCGCTGGCGGGGATCCTCCCACAACGGCACTTCGCAGGTAACGCTGAACGTGCCGTAGCGCTCCGCCGCGAATTCGGCGCTCGATCGGCCCGCGCTCCACTGGTCTTGCACCGCCCCGCCCTCACGCACGATCTGCGCGACATAGGGCGCGACATCGAAATAGGAGAAGACGCCGGGCGCGAAGCGCGTCAGTTCCGCGCCGGGCTCTCCCAGATCGTTGAGCAGGATGCCCTGGGTCGCGGGCTGGCGAGACAGTTTCGCGGCCAGCGCGGGCCGATCCTGGCTCAACAGATAAAAGGAGCCGCCGCTGTCGGCGCCATGCAGCGAGGATTGCAGATCGGGCCGGGCGATCTCCATCGCGCGCTGCCAGCACTGGGCCTCCGGCGCCACCGCGTCGAAGCGATAGCCCGGCATTTCGAGTGGAAAGCCATATTCGGGCTGGCGGGCAAAGGCCGGGCGATAGAAATGCGCCAGATAGCGATCGATGGTGCGGGGCCCCGAAAACCAGCCGCGGTTGAGCGCCAGCCCGTCGACATCGATCGCGGGGATGAAATGCCAACGCCAACCCGATTGTTCACGGAAATGCCGATCGCGCACCAGCCGCCGGATCAGCGCCAGCACCGTCAGGCAGCCGATCGGCTCGTTGGGATGCGGCGCCCCGACGATCAGCGCGGAACGCTCGCCGTTGCCGATGCTGATCAGGTCGATCGGCCGCCCCTGCCCGCTCTCCCCCAGTCGCTCCACCTGAACCGCGCCGCCCAGTACCGTCAGTTCCGGCCGGATCATCGCGGCCAGCGCCTCTCCATCAAGGAAATGCGCCTGTCCGGCGCGCGCACATGCGGGCGCCAGCCATGCCGCCCCCACCGTCGATGCGGCGGAGGAGAGCATCGTCCGGCGGCTGATCCCCATCGCCATCACTATCGATCTCAAAAGCTCGATCGCAGACGGACGCCCAGCGTGCGCGGTGTGCCGATCGACCAGGTCCGCCCGTCCGATCCGAAATAGCGCGTCTGGTTGGTGCCGTAGATCGGCAGGACGTTCGCGATATTGTCGGCGAAGACGGCGACTTCCCAGCCCTGGTTCGCGACGCCGATCTGCGCGTTGATCAGCGTATAGTCCCTGAGCGAGGTGATCCGGTCCGGCCCCGCGCCCGGCGGGCCGAACTGGGTCTGGCGGCGATCGGTGAAGGAAAGATCGCTGCGGACGACCAGATCCCAGTCGCCCGACAGTGGCGTGCGATAATCCTGCTGCACCGCGAAGGTCCAGGCGGGCACGAACTGGAGCTGTTCGCCGACATCGCCGCCGCTGAACGGATCGCCCTTGTCCAGCCGTGCATCGGTATAGCCGATGCTCATCGACACGCTCAGCTCTCGCGTCGGCGCCAGCCGCGCTTCGAGCTCGAAGCCCTTGCTGGTCGCGCGGCCGGCATTGACGTCGAAGATGCTGGCGCAGGTCGGCAGCACCAGGCTCTGCTGGATGTCGCGATATTTGATGACGAAGCCGGTCAGGCTGGCGGAGAAGCGGCCGTCGCGGCTCGACTGGCGGATGCCCGCTTCATAGCTGTCGAGCTTTTCGGCCTTGGTGAAGGGCGGGATCGTCGCGGGATCGATGCCGAGCGCTTCGAAATCGGGGCCGCACACCGGCCCCGGCAGCACGCGGCCGACGCCCGGCCGGAAACCGCCGGCATAGCGGGCATAGGCGAAGGTCGTCGGCGCGATCTTGTAGGATGCGCTGGCGGAGAAAAGCGCGCCGCTGTCCTTCGCAGTCGCATCCACGCCGACGGGGAAGAGCGATCCCGGCGTGTCGACGATATGGCGGGGATTCTTGCGGTCGTAATAACGAACGCCCGCCTTCACCTCCGCACGCTCGTCGGCGGATTGCCAGCGGAGGTTGGCGAAGCCCGCCAGTTCCTCCACCTTTTCGCGGCCGGTGAAGCCCGCATCGACCAGCGCATCGGGATCGCCACCCATCGCCTCGCTATATTCGGGGATCGGCGCGTCGAAGCCCAGCCGCTGGTAACTGCGCGTGGTGCTGCGAAGATAGAATGCGCCGGCGAGCAGTTGGACGGGAAAATCCCAGTCCGATGCGAAGCGGATTTCCTGGGTGAACTGGCGGAGCGTGTTCCCCGTCAGGTTCGGCGACAGCAGAGCCGTGTTGGGATTCTCGAGGAAGGATCCGTTCACGTCCGGATCGAAGCCCGGATAGGCGAAACCGGTGATCGCGGGATCGAGATTGTAGATGTCGCGAACGTCGAGCCGGCGGCGGATCTTCTGGTGGACATAGCCGGTGGCGGAGGTGAGCGTGCCGATGCCGACATCCAGATTGGCGGTGAGGTTGGCGATCCAGGCCTTGTCCGATCCGGATTCGGGGAAGAAGCGGCTGGTGAGCCGCGCGCGCGGGGAGCCTTCGGTCAGCCGGTCGTTGAGATCGGATTCCGAATGCGCGCCGTTCTTGCGCTGATTGTACAGTGCGGAGGCGCGGATCTCGAGCGTGTCGGACGGGGTCCACAGCGCCGCGATGCGGCCGGTGAAACGCTCGGTGTCGTTGACGTTGCGGCGGATCGTGCCGTCATAGGGATCGACATTGTCGATAAAGCCGCCGCGCCGGTCATATGCCGCACTGGCGCGCACCGCCGCGTCGCTTCCCAATGGCAGGTTGATCACGCCGGTCGCGCCATAGTTGCGCGCGCCACCGGAAATGGTGGAGCCGCTGAGTTCGGCCCGCCCGCTGACGCCCGAGGGATCGGGCCGCGCCTCGACATAGCGGATCAGGCCGCCAGCCGCCGATGCGCCGTAGAGATCGCCCTGCGGCCCCTTCAGCACCTCCACCCGCTCCAGATCGTAGAGCTGGGGATCGACCGAATTGGGGATCAGGATATCGTCGAGATAGGTGACGACGGTGGGCTGGGTGCCGCCCGAGGGGGCGACGCCGCGCAGCACGATGTTGCGATCGCCGATCCCGGTTTCAGGCGCGATCGAGAGCGACGGCACGAGACGGACGATATCCTGAAGCGAGCGCAGCGACCGCGATTCCAGCGCATCGCCGCCGATCGCCTGGACGCTTGCCGCAATCGTGCGCAGCGGTTCGGCGCGCTTCTGCGCGGTGACGACGATCTCTCCGGGAATGTCATCGCTCGCGCTGTCCTGCGCGGCTTCCTGCCCCGCCCATGCCGGCGCCACCGCCAGCACAGACAGCGCCGCGCCCGCGCACAAGAGATGCATTTTCCGAATCGCCATGGCTCCACCCTTTCGATGTTATCGATTTATAGAGACTGACTAGTCGGTTTTCTAATAGGGCGCAAGCGGGTGTATGAGTGAGAGCCCCCACGCCCCCCCCACCCGTTTGCTTCGAGCAAAGTCGAGAAGCCCTTTCGAGCGAAGCCGAGAAACGGCGCGCCCCCTTCTCGACTACGGTTCTCGGCAAGCTCGAACCTGCGCTCGAAGCGAACGGAGGACGGAGGACGGAGGACGGAGGCGATCAGCCTGTCATTGACATGCAATAATATCATTGCATATTCTCCGGCATGACCGAGGACGAACTCGATCGCGTCTTCAAGGCGCTTGGCGATCCGACCCGGCGGCGGATCGTCGATCGGTTGCGCGAGCGGCCGGACCAGTCGCTGTTCGAGATCTGCGCCCTGTCGTTCGCCGAAAGCGGCACCGCCCTTTCGCGCCAGGCGATCACCCAGCATCTTGATACGCTGGAAAAGGCGGGGATCGTCCGCATCCGATGGTCGGGGCGGACCAAGCTCCATTCGCTCGATCCCGGCCCGCTGCGCGCGGCCGCCGAACTATGGCTTCGCAAACATCTTGATGGAGAGGACCGATGAGGATCTATGTGACGAGCGTGCTGGTCGACGACCAGGCCAGGGCGCTGGATTTCTACACGAACAAGCTGGGCTTCGTGGTGAAGCACGATATCCCGATGGGCGCGCATCGCTGGCTGACGCTGGTTTCGCCGGAGAATCCGGACGGCACCGAGCTGCTTCTGGAACCGAGCGAACATCCTGCCGCAAAGCCCTGGAAAACCGCGCTTGTCGAAGATGGTATCCCCGCGACATCGTTCATGGTCGACGATCTCAATGCCGAATATGCGCGACTGGTCTCGCTGGGCGTTTCGTTCACGCGCGAGCCGATCGATGCCGGCACCGTCTGGATGGCGGTGCTCGACGACACCTGCGGCAATCTGATCCAGCTCATCCAGATGAAGGGGAGTTGATCGGCGCGATCAGCGCGTTCCGCTCTGGTTTTTCGCGGTCGCATTTTCCGAGCCGTTGACCGCTAACGGTCAACTTGAAAATGCTCCATCCGCCATTTGAGCAGCCGCACGAACGGATCCGGATCGTCGAGCCGGAACGCGACGGCGCTGACCGGTCCACGCCGCCCCGGGATCGGGCGACGGAGCCGGAGCAGGATATTGGGCCAGGCGAGCAGCGCGGCATTGAGCGTTTCGGGCGCGTTGACGTCGCTGCCGGCAAAACCGGTTTCGATCGCCGCGATCGCATCGAGCGGGATCGCCTGGTCGATCGCGAGCCCGGCCCGCACCCGCACCCCCTCCCCCGTCATCAGCACCGGCTGGATGCGGAACGATTTGATCAGCGCGATCAGATAGACCAGCCCGGCACCGCTGAGCGCCGAGACGATGAGGGCGGCTCTGGGGCTCCACAGCCCCAGCAGCAGATGGCAGACGCCAAGCTCGATCAGCGACAGCACGAGCATGGTCGCGCACATCGGCGCCAGATGCCTGTGATAGGCGAAGGCGCGGCTGCCCGACGGCACATCGGCCGGCCCGCCCCAGCGGACCAGCGAGAGATAGGTGATGGAGAGCGTGGCGGCTGCGGCGCGCACGACCGGAACAGGCAGGAATGCCGAAGCGGCGGCGGTCCATCGCATGCCCGGCGCCGCGTGCGTGCGCCGGAATATCCGACGCGCCCGTGCCGTCGCCCAGGCGATATGCGCAAGCACCATGGCGATCATGGCGATGGCGATGGCCGGCATCGCCAGCAGCGCCTGCCGAAGCGCCGGGGGTGAACCCAGCCAGACGATCAGACTGGCGGCGGCAAGCACGGCGGGGACCGCATGCCAGCCGGGATTGCGGCCGGGCGCTCGCGCGATCGCCGCCAGCATCAGCGTATCGCACGCCGCCCAAAGGAACAGCAGCAGCGCGGTGCGGGGATAGGCGGCGGCAAGCGGCGTTCGCACCGCCAATATGGCCAGCGCGACGATGGCGACCGGGGCTGCCCGCATCACGAGCCCCCCGCGCGTGGAAATGTGACGTGCCTGCGCGTTCATTCGAGACTCCACCCATGGCGAAGATCCGCCCTCCATAGCGATGTCCCGCCGGACAGGCCAGTCGCGGCGCGGCGCCGCGATATATATTTGTTCTTGATATGTTCACATCGAAACCCTAGCCTCCGTCGATCGAAAGGATGGAGGGGACGATGGGCAGCTATGCCACGGTCGGCGCGGTCGATGCCGATGCGTCGAATGTTTTCTACGATGCGGCGCTGGCGGAGATCGGCTGGAGCAGCCATGCCGCCTTCCCCGGCTGGCGCGCCTATTCGGAAGGTGGGACGGGCGATGGTTTCGTGCTGTGGGTCTGCCAGCCCTTTGACGGCGAGGCGGCGACGCCCGGCAATGGCGCGATGATCGGCTTCATGGCCGGATCCCCGGCAGAGGTGGACGCCTTTTACAGCACGGCGATCGCCAATGGCGGCAGCGATGACGGCGCGCCTGGCCCGCGCCCGCATTATGGGCCCAACTGGTATGCGGCCTATCTGCGCGATCCGAGCGGCAACAAGATCGCCGTGGTCCATAACGGATAAGGCGACGGCCGATCTCAGTTTTCCGCCGCGATCTCGCGTTCGCTGATGATGCGATCGATCAGGCCCCAGTCCAGCGCTTCCTCCGCGGTCATGAAGCGATCGCGTTCCATGGCGTGCTCGAATTCGTCATAGCTGCGCCCGCAATGCTCGGCGTAAAGCCGGGTCATGCGGTGCCGGGTCCGCCTGATCTCCTCGGCATGGATCAGCATGTCGGACGCCTGCCCCTGGAAGCCCCCGGATGGCTGGTGGATGAGGATGCTGGCATTGGGCAGCGCCACGCGTTCGCCGGGCTGCCCCGCCATCAGCAGGAACGATCCCATCGATCGCGCCGTGCCCATGCAGAGCGTATGCACCGGCGCGCGCACGTAACGCATGGTATCGTACATGGCGAGGCCGCTGGTGATCACCCCGCCGGGCGAGTTGATGTAGAGCTGGATCGGCTTTTTGGGGTTTTCCGCTTCCAGGAACAGCAATTGCGCGCAGACGAGCGCGGACATGGTGTCGTTCACCTCTCCGTTCAGGAAAATGATCCGCTCGCGCAGCAGCCGCGAATAGATGTCGAAGGATCGTTCGCCGCGACTGGACTGTTCGACGACCATGGGGACGAGTTGCATCGCTTCGCGCATGCGCGAATTCCTTTCTTTCCGAAATGGACTGGTCCGGGCCGAAGCGTCAGGCGGCGCGCATCATGCAGGCGGAACACATCATGCAGGCGCCGTCATTGCTCGCGCTTGGCGGATCGCGGCGGAGCCGCCTGTCCGTCACGCCATGAACGATGCTGAGCCGGGTGCCGCCGATCGCATTGGGCATGATCCGGAACGTCACCTCGCTTTCGAGGAAAGGCGGTTCATGCTCCCGCATGCGATAGCGCACTTCCTCGCCGGGCGAAGACGAAAGGGGCTCGGCTCCGGCAAGATCGCCCCTGGGCAGCCACCTGTCGCGAAAGGCCGGCTGGCTGATCGCGCGCCAGACCTTTTCGGGCGGCGCATCGAGATCATAGTCGAACACCAGCGGGCCCGCCCGCTCATGTTTCCGCGCCCGGTGTTTCGGCTCGCCGTCCGCCTTGCTCATCAGTCCATATCCTCCAGCACGGTTTTCAGGGCATCGATGCGCGCTGGCCAATAATCGCGATATTTCGCCAGCCATCGGGCGACCAGCGCCAGCCCGTCGGGATCGATCCTGTAATTGACGAAACGTCCCTGCCGTTCCTCCCGCACCAGCCGCGCGCGGCGCAGCACCGCCAGATGCTGCGACATCGCCGGCTGGCTGATCGCCATGCCCTGCCGCAGCGCGCTGGCGTTCATGGCGCCGGCCGCCAGCTTCCGGAAAATGGCATGGCGCGTCGGATCCGCCAGCGCCCTGAAGATCTCGGTCTCGATCATGCCAATACATAAGTACATACTTATATGATTCGCAAGCGCCCAATTGCCTACCCGCACGCCGCGAAGAGCTTGACCGTAACGCCCGCGCGTCTTCAAATGGTGAAATGACCAACGAACCGATCAAGGGCCCCGCGTCCTATTTCCCGTCCATCGAGAAGAAATATGGCCGGCCGATCGCCGAATGGACGGCGCTGGTGCAAGGCCGGTTGCCGGCGAAGCATATGGAGCTTGTCGCCATGCTCAAGCAGGAGCACGGTATGGGCCACGGCCATGCCAATGCGATCGTCGCTTATGTGCTGGCGCAGGACAAGGCATAGGCTGGCGGACGCGCCGACGGGATGACGCACCGAAGCCCTGCCGCATCGATGCTTCCCGTGCCGACATTGGCCGGTTGCGAAGCGCCGCCCGCCGCCCCGCCCCGGAACACCCAACGCGAGATGGCCGAACCGGACAAGAGGTGTCGCTGCCCTCCGGCCCGGACGCCCATGTCACAGGCATCATGTCGTCCGCGCCGTCCCATCCGCCATATCCGCGCATGCGGAAACCAATGATCGGCCCGCGTCATCCCCCGGGGATCGATGCGGTAAGATAGGTGGACAGTGTCCGCCACCCCATGGTCAGGTAAAGCGCGCGGCCGTCCGCCGTGGCGACGAGCAGTTCGGGCGCCTCCGGATTCCGTTTCGCGCCGCGCAGCGCCGCCATGACGGCATTGCCCACGCCCTTGCGGCGATGATCGGGCGCGGTCATGATCCGGTCGTAGACGAATGCCCGATCGGTCTCCGCCGCATAACCGCTGGCGACCTGCTCCCCATCTTCCAAGCTGACCCGCACCGCGACCACCGCGCCGTCGCGTTCGGTGCTGACGACATATCCGGGCGCGATCGGCCGTTCCGCCTGTTCACGGCCGGTTGCGATCATGAAATAGGCCGGATCGTGGATCCGCCAGCGCCGTGGCAGCGCCTTGCGAAACGCCTCCGCGCTGCCACACATCTTCAGGGCGTGGCGGGGTTCCTCGATCCTGCGCGCAAGCTCGGCAAGCCCTGGGCAGATATCGGGAAACACCCAGCGCTTCACCTCCGCTTCCGAATTGGTATCGACACGGTAGCCGCCATGATCGGCGACGGGCGCCGGCAGCCCGCGCGCGACCGACCGCGCGGCCAGCCAGGCATGCAGCATCGCAGGATCGATCGCCGTGCCGCCCATGGGCTCTGTTCCCTCTCCCCCTGCCGCCGGTTCATAATCCTTTCACCACGGGATCGGACAGATGAAAAAGCGCGACGTCAGGATTTCGCGCGCACCACTCCGGCAACGGTGATCGCGAGGCCGCGCCGCGCCTCGGCATCGAGATTGACGGTCTTGTAGATCTGGTGGGACAGCCGGCCGAGCACATAGGTGTGGATGAGCAGCGCGGCTTCGGCCGGATCGGCGCCGTTCACCAGTTCCACCTTGCCCGCGCCATGAAGATCTTCGACGATCTCGCGGATGCGCGTTCCCCACAGCTCGGTATTGGCGATCAGCGCGGCACGCACCGCATCGTTGGATGCGCCGATCGTCACCGCCTCCATCTCCAGCCGGCTGTCGACATAGCTGAGGCCGCGCAGCATCAGATCGAAGATCACATCTTCCAGTTCGGCCAGCGACGACGCGTTGATCGCGCGATAGGTGTCGCCGCGCTGGCCGATCAGCGCCAGCATGATCGCCTCCTTGCTCGGGAAATGCGTGTAGAGCGCGCCCTTGCTGATTCCGGCCTCCGCGCAGATATCGTCGACCGAGGCCCCGCCAAAGCCCTGTTTCTCGAACTGGCGCATCGCCGCGTCGACGATATGCTGGCGCCGCTGGAGCATCGTTTTCTCGTCGAGTTTCGGCATGGCAGTCCCCGTTCGTTCGATTGCCGGGGTATAAGGAACCGACTAGTCCGTCTCAATGGCTTGTTTGCCCCCTGCCCTGCCCGCCGCTCCGCCTTTCGGCGATGCGCCACCGCCCGCCGGTGCGGTGATCCGTCTGGTGCTGCTCTGCACGGTGCTGGCATCGGCCTGGGCCGCGCGATCGGTGTTCAATCCGCTCCAGGAGCTGGCCAGGGGCGACCTCTCGCTCGACGACGTCCGCATCGGTCTTGTCCAGGGGGCTGCCATGTCGATCCCGTCCGCGCTGCTCGCGATCGGGCTCGGCCGGCTGATCGACACGCGAAACCGCGTCCATATCCTGATCGTGCTCGCGCTGCTGACCATGCTGGGATCGTCTGCGACGGGGCTCTCCACATCGTTCGAGACGCTGTTCGCCGCGCGTGCGCTCGCCGGGCTTGGGCTGCTCCAGGAAACGGTGGTGATCTCACTCGTCGCGGATCTGTTTCCACCCGAACGGCGTGGCCGCGCCAACATCCTGATCGTGGTCGGCGAATATGCAGGATCGGCGCTGGGCTTCGCGCTGGCGGGTTGGCTGATGCCGCTGGCCGGCGCGATCTGGAGCGGCGATCCGGGCGATGGCGGGTGGCGCGCCGTCCAGATCGGCTTCGGCCTGCTCGGCCTGTCGACCGCCATTCCGCTGGTCTGGCTGCGCGAGCCGGCGCGGCACGAATGCGGTGCGGCGGCGGGCGCGGGTTTTGGCGAAAGCTGGTCGGCGCTGATGCGGATGGGCGCGCTGCTATGGCCGCTGCTGATCGCGCAGATTGCGATGATCGCAGCCAACAATGCGGCATCGGTCTGGTCGGTCTCCGTCTTTGTCCGCGATTTCGGGCTGACGCCCGCTCATGGCGGCAAACTGGCCGCCGGCGCGATGTTCGTGCCGCCGCTGCTGGGCGCGGCGATCGCGGGCGTGATGGCGGACCGGCTGCGCATCCGCGGCGGCGGGGCCGTGTTTGTCGCCGTCATCGCGGCGGCGGCGGCGATCCCCGCCGCGCTGTTTCCGCTCGCCGCGACACCGACGCTGTCCGCCATGCTGCTCGCGCTGCTGATGATGGCGCATGCCGCCGCCGGGCTGGGTGGCGCGACGCTGGGCGTGCTCGCCATTCCCAACGAGTTGCGTGGCCTGTGGTTCGGCATATCCAACGCGCTGACCGCGCTGATCAGCTTCGCGCTGACGCCGGTGCTGATCGGCTGGCTGGGTGAAAGCGCGGGCGGCGCGCATGCGCTGGCGACCGTGCTGGCGATGGTCCTGCTCGTCGCCGGCACGGTCGCGCTCGGTGGATTTGCGCTGGCGTGGCGGGCGCTGCGCGGATGAACGCGCGGCGCGGGCCCGCTCAGAACGCCAGATCCACCGCCAGGCCGATGGTCCGCGGCTGGGTCGGCACCACCAGGATATGCGACGGCTGGCCGAATGCGTCGGTGGACAGCCCGCGCGAGACCGCGCCGCCGCTGTCGGTGACGTTGCGGGCATAGGCGCGCACAGTCCAGCGATCGTCGATGGTGAGCGCCGCGTTGAGGTCGAGCGCCGAGTAGCTTCGGATCGGCAGCGTCAGCGGGCTGCTCGCCACATCGGACAGGCGGTTGCCGGTATGGCGCAGGCCCGCGCCAAGCCGGATGCCGACCGTGTCGGTAACCGCGGTGCTGTAATCGGCGGTGAGCGATCCGCTCCATTTGGGAATGCTCGGCAACCGGTCTCCATCCAGTCCGCCCGTGCCCGCCGGCATATCGGCGGCCAGCCTGGCATCGGTATAGGCGCCGCTGGCGCCCAGCCGGAGCCCTTCGACCGGCTGCCAGGTGATCGCCGCCTCGACGCCCTGGCTGCGCGCCGAACCGGCATTGGCGAGAGCGGACGCGCCATTGACGACGACGCCGATCTGAATGTCCTTCCAGTCCATGTAGAAGGCGGCGAGATCGATCGTCACCCTGCGATCGAACAGCATCGACTTGAAGCCGAGCTCGTAATTGACCAGCGAATCCGAACCCACCATCGGCGGCACGCCGGGCAAGGTCAGGTTGGGTCCGCCGGGGCGATAGCCGCTTGCCACGCGGGCATAGATCATCGAATCGTCACCGACATGGAAGCGCGGGCTGACGCTGTACGTCACCACATCCTCCGAAGACCGGCCGGGGACCTCCCCGGGCGGCAACAGGAAGCCCGCGCTGATCTGGCTGAAACGCTGGCGGTTCTTCGCCCAGCGCAGCCCGCCCGTAACGTCGAACCGGTCGCTGAAGCGATAGGTGGCGTTCCCGAACACCGCATATTCGCGATAGGTGCTCGGCAGCGATCCGACAACGAAGGGATCGAGCCCGGCGATCGGCGCGCCGCCGAAATCATATGCGTTGACGAGCTGGTCGTTGCCACTCTTCTCATAGGTGTAAAACAGGCCGAGCTGCCATTCGAACCGCCCGCGCGACGGCGAGGTCAGGCGGACCTCCTGCGTCACCTTTTTCAGGTCGAGGTTGAGCGTCGCGGGTGACAGTCCGGCATCGGGCGCACCGAACAGCGGGAATACCGCGCCATAGATGCGGCTGACATCCTGCACCTGCATCGTCCTGGTCCGGCTGTAGGTGGACGCCGAGGTGAGTTGCGCGAACCCCAGATCGTAATCGAGCGTCGCCGCGTAATAATGGAGCTTCTTGCGAAAGGGCTGTTCGAGATAATAGAAGCTCGACATGCCGTCGCCGATCCGCGCACCGGTCGCCAGATCCTCGATGATCCGTGCGGTGTCCGCGGCGTCGATCGTCTGCCACAATCCCGACAGCCGCACACTGAAATCCTCGGTCGCCTGCCAGAGCAGACTGATCCGCGCCCCTTCCTGGCGATAGTCGTTCACGTCGCGCTTGCCGGTCTGGACATTGTCCACATAGCCGGGGGACTTGCGGTAGGCGTAGCTTGCCGCCAGCCCGAGCTTGCCGGGAACGAGCGGAATGTTGACCCGGGCCTGGCCGGCATAGCCCATGTCCTCGCCATGCCGGATGCCGAATATCTCGGCGCCCGCCTTGCCCGAGAAATCGTCCAGGTCGGGCGCGATCGTCACATATTTGAGCAGGCCGCCGATCGAGCTGGCGCCGTAGAGGGTCCCCTGCGGCCCGCGCAGGATTTCCACGCGTTCGATATCATAGGGCAGCAGGTCGAGCGTGAAACTGGGGCTGCGGGCGTAGAGCGAGCTCGATCCGACCGGCGCATCGTCGAGATAGGTGCCGACGGTGGTGCTCGCGCCGATCGGCGCGATGCCGCGCAGCGACAGGGTCGACTGGCCTGGCGTGCCGCCGCTGTCGACCTGGAGGCCCGCCACATACGGCCCGAAATCGGTCAACTGGCTGGCACCGGTCTGGCGCAGCTTCTCGCCGCCGACGACGCTGATCGAGATCGGCACGTCCTGCAGATTCTCCTCACGCTTCTGTGCGGTCACGACGATATCAGCGCTCTCGATCTCCGCCGCGGCGCTTCCGGCGCCGCTTTCCCCCGGCGCCGCGCCGCCCCCCTGGATCAGATACGCGCCTTGCGGCGTGCGGCGCACGCCGAGCGCGGTGCCCTGCAGCGCGATCGTCAGCGCCTGCTGGGCGGTATAGCTGCCGCGCAGCGCGGGCGCGCGCTTGCCGCGGACATCGGCAGGCGCGAAGATCACTTCGGCATCGGTCTGGCGGCCGATCTGCGTCAGGGTCGCCGACAGCGTTTGCGCCGGAATGTCGAGCTGGGGGGCGGCGACGGTCTGCGCGGCGGCAGCGTCGGCGACAGTGGCGCAGATCATCGCCACGCCCAGCCACAGGCTTGCGCGCAACGAACCGCGCTTCGAAACGGAACCGGTCATGTCTTCCCCCCTCGGGCTCTCCGGCGTCCGTTGTTTTCGACGCCTCGGATCCCAGAACGCGGGCTCGGGAAAAACCCGCACCGGCCGTCGCGAATTATTTCATTTCGGCGTCGCGCCGTCATTGGGGCCGGCCGCGACCAGCTCGATCCGGTTGTCCGGCAGGTCACGGGCGCGCACCGGCAGCAGTTCTCCGACGATCGCGGCGAAACGCTCGGGATCGCCGGTGCGGAACACGCCGCTGACCCGCAGCTTTCCGGTCGCGCCGTCATGGATCACGAGCTGGCGCCCCGAATAGCGGTTGATCTCGCGCACGGCGGCGTCGAGCGGCATGTCGTCGAACTCGACGAACCCGTCACGCCAGCGAAGCTGCTGATCGACATCGACCCGGCCAAGCTTTTGCGGCGCGCCAAGCATCGCCACCAGTTCCTCGCCCGGCGCCAGCACCGTCGGCACGATCACAGCACCCTGCCGCCCGGCTGCGCCGTCGAGCCCGTCGACCACCACCTTGCCCTCGACCAGCGTGACCTTCATGCGATCCGAATCCAGACGAACCTGGAATATCGTGCCCAGCGCGGTCACCTGCCGGTCACCCGCCTGCACAACGAACGGCCGCGCCTTGTTCCTGGCGACTTCGAACAGCGCCTGACCGCGCAGCAGCGTCACCAGCCTGCGGTCGGCGGTATAGCCGATGCGGATGGCGCTGTCGGTGTTAAGCGTGACGGCGCTGCCATCCGCCAGCTTGACGAGGCGTTTCTCCCCCCTGGCCGTCGCGAAATCGCCGCGATCAGGCAAGGCCACCGCCGGAACCGGAGCCGGCGGCGCCTGCCCCGCCGCGACGCTGGCCGGGCGATCGCCGCCCCAGTCCGGCAGGCCGTTCACCCCCAATCCGATGGCGACGAGCAGCGACGCCGCGATGCCGACGCCCATGCCCAGCCACAAGCCGCGGCGGGGCTCCGGCCCGGCGGACAGTGCCGCCGCGCGCAACGCATCCAGATGCGGATCGCCATCCGCATCGTCGAACAGCGACCAGGCGCGCCGCGCCTGTTCGAAGGCATCGGCATTGGCGCGGGATTCAGCGAGCCATGCATCGAACTCGGCCTGATCGCGATCGTCGAGCCTGCCCGCGTCCATGCGCGTCAGCCAGTGCGAGGCGGCTTCTTCGGTCGACAGACCGATCGGCAGCGATTTGCGGAGCGCGATCATTCCGCGCCGGTCCGTTGCGTGAGATGGGTGATGGCGCGCTGCATATGTTTTTCCACCGCGCTCACCGAAATGCCCAGCCGCACCGCGATATCCTGATATTTCATGCCTTCCAGCCGCCGCAGCACAAAGATCACCCGTGTCCGTTCCGGCAGTTCCAGCAGCACCGCGGTCGCACGCGCCAACCGTTCCCGCCCCAGCAGAACGTGCTCCGGCGAAAAATCCACATCGGCATGGCGATCGGTATCGAAGGGTTCGTGCGCGTCGGCATGACGCGTCACGCGCTTGCGCAGCCGATCCTTGAGCACGCTGCTGGCTGTTTCGAAGACATAGGCGTGCAGATTTTCGCGTTCGAGCGCCGATGTGCCGCCGCGCCGGATCAGCCGCACGAACACTTCCTGCACCATATCCTCGACATCGGCGGGATCGCGCATGCGGCGCCCGAAATAGCGCAGCAGCGAGCCGCGAAAACCGTGGCTCAGCCGCTCCAGCGCCGCCTTGTCGTCATCGCCGAAGCCCATCGCTTCGGATTGTCCGCCCATATCGCACTCCCTCGCGCGCGAGGGTGCGCCTGGCGTCGGCGGCGCGCAAGCCGCCTCCGTCCTGCATCCGAGCCCCCTTTGCGATCAGGCCGGATCGGTGCAGAAACCGTCTCGTTCCAGGAGGATCAGATGACGGGCATGGCCGAAACGTTCGTTCTGGAGATGGAGGATCTGCGCGCCGCGACCGCATATGCCGCAGCATGCGCCGGCGATGTGCTGGCGATCTTCGAAAACGCCCGGCCGGACGATCCGCGCCCGCGCGAAGCGATCGACGTGGCGCTCGCCTTCGCGGCAGGCGGCAAGCGCGTAAAGGCCCTGCGCGATACCGCCTGGGCGGCGATGCGGGCCGCGCAGGACGCCGGGGACGGCGCCCCCGGACAGGCCGCGCGATCCGCCATGTCCGCCGCCTCCGCCGCCTGGCTTCATCCGCTCCCCAAGGCCACGCAGGTCAGGCATATCCTGGGCGCGGCGGCACATGGCGCGCATGCCGCCGAACTGGCGGCGGGCGATCCGGATACCGGCGCCGATCATATCGAACGCGCGGTGCTGAACGCGCCTTCGACGGTCGTCCGGCTGCTGCGTCGCTATCCGCCTCCACCGCCCGGCGGCGGGCGGGTCGGCGCATTGCTCCGCCTGCTGGACCGCCGGCTTCGCGACACCCATATTGAAAAGGATCAAGCCTGAAGCGAGCAGCGTGAAATCCGGATCGCACAGCCCACTCTAAATATTTGTTATCTTACCCTTTTTATATCCCGTGCGGAGCGGATATTTTCCGCACGATGCTCTAATCCGCCGCACAACGCCAGCAGATCAGCGGGCCGTCCTCCTCGTCCACCCGCTCGCCGACCCGGACAAAGCCGTTGCGTTCCAGCACCGCCTGCGATGCGCGATTGTCGATGCCGGTTTCGGCGGTCAGCGCCGACACATCGGCCCTGCCCCGCGCCCAGGTGACGATCTCGCCGATCGCGGCGCTCGCCAGCCCGCGCCGCTGCCGGCTGGGCGCGATGCCGTAACCGATATCGACGATGCCGCTTTCGGGCGGCCGGGTGATCGAGCACAGCCCCGCCACTTCGCCGTCCGCGACGATCAGCCAGGATGCGGGCGCGAACCTCTCGCCGACCTGCGCGGCGACCCCGGCCAGCATCGCGATCACCGCGTCGGGTGCGATCGCGCTATCGGGCAAGGCAAGGCCGCGTGGTCCGCGCCCGGCCAGCAATGCCGCATAGTCGTCCGCCATGGTTTCAACGATCACGCATTTCTCCACTCGTCATGCCCGCGACCTTCCGGCGCGACCCTGCTCCGCCTATATCCCGCGCAGAGCGAACGAAAGAGGGATGCGCCATGCCGGCCGCGCTTTTCCCGGTGTCGATACCGGTCCGGAGTCGGCGCAAAGCCCGCTCAACCCGTCGACCTGGAGCAACGTCGCGCCTGTCGAGACGCGACCGTCGAGAATCCGGCTGCGGAAAAGGGGTTCTCGCCTTCGGCTCCCGGCACGTTCGAACCTGCGCTCGAAGCAAACGGACAGTGCCGCCGCCCTACAGCGCGCAGGCCTGTCCATCCGTGCCCGGCACGCGTTCCCATTGATAGGCGTCGACCGTCTCGCCGCGCGGCAGATAGGTGATCGGGACGATCTTGCCGTCGCGGCGGATGCGCAGGCGCAACATCTCCGCTTGCTCGCCCTGGATGCCGTCCTGCGGTACCGGATCGACGATCTCGTCGCCGTCGCGCAGCCCCGCCCGCGCGGCGGCCGATCCGGGCACCAGCCCTTCGACGATGCGCTGCGGCCGGGCGAGCACATCGGTGGCGAAGCCCAGTTCGTAACGGCGCAGCGCTTTCGTGGTGCGGCGGAAACAGGGGCCGAACGCGTCGGACGCCGGCACCGGCATGCGGCCGTCCAGGAAGGCGCGGAAGTCCGCGACCGCCGCCTGCCCCAGATGCCCGGCAAGCAACGCCTCCCAATCGGCGTTGGTGGTCGCCTTGCCCGCCTTCTCGATCGCCAGCATGGCGAGCATCAGCGTGTCGAGACTGGTCCTGCCGCCGCTCGCCTTGCGCAAGGCATCGTCGACGGTGACGAAATAGAGCATGCCCCGGTCATAGGGCAGAGTGCGGATGCGCGTATCCGCCCAGAAACGCAGCGGCACCTGGGCATTGGGCGCGGTCGCCATGCTGCTGGTATAGTAGCGCGCCGCCGTCCAGTTGATGTCGGCCAGATAATCCTCCGCGCTCAGCATGCCGAAGCGGAAGGGCAGCCGCGCCTGGTAGAAGGTCGCCAGCCCCTCGCCGAACCATGAGGATTCCAGCCCCGCCGGCTGCGAGATGAACGGCTGGAAGGTGTGGAACATCTCGTGCGCCAGGGTCAGGCGGATCTTCGCGACATCGCCGCCGCGCCCCGCGCCGAAGGTGGTGACAAACGATCGGTGAAGGCCGACGCCGCCGCCCGCATTGATCGGGTTATGGCGCAGGAACACGCCATAGGGCTGCCCGCCCGCCTGCCCGAAGAAGCGCGCATAATGATCGTAAAGCCTGCCCGTCCAGCCGAGCAGCGCCGCCGCGTCGAAGCCGGGCGCACCTTGCCACGCCCCGAAAAAGCCCGCCGAAGGGCTTTGTCCCTTCGGCGGCCAGGTGCCGATCCGTCCGCCCATGAAGAAGCTCATGCGCAATTCGGCGCCGTTTAGCGGTTCGGCGGCGGTGACCGTCCCCTCCCCCAGCGAGCTGACGCCCCGGCTGCCCTTGGGCGCGCGCGACAGATCCCAGCCGAATGTCGCGCGATAGCGATGATCGCCCGGCGGCAGCAGCAGGAAGACATGGCCCGCCGCCGAAACCCCGCCGCCATCGGCGGAAAAGGCGAAGGGCGGCGCGGGTCCGCGCGGCGGCAGGGTCGCATGGGCGGGCAAGTCGTAGATCACGGTCACCGGCCCGCGCACCGCGCGATCGACGATCCATTCGCGCGAAGGGCCACCGCCCACCGCATCGCGCATGCCGGTTTCGGGCAAGTCCACATCGCGGGCGCTCAGCCGCAGCGGCCCGGCGGCATCGCGCGCCGAGAGCCCGGCGATCACCGTGGCGACGGTGTCGACATTGCTCGCGACCTTGGGCAGGCGGAGCAGCACGCCGCCCGGCCCGGTGGCGATGCCGTCCAGCCGCAGCGTCACCCGCACGGTCTCGATCCGCGCCGGCGCCTTGCGTGCCGCAAGCGGAGCCAGCGTCAGCGACAGCGCGGGTTCCGCCTGCACGGGTGCGGCGAGGAGCGGCGCCGAGGCCAGGCCCGTGATGATCAATGCCAGCCGCATCGCGCCGCTCCGATCCTTCGCCAGATTGAACCTTCCGTTCGTCATCCCGGCGAAAGCCGGGATGACGAACAAGGACTTTTAGAACGACCGCGCCAGCGTCACACCGAAGGTGCGCGGCTGGATGAACAATGCGGTCGGCACGTTCACGCCGTTGCGATTGTCCGCCGCCGTCACGCCGCGCTTGTCGAACAGGTTACGGACGAACAGGTTGACGCTCCAGTCCCGATCGTAGGTCAGACCGCCACGGAGATCGACGCTGGTATATTCGGGCAGCAGGATGCGCGGGCGGGTGGCATTGGCGGCGTTGGTGACAAAGGTGCCGGCACGATCGCCGACATAGATCACCGTGAAGCCGAGATTGCCTTCCAGCGTCTCGGTCAGCGCGAAGCTCTGCTGCGCCGTGATGTTGGCGGTGACCTTGGCCGCGAAGGGCAGCCGATCGCCCGCCAGCCCCTTGAGGCCGGTGGCACCGGCCAGCGTCGGCAGATCCTGCGTCAGCGTCGCATCGGTGAAGGTCAGGTTGGTATCGATGCTCATCCCCGCCCAGGGCGTCAGGTTCGCCGCGAATTCCAGGCCGCGGCTGCGCGCCTTGCCGCCGTTCGTCAGGAAGGTGAGCGAGCTCACCGAATCCGTGCCCTGGAGCTGGATGTTCTTCCAGTCGATCTGGAACAGCGAGGCGTCGATCGTGAGCAGGCCGGGAACGACCTTGCCCTTGAAGCCCAGTTCATAGTTGAGCACGCGATCCGGGCCGAACGAGCCGTCCACCGAGGGCGGCGCCGCGATGTTCGGGCCGCCGGGGCGATAGCCGGTGGCGATGCGCGCATAGGCGATGATGTCGCGCGAGAAGTGATAATTGGGGGAGATCAGCCAGGTGAAGGCGCTGTCCTTCGAATCGCCGATCGTGGTGCCCGATCCGAACACCGGCGCCACCGTCGCGGACGTGTTGAGCGTCGATTCATTATGCTGCTTGTTGCGCGAATAGCGGCCGCCCACCTGGATATCGAGCTTGTCGGTGGCGTGCCATGTCAGGTCCGCGAACCCCGCATATTCACGATAGCTGCCTGGGCCTTCGCCGATATAGGGCCGGGCGTCGAGGCTGCCCGAGGCGATCAGGGTCTGATCGGTCGCGGCATGCTCGATGGTGTAGAAGCCGCCGGCCAGCCAGCTGAAGCTGGTGCCGATATCGCCGCTGAAGCGCAGTTCCTGCGAGAATTTATGCGTACGGTCCGAATTGGCGATCTGCACCGTCGGCGCGGTCGCCAGGCCGTAGAGCGAGCGCAGCAGGCCGCCGAACACGGCGCTGACATCGCTGGTGATGACGTTGTCCGCGCGGCTCCACGCGCTGATCGAGGTGATGTTGACGCCGCCCAGGTCGAGCTCGGCGCGCGCCGTGTAGAGCTGGAACTTCGCCTTGTTGATCGAATCAAGCGCGTTGAGCGTCAGATCGCCATAGACCGGATCGAAGGTGGTGACGGCGGTCGCGCGGTTGGGCGATGTGGTGAGCGTGCAGGCCGCGCAGATCGGCACGCCGCCCGAGGTGATCGCCAGATCGCTGTTCATCGCGTCCTGCTTCTGGCGGAGCGCCGAGAGCACGATACGGAGATTGTCGGCCGGCTTGATCAGCGCCGCGCCACGGAAACCCCAGACTTCGCGGGTGTTGACGTTCTTCGCCTTCAGCGCCTTGGGATTGATATTGTCGAGCCATGCCGCATCGTCGCGCTTGAAGGCGCTGCCGGCGACGGCCAGCCAGTCGGTGATCGGCACATTGACCGATCCGCGCAGCGCATAGCCGGTGTCGCCGTGCGAGACGGCGGTGCCGCCCAGTTCGATCCGGCCGGAGAATTCGCGCGTATCGGGTTCCTTCAGCACATATTTGATCAGGCCGCCCAGGCTGGACGCGCCGTAAAGCGTGCCCTGCGGGCCGCGCAGCACTTCGACCCGGCTGACCGCGCTGGCGTCGAAATCGGGGAGCGGCGGCTGGCCGGTGCCGGTGGTGCCGCCGAACTGGACATCATCGACCAGCAGCGCAACCGTGGGCGAGGTGGCGCCGCCGGTGGTGACGCCGCGCAGCGCGATCGAGGACACGCGCTGGCCCGAATATTGGAGGCCGGGCACGCGATCGAAGAATTCGGAGAGGCGGTTGATGTTCTGCGTCGTCAGCGTCTCCGCCGAAATCGCGCTGATCGCGACCGGCACGTCGAGCAGACGTTCGGCGCGCTTCTGCGCGGTGACGATGATCTCGCCGGACTCGACGGCTTCATTTGTCGCCTCCGCGTCCTGCGCCATCGCCGGCATCGACATCGCCAGGGCGAGGGCCGCCGCCGACATCGTGATCGCAAGTTTCCGGTTCTTCATTCTTCTGGCCTCCACTGAATCTTCCTGGGCGGACGATCCCCCGACGGGGAACCGGCCATCCGGTTCGGCCTCTTGTTTCCAGCCCTTCGGGAAGTGCAGTGCCGCTCTCCCCGGCGGGCCTCCCTTGTTCGAGGCCGGGCGAATTTTACGGGCGCGCCGCCGCCATATTTATTCGGAATCGGGGTCCGCGCCCCGCTTCGCGCATAAGTTTTCGCGGATCGCGCGCCGGATCGATCAAGATTTCCCGCATCGTCACCCGCCCAGCGCCGGCTGCGCCGCGCGGACATAGGCGCGCAGCCCCTCTTCCAGCCCCGCAAGCCCGGCATCGAGGCGATCGTCTTCCTGGCAGAAACCGATGCGGATCCGGCCCGGCGCGCCGAAATATTCGCCCGGCGCCACGATCACCCCCGAACGCGCGATCAGCCATTCGGAAAAGGCCCGGCTGTCGGCGATGCCCGGCAATGACGGGAAACAGATACAGCCGTCATCGGGCAATTCGCCGCCCATCAGCCCTTCGGCCACCATGGTTTCGAACCAGGCCTGGAAACGCGGACGGCAGCGCGCAACGACGCGACGCGAATGTTCCTCGAAGGATCCGGCATTGGCCATGACGTGCGCGGCAACCGCGTGCGACAATGTCGAAATGCCGAATTCGATCTGGCCGTTCAATCGGCTCAGCCGCTCGATCACGGCGGGGGCACCGACGATCCAGCCGCAGCGCAGCACGCCGAGCCCATAGATCTTGGTCAGGCTCGACAGGCTGACGACCGCCGGGGACAGCGCCGCCGCGGCGGCGGGGCGCCGGTCCTTCGGCGCATAATCGCCATAGACCTCGTCGACGACGAGCAGGAAACCGCGCCGCTCGGCGAGATCCGCCAGCGCCCGCAATACCGGCTGTGGCGTCGCCATGCCCGACGGATTGTGCAGGTCGGACAGCACGACCAGCCGGGTGTTGGGGCGCAGCTTCGCCTCCACCTCCGCGACGTCGACAAGGAACCGGTCGCCATGGCGACGGAACGCCTCGACCGCCGCGCCCGACGCTTCGGCGAGATGGGCGAACAGGTCGAAACCCGGGGTTTCGATCAGCACATGATCGCCGGCGCGCACATAGGCGCGATAGATGAGCGAGAGGCCGCCGGTGGCGCCTGTGGTGCAGAGCAACTGATCGCGGCCGACGCCGTAACGCCTGGCCAGCATGTCGAGAACGAACGGATTGCCGTCGCCAAAGGCGCTCACATAATAGCTCGAGAAACGCGGCTCGGCGGTTTCGAGAACAATCTGGCGGAGCAGTTCGCGCGGTTCGGGCACCGAGCTTTCGAACAGGCTGACAGCCTGCCCGTCCCTTGCGCGGGCCACGGCAAGCGCGCCGCGCACCCATCGTGCATAGCTTTCACCCTCTGGCATCGGCGGCGTGGCCGGCATTTGATCTTCCTTGAACATGACGCCTGTCTACCGGCAGCGGCGGGCAGTAATTATTCGATCTCGGGCGCGCCGGCGCCGATTGCGCATAATTTGCGCGGCTATTCGCCCAAAGCGCGCTTGGCCTGTTCGGCCGAGTCCCGCCGCCCCTTCGCGAACCAGTAGACCAGCCCGACGACCAGCCAGCCGCCGACCAGCAGATAGGGACGCGGATCGGCCTCCACCCCGAAGACGCCGACGAGCAGCGCACAGACCACGCCCGCATAACCGACCATCACCACCGTCCGGCGCGACAGGCGCAGCGCCGATCGTGCATGCAGTTCGGGATGATGGCGTGCGACCACCGTCGCCGAATAGGAACAGGCCATATATTTGAGCATTGTCGGCACATTGACCGCGAGCAGCAGGAAGATCAGGCTGGGCGGCATCAGCAGGCCGGACATCGCGCAGACATAGCCGAACAGGATCGCCCGGTGCGGTGTGCCGAAGCGCGGATGGATCGCGCCGATCGCATGCGGCAGGGCGCCGTTGCGGCCCATCGCGAACAGGCTGCGCGAAAAGGTGAGCGCCGCGGCGTTCATCGACTTGACGATCGAGAAGCACGCAGCGCCGACGATCAGCGGCACCGCCAGATCGCCCAGCGACACCTTCGCGGCGTCGAGCAGCGGCGCGGAACTCCCGGCGAGCGCCTCCGGCCCGACCAGGCCGAGCGCGGTGACCGCGACCAGGCCATAGACCAGAGCGGTCAACCCGATCGCCAGAGCGATGCCCAGCGGCACGTTGCGCTGCGCATCGCGCACTTCCTCCCCGATCTCGACGGCGGATTCGATGCCCAGGAACAGGCTGATCATCAGCGGCACCACCGCCAGGACAGCGAGCGGCGGGGTATCGAGCGGATTGTCGACCAGCGCGCCGTTGAAATGCGGCAGGCCGGTCGCGACGAACACGGCCAGGATGATCAGCAACAGCGCCATCAACTGCGCCTGCACCCGCGCGGCGATCGAGACGCCGACATAGTTGAGCGCGAAGACGGCGGTGATGGTGACGGCCATGCCGAGCTTGAGCGGCACCGGCACGACCATGCCGAGATAGCTGATCATCACCTGCGAAAGGATGGTGAGCGCGCCGACATTGGAAACGATCCGCAGCCAGGCGATGATGAAGCCGACGCCGGGATGGATGAAGCGTTTCGGCCATTCATAGGATGCACCCGAGATCGGCAGCGCCGATCCGAGATAGGCATAGGCGACCGCGAAGACGAGCATCGGCAGCGCCGCCACGCCGATCGCGGCGAGCAACCCCGATCCCGCCACCTGCGCGGTGGGCTGGAGGATCGAGAAGATCGAGACGCCGATCGCGGTGCCGGCACCGAAGGTGACGACGCCGGTGAGCCCGACGCTTTTGCGCAGCGTGGCGCCCTGGGCCCCCGTCGTCATTCGCGGCCACCCACAAAGGCGCGCAGATCGCGGATCAGCGCGGCGCGCGCCTCCGCCCCGACATAGGGCATATGGCCCGAGGGATAGGCATGGAAGCGCGTCGCCGACAGCGGCACGCCGACATGGGCCAGCGTATATTCGGCGCTGCCGATCGGCGTGACGAGATCGTACCAGCCGGTGCCGACCATCAGGCGCATCGCCGGATTGCGGCTCATCGCCGCCGCCAGATCGGTGCCGTAATTGCGCCCGACCGGCACGCCGGGGCCGAAGCCGTAATCCCAGCGCCCGTTGACCTCGCGAAAAGCGATCGGTTCATAAGGCAGGTCGAGCGTCACCTTCAGCGTCTTCGTCGCATAATCGCCGAATGCGGCGACGAAGCCGGGCACATATTGGCCCATGGCGGGATCGTCGGCGACGGGATCGCTGCCCGCCCCCAGCGACGGCAGCACGAAGCGCGCATCATACATGCCCACGCGCTGCCCCCGATCGGCGAGCAGCAGCCTGGCGAAGGCCGCGCCGGAAATCCGGAGATCGGCCGCGAGGATATCCTTTTCGGCGATACCGATCAGCGCCGACAATTCGCGCGCGACCGCCGCCTTGCGATCGGCGGGCAGGCGCGAACCGGCATGGAGCGCGGCCAGATAACCGCCCTCGATGAAGCGGCGCGCCGCATCCCCCTGCCCTTCCGCCGTGCAGCCGGCGGCGACCTTGCCGAAATGGCAGGCGGTCGCGGCCAGCGACGGCAGGATGTTCAGATAGGGACGGTCGTCGCCCTCCGCGCCGCGCGCCATGTCGAGCGCCTGGCCGAGCAGCACCACGCCGTTGAGCGCCAGCCCGTCCATCCCGCCGGTCTGGGTCGGCCCGCCCGCCATCAACCGCGCCATCACCGCCGCGCGGATCGTGCCATAGCTTTCGGAAACCAGATATCTGGGCGAATTGGCGCGGCCATGACGGCGCAGCCATTGGCGCACCACCTCCACCATCGCCTTCGCATCCTGTTCGACGCCATAATATTGCTCGACCTTGGCGCCCGGCAGCACGCGGCTATAGCCGGTGCCCGGCGGATCGATCAGCACGATATCGGCCATATCGAGCGGACTGTCCGGATTGGCGACGGTGCCGAAGGGCGGAACGGTGCGCGGGTTCGCGGGATCGTCGAAATCGACGCGGCGCGGCGCCATCAGCCCCAGATGCAGCCAGATCGAGGCCGAACCCGGCCCGCCGTTGAACGCGAAGATCACCGGACGCGTGCTCACATCCTTCACGTCGCCGCGAACATAGCTGGTCGCGAAGATGCTCGCGCCGGGCAGCAGGAACTCCTCGACCGCGGCGGCATAGCGCAACCGCGTCCCGCCGATCTCGGCCTGCCCTTCCGACCGGAAGATGCGCGGCTCCGCCGTGGTTTGCGGCGGAGGCGGAGGCGACGGCGGTGTCTGGGCCTGTACGGTTCCGGCCGTCAGCAACAGCGCCAAGGCGGCGATGGCGCGATCAATATGCATCTTCATGCCCCCCATGATCATTCCCTTCGCGCGCCGCCAGTTTCTCCGCCGGCCGGATCGCGGGCGCGGTGGTGAAGGGCTGGATGCCCAGCGCCGCGTGGATCTCGGACGGAAAATAGACCACCCCACCCTTCATCACCATGCGCGGGCGGCGGATGGCGGTGATGTCGCGCGTCGGATCGCCGGGCACCAGCACGAAATCGGCGAGCTTGCCGCGCGCGATACTGCCCAGCCGGTCCGCACGGCCCAGAAATTCCTCGGCCCCCAGCGTGCCGGCGCGCAGCGCCTCGGCCGGGGTCAGGCCCGCCTTCACATAGAGTTCGATCTCGCGCTGCACCGAAAAGCCCGTCGCGTCGTCGGTGCCGGGCAGCAGGCGGATGCCCGCCTTGTGCAGCATCCCGATCGTCTCCAGCATCTTGGCGACGCCCGCCTGATAGGCGGCGTCCTCTGCCTTGTTCGCGATCGTCACGAAGGAGCGCTTGCGATAGCGCTGGAAGCCGATCGGCATGTGCGACAGGAAATCCTCCTGCCCCGGCGGCACCTGTCCGGCGCGGCTGAGCATGAGCTGTTCCAGGATGACGGCGGTGGTGTCGAGCGCGGTGCCGTGCGTCTTCATCAGCCCGACGGTGCGCTGCACAGCCTCCGCATTCAGGTCGAGCGATCCGGCGCGCGCCATCGCGGTCAGGCGCAGCGGCGTGCGGCTGTCCTCTTCCGGCTTCAGGATCCAGCCGAGCATGAGCTGGTTGATATGCGCGATCGAATCATAGCCGTCGGCGATCATCCGGTCGGGCGAGGTGAAGGCGGGCACATGGCCCGTCACCTTCAGCCCCAGCCGATGCGCTTCCGCCGCGATCGGCTTCACCCAATCGGGGTTCATCGAATTGTAGATCTTGATCTCGGCATAGCCGCGATCGGCATACCAGCGCACATTGCCGAGCGCTTCCTCCACCGTCGCCGGGATGAAGCCGAACCGCGCCGAATAGGGGCTGCGCCCTTCGATGAAGCCATTGGGCACGATGCGCGGCCAGGCGACCTCACCCGCGTCGATCTTCGTCAACAGCCCCTGGAGGAAGCCATTGTCGTTGCCCATGTCGCGCGTCGCGGTGACGCCGGCGGCCAGGTACATCAGCCCGGCGGGCAGCGTCGCGTGCGAATGCATGTCGTGCAGCCCCGGATAGAGCGTGCCGCCCTCGCCATCGATCACCACTTCGTCGGCCGGCACGGGCCGCCCGTCCTCCGCCGTCACCTGCGCGATCGTGTCGCGCATGACGACGACGCTCGACAGCGGCGAGAGCGTCCCCGTTTCGGGATCGAAGACGCGGACGTTGCGCACGCGCACCGGCGCGTCGAAACGGTGCGCCAGTTTCCGCTGGAGTTGCAGCGCGCGCTCGGTCTCCAGTTCGGAGCCGAGCTTGCCCAGCAGCGGCACCGCCGCTTCATTGCCGGCGCGGATCGTCGTTCCTTCGGCCGAGGGGCCGAACAGCGCGAACAGCTTCTGTTCGCCGTCGAGCAGCAGATAGCTGGGATTGAGCTGGACCCCGGTCAGCCGCCACGCCGTCACCTCCGTCGCGGCGGCGCCCTCGCCCAGCGTCAGCGTGCGCAGCTTCTCCATGGTGATCCGGCCCGAGGGCAGCACCGCGATGCTGTGATCCGGCGCCGCGAGCGCCGCGCGCGCATAGACCCAGATCGCATAGGGACTGTCGTCATTGACCACGTAGAGCGGCGGCCGATCCGCCTTGACGGCGCCGCGATCGGCCTGGCTCGTCCAGCGCGCGCGGCCGCCCGACCAGGCGAAGCTTTCAACAACCGCGCCGCCCATCAGCGACGTGCCCTTGATCGTCCAGGCGATCGGGATGCCCTGTGCGTCGAAGGTCAGCTCTTCGCGATGCTTGGGGCCGCGTCCGTTATTGTCGATCCGGTAATCGACGGTGGCGCGGCTGCCCTCGCTTTCGATGACGAGCGAGCCGACGCTCTCGCCATTGGACAGGATCGACAGCCGCTCGGTCGCGGCAAAGGCCATGGGCGATGCGGCGAGGAGCAAAGCGGCGGCGAGCGCGCCTGCGAAAACGCCCCTCACGGCCGGCGCACCAGCGTGCGGATATCGTCGCCGATCGTCTTCGCGGTCGCCGCCACCGAATAGCCGGTATGGCCGCCGTCATAATAGCGCAGCGTCACCCGCGCCGGATCCCAGCCCGATTGTGTCGCCAGCAGTTCGGCCGCCCCCATCGTCGTCTGGGTATCGTAGATGCCGTTGCCGATCAGCAGGCGGAAATCGGGATTCCGCGCCATCATCGCGCTGATCCCCTGATAATAGGGCCAATCGGCAAAGGGGCTCGTGCCGTCGCCCCACCCCCAATCCTCGAGACTGGTGATGCCGACTGCGGGCACATAGGGATCGCTCCACGTCACCTTCAGATCGTCGCGCAGATAGATGGGCAGGAATTTCTGGACGCCCTGCATCAGCACATCCGACGGATCGGGAGCATTGCCCTTGTCGGTGATCGGCGCGGTATAGCGCGCATCGGCACGGCCGAGCAGCAGCCCGCGATCCTTGAACAGTTCGGCGCGATAGCGTTCCTTGCTGATCTTCAGCCCGTTGGCGAGATACCAGTCGGCCGGGATGCCGCTATACTCCGCCAGCCGCGCGGCGACGCGTCTTTTATCGGCGTCCGACGCGGCGCTGCCCTGGTAAAGCACCGTCAGATAATCGCCCTTCGCGAAGGCGCGCGCATCGGCCAGGAAGGCATCGAGCCCGCGCCCCTTGCGATCGGCGCGGCCGTGATACCAGCCGATCGCCGCGACCGTCGGCAGCGATGCGACATAGCTGGTGACATTGGCCGGGCGCTGCGAATATTCGACGATATTGGCGGCCTGGCCGTACAGGAAGATGCCCGCCAGCGGCAGCGGATCGGGGCCGGCGGCAAGCTGGCCGGCAATCTCCGCCGCGCGATTGGTGCCATAGCTTTCGCCGGTCAGATAGACGGGCGATCCCTCGCGCCCGTGCTGCTTCAGCCAGGCGCGGATATAGGCGGCGAACTGGCGCGCATCGGCCTCGACCGAGAAATAGGCCCTGGGATCGGTGCCCGGCGCGACGCGGCTGAAGCCGGTCGAGGCGGGATCGACGAACACCATGTCGACCGCATCGAGCGGTGAAAATTCGTTGGCGACCAGGCGGAAGGTCGACGGAGCGGCGCGGACATCGTCGGGATAGGCGACGCGCTTGGGCCCGATGCCGCCGATATGCAGATATTGCGCGGCGACGATCGGCCCGCCGTTGAACAGGAACATCACCGGCCGCGTCGCGGCGTCCACGCCGTCGCGCGTATAGGCGAAGCTCACGATCCGCGCGGCTTCGTTCCGGCCGGTCGAGATCGCGATCCCCTCCACCGTCGCCGTATAGGCGACCGCCTGCCCGCCAAAGCGCCCCTGGTGGTGCGTGATCACGGCGGGATGATCCACCTGATCGGTGACGGGTCCGGCGCCGGGCTGCTGCGCGGCGGCGGGCGCCGCCAGCGCGAGCGCGAGCGCGGTGCCGAACGCCAGGGCAAGCTGTGATCCGATGGTTTTCATCTGCGATTGGTCCTCCGATCCCGCCACCTTATGGAGCCGCCAGCGAAATACTTATTCGAAGATCGGGTGAACCCGACCGAAGCGTGCATAGAATTTCCTCGCCCACCCGCCCCATCGGCCGATAATATGGGCGAAATCCAGCCCGCGCGCGAAACATCATCACGGCAGGACCGGCGATCCTGAAATAGGTTTCACGCGCATCACCGGGATCGCCGGCAAATTTATGTTGCGCCTTCGCCGCCCCCGGCGCCACATGGCGCGGAAAGGATGAGCCCCATGACCGAAGCACTGACCCCGATCGACCTGAAGATCCTGGAACAGGTGCAGAAGGATGCGGCGCTATCGACCACCGAACTGGCCGAGCGCGTCGGCCTGTCGCAATCGCCCTGCTGGCGACGGCTGCAGCGCCTGCGTGACGAAGGCTATATCACCGGTCAGGTCGCGGTGCTCGATCGCAAGAAGTTCGGCGACAGCCTCTATATCTTCGCGACGCTCAAGATGGTGACGTTGAGCGAGGAACAGCGCGCCGCGTTCAACCGCAAGATCGACACCATCCCCGAGATCATGGAATGCCACACCATTTTCGGTGAACGCGACATCATCCTGAAGATCATCGCCGAATCGCTCGAATGGTACCAGAAGTTCATCTTCCGCGTAATCCTGAAGCTGCCCGGCGTGCAGGATGTCCAGTCAACCGTGACGCTGGCCGAGATCAAGCAGACCACGGCGATTCCGGTGCGCAAAAGCCGGTATTGAGCGCTCCCCATCGCGGCGACGCGGCGCGAATCCGGCACTGCTCAAGCGAACAAGCACGTTCGCGCGGCACGCTGAACATCACGGGCGCCGCGATGTGGATTTGAGGTGAAGGCTATTTCTCCTCCCTGCCGCGCCGTGGGTTGACCGCGCGACACAGTCGCGTCGTGGAGGGGAAATGCCGCGCATCCCTCCGTGCGGCATTTGCCGCCGATCCTTGGGATTGGTGCACATCCCGAACCTGAATGCGATGTCGACATCGCCCTTCCTCTCCGCCACGCCGCTTCGCGTCGCCCCTCCCCCCGCTACGCGCCGGGAGGAGGAGTACGGCCTTTGGCGGTCGTTGAGCGCGCCATTCCCTGCCCCCCCCTTTTGCTGCACTGCAATAGCCATCCTTCCCGATAGCGAAGAAATGGTTTCCCGCTTGCGCCGGAACCATCGTCCGGATGCGCTTGACCGATAATGTCTATTGATTAGGTAGACATTTCTCGAATCCAGACCGGACAATCAACACCATGAAAATAAACAATAAATACTCAGCGCTACTGTTTTTTGTGTCTCCGCTGGCGCTGTCGGCAATTCCCGCGCATGCCGAGGCGGTCGATGCGGAAACCGCCGATCAGGCGGCCGCTCCCGCCGATCCGGCCGGTCAGGACAGCGGCTACACCGACATCGTCGTGACCGCGCAGAAGCGCGAGACCCGTTTGCAGGAGACCCCGGCGAGCATCCAGGCGGTCACCGGATCGACGCTCGAAAACGCGGCCGTCTTCGGCCTCAACGATCTGACCAAGGTCGCCCCCGGCCTGGTCGTCACCGATGCCGGCCCCGGTCAGCGCCGGGTGTCGCTGCGCGGCATCCGCTCGTCGGGCGAGCCGCAGGTCGCGATCTATTATGACGAGGCCCCGCTGGCCGGCGCGCCGGGCACGACGAGCGATTCCGGCGGCAACCAGGGCGACCTGCAATTGTTCGACGTCGATCGCGTCGAGGTGCTGCGCGGTCCGCAGGGCACGCTTTATGGCGCCAGTTCGATGGGCGGCACCATCCGCGTCATCCATGCCAAGCCCAGCGACCGGTTCGAGGCCGGTGTCGACCTGGTGGGTTCGACCACGCGCCATGCCGGCGAGAATTACCAGGCCAACGCCATGGTCAACGTGCCGATCATCGGCGATCGGCTGGCGGTGCGCGCGGTCTACTTCCGTCGCGAAAATGCCGGCTGGATCGACAATCCCGCGCTCGGCCAGGAAAAGACGAACCGCGAGGAGACCGAGGGCGTGCGCCTGCTGCTGCGCGCCAAGCCGACCGACTGGCTGACGCTCGATCTCGGTTTCCATTATTACGACGCGACCGGCGCCAATCCGGTCTGGGCGCCGGGGCTGGGCGAATTCGTCGGCGCCAACCGCGTCAATCTGGATTTCCGCGACAAGAACCGGCTGTACACCGGCACCGCCAAGGCCGATCTCGGCTTCGCCGATCTCGTGTTGACCGGCGCCTATCAGGACCGCGACAGCCTGTTCATCCGCGATCCCTATTACCTGCTCGCCGGCGCGCCCAACAACCAGACCTTCTGCCGCCGTCATTTCACCGCCGCGGTCTGCGCGACGCCGCAGGGCATCCAGGATTTCAACGCCTATGTCGCCAGCGTCACGCCGGTCGCCTATGTCTCGCCGCAGACGATGAAGAACGGCACCGCCGAAGTCCGCCTGCAATCCAAGGATGACGGTTTCCTGAGCTGGACGGTCGGCGCTTATTGGTCGCGGCGCAGTTCCTGGGTCGGGTCGAACGGCGTGCTGGTCGATGCGCATGGCGACCTGCGCGAGAACGAGCCATTGGTCTATACGCGCCAGGTGCGCGATCGCCTGCGCCAGCTCGCCGGGTTCGGCGAGGTCTCCATCCGGCCGTTCGACGGGCTGACCGTCACCGGCGGCATCCGCTATTACGACTATCAGCGCATCGTGGCGGGCGACACCCAGAAGGGCTTCGACCTGATCAACTTCGCCGTCCAGCCCTGGACGGTGCGCGAAACCCGCGAGGACGGGCTGCTCTACAAGGCCAATATCGCCTGGCAGGCTTCGCCCAGGCTGCTCGTCTATGCGCAGGCGGCCTCGGGCTTCCGCCCCGGCGGCGCCAACCAGGTGCTCGGCCTGCCCAGCTCGTTCACGCCCTATGAATCGGACAAGCTCTGGACCTATGAAACAGGCGCGAAGGCGACGCTGCTGAACGGCCAGTTCCTGTTCAACGTGACCGGTTACATCACCGACTGGAAGAACCTGCAGGTCAACGGCACCAGCGGCACCTTCGCCTTCCTCACCAATGCCGGCGACGCGCGGGTGAAGGGCATCGAGGTCGAAGCGGTCGCGGTGCCGACGCGCGGCCTGCAAGTCTCCGCCAATATCAACCTGCTCTCCGCCAAGCTGACCACCGATCAGATCAACGATCTGGTGATCGCCAGCGGCCGCAAGGGCGATCGCGTGCCGCAGACGCCGAACATCAGCTACACCGTCGCCGGCCAGTATGAATGGGATGTCGGCGGGTTGAAGGCGCTGGTGCGCGGCGACCTCAACTATGTCGGCCGCTCCTATGCGGATTTCCGCCCCACCTCCACCGCCTATCGCCGGCTGGGCGACTATGCCGCCGTCGGTGCGCGCGCGGGCGTCGGCACCGATCAATGGGGCGCCTATCTGTTCGTTTCCAACCTGTTCGACGTGCGCGGGCGGACGACGGCGGGCAATGTGCTGGGCGGTACGATCGAGCAGATCACGACCATCGCGCCGCGCACCATCGGCCTCAACCTGAAATTCGGCATTTGAGGGGAATGACGATGGCATTCATACTAAAACTGGGCACACCGAAACTGGGCGCGGCGCTGCTGCTGGCGAGCACCGCCGCCCCAGCGCTTGCCGACGCCCCTGCGCTCGCGGACACGCCCGTCCTGCCCGACGCTGCTGCGCAGGACCGCGCGGCGACGATCCTGCCGATCGCCGCCGCCCTCGAACCGCGCCTCAATACCGTGTCGCGCGAGGTGTGGAGCCTGTCCGAAATCGGCTTCAAGGAAGTGAAGAGCAGCGCCCGGCTGCAACAGGAGCTGAAGGCGGCGGGCTTCCGGATCACCCCCGGCGCCGGCGGCATGCCGACCGCCTTCATCGCGGAGGCGGGATCGGGCGGCCCCGTCATCGCGCTGCTCGCCGAATATGACGCGCTGCCCGGCCTCGCCCAGGCCGCCGTGCCCCATGAAAGCCCGATCGCGGGCCAGGTCGCGGGCCAGGCCTGCGGCCATAACCTGCTGGGCGCGGCATCGGTGACGGCGGCGATCGCGATCAAGGGCTGGCTGGAAAAGAACAAGGTGCCGGGCACGATCCGGCTCTATGGCACGCCCGCCGAAGAGGGCGGCTTCTCCAAGGTCTATCTGGTCCGTGACGGCTATTTCAAGGATGTCGACCTGACGCTGACCTGGCATCCGGGCGACCGCAACGGCGCGACGCCGGGGCGTTCGCTCGCGATGATCTCCGGCAAGTTCCGGTTCCAGGGCGTGGCATCGCATGCCGCCGCCGCGCCGGAACGCGGCCGCTCCGCACTCGACGGCGTGGAGGTGATGAACGTCGCCGCCAATTTCCTGCGCGAGCATGTGCCGTCGGACGCGCGCATCCAATATGTGATCACCAATGGCGGCGGCCAGCCCAATATCGTGCCGGCCAATGCGGAGAGCTTCTATTTCGTCCGCCACCACGATGCCGCGGTGGTCAAGGATATCTGGGGCCGCATCAGGAAGGCGGCGGAGGGCGCGGCGCTGGCGACCGGCACGAGCGTCCAGGTCGAGCTGATCTCGGGCGCCTACGACACGCTCCCCAATATTACGCTCAACCGCATCGTCCACCACGCGCTCACGCGCGTCGGCGGCTATGCCTATACGCCGGCGGACGCGGCGTTCGCGAAACAGATCATCGCCACCTATCCCGATCGCGGGATCGCCGAGAGCGACCCTTCGGCGATCGAACCGCTCGGCCCCGAACGCAAGGGATCGGCATCCTCCGATGTCGGCGATGTGAGCTGGGTGACGCCGACCGCGTCGCTTTCCACCGCCACCTTCGTGCGCGGCACATCGCCGCATAGCTGGCAGGCGGCCGCGACCAGCGGCACCCCGATCGGCGAGAAAGGCGCCCTCGTCGCCGCCAAGACGATGGCGCTGACCGCCGCCGAGCTGTTCCTGACGCCCGACGCGATCACCGCCGCCAAGGCCGAGTTCGAACAGCGCCGGGGGCCGGACTTCAAATATGTCTCGCTGGCCGGGGATCGCAAACCCGCGCTCGACTACACCGATCGATAAGGAGGTTCACCATGCACGACTTTTCACGCCGCGACCTGTCCCGCCTGGCCGGGATCGGCCTGGGTGCCGGCCTGCTGGGCGGCGCATCGCTCGTCAATGCCGCGAAGCGCTCGCCTGCCAGGAGCGGGCTTGCCCTCGATCATATCGTCTGGGCGGTGCCGGATCTGGATGCCGCCGTCCGGCAGATCACCGATCTCACCGGGATCGCGCCGGTTTCGGGCGGCAAGGCGCCGGGCCGGGAACAGCCGCATAATGCGCTGCTGAGCTTTGGCGGCGGATCCTATTTCGAGATCTTCTCGCCGGCGCGCGCCGGCGGCGGGGGGCGCTGGGGAGAGGCGATCGCCGATGGCAAATCCCGGATCGTCAGCTATGCGCTGCGCGCCACCGATCGCTTCGAGAAACTGCGCACGGCGATCGCCGCGAACGGCCTTGGCTTCACCGGCCCACGTGCGATGGGCCGCGTGCGCCCCGATGGCGGCGCGGTGAACTGGGAATTGCTCAACGTGACGGGCACGCCGTTCGACGACGCCCTGCCCTTCTTCATCGACTGGCTGGGCTCCAGACCGCATCCGTCGGAAAGCTCGCCCAAGGGCGCGACGATCGCGTCGTTCGTGGTCGCGCACCCACAGGCGGATCAACTGGCGGACGTGTTCCGCGGCCTGGGCATCGATACGCCCGTCGTGCGCGCGGCACGACACGCCATCCACCTCCAGCTCAACACACCGGCGGGCAAGGTCTGGCTCACCTGACGAGCGAGCTCTGCAAACACACCTGCCCCGTCATTCCGGCGAAAGCCGGAATCTCCCGCTCTACGTCGAAGGAGATTCCGGCGTTCGCCGGAATGACGGATGGAATTGTCGGATGGCGCCATACCCGACGCCGATCTCATTCCGGCCCGACGATGCCGAGCAATTCGATGGTGAAGACCAGCGTCGCGCCACCGGGAATGGGCCCGCGCCCGATCGGGCCATAAGCCAGGTTCTGCGGGATCGCGAATTCGAAGGTGTCGCCGACGCTCATCAAGGGCACGCCTTCCTGCCACCCCCGAATGAGTCCCCCCAGCGGAAAGGTTGCGGGCTCGCCGCGCGCGATCGAGCTGTCGAATTCGGTGCCGTCGATCAGCCGCCCGGCATAATGGATCGTCACCACATCCGCGACGGTCGGACGCGGGCCCGATCCGTCGCCCTTCACCCGGCGATAGCGGATGCCGCTCGCCGTCGCCCGCCAGCCTTCGGATGCGGGCAGCGTCAGCAGATAAAGCATCTGGCGGTTATGATAGGCGGCGTCCTGGCTCGGCCCCTCGGGCTGGGCCGGCTGCGCGGCCGCCGGCGCGGTGCAGGCCAGCGCAAGCGCCATGGCCGGCGCGATCCGTGTGAAACCCATCATAACCTCCCCTTTCACCGTCGCGCCGCACCGGGCCGACATCGAACATGATGCGCGAGCGCGCGACGTCCGCACATGACGCGTGCGGGCGTTGGTGGCCGGTAGGCTGTTGATGCGCGATAGGCAATCCGGTGCGCCGCCGCTTTCGGCACCGCCCGCTTCCGCGAACCGGGCCACTCGGGAATAGCATCCAGCCTTGACCGCCCCGATAGTGCGGAAAAACCCGGAGCCGAGGATGCCCATGCCGAGCCGATTCCCCGCCACAGTCGTAGCCGCTCTCGCCGCCATTGCCTTCGCCGTTCCCGCGGCCCACTCCGCCGAGCCGGCATCCGATCTTTCCGAAGCACTGCGGCAATGCGCGACCGGCCATGCGCTGGGCCTGGCGGCGAAACAGGCGGACGACGGCCCCGATCGCATCGCCGAGACCGCGCTCCAGCTCTGCTATCAGGAGAATATGGAGGCCCAGAACGCCTTCCGCGCCGAACAGATGCGGCAGGAACCCGGGCTTGGTGCCGACGAACTCGTCGGGCGCTGGGACCGCCGCCGCGAGCAGCTTCGCGCGGCGCTGATCGAAGCGATCAGGGCTTGCCGTACAGGCGGCGGTGGACGATGCGGACCGTCCTGACCTAGAGCAATCGACGGAAATCTCCGTCGATTTTACTTGAACGACGGAAATATCCGTCATACAGCACTTCCCACGCCAATCCCGGCGCAGGAAGGGTTCATATCTTGGATGCACTCATCATCGGCCCGGTCGCCGGGCTTGCGGGCGCGGCACTCAGCGCGCTCGCTTGTGGCTGGCATTGCGGCGGCAAGATCCAGCGGCGCGATGCGCGGATCGTTCAGCTCGAAACGCTGGTCGGCCGGCTGGAAGGCGATCTGGTCCGCCAGGCCGGCACCATCCTGGCCCGAGACCGCGAGATCGAGCGGCTGACGCGCAATGCCCGCGCCGCCGGCCGCGCACTCGGCGAGGCGCTGGCGGAGCGCGACGCGGCACTGGCCGGCGCGGACAAGCCCGGCACCAAGGCCGGGCGCAAGAGCGGCGGCACGGGCGCACGCACCACCGGCATCCAGATTGCGGCAACCGCCACCCGCACGGCGGCCACCGTGCGCGCCGCAACGCGGCGGCGCAAACCGGCGGGTGCGGCGTGACGCATGCAGCCCCCGGCCAGGGATGCGCTGTTTCGGCGGCCCCCGCCCCTTCGCCCCTTTCCGCCCGCCGCGGCTGGGTCCATCGCGGCTGGTCGCACGTCCATGAAGATGAAAGCGATGCCGATCGCCACGGCACCACGCACTTCGCCGAACGTGCGGGGGAACGGCGGGCGCTCCATTGGTCGCCCTTCCGCCCTTATTCGGAGCGGCATTTCCGCCGCGCCGTCGATCTCGGCTTTCCCACCGCCGCGACCGGCACGATCCTGCCGGAGGAGATCGACCGGATCTGGGCGGCCCGGAGCCCGGCGGCGTGACGCGGCGGCTGCGCACCCAGGCCGCCTGCATGGCATCCGCGCAACGCGGTTTCGGCGCCTTCTTCGATGCGCTCGAGCGGCCGACGCCCGCGATGCGTGCGCTTTCGGATGCCGCCGCGAAGCTGCGGCGGATCGAGGAGGAGCGCTGACCTGCAAACGCCTCCGGGTGAGTGCCGGCATGCGCGCCAGGCCGGTCCGGCCTGGCGCAAAATCGCAGGAAACCGGCGAAATCGGGCAAAGTAATCGGGCTATGATTGCGCAAGCCCATCGGCGCCTTCGCGGTTCACGCCATCGAGGATCATCCTCTCCGGCACCGCCGGCGAATTGCGTTTAATCAGGTAATAGAGCAGCCCCGTCACGACGAGGCTTACGATCCACGAGATATCGGCGCCGCCGAGCATACTGGCGATCGGTCCCTCATAGAGCGGCTGGTTGAGGAACGGGATCTGGATGAGGATGCCGAACAGATAGCAGCCGAGCGCGGTGCGGTTATAGGCGCCGTAGCGCCCCGCCGGATCGTAGAGCGCCGGCACGTCGACCTTCTCTTTCGAGATCAGATAATAATCGACGAGATTGACGGCGCTCCAGGGCGTGAAGACCGCCAGCAGCAACAGCATGAAATTCTTGAATATGGAGAGGAAGTTCGCGCTTGCGAGCAGCGCGATGACGAGCGACAGGCCGACAAAGCCGAGGATGCAGAGCGCGCGCGCCAATGGCGAGACGCGGCTCTGCCGGTTGAACGCGGTGACGGTGGTCAGCAGCGCCATGAAGCCGCCATAGGCGTTGAGGCAGTTCACCGTCAGCTTGCCGGACGCGATCACGAGATAGACGAGCGGCGCGCCATGCCCCGCCAGCGCCCCGAGAAAGCCCACCTGGTTCGACAGGAATTTCGCGCCGAGCGCCGCGACGAGCACGCCGAAACTCATCGCGATCTGCGCCGCCATCGCCGAGCCCAGGAAGGTACAGAAGAAGGTCCGCACAGGCGAGGTGCCGGACGGCAGGTAGCGCGAATAATCCGCGACATAGGGGGCGAAGGTGAGTTGCCAGCCCGCCGACAGCGCCACGGAGAACAGGAAACTCGCCATCGTCGCCGGCTGCTGGCCGAAGGCTGACGAAACATCGTGCTGCCGGAAAAGCTGCCAGGCGAGATAGCCGAAGCCAAGGATGCTGATGACCGTGGCGACCCGGCCGATCAGGTGGATCACCCGGTAGCCGAAGATCGCGATGATCGCGGTCGCGGCGCCGAAGACGATCATGCCGATCGCCGGATTTTCGACGCCGAGCAAAAGGTTGATCGCCTGCCCCGACAGCACCGTGCCGGTCGCCGAAAAGCCGAGATACATCAGGATGACGAGCAGCAACGGCAGCGTCGCCCCCTTCACCCCGAATTGCGCCCGGCTGGAGATCATCTGCGGCAGGCCCAGCCGCGGCCCCTGCGCCGAATGCAGCGCCATGACGATGCCGCCGAACAGGTTGCCGACGGCAAGGCCGATGATCGCCGTCAGCGCCTCCGCCCCGAAGACGACGGCGAGCGCCCCATCGACAACGGCGGTGATCTGGAGATTGGCCGCGAACCAGAGTGTGAACTGATCGCGCGGCAGGCCATGGCGTTCGTTTTCCGGAATCCGGTCGATCGTCCGGGTCTCGCTGATGCCCTTCCCTCCGGCGCCAGCGCCCATTCCAGCCTCCCCCTCGCGATGCAGCCCTGTCGCGCATTTATGTATATACATATCAGCCATCGCCCGATCGCGATGTCAATGTCATTGACGGGTGGCGGCGATGGAGTTGCGTATCGACAGGACGGCTTATCCGGATGCCCCGCCACGCAATGTGCGAGATTGAGAGAGCCGATCGCCGGCACGTTCTGCGGGCTCTGTAAATAGAAACCGCCGGGAATTTTTGATCGATAATGGACATGGTCGGATATTTACAGATCCGTTCCCGATCCTAATCTGATGTCCTGCAACCGGCCTCGCCGCCATCAAAACCGGTTGGGCAGCGACTGCCCAGCGGGAGGATCGAGATCATGCCATCCGGTAACAAGGGAACGAAGATGAAGCGGGCGATCACCTTATCCGCAATGATGATCGGGTTGTTCTGCGCCATCCCCGCAGCCGCGCAAACGCCGGAGGAAATCGATGCACGCTATTCGCGAGAATTTGGCCGCTGCATAGATATGTCTCAAACGACGAGTGACACGGTCAACTGCCAATTAGCAGAAATCGATCTACACGACACAAAACTTAACAATATTTACAAGATAACAATGTCAAATCTCCCCAATCAATACAAAATAAAATTACGAACCTCGCAGAGAAAATGGATTCACTATCGCGACACAACCTGTAAAAATGAATCAAAATCAGAGGAAGGTGGGTCGTTTTGGACGATACTATACAATGGATGCATTACGTATGAAACCATCAAGCGCTTGATATGGCTGGAAATATACAAAACCAGATGATGGAAACTACGGTGCCAGTTTACTAAATATGCAAATTAGAGCCGCACCTTTATGGGTGAGAATACGGCCAGCCCGGGCTTCAAGGTCGGCGACCCAGGCTGGATTGCCGATGGGACGGCCAGAGGTTTCCGATCTGCGCAGCGCGCGCAATGCCGCGCTATCGCCCGCAGGATCGGACAGGAACTCAGCAAGGGCGCCAGAGCGATCGAAGACCGGCGCAACCCGTACCAGGCTGCCTCCTCACCGCGCGCGCACGGGGTTGAGCGATACGTAGCGAACGGCATGCGGCAGATGCTCTTCGCCCACCACCACCGCACCGAAACACCTCTGCCACAAATGGCCTGTCCAGCGATTTCGGGCATTGATGAACCCGGCATAGCGTCAGTGCGCATCCACGAAGGCGCGGCTCAGCCCGTCCTCATCGGACGGTGCCACGATCATATGCACATGGTTGGGAATCAGGCAACAGCACCAGATCTCCGTCCCGGCCCGTTCGGCCGCCTTCGAAGAAGGCCTGGCATCCGACGATTGCCGCACTGCGTCACATGATAGGGAAGTCCCGGCAGGACAAGGCGGGGCAAGCGGGCCATTTGTGCAACATGCTCCTATTTCGTAAATTTAGTAAACTAGCACCGTAATTACTGCCCTGCGTGATCATTCCATTCGGTCACGTCCAGCCACACCCAGTCGCACGATCCACGAATGCCGCTCTTCTGGTCAACCACGACGATATCTTCGGACGCACCGTTGCACAATAGCGCACCCTCAAACCTCGAAAACGCGAGCCAAAACCGAAGATTTAGGAATTACCGCACATGCCACAGCAATTTAAAATATACTATTTTATATATCCTACCTTTTTAAGAATATAGATCATAACTTCATCAAACTCATTATCATCGAGCACCCCATCTTTCCATTTCCGAACTACAATCTGAGAGAGCCCATCAAGCCCAAGAAAAAATTTGTCAAAATCCAGACCCAGATCCAGCCTATTTATTCCCGGATTTTTTAATACATATTCCTTAAATATATCTGATGGCATATGACCGGATAAAATTTCTGCAAACCCCATTATAAAACAATCCTTATTTTGATAACACAACCAAAATATTTCCTGTTACATATATCGGCTCACCAACCAATCCATACCCAAGATCTTTTGAAATTCTTCCATTCCATGCATTTAAAGTAGATTCCTTTGGAGACATTCCCAAATCTATATTTTTATTGTATTCTTTAAAATTATCACTGCGATCATTTTTGATCCAATACCCTCTTATACCTTTGACTTTTACACCATACGCCTCCAAACGACGGATAGCACTAAGCACCATATCGAGCACGATCACCTAAGGCTTTCACGCCCAGCTCCAAACAGCAACTACTTGTCTTTTAAAACAAAATATCCAGCCTCTTTGAGACATATTATCGTTTCTTTATCGAACACCTCATCCGAAATTCCCGGCCTTCTTTTTTTTATCGCCCCTTTCCAGTTCCAGATCACACTCTGAAATGACCTGTCCACCTCTGGAAAAGCCGCAAAAAAATCCATTCCCATTTCACCTCCTGAAGATCCAGGATTCTCAGTGAGATACTTCTTGAAAATATCTGATGGTCGATAACCGGATAGAATTTTTTCAAAATCCACATCAATCCTCCTTCGGTTTCAAAAATACAAATTTTGTACAACCATAACCATCAAAAGGTCCATCAACTACTGTATACCCTAAATCAGATGCAATCCTTCCTGTCCAAGTATTTTTAGGCTGTGAACCCATAAAGGCGACTGGTGAGAGCACGTGCAAATGAGGCGTGCAGACGCTATGCCTTGGCCCAAAGGGGGCTGAATGACTGGAAACTTGCTTCTGTGGCGCTGGTCGCCGGAGT
>NZ_JAINVV010000004.1 GCF_019880585.1 Sphingomonas colocasiae
GCTTCCCCTTCCGTTCATAGATTGCAGCCAGCTTTTTCATGTCTTCACTTTGCGCACGAAGCGCACGCCTGTCCACTCGATGACGGCGACCAACCCAGTCTTTTCAATTTATGAGTTCACGGCCTAAACCAGGCGAAACAGATTGAGTGCATCGGTCGTCCTGATATCGACTCATTGATTCGGACATCGGGGTGATGATGACGATTTGTCGTCGAGTCCCGGTCAAGTTTCGTGGTGCTGAAGCGAAATATCAGTGGAAGACCAAAAAAATAAAAGAAATTCCGATGATATGAATATATTTTGATTTGGATTAGGACTCATCGGTAAAAATCATGTATCATCCCTTCATCGGTGTCGCTGTTCCCCACAAGCTGATGCCGAATGACGGTAATTTTGTTGAGCCGCCGCTTGTGAAAGCCGGAGGCTCCTTATGTCCCAGGAAAATCATTACGATTATCTCTCGCGACGCGAACGCGAGTGTCGTGAAGCTGCCGAACGAGCTGAAGATCCAGCGGTCCGCCTCACCCATATGACTTTCGCGAAGCATTATGCGAGGCTGATCGATGCGCCCATCGCCCAAGGGCAAATCGGATGAGAGGCGTCAGCCAGACTCGGGAGACGCGCGAAGATCTCATTGCGCGTGCCCGCACGGCAATGCGCCAAGCGGAGGCCGAAAAAGTGCCGAACCGCGCACGGATTTATGTGGAGGCTGCAGAAACCTGGCTGCGATTGGCGGAGCGCAAGGTGAAGCGGACTGCTCAGGCGTCTCAACAGCTTTCACTGCCAGCTTGTCGCGCGTAGACGATCAGGAGCGATGGGCTTTCGCTGTCAGGCTTCTGGCGCAGCATGGTGGTCGCGTCGGAGATGTTGTCGAGGAACGGGTCCATCATTTTGGAAGGCTAGGTGATGAAGATGCCCTGATCTTCTGGGGTGATATCGCTGAAAAGCTGATCCAGTTGATGGGGCCGGAGAACGGCTCCGAGTCGAACTGATGGTCGCTTGCCTTGCTCCCATCCTTACCAAAAACCTGTCAGGCCGAGATCATTGTCGGCGCGGATGGCTCAGGAATCGTTCGCGTGACCCTGATCCGGCCAGTCGCGAGGCATGGCCATGGAGGAGCGGTCACAACGGCCGCAGCGATATAGCGGTGGGACGCCTCCGCGACTCACGGCCAGCGTGAACCGTCCGATGATCAGGAAGGCAACAGGGACAACCTCGCCCCTTGTGCCAACGGAATCCCTGTTCTGTGACCATCGCGCGTGGCCCTTCGCCCCGCATGAACATAAAAGGTCGCCCAACTGGGCTTCTGGCTTATGCAACTGACGCTCCGTCAACGCGGTCGGCGCTTGCGCCTAACCTATTTCAAGCGAGAGCTTTGCAGATGCTCCCGGTCGCTGACGTGCTCGGTCGGTTTCAACGATGTCCGCTGATAGCAGATGGTGAGCAATACGGCGAGTCGAGCTTGGGCTGTATTCATGCAGGTTTCCCGCCCGCAGTTGTGTCCAGGGCAGTGGTTCGACCGATCCTGCGACCTGTCATGGCGCTTCGGCAGGACTTGATAATACAATCCAGCGCAATGCATCGCTTATGACTTCCGGACTGAGGCGGAAGCAGTTTCGGGGAGCGGACGATTTCATCGGAAACCCGCGTCGGGCTACGGGCGGTAAAATCAACGTAGCGCCAGCGCGATTTCACCTCGGCGATCACATCCTGACCACGCCGTATCGTCGTCTTGTAGAATGCGATTTCTCGCTGAAGCTCGCTGTCAGCCGGTCGTGCGGAAACGCTGGTCGGCGATACCTGATGTCGTGCTTCACGGCGATCCCCAGGAAGTTGGCCACTGTCTCTGGTGATGCAATCCGTTGCCAATGATCGAGCACACCAGCCTGTATTCATTTCGAATATTCGATATTATTCGCACAGCATATGCAGTTGATATCTGGACCTTTGATGATCATGCCAAAATCATGATGATGTGATGAATTCATGGATATCCGAATGACGCCGCGTATCTGCTTGCGCGCTTCAAATTTATTTTTTTTAGAATTTTTTTCGGGTTCTCTTGCCGTCGGGCTATCTTTTTTTCGGATTGGCCCTATGATTTAAGGAGCTGACGTCGCCTGCGACGGATATCGGGCCGCTATTGGCTCCCCTTTGTCCCTTTCTAGCCTCACGACGCCGGGATGTGCCGCTGTTGGCGCATGCCCGTCACGCATGGGATAAAGGATATCCATATGATCACCGGAACCGTTAAATTCTTCAATGCTGACAAGGGCTTTGGCTTCATCGCGCCGGAGAGCGGCGGCAATGACGCATTCGTGCACGTCAGCGCTGTCGAGCGCGCCGGAATGCGCACGCTCGATAAGGACCAGCGTATCTCCTACGAGTTGGAGACGGATCGTCGTGGCAAAACTTCGGCGGTGAACCTGCAGGCTGCCTGAGGATGCTCGACCGGCGGAGGTTTCAGGATCTCCGCCAGTTTTTCAGGGGATCAGGAGGCGTCATGTTGTCTTTGCAGTTCTACCAGGAGCAGGCGGCTCTGCAGCAAATTGCTGCCGATAACGCGACGCTTGAAAATGTTCGCGAGCGCTGTCAGCGCGCCGCTGATACGTGGGCGGCTTTTGCGGCTCGCAGCGAGCGCGCGGAGAAAGCGCGTATAGAGGCGGCGTCCGAAAAGCTGCTTGCTGGACTGAGTGAAAATCCTGACCAAGGGTGCGCGACAGTCTGAGTGCGCTGTACGCAGCGGTCGTCAGCGGTGCTCAATCCAAATCTGAGGTAATCGATATTTTTGACTATGGCTGTCGCGGACGCGACGGATGCCTTCCTTTTTGCGGGATCGGCATGTGAGCCTGGCTTTGTCCAGGCCGGACGGTGCGTGCGAGGAAGACCCGACACCATGGGGGGTGATCATCGACACTGCCGCCATCCCCGGCGGCGGCTATTTGCATCTTCTTCGTCACGAGCAGGATTATGAAATTCTGTTTGGTGACGAGCAATTGATGGGTAGCTGGGATTATCATTCAGAAAGGGCCCTGGCGACGCTCGTCTTCGATCGGTTGGGAGCACGTGTTGATCGTGTACTGGTCGGTGGATTGGGCATGGGCTTCACGCTCGCCGCCGCGCGCTCCGTGTTGCCTTCCACTGCGACCATAGTCGTAGCTGAACTCGTTCCGAAGGTTGTGGCTTGGGCCAGCGGTCCTCTCGCCCACATGTTCGGGGATTCACTCGGAGATCCGCGAGTGTCGATCGAGGTTCGGGATGTGCACGATATGATCGTGGAAAGTCGCTCCAAGTTCGACGCGATCCTGCTTGACGTCGACAATGGTCCGGATGGCCTCGTAAGCGAAGCCAATGAGCGGCTTTACTGCAACTGGGGACTCAAGGCAGCCTATGCCGCACTCAGGCCGGGCGGCATGCTCGCGGTCTGGTCGGCATATCCTGACGATGCTTTTTCGGAAAGGCTTCGGACGGCGGGTTTCGAACTGGAAGTCGTCAGCGTGGATAGCGGGGACGAACAGTATCCGCCTCACGTCATTTGGCTGGCGGCTAAACGACTCGCGTCGGAGTCGATCAGATTCTCAGGCTCATAGTTTCGGAGAAACTTTATGTCGTCAAAGGTCGTCCGCCCCTATCTTTTGTCGAAGGATGAAGACGGAGCTTTCAGGGTTACCGTGCGCACAACGCGGTTCAATTCGCAGGGCTATCCTCTCGTGTCGAGTGAAATGCTGGACGATGTGTTTCGGACCCAGGCTGCGGCGCGCGCGTTTGTGAAGGAAACATTCCGCGTCGAGGCGGCTCAAATCGCTACGAAGTGACAGGCTCCCAAGTGCAAAGCCAAGGTGCCGGATGAGGCATCGCAGGTCCAGCGCAGGTCGGATTTTCGATTTTCATTGGGCCAAAGCGCTTTCAGTAGGAAAACGCCCAGAGGCGTACGCGGGCCAGTTTGGGTCTGGCGTGGGTAAGCCAAATCTACCTGCCATTACAGCCTGAAAACCGCAGAAAACCAACGTACTTCGCAAATTCTGGAGAGGCCTTCGTAATGCGAGGGTCAGGTGTTCGAGTCATCTAAGCAGCAGCACCTTTTTGCGCTTCCCAAGCTGGTGGAATCAGGCCGACCTGCGGATGCCGCGTGGACGTATGGGCGTTGCGACCAAAACGGCACCCATGCCGGATCATTCACATTGCCGACAGCCATGGGCGATCAATGTGCGCCTTTCAGAAGGAATGACGCATGATCCGGATTATCGCCGCCATCGCGCTGTGTATCGGCGCTCCAGCCCTGTTCGCGTCGCCCACGGCCGCGCAGTCGGCGATCGCGCTGGGGGAGCGTCCGATCAAGCGGGCGGAGGTGGTCGCTTTCGTGAAGCGGCAATTCGCGCAGATGGATGTCAATCGCGACGGGCATGTCGATCCCAGGGAGTATGAGGCCTATCGCGCGGCCCAGGGCGACAGGACCGGCGCGGGGCTCGGCTATATCGGCCGCCGCTGGTTCGAGCGCGCGGATGCAAATGGCGACGGCCGCGTGACGCCGGAGGAAGCGCAGGCCCGGCCGCTTCAACTGTTCGACATGGCCGACGCGAACCGGGATGGCGTCGCGAGCCTTCAGGAACAGTCGGTGGCCTCCCTCTTCATGGGGCGCTGACCGGGACGGCGAACGGCTTTCAGCCCAGGTCCGTAATGACGCTCAGGCCGACCGCGTCGGAGGTGCCCATGCCGGTGAGCGCGTCGATCCCCTCGGCAAGCGCGATGCGCCGGCCGATCAACGCGCCGGGCGCGATCCTGCCGGATTCGAGCATCGCCAGCATGGCGTCGTAGCGCCATGCCTGCATGCCGTGGCTGCCATAGATCTCCAGCTCGTGGCCGATCACCTGCGCCATCGGGATCCTGGGCGTCGCTTCGTCGCCGACCATCAGGCCGATCTGCACATGCCGGCCGCGCCGGCGCAGATTCTGGATCGAGTTGAAGCAGGTCGTCGGATGCCCCAGCGCGTCGATCGACACATGCGCGCCGCCCCCCGTGATCTCGCGCACGGCTTCGACGACAGACGGCACATCGGCGGCGTTGACGGTCGCGACCGCGCCGCATTCGCGGGCGAAGGCGAGCTTGTCGTCCGCCAGGTCGATCGCGATCGGATGCGCGCCCAGTGCCGCCGCGATCATGATCGCGGACAGGCCGACACCGCCGCAGCCATGGACGGCGATCCATTCGCCCGGCTTCAACCGGGCCTGATCGACGACGGCGCGAAAGGAGGTGGCGAAGCGGCATCCCAGGCTGGCGGCGGTGGCGTCGTCGACGCTGTCGGGCAGCGCCACCAGATTGGTGTCGGCGAAATCCAGCGCGACATATTGGGCGAAGGATCCCCAATGGGTGAAGCCCGGCTGGAACTGGCTGGGGCAGATCTGCTGGTTGCCCGAATGGCAGGTTCCGCAGCGGCCGCAGCCGGAAACGAACGGCACCGTCACCCGGTCTCCGATGGCGAAGCGCCGGACGTCGCGACCGATCGCGACGATGCGGCCGGCAAGCTCATGGCCCGGCACGTGCGGCAGGCCGATATCGGGATCATGCCCCATCCAGCCATGCCAGTCGCTGCGGCAGATGCCCGTCGCGCCGACCTCGATCACCACGCCGCCTTCGCCAGGCTCCGGATCGGGCAGGGTTTCGATCGTCGGCGTCCGCCCGAACGCATCGTAGAACATCGCCTTCATCCTGGGATCCGCCTTCGTTCCGTCATCGACGGGATGCTCTTGGGCAGGATGCCGCCCGGTTCCAAGCGGAAAATTGAGCGGCCGCACCGTCGCGGCCGCTCGCATCGGGTTCAGGCGCCGGGAAAATCGGTCGAGATCGAAACCGGGCGCCACTGCGCGAGGATCGCGGCATCGGAGAGATGCTTCGCCTCGATCGCCGCCACCGTATCGCTGCCCAGCGGCAGGCGAACCGGCGGGTTCGGCGCATCGGCGAATTCGACGAGCACGCGCGCCAGCCGGTCGGGATCGCCCGGCTGGGCATGGTTGAGGCCGGCGGCGCGCGCCCGCACCGCGCCCGCGGTGCCGGCATAGTCCGCGATCGCGTGCGGACTCACCGAAAGCGACGTCGCGTCGAGGAAGTCGGTACGGAAATAGCCGGGTTCGACCACCGTGACATGGATGCCGAGCGGGGCGAGTTCGGCGTGAAGCGATTCGGACAACCCTTCCACCGCGAATTTGGACGAACTGTAGACGCCGAAACCCGGACCGGCGCGATAGCCGCCGATCGACGAGATGTTGAGTATCCGTCCGGACCGCCGCGCCCGCATATGGGGAAGCACCGCGCGCGTGACGTTCAGGAGCCCGAACACATTGGTGCGGTAGAGGCGCTCGACATCCCCGGCGGTCGCCTCCTCGACCGCGCCGAGCAGGCCGAAACCGGCATTGTTGAGCAATATGTCGATCCGCCCGAACCGTGCGATGGCGGCGTCCGCCGCGGCCTTTGCCTGCGCTTCGTCGGTGACGTCGAGCGCGATCGCCAGCAGCCTGGAATGCGTGCCCAGCCGTTCGGTCACGCGTTGCGGGTTGCGCGCCGTCGCGACGACGGCGTCGCCCCGCGCCAGTGCCAGTTCGGCGATCCGCGCGCCGAAGCCGCGTGACGCGCCGGTGATGAACCAGGTTTTCATGACGGGTGTCCTTTCCGTTCAATTGGCAGGGGCCGGCGCGACGCGGGCCCAGAGTTCGTTGAATTCGATGGCGTCGAAAAAGGCCGAGGCCTTGATGATCCGGCCGTTCCGCATGTCGAGGAACCAGGCATAGGTGTTGACATATGGCTTGCCGTCCAGGGCGGTGCCGCGCGCGTCGAAGAAGGCGACGACGGTGTTTCCGTCCGCATAGAGATTGCGGACGCTGGGCCTGAGCGGCGACTGCATCCGCGCATTGAACGGCCGGATCACCTCCCGCATGAAATCCGCCTTGCTGGGATAGGTCCTCGACGCGACCGAATGGCCCTCGATCGTCCAGCGCGCATCGTCGGCGAGCAGGTCGAACGGGCTGCCGGTGCCGGCGCGCCAGGCGTCGAAACTCGACTGGACGGCATGGCGGTTGCGCTTCTCGGTCTCGGTCGGCGTTTGCGCCAGGGCCGTGGGCCGCAATGCGAACAGCGCCAGCGCGGTGGCGCCGACGCCCAGTGCGGCGTCGTAGATCCGGCGGGTGCGGGATTTCAGATGGGCGAGCATGGCATGGTTCCTTTCGAAAGATCCGGGGCGGCTGGGTAAGCCGCCCCGGCAGCGGGGATCAGATCCGGTTTTCCCAGGCGTCGAGCTGGTGCTGTTTCAGCATGTCCTCGATCACCTGGGGCACGACGTTGCGGAACTTGCCTTCGTCGGCGGGGACGATCTCGATCATGCGATCGATCATCTCCTGCGGGTCCATCTTGCCTTCGGGCGTGGCGAAGAAATCGTCGAAGCCCTTGCGCAGATCGGCGCGCTTGGTGAAGTTCTTCTCGTCGTCGAGCCAGCGGAACGGATTGTCCGCCATCGTCTCGTTATAGCCGGTGTAATAGGCGCCGGGATTGATCGTCTGGACCTTGATGCCATAGGCGGCCAGTTCCTGCTGCATCGCCTCGGCGAACGCTTCCAGCGCATGCTTGGTCGAGACATAGGTGCCCCAGTTGGCCGGGGTGAACAGCCCGCCCATCGACGAGGTGAAGACCACCTTGCCCTGCTTGCCCTCGCGCACCCATTTCTGGACGACGCCCTGGGTCAGCACCAGCGGCAGGAACACGTTGACCTCGTAATTCCTGCGAACCAGATCCACCGGGATCTCCCAGACCGGCCCGGCTTCGCCCATGCCCGCATTGTTCCACAGCACGTCGAAGTCCCAGCTCTGCGCCTGGCGGATGTCGTAGGGATCGGTCAGGTCGAGCCGCTCGACGCGAACCCGGTCCTCCAGGCCCAGGGCCTCCACTTCCTCGCGCAGCGGGGTGACCTGCGAGGAGACCTGGACGGTGGCGATGACGGTGTGGCCGTTCCGGGCCATGCCGATGGCGGCGCCCTTGCCGAAGCCAGAGCCTGCGCCGGTGATGAGGATCGTCTTGGTGGTCATGATGATGTCCTTTCGATTTGATGGGTTGAGTTGGCTGTGATGGTTGGTGGTCAGTTGCCGAGCGCCGCGAGCGCGGCCCTGGCGATGTCGAGGTCCTGGGCGACCGCGCCGCCGGAAATCCCGAGTGCGCCGATCAGCGTGCCTTGGGCATCCCGGATGGGAAGGCCGCCGGCAAAGACGACCAGGCCGCCATTGGTCTGTTCCAGGCCGGGCGAAGTGCCGCCGGGCTTGCAGAACTCGCCGATCGCTTCGGTGGGCATGCCGAACAGGGCGGCGGTACGGGCCTTGCCCAGAGCGATGTCGATCGACCCCAGAAGGGCGCCGTCCATGCGGGCGAAGGCCTTCAGGTTCACGCCGGCGTCCAGAACCGCGAGGTTGACCGGAACGCCGATTTCAGTGGCCCGCGCCTCGCCGGCGGCGATGATGGTGCGGGCGGCATCGGTGGTGATCATGGTGTTTCTCCTGCCTTGCGAGGATCGGAAGGGATGGTGTTCCCGTCCGATGAGGCAGGTTTAGGCGGCGGGCGCGGGCCGGTATTTCCAGATCCTGCGGAGTGATGCGCAGATCTTGCTCTTGAACCGATCTTGCCGATGTGCGGATCGGCGGCCGTCTATCGCAGATGCAGTTCCCGATACTGGCCGGGGGTCAGGCCGGTGGCCTTGCGGAACACGCGGATGAAATTCGCCTGCGAACCGAAGCCGGTGTCGAGCGCGATCTCGACCAGCGAGGAATGGGCAAGGGCCAGTTTGTGCCGGGCGGCCTGGACACGCCGATCGGTGATGTAGCGATGCGGCGTAAGCCCCGTGGCGTCCCGGAACAGGCGGGAGAAGTGGAACGGGCTGAGGCAGGCTTCGGCCGCGAGATCGTCGAGCGTGACATCTTCGGCGATCCGCGCCTCGATGAAGTCCAGCACGCGCTTCAGCCGCTTCTGATCGAGCGAAGGCGCCCTGGCGGCGGGCTGCCAGCGATCGACGGTGTAATTCCCGATCAGGTGCCCGGCGAGCGCCACCTGCATGCCGTCGATGAACAGGCGATCGGTCGGTTGCGGCGGGCGATCGAGCATCGATCGGAAGGCGGATCCGATCTGTTGCAGCGTCGCGTCCGCGAAACCGCCGGCATAGGCCAGCCGGGTCTTGGCCGGGTCGATATCGTAATCGGCGAGCGCGCTTGTCTCCATCAGCGTGGGCGGCAGGAACAGGTGGAGGCTCTCCACCGGACCCGAAAGCTCGATCCTGCTTTCATCCGTCCCCACGGGCACGATCCAGCTCGTGCCCGGCCGCGCGATACCCTCCTGCGCATTGCCGTCGCCGGTGCGGCCCACCTGTGCCTGCCCCGACAGGATCAGCACGATCTCCGTGCATTCGGGGGTGACCGCCGTTTGCGCGCCGCCCTCCAGCCGTCGATGCTCGACGCGCAGCGACGGCCAGGCCTCCGCGCTGCTCAGCCGTTCGCTTCTATGATATTTCCGGTCGCCGTGCGTCGTGATCGCCATGCCGATCCTCAGACGGCCATCTTATCCATTCGTTTCACAGTGGCAACATCCGGTGCGCGCACCGATCGACCGCGCGCAATGCCGCGGCAACGCAACGGGTGGAAGAGGCTGGCGGCCGCCGCCTCGGATGCGAGCGGCCGATCAAGGTACAGTGAAGGAATGACAGATGAAGAGTCGAATTCTTGTTGCGGCAGTATGCGCGATGGTGCCTGCGGGCGCCTTCGCGCAATCCGCGGATGAAGGCAGCTTCAGCGGCATGAAGATCGGGGTGTCGGCGGATTATCGTTCGCACGAGGCGGAATATCCGCTCACCCGCATCGGCACCACCATCGACAGGGACCGGGCGGGCTTCGGCTATCGCGGTCATGCCGGCTTCGACATGGAGCTGGGGCATATGCTCGTCATCGGCGCCGAAGCCGGGCTCGGCCGGGGCGGCAAGCGGCTGCGCGCCAAAAGCGCCACGGGCGAATATTCGCTCACGCCCGGCTGGAGCTGGGATGTCTCGGGCCGCGCGGGCATCCTGCCGGCGGACACTGTCCTGCTCTACGGCCGCGTCGGATATAGCTGGCTGCGGGTGCGGGAGAAGACCGATTTCGTGGCGACCACGGTCAAGGACATCCGCACCGGTGCCACCGAGAGCGGATTGCTGTATGGCGGGGGCATCGAGACCGCGATCGCGCCGGGCATCTTCGTCCGTGCCGAATATAACCGCGTCAATTACCGTGACGGTCTGCGCGCGTCGCGCACCCAGCTTGGAATGTCGATGAGTCTCTAGAGCGATTTGAGTCTCTAGAGCGATTTCGAGGCGGGCGGACCCGCCCGCCGGCTTGGAAATCGCGGTGAGTAAATGCAGCGATTTCGAGGCGGGCGGACTCGCCCGCCGGCGAAATGCCCAGGGTCGATCCGGTCCCGGATCGGCCCTGGGCCTGGCCCCGGCGGCGGCGCGACGGCCTGTCGTCCCCGATACGGCTCAATCAACGAAAACGGAGCAGCCTTGGTGCGGATATTGCTGGTCGAGGACGAGATGGAAATGGCGGCGGCGCTTCGTTCGGTGCTGGAGCGCGAGGGCTTCGTCGTCGATCATGTCCACAGCTTCGCCGATGCGCGCGAGGCCGCGATCGATGGCGACCACGATCTCGTCCTGCTCGACCGGACCCTGCCCGATGGCGAGGGGCTTTCGCTGCTGCCCGAATTGCGGCGCGGCAATCCCGGCGTGCCGGTGATCGTGCTCACCGCGCGCGGCGACATCGCCGATCGGGTTTCCGGCCTCGATCACGGCGCGGACGATTATCTCGCCAAGCCCTTCGCGATGGAGGAATTGCTCGCGCGGATCCGGGCGGTGCGCCGCCGCCCCGCGACCCTGGCCGCCGAACAGGTCCAGTTGGGAGAGCTGATCTACGACATGGCGCATGACGAGGCGCATGTGCGCGATATCCGCTTGGACCTGCCGCGCCGTGAATTGCGCGTGCTGGCCGCGCTGATGCGGCGGCGCGGGCGCACCGTGCTACGCCCCGCGCTCGAACAGGCGGTCTATGGCTTCGACGACGAGATCCAGTCGAACACGCTGGATTCGCACATATCGCGGCTGCGCAAGAAGCTGGCGGAATCCGGGGCGGGAGTGGAAATCCACGCGATCCGGGGCGTCGGTTACCTCCTCCGTCGCGCGTCATGAAGCGCCGCAGGCCGCGATCGCTCAAGCGCCGGCTGATCGTCCAGCTTCTGCTGTTCCATATCGTCGTGCTGTTCATGTTCGGCCTGGCCTTTGTCGCGTTCCTGATCCGCGCGGACACGGGCGGCGCATTGGTCGATCCCCAGATCACCGATATCGCGGCGCGCGCGATCGCGCGGCGGCCCGATGGCCGGCTGGAACTGAGGGAAACCGACGAGATGAGGGCGCTGCGCGCCGCCGTGCCCGATTACTGGTTCGTTGCGCGCAGCGGCCGCGGCGAGATCATCCAGGCCGGCGTCGTGCCCGAACCCTATCGGGCGCTCGGCCGGCAGCTCGATCGCGTGGGCTTCGCCGACATTCGCGATCTGGGCGAACCATCGGAGCTTTCGGCGGTCATCCGGAAGGCCGACGGGCCGGCGGGGCGCTTCACCGTGCTTGGCGAAGGCCGGCTGTTCAGCCTGACCTTCGTCGTGCTGTTCCTCTCCAACCTGCTGATGATCCCGATCCTGGCGCTGCTCGCGGTTATCACCGTGATCGCGATCCCGTGGATCGTGAGCAGGGCCTTTGCCGGCATGGCGACCGTCGCCCGCGAAGCCGAGCTGATCGATACCGATCGGCGCGGATACCGGCTCGCCGAAGAGAATATCCCGGCGGAGGTGATTCCGCTGGTGCGGGCGATCAACGGCGCGCTGCACCGGCTTGACGAGGGATATGACCGGCATCAGCGCTTCGTCGTCGATGCGGCGCACGAGCTGCGCACGCCCATCGCGATCCTGCAGGCCAAGATCGAGGGGCTGGACGATGCCCGGATCGTGAACCGGCTGGGGCGCGATGTCGGCCGGCTCGGCACGCTGGCGGAGCAGCTCGTCGATCTCCAGCGGATCGACAAGGGCGTGTCGCTGTCGCGCGGTGTCGATCTGGGGCTAATCGCGCAGACCGTCGCGGCCGATCTCGCGCCGATCCTGATCGCCAATGGCTGCGAGGTCGAGGTGATAGACCTGGGCAACGCGCCGGTCTGGGGCGATGCCGGTGCGATCGAACGCATCCTGTGCAATCTCGTCCGCAACGCGATCGAGCATGGCGGCGACCATGTCGTCATCCGCGTCCAGGGCTGCGCCGTCGAGGTGGAGGATAATGGGCCCGGCATTCCCGATCATGAGCGCGAGCGGATCTTCGAGCCCTTTTATCGGCTGCGCGCGCGGTCGACCGGGGCAGGGCTGGGCCTCAATCTGGTGCGGCAGGTGATGAACCGGCATCATGGGCGGATCGAGGTGTCGGACGCCCCCGACGGTGGCGCGACGATGCGGCTCGAATTTCTCGCGGCGACGCGATCGCTGCCAGCCTGACGCAATGCAGATGGCGTTGGCTGCCGCGATCGATCCGATCGCGAGGTTTCATGAAACGCCACAGCCCGACCCGTCTTTCCGTGCCCGCCGCCCTGCTACTGGCGATATCGGTGCTGGCGGGCTGCTCGGCCGATATCATGCGCGGTTATGTCGGCCGCCCGCCGGAAGCGGTGATGGCCAGATATGGCCCGCCCGTCGATGTACGCGACCTGCCGGGCGGGCGCCGCGCCTATCAATGGCTTGAGGAGAGCACCGTCACCGCCTTCGGCGCGACGACGACGACCGTCGAGGAAAAGGGGAGGCGAAGGCCCCGGCAGGAGATCACGACCGAATTCGCGCCGTCGACGACGGAAACCCAGCGCTGCTTCTACACCTTCTACGCGCGCCGCGCGGCGGAAGGGTGGCTGATCGACGGTTTCGAGAAGCCGGCATCCGGCTGCTGAACCCGCTTTCAGGGCGGCCCGGCGGCCGGCGCCAATTCCCCGCAATGTCCGTCATGTTGTCTTCGGAGCGCGGCCCGCTTGGCCGCCAGTTCGGAGTAGAGACATGGTCGCTCGTTTGAGAAGATGCGCGCTGGCAATCGGCGCGTTCGCCTGGCTTGCCGACGCCGTACCGTCCGTTTCCGTGGCGCATGCGCAGGATTCGCAGGATCGGCGATGGAGCCATCGCCCGCCGCCCCGCCCGATGGAGCCGTCCTTCGATCGCTGCGACCGCCTGCACGGGCGCGACCGGGCGCGCTGCGAGGGCCGGCGCGATCGCGACCGGCGCGCCTGGCGTCATCACGAACGCGAAAGGGAGCGCGATCGGCGAAACGATGCCAGGACAGAGGGCGTCGTCGCGGGCGTGGTCGGTGCGGCGATCATCGGCGGCGTGATCGCGGCGGTCGCGAAGGACGGCAAGAAGAAGAAGGAACTGCGCGAACGCCGCCGCCACTGCATCGACCGCTACGGCAACTATGACGAGCGGACCGACAGCTATCGCGCCAGCGACGGGCGCTTCCATCGCTGCGAATGATGGAGGCGCGCAGGCGCCGGATCAGTCGATGATCCGGCGCCCCGTGCCCCAGGCCAGCCAGATCACCGCGCCCAGCACATTGACCCCCGCCGCGAGCAGGAAGGTCGCCGTATAGCCGCCGGTCAGGTCGAGCAGCAGCCCGGTCGCCGCGACGCCGATGATGCCGGGCAGGGTGCCGGCGGTGTTGGTGATGCCCCACAGCACGTCGGCATGGCGTGGCGCGATGTCGAGATGGTTCACCGCGAAGCCGGCGAAGGCGAGCGCGCCGACGCCCAGCGCGCCGCACATGCACAACAGCGCCATCGCCGGCGTCGTCGCCTGGAGCGCGAGCAGGAAGAAGGCCGCGCTGCCGAGCAGCCCGCCGCATTGCATGATGCGCCGCACGCGCGTCACGTCCGCGCCGCGCGCGATCATCTTGTCGGCGACGACGGCGGCGGCATTGCCGACCACGAACTGGCTGATCCAGGGGCCGATCGCGAACAGGCCCGATCCGGCGACCGACATGTGCTGCACGTCGCGGAAGTAGCTCGGCAGCCAGGCGAGCATCAGGTAGAGTGTCCAGTTGTTGCAGAAATGATTGATGATCAGCGCCCAGACGGCCTTGTGCGACAGCAGCACGCGCCACGGGATCGGCTGGCGCACCGTGCCCGTTTCCGCCTCGATCGGCGCGAGCAGCGCGCGTTCCTCCGCGCTGATCGTCGGATGCACCGCCGGCCGCGCATGGATCAGCCGGAACCAGAAGACCGCGAAGACCAGGCCGAGCCCGCCAAAGGCGTAGAAGACGCTTTGCCAGCCATGATGTTCGATCAGCCAGCCGGTGACGAGCAGCGCGAAGATCGTGCCCATCGGGATGCCGGTGAGGTTGATCGCGGCGGCGCGCGATTTTTCGGGCCCCGGCATCCAGCGCGCGAGCAGATTGTAGATCGCAGGGAAGCTCGCCGCCTCGCCCGCGCCCATCAGGATGCGCGTGGCGATCAGCGCCGCGAGCGAGATCGAACCCGCGATCGGGGTCAGGAAGGTGAAGGCGGACCAGGCGATCAGCGCGCCGCCCAGCAGCAGCCGTCCGCCGATCCGGTTGGCGAGCCAGCCGGTGGGGACCATCGCCGCCATATAGCCGATGAAGAAGGAGGACAGCACCAGCCCCTTGGTGGTGCCCGACCAGCCATATTCCTCGGCCATCGGAATGATCGCGACCGAGATGTTGACCCTGTCGATATAGCAGATGAAGGTCGCGATCGCGCACATCAGCACCACGATGTGCCGTTTCTGCAGCCCCGGTTTCGAGGCCTGCCCCGCCGCCATGCTTGTCCTCCCCGCTGATTTATCCTGTTTCCGCAGATAGATCGGATGTGGCGCCGTTACGCAAGCGCCACGTCCATCGGTTGTCGCTTCACGGGCTTCGGATTACCACCGGGCCGATGACAGGGTGGACGCGACCGGCATGGATTCGCTGATCACCGCGGCGGCGCGCGCGCTGGCGGTGGGCGATGCGATCGGCGCGCTGAACCGCGTCGCGTTGCGCGACGATGCGCCGGCATTGGCGTTGCGCGGCATCGCCATGGCGCAGCTCGGCGAATATGCGCGCGCCACCGCCCTGCTGCGGGGCGCCGAGCGCGGCTTCGGTTCGAAACAGGCGGTGGCGCGGGCACGCTGCGTGGTCGCGGAGGCGGAGATCGCCTTGGTCTCGCGCGATCTGAACTGGCCGGTGAAGCGTCTCGACGCGGCGCGGCTGGCGCTCGCGGCGCGGGGCGATCCGGTCAACGCCGCGCATGCGGGCCATCTCCAGATCCAGCGCCTTCTGCTCATCGGCCGGATCGAGGCGGCCGAGCATCTGCTTGCCGGATTCGATCCCGCGCCCTTGCCGCCCGCCTCGCTGGCCGCGCATGCGCTGGTCGTCGCCGGGATCGCGCTCCGCCGTCTCCAGACCGGACGCGCGCGCGACGCATTGGCGCGGGCCAGGCGCGCGGCGGATGCGGCCGATATTCCGGCGCTGACCGCCGAGGTCGAGAGCGCGGTGCGCAGCCTCGACCGGCCGGCGGCACGGCTGATCACCGGCGGCGAGGCGCGCGTGATGCGGTTGGATGAGGTGGAGGCGTTGTTCGCTTCGGATGTGCTCGTCATCGATGCGTGCCGCCATGCGTTACGCGATCCAGGCGGCGTCGCCACGCTGGCGACGCGGCCGATCCTGTTCGCGCTTGCCCGCCTGTTGGGGGAAGCATGGCCGAACGATGTGTCGCGCGAAGCGCTGCTCAAGGGCGCATTCGGCGCGCGTCACGCCGATGAATCGCATCGCGCGCGGCTGCGCGTCGAGATCGGCCGGCTGCGTGCCGCGCTCTCGGCGCTGGCCGGGATCAGCGCGACCGGGCGCGGGTTCGCGTTGCGGCCGCACGGTACGCGCCGGGTGGTCGTGCTGGCGCCGCCGATCGACGACGATCACCGCGCGGTGCTGGCGCTGCTGGCGGATGGAGAGGCCTGGTCGAGCTCCGCGCTCGCGCTCGCATTGGGGGCGAGCCAGCGCACGGTGCAGCGCGCGCTCGATGCGCTGGCGGCGGCGGGCAAGGCGCGGCCGGTCGGCCGTGGCCGCGCGCGCCGCTGGATGACGCCGCCCGCCATCGGCTTCACGACAAGCTTGTTACTCCCGGGGCCGCTGCCAGTCGGTTAGGACCGATCATCAGTTTGGAGGATGGCGAGACATGAAACGATCAGAGGCCGAGATCATCCGCGAATATGGCCCGTTCCCGGATGTGGAGGCGGTGCACGGCGTCACCTATGACGGCGAACGCGTGTGGTTCGGGGCGGGGGAACGGCTGCAGGCGCTGGATCCCGAGAGCGGCGAACTGCCGCGCGCGATCCCGGTCCCCGCGCATGCCGGAACCGCGTTCGACGGACGGCATCTGTTCCAGATCGCCGAGGACCGCATCCAGAAGATCGATCCCGGTTCGGGCGCGGTGGTCGCGACCATCCCGGCCCCCGGCGGCGGCGGTGATTCGGGGCTTGCCTGGGCGGAAGGGTCCCTGTGGGTGGGCGAGTATCGCGCGCGCAGGATCCATCGCATCGATCCCGAAACGGGCACGATCCTGCGCACGATCGAATCCAGCCGCATGGTGACGGGGGTCACCTGGGTCGATGGCGAGCTGTGGCATGGCTGCTGGGAGGGGGAGGAAAGCGCGCTGCGGCGGATCGATCCGGACAGCGGCGCCCCGATCGAACAGATCGACATGCCGGCGGGCATGGGGGTGTCGGGGCTCGAATCCGATGGCGGCGATCGCTTCTTCTGCGGCGGCGGCGACAGCGGCCGGCTGCGCGCCGTGCGGCGGCCTCGCTGAAGCGGAACGCCGCCGTTACGATTTTGGCTGCCGCGCGGCCGATCTTGCCATAATGTCCCCGCCATCGCCGCCGCGGATCGCGGCGGTCAACGGCGGAGGGCAGGGCGTGGATATTCCAGACGACATCTTTACCGAACCCGAGGATGTCGATCCGGAAACGCTCGCCAATCTGGGGCCGCTGCGTCGCCTGGCCGGCATATGGGAGGGGCAGCGCGGCGTCGACATCAATCCCAAGGCTGACGGGCCGGAACAGCGCGATTATTATGAGCGCATCGAAATGCAGCCGATCGATCCGCAGGCGAACGGGCCGCAGCTTTTCTACGGCCTGCGCTATCACGTGCACATCAACACGCGCGAGGAGGCGATCACCTTTCACGATCAAGTCGGCTATTGGCTGTGGGAGCCGGCGACCGGGCTTATCCTGCAGACGCTGGCGATCCCGCGCGGGCAGATCGCGATCGCGGCGGGCCATGCCGCGCCCGATGCGAAGCAACTCGTGCTGAAGGCGGAGCGCGGGCAGACCGACTATGGCATTTGTTCCACCAGCTTTCTCGAAGCCGCCTTTCGCACCGATTCCTACACCATCCAGGTCGATTTCCACGATGACGGGTCGTGGAGCTACGTCTCCGACACGATGTTGCAGGTGCGCGGCCAGGATGCGCCGTTCCTGCACCGGGACCGCAACACGCTGACGAAAGTGGGCGAGCCCGATCTCAATCCCTGGGCGCGGATCGAACGAGACGGGCAGGGCGACTGAGCCACGGCTTTTGCGCGGCGACGGGTGGTCTGCCTGCGTCGGACGCCCTTCCGAATCGCGCGCCGAACATGATATCATGCCGGCGAGCGCGGGGGTGTTCGAAGGAGGAACCATGATCCTCGACAATGAACGCGGCTATCTGGGCTGGCGCGCACGGATGGAGCGCATCCGTGCGCAACGCGCCCCTGATCCCGCCGGATATCGCGCGCATATCGAACTGGCGCGCAGCTATGAGCGCCGCCTGTCCGGTCTGACGATCGGCGACATCAGGAAACCGTCGCTGAGAAAGGCCTGAGAGGCTGTTTGGAGATGTGCTGAAGCGCATATTTCAAGGCCGGCGCGGCAATGCGCCATCGGCGCATTTTCCAAACACACTCCGAGGCGTCAGGCGTCGGCCCAGCGGCGCAGCAGATTGTGGTAGACGCCGGTCAACTGGATGATCGCGCGATCGTCCTGGCCGCGATCCTGGGCGATGGTCTGGATCGCGGTGTCGAGTTCGAACATCGTCCGCCGCGCATCGGTGTCGCGGATCATCGACTGGATCCAGAAGAAGCTGGCGACGCGGCGGCCGCGCGTCACCGGTTCAACCCGGTGCAGGCTCGATGCCGGGTAGAGCAGCATATGGCCGGCGGGCAGCTTCACCGCCTGCGCGCCGAACTGGTCCTCCACGATCAGCTCGCCGCCGTCATAGGCATCGGGATCTTCCAGGAAGAGCGTGGCGGACAGGTCGCTGCGGATGCGGAAATCGCTGCCGCGCCGGATGCGGATCGCATTGTCGACATGCAGGTCGAACGCCTGGCCGCCCGAATAGGCGTTGAACAGCGGGGGAAAGATCTTGAGCGGCAGCGCCGCCGCGATGAACACAGGAGACCGGCCGAGCGCGTCGAGGATCAGCGCGCCCGCCTGCTTCGCGGCGGCGCTGTCCTCCGGCAATTGCATGTTGCGCTTGGCCAGCGCCGATTGATGGCCGGACGTGGCGTTGCCGTCGATCCAGTCCGCGGCGTCGATCAGGCCGCGCACTTCGGCGAGGGCGGCCGCATCGAGAATCTCGGGGATCGCGATCATCATGATGCCTTCGCGCTATTGCCAAGGCGTGCAATCGTCAATGCTATTGCGATGCGTTCTTAGAAATGATCGGGCCTCCCGCGCGATCACACGGCGCTGCTCAACCTGTCCGCCAGATATCGCGCGAACCGGTGCGTTCCCGTCTCGAGCGGTGAAAGCGGCGCCTGCTGCCCATATCCGCTGGCCGCGCCGCGCTGGACCGCTTCGGTCCTCAACCGGTCCTCTTCGTTGAAGGTGGCCGCGAGATCGAGAAAGTAGAAGCGGGGATCGGTCGGATCGATCGCCGCCGGATCGATCGAAAACGGGCCGCATAGTCCGTGATCGATGCGCACCTCGCTGGCGGAGATCGGCTGCATCGCGATCCACCAGACCCAGTCCGACGCGACGGAGAAGACCAGCCCGGGAAAGACCCCGCCGACAATGGCGGTCCGCCGTTCATGGTCGGTGAGATATGGTTGGGGCGTGGCGATCGCCGGATCGGCCGGCGGCGGCGCATAACCATCGGCAAGCCCCGCGAGATAGTGGAAATAGTCGATCGGGCCCGGCTGCATCCGAACCCGGCTGACCGGCGAAACCGGCGCCAGCGTTCGCGGATGGGTCGCGCTCAGATGATAGGCCTCCAGCCCGTTCTCGACGAGGATTTTCCAGTTGCATCGCCAGACCAGCGTTTCGCGGCGCAACGAGCGCATTGCGCCGACACCATAGGCCGCGATCGCGCTGTCCAGGCCGGCGAGGCGAGGTTGGAGGGGGGCGGGCGAGTCCGCGAGGCTGAGGAAGATGAAGCCGTTCCACAGCGTCACCGCCACCGGCCGCAGCGCGATCGACGCCGGGTCGAAACCATCGCCCATGCGTGGGGCATTGAGCAGTCGCCCGTCGATGCCATAGCTCCATGCATGATAGGGGCAGGTGATCGCGCGAACGCAGCCCGCGCCTTCGATCAGGATCGAAGCCCGATGCGCGCACACGTTCAGGAAAGCCGCGATTGATGTATCCTTCTGGCGAACCACGACGACCGGGGCGCCGTTGACCTCGGTCGTGAAATAGCCGCCGGTGTCCGCGATCTCGTCGTCGCGGCCGACGCAGATCCATTCGCGCGCGAAGATGTGCGTGCGTTCGCGTTCGAGGAGCGCCTGGCTGGCATAGGCCGATGGCGGCAGCGTCGTCGCGCGCGATTCCGGCGCTGCTGCAAGCGCGCCGATCTGATCGAGAATGGTCGAAAGCTGGGGAGTGGACATAAGCGCTCCGGATGTGAGGAGGGTGCGATCAACTGCTCGGGTTCGCCGACTGCGCACGGACGATCAGCGCCAGCGCGGCCAGCGTCATCGCCAGCGCGAGGAGATGGAGGTGCGTCACGGTCGCGCCCAGCCAGCACGCGGCGAAACCGGCGCCGAACAGCGGCTGGAGCGCGAGGGCGAAGGCCGTCCGGGTGGCGCCGTTGACGATCAGGCTGCGATTCCAGGCGAGATAGGCGAGGATATAGGCGCCGATCCCGAGGTAGAGCATCGCCGCCCAATGCCGGGCGATCGCGTCGATCGCGCCGAATCCGCCGGTCAGCGCCGCGAACGGCAGCAGCGAGATCAATCCGCCGAGGATCGCGATCGTCATGAAACTGAGCGGCGAACAGCGCCATCGCCGCAAGCGGCTGCCGATGGTGTAGATCGTCATCAGCAGGTTCGCGGCGAGGATCAGCAGCTCGCCGCGTCCGATGCCGCCGCCGCTGCCCCGGTCCACCAGCATCGCGCCCGCCGCCAGCGTCAGCAGGCATGCAATCGCGACCGGTCGCCAGGGCAGTTCGCGCAGGATCAGCCAGGCGGCCGCGGCCACCATCATCGGTAATGTCGCGGTCAGGATCGCGACGCTCACCGGTTGCGCGGTCGTGAGTCCCTCGAACCAGAGATATTGGAACCAGGTGGTGCCGCAGGCGCCGAGCAGCGCGATCCAAGGTGCCTCGCCGCGCAGCGCCGCGCGATCGGCCAACAGATCGCGCCCTGCCAAGGGCAGCAGCGCTCCTAGCGCCACCGCCCAGCTCCACAGCGTCAGCGGAAGTGCCGGCACATCTGCGAACAATGCGCTGCCCACCACGATCAGGCTGGCCCAGATCAGTGGCGGCAGCACCAGCAGCGCGATGCTGAAAAGCTGGCCGCCGCCGCCTTGCTGGCGGGCAACGCCGCTACTCAATCGATCCGTCACGGTATCCCCTCTTGCATCGACGTAACATTTCTGTATCAGGAGAATCGTCCTACGAAAAGAGTGATCAGGTGGTGATGAACAGTTCGTTTGAGTGGCCGAGCGCCGATTTCACGCGGGTTCCCTATCGCGTCTTCCGCGACGAGAAGGTGCATGCGCGCGAAGCCGAGCGCCTCTTCAAGGGGCCGTTCTGGAGCTATCTCTGCCTCGACATCGAACTGCCGGCCGCGGGCGACTATGTGATGTCCTATGTCGGCGAGACGCAGGTCTTCGTGACGCGGACCGAGGAGGGCGGGGTCGCCGCCTTCGTCAACAGTTGCGCGCATCGCGGCGCGCAACTGGTACGCAACCTGCGCGGCAACAGCCTGTCGCACACCTGCGCCTATCACCAATGGTGCTTCGATCTGGAGGGGCGGCTGATCGGCGTGCCGCAGCAACGCGGCGTGAAGGGCAAGGGCGGCATGGGCCCGGAATTCGATCGCGATCGCCACGGGCTCAAGCGCCTGCGCGTAGACAGCTACAAGGGGCTGTGGTTCGGCACCTTCTCCGACGATGTCGCGCCGCTCGCCGACTATATCGGCCCGCGCATCACGCCTGAGATCGACCGGATCTTCGACCGGCCGATCAAGATACTCGGCTATTATCGCCAGCGCATCCCGGCCAATTGGAAACTCTATCTGGAGAATGTGAAGGACCCCTATCACGCGGGGCTCCTCCATCTCTTTCACGTGACCTTCGGCATCTATCGGCCGACCATGTCCGGTCGCGTCTTCATGGACGAGACCAACGGCCACAGCGTGCTGCGGACCGCCGATATCGGGGAGCGGCAGTCCGATGTGAACGAGGCGTATAGCGGGATCGACAAATATCGCGCCGATTATCGCCTGGCCGACGCATCGATGTTCGACGTCGCGCCCGACTATGACGACCGGGTAACCAACATGATCATGACGATCTTCCCCAATCTGATGCTGGGGCAGGTCGCCAACACCTTCCAGGTCCGCCACGTTCGCCCCAAGGGGCTGAAGGAATTCGAACTCTACTGGACCTATTTCGGCTTCGCCGACGAGGATGAGACCGCCACCGAAGGCAAGTTGCGCCAGTCCAATTTCGTCGGACCGGCCGGCTATATCTCGCTGGAGGACGGTGAGGCTGGGCGCCTCGTCCAGATCGGCACCGACCGCCGGAGCGACGAGGATTGCTCGATCGTCGAGATGGGCGGGCGCGGCGAGATCGGTGACGCGGATACGCTGGCGACCGAAGTCGCATTGCGCGGTTTCTGGAAACGCTATGTCGGGGCGATGGGATGGGACGTCGCGCCATGCTGAACCCGCTCCCCACGCCATTCGATCGCGAAGCGGTGCTGGCGCTGCTCGCCGAACATTCGCTGTGCCTTGACGAGGGACGGATCGACCAATGGCCCGATCTGTTCGTCGACGACGGCATCTACCGCGTGCTCTCCCGCGAGAATGTCGAACTCGGCCTGCCGGCGCCGCTGGTCTATTATTACAGCCGGGGGATGATGCGCGATCGCGTCACCGCGCTGCGCGACGCCCTGACGTTCGAGCCGGTCTATACCCGCCACATGATCTCGGACATCCGCCTGTCCGCCGATGGCGCGGGCCAGGTGGAGGCGCGGTCGAATTTCGCGATCTACCAGACGACGGAGGAAGGCGTGACGCGCCTGTTCGCCGTTGGCGGCTATCGCGACGTGATCACGGCGACGCCGGACGGACCGCGCTTTCGCGAGCGCTGCGCGATCGTCGATACCTTCGGTGTCCAGAATCTGATCGCGTTGCCGCTATGACGGCCGCGAACCCCTTCACCAGTCTCGAGCGCCGCCTGCTGCGGTTCGAGGATATGGCCGTCAATGCGTGGGAAGGTGGTTCCGGTCCCTCACTGCTGATGCTGCACGGGTCCGGACCCGGCGCGTCGAGCGTCGGCAACTGGCGGCCGGTGCTTGACCGGCTGACGGCGCATTTCCGTGTTCTCGCGATCGATCTGATCGGCTTCGGGGAATCGGGGCGCAGGCCCGCGCCGCCGTTCTTCGACACCGATTTGTGGCTGCGCCAGGCGCAATGGGCGCTCGCCTTGCTGCCGGGCGAGGCGGTGGGGGTGATCGGCCATTCGCTGTCCGGCGCGCTGGCGTTGCGCCTCGCGGCGCGTGACGGGCGCGTCGCCGGGGTTCTGGCGACGGGCACGATGGGTGGCGACATGCCGGTCAACCCACATCTCGATCATGTGTGGCGATGCCCGCGTTCGCGCGACGCCATGCGCGCGGCGGGGCGAACATTGATCGCGGACGAGCGCCTGATCACCGACACCTATCTCGATCAGCGCATGGCCGTCATCGGCGCGCCCGGATATGCCGATTATTTCGACGCGATGTTCGCCGGTCCGTTCGATCGCTTCATCGCCGCGGCGCGCGTCACGGATGCGGATCTCGCCCGGATCGCGGTTCCGGTCATGATGCTGCACGGCCTTCAGGATCGCGCCTTCCCGGCCGAACCCAACACGCTGGCATTATTGCCCAGGCTCGCGCGCGGCGATGCGCTGCTGTTGTCGAACTGCAGTCATTCGGTCGCGATGGAGCGGCCCGACGCGCTGGTCGCGGCCGCCATCGGCCTCTTCGGAAAGGACGGACTATGACGCTCACACTGATCCGGTGCGGAACGCTTTACGCGGGGGGAGAGGCGGCGCCCGCGTCCCGTCAGTCGCTGCTGATGGACAATGGGCGGGTGATCTGGACGGGGCCGCGCGATCAGGAACCGACGGTGGAGGACGCATCGATCATCGACCATGACGACGCGTTCGTCATGCCCGGCCTGATCGACGTCCATGTCCATCTTTCCTATGGCGAGGCACGGACGGAGGAGGATATCGATCTGTTCGCCAGCCTCGAGTTCCGCGCGCTTCGCGGCATGGAGGCGGCGCAGCGCATCCAGCGCGCCGGCTATACCTCGATATGCGATCCCACCACGTCGGGGCGTGTCAGCCTCGCGATCCGCGACGCCGTCGATGCGCGGCTGTTCGGTGGTCCGCGCGTCACCACGTCCGGGCGCAACATCAGCACCCGGCAAGGGCTGGTCGACTGGTATCCGACCTGGATCGGCGTGCCCGAAACCTCGATCGGCCAGATCGTCCGCACCATCGACGAGGGGATCGACGCGATCCGCGCGCAGGTGAAGGACGGCGTCGATTTCATCAAGCTCGCGATGGACGGGGATTCGATGAATCCCTCCTCGGTCAAACTCGCCTGCGCGTTCCGTCAGCAGGAAGTGGATGCGCTTGTCGAGGAAGCGCATCGCCTGGGCCGCAAGGTCGTCGTCCATGCGCGCGGATCGGAAGGCGTGCTCCACGCCGCGCGCGCGGGCGTCGATCTGATCTTCCACGCATCCTATATGGATGACGAGGCGCTGGACGCGGTGGTCAGGAGCGGTGCGGCGATCTGTCCGACGCTCAGCCTGCTCGTCAACAATATCGAGTTCACCCAACCGACCGATCCGAGCCATCCCGCGCTGGTCGATGCCCATAAGCGCGAACTCGAAGCCGCCTCGCGCAACCTGGAAAAGGCCCGGAAAGCGGGCGTGCGCTTCCTGGTCGGCAGCGAAGCGGGCTTCGCCGTGACGCCCTATGGCGAATGGCATGCGCGCGAACTGCAGAACCATGTCGATTATATCGGTTTTTCCAATGCCGAAGTGCTGGCCCAGGCGACGACGAACAACGCCTGGTTCACGCGAGACGGCGGCGATGTCGGGCGGATCGGCGCCGGCAGCCATGCCGATCTGCTGGTCGTGCGGCGCGATCCGTTCGCGGACTTCGGCGCGCTGCTCGATCGGTCGAATATCGTGGCCGTCTATCAGGGCGGCGAAGCCGTGGACCTGGCGCCCAATGCCGCGCGGAAACGGCTGCCGACCGAATTTTCCTACGCCATGTGGAACGAAGTCTACACGCGTGACACTCTCGCGGCGCGCGCCCGCGTCGCCGCATAAACAAAAGAGGATGGGACAGGATCATGCTGCACAGCGCTGACGAACTGGTCGACCCCGCGATTCTCGACAAGGTGCGCGGGTGGCGCGACTATGTCGAGGCGAAGCTGGGCTTCCGCAACCACTGGTATCCGATCCTGCTGTCGAGCGAGGTGGAGGAGGGGCGCCCCGTCACGGCGATGCTGTGCGGGGAGAATCTGCTGCTCAACCGGATCGACGGCGAGGTTTTCTGCATCCGCGATCGCTGCCTGCATCGCGGCGTGAAATTCTCCAGAAAGCCGGAATGCCATACCAAGGCGACGATCACCTGCTGGTATCACGGCTATACCTATCGCTGGTCCGACGGCCGGCTGACCGATGTGATCGCGGCCCCCGATACGCGGATCGTCGACGGCAATCGCGGCGTGCGCGCTTATCCGGTGCGCGAAGCCAAGGGCCTTGTCTTCGTGTTCATGGGCGATCGGGAAGGCAACGTCCCGCCGCTTGCCGACGACGTCCCGCCCGGCTTCCTCGACGACGATAATTTCGTCATCGCGCGGCATCAGGTGGTGGCATCCAACTGGCGGCACGGCGTCGAGAACGGCTTCGACACCACGCATATCTATATCCATCGCGAATCCAGGCTGATCCAGGAAGGCAACATGGTCCTGCCGCTCGGCTTCGCGCCGTCGCAGACCAAGAGCTTCGAGATATCCGATCCGGAGGACGGCCCGGTCGGCGTGATCGAAACCTACGGCCCGCACGTCGTCCCGGCATTCGAAGGCCGGGTGGAGGGCGAGACCGTGTTGACGGTGCCGTCCGACATCACGGGCAAGAATCTGGTGCCGAGCACGATCTCGATGTGGATGCCGTGCGCGCTCAAGGTCGATCCCTGGCCGTCGCCGACGACGACCCAGTTCGAATTCTACGTGCCGATCGACGACACGCGCCATCTGTATGTCCAGACGCTCGGCACCCGGGCCACGACGCCGGAGGAGGAGCGCGCCTTTACCCGCGAATTCAACAATCGCTGGGCCTATTATGCGCTGGAGGAGTTCAACGGCCCCGACATCTGGGCGCGCGAGGCGGCCGAGGAGGGCTATGCCGACGACCGGCAATGGATCGATGAGGCCCTGTTCGAAGCCGATGAGAATATCGTCGCGTTCCGCCGACTGGCCGCCAGACGCAATCGCGGCGTGCAGCGCCCCGCCGACATAAGGAACTGACCGGAATGATGATGTTTCAGCACAGGCATGTCGATGCCGGGGGGCTCGACACCCATTATCTCGAAGCTGGCGAAGGATCGCCGATCGTCCTGATCCATGGCGGCGGCGCGGGCGCCGATGCGGAAGGCAACTGGGCCAACCTGATCCCGATGCTCGCGGCCCATCATCGGGTGCTCGCGCCCGACATGGTGGGATTCGGCCGTTCGGCCAAGCCGGGCGGCGTGGATTACGAATATTCGCAGCCGGGGCGAGAAGCGCATATCATCGCATGGCTGGAGGCGCTCGATATCGGCCCGGCGATGCTTGTCGGCAATTCGATGGGCGGGCTCACCGCATTGGGCGTTTCGGTCGATCGGCCCGATCTGGTTTCCGGGTTGGTGCTGATGGGCAGCGCCGGCCTGCCGGTGCCGCCGTCGCCCCAGCTCCGCGCCATCATCGAATATGACTATAGCGCGGAAGGCATGGCGCGCATCGTGGACGCGCTGACCGGTCCTGATTTCAGGGCGCCAGACGGCATGGTCGACTATCGGCTGAACCTCTCGACAGAGCCGGACACCCGCCGCGCATATGATCGCATCGTGGCCTGGCAAAAGGCCAATCACGGACTGGAGATTCCCGAAGCGCGGATCGCGGCGGTGACGGTGCCGACATTGGTGATGGCGGGCAAGGACGATGGCGTGGTGCCGGTGGCCAATGCCTATCGCTTTCTCGACCTCATTCCCCAATCCTGGGGGGCGATCCTGCCGCGCTGCGGGCATTGGCCGATGATCGAGTTCCCGGAGATCTTCACCGGCCTGGTGCGGCGCTTCGCGGGGCAGGGCTGAAATGAGGCGCGGCGCCTTTCATGATTTCGCGCATCGCCTGTGGCAGGAACCGGATCTGCGCGCGGCCTTCGCCAGCGATCCCGCGGGCGTGCTCGAAGCCTCCGCGTTGAGCGAGGAGGAGAAGCGGCTGCTGCTCGACGGATCGTTTCCGGCGCTCGCGGAGCTCGGCATGCATCCGCTGGTGCAGATGCCCTATTCGCTCGCGCGCAATCCGCAGGTGGCCGATCAGATCAGCTTCCGCGACTATCTTGACCATCTCGACTGAGGATTTACGATGGGCAGCATCGTCGGCGCATTCGGTACGGCGCATATCCTGATGAAGCGTGGCACCGGCGGGGACGCGGGTGAACGCGTCTTCGCGGGGATGAAGGAGATCGGGCGCCGCGCGCGCGCGTTGCGGCCCGATCTCCTCGTCATCGTCTCCTCGGATCATTTCTACAATTACCATGCGGATGAAGCCGCGGGCTTCGCCGTCTCGCCGGCCGCGATCCATGTGCCGTTCGGCGACATGCAATTGCCGCGGGATTCCTTTCCGGGGGATTCCGGGTTCGCGCGGGGGCTGGCGGCGCATGCCGGGCGGCAGCATGTCGACGTGAAGCTGCTCGACGGATATCGGCCCGATCATGGCGTGGTCATTCCGGCGCTGATGGCGGACAAGACGCGGTCGATCCCCATCGTCCCCCTGATATCGAATACCGGCCGCACCCCGCCGCCGGCCTTCGCGGAGGCGTGGCGGCTGGGCGTCGCGCTGCGCGACTATGTCGAGCAGGCGACGCCGCCGGATCTGCGGGTCGTCGTGATCGGCACCGGCGGGCTTTCCCACTGGCTGGGCGTCGAGCAGATGGGGCGCATCAATCCCGATTTCGATGCCGCCGTGCTCGATGCCCTCACCTCCGGCAGGCCTGACGACCTGACGGCCTGGGACGAGGCCCGGATCGTGAGCGAGGGCGGCAATGGCGGGCTTGAGGTGATGAACTGGCTGGTGATGGCGGGCGCCGCGGGCGGTTCGGGCGGTGAGCGCGTCTATTATGAGGCGGTGCCCGAATGGATCACCGGCATGGGTGGCGTCGAACTGTTCGTGAACGAGGGGGGCATGTGTTGAGCGACATGGATCTGGTGCGGATTGGCAAGGCCGACGATCTTCAGGAAGGCGAAATCCGCCGCGTTTCCGTGCCTGGATATGAGCCGCTGGCGCTGTGCCGCAGTGGCGGGCGCCTGCACCTGTTCGCGGATATGTGCTCGCATGGCATGGCGTCGCTGAGCGAGGGCGAAGTGGCGGATGGCCAGGTCTTCTGTCCCTTTCACGGCGGCGGCTTCGATGTTGCGACGGGTATGCCGACCGAGCGGCCCTGCACCATTCCCATCAATGTCTATGCGCTTGTCGAGCGCGATGGCGACGTGCTGGTCGCCGGAAAAATGTGATCCACGATAATCGTCCTACAATTATTGGTTGACGTAAAACGCAGGACCAATCATTGAAACAAATGTGCCGCAAGCCCGAGACTCGGGCGGCCGCCCATTTGGATTGGGGGACTGACAATGAAACATCGTCGTTCATTGGTTTTCGGCCTGCTCGTCAGCAGCGCCTCGATCGTCGCATTTCCGCCCTCGGCCGCGATCGCGCAGGACGTGACGGCGGATCAGTCGTCGCAGGCGGATGCCGCTCCGCGCGATGGCGAACTTGCGGAGATCGTCGTCACCGCGCAGAAACGGGCCGAACCGCTGCAGCGGGTTCCCGCTGCGGTAACCGCCTTCGGCAGCGACCAGATCGCGCGCTACGGCTTTTCCGATGCCAAGAGCCTGACCCAGCAGACGCCGGGATTGCAGATCAAGTCATCCAACGGGCAGACCAAGCCCAATGTCTTCCTGCGCGGCATCGGCACGTCCGATTTCAACGCGACGGCATCGGCGGCCGTCGGCTTCTATGTCGACGAGGTCTATCAGGGGCTTCAGTCGAACCAGCTTTTCCAGATCTTCGATCTCGACCGGATCGAGGTGCTGCGCGGGCCGCAGGGCACGCTGTACGGCCGCAACACCACGGGCGGCGCGATCAATTTCTTCACGCGCAAGCCCGATGGCTCGACGCGCGCCAACGGTACGCTGACCTATGGGCGGTTCGATCAGCTCGAGGCGGAAGCCGGCGTCCAGACGGGGCTGAGCGACACGCTCAGCATCAGATTGTCGGGCGTGTATCGCCGCAGCGACGGCGACGGCGTCAATCTGTTCGACGGCAAGCGCATCCGCGATTACCGGACGATGGGTGGCCGCGGCATCATCCGCTGGGCGCCGGATGGCCATGAATGGACGCTCAGCCTGTTCGGCGGGCGGCATCGCGGCGACGGGGTCCGCTATCATTTCCAGCGCGTCGACAACGGCCTGTTTCCTGACGATGTACTGCCGATCATCGGCGTGGCTTCGCCCTATGAGGAACCGGGCGGTTTCTATGACGGCTCATGGGATCTGCCGGAAACCGACCGGATCAATTCGCACGGCGGATCGCTGGCGGGCAGGATCGATCTCGGCGGCGGGTTCACGCTGCACAGCATCACCGGATATCAGCGCGTCAGCGCCTATACCCGGTTCGATTCGGACGCGTCTCCGCTCAATTATGTGAACGTGATCTATTCCGACAAGGATTGGCAGGCATCGCAGGAATTGCGGCTGGAATCCGATCCCGAACAGCGGCTGAGCTGGATCGTTGGCGGTTATTTCTACCGCGATCGCATCCGCGCCTCGAACCATTTCGACATCGGCCGCTTCGCCCGCGAACTGTTCGGCGCGCAGCCCGACCTCAGCGACTCGCACGCGCCGATCGATCTTGGTCAATTCTATACCCAGCGCACGCGCAGCATCGCGGCTTTCGGATCCGCGAGCTACCGGTTCAGCGACACGCTGAAGCTCACCGCCGGCCTGCGCTACACGCGTGATCGCAAGACGCTCGACTATGTCACCACCGCCGATGCCGCCGAAGCGATCGGCATTCCCGCGTTGATCGACGTGGCGCGGCGCAGGAACTGGGAAGGCGTCACCGGCAACGCCGTCATCAATTATCAGGTGACGCCGGCGACGCTGATCTACGCATCCTATAATCGCGGGTTCAAGAGCGGCGTCTACAACGCCTCGCCATTCTTCAATCCCGACGATGTGAACTCGGCCGATCCCGAGCATGTGGACGCCTATGAGCTCGGTCTGAAGACGACGGTGCTCGATCGGCGGCTGCGGATCAATCTGTCGGCATTCCAGAACAGCTTCTCCGACCTTCAGGTCTTCCAGTTCGTTCCCGATCCGACCACCGGCATCCCGACGTCGCGCTATTCCAACGCGGGCGCGGCGCGGGTGCGCGGCCTCGAATTCGAGATCCAGGCGAAGCCGGTTCCCGATCTGACGCTGGCGCTGAGCGGCGCCTATCTCGACGCCAAATATACGCGCTTCATCGCGGTGGCGGACGATCCGGCCACCCCGGTGAACGAGGCCCGCGATCTTTCCGGCAACCGGTTGATCGCCGCGCCGCGCTGGAACGTCAGCGGATCGATCGAATATGCCATCCATGTCGGCGGTGTCGACATCGTGCCCGGCTATGACTTCAGCTATAACAGCCTGCAATATTTCACCGCCGAGAACAGCCGCGCGCTCTCCCAGCCGCGATATCTGGTCCACAATGCCGGGATCGCGATCCGTTCGCCCGACGAGCGCTACGGGCTCATGATCTGGGCGCGCAATTTCACCGGCCGGCATTTCAACAACGAGATCCTGCCGCTGCCCGATTTCGGCCTGAACGGCGTGGTGCGGGGAACGCGCGCCAGCTACGGCATAACGCTGACCGCCAGATATGAGTGATCGCGTCGAGCGGATCGTCATCGTCGGCGCTGGGCAGGCGGGCGGACGGGCGGCGTCGGAACTGCGTGGTCTCGGCTTTGCGGGATCCATCACGATCCTGGGCGATGAAGCCCGCCTGCCCTATGAGCGGCCACCCTTGTCGAAGGTGGTGCTGGCCGGCGATGCCCGTGCCGAGGATGCGCCGGTCAATCCCGCGGCCTTTTATGAGGAACAGGGCATCGAACTGCGCCTGGACGATCCGGCATGCGCGATCGATCGCGCGGGATCGGCGGTGTCGCTCGGGAGCGGCGAGACCATCCCATATGATCGGCTCATTCTCGCCACCGGCGTTCGGCCGCGTGCCTTGCGGGTCGCGGGCGCCGACATGGCCGGGATATTCAGCCTGCGAACGGCGGCGGATGCCGAACGGATCGGTGCGTCGCTCGCGACGGCGCGCTCCGTCGCGATCGTGGGTGGCGGCTTTGTCGGGCTCGAAGTGGCGTCGCTGGCCAGCGCGCGCGGATTGCCGGTCACGGTGATCGAACGCGCGGGGCGCTGCCTGTCCCGCGTCGTTCCCCCGCTTGCCGCCGGGCGCATCGCCGCCCGCCACCTGGAACGGAATGTCCGGATCCGGTGTGATGCGGAGATTGCGGCGATCACCGGCGATGGGCGGGTGGAGCATATCGAACTCGCCGATGGGGAGCGCGTGGCCGCCGATCTGGTGATCGTCGGAATCGGATCGCGGCCGCAGGACGATCTCGCGCTGGCGGCGGGGCTCGCCTGCGCCGATGGCGTGCTTGTCGATGCGCGGGGGCGGACATCGGATCCCGCGATCCATGCGATCGGTGATGTCGCGCGCCATGGCGCGGGGCGCCACGAATCATGGCAGAACGCCGAACACGGCGCCGCCAGGGCGGCATCGTCGATCATGGGGCTGCCGCTGCCGGCGGACGATGCTCCCTGGTTCTGGACCGATCAGCAGGGCTGGAACGTGCAGCTCGTCGGCGCCTTCGTGGATGGCGACGACGTGCGCGAGGTCTCTCTCGGCCCGGAAAGCTTCGTCCATCTCCATGTGCGTGACGGGCGCCTGGCCGGCGCGGTGCTGTTCAACGCAGGGCGGGAGCGCCGGAAGCTGACGCGCATGATCGGTCAGGCGGCGTCTTTCGATCAGATCATCGGCCAACAGACAGGATTGGGTGTGGCATGAAATTGGTGAGTTATGTGGCGGATGGCGCTGTGCGGCCCGGTGCGCTGCGCGATGACGGGCGAATCGTCGATCTGGGTGGACTCGCACCGTCGGTGCTCGCGCTGATCGCCGGCGACGCCTTGGACCGCGTGCGCGCTCTTGTGTCCGATCCGGCCACGCGGCTGGCGCCATCTGCCGCGCCGATCGTCGCGCCAATCCCCGAACCCCGCCGCAACATCTTCTGCGTGGGCAAGAATTATCGCGAGCACGCGCTGGAGTTCGGCGGAAGCGGTTTCGACGGCGGCGCGAAGGGCGGCGACGAGATCCCCGAGGCGCCGATCATCTTCACCAAGGCGACCACAAGCGTCGTGGGGCCGTTCGCGCCGGTGCTGGGTTGGCTCGATCCGGATGGGCAGGTCGATTATGAGGGCGAGCTTGCCGTCGTCATCGGCCGTGGCGGACGTGCCATCGCCGCGCATGACGCGATGAGCCATGTGTTCGGCTACACCATCGTCAACGACATCACGGCGCGCGGTGCGCAGAAGCGGCACAAGCAATGGCTGCTCGGCAAGGGACTCGATACATTCTGCCCGATGGGTCCGACGCTGGTGACGGCTGACGAGATCGGCGATCCGGCCGGCTTGCGCGTTATCACCCATGTCAATGGCGAGCTGCGCCAGGATGCGCCGGTTTCCGATCTGATCTTCGACATTCCGGCGCTGATCGCGGCGATCTCGCAGGGGATCAGCCTGTTGCCCGGCGACGTGATCGCCACCGGCACGCCCGCGGGTGTGGGGATCGGTTTCTCGCCGCCGCGATTCCTGGCGGCGAACGACATCGTCAGCGTGCGGATCGATCCGATCGGCACGCTCGAAAACCCCATCCACTGAACGAAAGGCGAAACCGACATGGCCGATATCGCGATCTACAATCCCGAAACGCTTGGCGCGCCGCTGGGCCAATATACGCATGTCACGCGCGTGCGCGCCAATGAGTTCCTGTTCATCGCGGGCATGCTGTCCGCCAATCCGGCGGGTGAAATCGTCGGGGAGGGCGATTTCGACGCGCAATGCGTGCAGGTGTTCGCCAATATCGAGGCCGCGCTCGCTTCGGCCGGCGCCAGTTTCGCGAACGTGGTCCAGTTCACCACCTATCTGGTCCATTCGCAGGATATTCCGCGCTTCATGTCCTATCGCCTGCGCGCCTTCCCACGCCTGTTCCCCAGCGGAATCTATCCGCCCAATACCCTGTTGATGGTCGATCGGCTGGTGCAGGAGCCATTTCTTGTCGAGGTGCAGACTATTGCGGCCATTTAATGTAGACGGATTTTGTAACGACGGATTTTGTGATTTCGAATGAAAGGTTTGAAATGAACGCGCTTGCCGATTTCCTGAAAGCGCAAGCACCGAACAAGCCCGTGGCCGATGTGCTTGCGGACATATTCCGCAAGCGGATCATGGATGGCGAGTATCTGCCGGGCGAACGCCTGGTCGAGGCCGATCTCACCAAGCTGTACGGCGTCAGCCGCGGGCCGATCCGGGAGGCCATCCGCAGGCTGATCGCGGAAGGACTGGTGGAGGCCGAGAAGCATCGCAGTCCGACGGTCAAGGGCCTCGATCAGGCGCAGTTCCAGGAAATGTTCGAGATCAGGGGCGTGCTGGAAGGCTATGGCGCCGCGCTCGCCGCGCGCAACGTGACGGACGCCGCGAAACGCAAGGCGCTGAAGGAAGAGGCGCAGAAATGGCGATCGGGCGTCTATTCCTCCGCGCCCGAGGTCTTTGTCGCGGCGAACACGCGCTTCCACGACGAGATCGGCGTTCTCGCCAATCGCGAACTGCTTGCCACCCAGATCCGCATGCTGGCGATCCCGGGCTATAAGGCGGTGTTCGAACCGCTGCTCCAGCCCGAGGAGATGGCGCGGTCGTCGGTCGATCACGCCGATATCCTGGAATTGATCGCGAAGGGTGACGCGACGGCGGCCGAGGCGCGGATGCGCAGCCATGTGCAGAATTCGGGCGCTCGTGTCGGCGCCAAATATTCCGATCAATTGTTCGACCGGCGCCTGCGTGAGCTGGAACGATTGCGGGGCCTCGATTCCTTCAAATCGGACTGAGGCGGATCGTACCTGTCAGGCCGACGACCCGGCTCGGCGGCGATCGAACATGATCGTCGCCGCGCCGTTGAATTCGATTTCGCCGATCGGGCGATAGCCGCGCGCGGTGGCCAGCCTGATCGACGGCGTGTTCGCCGGATCGATCAGGCAGGTGGTGCATGGGGCGGGCAGATGCGCGTCGGCCCAGGCGAGCACCGCCGTCAGCGCCTCGCCCGCCAGCCCGCGCCCCTGCGCGCCTGATGCGAGCATCCAGCCGGTTTCCGGCTGCTCGCCCGACATCGGCACGCCCACGCGCTGCTGATAGGCGAGCGCGATCTCGCCGACGAAGCGGCCGGTGTCCGCCTCGCGCAGCATCCAATAGCCGAAGCCGAACAGCGACCAATGGCCGGCATATTTGAGCAGCCGGGCCCAGCCCTCCTCGCGCGTGCAGGGCTTGCCGATGAAGCGCAGCAACTCGGGATCGGACCAGAGCGCGAGGATGTCCGCGAAATCTCGTTCGGCCGGCCGGCTGAGCGTCAGGCGCGGCGACGAAAGCATATCGGGCGCGGCGCAAGCGATCACGGCGCGGGTTTGAGCGCGATCACGCGTTCGGCCGCCTGGTCGACCGCAGCCCGGCTGAACGAGAGCGGCGCGTAGCGCCCCTCCTTCCAGGCCGGCAGCAGATCGCGATAATGCGGATCGCTCGGGTCGCCCGACTGGCCGGGCATGTTGAGGAACATCGACTTGTCCCAATCGCCGACATCCATCACCAGCCGGACCGAGGGGCCGTGGACGGCGGCGAAGCTGCTGCCGCGATAGGCGGTCATCGCGGGGGTGGAGGAGGATCCCGCCACCGGCACCGGCCCCACCGTCATCGACTGCCGCAGCGCGTCGTCCGCCAGCGCGGCGACGGCGGGCTTGAGCGTGAGCGTGTGCAGCCGGCCCCATTGCCATGTCGTCATGTCCGGCCCCAGCTTCCCGCGCAGATCGGCGAGCGTCGCTTCCAGACTGTCGAGCAGCATCGATTTCGCTGCCGCCGCCGGATCGGCGCCCAGCAATGCGTCGCGCGTCTCCAGCAGGGAAAGCAGCGCGTCGGGCGATCCGCGCTCGATGATCGGGCGCGCGGGCGCCGGGGCGATCCGATCGACCATCACGCGGCCGAGATGCTGGGTCAGCCAGCTTTCGTAGATCGCCGCCGCCACGCTCTCCGCCGCGACATTGCCGTCCCACGCCTTGATCAGCGCCAGCGCCTGGCGCGCCTCGGGCGTCCCGCCTTCGAGCGGGGCGGCCAGCGCGATCATGCGCAACGCCAGGAAGCTGCCGGTATCCATCTGCAGCGCCATCGCGTCGGCGACCGACAGGCGGGGCTTGGCGGCCATCACCTGCGAGATACGATCGATGCGGCTGCGATCGCTCCATTCGAAATTGAGTGGATAACGTGGCGTATAGCCGGCCGGGAAGTTCATTTCGTTGGCGCTTGCGAACCAGCCCTTTTCCGGATTCTTGATCTGCGGCAGGTCGGCGGGGCGGCTGACGCCTTGCCATTCATAACGGCCATCGCCGGGGACTGGCAGCAATCCGTCCCAATTGGAGCGGATCGGCGCGAAGCCGGCGGCGGACCAGCCCGTCGTGCCGCTGAGATCTGCCCAGATCAGGTTGAGCGGCGGCGTGCCCCAATGATCGGCGGCCTTGCGGAAATCGCTCCAGTTCGCGGCGTTCGCCAGCCAGGATGCGGCGGCATAGCCCGATGCTCCCGGTTCGGACCAAGCGGTACGGAGCGCGAAGGCGCGACCTTTTTGAGCCTCCTGCCGCAGCACCGGACCGTGTCTGGTGTAGCGGAGCTCGACCTCGACCGGTGCGCCGCCCTTCACGGGAATGGTCTCGCGCACCCGCTTCATCTTCTCCCAGCGGCCGCGATAGCGATAGGAATCCGGATCGCCGGCTTTGGTCTCGTAGACGTAGAGATCCTCCTGATCGGTGCCGAAGATGGTCAGGCCGAACGCCGCCTTGCCGTTGTGGCCGAACGACACGCCGGGAATCGCGGGCTCGCCCGCGCCGATCAGCGAAACCCCCGGCGCGTCGAGATGAACGACATAGCGAAGGCTGGGCACGCCGAAGGCGCGATGCGGATCATTGGCCAGGATCGGCCGGCCGGTCGCGGAATGAGAGGGGGCGATCACCCAGTTGTTCGATCCATCCGCGGTGTTCGGATCGGCCGCATCGGCAAGGCGTGCCGTTGCGGTCGAGGGCGGTGGCGATGGCGCGAAGCTCACTTCGGCTGTGGCGAGAAGATAATCCTCCATCACCTCCGGGGTGACGGCACAGGGATCGAGCCCCTGCGGCATGACCGGCGCATGATCCGGGTAAAGCTTGGCGCGCAGCCGGTCTGCTTCGAGCCCGCCGGCACAGGCAACCCGCGCGCGCAACACTTCCTGCCTGGCGTTGGAAACCAACGCGTGGCTGCGGATGCGGAGAATGTCGTCCGCCTGCCAGCGTTCCGGCCGGCTGCCGGTGATGTCGAATTCGACCGGCAATGGCTTGGTGCCGGCCAGCACCTCGTCGACATAAGCGTTTACCCCCGCCGCGAATGCGGTGTAGCGATCGCGGCTTCCCGGTGCGTACCGCGTCCATTCATGGGCCATGTCGCCGCGATAGAGGAAGAGCCGCGCGGCGCGGTCCTGCTTGACATAAGCGGGGCCGAAGCTGGCGGAAAGCAGGCCGAGCCCCCGCTTGCGCCAGAGGTCGATCTGCCACAGCCGATCGCGCGCGGCATTGTAGCCCTGCAGGAAATAGGCATCGCGTTCCGATTTCGCGTAGATATGCGCCAGTCCCCAGCGGTCGACGACGATTTCGGCGGGCTGTTGCAGGCCGCGTACGGCCCAGTCGTCGCGCTTCACGTCCGATGCGGCGGCGACGGACGGCAGGGCGGCGGCGATCAGCGCAATCGATCGAATCCGGGGCAGGGCAGGCATCATCCGGTCACTCTCCTCTCAACCAGTTTATGGATGATCGGGCGCAGCATCAGGGCCGCGACCAGCCCCGTGACGGCGATGCCGGCATGCAGCAGCCAGAATTCCGGCGCCCCCATCCTTTCGTAGAAGCGACCAAGCCAGCCGACGGTGAAATTGGCAAGTGCGATCGACATGATCGCGAGGCTCATCATGATCGTCGCCTTGGCGGGCGGCGCGTGGCGCGATACGAATGCCTTGAGCGGCGGTTCGCCCCAGATGAAGCTGAAATCGAGCATCACGAAAAAGGCGAGCACCCAGATGAGGGGCACCGGCCCGGACGCGGTCGCGGCACCCAGCGCCAGGATCGCGAAGGCGGTCGCCGCCATCGCGCAGCCGATCGCGATCTTGCCGATATCGCCGGGCTCGCGGCCGCGCGCGTCCAGCGCCCGCCACAGTCGGACGCCGGCGAGGATGCCGGCCATGGTGGCGATGCCGTCGAAGGTGAAGATCCAGGTGACGGGGATCGTCAGCCCCCAGGCCCGGCGGTCGACATGGTCGGTCGCCCAGACGGGAAACAGCGTATAGGCCTGATAGACCGCGCTGAACATCAGCACGAAGGGGATGAACGCCAGCAGCAGCCCCAGGATCGCGCGCCAGTCGTCGCGGGTGAGCGGGGCCTGCGCGACGCTCAGGCGGACGACAGGCGGTTCGGGGGGCAGATGGCGCCGGCCCGCGAGGTAGATGATCAACGCCGCGACCATCGCGACCGCCGCGACGCCGAAGCCGTAATGCCAGCCCAGCGTCTCGCCCAGCGTGCCGCAGACGAGCGGCGCGGAAAGCGCGCCGATATTGCGGACGAGCATGTAGATGCCGAAGCCGCGCGTACGGCGCGGATCGTCCGCGCCGTAGAGGCGGCCGATCTGGACGGCCATATTGCCCTTGATGAAGCCCGCGCCGAGCACGAGCAGCAGCAGCGCAAGCAGGAACAGCCGTTCCGACGTCATCGACAGATGGCCGAGCGTCATCAGCACCGCGCCCAGCACGATCGTCCGCGTCTGCCCGAGCACGCGATCGCCCAGCCAGCCGCCGAGCAGCGGTGTCGTGTTGACCAGCCCGACATAGAGGCCGAAAATCTGCGACGCGAGCGCGATGGTGGTCATCGGCCCGCCGATCGACTCGAGCCCGGCGCGCAGCTGGCCGAGCCCGGCGACATGCTCGAAATGCCCCGGCCGCAGCAACTGGCCGACCATGTAGAGCATCAGCAGCGCCTGCATGCCGTAATAGGAAAAGCCCTCCCACACCTCGGTGAAGGCGAGGTAGGCCAGGCCGCGCGGATGTCCGAAAAAGGCGGTGTCCGCGCTGCGTTCCATGCTTTCCCCAAAAGCGGTTCATCGCCCCGCGCGACGAATATCTATTGACTGTGTACCTCAAAAATACAATGTGTATACAGATTTTTGAGTGCACGCGTCTCAGCGTCGGAACAGGGGTTTCATGTCGTTATCAAGCACCGGCGGGGGTGTCGCACAATGCCGTCGGTAACCATCGATCCCAAGGCCGGCGTGCAGGCGGAACCCGAGATCGTCCGCGAGGCGATCGATATCCTCGACCGGCTGGTCGGGTTCGACACGACATCGTCCGAATCGAATCTGGCGCTGATCGCCTATGTCGAGGGGTATCTCGCCGAACATGGTGTGACGTCGCGCCGCATCGCCAATGCCGACGGGTCCAAGGCCAATCTGCTCGCCACGATTGGAGAGGGGATGGCGGGCGGCATCGTCCTTTCGGGCCATACCGACGTGGTGCCGGTGAAGGATCAACCCTGGACGTCCGATCCGTTCGTGCTCACCCGGCGGGGCGACCGGCTCTATGGGCGCGGCACCAGCGACATGAAGAGCTTCCTGGCGCTGGCGCTGGCGGCAGTGCCGCTGCTGGCGCGGGCGCCGCTCGCTCGCCCCGTGCACCTCGCCTTTTCCTATGACGAGGAGATCGGCTGCCTTGGTGCGCCCGATCTGATCCGCAACATCGTCGACGACGGTTATAGCCCGATGGCCGCGATCATCGGCGAGCCGACGGGCATGACGATCGTCAACAGCCACAAGAGCATCCACCTCTATGAAGTGGTGGTGATCGGCCGCGAGGCGCATTCGAGCCTGGTGCATGAAGGCGTGTCGGCGAACATGGTCGCGATCGAACTGCTCGCCACGCTGGTCGAGATTGCCGAGGCCGAACAGCGCGACCATCGCGATCCGCGTTTCGAGCCGCAATGGTCGACGCTGACGGTGGGCACGATCCAGGGCGGCACCGCGCCCAACATCCTGGCGCGCGAATGCCGCTTCACCTTCGATCTGCGCTGCATTCCCGATCGCGAGGCGGAAACCGTGCTCGAACCCTTCTGGCGCGCGGTGGAGCGGGCGCAGGCACGGCTCGCGGCGGAAGGCGACGGCACCGGCGTCGTCATCAACCGCCTGGCGCAGGTGCCGGCGCTGCGCCGCGAACTGAGCGGCGCGGCCGAGCAATTGTCGGCGATGCTGAGCGGCGCGAACGAGCCGGGAACCGCGGTTTCCTATGGCGCGGAGGCGGGTCAGTTCCAGGCGGCCGGTCTTTCCACTGTCATCTGCGGCCCGGGATCGATATCTCAGGCGCACCGGCCGGACGAATTCGTCGAGCTGAGCCAGATCGAAGCGGGCGCCCGCTTCATCGCCCGGCTCGTCGCATTCGTCCGCGGGGGATGAGGGAAAGGCAGGCAGCATGGGAAGCAAGACGATCGCCAAGGCCGTGAACGATCCGGACGAAACCGGCTCGGACGATGGCGCGCTGGGCGATGGCGTGCGTCAGTCTTCGGGGCAGAAAGTCTATACGCTGCTGCGCGAACAGATCCTCAGCCTTGAACTCGCGCCCAATACCGAGCTGGACGAAGTGCAGTTCAGCCGCGAGCTCGGCTTTTCGCGCACGCCGATCCGCGAGGCGCTGATCCGCCTGGCATCGGACAGCCTCGTCGTCCTCGCGCCCAATCGCGGCGCGCGCGTGGCGCCGCTCGATCTCGATCAGGTGCCGCAGGTGCTCGAAGCGCTCGAACTCTATGAACGCGCGACGACGCGCTGGGCGGCGCTGCGCCGCCAGCCGGTGCATCTCGCGCTGCTGGAACAGCGCAATCGCGAGTTCGCGGTCGCCTGCGAAACCGAGGATCCGCGCGTGATCGTGGAGGCGAACTGGGCATTCCACGATGCGATCAACCAGGCGTGCGGCAACAAATATCTGGCGGCCGATTGCTCGAAGATGCTGCGCGGCGTGATGCGCCTGTCCTTGCTCGCCTTTCGGCAGAGCGACGCGCAGCTTTCCAGCTACGACGTGATCGAGCAGCACCGCGAGATGATCGAGGCGATCCGCAGCGGCAATGCCGATCTGGCGGAGGAACTGGTCTATCAGCATTCGGACGAGTTCCGCGACCGGATGAAGACCTTCGTCGCGGGGACGTCGACGGCGGATTTCTCGCTGGTCGGGCGGCGGGGGTAACAACCCCACTTTGTCATTCCCGCGAAAGCGGGAATCCAGCTTCTTCTTCTTTCTGACGCTTCACGGAAAAGCTGGATTGACCTACGGTCGACTACGTCTCCCGCGTGCGCGGGAATGACACAGAAAGGCGAAGTTGGAGTCTAATCCTCCAGATCACCCGGCACCGCGCCGGCCGCGCTGAACATCAGGATCGCGGTCGGCACGGTCAGCGTCATCACGATCAGCAGGGCGTAGCGCAGGCCGGTCGGCCCCATCGACGCGCTGAACATGTCGCTGAGCGCGCCCGTCACCACCGGCCCCAGGCCGAAGCCGAGCAGATTGCCGAAGAACAGCAGCAGCGCGATCGCGGTCGCCCGTCGCGCGCTGCCGCACACCGCGTGAACCGCCGCGAAGGCCGCGGGCAGCGAGGCGTAGAGCAGGATGCCGCCGAGCGTGCTGATCGCCAGGAACCAGCCGAGATCGTCGATCAGGAACATCAGCGTGTTGGGGAGCGCGGCAAGGCCGAAACCGAGCGCCGGGAACCAGGCGATCCATCTTTTGTCGCGCCGGACCAGCATGTCGCACGCCATGCCGCCCGCAAGGCTGCCGATCAGCACCGCGACGCCCGAAGACAAGCCATAATAGAGCCCGGCATCTGCGATCGGGCTGCCGACCACGCGGATCAGATAGGATGGCACGAAGACGAGCGAGCCATAGGCTGCGAAATTGTAGAAGGTGAAGCCGATCAGCAGCCGCACGAAGGAGCGTTTGGCGGCGAGGCGACGGATCGAGGCGCCGAAGGCTTCGGTGGTGCCGCGCGGCGCCGAAGTTGCGCCGGAACGGCGGGGTTCGTCGAGCAGGAAATAGACGATCGCCGCGATCAGCAGCCCCGGCAGCCCGAACGCCATCAGCGTCGCGCGCCAGCCATAAGCGGTGACGATCTGCGACCCGATCGAAAGACCGATCAGATAGCCCGCCGTGCCGGATGTCGCGAAGATGCCGATCGCGCGCGCGCGTGAAGATGGCGGGAAATAATCGACGATCAGCGCCTGTGCGGGCGGGGTCGCGCCCGCTTCCCCGACGCCGACGCCGATCCGCGCGAGCAGCAATTGCCAGAAACTGCCCGCAACCGCGCACAGCATCGTCATCGCGCTCCAGATGCTGATCGCGACGGTGATCAGCAGCGTGCGATCGCCGCGATCGGCCCAGCGCGCGATCGGCAGGCCGAGCATCGAATAAAGCAGCGCGAAGGAGAGGCCGCTAAGCAGCCCCAATTGCGTGTCGGAAACGCCGAATTCCTGCTTGATCGGTTCGAGCAGGACCGAGATCACGACACGGTCGATCGAACTCGACGTGCCGACCAGGAACAGGATCGCCAGGAAGAACCAGCGCCGCGCGGGCGAATAGAGATGCGACGATCCGGTGGTCGCGGCCTGATCCGGGGCGGCAGCGCCCGGCGTCATGGGCGTGGCCCGGTGTTGCGCCCCTCCCAGGTGCGGAACCAGCGCAGCACGCGTATGCCCTGGTCGATCTGCGCCTCGAAGCGCGCCGCGGCGTGCCCTTCCTCGGGATAGAGCACCAGCTCGCTCGGCACGCCGCCCAGCACCAGCGCATGGTGATATTGCACGGCCTGGCTCGACGGTGTGGTCTTGTCCTGCTCGCCGGCGATCAGCAGTGTCGGCGTCACCACCGTGTTCGCACGCGCCAGTGGGCTGCGTTGGTCGAACACGCCGCCGACATCATAGGGGTCGCCGCCCGAATAGAGCGACAGGAATTCGGGATGGTGCGCGGTGAAGAATTGGCTGCGCATGTCGGTGAGTGGCGCGATCGCGCAGGCGGCCTTGAACCGGTCGGTCTGGCCGACCAGCCAGCAGGTCATGAACCCGCCATAGCTGCCCCCGGTGACGAACAGCTGGGTCGGATCGACATCGTGATTGGCGATGACATGGTCGACGCCGGCGAGGATGTCGTGCGCGTCCTCGCCCGCCATGTCGTCGATCACGCGCGATGCGAAATCGAGCCCGCGTCCGGAACTGCCGCGCGGATTGGGGAAAAGCACCGCATAGCCCGAACTGACGAGCAAGGCGGCGAGCGGATTGTCGAAACTCCAGGAATCGCGGAACAGGTGCGACGGCCCGCCATGGATGAAGGCGACCAGCGGCGGCCGTTCGACGCCAGCAGGCAGGGCGAGATAGCCCATGATTTCCAGCCCGTCGCGCCCTTGCCAGCGGATCGCCTGGGCGGGCCGCATCGCATCCAGGATCGCGCGTGCGCCGTCATGCGCCAGATCGAGCACTACCCGCTCGCCGCCATCGTTATCGACGCGGATGATATGGGCGTAGCGGTCGAATGCATGACCCGGCACGATCGCGCCGGTGTGGCCGCTGGGCGTCGCGGCGGGAACCTTGCGGCCGCCGGTGCCCGGCGATCGCCACTCGATCGCGGTTTCGCCGGTGGAGAGGTCATGCGTGCCCGCGACGCTTCCGGGCGCCGCGAAGCCCGCGAAGAACAGGCGGGCGCTGTCGCGCCATGCGAGTGCCGAGACTTCGGCGCCGATCGCGGGCTGGCGCCGCTCGCCCGTCGCGCGATCGTAAAGCGTCAGCGTGCCGAGCGCGACGGTGCGGTGGAAGCGCCCCTCGACGATGGCGATGGTCCGCCCGTCGGGCGATCCGCAGACTCTGGCCAGTTCGACATCGGGTCGCGCGAAACGCGCGAACGCGCCGCCGCTTGCTGGCGCTATGCCGATTTCGGTCTGGTACCAGCCGCCCTCGGTGGGGCTGGAGGAGAGGATCGCGACGATTTCGTCGCTGCCGCACCAATCGGCTTCCCAGACAGTCTGGCCGGCGGTGCCGATCGCGGTCAGGCGGTTCGCCGCGATGTCCCAGACGCGCGCGCGCCGCCAGAGATTGTCGTGCGATCCGGTTTCGACCGTCGGCATCCAGGATGGGCGCGCGACATCCGCGCTGCCGATGCGCGCGGTGCTCGCCGATCCGGCGGCGTCCGCGCCGGCATCTGCGCTCTGGATCAGGATGCGCCGCCCATCGGCGGACCAAGCGAAACTCTCGACCGCCTCGCCCTCCAGCACGGGGCCGGCGATCTGAACCTCAGATGTGTCGGCGTCCGCCAGGAAAAGCTGGAAGTTGCCGCCGCCGCGGCCACGATCGGAGAGAAAGGCGAGCTGGGTGCCGTCGGGCGACCATTTGGGATCGGTATCGTTGGCGCCCGCGTTGCCCAGCAATCGCACGGTGCCATCGGTGCCGAGCAGCGCCAGTCGGGTGACCGGAAAGCCGCCTTCCGCTTCATAGACCGGCCCGGAAAAGGCGATCACGCCCGTCGCGGGATTCTCGACAGCGTGGACGATCGCATGGAATTGCGCGGTGCCGGGCCGATAGAGTTTCTCGAAATAATCGGCGACGCGCGTCTGGATCGCGGCGAGTTCGTCGTTTTCAATCATGCCGGCCCGGGTCTTTCGATCGTCGTCACGCAACACATGTTCCTATCGCATCGGGCGGCGGACCGGGAGGTCCGCCGCCCGACGGGATCAGAGATGGAATTCGAACTGGAGGCCGACGGTGCGCGGCCGGGTCCGGAATTCCAGGCTGACATCGCTGGGCGGCTGCAGGCGGCCGTTCCAGTTGGTGATATTCTCCACGAACAGTGTCGCGGTCCAGTTGTCGGGCGATTTCAGCGCGAAGCCGGCGCGGGCGGTGAAGGGCGCGTCGCTGATGAACAGCCGCGACACGCCGCCCGAAAGCAGGCGGCCGGGGATCTTCGAGCGATAATTCACCGATCCCGTGAACTGCCCTTCCAGGCCCGCGCCGCCGATCGGGAATTCATATTCGGCGAAGGCGCTGGCGGTATATTCGGGCGAGAAGGCCAGCCGCTCGCCCTTCTGGAACAGCACCACCGGGCCGGCGGCCGTCTGGGTGATGATCGCCGCGTCGAGGTCCAGCCCGTTCCAGCTGAAGGTGCCGCCGAAATCGAGCCCCCTCACCGGGCGGACCGTCGCGCTCAGATCGACGCCGAAGCCGCTGGCCGACGAACCGTTGACGCTGGCCGCGATCGGCGCCCCCATGAAGTTCAGGTTCACATTCTGCTGAATGTCCTTCCAGTCGATATAATAGAGCGCCGCGTCGAAGCTGAGCGCACCGTCGAGCAGGCTGCCCTTGGCGCCGATCTCGTAGTTGGAGAGCTTGTCCGCGCGGACGGGCGGCAGCGTCGGCGCGGTGCGGATCACCGTCGGGCTCTGGTTGAAGCCGCTGCGGAAGCCCTGCGAATAGGATGCATAGGCCGTGAAGCTGCGCGAGGGCAGCCAGGTGAGCACCACGCGCGGCGTGACCGCGTCGAAGGTTTCGGTGCGGTGTGCCAGAGGCTGGGCGGGGTTGCCCGTCGTCGGCGTCCGTTCGATCTGCGAGACGCGGTCGTTGAAATAGCGCAGGCCGCCGGTCAGCTCGAGCGTATCGTCGAGGAAGGTCTTGGTGAGCTGGCCGAACACCGCGTAGGAACGCGACTTGTCGTTGGTGTTGATCGGCGCGGGCAGCACGAACAGCGTCTGGTACAAAAGGTCGGTCGCGTCGCGGTAGAAGGCGCCGGCGGACCAGCGCCAGCTTCCCTCGCTCTTCGAATTGAGCAGCAGCTCCTCGGTGAAGACCTCGGATTCGATGTTCGAATAGAGCGTCTGCTTGGGGCCGAGCGTATTATAGTCGCGCAGGCCACGATTGACGAACTTCAGATAGCTGGTCGCGCTGGTGATGGCGACGCCGGGCAGGTCATAGCCGATCTTCGCGCTGAACGCGTCATAGTTCAGCTTCTGCGGGATCGGCACCGGCGCGAGCTGGATGCCGGCGGCATTGGCATAGCTGGGCGCATCCTGATCGATGCGCGAGATCCAGGCCGACAGGCCGATGCTGAGTGCGTCGGTCGGCTGCGCGTTGATCTTCAGCCGGACGTTGCGCGATTGGGTGTCGTTGGCGTTCTTGATGCCTTGCGCCGGCTGCTCGATCCAGCCGCCCGCATTCTCGAAACCCGCCACCACGCGCACCGCCAGCTTGCCTTCGACGAGCGGGATGTTGACCGCGATATCGCCGCGATAGCTTTCGTCGCCGTCCTGCGTCGAGGAGATGCCCGCGCGCGTCTTCAGCTCGAATTTGTCGAGATTGGCGTCGTTGGTCAGTAGGCGGACGACGCCGTTCAGCGCGTTGGCGCCATAGAGCGTGCCCTGCGGCCCGCGCAGCACCTCGATCCGCTGCATGTCGAAACCGTTGGTGTCGGGCAGGATCGCGGACTTCACCAGGCCGAAGGGCACCGAGTCGATATAATAGGCGGCGGTGCTCGATCCGGCGAGCGTCGCGCCATTGGCGGCCACGCCGCGAATGGTGAGCTGGGTGGCGCCGCCCTGCGCGGTGCTGGTGATCGAAACGCCCGCGACGTTGCGCAGCGCATCGGTGACGCCGCCCGTGGTCTGGCCGTCGAGCTGCGCGCCGCCGAGTACGGCGACCGAGATCGGCACGTCCTGCAGCCGTTCCTCGCGCTTCTGTGCGGTCACGACGATCTCGTCAGTGGCGTCTTCCGCCGCGTCGGCGGTCTGCGCGCCGGCGGGCGCCGCCCAGGCCAGCGGCAGCAGCGCCAATGCCACACCACACTGCAATCCCGTCGACAGCTTCTTCCGCATCATATCCCCCTGCACCTTTTCGGTTCGTCAGTGTTGAATTTCTCGTGAACACAATTTGTATAATCTGTGTAGACAAGTCAAGCGCGTCGCTCTAACCCAGCGTTTATCGGCGGTTTCGAGAGGGATTTGAGGGCATGGCTGGGCCGGAAGGCGTGGTGGAAACCACGTCAGGAGACGGGATCGAGACGTTTCGGGGCGTCGTATTCCCCTGGCATTGCGACTCGATGGGGCACATGTCGGTGCAGCATCAGATGCCGCTGCTCGACAATGCGGCCTATCATCTGCTCGGCACGCTGGCGCCGACGACCGCGCTGGAGGACGGGCACCGCCTCGGCTGGGCCGATGTGTCGCACGAGATCCGCTATCTGCACGAACTGGTGGCGGGCGATCTGCTGGTGCTGCGATCGGGCATCCTGTCGATCGGACGTTCGTCGCTCAGGCACCGCACGGTGATGACGCGGCGGTCCGACGATCGCGTCTGCACCGTGCTGGAGGGCGTCACCGTCCGTTTCGACCTCGATGCGCGGCGTTCGATCCCGCTGTCCGATCCGGTCCGCGCCATCGCCGGGACGCTGCTGATCCCGGCCGCATCCGATCAATCTTCGCCCGATCAATCTTTACAGGGAGCATAAAATGGAACGAGTCCTCGTGACCGGCGCGGGCGACAGTGTCGGCCGCGCCATCGCCGAACGATTTCTGGGCAAGGGATACAAGGTCCATATCTGCGACATCCGCGCCGATGCGGTGCGGGCGACGCTCGACGCCAATCCGGGCATGAGCGGCAGCGCCGTCGATGTCGGCGTCCGCGCCGATGTCGACCGGCTGTTCGACGATGTCCGCGCCTCGGTCGGCGACCTGTCGATCCTCGTCAATGTCGTCGGCATGGCGGGGCCGCGTGGCGCCATCGAGGAAATAGACGAGGACGAGTGGGACAAGACCATCGCCGTCAACCTGTCCGGCATGTTTTATTGCATGAAGCGCGCGGTGCCGATGCTGAAGGCCAATGGCGGCGGGTCGATCGTCAATTTCTCGACCTGCTCGACGCGCACCGGCATCCCCTATCGCGCGCCCTATATCGCGTCGAAGGCGGGGGTCGAGGGGCTGACGAAGAACAGCGCGCGCGAACTCGGGCCGTTCGGCATCCGCTGCAACGCGATCCTGCCCGGCATCATCAACAACGACCGGTTCCGCTTCATCGTCCAGCGCAACGTCGACGCGACGGGGCGCAGCTTCGAGGACATCGAGAACGACTATCTCAAATATGTCTCGCTGCGCACCAAGGTCGAACTGAGCGAGTTCGCCGACATGGTCGAGTTCATCACCTCGGACGCGGGCCGGAAGATCACCGGCGAGACGATCGCCGTCAGCGGCAACATGGAATGGGAAGAATAAGCATGAGCGGCAACAAGACGATCCTCACCTGCGCGGTCACCGGCGGCGCGCCCTTCAACCCCAGGCATCCGTCGATGCCGATCACGCCGAAGCAGATCGCCGATGCGTGCATCGAGGCGGCGTCCGCCGGGGCCAGCATCGTCCATATCCATGTCCGCGATCCGGAAACCGGCCAGGGCAATCGCGATCGCGCGCATTTCCGCGAGGTGGTCGATCGCGTCCGCCAGACCGGCACCGATATCGTGCTCAACCTGACCTGCGGCATGGGCGCCTATTTCCTGCCCGATCCGGAGCGGGAAGGGCATATGCTGCCGGGCAGCGACGTGGTCGGCGTCGACGAGCGCGTCGCGCATGTCGAGGAACTGCTGCCCGAGATCGCGACGCTCGACATCGTCACCAACAACCAGGTGGAGGGGCCGACCGAATATATCTATTTCAGCCCCACCCATACGCTGCGCGCGATGGCGAAGCGATTCCAGGCGGCGGGCGTGAAACCCGAACTGGAAGTCTTCGGCGCGGGCGATATCCTGTTCGGCAACACGCTGGTCGAGGAGGGGCTGATCGACGGGCCACCGATGATGCAGATGGTGCTGGGCGTGCAATGGGCGGCGCCGCATGGCGTCGATACCATCCTCTACCAGCGCGGTCTGATGACGCCGGGCACGCATTGGGGCGCGTTCGGCATCGGCCGCGAACAGATGCCGATGCTGGCGCAGACCCTGCTGCTGGGCGGCAATATCCGCGTCGGGCTGGAGGACAATCTCTACATGTCGCGCGGCGTGTGGGCGACCAACGGCCAGCTGGTCGAGCGCGCCTATTCGATCGTCAACGCGATCGGCGGCTATAGCGTGGCGACGCCCGCCGAAACGCGTGAGATCCTGAAATTGCGGCAGCCCGGCTGATGGAGCTGGAGCCGATCGACCGCGCGCTGCTGGATGGCGATCATGGCGCCGCGGCGGCGCGCGCGATGGCGATGCTCGTCCGCTATGGCGAAGCGGGTGGCGCGCCCCGCTTCGTGTCGATCGAATCCGCGCATATCGACGGCTGCCTCTATCACGGCCCGTCGAGCATCGATTTCGCGCGCCGCTTCGCCGATCTTGGCGGGCGGGTACGGGTGCCGACGACGCTGAACGTCGCCGCGGTCGATGTCGTCCATCCCGGCTGGCATTGCGGCCCGCCGGAATTGATCGACGCGCAGCGGGAACTGACTGATCTGCACGAACGGCTCGGTTGCGTCGCGACGCTCACCTGCGCGCCCTATCAGCGCATGGTCCGTCCCCGGCCGGGCGAGCATGTCGCCTGGGCCGAATCGAACGCGATCGTGTTCGTGAACTCGGTGCTGGGCGCGCGCACCGATCGCTATGGCGATTTCACCGATCTCTGTGCTGCGCTGACCGGGCGGGTGCCGCTCGCCGGGCTGCATCGCGACGAGAATCGCCGGCCGCGATGTATGGTCGCCGTGCCGGGGCTTGAGGCGGCCGGGCTGCCGCGCGATCTGTATTTCGCGGCGGTCGGCTATGTCATCGGCCAGCGGGCGCCGGGTCAGGTTCCGTTGGTGAGGGGCGTTCCGGTGGACGCCACGGAGGATGAGCTGAAGGCGCTGGGCGCGGCGGGGGCATCCTCCGGCTCGCTCGCGCTGTTTCATGCCGAAGGGGTGACGCCCGAAGCGCAATGGGCGGCCGAGCAGGCCGCGCGCGCACCGCTTGCCGAGATCGCGATTCAGGCCGCCGACCTTCATGACGCCGTTTCCCGGCTGTGCCCGGTGGTGGAGGGGGAGGCGGTGGCGGCGGTCTGCCTGGGCACGCCGCATTATTCGCTCGACGAATTCCGGATCCTGAACGCCGTGCTCGACGGACGCGGCCCGGCCGAGGGCGTCGCGCTTTACGTCTCGACCTCGCGCGAGATCGCGGCGGCGGTTGAGCATGATCCGGCCTTCGCGCCGCTGCGCCGTTTCGATGCCCGCATCGTCGTCGATACCTGCACCTATCTGGCGCCCGTCGTCCGCAACACCCAGGGCGCCATCCTGACGACCTCCGCCAAATACGCGCATTACGGCCCCGGCAATCTTCAGCGGCGCGTGGGGCTGATGACGCTCGAACGCTGCATCCGTTCGGCCGCACTCGGCCGGGTTGCGCCGCCATGCTGATCGCGGCGCGGGCATTGACGCCGGGCCGCGCCGCCGGGCCGTTGCTGCTGCTGAGCGAGCCGCTCAGCCTGTGGGGCGGGCTCGACCTGCGGACGGGCGCGATCATCGATCGGACGCACCCGCAATGCGGGGAGGGAATCGCGGAGCGCATCGTCGCGATGCGCAGCGCGCGGGGGTCCTCGTCCTCGTCGAGCGCACTGGTCGAGGCCGCGCGCGCCGGCGTCGCGCCCGCCGCGCTGATCCTGGGGCTGCACGATCCGATCCTGACGATCGGCGCGCTCGTCGCGGCGGATCTTTATGGAATCGAGATTCCGTTGATCGTGGTCGACGAGAGGGCTTGGCCCGCGCTCGTGGATGGAGTTGCGCTGTCGATCGAGACGAAAGGCAATCAAGCCTGGATCACCGTCGATCCAGTTTAGCCGTCCACACCCGTTCGGGCTGAGCCTGTCGAAGCCCTGTCCTTCTACTTCGATACCAAGGAAAGGCAGGGCTTCGACAGGCTCAGCCCGAACGGTGAAGGGGATAGCGTGCTATCCTGACGCTACAGCCGCCGCAGCGCCTGTGCGGGCCGCACCGACATCAGCGGCAGCGATCCGAGCAGGCCGATGCCGAGCGTCAGCACCGCGCCGGCGCCCAGCGTCCCGAGCACGGCCCACCAGTCCGGCGCCCAGCCGAATTCGAACACCCGCACGATCACATACCAGGCGGCGGCGATGCCCAGGCCGAGTGAGACCGAGGCGAGCAACGCGGCCAGCAGGCCATATTCCATCGCCTGCGCCGTCAGGATCTGCCCGCGCGTCGCGCCCAGCGTCTTCAGGATGACGCTGTCATAGCTGCGCGCCTGGCGCGAGGCGGCGATCGCGCCGACCAGCACCGCGATGCCCGCCAGGATCGCGACCGAGGCCGACAGCAGGATCGCGGTCGCCATCTGGTCCAGGATGGTGCGGACCTGCCCGATCACCTCGCTGACCGCGATGATCGAGGCGGAGGGGAAGGCCGCGAGCAGCGCGCGCGAGACCGGGCCGTCATGGCTTTTGTCCATGCTGATCGTCGCGGTCAGGCTGTGCGGCGCGCCCGCGAGCGCGCTGGGTGAGAAGACGAGGATGTAGTTGAAGCCCATCGTGTCCCAATGGACCTCTCGCAGCGAGGCGATCCTGGCCTCGATCTCGCGGCCGAGCACGCTGACGGTCAGCGTGTCGCCGACGCCGACCTTCATGATCGTCGCGGCTTCGCGGTCGAGCGAGACGAGCGGCGGCCCGGCATAGTCTTTCGGCCACCAGCGCCCCTCGACCAGCTCGCTGCCCTGCGGCAGGCTGTCGCTATAGGTCACGCCGCGTTCGCCGCGCAGGAACCACGCGCCCTCGGGCAGTTCGGCGAGGTCTGCGACGCGCTGGCCGCCATAGGCCACGATCGTGCCGCGCATCGAGGGGACGATGTTCATCTCGGCCTCCGGCGCCTCGCGCCGGATTACCCCCTCGAAGCGCGCGCGTTCGCCCGAGGGGATATCGAGCACGAACTGGTTGGGCGCCTTTTCGGGCACGGTGCGGGTGATCTCGGCATTGAGGCTGGTCTCGATGCCGGCGAGCGTGACGAACAGGGTGAGCGCCAGGCCGAGCGCGATGACCAGGGCGACGGTCTGCGCGCCGGGGCGATGGAGATTGGCGAGCGCCAGCCGCAGCAGCGGCCGTTTCGGGCGCGGCAGGCGCTGCGACACGCGCCGGATCGCCCAGCCGATGCCGAGCAGCAGCACCAGCACCGCGCCGACCGATGCCAGCACGACCGCCGCGAACAGCGGCTCGCGCGCGGTGCCTGTCGCCAGCGCGACGACCAGCGCGGCCAGCAGGGCGACCCAGCCCAGGGTGCGACGATCGATCCCGGCGGCGTCATCGACGGCGGCGCGGAACAGGGCGGCGGCGGGCAATGTCCGCGCGCGGGCGAGCGGGGGCAGCGCGAAGGCGAGCGCGATCAGCGCGCCATAAGCGGCGCTCGTGGCGAGCGGCAGCGGATAGACCGCGATACCGGGCCGGACGGGCAGCAGATCCTGCGCCAGCGTGACGATCGCGATCGGCAGGATCGCGCCGAGCACGAGGCCGCAGCCGATCGCGAGCAGCGCGACCGCGCCGATCTGCATCAGATAGATGCGCGCGATATCCACCGATGTCGCGCCCAGGATCTTGAGCGTGGCGATGCCGCCGCGCTTGAGCGTCAGATAGGATGCGACGCCGTTGCTGACCCCGATCCCGGCGATGACGAGCGCGGCGAGGCCGATAAGCGACAGGAACTGGCCCATCCGTTCGAAGAAGCGGCTGGCGCCCGGCGCGGCGCGGTCGCGATCCTTATATTCCCAGCCGGCGGAGGGATGGCGTGCCTCCAGCGTATCGACCGTTTCGGCGGGATCGCGGCCGGCGGACAGGCGCAGCCGGTATTTGCTTTCGAACAGGCTGCCGGGCTGGAGCAATTGGGTGCGGCGAAGACCCTCCAGCGAGACGATCGCGACGGGGCCGAGCGTGAAGCCCTCGCCGACGCGATCGGGCTCCTCGGCGATCAGCCCGCGAATGCGGAATTCGGCCTCGCCATAGCGCAACGTGCCGCCGGGGCGGACGAGCAGCCGATCGGACAGCGCCTGGTCGATCAGGATCTCGCCGGGCGCGAGCGGTTTGTATGTGGTGCCGTCCGCCAGCCGCAGCGTGCCGTAGAGCGGATAGGCGGTGTCGACGCCCTTGAGTTCGGTGAGCACCGCCGGTGGCGCGCCGCCCGTACCGGGGCCACGCGCCATCGCGCGTGTGCGGACGGTATCGCTGAGCCGGCCCAATTTGCCGAATTCGGCCTTTTCCGCCGCGCTGGCCTCGCGCTGGGTCATCGCGATCTCGATGTCGCCGCCCAGGATGACGCGCCCGCGCGCGGCGAGTTCGGCGGTGATCGATGCGGTCAGGCTGCCGATCGCCGCCAGGGTGGTGACGCCGAGCAGCAGGCAGACGAATAGCAATCGGAGCCCGCGAAATCCGGCATGGAGATCGCGCCGCGCGATCCGCCAGCAGGCGGCCCAGCCGAGCGGGGTCACGCCGCGCGATCCGCGACGAGCAGGCCGTCGCGCATCTCCAGCACGCGATCGCAGCGCGTGGCGAGCGCGGGATCGTGCGTGATGATCACCAATGTCGCGCCCGCCGCCGCTTGCCGCGCGAACAGCAGGTCGACGATCGCGTCGCTGGTGTGGCCGTCGAGATTGCCGGTGGGTTCGTCGGCGAAGATGATCGTCGGCCGCGGCGCCACGGCGCGCGCGATCGCCACGCGTTGCTGCTCGCCGCCCGAAAGCTGCGCGGGATAATGGCCGATCCGGTGGCCGAGGCCGACCGCTTCGAGTTCGGCGGCCGCGCGCGCGAAGGCGTCGACGGCGCCGGCGAGTTCCAGCGGCACCGCGACATTCTCCAGCGCCGTCATCGTCGGCAACAAGTGGAAGGATTGCAGGACGATGCCGACGCGCCCGCGCCGCGCCCGTGCCAGCGCATCCTCGTCGAGCGCGCGATAGCCGATGCCCGCCACGGCGACCTCGCCGTCGCTGGCGCGCTCCAGCCCGGAAAGGATCGCCATCAGCGAGGATTTGCCCGATCCCGACGGCCCCAGGATCGCGACACTTTGTCCGCGCGCGATATCCAGGTCGATCCCCTTGAGGATTTCGACGGGCGTTTCCTTCGATCCCAGCGTCAGCGTGACATTGCGCGCGCGGATTGCGATATCGGTATCGTTGGTCATTGCCGGAGCGCGCGCCCTTGTCGTTGAAGTTTCCCCACTATGCGGTCGCAGCCTTGCTCGTCCACTCGCTCATGGCCTGCACATCCGAACCGCCGGCAGGCAATTTGGTGACTGCCGACGCCAATGCAACGGCACCGGCGTCGAATGTGGTGGAAGACGGCGGCAAGCTGGTCGTTGCCTTCGGCGACAGCCTCTATGCCGGTTACGGCGTGCTGCCGCAGGAAAGCTTTCCCGCCGACCTGCAAAAGGCGCTGGCGGCCGACGGAATCGCGGCGACCGTCCACAATGCCGGCGTCTCGGGCGATACCAGCGCGGCCGGGCTCGCCCGGCTGGCCTTCACGCTTGACGGCCTGCCGCGCAAGCCCGATCTGGTGATCGTCGGGCTGGGCGGCAACGACATGCTGCGCGGCATCGATCCCGAGCAGACGCGCGCGAACCTGACCGCGATCTGCGAGGAACTGAAGAAGCGTGGCATTCCGATCATGCTGACCGGCATGCTCGCGGCACCCAATATGGGCGCGGATTATGCCGGGCGCTTCAACCCGATCTACGCCGATCTCGCCAAGCGCTATGGCGCGACGCTCTATCCCTTCTTCCTCGACGGGGTGGTCGGCACGCCCGCGCTGATGCTGCCCGATCATATCCACCCCAATCCCCAGGGCATCGATCGCATCGTCGGGAAAGTGGCGCCGGTCGTCGCGGACGCGCTGGGGGACTGAGCCGATCCGGTTTCGGTAGCCGGGTGGCCATGCTATGCCGTCCGCGTCGAAAAAGGCCGGCCGGTGTGGTTAGCCCGGCCCCCCGTTCACAACGGGTCTGTCCGTCGCCGATGCGACGAGTCCCGCGGCCTTGAACGCCCGCGCATGGTGCGCGGGCGAGAAAAGGAGCGTGGACGATGCAACAGCAGATTTCCGTCATCACCCTGGGCATTTCCGATCTCGCGCGATCGCGCCGTTTCTATGTCGACGGCTTTGGCTGGGGCCCGGTGTTCGAGAATGAGGAGATCATCTTCTACCAGATGAACGGCCTGATGCTCGGCACCTGGCTACAGGGCGCGCTGGAAACGGATATGCGGCGGAGCGGCCTTGCCCGCCCCGGCGCCTTCGCGCTGGCGCACAATGTCGCGGCGGCGGCGGATGTGCAGCCCCTGATCGAACGGCTGGCGGAGGCGGGCGGCACGATCCTGCGCGAGGGCGATGCACCGCCGCATGGCGGCTTTCGCGGCTATGTCGCCGATCCCGACGATCATTGCTGGGAAATCGCCTGGAATCCGTCCTGGACGATCGATGCGGAGGGCAGAGTGACGTTCGGCCTTTGACCGGCCCCAAGGCTGAAAGGTCTGCGGGGGGCGGCGCACTCCCCCGCAAACCGATCCTCAATGTTCTTTCGACAGTTCCACCACGATCACCTCGATCGGCTCGGGACCGACATTCACGTCCTGATGCTGGGTGCCGGGCGCGTTGGCGGGCAGCCAATAGGCCTTGCCCGACTGCCATTCATGGATCTCGCTGGTGCCGTCCTGCTCCAGGATCTTCATCGTGCCGCCCTTGAGCGCGATGAGCGCGCGGGGATGTTCGTGGCGGTGGAAGGGCAGCGGCGTGTTGGGGGTGATCACCGATTTCCACACCCGCGCCTGCGGGTTCTGGAACAGCGGCTCGCGTCCCGTCTGCGGCGCCGCAGCGACGCCGGCGGCATAGCCTGCGCCCGCCGACACGGCCGATACCGCCATCGCCATTATCGCCACTGTCAGTCCCGTCTTTCGGTTCATCGTCCATCCCCCGGAAAAGTTGCGCGGCCAAGCTATCACGGTCGCCGTGCGGGGAAAGCTGAAATCCCGTGGAAATCGATCGTGGCGGCGCGTTGCGCGCCCGCCATGCCGTGATAGGGTCGGGCACGGGTGATGCGGGGGCGATGGATGCGGTTCTGGTCGGGTTGCAGGGTCATGATGCTCGGCGCCGCCGCGCTGGCGTTGACGGGGGCCGCGCCGGCGCCGCCATTCGATGTAGTGGAGGCGTCGATCGCCGATATCGACGCGGCGCTGGCGTCGGGCAGGGTGACATCGCGGCAGCTTGTCGAGGCCTATCTGGCGCGGATCGCCGCTTATGATCAGGCGGGGCCGGCGCTCAACGCGATCGTCACGCTGAACCAGGCCGCGCTGGCGCAGGCCGACGCGCTCGACGCGGAGCGCAAGGCGAAGGGGCCGCGCGGGCCGCTTCACGGCGTGCCCATCCTGATCAAGGACAATTTCGACACGGCGGACATGCCGACGAGCGGCGGCACGCTGGCGCTCGCGACGCTGCGGCCTTCGGTGGACGCGGCACAGATCGCGAAGCTGCGCGCGGCGGGCGCGATCATCCTGGGCAAGACGACGCTGCACGAACTGGCGTCCGGGGTGACGACGGTGTCGTCCTATACCGGCTATAGCCGCAATCCCTATGATCCCGCGCGCTCGCCCGGCGGATCGAGCGGGGGCACCGCCGCAGCCGTCGCCGCCAGTTTCGCGGCGGCGGGCATGGGCAGCGACACCTGCGGATCGATCCGCGTGCCTTCGGCCTATCAGAATCTGTTCGGCCTGCGCGGCACGGCGGGCCTGTCGAGCGGCAAGGGTATCATGCCGCTTTCCTCCACCCAGGATATCGGCGGGCCGCTGGCGCGCTCGGTCAGCGACCTCGCGATCATGCTGGAGGCGACCGTCGAGCCCGACGCGGGCGGTACGCCGCGATCCTATCGCCCGATGCTGCGAGCCGACGGGTTGAAGGGCGCGCGGATCGGCGTGATCCGGGGTATGTTCGGCACCGCGCCCGAGGACAAGGAAGGGCAGGATGTCGCCGACGCCGCGATCGTCCGGATGCGCGCGGCGGGGGCGGTACTGGCCGACGTGACCCTGCCCGGCGTGGAGGATCTGCTCAAGGACAGCAGCATCACCCCGCATGAATTCAAATATGATTTCGCCGCCTATCTCGCCGCGCATCCCGGCGCGCCGGTGACGTCCCTGTCGCAGATCATCGCGCTTGGCCTGGATCACGACGCGCTCGACGCGCGGTTCCGGCTGCGCGATGCGGGATCGTCACGCGACGAGGCCGCCTATGCCGCGATCCTGGCCAAGCGCCGCGCGCTCAACGCGCTGGTGCTGCGGGTGATGGCCGAACAGAAGCTGGACGCGCTGCTCTATCCCACCACGCTGCGCCGCGCGCCGCTGATCGGGGCGGACGATGCGATGGTCGCGCCGACCTGCCAGTTCAGCGCGACCGCCGGTCTGCCGGCGATCGCCATTCCCGCCGGGTTCACCGAGCGCGGATTTCCGATCGGACTGGAATTGCTGGGCGCGACCTTCGCCGAACCGACGCTGATCCGGCTCGCTTATGGCTGGGAACAGGCCGCGCGACCGCGCCGTGCGCCGTTCAGCACGCCCCCGCTGATCGCGGGCAAGGCCCCCGCGCCGATCGCCTTCACCACCACGATGCGTGTGGCCGGCGGTGGCGGCGCGACGGCCGATTTCCGCTATGATCCGACGACGGCGACGCTCGACATCCGCGCCAGGGTGACGGGCATCGCCGCCGACCAGATGATCGCGCTGACGCTCCAGCGCGCGCGGGACGGCGGCCCCGGCCCGATCCTCGCGCCGCTGATCATGCATGGCGGGCTCAGCGGCGCCACACGATTGACGCTGTCCGCCCCGGATCGCGCCGCGCTGCTTGCCGGCGGATTCTACACCGCGCTCTACACGCGCGCCGCGCCATTGGGGGCGGCGAAGGCGGTGGTCAGGGTGCCGCCGGGGAAATAGAGCATCGTGCGGAAAAGTGGGAACCGGTTTTCCGTAAAAACGATGCGATCACAAATATCTAGAGCGGACTTCGCGATTCAGGTTTTGCGCAGTCCGCTCTAGAAGCGGTTCAGCGCACCGGCCAGAAGGCCAGGATCAGCGGCACGCCGACGATCAGCACGATCAGGCTGAGCGGCGCGCCCAGACGGGCATAGTCGCCGAACCGATAGCCGCCCGGCCCCATCACCAACGTGTTGCACTGGTGGCCGATCGGCGTGAGGAAGTCGCAGCCCGCGCCGACCGCGACCGCCATCAGGAAGGCATCCGGGCGCATGTGCAGGTCCTGCGCGAAGCTGGCGGCGATCGGCGCCATCACCAGCACGGTCGCGGCGTTGTTGAGGAAGGGCGTCACCGCCATCGCCGCGACCAGGATCAGCGCTACCGCGCCCCAGGGCGGCAATGTCGCGGCGGTGGCGGACAGCCAGTTGGCGATCAGATCGGTCCCGCCCGTCGTCTGCAGGGCGCCGCTGACCGGGATCAGCGCGCCCAGCATGATCAGGATCGGCCATTCGACATGGGCATAGGCTTCGCGCACCGGCAGCGCCCCGGTCAGCATCACGAGCGCGGCGGCGCCGAAAAAGGCGACGGCGACGGGCACCAGCCCGAGCGCTGTCGCCGCCATCGCCGCGCCGAGGATGGCGACGGGCAGGATGCGCTGCTGCGGACTGCCCAGCCGCAGCGGCCGTTCGGCGAGCGGCAGGCAGCCGAGCGCGCGAAGCTGTTCGGGCAATGTGTCGAGCGCGCCCTGGAGCACGATGACGTCGCCGGCGCGCAGCATCGTGTTGCCGAGGCCGCGCAACAGCCGGTCCCCGGATCGCGATATCGCGAGCAGATTGACGCCGTACCGATCGTGCAGCGCCACTTTTTCGGCGGCGCGCCCGATCAGCACCGAATCGGCGCCGATCACCGCTTCGATCACGCCGACATTCTCGGCGGCGGTTTCGGTCACCAGCGCGCGGTCCTGTCCGGCCAGCGCCAGGCCGTTCTCCGCGATCGCGCGTTCCAGCGCGTCGGGTTCACCCTTCATCACCAGCGTGTCGTCCGCCTTCAGCACCATCCGCCCGGACGGTTTCCGCCGCTTGCCGTCGCCGCGTTGCAGGCCGGTCAGCTCGACCTCGCCCAGCCTGTGCCGGAGGGCGGCGACCGTCTGGCCCACGATCGGGGCGTTCTCGGGGATTTCCGCCTCGGTCGTGTAATCCTGGATGTCGAGCGCTTCGCCCATCGTCGGCGCGGCGCGGCGGTCGCGCGGCAACAGGCGATAGCCGAAACGCAGGAAGACGATGCCGACCAGCGAAAGACCGAGCCCGACCGGCGCATAGTCGAACATCGCGAAGGGCTCGCCCGTCATCTGTTCGCGCACCCGCGACACGATGATATTGGGTGAGGTGCCGACCAAGGTGATGAGGCCGCCGAGCAAGGATCCGAACGCCATCGGCATCAGGAAGACCGATGGTGAGGCGTCCGATCGCTTCGCCATGCGGAAGGCGGCGGGCATCAGGATCGCGAGCGCGCCGATATTCTTGACCAGCGCGGAGAGGAAGGTGACCGACGAGACGAGGATGGTGAGCTGCCAGCGCACGCGCGACATGCCGGCGGTCAGCCGGTCGAGCACCCGCTCCACCAGGCCCGATCGCGCGACCGCGGCGCTGACGACCAGCGCGCTGCCGACGATGATGACGATATCGTCGCTGAACCCCGAAAATGCCTGTTTCGCGGGCACCGTGCCCGCCGCGATCGACGCGAGCAGCGCGAGGATGGCGACGAGGTCGTAGCGCAGCCGTCCCCAGATGAAGAGCAGCATCATGCCCGCAAGAATTGCTAATGCGAGCATCTGGGGTTGGGTCATCGCGGCTCCGGACGGGCAAGCGCGACCGGACGGCCCCGCCCGAAGCTAAACGCCCCGGGCGGGAAATTGGTCCCGATAAAAGCGGGTTAGTCCAGGATCAGCTCCGCCATGGCATCGACGATCGCATCGGCGTCGAGGCGATAGGTGCGATACAGGTCCGGCAGGTCGCCGGTCTGGCCGAAGCGGTCGAGGCCGAGCGGGCTCACCCGGTGGCCGCGCACGCCGCCCAGCCAGGCGAGCGAGGTCGGGCTGCCGTCGATCACCGTCACCAGCGAGGCGTTTCGCGCCAGCCGGCCGAGCAGCGCATCGGCATGCGACGCGCCGGCCTCGCCCTTCGTCCAGCGATTGGCGCGCTGCGCGGACCAGCCGCGCTGGAGCAGATCCGGCGAGGTGACGTTGAGCAGGCCGATGCCCGGCAGATCCTCGCTGAGCTGTTCCCAGGCGGCGAACGCCTCCGGCATGATCGCGCCCGTCGCGACGATCGCGTGCGCCGCGCCCTCGCCGGGCTCCTTCAGCCAGTATCCGCCCTTCAGCGCGTCGTCGCGCCAGCCCGTGCCGGCGCGCTCCACCTGATCGAGCGTGCGCGTGGTCAGGCGCAGATAGACCGAGCCGCCGCCATCGGCCTGCATATGGTCGAACGCCCATTCCATCATCGCGGCGAGCTCGTCGGCATAGGCGGGCTCGAAATAGGTGAGGCCCGGCTGGCCGATGCCGATCAGCGGCGTGTTGATCGACTGGTGCGCGCCGCCCTCCGGCCCGAGCGTCAGGCCCGACGGGGTGGCGACGAGCAGGAAGCGCGCATCCTGGTAGCAGCCATAGTTGAGCACATCGAGGCCGCGCGAGATGAACGGATCATAGACCGTGCCGATCGGCAGCAGCCGCGTGCCGAACAGCGGCGCGGCCAGGCCGAGCGCGGCCAGCGTCAGGAACAGATTCTGTTCGGCGATGCCCAGCTCGACATGCTGGCCGGCGCCATTGCCCGTCCATTTCTGCGCGGAGGGGATGCGGGCGAGCTGGAAGACGTCCTTCAGCTCCTGCCGGCGGAACAGGCCGCGCTGGTTCACCCAGGCGCCGAGATTGGTTGAAACGGTGACGTCGGGCGAGGTCGTGACGATATGGTCGGCGATCGGATGGCCCGATTTGGAGAGGTCGAGCAGGATGCGCCCGAACGCCGCCTGGGTCGATTGCTCGGCGCCCTCGGGAACCGGGATCGCGGGCACGGGCACCGCGGGCGCCGCGGTCTCGCGGTTGCCCGCGCTCAGCGGAGAGGCGTCGACGAACGCCTTCAGTTCGGCGGCGGCATTGTCGCCAAGCCCCGCATAGGGCGCCCATTCGTCGCCCTCGGCGATGCCCAGCCCCTGGCGCAGCGCTTCCACCTGGCTGGGGTTCATCAGCCCGGCATGATTGTCCTTGTGGCCCGCGAAGGGCAGGCCATAGCCCTTGACGGTATAGGCGATGAACACCGTCGGCCGGTCGTCCTGCGCGTCGTCGAACGCCTCCGCCAGCGATTCGGCGCAATGGCCGCCCAGATTGGTCATGAGCTGCGACAGCGCCGCATCGTCATAGCTCGCGATCAGCGCGGCCACGCGCTTGTCGGCGCCGATGTCGCGCATCAGCCGCTCGCGCCACGCGGCGCCGCCCTGATAGGTGAGCGCGGCATATTCGGCATTGGGGCAGGTATCGATCCATTGCTCGATCGCCTTGCCGCCGGGCCGCGCGAACGCCGCCTTTTGCAGCTTGCCGTATTTCAGCGTGACGACGCGCCAGCCGCAGGTCTCGAAGATATCGTCGAAGCGGCGGAACATCCGGTCCGCCGTCGTCGCGTCGAGCGACTGGCGGTTATAGTCGATGATCCACCAGCAATTGCGGATGTCGTGCTTGTACCCTTCGATCAGGCATTCGTAGATATTGCCTTCGTCAAGTTCGGCATCGCCCATCAGCGCGATCATCCGGCCCGCCTTTTCGGGGGCGAGGCGGCCATGCGCGATCAGATAATCCTGCACCAGGCTGGCGAAGGCGGTTATGCCGACGCCCAGGCCCACCGATCCGGTCGAGAAATCGACGGGAATCCTGTCCTTGGTGCGGCTGGGATAGCTTTGCGCGCCGCCCAGCCCGCGAAAGCGCTGGAGCTGGTCCAGCTCCTGGTTGCCGAGCATATAGTGGATCGCGTGGAGCAGCGGCCCGGCATGCGGCTTCACCGCGACCTTGTCGTTGGGGCCGAGCGCGTGGAAATACAGCGTCGACATGATCGTCGACATCGACGCGCAGCTCGCCTGATGCCCGCCGACCTTCAGCCCGTCGCGGCTGTCGCGCAGGTGATTGGCGTTGTGGATCGTCCAGGCCGATAGCCAGCGTAGCCGCGCATCGATCCATTCGAGATAGGTGACCCGCCGCTTGCGCTCCGCGCGCGCCGCGATGCTGTCGATACGGGTCTTCGAAGGGGCCATGATCGGGTTCCGTGAAAAGGACGCTAAGCCTGTCCTAATCCGTGGAGCTCGAAGGCGGCAACTTGAATCGTCATTTCGGTGGTTTGGAATGCGCGGAGGCTTATCGCCCTACTCATGTCATTCCGGCGAAAGCCGGAATCTCTTGCTCTATGCCGAGGGAGATTCCGGCTTTCGCCGGAATGACGTGATGACGGTGAAAGTTGTTCCAACCCCGCCCTCAATCGAGCGCTTCCGCCATCTCCGCCAGTTCGAGCCAGCGCAGTTCGGCCGCGTCGCGTTCCGTGCGCGCGTCGTCGATCGCCTTGGTGAGCGCGGCGAAGCGCTTGGGATCGCGCGTGTAGAGGTCGGGATCGGCGAGCGTCGCCTCGTCGCGGGCGATCGCGGCCTCGATCTCCTCGATCCGGCCGGGCAGCAGGTCCAGGTCGCGCTGATCCTTGTAGCTGAGCTTGGTTCTCGCCTTGGCGGGCGGCGGGGGCGGCGGCGGCGCGGCTTTCGCCACGGCGCGCGCGGGTTGCAGCCGCGCCTTGCGCTGGCGTTCCCAATCCTCATAGCCGCCGGCGACGATATCGACATGGCCCGATCCGTCGAGGCCGAGCGTGACCGTCACCGTCCGGTCGAGAAAGTCGCGATCGTGGCTGACGATCAGCACCGTGCCTTCATAATCGGCGATCACTTCCTGCAGCAGGTCGAGCGTTTCCAGGTCGAGATCGTTGGTTGGTTCGTCGAGCACCAGCAGGTTGCTGCGCCGCGCGAATTCGCGCGCGAGCAGCAGGCGCGAACGCTCGCCGCCGGACAGCGAGCCCACCTTGGCGTCGGCCAGCGCGGGTTCGAACAGGAATTCCTTCAGATAGCCGACGATATGCTTCTTGGCGCCGAGCACCTCGATCCAGTCGCCGCCATCGGCCAGCACGTCGCGCACCGTCTTTTCCGGCGCCATCAGGCTGCGCTGCTGGTCGATGATCACGCCGTCGAGCGTCTTGGCGAGCTTCACGCTGCCCTCCTCGGGCTCGATCTCGCCGGTCAGCAGCTTCAGCAGCGTCGTCTTGCCCGCGCCGTTGCTGCCGACGATGCCGATGCGGTCGCCGCGCTGGATGCGGAAGCTGAAATCCTTGATCACCGCGCGCTCGCCGAAGCGCTTGGTGACGCCGACGGCGTCGATCACCGTCTTGGTGCGGACATCGTCGGTGCCGATCGAAAGCGCGGCGGTGCCCGCCGGGCCGAGCATCGCGGCGCGAGTGGCGCGCATTTCCTTGAGCTTGGCCAGCCGGCCCTGGTTGCGCCGGCGGCGGCCGGTGACGCCGCGCTGGAGCCAATGCTCCTCGATCTTCAGCTTGGCGTCGAGCCGCTGCGCGTTGCGCGCTTCCTCTTCATAGACCTTCTCGGTCCAGGCATCGAAGCCGCCGAAGCCGATTTCGTGCCGGCGCAGCGTGCCGCGATCGAGCCACAGGCTCTGGCGCGTCAGCCGGGTGAGGAAGGTACGATCGTGCGAGATCGCGATAAAGGCGCCGCGATAGCGGCCCAGCCAGTCCTCCAGCCAGTCGATCGCGCCGATGTCGAGGTGGTTGGTGGGTTCGTCGAGCAGCAGCACGTCGGGATCGAGCGCCAGCGCGCGGGCGATCGCGGCGCGGCGCCTTTCGCCGCCCGAGGCGGTGGCGGCCGGACGGTCCATGTCGATACCGAGTTGATCGGCGATCGCGGCGACTTCATGGGCTTCCGGCGCATCGCTGCCCGACAGCGCATAATCCATCAGCGTCGCATGGCCCGCCATCGCGGGTTCCTGTTCGAGCAGCACCACTTTCGTGCCGGGCACCATCGTCCGGCGCCCTTCGTCGCAATCGATGGCGCCGGCGATCAGCTTGAGCAAGGTCGTCTTGCCCGCGCCGTTGCGGCCGATCAACGCCAGCCGGTCACGCGGGCCGACGAACAGGTCGAGATGGCGGAACAGCCACCCCGAACCCTGGATCAGGCCGAGATCTTCATAGGCAAGGACGGGGGCTGACATGGAACGCTCTGATTGTCCTGAACTTGGGGTGTCGGATCGCCGTTCGATGAACCGGCTATTCATGGCCTATTCAACGCTTTCCCCCTATGCCACAAGCCCATGAACGCAATGACTCGTCTTCTTGTATCCCTCGGATTGGCGCTTTCGACCGCGCTTCCGCCCGTCGCGGCAGAGGCGCAATCCCGCCGTGACGAACAGGATTCGGCCTATGACGCGAGCCGCAAGGGGCATGTGATGCCGCTGCACCGGATCGAGGCGATGGTGGTGCCGCGCTATGAGGCGAGCGGCGCGTCCTATCTGCGCGCGAGCCCCGAATATGACGAGGAACGCGCGATCTATCGCCTGAAATTCCAGCGCGACTACAAGGTGTTCTGGGTCGAGGTCGATGCGCGCAACGGGCGCGAGGTCGGCCGTTCGGGGCGCTAGTTTCTAGACCTTCGACAAGTCCCGCGTCCCCGGTGTAGGGTTGCGGCGAACACCCGTTTCAAAAAGGGGAAGAGATGCGCGTTTTGATCGTTGAGGACGAGCCGAGCCTCGGCCAGCAGCTCCGCAGCACCTTGGAGGGCGCGGGCTATGCGGTGGATCTCGCCACCGATGGCGAGGACGGCCATTTCCTGGGATCGACCGAAAGCTACGACGCGGTCGTGCTCGACCTTGGCCTGCCCGAGATCGACGGGCTGACGGTGCTCGATCGCTGGCGCCGCGAGGGCAAGGCGATGCCCGTGCTGGTGCTGACGGCGCGCGACAGCTGGTCCGACAAGGTGGCCGGGCTGGACGCGGGCGCGGACGATTATCTCGCCAAGCCCTTCCAGTCCGAGGAACTGATCGCCCGCCTGCGCGCGCTGATTCGCCGCGCATCGGGCAATGCCTCGTCCGAACTGGTGGCGGGCGACGTCCGGCTGGATACGCGATCGGGCAAGGTCACGCTGGCGGGATCGCCGGTGAAGCTGACCGCGCAGGAATATAAGCTGCTGAGCTATCTGCTCCATCACAAGGGCAAGGTGGTCAGCCGCACGGAGCTGATCGAACATATCTACGATCAGGATTTCGACCGCGATTCGAACACGATCGAAGTGTTCGTCACGCGGATCCGCAAGAAGCTGGGGCCGGACGTGATCACCACCATCCGTGGCCTGGGCTACAGCCTGGAGGATCCGGAGGCGTGATCGCGCCTTCGTGCTGAAGACGATGCGGGGCCACGCCGACGCTGATGACTGAACCCGCGCCCGCCGCTCTCAAGCTGCCGAAGCAGCGCAACACCGGATCGCTCAGCCGGCGCATGATCGGCGTCGCGGCGCTGTGGATCCTGGTGCTGCTGGTCGGCGGCGGGCTCGCGCTCGATCGCGTGCTCACCACCGCGATCACGCGCAATTTCGACGCGGGCATGGAATATGTGCTCAATTCGATGATCGCGTCCGCGGAGATCGGGCCGGTGGGGGAGGTGCGCTTCAGCCGGCCGCTGGCCGACCAGCGTTTTCTGGAGCCCAATTCGGGCCTGTACTGGCAGGTGACCGGCAAGGGCGTCGAGCCGTTCCCGTCACGCTCGCTATGGGATCGGCGGCTGCGCACGGGCGCCGCGCATCGCGATTCGGCGATCCACACCTATGACAGCAGTGAATTCCAGGATCAGAAGCTGCGCGTGATGGAGCGCGACATCCAGCTTCCCGATTCGCCGACGATCTGGCGCTTCCAGATCGCGCAGAGCCGCGACGGGCTGGACGAGCAGATCGAGACATTGCGCCGCACATTGGTGCGCAGCTTCGCGTTGCTCGGCCTGGGGCTGATCGTGATGGCCGCGCTCCAGACCTTTTACGGCCTCTGGCCGCTCAAGAAGCTGCGCGAAGCGATCGGCGCGATGCGCGCGGGGCGGACGAATCGGGTGGAGGAAGCGATGCCCGACGAGGTCCAGCCGCTGATCCAGGAACTGAACGCGCTGCTCGCGCACAACGAGAAACAGGCGGAGGAAGCGCGCGAACATGCGGGCAATCTGGCGCATGCGCTGAAGACGCCGCTGACCGTGATCATGAACGCCGCGACCGCGCACGCGGCCGACCTGCCCGAAACCGTGATCCGCGAAGCCGCGACGATGCGGCGGCAGGTCGACCATCATCTGGCGCGCGCCCGCGCGGTCGGCCGGCGCGGCCATGCCCATAGCCGCGCGGTGGTGTGGCAGAGCCTGGAAGCGGTGGAGCGCGCGGTGGGCCGGCTCTACGCGCATGTCCGTTTCGACATGGACGGCCCGCGCGATCTGGCCGTGCACACCGAACGCCAGGATCTGGACGAGATGCTGGGCAATCTGATCGAGAATGCCGCGAAATATGGCGGCGGCAGCGTGTTCGTCACCGTCCAGCAAAGCGGCGGTTTCGTCGAATGCCTGGTCGAGGATGACGGCCCCGGCATTCCCGAGGAGGAGCGGCAGCGCATCTTCGATCGCGGCGTCCGCCTCGACACCGGCAAGCCCGGCACGGGCCTTGGCCTCGCCATCGTCCGCGACGTCGCCGAAATCTACGGCGGCACGGTCACGCTGGAGGAAAGCGAGGATCTGGGCGGCCTGCTGGTGCGGCTGAGACTGCCCGCCGCGGCGTGATCACTCCCGCGACAAGTCCTGCCGCGAAAACAGGATGATCGCCGTGGCGATCAACACGAAAGCCCAGCAGAGCAGCATCGCCGCGCCCGCCAGCGCATCGCCGCCCGATCCGCCCTGCGCCCAGCCGCGCGCCATGTCTCCGGCATGGACGGGCAGCAGGATCGCCCGGTTGATGCCGGCGGGCGGCTGCGCGAAGGCGAGCAGCAGCGACTGGCCGAGCGCGAACAGGAAAGCGGGCATCGCGCCGCCGAGCAGAGAGCGCGTCGCGACCGCTCCCGCCATGGCGAGCGCCCCCAGCGCCGCGAGTTCGGCGAGCGACGCCGCCCAGGCCACGGCCAAAGCGGCCCAGCCCGGCCCGCCATCCACGTTCCAGGCGACCGGCGTGCCCTTCGCCAATCCGGCGACGAACGCCGAGAAGAACTCGACCGCGACGATCGCGGCCAGGCTCAGGGCGGCGCAGGCCAGATAGACCATGAATTTGGCGAGGATCAGGTTGAGCCGCCGGTTGCGCGGGCCGATCAGCCGCCAGCTTTCCCAGCGATATTCGTTGGCGACCAGCGCGGCGGCGCCGATCGCGTAGAAAAGCTGCGCGATCGGGTTGCCGCCGGCGCCGAGCGACCGGATCGCGAGGCGGAACGGCTCGATCGTCGGCGGCACCATCTTCGAATCGATCCGGACCGCCAGTTCGATGCCCAGCCCGAAGATCAGGATGAACAGCGGCACCAGCGCATAGGCCCAGAACAGCGCGCGCGGATTGCGCAGCGCGCGATAGGCTTCGCCCGAGATCGCCTGAGCCAGCATCATCGGCCAGTTCCTATCATTGGCCCGTTCTTTCGAAGAACAGCCTTTCCAGGTCACCGCGCACCCAGCGCGCCTCGCTGACGGCAATGCCCGCGCCGACCAGCGCGGCGATCAGGGCCGGCGCGTCGGCCCGCGCGATCGGCGCCAGCATCGCGTCCTCGCCATCGGCGCGCGCATCCGCGCCCGCGATTTCGATCGCCCGCGCGATCGGCGTGGCGGCGATCCGCAGCCTGTCGCCCGATCCCAGCAGGTCCGCGATCGGCCCGCTCGTCACCAGCCGGCCATGATCGAGGATCGCGACATGGTCGCAGATGCGCTGGACCTCGTCGAGCAGATGGCTGGACAGCAGCACGGTCGCCCCGTCGCGATCGGCGATATCGCGGACGAGCCGGCGGATGTCCTGGATGCCGGCGGGGTCCATGCCGTTGGTCGGTTCGTCGAGGATCACCAGTTCCGGCGCGCCGATCAGTGCGCAGGCGATGCCCAGCCGCTGCTTCATGCCCAGCGAGAAGCCGTCGACCCGCCGATTCGCCGCCTCGCTCAGCCCGACCCGATCGAGCAGGCCCTCCGCGTCGGCATCGGCGATGCCCGCCGTCAGCGCGACGCTGCGCAACGTCTGCGTGGCGGTCAGATAGGGGTGGAAGCGCGGCGCCTCGATAAAACCGCCGACCCGGCGCAGGACGCGGGCATCGACCGGCGCGCCGAACAGCAGCACCTCGCCCGAACTCGGCCGCACCAGATCGAGCACGATCCGCAAAAAGGTCGATTTGCCGGCGCCATTGGGGCCGAGCAGCCCGAACACGCCGCCCCGGGGCACGGCCAGGTCGAGCCCAGCGAGCGCCGTCACCGCGCCATAGCGCTTGGCGACCGAGCGTGCCTCGATGACCGCGCCGGTCATGTGCCTGTCAGCCGGCCTGCATGCCCTGATGGTGGCGGATCACCTCGTCGATGATGAAGCGCAGGAATTTCTCGGTGAAGTCCGGATCGAGATTCGCCTGTTGCGCCAGCGCGCGCAGGCGCGTGATCTGGCGTTCCTCGCGCCCCGGATCGGCGGCGGGCAGGCCGGTTTCGGCCTTGTGCCGGCCAACCGCCTGGGTGATCTTGAAACGCTCCGCCAGCATGAACACGAGCGCCGCGTCGATATTGTCGATGCTCTCGCGATAGCGCGTCAGCCGGTCGTCGGTCATGGAGCCTCCCTGTCGCCGTGGCTTTTCGGGGGAGCGGCGCGCGAAAGCAAGGCCATATTGCTTGCATATCGCCGCCGTCCGGGCCAAGGCGCCGCCATGTCAGCGACCATCCACCGCCTCGCGCCCGCCGGGCGCGCTCCTTCGCTCGAACCGATGATGGCGCTGGTCGCCGGCGATCTCAATCAGGTCAACAGCGTGATCCTGGCGCGGATGCAGTCGGATATTCCGTTGATCCCCGAACTCGCCGGGCATTTGATCGCGGGCGGCGGCAAGCGCATGCGCCCGATGCTGACGCTGGCCTGTGCGCGGCTGCTCGATTATGCGGGCACGCGCCAGCACAAGCTGGCCGCCTGTGTCGAATTCATCCACACCGCGACGCTGCTGCACGACGATGTCGTCGACGGATCGGATCTGCGCCGGGGCCGGCGCACCGCCAACATGATCTGGGGCAATCCGGCGAGCGTGCTGGTCGGCGATTTCCTGTTCAGCCGTTCGTTCGAGCTGATGGTGGAGGATGGCAGCCTGAAGGTGCTGCGCATCCTGTCCAACGCCTCCGCGGTGATCGCCGAGGGCGAGGTGAACCAGTTGACCGCGCAGCGCCAGGTGGAGACCGGCGAGGATCGCTATCTCGAGATCATCGGCGCCAAGACCGCCGCGCTGTTCGCCGCCGCCTGCCGGATCGCGGCGGTGGTGGGCGAACGCAGCGAGGCGGAGGAACTGGCGCTCGACGCCTATGGCCGCAATCTCGGCATCGCCTTCCAGCTTGTCGACGATGCGATCGACTATTCCTCCGACGAGGAGACAATGGGCAAGGGCGTCGGTGACGATTTCCGCGACGGCAAGGTGACCTTGCCCGTGATCCTCGCCCATGCGCGCGGCAGCGACGAGGATCGCAAATTCTGGCGCGACGCCATGCATGGCCACCGCATCAGCGATGCCGATCTGGCGCATGCCACCGCCCTTTTGAACAGCACCGGCGCGATCGCCGACACGCTGCAGCGCGCACGCCATTACGGCCAGCGCGCGATCGACGCGCTCGGCCTCTTCCCCGCAAGCCAGGCTAAGGCGGCGCTGGTCGAAGCGGTCGAATTCGCGATCGCGCGCGCCTATTGAGGGCGGGCCGATGATGCGCGGCATGGCGCCGGCGGCAAGCCCCGATGCCTATGTCGCCGCGCTCACCGGCTGGCAGCGCGAACGCGTCGAGATGCTGCGCGCGGCGATCCAGGCGGGCGCGCCCTTCGACGAGATCATCAAGTGGGGCAATCTCGTCTTCGTCTCCAACGGCCTGTGCATGCTGATCCGGGCGGAGGCGCATCGCGTTCTGCTCGGCTTCTGGCGGGGCAAGCGGCTGACCGCATATGATCCGCGCATCAAGCCGAGCGGCAAATACGAACTCGCCAATCTCGTCATGACCGAGGAGACGGTGATCGATTCCGCTCTGGTCTCGCGGCTCGCCGCCGCCGCCGCCGCGCTCAATGCCGAGCTGGGCGATCCGACGCGGGTAACGAAGGGCGATTGAGCTGGGCCATGGCCGACCTGCCGATCCACGCCGTTCTGCCCGTGCTGCTCGCCGCCTTGCGCGACGCTCCAAACGCCGTGCTCGTGGCGCCGCCGGGCGCGGGCAAGACCACGGCGGTCGCGCCCGCGCTGCTGGGCGAACCCTGGTGCACCGGCCAGATCCTGCTGCTCTCGCCACGCCGCCTCGCCGCGCGCGCCGCCGCCGAGCGGATGGCGCAGCTCGCGGGCGAGTCCGTCGGCGGCACGATCGGCTATGCGACGCGCATGGACAGCCGCCAGTCCGCGGCGACGCGCGTGCTGGTGTTGACCGAGGGGATTTTCCGCAACCGCATCCAGGCCGATCCCGAATTGCCGGGTGTCTCCGCCGTGCTGTTCGACGAGGTGCATGAACGCAGCCTCGACAGCGATTTCGGCTTGGCGCTCGCGCTCGACGCGCAGGGCGGGTTGCGGCCCGATCTGCGGCTGGTCGCGATGTCCGCCACGCTCGACGGCGCGCGTTTCGCGGCGCTGATGGGCGACGCGCCGGTGGTGGAGAGCGAGGGGCGGAGCCATCCGCTCACCTTGCGCCATATCGGCCGACGCGCCGAGGCGCGGATCGAGGACGAGATGGCCGCCGCGATCCGCCGCGCGCTGGCGGAGGAGGCGGGCGGCGTGCTCGCCTTCCTGCCCGGCGTCGCCGAGATCGAGCGCACCGCCGAGCGGCTGACCGGCCTGCCCACCGATGTCGATCTCCACCGGCTGCACGGCACGCTCGATCCCGGCGCGCAGCGCGCCGCGATCGCGGCCGGGCCGGCGGGGCGGCGCAAGCTGGTGCTGGCCACCAGCATCGCGGAGACCAGCCTGACGCTCGACGGCGTGCGCGTGGTCGTCGATTCGGGGCTGGCCCGCCGCCCGCGCTACGATCGCGCGGCGGGGATGACGCGTCTCGTCACCGAACGCGCCAGCCAGGCATCTGTGACGCAGCGCGCGGGCCGCGCGGCGCGGCAGGGGCCGGGCGTCGCGATCCGGCTGTGGGAGGAAGCGGCGACGGTGGGGCTGCCGCGTTTCGATCCGCCCGAGATCCTCGAAGCCGATCTGTCGCCGCTGATGCTCGATTGCGCGCTGTGGGGCGTGAGCGATCCACGCAGCCTCGCCTGGCTCGATCCGCCGCCAGACGCCGCCATCGCCGAAGCGCGCGGGCGGCTGGTCACATTGGGCGCGATCGACGGCGACGGCCGCCCGACCCGCCATGGCGCCCAACTGGCGAAGCTGCCGATGCCGCCGCGCCTCGCCCATATGCTGGTGGAGGGCGGCGCGCGAGGCTGGGGGCGGCTGGCCGCGCAGGTCGCGGTGCTGCTGTCCGAACGCGGGCTTGGCGGGCAGGACGCCGATCTCGAACTGCGGCTGCGGCGCTGGCGGGGCGAACGCGGGCAACGCGCCGAATCGGGGCGGCGGCTCGCCGAACGATGGGCGAAGCTGGCTGGCGGCGGCGCGGGCGATATGGGCGGCGATGCGGAGATCGGCGTTTGCGTGGCGCTCGCTTTTCCCGATCGCCTGTCGCGGCGGCGCGGCGCCGACGGGGCGGACTGGATTTCGGTTGGCGGGCGCGGCTTCCGGCTCGATCCGACATCGCCGCTCGCGCGCGAGGAATGGCTGGCCGTGGCGGAGATTCAGGGCGTGGCGCAGGGCGCGCGCATCCTCTCCGCCGCCGCGATCGACTTCGCGACGGTGGAGGCGCTGTTCGGCGACCGGATCGAGAGCGGCGCGCATGTGAGTTTCGATCCGGCGACGCGCGGCGTGCGGGCGATGCAGGGGCGCTGGCTGGGCGCGATCCAGCTCGCCAAGGGGCAGGATGCGAAGGCCGATCCACAGGCGATCGCCGTCGCGCTGGTGGAGGGCGTCCGCCTCCACGGCGTCGATCTGCTGCCATGGAGCGAGAATGCCCGGTCGTTGCGCCGTCGCGCCGGTTTCGCCCGTCGTTCCGCCCCGGAGCTGCCCGATCTGTCGGACGAGGGGCTGGCGGCGACGCTCGACCAGTGGCTGCCGCCGCTGGTGGCGGGCAAGCGCCGGCTGTCCGACGTGGAGGGCGCAGCGCTTTCGGGCACGCTCGACGCGCTGCTCGGCTGGGAGGGCCGCAAGCGCGTCGATTCGCTGGCGCCCGCCGATTTCGCGAGCCCCGCCGGCAGCCATCACGCGATCGATTACGAGGCCGATGCGGGGCCGACCGTCACCGTGCGCGTCCAGGCGTTGTTCGGGCTGGCGACGCATCCGATGGTGGCCGGCGTGCCGCTGGTGCTCAGCCTGACATCGCCGGCCGGCCGGCCGATCCAGACGACGCGCGACCTGCCGGGATTCTGGGCGGGGAGCTGGCATGCCGTCGCCAAGGAGATGCGCGGCCGCTATCCGCGCCACCCCTGGCCGGACGATCCCGCCGCTGCCAATGCGACGCTCAGGACCAAGAAGGCGGACGCGCGGCGTTGAAGCCGCGCCATGCCCTGTGTATGGGGCGTGGCAAGGACAAGAGGGCAGACAGATGGCCGCACGAATCTACCAGACCCCCAAGAACGCGATGCAGTCGGGCAAGGCGCGCACGCATCGCTGGGTGCTCGAATTCGAGCCCGCCGAGCGCAAGCGCCCCGATCCGCTGATGGGCTGGGCCGGTTCGGGCGACACGCGCGAGCAGGTGAAGCTGAGCTTCCCGAGCGCGGAGGCCGCCAAGGCCTATGCCGATCGCGAAGGCATCGCCTGCCATGTCGTGGCCGCGCCGGAACGGACGCTGAAGCTTCAGGCTTACGCGGATAATTTCCGGTAATCGGTTCGGTTTGATGATGTGCCTGACCGGTTTGTCGCCGATCGGGCAACAAAAGGCAGAATCTTCCCCGTTCGTCGCTGCAGCGGAAGCTGGAGCCCGTACAGTCCGTCCACCGCGCGGATGCGAGACATCGCATGGACCCCGGCTTTCGCCGGGGTGACATCAGGGAAAGGGAAAATCGCGCCGTTCCGGATTGCCCGGGGTGATCAGCGCCCCAGCAGTCCCGGCCCGAGCAGCGTCAGCAGCTTCACGTCCATCACCATGCCGGCGCGCCGTTTTTCGGCGATGAATGCCGCGATGTCCGCCAGCTTCACGCGGTGGACCGTGATGTTCTCGCCTTCGACGCCGCCGCCCTCGCTCACCTTTTCCAGATCGTGCGCGCGCACCAGCGTGAAGGTTTCGGAGACCATGCCGGGCGAGGAGGCGAAGCGGCCGATCGTCTCGATCCGGGCGGCGCGATAGCCGGTCTCCTCCTCCAGCTCGCGGCCCGCGGCGAGCTCGATCGCCTCGCCTTCATCCTCGTCGCCGACCAGGCCCGCCGGCAGCTCAAGGCAATCGGCGCCCAGCGGCACGCGATATTGCTGGACCAGCAGCACATGATCGCCGTCCTCGCCCGAATCAATGGCGAGGATCACCGCGGCCTCGATCCCGCGCGTGCGTGAGACATATTCCCATTTGCCGCGCGTCTTCGCGGTGATGAAGCGGCCCTGCCAGACCGTGTGTTCGATATCGTCGCTCACAATTCGATCAGCCGATCGGGAATTTCATTGGGGTCTCCGGAATCCTTTGGAAAATGGGCGGCGAGGATCGCGCCGACCTGGCGCACGGCCGCCGCCATGCCTTCGCCGGGGCGCCCGGCGCGGACCTCGTCGATCAGCGCGGCCATCGCGTCGCCCCAGCTTTCGGAGGGCACGGCGCGATGCACCGCCTCGTCGGCGACGATCTCCGCCATATGCTCGCCCATCGAAAGATAGATGAGCACACCGGTCTTCTTCACGGTGCGGCTTTCGGCGCCGACCTTGAAATACTGGATCGCGCGCGCGCGGACGCGGCGGGCCTTGGTCGCGCGCGGGGTCAGCGCCAGCCGCAGCGGCATCCAGGCGAGGATGTAGCGCACCGCGAGGAACTTGGCGGCGAGCGCCACGAAGATGATCGGCAGGATCTCGCCGATCGAGAATTCATGTTCCCAGCCGTTCGCCGCCCAACTGAGGATGGCGATGATCTTTTCGGGAAACACCGCGAACAGCGCGAGCGCAAGGAACATGATGCCGATCGCCCAGTGCAGCCCGGCATCATGATATTTGTCGGACAGATCGGTGACGATCGTCACGATCTCGCCATCGGTGCCGCGTTCGGCCTCCGTTACCGCGTCGCTCACCCGCTTGTGGTCGGCCTCGCTCAGCCGGTTCACCTTCGCCATCACCAGCTCCCCGATGCGCCGCCGCCGCCGAACGATCCGCCGCCGCCCGAAAAACCGCCGCCTCCGCCGCCCCAGGACGATCCGCCGCTACTGCCGCTGCTCCAGGAATCGCTGCTGGAGGACGAGCTCCAGCCGCCGGAGGAGGGGCCCCAGATCACCACCGGCCCGCGCCCGCCACGATAGCGGCTGCCGCGTCCGCCGCGCACCGCGTTGAACAGCGTCGGCAGCACGATCATCGCGACCACGATCAGCCAGAACAGCAGGATCAGCGGCGATCCGCCGCTGTCGCGCCGCGCTTCCTTGTCCGCCGCCAGCAACTGCTGTTGCCGCGTCGCCGCCTGATCCGTCGGCAGGCCGATCTGCTCCATGATCGCATAGGCGCCGGAGACGATGCCGCCGGGCATGTCGCCCGCCTTGAAGTGCGGCAGGATCTGCTGGTTGATGATCAGGCTTGAAAGAGCGTCGGTCAGGATCGGTTCCAGCCCATAGCCGACCTCGATCGCCACCTTGCGTTCGTTGGGCGCGACCAGCAGGATGACGCCGTCATTCTCCTTGGTGCCGATCCCCCAGTGGCGGCCGAGCTGATAGCCATAGTCGCGGACCTCATAGCCCTTGAGATCGGATATCGTCGCGACGACGAATTGCCGCCCGCTGGCCTTTTCGAGCGCATCGGACTGGGTCGTGATCTGCTGTTCCTGCTCCGGCGTCAGCAGGTCGGCCTGATCGACGACACGTCCCGTGAGCGGCGGGAAGGCGCTCGCGGGAACGATCTGCGCCTGCGCCGCCGGCATGAGCGAGGCGATCAGCAACGCGAACAGGATGGACAGGCGCATCACGGGATGCGGCATGGCCGGCAATGCGATGCGCAGACGGCTCATCGCGCTTCTATCAGCCCTTGCTGAAATCGACGGTGGGGGCCTGGTCCGCGCCGGCCTTGGCTTCGAAGGGGACCATGGGCTTGGCGCCATGGATGATCTTGGCTCCGATCATGTCCGGAAAGGTGCGGATGGTGGTGTTATAGCTCTGCACCGCGCCGTTATAGTCGCGGATCGCGATGTTGATGCGGTTCTCCGTGCCTTCGATCTGGCTCATGAAGGTCGTGAAATTCGCCTGGCTCTTGAGCTCGGGATAGGCCTCGACATTGGCGAGCAACCGGCTGAGCGTGCCGCCGAGCTGCGCCTGCGCCTGCTGGAACTGGGCGACCTTGGCGGGGTCGGTCAGATCATTGGCGCTGACCTGGATCGACGTCGCCTTGGCGCGTGCCTCGATCACGTCGGTCAGGATCGTCTTTTCCGATTCGGCGGCGCCCTTCACCACGGCCTGGAGATTGGGAATCAGGTCCGCGCGGCGCTGATAGGCGGCCTGCACGTCCGCCCATTTGGCCTTGGCGTTCTCCTCGGCCGTGGGCACGCTGTTGATGCCGCAGGCCGAAAGCGTCAGCACGGCGGCCGGGGCGAGCAAGGCGAAACGAAGGCGGTCGCTGGTCATATATCCCTCCGGACTGTCCTGCACACGCAATACAGCCCTGCCCAACATGCTGCAACGCCTTGCGTTCGCCGGCAGAGTGGGCGAATCTGCCGACAGGCAGACAGGGAGTGACAGATGTTCCAGGAATTCAGGGCGTTCATCGCGCGCGGCAACGTGCTCGACCTCGCGGTCGCGGTCATCATCGGCGCGGCGTTCGGCAAGATCGTCACATCCTTGACCGAAGACCTGATCATGCCGGTGATCGGCGCGATCTTCGGCAATATCGATTTTTCGTCGCTGTTCGTGATCCTGGGTGAGGTGCCGGCCACCTATACCGGCTCGCTGGCCGACTATGCCGCGTTGAAGGCGGCGGGCGTGCCGCTGTTCGGCTATGGCGCCTTCCTGACGCAGGTGATCAATTTCGTGATCATCGCCTTCGCCATCTTCATGCTGGTCAAGGCGGCCAACCGTTTCCACAAAAAGGCCGAGGACGCGCCGGCGGGGCCGACCGAGGTGGAACTGCTCACCGAGATCAGGGACGCGCTGCGCAACAAATAAGCGCGGGCGATCGGGCAATGGAATGGGGCGGGGTGTCGCGACGGCGGCATCCCGCCCTTTCAATTTGGCGCGCCCGTCCCTATATCGATCGCGCCGGACTTGTCCGGAGATGGCGATGAATGATGTCGTGGAATAGATGCAGCGGACCCGGGGGCAGTACCCGGCGGCTCCACCAAAAACCCGTCTCGGCGGGCTTCTGACGGGGCCGAACCAGGATCGACGTGTGTTCAAAGACGATGTTTTCGCCCGGCCTGAATGCGCCGTAAAACCGTTCAAAACCACAAGTGCCAATGACAACGAGGCGCTCGCGATTGCCGCGTAATCACGGCCTAACGGCTTAGATTACAAGGCTTGAACGCGGTTCGGGCCGAACCGGGCAACAGAATCGGATTCCGGCGGCACGGGGAGCGCCGAGCAACAGAAGCTCCCCACCTGTTTTTCTTTCGTCATCGGTTCGTCGCAAATCTCGGAACCCTTGGGGTATCCCGCGATTTGTGCCTGTTCCGCCGTGCAGGTTCGCGCGGCCCCAATTGTTGCAGGGGTAGGAAATGAAGACAGTTTTCAAATCGGTCGCTCTGGCGAGCCTGGTGGCGCTGGCCGCGTGCGGCGGCAAGGGCGACGACGCGCTGGCCGACAATGTCGAGGCGAATGCGGACAATGTGGCCGACGCGCTCGACGCCCAGGCGGACAATGCCGTCAATGAGGCGACCGAGGACATGCTGGAGAATCAGGCGGATTCCGTGCGCGAGAATGGCGAGGCTGCGGCCGACGCCATCGACGATGCGGACGTCAACGCCGCGCAGGTGAAGACGAGCTAGGCGAAGCGGTCTCCCGTTTCGGCTTCCAGGGGCCGGTGCCGCGTGCGGTGCCGGCCCCTTCCCGTTTCAGGATTGGCCGTCCTGACTGACGGCCAATCCTGCTGGTCGCTCAACCGGGCATGGCCAGCAGGGCGCGGGTGCGTTCCTCGCGGACCAGCGTGAAGGATCCGCCCAGTTGCCGGGCGAGCATCTGGGCGATGCGCAGGCCCAGGCTCTGGCTGTCCTCCAGCCGAAACCCCTCGGGCGGGCCGGCGCCGTTGTCGCTGACTTCCAGCAACAGCCCCGAGGGTGTCCGGTTGAGGCGAACGCCGATGCTGCCCGCCGAACCGTTCGCGAAGCCATGTTCGATCGCGTTGGCAATCGATTCGGCGACGATCAGCGCGATCGGGATCTTGGCGTCCGGCCCGATCTCGATGCCGTCGTCCACCGACACCTCCAGCGCGACGTCGTCGCGGCCGCTGGCGGACAGGACATCGCCGCACAGCGTGTCGAGAAACGGGCCGACGGGTACATGGCCGCCCGTGGTGTCGTGAAGCTGGCGGGATATCTTGCCGATCAGCGTCAGCCGGCGCGCCGCCTCGTCCAGTGCGTCGCGCGCGCGCTTGTCGGTCACCCCGCGCTTTTGCAGCGTCAGCAGCCCGGCCACGACCTGGAGATTGTTCGAAACGCGGTGCTGGAGCTCGCGGAACAGCAGTTCGCGATTCTCCGCGAGCAGGCGGCTGGTCTCGCGTTCGCGCGCGGCGCGGGCCACGAAGGTCTGGAGCGCGTGGATCAGCACGATCTCCGCGCCGACGACGAGCGCGAAAAAGCTCAGCGCGACCGCGATGCCGGCGTCGAACGCGAAGACCGTTGTCGGCGTGATGAAGAAATACCAGGCCAGCGCGCCGCTCGCGACGGCGCAGAGCGTGCCCGGTTTCCATCCGAACAGCAGCGTGGTGGCGACCACCATCGGAAAGAAGGTGAGGAAGGGGTAGCCGGGCGGCATCCAGGGCGCGGACAAGAGCCGCAGGCCCAGGCCGATTCCCGCCGCGAGCAGCGCCGCGAGCATAGCAAGCAATTGCCGATCCGCCAGCAGCGGCAAACGCTCGACAAAGGCCTGTACCCGTCCCGACATGCGCCCCCCGGCGGCCAGGGCATGTGGTGATCCGCTGGAAGCCGATCGCAAGCCCTTGATCTTCTTCGTCGCGATTTGCGGCGCAAATCCCCGAAGACCGCGCATGCGTATCACGCCGCCAGGGGCTTGTCAGCGGATTCCTGTGCTAAGTTATTGGAGATAAAGAAAAGGGGGCGTGAAGCCCCCTTTTCCGTGTCTTTGCCGTTCAGGCGATCAGTCGTCGTCGCGCTTCAGGAAGGCCGGCGCGAATTCGGGCTCCGGCCCGTCATCATTGCCGCCTTCGCTGCGTTCACGGCGGGGACCGCGATCGCCCCGGTCGCCACGCGGGCCACGGTCACGGTCACGGCCGCCGCGTCCGCGGTCGCCGTCACGACGGGGGCCGCGATCGCCACGGTCACCGCGCGGACCGCGATCTTCGCGGGGCTCGCGGGGCGGGCGGGTGTCTTCCAGCTCGGCGCCGGTTTCCTGATCGACGACGCGCATCGACAGGCGAACCTTGCCGCGCTGGTCGATCTCGAGCACCTTCACCTTCACTTCCTGCCCTTCGGACAGGACGTCGGCGACCTTCTCGACGCGCTCGTTCTTGATCTCGGAGACGTGGACGAGGCCGTCCTTGCCGCCCATGAAGTTCACGAACGCGCCGAAATCGACGAGATTGACGACCTTGCCGGTATAGATCTTGCCGACCTCGGCTTCCTCGACGATGCCGAGGATCCACTTCTTGGCGGCTTCGATCTGCGACAGGTCCGACGAGCTGATCTTGATCAGGCCCTCGTCGTCGATGTCGACCTTGGCGCCGGTCTCGGCGACGATCTCGCGGATCACCTTGCCGCCGGTGCCGATGACTTCGCGGATCTTCGACTTGTCGATCTGCAGCGTCTCGATGCGCGGGGCGTGCGCCGAAAGCTCCGTGCGGGTTTCGCCCAGTGCCTTGGCCATTTCGCCCAGGATGTGCGCGCGGCCCTCATTCGCCTGCGCGAGCGCCTGCTTCATGATCTCTTCGGTGATGCCCGCGATCTTGATGTCCATCTGCAGCGAGGTGATGCCCTCGCTGGTGCCGGCCACCTTGAAATCCATGTCGCCGAGGTGATCCTCGTCGCCCAGGATGTCGCTGATCACCGCGAAGTCCTTGCCTTCCAGGATCAGACCCATGGCGATGCCCGAAACCGGGCGCTTCAGCGGCACGCCGGCATCCATCATCGACAGCGAACCGCCGCACACCGTCGCCATCGACGACGAGCCGTTGGACTCGGTGATGTCGGAGAGGACGCGGATCGTGTAGGGGAACTCGTCCTTGGTGGGCAGCACCGGATGCAGCGCCCGCCACGCCAGCTTGCCGTGCCCGACCTCGCGGCGGCCCGGCGCGCCGAAGCGGCCCACTTCGCCGACCGAATAGGGCGGGAAGTTGTAGTGCAGCATGAAATGCTCGTAGCGCAGGCCGTTCAGGCCGTCGATCATCTGCTCGGCGTCCTTGGTGCCCAGCGTGGTCGTGCAGATCGACTGGGTCTCACCGCGCGTGAACAGCGCCGAACCATGCGTGCGCGGCAGGAAGCCGACGATCGCCTCGATCGGGCGGATCTGCGTGGTGGTGCGGCCGTCGATGCGCTTGCCGTCCTTCAGGATGGCCTGGCGGACGATCTCCGCCTCCAGCTTCTTGACGAGCTTCAGGCTGGCGATCTTCTCGCCGGCTTCCGCGTCGGCGAACAGCTCGCGCGCCTTGGCGCGGGCTTCGTTCACCGCGTTCTGGCGGGCCTGCTTGTCGGTCAGCTTGTACGCGGCGGTCAGATCCTTGCCGATCGCGCTCTTCAGCTTCTTCTTGGTTTCGCTGCGGTCGATCTCCGCCGACATCTCCCAAGGATCCTTGGCAGCCTGTTCGGCCAGCTTGATGATCGCCTGAATCACCGGCTGGAAGCCGCGATGCGCGAACATCACCGCATTCAGCATGACCTCTTCCGAAAGCTCCTTGGCTTCGGATTCGACCATCATCACCGCGTCGTGCGTGCCGGCGACGACCAGATCGAGCTCGCCCGCGGCGACCTGCTCGTCGGTCGGGTTCAGGATGTACTCGCCATCGACATAGCCGACGCGCGCGGCGCCGATCGGGCCCATGAAGGGCACGCCCGAGATGGTGAGCGCGGCCGACGCGGCGACCATCGCCAGCATATCGGGCTCGTTTTCGCCGTCATAGCTCAGCACCTGAGCGATGACGTTGATCTCGTTGAAGAAGTTCTCGGGGAACAGCGGGCGGATCGGGCGGTCGATCAGGCGGGAAACCAGCGTTTCCTTTTCGGTGGCGCCACGCTCGCGCTTGAAGAAGCCGCCCGGAATGCGGCCGGCGGCCGAGTATTTTTCCTGATAATGGACGGTGAGCGGGAAGAAATCCTGCCCGTCCTTCACCGAGCGCGCGGCCGTGACGGCGCAGAGCACGACGGTTTCACCCAAGGTCGCGAGCACCGCGCCGTCGGCCTGGCGGGCAACGCGGCCCGTTTCGAGCTTGAGGGTTTGTCCGCCCCACTCGATTTCGACTGTTTTCATGTTGAACATTGATTTTCCTTACGTCCGGATCGCCAGATGCGATCCGGTGCATCTTGTGTACGCGCCGGATTTGGCGCGCTTGTGACGGGACTGGTATCCTGCCCGTCTGCTCCCGCCAAGGCGCCGGATTGCGCCAGGCCGGAATGTGCGAACGGCCCCGTCTCCGGGGCCGTTCGGATTATTTGCGAAGGCCGAGCTTCGCGATGATTTCACTGTAGCGCCCGCTATCCTTCTTCTTCAGATAGTCGAGAAGGCTGCGGCGCTTGTTGACCAGCATCAGCAGGCCGCGGCGCGAGTGGTTGTCCTTGGCGTGCGTCTTGAAATGCTCGGTCAGGTTGGTGATGCGCTCGGTAAGGATCGCGACCTGGACCTCTGGGCTGCCGGTGTCGCCGGCTTCACGGCCATGTTCCTTGATCAGCGCGTCCTTGCGCTCAGCGGTAATCGTCATGTCATTTCTTCCTTCGACATCGCATCACAGGTTGAAGCCGCGCACCACCCGGAGTTCATGTCCGGAAAGCTCGACCAGCGCGACCGGCGTTTCCGCTTGGGTGGCGAGGTGGAGGCCCTGCTGGGCGGCAATCCCGATCAAGACCTGCCCCTGGCGGAGCAGCCTTGCCTGATCGGGGGTGACGGATAGAGCCGGGATGTCGTCCAGCCCCGCCGTCAGCGGCAAGGTTATGTCTTCAAGTCGGCGGGCCTTAGCGGCTTCGGCCAGATTGTCCAGCGAAATCGCGTGATCGAGCGTGAACGGGCCGGCCTTTGTGCGGCGCAGCATGATGACATGGCCGACGGTGCCGAGCGCCAGCGCGATGTCCCGCGCCAGGCTGCGGATATAGGTACCCTTCGAGACATGGGCGGAAAGGGTGACGGCGGCGACCGGCCCGTCCGCCGGTGTTTCGCCGGCCAGCGCGAGACTGTGGATGGTCACGTGCCGCGCGGCCAGCACGACCTCTTCGCCGGCGCGGGCCAGATCGTAAGCGCGCTTGCCGTCGACCTTGAGCGCCGAATAGGCGGGGGGCATCTGCTCGATCGCGCCGGTGAAAGCGGGCAGGATCGCCTCGACCGCCGCGCGCGTCGGCAGCACGTCGCTTTCGGCGATGATCCTGCCTTCGGCATCGAGCGTGTCGGTCTGCGCGCCGAAGCGAATCGTGAAATCATAGATTTTCGACGCGTCGAGCATGCGGCCTGCCAGCTTGGTCGCCTCGCCGATCGCCACCGGCAGGACGCCCGATGCGAGCGGATCGAGCGTGCCGCCATGGCCCACCTTCATCTTGGGATAGCCGCCCTCGCGCAACGCGCGCTTGACCGCCGATACGCCTTGCGTCGACCCCAGTTCCAGGGGTTTGTCGAGAATGATCCAGCCGTGCATCGGCCGCGATTAGCTGGCAGGCGGGGAAAAGTCAGCTACTGCGCTTCGCCTTTCTGGGCGGAGCCTCCGAACGGGTCAGGCTGTCGATCTGGCAACGCCAGCCCTGGGCGTAGAGCGCGCCGGTACGGTCCAGCGTGCCGCCCGGCGGCGTCTCGAAACCGATCGTGTTGGCGGAACGGAGCCGTGCACACCGGCCCATCGTACGCGCATAATACCATTCGCCGGTGATGCTGCGGATATAGAGGCCGCGATCGTCAAGCGCCCGGTAATCCTGGATGCCGTCGCGATTCGCGAAGGGGATTTCGGCTTCCTGGCCGATCGGCGTCGGCGTCCGTTCGGCCAGGGCGGGAACGGCGGCGAGCATCAGCGGCGCGATCAGCAGGGCTTTCATCTCAGCTTTCCTTCCTCTTCTTGCGATCCGCCTTTCTGGGCGGCGGGTTTGACGTGGCGAAGGTCTCGATCTGGCAGGTGCGGCCCTCGACGACGATCTGGCCGAATTTGTCGAGCGCGCTCGTCCCCTTGGTGACGAAGCCGATGCCGATCGCATAGGGCAGGCCAGGGCAGGGGCCGAACAGCGTGGCGCGATACCAGTTGCGGCCCTGGTCCTGGATCCACAGCGCGCTGTCGCCGTCGGCCTGGAAGTCGCGGATGCCGCGATGATCGGCGAAGGGGATCTGGGTTTCCATGCCGATCGGGCGCGGTTTCGGCGGCGCGGCCACCGCGCCGCCGGCCATCGAGGCTGCGGCAAGAGCCGCCAGCGCGCGTTGCAATGTCTTCATCGGCCTTTCCTGCCTTTCCGACGCTGAACGCATGCTGAGCGGAAGCGTTCAGCCGTCTTTGCGCCATTCATCGGCAAGGACGGAGAAGAGGGCGGTATCCCGCACATGCCCGGTCCAGGTGATGCGTTCCTGGCGCAGCACGCCTTCCTTCACGCCACCGATCTTCGCGACCGCCGCCATCGACCGCGTGTTGCGCACATCGACGCGGAATTCGACGCGCCGGAAGCCGCAGGCGAAGGCGTGATCGAGCATCAGCCGCTTGAAACGGTCGTTGATGCCGGTGCCGCGCGCTCCGGGGACGATATAGGAATTGCCGATCTCGACCACGCCGCGCGGTGGCTCGATCGCCAGATAGGCGCTCATCCCCACCAGCACGCCGCCATGCATGATCGCGAAGCCCAGCTTGGCGCCGCCGGCCGCCAATATCTCGAAATTGGCGTCGAAGTGATCGGGATCATAGGACAGGCCGTAAATCGGCCAGATCGCCAGATCCTCCGCGCAGGCCGCGCGGAGCGCCACGCGGTGGCGTTCGGCCAGCGGTTCGAGCACCAGATCGCCATCGGCGAGCACGGTCGACAGGGCGGCGGCATCGGCGGTCATCGGGTCTTCTCCATGAAATGGCGGCGGCACAGCGCGACGTAGCGGTCGTTTCCGCCGATCTCGGTCTGCGCGCCCTCGCGCACCGCATGGCCGGTCGCGTCGACGCGCAGGTTCATCGTCGCCTTGCGGCCACATTCGCAGACCGCCTTCAGCTCGACCAGCGTGTCGGCGATCGCCAGCAGATGCGCGGCGCCTTCGAACAGATTGGCCTTGAAATCGGTACGCAGGCCGTAGGCGAGCACCGGGATATTCATCTCGTCGCACACCCCGGCAAGCTGGAACACCTGGTCGCGCGTCAGGAACTGCGCTTCGTCGACGAGCACGCAGGAGAGCGTCCGCCGGTCATGCTCGGCTTCGACGGCGGCGCGCAGATCGGTCGCGCGATCGAACAGTTCCGCCTGCGCCGCCAGGCCGATGCGCGAGGTGATCATGCCGCGCGCATAGCGATCGTCGACCGAGGCGGTGAACAGCATCGTCTCCATGCCGCGCTCGCGATAATTGAAGCTCGCCTGCAGCAAGGTCGTCGATTTGCCCGCGTTCATCGACGCGTAGTAGAAATAGAGCTTGGCCATCGGATCAGCCGATCGGCGGCGCGATCTGGATCAGCCAGCGGACGAGCAGATCGGCCAGCGCCACACGGTGATCGGAAAAGCTGTGATCGGTCGGCCAGACCTGGATCTGGGTGCGGCGCGCGACCGACTGGGCGTCTCCACCCACCCGCCGCGCCGTGGCGGCACCGCCGCGTTCCGCGCCGACGATCGTCAGTGGGCGATCCCCATAGGCGATCAGCCTTTGCGCGAGATCGAAGCGTTCGCGATTGTCCGTCATCTCCTTCGCCAGCGCATCGGCGCTGGTACCGGACAGCGGGGGCAGGTTGCCCGCCGCGCCGCGATTCCACCCCGCCAGCCCCTGGGGCGAGGCGATCGCCGCCGCGGTTTCCGCGATGTCCCAGGGATCGATCAGGAACAGGCCCTGCACCGCGGCATCGTCGGCGGCGGCGTCGGCGGCTATGAAGCCGCCCATGCTATGCCCGGCGACCGCGATCAGCGTGGGGTCGATCCGGTATTTGGCAACCGCTTCGGCCGAGCGGAGAAAGGCGAGCGCGACATGCGCGTCCTCGGCTGAGCGGGCGAAGGAGAAATGACCGGGGCTGCCCCAGGATCCGCGATAGTGCAGGGTCAGCACGTTCCAGCCGGCGCGACGCGCGGCCTGCGCCAGATCCAGATTCTGCTCATTGCCCGGAAAGCCGTGCAGCAGCAGCAGCGTGGGGTGGGGCGCCTTGCCCGATGCGGTGTACATCACCGCGTTCATCGCGCCGTCGCCCGACGGGATCACGCAGGCCGACATGCCGGCGGGCGCCGTGGCGTCCGCCGCCGGATCGGCGATCACGGCGCGATGGATCTCGTCCTTCGCCAGCGCCGGAACCGCCGGCATCAGCGCCGCAAGCGCGAAGATCAGCCACCGCATATTCGAAACTCCCCAAAGCCCGGCGTCGACACGTCGCATCCGCCGGAAACCGGATCGTCATTGCGAGGCGCGCAGCGACGAAGCAATCCGGCGGCGGATGCATCCCTGGATCGCTTCGCTACGCTCGCGATGACGGACGTCAAGGGGATAGGTTGGAGATCATACCGGAATGCGCTGAGTTCGACTTATCGCATTCCGGTCAAGCCCGCGCGGCGTTTGAGCGTTCCAGGGGGCGGATGCGTCAGGATCCCTGCATCCTGCTATCAGAGCGCCGGCGAGCGGATCGAAGCCGGTTGCCGCCCGATCCGCTCAGTCGTCGGCGTCCAGGTCGCGCGCCACTTTCGGATCGCGCAGCAGCCGGTCGATATGCGTGCCCTCGTCGAAGCTTTCGTCCGCCAGGAACTTCAGCTTCGCGGCATATTTCATCTTCACGCGGCGGGCGACCTCGCGCTGGAAATAAGCGGTGTTGGTGCGCAGCGCCTTGAGCACGGCTTCCTCGTCGCGGCCGAGCAGCGGTTTCACGAACACCGTCGCGTGGCGCAGGTCGGGGGACATGCGCACCTCGGTCACCGAAACCGGGTGGCTGGCGAGCACATCGTCATGCACCTCGCCGCGCGTCAGGATCTCGCTCAGCACATGGCGCACCTGTTCGCCCACGCGCAGGACGCGGACGGAGCGGGTTTCGGGCGTTTCGTTTCGCATCTTCAATTCACCAATCGGCCGCCGCCCGGATCACCTCCGGGGCGGCGGCCCATATTCGCACGTTCGCGTCACAGCGTCCGATCGCGCATCTCGACTTCGAAGGTTTCGAGATAATCGCCCGCACGGATGTCGGTGAAGTTCTGCGTGAATGTCACGCCGCACTCCAGGCCGGCGCGAACTTCGGCCACGTCATCCTTGAAGCGCCGCAGCGACGCGATTTCGCCATTGTAGATGATGACGTCGTCGCGCGTGATGCGGGCCTTGAGCGCCTTGCGGATCGCGCCTTCGGTGACGAGCAGACCGGCCGCCTTGCCGTGCTTGCCCGCCGAGAAGACTTCGCGGATCTCGGCGCGGCCGACCACGGTTTCGATCGCTTCCGGACCGAGTTCGCCCGCCATTTCCGAACGGATGTCGTCGGTCAGGTGATAGATCACGTCGAAATATTTGAAGCGGACCTTGTCACGCGTGCCGATTTCACGCGCCTTGGCGTTGGGGCGGACGTTGAAACCGATGATCGGTGCGTTCGACGCCCGGGCGAGAGTCACGTCGGACTCGGTGATGGCGCCGACACCCGAATGGAGCACGCGCACCTTGATCTCGTCGGTCGAGATCTTGTGGAGCGCGGCCACGATCGCTTCGGTCGAGCCCTGCACGTCGGCCTTCACGACCACCGGATATTCCAGTGCCTTGTTGGCCTGAAGCGCCGAGAACATCGTGTCGAGCGAGGCCGGCGCGGTCGCGGTCCGTTTCTGCGTGGCGAGCTGCTCGCGATAGGCGGCGACTTCGCGCGCCCGCGCTTCGTTCTCGACCACCGAAAGCGGATCGCCGGCGCCCGGCGTACCCGACAGGCCGAGAACCTCGACGGGGGTCGAGGGACCGGCTTCCTTGATCTGCTGGCCCTTGTCGTTGACCATCGCGCGCACCTTGCCGCTCTGCTGGCCGACGACGAAGACGTCGCCGACGCGCAGCGTGCCGCGGCCGACCAGAACGGTGGCGACCGGACCACGGCCCTTGTCGAGCTTGGCCTCGATCACCGTGCCTTCGGCGGCGCGATCGGGATTGGCCTTCAGTTCGAGCAGTTCGGCCTGGAGCAGGATCTTGTCGATCAGTTCGTCAAGGTTGAGCTTCTTGAGCGCCGAAACCTCGACGTCCTGGACGTCGCCGCCCATGTCTTCGACCACGATCTCATGCTCAAGCAGGCGCTCGCGCACGCGCTGGGGATTGGCGTTTTCCTTGTCGATCTTGTTGATCGCCACGATCATCGGCACGCCGGCCGCCTTGGTGTGATTGATCGCCTCGATCGTCTGCGGCATCAGCCCGTCATCGGCCGCGACCACGAGCACGACGATGTCGGTCACGTTGGCGCCGCGCGCGCGCATGTCGGTAAAGGCTTCGTGGCCCGGCGTGTCGAGGAACGTGATCTTGTCGCCCGACTTCACCTGCACCTGATAGGCGCCGATATGCTGGGTGATGCCGCCGGCTTCGCCGGTCACGACATCGGTGCCGCGCAATGCGTCGAGCAGCGAGGTCTTGCCGTGATCGACATGGCCCATGATCGTCACGACCGGAGGACGCGGCTTCAGCGTCTCCAGGGCATCGATATCGGCGGCGGTATCGATCTCGACGTCGGAATCCGACACGCGCTTGATGTTATGGCCGAACTCGGTGACGAGCAGCTCGGCGGTGTCCTGATCGATCGTCTGGTTGACGGTGACCATCATGCCCATCTTGAACAGCGCCTTCACCAGGTCGGCGCCCTTTTCGGCCATGCGGTTCGCCAGTTCCTGAACGGTGATGCCTTCCGGCACGACGACGTCGCGGATCTGCTTGGCCTGCGGCTGGCCGCCGCCCGTATAATGGGCGCGCCGTTCCTTCTCGCGGGCGCGCTTCAGCGCCGCGAGGCTGCGCGCGCGCGCGCCTTCGCTGTCGTCCAGCGCCTTGGTGACGGTGAGCTTGCCCGATTGCCGGCGATCGTCGCCGCCGCGCGGACGCGCGGGGCGCGCCGGCGGCTCGGGGCGCTTGGGGCTGGGCACCGGCGTGAACTTGCGCGGCGCGGGGCGATTGTCCTCGGGCTTGGCGGCCGGTGCTGCGGCGGCGGGCGCCGGAGCCGCCGTCGCCGCGGCGGGCACGGCTGCGGCAGGCACGGGGGCGGGGGCTGCAACGGGTTCGGGTTCAGGCGCGGGCGGCGGCGCGTTCGCCGCTTCCTCCTCGGCCTTGCGATTCTGCTCGGCGCGACGCTTTTCTTCCTCGGCGGCAGCCTGCTTCTGCTGCTCCTCGCGGCGACGCGCGTCCTCGAGCGCGGTCATCCGCGCCTCCTCGGCTTCACGCAGCAGCTTGGCCTGCAGTTCCTGGCGCGAGAGCAGGCTGTCCTGCTGGCGCGGCGCTGCCGGCGGCGGGGGCGGGCTGGCCACCGGGCGTGCAGGGGCGGGCGCGGCGGGCGCGGGCGCCGCGGGTGCGACGTCCTGTTCGACGGGCGCGGCATCGGCCTCGCCGGGCTTGCCCAGGATGCGGCGGCGCTTGACCTCCACGACCACGGTGTTCTGGCGGCCATGGCTGAAGCTCTGCTTCACCTTGCCCGTCTCGACCGTGCGCTTCAGCCCCAGCGGCGGGCGCATGCCCAGTTTCGGCTTGTCGTTGTCCGTATCACTCATCGACTGATCTCAAACCCTTCATTCTTGTCCGCCGTCATGCGCCCGTGGCGCATGAACCCTGCACCGCATTTGCGCAAGGCTCCGCTTCCGATTCACTTCCGATAAAATCCCGCCAGCGGACGATGGCGTTCTTCACGCGCTCGGCTGCTGCCCGATCGGTCACCGCGACATGGACCGCGTTCTCGCGGCCCAGCGCCATCGACAATATAGTGCGTCCCACCGGCAAAGTCATGCCCCTGAGGTCGCTTCCTTCCGCATCGCTGCCCACGCGCCATGCCTGGTCGAGCTTGCGCGTGCCGTCCGCGCTCGCATCGGCGGCGTGGAGCAGCAGGCGAACCTGGCCCTTGCGCGCGGCATCCTGGATCTTTTCCGATCCGATCAGCACCGCGCCCGATCGCGATTCGAGGCCGAGCCGGTCGAGCGCGTCACGCTGCAGCGCGTCCGCGATGCGCGCGCCCAGATCGGCGGGCGCCGAAACCGTGCCGGACTTGAAGGCCCGCGCCAGCGCGCCCTTGAGCTTGCCCTTGGCATTGGCGGTGTCGAGCGTCGCCCGGTCCACGCCGATCCATGCGCCACGGCCCGGCGCGCGGGCGCGAATGTCGGGCGCGACGACATCGTCCGGGCCCAGTGCGAGCCGGATCAGTCCCTCGCGAGCCTCGCGCTCGCCCGACAAGATGCATTTGCGATCGTTCATCGGCGCCCTCCCCGGTGGAAGGGCGCGTCCGAAAGCCGCGATGCCGTTCGATTACGCCTTAGCGTCTCATTGGGAGGTATCCGCAACCGCGTCCTCCCCTTCATCCTCGAACCAGTGCGCGCGCGCGGCCATGATGATCTCGTTGCCCTGTTCCTCGCTCAGCCCATATTCGGCGAGCACGCCGCCCTTGTCCTCCGGGCGGCTGCTGTCGTTGCGGCGGCGCGGATCGTTGCGCTTCTTCTGGATCAGCTCGTCGGTGGCGAGATCGGCGAGATCGTCGAGCGTCTTGATGCCGGCCTTGCCGAGCGTGACGAGCATCGCCTCGGTCAGATAGGGCATGCCGGCCAGCGCATCCTCCACGCCGAGCGAGCGGCGCAGTTCGCGATTGGCTTCCTCGCGGCGGTCCAGCGCTTCCTGGGCGCGGCTCTGCAGTTCGGCGGCCAGCTCCTCGTCGAAGCCCTCGATCATCGAAAGCTCGTCGGTCTCGACATAGGCGACTTCCTCGAGCTCGCCAAAGCCTTCGGCGACCAGGAGCTGGGCCAGCGTCTCGTCGACGTCGAGCTCGTTCTGGAACATCTCCGAACGCTCGATGAACTCGCGCTGGCGCTTCTCGCTCGCGTCGGCCTCGGTCATGATGTCGATCGCCTTGGCCGTGAGCTGGCTGGCGAGGCGGACATTCTGGCCGCGACGGCCGATGGCGAGGCTCAACTGATCGTCGGGCACCACCACTTCGATGCGGTCTTCCTCCTCGTCGAGGATCACGCGGCTGACGCTGGCGGGCTGGAGCGCGTTCACCACGAAGGTCGCGGTGTCCTCGGACCAGGGGATGATGTCGATCTTCTCGCCCTGCATCTCCTGCACCACCGCCTGGACGCGGCTGCCCTTCATGCCGACGCAGGCGCCGACGGGATCGATGCTCGAATCATGGCTGATCACGCCGATCTTGGCGCGGCTGCCCGGGTCGCGCGCGGCCGCCTTGATCTCGATGATGCCGTCGTAGATCTCGGGTACTTCCTGCGCGAACAGCTTCTTCATGAAATCGGGATGGGCGCGCGACAGGAAGATCTGCGGCCCGCGATTCTCGCGGACGACGCGCAGGATCAGCGAGCGGACGCGATCGCCGACGCGGACCACTTCGCGGGGGATCTGCTGGTCGCGGCGGATGACGCCCTCGGCGCGGCCCAGGTCGACGACGACATGGCCGAACTCGACGCGCTTGACGACGCCGGTGATGATCTCGCCCGAACGGTCCTTGAATTCCTCGTACTGGCGCTCGCGCTCGGCGTCGCGCACCTTCTGGAAGATCACCTGCTTGGCGGCCTGCGCGGCGATGCGGCCGAATTCGATCGGCGGCAGCGGATCGACGATGAAGTCGCCGACGACCGCGTCCTTCTGAAGCTTCTGCGCTTCCTTCAGGTTCACCTGCTTGAAATAGTCGTCGACCGCCTCGACCACCTCGACGACGCGCCACAGGCGCAGGTCGCCGCTATTGGGGTCCAGCTTGGCGCGGATGTCGTTCTCGGCGCCATAGCGCGCGCGCGCCGCACGCTGGATCGCATCCTCCATCGCCTCGATGACGATCGTCTTGTCGATCATCTTCTCGCTGGCGACCGCATTGGCGATCGCGATCAGCTCGGCCTTGTTGGCGGAAATGGCTGTAGCCATGGCTTAGTCCTGTCCTTCCACTTGAATGCTGTCCGCGCCTTCGGCTGAAAGCGGCGCTGTCGCGGCGATCAGCCGGTCGGTCATGACCAGCTTCGCGCTTGCGATGTTGGCGAAGGGCGCGCGCATCTCGCCCGCCTTGTTTACATCGACGACGACGATATCGCCATCGATTCCGATCAGGTTGCCGGTCAGCTGCTTGCGGCCGTCCTGCGGCTCGGCAAGGTTGATTCGCGCCTCATGCCCGGCCCAGTCGGAGAAATCCTGGAGGCGGGTGAGCGGCCGGTCGATCCCCGGCGAGCTGACTTCCAGGCGATAGGCCTCGTCGATCGGATCGCGGCCCTCGGCTTCCAGCGCATCGAACCGGTCGGAGATTCGGCGCGACAGCGCGGCGCAATCGTCGATGGTGAGCTGGCGGGTGTCGGGCCGTTCGGCCATAACCTGCAAGGTCCGGTCACCCACGCCGCCGAACAGCTTGACGCGCACCAGCGCGAAGCCGAGCGCTTGCGCCTCGGGCTCGATCAGGCTGGTCAGTGCGTCGATATCGGTCATCGGATCTCCGGACATGAATATGCGGCTTCGCCGCCGGAACCTTGCGGTTACCGGCCTCGCCATTGTTACCGATGTCGAGAAAGCAGATGCGATATAGTGCGGCTTCGCATCCGGGGCAAGCGGTGATGCGCGATCAGGCCGGGTTGTGCTTCGCCAGGAACGCTTCAAGCCGGTCGAGCCAGTCCTGCATATTGGCGGGATCGCTGAAACCGTGTCCCTCGGTCTCGTAGGTCCTGAACTCGACGTCCTTGCCCGCGCGCTTCAGCGCATCGGCATAAAGGCTCGACTGTTTGTAGGGCACGGTGCGGTCCTCCTTGCCGTGCGCGAGCAGCACGGGGATGCGCAGCCTGTCGACCTGCTGAAGCGGCGAGATGGTCGCGAGATCGAAGCCGGGCCCGCCGCGCACCGTGTCGCGCCAATCCTTCCGGTACCGTTTCGATATGGCATAGGTCAGGCTGTATTTGAGCTGGCGGTTGAAATCGCTGACGCCGGCGAAGCTGGCGGCGCAGCGATAGCGTTCGGGATTGCGCGTCGCGCCCCAGAGCGCGGCATAGCCGCCATAGGATGCGCCGACGATGCACACGCGCTTGGGATCGATCAGCCCCTGCTTCGCCAGCCAGTCCATGCCGTCGTCCAGATCGTCCTGCATCGCGCGGCCGATCTGTCCCTCGCCCTTTTCGTAGAATTGCTTGCCATAGCCGCCCGAGCCCCGGAAATTGGGCTGGAACACCACATAGCCGCGATTGGCGAGGAACTGCACCTCGGCATCGAAGGCCAGCTTGTCGCGCACGTCATATGGGCCGCCATGCGGCAGGATGATCAGCGGCAGATTCTTTTCCGGCCGGCCGCGCGGCAAGGTGAGGTAGGCGGTGATCGCCAGCCCGTCGCGTGCCTGATATTCGACGGCGCGGGTGGGGGAGAGCTGGTCCGCGCGCAGATCCTTGTTCACATAGGCGACGCGCCGCAGCACCCCGTCGTCGATATTGTAGAAATAATAATAGCCGGGATCGCTGGCCGATCCGATCCAGTACAGCATCTTCTTGCCGTCGGTGCTGCGGTTGACCAACCGGCTTTGCCGCCCCTTTAGCGCCGAGTCGATCTGCGACTGATGCGCCTTCATCGCGGGATCGAACCAGACGACGCGATCCTGATCGTCGACATAGCGGATCGCCTCCACGCCGGTCCCGTCGTCGTTGAGGTCGACATCGGAGAGATCATATCTGGGATCGCCGAACACCAGTTCGCCGCGCGTCCGCGTCGCGTAATTATATTTGTAGAGCGCGAAGCGGCCGGTTTCCTTGTTGGACAGGACGAAGCCCTCGTCCGATTCGCGGTTGAAGCGGAGCAGGTCGAAGCTCGCCTCGTCATCGTCATAGCGAGCCTTGCCGACGGTGCGGAATTTCTCGTCCGCGCTCTTGCGGTAGACCAGCGACCAGACCCGCTCGCGAAAGGCCATGCCGGCGCGCACCGTGCCGCCCGAATCGGCGAACCATTCCCAGACCGGCGCCATCGGCTTGACGATCTCCTGCATCGCGCCGGTGGCAAGCTCGACCCGATAGACCGACGGCCAGTCGTAGATCGTCTTCTGGATCTGCATCAGCAGATAGACGCCCGCAGGATCGACATAGAGGACGTCGTCGCCCTCCAGCCCCTGGTTCTTGCGGCCGATGAAGCTCATCTTCTTCGTCGCCAGATCATAGGCGAGCAGGCGTGTCAGCCGGGCCTCGTCGTCGAAATAGGGGACGGTGGAGGCGATGCTGACCAGGATGCGGCCGGGGCCGGCCCAGCGATACCAGGCGATCTCCCCCTTTTCGGGGCCGGCGAAGGAGTCATAGGTGCCGTCCGCCAGCGTGAAGATGGCGATGCCGTCGCGTCCGCCGCTGGTGGTGCTGGCCAGCAGCTTCAGCCCGTCGGGCGAAAGCTTCGGCCCACGCAGCGTCGGCTGTGTCGCGAAGATGGCGCTCGGAATCCTGGTGGGCGGGCCGGCGGGGCGGGCGGATTCGCTCGCGGCCGGCGCGGCGGCCGGAATCGGCGCCGTCTGCGCGAATGCGGCGGCGGACGCGCACGCCGCGCCGAACGTCAGCATCGAAAAACCCCGTTTCAAGCCCGCTCCCCCGAACGCCCCATCGGGCCGGGTTATGGAAATACGGCTTCGGCTACAAGGTGATCGGTCCATTTCGGACCCGATAAAGCCCGATAAAGAAAGCCCCGCCCGGACAGTGTCCGGACGGGGCGAAGTCGATCGATGCGTGTTCGGTTACATCGCGCCGTGCGCCAGCGCCGCCAGCAGCAGCAGCGCGACGATGTTGGTGATCTTGATCATCGGGTTCACCGCCGGACCGGCGGTGTCCTTGTAGGGATCGCCAACCGTGTCGCCGGTCACCGCGGCCTTGTGGGCTTCGCTGCCCTTGCCGCCGTGATGACCGTCCTCGATATATTTCTTGGCATTGTCCCACGCGCCGCCGCCCGAGGTCATCGAGAGCGCGACGAACAGGCCGGAGACGATCACGCCCAGCAGCAGCGCGCCCAATGCCGCGAAGCCGTTGGCCTGACCCGCCACCGCCGTGATCACGAAATAGACCAGGATCGGCGCCAGCACCGGCAGCAGCGAAGGGATGATCATCTCCTTGATCGCCGCCTTGGTGACCAGATCCACCGTGCGGGCGTAATCGGGGCGGCTGGTGCCGTCCATGATGCCCTTGTTGCTGGCGAACTGTTCACGCACGTCCTTCACCACGTCGCCCGCCGCACGGCCGACGGCGGTCATGCCCATCGCGCCGAACAGATAGGGCAGCAGCGCGCCCAGCAGGAGCCCGACGATCACATAGGGATTTTCGAGGCTGAAATTGACCTGCAGATCGGGGAAGAATTCCCGAAGGTCGGTGGTGTAGGCGCTGAACAGCACCAGCGCGGCGAGGCCCGCCGAACCGATGGCATAGCCCTTGGTGACGGCTTTGGTGGTGTTGCCCACCGCGTCGAGCGCGTCGGTCTTTTCACGGACGCTGTCGTCCAGCCCCGCCATTTCGGCGATGCCGCCGGCATTGTCGGTGACGGGACCATAGGCGTCGAGCGCGACCACCATGCCGGCGAGCGCGAGCATCGAGGTGGCGGCGAAGGCGATGCCGATCAGCCCGGCGAGCTGATAGGCGATGACGATGCCGACGACGATCACCAGCGTCGGCAGCGCCGTCGCCTCGAGGCTGACGGCGAGTCCCTGGATCACATTGGTGCCATGGCCCGTTTCTGATGCCTTGGCGATCGAGCGGACCGGGCGATAGCCGGTGCCGGTGTAATATTCGGTGATCCACACGATCAGCCCGGTGACGGCGAGGCCCACCATCATCGACCAGAAGAGGTCCATGCCGGTGAAGGCGCCGATGCCGCTCAGATCGCCGCCGATCGGCGTGTTGAGATCGCCGAGCGTCCACTGCGTGACCCCGAAGATCGCGGGGATCGAGAGGATCGCGGTGGCGAGGAAGCCCTTGTAGAGCGCGCCCATGATCGAGTTGCTCGAACCCAGGCGGACGAAATAGGTGCCGATGATCGAGGTGAGCGCGCAGACGCCGCCCACGGCGAGCGGCAGGCTCATCAGCGCCAGCAGCGTGCTGTCGTCGATGCCCGACACGAGCAATGCGGTCAGCACCATGGTGGCGCCGACTGTGACGACATAGGTTTCGAACAGGTCGGCCGCCATGCCCGCGCAGTCGCCGACATTGTCGCCGACATTGTCGGCGATCACGGCCGGGTTGCGCGGATCGTCCTCGGGAATGCCCGCCTCGACCTTGCCGACCAGATCGGCGCCGACATCGGCGGCCTTGGTGAAGATGCCGCCGCCGAGGCGCGCGAAGATCGAGATGAGCGAGGCGCCGAAGGCAAGCGCGACGAGCGCGTCGACCACCTGGCGCTCACCGGCCGCCAGCCCCGCCGGGCCGGTCAGGTACCAGAAGAACACCGCGATCGCGAGCAGCGCCAGGCCCGCCACCAGCATGCCGGTGATGGCGCCCGCGCGGAACGCGACGGTCAGTCCGTTCTGCAGGCCCTGGCGTGCCGCCTCGGCCGTGCGGACGTTCGCGCGCACCGAGATGTTCATGCCGATGAAGCCGGTCACGCCCGACAATATGGCTCCGAGAAGGAAGCCGATCGCGGATGTGAGGCCGAGAAAGACGAAGACCAGCACCGCGACGACGACGCCGACGATGGCGATGGTGCGATATTGCCGGCCGAGATAAGCCTTTGCGCCTTCCTGGATGGCGCCTGCGATTTCCTGCATCTTTTCGTTGCCGGCGGATGCTGCGAGCACCTGCCGGCTTGTAATGAAGCCATAGAGCACGGCGATCAGGCCGCACGCTATGGAAAGCTGGACGACGGTCATCAGGTTTCCTTCCCCTGTTCCGGGCATATTGAAGCACGCGAACACTCGCCCCCTGTTGTGGTTTTTCGGGGCTGTGCAGGGGTATAGGGGGCGGTTTCTCGCTTTTGCAAGCCAGCGCGGGCGCGGCGCGGATTATCCGTGGAGATAGCCGAGCCGGGCGGGCGGCGCGACGGCCTCTCCATGATGGCGGATCGAGAGCCCGTCGCCCGCCGTGACGGCGCCGATGCGCGTCGCCGGAACGGGAAGCGCGGCGGCGGCGGGCGCCGCGAACAGCAGTTGATAATCGTCGCCGGCGGTGGCGGCGCTCAGGCGCGCCTCGCGTCCGTCGCCGTTGAGCGCGCGATAGCCGTCAGACAGCGGCACAGCCTCCAGTTCGATCGCGATGGCGACGCCGCTCGCTTCCGCCATGCGGGCCGCATCGAGCAGCAGCCCGTCGGATACGTCCATCATCGCATGGACGACGGGCGCGAGCGCGCGGCCATCGGCGAGGCGGGGAGTGGGGCGGCGATAGGCGGCGAGCAATACGGGATCGGCGGCGATCAGACCCTGGGCCATGGCGAGGCCCGCGCCCGCGTCGCCGATCGTGCCGGTCACGTACAGCGCGTCGCCCGGCCGCGCGCCGGTGCGCGAGGGCGCCGGGCCTTCGGTGCGCCCGATCGCGGTCAGCCCCAGCGTGCGCGGCGCGCCCGCCGGCAGCGAGACGGTGTCGCCGCCCAGCAACGGCACGTCATAGGCGGCGAGCACCGCGTCCAGCCCGGCGAGGAAGTCGGTTTCCCATCGGCTGTCGGCGGCGAGCGCATAGCCCAGCAACACCCCGGCGGGCGCCGCGCCCTTGGCCGCCAGATCGGAGAGATTGACCGCGACCAGCTTCCACGCGACGTCGCCCGCCGGATCGTCCGGCAGGAAATGCACGCCCTCCGCGATCATGTCGTGCGTCAGCACCAGCCCGTCGAGGACCGCCGCGTCGTCGAGAAGGCCGCGCGCCGCCGGATGACGCGCCAGGCCGCGAAGGGCCGCGATGAAGGCGGCCTCGCGACTCAGCCGCGCACCGCCTTCGCCACCGCGTCGAGCAGGCCGTTGACGAAGCCGGCCTCGCGCTTGTCGTAAAAGGCGTGCGCGACGTCGAGATATTCGCTGATCACGCTGCCGGTGGGCACGTCCGCGCGGGCGAGCAGCTCATAGGTGCCCGCGCGCAGGATCTGGCGCATCGGCTTGTCGAGGCGTTCGAGCGACCAGCCGCTGGCGAGCTTGCCGGCGACGATCGCGTCGATCTCCGCGCGGCGGGCATCGACGCCCGCGACGACATCGTCGAAGAAATCGATCTCGGCATCGGCATATTCGACCTCCTCGATCGTCGCGCCCAGCCGGTGCTGATGGAATTCATGGAGCAGCACGCGCAGCGGCGTGCCTTCCATCTCCATCTGGTAAAGCGCCTGCACGGCGGCGAGGCGGGCGGCGGAGCGGGACTGGGCGCGGTTGGCGGGTTTGGTCATCGATCGATCTTATCTCAAAATAGGCGCGGTCAGGAGAGGCGGAGCGCGACCGACCTGGCGTGCGCCGGCAGTCCTTCCGCATCGGCGAGCGCGACGGCGGCGGGGCCGATCCGCTGGAGGGCGGCGGGATCGCAGGCGAGGAAGCTGGTCCGCTTCATGAAGTCGAGCACCGAAAGCCCCGACGAGAAGCGCGCGCGCCGCCCGGTCGGCAGCACATGGTTCGGCCCGGCGACATAATCGCCCACCGCCTCGGGCGTGTGGCGGCCGAGAAAGACCGAGCCGGCATGGCGCACGCGCGCGAACAGCGGCTCGGGATCGGCGACGGCGAGTTCGAGATGTTCGGGCGCCAGCCGGTCGACAAGCGGCAGCGCGGCGTCCAGCGACGGCACCAGCACGATCGCGCCATTGGCCAGCCAGCTTTCGGTCGCGGTCGCGCCGGTGGCCAGCGAGGCGAGCTGGCGCGTGACGGCGGCGGCGACGGCATCGGCGAACGGTGCGTCGTCGGTGAACAGGATGGACTGGCTGGTCGGGTCGTGCTCGGCCTGGCTCAGCAGATCGGCGGCGATCCACTCGGGATCATTGTCGCGATCGGCGACGACGACGATCTCCGACGGGCCCGCGACCATGTCGATGCCGACGACGCCGTAAAGCTGGCGCTTGGCCTCCGCCACCCAGGCATTGCCGGGGCCGGTGACGACGTCGACCGCGCCGATCCGGGCGGTGCCATAGGCGAGGGCGGCGACCGCGTGCGCCCCGCCGACGCGCCATACCTCATCGACGCCCGCGATCTCGGCGGCGGCGAGGACGAGCGGATTGGTCTCGCCACGCGGCGTGGGCGTCACCATGGTCAGCCGGTCGACCCCCGCGACGCGCGCGGGAATCGCGTTCATCAGCACCGAGGACGGATAGGCGGCGCGCCCGCCGGGAACATAGACGCCGGCGGCGTCGACGCCGCGCCAGCGCGCGCCGAGCCGGACCCCCGCCGCGTCGACATTGTCGCTGTCGGCGGGCTTCTGTTTGAGGTGATAGGCGCGGATGCGATCGGCCGCGAGCTCCAGCGCGGTGCGCAGCTCGGCGGACAGGCCGTCGAGCGCGGCGCGGCGCTCGGCGCGCGGGACTTCCCAGCCGGTCGTGTCGAGATCATGGCCATCGAACTTGAGCGTCAGCGCGTGGAGCGCGGCGTCTCCCTCCGCCCGGACGCGCGCGAGGATCGCCGCCACGTCGCGCGAGACATCGGCGTCGCTTTCCCGGCGCGCATCGACCAGCGCGGCGAAATCGCGCGCGAAATCGGGCGCCGAGGCGTCCAGGCGCAGCGGTCCGGCGTCAGGCCGCATCGCGATTTCCGGCGATTTCGCGGAACCGGTCGACCAGCGGCACGATCTCGCCCGCGCGCATCTTGAACGCGGCGCGGTTGACGATCAGCCGCGCGGAGACCTGCGCGATCACCTCGACCTCGACCAGGCCGTTCTCCTTGAGCGTGCGGCCGGAGGAGACGAGATCGACGATCCGGCTCGACAGGCCGAGCAGCGGTGCCAGCTCCATCGCGCCGTTCAGCTTGACGCATTCGGCCTGCACGCCGCGCGCCTCGAAATGCTTCCGCGTCAGATTGGGATATTTGGTGGCGACGCGTACATGGCTCCAGCCTCGCGGATCGTCCTTCGCAGCGAGATCGACGGGTTCGGCGATCGACAGGCGGCAATGGCCGATGCCGAGATCGACGGGCGCGTAGAGCTCCGAATAATCGAATTCCTGCAACACGTCCGATCCGACGATGCCGAGCTGCGCCGCGCCATGCGCGACGAAGGTCGCGACGTCGAACGCGCGAACGCGGATCAGCGAGATTCCCGGATGGTTGGTCGAGAAGCTGAGCGCGCGGCTGCCCTCGTCCGAAAACGCGGGTTCGGGCACGATGCCGGCGCGCGCGAGCAGCGGCAATGCCTCTTCCAGGATGCGCCCCTTGGGCACGGCGATGATGATCGGCTGGGCCATGATGCGCGGCGCTTTACTTGGGCGGGCACAATAGGGCAACTGAGCCCGTGGCCAGCCAATCCGACTCCACGGTGCTCGACACGTTCCGCGCGCAGGCGGCCGCGTGCCGCGAGATGGGCGCGCCGCGCACCGCCGCGATCATCGATGCCGCCGCCGACCTTGCCGATCCCGCGACATCGACCGGCGGACGCATCCTCGGCCTCACCGGTGATTCGTCGCGTTTCGGCGGGGCCACGGGGCTGCGGCTCGCCGGCGGCCTGCACGCGCTGGCGCGCAGCGGCGCGGTGCCCGAACTCAGCGCCTATTACGCGGCGGCCAGCGACGACGCGCATGCCGCCGTCGCCGCCGCGCTCGGCGCGCGCGACGCATGGCTCGAAACCTGGCTCGATCTGCCGCCCCAGACCAACGAGACCGCGCGCTCGGCGGCGGTGATGGCGGGATTGCTGGTCGCGGCCGACCGGTTCGGCCTGCCCTTCGAACTGCTCGAACTGGGGGCGAGCGCGGGGCTCAACCTCAATCTTGCCCGCTACCGCTTCGATCTGGGCGGCGTCGCGGCGGGCGATCCCGGCGCGCCGCTGGGTTTCTCACCCGAATGGCGCGGCCCGCCGCCGCCGGCCGTGCCCGCGCGCATCCTGGGCTCGCGCGGGGTGGACAGGGCGCCGATCGACGTCGCCGATCCGGCCAATCACGAGCGGCTGATCGCCTATATGTGGATCGACCAGCCCGAGCGGATCGCGCGGGCGGAGGCGGCGCTGGCGATCGCGGCGGCGCATCCCCCGCGACTCGACCAGGGCGATGCCGCGGACTGGGCGGAGGCGCGGCTCGCCGAACCGCGCGCGCCGGGCGTCGCGCGCATCCTCTATCACACCGTTGCGTGGCAATATTTCGACGAGGCGGGGCAGGCGCGCATACGCGCCGCGCTCGATGCCGCGGGGGCGGTCGCGACCGACGACACGCCGCTCGGCTGGCTCGGGCTGGAGATCAACGAGGATCGCAGCGCCTATGAGCTGCGGCTGACCCTGTGGCCGGGCGGCGAGACGCTGCACCTGGCCGATTCGCACCCGCATTGCGCATGGATTCAGTGGCACGGGATCGAACGGCATGGCCGACGCTGAAACCAATCTTCAGGCGTTCGAGCTGCAGGCGCGATATTGCGATGCCAATGACGCGCCGGTCACCGCGCGGCTGTGCCGGGGCATCGCCGCCGCGATCGATGCCGCGACGGAGACGGGGCGGCGGATCCTGGCATGGCCGGGCGCGCCGATTCCCGATGCGCTGCCGCTGCGGGTGGCGGGCGGCTTCCACGCGCTGTGGCGCGACGGCCGCGCGCCCGAACTCGACGACCTGTTCGTTGGACGCGAGACTGGTCGCGATCGGATCGCGGATGCTCTCCGCGTCACGCTGGCCGCCCATGATGGCGAGATCGCGACCTGGCTGGCCGGTCCGCCGCAGACCAACGAGCCGGGCCGTTCGGCGGGGCTGATGGCCGGGCTGCTCATGCTGGCGCGGCGGTTCGGGCCGCGCTTCGAGCTGCTGGAGATCGGATCGAGCGCCGGTCTCAACCTGTTGATCGACCGCTATCGCTTCGATCTGGGCGGGGTCATGGTGGGGCCGCCGGCCTCGCCGGTGCTGATCCGCCCCGAATGGCGCGGCCCGCCGCCGCCCGCCGCGACGGTCGAGATCGAAAGCGTGCGCGGCGTCGATATCCAGCCGATCGATCCGACCTCGGCGGAGGCGGAGCGGCGGCTGCTCGCCTATATCTGGGCCGATCACGCGATCCGTTTCCCGCGCGTCGCTGCGGCGATCGAGATGATCCGCGAAAAGCCGGTGATGCTCGATCATGGCGACGCGGCGGACTGGGTGGAGGCCCGCCTCGCCGAACCGCAACAGGCCGGCGTCACCCGTGTCCTGATGCACTCGATCGTCTGGCAATATATCCCCGCCGCCGGCCAGGCGCGGATCGAGGCGGCGATGCGCGCCGCGGGCGCGCGGGCGAGCGCGGAACGGCCGCTCGGCTGGGTCCATCTGGAAGCCGACCGGACGATGAACCGCCACGACCTGACGGTGCGGCACTGGCCCGGCACGGGCGAACCGGTGCTCCACGGCCATGCCCATGCGCACGGCTTCTGGGTGGAATGGCTGCAATAAATTCCTCCCTGGAGGGGAGGGGGACCAGCCGCAGGCTGGTGGAGGGGTAGGCACGATGCTGGGTAGTCCGAAAGGAACTGTCAAACGCGCACGCTCGTTGCGGCGAACGATGAGTCTGCCTGAAGTTCTGCTCTGGCGTGCGCTTCGCGGCAGGCCGTATGGGCTAAAATTTCGGCGTCAGCATCCCGCCGGGGATTATGTGATCGACTTCTTCTGCCTTGAAGCGGGATTGGGAATCGAGGTGGATGGGGTCTCGCACGATATGGGCGATCGGCCTGAGCGCGACATGGCGCGCGATGCTTGGCTGCTGGAACAAGGGGCGGAGGTGCTGCGGATCCCGGCGCGGGATGTGCTCGACGATCTCGATGCCGTGGTTCGGCATATCGTGGCGGCTGTCCGGCGGCGGCGCTGAACCCCTCCACCACCCCGGCGCTGCCGGGGCGGTCCCCCTCCCCTTCAGGGAGGATTTGCGCATGAAATCATTCCTCCCTGAAGGGGAGGGGGACCAGCCGAAGGCTGGTGGAGGGGTTGGCGCGATCCTGGTTAAGCCAGAAACGCCCGGATCGCCTTCGTCACCGCTTCGGGATTCTCCCACGGCACGAAATGGCCGGCATCGACCTTCACGATCTTCAGGTCGGGCACCAGCGCGTCGAGCCCGTCGAGCTGGCAGGGGAGCAGCGCGGTGTCGCCCAGGCCCCAGATGACGAGCACGGGCATGCGGAGCGGCGGGAAGGGTTGGGAGAGGAAGGCGGGCGGTTCGGCATCCTCGCCGGTTTCCGGCACGACGATCGACGAGGCGCGGTACCAGTTGAGCATCGCGGTCATCGCGCCGGGCTGGCTCCATTGGTCGAGATAGACCGCTCTTTCGTCGCCGACCTTCGCGGTGTCGACATGCTTGGCGAAGGTGCCGTCGAAGAACGCCTCCAGCCCGATCGCCTCCAGATGCTTCTCAAGGTTCGGATTGCGGAAGGCGCGGATATACTGGCTGGCGGCGCGCTGGCCCGCGTCCTTGATCAGCGATTTCTGGAAGATATAGGGGTGCGGCGCGTTGATGATGATCAGCCGTTCCACCCGGTCGGGCCGGGTGAGCGCCGCCATCCAGGCGATCGCGCCGCCCCAGTCGTGGCCGACCAGCGTGAAGCGGCCGATGCCGAGCGCGTCGGCGAGGGCGATCAGGTCGCCCACCGTCTTGTCGGGCGCATAATCGGCGACCTCCGGCGGCTTGGACGAACGCGCGAAGCCGCGCTGGTCGGGCGCCACGACGAAATGATCCTCCGCCAGATCGGGAAGCTGGTGCCGCCAGGTGCGGTGCGATTCGGGAAAGCCGTGGAGGAAGATGATCGGCGGGCTGGCCGGATCGCCCCCCAGCGCCACGTCGAGCTCGACGCCCGTGGGCAACGCGAAACGTTCGTGCCTGATCTCCGCCATGCGATCCTCCCTTTGCGCGCGCAGCTTAAGCCGCTCCGGCGGCGGAGGCGAATCCGTTACGGATAGCTGACGGTATTGGGGATTTCGGGGATCGGGATGAATTCCTTGTCGTCGCCCGGCACCTTGGGGAAGCGGTCCTCGTTCCAGTCCCGCCTGGCCTGCTCGATCCGCTCGCGGCGGGAGGAGACGAAATTCCACCAGACATGGCGCGGCGTCGCGAACGCCTCTCCGCCGCACAGCATCACGCGGCCGCCCTGTTCGGACCGCAGCGTCGCGCGCGTGCCGGGCTTGAGGACGTACAGCGTCATGGGGGCGAGCGCCATGCCGTCCAGGCTGGCGTCGCCGATCGCGACGTAGAGCGCGCGTTCCTCGGCTTCGGCGTCGATCGGGATCGCGCTGCCCGCGCCGAGCAGGATGTCCGCATAGATGGTGCCGGCATAGGTGGTGGTCGGCGCGGTCCGGCCCCACAGGCTGCCCATGATGATCCGCGCCTGCACGCCTTCGTCCCTGACGATGGGCAGCGCCGCCTTGGCGACATGTTCGAATGCCGGGGCGATCTCCTCGTCCCGTTCCGGCAGCGCCAGCCAGGTCTGGATGCCCGACAGCGCCGGCCCGGCCGCGCGTTCGCGGCGTGGCGAGCGTTCCGAATGGACGATGCCGCTGCCCGCCGTCATCAGGTTCACCGCGCCCGGCTCGATCGTCTTGAAGGTGCCCAGCGAATCGCGATGGTCGATCGCGCCCGCGAACAGATAGGTGACGGTGGCGAGGTTGATGTGTGGATGCGGGCGCACGTCGATGCCCTCGCCCACCGGCAGGTGCGCCGGCCCCATCTGGTCGAAGAAGATGAAGGGGCCGACCATGGTGCGCGCCCTGGCCGGCAGGGTGCGATGCACCTTGAACCCGCCCAGGTCGTGGGTCACCGGCAGGATGGTCTGGATCACGGGATCGTCGGTCATGCGGTTGCTCCGGTTGTGGCCTTGAGGAGTGCGACCAGATCCTCGGGATAGATGCGTTCGGGATGCGCGGCGATCTCGTCGGGCGTGAACCAGCGCCACCGCGTCATCACGCGTTGCTCAAGCTCGGTATGGCGCGCCGTGTCGATCGCGGCGTCGCCGGCGCGGACCAGGAACCAGCGTTCGTCGGCGGTGACGGGCACGCCCTCCAGCGTGACGAACTCGATCTGCCGGCGCGCGATCTCCTCGCCCGGATCGGCATCGATCCCGGTTTCTTCCAGCAATTCGCGCCGGGCGGCCTGATAATAGCTTTCCCCCGGATCGACCGCGCCGCCCGGCGTGCACCAGAAGGGCGGCCGGTCGTCAGGATCGAAGCGGAACAGCAGCGCCCGGCCCGCCGGATCGATCAGCAGGATGCGGGAAGCGGGGCGGGCGGTTCGGGTATCGGTCATGCATCGGGCCTAAAGCGGGTGCCGGACGGGTGAAAGCGCCTGTCGGGCCGGGATCCGCGACAGGCGAAGGTCGATCCGAAATGTGAATCAGGCTCTAAGCGACAGGGTGAGGGCGCGATTCACGCTTTCAGTGAGTCACTCGCCCGGCGCGCGCGCCTTGATCGCGAGCGCGTGGACGGCGTTCCGCATCAGATCGCCGAGCGCGTGGTTCACCATACGCTGCCGTGCGACGCGGCTCTGCCCGGCGAACGCCGCGCTTTCGATCTCGACGGTGAAGTGCGATTCGCCGCTGCCGTCATCACCCATATGGCCGCGATGCTGCGCGCTGTCGTTGATCACGGCGAGCCGTGCGGGGGAGAGGGCCGCCGTCAGCCGCGCTTCGATTTCCGTGGCCACGGGGCCTTTTGTCGGGGTCTGCATCGGCCCTATATAGGGGGTTTGATCGGGATCGGGAGCGGTTTTGAGCGACGGACGGACAGAAGAGGGCAAGCGCCGCACGCGCTTCCACGGGCGCGTGGAGGGCGGGGGCCGGCGATGCGACCATGCCGGATGCGAAGAAGCCGGGGAGTTCCGCGCGCCCGGCACGCGCCGCCCCGGTTTCGACGGCCCGGGCGATTGGCGCTGGTATTGCCTGGAACATGTCCGCGCGTTCAACGCGGGCTATAATTTCTTCGAAGGCATGGATGCCGACGAGATCGCGGCCGCCCAGCGCCCCTTCGCCGGATGGGAGCGCGAGACCCGCGCCTTCGCGACGAGCGGGGCGGACCGGCCGCCGCGCTGGGCCGATTTCTCCGATCCGCTCGACGCGATCTCCGCGCGCTTCCGCGACACCGCGCCGCAGCCGCGCGCCGACGGCAAGCCGCTGTCAGGCGAGAACCGCAAGGACCTGAAGCTGCTCGGGCTCACGCCCGACGCGACGCGCAAGGACTTGCGCCAGCGCTATGCCGATCTGGTGCGGCGCTACCATCCCGATCGCAATGGCGGCGATCGCAGCCATGAAAAGGCGCTGGGCGATGTCATCGCGGCTTATACGCGGCTGAAGGGCGCGCCGGCCTTTGCTTGAGATGTCCGCGGATCGGTGAGGTCATTCGCCGACCTGAATTCATTCCGTCGCTCCAGCGCACGCTGGAGCGACTGGGGGCTGGAGTAGCTTAACCGCCGCAGCCGCCACATCCGCCGCCGCCGCAACCGCCGCCGCCTCCTCCGTCGCCACCCCCACCGCTGCCGCTGTCGCCGGAGCCCGCGCTGCGAAGCTGGTGGAAGGCGGCCCAGCCTGAACCGGCGAGCACCGTGGTGCCGAACAGCGCGACGGCAAGGCCGATCTCCGAGTTGGTCGGCGCCTGTTTGAGCCGCGCGGAGCGGGCGGTGGCCTGTTCGAGCGCGTCCTGGCCCGCCCGCGTCCGCCGGTCGACCGCGAAGAAGCGGATGAGCGCAAAGATCGCGGTGACGATCAGGAAGACGGTGAGGAAGCCGACCGGGCGGCCGCGCGCGTCGCCGATCAGCCATTTGGTCGCGCCGAAGACGATCAGCAGCAGATAGGGCGATGTCTGCCAGAAGCGCATCTGGAACAGCGTCGCCCCATCCATCAGCAGGCCGGAGGCGGTGAGCCGGCGTTCGACCGGTTCGGCATAGGGTCGCAGCGTCTTTTCGATCGCCGGCCACGACATGGGCTGGGGCAGCGCGAGCACGCTGTGTTCGGCCGCGCCCTGGCCGGCATCGCGCGCGATGGCGCGGAAATTGTCCTTGCCGATCATGTCCAGCGCGCGAATCGACAGCAGCCGCGCCACGACGGCATCGGCGAAGCGCGCCGGGCCGCCCGCCAGCCATGCAAGGTCGTTCGCGTCGGTCACGCGCTGGCTTCGTCCGTCGGGGCGCAGCCAGCGCGGAATGGCGAGGCCCACGAAGATGGTGAGGATCAGCAGCACCCCGTACAACAGCAGAAAGGGTCCGCCGGTCATGTCGAAGGGTCCAAGGGGCATAATCTGGGTCTTTCTCCCTACCAGTAAAGGAAATGGACGACGGCGATGGCGCCGGCCAGCCACAGCAGCGGCCGGACCGCCCGTCTTGGAATGATCAGCGCGTCGCGCGGATGGACGCGCCGTGCCCTGGGATCGTCGATCAGCCGCCGCGCCGCGCTCGGCCACAGATCGGCGGGCGGCGGGGCGCCAAAGGCCTGTTCGTAGCTTTTGAGCGTATCGGCATATTGTTCGAAATAGCGATGCTGCTCGGCGCCGCCGCCCGCCGTCGGCCCGTGATGGAGCGGCCGGCCGAGCACCTCCGGGCAGAAGCGCTCCCAGTAATCGCGGCTGTAGGTGAGGTGGAGGTGCCAGGCCTGGTCGACCGCGTCGGATGGCGTGACCTGATGATCCACCGTCGCGGCGAGGAAGCAGAAGCGCTTATATTCCTCGATCACGCGCTGGGCGTGCGCGCCGGTCCAGCCATTGTCGCGCGCCAGCCGTTCGGCGAAGGGCAGGTCGGCGTCTTGGGGGCCGATGATGTAAGGGGAAAGCGCGGCCCAGACCGGGTGGTCAGGTGTTGCAAGCAGACTGTGTGTCTCGCTCATCTATTATGTCTATTAGCATGGTAGATATTACGAATCGATGAAAAAAAAGCCCGGCCATCAGACCATCTGAGTGGAGCCTGATTGGCTGCGCCGTACTGACGTTTCACGCCATCGGTGGAAGCGCGTAGCGCTTCCACCTCAAGCGATCAGGCTCCAGGCCGGGCTCGAAGAAATATCGCCTTGTCGATGCCGGTCAGTCGACGAGCTCGCCGTCCGCCGCCGCTTCCACCCTGGCGATGTCGATCCGCTTCATCGTGAGCATCGCCTGCATCGCGCGTTTGGCGCGGCCCGGATCGGGATCGCCGAGCAGCGCGATCATGCGCCGGGGCACGATCTGCCACGACAGGCCGAACCGGTCCTTCACCCAGCCGCATTGCTCGGATTCGGGCACGCTCGACAGCGCATCGGTCAGCCGGTCCGCCTCGGCCTGATCGTCGCACATGATCTGGAAGCTCACCGCTTCGTTGAATCTGAAATGCGGGCCGCCGTTCAGCCCGACGAAATTCTGGCCGGCGACGACGAATTCGACGGTGAGCACGCTGCCCGCGCCGCCGCTGGGATTGTCCGCCGGCGAGCGGTGGACGGCGACCACGCGCGAATCGGGCAGGTGCTCGGCATAGAAATTCGCGGCTTCCTCGGCATTGCCGTCGAACCACAGGCAGGGAATGATCTTCTCGGACATGATCCGTCTCCTTGTTTTCCGGGTTTACTTGCCCGGTGCGACCAGGCCGAAAAGCGCGCCCTGGGGGTCTATCGCGTTGAGCACCATCTCGCCGCCCGGCACTTCCATCGGGCCGTGGGTGACGGTGCCGCCGGCCTGCTCGATCCGCGCCTTGGCGGCCTCGATCTCGGGCACGCGGAAATAAAAGCCCCAGCCCGGGCGCACGCCCGGCATTGCCTTCATCACCGCGCCGATCGCCTCGCCGCCCTCGCTATTGGCGATGAAGCTGTAATCGCCCATCTCGCCCATCTCCATCGCGCCGACCTTCTTGATGTCGAAATGCGTGTCGTAAAAGGCGAGCGCGGCGGCATCGTCGGTGGTCTGCAGCTCGTTCCAGCTCACATGGCCCATCGCATGCCGGCCATAGGCGGTGCTGGCCTCGTCGCTGGCCCCGCGCATCACATAGATGGCGACGCCCTGGGGATCGCTGACCATCGCGATGCGGCCGACATCGGGGATGTCGCTGGCGGGCAGATGGATCTGGCCGCCCGCCGCCACGATCGCGGCGACGGTGGCGTCGACATCGTCGACCCCGAAATAGCCCATCCAGCCGGGCACGGCGCCGCCCGCGACCATGTCCGCATTGAGCGCCAGCACGCCGCCGACAAAACCGTCGGCCGCCGCGATCATGCGATAATCCATGCCCTGGGAAGGCCTGTCGCCGATCGTCCAGCCGACGACGCTGTCGTAGAATATCTTCGACGCGTCCGGATCGGGCGTCATCAGTTCGTACCAGATGAATTCGCCATGCGCATTGGCCATGACCTGTCTCCCTCGTCCGTGTTCAGATTTGTTTTGGAAAGCGGAAGAGCGCTTTCCGGCGGCACCGGCCCGCTCCCCCGCCCAACCTCCCGACAGGATGATACTGGTTCGCGAGGTTGGGCGAGGGAGCGGGCTGGCACCGGCTTTCCCCAAAAGCCGCTCAGGCGTCGACGAGCGGCGAGAAGCCGCCATAGATCATGCGCTGGCCGTTGAAGGGCATCTCGGAGCCGTCGGGCTTCATCCGCTCGTCCTCCATCACCTTTTTCCAGCCTTCCTGGCGCGCTTCCTTCGATGGCCATTCGACCCATGAGAAGACGGCGACCTCGTCGCCCTCGGCCTTGATGGCGCGCGCATAGTCGGTGACCTTGCCGGTGGGCACGTCGTCGCCCCATGCCTCCACCACGCGCGTTGCGCCGTGATCGAAAAAGACCTGCGACGCCTTTGTCGCCAGCGCGCGATAGGCTTCCTTGTTGCCGGCGGGCACGGGCACGAGATAGCCGTCGGCATAGCCCATGGCGCCCTCGCCGCTGTCGTCGACGATCGCCTCGAAGCCGCCGACGATCATGCGCTTGCCGTCGAACGGCATGTCCGCGCCCATCGTTGCCATGCGCGGATCGGACATCATCTTCTCGACGGCGGCTTCGCGCACCGTCTTCGATGGATATTCGAACCAGGAGAAGACGACGACCTCGTCCTCCTTCGCCTGCACCGCGCCCTTGAAATCGGTCACCTTGCCGTCGGGCACGTCGTCGCCCCAGCACTCGACCATCCGGGCCACCCCGAATTCCTTGAACAGCGGCAGCGCCTGTTCGGCATGCTTGCGATAGGCGTCCTTGTTGGCCGCCGGCACCGCGACGACGAATCCTTCCACATAGGTCATTGCATCTCTCCTCATGCGAACCGGGCGGGGGCTTCGCGCCCCTCGAAAATCAATTGCGGAACCGCCATCCGTTTGCCGGCCCCTGCTTCATCGCGCGGCTCAGGCGGCCGCGGGCTCGGCGCTCCACGCGGCCATCGCCGCATCGACATCCATCCACACCAGCTCGACGATATGGCCGTCGAGATCCTCGAAACTGCGGCCGTACATGAAGTCGCCCATTTCCTGGCGCGGCGTCGGATCGGCCTTCGCGCCGGCCGTGATCGCCTTCGTCATGGTCGCCTCGACTCCATCGCGGCTGTCCTCGCTCAGACATAGCAGCACCTGGGCGGTGCTGCGGGTGTCTGCGACGGACTTTGTCGTGAAGTCGTTGAACCGTTGATGTGACATCAGCATGAAGGTGATCGTGTCCGAAAACGCCATCATCGCGGTGTCGTCCGTGCAAAAGCGCGTATCGGCCGTCGCGCCCACCGCTTCGTAGAAGCGCCGCGCCTTCGCCACATCCGCCACCGGCAGGTTCACGAAAATCATCTTCGCCATTTTTCATCCTCTCGCGACTCGTTGTTTGACCCTGATGCCCCCGGAGGTTATAAAAAGCAACTATGAAGTTACAAAAAATAACCGACTCGTCCGAAGCCGCGCAAAAGCGCCGTTATGACGATGCCTGCGCGGCCACCCATGGGATGGACATCATCGGGGAGCGCTGGGCGCTGCCGGTGATGCGCGAACTGATGCTGGGGCCGCGCCGCTTCAGCGAACTGCGCAAGAGCCTGCCCGCGATCAGCGCGAACGTGCTGACGCAGCGGCTGACCGGGCTGGAGGAAGCGGGCATCGTCACGCGATCGAAGCTGCCGCCGCCGATCTCCGTCCAGGTCTATGGGCTGACGCCCTGGGGGCAGGAGGCGGGGCCGGTGTTCCAGGCGCTGGGCCGCTGGGCCGCGCGTTCGCCACGGCATGATCCGACGCGCCCGTTCAGCGCGGTTTCGCTGATGCTGTCGTTGCGCACGATGATCGATCCGGCGCGCGCGCGCGGGCTGACGATGCGGATCGGCTTTCATCTGGGCGAGGAGGCGTTCTTCCTGACGATCGACGACGGCGCGGTCGCGATCGGGCGCGGCGCGGTCGAGCGGCCCGATCTGGTGATGACCGGGGTGCCCTCCGGCGTGGCGGCGGCGGTCTATGCGGGCGTGCCGCTCGACGATCTGGCGCGGGACGGGCTGCTGGCGGTGGAGGGTGATCGCGCGCTCGCCGCCCACTTCGCCACGCTGTTTCCGATTCCCGCCAAGGCGCCGCCGGGCGTTGTTTGACGCGTTCGCGTTGCATCCGCGCGCGCCAGCCTTTAACCGGGCCGCGACTCTCTTGCATGCAGGCCGATCCATGACCGACATTCCCAACGCCCAGCCCGACAGCCGCGAGTCGACGGTGCTCGACGCGCCCGACAAGCAGGTGAGCGTCCGCGACCTGTTCGGCATCGATACCGACATGATGGTGCCCGCCTTCAGCGAGGCCGACGAACGCGTGCCCGATCTCGATCCCGCCTATGTGTTCGACGGGGACACCACGCTCGCGATCCTGGCGGGTTTCGCGCACAACCGGCGCGTGATGGTCCAGGGCTATCACGGCACCGGCAAGTCGACGCATATCGAGCAGGTGGCGGCGCGCCTCAACTGGCCGTGCATCCGCATCAACCTCGACGCGCATATCAGCCGTATCGACCTGATCGGCCGCGACGCCATCGTGCTGCGCGACGGCCAGCAGGTCACCGAGTTCCGCGAAGGCCTGCTGCCCTGGGCGCTGCAGACGCCGACCGCGCTGGTGTTCGACGAATATGACGCCGGCCGCCCCGATGTGATGTTCGTGATCCAGCGCGTGCTGGAGACCGAGGGCAAGCTGACGCTGCTCGACCAGAATCGCGTGATCCGGCCCAATCCCTGGTTCCGCCTGTTCGCCACCGCCAACACGGTGGGCCTGGGCGACACCAGCGGCCTGTATCACGGCACGCAGCAGATCAACCAGGGCCAGATGGACCGCTGGAACATCGTCGTCACGCTCAACTATCTGCCCGCGCAGGTCGAGGCGCAGATCGTGCTCGCCAAGTCGGGCGAATATGATCACGAGGGCGGCAAGAAGGAGGTGGAGAACATGGTGAAAGTGGCGGACCTGACCCGCCAGGGCTTCATCAATGGCGACATCTCCACCGTCATGAGCCCGCGCACCGTGATCACCTGGGCGCAGAACTCGCTGATCTTCAAGGATGTCGGCTTCGCCTTCCGCCTGAGCTTCCTCAACAAGTGCGACGAGGCGGAACGCGCGCTGGTGGCCGAATATTATCAGCGCGTCTTCGGCAAGGACCTGCCCGAAAGCGTCGTGGCGAAAGCCTGAGCCGGGGTGGCCGAACAGACGCCCCTCGACCGCTTCAAGGCGGTGCTGACCGGCACGGCGCGCGCGATCGCGCGTGAGCCGGAGGTGGAGCTCGCCTTCACCGCCGACGCGCCGGTGCAGGCCGGGCGGCATCTGAAGGTGCCGATGCCCGGCCGCAACCTGCCGCCCGAACAGGTGGCGGAAGCGCGTGGCTTCGCGGACAGTTTCGCGCTGAAGCTGCGCCATCACGACGCGGCGCTGCACGCGCGCGCGGCGCCGGGCGACGCGGTGGCGCGCGCCGCGTTCGACGCGGTGGAACAGGTGCGGATCGAGGCGCTGGGCGGCCGCAACATGGCCGGGGTGAAAGCCAACCTGGCCGATGCCCATGCGATGCGCATGCGATCGGACCCGATCACGCGCGCGCGCTCGCGCGAGGAAGTGCCGCTGTCCAGCGCGATCGCGCTGCTCGCGCGCGAAAGGCTGACCGGCGAACCCGTGCCGGAGGCGGCGAAGGGCGGCCTCTCGCTGGTGCGTGACTGGATCGAGGAGAAGGCGGGCGCCGATCTCGACGCGCTCGGCCTCGCACTCGACGATCAGGCCGCGTTCCAGAAGCTCGCCACCCGCCTGCTCGAGGATCTCGAGCTGATCGACGGCGAGATGGTGCCCGATTCGGCCGATGAGGGCGGCGACGAGCAGGAAGGCGAGGATCCCGAGGAAGGCGACGAGAGCGAGGGCGAGGACGAGTCGGGCGGCTCGGACGGCCAGAGCGACGCGCGCGGCGAGCCCGACGGCAGCCAGTCCGAGGATGGCGAGGCCGGCGAGGCGCAGGAGGACATGGCGTCCGAAACCGACGCCGAACTGGGCGAGGAAGGCGAGGAGGGCATGTTGCCCGTCCGCCCCAACCGGCCGGTGCCCGATCTCAACACCCAGTTCGACTACAAGGTGTGGACCGAGCAGTTCGACGAGGTGGTGACCGCGCTGGAGCTGTGCGACGAGGACGAGCTGGACCGGCTGCGCGCCTATCTCGATCACCAGCTCGTCCATCTTCAGGGCGCGGTGACCAAGCTCGCCAACCGGCTGCAGCGCCGGCTGATGGCGCAGCAGAACCGGAGCTGGGATTTCGACCAGGAGGAAGGGATGCTCGATGCCGCGCGGCTGGCGCGCGTCGTGGTGAGCCCTGGCCATTCGCTGTCCTACAAGGTGGAGCGCGAAACCGATTTCCGCGACACGGTGGTGACGCTGCTGATCGACAATTCGGGTTCGATGCGCGGGCGTCCGATCTCGATCGCCGCGATCTCGGCCGACATCATGGCGCGCACGCTCGAGCGTTGCGGCGTCAAGACCGAGATCCTCGGCTTCACGACGCGGGCGTGGAAAGGCGGGCAATCGCGCGAGAACTGGCTGGCCGCCGGCCGGCCGCCGATGCCCGGCCGCCTCAACGACCTGCGCCACATCATCTACAAGCAGGCCGACGAACCCTGGCGCCGCGCGAAGCGCTCGCTCGGGCTGATGATGCGCGAAGGGCTGCTCAAGGAGAATATCGACGGGGAGGCGCTGCTCTGGGCGCATAACCGCCTGATCGGGCGGCCGGAGGAGCGGCGGATCCTGATGGTGATCTCTGACGGCGCGCCGGTCGACGATTCGACGCTCAGCGTCAATTCGGGCAGCTATCTCGAACGGCATCTGCGCCAGGTGATCCACTGGATCGAGAACCGCTCGCCGGTGGAGCTCGTCGCGATCGGCATCGGCCATGACGTGACCCGCTATTATCAGAAGGCGGTGACGATCATGGACGCCGAACAGCTAGGCGGCACGATGGTGGAGCAGCTGGCGGCGTTGTTCGACAATGATTGAGGGCTGACGCCTGCTGGTGTCATCCCCGCGTGCGCGGGGATGACAAGGTGGCCCAAATAACGCGAGGGCCGAAACCTTTCGGTTCCGGCCCTCCGGGGTCCGCGATGTACAGGTCGCGGCGTACCCCTTGTCCTCGTTACGCTACACCGAGGAATGTCGTTGGCTTAGCGGCAGCGGCTGTCCGACTTGTCGATGGCGCGGCCGGCCAGGGCGCCCACGGCGCCGCCGATGATCGTGCCTTCGGTGCGGCTGCCGCGACCGGCGACCTCGTTGCCGAGCAGGCCACCGGCGATCGCGCCGATGATGGTGCCGGCGGTGCCGTCGCGGCGGCAGCGATAATAGCCGTCATTACCACGATAGCCGCGATCGTTGCGGTAACCGTAGCGGTCGCCGCGATAGCCGCGATAACCACGGTCGTTATAGCCGCGATAGTTATTGTAGCCGCGGTGATTGTCGTAACCGCGATAATATCCGTCGCGCTGCGCCATGGCGGGCGTCGCGGGGATCAGGGTGGCGGCGCCCATGGCGAGCGTGGCACCCACAAGGCTCAGTTTCTTCAACATGGTCTTCTCCTTGCGTTTCAAACTCGGCGGCGGGGCCAACCTCCGTCCGATGAGATGCTTATGCCCTGATTCGTTTGAGGCTCGCCTGAACGCACATGTTATCCGCCGTTCAGATGCCGTTGCCTGCCGTTCAGGAAAGCTTGGGCTGGCAAGCGGGGACAGCTTCTCTACAAGCGTCGCCGATGCGCCTGTTCAAGCCGTTACTGTTGCTGCCCGTCCTGCCGTTCATGCTGATGCTGAGCGGCGATGGCGAAACCTCCATGGTGCGTCAGGTGCTGGGGCCGAGCAGCGCGGTCTCGGCGATTCCGATCCCGCTCGACGCGTCGGACCCGAAGCGCGTTCGCGTCGGCCGCCTGCACTATCTGAAGGGCTGGCGGCTGGAGAATCCCGATCCCGCCTTTGGCAGCTTTTCCTCGATGCTGGTTTCGGACGAGGCCTTGCTGCTGCTCAACGACGCGGGCGGATATGTCCGGCTGGCGCGGGGGCCGGGGGATACCATCGGCGCGGCAAAGTTCGGCGATCTGCCCGACGGCCCCGGCGATCCCTATCTCAAGCGCAATCGCGACAGCGAATCGATGACCGTCGATCCGCGCACGGGCGCGATCTGGGTGGGCTTCGAAAGCCGCAACGCGATCTGGCGCTATGCGCCCGGCCTGGCGCGCGCGGAGGCGGGGCGCCGCCCGCCCGAGATGCGCAAATGGCCGGGCAATGCCGGCGCGGAGGCGATGGCGCGGCTGAGCTCGGGGCGCTTCCTTGTCCTGTCTGAAGGCGGCAAGGCGCCGCCGGGCGCCGACGCGGCATTGCTGTTCGATCGCGACCCGACCGATCCCGCCGCGAAGGCGACGCGCTTCTATTATCGCCCGCCATCGGGCTTCCGCGTGACCGACGCCGCCGAGCTGCCGGACGGGCGCGTGCTGGTGCTGCATCGCCGCCTGGGCGTCTGGCCGCTGTTCACCGCCAAGCTTTCGATCCTGGACCCGAAGACGATCGAGCGCGACGGGCTGGCATCGGACGAGGAGATCGCGACGCTCGCGCCGCCGCTGGCGGTCGACAATATGGAGGCGCTGGCGATCACGCGCGAGGAGGGGCGGATTATCGTCTGGATCGCATCCGACGACAATTTCGGAACGCCGTTCCAGAAGAGCCTGTTGCTGAAATTCGTGCTGGAGGATGGCGGCCGCTAGCGGGGCAAGGCGTTCAGGCGAGTCGGGCTTGCGTCCACCACCCGCCGTTCGTGCTGAGCCTGTCGGGACGAAGTCGGCCGTAGGCCAACCCCTGTCCTTCTACTTCAATGTTAAGGAAAGGCAGGGCTTCGGCAGGCTCAGCCCGAACGGGCGCGGGCGGCGCGCCGGCGTGGCATGGCGATGGCGCCGGTTTCGGCTTGTTTCGAAGTTCACCGGACGCGACAAAGCGCCGCCCGGTTTTCACCGGCCGGCGCCACATCGTCCGAATCAAATCGGTTGGCGCGGCTCAGGCCGCGGCCGAGACCTTCTTGGCGACTTCGCGCTTCAGGCGACGCGCCTTCAGGCTCAGCTTCTCGTCCGAGGTCTTGAGCAGCCAGTTGTCCAGGCCGCCATTATGCTCGACCGAACGCAGGCCATGCGTCGAAACGCGCAGCTTCACGCTCTTCTCGAGCGAATCGGACATCAGCGTGACATTCTGCAGGTTGGGCAGATAGGTCCGCTTGGTCTTGTTGTTGGCGTGGGACACATTGTGGCCCACCTGGCGGCCCTTGCCGGTCAGTTCGCAAATGCGCGACATCGTCTTCGTCCTGCAATCAAAAGCGTCTGGAAAGCGTGGGCCACTAGCGGCCCGGGCGATTCGCGTCAACCTTCGCGCCGATGAAACCCGGCGCGGCGTCGTTCGTTCATCCAGCATGTCCGCCGCAACCCTCATCGCCGCGATCCTGCTGCCGCCGCTCGGCATCTTCCTCGTGCGCGGGATGGGGCGCGACTTCTGGACCGCGACGATCCTGACCGCGCTGTTCTACCTGCCGGGCATGATCTTCGCGCTGTTCGCGGTGCTCGGTGGCTCCACCGCGCGCCTGGACGACCTGTTCGCGCGCTTGCGGAGACCGGCGAAGGCCTGAGCTTCCGCGCCGGGCGATCACGCTTTATGGCTCGGCGATGGCCTTTCCCTTGCCCGATCCGATGCGCCAGGCGCTTCTGCTCGCCGAAGCCGCCGCCCAGGCGGGCGAAGTGCCGATCGGCGCGGTGGTGGTGCGCGACGGCGTCGTGATCGCCAGCGCCGCCAACGAGACGCGCGCACGGCCCGATCCCACCGCCCATGCCGAGATGCTCGCGATTCGCCGCGCGGCGGAGGCGCTGGGGCAGGAACGGCTGACCGGCTGCGACCTGTGGGTGACGCTGGAGCCATGCGCGATGTGCGCCGGCGCGATCGCGCATGCGCGCATCGCCAGGCTCTATTATGCGGCGTCGGATCCCAAGGGCGGCGGCGTCGAACATGGCGCGCGCGTGTTCGACCAGCCGACCTGCCATCATCGCCCCGAAATCTATGCCGGGCTGGGCGAAGGCGAAGCGGCGGCGCTGTTGCGGGATTTCTTCGCCGCGCGCCGATAGCCGCCACCCGGCCCTTGCTGCGATCGTCCGGGGTGACCCGCTTCATCGTCCACAAGGGTTTGCTTTCGAAATCCACTCGGCCAGGCCGCTCCGGATCGAACCGCGTAGCCCGGAAACACGTGTCGTGATCGCCGCAATATCCAGCAAAGACAGGGATTCTGCCGCATATCCGCGATGACGTCGCCGGTCGCCGACCATGCCCGTCGAATCGCGATTGAACTAACTTGCATTGACGAACCAACTAAATGGGCATAGCTTCCTTGGCGAAACGACCGAGGGGCGCGGCCCGATCGGCGTCGAAAAGGGAGGGAGTCCATGAACGGCATTCGTGCGCGCGTTTCGTATCTCGCAATCGCCCTGGGGCTCGCCTCGGCCTGTTCGCCGGCCCTGGCGCAGACATCGCCGCAAGCGCCGCAGGACGAGGCCGCATCCGGCCCGCAGCTCGCCGATATCGTCGTCACCGCGCAGCGGCGCGAGGCGACGGTTCAGGATACCGCCGCCGCCATCTCGGCATTCGGCGGCGAATCGCTCGAAAACGCGCGCGTGCTCAGCTTCGAGGATCTCGCCGGTGCCGCGACCTCGCTGTCGTTCACCGCGCTGACGCCGATCGATCAGGAATTCAACATCCGCGGCATCACCAACACCCGGCTCGATTCGCCATCGGCCGACCAGTCGATCGGCATCTTCGTCGACGACGTCTATGTCGGGCGATCGGGCCTGTTCAATTTCGACCTGTACGATATCGACCGCGTCGAGGTGGTGCGCGGGCCGCAGGGCGTGCTGCTCGGCCGCAACGTCGTCGGCGGCGCCATCAACATCCTGACCGCGCAGCCCGAAGCGGAGACGGGCGGGGCGGTCACCGTCTCCTACGGCAATTACAACGAGAAGCTGGCGCGCGGGCACATCACCGGCACCATTTCCGGCCCGCTCACCGCGCGGCTGTCGTTCCAGTATCGCAACCGCGACGGCTTCAACCACGATCTGCTGCACGATGTCGATCTCGACAATGCGGACAGCTTCCAGATGCGCGGGCAGCTCAAGCTGGCGCCCGAAGGCAGCGATTTCACCGCGCGGCTGGTGTTCGATTACACCAAGGACAAGTCCAACGGCTTCCACAGCGTCGCGATCGACGGGCCGGCGGCAGGCTCGGGCCCGTGGAGCGCCGCGCGCGCGGCGATCGGCACGATCCGGGGCAAGCCGCTGGGCGTGCGCGAGAGCCTGCCCGAATGGCCCCGCTACAAGGGCGACGCGGCGGATACGCCGCAGCAGCTCAACCGCGAGGCATGGGGGCTTTCGCTCCGGCTCGACAAGGAACTGGGCGGCCTCGGCACGGTCAGCTCGATCACCGGCTATCGCAAGGGCGAGGCGTTCAACGTCTATGACCAGACGGGCATCGGCCCCGACAATGGCTATGGCGTGATCTCACCCACATTGTTCACCTTCCCGGTGAACGAGGACGAGAATATCCGCCAGTTCACGCAGGAGATCCGGCTGGTTTCGCCCGAGGTGGAGGATAGCGGCTTCGATTATATCGTCGGCGCCTATTACCAGCACGACAAGGTGAGCAAGCTCGACAAATTCTGGGCGGAAGTGCCGCTGCCCGCGCTCACGACGCTCTCGGGCGAAAGCCATTGGGACAATCGCGCCACCAACGAGAGCTATGCGATCTTCGGCCAGCTCGGCTACCGCTTCAGCGAGAAGTTCCACATCGTCGGCGGCGTCCGTTATTCGCACGACAAGAAATCGGGCCGGGTCACCGGCATTTCGGTGGAGGGCGGCGACAAGTTCAATCCCACCGATCTCGTCGCGCTGACGCCGCTCGCCGGCACCTTCCGCGAAGGGCAGAGCTTCACCACGCCCTATCGCGACACCTGGAGCGAGATGACGCCGCAGGTGACCGCCGAGTTCAAGCCCAATCGCAACATGCTGTTCTATGTGACCTTCGCCACCGGCTATAAGGGCGGCGGGTTCGAGGACGATCCGGCGAACGCGGTCGCGGCGCAATCGAGCTACGATCCCGAAACCGTCGATAGCTGGGAAGCGGGCGCCAAGCTGGACCTGTTCGACCGCCGCGTCCGCCTCAACATCGCCGCGTTCAAGATGCGCTACAAGAATCTCCAGGTCACCCAGACCTCGGCGGCGTGCCTGTGCAACATCACCGACAATGCCGCCGACGCGAAGATCAAGGGCGTCGAACTGGAAGCGACCGTTGCGGTGACCGACGGGCTGACGCTCAACGGCGGCCTGACCCTGCTCGACACCAAATATATCAATTTCATCGACTCGCTGGGCAACGACAATTCGGGCAATTTCCTCCAGCGCACGCCCAAATATCAGTGGAATGTCGGCGCCGATTTCGTGACCGACCTGGGAAGCTGGGAGCGCGGCTTCCGCGCCAACATCAACTATAGCCGCCAGGGCAAGCTCTATTGGGCGCCAGACAATCTGCAGATGGAAAAGCCCTATGGCCAGCTCGGCGCGCGCGTCTCGGTCACGCCCAATCGTGGCGACTGGACCTTCTCGCTCTGGGGCCGCAACCTCACCAACACGCTCTACCGCACCAACATCATCGCCTTTTTCGGCGATGAGGTGAGCCGCCTCGGCGCGCCGCGCCAGTACGGCGCCGAGGTCTCCATTAAATTCTAAGGCCCCTCCTCGGCCAAACTGAAAGGGCGGCAACCGCAGGGGTGCCGCCCTTCTTGTTTTTCCGTTCGATCTCCGTTCGGGCTGAGCCTGTCGAAGCCCTGTCCTTCCCATCCACGGTGCTGAAGAAAGGACTGGACTTCGACAGGCTCAGTCCGAACGGTGTGACTGGCTTCCGGACTCCGCTTCAAAAGCGCGTGTAGCTCAGATCGCCGCCACCCTTCTCGCCCATCACCATGCGCGGATCCTCGGGCTTGAACAGGCCCAGGCACCAGCCCTCGCTCGACGGCATGTCGTGGTTCCAGTCGAACGCCATCTTGCGGTGGAGGATGCGCCATTCGCCGTCGCGGCGGACGAACTTGTCGACGATGCGGCCGCCGGTCAGCGTGTCCCAGGGCTCGTCGCCCTTGGGGAAGCGCGCGAAGGTGAGCAGATAGCTTTCCACCCAGGCGGTATCGCCGTCGAGCTCGACATGCATGTTGCAGACATAGTGGCAGATCGTGCCCGTCTTCATCAGCCGCTGCACCGCGCCGTCGACATAGGGGCGGGCGGGGCCGGAATAGCTGCTGCCATGTTCCTCGATCGCATCGTCCCAATAACAGCTATGGAGCAGCGGCCCGTCGGCGCGATCGACGCCGCGGGCGTAGCGCGCCATGACATCCTGGATATCCTGCTTGGCGAGCAGGGTCTCGATCGTGTTCGCGTGCATCTCAGCGCCTCCCGTCGTGCAGCGCCTTGACCATCGAGCGCTTGATCGTGTGCGGATCGCGCGCGAGGAACGCGCGCACCGAAACCGAATGGGGATCAGTGTCGTGCTCGTCGATCCGGTGTTTGACCGCGAGCAGCCCGGCCTTGCCGATATCGCGCGGCGTCGATTTCTCCTGCCAGGTGACGTGGCTCGCCATGCGCGTGTCGACCGATCCGACGATCAGCGCCGCCACATGCGTGCCCTGCGGCTCCAGCTCGGCGCGGATGCAATCGCTCGCCGCGCGCGCCGCGAATTTTGACGGGCTATAGCCGCCCATGCTGGGCACCGCGATGATACCGCCGGCGGAGAGCACATTGACGATCGCGCCGCCGCCATTCGCCTTCAAGATCGGCGCGAAGGCGCGGCACATGGCGACGAGGCCGAGATAATTGGTCTCGATCTCCTGCCGCATCGCGCTCAGGTCGGGCGCGTCCATCAAGGTCACGCGGTTGAACGCGCCGGCATTGTTGATCACCAGATCGACATCCTGGCAGCGCGCGGCGGTGGCCGCCACCTGATCCTCGCGCGTCACGTCCAGCGCGATCGGCACCAGCCGTTCGGGATCCTTCGCGCAGGCCGCTTCCGCATCGGCCAGCGCGCGCGCGGCGACATAGACGCGGCGGGCGCCCTGTTCGATCAGTTCCTCGACAAAGCCCTCGCCGATGCCGCGATTGCCCCCGGTCACGATCGCCGTGCATCCCTCGATCCTCATGCCGCTGCTCCTTCGTGGCGCCCAATTCCTTCGTGTCGACCGGTCCATTCGCCATAGAGGATGTCGTGCGGCTTCTTCGCGCCGCGCACCGCCTTCGCCATGTCCGGAATGATCATGCCGCGCCCCCAGGTCTCGTTCACCGGCATCTCGTGGTTCCATTCCCAGGCGAGCCGGCGATGCGCGATCCGCCACGTGCCGTCGCGGCGCTCGAACCGGTCGACGCAGCGCGCCATGGTCAGGCTGTCATAGCTGTCCTCGCCGCCGTCCCGGCGCGAGAAGGTGAGGAAATAGCATTCGCTGAGCGCGCGATCGCCATCCAGCTCGATCGTGATGTTGGTGCAGAGATGCGTCATCAGCGGCGCGCCCGGCAGGATCTTGCGCATCACCGCGACATAGTCGCTCGCCGGCCCGACAAACACGCCGCCATGATCCTCGATCGCGTCGGGATGATAGGCGGCGGCGATCAGATCGGCATCGCCGCGATCGGCGCCGCGCGCATAGCTGATCAGCACATCCTCTATCTCCTGCCGATCGAGCAGTTGCTCCACCGTCAAACGCATCATGCTCTCCCTTTCTGACTGTCGCGCCGGGCATCGGCGTAAAGATCGGCGAAGGCGGCTTCCGCGCCCACGAATTCGCGCGCATCGGCCATGTCGCCGATCGCGGCGATGTTGGCGGCGATCCAGGCGGGATCGGTGTCGGGCGCGCTCGCGCCCGGCGCCTCCATCACGCGGGCGCGGCGGAAGCGCCGGCCGCCCGCCATCAGGATCTGGCCGTTGAGGTCGCAGGCGGCGCTCGTCAGGTGGAGCGCCATGGCGGCGGCATTGCCGGGCGCCATCAGCGGGTCGCTGGGCTCGCCATCGGCCACCGTCATCGCGGTGGCGGCATAGGGGCAGATCACGTTGGTGCGGACGGTGCTGCGCCGCATCTCGTCCGCGATGGTGAGCGCGAAGGCGTTCACCGCACCCTTGGACGCGGCATAGGGCGATCGCCCGCGCACGCCGTGCAGCCCGGCAGCGGAGGAGACGAACAGCAGCCGCCCGGCCGGGCTCGCCTCCAGATGCGGCATCGCCGCCTGGGCGAGCGCCACGGTTGCGAAGAAATTAGTTTCCATGAGCGCGCGAAGATCGGCTTCGACGAGCGCTCCGAGTTTCGCCGCGGGGCCACTGATCCCGGCATTGAGGATGACGGCGTCGATGCGGCCATAGGCGTCGAGCGCGGTGCGCAGGATCGCGTCCGCCGCGCCTGGCGCATCGACCGCATGCGTATCGGCGACGGCGTCACCCCCGGCGGCGCGAATCTCTGCCGCCACGGCTTCGGCCGAGCTCGGCTCGCCGGCGCGTGCGCGATTGTTCACGATCACGCGCGCACCCTGCCGGCCCCAGGCCCGCGCAAAGGCGGCGCCGAGCCCCTTGCCGGCGCCCGTCACGATCACAACCCGTCCGATGTCGTCGTCCATCGCATCGCTCTCCCTGACAGGATGCTAGCGACGTAGGTATGATAATGAAAGTAAGAATCGTGTCAGGCGGCGTCGCGTTCGTCGCCTTCGACGATCTCGAATTCCACCTCGTCCGGGCGGATCGGCTTGCGGCATTCCGAACAGATCACCTGCGGATCGAGCGGCTGGCCGCATGCCTTGTGGGTCAGCAGCAGCGGCGGCCCTTCGGGCGAGCAATAATAGGTGTCGCCCCACTTCATCAGCATCAGCAGCGCGGGATAATAATCCACGCCCTTGCGCCGCAGCTTATATTCGTAGCGCGGCGGGCTGGTGGCGTACTGGACCTGGCGGATCGCGCCGATCGAGGTGAGCCAGGCGAGCCGTTCGGACAGGATGTTGGTCGCGATCGCGGTGTCGCGGCGGATATCGTCGAAGCGGTTGATGCCGGTGAAGATCGACCGCATGATCAGGCTGGCCCAGCGATCGCCCATGATCCGCGCCGCTTCGTCGAACAGCGAGGTCGCGTCTTCGGAACTGTCGCGCTGCTGCCGCCGCCGGCTGTAGAGCGGCGCCATCAGGCCGACGCCGGGGCCGGGTTTCCAGTCGACCACGGTGGCGTCGATCGTCTCGTTGCACGCGCCGCAGGCGGGGGTGGGCTCGAAGGTCTTGCCGCAGGGCTTGTGCGTCAGGATCACGCCGATCTTGCCGGCGCGGTCCGCCCAGCGCTGTTCCCAGCGCAGCAGCATCAGCGAGGTCCAGTAGACGTCGCGCCCCTTGCGGGTGAGCACATATTCGTGGCGCGGCGGGCTGGTTTCGTAGAGCCGCTTTTCCAGCATGCCCGATTCGACCAGCCGCTTCAGCCGGTCGCTGAGCAGCGCCTTGAGCAGGCCGGTGCGCCGGCGCAGCACGTCGAAACGCCGCGCGCCGAGCCATCCCGCCTCCAGGATCAGCAATGTCGGGGTGTCGCCCACCACTTCGAGCGCGCGCCAGATGGAACAGGTCCGGATGAGATTGTCGCCATGCATCACGATTCAAGCATATAGGCCCGATGCCGTCCGGGTCGAGTGCCCCGCGTGCGATGCCAGCCGCGCCGCCCGCCAGAAGAACAGCGCGGCGATCAGGTAGCCGAGCGGCGCGACGATCGCGATGGCGTAGCGGATGCCCGATTCGAACGGGAACAGCGTGTCGCCCAGCAGCGCGGTCGCGGTCGGCCCCAGCCCGAGCCCGACCAGGTTGATGACGAAGACATAGGCCGCCGAAACCGTCGCCCGCATCCGGTTGGGGGTAAGCTGCTGCAAGGTGGAGGGGGCCGCGCCCACCGTGACGGCGGCGGCGGAGAAGAACAGCACGAAGGCGATCGCGAAGCCGCCGATCGACGGCACGAGCGGGAAGGCGGCGGCGCCCAGCGTGCCTGCCGCCGTCGCCCAGGCGCAGAAGCGCATGCGTGCGCCCGGCGCCCCGCCGCCATAACGATCCATCAGCAGGCCGCCGCCGATCATGCCGATCAGCCCGCCCAGGATCAGCAGCCCGCCCGCCAGATAGCCCGCGTCGTGCATCTCCATGCCGAATGCGCGCATCAGCATCGCCGGCAGCCAGGAAACCGATCCGAGCACCGAGAAATTGACCGCGCTCACGCCGATGAAGATCGACCAGAACAGCCCGCCATTGCGGCCGACATGATCGACGACCTCGCGGATCGGCGGTGCGGCGGCGGATGCGCCGCCGGCATCGCCCTCGCGGGGCGGTTCGGGCAGCAGCAGGAAGATCAGCGCGACCAGCACGCCCGGCAATCCCGCGCAGACAAAGGCGAATTGCCAGGGCTTGAGCGCGCCGATCAGCGGCATCGTCACATCGCCGGCGCGCGCGACCAGCGTGATCACCAGCGCGCCGATCATGAAGGCGAGCCCGGCGCCGATCGCCGATCCCAGGCCGTAGACGCCCATCGCCAGCCCCAGGCGGCGGCGGGGGAAACTGTCCGAAATGATCGAATAGGCGGCGGGGGAGAGCACGGCTTCGCCCACGCCCACGCCCATGCGCGCGACGAAGAACTGCCAATAGCTCGTCACCGTGCCGCACAGGGCGGTCATCAGGCTCCACAGCGCGATCCCCGCCGCGACCACCTTCATCCGTGGCGCGCGATCGATCAGCCGCCCGATCGGCAGCCCCGCGATGGTGAAGAACAGCGCGAACGCCATGCCCTGCAACAGGCTGATCTGCGTGTCGCTGAGGCCGAGATCGGCCTTGATCGGCTCGACCAGCAATCCGATGATCATCCGGTCGATGAACGAGAAGATATAGGCGACGAACAGCGCCGCCACGATTCCCCAGGCGAGGAAAGGCGGCGGGCGCTCCGGATCGGACGGCGCGGCGGGGCGCTCGTCCCCCGCCATGCTATTCGCCTTCCGCCTTGTGGAAATCCTCGCTCAGGCCCATTTCGCGGACGAGCATCGCCCGGTCGTAATATTCGCGCCAGGCCTTGATCTTGTCGCCCTCGACCTCGAGCACGCCGACGACGGGCACCGCGCCGGCATGGCCCTTGTAGACGAACCGGTCGACGCGCTCGATGAACACGACATCGCCGACGCGGCCGATATTGCGCACGTCCAGCTTGATCGATTCGGTGCCGTCGCCAAGCTGCGCGATGCGCTCCGCGATCGCCTTTTGCCCGTTGATCGGTTCGATCATCATCGAATGGAGCACGGCGTCGTCGGCGAACATCGCGCCCGCGCCCGCCCAGTCCCTGGTGTTCCATGCCTCGATCTGCCGTTCGACCACCGCGATCTTCGGATCCTTCGCCATGCTCTTCTCCTGTTGCGGCGAATCGCCTGCGAAGGCGGGGGCCGAAATCGCGGCCATCAGCGCCGCCGCCAGCATCCCGAAACGCATGCTCTTCTCCTATTGGTATGACTATGAAAGCGATGCTGTCGGGTTGCGAGGCGCAGGTCAAGCCCCATGGAGCGACAAACTTGCGTAACCAGACCGATGCGCGTATTGCAACTGAATGACACGCAGCAAAGGTGCAGCATGAAGGTAGAGCGTCTGCCGCCGATCCGATCGTCACTCCAGCCGAGCAACCACCCCTATCTCAACGGCGCGTGGACGCCGCAGATGGAGGAGGTGAACGCGATCGACCTCGACGTGATCGAGGGGGAGATTCCGTACGATCTCGATGGCATCTATCTGCGCAACACCGAGAATCAGATCCACCAGCCGGCCGGGCGCCACCACCCGTTCGACGGCGACGGGATGATCCACCAGATCGACATCCGCGACGGCAAGGCGAGCTATCGCAACCGTTTCATCCGCACGCGCTGCTTCCATGCGGAGCAGGAAGCGGGGCGCTCGCTCTGGGGCGGGCTGATGGACGGGCCGGGCGTTTCGGAACGGCCGGGCTTCGGCGCGCATGGCCGGCTGAAGGACAGCGCGAGCACCGACGTGATCGTGCATGGCGGCAAGGCGATCGCGACCTTCTACCAGTGCGGTGAGGCCTATGTGCTCGACCCCGAGACGCTGGAGACCGAAGGGGTCGCCCCCTGGGTGCCGATCGACGGCATCTCCGCGCACCCCAAGCTCGATCCGCTGACGGGCGAACTGCTGTTCTTCAACTATTCGACGCACGCGCCCTACATGCATTACGGCACCGTCGATCCGGCCGGGCGGCTGACCCGCTACACGCCGGTGCCGACGCCGGGGCCGCGGCTGCCGCACGACATGATCTTCACGAAGAACTGGGCGATCCTGAACGACATGCCCGTCTTCTGGGACGCGGAGCTGCTCAAGCGCGACATCCATGCCGTGCGCCTGCACGAAGGGGTGCCGACGCGCTTCGCGCTGGTGCCGCGCGACGGCGACGGCGATATCCGCTGGTTCGAGGCGGAGCCGACCTATGTGCTCCACTGGAACAATGCCTATGAGGATGGCGACGAGGTGATCGTCGACGGCTATTTCCAGGAAAATCCGACGCCCGATCCGATCCCCAACGAGGATGGCTACGGGCATTTGATGGCCTATCTCGACCAGTCGAGCATGCGGCCCCGGCTGCATCGCTGGCGCTTCGACCTGAAGACGGGCGAGACGCGCGAGGAGCGGCTGGACGATCGCATCCTCGAATTCGGCATGATCAACCAGCGCTTCCTGGGCCAGCCCTATCGTTACGCCTATAGCGCGGTGGCGAAGCCCGGCTGGTTCCTGTTCAACGGGCTGGTCAAGCATGACCTGGCGACCGGGGAATCCTGGACGGTGACGCTGGAGGAGGGGCGCTACGCCTCCGAAGCGCCGTTCGCGCCGCGCACCGGCGGCACGCAAGAGGATGACGGCTATCTGATCAGCTTCGTGACCGACGAGAACCGGGGCACGTCGGAATGCGTCATCATCGATTGCAAGCGCTTCGAGGATGGCCCGATCTGCCGCATCGCGCTGCCGCACAAGATCTGCAGCGGCACCCATGCGCATTGGGTGGAGCGCAAGGATCTGGAGGCGGCCAAGGCCGAGCGGCGGGAAGCGCTGGCGGCCTGAGGTGGGGTGGGGTCCCGCGCCCACTCATGTCATTCCCGCGAACGCGGGAATCCAGTGTCGTAGAGCACTATGATCGACATCTCCTGGATTCCCGCATTCGCGGGAATGACAGGGTTCTAACTGGCCTGCCTACTCCGCCGCCAGCACCAGCGCGCGCAGATCGGCGCGCATCACCTTGTTCATCGCATTGCGCGGCAGGGCGGGGACCGCGACCACGCGTTCCGGGCGCTTGAACACCGCGACGCCAGCCGCCGCCAGCCGCTCGCCGAGTTCGCGGACGCTGGGCGGCGTCGCGCCGTCCTCGACGACCACCGCCACCGCGACGCGTTCGCCGAGATCGGCATCGGGTACGCCGACGCTCGCCGCCTCGCGCACGCCGGGGATGCCGACCAGCAGTTCGTCGATCTCCGCCGGCGAGATGTTCACGCCGCCGCGTACGATGATCTCCTTCGATCGGCCGACAAAGCGGTAGAAGCGTTCGAGCGGCCCGTCCCCCGCGATCTCGAACAGGTCTCCGGTGCGGAACCAGTCGCCGTCGAACGCGGCCCGGGTGAGCGCCGGCGAGCGCCAATATTGGGCGAAGGTGGTGCCGCCGCTGATCTGCATCTCGCCGGGCCGGCCGGGCGTGGTGATTTCCTCGCCGCTGGCTTCGTCGATCAGCCGGGTGCGTATCACGCGCGCGACGGGGCTGTCCCAGCTGATGCCGGCCGCGCCGAAGCGCGGGAAGAAATGCGCGCGCTCCGCCCGGTCCGGCACGTCGGCGGGGCTGGAGATCAGCGACATGCCCTCGTTCGATCCGAAGATGTTGCAGATCTCTATGCCATAGCCGTCGGCCCAGCCCTCGATCAGCCAGGGGGTGAGCGGCGCGGAGCCCGATCCGATCGCGCGCAGCGAGGAGATGTCGGTATCGCCCATGATCGCGGGCTGCTTCAGCAGCGCCGTGAGCACGGCGGGCGGCGCGATCGTATAGGTGACGCGCTCCGCCGCGATCTGCTTCAGGAAGACGCCAAGGTCGAAGGGATGGTGCAGCACCAGCTTCCCGCCAATCTCCAGCCAGGGCATCACCAGTCCGCCGATCGAGGCGATGTTGACCAGCGGGAAGGGGTTCAGCAGCACGTCCCCCGGCACCATCTCGCACGCCCAGACCAGCACATGGGCGTTGAGCACCCAGTGATTATGGTCGCGCGGCACGCCCTTGGGCCGCGCCTCCGTGCCCGAAGTCCAGCAGATCGTCAGCACCTCGCCCGCATCGACCGGATTGCCGGCCAGCCAGGGCGCCACCGTCGCGGGATCGGCGGCGTCGATCGCGGCGCGCAGGTCCACGCCATGCGCCGTCGGGCCAAACACCAGCACTTCCATGCCCGGCAGCGCTTCGGCGAGCGCCGCCGCCATCGCGGCATGATCATGGCCATGAAAGCCGGGAATGGTGATGAAGGCGCGTGGTTCGGCCTGTTCGACGATGTGCGACAATTCGTGCGCGCGATATTGCATGACGACAGGGCTAAGGATCAGCCCCAGCCGCGCCGCCGCCAGGAAGATGGTGACCGCGTCGATGGTGTTGGGAAGCTGCACGCAGATGCGGTCGTCCTTCGCCAGCCCGCGCGCGATCAGCGCGGCGCATGTCCGCTCGACACGGTCCTGCAGTGCAAGCCAGGTCAGGCGCTCCGGCGCGCGCCCGTCCAGCGCCTCCCGATTGAGCGGATCGACGATCGCCTCCGCCGCGCCGCCCGCCATCGCCGCCCGCTGAAACAGCGTATCCACGCAGGCCCCGTCCCACCATCCGCGTGAAACATGGTCGGCGGTGCGCTCGGCCGGCGTCAGGAACATCGCTCTCTCCCTCTTGTACTTTCAAACTTTCATAAAGATACTGACATCGCCGGGCAAGTGATCTACGATCGCAGCATGGCGCCGCGATGCGGCCATGACGAACGAAATTTCTGGGGGGAGAGCCGCGATTCCGATCCGAGTCATCCAATGGGCGACGGGCTCCATGGGCCGCACCTCGCTGCGCCGGATCATCGATCATCCCGGCCTCGAACTGGCGGGCGTCCATGTCTATTCCGCCGACAAGGCCGGGCGCGACGCGGGCGAGATCGCGCGGCGGCCGCCCGTCGGCATCATCGCCACCAGCGATCGCGACGCCATATTGGCGACGGCGGCGGACGTCGTGATCCACGCGCCGCGCATCACCCTGCCCTATGACGCGCTGGTGCCCGATGTGGAGGCGCTGCTGCGATCGGGCAAGAATGTGATCTCGACGGCGGGCTTCCACTGGCCTTCGGCGCAGGGCGCCGAATATGCCGACAGGCTGCGCGACGCCGCGATCGCGGGGGGCGCGACGCTCGCGGGGGTGGGGGTGAATCCCGGCACCATCGTCGAGCGGCTGGCGCTGGCGGCGACCGCGATGTGCGTTGATCTCGATTCGCTCACCGTCTCCGAAACCGTCGATGCCTCGGCGATGGCGAGCCCCGCCTTCGTGTTCGACCTGATGGGGCTGGGCAGCGATCCCGCGACGCGCGATATCCGCAACGGTCCGCTCGCCGCGCTCTATTCGACGCTGTTTTCCGAAGTGCTGCATTTCGCGGCGCACAGCATGAAGACGGTGATCGCGTCGATCACGCCCGATCACCGGCTGACGCTGGCGCCGCGCGACATTGTCGTGCAGGCGGGGCTGATCCCGGCGGGCACCGTGGCGGCGACCGAATGGCGCTGGACCGCGCATCTCGCCAATGGCGCGGATTTCACATTGTCGATCCTGTGGACCGCCGATCCCTCGCTCCACGCCAATAACAACGGCCATTGGGATATCCGGATCGAGGGGCGGCCCAATATCCGCATGACGCTCGACATATCGGAGGCCGATCCGGCGGCGCCGCCGTCGCGCGCGCTGACCGACGCGACGATGGCGGTGGCGATCAACGCGATTCCCGATGTGGTCGCGGCGCCCCCCGGCCTGTTCGCGTTCATGCCGCCCACGGCCTGGCGGGCGGCGGCATGAGCGCCGTCTATATCCATGACGCGCTGCGCACGCCGCGCGGCAAGGCGCGCGCCGATGGCGGGCTGGCGGGCGAGACGCCGCAATCCCTGGTCGCGCATCTCGTCGATGCGCTGGAGGCGCGCGGCCATGATCCGCGCGGGCGCGCGGGACGGCTGACCCTGGGCTGTGTCGGCCAGATCGGCGCGCAGGGCGGGCATGTCGCGATGGTGGCGAAGCTGAAGGCGGGATTGCCCGACGCGATGCCTGCCCACACGATCAACAATTTCTGCGCGTCCGGGCTCAGCGCGATCGGCCTGTCCGCCGCCGCCATCGCCGCCGGGCAGGCGCAATGGGCGCTGGGCGGCGGGGTGGAGATGCTGTCGCGCGTCGCCTTCATGGCCGATGGCGCGGATTATTACACCGCCGCCGACATGGATCCGCCCCGGCGCTACATCCCCGTCGCGCTCGCCGCCGATCTGCTGGCGGAAAAGGAAGGGATCGATCGCGCGGCGCTCGATGCCGTCGCGCTCGCATCGCAGGCGCGCGCCGTCGCGGCGGAAGCGCGGCCCGAACTGCTCGCCTCGCGCATCGCCGTCGCCGGGCTGGACCGTGACGAGGCGGTGCGCCCGACCGACGCCGCGCGGCTCGCGGCGCTGCCGCCCGCCTTCGCGGTGCTGGCCGATCAGTATCGCGGCGTGATCGGCGACGCGCCGATCGACCATCGCCACAGCGTCGGCCACGCGCCGCCCATGGCCGATGGCGCGGGGCTGGCTTTGCTCGGCCCGAAGGAGGGCGCGCGGGCCCGCATCCTGGCGATCGCGGAAGCCGGCGGGGATCCGCGCGATTCGCTGACCGCCGGCTTCGCCGCGATGGACATCGCGCTCGATCGCGCCGGGCTGACGCTGGACCGGATCGACCGGATCGAGTTCATGGAGGCATTCGGCGTCACCATCGCCAAGTTCATGCGCGATCGCGCGCCGGACCCTGCTCGCGTCAATGTCGGCGGCGGCCATATCGCCAAGGGGCATCCGATGGGGGCCACGGGCGCGATCCTGCTGTCGACATTGCTCGACGCGCTCGACGCGGCGGACGGAACATTGGGGCTGGTGGTCGCGACGGGCGCGCAGGGCGTCGGCGTCGCCATGATCGTGGAGCGGATCGGATGATCGAGAAATTGCGCCTGCCGGTGGTGGCCGCGCCGATGTTCCTGGTGTCCGGGCCGGACATGGTGATCGCCGCCGCGCGCGCCGGAATCGTCGGCGCCTTTCCCACGCCCAATTGCCGCACGGCGGCGGAACTGGACGGCTGGATGGCGCGGATCGCGGCGGAAACGGCGGATGCGCCGGGCCTGTGGGCGGCGAACCTCGTCACCCATTCGAGCAACGCGCGGCTTGCCGACGATCTGGCGCTGGTGGCGAAGCACAGGCCACCGATCGTGATCACCGCGCTGGGCAGCCCCGCGCCCGCGATCGAGGCGGTGCACGGCTATGGCGGCACGGTGCTGGCCGACGTCATCAACGTGCCGCTCGCGCGCAAGGCCGCGGCGGCGGGGGCCGACGGGCTGGTCTGCGTTTCGGCGGGGGCGGGCGGGCATACCGGCTTCCTTTCCCCCTTCGCCTTCATCTCCGCGTTGCGCGCCGAGTTCGGCGGGCTCATCTGCGTCGGCGGCGGCATCGCCGATGGCGCGGGCGTGGCGGGCGCGATCGCGGCGGGCGCGGACCTCGTCTATATGGGCACGCGCTTCCTGGCGGCCGAGGAAAGCATGGCGGTGGCCGGTTACAAGGACATGGTGGTGGCGAGCGGGCTGGAGCACCTGATCGTCAGCGCCGCGATCACCGGCACCCCGGCATCCTGGCTGATTCCCTCGCTTGTCGCCTGCGGGTACGATCCCGCCGCGCTGGGCGCCGCCGCGACGCGCGATTATGGCGGCGATGCCCACAAGAAGTGGAAGGACCTCTGGGCGGCGGGGCAGGGGGTCGGCGCGGTCCGCGGCATCGAGCCGGTCCGCGCGATCGTCGATGCGATCGCGGGGCAATATGCGGCGGCGGTTGAACGGCTTGCGGGATAGCTAACCCCGTCGCTCCAGCGAAAGCTGGAGCCCATGTGATCTTCGAGCGGCGGTGCGGTTGGACGCACCGTATAGGCTCCAGCTTTCGCTGGAGCGACGGGGTGGTTGCTATCTCAACAAATGCCAACCCAACACGTCATCCCAGCGCAGGCTGGGATCTCCCACAGAAAAAAGCGCGATCTGGTTGGCAGACCCCAGCCCTCGCCAAAGGCGAGGTTTATCCTGAGCGCCTGCTTCCAGGCAGTCGAAGGGCTGGAGTGACGTGTAGGTTTGAAGTCTGGCGTCTACACCCGCTTCGGCGGCCAGGGCACGAAGCCCGAGGTTTGCCGCACATAGTCCGCATAGCCTTCGCGGGTCTTGCCCAGGCGGCGTTCGATCGTCGGCGCGCCGGACCATTTCATCAGCGTCCAGGTGAGCAGCACCGGGCCGGGCAGCGCCCATAGGCCGGTGCCGGTTTCCGCGGCGATCAGCCACAGCCCCCACCAGGTGAGCGCGTCGCCGAAATAATTGGGATGGCGCGTATAGCGCCACAGGCCGCGATTCATCACCTGGCCGGCATTGGCGGGATCGCGCTTGAAGCGGACGAGCTGCGCGTCGCCCACCGTTTCGAACAGGATGCCGGCAAGCGCCACGCCCGCGCCGATCCAGCCGAGCACGCCCACCGCCGGCGCGGCATCGACCTGGCCGAGCTGGACGGGCAGGCAGACGACGAACAGCAGCGGCGCCTGCGTCGCGAACACCAGCAGCGCGGATGCCTTGGCGAAGCTCCAGCCCTTCGCGGATTCGGCCTTGCCCAGCAGCGCCTGGTAACGCCGGTCCGGCCCATGATCGCGCCAGCGCCAGATCATGTAGCTGCCCAGCCGCGCCGCCCACAGCCCGCACAGGCCGAGCAGCAGCAACTTGCGCTGCGGATCGCCGCCGGCCTGGGCATAGCTTGTCGCCGCCATCACCAGCATGCCCCAGGCCCAGAAGCTGTCGACGGGCGTCACGTCGCGCATCGGCAGGCAGATCAGCCACAGCAGCGCGAAGCAGCCGGCCAGGATCAGCGCGTTGGTCACCAGTATCGAAAGCAGCATCGTCGTTCCCCCAGAAATTCAGATGATTCGGACGCCATCGTCCGGCAGGTCCGCGAACACGCGCTCGACCAGTCCGGCGCGATGGTCGAGCACGGCGCGGCGGTTGATCGTGCCCTTGTCCGAAACCTCGTGCGTGCGCGGATCGGGCGGCGTGTCGAACAGCGCGACGCGGCGCACCGTCGCCGATCCGCCATGCTGCCCCTCATTGGCCTCCGCCACGCCAGCTGCGATCGCGTCGAGCGTGGCGCCCGGCCGGGGCCATGCGATCATCGCCAGATAGGGGCGCCCGTCATCGGCGAGGACAAGATCGGTCACCTGCCCGGCAAGCGCCTTCAGCAGCTTTTCGCGCAGCGCGCCGCCATGCACCCAGGTGCCGTTGGCGAGCTTGAACTCCTCGGCCAGCCGGCCGGCGAAGGCGAGGCCCTGGCCCGGATCCGCGGGATCGTGGAAGGTCGCGACATCGCCGGTGCGGTAATAGCCCTCATCGTCGAACACGGTCGCGTTCTTCTCCGGCTCGTCGAGATAGCCCTTCATCACATTGGGGCCGCGCAGCCGCACCTCATACCGCCCGTCATAGGGGACCAGCTTCAGGTCGAGCCCGGGCGCGGGCAGGCCGATGCCGACGCGCGTGGTGGGGAAATGGATCGCCATGCAGCCGGAGACGGTCTCCGTCATGCCATAGCCCGTCGTCATATGGATGCGGTGCCCGGTTTCCCGCACCGCCAGCGCCTGTAGCCGGTCATAGACATGCTGGGGCAGGCCGGCGCCGCCATAGAGCATCAGCCGCAGCTTGCGGAAGAAGCTGGCGCGCAGCGCCGCGTCCCCCTCCAGCGCCTCGACCAGCATCGCATAGCCGGCGGGGACATTGTTGAAATAGGCGATCGAAACGTCGCGCAGATTGGCGATCGAAGTCTCGAACAGGCCCGGCGCCGGCTTGCCCGCATCGATATGCAGCGTGCCGCCTTCGAGCAGGCAGGTCCGCAGCACCGATGCGCCGGCGGCATGGTGCCAGGGCAGCCAGTCGAGCATCACCTGATCCCAGCCCGCCGCCTTGCCGATCATGTCGAGACCCTGCGCGCCACAGGCGGCGAGCGCGCGCATCGATTGCGGCACCACCTTGGGCAGGCCGGTCGAGCCGGAGGTGAGCATGTAGATCGCGGGCGCGTCGGGATCGATCGTGGCGATCGCCCGGGCGACGGCGTCGCGCGGCTCGGTCGCGACGATCGCGTCATAGGCGGCGCCGCGCCCGAACGCGGCGGGGTCGGTCGAAATCACCATCGCATCGGCGTCGAACACCGCGTTCACCGCGGCCGCGATCGCGGGATGGGGATCGGCATAGACCGCCCCGGGGCGCGTCTTGCCGACGACATGGCGCAGCCGGGCGTGATCGCCGCCCACCAGGCCATAGGCCATGCTGACGGGCACCAGCACCACGCCCGCCGCGAAGGCGGCGAAGCTGAGCACCGCGACGGGCAGGCTGTTCTCAGCCATCACCAGCATCGCCGATCCGCGCGGCAGCGTATCGAGCATCCATTGGGTGGCGCCGTCGATGTCGCGCTTCAGTTCGGCATAGCCGCGATAGGCCCATGCGCCCCCGGCATCGCGCCAGCCGATCGCCGGGGCATCGCCGCGTTCGGCCGCGCGCGCGGCGAAGGCGCGCGGCATGTTGGGGTCGTGATCACGCAGCGGCACCCGGCTGCGGATGACGATCGTGCCGTCAGGGCGCCGATCGACATCGAGGTCCACCGCCATGAACTCCGCCTCGCGGAAGGGCGCGTCGTCCGGGCCCGTCATGCGGCGGGGCGATTGATCAGTTCGGTCACCTGCGGCGGATAGGCGCCGCCCGCCTTCATCGCGTCGATCGTGGCGCGATCGACATAGTCGCGCCAGCCGGTGATCTTGTCGCCGCGAAACTCGATCACGCCGGCATAGGGCGCCGCGACCTGCTTGCCGTCGGTGGTGACATATTCGTCGACCCCCTCGACGAACAGGCGGTCGCCATCCTCGGCATGCGCGAAGATCCGCCAGCGCACCTCGCCGATGGACTTGCCGAAGCGCTCGATAAAGGCGCGCGCTTCCGCCTTGCCGCGCGCGGGCGGCGCGATCGCGGCGGCATAGTGCCAGACGATATCGTCCGCCATCTGCCCGATCACGAACTCCACATCCTTGCGCTTCCACGCATCGATCACGGCCTGGAACTGTCGGAAGCGCGTATCTGGCATCTGTCTCTCTCCTGCTTGGGCGCCGCGGCCGATCGCGAGCGCCGCGACGCCCGCGCCGATCATCGCGCGCCGGTTCATCATGCCGCGCGTTCGACGACGAAGCTGACGGTGGTGGTGGTGGATCCGCCGATATTGAGCGTCTGGACGCGGCGGGCATTCTCGACCTGCATGTCGCCGGCCTGGCCCGTCACCTGGCGGCTGGCGTCGAGCAGCATGCGCACGCCCGTCGCGCCGACGGGATGGCCCAGGCCGATCAGCCCGCCCGAGGGATTGATCGGCAGCCGGCCGCCCATCTCGATATCGCCGGCCTCGATCGCCTTCCACGCCTCGCCCGGCGCGGTCAGGCCGAGATGGTCGATCGCCATATATTCGGTCATCGCGAAGCAATCATGGGTCTCGACCGCGTCGATCGCCTCCACCCCGCCGATCCCGGCGCGCGCGCGCGCATCGTCGATGGCGCGCTTGACCTGGGGGAAGACATGGCTGGCGCCCTCGCTCATCCGCAGCTTGTCGCGATAGCCGATCGGGGCGGAGCGGTGGCCCCAGCCCGAGATCCGCGCCAGGCTTTCGACGGGCGCGCCGCGTCTGGCCGCATATTCGGCGGCCTTCCGGGGGGAGGCGAGGAAGACCACGGCCGCGCCGTCGGTGATCTGGCCGCAATCATTCTTGCGCGTGCGGCCCTCCACCACCGGATTGGCGGTGTCGTCCTCCGTGAAGCTGTCCGGCCCGAATTGCCAGCCGCGCGTCTGCGCATTGGGATTGCGGCGGGCATTGCCGAAATTCACCTCCGCGATGCGCGCCAGATGCTCGTATTTCAGGCCCCAGCGCTGATCATATTCCTCGGCGAGATCGGAAAAGGCGCGCGGCCAGACGAACGCGGCGTCGGCGAATTCGCGGCCGGCATAGGCGGCGGCGGCAAGGTGCTCCGCCGCCGTCTGGCCTGATACGTTGCGCATCAGTTCGATGCCGACGACGCAGGCGAGGTCGTAGCGGCCAGCCTCGATCTCCGCCGCCGCCGCCAGCACCGCGACGCTGCCGGATGCGCAGGCGGCCTCGTGTCGCGCGGTCGGCAGCCCGTCGAGCGCCGGATCGACATAGGCGAAGAAGCCGCCAAGCAGCCCCTGCCGCGCGAACAGGTCTCCGACGAAATTGCCGACATGGCCGGATTCGATCTCGGCGGCGTCGAGGCTGGTCGCCTCCAGCCCGTTGCGGACCGTGTCGACGAAGCCGTCGCCGATGCTCATGCCCTGGCGATCCCAGTTCCGCGCGAAGTCGCTTTGCCAGCCGCCCAGCACATACACCATCGTCACTCTCCCGATTCTTATAGGTATGGTTATACAAGTTATGGGGGCGGGGCAATGGCAAGCGCGTTCGTTCACCCGGTTTTGGCGGCGATCGCTCGCCGCGCCCGGTTTGGCCAAGAGTTCGTGTTGACAATTTTCCAATTGGGACCAGAATGTCCCGTTCAGAACATATCGAGGGGATCGGTCCGTGGCAGGATGTTGCCGTGGGCCGGACGAAGGGGACGGACATGCGAACGATCAAGTTATTCGCCGCCGCCGCGCTGATGCTGGTCGCGGGTGCGACCGCCGCGCAGCAGGCGATCAATCCCGCGCCGACGATCCTGCCGCCGCCGGCCGCCAAGCCCGTGGGCGCCGCCGCCGGAACCGCCGCCGTTCCCGCCACCCCCGGTCAGCCCGCGCTCACCAAGCAGGATGTCGATAGCTGGCTCGACGGCTATATGCCCTATGCGCTGAAGACTGGCGATCTCGCGGGCGCGGTGGTGGTGGTGGTCAAGGACGGCCAGGTGCTCACCCAGCGCGGCTTCGGCTATGCCGATATCGCCAAGCGCAAGCCCGTCGATCCCGAACGCACGCTGTTCCGCCCCGGATCGGTCTCCAAGCTGTTCACCTGGACGGCGGTGATGCAGCAGGTCGAGGAAGGCAGGATCGACCTCGACGCCGATGTGAACACCTATATCGATTTCAAGATCCCGGCGCGCAACGGCAAGCCGGTGACGATGCGCCAGATCATGACGCACACCGCGGGCTTCGAGGAGCATGCGAAGAACGTCATGTTCTACGACGTCAAATATCTCGCCCCGCTCGGCGATTATCTGAAGGAATGGGTGCCCAAGCGCATCTTCGACGCGGGCACCACCCCGGCCTATTCCAACTATGCCACCGCCCTTGCCGGCTATGTGGTGGAGCGCGTCGCCAAGATGCCGTTCGACGATTATGTCGAGCGCCGCATCTTCCAGCCGCTGGGCATGGCGCATTCCAGCTTCCGCCAGCCGCTGCCCAAGGCGCTGGCGGCGGACATGGCCTCCGGCTATCGCGCGGCCTCGTCGCCCGCCGCCCAATATGAGATCGTCGGCCCGGCGCCCGCCGGCAGCCTCGCCTCTCCGGGCGCGGACATGGCGCGCTTCATGATCGCGCATCTGAACGGCGGCGCCGGGCTGATGAAGCCCGAGACGGCGAAGCTGATGCACGACACGCCGACGACGATCCTGCCGGCGGTCAACCGGATGGAGCTGGGCTTCTTCGAAACCAACATCAACGGCCGGCAGGTGATCGCGCATCTGGGTGACACGCAGGTGTTCCACACCTCGCTGCACCTGTTTATGAACGAGAATGTCGGCTTCTACGTGTCGTTCAACGCGTTGGGCAAGCAGGGCGCGTCCGGCCGCCTGCGCGGCGCGCTGTTCGAGGATTTCGCCGACCGCTATCTGCCCAATATCGCGCCGAAGGACGGCAGCGTCGACGCCAAGACCTCCGCCGAGCACGCGCGGATGATGGCCGGGCTGTGGCAGAGCAGCCGCCGTGGCGAGAACAACTTCATGGCGATCACCAACCTGCTCGGCCAGACCGAGGTGAGCGTTGGCCCCAAGGGCGAATTGCTGATCCCGGCGCTGACCGATCTGGCCGGCCAGCCGCGCAAATGGGTGGAGATCGCGCCCTTCGTCTGGCGCGACGCCAACGGGCATGAGCGGCTTTCGGCCAATGTGGCCGATGGCAAGGTCGTGCGCTGGTCGTTCGACGGCGTCTCGCCCTTCATGGTGTTCGATCGCGTGCCCGCCTCGCAATCGGGCGCCTGGCTCAAGCCCCTGCTCTACACCAGCCTGCTCGTGTTGCTGCTGACGCTGCTGCACTGGCCGATCGCCGCGCTGATCCGCCGCCGCTACAAGGCGCCGCTCGCGCTGGAGGGCCGCGCGCGGCTCGCCTATCGCGCGGTCCGGCTCGGCGCGGGCCTCGATCTGGCGATGCTCGGCACCTGGATGTACACCTTCACGGTGCTGATGGGCGATCTCGCCAATCTGACGGCGGCGTCCAACGGACTGCTCTGGACGCTCCAGATCTTCAGCCTGATCATCTTCGTTGGCGCCGTGGCGCTGGCGGCGTGGAACCTCCTCGTCACCTTCAAGGGCAATCGTCGCTGGACGAGCAAGCTCTGGGCGGTGCTGCTGGTTGTCGCCACGCTGACCGTGCTCTACGTCGCCTGGACCTTTGGACTCATAGCAATGACGGTGCACTTCTGATGTCACGCCTTACTCTCGGTACTTCTGTCGAAAGCCTTCCCTTCGCGGCGCCCTTCCGCATCTCCGGCTATGTGTTCGAATCCGCCGAATGCGTTCTGGTGACGCTCGACGACGGCGAATATCGCGGGCGGGGCGAGGCGGCCGGCGTCTATTATCTGGGCGACGACGTGCCGCACATGCTCGCCGCGATCGAGGCGGCGCGCCCCGCGATCGAGGCCGGCGTTTCGCGTGAGGAACTGCGTTCGGTCATGCCGGCGGGCGGCGGGCGCAACGCCGTCGACGCCGCCTTGTGGGAACTGGAATCGAAGCGGACGGGCCGGCCGATCTGGGATCTGGCGGGGCTTGAGGCACCGCGTCCGCTCGTCACCACCTTCACGCTGGGCGCCGACGATCCGGCGGTGATGGCGGAAGGCGCGAAGGCGTTCGATCATGCGCGCTCGATCAAGATCAAGCTGACCGGCGAGCTCGACCTCGACATCGCCCGCGTGAACGCGATCCGCGCCGCGCGGCCCGATGTGTGGCTGGGCGTCGACGGCAATCAGGGCTTCGACATCGCCGATCTCGACGCGCTGGTCGAAGCGATGGTCGCGGCCGATGTGAAGCTGATCGAACAGCCGCTGAAGCGCGGGCGCGAGGCCGATCTGGACGGCTATAAATCGCCGATCCCGATCGCGGCCGACGAAAGCGCGCTGACGCTGGACGACGTGCCCGGCCTGGTCGGCCGGTTCGACGTGTTCAACATCAAGCTCGACAAGTGCGGCGGCATGACCGAGGGCCTGATGATCGCGCGCGCCGCGCGCGAAGCGGGCCTGGGCGTGATGGTGGGCAACATGGTGTGCACCAGCCTGGGCATGGCGCCCGGCTTCCTGGTCGGCCAGCTTTGCGACATCAACGATCTCGATGGCCCGATCTTCCTGAAGCAGGATCGCAAGCCCGGCATCCTCTATCGTGACGGCACCGCCTGGTGCGACGAGAAGGTGTGGGGCGCGGAAGGGCCCGCCGCCGCATGAGCGACGACACGGCGCGCGGCTGGTTCGGCCAGCCGCGCGGCCTGACCATATTGTTCCTCACCAACATGTGGGAACAATTCTCCTATTACGGCATGCGCGCGCTGCTGGTCTATTACATGACCAAGCAGCTCCTGATGAGCCAGGGCCACTCGTCCTTCGTCTACGGCGCCTATACGGCCTGCGCCTATTTCACCCCGATCGTCGGCGGCGTGATCGCGGACCGGCTGCTGGGCAAGCGCCGCGCGGTCATCATCGGCGCGACCATCATGGCGCTGGGCCATTTCATGATGGCGTTCGAAGCGCTCTTCTATGTCGCGCTGGCGACGATCGCGCTGGGCAACGGCCTGTTCCTGCCCAGCCTGCCGAGCCAGATCAACGATCTCTACAAGGCGGGCGATCCCCGGCGCGGCTGGGCCTATAATGTCTATTATGTCGGCATCAATATCGGCGGCTTCCTGGCGCCGCTGATCTGCGGCACGCTGGGCGAGCTTTACGGCTGGCATTACGGCTTCGGCGCGGCCGGGCTCGGCATGCTCGCCGGGCTGGTGATCTATCTGGCGGGGCAGCGCTATCTGCCGCCGGAGACGCCGCGCGCGCCGACCGAGGATCTGCCCCCCATGCGCTGGGCCGATCATCGCCGCACCTTCATGGTGCTGGGCGCGATCGCGCTGTGCGTGACGGTGTTCCGCGGCGCTTACGAACAGGTGGGCAACACCGTCGCGCTCTGGGCCGATGCGGGCATCGATCGCGCGGCGGGCGGCTTCACCATTCCGATGACGTGGTTCCAGTCGCTCAATCCGCTGATGGTTATGCTGATGACGCCCGCCTTGCTGGCCTATTGGCGGCGGCGCGCCGATGCGGGGCGCGATACGCCGCCGGCGCGGCGCATGGCGACGGGGGCGCTGATCGTCGCCGCCGCCTATCTGATGCTGGCCGGCGTCGAATGGTCTTCGGACGCGCGCGCGGGCTGGATCTGGCTGGCGATCTTCTTCGTGATCTTCACGCTGGGCGAATTGTTCATCCTGCCGACGGGCCTTGGCCTGTTCGCGCGTCTGGCGCCGCCCCGGCTGGGGGCGACGACGGTCGCCGCCTGGTATCTGGCGATCTTCACGGGCAGCCTGTCCGCCGGTCTGGTCGGCACCTTCTGGAGCCGGATGGATCATGGCGGCTTTTTCGCGCTGCTGGCGGTGATCGCGACGGTCGCCGCCGGGCTGCTGCGATTGCTCGACCGGCAGGTGCGTGCGGTCGATCCGACATGGATCGCCAAAGTCGATTGACATTTTTCCGATCAGGACAATACCATCCTTGATTGGATCAGTGTTTCAGGGGGGATGTGGGATGCCGGAAGTTGCGCGCATGGGTCGTCGTGCCGTTCTGCGGGGCGCGGCCGTCGCGACCGCGCTCGGTTTCCCGATGATCAATTCGGGCAGCTATGCCGCCGCGCCGGGCTCCGCGAAGCGCTATTCGAAGCGCGCGCTCGACCTGATCGAAAAGACGCTGGTGATCGACATGCTGGCGGTGCCCAAGATCGACATGTCGCCCGACGTGTTCGCGCGGCCGCTCACCCCGCAGCAGATCGCCGATTTCAAATCGTGCGGCATCACCGGTTTTCACAATGCGGAGGGGATTGGCGGCCCGAAGGCGCGCGAGGAGGCGCTGACCTTCCTGGCGGCATGGCAGGGTTTCGCCGGGCGCAATTCCGACCTGTTCTCGCTGGTCGGCACGATCAAGGATCTCGAGCGCGCCAAGGCGGAACGCAAGATCGGCATGATCATGGGCATCCAGAACGCCGAACAGTTCAACGGCCCCGACGATGTCACCCTGTTTTACCGGCTCGGCCTGCGCTGCGCCCAGCTCACCTATAACACGCAGAACCTGATCGGATCGGGCAGCACCGAGCGCGTCGACGGCGGCGTCAGCGATTTCGGCGCCGCGATCATTGAGGCGATGAACAAGACGGGCATGCTCGTCGACGTCTCGCACAGCGGCGACAAGACCACGCTCGACGCGATCGCGCTGTCCAGGCCCGCGCTCGCCTTCACCCATTCGAACTGCCGCGCGCTTTCCAACCACCCGCGCGCGAAGACCGACGAGGCGATCCTGGCGCTCGGCAAGGCCGGCGGCGTGATGGGCATCACCGGCGTGCGCATGTTCGTGAAGGACAAGGACCCGACGACGCTGTCCGACATGGTCGATCATATCGAGCATGTCGTGAAGCTGATCGGCGTCGAGCATGTCGGCATCGGATCGGACGCCGATCTCTACGGCTATGACGATATGCCGCCCGATCAGTACAAGCAGCTCAAGGCCTATTACAAGGCGAGCTACGCCTTCCGCGAAAAGATCGACATCGACGGCTTCGATCATCCCCTGAAGATGTTCGACCTGACGGAGGAGCTGATCCGGCGCGGATGGTCCGACGCGAATATCAGCTTGGTGCTGGGCGGCAATTTCAAGCGGCTGCTCGGCACGATCTGGAAATAGGTGCAAGACCGGCCGGCCATTATCCGATCGATCAGCCGGACGCATGGATATAGGAGATGACGATCCCGAACGATGCCACCACCGCAGGCGCACTGGCCCTGCCGCAACCCTATCTGCTGTTTCTGGGCGACACCACGATCCCGGGTTATGCGAAGACGGCCTTCGGCCTGCGCGACTGGGCGGGTGATCGCTGCGTGGGTGAGTTCGCGCTGCCCGGCGCGACCGTGTCCGCCGGGCTGACGCCGATGACCCCGGCCGAGGCGCACGCGAAGGGCGCGCGATCGCTGGTGATCGGCGTCGCCAATGTCGGCGGCGTGATCCCCGATAGCTGGATCGCGGGGCTGATCGCGGCGCTGGAGGCGGGGCTGGACATCGTCAGCGGCATGCATGCCAGGCTGGGCGATATCGCGGCGCTGCGCGAGGCGGCGGAGCGGCTGGGCCGCCGGCTGATCGACGTGCGCAAGCCGCCCGCCGGCATCCCCGTGGGATCGGGGGCCAAGCGCGGCGGCAAGCGGCTGCTGACCGTCGGCACTGATTGCGCGCTGGGCAAGAAATACACCGCGCTCGCCATCGCCCGGGGGCTGCGCGCGCGCGGGATCGACGCGACGTTCCGCGCGAGCGGGCAGACCGGGATCATGATCGCGGGCGCCGGCATGCCGATGGATGCGGTCGTGTCCGATTTCCTTTCCGGCGCGGCCGAGATGCTCAGCCCCGACGCGCCCGCCGATCACTGGGACGTGATCGAAGGTCAGGGATCGCTGTTCCATCCCGCCTACGCCTCGGTCTCGCTTGGCCTGCTCCATGGCAGCCAGCCCGATGTCTTCGTCGTCTGCCACGAGCCGGGCCGCACCGATATCCTCGGCCATCCCGGCTATGCGCTGCCCTCGATCGAGGCGGTGATCGAACAGACGATCGCGATGGGGAAGCGGACCAATCCGGCCATCCGCTGCGGGGGCATCAGCCTCAACACCGGGGCGCTTTCGCCCGAGGCGGCGGAAGCGGAGATCGCGGCGCACAGCGAGCGGCTGGGCCTGCCTGCCGCCGATCCGATCCGGGGCGGCCCCGCGTTCGAACGGCTGCTCGACGCCTGTCTGTCCTGACGCAAGGGACTTGGCACGGGGCTGATCCTGTATAAGGCGACCCGAAAGGGATTTATCGCCGAGGAGCAGCGGGCATGACCGAACGGACATTGGAGATCGTCGAGGTCAGCGCGCGCGACGGGTTGCAGAATGAAAGCGTGCTGGTGTCGACCGCCGACAAGGTGGCGCTGATCACGCGGATGATCGATGCGGGGGCGCGGCGGTTCGAGGTGGGCAGCTTCGTCAATCCGAAGCGCGTGCCGCAGATGGCGGACACGCCGGAGGTGATCGCGGCGCTGCCCGATCGCGAGGACGTCCGCTATATCGGGCTGTGCCTGAACCGGAAGGGTGTGGAGCGCGCGGCGCGATCGCGCGACGGCAACAAGCGCGGCGTGGATGAGGCGGGCTGCGTGACGGTGGCGAGCGATGCGTTCGGCATCGCCAATCAGGGGCAGAATTCGGCGGAATCGGTTGCGGAGAATCGCGCGATGCTGGCGCTGGCCCGGCAGGAGGGGCTGGTGCCGCAGGTGACGATCGCGACGGCGTTCGGCTGCCCGTTCGAAAAGGCGGTGTCACCGGATCGGGTGGTGGAGATCGCCGAACGGCTCGCCGAGGCGGATCCGGTGGAGATCGCGGTGGCCGACACGATCGGCGTGGCGGTGCCGGGGCAGGTGCGCGACCTGATCGGGCGGCTGCGCGAACTGCTGCCCGCGCATATCCGGCTGCGCGCGCATTTCCACGATACCCGCGCGACCGGCGTCGCCAATGCCTGGGCGGCGTGGGAAGCGGGGGCGGACGTGCTCGACAGTTCGCTGGGCGGGCTGGGCGGCTGCCCGTTCGCGCCGGGGGCGACGGGCAATGTCGCGACCGAGGATCTCGCCTATCTGTTCGGCCGCTCGGGCGTCGACACGGGCATCGACCTCGACAAGGCGATCGCGGTCAATCGCTGGTTCGCGGGCGTGATGGGCAAGCCGCTGCCCTCCAATGTGGGACGCGCCGGCGGATTTTGAGACGAGTGCGAAATGTCAGATACGCTTGACGCCGGAATGACGCACCTGCCCCCAAACCGTTCGGGCTGAGCTTGTCGAAGCCCTGTCCTTCTACCTCCAATCCAGGAACAAGGCAGGGCTTCGACAAGCTCAGCCCGAACGGATCTGGTGGCGAGAGCGATATGGTCCCCCCGCAAAGCTTGGCCCGTGCCTGCCGCCCGCCAGAAAATCGCGGACGGTCCGAGCCCTAACCCAGCACCAGCGACCGCACCGCGCGGTCGTTGTCGAGCGACATCACCCCGTCCGCGCGACCGGGCATTTCGGACAATATGTGCCGGGTCAGCCGCTCATAATGCATGATGAAGCGCGCGACCGCCGCGTCGTCCATGATCGCGCCGCCATCCGCGCCCGTCGCGGCGATGCGCTCAGCAAGCTTGCGTTCCTGTTCGCGCCGCCACGCGAAGACCGCGTCGAACGAGGGGGCGGCGATCATCAGCAGCAGGTCCAGTTCCGCGAACAGCGCCTGATAATCGTCGGCGAGGCGGGCGTTGACCGCGCTTCGCCAGAGCTGTTCGGCGTCCTCCCCGCGCTCCAGCGCGTTGACGGGATCGGCGAGCGCGGCTTCATCCTGCGGCCGGGCGCCGACGCACCAGCCCTCCAGCAGGATCACGTCCGCCGGCCCGGAAAAGACCGGCCAGTCGCTGGCGGCCACCACATCGTCGCGCGCCTTGTCGAAGCGCGGCAGCTTGACGGACGAACCCGGCGCGGCCGCGCGCAGGCTGGCGATCACGTCCATCGCCAGCCCGACATCATGGGTTCCGGGCACGCCGCGCGCTGCGAACAGCGGATGGACATCCGCCGCCAGCATCGCGCGGATCCTGCGCGACACGTAGAAATCGTCGATCGAGAGATTGGCGACCCTGAGCCCGGCCGCCTGATCGAGCGCGGCGGCGAGTGCGAGGCTCATCGTCGATTTGCCGCTGCCCTGCGCGCCGCAAATCCCCAGGACCAGCGGCGCGCTTCCGGCTTCGCGCTTCGCCAGCAGCCAGTCCGCGATCGCCAGATAATCGGGCAGGATCGCCGCGCCGTCGGCGGGGGCGATGCGTTCGGCGGCGAAGACGGCGCGTATTGCGGCGGCCGCGGTTTCGCTCGATATGCCCATCATTCCTCCACTGCCCGGATCACGCGATGACTGCTTCCATCCTCGTTACCCGGAAATGGCCCGCCGAAGTAGAGGCGCTGCTGGCCGGACGCTTCGGCGCCGCGCTGAACGACGCCGACGTGCCGATGACGGCGGCGGCGCTGGGCGACGCGATGGCCCGGCACGACGTGATCTGCCCGACGGTGACCGACCGGATCACCGCCGACATGCTCGACCGGCCGGACCGGCGGGTGAGGCTGTTGTGCAATTATGGCGCGGGCGTCGACCATATCGATCTCGACGCCTGCCGCCGCAACGGCGTGACCGTCACCAACACGCCCGACGTGCTGACCGACGCGACCGCCGAGATCGCGATCCTGCTGATGCTGATGGCGGCGCGGCGCGCCGATGAGGGCGCGCGCGAGCTGCGCGAGGGGCGATGGACGGGCTGGCGGCCGACGCACATGATCGGCACGCAACTGGCGGGCAAGACGCTGGGGCTGATCGGCTTCGGCCGGATCGCGCAGGCGACCGCGCACAAGGCGCGGGCGCTGGGCATGGACATCGTCTATCACAGCCGCCGCCGCGCCGATCCCGCGATCGAACAGGCGCTGGAGGCGCGGTTCGAGGCGGAGCTGGGCGGCCTGTTGGCGGCGGCGGACATGGTGTCGCTGCACATGCCCGGCGGCGCCGCGACCGAGCGTTTCATCGGCGCGGCCGAACTCGCGGCGATGCGACCGACCGCGATCCTGATCAACACCGCGCGCGGCAGCGTGGTGGACGAGGGCGCGCTGGCCCGGGCGCTGCACGCCGGAACGATCGCCGCCGCCGGCCTTGACGTGTTCGTCGGCGAGCCCGTCATCGCGCCCGCGCTGCTCGACGCGCCCAATCTCGTCATGCTGCCGCATCTGGGCAGCGCGACGCGTGAGGCGCGGGCGGCGATGGGCATGCGCGCGCTCGCCAATCTGGACGCCTGGCTGGCGGAGGATGAACCGGCGGATCGCGTGGCTTGATATCCCCTGATTGTCATTCCCGCGTTCGCGGGAATGACATCGATGAGATCCTAACCCCGATCCGCCCGCATCGCCGGGTAGCGATAATCGGTCGGCGGCGCGAAATTCTCCTTGATCGTGCGGGGCGAGATCCAGCGCGCCAGATTCCACATCGATCCGGCCTTGTCGTTGGTGCCCGACGCGCGGGCGCCGCCAAAGGGTTGCTGGCCGACCACGGCGCCCGCCGACTTGTCGTTGACATAGACATTGCCCGCCGTGTGGCGCAGCCGGTCGAGCGCGGTGGCGATCGCGCCGGCGTCGCGCGCGAAGATCGATCCGGTCAGGCCATAGGCGCTGCCCTTGTCGATCGTGTCGAGCATCGCCTCGAACGCGTCGTCCTCATAGACGAAGGCGGTGACGATCGGGCCGAAAAACTCTTCCGTCATGAAGCGCGAGGCCGGGTCGCTGGTCTCGATCAGCGTCGGCGGCACGAAATAGCCCACGCGCATGTCGGGCACGCCGCCCGCGATCAGCGTCTCGCTCGCCGATCGCTCCGCCGCCTCGCGCGCGGCCGCCTGTTTGTGCCATGATTTCTCGTCGATCACCGCGCCCATGAAATTGGTGAAGTCGGCGACGTCGCCCACCCGGATCGTCTCGATATCGGCGACCAGCCGGTCGCGCAGCGCGGGCCAGAGCGAACGGGGCGCATAGACGCGCGACGTCGCCGAGCATTTCTGCCCCTGATATTCATAGCCGCCCCGGATGATCGCGGTGGCGAGCGCCGCGATGTCCGCTGAAGGGTGGGCGAGCGTGAAGTTCTTGCCGCCGGTCTCGCCGACGATGCGGGGATAGTTGCGATACTTCCGGCCCGCCACGTCGCGCAGGATCGCATCGAAAACCCCGGTCGATCCGGTGAAATGGATGCCCGCCAGCTCCGGATCGGCCAGGATTTGCGCGCTCGTCGCGGCGGCGTCGCCATAGATCAGGTTGATCACGCCATCGGGCAGGCCGGCTTCCCGCAGCAGCGCCATCACGAAATGCGCCGAATATTTGGCGGTGGCGGAGGGTTTCCAGACCACCACATTGCCCATCAGCGCGGGGGCGGCGGGCAGGTTGCCCGCGATGGCGGTGAAGTTGAACGGCGTGATCGCGTAGATGAAGCCTTCGAGCGGGCGATAGTCGAGCCGGTTCCAAACGCCCTCCGACGAAAGCGGCTGCTCGCCATAGATGCGCAGCATGAACGACACGTTGAAGCGGAAATAATCGGCGAGCTCGGCGGCCGAATCGATCTCGGCCTGCGGCGCGGTCTTGGACTGACCGAGCATCGTGGCGGCGTTGAGCCGGTCGCGCCACGGGCCGGAGACGAGATCGGCGGCCTTCAGGAAGATGCGCGCCCGCGCCTCCCACGGCGTGCGCGACCAATCGTGCCAGGCGGCCTTGGCGGCGGCGATCGCCTGGCCGACCTCGTCCGCGCCCGCCAGATGCGCGTCGGCCAGGACATGCGCATGGTCGTGCGGGCTGATCGCGGCTTCGAGCCGGCCGGTGGTGACCGGCTTGCCGCCGATCACCAGCGGCAGTTCGATCCGGTCGCCCGCCATGGCGGCGAGCGCGGCGCGCAGGCTGTCGCGCTCCGGCGATCCCGGCGCATAGCCGCGCACCGGTTCGTTGCGGACGTCGATCGAAGGCGAGATTGCGAACATCAATGGGCTCCTGCGCTGCGCCGAAAAAGCGATTCCGGCGCCCATCCAGTCTGCCGCGTCATCGCCGTCAAGTCTCGCGCGGATATCGATGCGGCCGGGCCGGATATCGCGGCATCCGGGCCTTTCTGACCCGCCGGCGACGAACTTAGTCCTGATACGGAAGGCGGGTGACGCCGCGATCGTCGATAAGGGCGCCGCATCGCATGGCATGGCATCGGGGGGCTGGAGCGGATATCGGATGACGAGCCTATCGGAGACCGGCGGCAGGGCGCGCGGCAAGCTGGCCGCCGATTGCCAGCATGTGCCCCGGCGCGTGGCGATCCTCGCCGACGATTATCCGCCGGGCCATCTCGATCCGGTCCACCGGCACCGGCGCGGGCAGCTCATCTACGCGATGGAGGGGGTGATGACCGTCACCACCGACGATTTCAGCCTGATCGTGCCGCCGCAGCGCGCGGTGTGGGTGCCGCCGGGGATCGATCACACGCTGCGATGCATGGGGCCGGTCTCGCTCAGGACGCTCTATGTCGATCCCGCCGAACGATCGCTGCCGTCGATGTGCCGCGTGATCGAGGTGTCCAAGCTGCTGCGCGAGCTGATCCTGGAGGCGGCGCGCATCCCCGTGCTGTATGACGAGGCTGGTCGCGACGGCCGGCTGGTCGCGCTGCTGCTCGACGAGATCGTCCGCACCCCGGTCACGCCGCTGTCGGTGCCGATGCCGCGCCGCGCCTGCCTGGCGCGGATCTGCCGGACGCTGCTCGACGATCCCGCGCAGGACGCGGCGCTCGATCGCTGGGCGGTAGCGGCGGGGATGAGCCGCCGCAATTTCACGCGCGCGTTCCGCGAGGAGACCGGCATGGCCTTTTCGGCCTGGGTCCGCGACGTGCGCCTGCTCAAGGCGCTGTCGCTGCTCGCGATGGGCCAGAGCGTGACGCGGGTGGCGTTCGATGTCGGCTATGGCAGCGCCAGCGCCTTCACCGAGATGTTCACCCGCACGCTCGGCCGCTCGCCGAGCCGCTATGTCGAATCCTTCGCGGGCGAATAGCCGCGCCGTCTTGCAAGTTCCGGCGGGCGGGCACATGGCGGCGGTGATGACCGCGCGCGACCTTCAGGAGCTTCTCGTCACCATGCTCACGCGCGAGGGCGGCAACCGCCGGCGCTGGCGGATCGTGATCGGCGATGTGCGCGTCTACAGCCTGTCGACCCATCCGCACTGCAACTGGTCGATCACGCCGGACGGCAACGCGGGCGAGGTCGCGCGGGTGGAACGGCTGCTCGATACGCTGCGTCTGAGCCATCCCATCGTCCAGTAGACGCGGCCGCCCGCGGCGGTAGGGGAAACTCCGTATATCTGGAAAGCCGCGCCGGGATCATGAGCGGATCCGAGGGGCTGGAGCGACACCGCGACCGGTGTGAGCGGCCCCGGGCGACCGGATCATGACCACAGAGACACTGGCAGCCGCGCAGGCACAGGCACCCGCCACCCCCCGGACGGGCTGTGACGACTGCGTCCTGAAAGTGGGCACCTTGTGCCGGCGGCTCGACCATGACGCGCGCGAGGCGCTGCACCGCTATGGCCGCCGCCGCACGCTCGCCAAGGGACAGACCATCACCTGGCAGGGCGAGCCGGCGAGCCATGTCGCCAATGTGCTGAGCGGCGTCGTAAAGCTGAGCGCCACCACGCCGGACGGCCGCGAACAGATTCTCGATATCGTCGGGCCGGGCGGTTTCCTGGGCCGGATCGACGATCGCGCGAGCGCCTTCTCCGCGATCGCGCTCGGCCCCGTCGAGATCTGCCTGTTCCCGCGCGAAAGCTTCCTCGCCGCCGTGGAGGACAGCGCGGAGGCGGGCGCCGCGCTGCTCGAACGCGCGCTGGAGGATCTGGATCGCACGCGCCGCTGGCTGCTGATGATCGCGCGCGGCACCGCGATCGAGCGCGTCGCCACGCTGCTGCTCGCCTTCGCCGAACGCGACACGTCGCCGCGCCACGCCTTCGCGCTCACGCGCGGGCAGATGGCGGACCTGGCCGGCCTCACCATCGAGACGGTGAGCCGCCAGATCGGCCGCCTGAAGGCGAGCAACATCATCGCGCTGCCGACGCGCGACAGTTTCGAGATCCGCGACGCGGAGACGCTGCGGGCGATCGCCGGCGAACAGCCGGGCCACCGCCCGCATTGAACAACGCCGCGCAGAGGGAGCCGGTCGATGGATAATCTGGTGATGAAGAGCGGGGGCTGGATGCTTGTCGTCCTGCTCGCGATCGCGGGGTTCGCGCTGTCGCACGATCCCGGTTTCTCGGTGCATATGGTGATCGTCGGCCTCGCCGCGATGATCGCGCTCTGGGCGGGGCTCAAACGGGCGGACTATGCCGCCCTGGCCGGCGGCATCCTGCCCAAGCCCGCGGACGAGGGCGTCTATGACGACGATCCGATCCGCTGGGGCGTGATCGCGACGGTCTTCTGGGGCCTGGCGGGTTTCCTCGCCGGGCTCTACATCGCGTTGCAGCTCGCCTTCCCCGCGCTCAACCTGGGGATCGAATATACCAGCTTCGGCCGGCTGCGCCCGCTGCACACATCGGCGGTGATCTTCGCGTTCGGCGGCAACGCGCTGATCGCGACCAGCTTCTATGTCGTCCAGCGCACCTGCCGCGCGCGGCTGGCGTTCCCGACGATGGCGCGCTTCGTCTTCTGGGGATACCAGCTCTTCATCGTGCTCGCCGCCACCGGCTACGTCATGGGCGTCACCGAGGCGAAGGAATATGCCGAGCCCGAATGGTATGTCGATCTGTGGCTCACCCTTGTCTGGGTCTGCTACCTGCTCGTCTTCGGCGGCACGCTGCTGCGGCGCCGGGAACCGCATATCTATGTGGCCAACTGGTTCTACCTGTCCTTCATCATCACCATCGCGATGCTGCACATCGTCAACAATCTGGCGATCCCGGTCAGCATCGTCGGCTCCAAGAGCTACAGTGCGTTCGCGGGCGTCCAGGATGCGCTGACGCAGTGGTGGTACGGCCACAACGCCGTCGGCTTCTTCCTGACCGCCGGCTTCCTGGCCATGATGTATTATTTCGTGCCCAAGCAGGCCGAACGGCCGGTCTATTCCTACCGCCTGTCGATCATCCACTTCTGGTCGCTGATCTTCCTCTACATCTGGGCGGGGCCGCACCATCTGCACTACACCGCGCTACCCGATTGGGCGCAGACGCTGGGCATGGTCTTCTCGATCATGCTGTGGATGCCGAGCTGGGGCGGCATGATCAACGGCCTGATGACGCTCAACGGCGCATGGGACAAGATCCGCACCGATCCGATCATCCGCATGATGGTGATGGCGCTCGCCTTCTACGGCATGAGCACCTTCGAAGGGCCGCTGATGTCGATCAAGGCTGTCAACAGCCTGTCGCACTATACCGACTGGACGATCGGCCATGTCCATTCCGGCGCGCTGGGCTGGAACGGCATGATCACCTTCGCCGCGCTCTATTATCTGGCGCCGCGCCTGTGGGGCCGCAGCCGGCTCTATTCGCTGCGCATGGTCAACTGGCACTTCTGGCTCGCGACCGTGGGCATCGTCCTCTACGCCGCGTCGATGTGGGTCGCCGGCATCATGCAGGGGCTGATGTGGCGCGAATACGGGGCTGACGGCTACCTGGTCTACGCCTTCTCCGAAGTCGTGAGCGCGATGTTCCCGATGTACGTGATCCGCGCGGCGGGCGGCCTGCTCTACCTGGCCGGCGCGCTGGTGATGGCCTTCAACATCTGGATGACGATCGCCGGCCGGCAACGCGCCGAAAAGCCGATGCGCGACGCCACCTATGATCCCGCGAAGGATCGCCCGCTGCCGGCCCCGGCCGCCGTTCCCGCCGAATAAGGAGCTCAGTCATGGCGAGCAAATTCTTCAGCCACGCGAAGATCGAACGCAACGTCACGCTGCTCGGCGCGCTCTCGCTGGTGGTGGTCGCGATCGGCGGCATCGTCGAGATCGCGCCGCTCTTCTGGATCGACAGCACGATCGAGAAGGTGGAGGGCGTGCGGCCCTACACCCCGCTCGAACAGGCCGGGCGCAACATCTACATGCGCGAGGGCTGCTACAACTGCCACAGCCAGATGATCCGCCCGTTCCGCGACGAGGTGGAGCGCTACGGCCATTACAGCCTGGCGGCGGAAAGCATGTACGATCATCCCTTCCAATGGGGATCGAAGCGCACCGGGCCCGATCTGGCGCGGGTGGGCGGCCGCTATTCCGACGAATGGCACGTCCAGCACCTGAAGGATCCGCAATCGGTGGTGCCGGAATCGATCATGCCCTCCTACGCGTTCCTGGCGGAGCGCGAGCTGAAGGCGGGCGACATGCGCCAGCATCTGCGCGCGCTCTACCGGGTCGGCGTGCCTTATACCGACAAGGCGATCGAGGCGGCCAATGACGACCTGCGCGCGCAGGCCGATCCCGATTTCGACTCCGAAGGCTTCAAGGATCGCTATCCCAAGGCGCAGGTCCGCGATTTCGACGGCAAGCCCGGCCAGTTGACCGAGATGGACGCGCTCGTCGCCTATCTCCAGATGCTCGGCACGCTCGTCGATTTCGAGGCCGCCGCCCCGCAGGAGCAGGCGCGATGAGCCTGTACGACACCCTCCGCCACTTCGCCGACAGTTGGGGCCTCGTCTTCATGAGCGTGCTCTTCGTCACCTTTGTCGGCTGGACCTTTCGCAAAGGCGCTTCCGCCCGCCATCGCGACGCGGCGCACATGATCTTCGAGGATCGTCACAATGGCTGAAAAACGCATCGACGAAGCCACCGGCACCCAGACGATGGGCCATGAATGGGACGGGATCGAGGAACTCGATACCCCCATGCCGCGCTGGTGGCTGTGGACCTTCTACGCCAGCATCGTCTTCGCGGTCGGCTATACCGTCGCCTATCCCGCCTGGCCGCTGATCGACCGCGCGACCGGCGGCACGCTCGGCTGGTCGAGCCGCGGCGATTTCGAGAAGGAGATGGCGGCGGAGGCGAAGACGCGCGCGCCGATCATGCTGGCGCTCGCCGCCACCCCGATCGACCGGTTGCCCGACAATCCGGAACTGATGCACGCCGCCGTCGAGGGTGGGCGCGCCGCGTTCAAGGTGCATTGCGTCCAGTGCCACGGATCGGGCGCGGCGGGATCCAAGGGCTATCCCAACCTCAATGACGACGACTGGCTGTGGGGCGGCGACATCAAGTCGCTGCAATATACGATCGAACACGGCATCCGGAATCCGGATCATGATCAGACGCGCATGTCGCTCATGCCCGCCTTCGGCCGCGACGGCATATTGAAGCCGGCGCAGGTCGACGATCTCGCCGCCCATGTCCGCGTGATCTCCGGACAGGAGAAGCCGGGCGCGGCGGCGCGGCGGGGGGCGGCGCTGTTCGCGGAGAATTGCGCGGTCTGCCACGGCGCGGACGGCAAGGGGCTGCGCGAGTTCGGCGCGCCCAACCTGACCGATCCGATCTGGCTCTATGGCGGCAGCCGCGAGGATATCGCCGCGACCATCACCACCGCGCGTTACGGCGTGATGCCGCGCTGGGGCGAGAAGCTGGGGCCGGTGACGGTGAAGATGCTCGCCGCCTATGTCCATTCGCTGGGCGGCGGAGAGGCGCTGCCCGCGCTGGGGGCGCTGCCCGTCTCCGATGCGCCCGCGACCCCCGTCGCGGATGCGGCAAAACCCCCGCTCGCGGATGCGGCGAAGTCAGATGCCCAACGCTGAGCATATAGCGCCGTCGCTCTACGAGAAGCGCAAGGCCGTCTATCCCAAGGCGGTCGACGGTTTCTATCGCCGCCTGAAATGGGCGATCATGGCGGTCACCCTCGCCATCTATTACGTCACGCCCTGGCTGCGCTGGGATCGCGGCCCCTATGCGCCCGATCAGGCGGTGCTCGTCGATCTCGCCAATCGCCGTTTCTACATGTTCGCGATCGAGATCTGGCCGCACGAATTCTACTATGTCGCCGGGCTGCTGGTGATGGCGGGAATCGGTCTGTTCCTCGTCACCTCGGCGGTGGGGCGCGCATGGTGCGGCTATGCCTGTCCGCAAACCGTGTGGACCGATCTCTACCAGCATGTCGAACGCTTCATCGACGGCGATCGCAACGCCCAGTTCCGGCTCGACAAGGCGCCCTGGGGGCCGGCCAAGATCGCGAAGCGGCTGACCAAATGGGGCATCTGGCTGCTGATCGCGGTGGCGACGGGCGGCGCCTGGGTCTTCTACTTCGCCGATGCGCCGACCTTGCTGAAGGATCTGCTCGCGCTCGACGCCGCGCCGGTCGCCTATGGCAGCATCGCGGTGCTGACCGCGACCACCTTCATCCTGGGCGGCTTCATGCGGGAGCAGGTGTGCGTCTATATGTGCCCCTGGCCGCGCATCCAGACCGCGATGCTCGACGAGAAATCGCTGATCGTCACCTATAAGGACTGGCGCGGCGAGCCGCGCGGCCATGGCCTGAAGAAGACGCAGACGGCGACGCTGGCCGAAACCGGCGACTGCATCGACTGCCTGCAATGCGTGTCCGTCTGCCCCACCGGCATCGACATCCGCGAAGGGCCGCAGATCGGCTGCATCACCTGCGCGTTGTGCATCGACGCGTGCGACAAGGTGATGGCGCAGATCGGCAAGCCGCGTGGCCTGATCGACTATGCCTCCGCCGAGGATGCGGACCGCGAACGGGCGGGCGCGCCCGCGCGGCCGGTGATCCGGCTGCTGCTGCGGCCGCGCACCATCGCCTATCTGCTGGTGTGGACGGGAATCGGCGCGGCGATGCTGTTCGCGCTGGGCACGCGCACCCGGCTCGACATCAGCGCGCAGCAGGATCGCAACCCGCTCTACGTGCGGCTGGCCGACGGCACGATCCGCAACAGCTTCACCGTCAAGGTCCGCAACATGGAAGCGCGCCCGCGCGCGGTGGAGATCGGCATGGACGGGCTGGTGGGCGCGGTGCTGTGGACGGGCGGCGCCCGCCCGGCGGCCACGCGCACGCTGCGCATCGAGGTGCCGGCGGACAGTGTCGCCAAGCAGCGCGTGTTCGTCGGCGCGGGCGCGGCGGGCGCGGTGCGCGAACCCTTCGCCTTCACCGTCCGCGCGCTCGACGCCGAAGGCGGGCGCGGCCGCGGCGATGCCCAGTTCGAACGTCCGGAGGCCACGCCATGATCCGTCACTTCAAGGCCCGTCCTTTCACCGGCCGCCATATGGCCGCGATCCTCGTCGCCTTTTTCGCAGTGGTCATCGCGGTCAATATCACCATGGCGCGCCTCGCCATCGGCAGTTTCGGCGGCACCGTCGTCGACAACAGCTATGTCGCCAGCCAGAAGTTCAACGGCTGGCTGAAGGACGCGGCGGCGCAGAAGGCGCTGGGCTGGAGCGTGGCGATGTCGCTCGATGGGCAACGCCATGTCGTGATCGATCTCGACGCGCCGGGCGCGCACGCCACCGCGACCGCGCGCCATCCATTGGGCCGCGCGCCCGATATCGCGATCGATTTCGTGCCCGTGGCGCCCGGCCGGCTACGTGCCACCCGGCCGCTGCCCGCCGGGCGCTGGCTGCTGCACGCCACGATCAGCCGCGACGGCCGGGACTTTCATGCGATGGAGACGTTGAAATGAGCGTGGTCGATCGTCCCGCCGGCGCCGCGCCGCTCAGCGAAACCGTCTTTTCCGTGCCCGGCATCCACTGCGCCGGCTGCATCTTCAAGCTGGAGGACGGGCTGGCGCTGACCGCCGGGATCGCGGCGGCGCGCGTCAATTTCACCACGCGGCGCGTGACGATCAGCCATTTGCCCGAACTCACCATTCCCGATCTGGGCGACGCGATCGGCGCGCTCGGTTTCGAGGCGCAGCCGCTGGGCGACGCCGTGGCGGAGGCGGCTGACAGCGAAAGCCGGGCCCTGCTGCGCGCGCTGGCGGTGGCGGGCTTCGCGTCGATGAATGTGATGCTGCTGTCGGTCTCGGTCTGGTCGGGCGCGCAAGGCGCGACGCGTGACCTGTTCCACTGGCTTTCCGCGATGATCGCGCTGCCCACCGTCGCCTATGCGGGGCGGCCCTTCTTCAAGTCCGCCTGGACCGCGCTTCGGCACGGCCGCACCAATATGGACGTGCCGATCGCGATCGGCGTGCTGCTGACCTGCGCGATCAGCCTGTTCGAGACGATCAACAGCGGCCCGCACGCCTATTTCGACGGCGCGGTGATGCTGCTGTTCTTCCTGCTGACCGGCCGCGTGCTCGACAGCGTGATGCGCGATCGCGCGCGCGACGGCGTCACCGCGCTGCTCAAGCATCGCGCGGCGGGCGCGCTCGTGCTCAACAAGAGCGGCGGCACCGACTGGCGCGACGCGCAGAGCCTGGCGCCCAATATGCGGATGATCGTCGCGGCGGGCGAGCGGCTGGCGGCCGACGGCGTGATCGAAAAGGGCGCGAGCCGCTTCGATATCGCGCTGCTCACCGGCGAAAGCGCGCCGCGGGCGGCGGGGGAGGGCGATGCCGTCCATGCCGGCACGCTCAATATCGACGCGCCGGTGACGGTGCGGATCACCGCCGCCGGGCCGGATACCGCGATCGCAGATATCGCGCGGATGATGGAGAACGCCACCCAGTCGCGCTCGCATTATGTCCGCCTCGCCGATCGCGCGGCGCGCTATTATGCGCCCGCCGTCCATCTGCTGGCGCTGCTCAGCTTCGCGGGCTGGATGCTGGCGGGTGCCGGCTGGCACCAGTCGCTGATGATCGCGGTGGCGGTGCTCATCATCACCTGCCCCTGCGCGCTGGGGCTGGCGGTGCCGGTGTCCCAGATCGTCGCGTGCGGCGCGCTGATGCGCGCGGGCGTGCTGGTGAAGGACGGGTCCGCGCTCGAACGGCTGGCGGAGGCCGATCGCGCGGTGTTCGACAAGACGGGCACGCTCACGCTCGGCCGGCCCGAACCCGTCAACCTCTCCGTGCTGGACTGGCGGCAGAAAAGCGTGATCCTGGGCCTTGCGCGCAACAGCCGCCATCCGCTGAGCCAGGCGCTGCGCAAGGCGATCGAGCGCGAGGGCATTCCCGCCGCGCAGGTGGAAGCGGTCGGCGAAACGCCGGGCATGGGATTGAGCGGGCTGTTCGAAGGCGAGGCGGTGGCGCTGGGCCGCGCGGACGAGGCGGGGGAGGCGATGGCCTGCCGCTTCGGGATCGAGGGTGAGGAACCCGTGACGATCCTGTTCGAGGATCGCCTGCGCCCAGGCGCGGAGGCGCTGCCCGCCCAATTGGCCGCGCTGGGCATCCAGAGCTCGATCCTGTCGGGCGACCGCGCCGCCGCCGTGCTGCCGGTCGCGCGCGCGCTGGGGCTGACCGCGCAGACCGGCATGCTGCCGCAGGACAAGCTCGACGCGCTCGCGCGGCTGTCCGCCGGCGGCGCCAGGGTGCTGATGGTGGGCGACGGGCTGAACGACGGCCCGGCGCTCGCCGCCGCCCATGTCTCGATGGCGCCGGCCTCGGCCAGCGATGCCGGGCAGAGCGCCGCCGATACGGTGTGGCTGGGCGACGGGCTGGCGTCCGTGCCCATCGCGATCCGCGCGGCGCGCGCGACGATGCGTGTGGTGCGCCAGAATTTCGTGCTCGCGATTGGCTATAATGTGGTCGCGATCCCGCTGGCGATCGCCGGCCATGTGACGCCGCTGATCGCGGCGCTCGCCATGTCCGGATCCTCGATCATCGTCGTCGCCAATGCTTTACGTTTAAGGAGCGCCGCCCGATGAACGGCCTGGCCCTGTTGATCCCGATCGCGCTGTCGCTGGGCCTTGCCGGGCTCGCGGCGTTCTTCTGGGCGCTGCGCGGCGGCCAGTTCGACGACATGGACGGCGCCGCGCTCCGCATTCTGATCGACGAGGACGAACCCCGCTGACTGGGGGCAACCGTTCCCCGTGTTTCTCCCAAAAAAAAGAGGCCGGCGATGGGAATCGCCGGCCTCAGTGGGAGAGCTCGTTGGAAAAATCAGAGCCGGAAGCCGACCCCTACGCCGATGACGACGGGATTGAGATCGATCTTCACCTTCTGGGTGCCGGCGGCGGTGGTGCGCAGCGTCGCGACCGTCGAGATATCGAGATATTTGGCGTCGAGATTGAGGAAGATCTTCTTGTTGAGGTCGATATCCACGCCCGCCTGCAAGGCGTAGCCGACGCTGTCGGACATCGAGACCTTCGTCTTGCCGACCGCGGCTTCCAGCCCCTTGGACGCGTCCTCCGCATAGAAGAGCGTGTAGTTGATGCCGGCGCCGACATAGGGGCGCACCGGGCCGTTCGCGATCGGGTGATATTGCACCGTCAGCGTCGGCGGCAGCACCCAGGTGGAGGCGAGCCTGCCGATCGTGCCGGTGGTGCCCGTGCGGCCCGACGCGGCATGTTTGGTGGTCGCCGCGATCAGCTCGACGCCGACATGGTCGGTCACCATGTGCGTCACGTCGATTTCGGGCATCACGCTGTCGTTGACGCGGACTTTCTCGCCCGGAAAACCCGGCAGCACGCTGCCCGAACGCTCGGTGGGCGTGACGGCGATGCCGCGGATGCGCAGATAGGTGTCGCCCTTTTCGGCGAGGGCGGGCGGAGCGATCAGGCCGGCGGCGATCACCGGCAACACGATCAGTTTCCTCATGACACGATGGTCCTTCCTTGCTTGGTCCCCCATCCATGAGCGGACCGGGCCGGGCTTTCCTTGATCCCGGCCAAGAAGCTTTTTGACCTGCGTCAAATGCGCGCCCGCGCGCGCGCGATAGGGTGCCGGCATGTGGACCCATCACCCCGATCTGCTCGCCACGCCGGTGCCGCGCTACACCAGCTATCCCACCGCCGCCGAGTTCCATGACGGCCCCGACACGGCGGCGCTGGAGGGCGCGCTCGCGGCGATCGGGCCGGACGCGCCGGTCTCGCTTTACGTGCACATCCCCTTTTGCCGCGAGATCTGCTGGTATTGCGGCTGCAACACCGGCGCGGCGAACCGCGACCGGCGGCTCACCGCCTATCTGGAGGCGCTGACCGCCGAGATCGCGATGGTCGGCGATGGGCTGGCCGGACGTGGGCGGTTGCAGCGCATCTCGTTCGGCGGCGGCAGCCCCAATGCGATCGCGCCGACGGACTTCATCGCGCTGGCGGAGGCGCTGCGCGTCGCATTCGGCGCGCCGAAGGACGGGCTGTCGGTCGAGATCGATCCGCGCGGCTTCTCGCACGAATGGGCAGGCGTGCTCGGCGCGATGGGCGCCGAACGCGTCAGCCTGGGCGTGCAGACCTTCGCGGAGCCGGTGCAGCGCGCGATCGGCCGCGTCCAGCCCGCCGGGCTGATCGAGCGCACGACGCGCTGGCTGCGCGATGCCGGGATCGGCTCGATCAATTTCGACCTGATGTACGGCCTGCCGCATCAGGGCTTGGCGGACCTCGCCGAAACCCTGGAGATGGCGGTGGCGATGCAGGCCGAACGGATCGCGCTGTTCGGCTATGCGCATGTGCCGCACCTGATCCCGCGCCAGCGGCGGATCGACGGCGCCGCGCTGCCCGATGGAACGCTGCGGTTCGCGCAGGCCGGGCTTGGTCATCGGATGCTGGCGGAAAGCGGTTATGCGCCGATCGGCTTCGATCATTTCGCGCTGCCCGCCGATCCCATCGCGCGCGCCGCGCGGGCGGGAACGCTGCGCCGCAATTTCCAGGGCTTCACCGACGATCCCAGCGATGTTGTGATCGGCCTGGGCGCCAGTTCGATCAGCATGTTCCCCGATCGCATCCTGCAGAACGAGAAGAATGCCGGGCGCTATCGCATGATGGTGAGCGCCGGGCGGCTGCCGGTTTCGCGCGGGCTGTTCCGCACCGCCGAGGACCGGCTGCGCGGACGCATCATCGAGGCGCTGCTGTGCACGGGCGCGGCCGATACCGCCGGCCTTTCCGATCGCGGCGAGACGGAGGCGCGGATCGCCCCCTTCGTCGCGCGCGGGCTGGCCGAATGGACGGGCGCGACGCTGCGGCTGTCGGCGGACGCGGCGCCCTATGCCCGCGCGATCGCCGCCGCTTTCGACACCTATCGCCAGCCGGACGCCCGGCGGTTCAGCAATGCCATCTAGGCCGGGCGCGATCGCGGGTTTCGCGGGGCTGGCCATGCTGGCCGTCCCCGCATCGGCGCTGCCGCACATGGTGATGACGCGCATCTGTAGCGAAGGCGGCGTGCGGATGATGGCCGTGCCCGCCCCGGGCGAAAAGCCCGTGCGCGACGAATGCATGAAGGCGTGCCACGCCACCTGCGAGGGGCGGAAAAGGGCGGGAAAACGGCCGGGAGTCTGAACGGCTGTCGAAGGATTCGACTTGGGAGGCCCCGATTGCCGTCATTCCGGCTTTCGCCGGAATGACGTGAGTCGTCGTGATCAGGCGAAGGTCACCTCGCCGATATCGGAGATGCCGAGCAGCGTCACCGATCCGCCGAACTTGAGCGAGAGCGTGAGGTCCGCGATCGTGTCGCCATTGGTGTCGGCGACGCTGTGGTCCAGGATGGTCAGACCGGCGGCGAGATCGATCACGTCCTCGCCGGGCGTGTAGTCGGTGATCACGTCGGCGCCGTCCTGGATGTTGATCACGAATATGTCTTGGCCGGTGCCGCCGGTCAGTGTGTCGTTGCCCGCGCCGCCGATCAGCGTGTCGTCCCCGCCCATGCCGTCCAGTCGCTGGTTGCCGGCGAAGCCGTAGAGCCGATCCTCGTCCGCCGTTCCCGTGAGCACATTGCCGCTGCGGCCACCGCTGACGATCTGCTTGCCGTCGAAGATGCCGGTGATGGTGATGGTCACCGTCGCCATGCTGGAGAGCCCGCCCGCGTCGGTCACCGCATAGGTGAAGCTGTCGGTCGCGGTCTCGCCGGGGCTCAGCGCGTCGAACGCCGCCGCGTCCGCCACATAGTCCAGCCGCTGCGTGGCGGGATCGAAGATGACGACGCCCAGCGTCCCGCCCGTGCCCACGCCCGTGATGGTGAGCGCGCCTTCGTCGAGATCATTGCCGAGCAGCAGAGCGGTGAGGTTCCCGCTCGCCGCATTCTCGTCGAGCGCCAGGCTGTCTCCCGCCGCCGTCGGACGGCTGTTGACGGTGAGCGAAACGGTCTCCTCGTCGAACAGGCCGCCGCCATCGGTCGCGCGGATGACGATGCTGTACTGGCCGCCCGCGACGGCCGCGAGATCGCTTTTCGTCGTCACCGCGCCGGTCGCCGCGTCGATCTGGAAAAGGGCGGCGTCGGTGCCGCCGAGCGACCAGCTCAGCGTGTCGCCATCGACGTCGCCGGCGGAGGCCGTGGCCACCGGCGTGCCGGCGGGGGCGCCCTCGTTGAGCAGCGTCGTGTCGATCCCGATCAGCACCGGCGCCTCGTTCACGTCGCCGATGGCGATGACGAGCGCGGCGCTGTTCGAAAGCCCGCCCCCATCGGTGGCCTTGACCGTGATGTCGTAGCTGGCGCGGGTTTCGTGATCGAACACCGCCGCTGTCGTGATCACGCCGGTGGCCGCGTCGATCGCGAACAGCGCCGCGTCCGCGCCTTCCAGCGACCAGCTCAGCGTGTCGCCGTCGGGATTGACGGCGGATGCGATGCCCACCGTCGTGCCCGTCGGCGCATTCTCGTCGACCGCCGCGGGGGTGATCGAGATGGCGCCCGGCGCCTCGTTGACGAACTGATAGACCTGCGCCTTGATATTGTAGATGGTGCCGTCGTCGTTGATATCCTGCCAGCTCACGACGAAGCCGCCATCGGCGAGATCGGCGATCGTCGGCGTGCTCTGGGTGAGATCGGTCTTGCTGTTGACGAGGAATTCGCCGCCGGCACGGGCGCCCGTCGCGCTGAAGATCTGCGCCTTCACCCCGGCAAAGCTGGCGTCCGCGCCGATGCCGCTTTCATCGGTCCAGCTGATGACGAAGCCGCCATTGGCGAGGCTGGTGATCGATGGTTCGAACTGCCAGCCCGCCGCCTGGGTGTTGACCAGGATCTCGCTGCCGACGCGCGCGCCGGTGGCGTCATGGACCTGCGCCTTGACGGCATTGCCGCTGCCGTCGCCATTGGTGTCGCTCCACGCGATCACGAACCCGCCATTGGTGAGGCCGGTAATCGTCGGTGTCGTCTGGAAACCCGCTTTCTGCGTGTTGACGAGGAATTCGCCGCCGACGCGCGCGCCCGTGGCGTCATAAACCTGCGCCTTGATGCCATAGCTGCTGCCGTCGCCATTGGCGTCGCTCCAGCTCATCACGAAGCCGCCATCGGCGAGGCCGGCGACCGCCGGTTCGAACTGCCAGCCCGTCACCTGGGTGTTGACGAGGAATTCGCCGCCGACGCGCGCGCCGGCAGCGTCGTAGATCTGCGCCTTCACGCCATAGCCGCTGGTGTCGCCGCCGGTCTGGCTGGGATCGGCCCAGCTCACGACGAAACCGCCGCCGGCCAGCCCGGTGATGCTGGACGCCAATTGCTGGTTCGCGGTCTGGGTGTTGACGAGGAACTCGCCGCCGACGCGCGCGCCGGCCGCGTCATAGATCTGCGCCTTGATGCCGGAGGGGGCCGCGTCGCCGCCGATGCCGCTGAAATCGGTCCAGCTCACGACGAAACCGCCGCCGACAAGCGCGGTGATGGCGGGTTCGGCTTGGATATTTTCGGTCTCGCTGTTGACGAGGAATTCGCCGCCGACGGGGGCGCCGGTCGCGTCGTAGATCTGCGCCTTGACGCCCAGGATGCTGGCGTCGCCGCCGATGCCGCTTTCGTCGCGCCAGGTCACGACGAAGCCGCCGCCGATCAGCCCCGTGATCGCCGGCTCAGTCTGATCGAGCGCGGTTTGCGTGTTGACGAGGAACTCACTGCCCGAGCGACTATATGCCATGGATCATCTCTCAACGCGGCCCGCGCCGGACCGATCTCCGGGCATCGCCATGGCCGGAGAATTAGGCGGGCGCAGGTCGGGTTGGTATCCCCGAAACCGGGGGGATATGTTGTTAAATCTCTGTAAAGATCGGCAATTATGCCGGTTCGGGAAAGTCGAGGCGGAGCGTGGCGCCGCCCATGTCTCCGCCGATCTCGAGCGATCCGCCCAGCCGCGCGGCGCGGCGCTTCATGCTCGCGAGCCCGGTTCCAGAACCCGTCCCCGCCGCGAACCCCTTGCCGTTGTCGCGCACCTCCACGCGGATCCGGCCTGCGCCGCGCGCGATCCGCACATCGACCCGCGTGGCCCGGCTGTGCTTCAGCACATTGGTCAGCGCTTCCTGCAACAGGCGCAGCAGATCGAGGCTGGCGGCGCTGCCGAGCAGGACGCCGTCCATTCCCTCCAGATGCCAGCGGCTGTCGATGCCCATGGCTTCGAGCAGCAGGCCGGATCGATGCCGGAACGGCGCGAGCAGGCCGACCAGATCGTCCTGCTCGCGCGTCGTGGTGTCGATGACGAGACGGAGATCGTCGCGCATCTCGCGCAGGATCGCGGCCATATGGCCATCGGGCAGCTCGCGTGGCGCCTGTTCCAGCCGCGTGATCGCGCCCACCAGCGTGCCGCCGAAGCCGTCATGCAGATCGCGGACGAGTTGCAGCCGTTCCTCGGCGCGGGCGTGGGCGAGCGCCAGCCGATGCTCGCGCGCGAGCGTGTCGGAAAGCGCGAGGGTGGCGGCATCGACCTCGCCGCGCAGCTCGGCGTTGAAGCCCTCGATCCGCCGGGTCGCGGCGACGAGGCGATAGGCGATGACGAAGCCGCTGGCGGCCAGCATGAAGATGGTGGCGATGCCGAAGATATAGTCGCTGCCCCGGATCCAGCCGAACAGCAGCACATAATCGTGGAGCGAGGCCAGCACCGGCACGAGCTGGCAGGCGAGCAGCACATTATAGTCCAGCCTGCGGCAAGCGAGCGCGCGCGCCGCCAGCCAGGCGATGCTGGCATAATAGATGACGCCGCTCGCCAGATAGCAGGGCGCGCGATTGGCGCCGATCCAGGCGGGCGCCGCCATCGCCAGCAGCGCCAGCCCCAGCCATGCCGCGCCCATCATCGCTTCCATCCGCGGATATCGCCGCTCGCCGAAGCGGAACAGGAAGATGGCGTAGCAGATGCTCATGCCCAGATTGGCGACGACGTTCATCGCCTGCCAGCCATGGGTGGTGGCGAAGGGGCCGGGGCTTTGCGCCAGGAAATTCCAGTTGAAGACCAGGGTGGCGAACTGGGCGAGCGCGAACCAGCCGAACACCGTCTCCTTGCGGCGCAGCAGCCAGATCATCAGGAAGAAGGCGCCCAGCGCGCCGTTGAGCGCGATGGTGACGAGCTTGATGTCGAAGCGCATGAACTGCCGGCGCGCGAATTCGGCCTTCACCACGGCGGGATCGCCGACCGTCACCGTGCCGAAACCCGGCTGATAGGCCGCCAGGCCGGAAACGCGGACGAGCAGGATATTCTCGCCCGTCTTCAGCACCGGCGCGTCCAGCAGGAAATAATGCGGCCGGGTCCAGCTTCTCGACAGTGGCTCGGCCAGGCTGGCGTCGCGCGCGATCAGGCTGCCATTGACGAAGATCGCGCCCGCGAGCGAGGCATGGTCGACAAGCAGGCCGGTCGGCCGCGCGGCGGTTTGCCGCCAATGGACGCGGTACCAGACGACGCCGTCATGCCGGGGCCAGCGCGCGTCCCATCCATCGGGCAGCGCGACGCCCGTCCAGCCCGTGGCGGGCGGTGTTGCGCTATCCCATCCGGCGGGCGCCGCTTCGGCGGCGCGGATCGTGGTCGGCGCCGGGGCGTCGCGCGGCGGGGCGGGCGCGCATGAAGCGGCGAGCAAAAGGCAGAGGCCCCAGAACAGCCATCGCACGGGAATGAGCGGGCTCAATCGAGCAGGCCCAGGCTCTTGGCTTCGTGCACGGCGGCGGTGCGCGATCCCACCGCGAGCTTGCGGTAGATCGCCTTGGTATAGCCCTCCACCGTCAGGCGGGAGAGCGCGAGCCGTTCGGCGATCTCGCGATTGCTGTGCCCGCGCGAGACCAGCTCCAATATCTCGCGCTCCCGCGCGGTCAGGTGCAGGTCGGTCGCTGGCTCGTTCCTGCGCGCGGGCGGCTGGGCGGGCAGCAGGGTGAGGATGCGGCGCGCGATCAGCGGATCGATCGGCGCGCCGCCGCGCTCGATGCTGCGCAGCCACAAGGCGAGCTCGCTATCCTCGCGTTCCTTCAGCAGATAGCCGATCGCGCCCGACTTGAGCGCCGCGAGCACGACCGCGTCGTCGCCCCAGGCCGAAATCACCACCACCGTCATCGCCGGCCGATGATCGTGCAGCCAGGCGATCAGATCGCGGCCATCGCCGTCGGGCAGGCCGATATCGACCAGCGCGAAGGCGAAGCGGGTCTCGTCGATCAGCCGCCGCGCCGCCGCCAGGCTGCCGGCCACCGCGATCGGGCTGTCGGCCCCCGCGATGCCGGCGAGCAGGCCGGTCAGCCGGCGTTGCATCGCCTGATCGTCTTCCACGATCAGCGCCGGCGCCAGCGCCACGGCGGTTCCCGAATTGTCGACCCGGATGTTCATCACCGCCACAGGTACAAACTGCGCCGGGGGCGATCAAATCGATAAACCTGGTTCCAGTCGCTCCTATCCGGCCGCCGCGTCCGCCGCCGCGAACGCGATGCGCAGCGCTTCGGACAGGCTTTTCACCTCCAGCTTGGCCATCACATTGGCGCGGTGGATCTCCACGGTGCGCGGGCTGATCCCCAGATCATAGGCGATGGTCTTGTTCGGCAGCCCCTCGACCAGCCCGTCGAGCACGTCGCGTTCGCGTGGCGTCAGCACCTTCAGGCGCGTGGCGGCTTCCTCCGCGCGGAGCAGCCGCCGGTCCGACTGTTCGAGCCTTTGCCACGCCTGTTCGAGCGCGGACATCAGCACCGCCTTTTCGAAGGGCTTCTCGATGAAGTCGACCGCGCCGGCCTTCATCGCGCGCACCGCCAGGTTGATGTCGCCATGGCCCGTCATGATCACCACCGGCATCGAGACGCCCTGCGCGTTCAACTGCGCCTGCACTTCCATGCCGTCGGTGCCGGGCATGCGGATGTCGAGCAGCACGCAGCCGGCGGGCAGGCCGCTCGCCGCCTTCAGGAAGGCGTCGCCCGATTCGAAGGTCTCCACCTTGTGGCCGGAGGTGCGCAGCATGAAGCCCGCCGAACGGCGGATCGCGTCCTCGTCATCGACCAGATAGACGATCTTCTCAGTCATTCGCGGCCTCCACGGGCGTGCTGGCGATCAGCGTGAAGTGAAAGGCGGTGCCGCCCAGCGGCGAGGGTTCGGCCCATATCCGCCCGCCCTGCGCCTCTATGATCGTGCGGCAGATCGACAGGCCCAGCCCCATGCCGCCATCCTTGGTGCTCAGGAAGGGTTCGAACAGGCGCGCGGCAACGTCGGGATCGAGCCCGCCGCCGCTGTCCGCCACCATCATATGGACCAGCGATTCGCCCTCGGCGCGCGACGTGATCTCCAGCCGGCGGACGGGCGCGTCGTGCATCGCCTCGATCGCGTTGCGGATCAGGTTGAGCAGCACCTGCTGCACCTGGATGCGATCGACCAGCACCTGATCGGCGGACGGATCGAGCGACACCGTCACCTCGATGCCCTGTTCGCCCGCGCCGACCAGCGCCAGCGCATTGGCCTCGGTCACCAGCTTGCTCAGGCTCTCTATGCGTTTCTCGGCCTCGCCGCGCGCGATGAATTCGCGCAGCCGGCGCACGATCTGCCCGGCGCGCACCGATTGCTGCGCCGCCTCGTCCAGCGCCTCGCGGATCATCGCGATGGTTTCGGGATCGGTGGCGCCGACCAGGTCGCGCGCGCCCTCCATATAATTGGCGATGGCGGTCAGCGGCTGGTTGAGCTCGTGCGCGAGTGCTGCGGCAAGCGTGCCCATCGCGCTCACGCGCGAGACATGGGTGAGCTCGCCCTGCAGGTCCTGAAGCCGGCGCTCGGTCTTCTGCCGTTCGGTCAGGTCGCGGATGAAACCGGTGAAGATCTGCCCGTCCTCGGACCGCGCCTCGCCGATCGACAGTTCGATCGGGAAGGTCGATCCGTCGCGCCGCCGCGCGGTCGTCACGCGGCCGATCCCGATGATGCGCCGTTCGCCGGTGTGGTGATAGCGTTCCAGATAGCCGTCATGCCGCTCGCGATCGGGCGATGGCATCAGGATGCTGACATCCTCGCCCACCACCTCATGCTCGGCATAGCCGAACATCGCCTCCGCCGCGCTGCTGAACGACAGGATCAGGCCGCGATTGTCGATGACGACCATGGCGTCGGGCACGGTGGAAAGGATCGAGCGCAGATGCGCTTCGCTGATGGTTCGGCCCGTGCTCACGCCCTCCTTCTAAACACGAAATCGTGCCGCTCAATGCGCAAGGAACAGCGGCAGCGGCGCATGGGCGATCAGATCGCGCGTCACCCCGCCCAGGATCGCCTCGCGCAGCCGCGAATGGCCATAGGCGCCCATGACGAGATAACCGGCATCCACCGCCGAGGCGGTGTCGCGCAGCGCCTGGCCGATGCCGCCCGCCGGCGCGTCGACCGCCGCCAGCTTCGCGGTGACGCCATGGCGCTGGAGATAGGCGGCGGCCAGAATCGCGGGGAAGTCCTCGTCCGGCTGGCCCACCTCGATCAGATGGACCGCGCCGGCGAGGCGGAGCAGCGGCACCGCCGAGCGCAGCGCGTGCGCGGCTTCATAGGATCCGTTCCAGGCGATCGCCACGGCGCGGCCCGCCTCGAAATAGCCCCGGTCGTGCGGCACCGAGAAAACCGGCGTGCGCGAATGGATGGCGACATCGCTCACGATATCGTCGGGCCGGGTCAGCACATTGCCGCCCAGATCGGCGCGGCTGACGATGATCACGTCGGACAGGCGGCCCAGCGCCATCAGCATATGGGCGATATCGCCGTCCTGGCTGGTCCAGTCCCACGACAGCCCCTCCTGGGCGAGGCGCGTCTCGACCCGCGCGCGCTCCAGTTGCTCGGCCTCGCGCAGTTCCTCCAGCATCACTTCGGACACATGGACGCCGCCAAAGGTGTCGATGCCCACGAAGCGGTCGAACGGGGTGATCTGCGCGCAGCGGATATGCGCGCCGGTCGCCTGGGCGAGGTCGATCGCGAAGTCCAGGCGCGATGCCAGTCCCGGATCGGTCTGAACGTGCAGCAGGATCGATTTCATGGCGCATCTCCATCGAAAGGCGGCGATGGCGACAAGATATCGTGCCCGCCATCGGCGCGTCTCTACGCATCTTTACGGAAACGCATGGCGTGCGCGCGCGGTCGCATCGGCCGTGCCGGAGCCTCCGTATCTATCCGTATTACGCGGCGGCCGCCGCTCGGGCATGCCGGAGGATATGAGCTGGAAGACCGTCCGCCTGGAACTCGCGAAAACGCCCGGATACCCGAACGGATCGGCGGTGCGCGCCTATCTGCTGCGCCTGCCGCTCGACGATGCCGGGCGGATCGACCTGGGCGAATTCCGCTCCAACCCCAAACATGCCACGGTCCGCCGCTACTGGCCCAACGAGCCCGACCGGCTCGGCCATCTCCGCCGCACGCAGACGGGCTGGATCCTCTCCTATGGCCGTGACGGCACGGGCGGAGAGGCGGTGCTCGACACCGGATCGCAGCCGATCGTGCCCGAGGCGATATTGGGCATCACCGAGGCGGGAAGCGACGCGCTCAGCTTCCGCGTCGCGCGCTGCGAGCGGTGAGGTCTGGCCTGCGCCGGAGCCGGCGGCGGGATGGCGCATCAGCGCCCCCCAGCCGTTCGGGCTGAGCCTGTCGAAGCCCTGCCTTTCCTTGGCACCGCGGTAGAAGGACAGGGCTTCGACAGGCTCAGCCCGAACGGTGAAGGGGTTCGCACGCTATCCTGACGCAGTTGCCCATGCCAGCTCAACCCTAAGGCAGCCGGCTGATCGTCGCGGTGCCCGTCACCTCGGTCAGCATGTAGAGGCCCGATCCGGTCACGTGGACGCGGCCGTGCTGCGCGTGCTGGATTTCCGCCTTCAGCAGAAAGCCCTTTTCGCGGCGCTCGGCGATCGCCTTGCGCGCGGCGGTCACCACCTTCTGATAATCCTTGCCGAAATCCTGGACGAGCCCGGCCTCGATCGTCGCGATCACCGTCTTGTCGAGGAACAGCCGGGCGAGGAGATCGATCACCGCGCGATCGGTCTGTCCGTAGATCTGCAGGTCGCGCACGCGCACCACCTCCGATCCGGGCTCGTTATAGGGCAGACCGGTCAGCCACACCTTGCCGCGTGTCGCCGATAGCGGGCCGCGCACCGCGTCCGCCGAGGCCTCTATGCCCACCGCCAGCCGTCCGCCGGTGGTGGGGTGGATGCTGACCCCGCCAAAGGCGACGGTGACCGGGCCGATGGTCTCGAGCGTGATCGGCTTGCGCGCCAGCTTGTCGAGCGCGCGTTTCAGCACGGGTTCCAGCTCGCGATAATCGGCCATCACCGGGATATGGAAATTGAGCCCGCCCTGCGGCCGTTCCCTGAGTGGCGCGGGCAATGGTGTGGGGAAGGGGTTTTCGGGGCGGCCGCCGACAAAGGTTTCGGTGATCGCGCGCGCCGCGATCCGCGCCTCCAGCGTGCGGCCGGCGATCCGGTATCCCTCGAACCCCACGCCCTGCGGCGTGATCCGCATCCAGGCGGGCGGGCGTTCGCGGTTGAGCTCGATCGTCGTGAACGCGTCGCGCCAGGCATCGGCGATGCCGCGCCGCAGCGCGCCCCTGGGAAAGGCGCGGGGCAGATCGCGTTCCAGCCCGACGATCACCTTTTGCAGTTCGCGATCGGCGCGGCGGGCGAAGCGGATGCGCTGGCCCAGAAAATCGATGCCGGGCGGATCGGTCCAGTCATAATCGAGATCGACCTTCGCGGTCGGGCCCCATTTGCCGTCGATGCCCAGGCGGACGGTGGCGCGCACCAGCGCCGATCCGGTCGCGGTCTCGCGCTTGATCACGCCGCCGACGTCGCGCGCCTGGATCTCGGCATGAACGGGCATGGCGAGCGCGATCACCGATCCCTTGCCGCTCAGCCGGATCGGGCCGCGCGTCACGCGGCCGACGATGCGGCAACTGATCGGCGGGGAAACGCGCAGCCGCTCGACCCCGATCTTGCAGGGTACGTTGCGGCATTCCTCGCCCTTGCACTTGCGTTCGTGCTTCACGCAGATGGTGACGCGCGCGGGCGGGATGCAGGTGGTGCGTTCGTCGATCGACCACAGCGCCGCCGGGGCCATGCGGTTGATATCGGCCTGCAGCCGATCGAGATCGAAGCGGACGGGCACGCTGATCGTCGAGGACGGCTTGGGCGGCGTGAAATCGTCGGTCAGGCGCGGCGGCGGTTCCAGTTCCGCCCGCTTCTCGCACGCGCCCAGCAGCAGCGACAGCAGCAGGAGCGCGAGCGAGGGGAGCGACAGGAGCGATCGCGAAGCCATGCGTCCTCTTTACGGCGCCGATGGTTTCGAAATCTTCTTCGTTTCCGCGCGCTTGGCAAGCGCAAAGCGCGGATGGCGGTCAAAGCAGGATCGAGCGGTCCCGCATCGGATATTTGAGGCCGGTGGCGCAGTTGAACAGCAGCACGCGTTCATCCGCGCCGACAATGCCCTCGGCGAGCGCCCGGCGATAGGCGGCATAGGTCGCGCCGCCTTCGGGGCAGAGCAAAATGCCTTCCTTGCCGCCCACCTCGTCGACCGCCGCCGCGATCGCCTCGTCGGGCACCGCAATCGCGCATCCGCCGCTTTCGCGCACCGCGTCCAGGATCATGAAATCGCCCACCGCCTGCGGCACGCGGATGCCCGACGCGATCGTCTCCGCGCCCTCCCAGCGCACGGCGTGGCGCTCGCCCGCTTCGAAGGCGCGGACCATCGGCGCGCATCCCGCCGCCTGCACCGCGATCATCCGGGGGCGCTCCGAACCGATCAGGCCGATCGCCTCAAGCTCCTGGAACGCCTTCCACATGCCGATCAGCCCGGTGCCGCCGCCGGTGGGGTAGAAGATCGCGTCCGGCAGCCGCCAGCCGAGCTGTTCGGCCAGTTCCAGCCCCATCGTCTTCTTGCCTTCGATCCTATATGGTTCTTTCAGGGTCGAAAGATCGAACCAACCATGTTCCTTCGTGCCCTGTGCGACCAGCTTGCCGCAATCGTCGATCAGGCCGTTCACGCGATAGACGCGCGCGCCCTGCGCCGCGATCTCGCGCACGTTGATCTCGGGCGTGTCGGCGGGGCAGAAGATCACCGCCTCGATCCCGGCCTGGCGGGCATAGGCGGCGGCGGCCGATCCGGCATTGCCGTTGGTGGGCATCGCGATCGCCGTCACCCCGAGTTCCTTCGCCATCGAGATCGCCATCACTAGGCCGCGCGCCTTGAACGATCCGGTGGGCAACCGCCCTTCATCCTTCACCCAGAGCGCGTCCGCGCCCAGTTCGCGCCCGATCGCGCGCAGCGGCAGGATCGGCGTCGCATTCTCCCCAAGGCTGACGACATTGCGGGTTTGGCGCACCGGCAGCAGCTCGCGATAGCGCCACAGGTCGGCCGGGCGCGCGGCGAGCGCGGATGGCGTCATCGTCTTCGCCACGCCGGCGAGGTCGTAGCGCACGAGCAGCGGCTTTCCCGCGCGGGACAGGCCGTGCAGCCGATCCGCCTCGTATCGTTCGCCGGTATAGGCGCATTCGAGATGGGTGACGAAGGTGGCGCGATCCGCCGTCAGATTGTCGTCGTGCGGCATCGGTGCGGGCTCCCGTGCAAAATGCTCCGATGGACCCGGCGGCTTCGGCCCGCAAATGGCGATTGGTGATAGCGCAATTCACGAAATGGCAAGCGCCGCGCCTGTGCCGGCCATCAATATTGGTTTATGATCGATGCCAGCTGATAATCATTGCTTATCGAAAGGCGGGCCATTGTCGCATTCGACCAGGGCGCTTTCGCTCCGGCATTTCCGCGCGATCATCGCGATCGCCGATGCGGGCAACCTGATCGGCGCGGCGCGGGCGCTCCATCTCAGCCAGCCCGCCATCACCAAGACGCTTCAGGAAGCGGAGGCGATGATCGGCGCGCCGATCTTCGAGCGGACGAGCCGGGGCGCACGGGCGACGATCTTCGGAGAGGCGCTGATCGGCCATGGCCGGATCATCCTGTCGCAGCTCGCGCATGCGGGCGAGGAGGTCGACGATCTGCGCGACGGGCTGGGCGGGCAGGTCGCGATCGGCGGGCTCGCCGCCGCGATGGTGGAATTGCTGCCGCTCGCGATCGCGCGGCTCAGGGCGGAGCGCCCGCGCCTGTCGGTCTCGCTGGTCGAGGCGACGAACGATCGGCTGCTGCCGCTGCTGCGCGGCGGCGAGCTCGATTTCGTGGTCGGGCGATTGTCTCCGTCCGGCGATCTGGATGGGCTGGCGCAGGAAGCGCTGGTCGATGATGTCGCCTGTGTCGTCGCCGGCCCCGATCACGGCGCGCGTTCGGCGCCCCGGCTGGCGCTGCGCGCCCTGATGGCGGAACGCTGGATCCTGCCGATCGCGGGATCGACGCTGCGCGCGCCGGTGGAGGCCGCGTTCAGGGCACAGGGGCTCGATCCGCCGCGCCACGCCATCGAATCGGTGTCGCTGCTCGCCAATGCGCTGCTGATCCGCGACCATGGCTATGTCGCATTCTATCCCCGCCCGCTCGCCGCGCGCGAGGCGGCGATGAGGCAGGTCTCGATCCTGCCGATCACGCTCGACGCCACCGCCGCGACGATCGGCATCACCACGCGCCGGGGCGCCCGCCTTTCCCCCGCCGCTCAGGACGCGATCGGCTGCATCAGGGCCGTGGCGCGTGTGTCCGGGACACCGCCGCCGCGCCCCTGATGCGCCCGCGATTCAGCGCAGCGCGGCGGGGGAGAGGCAGGGGACCGTGTCGGCCGTCCAGTCGATATCATAGGTGGCCGGCACGCTTTTCTGGTCGCCGGCCGGGGCGTTGCGGCTGGCCGGGTCGTAGGAGATCCAGCCCATGCTGTTGTCGAAGTCCGGGATGCGGCCATTGTCGCGCTTCGCGGTGCCTGCGTCGATTTCCGGGCTGTCGACACGCGAGCCGCGGATCATCCGGATCGAATCGTCGCGGATTTCGAAGGCGCGATAATAGTTTCTGCCGAACATGAGCGTGTCGTAACTGGGCTTGGTCGACCAGTCGGCCGCCTTTGTCGCGGTCGGCAGGCGAACCGTCGTCACATGGCAATCGAATTCGGGCTTGCTGTAGAAGGGCACTTCCTGATTCTGGTCGGAGGGCCGCGACCGTCGCTCGGGCGGGCTGAAGCCGCCGCCGGGCAGCGCCAGCGATTTGGCGCCTTCGCCGTCATCCTCCCAGTCCACCTGCGCTGTGCCGCTGATCGTCAGCACGCTCGCGCCGGCCTTCTGATCGTAGCGCCATTTGACTTCGTCCACCGTCCGCCACCAATTGCCGACAAGCTGCTGGCGCAGGCCGCTCAGCAGTTGATCGTTGGTCAGGCCGGAGAACTGGACCTGCTGCTGGAGCCCGGCGATGCCGCGCATGATGGTGGTGTTCGTCATCCGCGCCGGCTGGTCGAAGCCCGTGCGCGCATCGATCTCGTAAAGGCTGATCTCGTCGGGGCGCCTGGCCGGCGGCCATTCGAGATGCTCGAGCGAACCGCCCCGCTGGTTGAGTGGCAGCACCCAGCCATAGCGGAATACCGGCGTGGCGGCCGGCGGAGCGACGGGCGGAAGCGTGCCGTCCAGCCAATAGGTCGCGCCGCCGATCCGCGCCCGCACGATCACATGATCGAACATGCCGGGATTGGGCAGTCGCTCGTTCAGCCCGTCATCGCCGCCGCTGTTGTTGACGAGCACGGGTTCGGCTTCGATCCCCAGTTCGGCGAGCAGCGCCAGCAGCAGCACGGTCTTGCCCTTGCAATCGCCATAGCGGCGCTGCCAGGTCTCGTCCGCCGTGGCGGGCGTCAGGTTTCCGCCGTTGAGGCCGACATAGATGTAGCGGACGTCCTGCTGCACCAGCTTCAGCGCCGCGCTCGCGCGGTCGAGCGCGTCGGCATGCGCGGCGGCGATGCGGCCCGCCTCGCGCTTGATCGGCGATGCGCCGGGAAGCGCCGCCGCCTTGGCGTAGAGCGGCGCGAAGTGGCGCGATACGGCGGCGGGATCAGCAGCGCCGGATTGTCGAATCGGAATTCGACGTTCCGCTCACTCTTCTGCGCGATGTCCGTCATGTCCCGCGTCATCTTCAGATTGGGATTCCGGCTCTTGTCCCAGCTCAGCCCCAGCCGGAAACGGCCGGGGGCGGGATCGGGGCCGAGCAGGAGCAGGCCGGCGCTGTTGTTGCCCAGCGTGGGATCGTTCGTGGGGATGGTCAGGCCGAATTCCAGCTCGTCGCCGACGCGCAGATCGGCGACGCGAAGCACCGCGGTCAGGTTGCCGTCGATCTGGGCGGCTTCGAGTTGATCCTCACGGCGCAGGATCTCGAACGACGCCTTCGCCAGAACGTCGATCGTCTCGCCCGCGCGATGGATCTTGATGGCGTGCACTGTCGGCTTGCCGGACATGGGGTTCCAGCCGATCGACAGATTGCCGAGCTGGAGCGCGTTCGGGTGCAGGATCCTGATGCGATAGCCGAGATATTGCGCCTGCCCCTTGTCCCCCAGATGGATCAGCGCGTCCTGCCGGCGCACGAAGACGAGGCCGCCGGGATTCTCCGGCACGGGCATGAGTTCGGATGGAACGGCCCAGGCCGGCGCCGGCCCGCGCTGGATCTGATCCTTCTGGGCATGGGCGGGGCCGTGTGCGATCAGTACCGCCAGAGCAATCGAAACTGGAATACGCATTCTACCCCCGCGATTCCGCGCCCATGATGTCCAGATTCGCCGAAGATGCAAGGCGCCCGCGCAAGGGGGCGTTCTTTCGCGTGACTTGGCGGCGGCCGGTTTTCCATTGGGCATCGCCGGCCATGATCCGGCGCGGCTCCGCTTCTATTCGGGCGCGATCATGATCGGAATTGCGGATCTTCCGCACGGTATACGGGGTGGCGCACCCAAGAGGATTCGAACCTCTGGCCTCTGCCTTCGGAGGGCAGCGCTCTATCCAGCTGAGCTATGGGTGCATGCACGCCGGGCGGCAAGCTTCGGGGCGCTTAGCAAAGCCTTGCGCGCTTGGCGAGGGATTTTCAGCGCCCGGCTTTGCTCTTCGCCAGCGTGACCGGCTGGAACTGGCCCAGCCCGCAGCTTGGGCCGGAAACCGAGATCGGCGTGCGGATCACCGTGATGATGTCGGTGGAGCAGAGCTGGCTGATCGAGGTCTGGTAGGAAAAGCGTTCCTCGAAACCCAGCGACGCGCAGTCATAGGGCAGGGTGTTGCGATAGACCTTGCCGCCGGACATGTGGAAATCGATGGTCCTGTCGCCATGGACGCGGGTTTCGCGGATCTGCTGGATCGGGATGCAGCTTTGCGCCTTGCCCGCCGGCGTCGCGTCCGGGATGGCGCCCCGATCCTTGCGGGCCTGGGCGGATCCGGCGCCGAATGTGGCGGTGACGGCGAAGGCGGCGGCGGCGAAGATGATAGCGCGTTTCACGACTCGTCCTTTCCTGCTCATCCGCGAGCGTGCGCCGGCGGAGGTGTCTTTGGCCTGAACGCGCAAAGGTCGCTGACGATGCATCGCCAGCATTCGGGCTTGCGCGCCTTGCAGACATAGCGGCCGTGCAGGATCAGCAGGTGATGCGCGGGCAGGCGGAAGGGCTGGGGCGTCTTTTTCTCCAGTCCCTTTTCCACCGCGAGCACCGTCTTGCCCGGCGCCAGCCCGGTGCGGTTGCAGATGCGGAAGATATGCGTGTCGACCGCGAATGTCTCCGCCCCGAACGCGGTGTTCATCACGACATTGGCGGTCTTGCGGCCGACTCCCGGCAGGCGTTCCAGCGCGTCGCGGTCCGCCGGCACCTCTCCGCCATGATCGGCGATCAGCATTTCGGACAGGGCGATCACGTTCTTCGCCTTGGCGTTGAACAGGCCGATCGTCTTGATGTGCTGTTTCAGCCCCGCCTCACCGAGCGCGACCATCTCCTCGGGCGTCGTCACCTCCTGGAACAGGCGGCGCGTGGCCTTGTTGACGCCCGCGTCGGTCGCCTGCGCCGACAGCACGACCGCGACGAGCAATGTGTAGGTGTTGACATATTCGAGCTCGGTCTCGGGCGCGGGATTATCCTCGTGCAGGCGCGAGAAGAATTCGAAGATATCGGCCTTTTTCACAGGCCGAGCACGTCCGCCATGCGGTAGCGGCCGGCCGGCTTGCCCGCCAGCCACAGCGCCGCGCGTACCGCGCCGCGCGCGAAGATCTCCCGGCTTTCGGCGCGGTGATTGAGTTCGACGCGCTCACCCTCGCCCGCGAAGATGACGAAATGGTCGCCCGCGACCGATCCGCCGCGCAATGCCGCGAAGCCGATATGCCCCTCCGCGCGCGCGCCGGTCATGCCGTCGCGGCCGCGATCGCTGTTGGCGGCCAGATCGATGCCGCGCCCTTCGGCTGCGGCCTGCCCCAGCAGCAGCGCGGTGCCCGACGGCGCGTCAACCTTGTGGCGATGGTGCATCTCGGCGATCTCGATATCCCAGTCCGGCCCCAGCCGTTCCGCCGCCTGGCGGACGAGCGCCGCGAGCAGCGTGACGCCGAGCGAGGTGTTGCCGGTCTGCAGCACCGCGACATGGCGCGCGGCGTCGTCGACGGTCTGGTGATCGTCCGGCCCCAGCCCGGTGGTGCCGATGACGATCGGCACGCCCGCCGCCACCGCCGCGCCGACATTGCCGACCAGCGCCCTGGGCACCGAGAAATCGACGAGCACGTCGCTGGCCCGCGCGAGTTCCAGTGCGTCACCGCCCGCATCGATGCCGCCCGCCAGCGTCGCACCCGCGACGGCGACCGCATCGGCGATGGCCTTGCCCATCCGCCCCGCGCTTCCGATGATTCCGATCCGTATCATGCTGTCCTGTCCCGCGTGCCCGTGTGTCGGCTGCTTCATGGGCGACATCGCGGGCATCCGCAACCGGACACAAAAAAGGCGGCGGCCGAAGCCGCCGCCGGGGAATGGATCCGCCGCCCATGGGGGCAGACCGCGGACTCCAGTCACTTCTTGCCAGGGTACGGAATGCCGACGCATCCGTGCCCTGGAACGTTCAGTCGCCGCGCGGGCTCAGAAAGCGACGCGAACGCCGCCGATGAACTGCCGGCCGACCACGTCATAGACGTGACGCGCCGTCGCCCAGTCGTAACCGGTGATCGGCGGATCGGTGTTGAGCAGATTCAGGATCGAACCGAACAGCGCGATCTTGCTGTCGCCGCCCGCCGGACGGAACAGCGTCACCTCGCCCGAAAGGTCGAGATAAAGCCGGCCTTTGACATAGAGCTTGTCGGTGATCTGCGCGGGATAGGGCTTGGTCGCCGCCGGCTTGTCGCGGGTGACGATGCCGCCGCCCACCCAGCGGCCGGTCAGGTTCACATTATACTGATCGGTGCTGTAGCCGGCATTGGCGGTGATGCGCACATGCGGCGATCCATTGACGCCATCGATGAACACCTGCGACAGCGCGCCCGCCATTTCGGTCTTCACGCCGCCATCGCCGATCAGCGTCAGCTTGTTGACGTAGTTGGCGAGCACACGCAGGTCGAGGGCACCGTTCCAGAAGTTGGTCCGGTAGCGCGCCTCGATATCCATGCCCTCGGTCTTGATCGACTGGAAGTTGACCGGCGCCAGCTTCACGCCGGAGATGCGGCCGCCGCCGGCTTCACGCGTGATGAGCAAGCAGGCACCGGCATCGGCCTGATCGTTGCATCGCGTGATGATCTGCTGCGCGCTGAGCGCCGCGACCGCGCCCTCGATGCTGATATTGTAATAGTCGAGCGAGATCTGGAGGTTGCGCGCCGGCGACAGCACCAGGCCGCCGGTGAAGGTGTTCGCGATCTCCGGCTTCAGGAACGGGTTGCCCGACGAGGTGCCGGAAACCGAATAGTTCTCGCCGCGCGCCGAGTCGGTGATCGTGTAGATCAGCGTCTGGCCCTGGGCGAACAGTTCCTGGATGTTGGGCGCGCGGATGTCGCGCGAGCGCGTGGCGCGCAGGCGGACGACGTCGTTGACGGTGTAGTTGGCGCCGATCTTCCAGGTCTCCACCTGGCCCGACGTGCGATAGTCGGTGATACGGCCGGCAAGGTTCAGGTCGAAATTCTTGGCCCAGGGCTGATCGCGGAAGATCGGGATCAGGATTTCGCCGAAAGCTTCCTTCACTTCCTCGGTGCCCGAGAAGGGAATGGTGTTGCCGACACGGAACACGGTGGCGCCGCCCGGGCGGCTTGCCGAAAGCGCATCCGCCTTCACGTCCACATCGAACTTGCGCCAGTGGACGCCCGCTGCGATGGCGAACGGACCGGCGGGAAGCTCGAAGGGGGCGCCGCGGATGATGAAGTCGGCGGTCTGCTGCTTCATGTGCCAGTCGCGGATCGAATTGCCCGTGATGTAATCGAGCGCGGCCGTCTGCTCGCCGGGCAGGATCTCGCCGAACAGGTTGAGCGGAACGCAGCCATTGGTCGGATCGGTCAAGGTCGAGCGGCAGATCGGATCGACCACGCCCGGCGTGCGCGGATCGTCGATCGCGTCGACGGCGCGCTGCCAGTTGGCGGTGATGCGGGCGCCGGCGAAGTCGGTATAGTCGCGCGCCTTGCCATAGGCATAGGACGCGTCATAGCTCCATCCGCCGCCGATATTGCCGCGCAGGCCGATGATGCCCTGCCAGTTGGTCGCCTTCTTGTTGATATAGCCGCGCGCATAATCCTGAAGGGCGCGGCCCATCACGAAGTTGGTGATCGTCGGGTTGGCGTTCAGGATGTTGCGCACCGATGTCGGGATATAGACGTTGTCGCGCTGGATCGTGATCTGATCGTTGCCGGTGATCGAGGGTGCGTTCTTGATGTCCGAACGCGCATAGCTGCCCGTGGCGTAGAGCGTCGCCGCGTCCGAGAATTCGAACTCGCCCGATGCGATGGCCGACCAGCGTTCATAGGGCTGCTTCAGCACCGCGTCGCAGATGCCGCAGACGCCGTCGCCGCCCGAATGCGAGTTGGCGCTCTGCACCGTGCCATAGTTGAACGCGGAGGTCTGGCCGCCGCGCAGGAACTGGGTGCCGCGCAGCAGCGCAGTGCCGTTGCCGGTGGCGCTGTTGATCAGGCCGCCATAGGACGCGATCGAGCTGCGCGGCTGGTTGACGAGCACGAAGGTCGGTTCGCCATTGGTGGTGGTGCTCGCGGGGTTGGTGATGACCGCATAGTCGCCCCATTCGCGGCCGGCATAGTCGGGAATGCCCTTGCTGCCCGCGATTTCGCCGCCGACGATGATGTGGCCTCGGCCGTCGGCGAAGCTGGTGCCCGCCGCGAAGCTGCCGAGATAGCTCTTGTTGTCGCCATAGTCGCTGAGGCCGTACTGGCCGCTTGCCCGCACGCCTTGAAGCTTGTGGTCGATCTTGAAGTTGACGACGCCGGCGACGGCGTCCGAACCATAGGCGGCCGATGCGCCGCCGGTCACGACTTCGGCGCCGCTGATCACCGATTGCGGGACGTTGTTGATGTTGACGACGCCTTCGGGCGACGACGGCGTCGGGCGCTTGCCGTCGACCAGCGTCAGCGTGCGCAGATAGGTGAGGCCGCGAAGATCGAGATAGTTGCCGCCCGACAGTTTCGACAGGTTCGTCGTCGCTTCGGGGGTGACGCTCGCCTTCAGCGCGGGAAGCTGGTTCAGCGCATCGGCGATGTTGGGCGCGCCGACGCGTTCGAAATCGGCGGTGCTGACGACGGTGACGGGGGTTGGCGTATCGAAGCCGGTGCGGGCGATCTGCGAGCCGGTGACGATGATGTCGGCGCCCTGTTCAACCTCTGGCTCGGCGGCTTGCGGCTGCTGCGCATGGGCCTGTCCCGCGATGCCCAGCGCGGCGCCCGCCGCGAGCATCATGAGCGAGCGAGAAAGCCGCTGCACTCCGAAATCCCCGGCGAGGGCCGTGCCCGCCATCATCGCGCCAGCGGCGCGGCGCCTGTCGGCCGAAACGATCTTGTTCATCATGATTTTCCCCCTTTTTCGATTTTACGCCGATCAAGCCTCCTCTGGCCGCTCACCCCTGTTGTGAGACTGGCGCATTTTCGATTCTGAAAACTTTTTCTCAATTTGAAGAATGGGCGTCAAGTGCTAAACGCGCTTTATTGTGCAATGCCGAAAATCCGTTGAAAGCCAAGGATTTCGGCCTTTGGGCGGCGTTCATGGCGCGACGGGGCGGGTATGATCGGCATGATCGCAGGCGATGAGTCCTCCACCATCTGACGAACATTAGGATCGATGAAAATCGCTATAGTTCAGTCGCTTAGGCTCGATGTTTTCAAAGATCGAAAATCCTGCATGTGATTTGACCGGGCGTGAAGCCGCCCCGCGCCTTTGCGGCGATGCGCCGATCGTCTATCCCGGCGCCATGTCCGACATTCGCAACATCGTCATCCTCACCGGCGCCGGGATTTCCGCCGAAAGCGGGCTCGCCACCTTTCGCGGGCCGGACGGGCTGTGGGAAGGGCATCGGGTGGAGGATGTGTGCACGCCCCAGGCGCTGGCGCGCGATCCCGACACGGTGCACCGTTTCTACGATGCGCGCCGCGCCGCGCTCGCGACGGTCTCGCCCAATCCCGCGCATGACGCGCTGGCGCGGCTCGACGCCGAATGGCCGGGCGAACTGCTGATCGTCACCCAGAATGTCGACGACCTGCACGAACGCGCGGGCGCCCGGCGGCTGCTGCACATGCATGGCGAGCTGCGATCGGCGCTGTGCGCGGCGTGCGGGCGGGCGGAGCCCTGGGACGGGCCGATGGGGCAGGGGCGGCGCTGCGGCGGTTGCGGCACGCCGGCATTGCGCCCCGACATCGTCTTTTTCGGCGAGATGCCTTACGAAATGGAGCGGATCGAGCGCGCGCTGGCGATGGCGGACCTCTTCGTTTCGATCGGCACCTCGGGCGCGGTCTATCCCGCCGCCGGCTTCGTCCAGACCGCGCGGCACCATGGCGCCCGCACGCTCGAACTCAACCTCGATCCCTCGGCCGGCAGCTTCCTGTTCGAGGAGACGCGCCAGGGGCCGGCGAGCATGCTGGTGCCGCAATGGGTGGAGGGCCTGCTCGCCGCGCGCCCGGCGTGATCGGGCGCCGCGCGGGGCCCGACGTCATGACGGCGATACCCTTCGGCGATTCATTGGGCTTGCATTTCCGTACGAATAGGGAAACTATCCCCAAAATAGTCTGGGGACGAGGATAGATGCGCTCATTGTTGCGCCGGCAAGGCGATTGCATTCTGATTGGCACCTTCGCGGCCATTGCCTGGGTCGCGTTGATCGGAACGATCGTCCTTAAATTCTGACCGGCTGAAAACCGAACGGCTGAATGGCGGGCGCGCTAAAGCGCTGCGTCAGTCGACCCAGTCCAGCCCGATATCGCGGTAGACGCCGCGATCCTCTTCCCAATCGGGCTTCACCTTGACGTGCAGATACAGATGGACGCGCACGCCCAGCAGCGTCGACAGCTCGGCGCGGGCGCGGCTGCCGATCTCCTTCAGCCGCTGGCCGCCCTTGCCGAGGATGATCGCGCGCTGGCTGGTGCGCCCGACCAGGATCTGCTGGTGGATCTCGACCGATCCGTCCTTGCGTTCCTCGTATTTCTCGGTTTCGACGACACAGGCATAGGGCAGCTCCGCATGGAGCTGGAGGTAGAGCTGCTCGCGCGTCACTTCGGCCGCGAGCATCCGGTCGGTCGCGTCGGACACCTGATCCTCGGGGAAATGCCACGGCCCCTCGGGCATCGCCGCGCCCAGCGCGGATTTGAGGTCGGACAGGCCGTCGCCCGTCGTCGCGCTGATCATGAAGATCTCGTCGAAACCGAGCTGCGCGTTCAGCCGCTCGGCATGGACGAGCAGCCGTGCCTTGTCCGCGATGTCGACCTTGTTGAGGATCAGGATCTTGCGTTCGGAGCGGCCCTTCAGCACGTCTACGATGCTCGACACCTTGGGGCCGAGACCGGCCTTCGAATCGACGACCAGCGCGATCAGGTCCGCATCCTGCGCGCCGCCCCATGCGGCGGCGACCATCGCGCGGTCCAGCCGCCGCTTCGGTTCGAAGATGCCGGGCGTATCGACCAGCATGATCTGATTGGCGCCGTCGATGGCGACGCCCATCAGCCGGGTGCGCGTCGTTTGCGCCTTCGGGCTGACGATCGCCACCTTCTGCCCGACGAGCGCGTTGACCAATGTCGACTTGCCCGCATTGGGGGCGCCGACCACGGCGACGAGGCCGCAACGTTGTTGATTGATGTCGTTCACGGAACCCGCCTTCGCGCGAAACCGCGCGCGAGGCAAGGAAGAGGGTGCGATCAACCCACGCGGGCGGGCGTCAGTCGCCTGATTTCAGCTTCGCCAGCAGCGTTTTCGCGGCGGCGGTCTCCGCCTCCTGCTTCGAGGTGCCGGTCGCGCTCGCCTCCGCCAGCTTGCCGATCGAGACGGTGACGGTGAACACCGGCGCGTGATGCGGGCCGGACCGATCGGTGACGGTATAAGTGGGCGGGCGGCGGTTATGCGCGGCGGCCCATTCCTGGAGCGCGGACTTGGGATGGCGCGGCGCGCTCGTCTGCGTGTCGATCAGATCGGCCCAGGCGCGGCGGATGAAGGCGCGCGTCGCGTCCAGCCCCGCTTCCAGCCACAGCGCGCCGATCAGCGCCTCCACCATGTCGCCCAAGATATTGTCGCTTTGCGCGGCGCCGTCGTCGCGCGCCTGCTTGCCCAGCCGCATGTGCGGCACCAGCCCGATCCGCCGCGCGACCTCGGCACAGGTCTCGCCCGCCACCAGCGCGTTGAAGCGAGGCGAAAGCTTGCCCTCGGGTTCGTCGGGGAAGCGTTCGAACAGCCAGTCGGCCATGACGAGGCCGAGCACGCGATCGCCCAGGAACTCCAGCCGCTCGTAATTGGTCGTGCTCTGGCTGCCATGCGTCACCGCGCGCGCGAACAGCGCGGGATCGGCCGGGCGGTGGCCCAGCGTGGCTTCAACCCAGGCGGAAAGGTCGGGCGCGCTCAGAACCGTTCCCCGATCCGTTCCCAGCGCGCGGCGGTGAACCAGGTCCATGGCAGCAGCCACGATGCCGAACCGTCGGTGGAGAAGACGCTGATCCAGGCGCGGCCGACCAGATTGGCTTCCGGCACCATGCCGATCGCTTCGCCGTCGCGCGCGGGGAAGCGGCTGTCGGCGCTATGGTCGCGATTGTCGCCCATCAGGAACAACATGCCTTCGGGTACGGTATAGACGCGGGTGTCGTCGCCCGCCGTGCCTTGGGTGGTATCGAGCACCTCATAGCTCTTCCCGTTGGGCAGCGTCTCGCGATAGCGCGTGTAGCGGCACTGGCGGACGCCCGCCACCGTCTCCATCGACGCGTCGGTCAGGCATTTGTTGTAGGGTTTTTCGGGCAGCACGAAATCGGCGATCCGTTCGCGCGGCACCGGCGCGCCGTTCAGGATCACCTGGCCGTCGCGCACCTGGATCAGGTCGCCCGGCAGGCCGATCACGCGCTTGATATAATCCTGGCGCTGATAGGGGGGCGCCTTGAACACCACCACGTCGCCGCGCTCGGGCGTGCTCGCCAGGATGCGGCCGGGGATCAGCGGTACGCTGAACGGCAGCGAATAGCGCGAATAGCCATAGCTCCATTTGGAGACGAGCAGATAATCGCCCACCAGCAGGCGCGGCATCATCGATTCGGACGGGATGTTGAACGGCGCCGCGAAGAAGCTGCGGAACAGGAAGACGAAGATTCCCAGCTTGAGCAGGAAGATCATGAAATCGGCGGTTTCGGACCGCTTCTGCTTGCGCGGTTTGGATGCGGAGGTCTGGTCGCTCATGTTGGTGCTTTGCGGCGCGCCCGCGAACGCGTCAAGCGACGCGGCATCATAGGCAATAGAGGATTGCGCCCTGCAGCCAGATCATCACGCCCTGGCTGCGCCACAGCAGCCAGCCCGTGGCGATCAGCGGCGCCGCGATCGCGGCGGCGACGATCGTGCCCCGCCGCGTCATGCGGCAAGCGGGCGGCGCACCAGCGGCGCGTCGCGGATCGGCAGGTGGACGAGCGCGGCCATCGCAGCGAGCGCGATCGAGGCGATCCAGGCGGCGTCGTACGATCCCATAAGATCGAACATATAGCCCGCCGCCCAGGCGCCGAAGAAGCTGCCGACCTGATGCGAGAGGAAGACGATGCCGCCGAGCATGGAAAGATGCCGCACGCCGAAGATCTGGCTGACCAGCCCGTTGGTGAGCGGCACCGTGCCCAGCCAGAGGAAGCCCATCGCCGCCGCGAAGGCGAGCGCCGTCACATTGGTGAGCGGCAGCGCCAGGAACAGCACGAACACCAGCCCCCGCGCGGCATAGAGGCCGGCGAGCAGATAATGTTTGGGATAGCGATCCCCGGACAGGCCGAAGGCATAGGATCCGAAGATGTTGAACAGCCCGACCAGCGCCAGCGCGGTCGCGCCGATCGCGGGCGGGATCTGCTTGTCCGCCAGATAGGCGGGGAAATGCGTGGCGATGAAGGCGATGTGGAAGCCGCAGACGAAGAAGCCGGCGTTGAGCAGCCAGAAGCTGCGCACGCCCGACGCCTCGCGCAGCGCCTCGCCCACGCTTTGCGCGGGGCCGTCCGCGTCCAGCGCGCGCGGCTTGCCGGCCACGCCGATCGCGAGCACGGCGGCCAGCCCGATCAGCCCCGCCAGCGCGATGAACGCCATGTGATAGCCGAGCTGGCCGAGCAGGAGCTGCGCGCCGGGCACGACCAGGAACTGGCCCACCGATCCGCCCGCCGTGACGATGCCGAACGCCATCGTCCGCCGTTCGGGCGGGACGACGCGGCCGACCGCGCCGAGCATCACGGTGAAGGTGACGCCGGTCATGGCGAGGCCGACCATGAAGCCCAGCGTCAGGTGGATGCCCATCGCGTCGGTGGCGTAGGCCGCGCCGACAAGGCCGGCGACATAGAGCAGCGCGCCCGCCAGCGTGACGCGGCCCGCGCCATGCTTGTCGGCGATCGCGCCGACAAAGGGCTGGGCAAGGCCGAGCATCAGGTTCTGGATCGCCAGCGCCAGCCCGAAATCGGACCGGCCGATATCGAGCGCCGGCCCCATTTGCGGCAGGAACAGGCCGAAGGACTGGCGCACGCCCATCGCCAGCGTGACGACGGCGGCGGCGCAGATCACCACCGTCCAGGGGGAACGGGTGTTCACGGGCGAATCTCCTCGATCCGGTCGAGCAGCGCGAACAGCGCCTGCCGATCCGCCCCCAGCAGCGTATCGATACGATGTTCAGCCGCTTCCCAGGCGGGCAGGCAGCGCGCGATCGCGTCCTTGCCCGCCGGCGCGATCTCCACGATCCGCGCGCGCTGGTCGCCGCATTCGGCCGCGCGCACCAGCCCCTGTTCGCGCAGCGCGCCGATGGTGCGGCTGATCGTCGTCCGGTCATGCCCGGTGCGTTCGGCGAAGGCGGTGAGCGAGCAGGGGCCGGACCGGTCGAGCAGGCGCAACAGCGAGAATTGCGGCGTCGACAGCCCCGACCCTTCGAGCGCGGCATCGTAAAAGGCGGTGACCGCGCGCGCGGAGCGGCGCAGTTTGGTACAGGCGCAAACGGTGGGCAACATGATTCGTGCATATACACGCATGTTCGCGGCGATCAATGGTCGCGATACGATCAATGGACGTTTCCACCGGCGGGCACAAAATCTATTGTCGCGCCGCAGCAAGGAGAATCGAAGATGGGTGGAGCCGCAGCGAATGGGGCAGCGAACTGGGCGGCGATCGACGGCGCCGGGCGGCCTACGCTCGCCGAGATCTTCACCGCCGAGCCCGACCGGCTCTCGCGCCTCGCGCTCGACGAGGCGGGCATCCGCTTCGACTGGTCGAAGACGCATCTGACCGCCGGGCTGATCGACGGTTTCGCGGCGCTGGCCGATGCCGCCGGGCTGGCCGGCGCGCGCGACGCGATGTTCGCCGGAAAGCCCGTCAACGTCACCGAGGGGCGCGCCGCCGAACATTGCGCCGAACGCGGCGAAGGCTCGCCCGAAAGCGTGATGCGCGCGCGGGCGCTCCATGCCCGGATGCGCGCGCTGATCGACGCGATCGAGGCCGACGCCTTCGGCCCGATCCGCCACGTCCTGCATATCGGCATCGGCGGTTCGGCGCTGGGGCCGGACCTGCTGGTCGACGCGCTGGGCCGCGATTCGAACCGATACGACGTCGCGATCGTCTCCAATGTCGACGGCGCGGCGCTGGAGGAGGCGTTCGCGCGCTTCGATCCTTCGGCCACCCTGCTCGCGATCGCGTCCAAGACCTTCACCACCACCGAGACGATGCTCAACGCCGAAAGCGCGATCGAATGGATGGCGGAGGCCGGGGTGGAGGATCCCTTCGGCCGGATCGTCGCGCTCACCGCCGCGCCCGACCAGGCGGTCGCCTGGGGCGTCGACGAAACCCGCGTCCTGCCGTTTTCCGAAAGCGTCGGCGGGCGGTATTCGCTCTGGTCGTCGATCGGCTTTCCCGCAGCGCTGGCGCTGGGCTGGAACGCGTTCGAGGAATTGCTGGAGGGGGCGGCGGCGATGGACCGTCATTTCCGGCTCGCGCCCTGGCGCGCCAACGCGCCGGTGCTCGCCGCCTTCGCCGATCTCTATTATGCGCAGGTGCGCGGCTGCGAGACGCGCGCGGTGTTCGCCTATGACGAGCGGCTGCGCCTGCTGCCCAGCTATCTCCAGCAGCTCGAGATGGAATCGAACGGCAAGCGCGCCACGGCGGACGGCCGGCCGCTCGACCGGCCGAGCGCGCCGATCACCTGGGGCGGGGTGGGCACCGATGCGCAGCATGCGGTGTTCCAGCTTCTCCACCAGGGCACGCATCTGGTGCCAGTCGAGTTCGTCGCCGCGATCGAGCCGGGCGACGCGCTGGCGGAGGATCATCACCGCCAGTTGCTGATCAACTGTTTCGCGCAAGGGGCGGCGCTGATGGCGGGCCGCGCCAGCGAGGATGCGGCGCGCGACTATCCCGGCGATCGCCCGTCGAGCACGATCCTGCTCGATCGGCTCGATCCTTCGACGCTGGGCGCGCTGATCGCCTTTTACGAGCATCGCACCTTCGCCAACGCGGTGATGATCGGGATCAATCCCTTCGACCAGTTCGGCGTGGAGCTGGGCAAGGAGATCGCGCGATCGATCGGCAGCGAGGGCACGGCGCGCTTCGACGCGTCGACGCGCGCGCTGATCGATCGTGCCGGCCTCGGCGGGTGATCGGGTTGCTCGCTCGATCATTGTGATGCGGAAAAGCCGTTTGTTCGATCAGGCGGCAATCCCTAGATAGCCTCAACATTGTCATTCCCGCGAACGCGGGAATCCAGAAATGCCGACATTCGCGCGGGTGGCCCCTGGATTCCCGCTTTCGCGGGAATGACATCAGAAGGAAACCGCGATGCCCAGCTACGATTACGACCTTTTCACGATCGGCGCGGGATCGGGGGGCGTGCGCGCCTCGCGCGTCGCCTCGGCGCATGGCGCGAAGGTCGCGGTGGCGGAGGAATATCGCGTGGGCGGCACCTGCGTGATCCGGGGCTGCGTGCCCAAGAAGCTGCTCGTCTATGGCGCGCATTTCGCGGAAGACCTGAAGGACGCGCGCCGCTTCGGCTGGAACGTGCCCGATTGCAGCTTCGACTGGAGCGTGCTGCGCGACAATGTGCTCGCCGATGTCGACCGGCTGGAAAAGGCCTATACCGAGACGCTGGGCAACCATAAGGTGGAGGTGATCCGCGAGCGCGCGGTGGTGAAGGGGCCGCACGAGATCGCGCTGGCATCGGGCCGGACGGTGACGGCGGGCAAGATCCTGATCGCGACCGGCGCCTGGCCGCTGATCCCGGACGTGCCCGGCGCGGAACATGGCATCACCTCCAACGAGGTGTTCCACCTGCCCGAACTGCCGAAGCGCGTGGTGATCGCCGGCGGCGGCTATATCGCCAATGAATTCGCGGGCATCTTCAACGAATTCGGCAGCAAGGTGACGATCGTCAACCGGTCCGACGCGATCCTGCGCGGCTATGACGAACAGATCCGCGACCGGCTGCTCCAGATCTCGATGATCAAGGGCATCGAATTCCGCTTCAACGCGCCGTTCGAGAAGATCGAGAAGCTGGAGGACGGATCGCTGCGCATCTTCATGCAGGGCTGCGATCCGATCGAGGCCGATTGCCTGATCTTCGCCACCGGCCGCCGCCCCAAGAGCGACGGCATCGGGCTGGAGGAGGCGGGCGTCGCGCTGAACGAGAAGGGCGCGGTGGTTGTCGACGAGGACAACCGCACCAGTGTCGACAGCATCTATGCGGTGGGCGACGTCACCGATCGGGTGCAGTTGACTCCGGTCGCGATCCGCGAGGGCCAGGCCTTTGCCGACACCGTGTTCGGCGGCAAGCCGCACCGCGTGGATTATGGCTGCATTCCCAGCGCCGTGTTCAGCCATCCGCCGCTGGCGGGCGTGGGCATGACCGAGGGGCAGGCGCGCAACAAGCTCGGCTCGATCAAGGTCTACCAGTCCGATTTCCGGCCGATGAAGAATGTGCTGGCGGGCCGCAACGAACGCTCGCTCTACAAGATGATCGTCGATGCCGCGAGCGACCGCGTCGTCGGCCTGCACATGATCGGCCCCGATGCGCCGGAGATCCTCCAGGCCGCGGCGGTGGCGGTGAAGGCGGGGCTGACCAAGCAGGCGTTCGACGACACCGTGGCGCTCCACCCCAGCATGGCCGAGGAACTGGTGCTGCTGAAATAGGTTGCTGTTGGCAACCTAATAACCTAGCCTCCGCCGAACGGGGACGGAGGGCGCGATGGCGGCTGGCACGGTTCTGGTGACTGGGGGAAGCGGCTATCTGGCCGGCTTCCTGATCAGGCGGCTGATCGCCGACGGCTGGTCCGTCCATGCGACGATCCGCGATCTGGCGCGCGAGGCGGACGTGCGCCGCGCGCTTTCGACCGACAATGGCCGGCTGCGCTTCTTCGCCGCCGATCTGATGCGCGACGATGGCTGGGCGGATGCGGTGGCGGGCTGCGCGCTGGCCGCCCATGTCGCCTCCCCCTTTCCCGCGACCGCGCCCAGGCATGAGGACGATCTGATCGTGCCCGCGCGCGAGGGCACGTTGCGCGTGCTGAGGGCGGCGCGCGACGCGGGTGTGCGCCGGCTGGTCGTGACGTCGTCGGCCGCCGCCATCGCCTATGGCCATGGCAAGGGGAACCGGACCTTCAGCGAGCGCGACTGGACCAATATCGATGCGCCGGGCGTCTATCCCTATATCAAGTCGAAGACGATCGCCGAGCGCGCCGCGCGCGACTGGATGGCGGCCGAGGGCGGCGGCATGGAATTCTGCTCGATCAATCCCACCGCGATCCTGGGTCCGGTGCTGGGCGGCGATTATTCCACCTCGCTCGAACTGGTGAAGAAGCTGCTCGAAGGCGCGTTTCCCGGCACGCCCGATTTCGGCTTCGGCATCGTCGATGTCCGCGACCTCGCCGATCTGCACGCGATGGCGCTGACCGTGCCGGGGCTGGACGGAGAGCGGTTCGCGGCCTCCGGGTGCTTCATGAAGCTGAACGACATCGCGCTGGTGCTGAAGGCGCGGCTGGGCGCGGAGGCGCGCAGGGTGCCGACGCGCAAGCTGCCCGACTGGCTGGTGCGCATCGTCGCACGCTTCGATCCGATGGTGCGGCAGGTGGTGTCCGAACTCGGCAATGTCCGTGACATCGACGCGAGCCATGCCCAGGCGGTGCTCGGCTGGCGGACCCGCGACGAGGCGGACACGATCGAGGATACTGCGCGCAGCCTGATCGCGCAGGGGCTGGTGAAGCTGTGATTCGTCGCTGCGGACGTGGCGGTTTCGCGAAACCCGTTTAACGAGTGACTCTGTTCGCCACGAGATCGTCGACCACCGCCGGATCGGCCAGCGTGCTGGTGTCGCCAAGGGCCTGGGGGGAGACGTCGCCTTCGGCGATCTTGCGCAGGATGCGGCGCATGATCTTGCCGGATCGGGTCTTCGGCAGGCCGGGGGCGAACTGGATGGCGTCGGGCGTCGCGATGGGGCCGATTTCGGTGCGGACCCATTGCCTGAGTTCGGCGCGCAAATCCTCGCTGGCCTCGCAATTGGCGTTGAGCGTCACATAGGCGTAGATGCCCTGGCCCTTGATGTCGTGCGGCATGCCGACGACGGCGGCCTCGGCCACCTTTTCGTGCTGCACCAGCGCGCTTTCGACCTCGGCGGTGCCCATGCGGTGGCCGGAGACGTTGATGACGTCGTCGACGCGGCCGGTGATCCAGTAATAGCCGTCCTCGTCGCGGCGGCAGCCGTCGCCGGTGGTGTATTTGCCGGGGAAGGTGGTGAAATAGGTCTGGAAGAAGCGGGCATGGTCGCCCCACACGGTGCGCATCTGGCCCGGCCAGCTCCGCGCGATCACCAGATTGCCCTCGGTCGCGCCGTTCAGGATCGTACCTTCGCCGTCGACGATCTGCGGTTCGACCCCGAACATCGGCTTGGTCGCCGATCCCGGCTTGAGCGCGGTGGCGCCGGGCATCGGCGTGATCATCGCGCCGCCCGTTTCGGTCTGCCACCAGGTATCGACGATCGGGCAGCGTTCCTCGCCCACCACCGAATGATACCAGCGCCACGCCTCGGGATTGATCGGCTCGCCGACGGTGCCGAGCAGCTTGAGCGACGCGCGGCTGGTGGCGGTGACGAAATCGTCGCCCTCCTTCATCAGCGCGCGCAGCGCGGTCGGCGCGGTGTAGAGGATCTCCACCTTGTGGCGATCGACCACCTGCCAGATGCGGCTGGGCGTCGGCCAGTTGGGCAGGCCTTCATACATCAAGGTCGTCGCGCCGTTGGCGAGCGGGCCGTAGACGATATAGCTGTGCCCGGTGACCCAGCCGATATCGGCCGCGCACCAGTAGATCTGGCCGGGGCGATAATCGAAGACCAGTTCGTGGGTCAGGCTGGCCCACAGCAGATAGCCGCCGGTGGAATGGAGCACGCCCTTGGGCTTGCCGGTCGAGCCCGAGGTGTAGAGGATGAACAGCGGATCCTCCGCCCCCATCGGCTCGACCGGGCAGTCGGCGGAAACCGCGGCCGCCGCTTCGTGATACCAGATGTCGCGGCCGTCCTGCATCGCGACCTCGCCGCCCGTCGCCTTCACGACCACCACCTTGTCGAGGCAGCGGACATGTTTCGCGGCTTCGTCGACATTGGCCTTCAGCGGCACATGCTTGCCGCCGCGCCGGCCCTCGTCGGCGGTGACGACGATGGTCGAATCGCAATCGGTGATCCGCCCGGCCAGCGCCTCGGGCGAGAAGCCGCCGAACACCACCGAGTGGATCGCGCCGATCCGCGTGCAGGCGAGCAGCGCGAAGGCGGCTTCCGGGATCATCGGCATGTAGATGGTGATGCGGTCGCCCTTGCGCGCGCCCGCCGCCTTCAGCACGTTGGCGAAGCGGCAGACTTCGGCGTGGAGCTGCCGGTAGGTGTAGCTGCGCGGCGCCTCGTCCGGGCTGTCGGGCTCCCACAGGATCGCCACCTGGTCGCCGCGCGTCTTCAGATGACGGTCGATGCAGTTGGCCGATACGTTCAGCTTGCCGTCGGCGAACCAGCGGATGCGGAAATCCGCCTCGTCGAACGACCAGTCCCCCGCTATCTCCGGACGCTTGATCCAGTCCAGCCGCTTCGCCTGCTCAAGCCAGAAACTGCCGGGATCCGCGAGCGCGAGGCCATAGAGCTGATCGTAGCGCTTCGCGTCGACCCTTGCCTTTTCGGCCCATTCGGCGGGAACGGGATAGGTCGACGGCTCGGTCATGGCGGCGCTCTCCACAAAAACTGCTCTGAAGCATCATTTGATGTCATTCCCGCGAACGCGGGAATCCAGAGTCGCTCGCGCATATGCCGAACATCGCATGGACTCCCGCTTTCGCGGGAATGACATGGAAGGAATTGGAGCCCCTGTGCCAAAGATCGGCGTGCAGGGGAAGCTGGAGTCTTGTTCGAGAAAGCGCGGAAGAGCGCTTTCTGGCGGTACCGGCCCGCTCCCCCGCCTAACTTCCCGACAGGATCATACTGGATCGGGAGGTTGGGCGGGGGAGCGGGCGGAGCAGCCGAAGGTTCCGACGATGCAAAGCATCGGTGGAATGGCTGCGGAGGGTGGTACCGTAGCTCGCAAACACGCACTCAACCGACGCGATAGGGCACAATATCGCGTCGATCGGGATCGATGCGGATGGTGCGGTCCGCCGGGGGGAAGGCGCGCTGGTCGCAATCGGTGCGCGGGCAGAGCCGGCAGGAGATGCCGATCGGCGTCGCCGCGCCCGGCGCCGCGATATCGATGCCGTCGGCATAGATGAAGTCGCGCGCATGCTCGACCTCGCAACCCAGCGCCACCGCGTAGCGGCGGGGGCTGCGCGCGTAGCTGCCCGATGGCTTCACCAGTCCCTTCGCCATCTGGACATAGCGCAGCCCGTCGGGCGTTTCGGCGAGCTGGACGAGGATGCGATCGGGAATCGCCACCGCCTCATGCACGATCCACAGCGGGCAGGCGCCGCCGAAGCGCGCGAACTGGAGGCGCGTGGCCGAATGGCGCTTGGTGATGTTGCCCGCCATGTCGACGCGGCAGAAGAAGAAGGGGATGCCGCGCGCGCCGGGGCGCTGGAGCGTCGACAGCCTGTGGCACGCCTGTTCGAAGCTGACCGCGAAGCGGCGGCACAGCCGGTCGATATCGTGGCGCAGGCTGCGCGCGGCGCCGCGAAACGCCTCATAGGGCATCAGCAGCGCGCCGGCGGCATAGTTGGCGAGGCCGATCGAGAGCAGCCGCCGCGATTCGGCGCTGCGCAGCGACGCGCTTTCGGTGATCGCGCTGATCGCATCCTCCATCTCCAGCGCGACGAGCTGATGCGCGAGCATGAAGCGCCGGCTTTCGGGCGGCAGCGCGGGCGACAGGGAGAGGCGCCGCGTCGCGCGGTCCAGCGCGCGCAACGGCGCGTCGATCGCGTCGCCGCCGGTATCGATGCCGACGCCGTGCGCGGTGCGCAGCCGGCCGATCAGCGCGGGTTCGCCCGGCCCGATCGCCGCGGCGAGGCTTTCGGCGCGGCGATCGAGCAGGTCGACATAATTGCCCGCTTCGTGGAACCAGTCGCGGATCTCCTCCCAGGGCAGGCGGCCGCCGTCGGAGACGCCGCTCGACATCGCCTCCTCCATCATCTGCAGCCGTTCCTCGCTGTCGCGATAGGCGGCGTGGAGCGCCACGAAACGCTCCGCGAACTGCGGCTGCTGCTCGACGAGCCGGGCGAGCATGTCCGGCGGCAGCGGCGCCTCCGCGAACAGGGGGTCGTCGAGCGCGGCGCGCGTGGCGGAGAAGCGGCGGGCGCCGTCGTCATCCTCCAGCTCGTCCAGCTCGCGGGGATGGTGCCGCCCCAGCGCAGCCAGCACCGCCGATGTCAGCGGGCGATCGTCATTTTCGAGCTGGCTCAGATAGCTGACCGAGATGCCGAGCCGCGCCGCCATCGCGCCCTGGCCCAGGCCCGCGCGCTGCCGCAGCGCGCGGAGCCGTTCGCCGGCGAAGAGTCTCTTGCGCATGTCCCTCCCTGTCATTCCCGCGAACGCGGGAATCCAGTGCGATGCCGATGGCCGCGCCGCGTTGCGACGGGCTCCCCTGGATTCCCGCGTTCGCGGGAATGACAGGGTAGCAGGATCGTAATTTGCAAAATGCCCGTTCGCAACTTCGCAAGTTCGCATTTGCAATGCGGCATGAAAGGCGGAAAGGGGAAAGCTCGGTTACGCAGGAAGCACGGAATGCAGACGATCATCGACACGCTCGAAGACAAGCGCGCGGCCGCGCGGCTGGGCGGCGGGCAGAAGCGCATCGACGCGCAGCACGCCAAGGGCAAGCTCACCGCGCGCGAACGCGTGGAAGTGCTGCTCGACGAAGGCTCGTTCGAGGAGCTCGACATGTATGTCGAGCATAATTGCGTCGATTTCGGCATGCAGGACCAAGTGATCCCCGGCGACGGCGTCGTCACCGGATCGGGCACGATCAATGGCCGCCTCGTCTATGTCTTCAGCCAGGACTTCACGGTGTTCGGCGGCTCGCTGTCCGAACGGCACGCGCAGAAGATCTGCAAGATCATGGATATGGCGCTGAAGGTGGGCGCGCCCGTCATCGGCCTCAACGATTCGGGCGGCGCGCGCATCCAGGAAGGCGTGGCGTCGCTGGGCGGCTATGCCGAGGTGTTCCAGCGCAACGTGCTGGCGTCGGGCGTGGTGCCGCAGCTTTCGGTGATCATGGGGCCGTGCGCGGGCGGCGCGGTCTATTCGCCGGCGATGACCGACTTCATCTTCATGGTGAAGGACAGTTCCTACATGTTCGTCACCGGGCCGGACGTGGTGAAGACCGTCACCAACGAGGTGGTGACGCAGGAGGAGCTGGGCGGCGCCGTCACCCACACCACCAAGTCCGGCGTGGCCGACGTCGCGTTCGAGAATGACATCGAGGCCCTGTGGGCGGCGCGCACGCTGATCGACTATCTGCCGCTCTCCAACCGGGAGGATGTGCCCGAGCGGCCGACCGCCGATCCGTTCGACCGGATCGAGGAAAGCCTGGACACGCTGATCCCGGCAAGCGCCAACCAGCCCTATGACATGCACGAGCTGATCCGGAAGGTCGTCGACGAAGGCGATTTCTTCGAGCTGCAGCCCGCGCACGCCGCCAACATCATCATCGGCTTCGGCCGGATCGAGGGGCGCACCGTCGGCATCGTCGCCAACCAGCCGATGGTGCTCGCCGGCTGCCTGGACATCAACTCGTCGAAAAAGGCGGGGCGCTTCGTCCGCTTCTGCGACGCGTTCGAGATCCCGATCGTCACCTTCGTCGACGTGCCCGGCTTCCTGCCCGGCACCGCGCAGGAACTGAACGGCATCATCAAGCATGGCGCGAAGCTGCTGTTCGCCTATGCCGAGGCGACCGTGCCCAAGATCACCGTGATCACGCGCAAGGCCTATGGCGGCGCGTACGACGTCATGGCCTCCAAGCATCTGCGCGGCGACCTCAACTATGCCTGGCCGACCGCCGAGATCGCGGTGATGGGCGCCAAGGGCGCGGTGGAGATCATCTTCCGCCAGGACATCAAGGATCCCGAGAAGATCGCGGCGCGCACGCGCGAATATGAGGACCGCTTCGCCAATCCCTTCGTGGCGGCGAGCAAGGGCTTCATCGACGAGGTGATCGCGCCGCACGCCACGCGCCGCCGCATCGCGCTGGGCCTGCGCAAGCTGCGCAACAAGAGCCTCGAGAACCCCTGGAAGAAGCACGACAATATCCCGCTGTGATGGCCGGGCGATGCTTGGAAGGATAGTGAAGTGACGATCGGACGCCTGAACCATGTCGGCATCGCGACGCCGTCGATCGAGAAGTCGATCGCGCTCTATCGCGACCTGCTCGGCGCGACGAAGATCCACGAACCGTTCGACCTGCCGCCGCAGGGCGTGCGCGTCTGCTTCGTCGATACGCCCAACAGCCAGATCGAGCTGATCGAACCCTATGGCGAGAACAGCCCGATCCACGCCTTCCTCGCCAAGAATCCGGCGGGCGGGCAGCACCATGTCTGCTTCGAGGTGGCCGATATCCACGCCGCCAAGGCCGATATGGAAGCCAAGGGCGCCAAGGTGCTGGGCGAGCCCCGGATCGGCGCGCACGGCACGCCGGTGATCTTCGTCCATCCCAGGGACATGGGCGGCGTGCTGGTCGAACTGATGGAAACACCGAAGGGAGATGGGCATTGAGCGCGTATGAGATGATCCGCCTGGACGTGGCCGACGCGGTCGCGACGATCACGCTGGCGCGGCCCGAACGGCTCAACGCCGCGCCGCCCGCGATGTTCGACGAGATCGCCGCCGCGCTGAAGTCGCTGCCCGAAGCCGGCGCGCGCGCGGTGCTGATCACCGGCGAGGGGCGCGCCTTCTGTTCGGGCGCCGATCTCGCCGCGAAGGCGGGTTCGTCGGTAGCGGGCGGCGAGGGCGCCTATCAGGCGCTGACGCGCAGCTACAATCCCGCGATGCTGCTGCTTTCGCAGCTGCCGATCCCGGTCGTCACCGCCGTCAACGGCGCGGCGGCGGGCATCGGCTGTTCGCTGGCGCTGGCGGGCGATTTCGCGATCGCCGGCAAATCCGCCTATTTCCTGCAGGCCTTCGTCAATATCGGACTGGTGCCCGATGGCGGCGCGAGCTGGACGCTGCCGCGCCTGATCGGCAAGGCGCGCGCTACCGAGATGATGCTGCTGGGCGAGCGTGTTTCCGCCGAGAAGGCGGCCGATTGGGGGCTGATCCACAAGGCGGTGGACGATGACGCGCTGATCGCCGAGGCGACGGCGCTCGCGCGCCGGCTGGCCGCGGGGCCGACCCTGGCGCTGGGGCTGGCGCGGCGCGCGATCGCCGCCGGGCAGGAACTCGATTACGCGGCGGCGCTGGCCGGGGAAGCCGTCAACCAGCGCGAGGCCGGCGGCAGCGCCGACGCGGCCGAGGGCATCCGCGCCTTCCTGGAAAAGCGCGCGCCGTCCTTCACGGGGAAATGAGATGACCGACACGTCCAGCATCGCCGACTGGCAGGCCCTGGCCGCCAAGGAGGTCAAGGGCAAGGACCTCGACTGGCATACGCCCGAGGGCATCGTGGTGAAGCCGCTCTACACGGCGGACGACGTCGCGGACCTTGATCCCGGCCTGCCCGGCTTCGCGCCCTTCACGCGCGGCGTGCGCGCCAGCATGTATGCCGGCCGGCCCTGGACGATCCGCCAATATGCGGGCTTTTCGACCGCCGAGGAATCCAACGCATTCTATCGCCGCAACCTGGCGGCGGGGCAGAAGGGGCTTTCGGTCGCCTTCGATCTCGCCACCCATCGCGGTTATGACAGCGATCATCCGCGCGTGACCGGCGATGTCGGCAAGGCGGGCGTGGCGATTGACACGATCGACGACATGAAGATTCTGTTCGACGGCATCCCGCTCGACAAGATGTCCGTCAGCATGACGATGAACGGCGCGGTCATCCCGATCCTCGCCTTCTTCATCGTCGCGGGCGAGGAGCAGGGCGTTGCCCAGGCCGAGCTCGACGGGACCATCCAGAACGACATCCTCAAGGAGTTCATGGTCCGCAACACCTATATCTACCCGCCCGAGCCGAGCATGCGGATCATCTCGGACATCTTCGGCTACACGTCGCGCAACATGCCGAAGTTCAACAGCATCTCGATTTCCGGCTATCATATGCAGGAAGCGGGGGCGACGCAGCTTCAGGAACTGGCCTTCACCATCGCCGACGGCGCCGAATATGTCCGCTACGGCGTCGCCTCTGGCCTGGATATCGACAAGTTCGCCGGCCGCCTTTCCTTCTTCTTCGCGATCGGCATGAACTTCTTCATGGAGATCGCGAAGCTGCGCGCGGCGCGGGTGCTGTGGCACCGGGTGATGACCAATCTGGGCGCGAAGGACGAGCGCAGCAAGATGCTGCGTACCCATTGCCAGACCTCGGGCGTCTCGCTGACCGAGCAGGATCCGTACAACAATGTGATGCGCACCACGATCGAGGCGATGGCGGCGATGCTGGGCGGCACCCAGTCGCTCCACACCAACGCGCTCGACGAGGCGATCGCGCTGCCCACCGATTTCTCCGCCCGGATCGCGCGCAACACGCAGATCGTGATCCAGGAGGAAACGGGGATGACCAAGGTCGTCGATCCCCTTGGCGGATCCTATTATATCGAGGCGCTGACCCAGGAACTGGTCGACAAGGCGTGGGAGATCATCGAGCGGATCGAGCGCGAGGGCGGCATGGCCAAGGCGGTCGCCGCCGGCTGGCCCAAGGCGATGATCGAGGAAGCCGCCGCCGCCCGCCAGGCCCGCGTCGATCGCGGCGAGGATGTGATCGTCGGCGTCAACAAATACCGGCTGGCGAACGAGGATCTGCTCGAAACGCTGGAGGTGGACAACGAGAAGGTCCGCCAGGGCCAGATCGCGCGCATCGCGAAGGTGAAGGCCGAACGCGACGCCGCGGCGTGCGAGGCGGCGCTGCAGGCGCTGCGCGACGGCGCGGCGCGGCCCGCGAGCATCGACAACAACCTGCTGGCGCTCGCGGTGGACGCAGCGCGCGCGCGGGCGACGCTGGGCGAGATCTCGTCGGCGATGGAGGAAAGCTTCAACCGCTACGGCACGCAGCCGACGCCGGTGAAGGGCGTCTATGCGGCGCCCTATGAAGGCGACAGCCGCTGGCAGCAGGTGCTCGACGGCGTGAAGGCGGTGGAACGGCGCATGGGGCGCAAGCCGAAGCTGCTCGTCGCCAAGATGGGGCAGGACGGCCATGATCGCGGCGCCAACGTCATCGCGTCGGCCTTTGGCGACATGGGCTTCGACGTCGTCTCCGGCCCGCTGTTCCAGACGCCCGAGGAAACCGTGGTGCTCGCGCTCGAAAGCGGGGTCGACGTGGTCGGCGCGTCGAGCCTTGCCGCTGGGCACAAGACGCTGATCCCCGAACTGATCGGCAAGCTGCGCGAACGCGGCCGCACCGATATCAAGGTGATCGCGGGCGGCGTCATCCCGCCGCAGGATTATGATTATCTGCGCGACGCGGGCGTGCAGGGCATTTATGGGCCGGGTTCCAATGTCGTGGAATGCGCCGCCGACGTGCTGCGCCTCCTCGGCCACAACATGCCCCCGCTGGAGGAAGCCGCGTGACCATCCGTACCGACTGGACCCGCGAAGAGATCGCCGCCCTGTTCGACCTGCCGTTCAACGACCTGCTGTTCGACGCGCAGACGATCCACCGCGCCAATCACCCGCGCAACGAAGTGCAATTGTCGACGCTGTTGTCGATCAAGACCGGCGGCTGCGTCGAGGATTGCGGCTATTGCAGCCAGTCCGCCGCGCATGAGACGGGCCTGAAGGCGACCAAGCTGATGGACGTGCGCGCCGTGCTGCAGGCGGCCGCCCAGGCCAAGGACAACGGATCGGGCCGCTTCTGCATGGGCGCCGCATGGCGCAGCCCCAAGGAGCGCGACATGCCCGCCATCATCGAGATGGTGAAGGGCGTGCGCCAGATGGGCATGGAAACCTGCATGACGCTGGGCATGCTCAGCGAGAAGCAGGCCGCCCAGCTCGCCGAGGCGGGGCTGGATTACTACAACCACAATATCGACACGAGCCCCGAGAATTACGCCAACGTCATCTCGACGCGAACCTTCGAGGACCGCATCGACACGCTGGAGACCGTTCGCGCGGCGGGCATCAACGTGTGCAGCGGCGGCATCGTCGGCATGGGCGAGACGCGCGCCGACCGCATCGGCTTCCTCCACGCGCTCGCCACCATGGCGCACCCGGAAAGCGTGCCGATCAACGCGCTGGTGCCGGTGAAGGGCACGCCGCTGGGCGACATGCTGGCCGATACGCCGATGGCCAAGATCGACGAGATCGAATTCGTCCGCACCGTCGCGGTCGCGCGCATCCTGATGCCCGGCAGCATGGTGCGGCTGTCCGCCGGCCGCGAAAGCATGAGCGAGGCGTGCCAGGCGCTGTGTTTCATGGCGGGCGCCAACAGCATCTTCACCGGAGACCGGCTGCTGACCACGCCCAATGCCGGCGACAATGCCGATGCGGCGCTGTTCGCCAAGCTGGGCGTGACCGCGATGCAGGCCGCGCCGCAGGCGCATCTCGAGGCCGTCGCGGCCGAATGATCTTTCTCCGTTCGCTTCGAGCAGGTTCGAGCTTGTCGAGAACCGTCTGTCGAGAAGGCTTCTCGACGGTCGCGTCTCGACTTCGCTCGACGCTGCTCGAACCGAACGGCTTTTTTGGGGCTCTGAGCTGATGTTCAAGAAAATACTCATCGCCAATCGCGGCGAGATCGCGTGCCGGGTGATCCGCACCGCCAAGAAGATGGGCATCGCGACGGTCGCGGTCTATTCGGATGCCGATGCGCGCAGCCCGCATGTGATGATGGCGGACGAGGCGGTGCGGCTTGGCCCGCCGCCGGCGGCGGAAAGCTATCTGCTGGCCGATGCGATCATCGCGGCATGCAAGGCGACGGGCGCGGAAGCGGTGCATCCGGGCTATGGCTTCCTCTCCGAACGGACGAGCTTCGCGCAGGCGCTGGCGGATGCCGGCATCGCGTTCATCGGCCCGCCCCCCGGCGCGATCGCCGCGATGGGCGACAAGATCGAATCCAAGAAGCTGGCGAAGGAAGCCGGCGTCAACGTCGTGCCCGGCTTCCTGGGCGAGATCGCCGATACCGAGGAAGCGGTGAAGATCGCCGGCGATATCGGCTATCCGGTGATGATGAAGGCTTCGGCGGGCGGCGGCGGCAAGGGCATGCGGCTGGCCTATGGCGAGCAGGATGTGCGCGAAGGCTTCGAGGCGACCAAGCGCGAGGGGCTGGCGAGCTTCGGCGACGACCGCGTCTTCATCGAGAAGTTCATCGAAAGCCCGCGCCATATCGAGATCCAGGTGCTGGGTGACCAGCACGGCAATATCGTCTATCTGGGCGAGCGCGAATGTTCGGTGCAGCGCCGCCACCAGAAGGTGGTGGAGGAAGCGCCGTCGCCCTTCGTCACGCCCGAGATGCGCAAGGCGATGGGCGAGCAGGCGGTCGCGCTGGCGCGCGCCGTCGGCTATTTCAGCGCGGGCACGGTCGAGCTGATCGTCTCCGGCGCGGACACGACGGGCCAGGGCTTCTACTTCCTGGAGATGAACACCCGGCTGCAGGTGGAGCACCCCGTCACCGAATGCGTGACCGGGCTCGATCTGGTCGAACAGATGATCCGCGTGGCGGCGGGCGAACCTTTGGGCTTCACCCAAGACGAGGTGACGCTGACCGGATGGGCGATCGAGAACCGCGTCTATGCCGAGGATCCCTATCGCGGCTTCCTGCCCTCCACCGGCCGGCTGGTGCGCTACAATCCGCCCGAGGACATGGACAATGTCCGCGTCGACGACGGCGTGGCCGAAGGCGGCGAGGTCTCGATCTTCTACGATCCGATGATCGCCAAGCTGATCACCTGGGGCGACACCCGCATCGAGGCGATCGACCGCCAGATCGCCGCGCTCGACCGGTTCGAGATCGACGGGCCGGGCCATAATATCGATTTCCTCTCCGCGCTGATGCAGCATCCGCGCTTCCGCGAGGGCGCGCTCACCACCGGCTTCATCGCCGAGGAATATCCCGAGGGCTTCACCGGCGCCCCGGCCGACGCGGCGTTGCTGCGTTCGCTCGCGGCGATCGGCGCCTTTGCCGCGATGGCGGGCGCGGATCGCGCGCGGCGCGTGAGCGGCCAGCTCGGCAAGCGGCTCGCGCCGCCCAGCGAGTGGCAGGTCCGCATCGGCGAGACGATCCATGACGTCGCGATCGACGGCGACGAGGTGAGCGTGGACGGCGCGCCGATCGAGCTGGAGCTGGAATATACGCCGGGCGACCGGCTGATCGAGGCGGTGATTGACGGCGAGCCGCTCGACGTGCGCATCGCGTCTGTGCGTTCGGGCATAAGGCTGACGGCGCGGGGGGCGAGCCATATGCTCCGCGTGCTGCCCGCCCATGTCGCGCACCATGCCGTCCACATGATCGACAAGCTGCCGCCCGACCTGTCCAAGTTCCTGCTCTGCCCGATGCCCGGCCTGCTCGTCGCGCTGCATGTCGGCGAAGGCGACAAGGTGGAGGCCGGCCAGCCCCTCGCGGTGGTGGAAGCCATGAAGATGGAGAATATCCTGCGCGCGGAGAAGACCGGCACGGTCAAGAGCGTCAGCGCCAAGGCGGGTGACAGCCTGGCGGTGGATGCGGTGATCCTGGAGATGGAATAAACTCCAGCGCATTTGCGTATTATTCCACCGTCACCCCAGCGAAAGCTGGGGTCTATGCGATGCCCGTCGCGGAGCACTAGCATCGTATGGATTCCAGCTTTCGCTGGAATGACGAAGGTGGGGAGATATCGCGGGAAGCTTCAGCCCCGCGCCGCCGCATAGGCCGCCGCCGCGCCGTAGAGGCCCGGCTGGGGATGCGTCACCAGCCTGACCGGCAGCGACGCCATCAGCCCTTCGAACCGGCCCTTGGCGGTGAAGCGTTCGGCGAAGCCCGAGCGGACGAGCCGGTCCGCGATGCGCAGGCCGAGGCCGCCGGCGATCACGACGCCTGCGGCGCCCTGCGCCAGCGCGATGTCTCCGGCGACGGCGCCCAGGCTTTGGCAGAAACGGTCGAGCGCGGCGGTCGCCAGGCTGTCTCCGCCCTCCAGCGCGAGCGTCCACAGCGTCTTGTCGTCCATCGGCGCGACCGCGCGGCCCTCGATCGCCGCCAGCGCCTCGTGGATCGCGGCGAGGCCGGGGCCGGAGACGATGCGTTCGGCCGAAACCCGGCGATAGCGCGTGCGCAGCCGCGCCAGGATCGCGTCCTCGATGGTGTCGAGCGGCGCGAAATCGATATGGCCGCCCTCGGTCTCGCTCACGAAATAGCGGCCGTCGCGGCGCAGCACATGCGCGACGCCCAGGCCCGTGCCCGGCCCGACGATGCTGATCACGCCCGTGGCGGGCAACGGCGTGTCCGGCCCGCAGAGATGGCGGAAACAGTCGTCGCCGAGCTGCGCGACCGCATGGCCGACCGCGCCGAAATCATTGACCAGCACATGGCCGTCCAGACCCAGCCGTTCGTCGATCAGCGCGGGGCGGATGATCCAGGGATTGTTGGTGAACTTGATGACTTCGCCCGCAACCGGGGTCGCGATCGCGATGCCCGCCGCGCGCGGCAGCGGGCGGCCGAGCATGGCGGCGAAATGCTCCCATGCGGTTTCCAGGCTGGCATGGTCGGCGGTCCGGAGCGTCACCGGCTCGCCAAGCGCCGTCACGCGGCCACCATCGATGTCCGCGATGGCGAAGCGGGCATGGGTGCCGCCGATATCGGCGGCGACGATCTCGACCATGATCTGTCCTGGCAGAATGTTGAAAGAAAGAACTGAGGTTCCAGGCCGCGTCATCCCCGCGCAGGCGGGGATCCATAGACTCAAGCATTTCCGCTAAATCTTGAAAGCCGGAGTGTATGGATTCCCGCCTGCGCGGGAATGACGAAGTGCTCCTAGCGCTTGCGGCTGGCGACCACGGTGATCTCGATCTTGGCGCCGAGCGCGAGGGCGTTGACGCCCACCGTGGTCCGCGTCGGCCGCGCATTGCCGAACGCCGCGATATAGGCCGCGTTCATCGACTGGAAGTCGCCCATGTCGGTCAGAAAGACCTGGGACTGGACGACATGGGCGAGATCGAGCCCCTGCGTCTTCAGCAGGTTGCGGATGTTCGCCAGGATCAGCGTCGTCTGCTCGGCGGTCGATTTGGCCGGGTCGAGCTTGCCGGTGGCGGGATCGATCGCGATCTGGCCGGACAGGAAGACGAGGTCGCCCGCGGTCAGCAGCGGCGAATAGGGGCCGATCGGCTTCGGCGCGGCGGCGGCCTGCGCGAAGGCCGGGGCGGCGCAGGCGAGCGCGATCGGCAGAAGCGAGGCGATGCTGGTTCGGATGGCGCGGTGCATGGGCGGACTCCTTGGGGACGGATGTGGTGGGTGATGGTCAGCAGCAGCGCCCGCCGCCGCCGCGATAGCGGGCGTCCTGGCGGTTGCGGAAGAACGCCGTCCGGTCCATCGGCGCGCGTTCGGGATGATGCTCCGCCATGTGGCGCAGATAGGCGTCGTAGCTCGGCAGCCCGACCATCAGCCGCGCGGTTTCCGCCAGCTTGGCGAACAGGCCGCTCATTCGGCGGGCACCGCGATCGCCGGGATCTCCCGCGCGGTCGGCCGGGGATCGCGCCGCGCGGCGAGGCAGGTGCGGATCGTGAAGAACAGGATCGAGACCACCACGAACATGAAGAAGGCGCACAGCCCCGCATCGACGCGATCGTTGAACACGATCGCCTGCATCTGCGCCATCGACTTGGCGGGCGCCAGCACCTCTCCGCGCGCGATCGCGGCGGAGAAGATGTCGGCATGGGCGAGGAAACCGACCTTGGGATCGCCCGAGAAGATCTTGAGCGTGCCCGCCGTGATCGTGCAGATCAGCAGCCAGGCGGTGGGGATCATCGTCACCCAGGCGTAACGATCCTGCTTCATGCGGAACAGCACCGCCGTCGCCAGCATCAGCGCGATCGCCGCCAGCATCTGGTTGGAGATGCCGAAGACCGGCCACAGCGTGTTGACCCCGCCCAGCGGATCGGTGACGCCCTGATACAGGAAGAAGCCCCAGCCGCCGACGCACAGCACCGTGGCGATCAGCCCCGGCGCGATGGCGCTGGTGTCCTTGAACGAGGGCACGGCCATGCCGATCAGATCCTGCAGCATGAAGCGGCCCGCGCGCGTGCCCGCGTCGACGGCGGTGAGGATGAACAGCGCTTCGAACAGGATCGCGAAATGATACCAGAAGGCCTTCATCGCGGGGCCGCCCAGCACATGGCTGAAGATCTCCGCCATCGCGACGGCCAAGGTCGGCGCGCCGCCGGTGCGCGAGATGATCGTCGCTTCGCCGACATCCTTCGCCGCCTGGGTGAGCATGTCGGGCGCGATCGGGAAGCCCATGGCGGTGACGGCGGCGGCGGCGCTGGCGGCATCGGCGCCGAGCACGGCGGCCGGACTGTTCATCGCGAAATAGATGCCGGGATCGAGGATCGAGGCGCCGACCAGCGCCATGATCGCCACGAACGCCTCCATCAGCATCGCGCCATAGCCGATGACCGGCGCGTGCGCCTCGTTCGCGATCAGCTTGGGCGTGGTGCCGCTGGAGATCAGCGAGTGGAAGCCGGAGACCGCGCCGCAGGCGATGGTGATGAACAGGAAGGGGAACAGGCTGCCCGACCAGACCGGCCCGCCGCCGCCCGCGAACTGCGTGATCGCGGGCATCTTCAGCGGCGGCGCCATGATGACGATGCCGATGGCGAGCGCGACGATCGCGCCGATCTTGAGGAAGGTGGAAAGATAGTCGCGCGGCGCGAGCAGCAGCCAGACCGGCAGGATCGAGGCGACGATGCCATAGCCGATCAGGATCCAGCAGAGCTGGACCGGGGTGAAGGTGAAGAACGGACCCCAGACCGGCGACTGGGCGACGCTTTGCCCCACCACGATCGCCAGGATCAGCCCGACCAGCCCGAACAGCGAGACCTCTCCGATCCGGCCCGGCCGTATCCAGCGTGTATAGATGCCCATCGCCATGGCGAGCGGCACCGTCACCGCCACGGTGAACATGCCCCATGGGCTTTCGGCGAGCGCGCGCACGACGATCAGCGCGAGCACGGCGAGCAGGATGGTCATGATGACGAAGGCGCCGGCCAGCGCGATCGTGCCGGCGACCGGCCCCATCTCCATGCGGACGAGTTCGCCCAGCGAGCGCCCGTCGCGGCGCATCGAGACGAACAGGATCATGAAATCCTGCACCGCGCCCGCCAGCACCACGCCCGCGATGATCCAGAGCGTGCCGGGCAGATAGCCCATCTGCGCCGCGAGCACCGGCCCCACCAGCGGCCCGGCGCCCGCGATCGCCGCGAAATGATGGCCGAACAGCACCGTCCGGTCGGTCGGCACATAATCGAGCCCGTCGCCGCGCCGGATGGCCGGCGTGGGCCGCGCGGGATCGAGCCGCATCACCGTGCGCGCGATGAACAGTGCGTAATAGCGGTAACCGACCAGGAAAATGCACACCGCCGCCGTCACGATCCACAGCGCGTTGATCGTCTCGCCCCGGCTGGTCGCGACCACCGACAGCGAAAGGGCGCCGATGATCGCGAAGGCGATCCACAGGGCGTGCTTCTTCATCAACATCTCCTCCACGGGATTCGCCGGCTGGTTACGCGTCCCTGTTCGATCGATAGTCGGAAGATCCCGCCGATGTCAGCTTTTTTGAACGGATGCGCCGCGCGGGCAATCATTGATTACGCGCGGGCGGCCTTTCGGGCGTAAGACGCCTCTCGATTCCGACTCGCTGAGAGGTGCTCCATGTCCATTTCGCTTCACGACGCCAGCATCGCCGTGTTCATCCGTGGCTTCGCGAATCTGTCGGCGATCCTGGAGAAGGGGCGCGCTTATGCCGACGAGAACGGCATTGACCATGCCGAGCTGCTGGAGGCGCGGCTCTATCCCGACATGGCGCCGCTGACCGGGCAGATCCAGCGCGCGAGCGACACCGCGCGCTTCACCGCCGTGCGCGTCGGCCAGGTCGAGCCGGTCGCCATGCCCGATACGGAGGTGAGCTTCGACGATCTCCAGGCGCGGATCGCGGCGACCGTCGATTTCCTGAAGGCGGTGCCGGCGGACGCGATGTACGGACGCGAGGACGCGCATGTCGAACTGAAGACGCCGACCGCATCGATCGACTTCACCGGAACCAGCTATGTGCTCGGCTTCGCGGCGCCCAATTTCTATTTCCATGTGACGACCGCCTATGCGCTGCTGCGCATGAAGGGCGTGCCGGTGGGCAAGCTGGATTTTCTCGGGCGGCGGTGACGGGATTGCAATGACGGCGGTGTTGAACCCATCCGCCGTCATGCCAGCCCTTCGACGCCGCCTGCGGCGTTGCTCAGGATAAACTTCGCCTTCGGCGAAGGCTGGCATCTCCCAACCAGATCGCGCTCAATCCTGCGGGAGATGCCAGCCTGCGCTGGCATGACGTGGGGGTTTTCGCAAAGGCCGAAGCGGGCCTACCCGAACGGCCGGTCGATCGCGTCGATCGGGCCGGAGAAATAGCGCGGGCCGGCGGGCGTCATGTGGAAGCAATCCTCCAGCCTGATGCCGAAGGCGCCGGGGATGTAGATGCCCGGTTCGTTGGAAAAGCACATGCCCGCCGCCAGCTTCGTCGTCTCGCCATGGACGAGGTTGACGGGCTCGTGCCCGTCCATGCCGATGCCGTGGCCGGTGCGGTGCGAGGTGCCGGGCAGTTTATAGCCGGGGCCATAGCCGAGCGTCGCGTAATAGGCGCGGACGGCGTCGTCGACCGATCCCGCCTCCGCGCCGATCCGGGCGGCGGCGAAGGCGACGGCCTGGCCCTGCCGCATCTGTTCGAACACCGCGCGCTGCCGCTGGGTCGCCGCGCCGAACACCATGGTGCGCGAGATATCGGCCTGATAGCCGTGCACCGAAACCCCGGCATCGAACAGGATCACCGTGCCGTCGGCCACGCGCTGCGGCTTGTCGCTGCCATGGGGATAGGCGCTGGATTCGCCGATCAGCACCAGCCCGCCATCGGTCTGCCCGCCCAGCGCGCGGCTGGCGGCGATCACCATCGCGTCGATATCGCCCTGGCTCATCCCCGCCACGATGCGCGGATGGACATGGCGGAAGGCCGCGACCTGCACGTCGTTGGCGATCTGCATCAGCGCGATCTCCGCCGCGGACTTGATCATCCGGCAGCCGCGCACCACCGCCGATCCGTCGACGATCCGCGCGTCCGGCGCGGCATGGCGCAGCCCGTCGACCGCGAAGAAGCGCACCGTTTCCTCGATCCCGATCGATCCACCGCCAAGGCGGCGTTCCTTCAGCCAGCCCGCGATCAGCGCGAAGGGGCTTTCATCCTCCTGCCAGACGCGGACGTCGCCGGGCACGGCCAGGCTTTCGCGGATCGAGGGTTCCTCGAACGCGGGCGTCACCACCAGCACATCCCCCTCCACCGGGATCACCGCGGCGGTCAGCCTTTCGCTGCGCCACCAGCGGATGCCGGTGAAATAATCGAGCGACGATCCCGCCTCCACCAGCAGGGCGGACAGGCCCCGCGCCTTCATCAGCGCCTGCGCCTTCGCGATCCGCGCCTGCCGTTCGGCCAGCCCGATCGGCTTGGCGGCGCCGGTGATCGGCGCGAGCGTGGCGGTTTCGGCGGTGGCCCAGGCAGGCAGCGCGGGCAGCGCGGCGGCGATGCCCGCCATGGCCAGGAAGTGTCGGCGGTTGCTGTGCATTGGGATCCCCCGGTTGCGCGCATAGCTTTCGGCTATGGGCTGCCCATGTCTTTGTTCTGGCGCTCTGCCCTGCGGACAGGACTAATCCGCGCGCGCCGCCGGGGAAAGCGAAGATGGCCGATGGCGGGCGCGGATCACGCGAAAACGGGGGAGCGGCGATGGCAAGATTTGTCACGGCATTGGTGATGGCGGCGATCGCGTCGTCGGCGCAGGCGGCGCCGGCACCCTCGGCGCAGGCGGAGAAGATCCGCGCGCTGATCGGCAACAGCAAGGGGCTCGACGCGCCGGGCTGCGCGATCTCCATCCTGCGGGACAGCAAGGTCACCAGCTTCGTCGCGGCGGGCGCGGCCGATATCGCCGCGAAACGGCCGCTCGACGCCGATACGCAAATCTACACCGCATCGGTCGCCAAGCAGTTCACCGTGCTCGCGATCGCGCAGCTCGTGGTGGCGGGCAAGGTCGGGCTGGATGACGATATCCGCAAATATCTGCCCGAAATGCCCGCCTATCGCGTGCCGGTGACGGTGGCGATGCTGATCCATCACACATCGGGCGTGCGCGACATGCTCGAACTGGGCACCTATGCCGGCTATGCGATCGCGACCGATGTGAGCCGCGCGGAGTCGCTGAAGCTGGTGATGTCGCAGCCCGACACCGCCTTCACCCCAGGCACGCAATATCGCTATTCCAATGGCGGCTATCTGCTGCTGTCCGAAATCGTCGAGCGCGTCTCCGGCACGCCTTTCGCCGATTATATGAAGACGAACATCTTCGCGCCCATGGGCATGAAGCGCAGCTTCGTGCTGACCGGCGCGCGCACCGCCGACGCCAATGCCGCGCATGGCTATGTGCCCGAGGGAGACGGGTTCCGCCTGGCCGACACCCATCCGCTTTACGGCGGCGCGGGCGGGGCGGTGTTCACGATCAACGACCTCGTGAAATATGATTACGACTTCAATTTCGGTCACAAGGTGTGGACCCCGGCGATCCGCAAAATCATGCTGGAACCGGGCAGGCTCACCGACGGGCGGCCCGCCAACCAGCCCGATTCGATCTATGCCGGCGGGGTGATGCTCAACGGCGGCTGGGTGCAGCATGGCGGATCGGGCGAGGGCTTCAAGAACGCGGTCGCCTGGCTGCCTGACCGGAAAGTCGCGATCCATGTGCTGTGCAACAACGGTGCGGCGAAGCCGGGCGCGATGGTGGAGGATATCGTCGACCTGCTCGGCGGGCTGCCCACCATCCGCGAGGCCGAACCGACGCTGGCGGGGCGCTATGCCAGCCCGGACCTGCCGGTCTTCTACACGCTGGCGCCCGAGGGCAAGGACAGGCTGACCGTGACGATCGAGCCGAAGCCCGGCGGGCCGGGCGCGCGGCGCACGATCGCGCTGACGAAGGCGGCGGACGGATCCTTCACCGGCAGGATGTTCAGGATCGTGCCCGACAATGACAGCCGGGGCTTCGCGCTGGGCGACGATCGCCGCCGCGCGGGCCTGTTCCGCTTCCGGCGGGTCGATTGAGTGAAACGTGGCATTGCCGCACCGGCCCGCTCCCCCACCCGGCCTCCCAGAAGATACTGCCGTTGGGAGGCCGGGTGGGGGAGCGGGCGGAACAGGCCAAGGTTCCGGCGATGCGAAGCATCGTTGGAATGCCTGTGGAGGGCGGTGCCGCCCTGGAAATGTGCTCTTCCGCACATTTCCCAAACAAACTCTCAGAAAAGTGGTGAAATCCTGATGCGTACACCTTGGCTTTTGACCGCGCTGCTGATCGCGGCCGCCCCCGCCGCGACCGCCGCCGCCGATCGCGGGGCGGCCAAGGTCGAGGTGTTCGAGGCATCGATCCCCGATCTGCAGGCGGCGATGGCGGAGCGGCGCGTCACCTCGCGCCAGCTCGTCCAGGCCTATCTCGATCGCATCGCCGCCTATGATCATCAGGGACCGGCGCTCAATGCGATCGTGACGCTGAACCCGAACGCGCTGGAGGAAGCGGCGGCGCTCGACCGCGAGCGCGCCGAAAAGGGGCCGCGCGGCCCGCTCCACGGCATTCCGGTGCTGGTGAAGGATAATTACGCGACCGCCGATATGCCGACATCGGCGGGCACGCTCGCCCTTGCGACCTATCGTACGAAGGTCGACGCCTTTCAGGTGAAGCGGCTGCGCGACGCGGGCGCGATCATCCTCGGCAAGACGACGATGCACGAACTGGCGATGAGCGTGATGACGGTGGCGTCGCTTACCGGCGAAACGCGCAATCCCTATGATCCGCGCCGATCGCCGGGCGGATCGAGCGGCGGCACCGGGGCGAGCATCGGCGCCAGCTTCGCGGCCGCGGGCATGGGCAGCGACACCTGCGGATCGATCCGCGTGCCCGCCGCCTATCAGAGCCTGTTCGGCATGCGCGGCACCGCCGGGCTTTCCAGCCGCGCGGGCGTGATCCCGCTGTCCTCCAGGCAGGACGAGGCCGGGCCGATGACGCGCGGGGTGACCGATCTCGCGATCATGATGGATGCGACGGTGGGCGTCGATCCCGCCGATCCGGTGACGGCGGCGATGAAGGGGCGGCCCGCGCCCGCCTATGCCGCCGGGCTGCGGCCGGGCGCGCTGAAGGGCGCGCGCATCGGCGTGCTGCGCGCGCTGCTGACGCCCGAGCTGTTCGACGGCGCGATGCGCGACAAGACCAACGAGGCGCTGGAGGCGATGAAGGCGCAGGGCGCCGAACTGGTCGATGTGGCGCTGCCCGATCTGGAGCCGGTGCTGAAGGCGGCGAGCGTGATCGCGCATGAATTCCGCTTCGATTTCGCCGATTATCTGGCGAAGCATCCCGGCGCGCCCGTCGCCTCGATCGCGGACATGGCGGGCAAGGGGCTGACGCACGAGGCGATCGACGCCCGGCTGAAGATCCGCGCCACCACCGACAAGCGCGACGAAAAGGCCTATGCCGAGGCGCTGGCGAAGCGCGACGTGGCGCGCAAGATGATCCTGGACGCGATGGAGAAGGCGAAGGTCGACGTGCTCGCCTATCCCAGCGCGATGCAGCCGCCGCTCTTCTGGGGCGCGGAGGCGTTCGGCACCGGCACCTGCGCGATGAGCTCTGAAACCGGCTTGCCCGCCATGTCGATCCCGCTGGGGCTGAGCGCGAACGCGCTGCCCGTTGGCCTCGACCTGCTCGGCCGCCCGTTCGACGAGCAGCGGCTGCTCAACCTCGCTTATGGCTGGGAACAGGCCGCGCATCCGCGCACCCCGCCGTTCAGCACCCCGGCGCTGGTGAACGGCAAGGCGCCCGGCGCGTCGCGCTTCACGGTGAAGACGGTGGCGGAAAAACCGGCGGGCGCGCCGAGCGCGAACATCGCCTTCACCTATGATCCGCTGACCGCCGACCTGCGCTTCGACGCGCGGATCGCGGGGCTTGGCCGCGACGAGCCCGTGGCGCTGACGCTGCAGCGCAGCGACGAGGGCAAGCCGGGCGCGGTGATCGCGCTGCTGCTGCGCGCGGGCCAGCGCGCCGGCGCGTCCGAAATCCGCCTCGACACCCGCGCCCGCGCGGACCTGGCCGCCGGGCGGCTGTTCGTCCATCTCTACACCCGCGATCACCCGCTGGGCGCGGGACGGGTGGCGTTGCCGGCGCGGTGAAACCCGATGTTCCCTTGTCATTCCCGCGAACGCGGGAATCCAGGAGATGTCGATCATCGAGCTCTACGTCCCTGGATTCCCGCGTTCGCGGGAATGACACAGGAGATCAGTTCCCGCTGCGCTCGAACGCCATGTTGTACGCCCGGCCGTCGCTAACCTTCAGGCCGGTGACCTTGCCCGCGCCGTCGCGGACGAAGCTGATCAGGCCCATCTCGCTGACGAACACGTCCTTGTAGGAGGGCGTCAGCTTGAGCGGCGGCCAGCCCGGGCGGTTGATCGCGATGCCGTTGCCGTCGCCGGAGACGACCAGCTCCACCGGATTGTCGATGCTGGCGAAGCGGCCGGTGAAGTCGGCGGCGGCCGGCGAGGCGACGGGTTCGACCTTGCGGAAGGCGACCATGATGCCCTCGCGCGTCAGGCGGGAAAGGCTGCCGTCCTTGCCGAAGATCAGATCGCCGCCCGGCGCGTCCCACCGGCCCGGAGAAACAGGCTTGAGCGCGCGGCCGTCGGCGGTGATGCCGTCCGCCGTCGCGGCGATGCGCAGGGGAAAGCCCGTCCGGACCTCCGCATAGAGGCCGGACGGGAAGGGACCCTTGGCGACATAGGGCTTGGCCGGTGCCGCCGGGGGCAGGAAGATGTCCGCGACGCGGTGGCCGATCTCGGTGCTGTTCACCTCGCCGGCATTGCACAGCAGCGCGATCGACAGTTTCTGCGCGGGATAGCGCGCCGCCCAGGCGCGATAGCCGCCGGTCGCGCCCGAATGCGCGATTTCCTGAAGCCCTTCATGTTCGAGCTGGACGATGCCGGCGGCATAGGCGATCGGCTTGCCGTCGTTGAGCACGGCGCGCGTCGCCAGCTTCTCCGAAATGCCCAGCGTGTTCCGGTCGAGCGCCTCGTTCCAGATCAGCAGGTCGCCGACGGTGGTGAGCAGGCCGCCATTGCCATAGGCGTCCTCGATGACGTTATCGATATAATAGCCGTCGGCGTTCCGGTCATAGGCCTTGGCGCGGCCGGGGACGAGCCGGGCGTGATCGTCGCGCCATTGCGTGTGCGTCATGCCCAGCGGCTCGAACATGCGCTTGCGCCCGAATTCGGCGAGCGTCTGCCCGCTCACGCGCTGGACGATGATCGCCATCAGGTTGAAGTTGGTGTTGCTGTAGAGATAATGGTCGCCCGGCGCGAAGTTCAGCCCCTTCTGGCGGCGCGCGATCTCCAGCACATGATCGTTGGTGGCGGTGCGGCTGTTGCGCGGCCAGCCCTCCAGCGCCGCGACCGAGCCCCAGTCGCGCAGCCCGCTGATATGGCTGACCATGTGGCGAAGCTGGATGGTCTTGCCGTAATCGGGCAGCTCCGGAATATATTTGCGGACATCGTCGTCCAGGCTCAGCTTGCCGTCGCGCTCCAGCATCAGCAGCGCGGCGGCGGCGAACTGCTTCGATGTCGATCCCGCCTCATAGATGCTGGCGGGGGTGGCGCGCACGTCCAGCTCCAGATCGGCGAGGCCATAGGCGCGCTGCAGGATGGGCTTGCCGTTCTTCGCCACGCCGATCGCGCAGCCCGGCGACGCGCCGCCCGACCAGGGCGCGAAGATCGCGTCGACGCGCGCCGCGCTGTCGTCGGGCGCGGCGATCGCGGGGGCGGAAAGGGCCGCGCCGGCGAGAAGCGCCGCGATCAGGGGGGATTTCAAGGCTGGCATGCGGGGCTCCCGTTCGTGATGATGGCCGCCGTCATTCGACGGGCGCGGCGCGATAGATGTCGAGGTCGATCTCGTTCTCCCAGCGGGCGACGGTGGTTGCCGCCGCCAGGTCGCTGGAGACGTTGGGGATGGTGCGGATCATGTCGAGCGGCCGGTCGATCGGCAGAATGAAGCCGACGAGCAGCGCCGTCTGTTCCGGGCTGATGCCGACGCCCGAGAGCACCGCGACCAGCAGGAACAGCGCGGCGGAGGGAATGGGGGCGACGCCCATGGTGACGCTGACGATCGAGAAGAACAGCAGCGCATAGTCCGAAGGCGAAAGGACGATGCCGAAGCTCTGCACCGCGAACATGCAGAGCAAGCCCATATACATCGCCGATCCGTCCATGCACATTGTCGCGCCCAGCGGCAGCACGGTGGAGGTGACGGGCGGCTTGATCCCCAGATTATGCTCCGCGACCGACATGGCGACGGGCAGGGTGGCGGAGCTGGAGGCGGTGGAGAAGCCGACGAGCAACGCGTCCGACGATCCCTTAAAGAAGGGCAGGACGGGCAGCCACGCGCCCAGGCGGACGAGCCCGCCATGCACGAGCAGCGTTTGCACCGCCGATCCCAGCACGACGCACAGCGCCAGCCAGAAGATGCTGCTGAAGGCGGCGAAGCCGCTGGCGCCGACCAGCGAGGCCATCAGCGCGAACACGCCGAAGGGCGCGGCTTCCATGATGATGCCGACCAGCTTGAGCATCACCGCCGTGGCGCCGTGGAAGACGTCCGCGACGATCTTGCCGCTGGGGCCGGCGACGAGGATGCCGACCGCGAACAGGATCGCGAAGAAGATGATCGACATCATCTCGCCATCGGCGATCGCGCGGACCGGATTGAGCGGGATGATCGACATCATCTGTTCGGCGAAGGGCTTGGCCTGCTGCATCGACGCGCTGGTCGCGCCCGCCAGCGAGACCCCGGCGCCCGGCTGGATCAGCGTGCCGATCGACAGTCCGATCACCGCGCCGGTCATCGTCAGCAGCAGGAACAGGCCCAGCGTCTTGACGCCGATCGACCCCAGCTTGCGCGGATCGCCCAGCGCCGAGATGCCGGAGACGATGATGACGAAGACGAGCGGCGCCACGAGCATGCGGATCAGGCGCACGAACAGGTCGCCGATCCATTTCACCTGCGCCGCGCCGTCGCCCCATAGCCAGCCGACGAGCACGCCGACGATCAGCGCGCCCAGGATGCGCTTCCACAGCGGAATATCGAACCAGTAGCGCCGGATCGCGCTTCCCCGGCCTGTCATGCGCAGGTTCCGGCGGGCGGCGTCTTGCGCAGCGCGCGTCCGGCGGCGGCGCCGGTGGGCTTGCCGCCCTCGATCGCCAGCGCGCCGTTGACGAGCAGCGTGCGCACGCCTTCGCTCAGCCGATCGGCATTCACATAATCGGCGCGTGGGCGATAGGCGGCCGGATCGAAGACGACGATATCGGCGAAATAGCCGGGGCGCAGATGGCCGCGCCGGTCGAGCCGGAAGGTGTCGGCGACGCGGCCGCTGCTCGAATTGATGAAGTCCGCCAGCGTGATCGCCTTTTCCGCCAGCACGTAGCGCGCGTATTTTTCGGGATAGGTGGCGTACATGCGCGGATGGCCCTGCGAACCGTCCGATCCGGTCATCACCCAGGGCTGCTTCATCAGCCGGGTGATGTCGTCATTGTGCATGCCGAACGAGATGGCCGAATTGGCGCCGTCGGGATCGAGGATGACGCGCAGCGCCGCCTCGATCGGATCGACATTCCATTCGCCCGCGATCTCGGCGAGGCGCTTGCCCGTCCAGGGCTTGTTCTTGCTCGGCAGCAACATGGTGGAGGGGCCGCCGCGCAGCTTCAGGCTGGCCGCCATGTCCTGCCTGATCTTCGCCGCCTGCGCGGGATCGTCCAGCCGCTTGCGGAACGCCTCCATGCCGCCGGCGACCGCCCAGCGCGGCACCAGCAGCGCGGCCAGGCTGGTTTGCGAGGCGGCCCAGGGATATTGATCGGCGGTGACCTTGACGCCTTCGGCGCGCGCCGCCTCCACGGCGGCGATCATGTCGACCGACTTGCCGTGCACGCCGGGGCCCGCCGCCTTGAAATGCGAGAAATGGACGGGGATGCCGGTTTCGCGGCCGATACGGATCACTTCCTGAACTGAATTGAGCAGGCCGATGCTGTCCGAGGATTCGTCGCGCTGATGGGTGTCGTAGAAACCGCCGCGCACCGCCGCCTCACGGGTGACGGCGATCACCTCCTCGGTTTTGGCGAAGCTTTGCGGGGCGTAGAACAGGCCGGTCGACAGGCCCAGCGCGCCTTCGCACATGCCCTTCGCCACCATCGCCTTCATCCGGGCCAGTTCCGCGTCGTCGGGCGCGCGCGCGTCGGATTTCAGCACCGCCTGCCGCACCGCGCCGAAGCCGACATAGGCGGCGACGTTCAGGCCGTGGCCGGCGCTCTCGACATGGGAGAGCAGCCCGCCCACGTCCACCTTGCCGCCGGGCTGGCCGTTGCCGTCCGATCCGGTGAAGATCGTCGTCACGCCCTGCATCATCCAGGGCAGGTTCAGCCGCAGTTCGGGCGTATCGCCCATCAGGAAGCGGTCCGAATGGGTATGGGTGTCGATGAAGCCGGGCGCGACGATCATGCCGGTGGCGTCGATCACGCGCGCGCCGCGCACGCGGGCCTTACCGGCGGGGCCGACGCGGACGATGCGGTCGCCCCGGATCACGACATCGCCGGTCACCGGCGTGGCCGAGGATCCGTCATAGATGGTGCCGCCCCGGATCACGATGGTGCCGTCGCGCTCCGGCGCTCCGGCACCCGCCATCGCCGGCCATGCGGCGGCGAGCAGCAGCATCGCCGGCAGACCGGCCCGCAACCCTTTCCCTGGCTTCGATCGCGTCACGCCGCAATTCCCCCTGATATCATTCTTATCCGCTGAGCATCGCCGATCGGCGCGCGCGGACAAGCGAAGATCATTCCACGCACCATAGCCGAAGGCTATCGATCGATATGCGCCATGCTCCGGTTGCCCGGCGGCCGGGCGGAATGCATAAGGAACCGCCATGGCCCTGATGAATCTCCGCCACATCGAGGTGTTCCACGCCGTCTATCAGGCCGGTTCGGTCAGCGGCGCCGCCCGCGTGCTGCAGGTCTCCCAGCCGTCGGTCAGCAAGGTGCTGCGCCATGCCGAAAGCCGGGTGGGCTTTCCGCTGTTCCGGCTGGTCAAGGGGCGCCTGATCCCCACGGACGAGGCGCACATCCTGTTCAACGACGCGCGCGACGTGCACATGCGCATCGAATCGCTGCACGAGACAGCGAAGAATCTGCGGCGCGGCGCGGAGGGGCATTTGCGGCTGGCGGTGCTCCATTCGCTGGGGCTGGACATCGCGCCCGCCGCCGTCGCCAGCTTCCGCCGCGATCACCCCGATGTCTCGTTCGACATCAAGACGCTGCATAACGAGGATATCGCGCGCGCGCTCTACGAACGGAATTGCGACATCGCCGTCGCCTATGACGCGCCGCGCAATCCGCGCCTGGCGGAAGTGAAGCTGGGATCGGGCGAGCTGGTCGTGCTCTATCACCGCGCCGACCTGCCCGACGCGCCCGAACGCATCTCGCTCGACATGATGGGCGATCTCAACCTGATCCGGCTGGTCAATGCCGGTTCGGTCGGCACGCTGTTCAACCGCTTCGTTTCCGACGACGCCTTCGGCCCGTCGAGCATCCTGGTGCAGACCTATTTCGTCGCCGCCTCGCTGGTGCAGCGGCGCGCGGGCTATGCGGTGGTCGACGAATATACCGCGCTGGCGCGGCTGACGCCCGAGCTCGACTATCGCCCGCTGGCCGACAGGGTGGCGTTCGACGTGTTCGGCATCCATCTGGCCGATCGGCCGCTGTCGCAGCTCGCCAGCAAATTCCTGGAGGCCGTGAGCGGCGCGCTGGACGCTGCGCGCGCGCCCCGGTCATAACCCCCGAGGGGCGCGCGCCCTCGATCATAACCCCTGAGGGGGCACTCCCGATCATAACCCACGTCTATACTTCCTGTCCGCCTTTGGGGATTGGCGCGGACTGGAATGTGAACGAGACCGTCGCCAGATCCAAAACAGAAAACTTTGTTCGCGAGGTTCCAGTGATTCCACATCCATATCTTCTGTATCTCGGCAGCGCGACCGACGAGCTTTCGGTCAAGACCGCGCGGGGCGTCGCTGCCTGGCGGCCCGAACTCTGCCTGGGCGAAGCGCGCGACGCGGGCGGCACCGTCAGCATCGGCCTGCCGCAGATGACCGTCGAGGAAGCGGTGGCCCAAGGCGCCAGGACCGTGATCATCGGCTTCGCCAATTCGGGCGGCTTCATGTCGGCCGAAACGATCGCCTTCGCGGTCTCCGCGCTGCGCGCCGGGCTGAACGTCGCATCGGGCCTGCACCAGCGCCTGACCGCGAGCCCGGAGATCCGCGAGGCCGCCGAGGCCGCCAATCTGAGCCTGTTCGACGTGCGCGAGCCGCCCGCGAACATCCCCGTGGGCAACGGCAAGCCGCGCGCGGGCAAGCGCCTGCTGGCGGTGGGCACCGATTGCTCGGTCGGCAAGATGTACACCACGCTGGCGCTGGAGCGCGAGATGAAGGCGCGCGGGATCGCCGCCGATTTCCGCGCGACCGGCCAGACCGGCATCTTCATCGCCGGCGCGGGCGTGCCGATCGACGCGGTGGTCGCCGATTTCATCTCGGGCGGCGCCGAATGGATCTCCCCCGCGCGCGAGGATGGCGGCTGGGATCTGATCGAGGGCCAGGGATCGCTGTTCCACCCCTCCTATGCCGGCGTCTCGCTGGGCCTGCTCCACGGATCGCAGGCCGACGCGCTGGTGCTGTGCCACCAGGCGGGCCGCACGCGCATCCGCTTCCTGGAAGGGCACCCGATCCCCGATCTGCGCACCTGCCTCGATCGCAACCTGGAAGCCGCGCGGCTGACCAATCCGGACGTGGTGGCGGTGGGCGTTTCGCTCAACACCTGGGGCATGGACGCCGAAGCCGCCAAGCGCGCCTGCGCCGAGGCGGAGGACCTGCTGGGCCTGCCCGCGCAGGACCCGGTGGCGATGGGCGTCGGCCGGATCGTCGACAGGATCGTGCAATGCTTCGCGGCCTGAACGCCGAAATCGAGCGCTGGCAGCTCAACAAGCCGTTCCGCATCTCGCGCGGCGCGCGCACCGCGATCGACGTCGTCTCGATCACGCTTGAACAGGATGGCGTGATCGGGCGCGGCGAATGTTCGCCCAACGCCCGTTATGGCGAGACCGCCGAAAGCGCGCTCGCCCAGATCCAGGCGGTGGGCGACGCGCTGCGCGCGGGCGCGACGCGCGCGGAGGTCGGCGCGCTGCTGCCCGCGGGCGCGGCGCGCAACGCGGTCGATTGCGCGCTGTGGGATCTGGATGCGGCGCTGGGCGTGCCCGACGCGGTCGCCCTGCTTTCCGCGCCGCTGCCGGCGATCCACACCGCCTTCACCGTCAGCCTCGACACGGCGGAGAAGATGGGCGAGGCGGCGAAGGAGCTGCGCGGCATCGAGCTGGTCAAGATCAAGTCCAACAGCGAGGATACGGAGGCGTGCCTGCGCGCCGTCCGCGCCTCGCTGCCCGGCTCGCGCCTGGTGGTCGACGCCAATGAGGGCTGGTCGATCGAGCTGCTCGAACAGTTGCAGCCGGCGCTGGTGGAACTCGACATCAAGATGGTCGAACAGCCGCTGCCCGCCGACCAGGACGGCGATCTGCTCGGCTTCAAGTCGCTGGTGCCGATCTGCGCCGACGAATCCTGCCATGTCGCCGCCGATGTCGAGCGGCTGGCCGATCGCTACGACATGGTCAACATCAAGCTCGACAAGACCGGCGGCCTGACCGAGGCGCTGCGCCTGCTGGCGGCGGCGCGCGCGCGCGACATGGGCGTGATGGTCGGCTGCATGATGTCGACATCCCTGTCGATCGCCCCGGCGCTGCGCGTCGCGGCGCATGCCGATTTCGTCGATGTCGATGCGCCGCTCTGGCTGCAATCCGATCTGCCGGGTGGCATCTCGCTCGCCGAAGGGGGCAGGGTGGTCGTGCCCGCGCCCGGCTTCTGGGGCGATCGATCGGTGGTGGCGTCCTGACGATCGAGCGCGTAACCCTTTGACACGAGGATCAGACTGTCAGGGGGTTAAGCGATGCGAAAGAAGGACCTGGGCTTGTGGCTGGCGGGTGCCGCCGCCGCCGCGCTCGTCACGGGTGCGGCGATGGCGCAGGGCCAGTCCGCGCCCGCGGCGGGGCCGAGCGAGACCAAGGCGCTGAACGCGGGCGTGGTGCCCGCGCCCGCCCGGCGGCCGGGCGAGGGGCTTGGCCCGTTCCGCAAGATGGTGATCCGCGGCGTCACCGTGATCGACGGCACCGGATCGCCGCCGCGCGGCCCGATCGACATCGTCGTCGAGAATAACCGCATCACCGCGATGCGGCCGGCGGGCACGCCGGGCCTGCCGCTGAAGGCGGGTCGCGCGCCGGACGACGCCGATTACGAGCTCGACGCCACGGGCATGTACGCGCTGCCCGGCTTCATCGACATGCACGCCCATGGCAGCGGCACGGACAAGGCGCCGGATCTCGGCTATTCCTACAAGCTGTGGCTGGCGCATGGCGTCACCTCCGTCCGCAGCGTGCCGCTGGCGCCGCTGGAAGTGTCGCTGAGCGAAAAGCGCCGTTCGGCCGCCAACGAGATCGCGGCGCCGCGCATCTTCGCCTGCCAGCGGCCCGGCGACGGCGCGGGCTGGGGCGGCAAGCCGATCGATGGCGAGGCGGCGGCGCGCGCCTGGACGCAATGGGCGGCGAAACAGGGCGTCGATTGCGTGAAGATCATGCTGCCCGCCGATTTCAGCCCGGCGGCGTTCAAGGGCGTGGTGGAGGAAGCGCGCAAGCTGGGGCTGGGCACCACCGCGCACCTGACGCAGACCGGGCTTTCGCGCATCGACGCGCGCAAGGCGGGCGCGATGGGGCTGGGCACCGTCACCCATTTCTACGGCCATATGGAATCGCTGCTGAAGAACGGCGCGGTCCAGCATTATTCGACCGATTATAATTTCAACGACGAGCAATATCGCTTCGCCGAGGTCGCGGATATCTGGGACCAGACCTATGAGCCCGGATCGGACGAGTGGAAGGCCTATCTGCGCGAGCAAAAGGCCAACAACGTCACCTTCGATCCGACGATGACGATCTATGCCGCCTCGCGCGACCTGATGCGCGCGCGCAACGCCGACTGGCACGAGAGCTACACCACGCCGCAGCTCTGGGACTATTTCCAGTCGAACCGCGAGAATCACGGATCCTATTTCTTCGACTGGACGACGCGGATCGAGGTGCAGTGGCGGCGCTTCTACGAACGCTACATGCGGCTGGTGAACGATTACAAGAATATCGGCGGCCGGGTGACGATCGGCACCGATTCCGGCTTCATCTTCAAGACCTATGGCTTCGGCTATCCCGAGGAGATGGAATTGCTCCAGGAAGCCGGCTTCGATCCGCTGGAGGTGATCCAGGCGGCGACATGGAACGGCGCGCTGACGATCTATGAACCCAAGGGCGTCGCGGAGCCGCCGATCGGCGCGCTGCTCGTCGGGCGGCTGGCGGATATCGTGCTGGTGAAGGAGAATCCGCTCCAGAACTTCAAGACGCTCTACGGCACCGGCACTCCGCGCCTGAACGAGGCGACGCAGAAGCAGGAGCGGGTGGGCGGCGTCAGCTACACGGTGAAGGACGGCATCGTCTACGACGCGAAGAAGCTGCTGGCCGAGGTGGCGGAGATGGTCGCCGCCGAGAAGCGCCGCGCCGGCTGGCCCGAAAAGGGCGTGCCGCGCCCCTGATCGCCGCGTTTCCCCGAAAAATGCGGCCCGCGAAGCTGGGTGCTCCGCGGGCCGCGCGTCCTAGGCCAAGGGAAGCCTAGAAACGAACTCGTGCGTCGAATCGGGAAGAGCGGCCTGTGGTGTCGCGCGTCGCGACAATGCTGGTCATCCACCGTCCCTTTTCGATTTCGCGTATTCGCGTTCAGCCGGGCGCTTGTGCGCTTCTCCGACTCTGTCTTGACATGAGCATCGGGCCATCCGGCCGATAAGTCCACAAGAATATCCTGATCAGGATGAAAAATTTCTTTGTGGGCTAGAGGCTGAGGTTATGGGCCCGAAATTGACGTTTACGGCATGCGGGCATGAAAAAGGGCCGGTCCGCATGCGCGAACCGGCCCCCAAAAGTTGGTGTTATCAGAAGCTTACGCGGACACCGGCGGTGTAGTAGCGGCCGATGATGTCGAGATAGGGCGAGCTGACCGCGCCGAGCGTCGGCTGACGGTCGAACAGGTTCTGCACGCTGCCATAAACCGTGAACCGGGTATTCTCGCCGGTGCGGATATAGGCGCGCAGGCCAAGGTCGACATAGGTGTGGCTGCTGATCCGCGCGTCCTGGTTGGCCAGAACCGTGGCCGGGGCGAAGCCGCCGCTGCCCACATAGCGGGTGCGCAGATCGGCGCCCATGGCTTCGCTCTCATAGTTCAGGGTCAGCGATCCGCGCCACTTGGGCACGAGATAGCCGGCCTGCGAACCCAGATAGCCGGCGCCGTCGATCGCGAGCACGCCATTGTCGACGACAAGCTTGTCGACATAGTTGGCGAGCGCGCGGATCTTGAGCTGGCCGTCGGCGAGCCGGGTGCGATACGAGGCTTCGATATCGACGCCGGTGTTCTTGAAGCTCGCCACGTTGATGTACGCCGCGTTGATCGTCGTCATCACGCCGCCGCCGTCACGCACGATCTGGGCGCAGGCGCCCTGGTTGCTCTGCAGGTAGCAACCATTGACGATCTGCTGCGCGGTCAGCGTGGTGATCACGTCGTCGATCTTGATGTTGTAATAGTCGACCGAGAAATCGAAGCCGGGGAAGAAGGACGGACGCAGAACGCCGCCGATCGTGAACGTGTCCGCGATTTCCGGGCGGAGATTGGGATTGCCGCCGGTGAACAGCGTGACGTTGGTCAGCGGGCTGCTCGGGCGGCCCACATCGGAGACGCTGGTGAACAGCGTCGAACGCTGGCTGAACAGCTCGGTTAGCGAAGGCGCGCGAATGTCACGCGACCGCGTGGCGCGGATCTTCAGGCCGTCGACGACTTCCCAGATGCCGCCCAGCTTCCACGACCAGATCGCGCCGCTGGTGCTGTAGTCCGAAACGCGGACCGCGCCGTTGAAGCTCAGCTTCTGCACGATCGGCAGGTTGGCGAGCAGCGGGATGTCGACCTCGGCGAAGGCCTCCTTCACGTTGTTGCCGGTCTTGTTGATGTTGACGCCGTTGATCGTGTTGAAGTTGTTCGCCAGCGAGTTCGCGTCGTAGACCGTCCGGAAGGCTTCTTCGCGATATTCGACACCCGCCGCGACCGAGACCGGAAGATCCCAGAGCGTGAAGGGCTCGCCGCTGATGCTGGCGCCCGCATGGTCCAGCCACGTCGTCGTCACCGCGTTCCACACGCCGGTCGCATAGGCGATCGCCGCCGGATCCGCGCGGCCCGAACCGAACAGGTTGAGCGGACGGCAGGCCGGATCGTCGTTGGTGGTGATCGCGTCGGCATTGACGGCGCAGACGATCGATCCGCCGCTCGACACGGCGTTGATCGCCTTGGCGAACTCGGCCTTCTTGGTCAGGCCGATCAGCTTCATGTCCTGTTCTTGCTCGCCATGCGTGAAGAACGCGCCATAACGCCACTTGCCGTCGCCGAAGCTGCCGTCGAAGCCGACCGAGCCCTGCTTCGTCACGCGCGAATAATTGTAGCGTGCGAGCGACATGTCGGTGAGCACGCGGCCCATGGTGAAGCTCGTCTCGCCCGCCGCCGCGAAGGCCGCGCGCTGCGCCGCCGTCAGATAGGGGTTGGTGGCCGAGAAGGTGAGCTGCGTCACGCCCAGATCGGGGAAGAACACGCGCTCGTCGAACACCTTGTTATAGCTGCCCTCGGCCCAGACCTTCAGATTGTCGGTCAGGTCGTAGCTGACGCGCGCGAAGACGTTGGTGCGTTCGATCGGCGCCGAAAGCGAACGATACTGGTCGATATTATAGCCTTCGCCGCCGATCATCGTCGACGCCGAACCGGGGCGCACGATGCCGAACTGGAAGGGACGCAGGCTGCCGTCGGGATTGAAGGTCTGCCCGGCGAGCACGCCGGTGCGGATCAGGCCGCCCTCGCTGCGCGTCAGTTCGTGCAGGTTGGCGGTCGGCACCAGCTTGCCGGAAGCGTCGGGGAAGAAGCCCGTCGAACCGATGCGGGGACGCGCGTTGCCGGGGATGATGCCCTTGTCCTTCAGATAGTCGGCACCGATCATGACATGGCCGCGGCCATCGGCGAACTTGAAGCCGGCCGAACCCTCGAACAGATATTTCTGGGCGTCGCCACGCTCGGAAATGCCCGTCTGGGCGCCGAGCTCGAAGCCTTCCTTGTTGTCGTCGAGCTGGATGTTGACGACGCCGGCGACGGCGCCCGAACCCCAGGCGGCCGAAGCGCCGCCGGTGACGATGTCGATCTGCTTGACCAGCGAATAGGGGACGGTCTGAAGGTCGTTCGAGCTGACGCTGCGGCGGCCGTTGATCAGCACCAGCGTGCGCGCCGCGCCAAGGCCGCGAAGATCGGCGGGCGACTGGCCGGACGAGGTGACCGTGTTGGTCGAGGTCGCGCTCTGCGTCTGGCGGAACTGCGGAAGATCTGCGAGCGAGGCGGCGATGTCGGTACGGCCGGCCTGCTGAAGCTCGGCGACGCCGATCACGGTCGTCGGGGTCGGCGCCTCGAAGCCGGCGGTGCTGATGCGCGAACCGGTGACGACGATTTCGCTCGACGTGGTCTCGTTCTCGTCAGGCGCGTCCTGCGCGAACGCGGGGGCGGAAAAGGCGAGCGCGATGCCGAGCGCGACGGCGCTGCCGCCACGCGACAGGGCGTGCCAATAGTGTTGGGTTGGGGAGGACATGCAGTGGTTCCCTTTTATGCATGGCGCCATGAACTGGATTCGTCTGTGCGAATCTTGCGCTCATCAACGCCCGTTTTGGCCGAAGCCGGACATCGGGCCGAAAACCTGGCCCAATCAGGATTTCAAGTTTCTAAAATAGAAAGTCTTGAACGGCAAGCCGTCACGGTTTCACCAGTCGGAAAAGCACGTGCGGCTGTGAACTGAAGGACAATTTGCGATCGTCGGCGGGGCCGTAGAATTGCAGCCGTTCGAACGGGCCGCCCGCGCGCGCGCCGGTCACCTGTTCGTAGATTTCGGGGCCGATCTGTTCCCAATAGGTCTTGGTTCCGCCCATGTCGGTGACCAGGCCATGCTCGCCCTGCGCCGAAACCTTGATGTCGTAGGCGGGATTGGGCGTTTCGCTGTAGGTGCGGCGATTGGTGCGATAGGATCCCACGGTGGGCGCGGCCGTGCCCGTCCAGCGCGGCGCGGGCGCCACGGGGAAGACGCGGCCGATCATCGCGTTCATCAGCTCGGTGCGGCCGCCATAGCTGCCCTGGCCGCCGGTGGTGGAGACGAAGAAGCCGAAATCGGCCTCGGGCGCCAGCACCATGTAGGAATGGAAATCGGCGGTGTTGCCGCCATGGCCGATCAGTCGCGGCCCCTGTTCGCGCACCACCATATAGCCGTGCGCCATCGGCTGGAGCGCGGGGGCGTTGCGGGTGAGGCTGGTGCGCATCAGGCGCATCGTCTCGGGCTTCAGGATCTGGACGTTGCCCAGCCGCCCGTCGCCGAGATGGGCGAGCATGAAGCGCGCCAGATCCGGCCCGGTGGCGGATACCGAACCCGCGGGCATGATGTTCGAATACAGCTCGTACGGCTTGGCGACGAGCTTGCCGTCGACCAGCTTGTAGCCCGTCGCCATGTTGGCGGCGCGGTCCCCCGTCAGCGGCTCGCGGAAGGTGGCGCTCTTCATGCCCAGCGGGCCGAAGATGTGCTTGTCGATATAGTCCGCGAAATTCTCGCCCGAAACGCGCTGGACGATATAGCCGGCCAGCGCCGAGCCATAGTTGGAATAGGAGGTTTCGACGCCCGGCTCGCGCACGCGCGTCGGGATGTTCTTGGGATTCTTGAGGAAGGTGTCGAGCGGGATCAGGTCCGAAACCGAATCGGCGGTGATGCCGCCCAGATCCTCGAAGCCCAGCGAGTGATCGAGCAGGTGCCTGACCAGGATGGGGCGCTTCATCCCGTTGGTCGGGATCGTGAAGTCGAGATATTTGTCGATCGGATCGTCGAGCTTCACCTTGCCCTGCTCGACCTGCTGCATCAGCGCGGTCCAGGTGAACAGCTTGGAGACGGAGCCTGGGCGGAACAGCGTCTTTTCGCCGTCGACGGGAATCTTGCGGTCGATATCGGCGAAGCCATAGCCGCGCGAGAACAGCACCTTGCCCTTCGAGACGACGGTGACGACCGCGCCCGCGATCTCGCGCGTCGCAATCTGCTGCGCCATCACGCCGTCCACGAATTCGCCGAGGCCGGCGAGCCGCGCGGGATCGATGGCGACCTTGGCGGTCTGCGCCGGGGTGGCCTGCGCCATCGCCGGACCGGCCGCGCCGAGCAGCAGCGACAGCGCGATCGCCGCTCCCGTCAAGGATTTCGACCGTGCGCCAAACCCGTTCCTCACCCGACTCTCCCTATTGTCGCGATAACCTTGTGCGGCGCGGACGCTACACATTGGGATGCAATTTTCCTATCAGGATATTGACGGATTGGTGAAAATTTTTCGAAACGGAATTGAAATATAATAATATCAGTCTGTTACAATCGAATATTCTTTTTGTTGCAATCGGGTGTCGTTGCGGCGAATGTCCTGATCAGAGAATATCCGGGGGGCCTGACCGGCGTGGCCCGCCCGCTCATCCGCATGTGCATGCCGGATTCCAGGGAGGATTTTCCATGTCGAATCAGAAGCTTCGGCTCGCATTGCTGCCGCTGTTGCTGGCCGCCGGCGGAGTCGCGCAGCCGCTCGCCGCGCAGACGGCGACTCAGTCCGCCGCCACCGCCGGGCTCGATCGGCAGATCGCGCGCCTCGCCAAGGGGTCGGGCGGCGTGGTCGGCGTCGCGGCGTGGCGGCTCGACGGCAAGGGCCCGCGCGTGCTGTACAATGGCGGCGAGGCTTTTCCGATGGCCAGCACCTTCAAGGTCGCGGTGGCGGGCAGGATCTTCGAGCGCGTCGACAAGGGCGAACTGAAGCTCGACCAGATGCTCGACGTGCCGATGGACATGTTCTCGCCGTCCGAGGTGATCGCGGACCGGCTGATCCATCCCGGCGTGAGCCTGTCCGTCTACAACCTGCTCGAACTGATGCTGACGCAGAGCGACAACACCGCGACCGATGTGCTGACCAAGGCGGCGGGCGGCCCCGCCGCCGTCACCGCCTGGGTGCGCGCGCAGGGCGTGACCGGCCAGCGCATCGATCGCGACACCGCCGGCCTGCTGCGCGATTTCTTCGGCGTCGGCCCCGGCCCGCTGACCGAGGCGTTCGAAGCGGCGGCGAAGGCCAATCCCGATATCGAGCGCAAGGGCAGCCTGCCCGATCCCGCCTTCGACAATGATCCGCGCGACACCAGCACGCCCGAGGCGATGGGCACGCTGCTCACCCGCATCTTCTCCGGCAAGGCGCTGTCGGCGGGCAGCACCAAGGCGCTGATCGGGATCATGGAACGCTGCCGCACCGGCGGCGCGCGCCTGCGCGGCAAGATGCCGCCGGGCACCAAGGTCGCCAACAAGACGGGCACGATCGGCGGCACCGTCAACGATACCGGCGTGCTCACCCTGCCGGACGGCGCGGGCGAGATCGTGATCGCGGTCTATGTGAAGAAGAGCGCGGCGCCCGTGGAGGACCGTGAGCGCGCCATCGCGGAGATCGCGCGATCGGTGCACGACTATTTCCTGTTCTCCGTGCCGGCCAAGTGAAGGATGCTTCGATGAAGAGGATGTTTTTCGCGGCGGCGGGCGTCGCCGCGATCATGGCGGCGATGCCGGCGGCGGCCCAGACCTATGACGTGGTGATCGCCAATGGCCGTGTGATGGACCCCGAAAGCGGGCGCGACGAGATCGCCAATATCGGCATCAACGGGCGCGCCATCGCGGTGATCACCACCGGAGCGCTGAAGGGCCGCCGCACCATTGACGCGAAGAATCTGGTGGTCGCGCCCGGCTTCGTCGATCTCCACGCGCACGGGCAGAATCCCAAGGGCGAATATTATCAGGTGCTCGACGGCGTCACGACCGCGATCGACGCGGAGGGCGGGGCGATGCCGCTCGCGCCCTTCGTCGCCGCGCTGTCGGGCAAGGCGCTCGTCAATTTCGGCGCCACCGCCTCGCACCAGTGCGCGCGCATGGAAGTGATCGCCAACGCGCCCTGCCACGGCCATTTCGCGATCAACGAAGGCGGCGAGACCACCGATCGCAGGGCTTACACCGCACCCGCCACGCCCGAGCAGCAGCGCGCGATCGTCGCCGCGCTCGACCGCGAGGTCGCGGCCGGCGCGCTCGGATACGGCCTGGGCATCGAATATACGCCGGGCGCGGGGCGGAGCGAGATCTACGACATCTTCAAGGCGGCGGCGGTGACGCGCGCGCCCGTCTTCGTCCATGTCCGCAGCCGTCCGCTCGATCCCGCGCCGGGCGTGCCGATCGCGGTGGCGCAGGAAGTGATCGCCAACGCCGCGATCACCGGCGCGCCGCTCCAGATCGTCCATCTCCATTCGACCGGCCTGCGCGACACGCCCACGCTGATCGACATGGTGAAGCGGGCGCGGGCACGTGGAATGGACCTTACCGCCGAAGCCTATCCCTACACGGCGGGCAGCACGCTGATCGGATCCGAATTCTTCCGCGACGGCTGGCAGGAACGTTCGGGCATCAGCTATGGCGACCTGCAATGGCCCGCGACGGGCGAGCGGCTGACCAAGGACAGTTTCGAGCGCTATCGCCGCGAACAGCCCAATGCGGCGGTGGTCATCCACATGATCCCGGAGGATGTGGTCGACGCGATCATCGCGGAGCCCGAAATCTCGATCGCGTCGGACGGCATGCCCTGGGTCACCTCCGGCGAGCATCCGCGCGGCGCCGGCACCTATGGCCGCGTGCTCGGCCGCTATGTCCGCGAACGCAAGACGCTGGATCTGATGGCGGCGCTGCGCAAGATGGCGCTGATGCCCGCGCAGCGGCTTGAGGCGGTCTCCCCGCAAATGGCGAAGAAGGGGCGGCTGAAGGTGGGCGCCGATGCCGATATCGCGATTTTCGATCCCGCCACCGTCAGCGATGTCGCGACCTTCCAGAAACCGATGCAGGCCTCGGTCGGCTTCCGCCATGTGCTGGTGAACGGCCAGCCCGTGGTGCGCGACGGCAAGCTGGTGGAGAAGGTCTTCCCCGGCGAGGCGATCCTGGGGACGGGGAAGGGGCGGTAAGGCTCTGCAAGCGGGGCCCAATCCAGCACCTCACGCCAGTACGACATTGGGGGCGAGATACAAGGTTCCTACGATGTCATCCCCGCGAAAGCGGGGATCCAGCTTCTTCTTCTTTTCCTGATGCTTCACGGAATAGCTGGATCCCCGCTTTCGCGGGGATGACAAGTCGGAAGTATCGCGCACGCAAACAGTCCAGGATCCCGCTCGAGCCGACATGGCCGTGTGAGGCACGCACAAAAAACCAGGGCGGCTCCTTGCGGAACCGCCCTGGTCGCTGGGAGCTTTGACGTCCGTCAGCTACAGGCGTGCCGCAGCACCGCCCCCGCCTTGACGTTGCCGAGCTTGCCCTGGTCGAGCGCGACCGCACCGTTGACGATCACCGTATCGATGCCGGTGGGAAAATCGGTGGGGTTCGTCCAGCCGGCGACGTCGTCAAGCTTGTCGTAGTCGAACACCACCACATCGGCGCGCATGCCCTGGCGGATCAGGCCGCGATCGCTGAGCCCCATGCGCTGCGCGGGCCAGCCCGTCATCTTGCGGACGGCCTGTTCGAGCGACAGGATCGGGCGGCGTTTCACATATTCCGCGATCACGCGCGGGAAGGTGCCGTAGGAGCGCGGATGCGGCAGGCCGAGCGTGTCGATCTTGCCCGGCGCCGCCGACGCGCCGGCATCGCTGCCGATGCTGACCCAGGACTGGCGCAGCGCGGTTTCGATATCCTGCTCGCTCATCATGAAATACAGCGCCATCGAACGCTTGGGATAGGCTTCGACCACGATGTTCCAGGCCGCGTCCTCGGGATCGATGCCCAGCGCCTTGCCGATCTCGACGAAATTCTTGCCGTGGAACTTCTCGTATTTGGGGTTCTGGCCGTTGGCGAGGACGACCTTGTCCCAGCCGCCCGACGCTTCCACCAGGTTCGACCAGTCGGCCATCGATCCCGCTGCGACCTGCTGCTTCAGCTTGGCGCGCACCGCCGGATCCTTCAGCCGCTCCATGCCCTTTTCGACGCCGTCGGCCCACACCCAGTTGGGCACGGTGATCTCAACGCCCGTGCCGCCGGCGGGATAGGGATACATGTCCGCCGCGATATCGACGCCGCGCGCGCGTGCGCTGTCGACCAGCGCCACCGCCTTGGGCATGCCCTTGCCCCATTGCGGCGCATAGGCGTTCTTCAGGTGGAAGATCTCGACCTTGACGCCGCCCTTCTCGCCGATCGCGATCGCTTCCTCGATCGCGGGGATCAGCTTGGAGCTCTCCTCGCGCATGTGCGTGGCATAGAAGCCGTTGCATTGCGACGCGACCTTGGCGAGCTTGATCAGGTCCTCGGTGGTCTGGAAGCTGCTGGGCGGATAGATGAGCGCGCTGGTGATGCCGAAGACGCCCGCGCGCATCGCGATGCCGACTTCCTTCTCCATCGCCGCCATCTGCGCCGGCGTGGGTGCGCCGGCCTTGTCGCCCATGATCTGCATGCGCGCCTGATGGGTCGCGTAATAGGTGCCGAAATTGACGCCGATGCCCTGGCTTTCGAGCTGCTTGAAATAGGCGGGGATCTTCGACGCCTCGACGGGGGTGCCGCCCTCGCCCGCGATCACCGTGGTCACGCCCTGGCGCAGCTTGTTTTCCGCCGTGCCGTTTTCCAGCAGCACTTCGCCGGACTGGTCCATCATGTCGATGAAGCCGGGCGCGACATAGCGGCCCTTGGCGTCGATCTCGCGCTTGCCGCGCGCGGCGATCGTGCCGACCTTGGCCACGCGGCCGTCCTTGATGCCGACATCGGCGCTCACCCAGGGATTGCCCGCGCCGTCGAGCACGCGGCCGCCACGGATGACGATGTCATATTCGGGCGCGCCGGACTGGGCCGATGCGTTGGAGGCGAGCAGCGCGGCGGCGCAGCCGAGCAGCAGCGCGCGGCGCAGGGTGCGCGGATTGAGCGTCATTGGGGAAACTCCTGGGGACGGGAGGGCGCGGTCGGCATGAAGCCGGGGCCAAGCGGGCACGCGTGTCGCGCGTCCGCCATGGCCCCGGCCATGCTCATTTCAGGCAGTTCTCGACAAGCGCCGCGAATGCCTCTCCACCACGGATGGGATCGGCGACGGGCAGGCCCAGCCGCTCGCTTTCGGCGGCCATCACGCGCGCCGCTTCATCGGCATCGAGCTTCGACGTGTTCATCGAGATGCCGCCACAGCGGATATTGGGGTTGGTGCGGCGGCCGAGCATCAGGTTGAGCTCGATCGTCTCCTCGATCGACGGGGTCTTGTAGCCGGCGGTGCCCAGCATCTCGTCGCGGCCGGGCTCGTGGCAGACCACGATCACGTCGGGCTGACTGCCATGGAGCAGGCCCAGCGACACTGCGGCATAGGCCGGGTGGAACAGCGAACCCTGGCCCTCGACCACGTCCCAGTGATCGTCGGCGGCGTCGGGGCTCAGGATCTCGGCGGCGCCCGCCTCGAAATCGGAAACCACCGCGTCCATCGGCATGCCGCCGCCCGCGATCATGATGCCGGTCTGGCCGGTCGCGCGGAAATCGGCGGGAATGCCGCGTTCGGCAATGGCGCTGGCCAGCGCGAGCGCGGTGTATTTCTTGCCCAGCGCGCAATCGGTGCCCACCGTCAGGATGCGCTTGCCCGAACGCTTGCGGCCCGTGCCGACGGGCAGGCCGGCGGGGGGAACGCGGATGTCGATCAGGCGACGGTCCAGCCGCGCGGCGGCATCGGCGAGCTGCGGGATGTCGCTCAGCCGCACATGCATGCCGCTGACGATGTCGAGGCCCGCCTCCAGTGCCTCGACCAGCGAGGCGACCCAGTTGGGCGCAAGCACGCCGCCGCTGTTGGCGACGCCGATGACGAGCGCGCGCGCGCCCGCCGCATAGGCCTGGGCCGGGGTCATGTGCGGCAGCCCGGTGGTGACCGTGGCGCCGATGCTGAACTCGCCGACGCATTTGTCGCCCGCCCAGTCGCGCAGGCCGAACGCCGTCTTGGCGAAGCCGGGTTCAACCGTGTCCGCGAGGAACAGGAGGTAGGGCTGGGGGAGTCGGATGGCTGATCCCTGCTCGGGATCGAATTGAGCGTTCATGCGAGTACTCTGTCTGGGGCCCGTTCAGGACCGTGTGGAAATGGAAAAGGTCAAAGCCAGGTGTCGCCAAGCAGGCGACGGAAGTTGCCGCCGAGAATGGCGGAGATGTTGGCGTCGGAATAATTGCGGCGGATAAGCTCCTCGGTGAGGTCGAACATTTTCATCGGCTGGTCGAACCCGTCGGTGTCCAGCTTGTCACGGAAGGCGTAGCTTTCCTTGTAGCCACTCTTCAGCATCTTGTACTGGTCGGCCGGCATGTCGTCATAGCCGTTGAGATCGGCGTCCGATCCGATGCCGACATGGTCGACGCCGATCAGCTTCACGACATGGTCGATATGATTGACCATCTCGACGATCGTCGTCGGTTCCTTGCCGCTGACGAAGTTGCGCACGCCGGTGATGCCCATCACGCCGCTCTTCTTGCCCAGCGCCAGGATCGCCTCGTCGCGCTTCAGCCGGGGATGGTCGTTGAGCGCGCGGCAGTTGCTGTGCGTGATCGCGATCGGCTTGGTCGAGATGTCGATCGCGTCGAGCGTGGTCTTGTCGCCCGAATGCGAGACGTCGACGAGCATGCCGACCTCGTTCATCGCCTTGATGATCGCGGCGCCGTAATCGCTGATGCCGCCGTCGACCCGGTCGGTGCTGCCCGATCCCAGCCGGTTCTGGCTGTTATAGGTGAGCTGCGAGCAGCGCTGGCCGAGCTGGTAGAAGGTCTTCACATCGGCGACGGTTTCGAAATGGTCCGAATTCTGGAGTCCCATGATCACGCCGCACTTGCCCTCGCGCTTGGCGCGGTCGAGGTCGGTGCCCAGGCCGACCAGCGAGAAGACGTGCGAATTGCGGCCGGCGAAGCCCTGCCACGCGTTCATCCATTCCAGCACGCTGGACCGCGCGTCCGCGCCGCCGACGCCCACGGCATTGTGAAAGCCGGTGATGCCGCTGGCGCGGAACTCCGCCGCGTCCTTCTCGCTCAGCGGCGCCGCGAAATATTCGGGGCGGAAGTCGAGCTTGATCGGCGCCAGCATGTCGATCACCAGCGACTTGCGCACGAGATCGACCGCCCGCTTCGAATAGGTCTTGGGGGAGGCCGCGTTCAGCCGGTACTGGCCGAGATTGATCATCGGAAAACCGGCGACCGCGGCGACAGCAGCAGCACCGCCGCCGAGCATCCGGCGCCGTGAAATTCCCTTGTCCTGCTGCATTGTCACTCCCCTGATTCTATGATCCTGATCAGGATCATATTGTCCCACCGGGAAAAGGTCAAACCAAACAGCATCAATCCCCCACCGCGCGCGCGATCACGCCGCCCTTCATCACGAAGGCCATGGTCTCCAGCGTCTTCACATCGTTCAGCGGATCGCCCTTCACCGCGATGATGTCCGCCGCCTTGCCTGCCGCGATGGTGCCGATCTCGTTCGACAGGCGCGCGTGATCGGCGGCCCAGACGGTGGCGGAGCGGATCGCGTCGAGCGGGGTGAAACCCGCCTGGATCATCAGCGCGAATTCCTTGGCATTCTCGCCATGGAGCGAAACGCCGCTGTCGGTGCCGAAGGCGAACTTCACCCCGGCAACGCGTGCGCGGCGCGCCGCATCGACCATCAGCGGGCCGACCTGCAACGCCTTGGCGCGCACCGGCGCGGGCATCCAGTCCGCCGTCTTGGCCTGGCGCGCGACGGTGTCGCCGGCAAGCAGCGTGGGGACGAGATAGGTGCCCTTGGCCTTCATCAGCTTGATCGATTCGGCGTCGAGGAAGGTGCCGTGCTCGATCGAATCGACGCCCGCGCGCAGCGCCGCGTTGATGCCGTCCGTGCCGTGCGCGTGCGCCGCCACCTGACGGCCAAGCCGGTGCGCGGTCTCGACCAGCGAGGTCAGCTCCGCGTCGCTCATCTGCTGGCCCACGCCCGCCGCCGTGGCGGACATCACGCCGCCGGTGGAGGCGGTCTTGATGACGTCCGCGCCGCTCTGCACTGCCTGGCGCACCGCGCGCGCGCAATCGTCGGCGCCCGAGCACAGGGTCGGCGAGCGGTAGAGGTCCAGGATCTCCTGGCGATAGCCCTGGATGTCGCCATGGCCGCCATGCGCCGCCACGCCGCCCGCCGCGATCATGCGCGGGCCGATGATCTTGCCCGCCGCGATCGCGTCGCGCATCGCGAAAGTCACTTCGGGCGTGCCGCCCAGATCGATCACCGTGGTGAAGCCGGCGCGAACGGTGCGCCTGGCATAGACGACGCCGTCGAGCAGCACGTCCGAATCCGATTTGGTCACCGCGTCCAGCCGGGCGTTCGGCCCGTTCTCCGACGTGATATGGACATGGCTGTCGATGAAGCCCGGCAGCACGAAGGCGTCGCGCAGATCGACCACCTTGCCCTCGCCGACGAAGCCGTCGCGGATTTCGGCGATGCGGCCGTCGCGCACGACGATGGTCTTGCCTTGCTCCACCCGGCCGCTCGCCGGATCGGCGAGCAGGCGTCCGGCCTGGATATAGGTGGTGCCGTCCGTCTGCGCTGCGGCGGGCGCGGCCGCCCAGACGATCGCGGTCGCCGTGGCGGCGGTCGCCAGCCGGCGAAGCGTGTGGCGCGCGCTCATGCCGGCACCGCCATTTCGGCCGTGCGGCCCCAGATCGCTTCGTCGCACCAGGCGAGGCCGCCGCTGTAATCGATCGCGGGTGTGCGATCGGACGCCAGGAAGATCGGCCCGTCGAGATCGACGATGTCGCAAAGCTGGCCCAGGATGAAGGCGGGGCCCATGGCGAGGCTGGATCCGACCATGTTGCCGACCATCACGCCCAGCCCGGCTTCGCGCGCGGCATGGGCGATCATCAGCCCCTCGGTCAGCCCGCCGCACTTGTCGAGCTTGATGTTGACGACGTCGAAGCGGCCGATCAGCCCCGGCACATCGGCCAGCGACAGCGCGCTTTCGTCGGCCGCGATCGGAATGGGGCATTCGAAACCGTCCAGATCGGCCTCACGCCCGCGCGGCAGCGGCTGTTCGAGCAGCTTCACATCGGCGTCGACCAGCGCGCCGACCAGCGTTTCGAGCGCGTCGATCGCGAAACCCTGATTGGCGTCCACGCCCATCCAGCATTCGGGGCGCGCGGCGCGCACTGCGCGGACGCGCGCGATGTCGATATCCAGATCGCCGGTCAGCTTCAGCTTGAGCGCGCGGGCGGAGGCGAAGGCGCGAGCGCCTTCCGCCATCACCGCCGGATCGTCGGCGCCCAGCGTGAAGGTGGTGAGCAGCGGCTTGGGCGCTTCCAGCCCGGCCAGCGCCCAGACGGGCTGACCGGTGCGGCGCGCCTCCAGCTCCCACAACGCGCAGTCGATCGCGTTGCGCGCGCCGCCGGCGGGCAGCAGGTCGCGCAGCGCCTCGCGCGTGATGCCCTGTTCGATCTCGGCGCGGACGCGCTCGATCGCGGCGGTCATCGCGGGCACATTCTCATAGAGATAATAAACGCCCGAGGCCTCGCCCCGCCCGGAGGCGACGCCGTCGGACAGGGTGGCGACCACCACGTCCGATTCGGTGAAGACATGGCCGGAGATCCGGAACGGTTTCGCCAGCGGCAGCGATTCCACCGCGACATCGAGAGTAAGGGCGTTCACGCCGGTTTTCCTTCCTTGGTTGTTCGGATCAATAGTCGAGGCCGAAGCCGATCAGCCCATAGCTGACGACGCCCCACACAAGCACTGCGGCGGCCAGCAGCACCAGCACGCTCCAGATCCGCGCGATCCAGGAACGCTTGCCCGCCCATGTGCGCCAGGCGTTCCAGGCGGCGACGGCGACGGCGCCGAAAAAGACTATCGGGCCGATGATCTGGAGCAGCGTGACATGCGTGTCGTACGCGCCGTTTATGTTGTTGGGGTTCGCGCCCATGATGCTGAGCAGATACGCCCAGCCCCCCGCCGCCAGCAGCGCCGCCAGCGCGGACGCGCGCACGAGGTGATAGGCCTTGCGGTCCTGGCCGGCGAGCGGCAGCGTCGCGGCATAGATGCGCCGGGCGATCGCGGCGGCGGGCCAGGACAGGGCGGTGATCAGCAGGATGGCGAACGCCACCCATGCCAGCGGGTTCAGCCAGCCCTTGTCCGCATACCAGGGCGCGCGTTCGAACAGCGAGATCGGCGCGCCGGGATCATAGCTGAAGCGCTGCACCTTGCCGTCGACCACCTTGGCCGCCATCCGCATCTCGCCGCCCGCCTCGCGCCAGACGAAGGGCGCGATCTCCACCCATTTGCGCGGCGCGCCGCCGATGGTCTTGCTCGACGGGATCAGCAGCGTGCCGTCCGGATTGAGCGTGACCTCGATCTGGTTGATCAGCGCGCCCGCCCACAGGAAGCTCGTCTGCGAACGACGGCTGACAATATAGTTGCCCACCATCATGCGCGCATGTTCGGCCGCCGTCTTCGCGTCGACCCTGCCGTCCCTGGGTGGGGGTGCCGGGAAATAGCGATCGGCGAACTGCGCGAGCAGTGCGCCGCGAACCGCGCCGGTCGCGCCGTCGCGGCCGGTGCTGTTGAGCGACACGAACATGCCGACATTGTCGTCGATGAACAGCCACAGCGCGCTGTGGAACAGCCGCGTGTCGCCGCCATGCATGATCACGCGATGGCCGTTCTGGTTCTGCTCGTAAAAGCCCAGCGCCATGCGGTTGAGCGGCGGCAGGATGTCCAGATAGGTGGTGTGCATCGTCCGCGCGGTCTGCGGCGACAGCAGCGGCCCGCCCTGGGCGAGATGCGCGATCATGAAGCGCGCGATGTCGGACGCGGTGGCGGCCAGGCTGCCGGCCGGCGCCGCCTCGATGACCTCGTACGGCATCGGCTTGCCCGAACCGAGCTGATAGCCCCTGGACATCAGCGGCTGGAGACTGGCGGGCAGCGGCTGGCGGAAGCTGGAGCGCGTCATGCCGATCCGGCCGAAGATGTTGCGCTCGACATAATCGTCGAAGGGCATGCCGGATACGCGCTGGACGATATAGCCGGCAAGCGCGGTGGCATAGTTGGAATAGGCGGGCGTCGTGCCCGGATCGAAGATGCGCTTCGGCGTCCAGCGCTTCAGCACCGCGTCCAGCGGCGTCGCGGTGGTGCCGCTGGCGATCAGGCCGCGCACCGCTTCCTCGAAGCCCGGCGTGTGCGTCATCAGGTTGCGCAGCGTGATCGGCTTGCCGTCGCGCGGCGGGATCCTGAAATCGAGATAGGTGTTCACATCGGCGTCGAGGTTCAGCTTGCCCTGTTCGACGAGCTGCATGACCGAGGTCCAGGTGAACAGTTTCGAGACCGATCCGGGGCGGAACATCGTGGTTTCCGGATCGACCGGCTTGCGCGCGTCGACGTCGGAAAAGCCATAGCCGCGCTGGGTGAGGACCTGGCCGTCCTTCACGATCACGACGACGCCGCCCGCGATGTCGCCGCGTTGCAGGGCATAGGGGAAGAAGCCGTCGAGCCAGGCATCGGCATCCGCCTTGGTCAGCACAGGCGTCGTGGCGGCGGCGGGGGCCGAGACCGCAACAGGCGCGGGCGCGGTGGGCCTAGGCGTCGCGGGCGCCTGGGCGGCGGCGGGGGACGCCGCCAGGCCGATCAATGCCGCGAAAGCAAGTTTCAGACGCTTCATGATCGACCCCCTTCCCAAAAAATTCGCCGCGGTCCGCCCGGCAAGGCAATTGATTGCGCTTGGGCGGCTGCGGAGATATCGTACCCAGCAAAGAACGACGGATTACATCCTGATTGGGCAGTAATGGTCCTGTTTGGAAAATTGTCAATCAGGGGTTTGTCGAAATTGAAAATTCTCGAGGGGGCGAAGCGATGAAGGGGGGGCAACCCACATTGGGGGCGTTGATACGCGGATTGCGCACGCGCAACAGCTGGACGCTCAAGGAGATGAGCGATCACAGCGGCATCCCAATCTCGACGCTGTCCAAGGTCGAGCATGACCGGCTGACGCTCACCTACGACAAGCTGCTCCAGCTCAGCCAGCGGCTCAACATCCGCATGTCCGAACTGTTCGCGGAGGATGCGCAGGCCGGCGGCGACGCGCCGGTCACCGCACGGCGCAGCGTCGGCGATCTCGCCAACGCCGTGCGTGTGCAGACCGCCAATTACGACTATTATTATCTCTGCACCGAATTGCGCCGCAAGCGGATGATCCCGGTCTACACGCGGATCCGCGCCAAATCGGTCGACGAGTTCGGCGAGCCCGTGCGCCATCCCGGCGAGGAATTCGTCTATGTCGTGAAGGGCCGGATCGTCGCCCACACCGAATTCTACGATCCCATCCCGCTCGAGGAAGGCCAGTCGATCTACATCGATTCGACGATGGGCCACGCCTATGTCGTCGGCAAGGATTGCGACGAGGCGCTGGTGATCGCCTGCTGCTCCAGCGCCGAGGACGGGCTGATGGATTCGCTGATGAACCTGCACGGCGAGGACGCGAGCGGGGGGATCTGATCCGGAAGGAGGCGGTCCGCTCGGGCCGGGCAACTGCGCTCAAGTTGCCGCTGCCTGCACGGCCGCGACCGGAAGCATCTCGGCTTCAATCCTTTTCCGCCGAAACCGAAACATCGCATTGGCTCCGGCTTTCGCTGGAGCGACGGGGCGGTTGATGATGCCAGTCCCATACGTCATCCCAGCGCAGGCTGGGGTCTCCCGCAGGATCAAGCGCGATCTGGTTGGCAGACCCCAGCCTGCGCTGGGGTGACGTGTCGGGTTGGCATCAACCGCCCCGTCGCTCCAGCGAGACCCGGCGCCTCGATTGATCCTAGCTACAGCTATGCCGCAGCACCTTGCCCCCGCGCGCGCCGGTGATCTGGCCCTTGTCGATCGCCATCACGCCGTTGACGATCACGTCGTCGAAGCCCGTGGGAGACGCGAGCGGCTTTTCGTAGCTGGCGCCGTCATCGACCTTCGCGAGATCGAACACCAGCAGGTCGGCGCGCATGCCCTGGCGCACCAGCCCCCGGTCGCTCAGCCCCATGCGCTCGGCCGGCCAGCTCGTCATCTTGCGGACCGCGTCCTCCAGCGTCAGCACCGGGCGGCGCTTCACATATTCGGCGATGACGCGCGCGTGATTGCCATAGGCGCGCGGGTGCGGCAGCCCCAGCCCGTCGACCTGGCCATAGACCTCCGCCGCGCCGGCGTCGCTGCCGATGCTCACCCAGGGCTGGCGCATCGCCAGTTCGATATCGGGCTCGCCCATCATGAAATAGAGCGCGGTCGCACGCTTGGGCAGCGCGCCGATCAATATGTCCCACGCCGCATCGGCGGGATCCTTGCCCAGCGCCTTGCCGATCGCGGCGATGCTCTGGCCGTGATATTGGCGATAGGTGTCGCTATGGCCGTTGGCGAGGATCACATTGTCCCAGCCGCCCGCCGCCTCGACGAAGTTGGACCAGTCGGGCTGCGATCCCGCCGCCACCTCCTGCTTCAGCCGCGCGCGGACCGCGGGATCCTTCAGCCGCTCGATGCCCTTGGCCTTGCCCTCGGCCCAGACCCAGGTGGGCACGGTGATGTCGAGCCCGGTGCCGCCAGCGGCATAGGGGTACATGTCCGCCGCCACGTCCACGCCGCGCGCGCGCGCCGCCGCGATCGCCTGCACCGCCTGCGGCATCAGCTTGCCCCAGCCGGGGCGATAGCCGGCCTTCAGATGGAAGATCTCCACCTTCACCCCGCCCTTCTCGCCGATCTCGATCGCTTCCTCGATCGCGGGCACCAGCTTCGCCGCCTCGTCGCGCATATGCGTGGCGTAATAACCGCCGCAGCGCCCCGCGACCTTGGCGAGCGCGACGAGATCGGCGGTCGACTGGAAATTGCTCGGCGAATAGACGAGCGCGGTGCTGATGCCGAACACGCCCGCGCGCATCGCGGTCTCCACCTCCTGCTCCATCACCTTCATCTGCGCCGGCGTCGGCGTGCCGGCGGCGTCGCCCAGCACCTTGGATCGCGCCTGCATCGTCGAATAATAGGTGCCGAAATTGACGGCGATGCCCTGCTTCTCCAGCGTGTCGAAATAGGTGGGAATATCCTTCGCCTCGACGGGGGTGCCGCCCTCGCCCGCGATCACCGTGGTCACGCCCATGCGCAGCTTGTTCTCCGCGCCGCCATTCTTCAGCAGCACCCGGCCGGACTGGTCCATCATGTCGATGAAGCCGGGCGTGACATAGCGGCCGCGCGCGTCGATCTCCTTCGCGCCGCGCCCGGAAACGTCGCCGACGCGGACGATGATGCCGCCCTTCACCGCGACATCGGCCTTCACCCAGGGATTGCCCGCGCCGTCGAGCACGCGGCCGCCGCGAATGACGATGTCATATTCGGGCGCGCCCGACGGGGCGGGCGCGTTGGACACCAGCAGCATGGCGGCGGCGGAAAGCAGAAGGCGTTTCATGCATGTCCCCTTCATGGTCGGCTTTTCCGCTCGGGAAAGCGCGGTGCCGGACGGTCGCGTCGCCGGGGCGAGTTCCCCGGCCGCGCGGCGGACAGTCGCACGGGATTTTCCGAAACGCAACTTTGGTTTCCGAACCGGAAATAAGCGCCCGCTCAGGCGCGTGAACGCCTGGAGTGTTTCCATGGCCAGCCGGAGCGCCCGGATCCCTCAGGGCCGCATTTTTCCGGGCCGTCGGCCGGAACCGGCCAACGCGGAATCGCCCTAGATTGCTTCCGAGGTCTCGATCGGGTTGAGCGCCGATTTCAGATCGGCGTCGGTGGCCGAGCAGACGGAGAGGATGCGGCACGGGCCGTCGCCCACCGCGACATAGGCATGGCCCATCAGCCCGTCGAAATAGATCGAATCCCCGACGCCCATCAGCGCGGGGGCGTAGAGGTCGCAATGGAACTCGCACTGCCCTTCCAGCACCAGCGCGTATTCCTCGCCGGGATGGCGCATCAGATCGCCGAATTCCTCGATCGAGCGCACCTGCACGTCGATGATCATCGGGTTCAGCGTCTTGTTGAGCAGATCGGCCGCCGGATAGACATAGCCATAGGTGGCGGTGCGGATCGACGGCCCCTTGCCCGCGCGGGTGATCGCGCGGCGGCCGGTGGCGGCGCTGGGCGCGGCGGGCGGCGCGCTGGCGGCGAACAGGCGGGTGATGTCGATGCTGAGGCCACGGCTGAGGCGCAGCAGCTTTTCATAGCTGAGCGACATCTTGCCGTTTTCCACCTTGGAAAGCGTCGAGACGGGCATGCCCGTGCGCTTGCTGACCTCGGCCAGCGTCCAGCCGCGTTCGGTGCGGATACCGCGCAGAACCGCGCCCGGATCGATCTCCGCCGTGGCTGGAGCAAGCCCCGTGGGCTCGCGATGATTTGCTGAAGACATTCTCGTCCTTTCCCGGCCTCGCCGAATAGCAGAGCCTTGTCGAGCTGTCATCGTCCCCCCGGGGCGACGCCGATCGGGCGTCGCGCCGTCGCAGAATAGTCGGGATCGCCCAAGTTGACAAATATGAAAAATCTGAAACAACCATTTCGGATCTAATCGCCGGAAGCCGGGGTGATGCCGGGGGCGATCGACGCCATCAGCCTGAAAGGATCATCGATGCGGCGCATGCGCTTTCTTCCCGTCGTGGCGGCCCTGGCGATCGCGATGCCCGGCGCGATCCCCGCCCCGCTCCTCGCCGCGCCCGCCGCCAAAAGCGCGGAAACAAGCGCCCGCGCGCGGCTGGAGGCGGCGTTCGCGCAGCTCGCCAGGCAGACCGACGGCACCGTCGGCGTGGCGGTGCAGCGTGTCGGCGGCGGCGATGCGGCGCTGCTCAACGCGGGCACGACCTTCCCGATGGCGAGCACCTTCAAGATCGCGGTGGCCGGGGCGATCCTGGCGCGGATCGACAAGGGGGAGATGACGCTGGGCCAGCTCGTCACCGTCGATCCCGCGCTGATCGTCAATTCCGCCGGCATCGCCGAACAGACGCCGCACGACGGCGTCGCGCTGTCGGTCCACAACTTGCTCGAACTGATGCTGACGCGCAGCGACAATACCGCGACCGACGTGCTGCTGGCCGAAGCCGGCGGCCCGGCGGCGGTGACGGCATGGCTGCGCGGCATCGGCATCACCGGCCAGCAGATCGACGGCGGCACCGGTCCGCTGATCCTGCGCGCGCTGGGCGTGCCGCCGGGGCCGGGCAGCTTCCGCGAGCGCCGGGCGGCGGCGATGGCCGATCCCACGATGCGCGAACGCAGCCAGAAGCGCGCGCCCAACGTCGCGTTCAACAATGATCCGCGCGACGCCTCCACGCCGGAAGCGATGCTGAAGCTGTTGCTGACGATCCGCGCGGGCAAGGCGGTGAGCGCGGCGAGCACGAAGACGCTGATCGAGATCATGGAGCGCTGCCATACCGGCGACAAGAGGCTGAAAGGGCTGCTGCCCGTCGACACCGTCGTCGCGCACAAGACCGGCACGTTGATGAGCATCGCCAATGATGTCGGGCTGGTGACGCTGCCCGACGGCAGTCAGTTCGCGATCGCGGTGTTCGTGAAGGGCGATACCAAGGGCACCGAGGTGCAGGACCGCGTGATCGCCGATGTCGCGCGCACCGCGTACGACTATTTCCTGCTCGGCGGGTGACGCGTCGTTGACCACGTTTTCAGAACGGAAAAATTGTTCCGGTTTTTGAAAAATTCGCTTTTCCGGCGGATCGTTCCGTCGTAGCTTCCCGCGCTTCTAGCAGGGGAGCATGTCGAACCATGAAAAAGCGGATCGCGGCATTGGTTGGCCTGGTCGGACTGTCGCTGCACGGCGCGGCGATGGCGAACGACACGGGCAAATGGGATTATCTGATCACCAATGCGCGGATCGTGGACGGCACCGGCGCACCCTGGTTTCGGGGCGCCGTCGCGGTCGACGAGGGCAAGATCGTCTGGATCGGCGCGTCGAAGCCGGACGAGACGCGCGCCGAAAAGGTGATCGACGCGAAGGATCGCGTGCTTTCCCCCGGCTTCATGGATTTCATGGGTCAGAGCACCTTGGTCTATCTGACCAATCCCGCCTCCGCCCAGTCGCGCCTGACCCAGGGCATCACCGTGCATCTGAGCGGCGAGGGCGGATCGCCCGCGCCGCAGAACGACCAGACCCAGCCCGAACCGGTGATGATCGCGGGCAAGCCCTATCGCTGGCGCACCTATGCCGAATATTTCAAGATCATGGACGATCTGGGCGTGCCCGTGAACGTCGTCCACAATGTCGGCGCCGCGCAGGTCCGCCGCGTGGTGATGGGCGTGGAGGATCGCACGCCGACCCCGCAGGAAATGGAGAAGATGAAGACGCTCGTCGATCAGGCAATGCGCGATGGCGCGTCGGGCCTGTCGACCGCGCTGATTTATCCGCCGGGCAATTACCAGACGACGGGCGAGCTGATCGAGCTGGCCAAGATGGTGAAGCCCTATGGCGGCTTCTATTCGACGCATATGCGCAACGAGAGCAACAAGCTGCTCGATTCGATCGATGAATCGATCGCGATCGGCCAGGGCGCGGGCATTCCCGTCCAGATCTATCACCTGAAGGCGGCGGGCGTGCGCAACTGGCCGCTGATGCAGAAGGCGGTCGATCGCATCGCGGCGGCGCGCGTCGCGGGCATCGACGTCACCGCCGACATCTATCCCTATATCCGCAACGGCATCGGCCTGGGCTCGTTCGTGCCGCCGCAATCCTATGCGCACGGGCCGCAGGCCTTCTACAAGACGCTGTCCGATCCCAAGGTGCGCGCGGCGCTGCGCAAGACCGTCGAAACCGATACCTCGTGGGAGAACTGGTACGACCATGTCGGCCAGGACTGGAACAATGTGCAGATCACCGACGATGCGCTGGGCGCCGACCTGGTCGGGCTCAGCATCGCGCAGGCGGCGAAGAAGCGCGGCAAGGACGAATGGACCTTCGTGTTCGACACGATCGCCGCGGGCGGCGTCGGCGTCGCCCCGCTCAGCATGAACGAGGAGCAGAAGCATATCGGCCTGCGCGCGCCGTTCATGATGATCAACACCGATACCTCGCCCGCCAGCCCCGATGTCGACGGGCTGGCCGTGCATCCGCGCGCCTATGGCACGATGCCGCGCGTGCTCGCCAAATATGTGCGCGAGGAAAAGGTGATCCCGCTGGAGGAAGCGATCCGGCGGATGACCTCGGCCTCCGCCAACCGCCTCGGCCTGTACGATCGCGGCCGCATCGGCGTGGGCTATGCCGCCGATCTGCTGCTGTTCGATCCCAACACCGTGCAGGACCACGCGACCTTCGAGAACCCGGCGCAATATTCGACGGGCATGGATTATGTGTGGGTGAACGGCGTGCTCGCGATCGACAATGGCAAGATGACGGGCGCGCGCGCCGGCAAGGTGATCCGCTTCAGCAAGCCAGCGTCCTGAGGCGCGGCCAGACATTTCCGAACATATGCATATGCGCCCCGCCGCCTTTGGCGGGGCGAAGGGAGACGACGAGAGAATGACCGACAAGCGGCCGGCTGCCGTGCTCGACTGGCGCCTGAAGGGCATGCCGGCGGATTGCGAGGAGATTGGCGCGGACGCGCTGGCCGATGCCGGCTGGCACGTGCTGCGCGAGGATCTGATGCTGCCCGCCGCCGTGCTGCGCGAATCGGCGATGCGCCACAACAGCGAATGGATGCGCAAGTTCACGCAATTGTCGGGCGCGCGCATCGCGCCGCACGGCAAGACGACGATGAGCCCGGATCTGTTCGCGATGCAGATGGCGGATGGCGCCTGGGGCCTGACCGCCGCGACGATCGGCCATGTCCGCACCTATCGCAAGCACGGCATCGGCACGATCCTGCTCGCCAACCAGCTCATCGGGCGGCAGAACATCGCCTATGTCGTGGCCGAGCTGCGCCGCGATCCCGAGTTCGATTTCTATTGCCTCGTCGATTCCGCCGCCTCGGTCGATCTGCTGGAGGCCGCGCTCGCCGCCGATCCGCCGGGCCGGCCGCTCCAGGTGCTGATCGAGCTGGGCTTTCCCGGCGGCCGCACGGGGTTCCGCGACAATGACGCGGCGCTGGCGGTCGCGCGGCGCATCGCCGCCTCTCCGCTGCTGTCGCTGCGCGGCGTGGAGGCGTTCGAGGGGGTTTTCCAGGGCACGCCCGCCGAAAGCCGCGATCCGCAGGTGCGCGCGCTGCTCGATCGCGTGGTCGGGCTGGCCGACGCATGCAGCGACGAACAGCTTTTCACCGGCCGGCCGATCATCACCGCGGGCGGATCGTCGCTGTTCGACATGGTCGCCGAAACCTTCGCCGCCGCCGCGGTGGAGCGGCCCTATACGGTGATCCTGCGCAGCGGCTGCTACCTTGTGCACGACAGCCATTTCTACAAGCAGCTGGTCGAGGGGCTGATCCGCCGCTCGCCCGTCGCCGCCAGCCTGGGCGACGGCCTGCGCGGTGCGCTGGAAGTGTGGGCCTATGTCCATTCGCGGCCGGAAGAGACCCGGCTGGTCGCGGGGCTGGGCAAGCGCGACATCGCCGACGATGTCGCCCCGCCCACGGTGCTCGGCTGGGCCCGGCCCGGCCCGGACGCGGAAATGCTGCCCATTCCGGCCGATCACCGCGTCGTCCGGCTCGACGACCAGCACGCCTATCTCGACATTCCGGCCGATTCCCCGCTCCAGCCGGGGGACATGGTGGCCTTCGGGGTTTCGCACCCCTGCACCACCTTTGACAAATGGCAGGCGCTCTATCTTGTCGATGATGGCCTTCGCGTGACGGGCGCGATACGAACATTCTTCTGACGCCCGTCCGCACGGGCGCGGGTTCAAGCAGGTTGTGAAGGGAAGACGCGTGAAGAAGCTCCTGGTCCTGTTGCTTTTCCTGGTTCCGGCGATGGCGCCGGCCACGGCCTCCGCCGATGCCGGCCTCGCCCCCGATCTGGGCAGGGCCGCCGCGCTGATCGGCGAGGCCGCGAAATGGGAAGTCGAGAACAAGCGCGTGCCCTCGGTCGCGGTCGCGATCGTCGGTCCGGAGGGCGTCCGCTGGTCGGGCACCTGGGGCAAGGCCGACGCGGAGGGCAAGGTGCCCGCCACGCCCGAAACCATCTATCGCGCCGGATCGGTCAGCAAGCTGTTCACCGATGTCGCGGTGATGCGGCTGGTCGAACAGGGCAAGCTGAACCTCGACGCGCCGGTCAGCACCTATCTGCCCAGCTTCAAGCCGCGCAATCCGTTCGGCGGGCAGATCACGCTGCGCCAGTTGATGACGCACCGCAGCGGCCTGGTGCGCGAGGCGCCGCGCGGCAATTATTTCGATATCGCGCCCAAGGGGCAGGCCGATTCGGTGCTCAGCCTGAACGAGACCAGCCTGGTCGCGGCGCCCGGCACGATCACCAAATATTCGAACGCCGGCATCGCGGTGGTGGGCGAGGTCGTCGCCCGCGTGACCGGCATGCCCTATGAACAGGCGGTGTCGACCCTGGTGTTCCGTCCGCTCGGCATGGCGTCCAGCGGGATGACCGCCGCCCCTTTCCAGGGCCGCATCGCCTATAGCGAGATGGCGGCGTTCGACGGGCCGCGCATTCCGGCGCCGCCGATCGAGCTGGGCACGCCCGCCGCCGGGAGCCTGTTCACCACGCTCGGCGATCTCGGCCGGTTCGCGCAGGCGATGCTCAATCGCGGCAAGCTGCCCGACGGCGTGCTGCTGAAGCCCGCGACGCTCGACGAGATGTGGCGCCGGCAGTTTCCGGGCGACGCGTCGACGCGCGGCTATGGCATCGGTTTCGCGCTGTCTCAGATCGACGGCCAGCGCGTCGTCGGCCATGGCGGCGCGATCTATGGCCATGTCACCGACGTGCTGATCATGCCCGACTCCGGCATCGCCGTCGTCGCCTTCGCCACCGTCGATTCGAGCAACAGCGCGGGCAAGCTCGCCGATTATGCGCTGCGGACGGTGGCCGCGATCGCCAAGGGCGCCAACCCGCCCGCCTTCGGCACCGGCACGCTGGTGACCGGGCCGGACGCGAAACGGCTTTCGGGCTGGTTCACCAACGGCAAGGCCAGCGTGAGCACGCGCATCTACAACGAGCATCTGGTGATCGATGCGCCCGAACTGGTGGGCGATATCCGCCGGACGGCGAACGGCTTCATCGTCGAGGACGCGCAGACCCGCTACGACAAGCTCGCCATCGCCGACGACGGTTCGTGGATCGATCTGGCGGGCACGCGCTACACGCGCGGCACCATGCCGGAACCGCCGCAGCCCGCCGCCGATTTCGCGGCATTGGTCGGCAATTACGGCTGGGATCACAATGTGATCCGTATCTACGAGCGTGACGGGCGGCCCTTCGCCTGGGTCGAATGGGTCGATCACATGCCGCTGACGCGGGTGGATGCGAACCGTTATGCCTTCCCCAAACAGGGCGGGCTCTATCCGCTCGAAGCCCTGACCTTCGAGCGGAACGCCAAGGGGGCGGTCACCGCGCTCAGCCTGAGCGGCATACGCTTCCCCCGCCGAGACTTCGGCGCGGAGATCGAGGCGAAGGTGAGATCGGACATGCAGACGGGGGGCGCGGCGCTGCGCGCGGAAGCGCTCAAGGCATCGCCGCCAAAGGAAATACGGCCCAAGCCGAGCGATCTTGTCGCGCTGACATCGGTCGATCCGACGATCCGGCTCGATATCCGCTATGCCGGCACCAATAATTTCCTGGGCACCCCGGTCTATGAAAGCAGCGCCGCCTTTCTCCAGCGCCCGGCGGCCGAGGCGCTGGGCCGCGTCAACCAGGCGCTGCGCAAGCGCGGGTTCGGCCTGCTGATCCACGACGCCTATCGCCCTTGGTTCGTCACCAAGATGTTCTGGGACGCCAGCCCGCCGTCGAGCCGGATGTTCGTCGCCGATCCTTCGCAGGGATCGCGCCACAATCGCGGCGCGGCGGTGGATCTCACCATGTTCGAGCTCAAGACCGGCAAGCCGATCGTGACCACGGGCCGCTATGACGAGTTCTCGACGCGCTCCTATTCCAACTTCGTGGGCGGAACGGATCATCAGCGCTGGCTGCGCGAAGTGCTGCGTTCCGCGATCGAGGCCGAGGGCTTCGATGTCTATCCCGAGGAATGGTGGCACTTCGACTATGGCGACTGGCGCGACTATCCGATCGGCAACCAGACCTTCGAGGAACTGGGCAAGAAGGCGAAGTGAAGGAGCGGCGGGCGTCTGGTGACGCCCGCCGTTTCTTCAGTCAGGGCGTTGGTCGTGGGGCATGTCACGCCGATGAAGGTCGGCATCCCCGAGCGTAAATCGCGCATCCAATCCAGATCGTCATGCCGGCCCCTTCGACGCCGCTTCCGGCGTTGCTCAGGATCAACCTCGCCTTCGGCGAAGGCGGGCATGAATTATGGGGTTGGCCGGACGAGAAGTGGCTGGCCGGCTGGGCGGTTCATGACGAAATTCCCGCGCGTCGTTCCAGCGAAAGCTGGAGCCTATGCGGTCACCGGGGGGCGGCAATGCGGTGGGACGAATCCTTTGGGCTCCAGCTTTACGCTGCAATTACGCAAAGACCCCGCTCGCCGGTGATGGCGATGCGGGGTCTGGTGCCGGTTCGATTTTCCGGTCGAGCGCTGTGTGTTCCCGCGCTTCAGGTGCGCCTTCAGGCTTCCGATCGGTTGAAGTCCGCCGCCGCCGGCTCGGCCGCCGGGCCGCGCAGCAGGCGGTAGAGGCCGAAGGTGAACAGCGGGATCACGAACACCGCCAGGAAGGTGTAGGCGAGCAGGCGATAGCCGTTGGCGATCAGCGCGACGAGGCCGAAATGATTGGCGACGAAGATGCAGCCGATCAGCAGGCTGGCGGCGATCACCGCGCGGGCCACGGTGCTCAGCTCGCTGCCGCGCCGCGCGCGCCACACCGCCGCGATTCGTTCGTTGATGGCGTGGACCGATCCGGTGCCGCTTTCCAGCAGCGCCGCGAAGATCATGAACTGGAACAGCAGGTGGAACAGCGGCATGTTGAGCTGCGTCAGCATGAAATCGGACGGCAGCGTCTCATGCTCGATCGCGGGATAGAAGGCGATCATGCAGACGAAGAACAGGATGGCGGGCGCCATCGCCAGCGGGCCGGCGATCAGGCCGGAGACGATCGCGTCGCGCTGGCTGGTCAGGTGGCGCAGCACCGGCAGCACGATGACGGCGCCGACGATATTGTAGCTGGCATAGGTGATGCCGCCCAGCGCCCAGCCGTCAGACGGGGCGGGAATCGAGAAATTGGTGGCGATCTTGTCTCCGAACACGCCCAGCGCGAGGACCAGGAACAGCGCGTAGACGCCGTAGAGCAGGAAGGAGACATATTTGAACAGTTCCTCGACAGAGGAATTGCCGAATGCCGCGAAGCCCGCGATCGACGCCGCCAGCACCAGGGTGCCGACGATCGGCGGCAGGCCGAACATCGCCGCGCCGATCGCACCGGCGGCGGCGCCGAACACCGCCAGGATCAGGACGACGAACAGCACATAGGCGATTTCGAACGCGATCCAGCCCGGCCCCAGCAGCCGCGAGAAGAAGGTGCGGTAATCATAGGCGCCGACATGGCGGGCGAAGGCGAAGGTGACCGCCGCGATGATGCTCCACAGCACCGTCGCCAGCAGCATCGCGCCCAGGCCGCCCCAGGGGCCGCTGGGCATGAAGAATTCGGCGAGCTCGCGGCCGGTGGCGTAGCCGCCGCCGATCACCACGGCCTTGAAGGCGAAACCGGGCAGCAGAATCCGCTGGAACCAGCTCGGTTGAGCGTTTTCTGCCATATGCTTGAACCCCCCTGTCACCGGGGATGCACAGGCCCGGCAATCTTGTTTTCACCAGCGGCAAAAATATATCCGATCAGGATGAAGTCAACCTAGTTGTAATCTTGCGGGGTGGAGAGAAGCGCGATCGGGCGATCGCTTCATGGGATCCGCCGGCGCGATCCCCCGCGCGGCGCGTTTGGCGTAGCGCGCGGCGCGGGCCATGTGTGCCAGGCGGCGCAGGCCGTCGCCAGCCGCCTCGGCGGCGCGCAGTTCGAGTTTCCAGCATCGAATGATGGCGGCGTGGAACGACATGGGCAATCTCCATCGTCCGCTCCGGCATGGAGCGCGGCCAGTATAACGCCCGGCCGCGATCATGCCCCGCCGCTCCGGCGCGATTTGTGGGCGGGCGGTCTCATCCTGAAAGGCGCCGTCAGGCCGCCGGGTGGGACGATCGATTGCGGTCTCCCCGCACTTCGCGATAGGGTTCGGCATGATTCACGCGCAAGCCAAGGCGATCGTCCAGGCCATAATCGATCCGCTGCCATTGGCGGAATTCATGGCGGCGGTGGAAGCAAGCCGGGCGCTCGATGTGCCGTCCGCACCCGATCATCCGCGCGCGATGCTCTTCGGCGAGGATCCGGCGCAGACCGTGCTCGGTGCCTATGCCACACATAGCGCGGTGCTGGACTCGCACGGTACGGCGCCGACGGGGCCCAGGCCCGATGCGGCAAGATGCGAGGATCCCGCCGCCTTCCGGTCGTTGATCGCGCGTTTTCACGATACTGGCTATACGGTGCGCGTGCCGGACGTGGTGCCCCTGTCTCCACCCCTGCAGGCGTTCGCACGCGCGCTGGAGGCACTGATCCACCAGCCGGTGACGGCATCCCTGTTCTGGAGCATCGATCGCGCCCGTGCCGCCGTCCATTATGACGAGAACGACATCATCGCCGTGCAGCTTTCGGGCCGAAAACGCTGGTGGATATCGACCGAGCCGCCGGAACTGACGGTCGGCTGGAAGCAGCCGGGGTTGGGCGAAACCCGGCTCGGCGCGCATCGTGTCGTAGATGTTGGGCCGGGCGATCTGCTCTATATTCCACGCGGCACGCCCCATACGGTGGAGTCGCTCTCCGACTCGCTCCATCTTTCGATCCTGTTCACGCCGCTCACCCTGCGCGAAGCGGTGATCGCGGCGCTCGATCATCTTTCAAATACCACCCTGCCGCTGCGCCAGACATTGCTGGCGATGGATGGCGAAGCATTGCGGGACGGCGGGGCCGCCGGACCGCAGGCGCGGATCGCCGATGCGGTGGCGTTGCTGCTCGACCGCTGCCGATCGGACGGCTTTGTCGGCGCGGCACTGCAGAAACGTGCCGCGCGGATGGTGGGGGCATTGCCCGTTCTCGACAAGGTGGCGACCGCGCCGGTCACGCCGGCGACGATCGTCGTTCACGCGCCCAACGCGATCAGCGCGATGTTCGCGACGACGGGCTGGATCGATTGGGCACAGCCGGGCGGGCACATCCATATTCATCGCGGGGTCGAGCAGGGATTGCGCTTCATCGCCGAAACGCCGTCCTTCCGCATCGCCGATATTCCAGGTGAAGGCGTCAGCGACGCGGTGCGCGTGGCGCTTGCCGAACGTTTCCTGCTGAGCGGGTTCCTGCGGATCGAAGGGTGACGGTGCGCACGAAGCGCGCTGCCTTCACCCCTGATCGTCAGCGGCCGGTGCGACTCTTGTCGCGCGCGGCGCGGAATTCGTCGCCGGGCACCCAGTTGGGCCAGCTTCCGCTTTCGGCGAGCTCGCGTCCGATCGTGTAATAGAGGCGCAGGTCCGAAGCGACGCCCGCCCAGTCCCAGGACGGATCATATTCGTCCTTGGGGCCGTGATAGCGATGTTCCTCATAATCCTTCGCGGCCGCGGCGCCGGCCGCCTTGCCGCCCTTCACCAGATCGTCGCCGCCCTCGAAATAGAGCATCGGCACGCCCTGCTTGGCGAGGCTGAAATGGTCCGAACGGTAATAAAAGCCCTTTTCCGGGGTCGGCTCCCGCGTCGCCACGCGGCCTTCGGCGGCGAGTGCGCGATCGAGCAGCGCGTCCAGCTCCGACTTGCCCTTGCCGATCACCACGACGTTCTTCGCGGCGCCCGCCACGCTCAGCGCGTCCATGTTGACGCCCGCGACGGTGTCGGCGAGCGGCAGCACCGGATGCTCGCCATAATATTTGGAGCCGAGCAGGCCAGATTCCTCGGCGGTGACCGCGAGGAAGGCGATGCTGCGATCGGGCGCGCCCGCCTTCGCATGCGCCTGTGCCAGCGCGACCAGTGCGGCGGTGCCCGTCGCGTTGTCGACCGCGCCGTTGCAGATGTCGTCGCCGTCGGGCGCGGGCTTGCAGCGGCCGAGATGATCCCAGTGCGCGGTGTAGAGCACATATTCGTCGGGCCGCTTCTTGCCGGGCAGCACCGCGATGAAATTCTTCGACGCGTGCTTGCGCAGGCTGTTGTCGAACGAGACCGAGGCCGTCACGCCAAGCGCGACCGGTTTGAAGCCCGGCTTCTTCGCGGCGGCGGTGAGGGCGGCCAGATCCTGCCCCGCGCTCGCCATCAGCGCCTTCGCCTTGTCGTTGCTGATCCAGCCCACCGCCGGGGCCGCGCTCATATTGCCGTCTGGCGCGTCGGCCACCTGCTGCGCGCCGGTCCAGCTCGACTGGACGACGTTCCAGCCATAGGCGGCGGGCGCGGTATCGTGCACGATGATCGCGGCGGCGGCGCCCTGGCGCGCGGCTTCCTCGAACTTGTAGGTCCAGCGCCCGTAATAGGTCATGGCGCGGCCGCCGAACGGCCCCTCCAGCCCCGGCGTCTCATAATCGGGATCGTTGACGAGGATGATGACGGTCTTCCCCTTCACGTCCAGCCCGGCATAATCGTTCCAGTTCTTCTCCGGCGCGTTGATGCCGTAGCCGACAAAGACGACGGGGCTGTCCTTCACCGCGATATGCGGGGTGACGCGATAGGTGCCGATCACCATTTCCGGGCCATAGGCGGCGGAGACGGGGGCCTTGCCGCCGGTGAAGGCGAGCGCGGAGACGTTCTTCGCGGTGATCTCCACCAGCGGCACGTCCTGCAGCCAGCTTCCCTTGTTGCCGGGTTTCAGGCCGAGTTTCGCGAATTCCGCCGCGAGCAGCGCCAGCGTCTTCTCCTCGCCCGCGCTGCCGGGCGCGCGGCCCTCGAACGCGTCGGACGAAAGCTCCTTCGTGACGCGCTTCATCGTCTCGATCGGAATGTCCGGCTTCGCCGGTTGGGCCAGGACCGGCGCGGCGGCGAGAAGGGCGATGATGGCGGCGCTCGCGAAAAGGCGCATGGAAGACTCCGTTGCTCAGGGCCGGCATTGGGTAGCGGTGCGGGCACGCGCTGCCAACCCAATGCCGGATTCCGGGCCGCGATCCCCGGTCAGCCGTTGCGGAAGGTGTAGCTGTATCCGTTGAGCGCGGGCGCGCCGCCGAGATGGACGTAGAGGATGCGCGATCCGGCGGGGAAATAGCCCTTGCCGGCCAGATCGATCAGCCCCTGCATCGATTTGCCCTCATAGACCGGATCGGTGACCATCCCCTCCAGCCGCGCGGCGAGGCGGATCGCCTCCAGCGTTTCGGGCGAGGGCACGCCATAGGCGGGATAGGCATAGTCCTCGACGATGACGACATCGTCCTCGACGATGGCGGGGCCGCCGATCAGCGCCGATGTCTTGCCGGCGATGTCGAGCACCTGCGCGCGCGTCCGCCCTGGCGTGAAGGATGCGTCCACGCCGATCACGCGGCGCTGGCGCCCGTCCGCCGCGAAGCCCGCGATCATGCCGCCATGGGTGGATCCGGTGACGGTGCAGGTGACGATATAATCGAAGGCGAAGCCCAGATCGCGTTCCTGCGCGCGCACCTCGTCCGCGAAGGCGGCATAGCCGAGGCCGCCGAACTTGTGGACCGACGCGCCCGCCGGAATCGCATAGGGCACGCCGCCGGCGGCGCGCACCGCCTCCAGCGCGTTCAGCCAGCTTTCGCGGATGCCGATATCGAACCCGTCATCGACCAGATTCACCTGCGCGCCCATGATCCGCGAGAGCATGATGTTGCCGACGCGATCATAGACGGCATCCTCGTGCGGCACCCAGGCTTCCTGGATCAGATGGCATTTCATGCCGATCTTCGCGGCGACGGCGGCGACCAGCCTGGTATGGTTGGATTGCACGCCGCCGATCGAGACCAGCGTGTCCGCTCCGCTCGCGATCGCGTCCGGCACGATATATTCCAGCTTGCGCAGCTTGTTGCCGCCCAGCGCCAGCCCGGAATTGCAATCCTCGCGCTTGGCGAACACCTCCACCCCGCCGCCCAGATGATCGCTCAGCCGCGAGAGCTTCTCGATCGGGGTGGGGCCGAAGGTGAGGGGGTAACGCGCGAAATCGGACAGCATCTGCCTGCTCCATCTGGATGGTGACGATAGGGGCACGCTAGCCGGAAGGGCGGGATGGGTCCTTTCTATCTATGGCGGATGATTTCGCGATTATCATCAGAAAGTCAGGTTATGCGGATGGATCATCCGAAAAATACGGTGATCGTGAAAGGATCATCCATCGCATTCCGAGTCGCGCGGCTCAGATGCTGAGCGGCGCGTTGTCGATCACCTCGCGCATCACGAAGAAGGTGCGCGTCTGGCGCACGGCGGGCAGCGCGATCAGCCTTTGCCCGTGGAGGCGGTTGAACTCCGCCATGTTCTCGACGCGGATCTTGAGGAAATAATCGAAATCGCCCGCGACCAGATGGCAGTCGATCACCATCGGGATCTCCCGCACCGCCGCCTCGAACGCGGCGAAGGATTCGGGCGTCGACCGATCGAGCACCACGCCCATGAACACCAGCGACGCGCGCCCGACCTTTTCGGGCGCGAGCTGCGCGCGGACCGAGGTGACATAGCCTTCGTCGAACAGCCGCTGGGTGTGGCGGAAACAGGTGGCCGCGCTCATGTTGACGCGGCGGGCGAGGTCGACATTGGCGATCCGGCCATTTTCCTGGAGGATGCGCAGGATCCGCATCTCCGCGCGGCTGAGCGCGCGATGCGGCAAATCTTCCGGATCCCTGGTCATGATCGAGCCTTTCTTTCGGGAAGTGGCGCGATCACGGTGATATCGTCCGTCAGCCGCGTCAAACCGAAAGCATCGGCGCGCAAGCCGGTGGCGGATGGCGCGGCTTGCAAAGCGGGGCGGGCTGGCCAACAACATCGGCATGACCGCGCTGCCGAGCATCGGCGAGATCTATTATGCCGCCGAATGGATCATCCGGCTGACGATGCTCGCGGTGGTGCCGCTCCGGCGCTCTCCCGCCGCCGCGGCGAGCTGGCTGCTGCTGATCTTCTTCCTGCCGATTCCGGGACTGGTCCTGTTCCTGGCGATCGGATCGCCGCGCTTCCCGCACTGGCGCGCCGCGCGGTTCGAGCGGTTGAAGCCCTTCGTCGCGGACGTGGCGGCGCGGATGCGGCAGGCGGCGCCGGCGGCGGCCGACGGCATGGTGCGGGACATCGTCGCGCTTGCCGACCGGCTGGGGCGGCTGCCCGCGACATCCGGCAACGCGGTGGAGCTGATCGACGATTATGAGGCGGTGATCGACCGGCTGGTCGCGGATATCGACGGCGCGCGCCGCCATGTCCGCCTGCTCGCCTATATCTTCGCCGACGACGCGACCGCCGGAAAGGTGATCGCCGCGCTGGGGCGGGCGGTCGATCGCGGCGTCGCCTGCCATGTGATGGTCGATCCGGTGGGATCGCATCGCTGGATCAAGGGGACAATGCGCGCGCTGGAGGCGAGCGGCGTGCGGGTGCGCGCAGTGCTGCCGTTCCGGCTGTGGCGCGAACGGACGCGGCGCGACATGCGCAACCATCGCAAGCTGTTCATCGTCGATGGCGAGATCGGCTATGCGGGATCGCAGAACATCGTCGCGCGCGATTTCAGGCCGGGCGTGGTCAATCGCGAACTGGTGGCGCGCGTGACGGGGCCCGCGGTCGCCGCGATGGCCGCGATCTTCGTGTCGGACTGGTATCTGGAGACCGAGGAGCTGCTGGACGCCGCCACCGCCGTGCCGCCGCGCACGGGCGCGGCGACCTTGCAGGTGCTGCCCAGCAGCGCCGACTATGCGCAGGAGGGATTCCAGACGCTGATGACCTGGCAGGTCGCCGCCGCCCGGCGCGAGATCGTGATCGTAACGCCCTATCTGGTGCCGGACGAAGGGCTGCTGGGCGCGCTCAAGACCGCCGTGCTGCGCGGCGTGGCCGTGCATGTCGTGGTGTCCGCGGTGGTCGACCAGTGGCTGGTGAGCTTCGCCCAGTCATCCTATTATGACGAGCTGCTGTCGAGCGGCGTGCATATCCATCGCTATCGCGACTATCTGCTCCACGCCAAGGCGGTGCGCGTCGACGACACGCTGGGCATCGTCGGATCGAGCAATGTCGATATCCGGTCGTTCCGGCTCAACGAGGAAGTCAGCCTGTTGCTGCTCGACCATGACGGCGTCCAGGCGCTGCGGCGCATCCAGGACGCCTATCTCGCGGCGAGCGACGAGATCGCGCTGGACGCGTGGCGCGCGCGGAGCGGGGCGCGCAAGCTGGTGGAAAATGGCGCGCGGCTGGTGAGCCCGTTGTTGTAGCGCGCCGGACGCAACCCTGCCCCATGGTCGCGCGTATAGCCTGTCTCCCGCGATCCGGGGCGCAGACGGATCGCTCCTGGCCCCGGATCCCAAACTGGATCCGGGGCCGCTTTTGGGCCAGGCCCGGGACGCGCCGCACCCGAGGCAGGGGTCTCCTCCGATGCGGCGATTACAGGCTATCAGCCGATATGCGCGGGCGCATCATCAACAAGATCCGATTTGGAAGGAATGGCGCGCGATGCCGGGCAACGGGCGCCATCGGACGGCGTCCCGGGGCAGCAGCTTCAGCCGGCTCGCGGGGCCGAATGGTCCGCGATCGTCCGGGCGATGTCCCGCGCGGTGCGGATGTCCGGGAAATGCGCCGCGATCCGCCCCTCCGCGTCGAGCAGATAGATGAACGCGGTGTGCGGCATCGCATAGCCGTCCGGATCGGCATCATCGGCCACGCGGCGTGAGAAGACGCGGAACGCGGCCTTCGCCCGATCCACCTGCGCCTGCGTTCCGGTCAGTCCGGTGACGCCGGGATGGCGGTCGGCCAGATACGCCTTCATCGCCCCGGGCGTGTCGCGCGCGGGATCGACCGAAATATAGACGACGCGGATCGTCCGTCCGGCATCGGCGAGCAGCGCGCGGATCTCCGCGATCTTGGCGAGCGAGCGCGGGCAGACGACGCGGCAGTTGAGGAAGCCGAAATAGACGAGCGCCGGCGATCCCGTCAGCGCTTCATGCGTGAAGCGCCGGCCATCCTGGTCGATCAGGTCCAGCGCGACGCGTTCGCCCGGCTCGGTCATGCCACGGCGACGCGGATATCGTCATCGGCCTGTGGCAGCGGCCGGTTCACCACGGCGCCGGCTTCGTCCTGGCTCAGCCCGAGCGCGCACAGCGTCATCCGGCACATCGCCTGATCATAGGCGGCGGTGCGGCCGCCCGCCAGCCGCATGCGCAGCGCCTTGCGCACGATGCCCACCACCAGATCGCGCGCGCTTTCGAGATCGTCGAAGACGAAACGTCCCTGCGCGATCCCGTCGCGCAGCTCGGGCGACGGAAAGGCGCGAAGATCCTCGTTCACTTCCTGATCGTCGCTCGACAGCGAATAGATCAGCCATCCCCAGATCTCGTCGCGGCCGGCGCGTTCGAGCACCATGCGCGCCACCGCGACCATGCGCTCCGCCGGGTCCGCGATCGGCGCGCACAGCCGCTCGATCTCAAGAAAGGGATCCTTGCCGAGATGCGACCAGACCGCCTCGACCAGATCCTCGCGCGTCGGGAAATAATTGTAGAAGGTGCCGCGCGCCAGCCCGGCCGCGCGGATGAAATCGTCGATCGTCGCATGCTCGTCACCGCGCCGCGCGATCACGCGCGCGGCGGCGACGATCAGCTTGTGGCGGGTCTTTTCGCGGCGCTCGCGCCCGATCTCCGCGCGGCGTTGCGCATTCACTTCCGGCATGTCGGAGACCTGTTCCCATCCCGCTTCGCTGTCAAGCAACCCTGTCAGGATGACGCAGGAATGTCAAAATGACAAAAAGAATCCATATTGACGAAATCGAATCATCATGAGAGATCGTCGGTCAGGCGCCGGGAACGCGGCGCGGGCGACGGGCCGTCCCGGTGCGGGCGGCGGCAGGTGAGGGTGAAGCGCAGATGAAGGCCGCGGTCGTACGCGAAAAATCAGGGCCGTTCGTGATCGAGGACGTGACGCTCGATGCGCCGCGCGCGGGCGAGGTGCTTGTCCGCATCGCCGGCGTCGGCATGTGCCACACCGATCTCGTGGTGCGCGACCAGTATTTCCCGACCCCGCTGCCGGCGGTGCTCGGCCATGAAGGCTCGGGCATCGTCGAAGCGGTGGGCGACGGCGTCACCAAGGTGGCGGTGGGCGACCATGTCGTGCTGAGCTATGCGAGCTGCGGGCAGTGCGCCAACTGCCTTCAGGGCCTCAACGGCTATTGCCCCGATCTCTACGGGCGCAATTTCTCGGGCGCGCGGCCCGATGGATCCTCGCCCTGTTGCGACGCGCACGGCGCGCGGCTGAGCGGCTATTTCTTCGCGCAATCCTCGTTCGGCGAGTTCGCGCTGGCGACCGAGCGCAACGTCGTGCCGATCGATCGCGACGTTCCGCTGGAGATCATGGGGCCGCTGGGCTGCGGCATTCAGACCGGGGCTGGCGCGGTGATCAACGCGCTGAAGCCGGGCGCGGGATCGAGCATCGCGATCTTCGGCGCCGGTTCCGTGGGGCTCGCGGCGGTGATGGCCGCCAGGGTCGCGGGCTGCGCGACGATCATCGCGGTCGACCTGAACGACGCGCGGCTCGAACTGGCGCGCGAACTGGGCGCGACCCATGTCGTGAACGCGGCCGGTGACGCGGTGGAGGCGATCCGCGCGATCACCGGCGAGGGTGTTCAATATTCACTCGAATGCACGGGCCTGCCCGCCGTGGTGCGGCAGGCGGTCGACTGCCTTCGTCTGACCGGCGTGTGCGGGATCATCGGCGTCGCGCCGCTGGGGACGGAGATCGCGCTCGACATGAACGGCCTGCTCTTCGGGCGGACGGTTCGTGGCATCATCGAGGGCGACAGCATTCCCGACATCTTCATTCCCCAGCTCGTCGCGCTGTGGCGGCAGGGGCGTTTCCCGTTCGACCGGCTCATCACCTTCTATCCGCTCTCGGAGATCGAGGCGGCCGCCCATGCATCCGAGCGCGGCGAGGTGCTGAAGGCCGTGCTGCGGCCCGGGCGCTGAGGTGAGGAGGGTGTGATGCTCGACGGGCGGATCAGCGATCTTGCGGCGGGCGCGGCGAAGCGCTTCGGCGACATGCCCGCCTTTCAGTTGCTGGGCGAGGATGCGGTGCTGGGCTTCGCCGAGATCGACCGCAGGGCGGCCCGGTTCGCGGGCGGCCTCGCGGCGGCGGGCGTCGGGCGGGGGGATCGCGTGGTCCTCCACCTGCCCAATGGCTGGCGATGGATCGTCGCCTATCACGCGATCGCCCGGCTGGGCGCGGTCGTGGTGCCGGCGAACATCCTGCTGACGCCGGCCGAGGTCGGCTTTCTCGCGACCGATTCCGTGGCGGCGGCGGTGATCCTGCCGGCGGACCGCCAGGCCCCGATCGCGAGCGCGCTGGCGGGATCGACGCCCCGCATCGTCGCCACGGGTGGAGCGGATTGCGATTTCGCGCGGATGCTGGAGGGCGCGCCGCTCGCGCCGGTCGCGGTCTCTCCCGACGATCTGTTCACCATCGGCTACACATCCGGCACGACCGGCCGGCCCAAGGGGGCGATGCTGACGCACCGCAACGTCTTCGCCAGCACTGCGCTCACTGCCACCATCCATGTCCGCGCGCGCGGGGAGACGGTGCTGACCGCGCTGCCCTTTCCGCATGTCTACGGCAATGTCGTGATGAACGCGGCCTTCCTGGCCGGCATGCGCATCCTCGCCATGCCGCGTTTCGACGCCGGCCTCGCGCTGGCCGCGATCAGCGCCGAGCGGCCGACAGTGTTCGAGGGCGTGCCGACCATGTTCTATCAGATGCTCGCGCATCCCGATCTGGCGGCCGCCGATTTCTCGTCGCTCAGCCGCTGCACGGTCGGCGGGCAGACCATGCCGACCGCCAAGCTCGACGAGGTGGTCGCGCGGTTCGGATGCCCGATCTGCGAATTGTGGGGCATGACCGAGGTGGCCGGCCCCGCGATCTCGCATTCGCCCTATTGGCCGGCGCGGCACGGATCGATCGGCCTGGCTTTTCCCGGCGTCGAGACGCGCGTGGCCGACCTGTCGGATCGCGGGCGCGACGCAGCGGCGGACGAGGCGGGCGAATTGTGCGTGCGCGGCCCGCTGGTGACGCGCGGCTATTGGCGCAACGACGCGGCGACCGCCGAGGCGATCGACGGCGATGGCTGGCTGGCGACGGGGGACATCGCGGTGCGCGATGCCGACGGTTATCTGCGCATCGTCGATCGCCGCAAGGACCTGATCATCACCGGCGGCTACAATATCTACCCCGCCGAACTCGAACAGGTGATCGCCGCACACCCCTCGGTCGCGATGGTCGCGGTCGCGGCGGTCGCCGATGCGGAGAAGGGCGAGCTGGCCAAGGCCTTCGTCGTGCTGCGGCCGGACCATGCGGCGGATGCGGCCGCGCTCGACCGCCACTGCCGCGCGCATCTCGCGCCCTACAAGGTCCCGCGGCTTTTCGCGTTCGTCGACGATCTGCCGAAGACGAGCACCGGCAAGATCCTGCGCCGCGCCCTGCAACCCGAAAGGATGAGCCAATGATCGATTTCCACGCCGACTACCGCATGACGATCGACGGCGCCGACGCGCCCGGCGAGGGCAGTTTCGAAGCGTTCAATCCGGCGACGGAGGAGGTGATCGCACAGGTGCCGCAGGCCGGCCGCGCGCAGCTCGACGCCGCCGTCGCCGCCGCGCGCCGCGCGTTCCCCGCATGGTCCGCGCTGCCCGTCGCGGAGCGCCAGGCGGCGGTGTCGCGCATCGGCGACGCGATCGAGGCGCATGCCGAGGATTTCATGCGGCTGCTCACCCGCGAACAGGGCAAGGCGCGCGCGGGCGCCGAGTGGGAGATCGGCGGATCGGTGATCTGGTGCCGCGAGATCGCCAAGCAGGACCTGCCCGTCCATGTCGCGGAGGACAGCGGCGACCGCCGCGTCGAAACGCGGCGCGTGCCGCTGGGCGTGGTCGGCGCGATTACCCCCTGGAACTTCCCCGTGCTGCTGGCGATCTGGAAGATCGCGCCCGCGCTGGTCGCGGGCAACACCGTGGTGGTGAAGCCCTCGCCCTTCACGCCGCTGTGCACGCTGAAGCTGGGCGAGCTGCTGCGCGGGGTGCTGCCGCCCGGCGTGGTCAACGTCATTTCGGGCGGCAACGATCTCGGTGCGTGGCTGACCGGCCATCCCGACGTGCGCAAGATCAGCTTCACCGGATCGACTGCGACCGGGCGCAAGGTGATGGAATCCGCGTCGGGCAATCTGAAGCGCATCACGCTGGAGCTTGGCGGCAACGATCCCGCGATCGTGCTGCCCGATGTGGATGTGGAAGCGACGGCGCGCGAACTCTTCTGGGCGTCGTTCCAGAACAGCGCGCAGTTCTGCGTCGCCGCCAAGCGCGTCTATGTCCATGACAGCATCTACGACCGGTTCGCGGGCGCGCTCGTCGATTATGCGGCGACGGTGAAGGTGGGCGACGGGGCGGAGCAGGGCACCGACCTTGGCCCGATCCAGAACCGCATGCAGTTCGAGAAGCTGAAGGATCTGCTGGCCGACGCCAATGCCCAGGGGCTGCGTTTCCTGGCGGGCGGCGCGGTTTCGGAAGGGCCGGGCTTCTTCGTGCCGATCGCGATCGTCGACAACCCGCCCGAGGATTCGCGCGTCGTGCGCGAGGAGGCGTTCGGCCCGGTGCTGCCGCTGCTGCGCTACAGCGACCTGGACGATGTGATCGCGCGGGCGAACGACACCGATTACGGGCTGGCCGCCTCGGTCTGGTCGCGCGACATCGATGCCGCGCAGGGAATCGCGCGGCGGATCGAGGCGGGCACCGTCTGGATCAACGAGATCCACAGCTTCTCCCCCCATGTCGCCTTTGGCGGCCATAAACAGTCGGGCATCGGCATCGAGAACGCGCTGGACGGGCTTGCCGAATATACCAATGCCCAGACCATCGTGACCAATCGTGGAGCCACCCCGGCGTGAGAATGGCCGCCCCCCTGGCGGCCATGCTGGCAATGGCATTCGTGCTGCTGCCCGGGCCGGCGCGGGCGCAGGCGGCGCTGCCGTCGCTGCGGCTGGAGACCGGCGCCGGCCAGCCGCTCGACCTTGCCGGTTTCAGGGGCAAGGTGCTGCTGGTCGATATCTGGGCAAGCTGGTGCGCGCCGTGCCTGCCGGGGCTGCGCGACATCGAGCGGCTGGCGGAACGGTTCCGCTCGCCGGGGTTCGCGGTGGTGCCGATCTCGGTCGATCGCGGCGGGCCGGTCGCGGCGGTGCGCGGCTATGCCAGGGCCGGGGTCAGCGGTCTGCCCCTCTATGTCGCGGCGCCCAACGCGGCGACCGCGGCGCTCGGCATGCGGGCGCTGCCCACCACGATCCTGTTCGACGCCCGTGGCCGCGAATATGCGCGCTTCGACGGGCCGTCCGCGTCGCGCGAGGCCGACATCGCCCGCGCGCTCGCCACGCTGATGAAATCCAGTTCCAAGCAAAGGAAACCGCGATGATGCGCCGCCTTGCCAAGTCCCTTGCCGCCGCCCTGCTCGCGAGCGCCGCCTTCAGCGGCGCGATCGCCGCGCCGCCCGTCGATCCCGCCAGCTATCCCCGGCTCGACGACAAGCAGATGGGCCATATCCGCGCGATCGTGACGCTTGCCGAACAGCCGGACAGCGACTGGTCCGGCATGGGATCGTCCGAGCCGGGGCAGGGCGGCTTCGACGCCTATCGCTATCAGCTCGCGATGATGAGCTACACCTTGTCGCTGGCGCATCACCGCTTCACGCCCGCCTATCGCGACCTTTATCGCGAGACCGACGCGCGGCTGATCCACAAGATGCTGCTGTTCGACGTCTGGGGATTCTGGGAGCTGACGAGCCGTGGGTCCAAGGCGTTCGACCCCAGCCTGACCGTGCTGGGCGATGGCTGGATCGATCCGGTCAAGGATCAGAACATCATGTACAGCGGCCACCTGTTCCAGATGGTGACCACGCACGAGATGCTCTACGGCGACGCGCGCTACAGCAAGCCCGACGCCGTCACCTTCGTCTATGATCCGTTCGGGCGCGGGCTTGGCCGGCAGGATTTCAAATACGACACGCACAAGCTGGCGCAGGTGCTGGCCAGCCAGTTCGAGGACAATGGCTGGAAGGGGATCGAGTGCGAGCCCAACGCCATCTTCCCCGAATGCAACCAGCATCCGCTGCTCGGCTTCGCGCTCTACGACCGCGCCAACGGCACCGATTATTTCAGGCGCATCTCCAAGGCGTTCAAGGAACAGTTCGACGCGCTCGACTATCTCGATCCCAAGACGTCGTCCTTCATGATGATGTACCTGATCAAGCAGGACAAGGTGATCCAGCGGCCGACGGCCTGGGCGGACGGATGGTCCGGATCCTTCATGCACGCCTGGTACAAGCCCGAGGTGGAGCAGGCCTATCCGACGCAGCGGACGAACCTGCTGGTCGACCTGGCCGACGGGACGACGACGACGCGATCGGAAGGCGAGAACCGCAGCTACAGCCACGATCACGGCTTCTTCGCGCTGCTGGCGGGCGAGGTGGGCGATACCGCGACGCGCGATCGCATGCTGGCCTATGCCGATCGCTACTGGTCTCCGCGCTGGGTGGACGGCGCGCTTTTCTATCCGCGCCAGGATCTGTTCCGCCGCGCCGATGACGGCGCGAACGTCTGGCGCCGCGTCCAGCCGCTCACCGGCAACGGCCTGATCGGCCTCGCCCGGATGAACGGCAAGGACGGGCTCTACAATCTGTTCAACCGGCCCTTCGACGCCGCGCATTTCGAACAGCCCTATCTGACCGGCATCGCCTATCCCGACGCGCTGGTCGAGCGCGCGGTGTATGACGAGAAGGCGAAGGCGCTGGTCGCCACGCTGAAGCCCGGTCGCGACGGCGGTGCGCCGATCCGGTGGAGCGTCGCGAAGCTCGATCCGCGCAAGACCTATGGCGTGTGGATGGACGGCCGCCCGATCGCGACGATCGCGCCGGGCAAGGCCGTGGCCGCGCCCGGATCGTCGGTCTCGGTCAGCGTGGCGGACGGCATCGCCACCTTCGCGCAGCCGCTGCCGCGCGAGGCCAGCTTCGTCATCGCCGAGGACAAGTGAGGATCCATTAGTCGGGCGGGGCGCCCGCACCTTCAAGCAAAGCAAACAGGGAGAGGAAATATGAAGACGATCTTTGGCCGGCGGGCGCTGCTCGCCGGGGTGTCGGCGGCTGTCCTTTTGACGGGCATGGCGACGCGGGCAAATGCGCAGGACGTGGCGGGCGAAGCGCTGCCCGGCGGCCAGGATGCGGCGGAGGCCGCGCCGCAGGATATTGTGGTGACGGGATCGCGCATCTCGCGCCCCGATTATTCCTCGGCCAGCCCGATCGTGTCGGTGCGCGGCGACGCGCTCGCCAAGACCGGCGGCTCCACGCTGGATTCGGTGCTCGGCCAGCTTCCGCAATTCACGCCGTCGCGCGGCGCCACCTCGGGCGGCGCGACGCAGGGTGGTGCGGGCCAGGGGCAGGTGACCGCTAATATCCGTGGCCTCGGGCCGCAGCGCACGCTGGTTCTGCTCGACGGCCGCCGGCTCGCGCCCTCCAATCCCGACGGCACGATCGACCTGTCGACCGTGCCGGAAACGCTGATCGGCAGCATCGAGGTGATCACCGGCGGCGCATCCGCCACCTATGGATCGGACGCGGTCTCGGGCGTGCTCAACTTCAAGCTGCGCCGCGATCTGGAGGGGCTTCAGCTCGACGCCAAGACGGGCATCACCGAGATGGGCGATGCCGGCACGCGCGACATCACCGCGTCATGGGGCGCGAAATTCGCGGAGGATCGCGGACGCGTGCTGTTCAGCCTGGGCTTTCACGACCGCGACCTCGTCCGTGCGGTCAGCCGCGACTTCTTTCGCCAGTCCAACGGCAATTTCATTCCGCCGACGACCTATTACGCCAATGACGCGGGCAATCCGTACAATCTTGCCGCGCTGGCGGGGCGCTTCGCGTCCTATGGCACGCCGCTGGCGAACCCGGCGCAGATCGGCACGGTTTCCGGTCTGCTCGGCCTCAACGAGGATGGCTCGCTCTACAGTATCTTTAATCTCGGGCTGCTCGGCTCTTCTTATGGCTTCGCCAATTACCGCGGGGCGATCACGCCCGATACCGCGTTCGACCGCTCGGGCCTGCTCAACGTCAACTATTCGCAGAGCCGCACGCTGCAATCGGAACTGAAGCGCTACAATGCCTTCGGGCGGGTCGAATACGACCTGTCGAGCAACATCACCGCCTATGCGCAGATCCTCTATGCGGAGAACAATGTCCGCTCGGGGCTCGATCCGGTGTTCACCGGCCAGACCTTCGGCGTGTTCGTGCCGTTCGCGACCGCCGCCGAAAAGGCGCGCGTCCAGGCGGCGGCGCCCGATCTCTACGCGTTGATGATCACCCGGCCCAATCCGGATCAGGCGTTCAGCATCTACAAGGGCTTCACCGACCAGACGATCGGCAGGCGCGAAGGGCGCACCGATTATGTCGTGCGCCAGTTCCTGGCCGGATTGCAGGGCAAGATCCCCGGCACGGACATGACGTGGGAATTCTACGGATCGAGCAGCAAGACACGCGCCACCGATCAGGTGGAGGGCGCCAGCCTGAGCGCCATCCAGTCGCTGCTGGCCAATCCGGCGCAGTGCAGCGGATATAATATCTTCAGCGGTTCGACCCAGCCGCAGGATTGCCTGGATTTCATCCGCCGCACGGCGACGAACCATACCAGCATCAAGCAGGATATCGTCGAGGGGACGGTGCAGGGCGGTCTGTTCGAGCTGCCGGCGGGCACGCTGCGCTTCGCGCTGGGCGGCGACTATCGCCGCAACAGCTATGATTACCGTCCCGACGCGCTGTTCCAGCGCAGCCAGACCACATCGCCGCAGGGCCCGCGCAATCCGCCGACCTCGGATTTCGTCGGCAATCTCGGTTCTCCGCCGGCGTCGGGTTCGACCGACGTCACCGAAATCTATGGCGAGCTGCTCGTGCCGCTGCTCAAGGACACGCCCTTTATCGAGGAGCTGAACCTGGGCCTTGGCGCGCGCTACTCGAAATACGACACGGTCGGCAGCGTCTGGACCTACAAGGCCGATCTCGACTGGCGGATCGGCGCGGGGTTCCGCCTGCGCGGCGGCTATAACCGCGCGGTGCGGGCGCCCAGCGTCGGCGAGCTGTTCAAGGCGGAATCGGGCGGCTTCACCGGCATCGGCGATCCGCGCAACGGGCAGGGCGATCCCTGCTCGCTCAGCGGCCGTTACCGCACCGGCGCGGATGCGACGCGGGTTCGCGCGCTCTGCATCGCCACGGGCATGCCGCTCGCCGCGGTCGACACCTATAATTACAACTATCCCGTCGCCGTCTCGCGCAGCCTGCCCAATCCGGACCTGAAGGAGGAGACGGCGGACACATTCTCGGTGGGCGCGGTCTGGGCGTCGCGCGCCTCCAGCCCGCTGCTGTCGCGGCTGTCGCTGTCGGTCGATTATTACAGCATCCGGATCAAGGATGCGGTGGGCACGGTTCCGGGCAATATCTCGCTCGCCAAATGCTTCAACGCGGGCGGCGACAATCCGAATTTCGAGGCGAGCAATTTCTATTGCCAGCTCATCCTGCGCGATCCGGGCACCGGTGTTCCCGTGCAGATCAGCATCCCGACGCTGAACCTCGCCACCTACAAGACCTCGGGCGTCGACGTGCAGCTCGACTGGGGCGTGGATCTCGACGCGATCGGGCTGGGCGCGAATGCCGGAAGCGTGCGGGTCAACGCCGTCGTCAACTATCTCGATTCCTTCAAGATCCAGTCGCTGCCCGGCGCCGCGACGCTGGACTATGCCGGCACGATCGGCGACGCTCAGATCGATCCCTTCGGCATCTCCAAACCCGAATGGAAGGGGACGCTGACCGTGCAATATGCCAATGGCCCGTTCGATCTGTCGGTGCGCTGGCGCTATATCGACGGCATGCGCGATGCCTCTCGACTGACCGGAAGCACCGCGCCCGGCGTCAAGGCGGTCGATTATACCGACCTCAATATCGGCTGGAAGATCGGCGACGATTACCGGCTGTCGCTGGGTGTCGACAATCTGTTCGATCGCGGCATCCCGACCTGGACCGGGTTCGGCACCACCGATCCGGTCACCTATGACGTGCTCGGCCGCCGCTTCTACGCGTCGGTGCGAGCGAACTTCTGATGGGTTGGGCCGGCCCCTTCAGGCTGCTCGCCGCGCTCGGCATCATGCTGGGCGTGGCGGCGGCCGCGCCGCCAGCGACGCCCGCGGCGACGAACGAGGTCGGCCACCCCTATCGCCTGATGTCGACACGGGGCGGGGCCGTCACCGATCGCACCTATCTGGGCAAGGTGCAGGTCGTGGTGTTCGGCTTCGCCTATTGTCCCGATATCTGCCCGACGACGCTCGCCGCGCTCGATCGCGGGCTGGCGCAGATGGGGCCGAGCCGCCGCGACGTGCGCATCCTGTTCATCAGCGTCGATCGCGAGCGCGACACCATGGCGCTGCTCAAGCGCTACGTCTCCGCCTTCGCGCCCGAGACGGTCGGGCTGACCGGCAGCAAGGCGGAGATCGACGCCGCGGTGAAGGCGTTCCGCGCACGCTATGCGATCGAGCGCCGCGGCGACGACTATCTCGTCTCGCACACCGGGCTGGTCTATCTGATCGACCGGCAGGGGCGGGTGTCGAAGATGCTGCCGCCGGTCACCCGGCCGGAACGTTATGCGGCCGAACTCAAGCGACTGGTCGAGGCGAAATAGATCGGCATCAATGCCAGCGGATCTGAAGGTCCGTTTCGGCGCGCAGGTCCAGCGCGACGCGGATGTCCGTTCCGCCGGCCTCGACACGTACCCGCCCGTCGCGTGACGGCGCGATATCCTCGCCGTCGATACGCAGCGTCCAGCCGCTTGCGCCGGCGGGCAGGCGGCCGATGCTGAACGATGCCGTGCCCACGCGCCCCTCGACCGGCGAGACCGTCCAGCGCAGGGCCCGGTCGGCCGCATCGTACCAGGCGCTCGCGAAATCCACGGCGCCGTCGATGTCCAGGATCGCCGGCGTCGCCTTGCGATCGGGCGTCCAGGCGCCTTCGTAAAGCGATCGCAGCCCGTCGGTGACGTTGAGCCGCGCATAGCCGAGCAGCACATTGCCGGTATGCGGATCCATTCCGCTCAGCAGCCCGTCCGCGTCATGGACGGTGTCGTGCCGGCGATGGAACAGCCCTCCGCGTTCCCATGTGCGGTGGAGGCGCGAATCGGCATAGGCGAGCAATCGATCGCGCGTTTCGAGATCGCCGAGTTCGGACGCGCAGACCGCCGCCCAGCCGAAATCATAGGAGCAGGTGAGCCCGGCATCCGTGAACGCGCCCGGCGCCTGATCGACCCAGGCCGTGCCGCCCGGCCCGTCGAGAACCCAGCGCGCCTTCTGGGCCGGATAGTTGGCGCGGACGATCTCCGGGTTCCAGGCGTTCATCAGCGCGCCCGCCCAGAAGTCGGACCAGGGCGCGACGTCGGGGATCAGCGTCCGTTCCTTTTCGAGCGCCATGACGCTGAAATGGCCGGCGCTGTCGACCAGCCCGAAATCTGCCCAGGCGCGGCGATATCCCTCGGTCACTTCGTCGGCCAGGTTGCCGCCATGGACCAGGTCGTGCAGGCGAAAGCCGTGGATCGGCACCTGGTTGCAGATCTGGAAGATGCAATTGGGTTCGCAGGCGACGCCGAGATAGCCGTTCTGGACCATCTGCCAATAGATGTGCGCGTTGAGCGAGCGTTCGTCATAGACGAAGCTCTTGGGGCCGTCGCTCCAGAACAGGGGGCGCAGCGTCAGGGTGAGCGCGCCCGGCGCGGCGAAGCGCGCATCGTCGAACAGATGATGATGGAGCAGCGCCGCGACCTGAAGATAGGCGCTGTACATGATGTTGTCCTTGACGATCGGATTCCATTCCGGGGTCAGGACGCCCAGGCTGCGATTGTTGGCGCTGTTGCCGCTGCTCACATAATGCCAGTAGGTCCAGACGTCGGGAGAGCGCAGCTTCTCGACAAGGGCCGCCATCGGCGCGCGGAACAGGCCGGGCGCCGCGGGCAGGCGATGGACATGGGTGATCGCCAGCGCATAGGCCATATAGGCGAGCTGGAAACGCAGCGCGCCGAAATCCTCCTGCAGCGAGGTGCGCGGCATCATGCCCGACCAGTCGTCCGGCAATTGTTCCGACAGGTTGATCATCCGCCGCAGCGCGCCGCGCTGATCGGGGTCGAGACAGGCGTGGTTGGGCGCCTTGACCGTACCCGGGGAAGACGAGGCCAGGATCGTCGAGATGGCGTGTTCTCGCAATGGATTGTGGTGACGGTCGAAATTTGTCGAAATGTACAGAAAATGTCAACTTGCGAAGGCGCCGGATCGGCGAGAGGGCATCCGATCGCGCGGCGCGGTCATCCATGGATGGCGCATTGCCGGATCGGTGGGGCAGGGATGATCGCCGGCGGGGCGAACGGGATCCCGCATGGTCCGAAAGCGCGCGAACGGGGGTGGTGCCGGCTACAGGATTCGAACCCGTGGCCCCCTGATTACAAATCAGGTGCTCTACCAACTGAGCTAAGCCGGCGCTGATTCCCCCATGCGTCAGACGACGCCGAAGGTCCAGCCCTCGGTTTGCGCGAGGTGGCGATCGAGCGTGGCGGGGCGCCAGGGCGTGGGGGTGGGCGCGGCGCGGCGGAGCCAGGCGGCGGTCAGGATCGCGTCGCTGCCATGATCGTCGATCGGCCCTTCGCCGGGATGGGGGCGGCTGGCGATGGCGGGGGCGGCGAGCGCGGCGTTGAGCGCCTCCACCGTCCGCATCTTGGTGCGCCCGCGCGCGCGGCCCGCCGCGATCGCCGCCAGGCTGGTATAGATCTCGACGAGCAGCGATCCCGCGCCCGGATCGGGATCGAAGGGCCAGACGGGCACCGCGCCGCCCAGCCGGTGGAGCACGCGCATGCCCGTCAGGCTGGATTTGCCGACCTGCGCCGCGCCCACCAGATTGAGGTTGCTATAGGGATTGAGCCCCTGTTCGCGCTGCGCCTCCTCCGTCACGCGCAGCCGCCCGCGCCCGGCGCCGAACAGGTCTCCCGGCCGATTTCCATGGCGGCGGAAATGGCGCGCGGCCTGCGGATGATCGACGAAGCTGGTGGCGGAAAGATGCGCGTCGCCCGCGCAGATGCGATCGACCAGCGCCCACAGGCCGCGCGCGTCGGCGGGGCTTTCGTCCCATCCGGGAAAGAAGGCGCCGCGATCGGCGAAGGGCAGCGACGGGCCGAGATCGAGGCCGACCAGCGTGCCCGCCGGCATCTCGCCCGCGATCCAGTCCAGCACCTCGCCGCGCGACCAGACATGGCCGGGGCGGACGCGCCGGGGCGCGTCGTTCCCCACCTCGCAAAAGGCGATGGCGATGCCGGGCTGGCGCATGCCCACCGCGCCGGACCAGTCGATCGCGGCGAAGCCGGTGAACCGATCGGGGGCGGGCGGCGCCGGCGCGACGGCGGCCGCCTGATCCCCGGCGAAGCTCATGGCTTCCTGCGCGGCCGGGGTTTCGGCCGCGCGGCGTTCCAGCCATGCGCTTGCGTGATCATCGCGCGCACGCGTTCGGGATCGGCGCTGTCGTAGCGGACGAGGATGGCGGGCCAGCCCGCATAATGCGGCGTCTGCCAATAGGTGTCGGGATCGGTTTCCATGAGCATCTCGACGGTGTCGAGATCGATCATCAGGCAGAAGGACCCCGCCTCGCGCCCCGGCGCCACGAAGGCGCGGCCATTGGTCTTGACCGCGGGCTTGCCATAGCTCGTCGAAAGCTCCGTGCCGGGCAGCGACAGCGCGAACGCGACGACGCCGTCCCAGTCGAGGCTCATTTGAGCGTCGCCAATATCTCGGCGGTGAATGTGGCGACGTCGAAGGGGGCGCCCGCCGGATCCTCGCCGCGCCGCACCAGCACGACGTTGCGGCTGGGCACGATCACGACATATTGGCCGCGATTGCCGAAGGCGGCGAAACTGTCCGCCGGCACGCCGGGCGAGCGGTTGAGCAGCCAGAAGGTCGCGCCATAGCCGAACGGCCCCTCCGGCTGCGGGCCGGACGGGGTGGTGACGTATTTCACCCAGCCTTCGGGCAGCACGCGCTCGCCGTTCCACATGCCGCCGTTCAGATAGAGCAGGCCGAAACGCGCCAGATCGCGCGCGGTGGACCAGACCTGGCTGGACAGCACGAAATTGCCCTGAAAGTCGGTCTCCGCGATCGTGCGGGTCATGCCGATCCGGTCGAACAGCTCGGTTCGCGGAAACCGGCCATAGGCCGCGTCGTCGCCGATGCGCGCGCGCAACGCGCGGATCGCGAGCACGATATCGTTATTGGCGTAGCGGAAGCGCGTGCCCGGCATCGCCTCGACCGGCCAGGCCGTCACTTCCTGCGTCACGCTGGTGCCGCCGAAATAGAGCGCGTCGGTGCGGTTGCCCGCGGTTTCGCTGTGCAGCCCGCTCGCCATGCGCAGAAGCTGGTCGATCGAGATATTGCCGCGCGGATCGCCCGCGTCGCGCCATTCGGGGATCCCCCCCTTCTGCTCGGGCGCCAGCAGCCCCTTGCCCACGCCCAGGCCGACGATCGTGCCCGTCACGCTCTTGGCGACCGACCAAGTGCGCTGGGAGACATGGGGGCCGAAGCCGTCGCGATATTTCTCGAAGACGATCCGCCCGTTCTGGACGACGATCGCGCCGGTGGTGCGCGTGCCCTTGCCGAAGCCTTCGGCGAAGACGCGCTCCATCGCCGCGCCCAGCGCCTTCGCGTCGCCCGCGAGCCTGCCCGTCGCCTGCGCCTCTCCGGCGGGCCAGGGTTTCGCGTCGGCGGCGGTGCGCGTCGATGCCGGCGGCGCATCGTCCGGCAGGGTGGGCGTCGCGCCGATCGGGGTGATGGTGCAGCCGCGATCGACCGCCCAGGTGGCGGCGCGCGGCGGCATCGCCGGATCATAGGGAACGCTGACGATCGCCACCCGATCGTCGCGGTCCTTCACCACCTGCGCGGTCAGCGTCTGCAGGATCGCGTCATATTGCGGATAGGTGCCGGTCAGTTCCAGCGCCTCGGCCTGCGCCTGGGTGCGCCCGGCGTTGAACATGGCGCTGCACAGGGTGAGCGCCTTGTAGCCCGCCGCGATCGCGCGGTCGTAGCTTTTGGGCGGTTCCTGAAGCTGCGCGGCGGATGGGGCCGCCGCCGCCAGCGCCAGTATCGCCGCGAACCTAGCGCTGCTTCTTCTCACGCAATTCCCCCCAATAGGCCAGCCGCTCCGCGATCCGCTTTTCGAATCCGCGTTCGACGGGCGTGTAATAGGTTTCCGGCCGCATCTCCTCCGGCCAGTAATTGTCGCCGGAAAAACCCTCGTCGGTATCATGGTCATAGCCATAATCCTTGCCATAGCCGATCTGCTTCATCAGCTTGGTCGGGGCGTTCAGGATGTTCCTGGGCGGCATCAGCGATCCGGTCTCCTTCGCGCTGCGCCATGCCGCCTTCTGCGCCTTGTAGGCGGCGTTGGATTTGGGCGCGGTCGCGCAATAGAGACAGGCCTGGACGATCGCCAGCTCGCCCTCCGGCGAGCCCAGGAATTCGTAGGTGTCCTTCGCGGCCAGGCACTGGACCAGCGCCTGCGGATCGGCCAGCCCGATATCCTCGCTGGCGAAGCGCACGATCCGGCGCAGCACATAGAGCGGTTCCTCGCCCGCCGTCAGCATCCGCGCCAGATAATAGAGCGACGCCTGCGGATCCGATCCGCGCATCGCCTTGTGCAGCGCGGAGATGAGATTGTAGTGCCCCTCGCGATCCTTGTCGTACACCGCGACGCGGCGGTGGAGCAGCGCGGACAGGCCTGCCGGATCGAGCGGGGCGGGCAGCGTCACCGAAAACAGCGTCTCCGCCTGGTTGAGCAGGAAGCGCCCGTCGCCATCGGCGCTCGCGATCAGCGCGGCGCGCGCGTCGGGATCGAGCGGCAGCGGCCGCCCCTCCAGCGCCTCGGCGCGGGCGAGCAGGGTTTCCAGCGCGTTCGCGTCCAGCCGGTTGAGGATCAGCACCTGCGCGCGGCTGAGCAAGGCGGCGTTGAGCTCGAAACTGGGATTTTCGGTGGTGGCGCCCACCAGGGTGACGGTGCCGTCCTCCACATAGGGCAGGAAACCATCCTGCTGCGCGCGATTGAAGCGGTGGATCTCGTCGACGAACAACAGGGTGCGCTGGCCCAGCCGGGCATGGTCGCGCGCCTCGGCAAAGGCCTTTTTCAGGTCCGCCACGCCCGAGAACACCGCCGAGATCGAGAGGAAGCGCAGCCCCACCGCATCGGCGAGCAGCCGTGCGGTGGTGGTCTTGCCCGTGCCCGGCGGCCCCCAGAGGATCAGCGAGGAAAGCTTGCCCGCCGCCACCTGCCGCCCGATCGCGCCTTCCGGCCCGGTCAGATGGTCCTGGCCCACCACCTCGTCCAGCGTACGCGGGCGCAGGCGATCGGCCAGCGGCGCGTTGGCATCCAGCGGTTTCTCGGAATCGTCGGTCGCGAAAAGGTCGGCCATGGGGCGCCCTAGATAGGCAGCGCGGGCCGCGATGTCATTCCCGTGTGAGGGGGGCTTGTAAAAAGATCGAATCAAGATATATCTTAAGCTATCACGTAACAGATAAGGAATGACGGAAATGCGTTTTGGAATGGGCTATGGCGCCTGGACGGGCGGCCATCATTCCCGCCGCGGCCATCACGGCATGGGCGAGGACGGCGAGGGCCGTCGCGGCCGGCGCCGCGTGTTCGACGGCGGCGAGCTGCGCCTGGTGCTGCTGCGGCTGATCGCCGACCAGCCGCGCCACGGCTATGACCTGATCCGCGCGATCGAGGAGCGGACGGGCGGCGCCTATGCGCCCAGCCCCGGCGTGATCTATCCCACGCTCACCCTGCTCGACGATATGGGGCTGATCGGCGAGCAACAGTCCGAAGGCGCCAAGAAGCTGTTCGCCGTCACCCCGGCGGGCGAGGCGCATCTGGCCGAGCGGACCGACGAGATCGACGGGCTGTTCGCCCGGCTCGACGCGCTGGGCGAGCATCGCGCCCGCACCGAGGGCGGATCGATCCGCCGCGCGATGGGCAATCTTCGCCAGGTGCTGGTCAACCGGATGAGCGAGGGCGATGTCGACGAGGACAGGCTGCACGCGATCGTCCAGGTGATCGACGAGGCGGCGCAGAAGATCGAGCGGCTGAAATGAGCGGCTTCGCGGCGACGGCCAGCGTGCCGACCCGATCGGGTAGCCGTTACCTCCAGCAATTGTGCAAGCATTGGCAGCATAATCTGGAGGTCGCCTTCACCCCCGAGCACGGCACCGTGGTGTTCCCCAGGGACGCGCGCGGCGCCGATCATCCCGGTGACGGGCTGGTGACGATGGATGCACGGGCGGAAACGCTCGAGGTGCGCATCGAAGCGACTTCCGCCGAGCAGCTCGACGGACTGAAAGGCGCGGTCGCCCGCCACCTCGACCGCTTCGCCTTTCGCGAGGCGCCGTTGGCGTTCGATTGGCAGGCGGTGGGGTGAACATACGCTATGTCATCCCCGCCCATGCGGGGATGGTGTCGGGACGGCGCCAAATGCGCACACCGTTCGGGCCGGGCTAACCCCGCGCGCTCGGATCGTGCCGGCGTGGCGCCAATTACCCACGCCGTTCGGGCCGGGCTAACCCCCGCGCACTCGGATCGTGCCGGCATGGCGCCAATTACCCACACCGTTCGGGCTGAGCCTGTCGAAGCCCTGTCCTTCTCCTTCCGGTGCAAAGGAAAGGCAGGGCTTCGACAGGCTCAGCCCGAACGGGTGTTGATAGGCGTGCGGGGGCTTGCTCGATCGTGGATGCCCGAACGGGTGTTGGTAGGGGCGCGGGCTTGCTCGGCTGCGGATGCCCGAACGGGTGTTGATAGGCGCGCGGGGGCTTGCTCGATCGCGGATGCCCGAACGGGGTGCTGGCATGAGCGCCAGCCCGGCCGATCTCAATCCGTGTAGGGCAGCGGGCTCTGGCGTGGCGCGCGGCTGCCGGCCTGGCGCTGGCGGATGATGCGCAGATAGCCGTCGACCAGTTCCTGGTTGACCGCGTCCCAGCCATAGCGGTCCGCCGCCTTGCGTCCCGCTTCACCCGCCGCCGCGCGGGCGTCGCCATTCTCGCAATAATGCTGGAGCGCGTCGGCGAAGCCGACGATCGCGCCGGGGCGGACGAGGCGTCCGCTCACGCCGTGCGCGACCAGGCTGTCGCTGCCCGTCGCCTTGGCGGCGACCACCGGCAGGCCGGAGGCCATGGCTTCGAGCGTGACGTTGCCGAACGTCTCGGTGACGGAGGGGTTGAACAGCATGTCCATCGAGGCGACCGCGCGGCCGAGATCGGGGCCGGCCTGGAAACCCGCGAACACCGCCTGGGGCAGCCGGTTGCGGAACCAGTCGCCCGCCGGCCCTTCGCCGACGATCAGCACGCGATGCTTCACGCCGCGCCGGACGAGCTGGTCGATCGCGTCCGAATAGACGTCCAGCCCCTTTTCCATCACCAGCCGGCCGACAAAGCCGATCGCCACCTCGTCATCGGCGATGCCCAGCCCGCGCCGCCATGCCAGGTCGCGCCGGTCGGGCCGGAAGATCTCCTGATCGATGCCGCGCGTCCAGATGCCGACATCATAGCTCATCCGCTGTTCGCGCAGGAGCTGCGCCATCGATTCGGAGGGCGCGAAGATCGCGTCGCAGCGCTGGTAGAAGCGCCGCATCGCCGCCAGCGCCAGCGGTTCCAGAAAGGCGAGGCCGTAATAGCGGAAATAGGTTTCGAAGCGGGTATGGACCGACGCGATCACCGGCTTGTCCCAGCGCCGGGCGAGGCTGACGGCGCGGTGGCCCAGGATTTCCGGGCTGGAGACATGGAAGATATTGGGCGCGAAACGCTTGATGTCGCGCTTGATGCTCGGCGGGATCATCACCGGCGCGCGATATTCGGCGCGGCCGGGAATGGCGATGGCGGGCACGCCCACCAGATCGCCCGTCGGCGGAAAGGCGGGTTCCTTCACCACCGGCGAATAGACGCGCACCGACGCCCCCTGGCGGAGGAGATAGCCCACGAGCCGGTTGAGCGCCTGGTTGGCGCCGTCGCGGACATAATTATAGTTACCGCTGAACAGCGCGATGCGGAGATCGGTGACGTCCATAAGCGGCCAGCCCCTAACGGTTCGTCGCAAGGAACGCCAGCGCGGCGATCATCCGAAGGGTACCACGCGGTTCGCGGCGTCATGCCCGATATCGGCGGCGCCGAGATGGCGGATTCCCGAGACGCGGCACCAGTGCGCCGCGATCTCATCCGCCTCATGGCCGAAGGCGCGGTCGTTGGGGGTGATGTCGCTGACCCGGCCGAAGCGGATGCCCGCCACCGCCTGGATGCCGGGATTGCTGGTGATGTGGCACAATGTCCGGTCGATCCGGTAATGATATTCGCCGACATCCTCCAGCAGCAGGACATGGCCTGACAGATTGGGCTGCAACGGCGTGCCGATCAGCATGCTCAGGATCGTCATGTTGAACGCTGCCGCCGGGCGCTCGCCGTCCAGTCCGGGTTCCAGCGACGCGGGGTCGCGTTCGACCAGCCATCGCAGCGCCCGGTCCACCGCCGCCTCGCCGCCGTCGCGGCGGATGTCGACGGGCATGGGGCCGTGCGCGACGGTGCCGATGCCCCGGCCGTAAAGCCCGCCGAGCAGGGTGCCCGCGTCGCTATAGCCGAGATAGGTTTTCCGCCGCGCCGCTGCCCCCAGCCGGGCGATCGCGCCCGCGGCGACGCGGCAGGCGCCATAGCCGCCGCGCGCGAACCAGATCGCGTCGAGCCCCGGATCGTTCGCCGCCTCGACAAGCGCGGCCTCGCGCACATGGTCCTCGCCCGCGAAATGGCCCGCGCTCAGAAAGCATTGCGGATGGAAGACCAGCTCCACCGCTTCGCCGTACAAGGCCCGCGCGCGCGCGGTGACGCCTTCGGCCACCGCGTCGTCGATCGGGCAGCTCGGCGCGACGACGCCGATCCTGGTTTTCATCGCCTTCATCCCCATGCGCTTGCCCAACCCAATAAAAGCGTCAATAGCGCGCGCCCATGACTCGGGCCAAAAGCTATTTCTTCTGCGGAATCGGGGGCAGCGGCATGTTGCCGCTCGCCTGCATCGTCAAGGCGCGCGGCGCCAGGGTGAAGGGATCCGATCGTTCGCTGGACCAGGGGCGCACCGCCGCCAAGTTCGATTTCCTGAAGGCGCAGGGCATCATGCTCTATCCGCAGGACGGCAGCGGCATCCGGAACGCGGAGCAGATCCTCGTCACCTCCGCCGCGGTGGAGGACGAGATCGCCGATGTGGTGAAGGCGCGCGCGATCGGCGCGCCCGAGATGCGCCGCGCGGACCTGCTCGCCGAATTGTTCAACGCCTCGCGCACCAGCATCGGCGTCGCGGGCACCAGCGGCAAATCCACCGTCACCGGCATGATCGGCTGGATATTGAGCGCCACCGGGCGCGCGCCGACGGTGATGAACGGCGCGGTGATGAAGAATTTCATCGGCCCGGAAACCCCCTTCGCCAGCGCGCTGATCGGCACGGGTGAGGCGTTCGTGAGCGAGGTGGACGAGAGCGACGGTTCGATCGCGCTCTACGATCCCGATATCGCGGTGCTCAACAATGTCTCGCTCGATCACAAGTCGATCGAGGAGCTGCGCACGCTGTTCGGCGGCTTCATCGGCCGCGCCGATTGCGCGGTGATCAACGCGGACAACGAGGAAGTGGCGAAGCTGGCGGCGATCCTGCCCGAAGGCGTGGCGCTGACCTATGGCATCGATCGCGGCAGCGCCTATCTGCGCGCCGAATCGCTGGTGGAGGCGCCCGACGGCGTCGCCTTCACCGTGGTCGAGCGATCCGATGGCGGGCGCGCCGATGTGCGGCTGCGCGTGCCGGGGCGCCACAATGTCTCCAACGCGCTGGCCGCGATCGGCGCGGCGCGCGCGTGCGGCGTGCCGCTGGCCGCCGCCGCCGAGGCGCTGGCCGGGTTCGAGGGGCTGCGCCGCCGGATGGAGGTGGTCGGCCATGCGGGCGGCGTGACCGTGATCGACGATTTCGCGCATAATCCGGACAAGATCGCGGCGACGCTCGCCACGCTCCATGCCTTTCCCGGCCGGCTGCTGGTGATGTTCCAGCCGCACGGCTTCGGCCCGCTGCGCACGATGCGCAACGAACTGGTTGCTGGTTTCGTCGATCAGCTTGGCGTGGACGATGTGCTGATCATGCCCGATCCCGTCTATTATGGCGGCACCACCGATCGCAGCGTGGGCGCGGCGGAGATCGTCGCCGGCGTCAGCGCGGGCGGGCGCCATGCCGAATATCTTCCCGATCGTGTTGCATGTGGCGAACGACTGACCATCTTGGCGAAACCGGGCGACCGGATCGTCGTGATGGGTGCCCGCGATGATACGCTGAGTCAGTTCGCGGCGGATCTGCTGGCCAGAATGGAAGGATAAGTTCATGCAGATGGCGCATTACACGGTGATCCGCGATGGCGCCGTCTGGCGGATCAATCTGGCCGGCAAGAATTACGGGCCCTATGCGACGCAATCCGCCGCGATCCGCGACGCGATCGACACCGCCGGAAAGGCCGTCACCACCGGCTATCAGGCGCGCGTGATGGTGCAGGAGGAAGACGGCAGCTTCCGCGAGGAATGGCGCTCCGCGCCGGCGGTGCCTTCGGTCTGACCCCGGGGGCGCGGGTTCGTTACCTTTCCTTCAAATGCCAACCCCGCGCGTCATCCCAGCGCAGGCTGGGATCTCCTACAGGATGAAGTGCAAACTGGTTGGCAGACCCCAGCCTGCGCTGGGGTGACGCGAGTGGGAGGGCTAGCTTCCCTCCTCCCCCTCAAATCCCCAGCGTCTTGTCCACCGTGCCGCGCGTGACCGAATGATAGCCCGGGCGTGCCTTCAGATAGATGGCGCGCGCGGCGGGGCCGCCCCATTCGGCCTGGGCGTTGAGCGCCTCGAACAGCGGGGCCACGAACTTGCGCCGTCCCATGGAGGTGAGGAAACGGTCCGCCGAGGCGAGCGCGGGATCGTAGCGGTTGCCGATCGCGAGCATCAGCCAGGCGAAGCGGATCTCGCTGTTGCCGCTGTCCGAAAGCCCCCAGGCGCTGTCGAGCGTGGCGAGCCTGTCGGCCGGCAGCGTGCGCGGCAGGCGGGCCAGGAAACGCTGGTAATGCTGGGTGGTCCAGCCCGTGCGGTCCACCGCCGCCGCGTTTCCGCTCGCCGCGAAGCTCGCCGCCGCGCGATCGACGGCGGCGAAGGCGGTTGAGCGGACATGGACGGCATCGTCGGGCAGGCCGGCCTGGTACACCCAGCGTTCGACGCCGATCTTCTCCTCCTCGCCATCCTTGAACAGATTGGCGCGCATGTCGCCGATCAGCCCGGCGCTGGTCTGCGGCTTGAAGGCCAGCCGGTCGAAATAGCTTTTCAGATAGGCGTCCCAGCGTTCGCGGCCCACCACATGCTCGATCGTGCGCAGGAACACCGCGCCCTTTTCATAGGCCACGTCGGTCATGCCGTCGTCGGGATCGCGCCCGGCAAGGTCCAGGTGCAGGCGGCTGTCGGGCGCGTCCTTGCCGCCCGCCTGCTTGAAGGCGGCCTCCATGTCGCCCCAGCCCAGATCGGCGAGCATCGCCGCGCGATCGGCGCCGTACATCGCCTCCATGATCCGGTTCTCGAAATAGACGGTGAAGCCTTCGTTGAGCCAGAAATCGTTCCAGGTGGCGTTGGTGACGAGATTGCCCGACCAGCTATGCGCCAGTTCGTGCGCGATCAGGCTGACGAGCGAGCGGTCGCCCGCGATCACCGTGGGCGTGACGAAGGTGAGCGTGGGGTTCTCCATGCCGCCGAACGGGAAGCTGGGCGGCAGTACGAGCAGGTCGTAGCGGCCCCAGCGATAGGGGCCGTACAGCCCCTCCGCCGCGCTCACCATCTTCTCCAGATCGGCGAATTCGCTGGCGCTGCGTTCGAGCATGGCGGGTTCGGTCCAGACGCCGGTGCGCGGGCCGATTTCCTTGAAGGCGAGATCGCCGACCGCGATCGCGATCAGATAGGGGGCGACCGGCTTGTCCATCTTGAAGCGGAAGGTGCGGCCGCCGTCGCTGTTCTCGCCCTCGGGCGTCAGCCGGTCGCCGCTCATCACCGCCACCAGCTCCTCCGGCACGGTGATGCTCGCGTCCCAGCTCTGGCGGATGCCGGGGCTGTCCTGCGTCGGGATCCAGCTCCGGTTGAGGATCGCTTCGCCCTGGCTGAACAGATAGGGGGATTTCTTGCCTGCCGTCTGGTCCGCCGAGAGCCATTGCAGCGCGGGCGCGCCGGGGGCGGAGGCATAGTGGATCACGATCTGCTTCGCGCCGCCAAGCTGCACGGTCAGCGGCTGGCCCAGGATCGCGTCCCCCTTGCCGAAGGCGAAGGGCAATTGCCGCCCCTCCGCGTCGGTGACCTGCTTGACCGCGAGGTTGCGGCTGTCGAGCACCACTTCCTTGGCGCCGTCGCGGGTCTGCAGGTCGAGCGTCGCGGTCCCCGCCATCACCTTCGCGTCGAAATCGGCGGTCAGGTCGAGCGAGACATGGGTGACGCGCGCTTCCTGCGGCCTGGCATAGCTGTGGACGTCCTTCGCCTCGTCGGTGGTGAGCACGGGGGCCACCTGCGGCGCGCCCTTGTTCTCGCTGGCGGTCTGCGGATCGCAGGCGGCGAGCGTGCAAAGCAGCAGGGCGGGAAGGAGGTTGCGAAGATGCATGAAGGCGCGGCCCATATTGTGAGCGCGCGAAGCTAGAACAGGAAAGCCGGGCAGGGAAGGCCGGATGGGGTGGGTGGGGTTAACGGTCTGGGGCGGGGTTCAACCAGCCCCCATCAACCCTGACACCCGCGTCACCCCAGCGAAAGCTGGGGTCCATGCCGAGTCCGGTTCGACGCACCGGCATCGTATGGATTCCGGCTTTCGCTGGAATGACGTGAGTGAATAAGGCTGGCGCAAATGCCGCCGCAGATCAGCGCCGCGCGGTCTGGCCGAAGAGGAGGGCGCGGGCTTTGCGGCCTTCCTCGGTATCGGCTTCCAGCGGCTTGCGCAGCTCCGCGCCGACCGCGCGGCCCCTGGCGAAGCCCTCGCGCGCGCCGCAGCGTTCGATCCAGGCCCTGGCGTTGGGGAAATCGTTGAGATCCTGGCCGACGCGATCGGCGAGCACCGCCCAGGGCCAGATCGCGAAATCGGCGATCGAGAGCGGGCCGGCGACGAAGTCGCGATCGGCCAGCCGGGTGTCGAGCACGCCGAACAGCCGGTTCATCTCGTTGGTGTAGCGATCCTGGCCATAGCGCAGCTTTTCGGGATCGGGCTCGATCGTCGGCGCATAGTGGCGGAAATGATTGGCCTGGCCTGCCATCGGGCCGACGCCGCCCATCTGCCACATCAGCCAGCTTTCCACCTCCGCCCGCTCGCGCATGTTGGCGCCGCCGAACAGGCCGGTCTTGCGCGCCAGATACAGCAGGATCGCGCCGGATTCGAAGATCGAGATCGGTTTGCCGTCCGGCCCGTCCGGATCGACGATCGCGGGCATGCGGTTATTGGGGCTGATCTTCAGGAATTCGGGGGCGAACTGCTCGCCCGTGCCGATGTTCACCGGATGGACGGCATAGGGCAGGCCCATTTCCTCCAGCGCGATGGTGATCTTGTGGCCATTGGGGGTCGGCCAGTAATGAAGTTCGATCATCGGGGTCTCCTTGCCCGTGCCCAGCGCGGCGGAGATGGGGGCGGCGGGGCGACGGGGCAAGCCGTCATCGGCGTTCGGGCGGTTGGCAAAGGACTTGCCGAGCGGCCACGCTGCATTCATGTCCACCGGCGCAGGGATGGAACAGGATTCGTTCGTGAGAGGGATGTTCATGAAGAAAGCGTTTGGTTTCACCGCCGGGCTGGGTCTGCTCGCGCTGGCGTCGATCCCGGCGACGGCCTCCGCCGCGCCCGGACAGAAGCCGCCGGCATTCGCGATGTGCGCGGTCTGCCACAAGGTGAATGCGGGCGAGAAATCGGCGATGGGCCCCAATTTGTGGGGTGTCGGCGGCCGCAAGGCGGCGGTTTCCACCTTCGCCTATTCGCCCGCGCTGAAGCAGTCGAACATCACCTGGACGCGTGACAAGCTGATCGCGTTCGTCACCGATCCGCGCAAGACCGTGCCGGGCACCAAGATGGTCTATGCCGGGCAGAAGGATCCCAAGGTCGCCGCGCAGATCGCCGATTATCTGCTGTCGCTGAAATAAGGCCCGTCCGCTCCCGGATCGCGGATCCGGGGTGCGACAAATTGCGACAAATTTCCGCCGGTCCGCGATAATTTGAGGACATGTCTGCCCGATAAGCCGTCTCATCGGCGGCTATTCAGGCAGGCCGTGTCATCGAAGGACCACAGGATGAAGAAAGTGATCGCTGTCTCCGCCCTTGGCGCGCTCGCGCTGGCAGGCGGAATCGCCATGGCGCAGACCGGCGAGACGCGTGCCCCCGGCGCGCCGACGACTCGCGCCGACGCCACCGCGCGCGCCGATGCGCGTTTCGACCGGCTGGATGCCGACAAGGACGGCAAGCTGACCCCGGAAGACCGCGCGCTGCGCGGCAAGGAACGCGCGGACCGCATGTTCGCCGCGCTCGATGCCGACAAGAACGGCCAGGTGAGCCGCGCCGAGTTCGACGCCGCCCGCGAGAAGCGGATGGAGCGCCGCAAGGACCGTGCCGAGGCCCGGGGTGAGCGCGGCAGGCACGGCATGGGTCGCATGGCGCATCGTGGTTTCGGCCGTGACGGCATGCGCGGCAAGCTGGACGCCAATGGCGACGGCACCGTCACCCGCGCCGAATTCCAGGCGCCCGCGCTGGCGATGTTCGATCGTGTCGACGCCAACAAGGACGGCACGATCACGCTGGAGGAACGCCAGGCGGTGCGCGCGGCATGGCGTGCGAAACGATCGGGAAGCTGATCCTTTCCGCGTGATCCGGGCGGGCGTGCGCCGTTGCGCATCGCCCGCCCCTCCGGCATGAACGAAGGCAGGCCATGAGCGACCGTCCCCACCTCCTCCTCGTCGACGACGAGCGTTCGATCCGCGAACCGCTCGCCGCCTATCTCCAGAAGAACGGCTTCCGCGTGACGGCGGTGGGCGACGCCGCCACCGCGCGCTTGCGGCTGGCGGGCTATGCGATCGACCTGGTCGTGCTCGACATCATGATGCCGGGCGAGGACGGGCTGAGCCTGTGCCGCCATATCCGCGAAAGCGGGGAGATCCCTGTGATCCTGCTGACCGCGCGCAGCGAGGAGACCGACCGCATCGTCGGGCTGGAAATGGGCGCCGACGATTATGTGCTCAAGCCCTTTTCCCCGCGCGAGCTGATCGCGCGGATCAAGGTGATCCTGCGCCGCGCGGGCAATGGCGGCGCCCGCCTCCGCGCCCCCGAAAGCGAAAGCTACGCCTTTGCCGGCTGGGTGCTGAAGGCGGGCGAACGGACGCTGGTGGACAGCGACGGCGTCTCCGTGCCGCTGTCCACGGGCGAGTATAATCTGCTGCTGGCGCTGGTCAGCCGGCCCAACCAGGTGCTGAGCCGCGACCAGTTGCTCGACATCACCCAGGGGCGTGAGGCAAATCCGTTCGATCGCGCGATCGACAACCAGATCAGCCGCCTGCGCCGCAAGGTGGAGCCCGATCATCGCAATCCAAACCTGATCAAGACCGTCTGGGGCGGCGGATATACCCTCGCTGCCGATGTGACGCGGATGTGATGGTGAAGCTGCTTGAAAGATTGTGGCCGAAGAACATGTCCGGCCAGATCGCGCTGTTGGTCGGCATCGCGCTGCTCGTCGCGCAGGGGATCAATTTCGGCCTGCTGGTGCGCGCGCGCGACCGGCAGGAACTCATCCAGGTGGCGGCCCCCGCGATCGCCCGGCTGGCCGATGCGATCGAGCGCGATGCCGCGGGAACGCCGATGATCCGCGAGCGCGGCCCCTGGCTGCTGCGCCGCGGCGTCGTCGTCGAGGGCAAGAGCCGCGTGACCGGAGACATGCCTCGGCGCGAGGATATCGCGGAACGCGCGCGCGTGGCGCTGCACGACCTGCGCGTGCCGGTGCTGCGGGTGGAGGCGGCGCAGGCCGCCGGATCGGCGGTGCGGCTGCCCGGCCATGACCGCATCGCGCAGCTTCGCGACACGATCGATCCGGAGCGGCGCAACAACCGCCCCTATCTGATCGTCGCGGCGGAGGTGAGCCCCGGCCGCTGGGTGAACCTGATCACGCGGCTGCCGTCGCGCGATCCGCGCTTCCTGGGCTGGCTGTTCCTCCAGACCATGATCCTCTATTTCGTCGTGCTCGCCGCCGTGCTGTGGAGCGTGCGCCGCGTCGCCCGCCCGCTGCGCGAGCTGACCGGCGCGGTCGAGGGATTCCGCAGCGCCGAAAGCAGCACCCTGGTGCCCGAAAGCGGCCCATCCGACGTGCGCCGGCTCGTGGCCGCCTATAACGGCATGCGCACCCGCATCGCCGGGCTGCTCGACGAGAAGGACCGGATGCTGGGCGCGATCGGCCACGATCTGCGCACGCCGCTCGCCTCGCTGCGCGTGCGCGCGGAGGGCATGGAGGATGAGGCCGAGCGCGACCGCATGGCCGCGACCATCGAGGAGATGAACCGCACGCTCGACGACATATTGTCGCTGGCGCGGCTTGGGCGGCCGAGCGAGCCGGAAACGCGCGTCGATCTGTCCGCGCTGCTCGATCAGGTGGTCGACGACTTCCAGGCGCTGGGCAACACCGTGTCGCTGGCGGACATGCCGCGCACCACCGTGACGATCCGGCCGACGCTGATCACCCGCGCCGTGCGCAACCTGGTCGACAATGCCGTCAAATATGGCGGCAGCGCCGAAGTGAGCGTGGCCAAGGCGGAGAAGGGCGTGGCGGTCCTGATCGACGACAATGGGCCGGGCATTCCCGAGGACAAGATCGAGGCGATGTTCGAACCCTTCGCCCGGCTGGAGCAGTCGCGCAGCCGCGAAACCGGCGGCACCGGGCTGGGGCTGGCGCTGGCCAAGGCGATCGCGCTCCAGCATGGCGGGCGGCTGACGCTGGCCAACCGCCCCGAAGGCGGGCTGCGCGCGACGCTGTGGCTGCCGGGCTGAACACCGGCCTGAACACTGGCTTGAGCATGGGACCGGACACTGGCCGCGAAGCCCCGGCGGAGGCTGCTGGCGATGCGACGAACTGGGGCCGCCTTATGAAAGATTTTACCACTTTTCCTTAGGGATCGACGGCATGAACGCGCATGCCATGATCGTCGCGGATGCCGCGCCGGATGTCCGCCCACGCTCGGCGGTGAGCACCGGGGTGGGGCTGGCGGGCCTTGCCGGCCTGTTCGGCTGGATCCTGATCGCTCGGCATTACGGCATGGACGGGCCGCTGTCCGCGCTGACCGGCGTGATCTGCTGCGGCGTGCCGATGGTGCTGTGGTCGCTGCTGGTGGACAAGGTCCATCGCAATCCGTCCACGGGGATCGACTGGTCCGCGCCGCCGCGCCCGATCCGCGAGACGATCGACATCAGTCTGGTCAAGATCGCGGGCCTGTGGGCGACCTGGGGCGCGATCGCCGTCTTCTACTGTGTCGGCCGCTGGTATTGGAGCGGCAGCTACCTGTTCGCGATGGAGGTGCTCGTCACCCTCGCGCCGATCCTCGCCGTCACCTCCGTCCCCTATGTGATCTGGATCGACCGGCGGCTGGCAGAGCCGCGCGACGGCGCCCATGCCTTCGGCCAGTTCCTGATCGGGCATGGCGTGACCGACCGCACCGTCCTGTACGATCATTTCCGCGCCTGGGCGGTGAAGGGCTTCTTCTCCGCCTTCATGATCTCGATCGTGCCCGGCGCGTTCGGCGATCTGGTGCGCGAGCCGCTGGCGGCGATGGTCGCGAGCCCGGTGATGCTGGCCGGCTGGCTGATCACCGCGATGTTCGTGGTCGATATCGCCTTCGCCACCGTCGGCTACGTGCTGACGATGAAGCCGCTCGATTCGCACATCCGTTCGGCCAACCCCTATGCGGCGGGCTGGATGGCGGCGCTGATCTGTTATCCGCCCTTCATCATGATGGGCGACGGCGGCCCGCTGGACTATCATGTCGGCACCGCGGAATGGTCCGACTGGCTGGCCGCCTATCCGGGCGTCATCGCGGTCTATGGCGCGGTGCTGGTGGGGCTGACCGCCATCTATGCCTGGGCGACGGTGGCGTTCGGGCTGCGCTTCTCCAACCTCACCCATCGCGGCGTGCTCACCCATGGCCCCTATGCCTGGACCAAGCACCCCGCCTATCTGGCGAAGAACAGCTTCTGGTGGCTTTCCACCCTGCCGTTCCTGGCGACCACCGGCAGCCCGATCGACGCGGTGCGCAACACGCTGCTGATGGCGGCGGTGAGCGGCGTCTATTACTGGCGCGCGCGCACCGAGGAGAAGCATCTCGGCGCCGATGCCGCCTATCGCGCCTATGCCGAATGGATGGACCGCAACGCGCCGATTCCGCGCCTGATCAGGGGCATCACGGGGCGCGGGCGGTGAGTGCGCTCGCCTGTGAACGCTGCAAGCTGACCTTCGAGAGTGAGGAAGGCAAGATCCTGCTTGCGCGCTGCCGGGACGCCGAATGTCCGATGAAGAAGCGCGGACGCGGCTATGTCGTGCCGTTGCTGATCGCCGTGGGCATGACGGTATTGACGATCGCGGGTGCGGCGGCCGGCATTTCATGGCTCGCGCGCGAACCGACCGGGAATGAGGAAGCCGCGGTACGCCGCGCCGAAGCGGAGGCCGCCCGCAAGCAAGCGGATCAGATGGCCGCTCGTCGCGCCGCGACGCTGGCGCAGCCCGCGCCTGATGGCGGCACCGGCATACCGGCGTCCAGGGTGGAACCTGTGCGGCCCGCAGGAGCGTCCGCATCCGTCGCGACGTCGGCGGCCGGCTCCGCATCGATGCCGGCATCGGCCTCCGCATCGGGCCCGGTCGCTGCCGGCGGACCGCCGCCGCCACCCAATCCCGCGGCGGTGGCGCGCGTCACGAGCTTCTCATGCGACGGCAAGTTGAGCGCGGGCCGGGCGCTGGTCTGTTCCGATGTCGGTCTCGCGATCTCCGACTATAATCTGTCGCTGCTCTACAATGCGGTGCTTGCCGCACGCGGTGGCGCCGCGCTGCGGCGGTCGCAGGCCGAATGGAAGGCCGAGCTCGACCGGATCGGCAACGACCGGCAACGCGTGGCCGATCACTATCGCCGTCGTTTCGACGCATTGTCGCGGATACAGGCCGGGCTCGACTGACGGTTCCGGTTCGATCGACGCGCTTCATGAGCGTCGTTGCGCGGCGTGTGGCGACGGAGCGATCCGATGCTGGGCGCACGCCGGATTACCGGGCTTCATCCGCAATGACGGGAAAATGGAGGCGGGCAATCGCTGCCGGCTTGGAGTTGCCAGCCGGCGAAGCCCGATATCCGGCTGGAGCGGGCGGTGCAAATTACGAAGCGCGCAGCCCGCTCCGGATGTTTGTGATCGCATCGTTTTTGCGGAAAACCGGTTCCCAGTTTTCCGCACGATGCTCTAGCGCGCCGCCGCCCGTTTCGCCGGCGGCCTTTGCGCGGTCAGCGCGTCGATATCGATCAGCCGGTCGAACGCCACGCCGATCCGCTGGCCCTGCGCCCAGCGCACCGTCGCCGCCAGTTTCGCGCCTTCGCCAAGGTCGATCGCGACGACGCTGTCCACCGGCATCGGCCGGTCCACGTCGATCTGCGCGCCCGATGTGGAGATGTTGCGGATGCGGCCGGGCACGGCGCGCGCTTCGTGATGGAGGATGGCGGAACGCAGCATGCGCACACGCGGCGCGCGGCTGCGCTCATAGCCCTGCGGCGTCACCACGCCGGTGGGGCAGTTCAGCTTTTCGGCGGCCTCGCGCGCTGACATCGGCCGGCCGAAGATATAGCCCTGGATATGCGAGCAGCCGAGCGTGCGGATCAGCTCCAGCTCGTCCCTGGTTTCCGCGCCCTCGGCCGTGGTGTCCATGCCCAGCCCTTCGGCGAGCGAGACGATCGCGCCGATGATCGCGGCGTTGCGGTTGCCCGGCACCGCCGCCCCCGCGACGAAGGACCGGTCGATCTTGATCTTGTCGAACGGCGCCTTGCGCAGATAGCTGAGCGAGGAATAGCCGGTGCCGAAATCGTCGAGCGCCAGCCGCACGCCCAGCGCCTTCAGCCCGGCGAACATCGCGTCGGTATCCAGCCCGTCGTTCAGGAAGACGCTTTCGGTGATCTCCAGCTCAAGCTGGGCGGGATCGAGCTGCGAGGCGGCGAGCGCGCTCATCACCACGCCGGGAAAGGCGGGGTTGGCGAACTGGACGGACGAGACGTTGACCGCGACGCGCACATGCGCGGGCCATTGCGCCGCCTCCATGCAGGCGGTGCGCAGCACCCATTCGCCGATCGCCTGGATCAGCCCGATCTCCTCCGCGATCGGCACGAACAGCTCGGGCGAGATCGGCCCGCGCGTGGGATGGTTCCAGCGCAGCAGCGCCTCGAACCCGACGATCGTTTCCGCCGACGCGCATACGACCGGCTGATAAGCGAGGTGAAGCGCGTCGGTGGCCAGCGCATGGCGCAGATCGGTTTCGATCATGCGGCGTTCCTGCGCGTTGGCGTGCATCGATTGTTCGTAGAAGCGCAGCGCGCCGCGCCCGGACGCCTTGGCGGCATAGAGCGCGAGATCGGCGTTGCGCATCAGCGCGTCCGCCGTGGCGCCGTCCTGCGGGCCGATCGCGATGCCGATCGATGCGCCGATCGAGATATGCGATCCTTCGACCATATAGGGTTCGGAAAGCCGGCGGATGACGTCGGCGGCCAGCGCCTCGATCGCCGAATGCGCGGGCGCCACGGGCAGCACCACGGTGAATTCGTCGCCGCCCAGCCGGCCGACGCGGCCGACATCGCCCACCGCCATTTCCAGCCGCTTCGCCACCAGCTTCAGCAGCGCATCGCCCACCGGATGGCCCAGCGTGTCGTTGACGCCCTTGAACCGGTCGAGATCGAGCAGCATCAGCGCGCAGGGTGCCGGGTTGATCCGGGCATTGCCGAGCGACTGTTCCAGGGTCTGGAACATCAGCGCGCGATTGGGCAGGCCGGTCAGCGAATCGAAGCGCGCCAGGCGGCTGATCTCCGCTTCGGACTTGCGTTCCTCGGTATAATCGGTGCCGCTGCCGCGAAAACCGCGAAACTGGCCGAGCGTATCGATCACCGGCCGTCCCGTCACCGACATCCAGCGCCCTTCGCCGGGTACCGCCGCGCGCACCGGCAGGTCGGAAAAGCCCAGCCGGCTGCTCAGATAGAAACCGATCGTGCGCTCGACATGGGGAGAGGCCAGATCCTCGTCGCCGCCGTTCACGATCAGGCTCGCCATCGGCTGGCCGAGCAGGTCCGCCGGCTGCCTGCCGAAATATTCGGCGAGCCGGGGCGAGGCGTAGGTGAGCTGGCCGTGGCGATCGGTTTCCCAGAACCAGATGCGGCCATTCTCCTCGAACATGGCGATCAGAGCGTTCGCCTTCGACGCGTCGTTGCGCGCGCGCGCCGTCTTGCTGATCTCCGCCTGATCGGCGCGCACGAACGACAGCAGCACCGGCGCGATGATGCTGGCGAGCAGCGTGACGACGGGCAGATAGGCGGCGTCGCCGCTCGTCATCAGGATCGCGCCGATCATGCCGGCGACGCTGGCGATGACGAGCACGGGCAGCGAGGCGAAGGCGACGATCGTCGCCAGCGCCGCGCCGGCGGTGACGCCGATCAGCGCCTGGCCGAGATGCGATCCGTCCTTCAGGTCGAGCGTAAGCGCCGCGCCGAGCGCGATGCCGACCAGCGCCGCGAACAGGGTGAGTATGCGCACGCGGCGCGACGGCGCCAGCCGCTTGCCGGGGCCGGAATTGACGATGGCGAAGGCGGCGGGGGTGAGCAGGATCGGTGCGGCGGCGAGCAGCATGTGATCGACCGGTGCGCCATGGCCGAACACCATGCGCAGCGCGATCTGGAGCGCGCCGGTGGCGAGATAGATCGTGGCGAGCGCGGGGAACAAGCCGACGGTGCGGCGGATGCCCGCGCGGATCTGCGCGGCCGCGCCTTCGTCGCCTTCCTTCAGGCCCATGACCGCGAGCATCGGCGTGGGCGCGTCCGTCTCGTCGCGACCCAAAGCCTTCCTTACGCGATTCGTTATTGTCATTTGGCCCCACCCGATATGGGCAGCTAGCGGCCAAGCGGTTTAGTCTTTGTTAAGCGCGCGGATCAGAAGCTCATTTCGTCGTAAATCTTCGAAATATCGCCGCCCCAGGCGCCGTGATAGCGGTTGAGCAGGGCCTGGGCGGGCACGATGCGCGACGCCGCGATCTCGCGCAGCGGATCGATGAAGCCGCTTTCATTGTCGCCCGAACTGTTGAGCCGCGCGCGGGCGGTGAGGCCGCTGCTGGCGATCTCGACGATCTCCGGCGCGATATCGCCCAGCGTGCGGCCGCCCGCGATCGGCGCGTCGAGGCCGAGCCGGGGCACCGCGTTGCGAAGCGCCTCGCGTTCCTCCATCGTCCAGTGCTTCACGACGTCCCAGGCCGCGTCGAGCGCGGTGCCGTCGTACAGCAGCCCCACCCACAAAGCGGGCAGCGCGCAGATGCGGTTCCATGGGCCGCCATCGGCACCGCGCATCTCCAGGAAGCTTTTCATCCGCACTTCGGGGAAGGCCGTGGAAAGATGATCCGCCCAGTCCGATTCGGTCGGTTTCTCGCCGGGCAGCGCGGGCAGGCGGCCGTCGAGGAAATCGCGGAAGCTCTGGCCCGCCGCGTCGATATATTTGCCGTCGCGATAGACGAAGTACATCGGCACATCGAGCGCGTAATCGGCATAGCGTTCGTAGCCGAAGCCGTCCTCGAACACGAAGGGCAGCATGCCCGTGCGGTGGGGATCGGTGTCCGACCAGATATGGCTGCGATAGGAGAGGAAGCCGTTGGGCTTGCCCTCCGTGAAGGGCGAATTGGCGAACAGCGCGGTGGCCAGCGGTTGGAGCGCCAGGCCGACGCGGAACTTCTTCGCCATGTCCGCTTCGGACGCATAGTCGAGATTGACCTGGATCGTGCAGGTCCTCAGCATCATGTCCAGCCCGAGCGAGCCGACGCGCGGCATGTGGCGCAGCATGATCTCGTACCGGCCCTTGGGCATGATCGGCAGTTCGTCGCGGCGCTTGTCGGGCCAGAAGCCCATGCCGAGGATGCCGACGCCAAGCTGCGCGCCGACTTCCTTCACCTGATTGAGGTGGCGGCCGGTTTCGGCGCAGGTCTGGTGCAGATTCTCGAGCGGCGCGCCGGACAGTTCGAGCTGGCCCGCCGGTTCCAGGCTGACATTCCCGTCCGGCCCCGCCAGCGCGATGACATTGTCGCCCTCGCGGATCGGTTCCCAGCCGAATCTGGTCAGCGCGTCGAGCAGCGCGCGGATGCCGTCGGGATCGGCATAGCCGGGCGCGCGGTGATCGGCGTTGCGATAGACGAATTTCTCGTGCTCGGTGCCGATGCGCCAGCGTTCCGCCGGTTTTTCGCCCTTGGCGAACGCGGAAATGAGCTGGGACCGGCTTTCGATGACCGGATCGTTGCCTTTTGAAACCGTCTTCGTGCTCATGGCGCGGCTCTAGCGGGCGGACGAGGCTTTTGAAAGCGTCGTTTCATGCGCGCGGCGCATGACGGATTGTTCGTTTGGGAAATGTGCGGAAGAGCACATTTCCAGGGCCGCATCAGCCCACTCCCTCAGCTCCAGTCCCCGGCGGCGGCCATCCACAGGCTGATCGCGGCGGCGGCGGCGGTTTCGGCGCGCAGGATGCGCGGCCCCAGCGATATGCCCACCGCCTGCGGCAGCGCGCGGATGGCGTCGCGTTCCTGGGGATCGAATCCGCCCTCCGGCCCGATCAGGATCGCCGCCGGCCCCCGATTCGCGCGCATCGCCTCCATGGCGGGGGCGCCGCCGGTCTCGTCGGCGAAGAACAGGTGGCGCTCCGCCGGCCAGTCGCGCAGCAGCGCCGCCAGCTTCACCGGTTCGGCGAGCGCGGGCAGCGCGGTGCGCCCGCATTGCTCCGCCGCCTCGATCATGTGGGTGCGCAGCCTTTCGCCGTTGAGCCGGTCGATCACGGTGCGGCGCGTCAGCACCGGCACCAGCCGGTCGACGCCCAGTTCGCACGCCTTTTCAGCCACCCAGTCGATCCGCCCCTTCTTGATCGGCGCGGCGCACAGCCACAGATCGGGCACCGCTTCGCGCGCGCGCAGCAATTCGGTGGCGCTGAGCGTCAGGTCCCGCCGGCCGATCGCGACGGCCTCCGCGCGCCATTCGCCCGTCCGGTCGTCGAACAGGCGCACGGCGCCGCCGGGTTTCAGCCGCATCACCGCGATCAGATAATGCGCCTGTCCGCCATCGATGCGGATCTCGTCGCCCTTGGCGATCTCGGTATCGATGAACAGGCGGGGGGTGCTGTCGGGCGGCCAGGCGGGGGTTGCGGTCATGCCGCTATGTACCGCGCCGCGCGGCCGGGTACATAGGGGGAGATGAGCGCCGAGTCAGAGATCGTCCCCGACACCCAATATGGCGCGCTGATGCGCGCGCTGCCCGCGAAACTGCGCGCCTTCGCGCTGCTCGCCCGGTTCGACCGGCCGATCGGCTGGTGGCTGCTGTTCTGGCCCTGCGCCTGGGGCGTCGCGCTGGCGGGCGGGCTGCGCGATCAGTGGAGCCTGGTGTTCTGGCTGCTGCTGGGCGCCGTCGCCATGCGCGGGGCGGGCTGCGTCTATAACGATATCGTCGATCGCGACCTCGATCGCAGCGTCGCGCGCACGCGCAGCCGCCCGCTCGCCAGCGGCGCGGTGTCGCTGAAGGCGGCCTGGGGCTGGCTGTTGCTGTTGTGCCTGATCGGGCTGGCGGTGCTGTTGCGGCTCGATCGCGTCGCGCAGGTGATCGCGCTCGCCAGCCTCGCGCCGGTCGCCGCCTATCCCTTCATGAAGCGCATCACTTGGTGGCCGCAGGCCTGGCTGGGCCTGGTCTTCTCCTGGGGCGCGCTGGTCGGCTGGGCGGCGGTGCGCGGCGCTGTCGAGCCGCCGATGCTGCTGCTCTATGCCGGATCGATCTGCTGGGTGATCGGCTATGACACGCTCTACGCGCTTCAGGATCGCGAGGATGACGCGCTGATCGGCATCCGTTCCTCCGCGCGGCGGATGGGCAGCCATGTGCGCGGCGGCGTGCTCGGCTTCTATGTCGCGGCGATCGCGCTTTGGGCGGCGGCGACCTGGCTGGTGCGGCCGGACTGGATCGCGCTGGCGGCGCTGCTGCCGGTGGCGGCGCATCTGCTGTGGCAGGTGGCCGCGCTCGATCCCGATGACGGGCTGGACGGGCTGATCAAGTTCCGCGCGAACCGGTTCGCGGGTTTCCTGATGTTCCTCGCCTGCGCCGCGATCGGCACCGCCGGTTGATCGGGGCTGGCAACCGCGCGCACTACGGATTTCCCCGTTTGTCGTGGTTCCCGGGCCGGCAGGTGTTGCCACCTGCCTTGGAACCACTCTAGGTGCGAGAAATGCTCAGCGTATCCCAAGCCGAATCCCATGCCGCCGATCTGGTGGCGCTCGCCCGCAAGGCCGGCGCCGACGCCGCCGATGCCCTGTATGTGGGCGGCGCCTCCACCCAGGTGCAGATGCGGCTGGGCGCGCTTGAGGATGTCGAACGCTCCGAGGGGGAGGAGATCGGCCTGCGCGCCTTTGTCGGCCGCCGTTCGGCCAGCGCCTCCACATCCGATCTGACGCCGCAATCCTTCGCCGCGCTGGTCGAGCGTGTCGTCGCGATGGCGCGCGAGGCGCCGGAGGATCCCTGGGCCGGGCTCGCGCCCGAGGACCGGCTGATGCGCGGCGAGCCCCCCGTGCTCGACATCGACGATGGCGGCGCCGCCGAACCCGCCGGGCTCAAGGTGCGCGCGCTGGAGGCGGAAGACGCGGCGCGCGCGGTGGCGGGCGTCACCAACAGCGAGGGCGCGGGCGCCAGCGCGGGCCGTTCGATCGCGGCGCTCGCCACCTCGGCGGGCTTCGCGCGCGGCTATGCCGGCAGCAGCCACGGCGTTTCGGCGAGCGTGCTGGCGGGCACGGGCGCGGGCATGCAGCGCGATTACGCGCATCATTCGGCGCGCCATATCGGCGATCTCGACGATGCCGCCGCGATCGGCCGCCAGGCGGGCGAGCGCGCGGTGGCGCGGCTCGATCCTGCGCGCCCGCGCAGCGGCGCGATGCCCGTCGTCTATGATCCGCGCGTGTCGGCGGGGCTGCTCGGCCCGCTGATGGGCGCGATCAACGGCGCCGCGATCGCGCGCAAGACCAGCTTCCTGCTCGACGCGCTGGGCCAGCCGGTGTTCGCGCCGGGCGTGCGCGTGGTCGACGATCCGCTGCGCGCGCGCGGCCTGCGCTCGCGCCCGTTCGACGGAGAAGGACTGGCGACCGGCGAAACCGTGATCATCGACGATGGCGTGCTGACCGGCTGGCTGATGACCGCCGCCGCCGCGCGCCAGCTCGGCCTTGCGCCCACCGGCCATGCGGTGCGCGGCGTGGGCGGCCCGCCGGGGGCGAGCAGCACCAATCTCCACATGGCGGCGGGCGCCGTCAGCCCCGCGGACCTGATCGCCGACATCGCCTATGGCGTTTATGTGAACGAGCTGATCGGCATGGGTGTGAACGGCGTGACCGGCGATTACAGCCGCGGCGCTTCCGGCTTCCTGATCGAGAATGGCCGGATCACCCGCCCGATCGCGGAGATGACGGTGGCGGGCAATCTGAAGGACATGTTCCGCCAGCTCGTGCCCGCCGACGATCTGGAATTCCGCTACGCGGTCAACGCCCCGACGCTGCGCATCGAGGGCATGACGGTGGCCGGTGCCTGAAACGCTGATCGATCGGGTCGCGGAGATCGCGGCGGAGGCCGGGGCGATGGCGCTCTCGCGGTGCGAAAGCGACTATAAACGCTGGGAAAAGGCGCCGGGCAATCCGGTGTGCGAGATCGACCATGCCGTGAACGACATGCTGCGCGAGCGGCTGTACGCGCTCGATCCCGAAGCGGGCTGGCTGTCCGAGGAGACGGTGGACAGCGCCGAACGGCTGCTGGTGCCGCGCGTGTGGGTGGTCGATCCGATCGACGGCACGCGCGACTATATGCGCGGCCGCCCCGGCTGGGCGGTGAGCGTGGCGCTGATCGAGGGCGGCGTGCCCGTGCTGGGCGTGCTCGACGCGCCGGCGCGCGGCGAGCAATGGCGCGCGGTGGCCGGGCGCGGCGCGTGGCGCAACGGCGTGCCGCTGAGCGCCAGCACGCGCACCGCCTTTCCCGGCGCGCGCGTGCCGACCGACGCGCTGCCCAAGGTGGACAGCGATCTGACCGCGGTGTTCAAGCCCAATTCGATCGCGCTGCGCATCGCGATGGTCGCCGCCGACGAGGCCGATCTGCTCGCCACGCTGCGCTGGGGCAATGAATGGGACATCGCCGCCGCCGTGCTGATCGCGCGCGAGGCGGGCGCGTGCGTGACCGACGCGTTCGGCGGCGCGCTGCGCTTCAACAGCACCAGGGGCGAAGCCTTCGGCGTGATCGCCAGCGCCCCCGGCATCCACGCCGCCGCGGTGGAGCGGCTGCGCGACCGCGCGGAAAAGGGGATCGTGCGTTAGGGGGGCGCTGGGGGGATCGTGCTGCTCGGGACGAAGTCGGCCGTAGGCCAACCCCACACGTCATCCCAGCGCAGGCTGGGATCTGCCGCAGGAAATAGCGCGAACTGGTTGGGAGACCCCAGCCTGCGCTGGGGTGACGCGTTGGATAGAGCTGGGATGCGCAAGAGTCGACTTCCCCCGAATGGCATGAACCTCCGCTCTAGAGTCGGTCCAGTTCAGATTGAATCGGATCGACTCTGAATGTCCTTTATTTATCGTGCCTTATGGGCCGACAGGTGATTCCGCCTGCCTCGAAATCATCCTAACGGCTCCCGTCGAAGCGGAGCATGTTGCCGAAGGGATCGGTGATCGTCGCTTCGTCCCCGTCGGCGCCCGGCCGGGCGAAGCGGGCGCGTTTGTCGGCGAGCTCGCGGAAGAAGGCGCGGGGGTTCGCGGTCCGGATCCAGACCACGGTGCCGGGCGTGCCGTCTCCATAATGTTCGCTCAGATGCAGTTTCAGCCCCGATCGCGAGACCTGTGCGTAAAGCGGCAGATCGGGCGCGAAGCGATGTTCCCAGTCGAGCGTGAAACCCAGGAAATCGACGTAGAATTCCATCGCCTTCGCGATGTCGTAGATGCGCAGCACCGGAATGCCCGGCTCGAAGGTGATCGCGTCCGTCATCCTGCCCTCCTGACCGGCGATCCGGTCCATTCCGGATCTATCTCCGCCGCTGTCTTAACCTCTCCGAAACCGCCGCGCGCCACTTCGGTGCCGCTGGCCGGGAGGAACCATAATCAACATGCTGCGGAAATTGTTCAGCGAAAAGTGCGGCGCGACCGCGATCGAATATGCGCTGATCGCCTCGTTGATCTCGCTCGCCTGCACCATCGCCTTCGTGAATCTCGGCCTGTCGCTCAACGACGTATTCGGCACGCTCATCAATGCGATGAGCTAGAGCATTTTCAAGTTGACCTTTTACGGTCAACGGCTCGGAAAATGCGGCCACGAAAGACACGGGCGTTTCCGCTCATTGTGGAAATGTTCTAGGCTTCCGCGATCCGGGGCACGCCCAGCCTGGGGATGTCGATCGCGGGGCAGCGGTCCATCACCACCTTCAGCCCGGCCGCCTCGGCGCGGGCGGCGGCGGCCTCGTTGATCACGCCCAATTGCATCCAGACCGATTTCGCGCCCGCCGCGATCGCCTGGTCCACCGCGTCGCCCGCGGCTTCGGGGCGGCGGAAGATGTCGACCATGTCGATCGGCTCGCCGATCTGGGCGAGTTCGCGCCAGATATATTCGCCATGCACATGTTCGCCGGTGATCTGCGGATTCACCGGGATCACGCGATAGCCGTGATCCTGCAGGAAGCGCATCACCCGGTAGCTCGGCCGGTCGGGCCGGTCCGACGCGCCGACCAGCGCGATCGTGCGGGTTTCGGTGAGCAGGGCGGCGATATCCTCGTCTCGGGTCAGGGGCATCGAATCATCCTTTCGCCACCTTAACGATCTAGTGTGCCGGCTGGTTCAACCATTCGGCGATGCGCGCCGCGATCGCGTGGAAGGCGGCCGCCTCCGCGCCGTCGCCGGCGGCGGGGGGCTGGCCCGCGTCGGACGCGGTGCGGATCGCGAGGGTGAGCGGGATGCGGCCGAGGAAATCATGGCCCATCACATTCGCCGCCGCCTGCACGCCGCCGGCGCCGAAGGGATCGGAAACCTCGCCGCAATGCGGGCATTCGTAGCCCGCCATATTCTCGACCAGCCCGATGATCGGCACGCCCGCCTGCGCGAACAGGTCCATCGCGCGCGTCGCGTCCATCAGCGCCAGATCCTGCGGGGTGGAGACGATCACCGCGCCCGCCGGCTTCTGCTTCTGGATCATCGAGAGCTGGACGTCGCCGGTGCCCGGCGGCAGATCGGCGATCAGCAGATCGGCATCGCCCCAATCGGCGTCGATGATCTGGCCCAGCGCGTTGCCCGCCATCGGCCCGCGCCACGCGATCGCCTGACCCGGCTTGGCGAGATGCCCCATCGAGAGCATCGGGATGCCGTGCGGGCTCATGATCGGGATCAGCTTCTTGTCCTCGGCCTGGGGCCGCTGGCCTTCCGTCGCCATCAGGCGCGGCTGCGACGGGCCGTAGATATCGGCGTCGACCAGCCCGACCCTGAAGCCGAGCGCCTTGAGCGCCAGCGCCAGATTCGCCGCGACCGTCGACTTGCCGACGCCGCCCTTGCCGCTGCCCACCGCGATCAGGCGGCGGCCCTTCTTCTCGCTCGTCATCGCCACGCGTACTTCGGAAACGCCGTCCTGGGCGAGCAGCACCGCCTTGATCGCACCTTCCATCTTCAGCCGTTCGTCACCCGAAAGCCCCGTCACGTCGAGAATCAGGCTGGCGCGTCCTTCGGCCAGCCGGAGCCCGGCGGCGCGGCCTTCGGCGATGGGGGAGATGGCGGCGAGCAGGCGATCTTGATCGGTCATGCGCGCCAGATAGGCAGAGTTTCGGGCAATGCCACTGTTTTTCCCGAAAGTGCTTCCTATAATGGCGGGATGAACAAGAGATCGGGGTGGTTGGCGTCCATCGGCGCCGTGCTGAGTGAAAATGGTGGCCCATGGGGCAGCCGTGGTGGTGGTGACGGCGACGGATCGGGCGGCGGCAGGCCGAACCCATGGAGCCGTCCGCCCGGCGGCGATCGCTCGCGCCGGCCCGGTGGTGGCCGGCCCGGCCCGTCCGCGCTGGACCAGATCATGGCCAAGCTGCGCGAGCTGTTCGGCGGCGGCGGCATTGGCGGCGGGGGCTTCTCCGGCCCCGGCGGCATGGCGATCTGGCCCTATCTGATCGGCGGCTTCCTGTTCCTGTGGCTCGCCATGACCTCCGTCCACCGGATCGGCCCCGAACAGGCCGGCGTCGTCACCCAGCTCGGCCGCTATTCGCGCACCATGCAGCCCGGTGTCAGCTTCTCGTTGCCTGCGCCGCTCGAACGCGTGCAGAAGGTGGATATCCAGGCGATCCGCACCATTCCGATCGGCCAGCCCGGCGGCGACGACAATCTGGTGCTGACCGGCGACCAGAATCTCGTCGACCTCGCCTATACCGTGCGCTGGAGCGTCAAGCCGGGCGCGGCGGAACAATATCTGTTCCAGCTTGCCGATCCCGAACAGACCATCGGCGAAGTCGCCGAAAGCGCGATGCGATCGGTGCTCGCCAATTTCACGCTGATCCAGGCGATCGGTCCCGGCCGTAACGAGGTGGAGCAGCGCGTCCGCGAGACGATGCAGGCGATCCTCGACGACTATAAGGCGGGCGTGCACATCCAGGGCGTCTCGATCAGCCAGGCCGATCCGCCGAGCGCGGTCAATGAGGCGTTCAAGGAAGTGACCGCCGCGCAGCAGCGCGTGCAATCCAACCTGAACGAGGCGCGCACCTATGCCCAGCAGGTGGTGGCGCGCGCGCAGGGCGAGGCTGAATCGTTCAACAAGGTCTATGAGCAATATCGCCTGGCCCCCGAAGTGACGCGGCGACGCATGTATTATGAAACGATGGAACGGGTGCTTTCGAAAGTGGACAAGACCGTGGTCGAGGCGCCGGGCGTGACCCCCTATCTGCCGTTGCAGCAGCTTCAGCGCCGTCCGGCGGAAGGAGCGGCCCGATGATCGATCGTATCGGACGCCATCCGATCGCCGCAGCGCTCGCCGCCATCGCGGCCCTGCTCATCCTCGCCTCCACCGTGGTGGTGGTGCCGGAGACCAAGCAGGGCGTGATCCTGCGCTTCGGCCAGCCCGTCCGGCTGATCAACGTCTATGATCCCAAGAAGAGCTTCGGCGGGGTCGGCGCGGGCGTGATCGCCAAATGGCCGTTCATCGACGACATCACCTGGATCGACAAGCGCATCCTGTCGATCAGCATGGACCAGCAACAGGTGCTGTCGACCGACCAGCTCCGTCTGCAGGTGGACGCATTCGCGCGCTTCCGCATCGTCGATCCGCTGCGTATGGTGATTACCGCCAAGAATCCGGACAATGTCGCCTCCGCGCTGCGCCCGATCCTGGGATCGGCGTTGCGCAACGAGCTGGGCAAGCGGCCCTTCGCCGCGTTGCTCAGCGCCGAACGTGGCCAGGTGATGGACAATATCCAGTCCGCGCTGAACCGCACCGCGCGCCAATATGGCGCCGAGATCGTCGACGTGCGCATCAAGCGCGCCGACCTGCCCGAAGGCGCGCCGCTGGACAGCGCGCTGGAACGGATGCGCACCGCGCGCATCCAGGAAGCGCGCACGATCGAGGCGCAGGGCCTGAAACAGGCGCAGATCGTTCGCGCCCAGGCCGATGCCGACGCCGCCAAGGCCTATGCCGAGGCGTTCAACAAGGATGCGGGCTTCTACGATTTCTATCGGGCCATGCAGTCCTATGAACAGACTTTCACGCCCGGCGAGGGCAAGGGCGCGTCGTCGATCATCCTGTCGCCGGACAACAGCTATCTGCGTGAGTTCCGGGGCGCGCGCTGAACCGGAATCATTCAAACTGCGTTAAGCCGTCGGGGAGCAGCCTGACGGCAAACCGCGAGCCCCGCACAGACGGGCAAGTGAAGGAAGTTGGAAGGAAGATGAACGTGCGCTACGCATATGCCATTACCACCGCGCTGCTCCTGGGCGGAGCCGCGATCACCGTCGGCACCAATGTCGGCGCGCAAACGGCGCAGAACGACGATCGCGCGATGGCGGCGGCCGCGCCGCGCGGCGCGCCGATGAGCTTCGCCTCGCTCACCGAACGGCTGGCGCCCGCCGTGGTCAACATCTCGACCAAGCAGACCGTGCAGGTCCAGCAGCAGCAGAACCCGTTCGCCGGCACGCCCTTCGGCGATCTGTTCGGCCAGTTCGGCGGCCAGCAGGGCGGCCGGCCGATCACGCGCGAGGCGCAGTCGCTCGGCTCGGGCTTCATCATCTCGGCCGACGGCTATATCGTCACCAACAACCATGTGGTGGCGCCGGGCAACCGCAGCGCCGTGGTCGATTCGATCACCGTGACCCTGCCCGACCGCAAGGAATATTCGGCCAAGCTGATCGGCCGCGACGCCGCGTCGGACCTGGCGCTGCTCAAGATCGAGGCGAGCAACCTGCCCTTCGTGAAGTTCGGCGATTCGACGAGCACGCGCGTGGGCGACTGGGTGGTCGCGATCGGCAATCCGTTCGGCCTGGGCGGCACCGTGACCGCGGGCATCGTTTCCGCGCTTCACCGCAACACCGGCCAGGGCGGCGCGTTCGATCGCTATATCCAGACCGACGCGTCGATCAACATGGGCAATTCCGGCGGCCCGATGTTCGACCTGAACGGCAATGTGATCGGCATCAATTCGGCGATCTTCTCGCCCACCGGCGGCAATGTCGGCATCGGCTTCGCGATTCCGGCGGAACAGGCCAAGCCGATCATCGATACGCTGCGTTCGGGCGCGAAGGTGCAGCGCGGCTATCTGGGCGTCGCGCTCCAGCCGCTCGACGAATCGATCGCCGCGTCGCTGGGCCTGCCCAAGAACACGGGCGAGCTGATCGCGCGCGTCGAACCGGGCGAGGGCGCCGCCAAGGCGGGCATCCAGCAGGGCGACGTGATCACCAAGGTGAACGGCACCCCCGTTTCGCCGGACAATACGCTGTCCTACCTCGTTTCGAACCTGAAGCCCGGCACGCGCGTGCCGATCGAACTGGTCCGCAACGAAAAGCGCATGACGGTGAACGCCACCGTGGGCACGCGCCCGCCGGAAGAACAGCTTGCCGCCTTCAACGCCGATGGCGACGACGCGGTGCCGACGCCCGACAATGACGCCACCGAACAGTCGACGCGCGATTCGATCGGCCTGGCGGTGCAGGCGCTGACGCCGCAGATCACGCGCCAGCTCGGCCTGTCGCAGGATGTGCGCGGCCTGGTCGTCGGCGCGGTCGACCCCGCCAGCGACGCCGCTGCTTCGGGCATCCAGCGCGGCGACATCATCGTCACCGCCAACCAGCGCCCGGTGGCGCAGCCCGCCGACCTCGCCAGCGCGGTGAAGGCCTCGGTCGCGGCGAACCGCCCGGTGCTGCTGCTCGTCCAGCGCGGCAACGCCCCGGCGCGCTATGTGGGCGTGAAGACCACCAAGCGCAAATGATCCGGACGCCCTTTCCCGCTGAGGGATAGGGCGCTTCCCCGATGCACGGCAGGCCGCGCGATCCCCGGATCGCGCGGCTTGTTGTTTATGGGGCGGGTGAACCCTCGCTTCCGTTCGGGCTGAGCCTGTCGAAGCCCTGTTCTTCTCTTTCGGTGTCCAGGAAAGGGCAGGGCTTCGACAGGCTCAGCCCGAATGGGGGGTGATGACGTGTCGGGTCGGCAGGGCGTGAACGGAGTGGGGGCGTGCGGGATGCGCCGATGCGGAAAACCGATTCCCACTTCTCCCTGGGATGCTCTAAAGCATATCCAACAATCGGAGGACTGCGCATGACTGACGAGACCGGCCTTTTCATCGGAACCGGGGGCGGCGAGCGGCAGATCCTCAATTTCAGGCGCGCCAATCGCCACGGGCTGATCGCGGGCGCCACCGGCACCGGCAAGACCGTGACGTTGCAGGGCATCGCCGAGGGCTTTTCGCGCGCCGGCGTGCCGACCTTCCTGGCCGATGTGAAGGGCGATCTTTCGGGCATGGCGATGGCGGGATCGCCCACCGCCAAGGTGCATGACGCCTTCGCCGCGCGCGCCGCCGAGATCGGCGATACGGACTGGGCGTACAAGGACAATCCCGTCCAGTTCTGGGATCTGTTCGGCGAACAGGGCCACCCCATCCGCACCACGGTTTCCGAAATGGGGCCGCTGCTGCTCGCCCGGCTGCTCGACCTGAACGAGGTGCAGGAAGGCGTGCTCACCATCGCCTTCCACGTCGCCGACAAGGACGGGCTGCTGCTGCTCGACCTCGACGATCTCCAGGCGATGCTCAGCCATTGCGCCACCCGCGCCGACGAGCTGACCATCACCTATGGCAATGTCTCCAAGGCGACGGTGGGCACGATCCAGCGCTCGCTGCTCCAGCTCCGCAGCCAGGGCGGCGACCATTTCTTCGGCGAGCCCGCGCTTGAGATCGAGGATTTCTTCAAGCTCGACGAACAGGGCCGGGGCATCGTCAACATCCTGGCCGCCGACAAGCTGATGGCCAGCCCGAAACTCTATTCCACCTTCCTGCTGTGGCTGCTCTCCGAACTGTTCGAGACGCTTCCCGAGGTGGGCGATCCCGACAAGCCCAAGCTCGTCTTCTTCTTCGACGAGGCGCACCTGCTGTTCGACGAGGCGCCCAAGGCATTGCTCGACAAGGTGGAGCAGGTCGTCCGCCTGATCCGGTCCAAGGGCGTGGGCGTCTATTTCATCACGCAGAACCCGATCGACATCCCCGAGGATGTGGCCGGCCAGCTCGGCAACCGCGTGCAGCACGCGCTGCGCGCCTTCACCCCGCGCGACGAAAGGGCGATCCGCTCCGCCGCCGAAACCTTCCGCGCCAATCCCGGCGTGGACGTGGCGACCGCGATCACCGAACTGAAGGTGGGCGAGGCGCTGGTCTCGCTGCTCCAGGCAGACGGATCGCCATCGCCGGTGCAGCGCACGCTGATCAAGCCGGTCTGTTCGCGCGTCGGCCCGGTGACGCCGGTGGAACGCGGCGTGATCAGGGAAACCGACGCGGTCGGCGCCAAGTACGACACGGTGATCGACCGCGAATCCGCCGAGGAACTGCTGGCCGCCAAGGCGAGCGAGGCGCAGGCCGCCGCCGCCGAGGCCAAGGCGGCGGAGGAGCAGGCCAAGCTCGACGCCGTCCAGGCCAAGGAAGACGAGAAGCAGCGCATCGCCGCCGAAAAGGAGGCCGCGCGCCAGGCCAAGGAGGCCGAACGCGTCCGCATCGCCGCCGAGCGCGAGGCGCAGCGCGAGGCCGCGCGGCAGGCGCGCGAGGACGCCAAGCCGAGCTTCACCGAAAAGATGGTCCAGTCCGCCGCGCGCTCCGCCGCCACGTCGGTCGGCCGGCAGGTGGCCGGGCGGCTGGGCGGGCAATTGCTGCGCGGCCTGCTCGGCGGCCTCTTTAAGGGCCGTTGATGCGCGCGGCGCCCGCCGTGCTGATCGGGGCGCTGGCATTCGCCGCGCCCGCCACCGCGCAGGACCGCGCCGCGATCGCGGGCGGCTATCAGGTCGATCAGATGGAGGTGGGCGGGGGGCTGCTGCTCGCCGCCGACGGCCGCTTCCGCTACGCGCTCGAATATGGCGCGGTGAGCGAGACCGCCGAGGGGCGCTGGACCGTGGAGGACGGCACCGTGCGCCTGACCAGCGAGCCCAGGGTGAAGCCGCCCGCCTTCGCGGTGGTGAAGGACGAGCCCGCGCCCGCCGGCGAACTGCGCGTCGCGCTGGCCGATCCGGGGTTCGACTGGGGCGATCCGCTGGAAGTGGCGATCGCGTTCGAGGGGCAGGCCGGACGGCGGCTCCGCGCGGTGGGCAAGGACGGGCTGGTGCCGCTGGAGGCGGGGGAAATTCCGGTCTCGGTGGTGCCCGTGATGCCCGTCTACGGCATCGCCGAGCCGCCCCACCCGTTGACCCCCGGCGGGCACCGCATCCTGTTCCGGTTCGACGCCAATGATTTCGGCCGCGCCGATTTCAACGGCGAACCGCTCCGCATCGACGGCACGAATCTGGTGCTGAACCGCTACGACATCGCGATCCGTTTCAAGCGGTTCGACGATCCGGCCGAATGACAGCGAAGGAAATCCCGTGACCCAAGCCACCGCACCGGCCCGCCCGATCGCCGAACTCACGATACGCGGCGTGCTGCTGGGCGGGCTGATCACGCTGCTGTTCACCGCCGCCAATGTCTATCTGGGGCTGAAGGTGGGGCTGACCTTCGCCACCTCGATCCCAGCCGCCGTCATCTCGATGGCGATCCTGCGTTACTTCAAGGATTCGACGATCCTGGAGAATAATATCGTGCAGACCGTCGCCTCGGCGGCGGGCACGCTGGCGGCGATCATCTTCGTGCTGCCCGGCCTGGTCATGATCGGCTGGTGGACGGGCTTTCCCTATCTGCTGACCGCCGCGATCTGCGCGACCGGCGGCATATTGGGGGTGATGTTCTCCGTGCCGCTGCGCCGCGCGCTCGTCGTCGACGGCAACCTGCCCTATCCCGAGGGGCGCGCGGCGGCGGAGGTGCTGAAGGTGGGCGCCGAATCGCGCGCCGGGGCCGCCGAAAGCGGCAAGGGGCTGGCGATCATCGTGATCAACGCGGTCGTCTCCGCCGGCTTCGCCGCGATCGCCAAGACCAAGCTGGTGGTGGAGGAGGCAGCGGTCTTCTTCCGCGCGGGCGCGGGCGCCACGGGCATTTCGGGCGGGCTTTCCTTCGCGCTGTTCGGCGCGGGCCATCTCGTCGGCATCTCGGTGGGCATGGCGATGTTCACCGGGCTCGTCATCGGCTGGTGGATCCTGCTGCCTATCCTGACCGCGCAGAACCCGATGCCCGGAGAGGTGGAGGCATGGGCGGGCACCGTCTTCCGCAACGATGTGCGCTTCTTCGGCGCGGGCGTGATCGGCGTGGCGGCGATCTGGAGCCTGATCCGCATCGCCGGCCCCGTCACGCGCGGCATCCGCGCGGCGATGGCGGCATCGGGCGTCTCGCGCGGGGGCGATGCGCTGCCGATCGAGGAGCGCGACATTCCCTTCGGCATCGTCGTCGCCTGCGCGCTCGCCACGATGATCCCGATCGCGATCCTGCTCTGGTCCACGCTCACCGGCGGGCCGCTGGAGGGATCGGCATGGCTGCTGGTGGGCGGCGCGCTGCTGTTCGTGGCGGTGATCGGCCTCGTGATCGCGGCGGTCTGCGGCTATATGGCGGGGCTGATCGGCGCGTCGAACAGCCCGGTTTCGGGCATCGGCATCCTCTCCGTCCTCGCGGCCTCGCTGCTGCTCGTCGGCCTGTTCGGGCGCGGCATCGATCCCGCCTCCACCGACGCGCTGATCGCCTATGCGCTGATCGTCACCGGCGTCGTCTTCGGCGTGGCGACGATCTCCAACGACAATCTCCAGGATCTCAAGACCGGCCAGCTCGTGGGCGCGACGCCGTGGAAACAGCAGCTCGCGCTCGTCTTCGGCGTGATCTTCGGATCGATGATCATCCCGCCGGTGCTCAACCTGCTCAACGAGACGCTGGGCTTCGCGGGCGCCCCCAATGCCGGGCCGAACGCGCTGGCGGCGCCGCAGGCCGCGCTGATCTCCGCGCTGGCGAAGGGCGTGCTGGGCGGCGGCGTGAACTGGCCGATGATCCAGCTCGGCGCGCTGGTGGGCGTGGGCGTGATCATCGTCGACGAACTGCTGGGCAAGGCGGGCAAGCTGCGGCTGCCCCCCTTGGCCATCGGCATCGGCGTGTACCTGCCGATGGCGGTGACGCTGCCGGTGGTGCTCGGATCGGTGATCGGCATGGTCTATGACCGCTGGGCGGACCGGACGGCGGACCCCGAATTCGCGCGCCGCATGGGCGTGCTGACCGCGACCGGCCTGATCGTGGGCGAAAGCCTGTGGGGCGTCAGCTTCGCGCTGATCGTCTACGCCACCAACAGCGACGCCCCGATGGCGATCGCGCCCGAAGGCTTCGGCCCGGTGGCGCTGATCGCCGGCCCGGTGCTGGTGATCGCGCTGCTGGCCGCGCTGTATCGTTACACGCGGCGGCAGGTGATGAGCCGGGGGGCGTGATGTGAAGCTGGTCGAACTTGTTCGTGAAGCGGCCAATTGGGGTGACGATCTAATCATCTACGTTTCCGGACCATGGTCACCGGATGCGGATACAGTCTTAGTCGTGGCCGAAGGGAATGAAGCGGAGCCTGTCACCTTTCATGGCAGGAGTACGATTACTTCCTTGAGGCATTTATCGCTCGAGACTTCATCGAAGATTACGCCGCGAGCGTGGAGGGCGCGTCCGCAACGGAGCGGCAGAGGTGCGAACGCCTTATAAGATATGCGTAGGATGACGCCTGACGAACGACCGTAATCCACTTGGACCCAGCCGTTCCCGTGGCCGGCGCTTGTCACACCGAATCACCGCCCGTCGCTCCAGCGAAGGCTGGAGCCCATGCGATCTTCGGGCTTCGATGCGGCTGGGCGCATCGCATAGGCTCCAGCCTTCGCTGGAGCGACGGGATGTTGGGGTGTGTGCTTGTCCTGTTGATCCAGTACGTCATGCCAGCGCAGGCTGGCATCTTCCGCCGGATCAGGCGCGATCTGGTTGGCAGACCCCAGCTTTCGCTGGGGTGACGGTTTGGCACGGGCCTGTCTGACGGGATTTCCGTCCATGGATCGCACCCCAAACCGCAAGATCGGTCGAGCGCGCAACGCACCCGAGCGGCTAGCTGGGGCCGCCACGGAGGAAGACGATGAAGGCGGACGCGCTTGAGAACTACCATGTCCGGATGCGGCGGGTGCTGGATTATATCGATCGGCATCTCGACGAGGATCTGGACCTGGAGACGGTGAGCGGGGTCGCGGCGCTTTCGAAATTCCATTTCCACCGGCAGTTCGCGGCGACCTTCGAACTGTCCGTCCATCGCTATATCCAGCTTGCCCGCATGAAGCGCGCTTCGAACCGGCTGGCTTCGGACGACGCCGGCAGCGTCACCGATATCGCGATGGATTCGGGTTATGACGCGCCCGACGCCTTTGCCCGCGCCTTTCGCCGCAGGCTGGGGCAATCGCCATCGTCGTTCCGGAAATCACCCGATTGGGTGCCGTGGCTTGCGGCCTTCGGGCCACTCGACAATGCCAGGAGCAAGCTGATGCAGATCATCTACACCCCGGACGATGTGACGATCCGGGACATGGCGCCGACGAAGGTGGCGGTGCTGGAACATCGCGGCGACCGCGAAACCCTGCCCGACACCATCCAGCGCTTCATCGCCTGGCGCAAGGCGGCGGGGCTTTCGCCCGACACCAGCCCGACCTTCAACATCTTCCGGTCCGAACGCATTCCCGAGAATCCGGACGATTACGCGATGGACCTGTGCGTGGGGACCGACCAGCCGGTGGAACCCAACGACCAGGGCATGACGCCCGGCGAGATCCCTGGCGGGCGCTGCGCGGTGCTGCGCGTCGTCCACAACACGCATAATCTGGAGCCCGCCGCGCTCTACCTCTATCGCGACTGGCTGCCCGCCAGCGGCGAGGAGGCGCGCGACTTTCCGATCTATTGCCGGCGGCACTTCACCTTCTTCCCCAACGCGCCCGTGCATGACGTGGTGGTGGAGCTGTTCCTGCCGCTGAAATAGGGGGTGGCCTGAGCGAGCCCGACTTGCATCGTCACGGCCAACACCCGTTCGGGCTGAGCCTGTCGAAGCCCTGTTTTTCTGTTGCGGTGTCAAGGCAGGGCAGGGGTTGGCCTACGGCCGACTTCGTCCCGACAGGCTCAGCCCGAACGGTGTGGGTGGCTGTGGAAATCCCAGACGTCATGCCAGCGCAGGCTGGCATCTCCCACAGGATTTGGCGCGATCTGGTTGGCAGACCCCAGCCCTCGCCAGAGGCGAGGCCCGTCCTGAGCGCCCGCCCTGGCGGGCAGTCGAAGGGCTGGGGTGACGCGTGGGACAGAGAAGCAGTGGATACCGCACCCGGCCTCTCACGTGCGCGCAAGGGGACGATCAGTCCGGCTTGCCGAAGAAATGCTCTGCGATGTCGTTCGCGATGCGGGCGGGGCGCAGGGTTTCGGCATCGACGCAGCACCAGCTCGAACGGACCTCGGCCAGCACCTCCTCGCCGCGCTTGATCAGCGTTTCGTAGAAGGCGCGCGCGCCATGGACCTTTTCGAGGATGACGGTGGCGACCACCTGATCGTCGAGAAAGGCGGGCTTGCGATAGGTGATCTCGTGCTTGAGCGCGACCCAGAGATGGCGGGCCACCGCCTCCGCCGGCGCGAGCTTGCGCCAGTGCGCGGTCACCGCTTCCTGCACCCAGGTGAGGTAATGCGCGTTGTTGACATGACCCATGAAGTCGATGTCGCCGGGGACGATCCGGATCGCGTGGTCGTGAGGAAGCGCTGCCATGGGCTTACATTAGTGTAAGCAGGGGCGAGTCACAATGCTCTACCCCCGCCAGACCTGGATTTATTCCTGTCTGTCTGCCGCATCGCTTGTGCGGAAAACCGGTTCCCACTTTTCCGCGCGATGCTTTTATTCCATCAGCTCCAGCAGCTTCGCGATCGGCACGAAGGCGAAGGCGACCGAGCTGTCCGCCACGCCATAGGGCATGAAGATCAGATCGCCGTGCCGCATCGCGCCGCAGGTGTAGACGACATTGGGCACATAGCCTTCGCGGTCCTCGTCGGCGGCGGAGAGGATCGGTTCGGGCGAGCGCGCCAGCACCTTCGATGGATCGTCCTTGTCGAGCAGCACCGCGCCGATCGAATATTTGCGCATCGCGCCCACGCCATGGGTGAGCAGCAGCCAGCCTTCGTCCAGCTCGATCGGCGCGCCGCAATTGCCGATCTGGATCAGTTCCCAGGGATAGCGCGGCTCCAGCAGCAGATCGCCCTCGTCCCAGTGGAGCAGATCGTCGGACTTGATCAGGAACAGGTTCTGCCCGTCCTGCCGGCCGATCATCATATATTGGCCGCCCACCTTGCGCGGGAACAGCGCCATGCCCTTGTTGCGCGCCGCCGATCCCGCGATCGGGCACAGGTCGAACGACCGGAAATCGCGCGTGCGCAGCATTTCAGACTGGATCTCCCGCCCCGAATAGGCGGTGTAGGTGCCCAGCCATTCGACCGAGCCATCGTCATGCGTGAAATGGACGAGGCGCAGATCCTCCAGCCCGTTCTTCTGCGCGGGGGTGATCGGGAAGATCACCGTGCCGGAAAGCGTGCTGTCCTGATGGCGGAACACCGTGACCTGCCCGTCCTCGTACACGCCGTCGGTATCGGGCGAATCGGTGGCGGTGGCGAAGGGCGGTTCGGGCGCCAGGCGCAGCTCGCCCTTGTCGGTGATGATCCCCTCGCGAAAGGCGACCGAGGAGATATGGCCTTCGCCCACCGCGCGCAGCGACATCAGGATGCGCTGCGATCCCGCGGGCATGCCGGTCTGGTCGAAATGCGGCACCACGCTGGGGTTCATCAGCGCGGCGGCGGCATAGCTGTATTCATGGCAGAAATAGGCGCCGACAAGCTGGCGCTTCTCGTCGCCGATATCGCCCAGCTTCAGGTCCAGCAGTTCTTCAAGCTGTTCATAGCGCGTCATGAACACGCGCCGCGTCTGCCAGTGGCGCGCCTCGAAATCTCGCAGCACCGCTTCGAGCTGCGCGCGCGCCGTCGTCATGTCCATGTCGACGACGTGCTGGATCAGCTTCTGCGCGCGGCTGGGCGCGGGGCCGTTCGATTGCCAGGCGAGGTGGAAGGGCCGCACCACCACGCGCGAGGGATCGGCATAAAGCCGCAGATCGTGATTGTAGACGTCGAGCATCTGCCTCCCCCGAGGTGGGAACCTCGCCCCCGATAATTCAGGCGGCGTCGCGCTTGTCTGCCACGCGTTCCGCGCCGATGGATAGCCCCGAAATCGTCGCGGAGGCGAGCTGGAGCGCCAGGATCGATTCGGCGCCCTGATTGCGGTTGAGCCCGGTGGGCATCAGCCCGTCATAACAGCCGCCATCGCCCTGGCTGGCGAGCGGCATGTCCAGATCATTGGCGCCCAGGAACCAGCGATAGGCGCGGTGCGCCGCGTCGATCCAGCGCGGATCGGCGGACACCGCGAGCGCCGCCGCGCACGCGTCGATCGTCGCCTGCGCTTCCAGCGGCTGCTGATCGAACGGCAAGGGCGGGGTGAAGGGGCGGCCGAAGCTTTCGGTGCCGACCGCGCGGAAATGCCCTTCCGGCGCGGTCTGCTGCGCGACGATCCAGTCGAGCGTGGCGAGCCCGCATTCGACATAGTCCGCCCGGCCGAGCGCGGCGCCCGCGCGCAGCAGCGCTTCGGGCAGCCGGGCATTGTCATAGGCGAGCACCGCTTCGAACCACGGCCAGTCCGGCCGGCGCGAGGCGGCGAGCAGGTTGAGCAACTGATCGCCGAAGCGTTCGAGGATCTCGCATGAAAGCGCATGGCCCGGATGCGCGCCGATCATCGCGGCGGCGCCGAGCATCGCGAAGGCCTGGGCGCGCGGCGAGCCGAGCGAGAAGGCGAGGCCGGCGGACTGATCGAACAGCGGCGCCGCCCATTGGCGGAATTTGAGCTGGCGCGCGTCGCGCGCGGTGACGCCCAGCGCCCACAGCGCGCGGCCGTTGCTGTCCTCCGATCCTTCCTCCTCGCACCAGGTGCGATCGAAATTCATGAAGTTGCGGAAGCGCTGGCGATCGGGGTTCCAGGCATGCTGGACGAAGGCGGCGTAGATGCTGGTCCAGCGATCGCGCTCGCCATCCTCGATATCGTCGATCCGCGACATCAGGATCAGCGCGCGGGCATTGTCGTCGATGCAATAGCCGTGGCGGCGATCGGGCACCGAATAGATGCCGTGCTGAAGGATGCCGGTGGCGTCGCTCATCCGCACCACGGCGGCGATATCGGGCGCCAGCGGCCGGGCGGGCTTGCCGGCGATGCGCGCCGGCCGTTTCCCCTTCATCGCGGCGAGCAGCGCCACCGCGCGTTCGGAGGCGCGGCTCCAGAGCATCGTGCGCCCGCGCGCATAGGCGCGGCCGGCGAGCGCGGCGCGCCCGGCCCTGTCGTCGAACAGCCCGGTGACCGCCGCCGCGATCGCGCCGCTGTCGCGGAAATCGACGAGCAGGCCGTGATCGTCGGCCAGGATCTCGGTGGCGTGGATATAGGGGGTGGAGACCACCGGCTTGCCCAGACCGACGGCGTAGGACAGCGTGCCGGAGGTGATCTGGTCGCGCTTCACATAGGGGGTGGCGTAGATGTCCGCCGCCTCCAGATAGTCGAGCAATTCCTCCTGCTCGACAAAGGCGTCGATGAAGCGGACATGATCGGCCATGCCGAGTGCGGCGGCGCGCGCGCGCAATTGGTCGCGATAGGCCTCGCCCTGCTGGCGGATCAGGTTGGGATGGGTGGCGCCCAGGATCACGTAGAGCGCGTTCGGGTGCGCGGCGACGATCGCGGGCATCGCCTCCACCACATATTCGATGCCCTTGTCGGGCGCGAGCAGGCCGAAGGTCAGGATCACGTCGCGCCCCGCGAAGCCGAAGCGCGGCTTCGCGGCGTCTGGCGAGACGAAGGGGCGATCGGGCACGCCATGCGGGATCACCTCGATCTGGCGATCGGAGACGCCATAGACGGTGCGCAGCAGCGCGCGGCCCTTTTCCGCCATCACGATCAGCCTGGACGCGCGGCGCGCGATCGCCTCCAGCACGCGGCGCTCGTCCGCGCCGGGATGTTCGAGCACGGTGTGCAGCGTCACCAGCAGCGGCAGATCGACGCGATCGAGCAGCGCCAGGATATGATCGCCGGCGCTGCCGCCGAAAATGCCATATTCGTGCTGGAGCCAGATCGCCTCCGCCCCGCTCTGCCCGATGGCGCGCGCGGCGTCGCGATAGGCGATCGGATCGTCCTGCGCGATGGTGCGGACACCCTCGGGATAGGCGATGCCGGTGCCGTCATCCATCGCATAGAGATCGACGGTGAGATCGGGGAAGCTGGCTTCAAGCCCCTGCAGCGTGTGCGAGGTGAAGGTGGCGAGCCCGCAGCGGCGCGGAAGCGAATTGCCGATCAGGGCGATATGACGGGGAAGCCCGTTCTTTCCGGTCGCGCTGTCGATCGTGGCCATGCCCGTTCTTTCGCTCCTGCAACAATGGTCCGTGCGTCGATTTCCCAAGCGAGCCTAACGACTCCGATATGGGATGGTTGCGCGAATTGTGCGTTGCAGCAAGAAAAATCGTGCGGTTGAGATGAAGCGGTGCCGAAGCGCGGCGGATTCGGTTTGTCGGCGGAAGGGGGCGGATCGCTTCCGTCCCCAATCCCGTCCGGGCTGAGCCTGTCGAAGCCCTGTTCTTCTGTTGCGGCGCCAAGGCAGGGCAGGGCTTCGACAGGCTCAGCCCGAACGGTGTGTGGGTTGGCGAGTGAAAGGCCCCTAGCCCCGCCCGCGATAGCCCGGCACGCCCTGGTCGGGCAGCCACAGGCCCTTTGGCGGTTCGCCCGATTGCCAGAACACGTCGATGGGGATGCCGCCGCGCGGATACCAATAGCCGCCGATGCGCAGCCAGAGCGGTTTCATCTCGTCGAACAGGCGTTCGCCGATGCCCACGGTGCAATCCTCGTGAAAGGCGGCGTGGTTGCGGAAGCTGCCCAGGAACAGCTTCAGCGACTTGGATTCGACGATGGTTTCGCCCGGCGCGTAATCGATCACCAGATGCGCGAAATCGGGCTGGCCGGTGACCGGGCACAGCGATGTGAATTCGGGCGCGGCGAAGCGGACCAGATAGAGCTTGCCCGCGCGCGGGTTCGGGACGTAGTCGAGAATCGCCTCTTCGGGAGAGGCGGGAAGCGGCGTCTGCCGGCCAAGATGGGTCGTCTGCATGATCGGCTATCTAATAGCTGACGGGCGATTTCCCAAGACAGGGGATGAATGATGCGGAATTGGACATTGGGTCTCGCTTTGGGATTGGCGGCGGCGTGCCCCGCGATGGCGCAGGACAAGGCCGATCCGCCGAAGTCGAAAGCCGACGCGTCCGACAGTCCGGCGCCGCAGGTGGCGGTGACGCGGCACAGCGGCACATTCGGCGGCGTGAAGATGAATTACGTCGCGACGGCGGGCGAAACCTATCTGAAGGCGGAGGACGGCACCCCGCGCGCCAGCATCACATCCTATTCCTATGTGAAGGAGCCGCGCGATCCCTCGCGCCCCGTCACCTTCCTGTTCAACGGCGGGCCGGGTTCGGGATCGGTGTGGCTGCACATGGGCGCATTCGGGCCGAAGCGCGTCGCCATCCCGTCCGACGCGCGTGACGACGGCGCGCCGCCCTATCCGCTGGTCGACAATCCGGACAGCCTGCTCGACGTGACCGACATCGTCTTCATCGATCCCGTCGGCACCGGCTTCAGCCATGCGCTGGGCAAGACCGATCCCAAGGAATTCTGGGGCGTCACGAAGGACGCGCAATCGGTGGCCGAGTTCATCCGCATCTGGCTGAACCAGAATGGCCGCTGGAATTCGCCCAAGTTCCTGGGCGGCGAAAGCTATGGCACCACGCGCTCCGCCGCCGTGCTCAACCAGCTCGAAGGCCAGTATAACGACGTCGCGCTCAACGGCGTGATCCTGATCTCCACCGTGCTCGATTTCGCGGCCGGGGCGGATACGCCGGGCAACGAGATGACCTTCATGCTCAACCTGCCATCGATGGCGGTGACCGCGCTGTTCCACGGCAAGACGCAGTTCGCGGGCACGCCCGAGCAGTTCGCGGAGGAAGCGCGGCGCTGGGCGTCCGGCCCCTATATCACCGCGCTCCTCAAGGGCGTGTCGCTGCCCGCCGAGGAACGCGCCGCCGTGCGCCGCGATCTGGCGCGCTTCACCGGGCTGTCCGAAACCTATCTCGAACAGGCGGACCTGCGCGTCGAGCCCGGCCGTTTCTACAAGGAATTGCTGCGCGACCGGGGGCTGACGGTGGGGCGGCTCGACAGCCGCTATACCGGCAAGGATTTCGACAATGCCGGCGAGACGCCCGACGACGATCCCAGCTTCTACGGCATCGACGGCGGCTATACCGCGGCGATCAACAGCTATGTGCGCGAATCGCTCAATTTCCAGACCGACCGCCGCTATGTGACGATCGGCAGCGTCCAGCCCTGGGACTGGCGGCTTGGCGGCGGCCGCGACAACGACGTCTATGTCAATGTCGCGCCCTATATCGGCACCGCCCTGCGCAAGAACAGCGGGCTGCGCATCTTCGTGGGGCAGGGCTGGTACGATTTCGCGACGCCCTTCTACGCCGCCGAATATTCGCTGAGCCGCACGGGCTTCATGAAGGACCGCATCCAGTATCATTATTATGATGCCGGCCACATGATGTACGTCCGCGACGAGGATCGCGCGAAGCTGACGCGCGATATCCGGGGCTTCATCAAGAGCAGATAGGACGGCGCATGCCCACGATCGCGCTGCTGGTCATCTCCAACCTGTTCATGACGATCGCCTGGTACTGGCATCTGAAGGGCGGGATGGAGAAGCCGATCCTGCTGGTCATCCTGATCAGCTGGGGCATCGCGCTCGTCGAATATTGCTTCGCGGTGCCCGCCAACCGCATCGGCTTCGCAGGCGGGTGGACGCCGGGCCAGCTCAAGATCGCGCAGGAGGCGATCGCGCTGATCATCTTCGGCGGCTTCATGGTGTGGGTGCTGGGCGAACCGCTGCACTGGCGCCATTTCGCGGCGTTCGCGTGTATCATGGCGGCGGTGGGGTTCCTGTTCGTGGGGCGGTGAGGAGGGCGCGGGCCTGCTCATCCCGTTCGGGCTGAGTTTCGCAAGGATAGCGCGCCAGCCCTCCCATCCCGTTCGGGCTGAACCTGTCGAAGCCCTGTCCTTCTGTTGCGGTGCCAAGGAAAGGACAGGAGCCCGAACGGATGTTGGTGGCGGTGCCATGGGTGGCCCGGCCCGAGCGGATGGTGGTGGTCGATGCCAACCCCAACCGTCATCCCAGCGCAGGCTGGGATCTGCCACAGGATCGGGTGCGGTCTGGTCGGGAGACCCCAGCCTGTGCTGGGGTGACGGGTTGGATCGGGCCGGGGCTATGTTTCCATCCCCACTTCATGTTGGACCGTCCGTCGTGGCGGCCGCTAAAGATCCACCCCCGCGGCGATCGCTTCCAGCTTGCGGATGCGTTCCTTCAGGTTCGCGATCTCGATGCGCGATCCGGCGTTCGGGGCGTCTTCCCCCCGCCGTTCGAGTTCGGCGCGCTTCAGTTCCAGCCAGCCGCGCCAGCCGCGCAGGCCGCAAAAGGCGAGGATCGCGATGCCGGAGACGCCGGACAGGGCGATCAGGAGATTGGGATCGGTCATCGGCCCTTCCATCATGCCATCATTGCGCGGGGCTGGACGAGGGGGTTCAATCCTCGTCCCCGCCCAGGCGCCAGCCCCCGTCGGTCTTGATCCAGCTTATCGTCACGAACACCGCGATCAGCGCGAAGGCGGCGGCGCCCTGGGCGGTCTTGCCCGGCAGGAAATTCACCGCGCTGAACAGCAGCACCATGAACAGCGCGATCGCCAGCCAGCCCTGCCAGGTGGCGGGGGTGCCGCCGAAACCGCAGCGCCGCCGCGCGAACCAGTAGCCGGGGCGCACCTTGCGCGGGCGGAAGGGGTCATCAATCCTGGGCATCGCCGCTCTCCTTTGGCGGGCGGCCGCGCGTGCGCTGTTCGGGGGCGGCCACCTTCACGCCCCGCCGCGCCAGCGCCTCGCGCAGCAGCACCTCGATCTGCGCGTTCACGCTGCGCAGGTCGGCCGCCGCCGAGCGTTCGAGCGCCGCATGGAGCGCGGGCTCTATGCGAAGCGCGAACGGCTTTTTGGGGGGCGTGGTCGTCATCGTCCGGGCTTACTGGTACAGCGAGCCCGTATTGACCACCGGCTGCGTATCGCGTTCGGCGCACAGCACCACCATCAGGTTGGACACCATCGCCGCGCGGCGCTCGTCATCCAGCTCGACGACATTCTTGGCCGAAAGCTGATCGAGCGCGAGCTGCACCATCGAGACGGCGCCCTCCACCAGCCGCGATCGGGCGGCGATCACCGCTTCGGCCTGCTGGCGGCGGAGCATCGCCTGCGCGATCTCCTGCGCATAGGCCAGGTGGGTCAGCCGGCATTCGTCCACCGTCACGCCCGCCGCGGCCACGCGCTCCTGCAATTCGACGCGCAGTTCCTCGCTCACCTGATCGGCATCCGAACGCAGCGTCACTTCCTTGTGCTCGATATCGTCATAGGGATAGCGCGAACCGATCGCGCGCACCGCGCTTTCGATCTGGATATGGACGAACTGCTTGTAATCGTCGACGTCGAACAGCGCCTGCGCCGTATCGGTGACGCGCCAGACGACGTTGGACGCGATCTCGATCGGGTTGCCGCGCAGATCGTTCACCTTCAGCCGTTCGGACGTGATGTTGTGCACGCGCACCGAAATCTTGGTGCGCGTCAGCCAGGGCCAGCGCCAGCGCAGGCCGGTGGCGCGATCGGTGCCCTGATAATCGCCGAACAGCAGGATCGCCGCCGCCTGATTGGGCTGGATCATGTAGAAGCCGATCGAAACGAAGCAGAACACCAGCACCGTGCCGACGAAGAACAGCACCGGCCCCAGCGGCGGCTGCTCGCTGCCCACCAGCATGGAGAATGCGTAAAGGCCCAGCGCCGTCACCGCCAGCAACACCAGCAGCATCAGATAACCGCTGAACGTGCTCGCCCGCCGTTCGACGCTGGCATTGAGCGCGGTCGCAGATCCGTGTGTCATCTTGTCCTCCAAAATTATGATATCATATTAATATCGAGTACGGGGGAATGGCAAGCGGAATCGTTGGAGGTGGTGTGAAGGGAAGAAAGGGGCTGAAAATGACCACTTTACCCCAAGAGTCGCGCAGTTTAGAATCTGCGACGGAGGCGCTTTGAATGGTCAAGCCCGTTACAATAACGATACGGGGGCCAGAAGATGGGCGCGCTGACGCGCCTTCTGTTGATGACCTGCTTGGCCAAATTCGGGACTTGGTCGATGTTCTGCGAGGAGTTGAACGCGCTACCGAAGCGAACGGTAAGAATGAATTGGAATGGCGCGTAACTGATGCTCGGATGAACAGCCCGATCAGTCTGGAACTGACGCCGTTCGGACATGGCCCTGCCGATGCAATTCTTGCCAGAATCGATCGCGTTGAAAGAACGACTGCGAATGGATTCCGAGCGCTGAGGGCGGGCCACGCACAGCCTCCATTCTTCAATAACGAAACATTGGGCAAGGCCCGGAAGATGCATGCGCGTGTTCTCAATGGCCTCACAGATACGCTGCTTGCGTTTGATGTTACAGTAGAAGCAGCCCCGGTGGTCATCGATGCTCCGGCTGCGAGGAAGGTTGAAAGAGCCATAGAAGTCGCGACTGCTGCCGAATCTGCCCCATATCGCGAGTTCGGAAGCGTCGAAGGTTATGTCACCAAGCCCGAACTGGATGGTCATGGCCGAGCTATTCTGCGTTTTCGTGCTCGCCTAGGTGGTGCTGAGGTAAAGGCGTACGCGAGTGGTGATGCCTTCCATCAGGTTGAAGCGCTTCGCTTGTCGGACGTCTGGCACGGAGTTCGGGTTCGGGTTTACGGTGTAATTCACTACAAAAGCCTTGGGGTTATTGAGGTGATTAATGCGACTGGAATGGAGGTTCTGGATCGCGACCCGCTCCCCGGTTTGGATGATATCATTGATCCAAATTTCAGTAGTGGTTTGACGACGGAGGAATTTCTGCGAGAACTTCGCCACGATGGCTAAGGCTCGCACGATCTATTGGGATGCATGCGCTTGGATCGCGTACATCCAGAAGGAGATGCCAGGTCCGGGCAAGAATTTCACTGACCCCCGTTACGAAATGTGTCGAGAGACATTGCAGCGCGCCGAAAAGGGCGAATATGAAATAGCTACATCCGCTTTTACGTTGGCGGAAGTATGTAAGCGGCCTCCAGACCCGACGAGCCCAGCATCAAATCTCGCTGCTTTCTTCGATCAACCCTACATCATCTTAATCCCTGTTGATAAACAGGTGGGTAGGCATGCTCAAAGTCTTCAATTGGCAGGGCTCGCTGGCCTCAAGCCGCCTGATGCTGTTCATCTCGCATCAGCAATCATTTGGAATGTATCGATTTTTCATACTTTCGATGGTCCCTTAATCGACCTGACCCGGAAGATCGCAATGACGGACGGCAATCCTCTCGAAATTATGAAACCGACGCACGAGATCCCAACCCCCGGTCTTCTGAAAGCTATGCAGGAGCGAGGTTGAAGGCCGAAAATTGATGGAGAATCCGTATGGCGCTGGACGCTGGATGGGCAGCCGTCATTGGTGCAGGTATCGGCGCAATAGCTACATTGGCAGGAACCTGGCTGACGCACTATTTGCAGGCAAAGCGATCGTCATCTCTTGCTGAAAAGCGGCGGATTCGACTCAGGTCAATGCTCAGCAGTTCAAAATATGTCTGGCGCGACATTGAAGTATTATGTGCAGCAGCAGGAGCTGATGAGAGTACAACGAAAGAATTGCTAATCGAGATTGACGCGCGTGCGTCGCATAACAAGCCAAACGTCTGGGCGCTAGTATCGCGAGCGCCTTGGCCGGATCATCAGAAGGGATCTGAGAACTAATAGATCGTACAATAATTTGTACGATGAAAAAAGCCCTCCCCCGCACGAAGCGGGAGAGGGCTTTTGGTCCCGGAACCGGCGTCTTGCCGGTTCGCGCTTATTGCACCGTGACGGTCACCGCGCGGCGGTTGCGGGCCCAGGAGGCTTCGTCCGAGCCGAGGGCGTCGGGGCGTTCCTTGCCGTAGCTGATCGTCGAGATGCGGCTGGCGTCGATGCCGAGCGTGGCGAGATAGTTTTTCGCCGAATTGGCGCGGCGCTCGCCGAGCGCGAGATTATATTCGCGGGTGCCGCGTTCGTCGGCATGGCCCTCGATCGTCACGCGCACGCGCGGATATTGCTTGAGCCAGGCGGCCTGGCTGTCGAGCGTGGCGCGATCCTCCGCATCGATATCGAACTGGTCGAGATCGAAGAACACGCGGTCCGACGAGACCTTGGCGAGGAAATCGGCCTGCGATCCGGGGACGGGCGCGTCGGTGACGCCGCTGGTGTCGCCGGGCTGCGCGGGTTCGGCGGGGCCGGGGGGCGGACCCGCATCCGCCGGCGGTTTCTTCGCGCACGCCGCCGCCATCAGCGCGAGGCTGGCGGCCAGTGCGAACTTCGTACCCAGACGGGCCATTTCGGTCTCCTTCTTCACGTCAGACAATGATGCCCACCCCGTTGCCCGCCAGCGCGGCGGATCGTTACGATAGGGGAATCACTCGTTTCAGGGCAACAACGGTCCCCAGGCCGGATCGGATCCATTGACCGGGGTGGGAATCTTCCGCTCGTTGCGGCCGGTGAGGTCCACCTGCCACACACTGGAGGTGCCGGAGCGCCCCTGGGTGGAGCGGAAGAACTGGATGACGCGGCCGTTGGGCGACCAGGTGGGCGCCTCGTCCTGCCAGCTATTGGTGAGCAGCCGTTCGCCGTCTCCGCTGGGAGACATCACGCCGATGCGGAAATTGCCCGCGATCTTGGTGAAGGCGATCAGGTCTCCGCGCGGGCTCCATTCGGGCGTCGCGTGGCGCCCGCCGCCGAAGCTGATGCGGCGCTGGTCGCTGCCGTCGGCGTTCATCACATAGATTTGCTGGCCGCCCGAACGATCGCTTTCGAACACGATCTTGCTGCCGTCCGGCGAGAAGCTGCCGCCGATATCGATGCCCGGCGCGTTGGTCAGCCGGCGCGGCGTGCCGCCGGTGGCGGGGATCGAATAAATGTCCGTATTGCCGTTGACCGCCATCGAATAGAGGATGGTCCTGCCATCGGGCGAGAAGCGCGGGGCGAACATCGAATTCTGCCCCTCCGTCACCAGCCGCTGCGTGCCCGCGCCCAGATCGTAGATGAAGATGCGCGGGCGGTTGTTGAGATAGCTGAGATAGACGATCTGCTTGTAATCCGGCGAGAAGCGCGGGGTGAGCGCGATCGACTGGCCATTGGTGATGAAGCGGTGGTTCGCCCCGTCCGAATCCATGAGCGCGAGCTGCTTGCGCCGGTTCCCCTTGGGGCCGGTTTCCGCGATATAGGCGATGCGGCTGTCGAAGAACGGGCTTTCGCCCGAAAGCCGGGCATAGATGGCGTCGGCGCATTTGTGCGCGGCGCGGCGCCAGTCGCCGGGGGCGACCTCGAACCCCTTGCGCGTCAGTTCGCTGCCCAGCGCGACGTCGTAGAGATAGCAGCCCACCGTCAGCTTGCCGTCCGCATTGGCGCGGACAAAGCCCTGCACCAGCGCCTGCGCGTCGCTGCCCCGCCAATAGGGGAATTGCGGCGCCGTCACCTCGGGAAACTGGATGTCGCGCACCGCGCCCGGCCCCTTGGGGCGGAACAGGCCGGAATTGCGCAGATCGGCGACGATCACGTCCGCCACCTGGCGGCCCAGCGCATCGGTGCTGCCGGCGGGGGTGCCGATCGATTGCGGGGTGGGCAGCGCGGGCACGGCGATGATGAGGTCGTCGCCGCTTTCGTCGGTCACGTCGACGCTCAGCCCTTCGCTGGGCTGCGCGCCCACGGGCGGCGGCGTCACCTGCGCGGCGACGGGGCCGGCGGCGGCGATGGCGAACAGCGATACGAGGGTGCGTTTCAGGGTCGTCATTGTCCTAGCCTCTTGTCGAACGCCGGTTTGATCACGTTCCAGGCGTCATAATATTCCGGCGGAAGTTTGAACGGCGCGGCGAGTTTCACCGCCTTGATCGCGCGTTCCTTGTGAAGTTCGGCCTGGCTGCGGTTGCTGTCGGTGACGCCGGTCTGGCCGATCACCCGGGGTTCGCCGATGATGTCGCCGTCCTTGGACAGGCGCGCCTCCACGATGGTGCGGAGCTGTTCGGCGTCCGCGCCGGTGGGCGCGCGCCAGTGCGGTTTCAACTGGCGGCGGATCTCGGCGGCAAGCGAGGCCTGCACGGCGGGGCCGGCGACCGCGGCGGGCGGCGTGGTGACGCGGCTCTGCGTCGGCCGGTCGGTCAGCCCGTCGACCAGCCCGGCGAGCCGGCCGGTGGGCCGGGCGGGCTTGGGCTGCGGCTTGGCGGCGGGCGCGGGTTTCGCCGGAGCGGGCTTCGCGGGCGCGGGCTTCGCCGGGGCCGGGGTCGGCTTGGGCGGGGCGGGCTTTGGCGGCGCGGGCTTGGCGGGAACCGGCTTTGGCGTCGGTTTCGGCGCGGGGGCGGGCGGCGTTGGCGCGGGGCGCGGCACGGGCTTGGGCGCGGGGGCCGGCTCGGGCACGGGTTCGGGCGGAGGCGTCGGTTCGACCGGCCCTTCCTCCTCGGCGAGCTTGGCGGCCGGTTCCTCCTGGCTGGCGACGGGCGCGGTGCTTTCCAGCGCCACTTCGTCCGCCAGCGTCACCTCGATCGGCTTCTGCTTCAGGTCGAGCGGGTTGGGCGTCGCGAGGAAGCCCACCGAAAGCAGGCCGAACAGCACGACATGGCCGACAACGGCGACGCCAAGGCCCGTCTGTTCGGCGCGATCCATCACTGCGCCTGTTCGGCGCCGGTGGTGACCAGCGAAACCTTGTTCAGCCCGGCGCGGTTGAGTTCACCCATCACACGCATGACATGGCCGTAATCGAGCGTGCGATCGGCGCGCAGGAACACCGGCGGGCCTTCCGCGCCCTCGGCCGGGGCCTTGGCGGCGAGGATCGTCGCCAGCTCGGCTTCCTGCACCTCGGTCTCGTCGATGAAGATCCTGCCTTCATTGTCGAGCGAGATCTGCAGCGGCTGCTTGTCCTGATCGAGCGCGCCGGCGCGGCTGTCCGGCAGGTTCACGGGCACGCCGGTGACGAGCAGTGGCGCGGTGATCATGAAGATGATCAGCAGCACCAGCATCACGTCCACCAGCGGGGTGACGTTGATTTCCGCCATCGGCGCGCGGCGGCCGCGCCCGCGCTGGGAAGGGAGGGGCCCCATCGCCATCAGCGGTCGCTTTCCAGCTCGCGGCTCAGCGTCGAATGGAAACCGTCCGCGAAGCGGTTGAGCCGCGCCTCGAACCGGTTGATGCCGTGGCTGAAGCGGTTGAACGCGATCACCGCCGGGATGGCGGCGAACAGGCCCAGCGCGGTGGCGAACAGCGCCTCCGCGATGCCCGGCGCCACCACCGCGAGCGAGCTGTTCTGCTCCGCCGCGATCGAGGTGAAGGCGCGCATGATGCCCCAGACGGTGCCGAACAGGCCCACGAACGGCGCCACCGAACCGACGGTGGCGAGGATGTTCAGCCGGTCCGCCAGCTTGTCGATCTCACCGGCCACGGCCGATCCCATCGCGGTGGCGAGGCGCGCGCGCGTGCCTTCGCGGTCCACCGATTTGCGGCTGGTGGAGCGGCGCCATTCGGAAACGCCGGCCGCGAACACCTTGGCGCTGGGCAGATCCGAACTGTTGTGGATCTTGTACAGCGTATCGATATCCTCGGCCTTCCAGAATTCGCGCTCGAACTTCTCGGACGCGCGCGACGTCTTGCGCAGCCGCGCCGCGAAACCGATGATGATCGCCCATGTCCAGACGCTGGCGACCAGCAATCCGATCATGACGAATTTCACCATCCAGTCGGCCTGGAGGAAAAGCGCCACGGGGGAGAGGGTGGCGGCGTCGGCATTCATGATGGCATTCATCGCGGTTTCGGAATCCTCACAACAGTCTCTGAAATGCTTCGATCCAGGCAGGCGGTTGCCGCCGGGGCCGTCCGCTGGGGGAAAGGAAGGCCGCGACGACGCGCGCGTCCGCGACTATCTCATCCCCGCGCATGACTCTCTGATGAATATGGCAGGATGCGGCGCGGATTTCCTTCACCTCGCTTATAACGAGAAGCGCGTCGTCGAGTTTCGCGGGGGCGCGATATTTGATCGCCAGCTCCGCCACGGCATAAACGCCCAGCCCCGCGTCATGCGCGCCGCGCTGGTCCACCCCGGCGCGCGCCAGCATGTCCGATCGCGCGCGTTCCATGAAGCGCAGATAATTGGCGTGATAGACCACGCCCGAAAAATCGGTGTCCTCGAAATAGACGCGCACCGCGAAATGATGCGCCTTGCCGACGAAACGCCCTTGATAAGGCAGGTCGGGTTGCTGTGCCGCCATGGCGGCAGGGTCTAGCGGCTGGGGGAAAGCGTTCAACCCCTTTTGCCCCGCAGGCGTAACGATTGATCCTGGCTTAGCGGGTTTCGGGGGTGGAGGACATGGCGTTGTGGCGTGTTGGGCGAGCGGGACAGTGGCGACGGTTTCAGGGGCGGTGGGACGGGTGGGAAAGTCGCGCGGGCATCAACCGTCCCGTCGCTCCAGCGAAGGCTGGAGCCCATGCGGTGTTTCCGCTTCGGCGTGGGTGGGGGGCATCGCATGGACCCCAGCTTTCGCTGGGGTGACGCGGGTTTTCGGGGCGCGGGCGGCAGTAAACGCGCGTGCGCCCTTCACTTCACGTCGAACAGGCCGTCCTGTCCGGCTTCGGCGGGGGGATTGAGGCCGAGATGTTTCCAGCCCCGGCCGTTCAGGCAGCGGCCGCGCGCGGTGCGGGCGATCAGGCCGAGCTGGATCAGATAGGGTTCGATCACTTCCTCGATCGTGTCGCGCGGTTCGGAGAGGCCGGCGGCGAGCGTTTCCACGCCCACCGGGCCGCCGCGATAGATATCCGCGATCATCATCAGATAGCGCCGGTCCATCGCGTCCAGCCCGAGCTGGTCCACCTCCAGCCGGTTGAGCGCCGCGTCCGCCGCGCGTGCGTCCACCGTCGCCGCGCCCGCGACATTGGCGAAATCGCGCACGCGGCGCAGCAGCCGGCCGGCGATGCGCGGGGTGCCGCGCGCGCGCTTCGCGATCTCGTGCGCGCCGTCCGGCGCGATCGCGAGGTCGAGCAGGCCGGCGGCGCGCGTCACCACGCGTTCCAGCTCGTCCACCGTGTAGAAGGCGAGGCGGACGGGGATGCCGAACCGGTCGCGCAGCGGCGTGGTGAGCAGCCCTTGCCGCGTCGTCGCGCCGACCAGCGTGAAGCGCGGCAGATCGATCCGCACCGATCGCGCCGACGGCCCTTCGCCGATCATCAGATCGAGCGCGCGATCCTCCATCGCGGGATAGAGCACTTCCTCCACGGCGGGGTTGAGGCGGTGAATCTCGTCGATGAACAGGACGTCGCCGTCCTCAAGATTGGTGAGCAAAGCCGCGAGATCGCCGGACTTGGCGATCACCGGGCCGGACGTGGCGCGGAAGCCCACGCCCAGCTCGCGCGCGATGATCTGCGCCAGCGTGGTCTTGCCCAGCCCCGGCGGGCCGAAGAACAGCACATGATCGAGCGCGTCGCCGCGCGCGCGCGCGGCCGAGATGAAGACGCGCAGATTCTCGCGCGCCGCCTTTTGCCCGACAAATTCGTCGAGCGATTTGGGGCGAAGCGCGGCATCGACGTCTTCGGGGCGTCGATCGCCGGAAATGATGCGTTGGGGCTGTTCCACGCGCCAGCCATAGCGCAAGGCCGGGCGCTGTCGAACCCCATCAATGCACCGCTTGTGAGAAGCGGGCGCGCGGCTACACTATTCTGATTCGAAAAATCGGGGGGAATGCCATGGATCGTCGCCAGTTCATCTTCGCAACGGGCGCCGCCGCCGCCGCGCTGGCGCTGGGCCGCGCGGCATCCGCCGCCCCGGCGGGATCGCGGATCATGATCGACGGGCTCAGCGGCTTCCGCGCCGGCGAAGGCGGGCGGGTGACGGAGCCGGCGGTGGTGGCGGCGATCCGCGCGGGCAAGCTCACCGCATTGAGCCAGACGGTGGGCGAGGTGGGCAACGGCCCGGACCGGTTCTTGCGCGCGGTGGAGGGCATCGCGGGCATGGACCGGATGATCGCCGACAATCCGGACCTGCTGATGAAGATCGACAGCGCGGCGGACCTGCGCGCCGCCCATGCCGGCCGGCGGCTGGGGCTGATCTATAATTTCCAGGACACCACCGCGCTGGAGGGCGACGCATCCCGCGTGGCGCTGTTCAAGACGCTGGGGCTGCGCGTGCAGCAGCTCACCTACAACAAGCGCAACCTGGCGGGCGACGGCTGCCTGGAGCCCGGCAATGGCGGCATTTCCGATTTCGGGCGGCAGGTGATCGCGGAGGTGAACGCCAACCGGCTGCTGCTGGACCTGAGCCATGCCGGCCAGCGCACGATCGCGGAAGGGATCGCGGCGGCCAAGGCGCCGCCCGCCATCACCCATACCGGCTGCCGCGACCTGGTCGATTTCCCGCGCAACACCTTCGACCGCGAGATGCGCGCGGTGGCGGACAAGGGCGGCGTCGTCGGCATCTATCTGATGCCCTTCCTCCGCAACGGGGGGCAGCCGCAGCGCGAGGACCTGATGCGCCACCTGGATCATGCGGTGAAGGTGGCGGGCGAGGATCATGTGAGCATCGGCACCGACGGCCCGCTGATGGGCTTCACCGTCAACGACGAGGCGCGCGCGGCGCAGCGCGCCTTCTACGAGGACCGCGCGAAACGGGGCATAGCCGCGCCCGGCGAGGCGGCGGACGTGATGAATTTCGTCGAGGGCTATAACGATGTTGAGCGCATGAACGCCATCGCCGCCGACCTGAAGGCGCGGGGCTGGACCGAGGCGCGGATCGACAAGGTGCTGGGCGGCAATCTGCTGCGGCTGTTCGGGGATGTCTGGGGCGGGTGAGGGCTGCCCGTCCACGTCTGTGTCATCCCCGCGCACGCGGGGATCCAGGCGATGCCGATCATGGCGCTCTATGACACTGGATCCCCGCGTTCGCGGGGATGACAAAGGAACCCCTCAGCGCGCCGCCTTTTTGAGCGCCAGCCGCACCAGCGCGTCGAGCGTCGCGCCCGCGCCCAGTTCGTCTTCCGCCGCGGCGACGGCGTTGCCGGCCTCGGCGGGCTTGAAGCCCAGGTTGAGCAGCGCGGAGACCGCGTCCGCCGCCGCGCCGCCCGCGATGGGGATCACCGGGCCGGGGCCGATCGCGATGCCGCCGGCCTTGTCCTTCAGCTCCATGACGATGCGCTGCGCCAGTTTCGGCCCGACGCCATTGGCGCGCGAGACCATCGCCTTGTCCCCGCGCGCGACGGCCTGGGAGAGTTCGGCGGGCGCCAGGGTGGACAGGATCGCGAGCGCCACGCGCGCGCCGACGCCCTGCACGCTGGTGAGCAGGCGGAACCAGTCGCGCTCGTCGGCGGTGGCGAAGCCCATCAGCCGGATCGAATCCTCGGCGACGAGCATCTCGGTATGGATGGTGACCGTGCCCCCCGTCGGCCCCAGCGCGGCCAGCGTCTTGGAAGACGCGCCGACAAGATAGCCGACGCCCGAGACGTCGATCACGGCATGGTCGATACCGGCGCTGATAAGCTGCCCGCGAAGCTGTGCGATCATGACCGGTGCTTAGAGCATCGCGCGGAAAAGTGGGAACCGGTTTTCCGCTTCGGCGATGCGACGACCAACAACCTGCATCGCGCGGAAAAGTGGGAACCGGTTTTCAGTGTGAAGCGCGATACCGTGCCCTCACGGTGTCATCCCCGCGCACGCGGGGATCCAGCTTCTTCTTCTTTTTCCGGATGCTTCACGGAATAGCTGGATCCCCGCGTGCGCGGGGATGACAAGGTAGGGAGCGGCCAGCGCGGCGTTTCAGGGGATGCGGCGGGCGCTTGCCATGTGGTGGGCGTGGGTGATGGCGACGGCCAGCGCGTCCGCCGCGTCGGCGCCGCTGATCTTCGCGCCGGGCAGCAGGCGGGCGACCATCGCGTGGACCTGCGCCTTTTCCGCCGCGCCGGTGCCCACGATCGCCTTTTTCACCAGCCGCGCGGCATATTCGCCGACCACGCAGCCAGATCGCGCCGCCGCCAGCAGGCAGACGCCGCGCGCCTGGCCCAGCTTCAGCGTCGATTGCGGATTGACGTTGACGAACACCTCCTCGATCGCCGCGCCCTCCGGCTTGTGGCGCAGGATCAGGTCGGTCAGCGCCGCGTCGAGCGCGACCAGCCGTTCGGCGAGGGGCGCGGCCCGATCGGTCTTGATCTGGCCGTTCGCGATATGGCTCAGCCGGTTGCCCTCGGCCGCGATCACGCCCCAGCCGGTGGTGGCGAGCCCCGGATCGAGGCCCAGGATCAGCGGCATGGACGGGCGGGCCGGGTCAGCCCAGCTTCTCCATCACATCGTCGGGCACTTCGTAATTGCCCCAGACGGTCTGCACGTCGTCGTCATCGTCGAGCGTATCGATCAGCTTGAGCAGGCTGCCCGCGACATCGGCGTCGACGACCACCTTGGTCTGCGGGCGCCATGCCAGCTTCGCGCTTTCGGGTTCGCCCAGCACCGATTCGAGCGCTTTCGCGACTTCGTGCAGCATGTCCTGCGCGGTCCAGATCTCGTGCCCCTCGTCGGAGACGACATCTTCCGCGCCCGCTTCCAGCGCGGCTTCGAAGACCTTTTCGGCGTCGCCCGCCTTTTCGGGATATTCGATCAGGCCCATCCGGTCGAACCCGTGGCTCACCGATCCGCTGGCGCCCAGATTGCCGCCATTCTTCGAGAATGCGGTGCGCACATTGGTGGCGGTGCGGTTGCGATTGTCCGAAAGCGCCTCGACGATCAGGGAGACGCCGCCGGGGCCGAAGCCCTCATAGCGGATTTCCTCGTAATCCTCGCCGCCGGCCTGGTTCGCCTTGTCGATCGCGCGCTGGATATTGTCCTTGGGCATGGACTGCGCGCGCGCGGCGTTGACCGCCAGGCGCAGGCGCGGGTTCATGTCCGGATCGGGCATGCCCATCTTGGCGGCCACGGTGATTTCGCGGCTCAGCTTGGAGAAGGACGCCGCGCGCTTCTTATCCTGCGCGCCCTTGCGGTGCATGATGTTCTTGAATTTGCTATGGCCTGCCATCGGATCCCGGATCTGCTGGTGTGTCGGTTGGTGGGGGCACTAGAGCATTTTCGAGCCGGGTGAAATCACCCGGCGGCTCGGAAAATGCGACCAACAAGGAAAACCTAGTGCGTCGAACGATTGCCTATCGTTCGGCGCACTAGCGGACGGGGCGGGGTGAGGGCAAGTTTTTGCTCGATCGGCCCTGTTTCGCGATCCGGTATCGCCCCGAGCGCGGCGATCTTGGCGGGCGCCGGCTTCGCCATTCGACACACCCACAGCACGCCCGTGCGACGCCGTTCGAAGCGGCATCGCCAAATCGTCCATCCGCGCCCTTGCAAAGCGGTTCGAGTTTGATAATTAAAAATGAGATCAAATTCAGATAATGGATGGTCATGTTGCGATCCGCCTTCCGCCCCATCGTGAAGATCCTCCCTCGCGACCCTGATGCCCCGGCCATGGCCGCGGCGGGCCGGGGCCGCTGCGTGGACCGTCATCCATGAGCCGGCTGCGCCGGGCCGGGCGTTTCGCGCTTCATGGCGCCGGTGGCCTCGCCCTGCTGGCCGTGGCGGCGATCGGCGGCGGATATCTCTGGCTGCGCGGCTCGCTTCCCGCCTATTCGGGCACGGTCGCGATCGACGGGATCGGCGCGGATGTGGAGATCGTGCGCGATCGCCAGGCGGTGCCCCATATCTTCGCGCGATCGCGGGCGGATGCCTTTTTCGGGCTTGGCTATGTCCATGCGCAGGATCGGCTGTGGCAGCTTGAAATGGCGCGGCGCGCGGGCAGGGCGCGGCTCGCCGAGGCGGTGGGGGGCGAGGGGCTGGCGACCGACATGCTGGTCGCCGCGCTCGATCTCGATCGTGTCGCGGCGCGCACCGATGCCCGCAACGATGCCGCCACCAGGGCGGCGATCCGCGCCTATGTCGCCGGGATCAACCGGGCGATCGATACGCGCAAGGGGCCGCTGCCGCCCGAATTCCTGCTGCTCGGCATCACGCCGGCGCACTGGAGCGAAAGCGATGTGAACCGGCTCGGCGGGCTCGCCGCGCTCGGCTTCGGCGACTGGCGCGACGAACTCATGCGCGCGCGCCTTGCCGCGCGGATCGGCTGCGACCGGATCCGCGATCTCTATGCCGTGCCCGACGATGCGTCGCCCGTCACCTATATGGGGCTGGCGGCCGATGACGGCGATCGCGCGGAGAGCTGCGGCGCGATCCGCTTTTCGGGCAAGGCGGCGGCGGCGGTCCCCGCTCTGCCCTTCGGCCGCGCGCTTCCGGCATCGAACAGCTGGGCGATCGCGGGCGCGCGCACGGCGAGCGGCAGGCCGATGCTCGCCAATGATCCGCATGGCCGGTTCGGCGCGCCCGCCGATTATTATCCGGTCCGCATGACATGGCCGGGGTTCGAACTGGCCGGCGCGTCGCGGCCGGGATCGCCGGTGATCGCGAGCGGACGCAATCCCGACATCGCCTGGGGCGTCACCGACATGATGGCTGACCAGACCGATCTGTTCGTCGAGCGCGTCGATCCGGCCGATCCGCGACGCTATCTCACGCCATCGGGCTCCGCGCGGTTCGGCCTGCGCCGGATCGCGATCCCGGTGCGCGGCGCGGCGCCGAAACAGGTGACGCTCCGATATACGCGGCACGGCATGGTGATTTCGGATCTGGACGACGATGCCGCCGCATTGCTCCGCGACCAGATCGGCCCCGGCCATGTCATCGCATTGGCCGGCCTCGATTTTCCCGAGGGCAACCCGCTGGTGAAGGCGTTCCTGGGCATGGCGGAGGCGCGTGACTGGGCCGGTTTCCGGGCGGCGGCGCGCGATTTCGGGCTGCAGCATAATTTCGCCTATGCCGATCGCGCGGGCACCGTCGCGATGCTTTCGGCGGGCCATCTGCCGGTGCGCGGCGGCGACGGTTTCCTGCCGGTTCCCGGCTGGGACGCGCGCTTCGACTGGCGGGGCTTCGCGGCGCCCGATGCGTGGCCCGCCGAGCAGACCCCCGCCGCCGGCTTCGTCGTCAACGCCAATAACCGCCTGATCGCGGGCCGGGGCGGCGTGTTCGACAGCGCCAGCTTCGAGCCCGGCTGGCGCGCGGCGCGGATCGGCGGGGTGCTCGCGCGCACGGGCCGCGCCGATATGGCCAGCCAGATCGCGCTCCAGACCGATATCGTCTCGGCCCAGGTGGCGGCGTTCCGCCCGCTGCTGCGCGCGATGCGGCCGGGCGGCGCGGCGGCGCGCGCGCGCGGCATGCTGCTCGCCTGGAACGGCGCCATGGCCACGGATCGCCCCGAACCGCTGATCTGGGCCGCGTGGCAGCGCGCGCTCGCCCGCAAGCTGCTCCGGCCGTCGCTCGGCCCGCTCGCCGAAACCTGGCTTGCCGGCAACCGGCCGCGCCTCGATCGGCTGCTCCGGCTGGGCAGCCCGTGGTGCGCCGATTGCGCCGCGCTCGCGGCGTCGGCGCTGGACACGGCGATCGCGGATCTCGGGCGCGAGCAGGGCGGCGACATGGCGGCATGGCGCTGGGGCCGCGTCCATCGCGCGACCTTCCGCCACGACATCCTGGCCGGGCTGCCGCTGATCGGGCGGCTGGTGACGCCGCGCGTGCCGGCGGGCGGCGACGCCTTCACGGTCAATGCCGGGGAAGGCAAGCTATGGAGCGACGATCCGTGGACCGATGTCTATGGCCCGCGCTACCGCCAGATCATCGATCTCGCCGCGCCCGAGCGCAGCCTGTTCATGATCGCGCCCGGCATTTCGGGCAATCCGCTCTCGCCATGGTTCGGCCATCTCGCCGCGCCGTGGAGCGAGGGACGCTATTTCACGCTGACGGGCGATGCCGCGACGCTGCGCAAGGCCGGGGTGGGCGATCTGGTGCTGAAGCCGAAGCGTCGAGCGTCGGCGCCTGTCCGCTGAACGTCGTCATGCGCAGCCCATGACATCGTCACCCTGAATGTGTTTCAGGGGCCATGTCGAAACAGGCGCGATGGTACAGGCTGCGGCATGGATGCTGAAACAGGTTCAGCATGACGATGAGATGGTCCTGGTTCAGCGATATCAGGTCGTAGACTCATAAAAGCGGCCCGCCCGCTTCCGCCCTAAATTCGGCCGTTGCTCTAATCGTCGTAGTCGATGCCGAGGGCCTCCAGCGACCTGAAGTGCTGAAGCCCGATTTGATCAAACTCGTCGCGTTCTCCAGACCGCACTACACCGAGCCTATAAAGGCCTTCGTTGATGGGTGATTTTCCGCAGTTCGCGGTCTTTTCATACAAATCGGCGAGCGAAGTTCCCGTCGGAGGCTCCTCGCTCGATTCTGCGCCCCACCACGTTAACTGGCCATTCTCAAAATATGCAGCGCTCTGGCCACCTATGCCGCCGAAATAGTCCGTTTCCAAGTAGAGCGTTGGGCCGCTCGCAGCGGCCGCTATCTCTTCGGCCATAAGCGGCGTCAGATAGGTGAACCCGTCGATCGCGGGTTGAACGGACATCGCAATAGCGTCGAGGCGTTACTCGTCTAACGGGATTATAACGAGCCCAAACGAAAGCTCTGTCGGGGCCGGCAAGCCGAGCCGCATATTGAAGCTCTTCAAGGCCTCATTCGTGCCGATTAGCGCATTGATGTGGTGCCCCATCGGGCGATCCTATCAGCGGAGGGCGCGGGGTCAATGGCAGCTAACCACCCATTCTTCGCCGTTCGTGATCGGAGAGGCGCTGATAAGAGCGGTCGGGCATGATACGCCCCAATAGCGGTCGTCACTGCCAGAATTTCCACCACGGCTTCCGAGCGACCGCCGTTTCTCGATATTCTGTGCCAGATATTGCGTGCTGGTAGATACCGGGAACCTGTTCGTTAAGGCCTGCTGGGAGCGGAAACGGCCTAACGTGCCCAAGCAAAAAGTTTTGGATCAAAAAATCGAGAAGCTCGGATTGATATGCCGCGTCGCTTCTCTCAAGAATTTCCACAGCGCAAACCGCCTCGGTAACGATGTAGCACCCACCAGAAAACTTAAACGCAACGAGATATACTGCTTGTCCCGTCCAGCTTCGATGAAAGTAGAGGCTCGAATTGTCGAAGTAGGCAAACCATTTATCTTCCATCGCTTGCGGCAACAAGCCCTGCGTTATCTTTTGGTATTCAGCGTCGTTGAAAGATGCCTGATATGGAATTGGAGCCGTTTCTCCAAATGGCAGACGCTTCCAGTCATCTGGTTTTGCAGCCATTAGCCCCTCCCAAAGGAGCGAGGTTATAGGCAAAGGCCTACAGGCTCAATGACCGCTTCCCACCCAATCCCAGTCATTCCGCCCCTTCTGCCGCTGCACGAAAGCGGCCGTTTATGAGCCCCGCGCCTAGTCGCGCCATGGCCGCAGGTCGACCGAGAGGCTGCTGGGATAACGCGCGCCGCGCTGGACCCGCCAGCTTTCGGCCTTTCCTTCCGAATAGCGGCGGAAGGTGCCGGCATCCGCGCCGGCCAGGCTGAGGCGCAGCCGGTGGCCCGCCCTGATCCGCGCCGCGACCGGGAAGGCGGGAAAGCTGACCTCGGCCACCGTGCCCGGCGGCATCGGCCTGGCATCGGCGCGCGCGAAGCTTTTGGCCGGCTCGGGCTGGGCATAGGGAAGCCGGTCCGCGCGCGCCGGCTTGCGGTGGACCGCGCGGAACAGGCCCTCGGTGAGATAGGTCACCCGGCCATCGGGCGCGACATCCTCCAGATAGGCGAAAAAGGCCGGATCGGCGGTGGCGGTCGCGACGAACAGCGTGACCGAAGGGGTGCCGACCAGTTCCATGTCCTGCGCGAACGGTTCCGAACTATAGGTGAGCAGCTTGCGATCGGCGTCGCGCCGGTCTCCATAGGCGGCCGGGGCGCCGATCTGCGTGGTCCAGCGCGTGGCGGCGCCGGTGGTCGCGGAGAAATCGACGTCGTAGCGGTCCGCGCCGTCGGGGCCAGCGCGGCCGCTGGACAATGAACCGGCGGCGCCCAGGCGGAAGCGGGTGCGCGTCGTGTCCGCCGGCGGCCACTCCGCCGTGGTCCGGAACCGGCCCGCGCCCAGCACATAATAATGGATCGCGCGCGTTACCGGCCTGCCCGCGCGGACAGTGGCGATGAACGCGGCGATCTTCGCCCATTGATCCTCGAACGCGGGCAGCGGGGCCGGCGCATCGGGCAGGAAGGGATCGGTCAGGCGGTTGCCGACATGATTGTTGGCGGTGATCCAAACCTCCATCGGCACGCCCGGAAGCGAGCGATACCGCGCGAGCGTGCCCTCCGCCGTGCCCGCGTCCATCCAGCTCGCCCAATATTGCACCGGCACGCGCCGGCGCGCGATGTCCGCCAGCCGGGCGGCCGGGCTCGACGCGAACATGGTGAAGCCGTTCGCGCCCTTGTCGTCGCGGAATTCCGCGCGGCGATAATCGTCGGGCGTCCAGTGGCGCCGCGCCGCGAACGCCTTGCGCAGCAGCGCATGATCGGAATCCTCGTCCACCGGCTGGATGCGGGGCCACAGGCGCGCGCAATCCGCGACGCGCGCGCCGCAATCGAATCCCTCCCTGGGGTCGAGCGACTTGCCATAGTCGCGCAGCAGCGTGTCTCCGCCCCACAGGCGCATCATCATCTCGTTGGCGATGCCGCCGGGCGCGAACAGGTGGAGATAGGCGTCGAAATCGCTCGCCCGGATGACCGCGCCGGTGAGCCCCGCGCGCGATCCGGTCGCGAGATCGGCGGTGTCCGCCATATAGGAGACGCCCTGCGCGAAGACCTGTCCGTTCGACCAGGGCCGGGTTTTCAGATGGGTGATGATCGTGTCCATGTCGCGGATCTCGTCCGGGCCGATCTCGACCATCCGGTCGCCGAAGGACGCGGTCGAGCCGCGCGTATCGACGATCGCGACGACAAAGCCCTGATCCACCAGCGCGCGATATTTGCCGCCTTCGCCGTGGATGAAGGTTCCCGCGCGGCCATAGCGGGTCTGGACGAGCAGCACCGGGTGCTTGCCCTCCGCGCGGCCGCCGGGAAACCAGAGGCTGACGGCGACGCGCACCCCGTCCGGCATGGCGAGATAATAGGACCGGTCGCTCCAGCCGGCGGGGCGGAGCGTCGCCGTGGCGGGTTGGCCGAGAGGTGTGGATGGGGGCGGGGATGGGGGCGGGGGCGCGGCGGTTCCCGGCGCGCCGACGCTGCCCGCCAGCATCAGGGCGGCCGCCGCGAGCATGACGTTCATGCCCGTCTGCCTCCTCACCCGTTCCAATCGCCGCATATCGGTCTCCAGTCAGGTTGCGGCGCTTTTCGAACATGTACGCCGAATAATTGAGATTGACCCCATATTTGTATATTTGCAAGAGATGATGTCGACCAGCCCCGTTCGGCGCATGCGCCGAGCTTGCCGAGGATAAGCGCCATGAAACCGATCCAGCCCGCAGCAATGGCCGATCCCGGCCCGCCGAGCGCTCCGCGCGCGACCGGACTTTCCCGGCGCGGCCTGTTCGGCCTGTCCGGCGCGGCGGCGGTATCGGGGGCGATCGCCGCGCGCGGGCAGGCGGCGACGGCGGCGACGGCGGCGGACGATCCGATCGCCGGGATCGTGCGGCAGGCGATGGAGCGGGGGCCGTTTCCCGGCATCGTCGTCGCGGTGCAGAAGGGCGAGCGGATCCTCTATCGCCGGGGCTTCGGCCATATCGACGTGGAGAACGGGGTGGCGGCGACGCCGGAGGCGGTGTTCCCGATCGGATCGGTCACCAAGACCATGACCGGCCTTGCGATCATGCAGCTCGTCGCACAGGGCAGGATCACGCTCGACGACCCGGCGGGCCGGCATATCGATGGGCTGCCCGCGCCCGTCGCCGCGCTGCGGATCCGCAATCTCGCGGATCACAGCGCGGGTCTGGTCGGCTATCTCGACGTGCCGGGCTTTCCGCGCGCGAGCCAGGATCCGATCACCCGCCAGCAGGTGGTGGACTGGTTCGCGAAACAGCCGCTCCAGTTCGAGCCCGGAACGCGCTGGAGCTACAGCAATTCGGGCATCTACCTGCTCGGCCTGATCATCGAGAAAGTGTCTGGCCTTAGCTATGACCGCTATCTCCAGGAACATGTCTTCGCGCCGTTCGGCATGGCGAACAGCTCGCTCGCCGGCTGGGCCAGGCTGCAACCGCGCCGCGCGCATGGCTACAGGCTTGGCCGTGACGGGCTCGAAAATGCGCAGCGCTATGATCCGCTGGTCGCCTTTTCGGCCGGAGCGGTGCTCTCCACCGTGGACGACATGCTGCGATATCGGCGCGGCGTGTTCGGCGACGGGCCGACCAGCCCGGCGGTTCGCCGGCTCGTGCTCGAGCGCGACCGGCTGAAGAGCGGCACGCTGCTGCCCTATTCGCTCGGCTGCCTCGCCATCGCCGATTTCGAAGGGCGCCGGAAGATCGGCCATCCCGGCGACATTTTCGGCTTCAGCGCGCAATATGCCTGGTATCCCGACGATGACGTGACGATCGTGCTGCTGTCCAACATCCAATATGGCGGCATCTCGATCGTCTCGGTCGAACAGAAGATCGCGCGCGTGGTGCTGGGATTGCCCCAGCCGGTGATCGTCGACGCGCCGCTCCCCGCCGCCGACGCGGCGCGCTTCTCCGGCAGCTACGCGCTTGGCGAGATCCGCTTCGCGGTCGACGCGATGCGCTTCACCGTCGTGGATGGCGGGCTGCGGGTCGGGTTCGTCAAGGGCGAGGAGAGCGGGCCCGGCATTGCCCTGCGCTACCAGGGCAGGGGCGAATTCGTGTCGGCCCATGACGACGAGCAGCGTTTCCGGTTCGAAGGCGCGGGCCGCCGCCGCCGGGTCTTCATGTCGTCCTATGGCTCGGTGTTCGAAGCCGTGGCGATCTAGGTTGTAGGCTTATAAAAGCGGCTTGCCCGCTTCCGCCCAATAGCGGACGAAGGCGCGATCGGGTATTAGGCTGCCGTGGAGGGCGCCGTGCAAACCCAAGTCGTAACGATTCCCACCGGCAAAATCATGGATTGGGAAACCTTTCACGACGTATTCGACGAGGCATTGGGGTTTCCTGGATACTACGGTCGCAACATGAATGCATGGATCGACTGCCTCACTTATGCGGACGACCCCGATAGCGGAATGGTAGCCAACCCCGTTGCGAATGGCGACCTGCTTACCCTCTCTATAGTTGACGCCGCAGATTTTAAGCAGCGTTGCCCAGAGCAATTTGACGCATTGATAGATTGCGCTGCCTTTGTGAATTACCGGCGGCGGGAAGTGGGTGACGGCCCGGTCCTAGCTCTGCTTATCGACGGCAATTTCGGATAGGCTCGAACGACCGCTTCCCACCCAGATCCAGTCATTCCGCCCTTCCGCCGAAAGCGGCCGTTTATGCGTTCACGGCCTGGAGTCTGTTTGGAAATGCGCCTGGTGCGGCCCTGGAAATATGCTCTCTAGGGCGCAAGCCATGTGGCGAGCGCCGCGACCGGTTCGGGGAGGCCCTCCGGCGCGGGTTCGTCGGGATAGAAGACGCGCAGCCAGATCAGGCTGGTCGCGTCCGCCACCATATCGTCGTCCGCGCCCATGCCCGCCAGCAGATCGAGCAGGCCGGGATCGGGATAGACGATCAGCTTGCGCACCAGCTCGTCCATCATGCCGCCCAGCAGATAGGCGGCGAGCATGGGGATGCCGGGGCCGGTGCCGCGCCGCCGGCGCACGCCTTCCGCGACGCGCTGATACCAGACCCGGTTGGCATCCTGGCTCAGCCGCGCGAATTCGGGCGTCTCGTCCCCGACCTGGAGGATGCAGCGCATCAGCCCGGCATTGGCGCGGCACACCGAGATCCAGCGCCGGTTGGTCAGCCGGATCGAATCATAGGCCGAGCGCTCGCCGTCGCGCGGGGTTTCGAGGTTGAAGAAGTTTTCAAGAAGATCCGTAAGGACAGTGACGGTGGCGTCGGTCTTGTCCTTAAAGTAAATGTAGAAAGAACCTTCGGCCATCTCCGCCGTCTCGGTAACATCCGAGACGCGCATCGCGTGATAGCCCTTTTTTTCAAGAACCTTCGCGGTCGCTATCTTGATGCGGGCACGCGTTCTCTGCCCTTTCTGTTTGGGCGGATCATCACGATACGATGCTTCAAGGTGCTCGATATAAGAAAGATTCATGGATTCAACTTGAAAAATATGGGTGCGAGCACGCTTGTCGATTGACGTTGATCATAAATGAGGCCAATCTCATAAAAATGCAACCCCCGATGGGAAATCAATGACTCACATAGCCGTCACCCAGTCGACCGTCTCGCCGCAACCCGGAGACCAGCTTGGTCCCTCGACATGGATCGAGGTCACCCAGGACATGATTAGCCAGTTCGGCGTGATCACAAAAGACCCCGATCCGATGCATGTCGATCCCGAATGGGCGCGCTCCAACGGCCCTTATGGCGGGCCGATCGCCTTCGGCTTCCTCACGCTCGCGCTGCTGACGCACATGCTGCACGAAGCGGTCGGCACCGCGCCGGAGGCGGAACGGCGCGAGCCGGGGCATTTCCTCAACTACGGCTTCAATCGCGTGCGCTTCATCGCGCCCGTTCGCGCGGGCGACCGCGTTCGCGGCCATTTCCAGATGACCGACAAGGTGCTCGACGATCAGGGGCGCTGGCTCACCACATTCGCCTGCAGGATCGAGATCGAGGGCGGGGAGCGCCCGGCGCTGATCGCCGACTGGCTCTCGATCGCCATCCCGCCTGAAAAGGGCTGAGCGTGACCCCGAATGGAGGGTTCGACGGCCGCGAGACCAGTCTCTACGCGATCGGATCCTTCGGCACGGGCGCCTTTTCCACGGTGCCGAGCGTGCTGCTCCTCTATTTCTGCACGGAGATCGTCGGCATTTCCTCAGGGATGGCGGCGCTGATCGTGTTTCTCCCCAAATTATGGGCGCTGTTCTGGGATCCGTTCGTCGGTGGATGGTCGGACCGCACGGTGAGCCGCTTCGGCCGGCGGCGGCCCTTCCTCGCGTTCGGCGCGGTCGGCACGGGCCTGGCGTTCATTCTGCTGTTCGCGCCGCCCGCGATGGCGCCGGCGGGCCAGGCGCTGTGGGTGGGGCTGGGCTATTTCGCGCTCGTCACCTGCTACGCGCTTTTCGCGGTTCCCTATGTCGCGATCCCCGCCGAATTCGGGGGGACGCCGCTGGATCGGTCGCGCCTTGTCGGCTGGCGCATGGCCGCCGCCATGATCGGCGTGCTGGCGGGCGGCGCGCTCGCGCCCATGCTCGTCGCCGCGGCCGGCGGCGGGCGGACGGGCTATGCCGTCATGGCGCTCTGGCTGGGGGGCGCGTGCGCGGTTGCGATGCTGGCGCCGCTGTTCGTGCTGGGCGGCCGCGACGGGCCGGTGGCGGCGGTCGCGCGGGCGTCCCTGTGGGATCAGGTGGGGGCGGCGCTTCGCGACCGCGCCTTCCGGTGGCTGGTGATCGCCTATGTCCTCATGCTCGCGGCGGCCGGGCTGATCTCCGCCTCCGCGCCCTATCTGATCGTCCATGCGCTTTCCCGAAGCGAGGCGGACATCGGCGTCGCGCTGGGAATCATGCTGGTCGCCACCAGCCTGACCGCGCCCATGCTCGCCTGGGCCGGCCGCCGCTGGGGCGAGGCCCGCGCCCTGACCGTATCGATCATCGCCTATATGCTCGCCGCCGCGATCGTGGCGCTCGCCGCGCGGCATCATCACTGGCCCGCGATGCTGGCCGGGTTCGCGCTGGCGGGGCCGGCCTTCGCCGGGTTGCAGGTTCTGCCCTATACGATCGCGGCGCACCTGATCCATGCGCGCTCGGCGCTGGAGAGCGCGGCGGAAGGGGCGCTGACGGGCATATGGACCGCCGCGGAGAAGATCGGCCTCGCGCTCGGGCCGCTCGCCACGGCGCTCGCCCTCGCGATGGTCGATCGCGACTATGCGGGCGGGCTCGCGGGGTTCGTCATGCTGGCGACGGCGGCGCTCGGCATGCTCGCGATACCGGCGCTGCGGCGGGCGGCGCGGCCATGAGCGGCCTGCCGCCCGAACTGCTCCGCATCAGCGACTATGCCGGCTGGCACGCGCGGCGGCGGCCCGATGCCGTCGCGCTCACGCTGGACGGCCATGGCTGGACCTATGCCGAGCTGGCGGCGGCGGTGGACCGGCTGGCGCGCGCGCTGCTCGCCGCCGGCATCGGCAAGGGCGACCGTGTCGCGACGCTCCAGCCGCCGCACCCGGCCTATCTGGTCGATTTCCTGGCGACCGCGTCGATCGGCGCGATCTGGGTGGGGCTCAATCCGCGCTACCGGCTCGACGAGCTGCTGCATGTCCTCACCGATGCGGAGCCGGCCATCCTCCTGGCGCGCCGGCATATCGGCGATCGCCGCTATGACGAGGAACTGGCGGCGCTCGCCGCCGCCTGCCCCTCGCTCCGCCGCATCGTCCTCCACGACAGCGCCGATGGCCCGCCGGGCAGCGAGCCGATGGCGGCGTTCCTGCAATCGGGCGAGGCGATCGGGCAGGAAAGGCTGGAGCGCGCGCGCGCCGGCTGCGGCGGGCGCGATCCCTGCCTGATCGTCTACACATCGGGATCGACGGGCGCGCCCAAGGGGGCGTTGCTGCACCATGCGGGGCTGGCGCGGTTCAGCCTCGCGCAGAACCGCCTCTGGCCGCTTTCGCCGCTTCGGGTGATCAACTATTTCCCGATCAACCATGTCGGCTCCGTCGTCGATTGCAGCCTGCCGTGCCTCGTCGCCGGCGGGACGACGATCTTCATGGAGAAATTCGACCCGGCGGAATGCCTGCGGCTGATGGCGCGGGAACGCGTCACCCTGTGGGGCTCGGTGCCCAGCACCTTCCCGATGATCCTCGATCTTCCCGATTTCGCGGATCACGATCTTTCGGCGGTGGAACTGATCATCTGGGGCGGCGCGGCGATGGGCGAGGAGATGATCGCGCGCCTCGCGGCGTTGGGGCCGGCGCTCGCCACCAATTACGGGATGACCGAAACCACCAGCGCGATCACCGCCATCGCGCCGACGCGCGATCTGGAACGGCTCGCCAATTCGGTCGGCCCGGCGTTTCCGGGCGTCGAGATCAGGCTGAGCGGCGCTGATGATGCACCGGTCGGGCCGGGCGAGGTCGGCGAGGTGCAGACGCGATCGGCGCTCAATTTCCTGGGATATTGGCGCAGGCCCGATGCGACGGCGGAGGCGTTCACCAGCGACGGCTATTTCCGCACCGGCGATCTGGCGGTGCTGCGGCCCGACGGATGCTACCGGATCGTCGGCCGCATCAAGGAGATGTACAAGTCCGGCGGGTACAACGTCTATCCGCGCGAGGTGGAGGCGGTGCTCGAATCGCATCCCGCGGTGGAGGAGGCGGCGGTGGTCGCCATGCCGGATCCGATCTGGCAGGAAATCGGCGTCGCCTTCGTCACGCTCCGCGCGCCCGCCGATCCCGCCGATCTCTACGTCTGGTGCCGCGCGCGGCTTGCCAATTACAAGCTGCCCAAGCGCATCGAGATCGAACAGGACCTGCCGTTGCTGCCGATCGGCAAGATCGACAAGGCGGCGCTTCGGCGGCGGCTGGGCTGAGCGGGCCTCCGATTGCCCGCTCACATCTAACGTCATTCCGGCGAAAGCCGGAATCTCACTGCCTGTTCATCAGCACAGAAGAAGAAGTGAGATCCCGGCTTTCGCCGGGATGACGGGCAAAAGGACTCTATCGGGCACTCGCACCGCCCATCAGAAATTCACCCGATATTCCACGCCATAGGTGCGCGGTTCGCCCAGTGTGATCAGCTTCTGGCCGTTGAGCGTGTTGTCGTACAGGTCGAACAGCCTGGTCATATAGGTCTTGTCGGTGACGTTCTTGCCGAACAGCGAGACGCGCCAGCGATCGTTGCCGGAGGCCAGCGTCATCCGCAGGTTGAGCAGCCCATAGGCCCCGACGCGGCCGTCGGGATCGTTGTTGGTGGTCAGATAGCTGCGGCCGCGAAGCTGGTATTCCGCCTGGAACGCCAGCGGGCCGATGCCCGTGGGCACGCTGTATTCGGCGTTGACGTTGCCGGTATAGGACGGGGCGAAGGGAATGAAGCGCAGCGGCCGCCCGTTCGGCAGCAGCCCTTCCTCATATTTCGCGTCCTGCACCGCGAGGTTGCCGCCCAGCCGCAGCCGATCGCTGATCCGCGCGTCGATCTCGATCTCGATGCCCCGGCTATGGGCGCGGCCGGCGTTGAGGATGATCGGGTTGAAGAAGGTCGTCGCGGGATTCTGCGTGGTGATCTGGATGTCGTTCCAGCGCATCGCATAGACGGCGGCGTTGACCGAAACGCGGCGGTCGAACAATTCGGCCTTGAGCCCGGCTTCGTAGTTCCAGAGCGATTCCGGCCCGAACGCGATGCCGTTGGCGTCGCCCAGCGCATCGTTGAAGCCGCCGCTCTTGAAGCCCTTCGACGCGGTCAGATACGTCATCAGCGTCGGCGAGATGCGGAAGCGGATATTGGCGTTGGGCGTCAGCCGGCCCCAACTGTCCTTCGCGACGATCGTGGCGCTGCCGCCGAGGATCGAGAGCGGGTCCGTCTGGACATAGCGGATGCGCTTGCTGTCATGCGTGTATCTGGCGCCGATCGTGACGTCGATGCGGTCGCCCAGCGCCAGCGTGCCGCTGGCGAAGACCGCCTTGCTGATCGTCTTGAGCCGCCCGGTCGAGCCGATGATCGAGCCGGTCAGGCTGGGGTCGCCGAAAATGGCCGCGGTCGCGGAGCCGAGTTCGATGAAGCTCTGATTGTCGGTGTCCTGATCGAGATAATAGAGGCCGCCCAGCAGGCTGAGCCGCCCGATTTCGCCGCTGACGCGCAGTTCGTTGGAGAAGCGCTTCACCCGCTCCGGATCGCCGTCATAGGTGATGGCGAGCTGGCACCGGCACGTGTCCGTGCGGCTGTAATAATCATGTTCGCGATAGGCGGCGATGTTGACGATATCGATGCCGCCCAGCCGGGTCTTGAAATTCGCCGATACGCCCGTGGAATGCAGCCGTTCCTCGCTGGGCGCGTTGGCGATGACGCGCCGGTCGAACGGATCGGCGTTGAGCGCGTAGCCCTGCGCCTGGAGCAGTTGCGTCACCAGCGCCGCCGGATTGTAGCGCAGCGTTTCGAACACCAGCGTTTCCTGATGCGCTTCGGCATGGTCGACGCTCAGCAGCAATTCGGTATCGGGCGCGGGCGTGAAGAGGAGCTGCGCGCGGCCGGACCAGACGTCGTGATCGTTGACGTCGCGGTTGAGGAAGATGTTGCGTTCATATCCGTCGCGGACATCGCGGACCAAAGCGATCTTGGCGCTGAGCAGCCCCTCCACCAGCGGCCCGGAGAGCGAGCCGGCGAGCCGCATGCGATCGTAATTGCCGAAGATTCCGCCGAACGAGGCCTTGAGTTCGTCGCCCGGCCTTTCGGTGGTGATGTTGACGACGCCGCCGATCGTGTTGCGCCCGTACAGCGTGCCCTGCGGCCCGCGCAGCACTTCGACCTGCGCGATATCGTACAGGTCCAGATTGGCGCCCGCGCCCTGCCCGACAAAGACCTCGTCGACATAATAGCCCACGGCGGGATCGGCGCCCGCCGAGCCCGCCGAGCCGACCACGCCGCGCAACGAGGTGGGGGAGAGTTTGAGGTCTCCGAACTCGCCATAGTTCAGCCCCGGCGTGACCTTCGCCACGTCCGCCAGGCTGTCGATCCCGCGCCGTTGCAGTTCCGTGGCGGTCAGCGCGGTGATCGAGATCGGCGCATCCTGCAACCGTTCGCGGGTCTTGCGCGCGGTGACGATGATGTCCTCGTTCGCGTCGATCCCCGCCGCCTGATCCTGTCCCTCCTGCGCTGCCGCCGGTCCGCCGAGTGCGCAGGCCGTGGCGATGGCGGCGGTCGAAAACCAGAAGTGGCGCATGATCTTGGTCCTCCCATTTATAGAAGTTGAGATCATACTCATTTTTTCCTTGACTGAAAGCGGTAATCGCCGTTCCATTGCGCCCATGCCGAGCAGGGTTTCTCCCGGCCGACCGGAACCGCCGGCGGCTGCCGCTCGGATTGGGGGGGTTCAGACAATGAGGATCGCGAACATGGTGCGTTTGGGCGGAAGCTGCCTTGTCCTGGCCATCGCCATGACATCCGGGCCTGCGTTTGCGCAGGAACGGGCGGGGCTGGCCGGCGGCGCGGATAATGAGCTGGAAGAGATATTGGTGACCGCGCAGCGGCGCACCCAGGGCCTTCAGGATACGCCGCTTTCGATCAGCGCGCTCACCGCGAAGACGCTGGAGAATGCGGGCGTGGGGCGCGTCGAGGATATTTCGAACGCGCTGCCCAACGTCTATGTCGCGCCGCGCGAGCTGCGCACCACCGCGATCGCGATCCGCGGCATTTCCGCGGACCTCAACAATCCCGGGCTCGACCAGAGCGTGGGCGTCTATGTCGACGGCGTCTATATGGGGCGCGCCGCGACCATCAATTCGAACCTGTTCGATCTTGAGCGGATCGAGGTTCTGCGCGGGCCGCAGGGCACGCTTTACGGCCGCAACACCATCGCCGGCGCGGTCAATATCCTCACCCGCCGCCCGAATGCCGATGCGCGCGCGGCGGCCAGCATCAGCTATGGCGATTATGACGCGATCCGCGCGAACGCGGTGGTCAGCGGCCCCCTGTCCGGCGCGCTCTTCGCCAGCGCGGCGGTGTCGCTCGATCGCCGCGACGGCATGGTCCGCAACATCGCCACCGGCACGCGGCTCGACGATCTCGACGGCCTCGGCGGGCGGCTCACCCTGGTCTATGATCCGGGCGGCGACTGGGATTTCGCGCTGCGCGGCGACATCTCGCGCGATCGCACGCATTCCGGCGCCTATGATATCTACAATAATGGCGCCTTCACCGGCGCGCCCTTCGCCGATGCCGATCCCTTCGACCGCAGGGTCGCCCAATCGACCGACACCACGCAGAACCGCGACGTCCATGGCGCGTCGGGCGAGTTCAACCTGCGGACCGGCGGCGGCACGCTGACCTCGATCACCGCGATCCGGGGCTATAAGTGGAACAATATCCAGGACAATGACTATACCGTGCTCGACATGCTCGACACGGGCATCCGCGAGCGCCAGAGCCAGTTCTCGCAGGAACTGCGCTTCGCCAGCGATGTCGCGGATCGGTTCAGCTATGTGGCGGGCCTTTATTATTATCATCAGTCGCTCGACACGACGTCGCTGGTGGTGATCGGCCCCGATCTCGGCATCTATCCGGCGCGCACGAACGCGACGATCCAGGCCGATGTCGATACCGACAGCTATGCCGCGTTCGGGCGCGCGGTCTATCGCTTCACCGACCGGCTGAGCCTGGCGGCGGGCCTGCGCTACACGCACGAACGCAAGACGCTCGATTTCGAGCAGACCGGCGATCCGTTCGGCGTGATCGCCGCGAACATCGCGCCGCGCCGCCTGAAGCGCAGCGAAGGCAAGGTTTCGCCCTCCGTCAGCATGGAATGGCGCCCGCGCGAGAAGCTGCTCGCCTATGCGACGTTCAGCCAGGGCTATAAATCGGGCGGCTTCAACGTCTTTTCCGTCACGCCCACCAACAGCGCGGAATATCGGCCCGAATCGGTCAATAATTACGAACTGGGCCTGAAGAGCGAGTTTCTGGACAGCCGGCTGCGCGTCAACGCGTCGATCTTCTACATGGACTACACCGATCTCCAGCAGAACCAGCTCATCTCCACGGGCGGGGGGATCGCGCAGTTCCAGACCTCGAACGCGGCCAAGGCGCGCAGCAAGGGGTTCGAGATCGAGATTTCGGCGCTGCCGGTCCGCCAGCTTCAGTTGACCGCCAGCTACGGCTATGCCGACGCGGTCTTCAAATCCTATCCCAACGCGACCGCGGCGGGGGCGGACTATACCGGCAACAGGCTGCCGCTTGCGCCCAGGAGCACGATCAGCGGGGCCTTCGAATGGACGCAGCCGCTTGGCGGCGGCCTCCAGCTCTTCCTGCGCGGCGAGGCGAACCATCGCAGCCGGTTCTTCTTCGCATCGGACAACGCCTATGCCTCCGCCGCGCTGACCCTGCTCAATGCGCGGATCGGCATCGGCCCCGAAAGCGGCGCGTGGCGCCTGTCCGCCTGGGCGCGCAACCTGACCGACGAGACCTATGTGACCAACCGCTTCCGGGGCGCCGTGGTGCCCGGCCAGGTCGCGCAGTCGCTGGGGGCGCCGCGCACCTATGGCGCCGAAATGCTGGTCAAGTTCTGAAGGACCGAGACATGACATCAACGACAAGCGTCGCGGCCACGCTGGCCGCGGGCGAGGCGCCGGACCGGTTCAGGGATCCGCTCGCCGAACCGCGCCGGCTGGGGCTGGAGCGTCATGCCGCCGAACTCGACAGCTATGGCTTCACCATCGTCGAGCCGGACCGCGCCGCGCCGCCGGGCTTCGCCGATGCGCTGCTGCGCACGGTGCTGGCGATCGCCGGGCGGCGTGCCGGCCGGACGCTCGACCCCGCCAATGCCGAAAGCCATGCCGGCGGATCGGCCTGGGGCCAGCATCTCTTCTATCTGCTGCTCGAGGATCCGATCTTCGAACAGGCGATGATGAACGAGACGGTGCTGGCGCTGATCACCTATCTGCTCGGCGAAAGCTGCGTGCTGAGCAGCATGAACTCGATCCTCAAGGGGCCGGGCGCCGATCATCTGATCCTGCATTCGGACAGCGCGATGGTGCCCGCGCCCTATCCGGCCTATGCCCAGGTCGCCAACGCCACCTGGCTGCTGACCGACTATGATCGCGACCGGGGCGCGCTCGCCTTCTGGCCCGGCAGCCACAAATTCTGCCGTCCGCCCACCATGCGGGAGACGGCCGATATCGACCGGTTCGCGCCGGTGACCGCACCGGCGGGATCGCTCGTCATATGGCATGGCAACACCTGGCATGGCGCCTTTCCACGGCAGGTGCCGGGGCTGCGCGTCAACCTGATCCTCTATTTCTGCCGCATCTACATGCAGACCCAGGAATGGTATCGCGAACGGGTGAGCGAGGCGGCGCTGGCGCGCAACCCCGTGCGCTTCCGCCATCTGGTCGGGCTCGAAAATCCCTATCCCTTCGGGGCGGAGGGCGCGCCGATCGACCGGATCGGCCATTTCAATTCACGCGCGCGCACGCAGGGGGGCTGAATGGGCACGCTCGCCGGACAGATATGCCTCGTCACCGGGGCGACGCGCGGCATCGGCCTCGGGATCGCCCGCGCGCTTGGGCGCGAGGGCGCCCGCCTTGTCGTGACCGGGCGATCCGCCGAGGGCGCGGCGGAGGCCGAGCACGACTTGCGCGCCGACGGCATCGACGCGCTCGGCCTTGTCCATGATCTGGCGGATATCGACGGCGCGGAGGCGTTCGTCGCCGATATCGGCCGCCGCCTCGGCCCGATCGACGTGTTGTTCAACAATGCGGGCACGAGCTGGGGCGCGCCGGCCGAATCCTATCCGCTGGAAGGGTGGAACAAGGTCGTCCGGATCAACCTCACCGGAACCTGGGCGCTCACCCGCGCCGTCGCGGCGGGCGCGATGATCGATCGCGGCAAGGGCTCGATCGTCATGATCGGATCGATCGCGGGGCTGGGCGGGGTGTCGCCCGATGATGTGCCGACGGTCGCCTATAATGCGACGAAGGCCGCGCAGATCAATCTGGTCAAGAATCTCGCGGCCGAATGGGGGCCGTTGGGATTGAGGGTCAACGCGATCCTGCCCGGCTGGATGCCCACCCGGATGACGCATGCCACGCTGGCGGAACGCGGTGATGTGCTGACCGCGCGCGTGCCGATGCGCCGGCTGGGCGATCCCGACCGCGATATCGCGGGCCCGGCGGTTTTCTTCGCGTCCGATGCGTCCCGCTATGTCACGGGGCAGGCGCTCTGCGTCGATGGTGGCCTGTCGGCGCTGGTCGGCTAGGACCAATCGGCATTCAGCCCATACCGGCCTGCAAATGGCGCTTTTCCGTGCTTCCGGTGCTCACGTACGATAAGTACGCTGCGCTCCGGGTCACGAAAAATCACCATATTGACCGCATGAAGCGGTCGCCTGCGGCCCGACTCGGTCTGAACTGAATGTCGATTGGTCCTGGAAGACGCCTGCTCAGCCCAGCTTGACCGCCGTGCCGGACACCGAGACCATCAGCATCGATCCGTTCTGGCCGATCACTTCATAATCGATGTCGATGCCGATCACCGCGTCCGCGCCCAGATCGCGCGCTTCGGCCTTCAGCTCGCCGAACGCCTCGCGCCGGGCGTCGCGCAGCGCGCCTTCATAGGCGCCCGATCGGCCGCCCACGATATCGCGCACGCTGGCGAACAGATCCTTGAAGATATTGGCGCCGACGATGACCTCTCCGGTCACGATGCCGAGATAGGCGCTGACCGGCCGTCCCTCGATCGCGGTGGTGGTGCTGAGAATCATCGTCGGCTCCTTATGGCTTGGGTTCAGTCGAGCCCGAGCGCCGCCTTGTAGGTATCGAGCAGCGCTTCCATTTCCTGGCGGTCATGGGGCTGCATCTTACGCAGGCGGACGATCTGGCGCATGATCTTGCCGTCATAGCCGTTGCCCTTGGCTTCGGCATAGACGTCGCGGATATCGTCGGCGATGCCCTTCTTTTCTTCTTCCAGCCGCTCGACGCGTTCGATGAACAGCCGCAACTGATCGGCTGCGACATTGTCGCTCATGTGATTCTCCGGTTCGATTGAACGGTGCTGTTAGGCGAGCGCGGGGCCGGGCTCAAGAGTCGTGCGACGGCATCGTCATCGATGGCGGATCGCTGGCGGGAAAGCTGTCGTCCAGCGCCTCGTCCAGCATCTCCTCGCGGTGGTTGCGCTTCATGCTTTCCTCCATCCGCGCGATCTGTTCGGGCGTCGCCTCAAGCTGGTGCGTCGCCTTCCACTGGGCATAGGGCATGCCGTAGACCGCCTCGCGCCCGGCCGCCTTGTCGAACGCGCCGCCGCTCGCTTCCGCCAGCCAGTCGCCCAGGCAGTTGCGGCAGAAACCGCCCAGCCCCATCAGGTCCACATTCTGCGCGTCGGTGCGATGGCGCAGATGGCGCACCAGCCGACGAAACGCCTTGGCCGCCACCGCATCGTCGATTTCGTCGAGTGTCATCGTCTTTTCTCCGCTGTGGCCCATGGCGCGCCGAAACGGGGGCGGCGCGACAAGGGCGTTGATCTCTCGGACATAAGAGCTAAGCCCCATAGCGGACAATCCCGGAGCCCATGTGACCAGCATAATCGCCCCCCGCCAGCGCAAGGTTCGCGTGCTCGCGACGCTTGGCCCCGCCAGCAACACGCCAGAGATGATCCGCAGGCTCTATCTGGCGGGCGCGGACGCCTTCCGCATCAATATGAGCCATGGCAGCCATGACGGCCATGCGAAGGTGATCGCGGCGATCCGCGAGCTGGAGCGCGACCTGGGCCGCCCGATGACGATCCTGGTGGACCTGCAGGGGCCGAAGCTGCGCGTGGGCCGCTTCGCCGGCGGATCGACCATGCTGGAAACCGGCGCCGCCTTCATCCTCGATCGCGACAAGGCGGCGGGCGACGCGACGCGCGTGAACCTGCCGCATCCCGAGATCTTCGCGGCGCTGGAGCCCGGCGCGCGGCTGCTGCTGGACGACGGCAAGCTGGTGCTGCGCGTGCGCGCCGTGGAAAAGGCGCGGATCGAGACGGTGGTGGAAACCGGCGGCAAGCTTTCCGACAACAAGGGCCTGAACGTGCCCGACGTGATCGTGCCGATGGCCGCGCTGACCGAGAAGGACCGCAAGGACCTGAGCTTCGCGCTGGAACAGGGCGCGGACTGGATCGCGCTCAGCTTCGTCCAGCGGCCGGAGGACGTGGCGGAGGCGCGCCAGTTGATCGGCGGCAAGGCGGCGCTGCTCGCCAAGATCGAGAAGCCCGCCGCGATCGAGCGGCTGGACGGCATCTTGGAACTGGCGGACGCGGTGATGGTGGCGCGCGGCGACCTGGGCGTGGAGCTGCCGCCGGAGGAAGTGCCGCCGCTTCAGAAGCGCATCGTCGAATCCGCGCGGCGGCTCGGCCGGCCCGTGGTGGTGGCGACGCAGATGCTCGAATCGATGATCACCGCGCCCACGCCCACGCGCGCCGAGGTCTCCGACGTGGCGACCGCCGTCTATGACGGGGCGGACGCGGTGATGCTCTCCGCCGAATCGGCCGCGGGCGCCTGGCCCGAGGAATCGGTGGCGATGATGGACAAGATCGCGCGCGCGGTGGAGGCGGACCCCGCCTATGCCGACCGCATCCATTTCACCGAGACCCGGCCCGACCCCACCACCGCCGACGCGCTGGCGGAGGCCGCGGGCCAGATCGCGGCCACCGTCTCCGCTTCCGCCGTGATCTGCTTCACCAGTTCGGGCTCCACCCCGCGCCGCATCGCCCGCGAACGGCCGAGCGTGCCGCTGCTGGTGCTGACGCCCAAGACCTCCACCGCGCGGCGGCTGGGGCTGTTGTGGGGCGTGCACGCCGTGCGCACGCGCGACGTCGCCTCGTTCGAGGAGATGGTGGCGAAATCGAAGCGCATGGCGCTGCGCCAGGGCATCGCGGGCGCCGGCGACCGCGTGATCCTGATGGCGGGCGTCCCCTTCGGCACGCCGGGCTCGACCAATGTGCTCCATGTCGTGCGGCTGACGGGCGAGGAACTGAAGAACTACCGGCTCGCGGATTGAGGCGGGGGCGGGGGCGCCGGGCCTGTCGGGCCTGTCGGGATAAAGCGCCAGCCCTCATACTCCGTTCGGGCTGAGCCTGTCGAAGCCCTGTCCTTCTATTGCGGTGTTCAGGAAGGACAGGGGTTGGCCTGCGGCCGACTTCGTCCCGACAGGCTCAGCCCGAGCGGGTGTTGGCCATGGATGCCAATCCCATGCATCACCCACATGTCGCTCCAGCGAAAGCTGGAGCCCATGCGATCTCTCCGTTTCGGTGGCGTTGGCGGCATCGCATGGACCCCGGCTTTCGCCGGGGTGACGCGGGTGGTGGCTTTTGTGGCGGGATGACGGGGCGGGCGGATACCCCCCGACTCACTCCGCCGCTACCACCGCCGCCGCCGCGCGTTTCGGTTGCCGGACCACTTCGAACTCGACGCCGCTGGCCGCCGTGCGGGGGCGTTGGGTGGGGGCGGGCGGGGTGGCGTTCGCCTTGATGCCCGCCTTCGCCAGCGTTTCCACCGCATAGCGGGAGAGCGCGGCGGCGGTTTCCCTGTCCGCGTCCGACGCGTTGGCGCCCGCGAAGCCGGCGACGTTCAGGCCCTGCACGCCCCAGCGCTCGATCGCCCAGACCGCGTCGTCCAGCGCGGCGCCCGGCTGTGGCGCGCCGTCCTTCAGCGCGACGGGCACGGTGATGCGGGGCTGGACGGGCGGGATGACGCGCACGCTCCACCCGCCGCCCGCCTGCGCCGCCGCCTTCTCGATCTCGCGATAATCGCCGAAGCCCCAGCCTTCGGCGGCGAAGGGCACGATCTGGACGGTGCGTTCGGCGCGGTTGGTCCACAGCGCCTGGGTGGGCAGGCCGATCGCCTCGCGGATCGCGGTGAGCGGCGGCACGTCGCGCACGATGCCCGCGGCGGAGGTCTCCACGGCGGCGTCGACGATCGCGCGCGTCTGCGCCTGGAGATCGGCGGCGACCACCTGTTGCAGGTTCAGGCTCGGCCGCTCGCCCCATTCGGCTTCCAGCGCGCGCATCAGCCGATCCTCCGCGTCGTTGGCGTAGCGCGGGGCGACGATCACGGCATCGACCGAGGGGCTGCCCCGCAGCGGCCAGCGCACCTGCAATTGCGCGATATTCACGGGCTTGAGCTTCAGTTCCTGCGCGAGCAGGCGGCGCACCGTCGTCTGCGCCTTGGCCTCCGCCGTGACGCGGTAGAGCGTGACGCCCAGCGGGATCGCCAGCACCGCGAAGGCGGCGAGCCCCGCCAGCACATAGCGCGGCGTGATCTCCACCTTGGCGATCGGCCGCGCCGCGCCGCTCAGCCGCGCGATCAGCGCGAAGGAAAAGGCGATCGCGGCAAGGTTGGTGAGGAACAGCAGGAAGGCGCCGAACGCGAAGCTCATATTGGCGACGCCCAGGCCGTAGCCGACGGTCGCCAGCGGCGGCATCAGCGCGGTGGCGATCGCGACGCCGATCGCCGTCGCTCCCTTTTGCTGGACGGTGGCATAGGCCCCGGCGATGCCCGAAAGCACCGCCACGGCGAGATCGAGCAGCGTGGGTTCGGTGCGCGCGATGATTTCCGGCGTGGCGTTGCGGATCGGGCTGAGCCAGGTGAGCAGGATGCCGGTGAGGATGCCGATGGCGGCGCCCATCGCGATCACCTTCACCGAATCGCGGATCTGGCGGCCGTCGAGCGAGGCGAAGCCGAAGCCCATGCTGGCGATCGGCCCCATCAGCGGCGAGATCAGCATCGCGCCGATCACCACGGCGGTGGAGGATTGCAGCAGGCCGAGCGCGGCGATGCCGGCGGACAGGCCGCACATGAGCATATAGGATTTGGTGAGCTGCCCATCCTCGCGCACCGATTTGCGGAGCGCGCGGCCGGCCTCTCCCTTCAGATCCGGGAACAGGCCGGTCTTGTCGATCTGCGCGCGAAATGCGGCGACGGAGGCGCGCACGGCGCTCCAGCGGGTCTCGCCCGTGGCGGATTCCTGTGTCAACGCTTGCCCTCCCTTGGCGCCTGGCCCGCTATCGTGCCGCTTTGGGGCGCGATCGGGAACCGGTAATTTGCGTGGGGGGAATGACACTCCGTTCGGGCTGAGCGTGCCGGATCGGTGTTGCGGCCGATGACATCCGTTCGGGCTGCTGATGCCCATCCCGGCGGTCACCCCAACACGTCACCCCAGCGCAGGCTGGGGTCTGCCAACCAGATCGCGCTTTATCCTGTGGGAGATCCCAGCCCTCGCCAAAGGCGAGGCCTGTCCTGAGCGCCCGCCCTGGCGGGCAGTCGAAGGGCTGGGATGACGTGTTGGACGGAGGGGAATGGGCCGGTGCCCCCCGATTCGCATTCGGGTCAGGCCGAGTCGAAGATGGTGCCGCCTGAGAACCGGCGCGCAGCGTACTTCAGTCCGTGAGCACCGGAAGCGCAGGGCGGCGCCATTTGCAGACCGTCCTCACCCGAATGCAGGGCGCACAAACGCATCGAGCGCCCGACCCGGTGGGGTGGGGCGCTCGACGAGGATCAGGGACCGGGCGCCTGGGCGCCCGACCGATGCTTCAGCCCTGGCGGGCCTTGAAGCGGCGGTTGATCTTGTTGATCACATAGGTGCGGCCGCGGCGGCGAATCACGCGGTTGTCCCGGTGACGGTCCTTGAGCGACTTGAGTGAATTGCGGATCTTCATGGCGAAACGCTTCCGGCTTATCGATTTATCAGGAAAAACGAGGCGTCGCCCTATGTCGCGGTCAGGCGGAAGTCAAGTCTCGCGCGCGGCTTTTCGCGAGCCTGGCTTCCCAGGCGAGCGCATCGGCGACGATCCTGTCGAGCGAGTCGAAGCGCGGCTGCCAGCCCGCGCGTTCGACCAGCGCCGCGTTGTCCGCCACCATCATCGCGATATCGCCGGGGCGGCGCGCGACGATGCGGTGCGCGACCGGGCGGCCGCTGGCGCGTTCCACCGCCGCGATCACCTGCCGCACCGAATGGCCGCTGCCATAGCCGCAATTGAGCACATGGCTGCGCGCCGGATCCTCCACCAGCAGCTCCAGCGCGCGGACATGCGCGTCCGCCAGATCGCTGACATGGATGAAATCGCGCACGCCCGTGCCGTCCGGCGTGGGATAATCATCCCCGAACACGTCCAGCCGCGCGCGCGCGCCCGCCGCCACCTCGGTCGCGACCTTGATCAGGTTGGTGGCGCCCGCCGTCGACTGGCCGGCGCGGCCGTCCGGATCGGCGCCCGCGACGTTGAAATAGCGCAGTGCGCAATAGTTGATGGCGTGCGCGGCGGCGGTGTCCGCCAGCATCAGCTCCGTCATCAGCTTCGACGTGCCATAGGGATTGGCGGGCCGCGTCGGCCATTCCTCCGTCACCGGATGGTCCGACGGCACGCCATAGACGGCGGCGGTGGAGGAGAAGATGAAGTGCGGCACGGCTTCGGCCACCGCGCTTTCGATGAGCGCGCGGCTGTTGGCGGTGTTGTTGCGATAATATTTGAGCGGATCGGCCACCGATTCGGGCACGATGATCGATCCCGCGAAATGCATGATCGCCGCGATCTTGTGCCGGGCCAGCGTGGCGCGCGTCAGCGCGATATCGCCGACATCGCCCTGGACGAGGGCCGCGCGCGGATCGACCGCGTCGCGAAAGCCCGTAGAAAGATCGTCGAGCACCACCACCGGCCAGCCCGAATCGAGCAGCGCGAGCACGGCATGGCTGCCGATATAGCCCGCGCCGCCGGTCACCAGCACCGGCATGCGGCGCCGCGCCTTCCGCCGCGCGAGAAGCGGGGTCTGCATGTTCATGCCGCGACGCTAGCGGGATTTGGTAAGCAACCCGTGAACCGTTCCGGGCCATATTGGCGCGGCGGCGGGTTTTGAGGCAGAATCGCCGCGCCGTTCGTTGTGGTGGCGGCGAGTCGTGTAAAAAGGAATGCGAAATGACGGCACCGTTCTTCAAGGCCCCGGCGCGGAAGGCCCATATGGCCAAGGCCCTGATGATCGGCGCGGTGCTGGCGCTTTCGGGCTGCGCCACGGCGCTGCCGACGGTGCAGGTGACGCGCTTTCACCTGAACCAGCCGATCGCGCCCGGCGCGGTGCGCGTCGAGCCCTTCGTTGCCGACGACAGCATGGAATTCCAGACCTATGCCAGCGCGGTGCAGGGCGAACTGACGCGGCTGGGCTTTCCGGCGGCGGGCGCGGATGGCGGCCAATATGCCGCGGTGATCCATGTGACGCGCGACACGCGTGAGGCGATGGCGCGGCGTTCCCCCGTATCGGTGGGGATCGGCGGCGGCGGCGGCAGCTATGGCGGCGGCGTTGGCGTGGGCGTGGGCATCACGCTGGGCGGGCGGCCCAAGGGCAGCGTCGTCACCGAATTGCGCGTGCAGTTGAAGCGCCGCGCGGGCGGCGACGTGGTGTGGGAAGGGCGCGCGCAGCTCGACGCGCGCGAAAACGCCCCCGCCGCGCAGCCGGGCATCGCCGCGGGCAAATTGGCGGCGGGCCTGTTCAGGGACTTTCCCGGAGAGTCGGGGCGCACTATCACCGTCAAATGACGTTCAGCATCAGCAGCGATTTCGACGGCGGCAACATCAGGGTTGTCGCCATCGAGGGCGACCGGGCGGATCTCGAGATCGTGCCCGATCATATGTCCGACTTTTACCAATGGTTCTATTTCCGCGTCTCGGGCGCGGCGGGGCGCGATCTGACGCTGCGCATCGTGAACGGCGGGGGCGCCGCCTATCCGGGCGGCTGGCCCGATTACAAGGCGCGCGCCAGCCATGACGACGAGAGCTGGCATCAGGCGGATACCGATTATGCCGACGGGGTGCTGACCATCCGCGTCCGCGCGGAGGGCGACGCGCTGTGGCTCGCCTATTTCGCGCCCTATTCGAGCGACCGGCACGCCGCGCTGGTTTCACGCATGGCGGCGCTGCCCGGCGTTTCGCACAGGGTGCTGGGCCATACGATCGACGGGCGCGCGCTGGACCTGCTGCGCCTGGGCACGGGCGCGAAGCAGGTGTGGCTCTATGCGCGCCAGCACCCGGGCGAGACGATGGCGGAATGGTGGATGGAAGGCGCGCTGGAAAAGCTCGTCGATCCCGCCGATCCGGTGGCGGCGGCGCTGCGCGACAAGGCGACCTTCCATCTGGTGCCCAACATGAACCCCGACGGCGCCGCGCGCGGCCATCTGCGCACCAATGCGGTGGGCGTGAACCTGAACCGCGAATGGCACGCGCCCAGCGCGGAGCAGAGCCCGGAAGTGCTGGCGGTGGTGGCGGCGATGGCCGAAACCGGCGTGGATTTCGCGATGGACGTGCATGGCGACGAGGCGATCCCCGCCGCCTTCATGGCCGGGTTCGAGGGCATCCCTTCATGGACCGAGGCGCAGGGCGGGCTCTATTTCAAGTTCCGCGATACGCTGGCGGCGCGCACCCCCGATTTCCAGACGCGGCTGGGCTATGTGGTGTCGCGGCCCGGACAGGCGAACCTGTCGATGTCCACGCCCTATCTGGCGGAACGGTTCGGCGCGATCTCGATGACGCTGGAAATGCCGTTCAAGGACAATTTCGGCGCGCCCGATCCGGTGCAGGGCTGGTCCCCCGAACGCAGCAAGGCGCTGGCGCGCGCCTGCCTCGACAATCTGGCGGCGATGATCGACGAAATGGGGTGAGGGCCCGGGGGGGGCTGAGCGGGTGTTCGGGCTGAGCCGGTGGTCGGGATGGCGTATGCCATCAACACCGTTCGGGCTGAGCTTGTCGAAGCCCTGTTCTTCTCTTTCGGGGTCAAGGAAGGGCAGGGGTTGGCCTACGGCCGACTTCGTCCCGACAGGCTCAGCCCGAGCGGGTTTTGGGGTTGGCGGGGACTGGTTGAATCCTGTTCCGTCACCAACGCCGGGTGTGCCGGTTGCTTTCGGCCCGAACGGGCACCTCCCCCGGTCAGCCGAACAGTTCCTCCAGGAAATCGCGCATCGCCTTCCAGCTTCGCCGCGCCGAATCGGGCTGATGGACCACGCCGCGTTCGGGCATGTTGGCGGTTTCGTCGGTGAAGCCGTGGGCGGTGCGGCCATAGGCGTGGATCTGCCAGTCGGCGTCGCCGGCGCTGAGTTCTTGGGCCAGCGCCACCGTCGCGTCGGGCGGGGCGATCGGATCGTCCCAGCCGTGGCAGATGAGCAGCTTCGCGCGGATCGGCGAGACATTGGCGAAGGGTGGCGGATCATAGACGCCGTGGAAGCTGACGACGCCCAGCAGGTCCGCGCCGCCGCGCGCCAGATCGATCGCGCATTTGCCGCCGAAGCAGAAGCCGATCGCCGCGGTGCGCGCCGCGTCCACCTCGTCGAGCGCCTTGAGTTCGGCGAGCGAGCGGTGGAGCCGGTCGCGCAGCAGCGCGCGATCGGCGTTCATCTCGTCCATATATCGGGCGGGGGCGGGCGACTGGCGCGTGGTGCGCTTGCCCTGGCCGAAGACATCGGCGGCGAAACCGACATAGCCGAGCGCGGCGAGCCGTTCGGCCACGACGTTGTCCGCCTCCTTCTGGCCCAGCACATTGGGCAGCACCAGCACGCCGGGGCGCGGCGCGGTGGCGGCGTCGTCCCACGCCACCACCCCTTCGAACGGGCCGCCCGGCCCTTCATGAACAAGCGTGCGCCGCTGGATCGCCAAATGCCTTCTCCTCGATGGTGACGGGCGGAGGCTTCCCACGGCGGCGGGCGGCGCGCAACAACATTGCCCTTCGCGCGGCGATCGGTAGAAGGCGCCGGATCGATCCAAGGAGCCTCGTCCCAACATGCCCCAGCTCGTCCTTATCCGCCACGGCCAGTCCGCCTGGAACCTGGAGAACCGCTTCACCGGCTGGTGGGACGTGGACGTGACCGAGAAGGGCGCGGAGGAAGCGCGCGCCGCCGGGCGGCTGATGAAGGAGAAGGGGCTGGATTTCGACCAGTGCTTCACCTCGCTCCAGACCCGCGCGATCAAGACGCTCAACCTGGCGCTGGAGGAAATGGGCCGGCTGTGGCTGCCGGTGGAGAAGGACTGGCGCCTGAACGAGCGCCATTATGGCGGGCTGACCGGGCTCGACAAGGCGGAGACCGCCGCCAAGCACGGCGACGATCAGGTGAAGATCTGGCGCCGCAGCTTCGACGTGCCGCCGCCGCCGATGGAAGCGGGCTCGCCTTGGGATCTCTCGGCCGACCGCCGCTATGCCGGCATCGCCGTACCCGCCACCGAAAGCCTGAAGGACACGATCGCGCGCGTGCTCCCCTATTGGGACGCCCGCATCGCCCCCGCGCTGAAGGCGGGCGAGCGCGTGCTGATCTCCGCCCATGGCAATTCGCTGCGCGCGCTGGTGAAGCATCTTTCCGCGATTCCCGATGACGAGATCACCGGGCTGGAAATCCCGACGGGACAGCCGATCGCGTATGATCTGGATGACGATCTGGTGGCGCTGGACCGCTATTATCTGTCGGAGCGCTGAGGGGGCCGTCCAAGAGGGTTTTCGTTCGGGCATTTCTCGGGATATCAATATCCCTGTCGCTCCAGCGGAGGCTGGAGCCCATGCGATCTTTCCGTTTCGGTGGTGTTGACGGCATCGCATGGACCCCAGCTTTCGCTGGGGTGACGTGGGTTTTGGGGTTGGTGGGAATTCATTGGAATCCCGTCCGACACGTCACCCCAGCGTAGGCTGGGGTCTGCCAACCAGATCGCGCTTTATCCGATGGGAGACCCCAGCTTTCGCTGGGGTGACGGGCCGGCGCTGGCTTTACCCCCGATCGCGCGGATTTCCGCCGCGATGATTGCGTCCGTCGGCCGGCCCCGTTAAGGGGCTGTGCTTCGCGGGCTCTGGACGGGACGGGGAATGGCCGAAGCGCAGCCGATCATCGGCATCATCATGGGCAGTCGATCCGATTGGGAGACGATGCGTCACGCCGCCGAGACGCTGGAGGCGCTGGGCGTGGCGCATGAATGCCGCGTGGTTTCCGCGCACCGCACGCCGGACCGGCTCTATGACTATGCCAAGGCCGCCGCCGGGCGGGGGCTGCACGCGATCATCGCGGGCGCGGGCGGCGCGGCGCACCTGCCGGGTATGACGGCGGCGATGACGCGCGTGCCGGTGCTGGGCGTGCCCGTGGAATCCAAGGCGCTGAAGGGCATGGACAGTCTGCTCTCCATCGTCCAGATGCCCGCCGGCATCCCCGTCGGCACGCTGGCGATCGGCCGGGCCGGCGCGGTCAATGCCGCGCTGCTGGCCGCCGCGATCGTCGCCAATGGCGATGCGGCGCTCGCCGCCCGGCTCGACGCCTGGCGCGAAAAGCAGACCGCGAGCGTGGACGAAGCGCCCGAATGAATCCGCTGAAGCCGGGATCGACGATCGGGATCATCGGCGGCGGCCAGCTTGGCCGCATGCTGGCGATGGCGGCGGCGCAGCTTGGCTATCGCTGCCATATCTATGCGCCGGAGGCCGATTCGGTCGCCGCCGAGGTGGCGGCGCGCTTCACCCGCGCCCCCTATGAGGACGCGGCGAGCCTGGCGGCCTTCGCCGGCGCCGTCGACGTCGTCACCTATGAGTTCGAGAATCTGCCGGTTTCCGCGCTCGCGCCGCTGGCCGATCGGCTGCCCGTGCACCCCGGCTTCGCCAGCCTGAAGACCGCGCAGGACCGGCTCGCCGAAAAAACCTTCATGCGCGATCTGGGCGTGCGCACCGCGCCGTGGCGGGCGGTGTCCGACCAGGCGGACCTGGCGGCGGCGGCGGCGGAGATCGGCCTGCCCGCGATCCTGAAGACGCGCTTCCTGGGCTATGACGGCAAGGGGCAGGCGCGGCTGATGGCGGACGCGGATATCGCCACCGCGTTCGACGCGATCGGCCGCCAGCCCGCGATCCTGGAAGGGTTCGTCGATTTCGAGGCGGAATTCTCGATCCTGATGTGCCGCGCCGCCGACGGCGCCTGCGCCTTCTGGGACGCGCCGACCAATGTGCACAGGAACGGCATCCTCGCCACCTCCATCGTGCCGCCCGGCCCGCTCGTCGCCGCGCAGGCCGAACAGGCGCGGGAGATCGCGCGCCGCGCGGGCGAGGCGCTGGGCCATGTCGGCGTGCTGACGCTGGAATTCTTCGCTGCGCCCGACGGCCCGGTGTTCAACGAAATGGCGCCGCGCGTGCACAATAGCGGCCATTGGACGATCGAGGGGGCGCTGACCTCCCAGTTCGAGAACCATATCCGCGCGGTCTGCGGCCTGCCGCTGGGCGCAACCGATATCGTCGGCCGGCGCGTGACGATGGAAAATCTGATCGGCGCCGAGGCGGAGGGCTGGGCGGAGATCCTGGCCGATCCCACCGCGCATCTCCACCTTTACGGCAAGGACGAGATCCGCGCCGGGCGGAAAATGGGGCATGTGACGCGGCTGGAGGTTTAGGGGGCGGTTCCGTTCCCGCGACAGTCCTTTCTTTTGAATCCTCGTCCCGGTTCGTCACCCCAGCGCATGCTGGGGTCTGCCGACCAGATTGCGCTTTGTCCGGTGGAAGATCCCAGCCCTCGCCTTTGGCGAGGTTCATCCTGAGCGCCCGCCCTGGCGATCAGTCGATGGGCTGGGATGACGTGTGGGGTGGGCATTTTTCGGGATATCAACATCCCTGTCGCTCCAGCGGAGGCTGGAGCCCATGCGATCTTTCCGTTTCGGGGATGTTGGCGGCATCGCATGGACCCCAGCTTTCGCTGGGGTGACGTGCTGGACGGGCAGAGGGAAACCGGCGCGGGTTACGCCCCGCCGCGTTACCGGCCCTGCGAGCGCCAGCGCTTGATCACGCGGCCGAGGATTTCGGCTTCGCCGCCGCTCTGGCGCCAGAGGTTGGTGAAGACGGGGTCGCTGGAGGCCGGGCGGCGGACTTCCTCCAGCGTGTCGAGCGCGACGCGGATGGGGATGGCGACGCCTTCGCCGCAGATGATGCATTCGCGGTTGCGAAGCGCCGGGATGGTGTCGAGGAAACCCTTTGCGCCTTCCGGCATTGCGGCCTTCACGAAGGCCTGGTCGCGTTCGTTGTTCAGGCGCATCGCGATGATCGTGCCGCATTGGGAGAGCACGCCTTCGGCCAGATCGGACGGGCGCTGCGTGATCAGCCCCAGCGAGACGCCGTATTTACGCCCTTCCTTGGCGATGCGGCCGAGGATCTTGCCGACCGAGGAACCGTCCGCGTTCTTTTCGGACGGCACGTAGCGGTGCGCTTCCTCGCACACCAGCAGCACCGGGCGCTGCGGTTCGTTGCGCGACCAGATCGCATAGTCGAACACCATGCGGCTGAGCACCGCGACGACGACGGCGGTGATATCCGAAGGCACGCCCGACACGTCGATGATCGAGATCGGTTTGCCGTCGCCCGGCAGGCGGAAGATGCGCGCCAGGAAATCGGCCATGCTGTCCGCCACCAGCATGCCGGAGAACATGAAGCTGTAGCGCGGATCGGTCTTGATCTCGTCGATCTTGGTCTTCAGCCGCATATAGGGGGCGCTGTCGCCCGCCTTGTCGAGCTTGCCCATCTCGTTCTGGATCAGCGTGGTGAGATCGGAGAGCAGATAGGGGATGGGCGAATCCACCGTCAGCTTGGTGATGCCTTCGGCCGCTCGGTTCTTCATGCGCGCGGCGAGCAGGCACTTGGCCAGGATGTCGCGGTCGAGTTGGCCCTCGCTGCCCCTTGTGTGGACGAAGACCTCGCAATGCTCCTCGAAGTTCATCAGCCAATAGGGCATGGCCAGGTTGCCGACGTCGTAGAGCGCGCCGTTGGTCTTGAACGCCGCCGAATACTCACCGTGCGGATCGATCATCACGATATGGCCCTGCGGCGCCATGTCGCAGATCTTGTGCAGGATGAGCGCGGCAGAGGTCGACTTGCCGGTGCCGGTGGAGCCGAGCAGCGCGAAATGCTTGCCCAGCATCGCGTCCACGAACAGCGCGGCGCGGATATCCTTGGTGGGATAGACGGTGCCGACCTCGACATTCGGGATCTCGTCGGCCGCGTACATCTGCATCATGTCGTCGCTGGTGACGGGATAGACGCGTGTGCCGGGTACGGGATAGCGCGTGATGCCGCGCCGGAAATGGCTGAGCCGGCCAGTGAGGCGCGCCTCTCCGCCTTCGCCGAGGAAATCGATCTGCGCGATGATCAGGTCGCTGTCCGCGCTGTCCAGGCTGAGGTTGCGGACATTGGCGACGATCCAGAGCGGGCCGACCTTCATCTTGATCTGGCTGCCGACCTGGCCGGCCATCGCGATGCTGGGATCCTCGTCATTGCCCAGGCGGCGCAGGATCGGCGCGTCCAGCTCTATGCGCGCGCCGGAACCCGAAACCTCGAACACCTTGCCGATCTCGACGCCCTCGAAGCTTTTCGGACGCGCGGGCGCGCCGGCCTGCTCGTCATCCGCCGGCGCCCGGCCGGCCTGCGTCGCCGCGAAATCGGTCATGCGAAATCCTTTCCCCAAGGCGCAAGCGCCCCCCGCGCCGGCTGTAACGCGGGTGGGTAAAGAATTGTTTTACCGTGAGGCCGCTCAGCGGCGGCGGAACAGCGCGCCGGCCGCCCAGCCGAGCAGCACCGACATCGCCGTGGCGAACAGGCCATAGGCGACGGGGCTGTGTTCCGCCGCGTCGGCGACATAGCCTTCGAATCCGGTCTTGCGGATGGCGACGTCGCGGCTTGCGCCCGCGATGACGCGGCCGTCCTGGATCAGGAAGGTCTCGGCGGTATAGCGGCCCACCGGCACGCGCGCGGGGATGACGAGGCGGGCGCGATAGAGCACGCCGTCGGTGATCTCGACGCCGCTGGTGCGCTGCCCGTAGAGCAGGGTGCGGCGGCGCAGGTCGATCAACCCGTCCTCGAAGCGGCTGAGTTCGCCTGGCGAGCCGACATTGGCGGGCGAGAGCTGGAGATTGCCCAGCCCCAGTTCGAAGATCGCGGCGGTGCGCGCATCAACCATCTGGTCGAGCGGGCGCGACGAGGCGACCGCGTAGAAGGCGGGCGCGGAACGGAAGCGCACGCTTTCCGCGTTCACCCAGATCCCCGCCACCTTCTGCTTTTCGCGCACGACGATCGGCTGCACCGGGCCGCGCAGCACCACCGCCACCTCGGCGGGTTTCGCGGGCACCCTGCCGCCGGGATAGAGGATCGCGCCGAACAGCAGCAGCTCCGCGCCGGTGAAGCTGTAGCGGATCTCCACGTCGCGCTGCGACACGTCCGGGACGAGCACGGGCTTGTCGGCGGCCAGCAGCAGCGGCGCCAGCGCGAACAGCGAAAGGGCGGCGGCGCGTCTCATTCGACGATCACCGAATAGATCTCGTCCGGGCGCCAGCCCAGCCCCAGCGCCATGCGGATCGCGACGAGCAGCACGATCGCCGCGAGCACGCCGCGCAGATATTCGGGCTTCATCTTCTGCGCCAGCCGCGCGCCATATTGCGCGCCGATCACGCTGCCGATCAGCAATAGCCCGGCCAGCACGATGTCCACCGCCTTGGTCGTCGTCGCGTGCACCAATGTCGCCGCCATGGTGACGAACAGGATCTGGAACAGCGAGGTGCCGACCACCACCTGGGTCGGCATGCCGAGCAGATAGAGCATCGCCGGCACCATCACGAAGCCGCCGCCCACGCCCAGCAGCATCGTCAATATGCCCGTGCCGAAGCCGAGCAGCAGCGGCGCGAGCGGCGAGATGTAGAGGCCCGATCGATAGAAGCGCCAGCGCAAGGGAAGGCTGGCGACGAGCGGATGGTGGCGCCGCTTGCGCGCGGCGATCTGCGTGCCGGTGCGCATCGCCACCAATGTCCGCACCGCATCGCGCGCCATCATGCCGCCGATGCCGCCCAGCATCACGACATAGAGCACCGCGATCACCGTATCGATCTGGCCGCTCTCCTGGAGCAGGCGGAAAATGCCCGCGCCCGCGATCGATCCGAGCACGCCGCCCACCACCATCACCGCGCCCATATGGAAATCGATGCCGTCACGCCGGGCATGGGCGAACACGCCGGAGACGCTGGCGCCCGTCACCTGGGTGGCGGCGGAGGCGGCGGCGACGGTGGGGGGGATGCCGTAGAAGATCAGCAGCGGCGTGGTAAGGAAACCGCCGCCCACGCCGAACATGCCCGAAAGCAGGCCGACCAGGCCGCCCAGCCCGATGATGACCAGCGCGTTGACCGAAAGATTGGCGATGGGAAGATAAAGATCCATCTCCCGATCAGCGGGTAGACCGGAATCGTGGCGCGGAAAAGTCCGCAGCGCCGCCCCATAGCGATTTGCAGTTCGATGCAATCATCGAACGATTCGAAAATCGCGGCAAACCGAAGAGCGATTTGCAGTTCGATGGAATCATCGGACGACTCGAAAATCGCGGTAAACCGACTCAACAAAATCGCCGGTGTGGCGTGGCGCTTGGCGCGCATCGCCGCCAAGGGCTTGAATGGATTTCGGATATTCGCTGGATTCGGCGGCGGCTTCGCGTCAGTTTGGGGTGTCTCGCGAGGAGGGCGTTTATGTTGAGTCGGTCGTGGCGCTTCGCCGTGCTTGCCCTTGCGCTCGCGCCCGTCGCGGCGGTGGGCGACCAGACCGCGCAGGTGGTGCTGGCGACTCCGGGCACCGGCGACGGCGCGATCGAGCGGTTCACCATGCGCTTCTCGGACGATATGGTGGCGCTGGGCGATCCGCGCGCGACCGCGCCCGCCAAGGTCACCTGCCCGGTCGGCGGGCAGGGCCGCTGGATCGACACCAAGACCTGGGTCTGGGAATTCGCCAATGCGCTGCCCGGCGGCATTTCCTGCGCCTTCGCGCTCAACGACGACCTGAAGACGCTTGGCGGCGCGGCGATCGGCGGATCGCGCAATTTCACCGTCGATACCGGCGGCCCTTCGGTGCGCGCCGTGCTGCCCGGCAGCTATGACGGCGATATCGAGGAGGATCAGGCGTTCCTGGTCGCCACCAATGTGCGCGCCGATCCCGCCTCGGTCGCCGCCAACGGCTATTGCGCGGTGGACGGCGTCGGCGAGAAGATCGCGCTCGACGTGCTGAAGCCCGAAGTGGCGGGCGAGCTGCTCGCCGGGCTCGGGCCGGACCGGTACGAGGTCACCAATTTCTTGAGCGAGGCCGGCTTGCCGCAGGCGCTGCCCGCCAATGCCGCCGAACGCACCAGGGCGCTGTCGACGGTGATGGCGGTCAAGTGCCGCCGCCCGCTGCCGCCGGGCCGCGACATGGCTTTGGTCTGGGGCCAGAACATCTCCGGCGTGGGGCGGCTCGCCGGGCGCGACCAGCGCTTCGACTTCACGGTGCGCAAACAGTTCGAGGCGCGCTTCGAATGTTCGCGGGTCAATCCGCAGGCCGGGTGCAGCCCGGTGCAGAAGGCCTTTGTCCGCTTCTCCGCGCCGATCGCGAAATCGGCGGCGCAGGCGATCCGCATCACCCTGGCCGACGGCAAGGTGCTGAAGCCCGAAGTGGAGAAGGGCAGCGCGCAGACCGTGTCGCAGGTGAGCTTCGCGCCGCCGCTGCCCGCCGCGACCACGGCGAAGGTGACGCTGCCGGAAAGCCTGAAGGACGAAAGCGGCCGTCCGCTCGTCAACCAGCAGCGCTTCCCGCTCGACGTGCGGTTCGACGCGCCGCCGCCGCTGGTGAAGTTCGCCGCCAATTTCGGGATCATCGAGGCGGGCGACGCCGCCGCGCTGCCCGTCACCGTGCGCAATGTCGAGCCCGAGCTGCAGGGGCGCAACCTGGGCGTCACCGGCGCCACGCTGCGCGTCGCCGGATCGGACGGCCAGATCGCCCGGTGGCTGCGCGACATCGAAAAGGCGAGCGAGACCGAGATCCGCACCGAGAAGCGGGGCGGCGAGGATGTCGACGTCAACTATACCGGCACCAAGCCGCTGATCGCGGGGCAGGGCGCCGCGATGAAGCTGCCGCTGCCCGGCAAGGGCAAGGATTTCGAGGTCGTCGGCATCCCGCTCGCCAGGCCCGGCTTCTATGTCGTCGAGCTGGCGAGCCCCACGCTGGGCCGCGCGCTGCTCGGCCGGAACACGCCGCGCTATGTGACGGCGGGCGCGCTCGTCACCAATATGAGCGTCCATTTCAAATGGGGCCGCGCGGCCTCGCTCGCCTGGGTGACGTCGCTCGACAGCGGCAAGCCGGTGGCCGGGGCGGCGGTGCAGGTGACCGATTCCTGCTCGGGCGCGGTGCTCGGCAAGGGGCAGACCGACGCGCAGGGGCGGCTGCTGATCAAGGGCGGGCTGCCATCGCCCGAAACCTATGGCAGTTGTGAGGGCAGCGGCGATTCGCCGCATCCGCTGATGGTCTCGGCGCGCAAGGGCGACGATTTCAGCTTCACCCTCACCCAATGGGGCAGCGGCATCCGCCCCTATGATTTCGACTTGCCCTATGGCTGGCAGGAGAATGCGGACCTGTTCCACACCATCTTCGATCGCACGCTGCTGCGCGCGGGCGAGACGGTGAACATGAAGCACATCCTGCGCAAGCCGGTGGCGGAGGGCTTCAGCTATGCCGGCGGCCTCGCCGGCACGCTCAAGCTCAGCCATCGCGGATCGGGCACCGAGTTCGAACTGCCGCTCGCCATCGGCGCGGACGGCATCGGCGAAACGACATGGACGGCGCCGCAGGGCGCGCCCCAGGGCGACTACGACATATCGGTGGTCGCCAAGGACCGGACGATCTGGACCAACCAGTCGATCAAGGTCGACGAATTCCGGCTACCGACGATGCGCGCGACGATCGACGCGCCGAAGACGGCGGCGGTGCGGCCCAAACAGGTGCCGCTGGACCTGTTCGTCGGCTATCTCTCCGGCGGCGGCGCGGGCGGCCTGCCCGTGCGCGTGCGCAGCGCGTTCAACCGCAGCGGCGGCGCGCCCAAGGGCTGGGAGGGCTGGAGCTTCGGCGGGCGCGACATGGTCGAGGGCACGGTGCCGCTGAACGGCGACGGAGAGGCGATCGAGAAACCGCTGCCGCCCGCGCAGACATTGCCGATCACGCTGTCGGGCGAGGGTACGGCCAAGGCCACGGTCGAGGTGCCGATGGCGGTGGACGACATCACCGACATGACGGTGGAGATGGATTATGAGGACGCCAATGGCGAGATCCTGACCGCGTCGCGCACCATCGCGCTCTACCCCTCCGCCGTCCGGCTGGGCATCAAGACCGACGGCTGGATGATGAAGGACGACGATCTCCGGCTGAAGCTGGTCGCCGTCGATACCGAGGGCCAGGCGCTCAAGGGCAAGCGGATCAAGGTGGCGCTCTACAGCCGCGAGGTGCTGACCGCGCGGCGGCGGCTGATCGGCGGCTTCTACGCCTATGACAATCAGGCGCGGACGACCCGGATCGACGCGAACTGCTCGGTCACCACCGATGCGCAGGGACTGGCCGAATGCCAGCTCGATCCCGGCGTCTCGGGAGAGGTCTATGCGGTGGCGACTGCCGAGGACGATGACGGCAACGTCGCGCGCGCGGTCACGTCGGTATGGCTGGCGGGCGAGGACGACTGGTGGTTCGGCGGCGACAATGGCGATCGCATGGACGTGATCCCCGAACAGAAGGACTATAAGGCGGGCGAGACCGCGAAGTTCCAGGTGCGCATGCCCTTCCGCTCCGCGACCGCGCTGGTGACGGTGGAGCGCGAAGGCGTGCTGTCCAGCTTCGTCACCGAATTGTCGGGCAAGGATCCGGTGGTCGAGGTGAAGATGCCCGGCGCCTACGCCCCCGACGTGTTCGTATCGGTGATGGCGGTGCGCGGCCGCATCGGCGGCTTCAAGCTGTGGCTGGCCGATCTCGCGCGGCGCTGGAACCTGCCCTTCTTCTCGCGTGAGGGCGCGCGGCCGACCGCGCTGGTCGATCTCGCCAAGCCGAGCTACCGGCTGGGCATCGCCAAGGTGAATGTCGGGTGGGAAGGCCATCGGCTTGGTGTCGAGGTGAAGGCGGACAAGGCCAAATACGCGGTCCGCGACACCGCCAATGTCGATGTCGCGGTGACGCGGCCGGGCGGCAAGCCCGCGACCGAGGCCGAAATCGCCTTCGCCGCGGTGGACGAGGCGCTGCTCCAGCTTTCGCCCAATGAAAGCTGGAAGCTGATCGACGCGATGATGGGCGAACGCCCGCTTTCGGTGCTGACCTCGACCGCGCAGACCCAGGTGGTCGGCAAGCGGCATTTCGGCAAGAAGGCGGTGGAGGCGGGCGGCGGCGGCGGCGGCGATCTCTCCGCGCTCAACCGTGAGGATTTCCGCCCGGTGCTGCTGTGGAAGGGGCGGGTGAAGCTCGACGCGGCCGGTCATGCGAAGATCCCGGTCCAGCTTTCGGACTCGCTCTCGTCGTTCAAGCTGGTCGCGATCGCGACCGACGGGCCCAACCTGTTCGGCACGGGCGATGTCTCGGTCCGCACGACGCAGGATCTGACGATCTTCTCCGGCCTGCCGCCGCTGGTGCGCACCGGCGATTATTACGGCGCCAGCTTCACGCTGCGCAACGCGTCGGACAAGCCGATGACGGTGACGGCGAACGTGTTCCTCAATCCGGACGTGGCGAAGGGCGCGCCGCTCACCGTCACGCTGCCGGCGGGCGCGGCCGCGCCGGTGACGTGGAACCTGCCCGCCCCCGCCGGGATCGACAAGCTCGACTGGACGGTGGAGGTGCGCGACGCCGCCGGCAAGCCGCTCGACCGGATCAGCGTCAGCCAAGTGGTGGCGCCGGCGGTGCCCGTCGAAACCTGGGCCGCATCGATCTTCCGGATCGGCGAGGCGGGCACGCAGATCCCGATCGCGGCGCCGGCGGGCGCGCTGCCGGGGCTGGGCAGCGTCGATGTGCGGCTGGCCGATACGCTGGCGCCGCCCATGGCGGGCGTGCGCGACTATATGACCGCCTATCCCTACAACTGCTTCGAACAGCAATTGTCGCGCGCGGTGGTGCTCGGCGATCTGGGCGTGTGGGGCAGGCTTTCGGGCGAGATCCCGGCCTATCTCGATAGCGACGGGCTGTTGCGCTACTTCCCCGTGGACCGCCTTCAGGGATCGGAGGCGCTCACCGCCTATGTGCTGTCGCTGACCGCCGAGGCGGGCTGGGCGATCCCGGAGGGCGCGAAGGCGCGGATGGTGCAGGCGCTGACCGCGGTGATCGACGGGCGGCTGCGGCGCGAGACGCCGTGGTCTGGCGACGATCGGCTCCAGCGGATCGCGGCGCTCGCGGCGCTGGCGCGCAACGGCGCGGCGACGCCGCAGATGATCGGCCAGATCGGGCTGGCGCCGCAGGACATGCCGACGAACGCGCTGGTCGACTGGATGGTCGCGGTGGATCGCACCGCCGGCCTGCCCAATGCCGCGCAGCTCCGCGCACAGGCGCAGCAGGTGCTGCGCCAGCGCATGGTGTATGAAGGCACGCGCATCGACATGGCCGACGCCAGGAGCGCGCCGTGGTGGATGATGTCCTCGGGCGACGAGATGGTGCTGAAGGCGCTGATCGCGACGCTGGGCAAGCCCGGCTGGCAGGACGAGACGCCGAAGATGATGGTCGGCGCCGCCGCGCGCCAGCAGCGCGGCCATTGGGATACCACCCCGGCCAATGCCTGGGGCGCGGTGGCGGTGCAGAAATTCGCCGCGCTGTATCCGGCGACCGCGATCGCGGGCACGACGACGGCCACGCTTGGCGGCCAGAGCCTCAGCCGGGGCTGGCCGCAGGCGGTGGGCGCCGCGCCGCTCAGCCTGGCGCTGCCCGCCCAGCGCACGCCGCTGACGCTGCGTCAGGCGGGCGGGGCGGGGCCATGGGCCTTTGTCTCGGTGCGCGCGGCGGTGCCGCTCACCCAGGCGCTGTTCGCGGGCTACCGGATGACCAAGTCCGTCGCCTTCCTCGAACAGAAGGTGAAGGGCCGGGCGACGCGCGGCGACGTGATCAAGGTGACGATCACCGTCGACGCCACCGCCGATCGCAACTGGGTGGTCGTCAACGATCCGGTGCCGCCGGGCGCCACGATCGTTGGCAATCTCGGCGGCCAGTCCGGCATGTTCGCGCAGGCCGGGGCGGAAGGCGGAGAGGGCGTCCAGCCCAGCTATGTCGAACGCGGCAAGGATGCGTGGCGCGGCTATTTCGAATGGGTGCCGCGCGGCCGCTTCACCGTGTCCTACGCGATGCGGCTCAACGGCATCGGCCGCTTCGGCCTGCCGCCGACAAAGGTGGAAGCGCTCTATTCACCCGAGATTCGCGCGGCGATCCCGAACCAGCCGATGGCGGTGGCGCCGAAGTGATGGTCGGCCCTTGCGGTGTCATCCCCGCGCATGCGGGGATCCAGCTATTCCGTGAAGTGTCCGGAAGAGAAGAAGAAGCTGGATCCCCGCATGCGCGGGGATGACACCGAGAGGAATGCGAACCCGCGCAAAGCTCCCGCCGCCGGCATGATGCGCATGCGAATGCCAGCGTTTCGAGGATCGCATCTCTGGTGGGGGCTGGCGGCGGTCGTCTTCGCCGCCTTCACCGCGCTCTGGTTCCTCACGCTGCCGCCGCCCTTGCCCGATTATGCGACGGTCAAGGCGCGCTGGCGGCCGAGCGAGGCGTGGCTCTACGATCGCGATGGGCGGCTGCTCGACAGCATCCGCGTCGATTTCGCGGCGCGGCGCCTCGCCTGGACGCCGCTCGACCGGATCGCGCCGGTGGTGCGCGACACGCTCGTCGCGGCCGAGGATCGCCGTTTCGCCGCGCATGGCGGGGTGGACTGGCTGGCGGTGGCGGGCGCGATCCGCGACCGGATCGAGCGCCGCCGCGCACGCGGCGCCAGCACGCTTTCGATGCAGGTGGCCGCTTTCCTCGCCCCCGGCCTCGCCGCGCCGGGCTCGCGCGGCTGGCGGGAAAAGGCGCGGCAGATGCGCGCCGCCTGGGCGCTGGAGGATCGCTGGAGCAAGGATCAGATCCTGGAGGCCTATCTGAACCTGGCAGGCTATCGCGGCGAAGCGCAAGGCATCGGTGCCGCCGCTTTGTCGCTGTTCGGCCGCACGCCCGATGCGCTCGGCCGGCAGGAAGCGCTGTTGCTGGTGGCGCTGCTGCCCGATCCGCGCGCCGGGCCGGGCGCATTGGCGCGGCGCGCCTGCGTGCTGGCCGGGGGCGGGGACTGTACCGCGCTGGATGCGGCGGCGCGCGACATGCTGGGGCCGGCCCGGCGGCTCGCGCTCGATCCGGGGCTGGCGCCGCACCTCTCCATTCGGCTGCTGACCGAACCGGGCATGAAGGTGACGACGACGCTCGACACGCGCGTCCAGCGGATCGCGGCGCAGGCGCTGGCCCGCCAGCTCCAGGGGCTGGGGGCCGAACGCGCGCGCGACGGCGCAGTGGTGGTGGTGGACAATGCCAGTGGCGACGTGCTCGCCTATGTCGGCGGGGTCGGCGGCGGATCGACCGCCGCGCAGGTCGATGGCGCCAACAGCTATCGCCAGGCGGGATCGACGCTCAAGCCCTTCCTCTACGCGCAGGCGATCGAGCGCGGCTACCTCACGCCCGCCTCGATCCTCGACGATTCGCCCGTCCAGCTCGACACCGCCTCCGGCCTGTACGTGCCGCAGAATTACGATCGCGACTTCAAGGGGCCGGTCTCGGTGCGCAGCGCGCTCGCCGGATCGCTCAACGTGCCGGCGGTGCGCACGCTGCTGCTGGCGGGGGTCGATGCGTTTCGCGACCGGCTGTGGGACACGGGCTATCGCGGGCTTACCGAGGACGGGCAATATTACGGCTTCTCGCTGGCGCTCGGCTCGGCGGAGGTCACCCTGCTCGAACAGGCGGCCGCCTATCGCGCGCTCGTGCTGGCGGGGCGCTGGTCGCCGCTGCGCATCCGCGAGGGCGACAAGCACGAACGCGCACGCACCGTGTTCAGCCCGCAGGCGTCGTGGATGGTGGCGGACATGCTGGCCGATCCTGACGCGCGCGCCCGCGCCTTCGGCATGGACAGCGCGTTGCGCCTGCCCTTCTGGGCGGCGGTGAAGACGGGCACGTCGAAGGCGATGCGCGACAATTGGTGCGTGGGCTTTTCGGACCGGTTCACCGTGGCGGTGTGGATCGGCAATCTGGAGGGCGATTCGATGCGCGCCGTCTCCGGCACCAGCGGCGCGGCGCCGGTGTGGCGCGACGTGATGCGCGCGCTCCATGCCGAACGGCCGGGATTGGCGCCGCCACGGCCATCTGGCATCGAGCAGCGCGTGATCCGCTTCGCCGACGGGATCGAGCCGCCGCGCCGCGAATATTTCCTGACGGGCACGGGGCAGGCGGTGATCGGCGGCGCGCCCGCCGCGTCGCGCCGCCCGCGCATCGTCAGTCCGGTCGGCGGCAGCGTCTATGCGCTGGACCCCGATATCCCGATCGAGCGCCAGCGCATGGCGGTGCAGGTGGCGGGCGAGGTGCTGGGCCACCGGCTGACGCTCGATTCGCGCGACCTGGGCGATGCCGGGGCGCGGCCGCTGGTGCTGGCGGGGCCGGGCGCGCACCGGCTGAAGCTGGTCGACCCCGGCGGAAAAGTGGTGGACAGCCTGATATTCACGGTGCGGTGACGGGGCGGGCGGGGGCGTGGCCGCGCCGCTTCCGGCTCGCCGGAATCCGAATCCGCCGCCCGGTTGACCCTTTTCGACTCCATCGTTATAGGCCGCCCCTGCCTGCGGGCTGGTGGTGGAGTCCATCCAGACGCTGTCCTTATGCAGGCACGCTTGAACATTGCTGATGCGTGGGAAGGCCTGGGGGGCCATTTTGGCCGCCGGGGTCCTTTTTGCATTTCGCGTGCGTCATGCAGCGGCAAAGTAACTGAGAAGGTGAAGGCTTCATGCCAACGATCAACCAGCTGATCCGCAAGGGTCGCGAACCGCAGAAGGCCAAATCGAAGGTCCCTGCGATGGATGCCAACCCGCAGAAGCGCGGCGTTTGCACCCGCGTCTACACGACGACTCCGAAAAAGCCGAACTCGGCGCTTCGCAAGGTGGCCAAGGTCCGCCTGACCAACCAGCGCGAAGTCATCACCTATATCCCGGGTGAGGGCCACAACCTTCAGGAGCACTCGGTGGTGCTGATCCGTGGCGGCCGCGTTCGCGACCTTCCCGGCGTTCGCTACCATGTTCTGCGCGGCGTGCTCGACACGCAGGGCGTCAAGGATCGCAAGCAGAGCCGTTCGAAGTACGGCGCGAAGCGTCCCAAGTAAGAAGGATCGGCTGAAATGGCACGTCGTCGTCGTCCCGAGAAGCGGGAAATCCTCCCTGATCCCAAGTTCGGTGATCAGATCCTTTCGAAATTCATGAACAGCGTGATGCTCGACGGCAAGAAGTCCGTCGCCGAAGGCATCGTCTATGGGGCGCTGGATACCGTCGAGGCTCGCGCCAAGAAGGATCCGATCGGCGTGTTCCACGAAGCGCTGAACAATGTGAAGCCGGGCATCGAGGTCCGCAGCCGCCGCGTCGGCGGTGCGACCTATCAGGTTCCGGTCGAGGTGCGCCCCGAGCGCGCCCAGGCGCTCGCCATCCGCTGGCTCATCACCGCCGCGCGCTCGCGCAGCGAGACCACGATGGCCGCGCGTCTTTCGGGCGAGCTGCTCGATGCGTCGAACAACCGCGGCAACGCGGTGAAGAAGCGCGAAGACACGCACCGTATGGCCGAGGCGAACCGCGCCTTCAGCCATTATCGCTGGTAAGGCTGGCGAACGGTAATCAACACCACCATATGATGGGGAGCCGGACGGTCCGGCTCCCCACATTGCTAAGGAACTGACGATCATGGCCCGCAGCCATCCGCTCGAGCGCTACCGCAATATCGGCATCATGGCGCACATCGACGCCGGTAAGACCACGACGACGGAGCGCATCCTCTATTACACCGGCAAGTCCTACAAGATCGGCGAAGTGCACGAAGGCACGGCGACGATGGACTGGATGGAGCAGGAGCAGGAGCGTGGGATCACGATCACCTCGGCGGCGACCACCTGCAAGTGGCGCGCTGAAGAGGGCAAGGGCGAAGAGCACCTGATCAACATCATCGACACGCCCGGCCACGTCGACTTCACCATCGAGGTCGAGCGTTCGCTGCGCGTGCTCGACGGCGCGGTGGCCTGCTTCGACGGCGTCGCCGGCGTTGAGCCCCAGTCGGAAACGGTGTGGCGCCAGGCGGAGAAGTACAAGGTTCCCCGCATGTGCTTCGTCAACAAGCTCGACCGCACCGGCGCGAGCTTCGAGCGCTGCGTCGACATGATCAAGGACCGCCTGGGCGCGCGTCCCGCCGTGCTGTATCTCCCGATCGGCATCGAGGGCGGCTTCAAGGGCCTGGTCGACCTGGTCGAGAACCGCGCGATCATCTGGCTCGACGAGTCGCTGGGCGCGAAGTTCGAATATCAGGCCATTCCCGAGGATCTGCAGGACGCCGCCGCGACCGCGCGCGCCGAGCTGATCGAGATGGCCGTCGAGCAGGACGACGACGTGATGGAGGCGTATCTGGAGGGCAACGAGCCCGACGTCGCCACCCTCAAGAAGCTGATCCGCAAGGGCACGCTGAACTTCTCGTTCGTTCCGATCGTCTGCGGTTCGGCGTTCAAGAACAAGGGTGTGCAGCCCCTGCTCGACGCGGTCGTCGATTATCTGCCCTCGCCGCTGGACATCCCCGACGTGCAGGGCGTGAAGCTCGACGGCGAGACGCCGGACACGCGTCCGCCTTCGGACGACGCGCCGCTCTCGCTGCTGGCGTTCAAGATCATGAACGATCCCTTCGTGGGCTCGCTCACCTTCGCGCGCATCTATTCGGGCACGCTGTCCAAGGGCAGCTACCTGAACTCGGTGAAGGACAAGAAGGAAAAGATCGGCCGTATGCTCCTCATGCACGCGAACTCGCGTGAGGACATCGATGAAGCGCGCGCCGGCGACATCGTCGCGATCGCGGGCCTCAAGGAAACGACGACCGGCGACACGCTGTGCGACGCCGCGAATCCGATCATCCTGGAGCGCATGGAGTTCCCCGAGCCCGTGATCGAGCTGTCGGTGGAGCCGAAGACGAAGGCCGACCAGGAGAAGATGGGCATCGCGCTCAACCGCCTGGCCGCCGAAGATCCCTCGTTCCGCGTCTCGACCGATCACGAATCGGGCCAGACCATCATCAAGGGGATGGGCGAACTCCACCTCGAGATCCTGGTCGACCGCATGAAGCGTGAGTTCAAGGTCGAGGCCAATGTCGGCGCGCCGCAGGTGGCCTATCGCGAGTATCTGAAGAAGCCCGTCGATATCGACTACACCCACAAGAAGCAGTCGGGCGGCACCGGTCAGTTCGGCCGCGTGAAGGTCAAGCTTCAGCCGGGCGAGCGCGGTTCGGGCATCATCTTCAAGGACGAGATCAAGGGCGGCAATATTCCCAAGGAATATATCCCCGCGATCGAAAAGGGCTTCCGCGAAACGGCGGCGACGGGCTCGCTGGTCGGCTTCCCGATCATCGACTTCGAGATCCTGCTGTATGACGGTGCGTACCACGACGTCGACTCGTCGGCGCTGGCGTTCGAAATCTGTGCCCGCGGCGCGATGCGCGAAGCGGCCCAGAAGTCGGGCATCACGCTGCTCGAGCCGGTGATGAAGGTGGAAGTCGTCACGCCGGAGGATTATCTGGGCGACGTGATCGGCGACATGAACAGCCGTCGCGGCCAGATCCAGGGCACCGATACGCGCGGCAACGCGCAGGCGGTGACCGCGATGGTGCCGCTGGCGAACATGTTCGGCTATGTGAACTCGCTCCGCTCCTTCACCCAGGGCCGTGCGCAGTACAGCATGCAGTTCTCGCACTATGACGAGGTTCCGCAGAACGTCGCGGATGAAGTGAAAGCAAAGCTGGCATAATTCGAGAATCGCCGCTATGGGGCCACGCTTCGAGCACGCCCTTGGCGGTCGGCGATCGAATTCAGAGAGAAGAAGGTAGGAAAGAAATGGCGAAAGCTAAGTTTGAGCGGACGAAGCCGCACTGCAACATCGGCACCATCGGTCACGTCGACCATGGCAAGACCTCGCTGACCGCGGCGATCACGAAGGTGCTGGCCGAAACCGGCGGCGCGACGTTCGTCGACTATGCCAACATCGACAAGGCTCCTGAAGAGCGCGAACGCGGCATCACGATCTCGACCGCTCACGTCGAGTACGAGACCGGCGAGCGCCACTATGCGCACGTCGACTGCCCGGGCCACGCCGACTATGTGAAGAACATGATCACCGGCGCCGCTCAGATGGACGGCGCGATCCTGGTGGTTTCGGCCGCTGACGGCCCGATGCCGCAGACCAAGGAGCACATCCTGCTCGCCAAGCAGGTCGGCGTGCCCACCATGGTCGTCTTCCTGAACAAGGTCGACCAGGTCGATGATCCCGAGCTGCTCGAGCTCGTTGAGCTCGAAATTCGCGAGGAGCTTTCCAAGCGCGACTTCGACGGCGACAATATTCCGATCATCGCCGGTTCGGCGCTCGCCGCTCTGGAAGACAGCAACACGGAAATCGGCCGTGACGCCATCCTGAAGCTGATGGCCGCCGTCGACTCGTGGATCCCGCAGCCGGAGCGTCCGCTGGACCGTCCGTTCCTGATGCCGATCGAAGACGTGTTCTCGATCTCGGGTCGCGGTACGGTCGTCACCGGCCGCGTCGAGACCGGCATCGTCAAGGTTGGCGAGGAAGTCGAGATCGTCGGCATCAAGGACACCAAGAAGACGACCGTCACCGGCGTCGAAATGTTCCGCAAGCTGCTCGACCAGGGCCAGGCTGGCGACAACATCGGCGCGCTGATCCGCGGCGTCGGCCGTGACGAAGTGGAGCGTGGTCAGGTTCTGGCCAAGCCCGGTTCGATCACGCCGCACACCGAGTTCACTTCGGAGGTCTATGTCCTCTCGAAGGACGAAGGCGGCCGTCACACGCCGTTCTTCGCGAACTATCGTCCGCAGTTCTACTTCCGCACGACCGACGTGACCGGCGAAGTCGTCCTCCCCGAGGGCACCGAGATGGTCATGCCGGGCGACAACGTCCAGCTCAGCGTCAAGCTGATCGCCCCGATCGCGATGGATCCGGGTCTGCGCTTCGCAATTCGCGAAGGTGGCCGTACCGTCGGCGCAGGGGTTGTCGCGACGATCACGAAGTAATATAGGCACCGCAGCCGCCCGATTCTCTCTGGGGAGTCGGGCGGCTCGCATTTTACAGTTACGGCTCTTTCGCATCGGTAGTGGACATGGAAACGCAGAATATACGGATTCGCCTTAAGGCGTTCGATCACCGCGTGCTCGACCAGGCAACTGGCGACATCGCTGATACGGCTCGCCGCACCGGCGCTCTCATTCGCGGTCCTATTCCGCTGCCGACGCGCATCGAGAAGTTCACCGTGAACCGCGGCCCGCACATCGACAAGAAGTCGCGCGAGCAGTTCGAGGTGAGGACGTACAAGCGGCTGCTCGACATCGTGCAGCCCACGCCGCAGACCGTCGACGCGCTGATGAAGCTCGACCTCGCGGCCGGCGTGAACGTCGAAATCAAGTTGGCCTGAGCCAATAACCTTTTTCCCCGCTTCGGCGGGGCGTCGAGGGGTTTCGGCCCCTCGGAGACGAAAAGGGATACCGCACGGTTCGCCGTGGACTGCGTCCCCCGTCTTCCCTCTCGCGAGGGAAACCAGCCCGGACGGGGCGACGCATGAATTTCAGGGCTGACACGCCCCCCGGAAATGGTTCCGTGGGGCCTCTGTTAAAGGAGTCTTGATCATGCGCACTGGCGTGATCGCCAAGAAGATGGGGATGACCCGCCTGTTCCAGGGCGACGGTCGTCATGTTCCCGTCACTGTCCTGTCCCTTGAGGGGTGTCAGGTCGTCGCGCGCCGTGAGGCCGATCGCGATGGCTATGTCGCCGTCCAGCTCGGTGCCGGCACAGCGAAGGCGAAGAATGTTTCGAAGCCCGTCCGCGGGCATTTCGGCAAGAACGAAGTCGAGCTGAAGGCGCGTGTCGCCGAGTTCCGCGTCGCTGACGACGCGCTGCTCGATGTCGGCGCGACCATCGCCGCCGACCATTTCGTGACCGGCCAGCTCGTCGACATTGCCGGCCAGACGCAGGGCAAGGGCTTCGCCGGCGCCATGAAGCGCTGGGGCTTCGGCGGTATGCGCGCCACCCACGGTGTTTCGATCTCGCACCGTGCGCACGGTTCGACGGGTAACCGTCAGGATCCGGGCCGCGTGTTCAAGAACAAGAAGATGGCCGGCCATATGGGCGCCCGTCAGCGCACCCAGCAGAATCTGGAAGTCGTCGGCACCGACGTCGAGCGCGGCCTGATCTTCGTGAAGGGCTCGGTGCCCGGTTCGAAGGGCGCATGGCTCCTCGTCAAGGACGCCGTCAAGGTCGCCCGCCACGCGGAAGCGCCGTATCCGGCCAGCCTGAAGCAGGCGGCCAATTCCAACAATGACAGTGCTCCCGCTGACATCCCGGCCGAAGCCGAGGCTGCGCCCGCGGAAGTCACCGAAGGCCAGGAGGGCTGAACGTGAAGGTCAAGGTTCAAACCCTCGACGCCAAGGGCAAGGGCGATATCGAGCTCAATGATGCCGTGTTCGGCGTCGAGCCGCGCGCCGACATCCTGCACCGCGTCGTCACCTGGCAGCTCGAAAAGGCCCGCGGCACCGCCCGTGGCGCCCGCGAGCGCTCGGATGTCGCGCGCACCGGCAAGAAGTTCGGCCGCCAGAAGGGCGGCGGCACCGCCCGTCACGGCGATCGCCGCGCTCCCGTCTTCATCGGCGGTGGTAAGGCTCACGGTCCCCGCGTTCGCGACTTCAATCCGTCGCTGAACAAGAAGATCCGTGCGCTGGGCCTCAAGATGGCGCTGTCGTCCAAGGCGAAGGCCGGGCAGCTCATCGTGATGGAAAGCCTGGAAGTGAAGGACGGCAAGACCAAGGCGCTGGCCGCCGATCTGGCGAAGCTGGGCTTCGGCAAGTCGGCGCTGGTGATCGACGGCGAAAGCGTCGAGCGCAGCTTCGCGCTGGCTTCGGCCAACCTGCACGAGATCAACGTGCTCCCGGCGATCGGCGCGAACGTCTACGACATTCTTAAGGCCGACACGCTGGTGCTGACCCGTGCCGCTGTCGAAAAGCTGGAGGCGCGCTTCAATGGCTAAGAACAAGAACGCCGTCGACAACCGTCATTATGACGTGATCGTCGCGCCGCACATCACCGAGAAGTCGACCCTGCTGAGCGAGCACAACGCGCTTGTGTTCAAGGTGGCGCCCAACGCGACCAAGACGCAGATCAAGGCCGCGATCGAGGCGATCTACGACAAGAAGGTCGCGAGCGTGAACACGCTGGTCGCCAAGGGCAAGACCAAGCGCTGGAAGGGCAAGCCCTACACGCGCTCGGACGTGAAGAAGGCGATCGTGACGCTTGCCGCAGGCGAGTCGTCGATCGACGTGACCGAAGAGGTTAAGGCGTAATGGCACTCAAGCATTACAACCCGACGAGCCCGGCCCGACGCGGCCTGATTCTCGTCGACCGCTCCGCGCTGTACAAGGGCAAGCCCGTCAAGGCGCTGACCGAAGGCAAGCGCAAGACGGGCGGCCGCAACAACAAGGGTCACGTCACGTCGCGCGGCATCGCCGGCGGCCACAAGCAGCGTTATCGCATCGTCGATTTCAAGCGCCGCCTGTGGGACGTCGAGGGCACCGTCGAGCGGATCGAATATGATCCCAACCGCACCGCCTTCATCGCGCTCGTCAATTACGGCGCCGACGAAGCCGGCAAGGATCGCATTGCCTATATCATCGCGCCGCAGCGCCTGGGCGTTGGCGACAAGGTGATCGCGGGCAAGAAGACCGACGTGAAGCCGGGCAACGCCATGGAGCTGGGCCAGATGCCGGTCGGCACCATCGTCCACAATGTGGAGATGAAGCCGGGCAAGGGCGGCCAGATCGCGCGTTCGGCGGGCACCTATGTCCAAGTCGTCGGTCGTGACCGTGGCCTCGTCATCGTCCGCCTGAACTCGGGCGAGCAGCGCTACATTCGCGGCGAGTGCATGGGCACTGTGGGCGCGGTGTCGAACCCCGACAACGCCAACCAGAACTTCGCCAAGGCCGGCCGCAACCGCTGGCTGGGCAAGCGCCCGCTGACCCGCGGCGTCGCCAAGAACCCGGTCGACCACCCGCACGGCGGTGGTGAAGGCCGGACCTCGGGCGGCCGTCATCCGGTCACCCCGTGGGGCAAGCCGACCAAGGGTGCGCGCACCCGTCACAACAAGGCGACGGACAAGATGATCATCCGTTCTCGCCACGCCAAGAAGAAGAGGTAAGCCATGGCCCGTTCCGTCTGGAAAGGTCCGTTCGTCGACCTGCATCTGCTGAAGAAAGCCGAATCCGCTCAGGACTCGGGTGGCCGCGCGCCGATCAAGACCTGGTCGCGTCGTTCCACCATCCTGCCGCAGTTCGTTGGACTGACCTTCAGCGTCTATAACGGCCGCAAGTTCGTTCCCGTCTCGGTGAACGAGGACATGGTCGGCATGAAGCTCGGTGAATTCGCGCCCACGCGCTACTTCCCCGGCCACGCCGCCGACAAGAAGGGCAAGCGCTGATGAGCAAGGAAAAAGCCCCCCGTCGCGTTGGCGACAAGGAAGCGCTTGCCGTCGGCACGCAGATCCGCGGTTCGGCGCAGAAGCTGAACCTGGTCGCGGCGCTGATCCGCAACAAGAAGGCCGGCGATGCGCTGAACATCCTCTCCTTCTCGAAGAAGGGGATGGCGGTCGACGTCCGCAAGGTGCTCGCCAGCGCGATCGCCAACGCGGAGAACAACCACAATCTCGACGTCGACGCGCTGGTCGTGTCCGAGGCGAGCGTGGGCAAGAGCATCTCGATGAAGCGTTTCGCCGCCCGCGCCCGCGGTCGTTCGTCGCGCATCGTGAAGCCCTTCAGCCGCGTGCGCATCGTGGTCCGTGAGCAGGAAGAAGCATAATGGGTCAGAAGAGCAATCCGATCGGGCTCCGCCTCCAGATCAACCGGACCTGGGACAGCCGCTGGTTCGCCGAAGGCGCCGATTATGGCCGTCTGCTGCTGGAGGATCTCAAGATCCGCCAGTATGTGATGAAGGAACTGCCGCAGGCCGCGATCTCGAAGGTCGTGATCGAGCGTCCCGCCAAGCTGTGCCGCGTGTCGATCTATGCCGCCCGTCCGGGCGTCATCATCGGCAAGAAGGGCGCCGACATCGAGAAGCTTCGCAAGAAGCTGGGTTCGATGACGTCGTCGGACGTCAGCCTGAACATCGTCGAGATCCGCAAGCCGGAAATCGACTCGCGCCTCGTCGCGCAGTCGGTCGCCGATCAGCTTGAGCGTCGCGTCGCGTTCCGCCGGGCGATGAAGCGCGCCGTGCAGTCGGCCCTCCGCCTTGGCGCGGAAGGCATCCGGATCACCTGCGGCGGCCGTCTCGGCGGCGCCGAGATCGCGCGTACCGAATGGTATCGCGAGGGCCGGGTTCCGCTGCACACGCTGCGCGCGAACGTCGACTATGCGGAAGCCGAAGCCCACACCGCCTATGGCGTGTGCGGCATCAAGGTGTGGATCTTCAAGGGCGAGATCCTCGGCCACGATCCCATGTCGCAGGATCGGCTCATGCTGGAGGCACAGACCTCCGGCGTGCGTCCGGCACGCTGAACGAATTGAGGTAGGCTCCAATGCTGCAACCCAAGAAGACCAAGTTCCGCAAGGCGTTCAAGGGCCGCATCCACGGCGACGCCAAGGGCGGTACGGCGCTGAACTTCGGTTCGTTCGGCCTGAAGGCGCTCGAGCCCGACCGGATCACCGCGCGCCAGATCGAGGCGGCCCGCCGCGCGATCACGCGTCACATCAAGCGCCAGGGGCGTTTGTGGATCCGCGTGTTCCCCGACGTGCCGGTTTCGAAGAAGCCCGCCGAAGTCCGCCAGGGCAAGGGCAAGGGTTCGAACGAATATTGGGCGGCGCGCGTCAAGCCCGGCCGCATCCTGTTCGAGCTGGACGGCGTTCCCGGCCCGCTGGCCCGCGTCGCTTTCGAGCGTGCGATGGAAAAGCTGCCGATCAAGACCAAGGTGGTCGCCCGCCTTGGCGAATCGATGCACTGAGGAATTTGAGAGATGGCCAAGCAATCCAAAGCCGCTCCGAAGGACGACCTGACGGTGAAGACCGATGACGAGCTGTCGACGCAGCTCGGCGAACTGAAGCGTGAGCAGTTCAACCTGCGCTTCCAGGCCGCCACCAACCAGCTCGAGAAGCCGAGCCGTGTGCGCGAGGTGCGTCGCACGATCGCGCGGATCAAGACCCTCCAGACGCAGCGCTCCGCTGCGGCTGGCAAGTAAGGAGTCTCAGCGATGCCGAAGCGCGTGCTGACCGGGACGATCGTCTCGGACAAGACCGACAAGACCGTGGTGGTCAAGGTGGAGCGCCGGGTTAAGCACCCGCTCTACGGAAAGATCATCAAGCGGTCGAAGAAGTATCATGCCCATGACGAGGGCAATGAGTTCAAGGAAGGCGAGACCGTGCGCATCGAGGAGACCGCGCCGATCTCGAAGCTCAAGACGTGGAAGGTGCTCGACCGGGTGAATGCCCAGGCGACGCCGGCAGCGGCCGAGGGCTGATCACAGTTTCGGAACTACCGGGGCATCCCGGCAAGCCAAGTGAGAAGGAAGCGGATCAATGATCCAGATGCAGTCAAATCTTGACGTCGCGGACAACAGCGGCGCCAAGCGAGTCCAGTGCATCAAGGTGCTCGGCGGCTCGAAGCGCCGTACCGCTGGCGTGGGCGACGTGATCGTCGTCTCCGTCAAGGAAGCGGCGCCGCGCGGCAAGGTTAAGAAGGGTGACGTCCATCGCGCCGTCATCGTGCGTACGGCGAAGGACATCCATCGTCCCGACGGTTCGGTGATCCGTTTCGACGGCAACGCCGCGGTTCTGGTCAACAAGAACGAGGAGCCGATCGGCACCCGTATCTTCGGCCCGGTGGTTCGTGAGCTGCGCGCGAAGAACTTCATGAAGATCATCTCGCTCGCGCCGGAGGTGCTGTAACATGGCTGCCGCCAAGATCCGCAAGGGTGACAAGGTCGTCGTCCTGTCCGGCAAGGACAAGGGCCGCACCGGTGAAGTCACCAAGAGCATTCCCAAGGAAGGCAAGGTGATCGTGTCCGGCGTGAACGTCGCGACCCGCCACCGCAAGCCCACCCAGGCGAACCCGCAGGGCGGGCTCGAGCGCTCGGAAGCGCCGCTTCACGTCTCCAAGGTCGCGATCGCCGATCCCAAGACGGGCAAGGCGACGCGCGTCCGCTTCGAAACCAAGGACGGCAAGAAGGTCCGCGTGGCCGTGAAGTCCGGGGAGGTCATCAATGGCTGACAAATATCAGGCCCGACTTCGCAAGCTGTATGACGAGACCATCGTCAAGGCGATGACGGAGAAGTTCGGCTACGCGAACCCGATGCAGGTACCCAAGCTCGAGAAGATCGTGCTGAACATGGGCGTCGGCGAGGCGACGCAGGACAAGAAGAAGGTCGACACGGCGGCTGCCGAGCTCGAACTGATCGCGGGCCAGAAGCCCGTCATCACCAAGGCGAAGAAGTCGATCGCGCAGTTCAAGCTGCGTGAAGGCATGCCGATCGGCGTGAAGGTGACTCTGCGCCGCGAGCGCATGTACGAGTTCCTCGATCGCCTGGTGACGATCGCGCTGCCGCGCGTTCGCGACTTTCGCGGTCTGAACCCGAAGAGCTTCGACGGTCGTGGCAATTATGCCATGGGCCTGAAGGAGCAGATCGTGTTCCCCGAGATCAACTATGACCGCATCGAGAAGGTGCGCGGCATGGACGTGATCGTGACCACCACGGCGAAGACCGACGAGGAAGCGCGCGAGCTGCTTCGCCTGTTCGGTTTCCCGTTCCCGATTGAAGAGCAGAAGCAGGCGGCCTGAAGGCCGGACCTGCCTGACAGAAGGAAGAGAACTTAAGTCATGGCGAAACTGAGTTCGATCAACAAGAATGACCGTCGCAAGAAGCTGGTGAAGAAGTATGCCGGCCGTTATGCGAAGCTGAAGGCTGTGGCCGCGGACACGTCGCTCGACGAGACCGAGCGCCTGATCGCGCGTCTGAAGATGGCTGAGATCCCCCGCAACGGCAATCCGACCCGGATTCGCAACCGCTGCGAGCTCACCGGCCGTCCGCGCGCCTATTACCGTAAGTTCCGTCTCTGCCGCGTGCAGCTTCGCGATCTGGCCAACAAGGGCCTGATCCCGGGCGTCACGAAGTCGAGCTGGTAAGGATCAGAAGATGGCATTGACCGATCCCCTGGGTGATTTGCTCACCCGCATCCGCAACGGCCAGCGGGCCCGCAAGGACAGCGTGGTTTCCCCCGCGTCCAAGCTGCGTGCGCGCGTCCTCGACGTGCTTCAGCGCGAGGGCTATATCCGCGGCTATAAGGAAGAAGACCTTGCCGGCCACGACGGCCTGCGCATCGAGCTGAAATATTTCGAGGGCCAGCCCGCGATCCAGCACGTCGCGCGCGTCTCGAAGCCCGGTCGCCGCGTCTATTCGGGTTCGAAGGACCTGCCGCGCGTGCGCAACGGCCTCGGCATCACGATCGTTTCGACGCCGAAGGGCGTTCTCTCGGACGCGGAAGCGCGCGAGCAGAATGTCGGCGGCGAAGTGCTGGCGGAGGTGTTCTGATGAGCCGCATCGGTAAAGTACCGGTTCCCGTCCCGGCTGGCGTCAGCGCCAGCATCGAAGGCGGCATCCTGTCGGTCAAGGGACCGAAGGGCACGCTGAGCCTGTCGCTGGCTGATGACATCAGCTACGACATCGAGGATGGCCGCATCGTCGTGAAGCCCGCGAACGAGAGCCGTCGCGCTCGCTCGTTCTGGGGCATGCACCGCACGCTCGTCCAGAACCTGGTCACCGGCGTGACCGACGGTTTCTCGAAGGTGCTGGAAATCACGGGCGTCGGCTATCGCGCCAACGCGCAGGGCCGCAAGCTCAAGCTGCAGCTCGGCTACAGCCATGATGTCGATATCGACGTGCCGGAAGGCATCGAGGTGAAGACGCCTGATCAGACCACGGTCGAGATCAGCGGCATCGACAAGCAGAAGGTCGGCCAGCTCGCCGCCGAGATCCGTCGCTGGCGCAAGCCGGAGCCCTACAAGGGCAAGGGCATCAAATATCGCGGCGAGTTTATCTTCCGCAAAGAAGGCAAGAAGAAGTAAGCCATGGCGAAACTCTCTCTCTTCGATCGCCGCCGTCGGCGCGTCCGCACCGCTCTCAAGGCGCGTGGCGGCCTCCGCCCCCGGCTCTCGGTCCATCGCTCGGGCCGCCACATCTACGCTCAGGTCATCGACGATGCCCAGGGCCGTACCGTGGCGTCCGCTTCGACCCTCGACAAGGATGTCCGCGGCAAGACCGGCGCGACGGCCGAAGCGGCTGCCGATGTCGGCAAGCGCGTGGCCGAGGCCGCCAAGAAGGCCGGCGTCACCCAGGTGGTGTTCGACCGTGGCGGCTTTCTGTTTCACGGACGCGTCAAGGCGCTGGCGGAAGCCGCGCGTGAAGGCGGATTGGAGTTCTGATTATGGCTGACGAAACCGAAAACCAGGGCGTCGAAGCCACTCCCGCGACCGAAGGCGCCGCCCCCACCGAGGGTCGCGGCCCGCGCGGTCCGCGTGGCGGCCGTGGCGGCAATCGCGGCGGCAACGATCGCGGTGGCCGTGGTGGCCGGCGCGACGATCGTCGCGGTGGCCAGAACCAGGACGAAGGCGGCGAAGAGCTGATCGAGAAGCTGGTTCACATCAACCGCGTCTCGAAGACGGTGAAGGGCGGTAAGCGCTTCGGCTTCGCTGCGCTCGTCGTCGTCGGCGACGGCAAGGGTCGCGCGGGCTTCGGCCACGGCAAGGCCCGCGAAGTGCCCGAGGCGATCTCGAAGGCGACCGCGGCCGCCAAGAAGGCGATGATCCGCGTGCCGCTGCGCGAGGGTCGCACGCTGCACCATGACGGCAACGGCCATTTCGGCGCCGGCAAGGTGACGCTGCGTTCGGCGCCTGCCGGTACCGGCATCATCGCGGGTGGCCCGATGCGCGCCATCTTCGAGAGCCTCGGCGTTGCCGATGTGGTGACCAAGTCGGTCGGCACGTCCAACCCGTACAACATGATCCGCGCGACCTTCGCGGCGCTCGGCGAGCAGACCTCGCCCAAGAGCGTGGCGCAGCGTCGCGGCAAGAAGATCGCCGACCTGCTCGGCCGTGGCGGCTCGCAGACCGCCCAGGCCGACGCCGAAGCGATCGTGGAGTAAACGACATGGCGAAGATCAAGATCAAGCAGATCGGTTCGCCGATCCGCCGCCCCTCCAGCCAGCGTGCGATCCTGACCGGCCTCGGCCTGGGCAAGATGCACCGCGAGGTGGAGCTGGAGGATACCCCCGAAGTGCGCGGCATGATCAAGAAGCTGCCGCACATGGTCGAGGTGATCGGCTGAAATCTCTCTGGCTCCTTCCCTTCGGGGGAGGGGCCGGATTTTTCAGGGGACTTCCGGGGTTCTTGTCGATATCCCCGCCCCTGGCCTCGCTCCCGAACGGGAGCGGGAATTGGCGCGACAAAAGCGAAAGCGAGTGCAACACATGAAACTGAACGACATCCGCGACAATGAAGGCGCCCGCAAGGGCCGCATGCGCGTGGGCCGGGGCATCGGCTCCGGCAAGGGCAAGACCGCCGGTCGCGGCCAGAAGGGTGCCAAGGCACGCTCGGGCGTCTCGATCAACGGCTTCGAGGGCGGCCAGATGCCGCTCCACATGCGTATTCCGAAGCGCGGCTTCAACAACATCTTCGCCAAGGACCATGCCGAGGTGAACCTGGGCGCGATCCAGAAGCTGGTCGACGCGGGCAAGCTGGCCAAGGACGGCGTGATCGATCACGCCGCGCTGAAGGCCGCCGGCGTCGCGCGTGGCGGCAAGGATGGCGTGCGTATCCTGGGCAAGGGCGAATTCTCCGCCAAGCTCTCCTTCAAGGTGGCCGGCGTCTCGAAGGGCGCGAAGGACGCCATCGAGAAGGCGGGCGGCTCGGTCGAGGTGATCGAGGTGGTTCCGGCCGCCGAGAAGGCCGCGGCCAAGAAGGGCAAGACGCTCGCCGCGAAGAAGGCAAAGGCGGCGGGCTGAATCAGCCCCTCGCGTGATCAGGCTTAGACAAAGCCGGATCGACCACTATATGGGGCGGCGGAGTGCGGATACGCGTTCCGCCGCTCATATTTTCTGGGTCTAAGGACGATCATGTCATCCGCAGCCGACAATCTGGCATCCAACCTCAACCTGTCGAAGTTCGCGCAGGCCACGGAGCTCAAGAAGCGCCTGTGGTTCACGCTGGGCGCGCTCATCATCTTTCGATTGATGAGCCACGTCCCGCTGCCCGGCATCGACCCGCGCGCGCTCGCGACGCTCTATGCGACAACGCAGGGCGGCGTGCTCGATTTCTTCAACACCTTTTCGGGCGGTTCGCTCGAGCGGATGAGCGTCATCGCCCTGGGCGTGATGCCGTACATCACCGCCTCGATCGTCGTGCAGCTCGCGACCGCGCTGTCGCCCACGCTGAGCGCGATCAAGAAGGAAGGTGAAAGCGGCCGCAAGCGGCTGAACCAATATACCCGCTACGGCACGGTCGGCCTGACCGCGATCCAGGGCTATTTCATCGCCGTTGGCCTTGAGAACTGGGGCGCCTCGCAAGGGGTGGTCGCGGTGGTCGAACCCGGCATCGCCTTCCGCGTCGCGGCGGTGATCTCGCTGGTCGGCGGCACGATGTTCCTGATGTGGCTGGGCGAGCAGATCACCAGCCGGGGCGTCGGCAACGGCGTGTCGCTCATCATCATGGCCGGCATTGTCTCGCAATTGCCGCGCGCGCTGGTCAACCTGTTCGAAGGTGGCCGTACTGGATCGATGCAGCCGCTGATGATCCTGGGCATCATCGGCCTGGCGCTGGGCCTGATCGCCTTCATCTGCTTCATGGAACGCGCGCAGCGCCGGGTGCTGATCCAGTATCCCAAGCGACAGACGCAACGCGGGCTGATGCAGGCGGAAAAGAGCCACCTGCCGCTGAAGATCAACACTGCGGGCGTGATCCCGCCGATCTTCGCCTCGTCGCTGCTGCTGATGCCGCTCACGCTCGTCCAGTTCGCCGGCCAGCGCGCCGCGGGCGAGAGCGCCTGGGGCGACTTCATGATCTCGGTCACGACGTCGCTGCAGCATGGTTCGCCGCTCTACATGTCGCTCTACGCGGCGGGCATCATCTTCTTCTGCTTCTTCTACACCGCGGTCGTCTTCAATCCGGAGGAAACGGCGGACAATCTGAAGCGCTATGGCGGCTTCATCCCCGGCATCCGTCCGGGCAAGAACACCGCCGACTATCTGGATTTCGTGCTCACGCGTATCACCGTGATCGGCGCCGCCTATCTGACGGTGATCTGCCTGGTGCCCGAATATCTGATCGCGACGGCGGGCATCCCCTTCTATCTGGGGGGCACCAGCCTGTTGATCGTGGTCAATGTGACGATGGACACCGTCACGCAGATCCAGAGCCACTTGCTGGCGCATCAATATGGCGACCTGATCAAGAAGGCGAAGCTGAAGGGCGGTCGGCCGCGCTGACCGGTCCGGAGCGATTTGCGGTTCGATCGCATCGAACGACTCGAAAATCGCGACAAAACGAATATCCAGATAAGGCCGCGTGATTCCGATTGTCACGCGGCCTGATCGGGAACGATACGCGGAGAGACTGCGCACATGAATATCATCCTGTTGGGACCCCCGGGGGCGGGGAAGGGGACACAGGCGAGCCGGCTCGTCGAGGAGCGCGGCATGGTCCAGCTCTCGACCGGCGACATCCTTCGCGCCGCGGTGAAGGAGGGGACCGAGGTCGGCAAGATGGCCGATGAGATCATGAAGGCGGGCAAGTTCTTCCCCGACGAGCTGATGGCGCAGATCCTGGGCGAGCATATGGACAAGCTCGATCCCGAAACCGGCATCATCTTCGATGGCTATCCGCGCACCGCGCGCCAGGCCGAGCTGCTCGACGAGCTGATGGCGGCGCGTGGCCGCACGCTCGATCATGTGATCGAGCTGGCGGTGGACGAGGACGCGCTGGTCGAGCGCATCACCGGCCGCTTCACCTGCGCCAAGTGCGGTGAAGGCTATCACGACCGCTTCAAGCAGCCCAAGGTCGAGACTGTCTGCGACGTCTGTGGCAGCACCGAATTCAAGCGCCGGCCCGACGACAACGCGGAAACCGTCCGCACGCGCATGGCCGAATATCGCGCCAAGACCGCGCCGATCCTGCCGATCTACGAGGAGCGCGGGCTGGTGAGCCGCGTGGACGGCATGGCCGACATCGCCGAGGTGACCGAGTCGATCGAGAAGATCCTGAAGTGATTTCGCGGCAGGTGGAATCACCTGCCGTCCCGGCAATCACGGCAAGCAGGAAACCGGTCCGGCCTGAATCGGTTACCGCCTCTTCGTCATCAACTCGCCAGCACCCGGGTTGATGACGATGGAGTAAGCCCGGTCAGCCGATCAGCGCGGCGAAGAAGGCCGGTTTCATCGCGATCAGCAACGCGATCATGCCGCCGATGGCCAGGCCGATCAGCGTGCCGGCGGCGACGCCGCGCATCACCAGCTTCTGTTCTCCGTTCGTCATGCCGTTCTCCATTGGCCGCGTCATGTTCGCGCCTGGCACTGATAGTGTCACGCGCGCGGACTTTCTTACAGCGTGAATCGCATATTCGCGCGCGCCCGCGAATCCGGCCGCCGCGTGTTGCGGAAAACCGGTTCCCACCTGCCTCGAAATCACTCTAATATCCCATGACGGGGTTGGAGATGGAGGGGGCATGCGCGGAATCTGTGCGATCGCGGGGCTGGCGCTGGTCGCGGCCGCGCCGGCGGCGGCGGAGGTCAAGTCGGCGAGCGACACCGGCTTCGATCTGGTCTTCAGCGAAACGGTGAGCAAGCCGCCCGAGGCGGTGTGGGCCGCGCTCAAGGCGCCCGCCAAATGGTGGAACAAGGACCACACCTATAGCGGCGACGCCGCCAATCTGTGGATGGACGCGCAGGCCGGCGGCTGTTTCTGCGAGAAGCTGGCGGGCGAGGGCGGCAGCCGGGGCAGCATCGAACATGCGCGCATCCTTTATGCGCAGCCGGGCAAGGTGCTGCGCCTGCAGGGCGCGTTCGGCCCGCTCCAGGCGCATCCGGTGATCGGCATCATGACCTTCGTGCTCAAGCCCGCCGAGGGCGGCGGCACGACCATCGCTGTCAGCTATGTGCTGGGCGGCCATGTCGCGGGCGAGGGCGGCACCGCCGGCATGGCGCCGCTGGTGGACAAGGTGCTGGGCGAGCAGGTCGCGGGCCTGAAGGCGTTCGTCGACGCCGAACCCGCGCAATAGGATCGGGAATATAGGATTCGGGGGACGGGAGGTCTAACCTCCCGTCACGGACGGCCGCCGACTCGAGCGCGCCGCCGACGGGGTCGCCTGTGCTGCGTTTGGAACGAACGGCAGGGGCGAAGCAAATGGCGATAACCGATCATGTCGATCTGCCCACCTTCATGGAGGGGGTGAGGAAGCGCAATCCCGGACAGCCCGAATTCTGCCAGGCGGTGCAGGAGGTGTCCGAGGACATATTCGACTTCATCGAGGACAAGGAAGCGTATCATTCGCAGCAGATCCTCCGCCGCATCGCGGAGCCGGACCGGATCATCTCGTTCCGCGTCTGCTGGGAGGACGACGCCGGCAATATCCGCGTCCAGCGCGGCTGGCGGGTGCAGAACAACAATGCGATCGGGCCGTACAAGGGCGGCATTCGCTTCCATCCCTCGGTCACCGAAAGCGTGCTCAAGTTCCTCGCCTTCGAACAGACCTTCAAGAACGCGCTGACCGGCCTGCCGATGGGCGGCGGCAAGGGCGGCGCGAACTTCAATCCCAAGGGCAAGAGCGACCGCGAGGTGATGCGTTTCTGCCAGAGCTTCATGACCGAGCTTTACCGCCATGTCGGCGCCGATGTGGACGTGCCGGCGGGCGATATCGGCGTGGGCGCGCGCGAGATCGGCTATATGTTCGGCCAGTACAAGCGCATCACCAACCAGTTCACCGGCGTGCTCACCGGCAAGGGGCTGGAATATGGCGGCTCGCTGATCCGGCCGGAGGCGACCGGCTATGGCGCCACCTATTTCCTCCAGAACATGCTGGCGACCCGGGGGCGTGACCTGACCGGGCTGAACGCGGTGATCTCCGGATCGGGCAATGTCGCGACGCACGCGGCGGAAAAGGTGACGCAGCTTGGCGGCAAGGTGCTCACCCTGTCGGACTCGGCGGGCTTCATCCATGATCCCGACGGCATCGATCTGGAGAAGATCGACTGGGTGAAGCACCACAAGACCCACACGCGCGGCCGCATCTCCGATTACGTCGCGCAATATCCGCGCGCCAGCTTCACAGCGGGCAAGACGCCCTGGGGCGTGCCGTGCGACGTCGCGCTCCCCTGCGCCACGCAGAACGAGCTGCTGGGCGACGACGCCCGCGCGCTCGTCGCCAATGGCTGTTTCGCGGTGTCCGAAGGGGCGAACATGCCCACCGATCTGGCGGGCGTGCACGTCTTCAAGGATGCGCGCATCCTGTTCGCGCCGGGCAAGGCGGCCAATGCCGGCGGCGTGGCGGTCTCCGGGCTGGAGATGAGCCAGAATTCGGAGCGTCGCTCGTGGAAGGAGGCGGAACTGCAACAGCTCCTGCTCGACATCATGGCGGGCATCCATGAAAGCTGCCTGCGCTATGGCCGGGTGAGCGACGATTATGTCGACTATGTGAAGGGCGCGAACATCGCGGGCTTCAAGAAAGTGGCCGATGCGATGCTCGCTTACGGGGTGGTGTAGCGGCGGCCGGATCGTGGCCGGCTCGGATCCCTCCTGCCGTTCAAGCCAGCGCGGCCTTCAAGGCGGGCCGGTCCGCCATCCGCCCCGCGCATGACAATTTCTTCATCCGCCCGTCACCGGGGCGAGCGCCGCGCGCTGTTAGATCGGATGTCGAACCGGGCGACGGTCGCCCGGCCGATGGAGAAAACAGGATGCGCAAGACCCTCATCGCCTCGCTCGTCATGGCCGGCCTCGTCGCCGCGCCGACGATCGCCGCCGCCAAGACGACGAGCAAGCCGGCCGCCCACAAGGTGGTGAAGCACGAGAAGAAGGCGAAGAAGGCAACCGTCGCGAAGACCAGCTGAACCCCTGATACTCCTCAGATGATCCTCCCGGCGGGCCCGGCGGAGTTTCCTCTTCTCCGCCGGGCCAACCGCGCACGCCGGGCGCCGGGCATGACTGGACGGGCGCCATGAGCCGCAAGATCCTGATCATGGAAGACGATGCGGCGACCGCCGACTATGTCGCGCGCGGGCTGGGCGAGGCCGGCTACGTCACCGATCGCACGGGCGACGGCCGCGAAGGCTTCTTCCTCGCCAGCGAAGGCAGCTACGATCTGCTCGTCGTCGACCGGATGATGCCGGGCATGGACGGGCTCTCCGTCATCCGCGCGCTGCGCGCCGCCAATATCGGCACACCCTCCATCATCCTGTCGGCGCTCGGATCGGTCGAGGACCGGATCGACGGGCTGCGCGGCGGATCCGACGATTATGTCACCAAGCCTTTTTCGCTCGCCGAACTGATGGTGCGCGCCGAAGCGCTGCTGCGCCGCGCCGATCGCGCCGCCGCCGCCGCCAACGAGGCGCGGCTGATCATCGGCGATCTGGAGATCGACCTGCTCGCGCGCGCGGTGCGGCGCGGCGGGCGGCCGATCGCGCTGGTGCCGCGCGAATTCAGCCTGCTGGTGTTCCTCGCCCGCCATGCCGGCCATGTCGTCACCCGCACGATGATGCTCGAAAAACTATGGGGCTATCATTTCGATCCGGGCACCAATGTGATCGACGTCCATATCGGCCGGCTGCGCCGCAAGATCGACGAAGGCAGCGATCATTCGCTGCTCCACACCGTGCGCGGCGCCGGCTACCGCCTGTCGACCGAGCCCTGACGGCGATGCGGATCTCCACCACCGCCCGGCTCGCCGCGCTCGCGGCGCTGCTGGTGTTCGCCTCGAACCTGGCGGTGATCGGCTATGTCCGCACCCAGACGCATGACGACACGGTCGCGCAGCTCGAAAGCGAGGTCGCCGAACAGGCGGACGCGTTGCAGGCGGTCTATCGCTCGGGCGGGGAGGGCGCGCTCGCCCGCGCCGTCTCCGCGCTGGCTGCCTCGGGCGACGAGGATCTGGTGGTGGCGCTGGCGGGGGCGGACGGGCGCGTCCGCCAGGGCAATCTGAAGGGGCCGCTCGCGATCGGCCGGCCCGCATCCTTCCGCATCGCGCCGCCCGCGCGCGACGCCGCGCCGTCGGGCTATGTGGTGCGCGCGGTGGGCGGCGGCTGGCTGCTGAGCGGCCGCCGCGCCGATGAAAGCCTGCTGCTCCAGCGCGCGCTGGAACGCGCCTTGCTCGTCTCGGGCGCGCTGTCGCTGCTGATGGGCGCGCTGGGCGGCGTCATCATCGCCTATTTCGTCGGGCGGCGGCTGCGCGTGATCGCGGGCGTGGTCGACGCCGTGGCGGTGGGCGACCTGTCGCACCGCGCGCGCATCGTTTCGGGCGGCGACGCGTTCGACGCGCTCGCCGGCCGCGTCAACATGATGCTCGACCGGATCGAGGGGCTGATGCGCGAGCTTCAGCTTCTCACCAACAGCCTGGCGCACGACCTGCGTTCGCCCCTGTCGCGGCTGCGCGTGAAGGTGGAGCGCGCGGTCGCGCTCGACGACGGGCCGCAGCGCGACGCCGCGCTCAACGGGCTGATCCAGGAAACCGACATCATCATGCGCATGCTCTCCACCCTGCTGGAGATCGGACGGCTGGAGACGATGCACGGCCGATCCCAGTTCGACTGGATCGAGCCCAGCGCGCTGGTGAGCAATCTGTGCGACATGTACGAGCCGGTGATGGAGGATGCGCGCATCGCGTTCTCCGCCGCGGTCGAGGGGCCGATCCTGCCGATGCGCGCGCATGGCGAGCTGCTGTCGCAGGCGCTGGCCAATCTGGTCGACAACGCCATGCGCCACGGCTGCCAGGGCGATGGCGGCGACGCGATCGCGATCCGGCTCTCCGCGCATGGCAACGAACTGGTGCTGGCGGTGGAGGATCGCGGATCGGGCATCGCGCCGGAGGAGGAGGGGGAGGCGCGCCGCCGCTTCGGCCGACTCGACGCGGCCCGGTCACGGCCCGGCGCAGGACTCGGCCTCGCCCTTGTCGAAGCTGTCAGCAGGATGCATGGGGGGCGCCTGGAGCTGGCGAACAACGCGCCGGGGCTGGCGGCGCGGATGATTCTGCCCACCGGCCTTGCCGCGCTCGGCTGAAATCGCGGCTTCGGGGGCAAAACGATCCCGGATGCGGGCGCATCCGCCGGGCCGTGGCCGCGTGGAATCGGGCGCCGCTTGACTCTCTCGGGGTGCGGGCCTAAATCCAACACATTCCGAAACACCGGTTCCCGGCGGCGCTCTTGTGCGCTCGCCGATTTCTTGCGTTTCGGGATGTCACGCGATGAGATGGGCGGCCGTGCCAAAGCCGTTCGTGGAGCAGGAGAAAGAAGAATGGCTCGTATTGCGGGTGTCAACATCCCGACCAACAAGCGCGTGCTGATCGCGCTTCAGTATATTCACGGTATCGGCCCGGCCAAGGCGAAGGAAATCACGGCGAAGCTGGGCATCACGCCCGAGCGCCGCGTCCAGGACCTGTCGGACCAGGAAGTGCTTCAGATCCGTGAGACGATCGACGCCGATCACACGGTGGAAGGCGATCTTCGTCGCGAGACCGCGATGAACATCAAGCGCCTGATGGACCTGGCCTGCTATCGCGGCCTGCGTCACCGTAAGGGTCTGCCCGTTCGCGGCCAGCGCACGCATACCAATGCGCGCACCCGCAAGGGCAAGGCGAAGCCGATCGCCGGCAAGAAGAAATAAGCCTTCCAGGTCAGGATAACAGCAAATGGCACGTGAACCGCAGCGCCTTCGCCGTCGCGAGCGCAAGAACATCACCTCCGGCGTCGCCCATGTGAACGCCAGCTTCAACAACACGATGATCACCATCACCGATGCGCAGGGGAATGCGATCTCCTGGTCGTCCGCCGGCATGATGGGCTTCAAGGGCAGCCGCAAGTCGACGCCCTATGCCGCCCAGGTCGCCGCCGAGGACGCGGGCAAGAAGGCCGCCGAGCACGGCGTCCGCACGCTCGAGGTCGAGGTGAAGGGTCCGGGTTCGGGCCGTGAATCGGCGCTCCGCGCGCTGCAGGCGGTCGGGTTCAACATCACGTCGATCCGCGACGTGACGCCGATCCCGCACAACGGCGTGCGCCCCTCCAAGCGTCGTCGCGTCTGATCCCAGAACGCCGTGCGGCCGCGCGGCGTTCTCGCAATTTATCCCGGCGGGCCGCTCGCGCCCGCCCAAAGCCAAGGGGAAGCCCGTGTCTGTCAATGCAAAGAACTGGCAGGAAATGAAGAAGCCCAATGGCCTCGAGAAGAAAGCAGGCGGTGACAGCAAGCGCAAGGCGACCTTCGTCGCCGAACCGCTGGAGCGCGGCTTCGGTCTGACGCTCGGCAACGCGCTGCGCCGCGTGCTGCTCTCGTCGCTCCAGGGCGCCGCGGTCACCTCGATCCGGATCGAGAACGTGCTCCACGAGTTCTCCAGCCTCGCCGGCGTGCGCGAGGACGTGACGGACATCGTGCTGAACGTGAAGCAGGTCGCGCTCAAGATGGAAGGCGAAGGCCCCAAGCGGCTCCAGCTTTCCGCGACCGGCCCGGCGGAAGTGACCGCCGGCATGATCTCGGTTTCGGGCGACATCGAAGTGATGAATCCCGATCTGGTGATCTGCCACCTCGACGATGGCGCGACGCTCAACATGGAACTGACCGCCGATGTCGGCAAGGGCTATGTTCCCGCCGCCGCCAACCGCCCGGCTGACGCTCCGATCGGCCTGATCCCGATCGACGCGCTCTACTCGCCGGTGCGCCAGGTGGCGTACAAGGTGGAGAACACCCGCGTCGGCCAGGAACTCGATTTCGACAAGCTCACGCTGAACATCGACACCGACGGCACCGTGACGCCCGAGGACGCCGTGGCCTATGCCGCGCGCATCCTGCAGGACCAGCTTCAGCTCTTCGTCCATTTCGACGATCAGATGATCCAGTCCTCGGCCCCGATCGGCATGGCCGCGCCCTCCGCTTCGGAAGGCGAGAGCGACACCAACCAGATCAACCGCTACCTGCTCAAGAAGGTGGACGAGCTGGAACTGTCGGTCCGTTCGGCGAACTGCCTCAAGAACGACAACATCATCTATATCGGCGATCTCGTGCAGAAGACCGAGGCGGAGATGCTGCGCACGCCGAATTTCGGCCGCAAGTCGCTCAACGAGATCAAGGAAGTGCTTTCCAGCATGGGGCTGCGCCTCGGCATGGAAATCCCCGGCTGGCCGCCCGAGAATATCGAGGAAATGGCCAAGAAGCTGGAACAGGAGATCATGGGCTGACGCCCATCGGGTCGAAGCCTGGCTTCGACCCGGATTTCCGGCTTCGCATTCCGGCAAAGGCCGGAATGACGAGACGATTTCAAGGGTTTTCGGCGGTGGCCCGTTTCGCACCGCCTGGTCCGGGGTACCAGCGGGTCCCCATCGAAGTACCACTTTGATGGGTTCGCTATACGGCCCCCGAACGAACTGAAGGAAGATTACCATGCGTCATCGCGTCGGCGGCCGTAAGCTGCAGCGTACCTCGTCCCATCGCGCGGCCCTGTTCCGCAACATGGCGGCGGCGCTCATCAAGCATGAGCAGATCCTGACCACCACCGCCAAGGCCAAGGAGCTTCGCCCCTATGTGGAGAAGCTGATCACGCTGGCGAAGAAGGGCGGCCTGTCGAACCGCCGCCTGGCGCATGCCCGGCTGCTCGACGACACCCAGCTCAAGAAGCTCTTCGAGGTGCTGGCCGATCGCTACAAGGATCGCAACGGCGGCTATACCCGCATCATCAAGGCCGGCTTCCGCGCTTCGGACGCGGCGGCGGTCGCCTATATCGAACTCGTCGACCGCGACGTGAGCGCCAAGGGCCAAGATTCCGGCCCGGTGCTGAGCGACGACGACTATGCCGACGCGGCCTGAGCCGCTGAGGGCATAGCCTGAAGATCAGGGGCCTCGCGGAAACGCGGGGCCCTTTTTCGTTGTGACGCGCGTCCGCCGATCGGCAGCCGATGGTGGATTCCTCCCCCTGAATTGCTCTACTCTCCCGGGCAGTTGTTCTGGAGACGATATTCGATGCGCGCCGCGCCCTTCTTCCTATCCCTTCTGATGCTCGGTGCGCCGGCGCAGGCGGCCGATACCGGCGGCTATGGCTATCCGGAAACCGCGACGGTGCCGGTGGTGGAAACGCAGTTCGGCGTGCCGGTGGCCGATCCCTATCGCTGGCTGGAAAACGACGTGCGCACCGATCCCAAGGTGCGGCAATGGGTGGAGCGCGAGAACGCGGCGACCAACGCCTATCTCAAGACGCTGCCGGGGCGCGACGTGCTGAAGGCGCGGATGCGCGCGCTCACCGATTTCGAGCGGTTCGGCGTGCCGCGCAAGGCGGGCAGCCGCTATTTCTACATGCGCAATGACGGGCTTCAGAACCAGTCCGTGCTGTGGGTGCGGGAAGGGCTGGCCGGCCCCGCGCGCGTGCTGATCGATCCCAATGGCTGGGCGAAGGACGGCGCCACCGCGCTGGGCGAATGGACCGCGTCGGACGACGGCGCCATGCTCGCCTATGCGATCCAGGATGGCGGCACGGACTGGCGGACGGTGAAGCTGCTCGACGTCGCGAACGGCCGGACGCTCGACGACGAGGTCAAATGGGTGAAATTCTCGCCGCTTTCCTGGGCGGCGGACGGCAGCGGCTTCTATTATTCGCGCTTCGCGGCGCCCGAGCCGGGCCAGACCTATCAATCGACCAACCTGAACCAGAAGGTCTATTTCCATCGCATCGGCACGCCGCAGGCGGAGGACCGGCTGATCTACGCCACCCCCGATCGCCCGCGCCTGGGCCATCGCGCGCAGGTGACCGATGACGGGCGCTGGCTGCTGATCACATCGTCCGAAGGCACCGATTCCCGCTACGAACTGCATGTGCTCGATCTGACGAGGCCCAATGCAAAGCCGGCCACGCTGGTGAAGGGGCTGGATTATAATTGGGCGATGATCGGCAATGTCGGCCCCAGCTTCTATTTCGTGACCAACCAGGGCGCGCAGCGCCAGCGCATCGTGACGCTCGACGCGGCCAGCCCCAGGCGCAAGCCCGTGGCCATCGTGCCCGAACGGCCCGAAACGCTGGTGGGCGCGTCGATCGTCGGCGCGAAGATCGTGCTCTCCTATCTGGGCGACGCGAAATCGGACGCGGAGATGGTCCATCTCGACGGCCGCCCGGCGGGCGACGTGCGGCTGCCGGGCATCGGCACCGCCGCCGGCTTTGGCGGTAAGGTGGGCGATCCCGAGACCTTCTACAGCTTCTCCAGCTACACCACGCCGCCGACCATCTATCGCTTCGATACCGCGACCGGCATCGCGGAAGTGTTCGCGCGTCCGAAGACCGCGTTCGATCCCGACCGGTTCGAGACGGTCCAGCATTTCTACAGCTCGAAGGACGGGACGCGGATCCCGGTGTTCGTGATCCGGCGCAAGGGCGCGATGCCCGCGGGCGGCGCGCCGACGGTGCTGTACGGCTATGGCGGCTTCAACGCGTCGCAGACGCCCGGCTTCTCCGCGACGCGGCTGGCCTGGATCGAGCAGGGCGGGGTGTTCGCGATCGCCAATCTTCGCGGCGGCGGCGAATATGGCAAGGCGTGGCACGATGCCGGCCGGCTCCAGAACAAGCAGAATGTGTTCGACGATTTCATCGCCGCCGGCGAATATCTGATCGCCCAGGGCATCACCGCGCCCGGCAAGCTCGCGGCGGAGGGGCGCTCGAACGGCGGGCTGCTGGTGGGCGCTGTCGTCAACCAGCGGCCGGATCTGTTCGCGGCGGCGCTGCCCGCCGTCGGCGTGATGGACATGCTGCGCTTCGATCGCTTCACCGCCGGCCGCTATTGGGTGGACGATTATGGCGACCCCGGAAAGGAGGAGGATTTCCGCACCCTCTATGCCTATTCGCCCTATCACAATATTCGCGGCGGCGTGGATTACCCCGCGATCCTGGTGACCACCGCCGATACCGACGACCGCGTCGTGCCCGGCCACAGCTTCAAATATGCGGCGAAGCTGCAAGCCTCCAACATCGGCGCGAAACCGCACCTGATCCGCATCGAGACGCGCGCGGGCCATGGATCGGGCAAGCCCACCGACAAGCTGATCGAGGAAAGCGCGGACATGTACGCCTTCGTCGCCAGATGGACGGGGCTGACCATTGGCGCCCCGGATGGGGATTAAATAGGGGCTCGCCGAAGCTGTATTGATCATCTAGTACAGCGAGTGTGACAGAGTCCGCTACGCCCGTTCCGCCGTTTCCGGAGGACAGGACCAATCCGGCGCCCGGCGCCGTGCCGATCGAAGCGCCGGCGCCAAGCCCCTGGCCGCGCCGCCGCAAGATTATCAAGCGTTGCCTGCTCGGGCTGCTGATCGTCTTCATGCTGCTGTTCGCCTGGCTGGCGGTGACGGCGCCGCTCTCCCGCTCGCTCCAGCCGATCGCGCCGCCCAGCATCACCTTGCTGTCGGCGGACGGCAAGCCGATCGCGCGCAAGGGCGCGATCATCGACAAGCCGGTGGTGATCGCCCAGCTTCCCGAACATGTGCCGCAGGCCTTCCTCGCGATCGAGGATCGCCGCTTCTACAATCATCTCGGCATCGATCCGATCGCGATCGCGCGCGCGGCCTGGCGCAACCTGCTGGCCGGCGGCGTGCGCGAGGGCGGCAGCACCATCACCCAGCAGCTCGCCAAGGTGGCGTTCCTCAATGCCGACCGCACCGCCGCGCGCAAGCTGCGCGAGGTGCTGATCGCCTTCTGGCTGGAAGCGTGGCTGAGCAAGGACGAGATCCTGGCGCGCTATCTGTCGAACGTCTATTTCGGCGACAATGTCTATGGCCTGCGCGCCGCCTCGCTCCATTATTTCAACCGCGAGCCCGAAAAGCTGAGCACCGGCCAGGCGGCGATGCTGGCGGGGCTGCTCAAGGCGCCCAGCCGGCTGGCGCCCACCGTCAACCTGAAGGGCGCGCGCGATCGCGCCGCCGTCGTCGCCGATGCGATGGTGGAGGCGGGCTATCTCAAACAGGCCGAACGCGATGCGATGGCGCCGGTGAAGCTGAACGTCCGTCCGGTGAAGACGATGGCGACGGGCACCTATTTCGCCGATTGGGTGCTGCCGGAGGCGCGCGACCGGTCCGGCCAGGTCTATGAACAGCAGACGGTGACGACCACGCTCGACAGCGGGCTCCAGCGCATGGCGGAACAGGCGGTGCGCCGCGCCGCGCTGGGCGGCGCGGAAGTCGCGATGGTGGTGATGCGGCCCGACGGCACCGTCGTCGCCATGGTCGGCGGCAAGCGCTACAGCGACGGCGCGTTCAACCGCGCGACGCAGGCGCGGCGCCAGCCGGGCTCCACCTTCAAGCTGTTCGTCTATCTGGCGGCGCTGCGCGAGGGCATGACGCCGGATACGATGATCGCCGACGAACCGGTGACGATCGGCGACTATACGCCGCGCAACGATGGCGGCCGCTATCGCGGGCAGATTTCGCTGCGCCAGGCCTTCGCCTGGTCGAGCAATGTCGCGGCGGTGCGGCTGGCGGAGCAGGTGGGGCAGGAGGATGTCGTCCGCGCCGCGCGCGATCTGGGCGTCACCAGCCCGCTCCATACCGAACCCAGCATGGCGCTCGGCACCTCGGGCATGACCTTGCTCGAACTGACCTCCGCCTATGCCGCCGTCGCGGGCAATCGCTATCCGGTGAAGGCGCACGGCCTGCCCGATGCGGAACGGACCTGGTTCGCCAAGCTGGTCGACCGGCAGCGCACGCTGGGCGACGACACGCACGAGATGATGCTGGAACTGCTTTCGGCGGCCGCGAACAACGGCACCGGGCGTTCGGCGGCGCTGCGCACGCGCACCTATGGCAAGACGGGCACGACGCAGGACAATCGCGACGCGATCTTCGTCGGCTTCGCGGGCGATCTGGTGACGGGCGTGTGGGTCGGCAATGACGACAACAGCCCGCTGGGCGGGGTCGCGGGCGGCGGGCTGCCCGCGCGGATCTGGCGCGATTTCATGGGCCGCGCGCTCAACGACGCGCCGCCGCCCGTCGCCGTCGAGGCCGAACCGGACAATGGCCTGGATCTCGATCTCGGCAATATGGCGATCAACGCGCAGATCGGCGATGTCGAGCTGGGCATCGATCTGGGCAACGAGACGCTGCGCATCCGCGGGCCGCGCGACGACGCGCCTGCGCCGCCCGAACGCCGCGTGCAGCCGCCGGTGCTGCCGCCGCCCAGCGAGAATGACGGGCCAGCCGAACGAAGATAGCGGTTTTCTTTCACCGTGCGTTCCGACTGAGCTTGTCGAAGCCCCGTACTTCTTTACTGCATGGCGTTTCGGATCGTGCGACAGGCCCGGCCGAACGGGGGGAAACGCGATGGTGAACGGAGCGGGCAGGACATGGTGACGCCGGTTGCGACCGAATATGGCGTGGAGGCCGCGCCGCGACGGCGGCGGCTGGCCGGCCAGCTTTACGTGCAGGTGCTGATCGCGATCGTGCTGGGCGCGACGCTCGGCCATTTCTGGCCCGATGTCGGGGAGTCGCTGAAACCGCTGGGCGACGGCTTCATCAAGCTGGTGAAGATGATCATCGCGCCCGTCATCTTCCTGACGCTGGTGACGGGCATCGCGGGCATGAAGGAGATCGCCTCGGTCGGCCGCGTCGCCGGCAAGGCCTTCGCCTATTTCCTGTTCTTCTCCACCCTGGCGCTGATCGTCGGGCTGATCGTCGCCAATCTCGTCCAGCCCGGCGCGGGCATGAACATCGATCCGGCGACGCTCGACAAGGGCGCGGTGGCCGATTTCAGCGCCAAGGCGCACGAAACCAGCATCACCGGCTTCCTGCTGGCGATCATTCCGGACACGATGGTCTCCGCGCTCACCGGCGGATCGATCCTGCAGGTGCTGTTCGTCGCCATCCTGTTCGGCATCTCGCTGTCGCTGGTGGGCGAACCCGCCCAGCCCGTGCTCGAATTTCTCGAGCGCGTCTCGCTCGTCGTCTTCCGCCTCGTCGGCATATTGATGCGCGCCGCGCCGATCGGCGCGTTCGGCGCGATCGCCTTCACCATCGGCGCCTATGGCATCCAGTCGCTGGTCAATCTGGGCGCGCTGGTCGCGACCTTCTACCTGACGTCGCTGATCTTCGTGCTCGGCGTGCTCGGCGTGGTCGCGCGGCTGAACGGCTTCTCGATCCTGAAGCTGATCCGCTATCTGAAGGCGGAATTGCTGCTGGTGCTCGGCACGTCCTCGTCGGAAGCCGCGCTGCCGAACCTGATCGACAAGATGGAGCGCGCGGGCTGCGCGCGGCCGGTGGTCGGGCTGGTGGTGCCGACCGGCTATTCCTTCAACCTGGACGGCACCAATATCTACATGACGCTCGCCGCGCTGTTCATCGCACAGGCGTGCAATGTCGATCTGTCGCTGGGCGACCAGATCGCGCTGCTGCTGGTCGCGATGATCAGTTCGAAGGGGGCGGCGGGCGTGACGGGCGCGGGCTTCATCACGCTGGCGGCGACGCTCTCGATCGTGCCGTCGGTGCCTGTCGCGGGCATGACGCTGATCCTGGGCATCGATCGCTTCATGAGCGAATGCCGCAGCCTGACCAACTTCATCGGCAACGCGGTCGCCACCGTCGTCGTCGCGCGGTGGGACAACGCGCTGGACCGCGACGCGCTCAACCGCGCGCTGAACGGAGACGGCCCGGCGGCCTGACGGCAAGTTTTTCCGAGACGTGAACGCTTTGCCGCGCCGGTGCGTTGGCGGGTGGAGCGGGTCATGGAGGAGGAACGACCATGCCGCGTGGCGACAAGAGCAGCTATACCGACAAGCAGAAGCGCAAGGCCGAACATATCGAGCAAGGCTATGAGGATCGCGGCGTCGGCCATGCGGAGGCGGAGCGCCGCGCCTGGGCGACGGTGAACAAGGATTCCGGCGGCGGCAACAAGTCCGGATCGGGCCGGGGCCGCAAGGGCGCCGCCGCATCCAGCCGCCGCGCCGCCGCCGATCGCTCCGCCGCCGCCAGGAAAGGCTGGGAAACGCGGCGCAAGCGCGCGGGCGGGTGAGAGACACCCACCTGACCAACCTCACCGTCGCTCCAGCGAAAGCTCGAGCCCATACGATGCCTGCACGTCCACCGCTGCCCGACGATCGCATGGGCTCCAGCTTTCGCTGGAGCGACAGGGGCGCCCCCTTCGCCCACAGATGCCATCACGCGCCAACTGGCCGTTGACCTGAACCGCCAAGGCCAGCAATGGGCGCTCATGCGCTTCTTTTCCGACAATGCCGCCCCGGTCTCCCCCGCTGTCCTCGCGGCGCTGGCTCAGGTCAATGTGGTCGATACCGCCTATGACGCGGACGCGCACAGCCAGGCGCTCGACGCGCGCTTTTCGGCGCTGTTCGAAACCGATGTCCGCGCGCTCTGGGTATCGACGGGCACCGCCGCCAATTCGCTGGCGCTCGCCGCGCTCTGCCCGCCGCATGGCGGGATCGTCTGCCATCGCAACGCGCATATCCAGGTGGACGAATGCGGGGCACCGGGCTTCTTCACGCATGGCGCGTCGCTGATGACGGCGGCCGGGCCGGGCGCGAAGCTGACGCCGGAGATGGTGCGCGGCGTGATCGATCGGATCGGCAAGTCCGTGCACAATGTTCAGCCGCACGCCGTGTCGATCACGAATGCCACCGAATATGGTGAAGTCTACACGCCCGGCGAAGTGGCGGCGCTCGGCGCCTTGTGCCGCGAACGCGGACTGGGTCTGCACATGGACGGCGCCCGCTTCGCCAACGCGATCGCGCATCTGGGCTGCGCGCCCGCAGATATGACGTGGCGCGCGGGCGTGGACGTGCTCAGCTTCGGATTCGTCAAGAATGGCGCGATGTCGGCGGAGGCGCTGATCTTCTTCCGCCCCGAACTGGCGGAAGAGACGCTGTACCGGCGCAAGCGCGCGGGTCATCTTCTGTCCAAGGGCCGCTATCTTGCCGCGCAGATCCTGGCGATGCTCGATGGCGATCTGTGGCTGGAGAACGCGCGCGCCGCCAATGCGGGCGCGCGGCTGCTGGGCGACGCGGCGGGGGACCGGCTGCTCTATCCGGTTGAGGCCAACGAGGTGTTCCTGCGCGTGACGGCGGCGGAAGCGGCCTCTCTGCGCGCGCTGGGCTTCGATTTCTACGACTGGGCGGAGGGTGAGGCGCGGCTGGTGACGAGCTGGAACCAGAGCGTCGACGATATCCGCCCGCTCGCGGACGCGATCGCACGCTTGTGAGCGCGGGGGGAACGCCTGCTCCGACGCGCGCGGCGGTTGCATTCCCCTTCGTCGCGGTCACGCTGATCTGGGGATCGACCTGGCTGGTGATCCGCGATCAGCTCGGCCATGTGCCGCCAAGCTGGTCGATCTGCTATCGTTTTCTGATCGCCGGGCTGGTGCTGCTCGTCGTCGCCCGCGTCCGGCGTGAAAGCCTGCGGCTCGATCGCGGCGGGCTGGCCTTCGCGGCGGCGCTGGGGCTGGCGCAGTTCGTGATCAACTTCAACTTCGTCTATCGCGCCGAACAGCATATCACCTCGGGGCTGGTCGCGCTGGTCTTCGCGCTGCTGATCGTGCCCAACGCGCTGTTTTCCTGGATCTTCCTGGGCAAGCGCGTCAGCGGCCGCTTCCTGGCCGCGTCGGCGGTCGCGATCCTGGGCGTCGGGCTGCTGTTCGTGCACGAGGCGCGCGCCGATCATGCGTCGCAGGGCGGCACCTTGCTCGGCATCGGCTTCACCCTGACGGGGGTGTTCGCCGCCTCCACCGCCAATGTCATGCAGGCCAGCCGCCGCGCGGCCCTCTATCCGATGGCGACGATGCTCGGCTGGGCGATGCTGATCGGCGCGCTGTGCGACGGGCTGTTCGCCTGGATCACCGCCGGGCCGCCGGTGATCGAATGGCGCGCGGGCTATATCGCGGGATTGCTCTATCTGGGCGTGATCGCCTCGTCGCTGGCCTTCACGCTCTATTTCGGGCTGATCCGGATGATCGGCCCGGCGATGGCGGCCTATACCAGCGTGATCATCCCGGTGATTGCGATGTTCCTGTCGACGGTGTTCGAGGGTTATCGCTGGTCGCCGCTCGCCATCGCCGGCTGCGCGCTGGCGCTGGTCGGGCTGTTGTTCGCGCTGAGGGCGCCCAGCCCCGCGCGATAATCGGGAAAGGCGGGGCGCCAGCCCAGCACGCGCTTCGCCTTGCCGTTCGCGACGCGCCGGTTCTCCGAATAAAAGGCGCGCGCGGCGGGCGACAGGCCGGCATCGTCGATCGCCAGCAACGGCGGCGGCGCGACGCCGAGCAGCGCGGCGGCATGCTCGATCACCTGGTTCTGCGCGCATGGCAGGTCGTCCGCCAGATTATAGACGCCCGGCGGGGCGGTGAACCCGGCGATCACGCCCGATCCGATATCGTCGACATGGATGCGGCTGAAAACCTGTCCGGGCATGGCGATGCGGTGCGCGGCGCCCCGCGCCACCCGGTCGAGCGGGGAGCAGCCGGGGCCGTAGATGCCGGGCAGGCGGAAGACATGGGCGTCCAGCGCCTGCCATGCCGCGTCCGCCTCCGCGCGCGCGGTGCGCCGGCCCGCGCCGATCGGCGCGCTTTCGTCCACCCATGCGCCGCCGCTGTCGCCATAGACGCCGGTGGAGGAGAGATAGCCCCGCCAGCCGCCGAAATCGCGGATCGCCTCGCCATAGGCGGCCAGCACCGGATCGCGTTCGTCCTTGGGCGGCACGCTCGACAGCAGGTGCGTCGCGCCGGCAAGGCCAAGCAGCACCGCCGCCGGATCGTCGAAGGCGACATCGCCCGCGCACCCCGTGCCGGTGACGCGCCAGCCCTCCGCGCGCAGCCGCGCGGCGAGGCGCGATGCGGTATAGCCGAGTCCGAAGATGAAAAGCGTGGGCATCCGGGCCTCTTCGCCGAAAACGCCGCGATCGTCACGCGGCGATCGCGTGTCATCGGCGTGGCGCTCGATTCCCCAACCGTTCTCGGGCGGCACGCCATGCCATGGCTATTTCGCCGGCGCCTCGCCCATATGATCGGCCTTCCACCGCATCGCCATGCGCACGCGCGTCTCGCCGGAGGGGTGATCGAAGAACAGCATCTCCTCGATCGGGCCGGGTGAGATTTTGCGATATTCGGAAAGCTTCATCGCGGTGAGCGCGAAGCCGTCGGGCTCGCGCGCGGCGTCCAGCCCGAAGGCGTCGGCGGCGCTCTCGCTGGTGCGGATCATGCTGTTGGTGATCGGCGTCGCCAGCAGGCCGAGCACGGTCGCGATGCCGAAGAACACCGGCGTCGCGGCGGGATCGTCCACCCCGCGCACCCGCCAGCCCGGCCCGTGGCGCGCGATCAGCGCGGGCGCGATGCGATGGACCAGCCAGAAGCCGGCCAGGAACAACAGGCCGAACATGCCGATCAGCCACCAGATATGGCGCAGCACATAATGGCCCAGCTCGTGGCCCATCACCGCCGCGATCTCGGGCGGGGAGGCGCGGTTGAGCAGATTGTCGTTGAGCGAGATGCGGATCGTCGGGCCAAGGCCGGAGACATTGGCGGAGATGCGCTTGCTCTGCTTCGATGCGTCGAACACATAGATATGCTCGGCGGGCACGTGATTGGCCGCCGCCATCGCCACGATGCGATCGCGCACCGGCCCCGCCGGCATCTCGCTATAGGTGTTGAACAGCGGCGCGATGAAGACCGGCGCGATCAGCAGCCCGATCGCGATGAACACCGTCATCGCGCCCGCGCCCAGCAGCCACCAGAGCCGGGGGGCGCGGCGGATCACCGTGAATATGATCGCCAGCAGCAGCGCGGTGGTGACGATGCCGATGCCCAGCCCGATCGCCTGTTCGCCCGCCCATCCGCTGAAATCCTGGCTCATCAGGTCATAGTGTTTCTCGCGCACATAGCCGGCATAGATCGTCCAGGGCAGCGTGATCAGCGTGGCGGTGACGATATAGGGCAGGGCGTAGAGCGCGGCGACCAGCGCGGGGCGCTTCGTCCGCCGTTCCGCCCAGTCGCGGAAGCGCGCGGAAAGGCCGAAGCGCAGCAGGATCCAGCAGGTGGCGACCGACACCAGCGCGCCCCACAGGATCATCCAGTATCCGCCCTCGAAATAGGCGTCCGATTTCGCGCGCGCCGCGCCGTGCAGCGTATCGACATAGGCGCGCGTCGCCGCCTCCACATCGAAGCCCTGCGCGTGCGCCAGCGCGGGCAGCGCCATGGCGAGCGCCGCCCCCGCGATGATCATGGTCCTGCCGTGCCGCATCATGGTTCTCCCCCCAACCGGCGGCAGGCTATGGCGTGTCGCCGGCGATGCAAGCCCAATTGCACGCCCCCGCACCGGGGCGTAAGGCTTTGACCATGCTCGATGCCCAAGCCACCGCCGCACCCGCCGTCATCCGCCGCGAGGATTATCGCCCGCCCGACTGGCTGGTGCCCGATATCGCGCTCGATTTCCGGCTGGATTCGATGCGCACGCGCGTTGCCTCGCGGCTTCAGGTGGTGCGCAACGGCGATCATGACCGGCCACTGGTGCTCGACGGCGACGGGCTGACCCCGGTGGCGCTGCGCATCGACGGCGTGGCGACGGACTGGCGGCTCGATGGCGACGCGCTGGTCGTGCCGCTGCCGGGCGGCGCGCATGTCGTGGAGGTCGAGGTCGATATCGCGCCCGAGCTCAACACCCAGCTCATGGGGCTCTACGCCTCGGGCGGGCTGCTCTGCACCCAGTGCGAGGCCGAGGGTTTCCGCCGCATCACCTTCTTCCCCGATCGGCCCGACGTGCTCAGCCGCTACAGCGTGCGGATGGAGGCGGACAAGGCGCGCTATCCCGTGCTGCTGGCCAATGGCGATCCCGTGGCGGCGGGCGATGCCGGGGACGGGCGGCACTGGGCGGAATGGCGCGATCCCTTTCCCAAGCCCTGTTACCTGTTCGCGCTGGTCGCGGGCGATCTGGTCGCCAATCGCGACAGCTTCACCACGCTGTCCGGCCGCAAGGTCGATCTGGGCATCTGGGTGCGCGCCGCCGATCTCTCCAAGACCGATCACGCCATGACCGCGCTCAAGCTCTCCATGGCGTGGGACGAGGCGGTTTATGGCCGCGAATATGATCTGGACGTGTTCAACATCGTCGCCGTCGCCGATTTCAATTTCGGCGCGATGGAGAACAAGGGCCTCAACATCTTCAACTCGCGCTACATCCTGGCCGATCCCGACACCGCGACCGACGCGGATTACGACGCGGTCGCGGGCGTGGTGGCGCACGAATATTTCCACAACTGGTCGGGCAATCGCGTCACCTGCCGCGACTGGTTCCAATTGTCGCTGAAGGAAGGCTTCACCGTCTTTCGCGATCAGCAATTCTCCGCCGATCAGGGCAGCGCCGCGGTCAAGCGGATCGAGGATGTCCGCACCCTGCGCGCCGCCCAGTTCCCGGAGGATTCGGGGCCGCTCGCGCATCCCATCCGCCCCGAATCCTATATGGAGATCTCCAACTTCTACACCGCGACGATCTACAACAAGGGCGCCGAGGTGATCCGCATGATGCATGCGATCCTGGGGCCAGAGCGTTTCCGCGCCGCGACCGACCTGTATTTCGCGCGCCATGACGGCGAAGCCGCGACCTGCGAGGATTTCGTCGTGGCGATGGAGGATGGCGGCGGCGCCGATCTCACCCAGTTCCGCCGCTGGTACAGCCAGGCCGGCACGCCGCGCGTGGTGGCGACGCTCGATCATGAGGGGACGACGGCGCGGCTGACGCTGGAGCAGGCGGTGCCCGCTACCCCCGGCCAGCCGGACAAGCAGCCGATGGTGCTGCCGCTGCGCACCCGGCTGTTCTGCGGCGAAACATCCGGCCCGCTGTGCGACGAACGGCTGATCCTGCTGACCGAACCGCGCCAGACCTTCGTGTTCGACGATATCGCGACGCGGCCGGTGCTCTCGATCAATCGGGGCTTCTCCGCGCCCGTCACCGTGGAGACCGGGCGCGACGCCGCCGATCTCGCCTTTCTTTCGGCGCATGACGACGATCCCTTCGCCCGGTACGAGGCGATGCAGCAGCTCATGCTCGACACGCTCGTCGCCGCGGTGGCGGAAGGGCGGGGCGATCACGGCGCGGTGATCGAGGCGGTGCGCAACACGCTTTCCGATCCCGCGCTCGACAAGGCGTTCGTGGGCGAAGCGGTGCTGTTGCCGAGCGAGGCGTTCGTCGGCGAACAGATGCTCGTCGTCGATCCCGACGCGATCCACCGCGCGCGCGAAGCGTTGCGCACCGATCTGGGCAAGGCGCTGGAGGGCGAATGGCGCGCGGCGCATGCGGGCGCGCAGGCCAATCGCTTCGAATATTCACCCGCCGCCAAGGGCGCGCGCCGGCTGAAGACGGTGGCGCTGGGCTATATCGCGGCGGCGGGCGCCGCCGACGCGGCCGAACTCGCCCATGCCCAGTTCACCGGGGCGGACAATATGACGGACCGGCAGGGCGCGCTGACCACGCTGGTCAACGGCGATTCCGCGCTGCGCGAAGCGGCGCTGGAGGCGTTCTACCGCCGCTATCGCGACAATGCGCTGGTGCTCGACAAATGGTTCACCACCCAGGCGCTCTCGACGCGCGACGACGCGCTGGACGCGGTGCTCGCGCTGGAGAAACACCCCGATTTCACGCTCGCCAACCCCAATCGCGTCCGCGCGCTCGCCGGCGCCTTCACCGCCAACCAGCGCGGCTTCCACGCGGCGGACGGGCGCGGCTATGGTTTTCTGGTCGACATCATCGTCGCGCTCGATCGGATCAATCCGCAGACGGCGGCGAAGCTCGTCCCGCCGCTCGGCCGCTGGCGCCGCTTCGACGAAGCCCGCGCCACCCTGATGCGCGCCGCCCTCGGCCGCATCGTCGAGACGCCGGGCCTGTCGAAGGACGTGTTCGAACAGGCATCGAAAAGCCTGGGGTAGGATTGGGCCGATCAAGATCGACGCCTCACCTTGTCATTCCCGCGAACGCGGGAATCCATCTTTTCCGTGAAGCATCAGAAAGAAGAAGCTGGATTCCCGCGTTCGCGGGAATGACAAGAGTTAACGACCCCGGGGCGGATTCAACGCCCGCCCAGCACGAAATCGCGCAGCGCCCGCGCATCGTGCAGCGCGTTGTGCGGCACCTTGCTGTTGGCCGCCGGGCTGAAGCCGGGCGAGCGCAGGAAGCTGAAATCGACATCGTCGATATCGACGATCACGCCGTTGCCGATCACCAGCAGCTTGCAGAAATAGGCGATGTCGTCGGGCCAGTCGGCGACGATCACGGGCTTGGGATCATGCGCCAGATAGCGGGCGACCTCGTGCGCGGCTTCGTCCGCGCGCATCGTCATGTCGAGCGCGGGCGGCACCATGTGGAGATAGGGCATCACATGGCGATCCACCCAGGGCACCACCGGATCGGCCATCGGCAGGATCGCGTAGAATTCCTCGTCGCCGAATTCGGGGACGAGCGCGATGCTGATCAACGCGCCGCCAAAGCCGTTGAACTCGGTATCGAGGAAGTAACGCAAAAGGGGCTCCTGATCCGCCCGTTATCTCAATTGCCGATCCAGGCGGCGACCTGGTCCGCCACCTGATTGGCGGCGGTGTTGAGCGCCACGGCGGCGGGGCCGGGTTCGATCGTCGAAACCGGCGCGCGCGCCTCGAAGCGGCGTTCCTCGATCTTCGCGCCGCCATCGGTGGCGCGCGCCGCGTCATAGGTGACCACCGCCTGCATCGACGCGGCGTCGATCGTGAAGTTGCGCAGCTCGCCCGAGATCGTCGTGCCGGGATCGAAGCTGAACTGGCGGTTGTCGAGCACCATGCGGCCGGTGCGCGCGGTGACGACATCGGCGAGCAGCGCGCGGAACAGGCGGTTGGGCGAATCCGCCCATTGCGCGTCCTTCACATAGGCGATGCTCGTATCGTCGCTGCGCACAGGGATGCGATTGTTGGCGAGTGCCGCGGGCACGCGCGGCGTGAGGATGGTCACCCCCTGGCCGGCGACGGCGGTGCGGCTCTCGCCCGCCGGCATCGCGGCGGCGGGGAACAGCGTCAGCAAGGTCGGCGGCGGCTTCGCGCCGAAGCTGATGCAGCCGGAAAGCGCCAGCAGGGCGGCGAACGGGATCGTCAGGCTGAGGATGCGTGCTTGGCGCGCCATGATCATTTGCCCTTCTTCTTATAGTCGGGGAGCTTGGGCGATCCGACGAGCGCGCCGGCGCCGCCGCGATCGAGCCGGGTCGCCACCGCCGTCAGCGCTTCGGACATGTCGCGCAGGTCGCGGACGAGCTGGCCGACCTCGGGAACCGTCTGCTTGGAAAAGGCCTGCAGGCCCGGCCGCGCATCGCCGATCGCCGCGTCCAGCGTGTCCATGCTCGCCTTGGCCGACGCGACGGTCTTGCGCAGATCGGCCATCAGCGGGCGGCCTTCCTTGTCGAGCAGGTCGTTGGTGGTGCCGGCGAGCTTGCCGATCTCCTCCGCCGCGTTGCCCGCCTGTTCGATCGCGATCCGCGTCTGCGCCAGCGTGGCCGCGATCTCCGGTCCGCGCTCGGCCAGCGATCCGGACAGTTTCTCCACATTATCCAGGATTCCCGCGATCGACGCCTGGTTGCGGTCGCTCAGCAACAATGTCAGCCGCTCGGTCAGCGTGGTCAGCCGTTCGAGGAGCTGCGGCGCGTTCGACAGCAATTCACCCAGCGCGCCGGGCTTGGTGGGGATCACGGGCACGCCGCCCGGCCCGATATCGGTGATCGGCGGCGCGCCCTTGACCGCGCCGTCGAGCATGATCTGCGACACGCCGGTGAAGCCCACGCCCTGGATCGTCGCGGTCGTGCCCTGGAGCACCGGGGTCTCGGATTTCACGCGGATGCGCACGCGCACGAATTCGGGATCGCGCGGCCACAGCGCGATCTCGTCGACCTGGCCGGACGGCACGCCGGAGAAGCTGACGCTCGATCCCTTGGCCAGCCCGTCGACCGACTGCTTGAAGAAGATGTCGTATTTGGTTTCCGATCCGCCGCCGAGCTGCGCCAGCCAGACCGTGAAGATCGCCAGTGCCGCGAGCAGGCCGAGCACGACGCTGCCGACGAGGACGTGATTGGAGCGGGTTTCCATCGGCGCTCAGCCCTTCTTCTTCTGCTTCGCCGCCACCGCGGCACGGCCGCGCGGGCCGTTGAAATATTCCTGGATCCACGGATGGTCCAACGCGAGCAACTCGTCGATGGTGCCAACCGCGATCACTTTCTTGTCCGCCAGCACCGCCACGCGGTCGCAGATCGCGTACAGCGTGTCGAGATCATGGGTGATCAGGAACACCGTCAGCCCCAGGATCTTCTGGAGCTCGGAGGTCAGTTCGTCAAAGGCGGCGGCGCCGATCGGGTCCAGCCCCGCCGTCGGCTCGTCGAGGAACAGCAGTTCGGGATCGAGCGCCAGCGCGCGCGCCAGCCCGGCGCGCTTGCGCATACCGCCGGAAAGTTCGGCGGGATATTTGGGGCCGGCCTCGGCGGGCAGGCCGCTCATCGTCACCTTGAACGCGGCGATCTCGTCGAGCAGCGGCGCCTTGATGTCGGGATAGAATTCGCGCAGCGGTACCTGCACATTCTCCGCCACGGTCAGCGTGGAGAACAGCGCGCCGCCCTGGAACAGCACGCCCCAGCGCTTGCGGATCGCCACCGCATCCGTCTCGTCGCGGCCGATCATCGACTGGCCGAACACGCTGATCTCGCCCTCGTCGGGGGTCTGGAGCCCGATGATCGATCGCATCAGCACCGATTTGCCGGTGCCCGATCCACCCACCACGCCCAGGATCTCGCCCTTGCGCACGTCGAGGTCGAGCCCCTGATGCACCACCTGATCGCCGAAGCTGTTCTTCAGGTTGCGCACGTGGATCAGCGTGTCGCCCTCCGCCACCTCGGGCAGATCCTCGGTCATGTCGGTTTCGGTGAAGCTCATGTCCACCCGATCGACGTGAAGAAGACCGCGAAAAAGGCGTCGAGCACGATCACGAGGAAGATCGCCTGCACCACGGCCGATGTGGTGCGCTGGCCCACTTCCTCGGCATTGGCCTTCACCTGCATGCCCTGGAAGCAGCCCGCCATCGCGATGATCGCGCCGAACACCGGCGCCTTGACCAGCCCGACATACAGGTCGGTCATCGGCACGACCTCGCGGATGCGCTGGATGAAGGTGACGGGCGGGATGCCCAGATCGATCCAGCACCAGATCAGGCCGCCCAGGATGGTGACGAGCGAGGCGTAGAAGCCCAGCAGCGGCATCAGCACCACCGTGGCGATCACGCGCGGCAGCACCAGCGCCTCCTGCGGGGAGACGCCGATGGTCCGCATCGCGTCCACCTCCTCGGTCAGCTTCATCGTGCCGAGCTGCGCGGCGAAGGCGGATCCGGATCGGCCGGCGACCATGATCGCGGTCATCAGCACGCCCAGCTCGCGCAGGGTGATTCGGCCGACCAGGTTGATGGTGAAGGTTTCCATGCCGAACTGGCGAAGCTGCACCGCGCCCTGCTGCGCGATGACGATGCCGATCAGGAAGCTCATCAGCCCGATGATGCCGAGCGCGGAGACGCCGACCACCTCGAAGCGCTGGACAACGGCGTTGATGCGGAAACGGGCGGGGTGGCGGATCACGCTCCACGCCGCGATCATCGTGGCGCCGAAGAAGCCGAGCAGGCCCAGCAGCGTCTGCCCCGCGATCGCGGTCGCGTCGCCGATCTCGCCCAGCACGCGGATATGCGGCGGCGTCCGGTCCGGGCGCATGCGCACCGGCTGGTCGGACGCGGAAACCTGTTCGATCAGCCGGGCGGCGTCGGCGTCGGCGCCCTTGATCTCGGCGCCATGGTCGCGGCTCAGCCGATAGACCAGCCAGGCGCCGATCGTGTCGATATGATCGATCCGGTCGAGCCGGATGACGTCGACGGGCACGGCGAGCGTGGCCAGCCGCTGCGGCACGTCTCCCAGCCGGGCGATCGAAAGGCTGCCCAGGAAACTGAGCTCGCAGCCGGCTTCGCCATGCTCCTGAATGAAATCCGCCATTTCGCTCATGCACTTGGAGTCTTGCGCGATTATGGCGCGGGGGGCAAGCGCGTTGGGCTGACAGGAAAGGCGGACGGATGACGGCGCTGGCGATCTACGACATGGACAGGACGATCACGCGCCGGGGAACCTATACGGGTTTCCTGTTCCATGTCGCGCTGCGCCGCTCGCCCTGGCGGCTGCTGCTGGCGCCCGTCGCGTTGCTGGTGATGGCCGCCTATGCGTGCCGGCTGATCGACCGGTCCAGGCTGAAGGAGATCAACCAGCGATTGCTCACCGGCGGGCATATCCCGTCGGCCGAGCTGGCGCCGCTGGCGCGCGGCTTCGCGGCGCGGACGGTGGCGACCAACATCTATCCCGGCGCGCTGCGCCAGATGGCGGCGGACCGCGAATCGGGCCACCGGCTGATCATGGCGACCGCGTCCTACCGCATCTATGTGACCGCGATCGCGGAAGCGCTGGGCATGGACGAGGTGATCGCGACCGACAGCTTCTGCCTGCCCGACGGCCGCATCCAGGCCCGGATCGACGGCGAGAATTGCTACGGCCCGGCCAAGCTGCGCAAGATCCAGGCCTGGCTGGCCACCCAGGGGCTGGACCGCCCCGATTGCACGGTGCGCTTCTATTCGGACCATGTCTCCGACGCGCCGGTGCTCGATTGGGCGGACGTGCCGATCGCGGTGAACCCCAGCCCGAAACTGCGCCGGATGGCCAGGGGCCATGGCTGGCTGATCGTGGACTGGAGCCGGTAGGGGGGGTGGCGGCGGGTTTGCGCGAGCTGGTTGGGAGATGCCAGCTTTCGCTGGCATGACGCGACAGTAAAGAATGGGCGTCACCCCAGCCCTTCGACTGCCTGCAAGCAGGCGCTCAGGACAGGCCTCGCCTTTGGCGAGGGCTGGGGTCTGCCGGACAGAGGGCGCGATTTCATGCTCAGGCGTTCAACCTGAGATACAGATCGTCCCAATCCGGGTTCTGCGTCTCGATCAGACGGATCTTCCATTCCCGCTGCCAGGCCTTGATCGCCTTCTCGCGGAGGATGGCGGTCTCGATCTCGTCATGGCGTTCCATATAGACCAGGCGGGTCAGCCCATAGCGTCGGCAGAAGCCCGATCCCTGTCCTGTCCGATGCTGGGTGGCGCGGGCCGCGATGTCTGCGGTCACGCCGGTATAGAGCACGCCGTTCGGCCGGTTGGTCATGATATAGACCCAGCCGCCGCGCATCGTTCAGGTCAGTGCGCGCTGGTTGGGAGATGCCAGCCTTCGCTGGCATGACGTGAAGGAGGGGCCACCCCTATGCCTTCTCCAGCGTGCATTGCAGCGGGTGCTGATTCTGCCGGGCGAAGTCTGTGACTTGCGTGACCTTGGTTTCCGCCACTTCGTAGCTGAAGATGCCGCAGACGCCGACGCCCTTCTGGTGGACGTGCAGCATCACGCGAGTCGCGTCCTCGATGCTCATGCGGAAGAAGCGCTGCAGGCAGAGGACGACGAATTCCATCGGCGTATAATCGTCGTTGAGCATCAGCACCTTGTAGGGCGTCGGCTTCTTGGTGCGCGCGCGGGTGCGCGTCGCGACGCCCAGGCCGGTGCCCTCGTCCTCGCCGCCCTTGCGGCCGGCCATCATGGGCGGAAGATGTTTCTCGTCACGCATAAGCGCAGAATATGGCAAGCGCGGCCGCGCGGGCAAGGGGCAATACGGCGGGTCCGGCGTCCGCGCGATGAAAATCGTGCGGCGCGGATACAAGAACGGCCGCCCCCGAAGGGACGGCCGTTCTTCACTCTACACGACTGTCGCTATCAGGCAGCGGTCTTGAACTTCTCGGCCGCGACCGCGATGCGGTTCGACAGCGGCTGGAACACGTCGCCGGCCAGCTTCAGCGAAGCTTCGGTGTTCTTCGAGGTCTGCGCGACGAACGAGTCGAACGCCGACTTCGCATAGTCGCTCTGCAGCTTGAAGAAATCGGTCGGCGACTTGGCGGCGGCGAAGCTCTTCAGCGCGGCCTGGGCCGATTCGAAATTCTTGCGGCCCACTTCGGCGGCGTCCTGGCCCAGCGTCTCGAGGCCCTGCGCGGCGACCTTGGCCGAAGCGACGAACGCTTCGAGGTTGCCCTTCTGGAAGTCCGCCAGGTCCTCGGCGATCTTCTGGCTCTTCTCGACGGCGGCCTTGGCGCGGTCGTTCAGGTCGGCGAACACGGCCTGCGCCTGGTTGGTGGCTTCGGTCGCGGCCTTCTTGACGGTTTCGGTCACTTTCGCGGTGTCGGTCATCTTGGTCGTTCCTTTCTCTGCTGCGGCCGGCTTCGCTGCCGTCCGCGTCGTTTTCACGGTCTTGGCCGGGGCTGGCTTCGCGGCCGGATCGGCCTTGTTGCCAGTGGCGTTCACGGTGGCGCTCATACTGCGGTCCTGCTTATGTTGCGCTGCACAATATAGTGCGCCGCAGCCAATTGCAAGCTTTTTTGTGCAGTGCAGCAAAAGCGTCACGCGAGCGGCACGGAACCGTCACACGCGCAGAGAAATCCTTGTATTACTGGGGCATTACCGGGATTTGACGTAGCTCCCCGGTGCGTCCTCGATCGCCTTCAGCTTGCCCTTGCCGGGCACGCGCCCCCCGGTGGCGGAAACCTTGTCGCCATCCTGGTTGGACAGCCAGGCGATCCAGTCCGGCCACCAGCTTCCCGGCGTCTCCTTCGCGGCGGCGAGGAAATCGGTGAGCGTCGCCGCCGGCGCCTCGCTGGTCCAATATTGGTATTTGCCCGCGCTGGGCGGATTGACCACGCCCGCGATATGCCCCGATCCGGCCAGCACGAAGCGGATCGGGCCGGCGAAATGGTCGTTGATCTTCCAAACGCTTTCCAGGGGCGCGATATGGTCCTCGCGGCCCGCCTGCACATAGGCGGGCGTCTTCACCGCGCGCAGGTCGATCGGCGTGCCGTCCACGCTGATCGCGCCGGGCACCGCCAGCTTGTTGTCGCGGTACAGGTCGGTCAGATAGGCCTTGTGCCATTTGGCGGGCAGGTTGGTGGTGTCGCCGTTCCAGTGAAGCAGGTCGAACGGCGCGTAATCCTGCCCCAGCAGATAGTTGTTCTGCACATAGTTCCAGATCAGGTCGCGCCCGCGCAGCAGGTTGAAGGTGGCGGCCATGTAGCGCCCGTCCAGATAGCCATCGCCCGAAAGGCTCTCGACCAGCTTCAACTGCTCGTCATCGACGAACAGGTTCAGCTCTCCGGCCTTGGCGAAATCGACCTGCGCGGTGAAGAAGGTGGCGGATTTCACCTTCTTCGCCTCGCCGCGCGCGGCGAGCAGCGCCAGCGTCGCCGCCAGCGTGGTGCCCGCGACGCAATAGCCGATCGTGTGCACGGTCTTGACGTCAAGCAGGTCGCGCACCGTATCGATCGCGTCGATCTGGCCGCGCACGATATAATCGTCCCAGGTCACGTCCTTCATGCTCGCGTCCGCCGATTTCCACGAGACGACGAACACGCTCAGCCCCTGCGACACCGCCCAGCGGATGAAGCTCTTCTCGGGATTGAGGTCGAGGATGTAATAGCGGTTGATCCAGGGCGGAAAGATCAGCAGCGGCGTGCGGTGGACCTCGGTGGTCTGCGGCGCATATTGGATAAGCTGGTAGAGCGGCGTTTCCTTCACCACCTTGCCCGGCGTCGTCGCGATGTTGCGGCCCAGTTCATAGGCGTCGGGCTGGCTGTGGGTGAGCTGGCCCCGGCTGATGTCGCGCAGCATGTGGGTCAGGCCCTTGAGCAGATTCTCGCCGCGCGTCTCGATCGTCTTCTCGATCACCAGCGGGTTGGTGAAGGCGAAGTTGCTCGGGCTCATCGCGTCGACGAAGCCCTGCGTCGCGAAACGGATCTGTTCCTTCTGCTTGGGATCCACGCCGTCGATCCCGTCTACGCTCCTGATCAGGTGATCGGCGATCAGCAGATAGCTTTGCCGGATCAGGTCGAACATCGGATTGTCGCGCCATTGCGGCGCGGAGAAGCGCCGGTCCCTGGTCAGGCGCGGATCGGGGGCGGGGGCGGGGGCGCTCGTCGGATCGACGAAGCGTTGCCATAATTTGACGCTCTCGCTCCAGAAATCGGATTGCGCCTGGGTGATGGCGTCAAGGCCGGTGAAGGGCAGGCTGTCGATCGGCGGCGGCTGGGCCGCGGCCTGCTGCATCCGGTCGATCCCGAATTCCAGCAGCATCTGCTGCGCTCTTCCCATCACCCAAGTCCAGCGCTGCATATCCTCCAGCGTCGGCGGCGTGATGGTCGTGCCCGTCTCGGTCATCGGCGATCCCTCCCCACAGAGTCGGCGCAGCGTAAAGCCTGCCCCGCCAAGCCGCAACGGCCTGGCCGGCCACAGGTTCCGCGCATGGCCCCTTCGGCACGGATATGCTATTGCGAGTGTATTGCAATATGCAGAGCGCTCCCCTAGCAGCGCCGCCCAAAGGGAGTCCGTCGATGAAATCTTTCGTCCTTGCAGCACTTGCCGCGTCCACATCGCTCGCGGCGCCCGCCTGGGCGCAGGCCGGGCCGGCCGAAAGCGAAGCGGCGGATGCCGCGCCCGCCGATATCGTCATCACCGCCGCGCGCACCGCGCTGCCCGCCAACGCGCTGCCGCTGACGATCGACGTGATCGACAAGGCGGCGCTGGATCAGCAGATCGCGATCTCGGGCTCGGTCACCGACGCGGTCTCGACGCTCACGCCCTCCTTCTCGCCGACGCGGCAGAAGCTGTCGGGATCGGGCGAGTCGCTGCGCGGGCGCTCGCCGCTTTATGCGATCAACGGCATCCCGCAATCGACGCCGCTGCGCGACGGCAGCCGCGACGGCTTCACCATCGACGGTTTCTTCGTCGATCGGGTGGAACTGATCTACGGCTCGAACGCGCTGCAGGGCGTGGGCGGCACCGGCGGCATCGTCAACCAGGTGACGGTGGGCGCACCGCGCAAGGAAGGGCTGGGCGGTCGCGTGCTGCTCCAGGGGACTGCCGATAACGGTTTCAGCGGCGACGGCATCGGCGGCAAGGCGGCCGGGCTCATTCAGTACAAGGCGGGCGATTTCGATGCGACCGTGGGGGCCGCCTACGAACGGCGCGGCGCCTTTTACGACGGCCAGGATCGCCGCATCGGCCTCAACCTCACCCAGGGCGAGACGCAGGATTCGAAGACGCTCTCGCTGTTCGGCCGCTTCGGCTATGCGCTGTCCTCCAGTGCCCGGCTCGACCTGATCGCCAGCCGTTACGAACTGGAGGGTGATGGCGACTATGTCGCGATCCCCGGCAATCGGCTGACAGGCATGCCGACCAGCGCGATCCGCGGCACCCCGCCGGGCGTGCCCGCAGCCAATCGCACAGAGAGCCTGGCGCTCTCGCTCACCGACAGCGATCTGGGCGGCGGCAACCTCGTCACTCAGATCTTCTTCAATCGCAGCCGCGACACATTTGGCGGAGAGATCGCGCCGATCGCCACGTTCCAGGATCCGAAGATCGATCCCACCGGCAAGCTGTTCGATCAGTCGCAGAACCGCTCGCGCAAGCTGGGCGCCAAGTTCAGCTACGAACGCGCCATGCCGGGCTTCGAGAACCTGACCGCGACGATCGGCTTCGACGCGCTGGTCGACAAGACCGAACAGCGGCTGATCGCCACCAACCGCGTCTGGGTGCCGCCCAGCGATTTTCGCAGCCTTGCGCCGTTCGGCCAGCTCAACCTGGCGCTGTTCGACAAGAAGCTGCGCCTGGCGGGCGGCGCGCGCTGGGAGAATGTGCAGATCAAGATCGACGATTTCACGACGCTGGCGAGCGCGGGATCGACCTTCGTTTCGGGCGGCAGCCCCAAATTCGACGATGTGCTGCTGAACGGCGGCGTGATCCTGGAGCCCTGGGACGGCATCCGCGCCTATGCCAGCTATGCCGAAGGCTTCACCGTGCCCGATATCGGCCGCATCACCCGCGCGGTGAACCGGCCCGGGCAGGATATCGACACCTTCCTGGATATCGCGCCGATCATCTCGAACAATCGCGAGATCGGGGTGGAGGTGAAGCGCGGGCCGCTTGATGCCAGCGCCACCTATTTCTGGTCGTCGAGCGACAAGGGCCAGTTGCTGATCGCCCGGCCGGGCGGCATTTTCGACGTGCAGCGCCAGCGCGTCGAAATCCAGGGGCTGGAGGTCAACCTGGCCGTCCGCCTGCCGATCGACGGGCTGCGCGTGTCGGCGGGTTATGCCCATCTGCTGGGCCGCTACGACAGCGATTCGGCCAATCCCGACGGCGTGGTCGATACCGATCTGGACGGCACCAACATCTCGCCCGATCGCCTCAACCTGTCCGCCAGCTATGCGCGCGGGCCGCTCAGCGCGATCGTGCAGACGCAGTTCTTCCTGTCGCGCAGCTTCCACGGCAAGGCGAATCCGGACCAGCGCAACAATTTCGAGGGCTATAACCTGACCGACGCCAGCATCCGCTATCAGACGCGGTTCGGCGGGCTGAGCCTGAGCGTGCAGAATCTGTTCGACAAATTCTATATCGACTATAGCAGCGACACGCGGCTCGCGGCGGAAAACCCCGTCCTCGCCTATTTCGCGGGCCGTGGACGCACCTTCACGCTCGGCTGGGATTATCGCTTCTAGGATGAAGACGCTCGACTTTCTCCATCGCTGGACCGGTGGCCTGATCGGGCTGGTGCTGGCGCTGCTGGGGCTGTCGGGCGCGATCCTCGTCCACAAGGACGCGTGGGTGATGCTGCCCCATGCGGGCGATGCGCTGGCGGCGGAGACCGAAACCGTCGCCGCCACCGTCACGCGCCTGATGGCCGATCCGGCGGCGCGGCCGCAAAGCATCAATTTCGCGAGCGAGACGTTCGGGCTGCACCGCCTGTCGCTGGGCAAGGATGCCGGCGCCTATGCCGATCAGGCGGGCAATGTCGTCGCGACCTGGCAAAGCCAGTGGGAACGGCCGGAGATCTGGCTGTTCGATTTCCACCACCACCTGTTCGCCGGCGACACGGGGGAGACGGTGGCGGGCATCGCCGGCATCGCCGGGCTGTTCTTCGTGCTGAGCGGCATCATCCTGTGGTGGCGCACGCGCAAGACCTTCGAGTTCCGCCTGTGGCCGCGCCGGATGAGCCGGCCGGCGATCGTCCGCCAGCATCGCGATCTGGGGATCATCGTCGCGCCCTTGCTGCTGCTCTCGCTCTATACCGGGCTCACCATGATCTTCCGCCCGATGACGATGCTGGTGCTCGGCCCTTCGGCCCCGTCCGCGATCGGGGCCGGGCTGAAGCCGCCGCCGCCGCTGAAGGCCGAACTCGCCGACACGATCGACTGGGCGGCGATCGTCCGTCAGGCGCGCCAGCGCTTTCCCGACGCGCAATTCCGCATCCTCTCGCTGCCGCGCGGGGACAGCGGGCTGATCAGCCTCAGGATGAAGCAGCCCGCCGAATGGCTGCCCAATGGCCGCACCACGCTCTATTTCGCGGCCGATAGCGGGCGTCTGGTCGCCGCGCGCGACGCGCTGGCGCTGCCCGCCACCGTCCGGGGCTTCAACATGCTGTTCCCGCTGCACGCGGCGAAGGTGGGGGGATTGCCCTGGCGGCTGGTGATGACGGTTTCCGGCCTGGCGCTGGCGCTGCTCGGCAGCCTGGCGGTGTGGAGCTTCTGGTTCCGCCGCAACCGTCCCATGCCCGCGCGGCGGCCCGCGACCGCCAATTAGGCTTCGACATCAGACGCCCGAAAGCGTAGGAAACCGGCTCCAAAAACCTCCAATCGGAATGGGAGCCATGACCGAAGACTTCTACCGCATCAAGCGACTGCCGCCCTATGTTATCGCCGAAGTGAATGCGATGCGGGCAGCAGCACGTGCGGCAGGAGACGACATCATCGATCTCGGCATGGGCAATCCCGATCTGCCCCCGCCCGAACATGTGATCGAGAAGATGTGCGAAGTGGCGCGCAATCCCAAGGCGCACGGCTATTCCGCGTCCAAGGGCATTCCCGGCCTCCGCAAGGCGCAGGCCAATTATTACGGGCGTCGTTTCGGGGTCGATCTGGATCCCGACAGCGAAGTGGTGGTCACGCTGGGTTCGAAGGAAGGGCTCGCCAATCTGGCGCAGGCGATCACCGCGCCGGGCGACGTCGTGCTCGCGCCCAATCCGAGCTATCCGATCCACACGTTCGGCTTCATCATCGCGGGCGCCAGCATCCGTTCGGTGCCGACCACGCCCGACGAGCATTATTTCGAATCGCTCGAACGCGCGGTGAAGTTCATGGTGCCCAAGCCCTCGGTGCTGGTGATGGGCTATCCCTCCAACCCGACCGCCGAGGTCGTCGATCTCGCCTTCTACGAACGCGTCGTCGCCTTCGCCAAGGAACATGGCCTGTGGGTGCTGTCGGACCTCGCCTATAGCGAGATCTATTTCGACGATTGCCCGACGCCGTCGATCCTGCAGGTGCCCGGCGCGAAGGATGTCGCGGTCGAATTCACCTCCATGTCGAAAACCTATTCGATGGCGGGCTGGCGCATGGGCTTCGCGGTCGGCAACAAGACGCTGATCTCCGCGCTCACCCGCGTCAAATCCTATCTCGATTACGGCGCCTTCACGCCGATCCAGGCGGCGGCGGTCGCGGCGATCAACGGGCCGCAGGACATCGTCGAGAAGAACCGCCAGCTCTACAAGCATCGCCGCGACGTGCTCGTCGAAAGCTTCGGCCGGGCGGGCTGGGATATTCCGCCGCCGCGCGCGTCGATGTTCGCCTGGGCGCCGCTGCCGCCCGCGCTCGCGCATCTCGGCAGCCTGGAATTCTCCAAGCAGTTGCTCACCCATGCGGGCGTCGCGGTGGCGCCGGGCGTCGGCTATGGCGAGGATGGCGAAGGCTTTGTCCGCATCGCGATGGTGGAGAATGAGCATCGCATCCGCCAGGCGGCGCGCAACGTGCGCAAATATCTCCAGAGCATGGGCGTGAACACGCCGGCCAAGGCGGGCTGACGCGCATGGCTGGGGCGCTGCTGCTGCTTGCCGCCGCCACCGCGCCCCAGCCCACCACGCTCGAAACCTTTCAGGACTGGATCGTCGGCTGCGACAATGGCCGCGCGTGCCAGGCCGTCGCGCTGATGCCCGAATCCGAACTGGAGGGCGCGACGCTGGTGCTGACGCGCGGCCCCGCCGCCGCCTCCCTGCCCGAAATCACGGTCACCGTGCCGGACAAGGGCCGCGCGCTGGGCGTGGGCAAGCGCCCCGTCCCGTTCTCGACCACCGGCGCGGTCGCCGCGAAGGACGTGCCGGCGATCCTCGACGCGCTGCGGCGCGATGCGTCGCTGCCCGTGCTCGACATGGCGGGCACGCGCGTCGCGTCGATCTCGCTGGCGGGCGCGAGCGCGGCCTTGCTCTATATCGACGACCGGCAGAAACGCGTCGGCACGACCAGCGCGCTGGTGCGCAAGGGCGCCGCCGCCGCGGTGCCGCCGCCGCCGGCCGTGCCCGTCATCGTCCGCCCCGCCGCCACCGCCGCGCCGCCGCGCACCTTGTCGCAGGCCGATGCCGCGCGGCAGCTCGGCGATATCGGCTGCGAGGTCGATCCCGACGCGCTGGAGCCCGATGCGGTGCGCCTGGACGCCGCGCACAGCCTGGCGCTGGTGATGCAGCCCTGCGGCAACGGCGCCTATAATTATTTCGGCGCGGCGCTGATCGTCGACGAACAGGGGAAAGCGGCCCCCGCCGAATTCGATTCCAGCCCCGGCATGGGCGACGACACGCATTCGCTCGTCAATCCGGCCTGGAACGACAGGACCGGCCAGCTCGAAACCTATGCCAAGGGCAGGGGCCTGGGCGATTGCGGGGTGACGAGCAGCTTCGCCTGGGACGGCCGCCGCTTCCGCCTCGCCGCGCGGGCGGAGATGGGCGAATGCCGGGGCAGCGTCGATTATATCCCCACCTGGCGCGCGACGGTGCAGGACGCGCGATAGGACTGGAACGGTCGAGCGAGACCTGCCTCGCGCACTGCATCGGAACGCACGCCAACCTCCACCCCCATCGTTCGGGCTGAGCCTGTCGAAGCCCTGTCTTGCCTTGGCACCGCAACAGAAGGACCAGGGGTCGGCAGGCTCCGCCCGAACGGCGGGCTGTTGGCGGCGGGTTGATGGCGGCGGGTTGAGCCAGGCCCGAACGGATCCGGCACCGGCACTTGAAAGCCGCGCGGCGCTCGGCCATTGCCGTGGCATGGCCCGTTCCGACTATCCCTTCTCGCACCGCTTCCGCGTCCGTTATTCGGAGGTCGATCCCCAATCGGTCGTCTTCAACTCGCGCTATCTCGAATATGCCGATCTCGTGCTGACCGAATATTGGCGCAAGGCCGGGATCAACGCGGCGGCGGGGGGCGAGTTCGATTGCCATGTCGTCCGCGCCGTCGTCGAATATCGCAAGCCGATCCGCGCCGATGAGGAGGTGGACGGGCTGATGCGGCTGGTGCGGATCGGCAACAGCAGCATCAGCTTCGCGATCGCGCTGCACGGCGCCGATGCGGAGGATCTGCGCGCCGAGATCGAGCTGGTCTATGTCCATGTCGATCTGGGCGACGGCAAGCCGCGCACGATCCCGCCCGCCGTCCGCGCCGCGTTCGAGGCGACGATATAAGCATATTCCCCGGCATGACAGGCCGGGGTGCGATGCCTATATGCCAGCCATGCACTGGGCGCTCGGCATTCTCCTCTTCCTCGCCACCATCGTCGCGATGGAGGGCTTCGCCTATGTCGCGCATCGCTGGGTGATGCATGGGCCGGGCTGGTTCCTCCACGAAAGCCATCACCGTCCGCGCACCGGCAATTGGGAGCTGAACGATCTCTACGCCGTGATCTTCGCCATGCCCTCGATCCTGCTGATCCTGGGCGGCGTCCAGCTCGGCTGGGGCGATTGGGCGACCTGGGTGGGCGCGGGGATCGCCGGCTATGGCGCGATCTATTTCGGTTTCCACGACGTGATCGTCCACAAGCGGATCGACCACCGCTATGTTCCGCGTTCCGACTATATGAAGAGGATCGTCCAGGCGCACCGGCTCCACCATGTCGTCGAGACGAAGGAAGGCACGGTCAGCTTCGGTTTCCTCTGGGCGCCCAGGCCGGAGGTGCTGAAGGCGGAGCTCAAGCGCCGCGAACGGGCAGGGGTGCGCGCGCCGGCCGGGACTGCTGCTGACGGCTGAAGCCGGGGCTTCCGATCATCCCGTCATCGCATTCGCGATGTCCTGTACCGTTCGGGCCGAGCGTGTCGGGACGAAGTCGGCCATGGGCCAACCCCTGTCCCTTCCGGGCGCGGCGCCGAAGAAGAAGAACAGGACTTCGACAAGCTCAGTCCAAACGGATTTGACTGACGCGCTGATAATGACGTCAGCGCCTTCCGCTCATCCTGTAGCTGGCCTCGTCCAAAGCCCGTCGCGCTTCACCGCCGCGCCGTGCGTGCCGCGAGCCTGAAAATAAGCCCGCATCACCCAAGCCAGCTTGGCGCCCTTGCCGGTCACGGCGCGCCGGTCCCAGGCATGGGCGCCGCGCGCGCGGACGGTGCGCGCGATATCGCCATAGATGCCCGCCGCCGCCAGCACCGCCCAGCGCGCGCGGAAGGGCAATCTGGCCGCGCCGGTCCGCGCCGACGCCTCATGCGCCTCCGCCCGGTCCGCCAGCCGCGCGGCGATGGCCGCCAGCGCGTCGCGGTGGCGCGGGTCCATCTGCTCGCCCGGCGCGATGCCGAATTCGGTAAGCCAGTCGCGCGGCAGATAGCAGCGGCCGGCGGCGGCGTCCTCCGCCACGTCGCGCGCGATATTGGCGAGCTGGAAGGCGAGGCCGAGGTCGCAGGCGCGGTCCAGCGTGTCACCGTCCTCGGGATCGACGCCCATCACGATCGCCATCATCACGCCGACGGCGCCCGCGACATGATAGCAATAGGTGAGCAGGTCATTCTCGTCGCGCGGCCGCCAGTCGGCGGCGTCCAGCGCGAAGCCCTGCACCAGATCGCGCGGCAGGGCGGGGGGAATGCGGCATTCGGCGGCGACGATCCGCAGCGCGTCGAACGCGGGATCGCCGATCACCTCGCCCGCCAGCGCGCGTTCGGTTCGCGCGGAGATCAGCGCCAGCCGTTCGGCGGGATCGTCGACCACGCCCATCGTGCCGCCATGATCCTGCCCGTCGGCCAGATCGTCGCAGCGCCGGCACCAGGCATAGAGCAGCCAGGCGCGTTCGCGCGTCGGCCGGTCGAACAGCCGGCTGGCCAACGCGAAGCTCTGCGATCCGCGCGCGATGCTTTCGCCCGCGGTCGCGACGATCGCGTCACGGGTGGGAAGAGGGTTGGAAGCGTGCATGATTGCTGGAGTGGACGTTAGCAGCGATGCGTGAGCTTGCCGCTGCTCGTCGTCTCGATCCGCATCGGCTTGCCGTTGCGCGTGCCCGTGCTCACGCTGCGCAACTCGTAGCTGGTCGCGGTGAAGCTGCCCGTGCTCGTCACCGTCATCGGCACGCCCAGCTTCCTGTCGGTGCAGGTGGCGACGCTCGCGATCTGGCCATTGGCCATGCTGAACCGGCGCGGCGTGCATTCCATATCCTCGCCGCGCAACACCATGCCCGGATTGTTCGCCGCATCATTCGGCGACAGGCAGGTGCGATACTGTTTCGGCCGTCCCTTCGGGATCAGGAAGCCCGGAATGCCGGGAATGGTCGCGCTGTGGATCGTCATGCTGTGCGTCCACCCGCCCGGCTGGACCGGGCCGGGCGCGGCGCCGCCGAGCATCAATATCAGCGGCGCCGCGGCGGCAAGCCTCATGCCGCCGCCGGGCCGATGCGAAAGGCGCAGAGCTTGTTGCCGTCGAGATCGCGGAAATAGGCGCCGTAAAAGGCCTGGTCGCCATCATCGCCGCGCACGCCGGGGCCGCCCTCGCAACTGCCGCCCAGCGCCAGCGCCTTGGCATGGAGTGCGTCCACCTTGGCGCGCTCGTCCATGGCCACGGCGATCATCACGCCATTGCCGACGGTCGCGGGTTTGCCGTCATAGGTCGGGCCGACGCCGAACATCGGCCGGCCCCAGTCCGACCCCCAGGCCGCGCCGCCATTGGGGAAATTCATCAGCCGGCCGATGCCGACTTCCGCGAACAGCGCGTCGTAAAAGGCATGCGCCTTGTCCAGGTCGTTGGTGCCGACCAGCGTGTATCCGATCATCGTCTCTCTCCCTTGTTGGTTGTTATTTGCAGTCGCCGACGCGCTTGGACGTCATGCGCATCGTCATCTCCACCTTGCCGGGCATGCCGGCGCCGTTGGTCGTGCTGGTCATCGTCATGTCGAGCAATTCGGGGTTGATCGTGCCGGTCATCGTCGCCTCCAGCGTGCCCTGCTGTCCGCGCGTGCAGGTCATCTTGCCGTCGATCTTGCCGCCCGTGAAGCTGAAGCGTTCATAGGTGCATTCGCCGCCCTGGCCCTTCTTGATGAATTCGCTCGGGTCGCGCTCCGCTTCCTCCGGCGTCACGCAGGATTTGCTGCTGTTGTTGGCCTGCGCCATCGATTGCTGCAGCGCTTCCTTCATCTGGGGCGGCGCATCGGGCATGTCGAACTTCACGATCTGCACGCTGGTTTCCCATTCGCCCGGCTTCATCTTCGGCGCGCTCTTCATCTCTTCCGCGACCTGTTCGATCGACTTGGGCTTGCCGGCCTCCGCCGCATTGGCCTGGCCGTTGGCGCCGCCGTCGTTCGATTTTCCGCAGGCGGCGAGCGCCAGCGCGGGCAGAACGAGGAGCATCAGATGTTTCATGGAAATCCTTTCGGCAGGGAAGGGTGAAGATTGGTCGTCCCGTGTTGCGCCAGCCGCGACCATCACCCATATCCCTCTGCCATGGCAATCCAAATCCGCACCACGCTCGACGAGCCGGAAACGGGTCAGTCATTCGTTCCGCACCGGCCGGAGCGCCCGCCCAAGGCCGAGGGGGGGAAGAAATTCCGTATCGTTTCGGATTACGAGCCGGCGGGCGACCAGCCGACCGCGATCGCCGAGCTGACCGAACAGGCGCTCGCCGGCGAGCGTGATCAGGTGCTGCTGGGCGTCACCGGATCGGGCAAGACCTTCACCATGGCGAAGGTGGTGGAGACGCTGCAGCGCCCGGCGCTGGTGCTTGCCCCCAACAAGATCCTGGCGGCGCAGCTCTATGGCGAGTTCAAGAGCTTCTTTCCCGACAATGCGGTCGAATATTTCGTCAGCTATTACGATTATTACCAGCCCGAGGCCTATGTGCCCCGGTCGGATACGTACATCGAGAAGGAAAGCTCGGTGAACGAGGCGATCGACCGGATGCGCCATTCGGCGACGCGCGCGCTGCTGGAACGCGACGATGTGCTGATCGTCGCTTCGGTCTCGTGCCTGTACGGCATCGGATCGGTCGAGACCTATTCGGCGATGATCTTCGACCTGAAAAAGGGCCAGACGGTCGACCAGCGCGAGATCATCCGCAAGCTGGTGGCGCTCCAGTACAAGCGCAACGACGCGGCTTTCGCGCGCGGCAATTTCCGGGTGCGCGGCGACAGCCTCGAGATCTTCCCCTCGCACTATGAGGATACGGCGTGGCGCGTCGCCTTTTTCGGCGACGAGATCGAGGAGATCGTCGAGTTCGATCCGCTGACCGGCCGCAAGGTCGCCAGCCTCGACTATGTTCGCGTCTATGCCAACAGCCATTATGTGACGCCCGGCCCGACGCTCAAACAGGCGATGGAGGCGATCCGCTTCGAATTGACCGAGCGGCTGAAGGAACTGGTCGCCGAAGGCCGGTTGCTGGAGGCGCAGCGGCTGGAGCAGCGAACCAATTTCGACCTGGAGATGATCGCGGCGACGGGAAGCTGCGCGGGCATCGAGAATTACAGCCGCTTCCTGACCGGCCGCCTGCCGGGCGAACCGCCGCCGACCCTGTTCGAATATCTGCCGGAAAACGCGCTTCTGTTCGTCGATGAAAGCCACCAGACGATCGGCCAAGTCAACGGCATGTCGCGCGGAGACCATCGGCGCAAGCTCACGCTCGCCGAATATGGCTTCCGCCTGCCGTCCGCGATCGACAACCGCCCGCTGCGCTTCAACGAATGGGACGTGATGCGTCCCCAGACCGTCTATGTCTCGGCGACGCCGGGCGGGTGGGAGATGGAGCAGACCGGCGGCGTGTTCAGCGAGCAGGTGATCCGCCCCACGGGGCTGATCGATCCGCCGGTGGAGATCCGTCCGGTCGAGGATCAGGTGGACGACCTGATCAACGAATGCCGGCAGACCGCGGCCAGGGGCTATCGCACGCTCGTCACCACGCTGACCAAGCGCATGGCGGAGGACCTGACCGAATATATGCACGAGGCGGGGCTGAAGGTCCGCTACATGCATTCGGATACCGAGACGCTGGAACGCATCGAACTGATCCGCGATCTCCGGCTCGGCGTCTACGACGTGCTCGTCGGCATCAACCTGCTGCGCGAGGGGCTCGACATTCCCGAATGCGGGCTGGTGGCGATCCTCGATGCCGACAAGGAAGGGTTCCTGCGTTCGGAAACCTCGCTGATCCAGACCATCGGCCGCGCGGCGCGCAACGTGGACGGCCGCGTGATCCTTTATGCCGATCGCATGACCGGATCGATGGAGCGCGCGCTCAACGAGACCAGCCGCCGCCGCGAAAAGCAGATGGCGTATAATGTGGAGCACGGCATCACGCCGGCGTCGGTGCGCAAGAATATCGGCGACATCATCGCCCATGTCGCGAGCCGCGATCAGGTGACGGTGGAGATCGACGAGGAACGGCCGCACATGGTCGGCCACAATCTGCGCGCCTATATCGAGGAACTGGAAGCCAAGATGCGCAAGGCCGCCGCGGACCTGGAGTTCGAGGAAGCCGGGCGCCTGCGCGACGAGATCCGCGCGCTCGAACGCGAAGAGCTGGGCCTGCCCGAAGGGGAGCACAAGGCGCCGGTCATGGGCCGCAGCAACGAAGGCAAGCCCGGCACCCGCAAGACGCGCTTCGGCAAGACCCAGCGGAAATTCGGGGGAAAAAGATAGGGGGCGCTATTTTGACCTCCTTTACCGTGTCATTCCCGCGAACGCGCGTTGATGTCCGGGATTTGTTTGCCGAAGTTCCGCGAGCGCTCCGTAAACTGGACGAAAGTGCCTGGGATTGCGTTGTCGAGACATGATCTTGCCGTCGCAGCCGAACCTCTCCTCCCTGTCGAAGATGGGGAGGGAGTGGCGGGTTGGATTGCCCCCGGCAATCCAAGATCGTGCCGGGGGCACGATCGACCCGATACTCACCGACCGCAGGTCGGTGGTGGAGGGGAAGATGCGATGGATCATTCCCTGCCGTAGCCGACGGAAATCCTGAAAGAATCCGCTTCGAACATCGTGCGGGGCGGAGGCATCCCATTTCCCCTCCACCACGCCGCTTCGCGCCGCGGTCCCCCTCCCCATGCTGCGCGTAGGGAGGAGAATTCTTGCCGTCTCGCACTCCGAATGAAATCCCGGACAGGAATGCGCGAACGCGGGAATCCGGTAGCTCAGCTTTGTCCTGAAGAGGCGGTGCAACTGGATTCCCGCGATCGCGGGAATGACATGGCGAAGTTATCCGGGCGCTGCTCTCTACGCCGCGAACCCGTCGGTCGCCCGGATCAGGCGATCGAGAATGCCCGGTTCGTTGAACGCGTGGCCCGCGCCCTCGATCAGATGAAACTCCGCCTCGGGCCAGGCCTTGTGCAGGCGCCAGGCGGTGTCGGCGGGGCAGGCCATGTCGTAGCGGCCATGGACGATCACGCCGGGGATGCCCCTCAGCTTGCCGGCATCGCGGATGAGCTGATCATCCTCCAGCCAGCCCAGATGCGAGAAGAAGTGATTCTCGATCCGCGCGAAGGCGAGCGCGAAATCGTCTGCCTCGAAGGAATCGGAGAGGTCGGGATCGGGGAGCAGGGTCACCGTCTGGCCTTCCCACAGGCTCCATGCCTTGGCGGCCGCGATCCGTGCGACGGGATCGTCGCCCGTCAGCCGCTTGCGATAGGCCGTGACCATGTCGCCGCGTTCGTCCTCGGGAATCGGCGCCAGGAAGCGTTCCCATTTGTCGGGATGGATCAGCGAGGCGCCGTGCTGATAATACCAGTCGATCTCCGCCCTGGTGAGCGTGAAGATGCCGCGCAGCACGAGTTCGGACACGCGGTCGGGATGCGTTTCGGCATAGGCGAGCGCCAGCGTCGATCCCCAGGATCCGCCGAAGACCTGCCATGTGTCGACGCCCGCCATCTCGCGCAGCCGCTCGATATCGGCGACCAGATCCCAGGTGGTGTTGGCGTTCAGGCCCGCATGCGGCGTCGATCGGCCGCAGCCGCGCTGGTCGAACAGCAATACGTCATAGCGCGCCGGATCGAAAAGCTGGCGATGCACCGGCGCGAATCCGCCGCCCGGTCCGCCATGCAGGAAGATTGCGGGCTTGGCTCCCGGCGTGCCGCTGCGTTCCCAATAGAGGCTGTGGCCGTCGCCCACGTCGAGATGGCCGGAGGCATAGGCGCCGATGGGCGGGTAAGGCGTGCGGAGCGTGGTCATGCGCATTCACTGGCGCAGGCCGCCGGGCTGTGCAAGCCTGTCGGGAACCGATGAAGGCCGGTCTTTGTTGATGGTCCGAGTCGGACGGGAGAAGGGACCGGATCGTGAAAGGGGAAAGCGCCGGACGCATCCTGATCGCCGCGTGCGCGGTGACGATCGTCGGCGCGCTGGCGGGTGCCGGCCTGGGCAGTTTCGCAGCGGGCGGCGTTCCCCTCCGGATCGCCGAGCGTGACGATGGCGACCAGCCGCTTGGCCGGCCGGAGGCGATGATCGCCGATCGGGCGGAGACCGCTTATACGGGCCCGCCGCCGATCATTCCCACCGTCTGCGAGGGATGCGGCCCGAGCCTTCAGGAACGCAAGGCGATGGCGCGGGATCGCGCGATCGAGGCGGAGATGGCGCGCAACGAAGCCCTGTTGCGGCGCGGTTATGCGGAAGATGCGCGGTTCGACGCCGAAATGGCGGCGCCGGCGATCGAACGCGCGGGCGATCCGGCGGCGGTGTCGGCGCCGATCGCCTTCAGGCTGACCGGCGCGAGCGCGACGCTGGCGGAAGCCGCCGACGCGCCGCGCTGATCGTCGGCCGCCGGGAGGTCAGCGACGCCCCAGCGCATCCTCGACGCTCAATGTGATGAGGACGGTCGCGAACAGCACGATCATCGTGCCGAACAGCAGGGGGATATGGTTGCCGATGAACCCGATCATGTCTCGCTCCTTCATGTGATGAAGGAATGATGCGGCATGATGGGCGGAAGATATTTGATCCCGGTCAAAATCGCGATGTGGTGTCCGATGCGAAACGCCCCGGCGCCAAGGGCGCCGGGGCGTCTGCTTCACCAGCCGCGATAGTGGCGGCGGCCGTTCTGCCAGTAATAATAGCGTCCACGGCTGTCGCGGCGATAGTCGCGACGGGCCTCGCGAAGATCGCGGCGGAGGTCGCGGCGCGCTTCCCGCACGTCGCGGCGGCTGTCGGCACGGCGCATGTCGCGGTGATAGTCGCGATAGGCGTCGCGAACGTCCTCGCGATATTCGCGGCGATCGCGCCACGACTGCGCTTCGGCGCTGGCGGGTACGGACAGGCCGATGGCGGCCAGGCTGGCTGCAATGATCAGAGTACGCATGATCCTGCTCCTTCTCTACGCGTTCCAGACTTTAGGAACGACCCAACATGCGCGATGTTGCGTGAACCGGAAACTACGTGCCGTTCATCGGGCGGACAGCCATGGCGATCATTTCACCGCTTCATGCGCATAACTCAGGATTCTGGCGATCTTCCAGGCGCCGCCCTCCTTTTTCCAGAGCTGGGTGAAATGCGCCCGGCCGACCAGTTTTTCGGGTCCGTCGCCCTTGCGTTCGTAGAAGACATGTTCGCCGTCCTCGATCGCGCCATAGCCGGGCACGGGATCGACCCTTAGCGTATCCGCGACCAGTTCGCGGCGCGATCGCCAGGCGTCCGGTGCCTTTCGCGCTTCGCAGGTCTTGGCATATTGCGCGACGAAGGGCGCCGCCGATCGCGCCACCACGCCCTGCTTGTCGTGATAGAATTCCAGATCGTCGGTCAGCATGCCGGCAACGGCCTGCGGATCGCAGCCTTCGAAGAAGATCCGGAAGAATTCGGCGTCGCGCGCCGTGATTTCGGCGCGCAGCCCCGGATCGGGCGTTGCTGCCTGTGCATGACCGGCCGACAGCAGGGCGGCGGCGAGAATGCCCGACAGGGACAGGAAGTGAAGCGGCATCGATCGGGGCTCCATGTGTATTAGCAAAATAATACACGTGGAGCCCTTACGGTCAATTCGCGCCGTCAGCGATTGTCGAGCTGCGCGCGCACCGCGCCCAGCCCAAGCCGCGTGATGCGATAGGGCTGGCCGCCCATGCTGGCGATCAGCCGCCGACGCTTCAGCCGGCGGAAGACGCCAAGATTGCAGTCCGAAAGCAGCCAGCCGTCGCGCGTGAAGCATTCCACCGCGACGATGCGGCCGTCTTCATCGCGGCGATGCGCGATGCGACCGCCCTGCGCCAGCGCGTGCAGCACGCGCTGTTCGTATTTCGAGATATTCATGCGGGAAAAAAGACCCATCCTTCTGGACGTGATCTCCAATCCGTTCTGGCTGAGCTTCGAAAAGTTCAGGGCAAGCGAATGAGAGGCGTCCGGTCAAAGGGCGCGAACGTCCGCTGGCGGAGGCGCGAAGCCCCGCCATCGCATTCGCGCGGCCGACGGCGCCGCCGGGTTCGTGAACCCGGCCCCGTCGATCAGCGGGCGACAATCTCCGACATGAACCACTCCGAAAGTGCGGACGGGCCCTATAGCAAGTCTTGATGCGCTTGTCTCATCAGCATCTTCAGGATCGCGCCTGGTGGATCGTATCCGACAAAAGCATCCGCTTTTGACGGAGGTCCGATCCACTGAGCCGTGGTCAGACTGCTAGAGCATATCCGGTGCCGGCTGCGAAGCCGGGCGGCTGATCATCGCATGCGCCATTTGCGCGAGCCGCGCGACCATGGCTTCGCCCAGCCTGGGATCGATCCCAGGCTGCGCCGCAACCGCGCGCGCCATCGCCTGCACCCACTGGCCGGCGATCGCAGGCGTGACGGCAAGGCCGCGATGGAGCGACATGACGCAGGCATTGCGCGCCATCCAGGCCTGGCTCGGTCCGCCCAGCCAGGCGGTCAGGAACTGCTCCAGCCCTTCCGCCACCGGCCCCAGATCGGCAGCATGCATCGCGCGCAGCGGCGCATAGTCCGTCTCTTCGTCCATCAGCGCATAAAAGCGTGAGACGATCGCCGACACCGCGGGCGCGCCGCCGATCGCCTCATAGGGAAGGATAGGGGCGGGATCGGCCATGTTCTGCTCCATGACGGTGCGGCATGGCATGATGGCGGCCGTCTGGATTTGATCGGTGTCAAATCAGCGGCCCGGAACGATCCTGCCGCCCGCTTGCGCGCTCGCCCCGTTTCTGGGATCGCTGATCTCCATGAGCGATGGCGAGACACTGGTTTTCGAGGCGGTTCTGTGGCGCTGGACCCCGCAGCCGCCGGCCAAGGCGAGCTGGTATTTCGTGACCCTGACCGGCGATGCCGCCGATCTGGTGCGGATGCGGTCCTTCGAGCGCCGCGCCGCCGGCCAGTCGCGCGGCTTCGGATCGGTTCCGGTGCGCGCGACGATCGGGGGGAGCGACTTCGCGACCTCACTGTTCCCGCACAGGGAAAGCGACGGCTATCTGCTGCCGATCAAGGCCGAGGTGCGGCGGCGCGAGGATATCGGGGAAGGGGATGAGGTGAGGGTGACGCTTTGGCTGTGAATGGAGTGCACTAAGTATTTGAAACCAGATGGCATTCACCCGTTGGGCGAATGCCATCTGAATCATTTAGGTAGTGTGACAGGCGTTGCTACAGAAATAGCAGCCGTTCGATTGCCAGTAGTACGCTTTTGCTGCTGCGACTGCCGGCGGACACGAAGGAAAATCGCCTAGGTAAATTCGATTTTCGAGTTGAGGCATGAAAGCGCATCCATAGGCATGCACTTCGTGGTCACCGTTGGGTTGGGCATTTTTGTTAACGTAATACGATGCCATGTTCGGCACTCCGGCGGCGGTTGCAAAAAATGCGCTTCGGAGCGTATGACCCGTTTATCGGTCGCTGGGCATACGTCCTCGACCCGGAGGAAGGTTGCCGCAAGCTCCTTCGTCCAGGAGGGCGGGCTGCTGGCAGGCAGACCCGCCCTTCGCGATTCGGTCATATGCGGACCGCCGGTGCTGGTCAAGCCTGATCGCAGAAGCCTTGAAGATATTCTTCTGAAAAAAGGCTGTTAAGGCTCAGGTTGCGCCTGTGTGGTCGGCTGATGTGGCCGAAATTGTCAGCGCGGCTCACGTCGCTTGTGCTTTCGGTGTTATGGGCATTATCGGCATCTCTGGCCTATTAATGGGCTTTCTGTTTCGTGATGGATTCTGCCGATGAACTAGGTTATAAGGTTGCCGTGCACTTCGTGATGGAGTTCAAGTATGGGATTAAATCCGAAGGCTAGGAGTCGTAGTCCGCGGTTTCCTAGCTACCCTCTGAATGAGGCAGTTGCGTACGCGCAGAGAATTTATGAAGGTGTCCACAGGAGTACTATCGACGCATCGACCGCATTCCGACTCATGGGATTTAGCGGGCGTAGTGGAGCTAGTTCGACGGCTCTGGGGGCCATCCGTCAGTTCGGTTTGATCGATGGGATTGGTGAGAGTACGCGAATTAGTGATCTCGCCTTGAGGATTCTTGAGCCGGCTTCGTCAGCTGAACGCAGTGATGCGTTACGTGTCGCTGCTAACGAACCGGATATTTTTCGTTCAATCCTTGATCGGTTTGATGGCCGGATTCCCAAATCAGATGAGCCTGTGAGGGCGTATCTGATTCGCGATATGGGTTTTTCCAAAGGTGGAGCGGAAGATTGTTTGTCATCGCTCCGGAAAACAATCGAATGCATTAACGCATTGGAAGATGACGTATCGCGATCAATTGTTGAGGCTGAAGCAGAGATATTAGGTTCTGCTCAGAGTGAGCCGATATTGAAGCGTGATGGTGTCAATAAATCTAGTCGGTCGTACCGGATTCCACTCACTCGCGATTGTGAGGTTGAGTTGGATTTTCATGGCGCTGTAACGGAGCGAGCAATATCGCGATTAATTATGCACATCGAATTAATGAAAGAGGTCTGGGCCGAAGAGGATTGATTGGCCTTATTTAAATGCAAGATTGCTATATTTAGTCAGTAGAAACCGGCCTCGGGCTGGCTTGCGCCACCCGAGGCCGGTGCGTCTTTATTCGGCGGCGATTCCTGCTTTCGCGAACATATCATCCTCGCCGGTCTCGACAGCCACATCGTTGGCGCGCGCCTTCTTGCGGCGATCGAAGCTGTCCCACACCTCGTTCCAGTTGCCGCGCGTCGCGGCCTTGGAATATTCGGTGGCGCGCGTTTCGAAGAAGTTCGCATGCTCGACGCCGTTGAGCAGCGGGGCGAGCCAGGGCAGCGGGTGTTCGTCGATCATGAACATCGGCTTCAGGCCGAGCTGGCCCAGGCGCCAGTCCGCGATGTAGCGGATATATTTCTTGATCTCCTTGGGGCTCATGCCGGGCACCGGGCCCTGTTCGAACGCCAGATCGATGAATGCGTCCTCCAGCCCCACGGTGGTGTGGCAGACGTCGCGGATGTCGCTCTTCACCGCCGCCGTCAGGCAGTCGCGCTCGCGCGTGAAGGCGTGGAACAGCTTGGTGATGCCTTCGCAGTGCAGGCTCTCGTCGCGGATCGACCAGGTGACGATCTGGCCCATGCCCTTCATCTTGTTGAAGCGCGGGAAGTTCATCAGCATCGCGAAGCTGGCGAAGAGCTGGAGCCCCTCGGTGAAGCCGCCGAACATGGCGAGCGTGCGCGCGATATCCTCGTCGCTGTCGACGCCGAAGGTCGCCAGATAATCGTGCTTGTCCTTCATCTCCTTATATTGAAGGAACATGCCGTACTCGCTCTCGGGCATGCCGATCGTGTCGAGCAGATGGCTGTACGCCGCGATATGCACGGTCTCCATGTTGCTGAACGCGGTCAGCATCATCTTGATCTCGGTCGGCTTGAACACGCGGCCATATTTGTCGTGGTAGCAATCCTGCACTTCGACATCGGCCTGGGTGAAGAAGCGGAAGATCTGGGTGAGCAGGTTGCGCTCATGATCGGTCAGCTTCTGCGCCCAGTCGCGACAATCCTCGCCCAGCGGCACTTCCTCCGGCATCCAGTGGATCTGCTGCTGGCGCTTCCAGAACTCGAACGCCCAGGGATATTCGAAGGGCTTGTACTGTTTGGAAGCTTGAAGGAGTGGCATCGGTTCGTTCCTCGGTTCTCTCTACGCGTCACCGCGTGCAACATCTCAAACTGGCGCCTCGGTCGCCCGCGGCATTCGATTTTCTATTCGGCTCGCACCGTCAGGCGTCTCGCCTCGGTGACCGGCAGCCCCGCCTCGGTGGGGATATAGATCAACGACGCCCTGGTGCTCTCCAGCGCCTGGATCTGGAGGTAACGCAGATAACCCTCCGGACCCCCCAGGCTGTTCTGCAATATCGCGTTGGCCTTTGCCGCACCTTCGGCGCGGATGACTTCCGCTTCGGCCAGTGCGATCGCGCTTTCCTTTTTCGCGCGAGCTTCCAGGATCGCTACCTGCCGGGACGATTGCGCCTCGGCCAGCGCGGCTTCGCCTGAAAGCCGCTGCGAATAGACCCGATATTGCGGATAGCCGTACATCAGAACGACGAGGGCTATGGCGCCCGCGACGATCCCTATGCCCGTGCAACCCATCTTCGGGTCCATCACACTCTCCTACTCCGCGATTGTTCAGGGTCGATCGGCGGGGCGCCAAAGCACCCCTCGCATCAGCGATCCATCACTGGCAGGCCAGGCACTCGTCATAATCCTTCACCTCGACCTCGATCTGCTTGAGGTCGATGGTGTTGTCCGCTTCGACGCCGCCCGCGAAGCCCGCGCGCTGCACGCTCTTCGAGCGGAGATAATAGAGCGACTTGATGCCCAGTTCCCAGGCGCGGAAATGGAGCATCAGCAGATCCCATTTCTCGACATCGGCGGGGATGAACAGGTTCAGCGAAGCCGACTGGTCGATATAGGGGGTGCGATCCGCCGCCAGTTCGATCAGCCAGCGCTGGTCGATCTCGAAGCTGGTCTTGTAGGTGTCCTTCTCCTCCTGCGAGAGGAAATCGAGATGCTGGACCGAACCGCCGCGTTCCAGGATCGAGTTCCATACCGCTTCGCTGTTCTTCGATTTCTCGCTGAGCAGCTTTTCCAGATAGGGATTGCGGATCGAGAAGCTGCCGGACAGCGTCTTGTGCGTATAGATGTTGGCCGGGATCGGCTCGATGCAGGCTGAGGTGCCGCCGCAGATGATGCTGATCGACGCGGTCGGCGCGATCGCCATCTTGCACGAGAAACGCTCCATCACGCCCATGTCGGCGGCGTCGGGGCAGGGGCCGCGCTCGACCGCCAGGTTCATCGACGCTTCGTTCACCTGCGCGCTGATGTGCTTGAACATGCGCATGTTCCAGCTCTTGGCCATCGCCCCTTCGAAGGGCAGGCCGCGCGCCTGGAGGAAGCTGTGGAAGCCCATCACGCCCAGGCCGACCGAACGCTCGCGCTCGGCGCTGTACTTGGCGCGCGCCATCTCGTCGGGCGCGCGGGCGATATAGTCCGACAGCACATTGTCGAGGAAACGCATGATATCCTCGATGAACTGCTTGTCGCCGTTCCACTGGTCCCAGGTCTCGAGGTTGAGGCTGGAGAGGCAGCAGACCGCGGTGCGATCATTGCCGAGATGGTCGGTGCCGGTGGGCAGCGTGATCTCGGAACAGAGATTCGAGGTCGAGACCTTCAGGCCCAGATCGCGATGATGCTTGGGCATGGTGCGGTTCACCGTGTCGCCGAACACGATATAGGGCTCGCCGGTCGCCAGCCGCGTTTCGACCAGCTTCTGGAACAGTGCGCGGGCGTCGACGCGGGCGCGCTCCGACTGGTCCTTGGGGCTGCGCAGCACCCATTCGGCGCCGTCGCGCACCGCTTCCATGAAGGCGTCGGACAGCAGCACGCCGTGATGGAGATTGAGCGCCTTGCGGTTGAAATCGCCCGAGGGTTTGCGGATTTCCAGGAACTCCTCGATCTCGGGATGCGAGATATCGAGATAGACCGCCGCCGATCCACGGCGCAGCGAGCCCTGCGAGATGGCGAGGGTCAGCGAATCCATCACGCGGACGAAGGGGATGATGCCGCTGGTCTTGCCATTGAGGCCGACGGGCTCGCCGATGCCGCGCACGCTGCCCCAATAGGTGCCGATGCCGCCGCCGCGGCTGGCCAGCCACACATTCTCGTTCCAGGTGTTGACGATGCCGTTCAGGCTGTCGTCCACCGAGTTGAGATAGCAGGAAATGGGCAGGCCGCGCCCGGTGCCGCCGTTCGAGAGCACGGGGGTGGCGGGCATGAACCACAGGCGCGAGATATAGTCGTAGACGCGCTGCGCGTGCGCGGCATCGTCGGCATAGGCCGATGCGACGCGCACGAAGAGATCCTGATAGCTTTCGCCGGGCAGCAGATAGCGGTCGCGCAGCGTTTCCTTGCCGAAATCGGTCAACAGCGCGTCGCGCGCGTGATCGACCTCGACGGGGAAGGGCAGGGGCAGCACCGTCTTGCTGTCGATCGCGGCGTTCTTGCCGTCGACGGCCTTGTCCTCCGCCTTGGCGGCGGGCTTGGTCGGTGCTTCGGTTACGGTTGTTGACACGTCGCTGCTGCTCTCTTCCCGGGTATCTCTGAAGTCCATGATATACGCGCTCCCGTTCCCGATCCGTTCGACTCGGGGGCAAGCCCCCAGAATAGCATCTTTCCAGGGGCGGCGGGACGCGAAATTCGCGCGATTCCCTCGTTCATGACATGGCGAAACCGTGTGTCGCGATATGGTGTCGCGTTGGCGGTTCTACCAGTTCTTGTGCCCAGCCCCCTAGATTCACACCATCAATAGTGCCGCATCCGGCCCGTGATGCAAGACGGTAAATGACGGTTCGGAGACTCGGTTCGTCGCTCATATGACTCGGTTCACAGCAGCGGCGAAACGAGGTGGACGCGCGACGCGCGGAGTTTCCTTGCCTTCCGAAAAGGCAAGGGAACGGACGAGGAACAAAAATATTTTACCGGGATCTGGCCGGATCGGACCGATCGGACCCTTGGGGGTCATCGATCGGTCGCCGGCTTGTCATCGGTCCGTCACCGATCGGTCATGGTGCGGCCGGGGCGTCGTCGCAGCGGCGACCGCCGGCGGGAACCTGGCCCTTCGCGAAGGGCAGCGCCTTGTCGCGCAAGGCGCCGAGCACCTGACCGGGCTGTTCGTTCACCAGATAATGGGCGGCATCGTCGATCACCACCATCTCGGTATAGGGCGAGCAGATCTCGGCGGAGAGCGCCGCGGCGGCCTCGGTGGGTGCCTGCAGGTCGTATCGGCCGGAGACGAAGATCACCGGGACGGCGAAGCGCGTGCCGAGCGTGCGGCGGAAATCCCAGCCGGCCGCCGAGCGCAGCAGCGGTACCCGCCATTCTTCCGAATCGCCCAGCATCGTGACGATCTCGCCCAGCCCCATGTCCGGTGATGCCAGCGCGGTCAGCAGCGTCCAGCGCACGATGTCTCCGCCGCCGCGCGCATTGTGGATCGCGCCGCGCAGCGGCAGGATCGGGTGCTGGACCTTGGCCATCCATGCGCTGAACGCTTCGACGTCCCGTCCCGGGGGTGGATCGCCCATCGCCACGACCTCCGCCGCCAGCGCCGAATCGCCGCGCCGCTCGGCGATGCGCCGGATCGCTTCGCGCGAAGCGACGAAATTGCTTTCCCAGCCGGTGACCTGGCCGAAGCCGACATAGGCATGGAGCAGGTCCGGACGGCGGCGCGCCACTTCCGCGCCCAGCAGCGAACCCCAGCTATGCCCGACCAGGATGATCCGCCGCTGATGGAATTTGCGGCGCAGATGCTCGATCAGCGCGATCGCGTCGTCGACGAGCTGGGCACGCGTGACCGTGCCGCGCAGCGCCTCTCCGTCGATCGCCGAGCGGCCGAAGCCGCGCTGGTCCCATTGGACCACGGTGAAATACTCCTCCCAGGGGCGCTGGAAGGAATAGGAGACCCCGCTGATCACGCCGCCCGGGCCGCCATGGAGATAGAGCAGCACGGGATTGTCGCGGTCCTGCCCACGGATCGTCACCCATTGGCGCGCGCCGTTCAGCCGCACATAGAGTTTCTGGTCGATGCCGCGCGGCGACATGATGATGCCGCCGGCATAATTGTTTTCGCGCGCGATGGACCGGATGAGAAGCGATGTCGCGATGGTGACGATAAGTACCGCCAGCAGAGGCAGGAGCACATAGCGCGCTCCCAGGGCCAGAACGCGCTTCAGCTTCCCCATTATCCATCCCCGCTATTATTCTCTGATCAGAAAATCATATCCTCACAGAGACAAGTGTAAAGCGGCAAAATGGATCGAGGATCCAAAGCCTCAGCTTTTTCCGCCGCGCGGTTTGCGCCGCCAGATACGGAACCGATCGAACATGGTAACCCCCAGATAAGCGGCGCCCAGCCAGAAGATCGCTTCAGTGAGCAGCGCCGCCGCCAGCACGATCCCGGTTCGCAGCGCGACGCTTGGTTCGAACAGCCATATCGTCGCGGCGACCATGGCCCAGGCGGACAGGATGACGGCGCCGGCGGCGATGATGAGGCCACGGCGCAGACGAGGGTTTCTGATCATTGGCGTCCTCCCGAACGGTTGTCTGCCTGTTAGTCGCGCGCACGCCTCGTCTTCTTTCAATACCGGCAAAATAAAATGCGATCGGGCCGGGTCCGGCAGATGGCGGGCCATCTGCTTGCAAATTGCAAGTGGTTCATCTATCCGCCTTCCGGCACGAGCATGAAAAGGCAGGTGGCGTCATGGCTCTCGAACTCTTCTCGCATCCTTTTTCCTCTTATTGCCAGAAGGCGCTGATCGCGCTGTTCGAGAACGACATTCCCTTCATCTATCGCATGCTGGAGGATGAGGGCGTGGGTGAGGAACTGGCGCGGATCTGGCCGCTCGGCCGCTTTCCGGTGCTGCGCGAGGGCGATCGCGTCGTGCCGGAGGCGACGATGATCATCGAATATCTCGACGTCCACCATGCCGGTCCGGTGCGGCTGATCCCGGAAGATCGCGATGCCGCGATCCTGGTCCGCACCATGGATCGCTTCTTCGACAATTACATCGCCAGCCCGCAGCAGAAGATCGTCTACAATGCGCTGCGCGACGAAGCCGCGCGCGATCCGCACGCCGTGGCGGAGGCGCATGTGATGTTCGACAAGGCCTATCGCTGGCTCGACGGCCATATGGCGGGGCGCGAATGGGCGGCGGGCGATTTCAGCCTGGCCGATTGCGCGGCGGCGCCGCAGCTTTTCTATGCCGACTGGACCTATGCCATCCCGGAGGAATTCGCCAATGTCCGCGCCTATCGCCAGCGGCTGATCGAACGGCCGAGCTTCGCGCGCGCCTTGGACGAGGCGCGGCCCTATCGATCCTATTTCCCGCTGGGCGCCCCCGACCGGGATTGATGCCGGGTCTCGATGAGCCTGACTCGTCGAGCCCCGGTATCAGCCCGCGCGGCGCTTGAGCGAACCGGTCGAGGATGCGTCAGCATCTTCGAGATCGCGTATAAGGCACGTCGCCGGCGCGATGTGCAACCCGGCCATTCCCACCTGCGGCGGAGCGCGATAAGGGGACGCGACTCCGCCCGCAGGGAAACACCGAATGACCGTCATCAAGGAAGCCGACCTGATCGAGAGCGTGGCCGACGCGCTCCAGTTCATCTCCTATTACCACCCGATGGATTATATCCGCGCGCTCGGCGCCGCCTATGAGGCGGAGGTCTCGCCCGCCGCGAAGGACGCGATCGCGCAGATCCTGACCAACAGCCGCATGTGCGCGGAGGGGCATCGCCCGATCTGCCAGGATACCGGCATCGTCACTGTGTTCGTCAAATGGGGCCAGGATTGCCGGCTGGAATCGGACAAGTCTTTGCAGGAGGTGATCGACGAGGGCGTGCGCCGCGCCTATCGCAATCCCGAAAATCCGCTGCGCGCATCGATCCTCGCCGATCCGGCCTTCAGCCGCGTGAACACCAGGGACAACACGCCGTCCGTTCTCCATGTCGAGATGGTGCCGGGCAACAAGATTTCGGTCGACGTCGCGGCCAAGGGCGGCGGCAGCGAGAACAAGTCCAAGTTCAAGATGCTCAACCCCTCCGACTCGATCGTCGACTGGGTGCTGGAAATGGTGCCGCAGATGGGCGCGGGCTGGTGCCCGCCGGGCATGCTCGGCATCGGCATCGGCGGCACCGCCGAAAAGGCCGCGCTGCTTGCCAAGGAATCGCTGATGGGCGCGATCGACATGAGCCAGCTCAAGGCGCGTGGCCCCCGGAACAGGATCGAGGAACTGCGCATCGAGATCTACGACAAGGTCAATGCGCTGGGCATCGGCGCGCAGGGGCTGGGCGGGCTTTCGACGATCCTCGACGTCAAGATCATGGATTGGCCGACTCATGCCGCGTCCAAGCCGATCGCGATGATCCCCAATTGCGCGGCCACGCGCCATGCGCATTTCACGCTCGACGGATCGGGGCCGGCCTATCTCGAGCCGCCCAAGCTGTCCGAATGGCCCGACGTCAACTGGACGCCGAGCAAGGAAGCCATCCGCGTCGATCTCGACACGCTGACGCCGGACGTGGTGCAGAGCTGGAAGCATGGTGACCGGCTGCTGCTCAACGGCAAGATGCTCACCGGCCGCGATGCCGCGCACAAGCGCATCCAGGACATGCTGGCCAAGGGCGAGCCGCTGCCCGTCGAGTTTGCCGGGCGCGTCATCTATTATGTCGGCCCCGTCGATCCGGTGGGCGAGGAGATCGTCGGCCCCGCGGGTCCCACGACCGCGACGCGCATGGACAAGTTCACGCGCATGATGCTGGAGCAGGGGCTGCTCGCGATGGTGGGCAAGGCCGAGCGCGGCCCCATGGCGATCGACGCGATCCGCGAGCACAAGTCCGCCTATCTGATGGCGGTCGGTGGTGCTGCGTATCTGGTCGCCAAGGCGATCAAGGGCTCCAAGGTCGTCGGTTTCCACGATCTCGGCATGGAAGCGATCTACGAGTTCGAGGTGCAGGACATGCCGGTGACGGTGGCCGTCGATGCCGAGGGCCAGAGCGTCCACCACCTCGCCCCGCTCGTCTGGCAGGACAAGATCCGCAAGGAAAAGCTGCTCGAAGGGGTTTGATCCGGATTTCTCCTCCCCATCGTTAGATGGGGAGGGAGGCCACGACGCGAAGCGGCGTGGTGGAGGGGAGGTACGATGCTCATGTCACTCGGAATCCCGACTTGATCACCTCCCCCATCTGGCTGCCCGCGACATTGATCGGCGGAGTGCTCCAGGCGTGGCGGACGGCGGTGCAGCGGCGGGTGAGCCAGACGCTGTCGCTGAACGCCGCCGGACTGGTGCGCTATCTTTACGGGCTGCCCTTCGCGATCGCGATCGCCTGCTTCTACCAGTTCCTGATCGCGCCGGCGCCCATTCCGGCGATGGGGATGCTGTTCGTCCCATTTTGCGCGGCGGCGGGATTGGCGCAGATCGTGGCGACGAATTTGCTGCTGATGGCGTTCGAGCAGCGCAATTTCGTTGTCGGCACCGCCTATTCGAAGACCGAGGCGGTGCAGGGTGCGCTGCTGTCGATGCTGTTGCTCGGCGAGCGGTTGAGCCTGCTCGCCTGGGCCGGGATCGTGGCCGGCGTGATCGGGGTGATGATCCTGTCGACCGGGGGCAAAAGGATGGCGTCGGGCGAGCTGCTGCGCGCGCTCGGCCAGCCCGCCGCGCGCTACGGCATCGCTTCCGGCCTGTTCTTCGCGCTCACCGCCGTCGCGGTACGGCGCTCGACCGCCGAGATCGCGACCGACGATCCGATCCGCTCCGCGCTGTCGGCGCTGGTGGTGACGATCGCGCTTCAGACGCTCATGCAGGGTGGCTGGCTGTTCTGGCGCGAACGCAGCCAGGTGCGCGCGGTGTTCGCGAGCTGGCGGGTTTCCGGCCAGGTCGGGCTGTTGTCCGCGCTCGGCTCCGCCTGCTGGTTCACCGGCTTCGCCACCGCACCGGTCGCGCTCGTCCGGATCGTCGGTCAGGTGGAGATGGTCTTCACGCTGGGCTTCGCGCATTTCTATCTGCGCGAACGGCTGCGCGGCAGCGAAGTCGCCGGGCTCGGGCTGGTAGTGCTGGGCGTGGTGCTGGCGCTTGGCGGATCGGTGCGGTGACGACGATGCGGCCGGCGATCATGGCGGTGGTGCTGGGGCTGGGTTTGCCGATGGCGCAGGTGCAGGCGCGATCGTCGAACCCGAACGGGCAGGCGCGCGAGGCGCCGCGCGATATCGCGATCGGCGATCCGCAGCGGGCGATGATGCTGGATGCGCTGCACAAGGCGGTCGACCGCGAATTGGGCCAGCCCAGCCGCTTCATCGTCAGGACGTTGCGCGTGCAGGGCCGCTGGGGTCACGCGGTGGTCGATCCCCGGACGCCGTCGGGCGGGCGCATCGACATGGCGAGGACCAGCCAGGCCGAGGCCGCGCGCGAAGGGTTGCTCGACGGCGATACCATCCACGCGCTGCTCGAACGCCGCAAAACCGGCTGGACCATCAGGGCATGGATGATCGCGCCCACCGATGTCGGCTGGGCAGGCTGGCCCGCGGACTATGGCGTGCCTTACGAGTTGCTGGGGCTGCCGGCCCCCGATTGAGCCGGCGGTTTGCGACGCCGCTTCGGTTTCCGTTCTTCGGCGACATCCAGCAGCGTCTGCAGCCGGACATCGCCGAACTTGCCGATCCAGCGCCGGACGATCTGCGCGAGCGGCACCGGATTGAGATAGTGGAGCTTTTCCCGCCCGCGTCGACGGACCGCGACGAGGTTGGCCGCTTCCAGCACGGCCAGGTGTTTCGAAACCGCCTGGCGCGACATCGCCAGATCGGTGCAGAGAGCGCTGAGCGTCTGGCCGTTATCGGCGAAGAGGCGATCGAGAAGTTCGCGCCGGCTTTCGTCGGCCAGCGCACGGAAGATATCGGTCATCGATGCAATTAGGCAACCATATGGTTGCATGTCAACCGGTTGAAGTGGCTGAGGTTCGCTGCCGGTTACCGTGATTTTCGAGCCGGCGGGTGATTCCATCCGCCCCGGAACCGCTCTATGCATCGGCCGGCTCGATATCCGGAGAGATTATGCGAAGCGCGCGGCTGCTCAAGGCGTTGGTCACGGTCCTATGGTTCGCCGCAATCGCGGCGTGCCTCGCGATCACCATCGTGCCGCCGTTCCTCGATCGCATCTATTATCGGGGGGCGGCGAGCGATCATTTCGACGGCGCCCGCTTCTTCAATCCCGATGGCGAGGACACCGTTCGCCCGCCCACCGGCGGCGGGCGCAGCGGCTTCCTGTTTCGCTGGGTGTTCGGCAGCGACGATCGCCCCGCCTGGCCGCTCGGGATTGCCGTGGCGCAGACGAAGCCGGCGGCGCGGGTGGAGGGCGATGCGATGGTCGCGACCTGGGTCGGCCATGCCACGATGCTCGTCCAGACCCAGGGGCTCAACATCCTGACCGATCCGATCTGGGCCGATGTGGCGGGGCCGTTCGACCGGATCGGCCCCAGGCGCATCGCGCCGCCTGGCATCCGGTTCCAGGACCTGCCGAAGATCGACCTGATCGTCGTCAGCCACAATCATTACGACCATATGGATCTCGCGACGCTTAAACGGCTGTGGGATCGCGACCGGCCGAGGATCGTGACGAGCCTGGGCAATGACACGCTGATTCGCGGCGCCGGCGCCGAGGCGATCGCGCTCGACTGGGGCGGGCGGCTGACGCTGAAGCCCGGCATCGATGTCGTGGTGACGCGCAACCATCATTGGGGCAGCCGCTGGGGCACCGATCGCAACCGTGCGCTCTGGTCCAGCTTCACCGTCACCCTGCCGGGCGGCAATATCTTCTTCGCGGGCGATACCGGTCCCGGTGACATGAAATGGCCCGGCGAGGCGGCGAAGCTCGGCCCCGTCCGCCTCGCGATCCTGCCGATCGGCGCCTTCCGCTTCGAGCCGGGCCAGATGAAGACGGGCAGCCATATCGGCCCGCGCGAGGCGGTGGAGGTGTTTTCCGCATTGGGCGCGTCGTTCGGCCTGCCCATCCATTGGGGCACTTTCCGCCTCTCTTACGAGGCCTATGACACGCCGCCGCAGATGCTCGATCTCTTCGCCCGTTGCGCGGGTTATGGACCCGATATCTTCCGGCCCCGGCGGATCGGCGTGGCCGTCAGCGTACCGGCATATCGGCCGCCGGTGCGCGGGCCTGCCGAACCCAGGGATTGCATGGAGGGCTCGGCGGCGTTGAGCGCGCTCAAATAGCGAGCCGGGCCAAGCCGTCCGCCAGGCCGGCTTTTCGGTATTGTTGCCGATTTACAATTTTCGGGGCGTCTGATCTATCCGGGGAATGCATCCCATGCCCCAGGCAGTCCGCCGTTCGCTCGCCACGCTGTTCGCGCTTGCGACAGCCATGGTTTCCCAACCCGCGCTTGCGCGTCAGCCGGGCGTTTCGATCGTTCGGACGAGCTTCGGCATTCCGCATATCACCGCGCGCGACTGGCGCGGGCTGGGCTACGGCTATGGCTATGTCGCGGCGGAGGACAATCTCTGCATCCTCGCCGACGCCTTCGTCACCTTCCGAGGCGAACGGTCGCGTTATTTCGGTGGCGACGGTCGCCGGCCCAAGGGCGGCACGCTGGGGACGCCGGTCAATCTCGAATCCGATTTCTTCTTTCGCCAGGTTGCCGACGATGCGCAGATCGCGCGTTTCCGCGGCGCGCAGCCGGCCGATCTCGATGCGCTGATCGCCGGTTATGCCGCCGGTTACAGCCGCTATGCCGGCGAGGTGCGCGGCGGCGGCCATGCCGGCCGCCATGCCGATTGCCGCGATGCCCCATGGCTGACCGCCGCGTCGGCGGAGGATATCTATCGCCGCCTCTATGCGCTGTCGCTCACCGCCAGCTCGATCAATTTCATCGAGGCGATCGGCGGCGCGCAGCCGCCGGCGAAGGCGGGCGCGGCGACGGCGGAGCGGCAACGCCCGCAGCAGCTCGCCTGGACGCTGCCCTCGGAACGCGATCCCGATTTCGGCAGCAACATGTTCGGCTTCGGCAGCGAGGCGACGGGGAGCAAGCACGGGCTGCTGCTCGGCAATCCGCACTGGTACTGGAAAAGCGTCGACCGCTTCCAGCAGGTCCATCTGAAGATACCCGGCAAGATCGACGTGCAGGGCGTCTCGATCGTCGGCGTGCCGGTGGTGCAGGTCGGTTTCAACCGCGACGTGGCGTGGAGCCATACCGTCTCCACCGCGTCGCGCTTCACGCTCTACAAGCTCAAGCTCGTCGACGGCGACCCCACCGCCTATCTCTATGACGGCAAGGTCCGGCGGATGACGTCGCGGCCGATCACCGTGCAGGTGAAGGCGGAGGACGGCAGCCTGCGCGCCGTTACGCGCACGCTGTATCGTTCACATTATGGATCGATGCTGGCGACGGGCTGGACGGGCACGGAGGCGGTGACGATCCGCGACGTCAATGCCGAGAATTTCCGTCTCTACCGCAACTGGCTGCGCCTGGATCAGGCGAAGAATCTCGACGATTTCATCCGCATCCAGCGCGAGGAGGTCGCGATCCCCTGGGTGAACACGGTCGCGGTGGGGCGCAACGATAATCGCGCCTGGTATGCCGATATCGGCACCGTGCCCAATGTCAGCGATGCCAAGCGCGCGGCCTGCGGCGTCGCCAAGGCGACGCTCGACGGCTCGCGTTCGGACTGCGAGTGGGATGTGGACGCGGATACGCCGCAGCCCGGCGCGCTGGGCGTATCGAAACTGCCGTCGATCGAACGCCGCGACTATGTGGCGAACATGAACGACAGCTATTGGCTGGCCAATCCCAAGGCGCCGCTGACCGGCTATCCCACGATCATCGGCGCGGTCGATTATGAACAATCGCTGCGTACGCGGATGGGGCATCGCCTGGTGCAGGATCGGTTCGCGGGCGCCGATGGCCTTGCGGGACACGGCATCACCAGTGAGTCGCTTCGGGACATCACGCTCAACAACCGTGTGCTGAGTGCCGAACTGTTCCTCGATGCGGTGCTGGAGGGGCCGTGCCGCAAACAAAGCATCCGGCTGGCCGATCCCGCAGCCGATGTGGATGTGTCGAAGGCCTGTGGCGTCCTCGCGAAATGGGATCGGCGCGGCAATGCCGATTCGGTCGGTGCGCATATCTGGGATCGCTTCTGGGAGGAGATGAAGGCCATCCCGTCCGAGACGCGCTACAGCGTGCCCTTCGATCCCGCGCGTCCGCTGGAAACGCCGCGCGGGCTGCGCGTGGAGTTGCCGGCCATCGAGCAGGCTTTCGCCGCCGCGGTGCGCGTGATCGAGCGCAGCGGAGTGCCCCTCGATGCGCCGCGCTCCGCCTATCAATATCTGACCGATGCCGACGGCACGAAGATTCCGATCGCGGGCGGCTGCGGCCCGCTGGGCTATTTCGCGATCGCCTGCACCCAGATCACGGAGGAAGGGCCGGTCGTGGGCGGCCATGGCAACAGCTATATCCAGGTCGTCGGCTTCGACGACAAGGGCGTGGTGCCCTATACGCTGGAAGTGCCGTCGCAATCGACCGATCCCGCATCGCCCTGGTATCGCGACTATACGCGCGCCTATGCGCGCAAGGCGTGGCACCGCGCACCGTTCACCGAACAGGAGATCCGGCGTACGACGGTTGCGAAGATGACGCTCGTCGAATGAGGTAAAAGGAGGAGGGGACCGTGCCGGAGATCGCCTGGATTCGAGCCGGGATCGCGAAATTCGGCCGGGCGATCCCGCGCCTGGCGGCGGCCTGCGCGCTGGCGGTGGCCGGCCTGGTCCTGCCGGATGGTATGGCGCAGGCGCGCGCGCCGGCCCGCGAGGTTGCCGATATCCTGATCGCGCAGGGCACGCTCGTCACCATGGATCCCGCGCGGCGCGTGATCGAGGATGGCGCCGTGGCGATCGTCGGAAACCGGATCGTCGCGGTCGGAACCACGGCGGAACTGCGCGCGCGCTTCCGCCCGCGCACGGTGATCGATGCGCGTCGCAAGGTGGTGATGCCGGGGCTGATCGACGGCCATGGCCATGCCGGCCATGCGATGTTCAAGTCGCTGGGCGCCGACAGCGCCGATTGGAACGAAGCCGTCGAGCGGATGTACGCTCATGGCTCGACGGCCGATTTCTGGAGAGCGGACGCGCTGCTCGCCGGGCTGGAGCGTTTGAAGTCCGGCGTGACCACCTCGGTCAACGTCTTCGGCGGCGGATCGGATGTCTATCGCGTCGATGATCCCGGATATGGCGATGCCTATCTGGGCGCGATCGAGGCGATCGGCCTACGCTGGTTCCTGGGCGTCGGGCCGCGCCGGGGCCCCTATCCCAGCAGATTCACCGAATGGGACGGCGAGGCGCGCAGGGATGTCGAACGATCCTTCGACCAGCAGATCGCGGTGGCCGAGACGCTGATCCGCAAATGGCATGGCGCGGCCGGAGGGCGTGTGAACATGGCGGTCGCCTATCCGACGATCAGCCCGGATCCGAAGCTGGAAGGCGCGGCGCTCGAAGCGGTGAAGCGCGAGGCGCGGACGGCGCGGGACCTGTCGAAGCGCCACCATGTGCTGTTCCTGCAGGACGGCCACACGCGCGGCACCGTCAAATTCGCCAATGACGAACTCGGGCTGCTCGGCCCGGATGCGATCTTCTCGCACGCGACCAGCCTGACCGATGAGGAGATCAAGCTGATCGCGTCGACGGGGACGCGCATCTCGCACAATCCCAGCGCGATCTTCTCGATGTACGGCCGCAATCCGACGACCGAACTGATCGACGCGGGGGCCACGGTCATGCTCGGATCCGACGGCGTCGCGCCGGACCGAAGCTACGACATGTTCCGCCACATGTTTCAGGCGACGCGCTATCATCGCTTCTACTTCCATGATTCCAACGTGCTGCCGGCGGGCAAGGTGCTGGAAATGGCGACGGTCGATGCGGCGCGGGCGCTGGGCCTGGAAAAGGAGATCGGCTCGCTCGAACCCGGCAAGAAGGCCGACATCATTCTGGTCGACTGGTTCAAGCCCCATCTCGTGCCGATGAACATGCCCGTCCATCGCATGGTCTATTTCGCCAATGGCGCCGATGTCGCGACGGTGCTGGTCGACGGCCGCGTGCTGATGCGCGACCGCAAGGTGCTGACCATCGACGAGGAACAGGCGCTGCTGACGGCGCAGCGCGAGGCGGATCTGGCGATCCGCCGTGCGGGGCTGGAGCGGCTGACCACGTTTCCCGAAGGATTCTGGGGTTCGACGAAGCTGAAGCCCTGATCCGGTCTCGGTGGGTTCGCCCCGTCGAGACCCGGATCAGGCCCGCGCGGCGCCTGAGCGGATCGATCCCGGATGCGTCGGCATCGTCGGGATCGCATATCAGCGTCAGACTCGCTGGTATCTGAAGTACCAGACCTCATGACCCTTGCGGCGGGCCTTGGCTTCGTAGCGGGTTTCGGGCCAGCCGCTGGGGCGGACGAGGAAATCCTTCGCCTCCTTGGCCAGCCATTCGAAATCGCGGCGCTGGTTCATCACCATCATCGACCAGCGGCAATAGGTCGGGTCGTCGGTGCCGAGCCGGAATTCGCCGCCCGGCTGGAGTTTTCTTGCAATCAGGTCGAGCGGGCCGTGATTCATCATCCGGCGCTTGGCATGGCGGGCCTTGGGCCAGGGATCGGGATGGAGCAGATAGACGAAGCGCAGCGCACCGTCCGGCACGCGTTCCAGCACGTCGAGCGCATCGCCCATATGCAGGCGGACATTGGGGAGACGGCCGTCGCGGATGTGCATCAGCGCGCCGACCACGCCGTTCAGAAAGGGTTCGCAGCCGATAAAGCCGTGATCGGGCAGCAGGTCCGCGCGATAGGCGAGATGCTCGCCCGATCCGAAGCCGATCTCGAAATGGAGCGGGCGATTATCGCCGAACAGCCCCGTCGCGGTGACGTCGCCGGTCTCTGGCACGCTCAGCGCGGGCAGCAATTCCTCGACGAGCTGCGCCTGGCCCTGACGCAATTTATGGCCCTTGGCGCGGCCGTAGAGACGGCGGATGCTGGCTGGATCGTTCATCGGGCGGCTTTAGAGCATCGTGCGGAAAAGTGGGAACCGGTTTTCCGCAAAAAACGATGCGACGGCTGGAGCATCGTGCGGAAAAGTGGGAACCGGTTTTCCGCAAAAACGATGCGACGACGGTAGAGCATCGTGCGGAAAAGTGGGAACCGGTTTTCTGCAAATGATGCGACGCCGAATAGCGGCGGCGCGTGGCACGCTGTCGCCCGAAGGCGGGCGGCTCAATGCGCGGCCGGGTGAAGTGGAATGTCGCTATTTGAGCGCGTCGGCATTCACTTCGATATTGCTCTTCTTTCCCCAGGTCGATGTCCGCGTGACATAGTCACCGCTCCGCACGATCTCGATCGCCTGCGACGGGGGCGGCAGGCGATCCTGCGATGCGAACGCCGTGATCCGCGAAAGATCGAGCATCTCGATTCGCCAGCTCGGCTTCGCATCGGGTTCGATCAGGCCCGCAAAGCCGTCGGGACGCACGCTGATGCCCCGGCCCGCATCGGAGAGCGCGATCAGATAGCGGTCGCTCGCGTCATCGGGACGATAGACATTGCCCTTGGGCTCGACGCCGTCGTCACGGCACCAGCGCGGTGGCGGCGCGCCTTTCGCCCGGAACTGTCCGGTCAGGCTGGGCAGTGACATCATGGCGCCGGCCAGGTTCGATGCGCCGTCACCCGGTGCGGGGTGCGAACGCGCCTGTGCCGGCAAGGATGTGGCGCATGGTTCGACGGGTATGGCCGGCGGCGCGTCGTCGAGCTTGCCGGGCCATCTGAGCGCGGCGAGCACGCCCCTGATCCGTTCGGCCAGTGCATCGGGCGCGATCGTGCCTGATGAATAACGGATCTTCACCAGCCATTCGCCCATGGGGACAAGCGCCACGCCGGTGCTCTGATACGCGCCGGTCGACGGCATATAGATGGCGATCATACCGGCGTCGCCGGAGCGCCCCGGTGGCGTGAACGTCAGCTTTTCATTGATTCTGCGCGGCGTGCCGTAGAGCTGCGCGCGCGTTTCGATCGCCCAGCGCGCCCGATCGAACCACACGGGAAGGGCGTTGCCGACTTCACGATAGATATAGACCGTGATTCCTTCCGACGCGTCGGGCCTGTCGAAGCGGATGAAGGTGTCGAGCTGATCGTCCTCGAGCGCGGTGATGTTCGAACGGGCGATGCCGTCGAGCATCGGTGGAACTTCAAGCCCGCTATGCTTGTGCTTGAAGGCTTTCTTTGCGGAGAGCCTGATCTCCTGCGGTCCCTGCTGGGCCTGGACGCCGATCGTGCTCAGCGCGAGGGCGGATACGCAGATCAACACAGTTCGCAGCATCGCGATCGCTCCCGTCCATCGTCGCTCGGACAGGTTGGCAGCGGGGGTGTCGCCCGGCAAGCGGTTTGGTCCTCGACGTCACCGCCGGCAGGGTTTGCCCTCATATTGCTGGCGGACCACCACATATTGCCGGCCGTTCCAGCGCTGCACGGGAAAGCAGAAGCCAGGGCCGCCGACTTCGATATCGGCCCAGCCCCCCACGCCCTTCGTGGCCAGGAAATTCGGGATGCCGGTTTCATCGTACCAGCGTTTCCAGCCGGTGGGCGTCGGCGTGACGATGGTGAAGTGGAAGCCGGTATTGCCGTAGCAGGCGCTGCCCTCGTCCATCACGATCACTTCGGGCCGGCCGTCGCCGTTGAGATCGCGGATCGCGGCGCCGGCAACGCCGTCATCGGCGATCGAGGCGTCCGAAAGCCCGTCGCAGCCTTTCCACTGGCCGCCGGCCCTGGCGAAACCCGCCGCGCGCATGATCGCGTCCTTCTGGGCGGGCGTCAGCTTCGCCGCCTTCATCGGCAGCGTCCAGCCATCGGTGGGGTAGGCAGCCGAAGCCGGTGGGGCGGCGATCGATGCCGCGACGAGAGCCAGGGTCAGAAGAATTCGCATGCCGTTTCCCCACCGAGCGAGTCGGTGGGGAGGTTAGAGCGTTTCCACGATGAGCGGAAACGCTCCGGTCTTTCGCGGTCGCATTTTCCGAGTCGTTGGCCGTAAACGGCCAACTCGAGAATGTTCCGGCATGATAAAAGCGCTTGCGCGCCTCGGTTCAGACGGCGGCCTTGAGCTTCTCGACCAGGTCGGTGCGTTCCCAGGGGAAGAAATCACCCTCGGGCGTACGACCGAAATGGCCATAGGCCGCGGTCTTTTCGTAGATCGGCTTGTTGAGGCCCAGATGCGTGCGGATCGCACGCGGGGTCAGGCCACCCAGATCCTCGATCGCCATGATCGCCTGTTCGATCCTGTCGTCACCGACGGTGCCGGTGCCGTGCGTGTCGACATAGAGCGACAGCGGCTTGGAGACGCCGATCGCATAGGCGAGCTGGATCGTGCAGCGCTTGGCGAGGCCGGCGGCGACGATGTTCTTCGCCAGATAGCGGGTGATATAGGCGGCCGAACGGTCGACCTTGGTCGGGTCCTTGCCCGAAAAGGCGCCGCCGCCATGGGGGGCTGCACCGCCATAGGTGTCGACGATGATCTTGCGGCCGGTCAGGCCCGCATCGCCGTCCGGTCCGCCGATCTCGAAGCTGCCGGTGGGGTTGATGTGATATTCGGTCGCGTCCGACAGCAGCTTGGCGGGCAGGATGTCCGCCACCACGCTCTTCACATAGGCGTGAAGCTCGGCTTCGTTGGCGCCTTCGTCATAGCCCTTGGCATGCTGGGTGGAGACGACGATCGCGGTCGCGGCCGCGGGCTCGCCATTCTCGAAGCGCAGCGTGACCTGGCTCTTGGCGTCGGGCTCCAGAAACGGCGCCGCGCCCGAATGGCGGTCGGCCGCCATGCGCTCGAGGATCTTGTGGCTGTAGTAAAGCGTCGCCGGCATCAGGTCCGGCGTTTCGTTGCAGGCGAAGCCGAACATGATGCCCTGGTCGCCGGCACCTTCGTCCTTGTTGCCGGAGGCATCGACACCCTGCGCGATATGCGCGGACTGCGGGTGGAGATTGTTCGAGAAATCGAGCGTCTGCCAGTGGAAACCGTCCTGCGCATAGCCGATGCGCTTCACCGTATCGCGCACGGTCTTCTCGATTTCCTCGGGAACGCCCGGCGCCCAGTTGCCGGCTTCGTCCATGATGCCCTTGCCGCGGATCTCGCCGGCCAGCACGACCTTTTGCGTGGTCGTCAGCGTTTCGCACGCGACGCGGGCTTCCGGATCCTTGGACAGGAACAGATCGACGATCGCATCCGAGATCTGGTCGGAAACCTTGTCGGGATGGCCTTCGGAAACGGACTCGGACGTGAAGAGATAGTTGCTACGCATCGCTGAAAACCCGCAGATATAAGGAAAGCTTTAAATGCGGAAATCGCCTTAGCCGCGACGGCGGCGCAAGGCAACGCCGAGAGCGCCAAGAAAAACTGCGAGCATCAGTGGCAGGATGTTTCCCAGCCGCGCGAACAATGTCGGCGCATGGGGGGCGGGCAGGCGGGTTTCGATAAAGCCCGCGCGCAGATGCGGCACGCTGGCGAGCAGGCGGCCATCGGCATCGACCACCGCCGAAATGCCCGTCGGTGTCGACCGGATCACCGGAATCGCTTCTTCCACCGCACGCAGCCGCGCCTGGGCGAGGTGCTGGGGCGGGCCCCAACTGCCGAACCAGGCATCGTTGGATGGATTGAACAGGAAATCGGGGCGATCGGCGCGATCAATCACCTGGCCGGAAAAGATGATCTCGTAACAGATCTGCACGCCCGTCTTGCCGAAGCCGGGCAGTGCGTAGCTTTGCGGACCCGGCCCGGGCCAGAAATCGACATCGCCGGGCACCAGCCGCGACAGACCGATCGCCGAGAGGATCGGGCGCATCGGCAGATATTCGCCATAGGGAACGAGATGCGCCTTGTCGTAGCGATGAAGCAGCCGGCCGGCCGAATCCATCACGTACATGGAATTGCGCCCGCCGATGGTGCGTTCCTCGACATAGTCGCCGACGAACTTGTTCTCCCGGTAGCGCTTGGTCGCGCCGAGCAGCAGGATATCGCGCGGGCCGAGCAAGGCGGCGACGCGGGCGCGGGCGAAGACATCCTCGTCAAGATATTCGGGCACCGCCGCTTCGGGCCAGAGCAGCAGTCGCGGCTCGGCGCCGGGCGTGCCCGAAAGCGTCGCGAGCTTGCGGAAATTCGCGGCGTCCTGGGCGGGGTCGTATTTGGTTTCCTGGCCGATATTGGGCTGGACGATGCGGATCAGCGCGCCCTTTGCGGACGACGAGGCGTGCCAGGCGGGCAGGCTGACGAAGATGACCAGCGGAAATGCGACGAGGCCGGCGGCGAAAACCAGCGCTTTCGGTGAGGTGACCGGCGTGGCGAAGCGGCGAAACGCCAGCATCCATCCGCCGAAAAGGAGCATCAGGACGCCCGAAAGGCCGTAGGTGCCCGTCCATCGGGCCAGCAGCGCCGTCGGCTGATCATAGGCGATCGCGCCCAGCGGGTTCCATGCGAAACCCGTGAACATCGTCGCGCGCAGCCATTCGGTGACGATCCAGGCACCGGCATGGATCAGCACATAGGCCGGCCCATGATCGCGGCCCCAGCGCCAGGCCAGCCCCGCCGCCATCGCCGGATAGACGGCGAGATAAAGCGACAGCAGCACGACCGCGCCATAGCCGTACCAGTGCGGCATCGCGTCCTGGAAGGTGAAGGCATGGGCGATCCAGTTGAGCCCGACGGTGAAATGCCCGACGCCGAACAGCCAGCCGATCAGCAGCCCGCGCCGGAGCGTGGGCGCTTCGCGGACAAGGTGGAGCAGCAAGGCGAAACAGGCGAGCGTGACGGGCCACAGACCCAGCGGCGCAAAGCCCGTGGCGGAAGCGAGCCCGGCAAGGAGCGCGAGAATCGGGGCGAAGCGCGGCACGGCCCGCTTGTCGCGATCATGTCCGCAGTTTTCAAGCGCGACGTGGCGTGGCAATCAGGCGCGATGACATCCTGGCTCCCCGCCGCATTGCTGTTGCTCGCTTTCGGACAGGAAGCGCCCCCCGTCACATCGGCCCTGCCGAGTGCGGCGCGCTGCGCCGCGATGTTCGCGATCACGCTTGATCAATTGAAGCAGAAGAGCGGCGATCCCGCGATGACCGCCGCTTTCGCCCAGGACACCGCCGCGCTGCGCGCGATCGTGGTTGCGGAGCAGCGTGCCGCGGCCGATCCTGCCGCCGCGGCCGACGCGCTGATCGCGGCCGAGCGCCGTGCGGTGCGCGAACCGGCCGAAGACTTCGACCTCAAGCCCTGTTATCGCGTGAAGGCGCTCGGGCCGATCGGTGTTTGAGCTCCTCGCATTACTGGCTGCCGCACCGCTCGATGCGGCGCAGCGGCGCGATATCGACTGCGTCGCGACGCTTGCCGTCGTCGCGTACGAGCAGCAGCGAGGGCAAACCCGGTGGCCGCCGGTGGGCGAGGACGGCGCCCGCTTCGCGCAACTGGTGGGCGAACGCGTGATGAAGCAATCCGGCAGCACGCGCGAGCAGGTGCGCGATGCGATCGTGGCGGCTGTCGCCGAACGCCAGAAGGCGAAGGCGCTGCCGGACGCGGATGTCGAGGCCTGCCTGACGCTGATGCGCAAGGAAGCCCCGCCACCGCCACCACCGGGCCTGCCGCAATGCGCCGCGATGCTGAAGCTCGCTTATGATGAGGAACATGGCCGAAACGGCCTGTCCGACGATGCCAAGCGGCTCGCGACGATCGCATCGATCCTCGATCACAAGGCGCGCGAGGCGCTGCGCGCCGAAGGTAAGGCGGGCAGCGAGATCGATGCGGCGATGGCCGCCACGCGTGAGGCGGTGGCGGCGGAGGTCAAGACGCGCGCGACGGACGGCGTTTCGGCCGGGCTCGACTATTCCGCCTGTTTTGCGCTCGCCAGACCCTGACAGCCGGAAGACGGAGCGCGTTCAGGCGTTCTCGGTGGTCAGGACTTCGGTTCCCGCATCCAGCCGGACAAGATCGTCGTCGCCGGCGAAGCGCGTGCCCATGGGTGGAGTTCCCGCCTCCATCGCGGCGATCTGCTGGCGGTAGAGCCGCCGCAACATGCCGATGCCGCGATCCGAGGTCACGAGATGCTCGTCGGAATGGAGCGTGATCTCACCCTGGCTCACCTGCGCTTCATAGTCGCCGGGATAGATCTGATGCTCTTCCTCGGTCAGTTCGTGCCAGAGCTTGCCGTTCATGCGTGAACGGATCTGCTTCAGCGCGCCGCTCTCGGTCACGCGGCCGGCCGAATAGATGCGGAACGAGGTGTCGTCGATCGGCACCACCCAGCCCAGCAAGGTGCAGGGGCCATCCTTGGGCGCGCGGGGATTCGCGACGGCCCGGATCGTGGGCAGCACGGCTTCGGTCAGGCGCCGGTGCACCCGGCCTTCGCCAAGATCGCGCAACTGGGTGCTGCGGATGCCGCGTTCGGTGGTTTCGAACTTCACATTGGGCATCACGTTCATCTGCTCGACGAACTGGGTGCCGCTGAAGGTGCCGTGCAGGATCGGCACGTGGAACGGATCCATCACATTCTCGAAATGCTGGAGCCAGTTGCACGGCACGATCGCCGGGCCGCCGCTGCCGATGCTGCTGTCGTCAGCTTCGATCCATTCGCCGTCTTCCAGCTCCTCCAGCACATTGTATCGCGGCAGCAGCGGACGCTGCTCGGGCGGCCCCATATAGGCGAAGATCAGGCCGTAAAGTTCCTCGACGGGATAGCCCGGCTGCCGCACATTGGCGGCCGTGCGTGCGCCGCCATTGGGTTCGCACGGCTGCTCGACGCAGCGCCCGTCCACATCGAACAGCCAGCCATGATAGCAGCAGCGTATGCCCCGTTCCTCGGTCCGCCCGTAGAGAAGCGACGCACCGCGATGCGCGCAGCGGGGGTGGAGCAGGCCGGCGCGGCCGGTGCCGTCGCGGAACAGGATCAGGTCCTCGCCCAGCACCCGGATCAGCTTCGGGCGGGCGGCCGCGTCTTCGGCAAGGCCGACGGGATGCCAATAGCGCCTGAGCAGCTCGCCCATCGGCGTGCCCCTGGCGACCAAGGTCAGTTCGGATTCATGGCTGCCTTGCGGCAGATCATAGGCGCTCAACATGGCGGCCCTCTCTTGTCCGTGCCCAATTATTTAACGCGTTATCTATTATCGACTCGCTTCAGGCAAGCAGAAACTGCATTGGCTTTCCCTGCGATCCATGGGAATCGGAATGAAATTTCACATGTTCATCAAAGCCGGGTTTTCCGAATGAACCAGCAAACCGCTCTTCTCTACGGCCGCAAATATGCGGGCTCGGCCAGCCATCGCGCGGAATGCCGCGAACTGCCGGTCAAGATCATCCGCGTGCGCGAAGCCTTCATGGCGCTGTTCCGTGGCGCCTTCCAGGAAGTCGAGCTGACCGATCCGCAATGGCGCGTGCTGCGCGTGCTGAGCACGGTGGACGAGATCGATACCGCCGCGCTCGCCGAACGCGCCATCCTGCTCGGCCCCAGCCTGACGCGGATCCTGCGCGATCTGGATCAGCGCGGACTGGTCACCCGCCGCAGCAGCCGGCTGGATGCGCGCCGCAGCCTCCATTCGATCACGCCCGAGGGGCTCAGGATCATCGACGAGATCATTCCCCGCTTCGATCCCTTCTATCAGTCGCTCGCGCGGCGGATGGACCAGGGGGATGTCGCCCAGCTCGGCGCGCTGCTCGACATGTTGTTGGATAATCTCGACGCAGCCATCAAGGATAGCGAGGAATAGGATGCGGGTCTCGGCGCGATCCGCCGAGACCCGCATGCCTGTTCAGAAGTTCGCCGTGGCGCCGACGAAGAAGCTCCGGCCGAGCACATCGTAGACGCCGGGATAGGTGTTGGACTGGTAGAAGCTGGTATAGACCGGCGGCTGCTTGTCGGTCAGGTTCACCACGCCCAGCCGCATTGCGAAGCTCTTGTTCACCCGCCATTCGGCGTTCAGGTCGAAATAATGATAGGCGGGCGTGCCGATCGCCGTGGAATTGGCGACGCCGATCGCCGAGACGTCGCGCATCTTCGACAGATAGCGCCATTGCCCGCCGAACTGGAACGCACCCGTGGAATAGCTGAGATTCACGACGCCTTTCCATTTGGGGAAGGCGGCCGATACGCCCGCGCTGCTGCCGGCTGAACTGCCGATCGATCCGGCCAGGTTGGTGGGTGTGTCGCCGGGCAGGTTGGTGGTCGTATATTGCTCGGTCCAGTTGAGCGTCGCCGTCAGGTCGAGCTTGTCCTCGCCGATGTCGAACCGGGTCTGGAGCGTCGCGTCGATGCCCGAGGTGACGATGCGGCCGAGATTGAGGTTGAAGGTCGACACGCCGTTGATCTGGCCGGTCGCCGGATCGCGGCGGAACAGCGCGCAATAGGGATTGTCGGTCGCATATTGGGGATTGTAGCCGCCGATATTGTAGCAGCGGCGCAGCGCGTTCGCGCCGTCCAGCGTGCCGATCGCGTCCTTCAGCGAGATATGATAATAATCGACCGAGAAGGACAGGCGCGAGATCGGTCCGCCCGCCAGCTTCGGCTGCAATACGGCGCCGATCGTATAGGTGTCCGCCTTTTCCGGGGTCAGATTGGGATTGCCGCCCGTCAGTGCGCCATCGGTCAACTGCGTGTTGGTGAAGATATAGCTGTCGACGATGTTCGCGGGCACACCCTGCGCAAGGCAGAGCGAGCGGACCTGCGAAGCGCTGGCGCCGGTGCGATAGGCGCCCCGGATATCGCAGGGATCGCCCTGGCCGACGACGCCGGGCGCGCCGACCACCGGGGCGGTCGGGGTCTGGGGCGAATAGAGTTCGTAGACATTGGGCGCGCGCGCGGCGCGCGCATAGCCGCCGCGCAGGCGCAGCCAGTCGGTCATGCGCCAGTCGCCTTCTAAGCGGTAGGTGCTGATCCCGCCCGAGGTATTATAGTCCGAATAGCGATAGCCCGCGCTCAGGTTCAGTTCCTGGATCAGCGGCAGGCCGCGCAGCACCGGCACCAGGATTTCGCCGAACACTTCCTTGACGTTGGTCGATCCGCTCACCGCCGGGATCGCGCCGGTCGCGAAGCTGACCACGTCGCCCGATGCCAGGCCGGAATCGGGCGTGAAATCGAAGCTGTCCTTGCGATAGTCGGCGCCCAGCGCGAAGCGGACGTCGCCGGCGGGCAGCTTGAACAACCGGCCCTGGACGGACGCCTCGATCATGTCCTGGCTGGCCTCGGTCACGCGCAGCGTATTGCGGCGGATATAGGCCGCGCAGCGGCTGTTGGGCTGGTTTCCGAAGATGTTGTAGCCGCCGCAGGCCGCCACACCGCCGTCTGCGGCGTTGATCAGGCTGTTCAGCGCGGAGAGGCTGACGCCATTCTCGTCATGCTGGTTGGCGGTCTGCTGGCCGCGCGAGACATAGATGTCGAAGCCGCCATCGATGAAGGCGAGATCGCCCTTCACGCCGGCCATCAGCGTATAGCCGTTCGTCGTCGAATTCGCGGTGCGCGCGCCGACATCGGCGAAGCGCTTGGTGACTGTGAAGCTGGCATTCGGGTTGGGCCGCGAGGCGAGGATCTGCCGGAGATCGGCGGGAATGAACGGATTGCCGATAGGCATTGTGACGGTCGCGAAGCCCGGCGCGAAAACCGTGCCGGAGGTGACGTGCTGATATCCGGCATGCGCGTAGACGGTCAGCCCGTCGCGCACCTCGTAATCGACCTTGCCGAACACGCCATAGCGTTCGAAGGGAACAGTGAGGCCGTTGACGCCGCTGGAATTGTAGAAGCTGTTGCCGCCGATCGACAGCATATCCTCCGCGCCACCCAGATAGTTGAACGATCCGGTCGGCGCGAACAGCGTGCCGTTGGTGTTGAAGGCGAGATTGCCGGTCGCGCGCGCGGCGCCTGCCGCGACGCCATAGCGATTGAACACGGCATCGACCGCGCTCTGGCTTGGCAAATTGGCGGCATTGGGATTGAACGCGCCGAAGGGCAGCGACGATGACGGGCGGCTGACCGCCGAAAAGGCGCGGTCGCGATTGTTGACGTCGTCGCGGTTCATCCATTCGAGCGTCAGCACCGCATTGCCCCGGCCATCGGCGAAGCCGCTGCCCGCGGTGAAGGACACTTCCTGTGTCGCGCCGTCGCCGCGTTCGGTGATGCCGGCCTGTCCACTCACCTGGATGCCGGTGAAATTCTTCTTGAGGCGGAAGTTGACGACGCCCGCGACCGCGTCTGAGCCATAGGCGGCCGAGGCGCCGCCGGTGATGACCTCGACGGTTTCGATCAGGCTCTTGGGAATGATGTTGAGATCGACCGCGCCGGTATAGGTCGCGGCGGTCAGGCGGCGGCCGTCGAGGAGCACCAGCGTGCGCGGCGCGCCAAGGCCCCTGAGGCCGATCGTGGTGACGCCGCTCGTCGTCGTGTCGTTCGATCCCTGGCCGAAAGCCGGCGTCACTTCGGGAAGGCGGAACAGCACATCGTCCATCGTGACCGAATTGGTGGCCTTGAGCTGTTCCGCGCCGATCGAGACGATCGGGCTGTTGGAGGTGTAATCCTTCCGCGTGATGCGCGAGCCGGTGACGACGATCTCGGTTTCCGTCGGCTGCCCGGCTTCGGGGGCTTCGGCTTCCTGGGCATGTGCCGCCGTCGGCAGGGCCGCCATGGCGCATCCGGCAAGCAGCGCCGCGCGAAATCCGGTCCGTGTGAACTCGATTCCCATACTCCCGTCCCCTTTTAGTTTCTTGCGGCTGCCCGGTTCGTTGATCGGGGTCTGCGCCGCCGGCCGCAACCCAACCATCGAGTCGCTTGAATTAATTTAACGTGTTATATAATCATGATGCAATAGGGAATGTGATCTGAAATAAATCATTGATATAAAATGATATTATCAGAAATGGATAGATGCAATGTTAAGATTATGCCCTGGAAGCCGCTTGGCTGGCGTCCTCTCCACCCTGCTTTGCGTCGCGATCGCGAACACCGGCATCGCGGCGCCCGTGACCGCTGGAAAGGGGGACAGGGAGGGGGCGGTCGCGAGCGCCGATCCGTGGGTTCGCACGGACCATGCCGGCACGATCGGCGGCAGGGCGATCCGCTACGAAAGCACCGCCGGGACGATCGGGTTGCGCGACGAGCGCGATATCGAGCGCGGGCGGATGTTCTTCGTCGCTTATAGCCTGCCGCAGCCCGCCGGATCGCCGCCCCGGCCGGTCACCTTCTTCTTCAATGGCGGTCCTGGATCCTCGACGATCTGGCTGCATATGGGGGCGTTCGCGCCGGTGCGGCTGCGGGCGTCGCAGCCCGGCAAACCGCTGGCGCCGCCCTTCGTGCTGGCGGACAATCGCTTCTCGCTGCTCGACAAGAGCGATCTCGTCTTCCTCGACGCGGTCGGGACGGGGTTTTCGCGGGCCGCCGATGCCGGGGACAACCGGCGGTTCTGGGGCAACGACCAGGATGCCGACAGCTTCGCCCAGGCGATCGCCCGCTATCTCACCGCCACCGGCCGCTGGAACGCGCCGAAATTCCTGTTCGGCGAATCCTATGGCACGATGCGCGCGGCCAATCTCGCCCCGCGCCTTCATGAGCGGGGCATCGATCTCAGCGGCATCATCCTGATGTCGACGATCCTGAATTTCGGCCATTTCGCGCCGGGTCTCGATCAGGCTGCGATCGACCTGCTGCCGACCTATGCCGCCACCGCTTATTATCATGGCCGGATCGCGAAAGGTGACGGCGATCTGCCGGCGCTGCTCGATCGCGCGCGCGATTTCGCGCGCGGCCGCTACGCCGCTGCGCTGGCGAGAGGGGATCTGATCGATCCGGCAGAACGCGCGGCGGTCGCCGCCGAGATGAGCCGGCTGATCGGCCTGTCGGCGGCGTATATCGAGCGAAGTGGATTGCGGATCGGGCTCGACGCGTTCCGCCGGCAATTGCTTCTCGACCGGTCGATGAACGTCGGTGCGATGGACACGCGCTATGCCGGGCGAGAGACGGAAGCAGCGGGCGCGCTCGCGACCTATGATCCGAGCGACGCGCAGGTCAAGGCGGCCTTCGCATCGGTGTTCGACGGCTATGTGCGGAGCAGGCTCAATTACCGCACCGACCTCGATTATGTGCTGGGCGACAGCCGTGCGATCATGGGCGCATGGGATTGGTCGCACCGCCCGGCGGAAGGCGAAAAGCAGAACAGCCTTGCGAACAGCGTGCCCGATCTCGCGGTGGCGATGCGCCGCATGCCCAGGCTCAAGGTGCTGGCGCTCAACGGCTATTACGACCTGATGACGCCCTTTTTCGGCGCCGAATTCGATCTGGCGCGACTCGGCCTCGGTGCCGAGAGCCACGACCGCGTCCAACTCCGCTACTATCCGTCAGGCCATATAATCTATCTCGACGATGCGGTGATGCCGGCGCTGCGCGGCGATATCGGCGCCTTTTACGAAACGGTGCTGCGCGACGGAGCGTGATGCTCGGTCAGTGGCGCAGCAGGAGCGCCGAGAGCATCTGTTCGCAGCGTTCGAGCTGTTCGATCGCGACGAACTCGTCGGGTTTGTGCGCCTGTTCGATCGATCCGGGGCCGCAGACCAATGTGGGGATCCCGGAGCGTTCGAACAGCCCCGCCTCGGTGCCGAACGCGACATGGCCGCCGGGCGCGTTGCTGCGCAGCGCGCGCTTCACGTCGCGCACGAAACGGGAATCCTCGTCGATCGCGAAGCCCGGCACATCGCCCACCTGGCGCCAGTCGATCGACGCGTCGGGGAAGATCATCCGCATTTCGGGCAGGAGTTGGGTGTCGATGAAATCCTCGATCGCGTCCAGCAACTGCCGATGGCTGGTATGGGGCAGCGACCGGATATCGACCACGAACTCGCACCGGTCCGCGACAATGTTGCCGACCGTCCCGCCGGTGATGCGATTGACCTGGATGGTCGAGAAGGGGACGTCATAGCCTTGGTGGCGCGTCTCATTCTGCTCGAGGTCGCGGGCGATGGCACCGAGATGACCGATCACCCGGCTCGCATAATGAATGGCGTTCACCCCATGTGGGGCGAGCGACGAATGGGCGGCGAGCCCCCTCACCGTGAACGCATACATGCCGGCACCCTTGTGGCCGATGATCGCGCGCATGTTGGTCGGTTCGCCGATGACGCAGCCGGCCAGCGACGTCCGATCCACGGGCATGTCGTCGAGCAGCCTGCGGACGCCCAGACAGCCGATCTCCTCGTCATAGGAAAAGGCCAGATGGACGCCGCGGCCAGGCGTTTCGATGATGCGCGGCACCAGCGCGAGCGCGACCGCGATGAACCCCTTCATGTCGCAGGTTCCGCGGCCGTGGAGGCGGCCGTCGCGTTCGGCGAGGACGAAGGGATCGCTGCTCCAGCATTGCCCGGCGACGGGCACGACATCGGTGTGGCCCGACAGGATGATCGCATCCTGCCCGTGCGTGATCGTCGCGAACAGATTCGCCTTTCGCCCCGTCTCGTCGAAGCTCAGCCGCGACTTGACGTCATGGCGGTCGAGATAGTCGGCGATCCAGCGGATCAGATCCAGATTGCCTTCGCTGCTGACGGTCGGGAAAGCGACGAGCGTCTTCAGCAATCCGATCGCCTCGCTTTCGATCATTTCGCCGAATCGAGGAAGGAGACGACCGCCTGGTTCATCTGTTTGAGCGCGGCCGCGTCGTCATAGGCCATGTGACCGGCCGGCAGGCGGACATGGACGATGTTCGCGAGATAGTCGTGCGGCACCGGCATGTGATCCAGCGCGAATTCCATCGAGGCGAAGGGCGTCGCCAGATCGTAGAGGCCCTGCATCGAGAGGATGCGGAAATTGCTGTCCTTCACGAAGGTGGACTGGAGCGCGCCTAGGGTTTCGGGATAGCCGAGCTGCCCGTAGCGCGCCGGGCCGGCCAGCGCGAAGCGCGTCGCGACATCGCGCGAATACATGCGATAGGGGACCGGGATGTCGACGCGGAGTTCCTCGAGCAGATATTGGCTCGTCGCCGAGGAAAAGGCCGGGGTGAGCGCGCCCATCGCCGGATCGTAAAAGGGTTCCTCCACCCGGGCCTCGGGCGCGGGGCCCAGCAGCCTGCCGTCGACCCGGCCGGTCACCAGCCGGCGGGCGGCATGGAGATATTTCATGAATTCGGGAACCTCGATGCGCAGATTGTGCATCTCGATCACCGAAGCTTCGAGGCCGGTATAGCGGACCAGCCCCGCGACGATCTTCGCGCGTTCCTCGCCACCCAGCCGGCTGCCCTTGGCGAGCGCCGGGCCATAGACATTGAGCGACCAGTCCTCCACCTCGCGCCGCATCGCGTCGTCGTCCTTGAGGCCCGGCAGCAGCCCGTGAAAGGCGGCGACGCTGGCATAGGAGGGCAGGAGAAGCTGATAGGGCAGGTCGTTGGTCATGCCCGGCTCGGTGACGTGGAAGTCGAGCGCCGAGGACAGCAGGATCACGCCCTTCAGGGGGATGCCCTGCCGCACGAGCACGTCGGACAGGCCCGCCACACGAAAGGCGCCATAGCTTTCGCCCCACAGGTACATGGGCGATCCGAACCGGTTGTTCGAACGCAGATAATTCTGGATGAAGGCGGCATAGGCCTGAAGGTCGCCGTCGCGCGAATAGAGACGGGCCTTGGTCTGCTCGTTCGCCACGCGGCTGAACCCGGTGCCCGGCGCATCGATGAACACCAGATCCGCGCGGTCGAGCGGGCTGTCGGTATTGTCCATGAGCCGCGCGGGCGGCGGCGGCACCGAACCGTCGGCGTTGAGCACGATCTTGCGCGGGCCGACGCCGCCCATGTGCAGCCAGGCCGTCGCCGCGCCCGGCCCGCCATTGGTGAGGAAGATGATCGGGCGCTGGCCCGGCGGGACGCCGTCCTTGGTATAGGCGACATAGAAGACCTGCGCGTCGATCGATCCGTCCGGCCCGGTGATGGGAATGCGGCCCGCCGTCGTGGTGTAGCGGATCTTCTGGCCATGGAAGGTGCCGGCCTGCCGGGTGACCGAAGGCGCATAGGCGCCGATATCGCCGTCCTCGTTGAAGGTCCGATTGGCGGTGGCCTCCGCCGGAGTCGCGGGCTCGGCCGATGCCGTGCTCGACGCCAGAGCCGCAACGATAGCGACGGAAATGACACACTTCCTCATATCACCCCTCTCGGCGAAAAATTATTTAACATGTTTTATAATGGGCGAGGGGAAATGGCAAGAGCGGTGCGCGGAGTTGCGTGGTCGATGTTCCCGGGTTTGATCGATCCAAGTCGCAACACCCTATCTGTCATTCCCGCTTTCGCGGGAATGACAGATAGGGTGGCGACCGAAGCGGATCGCCTGCTGCATCCAACTGCAAATCGTTCGATATTGCCGGCAAAAACAAAACGGATCCGGTTCGCCATGAACCGGATCCGTTCTGATCGGATATCGGCGGATCGGATGGTGGTCGTTACCCGCCCGTCGCCTGCATCTGCCAGCCGCCGCCGAGCGCGCGGAACAGATCGACCTGGGTGGTCGCGACGCGGGCGTCGGACAGAGCAAGGTCGGCTTGGGCCTGGGCCAGCGAACGTTCGGCATCGAGCACCGCGAGCGAATCGATCTTGCCTTCGCGAAGCTGGATGCGGGCGAGCCGCGCGGCGGTTTCCGCCTGGGTGCGGGCGTCGTTGAGCGCGATCCGCCGGTCGAGTTCGTGCGCATAGGCGGACAATGCGGTTTCGGTTTCGCGCAAGGCATTGAGCACCGTACCGTCGAAACTCGCGAGCGCAGCCGCCGACGATGCCTCCGCCTGTTCGATCCGCGCCCGGTTCGCTTCCTGATTGGGGAAGGACCAGTTGAGCAGCGGGCCGAGCAGCCAGCGGAAGGGGCCGCCGGTGAAGAGGTCCCCGATCGACGGCCCCGTCGCGCCGATCGACGCGCCGAAGCTGATCCGCGGATAGAGATCGGCGGTGGCGACGCCGATGCGCGCGGTCTCCGCCGCCAGCCGTCGTTCCGCCTGCCGCACATCGGGGCGGCGGGCGATCAGCGTGCGGCCGTCGCCGACGGGGATCGCCTGGTCGAGCCGCAGGATCGTCCGGCGCGCGCCTGCCTCTTGCGGGAGCTCGGCAGGCGCGCGACCGGTGAGCGTGGCGAGGCGGAACAATGCCCCCTCGCGCGGGGCCCGAAGCGGCGGCCGTGGGGGGCGGTGCTGATAGCGGAGGGATGCGACACGGGCAACGTCGAGCCGCGTGCCGCGACCCGCTTCGAAGCGTTTGGTGGTGACGTTCAAGGTCTGGTCGATCAGCGCGACCGTATGTTCGGCGACCGCGAGCCGTTCGGCGGCGGCGCTGGCATCGGCATAGGCGCGCGCGGTTTCCGCCGCGACCGCGACGCGCACCGCGTCGCGCGCGCCTTCCGCCGCCTCGGCATCGCCGCGCGCCGCCTCGATCGAGCGGCTCACCCGCCCGAACAGATCGACCTCATAGGAAATATCGAGACCGATATCGAAACTCGAATCGGTGCGGTCGATCCCCGGCGGCGCCTGAACGGCCGGAATGCGGCCATAGGTTGCTCCCGCGCCGACCGTTGCTTGGGGTAGGCGGCCGGCGCGGGTCTCGCGCAGCTGGGCTCTTGCGCGAGATAGGTTGGCGGTGGCGACACGCAGGTCGGTGTTGTGGACAAGCGCGTCCGCAACCAGCGTGTCGAGCACCGGATCCTGATAGAGCCGCCACCATTCGCCCGTGGGTTCGGCGGCGGTGAAGGCGGGGTTGGCCGCGGCGACGAACGGGCCGGCGGCGGCCGCCTTGGGTGTCGGCGCGACATGGTTCGGGCCGACGGCGCAAGCGGCGAGGGTGAGGGCGCTGGTGAAGGACAGCGCGATGTTGCGAAAGCGGGTCATTTTTCTGTTCTCCCTTATTCGGCGGGCTGGAGCGCGGGCTCCGACGGCGTTCCGCGACGCGGCATCCAGCCGCGCATGGTGCGGAGGGCGACGTAGAAGACCGGGGTGAAGACCAGCCCGAAGAAGGTGACGCCGATCATGCCGAAGAAGACGGCGGTGCCGAGCGCCTGGCGAAGCTCCCAGCCCGGGCCCGATGCGGTGACCAGCGGCAGCACGCCCAGGATGAAGGCGAAGCTGGTCATCAGGATCGGGCGAAGCCGCGCGCGTGCCGCCTCGACCGCCGCCTGGAGCGCGGTGGCGCCGCGTTCCTCCGCCTGCTTGGCGAACTCGACGATCAGGATCGCGTTCTTGGCGGCGAGCGCGATGAGCACGATCAGGCCGATCTGCGTGAGGATGTTGTTGTCCATTCCCCGCAGGTTCACGCCCGCCATCGCCGCGAGCAAAGTCATCGGCACGATCAGGATGATCGCCAGCGGCAGCACCAGGCTTTCGAATTGCGCGGCGAGCACGAGGAAAACGAAGATCACCGCCATGGCGAAGACGATCGCGGCGACGTTGCCGGCGGCCTTCTGCTCGAAGGCGATGCCCGTCCATTCGCTGCGGAAGCCTGAGGGCAGGCTCTTCGCCATCACTTCCATCGTCGCGATCGACTGGCCGGTCGAGAAGCCGCGCGCGGTTTCGCCATCGATCTCGACCGCGGGGAAGAGATTGTAGCGGGTCACGCGATACGGGCCGGTCTTGTTCTCGAAGGTCGCGACCGCGCCGATCGGCACCATGCCGCCGGAGTTGGACCGCGTCTTCAACTGCGCGATGTCCGACGGATCGTCGCGGAAGGGCGCGTCGGCCTGCGCGGTCACGCGGAAGGTGCGGCCGAGCAGGTTGAAGTCGTTGACATAGGCGGAACCCAGATAGACTTGCAGCGCCTCGAACACGCGGCTGGCCGGCACGCCCAGCATATCGGCCTTGGCGCGATCGATGTCCGCATAGATGCGCGGGGTGGCGGTGTTGTAGAGCGTGAAGACGTTCATCAGGCCCTTTTCCTGATGCGCGCCGCCGATCACCCCGCCGGCCGCCTGTTCGAGCGCCTGATAGCCCTCGCCATTGCGGTCCTGCACCATCATGCGCCAGCCGCCGCCATTGCCGATACCCTGGATCACCGGGGGCGGCAGGACGAAGGCCATCGCCTCGTCCATGTCGGCAAGCGCCGCGCGCATGTCGTTCTCGATATTCGCCTCGGTGCGGTCGGTCCCCGCGCGTTCGGAGAAGGGCTTGAAGGTGATATAGGCGGCGGCGGCGTTGGGCGCCTGGGTGCCCGAAGCGCCGTCGAAACCGGCGAACATCACGGCGGCCTGGGTGCCGGGCACCTCCAGCAGCTTCTTCACCGCCTTTTTGAGAACGCGGTCGGTCTGCTCGACCGAACTGCCCGGGGGAAGCTGGATCGCGGCGAGCGCATAGCCCTGATCCTGCGCGGGCACGAAGCCCGCCGGGGTCGCCCAGAAGAGGCCGACCGTCGCGACGACGAGGCCCGCATAGGTGACCAGCATCTTCTTGGGCGCGCCGGCCACGCGCTGCGTGAAGCCGCCATACCAGTTGCTCAGCCGGTCGAAGCTGGTGTTGAAGCGCTCACCCGCGCGAAAGGCGATCCGCCGCCAGCCGCTGGCCGGCGCCTCGGTGGCCTTGGGCTTGAGCAGCCGGGCGGCGAGCGCTGGGGAAAGGGTGAGTGACAGGATCAGCGAGATGATCGTGGCGGTCGCGATCGTCACCGCGAACTGGCGATAGAATTCGCCCGAAATCCCGGTGAGGAAGGTGGTCGGCACGAACACGGCGCACATGACCAGCACGATCGCGATCAGCGCGGCCGAAACCTCGTCCATCGATCGATGCGCGGCCTCGCGCGGGCTCATGCCATGTTCGATATTGCGTTCGACATTCTCGACGACGACGATCGCGTCGTCGACGACGATGCCGATCGCGAGCACCAGCCCGAACAGCGAGAGCGTGTTGAGCGAATAGCCGAAGCCCGCGAGCACCGCGAAGGTGCCGATCAGCGAGACCGGAATGGCGAGCACGGGCACGATCGCCGCGCGCCAGCTCTGCAGGAACACGATGATGACGAGCACGACGAGCAGCACCGCTTCGAACAGCGTCTTCTGCACGGCGGTGATCGATTCGCCGATGAACTCGGTCGGGTTCCAGATGATCCGGTATTCCAGCCCCTTGGGGAAAGTCTTGGCGGCGTCGGCCAGTTCGGACTTGATGCCCATGGCCGCCGCCAGCGCATTGGTGCCCGGCCGCTGGGTGATGCCCAAGATGATCGAATCCTGCCCCGAGAGATAGGCGTTCACGCCATAATCCTCGGCGCCCAGTTCGACGCGCGCGACGTCCCGCAGCCGCGTGATCGCGCCGGCTTCGTCGGTGCGCACGATGATGTTGGCGAATTCGTCGGCGGTCTTGAACCGGCCCTGGGTCTCGACGTTGAGCTGCTGCGCGGCGCCGGTGTCGAACGGCGGCTGGCCGACGGTGCCGGCGGCGACCTGCACGTTCTGCGATCGCAAGGCGGTGACGATGTCGCCCGCCGTCAGGCCCAGCGCGGAGGCGCGGCCTGGATCGATCCAGACGCGCATCGCATAGTCGCGCGCGCCGAACACCTGGACGTCACCGATGCCGTCGACGCGGGTCAGCCGGTCCTTGAGCTGGGTCAAGGCGTAGTTGGAGACATAGCCGCGATCGAGCGATCCGTCGGGCGACAGGACATTGACCGCCATCAGCCATGACGGAGACGTCTTGCGGACGACCACGCCCTGTCGGCGGACCTCCTCGGGCAGGCTCGGTTCGGCCAGCGCGACGCGGTTCTGCACCAGCACCTGCGCGGTATCGAGATTGGTGCCGATCTTGAATGTGGCGGTGATCGTCAGGCGGCCGTCGCCGGTCGATTGCGACGACATGTAGAGCATGTTGTCGACGCCGTTGATCTGCTGTTCGAGCGGGGCGGCGACGGTGTCCGCCACCGTTTCGGCCGAAGCGCCCGGATAATTGGCGGAAACGGTGACCGTCGGCGGCACCACGTCGGGATATTGCGAGACCGGCAGCCCGAAATAGGCCGCGGCGCCGACGATCGTGATGATGATCGCGATCACGCCCGCGAAGATCGGGCGGCGGATGAAGAAATGACTGATGCCCATGGCTTTTGCCTTTGTTTTGTGCCTGATCGCATGGCCCCGGTGCCGCCCGGGCCGGCTCGTCGAAACCTTGCGCATCCGGCCCGGTGTGGCACCGGAACGGCAAGGAGAGGGACTTCGACGGGCTCAGCCCGGACGGGTCGGGGACGCGATCACCGCGCCAGCGTCGCTTGCGATGCCGACGGCGTAAGAACCGGGTTGGCCGATGGCTTGAACGACGCCGGCGGATCGATCTTGCCGATGCGCGCATTCACCTTGCTGCCCGGCATCGCGAATTGCAGGCCCTGGATGACGACGCGGTCGTCGGCCTTCAGACCCGAACGGATGCTGCGCAGCCCGCCGACCAGCGGGCCGGGAACCACTTCGCGCGCAGTGACCGTGCCGTCCTTCGCCACCACGAACACGATCCGGCGGGCCTGATCGGTGCGGACGGCGGCGTCGGGAACCAGCAGCGCCTGGGCGGATCCGCCATCGGTCAGCCGCATGTTGCCGAACATGCCGGGTGCGATGAAATAGTCTGGATTGGCGATCACCGCGCGGCCGCGCATCGTGCCGGACTTGGGATCGATGGCGTTGTCGGTGAAGTCGACCTTGCCCGACCAACTGTAATCGGCCTCGTCCTGCAGCTTGATCTGCACCTGCTGCGCTTCGCCGCCGCCCTTCTGCCTGTCGCGAAGGCCCTTCAGGTACAGCGCCTCCGAACCATCGAAGGTGAAGTAGATGGGATCGAGCGCGAGCACCGTGGTGAGCATCGATTCATTGGCGCCGACCAGATTGCCGACATCGACGCGGCGATCGGAGATGCGCCCGGTCACCGGCGAACGGATCTGGGTGAATTCCAGATCGAGCTGGCGGCTGCGCACCAGCGCCTGCGCGGCAGCGACGCCGGCTTCGCCCGAGCGCATCGCGGCGCGGAGCGAATCCACTTCCTCCTGGCTCACCGCTTCATCGCTGATCAGCCGCGCGGCGCGGGCATATTCGCTGCGCGCGAGCGCGAGCTGGGTCTGCGCCGATGCGGCGCGCGCGCGCGCTTCCGCCAGCGCCGCGGTGAAGGGGCGCTGGTCGATGGTGAAGAGGAGCTGCCCCTTCCGGACGATATCGCCGTCCTTGAAGTGCACGGCGGTGAGCTGGCCCGAGACGCGTGGACGGATCTCCACCGCCTGGCTCGCCTCGAACCGGCCGGTATAATCGTCCCATTCGGTGATGGCGCGTTGCAGCGGCTGGCTGACGGTGACGTTGGGCGGCGGAGGGGCATCGGCCTGCGCCTCGCCACCGCCGAAACCCTTGACGCCGGCAAAGGCGGCGGCGGCGATCAGGACGGCGACGATGCCGGTCTGCGTCTTGCGCTGTACGCCCCAGGGCAGGCGCTTCCGGCCCGCCGGCGTGTCGCCGCCGCCGGACTGTTCTTCCGGCTGGTTGTCGACGGGTTCGCGGTCGCGATCGGGGAATGACTTGTACATGGGTACGCCTTTCAGCGGGAGAGGGGGGAAAGCGCGGTCGCCGCGCGGGGGGAGAAGCCGGCGGCGAAAAAAGCCTGAAGCTCGGGTGCGGGCACGGCGCCGCGCACGGTGCGGGCGATCACCGCGAAGCGCCGCAGCGCTTCCAGCCGGGGGTTGGCGAGGGGATTGGAGCGGCGGATGCCGAACAGCGCCTCGACGATCCGGACGAAGCGGGTCCGCGGGCGGACGCTCCATGCCGTATCGCGCGCGGCGAGCGCGACGACGCTCATTTCGAGCGCGCTGAAGACTGGCTCTGTTCCGGGCGCGGCCGATGTCGCTTCGTCCGCCCGTTGAGCGGCGACGCCAAAAGGCCACCCGTCGAAGGCACGATATGCCATCGGAGCAACTCCCTGTTCTGATCTGTCTCTAAGTCCGAATCGGGATGTTACCGATCGGTAACGCTCTAATAGGTACCGATCGGTAACATGGCAAGCGCTTTTCTGCTGCATCTGCGAAAGGCGTGGTGATAGAAAAGCTTATGGCGCTGAAAGATGCCTTGTATATCGATTTATAATCAACATCTTATGTCGGTGATCGGCCGCCGGGCAGGCTGCGTCGTTCATCACAGGTGCACGATTTGCACTTTAGGTACCGTTCTGTTACATCTTTTTAAACCGCACGGACGTTCCTTGAATGAAGACCAAGACCGCCGACACCGAAGCCAATTGCGTCTGCGAACCCCGCAAAGGCGCCGGCCTGCGCATTTTCGAAACCGCGCGTGAGCTTTTCTACAAGCGCGGCATTCGCGCGGTGGGTGTCGACGAGATCGTCTGCCAGGCGGGCGTGACCAAGCCGAGCCTGTATCGCAGCTATGAATCGAAGGATGCGCTGGTGGCGGCCTGTCTCGAATCCTATGCGGAGGAAAGCTGGGTCGAAATCGATGCGGCGGTGGAAGCCGCAGGCGACAATCCGCGCGATCAGCTTCGCGCGATCGTCACCCATTATGCGGTGCAGATGACGAGCCCGGATTTTCGCGGTTGCCCGATGTCGAACACAGCCGTCGAATTTCCCGAGCCCGGCCATCCGGGACGGCCTGTCGTCGAGGATTGCAAGGTCGCCTTTCGCGGTCGCCTGGTCGATATCACCCGCCGCATGGACGTGCGCGAGCCCGAGGCGTTGGCGGACGGCCTGCTGATGCTGATCGAGGGCGCGTACAGCACGCACCATATCTTCGGTAGCCAGGGGCCTGCGCTGACGCTGGTCCGCGCGGCGGATGCGCTGATCGGAGCCTATAGCGCGCGCTGAGGCTGGCGGGCTCTATTTGAACTGAATCTTCCTATCACGCGTCATTCCGGCGAAAGCCGGAATCTTCTTTGGCATAGTGCACGAGATTCCGGCTTTCGCCGGAATGACGAGGTGTAGGGAGCTGTCGCAAAAAAATCCCAGATCAGCGGGAATCCAGTTGCTTCGACTTTACGAACGGGTCGGAGCCGCTGGATTCCGCTTTCACTGGATTGACAGCGGCCGTTAGTTGAAGCGCCCCTTGCTCGCGGCCTTTTCCGCCAGCAGCGGCGCGATCGCGAAGCCGTGCTTTTCCAGCCCGGCCTTGATCTTGTTGGCGCCCTCCAGATCGGCCCAGAACATCGGGCCGCCGCGATAGACCGGCCAGCCATAGCCATAGACCCAGACGACATCGATGTCCGATGCACGCTGCGCCATCTTTTCCTCAAGGATCAGCGCGCCTTCGTTGACCATCGGATACAGCGTGCGCTCGATGATCTCCTCGTCGCCGATCTCGCGCTTCACCGCGCCCGACCTGGCGGAGAAATCGTCGATGATCGCCTGCACCTCGGCGCTCGGCGTCGGATTGCGCTTCTCGTCATAGTCGTAGAAGCCCTTGCCGGTCTTCTGGCCCCAGCGCCCGACCGCGCAGAGCGCGTCGCGGACATTCTCGATACGGGTGGGGTCGCGATGCCAGCCGATATCGACGCCGGCGAGGTCGCTCATCTGGAACGGGCCCATCGGCATGCCGAAATCGACATGCACCTTGTCGATCTGCTGCGGCGTGGCGCCTTCCATCAGCAGCTTCATCGCCTCGATCTGGCGCGGCTTCAGCATGCGGTTGCCGATGAAGCCGTCGCAGACGCCCGCGACGACGGCGACCTTCCTGATCTTCTTGGCCACCGCCATCGCGGTCGCGAGCACATCGGGCGCGGTCTTGGCGCCGCGCACGACTTCCAGCAGCTTCATGACATTGGCGGGCGAGAAGAAATGCAGGCCCAGCACGTCCTGCGGCCGGCTGGTCGCCGCCGCGATCTCGTTCACGTCGAGATAGCTGGTGTTGGACGCCAGGATCGCGCCGGGCTTGGCGATCGCGTCCAGCTTGCCGAACACCTCTTTCTTGACGTCCATATTCTCGAACACGGCTTCGATGATCAGGTCGCAATCGGCGAGGTCGGCCATGTCCAGCGTCGGGGTGAGAATGCTCATCGCCGCTTCGACCTGCTCGGGCTTCATCCGGCCCTTGGCGGCGGTCGCCTCGTAATTCTTGCGGATCAGGCCGACACCGCGATCGAGCGCTTCCTGTTTCATCTCCAGGATGGTCACCGGAATGCCGGCGCTCAGGAAGTTCATCGAGATGCCGCCGCCCATCGTGCCGGCCCCGATCATGCCGACCTTGCGGATGTCGCGCAGCTTCGTGTCTTCCGGCACGTCGTCGATCTTCGATGCCTTGCGCTCGGAGAAGAAGATATGGCGCTGGGCGGCCGACTGGCTGCCCATCATCAGCTTCATGAATTCCTGGCGCTCGAAAGCGATGCCTTCCTCGAACGGCAGGCGGGTGGCGGCCTCGACACAGGCGATGTTGGCGGCCGGCGCGTCGAAGCCGCGGAACTTCCTGGCATTGGCCTTGGTGAAGCTTTCGATATAGGCGGGATCGCCCTTGACGGGCATCGCGCTCGACTTGCGCGGACCCCTGGCGACGCATTCGCGCGCGAAGGCGATCGCGGTTTCAGCGAGCTTGCCTTCCTCGGCGACCAGATCGACCAGCCCCAGGCTTTCCGCCTTGGCCGCGCTCACCGGATTGCCTGTCGCGCACATCTCCACCGCGGCCTCGATCCCGGCGACGCGCGGCAGACGCTGGGTGCCGCCGGCGCCGGGCAGCAGGCCGAGCTTCACTTCGGGCACGCCGAGCTGTGCGGAGGGAACCGCGACGCGATAATGGCAGGACAGCGCGGTTTCCAGCCCGCCGCCGAGCGCCGTGCCGTGGATGGCCGCGATCACCGGCTTGGGGCTGTTCTCGATCGTCTCGATCATTTCCGGGAAGCTGGGCGGGACCGGCGCCTTGGTGAATTCGGTGATGTCGGCGCCGGCGAAGAAGGTGCGGCCGTCGCAGCGGATGACCACCGCCTTGATGCCGTCATCGGCCAGCGCTTCCTCCACCCCGGCCTTGAGTCCGCCGCGCACGGCCGCGCCCAGCGCGTTGACCGGCGGATTGTTCGAAATGATGACGAGCACATCGCCATGGCGTTCGGTGGTGACGACGGACATTGTTTCCTCCAGTTTCTCTTCTTGCCGGGTAATGATCCCGATTTTTTGTGACAAATTTCAGTCGGCCAGCGCGGCGTAGATCATGGTCTTGATTTCGCGCCGCACCGGATAGGTGTTCGATGGCATGAGCTGCGTCATGAACACCATGATGACGTCTTCCTGCGGATCGACGAAAAAGGCGGTCGAGAACATGCCGCCCCAGAAGAAATCGCCCTTCGATCCGGGAACCATCGTCGCCGCCGGATCGATGGTGGTGGCGAAGCCAAGGCCGAAGCCCGTGCCGGCATTTTCCGCCTCGCTGAACAGCGCCCTGGAATGCTGGGTCAGGTCACCGCCGCCAGGCAGGTGATTGGCGGTCATCAGCGCCAGCGTCTTGCGGCCGATGATGCGCGCGCCGTCCAGCTCGCCTTCGTTCAGCAGCATCCGGCAGAAGCGGTGATAATCGGCCAGGGTCGACGCCATGCCGCCGCCGCCCGAAAGCTGGTTTGGCTTGCGCGCCCAGGCGCTCTTCGCGCCGGTGTCGTACATCTTCTTGGTTTCGGCGGCATTGAAGACGTAGCAGTCGGGCAGGCGATGCTGCTTCGCTTCCGGCACCTGGAAATGCGTGTCGTCCATGCCGAGCGGGCCGGTGACCCGCGCCGCGATCGCCTCGTCGAGCGGCCGATCGTCGACGCGCTGGATGATCGCGCCGAGAATGTCGGTCGCCACCGAATAGTTCCACGAACTGCCGGGATCGAACTGGAGCGGAATGCCCGCGAGCAGCCTGATCAGTTCTTCCAGATCGGGGCCGGCAAAGGCTTCGAGCTTGGCCGCGCGATAGGCCGCGTCGATCGGCGTGCGCTCCTGGAAGCCATAGGTGAGGCCGGAAGTATGGCGCAGCAGGTCGATCATCCGCATCGGCGCCGTCGCCGGCCGCGACGTGAAGGGCTGGTTGCCGCCGCCGGCGACGAACACGCCCAGGTCCTTCCATTCGGGAATCACCCGGTGGACGGGATCGGCGAGCGCGAGCTTGCCTTCCTCGACAAGCTGCATGAACGCGATCGAGGTGATCGGCTTGGTCATGGACGCGATGCGGAAGATCGCGTCGTCCTTGAGCGGTTCGCCGGCACGGGCTTCGCCCTGGACCGAGAGGTGCGCGATCTCGTCGCCGCGCCCGATAAGCAGAGCTGTGTGCGGCAGCCGGCCGGTATCGAGATATTTGGCCTTGAGATGCGCGGGGATGCGGGCGAGACGCGCGGCGTCGAAACCGAGTTCGGTGGGGTCGGACACGGTGATCATGCGCGGACGATCGAGGCGGCGATCGCCTCCGCCTTTTCGAAGAGCGCGGGATCGATGGAGAGGCCGCTGGCTGCGGCATTGTCGTCCACCTGTTCCGGCCGGCTCGCGCCGATGATCGCCGATGCGACATTGGGCTCTCGGAGCACCCAGGCGAGCGCGAACTGCGCCAGCGTGCATCCTGCCTCGGCGGCGAGCGGCCGAAGCTGCTCGACCGCGCCGAGCACCGTATCGTTCATGAAGCGATCGATGAAGCCGCCCATCTGGTCGCTGGTCGCGCGGCTGTCGGGCGGCGGTGCCTCGCCCGGCCTGTATTTGCCGGTGAGCACGCCTTGCGCGAGCGGTGACCAGACGATCTGCGAGATCCCGTTCGCGGCCGAAAGCGGGATGACCTCGGCTTCGGGCGCGCGCCACAGCAGCGAATATTGCGGCTGGCTCGATACGAACTTCACCGTGCCCGGCACGGCGAGCGCGTCGCGGATATTCTGCGGCGTCCATTCGGAAAAGCCGATATGGCGCGCCTTGCCGGAGCGGACGACCTCGCTCAGCGCCTCCATCGTTTCCTCGATCGGCGTTTCGTCGTCGTAGCGATGGCATTGATAGAGGTCGATATAATCGGTCTTGAGCCGCGTCAGCGAGGCATCGACCTGTTTGAGGATCTGCGTGCGCGAAAGGCCGCGATCGTTTTCGGTCATCGGGAAGAACAGCTTCGTCGCCAGTACATAGCTGTCACGCGGCCTGCCTGCGAGCGCTCCACCGAGAAAGCTTTCCGCGGCGCCACGGCCATAGATATTGGCGGTGTCGATGAAGTTGATGCCGATATCGAGCGCGCGGTCGAGACAGGCGCGCGCCTTGTCGGCCTCGACGCCGACACCGAAGGTAAGCCATGATCCGAGCGAAATCTCCGAAACCTGGAGGTCGCTGTCGCCGAGCCTGCGATATTTCACCGATAGTCGTCCTTATGCCGCGGTCTTGCCGGTTTCCTGGCGGGTTACGGGATGCGAGCTGGAAAGCCCGCCATCGACCGCGATCGCCTGTCCGTTCACATAGCTGGATTCGTCGGATGCGAGGAACAATGCCGTGAACGCGATTTCCTCGGGCTGGCCGGCGCGGCGCAGCGGGTTGAGCCGGCCGATCTTCTCCTCGACGCCTTTTTCGCGCGCATAGACGAAGGCGCGCTCGGTCATGCCCGTTTCGATGAGCCCGGGGCAGATCGCGTTGACGCGCACGCCCGTGCCCGAAAGCTGCTGCGCCGCCGTCTGTACCAGATTGATCACGCCCGCCTTCGATGCCGAATAGGCGGGGCAGCCCGCGCCCGACCGGATGCCGGCGACGCTGGCGGTGCAGATGATCGAGCCGGACCCCTTTTTCATGATTTCCTGCGCAGCGTGCTTCACCAGCAGGAAGGGGCCGACCAGATTGACCTGCAGGATCTGCTGCCAATCCTCGACGCTGTGTTCGAACAGGCCGGTCAGCCCGCCGGAAATGCCGGCATTGGCATAGGCGATGTCGAGCCCGCCATAGGAAAGCCGGGCGGTCTGGACGAGGTTCTTCACATCCTCCTCCTTGCCGGCGTTCATCTGGATCGCGTTGACCTCGCCGCCCTCGTCGCGGATCAGCTTCGCCGTCTCATGCACGCTGTCCGCCTTGTCGCCGATCACCAGGCGCGCGCCGTTGCGTGCGAAAAGAAGGGCCGTCGCGCGACCGATTCCCGATCCCGCGCCGGTGATGACCGCGCTCTTGCCCTGCAATCGTCCGCCCATATCGCGTCTCCTATGCCGCTCCCGCCTTCACCGCGAAGCTCCATGCCGCCCGGGCGAGCGATGGCGCGCGCGCGGCGGTCGCCTCCGCCTGCGCGCTCGATGCCGTGCCTTCGAGGATGCGCTTCCTGATGCCCTGGACGATTCCGGTGAGGCGGAAGAGGTTGTAGCTGAAATACCAGTTGAGATCGGGGACGCCCGAACGCCCGGTCGCGGCGCAATAGCGTTCCACCGTTTCCTCAAGCGTCGGGATGCCCAGCGCCGGCAGGTCGAGGCCCCTGATGCCCGAACGCCCCTCCGGTTCGGTCACCCAGTTCATCAGCAGATAGGAAAAGTCGGCAAGCGGATCGCCGAGCGTGGAGAGTTCCCAGTCGAGCACCGCCAGCACGCGCGGCTCCGCGGCGGCGAAGATCATGTTGTCGATACGATAGTCGCCATGGACGATCGATACGCGGTCCTGTGTCGGCACCGTCCTGGGCAGCCATTCGATCAGCCGTTCGACCTCGGGCATATGCTCGGTCTCGGACGCACGATATTGCTTGGTCCAGCGGCCGACCTGACGCTCGAAATAATTGCCGGGCTTGCCGTAGTCGCCAAGGCCGGCGGCCTCGTGATCGATGGTGTGGAGCGCCGCGAGCGTATCGATCATCGCTTCATAGAGGCCGCGCCGCTCGCCGGGCGCCATGCCGGGCAGGGATCCGTCCCACAGGTTGCGGCCTTCGACCAGGCCCATCACATAGAACATCGATCCGATGACGCCGTCGTCGGCGCACAGGCCATAGGGCCGCGCCACCGGAAAGCCGGTGGGATGGAGCGCCGCGATAAGCCGATACTCGCGATCGACCGCATGGGCGGAGGGCAGCAGCGGGCCGAACGGCTTGCGGCGCAGCACATAGGCGCCGCTCGGCGCATCGATGCGATAGGTCGGGTTGGACTGGCCGCCCTTGAATTTCGACAGCCGGACCGGCCCTTCGAAACCGTCGACATTCGCCGTCATCCAGGCGGTGAGCGCCGCTTCGTCGAGCCGGTCCTTCTCGGGTACCTCGACCGTGCCGGTCATGCTCGCCTGCGTATCCCCGCTCATGCGTCGAACACGATCACGGTGCGGGCGGTGTCGCCCTTGCGAAGCTCGTCAAAGGCGTGGTTGATCTTCTCCAGCGGCACCCGTTCGGCGATGATTGTGTCGAGGTCGAGCAGGCCGCGCATGTAGAAATCGACAAGACGCGGGATATCGACCGGGAAGCGGTTGCCGCCCATGAACGCGCCTTGCAGCTTCTTGCCCGACAGCAGGTCCATCGCGCTGAGCCCGGTCTTGTGATCCAGCGGCATCATGCCGAGCACCGTCGCGGTGCCGCCGCGACGCAGCAGCTTCACCGCCATGTCGCCCGATGCCGGCCTGCCGACCGCTTCGATCGCGTGATCGACGCCGCCCTTGGTGAGCGCGACGATCTCCCCCACAGCGCCCTCCGCTGATGCATCGACCGTGTCGGTCGCGCCCAGCTTTTGGGCGAGCGCGCGTTTTTCGGGAACCGGATCGACCGCGATGATCCGTCCCGCGCCCGCGATCCGCGCGGCGTTGACCGCCGCGAGCCCGACGCCGCCGCAGCCCACCACCGCGACGGTTTCGCCCGGCGTGAGCTTCGCCACGTTGAACACCGCGCCGGCGCCGGTGGTGACCGCGCAGCCGAGCACGCTGGCGCGGTCGAGCGGCATGTCCGGATCGATCGCGACACAGGCATGTTCGTGGACGAGCATCAGTTCGGCATAGGCCGACAGGTTGAGCATCTGGTTGATCGGCGCGCCGCCCATGCTCAGCCGGGGCGGTTCGCCCTTCTTGCGGCGGGTGTCGCCGCCCATGCAGAGCGACATCCGCCCGGTGACGCAGAATTCGCAATGGCCGCAAAAGGCGGACAGGCAGGTGACGACCGCGTCGCCGACCTTCACCGTCGTCACGCCTTCGCCGACCATCTCGACGATTCCCGCCGCTTCATGGCCGGGGATGGCCGGCAGCGGATGCGGATAGGCGCCGTCGACGAAATGCAGATCGGACCGGCAGACGCCGCACGCGACGGTGCGGATCAGCACTTCGCGTGGGCCGGGCTTGTCGACCGTGATCTCTTCGATGGTGAGCGGCGTCTTCGCTTCGTGGAGGACGGCGGCCTTCATCAGCGCGCTCCCGCTGCGGCCTTGGCGGCGGCGATCGCGTCGCGCCCGCCATGCTTGCCGAATTCGAGCCGGGCGATGGCGCGGTTGTGCACCTCGTCCGGGCCGTCCGCCAGCCGCAGCGTGCGGATGCCGGCATAGGCCTTGGCCAGGCCGAAATCCTCCGACACGCCGGCGCCGCCATGCGCCTGGATCGCATCGTCGATGATCCGCAGCGCCATGCGCGGCGCCGCCACCTTGATCATCGCGATCTCGGCCTGCGCGGCCTTGTTGCCGGCCTTGTCCATCATGTCGGCGGCTTTCAGGCAGAGCAGGCGGCACATCTCGATATCGATGCGCGCCTCGGCGATGCGCTGCTCCCACACGCTGTGCTCGGCCACCGCCTTGCCGAAGGCGACGCGCGACAGCAGTCGCTTCGCCATCTTCTCGATCGCTTCCTCGGCCACGCCGATCGTGCGCATACAGTGATGGATGCGGCCCGGCCCGAGGCGACCCTGCGCGATCTCGAAACCGCGACCTTCGCCGAGGAGCATGTTTTCCACCGGTACGCGGACGTTTTCGAGCTCGATCTCCATATGGCCGTGCGGCGCGTCGTCATAACCGAAGACGGGCAGGTGGCGCAGGATCTTCACGCCCGGCGCGTCGAGCGGCATCAGGATCATCGATTGCTGCGCATGGCGCTGCGCCTCGAAATCGGTCTTGCCCATGACGATCGCGATCTCGCAGCGCGGATCGCCCGCGCCCGACGACCACCATTTGCGGCCGTTGATCACATAGTCGTCGCCGTCGCGCGTGATCCGCGTCTCGATATTGGTCGCGTCCGACGACGCCACCGCCGGCTCGGTCATCAGGAAGGCCGAACGGATCTCCCCGTTCATCAGCGGCTTCAGCCACCGGTCCTTCTGGTCGCGCGTGCCGTAGCGGTGAAGCACTTCCATATTGCCGGTGTCGGGCGCGGAGCAGTTGAAGACCTCCGAAGCCCAGCCGATCCGGCCCATTTCCTCGGCGCACAGCGCGTATTCGAGATTGGTGAGGCCCGGCCCGTCGAATTCGAAACTGTCGTCGACATGGGGGCGGCCCGATGCCGGCGGCATGAAGAGGTTCCAGATGCCGGCGGCCTTGGCGCGCGCCTTTTCCTCCTCGATCACGGGCAGGACTTTCCATCGTCCGCCCTCTGCCTGCTGCGCATGATAGTCATGGTCGCGTGGGCGGACATGCGCTTCGATGAAGTCGCGGACGCGGTCGCGCCAATAGGCTTGCCGCTCGGTCAGGGTGAAGTCCATCGCGTCTCTCCTGCCTCAAGATTTTCGATCGTGCCCGACAGCCGAAAGCCGATTCCGCCAGGCTTGTGAACCCTGAATTTCAGCCATCGAGCGTATCCCTGTCGCCTTCCGCTACGGCAAGCTGGCGAAGCCGCGCTTCATGCTCGGCGCGGCCGAACGGGAATTTCATGAAGATCCATGCCGCGCCAATCCCGATGACGACGGTAAGGCCGGCATAGGCGGCCATCAGCCGCGTGATGACGGTTGAGTCGATCGCCGCTGGCTGCGCGTCGGCTGGAAAGCCGATCGCGCCGAGCAGCGCGCCCGACAGGAAGATGCCCACGCCGGTCACGCACTTCTGCGTGAAGAAGAAGCCGGCGAAGAACAGCCCTTCGGCCCGTTTGCCGGTTTCGGCTTCCGATGCTTCGGTGACGTCGGCCACCATCGATGCGGTGAGGATCATCACGCCGATGCCCGCCGCGGTCGCGAGCGCCATCAACGTCAGGAAGATCGGCATCATCAGCGGCGACTGATTGCCGGGGAACAGGCCGGCGAGCCGCAGCCAATAGGGCAGGGTGGACAGCACGATGCTGACGAGCGCGAGCATGGCCGCCGCATCCTTCTTGCCCAGCCGTCGCGAAACGGCCGGGACGCCGAGAAAGGCGAGCACCGCGCCGGCGAACAGCGCGAGCGCGTAGGTGATGAAGGCGGCTTGCGGAAATTCCCAGACGAACAGCAGCAGATAGTTGCTGAGCGCGAAGGTGAGGCCCTGGTTGGCGAAGGCGAAGAGCGCCGCCGCCATCAGGATCAGGAAGGGCCGGTTGCGCAGGGTCGAGACGATCGCGCGCAGCGTGGGACCGAGCGGCAGTCGCTCCGGGGCCGTCGGTGCACGGCGCGCATAGCCCCGATGCGTGCCGATCGCGGAGACGAGTACGGCGACGAGCATGATGCCCGCGCCGACGAGGGCGAAGCGATGATAGCCGTTGGGATTGAGCTGGCCGACCGGATAGCCGGGCTCGGGCACCAGCAGCAGTCCGAAGGCGAGCATCAGCATCGCGAGGCCGCCCGCCCAGCCGAACAGATAGCGGTAGCGCAGCACCGCGGTGCGTTCGTGATAGTCGCGCGTGATTTCCGGCGCGAGCGCGAGCGAGGGCACTTCGTAGCAGGAGACGACCGCGCGCACGAGGATCGCAATGCCGATCAGATAGGCGAATTGCACGCCCGGCGCGGCATCGGGCGGATTCCACAACAGGATCCAGACCATCGCGATCGGCAGGGCCGACAGGTACAGCCAGGGATGGCGCCGGCCCCAGCGCGAGTGGGTCTGATCGGAAAGATGGCCGACCATCGGATCGATACAGGCGTCGACGAGCAGCGCGATCATGATCGCCAGCCCGACCTGATGCGCGGGCAGGCCGACCACCTGATTGTAGAAAAGCAGCAGGAAGACGGAGAAGCCGTTATCCTTGATGCCATAGGCGACCGCGCCGAAGCCGTAGCTCAGCTTGGTCGCCAGCGGCACCTGACGGGGCATGGATTGGGGCTCGAATCCCAAGCGCGATCCTCTCTCTTGCGCCATGAGCATGGGCGGCGGCACGGGCGCGGTCAATGCATGCGCCGCTGACGCTACGGCACCCGCGATTCCCGCAGAATCCCTTGCTTGCAGGATTTTGCAGCCATAGTCTTGCCCCGGAATTCCACGCTCGGAGAGGAGCTGACAATGAGCGATCTGGAGACTTTCCGCGCCGAAACCCGCGCCTGGCTGGAAGCGAATTGCCCGCCCGAGATGCGCGAGCCGGTGAAGGACGAAAGCGACGCCTGCTGGGGTGGCCGCAATCCCACTTACAAGAGCCCCGCGCAGAAATTGTGGATGGACCGGATGGCCGAAAAGGGCTGGACGGTGCCCGACTGGCCCAAGCCTTATGGCGGCGCCGGCCTGTCGCCCGCCGAAACGAAGATCCTGCGCCAGGAGATGGCGGCGCTCGGCTGCCGTTCTCCGCTGTCCTCCTTCGGCATCTGGATGCTCGGGCCGGCGCTGCTCAAATTCGGGACCGAGGAACAGAAGGTCCATTATCTCAACCAGATCGCCAGGGGCGAGATCCGCTGGTGCCAGGGCTATTCGGAGCCCGGTTCGGGATCCGATCTCGTCTCGCTCCAGACCTTCGGCGAGGACAAGGGCGATCACTGGGTCGTCAACGGCCAGAAGATCTGGACGAGCTATGCCGACAAGGCGGACTGGATCTTCTGCCTCGTCCGCACCGACAAGGACGACAAGTATAAGGGCATCAGCTTCCTGCTGTTCGACATGGAGACGCCCGGCGTCTCGACCAAGCCGATCAAGCTGATCTCGGGCAATTCACCCTTCTGCGAGACCTTTTTCGACAATGTCGTGGTGCCCAAGCACCAGATCGTCGGCGAACTCAATCGCGGCTGGGACGTCGCCAAATATCTGCTCGGCCATGAGCGCGAGATGATTTCGGGCGCGGGCAATGCGCCGGTGGGTTCGGTCGGCGCGATGCACAGGGATCTGATGGCGGCGGACCCGATCCTGCGCGGCGAGATGGCCCGGCTCGACGTCGATACCCTGGCGTTCCGCGCGATGGGCGAAAAGTTCATCGACGAGATGAAGGCCGGCAAGGCGCATCCCGCCCAGCCCAATATGATGAAATATTTCGGTACCGAACTGAACAAGCGGCGCAACGAACTGGTGATGTCGGCGGGCGGATCCGATGCGCTGGAATGGGAAAGCGAGGCGTCGACCGGCGGGGCCAAGGCGCGCGCATGGCTGCGCACCAAGGCCAATTCGATCGAGGGCGGCACCAGCGAGGTGATGCTCAACGTCGTCGCCAAGCGCATTCTGGACCTGCCGGGCGCCTGACGCGCCGAGGACGACGCGTCCATTCCCCATTCCAATACCGCGCGTTCGCGCGGATCGAAGGATCAGACCATGCCGCTTTACCACACCGAAGATCAGGCGATGCTCAAGGATACCGCCGCGTCTTTCATGAAGACCGAAGCGCCGACCACCCATTTCCGCAAGTTCCGCGACATGAACTGCAAGGACGGCTTTTCGCACGGCCTGTGGAAGCAATTCGCCGAAATGGGTTTCACCGGCATATTGGTGCCCGAGGATCAGGGCGGGCTCGGGCTCGGCCATGTCGAGGCGGGAATCGTGCTCGAGGAGATCGGCCGCAATCTTTCGCCCTCGCCGTTCCTGACCACTTCGGTTGCGGGCGTCGAGGCGCTGAAGGCCGCCGACGCGGCGCTGCGCGAGCGCTGGTTCCCCGGCATCCTCTCGGGCGAAACCGTGCTGGGCCTGGCGATCGACGAAGGCGCGAAGCACAATCCCGCCGCGATCGCGATGAAGGCGGAGCGGGCGGGCAATGGTTTCAGGCTCACCGGTCGCAAGCAGTTCGTGATCCAGGGCGCCTCCGCCGACATGCTGATCGTCGCGGCGCGCACCGCAGGCAGCGCGGGCGAACAGGACGGACTGACCCTGTTCGCGGTCGACAAGGACGCCGCCAATCTTTCGATGGAGGCGGCGCGGCTGGTCGACAGTTCTATGGGCGCGCATGTCGCGTTCGAGGGTGTCGAAGTGGATGCCGATGCAGTGATCGGCGAGGTCGATCAGGGCTGGGCGGTGCTGGCCCGGATGCTGCGCGCGGGGCGGACGGGCGCCGCGTCGGAAATGGTCGGTGTCGGGTCCGCCGCGATGGACATGACGGTCGACTATCTGAAGCAGCGCAAGCAGTTCGGCCGGCTGATCGGCGAATTCCAGGCGCTGCAGCATCGCGCGGCGCATCTCTATTCGGAAATGGAAGTGGCGCGCGCCGTGGTGCTCAAGGCGCAGCAATTGCTCGACGAAGGCAGCGACAATGCCGACCTGATGGTCTCGGTCGCCAAGGCCAAGGTTGGGCAGGCGACGGGCCTTGCGGTGCGCGAAGGCGTGCAGATGCATGGCGGCATCGGCATGACCGACGAATATGACATCGGCCTCTACATGAAGCGCGATCGCGCGCTTCAGGAATTCATGGGCGACGTCAACTTCCACACCGACCAGGTCGCGCGCGCGCACGGTTATTGACGAGGTAGGCTCGATGGCGCTGGATCCCGAGACCTTCGATGCACTGATCGACGCGGTTCGCCGCTTCGTCGCCGAACGCCTGCGCCCGCGCGAGGCGGATGTGGCCGAGCGCGACGAGATTCCGGACGATCTGATCGAGGAGATGAAGGCGCTCGGCCTGTTCGGCATGTCCATCCCGGAGGCCTATGGCGGCCTCGGCCTGTCGATGGTCGAGGAACTGAAGGTCGCCTTCGAGCTTGGCCGCACCAGCCCGGCGATGCGATCCACCTTCGGCACCAATGTCGGGATCGGTAGCCAGGGCCTGGTGATGGCGGGCACCGATGCGCAGAAGGCCGAATGGCTGCCGCGCATCGCGACGGGCGAGATCGTGACCAGCTTCGCGCTCACCGAGCCCGATGTCGGATCGGACAGCGCGGCGGTGAAGACCCGAGCCGTGCGCGATGGCGATGCTTATCGCCTGACCGGCACGAAGCGCTTCATCACCAATGCCGACAGGGCATCGCTGTTCACGGTGATGGCGCGTACCGGCGGGGATGGGGCGCATGGCGTATCGGCATTCCTGGTGCCCGCCGATCTGCCCGGCCTGTCGATCGGGACGCCGGAACGGAAGATGGGGCAGCAGGGCGCCCATGTCTGCGACGTGATCTTCGACGACGTGCCCGTGCCCGCCGCGAACATGCTCGGGGCCGAAGGGGAGGGGTTCAAGGTCGCGATGCGCGTGCTCGATCGCGGACGGCTGCACATTGCCGCCGTCTGTGTCGGCGTGGCGGAGCGTCTGATCGCCGACAGCGTCGCCTATGCGACCGAACGGCGTCAGTTCGGCAAGCCGATCTCCGAGCACCAGTTGATCCAGGCGATGATCGCCGATTCCAAGACCGAGGCGCTCGCCGCGCGGGCGTTCGTGCTCGATGTCGCGGCGAGGAAGGACGCGGGCGAGAACACGACGATGGAGGCGGCGGCGGTCAAGCTGTTCGCGTCCGAGATGGTCGGCCGCGTCGCCGATCGCGCCGTCCAGATCTTCGGCGGCGCGGGCTATATCGCCGACTACGGGATCGAGCGGCTCTATCGCGACGTCCGCCTGTTCCGCATCTATGAAGGCACCAGCCAGATCCAGCAGATCGTCATCGCCCGTGAAACCATCAGGCGCGGCGGATAAGGGAGATCACAACGTCATGAATATCGCCAATCTCTTCAGCCTGGAGGGCAAGGTCGCGCTCGTCACCGGCGGATCGCGCAATATCGGCAAATGGATCGCCGAAGGCTTCATCGCGCAGGGCGCGAAAGTCTATATCTCGTCGCGCAAGGCCGATGCCTGCGACCGGGCGGCTGAGGAACTCGGCCCCAATTGCATCGCGCTGCCGCAGGACGTCTCGACCGTCGAGGGTTGCAAGGCGCTGGCCGCCGCGCTGACCGAGCGGGAGCCGAAGCTCGACATCCTCGTCAACAATGCGGGCGCCGCCTGGGGCGAGCCGTTCGAGGTGTTCCCCGAATCGGGCTGGGACAAGGTGGTGGACCTCAACCTCAAATCGCCCTTCTTCCTGACCCAGGCGCTGCACGGCGCGCTCAAGGCGGCAGCCTCGCCCGACCGCCCGGCCAAGGTGATCAATATCACGTCGATCGACGGGCTCCGCCTCAATCCCTGGGAGACCTACAGCTATCATGCGTCGAAGGCGGGGTTGATCTACCTCACCAAGCGGATCGCCGCGCGGCTGGTGAGCGATCACATCAACGTCACCTCGATCGCGCCGGGCGCCTTCGCGTCCGACATGAACAAGGCGGCGCGAGACCATGGCGATACGGTGGCCCAGCGCATCCCGTCGGGTCGGATCGGCGTGCCGGAGGATCTCGCCGCGACCGCCGTGTTCCTGGCCAGCCGCGCCGGCGATTATGTGGTGGGCGAAACGATCGCGGTCGACGGCGGCATCGTCAATGCTCTGGCCGGCGGCAGCATCGATCCTTGAACAAAAAGCATCTCATGTCATTCCCGCGCACGCGGGAATGACAATGCGGAGATCTCGGCGGATCGAACCCTAATCCCGCACGATCAGGATGTTCATCCGGGCTGCGGCGATCGGCTTTTCGCGTTCGTCCTGCCAGGCGAAGGCCTCGACATTGGCGATGCGCGTGCCGACTCGTGAGACGAGGCCCACGGCGCGCGTGTCCTTCTCCCGGCCGCCGCGCATATAGTCGACGGTGATGTTGATCGGCTTGAAACGCGGTTTGGCCTCACCCTCGAACTGGGCATGGAGTGCGCCGATCGCCGCCATTTCGAGCATGCCGGCGATCGCGCCGCCGTGCAGGAAGCCCGGGCGCCCCATCACATCCTGGCGGAACGGCATGATCAGCACGGGGGCGCCGTCCTGATATCCGTCGGTGGAGAGGCCGAGCAGTTCGGCATAGGGCGGCAGCCAGCTCATTTCAGTGGTCCCGTGAACATATAGGTACCCGCGACGTGCGCGAGCGGATCGTCCGGATCGCCGTCATGCGCCTGGCCGCGGATGAACGCGATGTTGCGGGTGACGCGATAGCATTGGCCACGGCCGACCACCGTCTTGCCCGGTACGGCGGGGCGCAGGTAATCGACGCGCAGGTCGAGCGTCGCCTGGGGCTGGAAATTGCCGGTCCTGATCCAGATCGAGATGCTTGTCGCCATGTCCATCAGCGATACGATCGGCCCCGATGCGAGCACGCCGGTATCGGTATCGCCGACGAGCCGCGGCGAATAGGGCAAGGCGAGCTCGACCCAGTCTTCGCCATGTGCGTGATATTCGATGCCGAGCAGGGCATTGTGGCCATGCCGGCGCATCAGCTTGAGAAAACGTGCGGGATCGAATTCCATCGGATTCGCCTAGCCTTGAGTGTGCGGCTCCGCAACGCGGACGGCCGATCGAATTTTCGCGATAGCAGGTGACAATGGCAGACGTCGCGTTAGGATGACGTTTACGGAAAGGGCAGGCCAGGCGACCTGCCAGCCGGAATGGAGAGCCGATTGACCCATCCCAGCCATCATGCCCGCACCACACCGCAGAAACCGGCGGTGATTTTCGGCGATACCGGCGAAGCGATCGACTATCGCACGCTCGACGCGCGTTCCAACCAGGGCGCGCATCTGTTCCGGCGGGCGGGGCTGCAGCAGGGCGATACCGTCGCCTTCCTGTTCGACAATCATGTCCGCTTCTTCGAACTGGCCTGGGCGGCGCAGCGGTCCGGGCTTTATTATGCCTGCGTCTCGGCGCGGCTGACGCCGCCCGAGATCGCCTATATCGTGCGTGACAGCGGTGCGAGGCTGCTGGTCGCGTCCGAGGGCGTCGGCGAAGCGCTTGCGGCGCTGCCCGATCTGTTCGCCGATCTGCCGCGCTTCCTGATCGGCGCGCCCGTGCCGGGCTGGCGCGACTGGATCGCCGAGGCGGCGGCCGAGCCGGAGACCCCGATCGCGGACGAGGGCGCCGGCACCGACATGCTCTATTCCTCCGGCACCACGGGGCGGCCCAAGGGCGTTCGCCAGGGTGTTCCGCCGGGCGGGGCGATCGATGCGCCCAATGCCTTGACGATGATCGCGGAGAAGGTGTTCGGTTTCGATGCCGACAGCATCTATCTCTCGCCGGCCCCGCTTTATCATGCGGCGCCGTTGCGCTGGAGCATGGTCGTCCACCGGCTTGGCGGAACGGTCGTGATGATGGCGCATTTCGATCCGGTGCAGGCGCTGGACCTGATCGAACGCCACAGCGTCACTGTCAGCCAATGGGTCCCGACCCATTTCATCCGCTTGCTCAAATTGCCGGAGGGGGAGCGCGCCCGCCACGATCTGTCGTCGCTGCGGTCGGCCATTCATGCGGCGGCACCGTGCCCGATCCCGATCAAGCAGGCGATGATCGACTGGTGGGGGCCGGTGATCGATGAATATTATGCCGCATCGGAAGCGATCGGCATGACGGCGATACGATCGACCGACTGGCTGGCGCACAGGGGATCGGTGGGCCGCGCGGTCTATGGCGTGGCGCATATCTGCGACGAGGACGGCAACGAACTGCCGCCACGCAGCGAAGGGCTGGTCTATTTCGGCGAAGGGGCGGAGTTCAGTTACCACAACGATCCAGGGAAAACCGCCGAAGCCGCCAACCGGCATGGCTGGCGGACGGTAGGCGATATCGGCTGGCTCGACGAGGATGGCTATCTCTACCTCACGGATCGCAAGAGCTTCATGATCATCTCGGGCGGGGTGAACGTCTATCCGCAGGAGATCGAGAATCACCTCGTCACCCATCCCCGCGTCGCCGATGTCGCGGTGATCGGGGCGCCGTGCCCCGACATGGGTGAGCGCGTGATCGCGATCGTCCAGCCGATGGACATGGCGGAGGCTGGGGACGGGCTGGCAGCCGAACTCGTCGCCTGGTGCCGCGAAAGCCTGTCCGGCCCCAAGATTCCGCGCCAGATCGATTTCCTGGCCGAATTGCCGCGCCATCCCACGGGCAAGCTCTACAAGCGCCTGTTGCGCGATCAATATTGGGGGCAGGCGGGCAGCCGCATCGTCTGAACATGTCTATCCGGAGCCGAGAATGAACGACCGCGTTTCCATAACCATCGATCAGGGCGTCGCCGATGTCCGCCTGACCCGCGCCGACAAGATGAACGCGCTCGATCCCGCCATGCTGCAGGGGATCGCGGCGGCGATCGACACGCTCGGCGCGACGCCGGGGCTGCGCGCGGTGGTGCTTTCGGGCGAGGGGCGGGGCTTTTGCGCCGGCCTCGACATGGCGAGCATGGCGGCGGGCGTGGGCGACAAGGATTTCGACCTGATGGCGCGCAGCCATGGCCTGGCCAATCTCTACCAGCATGTCGCCTGGGGCTGGCGGACGCTGCCGGTGCCGGTCATCGCGGCGGTGCACGGCGTCGCGTTCGGCGGCGGTTTCCAGATCATGTCGGGCGCCGATATCCGCATAGCGCATCCGGAAACGCGTCTTTCGATCATGGAGATGAAATGGGGGCTGGTGCCCGATATGGCCGGGGTCGCGCTGTGGCGGACGCTGGTGCGCGACGATGTGCTGCGCGAACTGACCTATACCAATCGCGAATTTTCGGGTGAGGACGCGGTGGGACTGGGTTTCGTGACCCGGATCGCGGAGAATCCGCATGCCATCGCCACGGTGCTCGCGCGTGAGATTGCGGGCCGCAATCCGGACGCGATCCGCGGCGCCAAGCGGCTGTTCAATGCGGCGGCCGATGGTGATGCCGCGTCGGTCCTGCTCGCCGAAAGCGAGGAGCAGTTGAAGGTGATCCGCACGCCCAATCAGGTGGAGGCCGTGACCGCCAATTTCGAGAAGCGCTCGCCGCGCTTCAGTGATTGATCCTCGCATCGGCATCGCTTCAGCGTCCGCTGGAGCGATGCCGGAAACAGTCGAAATCCGGGGCTGTCTGTCAGTCGGGCTGTTTCACCAGATGCGCCGTCAAGGCGGACAGCATATGCGCCGGCAGGGGCTGCGAGCCCTTGGCGTCGGTCATCACGATCGTGGTGTCGCATGTCGCGACGCAATGGCCGTTCTGGAAGGCCGCGGCATCGATCCGCCAACTGCGCGTACCGATATGGCCGACGCCCGACGCGATCTCGATATCGTCGGGGAAATGCGCCTCGGCGAGATAGTTGATCGCGATCGCGGCGATCAGCCAGCGCTCGTCGGGCTGCCTTCGATCGAACAGGCCCAGCGACCGGTTGAAGCGAACCCGGCCATTCTCGAACAGCGCCGCCATCGCGACATTGTTGATATGGCCGAGTATGTCGACATCCTGGAAACGCGTCTCGGTCACGAAGCTGAAGGGGTAGGCGGCCCGATCGAGCCGCCAGCCTTCGGGCCGCGCCATCAGCGCGGCGCCATCCGGATCGCGCCGTCGAGACGCACATATTCGCCGTTGAAATAGCCGCACTCGATCATGGTGAGCGCGAGCTGGGCATATTCGGGCGGGCGACCGAGCCGCTTGGGGAAGGGCACCGACGCGGCCAGCGACTGCTGCACATTGTCGGGCAGACTGGCGAGCAGCGGGGTTTCGAAGATGCCCGGCAGGATGGTGTTGACGCGGATGCCTTCGCCCATCAGGTCGCGCGCGATCGGCAGCGTCATGCCGAGCACGCCCGCCTTGGACGCCGAATAGGCTGCCTGGCCGATCTGGCCGTCCTGCGCCGCGACGCTGGCGGTGTTCACGATCGCGCCGCGCTCGCCGAATTCGTCGATCGGCTCCAGCGTCATCATGCCGGCGGCCGATTTGGCGATGCAGCGGAAGGTGCCGAGCAGGTTGATCTGGATGACCCTTTCGAAGGCATCGAGCGGGAAGTGCTTGATGCTGCCGTCTTCCTTCGATCGGCTCGCGGTCTTGATGCCGTTGCCGATGCCCGCGCAATTGACGAGGATCCGTTCCTGGCCATGCGCCGCGCGCGCCTTGGCGAAGCCCGCATCGACGCTCTCTTCGGAACTGACATCGACCGCGCAGAAGACGCCGCCGATCTCGGCCGCGATGGCCTCGCCCTTCTCGGCGTTGAGATCGAAGATCGCGACCTTCGCGCCCTTGGCGGCGAGCGCACGCGCGGTCGCGGCACCCAGGCCGGACGCGCCGCCGGTCACGACGGCGGCAATGCCGTTTTCGATGATCATGAGTCTATTCCCCTGTTCTGGTGTTGGTTTGCGAAAGCGCGGAAGAGTGTTTCTGGCTGCTACCGGCTTCCTCAAATGGGCTTCAGAAACGTTCGACGATGGTGACGTTGGCGAGGCCACCGCCTTCGCACATCGTCTGCAGGCCGTATTTGCCGCCATGGCGCTTGAGCGCGTTGATCAGCGTGGCCATCAGCTTGGTGCCGCTGGCGCCAAGCGGGTGGCCGAGCGCGATCGCGCCACCATGGACGTTGATCTTCGCCGGATCGGCGCCGACATGCTGGAGCCAGGCGAGCGGCACCGGCGCGAACGCCTCGTTCACCTCGTACAGGTCGATATCATTGATCGACATGCCGGCGCGCTTCAGCGCCTTTTCGGTGGCGAACAGCGGCTCTTCGAGCATCACGACGGGATCGCCGCCGGTGACGGTCAGGTGGTGGATACGGCCGATCGGCGTCAGGCCGTGATCCTTGAGCGCCTGTTCGGAGACGATCAGCACCGCCGAGGAGCCGTCGCAGATCTGGCTGGCATTGGCGGCGGAGATCACGCCGCCCTCCTGGAGCAGCTTGACCGAGCCGATGCTTTCGAGCGTCGCGTCGTAGCGGATGCCTTCGTCGCGATCATGGCTGATCGTGCCCTCGGGCGTTTCGACGTCGAGCGCGACGATTTCGTTGGCGAAGGCGCCGGCTTCGGTCGCCGCAGCGCCGCGCCTGTGGCTTTCCAGCGCGTAGGCGTCGAGTTGTTCGCGGCTGAAGCCGTATTTCTTCGCGATCATCTCGGCGCCAAGGAACTGGCTGAACTGGATGCCGGGATAACGCGCTTCCTGGCCGGGGCTCTTCGAGGTGCCCAGGCCCGCCTGCGCGAACAGCACACCGGTGGAGCCCATCGGCACGCGCGTCATGCTCTCGACGCCGGCGGCGATCACCACGTCCTGCGTGCCGCTCATCACCGCCTGCGCGGCGAACTGCATCGCCTGTTGCGAGGAACCGCACTGGCGATCGATCGTGACGGCCGACACGCTTTCGGGCAGCTTCGATGCGAGCACCGCACCGCGCCCGACCTGGAAGCTCTGCTCGCCGCCCTGGCTTACGCAGCCCATGATCACATCGTCGATCGCGCGTGGATCGATGCCGCTGCGATCGACAATGGCATTGAGCACCTGGCCGGCCATGTCGGCGGGATGCCATCCCGCGAGCTTGCCGCCGCGGCGGCCCCCTGCGGTACGAACGGCGTCGACGATATAGGCTGTGGACATCATGGCTCTCCTGTCGGACTCGGATGGGGTCTCCAAATGCTCTTGCCGTTTACGTTAACGTTGGCAAGGGGGGAGTGTCGTCAACGTTGCGGGAGTGAAAGCGGTGAATGTCAGCGAAGCCATGGCCGCAAGGCGCTCCGTCCGCGGATTTCTCGATATGGCGGTCGATCCCGCGCTTATCGCCGCGTTGCTGGAAAAAACCGCGCGTGCGCCCAGCGGCGGCAACCTGCAGCCCTGGCATGTCGATGTGGTGACGGGCGATGCGATGGTCCGGCTGAAGGCGCTGATGCGTGAGCGACTCGCGTCGGGTGCGAGCGAGCAGCATGCCTATGACATCTATCCGGCCAATCTGACCGCGCCTTATCGGGACCGTCGCTTCGCGATCGGCGAGGCGATGTACGCGCATATCGGCATCCCGCGCGAGGACAAGGCGGCGCGGCGGCAATGGTTCGCGCGCAATTTCCAGTTCTTCGGCGCGCCCGCCGCGATCTTCTGCACCGTCGATCGGCAGATGGGGCCGCCGCAATGGTCCGATCTCGGCATGTTCCTGCAAAGCTTCATGCTGCTCGCGGTCGAGGCCGGCCTCGCCACCTGCCCGCAGGAATGCTGGGCGGTCTATCCGGAGACGGTGACGGGTTTCCTCGGCACACCGGCGGAACGCATGTTGTTCTGCGGGGTCGCGATCGGCCATGAGGACCCGGATCAGCCGGCGAACCGGCTGTACAGCGCCCGCGCGCCGCTGGAGGAATGGGCGCGTTTCCTCGACTGAAGATTATCCCTTATTTCCCGTGATTTCCGATCCGGCAGGTGATTCCGCCTGCCTCGAAATCACTCCAGCGCGGCGGTGGAGAGGGCCCGGATCGCCCAAGCCCGAACCTCCCGCGCCTGGTCATCGTCGAGTTGCAGCACGTCCTTGAACACCACGACCGCTTCGATGCCGACGATCAGCGCGACCGCGTGCGCCAGCATGGCGGTGGCATGGGGATCGAGGCGATCGCGGAGCGGGGCGAGCGCCGCCTCGATCGACGGCGTGCGCCGATTCTGGCGGGCGGGAACATCGCCTTCATGCGCGCCCCGTTGCAGTGAATGGGCGAGCATCGCGCGCAACGCCGTCTCGTTCGCGGCGATCATCGCGTGCAACGCGCCATCGACCCGCAGCAGCCGATCGGCCAGACCGCCGCTCATGTCGCCCGCGAAGATCTCGTCCGGCCCGGGAACCGCGACATCGAGCGACGCTTCGAGCAGCAAGGCGTCGAGCCCGGGGAAATAGCGATAGGCAGTCGCGCGGGAGACGAGCGCTTCCTCCGCGATCTCCTCCAGCGTAGGGGTTCGGCCCGCCTTCATCAGCCGGGCCGCCGCCTGCAAGAGGTCCTTGCGCGTGCGCCGTCGCTGGTTGCTTCGGCTCATGCGGCCGATGCCGGCGAGAGCTGCTGGAGGATCGCGGCCAGATCGATCCAGACATTCTCGCGCCTGATCTCGCCGCTGTCGGCGAATTCGAGGACATGAAGCAGGCGGAATGCGAGCGGCCTGTCCTGTCCGTCGATCCCGAACGGCTTGCCGGGCGCGCGCCCGCGCCACAGCGAATCGTCGACCAGGAAATTCTCGCCGTAGAGCCGCCGTCGCGTCTCGAAACTGCCGTCCGAGAGGTCGGCGAAAAGCGCCTCGTAAAAGCCGCGCGCGCCTTCCGGCCCGTAAGTGGGGCCCGTCGGCGCCCCGACAATGTCGTGTTCGACATCGGCGGTCAGCGTGCCGAGCACGCCTTCGACATCGTCATTGGCTTCGAAGCCGAAATGCTCGGCGAGCTTTCGATCCATCTGTTCGTGCGTCAGCGCCATCATGCCCTCCATTCGCTTGATCGGGCTCTTAATGAGACTGAAATCTCATTTCAATACTGTTTTCTCGTCAAAATGATGGGCATTATCGTCGGCAGCGGACATTCCGCCGCAAGAACCGCCCGCCCGGGCGCAGGGCGCGATTGACGCCGTATCTCGGGCCTCTCAAGCCGGTGTGACGGCACGGGGGGCGTTTCCCGCGCCGCCCAGTCGCCATGCGACGGTTCAGGGTAGCGTTCGTTTCATGTTCTTATCGCGTTTCTTCAAGCTGGCCTCGCACGACATGGCCATCGATCTCGGGACCGTGAACACGGTCGTTTATGTTCGTGACCATGGCATCGTGCTCAACGAGCCTTCGGTGGTCGCGCTCGAAACGCGCGACGGCGTGCGCAAGGTGCGCGCCGTCGGCGCCGATGCGAAGCTGATGATGGGCAAGACCCCCGCCAATATCGAGGCGATCCGGCCTTTGCGCGACGGGGTGATCGCCGACATCGACGTCGCGGAGCAGATGATCAAGCATTTCATCGACAAGGCGCATGGCGGCGCGTCGCGCCTGCCGCGCCGGCCGGAGATCGCGATCTGCGTGCCGTCGGGATCGACCACGGTCGAGCGCCGCGCGATCCGCGACGCCGCGACCAATGCGGGGGCGAGCCAGGTCTTCCTGATCGAGGAGCCGATGGCGGCCGCGATCGGCGCCGATCTGCCGGTGATCGAGCCTGTCGGCGTCATGGTGGTCGATATCGGCGGCGGCACCACCGAGGTCGCCGTGCTGTCGCTGCGCGGTCTGGCCTATAGCAATTCGGTGCGCGTCGGCGGCGACAAGATGGACGAGGCGATCTCCGCCTCGATCCGTCGCAAGCACAATCTGATGGTGGGCGAGGCGACATCGGAGCGGATCAAGCTGGAGATCGGCAGCGCTGTGATGCCGCAGGGGGACGGGCTGACGATCAGCGTCAAGGGCCGCGATCTCGTCGCGGGCGTTCCCAAGGAAATCCATGTCACCGAAGCCGAAATCGCCGAGGCGATCGCCGAACCGGTCAGCCAGATCATCGGCGCCGTCCGTGCCGCGCTGGAGAACACCCCGCCCGAACTCGCCGCCGACATCGTCGATCGCGGGATCGTGATGACGGGCGGCGGCGCGCTGCTGCGGCGCATCGACGAGGCGCTGGCGACGGCGACGGGCCTGCCGGTCGCGGTGGCGGAAGAAGCGCTGATGTGCGTCGCCAAGGGCGCGGGCCGCGCGCTCGAGGATTCGGCCTATCGCGGGGTGTTGACGCCGGCCTGATCTTCGGCCCGATGGGCGATCGCGTGCGCCGCGGCGGTGGCGAGCTGCCTTGGCCCATAGGGCTTGCTGATCGTGATGACCGACTGGTGCCGGCCGATATCGCCGATCGCCTCGCCATAGCCGGTGGCGAAGGCGAAGGGGATGCCGCGCCGCGCCAGCGCGTCGGCGACGGGCGCGCTGGTCTCGTTGCCCAGATTGAAGTCCAGCAGCGCGAAATCGAAATCGGTCTGTTCGATCGCCGCCAATGCGCGGGCGACGGTGCCTGTCGTCACCACCTGGACGGCGCCCAGCGCGCGCAATGCGTCCTCTCCGTCGAGCGCGATGATCATGCTGTCCTCGACCAGCAGCACCGCGCATGACTTCAAGGGCTTCGCATGCGCCTGTTCCTCGCTCGAACGCGCCGCCGGCTTCGCCTCGCTGACGCCGGCGACGTGGCGGGAGGGGACGCAGAAATGCGCCTCCAGCCCGGCCAGGCGATAATTGAGTTCGGCGGTGCCGCCCAGATCATAGGGAATCGAGCGTTCGATGATCGTGCTGCCGAAACCGCGTCGCGTGGGCGCGGTCACCGCCGGACCGCCGCGCTCCGTCCAGTCGAGCAGCAGGCTGCCCTCCGGGTCGATCGTCCAGCGGATCAGCACTTCGCCGCTGTCGGAGAGCGCGCCATATTTGGCGGCGTTGGTCATCAGCTCGTGCATCACCAGCGCCAGCGTCGTGAAGGCGACGGGATGGAGCAACACATTGGGGCCATCGATCTTCACCCGGTCGCGCTGCAACCCCGCATAGGCGCCGGTCTCGATCTCGATCAGGTCGAACAGGCGGGCCGGGCCCCAGCGATCGGACGTGACCTGATCATGCGCGCGCGCCAGCGCCTGGATGCGATGCTCCAGCGTGCCGATAAATCCCTCGACCGATTCGGCGCTGTCGCGCGTCTGCGAAATCAGGCCGCGAATGAGCGACAGGATGTTGCGCACGCGGTGATTGAGCTCGGCGATCAGCAATTCCTGCCGCTCGTTCGCGCGCTGCCGTTCCTCGCCCGCCGTGTCGGACAGCCGCACGAGCACTTCGAGCATGCCGGTTTTCAGCGTATTGGCGACGCGCCGTTCGGCCGCGCTGAAGGGCACGCTGCTGCCCTTGACCAGTTCGGACCATGCCTCGAAGCTTTTGCGTGGCGTCAGCCGCGCGCCGCTTGGCCCATATTCCACCGCTTTTTCAGGATTGCCCGCCCAGCGCACCGAGCGCAGGCGTTCGCTTCGGAACAGCACGACATAGTCGCGGGGTTTGCGCGACAGCGGAATGGCGATCAGCCCGGCCGCGCGATCGGCATAGCGCGCCGCTTCCGGCAGCACGCTCTGGATCGAATCGAGCGCGAACACCTCATTGTCGGCGATGCGATTGAGCATGGCGACGATCGCCTCGAACTCGGCATGGTTGGGCGCCAGCCCGCTCAACGAGATCGCGCCGTTCAGATAGACGCCGACACCGTCCGCCGGGATGGTGTCGACGATCATGTCGCCGATCCACGGCGCGTTGCTGAGCAGATCGCCGTCCTGCGCGACCGTCGCCATCATCCGGTCCGCGACGTTGCGCGCGCGCGTCTCGTAATCGGCCGCCTCTCGCCGTTCGCGGCTTTCGAGCATCAGCGAGAACATCTGGCCGAGCAGTTCGGCGGCCGTGCGATTGGCGAAGCTCGGCAGGCGTGGCGCATAATGATGGCAGGCGAACAGTCCCCAGAGCTTGCCCCCGACGATGATTGAGATCGAGAGCGAGGCGGCGACGCCCATATTCTTGAGATATTCGATATGGATGGGTGAAACCGCGCGCAGCACCGAGAGCGATTGGTCGAGCGCCGCGCCGCGCGGATCGAGCATCGGCAGGATCGGCACCGGTTGCGCGCCGACATCGGCGATGATGCGGAACACGCTGCGCATATAGAGCGTGCGCGCCTGTGCCGGGATGTCGCTGGCAGGATAATGCAGCCCCAGAAAGCTGTCGACGCCGGGCTGGAGCGCCTCGGCGACGACTTCGCCCGATCCCTGCTCGTCGAAGCGGTAGACCATCACCCGGTCGAAGCCGGTGATCGCGCGCACCTGTCGCGCGCCTTCGCGCAGAAAGGTCGCCATGGTGTCGCTCTGGCCCAGGCGGGTGACCATGGCGCGCACGACGGCGGCGGCCTCCAGATCCTCCACGATTGCGGGTTCCGCTTCGATGACGATTGTGTCGCCGCTCATATGGACCGCGACGTCGAAGGGCGGGCGGCCGTCGACCAGCGGCTGGGCGAACAGACGCTCGACCGCATCCGGACCACGCAGCATCGCCAACCGGTTGCGGATCGCGTGCAACGCCTTGTCGCTCACCAGCTCGGTGATCGGCCGGCCGAGCAGCATGTCGGGCGTCTTGCCGGTAAAGGCTTCGATATTGTTCGAGACGCGCGCGACCAGCCAATCGCTGCCGAGCGCGACAAGGAAGCCGAAGGGCTGGATCTGCCCCAGCACATGGATCGGCTCGCGATCGCAATTGGTGAGATCGACCGCGAAACCGGCGGGATTGTCGTCAGCCATGGGCGGAGTCCTCGATCGTCGCGGCCAGGCGATAGGCAGAGAAGGTCGCGCGCGCGGCGTCGATCGCATCCGCATGCCACAGGGCGCCGGCACCGTCGGCCGCCGCGTCGATCATCGCCTGGATGCGGCGCCAGCCGCCCGGGCCATGCACCGCGGAAAGATAGGCCTTGGGCAGGTCGACGGGCACGCCACGGGCCAGCATGGCGCCACCCAGTCGCGATCCTTCGATCACATAGATCGCGCCCCAGCGCGCGGCTGCGCCTGGCAAGCCGGAGAAGGGCAGGCTTTCGGGCGTCGCGATATCGAGCGCGGCAAGATCGGCGGCGAGATCGGCGGTCCGGCCACGCCATCCGGGGAGCAGCGTCGCCGGATCGGCGGCCCGTTCCACCGCCGGCAGGATCCGCGCATGCGCGCGCAGGAAGCGTGCATAATGCGTTCGGCTCTCCAGTCCCAGCGATCCGAAGGCGCGGTCCACCGCATCATGCTCGTCGCGCGTCGCTTCGCGAAGCCGCCGATGAAAGGGCATTGCGCCAGAATGCGGGGCCGGCGGACGGCCTTGCCATCCCAGATCGTCGACGCCAGCATGCATCGCCCGACCCTAGGGAGGCGGGGCCGGGCTGTAAACGGCGCTCAGATTGATCCAGAGCAAGCCGACCCGCCGAACCGGCGGGTCGTCGCGGATCAGAGTTTGCGGCCGATCAGTTCCTTCATGATCTCGTTGGTGCCGCCGAAGATCCGGGTGACGCGTGCGCTGCGCCAGGCACGCGCGATCGGATATTCGTTCATATAGCCGGCACCACCATGGAGCTGGAGGCACTTGTCCATCACCTCCCATTGCAGTTCGGTGTGCCACAGCTTGGCGGCGGCGCCCTCCTCGGCGGTCAGTTCGCGCTTGTTGTGGCGGTTCAGCGCCCAGTCGAGATGCGCCCAGCCGACCTGGAGCTTCGACTTGAGATCGGCGAGGGTGAAACGGGTATTCTGGAAATCGAAGACCGGCTTGCCGAACGCCTTGCGATCCTTGGTGAAGGCGACCGTCTCGTCATAGGCGCGTTGCGCGGACGCCTGTGCGCTGACCGCGATCGACAGCCGTTCCTGCGGCAGTTCGCTCATCAGATAGATGAAGCCCTTGCCTTCCTCGCCGAGGCAATTGGTCATCGGCACACGGACATCCTCGAAGAACAGCTCCGACGTATCCGCGGCATCCATGCCGATCTTGTCGAGATTGCGGCCGCGCTTGAAACCCTCTCGATCCGCCTCGACCAGGATGATCGAGACGCCTTTCCACGCCGGCTGAACTTCGGTGTCGGTCTTGGCGCAGACCAGGATCAGATCGGCATTCTGGCCGTTGGTGATATAGGTCTTGGATCCGTTGATGACATAGTGATTGCCGTCTTTGCGGGCGGTGGTTCGGATGCCCTGGAGATCGGATCCGGTGCCCGGTTCGGTCATGGCGATCGCGGTGATGGCTTCGCCCGAGACCAGCTTGGGCAGCCACTGCTTCTTCTGCTCCTCCGACCCATAAGCGGTGAGATAGCCGGCGACGATGTCCGAATGGAGCGAGAAGCCCAGCGTGACACCGCCATGATAAGAGGCTTCCTCGTCGACGATTGCGTTATAGCCGAAATCGAGGCCGAGCCCGCCATATTCCTCGGGAACGGTGGGGCAGAGCAGGCCCAGTTCGCCGGCCTTGGTCCAGATCGCCTTGTCGACGATGCCGGCCTCGTCCCATTTCGCCGCGTTGGGTGCGACCTCCTCCAGCATGAAGCGGCGAACGGTCTGGCGGAATGCCTCGTGATCTTCGGAATATGCGGTGCGCGCCAGGGCGTCGAGGGACATGGGCTCTTTCCTCTCCGGGGATTTGTCTCGATAGTGGCATACGAAGCCCAAGTTGACGTTATGGTCAAGTGACTTTCCGTATTCGTCAAACTGACGGCCCGTGGACAGATTTGGTTTCATTTGATACTAGATGCCGCCAGACCCCCTCTCGCGGTGCATTTTTGAAAGGATCGCCATGAAGCTTGCCAGCCTGAAATCCGGACGCGACGGACGGCTCGTCGTCGTATCCAACGATCTCGCCTGGTATGCCGACGCTGCCCATATCGCACCGACACTGCAGGCGGCGCTCGACGATTGGGACCGGCTGTCCGTCGATCTCGAAAATCTGGCGACCGATCTCGAGCATGAGGTGATCCCGCGCGAACGCTTTCACGAGCGCGATGCCGCTTCGCCGTTGCCGCGCGCCTATCAATGGGCCGACGGATCGGCCTATGTGAACCATGTCGCGCTGGTGCGGCAGGCGCGTAATGCCGAGATGCCCGAAAGCTTCTGGCACGATCCGCTGATGTATCAGGGCGGGTCCGACGGTTTCCTGGGCCCGCGCGATCCGATTCCGCTCGCCGACGAGAGCTGGGGCTGCGACATGGAGGCCGAAGTGGTGGTGGTCACCGGCGATGTGCCGCTGGGCGCGAGCCGCGAACAGGCGCTCGCCGCGATCCGCCTGATCGGGCTGACCAATGACGTCTCGCTGCGCAACCTGATCCCCGGCGAACTGGCCAAGGGCTTCGGTTTCTTCCAGTCCAAGCCCGCCAGCGCCATGTCGCCCGTGTTCGTGACGCCGGAAAGCCTGGGTGAGCGCTGGAAGGACGGCAAGCTGCATGGCGCGCTGATGGTCGATCTCAACGGCAAGCCGTTCGGCCGCGCCGATGCTGGTGTCGACATGACCTTCGATTTCGGCACGCTCGTCGCCCATGCCGCCAAGACGCGCGCGCTGGGCGCCGGTACGATCATCGGATCGGGCACCGTTTCCAATCGCGACGCGGCGGGTGGCCCCGGCAAGCCGGTCGATCAGGGCGGGCTCGGCTATAGCTGCATCGCGGAGGTTCGCACCGTCGAGACCATCCAGTCGGGCAAGGCGGAAACGCCGTTCCTCAAGTCCGGCGACAGCGTCCGCATCTGGATGGAGGATGAGCGCCATCATCCGATCTTCGGGGTGATCGAGCAGACGGTCGACTAGTCTATTTTCAACCGTTTGCTTCGAGCGCAGGTTCGAGCTTGCCGAGAACCGCAGTCGAGAAGGCCCGGCACCGTGCTTCTCGACGGGCGCGTCTCGACAGGCTCGACGCTGCTCGAAGCGAGCGGGTGGGTTTGTGATACTTGGCGATCCCGTCAGGCTCCGGCATAGCCAGGGCGGTACTTGACTGACGGGAGCCACCCATGGCCGCTTTCACGCCCTTTCGCTGGGACGATCCCCTGCTGCTCGACGCGCAGCTCACCGACGACGAACGGATGATCCGCGATACTGCGGAAACCTATGCGCAGGAAAAGCTGCTTCCGCGCGTGCTGTCCGCTACGCGCGAGGAGCGGTTCGACCGTGAGATCATGAGCGAGCTGGGTGAACTCGGCCTGCTCGGCGCGACGATCGACGGCTATGGCTGCGCGGGCGTCAGCCATGTCGCCTATGGTTTGATCGCGCGCGCGGTCGAGCGCGTCGATTCGGGCTATCGTTCGGCGATGAGCGTCCAGTCCTCGCTCGTGATGCATCCGATCCATGCCTATGGCTCCGAGGAGCAGCGCGAGAAATACCTCCCGCGCCTCGCCAGTGGCGAGATCGTCGGCTGTTTCGGCCTGACCGAGCCCGATGCTGGGTCGGATCCGGGCAGCATGAAGACACGCGCGGTCGTGGCCGATGGCGGTTATCGCCTGACCGGCACCAAGATGTGGATTACCAATTCGCCGATCGCCGATGTCGCGGTGGTCTGGGCGAAGCTCGACGGCGTCATCCGCGGCTTCATCCTCGAACGCGGCATGGACGGCTTCTCGACCCCCAAGATCGAGGGCAAGATGAGCCTGCGCGCGTCGATCACCGGCGAGATCGTGATGGATGACGTGTTCGTGCCGGAGGCGAATCTGCTGCCCGATGCGCGCGGGCTCGGCGGTCCGTTCGGCTGTCTCAACAAGGCGCGCTACGGCATCGCCTGGGGATCGATGGGAGCGGCGGAGGATTGTTTCCATCGCGCGCGCCAATATGTGCTCGATCGCAAGCAGTTCGGCCGGCCGCTTGCCGCCAACCAGATCCCGCAATTGAAGCTCGCCAATATGGAGACAGAGATCGCGCTCGGCCTGTCCGCCGCGCTCGCCGTGGGCCGCAACATCGACGCGGGCAGCTGGGCGCCGGAGATGGTGAGCCTGATCAAGCGCAACAATTGCGGCAAGGCGCTCGATATCGCGCGCGTCGCGCGCGACATGCATGGCGGCAACGGTATCGCCGACGAATTCCACGTCATCCGCCATGTCGTGAACCTGGAAACCGTGAACACCTATGAGGGCACCCACGATATCCACGCGCTGATCCTGGGGCGAGCGATCACGGGGATTCAGGCGTTTTCATGATGTTGGAAGAGTCTCCTGGCCGTTCGCTTCGAGTAGCCGTCGAGCCTGTCGAGGCGGTATATCGAGAAGGCCGGTGCCGGTGTTCTCGACACGGGCTCTCGGCTGCGCTCGATCCCTGCTCGAACCCAACGGTCTAGGTGGTTATGGCTGGTCCTCTCAACGGCGTTCGTGTCCTCGATCTGTCCCGCGTGCTCGCGGGGCCCTGGTCGACGATGCAACTCGCCGATCTCGGTGCGGAGGTCATCAAGGTCGAACGGCCGGGCGCGGGGGACGATACGCGATCCTGGGGGCCGCCCTGGTTCGACGACGAAGCCGGAGAGCGGGTGACGAGCAGCTATTATCTGGCGCCCAACCGCAACAAGAAGTCGCTGACCATCGATCTGTCCAATCCCGAGGGGCAGGCGCTGGTGCGCGCGATCGCGGCGAAATCGCATATCGTGGTCGAGAATTTCAAACAGGGCGGGCTTGCCGCCTATGGGCTCGACTGGCCGTCGCTCCAGGCGGTCAATCCGGCTTTGGTCTATTGTTCGATCACCGGCTTCGGCCAGGACGGTCCCCGCGCGCATGAAGCGGGCTACGACTTCATGATCCAGGGCATGAGCGGCCTGATGAGCGTCACCGGTCCGATCGGCGGCGAGCCCTATCGTGTCGGCGTGGCGCTGGTCGATATACTCACCGGGCTCAATGCCACGATCGCCATCCTCGCGGCACTTCGCCATGCCGAGGCGACGGGGGAGGGGCAGCAGATCGACATGGCGCTGTTCGATGTCGCCGTCGCATCCATGGCGAATCAGGCCACCGGCTATCTCGTCTCCGGCGAAGCACCGGGGCGCATCGGCAACGAGCATCCGTCGATCACGCCCTATCAGACCTTTCCGACCAGGGATGGCTATATCATCCTCGCCATCGGCAATGACGGACAGTTCGCGCGCTTCGTCGAGGAAGCGGGCATGGGCGCGCTGGCGCGGGATGCGCGATTCGCCACCAATGCGTTGCGCACGATCAATCGCCGCGCGCTCGAGCCCATATTGGAAGGCGTGCTTGCCGGGCGCACCACCGCCGAATGGATGGCGGCGCTGTCGCGCTGCGCGGTGCCGTGCGGACCGATCAATTCGCTCGATGCGACATTTGCCGATCCCCAGGCGGAGCATCGCGGGCTGCGGCTTTCGATGCCGAGCCCGCATGGGGTGATTCCTGGCGTGCGCAGTCCGCATCGACTGTCGGTCACCCCCGGTCCGGCACCCGCGCCGCCACCGATGCTTGGCGAGCACAGTCGAGAAATATTGTATAATCTGTTGGGTTTAAGTGAATCTGAGCTCGATGATCTGGCTAAATCCGGGGTAATCTGAAGCCAGATCGCAACTTCCCTCTCGCAATGTGCGTTGAAATATAATAACAAGAATTGGCAAGCATTGCTGACCCATTTTTGGGTCCTGAGAGGAACGTCTGCGATGGCTCAAAACGAGGGGCGCCGCAATTTGCGGTCGCTTGAATTGCACGTGCCCGAGCCGAAATTTCGGCCCGGCGATTCGGTCGATTACAGCGACCTGGTGATTCCGCCGGCGGGATCGGCACCGCGCCCGGATATCGATGCGCGGCCGGACAGTTTTCATGAACTCGCCTATTCGCTCGTCCGCGTGCTCGACGAGAAGGGCAATGCCGTCGGCCCCTGGGCGCCCCGGCTTGCGCCGGATCTGCTGCGCGAAATGCTGCGCAACATGGCGCTGACCCGCGCGTTCGACGAGCGCATGTTCCGCGCGCAGCGCCAGGGCAAGACAAGCTTCTATATGAAGTGCACGGGCGAAGAAGCGGTGGCGGTCGCTGCTGCCTATGCGCTCGATCGCGATGACATGTGTTTCCCCGCCTATCGTCAGCAGGGTCTGCTGATCTCGCGCGGATGGAGTCTGGTCGACATGATGAACCAGATCTATTCGAACAAGGGTGACCGGCTGAAGGGCAAGCAGCTGCCGATCATGTACTCGGTCAAGGATGCCGGTTTCTTCTCGATCTCCGGCAACCTGACCACCCAATATCCCCAGGCCGTGGGCTGGGCGATGGCGAGCGCAGCCAAGGGCGACACGCGCATCGCCGCCACCTGGTGCGGTGAGGGTTCGACCGCGGAGGGCGATTTCCATTCCGCCTGCACCTTCGCCAGCGTCTATCGTGCGCCGGTGATCCTGAACGTCGTCAACAACCAGTGGGCGATCAGCTCGTTCTCGGGTTTTGCCGGCGCTGAATCGACGACCTTCGCCGCGCGTGCAGTGGGTTACGGCATTGCCGGGCTCCGCGTCGACGGCAACGACATATTGGCGGTCTATGCCGCGACCGAATGGGCGGCCGAGCGTGCGCGCACCAATCAGGGTCCGACGCTGATCGAGCATTTCACCTATCGCGCCGAAGGCCATTCGACATCGGACGATCCCAGCCAGTATCGCTCGGCGGACGAAAGCAGCGAATGGCCGCTGGGCGATCCGATCGCGCGGCTGAAGCAGCATCTGGTCGCCCTGGGTGAATGGGATGAGGAGCGCCACGCCGCGATGGATCTCGAACTCGCCGAGACCGTCAAGGCCGCGGCGAAGGAATCGGAGAAGAACGGCATTCTCGGGCATGGTCTCAACAACCACCCGTTCGAATCGATGTTCGAGGATGTGTTCGAGGAAATGCCCTGGCACCTGCGCGAGCAATGCGCGCAGATGCTCGAAGAGCAGAAGGCGGCCGGACTGTGAGCGACGAGACCGTGAACACGCGCATGAACATGATCCAGGCGATCAATTCCGCCATGGACGTGATGATGGAACGCGATCCCGATGTGATCGTGATGGGCGAGGATGTCGGCTTTTTCGGTGGCGTCTTTCGTGCAACCGCGGGGTTGCAGAAGAAATACGGCAAGACCCGCGTGTTCGACACGCCGATCACCGAATGCGGCATCATCGGCGTCGCCGTCGGCATGGGGGCCTATGGTCTTCGCCCGGTGCCGGAGATCCAGTTCGCCGACTATATCTATCCCGCGCTCGACCAGCTCGTCTCCGAAGCGGCGCGCCTGCGCTATCGTTCGGGCGGCGAATTCACCGCGCCGCTGACCGTCCGCTCGCCCTTCGGCGGCGGCATCTTCGGCGGCCAGACGCACAGCCAGTCGCCCGAGGGCATCTTCACCCATGTCTCCGGCGTGAAGACGGTGATCCCGTCGACGCCCTACGACGCCAAGGGGCTGCTGATCGCGGCGATCGAGGATAATGATCCGGTGATCTTCTTCGAGCCGAAGCGGATCTATAACGGCCCGTTCGACGGCCGTTACGACAAGCCGGCACGCAACTGGTCGGCGCATCCGGCGGGCGAAGTGCCCGAAGGCTATTATCGCATCCCGCTGGGCAAGGCGAACATCGTCCGCGAAGGCGAGGCGCTGACCGTGCTGTGCTACGGCACGATGGTGCATGTCGTCGAAGCGACGATCGAAGGCCTCGGCATCGATGCCGAGATCGTCGATCTGCGTACGCTGGTGCCGCTCGATATCGAGACGATCGAAGCGTCGGTGAAGAAGACGGGCCGCTGCCTGATCGTCCATGAGGCGACGCGCACCTCCGGTTTCGGCGCCGAACTGTCCGCGCTGGTGCAGGAACGCTGCTTCTATCATCTCGAAGCGCCGATCGAACGCGTGACCGGCTTCGACACCCCCTATCCACACAGCCTCGAATGGGCCTATTTCCCTGGTCCCGTCCGTATCACCGAGGCACTCAAGAAGATCCTGAAGGACTGATCGGCATGGCACGTTTCACGTTCAAGCTTCCCGACATCGGCGAGGGTATTTCCGAGGCCGAGATCGTCGCCTGGCACGTCAAGGTCGGCGACGTCGTCGCCGAAGACCAGCAGATTGCGGACATGATGACCGACAAGGCGACGGTGGAGATGGAATCCCCGGTCGCCGGAACCGTCGTCGAGATCGGCGGTGAGGTCGGCGACGTGATCGCGATCGGCTCCGCGCTGGTGGTGATCGAAACCGAAGGCGAGATCGCCGAGGAAGAGGCGGTCGAGGCGCGTATAGACGCCGAGACGCCCGATGCGGCGACGGTCGCCGTGGTGGAGGCCGCCGCGCCCGAGCCCGAACCCGCGCCCGCGCCCGCGCCCGCGCCGAAGGTCGTCGAAGCGCCGGTGGCGGCCCCTGCGCCGGCCGCGCCTGCCCGCCATGTTCTGGCGTCGCCTGCGGTTCGCGATCGTGCACGGACGCTCGGGATCGATCTGGCCGATGTGAAGGTGTCGGGCGATCGGGTCCGTCACGCCGACCTCGATGCCTATCTCACCTATAATGCCGGCCAGGGCTTCCGCCCGGCGGGCGCCGCGCGCGCGGACGAGGCGATCAAGGTGATCGGCATGCGTCGCCGCATCGCGGAGAACATGGCGGCGTCGAAGCGCAACATCCCGCACTTCACTTATGTGGAGGAGATCGACGTCACCGATCTGGAGGCGATGCGCGCGGACCTCAACGCCAATCGCGGCAGCCGTCCCAAGCTGACCATGCTGCCGCTGATGATCGTCGCGATCTGCAAGGCTCTGCCCGAATTCCCGATGATCAATGCGCGCTATGATGACGAGGCGGGCGTGGTGACGCGCCACGGCGCCGTCCATCTCGGCATGGCGACGCAGACCGATGCCGGGCTGATGGTGCCGGTGATCCGCGATGCGCAGGCCAAGAATGTCTGGCAGCTCGCGAGCGAGATCACGCGGCTTGCCGAGGCGGCGCGCAGCGGCAAGGCGAAGTCGGAAGAGCTTTCGGGTTCGACCTTGACGATCACGTCGCTGGGGCCGCTCGGCGGCGTCGCGACCACGCCGGTGATCAATCGTCCCGAAGTCGCGATCATCGGTCCCAACCGGGTGATCGAGCGGCCGGTGATCAGGAATGGCGAGATCGCTGTGGCGAAGCTGATGAATCTCTCCATCTCGTGCGACCACCGCGTGGTCGATGGCTGGGATGCGGCGAGCTATGTCCAGGCGATCCGCAAGCTGCTCGAGACGCCGGTCCTGCTGTTCGCGGACTGATGCGGCACTTTGTACTGACCTATGAGCTGGCGCCCGATTATATCGAGCGCCGGCCGCTTTTCCGTGCACCGCATCTGGCGCTCGCCTGGGCAGCCGCTGAACGAGGGGAGCTGGTTCTGGCGGGCGCGCTCGGCGATCCGGTGGAAGGGGCCATGCTGCTGTTTCAGGGCGAAAGCGCCGCCGTGGCGGAGGCTTTTGCACTTGCCGATCCCTATGTGGCGAACGGGCTGGTGACCAGTTGGCGGGTGCTTCCCTGGGCGACGGTCGCCGGCGAGCAGGCAGCGGTACCGGTGCGTCCCGAATAGGCTGTGTCACTGTCCCGAAGAGGGTGGAATACGTGGTTTGCTCCAAGCAAGCAAACAGGTGGCGTCATTCCGGCGAAAGCCGGAATCTCGCGCTCGATCTCGACATAGATTCCGGCTTTCGCCGGAATGACGCTGGACACTGACATGGAATATATTCAACCTTTTGGTTGATCATTGGGCGGTCTTGCTGTAATTCAACCATATGGTTGAACGACTCGACATGACATTCCACGCCCTTGCCGATCCCACGCGTCGGGGCATGCTCGCCAGCCTGGCGCTCGGCGAGAAATCGATCGGCGAACTCGCCGAACCCTATGCGATGAGCTTCGCTGGCGCCGCCAAGCATGTGAAGGTGCTCGAAGGCGCCGGCCTGATCGCACGCCGCAAGGTCGGCCGCGCCCAGCTCTGCTCGCTGCGTGCCGCGCCGCTGGCCGAAGCCCAGCAATGGCTGCGGCAATGGGAACGTTTCTGGACGCTGCGGCTTGATCGGCTGGAGGATCTGCTGCGCGACGCACCCGAGGGAGAGGCAGAATGAGCGAGCCTGTCGTCCTGACCGTTCGCCGCGATTATGCGGCGTTGCCCGAACGCGTGTTCGATGCCTGGCTCGATCCAGAGATCGCACCGCGCTTCCTGTTCGCGACGCCCGATGGAGAGATGATCCGTTGCGAGATCGACGCGCGGGTGGGCGGGCATGCCCTGATCGTCGAGCGGCGCCCGGGCGGCGATGCGGGGCACCGCCTGCGATATGAAGAGATCGACCGTCCGCGCCGGCTGGTCTTCCTGTTCGCGGCCGATCCGGCGGCGGACGGCGAATGGACACGGGTGACGATCGAGATCGCGGCCAATGGCAGCGGATCTTCGCTCACGCTGACGCATGAAATGGATCCGCGATGGGCCGAATATGAGGCGCAGACCCGAAAGGGCTGGACGATGATCCTCGAAAGCCTCGACCGTATCATGGAGAGTGAAAATGACTGACTTCGAACGCACCGCCGCCGACACGATCCGCATGGAACGGATGCTCGACGCGCCGGTCGACACGGTCTGGCGCTATCTGGCCGAATCCGAGTTGCGCGGGAAATGGTTCGCGGCCGGCGAAATGGAGCCGCGCGTGGGCGGTTCGGTCGCGCTCGTCTTCGATCACGACAATCTGTCGGCCGACGATGTGCCCTATCTCGAGCCCTATGCGAAATGGAAGGGCGCGATCGGCCATGAGCGCGTGATCGCGTTCGATCCGCCGCGCCGGCTGGCGATCAGCTGGGACGGCGGGAGCGAAGGTGTCGCGACGTTCGAACTGTTCCCGGACGGAGAGCGCACGCGGCTGGTGCTGACTCATAGCGGCATCACCGGCCCCGCGCCGATGGCCAGTTTCGGCGGCGGCTGGCATTCGCATCTCGCGGTGCTCACCGGCCTGCTCAACGGATCGCCGGTCCGCGATTTCTGGGCGGTGCATGCGGAAAGCGAAGCGGCGGTCGCGCGGGCGCTCGCATCGGCTTGAGCGCCATCCTTGCCAGTGGCGGGGCGGCATTCGATAGTCCGATCTCCACAGGAGATACCCGATGCGAATCGCCCTTGCCGCGTTTGCCATGGCGGCTATGCAGCCCGGCATGATCGCCCATGCCCAAAGCCCCGACGCCGTAGACGATCCCTATATCTGGCTGGAGGACTGGAGCGGGCCGAAATCCATGGCCTGGGTCGAAGCGGAGAATAAGCGCACGCTGCAGCGGCTTCAGGCCGATCCGCGCTACAAGACCTATTATGCCGAGGCGCTGACGATCGCGGCGGCGAAGGATCGCATTCCCTATCCCGCCCTGCTCAACGGCCGCATCTTCAACCTGTGGCGCGATGCGGCGCATCCCCAGGGCATCTGGCGCCATACCGACACAGCCGGCTATGCCTCTGCCGATCCCGAATGGACGACGATCCTCGATCTCGACGCGCTGTCGAAGGCCGAGGGCAGGAAATGGGTATGGAAGGGGGCATCCTGCCTCGATCCCGACGAGCGGCTCTGTCTCCTCCGCCTGTCCGACGGCGGCGAGGACGCCGTCACCTTGCGCGAGTTCGATCTTGAGAACGGGAAATTCGTCGAGGGCGGTTTCACGCTGTCGACGTCGAAGCAGAATGAGGCCTGGCTCGACAGGGACACGCTGCTGATCGCGCGTGACTGGGGGGCGGGGACGATGACGACCTCGGGTTATCCCTTCGTGCTCAAGACGTTGAAACGGGGGCAGCCGCTCTCGGCCGCGCGGGAGGTCTATCGCGGCGAGGCCGGCGATCAGGTCGGAGTCTGGCCGTTCATCCTCAGCGACGGCCAGGGCAATCGCGCCGCCTTTGTCCGGCGCGGCACCACCTTCTTCACCAACGAGACATTCCTGATCACGCCGCAGGGGGCGAAGAAGCTGCCCTTGCCGCCCAAGTCGAACATCCAGGGCATGGTCGACGGCCATGTGCTGATCCAGACGAGCGAGGTCTGGGAAACCGGCGGCGTGACCGTTCCCGCCGGCGCGGTGGCGACGGTGACGCTCAGGGATATCGAGAATGGCGGCGCGCTGGTGCCGACGATCCTGTTCGCGCCCAATGCGCGCCAGTCGGTCGATGGCGTCACCGCGACCAGGACGCGCGTGATCGTCGCGATCAACGACAATGTGCGTGGGCGGGCGCTGGTCTTCACGCCCGGCGCGAAGGGCTGGACGTCGACGCCGCTCAAGCTGCCCGACAATGCCTCGATCGGCGTCGTCGCGGCGACCGACAAGAGCGACCTCGCCTATGTGAACGTGACGGGCTTCCTCGATCCGACCACGCTGTGGTCGGTGGATGCGGCCAATCCGGCGCCAAGGCAGGTGAAGGCGCTGCCCGCCAAGTTCGATGCCACGAACCACATCGTCGAACAGTTCGAGGCGGTCTCGACCGACGGCACGAAGATCCCCTATTTCATCGTCCATCGGAAGGACATTGTACGCGACGGGTCCACGCCGACGCTCATGACCGCCTATGGCGGGTTCGAGGTTGCGAACACGCCCTCTTACGGCGCGATCACCGGCAAGCTCTGGCTGGAACGCGGCGGCAGCTATGTGCTCGCCAATATCCGCGGCGGCGGCGAATTCGGCCCAGCCTGGCATCAGGCCGGGCTCAAGACCAAGCGCCAGATCATCTACGATGATTTCGCGGCGGTGGCGAAGGACATCTTCGCGCGCAAGCTCTCCTCGCCGAAGACATTCGGCATCTATGGCGGCTCGAACGGCGGGCTGTTGATGGGGGTCGAGTTCAACCAGCATCCCGATCTGTGGAATGCGGTGGCGATCCAGGTGCCTTTGCTCGACATGATCCGCTACGAACAGATCGCCGCCGGCGCGTCATGGGTCGACGAATATGGCAGCGTCTCGGTGCCCGCCGAAAAGGCGTTTCTGGAGAAGATCTCGCCCTATGCGAACATCCGCAAGGGCGTCGCTTATCCCGAACCCTATATCTGGACGACGACCAAGGACGATCGCGTCGGGCCCCAGCATGCGCGCAAATTCGCCGCGCGCCTGAAGGAATATGGCCTGCCCTATCTTTTCTATGAAGACACGGCAGGTGGCCATTCGGGCGATGCGGACATCGAACAGGGCGCCCGCCTGCAGGCGCTGCAGATGACCTATTTCGCCGAGAAGCTGCTGGGGCCGGCGAAGTAGATTGAATGCTGATGTCATCCCCGCGAAAGCGGGGATCCAGCTTCTTCTTCTTTTTCCGGACGCTTCACGGAATAGCTGGATTCCCGCTTTCGCGGGAATGACAAGAGGGGTTGTGAATCGCCCATGCAATGGCCCCGCCCTCGCCGAAGCAACAGGCGGGTAGCTGATCAGCTACCCTGGGTCACCGGCACCAGCTTGATCTCGACGCGGCGATTCGCCTGGCGGCCTTCGGGCGTCGTGTTGCTGGCGATCGGGCGGCTGGCGGCGAATCCCTGGGTTCCGATCCGCGCGGATTGCACGCCGCGCATCGTCAGATAATCGGCGACGGCGCGCGCACGGTTCTGCGAGAGCGGCACGTTGATCGTGTCGTTGCCCGTCGAATCGGTATGCCCGTACACGTCGACGAAGGTCTTGTTATATTCGCGCAGGGTCGACGCGACCTGGTCGAGCGTGCCCCGGAATTCCGGCTTCACCGTATAGCTGTTGGTATCGAAGGTGACGCCGGCGGGCATGTTCAGGATCAGTTCGTCGCCCTGGCGGATCACTTCCACGTCGGTGCCCGCGGTTTGCTGGCGCAGCTTGCGTTCCTGTTCGTCCATGTAATAGCCGACCCCGGCACCCGCGAGCGCACCGATGCCTGCACCGACGATCTTTTCGGTGCGGTCGCGCCGTCCGCCGACGAGATCGCCGAGCAGATAGCCACCCAGCGCGCCGCCGATTCCGCCGATCGCGGCCTTGGAGATGCGGCGCTCGCCGGTGTTCGGATCGGTTGTGCACGCGGCGGTCAGCGTGACGGCGGAGAGCGCGGCCGTGGTGATGATCTTCGCGGATAGCCTCATGATGAATCCCTTTCCCTTGCTTGGCCGGAGCACGGTTCGGGCTCCGGATCGTGCGGTTTGCTGTCGAGTAGAACCGCTCCCGACCGTGCTTGTTCCGGATGCGCACTGAATGATCTGTGACGGCGATGTTGTGGAACTGAAAGGATTCCGCTTATAGGGGTGTCGCACGCCATGCCGCCGCTTCCCCCCTTTCCTTGGTCCGATGTCCTCATCATCCTGGCGCTCGTCGCGCTCAACGGCGTCTTCGCGATGTCGGAGCTCGCGATCGTCTCCGCGCGCAAGCCTCGGCTTCAGGCGATGGAGAAGAAGGGACGATCGGGCGCACGCACTGCGATCGCGCTCGCATCCGATCCGGGCAAGTTCCTGTCGACCGTCCAGATCGGCATCACGCTGATCGGCATCATCGCGGGCGCCTATTCAGGCGCCAGCCTGGGCGAACCGACGGCCGCGCGGCTCGAACGGCTGGGGATCGATCATGAACTGGCCGAAACGCTCGGCTTCATGATCGTCATCGGGCTCACCACCTACGCGTCGCTGATCATCGGCGAACTGGTGCCCAAGCAATTCGCGTTGCGGAAGCCGGAGCCGATCGCCGCGCTCGTGGCGGTGCCGATGCTGTGGCTGGCGCGAATCACGGCGCCGCTGGTCTGGCTGCTCGATACGACGAGCGGGCTTGTCTTCCGGCTGCTCGGCATGAATCGCGAATCGGAGGACCACGTCACCGCCGAGGAACTGCACCTGATCGTCGCGGAAGCGAGCAAGTCGGGCGTGATCGAGGAAAGCGAACGCGCGATCATCTCGGGCGTGGTGCGCCTGGCCGATCGGCCGGTGCGCGAAGTGATGACGCCGCGCACCGATGTCGACTGGATCGATGCCGACAGCGACGGCGAGGCGATTCGCGCGCGCCTGCTCGAAACGCCGCATACGCGCCTGCCCGTGGCGGAGGGATCGGTCGACCAGATCGTCGGCATCGTCCAGTCGCGCGATATCGTCGCGGCGATGATCCGCCGCGAGCCGCTCGACCTGCGCCAGCTCATGCGCAAGCCGCCGTTCCTGCCGGATCAGATCGACGCGATGAACGCGCTGGAGGCGCTGCGCCAGGCCGAGGTGCCGATGGCACTGGTCCATGACGAATATGGCCATTTCGAAGGATTGGTGACGCCGGCGGACCTGCTGATCGCGATCGCGGGCGAGTTCCGGTCGGACAGCGATATCGGCACCGATCCCGCGCTCGTCGAGCGCGATGACGGCTCCTATCTTGTCTCGGGCTCTATGCCCGCCGACCAGCTTGCCGAGAAGCTCGGCATCGATCTGCCCGAGGATCGCGACTATGCGACCGCCGCCGGCCTTGTCCTGGCCGTGCTGCGCCACCTGCCCAGGGTCGGCGAGCATTTCGACGAACAGGGCTGGCGTTTCGAGATCGTCGACATGGACGGCCGCAAGATCGACAAGCTGCTGGTGAGCGAGATCGACGACCAGGATTGACGCGGCAATCTAAGCGACCGCATTGGCGGCTGGACTGCAACCTCTAACAACTACGTTTGGGCCGAGCTTGTCGAAGCCCTGTCCTTCTACTTCGAGATCCGAAGGAAGGCAGGGCTTCGACAAGCTCAGCCCAAACGGCATGTTCTCCTGACGTCGAGCGTCAGTTCTCGCTGTCGAGCTTGCCGAACTTCGCTTCGAACGCCGCTATGTCGCCCTTGGCGAGATAGCCGGCCTGTTCGATCCACTTGTCGCGGCCGATGCGGCCCTTGAAGGTGCCAAGCTGCGGATCGATCCGAGCGACGTCGTCGTCGTTCCAGCCCGCGATCTGGTCGAAGCGCGTGATGCCGAGCCCGGTCAGCAACGTGACCAGCTTGGGGCCGACGCCTTTGAGCTGCAGCAGATTGTCCGGCCCGGTCGATACGGGGGCGGGCTTCGGCTTGGCGGCTGCCGGCTTCTTCTCCGCCGGGGCCTTGGCGGCGGGCGGGGTGGCTTTCTTGGCCGGCGCCTTGGGGGCGGGCGTCTCGACCTTCGGCGCAGGCGCAGCGGCCTTGGCCGATGCCTTGGCGGCGGTCTTCGGTGCGGCTGCGTTCTTGGGTGCTGCCGCGGGCTTCGACGCGGGTGCCGCCTTGGCGGCTGGCGCCGCTGCCTTGGCCGGGGCTTTCGCGGCCGGTGCAGCGGCCTTCTTCGCGGCGACCGGCTTCTTTTCCGCAACCGCCTTGGCGGCGGGGGCTGCCGCCTTTTTCGGAGCAGCCTTCGGTGCCGCCGGGGCCTTGGCTACCGGCGCCTTGGCGACCGGGGCCGGTGCGGGTTCCGGTGCCTTGGGCTCGGGCGCCTTCGCGACCGGTTCCGGCGCCTTTTCAGCCGGTTTGGGTGCTGGGGGTGCCTCGACGGGCGGCACGTCCGAGACCAGCGCGACAGGCGCGACGGAGGCTTCGGGCAGCGTCGGCGCGGGCGCCGCTTCGGGCAAGGCCGATTTTTCGGCGGGTGGCGGCGCGGCGGGGCGGGCCGGTTCGTCGCCTGTCCTGCGTCCGAGCAGCCAGATCAACAGTCCGACCGCCACCACGGCGAGAACGATCAGCAAGACGATGTTGAGGTCCATTGCGGCGACTCCCCTGTCGGCGAGCCCCGCCCGCCATCTGGGCCGAACCTATCAACTCGTTCCGGACTGTCCAACCCCGTGTCGACGTTTCGTCGAACCGGCTAGTCGGCCCGGCTTTCCCGCTCGACCTCGCGCCAGCCGATATCGCGCCGGCAAAAGCCTGTCGGAAAGTCGATCGCATCGACCGCCGCATAGGCCTTTGCCTGGGCTTCGGTGACGCGTGCGCCCGAGGCGGTGACATTGAGCACCCGGCCGCCATTGGCGACGATCATGCCGTCCGCCGTCGCGGTGCCGGCATGAAAGATCTTGGCGCCATTCGCTTCGGCCGCCGCGATCCCGTCGATCGCGCCGCCCTTCTCGGGCGTGCCGGGATAGCCCCTGGCGGCCATCACCACTGTCAGCGCATAGTCCTGCGCCATGGCCGGCGTCGCGCGGCCGGCGAGATCGCCCGTGGCGGCGGCGTGGAGCAGATCGAGCAGATCCTCCTCCAGCCGCATCATCAGCACCTGGCATTCGGGGTCGCCGAAGCGCGCATTATATTCGATCAGCTTCGGTCCCTCGGGCGTCAGCATCAGCCCGGCATAAAGCACGCCGATATAGGGCATGCCCTCCGCCGCCAGCGTCTCGGCGGTCGGCCGGACGATCCGGTCCATCGCCTGCGCCTCCAGTTCGGCCGTGAGCACGGGGGCGGGGCTGTATGCGCCCATGCCGCCGGTATTGGGGCCGACATCGCCGTCGCCGACGCGCTTATGGTCCTGCGCCGATCCGAAGGGCAGGACGGTGGCGCCGTCGCACAAAGCGAAGAAGCTCGCCTCCTCGCCCGTCATGAATTCCTCGATCACCACTTCCGCGCCCGCGGCGCCGAAGCCGCCCGCGAACATGTCCGCGATCGCTGCTTCCGCCTCGGCACGCGTTTCGGCGATGATCACGCCCTTGCCGGCGGCCAGCCCGTCGGCCTTGATCACCACCGGCAGGCCGAAGCCACCGAGCGCGGCAATCGCCTCGTCGGCGCTGGTCGTCCGCACATAGCCGGCGGTGGGGATGCCGGCGCGTGCGCACAGATCCTTGGTGAATCCCTTGGAGCCTTCGAGCTGCGCGGCGTCTCTGCCGGGGCCGAACACCGGAATGCCGGCGGCGCGCAGGCTGTCCGCCAGGCCATCGACCAGCGGCGCTTCCGGGCCGACCACGACCAGGCCGATTTCGCGCGCCCCGCAGAAATCGATCACCGCTGCGTGATCGGTCGCATCGAGCTTGACCAGTTCGGCGTGAGCGGCAATTCCGGGATTGCCGGGTGCGGCGAACAATGCGGTGAGGCTGGGCGATTGCGCCAGCTTCCAGGCGAGCGCATGTTCGCGGCCACCGGAGCCGAGCAGCAGGACATTCATGAACGACTTTTCCTTCACCGACGATGGAGCCCGGCTGTTAGCGGAGGAGCGGGCGGGGGACAACGCACCAGCTTTGTCGGTGACCGAACTCTCCGGCGCGCTCAAGCGGATGGTGGAGGAGAGCTTCTCCCATGTCCGCCTGCGCGGCGAGATTTCGGGCTATAAGCGTGCCGCCTCGGGCCATGTCTATCTGACGCTCAAGGACGAACGCTCCGCGATCGACGCGATCATCTGGAAGGGGCAGGCCGCGCAGATCCCGTTCCGGCCCGAGGACGGGATCGAGGTGATCGCGACCGGCCGGCTCACCACCTATCCCGGACGCTCCAAATACCAGATCGTGATCGATCGCCTTGAACTGGCGGGCGAGGGCGCGCTGATGTTGCTGCTCGAGAAGCTCAAGGCGAAGCTTGGCGCCGAGGGGCTGTTCGATCAGGGCCGCAAGGTGCGGCTGCCCTATCTGCCGCAGGTGATCGGCGTCGTCACCTCGCCGACGGGCGCGGTGATCCGTGACATTCTCCATCGGCTGGAGGATCGGTGCCCCACCCGCGTGATCGTCTGGCCGGTGCTGGTGCAAGGGCAGGGGGCCGCGGACCAGATCGCGGCGGCGGTTCGCGGGTTTAGCGGGATCACGCCCGGCGGACCCGTGCCAAGGCCCGATCTCGTCATCGTCGCGCGCGGCGGGGGATCGATCGAGGATCTCTGGTCCTTCAACGAGGAAGTCGTGGTGCGCGCCGTCGCTGAATGCACCATTCCGATCATCTCGGCGGTCGGACACGAAACCGATACGACGCTGTGCGATTATGCCGCCGATATCCGAGCGCCGACGCCCACCGCCGCCGCCGAGATCGCGGTGCCGGTCCGCGCGGACCTGCTGGGTCATCTGCGCGAACAGGGCCTGCGCATGCAGCGCTGCGCCAATCGCTACCGCGAGCGCGCGGGCGAGCGGCTGCAGGCGCTGACGCGTCTGCTGCCCAAGCCCGCGCAATTGCTCGATCCGCAGCGGCAGCGCGTCGACGACAATGCGGAGCGGTTGCGCCGTGGGCTTGGCCGGCGTCTGTCCGATGCGCGCGGAGAACTCGCGCGGGCCGGCGGTGCCTTGCGGCCCGCGGTGCTGACGCAGCGGCTGGCCCGCGACCGCGACCGGCTGGAGCGAACCTGGCGGCTGGCGACCTCGCTCAACCCCACCAATCTGCTCCAGCGCGGCTATGCCATGGTCGAGCAGCGCGGCGGCGAGGTGGTGACGAGCGCCGCCGGAGCGCGGGCGGCCGGCGCGCTGACGCTTCGCTTCGCCGATGGCGCGGTGGATGCGCGGGTTGAGCGGCCGGGCGGCAAGCCCTATGTTAAGCCTGAAACCCAGCAGCCAGAGCTGTTTTAGGAGCCAGAATATCCCAATGCTGATGTCGCATGCCGGACGCGCCGCGAAACTCCACTATATGGCGAACGCCTTTCGCGTGCTCGTGCCCGGCGATAATGTGGTGTGCGCGGTGACCGGCGAGCGCATTCCGCTCGATTCATTGCGGTACTGGAATGTGGCGCGGCAGGAGCCCTATGCCAGCGCGGAAATCGCGGTGCGGGCAGAGCTGAACGGATGAGGCTGAATTCCGGGCTGGTGACGGCCGCCTTGGCCGGCATCATTCTGGGTACTTGCGCGCCGCTTCCAACGGCATCCGCCGCACCGCCGACCGTCAAGGCCGCCCAGCCGATTCCAAATCGCGCCAGTGCGCCGCCGGAGCGCCGCAGCTTCGGGTTCGAAGGCGCGATGAGCCAGGGGGGCGTGGTGCTGGGATCGGCACCGTCGGGCACGGTTTCACTCACACTCGATGGCCGTTCCGTCGATCTTGCGCCCGATGGCCGTTTCGTCATCGGATTCGGCCGGGACGCCGCTCCGGCCGCGACCTTGGTCGCGCGATTGGAGAATGGTGGAGAAGTCCGCGAGGCATTGACGATCGCGCCGCGCGCCTGGCGGATCGAGAATCTCAACACGCTGGCGCGCTTTTCGCGGCCCAGCGCGGAATTCGAACGGTTGCGTGCACCCGAACTGGCGGCGATCGAGGCGGCGCGCGCGATTGCAACCGACAGTCAGGGCTGGCGACAGCGTTTCCAATGGCCGGTGACGGGGCGCATCAGCGGCCTTTTCGGTGCCCAGCGCGTCTATCGGGGTGAGCCGGGCGCCTATCATTCGGGTGTCGATGTCGCGAAACCGACGGGCACGATCCTTGTAGCCCCAGCGGATGGTGTCGTGGTGCTGGCGGCCGATCATCCCTTCACGCTGGAGGGAAATTTGCTGATGATCGACCATGGCATGGGCCTCAACAGCGCCTTTCTGCATCTTTCACGCATCGATGTGAAAGCCGGCGATCATGTCCGGCGCGGCCAGGCACTGGGCGCGATCGGCGCGACGGGCCGCGCGACCGGGCCGCACATGCACTGGAGCATGAAGTGGAAGGATCAGCGCATCGATCCGTTGTTGCTGGCAGGGCCGATGACGGGCGTCGCGCAATAGGCGCCGTCGCGGGCGCCCCATAACGGACGGGCCTGCAAAGATATCCATGGGCCGATGGAAATCTTTACGCGTTGAACGCGTTGCGATCTCGCCACTTTTCTTTTCAATCGGATAGCGATTCACACTGTAACAAACTGTTGCAAAATTGTGACTGTCGCCAGGCAACCATCCAATTTGGATGAACCCCCGCTTTACGGCGGTGACCGGATGGGGCAATTCGCCGCTTAATCGGAAAATGGGGGGGTCTGGGACGCTGTCGCTCTTCTCCGCTGGAGCTGGCTGTGTTCCCCCGCCGATTATGTGTTGCCCCGATCGGGGCCTGTAACATCAGTGAAGGGACTGAAACCGTGATAAAAATCAGCAAGACCCGCGGGCTGCGCGCCAGCGCGGCACCGTTCGTGCTCGGTTTGGCGCTGCTCTCCGCGCCGAGCTTCGCGCAGGATGCGGCGCCGCAGGCGGCCGACGAGGCCGCTGGCGAAGAAGCCGCCATCATCGTCACCGGTTCGCGCATCGTGCGTCCGGACCTCGCGGCATCGGTGCCGCTCGCGACCGTTTCCGAGGAACTGATCCAGGAATCGGGTACCGGCAACATTCAGGACGCGCTCGCGGACCTGCCGTCGGTGGGCCAGAACATCAGCCGTACCTCGTCCAACTTCTCGACCACCGGCAACGGTGTCGCGACCGTCAACCTGCGCAACCTGGGTTCCGCGCGTACGCTGGTGCTGGTCAATGGCCGCCGCTTCGTCGCTGGTCTGCCCGGCACTTCGATCGTTGACCTCAACACCATCCCGACCGACCTGATCAAGCGCATCGACGTCGTCACCGGCGGCGCTTCGGCGGTCTATGGTTCGGAAGCCATCTCCGGCGTCGTCAACTTCATCCTTGACGATCGTTTCGAGGGGTTCCGTTTCCGCGGCCAGGGTTCGATCACCGACAAGGGTGATGCCGGCCGTCAATATGTGTCGGGCACCTTCGGTCACTCGTTCGCCGATGGGCGTGGTCATGTGACGCTCTATGGCCAGTATGATCGCGACGAAGGCCTGCGTTCGCGCAATCGCAAATTCTCGGCGACCGACATTCCCAACCGCAGCTCCTTCTCTGCGCAGGGTTTGTTCAGCCTCGACGAGCTGAATCCCAACCGTCCGGAATTCTCGCCGGGTGCGAATGCGTTCACCTATGATGCTTCCAACAATCTGAAGCAGTATCAGAGCGCCAATATCGACGGGTACAACCGCAATGCGGACCGTTATCTGGGCGTGCCGGTCGAGCGTTATATGGGCAACCTGCTGGCGGACTATGAGATCACCGACGGTGTGACCGCCTATTTCGAAGGCAGCTTCGTCAAGAGCAAGTCGCGCTCGAGCCTCGAGCCGCAGGCTGTTGCCGATACCGACCTGGTTTATGCCGACGGTACGCCGTTCGCGGGCATTCCGCTCACCAATCCGTTCATCCCCACAGCGATTCTCGCGCGTATCAATGCGCTGAATTCCGATGCCGATCCGACCAACAATGTCGGCAACACGCTGTTCTTCCGTCGCCGTTCGAACGACATCTTCAATCGCAGCAACCGCAACGATCGCGAAACCTGGCGCGTGGTTGCCGGCCTGCGCGGCGATATCGGTTCGAAGCTGAACTGGGACGTCTATTACACCCACGGCGAGACCAAGGACTATACGCGGTCCGAAACGATTCTCGGTCCGAACTACATCAACGCGCTCAACGCGGTGCAGGGGCCGAATGGACCGGTTTGCTCGATCAACGTCGATGCCAATCCGAACAATAACGATCCGAACTGCGTGCCGATCAACATTTTCGGATTCAATTCGGTCGACCCGCGTGCTGCCGCCTATGTGACCAACAACGGTCAGCTTTCGACCTATAACGCGAAGATCAAGCAGGACGTGTTCTCTGCGTCGATCTCGGGCGATCTCTTCGATCTTCCCGGTGGCGCGCTCGGCGTCGCGGGCGGCTTCGAATATCGTCGCGAATCGAGCACCGAGGACTTTGACGAGGCGACCAATCTCGGCCTGACTCTCGGCAACTTCCTGTCCGACACGCGCGGCAAGTACAACGTCAAGGAAGGCTTCATCGAGGTCAACGCCCCGATCATCTCGGAGCGTCCCGGTTTCCACTATCTCGGCCTCGAAGGCGCGGCGCGTTACGCCGACTATTCGACCGTCGGTGGCGTGTGGAGCTGGAAGGTGGGCGGCACCTATGCGCCGACGCCGGACATCAAGTTCCGCGCTGCCTATGCGGAAGCGACCCGTGCGCCGAACATTTCGGAGCTCTTCTCGGCGCAGAGCGAAACCTTCCCGGCCGTCATCGATCCTTGCGATCAGCGTGCGGGCGAGGGCGACACCGGAGCAATCACGATTCCGCGTTCGAGCCTGCCTGCGGCGTGCCTTGCCATTCCGGCGATCGCTTCGGCTTCGAACACCGCGAATGGCTTTGTCTATTCGACGGCGCAGATCCAGAACATCAACGGCTTCCTGGGCGGCAACCCCAACCTGAAGCAAGAGACGGCGAAGACGCTGACGATCGGCGGCGTGTTCACGCCGACCTTCCTGCGCAACTTCAGCCTGACCGTCGATTATTATCGCATCAAGGTTCAGGATGCGATCGGCATCATCGGTCAGCAGACGTCGCTGGACGAGTGCTTGACCGGCAGTGGCGAGGCGATCTTCTGCGACAATATCGTCCGCGATGCCACGGGCCGCGTCACGACCGTCAATGCGATCAACCTCAACACCGGTTCGTTCACCGTTGAAGGCATCGATACGCAGGTTCGTTACCGTACCAGCCTGGGCGGCAATGCCAGCCTGGATCTGAACGTCTATTGGAACCACCTGCTCGCACAGAGCCAGGTTTCCTATCCGGGCGGTCCGAAACAGGACGAACTCGGCCAGCTCGACTGCTATTCGTGCGGTCGCCTGGGCAGCGGTTTCAAGGACAAGGTGACCGCTTCGGCTACGCTGAAGTATGACACCTTCTCGCTGAACTGGCGCACGAACTACTACAGCTCGGTCGTGGACGATCTGACGAAGACCACCCCGATCAGCACCGGTTCGTTCTGGTATCACGACGCGCAGCTGCGTACCTCGCTGGGCGAGAAGAGCGCGTTCGACTTCTACATCGGCGTGAACAATGTCTTCGACAAGAAGCCCCCGATTTTCGGTGACACCAATGTCGTCACCTTCCCGGGCGCGCAAACCTCGGCGAACACCTACGACCTGTATGGCCGTATGTTCTACGCGGGCGTGGACGTGAAGTTCTAGAAGCCGCAGTCAGAGGCGGAGGCGCCAGGCGCTTCCGCCAATGGCGGAAACAAGAAGGGGCGGAGCCGGAAGGCTCCGCCCTTTTTTGAATTTCAGCCGAGCACGTCGGCCAGCACGCGTGCCCAGTTGCCGCCCATGATGCGGTCGATCTCGCCGCCGGTGAAGCGGCTGCGCTCCAGCGCGCGACGGATGCGCGTCATTCGGTCGATGCTGTTGAGTTCCGGGATCACGACATGTTCGGGGATCGTCGCGAAGCCGGGAATGCCGGAATCGCGCATCGCGATCCACCAGGGCAGATATTCCTTCACGCCCTCGCGATTGTCGTTGTCGAGCTTGAGCAGGTTGGTCTGCCCGGCCATCGGAAAATCGTTGGAGATGCCCACGGCGTCGATGCCGCCGACACGGATGACGTTGCGGATATTGGCGATCAGGTGATCGACGGTCGGTACCGGATCGCGCGTCAGCCAGAAGCTCATCATGAAGATGCCCATCATGCCCCCGCGTTCCGCCACTGCACGGATCGCCGCATCGGATGCGCAGCGCGGATGATCGACGATCGCCTTGCAGGCGCCGTGCGAGATCACGATCGGCGTCCGGCTCGCGCGCGCCGCTTCCAGCATCGTCGGCTCGGATCCGTGCGACACGTCGGGCAGGATTCGCAGCCGGTTCATTTCGTCCAGGCCCTCGCGGCCCAGCGCGGTCAGGCCCGTCTGTACGCGTTCCAGCGCGCCACCCGCGAAGAGATTGTTGTTGTGATGCGTGAATTGCAGGATGCGCAATCCCTTGCCATGGAAGCGCGCGATCCGTGACAGATCGGTGCCCACCGGCTCGCAGGACTGGAACTGGAGGAAAGCCGCGCATCCCGGCCGGCTGCCGATTTCGCTGCCCTTGAGCGCGACGAAACCATATTCGCTCGAGCGCAGCCGCTCCGCCGCCTTGTCGAGCGCGGCGTCATTGACCTCGAATGTCCGCAGATAGCGGGGAATGCCCTGCGCGTCCTTGACCTCCTGCACCTCGGATACGTCGCAGATCATGGCCGTCAGTCCGGCTGCGCGGATCTCCGCGAGATCCTCGGGCAGGAAGCTGAGGCCATCGATCACCGGAGGTGTGCCGCCGCGACCGGACAATGTGCTGGTGCACGCGCCGAGCGCGGCCGCGGCGCCTGCGGCCATCAACGATCGGCGGGTCATCATGGTGGTGGTCATTCGAATCTTTCGGAGCCGGGATTGGTGGGGGTCAGCCTACACGTTTCATGCGAAAGGCGGGCCAGTTGCCGACCTTGCCGACATAGCTGCCAAGCGCGCCGCGCTTGATCTCGATCGTCATGCCGCTGCGAGGCGCGCGATTCTTGATGGGTTCGACGGTCTGCCATTCTGCGCCGTCTTCCAGATGGAACGACCATTTGCCGTAGCCGATCTCGCGCACCGACGTGATCTTCGCCTCGATCGTCGCGAATTCGGGCTTCATCTCGTCATTGTCACCGCCCAGGAATGGCAGTTTGGGGAAGCTGAAGCCGAACAGCGACCGGCGCGTTTTCTTCAGCCCTTCCTTGTCGAGCACGACGACCTCGTCGCGCTGTGCGGCCGCGTCCATCGCCGCGACCTGTTGATCGTAACAGGCGAGGCGCTGGGCACTGTCGGTGATCGCGCGACAGTCGAGCAGCTTGTTGAAGATCTCCGGCCGTTGCTGCGTGCCTGGTGCGGCTGAGGCCGGCAGGAAGCCGATGACTGCCGCGCCCATCGTCATCGAACCGATCAAGCCAAGCTTCGCCATTCTGGATCGTTTCATCGCGCGCTTCCCCCTGTGCCGTATCAACCGGACGGTTTCATCATGAAGAGTGCACCACGCCGGCGCAAGCGGCCGTCAACGGGGCGCTATTGGGCAGGTCCCTCAGTTTTTCTTGGCCGATATAGGATATGCGAGGCAAAGCGCGCCTATTTCGCAACTCTTTGAAGGTCTTGTTGCATAATAGATACAGGCGGCGACAAAAGCAGGCAGCGCCAGCCGGTCATGCTTTACAGTGATTCTAGGTCCTCACACTATAAGGATAGCTGTGTGTGGATTTGGGGGCGTCGTCCAAAGCGCGCATTTTCATACACTGGCGACAAACAGGCGGAATTGCCCGCCACAACCCAGATTAAGGGGCTGGATTGTGACTAAACTCTCTACGAACGCGCTTTTGCGCGCGACCGCTGCGCATGCCATTTTGGGCGCAGCCTTTCTCTCCACACCGCTCTACGCTCAGACTGCTGAAGCGACAGCCGATACCGAAGAGGCGATCATCGTCACCGGTACGCGCATTCAGCGGCCGGATCTGGAAATCTCCAGCCCGGTCAATGTCATCGGCGCCGAGGATATCCAGTTCAAGCAGCCGAACACCGCCGAAGATCTGCTGCGCGATCTGCCGTCGGTGCGCCCGGCGCTTGGCCCGGCGGTGAACAATGGCGGTGACGGTTCGGCGCAGGTCGACCTTCGCGGCCTCAACCAGGCCGGCACCAACACGTCGCAGCGCACGCTGGTGCTGCTCGACGGCCGCCGTGTCGTTCCGTTCGGCCTCGACGGTTTTGTCGATCTCAACAATATCCCGGTGGCGCTGGTCGAGCGCGTCGATGTCGTCACGGGTGGCGCATCGACGGTGTACGGCGCCGACGCCGTCGCCGGCGTTGTCAACTTCGTGCTCAAGCAGGACTTCCGGGGCATCGATTTCTCGGGCAGCTATCGCATCAGCGAGCGTGGCGATGCGCGCCAGTTCCGTGGCGACATCACAATGGGCGCGGGCTTCGACGACGGTCGCGGCAATGTCGTGCTGTCGATGGGCTATACCGATCGCGCACCACTCTTCTCGACCAGCCGTTCCGTCGGCCGCTTCCCGCGTTCGATCGCCAACGGCAATTTCCAGGGCGCGACCGCAGCGGTTCCGACCATCCTGCAGGGCTCGCCGTCCAACGCGGCACTTGGCCTGGGCCCCAGCGATTTCGGCGCGGCATATGATCCCGCGCTTGGCGCATTCCGCACCGCCCTGCAGTCGGACACGTACAACACCAACGAATTCCAGTATGTTCAGGCGCCGCTCGAGCGCTTCAACGTCTATGCGGCGGCGCGCTACGAGATCGCCGACTGGATCGAGGCCTATAGCTCGGGCATGTTCACCCGCAACTCGGCGCGCATCCAGCTTGCCTCGACCGGCACGTTCAGCAATCCGTTCTCGATTCCGCTGAGCAACGCCTATCTGCCGGTGGCCGCGCGCAATCAGCTTTGCAACGCGTTCGACACCGATCCGAATACGGCTGGCATCCAACCGCTCACTGCCGCTCAATGTACGGCGGCCGCTGCTGCGACCTCGCGGACCGATCCCAACTATCGTGAGATCGCCGCCTCGCCGGGCCGCCGCATCGTCGAGTTCGGCGCACGCGGCAACCAGGTCGATTCGACGCAGTTCCAGCTCAACTTCGGCTTCCGGGGCACGATCTTCGACAATCTGAAGTATGATCTGTTCGCGCAATATGGCGAAACCAACCAGAACCAGACCCGCGAGAACTGGGGTTCGTACACCAAGCTGCAACAAGCGCTGCGTTCGTATCGCAACGCGGCCGGCCAGGCGGTCTGCTACGACACCACCAATGGCTGCGTTCCGATCAACCTGTTCGGTCCGCTCGGCAGCATCACCGCCGACCAGCTCGCCTTCATCGATCTCGACGCGCAGATCCGTCGCGTCGTGAAGCAGAGCGTGATCGGCGGCAACATCTCGGGCGATCTGTTCGGCCTGAAGAGCCCGTTCGCCGATGGCGCGATCGCTTTCTCGATCGGCGCTGAGCGCCGCGTGCTTTCGGCGCGCAGCTCGCCGGACGCGCCGTCGCAGATCCAGAGCGAAGTGCTGGGCACCGGTGCGCGCACGCCGCCCGATTTCGGTCGTATCGCGGTCAATGAGGTCTTCGGCGAAATCATCATCCCGATCGTGCAGGACAAGCCCTTCTTCAAGAGCCTGACGGCTGAGGGCGGCATCCGTTATTCGGACTACACCACGACGGGTGCATCGACGACGTGGAAGGCGGGCGGCAGCTACGAGCCGATCGACGGCTTCAAGTTCCGCGGCATGTATCAGGTCGCGGTGCGATCGCCGAACATCCAGGAACTGTTCCAGTCTCCGGTGACGGGCCTGAACAACCTGAACCCCGATCCCTGCCAGGCGAGCCAGTTGCCCTCGGCCGCCGCGAACCCGGCTCTGGCCGCGCTCTGCGTCTATACGGGCGCGCCGTCGAGCACGATCGGCCAGATTCCGTCGCCGACTTCGGGACAGATCAACGCGACCACCTCGGGCAATCCGAATCTCGATGTCGAGCGGGCCTACACCTATACGCTGGGCGCCGTTCTTCAGCCGAACTTCATTCCGCGGCTCGCGATCACGGTCGATTATTTCAACATCGTGATCAAGGATGCGATCAGCAACCCGGCGGCGAACGACATTCTGGTCGGTTGCTATGGTGCGGCTGGTGCAGCGACGCCGACGACCCCGAGCGCCTTCTGCGACCTCATCCGTCGCAGCCCGCTCAACGGTTCGCTCAACGGCGCGGGTGAAACGCCGGGCGTGATCCTGTCGGGCTCGAACCTCGGGCGGATCGAAACGGCGGGCATCGACCTCGGCGTCACCTATCGTCTCGATCTCGCCGATCTGGGCCTGGGTGGTGATCCGGGTTCGCTGCGTTTCGCCTTCAACGGCACCTGGCTGGATTATTATCACTTCCAGGCGACCCCGAGGTCGATCAACCGCGATTGTACCGGCTATTACAGCACGAGCTGCACCAATCCGCGCGCGGAATGGAAGTGGAATGCCCGCCTGACCTATTCGACGGGGCCGTTCGACTTCTCGCTCAACTGGTCTCATATTTCGGCCGTCAAGCTCGAGCCTGCCGCTTTGCCGGCAGCGAGCCGCCCGCCGATCGATGTGCCGCAGACTGCCGGTCCGAACCCGGCGACGATTTTCGACGCTTATGAAGCGATCCCAGCCTACGACTATTTCGATCTTGGCATCTCGGCGGATGTCAGCGAGAATCTCAGCATGACGCTGACCGTCGACAACCTGTTCGACAAGAAGCCTCCGGTCGTCGGCGCGACCATCGGCGGTACGGCGTTCAACAACGCCAACACCTTCCCGAGCACCTATGACGTGCTGGGACGCACCTTCACGGTCGGCGCTCGTCTGAAGTTCTGATCGTCGAAGACATTCGGGAAACTTGGGGGCGGGCCGTGTGTCCGCCCCTTTTCTTTTGGACCGCACGATCGCAGAAAAGCCTATGACCATCGTCCATGGCGGATCCGATCCCGAACGCGCCATCAACATGGCGATCGACCTGCGCGATGCGGGCCGTGGCGCCGAAGCGATCGGGCTGCTCCGTGAGGCCCTTGGCTCGAATCCTCGAAACCCCCGGCTCTGGCAGACACTGGGCGTGGTTCATCGTGTGCTCGAGCAATCGGCGGCGGCGATTGCGGCCTTTGCCGAAGCTGCCAAGCTGGTGCCCGGAGACTTGAAGGCGGCCTATGGCGTGGCGCAGGCGAGCCTGGAGGCCGGGCGGCCGGCGGTGGCGCTGTTCGATCGCGCCTGCGCGCTGGCGCCGGCGGACGGCTCCCTGCTGATCGGTCGCGCGGCGGCATTGATCGCCGAAGGGCGAGGCGCCGAAGCGACCGCTTTCCTCGATGCGATCGTCACAGCCAATCCGGCATGGGGGGATGGCCAAGCGACGCTGGCGCGGATCCGCTGGATGATGGGCGATGTCGATGGTTTCACCCAGGGCTATGAACGCGCTCTGGCGGCCGCCCCCAATCATGGGGGGCTCTGGATCGCCTTGCTCAACACATTGCTTCATGCCGAGCGTTACGATCGGGCGGCTGAAGTCCTGGCTTCGGCGCGCCAGGCGATCGGCGCCCATTCCGCCTTGATGCCGGCCGAGGCGATCTGCGCGTCCGAACTGGGCGAGGATGCCCGCGCCGACGTCCTGTTCGCGCAACTGGCGCCGCAGGCCGATGTGACGCTTGTCGAAAGGCATATGCGCCATCTGCTCCGGACCGGGCGCCCCGAGCAGGCCGCGAGCCTGGCCGAGCCATGGCTGGCGCGGTCCGAGGGCGAACGGCTCTGGCCCTTCGTGTCGCTGGCATGGCGACTGATCGACGATCCGAGAAGCGCCTGGCTTGATGGCGATCCGGCGCTGATCGGCATCCATGATCTCGCCGATCTCGATCTCGATCGGCTCGCGGCAAGATTGCGGACATTGCATCTCGCGAAGCGCGACCCGCTCGGTCAGTCCGTGCGCGGCGGTACCCAGACCGACGGCCCATTGTTCGCGCATGAAGCGCCCGAGATTCAAGCTCTCCGGGCACGCATCGTCGATGCGGTCGAGCGGCATATCGCGACAATGGGCACGCGCGATCCCAAACACCCGGCCTTGCGCCATGTCGGCAAGCGTTTCCGCTTCGCGGGATCGTGGTCCGTGCGGCTGACCGGCGCCGGGCATCACAGCAATCACATCCATCCGCAGGGCTGGCTCAGTTCCGCCTTTTACGTGGCGCTGCCGCCGCAGGAAGACATGGGCCCCGCGCCCGCGGGATGGCTGGGGTTCGGCGGTCCGCCGACCGAACTGTCGCTCGACATGGCGCCGCTGCGCCATATCGAACCCAAGCCCGGCCGGCTCGTGCTGTTCCCGTCGACCATGTGGCACGGCACTATGCCGATCGCCGGCGGCGAACGCCTGACGGTGGCGTTCGACGTCGCGGCGATCGGTTGATCAGCCTGCCGTCAGCACCAGCGCGCCGTCACCCTCATCGACCTTGACGGTCGATCCGTCGGGTACCTGGCCGCGCAGGATCATGTCGGCGAGCGGATCCTGCAGATATTTCTGCACCGCGCGTTTCAACGGCCGGGCGCCATAGACCGGATCATAGCCGACACGACCCAGCCAGTTGCGCGCGCCTTCGGTCAGGTCGAGCGTCACCTTGCGGTCCTTGAGCAGCTTCTGCACGCGCGCGACCTGGATCTCGACGATCGGGCCCATATGCGCCTGGCCCAGCCGGTGGAACAGGATGATCTCGTCCAGCCGGTTCAGGAATTCCGGGCGGAAATGCGCGCGGACGATCTCCATCACCTGCGGTTCGACATCCGCAACCTTCTGGTCGTCGGCCATGCCCGCGAGATACTGGCTGCCCAGGTTCGAGGTCAGGATGATCAGCGTGTTCGAGAAATCGACCGTGCGGCCCTGGCCATCGGTCAGGCGCCCGTCGTCGAGCACTTGCAGCAGGATGTTGAACACATCCGAATGCGCCTTCTCGACCTCGTCGAACAGGATCACCTGATAGGGGCGACGGCGAACCGATTCGGTTAGAACACCGCCTTCCTCATAACCAACATAGCCCGGAGGGGCGCCGATCAGCCGGGCGACGCTGTGCTTCTCCATGAATTCGCTCATGTCGATGCGCACCATCGCATTGTCGTCGTCGAACAGGAATCCGGCGAGCGCCTTGGTCAGTTCGGTCTTGCCCACACCCGTCGGACCCAGGAACAGGAACGAACCGAGCGGGCGATTGGGATCCTGAAGCCCGGCGCGGCTGCGGCGCACGGCGGTCGAAACCGCCTTCACCGCGGCTTCCTGCCCGATCACGCGCTTGCCGATCGCGTCCTCCATCTGGAGCAGCTTCTCGCGTTCGCCTTCGAGCATCTTGTCGACCGGGATGCCCGTCCAGCGGCTGACGACCGAGGCGATGTCCTCGCTCGTCACTTCCTCGCGCAGCATCGCGCCGGCCGCCGCGCTTTCGGCTTCGGAAAGCTGCTTTTCGAGCTGGGGGATCGTGCCGTAGCTGAGCTCGCCCGCCTTCGCGAGATCGCCCGAACGCTGCGCCTGTTCCAGTTGCAGCCGGGCCGCGTCGAGCTGTTCCTTGATCTTCGCCTCGCCCGCGATCTTCTCCTTTTCCGCCTGCCAGCGGCCGGTCAGTTCGGCGGACTGCTGCTCGAGATTGGCGAGCTCGCTTTCCAGGGTCGCCAGCCGGTCCTTCGACGCGGCGTCGCTCTCCTTCTTCAGCGCCTCGCGCTCGATCTTGAGCTGGATGATCCGCCGGTCGAGCGTCTCGATCTCCTCGGGCTTGGATTCGACCTCCATGCGCAGGCGGGACGCCGCCTCGTCCATCAGGTCGATCGCCTTGTCGGGCAGGAACCGGTCGGTGATATAGCGATTGGAAAGCGTCGCCGCCGACACGATCGCGCCATCGGTGATGCGCACGCCGTGGTGCAGCTCGTATTTCTCCTTGAGGCCGCGCAGGATCGAGATCGTGTCCTCCACGGTCGGCTCGCCGACGAACACCGGCTGGAAACGCCGCTGGAGCGCGGGGTCCTTCTCGACATATTTCTGATATTCGTCGAGCGTGGTCGCGCCGATGCAGTGCAGTTCGCCGCGCGCCAGCGCGGGCTTCAGCAGGTTGGACGCATCCATCGCGCCTTCGCCCTTGCCGGCGCCGATCAGCGTGTGCATCTCGTCGATGAACAGGATGATGTCGCCCTCGGCGCCGCGCACTTCATCGAGCACGCCTTTCAGCCGCTCCTCGAATTCGCCGCGATATTTGGCGCCCGCGATCAGGCTGCCCATGTCGAGCGCCATCAGGCGGCGATCCTTCAGCGAGTCGGGCACGTCGCCATTGGCGATGCGCAGCGCCAGTCCCTCGGCGATCGCGGTCTTGCCGACGCCGGGTTCGCCGATCAGCACGGGATTGTTCTTGGTGCGGCGCGCCAGGATCTGGATCGTCCGGCGGATTTCCTCGTCGCGGCCGATCACCGGATCAAGCTTGCCGTCGCGCGCCGCGTCGGTCAGGTCGCGCGCGAATTTCTTGAGCGCGTCGTAGCGATCCTCGGCGCCGGCGGTATCGGCGGTGCGGCCGCCGCGAAGCTGCTCGATCGCGGCATTCAGCCCCTCGGCGGTCACGCCGGCGGCGGCCAGCGCCTTGCCGGCGGCGGTCGTGGTGGCGAGCACCAGCGCCAGCAGCATCCGCTCGACGGTCACATAGGAATCGCCAGCCTTGCCCGCGATCTGCTCGGCCTGATCGAGGACACGGACCAGATCATTGTCCAGCCCCGGCGCCTGTTGCGCGCCGCCGCCGGAGACGGCGGGCAGCTTGGCGAGCGCCTTGTCGGTTTCCGCGAGCGCCACGGGCGCATTGCCGCCGGCCGCCTTGATCAGGCCGGATGCCATGCCCTGTTCGTCTTCGAGCAGGGCCTTCAACAGATGTTCCGGGCTGATCCGCTGATGGCTCATCCGGATCGCCACGGTCTGCGCCGATTGCAGGAAACCCTTGGCGCGGTCGGTGAATTTCTCGAGGTTCATGTCGTCCCCTTTGTCAGGTCGGCGCCGATATGGTGTTGCTTTAATGCAACACAAGGCCCGGGCGATGCATATTCGTCACTGCCGACATGCATCGCCGGGGCCGATCCCCCTATTCGCAAAAACCCTTATGCGTTCGCGGGTTCCGAAGAGACTATTCGGGGGGACCGGTGCCGTCGAGGGGAGGCCTCCTTATTTGCCGGCCTTCGGTGCGCGCTGCTTGCCCGCCGCGAATGTATCGCCGAAGAAATCGCCCTCGATCCACAGTGGCGGCGTGTCGGCGTCGGCCATGGCGCGGGTGATGCGGTAATTGGCCTCGGCGAAGCGGGCGCCGGCCTGCCAGTCGATCTTCTGCATCATGTCGTCGCCCGGGTGATGATAATTGCCCGACAGGAACTCGCCCCAGGCCTTTTCGCCGCCATTGGCGAAGCCCGTCGCCAGGAACACCGCTGGTACGCCCTGGCGGACGAACATATAATGGTCCGAACGCGTGAAGATGCCTTCCTGCGGCATCGGATCGGGCGAGAGCTTGACGCCCATCGGCGCGACCGCCTTGGCGACCATCGCGCCCAACGAGCTGTGATCGGCGCCGAAGGCGATGACGTCGGTGAAGGGATAGAGCAGCAGCGGCATGTCCAGATCGACATTGCCGACGATCCTGTCGGCCGGCACGGTCGGGTGGCGCGCGAAATAATCGGCGCCGATCAGGCCCTTTTCCTCGCCGGTGGAGGCCAGGAAGATGATCGAGCGGCGCGGCTTGTCCGGCGATTCAGCCGCGGCGCGCGCGACTTCGAGCATCGTTGCGATGCCGGCGGCATTGTCGAGCGCGCCATTGTTGATCCGGTCGGTCTCCGCCGTGTCGCCGGGCTTGGCGCTGGCCAGACCGATATGGTCGAGATGCGCGGAGAGCACGACATATTCGGCTGCCAGTTTCGGGTCCGATCCCGGCAGGATCGCTGCGACATTGGGGCTGGTGACGCGCTTCGTGGTGCTCTCGCCCTGGATGCGGATGCTGGTCTTGAGCGCGAAGCCCTTGGGCTTGCCGCCGGCCTTGTCGGCCTCCGCGCGGATCCGGGCCAGCGTGCGCGGCGCGCCCGCGAACACCGCCTCGGCCGCCGGCGCGTTGAGCATGGCGCTGGCGCGGATGCCGGGCGCGGAACTGTTGGGCTTGCCGTCGGGGGAGACCCAGGCGAAGCCGGGTTCATCCGCGAAATGGACGATCTTCTCCCAGGGCCGCGCCTTCGCCGATTGCAGCGTCGCGATGCTGACCATGCCGATCGCGCCGTGGCGTTCGGCGGCCTCGGCCTTGGTGGCGCTGACATGCGCGCCTTCCTCGCTCGGCAGTCCCTTGGGATAGCCTTGCAGCGTGACGACGATCTTCCCCTTCACGTCGAGCCCGCGATAGTCGTCGAGGCCGAGCCGGGCATTCTCGATGCCATAGCCGACGAACACCAGGGGCGCCGACACGTCGAGCCTGGGCTCGCGCGCGCTGAGCCCGACCAGCACGTCGGTGGCATGCGCCCAGCTCTTTTCGCCGGCGGGGCCGCTCACCGTCACCGTGCCGGGATTGGCGCCGGGGTCGGTCTGCTGCAGGCCCACCTGCTGGTACCAGCCGCCATTCTCGCCGGCGGGCTTCAGGCCCAGGGCCTCGAACCGCGTCGCGACATAGCGCGCCGCGATCTCGTAACCCTTGCTGCCGGTGTCGCGCCCTTCGAGCAGGTCGTCGGACAGGAATTCGACATGGGCGCGCACGGCTTCGGGGGTGAAGACCGGTTCCGCCTGTTGCGCGATCGCGGCGGCAGAAAGGGAAAACAGGCCGATTCCTGCAAGGAGCGATGCGACGCGCATAGTTGGATTGTCCCAGTTCCGAATAAGAAGAAGCGCGCGGCGATATCGCAAATCGTGCCCCGGTCAATGTCGTTCGCCGAACTGTGTCGTACGTTGGTGGCCAACCGGTCCAGTTGGCTTGCGACTTGTCCGGTGGCTGCTATTGTTCGATTACGTTTTGAACAAGGATCTTTTCTTGATGCGTCGCCTGATTACCGGCCTTGCCGCCGTTCCCTTTCTTGTGCTCACCGTGCTGCCCGCTTCCGCGCAATCGGGATCGAAACCCGTCCCGGTCGCGACGCTCGTCAAGAAAGTCGATATTCCGTACGAGGCGTTCACGCTGGCCAACGGCCTGCGCGTGTTCGTCCATACCGATCGCAAGGCCCCGATCGTAGCGGTGTCGGTCTGGTACGATGTCGGGTCGAAGCACGAGCCCAAGGGCAAGACGGGGTTCGCGCATCTGTTCGAACATCTGATGTTCAATGGATCGGAAAACGCGCCGGGCGATTTCTTCGAGCCGCTCCAGCAAGTGGGCGCGACCGATTTCAACGGTACCACATGGTTCGATCGCACCAATTATTTCGAGACGGTGCCGACGCCGGCGCTGGAGCGCGCGCTGTTCCTCGAATCCGATCGCATGGGGCATCTGCTCGGCGCGGTGACGCAGGACAAGCTCGATAACCAGCGCGGCGTCGTCCAGAACGAGAAGCGCCAGGGCGACAACCAGCCCTATGGCCTGGTCGAATATGCGCAGATCGCCGCGCTCTTCTCGCCCGATCATCCCTATGGCCATTCGACGATCGGTTCGATGGCGGATCTCGACGCCGCCAGCCTGGAGGATGTGAAGAACTGGTTCCGCAGCCATTATGGGCCGAACAATGCGATCATCGTGCTCGCCGGCGACATCGATGCGAAGACGGCGCGGCCGCTGATGGAGAAATATTTCGGCGATATCGCGCGTGGGCCGCAGACCGCCCCGGTCAACGCACCGGTGCCGACGCTCGCCGCGCGCAAGGACGAGGTGATGAAGGATCGCGTCGCGCAGACGCGGATCTATCGCACCTGGATCGTGCCCGGCCTCAACGACAAGGATACGGTGCCGCTCGCGGTCGGCGCGACGGTGCTGGGCGGCCTGTCGAGCTCGCGGCTCGACAATATCCTGGTCCGCCAGGAAAAGAGCGCGGTGCGCGTTTCCGCCAATCTCCAGGAATTCGCGAACATCAGCCAGTTCGAGGTGCAGGTCGACGTCAAGCCCGGCGTCGATGCGGAGGCGGTATCGAAGCGCCTGGACACGATCATCTCCGATTTCGTGAAGGCCGGGCCGACGGCGGACGAAGTCGAGCGCGTCGCCACCCGCGTGGTGGCGGGGCGGATCGCCGGGCTTGAATCGGTGGGTGGTTTCGGCGGCAAGGCCGTCGCGCTCGCCGAGGGCGCGCTCTATTCGAACGATCCGCAATTCTACAAGAAGCAGCTCGCCGCCTATGCCAAGGTGACGCCCGCCGAGGTGCGCGCCGCGATGGGCAAGTGGCTGAGCCGTCCGGTCTATGCGCTGACCGTGATCCCCGGCGAGCGCGCGGCCTATGACGAAGCCAAGGGCGCGCCCAGCGGCGGCGCGACCTTCGCGCCATCCTATTATCGTGCGCCGAGCGCGGTCGAGAAGCCGATGGCCGCGCCGTCGAAGATCGCACCCGAGGATGCGTCGGCGAGCGGCGCCGCGCCGCTGACCGCGGTCGATCGTTCGAAACTGCCCGAAGTCGGCCCGATCGCCGATCTCGATTTCCCGCAGGTGACGCGCGCGAAGCTCTCCAACGGTGTCGAGCTGATCTACGCCAACCGCGCCGCGGTGCCGATCACCCAGATCGCTCTGTCGTTCGACGCGGGCAATGCCGCCGATCCCAAGGCGAAGCTCGGCACCCAGTCGCTGATGCTGGCGCTGCTCGAAGAAGGTACCACCAGCCTCAATTCCGTGCAGATCGCTGAGCGTCAGGAACGGCTGGGCGCGGGCATCAACGCCGGTTCCTCGATGGATCGCACGACCGTGTCGCTGTTCGCGCTGTCCGACAATCTGGCGCCTTCGCTCGACCTGTTCGCCGATGTCGTCCAGCATCCGGCTTTCGATCCCTCGGAGGTCGAACGGCTGCGCGGCCAGCAGCTCGCGCGGATCGCGCAGGAGATGACGCAGCCGCAAAGCATCGCGCTGCGCCAGTTGCCGCCTTTGCTGTTCGGCAAGGCGCACCCTTATGGCGTGCCTGCCACCGGCACCGGCGATCCGGCGGCGGTGGCGCAGGTGACGCGCGACGATCTGCTCGCCTTCCATCGCGCCTGGTTCCGCCCGGAAAAGGCGAAGATCTTCGTGGTCAGCGATCAGCCGCTGGCGAAGATCCAGTCCCTGCTGGAGGCGCGCTTCGGCAAATGGGCGAGCGACGGGGCGGCAGGCGCCAAGAATTTCGATGCCGCGATCCCCGCCGCCAAGCCGCGCATCGTGTTGATCGACCGCAAGGATTCACCGCAGTCGCTGATCCTGGCGGGCGAGATCCTGCCGCTCAAGGGCAATGCCGAGATCACCGACCTGCTGGCAGCGAACGACGTGCTCGGCGGCAGTTTCCTGTCGCGTATCAACATGGACCTGCGTGAGACCAAGGGATGGTCTTATGGCGTCGGCGCGCAGATCAGCCGCTTCGCCAACGACATGCCCTATATGATCTTCGCGCCCGTCCAGGCCGACAAGACCGGACTCGCCATCGCTGCGCTGCGCGAGCAATATCAGGCGTTCCTGGGGCCCAAGGGCGTAACGGCGGAGGAGCTGGAGCGCACCAAGAACGGCAGCATCCGCGAGCTTCCGGGCAGCTACGAAACCGCCGCCGACGTGCTGGGCGGCATGCAGCGCAACGATCTGTTCCAGCGTTCGGACGATTATTACGACACGCTCGCCGATCGCTATCGCGCGCTTACCGCGGCTGATCTCGACAAGGCGGCGCGCGGCGCGATCAAGCCCGACCAGTTGACCTGGATCGTGGTGGGCGATGCCGCGAAAGTGAAGCCGCAGCTCGATACGCTGGGATTGCCCGTCGAAGTGGTGGCGGCGCAATAGCCGCCATCGTCCGAAGGCGATAAGGAAGACGCTGGCTCCGGCCGTTGCCGGAGCATTTTGTGGGAGACGACCGAATGGCCAATGTCGATGGCGCCTGGGATTGCACGATCAAGTCGCCGCTGGGCGATCAGAATGCGGTGCTGACCGTGCAGAGCGACGGGAGCAGCTTCACGGGCAGCATGTCCGGTGCGCTCGGCTCGCTCGATGTCGAGGACGGCGTGGTCGATGGCGACACGCTGAAGTGGAAGATGAACATCAAGGTGCCCATGCCGATGACGCTCGATTGCGAGGCGACGGTGGACGGCGATTCGCTGACGGGCAGCGCCGGCGCCGGCGCGTTCGGCAGTTTCCCGCTGACCGGCAAGCGTCAGGCTTGAGCCTGTGAAGGGGCCGCATATGTGCGGCCCCTTTTTCGGATTGATGCACGGCCATTGCGGGCGATGCCGTCCGTCATCGGCCCGTGGAGCGAAGATGGGACGGGATGGCGATCGAGCCGTTCGATGCGCCGGTGCTTGGCGGGGCCGAACTTGTCGCATTGCTGCGCGGTGCGGCCGGGGCGGCGCAGGCCTTTATGGTCGCCGTCCGCCCGGCAGTGGCTGCGCGCATATCGATCGATGGGCGGATCGATCGCCGGCGTGCGGATGAGGAACAGCATCTCGTCCACGGTTTCGGCTGGTACGCCGCTTATGCCGAGCTGCTCAATCAGGTTGCCGGCTGGGCCGAGCGACTTTCGGCGGATGGCCGGTTCGGCGAGACCGAGGCGCTGCTGTCGCAATTGCTGTTCGGTGAATATGCGCGGCAACTGACCGGCGGCATCCCCATGAACCAGGGCGAGATCGTCCGCCCCGAAGATCTGACCGCCGATCCGGTAACGTTGAGGCATCTGGAAGCGCCCGCGCTGGGGCGGCTGGCGCGCGAAGGCACGACCCGGTCGGTCAAGAGTGCCGCCGCCGCGCGCATAGCCCTGGCATCGGGCAACGCCACCGTCGAGATTACCGGCCTCGACGACACGCTCGAGATGGTCAGGGAGCAGTTCTACCTCTTCGCGCGGGAGAAGGTCGCTCCCCATGCCCAGCAATGGCATCTCGACAATGCGTTAATCCCGCTGCCGCTGGTCGAGGAACTGGGCGAGATGGGGGTGTTCGGCCTGACCATCGACGAGGATTATGGCGGCCATGGCATGGGGAAGACCGCCATGTGCGTCGTCTCCGAGGAATTGTCGCGCGGATGGATCGGCGTCGGATCTCTGGCGACGCGTTCGGAAATCGCCGGGGAGCTGATCCTGTCGGGGGGCACCGAGGCGCAGAAGCGTCACTGGCTGCCGTTGATCGCAAGCGCGCGGATATTGCCGACGGCGGTGTTCACCGAACCCGATACCGGATCCGATCTGGGTGCCTTGCGCACGCGCGCGGCGATCGCCGGCGATCATTATGTCGTTTCGGGCGCCAAGACATGGATCACCCATGCCGCGCGTGCCGACATGATGACATTGCTGGTGCGCACCGATCCGGCGGCGACGGATCACCGCGGCCTCTCCATGCTGCTGGCGCCCAAGCCGCGCGGCACGGTGGAGGATCCGTTCCCGGCCAAGGGCATGAGCGGCGGCGAGATCGGCGTGATCGGCTATCGCGGCATGAAGGAATATGAGATCGGCTTTGACGGCTTTCGCGTCGATCGCGCCAATCTGCTCGGCGGTGTCGAAGGGCAGGGCTTCAAGCAGTTGATGGCGACGTTCGAAAGCGCGCGCATCCAGACCGCCGCGCGTGCGGTGGGTGTCGCCCAGGCCGCGCTCGACACCGGTCTTGGCTATGCATTGGCGCGGCGGCAATTCGGACGGCCGATCTTCGAATTCCCGCGTGTCGCCAACAAGCTGGCGATGATGGCGGCGGAGATCATGGGCGTGCGACAGCTCACCTATTTCGCGGCGCGCCGGAAGGATGAAGGCAAGCGCTGCGACCTGGAAGCCGGCATGGCGAAGCTGATCGCCGCGCGGGTCGCCTGGGCAGCGGCGGACAATGCGCTGCAGATCCATGGCGGCAATGGTTTCGCCGAGGAATTCGTGGCGAGCCGCCTGCTCGCCGACGCGCGTATCCTCAACATCTTCGAAGGCGCGGGCGAGATCCAGGCGCAGGTGATCGCGCGCCGCCTGCTCGAGGACGCGAACTGACCGGCAGCGTCCGAAAGTTCTGGAAAAGCGGAATTCCCGCTTGCACCGGAATGGCATAGGATGGCTGCAAGGATTGACGAAATGACCGGCGAATCGAGGGATGGACCGGATTTGAAACGGGGACGGGACAGGTGACGAAACTCAACATCAACGGCAAGGATCGCGAGATCAGCGCGGCGGCCGATACGCCTCTGCTCTGGGTGCTGCGCGACGAGATGGGGCTGACGGGCACCAAGTTCGGCTGCGGCATCGCGCAATGCGGCGCCTGCACCGTCCATGCCGATGGCGAGGCCATCCGATCCTGCGTCACCACGGTCGAGATGGCGCAGGGCATGCGCATCACCACGATCGAGGGGCTGGAGGCGAAGCATCCGCTCCAGGCTGCGTGGGAACGCCATAATGTGCCGCAATGCGGCTATTGCCAGTCCGGCCAGATCATGAGCGCTGCGGCGCTGCTCGCGACCAAGCCCAAGCCGAACGATGCCGAGATCGTCGAGGCGATGAACGGCAATATCTGCCGCTGCGGCTGCTACAATCGCATCGTGGCGGCGATCAAGGATGCGGCGGGAGTGGCGGCATGAGCGGGCACGAACGTATCGGCGCCTCGCGCCGCGAACTGCTGATCGGCGCGCTCCTCGTCGGCGGCACCCTGGTGGTCGGTGGCACGCCCGCGCTGGCGGCGGTCGCCGACGAAGCCGATTTCGTGGCGTTCGGGCCTTTTGTCCGTATCGCGCCCGATGACAGCGTCACCGTGATCGCCAAATTCTCGGAGCTTGGCCAGGGCGCGCAGAGCGGTCTTGCCGCGCTGGTCGCCGAGGAGCTCGATGCCGACTGGTCGAAGGTCTCGGTCGAGAATGCCGCCGCCGATGTGAAGCTCTATGCGCGCGGTGGCTTCGGCATCCAGTTGACGGGCGGATCGGGCAGCATCACCGACAGTTGGGATCAGCTCCGCAAGGCAGGGGCCGCTGCGCGCGCGATGTTCGTTTCCGCCGCCGCCGCCGAATGGGGTGTGCCGGCCGCCGAGATCACGGTGGAAAACGGCATCCTCAGCCATGCGGGAAGCGGCAAGCACAGCGGTTTCGGCCGATTGGTCGCCGCGGCGGCGAAGGTGACGCCGCCCGCCGAGCCCAAGCTCAAGCCGGCGAGCGCCTACAAGCTGATCGGCACCAATCGCGTCACCCGGCTCGATGCGCGCGCCAAGTCCACCGGCACGGCGCGCTTCACCCAGGATGTGCAGTCGCCGGGCATGCTGATCGCCGTCGTCGCGCATTCGCCGCGCTTCGGCGGAACGGTCGCGTCGTTCGACGACAAGGCGGCGCGCAAGGTCGCGGGCGTCGTCGATGTCGTGCAGATCCCCAGCGGCGTCGCGGTGGTTGCGAGCAACACCCACGCCGCGATCGCCGGACGCGACGCGCTGGTCGTCCAGTGGAACGACGACAAGGCGGAGAAGCGTTCGTCGGGCGCGATCGCCGAGCAATATCGCGCGATGGCGCATGGCACGGAAGCCGTGCAATGGGCGCCGTTCGACCAGCGCGGCGATGCCGCCAAGGCGTTCGACGATCCGGCGCGCACGCTCGACATCGACATGACGCAGCCCTTCCTCGCCCATGCCTCGATGGAGCCGATGAACTGCGTCGCGCTGGTGAAGGAGAAGGGCGCGAAGCTCACCTTCGGCTGCCAGAGCCAGACGATGGACCAGAATGTCATCGCCGCCCTGCTCGGCTGCGATCCGTCCGATGTCGAGATCGAGACCCTGCCCGCCGGCGGCAGCTTCGGGCGGCGCTCGGTGGCGACGGCGGATTATCAGAAGGAAGCCGTGGAGGTCGCGCGGCGGATGAAGGGCCGTCCGGTCAAGCTGGTCTGGACGCGTGAGGACGATATGGGCGGCGGCTATTATCGACCGCTCACCCATCATCGCGCGCGCGTCGCGGTCGATGCGGCCGGCTATCCTTCGGCGTGGGAGCATCGCATCGTCACCGCGTCGCTGATGCGCGGCACGCCGTTCGAGATGGTCATCAAGGACGGTGTCGACAGCACCGGCGTGGAGGGCGTGCAGGGCTCCCCCTATCTGAAGGCGACGCCTGTGGTCGATGCCAGGGCTTTCCATCCGGAGACCAAGGTTCCGGTGATGTGGCTGCGCTCGGTGGGCGCCACGCATACCGCGATGATGATGGAGCATGCGATCGACCAGCTTGCACATCGCGCGAAGGTGGATCCGGTCGCCTATCGCCGCGCGCTCTATGCCAAGGCCAAGGCGGAATCGCACCTCGCCGTGCTCGATCTCGCCGCCCAGAAGGCGGGCTGGGGCAAGCCGATCGAGAAGGGCTGGGCGCGCGGCGTCGCGGTGCATGAATGCTTCGGATCGACCGTCGCCAATATCGCCGAGGTCAGCCTGGTGAATGGCGAGCCGCGCGTCCGCCGCGTGGTGGTCGCGATCGATTGCGGCATCGCGGTCGCGCCCGATCAGGTGCGCGCGCAGATGGAGGGCGGCATCATGTATGGCCTGTCCTACACGCTGTTCGGCGACGTGAAGATCGAGGACGGCATCGTCCAGAACCGGAATTTCGACGGGTATCGCGTGCTCCGCCTGGAGGAGGCGCCGATCGTCGAGGTCCATATCCTGCCGTCGACGCGGACTCCGGCCGGCGCGGGCGAACCGGGGACCCCGGTGATCGGGCCGGCCGTCGCCAACGCGCTGCTCGCGCTCACCGGCAAGCCGACGACTGCACTGCCGCTGGTGAAGGCCTGAAGGCGCAATTTTGAAGCGGCACCGGCCCGCTCCCCCACCCAGCCTCCCAGAACATACTGCCGTTGGGAGGCCGGGTGGGGGAGCGGGCGGAACAGGCGAAGGTTCCGGCGATGCGAAGCATCGTTGGAATGCCTGTGGAGGGCGGTGCGGCAATGCGCCGGAGGCGCATTTTCCAACAAACCTCAACGGCAGCGCCGGACCGGGCGAATCCGGCGGCATTCGCCCCTTCGATATATGCCGAAGGGCTTGCCCGGACCGGTCGTTTCGGGTGCAATGTGCATTGCACAATCCATGTTGGCGGGCTGAGTCGCATGATTCGAAGCGAAGATGTCATCAGCGATGAATTGCCGGTCGTGGGGCTCGGCAACGAATATATCTCGGGCTTCGTCGATCCGATGCACAGCCACCCCAAGGCGCAGCTCCTCTACGCCATATCCGGCGTCATGGAAGTAACGACCGAACGCTGCAGCTTCATCATCCCGACCAACCGGGCCATGTGGATTCCCACCGATTGCAGGCATGAGGTGCGCTATCGCGGATCGGCGTCGCTACGCACGCTCTATATCGACAATGTCTATGATCTCGAGCCATCGAAATGCCGCGTCCTCGAAGTTTCCAACCTGTTGCGTGCGCTGATCGTCGAGGCGGTGGGGTTTTCGTGTGACTATGATGTCGACAGCCGGGAAGGGCGTATCGTCGGCGTGCTGCTCGAGGAGATCAGGCGGATGTCCACCATCTCCTACCACGTCACCATTCCCACGGATCGGCGGCTGGCGCGCGTGTGCCGCGCGATCCTCGACAATCCAGCGGATGCGCGGGTGATCGACGATTGGGCGTCGCTGGTGGGGATGAGCCGGCGCAGCTTCACCCGCCTGTTTCGCGAGGAACTCGGCATGGGTTTCGCGCTCTGGCGCCAGCAGGTGCGGCTGCTGGAGGCGATCTCGCTTCTCGAGGCCGGCCATTCGGTGGCTTCGGTCGCCTTCGACGTCGGCTATGAGAGCCCGAGCGCCTTTACTGCCATGTTCACGCGGACCTTCGGGCGATCGCCCAGCCTTTATGCGGGACGATCGTGAAGGCCTGATTCTCGCGACGTTACCGGATCGCTACCGTGTGCGGGCGAGCAGGAGCCCCTGCGCCCGCCCGGCCTTGAGCGTATAGCCGGTAACCTTCCGGCTTCTGTCGCGGGCGAAGGTCAGCGTGACGCCGTCGCCGAAGAATATGTCCTTGCCCTGAGGAGCGAAGTGCGTCGCCGGCAGAAAGCCGACGCGGAGATCGAGGCCGTTGCCTGCGGCGGACAAGATATGATCGGCGTCGAGTTCCGCGCTTGCGTAGCGACCTGCATAATCCTGCAGCGAATAGGGCTTTTCCAGCACATAGGGCGGTGATTTGGCCGTCTGGTCGACCGATCCGCGATATCGCGGTTTGGGCTGTTCCGTTGGTGGGCCCCTCAGCAGATCCTGGGGCAGATACAGGTCCGCCACCGCGCGGCTCAGATTGGTCGCGGGCGCGCCGCCCAGATTGCAGAGGACGGTGACCGCGAGCTTTTGCGCGGGGAAAAGCAGCATGTTCGTCGCATAGCCCGGAATGCCGCCGGAATGGCTGACCACGGGCAGGCCGCGATACTCTCCGACGGTGAGGCCCAGCGCATAGGTGGGCGAGCCCTCGTCCGCCCGGGCCGGCTTGCCGTCGTTGAAGACTCCGGGCGTCCGCAGCGCGTCCACCAGCGCCTGGGGATTGGGGCCGAGCGATGGGTGGAGGAAATTGTTCGACCAGATCGCCATGTCCTGGACGGAGGTCAGCACCGCGCCGTCGCCCTGGATCTGGTCATAGGTGGGGCGCCAGATCGCGAAGCCCTTGCCGTCGTCGCGCATATAATGGCCGGGCGCGCGGTTCTTCATGATCATCTGGCGGTCGTCGTAGACGCGGGTGTGCAGCATGCCCATCGGTTCGAACACGTTGCGGCCGAGAAACTCACCGAGCGGCTGGCCGGCGACGCGCTTGACCACGATCCCCAGCAGCACATAGCCCGAATTGCTGTAGGTATAGGCCGTTCCGGTCGGGAAGTTCAGCTGCTTCTGACGGGCGATGAGGCCGAGGATCTTTTCCTCGGTGACCGCGTCGAGCCAGTTCCAGCCCGAGAATTCCAGCAATGTCAGGAAATCGCGGATGCCGCTGGTATGATTGGCGAGATGGCGCAGGGTGATCGGGCGGCCATATTCGGGAATTTCCGGCACATATTTGCGGATATCGTCGTCCCAGGACAATTTCCCCTGCTGCGCGAGAAGCTCGACGGCGGTGGTGGTGAAATGCTTCGACAGCGACGCGATGTTGAACACCGTATCCGGCCGGTTCGCCACGCCCTGTTCGAGGTCGGCCATGCCGTAGCCCGCCTGGAAGACGGATCTGCCGTCACGGGTCACGCCGACGGCGCAGCCCGGGCTCGTGCTGCTCGCCCAGGGCGCGAAGATCGCGTCCACGGCTTCCTTCCGCGGCTCCGCATGCGCGGTTCCGGTCAGGCAAAGGCTGAGAGCGATACAGAGGCCAGGTCTCGTCATCGGATCGTCCATTCTCGCTGTGGAGGCCGAGCGCCCCTGCGGGCGCCCGCCTTTATGAAACCGGGTGGCGGAAGCGGTGTGTAGGGCTGTCGTCAGCCCCAGAAGTCCGGCCAGGGTGGTGTCATGGCGCCGTCCTCATAGACGATGCCATTGTCCCAATCCCTGCTTTGCAGCAGCGGTCCGTCCAGGTCGCGGATTTCGCAGATCTGTCCGAGGATCATCGCCGGCGCCATCGCGACCGAGCCGCCGACCATGCACCCGACCATCAGTTTGAAGCCCTGATCCTGCGCGGCCCTTGCGAGTTCGAGCGCGGCTGTCAGCCCGCCGGTCTTGTCCAGCTTGATGTTGACGAAGTCGTACCGGCCTTTCAGGTGCGGCAGATCGGCGACGGTGTCGATCGCTTCGTCGGCGCAGATCGGCACGGGGCTGGCGAAGTCGATCAAGCCGTCGTCTCCGTCGACGGGCACGGGCTGTTCGAGCAGCGCGACGCCCAATCCCGCCAGATGCGGGGCGAACGTCTTCAATTGCTCGACACTCCATGCCTGGTTCGGATCGACGACCAGCCGCGACGACGGCGCGCCGCGATGCACGGCTTCGATACAGGCGATGGGATCGTCGGCCGCCACCTTGATCTTGATCCAGGGGTAGCGGTGCAATTCCCGCGCGCGCGCCTCATAGCCGGCGATATCGCGGATCCCGATCGTGATGGCGGTGGTGATCGGGCCGCCGCTGCCGACGCCGGCCTTCTCCCAGGCGCGGGTGCCGCCAAGCTTGGCTTCCAGATCCCACAAGGCGCCGTCCAGCGCATTGCGCGCACCGCCCGGGGGCAGCAGCGACAGCAGATCCTGCCGGCCGGCGCCGGCTTCGATCTCGCCGCGAACGGCTTCGATCTGCGCTTGCATGCTTTCCGGCGTCTCGCCGTGATAATCCACGCCGGCGGCTTCGCCCAGGGCGAGAACACCCTGTTCATGAAGGCGAACCACCACGACCTCGGATGTGGTCTGCACACCGCGAGAAATGGCGAAAGGCTCCTTCAGGGGCCAGGAGATCGGTTGAACGTCCAGTTTTCGTGTCATGGCGCCTGCAATTTGCTGATGATCGCATCCGGAGAGGTGCGAAGGGGATCGAAGCTCGGAACCTGAAGCAGATCCTCCGCTTCGTCTAGCGCCCGTTCGCTGGCGCCTTCGTCGAGGCGCGAGGTGTTCAGGCTGGCGCCGACCAGCCGCACGCCGGGATTGGTCAACCGCGCGGCCTGCAGATACATCTCAGCGAGCTGATCGAGCGGCGGAATCCGGATGGCCGGCTGATCGTTGATATGGGCGCGGCCGGCTTCGTGGCAGAGCACGAGCGCATCGGGCTGGGACCCGTGGATCAGGGCGAGGGTGACGCCCGCATAAGCGGGGTGGATCAGCGAACCCTGGCCTTCGATGATATCCCAGTGATCGGGGGCGGCGTCGGGCGAAAGCGCCTCCGCCGCGCCGGCCGCGAAGTCGACGACCACCGCGTCCATCGGAAGGCCCTGGCCGGCGATAAGGATACCGGTTTGTCCGGTGGCCCGGAAATCGGCATCGATGCCGGCCTGGCGCATGGCCTTCGCCAGCGAGAGCGCGGTGTATTTCTTGCCGAGCGCACAGTCGCTGCCGACCGTCAGCAGGCGCTTGCCCGGCCGCTTGTCGCCGGTGGCGACGGCGATGCCCTTCGGCGGCTCGCGCACGTCGATCAGCGCGATGCCGTTGCGCCGCGCCGCCGCGACGAGTTCGGGATTATCGTTCAGTCGGCTGTGGAGCCCGGCGACGATATCCAGGCCCGCATCGGCGGCGGCGACAAGGCAATCGATCCAGTGCGCCGGAATCCGGCCGCCGGCGGGCGCGATTCCGATCACCAGCGATGCGGCGCCGTTGGCGGCGGCCGTCGCGGCGTCCATTTCAGGCAACTCCAGATCCGTGCGGCATCCGGGAAGGCGCCATTGCGCCAATACGGTGTCGGGCGCCCAGTCGCGGATGCCGAACGCCGTCTTGGCGTGGCCGGCCGAAGGGGCGTCGCCGATGAAGAGAAGATAGGGCTTGCGAAGCGAGTATGAAACGCCTGTCCTGGACGGAGGGGCTGATGTCGCGATTGTCTGTACGCTCATGGATGATCGGGCCTTGCTTGCGGAAGGTCGTCATCGTCCTAGCGGCCGGGAGGGATATGCCGCATCCGTATAAATGCCTGATTCTCGATCTTTTCCCAATTTCGATGTTTTCGAGAGGCGAGAGAATAAGATGTCGCGTTCGTCGGTGAGGTATTTGCGCCGATGTCAGAGAGTTTACAATGATCTTTATTGATATACTCGCGCTGTGATAGGTGGGTGTGTGTCGTATGAGATATGTTAGGTGAAAATACTTAAGGGTGGGTGCTTTATATGGGTGATTTTATTTGCAGGAATAATTTGATTTCTCGCGCGTTTGTAAGACTGTCGAGAGCGGCGTGCATCGCTGCGTTGCTGGTGTCCGTGGCGCCGTTGCAGCCGGCGATGGCGGCAAAGGGCGGCGGAGTGGCGGTGAAGCCCGGGCCGGTCACGCTCGGTCAGCGCTTCGTGATCCGTTCGAAGCTGCTGAAGGAGGATCGCGAGATCCTGGTGCGGCTGCCCGCATATTATGATCGGGCGAAGCAGCATTATCCGGTGCTGATCGTGCTCGATGGCGGGAATCATTTTCTGCACGCGTCCGGCGTCGTCGATTTCCTCAGCGCCGGCGGCCGCATTCCCGAGATGATCGTGGTCGCGGTGCCGACGATGCAGCGCCGCGCGCGCGACCTGACCGCGCCGTTCGTCAACGACGAGAAGGCGCGCGAGGATTACAAGGACATCCCTGTGGGCGGTGGCGCCGCCTTCGCGAACTTCCTGGCGGACGAGGTGATGCCATGGGTGGATTCGCATTATCGCACCGCGCCGTACCGTGTGCTGATGGGCCATTCGCTGGGCGGACTGTTCAACTTCATCGCGCTGTTCGATCGGCCCGATGCCTTCCAGGCGCATATCGCGGTCAGCCCGTCGCTATGGTGGGACAAGCAGGCCTATGTGACGCTCGCCGAACAGAAGCTCGGCACGCTCAAGCAGCCGCATTTCCTGTTCATGAGCTGGGGCGACAAGGAGAAGACGATCAGCGAGTCCAGCCAGAAGCTGGTCGACTGGATGACCGCGCATCCGCCCGCCGGCCTGACCTGGAAAGCCCGTTATTATCCCGGCGACGATCATGGCACGACGCCGCACCGCACGCTCTATGACGGGCTGTCGGCGCTGTATGAGGGCTGGCTGCCCGATACCAACCTGCACGATGCCGAGGATCCCGACTATGTCGCGGAGAAGGATTTTCCGGCGTTGCTCGCCGCGCATCGGGCGGCACGATCGCGCCGCTTCGGCTATGACGTGCCGATCCAGCCGGTGGAGGCGGACACGCTGGTCAAATGGCTGATCAAGCGCAAGCGGCTCGACGAGGCGCTGGCCACCGCGCGGCGCCATGCGGCGCTGTTCCCCGAATATTCGGACTTTCAGGAGGGGCTGGGCAAGGTGTTGACTGAAATGGGCCGCCATGCCGAAGCGCTTCCCCATTACGAGGCCGCCATCAACGATCCGGGCGAATATAACGATGTCTGGAGCGACGCCGTCCGCCTCCGCAAATTGCGCGATCAGGCGAAAGCGCCATCCGCCCCGGCCTCCAATTGATCGTCCGCCCACCGCGAGTCCTGTTCGGCATAGGTATAAACTGCTGGCTCGTCGGTGGGCGTTGCATGGCCATCAGGCCGATCGGACGCGCCGCCATCCACGACGAATGCCCGGATTGGCGCGGTAATCGGCCGCCTGGCGGGGCTCTTTCACCCCGTTCGGCATGGCTGGCCCACTTGCAAAGACATCAGACCTGCCGCCGCTATCTGGTGCCGCGATTCCTGCGTAACCTTTGTGCATCGGAATCGTCACACGAGTTTCACGAACGGTCGCAGAACCGGGGAACTCGCCAGGGAGGAAATCCCATGATGCAGATGTCCAAGATCGAGCGATTGCAGAAAGGGCCCCATTCGCCGTCGAAGCTGAAATCGGCGTTCGACCTGAACTCGTTCTGGGATTCCTTCGTGGAGATCATCGACACCGCGATTCCCTATGAAGCCTGCGAGCTCTTTTTCGATTTCGATGGCTTCCAGCCGCGTCGCGCATTGTACCATTCCCGCAAGGCCGGGCATTCCGGATATCGTCCGCCCGTCAGCCTGAGCATCGCGGCGCCCTATCTGCAGAGAAATCCACGCGAGAAACTGTACAGCTATTCCCAGATTGCGCGTACCGATCCGGAGGCACCGCAGCGCCGCGACGAACAGAAGAGGAAATCGCACGAATGGAAGGACTTCGTGCAATCCGCCTTCTGGCGTGACGGCGAACTGGAAGCCGTCATCAGCATCGGGTGGGACAGCCTGGACAAGACCTTGCCCGAACGTGCGATGGATCTGCTGAGGGGGCTGTATTTCGATGTCGAGACCGCGCTTCGGCGCCTGCGCATGCTCGATCATGAGCGGCTGAAATATGGCGCTCTCGAGCAGGTGATGCTCGACATGCCGATCCCGGTGATGCTGATCGATGGTGACGGCGAATTGCTGTTCTGCAATGCCCGCGCCCGCGCGGCCAATGCGCGCTGGAATGCCGCGCTGCCAAGGGCCGCGGAGCCTCTGCCGGCCTCGCTGAGGGGCATGATCGAGGATCGGCGATCCGGCGACGACCCCGCCTGGGTCGGCCAGATCCGGCATCCCGGCCTCGAGAATTTCTGGATCCGCGTCGGCGTGAGCTGGGGAACGCCCAGTATCCGGTCGAGCCCATGCTATGTCGTAACCTTCGTCGAACAAGACGACATATGCGCCGAAGGCAAGACGCATCTGCCGGACAAGGTGGATCAATCGATCAGTGCCTTGCAGTCATTGTCACCGCGGGAGAGGCATGTGGCGATACTGATCAGTCAGGGACTGAGAAATGCGGAGATCGCGCAAAAGCTGGTGCGTTCCCGAAGGACGATCGAGTTCCAGGTCGCCTCCATATTCAGAAAACTCAATATTTCCAATCGCGTTCAACTGGTGCGTTTGATGTCCGTCTGACGCCGTTCGCACCCGTAAAGAAAAACGGAATCTGAAGAACACGATCGATGGCCGCGCTTTTGCGCGTTGGCCTCGCTCGCCTTGCAATCATCGCGCCCTGGGACGGCGCGTGAACGATCAAACGCAAAAAACGGGGAGAAGTCATGTCCAACCATTCATCCAGTCGCAGCGCCTCCCGGGGCGTGTTCAAGCGGTCCTTTCTGTCGATGGCCGCGCCGGTGCCGCTCGCGCTCGCGCTGTTCCATGCCGCACCCGCGATGGCCCAGGCCAATGCCGATGAGGACAAGGAGTCGAAGGAAATCCAGGACGCCATCGTCGTGGTCGGCAATGCCGCGGCGCGCGACCTCACCATCGGCCGGACGCCGCTTTCGATCCGCGAAACGCCGATGTCGGTGGTCGTCATGGACGCCGGGCGCATCGAGGACCAGAATCTTCGCAGCCTCGACGATGTGCTGCTGCAGACGCCGGGCGTGGTCCTGGGCGCGGACAGCAGCATCGAGAATACCTATTATGCGCGCGGCCATGTGATCCAGTCGACCCAATATGACGGCATGACGACCGAAACCGCCGCCGAACAGATCGCCAGCCCGAACATGGCGATGTACGAAGCAGTCGAAGTCCTGCTCGGTTCCAACGGCTTGCTGAATGGCGTCAACGGATTCGGCTCCATCAATCTGCGTCGCAAGCGCGCGCTCGACTCGTTCCAGTTCAACGGCGGCGTGGCGGCCGGCAGTTGGGATCGCTACCATATCGACGCCGATGTTACCGGCCCGCTCGACAAGGATGGCAAGGTGCGTGGCCGCGTCGTCGCGTCCTACGACAGCAAGCAATATTTCTACCCCTATGCCGATTTCAAGGAATTGCTGCTGTTCGGCACCCTGGAAGCCGATCTGACCGAGACGACGAGGTTGCGCGTCGCTTCGCACTGGCAGAATACGGATGCGCATCCGAACACGCCCGGCGTGCCATTCTATACCGATGGCGGTTCGATCGGCCTGCCGCGCTCGACCATGCTGAGCCCGGCCTGGAGCCGGTTCCGCTACAATACGAAGAACGCGTTCGTCGAATTGAACCAGGAACTCGGATCCGATTGGAGCATCAAGGGGATGTTCAACTATCTGGATACCAAGAGTTCGAACAATTACGCCTATTATTGGGGTGGAATCGATCGCGCGACCCAGGCCGGGGCGGCGGACTGGATGGGGCTGTTCTTCGAACAGGCGAGGTTCCGCCTGAAGCAGCAGGCCTATGATCTGGCGATCAGCGGACCGCTGCGCTTCTGGGGACGGGAGCATCGGGTGCTGCTGGGCGTCAATCACCAGGCGACGCGGTCCTTCTCGACATGGGCCTATCCGTCACCCGACGATAATCGGATCAATATCTTCGATTTCGATCCCACCAGCGTGCCCCGGCCCGATTGGGGGACTCCCGAATATTATTCTCCGGCCTCCACCACGCAGACCGGCATATTCGGGCAGGTCGCGCTCAAGCCGCTCGACAGTCTGACGGTCATGCTGGGCGGCCGCGTCAGCTGGTGGGAAACCGATTCCCGCGGATATATCTGGGGCACCAACGCCTATGACTGGGGGGACAAGCTCAAGCTCGACTCGCTGTTCACGCCATTGGTCGGGCTGGTGTGGGATTTCTCCAAATCATGGTCGGCCTATGCGAGCTTCACCGATTATCAGACGCCGCAAACCGCCAGGAATCGCGACGGCGATTTGCTGGGGCCGATGAAGGCGACGAATTACGAAATCGGGATCAAGGGCGCGTTCTACGGCGGCAGGCTGACGACGTCGCTCGCATTCTTCCGCTTGCAGGAGGTCAATCGCGCGATCGCGGATACGGCCGGTCCGCCGAACCAGGGCGGGGCGACTCCCTTCATCGCGGGTGGTGAAACGCGCAGCGACGGCATCGAGCTTCAGCTCAATGGCCAGATCACGAACGACTGGAGCATGAACTTCGGCTATACGTACAATACGACGAAATATGTGAAAGCGGATGTCGATCAGGGCAGGCCCTTCGCAACCTTCACGCCGAAGCATCTCGCCAAGCTCTGGACCCTGTATTGCCTGCCGTTCGACGACGGGCGCATGTCGGTCGGGCTTGGCATCGTGGCGCAAAGCAAGCTTCGCCGGCCCCTTGATGATCAATGGTCGGTATTCCTGAAGAAGAAAGGATATATCGTTGCTGACGTAAGAGTTACCTATCGCGTTACCGAAAACTGGACGGCTGGCGTCAATCTCAACAACATCTTCGACAAGAAATACTATGCCGGATCCGTCGGTAGCAGTGCCGATGGCAATCATTTCTACGGCGATCCGCGGAACTTCATGTTCACGCTTCGCGGAAAATACTGAAATCCGATCCCATGTTCCGGGGGCGCAGGGCGATTGCTTGTCCTGACGAGCGGGGATCCGCGCCTCCTTCTTTCTGGAGTCCTGAATGAGCATCTCTCTTTCCCCGGTCAGCGTTCCGGCCGAAGCGAAGCCCGACGACGACGGTCTCGATCCGGAAATCCGCGCATTCGTGCGCGGAATGTCCGAGCGTTGGCGCCAGCATCCCCCATTGGCGTCGGTCGGGATTCCGGAAGCGCGGAAGATCGCGGAAGAGGTGCGCAGCGTCTGGACCGAAGGCGGGCCGCGCATGGCGCGCACCACCGAAATCCAGGTGCCGATGGACGAGGGCAGCGTGAGGATCCGGATCCTGCAACCCGAAGGGGCGAGCGCCCAGCCCGCGCTCGTCTATCTTCACGGCGGCGGCTGGACGATCTTCAGCATCGACACCCATGATCGGCTGATGCGCGAATATGCGGGCCGCGCGGGCATTACCGTGGTGGCGGTCGATTATTCGCTCTCGCCCGAGGTGCGCTTTCCCCGCGCGATCGAGGAGACGCTGGCGGTTGTGCACTGGCTGCGCGCCAATGGCGGCGCCTATGGCATCGACGCGGCCCGTATCGCGATCGGCGGCGATTCAGCCGGCGCCGCGATGACCCTCGCGGTCTGCATGATGCTCCGCGATGCCGGTCTCGGCGATGCCGTGTCGGCGATGCTGCTCAATTACGGCGCCTATGACGCCGCCTGCGACACGCCATCCTACGATCGCTACGGCAATGGCGGCTATATGTGGGATTCGGGCGAGATGGCCGCGTTCTGGGCGAATTATCTCGCCGATCCCGCCGATGCGCTCAATCCGCTCGCCTGCCCGATCCGCGGTGACGTCCACGATCTGCCGCCATCGTTCCACGCGATACCGGAATGCGACGTGATGTTCGACGAAGCGCGCGTCATGGCCGAAAAACTGCGTGTCGCCGGAAACAGGGCGCAGACGGTGATCTATCCCGGCGCGACGCACAGCTTCCTAGAAGCCGTCTCCGTCGCCCGCATCGCGGACCGCGCTTTCGACGAGGCGTCGCGCTGGCTGAAGGACATGCTCGACGCCTGAGCGAAAGGCCGGGCCTGCCCCGGCGCCCCGAAAATGGAGTGACGCAGCATGCCCGATCGACCCATGGCTGCCGCCGGACGAAAGCCGTTGCGATCGTTTCTGCGCAGATATGCCGCCTTCCTGTTGATATCGTCGACGGCGGTCATGGTGGACGGGCATGCGTTCGCGGCGCCATCGCGCGCGGTTGGGATCGCGGATCTGGAAAAACTGCAAACCGTGTCGGGCATGCGCCTTTCGCCCGACGGAAGCCAGGCCGTCTATACCGTGACGGAGAAGGATGCGGGCGGCGACGAAACGCGCACCAGCATCTGGAAAGTGGCGGTGAAAGGCGGCGCGCCGGTGCGGATCGGCACCGGCCATATGCCAGGCTGGAGCCATGACGGCCGCCGGATCAGCTTCCTGCGCGCCAACGCGCGGGGGCCGCAGCTTTGGCTGATCGACGATGCGGCGAGTGGCACGGAACGGCGCGTCACCGATATTCCCGGTGGCATCGACAGCTATGTCTGGTCGCCGGACGGTGCTCGGCTGGCGTTGGTGCATACGGAGCGAACCGAGGAACCGCGCGACGGCGCGGCGACGGCGGTACCATCGCCCTGGGTGATCGATCGCGTGATCTTCAAGGCGGATGCGGGCAGCGGCTATCTCCATTCGGGCATCAAATCGCCGCGAATCTATCTGTTCGAACCTGAAACCGGGGCGTTCGCGCCATTGACGGCCGGCGGCGATTTCGAGGAATCCGATCCGGCCTGGTCTCCGGACGGGACGCGCATCGCCTTTGTCAGCAACCGCGAACGCGACTGGCAGCACAGCGATTATGGCGACATCCATGTCGCCGAAGCGCGCGCCGGCAGCACGCCCAGGCGATTGACCGATTTTCCGGGCGCGGATTATGGCCCGGCCTGGAGCCCCGACGGACGCCGGATTGTGTTCCTGCAGGGCAGCGATCCGAAATACTGGATGTACAATCAAACCGGTCTGGCGATCGTTCCGGCCGATGGCGGCGTCGTCCGGCCGATCGGACGGGCGCTGGATCGCGATATGAACCGCGCACGTTTTTCGGCGGATGGGCGTGAGGTCCATGTTCTCGTCGACGACGACCGCGAGCGCTATCTGGCGCGGATCCCGGTCGCCGGCGGCAAGGCGATCCGCATGTCTCCGTCCTCACTGGTGCTTCACGACTATCAGGTCGCGGGCGGCAAGACGGTCGTGCTGGCCGCGTCGAGCATGCATCCGGCCGAGATCTTCGCGCTGGATAGCGGAAAGCCCCGCGCGCTCACCCGGCACAATGCCGTCGTGCTAGACGGGATCGCGGTGGCGGGCTGGGAGGATGTGTCGTTCACGGCCGGCGACGGCACGCGCGTCTCCGGTCTGCTGGCGAAACCCGTCGGCTATGTCGCGGGGAGATCCTATCCGACGATCCTCTGGCTCCATGGCGGCCCCTATGGCCAGGATACCCGCGAGTTCGATCCGGTCACGCAATGGCTGGCGGCGAACGGCTATGCGGTGCTGGCGGTCAATTATCGCGGCAGCAGCGGTCGTGGCGTCGAATTCGGGCGCGGGATATTCGCCGATTGGGGCAATCGCGACGTCAGCGATTCACTGGCCGGTATCGATCATCTGGTCCGCCAGGGCATCGCCGACCCCGATCGCCTTGGTGTCGGCGGCTGGAGTTATGGCGGCTTCCTGACCGATTTCATCATCGCCAGCGATACGCGCTTCAAGGCCGCGATATCGGGCGCGGGATCGGGGACGAAGACATCGCTCTACGGCACCGATCTTTATGCGCATGGCAACGAACTGGAATTCGGAACGCTCTGGAGCGACAGGGATACATGGCTGCGCGTGTCGCGGCCGCTGTTCCAGGCCGATCGTATCGTCACCCCCACACTGTTCCTGCACGGGGAAAAGGATTTCAACGTGCCGGTCAGCGGCAGCGAGCAGATGTACCGGGCGTTGAAGACGCTGCGCGTTCCCACGCAGATGGTGATCTATCCCGACGAGCATCATTCGATCCATCGCCCGAGCTTCGTGCGCGACATGATGCAGCGCATCGTCAAATGGTACGATCAATATCTGTCGAAATAGCACGCCCCCGTTCGAGCGGAGAAGACAAGCCATGGCGGTTATCGAAGACGGCGGCGCGATGCCGCGCCGGCGGTTTCTCAAACAGGCGCTGGCGGGATCCATCGTCGCGGTCTCCGCCGCGCATGGCCGTTCCCCCAGCCGGGCGGGCGCATGCATCACCAATATCCGCCTGATCGACGGCACCGGCGCGGCGGCCCGGCGCGCGGCGGTGCGGATCGCGGGTGGCCGCATCGTCGAGATCGGCGCCACGTTCGCGCCGCGTGCCGGTGAGGCGGTGCATGACGGGCAGGGGCAGGTGCTGGCGCCCGGCTTCATCGATACGCACAGCCATCATGATCGCGGATTGCCCGACGCGCCCGACGCGGCGGCGCTGCTGAGCCAGGGCGTGACCACGATCGTTGTCGGGCAGGATGGTTCTGCGGCACTGCCCTTGCGGTCGCTATGGGGCGACCTGGCGAAGACCGGCGCGGCGGTGAACGTCGCATCCTATAGCGGGCATAACAGCCTGCGCGCGAAGGTGATGGGCGAAGATTACCGGCGTGCCGCCACGACCGGCGAAATCGAGCGGATGAAGGCGTTGCTCGATGCCGATATGCGCGCCGGCGCGATCGGGCTGTCGAGCGGTCTCGGCTATGATCCCGGCATCTATTCGGCGTCGGACGAGGTCGTCGCGCTCTGCAAGACGATCGCGCCTTATGGCGGGCGCTATATCAGCCATATTCGCAGCGAAAACGTCAATCTCTGGGCATCGATCGACGAACTGATCCGCATCGGCCGGGAGGCGCGGGTGCCGGTGCAGCTTTCGCACGCGAAATTGTCCATGGCGTCGTTATGGGGCCAGTCGCGGAAACTGCTCGACCGGCTGGACGCGGCCCGGGCGCAGGGCATCGATGCGACGCTGGACATCTACCCGTACGAATATTGGCAATCCACCATGACGGTGATGCTGCCCGATCGCGATTTCGACGATATCGAGGCGGCGCGGTTCGCCTTGCGCAATTTCGTTGTTCCGGAACGCGTGATCTTCAACGTCTATGATGCCGATCCCACGATCGTCGGCAAGACGCTCGCTGCGCTGGCGGCGGAACGCGGGCGCGATCCGGCCGAACTCTATCTCGAACTGATCCGCACGGCCGTGGCGGCGGACAAGGATGAAAGCATCATCGCCGCCAGCATGAGCGAGGCGGATATCGCGACGATGATGCGCTGGCCGCACGCCAATATCTGTTCGGACGGCGAAATGCGGGGCGGACATCCGCGCGGCGCCGGATCGTTCAGTCGCATCCTGCGCAAATATGTGCGCGAAGACGGGGTCTTGACGCTCGAACAGGCGGTTCACAAGATGTCGGGCCTGGCGGCGGATCATATGGGCTTTCGCGATCGCGGCCGGATTCGTCCGGGGCAGGCGGCGGATCTGGTCCTTTTCGATCCGGACATAGTGCGCGATCATGCGTCGATCGAGACGCCCCGCGCGCTCTCGACCGGCATAAGCCGCGTCTGGGTCAATGGCGAACCGGTCTGGCACGATGCGCGGGCGACGGGCGCCCTGCCCGGGCAAACCCTGCTCAACCGGCACCCCCTCGGCTGAGCGATCCTGATCATGTCGCTTCAGGCGCGATCAGGTCGATTTCAGTGGAAAGATTTGCCGATCGGAGAATTCGGCGTAAGCTGTTGCGTCACCATCCCCGGGGGAATCACCATGATCGTTCGCCGCTTCGCCACGGCCCTGCTTTCGTCCGCTCTCGCGCTTGCCGCCGCCGTGCCGGCCATGGCGCAGACCCGGGTCACCAGCGACATCCCGCCGGGCTTCAAGCCGTCGGACGATCTCAAGGACTTCACGATCCGCGAGGTGCAGATCCCGATGCGCGACGGCGTGAAGCTGCATGCGAACATCGTGATTCCGAAGGGCGCGAAGAACGCGCCGATCATCTTCTCGCGCACGCCTTATTCGGCGGATAAGGCGATCACCGGCCTGCCGTCCAACCGCTATTCGATGGCGTTGCCCACGGCTTATGCGGAGCTTGCCGCGGCCGGCTACATCATCGTCGTCCAGGATGTGCGCGGGCGCTACAAGTCCGAAGGCGACTATATCATCGCCAAGCCGCTGATCGGCCCGCTCAACGACACCAAGAACGATCACTCCACCGACACATATGACAGCATCGACTGGCTGGTGAAGAACGTGCCGGAAACCAACGGCAAGGTCGGCACGGTCGGCGTCAGCTATGGCGGATTCACCACGCTGATGAGCCTCGTCAATCCGCATCCGGCGCTGAAGGCGGCGGTGCCGATCAACCCGCTGGTCGATGGCTGGATCGGCGATGACTGGTTCCACAACGGCGCCTATCGCCAGAGCTTTCTCGACTGGGTCTACCGGATGAGCGCCGACAAATCGTCGCGCTACGGGCTCCAGTTCGATCGGCAGGATACCTATGAAAGCTGGCTGAAGGCCGGTTCGGTCAGCGACATGGCGAAGCTGATCGGCGTCGACAAGCTGCCGGTGTTCCAGAAAGCGGTCGCCCATCCCGCCTATGACGATTATTGGAAAGAGCAGGCGCTCGACAGGATCCTGGCGAAGGAGCCGCTCAAGGTGCCGACGCTCCATGTCCACAGCCTGTGGGATCAGGAGGATATCTACGGCGCGCCGGCCGTCTACGAAGCGATGGAGCCCAAGGACAAGGGCAATGACGAGAATTTCATGATCATCGGCCCGTGGCGCCACGGCCAGAACATGAATCTCGACGGATCGAAGCTGGGGGCGATCGATTTCGACGGCAACACATCCGCCTGGTATCGCGAGAAGGTGCTGATCCCCTTCTTCGATCAGCATCTGAAGGACGGCGGAAAGAATGCGAAGCTCGCGCCGGTGACGGCATTCGAAACCGGCGCCAACGAATGGCATCGCTATAATCGCTGGCCGCTGTCGTGCGCCAGCGGCTGTCCGTCCCAGTCCAGGTCGATCTATTTTTCGGCGGACGGCGGACTGGGCTGGAGCGCGCCGGGCGGGGCCGGCGGCTTCGCCGAATATGTCTCCGATCCCGCACGGCCGGTCACCTATCGCCAGCGGCCGATCCTCTCGACCTACAATCCGCAGACGAGCTGGGGCCAATGGCTGGTCGACGACCAGCGTTTCGCCGAAGCGCGTCCCGACGTCGTCACCTTCGTGAGTGACGTGCTGACCGACGATGTCCGCCTGGCCGGCCAGCCGATCGCCAAATTCTTCGCTTCGACCAGCGGCACCGACAGCGACTGGGTGGTCAAGCTGATCGACGTCTATCCGGCCGAATATCCCGCGGCGCCCGAAATGGGCGGCTATGAACTGGCGATCTCGATGGACATCATGCGCGGCCGCTATCGCGACGATCCGTCAAAGCCCAGCGCGATCCCCGCGAACAAGGTGGTCGAATATCAGCTCAAGCTGCCTCAGGTGAGCCATAAATTCCTGAAGGGCCACCGCATCATGGTGCAGATCCAGTCGAGCTGGTTCCCGCTCTACGATCGCAACCCGCAGACCTTCGTGCCCAACATCTTCACCGCGAAGAAGTCGGACTATGTGAAGGCGACGCAGCGCATCTACAGCTCGGCCAAATATCCGAGCCGCATCGAATTGCCCGTGATCCCGTGAGGGTCGCACGCCCCGCGCCGGCGCCATGCGCCGGTGCGGGGTGAAACGCGTGGCGGACATATCGCCGCGACAATCTGTCGAAACGAGAATGAAAGGGCCGCAAGGCCGGATCGAGGGTGTCATGGTGAAGGCATTGCAGCTGTTCGGAACGGCATTGGCGCTGGCGGTATCGCTGCCGGCGTTGGCACAGGCGCAATCCGCACCCCCGGCTCCAGACGCTGCGAAGATCGAGATGCGATGGGGCGTCAAGATCCCGCTGCGCGACGGTGTCGAACTCAACGCCACCGTCTATCTGCCCAAGGGGCAGGCGGCGCCGGCACCCTGTATCGTCACGCTCACCCCCTATATCGGACAGAGCTATCATGATCGCGGGGTCTATTTCGCGGCGCATGGTCTCCCGTTCCTGACCGTCGACGTGCGCGGGCGCGGCAATTCGGGCGGGGAGTTCCGTCCGCTCATCCAGGAGGCGAAGGACGGTCACGACGTCGTCGAATGGATGGCGAAACAATCCTGGTGCAACGGCAAGGTCTCGATGTGGGGCGGCTCCTATGCCGGCTACAACCAATGGGCGACCGCCAAGGAAGCGCCGCCGCATCTGGTGACGATCGTGCCGGTCGCTTCGCCCTATCCGGGTTATGATTTCCCGACGCGCAACAACATGGCCGCGCCGTATCTGATGCAGTGGCTCACCTTCACCTCGGGCAAGACTTCGCAGGCCAGTATCTTCGGCGATCCCTTCTTCTGGTCCTCGCTGTGGCGCGAGCGTTTCGAGAAGGGGGAGGCGTTCAGCACGTTGCCGAAGGTCTTCGGCGGGGATCAGAAGATCCTCGAGGAATGGATCTCCCACCCCGAGGTCGACGCCTGGTACGACAGCTATGCGCCGACCCCGGAGCAGTTCCAGGCGCTCGACATGCCGATCCTGACGATCACCGGCAGCTATGACGGCGACCAGCCCGGCGCGCTCGCCTTCTACAAGACGCATATGCGGCTGGCGGCGCCTGCGCAGCGCGCGAAGCATTTTCTGATCATCGGCCCCTGGGATCATGCCGGTACGCGCACGCCGCAGGCGGAGGTCGGCGGCGTCAAGTTCGGGCCGGAAAGCCTGCTCGACCTGCCCAAGCTCCATCTCGACTGGTACGCCTGGACGATGGCGGGCGGCGCCAGGCCCGCCTTCCTCAAAAAGCCGGTGGCCTATTATGTGACGGGCGCGGAGAAGTGGCGCTATGCGGACACGCTCGAAGCGATCACCGCCGAGCAGCGCGCCTATTATCTCGATTCGACCGCCAATGCGACGCGGGTCATGGCGTCCGGCGCGCTATCGCCGACGGGGGCGGGCAAGGGCGCGCCCGACAGCTATGTCTATGATCCGCGCGACGTTTCGGGTGCCGCGCTGGAGGCTGGCATCGATCCTTCGTCACTGACCGATCAGCAACTCGTGCTGGCGGGCGACGGCAAGCAGCTCGTCTATCACACCCCCGTGTTCGACAAGGAAACCGAGCTGTCGGGTTTCTTCCGGCTTGCCGCATGGATCGCGATCGACCAGCCGGACACCGATTTCCAGGCTTCGGTCTATGAGATCGACGGCAAGGGCGGGAGCATCCTCCTCACCAACGACGTGATCCGGGCGCGCTATCGCGAAGGGCTGCGCGCGGCGAAGCTGATCACGACCAAGGATGCGCTGCGCTACGATTTCAACAGCTTCACCTTCGTCTCGCGCCGGATCGCCAAGGGCAGCCGGTTGCGGCTCGTCGTCGGCCCGATGAATTCGATCTACACGCAGAAAAACTATAATTCGGGCGGTGTGGTCTCCGACGAGACGATGAAGGATGCCCGTCCCGTCACGGTGAAGCTGTTGCACGACAAGGCGCATCCGAGTGCGCTCTACCTGCCGATCGCGCAGCCGGACTAGGGTCCGGACCCTGGTCGATCAGGCCGGCCAGCCGCGCATCGCGGCCCTGCGCAGATAGGCTTTCACGATCACGATGTGGAACGGACGGATCGCGGCGAGATAGAGGCGGCCAAGGCGGTTGTGGCAACGCACCACCGTCGTCACGATCGCGACAGCGGCCGCATCATGTTCGTCCGCGCGGATCAGCACCGATGTCCGGAAATCGAGATGGCGGTCATCCTCGCCGACGATCAATTCATGCGGCGATCGTGAGATCACCGGAAAGAAATCGATCCGGTCGCGATCCTGAGATGACGTTGCCGCGCGGATCTGTTTCGCGGTCTTGATCCCCAGCATGCCCATCACAGCGTCGCGGATACGCATGAGCACGCCCACCCAGGGGGCCGGATGTGCAAGGATCGCCTTGGCGAGACTGTCGATGTCGCGTGTCGTGCCTTGCGGCAGGATGATGGCATAGGCATCGGTCAGGTTCGCGCCGGCATAGTCCGGCGCAAGAGCGCTTTCAGGCGGCGGTGAGATCGCATGGGGCGTGGTCGGCGATGCCATGCCGCCATATAGACTCGAAAGGGTCCGATGATGAGCGGCAATCGAGTCGACGACCAAGGTGACGGTGAGGAACGACGCAAGACGATGACAAGCGAGACGGCAACTCCCGCGCTTCTCAAGGACATACTCGGGCCGCAGGCGCTGGGGACGATCGCCGATGCCGGTGCGGCCGCATCGCCGGATTTCGGCCGGGCCGCCTTTCTGACGGCGGCGACGAGCGGATTGGAGCCGCTCTCGATCATGGAGCGTGTCCGCCATATCGCCGATGCGCTGAAGCGCGCGTTGCCGGGGGATTATGCGGATGCGCTCGCGATCCTTCGCGCGATGGCGCCCGATCTGACGCATGGTTTCCAGGCGGTCGCGATCACCGAGTTCGTCGCCCGGCATGGGCTTCATGACTTCGACAGGTCGATGGCGGCGCTCGCCGATCTCACCCGCTTCGGCACCGCCGAATTCGCGATCCGGCCGTTCCTGGCGTTGGATGCCGACCGCACATTGGCGGTGATGATGCATTGGGCGGGCAACGAGAACGAGCATGTCCGCCGGCTGGCGAGCGAGGGCTGCCGGCCCCGATTGCCCTGGGCGGCGCGCGTGCCCGCGATCAAGGCCGATCCGACGCTGGCCGCGCCGATCCTCGAGCGGCTCAAGGCCGATCCGAGCCTGTATGTCCGCAAATCGGTCGCCAACCATCTGAACGATATCGCCAAGGATCGCCCCGATTGGCTGCTCGATCGGCTCGGCGGCTGGCCGGCCGGTGATCCGCGCACCGGCTGGATCGTCCGCCACGCGCTGCGCACGCTGATCAAGCAGGGCGAGCCGCGCGCGCTGGCGCTGATCGGCGTCGGGCATGGCGCGGCAGTGGAGGTGCGGGGGTTCACGGTCACACCGGAGACCGTCCGTCTTGGTGACGCGATCGCGATCGCCGCCGATCTGCGGTCGACGGCCGACAGCGCCCAGCGACTGGTGGTCGATTATCGCATCCACTACGCCCGCGCCGGCGGCAAGCGCGCGGCCAAGGTGTTCAAGCTCAAGACCTTCGAACTGGCCGCCGCCGACAGCGTCGCGCTCGGCATCCGTCAGCAGATCAAGGATTTCAGCACCCGCCGCCATCATCCGGGCAGCCATGAGGTGGAGTTGATCGTCAACGGCCAGACGGTGGCCTGTGCCGGCTTCGACCTTCTGGGTGACGCAGAGGCCTGATGCCGGCATGGCGAAGAAGAAATATTATCTCACGGCCACCTTGCCCGATGGCTATGTCAAGACGATCGGCCCGACGGCGACCGAGTTCACCCATTATTGGCGGATCGTCGCTTATCTGGAGAACGGAAAGACCGAGGTCTTCTGGGGCCACACCAAGTCGCTGACCGACGCGAAGAAGAAGCGGCGGGCGGCGGTCGAGGCTGTCGGAAATCGCGGCTGGACACGCCATGATTTCGATATCGTCGAGCTGGTCAGGACGGTGGGATGATTGCTCGTGAACGGTATATCCTTGAATTGACAAATGACGAATACATAAATATTGGCCCTCGGCCCGCAAATGCGGTGTCAATAGAGGTGGATGATGACAGACGATAGCCAGCACCGGGAGTCTCGCTGACGCGTCCGTAGAGGCGTGTGGGTGCGCCTCCCTCTTGATTGTCCGGTGATGATCGCCGGAATTTTCATTCCATGAGCTTTTAGAAACCGGTGGAAGGTCGGCGCTGATCCTGCGCATGCCTGCGCTTGTCCTGCATTCGACTATCGAATGCGGGATGAATGCGCACGCCTATTCGACAGCCATGGGCATACCCACGCTAGTTCGAGAATAAGATCATGACCAACAGACTTCGCAATATCGGCATCATGGCGCATGTCGATGCCGGCAAGACCACATTGACCGAACGCATATTGTTCGACACCGGCCGCATCCATAAGGTCGGCGACGTGCATAGCGGTACGGCGACGACCGATAGCCATATGCTGGAGAAGCGGCACGGGATCACCATCTCCGCTGCCGCGACCTCTTGTGTATGGCGCGATGCTGCGATCACGATCATCGATACGCCCGGCCATGTCGATTTCACGATCGAGGTCGAACGGTCGTTGCGCGTGCTTGATGGTGCGGTGGCGGTGTTTTCCGCGGTCACGGGCGTCGAAGCACAGTCGGAGACCGTGTGGCGCCAGGCCGACCGGTTTGGCGTGCCGCGACTTTGCTTCATCAACAAGATGGATCAGGTCGGGGCGGATTTTGACCGCGTGGTCGCGATGATCGACGACCGGCTGGGTGCAGTGCCGCTGCCGTTGCAGCTGCCGATCGGCGGAGAGGGTGGTTTCAGCGGTGTTGTCGACCTCGTTGCCCTGGAAGCGTTTTGCTGGCCTGGGCAGGATGGTGTCCCTCAACGAATGGCGATCGCGCAGACGATGCGCGATGCGGTGGAGGCGGCGCGCCTGCGGCTGATCGAGACGCTTGCCGATCACGACGAGGGCGTGTTGACGACGTGGCTCGATGATCCGCTTGCGCTGACGCCTCAGGCGATACGCGCAGGCATCCGTCGCACATGCGTTGCGGGCAAATGTGCCCCCGTGCTGTGCGGTTCGGCCTATCGCAACATCGGCGTTCAGCCGCTTCTGGATGCGATCGTCGACTATGCGCCGGGCCCGGAAGATCGACCGCCTGTCACGGGCATCGATCCCCGCGATGGCATGGCACAAAGCCGTGCCATATGTCCGGATGCGCCGGCGGTCGCTCTGATCTCCAAGGTGCAGCCGAGCCGGTTCGGGGCGCTCGCCTTTCTGCGCGTCTATTCGGGGCGGTTGGCGCCGGGCATGACGATGCTCAATGCATCGACCGGCCGGGTCGAACGGATCGGCCGGCTGTTGCGGATGCATGTCGATGCGCAGGAGGAGATCGCCGAGGCGGGACCTGGCGAGGTCATCGCAGCGGTCGACCTCAAGGCGGTGCGTGCGGGCGATACCTTGTCTGATCCTGCGCATCCCATCGTTCTCGACGGCTTCGTCATCCCCGATCCGGTGATCGAGGCGGTGATCGAACCGCAAACGACGGACGACCGCAACCGGCTCGGCCCGGCGCTGGCGATGATGGAACGCGGCGATCCTTCGCTTCGTGTCTCGGTCGATCGCGACACCGGGCAGACGCTGCTGCGGGGCATGGGCGAATTGCATCTCAAAATCGTGGTCGAGACGCTGAAGGAGGATTTCGGCGTTGAGGCCATGATCGGAGCGCCGCAAGTCGCCTATCGCGCCGCACCGACGCGTCGTGCCGAGGTCGATCATCTGCTGCGCAAGCAGAATGGCGGCCAGGGGCAGATGGCAAGGGTGCGACTGGCCTTCGAGCCGCTTGCGGCAGACGAGGCCGGACTTGTGTTCGAGAATCGGACGGTTGGCGGAACAGTTCCGAAGGACTATGTTCCGGCGATCCAAAAGTCGCTCGAACACGCGCTCGCAGACGGTGGGCCGGGCGGATATCCGGTGCTCGGCATGAAAGCCATCCTGCTCGACGGGGCCTTTCACGAGAAGGACTCGTCGGCGCTCGCCTTCGAGACTGCGGCACGCGATGCGTTCCGGATCGGTTTTCCGCAGACCGATCCGGTATTGCTCGAGCCGGTGATGCGTGTCGTGGTGGCGACGCCCGGAGACTATCTGGGTAGCGTCATCGGCGATCTGCAAAGCCGGCGTGGCCAGCTCAGGTCGACGGACCTGGCTGGCCGGATACACGACGTGATCGCCGATGTGCCGCTCGGCGAGATGTTCAACTATGTGGGGACGCTCCGGTCGCTGTCGCAGGGCCGGGCGAGCTTCACGATGACTTTCGAGCGTTATGCACCGATGCCGGAACGGCTCGCGCTCGAAACCGTCGGTTGAGCAGGTGGGACGCGTGGCGAAGGCTGCGCGTCCCATTCGCGGCTTCTGCCGCACTCTCATCTCAACTGACGCTTCTCCAGTTTCCGCGCCAGTGTCCGCCGATGCATGCCCAGCCGCCGCGCGGCTTCGGAGATGTTGAAGTCGGTTTCGACCAGGGTCTGGTGGATATGCTCCCACTCCACCGTCTTGATCGAGGATTGCCGGCCATCCACCGGCGCGTCGGGGTTGCCGTCGTCGCGGGCGAAGGCGGCTTCGATGTCGTCGGTGTTGGAGGGTTTGGCGAGATAGTGCGATGCGCCCAGCTTGATCGCCTCCACCGCCGTGGCGATGCTCGCGAAGCCGGTGAGCACGACGATCTTCATGTCGGGATCGCCGGCGCGCAGCGTCTGGACGCAGGCGAGCCCCGATGCGCCGCCGAGCTTGAGGTCGACGACCGCGAAGCCGGGGCGATGCTCCGCCAGCAGCGCGACCAGCCCGTCATGGTTCGCGGCGGCGATCACGCGATAGCCGCGCCGTTCGAAGGATCGCCGCAAGGTGCGGGCAAAGGCTTCGTCGTCCTCGACGATGACGAGCAGCCGGTCTTCGCTCATGATCTGGCCTTCCGTTCATAGGCGAGCGCCGCGAGCGGCAGGAGGATCCGGACGCAGGCGCCGCCGCCCGGCCGGTTCTCCACCGATGCGGTGCCGCCCATCTTGCGCAGCACGTTGACGAGCAGGAACAGGCCGAGCCCACCGCCGGTGCGGCCCTTGGTCGAGCGATAGGGCTGGCCGAAACGCTCGATCATCTCGGGCGGGAAGCCGGGGCCGCGATCGGCGATCTCCAGGATCAGCGAATCCTGTTCCCGCCTTGCAGTCACGCCGATCCAGCTAGGCGAGGCTTCCGCCGCATTGTCGATGACATTGCCGATCACCTGCCGCAGCGCCGGATCGGAGACGATGGTGACGTCCTCCCCGAAGCGATCGTCATAATCGAGGATATCGGGCAGCCGGCTGGCGCGCCATTCGGTGACGATGTCGTCGAGAAAGCCGCGCATCGACGTCACCTTGGGCGCGACGCCCCGTGCCTCGCCGGCCGACATCAGAATGCCGCTGACGATCGCCTTGCAGCGCTGGATCGCCGCATCCATGTCCTCGATATCGTCCTGCAATTCGCGGTCGTCGGCCAGGCGCGGCAGCCGGCGCCAATCGCCGACCAGCACCGACAGCGAGGAAAGCGGCGTGCCCAGTTCGTGCGCCGCGCCCGAGGCGAGCAGACCCATGCGGACGATATGATCCTCTTCGGCGGCGCGCTGCCGGATCGCGGCCAGCGCGGCGTCACGGTCGCGCAGGTTGCGGCCGATCCGCGTGACGAACGCGACCAGCAGCACCGCGATCAGCACGAAACAGATCAGGCTGCCCTTGAGGTAGAGCGCCAGCGGATCGCCGTCATAAGGCGGATGCAGCGCGAGCGGCGTCGGGTTGATCGAAACCGCCACCAGCGCGACCAGGCTGGCGAAGACGATCGCCCAGGCGGCGCGGGGCGTCAGCAGGATCGCGCCCAGCACGACGTGGAGCAGAAAGAGCGAGGCGAAGGGATTGGCGAGGCCGCCGGAGAAATGCAGTTGCCAGCCGAGCGTCGCGACGTCGAACAGCAATGCGGAGGTCAATTCGGCATTGGTCACCGCCTTGCGCCGACGCAGCAGTGGCATGCTCGCCAGGTTGATCGCGACCAGCATCGCGATGGCGACGAACAGCGGCGCCAGCGGCAACCGGATGCCCATCAGCACATGCACCACCGCGATGGTGACAAGCTGTCCGCCGACGGCGAGCCAGCGAAGCTGAACCAGCAGCCGCATGTTGCGGCGGCCGGCATCGGCCTCTGGCGGGGCGAGGTCGAGAGGAGCGCTGATCCTGGTCTCTGTCACGCGGGCAATGGCCTGTGCGGGGCGGGTGAACGCAGCACATAGCATGCGGCGGCGAGCGAGAGGAGCGCGAGCGCGAACCAGGTCAGCGCATATTGCAGGTGATTGTCGGCAAAGCGCAGCACGGTCAGCCCGCCGACGGGAAAACCGCCCGGATTGGCCGTGCCGTCCGCATCGATGAAATAGGGCGCCGTCGGCCCCAGCGCCTGCGCGCCGGCGATGGCGGGGACGTCGCGCGAATACCAGCGGCGGTTGGCGGGATCGTTCGACCGCAGGAAAGCGCCGCCGGGCTCGGAGACGCGCAACAGGCCCGAGACGGTGACGGTGCCGGACGGGTTTCCGCTGGCGCGTGTCGCCCGGTCCTTGCGCTCGGCGGGAACGAAGCCGCGATTGACGAGCAATGTGAAGTCCGGCGTCTCCAGCGGGGTCAGCACCCAATAGCCGCTCCCCAGATCGGTTACCGCCTGCACCAGCGTTTCGCGATCGTGGCGGAAACGGCCGGTGGCCCGGACGTGGCGATAGGCGTCGCCATCCGCCGATATGCCGGGCCAGGTGGCGGGACCGGGGGCGGGGACAGGGGCGGCATGGACGCGGCTTTCGACCGCCGCGATCAGCGCGTGCTTCCATGCACGCCGCTCCACCTGCCAGATGCCCAGCGCGACGAAGGCGGCGGCGCACAGCAGCGCCGCGCCCGCGAAGATGGCACGGGCGCGATTGGCGCGCCTGCGTGCCCGGCCGGTCACGGTATCTGTCTTACGTCGTGCGGCATCGGCATCATGTTGGTGTTCAGATGGTGCATCACCCAGAGCGATCCGGCCAGCATGATCAGGACGACGATGATGGTGAAGACCAGCGCGGTCATCGACCAGCCGCCTTCCGCCCTGGGCGTCATGTGCAGGAAGTAGATCATGTGGACGACGATCTGCACGACCGCGAAAGCCATGATGATCGCGGCGGTGACGCCGGCGGCGAAGGGTTTCTCCATCACCAGCCAGAAGGGGATGGCGGTCAGGATCACCGACAGCACGAAGCCGATCGCATAGTCGCGCATCGAGGCGTGCGGGATCTCCACGGCGTGGTGATCGTGGCTCATCGCAGCATTCCCATCAGATAGACCAGGGTGAAGACGCCGATCCAGACGACGTCGAGGAAGTGCCAGAACATGCTGAGGCAGGCGACGCGGCGGCGATTGGCCGCGATCAGGCCGTGCCGGCCGAGCTGGACGATCAATGTCACCAGCCAGACCAGGCCGAAGGTGACGTGCAGGCCATGCGTGCCGACCAGCGTGAAGAAGGCCGACAGGAAGGCGCTGCGCTGCGGTGTCGCGCCGACATGGATCAGGTGCTGGAACTCGTAGAGTTCGATCGAAAGGAAGGCGAGGCCGAACAGGCCGGTCACGCCCAGCCAGATCTGCGTCTGGCGCAGCCTGTTCCGCTGCATCGACAGCATCGCGAAACCGTAGGTGATCGACGAGAAGAGCAGCATCGCGGTGTTGAGCGCGATCAGGTCCAGGTCGAACAGGTCCCTGGGGCCGGGCCCCGCGGCGAAATTGCCGCCGAGCACCGCGTAGCAGGCGAAGAGGATCGCGAAGATGAGGCAATCGCTCATCAGATAGATCCAGAAGCCCAGCATGGTGCTGTGGCCTTCGGGATGCGGATGCTCGTCCAGTTCGTAGAAGCGGACCGGCGCGTCGTCGCGGGCGAGGGTGGCTGTGTTCATCGGATCAGGCTCCGGCCGCTGAAAGCTGGCGGGTGCGCTTGTCCTCCACCTCAGCCACGGTCGCGGCGGGGATGTGGAAGTCGCGCTTGTAGTTGAAGCTGTGGACGATCGCGCCGCCGATCAGCGAGATCAGGCTCAGCCCCGCCAGCCACCAGATATGCCAGATCAACGCGAAGCCGAGCACGGTGCTGATGCCGGCCAGGATGATGCCCGCGCCGGTGTTGCTGGGCATGTGGATATCGCGGAATCCAGTGAGCGGACGTTCGGCGCCCCGGCGCTTCATGTCGTGCCAGGCGTCGAGATCGTGGATCACCGGCGTGAAGGCGAAGTTGTAATCGGGCGGCGGCGAGCTGGTCGCCCATTCGAGCGTGCGGCCGTTCCACGGATCGCCGCTGGTCTCGCGAAGCTGGTCGCGCTTCCAGATGCTCACCGCGAACTGGATGAGCATGGCGAGGATGCCGACCGCGATGATCGCGGCGCCGATCCCGGCGACGACGAACCAGATCTGCAGCGATGGATCGTCGAACACGCGCATCCGCCGCGTGACGCCCATCAGCCCCAATATGTAAAGCGGCATGAAGGCGAGCCAGAAGCCGACGACCCAGCACCAGAAGCTGACCTTGCCCCAGAAGACGTCGAGCTTGAAGCCGAAGGCCTTGGGCCACCAGTAATTGATCGCCGCGAACAGGCCGAACAGCACGCCGCCGATGATCACATTGTGGAAATGCGCGATCAGGAACAGCGAATTGTGCAGCACGAAGTCGGCGGGCGGCACCGCGAGCAGCACGCCGGTCATGCCGCCCACCACGAAGGTGAGCATGAAGGCGATCGTCCACATCATCGGCAGGTCGAAGCGGATCCGGCCGCGATACATGGTGAAGAGCCAGTTGAAGAGCTTCGCGCCCGTGGGGATCGAGATCACCATGGTGGTGATGCCGAAGAAGCTGTTGACGCTGGCGCCCGATCCCATGGTGAAGAAGTGGTGCAGCCAGACGAGATAGCTCAGGATGGTGATGCACACCGTCGCATAGACCATCGATGTGTAGCCGAAGAGGCGCTTGCCCGAGAAGGTGGAGGTGACTTCGGAGAAGACGCCGAACAGCGGCAGGATCAGGATGTAGACCTCCGGATGGCCCCAGATCCAGATCAGGTTCACGTACATCATCGGCGATCCGCCGAAATCGTTGGTGAAGAAGTTGGTGCCGGCATAGCGATCGAGCCCGAGCAGCGCGAGCACGGCGGTCAGCACCGGGAAGGACGCGACGATCAGGATGTTGGCGCAGAGACTCGTCCAGGTGAAGACGGGCATCTTCATCAGCCCCATGCCCGGCGCGCGCAGCTTCAGGATCGTCACGATCAGGTTGATGCCCGATAATGTCGTGCCCACGCCCGCGATCTGGAGCGCCCAGATATAATAATCGACGCCGACATTCGGGCTGTAGGCGATGCCGGACAGCGGCGGATAGGCGAGCCAGCCGGTCTGCGCGAATTCGCCGACGAACAGCGAGACCATGACGAGCACCGCACCCGCCGTTGTCATCCAGAAGCTGAAATTGTTGAGGAACGGGAAGGAGACGTCGCGCGCGCCGATCTGGAGCGGGACGATATAGTTCATCAGCCCGGTGATGAAGGGCATCGCCACGAAGAAGATCATGATCACGCCGTGCGCGGTGAAGATCTGGTCGTAATGATGCGCGTTCAGATAGCCTTCGGATCCGCCGAAGGCCATCGCCTGCTGCAAGCGCATCATGATCGCGTCGGCGAAGCCGCGCAGGAACATGACGAGGCCCAGGATCATGTACATGATCCCGATCTTCTTGTGGTCGACGGTGGTGAACCATTCGCGCCACAGCCAGCCCCAGAGACGGTATTTCGTGATCAGGGCGAGCATCACGAGGCCGCCGAGCACGACCGCGCCGAAGGTGGCGATCAGGATCGGTTCGTGCAGCGGAATCGCGTTCAGCGACAGGCGGCCCCAGATGGGGTCGGTTGCGGGCAGGGGAGGCGGGGTCATGGCGCTCTCGATGCGATCAGATCAGGGGACGGCCGGGGATCGGCGTTTCGTTGCGCGCGGTGCGTTCGGGCGCGAGCGGCCTGCTCGGCCGCGAAAGGCCGGCGCCGGTCAGCGGGGCGAGGTCGGCGGGCCGGTCGACCGGCGCCTTGCTCGGCGCCATCGGCACGGCGCAGGCCGCGGCGACATAGCGGGGCTTGAGCGTCGTGGAGGCGCTGCCGCGCGCCGCGAACTTGTCGTAGGCAAGGTCGCGGACATTATACACGCCGGCCATGCCCAGGCCGCCCTTCGCGTCGATCGACATCATGTCGTGCATGCACATCTTGCCGGGTTCGACGCACAGATTGACGACCGCGTCGAACAGCGCGGGATCGACCGAGGCGAAGCGCTGGACCGGCTCCTTCTCGCTCGGGCGTTCGAGCTTCAGATAGGCGGCGCGATCGAGCGACTGGCCGGCGCCCCGGGCGCCGTCCGCCCAGCGCGCGAAGCCATCGGCGGACAGGCTCTTCACCGCGAAGCGCATGTTGGAGAAGCCGGCGCCCGAATAATTGGCGGAAAAGCCGGTGAAATCGCCTTCGTGGTTGAACACGCCGTGCAGGCGCGTCTCCATGCCGGGCATCGCGTAGATCTGCCCCGCCAGCGCCGGAATGTAGAAGCTGTTCATCACCGACGATGCGGAGATGCGGAACTGGATTGGGCGATCGACGGGCACGGCCAGTTCGTTGACGGTGGCGATGCCTTGTTCGGGGTAGATGAACAGCCATTTCCAGTCGAGCGCGACGACGTTGACCTCGAGTGGCTTCACCTCGGCCGCGACCGGAACGCCGGCGGCGGTGCGGGTGAGCGGGCGATAGGGATCGAGCAGGTGCGTCGCCACCCAGGTGAGCGCGCCCAGGCAGATGATGATCAGCAGCGGCGCCGCCCAGATCACCAGTTCGAGCTGGGTCGAATGGTCCCAGTCCGGCTTGTAGGTCGCTTCGCTGTTGGCGGCGCGATAGCGCCAGGCGAAGAACACTGTCAGCGCCATCACCGGCACGATGATCAGCAGCATCAGCACCGTCGAGATGACGATCAGATTGCCCTGCTGGCGCGCGACATCGCCCGCCGGATCGAGCACGACCATGTCGCAGCCGGCGAGCAGCGGCAGCACGGTCAGAAGCGGAAGCAGGCGCATGCCGGGCCTGAATCGGGCGAGGTGAGCGGACATGGCAGAGCGGTTAGGCGCGTCATGCTGCACCGCACATAGGACATTTTGTCCAATCCCCCGATTGCGCCGATTGGCGCAGGGGCGTTTCATGACGGGGCGCCATGCCCTGCGAAGACTCATGCCGCGCGCGGCGAAGATGTGGACGATGATCCGATGACTGCCGAAACAATTCCCGTGACCCAGGCCGAGCGCGACGCCCGCGCCCTCAATGCGGACGGTCACGGGGCCGATGGCCACAAGATCGCGCCCGGCGAGATCGCGATCGGGGTGATCATCGGCCGGACCTCGGAATTCTTCGATTTCTTCGTCTATGCCATCGCGTCGGTGCTGGTGTTCCCGAAGCTGGTCTTCCCGCACATGGATCCGCTCAAGGGCACCTTATGGTCCTTCGCGATCTTCGCGCTCGCCTTCATGGCGCGACCGGTGGGCACCGCGATCTTCACCGCGATCGACCGCGCCTATGGCCGGGGCGCCAAGCTGACCATCGCGCTGTTCCTGCTCGGCGGATCGACCGCCGCGATCGCGTTCCTGCCGGGCTATGAAAGCATCGGCATCGCCTCCGCCCTGCTTCTGGCGCTGTTCCGTATGGGGCAGGGCGTGGCGCTCGGCGGATCGTGGGACGGGCTCGCTTCCTTGCTCGCGCTCAACGCGCCGGAGGGCAAGCGCGGCTGGTATGCGATGGTGCCGCAGCTTGGCGCGCCGCTCGGCCTGATCGTCGCCAGCCTGCTGTTCATGTTCCTGATCTCGTCGCTGCCGGCCGAGGATTTCCTGGCCTGGGGTTGGCGCTACCCCTTCTTCGTCGCTTTCGCGATCAACGTGGTGGCGCTGTTCGCGCGGCTGCGCATCGTGGTGACGCCCGAATATGCGCGCCTGTTCGAGAATCGCGAATTGCAGCCGGCGCGGATCACGGAGACGGTGCGGTCCGAATGGCGCGTCATCGCGGCAGGAGCCTTCGCGCCGCTGGCGAGCTTCGCGATGTTCCACATGGTGACGGTGTTCCCGCTTTCCTGGGTGTTCCTCTTCACCGAAGAGACGCCGGTGCGCTTCCTGATCATCGAGGCGGTGGCGGCCGCACTCGGTATCGCCGCGATCATCGCCTCCGGCTATTTGGCCGACCGGTTCGGCCGTCGCGCCGTGCTGGGCGTGACGGCGGCCGCGATCGCGGCGTTCAGCGGCTTCGCGCCGCAACTGCTCGATGCCGGCGAGTTCGGCGAGGCGGCGTTCATGTTCCTGGGCTTCGTGCTGCTGGGCCTGTCGTTCGGCCAGTCCTCGGGCGCGCTGTCGGCCAGCTTCGGACAGCAGCACCGCTATACCGGCTCGGCGCTCACCTCAGATCTCGCCTGGCTGTTCGGCGCGGGCTTCGCGCCCTTGGTCGCGCTGTGGCTGTCGAGCGCGTTCGGGCTGCTCGCGGCCGGCGCCTATCTGCTGTCCGGCGCGATCGGCACGCTGGTCGCGCTGTGGTTCAACCGCGAACTGGGCCGTAATATCGGCGGCTGATCTGCATTGCGCGGCTGCCCCGGTTCTTTTTGGGCGCGAAATTCCGCGAGGCGCTGATACAGTCCCGGCAATGTACGATCTTCTGCATGGCCTGCGTGTCGTCGAGGGCGCGGCATTCATCGCCGGGCCGTCCTGCGGCCTTCATCTGGCGCAGATGGGCGCGGAGGTGATCCGTTTCGACACGATCGGTGGCGGACCGGATTTTCGCCGCTGGCCGCTCGCCCCCAATGGCGCCAGCCTGTATTGGGAAGGGCTGAACAAGGGCAAGAAATCGGTCGCGATCAACCTGTCTTCGCCCGAGGGGCGAGACCTGGCGGTGGCGCTCGCGACCGCGCCGGGCGAGAATGCCGGCCTGTTCGTCACCAACTATCCGGCCGAGGGTTTCCTGTCTTATGCCGCGCTGAAGGCGAAGCGCGACGATATCGTCTGCGTCCGCGTGATGGGCTGGGCCGATGGTGCGCCCGCGGTCGATTATACCGTCAACGCGGCATCGGGCATTCCCATGATGACGGGGCCGTCCGATGATCCGCGCCCGGTGAACCATGTTCTGCCCGCCTGGGATCTGCTCGGCGGCGCTTATGCCGCTTTCGCGCTGGTCGCGGCGGAGCGCGCGCGGCGTGGCGGGCGCGGGGGCGGCGAAGTCCGCGTGCCGCTTTCGGATCTGGTCGCGTCGAGCCTCAGCCATATGGGGTCGCTCGCGGAGGTGCTTGTCTCCGGCCAGGATCGCCCGCGCATGGGCAATGACCTGTTCGGCGCGTTCGGCCGCGATTTCGCGACCGCGGACAGCACCCGCGTGATGATCGTCGCGATCACGCCAAATCAGTGGCGGGGGCTGATCCGTGCGCTCGATCTGTCCGACGCCGTCGCGGCGCTCGAAAATGAACTCGATGTCGCTTTCGCCGCCGACGAAGCTGCGCGCTTCGCGCATCGCGACCGGTTGTTTCCGCTGTTTGAGGCGGCGATCGCGGCGCGCGATCTCGCCGTGCTCGCACCGGCCTTCGATGCCGCCGGCGTCACTTGGTCCAGATATCAGGGCCTGCACGACGCGGCGACGCGCGATGCGCGGTTGTTCACGGCCAATCCCATCTTCCAGACGATCCGCCATCCCAGCGGGCTCGATTATCCGGCATCGGGGCCGGCGGGCACGCTTGCCGGACGGCCGCGCGGCCCCCTGGCGCCCGCGCCGCGCCTGGGCGAGCATACCGACGAGGTGCTGGCCGCGTTGCTGGGGCTGGACAGCGGTGTGATCGGTGGACTGCACGATCGCGGTGTGGTGGCGAGCGCGTCATGAGCCTGGATTCTGCGCAGATCGAGCAATGGCGCGGCTGGATCGGTCGCAGCGAACGCCATGTCGAATATCTTCACCGCGAATGCATGCGCCGTTATGCCGCCGCATCGGGCGGTGAACTGGATGTCGAGGCGCGGCAACCCTCGCTTGGCCATTGGGCCTATTTCCTGCCGACGGTCGCGGCGGATGGCGTGGGGGTGGATGGGCACCCGCTTCGCGGCGGTTTTCTGCCGCCAGTCACGCTGCCGCGCCGGATGTTCGCGGCCGCCGAAATCCGTTTCGAGCGCCCCTTGCAGCTCGATGTCGAGGCGGAACTCGTCGCGACGATCCGCGACGTGAAGCATCGCGCCGGCAAGTCGGGTGAGCTTGTGCTGATCGAACTGGACAGGGTGCTGAGCCAACAGGGTATTGTGCGGCTGAGCGAGCGCCAGACCATCGTCTATCGCGATGCCGGCGCGCCGACGCCTGCCGTGGAAGATGCCGGGCTCACCGCCGGGGCCGGGGATGAACGCTGGTTGCCCGGGGCGGTCGATCTGTTCCGCTATTCGGCGGCGACCTTCAACGGCCACCGCATCCATTACGACCTGCCCTATGCGACCATGGAAGAAGGATATCCCGGCCTGGTCGTGCACGGCCCGCTCACCGCGACCCGGCTTCACGCCTACGCCGCGCGCCGGTTGGGCCGGGCGCCGGCGCGTTTCGCGTTTCGCGCGGTCGCGCCGCTCTTTTGCGAGCAGCCGGTGCTGCTGCGGCCCGGCGGTATCGAGAATGAGATAGTCGCCGTCCGTTGCGACGGCATCACGGCGATGATCGCAACCGCCGATTAAACGGGGACCGATATGGACCAGGAAACCTTCACTCTCCTCCGCGACACCGTTCGCCGCTTCGTCGACCAGCGCCTGATCCCGGCCGAGGATCAGGTCGAGCATGACGATCTCGTGCCCGAGGCGATCGTCGCCGAAATGCGCGAGCTTGGCCTGTTCGGCCTGTCGGTACCCGAGGATTATGGCGGGCTCGGCCTGACCATGGCGGAGGAAGCGGCGGTGATCCGCGAGCTGACGCGCGCGTCGGTGGTCTTCCGCTCGGTGATCGGCACGACGGTCGGCATCGGCAGCCAGGGGATCGTCATCGACGGGACCGAGGAACAGAAGCGCGAATGGCTGCCCAGGCTCGCGACCGGCGAAGCGGTGTCGAGCTTCGGCCTGACCGAGCCGGACGCGGGTTCGGACGCCGCCTCGCTGCGTACGGTGGCGGTCCGTGACGGAGACAATTATCGGATCACCGGCACCAAGCGTTTCATCACCAATGCCGGCCGCGCCACCGTTTTCACGCTGATGGCGCGCAGCGAGCCCGACGTGAAGGGCGCGGGCGGCATTTCCGCCTTCATCGTGCCGGCGGACACACCGGGCATCAGCCTGGGCAAGCCCGACAAGAAAATGGGACAGCGCGGCGCACACGTCTATGATGTGATCCTCGATGATGTCGTCGTGCCGGCCGCCAATATCATCGGCGGCGTCCCCGGCCTGGGCTTCAAGACTGCGATGAAGGTGCTCGATCGCGGCCGCATCCATATCGCGGCGGTCGCGATGGGCATGTGCGATCGCCTGATCGAGATGAGCCTGCGCTACGCGACGGAGCGCAAGCAGTTCGGCCAGCGCATCGCCGATTTCCAGCTCGTCCAGGCGATGCTCGCCGATTGCAAGGCCGAGGCGCTGGCGGTGGAGGCGTTGATGGAACGTGCCGCCGCGCGCTTCGATGCGGGAGAGAAGATCAGCCTGGAGGCGTCGGCGCTCAAATATCTCGCGAGCGAAACGGTCGGCCGTATCGCCGATCGCGCCGTCCAGATCCATGGCGGCGCGGGTTATATTTCCGAATATAAGGTTGAGCGCTTCTATCGTGACGTGCGCGTGCTGCGCCTTTACGAGGGCACCTCGCAAATCCAGCAGCTCATCATCGCCCGCGAAATGCTTCGCGGAGCGGATTAGCGATTTGCAGTTCGATGGAATCATCGAACGACTCGAAAATCGCGGCAACGAATATCTACTGACTCCAGGGAACAGGAAAAACACCATGCGCAAGGCCGCTATCGTCACGCCGCTCCGTACGCCTGTCGGCAAGTTCATGGGCGCATTGTCCGGCATGCAGGCCGGCGATCTGGGCGCGGTGATCGTCAAGGCGCTGGTCGAACGCACCGGCATCGATCCGATGCGGATCGACGATGTCGTCTTCGCCCAGGGCTATGGCAATGGCGAGGCACCGGCCGTCGGCCGCTGGGCGGCGCTCGCCGCCGGGCTGCCGATCGAGGTGCCGGGCTATCAGCTCGACCGCCGCTGCGGCAGCGGGCTCCAGGCGGTGATCGACGCGGCGATGATGGTGCAGACCGGCGCGGCGGACGTCGTCATTGCCGGCGGCGTCGAAAGCATGAGCAATGTCGAATATTATTCGACCGACATGCGCAAGGGTGCGCGCATGGGGGCTTCGACAATGCATGATCGGCTGACGCGCGGGCGGCTGATGTCGCAGCCGATCGAACGCTTCGGCGTGATCAGCGGCATGATCGAGACCGCCGAGAATCTGGCGAAGGACTATGGTATCAGCCGTGAAGCCTGCGACGAATATGCGGTGATGAGCCACCAGCGCGCCACTGCGGCCTGGGCCGGGAACCGGTTCGCCGACGAACTCGTGCCCGTCCCGGTGCCGCAGCGCAGGGGCGATCCGGTGCTGTTCGCGAAGGATGAGGGCTTCCGCCCCGATGCGACGATGGAGACGCTCGGCGCGCTCCGGCCGATCGAGAAGGGCGGCGTGGTGACGGCGGGCAATGCCAGCCAGCAGAACGACGCCGCCGCCGCCTGCCTCGTCGTCGCGGAAGACAAGCTGGCGGAATTGGGGCTGGAGCCGCTCGCATGGTTCCATGGCTGGGCGGCCGCCGGCTGTGAACCTTCGCGCATGGGCATCGGCCCCGTGCCGGCGGTCGCGCGCCTGTTCGAGCGCACGGGACTGAGCTGGGACGATATCGATCTGGTCGAGCTCAACGAGGCGTTCGCGCCGCAGGTGCTTGCCGTTCTCAAGGGCTGGGGCTGGGACGACAGGGATCGCCTCAACGTCAACGGATCGGGCATCTCGCTCGGTCATCCGATCGGCGCCACCGGCGGCCGGATCCTTGCCAATCTCCTCCACGAACTGCGCCGTCGCGGTGGCCGTTACGGGCTGGAGACGATGTGCATCGGCGGCGGCCAGGGGTTGGCCGCGGTTTTCGAGCGGGCTTAGAGTCTGGTTGGAAATGCGCGGAAGAGCACATTTCCAGTGCCGCGCCAGGCGTATTCTCCAAACGGACTCTTAGAGCCGGCTGCGCGAAATCTGCATCGCGCAGGATGCTTTAACTGGCTGACGATCGGTCGCGCCAGTGGAACCAGCCGCGCGCGACCACCCAGCCGACGGCGACGATGATCAGGCCGTAGCGGGCCGAAGGCGGACCCGATATCAGGCTGGAGATCATGACGAGCAGCGCGCCGGCCGCGAACAGCGCGGCGGCGAGCTTGACCCCGATACTGAAGCTGCGCCCGCCGCCGGCGGGCGCGAGGCGGAAGACCGCGAGCCCGGCAAGGCCGTAGAACAGCCAGCTCGTCACCACGACATAGCCGAGCAACGTATCGAACGAGCCGAGCGCCGTCAGGATCGCGGCGACGATCGTGCACAGCAGCACGGCGGGCAGCGGCACGCGCGTCCGCGCGGACAGGCCGGCCAGAGCGTGTGGCAACAGCCCGTCGACCGCCATGGCGTAGACCAGGCGCGATCCGCTCAGCAGCGTGGCATGCGCGGCGCTCAGGATCGCGACGAGGATGATCACGCTGACGGTGTTGGCGATCAGGTTCAGGTCGGCCGCCCTCAAGGCAGCTTCGATCACATTGGGCGCGGACGCGAGCTCGGCGGGCGGCAGCCACAGGCTGACCGCGAGCGTCACCAGCATGTAAGTGACGCCCAGGATGACCACGCCGGCGATCAGGCCGAAGCGGATGGTGCGCGCGGGATCGGCGGCTTCACCGGAATTGTAGGTCACATATTGCCAGCCCTCGAATGCCCAGAGCACGGCGATCAGCGCGACCGAGATGTTGACGGTGGCGGGCGCCTGCAGCACGCTGCCGGCATCGGCGTGCGTCGGCGCCGGCAAGACCAGCAGCAGGATGGCGATCGCGACCAGCGGCAGCAGCTTGAACAGGGCGGTCCAGTTCTGGACGTCGCCCGATCGCCGGATCGACGCGCAATTGGCGATGCCGATGCCGAGCACGACGATCAGGCCGATCGTGGTGGGGCCAACGGGCAGCGCGAACAGGCGGGAGACGATGCTGCCAAAGGCGCTCGCCAGGGTCGCGATCGCGCCCGAGATGCCGACGAAAAGCATCATCCAGCCGAACAGGAAACCTGCCGTCCGGCCGAAGGCGTCGCGGATATAGACATAGACGCCGCCCGCCTCGGGCCGGGATTCGGCCAGCCGCGCATAGGTGAGTGCGCCGCACAGCGCGAGGGCGGCGCCGATCGCCCAGATCCCGATCGCCAGCCCCACGCTCATGCCCGATGCGGTCACGACCGTCCCTGGAACCAGGAAGATGCCGGAGCCGATGACATTGCCCACCGTCAGCATGGCGATGTCGCGCCGGCCAAGGGTGCGACGGAGCGTCGCGTCTTCCGTGATATCGGTCATCGTGCCGCTTGCCCCAGCGCGCATCCTTCACGATCGGCCATGCCATTCCCCCATGATGCGCATCCGGCGGATGCGGCGATGTCATTTTTCTAACTCGATCTTAGCCTATGGAAAGAATAGACCAGCCACAAGTCGATCGTCCCGTCCGGGACGCTTGACTGTCTGGGAACGCTTCGATGACGATGATCCATCCAGTCTTGTGGCAATCGCCGCCGATCCATGCGATGCCGCGCCGATGACTGTGGGCAGGGGCACTGGCCTGATCGAGCGGCTGCGTGAGGAGATGGCGTCCTTCACCGAGGCCGAGCGGCTGATCGCGAATTTCGTCGTCAACGACCGGCAAAGCGTTCCGTTCGAGACCGCGTCGTCGCTCGCGAAGAAGCTCGACGTCAGCCCGGTCACCGTCGGCCGCTTCTGCCGGCGCATGGGCTATCGCAATTTCCGCGAGCTGAAGGCCGAACTGAAATTCGATATCGCGGCGACGCCATGGCCGCGCGGCGAACAGTTCGATCAGCTCGTCGCGAACGATGCCGGCAAGTCGGAATTGCAGCGCGATTTCGATCTCAACGTCGCCGGCATGCTGGAGGTCTATAATCTCGCGCGCACGCCCGAATGGGACGTGATCGCGACGATCCTGGCCGAGGCGCCCGAGCTTTACGTGTCGGGTTTCCAGCCCGAGCGCGGCATGGCGGCGCAATTCGCCTATATGCTGCAATATGCCCGGCCCAATGTGCGCACGGTCGATCTGGCGGCGGGGCATTTCGCCGATGTGCTGGCCGACGATTGCCCGGGCAGGGCGCTCGTCATCGTCGAGACGCGCCGCTATTCGCGCCAGGCGCAGATGCTGGCGCGCCATGCGCAAAAGGCCGGGATCGCGCTGGTCTTCATCACCGACAAATATTGCCATTGGGCGCACCAATATACGCCGCACGTGCTGGCATTGCCGACCGAAAGCGCGATGTTCTGGGATACGCTGGTGCCGATGGTGGCGGCGCTGACATTGCTCTCGAACGCGGTGGTGCTCAAGCTGGGCGCGAGCGCCGAACCCAGATTGTCGCGCATTTCCGAACTCTATCAGGAGTTCACCGGCCATGTCGGCCAGACGCCGCGCAAGCAGCGCGGCGAGGGGTGATCAGGCACCGGATCCGGTAAGCGCGTCGACGATCGCACCCGCGCCGGTCGCGATCGGATCGATGACGGGCAGGCCGGTCTCCGCCGCCACCCGCGCGATGGTTTCATGGCGTTCGGTCTGGCTCATCCGGCTGGTGTCGAGCGAGATGCCGACCACGCGCGCGGACGGATTGGTGAGCTGCGCCGCGCGGACATTGTCCTCGATACAGCGCTGGAGCGAGGGCAGCGGATAATCGGGATAGCCGTCGATATGGGTACGCGCCGGATCGTGGCAGACCATGATCGCATCGGGCTGCGACCCGTGGAGCAACGCCAGGCTGACCGCCGCATAGCCGGGATGAAACAAGGATCCCTGCCCCTCGATCACGTCCCAGTGATCTGGGCCATTGTCGGGCGAAAGCGTTTCGGCCGCGCCGGCGGCGAAATCGGAAATGGTGGAATCGATCGCGATCCCGCCGCCGGCGATCAGGATTCCGGTCTGTCCGGTGGCGCGGAATGTCGCGTCGATGCCGCGCTCACGCAGCGCGCGATGGATGGCGAGCGCGGTGTATTTCTTGCCGATCGCGCAGTCGGTGCCCACGGTCAGCAATCGCTTGCCCGTCCGCTTGCGTCCCGAGGCGACGGGGAAGGGGCCTTCCCCGCGCCGGACATCATGGAGCGACTGCCCGGCGGCGGCGGCGGCTGGCGCCAATGCGGGATGGTCGCGCAACCGGGCGTGCAGCCCGCTGGCGATGTCGAGCCCCGCTTCGAGCGCCGCGAGCAGCGGCGCTATCCATTCGGGTTGCAGTCCGCCGCCAAGCGGCGCGATCCCGATGACGATGCTGCCCGCGCCAGCGGCACGCGCCTCAGCGGGAGTCATGTCCGGCAGGCCGATATCGACGGCATCGCCGCTCAGCCGGAACTGGCCCAGGCAGAGCTCGGGGCGCCATTGCAGGATTCCGCACGCGGTCTTGGCGATGAGGCGATCGGGCGCGTCGCCGAGGAAGAGCAGATAGGGGCCGGGGATCGACGTCATCGTGCGATGGTTCCTTCGCGCCGCAGCACACGGCCCGGATGCGCGCCCGTGCTCTTGCCGCCGTTGAAGACGAGCGCACCGTTCACCCAGACCCGCGCGATGCCTTGCGACAGGGCCGTCGGATCGTCGGTGGTGGCGCGATCGGTGACGGTCGCTGGGTCGAACAGCACCAGATCGGCGAACGCGCCGGCGCGGATGACGCCGCGATCCTTCAACCCCATATGCGCGGCGGACAAGGCGGTCATCTTGTGGATCGCCTGTTCGATCGTCAGCAATCCGGTTTCGCGCACATAGATGCGCAATGCGCGCGTGAAAGCGCCGGCGCCGCGCGGATGACGGCCGCCGATGGCGCCGTCCGACGAGATGTTCGCATGCGGCCAGGCGACGAATTTCGCGATATCGCGCTCGTCCATGCTGGTCGCGATCACATTGGCGCCGCTCTTCGCGCGTTCGATCTCGTCGACCAGCGCCATCAGCGTCGAGACCTCGTCGGTTCCGCGTTGCGCGGCGATCACCGCCACGGTCTTGCCCGCCAGCCCCGGCTCGGGTGGGAAACCGGCGATCAGCAGGCCTTTGGCGGGCACGAGATGTTTCAGGATGAACTCCGCCGTCGGCCGGTCGCCGAAATTGCGCTCCGGCCACAGCACCGTCAGCGTGCTGTGCCAATAGGGATAGGGATAGACGTCGAGCGTCGCGTCGATCCCTTCGGCACGGGCCTTGTCGAGCACCGACAGGAAACGATCGGCTTGGCCCCACCAGTCGGTCATCGCCAGCTTCGCATGCGACACCTGCACCGGCATGCCCGTTTTCCGGCCGATATCGACCAGTTCGTCGAGCGCCGCCCAGACGTCGCGATCCTCGCTGCGCAGATGGCTGATATAGCGCCCATGATGTTTCGCGGCCTCGCGGGCGAGCGAGAGCACCTCGCCCTTGTCCGAATAGATGCCGGGATCATATTCGAGGCCTGTCGACAGGCCGATCGCGCCCGCCGCCATGTCGTCGGCGAGCAGCGCGCGCATCTTCCCGACTTCGGCCGGTGTAGCCTTGCGCTTGAAATCCTGACCCAGCACCGCGCCGCGCAGGCTGTTATGCCCCGAATAGGACGCGACATTGATCGCGGCGGGCTTGTCCCCCAGCGCCTTGAAGAAGCCGGATAGCGGCACCACCGATCCACCGTCCTGCCCGGCGACGATCGTCGTGATGCCCTGGCTCACCACGACCGATGCGTCGGGATTCTCCGCAAGGCCGCTCGCATGATGGCTGTGGGTATCGATGAAGCCCGGGGCGAGCGTCAGGCCGCGCGCATCGACCACCGTCTCGCCTGCCTCGGCATCGAGCGCGCCGATCGCGACGATCCGGTCGCCGCGGATGCGGACGTCGGCGGTCACGGGCTTCGTGCCCGTGCCGTCGACGACCGAGGCATTCTCGATCAGCAGGTCCTCCGCCGAGGCGGGGGCGATCGCGAGCAGCGCGACGGCCAGCGCGATCAGGCCGGCCGGCAGAGGGCGACGGATCAGAGCTTCTCTCCGCCGAGCTTGTAGGTCAGTTGCAGGAAGAAGCTGCGGCCGACGCTGTCGAACCAACTGATGTCGTAATAGGGATAAGCGGTGTAGGTCGGATCCTTGACCGGCTTTTCGTCGAGCAGGTTGGTGACGGTCAGCGATCCGCGCAGATGATCGGTGAAATCGTACTGCAGCGTCGAATTGAACAGATAGCTCGCCTTGATATAGCCGTCCTCGCCATAATTGGGCAGCTTGCCGAGCCGGTTGCCCGATACCGTCCATTTCAGCCCTTCGACCGAATAGGTGATGCTCGCGGTCGTCTTGTCGCGCGGGATATAATAGCTGCTGTCCGCGGCCAGCTTGTTGATGACCGGATCGCCGTCATATTGGCGGAAATCGTGATCGAACACATGGGTGTGCGCGACCGACAGCGCGAATTCGCCGAAGCTGGTCGGCAGCCGGCCATGGATCGCCACGTCGATGCCGCTGGTCTTTTCGTGCGAGACGTTGATCGGGTTGATCGAGACCGAGTCGAGCTCGCCTTCCAGCACGCCGCTGGTGAAGCGCTTCACGCGCGTAAGGGCGTCCTGGCAGGTCGGCGTGTTGATATCGACCGGAGCGCCGCCTTCGGTCTGCCGGAGACGGCAGTCCGCTTCGGTCCTGAGCAGCCTGTCGATGCTCAGATCCTGGACCTGGTTGGACAGCGCGACGCGGAAATAATCGACTGAGACGTCGAAATAGCGTGACGGCGCCCAGACGATTCCGGCGTTCAGCGATTTGCTCGTTTCCGGTTTCAGCAGGCGATTGCCGTTGCGCTGCGCGACGATGCCCACCCCCGAATAATCGCAATCGGCGATATCCTCGTCGGGCTGATCCCTGCGGCAGAGATAATAGTCGTCGGCCGAAGGGTGGGTATTGCCCGGCCCGGTGAAGACATAATGGAGGTCGGGCGCGCGGAAACCCGTGCCATAGGCGGCACGGATCAGCAGCGTCGACGTCGGCCGCAGTTCCAGTCCGCCATTATAGGTGAACTTGCCGATGTTGCTGCCGGCGAAGCTGAAATGATCGTAGCGCGCCGCGCCGGAAATCTGGAGGAAACTGGTGACCGGCACGCGCAGCTCGCCGCCCAGCGCCCAATGGGTCCGCCGGCCGACGCCGTCACTGTCCTTCAATCCGTAATAATAGTCGGTCAGCGCCAGCGGGTCGGGATTGAGGTCGTAGCCCTGCTTGCCATATTCGCCGATCGCGGCGAAGCCGATCGGGCCGGCGGGAAGCCGGAACAGTTCGGTCGTGTTGATCGTCGCCGAGAAATTGTCGGTCCAGCTGCGCGGGCGATAGATGCTGTTGACCGCGATGCTGTCATATTCCGCTTCGGTCAGCGGCTTGTAGAGCCGGCTCGGATTGGCGTTGAAGATCGGATAGCCGCTGTCGGGATCGACGCCGAGTTGTGGGCCAAGGAACAGCGCATTGGCCTTGGCGGCTATGACCTCGGGGAATTTGACGACCGACCTGTACTCGCTGTGGTTGAACGAGGCCTCGTAATTCCAGTTGTCCGCGAAATTGCCCCTGACGCCCGGCGTGATGCTGAACGTCTTCTGCTTGTTGCGGATCATCGTCTTGCGGAAACCGCCGGCTTCTTCCGGCGTGAACTGGCGGGACCAGTCGTCGAGCACGCCATCATAGCTGTTGTAGAAGGTGGTGTCGCTGCTGCCCGATGCGTCCTGGAACGCCCAGCTCAGCACATCGGGCATCAGCGCGACATTGCTGATGCCGAACTGCGCATCGACGAACAGTTTTGCGTTATCGGACAGCTCGTATCCGGCGGATGCGAAGCTGTTGAAGCCCTTGCGCTGCGATATCACGGTTCCGTAACCGATCGAGCTCCGGCTTCCGCAGAAATAGCCGGGACCATAATCGTCGATCACCGGATCATATTCGCCATAGCGCGCGCGTGAGGTGTAGATCGTGCTGCCGCGATTGAGATAGGCTAGGCTGGCGCAGGTGGCGGCACCCGGATCGACGTAAATATCCTCATCCGGATTGTAGCGCAGGAAGACGCGCCGGGCGAGCGGGGTCACCGGATTGTCCTCGGTGCTGTCCTGGATCTTGCGCGTATAGGCCCAGAGCGGCCGCTGATGCAGATATTCGATGCCGCCCACGATGTTGAAGCGATCGGTGGACCAGCCGCTGGTCAGCGTCGCGCGGTGGGACATGCCGCCGCCATGCTCGGTGAAGCCGGCGCGATAGTCGATGGTGGTGCCGTCCACCCGTTCCTTCATCTTGAAGTTGATCACGCCGGCGATGGCATCGGAACCGTAGATGGCCGACGCGCTGCCGCTCAGCACTTCGACGCGTTCGATCAGGCCGACCGGCAGGTTGGAGATGTCGGTGAAGTTGCTGCGGCCCTGGAAGGGCAGCGGGAAATCCGCGATGCGCCGGCCATTGACCAGCACCAGCGTATGATTGGGGCCAAGCCCGCGCAGATCGACCTGTTGCGCGCCCGGCGTGAAGCTGGCGCCGCTGAACGATTGCTGGCTCTGCGTCTCGCCGCCATTCTGGGTCACCGCGCGCAGAATGTCCGGAACGCTGGTATAGCCGTTCGATCGGATCATGTCGGAATTGATCACCGTGATCGGTGCGGGCCCTTCCTCCGACACGCGCGGAATGCGCGATCCGGTGACGATGATTTCCTCCGACGGCGTCGCATCGCCCTGGGCGTCCTGCGCGAGCGCGGGCGTGGTCAGCGCGAAGACGCCGCATCCCAGCGCCAGTGAAATCCGAAATGCGTTGCGCGCGATCATCATCGACACCCCCCCTTTGCTTCGATCGACCGATTTCAACCGACCATCGTTTCCCGGCGACGATCGGAATCTTTGTCAAAAGCTGATCAGAAAATCACATCTGCAAATTTTCTGACACGATTTCCGTAGCAACATTGCCCCGCTCATGCGACAGAAATAGTGGTCGGCATGCCCGGTTTGCCGGTCGGCGATGCCGATCTGCAACAGGGCAGCGGCGTCGCATCGGGAGAGGCATGGATGAACCTGCTTAAATTCGCCGGAAGTCTCGTGCTCGCATTTGTCCTGGCGGCGGCCACGCCCGCCGCGGCACCCGTTGACGGCCTCACCCGCTATGTGGCCGGCGATATCGATGCGGCGACACCGGGGCCGGTTTCGGGCGGATTGTTGCTGATGGGCGGCGGCGATCGCGATCCCGCCGCGATGCGCTGGTTCTTTGCCAAGGCGGGGCGGGGGCATATCGTGATCCTGCGCGCGTCCTATGGCGGGGAGGCGGGCGAGGAATTCTATCGAGAGATCGGCGGTATCGCTTCGGCGGAAACCTTCGTCTTTTCCGGTCGTGCCGCGTCCAGCGATCCGCACATGCTCGCGCGGCTTGCACGTGCCGACGGCATTTTCATCGCCGGCGGCGATCAGGCCAATTATGTCCGCTACTGGAAGGGCACGCCGGTCGCCGCCGCGCTCGACGCGCATGTGGCGGCAGGCAAGCCGATCGCCGGGACAAGCGCAGGGCTCGCGATGCTCGGCGAGCGGCTTTACGGTGCGATGGATGGCGGCAGCCTGACGAGCGCCGAGGCCCTGGCCGATCCGTTCGGCCCGGCGAACACCATCGAACGCGATTTCCTGCATATCGCGCTGCTGCGCGGCATCGTGACCGATACGCATTTCAAGGAACGCGACCGGCTGGGCCGGCTGATGGCATTCCTCGCCAAGGCGCAACGCGGCGCGCGGGCGGGCGACCGCGCGATGCTGGGGCTTGGCGTCGACGAGGACGCGGCGGTCGCGGTCGAGCCCGACGGCACGGCGCGGTTGTTTTCGATCAAGCCCGATGGCGGCGCCTGGCTCGTCGATGGCGCGGGGCTGCGCGGGATCAGGGCGAAGGGGCCGCTGACGGCTGCGCGGGTCGAGGTGACGGGGATCGGCAGGGCCTCGGTGCTTCACTTGCCGTCGGGCAGGGTGGAGGCGCCGACCTTCCGTCGCGCCTATCGGCTCGGCGGCGGCAGGATCGTCGAATTGCCGGCTGAGAAATAGGGCCCGATCGTCGATGTTCGTTTGCTTGTCGCCGGGTTTCAATCGCGTCCTGTTGACGCCCCTGTCCTCCTGTCATTCCCGCGCACGCGGGAATCCAGCTTCTTCTTCTTTTTCCTGACACTTCACGGAAAAGCTGGATTCCCGCGTGTGCGGGAATGACAAGGAGAAGGAGAAGAGGCGTCGGCTTCCCGATTTCAATCGCGGCGGCGGTGTCCGTCGCTGTCGAGCGCCATGTCGCGCAATTCGCGTTTCAGCACCTTGCCGATCTCGCTGCGCGGCAGCGCGTCGATCTCGATGATGTCGCTGATCCGCTGGGTCTTGCCGACGCGCTGGTTCAGCCAGTTGCGGATCTCCGCCGCAGGAGTTTCGTCGCGCGCGCGGCGGACGATGAAGGCGACCGGCGTCTCGCCCCATTCGCTCGAAGGCATGCCGACCACCGCGACATCCTCGACCGCGGGATGCTCGCGCATCGCGACCTCGATATCGGACGGATAGACGTTGAAGCCGCCCGAGATCACCACGTCCTTGCGGCGATCGAGCAGGGTCAGGAAGCCGTCTTCATCGAAACGGCCGATATCGCCGGTACGGATATAGCGGCGGCCCTGTTCGTCGAACCATTCGGCGTCGCGCGTCTGTGCCGGGCGGTTGTGGTAATGCCGCATCATCAATGGCGAATGGCCGACGATCTCGCCGACGCTGCCCGGCGGCAACGGCTGGCCATCCTCGTCGATCACGCGCATGACATGCCCTTCCACCGGCACGCCGACCGTGTCGAGTTTGTGGGGATGGAGATGTGCCGCCAGCGTCGCGGTCCCGCCGCCTTCGGTCATGCCGTAAATCTCGATCAGCCCGCCCGGCCAGCGCCGCAGGATCTCCGCCTTCAGATCGGCGGCGAAGGGCGCGCTGGTGCACGTCTTCATGCGGAATGCGGACAGGTCGAAACGGTCGAATTCCGGATCGTTCATCAGCCGCCGATACTGGACGGGCACCAGCATGGCATGGGTGACACGGTGGCGCTCGGCAAGCTCCAGGAAGCGCCGCGCGTCGAACTTCTCCATCAGCACCAGCGTTCCGCCATTGGCGAGCGTGGGCACCACGCTGACCAGCGTGGTGTTCGAGCAGAGCGGCGTCGAGATGATCGCGATCGCTTCGGCGGTATAACCGGCCATCCGCCCGCGCAGCACATGCTGCCAGCGCATGCCATGATCCTGCACGATGCCCTTGGGGCTGCCGGTCGTGCCCGAGGAATAGATGATGTTGAAAATATCGTCCGGCGCCAGCGGCACCGGGGTCGGCTCGGCGTCTTCCTCGGGGAGCCAGGCGGAGAGCGGCGTGCCGATCGGCGCATCCTCGCCGAGCGCGATCACCGTCGCGCCGGACAAGGCGTCGGCGAAGCGGTCGCCGGTCGCTTTATCGACGAACACCAGTTTCGCGCCGCTGTCCGCGATCACGGCGGCGAGCGCGTCCGGGCTCGACGAGGCCGCGATCGGCGCGACGGTACCGCCGGCGCGCAGGATCGCGAGGAACATCGCGACATGATCGATCGAGGTCGCCGCGACGATCGCGACGACGTCGCCCCTGGCGATGCCGTCGCGCTGCAATCCGGCGGCCATCCGGTCGATCCGCGCATCGAGCGCGCGATAGTCGAGCCGCACCTCGCCATGGATCAGCGCGACATGTGCGCCGGTGTCGCGAGCATGAAGCCGGACGAGATCGGGCAGGGTGGCGAAGCTGTCGAACGGCATGACGATCGGTTCCGTGTGCATGTGTCAGCCGGCGGGGCGCGGTTCGATGACGATCTCGATCCGGCCCGGCCGCGCCGCATCGATCCGCACGAACTGGCCCGACGCGACGATATCCGCACTATCGTCGCCCGCGACGCGCGTCGAGAAGCCTTCGGCGTAGCGGCTGCGCGGCACATAAATTCGCGTCGGCGCCGCGATCGCCGGATCGGCGTCGAACTGGAGCGTGAAACGGCGCGACGCCCGGTCGAAATGCATACGGACGATCCGGCCCTGGACGGCATGGGCGAAGGGGCGGCAGAAACCCGCGATCGCGCGGCCGCCTGAATCGGGATCGGCGGGATCCTCCTGCTGGTCCAGCGAGAAGATCGACAGATCCTCCTGGTTCCAGGTGTCGCCGATGCGCAGGTCGTTGCGGTTGGACGCGGTGTAGTTCCATTGGGTGGCGTGGAGCAGCAGTGCATCGAGCGCGTCGTACATCAGCCCGAGCAGCAGCACATGCTTGTCCCAGATCGCGGGATCGCGCACGCCGTTCGCCCACGCCTCATAGGCAGCGCCTTCGTCCAGATCGAAGGGGATGCCGAACTCGCCGACCAGCGAGGGGGACCCCCCGGATGAGAAAAGCTCGGCGGGGGCGGCCTTGTGCGCCATCTGGTCGATGAAGCGCGCCAGCACCTGTTCCTCGCCGCACGCGCGCGCGCCGGTGACGAAATCGAACGAATTCTCGGGATCGAAGCTCTTCAGATAAAGCGTCGATGCGTCGTACCAGTGGCTGGCATTGACGGTCCGTTCGGGCATGTCGACGGGGAAGGGCCTGCCAGCCGCCGCGCCCATGGCATCGAGTTCGGCGAAGACCAGCCAGTCGGGATTGTGCGCACGCACGGTATGCGCCACCTGGTGGAAGAGCGGGCCGAAACCATCCTCCGAAATGGTGATGCGGCGGCCGTCGCGCGTGCGGAAGAACTCCTCGTCGCCCGCGATCGCGACGCCATTCTCGATCCGATAGGCGCCGGCCGCCTCGAACGGGCAGGCGACGCCGTCGCGCCAGATCGGGATGCCGTGCGGATTGACGATCGCCGTGCCGGCGGGCTCGGCGATGCTGGTCAGCGCATTGCGGCGGAGCAGCGGCACTTCGACGGAGAGGCCGCGCGCCGCCGCAAGGCCGTCGAGCGCGGACATCGCCTTGCCGGGGCGAGCGCGGGTAGTGTTGTCCTCGCTGGGGGCGAGGTGGCGATAGCTCAGCCGTTCGCCGATCCAGCCCGTGCCCGGTTCGTTGAGCGTGTCGAAACCCAGGACATGCGGCATGTCGCGCAGGCGCGCCGCGACCGCGTCCATCGATCCCAGATAATGGCGCTGCAGATAGTCCTGGATGTTCTCCTCGCCCACGCGATGTGCGGGCGTCAGCAGCCGGCCGCCCCAGAACAATGTCCACATGATCGCATTTGCGGGCAGGCGGTAATTGGTGCCCCAGCTCATCTGCGGATAGTCATCCTGGCGCTTCACCGTGCTGGCATAGTCATAGACATGCTGCATCACATGCGCGGCGCCGGCGGCGTGGAATTTCGTGAAGTCGAGCCCGGCCGCCTCGAAGGTCCAGCCCGGCGCGCCGTCGCCGCCGGTCATCCGGCTCCAGACGTCCTGGTGGAAATCGACGAAGAGGTAGAGGCCGTGATGCGCCGCGCGACGGCAGATCTCGGCGAAATAGTCGAGATACTCCTGGTCATGCAGGCCGGGGCCGGCATGTTCGACCGCTTCCCAGGTGGTCAGCAGCCTCAGGCAATTGAACCCCCAATGCGCGAGCCGGCCAAGATGCGCGTCGGCTTCCGCCACGGCAAAGGGGCGTCCGACGAACGAAACCGCGCGGTGGTCGGCGAAGTCGCCCGGAAACTGCGTGCCGCCGTCAGGCCAGGGCACCTTGCAGTCGCCGCCGAGATTGACGCCGCGCAGCATGACCTGTCGGCCGGTCGCGTCGACGAGCCTTGGCCCGTCGATATGGATGCTCGGAAGATGCGGGTTGCGGCCGACGCTCATATGTTGAACCTTGCTCAAATTGATCGATCACCATAAAAATGGATCGAAAATGTGCCGTCAAGGCAAATTTATATCGAAAATAGGCGCGGGGTAGGCGCCGGTGGTGGAGGGTGGAGAGTGTCCGATAGCGAGCAGGGCGCGCAGCGCCTGAGCATGAAGCGCAAGGCCGGGTTCGCGATCGGCGATTATGCCTGCAATCTCTATTGGCAGAGCATCTCGCTCTTCCTCATGTATTATTACACCGATGTCGTCGGCCTGCCTGCGACCACGGCGGGCTTGATCTACATGATCGCCTCGATCTTCGACGGCGCGATCGATCCGGTGATGGGCGCGGTCGCGGATCGCACGCGCACGCGCTGGGGGCGTTACCGGCCCTGGATCCTGATCGGCGCGATCCCGCTCGGTTTTTCCTTCGCGGCGCTCTACTGGAAGCCCGCGCTCGACGGGCTGGGCCTGATCGCGGTGGTGCTCGCCACGCATCTGGTGTTCCGTGTCGCCTATACCGCGGTCTCCATCCCCTATTCTTCGCTGACCGCGCGGATCACCACCAGTTCGGACGAGCGCAACGGCCTGGCCGGCTTCCGCATGTTCTTCGCGACGCTGGCGGGGCTCACCATCTCGTTCCTGACCCAGCCCATGGTCGCGCTGTTCGGCGGCGGCGATCAGGCGCGGGGCTTCTTCTATGCCGCCTGCACGATCGCGCTCGTCTCCACCTCGATCCTGCCGCTCGTCTTCCTGGCGACGCGCGAGCCGGTGCTGGCGTCGGACGATCAGCCGATGCCCGGCATGCGCGATTATTGGCGCTCGATCCGCGTCAACCGCGCCTTCTGGCTGGTGATGGTGGCGATCACCTCGGCGGCCCTGTGCAGCACGGTGATCGGCAAGTCCGTGCTCTATTATTTCAAATATTTCGTCGGGGACGAGGGGAGCGCGCGCTATGCGCTCTCGGTCAAATCGGCCGCCGGGCTGCTGATCATCCCGAGCTGGGTCTATGTCACCAAGCTGACGGGCAAGCGCGGCGCCTGGTTCACCGCCACCGGCTGGGCGCTGGTCGGGCTGGCCGTCTTCGCGCTCACCGATATCCGCGACGTGGTGGGCGCGTCGCTGATGTTCCTCTTCCTGCACGTCGCGATATTGGGGCTCAACATGACCTATTGGTCGATGCTGCCCGATACCGTCGAATATGGCGAATGGCGTTCGGGCGTGCGCGCCGAATCCTTCATCTTCGGTTTCGGCATCTTCTTCCAGAAGGTCGCGCTCGGGATGGCCGCCGGCCTGCTCGGCGTGATGCTCGATCTGGCCGGTTATGTCCCCAACCAGCCCCAGACCCCTGAAACGCTGGAGGGGATCAAGCTGATCATCACCGTCTTCCCGACGATCGGGCTGATCATGGCGGCGGTCGCGATGTGGCTTCATCCGCTTCGGCGCGGCGAGCATGAGCGCATCTCGCGCGAACTGGCGGAGCGCCGGCTCGCCATGGCCCATGCCGATGATTGAGTCGTTTGCGATCGACCAATTGACATAAGGCAGGATTCGGTCGAAAATCATCATAATAACAAGATACGAATCAAATATAGGGGAGAATGGGATGATCGGCTCCGGGATTCTGTCGTCCGAATGGGTGCGCTTCCGTCGCGGACTGTTGTGTGGAACGGTTTCGGGTCTTGCACTGGTCGCGTCTCCGGCATTCGCCGCCAACGGACAGGCCGCGCCCGCTCAGGCGGCCGAAAGCGAGGCCGATCCGGGGGACATCGTCGTCACCGCGCAGAAGCGCGCGGAGCGGCTGCAGGACGTGCCGATCTCGATCGCGGTGGTTGGCGGCGAAACGCTTTCGGCGCTCAATCTCAACGAGGCGACCGATCTCCAATATATCGTGCCCGGCGTGCAGGTGCTCAACGCCGCCGGCCCGCGCAGCTTCGGCTTCTATATTCGTGGCATCGGCACGACCTCCTTCTCGTCGGAGTCGGTCGAGGGCAGCGTCGCCTATGTGATGGATGGCGTCGTGCTCGGCCAGTCGGGCGCTTCGCTAGCCGATCTTCCCGATATCGAACGGATCGAGGTGCTGCGCGGCCCGCAAGGCACCCTGTTCGGCAAGAACGCGTCGGCGGGCGTGATCAACGTCGTCACCCGCCGTCCCTCCGATCATTGGGAGGGCAGGGTTTCGGGAAGCTGGGCCTGGCCGCTCAACGAGCGCAAATTCTCCGGGCTCGTCACCGGCCCGATCAGCGACGATGTCCGTGTCCTGTTCTCGGCGCGCCTGAACAAGCGCGACGGCAATGTCGAGAATGTGTTCGACGGGCGCAGGCTCAACAACCGCAACGATTATGGCTTCCGCGGCAAGATCGAGGCGACGCCGGGCAGCAATTTCACGTCGACATTGATCGGCGACTGGTGGCGCCGTCGCTCCGACTGCTGCATCTGGACGCTGCGTTCAGTGACCGTGCCGCCCAATGCCATCGAGGCCAGCCAGATCGCGGCGGGCATCGTGCCCTCGCCGACCAACGAGAAGCAGAACGTCAATGGCCTGGTCCGCTCCGACATCGATAGCTGGGGCGTCTCGCTCGACAATGAATACGAGACGGACAGCGGCTATGCGATCAGTTCGATCACGGCTTTCCGCTCGTGGCATACGATCGACGGCCTCGATACAGACAGCTCGCCGACCAATATCTACGACACCAACTATGCCGATTTCGACCAGCGGCAATTCTCGCAGGAATTGCGGTTGACCTCACCCAAGGGCGGGCTGATCGACTATGTCGCGGGCGTCTTCTATTTCCACAGTTCCGTGACGTCGGTGTCTTACCAGGACAACAAGTCGAGCGCCGCCGCCTATGCCGGCCGCGTCGTCACCAACAATGCGACGACCGACAATTACGCGGTGTTCGGCCAGGCCAATATCAACGTGGCGAAGAATTTCCGGCTGATCGCGGGCGCGCGCTGGCTCAGCGAAACGGCGACTGCCAACAAGCTGCGGCTCGACACGCGCAGCAGCGCCACCCAGTTCGCCCAGGCCAGGAAGACCGATACCGGCTTTGTCTGGCGGCTTGGCGCGCAATATGATCTGAGCCCGGACGCCAATGTCTTCGCGACGGTCACGCGCGGCTTCAAGGCCGGCGGCTACGACACCGGCATCGGCTTTCCCGAATTGCGCAATGTCGATCCGGAAAAGCCGACCAATTGGGAAATCGGCGTCCGGACGAGCTGGCCCGATGCGGGATTGACGGTCAACCTCACCGCCTTCCACCTGACCGTCGACGATTATCAGATCTCGGCGCGCGCGCCGGGGCCAACCTCGATCTATTATCTGATCAACGCGGCCAAGCTCGAATCGAACGGCGTCGAAGGCGACATCACATGGCGGCCGCGCGGCGACGTGGATTTCACGCTCAGCGCCAGCGCGTCCTATATGGACGCCACCTTCAAGAGCTTCCCCAACGCCCAATGCTATCCGGGGCAGACCGCGGCGCAGGGCTGTGTTGGCGGGCAGCAGGATATTTCGGGCACGGTGCTGCCGCACGCGCCCAAATTCTCCGCCAATCTCCAGGCCAGCTATGTCGATGCGCTGGGCGGCGGGCCGGTCAAGCTGCAGCTCGACGCCAATATGAACTATCGTTCGGCCACCGCGCAGGGCTTCCCGGTGTTCGATGCGCTGATCCAGCCGCGCTACGCATTGGTCAACGCGTCGATCGCGATCGCGAGCAGCGACGATTTCTGGCAGGTCCAGTTCTTCGGACGGAATCTGACCGACAAGAATTTCGCGACGACGATCGGCGGAACCGTGCTCGGCAGCGCGGGCAACACGCAGCAATATCCGCTCTATGAGGCGCGCCGCGTGATCGGTGTCGGCTTCTCCCTCAATTTTTAGGGATTCGATCGAATCGAGGAAATTGACAGCGATTTCGCAAGAGACTGTTCATCCTGCCCCGGCGGTGCTTAAGGTGACACATCATCCGTCAACCGAAAGGGCTGCCGTGGCGCGTCTGGTTTCCGTCGCAACCTTCAAGGATCCTCGCCTTCAGGCCGGAATCGATGTCCGCACCAATCCCACCCAGGCGGCGGCGCACTGGTTGCGGCGCGACATCGTTCGTGGCGTGTTCGAGCCGCTCGAACGGCTGAAGGTCGAGCAGCTCACCAAATTCTACAATGTCGGCCACAGCCCGGTGCGCGAGGCGATCCTGCTGGTTTCGGCGAGCGGGCTGGTCGTGCACGAGCACCAGAAGGGGTATCGCGTCGCAGGCATATCCTCGACCGACTATGCCGATCTGATCGACATCTATCAGCGCACCTATCATCTGGCGCTGACCATGGCGGTGGAGCGCGGCGACGAGGATTGGGAGGAGCGCGTCGTGCTGGCGCTGCATCGCTCGATGAAGATCCGCAAGGTGATGACCGATGCCGAGCCCGAAGATCGCGAGCTGTGGCAATATGCGTACAAGAATCTGCACAACGAGATTCTGTCCGGCTGCGGATCGCCGTTGCTGATGGGAATCGTCGGCGACCTGGGCGATCGCGCCGAGCGCTACGTCAATCTCTGCGCCGACATGGCGACCGATCGCGAGCGCGACAGCCATGCCGAGCATCGCGTGATCGTCGACGCAATCGTCGCCGGTGATGTCGATCACCTCAACGTGCTGCTCGATCGCTTCTTCGAGACCGGTGAACCGATGCGCGTCTCGATCCGCGCATCGCTGGCGGCGCTGGAGAACAAGCCGCGCCGCCGCCGGGCCGGATCGGCGGCTACGCAGTCCACGGCGGCATAGGCGCCGCGCGATGGAACGACTGCGCATCGGCCTGTTGGGCGCTGCGCGCGTCGCCAGGGCGGGCATCGTCGATCCGGTGGCGGCGGAGCCGCGCGCGGTGCTGGCGGCAGTTGCCGCGCGCGACCGCGGCAGGGCCGCGGATTTCGCGCGCGAACATGATGTCGCGATCGTCGCGGCCGATTATGCGGCGCTGATCTCCCATCCCGGGATCGATCTGGTCTATGTCGCGACGCCGCCAGCGCATCACGCGGAATGGGCGGCGCGGGCGATCGCGCAGGGCAAGCATGTGCTGGTCGAAAAGCCGTTCGGGCTCGACGCGCGCGAGGCGGAGCATGTCCTCGCCCTGGCGCGAGATCGGGGCGTGCGCGTGTTCGAAGCGATGCATGCGCCGCATCATCCGCTGTTCCGCAAGGTCGAGGCGATCGTGTCCAGCGGTGCGCTCGGCGCGATCCGGCGCGTCGTCGCGCGATTCGACGTCGCATTGCCGCGCACGCCCGGCGAGTTCCGCTGGGACGCGACCCAGGGCGGCGGCGCGCTGATGGATCTGGGCGTCTATCCGCTCGCCTTTTGCCGCAGGCTGCTGGGCGAGGCGTTCGAGATCGAGTCCGTGACAGCCGATCTGATCGAAGGTGTCGACGCTGATTTTTCGGCAAGGTTGCGCTTCGATGGCGGCGTGATCGCGGAGGTTTCAAGCGCGTTCACAAAGCCCGTGGTGATGGAATTGTCCGTCGAGGGCGATTGCGGGACCGTGCTTGCCGACAGGATCGTGGTTCCGCACCGGGGCAATCGGCTCGAAACGCGGATCGATGGTGAGACCATGATCGAGGAGGTGCCGGGGCCGACCAGTTGGACCGCGCAACTGAACGCGATCTGCGACACCTTGCTCGATGGCCGGCCGTTTCCCCTGCCCGAGGATGATTTTGTCCATTCGATGCGCGCGATCGACCGGATCCGTGCGGCTGGCGGGTGGTAAACTGGTCAAAATATATCGAATCTGTTGACTATGGCGCATTTTGAATAAACTATTCCCGCAACGAAAATATGTGGGAGGATTCATGGCGCCGGTGCCCAATACCAATGACGGGTCGTCGCGCGCGCCGCGCCTGCTGCACGGGATCAGTTTCGTCACGCCCGCCGCCTTGCCCGACTGGTCGGTCGGTCCCAGGGGATCGACCGAGACGATCAACGCCGCGCTCAAGGCGGCGGGCTATGAGGCGTTGCAGACGATCGAACCGCACAAGGCGGTCGCCGCCGGCCTGATTCCGACGGGCATGATGCGGATCTTCGACGATGTCGCGCAGATGCGCGAGCGCGTGCGCATGTTCCGCGATGCGGGATGCGACTGCACCACCGTCCATCTCGGCACCGGGCTGGAGAGCGACGACGAGATGACCCGGCTTGCGGAGGCGATGCTGGAGATCGCGGAGAGCGAGCGGCATCCGGTCTATCTCGAAACGCATCGCGCGACGATGACGCAGGATATCCGGCGCACGCTCGACCTGATCGAGCGCCTCCCCGAACTGCGCTTCAACGGCGATTTCGCGCATTGGTATATCGGCCATGAATTCACCTATGGCGATATGGAGATGAAGTTCGCGGCGCTCGCGCCGGTCTTCGAGCGCACGCGCTTCCTGCATCTGCGCATCTCGTCCAACGCTTTCGGCCAGGTGACCGCAAGCGACCCGGCCGAGGCAAGGCATACCGACTATTATCGGCGGATGTGGACGGCGGCCTGTGAGGGCTTTTTACGATCGGCGGGGCCGGGCGATTATCTGGCCGTCCATCCCGAACTGCTGCCCGCCCGCGCCTTCTATCCCAAGATGGTGCCTGGGCCGGATGGTGAGATGCGCGAGGAAAGCGACCGCTGGACGGAGGCGCACTATCTGATCGACATCGCCGAGCATTGCTTCGCCGCCGCGCGCGCCAATCTGGCGGTCGCCGCATGAGCGCGCCCGCGCGGAAGCTCGGCTTCGGACGGATCCTCGGCTTCACCGTCGGCGATTATGCGTTCAACCTCTATTGGCAGAGCGTCTCGCTGTTCCTGCTGTTCTTCTACACCGATGCGGTGGGGCTGAGCGCGGGCGTCGCCGGGCTCATCTACATGATCGCCTCGATCTTCGATGCGGTGATCGATCCGTTCATGGGGGCGATCGCCGATCGCACGCGGACGCGCTGGGGGCGCTATCGCCCCTATATCCTGTTCGGCGCGCCGTTCACCGGCATCGCCTTCATGCTGCTTTATTACCGGCCACCGCTCGACGGGGCCGGGCTCGCGCTGTGGATGCTCGCCGCGCACATCATCTTCCGCATCGCCTATACCGTCGCGTCGATCCCCTATACCGCCATGTCGGCGCGGATTACCCCGGACTCGCTGGAGCGCGGCACCATCGCGGGCGGACGCATCATCTTCGCGACATTGGCCGGCCTGACCGTCGCCACCCTGACCCAGCCGCTCGCATCGGCGCTCGGCGGCGGCGATGTCGCGCGGGGCTTCTTCTGGGCGTCGGGCATATTCGCGCTGATCGCGACGATCGTGCTGCCGCTCGTCTTCCTCGCGACGCGCGAGCCCGAGGAGACGGGGCTGGACAAGGGGCCGGAACGGCTGGCGGATTATTGGCCGGCCCTGCGCGACAATCGCGCGCTCTGGGTGGTCGTGATCGCGATCTGCACGGGCGTGGTCTGCTCGACCGCGCTCGGCAAATCGGTGCTTTATTATTTCAAATATTATCTGGGTGACGAGGCGGCGGGCCGCCAGGCGCTGAGCGTGACGGCGGCGAGCGGCCTGCTGATCGTGCCGGCCTGGGTCTATGTCACCAAATGGATCGGCAAGCGCGCCGCCTGGCTGGCGGCGATCGTCTGGGGGTTGGCGGGGCTCGGCGTCTTCGCGCTCGTCGATATCCGGTCGGTGGGTCTCGCCATCGCCTTCTTCGTCTGGATGCATGTGACGAGCCTGGGGCTGGCGCTGGGTTTCTGGTCGCTGCTGCCCGATACCGTCGAATATGGCGAGTGGCGTACGGGCATGCGGACCGAAAGCTTCGTCTTCGGCCTGGGCGCATTCTTCCTCAAGGTCGCGCTGGGCCTGGGTGCGGGGCTCTATGGCTGGCTGCTGGAACTGATCGGCTACCACGCGAATGTGGTGCAAAGCGCGGAGACGCTGGCCGCCATGAAGCTGCTGATGACCGCGCTTCCCGCCATCGGGCTGCTGCTGGCCGGCGCGGCGATGATCTTCTACCCGCTGCGCGGCCGGATGCACGACGATATCGTGCGCGAACTGGCGGCGCGGAAGGGCTGAGGATCCGTGACCCTGCGAGGACGGGTGACTTTGATCTCCGGCGGAATCAATCCGCAGGTACGACCATGAACTGCCGCTCCGGATCGTCCTGGACGATCTCCTCGCCATTGACGATCGTATAGGCGCCATCGGGCGCATATTGCAGGATATAGGCCTTGCGGACGGTGCCGTCGCGCAGATTTGGGCCGGTGCGATGCGGCGCCAGTGACGAGAACAGGATGATGTCACCCGCCTTGCCGGGAACGGCTACGCCCTCCGCATCCTCCAGGCATTTCAGCCCGATCGGCGTCACCCAATGTTCGATCGTGCCGCCGCGATGCAGGGCTGGCACGATCCAGGGGCAACCATTCTCCTCGTCGACATCGGCCAGCGGGATCCACAAGGTCAGATATTGCTGGGGCTGGATGAAGGTATAGCCATTGTCCTGATGCCAGGGGAATTCCTGCTTCCTGCCCGTCTTCTTGTAGACCGATTGATCCCAATAGAGCCGGACGCCGCCGCCGATCAGATCGTGCAATATGGCGCGGATCGCGGGGTGCGCGGCGAAATCGCGCAATATCCGCGATTGCTTCACGATATGCGCGGTGAAGGTGATGGTGCCGGCGGAGGTGAGCCGGAAACTGCCGCCTTGTTCCTCGGAGACATAGGTCTCGTAGGCCGCCTCGATCGGGTCGATCGCCCGCACCACCGCGTCAATTTCTTCTGGCGTGAACACATCCTCGATCCGCAGGAATCCGTCACGATCGAAGGCGGCGACCTGCTCGCGCGTCAGCGCGCCGAGCGTTCGCTCTGCGGGTACGTCCTGCCATTGGAAATCGCGATTGAGCGGATGCGGTCTGGGTTGAGTGGCGATGTGCATGAAACTCGCATTTCGGGTGGGGCGTAGCCCCTAATTGATTCGATTTATTTTATGTATCTTATCAATTCTCTATCAAAAATTGAAAGTCGTGACAATTCGGATCGCGAACGTATGGCATCGCGCCATGCGAGTGGCGCGGCAGGCATGTTCCCACGGGTTATGTCAGTCGAGTGGCGAGAGATTGCCCAGAATGGCGACGAGCGCGACGATGGCGACGGCGCAGGCCGTTTCGCATCCGATGCTTGTTCGCAGCGCGCGCCGGGCGGGTGCGGCATCGACCGCGTCGCCACGCAGAAGTGGGGTCAACCGCCAGCGATTGTTCGCGGCGAGCGCGAGCATCGCGAGAAAGGCGAGGAGCTTGAGGGCGAGCAGTCGCCCGTAAAGGGTGTCGGGCAGCCGGGCGAGCGCGTCCGTACCAACGATGAACCAGAGATTGGCGAGGCCGGTCAGCAGGATCGATCCGACGAGGATCGACCCCGCCGTGCCGAAGCGCGACAGCGCATCGTGCAACCGGGCGGTTGCCGTCGTCCGGCTGGCGATCATCGCCAGCAACAGGGCCAACGCGCCCATCCATGCGCCGGCCGCGAGCAGATGGACGATGTCGGCGGTGCGATGGGCCATGCCCGCCAGCCCTTCATGCATCGCGGCATGGCCCGACCAGGCAAGACTGGCGAGCGCGGTTCCGGCGAATATGCCGGCGATGCCGGGGCGCCACGTGAACGGCACGACAAGCGCAAGCGCGCCGATGCGCACCAGAAAGGCGCGCCCCGGATCGGTTTCGAGCGCGATCATCGTCACGGTTTCGCGATCGAGCGTCGCCAGCGTCGCGCCGGTCATGCCTGCTGCCATGCTGGCGAAGGCGAACAGGCTTGCCGCCAGTCCCGCGACCGCCAGCGCGATCAGCCAGCCCGGCCGCCGCGCCGCGCCATCGCCATGGAGCGGATAGACGGCGAGGCCGAAGAGCAGCAGCAGATCGAGATGAACGGCGAAACGGGTGATCGCCGCGGCCGCGTCGATCATCGCGTCAGCGCACCGAAAAGGCGTGCGATCCGGTGATGCGATGCGTGTCCGACGAGACGACATGCCAATCGACCCGGTAGCTGCCTGCGGGAAGCGGCGAGGCGGCCTTGACGACGATCGTCTTGCCGTCGGGGCCGACGGAAGCGGCGGCCTTCATCGGCATGTCGGGATGGTTCTTCATGCCGGGCATGCCGGTCATGATCAGCCTGGCGCCCGACAATTTGGGCATCAGCGTCTCGCTGAAGCTGAGCGTGATCGTGGCGGTACGCGGCACGCTGGCATTGGCAGCCGGATTGGCGCCGACCAGCGACGGGTGGGCCATGGCCGCCACGGGGAACAGCAGCGCGGCGGCGGCCACGGAAAGCAATAGTTTCAATTCCAGTCTCCTCGACGTTGCGATCATTCTACGCGACGAAAAGCCGCGCCCCTCGTACTTTCGCACGATTCTTTCGGACGCTCGCACGGGCGCCATGCATGAAGCGACGGTTGCAATTGGCGGCCCTGATCCCATAGTCGTCCGCGAATTGCCCGGACGCGTCATGACCAGCACGGCACCCTATGTCTTCAAGCCCCATGAACGGCCGACACTGCCGGGGTCGCCCGCAAATCCCGATCATCCGGAACGGCGGCGGCGACTCTATTTCGCGATCGGCTGCCTGATCGGCATCACCGGCGGCCTCGGCAACGCGCTGGTCACGGTCAATCTCAATTTCGCGCAAGGGACGCTCGGCCTCAACAGCGACGAAAGCGCCTGGCTGACCGCCGCCTATTTCATGACCAACGTCACCGCGAACCTGCTGCTGGTGAAATATCGCCAGCAATTCGGGTTGCAGCCCTTCATCCGCTACACGCTCGCCACCTATGCGCTGGCGACGCTGCTGCACCTGTTCGTCCATGGATTCTGGACGTCGGTGGCGGTGCGTGCGGTCAGCGGCATCGCTGCGAGCGGCCTTTCGACGCTGACCATCCTCTATCTGATGCAGTCGATGCCGGCGGCCAAGCGATTGGCGGGGGTGATGATCGGCATCAGCGTTCCCCAACTCGCCACGCCGCTGGCGCGCGTGCTGTCGCCAGGCCTGCTCGATTGGGGCGACTGGCACATGCTCTACTGGTTCGAACTGGGCCTGGCGCTCGCGACACTGGCGGCGGTGATGGCACTGCCGCTGCCGCCGAGCGAGCGCGAGAGGGTGTTCGAACCGCTCGATTTCCTCACCGTCGGCCTGCTTGCACCCGGCCTGTGGCTGCTGATCGCGGTGCTGTCCGAAGGGCGCATCCAGTGGTGGACCGATCGCGAATGGCTTGGCTGGGCGCTCGCGGGCAGCGTCGTCATGATCGCCGCGGCGTTGCTGGTCGAGCATCACCGGCCCAATCCGCTGATCAACACGCGCTGGCTGGGCACGCGCGAGATGCTGCGGCTGATGCTGATCGCGGCGTCGGTGCGGATCCTGTTGTCCGAACAGGCCTTCGGGTCCGTCGGGCTGCTCACCGTGCTCGGCATGCTCAACGATCAGATGGTGAGGCTGAACCTGATCGTGCTCGCCGCTTCGATCGCGGGGTTGGTGACCGCGATCGTCACCTTCCGCCCGGACAATGTCGCGCGTCCGATCACCATCGCCGTCGTGCTGATCGCGGTGGGCGCGTTCATGGATGCCGATGCGACCAATCTGACGCGGCCGAGCAGCCTGTATCTGAGCCAGGCGATCATCGGTTTCGCGGCGCTGCTGTTCATGGCGCAGGCGATGGTGATCGGCATCGCGCGGACATTGCTGGCCGGCCCCAAGAATTTCATCAGCTTCGTCGTGCTGTTCAGCCTGAGCCAGAGCATCGGCGGGCTCGCCGGCAATGCACTGCTCGGCACTTTCCAGGCGATCCGCGAGAAGGTGCATTCGCACGAGCTCGTCCAGTCGATCGTGATGACCGATCCGCTGGTCGCGGCCAGGATTCGCGCCGGATCGGGCGTTGTCTCCGGCGTGGTCGGCGATCCCGCGCTGCGCGGCGCCGAGGGGGCGGTGCTGCTGGCGCAGCAGGTGACGCGCGAGGCGCATATCCTGGCGTTCAACGATGTGTTCATGCTGGTGGGCGTGCTCGCGGTGCTGACGGCGCTTTGGGGGTTCGCGATCCGCTGGTCGATCCGCCGGCGCGGCGAAATCTCGCCGGTGATCGAGTTGCAGCAGAAGATGATGCAGGCGCAGGGCGCCAAGGAGCAGTAAATGGCCGAAAGCGACGCCGATCCCGCACCCGAAAGCGATCCGCAGATTGATCCGCCGCCCGGCGGCTGGCGTCCGCCGGCGAAGGGCAGGCTGGTGGTAATCGCGATCGTCGGCATCGCGGTGCTGGCGGTGCTGGCGATCCTCTATGCGTGGCAGTTGCCGCCCTTCGCGGGCTATGCCGAAAAGACCGACAATGCCTATGTGCGCGGCCGGGTGACGATCATCAGCCCGCAGGTGAGCGGCTATGTCACCAATGTGGCGGTGCAGGATTTCGCCGAGGTGAAGGCGGGGCAGGTGCTGGCGACGATCGACGACCGCATCTATCGCGCGCGCGTCGCGCAGGCGCTGGCCAATGTCAGCGCGCAACAAGCCGCGCTCGCCAATTCCGCGCAGGCGCAACGCTCGCGCGAAGTGGCGACGCAGAGCCAGGATGCCGCCATCGCCAATGCGCGCGCGCAGCTTGTCCGCGCCCAGGCCGATATGCGCCGCGCCGACGCGCTGATCGCCGACGGATCGATCTCCGCGCGCGAGCGCGATCAGACGCGCGCTGCTCTGCTCGCGGCGCAGGCGGGCGTGCGTCAGGCCGAGGCGGGCCGCGCCATCGGCACGCAGGACGTGCGCACCGTGATCGTCGGGCGCGGCGGGCTCGAGGCCGGGGTGGAGGCGGCGAAGGCGCAATTGCATCTTGCCCAGATCGACCTCGACAACACCGTGATCCGCGCGCCCACCGACGGGCAGCTCTCCGAGATCGGCGTCCGCAACGGCGCCTTCGTCACCGCCGGCACGCAGCTTATGTTCCTGGTGCCGCATGATCTGTGGGTGATCGCCAATCTCAAGGAAGCCCAGACTCGCCGGATCGCGGTCGGGCAACAGGCCAGCTTCCGCGTCGACGCGCTGGGCGGAGAGACCTTGACCGGACGCGTGGAGAATCTGGCGCCGGCGGCGGGATCCGAATTCGCGGTGATCAAGGCGGACAATGCCACGGGCAATTTCGTGAAGGTGGCGCAGCGCATCGCGGTGCGCATCCGCATCGATCCAGGCCAGCCGGCGGCGCGGCGACTGCGGCCGGGCATGTCGGTCGAAGCACGGATCGATACGCGCGGTTCCGCCCGGTGACGCGCATGCGCGCCCTGATCCTGCCGCTCCTGCTGGCCGGCTGCGCCGGGCCGGCGGTGGAGATGGCGAAAGTCGAGCCCGTGCAGTCGCTGGCCGCGTGGCGCACCGATGCCGGGCCGACGGCGCCGCTGGACCGCGACTGGTGGATCGGGTTCGGCGATCCCGCGCTGACCGCGCTGGTCGAACGGGCGCTTGCCAACAATGCCGATATCGGAGTCGCCGCCGGTCGGGTGCGGGAGGCGCGGGCGAACGAGATGCTGGCGCGCTCGCAATTGCTGCCGACGCTCGATGCCGGCATCGGCGGCAGCCGTTCGCGCAGCGTCAATCCCTTCGGCAAGGCAGTGGAGCAAAGCGCGGCGCAGCCGCAAATCCAGGCGGCCTATGAGGTCGATCTGTTCGGTCGGCTGGCCGATCAGCGTTCGGCGGCGCGCGACGCATGGCTCGCCAGCCAGGCCGCGCGCGATAGCGTCAGGCTGGCGGTCGCGAGCGCGGTGGCAGGCGGCTATGTCACGCTGCTCGGGCTCGATGCCCGGCTTGCCGTCGCACGCCAGACGCTGGCGGCGCGCGCCGATTCGCTCAAGGTCGCAACATCGCGCGTGCGGACCGGCTATTCGCCGAAGCTGGAGCTACAGCAGGCGCAGGCCGAATATGACGCGACCGCGCAGATCGTTCCGCAGATCGAACTCGCCATCGCCCGGCAGGAGAACGGACTGAGCGTGCTGACCGGGGAGGCGCCGGCGACGATCGCGCGGGGCCGGCTCGACCGCTTGGCCGAACCCGCCCTGCCGGACGGACTGCCCTCCGATCTGTTGCGCCGTCGGCCCGATATCGCACGTGCCGAATATCAGCTCGCCGCGGCCGACGCCTCGCTCGCCGCCGCGCGCAAGCGCTTCCTGCCGCAACTGCGGCTGACGGGTTCCGCCGGCGCGGCGCTGTCGACATTGCTGGCCGATCCCATCGGCATCTGGTCGATCGGCGGCAGCATATTGGCGCCCTTGTTCGAGGGCGGCCGGCTGACGGGGCAGGCGGAGGCTGCGGGAGCGCAGCGCGATCAGGCGGCCTTCGCCTATCGCCAGGCGGTGCTCGTGGGTTTCCGCGAAGTGGAAGACGCGCTGGCCGCGGTGAAGCGCCTCGATGAGCAGCGCGGCTTCGCGACCAGCCAGCGCGACGCGTTGGCCGAAGGGTTGAGGTTGGCGACCAATCGCTATCGCGAGGGTTATTCGCCCTATCTGGAGCAACTCGACGCGCAACGTGGCTTGCTTGGCGCGGAACTGAGCCTGGTCCAGATCCGCAGCGACGCGCTGGCGGCGCGTGTCCAGCTCTATCAGGCGATGGGCGGCGGCTGGAGCCCGCAGGCGATCGCGGCAATGCCGCGATAGCCGGACAGCGGATCAGGGCTTCGCGGCGGGCTTCGCCGGCAGCGCAAGGTCGAATGCCGGCTTGAAGGTCGCCCAGGGCACGCTGCCATGGGTTTCGCCCTCGAACACCTTGTAGACCACCTTGTAGCCGGCGCCGCCCCTCAGGCCCTGAAGCTGCTTGCCGAGCGCGACCGCATTATCGACCATTGCGGCTTCGGCCATGTGCGCCGTCGCCTGCTCGCGGGTCATGCCGGGGGGCAGCGGATCGGGCACCGCCTGCTCCAGGCTGCCCACACCGATGAAGACGCGGGGAGAAAGCCCGGCGGCGAGCTTGCCGGCGAATGCGGGTTCGCCCTTCAGCACGTCCCGCCCTGCCCACCAGATCGACGGGCTGATCGCGACATAGGCATCGAAGGCCGATGGCCGCTTGAACAGGGCGTTGAGCACAGCCAGACCACCGATCGAATGGCCCAGCAGCACGCCGCGCTTCGGATCGATCGGCAGGCTGGCGCCGACCAGCGGCTTGATCTCCTTCTCGATGATGTCCAGCAGCACGTCCGCGCCGGCATATTCGATGCCGTCCACCCCCATCAGCTTCATGGTGGTTTCCATTTTCTGGCGTTCGCCGTCGGTCGGTTGGGCGGGCGTCAGATCGTAGAAGCGGCGGCCCATCATCGTCAGCAGATTGTCGGTGGGATAGCCGATGCCGACGACCACCGCGCCGGCGATCTCTCCGCCCAGCGCGCTGCGCGCCCGGGTGGCTTCGACGACGCTGCCGAAATAGGCGTTGCCGTCGAGGACATAGACCACCGGATAGCCGCCGGGCGGCGGCGGCGTGAGCGGCATCGCGATGAACAGTCGATAGTCCTTGCCGTTCGCCTTGGCGGTGAAATCCATCTGCTGCGAGAAGGCGACGGTGACAGGGGTCTTGGGTGCGGTGGCGGTGGTGGCGGGTGCCTGAGCGGCAGCGGCGGATGACCAGACCAGAGCGGCTGCCAAGGCCGAAACGTAGATGCGCATATGCTCTCCCCCTTTGTCCGGATATTTCAGAAACGGGCGCTTCGCCGGGCGACGATGCTATCCCGCCGTCCGCACCCGTTCGATCGCATCGACGATCACCGCCATGTCGCCGGCCAGCCGCGTTTCGAGTGCGTCGTCGTCGAGCGCGTCGAATGCGCTGACTTGCGGCATCGACAGGCCGACCCGCAATGTGCCGCCCCAGCGCCCATCGGGCAGCCGGACGCATTTGACCGGCTGACCCAGCCGTACGCCTTCATCGACCAATGCGCGGTGGATGCGTTTCGCCTCGTCGAAATCGGGGCTGCCGGGCAGGCCCGATATGTCGATGGTGGAGAGCGTCCGCATCTCGATCGGATGCGCGTCGCCCTCGGCGCGCTCGCCCGGTGCGTAGGGGGCCATGCGTCGTCCGCCGAGCCGCTCGACGAAGGCGGTACGGACGGCGGCGTGGAAGGCCAGGATGACGCGCGTCACCCGGTCCGTGCCCAGCGCCTGGAAGCGCTCCAGTTCGAACACCGATGCCTCCAGCCGCAGCAACAGGCCCAGATTGGCTTCGCGCGGCAACAGATCGGCATCGGGCCAGTTGTCCGGCCATTCGGCGCGGCGGAAGATCTTGCAGAAGGCGATGGGCATCGGCGCCGACGCTTCGACCATCGCGCGCGGCACCAGCGCGAAGCCGTTGAAGGGCGGGCCGCCCATGAATTTGGATCCGGTGACGAGCACGGCGCAGCCGCGCGCCAGATAATCGGCGATGGCGGCGCTGGTGATCCGCGCCTGACAGGCGTCGACGATGAAGCTGACGGTGTCGCCATGGCGATCCACCAGCGCGTCGAGATGCTCGAAGGCGGGCAGCACCAGCCCGGTCTTCGATCCATGGACGACATGGACCAGCGTGTGCTTGCGGGCCCGCGCCGCCTCGTCGACGGCGAGGTCGATCCGTCGCGCGATTTCCTCTGGGCGATAGGCGGCACCGCGATCGTCGCGGACGGGCACATTGTAGAGCTCGATCTTCGCGGGCAGCCGGCCGCCCATGGGCTCGCCCTTCACCACCTTGATCCCGCGCGCCGTCTCGTTTGCGAAGAACTGGCCGTGCGCGGAATAGACGCAGCCGCTGCCGACCTCGTCGGCGCCGAGCAGAATGTTGCGGATGCCCGCTTCGCTGCGTTCCTTGCACAGGGCGAGGCCGACATATTCGAGATCGGTGCCCGACGGCGCGAACACGATCTCCACGCCGTCGCCCAGGCGATAGGCCCGGCGGATGCGCGCGCGCAGCGCGTCGAGCGCGTCCTGATAGCCCTGTGGCGACAGGATCAGATCGGGCGCGACCTCCGCGAGCCTGCGGCAGACATGGTCGAACGCGGGTGCCGAGATGTCGTTGGCGGTCGACGAGGCATAGGCGATCGCGGAGGACGGGCGGGGCGACGAGAAATACTGGTTCAGCCCGGTCGCGGGATCGAGGACGATGCGGGCATCGCCGCCCCGGGTGAGGAGATCCGCCGCCGCGTCTGCGAAGACGGCGGTATCGACGGCGGCGGCATTCGGCTTCATCACTTGATCCAATCCCTATCATCACGCGGATTGCCCGCCGCATATGCCGCGTTCTTGCGGCAAAATCATCGCCTATTATTTCGCGCGCTGATCGGGTGATGTGGACGCAAGGCGCTTCCACCCCGACGGATCCGGTCTTATATGGCCGCGGTTTCAAGCAAAAGGCCGGTTCGTGACTCAAACGCCCAAGACGCTCCGCATCCCGCAGGAGGCGAAGGATCGCCTCCGCATCATGTTCATCGCGAAGCACGCGCTGGGCGATGGATCGCTTCACCCGGAAGACGGCAACCATGCCGTCTATCATCATGAGGTGCGGACGATCCTGGAAGGGCTGGGGCTCAACCTGCTGCTCGCCAATCGTTACGAGGCGCTGTTCGAGGATCCGGGCGCGGACTTCGTCTTTCCCCTGCTCAATCGCGGCGGTTTCCTCAATTCGGAAATGCTGTTGCCGCTCTTGTGCACGCGGCTCGGCATCCCGTTCCTCGGCGCATCGCCGATCGTGCGCGGCCTGTCCGACGACAAGCATCTGACCAAGCTGGAGGCGAAGGCGCGGGGCGTGCCCACCAGCCCCTGGGCGATCTATCGCCGTGGCGCGCCGGTGCGCGAGGCCGATTGCCCGATGGCCGAGCGCATGGTGATCAAGCCCAATGCCTCGTCGGCGAGCTGGGGCGTGTCCGACGCGTTCGACTGGAAGGGCGTGGAGGAGGCCGTCGCCGGCATCCATGCCCAGGGTCATGACGCGATCGTCGAACCCTTCCTCAACGGCAGCGATGTCGAGGTGCCCGTCATCACCGTCGACGGCGAACCCTATATCATGCCGATGATGCTGTTCGAGCAGGCCGATCCCAGCCATCTCCGCACCTATTACGAGAAGCGCGACCTGGTCGATCGCGCGCAGAAATATCAGCTCGTCGAATTCCAGGATTCCTATTGGCAGCCGAAGATCGACGCGCTCACCCGCAAGATGGTCGAGGTGTTCCGTCCCTTCGATTATGGCCGCTACGAATTCCGTCTCGACCTTGAAAAGGGCGAGGTCCAGATGCTGGAGGTCAACCTCAACTGCAATCTCTGGTCGCAGAAGGTCTATGGCCGTTCCGCCAGGGCGGCGGGCATCTCCCAAGAAGCGCTGATCGAGACGATCCTGTGCGAAAGCCTGATGCGGCACGGCCTGATCGAGCGGAGCGCGGTTTCGGGTGACTGACGGCTTCACCGTCCTCGTCCTCGCCGCGCAGCGCGCCGGGGTCGAGAATCCGCTCGCGGTTCGCGCCGGGGTCAGCCACAAATGCCTGGTGCCGATCTGCGGCAAGCCGCTGATCACGCATGTGCTCGACACGCTGACGACGATGCCCGGCATCGGGCTGATCCGCATCTCGGTGGAGCCCGACGCGGTGCCCGAACTGACCGCGCTGGTCGCGGCCTATGCGCCGGCGGGCGTGTCGATCGATTTCGTCGAGTCGGATTCCAATATCGCGGAAAGCGTGATCCGGGCATCGGCCGGGGTGCAGGCGCCGATCCTGATCACGACGGCGGACAATGTGCTGCTGAGCCACGATTCGCTGCGCCGGATGCTCGACGCGTTCGCCGGCGGGGCGGATGCGGCCGCGGCACTCACCACGCGCGGTGCGATCCATGCCGTCCATCCGGAGGGGCAGCGGCGTTTCTACGAATTCCGCGACGACGCCTATTCGAACTGCAATCTCTACGGGCTGTCCGGCGCGCATGCGCTGGCGGGCGTGGAGGTGTTCCGCGAAGGCGGGCAGTTCGCCAAGAATCCGAAGCGGCTGATCACCGCCTTCGGACTGATCAACATCCTGCTGATGCGCTTCAGGCTGGTGTCGATCCATGGCGCGATGAAGCGCGCGTCGCGCCGCTTCGGATTGCGGATGGAGGCGGTGGTCCTTGCCGATGGCAGCCAGGCGATCGACGTCGACAATGAGCGCACTTATGCGATCGCAGAGGGCTTGCTCGCGAAAAAGCTCGGGTTGTGATCTTCGGCCCCTGTCTGCGAAGATGTCTGTGAAGAAGCGGTTTTAGGTCTTCCCTCCCCGGGGTCTTGGGACTATCGGCTTGGCGGACTTTCATCCCGGGGATCGAGCGAATGGCCGAGTTCAGGCTGCCGAAGAACAGCACCGTCAAGAAGGGCAAGGCGCACAAGGCCGCCGATGGCGCCGGCAATGTCCGTACCTTCAAGGTCTATCGCTACGATCCGGACAGCGGCGAGAATCCCCGTTACGACACGTTCGATGTCGATCTCGACAATTGCGGGCCGATGGTGCTCGACGCGCTGATCAAGATGAAGAGCGAGCAGGATCCCTCGCTCACCTTCCGCCGTTCCTGCCGCGAGGGCATTTGCGGATCCTGCTCGATGAACATCGACGGCCGCAACACGCTGGCCTGCACGCATGCGATCGAGGATTGCAGCAAGGAAGTCCGCATCACGCCGCTGCCGCATATGGACGTGATCAAGGATCTGGTGCCCGATTTTACGCATTTCTATGCGCAATATGCCTCGATCCAGCCCTGGCTGAAGACGGTGACGCCGGCACCCTCGGGCAAGGAGCGGCTGCAGTCGCCCGAGGATCGTTCGAAGCTGGACGGGCTTTACGAGTGCATCCTGTGCGCCTGCTGCTCCACCTCGTGCCCCAGCTATTGGTGGAATTCCGACAAGTTCCTGGGCCCGGCGATCCTGCTTCAGGCGTATCGCTGGCTGGCCGACAGCCGCGACGAGATGACCGGCGAGCGGCTCGACGAGCTGGAGGATCCGTTCCGCCTCTACCGCTGCCATACCATCATGAACTGCTCCAATGTCTGCCCCAAGGGGCTGAGCCCGGCGCGCGCGATCGCCGAGGTGAAGAAGATGGTCGTCGAACGGCAGATTTGAGGATCGGGCGGCTCATCTCGCACGCGTCATCCCAGCGAAAGCTGGGATCTGCCGACCAGATGGCGCGTTGCCGGCAGCAGACCCCAGCCTTCGCTGGGGTGACGATCTGAGTTTGGCATGACGAAGGCATCCTTCATCCATCAGCCCGATCCCGACAATCCGGGCTGGATGACGTGGGAACTGAGCGATCCCACGCGCTTCAACAGCCTGCTCGGGCGGATGATGGTGCGGCTGGAGCCCGACGGCCAGGCGCGGGTACGGATGTTTCCGCAGCATGTGCATTCCAACCTGTCGAACAACCTGCATGGCGGCACGATCCTGGCGTTCATCGATGTGGCGCTGTTCGCCGGATCGCGCCTGTTCGGGCTGATCGAGGCGGGCACGGCCGTCACGCTGGACCTGTCGGTGCAGTTCATCGGCGCGGGCCGGGTGGGCGAGCCGATGGATGCGGTGGTCGAGGTGCTGCGCGAAACCGGCCGGCTGCTGTTCCTGCGCGGGCTGGTCGTCCAGGGCGATCACAAGGTGGCGGGCTTTTCCGGCACCATCCGCAAACCCACGAGCAAACCGGACGCTGAGTGAGCAACGTACTCGATCGTTATGAGGCGCTGGTCGCCGCCGGCGAACTTCGCCCCGACCGTGAGCAGCGCCGCGCGGCCGAGCGGCTCAACACGCTGCAACAGGCGCTGGAGGCGACACCCAAGCGCGGCAGCGTGCTGTGGCGGCTGGCCGGCAAGGCGCCCGAGCCGCCACGCGGCGTCTATATGTGGGGCGGGGTGGGGCGCGGCAAATCCATGCTGATGGACCTGTTCCACGATTGCCTGCGCATCCAGCGCAAGCGTCGCGTCCATTTCCACGAATTCATGCTCGAGGTTCATGCCCGCCTGCGCGTCGAGCGGCAGAAAGAGGCGGGTGATCCGATCGTGCCCGTCGCCGAGGCGCTGGTGGGCGAGGCGCGCCTGCTCGCCTTCGACGAAATGGTGGTCAACAACAGCGCCGACGCGATGATCATGTCGCGGCTGTTCACCGCGATGATGGCGCGCGGGCTGACCGTGGTCGCGACGTCGAACCGCGCGCCGAAGGATTTGTACAAGGACGGGCTCAACCGCGAGCATTTCCTGCCCTTCATCGCGTTGATCGAGCGCGACCTGGATGTGATCACGTTGAACGGCCCCGTCGATTATCGGCTGGAGCGGCTGAGCGGCGTCGAGACCTGGCACACGCCGCTGGGGCAGGAGGCGACCGACGCGCTGCGCGACGCGTTCTTTCGCCTGACCGATTATCCGCCCGAAGACAGCGCGCATGTGCCGTCCGAGGAACTGCCGATCCCAGGCGGGCGGAGCATGCATGTGCCCAAGAGTCTGAAGGGCGTCGCGGTCTTCTCGTTCAAGCGGCTGTGCGCGGAGGCGCGGGGCGCCGCCGATTATCTCGCGATCGCGCGCCGCTATCACACCGTGATCATCGTCGGCATTCCGCGGCTCGGCCCGGAGAACCGCAACGAAGCGGCGCGCTTCGTGACGCTGATCGACGCGCTCTACGAGCATAAGGTGAAGCTGCTTGCCGGCGCGGCGGCGGAACCGCAGCATCTCTACGAACAGGGCGACGGCGCCTTCGAGTTCGAGCGGACGGTGAGCCGGCTGATGGAAATGCAGTCCGACGACTATCTCGCCCGGGGGCATGGTCAGGAGTGATCATGTCCATGGCCGACGCTTCGAAGTCGGCGGGGATCGATTTCCGGTTTTTCGCGTTCACAAGGGGGCGAGGGCATGGGCTGATCATGTCCGTCGATCCTTGCTTTCAGCGCCTTATTGCAACTAATTATAAGTTGCAAAGATTTCCATGGGGCGGAAGCGCTTCCTAGGTTGCCCTTGTCATCCAATGCGCCTAAGCGGGCGCCAATCTTGGATGGGCGGGGCCCGAGTCATGGCCGTTTTCCGCCCCGGCGAGGGAGAAAGACTGCATGGCTCGTAAAAAGATCGCGCTCATTGGCGCCGGGAATATCGGTGGAACGCTCGCGCACCTCGCGGCGATCAAGGAACTGGGCGACATCGTCCTGTTCGACGTCGTGGAAGGCGTGCCCCAGGGCAAGGCGCTCGATCTCAGCCAGTGCGGCCCCGTCGAGGGCTTCGACGCGAAGATCATCGGCAGCAACGACTATGCCGATATCGCGGGCGCGGACGTGATCATCGTCACCGCCGGCGTCGCCCGCAAGCCGGGCATGAGCCGCGACGACCTGCTCGGCATCAACCTGAAGGTGATGAAGGCGGTCGGCGAGGGCATCAAGAACAATGCCCCCAACGCGTTCGTCATCTGCATCACCAACCCGCTCGACGCGATGGTCTGGGCACTGCGCGAATTCTCGGGCCTGCCGCACCACATGGTCGTCGGCATGGCCGGCGTGCTCGACAGCGCGCGCTTCAGCCATTTCCTGGCCGATGAGTTCGAGGTTTCGGTTCGCGACGTGAACACCTTCGTGCTCGGCGGCCATGGCGACACCATGGTGCCCGTCGTGCAATATTCGACGGTCGCCGGCATCCCCGTGCCCGATCTGATCGAGCAGGGCCGTTCGACCAAGGAGCGCATCGACGCGATCGTGCAGCGCACGCGCAGCGGCGGCGGCGAGATCGTCGCGCTGCTCAAGACCGGTTCGGCCTATTATGCGCCGGCCACCAGCGGCATCGCGATGGCCGAAGCCTATCTGAACGACCAGAAGCGCCTGCTGCCCTGCGCCGCGCATGTCGACGGCAAGTACGGGCTGGACGGCCTGTATGTCGGCGTGCCCGTGATCATCGGCGCCGGCGGTGTCGAGCAGATCGTCGAGATCAAGCTGGATGACGAGGCCAAGAGCAATCTCCAGGTCTCGGTCGACGCGGTCAAGGAACTGCTCGATGCCTGCAAGGCGATCGACGAGAGCCTGAAGTAATCGCCATCGTCCCCGCTTTTGCGGGGTTGAACCACGATCACGCTGGATCCCCGCGAAAGCGGGGATGACACAAGGAAAGAAGACGCGATGTCGATTCTCGTCAACAAGAACACCAAGGTCATCACCCAGGGGATGACCGGTGCCACCGGCACCTTCCACACCGAACAGGCGCTGGCTTACGGCACGCAGATGGTCGGCGGCGTCACCCCCGGCAAGGGCGGCGAGACGCATATCGGCCTGCCCGTGTTCGATACGGTGGCGGAGGCGGTCGCGAAGACCGGCGCCGATGCCAGCGTGATCTACGTTCCGCCCCCATTCGCGGCGGATTCGATCCTGGAGGCGATCGACGCCGAAGTGCCGCTGATCGTGACGATCACCGAAGGCATTCCGGTGCTGGACATGGTCAAGGTGAAGCGTGCGCTTTCCGGCTCCAAGTCGCGGCTGATCGGCCCCAACTGCCCGGGCGTGCTCACCCCCGGCGAATGCAAGATCGGCATCATGCCGGGCAGCATCTTCAAGCAGGGTTCGGTGGGTGTTGTTTCGCGTTCGGGCACGCTTACCTATGAAGCCGTGTTCCAGACCAGCCAGCAGGGCCTTGGCCAGACCACCGCAGTCGGCATCGGCGGCGATCCGGTCAACGGCACGAACTTCATCGACGTGCTCGAACTGTTCCTGGCCGACGACGCGACCAAGTCGATCATCATGATCGGCGAGATCGGCGGCGACGCCGAGGAGCAGGCGGCGCAGTTTCTGAAGGACGAGGCGAAGCGCGGCCGCAAGAAGCCGATGGTCGGCTTCATCGCGGGCCGCACCGCGCCTCCGGGACGGCGCATGGGCCATGCCGGCGCGATCGTGTCGGGCGGCCAGGGCGGCGCCGAAGACAAGATCGCGGCGATGGAGGAAGCGGGCATCCGCGTCTCTCCCAGCCCGTCCGAGCTCGGCGTCACGCTCGTCGATCTGCTCAAGGGCTGAACGCGGACATCGATCGCCCGCCCGGCAACCGGGCGGGTACGATCACGAAGGACGGTGACATGGGTTATGAAGGCCAGGAATTCGACGATATCGCGGGCGTGAGCCCGGGGTTCGTGGAAGGGCTCTACCGCGTTTATCAGGCGACGCCCGACAAGGTCGAACCCGCCTGGCGCGCCTGGTTCGAGGGGCTGGAGACCACGGCCTCCGGGCCGAGCTGGGCGCGCGCGAACTGGCCGCTCAAGGAAACCGACGCGCTCACCGCCGCGCTCGATCCCACGCAGATGGCGGTCGAGCCCAAGGCCGCTAAGCCGGCGCCCGCCGCGCCCGCGCCGGTCTCGTCCGACGCGATCGCCGCGGCCGCTGGCGACGCGATCCGCGCGCAGATGCTGATCCGCACCTATCGCGTGCGCGGGCATCTGGCCGCCAATCTCGATCCGCTGGGCCTCAGCCAGCGCGAATTGCCGGCCGATCTGACCCCCGAATATCACGGCTTCTCCGGCGCCGATCTCGATCGCCCGGTCTATCTGGGCGGCACGCTGGGCCTGGAAAAGGCGACGATCCGCGAGGTCGTCGAGATATTGCGCGCCAATTACTGCGGCAATGTCGGCCTGGAATATATGCATATCTCCGACGTGGAGGAGCGCCGTTTCCTGCAGGAGCGGATGGAGGGCAAGGACAAGGCCATCCAGTTCACGCCCGAGGGCAAGAAGGCGATCCTCGCCAAGGTGATCCAGGGCGAGCAGTACGAGAAGTTCCTGGGCCGCAAATATGTCGGCACCAAGCGCTTCGGCCTGGACGGCGGCGAATCGATGATCCCCGCGCTCGAAGCGGTGATCAAATATGGTGGCCAGCTCGGTGTTCGCGAGATCGTCTATGGCATGGCGCATCGCGGCCGCCTGAACGTGCTCGCCAATGTGATGGCGAAGCCGTTCCGCGTCATCTTCCACGAATTTTCGGGCGGCTCGGCCAACCCCGAGGATGTCGGCGGTTCCGGCGACGTCAAATATCACCTCGGCACCTCCACCGATCGCGAGTTCGACGGGATCAGCGTCCATATGTCGCTGGTGCCCAACCCCTCGCACCTCGAAACCGTCGACCCCATCGTTCTCGGCAAGGCGCGCGCCACGCTCGCCATCCGCGACGATCTGGAGGAGATGGATCAGGTCCTGCCCGTGCTCATCCACGGCGACGCCGCGTTCGCGGGGCAGGGCATCGTCTGGGAGACGCTCGGTTTCCAGGGCATTCGCGGCTATGCCAGCGGCGGCTGCATCCATTTCATCATCAACAACCAGATCGGCTTCACCACGTCGCCGCAGTTCGCGCGCAACTCGCCCTATCCCTCGGATGTGGCGAAGGGCGTCCAGGCGCCGATCTTCCACGTCAATGGCGACGATCCCGAAGCCGTGACGTTCGCCTGCAAGATGGCGATCGAATATCGGCAGAAGTTCGATCGCGACGTCGTGATCGACATGTGGTGCTATCGCCGCTTCGGCCATAACGAAGGCGACGAGCCCAGCTTCACCCAGCCGCTGATGTACGCGAAGATCCGCCAGCATCCGCCGGTCAGCGCCATTTATGGTGAGCGGCTGGTGAGCGAGGGCGTGATCGACGGCGCATGGGCCGAACAGTCGAGCCAGTCGTTCGTCGATCTGCTCGAAGAGGAGTTCGAGACCGCCAAGGGCTACAAGCCCAACAAGGCGGACTGGTTCGCCGGCCGCTGGTCGGGCCTCAACAAGCCCGCCGATTCAGAAACCGCGCGTCGCGCGGTGGAATCGGGCATCGAGAAGAAGCTGTTCGACAGCCTCGGCCGCACGCTGACTACGGTTCCCGACGATCTCGTCATCCACAAGACGCTTGGCCGCATCCTCGATGCCAAGCGCGAGATGTTCAAGACGGGACAGGGCTTCGACTGGGCGACCGGCGAGGCGCTGGCCTATGGCTCGCTCGTCTCCGAAGGCTTCGGCGTCCGCCTGTCCGGCCAGGATTCGGGGCGCGGCACGTTCAGCCAGCGTCATGCCGTCTGGGTCGACCAGAATGACGAGCATAAATATGTGCCGCTCGGCACCGTGCCGCACGGCCGGTTCGAAGTGCTCGACAGTCCGCTCTCCGAATATGGCGTGCTCGGTTTCGAATATGGCTATGCCATGGCCGATCCGAAGACGCTTGTGCTGTGGGAAGCGCAGTTCGGCGATTTCGCCAACGGCGCGCAGATCGTCATGGACCAGTATATCGCGGCGGGCGAAGCCAAGTGGCTGCGCGCCAACGGCCTCGTGATGCTGCTGCCGCACGGCTATGAAGGGCAGGGGCCGGAGCACAGCTCCGCGCGCCTGGAACGCTATCTCCAGCTTTGCGCGCAGGACAATATCCAGGTCTGCAACATCACCACCCCGGCGAATTATTTCCATGTGCTGCGCCGGCAGATGCTGCGTCCGTTCCGCAAGCCGCTGATCATCATGACGCCCAAGTCGCTGCTCCGCCACAAGATGGCGGTGTCGAGCGCCGAGGACTTCATGGGCGATTCGCACTTCATGCGGATCAAGTCCGACACCAATGCCCCCAAGGCGGGAGACGTGAAGCGCCTCGTGCTCTGTTCGGGCAAGGTGGCGTACGACCTGATTGAGGCGCGCGACGCGGCGGGCGACAAGAATACCGAGATCGTCCGGATCGAGCAGCTTTATCCCTTCCCGGGTGAGGCGCTGACCGCCAGGCTCGAACGCATGACCAATCTCGACGAGGTGGTCTGGTGCCAGGAAGAGCCGAAGAACAACGGCGCCTGGTCGTTCGTCGAACCATATATCGAACAGTCGCTGGCGGATGCCGGCACCAAGCCGAAGCGCGCGCGCTATGCCGGCCGGGCGGCGTCCGCATCGCCCGCCACCGGCCTCGCCAAGCGGCATGTGGCCGAACAGGGCGCGCTGGTCGCCGATGCGCTCGGCCACAGCGTTCGCCAGGAAATCCGGCGCCAGAAGAAGGGTTGAACTGAATCATGGCCACCGAAGTCAAAGTCCCGACGCTGGGCGAATCGATCACCGAAGCGACGATCGGCGAATGGCTCAAGCAGCCCGGCGAGCCCGTGAAGGCCGATGAGCCGATCGCGAGCCTGGAAACCGACAAGGTCGCGGTCGAGGTGCCCGCGCCCGTCGCCGGCGTCATGGGCGCGCATCTCGCCCAGCCCGGTGATACCGTGAATGTCGGCGCGACGATCGCGATGATCGAGGCTGGCGCCGCCGGTGCCGCAGCCGCGCCCGCGGCCCCCGCCAAGGCCGAAGCCGCCGCGCCCGCGCCGGCGCAGCAGGCGGCGGCACCCGCCGATGGCGAGCAGGTGATGACGCTGTCTCCCACCGTCCGCCGGCTGGTGCTTGAGCATGGCCTCGATCCGTCGTCGATCAGGGGCAGCGGCAAGGATGGTCGCCTGACCAAGGAAGACGTGCTGGCCGCCGCCAGCGCCGCCAAGGATGCGCCGACCCCGGCCGCTGTGCCCTCGACGCCCGCGCCGACCGCCGCGCTGCCCGAGATCGGCGGCCGCAAGGAAGAACGCGTCCGCATGACGCGCCTGCGCCAGACGATCGCGCACCGCCTGAAGGAAGCGCAGAACAGCGCGGCGATCCTCACCACCTTCAACGATGTCGACATGACCGCCGTCATGGAAGCGCGTGCGAAGTACAAGGACCTGTTCGAGAAGAAGCACGGCGTGCGCCTGGGTTTCATGGGCTTCTTCGTGAAGGCGGCCTGCCAGGCGCTCAAGGACGTGCCGGCGGTCAACGCGTCGATCGAGGGCGATGAGATCGTCTATCGCGACTATGCCGACATCTCGGTCGCGGTCTCCGCGCCCAACGGCCTGGTCGTGCCGGTCATCCGCGACGCGCAGACGCTGAGCGTCGCGCAGGTCGAGAACACGATCGGCGATTTCGGCAAGCGCGCCAAGGACGGCACGCTGAAGCTGGAGGAGATGAAGGGCGGCACCTTCACCATTTCCAATGGCGGCGTGTTCGGATCGCTGATGTCGACCCCGATCATCAATCCGCCGCAGTCGGGCGTACTCGGCCTGCACCGGATCGAGGATCGCCCGGTCGTCCGCGACGGCCAGATCGTCATCCGTCCGATGATGTATCTCGCGCTGAGCTACGACCATCGCATCGTCGACGGTCGCGAGGCCGTGACCTTCCTCGTCGCGATCAAGAACGCGATCGAGGATCCGACCCGCTTGTTGATCGATCTCTGAGGACTGAACTCCTCCGGACTTTTGTTGAACGCGATCGCCGAGTTGCCGGATGACCCGTCCGGCTGGCGACCGCCCTAAGGAACGCTGACATGGCTGATTACGACTATGACGTTCTGGTGATCGGCGCCGGACCCGGCGGTTATGTCGCCGCGATCCGCGCGGCGCAGCTCGGCCTGCGCACCGCCTGCGCCGAAAGCCGCGAGACGCTGGGCGGCACCTGCCTCAATGTCGGCTGCATCCCGTCCAAGGCGCTGCTTCACGCGTCGCACCTGTTCGAGGAAGCGCATTCGGGCGCGCTCGCCAAGTTCGGCGTCAAGGTCGACGGCGCCAGCCTCGATCTCGACGCGATGCACGGTTCGCGCAAGGATGCGGTGAAGGGCCTGACCGGCGGCATCGAGTTCCTGTTCAAGAAGAACAAGGTCGACTGGCTGAAGGGCCTCGCGACCTTCACCGGCAAGGACACCGTCGAAGTCGCCGGCAAGAGCTACCGGGCGAAGAACATCATCATCGCCACCGGCTCCAGCGTCACGCCGCTGCCGGGCGTCGAGATCGACCACAAGGCGATCGTCGATTCGACGAGCGCGCTCGAACTGCCCAAGGTGCCCGGCCATCTTGTCGTGATCGGGGGCGGCGTGATTGGGCTCGAGCTCGGTTCGGTCTGGCGGCGCCTTGGCGCGCAGGTGACCGTGGTCGAATATCTCGACCAGATCCTGCCCGGCATGGACGGCGAGGTCCGCAAGGAAGCCGGCCGCATCTTCAAGAAGCAGGGCTTCGACATCCGCACCGGCACCAAGGTCACCAAGGCCGAGAAGAAGGGCGAGGGCGTCGTACTGACCGTCGAGCCCGCCAAGGGTGGCGAGGCGCAGACGATCGAGGCCGATACCGTGCTGGTCGCGATCGGCCGCCGCCCCAACACCGACGGGCTCGGTCTCGACAAGGCCGGGCTTGCGGTCAACGGCCGTGGGCAGATCGAGACGGATCACCGCTTCCAGACCGCGGTTCCCGGCATCTGGGCGATCGGCGACGTCGTCCCCGGCCCGATGCTCGCGCACAAGGCCGAGGATGAGGGCATCGCGGTCGCCGAGAATATCGGCGGGCTTACCGGCATCGTGAACCACGACGTCATCCCGAGCGTGGTCTATACCATGCCCGAGATCGCCGGCGTCGGCCTGACCGAGGAAGCCGCGCGCGAGAAGGGTGAGGTGAAGGTCGGCAAGTTCCCGATGGCGGGCAACAGCCGCGCCAAGACCATTCACGACACCGCCGGCTTCGTGAAGGTGATCGCCGATGCCGAGACCGATCGCGTTCTGGGTGTCTGGATCATCACCTCGGTCGCCGGCACGATGATCGCGCAGGCGGCGCAGGCGATGGAATTCGGCGCCACCAGCGAGGATATCGCCTATACCTGCCACGCGCATCCGACCCATTCGGAAGCGATCAAGGAAGCGGCGATGGCGGTGACGGGCAAGCCGATCCATATCTGATCCGCGACGAGCCGAGGAACGGAAACCTCGCTCGAGCACTGACTCCCGTAGTTGATACGGGAGTGAAACATGAACAAGGCTCTGCTGATCGTCCTGCCCGGCCTGGTTGCGGCGACGGTCGCGTGCGGACCCAAGCAGGTCGCCCTCTCCGCCGATCCGGTGGAGCGGGCTGCGACCTGCGGTGTCGTCGCCGCTGCCCATGCGCGGGTGAACACCACGGATATCAAGGCGCCGCTCAGCGTGGAGGCCAAGGGCGAGACACTGCGCTATGCCCTGTTGACCGGCGCACGGCAGGAAAGCTTTTCCGCCGAACAGGCCGGCGCGGTGGTCAAACGCATGCCCGAGATCGCCGACGAGGTGACCGACGGCAAATGGGAAAAGCTGGTCGAGCCCTGTGCCCAGGCCTATCCGGCCGCCGCGACGGCGCAACCCGAACTGCCCAAGGATCCGCTCGTCGCCGGGCTGGGTTGCGACATGCTGCGTCAGTTCGTCGGCCGGGCGCTGGCGAGCGACGGGCGTTATGAGGAGACGCTCACCCAATATAGCGCGCTGGAGCGCAAGCTGGATGGCAAGCTGGCGCCGTTGATGGCACGGCAGGGTATCGACAATGGTGCGGAAGGAATCGAGCAGAAGCGCAAGGCGATGAGTACCGTCGCGAAGCTTGGAAATCCCACGGCGGTGATGGATGCCTGCGTGCAGCGCTATATTTGAGAAACTGCGGCGCCGTTTCTCGCATTGTCATTCCCGAGAAAGCGGGCGCCGAAGTCGACCGCAGGTCGCGTCTTCTCTCCGATACTTCACGGAAAAGCGGGATCGGCCAAGCCGAACTGGCGTTTCCCGCTTTCACGGGAATGACAGGTGAGGAATAAGGGCGGCAAGGGGGATATGCTGCCATGGACAAGCTGCCGATCGCGCTATGGTTCGCGACGCTCGATCTTGTCGGGATCGCGGTCTTTTCGGCGTCGGGCGCGCTCGCGGCGGCGCAGAAACGGCAGACGCTCGTCACCTTCACCTTCTTTGCCGTCGTCACCGGCGTCGGCGGCGGCACGGTGCGCGATCTGCTGATCGGCGCCCCCGTCTTCTGGGTGCAGGATCAGCGCGTGCCCTTCGTCTGCCTGTCGATGGCGCTGATCGTCTGGTTCACGCCCCGGCGGATCTGGCGCGAGAATGCCCTGGACTGGTTCGACGCGATCGGGCTTGCCGCCTATGCGGTGTTCGGCGCCGCCAAGTCGCTCGCCTTCGGCATCCAGCCCTTGCCCGCGGTGATGATGGGCGTGATCACGGCCTGCGTCGGCGGTATCATCCGCGACGTGCTGGCCGGCGAGCCGTCGATCCTGCTCCGCCCGGAAATCTACGTCACCGCCGCTGCGCTGGCGTCGCTGTCGTTCGTCGCCCTGACCGTATTGGGCGTACCCTCGCTGACCGCTGCGGTGATCGCGGCCTTTGCCGGTTTCCTGCTGCGGGGCTGGGCGATCGTGCGGGGCGTCGGCTTGCCGGGCTACCAGCGCTGACCGGTCGCGACCGGGCTTATTTCGGCCCGACCAGCCCGCTCGTCGCGAAGGGCTTGGGATCGCGCGGCGGTTCGGTCGGTTCGGACAGTTCGCGCTGCCACATGCCGATATCGTGCCACTGACCGCTCTTGTAGCCGATCTCGCGGACGATGCCGGCGCGGCGGAAACCCGTCGCCTCGTGCAGTGCGATGCTGTGCTCGTTGGGCAATGAGATCACCGCGATCGCCTGGGTGAAGTCCTGCGCGATCAGCGTCTCGATCAGCGCGGAATAGAGCAGCCGCCCGACCCCCTGGCCGGCGACGCCGCCGCCCAGATAGATCGAGGTCTCAACGGTGTAGCGATAGGCCGGGCGATCGCGGAACCGCGAGGCATAGGCATAGCCGAGCACGGCGTCGTCATCCTCGGTGGTCGCGACCAGCCAGGGGTAGAGCTGGTCATAGCCGTGCATCCGCTCCAGCATCTCGGCGGCGCTTGGCGGCTTCGTCTCGAACGAGATCGCGCTGCCCGTCACATAGGGCATGTAGATGGCGGAAATCTGGTCCGCGTCGCTGTCACGCGCGGCGCGTATCTTGATCGTCATTTAAACCACTCCAGAAGGCGCGCGACGGTGGCGCCGCGCAATGGCGCGGTGCGCGCCGGTTCGATGGGGCATTCGAGGCACTGGACGCGGACGGCCGGGCCGTCGGCAAGGGTTTCCGCATCCTTGAACGCGGCGAACAGGGTCGCGATGCGTTGCCGCGAGAGGCGGGTCAGCAGATCGGCATCGCGGCTGTCCTCGGGATCGCTCTGGGTCCAGCCCTGGAACAGCGCCTCGAAAAAGCCCGGCTGCTTTTCCAGATAGACCGGAACGGCCTTGGCGGGATCGAGCCTGGCGCGCTTCGCCGCATCGGCGATCGCATCCTCGAGCGATCCGAACTGGTCGATCAGGCCGATCTGGCGCGCGGTGCCGCCGTCCCAGACGCGGCCCTGCGCGATCTGGTCGACGCGCTGGGCGGGCAGCTTGCGCGACTGGCTGACCAGCCCGACGAAGCGGCCATAGACATTCTCGATGCTCGCCTGGATCACCGCGTCGAAGGTCGGATTGGTGCCGCCGAAAACATCCGGCTGGCCCGAAAGCGGAGTGGTGGCGACGCCGTCGGACGTGACGCCGATCTTGGCGAGCGCATTCTCGAAGGTGGGAATGATGCCGAACACGCCGATCGATCCGGTGACGGTGGAGGGTTCGGCGAAGATGCGGTCACCCGGCGTCGACACCCAATAGCCGCCCGATGCCGCGACCGATCCCATCGAGACCGTCACCGGCAGGCCCTTGGCCTTGGCCTGGAGGATCGCGAGACGGATCTTTTCGGACGCGAGCACCGATCCGCCGGGCGAATCGACGCGCACGACCAGGGCCTTCAGGTCCTTCTCCGCCAGCCCGTCCAGGATCAGCTTGGAAATCGTGTCGCCGCCGGCGGTGCCCGGCAGCGCATTGCCGTCGACGATGTCACCCGCGACGGTGATCACGCCGATCTGCCCGCCGGCGGGGGCGGGATTGGCCGCGATCCAGTTGGCGAGTCTGGTGTGGCGGAACGAGCCCGGCTGCTTGTTGTCGCCTTCGCCCGCGATCTCCGCGACGCGCTTGCCGAAGGCGATGCGGTCACCCAGTTTGTCGACCAGGCCGGCCTGGAGTGCGGCCTTGGCGAGATCGCCGCCCGCCGCGCGGATCTGCGCGTCGGGGCTGGCGATGAACCCGGCGAGCTGCGCTTTGGGCCGCGCCTTGACGACGGCGTCCTGCCAGTTCTGCCACAGGGCGCCGGCGAGCGCCCGATCGGCTTCCTTCGCCTCCGGTGACTGGTCGGCGCGTGTATAGGGCTCGACGAAGCTCTTGTAGGTGCCGACACGATAGACATGGGTGGTGACGCCCAGCCGGTCGATCAGACCCTTGTAATAAAGGCGCGAACCGCCGGGCCCCGTGAACAGCGCCATGCCGAAGGGATCGAGCCACACTTCCGACGCGTGCGACGCCAGCGCATAGCTGTCGTCGGTATAGCCCGTCGCGAAGGCGAGCACCGGCTTCCTGGCGGCGCGGATCGTGTCGACGGCGGCGGCGGCGCGCTGGATCGTCGTCTGGCCGCCGCCGACAAAGGTATCGAGGTCGAGTACGACCACCTTGATCCGGTCGTCCTTCGCAGCGGTTTCGAGCGCGCGGACGACGTCGCGCAGGCGGTGCTGGCGCGCGACCGAGGCGCCGCTGAGCATGGCGACGGGATCGCTCTCCTCCGGCTGTTCGACCAGGCTGCCGCCCAGATCGACGAGCAAAGCGCCGCTGGTCACCTTGGCCGGGTTGGGCTTCGCGGACAGCGCGGCCCAGATCATTCCGAAGAAGAGCAGCAGGAGGAACAGGACGAGCGCGTCCTTGACCCCCATGAGGATTCTCCACGCACCCCGAACGAACGCCAAGACCAGACTCCCGAATGAGCGTTACGCCCTTGGGGCTATAGAAGCTTGCCCGGCCTGTCCATGGCCGCGAGTCGCGCGAAACGGGCATGCGGGCTCGCGTCGCGATCGGCTCGGCCGACACGTGGGGCGCCGTATCGCAGCGGGATTTGGCGCGAAGATTATTTTGCCCACAACGCTTGACCTCGTCCGGACCGACACACATATGCGCGCCGCTGGCACTCGACAGGTGCGAGTGCTAATAGGTTCGCAATCGCAAGGGCCGATGCCCTGCACAATAGAGGAAAGGGTGACGCATGAAGTTTCGTCCGTTGCACGACCGCGTTCTCGTCCGCCGCGTCGAGGCTGAAGAGAAGACCGCGGGTGGGATCATCATCCCCGATACCGCCAAGGAAAAGCCGCAGGAAGGCGAAGTCGTCGCCGCCGGTTCGGGCTCGAAGGCCGAGGACGGCACCGTGACCCCGCTGGACGTGAAGGCCGGCGACAAGATCCTGTTCGGCAAATGGTCCGGCACCGAGGTCAAGATCGACGGTGAAGACCTGCTGATCATGAAGGAAAGCGACATCCTCGGGATCGTCGGCTGATCTTTCTCCCGTTTCGCGTCATGCCGGCCCTGGCCGGCGCTTCGCGCAGGTCCGGCCAAAGGCGCCGGTGACGCGGGGCACGACGACGGTTTCAACTTCTAGGAAGGAACATATCAATGGCAGCGAAAGACGTTAAATTTTCGCGCGACGCGCGCGAGCGCATCCTCCGCGGTGTCGACATCCTGGCCGATGCGGTGAAGGTCACGCTTGGCCCCAAGGGCCGCAACGTCGTGATCGACAAGAGCTTCGGCGCGCCGCGCATCACCAAGGACGGCGTCACCGTCGCCAAGGAGATCGAGCTCAAGGACAAGTTCGAGAACATGGGCGCCCAGATGGTGCGCGAAGTGGCCTCGAAGACCAACGACGTCGCGGGTGACGGCACCACCACCGCCACCGTGCTCGCTCAGGCGATCGTCCGCGAGGGCATGAAGTCGGTCGCGGCCGGCATGAACCCGATGGATCTGAAGCGCGGCATCGATCTGGCCGTCGGCAAGGTCGTCGAAGACATCAAGTCGCGTTCCAAGCCCGTCTCGGGTTCGAACGAAGTCGCCCAGGTCGGCATCATCTCGGCCAATGGCGACAAGGAAGTCGGCGAGAAGATCGCCGAGGCGATGGAAAAGGTCGGCAAGGAAGGCGTGATCACCGTCGAGGAAGCCAAGGGCCTCGAATTCGAGCTCGACGTCGTCGAAGGCATGCAGTTCGACCGTGGCTATCTGAGCCCCTATTTCATCACCAACCCCGAGAAGATGACGGTCGAACTCAACGATCCGTACATCCTGATCCACGAGAAGAAGCTCTCGAACCTGCAGGCGATGCTCCCGATCCTGGAAGCCGTCGTCCAGTCGGGCCGTCCGCTCCTGATCATCGCCGAGGACATCGAGGGCGAGGCGCTGGCCACGCTCGTCGTGAACAAGCTGCGCGGCGGCCTGAAGGTCGCGGCCGTCAAGGCGCCGGGCTTCGGCGATCGCCGCAAGGCGATGCTCGAGGACATCGCGATCCTGACCAAGGGCGAAGTCATCTCCGAGGATCTCGGCATCAAGCTCGAGAGCGTCACGCTCGGCATGCTCGGCACCGCCAAGCGCGTCTCGATCGACAAGGACAACACCACCATCGTCGACGGTGCGGGTGAAGCCGATGCGATCAAGGGCCGCACCGATGCGATCCGCCAGCAGATCGAGAACACCACCAGCGACTATGACCGCGAGAAGCTCCAGGAGCGTCTCGCCAAGCTCGCCGGCGGCGTTGCCGTGATCAAGGTCGGCGGCGCTTCGGAAGTCGAGGTGAAGGAGCGCAAGGATCGCGTCGACGACGCGCTGCACGCGACCCGCGCCGCGGTCGAAGAGGGCATCGTCCCCGGTGGCGGCACCGCGCTGCTCTATGCGACCAAGGCTATCGACGGCCTGACCGGTTCCAACGAGGATCAGACCCGCGGTGTGGACATCGTCCGCCGCTCGCTGACCGCGCTGGTCCGTCAGATCGCGGCGAACGCCGGCCATGACGGCGCCGTCGTCTCGGGCAAGCTGCTCGATCAGTCGGACACGTCGTTCGGCTTCAACGCCTCGACCGACACCTATGAGAACCTGGTTTCGGCCGGCGTGATCGATCCGACCAAGGTCGTCCGCACCGCGCTCCAGAACGCCGCGTCGGTCGCCGGCCTGCTCATCACCACCGAAGCGGCGGTGAGCGAGCTGCCGGAAGACAAGCCCGCGATGCCGATGGGCGGCGCAGGCGGCATGGGCGGCATGGGTGGCATGGACTTCTGATCGACCGATCGGACGTTCGACACCCGCCGACCAGGCGGAAAAAGGAAGGGCCGGGGAGCGATCCCCGGCCCTTTTCTTTTGGTGTCCTGACTGATCCGGATCAGGATGCCGGCACCGGCGCATCCGCGGGCGGCGGCGGCACGGCGCTGTTGGCGGCGCCCTCGTCGAGCATTTCCGCCGCCTCGTTCAGCGCCTTGGCTTCGCTCGGCGAGACGCCGCCGACCGTTGCATTGTCACCGGCCGCATCGCACGCGGCCAGCGCCGCGCAGGCCGGTATGATCAGCCAGCGCCGGGTCACGAACCCTTGCGTGCGTCGGCAGCGCCTTCTTTCAGCTTGTCGCCCGCTGCGTCGAGCGTGTTCGCGGCGCCGGCCTTGACCGCCTTGGCGCCGTTCTCGATCGCATCGCCCGTCCTGTCGGCGGCGTTCTCGGCCGCGCCCACCGCATCGGCGCCGATATTGGCGACGTCGGCGGCGGCGTTGTCGATCGTCGCGGCTGCGTCGCTGGTGATCGCGTTGGCGGCTTCGCCGGCTTCGTTCTGCGCCTTCTCGCTGCAGGCCGAAAGGCCCATCGCAGCGGCAAGGATCAGCGATGCGGTGATGGAAATCCTCATAAGCGCACTCCTGTTTCAATTTCGACCGGCCCGCGATACGGGCCGTGGCCAAGCCTATCCCGCCGTCCAGAACCGTGCAACGGGGCGGCGGTTCCGGGTCGGGCCGGAGAAATCCGTGCGTTGACCTCATATAAAGATATCTTTATATGATGCTATATGTCCGTCGAGCTCGAAGTCTTCCGCGCGCTTGCCGATCCGACCAGGCTTCGGATCTTCGCGTTGCTGCGCGCGATGGAATTGTCGGTGGGCGAACTGGCACAGGTGCTGGGGCAAAGCCAGCCGCGCGTTTCGCGCCATGTGAAGATCCTGTCCGACGCAGGGCTGACCGAGCGGCGGCGCGAAGGAAGCTGGGTGTTCCTGGGATTGGGCGATCAGCGCATCGTCGATCCCCTGGTCGCGGCGCTCGATGCGTGGCAGCACGGACGGCAGGTCGATCATTGGCAGGCGGCCGATGCCGCGCGGCTCGCGGCGGTGCGGGCCGACCGGGCGGAGGCGGCGGGGCGCTATTTCGATGCCCATGCCGAACAATGGGACGCGATCCGCAGCCTGCACGTCGCCGAGAGCGAGGTGGAAGCGGCGATGACGGCGCTGCTCGGGCCGGAACCGATCGGCCGGCTGGTCGATATCGGCACCGGCACGGGCCGTATGATCGCGCTGTTCGGCCATGGTGCCGAAGCGGCTTTGGGCATCGATCGCAGCCCGCAGATGCTGCGGCTGGCGCGCGCGCGTCTGGCGGAGGCGGGGCTCGATACCGTCGATCTGCGCCAGGCCGACATGTACGCGCTGCCGCTGGACGATCGATCGGCGGACACGGTGATCCTGCATCAATTGCTGCATTTCGCGCAGATGCCGGAACTCGCCATCGCGGAGGCGGCGCGCCTGCTGGCGCCGGGCGGGCGACTGCTGATCGCGGACTTCGCGCCGCACGATCGCGAGGAATTGCGCGCCGAACAGGCGCATGCGCGGCTCGGCTTCGGCGACGAGCAGATCAGGCATTGGTATGAGGAGGCGGGACTGGAAACCGTGGCGATCGAAGAATTGAAGGGCGGTGCGCTCACCGTGAAACTCTGGCTCGGTCGCCGTGTGCCAGCCGCGCTTGACCAGCGGAGGGCCGCATGACGCTCAGCATCAACCAGCTCGAGGAAGCGCGCCGCGCGCTCGACGCGCCGCTGTTCGCCGATCTGGCCGGCGACGCGCAGGTCTCGTTCGAATTCTTCCCGCCCAAGACCGAGAAGATGGAAGAGACGCTGTGGAGCGCCGTCCAGACGCTCGAACCGCTTGCGCCGCGTTTCGTGTCGGTCACCTATGGCGCGGGCGGATCGACGCGCGAGCGCACGCACGCCACCGTCGCGCGCATCCAGCGGGAAACCGCGATCCCCGCCGCCGCTCACCTGACCTGCGTGGAGGCCAGCCGCAACGAGATCCGTGAGGTCGCCGAATCCTATTGGGTGGCCGGTGTCCGCCATATCGTCGCGCTGCGCGGCGATCCGCCGGTTGCGGGCGCGCGCTTCGCCCCGCATCCGGAGGGTTATGCGAGCGCGGCCGAACTGGTCGCGGGCCTCAAGGAGATCGCGCCGTTCGAAATCTCGGTCGCGGCCTATCCCGAGACGCATCCCGAAGCGGCGAATGCCCAGGCGGATCTCGACAATCTCAAGCGCAAGCTCGATGCGGGCGCCAATCGCGCGATCACGCAATTCTTCTTTTCGCCCGACGCCTTTTTCCGCTTCCGCGATCAGGCCGCCGCCGCCAGCATCGATGCGGAGATCGTGCCCGGCATCCTGCCGGTGTCCAATGTGGCGCAGACGCGCAAATTCGCCGCCATGTGCGGCGCAGCGATCCCGCCCTGGATGGACCGGCTGTTCGAGGGGCTGGACGATCATCCCGCCGCGCGCCAGCTTGTCGCGGCGACGATTTCGGCCGAACTGTGCCGCAGGCTCTACGCGGGCGGCGTCCGGCATTTTCATTTCTACACGCTCAACCGCGCCGAGCTGAGCTATGCGATCTGCCATCTGCTCGGATTGCGGCCGGACGCGAATGCACGAGTGGAGGCGGCATGACGACGGTACGCGAACGGCTTCTCGCGGAAGCGGAGAAGCGCATCCTGCTCACCGACGGCGCTTTCGGCACCGAGATCCAGAACTGGAAGCTCGTCGAGGCCGATTATGCCGGCACGCTGGGCCTGGCCCATGACCAGAAGGGCAATAACGACATCCTGGCGCTCACCAAGCCAGAGGTGCCGGAGACGATCACGCGCGAATATCTGGATGCGGGATCGGACATGGTCTCGACCAACACATTTTCCGCCAATGTGATCAGCCAGGCCGATTACGGCGCCGAACATCTGGTGAAGGAGATCAATATCGCCTCCGCGCAGATCGCGCGGCGGCTGGCCGACGAATATGCGGCGAAGGACGGCCGGCCGCGCTTCGTGGCGGGCGCGCTGGGGCCGACCAACAAGACGCTGTCGCTGTCGCCCGACGTCAACGATCCCGGCTATCGCGAGATCGATTTCGACTATCTGAAGCAGGTCTATCGCGAGCAGATCGACGCGCTCGTCGAAGGCGGGGTGGATTTCATCCTGATCGAAACGGTGTTCGACACGCTCAATGCCAAGGCGGGCATCATGGCGGCGATCGAGGCGGGCGAGGCGCTGGGGCGCGACCTGCCGATCATGTTGTCGATGACGCTGACCGACCTTTCGGGCCGTAACCTGTCCGGCCACACGGTCGAGGCGTTCTGGCACGCGGTGCGCCACGCCCGGCCGGTGACGATCGGCCTCAACTGCTCGTTCGGCGCCGAACAGCTTCGCCCGCATGTACGGACCTTGAGCGGTATCGCCGACACGCTGATCATGGTCTATCCCAATGCCGGCCTGCCCAATGAACTGGGCGCCTATGACGAACTGCCCGATCAGACCGCGGCGCTGGTCCGCGAATGGGCGGATGCGGGCCAGGTCAACATTTTGGGCGGATGCTGCGGATCGACGCCGGCGCATATCGCCGCCATCGCGAAGACGGTGGCGGGCCTGCCGCCGCGCAAGGCGGCGAAGCCGGAGGTGCGCACGCGGCTGGCGGGCCTGGAACCGATGATCATGGCCGCCTGAGCTATTGGAACAAGCCCGTTCGGGCTGCGCCTGTCGAAGCCCCGTTCTTCTTCCGCACCGAGAGCGAAGAAGGACCGGGCTTCGACAGGCGCAGCCCGAACGGGGATTGAGGATTGGACGAAGTCGATCGCAAGCCGCATCGATTTCGCTTGGAAAACGGAAATTCGAATGACCCTGCAATCCGCCTCCTTCGTCAATATCGGCGAGCGCACCAACGTCACCGGTTCGGCGGCGTTCAAGAAGCTGATCATGGCGGGCGACTATACGCGCGCCGTGGAAGTGGCGCGCCAGCAGGTGGAGAACGGCGCCCAGATCGTCGACGTCAACATGGATGAGGGGCTGCTCGACTCGCAGGAGGCGATGGTCACCTTCCTGAAGCTGATCGCCGCCGAACCCGATATCGCGCGTGTGCCGGTGATGATCGACAGCTCCAAATGGTCGGTGATCGAAGCCGGGCTGAAATGCGTTTCGGGCAAGCCGATCGTCAATTCGATCAGCATGAAGGAAGGGCTCGACCAGTTCGTCGCCCAGGCGAAGCTGTGCATGGCCTATGGCGCCGCCGTCGTCGTGATGGCGTTCGACGAGGTGGGGCAGGCGGACACGCGCGAGCGCAAGCTGGAAATCTGCAAGCGCGCCTATGACGTGTTGACCGGCATTGGCTTTCCGCCCGAGGACATCATCTTCGATCCCAATATCTTCGCGGTGGCGACGGGGATCGACGAGCATCGCCGCTACGCGATCGATTTCATCGAGGCCTGCCGCGACATCAAGGCGGCATGCCCGCACGTCCATATCTCGGGCGGCGTTTCGAACCTGTCGTTCAGCTTCCGCGGCAACGAACCCGTCCGCCGCGCGATGCATTCGGTGTTCCTCTACCACGCCATCCAGGCGGGCATGGACATGGGCATCGTCAACGCCGGCCAGCTCGACGTCTATGATGCGATCGATGCCGAACTGCGCGACGCGTGCGAGGATGTGATCTGGGACCGGCGCGACGATGCGACCGAGCGGCTGATCGCGCTCGCCGAGCGTTATCGCGGCACCGACGCGGCTGCGGAGAAGCAGGCGGCGGAATGGCGTGGCTGGGATGTCGCGCGCCGCCTGGAACATGCGCTCGTCAAGGGCATCGACATGCATGTCGTCGAGGACACCGAGGAAGCGCGGCTTCAGTTCGCCAAGCCGATCGAGGTGATCGAAGGCCCGCTGATGGACGGCATGAACGTGGTCGGCGACCTGTTCGGATCGGGCAAGATGTTCCTGCCCCAGGTGGTCAAGTCCGCGCGCGTGATGAAGAAGGCGGTGGCCCATCTGCTTCCCTTCATCGAGGCGAGCAAGGAGCCGGGCGCCAAGGGCAAGGGCAAGATCATCATGGCGACGGTCAAGGGCGACGTCCATGATATCGGCAAGAACATCGTCGGCGTCGTGCTCCAGTGCAACGGCTTCGAGGTGGTCGATCTGGGCGTGATGGTGCCCTGGTCGAAGATCATCGAGGCGGCGAACGAGAATCATGCCGACATGATCGGCCTGTCGGGCCTGATCACGCCCTCGCTCGACGAGATGGTGACGGTGGCGGAGGAGATGCAGCGCTCGCAGATGACGATGCCGCTGCTGATCGGCGGCGCGACGACGTCGCGTGTGCATACCGCGCTTCGGATCGAGCCGGCCTATAAGGGGCCGGTCGTCCATGTGCTCGACGCGAGCCGCGCGGTCGGCGTCGCGACCACTTTGGTCAGCGAGACCCAGCGCGACGATTATGTCGCCAAGGTCGCCGACGAATATGCCGCGGTGCGCGCGGCGCGCGAGGGCAAGGGCCAGAGCGCGCTCGTGCCGATCGACAAGGCACGCGACAACGGCTTCGAGGCGGACATGGCGCTGAAGCCCGGCAGGCCGCGCCAGCCTGGCGTCCACGTCTTCGACGACTGGGATCTCGCCGATCTGCGCAACTATATCGACTGGACGCCCTTCTTCCGCGCCTGGGAACTGGCGGGCAATTATCCCGCGATCCTGGACGACGATGTGGTGGGCGAAAGCGCCCGATCACTGTTCAGCGACGCGCAGGCGATGCTCGACAAGGTGATCGCCGAGCGCTGGCTGGTCGCGCGTGGTGTCGCCGGGCTGTGGCCGTGCCGGCGCGAGGGCGACGACGTGATCGTGCATATGGAGGATGAAAGCCATGTGCGCCTGCCGTTCCTGCGCCAGCAGATCGCCAAGCGCGAGGGGCGGGCGAATATGTGTCTGGCCGACTTCGTCAGCCATGACGGTGACTGGATCGGCGGCTTCGCGGTCGGCATCCACGGCATCGAGCCGCATCTGGCGCGCTTCAAGGCGGCGATCGACGACTATTCGGATATCCTGCTGAAGGCGTTGGCGGACCGGCTCGCGGAAGCGTTCGCCGAACGGTTGCATCAATATGTGCGCACCGCGCTCTGGGGCTATGCCGAGGGCGAGCAACTGACCAACGAGGCGCTGATCCGCGAGCAATATCGTGGCATCCGCCCGGCGCCCGGCTATCCGGCCTGCCCGGACCACAGCTTGAAGCCGATCCTGTTCAAGATGCTCGACGCGCATCATGCGACCGGCATCTCGCTGACCGAAAGCTTCGCGATGCTGCCGACCGCCGCGGTTTCGGGCTTCTATTTCGGGCATCCCCAGGCCGAATATTTCGGCGTCGCGCGGATCGACCGGGATCAGCTCGAGGATTATGCGGCGCGGCGTGGCGTGAGCCTGGAACAGGCGACGCGCTGGCTGCGGCCCAATCTGGATTGAGTGGAACTTCTCGGCCCGAATGGGTGGAGCGGCGGCGCTTGAGCCGTTTTCGTCTCAGCGCCGTTCGAGCTGCTTCATCCAGCGCTGGCGGCCCCATTCGGTGATCAGCCGGTCGGCGCGAACGCGGTCGGCACCCGACAGCGCCGAATAGCGCGCGCGCCTGCCGGTATCGCCGAACCACATATCCTCTGTATCGAGGGTCAGGGTGGTGAAGGCGCCGCCGGCTTCGACGATGCCGATCGCGGTCGGCGCGTCGAGCGGGCCGATATGAAGGAAGGTCGGTTTCGCCGTCGTCGGAACCGCCGTTCCGCCGAGCGCCGCAAGGAACAGTCCGCGCATGTCCTTGAGGCCCAGGGGCCGGGCATCGCCCAGGCCGGGCAGGCTCAGCACCAGCGGAATATGCGTCTGATCGGGGTCGATGACATGGCCGTGGCCGAGAAATCCGTTCTCGAACAGCGCTTCGCCATGGTCGCCGGTCACTGCGAGCAGCGTATCCTCCCACACTCCCAGCGCTTTCAGTCGTGCGATGACCGCGCCCAGTTGCGCGTCGGCATAGGCGACCGCGTTCCAATAGGTCTGCTGCACGCGCGCCGCGTTTTCCGCGCCGATCCGGTCGCGCGGCAGCGGATCGATGCCGAGCGTGTCGGGCAGTCCGGGATGATGATAGGGGAAATGCGGCGACTGGAAGTTGAAATAGACGAAGTGCGGGCGGGTCCAGTCGGCCTTGTCGCCCATGCCCCGATCGAACTCGCGGAGCAGCTTGGTCTCATCGACCCTTAATGAGCCCTTGGCGGCGAAATTGAGGGCGCGCTCGTCCTTCAACGTCTCCGCATCGACGAAGATGTCGGCCGAACGCTGCATGCCGACCACCGCCGAAATATCGCCGAAGCTCTCGGGCTGTCCGGAAAAGACGCCGATACGATAGCCGTTCGCCTTCAGGTCGGTGAACAGCGAGGGATCGCCGGTCCGGGGATCGAGCCGGCCGGAGAACAGGCTCTTGAGCGAGGCGGTGGTGAAGCCGACATGGCTGTAGGCGCGGGGGAACAGGCTGCCGTCCTGCGCCAATGCGTTCAGATTGGGGGCGACGGGCCGCCCGTTGATGCGCTTGCCGATCACGTCGCCGCGCGTGCTTTCCATCACGACGATGACGAGGTGTTTCGGCCGGCCCTGCAGCCGGGGTGTCGCGATCACCGGATCCGGTCCGGTGAAGACCAGGTCGCCGCCAAAGCCGTCCTCGTCGATGCCGTTGCCCGGAATGTCGAGCGCAAGGGGATGGCGCGTCGCGTCGAAGGGGTGCCGGTCGATATGCGCCGAATACCAGCCATAACCGTCGCGATCGAAATCGGTCGCCTGTTCGAGGATCATGTTGGCAAGGCCATAGGCCGTCATCCGGGTGAGCCCGTAACGGACATCGGGATCGCGGTTGGCGAACGCCGCGACCAGCGGCATCGCGACCGCGAGTATCAGGACCCAGCGGCCGATCTTCAGCGCGGGCGGCGCATGATGCCGGCCGGCGCGCCTGCGGATATAGCGGACGCAGACCAGGTAGAAGAGCAATGCTATGGCGGCGATGCCGAGTATCAGCCCGCCTTCGCTGAGCGCGAACAGGAAGGCGTCGAACAGGCTGCCACCGCCCAGATTGCGGATCAGTTCGAAGCTGACGGCATCGCTGAAATAGCTCAGCACCTCGAACTTCGCGATCAGCGCGGCCGAAAAGGCGGCGACGCCGAAGAAGAGCAGGCTGAAGCGGAACAGCAAGGGATCGCAGAGCCGGCCGTGCAACCGGCGCAGAATCAGGAAGAAGACGCCCAGCAGCAATGCGTGTCCGGCGAGGGCGCTGATCGCGAATGTCGCGATCTCCCCCGGCGTATCGAGCACATGCGACTGGCCATAGCCGCCACCGAAGATCGCGAATTTGCGTTCGACGAGCACGAGTTCGAAGAGCTTCGTCAGCACGAAGGCGAACGCCAGGGTCCAGAGATCGCGGCGGCGCTCGGTCTGCATCGCCGCCGCTTAGTCCGGCCATGGTTAAGGGCGGGTTAGCTTCCGCACGTATCCTTCGGTCCCGCATCGAGATCGAGGCAGCGGCCGTCGATTTCCTGGCCAGGCACGTCGAGACCGATCAGCTTGGCCAGCGTCGGCATGATATCCACCGTTTCGATGCTCAGCGGCTGTTCGAACGGCACCGCACCTGGGCGATAGAAGATGATCGGCACGCGGCGATCATAGATCCAGGGCGAACCATGCGTCGCGACGCTGTCCTTGGTGGGGTCGGCGATCGGCGTGACATAGGGCTTCAGGAACATCACGAGATCGCCCGATCGTTCGGCGTTGAATGAAGCCCGGGCGCGTTCGGCGAGCGACCATTCCTCGACCGGGGGTTGGGGATCGGGCATGCGGCGCAGTTCTTCCGCGGTGAAGACGGCGGCGACCTGCCGATGCGCGAGCAGTTTCGCGCGGATCGCGGAGAGGACCTGTGGCCGGATGTTCGCCGGCACCTCGCGCGACAGATAGACATTGCCGCTTTCGACGCGGGTCAGCGGCCCGTCCAGCTTCAGTCGGAATTCGTCGGCGATGGGCTTCAGGAAACTGCCCGACCATAATGTGGCATCGACGCGCTCGGCGCGGGCGAAACCGCGCGCGGCGTTGCGCTCGGGCAGGTCATGGCCGCCATGATCGGCGGTCAGCGCGACCACATAGGGAACGCCCGTCGCATCGAGCGCGGCCAGGATGCGCCCGATATTGGCATCGAGCCCGATCTGCTGCGCACACATCTCCGCACCCTCGGGGCCGTAATAATGGCCGACATAGTCGTTGGCGGACAGGCCGATATCGATGATGTCGGTTGCCGGGCCCTGGCCCAGCTTCATGTCGCGGATCAGGCCGATCGCGAGATCGGCGGTCGCCGCGTCGAAATCGATCGCTGCGCGGAAATTCTTGAAATCCTCGGCCTTTCGGTCGGCGAGCACGCCCACCTGCTTGCCGCCGCCGACGGGAACCGCCACCGATCGCGCGCGGCAGATCGCGGGCAGCACCGGCTTGCCGGGTTTCGCGACGATGCCCGCGACGCGCGCGTTGATCTGGTCGACGATCGCGGGCACCGGGCCGGTGCGGCCGGGCAGGGTGACATAGCTCTTGCCGCCCCAGAACCAGATCTGATCGGTATTGTGCCCGCCCATCATGATCGCCGCGCGATCCTTGCCGGCGACCGAGACGCTGCGGCTGGCGGGGTTGGCCGCCTTCATCCGGTCGCCCAGCGTCGGCACCTTCAGGAAGCCGGTGGAGGTGGTGTAATTCTCCGAATCGCTGCCCGGCACCGTCGGATCCTCCGAGCAATAGATGCGCTTGTCGGCGCGCGCGACGCTCAGGTCGATCCATTCATTGGCGATGATGCCGGTGCGCGAGGGGCGGGATCCGGTCAGGATCGTCGAATGGCCCGGGCAGGTCTCCGTCGCGCCATGGCTTTGATAGCCCGAGGGAAAGACCGCGCCGTCCATTTCCAGCCGCTTCAGCCCCTGCGAATAGAGCTGGCGATATTCGGCGAAGAGGTCGGCGGAGAACTGGTCGACGGAGATGGCGACGACCAGCCTGGGCGGCTGTGTCGGCTTTTCCTGGGCAAGTGCACCGGTCGCGGCTCCGGCAAGAAGGGTTGCGGTGGCTGCGATGCGGGTAAAAGCCTTCACGAATATCTCCTGTCGCCAATCGGCCGGCCGGTCCCTATAGCGTTCCTGCGACCGAATGAAGACGTCTATGCCCTTGCTCAGATTTGTTCTGCTGATCCTCGCGCTGATCGCCACGCCGGCGATGGCGCAGCGTGCGCCCACCCATATCGCCCCCCGCCTGATCGCGGAAAGCGAGGTCCCGGCCGCCGGCCGCACGGTGATGCTGGCGCTGGCCATGTCGCCGGAGAAGGGTTGGCACGGCTATTGGGCCAATCCCGGCGATGCCGGCATCGGCCCCGAGTTCAAATGGACGCTGCCCGCCGGGGCCAAGGCCGGCCCGGCGCAGTTCCCGGTGCCGCACCGCCTGCTGATCGGCGGGCTGATGAACTATGTCTATGAAGGTGATTACGCGCATCTGATCGCGCTCGACATTCCGGCGGGCCTTGCGCCGGGGACGAAGCTGCCGATCAGCCTTGCCGTCGACTGGCTCGCCTGCACCGAAGAAATCTGCGTGCCTGAAAGCGGCAGCTTCGCGATCGAACTGACGGTGGGCGACGGTACGATCGACGGCGCGCGCAAGGCGCAGTTCGATCGCTGGCGTGCGGCCCTGCCGCGTCCGCTGGGTGCGGATGCGCGGTTCCAGGTGAAGGACGGGGTGTTCCGCATTGGTGTGCCGCTGCCGGCCAGCGCCGCGGCGCAGGACGCCTATTTCTTTCCGCTGACCGATGGCGCCATCGATTATGCCGCGCCGCAGACGGTGCGCCGCGATGGCGATCTGCTGACGATCGAGGTCAAGGCGCATGGTTCCGCCGCGTCGCTCCAGGCGGTGGAGGGCGTGCTGGCGCTCGATCGCGATACGGGGTTGTCGTTCAAGGCCGCGCCGGGCGCGGTCGCAACGGGCGGCGCATTGCTCGGATCGGATGGCGGCGCCGAGGGCGCGGGCGGTCTCGCCGGCACCATCGCAACGTCCTTCGGCCTGGCGTTGCTCGGTGGGTTGCTGCTCAACATCATGCCCTGTGTTTTCCCGATCCTGAGCCTCAAGGCGCTGAGCCTGGCCAGATCCGGAGAGGACGAACGCACCGCGCGGCGCGAGGCGCTGGCCTATACCGCGGGCGTGGTGCTGGTCTGCGTCGCGCTGGGGGCCGCGCTGCTCGGCCTGCGCGCGGCGGGTGCGGCCGCGGGCTGGGCGTTCCAGCTTCAGGATCCGCGCGTTATCCTCGTGCTGCTGTTGCTGGTCAGCGGGATCGCGCTCAACCTGGCCGGGCTGTTCGAGATCGGCTCGATCGGCGTCGGCGGCGCGCTCGTCTCCTCGGGAGGGGCGAGCGGCGCCTTCTGGACCGGCGCACTCGCCGCCTTCATCGCGACGCCCTGCACCGGCCCCTTCATGGGGGCCGCGCTGGGGGCGGCGCTGGTGCTGCCCGCCACCGCGGCGCTCACCATCTTCGCCGGGCTCGGCATCGGGCTGGCGCTGCCGTTTCTCTTGCTCGGCTTCGTGCCGGCGCTGCGGCGGCGGCTGCCCAGGCCGGGTGGCTGGATGGAGACCTTCCGCCGCCTGCTTTCCATTCCGATGTTCCTGACCGCGCTGGGCCTTGCCTGGATCCTTGGGCGCCAGTCGGGCGTGAACGGCATGACCATGGGGCTGGGGGCGGCGCTCGCGCTTGCGGTCGCGCTGTGGTGGATCGGCCGGCGTCAGTCCGCCGGCAGGCCGGGCTGGTTCGCACTCGCGCCCGCGCTCGCTGTCGCCATCGCGCTGATCGTCGTGCTGCCTCGCCAGCCGGCACAGGCATCGACCGCCGAGGCCGGCGGCATTCTGGCGGCCGAACCGTTCAGCGAGACGCGTCTTGCCGCGCTCCAGAAAGAGGGACGGCCGATCTTCGTCTATTTTACCGCCGACTGGTGCCTGACCTGCAAGGTCAATGAAAAGGGCGCGATCGAACGCGCGGAGGTAGCCGACGCCTTCAAGGCGAAGCAGGTGGCCGTGCTCGTCGGCGACTGGACCGATGGCGATCCGGCGATCGGCCGTTTCATCGAGAGCCATGGCCGCTCGGGCGTGCCGCTCTATCTCTTCTACCAGCCGGGCGCCGCGCCGCGGATCTTGCCGCAGGTGCTCACGCCATCGACTCTGACCGCGCTTGCGGGTTAGGTTGGGCACCGTCTTATCGGGCGGCGGGCGCGGACTGATCTGTTAGGAGGACCCTGGACATGACATTGCGTTACTGGATCGGCGGTACGGTCGCGGCGGCGGTCGCGGTTGCGGCGCCACTGCTGGCGGAACAGACCACCGGCGCCAAGGCCGGCAATTTCCGCCTGAACGATGCGAGCGGCAAGGTGGTGGAACTTTCCCAGTTCGCGGGCAAGACGGTGGTGCTCGAATGGCACAATCCGGGCTGCCCCTTCGTGCAGAAACATTATGACAGCGGCAATATGCAGAAGACCCAGGCGGCGGCGCGCGCGCAGGGCGCGGTGTGGCTGACGATCAATTCGGGCGCGCCCGGCAAACAGGGTTTCATGAGCGGCGCTGAAGCCCAGAAGCTGGTGGCGACGCAGGGCGCAAAGTCCAGCTATTATCTGCTCGATCCCAAGGGCGTGGTCGGCAAGGGCTATGGCGCCAAGACGACGCCGCACATGTATGTGATCGCGCCTGACGGTACCCTGGTCTATCAGGGCGGCATCGACGACAAGCCGACCGCGAACAAGGCCGACATCGCCGCCGCGCGCAACCATGTGCTCGCGGCGCTCGGCGAAGTGAAGGCGGGCAAGCCGGTATCGGTGAAGGAAGCGCGGCCCTATGGCTGCTCGGTCAAATATGAAGGCGTGAGCTGAGAGACTTTCTCGATCCTCTGCCTCAATCTTTGTCATTCCCGCGAAAGCGGGAATCCAGCTATTCCGTGAAGTATCCGGAAAAAGAAGAAGAAGCTGGATCCCCGCTTTCGCGGGGATGACCTCGAGGGAGGTACCCTATTTCCGCGTCCAGACCGGCCGGCCGTTGACCCAGGTTTCCAGCACCTTGGTCGCGCGGATTTCCTGCGGGGTCGCCATCAGCGGATCCTGGTCGATGAGGATGAAGTCGGCGCGCATGCCCGGCTCCAGCCGGCCCAGCCGATCCTCCGCGAAGCCGGCATAGGCGCCCCAGCTCGTGAAGCCCGCCAGCGCCTGTTCGCGACTGACCCGGTCTTCCGGGCGCCAGCCGCCGAACGGCTCGCCCTTGGCATCCTCGCGCGTGAAGGCGGCGGCGATGCCCGCGAAGGGATCGGGGCTTTCGACAGGCGTGTCGGATCCGAAGGCGAGCTTGCCGCCATCCTTGAGGATGGTCTGCCAGGCATAGGCGCCCGCCAGCCGGTTGGGCCCGAGCCGCGCCTCGGCCATCAGCCGGTCCGATGTCTGGTGGACAGGCTGCATCGACGCGATGATGCCGTTCCTGCCCAGGCGCGGCAGATCGACGGGATCGATGATCTGTGCATGTTCGATCCGCCAGCGGCGATCGCCGGGATAGCTCTGGACGAGTTCGTCGATCGCATCGAGCAACTGGGCGTTGGCCTGGTCGCCGATGGCATGGACCGCCACCTGGAAACCGTCCATCGCCGCGCGGCTCATCAGGTTGCGCAACTGCGCGTCGGTCAGGAAGCCCAGGCCGCGTTCGCGCGGGGAATCGTGATAGGGCTGCTTCAGCCAGGCGCCGCGCGATCCCAGCGCGCCATCGGAATAGAGCTTCACGCCCACCAGTTTCAGCCGGTCCTCATAGAGCCAGGGCGAGGGGCCGGGGCCGCCGATCTGCACCATCGCATCGACCCCTCCGGCATAGGAAAGGATGCGCATGTTCAACCGGCCGGCGTCGCCCGCGCGGCGAAAGGTCATCCAGTCGTCGAGCGTGGTGCCCATGTCAGCGATCGTCGTGATGCCGTAGGAAAGCAGGGTCTGCTGGGCCTTTACGAGCGCCAGATCGCGTTCGCGCGGCAGCGGTTCGGGCAAGATCTTCTCCACCAGCGGCATCGCCGCGTCGATGAAGACGCCGCTGGGCGCGCCGGTCGCGGTCTTCTCGATCTTGCCGCCGGTCGGCGCGATCGATTTGGCGGTGATCCCGGCGGCGGTCATCGCCGCGCTGTTGGCCCAGCCGGCATGGCCGTCGATCCGTGTCAGCCAGACCGGCCGGTCGGCGACGGCGGCGTCGAGTTCGGCGGCGGTGGGGAAACGGCCCAGGCCCCAGTTTTCCTGGTTCCAGCCACGGCCGATGATCCAGCGGCGATTGGGATTGGCCTGCACATAGGCGGCGACCTTGGCCTGGACTTCGGCGAGCGAGCGCGTGTCCGACAGGTCGAGGATCAGCTCCTGGAAACCCACGCCCATCACATGGCCATGGGCGTCGATGATGCCCGGCATCAGCGTCCGGCCCTTGCCGTCGGTCTTGAAATCGGGGCGTTCGGGGCGCTTGTCCTTGCGGTCGAGCAGCTTGGCGACCTTGCCGTCACTGGTCATCACCAGCCCGTTGAAACGGACGATGCGCCCGTCCTTGTCGATCGTGATGCCGTTGACATTGTCGATCAGCGCATCCGCCAGCGCCGGGGTGGGAAGGATCAGGGCAAGCAGCGGAAGCAGCAGGCGTTTCACTTGGGCAGTCTCCGGATCAGGGCGCTCGTGTCTTGTCTGTGGCCGCCCATCGCCTGGACGTCGGCATAGAATTGGTCGACCAGTGCCGCCACCGGCAGCACCGATCCATTGGCGCGCGCTTCGTCGAGCGCGAGGCCGAGGTCCTTGCGCATCCAGTCGACGGCCAGGCCGAAATCGAACTGTTCCTGCGCCATCGTCTTCCAGTGATTGGTCATCTGCCAGCTCGACGCGGCGCCGCCCGAGATCGATTCATAGACCTTGTCGAGATCGAGGCCCGCCGCCTGGGCGAATCTGATCCCTTCGGCCAGGCTCTGGATGATGCCGGCGAAGGTGATCTGGTTGACCATCTTGGTGGTCTGCCCGGCACCGGCCGGGCCGACATGGACGATGCGCGACGCATAGGCGCCGAGCAGCGGCGCCGCCGCCGCCATCGCGGCATCCGATCCGCCGCACATGATCGCGAGTGTGCCGCTCTCTGCGCCCACCTGTCCGCCGGTGACCGGGGCGTCGACGATGTGCAGTCCCCGGCTCTTGCCCTCGACGGCGAGCTGGCGCGCGATCCGCGCCGACACGGTGGTATGATCGATGAACACCGATCCCTTGCGCATCGCGCGGAACGCGCCTTCGCGGCCGAGCGTGACTTCGGCCAGATCGTCGTCATTGCCGACGCAGGTGATCACCGCATCGGCATCCGCAGCCGCGCTGGCGGGATCGGGGGCGGCGGTGCCGCCATGGGCGGCGACCCAGGCATCCGCCCGGGCATTCGTGCGGTTGTAGACGGTGAGTATGTGCCCGGCCTTCGCCAGATGCCGTGCCATCGGGCCGCCCATCACACCGATGCCGATAAATGCAATCTTCGCCATGCGCGCCTGCATAGCATCGTTTCCATCATGGGCTAGGGGCCGGCGCCATGACTGATGAGGTCGTGATGGTATCGGATCGCCCGATATGATGCCACCCTTCGGGCGAGGACGGATCGCGGCCTGGTCGTGGCAATTGAGTGCGTGCGCCAGATGGGCTAGTGGCCTCGGCTATCATGGCAAGCGAACCCATCCCCTCCGATCTCACGGCCGATCTGCCCGTGACCCTGCCCGACGTGCGCGCGGCGGCGGAGCGGATTAGCGGCGCGGTCGTCCGCACCCCGACATTGTTCAGCCAGACGCTGTCGAACCTGACCGGCGCGCGGGTGTGGCTGAAGTTCGAGAATCTGCAATTCACCGCCGCATACAAGGAACGCGGCGCGCTCAATACCCTGCTCCAGCTCGACGAGGCGGCGCGCCGCAACGGCGTGATCGCGGCGTCGGCGGGCAATCATGCCCAGGGGCTGGCCTATCATGGCGCGCGACTGGGTATTCCCGTCACCATCGTGATGCCCAGGCCGACGCCGATCGTGAAGGTGATGCAGACCGAGGGGCATGGCGCGACGGTGGTGCTGCACGGCGAAACCTTCGATGCGGCCTATGCGCATGCGCGCGAACTGGAGGTCGAGCGCGGGCTCGCCTTCGTCCATCCGTTCGACATGCCCTCGATCATCGCGGGGCAGGGCACCGTCGCACTCGAGATGCTGGAGGACGCGCCCGAGATCGATACGCTGGCGATCCCGATCGGCGGCGGCGGCCTGATTTCGGGCATGGGCGTCGCCGCGCGGACGCTGAAGCCGGAGATCACGCTGATCGGCATTCAGGCCGAGCTTTATCCCAGCATGTATAATCGCGTGAAGCACGCCTCGCTGCCCTGCGAGGGCGATACGCTGGCGGAAGGCATCGCGGTCAAATATCCCGGCGAACTCACCGCGCGTTTCGTCGAGGCGCTGGTCGACGATGTGCTGCTGGTCAGCGAACGCAAGCTGGAGGAAGCGCTCAGCCTGCTGCTCCAGATCGAAAAGACCGTGGTCGAGGGCGGCGGCGCGGCGGGCCTAGCCGCCATGCTTTGCTATCCCGAACGCTTTCGTGGCCGCAATGTCGGCATCGTGCTGTCGGGCGGCAATATCGATACGCGGCTGCTGGCGAACGTGCTCCTGCGCGATCTCGCGCGATCGGGCCGGCTGGCGCGGCTGCGTATCCGGTTGCAGGACCGGCCGGGCGCTCTGTTCCATGTCGCCAAGATCTTCCACGAGCAGCAGGTGAACATCATCGAGATCTATCACCAGCGCGTCTTCACCTCGCTGCCCGCCAAGGGGCTGATCACCGATATCGAATGCGAGACCAAGGATGCCGCGCATCTCGACGGGCTGATGGCGGCGCTGCGCGAGGGCGGTTATTCGGTGAGCATGGTGGAACTGGCGTGACCGGTGCTGTCGGGCCGGTTTCCGTCCCGTTTTGAATCGGATCGCGGCCCCCTTTGATGGGGCGGGCGCATCTTTCGTGGTAAACGCGCTTTTCAACCTCGCATTGTGAATCCATAACTTCGAAACAAGGTGAAGCACTCGTAAAGGTTTCGGGGGAAAATTTCAGGTGAGCGCACCGTTCCGCTTTCCACGTTTTTTCGTGACCAGCCCCAGCCCGTGCCCATATCTGCCGGGCAAGGTGGAGCGGAAGGTTTTCACCGAGCTTTCCGGGCCGCACGCGGCGGAGCTGAACGACGCGCTGGGGCGCATCGGCTTTCGTCGCAGCCAGGGTGTCGCCTATCGGCCGAGCTGCGCCGATTGCCAGGCCTGCGTCTCGGTGCGTGTCGTCGCCGACGATTTCGTGCCCAATGCCAGCCACCGCAAGCTGATGCGTCGCCAGGGCGATCTTCATGTCAGCGCCTGCAAGCCATGGTCGACGGGCGAGCAGTTCGATCTGCTCCAGCGCTATCTGGGCGCGCGTCATCCCGGCGGCGGCATGGCGCAGATGGACGAGATCGATTATGCCGACATGGTCGAGCACACCCCGGTCAACAGCCATGTCATCGAATATCGCGAGCCCGCCGCCGATGGCGGACCGGGGCGGCTGATCGGCGCCTGCCTGACCGACCAGCAGGCCGATGGTCTCTCGATGATCTACAGTTTCTTCGACGCCGCGCACGAGACCCGGCCGGGCCTGGGCACTTTCATCATCCTCGACCATATCCGCCGGGCCGCGAGCGCGGGCCTGCCCTATGTCTATCTGGGCTATTGGATTCATGGTTCGCAGCGCATGGCGTACAAGACCAATTTCCGCCCGATCGAGCGGCTGACGCCGGGCGGCTGGGAAGTCTTCGATCCGCCGGCACCGGGTTTCGTCGAGCGCCGCGCGCGCGAGCGTGAGACCGTGTTCAGCTGATCTCAGTTCGGCGGAGCCTCCGCACCCGTCGCCACATCGATCACCCGGCCGCCGTCATAGGCGAGCACGCCGGGGATGGCGGCCAATCGGCTGATCAATAGCGTGTTGGGATCGACAAAGGGGCCGATGGCGCGGAAGCGGGCGGGCAGTGTCCTCGCCGGATCGAGCCCGGCGGGCACGTCTTCCCCGGCGCGCTGCGGGCGCAACGCGATCGCCCAGAGCACATAATCCATCAATGCGCTCGGGCCCTGGTCGATCTCGCCGGCCAGTTCGGCAATGGGTGACGGGTCCGCTGCACGGGCGACGATCATCGTGCCCAGATCGGTCACCTGCCCGGCGGGCGCGGTAAAGCCGACCGTTCCCAGGCAGAAACATTGATAGAGAAAGCCGGCAAAGCCCTCGCCATAGAAGATATAGTCGCCGGGCGGCAGCTCGGCGAGCACGGTCGCGGTCTTGCCGGCCGAAACGATCGGCTTTTTCGCGGTCAGTTCGTAGAAATTGGGACGGCCTTCATAGACGAAGGCGAAGGATTCGAGCGGGCCGGCCTTGTCGCCGGCCTTGGCATGGGCTGCCTGTTTCGCCGCTTCATAGGCCTCGATTTCGGTCTTCTCTGGAATACGCAGGATATCGGCGGAGAATTTGCTGATGCTGGTATCGAAGCGCAGCAGCACATAGGCGCGATCGGGCTTGAGTTCGAGCGGCTCCCCCGCCTGGACCTGGCGAAAATCGGACGAGATGTCGGGCTTTGCAAAGGCCGGCGCGGCGATGCCGAGCGCGAGGCAGGCCGGCAGGATCAACGAACGCATCATCATGGCGCGACCCTCGGCGTGGGCGGGTTGGGGCCGGCCGCGATCAGCGCCTGCAGGCGGATCGATCGGGCGGCATCGTCCGAATTGAGCTGTTTCCACACCGTTTCGGATGTGCGGTAACGAACATAGCCACGCGGCAGCATGCAGCGATAGAGCCGCGACTGGCGCACGCTGCGGTCGAGCGGCCCGGCGATGATCGCGCCGATCGCGTCACCGACCAGCCCATAGGGATTGACGGCATAGGGCGCCTGGCGCGGCGCATCGGCCCGGTGCCAGGGGACGAAGCCCGGTGCCCGGCGCTGGACGCCGCGCGCCAGGAAGCGCCAGCAAAAGGCGAGGTCGGCCTCCGCCTGCGCGGCGGTGACGCCCGGTTTGTGGAACAGCACATATTTGCGCGCATCGCCAAGGTCTTTGGCGGGTATGTCCAGCACGGGCGGGGTGTCGCCCGTTTGCGCCCATGCCGAAACCGGCATTCCCGAACAAAGGGCGATGAGGACCCATGAATGGCGAGATCGCATGTCGTTTCCTAAAACCACATATCGCGGACGCATCTGCCATCACTCGGCAGATCGTCGAAGCTGTCGAGGCCGTCGAAATGGTCGATCGGCAGATGGGCGACCGCATCCGGCGGCGCCAGCCGCAGATTGACCGCGATGCGGCGGCGGCCATCCTCTTCCAGCCGCAGGCCGCGCCAGCAGATCACGCCGCCGCAGGATGGGCAGAAACGGATCTCGAGCGCCGGATCGGCCTTGCCCGGGCGCCGATAGGCGGTGCTCTCCCCAAAGACGCGGATACGACCGTCCTCGAAATCATAGGCCCACAGCGCGCCATAGCGGCGGCAGAGCGTGCAATTGCATGCGGTGACGGGGCCGGGATCGCCTTCCAGCGTCCAGCCGGCGCCACCGCAATGGCACGAGCCCTCAAGCATCGATCCCCCCTTTGCGACACCGATCGGTCTGGAGTCGTGACGCGATCTGCGTCATCATCCGATCTTCCACGGGGGAGGCGGCGTTTCAATGGGGTATCGGTTGCGTTCGGCGGTGACGGCCGCGCTCTGGCTTGTGTCGGCAAATGGCGCATATGCGCAAGGGGCGGCGCCGAAATCCGTGGGAGATGCCGCGCCCTCCGCCTTCAAGGGCACGGTCGCGCATGCCGGGCTGATGCGCGTCAATGTCGATGCCGATAACGGTCGCGTGCTGGTCACCTTGCCCCGGCCGGGGACGGACGGCATCGCCGCACGCTATCTCTACACGCCGATGTTGCGATCGGGCCTGGGCGCTGCGCCGGCGGTGCTCGATCGCGGGCGGATCGGGGATACCCAGCTTCTGGTCTTCCGCCGCATCGGCAAGAAGATCGCGATCGAGTTCGAGAATCCGCGCTTCCGCGTGCCCAACGCACCGGGCGCGCGATCGCCCGATTTCGCGACGTCCCTGGTCTGGATGGGCGAGATCGCGCATGTCGCCGCCGATGGCGCGATCACGGCCGATATCGCATCTTTCCTCGCCGCCGACATCCTCGGCATCGCGCGTGCGCTGGGGCAGGAGGGCGACGTGTTCGGCACCGGCAGCGGCCCGCAGGGCGCGGGGCGGGGCTTCCGCATCGATCCCGCGCTCTCGGCCGTCGATGCGGGCTCGGCCAAGGTCTTTCCCGGCAATGTCGAGATCGACGCGGTCCAGACCTATGTGTCCGATCAGCCGGGCGACGAGGTGGCGAATATCGCGCCCGATCCGCGCCGCGTGACGTTGAGCGTGCATCACAGCTTCGTGGCTTTGCCGCCGCCGGGTTTCCGTCCGCGTCCGCTCGATCCGCGGGTCGGCGGCATTTCCAGCCAGGCGGTGGATTACGGCGCGCCGCTGGGCGCGGACGTGGTGCGCGACTATGCCAATCGCTTCCGTCTCGAAAAGCTCGATCCCGCCGCCCCGCGATCGCGCGTCAAGGCGCCGATCATCTGGTATGTCGATCGCGCGGCGCCCGAACCGATCCGTTCGGCGTTGATCGAGGGCGGCAATTGGTGGGGCAAGGCGTTCGACGCCGCCGGTTATATCGACGCCTTTGAAGTGCGGCTGCTGCCCGAAGGCGCGGATCCGCTTGACGCGCGCTACAATATGATCAACTGGGTCGATCGCGCGACGCGCGGCTGGGCCTATGGCCAGCAGGTTGTGGATCCGCGCACGGGAGAGATCGTGCGCGGCATGGTCGTGCTCGGTTCCGAACGCGCGCGCCAGGATGTCGAGATCTATCAGGGACTGGTGGGCACCGCGTTGACGGGGCGGGGCGGCCCCAACGATCCCGCGCAACTCGCGCTCGCCCGGTTGCGCCAGTTGAGCGCGCACGAGATCGGCCATTCGATTGGCTTCCAGCATAATTTCGCGGCGAGCACGCAGGATCGCGCGTCGGTGATGGATTATCCGGCGCCGCGCATCGGCCTGGTCGATGGCAAACCCGATCTGTCCGACGCCTATGGCGTGGGCATCGGCGCATGGGACGTGGCGAGCGTGGATTGGCTTTATGGCGAGCCGGCGCCCGGCGCCGACCCGCAAGCCGCGCTCGATGCCAAGGCCGCCGCGATCGTCGCCGCCGGCTGGCGCTATGTGCAGGACGATAATGCGCGCGCCGCCGATACCGGCCAGCCATGGGCGGCCCTGTGGGACGACGGCTCCGATCCCGTCGCCGAACTGGACCGGATGATGGCGGTGCGCCGCACCGCGATCGACACTTTCGGGCTGCGCAATCTGGCGCCCGGCGAAACCGTCGCCAATCTGCGCCGCCGGTTCGTGCCGATCTACCTGCTCCATCGCTATCAGATGATCGCGGCGGCCAAGGCGGTGGGCGGTGTCGATTTCGCCTATTCCGTGGCGGGTGATGGTCGCGAGACCGCCGCACCGGCCCCCGCCGCCGTTCAGCGCGCCGCGATCACGGCGGTGCTGCGGACGATCGCGCCCGATGCATTGCGCCTGCCTTCAGCGACGTCGCTGTTGCTGTCGGCGCCGCGCAACGGCACCGGCAACCGCCAGTTCGATATCGAGCTGTTCGGCACGGCGGGTGGGCCGGTGTTCGATCCGCTGGTCGCCGCCGACACCGCCGCGGCGATGACGCTCGGCACATTGCTCGCGTCGAAGCGGCTTGCGCGGCTGGAGATCCAGCATGCTGCCGATCCCGCCATGCCGGGGGTTTCGGATCTGCTCGATGCGATCGAGGCACAGGCGGTGAACCTCCGGAGCGACGCGCTCGGCCGCCGCATCGCCACGCGCGCGATCGTCGCCATGGCGCAGGCCGCGCGCCGCACGGATACCCCGCCCGAGGCGGCGGCGCTGCTGGGCGACCGGGTCCACCGCATCGCCCAGTCGCTGGCGAAGGGGCAGGGCAAGGGATCGGGCAGTGCCGACGAGCGCGCCTGGGCGGCACAGATGTCGCGCCAGCTCCTCGATCCGCAGGCGCTCGACCGGCTGATCGCCGAACGCCCGCGCGCACCCGCGATCCCGCCGGGGGACCCGATCGGGGAAACCGACTGGATGGGGCCGCCGGGGCGGTGAGGCGTCTGTTCCAATTTTCGATGGCTCCGTCTAGCGTGCACCATCGCATGCAGTTCGGTCGTAGGCGCATGTGACTGAGAGACCCGCGCGCTCCCGCTTACATATGGGAGCGAGCGATGACCGTCATGTCAGCTGGCCGCGAGCGCGGATTCCAGCCCGCCGGCGCCATGTCCGCGAAGAGCCAGTCGGGGGACGCAGCGGTTGCTCTTGCATACGCCACGCTGAGCCGGGGCGCGCGATTCCTGGGCGCGGGACTGGTGATCTCTCCGGTCGCGTACAGGGCATATCCGATGGCCTATGGTGCGAAAGTACTTGGAAACGGGCTTCGCGAACTGGATCGTTTCCTCAACATATTGATCGGGGAGGTGGCGCGGGCCTGCGGCGCTCCCGTTTCGCCGAACGAGCGCAACACCGCGAACAAGCTTCGTCGGCTGCGTCACGCGCTGGCGGTCAGCGATTCCGATCATGCGCGCCTCGTCGCAATGGGCCGATCGCGCGACTGCCTGTTCCACTGTTCGGGCAGGGTCCATCGGGGCGACCGCCCGGGCGACTCCCGGATTACCGCTGGCTGGCCGGAGGCCGTGCCCCACCGCGTCGCGGTGGGTGGAGAACTGACCATGACCGCCAGCGAGCTCGCTGAAATCTGCGACTTCTATGTCGCGATTGCGGACGGCCTGATGCCATTGGCATCGGTGCCGCATCGTTCGGCCCGAACGAGCCTCAATCCACCGGCATGAACGGCGGATCGGGGATCGTCGCGCGCGCTTCGTTGAGCAGCATGCCCCAGCGCACCGACAGGTCGTTGAAGTAACGATCGTCCCAGTCGATGCGGCGGCGGATATCGGGCTGGGTGCGGTCCGCCGGGATCACGATCAGGTCCAGCGGGCGGCCGACCGCCAGGTTCGATCGCATCGTGCTGTCGAACGAGATCAGCCCAACCTTCACCACTTCGCCGAGCGAGGTGGTGTAGGAAAGCGCGCGATCGAGGATCGGCTTGCCGTATTTGGTCTCGCCGATCTGCAGGAACGGCGTTTCCGGATAGCATTCGATGAAATTGCCCTGGCTGTAGATCATGTAGAGGCGAAGCTGCTCGCCGCCGATGCTGCCGCCGATCAGGAAGGAGACGCCGGTATTGATGCTGGTGCCCTGCAGCGTGCTTTCCAGATCGCTGCGGGCATGGTGGATCGCCTCGCCGACAAGCTGGGCCGCGCGGAAGATAGTCGGCATATCCTCGATCCGCCGCACCTGGCCTTCATGCTGGGGATCGGGCAGTCCTTCGCGCAGCATCGCCAGCGCGGACTGGGTGACCGAGAGATTGCCCGCCGTCATCGCGACCACGATGCCGCGTTCGCCGTCTTCCAGCATATGCAGCTTGCGATAGGTGGAGATGCTGTCGACGCCCGCATTGGTCCGGGTGTCGGCGATCATCACCAGGCCGGCCTCGACGAGCATTCCAACACAATAGGTCATCGTCGCTTAATTCTGCTGCTGGCTCTGGGACATGCTGACGCGCACCGCGACGGACAGGTTTTCATGGCCGCCGCCGGTACGCGCCCCGGATAGCGGAGCCGCGGCGGCATAGTCCAGCCCCGTGGCGACGCGGACATAGGCGTCGTCGCCGCAGATGCCGTTGGCGGGATCGAAGGCGATCCAGCCGAAACCCGTGACATAGGCCTCCGTCCAGGCATGGGCGGCGGGCTGTTCCTCCAGCCCGTCGCGGCGGAACAGATGGCCGGAGACATAGCGCGCGGGCGTGCCCATCGCGCGCGCCGCCGCGCAGAAGATATGCGCGAAATCCTGGCACACGCCGTGGCCCGCCTCGAACGCCGATCCGGCATCGGTATCGACCTGCGTCTTGCCCGGATCGAAGCGCATCCGCCGGTTGAGCTCGCGATTGAGCAGGTGCAGCCGGGAAAGCTCGTCCTTCTCCACTTCGGCCAGTCGCGTCGCGAGATCGACGATCGCGCCATTGGGCCGGCTGAGCGGAGTCGATCGCAGGAAGATCGCGGGCGGCAGCGGCTCGGGCGCATCGCGGATCACGCCGGCGGTGTCGTCGGTGAACACTTCTCCCCACACATTGACGCTGACATGATCGACCGGGCCGGGCACGTAGAGCATCGTCACCTTGTTGCCATAGCCGTCGACATGGTTGCGCAGCCGCGCATCGCATTCCACGTCGAGCGTCCAGTTGACGATGATCTGCCCGGCATGGCTGTCCGGCGTCACGCGCAGCAACTGGATGATCCGCGTCTGCGGCTGGCTGAACCGATAGTCGGTGCGATAGTCGATCGTCAGGTGCATGGGGCCTCAGGTGAACCGGAACTGCTCGGCGATTGCAGCATCCAGCTCGTTATTGTCACGAATGAAGCCCAGCAGGAACTGGTGAAGCCCGTTCTGGAAGACGCTGTCGATGGTCAGCCGCTCCAGTGCCGCCTCGCGCCGGCGCGCCAGCCGGTCGGCCTGGCCCTGTTTGCCGATCGCGCCCGCGATGGCGCTGAGCATCTGACTGGCCTCGTCCGCCGTCGCGACCAGCGATCGTGGCATCGCGCGGCGGAAGATCAGCATCTCCGCGACCAGCCAGGGCTTCAATCCCTCGGGATAAAGCATGTGATAGGCGGTCCGCGCGGAGACGACCTGCAACAGCGTCAGCCATTGGTCGCGGTCGATCAGGCCGCCCACTTTCTCACCCTCGGGCAGCAGCAGGTGATATTTCACGTCGAGCAGCCGGGCGGTCGCCTCGCCGCGCTCGATGATCGATCCCAGCTTCACGAACCAATAGGATTCGCTGTGGAGCATGCGGTTGATCGCGCCTTCGAAGCCGCGCGCTTCCGCCTTGATCTGGTCCGCCAGGTTGAGCGTCGCCTGGGTGCCGCCCGTGCTGGTGCGGCCTTTCAGATTGTTCCAGGCGCGGTTGATCGTTTCCCATGCCTCGCGCGTCAGCGCGACGCGGGCGGCGCGGGCATTGGAGCGCGCGGTCTGGATGCAGGACCGGATCGAGCTGGGATTGTTTTCGTCGAGCGCCAGATAGCGGCTGACATGCATGGGCGAGATCGTCTCGCCCGTCGCCTTGAAGCCCTGCGCGGCGGACGCGACGGCGAGTGCGCTCGTCCAGGCGCCCATGCCGGCGGGGCGGGCGGAGAGCGAGTCGAGCCGGATCGTCGCTTCCAGCAGCCGCGCGGTGAATTCCGCGCGTTCGACATAGCGGCCGATCCAGTAGAGATTGGCGGCGGTGCGCGACAGCATGATCAGGCTCATCGCGCGGCCCCCGGAGACTGGGACTGGGTTTGCGATGGGGCCTGGGATTGTGGCTGGGATCGAGACTGGCCGGCGTCGTCGTCCATCAGCACGAAACTGTCCTTGGTGCCGCCGCCCTGGCTGGAATTGACGACCAAAGATCCTTCCTTGAGCGCGACGCGCGTCAGCCCGCCCGGCGTGACGGTGATGCCGTCGCGGCCCGTGAGCAGGAAGGGACGGAAATCGACATGGCGTGGGGCGATGCCCTTGGCCGTCCAGGTCGGCACCGTCGAGAGCGCCAATGTCGGCTGCGCGATATAGCGCGCGGGCTCGGCCTTCAGCGCGGCGCGGAAATCCTCGATCTCGGCGCGGCTCGCGGTGGGGCCGACCAGCATGCCATAGCCGCCCGAACCATCGACCAGCTTGACGACAAGCTGTTCGAGATTGTCGAGCACATATTTGAGCGCTTCCGGCTCGCGGCAGCGCCAGGTTTCGACATTGGGAAGCTTGGCCTCCCCGCCCGAATAATATTTCACGATCTCCGGCATATAGCTGTAGATCGCCTTGTCGTCGGCGATGCCGGTGCCGGGCGCGTTGACGATGGTGACGTTGCCCGCCTGCCAGGCGGACATCAGCCCCGCGACGCCCAGCATCGAATCCGGGCGGAAGACCAGTGGATCCAGGAAGTCGTCGTCGACGCGGCGATAGATCACGTCCACGCGCACGCGGCCGGAGATCGTGCGCATATAGACGACGTCCTCGTCGACCTCGAGGTCGGATCCCTCGACCAGCGCGATGCCCATCGTATCGGCGAGGAAGCTGTGTTCGTAAAAGGCCGAGTTGAAATGGCCGGGGGTCAGCAGCACGCAGACCGGATCGCGCCGCGCGCTTTCGGGCGCGACCGAAACGAGGGTGCGGAACAGCGAGTCGTTATAGGTATCGACCGGACGGATCGGATAGGTTTCGAACAATTCGGGGCACAGCCGCAGCATCGCCTCGCGATTCTCGATCATGTAGCTGACGCCCGATGGCGTGCGGGCATTGTCCTCCAGCACGAAGAACGCGTCGGGGCCGGTGCGCACCAGATCGATCCCGCAGATATGCGCATGGATGTCGTGCGGCGGCCGCGCGGCAGATGCCGGAATGCAATATTGCGGGTTGGTGAAGATCAGTTCCGGCGGGATGATGCCGTCCGCCAGGATGCGCTGCGGCCCGTATATGTCCTTCAGAAAGGCGTTGAGCGCCTCGACGCGCTGGACCAGCCCTTCGGAGAGCGATGCCCATTCGGTAGCGGTGAAGATGCGCGGCACGATGTCGAACGGGATAATGCGTTCCGCGCTGTCTTCTTCGCCATAGACGGCGAAGGTGATGCCGAGATCGCGGAAATATTGTTCGGCGGCGCCCTGCCTTCGTTCGAATTCGGCGCGCGATGTCGCCTTTGTCCAGGCGGCCAGTTCCTCCAGGCCCGGGCGGGCGTGGCGCCGTGCGCCGAAGCCCCAGATCTCGTCGAATGTCCCGCGTGATGCCATGCCCGTGATATCGAACCCGCTTCCCCAGTTGCGTTCCGAACGCGAGACTGCACGGCTTTGTTGCATCGCACAAGGGGGCGTTCATGCACTCAAAGCATGAAGCTGCCTTCGATCACGGTGACGCAGCGGCCGCCCAGGATCACGCGATCGCCATCGAGCCGGCAAGTCAGGTGCCCGCCGCGGCGGCTGGCCTGATAGGCGGTGAACTCTGTCCTCCCCAGCCGCTTCGCCCAATAGGGTACCGAAACGGCGTGCGCCGATCCCGTGACGGGATCCTCGTCGACACCGACACCGGGGCCAAAGGCGCGGCTGACGATATCGGTCTTGTCGCCCGGCGCGGTGACGACGGTCAGCACGTCACCATCGGCGGCGAGCGCGCGGAAGTCGGGTCGGATCGCGCGGACGGTCGCTTCATCCTCCACCACGATCAGGCCGTAGCGGCTCGAATGCCATAGCGTCTCGACCGCGCCGGCAAGCCCGAGCGCCGCGACCAGATCGGGCAGGGGCCTGGGCTCGGGCGTCCAGACGGGAAGGGCGAGCGCATAGCCGTCGCTTTCGCGCGCGACTTCGAGCACGCCCGCCCGGCGCGTGCGGAAGCGCACCGCCGGCCGCGCCGGATCGGCCGAAAGCACGACATGGCCGCTGGCGAGCGTCGCATGGCCGCACAAGGTCACTTCGCCGCCCGGTGTGAACCAGCGCAGTTCATAATCGGCTTCACCGCTTGCATCGGGCAGGATGAAGGCGGTTTCGGACAGATTATTCTCCCCCGCGATCGCCAGCAGCACATCGTCGTCGAGCCAGGCGTCCAGCGGCATCACCGCCGCCGGATTGCCGGTGAAGGGGCGATCGGCAAAGGCATCGACCTGGATGATGGGCAGTTTCATTGCGGCGTTTCCCTCAACCGTTCGTCATCCTCGCCCGCACGGTCGATCTGGCCGACCGGATCGGGGTGGATCAGGATCTCGACATCGGGAAATTCGACGGAGAGCTTCGTCTCCACTTCGTCCATGATGCGATGCGCTTCGGCGACGGTCAGATTCGGATCGACCCGGACGTGGAATTGCACGAAATCCTGCGAACCGCTGGTGCGCGTACGCAGATCGTGAATGTCGACCAGTTCGGGATGCCGCGCCGCGATCTCCAGGAAGCGCGCGCGTCGCTCGGCGGGCCATTCCTTGTCCATCAACTGATCGAGCGCCTGGGAGGAGGCGCGCCAGGCGCCATAGAGCAGCCAGAGCGCGATCAGCACGCCGAACACCGGATCGGCGCCTGCCAGCCCCAGATAGTGTTCGATGACGAGCGCGGCGATCACGGCGCCGTTCAGCAGCAGGTCGCTCTGATAGTGGACATTGTCGGCGCGGATCGCCACGGAGCGCGTGCGTGCGATCACGTTGCGCTGATAGGCGACGAGGCAAAGCGTCAGCAGGATCGCGACGATCGAGACGCCGATGCCATATTCCGCATTGGCGGTGGTATCGCCCGTCATCAGCCGCGATGCCGCGCGCACCGCGATCGCCAGCGCCGAAACCGTGATGACCACCACCTGGAACATGGCGGCGATCGCCTCCGCCTTGCCATGGCCGAAGCGGTGCCCCTCATCGGCGGGCTGGGCGGCGATATGGACGCCGAACAGCGTGACGAGCGATGCCAGCAGATCGAGGCCGGTATCGGCGAGCGAGCCCAGCATCGCCACCGATCCCGTCGCCCAGGCAGCATAGCTCTTGAGCAGGAGCAGGATGAAGGCGACCGACAGGCTCGCGATCGCGGCGTTGCGCGTCAGTCGCGCGCGATCGGCGGGCGTCGCGGCCACGGTCATGGATAGAGGAGCGTCTCGCTCCATCCCGCGCCGGCGGCGGCATCGGCGCGCAGAAACAGGCGGCGCTCATGCAGCCGATATTCGCGATCCTGCCAGAACTCGATCCGCTCGGGCGTCACCAGATAGCCGGACCAATGCGGGGGGCGGGGGACGTCACCACCCTCAAACCGGGCCTTCGCCTCGTCGAACCGGCGTTCGAAGGTCTCGCGCGTGTCGAGCGGCCGCGACTGGTCCGATGCCCATGCGCCAAGCTGCGAATCGCGGTGGCGGGTCGCGAAATAGGCGTCCGCCATCGCGTCGCTGACGGTCGAGACCGGGCCTTCGATCCGCACCTGCCGACGCAATGATTTCCAGTGGAAGAGCAGGGCGGCATTGGCGTTGGCGGCAAGCTGTCCGGCCTTGCGGCTCTGCTGGTTGGTGTAGAAGACGAAGCCTTCGGGGCCATGGCCCTTCAGCAGCACCATGCGCACCGATGGGCGGCCCTCGCCATCGACGGTGGCGAGCGCCATCGCATTGCTGTCGTTGATCTCGCTGGCGCGCGCGGCGGCGAACCAGTCGTCGAAAAGGGCGAAGGGATCCTGCGTCATGGCGGCGGTTTAGGCGATTGTGCGGCAATGCCAAAGGGCCAGTTGCATGGGGGTGGCGTTCATGCCGGCCCAATCCCTTGTCTCCGTTTGGGATCGAACCATTCGTCATGGTTGCCGGAAAGCGCGCCACGCACTAGCTAGGCGGCATGGCAGATCCTTATGCGACTTTGGGCGTGGCCCGCGGGGCCAGCGAGGCCGAGATCAAGAAGGCCTATCGTGGCCTGGCGAAGGAGCTTCATCCCGATCGCAACAAGGACAATCCGAAGGCTGCCGAACGCTTCAGCCAGGTGACGGCCGCCTATGACCTGCTGACCGACAAGGACAAGCGCGCGCGCTTCGATCGCGGCGAGATCGATGGTGACGGCAATCCGACATCGCCCTTCGGTTTCGGCGGCCATCCGGGCGGCGGCCGGCCCGGCGGATCGCAGCATTTCGAGTTTTCGGAAGAAGGGCTCGATCTCGGCGATATCTTCGATGGCCTGTTCGGCGGCGGCGGGCGCCAGCGTCCGAGCGGCGGATTCGGTGGTTTCGGCGGGCAGCGCCGCGCGCCGCCGCAAAAGGGGGGCAATGTCTCCTACCGGCTGGCGGTGGCGTTCGAGGATGCCGCGGCGCTGAAGCCGCAGCGGATCACCCTGCAGGATGGCGCGACGATCGATCTGAAGCTGCCCGGCGGGGTCGAGACCGGCACGCAGATGCGGCTGGGCGGCAAGGGCCAGCCCGGGCCGGGTGGAGCGGGCGATGCGATCGTCACCGTCGAAGTGCGGCCGCATCGCTTCTTCACGCGCGATGGCGACAATGTCCGCGTCGATCTGCCCGTCACCCTGTCCGAAGCGTTGCTCGGCGCGAAGGTGAAGGTGCCCACGGTCGATGGGCCGGTGATGCTGGGCATCCCGGCCGGATCGAATTCGGGCAAGGTGCTGCGGCTGAAGGGCAAGGGGTTTCATGGCAAGTCCGGCACGCGCGGCGACCAGCTCGTCACGCTGATCGTCGACATTCCGGCCGACGATGCCGCGCTCAAGGCGTTCGTCGGCGAGTGGGAGGGAGACGCCGCGCGAAACCCGAGGGCCGCGCTCGGCGTTTGATCCCCGATGCAGAATATATCGCCCCAATCGCCGGAGGAGAGGCGCAAGCGGCTCTCCGGCGCGCGCGCGGCGATGCAGGGCGGGCTCGATCGGATCAGGCCGGGCACCTATCCCTTCACCGTCGCCAAGCGGGTGGCGATCGGCGTCTATAGCGACGGTTTCATCCATGCGGGGAATCTCGCCTATCTGGCGCTGGTCACGCTGTTTCCCTTCTTCATCGTCGCCGCCGCGGTCGCGCGCCTGTTCGGCCGCACCGAGGATGGGTTGCATGCCGTCGACGCGTTCCTGCGCACCGTGCCCCCCGGCGTCGCGGAGGTATTGGCCAAGCCGATCGGCGATGTGCTGGGCGCGCGTTCGGGCTCGCTGCTGTGGCTCGGCGCGCTTGTCGGCCTGTGGACCACGGGCAGTTTCATCGAGACGATCCGCGATATCCTGCGCCGCGCCTATGGCGTCCGCTATTCGCGGCCCTTCTGGGAATATCGGCTGGGGTCGATCGGGCTGATCGTCGGATCGGTGATCCTGGTGATGATCGCGTTCAGCTTTCAGGTGATCCTGCTCGCGGCGGAGCAGTTCATCATCCGCGTGCTTCCGGTCGAATCGGAACTCGCCAATCTCGTCACCTTTTCGCGCGCGGCGCCGGGGCTCGCGCTGTTCGCCGCGATGTACATGCTGTTCGTTTCGCTGACGCCCAAGGCGTATCGCGGCCGCGAATATCCGAAATGGCCCGGCGCGCTGATCGTCACCGCTTGGTGGCTGGGCGTCAGCGCGCTGCTGCCGATGGCGATCGCCCATTTCGGTTCGTACGATCTGACATATGGAAGTCTCGCCGGTGTCATGATCTCGCTCATTTTCTTCTATCTTGTTGGCTTCGGCGTGGTTATCGGGGCCGAACTCAATGCGGCGCTGGCGGAAAGCCCAGGGACGCGGCGCGGGGACGACAGCCCGGCGCCGGTGGCGAAGGCAGCGTCGTCGACAGTTACGGAGGACGTGTGAACGGCTTGATGACCGGAAAGCGCGGGCTGATCATGGGGCTCGCCAACGATCGCTCGCTGGCATGGGGGATCGCGCAGCAACTGCGTGCGGCAGGCGCGGAGCTCGCCTTCAGCTATCAGGGCGAGGCGATGGAGAAGCGGGTGCGCCCGCTTGCCGAACAGGTCGGTTCGGACCTGCTGATCGATTGCGACGTGTCGGACATGGCGAATCTCGACGCCGCGTTCGCGACGCTGGCGGCGCGTTGGCCGACGATCGATTTCGTCGTCCATGCCATCGGCTATTCGGACAAGAACGAGCTGCGCGGCCTGTATGTCGATACCAGCCTCGACAATTTCCTGATGACGATGAACATCTCCGCCTACAGCTTCGTCGCGGTGGCGCAGCGCGCGCGCGCGATGATGCCCAATGGCGGCGCGCTGCTGACGCTCAGCTATTATGGCGCGGAAAAGGTGATCCCGCACTATAACGTCATGGGCGTGGCGAAGGCCGCGCTGGAGACGAGCGTCAAATATCTGGCGATGGACCTGGGGCCGGAGAATATCCGCGTCAACGCGATCTCCGCCGGGCCGATCAAGACGCTGGCCGCATCGGGCATCGGCGATTTCCGCTATATCCTGAAATGGAACGAGCTGAATTCGCCGCTGCGCCGCAACGTCACGATCGACGATGTCGGCGGTGCCGGCCTGTATCTGCTGAGCGATCTCGCCAGCGGCGTGACGGGCGAGACGCATCACGTGGACGCGGGCTATCACGTCATCGGCATGAAGGCCGAGGACGCGGCGGACATCGCGCTGGCTTAACACCTTCCCTGCGGGGGAAAGGGAAGAAGCAGATGAGCTTCAACACGTTCGGCCGGGTGTTCCGCTTCACCAGTTGGGGCGAATCGCACGGGCCCGCGCTCGGCGCGGTCGTCGACGGCTGCCCGCCGGGGCTTGCGCTGTCCGAAGCCGATATCCAGCCCTTTCTCGACAAAAGGCGCCCCGGCCAGTCGCGGTTCACGACGCAGCGGCAGGAACCCGATCAGGTGCGCATCCTGTCGGGGGTGTTCGAGGGGCGGACGACGGGCACGCCGATCTCGCTGATGATCGAGAATGTCGACCAGCGCTCGAAGGATTATTCGGAGGTCGCCAGGGCCTATCGCCCAGGCCACGCCGATTATGCCTATGACGCCAAATACGGCTTTCGCGACTATCGCGGCGGCGGGCGCAGTTCCGCGCGCGAGACGGCGGCGCGGGTGGCGGCAGGGGCCGTGGCGCGGCTGGCTATCCCTGAAGTGTCGATCCTGGCCTGGGTATCGGAGATCGGCGGTGACGCTGTCGATCCGGCGCGCTTCGATCCGCGCGAGATCGATCGCAATCCCTTCTTCTGCCCCGATCCGCAGGCGGCGATCCGCTGGGAGAAGCTCGTCGACGATGCGCGAAAGTCGGGATCGTCGCTGGGCGCGGTGATCGAATGCGAATGCAGCGGCGTTCCCGCCGGATGGGGGGCGCCGCTCTATGCCAAGCTCGACAGCGAACTGGCAGCGGCGATGATGAGCATCAACGCGGTGAAGGGTATAGAGATCGGCGACGGCTTCGCGGCCGCGCGGCTGACCGGCGAGCAGAATGCCGATCCGATGCGACCCGGCAATGACGGCCCCACATTCCTCGCCAATCATGCCGGCGGCATCGCGGGCGGCATTTCCACGGGGCAGCCGGTGCGGTTGCGCGTGGCGTTCAAGCCGACCAGCTCGATCCTGACGCCGGTCGAGACGATCGATCGCGACGGTGCGGCGGCGGAGATCCGGACCAAGGGACGTCATGATCCTTGTGTCGGAATCAGGGGCGTGCCCGTGGTCGAGGCGATGGCGGCGCTGGTGCTGGCCGACCAGAAACTGCTCCATCGCGCCCAGTGCGGTAGCTGACGACGGGCTGGGCGACGGTTGAACCCGCCGGTTCCGCTATCCGTCCCGCGCATCCAACGCCCTGTCTTCGCGGTTCGGCGGGCGGGGCCGCTGCCGGGATGAACCGCGCATCTTAACCGCGTGCGCGACGTTGGTTCGTCGCTGATCAAGGCACGCTAGTCAGGAGTTTTCATGCGCAATCTCATCATCTTCGCGGGCTCTGCCCTGTTCTTCGCCGGTGCCGCCCAGGCCCAGGATACCGCCGCCCAGCCGCCCCAGGCGCCGGTCGAAACCACCACGCAGGACACGACCACGGCCCCGGCAGATCCGGTGGCGCAGCCCGCCGATCCGATGGCGCAGCCGGCCGAGGCGCCGAGCGACAGCGCGGCCCCGCCCGCCGACGAGACGGATCACAGCAAGCACAAGAAGGGCAAGAAGAAGGAAAAGAGCCCCGAATAACCGGGCCTTTCCGAAGATCGATCAGGCCGATCGCCCAAGGCGGTCGGCCTTTTTGCAGTGGATCAGCCGCGCCGGATGCCGATGACGGTGCCCTTGGCGCCGCTCAGGTCCAGCCGGAACTCGAAATCGGGCCAGCGTTGCCGCCAGCGCTGGAGCAGGATGCGTTCGCCCGGTCGCGCACCGTCGTCGAGCAGCACCACGCCGCCGGGCGAAATGCGATCGAACAGGCATTCTGCGGCGCCCCGCACCTGGGGATGAATGGTCCAGGGTGGACCATCGATCACCAGCATGTCGATACGGTCGGGCAGGGCGGCGATATCGTACCAATAGCCCGGCCAGTCGCCCGGTGCGGGCAGCAGCGCCGCCCCGCGCATATCCGCGTCCATGCCATGCTCGTTCAGCCAGCCGCGCGTGGCCTCGACGAAATCCTGATGCTGGTCGAAACTGATCAGGCGTCCGCCGCCATGGCGCTGGAGGGCGCGGGCGGTGATGAAGGACGATGCGCCGGCGCCCAGTTCGACCACCACCGCCGGCCTGGCCCGTTCGATATGATCGACGATCAATCCAAGCAGCGCCGTATCCGCTTTCCAGCTTCCGAGATTGGGCAAGGAATCGTGCGGCAGGCCCAGCCGGTCGAGCAGCGCGATCTTGTCCTGAAGGCGTCCGCCGGACAGGCTGCGCAGCAGCCATGGCCATCCGATCGCGCCGAAAAGCAGGATATGCGCCCAGTCGGTGAGCGAGGTCACGATCTCGCGCGCATGCGCGCCATGCGATCGCGGCAGCAGCCCGGTGGCGTCGCGTGTGGTCATATAGGGGTGCTACACGGCATCCCAAGCCAAACAAGCCGGCTCGGCTTCGGTTCCCCTTATGCCAAGGCCGGATGACCTGACTCCGCGGGGCGTTGGTTGTCTTCCAGACCCGATGAGCATGGCTCACCGGGTCTGGCGCCGTTCGGCGGTCAGTCCGAGAAGGGATCGCGGACGAGGATCGTGTCCTCGCGCTCGGGGCTCGTCGAAACCAGCGCGACGGGGCACTGGATCAGCTCCTCGATGCGACGGATATATTTGATCGCCTGCGCGGGAAGCTGCGCCCAGCTCCGCGCGCCCGCCGTCGATTCGTGCCAGCCCTCGATCATTTCGTAGATCGGCTCCACGGCTGCCTGGTCGGCGGCGTTGCTCGGATAATGGTCGATCACCTGCCCACGCAGCCGGTATCCGGTGCAGATGCCGACTTCGTCGAAACCGTCGAGCACGTCGAGCTTGGTGAGGGCGATGCCGGTGACGCCCGACACCGCGACCGACTGGCGGACCAGCACCGCATCGAACCAGCCGCAGCGGCGCTTGCGGCCGGTGACGGTGCCGAATTCATGGCCACGCGTGCCCAGCCGCTCGCCGATCTCGTTTTCCTGCTCGGTCGGGAAGGGGCCGGAGCCGACGCGCGTCGTATAGGCCTTGGCGATGCCGAGCACGAACCCCACCGCGCCGGGGCCGAGGCCCGATCCGCCGGCGGCGGTGCCGGCGATGGTGTTGGAGGAGGTGACGAACGGGTAAGTGCCGTGATCGACGTCGAGCAGCACGCCCTGAGCGCCCTCGAACAGGATGCGGCGGCCGCGCTTGCGCGCGTCGTTCAGCATCAGCCAGACGGGCTTGGCGAAGGACAGCACGAAATCGGCGATCTCGCGCAATTCGGCGAGCAGCGCCTCGCGATCGACGGGCGGTTCGCCGAAACCGGCGCGCAATGCGTCGTGATGCGCGGTCAGCCGGTCGAGCTGCGGACCGAGATCGTCGAGATGCGCCAGGTCGCAGACGCGGATCGCGCGGCGGCCGACCTTGTCCTCATAGGCCGGGCCGATGCCGCGGCGCGTCGTGCCGATCTTGCCGGCGCCGCTCGCATCCTCGCGCAGCGCGTCGAGATCGCGGTGGAAGGGCAGGATCAGCGCGCAATTGTCGGCGATGTGCAGCGTTTCGGGCGTCACCTTCACGCCCTGGGCCGTCAGCTTCTCGATCTCGGCCTTGAGCGCCCAGGGGTCGAGCACCACGCCATTGCCGATCACGCTGGGCGTGCCGCGCACGATGCCGGAGGGCAGCAGCGACAGCTTGTAGACATTCTCGCCGATGACGAGCGTGTGCCCGGCATTGTGGCCGCCCTGGAAGCGGACCACCATATCGGCCCGCTCCGCGAGCCAGTCGACAATCTTACCCTTGCCCTCGTCGCCCCATTGAGCGCCGATTACCGCGACATTTGCCATAAATGCGAGTCTCCGCCTGCCGAGCGGATCCGGGACGCCCTTCGACAGGACTCGGCGACCGGATGTGATGGGTGCGGGTATTTACCCGCGTTCGGGCGCTCCTCTGCCTCCGGTACGCCCGAAGGTCAAGCGATCAGAGCGCCTGCGGCGCTCCGTCGCGCAGGATGTGCGAACAGATCTGCGCCGCCGGACTGTCGTCTTCGGTCAGCGCGGCGACCGTCACCCAGCCCTGCTCGCGCAGCCGCGCCGCTTCCGCCGGATCGGCGCCGAAGGGCACGAACAGGCGGCGGCGCGCCTCGGCGGCGAGGCCCGCATCGACCAGCGGATCGCAATAGAGCGAAAAGCCGATCGCGGGTTCCTCGCGTCCGTCGGGATGGACGATGCTGTACGATCCGCCGCGCCCGATCTCGCCGCTGACGCCTTCGGCGAACAGCGAGAAGCCGAACCAGTTCTGATATTCGAAGCCGTGGCGCTCGGTGGGGTCGAGCGTGATCGCGACCTTGTCGCGAATCGCCGCGGCGATCCGTTCCAGCCCGTCGAGCCGCGATGCGAGCGCGCCCTGGGTGTCGAAGGTGCGCAGGCGCGCGATCGCGGCATCGAAGGTGCCGGCCGCCTCGATCAGCGGCAGGAATGCCGCGCCGCCGCGCGCGACCAGCCCGCCGGCATCCTTGGCGTCGAGCAGCGCGCGGATCTCTGAAACCGCGCCGGCCTCCAGCGGCAATGGTCCGGCGGACAGATGGTCGACCAGATCGGGCAGGGTGAAATCGACGGTGACGCCGCTCACGCCCGCACGTGACAGCGCTTCCACGGCGACGCTGACGATCTCGAGTGCGGCGGCGACGGTGTCGAGACCGATCAATTCGGCGCCGACCTGCATCATCTCGCGCTCGGGGCGAAGCTGCGTCGCCTTCAACCGGAGCACCGGCCCGCCATAGCTGAGCCTGAGCGGGCGGGGGTGGTGCGCCATGCGAGTTGCGGCGATCCGGCCGACCTGCGTGGTGATGTCCGGGCGGATCGCCATGGTCCGTTGCGAGACGGGATCGACGAAGCGGAGCAGGTCCTGGACGCTCGCGGTCTTCAGCCCCGCGCGCAACCCGTCCTCGAATTCGGCGAGCGGCGGCGAGACGCGCTCATAGCCATAGCCGGTCGCGGTATCGAGGACGCAGCGGACAAGCCGCGCCGACGCATCCGCCTCGGGCGGAAGCCGGTCGCGATATCCTTCGGGAAGCAGGCCAGGCAGGATCATGCTGGGGCTCTTAGCGGATGATGCGTCCCTTGCCACCCTTGTCATTCCCGCGCATGCGGGAATCCAGCTTTTCCGTGAAGCATCAGGATAAAGAAGAAGAAGCTGGATCCCCGCTTTCGCGGGGATGACACCGTATAAGGCATTGATATGCCGGTACAGGAAACGGGGCGGGTCCGTTTCCGAACCCGCCCCGTCAGCGTCAGAATTTGAGCGCCTTGACCCGCTTCACGCCAGGCAGGTTGCAGACGGACCACAGCACCGGTTCAGGCACGGGCGAATCGACCGAGAGCAGCAGCGCCGCCTCTCCGCCGGGGCCGCTGCCGCGGCGGCCGAGATGGAAGGTCGCAATGTTGACTTCGGCCTCACCCAGCGCCGATCCGATGCGGCCGATGAAACCGGGTGCATCCTGATTGACGACATAGAGCATCTCGCCGTCGAGATCGGCCTCGACCTTGATGCCGTGCAGTTCGACGAGGCGCGGTTCGGTGTTGGAGAACAGGGTTCCCGCGACGGAGCGCTCACCCGCCTCGGTCGAGACGGTCACGCGCAGCAGCGTGTGATAATCGCCCTCGCGGTCGTGACGCACTTCGCGCACGTCCAGGCCGCGCTCGCGCGCCAGATAGGGCGCGTTGACCATGTTCACCGTGTCCGAATAGGCGCGCATCAGGCCCGAGAGCACGGCGGCGGTGATCGGCTTGGGGTTGAGCTCGGCGGCGGCGCCCTCGACCTCGACCGCGACGCCCTTGATCTTGTCGCCCTCAAGCTGGCCGACCAGCGAACCGAGCTTTTCGGCGAGCGTCATATAGGGACGAAGCTGCGGCGCTTCCTCGGCGGAAAGCGACGGCACGTTGAGCGCGTTGGTGATGCCGCCATTGACCAGATAATCGGCCATCTGTTCGGCGACCTGGAGCGCGACATTGACCTGCGCCTCGCTCGTCGATGCGCCCAGATGCGGCGTCGAGATGAAGTTCGGCGTGCCGAACAGCGGGCTTGCCGTGGCGGGTTCCTCGACGAACACGTCGAGCGCGGCGCCGCCGACCTGACCGGAATCGAGCGCCGCCTTCAGCGCGGCCTCGTCGATCAGCCCGCCGCGCGCGCAGTTGATGATGCGCACGCCCTTCTTGGTCTTGGCGATGTTCTCGGCGGACAGGATGTTGCGGGTCTGGTCGGTCAGCGGCGTGTGCAGCGTGATGAAGTCGGCGCGGGCGAGCAGCTCGTCCAGCGTCACCTTCTCGATGCCCAGTTCCACGGCGCGCTCGGGCGTCAGGAAGGGATCATAGGCGGCCACCTTCATCTTCAGGCCGCGCGCGCGATCGGCGACGATCGAACCGATATTGCCCGCGCCGATCAGGCCCAGCGTCTTGTTCGTCAGCTCGACGCCCATGAAGCGGTTCTTTTCCCACTTGCCGGCCTGGGTGGAGGCGTCGGCTTCGGGAAGCTGGCGGGCGAGCGCGAACATCAGTGCGATCGCATGTTCGGCGGTGGTGATCGAATTGCCGAACGGGGTGTTCATCACCACCACGCCCTTGGCGGAAGCAGCGGGGATATCGACATTGTCGACGCCGATGCCGGCACGCCCGACGACCTTCAAATTGGTCGCGGCATCCAGGATTTCCTTCGTGACCTTGGTGGCGGAGCGGATCGCGAGGCCGTCATACTGGCCGATGATCGCGATCAGTTCTTCCTTGGTCTTGCCGGTGATCTCATCGACTTCGACGCCGCGCTCGCGGAAGATCGCGGCGGCCTGGGGATCCATTTTGTCGGAAATAAGGACTTTTGGCATTGCTTCATTCTCCACTCTCCCTCTCCCGTTTGCGGGAGAGGGCTGGGGTGAGGGCAATTTCGGGAAAGCGCGCCTCGGCTGGTCGGGCCCTCACCCGACCTCGCGTCGCTCGGCCACCCTCTCCCGTGAACAGGCGAGGGGTTATGCGGCCTTCACGGTCGCATAGGCCCAGTCGAGCCAGGGGCCGAGCGCTTCGATATCGGCGGTCTCGACGGTGGCGCCGCACCAGATGCGAAGCCCTGCGGGCGCATCGCGATAGCCGGCGATGTCATAGGCCGCGTCCTCTGCTTCGAGCAGCGAGGCGAACTTCTTGATCATCGCCTCGTCCGCGCCCTCGACCGTCAGGCAGACGCTGGTGGTCGAACGCGTCGCCGGATCGGGGGCGAGATGGCCCAGCCAGTCACGGTCGGCGACGATCCGGTCGAGCGCCGCCGCATTGGCGTTCGCCCGGCCGATCAGCCCTTCGAGGCCACCGATCGACTTCGCCCATTCGAGCGCGAAGATCGCGTCCTCGACGGCCAGCATCGATGGCGTGTTGATGGTTTCGCCCTTGAACACGCCTTCGGCCAGCGCACCCTTGGAAACCAGACGGAACACCTTGGGCAGCGGCCATGCGGGCGTATAGCTCTCTAGCCGCTCGACCGCGCGGGGGCCGAGGATCAGCACGCCATGCCCGCCTTCGCCGCCCAGCACCTTCTGCCACGAGAAGGTGGCGACATCGATCTTGTCCCACGGAATATCGTAGGCGAAGACCGCGCTGGTCGCGTCCGCGAAGGTCAGGCCTTCGCGAGTCTCGGGGATCCAGTCGCCATTCGGCACGCGTGCGCCGGACGTGGTGCCGTTCCAGGTGAACAGCACATCGTTGGTCCAGTCGATCTGCGTCAGATCGGGGATATGGCCATAATCGGCGCGCAGCACGGTCGGATCGATCTTGAGCTGCTTGGCGGCATCGGTGACCCAACCTTCACCGAAGCTCTCCCAAGCGAGCGCGGTGACGGGGCGGGCGCCGAGCATCGTCCACATCGCCATTTCGAAGGCGCCGGTGTCGGATCCGGGAACGATGCCGATGCGATGCGTATCGGGCAGGCGCAGCATCTCGCGCATCAGGTCGATGGCGTATTGCAGTCGCGCCTTGCCGATCTTCGAACGGTGCGAGCGGCCGAGCGAACCCGTCGCGAGGCGCTCAGCCGACCAGCCCGGAGGCTTGGCGCAGGGACCTGAGGAAAAATGGGGGCGCGCCGGCTTGGTGTCGGGGCGAGTCGTCGCGATATCGTGCGCATCGCGCAGAGTCGCAGAAGCGTGCGCATCGCGCACCGGCGGGGTATTCGTCATGTCAGTCTCTCCTTACAGAGAGCACGCGCTGCGTTGGGACAGCGTGGCCCGGCGCCGCTCCTAAAGTCGCGCCCGCCGGTGTCAAGCGACGAGTTTGTGAAACCGATATCTTAGGATGTTGTTAACCATCGATGGCCTAGGGTTCGCGCCATGGTTTCGCTTCGTGGAAATCGGATTTTCCTGGCCGGGCCGCTGGTTGCCGTGATGGCGCTGGCGGCCTGTGTCGGTGCTCCGGACGTTCGCAGGAGCGTGCCGGTCAAGCGGCCGGTGGCACAGAAACCGGTCCTGACTCCCGCGCCGCGCTTCGCCGACGACGTTTCGACTCGCCAGTGCATGGCCGATCTCGGCGCGGCTTCGGTGCAGTACAGCGCCTTGCCTGACCGCCAGTTCGATGGCGGCTGTTCGACGCTGGGCAGCGTGAAGCTGATCGATATCGGCACGCCCGTCACCAATCTCGGCGCGATGACCTGTCCGCTGGCGAAGAATTTCGCCGCCTGGGCACGTTATGGCGTGCGCCCGGCGGCACGGCAGATCCTGGGCGCCGAAGTGGTGAAGATCGAGACGATGGGCACCTATAATTGCCGCACCGTCAACGGCAATGGCGGTGCCACCGGCCGGCTTTCCGAACATGCGCACAGCAATGCCGTCGATGTCGCCGCCTTCGTGCTCGACGATGGCCGCCGCATCGCGGTGCGCGGCGGCTGGAAGGAAGGGACGAGCAGCGAACGCGCTTTCTTGAAGACGATCCACAACTCGGCGTGCAAGCGATTCGCGACCGTTCTCAGCCCCGATTACAATGCGGCGCATTACGATCACTTCCATCTCGACATGGGGCGGGGGCCCTTCTGCCGTTGAGGGCTTGGGCTATCCGCCAAAGCCCGCTAAATGCCCTCGATGACTGACAAGATCGTACCCAGCCGGGTTTTCCCCCAAGCCAAGCAGGATGCCGAAAAGGCCAAGCAGGGCGTTTCGACCCCCCAGACCGAGCATCCCGCCTACAGGCTCGCATTCCAGGACACGGATTTTCTGCTGCGCGAGGATCTGCGCCCCGTCCGTTTCCAGCTCGAACTGCTCAAGCCCGAATTGCTGCTCGATGAAGCCAAGATCGCGTCGATGTTCGTCTTCTATGGATCTGCGCGTATCCCCGAGCCCGAAAAGGCGGCGGCGCTGCTCGATCTGGCGACCGACGACGCCAGCCGGCGTATCGCCGAGCGGCTGATCGCAAAGTCCAGATATTACGAGGTCGCGCGCGAACTCGCGCGGATCGCCAGCCAGAGTCCGCGCGACACCGAGGGCTGGCGTCATTTCGTCGTCTGTTCGGGCGGCGGCCCGTCGATCATGGAAGCCGCGAACCGGGGCGCCGCCGATGTCGGCGCCGAGACGGTGGGGCTCAATATCGTGTTGCCGCACGAACAGGCGCCAAACCCCTATGTCACGCCGTCGCTGAGCTTCCAGTTCCACTATTTCGCGCTGCGCAAGATGCATTTCCTGCTTCGCGCCCGCGCGCTGGCGGTCTTCCCCGGCGGCTTCGGTACGTTCGACGAGACGTTCGAACTGTTGACCCTGATCCAGACCGGCAAGATCAAGCCGATTCCGGTGCTGCTCTTCGGCCGCGAATTCTGGGAGCGCGTGGTGAATTTCGATGCGCTGGTGGAAGAAGGGGTGATCGCCGCGCGTGACCTCGATCTTTTCCACTATGTGGAAACGGCGGAGGAGGCCTGGGCGATCGTGCAGGATTTCTATTCGGAGCCTGCATCGGCCTGACCACGGATCCATTCGTTCGAAAATGACGATCTTGGCCGCAGCGCGTATCAGGCCAGCGTCTTCATCCAGAACTGCATGGGCTTCTCGGTTTCGGCCGGCTCGCCGACATCCTTCCATGAAAAACCGGTGGTGATGCCGTCGAGCAGGCCGTAGCCGCGCTTGCGCCAGAACGAATCGAGCGGCGAATAGTCGGCAGGACGGGCAGGGTGGCCCGTCGGGCGGATCACCGCGCAGAAGGTCGCGTGGTCGCGCCCCAGCGCCCGCGCATGCGCTTCGCGACCGTCGAAAAAGGCATGGCCCAACCCATGGCCGCGATAGTCGGGCAGCAGCACCGATTCGCCGAAATAAAGGATCGTCGAAAGATCATGGCCGCGCGCTTCGAACGGGGCGGCGAATTCGGCCGCATGATCTTCCATCGGCGCGGCGGTCGCGGCGCCGATCAGCCGATCGCCGTCGAACGCGCCGATCACGATCGCGCCGGGGCTGTCGGCATAGGCCCTTAGATAGGCGCGCTCATAGTCGATGTCCCCATCGTAGAGATAGGGAAAGGCGCGGAAGACGGCGATCCGCAACGCCGCCAGATCGTCGATCCGCTCGCCGAGCGCTGGCCCGGCGAGCGGTTCGACGCGGATCAATGCGCGGCGGGTGCCGCGGCGTTGGCAGCGGGTGCTGCTTCCGCGGCATTTTCCGCCGGCGCCGCGCCATTGGCGGCGGGGGCGGCAGCCGTATCGGCGGCGGCAGGCGCCGCAGCGGCCGGAAGCGGCAGGTTCGAACCCTGCGCGTTCAGGTAAACGAGCAGATTCGCGCGATCCTCCGGCTTGGAAAGGCCGGCGAAGGTCATCTTCGTGCCGGGCGCGAACTTGCGCGGGCTGGCCAGCCAGGCATCCATCTTCTGGAAGTCCCAGTTGCCGCCGACACCCTTCAGTGCGTCGGAGAAGGCGAAGCCGCCCTTGCCGTGGCCGATCTCTTCACCCATCGTCCCATAGAGATTGGGGCCGATGCCGTTCGCGCCACCCTGGTTGATAGTGTGGCAAGCCGCGCACTTCTTGAAGACGTCTGCGCCCTTGTTGGCGTCGGCCGCCGGCAGCAGCGTCGCGATATCGATCGCTTCGGCCGCGCCGCCGCCACCCGCCGGATCGGCGTCCGCGACCTCGTAGCCGGGCTTTTCAGGCGCTTCCGCATGGAAGTACATGCCGCTGGCGATCGAAGCGCCCAGTGCCACGATCCCCGCAAACAAGGTCCAGCCTGCGATCGTGTTGAACCTGTCGTCCATCAGAATCCCTCTGTTCGTCCCGCATTCGAATGGCGCTCCCTTTAAGAGCCAGTGTCGAGCATCGCAAGCGCGGCTTGTGCCGAATCCGCTTCCTGCGTAAGCGGCTCGCCCTATCATGGAAAAATATCCCGCCCCCGCCCGCCCGATCGTCGCCGCCATGCTGGAGGCCGCAGCCCGCGAACCCGCGCGTGCCGTAGCGTTTCAGGGCGCCCCGGGCGCCAATTCGCATCTGGCGGTGGAACAGGCGCTGCCAGGCGCCCTGCCGCTCCCCTGTTTCAGTTTCGAGGATGCGATCGATGCGGTGAAGGAGGGGCAGGCGGGTTGCGCGCTCATCCCGATCGAGAATTCGCTGCATGGCCGCGTCGCGGACATGCATTTCCTGCTGCCCGAATCCGGGCTGGTGATCACCGGCGAGTATTTCCTGCCGATCCGGTACAGCCTGATGGGGCTGGGCCCGATCGAGGGGATCCGGGATGCGGTGAGCCATCCCCAGGCGCTGGGGCAGTGCCGCCGCTGGCTGCGTGCGCGCAACATCACGCCGGTGCCCTATGCCGACACTGCCGGTGCCGCGGCGCTGGTCGTCGAAATGAACGATGCCGGGGTGGCCGCGCTGGCGCCTCCGCTCGCGGCGGGCATCTACGGGCTGGAGACGCTGGCCGAGGGGCTCGCCGATTCGGAAGACAACGTCACCCGCTTCGTCGTGCTGGCGCGTGAAGCGCGTGCCGAACAGCCTGAAGGCAAGCTGATGACCACCTTCATCTTCGAGGTGAAGAATATTCCGGCCGCGCTCTACAAGGCGATGGGCGGCTTCGCGACCAACGGCGTCAACATGACGAAGCTGGAAAGCTATCAGCGCGGCGGCAGCTTCGCTGCGACCGAATTCTTCACCGATATCGAGGGTTCGCCCGATGATCCGGCGGTGAAGCGCGCGCTGGAGGAACTGGCGTTCCACACCAAATGGGTGCGCATGCTGGGCACCTATCCGCAGGCGCGCCCGCGCGGGTAGTCGGGTGACCGTTGCGGCTTAGAGCGGGCTGCGCGCATATGAATCGCGTGGCCCGCTCCAGATGTTTGTGATCGCATCGTTTTTACGGAAAACCGGTTCCCACTTTTCCGCACGATGCTCTAGGACCAATCGACATTCAGCCCATACCGGCCTGCAAATGGCGCTTTTCCGTGCTTCCGGTGCTCACGTACGATAAGTACGCTGCGCTCCGGGTCACGAAAAATCACCATTTTCGACTCGGTCTGAACTGAATGTCGATTGGTCCTAGCCCAGCGCTTCATCGAGCAGCCGCGCCAGCCTCAGTCCGCCGCGCTCGACCTGCAGCCGCAGCGGCTGGATGAGCGTTTCGATCGTCTCGTTCGACAGTTTCGAGCGTTCCTGTGCCGGCCCCGTGCAGGGATCGCCGCCATAGGCGCTGGCATAGACGGTGTCGCGCGCGACCTGCCAGCTTTCCCGGCTCCAGTCCTCGGTGGTGCCACCGTTCATCGCCGCGCGTTCCTCGGCGGAATAGATGCGTACCAGCGGTGGCGGCGTCGAGATCGCGCGTTCGGCCAGATATCCGTCCCAGATCGCATGCAGATTGAGCCTTTGCGTCACAAAGTCGCCATAGGCCGCGCGCGCGCGATTGCCGCCCAGATCGCTCTTGTCGCCGGCATGGAGCGGCTGATGCAGGTCGCCGACGAAATGGACGAGAAAGACGAGCGCCATCAGGCGCTCGCGCTCCGGCACCGATTTGTCCTTGAGCAGCTTCAGATTGCGATCGACCTGCGCCGAGACGCAATTGCCGTCACGGCAGGCCGCCTTCAGGTCGAACGGCTTGCAGATATCGACATTCTGATAGTGCCAGGAATAGGCGTAGGAAAAGCGCAGGCCGAGCTCCTTGGCACAGTCGGGCCAATAGCTCGCCAATTCGATCGTATTGACCGGGCAGGTCGGCGTTTCCAGCAAGCGTCCCTTGCTGAGTAGCGCGTCGATCGCGGTGCGCGCCTTGGGTGTCACATTGCGATACGCGATCGCGCCGACGGTTTCATGGCCATATTCCCACCAGGCCTGGGCCGGGGCGGGCACCAGCAGGAACAGCGTGGCGAGGAAGGCGAGGAGGCGAGTCATCGCCGACGCTGTACCAGCAGCGACCGCTTTCGCGCCACCCTCTCGACGTTCCGCGCGCGGGCGGTTCGTCAGGCCGCTTCGAGAGGCTGCAATCCCGTCTTGCTCGCGGTTTTCGCGTCGATTTCCGCCAATGTGCGGATCAGGCCATCGCTCAGATCATAGACCCAGCCGTGCAGCGTGAGCGGCTGGCCGGTGGCGAAGGCATCCCGGACGGTCTCGGTGCGCGCGAGCCGTTCGAGCTGATCGATGACATTGAGCTCGACCAGGCGGTTAATCTTCGACGTCTGGTCGTCGAGGCACGCGATTTCCCCGCTATGGCGATCGCGGGTCGCGCGCGGACTGGCGAGCCATTCGTGAACGGGGCCCTCGGTCCCGCCGTTGAGCGCCGCGGTCACGCCGCCGCAGCCATAATGGCCGCAGACGATGATGTGGCTGACGCGCAGCACGGTCACCGCATATTGGATCACCGACATCAGATTCAGGTCGTTCTCGTCGACCAGATTGGCGATGTTGCGGTGCATGAACATGCCGCCGGGCTGCGTCATCGTCATCTGCTCGGGACTGACCCGGCTGTCCGAGCAGCCGATCCAGAGGAAGTCGGGCTTTTGCCCCACCACCTGCCGGCTGAAGAACTCGGGATGTTCCTCGACCATCTCGGATGCCCACGCCTTGTTGGCGAGGAGGAGCTGCTTATACTGTCTCATGCGTATTGAACCCTGGTGAGCGGGGCGTTGATCAGCGGCGCGGTGTTCTCGGCGATATCGCCACGGACGATCACCGAAATCTCGCGGAAGCGCGCACCCTTGATGAAGGCGTTGATGATCTCGACATTGTCGAGGTCGACATAATTGGTCGACGACAGGTCGATCAGCACGTTGGAGCCGTCGGGCACGCGGCCCAGTTCGCGCTGCAACTCGTATTTATGCATGAAATAGAGGTTGCGGCGCGCGCGGATCAGGCAGTCCTTGCCGTCGCAGGCGAAGGTGATCGCGGGGCGGAGGTTGCGGCCGACGACGAAGACGAAGCCCACGGCCAGGCCGATGCCGATACCCATCAGCAGGTCGGTGAACAGGATCGCCACCACCGTCACCACAAAGGGCACGAACTGCGTCCAGCCCTGCTTGTAGCGCTGCAGGAACAGCTTGGGCTTGGCCAGCTTGTACCCGGTCGCGATCAGGATCGCGGCGAGCGCGGACAGCGGGATCAGGTTGAGAACCGTCGGGATCAGCAGCACGCTCAGCAGCAGCCAGGTGCCGTGCATGATCGTCGATGCCTTGCTCTCGGCCTTGGCTTCGACGTTGGCGGACGAACGCACGATCACCGAGGTGACGGGGATGCCGCCGATCAGGCCGGAGATCAGATTGCCGCCGCCCTGCGCGATCAGTTCGCGATTCTTGTCGGTGGTCCGGCGCTGGGGATCGAGTTCGTCGACGGCCTTGACGCTGAGCAGCGATTCAAGGCTCGCGACGATCGCCAGCGTGATCGCGATCGTCCACGTCGCCGGATTGGAGATCGCCGAAAAATCGGGGAAGCTGAACAAGGACAGGAAGGCCGGAATGTCCTCGGCCACCGGCACCTTGACGAGATGGGTGACGTCGATCTGGAGCGTCGGCATCGCCAGGCCGAACAGGGCGTTGCCGAAGATGCCGATCAGCACGACGACGAGCGGGCCGGGCAGATAGCGCAGCGGCCCCTCGGTCGGCTTCGCGCTGTCCCACCAGAACAGGAAGGCCATACTGATCGCCGCGATCAGAATCGCGCCGGCGTGAACGCTGCTCGTCAGCGAATGGATGATCGTGCTGAAGGTGTTGAGGCCGTCGGCCTGCATGAATTCGAAGCTGCCCTCGTAAGTGCCGTCATAGCCGAAGGCGTGCGGCAGCTGCTTCAGGATCAGGATCAGGCCGATCGCGGCCAGCATGCCGGTGATGACCGAGGAGGGCACGAATTCGGCGAGCACGCCCGATCGCGTCAGGCCCAGGATGATCTGGAGCACGCCGGCCAGGACGACCGCGAGCAGGAACGCTTCGAAACTCGGCATGCGTTCGATCGCGGACAGGACGATGACGGTCAGGCCGGCGGCGGGGCCGCTCACCGAGAGCGGTGATTTCGAAAGCGCGCCGACGACGATGCCGCCGACGATGCCCGCGATGATGCCCGAGAAAAGCGGAGCGCCGGATGCGAGTGCGACGCCAAGACACAGGGGGAGAGCGACGAGCGCCACGACGATGGACGCGGGTACGTCGGCCTTCCAGCGATCGAATATGCTTGTCATGGTCACAGATGATCCTTGAGGGGGCGCGATTGGGACAGAATGGGGTGTGCGGTTGCAACGCACAATGAACTGTGTTGCGGAGCAACAATATTTAGCAAGGCAGACATGATCGCTTACAAACTGGCCTGTCGGCCAAGATCATATCGCTTCCGATATGGATTGTTGTTGGCGGGCATCGCCTAGAAATCGAGTTCCATGCGCAATCCGGCGACGTTGATTCCGAATTCATCGAGATCTGCCGTCTGATAGCGAATATGGCCATAATTCATGTTGAGTCTGAGATAGTTGACGGGTGTCCAGATCAGGCCGAGCAGCAGGGCGTTCTGGTTTCCGCCGCGAATGATATCGTCGTTCAGATCGAGATAATCGTATCGGAGGTTGAGCTGGATCGATCCGATGCCGCCATCGGTGATGCTCGATTTTGGCGGAGCGCGATCGAAGATCCCGTTCTTGTAGACCCGGCTGTCTCCGCGCGTCAGGAAATAGCCCAGTTCCACATAGCCGCCGAAGAATGACGGATCGGCAAGGCCGGCGCGCGACGCACGCAGCCAGTGCGCCTCCGCCGCGAAATGCCAGCGATCGTGGATCCCCGCAAATTCGGCGCCATAATGGAGTTCGTTGGTCACCGCGAAGGCGGGCGTCGAGATCACGCGGGTGTTGCTGCTGTGAAGATAGGGGCGCTGGCCGTAGCGCGTCGGCCGCTCCGCCGTGCGATTGAGCGCGCGCCAATGTGCGGATGCACCGAGATGGAGCAAGGTCCGGCCGAAGCGGCGGACATGGACCAGCCGACCATCGACACCGAAACTGTCATTCTCGTCGCCGCCTGCAGGCCCGTCGCTGTCATTGGCGAGCGAGCCGGGATCGTCCGAAAAGATGCCGGCCTGCATCAGCCAGTCGCCCTTGCGGTAGCTCGCGGCCAAACCCAGTCGTCGCTCGAAATTGAACGCGTCGGTGAAGGCCGCGCGTTCCATGAACGAACCGGTGGTGTCGCCGACGAGTTCGTCGAGCGACTGGAACTGGTTCTGATTGCCGAGCGCCAGAGCAAGGGGGCCGGATTCATAGGTCACGAAGGCATCGACGAGATCGACGCTGTTGTCGGACAATTCCAGCTCGAGCTTGTAGCCGAAACGCGAGTCGAGATTGCCTTCGCCGCCCAGGCGGATCCGGCGGAACTCGTTGGAGAAGCCGAAGGCCCGATCCTTCGATCCGGGTGGCGGAGAGACATAGCCGGCATCGACCTGCAGGCGGCCCTTCACCTTGAAGCGCCGATCGCCCGACACGAATTGGGGCGATCCGCGCCATTGGATGCGGTCGCCGTCCTTGGCCGGCGCGGGAGATGGCGCGGCGGCAACCGCGACCGGGGCTGGAGCCGCGTCCGCCGGTTGCTTGGGCGAGGCGCCCTCGCTCGCGGCAAGGCGCCGTTCAAGCGATTCCAGCCGCGCCTTCATCGATGCGACCTCGTCACGCAGCGCCTGCGCCTCTTCAGCGGACAGCGCTTGCGCCCAGGCCGCCGAAGGGGAGGCGCAACACAGCATGGCTGTCACGAATGTCACTCGCGAATGACTGGTCACTATCTCAACTCGTACATGAGCGGATGGGTCGCCGGTGCGTCAGCCGGCCTGATCGCGTGCGCCGGGTTCGCGACGCGGTACGGCGGGGGTTCGATAGTCATCGACGGCAAGCAACAGGCCGGCGGCTTCGGCCGGGGCGATCGAACTCACCATGTCGCGGCCGGTGCCGTCCTTGAACTTGAATTTCCAGCCATCCGCGGTTCCGGAACGATAGCGCGCGGCGACGCTCCGCAACACCGTTTCCTCGATCGGGAACGCCATGGTCTTGGTCATGACGCAGTCGCCGTTCGTTTCGGGTTCCGGGCAAAGATCGGCTCCGTGGCGCGCGACCGACAGCGGCCGGCGCTCGACATTTTCGCCGGCTTCGAAATGAACGGACTGATAGGCGCGGCGAGGGCCGAAATAACGGATCTCCTGCCATATCTCGTAACGCGTCGCGCCCGATCGTTTGTCGATCACCGCGCGAAGATAGGCGTCGTTGCCGATCAGGCCCTTCATCGCCTTTTCGCGGCGATGGCCGCGTTCGGTGGAGATAATGGTCTCGAATTCGAGCGGATCGTCGATCGTGGAGGCGGCAACACGGAAACGCTCGGGCGTCATGGCCGCCAGACGCTTGTCGGCACCGGCATGCGCAACGCCAGGGAGTATCGCCATGATTGCGGCGATGGCAGCAAGCCGCTGGAGCGATAGGGACGAATTCGGCATATAAGGTGGAGCCAGCTCCGCGAGGGTTCGGATCGATGCCGACCTAGGGCTGCGAAATTTCATTTCTGTGCCGCAGTCGTAAAAAAATATTGCCACGTGCCTTCATCGTTTCCTTATGATGACAAAATGTTGCTGGCCGGGAAGGAGATCGATTGGCCGGGGCCGGGCGGTTGACCTTGCCCAGACCGCTATCTACTTCGCGCACCGATGAGTTTTTCCTGGTATCAGTGTCTCCAGCCATGACCGCACCATCGATCGTCATCGTCGAGGATGATCCTCCCCTGCGCATGCTGACCGCGCGCGCGCTGCAGGAACATGGCTATATCGTGCGCCCCGCATCGTCGGCGGCGGAAATGTGGGTCGCATTCGAGGGTGGCCCCGTCGATCTGGTCCTGCTCGATATCATGCTGCCCGGAACCGACGGCATCGATCTCTGTCGCCAGATCCGTCGCAAGAGCGAAGTGCCCATCATCTTCATCAGTGCGCGCGGCAGCGAGGCCGATCGGGTGATCGGTCTGGAACTGGGCGCCGACGATTATCTCGCCAAGCCGTTCGGCACGCGCGAACTGATCGCCCGCATCCGCGCGGTGCTTCGCCGCGTCGGCAGCGAGCGTCAGCCCGGCGACTTCCGCGAGAGCGAAGCGCATTTCGACGGCTGGTCGGTCAATTTCCCGCGGCGTGAGCTGCGGTCGCCCAGCGGTGCGGTGGTCGAACTGACCGGCGCCGAATTCGATCTGCTCGGCAGCTTTCTCAGCCATCCGCAGCGCGTGATCGCGCGCGAGCGACTGATCGAACTGTCGCGTACCCGGCTTGGAGATTCTTCCGATCGCAGCGTCGATGTGCTGGTCAGCCGATTGCGCCGCAAGCTCTCGACCGGCACCAGGCCGGCGCCGATCACCACCGTGCGCGGCATCGGCTATATGTTCAATGCCGAGGTCAGTCGCGCCTGATGCGCCATTTCCAGGGTTCGCTCGGCCTGGTTGGGCGGATCTTCGCGATCCTGCTGATGGCACTGACCATCGAGTTCGCCGTCGGAACCTTCCTGTATGAGCGCGCCAGTCACCTGTCGCTGCAGGAGGATGAAGCGCGGCGCCTGGCCGAACATCTGATCATCTCCCGCAAGCTTGTCGTCGAACGCCCCTGGCATGAACGGGAGGCGATGGCGGAACAGCTCACCACCGATCGTTACGACGTCCAGTGGAGTCCGGCGCCGCCACCGCCGCAACGCCTGTCGCCGGAGCTCGAGCGGATGCGCAACCAGATCGTTGCCTGGGAGCCGTCGCTCGAAAAGACCAATCTGCACATCCGGCTGGTTTCGCTGGGGCGTCAATCGACCGTGACCGGCGGCCTGAAGATGCCCGATGGCAGCTGGCTCTATTTCAGCATGAAGGATGCCCCGGTCGGATGGGCGCTGACCGCCGGACGGATGGGATTGGCGCTGATCCCGGCGATCGCGTTGCTGATCGTCAGCGGCTTGCTGATCCGCCGCACGCTGACGCCGTTGCGGCGGCTCGCCAAGGTCACCGAGCGGGTCGGGCTGGGCGAGAGGATCGAACTCGAAGAAGCCGGCACCGTCGAGGTCCGCAACCTGATCCGCGCGTTCAACGAAATGCAGCGGCGGATCCATCGCCTGATCGATGATCGCACCGAAACGCTCGCGGCGGTCGGCCATGATCTGCGCACGCCGATCGCGCGGCTGCAACTGCGGCTTGATGCGATCGACGACGACGATCTGCGCGAGTCGATTTCCGGCGATGTGGCGGAAATGGGAGCGATGGTCACCTCGCTGCTCGCCTATCTGGGTGGCGAGAAGGATCCCGAAAGCGTCGTGCCCATCGATATCGCGGTGATGGCGGCGACGATCGTCGACGAGATGGTCGATCAGGGGTTCGATGCACGGTATGCGGGGCCGGGGCACCTGGAATGGACGCTGCGGCCGGTGGCGATGCGGCGCGCGATTTCGAACCTCGTCGAGAATGCGCTGCATTATGGCAAGAGTGCGACGCTCTTCATGGAGCATCAGCAAGGCACGTTGCTGATCCGCGTCGATGATGAGGGGCCGGGCATTCCCGAGGATCGGGTTCAGGATGTCCTGAAGCCATTTGTTCGGCTCGACGCGGCGCGCCGTCGCAACACGCGCGGGTTGGGACTGGGGCTTGCAATCGTCGCGCGCGCGGTGGAACGGGAGCAGGGTGCGTTGGCGCTCATCAATCGTCCGAGTGGCGGGTTGCGCGTCGAGATCCGCTTGCCCGGCGCACCCCTGGCCGGCTGAACTCGGATTCGCTGGCCGGCGCCGCTGCGCCGCCAGGCGGTTCGCCCCTGCCCCGAAATCGCTCCAGCCGCATTTCCTTACAAAACAGACAATGGCTGCAAATAATCGGTGCTTAGCGTGCAGGGCTCCGGCGCGACACCATTCCGCGCCCGCCCGCCGAGAGATGGTGCGCGCCGGACGCAGGAAGGCTTGACCATCCTGACCCTGATCGCTTCCGTCTCGCCGCGTCCTACCCCTGTGGCGACACTCCCCGAAGCGGTCAGGGTCGAAGGTTGCTCATATCGGGCTGCAAGGATGCTGGCGTATTCGCACCGTGGAATGCGCAAGCTCTGCTCGTATCAGTAATAATCCTCGAGCGTGATGGAATGATCGCCGCCTTCGGCCGTCAGCAGCTTGACGACGGTGCCGGCGGGCCTGCGGCCGATGGGAATGGCGCCGGGCGGATAGGCCTTGGGCACGCCCACCCCGTTGATCGCCACGATGCGGTCGTTGGCGCGCATGCCCGCGCGCTCGGCCGGGCTGCCGCGCGCGACGTGCAGCACGCGCAGATGCCGGTCCTCGCGGGAGGTGCTGAGCCCGGAACGATCGCGGGCAAAGGGCTCGCGATGGGTGTCGCCATCGGGAGTCAGCCGGATATGCCCCGCCGCCGCATCGATCTGCACCCGGAACCGGGCGAGGACGGGCAGGCCGATCACGCCGCTGGTCTGCTGGCTCCAGCGTTCGGGAATCGCGACCGGCACGTTTCTGAACTCGACGCCGGCCAGGTTGAAGCTGCGCAACGTCGACAGGAGGCTGAGGTCGAGTCCTTCCATGCCGGCGGTCATGCCGGTGGAGACTTTCTTGCCCTCCAGAAGCTTTGTTTCCAGCGCGTAACTGGGTGAAAGATAGACCGACACGGTGCTGCCGAGATCGAGCAGGAAATCGACATCGCCCCTGCCTTCGACTGCCGCGGTCACGCTGTACATGCCGTCCTTGTTGCGGAGCGGCAGGACGATCGCGCGGCCATCGCCTGGGCGGCAATCGCGGTTGAGGAAGCGGATCCGCTCTTTCCGGAAATCGATATCGACAATGCCCTGTTCGAAGATCTCACGGCCGAGCACGACATCGATCGGGCGTGACGAAGCCGTTGAAAGCGCGCCGAGATCGAGCACGCCCATCGACAGGGAGAGGGCGATATCGCCGATCCGCACGGTCGCGGCTTCCCCGATCGCGCCTTCGACATCGTCGGTCAGGCCCCGCGCGGTATAACCGGCCTGGGCGGTCAGGCCCAGCCGGTCGGCGATCCTGCGGTCGATCACGCTGCGCGTGGCGCCGCTGTCGAGCACGGCGGAGAAGGGGATGCCCGCGATCGTCACGGGCACGCGAATATGACGGTCGCGATCGACATCGAAATCATGCCAGTCGGCGGGCGCGCAACCCGTCTTTCCGGCAATGGCCTGCGATGGCGGGAACAGGCCGGCGATCAATCCAGCCGCGATGATGGCGCTCAGGCAACGAGAGGCGTTTCGTCTGGGGGATGAGCGCGGCACGGCGATAACCCTGGATCTTGTCCAGCCGGTATCGGCGCGCAGCGTGTCGCGATCCGATCATGCTTGTAATGATTTGTTGCTTGCCGGCCTTTGGTTTGCCGCGATTTCCGCGCCGGCCGATGATTTCATCGAACCGCAGATCGCTCTGGATGTCGTGATCGCCTCGGTCTTGCGGAAACCCGGTTCTACCCGTGCTTTCGCAAGGGCATGCTTTTCGGCAAGACGCTCTAGCGACGCAGGCCGATGAGCGGCCTGAGCCAGGCGATGCGACCAGCGATACCGTAGAAGAGGACGCAACTGAGCGCCGTGCCCGCGATGATGATCGCGGCTTCGGCCAGGGGCGGCAGCGCCAGCGGCAGCAGCCACCAGGCGATCATCACGATCGCGGTCTGGTGGATGATATAGAAGGGGAAGACCGCTTCGCTCAGCCGCGCACGCCACGGATGGTCGCGGTTGAGCAGCACGGTCGCGGCATGGATCATCACCAGCGCCATGCTCCACATCATGCAGGCGAGCGCGGCGCGATTGAGCGCCATCGTGCCGTGCGGCGGCGTCATCGTGCCGGGATAGGCGCTTTCGACCGCGACGAGAATGACGAAGCTCGCCAGCGCCAGCACAAGCGCCGGCCGCCACACGCGCGCGAAGGCGGGCCATACCGCGCGCGAGCCGGCCAGTCCAAAGCCGAACAGGAAGGCGGGGAAATGGATGACATCGGTCAGCCAGTCGTCGAACAGCCCGTGCGATTCGCCGGTGGTGAAGGTGACGGCGACACGCACCGGCACGAAATAGACGAGCGGCAGCCACAGCAGCCGCGATCCGGTGCCGAGCGTTTCGAACATGCCGGCCAGCTTCGCCTTTGTTTCCTCGCCGATCAGCAACAGGCCCGCCGCCAGCAGCATGGTGAACAGCCAGAGATAGAAGACGAACCAGAGATGCTCCCAGCCCGGCAGGGTCACATGGTCATATTGCCCGAACATCAGCCAGTCATGCGCCATGAAATGGCCGAAATCCTGGGTGTAGCCGTGATTGAAGCGCAGATTCACCCAGCTTTGCGGCGGTATGATCACCGCCATCGCGAACAGCAGCGGGATGATCAGCCGGGTCGTGCGCTCGCGCGCGAAGCGTTTCGTGCCCCGGAGCTTCACGAGCAGCGCGCGCGACGCATAGCCGGAGACGATGAACAGCACGGTCAGCCGCCATGGCGTGATGAACAGCATCGGATAGGAGAGCCACTGGATCGGGTGCGCGGTCTTCACGATCCAGTTGCCGGTCACGAAGACCATGCCGGCATGGTAGAGCATCAGCAGCAGGAAGGCGCCGATGCGCAACCAGTCCAGTCCATAATGCCGGGGCACGGTAACGCTTGGCTGCACAGGAACTTCACTACCGATCGTCATTCAAGCGCGCTATAGGGCATTGCTTGCTAACAGAAGAGTAAAACATGTCGGTCCGCCCCTGGCGCGATATCGCGCGCCGCCAATCCCGCCAGATCATGGTGGGCAATGTTCCCGTCGGCGGCGATGCGCCCGTCACCGTGCAGACGATGACGAACACGCTGACCAGCGATGCGAAGGCGACGATCGACCAGATCCGCCGCTGCGAGGAGGCGGGCGCCGATATCATCCGCGTTTCGTGCCCCGATGTGGAATCGACCGCGGCGCTCAAGCAGATCGTGCGCGCCGCGCGCGTGCCGATCGTCGCGGACATCCATTTCCATTACAAGCGCGCGCTGGAGGCCGCGGATGCGGGCGCCGCGTGCCTGCGCATCAATCCGGGCAATATCGGCAGCGCGGACCGCGTGAACGAAGTCGTCAATGCCGCGCGCGCCAATGGCTGCGCGATCCGCATCGGCGTGAATGCCGGCAGCCTGGAGCGCGACCTGCTCGAAAAATATGGCGAGCCCTGTCCGGAGGCGCTCGTCGAAAGCGCGCTCGATCATATCAAGCTGCTCCAGGATCGCGACTTTCACGAATTCAAGGTTGCGGTGAAGGCGTCGGACGTATTCCTGGCGGTTTCCGCCTATATGGGGCTTGCCGAAGCGGTGGATTGCCCGCTGCACCTGGGCATCACCGAGGCCGGCGGGTTGATCGGCGGCACCGTCAAATCGGCGATCGGCATCGGCAATCTGCTCTGGGCCGGCATCGGCGACACGATTCGGGTTTCGCTCTCCGCCGAACCCGAAGAGGAAGTGCGCGTCGGTTACGAGATCCTGAAATCGCTCGGCATTCGCACGCGCGGGGTGCGGGTCGTTTCGTGCCCGAGCTGCGCGCGGCAGGGCTTCGATGTGATCCGCACCGTCCAGGCGCTCGAGGACCGGCTGAAGCATATCAACACGCCGCTGTCGCTGTCGGTGCTCGGTTGCGTGGTCAATGGGCCGGGCGAAGCGCGCGAAACCGATATCGGCATCACCGGTGGCGGCAATGGCAAGCACATGGTCTATCTGTCGGGCGTCACCGACCATCACGTCCAGGATGCCGAGATGATCGACCATATCGTCAAGCTGGTCGAGGCGAAGGCCGCCGAGATCGAGGCAGCGAGCATCGACACGCCGGTGGCCGCGGAATGACGCTCGCGATACGCACCGCCCGCCCGGGCGACGAGGCCGAGATCCTGCGATTGGTCCACGCGCTCGCGGTGTACGAGCGCGAGCCCGGCGCGGTGAAGGCGACGGAGGCGTCGCTCGGCGCCACATTGTTCGGCGATGTCCCGCGCGTCTGGGCGCATCTGGCGGAAATCGACGGCAAGGTCGTCGGGCTGGCCCTGTGGTTCCTCACCTATTCGACCTGGACGGGCAAGCCGACGCTCTATCTCGAGGATCTGTTCGTCGACGAGGTCGCGCGCGGTTCGGGCGCGGGCATCGCGCTGTTTCGCGCGCTCGCGGCGGAGGCCAAGGCGCGCGATTGCGGGCGGATGGACTGGGCGGTGCTCGACTGGAACGAGAACGCCAGGCGCTTCTACACCCATATCGGCGGCCATCGCACCAGCGGCTGGGAGATCTGGCGGGTCGAGGGCGAAGCGCTCGAACGGCTCGCCCAGGAATGAAGCCCGCAGGCGGTGCCGCCGCCTTCGCCGTCGCAGCACTCGGAATCGCCGTCTTCTCCGCGATGGATGCGCTGATGAAGGGGCTGTCGATCGAAATGGGCGCCTATAGCGCGATGCTGTGGCGCTCGATCTTCGGGTTGATCATCGGTGGAGTCCTGTTCGTTGCCGGGCGCAGGCGCTGGCCGGGCAGGCCGGTGCTGGTCCTGCATTTCTGGCGCGGGCTGACCGCGGGTCTGTCGGTGCTGCTTTTCTTCTGGGGGCTGGCCCGCATGCCGATCGCGCAGGGTGTGGCGCTCAGCTTCATCGCGCCGCTGATCGCGTTGTATCTGGCGGCGGTGATGCTCAAGGAACGCGTGGACCGCACCGCGATCGCCGCCTCGGCGCTCGCCTTTCTGGGCGTGCTCGTCATCCTCATCGGGCAGGCGCGGGCGGATATGGGGCCGGAGGCGTTTCGCGGCGCGATCGCCGTCCTGATCGGCGCGGTGCTTTACGCCTTCAGCCTGATCGTCGCGCGGCGCCAGTCGCAGGTCGCCGATCCGTTCGAAGTCGCTTTGTTCTTCAACATCGTCGCGCTCGGAATCTATATGCCGGCGGCCCCCTGGTGGGCGGTGGCGCCGGATGCGACGCAGGTGCCGCGCCTGATGGTCTGCGCCATCTTCGCCTTCGTCTCGATCATGCTTCTGTCCTGGGCCTATGCGCGGGCGGAGGCGAGTTATCTCCTGCCCGTGGAATATACCGCCTTCATCTGGGCGTCGCTGCTCGGCTGGTGGGTGTTCGGCGAGAGCGTGTCGATGATGACCATCGCCGGGGCGCTGCTGATCGTGGCCGGCTGCCTGTGGGCTGCACGGCGCAAGCCGGGCGTTCCGCCCGCGACCGAGGCGGCGCTGTAGGAGTCTGTTTGGAAAATGCGCCTTTGGCGCATTGCCGTACCTCCCTCCACAGGCATTCCAACGATGCTTCGCATCGCCGGAACCTTGGCCTGTTCCGCCCGCTCCCCCACCCGGCCTCCCAACGGCAGTATCTTATGGGAGGCCGGGTGGGGGAGCGGGCTGGTGCGGCTCTGGAAATGTGCTCTTCCGCACATTTCCAAACAGACTCTAAGATCAATCGGCATTCGGCGTGGCGAGGGGCGTTCCCCGATCCGGTGACGCGCGCTATGACATGCCGGAAGCTATCCGTTTTCCCGTGGAGTATCCGATGTTCCGAAGGCTCGATGACGCGATCGCCGTGTCGCCCCAGATTTCCGTCGACCAGGTCGCGGCCGCCGCCGCGCAGGGTGTGACGATGATCATCAACAATCGTCCCGAGGGCGAGGAGGAAGGGCAGCCGACCGGCGACGAGATCGCGGCGGCGTGCGCGGCGGCGGGGCTGGCCTATCGTGCGATTCCCGTCACCCATGCCGGCTTTTCGGCCAACCAGCTCGATGAGATGAACGCCGCGCTCGACGCGGCGGGCGGACCGGTGCTGGCCTATTGCCGATCGGGCACGCGTTCCACCTATCTCTGGGCGCTTGCCTCGGCGCAGCGCGGCGGTTCGCCCGATGCGCTCAGCGAAACCGCGGCGGGTGCGGGTTATGATCTCGGGGCGATCCGCCCGATGCTGGACGCGCTTTCGGCGCGCGCATGAACTGGCTGCTGCTCGGCGGCTCGCTGGTCGGGGTGCTCGGCCTGGGGCTCGCCGCGCAGCTTCTCGGATTGGGCGCGGACGTCCGCATCGCCGATGCGGCGCACGCACGGATGCTGGCCGACGAGGCGCATTGCGGCTTCGATCCCGTCGATGTCGTGGTGGACCGCGCGGGCCATGCCGCATTGCTCAAGGATGCCGAAGGGCGGCACATGCTGATCCGCGTGCACGGCAATCATTTCGCATCACGGCTTCTGGAACCCCCCTTTTTCGGGCGGCTCGATCGCCGGATGCTCACCATCGCGACGACGGACCGGATGTTCGGGCAGGTGACGCTCGATCTGGGTGATCAGGCCGCGCGCTGGGCAAGCGGCCTCAGGCATACGCACCATGGTTGAGCTGCCCGATCCCGTCAATATCGCGGTTCCCGGCTTCATCGCGCTGGTGCTGGTCGAGATGCTCGTCGCGCGCCGATGCGACCGGACCCGCTATAATGTGCGCGACACGATGACCTCGCTGGGATTGGGACTGGGCAGCACGATCGCAGCCATACTGTGCGCGGGAGCGGTGGGCGCATCGGCGGTCTGGCTCTGGAATCACCGCCTGCTCGACATCGGCTATGGCTGGTGGGCCTGGCCGCTCTGCTTCGTCCTCGACGATCTTGCCTATTATGTGTTCCACCGCAGCGCGCACCGGGTCCGCTGGTTCTGGGCGAGCCATGTCATTCACCACAGCAGCCAGCATTATAATCTCTCGACCGCGCTCAGGCAGACCTGGACCGGCTTCATCAGCCTGTCCTTCGTCTTTCGCCTGCCGCTGTTCCTGATCGGTTTCCCGCCGGCGATGGTGTTCTTCTGCGCCGGGCTCAACCTGATCTACCAGTTCTGGATCCACACCGAGATGATCGGCCGGATGCCGCGCTGGTTCGAGGCGGTGATGAATACGCCGTCGCACCACCGCGTCCACCACGCCACCAATCCGCGCTATCTCGATCGCAACTATGCCGGCGTGTTCATCATATGGGATCGGATGTTCGGCACTTATGCTCCCGAGCTCGACGAGGAGCGCCCGCGCTATGGGATCGTGAAGCAGCTGGGCAGCTTCAACCTGCTCTGGGCAGCCTTCCACGAATGGATCGGCATGGCGCGGGACGTGTGGCGCGCGCCGGGCATCCGCAACAAGATCGGCTATCTTGTCGCTCCGCCGGGCTGGAGCCATGACGGATCGCGCGACTCGAGCGAGACGATCAGGGCGCGCTGGCAGGCGAGGCAGGAGCGGGGGCAGGACGCGGTGATCACGGACCATGGCTGAGGTGATCCGCCTCGACGGACGCGGCTGGGCCGATGTGGAGAGCTTCTACGATGCATTCCTGGCGGCGATCGACGCGCCGTCATGGCATGGCCATTCGATCGACGCGCTGGCCGATTCCCTGATCGGCGGCGGCATCAACGGCGTGGAGCCGCCCTTCGCGGTAGAGATATTGTGCCCGGCGCGGCCTGTGCCTGCGCTGACCGCCTTGTTCGATGCGCTCGTCGGGATCGCCGACGACGCCCGCGCGCTCAACCGACCGATCACGCTCAGCTTCGTCCATATTTGATCGCTTGCCCGTATCTGAAATGACGTTAACGTAAACGCGAGATCACTTTCAGGTGACCGAGCGGGAGCGGGTGGATGGACGAGGTCGACATCGTCGTGGTGGGCGGCGGATCGGGCGGTGCCGCAGTGGCGGGCCGGCTTGCGGCGGACAAGGGACTCCGCGTCGCGCTGATCGAGGCCGGGGGCGCCAATACCGACTGGCGCATCCGTGCCCCAGGCATGATGCCCTTCATTCCCGATGCGTCGAACTGGCGGTTCGAGACGGTGCCGCAGGCCGGTCTCAACGGGCGACGCGGCTATCAGCCGCGCGGGCGTGGACTTGGCGGATCAAGCGCGATCAATGCGATGCTCTACATCCGTGGCAGCGCCTGGGATTACGACAATTGGGCGGCGATGGGCTGCCATGGCTGGTCCTATGCCGATGTGCTGCCGGTGTTTCGCCGCGCGGAGGACAATGCGCGCGGAGAGGATCGTTTCCACGGTGTCGGCGGCCCGCTGGCGGTGTCCGACCAGCACAGTGCCAATCCGGGCAGCCTCGCCTTTGTCGAGGCGGCGGCGTCGCTGCAATTGGCGCGAAATCCCGATTTCAACGGCGCCCAGCTCGACGGCGTCGGCGTCTATCAGGTGACGCAGAAGGGCGGGGAACGCTGGAGCGCCGCGCGCGCCTATGTCGAGCCGCGTCGCGATCGCATCGACATCCGCACGGGCGCGCTGGTCGAGCGCATCCTGATCGAGGACGGACGTGCCGCCGGCGTCCAGTTCGCCCAGGGCGGCGCCCGGCGCACCATCCGCGCACGCGGTGCGGTGATCGTCGCGGGCGGGGCGTTCGGATCGCCGCAGACGCTGATGCTTTCGGGCATCGGTCCGGCGGGGCATCTGCGCGACCATGGCATCGCGGTGGTACGCGATCGGCAGGCGGTCGGCGGCGCGTTGCAGGATCATATCGACTATGTCGCCGGCTATGAGACGGCGGGCGCGCCCTTTATCGGCCAGACCTTGCGCGGCACGCTCAGCACGCTGGGCGCCATGTTCCAATGGTTCCGGTCGCGCAGCGGCCCGTTCACGACGCCTTATGCGGAAAGCGGCGGTTTCGCGCGAACGCGCCCCGATCTGCCCGCGCCCGATGTCCAGTTTCATTTCGTGCCGGCGCTGCTGGAGGATCATGGCCGTACCAAGGTGAAGGGACACGGCTTTTCCTGCCATGTCTGCGTGTTGCGGCCGCACAGCCGCGGCACGGTGCGTCTCGCGTCGTCCGACGCCGCCGCCGCGCCGCTGATCGATCCGGCTTTCCTGTCCGACGCGCGCGACGTCGAAACGCTGTTGGCGGGCGTGAAGCTGATGCGCCGCATCCTGGAGGCGCGGCCGCTCGCCGATTATGGCGGGCGTGACCGGCATATGGCTGGGGTGCACGACGATGCCGCGATGGTCGAGATCATCCGGGACCGCGCGGATACCGTCTATCACCCGGTCGGCACCTGCCGGATGGGGGCCGATCCGGATTCGGTGGTCGATCCACGGCTGAGGGTACGCGAGGTCGAGGGGCTGTATGTCGCGGACGCCTCGATCATGCCCGCGCTTGTTTCCGGCAACACCAACGCACCGACGATCATGATCGGCGAGCGCTGTGCGGACTTCGTAAAGGCTGATCTGGCGCAACGTTAAAGGAAAATCCCCTCCCGTTCACGGGAGGGGATTGGGGTGGGTGCGAGAGACTTATGTCTCGAGCTGCGATCCCGGACCACATGCCGATCCCCACGAATGATCGAGAGACCCTGGCGTTCGCCGGGGCTGCGCATGTCGCGCCAACGGCGCGCCCACATAAAAAACGGGCCGGCATGTTGCCATGCCGACCCAGGTCGTTCGCAGGAGGAACCCCTTGGGGAAGGCGGCTTCTGCCGGCCGCCTTCCGATCCTGTCAGTAGTTGTAGGCGCGCTCGCCATGCTCGCCGAGGTCGAGACCCTCGCGCTCCACTTCGGGAGAGACGCGCAGGCCGGTGACCGCCTTGGCGATGTAGAAGGCGATGGCCGAACCGATGGCGGCCCAGATGATCGCGACACCGACGGCCATGATCTGGGTCACCAGCTGGCTGCCCAGGTCATAGTCCGGCTTCGCGGGGCCGCCGAGCGAGGGCAGCATGGTGAAGGCGGTACCGATCGAGCCGATAATGCCGCCCACACCGTGGATGCCGAACGCGTCCAGCGAGTCGTCGAAACCCAGCTTGGCCTTGATCTTCATCACGAAGATGCAGCAGACGACCGCCGCGATCGCGCCGAGCAGGATCGCGCCGAACGGACCCGAATTGCCGGCGGCCGGGGTGACGGCGACCAGGCCGGCGATCGCGCCGGAACAGGCGCCGAGCAGCGAACCGTTATGGCCGAGCGCCTTTTCGGTGAGCATCCAGAAGAGCACGCCGGCGGCGGTGGCGGTGAAGGTGTTGATGAGCGCGAGGCCGGCCGAACCATTGGCTTCGAGCGCGGAGCCGGCGTTGAAGCCGAACCAGCCAACCCAGAGCAGGCCGGTGCCGACCAATGTCAGCGTCAGCGAGTGCGGTGCGATGATTTCCTTCTGATAGCCGATGCGCTTGCCCAGGATGATCGCGCCGACCAGCGCGGAAACGCCCGCGTTGATGTGCACCACGGTGCCGCCCGCGAAGTCCAGCGCCCCCCAGCCGAAGATCAGGCCCGTCGCGTCGTCCGAACCGCCCAGATACCAGACCATGTGCGCGATCGGATAATAGACGATGGTGAGCCAGACGAGCGCGAAGACCATCAGCGCCGAGAACTTCATGCGCTCGACAAGGCCGCCGACGACCAGCGCGACCGTGATCGCGGAGAAGGTCATCTGGAAGGCGATGAAGACGAATTCGGGGATGTTCACGCCCGCGGTGAAGGTCGCGACCGTGGAATCGGCGTTCACGCCCGCAAGGAACCATTTGCCGGCGGAAACGAACTGGTTGGAGTCGCCGCCGAAGGCGAGGCCATAGCCGAACATGACCCACATGATCATGGCGAGGCTGGCGACCGCGATGATCTGCGTCAGCACGGACAGCATGTTCTTCGAACGGACAAGGCCGCCATAGAACAGCGCCAGGCCCGGCACGATCATCGTCATGACGAGGATGGTTGCGACCATCATCCAGGCGGTGTCGCCCTTGTCGACGGTGGCCTCGACCGCGGCGGGCGCCGCTTCGGTCACCGCAGCTGCGGCGGTGTTGGCGGCTTCCGCGACATTGGCGGCCGCGACATTGGCCCAGGCGGGCATGGCGGCGAACAGCGAAGCGCCGATCGCTCCCGCACCCGCCGCGATTTTCTTGGAAATCGTCATTGTTCCCCCTTTCCCTTTGGAGCGATTTGGAGTTCGACGGAACGTCGAACGGCTCGAAAATCGCGTCAAAACAAAATCTTAGGGCAGATGATCCGGTGGAAGTGGATCACCTGCCCTAGAGCGCGGTTTCGTCGGTTTCGCCGGTGCGGATGCGCACGGCCTGGCCGACATCCAGCACGAAGATCTTGCCGTCGCCGATCGCGCCGGTGTTGGCCGATGCCTGGATCGCCTCGACCACCCGGTCCGCCAGCGCGGAGGCGCAGGCGACCTCGATCTTGATCTTGGGGACCATGTTCGTGCTGTATTCTGCGCCGCGGTAGATTTCGGTCTGGCCCTTCTGGCGCCCGAACCCCTTGACCTCGGTCACCGTCATCCCGGCGACACCAAGCTCCGAAAGTGCTTCGCGCACCTCATCGAGCTTGAAGGGTTTGATGATTGCTATGACGAGTTTCATTCGGCCCCCATCTGCTTTTTGTGCGGAGCAGAAGACAGCAAGGGGTGTGCCAGATTCGAAAATGACGCAGATTTGGCCGCGCGCGCATCATCCTGTGCGCATGCCGGCGATCAGGGACGCTAAATTATTGTGCAGGTGCGAAGTGGTGCCCGTTTTTTAGGCAGATTCGATCAGGTCGCGTGCGCGGTCCGCGTCATCCTCATGCACCATCAGGCGGACGGGTGTCATGAAACCCAGGCCGAGGTCCGCCATGCCGCCATCGAACAACACGGCTTCTATGCCGTTCGCGGCCAGCCCGATGCGCGCGACATCGGCCGCGATCCGGTCCGGATATTCGGCGATCGGAACCAGCGTCACAGGATCGTGCGCCTGAGCCTGGTGGTCGGCGCTACCAGTTGGCGCCTTCCTTCGCGGCTGCTTCCTCGCCGGGGCGCATGGCGCGGCCGAGTACGGCGTTGCGATGCGGAAACCGGCCGAAGCGCGCGATCACGTCATGATGTTTGTGCGCGTAATCGAGCGAATTCTGGTTGCCGAGCGCGGTGAACAGCAGCAGCGCGCGATCCTGATCGTCCAGATCCTCGCTGTGCATGAACGGCATGTACAGGAAGGAGCGCTCGTCCTGGCTGAGCGCATCGTCCAGTCTCCGGTCGACGGCGCCCCGGGCGATGGCGAGCGCGAGCGGGTCGGTCGAGAAGGCGTCGGCGCTGCCGCGGAAGATGTTGCGGGGGAATTGATCGAACAGGATCACGCCGGCCAGCGCGTCGCGCGCCGAACCCAGAAAGCTCTCCGCCGTGCGGGATCGCCATGCCTGCCAGAGCGGCTCGAACCGGTCCCTGATCGTTTCGTCGGTCTGGTCGGACCGCGTCCACCAGCGATCGGGGCCGAGCTCGTCGAACCAATAGGCTAGGATATCGTCGATCTCCGCACTCATGCCGCGGTTCCGCCGACGGTGAGCCCCTCGATCAGCAAGGTCGGCTGGCCGACGCCCGCCGGAACCGACTGGCCCGCCTTGCCGCACATGCCGACGCCTTCGTCGAGCGCGAAATCATTACCGATGCCGAGCACCTTGGTCAGCACGGTCGGGCCATCGCCGATCAGCGTCGCGCCCTTGATCGGCGCGCCCAGCCTGCCATTTTCGACGCGATAGGCCTCGGTGCACGAAAAGACGAACTTGCCGGAGACGATATCGACCTGACCGCCGCCGAAGCTCTTGGCGAAGATCCCCGATTTCATTCGTGACAACAGTTCGGCCGGATCGTCGTTGCCGCCCTTCATGAAGGTGTTGGTCATGCGCGGCATGGGCGCATGGGCATAGGATTGGCGGCGGCCATTGCCCGTCGGTTCCACGCCCATCAGCCGGGCGTTGAGCCGATCGTGGATATAGCCCTTCAATATGCCGTCCTCGATCAGGATATTCTCCTGGGTCGGCGTGCCTTCGTCGTCGATCGAGAGCGATCCACGGCGTTCGCCGATCGATCCGTCGTCGATCACGGTCACGCCCGGCGCGCCGACGCGCTCGCCGATCCGTCCGGAAAAGGCGCTGGTGCCCTTGCGGTTGAAATCGCCTTCCAGGCCGTGCCCGATCGCTTCGTGGAGCAGTACGCCGGGCCAGCCGGGGCCCAGCAGCACCTGCATTTCGCCGGCTGGCGCGGGCACCGAGTCGAGATTGACCAGCGCCTGTTTGAGCGCTTCGTCGATCGCGCGATCGATCAGCGCGGGATCGAGCAGCCGATCGTAGAGATAGCGGCCGCCGACGCCGAAGCTGCCGGTTTCGCGGCGGCCATTCAATTCGGTCACGATACTGACGTTCAGCCTGACCAGCGGGCGCACGTCCATTGCGGTGAAGCCGTCGGGGCGGACGATGTCGACCACCGACCAGGAGCCTGACAGCGAAACCGAGACCTGCGCGACGCGCGGATCGCGCGCGCGCGCCATCGCGTCGATCGATTCGCACAGCGCCACCTTGTCGGCGAACGAGACCAGGCCGAGCGGATTGTCCGCCGTATAGAGATGCCGATTGTTGCCGCGCGGGGGCGGGGCGGGGGCGCCCTTCGCCGGATCGAGCAACGTCATCGTCTCCGCCGCGCGCCGGATCGCCGCTTCGCTCAGCTCGTTGGCATGCGCGAAGGCGGTCGTCTCTCCGCTGACGCCGCGCAGGCCGAAACCCGATTCGGTCGAATAATCGGCGGTCTTCAACCGCCCGTCGTCGAAACCGAAGCTTTCGGTCGCGCTATATTGCAGGAACAGCTCGCCATCGTCGCAGCGTTGCAGCGCTTCGGCGGTCAGGCGCTTGGCCGAATCTGGATCGAGCCCGTCGGGGCGGTAGAGATAGGAGCGGGGATCGGTGGTCATGCCACCGATATAGGCCTGTCCCGAGCGCAGTCGAGGGGCAAGCCCCCGAGCAAACTCGGAAAAGACCGTCAGGCCGCCTGGGTAGCCTCTTCGCCGCCTTGATCGGCGGGGCCGCCGATCAGCACGAACCGACGGTCGCAATAACCGCATTCGACGAAGCCGGTTTCGTCGATCTCCAGCCACACGCGCGGATGGCCGAGCGCGGCGCCGGCAGGAATGTCGCTGGCGCCGTCGCAAGCGACGCGGCTGGTCTTCACGCGGAGGGTTTCGGGTGCGGAGCTCATGGACGTGCGCTTAGCAAGGCGCGGGGCGGCTTGCCAGTGGGATTTGGGATCGGAGCTGCTTCGAAAAAGCCGGTGCCTGCCCGTTCCCCCGCCCAACCTTCCGACAGGATGATACTGGATCGGGAGGTTGGGCGGGGGCGCGGGCTGGTGCCGTCCTTTGAAAGCGCTCTTCCGCGCTTTCTCAGAAAAGCGCCGGCGCGCCGACCAAGGCGAGCAGCATCGCCGATCGCAGCGCCAAGCCGGCCAGGTCCTCGATCCAATGGGGCTTCAGCATCGTCATCGGCACATCATCGCGCGCGCGGGTTAAGGAAGGCTTGCGTGCCGCGCTGCTTGGCGTATGCGCGGTTCGCATGGTTCAGGCAGCGATCGAGATCGAAGGGCTCGAAAAAGTCTATGCGGGCGGCAAGCGCGCGCTGGACGGAGTCAGCTTCGAAGTACCGCGTGGGCAGATCTTCGGTCTGCTCGGTCCCAATGGCGCCGGCAAGTCGACGCTGATCAACATCCTGGCGGGCCTGGTCAACAAGACCGGTGGGCGCGCCGCGATCTGGGGCTTCGATATCGACCGGAATCCGCGCAACGCGAAATTCTCGATCGGTATCGTCAATCAGGAGATATTGTTCGATCCCTTCTTCACGCCGCGCGAGGCGCTGGAGATCCAGGCCGGGCTGTACGGCGTGCCCAAGGCCGAGCGCCGGACGATGGAGCTGCTGCGCGCCGTCCGCCTCGACGACAAGGCGGAGGCCTATGCCCGCACGCTTTCGGGCGGCATGAAGCGCCGGCTGATGGTCGCCAAGGCGCTGGTCCATGCACCGCCGGTGCTGGTGCTCGACGAGCCGACGGCAGGCGTCGATATCGAGCTGCGTCAGCAGCTCTGGGCCTATGTCCGCGAATTGAACGCCCAGGGTGTGACGGTGGTGCTCACCACGCACTATCTGGAAGAAGCCGAGGAGCTTTGCGACCGGATCGCGATCATCAACCATGGCCGGCTGATCGCCAACGAGCCGACGCGCACCTTGGTTGGCATGGCGCAGGAAAAGCTGGTTGAGGTGACTGTCGATCGCGACGTCGCGGCGGTGCCTGACAATGCCTGCTTCCAGAAGATCGAGCTCAAAGGCGAACGCGTGCTCGCCATCACCTATGCCAAGGACAAGGTGAACGCTGGCGAAGTCCTCGCGGCGGTGCAGAAGGATGGATACGGCATCGTCGACGTGGTGACGCGCGAAGCCGACCTGGAGGATGTGTTCCTGAACCTGACGAGGGCGAGCAATACTTAAGTTAAGCCCATCCCCTTGAGGGGAGGGGTTGGGGTGGGGAAGGATGCCAAGGCTAGACCCGAAGCTTGCCGAACATGCGCGGAGAATGCGCTGCGAACCCACCGAACCCGACAAGCGTCTTTGGCGCCGCTTATCCAACTCTCAACTTGGTGGCTGGAAATTTCGTCGCCAGGCAGTGATTGGTAGGCGGATCGTCGATTTCTTCTACCCGGCCATCGGCCCGGTGATTGAAGTTTATGGCGACACGCACGACTTTGCGCGGGATCGGGAGAAGGATCGGGCTTTCGAGGTCCATGGTTTGTGCGTACTTCGTTTTACGAATGCGGACGTTACACATAATATGGAGGGTGTTCTGGAAGCCATTTTGCTGAAGGCACGGTCTTTACCGTCAAGATCATCCTGGCGACTGCCCCACCCCAACCCCTCCCCTGAAGGGGAGGGGCGTTAAGATGCACAATTACGACGTCCTGGTCATCGGCTCCGGCGCGGCAGGGCTCACCGCTGCACTCAATCTCGCGCAGCGCTTCAAGGTCGCGGTGATCGCGAAGGGTGCGCTGTCAGACGGATCGACGGCATGGGCGCAGGGCGGCATCGCCGCCGTGCTCGAACCCGGCGACACCTTTGAAAGCCATATCGAGGATACGATGGTCGCGGGCGCGGGGCTCAACAACCGCGCCACCGTCGAATTCGTCGTCGAGAATGCACCGGCGGCGATCGAGCGGCTCGCGGCGATCGGCGTTCCCTTCAATACCGAGGCAGGCGCGCTGCATCTGACGCGGGAGGGCGGGCACAGCCATCGCCGCATCGTCCATGTCGACGACGCGACCGGCTGGGCGGTGCAGCAGGCGCTCGAAAAGGCGGCCGGCGACAATCCCAATATCACGCTGATCCCGGACATGGTGGCGATCGACCTCGTCACCGGGCGGCATGGCGAGCGCTATTCGGGCGACGGCCATGTCTGGGGGCTTTACGCGGTCAATCGGCGGACCGGCCATGTCGAACTGTTCACCGCCCGCGCGACGGTGCTGGCGAGCGGCGGGGCGGGGCGGACCTATCTCTATTCGACCGCGCCGCGCGGCGCGACCGGCGACGGCATCGCGATGGCGTGGCGCGCGGGATGCCGTGTCTCCAACATGGAATTCATGCAGTTCCACCCGACCTGCCTCTACAATCTGGAGGTCAAGAATTTCCTGATCACCGAGGCGGTGCGCGGCGAGGGCGGCGTGCTCAAGCTGCCGCCGGGCGTGCAGGGTGGCGGCGAACGCTTCATGCCGCGCTTCGATCCGCGCGAGGAACTGGCGCCGCGCGATGTGGTCGCCCGCGCGATCGATCATGAGATCAAGCGGCTCGGCCTCGACTATGTCCATCTCGATATCAGCCACAAACCGGCCGATTTCGTGAAGGGGCATTTCCCCAACATCTACAACCGCCTGATCGAACTGGGCATCGACATCACCCGCGATCCCATCCCGGTGGTGCCGGCGCAGCATTATACGTGTGGCGGCGTGATGATCGATCTCGACGGGCGCACCGATCTGCCAGGGCTCTATGCGGCCGGCGAAGTGACGCAATCGGGCCTGCACGGCGCCAATCGTCTCGCGTCCAACTCGCTGCTCGAATGCTTCGTCTTCGGCGAGGCCGCGGCCCGGCATATCGCCGCGCATTGGGATGAATTCCCAGCCCCACCGCCGATACGGCCATGGGACGAAAGCCGCGTCACCGATTCGGACGAGGAAGTGATCGTCCAGCATAACTGGCGCGAGATCCGCCGCTTCATGTGGGATTATGTCGGCATCGTCCGCACCACCAAGCGCCTCGAACGCGCCGCCCACCGCGTCGCGCTGCTGCGCAAGGAAGTGGAGGATTATTACGGCCATTTCCGCGTGACGCCCGATCTGATCGAGCTGCGCAACCTGGTCGAGGTGGCGGACCTCATCGTTCGTTCGGCGCTTCACCGCAAGGAAAGCCGGGGGTTGCACTACACCACCGACTATCCGGAGATGCTGCCCGCCGCGGTCGATACGATCCTTGCGCCCTGATCGGCGGGGACAGGGATCAACGCCGCACGCAGGGGCAGGGTCTCGGGCGTGCGGACATTCCATGCCAGCCCGGCCCGCTCGAGCAGGCGGATGAAGACGAAGCCCCAGTCGCTTTGACCCGGATAGAGGCCGATGCGCGCCGAGCCCGGAAAGGCGTGGTGATTATTGTGCCAGGCCTCGCCCATGGTGGGAATGGCGGCCCAGGGCACGTCGTGCGCCTGCACGCCGGCGCCCTCGACCAGCCAGCTTTGCGGGCCGCGACGATGGGCGAGATGGCCGATGAACCAATGCCCAGTCACTGATGCGCTGATGCGTGCGCAGACGCCCCAGATCACCCAGCCCCACCCGCCGATCAGGAAGAGCAGCGCGGCGATGGGAAGCTGCTGTGCCATCCAGGTCCGCTCCAGGAACCGGTAGAAGCGGTCACGGCCGATCCGGCCCAGATCGAAGGCCGGTGGCCTGTCGAGCACCAGCCGGCAATGGATCTGCCACCAGGCATCGACGATCATCGGCTGCCGATGCGCGAGATAGTCGTGGCAATCGGGGTGGCGCTGTGCCCAGTCGCGCAGGTCGTGGGTGCGGATCATCCAGAACGGGCCGCTCATCCCGACAATGGTTCCGAACCAGACAAGCACATGTTCCAGCCATAAAGGCGCACGAAAGCTGCCATGGATCACCAGGCGGTGAAAGCCGACGCTGTGGCCGAGCAAGAGACCTGCCCCGGTCATGATGAGGAACAGCAGGAAAGCACCCCAACTGAACAGCAACGGCCCCAGGGAGAGCGTGAGAAGGAGCATCGTACCGTTCCAGAGCGAATGAACCGGATCCCATCGCACCGCACCTTCGACCGGGCTGCAGCCCGGCGTCTCGACCAGGGAATGCACCGCATAGGGATCGGGAGACTCGCTCATGATAAGCTCCTAGGTATTTAATTTATTTCTTAAATACTGAGGCGCTTGTCAAGCAGTTAGCTTAATCCTTAAATAGGGGGCCTATGCAGCGTGTCTTCGAAGCCCTTGCCTCCGCCCCTCGCCGGAAAATCCTGGCCTATCTGGCGCATGCCGAACTCAATGCCGGGGAGATCGCCGCGCGTTTCGAGATATCGAAACCCGCAGTATCGCAGCACCTGTCCGTCCTCGAAAATGCCGGGCTGATCGTCAGCGAGAAGCGTGGGCAATATGTCTATTATCGGCTCGTGCCGGAGAGTCTGGCCAACACGCTCAACAGCTATGTCCAGGAAGTCTGCCCGGTTTCGCGCCCGCTCAAGGCCGAAAGCGCGGCGATCGCGCAGCGCAAGGTAGATACCGGGTCTCGATGAGTCTGGCTCGTCGAGACCCGGCATCAGCCCGCGCTGCGCTCGAGCGAACCGATCGAGGATGCGTCAGCATCTTCGAGGCCGCATATGAGGGCGGCCAGGTTCGATAGAAGCCGGCGTCACTCCCGTGGCGTCGGAGGCCGGACATCGCCATTGGCGGTTTCGCCGAAATCGATGACGCACATCCAGCGATAGTTGCGATGCGGGCCGCAGGCTGCGCCCGCATGGCGCCAGCGCGTGTCGAACAGCATCTTGCGGTGACCGCGCATCGGCACGCCGTCGTCGATGATCAACTGGCGCACCGCGTCCTCGGCATTGTCCGGGCCATAGGTGATCGATTCGCCGACATAGATCTTCCCGCCGCGCCGCTGCACGCGCATGCCGGGCGTCGATCGGCCCGATCCGACATGGCCGGTGGCGCCGCGATCGCCTTGGTCGCGGACATGATCGGCGGCGGCGCCCGCGAAGATCTCGCTGGGCAGCAGCGGCGGCAAGGGGGGCTGGCGTTCAAGGAAGCGGATCGCCTCATCCACCGCCGCGACGCCCTCCTGCGTCATCAACCGGTCGTCACGGTCAGGCAAGGTCACGATCCTGCCTTCATAGCCGTCGCGATAGTCGCGGAGCGATCTGGCATAGCCGCGCGGGTCGCCGCGCACGCGATTCATCTCCTCGACGATCGCGTCTCCATCGTCATCGCGCGGCTGTGCCGCCGCCGGCGAAACGGCGAGCGCGGCCAGCAAAGGCGCGATGAGCAGGTCAGCGCGCGGCAAGGAAGGTCCGAACCGCCGCGTTGAAACGGGCTGGCTGGTCGAGCATGATCATATGGCCGCTGTCCGCGATCGGCGTGAGCAGCGCCTGTTTCGCGCCGCGATAGGCGGATGCATAGGTCTGGCGGATCTCGGCGGGGGTGATCGCCGTGCCGGGGCGGGGTGTCGCGAAGGCCACCGTCATCGGTGCGACGATGTTCGGCAGCTCGGGCGTGAGATCGATCGCCGCCAGTTCGCGCAGGCTGCGCGCGGTCACGTCGGGGTCGCTGGTGGCGCCGCTGCCGCCGAACATCCGCATCAGCGATTCGAAACCGCGCCGGCCCTGTGGCGTCGCGGTGAAGAGTTCGGCGAGCCGGTCGGCGAACGGCCCCCAGCCTTCGGCATTGCCGCCGAGCAGACCGGCGGGCGCGGGCAGCATGTCCACCACCATCAATTTGCCGATCCGGGCGGGCCAGCGCGATGCCACCATCATCGCGATCGTGCCGCCCATCGAATGGCCGATGAGCGCGGGGCGGATCAGCCGGGTATCGGCGATGTAGCGCGCGACCTCCGCCGCGAGCGATGCGACGATCGGTCCCTTGGCATTGCCGCCCGCCGGCGCGCCCGAGAATCCGGCGATCTGGACAAGATGGATACGGTGGCCGGCAAGCGCGGGCAGGGTGGTGTTCCACACCGCGCGCGAGGAATCGACGCCGTGGATCAGGATCACGTCGGGGCCTTGCCCCTGCACGGTGACCGAGAGGCGCGACGACGCGAACGGCGCGGCCGAGGCCGCATGCGGCATCAGCGCCAGGACAAATGCACCACCCAGCCAGGTGCGGCGATCGATTGGCTGCGACGTCTTCATATCAAAGCCTCAATCGCCATCGGTGTTTAACGCACGCTGAAGGCAGGCGGCTTTTCTCGATCGAAAGAGCGGGCTAGAAGCCGCGACCGCAAGGAGTTTCATACGTGACGGCCGCATCCCCCGGGCGACGCAACGCCGCGATCGCCTTCATCCTGGTGACGGCCGCACTCGACGTGATGTCGATGGGGCTCGTCATCCCCGTCCTGCCTTCGCTGATCGAGGATTTCGCGGGATCGAACGCCAGCGCCGGCGTGTGGAACGGCGTGTTCATCGCGCTGTGGGCAGGCATGCAGTTCATCTGTTCGCCGATCATCGGATCGCTGTCCGATCGGTATGGCCGCCGCCCCGTCATCCTGATCTCCACCGCCGGCCTCGCCGCGGACTGGATGTTGATGGCGCTGGCCCCCAATCTCTGGTGGCTCGCGGTCGGCCGGATCATCGGCGGGATCACATCGTCCAGCTTCACCACCGTTTTCGCCTATATGGCGGACATCACCGAGCCGGAGAAACGCGCCAAGGCCTATGGCCTGATCGGCGCGGCGTTCAGCGGCGGGTTCGTGCTGGGGCCGCTCGTCGGCGGCGTGCTTGGTGAAATCTCGCCGCGCGCCCCGTTCTGGGCGGCGGCGGCGCTGTCGGGCGTCGCATTTCTCTATGGCCTGTTCGTCCTGCCCGAATCGCTGAAGCCCGAAAGCCGGATGCCCTTCTCCTGGAAGCGCGCCAACCCGTTCGGTGCGCTCAAATTGCTGCGTTCGCATCCCGAATTGTCGGGGCTCGCGATCGTCAATTTCCTGCTCTACTTCGCGCATCACGTCTTTTCGGCGGTGTTCGTCCTTTACGCCGAATATCGCTATGGCTGGAGCGCGCTGGAGGTGGGCGTGCTGCTCGCCATGGTCGGCGTGCTCGACATGGGCGTGCAGGGCGGACTGGTCGGCCCAGTCACCAAAAGGCTGGGCGATCGCGGCACCATGGTGTTCGGTCTGTTCGCCGGCTCCATCGGCATCACGTGCATGGGGCTGGCGCCCACCGGCTGGCTGTTCGTCGCGGCGATGTTGCCCAATGCGCTTTGGGGGCTGGCGATGCCGACGCTTCAGTCGCTGATGACGCGCCATGTCTCCGAAAGCGAGCAGGGGCAGCTTCAGGGCGCGAACAACAGCGTGGCGAGCGTCGCCGGAGTCGCGTCTCCGCTGTTCTTCGGCGTCGTCTATTCGATGTCCGTCAGCAGCGATCCGGTGCTGCCGCATCCGGGTTCGCCATTCTTCATCGCCGCACTGATCCTGCTCGGTGGCGCGGTGATCGGCCGCGCGGTGACACGGCGCGGCGCGCCGGCGGACGCTTCAGTCCCCTGAAAGGAAAGCCTTCATCGCTGCGTGAAAGGCATCGGGATTGTCGTACATGATGAAATGCGCGCTGTTCGGCACGCGGACCAGTTTCACGCCCTTCAACCCGGCATAGGATGCCTGATAGACCGTATCGATCTGCGCATCGGTGAACGGGGTGCCGGCCGGGGTCACGTACAGCACCTCCGCCGGAACCGCGATGCGCGGCAGTTCGGGCCGGAGATCGGTGACGACCAGTTCGTGGAATGTGTTTTCGGTCACGGCGCGGTCGCTGTCGAGCGCGCTCCTGACCACCGCCGGCCGTTCGGCGTCGGTCTTCACCATGCCGCCGGTCATCGCGCCGATCGACTTTTCGCGTGCTTCGGTGCTGTTGCTGCGCATCTGTGCGAGTATCGCGTCGGCGGTCGGGCGGATGGTTTCGCCGGTGCTGCCCGGCGGGCCGAACATCATGCCCATGAAGGGCACCTGATCGACGACCATCAGGCGAGAGATCGCGGCGGGATGGCGCGCGCCGATCATCAGTGCGATCGTGCCGCCCATCGAATGGCCGATCACCGCCGGGCGCTTGAGCTTCGCTTCGGCGATATAGCGCGCGATCTCCGTCGTCACGCCCGCGAGCAGATCTCCCCCGGCGTTGCCGTCGGCCGCCGTGCCCGCGAACCCCTTCACCTGCACCAGATGATAGCGATAGCCCGGCACCGCCGGCACCGCATATTTCCAGGCGGCGGGGCTGGAGGTGAGGCCGGGGATCAGGATCACGTCGGGGCCCTTGCCTTCGACCGTCACGGTGATTCGGTCCGACGCGAAGCCCTTCGCCTGCGCCGTGATGGGCGCGAACAGTCCAAGCAGCGCGAACAGCGCAAGCAGCATCCGGCGTGTCATGATTTTTCCCTTCGATCGAAGGTCACATTAATCCGGGGGGAGTGGCGGCGCCAGTCGCGTTCGGCTATCCCCGCGCGCATGGCCAGCAACCATCTCTATCTCGTCGACGGCTCCGGCTACATCTTCCGCGCCTATCACCGGCTGCCGCCGCTCACCAACAAGCATGGCGAGCCGGTCGGCGCCGTCTACGGCTATACCGCGATGCTGTGGAAGCTCGCCGACGAAGTGCACAAGGCCGACGGGCCGACGCATATGGCGGTGGTGCTCGACAAGTCGTCGCACACCTTCCGCAACGAACTTTACGACAAGTACAAGGCGCAGCGTCCGCCGCCGCCCGAAGACCTGATTCCCCAGTTCCCGATGATCCGCGATGCGACGCGCGCTTTCTCGCTGCCGTGCATCGAGGAGGAAGGCTGGGAAGCCGACGACCTGATCGCAAGCTATGCGAAGGCGGCGCTGGCGCAGGGCTGGCAGGTGACGATCGTCAGTTCCGACAAGGATCTGATGCAGCTGATCGAACCCGGCCTCGACATGTACGACACGATGAACAACCGGCGGCTGGGCGCCGAAGCGGTCGTCGAGAAATTCGGCGTGATGCCGCACCAGCTCGGCGACGTGCTCGCGCTGATGGGCGACAGTGTCGACAATGTGCCCGGCGTGCCCGGCGTCGGCCCCAAGACCGCGTCGAAGCTGATCCTCGAACATGGCGATGTCGAGGCGGTGTTGGCTGCCGCGCCGACGATGAAGGCCGGCAAGCTGCGCGACAATCTGATCGAGCATGCCGAAATGGCGCGCTTATCGCGCAAGCTGGTCGAGCTCGCCAGCAATGTGCCCTTGCCCGATCCGCTGGAGGATCTGGCGCTCAAGGGCATCCCCGAGGCGCCGCTACGGGCGTTCCTCGATCATCATGGTTTCAAGTCGCTGTTGATGCGGCTGGGCGGCGGCGGCGGTGGCGTCGATGCGCCGCAGCCCGCGCCCGCATCGACGATCGAACTGCCCGCCGATCCGCCCTGCGATCATGACGCTTATGAAAGCGTGACCGATCTCGCGGCGCTCGACCGCTGGGTGGAGGAAGCGACCGCGCGGGGCTTCGTCGCGTTCGACACCGAAACCGACGGGCTCGGCGCGATGGCGCGGCTGGTCGGCATCAGCCTGGCGACCGCGCCCAACAGGGCGTGCTACATACCGCTCGGCCATGGCGGCAACGATCTGCTTTCCGAAACGCCGGAACAGATCCCGACCGATCAGGCGCTTGCCCGGCTGAAGCCGCTGTTCGAGGATCCGGCGGTGCTCAAGATCGGGCACAACGCCAAATACGACATCAGCATCCTTGGTCGCCAGGGTGTCTCGGTAACGCCGGTCGACGACACGATGGTGATGAGCTTCAACCTCGACGCCGGTCTGCACGGCCACGGCATGGACGAATTGGCGGCGACGCATCTCGACCATAGCTGCATCGCGTTCAAGGATGTGGTGGGCACCGGCAAGTCGCAAAAGGGTTTCCACGAAGTGCCGTTGCGCGAGGCGACGCGCTACGCCGCCGAGGATGCGGACGTCACGCTCCGGCTGTGGCGGCGCCTGAAGCCACGGCTTTCGCCCGAGCATGTCACCCGCGTCTATGAAATGGTCGATCGGCCGCTGGTGCCAGTGCTTTCAGGCATGGAGCGCGAGGGCATCAAGGTAGACCGTGAGGAACTGGCACGGCTCTCGGCTGAATTCTCCGGGCAGATCGTCGAGCTGGAGAAGGAGATCCACGCGATCGCCGGCGTGCCCTTCACTATCGGCAGCCCCAAGCAGCTTGGCGACATATTGTTCGATCGGATGGGGCTGAAGGGCGGCCGCAAGGGCAAGTCCGGCGTCTATTCGACCGACGTCAACGAACTGGAGCGCATCGCCGCCGACAAGGATGGCGGGCCCGGCGTCGAGATGGTGCGCAAGGTGCTCGACTGGCGCCAGCTCTCCAAGCTCAAGTCGACCTATACCGATTCGCTCCAGGCCGAGATCAAGGCGGAGACCGGACGCGTCCATACCAGCTATTCGCTGACCGGCGCGCAGACGGGGCGGCTTTCCTCCAACGATCCCAATCTGCAGAACATCCCGATCCGCACCGAAGCGGGGCGGCGCATCCGCGACGCGTTCGTCGCCGAGCCCGGCAATGTCCTGCTTTCCGCCGACTATAGCCAGATCGAGCTGCGGCTCGCCGCGCATATGGCGGATGTGCCGCAGCTTCGCGAGGCCTTCCTGCGCGGCGACGACATTCACAACATGACCGCGCAGGAATTGTTCGGGGAGGTCAATCGCGACACCCGCGCGCGCGCCAAGACGATCAATTTCGCGATTCTCTACGGTATTTCGCGCTGGGGCCTGGCCGGGCGGCTGGAGATCGCGCCGGACGAGGCGCAGGCGATGATCGATCGCTATTTCGACCGTTTCCCCGGCATTCGCAACTATATCGCGGAAACGCTGTCGAGCGTGCGTGAGTGCGGTTTCACCACCACATTGTTCGGGCGCAAGACGCATTTCTCGCGGATCAAGTCGAGCGTCCAGCACGAGCGCCAAGGCGCCGAACGCGCCGCGATCAACGCGCCGATCCAGGGCACCAGCGCCGACATCATCAAGCGGGCGATGGCGCGCATGGGGCCGGCGCTGCGCGATGCCGGCCTGCCTGATGTGAAGATGCTGTTGCAGGTGCACGACGAACTGGTGTTCGAATTGCCCGAAGGCGATGTCGAGCGCGCGAAGCCGGTGATCGAACGCGTCATGGCGACCGCGGCCGAGCCGGCGGTGACGCTGTCGGTGCCGCTGGGCGTCGAGATCGGCACCGGCCTTAGCTGGGGCGCTGCGCATTGATCCGGGTTTCGACGACCCGTCCTTGTCATTCCCGCGGAAGCGGGAATCCAGATCGGAGCGTCCGACGCATTGCCGCAACAGGCACTGCACTGGATTCCCGCTTTCGCGGGAATGACAGGGTGTGGCGTTGACCGCGCCCGCCGAAACCACCGAGGATATCCAGGCGCTCGCCAAGGGCGGCCGGACCAATTTCTTCGGCTTCCTGCTGCGCCTGGCCGCGCGGCTGCCCTTCCTGTTCATCGCGGGGCGCTGGTATGGTGAGGAGGCGCTCGGGCGTTTCGCCTATGCCGTGCTCGTCGTCGAGTTCGCGGCGCAGATCGCCACGTTCGGCCTGAAGCGCGGGCTGGCGGAGCAATTGTCGAAGACCGATCGGCCGCACGTCCATGTCGTATGGGATGCGCTGCTGGTGGGCGGGCTGGCGTCGGTCGTCGTGGCCGGGATCCTGATGATCTTCCCCCAGGCGATGTTTCCGAACAGCCAGATCAACGGGCTGGAACTGCTGCTGCCGCTCACCATCTTCGCGCTGGTCGGTTCGGATCTGACGCTCGCGGCGCTCGCCTATCGCTTCGATATCGCGGCGACGGTGCGGGCGCGTTCGGTGATCGAACCCTGGACGATCAGCATCGCCGCCTTCGGCCTGGCCTTTTACTCGACGCGCGACGGGCTGATCATCGCCTATGCGGTGTCGATGGTCGCGGCGCTGCTCGCGTCGCTCTGGCCCTTTTTCCGCAGCTATGGCGTGCCGCACGGCTGGCGGCCGCGCCCGGCACCGATCGTTCGGCTGATGCGCCAGAACATGCCGCTGGCGGCCGCCGACGCGGTCGAATGGGGGTCGCGCCGGCTCGACCTGGCCATTCTCGGCCTGTTCGTCTCGCCCGCGATCGTCGGCATCTATTATGTCGCGCAGCAGGTCGCCTCGCTGCCGCAGAAGCTCAAGACCAGCTTCGATCCGATTCTGGGGCCGGTGATCACGCGCAATCTGGAGGCGGGCGATCGCGCGGCGGTCGCGCGTCAGGTCAGCCAGGTCGGTTTCTGGATCATCGCCGCGCAGGCCGGGATCGCGCTGGCGCTCGGCATTCCGGGTGAGGGCGTGATGGGTCTGGTCGGCCCCGGCTTCGTCGGCGGCGTCGGCGCGCTCGCTTTCCTGCTTGGCGCCGAGGTTGTCGCCGCGACCGCCGTGGTCAGCGAATCGGCGCTGATCTATGTCGCACGCCATCGCAACATGATGATCTCGCTGGTGATGATCGTCATCCAGGCGCTGCTGAGCGTCGTCTTCATCCTCGCCATTCAGGAAATGGGCTGGCCCGCGCTCTGGGTGGCGGCCGGTCCGCCGGCTGCGCTGTGCTGCGCGCTCGGCCTGGCGTCGATCGTCAAGGCGCGGCTGCTTTCGCGGTTGCTCGATTCGCCCGTCAACGGCTGGCGCTGGGCGCTGATCTGGGCGGCGGCCGTGGCGATCATCGTCGGTTATGTGGTGACCCAGCTTCCCGAATGGCTCGAACTCGGGCTCGGCATTCCGCTGATCCTGGGCGCCTATGGCTATGTCATCTGGACGCGCGGTTTCGGGCCCGACGATCGCGCGCTGTTCCGGATGAAGGAAAAGCGGGCCTGACGCCGACAAAGCGCGTCACCCCAGCGAAAGCTGGGGTCTGCTGGAGGCCCTAGCGCTGAATTGCCCGCAAGATGCCAGCCTTCGCTGGCATGACGCTTTGGGGGATGAAGCTGGATGCTCAGAAGGCTTGGGAAGCAAGCCCTCTGGCTTCCTCAATGCCGGAAGTGGCGCATGCCGGTGAAGACCATCGCCAGGCCGGCTTCGTCGGCGGCGGCGATCACTTCGTCGTCGCGGATCGAGCCGCCCGGCTGGATGACGGCGGTGGCACCGGCTTCGACCGCGGCGAGCAATCCGTCAGAGAAGGGGAAGAACGCATCGGAGGCCACGGCCGAACCGATCGTGCGCGGCGCTTCCCAGCCATAGGTTTCGGCGGCTTCCTTCGCCTTCGCGGCGGCGATGCGCGCCGAATCGCGGCGGTTCATCTGCCCGGCGCCGATGCCGGCGGTCGCGCCGTCCTTGGCATAGACGATCGCGTTCGACTTGACGTGCTTGGCGACGGTCCAGGCGAACAGGCAGTCGGTCAGTTCCTGTTCGGTCGGCTGGCGCTTGGTCATCACCTTCAGCGCATCGCGCGTGATCCGGCCATTGTCGCGCGACTGGACGAGCGCGCCGCCCGCGATCGTCTTCAGCGTCATGCCGCCGCGCGCCGGATCGCCGAGCGGCCCGGTGAGCAGCAGGCGGAGATTCTTCTTCTTCGCGAACACCGCCAGCGCATCGGCGTCGGCATCGGGAGCGGCGACGACTTCGGTGAAGATGCCCGAGATCGCTTCCGCCGTCGCGCCATCGAGCGGTCGGTTGACCGCGATGATGCCGCCGAAGGCGGAGACGCTGTCGCATTCGAGCGCGGCCTTGTACGCCTCGATCAGCGTATCGCCGCTCGCCACGCCGCACGGATTGGCGTGCTTGACGATCACCACGGTCGGTGGCCCGTCGCGGAATTCCGAAACCAGTTCGAGCGCGGCATCGGCATCGTTGAGATTGTTGTACGACAGTTCCTTGCCCTGCACCTGGCGATGATCGGCGAGCGATCCGCCCGGCGCGAAGGCAGGCAGGTAGAGCGCCGCGGACTGGTGCGGATTCTCGCCATAGCGCAGCGACTGGCCGATGCGGAACGGCACGGTCAGTTTGGCCGGGAACATCTCGCCCTGGTCGACGAAGGCGAACCATGATGCGATCATCGAATCATATTCGGCGGTGGCGGCGAAGGCCTTGGCGGCCAGGCGCCGGCGGAAGGCGAGGCCGGTCTCCCCGCCATTGTCGTCGAGCGCCGCGATCAGCTCGGCATAGTCGGCGGGATCCGTGACGATCGCGACATGCGCGTGGTTTTTCGCGGCCGAACGGACCATCGAAGGTCCGCCGATATCGATATTCTCGATGATCTCGTCGCGCTCGGCGCCCTTGGCCACCGTCTGCGCGAAGGGGTAGAGATTGACGACGACCAGATCGATCGGGCCGATGCCATGTTCTTCCATCGAGGCGACATGTGCGGCATCGTCGCGCACCGCGAGCAGGCCGCCATGCACCTTGGGGTGCAGCGTCTTGACGCGTCCGTCCATCATCTCGGGAAAACCGGTCAGATCGGAGATGTCCTTGACCGCAAGACCGGCGTCGCGCAGCGCCTTGGCCGTGCCCCCGGTCGAAACCAGCTCGACGCCATGGCGCGCCAGCACGGCGCCCAGTTTCGCAAGGCCGCTCTTGTCGGACACCGAAAGGAGCGCGCGGGTGATCTTCACGTCGGTCATCTTGAATCCCTGAATTGCCCCGAATCCGTTCGGGCTGAGCATTTCGAATGCCCTCTACTTCTTTTCCCCGCGAAGAAAAGGGAGCGGGCTGGTGCGGCCTTGGAAATGTGCTCTTCCGCACATTTGCCAAACAAGCCCTAACCGGCGCGCTTGAGCACCCAGCCGATCGCTCCGCCTTCCGCCGTCACCTCTGCCGCGACGGCAAGCTGGACCGTGTTGTGCGGGCGGCCATCGGCATCCACCCAGATACTGTCTTCGATGGTGAGCGCGCCGCCGCGACAGCGGAACTGCCACAGCGCGCCCTGGCCGATGCGGAGCAGCGCGCCCATGCCGTCGGCGGTAGGGGATGCCTCCACCTTCGGCGCCAGGTGGAAACGCACCGAAAATGCCGTCGTATCGGCGCGCTTGCGATGCGGCGCGGGCAACAGCGTATCCTCGCCACGCAATTCCTTGCCGTCGGAGGTCAGCGCGAGCAGGCGGCGATGGATGAAGCCGAAGCGCCGGGCATAGCCGTCATGGCTGGCCTCGATCCGGCTGCCGGTATCGAGTTCGCGACGGTCGAGCTCGATCTCGGCGACGCCGCGCCCCATCGAGCCATCGGCATGGATCGCGGTGCTGTTGCTGTCCGCGACGATCAACGTCGAATGCGCGGCGCTCGATCGCAGTCCCGCAGTCAACCGGCTGGGAACATAGGCGCTCGACTCGCGCGATCCGCCGCAGTTGACGATCAGCCGGTGCGGCCCATCGGACATTTCGATGGCGAGCGTCGATGCGCAGCCGCCGGCGCTGAGCCGGCTGACCGGCGGTGGCCCGGCATCGACGATCAGCACGGTCGCGCCGCCCGAGAGCCGGTGATAGCCCCATTCGCGCGGCTGGCGCTGCGGCCGGGTACGGATGCCCGACGCTTCGATCACGGCGGACACTTTTTCGGGGGGCAGGGGGGCGCTGCCCTGGAAGCTCGCCAGTCCACCATCGCCATGGGTGACGCCGAGCAGGGCGGGCACCGTCCGTCCGATCGCCGCTTCGAGAATATCGGGCGGAGTCTGGCGGCGGACATCGTAGACGGCGAGCAGCATCGACAGCAGCATCACCGCTTCGATCTGGCCCGACGGAGAACGGCAGACGACGCCGCCATCGGAGAAGAGCCCGGTCTGCAACGCGCGCGCCAGGCCGGCTTCGGCGGAGGCGAGGCGCGTGCCCGATCCCGGAATCAGCAGTCCCGCCGCCGTCAGCCCCGCCCAGGCGGCGATGCGCGGCACGCCGGGTTCGGCCTTGTCGGCGCCGCGATCGAGATGCCGGGCACCGCGCGCGAGCGCGTTAAGCACGGCCGAACGATAGATCAGGTCGTGGCTCGACAGGATCAGCGGTGCATGCGCGGTCCAGAACAGGATGCGCTTGCCCCACAGATCGGGCCGCCAGGCGAGGTCGCTCACCTGCTCGGCATGGCGCGCCGTCCATTTGCGCATCACGGCTTCGGCGATCGGCGCGCCTTGCTCGCGCGTGGCCACCGTCGAGAGATCGCGCAGCCAGGCGAAACTGTGGATATGCTCGGCGAGGCCGGGCGAGGCGTCGAGCCGGGCGAAGTCGAGATCGGCCAGTTCCAGCCGCTCGCCACGAAACAGGAACGTGCCCGCCAGCAGCGATCGGCCGCCGCGCGCATCGCCCATGATCGGATCGTCGGGCACCGCCATCAGCTTGAGTGGATGGCGGCCCTTCAAGCGAAGCGCGTGAAGCGGCGTCCGCCAGCTCAGCCGGTGAAGGCGCGCGGTCAGCCGCTCGGCCAGGGAAAGCCCCTTGTCGCCGAGCCGCACGAGCCGTTTGCCCTGCTCGATGCCGTCGGCGCCCCTTCCGATGGGCGGATCGGCGCTCACCCGCCCCTCAGCGCCTCGATATTGGCGGCATAGCGCTCGGGGCCGCCGCGGAAGGTCGCGGTGCCGGCGACGAGGGTGTCGGCGCCCGCCGCGATGGCGCGCGGCGCGGTGTTCAGGTCGATGCCGCCATCGACTTCCAGCCTGATGTCCTTGCCGGTCTTGTCGATCATCTTGCGGATCGCCTCGATCTTGCGAAGCTGGCTTTCGATGAAGCTCTGGCCGCCGAAGCCGGGATTGACGCTCATCACCAGCACCAGATCGACATCCTCGATCAGATAGTCGAGCATCTTGGCCGGGGTCGCGGGATTGAGCACCACGCCCGCCATCTTGCCCAGCGCCTTGATCGCCTGGACGGTGCGGTGCGTGTGCGGGCCGGCCTCGGGATGGACGGTCAGGATGTCGGCGCCCGCTTCGGCAAAGGCTTCAAGATAGGCATCGACCGGCGAGATCATCAGATGAACGTCGAACGGCTTGGCCGTGTGTGGGCGAAGCGCCTTCACCACCGCCGGGCCGATGGTGATGTTGGGCACGAAATGGCCGTCCATCACGTCGACATGGATCCAGTCGGCTCCGGCCGCGTCGATGGCGCGGATTTCCTCACCCAGGCGGGCGAAGTCGGCGGAGAGGATGGATGGCGCGATGCGGATAGGATGGGTCATGGAACCCCGGGCCTTAGCCAAGGGGCCGCGCGCGGGCAAGCACGGGATATCCGCCAAATGCTATCGCCGGATCAGCCGCGCCATGAAGAAGCCGTCGAGCCCGCCCTGTTCGGCCAGCATGCCCGGCAGGGTACGGACCCAGCCGCGCGCGTGCGGCGATATGCCGGCGGGCAATTCGTCGGGGCTGACAGGGTCGATCGCGATATCGGCGCGCGCGGCGAGCAACGCCTCGATCCCGTTTTCGCCTTCCTCGGGTTCGAGCGAGCAGGTCGCATAAACCAGCCGTCCGCCTGGCGCGAGCCAGTCGACTGCGCGCGCCAGCATCCGGCCCTGCAAGGCCGCCATCTCGGCGATCTCCTTCTCGCCGATCCGGTAAAGCACGTCGGGATGGCGCCGGAAAATTCCCGTTGCCGTGCAGGGCGCATCCAGCAGGATGGCGCGTACCGGGCCATCCGGCGCCCATTCGAGCGCATCGGCGGTGACGATATCGAGCGGCAGCCCGATCCGCGCGGCATTTTCCGCAACGCGCTCCAGCCGTCGCGCGCTGCGGTCGAGCGCCTTCACGCGCCAGCCCGAGGCGGCGAGCTGGAGCGCCTTGCCGCCGGGCGCCGCGCACAGATCGAGCGCGACGTCGTCGCCCGATCCCAGCAACCGCGCGGGCAGCGATGCAGCGAGATCCTGCACCCACCAGGCGCCGGCGTCGAAGCCGGGCAGCCCTTTCACCGGACCATTATCGGCCACGCGGACATGGCCGGGCGCCAGGCTGGTTCCCGCGAGTTCATCGGTCCAGCGCGCGGTTTCCGCCGGATCCTTCAGGGTCAGATCGAGCGGCGGGGGCGCCGCCAGCGCCGGACTGACCGCGGCGACCATCGCGTCGCCCCAATGGGCGGACCAGCGATCGCGCACGTGGGGCGGCAATGCCGGATGTTCGGGCAAGGTGGCGCCGCCGCGCATCAGGCTGCCGAACACGCCATGCACCAGCCGCTTCGGGCCGCCATCGACCAAAGGCAACACCGTCGAGATCGCGGCATGGGGCGGGGTGCCCAGCGCCAGCGCCTGGACCAGCGCGATACGCAGCACGCTCCGCGCCTTGGCATCCTCCGGCAGGATCTTCGCGGTCGCGCCGTCGATCAGCGCGTCGAGATCGGGCAGGCGACGCAGCGCTTCGGCGGCGATGGCATGGGCGAGCGCCCGGTCTTCCGGCTTGTCGATGCCCTGCGTCGCGGCATGGAGCGCTGTTTCGAGCGGCTGTCCGCGGCGGAGCACGGCATCGAGCAGCTTCAGCGCGGCGCGGCGCGCGGCCAGGCCTGGAGTCGGGGCGGGATAGCGGGGCTTCATCGCTCTCCCCTCCGACCGGGGACGCGCGATGTCAAATCCCGGCCGTCATTTCCGCCGCAGCGGATCGAGCGCGCTACCGCGTCTGGCGCGTGTCGATGAAGGAACCGCGCTTTGCCGGCGGGCCGGCTGGTCGAACAGCGGCGGCGGGCTGTGCAGGCCCATCTCACCCGCGATCCGCTCCAGCGCGTCGATCCGGTTCTGCGTGTCGGGATGGGTGGAGAACAGGCTGTCGCCGCCACGGCCGCTCAGCGCCGGCACGATGTAGAGCTGGGCGGCTGCCGGATTGCGATCGATGAACTGATTGGGCACGCGGGCGGCGCCCTGCGCCAGCTTGGCGAGCGCGGAGGCGAGCGCGCGGGGATTGCCCGAGATTTCGGCGCCGCCGCGATCCGCGCCATATTCGCGTGTACGGCTGATCGCGAGCTGGACGATCATCGCGGCAAAGGGCGCGACGAACACCGCCAAAAGCGTCGCCAGCATATTGCCGCGATTGTCTCCCGAACGGAAGAGCAGCCCGAAATTGGCGAGCATCGAGATCGCGCCGGCTATGGTCGCGACCATCGTCATCACCAGCGTGTCGCGGTTGCGGACATGCGCCAGTTCATGCGCCATCACGCCGGCAATCTCGTCGCGGTTGAGCATGTTCAACAGGCCGCTGGTCGCCGCGACCGCCGCATTCTCGGGGTTGCGGCCGGTGGCGAACGCATTGGGGTGCGGATCGTCGATGATGTAGACGCGCGGCATCGGCAGCCCGGCGCGCGTGGCGAGCTGGCTGACCATGCCGACGAACTCGGGCGCGCTCGCGGCATCGACCTCGCGTGCATTGTGCATGCGCAGAACGATCTTGTCGGCATTCCAATAGGTGAACAGGTTCATGCCGGCGGCGACCAGCAGCGCGATCAGCGCGCCGCCGCTGCCGCCCAGCGTATAGCCCAGCCCCATGAAAAGCGCGGTCAAGGCCGCCAGCAGCATCGTCGTCTTGAAACCGTTCACTTGGCATTCGCTCCTTCGATCCCCAATGTGGGGGGCGAGCGCTTCCGCTGCAATATCGAGGATGATGAGATGACCGGCCGCCGCCCAGACCATGTGAAGCCACCGGCCCATCTGTCGAAAAGCCCGCCGGTGCCCGAACCGGAAGAGCTGAAACGACCGGAAGAAGATCCGCTGGGGCGCGATCCGGTGCGTTATGGCGATTGGGAGTTGAAGGGGATCGCCGTCGATTTTTGATCTCTTCCCGTTCGGTTCGAGCGCAGTCGAGAACCTCGGTTGCGGTGAGAGTCGGAGGGTGTTCTCGACAGCCGCATCTCGACTTCGCTCGATGCTGCTCGAACCGAACGGATGATGCGTTCAAAGTGTCAGTCCACCGGTTTCAGATCCCCCAGCACGGTCGGGATCAGCTCCGATACCGTTGGATGGATGGGCACTGCCCATTGCAGCACGCCATAATCGACATCGGCGTTCATCATGTCGAGAATCCCGTGGATCGCCTCGTCCCCACCGGTGCCGAGGATCGCGGTGCCCAGGATCTTCCTGGTCTCGGCGTCCGCCAGGATCTTCATGAAGCCTTTGGTCTCGCTCTTCTCGATCGCGCGGCCGACGCGCGTCATCGGCCGTTTGGAGATGAGTAGCGGCCGGCCGCTCCGGCGCGCTTCGCCCTCGCTCAGCCCCACGCGGCCGAGCGGCGGATCGATGTAGAGCGCATAGCCGAGGATACGGTCGCTCAGCTTCCGGTCGGCGCCATCGAGCAGATTGGCGGCGATGATCTCGTAATCATTATAGGCGGTGTGGGTGAACGCACCGCGGCCGTTGCAATCGCCCATCGCCCAGATGCCGGGCACATTGGTCTCCAGGGTATCGTTCACGCCGATATAGCCGCGCGCATCCACCGCGACGCCGGCGGCATCGAGCCCCAGATCGTCGGTGTTGGGCCTCCGCCCCACCGCGAGCAGCGCGTGCGATCCGATTTCGGTGGGGCTGCCCGAATTGCAGTCGACGCCGACCTCGATACCGTCCGCGTGCGGAGCGAAGCTGATGCATTCGGCGCCGGTGCGGACGGTGATGCCCTCGGCTTCCATGATCTCGCGGATCGCTTCGGACACGTCCTCGTCCTCGCGCGAGACGAGGCGCGGGCCTTTTTCGACGATCGTGACCTTCGCCCCGAACCGCCGGTACATCTGGGCGAACTCGAGCCCGATATAGCTGCCGCCGACGACGACCAGATGCTCGGGCAGCGTATCGAGCTGCAGGATCGAGACGTTGGTCAGATAGTCGACATCATTCACGCCCGGGAAATCGGGCACATTGGCGCGGCCGCCGACATTGAGGAAGATGCTCGGTGCGGAGATCTCCTCGCCATTCACCTCCATCCTGTCGGGGCCGGTGAAACGGGCGTGCCCCATGATGAGCGTCAGCCGCTCCATGCCGCGCAGCCATTTTTCATTGTTGGTGCGGGCATTGGCGGAAACGGTGTCGGCGCGTTCCCGGATCCGTTTCATGTCGATCGCGACCGGGCCGGTCTCGACACCGAAATCGCGCCCGCGCCGCGCGAGATGCGCGGCGTAGGCGCTGGCGACCAGCGCCTTGGTGGGCATGCAGCCGGTGTTGACGCAGGTGCCGCCGATCAGCTTGCGCTCGATCAGCGCCACGCTCATGCCGGCAGCGGTCAGCCGGCCCGCCAGCGACGGGCCGGCCTGGCCCGCGCCGACGATGATCGCGTCGAACCGGCGGCTCATGCCGAAGCCACCGCCGAGAGGATGAGCCAGGCGCCGCCGATCGCGACGACATCTTCGATGATCGCGGCCGGCCGGTCCGATCCGAACAGCGCCGCCAGCTTGCCGCGCGCTGCCGCACCGCCATAGGTGCCGATCACCGCGCCGATCGCGCCGGCGGCGAGGCCCGCCCAGAGCGATCCGCCCGAGGCGCCGATGGCGCCGCCGGTGACGGCCGCCATCAGGATGCGCGTGCCGAACTGGACGGGCACCTTGCGGCTGGGGGTGGAGGGGAGCTGGTCGGTCACCAGTTCGCCGAGCGCGAGCAGGGTGAGGATCCAGGGGGTGAAGCGATAGCCCAGAAAGGCGAGCCAGCTTCCATCGAGGTTCAGCCAGCCGGAAGCGGCGGCCCAGCTGACCGCGGCGGGCGCGGTCATTGCGCGAAGTCCGGCGATTACGCCGATCAGGAGGGCAAGGAGCAGGATCATCGGTCGACTCCGTCAGAGGGAGGCAGCGGCGGCATGCTACTATGATCCGCCGCCGTGCCTAGGTATTTCATTTCGATGTGGAAACATCAGCGATAGCGCGGTGCGGCGTGCGCGAGCGACAGGCCGGGGCGCAGCGCGGTGCGGGCGGCCACGAAGGCGTCCCAGCCGGCGATATCGGGCAGGGCGGGGATGGTGACGGCCTCGCCCAGGTCGAGCCCGGCGAGCGCCGCGTCGACCATTTCATCGACCTCCATGATCATCTCGGCCGGGATGTGCTCAAGGCTTTCCTTTTCCCAGATCGCGGTGCGGGTGATGCCCGGCAGCACGGCCTGGACGCGCACGCCCCTGGGGCCCAGTTCGGCGGCGATCGCTTCGCTGAATGCGAGCACGAAGGCCTTGGTCGCCGGATAGACCGAGGTGAACGCTTCGGGCATCAGCGCGGTGACCGAGGTGATGTTGACGATCGTGCCATTGCCCTGGGCTGCGAAACCCGGCGCGACCGCTGCGGTCAGCCGGGTGACGGCGGTGACGTTGAGATTGATCATCGTCGTCAGCAGCGCGGGATCGGCGGTCGCGATCTGGCCTTCGCCGGCGATGCCGGCATTGTTGACGAGCAGCGTGACCGCCGCGTCGTCGCGCAGCCGCTGTTCGACGGTCGCGAGGCCGGCCGCGTCCGACAGGTCGGCGGGCAGGATCTCGACCGCGACGCCGGTCTCGGCGCGGAGCCGCTGCGCGAGCGCTTCGAGCTTGTCGGCGCTGCGCGCGACGAGGATCAGGTCATGGCCGCGCCGGGCGAGGCGATCGGCATAGGTGGCGCCGATGCCGGTGGAGGCGCCGGTGACGAGTGCGGTTCCCTTGGTCATCTTTTGTCTCCTTGAGAGACGGGCGGAGCAGACTCCGCCCGTCCGGAAAATTCAGTTGCGGAAGAAGGCGAGCAGGTCGGCGTTGAAGCGGTCCTGCTGGGTCTGGGGCAGGCCGTGGTCGGCGCCTTCGTAGATCTTGAGGATCGAACCCTGGACCAGCTTGGCGGACATCAGCGCGGAAGCGCCGATGGGCACGATCTGGTCGTCATCGCCATGGACGATCAAGGTGGGACGATCGATCTTCTTGAGATCCTCGGTGAAGTCGCTTTCGGAAAAGGCGCGGATCGAGTCGAGCTGGCCCTTGAGCCCGCCCATCATGCCCTGCCGCCAGAATTCCTCGCGGATGCCTTCGGAGATCGTCGCGCCGTCGCGGTTATAGCCGTAAAAGGGGATCGTCAGATCCTTGAAGAACTGCGAGCGGTTGTCATAGGTGCCCTTGCGGATGCCGTCGAACACATCGATCGGCAGGCCGCCGGGATTGGCCTCGGTCTTCAGCATCAGCGGGGGAACCGCGCCGACCAGCACCACCTTGGCGACGCGGGCGGTGCCATGACGGCCAAGATAGCGGGTCACTTCGCCGCCGCCTGTCGAATGGCCGACCAGGATGACGTTCTCCAGGTCGAGCTGGTCGAGCAGTTCACCGAGATCGTCGGCATATTGATCCATGGTGTTGTCGTTCCACACCTGATCCGATCGGCCATGGCTACGGCGGTCGTGCGCGATGGTGCGGAAGCCCTGATTGGCGAAGAACACCATCTGCCCGTCCCACGCATCGGCGCTGAGCGGCCAGCCATGCGAGAAGACGATAGGCTGGGCGTCCTTGCTGCCCCAGTCCTTGTAGAAGATGCGGGTGCCGTCCCTGGTGGTGATCGTGCTCATCGTTCGATCCTTTCGAAATACTGGGTTTCCGAGACTTTCGGTGCGTTTCCGCCGCCGATGGACAGGAGATAGGCCGCTTCCGGAACGATCAGGATTGGCGTATCCGACATAAGACAGGCCAAAACTGACAAAGGTATGACGATGGCGCGGACCGTGGCGAACCCGTCAAGGGCGGAAGTCGGATTGATGCTCTATCCGGATTGTCAGATGGCGATGATCCACGGCATGACCGATCTGCTCGCGATCGCCGGCAGCTTCTCCGAGAAGCATGGTGGCCAGCGATTGAGGGTCAGCCATTGGCGGCGCGATGACGATGGCGGCTTCATGCGCTGTTTCGACACCGATCCGGGCAGCGATGGAGAGCCGCAGGTGCTGATCGTGCCGGGGCGGCTGTCCGGCCCGGTCACGCCGGAGGAGGCCGCGCCCTACGCGCGTTGGCTGCTCAATCGGCATGCCCAGGGCGCCACGCTCGTCTCCAATTGCGGCGGCGCGTTCCTGCTGGCGTCCACCGGATTGCTTGCCGGACGGCGGGTCACCACCCATTGGGCCTTTGTCGACGCCTTTCGCGAACGCTTTCCCGACGTGATGGTCGATCCTGACAAGATGGTGATCGAGGATGGCGACATCATCACCGCGGGTGGGCTGATGGCGTGGACCGACCTCGGCATGCGCTTGGTCGATCGCTTGCTGGGGCCAACGGTGATGATGGAAACCGGCAAGTTCCTGCTGATCGATCCGGCCGGGCGCGAGCAGCGGCATTACAGCAGCTTCGCGCCGACGCTCACCCATGGCGACGAGGCGATCCTGAAAGTGCAGCACTGGCTGCAGGCCAAGGGTGCGCGCGACGTGGGCGTGCGCGAAATGGCGGCGGAGGCGCATATGGAGGAACGCACATTCCTTCGCCGCTTCCGCGCCGCGACAGGGCTGAAGCCGACCGAATATACGCAGAAGCTGCGGGTGGGAAAAGCGCGCGAACTGCTGGAGTTCACTAACCGCCCGGTCGATCAGATCGCCTGGTCGGTCGGCTATGAGGACCCTGGCGCCTTTCGCAAGGTGTTCAACAAGGTGACCGGATTGCCGCCGGGCGATTATCGCCGGCGCTTCGGGGTGTCGGGGCAGGCGTAGCTTTTTCCGGTTCGGGCTTCGACAAGCTCAGCCCGAACGGGGGAGGGGTTGGTTTGTCTCATCCTCGCATCGCGCATCGCCGTCCGCATCGATCTCGCGTGACATCTCCGCTTCCTCCATCTCGTACGCGGCATGTGCCGGCGCGAAGCGGAGCACCGCGAAGCCGACGATCGCCGACAGCAGCGAGCCGAGCAGCACGCCGATCTTGGCTTCCTCGATCAGCAGCGGGTCGCCGGGAAAGGCGAGGGCGCCGATGAACAGGCTCATCGTGAAACCGATGCCGCACATCAGCGAGACGCCGTAGATCTGCAGCCATGTGGCGCCGCGCAGCTTGCCGGCGATGCCGAATTTCACCGCCAGCCAGATGCTGCCGAAGATGCCGATCTGCTTGCCCAGGAACAGCCCGGCGGCAATGCCGAGCGGCAGCGGCGCGAGCAATTGCGACGGCCCCATGCCGGCCAGGGAGACGCCGGCATTGGCGAAACCGAACAGCGGCACGATGGCATAGGCGACGCTCGGATGGAGCGCGTGTTCAAGCCGGTGCAACGGCGAATCCACGGCATCCGGGGCGCCCGGGGTGCGCTTGATGGGAATGGCGAAGGCCGCGAGCACGCCCGCGATGGTGGCGTGCACACCCGAGAGCAATACCGCATACCAGAGCAATGCCGCGCCGATCATATAGGGGGTGAGCGCCATCACGCCGCGACGGTTGAGCAGCATCATGCCCGCCAGGATCACCGCGGCGGCGGCGAGCGCGATCAGGTTGATCTTGGCGGTATAGGCGATCGCGATGATCGCGACCGCGCCCATGTCGTCGACGATCGCGACGGTGGTCAGGAACAGCTTGAGCGAGGTCGGCGCGCGGCTGCCGAGCAGGGCCAGCACGCCGATGGCGAAGGCGATGTCGGTCGCCGCCGGGATCGCCCAGCCGGCCGCCAGCCCGGGGTCGCGCGCGGCCGCGATCAGGTAGATGATGGCGGGCACCGCCATGCCGGCGGCGGCGGCGAGCACGGGCAGGCGGCGCTGCTGCCAGGTGGCGAGCCGCCCGTCGACGAACTCGCGCTTGATCTCCAGCCCGACGAGCAGGAAGAAGATCGCCATCAGGCCGTCATTGATCCACAGATGCGCGGTCATCGGGCCGAGCTTCTCGGTCAGCACCGGCCCCAGGGGGGCGTGGAGCAGATGGTGATAGGCCTCGGCCAGCGGCCCGTTGGCGACGATCAGCGCCAGTGCCGCTGCCGCCATGAGCACGATTCCGCCGGCGGCCTCGCTTTGCAGGAAATCGCGTAACGCGGAGATCGGGCCGGTGCGTTGAGTCATGTCCCATGTCCTACCCGGTGGAGCCGTCAAGGCAAGACTGGCCTTGCCGTGGATAAAAGCGCGGATCCGAACGTTATCGTCATGAGATCATTCGGGAGGGCCTGTTGCGTATCATCCTCTGGCTTGTCGGCACGCTGCTCCTGATCGGCGCCGTCGTCTTCGCGCTGCCACATATCCTCGTCCGATCGGAACCGACGCCGTCGCCGGGCGCGACGGCGCAGCAACCGCTCGCCGACGACCAGCCGCGTCCGATCATGCAGGCGCAGGTAGTGCTCGATCGTCTGGGGTTCGGCACCGGCGTGATCGACGGCAAGGAAGGCCAATCCTTCGCCGCCGCGCTGCGCGGGTTCCAGGAATCGAAGGGGCTCGCGAAAAGCGGCACGCTCGACGCGCCGACGCGCACCGCGCTGGCCGAATGGACGAACATTCCCGCGACCCGCATCGTCACCATCTCAGCCGATTTCGCCAAGGGACCGTTCACGCCGGTCATCCCGCGCGATCCGGCCGCGCAGGCGAAGCTGCCGATGCTCGGCTATCGCAACCTTGCCGAAAAGCTCGCCGAACGTTTCCATACCGATACCGAAACCCTGATCGCGATCAACGCGCCCGGTACGAAGATCGGCGCCGGCCTGTCGATCCGCGTGCCCAATATCGGCGATGCGGCGATCGATGCGGCCAAGGTCGAGGACGCCGAATGGCGGACGACGCTCGCCACGCTGGGCGTCGGTACGGCACAGCCCGGCGCGGAGCGGGTGGTGGTCGACAAGTCCGAAGCCGTGCTGAAGGTGTTCGATGCGAAGGATCGGCTGGTCGCGCAATTTCCCGCGACCATGGGAAGCGAGCATGATCCGCTGCCGATCGGCAAATGGACGATCAAGGGCGTCTCCTACAATCCGCCCTTCCACTATAATCCGGACCTGTTCTGGGATGCGTCTTCCAAACACGGCAAGGCATTGCTGCCGCCTGGCCCCAACGGCCCGGTCGGTGTGGTCTGGATCGACCTGTCCAAGCCGCATTACGGCATCCATGGCACGCCCGAGCCGCAATCGATCGGCCGAGCCGAAAGCCATGGCTGCATCCGGCTGACCAATTGGGATGCAGCGCGACTGGCGATGATGGTGAAGCCGGGCACCCCGGCGCATTTCGTGCCTTAATTGGCTGGCTTCAGCCGGCAGGCGCCATCCCGTAGCCGCGGGCGATCGTGCGCTGCTCGACCCGCTCGGGCCGGAGCCGATCGACGATCGCGGCGAGCGCCGCGTCCAGATCGTGCCGGGTGCCGCACAGGAAGAAATCGAGCGCGGCGTAACCATGCTCCGGCCAGCTATGGATCGAGATATGCGATTCCGCGAGCAGCGCGACGCCGGTCACACCCTGGCCCGGGCCGAAGCCGTGCAGCCTGATCTCCAGCAAGGTCGCGCCGGCGCCGGCGACGGCCGCGCGCAAGGCTGTTTCGATCAGCGCGATGTCGTCGAGGCCGGTGCAGCCGTGCAGGTCCGCCAGCAAATGGCGGCCATCATAGGCTGGGCTGGGCATCGGCTGGGTCATAGCATCGTCTCATGGGTGTGGCCGGTGAAGCGCATCGCATCTTCCGCCGCCAGCACGCCGCGATAATGCGCTTCCTCGAACAGCGATAGCCCGCTCAGATCCGAATGCGCCAGGAAGAAGGGCGGGCGCGTCACCGCTGCCGCTTGCGGCGCGGCCTGCCAGATGAAGCCGGGGACGGGGCGGATCATCGCATGGCCCCAGCGCCACAGGTCGATACTGCGGATCGCGCCCTCCAGATCGGGATTGGTCGCCAGCAGGTCGTCGGCGACGATCCGGCGCCAGTGCTCGGCCGGACGCTCGACCAGCAGGCGGCGCGCGGCGGCGGGCTCCATGTTCGACAGCGGCAGATACCAGGTCAGCACCGTCTCCTTCCGGCGCGCGCCGATCGTCTGGTGTGTCGCGACGACATAGCCGAGCGCTTCGGACGTGGCGGAAACATTGTCCCAGGCCAGTTTCGCGCCACGCCCGGCGGGATGGCGGTCGACCGTGACATTGGCGATCAACCAGGGCGCATAGCCAAAGGCCCTGGCGGGCGCGGTCACATCGGGCGCGATCCGCGCCGCGACGAAATGCGGCATGGCGAGGATCGCGGCGGCGGCGCGCGTGCGGACGCTGGCGTTCCTGGCGACATCGAAACTGTCGATGACGACGCCGTCCGCGTCGCGCGCCGCGCGGAACACGATCCGGCCCGGCGCGATCCTGGGCGCGAAACGCGCAGCCATGGCGCGCGCCAGCCGGGCATTGCCCTCCGGCCAGGTCAGCACATTTTCTCCCGCGCCATCGGCCGCCCAGCCGCGTCGCCCCGCGAAATAATGGATGCCCGCCCAGGCGGAGACCTGTGCCGGCTCGCAGCCATAATCGTCGCGACAGCTATAGCGGAGATGCGCGCGCAGCACCGGCGATCGCCAGCCCTGCGCATCGAGCCAGTCGGCGAAACCGATCCGATCGAGCGCGAGCAGGTCCGCATCCCGCGAGCTATAGGCGATGGGCAGGGCGAAGGCGGGCTTGCCGTCGCTGCCGATCCGTTTCGAGAATGCGGCCATCGCCGCGCCGAACGCGGCGAGATCGGCCTCGTCGGTTTCGCTGAGCGCGCTGTGCGGCACCAGCCCTTCCTGCCAGCGGCCTTTCCAGAGCAGCCGTTCCTCCAGATCGGCGCAGAGCTGATAGGGGTCGTAGACCGGCGCGCCGTCCTTCTCGCCGGTGATCATGCCGAATTGGGTCAGCATCCGGCGCAGCGCGCCCGCCTCGCGATTGGCGACGGGCAGATAATGTGCGCCGAGCGGATAGGCGGAGACGGCATTGCGGCCGCCGCGCGCATTGCCGCCCACGTCGTCCTCGAGTTCGAGCAGGCGGAAATCGTCATGGCCGGCTTCCGCCAGCGCCCAGCCGGCCGCGAGCCCCGCGACGCCGCCGCCGGCGATGACGATGCCCGTGTGCTCCTCATGCGCGGGTTCGGGAAAACCGCCGTCGCGCAGGCGATGCCCGCGCGCCATGTCCGCGCCGCCCTCGGTGCCCTGGGGCGTGCCATCCCGCGTGACGCCCCAGCCGATCCCCGCCGCCGCGACGCCGGCGCCCGCGCCCGCGATCAGCGTGCGCCTGCTCGGGCGCCAGCTCATCCCTCGTACCGTGCCCATTCGGCCGCGAATTCGCGGACCAGCGCCTGGTTGTCGAGCCGGTTCACCGGCATCGGCCGTCGCGCCATGTCGGGCGGGAAATCGAACAGCCGTTCGGCGGTCTCGGCGGAGAGGAAGCGCGCGCCGGGCAGGATGCGCGCCTGTTGCGGCACCGCGCCATGCGCGGCGAGGATGAAGCCCCATTCGCCGAAGCTTGGCACATAGGCATGATAGGGTTTGGTCGAGAGGCCCGCCGCCTCGATCGTTGCCGCCACCGTCCAGAAGGCGCCGGGCGCGACGAGTGGTGAGGTGCTTTGCACCACCGCGACGCCGCCGGGTGCGAGCACGCGGGACAATTCGCGATAGAAGCTTTCGGTATAGAGCTTGCCGACCGAGAAGTCTGTCGGATCGGGGAAGTCGACGATGATCGCGTCGTAACGGCCGCGCGCCTCGCGCAGCCAGCGGAAGCCGTCAGCGTTGATCACGCGCAGTCGCGAATCGCTGAGCGAGCCGCGATTGAGCGCGACGAGCATGTCGCTTTGCGAGAACAGCTTGGTCATCTCCGGATCGAGATCGACCAGCGTGATGTGGCGCACATCGGGGTGCTTCAGCACCTCGCGCGCGGCGAGCCCGTCGCCGCCGCCCAGGATCAGCACGTCGCGCGGATGCGCCACGCGGCCGATCGCCGGATGCACCAGGGCTTCGTGATAGCGATATTCGTCGCGCGACGAGAATTGCAGATTGCCGTTGAGGAACAGGCGCAAATCGTCGCCGCTGCGCGTGAGCACGATCCGCTGGAAGGGGGTGGACAGCGCATAGATGACGGGTTCGCCATAGCCGGCGACTTCGGCCCAGCGCTGCAGCCGTTCGGCGACGACGAAGCCGCCCAGCAGCAGCATCGCGGCGACGATGCCCGCGATCTTCTCGGCCAGCATCGCCCGCTTCGCCGGCAGCATGAAGAGCACGGCCAGCGCCACCGCGACGTTGAGCAGGCCGAACAGGAAGCCGGTGCGGATCATGCCCAGCCAGGGCATCAGCACCAGCGGGAACAGCAGCGATGCCGCCAGCGCGCCGACATAATCGAAGGTCAGAACATTGGAGACCGTTTCGCTGAAGTCGAAACGGCCGCGCAGGATGCGCATCAGCAGCGGGATTTCCAGCCCGACGAAAAAGCCGATCGCGAGCACCAGCGCATAGAGCGCGACGCGGAAATGATCGAGCACCGGGAACAGCGTGAACAATGCCGCGGCGGACCAGCCGCCGAGCAGCGCGATCAGGATCTCGACGCGGACGAACAGGCGCAGTTCGTCGCGCTTCACATAGCGCGAGCACCAGCTGCCGATCCCCATCGCGAACAGATAGGTGCCGATGACGGTGGAGAATTGCGTGACGCTGTCGCCCAGCAGGTAGCTGGCGATCGTGCTGGCGAGCAGTTCATAGATCAGCCCGCAGGTGGCGACGACGAAGACGGAGACGAGCAGCGCCCCCGCGAAAGCCGATCCTTTGGGATATCGCTCGCCGGAGTCTGTTTCGGAAAGCGCGGTAGAGCGCTTTTCGGAGGCGGTACCGTTTTCCCCAACGGGGCTCTCAGCCATGGATGGCGGCGGCCACGATGATCGCGAGCCCGATCGCGACCGCGCCCGCGAACTGGGCGACGGCGCGGTTCTGCTTCTCGTTGATTTCCTGCCACAATTTGCCAGGCGTCAGCAGGTCGAGAATGACGAAGCCGACAACGAACACGGCGATGCCGATGCCCGCGTAAAGCAGGGTGTTGAGCAGGGCGGGGACCGTGGTGACCATCGCATTCCTCCTATTTGTGGTTGGGGCCGCCGGCATAGAAGCCGGCGCGGGTCGCGCGGCCGCCATCGGCAAAGGGCGAATATCCGGAAAAGGCGCTCATCAGGAACAGCGCGACGACACCGCAGCACCACAGGCCGTACAGGAAGCTGCCCTTGCTCATTCGTCGTCCTCGTCATCGTCGCTGTCGCTGGCGGCGAAGTCGCTTTCGTTCCGTCGCGCCGTTTCGAAGCTGGCATGGCGCCAGAGCAGGAAACCGATCGGCACGATCACGACGATCAGCGCGAGCCAGAAGTTCGACAGGAAGAAGCCGCCGGGCGCGATCCTGATATCGAGCGACACCGAGGGTTCGGATCCGCTCCAGCCGTCCGTCGCATAGGAGGATGACGATCCCGATCCGCTCCAGCGGCTCGCCGACGCGTCGACGACCAGATCATAGGTTCCTGCGGGCACGACCGCGAGCTTGGTGGTCTTGTCGCGGCTGCCTTCGCTCCAGGCGCCGTCCGAATCCCGGCCTGAATAATGTTCGACCAGGCCATAGGCCTCGTAACTCGCCTGGGTCTTGCGATCGACCAGCGCATAATCGATGTCGACCCACAGATTGTCGATGCCCGGCGCTTCGGCGCTGATCGTCACGGCCTGGCGCGGTCGCGGCAGCATGATCGGGCCGAAACTCTGGCTGATCGCCTCGCGACCCGGCGTCAGCGCCATGGTGAAGGCTTGCGGCTCGCCCTTGCGCCCGAACAGGATGATGATGAAAATCAGCGCCGCGAAGGTGATCAGCCCCAGCTTCAGGAAGCTCTTCAGGTTCGCGCCATAAGGGGAGGGCTGATGCGGCAGCGGCGGCCGTCCGCTGCCCGGCCAGGGCCGGGGCGGATCGACGCCGAAGGCGCGGATCTCCTTGGGCGAGAGCAGTTCGTTCAGCGTCCAGTTGCGTTCCGATTCATTGCCTTCGAACGACAGCATCGTGCCGGGGCGCACATAGTCCGCCGTCTGGACCTGTTCGCCCGCCGCGACCCGCCAGTAGAATTCGCCGAGCACATAATCGACCTGCGCGTCGCCGCGGAAGAAGGCGTCATAGGTCTCGCCGTTCACCGACAGCACGCCGTGCGAGACATAATCGGGCGTCGCCGTCAGCATCGTGCCGAAGCTCCAGCCGCGACCGTCGGTCGTCAGCCAGCGATAGCCATGATAGGGGTTGAACAGCAGATATTCTTCCCAGGGATAATATCCGCCCTCCGACCGGCCGAGATAGCCGATCGCTTCCCATTCGACGTCGCGCAGCGTGCCGCGTGTGCCCAGCGGGATGGCGAGCGCGCGGGCGGCCTCCTGATAGCGCTCGATGATGCGGACGTCGGGATTGGCGACGTCGAGCACGCTGCTGCAATATTGGCAGACGATGGTGACGCTGTAGCCGGCCGCGCGCATCTCGACGGTGCCGCCGCATGCGGGGCAGGTGATCGCGTTGATCGCGGGATCGCTCATGCGGCGAAGCTCGGGATCGTCCAGCCGTCGAGCGCGCGCAGGTCTTGCGGATGCAGTTCGGCGAGCGTCACATAGCGGCCGGTGTAGAGCGATGCTTCGGTGCCGTCATGCTGGAAGCTGGCGCAGGCGCCGGTGTTCGAACGGAAATCGACGCTCTTCACCTTCCAGCCGGCGGGCGCGGTGAACGGCAGTTCCCCTTCGCACGCGATGCAGACCGCGTCCTTGATGTCGGCGACCTGATAGTCGATCCCGTCGATCATGGCCTTGTCGCCGATCGTCGCGTCGCCGCCCTTGGCCAGGCGGGAGACGACGCGGGCGAGCGATCCCTCCAGCGGCTTTTCGAACAGCAGCATGAACTGCCCCATCGCCTCGCCAAGCCAGGCGTCGCGCCCATCGGCGAACAGCAGCAGCCATTCGTTCCACGCCCCGTCGCTCCAGCCCCAGCGGACGCGGCCGATCACGTCGAAACCCTGCCCGTCGAAACGGCCGCGCGTGCCGATCCGGATCGGGCTGACGTCGAACGGCAGCACCGCCATTTCGCCGGCGGCGCGCACGCCATCGTCGATGCGGGTGACGGCGGTGCGGCAATAGTCGCACACCTTCACCGGCAGCGCCGGCGAACGGAACACGACCTCCGCGCCGCAATTCGGGCAGTTGACGCTCAGCATCGCCGCGTCAGCGGATCCGGCCCAGCAACTCCGCCTTTTTCGCGTCGAACTCCGCCTGGGTGATCGCGCCGATGGTCAGCAGCTTGTGCAGCTTTTCGACCAGCGCGAACGGATCCTCGGCGGGAGCCGCCGGTGCTGCTGGCTGTGCAGTGGCGCCGAGTGCGCCCGCCATGGTCTGGCCGAGCGCGAGGCCGGCCGCGGCGCCTGCGCCGATACCGGCCAGGCCGCCGGATTGCGCTGCCGCGGTTTCCAGCGCTTCGGCCGCCTGGAATTTGGCATAGCGATCGAGATCGCCGAGCACGCGCATCGAACTGCCCTTGTCGAGATGTTTCTGCACCTCTTCGGGCAAGGACAGGCTTTCGACGAAGAAGCTGCCGACTTTCAGGCCCCATTGTTCAAATGCGGGCGTCACTGCCGTCTTGAGCGCGTCGGAAAATGCGGCCTGGTTGGCGGCGAGGTCGAGGAATGGCTTGCCGCTGCCGCCCAGGCCGGTCGCGATCGCCGTGGCGATGGCCGCGCGCAGCTGCGGCTCGACATCGGCGGTGGTCAGGCGCTCGAGTGTCCCGACCAGCTTGTGCAAAAAGGCCGGCACCGCATCGACGCTGAAGGAATAGTTGCCGAAAGCGCGGATGCGCAACGGGCCAAGTTCGGGGTCGCGCAAGGTCACCGGCTGGGCGGTGCCCCATTTCAGATTGATCTGTTCCCTGAGCGAGAAGAAGTAAACATCGGACTTGAATGGTGAATCGAATGCCTTGTCCCAATTGGCGAGCGAAGTCAGGACCGGGAGTGTCGCGGTGGTCAGCTTGTACAGGCCAGGGCCGAACGTGTCCGCGATCTTGCCTTCATTGTAGAAGACGGCGACCTGGCCCTCGCGCACCGTCAGTTGCGCGCCGTTCTGGATCTCGCGGTCCTGCATCGGATAGCGCCAGGCAAGCAGGCCCGGTTCATCCATCCAGTCGATGACGTCGACGAACTGTTTCGACAGAAAATCAAGCACGCCCATGCCACTGTTCCCCTCTAGGTCCGCCATGGATCATAGAGCCGCGCGGCGCGCAGAAAAGGGGAAACCGTCGTATCTCTCAAGGCGTCGTCGCTATGCGCCTGATCACCTGCTCCAGGCCGGAGGTCACGCGGGCGAGCCGCTGATAATCGAGCTTGTCGGGCGTATCGGCGGTGGTGTGATAATAGGGATAGCGGAACGGCGCGGTGTCGGTGACCATCAGCGCCGGCGCGCCGATCTGCGCGAAGGACCAATGGTCCGACCAGTCGATCCCCTGGACGATGCCGGGGGCGGTGCCGCCTTCGCTCGGGAACTGCGCTGTTTCACGAAACAGGCGGACCGTTTCCCGCACGAAGCCGCGCGACGACACAAGCCCGACAAAGGCGACGAAATCCCCCCTGGCCGGATATAGCAGGTCGAGCGGTGGCGGATAATGCTGGCTGCGATCTCGATCGCTGTAGAAGCCCAGCGTTTCGAGCGAGATCATGCCCCGGATCCGTTCACCCGAGCTTTGCAGGCGCCGGGCATAGACAAGGCTGCCCATATGATTGCCCTTGAAATAGGGCGGTTCCTCATTGACGAACAGCACCAGCCGGATGCGAAGCGCCGCCTTCCCCTGAAGGTCGGACAGGTTTCGCGCGAGCTCGATCACGGCTGCGCTGCCCGATCCATTGTCGTTGGCGCCGGGCGCGTCGCGATGGCTGTCGTAATGCGCGCCGATCACGAGCGTTTCGGCATCGGGCCTGGCGGGCGCGATCACCACTTCGATGTTGCGGGCTGTGCGCCCGCGAACGGCGAAGGGCTGGCGGTGCACGGCATGGCCCTGCGCGGCGAGCGTCGCCTCGATATGGCGGGCGACGCGCTCGAGCTCGGCGGGGTGGGCAAGATTGTGCGGCCGTGCGCCGATCGCCTGCACATGCCCGCGAAGCCGTTCGGCGAGAGCCTCTTGCGCGGATGTCAGCGGCGGCAAGGGCGCGCGATATGATTGGCCGGGGACCGCGGTTGCCCGGAATATGCCGGCGACGGGCAGGGTGAAGACCAGCAGGATCGCAACCAGGATCGCGCCCTTGATCCAGCGATCGTCGATCCTCTCCATTGCTCCCCCATCGCCGCTTCCGGACACTTCTATCGCTTTCGATCGGTCGAGGCCATTGTCGAGGCGGACCGGGCACGCTAAGGGCGCAGTCGCCGAGAGCTCAGCGGAGCCCGATTTGCGGCATTGGTGACGACGCGGGCCATAGCATTACCGCGCGAGCATGAGAGACCATGAGCTTCGACACTCTTCCAGCACTCCTTTCGGAGGCGCTTACCGCCCGTGGCTATGCCGCGCCCACGCCCGTCCAGGCCGCCGTGCTCGAACCCGAGGCGGACGGGCGCGACCTGATCGTCTCCGCGCAGACCGGATCGGGCAAGACCGTCGCATTCGGCCTCGCCATGGCGCCGCAGATGCTGACCGAGGAGGGCAGGGCGCCGCCGGCCGGCGCGCCGCGCGCGCTGATCATCGCGCCGACGCGCGAACTGGCGCTGCAGGTCAGCCGGGAGCTGATCTGGCTCTATGGCAAGGCCGGCGCATGGATCGCCACCTGTGTCGGCGGCATGGACGCGTCGAAGGAACGCCGCAACCTGGCGCAGGGCGCGCATATCGTGGTCGGCACGCCGGGCCGCCTGCGCGACCATCTGGAACGTGGTGCGCTCGACCTGTCCGCGATCTCGGTCGCCGTGCTCGACGAGGCGGACGAGATGCTCGACATGGGGTTCCGCGAGGATCTGGAGGAACTTCTCGACGCGACACCGGAAACGCGCCGGACCCTGCTGTTCTCTGCCACCATGCCCAAGCCGATCGTGGCGCTGGCGCGGCGCTACCAGCGCGACGCGCTGCGCATCTCCACCGTCGGCACCGATCGCGGCCATGGCGATATCAGCTATCAGGCGATGGCGGTCGCGCCGTCGGACATCGAGAATGTCGTCGTCAACCTGCTGCGCTATCACGAGGCGGAAACGGCGATGCTGTTCTGCGCGACGCGCGACAATGTCCGCCATCTCCACGCCAGCCTGATCGAACGCGGTTTCGCCGCCGTCGCATTGTCCGGCGAGCATAGCCAGAGCGAGCGCAATCATGCGCTGCAGGCGTTGCGCGATCGCCGCGCGCGCGTTTGCGTCGCGACCGACGTGGCCGCGCGCGGCATCGACCTGCCGACGCTGTCTCTCGTCATCCATGTCGAGATTCCGCGTGACGCCGAAACGCTGCAGCACCGCTCGGGCCGGACCGGGCGTGCGGGCAAGAAGGGCACCGCGATCCTGATCGTGCCCTATCCGCGCCGCCGCCGCGTCGATTCGATGCTGCGCGGCGCGCGGATCGAGGCGGAATGGACGAACCCGCCGACCGCCGCGGACATCCGCACGGCGGATCGCCAGCGGCTGCTCGATCTGCTGCTCCAGCCCGTCGAAGCCGATGACGAGGATCGCGAAGTGGCGTTGAAGCTGCTCGCCGAGCGTTCGCCCGAGGAGATCGCCACCGCGCTGGTGCGCGTCCATCGCGCGCGCATGCCCCAGCCCGAGGAACTGGTGGAGGCGAGCGCGGGGCCGCCCAAATCGGAAGGGCCGCGTCCGGGTTTCGAGGATACGGTGTGGTTCCGCATGGATGTCGGCCGCCGCCAGAATGCCGATGCGCGCTGGCTGCTGCCTTTGCTGTGCCGGCGTGGGCACATCACGCGCAGCGAGGTGGGCGCGATCCGCATCGCCGCCAACGAGACGATGGTCGAGGTGCAGCGCGCCGTCGCCGCGCGGTTCGCCGATGCGGTCAAGCGGACCGCCGGCAGTGACGAAGACGGCGCCAGCGTGCGCATCGAGCCCATGCATGGCAGCCCGCGCGAAGCCGCCAAGCGCAACCGGGCCGGCCCCGCGCCGGTGCGCCACGCGCCCAAGCCGTTCCGCAAGGGGCCGGGCCACAAGCCGAAAGGTCATCGGCCGGGGCGTTGAGGCGAACGCCTCTCCCGTCGCTCCAGCGAAAGCCGGGGCGACGGCAAGAATGCACCCGTTATCTCGGCTTGCGGAACCGGTAGAGGAACCGGTCGGTCTTGCCGCGCACGGCCGGATCGAACACCAGCTTGCCATGATCGTCGGCGGGATTGGCGAGCAGTGGGCTTTCCGCTTCGAGCACGAAGCCGGCCGCCTTGAAATCGGCCTTCACCGTCGCCGGATCGATGCGGTGGAGCTTGTCGACGACCGCGCGGGTATCGCCCGCTGGGCCGACATGATCGATGATGCCCACCACCCCGCCCGGCTTGGTCGCGGCATAGAGCGTCTTGAGGAACGCCGCCGGATCGGTGCGCGGAATCTTGTATTTCTCCGATTCCCAATAGAGATCGTGATAGCTGAGATTGATGATCACGAAATCGAAGCTGCCGGGCTTCGAGGCGAACGACTCGAACGGATAGCGGACGAAATTCACATCGGGCCGGCGGGCGACCAGCGCGTCCCATTTCTTGATCTCGTCCGGCGCGGTGTAGAATTGATTGGGTTCAAAGGCGGTCACCTTGCCTTTCGGGCCGACCGCATTGGCGATGATCTCCGCCCAATAGCCCGATCCCGTCATGATGTCGGCGGCGGACATGCCTTGCTTCAAGCCGAGAAAGGCGAGCGTTTCGGCGGGTTTTCGGCTCGTGTCGAGTGCGATCGCCTCCGCCGGCCGGCCGGCCCTGGCGACGGCGGCTGCCAGGTCGGGCTTGGCGGGGGCGGCGGATACCGGAACGGAAAGCCAGGCGGCCGCGCCGACGAGCGCGGTCAGGATGAAGCGACGCATGTCAGATCCCCTTGATTGCGTATTCCACCGTTTGCTGTCGTATCGTTCTTGCGGATAACCGGTTTCCGCTTTCCCGCACGATGCTTCGGGATCATGCGCCCGCGCAGGCGGCGGCTCAATCCGCGCGGCCGACGGTGGTCGAACCGCGCGCGAGGTTCATCGAATCAGTCCGCCGCCGCGCGCAGGAATTCGACATGGAAGGCGACGGCGCCGATCGGCTCGACATGGTGGCGGATCGAGGGTTCGACGATCCCGGGCGCGCGATCGGGGGTCAGGATGATATCGGCTGGCATCCGCCGCGGATCGGTGATCGTATAACGCAGCTTGCCGCTGGCCACGTGGATCAGTCCCCAGGTGCCGGGCTTGGTGTCGTGATCGGCCAGCAGCGCCGGCGGCACGCTGGTTTCGGAGAAATCGGGCGTGCGGCGATAGGGTAGAAGGCCGTCCGGAAGCGCGTCCGGATTGGTGGCTCGCGCGGGCGATCCGGCGGATGTCGCGCGCGTCACCTGCTCGTCATGGCCGCTCTTGTCGCTGAAGAAGGCGGCGGCGAACAGGCCGCATCCCAGCAGCACGGACACGAAGACGCCGCCGATCGTCGCCACGACCATGTGGACGGTCAGCGGGCCGAACAGCGACAGATACCAGAGCGCCCCCACGGTCATGACGATGCCGGCGATGCCGATCAGCTTCATCATCCGGCGGAAATCGGCACGGGCGCTGTCGCGGCTGGTCGATGCGGTCGTCATGGCAGGATCCCTTTCGATAGGCAATCAGGCGGTTGCCTGTCGTGCGGGCGGGTCGAGACGAAAGAACAGGGCGAGTTGCAGGCTCTCCGCGATGCGCGCGGCCTTGGCCTGCAGCGCCGCTGCATCATCGTGCGGCATGTGCCTGTCGGTGATCTCGGCCCAGAGCGTCAGCCATCGTCCGAACATCTCCGGCGTGATCGTATCGCGATGCGCGAGATGAGCGCGCATCGGATTACCCTTGTAGCGTCCGCTGGCGAGCATGACCGACGACCAGAAAGCAGTCAGCGTTTCGAGATGCGCCGGCCAGTCGTGTACCACGCCATCGAACACCGGCCCGAGCACGGGATCCAGCCTGACCCGATCGTAGAAAAGCGGGATCAGCCGGCCCAGTGCCTCTTCATCGATCTCGGATGTTGCGATCATCATCGGCTCACTAAACATGCTGCTAAAATGCATGTATAGGGCGGGCTTTAAAGATGCAAGAAAAATACATCTATCGGGCGTGAGGGAGATGATGCGAGATGCGCCTGGCCACGCTGGTTACGCGTCGGGGCCGCGTGTGGCCCCCCGGTCAGCGACTCTTCTTGCGCGTCGGCTTCTTTTCGGGGCGCTTGCCCAGGCCGATGGCGAGCGCGAGATTGCGGCGCTGCTCGGCATAATTGGGGGCGACCATCGGATAGTCGGCGGGAAGGCCCCAGCGCGCGCGATATTGTTCGGGCGTCAGATTGTGATGCGTCATCAGATGGCGCTTGAGCGTTCGCATCTTCAACCCATCCTCGAGGCAGACGAGATGGTCGGGCTTGAGCGAGGCGCGGATCGAGACCTTGGGCGTCGGCGGCTCTTCCTCGACCGGGGCGGGCGGGCTCGCAAGGCCGGCCAGCGCATCATGGACGTTCGCGATCACCATCGCCAGATCGGAGACCGCGACCTTGTTGTTCGACACATGTGCGGCGACGATATCCGCGGTCAGAACGAGCAGCTTTTCGTCGCGTTCGTCGGCCATCGAAACTTCCTCCAAAATGGAGGTAAATTCGATACCCAGCTTCGGCGACAATGCAAGCTTTTGGACTAGCGGGATCGCGATCCAGGCCATAGAGCGGCCGCATGGCGGGCATCGGCACCAGGATCGACGAATTGGGAACACTCCTGCGCGAGGGTGCGGGCTTTGTGTTGCGGCGCGATCTGGGCGGACGCTGGATGCTCGATATGCACCGTGTTCCCGTTGACCATGTGGAGAAGCGCGTCCGCGTCACCGGCGTGGTCGTGGCCGACGGACTCGTCGATGTCGATGGCGTGACCGCCGAGGCGTAGAACCGGCGACCGCTTGCTCCTAAAGTGCGAACGGTGGCCGAACGTAAGATCATTCATATCGACATGGACGCCTTTTTCGCGTCGGTGGAGCAGCGTGACGATCCGTCGTTGCGCGGCCGGCCGCTCGCGGTGGGAAGCGCCGGCGGGCGCGGCGTGGTCGCCGCCGCGAGTTACGAGGCGCGCAAGTTCGGCGTCCGGTCGGCGATGCCCTCGGTCACCGCGATCCGCCGCTGTCCCGAACTGACCTTCGTGCCGCCGCGTTTCGACGTCTATCGCGCGGTCTCGCACCAGGTGCGTGCGATCTTCGCCGATTATACCGATCTGATCGAGCCATTGTCGCTCGATGAAGCCTATCTCGACGTTACCGAGGATCGCCGTCGGCTGGGATCGGCGACCGCGACGGCGGAGGAGATCCGCCATCGTATTCGGGAGGAGACGCGCCTGACTGCCTCGGCCGGTGTCTCGTACAACAAGTTCGTCGCCAAGCTCGCGTCCGACCAGAACAAGCCCGATGGACTGTGCGTGATCACGCCGGAAATGGGGCCGGCCTTCGTCGCGGCGCTTCCCGTCAGCCGCTTTCGGGGCGTTGGGCCGGTCACGGCGAAGAAGATGGAACGACTGGGCATCCGCACCGGCGCGGATCTGCGCGATTGCGGGCTCGATTTCCTCGTTCGCCATTTCGGCGGCAGCGCCGAATATTTCCATCTCGCCGCGCAGGGCATCGACAATCGCGCGGTGATGCCCGATCGCCCGCTCAAATCGGTGGGCGCGGAAACCACCTTCGCCGACGATCTGATGGATGTGCCCGCCGTCCAGGCCGCGCTCGGCGAGATTCTGGATTCGTTGATGCGCCGGGTGGAGCGGTCGGGCGCGCGGGGCCGGACGGTGACGCTGAAAGTCCGCTATGCCGATTTCCGGTCGATGACGCGTTCGCGCACCCTGACCGGCGCGACCGGGAATGCGGAGATGATCGAGGCGCTGGCCCGCGGATTGGTCGACGATCTGCCCGCGATCCTGCCGGGTATCCGGTTGCTCGGCGTCACCCTCTCCAACATCGTCGAGGAGGATGAGGACGGGCCCGTCCAGCCGGCGCTGCCGCTGTGATATGACCCCTGGAGCGCTTCCGCCATGAGCGGAACGCTCTGGTCTTTCGTTGTCGCATTTTCCGAGCCGTCGACCGTAAACGGTCAACTCGAAAATGCTCTAGGCCGGAACCAGCTCCATCGGCAGGCTCGACCAGCTTCTGATCGTGTTGTTGTAATGACGGACGGGTTCGCCGGCGAGCAGGATGCGGCGCGCCCGGCGGGCGAGCGCGGTCAGCACCGCTTCCCCCTCCATCCTGGCGAGGAGCCGGCCGACACAGCCATGGATGCCGGCGCCGAAGCCGACATGATGGGTGATGCGCCGGCCGATATCATAGCGATCGGGCGCGTCCCAGGCATGGGAATCGCGATTGGCGGCGCCGAGGAACATCAGGATCTTGTCGCCCGCGCGCACCGGCAGGCCGCCGAGTTCGGCGGGGCGCGTGACGGTCCGGAAAAAGGTCTGGACGGGGGATTCGAAGCGCACCGCTTCCTCGAACGCGTTCTTCGCCAGATCGGGGCTGGCGCGCAGCCGATCGAATTCGGCGGGGAACCGTGCGAGCGCGTGCAGCGCCGCCGCGAGCGAATTGATCGTCGTGTCGAGCCCCGCCTGAAGCAGCGCGCGGACCAGCATCGGCGCATCGCCATGGCCGATCTCGCCCCGGTCGGCCGCTTCATGGACCATCATGCCGAGCCCGCCCGGGGCCAACCGCTCGCGATGCCCTTGCGCCTCGATCCATTCGAAATTGACCTTCGCGGTCGATGCCTGGAACAGCGCATTGCGCGGGCCGAACGAATTGAACAGCGCATCGGCATGGGGAAGCAGCTTTTCCCGATTTTCCGCGCCCATGCCGACGGCATCGGGAAACACGCGCAGCGGATAGGCGCGGGCGAGGTCCGCAATCCCGTCGAAGCGTCGATGCTCGATCAGTTCGGCGATCATGGTGTCCGCCGCCGCGAAAAATCGTTCGCGAAGGTCCGCCAGCACGGCTGGAGACAGTACGCGATTGAGCACGCGGCGAGCCGCGTCATGCTCGGGCGGATCGACCTCCAGGATCAGGCTGCGCAACCGGAACCGGCCATGCCGCTCGAAATCCTCCATGCCTACGCCGCGCGACGAGCAATAGGTACGCCAGTCCGCCAGCACCGCGCGGACGCTGTCGTGGCGCGCGACCGCGCCGACGCCGTAGCGGGACAGCCAGAAATACGGCCCCGCGTCGCGCATCGCCTGCTGCGCCGGATAGGGATCGTTGAAATAGCCGGTCTCGAAGGGATCGATATCGAGCACCGGCACGCCGGGCGGCGGATCATCGTCATAGATCGCATAAGGGGATCGCATCGCATTCGCCTCCTATGTTCATATTGATAAGTCAATATGAAGTGTCAATATGCGATCGCGATTTGGCAGGCGGCGGGCTTGTTGTAGGTTGGCGCGATGACCGAGCCCGAGAAACCGCATGCGCACCCGGCACAACTGGCGATGGATCTCGACCGTTCGGTTTCGGTGCTGATCAATTTCGTCGCGACGAAGCTCACCGCGAGCGGTTCTGCCGCCTATCGCGCGCGCTTCGGGCTCAACATCACCGAGTTCCGCGTCCTCGCGATGCTCGCGGTCGAACCCGATATCCTCGGTCGTCGCTTCACCGAAGTGATGGGGCTCGATCCCGGCGCGGCGAGCCGGACGCTCAAGGGGCTGGAAGCGCGGGGGCTGGTGGTCAGCCGTATCGACGACCGTCACCCCGCCTATCGCCGCTGGTCGCTGACCGCCGCCGGCGCGGCGCTGCAGGACGAAGCTGTCCCGATCGCGTTGGAACGCGCGCGGATATTGCTTCAGGATTTCGACGCGGACGAGGAAGCGCGGCTTGTCGACTTCCTGCGCAGGATGCTGAAGCGGATGCCCGATGTGTCCGCGCTGAACGGCGATGCGGGGGAGGCGGGGTGATCGATATCGGCCCGGTCGGGCGCAGAGTGGCGGCGGGACTGATCGCACTGGTCGGCTGGATCGGGATCGGGGTTCAGCTCGATGCGAGCACCGTCCTGGCGGGCTCGGTCCTGGGCGCGGTCTGGACGATGCTGCTGTTCTTCACGATCATCGCCAATCTGCTGGCCGCGATCGTCATGACCGGGATCGCGCTCGATCGGCGCGCTTTCACGGCGCCCGTCACGATCGGCGGCGTCACGATCGCGATCCTGCTCGTCGGCGTGGTCTATGCGCTGCTGCTGCGCGGTTTGCTCGAATTGAGCGGCGGCGCGTGGCTTGCCGATGTCCTGCTTCACAGCGTCACGCCGGTGCTGGTGCCGCTCTATTGGCTGCTGCTCGCGCCCAAGGGCGGATTGACGTGGCGCGCGCCCTTCCTCTGGGCGTGCCTGCCGCTCGCCTATTTCGGCTATGCGTTGGTGCGCGGCGGCCTGGAAGCGCGTTATCCCTATCCCTTCATGAATGTCGCGAAGATCGGATGGGCGGCGACGCTGACCAACGCGACGGCGATGGCCGTGGGTTTCCTCCTCGTCGGTTTTGCCCTCGTCTGGCTGGACCGGCGTCTGGCGCGGGGCGGCCGCTGAGCCGGCGTCACCGCGTCAGTCCGGCCAGGTGAAGTCCATCATCGTCTCGCCGGTCGTCACACCGTCCGGCCCATAGCGTCGTTCGACGATCACGCCCCGGCCGCGATCGTCGATTGCGACGACGGTGCCACAGCGCGTGCCATAAACGGGATTGCGGATGAAGATCGGCGACAATGCGGGCTCCTGCGGCACGTCCGACGCGGCGACCGTGCGGAGCCCGACATCGGGCAGCACATCTTCGCGAAGACCGTCGAGCAATGTTTCGGGATGCATCGCGTCGCGCACGATCCAGTCCAGCATCAGCGCCTTTAGCCTGAGCGTCTTGGGCCATGGCTCGTCGAGCGTGCCGTTGGACAGGCCGTAGATGCCCGGCGCGAGCAGGCTGCGCTGCGCTTCGGGCCGGTTGGACAGGAACAGCGCGCGATCGCGATCGGCGACGATCAGATTGAAGGGATTGAAATCCGCGAGCGCGGCGTGATCCGCATCGGCATAGGCGCCGTGCCCGGCCAGAAGATCGGTGACGAGCGCACCGCGTGACGCGCGATCGGGGTTCGGCCCGCCATGGCCGCGCAAATTGGTGACGACGGCGAAGCGGCCCTGTTCGGAAACGCCCATCCAGGTGCCGCCAGATGCCAGATCGCGCCCCGCGATCAGATGGTCGGGATCGTCCCACCGCGCGAGCGGGCTGGCGGGGCGGGCGTGAAGCTCGTCGCGATTGCCCGCGACGACCAGGCGCCAGCGCGGATGCGATCGCCATGCGAAGGCCAGGACACACATGGCCGAACCATTGCCCGCCGCGCCGCCCGCTGGCGACCGAAAAAAGCGCGCTCGACAAAGAACCGTGACAAAATCTTGGCGGGAGCACAGTCTCGTCTCCGTCGAACCCCCATGAAGGGAGTCTCGCCATGACCGACACGATCGTCTCCGTATCGCTTCTCGTCGCCGCGGTCGCCGCCATCCTGGTCGGCGGCATCTTCCATGCCTTTTCGTCCTTCGTGATGGCCGGGCTCGGCCGTATCCCCTCCGATCAGGGGGCGAACGCCATGCGGGCGATCAACGTCACCGTGTTCACGCCCAGCTTCATGATCCCGTTCATGGGCATGGTGCCGTTCAGCCTCGCGCTCGCGGGCTGGGCGCTGTTTGCCTGGGATCGCGCGGGTTCGGGCCTGATCCTGACCGGCGCGCTTCTGTATCTGTTCGGCTGCTTCGGCGTGACGATGGCCTTCAACGTGCCGCTCAACAACCGGCTCGCCGCCGTCCAGCCCGCCGGGGAGACGGCGCTATGGGCGCATTATCGACAAGCCTGGACCCGCTGGAACACGGTGCGGACGATCGCGCCGGTGCTCGCGGGTCTGTCGTTCGTCCTGGCGTTTCCTGCCTGAACGACAATCAGCCTTAACCGTCCATGCACCCTGATATGATTTGGCGCGTTTAGCTTCTCTTCAGCATGGCGGGCCTAACGACCCAGTCCCGAAGGGAGCCGAGTGCACGTACGTCATATCCTGCCGATCCTGTTCCTGCTGCTCGCGGTATTCTGGCCGGGGGCGGCGTCGGCGGAGAGCGTCGAGCTGAGGTCGCATTTCTGCCACGCCAATGCGCCGGCGGACAGCGCGCCGGATGCGGGCACGGTCCGCGGCCTGGCCTTTGATTGCAGTGCAAGGAAAGCCACAGGCTATCATGATCGCTGGCTTTGGCTGCGGCTCGATACCGCCCAGCTCACCGGCACGGATGCGGCCAGCCTGGCGGCACTGCCGATCAGGTGGCGGCTGCTCATCGATCAGGCGCGTTTCGACCGGGTTGCGATCGTGGTCATCGACTCGCACGGGCGGGCCCAGGAAATCGTGCGGGCCGCCGGCGATCTCGACAGGAACTGGGCGCCCGGCGGTTTGCAGCGCTTCGTCGTCGATCGCCCGGGCCGCGACGTCCGGCAGATCCATATCGGCTATTACAGGCTGGCCGATCTCGGCCTGATGCGAAAGGTGACGGCGGCAAGCCCGGAGACCGCGCGGCGGCTGAGCGACCGCTGGCTGCTGTTGATGGGGCTGTTCAGCGGCGCGCTGCTTTCGGCCTTCGCCTATAATCTGGTGATCTATATCGGGCATCGCCAGACTTTCCAGCGTTGGTATCTCATCTGGGCGGCCACCGTGCTTGCCTATGGGCTGATCTGGACAAATGTGATCGCGCTGCTGCTGCCCGGCTTCGTCGGGCCGGTCGCGGTCCGGCTCGATTTCATCCTGGTCGGCGTCATGATCGGCACCGGCAACGTCTTCTTCCTGGCGGTGATCGAGGAAGGCGTGTTGCCGCGCTGGCTGCATCGCGCCGGCCGCGTGCTGGCGCTGATCGGCATCCTGCTCGGCGCCGCCGCCTCGGCCGACCAGATCCTGCCCGCCGCGCTGATGGACCGGCTGATGAACTACGCCATCCTCGCCAGCGCGATCTCGGTCTTTGTCGGCGTCTGCTATGCGATCCGCCGGGGCAGCCGCATCGTCTGGTTCTATCTGCTGGGCTGGACGCCGGTGCTCGTCATCTTCGCGCTGCGGCTGGCGCGCAACCTGGGTTTCCTGCCGCAGAACGATCTGGTCGACCTCGCGACCTTCGGCACGCTCGCCTTCGAGTCGATCGCGCTTTCTCTCGCGATCGCCGATCGCTTCCGTCTGTTGCGCCGCGAACGCGACCTGGCCGAACAGGCGCGCGCCGCGATCGCGATCGAAAGCGACACGTTGCGGCGTGCGGCGCAGACCGACTTCCTGACCGGCCTCGGCAATCGCGCATCGTTCCAGGCGGCGTTGCGCACCAGCATGGAATCGAGCGCGCGCGGCATCCAGCTCTATCTGATCGATGTCGACAATCTGAAGGAGATCAACGACCGGCTGGGTCATGACGGCGGCGATGCGCTGCTGGTGCATGTCGGCGAGATGCTGCGCGGCGCGGCGGGCGCCGACGAACATGTCGCGCGCATCGGCGGTGACGAGTTCGCCCTGATCCTGACACGGCCGGACGAACGGCGCATCGCCGAAATTTCCGAAACGCTCGACATGATGCAGGGTGAGGTCTGGAGCTATGGCGGGCGAAGCTGGGCGCTGTCGCTGAGCATCGGCCTTGCCCGTTACCCCGAGGATGCTCTGGACGCCGATCCGCTGTACAAGAATGCCGATCTGGCGCTGTACGAGGCCAAGCTGCGCGGTCGCCGTCGCCTGCATCGCTATGACCCCAGCCTGCGCGCGGAGATCGATCGCAGCGCGGCGCTGGCGCGCGACGCGCATCTGGGGCTGGAGCGCGACGAATTCGTCCTCCATTATCAGCCGATCGTGGAACTGGAGAGCGGCCGCGTCGCCAGCTACGAGGCATTGCTGCGCTGGCAGCACCCCGAACATGGCGTGCTGACGCCGTCGGTGTTCGGCAGCGTGCTGGTCGACCCGAAGATCGGCAGCGCGGTGCAGGATCGTGTATTGGCGCGCGTTCTGACCATGCTCGCCGCGCGGCCCGACGATATCCGCACCGTCTCCATGAACTTCACCGCCGCGCAGCTCGATGGCGCGCACGCCGCACGCCGCCTGCTCGGCCGGCTGGAGGATGCGGGCGTCGCGCCGGAACGGCTGTGCATCGAAGTGACCGAGGATATCGTGCTGGGCCGTTCGGTCGATGCGATGGCGGAGGCCCTGCGCCTGCTTCACGATGCCCGCGTCCAGATCGCTCTCGACGATTTCGGCACCGGCTACGCGTCGCTCATCCATCTGAAGCGCATGCCGATCGATATCCTCAAGATCGATCGTTCCTTCGTGCTCAGCCTGTTCGACGGCGACCGCAGCAGCGAGGCGATCGTGCGGGCGATCATCGGATTGGGCCGGGGCATGCGCAAATCCGTGATTGCGGAGGGGATAGAGACGGTCGCGCAGCGCCAGCGCCTGATCGAACTCGGCTGCACGCTGGGGCAGGGCTATCTGTTCGCGCGGCCGGGGCCGCTCGACGATCTGCGATAGCCGATTGCGTCGATCCCGGGCAACGATGTGGCCGTGTCGGCGGTTGGATTGAATATCCACGCCGTCCGCCACGCGAAGGAGAAGCATGATGGGAGCCGACGAAATCCTGGCGCTGGAGATCTGGAAGGCATTGCGCGGCCGGCCGATCAGCGAAGCCGAGATCGTCGGGGAGGTCGCCGATTACCGACGCTGCCTCGACGCCGTACGTGCGACCGCGCCTCAGGAGGATCCGGACTGATCCTGCACGGCTGACGCCGGCATGATCGATCCCGGCGCCATGCCGGTGCCGGCCTGCGCCTGGCGGCGGGCAAGCTGGGTCAGCCGTTCGCCCAGGAAATCCAGCACCACGCGCACGCGGGGGATATGGCGTGATCGCTCGTGCGTCAGCAGCCAGACGCCGCGTTCCACTTCCTTGGGGATGGGCACGCAGCGGATCAGTTCCGGATCGGTATCGGCGACGAAGCAGGGCAGGGTGGCGAGCCCCATGCCCGACCGCACGGCGGACAGCAGGCCGGTGGCGGAATCATGGTGGATGGCGACGCTGTCGGCCAGACCATGCTGTTCCAGCCAGGCGCGATAGATGCGCCAGACGCCCTTGCCGCCGCCGCCGATGATCACATGATCGATCATGTCGCGGGCGCGGCGCGGCGTGCCGTGGCGCGCCGCATAGTCCCGGCTGCAATAGACCGTCCATGGCTCGTCGGCGACGCGGCGTCCGACCAGTCCGCTGCCTGACGGGCGCCCGGCGCAGCGCAGCGCGATATCGGCTTCGCCCGCTTCCAGGTCGCGCACCTGCTCGCTGGTGTCGAGTTCGATCCGGATCGTCGGATGCGCCTCCCGCAGGTCGCGCAGGATCGGCGCCATGATGGTGACGGCGTGGATTTCCTGCATGGTGAGCCGCACCGTGCCGCTCGCCTCGCGGCCATGCGATCCGGCATCCTCGGCGAAGCGATGCGCGGCCGCCTCCACCGCTTCGGCGCGCTCGCGCAGCGCTTCGCCCACGGCAGTCAGCACGTAACCGGCCTGGCGGCGTTCGAACAGCGTGACGCCCGCCGCGGCCTCGAGCGCCGCGACCCGGCGCGCGGCCGTGGTCTGGCTGACGCCGAGCGACTTGCCCGCCGCGAGCGTGCTGCCCGTGCGTGCGACGGCCAGGAAATAGCGCAGATCGTTCCAGTCGAGCATCCGTGGATCATGCCCCGGTCATGTGATGAGGGCATTCTGCAATAATGCAGTATCGCAGTGCAACATCGTTGTTCGTGCGCACCCGCAGGGCGGTGTATATCGGCCGGGCCGGACAAGACCGGCGACCCAGACATGATGGAGACGGTCATGAAGACCTTGCTAGCGCTGTCCGCGCTTGCCGGAGCCCTGTGCGTGGTGCCGGCCGCCGCGGCCGAAACCCGCCACCCGCCCGTCGTCCGCGCCGTCGCGCACGACGATCTGGACCTGAGCACGGCCAAGGGCCGCAAGACGCTCGACCGCCGCATCGAGATCGCGATCGCCACCGCTTGCGGCGACGCGTCGAGCGCCGATCCGATGGGCTGGAAGGCGATCCAGCGCTGCCGCCTCGACGCGGCCGACCGCGTCTCCGCGCAGCGCGAAGGCGTGATCGCCGCGGCCCAGCGGCAGGGGGGCACACGCATCGCCGCGCAGTGAGCGCGGATTACTGCTGCCGAACGATCGCCGGGCCCAGCGTCATCACGACGCGCAGGCCCGGCTGATTGTCTTCCAGCGCGATCGCGCCGTGATGCAGGCCCGCGACCGCTTCGACCAGCGACAGGCCCAGCCCCGATCCGGGGCGGTGGCGCGACGGATCCAGCCGGCCGAAGCGGCGGAGTGCTTCGCCGCGCCGGTCGGCGGCTATGCCCGGGCCGTTATCGGCCACCGCGATCGCCAATATGCCGTCGCGATCGCGGGCGGTGAGCGTGATCGCGCTGCCGCCATCGCCATGGTTCAGTGCGTTCTCGATCAGGTTGCCGATCGCCTGGCTGACGAGTTCGCGATGCAGGCGCCCGGCGAGGCCGGCCGGCGCATCCGCCGCGATCGCGAATCCGCGATCCTCCACCAGCGGGCCATAGACCTCGACCAGATCGGACAGCAAAATCGCCAGATCGGTCTCGACCAGCGATTCACGCCCGATGCCGGCTTCCGCCCGGCTGATCAGCAATGCAGTCGACAGCATCGAGAGCAGCGTGTCGGCCTCGGCCGACGCCTTTTCCAGCGCGGTGAGAGCTTCGGTATCGCGCGTTTCGACGATCGCGCGTTCCAGCACCGATTTGAGCCGTGTCACCGGGGATCGCAGGTCATGGGCAAGGCCGTCGGTCATCATCCGCAATTGCGACACCAGCGCCTCGATCCGCTGGAGCATCGCATTGATCGATTGGCCGAGCGCGTCGAACGCGTCGCCGCTGCCATCGACCGGAACGCGTTGCGCCAACGCGCCGTCCCCGACCGCCGCCGCGGTCGCGACCACGTTCTGGATCTTGCGGCTCAGCAACCGGCCGAAGATGAGCGTACCGATCAGGGTCAGCGATAGTCCGATCAGCAGTGCCGCGAGCATCGCCTCGGCATTGACGCGGGTCAGCCGCAGATTGGCGTCGATGACATGGCCGGTCAGCAGCCGCGATCCATCGGGCAGCCTGGACGTGGCCACGCCCATATGTTCGGGCTGGTCCGCACCCACGCGGTAAAGGTCGATCGTCCGCCAGTCGGTGTCCAATGGCACGACGGTCGGCCAGGCGGCGATATTCCCCGCGACCGGCATGCCCGCGCGATCGGCGAGCAGGATCACCACCGCGTCGCTCCGCACCGATCGCAGCCGCGTCAGGATCAGGCGTTTCACCTCGGCCTGGCCGCCGCCGGCATAGGCGCCGCGCAACTCGTCGCGCAATTCGCCCACCAGCGCCTGTTGTTCCTCGATCAGTGCATGCTGGCTCGCCTGCTGCACGAACAGCAGCACGCCGGCGGTCACCAGCATCTGGAACAGGAAGGCGAGGACGACCAGTCGCGCGGTCGTCGAACGGGTGAGGCTGCGCCGGCGCGACGCCATTCAGGCGGCTGCCCCCAAACGATAACCCGCTCCCCGGACGGTGTGGAGCAATGGCGTGTCCGATCCGTCGTCCAGCTTGCGGCGCAGGCGACTGACATGGACGTCGATGACGTTGGTGCCGGGATCGAAATGATAGTCCCACACGCCTTCCAGCAGCATCGTGCGGGTGACGACCTGATCGGCATGGCGCAGGAAATATTCGAGCAGGCGGAATTCGCGCGGCTGCAGTTCGATCGTCCGCCCGCCGCGCCGCACCTTGCGGGAAAGCAGGTCCATCTCGAGATCGGCGCAACCGAGGCTGGTCACCACCGCCGATCCCGATCCGCGATGCCGCAGCATCAGCCGAACCCGTGCGAGCAACTCGGCGAAGGCGAAGGGCTTGACCAGATAATCGTCGGATCCCGCGGTCAGGCCGCCGACGCGATCCTCCGTCGAGCCGAGCGCGGAAAGGATGATCACCGGCGTTTCGATCTTCGCCGCGCGCAACGCGCCGAGCAAGGCCATCCCGTCCATCCCCGGCAGCATGCGATCGAGGATGATCGCGTCGTAGCTGCCGTCGCTGGCCAGGAAAAAGCCGTCCCGGCCATTATCGGCATGGTCGAGCACGAAACCCTCTTCGGTCATGCCCTTGACGATATAGCTCGCGGTCGCCTCATCGTCCTCGATCAGCAGCAGCTTGTGCCCCATGCTCAACCCTCAACCTTCGTAAGCGCGACCATCCGGATATGGCGATCATGGACGATATCGAGCGCGATCGCATCGCCCCCGTGGTTATGCAGGCAAGCCGCGGCTTCATCCAGTGTCGAGACGCGGTGGCCGTCGATCGCCGCGATCGCGTCACCGACCGCAACACCCTTCGCCGCGGCCTCACCATCGGAACGCAGGCTGGTGACGACAAGGCCGCGCCCCGTCGCCGCCGGCTCGATCGTCATACCGGGCAGCAGGTCCGACGGCCGGATCGCCATGGTCTGCGCCGCCTGGTTCCCGGCGATCGTCCGCGTCAGCAGCGGTGCGGCGGCGAGAGGCGCGCAGCACAACAGCCAGATGCCCCACCAGGCCATGCTGTTGCGGTGCCCGCCGCGCGCCATCGTCATGCCGTCCGCGCCGGCCCATCAAGGCGCTGCGCGATTGCGGTGATCTGCTGGGTAAGCTGGTCGAGCCGGTCCACGACGCCCTGGTCGATCTTGTGGTGAAGCCGCAGGATCTCCAGCTCCGCGCGCAGATTGACCTCGAAATCGAGGCTGGCGGCGACGCGATCCTTCGCGGACTGGCGGTTCTGGCTCATCATGATGACCGGCGCCTGGATGGCGGCGAGCATCGAGAGCATCAGATTGAGGAAGATATAGGGATAGGGATCGAAGGCCAGGCCGAGATGGCCGAGTATGTCGGTGTTCAGGATCATCCAGCTCAGCAGGATGACGGTGAAGGCGATGATGAAACCCCATGAGCCGCCGATGGCGGCGACGCGATCGGCCAGCCTTTCACCGAAAGTCGCGCGCTCGTCGGCGATGTCGGCGGCGTCGCGGCTGGTCGGCTGGCGCGCCTGCATCGTCTTCAGGACATAATGTTCCTCGGGGTCGAGCGCATCGACCGGCTTGCCCAGCAGGCGAGTGGCGAGTGTCTGGATGTCATGGCCGGTCATGTCGTGTCCCCCGTCTGGATAGGTCCGGAGGATCATCGCGCGATCCTCCGGACGAGGGGCCCATGCTATCATCCGCGAACGGTCGCCGCACGCCGCTTGGTCGCGGCATGATGATGGCGTGCATGATGCGTCGCGGCGGCGGGTGCCGCCTGGGGATTCATGCATTCGTCGGTCACCGTCTTCGAACAGAGCGGTACGTCGCCCTGCGGCGTGGAAACGGTGCGCGGGGTTGCGGCCCCGGCCGCGGTCGCGCCGCCCAGGAGCAGCGCGGTGGCAAGCAGCAGCGTCTTCATGGCACTTCCTTTCGTGATGCGGGCGCACCGTTTCACCGGATCGGCGCGGCGCCCCGCGATCCCGATATTGGGTGATCGGCCCTGGCGAGTCATGTTAAGCTTTGGTCATCCGGCGGCCATCCGGCGCCTCGGGGGGGCAACCTGTCCAAAGCTTAATGCTGCGCCCAGCACGCCGACAGTTTCGCGCGCCTATCGTTCAGTTCATGGCCGGGCAAAGGGCCCGGTGGAACGAAAGGATCGCGATATGTTTCGCAAGCTCCTCATCGGCGCCATGGCCGCGTTCTCGCTGGCGGCCAGCACCGCGCCCGCTCTCGCCGCGCATCAGGCGGCGACCACCGATCGTCAGGCGACGATCCCGTTCGTCGATCTTGGCGGAATCCGGGATTGGCGCGCGGACGGCACCAGCGGCGTCTGGATCCAGGACGCGCATCGGCAATGGTATCATGCCACCTTGATGCAGCCGGCGTTCGACCTGCCCTTTGTCGAGCATATCGGCTTCGCCACCGGCCCGATCTCGACGCTCGACCGTTTCTCCTCGATCGTCGTGCGCGGCCAGTCCTATCCGCTGGCCTCGCTGGTGAAGAGCGACGCACCGCCGGCGAAGCGCTGACACCGTCGCGCTGAACGCTTCGATGAAAAAGGGGGAGGGTGAGATGCCTGTTCCGTTTTTGAAGATCGGGTCGGCCGTGGCTTTGGTCGCGGCGGCCGGCGCGCTCGCGCTTCCGCGCTCGCACGTCACTGCCGGCGCTATACCCGCCGTCGAGCAGGATGCGCCGCGCCCGGTGATGGACGGCACCATGCGGCTGGCGCAGGTGGGGCCGGTCTCCACCTATTTGCCGTCCGGCCCCGTCCGGGGCGTCGCTCTGTTCATGTCGGGTGACGGCGGCTGGAACCTGGGCGTGGTCGATATGGCGAAGGCGCTGACGCGCCAGGGCATCGCGGTCGCCGGCTTCTCGACGCCCGCCTTTCAAAAGGCGCTCGAGAAAGGCGCTGACCGCTGCATCAATCCGAACTATGCGCTGGCCGCGCTCGCGCAGGATTTCGAGCATCGCGCCGGGCTCGATCACTATATGAAGCCGATCCTGGTCGGCTATTCCTCTGGCGCGACGCTTGCCTATGGCGCGCTGGCACAGGCACCCGCGGGGTCCTATCGCGGCGCGGTCTCGCTCGGCTTCGGTCCCGATATCAGCGGCGGCAAGCCCTGGTGCGCGGCACCCGGCCTGTCGGTTTCGCGGATCACCAAGCCGGCGGGCTGGCTGTTCGCGCCGGTTCCGCATCTGTCCGCGCCATGGCTGGTGTTGCAGGGCCTTGACGATCAGGTCGTCCAGCCCGCGGTCACGCGCAGCTTCACGGGCAGGATTCCGGAGGCCCAGTTGATCGAACTCGCCAAGGTCGGCCATGGCTTCTCGGTGCAGGCGAACTGGATGCCGCAATTCGCCGCCGCCTTCGCGCCGATGCTGGAAAGCGCTTCGTCGTCGATCGGTTCCTCCGCCAGCATCGACGATCTGCCGCTCAACATCGTTACCGATCCGGCCGCGCCGCGCACCAGCCTGATGGCGGTGATGTATTCGGGCGACGGCGGTTGGGTCGGCCTGGACCGCGCGGTCGCGGCGCGGCTGGCGGCGTCCGGCGTGCCCGTGGTCGGTGTCGACAGCCTCGACTATTTCTGGAATGCCAAGACGCCGCAGCAGGCGGGCAGCGACCTCGGCCGGATCGTCAATCATTTCAGCCAGCAATGGCAGCGCCCCAGGCTGCTGTTGCTCGGTTATTCGTTCGGCGCGGACGATCTGCCCTTCATCGTCGACGCAATGCCCCAGGTCCTGCGGCCGGCGCTTGCCCGCGTCGCCATGCTGGGGCTGAGCGGCAGCGCCGATTTCCAGTTCCATCTCGCCTCCTGGCTCGATGTGGAGGGGGCCAATGCATTGCCGACGGTGCCGCAGATCCGGCGGATGCCGAACGTGCCGTTCCAGTGCATTCGCGGCGCGCGCGAAACCGACAGCGCCTGTTCCGCGCTGGCCGCGCCGTCCATCGCGCAAGCCGTGGTGCCGGGCGGTCATCATTTCGACGGCAATGCGGATCTGATCGCGGCGACGGTGCTGCGCGGGATCCGCGCATGAAGGGGCGGGGCAGGCTGGCCCTGGGCCTGCTGGGTCTTCTCGTCGCCGCGCTTTTCGGTTTCGCCGTCCATATCGGCTATTTCGGCGGCCCGGTCTTCACCGATGTGCCGGCGACGTCGCCGGCGGCACCGGGACGGGGCGGGGTCGCGGCGGTGATCCTGTCGGGTGATATGGGGTTCAAGGTCGGCATGGGGCCGCGCATCGCCCGGCGCCTGGCGGCCGACGGCATTCCGGTGGTGGGCGTCAATTCGCTGGCTTATTTCCGGCATGAACGCACGCCCGACGAGGTGGCCGCCCTGGTCGCCTCCGCCGCGCGGCGCGCGCTGGCGTTCGGCCACGCCCGCCGGCTCGTCCTGATCGGCCAGTCGTTCGGTGCGGACATGCTGCATGTCGGACTGACGCGGCTGTCGCCCGATCTGCGCGCCAGGGTCAGGCTGGTGGCGCTGGTGGTGCCGACGGACACGCTCTTCTTCCGCGCATCGCCGTCCGAACTGTTCAACTGGGCGAAGCCCGATGCGCTCGCGCTACCGACCGCGCGCGCGCTCACCTGGGTGCCGGTGGTCTGCATCCATGGCGAGGACGAGACCGAAAGCCTGTGTCCGCTGCTCGGCCAGCCCAATGTCCGGAGCGTCGCCCTGCCCGGCGGCCATCCCCTCGACGGCGATGTCGATGCGGTGCATCGCGTGCTCGCCGCCACCATCGACCGTGTATTCCCGCGCTACGCCAACATTACCAAAATTTCGGGAATCCCCCATGCTGCCATCATCGCGCAGCCGCTAATCTCGACGCAACCGAAGCGTTAGATGGAGGATGTCATGAGGTGCAGGTCGCTTGCGGCGCTTTCCGCCGCAGCCCTGATGGCGCTGGTGCCGGTCGGCGCGGGCGCGGCGGTTTCTCCCGGCACTGGGGTGATCGGCACCTGGGTCAATCCCAAGGGCTCGGTGAAGGTGCAGACGGGCGGATGCGGCGACAAGCTGTGCGGCTGGGTGGTCTGGGCCAATCCCCAGGCGACCGCCGATGCGCACGAGGCAGGCGTGGACAAGCTGATCGGCGTGGCCTTGCTCCAGGATTATCGCGCCACCGGCCCCGGGCGATGGCAGGGCCGGGTCTATGTGCCCGACTTGGGAAAGACCTATTATTCGACGATCCGCCAGCTCGATGCCAACAGCCTGAAGATCAGCGGCTGCATCCTGGGCGGGTGGATCTGCAAGTCGCAGACCTGGCAGCGGGGCTGATCGCCATGAACGCGCTGAGGGGCGGGGTGCGGCACATGCTGGAACGATATGGAGTCGCGATCAGGATCGTGGGGATCCTCGGCGTCGCGGCGCTCGGTTTCTTCGCGCTGCACGCATTGCTTGCCGATGTCCATGCGCGCGACGTGCGCGCCGCCTTTCATCAGGTCGGCGCGGGTCAGCTTGCCGGGGCGATCGCGCTGACCGCGATCAGCTATTTCCTGCTCACGCTCTACGACGTGCTGGCGCTCAGGATCATCGGTCGGCCGCTTCCCTATCGCACCGCCGCGCTCGCCGCGCTCACCAGCTACACGCTCAGCCACAATTTCGGTTTCGCGCTGCTGACCGGCGGGCCGGCGCGCTATCGGATCTACAGCGCGGCCGGGCTGGAAGCCGCCGATATCCTGCGCGTGATCGCGACGGCCAGCATCACCTTCTGGGCCGGCATCATCGTGATGGCCGCGGCCGCGCTGGCCGTCCATCCGGTTCCACTGGCGTTCGGCGCATGGGCGGTGCCGATCGCGGCGCAACGCGCGCTTGGGATCGCCACCATCGTCGCGGTCGGCCTGTCGATCCTGGCGCTGCGCGGCGGCACACGCACCATCCATATCTTCAAATGGCATTTCCCGCGGCCAACCGCCGGGCAGGCGTGCCTGCAGGTCGGCCTCGCCGCGCTGGATCTCGCCGCCGCGAGCGCGGCGTTGCTTGTCCTGGTGCCGGGCGCCGGCCTCTCCGTCTTCCCCACCGTCTTTCTGGGCTATGCGCTGGGCATCGTCGTCGCGTTGCTCAGCCATGTGCCCGGCGGGGTCGGCGTGTTCGAAGCGGTCGTGATCGCCGCGCTGCCCGGTGTGGATCCCCCGAAGCTGCTGGCCGCGCTGATCCTCTATCGCGTCGTCTATTATCTGCTGCCGCTCGGGCTGGGCGCGATCCTGTTCGCCATCCATGAGCGGCGCAGCATCCGGCGCCCGCTCGCAACCGCCTTCGGCGCGTTGCGCTTCGCGCTGCACGGCATCGCGCCGACCTTCCTGTCCGGGCTGGTCTTTGTCGGCGGGGTCGTGCTGCTCGTGTCGGGGTCTTTGCCCGCGATCCCCGCGCGGCTTCATCTGTTGCGCGATCTGGTGCCCTTGCCCTTTGTCGAGGCTTCGCACATCGCCGCGAGCCTGGCAGGCACGGCGCTGCTGCTGATCGCGCCGGGCCTGTATCGCCGGCTCGATGCCGCCTTCCTGATGTGCCGAGCGCTGCTGCTCGCGGGCGCGGCCTTCTCGCTGGCCAAGGGCATCGATTATGAGGAAGCGCTGATCCTTCTCGGCATTGCCGGGCTGCTCCAGCTTTCGCATCCCGCATTCTACCGCCGGACCGCGATGACGGGGCTTCCCGGCACGCCGCGTGCGCTCGCCACCGTCGTCGTCGCGCTGGCGCTGTCGACCTGGATCGGCTTCTTCGCCTTCAAGCATGTCGCCTATCAGGATGATCTCTGGTGGCGCTTCGCATGGAGTGGCGATGCCTCGCGCTTCCTGCGCGGGAGCTTCGCGGCCGCGATCGTGCTGGTCGGCGTGGCGGTATACCGGCTGTTCGGCCATGCGCGTCCGCCCGCGACCGAGCCGCTTGCCGATGATGGCGGCATCACCCAGCCCGCGCTTGCGCACAGCCAGCGCACCGACGCCATGCTCGCGCTGACCGGCGACAAGCGATTCCTGCGCTCGGAGAGCGGCGAAGCGTTGCTCATGTATCAGGTGCAGGGGCAGAGCTGGATCGTGATGGGCGATCCGATCGGTCCGAAGACCGAATGGCCCGACCTGCTCTGGCGGATGCGCGAGATGGCGGACGCCGCGCAGGGGCGGGTGCTGCTCTACCAGATTTCACTGGCGTCGGTGCCGGTGGCGATCGATCTCGGTTTGCAGCTCGTCAAATATGGCGAGGAAGCGAGGGTGGCGCTGCCCGGCTTCACGCTCGATACGCCCGACAGGAAGTCGCTGCGCCATGCCGAACGACGCGCCGAACGCGAAGGCGCGGTGTTCGAGATTGTCGCGGCGGCGGAAGTGCCCGCGATCATGGCCGAACTGCGCGCGGTCTCCGATGCCTGGCTGCGCGCCAAGCGGCAGAGCGAAAAGGCCTTCTCGATCGGCCGCTTCGATCCCGCCTATCTCGCGCGCTTCGATTGCGCGGTCGTCCGCCAGCATGGCCGCATCGTCGCCTTCGCCAATATCTGGACGACGGGCACGCGTGAGGAATTGTCGGTCGATCTGATGCGCCACGCCGAAACCATGCCCTATGGCACGATGGACTATCTGTTCGTCCAGTTGATGAAATGGGGCAGCGCCCAGGGATATCGCTGGTTCAATCTCGGTCTCGCACCGCTCTCCGGCATCGAATCGCGCCGGCTGGCGCCGATGTGGGCGCGGATCGGCGCGCTGCTCTATCGTCATGGCGACGCTTTCTACGGCTTCGAGGGCCTGCGCGCCTATAAGGACAAATTCTCGCCGGTCTGGGAGCAGCGCTATATCGCCGGCCCGCATGGTGTCGGCATGGCACGCGGGCTGATCGATCTGCAGACTTTGGTGAGCGGTGGCGCAAAGAGCGTCGCAGGCCGCAAGCGGCTCGCGCTGGTCGCCTGAGCGGGCGTCGTCAGAAACTATAGGCCAGGCCGACCGCGCCGCTCCACTGATTGGGGCTGCCGGCCATGTCGACGATGGGGGAGCGACGATAGGCACCCAGCAGGCGTCCATAGCCGCCGGTCACGAACACGCCCAGGCCATGGGTCAGATTGCCCGTCAGCGAATGGGCCAGCAACATGCTTGCATTCCAGTCCTTCCACCCGGCCTTGTCCGCGCCCGTATAGGCCGGCAGGCCGCTCGCCGCGCTGCCCGCGGCATCGACGTCGTAATAATAGCGCCCGAATCCTCTGCCGACATGATCGGCCGATAGCGAAATGCTGGCATAGGCGGTGTGCGACAGCGGCGTCGCATAGTCGATGCTGGGGCTGACGATCGCGCTGCGATGCGCGCCGCTCACGTCATGCTGGTAGGACAGGCCGAACGACAAGGTGTCATAGGGGCTGGTGACGACGCCGGTGCGCTGGATGCCTGCCCAGCCGCCGAGCTCCAGCGCCTTTCTGCGCTTGCCCAACGCCGCGACCGCGCTGTCGTCGATCATCGAATTGCGATCGAGCCGCAGCGCCGCGAGCGGCCCCAGTTGCAGCTTCCATCCCGGCTTGCCGCTGTCCGGAATCGCATCGAGGTAGAATGCGGTTCCCTGGCTGTTGAACGACAGGCCGGATACTTGCCCCTGGATCGCGAGCGTCGGCAGCGCGATCGTCGAATCCGATCCGATATAGCTGGGCGTCACCGCCAGGCCGGCGCCGATGGTGATCCGGTCGCCGCCGATATCGATGTCGTTATCCGAAGCGCCGGTGCTGCCCTGGGCCAATGCAGGGGTGGCTGCTGCGAACAGCAGCGACAGCCAGAGCATCGGTTTGGCGATCGATCTCATCCCGCACTGTCCTGTCGATGGCGCGGCGCGCGCCGATCGTCCGGCGATAAACGAAAGGCGCGTTCCGCCCGCTGGCGGGCGGGTTAAACATCGGTCATCTCCTGGACGGCGGCATCGACCGGGCGCCAGCAGGCGTCGGCGACGCGGCGCCAGTTACCGCCCAGGATCTGGCGAATCGCCGCGTCCGGATAGCCCAGCCCGATCAGCCGCTCGACGATGCCCGTCAGCCCTTCGGGGCCGATCATCGGAACGGTCTCATCCATGTCGGCGGGCAGCGTGTCCTTGTGCGTGCGGAAATATTCGAGCAGTTCCTCGCGATCATAGACATAGTCGAGCGCGATGCCGACATGCTCCGGCCCGACCAGCGACACGGCATGGTCGATATGCGCGACGATCGCCGTGTCGAGATCGGCGCCGCGCGGACCGAGGAAATCGCCGAGCCCGTTGATGCCGACGACCCCGCCGGTTTCGGCGCAGGCGCGGATGAGTGCATCGGGAATGTTGCGGGGGTGCTGGTAGACCGCACTGCAATTGGAATGGGAGAAGATCACCGGCGCTTGCGCGGCCTCAAGCACGTCCATCGCGGTACGATGTCCGGTATGCGTGCAGCAGACTGTCATGCCGACGCGGTTCATCTCCGCGATCATCGCGCGACCGAACGCCGTCAGCCCGCCATCCTCCGCGTCGAGGCAGCCCCCGCCGGCGAGGTTGGCGCGATTATAGGCGATCAGCATCCAGCGGACGCCGCCCGCATAGAAACGCTCAACCAGATCCAGCCGGTCGGCGATCGCGCAGGCGCCTTCGATGTCGAACAGGATGCCCAGCCTGCCCTCGGCCCGCGCATCGTCGAGATCGGACGGGCGCTCGATCAGACGATACTGCTGCGCGCGCGCGCTGAACCATTCGCGCATCGACGCGAGCATCGCGAAATGCTCGTCGGGGCCGCTCTGGCCGAAGCCGATATTGATCGTGACCGCGTCGAATCCGGCGGCACGGGCGCGCTCGATCTGCGGAAGGAACGCGGTGTCGGCCGGGCGCAGCGGCATGCAGGCGTGATTGTCCCATGCGAAACTGGAGCGGATCAGCGCGGAAGCGGCGGTTTCGGTCACGATCGTCCTCGAAGCTGTTTGGACTGGATACACCCCTGTATCGTGTTCTATAGCATTCGTCATGAGCGAATCTTCATTGACGCAATGGGCAGGGCCGCTGGGCGGCCTGCCGCCCTTCGATCGCACGACACCGGTGGGCATCGAGACCGCCTTTGTCGCGGCGCTTGCCGCCAAGCGTGCCGAGATCGAGCGGGTCGCGACCGATAGGACCGAGCCCGGCTTCGCCAATGTCGTCGAGGCGATCGAGGCCTGTGGAGGGGCGTTGCGCCGGGTCGATGTGCTTCGGCAGATGCAGGTCACCACCGCCGCGTCGCCGGAAATGCAGGCGGTGAACGCCCGGCTCGCATCGCTTGGCGCCGAACTGGACGTCGAGATCGCGCAGGATCGGCGGCTGTTCGAGCGTGTCGAGGCGGTCGCGGCGGGGCCGCTCGAACCCGAGCAGCGCCGGCTGACCGAACAGGTGCTGCAGCGCTTCGTGCGTGGTGGCGCCCGGCTGGACGCGGGCGATCAGGCGGAACTGCGAGAGTTGAACGAGCGGATCGCCGCGCTCCAGGCGCGCTTTCATGCGAACCTGCTGTCCGAAGCGGAGGAACTGGCGGTCGAGGTCGATGATCCCGGCCGGCTGGGCGGCATCGCGGAAACCGCGCTGTCGCAGGCGGCGGCGCTCGCCGAACGGCGTGGCCGACCGGGGACATGGGCATTCGCCGCCAACCGCCCGGCGGTGATGGCGGTCCTCCAGCGCGCGCATGACCGGGATCTTCGGCGAGAGGTGTGGGCGATGTGGATCGGCCGTGGCGCCAATACCGGGCCGCACGACAATCGGCCCGTCGTCAACGCGATCATCGAAAGCCGGGCGGCGCTGGCGCGGCTGATGGGTTATGACAGCTACGCCGAACTGGCCTGTGCGCCGCGCATGGCCGGAACGCCCGAACGCGCCAGGGAATTGCTGGAGCGGATATGGGCGGATGTCCGGCGCATAACCGAGGCCGATCTCGCTGCGTTGGGCGACGATATCGAGCCCTGGGATCGCTTGTACCTGGCCGAACGGATGAAGGTGGAGCGCTTCGGTTTCGATGCCGATGCGGTGCGCGATCACCTCTCGCTCGACACGGTGCTCGCCGCTGTCTTCCATGCGGCGGGCGCGCTTCATGGCCTGAGCTTCCATGCCATGCCCGATGCGCCCCGGCTCCATCCCGACATCCAGGTCTTCGAAGTCCGGCGCGGCGATGCGCCGATCGGCGCGCTCTGGCTCGACCTGATCGCGCGTCCCGGCAAGGGGCATGGATCCTGGCAGTCCGAACTGCGTGGGGCGGAGAGCTTTCGCGGGTACGTGCTGCCGCTATCCTGCATCGTTTCCAGCAATCCGCCGGGGCGGCCGGGCGAGCCGGTGCTGCTCGCCTGGGAATATGCCAATGTGCTGTTCCACGAATTCGGCCATGCGCTCCATATGCTGATGAGCCGCGCCCGCTATCCGTCGCTCGGCAGCACGTCGGTCGCATGGGATTTCGTCGAGGTGCCGGCATTGCTCAACGAGCGCTGGCTGCTCGATCGGGCCTTGCTGCGGCGTTTCGCTCGGCATCATGCGACGGGCGAGCCGATGCCCGATGCGACGATCGACGCGCTCGAGGCCGCGGTGCGGCATGACCGGGTGTTCAGCGTGACCGCCGAATATCTCGCGACCGCCCTGGTGGATCTGGCGATCCATGGAGCGGACCCTGGGGACGCGCAGGCGATCGAGGCGCGCGTGCTGGCGGACATGAACATGCCGCGCGCGATCGATCCGGTGATGTACGTCACCCATTGCTATCACAGCTTCACCGACGTCTATGCCGCCGGCGTCTATTCCTATCTCTGGGCGGACGTGATGGCGGCCGATATCGCGGAGGCGTTCACCGCGACGCCCGATGGTTTGTACGATGCCGAAACCGCCAAGCGCTGGCGCGAGACCATGCTCGAGATCGGCGCGAGCGTTCCGGCGGACGATGCGTTCCGCGCCTTTCGGGGGCGCGATCCCGATGGTGATGCACTGCTGCGGCGGTTCGGTCTGGCGGCTTGAATGACAAGTTCGGTTCCAACAGCCGTGCGGTGGCCGATCCGTAATTGTCATTCCCGCGAACGCGGGAATCCAGGAGATGTCGGCCATAGCGCTCTATGTCACTGGATTCCCGCGTTCGCGGGAATGACACAGGGAGAATGGGGCAGACCCTAAGCGCTCTGGACGGGTAGACCCCGCGCCCTGAGCAGCGCGTCCGGGCTGGGATCGCGTCCGCGAAAGGCGCGGAACGCGGCATCGGGCGGATCGGCGTCGCCGACCGATAACAGGCAGTGCTCCAGTCGTTCGGCGGTCGGGCGATCGAGCAATGCGCCGGGTGCTTCGGCAAAGGCCGCGACCACGTCCGCCGACATCAGCTCGGCCCAGATATAGACATAATAGCCCGCCGAATATGTCGGCTCGCCACCGGCGAAGAGATGCCGGAACGCCGCGAGCGGATGGAGCGGGCGCAGCGCGTCGGGCATGCCCAGCGCCGCCCTGGCCTCATCCTCGAACGCGCGCAGATCGGCGGGTGGGTCGGCCCGCATGTGCAGCCGCAGATCGATGATCGCCGCCGCGAGATATTCGGCGGTCTCGATTCCCGATTTCGCGACCGCAAGGCCCAGCGTCTCGGCCAGTTCGTCGGGCATCGCCCGGCCCGTCGCCGGATCGCGCGCGAAGGCGGCGAGCATGTCGGGCTGCGTCAGCCAGTTCTCGAACATCGTCGAAGGCAGTTCGACGAAATCCCATGGGACATGGAAGGCGCTTTGGCGATGATCTTCGACATCGCCCAGCAACAAATGCAGCGCATGGCCGAATTCGTGAAACAGCGTGACGGCATCCCATAGTCGCAGATGCGCGGGCGCTCCCTCCTGCGGCCGCGCGATATTGTGGACGATCATCGCGATCGGCAGGTCATGGCCGCGCTCGGGCTGCCGCAGCGGCTGCACCCAGGCGCCGCCGGTCTTGCCCGTCCGGGCGAAGGGATCCAGATAGAGCGCGCCGATCGGCGCGCCGGCGCGTTCGACACGATAGGCGGACACATCGGGATGATGGGCCGGTGCGTCCGGCAGCACGGTAAAGCGCAGGCCGAACAGTCGCTCCGCCAGCCAGAACAGTCCGTCGCGCAGGCCGTCGAGCGTCAGATATCGCGAAAGCGCGCTTTCGCCCGCGCCCAGCCGGTGCTGGCGATCGCGCTCGCGGTAAAAGGCGACATCCCAGGGGGCGAGCCGATCGATCCCGTCCTGCCGCGCCAGGGCCGCCAGTGCGTCCAGTTCCCGATCCGCCTTGTCGCGCGCCGCGGGCCAGAGCCGGTCGAGCAGCGCGAGCGCGGTTTCGGGGCGCGCCGCCATGCGGTTCGAGGTGGTGAGGTCGGCATGGGATGCGAAGCCGAGAAGGCGCGCGCGTTCGGCGCGCAGGCGCAGCAATGTCGCGGCGAGCGGCAATGTGCAGCGATCGGGCGCGCGGTCGCCCCGGGCGGCGAACAGCCGCCAGGCGCGCTCGCGAACCGCGCGATCCGGGTGTTGGGTCAGGATCGGCTCGATCGTCGCGCGCGTGCAGGGCAATGGCCGGTCCGCGAGACCGGCGGGCAGACCCGCACGTTCGGACGGCGCCAGCGGCAACAGGTCGCCTTCGTCCTCGACCAGGATCCGGCGGAACCCGGCATGGCAGGTCGCCATCTCCTCGCCGATCGCGATCAGCCGCGCCTTCTCCGTCGCGCCGAGCGACGCGCCGGACATGTGGAAATCCTGCAGGGTGCGTTCGAGCAGCCGGGCGCGCCGGCGGGCCTGGACGATATCGTTCGCCGGTTGGGCGTCCTGCCCCGCCAGCATCGCAAGCCGGTCATGAAGGCCGACATGCTGGCCGATGCGGTCGTCATGCGCGGCGAGCATCGCGAGCACCGTCGGTGCGGCGGCCGAAACCTGCGCATCCGCCATCGTATCCGCAGCGACGTTGAACAGCGCACGCAGCCGGCGAAGCGCGCGGCCGCATTGCCCGAGCGCCGCGAGCGTGTTGGCGTGATCGGGCGGTTCGGGATTGTCGGCGATCCCGTCGATCTCGCGTTCGCAATCGTCGATCGCGCTTTGGAAGACCTGGACGAAACGGTCCGGCGCGATCGCGTCGAGCGGCGGCAATCCGCCCAGCGGCCCATTCCAGTCAGCGAGCATCGCCTCGCTCATGCGCGGGCGCCGGTCGAGACCGTGTCGCGCATCCGGCGCACCGCCGCCGCCGTGAATTCGGGCGCTTCATAGACGAAATTATGTCCGGTGCCGGCGGGTGCGCGAATGCGTTCCGCGCGTGTGGAGATGGCGAGATACCGCTCGCGCGACGCCGCGTAGAAACGCGGCGCGCGGTTAGGATCGCCGGCTCCATCGGTGACGATCGCCTTCATCACGTCCCGCTCCGCATCGGTATCGCCGGGGGCGACGAGGAAGACGGGAAGGTCGCCCAGATCGCGGTCATAGGCAATGGCGTCCCAGGCGATGCGGGCCATGCCCTCCGGCGACAATTCCTCGAAGATCGACGCCGCCGCGCAGGTTTCGCGCGTGCGCAATCCCAGGGCCTCGATCGCGGCATCGACCTTCGGCCCCTGCGCATCGCGGACCGCCGCGATCACGGAGGCGAAAGTGGGATCGTCGCGCTGCCGGCGCTCGGCCGCGCTGCGCCGAAAGCCGAACAGGCGGATGGTCGCCGACCAGAGCGCCCCACGTCGCATCTGGCTGAGAAAGGGATTGGGCGGGCCGAACACGATGGTTTCGGGCGGCGTCGCGTCGAGCAGGACGAGCCCGGCGACCGATGCCGGACGGTGCCGGGCAATGGCGGCGGCCAGAAAACCGCCGAAGCTGTGGCCGGCGAAGACGAACGGGCCTTGTTCTCCTGCCTTGTCGAGCGCGGCTATGATCTCCTCCACCTCGCGCATCGTGGTGCGGGGGAAGGGGCCGGGATCGCTCCAGCCGCTGCCCGGCCGGTCGATCAGGATCGACCGGCCGTCGCCGCGCAGCATGCGGTGGAGATGATCGAGCGCGATCCCGGCGCCATGCGCGCCGGGCAGCCAGACGATCGCGGGTGCGCCGTTCGCATCGCCTTCCGCTAGCAGGTGGATGCGGTGTCCGCCCACGTCGATCAGCCGGCCGGGGGCGGGATGCGCCGCCATCGCCCGGCGGACCTGGGCGAGATGCACGATGCCGCCGGTCGCGGCGAGCAAAGCGATGAGGATGAGGAGCGATCCCGCGATCGATGCGCCGAACGCGATCAGCAGCAGTCCGGTCAAAGTGAGGATCAGCGCAAGCGCAAGCGCCGCCCAGTCCCGGCTCATCACCGTCAGCAGATAGTCGATCGGTCGCCGCCGCACCCTGCGCATCCTTGCATTTCCCTTTCGCATTCAGCCGGTCTTCGCTAACAGATACAAGTATGTATTGCGGTGCGCGTCGGCCTTGCCGTGTCGCGCGCCGCGTCGATTTGAGAGAGTGGAATGGCCGGGACCAAGCAGGATGACGCGCCGGGCGGCACGGCGACGCCGGTGGAGCGCGACTGGATCGCGGCCGCGCGCGAGATGCTGATTGAAGGCGGTGTTTCCGCCGTCCAGATCAATCCGCTCGCGGCCCGCCTCGGCGTCACGCGCGGCGGCTTCTACTGGCGTTTCAAGAACCGGCAGGACCTGCTCGATCATCTGCTGCGCGAGTGGCGCGACGGCAATGTCCGCGCCTTTCTGCGCGCCGCCGATCGGGCGGGTACGCCTGTGGACCGCTATCGCCGGATCGTCCGGCTGTGGATGGAAGGGCGCGATTTCGATGCGGCGCTCGATTCGGCGATCCGCCAATGGGGCCGCGTCGAGCCCGAGGTCGCGGAGCAGGTGCTGCAGGCCGACGAGGAATGCATCGCGGCGCTGGCGCGGATCTTCGTCGATGCGGGGCAGGAGGAGGTTGAGGCGACGGTGCGCGCGCGCATCGTCTATTTCCACCAGATCGGCTATTGGGCGCTCGGCATCCGCGAGACGCAGGAACAGCGCCGCGCGCTCGCACCCGTCTATACCCGGCTTCTCACCGGCTTTGACGACTAGCATCGTCAGGCCCTGACCGCCGCCAGCGTCCGTGGCAGCCCGCGTTCGCTGTAGCGGAGCAATATCGCGCCGCCGGCGAAGCCGGGCAGGGCGACGATCAGCATCGCCTGCAGCAGGTTGAACGGGGCGGCGCCCAGCGCGTCGGAAATGGCGCCGACCAGCACCGGGCTGAGCGCGCCGAACAGGGTGTAGAACAGGCCGGCGATCGCCAGCAGGCGCGTGCGGATCTCCGCCGGGGCGAGCGCCTGGGTGAGCGTGGGCGAAAGCACCAGCCCGCCGAATGATGCCGCGATCTGTGCGGTGGCGATCATGTAGAAACCGTCGGGCGATCGGGCGAAGGGATAGAGGCAGCAGAGCAGCAGCGCGACGAGCGCGCCGATCTGCGCGACGCGGCCCGGCGTGAGATCGCCGGCGCGCGCGGAGATCATGCGGACAAGGAGGTTCGCCGCGACCACGCCGCCGATGCTGCCGACCGCGAAGACCTGGCTCAGCCGGATGCCGACGGCGGCCGGATCGGCATCGAACAGGCGCACGATCGCGATCGCCATCCAGCCGAATACCGTGAAATTCGCTGCGGCGATCGCGCCGAAGCCGATGAAGACCGGAAACAGCGTGCGCGGATGCGCCTGGAGAAAGGACAGCACCGAGCCGCTGCCGGCATCGGCGGCGGGCCTGTCCCGCTTTGCCTTGCGCAGGGGAATGAGCAGCACCATCGGGATCAGCGCGATCGCCGGCAGCGCCATCGCCATCAGCGCCAGCCGCCACGGCGCCAGCGCGGCGAGCCCGGCGGGCAGTTCGGCGTGATGCTCCGCGATCCCGCCGACCAGCGCGCCGCCGATCGCCAGGCCGGCGGAGATGCCGAGCAGTTGCGAGATGAAGAAGATCGAATTGGCGATCATCCGCTGCTTTTCCTGGAACAGGTCCGGGATGATCGAGAAGGTGACCGGCCCCAGCACCGCTTCGCCGGCGGCGATCGCCATCGCGCAGGCGAAAAGGGCGCCATAGCTGCCCGCCATCGCGGTTGCGGCCGCCCCCAACGACCAGATCAGGATGCAGGCCGCATAGATCGGCCGGCGCCCGGTGCGATCGGCGAGCCAACTGATCGGATAGGAGGCGATCGCCACCACCAGCGTGACCGCGATGCCGCGCAGTGCGCCGATCTGGATGTCCGACAGGTCCAGGTCGGCTTTGATCGCTTCGGTCACCAGCAACATCACCTGAGGGATCGCGTTGCCGACCATCGAGGTGAGGATAAGCACGAACAGACCGTACCAGGCGCCGAATCCGGCACGTTCGCTGTCGATGGGCGCTGATGTTGCTGCACGCGATTCCATGCGTCTCTCCAATTCATGGATGTATTCTAAGCTAAACCAAATGTCGCCGTGTGCAAGCGTTGAGTTGCACGATCACTCCGATAATTCGAAGGCTATTGCGATTTTATCGGATACATGCTTGTATCGTGAAAATGACGATGAAAGGGCGGAGCATGACGGGGCGGAAAAATCGGGCGGTGATGGTTGCGGCGCTGTTCGCGGGAACGGGGCTCGGGCATGCGGTGCCGGCGATGGCGCAGGATACACAGACGGCCGGGGAGGCCGGCTCGCCCGACATCGTCGTGACCGCGCAGCGGCGCGAGGAACGGATCGTCGACGTGCCGATCTCGATTTCGGCGATCGGAGCGCGCGATATCGAGCGTCGCGGCGTCACCAGTCTCGATTCGCTGCAGACCTCGGTTCCCGGGCTCCGGCTGGTCGATATCGGCATCGGCACGCAACGCATCCAGTTGCGCGGCATCTCGCAATTTCTGGGGCTGCCGACCGTCGGCAACTATATCGACGAATTCTCGATCAACAATTTCTCGGCGGCCGGCGTATCCGATATCCGCCTGCTCGATATGGAGCGGGTGGAGGTGCTGCGCGGTCCCCAGCCGACCCTTTACGGCGAAGGGTCGATGGGCGGCACGATCCGCTATGTGACCGCGTCACCCGATCTCGCGCGGATCGGCGGCAGCGCGGAAGCCCAGATCAACACCATCGACGGCGGCGAGGCGGGCTATCGCGCCGAGGCGGTGCTCAACCTGCCGCTGGTCGAGGACAAGGTGGGCATCCGCTTCGCGGCGGCGCGCGAGCAGGTGGGCGGCTATGTCGATGTGCCGGCGGGCAACGACGTCAATGATGCGCGTTACACCACGCTGCGCGGCAAGCTGCTGGTGAAGCCGAGCGATGGTTTTTCGCTCTCGCTGCTGATCCAGCATCAGGTCGCGAGCCAGATGTACAAGAATTACAGCGAGCGGGATTATGACAGCGACGCGCTCGTCGCCTCGCCGTTGCGGCAGAGCTATACGCTCGGCAATCTCGTCGCGACTTATGATTTCGGGGCGGTCACGCTGCTGAGCTCGACCGGCTATCTGCGCAACAGAAGCCGCTCGGTCGATGATTCCGGCGAATATTACAACACATTCGTCTTCGGCGCGCCGGTGCTGACCAGCGCCATCGGCGAGAGCGTCGCGCGGCTGAGCAAATTCTCGCAGGAAGTGCGGCTGACGACCAATGCGACTGGACCGTTCCGTCTCGCCACGGGGGTGGTCTATGCGCGCGGGCGGACGGACAGCGATCTGAGCGGCGGATCCGATCCGGCGATACCGGGGCTCGATTATGTGATCACCGGGCCGCAGGTTTCGAAGAGCTGGGCGGTGTATGGCGATCTGAGCTACGACGTCACCGATGCGGTGAAGGTCGAGATCGGCGGGCGCTATTTCCACGATCGCCGGACGAGCGACACGGTGCTGCAGATCCCGTCGCTCGGCATCACTTCGCCCACGGTGCAGTCGGGCAGCTTCAACAGCTTCAATCCGCGCGCCAGCATCAGCATCAAGACCTCGGCCGACGGAACGATCTATGCGAACGCGGCCAAGGGGTTCCGCAGCGGTGGCTTCAACACCGTCACCTCGCCGCTGACGCCGCCGACCTATGGCCCGGAAAAACTGTGGAGCTACGAGATCGGGACAAAGCAGGCGCTGTTCGATCGCCGGATGTTCCTGGAAATTTCGGTCTATTACAATGATTACAAGGGCGTTCAGGCGGTGTTCCCGCAAAGCGCGACGATCAGCGCCACCACCAATTCGGGCAAGGCCAGCGGCCCCGGCGTCGATGTGACCCTGCAGGGCAAGCTGCGCTCCGATCTCTCGGTTTCCGCGAGTGTCGGTTACAATCATCTGCGTTTCGACACGACGGGCATCGATCGGCGCAAGGGCGAACCGCTCGACATGGTGCCGGACTGGACCTGGTCGGCGGCGATCGATTACGAGCCGCTGATCGGCAGCGATACCCGCCTGCTCGCGCATCTCGATTATGGCTATAGCGATGCGGCCCGGATCACGCTGCACAGCGCGGTGCTCGATCAGGTGAGCTTCACGCAATCCCGCGCGATACTCAACGCCCGGCTCGGCGTCGATCTCGGCCGGCTCAAGCCCTATGTCTTCGCCAACAACCTGACCAATACCGCCCGGATCGTGAACCCCGCGTTCGGCGCCTATTTCGAACCGGTCTATACGCGACCGCGCACGATCGGCGCCGGGGTGCGGGTGCAGTTCTGAGTGGTCGGGCCGGATCGTCGATAATAACATGACCGAAACCGCAGACGTCATCGTGATCGGCCTGGGGGCCATGGGCGCCGCCGCGCTGCACCAGCTCGCCCGGCGCGGCGCGCGCGTGCTCGGCATAGACCGGTTCGCGCCGCCGCACGACAGCGGCTCCAGCCATGGCGAAACGCGGATCACGCGCCAGGCCATCGGCGAGGGTGAGATCTATGTGCCGCTCGTGCTGCGGTCGCATGAGATCTGGCGCGAACTCGAAGCCGAGACCGGCGAGCAATTGCTGCTGGAATGCGGGTTCGTCGCGATCGACAGTTCGGGCGGCCAGGCGGTGATGCACGGCAAGAACGGTTTCGCCGAACGGACCGAACGCGCCGCCGCGCGTTTCCGGATTCCGCACGAGGTGCTGACGCCCGACGAGCTGATGCACCGCTTTCCGGGTTTCACGCTACGCGGGGACGAGCGCGTCTATTACGAGCCCGGCGGCGGACTGGTCTATCCGGAGCGTTGCATCGCGGCACAGCTCCAGCGCGCGGCGGCGCTGGGCGCGGAGCTGCGGCTGAACGAAACGGTCCAGGCGATCGTGCCGGTGGCCGGCGGCGTCCGCGTCACCACATCGCGCGGCAGCTATGAAGGCGGCCATGTCGTCGTGGCGGCGGGGGGGTGGACGCCGGCACTGATCGGCCCGCCGCTGCGCCGACTGCAATTGCTGCGGCAGGTGCTGCACTGGTTCGTGCCCGATCGGCCGAGCCGGTATCAGGCCGGGCATTTCCCCACCTTCATCTGGGCGCATGGCGTGGCACCGGAGGACAGTTTCTATGGTTTCCCGATCGCGCCGGGCGCGACGCCCGGCGTGAAGCTGGCGACCGAGCAATTCTCGACCGGGATGGGCGCTCCGCACGATCTGGATCGCACGGTGACGGCGGCGGAGGTGGAGGCGATGCATGTCGCCCATGCCGATGGCCGGCTGATCGGGCTGTCGCGTTCAGCGCTGCGCTCTGCCGCCTGTTTCTACACCAACGCGCCCGATGGCGATTTCGCCATCGATCATCGCCCGGACAGCGATCGTGTCCTCGTCGTTTCCGCCTGTTCGGGCCATGGCTTCAAGCATTCGGCGGGCATCGGCGAACATGTCGCGCGGGTGCTGGACGGCGAGGACAGTCTTCGCCCCGCTTTCGCGCTCGATCGTCCCGCGCTCGAACCCTTTCGGATGCGCGAACCCGACAAACCGGTTAGCTCATGAGCCTGACACGGGATGAGGAGCAGGTGATGGCGTATCGGGACGAGGATCTGGCGAGGCGAGGCGAGGCGATGCTGCCGCTGATGGTCTCGCTGCGGCGGGCGATCCATGGCGAACCCGAGATCGGCCTGCAAACGCCGGCGACGATGGCGAAGGTCCGGGAGGCGCTTGCCGATCTGCCGCTCGAATGGCGAGAGGGCAGCTCGACCACCGGCGCGGTCGCTTTGCTCAAGGGCGGCACGGCGGGACGCCGCGTGCTGCTGCGCGGCGACATGGATGCACTGCCCATGCAGGAGCATACCGGGCTCGATTTCCAGTCCAGGATCGCGGGCGCCATGCATGCCTGCGGCCATGACGCGCATACCGCGATGCTGGTGGGCGCAGCGCGATTGCTGGCGGAGCGGCGAGAGACGCTGCCGGGCGAGGTGGCTTTCATGTTCCAGCCCGGCGAGGAGGGCTGGCACGGCGCGCGCTTCATGATCGACGACGGTCTGCTCGATCCGCTGCCCGATGCCGCCTTCGCCCTGCATGTCATGCCCAATGCGCCGCATGGCGTGATCGCCGGCCGCCCCGGGCCGCTGCTCGCCTCGTCCGATCGGCTGAATATCACGGTGCATGGGGCGGGCGGGCATGCGTCGATGCCGCACCACGCGCTCGATCCTGTGCCGATCGCGTGCGAGATCGTGACCGCGATCCAGAGCTTCGTCACCCGCCGCGTCTCGGTCTTCGATCCGGCGGTGGTCACGATCGCCCGGATCGAGGCGGGCACCACCGACAATGTGATCCCGCATAGCGCGTCGATGGCGGGCACGGTGCGCACATTGTCACCCGAGCGGCGCGCATCGGTGCAGGAAGGGCTGACGCGCCTGGCGACAGGGATCGCGGCGGCGCATGGTGCGCGCGCGGACGTGTCGTTCGATCCCGGCTTTCCGGTCACGCGCTGTGATCCCGCCGCCGTCGCGTTCGGCAAGGCCGTTTCACAGTCGCTGTTCGGCGACGATGCCTGGATGGCGCTCGACGCGCCGATCATGGGTGCGGAGGATTTCTCCTATGTGCTCGATCGCGTGCCCGGTGCGATGTTCTTTCTGGGGGCGGCGGAAGCAGGGGCCGACTGGACCCGGTGCTGCGGCCTCCATTCCGGTCACATGATACTCGACGAACGGGTGATGGCGCGCGGCGGTGCGTTGCTCGCCGGGCTCGCCGAGCGCTTTCTCGAAAAGGGGTTCGATTGATATGGGCGATGCGCGGCTGGCCGCACTGGCGGAGCGGTTCTGGCGGTTCGAATGCCGGGAAACGCCGCTCGCGGCGATCCTGGCGGGCCAGCCGACCGAGGATGAAATCGTCTTCCGCGAGTCCGCCGCCGATCATGCGCGCCGCGACGCGGGCGCGACGGACATGCTGGACGCGCTGGCGGCGATCCCGGCCGAAGGGCTGGACGATCAGGATCGCGCGACGCGCATCCTGCTCGAACGCGAGTTGCGGGCGATCCGCGACCTGTATGCGGTCCAGGCGCATCTGCGGCCCTGGCTGCTGCCGGCCGGCCCCGATTTCAACACCGTGTTCTTCGCCAATTCCAGCGCGATCGCGGACAGCGCGGGCGCGGCGCTCTATCTGGACCGGCTATCGACGATTCCGGCATTCATGGCCGATATCCGCGCCAATCTCGCGGCCGGGCACGCGATGGGCATCCGCTATCCCCGCGCGGTGCTGGAGGGGGCGGCCGCCAATACGCGCGGCATGATCGCCGGCGATGCCGAGCATCTGCCATGGTATGGGCCGTTCAAGCGATCGGCGGCGGGCGGGCAGGTGGGCGTGCAGGCTGCCGGCGAGCGCGCCCTGACGCTGATCCGCGACGAGATCGTGCCTGCCATGGCCGGCTATGCCGACGACCTGACCGGGGCCTTGTCGGCCGGTGCGCGCGAGAGCCTGAGCTGCTGCGACACGCCGGGCGGACGTGCTTATTACGAGACCTTCGTCCGCCATTTCACCACCACCGGCATGACTCCCGACGAAGTGCACGCGCTCGGCCTCGACGAAGTCGCCCGGCTCGAACGCGCGCTCGACGCGCTGGCGGCGGAGGCCGGCCATGCCGGCGATATCGCCGGCTATCGCACTTTCCTGACGAGCGATGCGCAATTCGTTGCGGAGAGCCCCGACGCGCTCCGTGCCACGCTCGAAAGTCTTTGCAAGCGGATCGACAAGCGCATCCCCGCCTATTTCGGTCGGATCCCGCGCATCACCTATGGCGTGGAAACGATGCCGGCGGCGCTGTCCGCCAACATGCCGCCCGCTTATGCGCAGCCGAGTCCGGCCGACCGGTCCGCGCCCGGCATCTTCTGGGCCAGCGCGATCCCCGCCAAATGCCCCAGCTACATGCATGTGGCACTGGCGGTGCACGAGGCCTGGCCCGGGCATCTGATGCATATCGCGCTGATGCACGAACAGGATGGGCTGCCCGAGTTCCGCCGCCATGGTGCGGTCAAATACACTGCCTGTGTCGAAGGCTGGGCGCTGTATTGCGAAGGCCTGGCCGCCGAGATGGGCCTCTACCAGACCCCGCACGAACATTATGGACGGCTGGAGATGGAGATGTGGCGCGCCGTGCGCCTGGTCGTCGATACCGGCATCCACTGGTTCGGCTGGAGCCGCGATCGGGCAATCGCCTATATGGCCGAACGGCTGGCGCTTTCGGCGGAAACGATCGCGGGCGAGGTCGATCGCTATGCGGCGCTGCCCGCCCAGGCCCTGGCTTATCAGATCGGCAATCTGCGTATCCGGGCGTTGCGTGCCCGCGCGGAAGCGGTGTTGGGCGATCGTTTCAGCCATCGCGGATTCCATGACGCGATTACCGGCGTCGGCGCCGTGACCCTGCCGGTGCTCGACGATCTGATCGGCGCCTGGATCGATCGCGAGGCCGCGATGCCGCAAGCGGCGGCCGCCTGATGCCGCTCGATCCCGCGACCGGCGTCTATTACGAGCTGCATGGCCAGGGCGCGCCGCTGATGATCGGCCTGCCGTTGATGGCCTCTCATCAGGCCATTTTCGGCGAGAGCCAGGCGGCGGTGCTGCGCGGTTATCTCGACCGGCTGGCCGATCGGTACCGCATCCTGCTCGTCGACTATCCGGCGATCGGGAAGAGCCGCGATATCCTGCCCGAACCGATGACGGCGGAGCGTGTCTGTGCCGATCTGCTGGGCGTGGCGAGTGCCGCCGGCTTCGATCGTTTCGCCTATTGCGGCTATAGCTGGAGCGCGGCCGTCGGGCTGCAACTGGCGACGCGCAGCGACCGGTTGACCGCGCTCGCCATTGGCGGCTGGCCGCCGATCGATGCGCCCTATGGCGCGCTGCTGGCCGCCAGCCTGGCCAAGATCGGCCAGGTCGAGCCGTCTTCGATGGTCGTGCTGCGATCGGCCGAACAATATGTTCAATGGTCGCAATTCTACGCGAGCCTGCAAGGGTGGGGAGAGGCGGATGCGGCGGCGTCGATCCGCTGCCCCAGGCTGGTCTTTTTCGGTGGTGATGGCGATCTGGTCGAGGCCGGCCATCCCGTTCCGATCGCCTCGACGATCCGGCGCTGCCGGTCCGATCTGGAATTGACGGGCTGGGAGGTGCGCGAATTTCCCGGCCATGGCCACGAGGTCACGCTTCAAGCCGCTCTGGTTGTTCCCGTGATCGCAGATTTCCTGGACCGCGCATTGGTGTCGGCGGAGACGGGTGAATTCGACTCGTCTCGTTTTAGGAAAAATTAACCTTCATTTCTCCACCACCGGTTTCGACGGTCAACTATATGCGGCGAATGAGGAAAATTCACTTGCTGCTCGGCGCCGCGCTTGCCGCGGCCATCTCCATCCCCGTCCTGGCGGCGCCGCCCGTTGTCGGGCTCGACAGCATGCGCGAATGGAATCTGATCGTGCTGGGCGATCTGCAATCCTCGTCCGAAGTGGAGGGGCGCACCTTTGTCGGCGGTGACCTGACAGGCAATTCCTCCAACTATCAGATCAAGACGCCGACACCGTCGCCGACCGGGCAGCCGGGGCTGACGGTGGTCGGCAATGTCGTCGGCGGCGCGAAGAATCTCAACAACGGTTCGGGTGCGATCGTCGGCGGCAATGTGTCGAGCGGCTTCAACCTGAACGGCGCGGCGCAGACGGTGCAGGTGGGCGGCACGATCAGCAACACCAATGTCAACCAGAACACCGTCCAGTCCGGGCTGGCCGCTTCCAATCCCGATTTCGTATCGAGCCTCAACCAGCAGAAGAGCGTGCTGACGAGCAGTCTCACCGACATGTCGCACACCTTGTCGACGCTGGATTCGAACAGCGCCGTCGCGATCAGCGGCAACCGGGCGACCTTCAACGCAGCGCCCAATGCGGAAGGCGTCGCCATCTTCAACATCACCGCCGATCAGCTCAACAGCATCGGCGAGATCGATTTCAAGCTGAACGGCGCGGACACCGCGATCGTCAATGTCAGCGGCAAATCGATCCTGCTCAACGACAATTTCCTGGGCGGCACCAACAATCTCGGTGAGCATGTCATCTGGAACTTCGCCGAGGCGGAGTCGCTCAACCTGACGACGGCCTGGGGCGGATCGGTGCTCGCGCCGCGCGCCGCCGCGACGACGGGCAATTATATCCAGGGTTCGGCGGTGTTCGGCAGCCTCGTCCAGAATGGCGAGATGCATGTCGGCACTTACAAGGGCGGTTATACGCCGCCGTCCGGCCCGCCGACGGGCGGCGGCAGTTCGGGCGGTTCGACGCCGGTGCCGATCAATGGCGCATGGGGCCTGTTCGCACTGGGGCTGGCCGGGCTTCTGCTCGGGCGGCGGATCGGGCGCGAGAAGCTCGCCAAGGCATGATGTCAGGTTCGGTGTCCTGTTGATAGGACGCTGCGTCGAGTTTCGTGACCTTCTGGCCTCAACGTTGCCATGATATCTCCAGGGCAACAGCGATCGGATGGACAATCGTCCGATCGCACCTGGAGACAGATGATGAGCAAGAAGATCCTGGGCCGCTATGGCAATGATCGCGGCCATTGGGTGGGCGACGGCTTTCCCGTCCGCTCGCTCTTTTCCTATAACAGCCTGGGCGCGCATATCAGCCCGTTCCTGCTGCTCGATTATGCGGGGCCGCATTATTTCGCGCCCACCGATGCGCGACGCGGCGTCGGCCAGCATCCGCATCGCGGGTTCGAGACGGTGACCATCGTCTATGACGGCGAGGTCGAGCACCGCGATTCCGCCGGCAATGGCGGCATCATCGGCCCCGGCGACGTCCAGTGGATGACGGCGGCGGGCGGTATCCTGCACGAGGAATATCATTCGCCGGCCTTCGCCCGGACCGGCGGGCCGTTCCGCATGGTGCAGCTCTGGGTCAACCTGCCCGCCAAGGACAAGATGGCGCCCGGCGGCTATCAGGCGATCGTCTCCGCCGACATTCCGGTCGTCGATCTGGCGGACGGAGCGGGCAAGGCGCGGATCATCGCGGGCGAACTGGGCGGGATGAAGGGACCGGCCGGAACCTTCACGCCGATCAACGTGTGGGACGTGCGGCTGAACCGCGACGCCGATGTGACGCTCGACCTGCCCGATGGGCATACCGCCATGCTGGTGGTGCTCGGTGGCCATGTCACGGTCAACGGCACCGAACATGCCGGTGAGGCGGAGATGCTGCTGCTCGATCGCGACGGCAGCGACGTCGCCATCCATGCCGATGGCGATGCGGTGCTGCTCGTCCTGACCGGCGAGCCGATCGACGAACCGATCGTCGGCTATGGCCCGTTCGTGATGAACAGCGAGGCCGAGATCGCGCAGGCGATCGACGACTTCAACAGCGGCCGGTTCGCCGAGGCGGCCTGATCGTCGGACCCGGTCCTCCCTGGTGGAGGGCCGGGTTCTTTTTTCCGAACCGGGGCGGACATGTCCGCACTGCCCCATCCGCCGGACCGGGTCCGCGCGGAAACGAAGGCGGGCGCCATCACCACTGAAGGAGACCCGAAATGTCCAGCGAACCGATCCGCGATCCCAAGGATGATCATCTGCTGACGCCGCAGAATGCCGCCTTCGTGATCATCGATTACCAGCCGGTGCAGGTGAACTCGATCGCGTCGATGGACCGGCAGCTTCTGCTCAACAATATCGTCGGCTGCGCGCGGGCGGCGGTCGCTTATGGCCTGCCGATCGTCCATTCGACCGTGAATGTCGAAACCGGGCTCAACAAACCGCCCGTGCCCCAGATCCGCAAGGCGCTGGGCGATTATCCCACCTATGACCGCACCACGATCAACAGCTGGGAGGATGTGGAATTCCGCAAGGCGGTGGAGGCGACGGGCCGCAGGAAGCTGATCATGACCGCGCTGTGGACCGAGGCGTGCCTGACCTTTCCCGCGCTCGATGCGCTGCGCGAGGGATATGAAGTCTATGTGCCGGTTGACGCCGTTGGCGGCACCTCGCTTGCCGCGCACGACGCGGCGCTGCGCCGGATCGAACAGGCGGGCGGCAAGATGATTTCGGTGCCGCAGCTTTTCTGCGAATTGCAGCGCGACTGGCGGCGCGCGGAAACCGTGCCGGCCTTCATCGATCTGTTCATCGAAACCGGCGGCACTGCGGGTATCCAGTTCTCGTACGACCGGTCCGAATAAGGTTCCGTCATCGGCGCCCGCATGTCCTTACCGGCGATCGGAGGTTGATCGCATGCGGCTTGCGGGCGCACAGAGACGAGAGGCGCATGGGCGTGCGAATCCGTCGAAGACCGGCGATCGTGCGCAGATGGCAAGGAGAAGCGATCATGATCGAAATGGTGATCGAACAAAGGCGCCGCAGTCTGGGCGGCGGGCTGGACGTGGGGCGTGTGCTGCCCTTCGCCAAGCGGCGCATGGTCGGGCCGTTCGTGTTCTTCGATCATATGGGGCCGCTCGATCTTGCGCCGGGCATAGACCGCAGCCTGGATGTGCGCCCGCATCCGCATATCGGCCTGTCCACCGTCACCTACCTGTTTTCCGGTGAGATCATGCACCGCGACAGCATCGGATCGCAACAGGCGATCCGCCCGCAGGAAGTCAACTGGATGACCGCCGGCAGCGGCATCACGCATAGCGAGCGTTTCGAAAAGGGGCGGGCGACGGGCGATCATCTCCATGGCATCCAGGCCTGGGTCGCGCTGCCGCTTGCGGACGAGGAAACCGATCCGTCCTTCTCGCATCATGAGGGCGATGACCTGCCGCAATGGAGTGACGGCGGCGTGCACGGCCAGCTCATCGCGGGCAGCGCCTATGGCCTGACCGCCGCGGCACGGACGCATTCGCCGCTCTTCTACGCGCATCTCGATCTCGAACCCGGCGCGACCGCCGAACTGCCCGACGGCTTCAGCGAGCGCGCGCTCTATGTCGCGACGGGCGCGATCGAGTTCGACGGCATCCGCTACGACACCGGCAAGATGCTGGTGCTGGGGGCAGGGGCGTCGCGCATCCGCGCGGCTGAACGCGCGACCGTCATGGTGTTGGGCGGCGAGCCGATCGGCGAGCGCTTCCTCTACTGGAACTTCGTATCCTCGTCCAAGGACCGGCTGGCGCAGGCGGCAGCCGACTGGCGGGCGGGGCGGATGAAATTGCCCGATGCCGACGACCAGGAATTCATCCCCTTGCCCGAGGATCCGGCGCGTCCTGCGCCCGCCGCGACATGAGGAGCATGGCATGACCGATCACAGACTGAGCAGGGTTCGCGCCAGCATCGGCATCACCCCCTATGCCGTCGCCATCGATGCGGGGCGCCACCGTCTGACCGCCGACGAACCGGCGAAGCTGGGCGGCCAGGATGCCGGGCCCGCGCCGTTCGAGCTGCTGCTTTCCGGGCTGGGCGCCTGCACCAGCATCACGCTGCGCATGTATGCCGAACGCAAGGGCTGGGCGCTCGACGCGCTCGACGTCGATCTGGTGCTCGTTCGCGGCGACGATGGTGACCATATCGAACGCACGCTCCATCCCAAGGGAGAGCTCGACGATGCGCAGCGCGCGCGGCTTGCCGATGTCGCCGAGCGCACGCCCGTCACCCTGGCGATCAAATCGGGGCTGAGGATCGACACGCATCTGGGCGAGGGTACCGGACGATGACGCGCATCGTCGGGATCGCGGGCAGCCTGCGGCGCCAGTCCTTCAATCTGGGCCTGCTGCGCGCGGCCGGAACGGCGATGCCGGAAGGGGCGACGCTCGACGTCCACACCATCGCCGGAATCCCGCTCTACAATGCCGATGACGAGGCCGCATCGGGGCTGCCGGCCTCCGTGGTTGCGCTCAAGGATGCGATTGCGAATGCGGATGGGCTGATCCTGGCGACGCCCGAATATAACAATGGCATTCCCGGTGTTTTCAAGAACACGATCGACTGGCTCTCTCGGCCCGCCGACGATATCGGCCGCGTCTTCGGCGATCGGCCGGTGGCGCTGATCGGTGCCTCTCCGGGCAATTTCGGCACCATGCTCGCGCAGGATGCCTGGCTTTCGGTGCTGCGCACGCTCGGCACCCGGCCCTGGTTCGGCGGGAGGCTGCTCGCCTCGCGCGCCGGCGGTTTGTTCGATGGCGAAGGACGATTGTCCGACGAGGCCATGCGCGAGCGGCTGCGGGCGTTCATGGCCGGTTTCGTGGCATTCTCGGCGCAAGGCGGCTGAACCGGGATAATCGCGAATGGGATAAAGCGGCACCGGTATCGACATGCCGCGCATCGATGGTCGCGCGCGTTACAGATGCCGCTCCATTTCCTGTCATGGGGCATCGCGATCATGTCTTCAATCGAAGCCAAGCTGGAAGCCCTGCACGATCGCGAGATGATCCGGGACTGCCTGTTCCGCTACTGCCGCGGCATCGATCGGGCGGACGAGGCGGCGTTGCGATCCGCCTATTGGCCGGATGGAACCGATTGCCATGGGCCGTATCAGGGAAGCGCCTCGGGATTCATCGAATGGGCGCTGCGGACGTTGCCGTCGATCGAGCGCGGCATTCATCAGATTCACAATATCCTGATCGAGTTGCGGGGCGCCGAGGCGGCGGTCGAAACCTATTTTACCGCGCTTCAGCGCCAGCCGGGCGCGGACGGCGCGTTGGCCGATGTCCATATGGCCGGGCGGTATCTCGACCGGTTCGAGAAGCGCGGCGAGGAATGGCGCGTTGCGGACCGTCTGGTGGTGTTCGACCTGGTATCCGAAACCCCCGCGCGACCGGGCAGCGAAGCCGAACGGTTTGGGCGCCGGACGCCGATCGGCGGCCGCTGGCCCGACGATTCGGTCTATCGGTTCCTGGGCGCGACCGTGGCGGTCGACTGAAATCCGGATCGAAGGAGGATCGTGCATGTCCGCTATCGAGGCACTGGCATGGGAACCGTTGTTCGTGTTGCGGCTCGACGTCGATTATGCCGCCGCGCAATCGATCGGCGGCGACGATCGCCTGGGGATTTTCCCCGTGCGCGGGGGCACGTTCGAAGGCGCAAAGCTGCGTGGCCGCGTGCTCCCCGACGGCGCGGACTGGGTTACCTGGCGTCCGGACGGAACCATGAACATCGATGTCCGCACCTCGCTGGAAACCGAGGACGGGGCGCGTATCGCGATGCACTATACCGGCATCGCGGTTCCGACATCGCCCGCTGCCGTCGAGCGTTTTCGCCGTCGTGAGCCGGGCCCCTACGAGGATCTGTATCTGCATACCACGCCCCGTTTCGTGACCGATCATCCCGATTATGCGTGGCTCAACCATGTGATCGCCGTCACCAACGGCATGCGATCGCCCGATGGCCCCGTCTATCACGTGTTCGCGATCCGCTGAGAGGGAGGCTCGGAAACGCGGTCATTTCCCGGCGTAGTGACCGCCATAATCTTCGCGGAGCCGGGTCTTGAGCAGCTTGCCCGTCGCGGTATGGGGAAGTGCGTCGACGAACACGATGTCGTCGGGCAACCACCAGCGCGCGACCTGGCCTGAAAGGTGATCGAGGATTTCCGGAGGCGAGCAGCGTTCACCCGGATGCAGCCGGATCAGCATCAGCGGCCGTTCCTGCCATTTTGCGTGGGCGACGCCGATCACCGCCGCTTCGGCAACCTTGGGATGCGACGTCGCGGCATTTTCGAGATCGATCGACGATATCCACTCGCCGCCCGATTTGATGACATCCTTCGCGCGATCGGTGATCTGAAGGAAGCCGTCGGTATCGATGCGGGCGACGTCGCCGGTGTCGAACCATCCGTCCGCATCGATCGCCGAGCCCGGCCGGGTGCCGTGATAGGCGTTGAGCACCCATGGACCGCGCACCTTCAGCAGGCCCGATGCTTCCCCATCGCGCGGCAGGGCGTTGCCCTGATCGTCCTCGATGCGCAATTCGACGCCGAACACGGCGCGCCCCTGCCGGGCGCGCAACTCGGCCTGATCGCCGGCGCTCAAGGCGGATTGATGGGCGAGCGGGCGGCAGACCGTCGCCACCGGGCTCGTCTCGGTCATGCCCCAGGCTTGAAGCGTCTCGACGCCGAGCAGGTCGCGCAGGCGTTCGATCAGCGAGCGCGGCGCTGCGGCGCCGCCCGTGAAGATGCGGTCGATCCGCAGCGCCGCGCGTTCCGCCGCGCTGCGATCGCGTTCCAGATGATCGCAAAAGGCGAACCAGATCGTGGGCACGCCGAGCGAAAAGGTGGCGCCTTCGTCGCGCGCGAGTTCGTAAAGCGAAACGGGATCGAGCGCCGATCCCGGCAGCACCAGCTTGGCGCCGCACATCGCGGCGGAATAGGGAATGCCCCAGGCGTTGACATGGAATAACGGCGTCACGACCAGAATCGAGTCATGGGCGGACAGCGCCATCGAGTCTGCGGCAAGCGCGCTCATCGCGTGCAGGATCGTCGAGCGATGGCTGTAGAGAACGCCCTTCGGGTTTCCTGTGGTGCCTGACGTGTAGCAGAGCGAGCTGGCGGCGTGTTCGACGATCTCGGGCCAGTCTGCGATCGGCGCGGTTGCGGAAAGCAGTGCTTCATAGGCGATCAGGCCCTGCAGCCGCGTATCCGGCATGTCGGCCTCTCCACACAGCACGATGACCGCTTCGATCGTGTGCAGTTCTGCGAGCAGGGGGGCGACGATCGGCAGCAGATCGGGGTCGACGCACAGGATGCGGGCACCGCCATGCTCGAGGATGTAGCGGATCTGTTCGGGAAACAGCCGTGGGTTGACGGTGTGGAGCACCATGCCGGCGGCGCTGACGCCATAATAGAGTTCGAGATGCGGCAGCCGGTTCCAGGCCAGCGTCGCGACGCGGTCCCCTGGCGCCAGACCCAATGATGCAAGCGCGCCGGCGACGCGGCGGGCGCGTTCCTCGAGGCTTGCCCAGTCGGATCGGACCATGGTCCCGTCGAATGCGCGCGACACGATCTCGCGCCGCGGATGATTGATCGCCGCATGGCGGATCAGCATCGCCGTCGTGAGTTGCTGTGACTGCATCAGGCCCTGCATCGCCCGTCTCTCCTCGCTGAACTTTGCGGGCGAGGATCGGCGTGCGCGCAGCGGAAGCGAAGGCCTGCGGGCATCGGTCATGCCTTATCGCCTGCGTGATTTTGGGCCTGCAGGTCGGCACGGGGGCAACAATCACATGCTGGAATTTGCCGGGCCTGCCTGTCCTTCGGGATGGCCCCGGCGCGCCGGCGGCTAAGCTTGGGCGAAGGATTGTGGAGAGCGCGAAATGAATCTCGACCTCACCCCGGACGATCTGGCGTTTCGCGAAGAGGTGCGTGCCTTTTTCGCCGACGGCATTCCGGAGGATTGGAAGACGACGGTGCGTGCGGGCTTGCGCCTGCCGCCCGAAACGCTTGTGGCCTATCAGCGCCGGCTCGCCGCACGCGGCTGGGGCGCGCCGACCTGGCCGGTGGAACATGGCGGCACCGGCTGGTCGCCGACCCGGCTGCACATCTTCTGGTCGGAGGCGTCGGCTGCCGATGCGCCCGCGCAATATCATCAGGGCCTGGAACTGATCGGCCCGATCATCTTCACGTACGGCAGCAAGGCGCAGAAGGATTTCTACCTGCCGAGGATCATCCACGCGGACGACTGGTGGTGCCAGGGTTATTCCGAACCGGGCGCCGGTTCCGATCTTGCCGCGATCCGCACCCGCGCCGACCGCGACGGCGATCATTATGTGGTCAACGGCCAGAAGATGTGGACCAGCTATGCCCATGTGGCGGACCGCATGTTCGCGCTGGTCCGCACTTCGGCCGAAGCCAGGCGCCAGCAGGGAATCTCGCTGATCCTGGTGGATATGGATACACTTGGGCTGCGTGTCCGTCCGATCCATACGCTCGACGAGAAATATCACACCAACGAGGTGTTTCTCGACGATGTCCGCGTGCCGCTGGCCAATCTGGTCGGCGAAGAGGGTCAGGGCTGGGGCTATGGCAAGGTGCTGCTCGATCGCGAGCGCATGGTTGCGGCCGCCACCGCGATGTTTCTGCCGCAAACGCTTCGCGCGGTGCGCGATGCGGCCCGCCGCCGCCGCATGGGCGGCGGAACGTTGCTGGATCAGAGCGGTTTCCGCGCGAAGCTCGCCCAGGTCGAGATCGAGGCGATGGCGCTGCAGGCGATGGTGATGCGGCTGATGGCCGATGCCGCCGCCGGAGCCGATTCCGGCCCGCGCGGATCCATGGTGAAGCTGCGCTGGTCGGAGCTCATCCAGCAGGCCACCGCGCTCTGGGTGGAGGCGCTTGGCCCCGCCGCGCAGCATTTCGGCGCGCTGGACGACGGCGATGCGCCGCCGGACATGCCGCTTGCGCTGCAGGGCGCACTCTATTCGCGCGTGACCACCATTTACGGCGGATCGAGCGAGATCCAGCGCAACATCATCGCGCGTCGCGCGCTCGGGCTGTGAGGTAGGACGGGATGGATTTCGCATATAGCGAAGAGCAGCTGATGCTGCGCGACAGCGTCGATCGTTTCGGCGAGGATCGCTGGGCGGGCGCGGATCGACTGGCAAGACTTGCCGAGGGGCCCGAAGGATCGCGCCGGCGCTGGGCGGCCATGGCCGAACTGGGCTGGCTGATGCTGCCGATCGCCGAAGCCGAAGGCGGCCTTGGCGGCGGTCCGGTGGATGTGATGGCGGTGATGGAGGGGTTCGGCCGACACCTGATGACCGAACCTTATGTCAGCAATTGCGTGCTTGCCGCCGGCCTGATGCATGGCGGCGGAGAACTCGCGAGCGACCTGCTCGCGCGGATCGGCGCCGGTGAAGTACGCGTCGCCGCGGGGCTGACCGAAAATGACGGTTATGCGATCGAACAGGTTTCGGTCGCGGCGATCGATGGCCCCGGTGGCGTGCATCTGAGCGGCATGAAGACGCATGTCGAGGATGGGGCGGATGCCGACTGGTATGTCGTGTCCGCGCGCACCGCTGGCGCCATGGCGGAACGTGACGGCATCAGCCTGTTTCTCGTGCCCCGCGACGCCGCCGGGTTGACGGTTCGGCGTTTCCGCGCGGTCGATGGTCACAGGCATTGCACGCTCATGCTCGATCGCGTTCCGGCCACGCCGCTGGGGGAGCGCGACCGTGCGGCCGATCGCATCGATGCCGCGGTGGACCGCGCGATCGTGGCGCATCTTGCGGAGGCCGTCGGCTCGATGGAAAGCGCAACCGCCGCCACGCTCGACTATGTACGGACCCGTCAGCAGTTCGGCGTGCCGATCGGCACCTTCCAGGTGATCCAGCACAAGCTGGTCGATATGAGCGTGGCTTGCGAGGAAGCGCGCGCGCTTGCCATCGTGGCGACGCGCGGCATGACGCAGCCCGGCGCTGGTCGCGCGCTGATCGCGGCGGCGAAGGCACGGATCTCGCAATGCGGCATCGCGGTGGCGCAACAGGCGGTGCAGCTTCATGGCGGTGTCGGCACCAGCGAAGAACTGGTGGTGAGCCACCATCTGCGGCGCCAGATGATGCTCGACCTCGCTCATGGCGACCGCGATTTCCAGCGCGCGCGCTTCATCCTGCTTTCGGCCGGGTGACATGGCGATCGATACCGAAACCTTCGCGCTTCTGCTCGACGCCGTTCGCCGCTTCGTCGCACAGCGACTGATCCCGAACGAGGTGCTGGTCGCGGAAACCAATCGCATTCCCGAGGGACTTGTCCAGGAAATGCGCGAGCTTGGCCTGTTCGGCCTCTCGATCGCACCGGAACATGGCGGTCTCGGCCTCTCGATGGAGGAGGAGGTGCGCGTCGTGTTCGAACTCGGCCGTGCGTCTCCGGCCTTTCGTTCGATGGCGGGCACCAATATCGGCATCGGATCGCAGGCGATCGTGATTGCCGGCAGCGCGGCGCAGCGCGCCCGCTATCTGCCGCAGCTCGCATCGGGCGAGATCATCGGCAGCTTCGCGCTGACCGAGCCCGATGCAGGGTCCGACGCGATGTCGATCCGGACCAGCGCGCGTCGCGACGGGGAGCATTACATACTGAACGGCACCAAGCGTTACATCACGAATGCGCCGGTCGCGGGCCTGTTCACGGTGATGGCGCGAACGGGCGATGCGATCGGCGCCGACGCCATTTCATGTTTTCTGGTCGAGGCGGGCGCACCGGGCCTGGCGATCGGCAAGCCCGACAGGAAGATGGGGCAGGCCGGGGCGCTTACCTGCGACGTGATGTTCGACGAATGCCGCGTGCCTGCGACGGCGCTGCTCGGCGGTGTGGAGGGCAATGGCTTCCGGACCGCGATGAAGGTGCTCGACAAGGGGCGTCTGCATATCGCCGCGCTTTGCACCGGCATGGCGGAACGGTTGATCGCGGAAGCGGTGGGTTTCGCGCGTTCGCGAATCCAGTTCGGCCAGCCGATCTCCGAATTCCAGCTTGTCCAGGCGATGATCGCCGACAGTCAGGCCGATACGCTGGCGGCGCGCGCGCTGGTGCTAGACGCGGCGCGGAAGCGCGACGCAGGCGACCGGATCACGCTGGAGGCGGCGTGCGCCAAGATGTTCGCATCCGAAATGCTGGGCCGCGTTGCGGATCGGGCCGTGCAGATTCATGGCGGCGCGGGTTATGTCAGCGAATATCCCGTGGAACGCTTCTACCGCGACGCGCGCCTGTTCCGGATCTTCGAGGGCACCACGCAGATCCAGCAATTGGTGATCGCGCGCGAGACCTATCGCCTGTTCGATTGATCGGCCTGCTCATCGGCCGCGATCCTGCGGCCGCCGAGCCAGAACAGCAGCGATCCCAGCGCCAGCGGCAGCGCGACCAGCGCCATGGCCGCGCGCAGACCCTGTTCGCTGCCGAGCGAAGGGGCGAGCAGATCGCTGGCGACGCCGACGAACAGGGGGCCGAGCGCCAGGCCGATCGCATTGGTGATGAACAGCTGGATCGCGGATGCCATCGCGCGGATCGACGGTTTTGCAAGCGTCTGCACTGCCGCGAATACCGATCCGTAGTTGAGCGCGTGGACGAAGATGGCAAGGCCGAGCAGCACGAAGGACAGGTCGATCGTCCCCGCCATGGCAGCGCCGGCGAACAGCGGCGCCGCGAGCACGAGCGTGATCGAGGGCACGCGCGTATAGCCGGCGATGCCACCGCGCGCTGCCCGATCGGCGAGGTGCCCGCCGGCGAGCGTGCCCAGCATGCCGATCACCCCGACCATCAGGCCAAGAGCGAGGCCGAGCATCACGCTGGGCGCCACGCCCCAGGATACCGCGAGCGCATCGAGCCCGGCGCTATGGGTCCGCATGTAAAGCGAGCCGAAAAATGCCGCCTGCCCGTAATAACCGAAGGCGCCCATCGCCGTTCCGAACGAGATCAGCCAGAAGCTCGGCAGGCGGCGCAGCGTCGCGATGACCTCGCCGAGCGGCAGTTGCGGCGATGCCGCCGACGACGCGCCGGCGGCACGTCGGCGCGGCTCGTCGAGCGCGAACCAGACCAGCCCGGCAAGCAGCATGCCGGGAAGACCGGCCACCAGGAATGCCGCGCGCCAGCCCAGGCTGGCGAGCAGCACGCCGCCCAGTACCAGCCCGGCAAGCGACCCGACCGGAACGCCGAGCGAATAGAGCGACAAGGCCCAGCCGCGCCGTTCGCGCGGTACATAATCGGTGATCAGGCTGTGCGCGGCCGGCGTGCAGCCCGCCTCGCCGATCCCAACGCCGATCCGTGCGAGCAGCAATTCGGTGAAGTTCCGCGCGACGCCGCACAGGGCTGTGAATCCGCTCCAGACCAGCAGGGATACGGCGATCAGGCCGACGCGGTTCCCGCGATCCGCGAGCCGCGCCAGCGGAATGCCGAGCAATGTGTAGAACAGCGCGAAGGCCAGCCCGCTGATCATGCCGATCTGCCAATCCGCGAGCCCGAGATCGGCCTTCATCGGCTCGACCAGGATCGTCACGATCTGGCGGTCCAGCAGGTTGAAGGCGTAAACGGTCATCAGCAGCGCGAGCGCGCCATAGGGCAGGGGCCGGCCGGCGGCGGGTGTTTCGGATGGTGCGGGCGGGCGGGGGGCGTCTGTCATGGAATCCTTCCGGTGCCGGCCTTCGGACAGGCGCGATGCATCGGCGATCCTAGGCGGTGATCGGCGCTGTGCGCCGGCGGCGGCGGCGGGCGCCGTCTTTATCCCCTATATGATGAACCGATGCCCGGCGGCCTGCCGCGAACGCGCGGCCGGCGCCCCGCCAGGGCAATGCCGGGGGACGATGGTGCCGATATCACATATGTGATATCCCCGGCGAAACCGTGATGGCGGCTGCCCGGCGGCGTCTCGCGCGGCATTTTCCGCGTATCGAGACCGCCACCAACGCGGCAGACGGACCGTAATGACGTCCAGTGCGCCATGAAGGATGGAGAGGATGAAGAGAAAGCCAGTCAAGTCGGCATCGCGCACCTTCGAAGTGCTCGAACTGTTTCGCGATCGACGCCAGCCGCTCCGGCTCAACGAGATCTATTCCGCGCTCGGCTATCCGCAATCGAGCACCACCAACCTGCTCAAGAGCATGGTGATCGAGGGATACCTCAATTACAATCGCGCCACGCGCACCTATCTGCCGACGCTTCAGGTCGCGTCGCTGGGAAGCTGGCTTTACGGCCATATCGCGTCGGGCAGCGGCTATACCTGGTTGATCGACGAGCTGTTCCGTCTGACCGACGAGACCGTGGTGCTCGTCACCCAGAACGATCTGTTCATCCAGTATATGATGATGCGCGTGCCCGATCATCCCCACAAGCGCCCGCCCAATCCCGGCGAGATGCGACTGATGCTCGACGCGACGTCGGGCATGGCGTTGATGAGCCAGATGCGCGACCGCGAGATCGACAAGATCTATCGCTATTCCAACTATTATGAACTCAATCCCGATCGCCGGATCACGCTGGAGGATGTGATGCGGCGCATCCGCTGGATCCGCCATACCGGCTATTGCTACTGGCCCGAGCATCCCGTTCCCGGCATCGCTTCGATCGCCATGTCGTTGGGGGAGAGCATCCACGGCATCCCGCTGGTCCTGGGCATCGGCGGCACGACGGAAAGACTGTCGAAGCGGCGCGCCGAACTGGTCGATCTGATGCGCGGCAAGATTGCGGAGTTCCGCCACCGTTTCATGCATGACGACGGATTGCCCGATCCGCAGGTGCCGTTCGACGAAACCGATTATTTTCTCGCCGCGGCGGAGTGAGCGCATCGCCCTTGGGATAATCGCCGCCGATCCGCGATCCTCCGACGCGCTGTTGCGGTTTCGCTTATGATCGACCGTTCCCCGGACCATAGCGAGACATGAGCGATGCCGATCCAGATCGACCTGTTGGCGGCCGAACCCGCCGCATTGGGCGAAAGCCCCTTGTGGGATCATCGCAATGCGCGGCTATGGTGGGTCGATGCGCTGGCCGGGCGATTGCGGTCGAGCGATGACGAGGGGCGCGATCCGGCCGAGTGGCGGTTCGATCGGCCGGTCGGCAGTATCGGGCTTTGCGATGATGGGCTGATCCTTGCCCAGGCCGACAATTTCTGCCGTTTCGATCCGGCAAGCGGCGCCACCCGTCTTGTCGCGCGGCCGGCCATGGAACCGGCAACGCGCCTGAACGACGGCAAGGCCGATCGCGACGGGCGCTTTCTGGCCGCGTCCATGCGTGCCGGCGAGGATGGCGGGGTCGGCAGCCTGTTCCGGCTCGATGCCGATGGCGGTTGCGAACGCATCGAGCATGGCATGGCGATCGGCAATGCGCTGTGCTTCTCGCCCGCAGGCGATCTGATGTATTTTGCGGACAGCATGGAGGGTCTGCTGCGGCGTTATCGCTATGATCGCGATACCGGCGCGATCGGCCCGTGCGAGGTGCTGGCGGATTGCCGCGAGCAGGGCTCCGGCCCGGACGGTGCGACGGTCGACAGCGAAGGACGGATATGGGTGGCGCTGGTTCTTGCTCAGGCGATCGCATGTTACGATGCGCAGGGGCGTCACCTGCGGACGATCGCAATGCCGGTGCCTTATCCGTCATGCCCGGCTTTTGGCGGACCGGCACTGGATACGTTGTACGTGACGACGATCGCGAATTCCGGGCACAGGCTGGTGGCCGATCACCCTGATGCGGGCCGGATCGTCGCGGTCCGCGGGCTGGACGCCCTGGGCCTGGCCGAGGGCGTCTATCGCTGATCGTCAGCGGAGCGCGATCGATATCCCGCCATCCACGAGCAGCGACTGGCCGGTCACGAAGCCCGAGCGTTTCGGATCGGCAAGGAACAGGACGGCTTCGGCGATATCCGCGGTTTCGCCAAGGCGGCCGAGCGGGGTGCTGGCGACGCGTGCTTCGAACGTCGCATCGTCCAGCATGGCGCGGACCCCTTCGGTGGCGACGGTGGAGGGTGCCACCGCGTTGACGCGGATGTTGAACGGCGCCAGTTCGATCGCCGAAGATCTCGTCATGCCCTCCACCGCGGCCTTCACCCCGCAATAGACCATCGCGTTGGGCAGGCCGAGCTTGGCGGAAACCGACGCGATGTTCACGATCGCCCCGCCGCCGCGTGGCCGCATCGCCGCGACGGCGGCCTGCGTGCCCCAGACGATTGCGGCGATGCCGACGCCCAGCATGCGATCGACGGTTTCCTGATCGATCTCGGGAATCGGCGCGTAACGGGTCCACATGGCGTTGTTCACGACGACATCGAGACCGCCGAACGCCTCGGCGGCTTCGGCAAAGGCCGCGTGCAGCGCCGCACGATCCGAAACGTCGCAGCCCAGCGGCAATGCCCGTCCGCCTGCCTGTGCGATCTCTTCCGCCAGTTCGGCCGACCAATGGGCCTTGCGGTCAAGCAGCGCGACGGCTGCGCCGGCATCCGCAAGGCGCTTGGCGATGTCGCGGCCAAGGCCGCGCGATGCACCGGTGATGAGCGCGACGCGCCCGTGAAGCTCGTTGCTCATGGATGCTCCTGTCCGGATTGCCGGGCTCGCCGCGTGCGAGCCCGGTTTGCGATGGGGTTTAGAAACGATAGCCCAGCTCGAGGCCGTAGACCCGGCCCTTGTTGAGCGGCGAGAAGGTCGACCCGGCGAAGAAGGGCAGCGGCGCTTCGGTGCCGAATGTCGCCTTGTTCAGCAGGTTCGTGCCATAGACCGATACCTTGAAGGGGCCGTGGCTGACGGCCAGGCTGGCATCGACCATCGTCGCCGCGTTGAGCAGGCCGGTATTCTGGTCGTTGTAGAAAGCCGCGTCGCGATAATTGGCGCCCACGCGTCCTTCGATCGAGGTGTCGGCGGTGACCTTGGTTTCATAGGTGATCGACGCGCCATAGCTCCATGGCGACAGACGCGGCAGCTTCAGCGCATAATCGCGTGCGTTGACGACACCGTCGGCATTCAGGTCGAACAGGATCTTGTCGTACTTGCCGTGGGTGTAGCCGAACTGCGCGGCGACGGTCAGGCCGCGGACGGGCGTGAACAGGAATTCGCCTTCGACACCCTTGATCGAGATATCGGCGGCGTTGGTGATGACCTGGAAATTGCCGAAGGGCGGGAATGGCGCCTGGAATTCGCGCTGCACGCCGTAGATCTTGTTGTAGAAGCCGGCGAGATTGACGCGCGCGATGCGGCCGAATTCCTGTTTCAGGCCGATTTCATAGGCGTCCTGCTTTTCCTGGTCGAACGGACCGGGATCGACATTCGGGTTGAGGTTGCGGAAATTATAGCCGCCGCTGCGGAATCCCTTGGAAAAGGATGCGTAGAGCTGCGTCTTGTTCGTCGGTTTGAACTGGATGCCGATGCGCGGCGTGAATCCGTCCCAATTCTCCCGGTCGCGGAAGTCGTAATTGCAGTTGAGCGTGTCGAGGTTGCAGCCATTGCCGCGGATGCTGGCGATATCGACCGACTTCTCCTCGGTCGAATAGCGTCCGCCCAGATTGAGCGTCAGCGTGTCGGTGATCCGCCAGTCGACCGTTGCGAAGATACCGAAAGTGTTCTGTTCCTGCCGTCCGCCGCCCGATACGAGCAGCGCACCGCCCGAGAGCAGGCGCGATTCCGCATAGTTGATGTCCTGTTCGAAATAGAACAGGCCGGTGGTCACGTCGAAGCGGCCGAAACTGCCCGCGTAACGCAGTTCGTTGCTGAACTGGAATTGCCGGGTGTTGTTGCGCGAATGAAGCGAGGTCTGCGGCGAGGCGTCGACATCGCCGCCGGTATCGTTCGACAGCGCGCGCACGGCGGCGATGTTGGTGATCCGGCCATTGCCGAAGCCGACGTCCAGATTGGCCTCGGCGATGCCCTGATCCCAATCGGATCTGGTGAAACCCGCATAGTTCAGGTTCACGCGGAAGCTGTCGCGCGGATAAAGCCCGTGATTGGTCGCGATCGGTCCGTCGCCGCGAATGCGGCCATGCTCGTAGCGCAGGATGAGCTCGAAATCGTCCGCCGGGGTGAAGCGCAGCGCCGGACGCACGATCAGCGTTTCGTTCTTGCCGACCTTCTTGCCGTCATAGTCGTTTTTGAACCAGCCCTCGTCATCGCTGTAATAGACGGCGATCTTGCCGCTCAGCCGGTCCTCGACCAGCGGTCCGGACACCGAAATGCTCGCGCGTTTTTCCAGGCCGGACGAAATTCCGGCCCTGGCATCGATGCGCAGCCGGCTTGAGGGTGTCGTCGTGCGCAGCACCACGGCGCCGCCGGTCACGTTGCGACCGAACAGCAGCCCCTGCGGACCACGCAGGACTTCGACGCCTTCGAGGTCGAACGTGTCGAACAGCACGCCGGCGCTGACGCCCAGATACATCCCGTCGACGAACACGCCCACAGTGGGGTCGATCGACGGAATGGAACTGTTGATGCCCAGTCCGCGCACAGAGAAATTGGCATAGCCGGGCGTCGTGCCCACGCTTTCCAGCGACGCGTTCGGCACGCTGTAGCTGACGCTGGCGATCGAGCGCGCATGCAGGCTGTCGAGCTGGTCGCTGCCGAAGGCGGTGACGGCGATCGGCACGTCCTGCACATTCTGTGCGGAACCGCGCTTGGTGGCCGTCACGACGATATCGTCCAGCCCGCCTTGATCCTGCGCGGCGGCATCGTCCTCGCCGGCGGTCTGCGCCAGAGCGGGCGTGCCCAGAAGCAAGGCCAGCGCGCTCGCGCCGGCCAGAAGAATTTCGAACTGCCTTTTCATCACCATCTCCCGATATGATCGGCTGTTTTCATCGCGCAACACCAGGCCGAGCGCTGAACGGGCTCGCGGCGATGCTCAACGGATTGCTCTGCTGTGATTGACCGCGATGTCGTGCGATCGGCTGTCATCGATCCGGATTTGGGGGCGCTTGGGCAACCGGCGGCGCGTTCCGTCATCCGATAATCACAAGCGAGATTCCGCGCCCGCCCTTTCGAACGCGGCATTTTCCAGAATGAGATTTTCCGGGGTGTGCGCGCCTTTTCGCCGGTCGGCGGCGTCCGGCGATGCATCATCGTTGCGATTTGGGAGAGACGATATGGGCAATGTGCGCACCGAGGTCGCCGATCATGTGGCGCTGGTCACGCTGGACAATCCACCGGTCAATGCGGCCGCGCTCGATATGCTTCAGGAACTGACCGATGTTTTCGACAGCTTCAACGATCGCGACGATGTTCGCGTGGCGGTGCTGACCGGCGCCGGGCGCTGTTTCAGTGCGGGCGCGGATCTGAAGAACCGGCCCGATCTCAGTATTCCCGGCAAGCGCTGGAACCGCAATCGCGTCGTCCGCGAAGTGGCCTATTCGATCGCGGATTGCGCAAAGCCGGTGATCGCGGCGGTCAACGGGCCGGCGCTTGGCGCCGGATTGGGTCTGGTTGCCAGCTGCGACATCATCGTGGCGTCGGAAAATGCGGTCTTCGGCCTGCCAGAGATCGATGTCGGCCTGATGGGCGGCGGCAAGCATGCCGCACGCATCCTGCCGCATTCGCTGGTCCGTCGCATGATGCTGACCGGCTATCGCGCACCGGCGGAGGAACTGTATCGCCGCGGCGTGATCGAGGCATGCCTGCCCGCCGAGGATCTGCTGCCCTGGGCGCTCGACATGGCACGGACGATCGCGTCGAAAAGTCCCCTGGCGACGCGCTTCGCCAAGGACAGCATGCGCACGATCGAGACGATGACGTTGCGCGACGGCTATATCTACGAACAGGGCAATACGGCGAAGCTGTCGACGTCGCACGACGCGCAAGAGGCTGTCGCGGCTTTTGTCGAAAAGCGTCCCCCCGTCTTTCTCGGTCGCTGACGGTGGCGGGGATGGACTGGAATTTCGGCGATCTGCTCGATGCGACGGCGGCGAACGTTCCGGGTGACCGGCCGGCGATCGTCCGTGGCGACGCGGTATTGAGCTGGGCGGATTTCGACGCCCGCACCAATCGGGTGGCGCGGGCCATGCGGGACGCCGGGCTTCGTCCGGGCGATCGCGTCGCGATCCTGGCGCGCAACATCCCCGAATTCATCGAGATCGCGGCGGCTGCGTTCAAGGCGCGCGTCACCCATGTCAATCTCAACTACCGTTATTCCACCGCCGAGATCGATTATGTGCTGCGCGACTGCCAGGCGGCGGCACTGTTCTATCAGCAGGATTTCACCGATGTCGTGGCGCCGCTGATCGGGGGCGCGATCGACCATCTGGTGCTGGCGGTCGGGATCGGCGGCGGCGGAGGTTATGGCGACATGGCCGGGACGGGCGATGCGTCGCCGCTCCGTATCCCGCGTTCGCCCGATGACGGCTATCTTCTCTATACGGGAGGCACGACGGGGCGGCCCAAGGGGGTGATGTGGCGCTCGGTCGATGCGCGCCGGTCGCAACTCGAATCGCCCGTCGCGGTGACGACGCCCGCGAGCATGGAGGATCATGTCGCGCAGGTCCGGCGCGGCACGGCGGGACGGGTTCTGCCGGCATGCCCGCTGATGCATGGCGCGGGCCTCAACAGTTGCCTTGCCGAACTGCTCGTCGGCGGCACCGCGGTACTCTTGCCGTTCGATCGCTTCGATGCCGAGGGGCTCTGGTCGCAGGCCGCCCGCCACGGTGTGACGCGCATCCTGATCGTGGGCGACGCCTTTGCACGGCCGATGGCGGAGGCGTTGATCGCCAATCCCGGTCGCTGGGACCTGTCTTCGCTGCGCCTGATCTCGTCGGCCGGGCTGATGTGGAGCGAGGAAGTGAAGGCGGCATTGCTCGACGCGCTTCCGCAACTCACCCTGCTCGACATACTCGGGGCTTCGGAAGCCTCCGGTTTCGGCTATGCGATCACCAATCGGGAACGCTCGACGCCAACCGGAACCTTCGAGCCCGGGCCCCATACGGTGATCGTGGCGCAGGAGGATGGCCGCATCCTGAGCCCCGGCCAGGCCGGGCGCGGCTGGCTGGCGCGGCGCCCGCCTTTCGGCGCCGGCTATCATGGCGATCCCGAAAAGACCGCTTCGGTCTATCGGGAGATCGATGGCCAGGCCTATGCGGTTCCCGGCGACATGGCCGAATGGCTGCCAGACGGACGCCTTCGCCTGCTCGGCCGAGGCAGCACCTGCATCAATACCGGTGGCGAGAAGGTTTTTGTCGAGGAAGTCGAGGAAGCGCTGAAGCGTATTCCGGGAATTGCCGACGCGATGGTGTTCGGCCTGCCCGATCCGAAATGGGGCAGCGCGGTGACCGCGCTTGTCGAGGCCGGATCCGAACCAGACGACGCGGCGATCCGCGCGGCGCTGATCACCGATCTCGCCGCCTATAAATTACCGCGCCTGATCATCCGCACCGACGCGATGCCGCGTCAGGCGAGCGGCAAGAGCGATTACCGCCGCGCGATCGAGATCGCGCAGGCCGGAGCGGCGTGAACGCCGGGGTTTTCCGGTGACCGCCGGTTTTTCGAGACGAAATGGAAGATGGCGAATGGGGATGGAAGATATGGCCGATACTGATCAGGCGCGGATGGGCGGGGAACGCCGCCGTCTGGATGCGCTTGTCATCGGCGCGGGGTTCGGCGGGATGTACGCGCTTCATCGCGCACGCGGCATGGGCCTGGATGTGCTGGCGATCGAAGCGGGCGACGATGTCGGCGGCACCTGGTACTGGAACCGCTATCCCGGCGCGCGCTGCGACGTGATGAGCATCGACTACAGCTATTCATTCTCCGACGAAATCCAGCAGGAATGGACCTGGAGCGAGCAGTTCGCGGCGCAACCGGAGATCTTCGCCTATGCCCGTTTCGTCGCCGATACTCTGGATCTGAAACGCGACATCCACTTCGGGACGCGTGCGACCGCGATCGAATATGACGATGATGCCTGCCTGTGGCGGATCACCACGGATCGCGGAGATCTGTTCGAGGCGACCTATTGCCTGATGGCGACGGGGCCGCTCTCGGTTCCGAAGCAGGTCGATATCCCCGGTGCCGACCGGTTCGGGGGCGAACTCTATCTCTCGGGCAAATGGCCGCATCATCCCGTCGCGTTCGCGGGCAAGCGGGTCGCGGTGATCGGAACCGGATCCTCGGGTATCCAGATCGTTCCGGTGGTCGCGGAACAGGCGGCGCATCTTCATGTGTTCCAGCGCACGCCCAGCTTCACGCTGCCGATGCGCAATCGTCCGCTCGATCCCGATTTCGTCGGGCATATCAAACGACATTATCCGGGCCTGCGCGCGGTAGCGCGCCATTCGCTGACCGGCGGGGTCCGGCCGATTTCCAGCCGCCCGCTTTTCAGCGTTTCGCCGGAGGAGCGCGAACGGCTGATGGAAGAGGCGTGGCAGCATAGCGGCCTCGCCTTTCTCGGCCTGTTTTCCGATCTGCTGACCAATGCCGAAGCCAATGAGGTGGTGGCCGACTTCGTGCGCGGCAAGATCGCCGAAGTGGTCGACGATCCCGATACGGCGCGGCGCCTTACCCCGCGCGGCTATCCGATCTTCGCGCGCCGGCCCTGCCTCGACACGCAATATTATGAGAGCTTCAATCGCGAAAACGTCACGCTGATGGATTGCCTGGAGGATCCGATCGTCGAGATCACCGAACATGGCATCCGCACGCGCGAGCGCGAGGTGCAGGTCGACATGATCATCGCCGCGATCGGCTATGATGCGCTGACCGGCGCGATGCTGTCGATCGACATCAAGGGCAAGGGCGGGCGCAGCCTGAAGCAGAAATGGGCGGATGGCGGCCGGTCCTATCTTGGCCTGGTGATGGAAGGATTTCCGAACCTGTTCATCATCGCCGGACCCAACGGCCCATCGGCACTCGCCAATTTCATCCTGCTCAACGAACAGAATGTCGACTGGATCTGCGATTGCATCGAACATATGCGCGCCAATGGATTGCGGGCCGTGCAGGCATTGCCCGATGCCGAGGATCGCTGGATGCGCAAGGTGACCGAACTCGGCGGCCGGTCGCTCTATCCCACCGCGAACACCTGGTACACCGGCGCCAACGTACCGGGGAAACCGCGCGTGTTTCCGGTGTATATCGGCGGCCTGGGACGATATCGGGAAATCTGTTCGGATGCCGCGGCGCAGGGATATGAAGGCCTGGAATTCGAATAGATCCGTCCGTCCGTCGGCTGGAAAAGAGCGGCGCCCCATCCTAGGGTCGATGCCTGGTCGCGGGGCGAGCGCCCCCGCGGGCATCGGGTGGGAGGATAGGGATCATGCTGTTCGAACAGATCGCGACGGGCGGATGCCAATCCTATCTGCTGGGATGTCCGGATACCCAATGCGCGGTGCTGATCGATCCCGAGATCAGCCAGATCGATCGTTATCAGGGGCTCGCCTCGCGCTATGGCGTGCGGATCCGCTATGTGATCGACACGCACACCCATGCCGATCATTTCTCCGCCGCGCACCGGATCAGCGAGACGCTGGGCGTGCCGACGGTGATGCATCAGGTGAGCCCGGCGCCGCATGCGGGATTGCGCCTGGGCGACGACGAGATGCTGATTGTCGGCAATCTGCGGATCCGGGCACTGCATACGCCCGGGCATACGCGCGATTCGATGTGCCTGGTGGTCGGCGATCGCGTCTTCACCGGCGATACGCTGCTGATCGGCGGAACGGGGCGGACCGATCTGCCGACCGGCAACCCTGAGCAGCTTTACGACAGCCTGTTCGGCAAGCTGCTGACGCTCGATCCCGCGCTGCTGGTCTATCCCGCGCATGACTACAAAGGGCGCACGCATTCGACGATCGGCGCGGAGATCGCGGAGAATCCCCGGCTGCAGAAGCGCGATCGCGCCGAATTCGTACAGATGATGCGCGAGCTCAATCTGGCGGCGCCGACGCATATGACGGAGGCGCTGCGCACCAACATGACGGGCGGCAAGACCGTGAGCCAGCTGCTCGCCGATGCCGCGGCGAAGGTGCCGCATATCGGGCTGGAGGAATTGCGCAGGCATATCGATGGCGGCGCGAACAACCTGCTCGTGCTCGACGTGCGCGAGGATGCCGCCTTCAGATCCGGCCACATTCCCGGTGCGCGCCATTTGCCGCGCGGCCAGCTCGAACTGCGCGTGAACGAGGAGATTCCCGATCCGACGATGCGCATCGTCACCTGCTGCGAGTTCGGCAAGATCTCGACGCTCGCGGCGGCGACGCTGCGCGAGCTCGGCTTCATGCGTGCCGTCGCTCTCGATGGCGGCATGAAGATCTGGCGCGACAAGGACTACCCGATCGAGACTTGAGGCCCGCTGCGCCAAGATGCGCGGTTTCGCGCCGTTCTCGCGGCACCGAACATCACTTGTCAGAAGTCTGACAGGGCTTGTCATTTGAATCAGAACCCCCCGGCGGACATTCGTGCCCTGCATCAAAAAGGGGGTTCGGATGCTTCGGAATCTGCGTTCAACGTGCAGCCGTACGGTTGCGGTTCTGGCACTCGCCACCTGTGCTTTCGTCGCCACGCCGGCGGCCGCCGAGCAGGATGCGCTGGTGCGCGACGCGACGTTGCTCCACGCATCGGGCGAGCCCGAAAAAGCCTATCAGATGCTCAGCCCGCATGCCGCGTCGCGGATCGGCGATCCCGATTTCGATTATGCGCTGGCGATCGCTGCGATCGACAGCAAGCGGCCGGGCGAGGCGATCATGGCGTTGCAGCGTGTGCTCGCGCTCCAGCCCGGCAACGCCCCGGCGCGCGCCGAGCTTGCGCGCGCCTATGCGATGACGGGCGATATCGACACCGCCAAACAGCAATTCGATACCGTGCTGGAAGATCCGACGCTGCCTGATCCCGTCCGCCAGCGCTTCACCGGGATCGTCCGCAAATATGGCCGCGACATTCGCGGCGGCGGCTCCAGCATATCCGGTTTCGCCGATATTTCGGGCGGGTGGGACAGCAATATCAATTCGGCGACCGAACTGACGTCGATCGTCATCCCGCTTTTCGCCGGGCTCGGGCCGGGCACGCTGGGCGGCGCGGCGCGCGCGATCGACGACAGCTTCATCGACGCCCAGGCCGGCCTGTCGGGCGTCACCGCCATCGGGCGGCAGGACCGGCTGTTCGGCAGCGTGCTCGGCGGCTGGCGCGAGAATCTGTCCGACGACATGTTCGATCAGCAGAGCCTGACCGGCACGGCGGGCTATGCCCATAGCTTCGCCGACCGCGACGTCGTCTCGATCTCGCTCCAGGCGCAGCAATTCTGGCTGGGCGGATCGAGTTTTCGGCAGGGCTATGGCGCGATCGCCCAATATACGCACCTGATCGGCGGTGACGCGCTCTCGATCTCCGGCCAATATTATCGCTTCGACTATGATCGCGATGCGCTGCGCGATGCCGATCGCGTGGCGGCGGCGGTCAGCTATGCCGCGCGGCGCTGGGTCGTCACGGTCAATGCCGGCAAGGAAGCGACGCGCCGCGCGGCGGGCGACGCCAATTCGCATTTCTTCGCGGGCGCCAATCTGGGGGCCGAATTGCCGATCAACGATCGGCTCGCCTTTGTCGGCGGCCTCGCGTTCGACCTGCGCCGTCACGACGCCGCGGACGTGCTGTTCCTCGCCAAGCGGAAGGACGAGCGCGTGGACGCTTCGCTCGGCCTCAAGCTGCTGGTCTTCGACGATATCTATCTTCGGCCGCGCGTCACCTACACGCGCAACTGGAGCAATATCGGGCTTTACGACTTCGATCGCTGGACGGCGGGGCTCGGCGCCCGCGTTGAATTTTGAGGGGAAGAACCGCCATGAACGCAACGCTGAAGCTGACCCTCACCGCCGGCCTGCTCGCCGGGTCCTCGCTCGCCCTGCCTTGCGATCGCGCCGAGGCGGGAGAGGTCATATTCGGATCGACCAATTTGCGCGGTCAGGCGATCGAGCCGGGCCGCCGGCTGGTGCTGGCTGGCGGCGTGACCCAGATCCGCCTCGACGGCGGTGCGGTGGCGTCGTTCGTCGGCGCGGCGGAATTCGCGATCCGCGATGCCGACGCGATCGAGCTCCAGTCGGGCACCGTCACCGTCACCTCGCAGACCGGCAAGGCAGTGGTCGTCCATATGCCGAACGGCGTGGAAGGGCGGCTGGACGGGACGGGCGCCGCATCCTTCACGGCGGCGGCGGACGGCGCGCGCGGCCATGTGATGACGGGCAATGCCATCGTCACCGGCCGCACTGGCCGTACCCGCTATGCGGGCGGGCAATTCTGGCGCGTCGATGCGCGCGGCGAACCTTCGCGCGCGGTCGCGAATGCCGAAGGCGCGCCGGCGCCGGTGCTCGCCTCCGGCCAGCCCGTGGCGACCGCGATCCGCGCCGCCGACGCTGTCGCCGTGCCCGATCTGCGCGCCGGCGGCCCGGTCGCCGCCGCGGTGGCGGGGCTGCCGACCGGGCTGGGCGAGGCGCTGGCGGCGAACGGCGCGTCGGGCGACATCGTCAGCGCCGCCAACGCGGTGGAGGCGAGTGCCGCCAATCCGTCGCTCACCAGCTTCCCGGTCGGCGATTATGGCGCGCTCGTCGCCTATGCCGCCCAATTGTCCGCACCGCTCGGCGGGCAGGCCTTTCCGGGCGCGGGGCCGGATATCGTGCGCACCTATCTCGAATATCTGTCGAAGGGCGGCGCGCGCGAGAGCTTTCTCCAGGGCTATGCCGCGCTGCTCGTCCAATATCTCGATCTGATGCGCGGCGGCGCGCTGCCGTCGAGCTTCCAGGGCGCGAGCGTTCGGCAGATCAACGATTTCCTGGCCTATCAGGCGCGTACCAGCGGCTTTGCCGGCCTCTCTGCCGAGAACCGCGTGCTGCTCGACGCCTATCGCGGCTTCCTTGCCGGCGGCGGCAATGCCGACCAGTTCACCCGCCGCTACACCGATCTCGCCAAGGCCTATTTCGATTTCCTGCTGGCCGGCGGCTCGCCCGCCGAATTCACCGGGGCGAGCCAGCAGACCGTCAACGCCTATCTCGCCTTCCTGCGCGACGCCAGGCTGACCGGAGCGCTTTCGCCCGCCAATCGCGCGCTGCTCACCGCCTATCTCGACGGGCTCGCCAATGGCAGCAACGGGCTGGCGTTCGTCGATCAATATCGTTCGGCGCTCGGCGCCTATTTCGATTATCTCAAGGCCGGCAATCTGCCGAGCAGCTATGCCGCCCTGCCGCCCGCCACGCTGCGCGCCTATCTCGACACGCTGGCGCAGGCCGGCCTGCTCGATGGCGTGCTCGGTTCGCAGGCGGCGTTCTACCGGGCTTATCTCGATCATCTGAACGCGGGTGGCGCGATCGACGCCTGGACCGCGCTGCCCGCCAACCAGTTCACGGGCTATGCCGGCGCGCTCGCGGCGTTCGAGGCCTATCTGAAGGGTGGCAACCTGCCTTCGGCCTATGGCGCCGTGCCGGTCGCCACGCTCAAGGCCTATCTGGAGGCATTGTCCGCGGCGGGCGCGCTCGATCGCTTCCTGGGGAGCGATGCCGGCTTCTTTCGCGACTATCTCGCGCATCTGGCGGCCGGCGGTGCGGCGGACGGCTGGGCCGGACTGCCGGTCAATGTCTATGCCGGCTATGCCGACGCGCTGTCGGCCTATGCCGCCTATCTGCAGGCCGGCAATCTGCCTTCCGCCTATGGCGTGCTGCCGGCGGAGACGCTTGCCGCCTATCTCGATGCGCTCAAGGCGGCGGGCGTATTCGATCGCCTGCTCGCCCAGCAGACGCAGTTCTTCGATGCCTATCTGGCGCATCTGAAGGCGGGCGGCGGCGCCGATGGCTGGCAGGGCCTGCCAGCCAACCTCTATTCGGGCTATGCGGCGGCGCTTGGCGCCTATCTCGACTATCTGAAGACGGGTGGCGTGCCCAGCGCCTATGCCGCGCTCAGCGCCGCGCAGATCGCCGACTATCTCGACGCGCTTACGGCCGCGGGCGTGTTCGACCGGTTCCTGGGGAGCGAGGCCGGCTTCTGGACGGGGTATCGCAGCTATGTCGTCGGCGGCGGCAATCCCGACGCCTACCCCAATCTTCCCGCGCCGATCGACTTCGACGCCTATGCGGGCGTGGTCAACGCCTTCGCGACCTATCTGCGCGGCGGCGGGCTGCCGGGTGGCTATGTCGCGACCGACGCGGCCACGCTTCAGCGCTATCTCGCGGCGCTCAAGGGGGCGGGGCTGCTCAGCGATACGTTGCTGTCCGCCTATCTCGATCATGTCGTGGCCGGTGGCGCGCCGGGGAGTTTCGCCGGTGCGCCGGTCTACGGCAGCTATGCGGCGGCGCTGCAAAGCTATTATGCGCATCTTGCGGGCGGCGGCTTGCCGAGCGGCTATACCGCACTCAGCGCCGCGCAGATTCGCGACTATCTGAACGCGCTTGCCGGTGCGGGCCTGCTTCAGGGATTGCTGGGCGGCGATGCGGCGTTCCTGTCCGCCTATCTCAGCCATATCGAGGCCGGCAAATCGCCCGATCTTTTCCCCGGCCTGCCCGTGTTCGACGGTTATCGATCGGCGGTGCTGGCGTTCCTCGCCTATGTCCAGAATGACGGGCTCCCCAGCGGCTATGGCGCACTGCCCGCGGGCCAGCTCCTCGCCTATCTGACGGCGCTGCGTGACGCCGGCCTGCTCGAACAGACGCTCGCCGGCGCCGGCGGCGCGTCCGCCTATGTGACGCATCTGCTGGCCGGCGGCGCACCCGACGGCTTTGCGGGCCTGCCGGTCTTCGAAGGTTACAAGACAGCGTTGCTCGCCTATTTCGACTATATCTCGGGCGGCGGCAAACCGTCGCTCTACACAGCGCAGAGCCAGGGCACGCTGATCGGTTATATCCGCAAGCTCGATGCCGCCGGCGTGCTCGCCGCGAGCCTCGACGCGGACGACCGGCAGATGCTGCTCGACTATGCCGCCTGGGTCGATGGCGGCAGCAATCCCGATCTGTTTCCGGGGCTTCCCCAGGCACCGCTGACGCCGTTGCCTGCGCCCGCCTTCACCTATTCGGGCGGCTTCACGCCGAACGCGAACACCAGCTACAAGGCGATCACGCCGAGCGCCGCCGGGCAGCGGCTGTTCACCAGCCAGAATAACGGGTCGCAGGTCGTCGTGAACGCTCAGGGGCAGGCGACGCAGCTCGCCAGCCTGATCCGCACCTCGGGCGCGCAGGTCAAGGACGCGGCTGGCAACGCGAATGTCGTCGTCGGTCGCTGGACGGCGGGCGCCTATACCGTCGGCAATCCGGTGTTCGATCCGACGGGCGCCCAGTCGCTCCATTATTACGCCGCCGCGCCGGCAAGCTTCACCGCGCCGGTCTCGGGGCGCATCGATTACGAGATATTGGCGGCGACCCAGCCGACCTATGAGAGCGGCTATGGCGCCGCCGGGCTGTTCGATGCCGATCTCTCGATCGATTTCGCGACGCGCAAGGCGGGCATCGCCGGCACGATCCGCATGCCCGAACAGGGCGGCCCGATCAGCTACGCCTTCACCACCCCCGGCGGGGCGGCCACGCCCAGCGAAACGCTGAATCTCGGCACGCTTGCGCAGCTTTCCATCATCGCGGCGATGACCGGGGACGGCCGGGGCTGCGGCGGCAGTTGCAGCCTGCGCTTCGAGGGCGGGTTCGGCGGATCCAGCCCGGAAACGCTCGGCTTCGTCTATTATTCGCTGGGAACCGGCGTCGATCCGATCATGGGTGCCGTCGCTTTCACCGGCGACTATGTGGCGCCGCAAAATCCCTTGCCCGATCCGAACCATGGCTATGTGGCCGGGCTTCCGGGGACGGGCATCCGTCACATGCTGAGCGGCGTGCGCGTCACCGGCAGCTCGAACGGCCAGCTTTTCAGCCAGGTGCGCAACGGCACCGCGACGATCCAGCCCGATGGCGGTGTCACCGCGATCGGCATCGCCAATGGCCAGCCGGCGGGCATCACGCTCACCCGTGATCAGGCGAAATCCAGTGATGTCGCTGGCAATGCGCGCATCGTCGTGGGGCGCTGGAACGATGGCCGCTATGTGCCCGCGGGCAATGGCAGTTTCGCCACCACGCTGACGGCCAACACCGGCATGCATTATGTGCTCGGCCTGACGCCGGATTTCATCATCCCCTATATGGGGCGGGTCGATTACACGCTGCTGGCCGCGACGCGGCCCACCTATGTCGGCGGCGGCACCATGCCCGGCCTGTTCGACGCGGCGATGTCGATCGCTTTCGCATCGCAGCCCAAGATCGGCATCACCGGCACCATCCGCATGCCCGAGGCTTCGGGCATTGCCACCTACAGCTTCACCACGCCGGGCGGGAACACCAATCCGAACAGCAGTTTCCAGTTCAATTCGGATAGCAGTTTCAGCTTCTCCGCGCCGTTGCAGGGCAGCGGGGCGGCGTGCGGAACCGCCTGCTCGATCGGATTCGCCGGAACGCTGACCGGCAATGATCCGCTGGCGATCGGCGTCACCTATTCGACCTCGCAGCAAAATGGCTCGCCCGATGCCGTTATTCATGGTGCCGCGGCCTTCACCGGCAATTGGATCGGGGGCGCCCAGACTCTCACCCGCGTCACCGATCGTACGCTGTTTGCCTATACCGGCACCAACAGCGCACTGAGCCCGAGCAACAGCGGTACCAGCTACGATGTGAATCCGGCCGGCCAGGTGACCGGCATGACCAATTTCAACGGCCTGCATGATCGGCTGGGCACCGCGACGATCGCGGAAAGCGGCAGCCTTGCCGGCAATCTGATCGGCTGGACGCGCTGGACCAACGGCCAGCTCGACATTGCGCGCTTCGGCCCCAGTTCGGTCGTGCTCGGCGCGAACGACAGCTACCAGATCATGCATGGCCAGCCGCTCAGCAACATGCCGACGAGCGGCACGGCAAGCTACACGCTCGCGGGCGGAACGCAGGTCGCGGACAATCTCGGCGCGGTCGCGGCAGGGGGGACAAGCACGGGTACGGCGAAGGTGATGTTCGGATCGACGGTGAAGGTCGGTTTCGACATCACGACGCAATTCAACGGCAACAGCTATAATCTGTGGACCACGGGCCGCACCGGCGACGTTTCGGCGAGCGAGCTGACCGTCGGTGCCGGCGGGCGCTTCAACTCGATCGGCCCGAACGGCAACGTCACGGGCACCGGATGCGCGGGCAATGCCTGCCGGCCGATCTGGAACGGCTTCCTCGCGGGCAGCGGCGCGGCGGGTATCGGGTTGCACTTCCGCGTCCAGAACACGGTGCAGCGTAATCTCGACTTCCACGGCATCGCGGCGTTCGCGAAGGACGGCGTCGCAGCCGGCGCGCCGCCGCAGGCGGCGGCCTGGTCGACCGCTCCAGATGTGCCGGGCCTCTCGACGATCGCGACGCCCACGGGCATCGACATGGCGACGATGCGCGATCAGGCAAGCCAATTGCTCGGCGGCAATATCCGCTTCTGAACCAGCGTGCTACAAGGGGGCGGGGGCATGGCGGATCGCCGTGCCCCCGTATCCTTTTCAGTTGCTGACCAGCCAGTAGCGCAGCGGTTGCGCGGAACTGTTGGTCAGGCGGATTTCGATGCGCCGGGTGAAGGTGGGGATCCAGCTGCACCCGCCGCGCGGCGCCGAGACCTGGCGCTCGCAGATCGCGGTGTCGCCTTCGCCGATCCGGATCTTCACCGTGCCCGCGCCATGCGGAACGATCGCGACCTCGGCGCGCTGGCCGGCCAGGAAGATCTGTTCGGTGCTGATACTGGCGTTGGGCGCGATCAGCCCGGATCGATAGGCGGGGCCGAGCAGGCGTCCCCGCACGGGCGGCATGGGCGTCGCGCCGGCGGCGATCGCCTGTTCGCGCCAGCGCGCGGCGGCATCGTCGTCGGCGGGTTTCGCGCCCAGGGCGCGCAACGTCTCCGCAGCGTTCATCAGGGGCTGCGGGCTATTCGCGGCGGCGGCCTGTTCGCCGGCCGCGAGCGCTTCGGCGACGCGGCCGACCGGCGTGATCTCGACCTCCGTGGCGGACGCCGCCACGGCCAGCAAGGCCAGTCCGATCATGATCGCTCCCCTTCCAGAATGAACATCGCGCCCGGCTGCCCGTCCTCGTAACGGATCGACAGGCCATGGCGTTCGGCGATGGCGCGCACCAGCGCAAGCCCCAGTCCATGGCCCGGGCCGGGCCCGGCGCGCCGGAACGGCTCGAACATGGTCTGGCGCAGCGGCGCGGCGACGCCGGGGCCATTGTCCGCCACGACGATGCGCGGGCCCTGTTCGACGGAAACCGAGATACCGGCGCCCGGACCCGCATATTTGAAGGCATTGTCGAGCAGGTTGCTGAACATCCGTGTGAGCTGCATCGCGTCGCCGGCGATCATCACCTGCGGGGTGAGGTTCGCGCTCAGGCGATGGCCGGCTTCGTCGGCGCTGTCGGCGTAGAGATCGACCACATCCTGCGCGACGGCGGACAGGTCGATCCGTTCAAGGCCCGAGCGGTCGCCACGGCGCGTCTCGCTGGCGGCGATGTCGAGCAGCGAATCGAGCATGTCGGCGATGCCGCGTGCATCCCTGCGCACCGCGCCGAGCGCCGCCACTTGATCCGGATCGGGATTGACGGCGATGATCCGGAGCAGCCGACTGTCGAGATGGGCCAGCGGCGTGCGGATCTCGTGCGCCACCTGATCGGTGATTGCGCGCTGCCCTTTCAGCGCATGCGACAGTCGCCCGATCAACTGTTCCGCATGGCGGGAAAGCGCGCCAAGCTCGTCCTCGTCACTCCGGCCCGGCACCGGCTGGTCGAGCGCGCCGGCCTGGACGGCGTCGAATGCGTCGTTGAGCGCGGAAACGCGCCGGCCGAGCCGCGCCGCATAGCGCCAGGCCAGCAGCAGCGAAGCGATCAGGACCAAGATGGCGGCGACGGCGAACACCCAGTTCAGATGGGTGATCAACGCGCTGCGCTGTCCATATTCGCGCGCCGCGATCACGCTGACGCCCGGCGCGAGCTGCGTCGCGCGCGCATAGACCCGAATATCGCCGTTGATGGTGAGGAAACCGGCCTGACTGTTCTCGGCGGAGAGCATCGGCCAGCCATGGATATCGCCGGCGATCCGTTTGCCATCGGCATCGGCGAGCAGATAATGGGCATCGTCGCCCGAAGCGCCGCGCAACGCCAGCCGGTCCGAAATCCGGGCCGCGGTCTCGTCCAGGCCGCCGGTCGCGAAGACATCGGCCAGCGCGGCAAGCTCGATATCGACGGCCTGGGCAAGGCCGGCATCGCTGTCGCTACGGACCACCCACAGGGTGGCGAGATAGAGGAACAGGCAGGTCGCGAGCGCGAAGACGGCGCTCGCCAGGATCACCGGAACGACCAGCGACCGACCGGTGCGGACCTTGTTCAATGCGCCACCAGCCGATAGCCGGTGCCCCAGATCGTTTCGAGGACCGAGGTTCCGAACCCGTCTTCCAGCTTGCGGCGCAACCGGCCGACATTCACGTCGATCACATTGGTCTGCGGATCGAATGACAGGTTCCAGACATTGCGCAACAGCATCTCGCGCGTGATCACTTCGCCCGCATTTTCCATGAAATAGCGGAAGAGCTCGAACTCCTTGGGGCTGAGCGGGATATGCCGTCCGTCGCGATGGGCGGTGCGCGCCTTCACATGGCATTCGAGCCCGCCGAACAGGATCACCGCACTGTGCGAATGCCCGGTCGCGCGCCGTTGCAGTGCGCGTACGCGCGCGACGAGCTCGGCCGGTTCGAAGGGTTTCGCCATATAGTCGTCGACGCCGGCATCGAGCCCCTCGATCCGGTTTTCGGCGCGGCCAAGGGCGGAAAGCATCAGCACGGGGGCGGCGACGCCCGCGCCGCGCAGGCGTTCGATCACCGCGATGCCGCTCAGATCGGGCAGCATGCGATCGAGGATGATGACGTCGAAGGGCTCGGCGGCGGCGCGCCTCAGCCCGTCCTGGCCGCTCGCCGTCCAGGTCAGGCGATTGCCTTCGGATGCCATGATGCGCGCGACATCGTCCGCCAGCATCGCATCGTCTTCGACGTAGAGAATGTTCAGTCCTGTCATGCGTCCGGATGGTCCCCTGCGAACCTGGCGCATATCGCATCGCAAGCCCCGACTGCAGTGACAATCCCTGTTAGGAGAAGACGTTGCAATCCTGACGATGGCATCTAGTTTGCGCGGCGGGGTCGCGCCCGAGATGGATTCGACGACTGGGGGAAGCCGTGCGTTGGACATATCCCGCCGCCGCGATCGCGGCGGCGCTTGCCTTTTCGACATCCGCGACCGCTCGCCCGGCCGATTCGCAGCCGGATCGCGCGGCGATCGCGAAGCTTGATGCGATGTATGAGGCGGCCGACGCGATGGACGGCCGTGCCGACCTGAAGGCCTATCGCAAGACCTGGGAGGATGTGCACGCCTTCGCGCGGAGCATCTATCCGGCGGATCATCCCCGCCTCGCGGTGATCGAGGGGCAGATCGGCGTCGTCTCCTATCTGGAGGGGGACGTGCTGGGCGCGCTGGCGCGTTCGCGCCCGATCGTCGAGCGATTGCGTCGGGCAGGACCCGGCTATGCGGAGGCGCTGACCAGCGAACTGAACGGCGAAGTCGTCTATATGATGACGCTCGGATTGCACCGGGAGGCGCGCGAGATCGCGGCGGAAGTGCTGGCGCGCCGGCGCGCGCAATATGGAGAAACGCCGCACCGGCAGGTCGCCGCCGCCTATGGCAATCTGGCGCATGCCGAATTCGAGTTCGGCAATTACGATATTGCGATCGAGACCGACCGTCGCGCGATCGCCGAATCGAAGCGCCTCTCTCCACCATCCCCCAATCTGCCACTCTATCTGGCGAATCTGGCGATCTATCTTGGCGGGGCGGGGCGTATCGAAGAGGCGGTGGACGCCGCCCATTCCGCGCAGCGCGATTATGAAACGCTCTTGCCCGCCGACCATCCGACCGTCGCGCAGAATCTCAACACGCTCGCGCGGCTGCAACTCCAGCTCGGCAGGCCTGCCGAAGCCGAACTGGTCGCCAGACGTGCGACCGATATCGCGGCCGCCAAGTTCGGCGAGATGCAGCAGACCGCCAATTATCTGGCGACGCTCGCCCAGTCCCTGGTCGAGCAGCGCAAGGTGGCGGAGGGCAGGACGATCGCCGAACGCGCCATCGGCATTCTCGAGCGCGATCTCGGCCCCGATGCGGATCGCACGCTGATGGCGCGCGAAACGCTCGCCGCGGCAATGGCGGCGGGCGGGGATCGAGCGGGTGCGCTCGCGCTGCGGACGCGCATCGCCGAGACGCGCCAGCGCAAATTTCCGCCCCATCATCGCGATCGCATCCTTGGCGGCGACCGTATGGCGACGGAGGCGCTGATGCTGGGTGCTTTCCCGCAGGCGCTTGCCGCGCAGAGCGATGCGCAGGCGTTGCGCGCGGCGACCTATCCCGCCGACGATATCGCGCGACTGGTGGGGGAGGCGCGGCTGGGCGCGATCGAGGCGCGCGGCGGCCAGGCGGATGCCGGATTGCGCCGCGCCGGCGCGGCGGCGGCGATGCTCGATCGCAGGCTCGATCAGTTGCGCGCCGCCGGGGCGGCGCGCACCGGCCATGATCGCGAGGCGCGGGGCGGCTATGGCTGGGCGCTGGATGCCGCGCTCAGCGCCGGCGATACCGATGCGGCCTTTGCCTTCGCGCAGCGTGCCATCGAGAATGCGGCCGGCCGTGCCGCCGCCGATGCCGCCGCGCGCGAGGCGATCACCGATCCCGCGACGGTCACGGCGTTGCGCGATCGTCAGGATGTTGCGGCCGAGCTCCAGCGCGTGCTGGACCGGCAATTGCGGCTGGCCGGGCGCGGCGAGGACATGCGCGAGATCGACGCCCAACGCGCGGCACTGGCCGAGAAACTGGCCGGTGCGGATGCGCGGCTGGTTGCGCTGGCGCCCGCACTGGTCGCTGCCGAGCGCGCGGGGCCCGTCTCGCTGGCGGACGTGCGGGCGGCGCTGCAGCCCGAAGAGGCGCTGCTGGTCGCGGCGGTCGGCCCGACGGGAACCGCGCTGATCGCGGTCACACGCGATGGAGCGACGCTCGCGCGCGCCGATCTCGGTCGCGAGACGGTCGAGGCGCTGGTGCGGCGGCTGCGGACCAGTATCGCGCCGGGGGCGGACAGCTTCGACTTCGCGGCATCGGCGGCTTTGCATGACGCCCTGCTGCCGCAACCGATCGCGCGGGCGATCGCGGGGCGCAGGCGGTTGCTGGTCGCGACCGGCGGAAGCCTTTCCGCCTTGCCCTTCGCGGCGCTTGCGCCGGCTATGGCCGTACCGACGCCGGGCAAGGCGCGCTGGCTGATCCGTGATCACGCGATCGTCCAACTCCCCGATGTCGCGGCGGCGGCGCGGCGGCGCGCGTTCGTCCAGGCCAAGGATGTGACGCGCTTTGTGGCGGTCGGCGCCCCACAGCTTGCCGCCGCCGATCCCGATTCCAGCGCCACACCTTTCCGTTCGGCCAATCTGGCGCGTCAGGTTGCCGAATTGCCGTCGCTGCCGGCGACCGCGCCCGAACTCACCGCGCTGGGCCGGGCGCTGGCCGCGCCGAACCAGACCATATTGACGGGCGCGGGCGCGACCGAGGCTGCGGTGCGGCAGACGCCGCTGGCGGGCGTCGTCGCCTTTGCCACGCACGGCCTGATGCCCGGAGAACTCGATGGGCTCGACGAACCGGCGCTGGTCGTGACGCCCGGCGGGGGGGACGATGGATTGCTGACCGCGAGCGAGATCATGCGGTTGCGCATGGATGCGGATTGGGTCGTGCTTTCGGCCTGCAACACGGCCGGTGGCGGCGGTGCGGACGATGCCGGCTTCGCCGGGCTGGCGCGCGCGTTCCTTCATGCCGGCGGACGCAATCTGCTGGTATCGCATTGGGCGGTGCGCGACGATGCCGCCGCGTTCCTCTCGGTCGAGACCGTCAAGCGCTACCGCGCCGGCGCCGATCCTGCCGAGGCATTGCGCGAGGCGATGCTGACGATGCTGAAGCGATCGCCGGTCCCCGGCGGCGATCAGCCGGTCAATTGGGCGCCTTTCGTGTTTGTGGGCCGCTGACGAAACAGGGCGCCGCCACCCTTGGATGACGACGCCCCTGACCGCTCCGCTCCCCCTGCCAGGGTCGCATAATGGCAAGGGGGCGGACGATGTCTCGTGCCTGGAAGGCGATACGCAACTGGCGCGCGCGATGGCGGGCGGGGCGCCGGCCATCGCTTGACGGGCGGTTTCGCGTTCAGGCGATCCGGAGGAGCACCATGTTCGCGAAACGTCCGCCGTCGCGCCCCGATCATGTGCAATTCGCCGAGTCCGGACCAGTGACGTCTGGTGCCAGAATCATGTCAAATCCTGTCATGAATGCGGACATGCGGGTGGGAAGGTCGGGAACGATGGAACCCCGGATGCACATGATCATGCGCTTGAGCCGGGCGAACTTCGAGCATGAGGGCGTGCGCCTGCTCGACCTGATCGGCGGAGTAATACCGACTGGAACGATCCAGTGACCGGGGTTTTCATGATCGTAGATTGATCAAAAATGGATGCTTCAGATGTTGACGAATGAAGCTGCCCACCTACGTTCGCTGAAGATTTGCCAGGAGGGTCGTCGATGGCTCGTTCAGTGATGACCGGCGCGGGTATGATAATTGCCGCATTCGGCCTGTCCGTTCCGACAATCGCTCAGTCTGATCCGCCGATCACCAGAAGTGACATTGATGCCGGAAAGCGTTCAATCATCGAATACGCCGACAGAGGAATCGCGGAAAATCTGCCTGAATATTCAAAAAGCTTTGAACCCGTTGGAGTAACGCTGGCGCAGTTTCGTACCACTTTTCGGTGGGCGTTTTACGGCGCAACCATCGGGAACTGCGCAAAATTTGCTTCCCCGGGCGACAAGGAAAATTGGCTCGCCAAGTTGGATCAGCTGGAGCTGGGAGACGGAAAATTAGCGACGGCGACGATCCGCGAGCTAACAAAAAAGAACGGCCTAGAATATTACGATTGGGCAGCCAGCGATGCTCAGGCCGACCCTAACCAATGGGGAGTTAGGCATTTCTGCCTCATAAACCTGCCGGCGGTCCGGGAGTTGCTCGCAGAGCTGGGCCGATGAACACCCGCGCGCTCAAAGACCTGGGTTGAGATGAAACGCTTGCGCTCGATCAGGTTCGCCGGGGCGGCGCGCGCGGCGCGCAGTAAACGAAACCAGCGTGCTTATCTTGTGATTGTCCAGCGTGATTAGCCTGAGGCGGCTTGGGTTGATGGTCGGCTAAGTCATCGAAAATTGGCGCGCCCGGCAGGAGTCGAACCTGCGGCCTCAAGATTAGAAGTCTCGCGCTCTATCCAGCTGAGCTACGGGCGCGCGCCGGACATCCGCTTATCGCGTGATCGCGCGCGGGGGAAGCGTCTTGAAATCGGAACCTTTCATGTCCGGCATGGATTGCGCGGGCACGAAAGCTCGATCATCATGCCGGGATGAGCATGCGGGGCATTGGGGTCGGCGTTGGCGCGCCACGGGCGGTTTCGGCCGAATCGCTGATGGGCGGGCATTTCCGCTGGTTCGATTTCGTGATGGCGGCCTTCGTCACCGTGCTGCTGCTCTCCAATCTGATCGGCGCGGCCAAGCTCTCCACCCTATGGGGTTTCACCTTCGGCGCGGGCATTCTGTTCTTCCCGCTCGGCTATGTGATCGGCGACGTGCTGACAGAGGTTTACGGCTATGCGCGCGCGCGCCGCTGCGTCTGGGCGGGCTTCGGCGGGATGACGTTCATGGCGGTGATGAGCTGGGTGGTCGTGGCGATGCCGCCGGCCGAGGGCTGGACCGGGCAGGCGGCCTATGAATCGGTGTTCGGCAGCACCTGGCGCATCGTCTTCGCATCGTTGCTCGCCTTCTGGGCGGGCGAGTTCGCCAACAGCTTCGTGCTCTCCAAGATGAAGATCCTGACCAAGGGCAAGCATCTGTGGAGCCGCACCATCGGCTCGACGGTGGTGGGGCAGGGTGTGGACAGCGTGATCTTCTACCCGCTCGCCTTTCTGGGCGTGTGGACGACCGATCAGGTGCTGACGGTGATGGTCACCAACTGGGCCTTGAAGGTGGGCTGGGAAGCGGTGCTGACGCCCGTCACCTATGGCGTGGTCGGCTGGCTGAAGCGTCAGGAGGGCGTCGACGTCTTCGACGAAGGCACCAATTTCACGCCGTTCAGCGCACAGGTTTGAAATGAGCCCCGTCCAACAGGCGAAGCTGTGGCTGGTCGATCATGTCCATCTCGCCAAGGATGCGCTGCATATCTATGTCGCGCTGCTGCTGTTCCTGGGTTCCGCCTTGCTGTTCAAATGGCCGCTCAGGAGCTGGAAGCCCTGGTCGGTCGTGCTCGCCGCCGCGCTGATCGGTGAGGCCTGGGATCTGCGCGACAGCGTGACCTACGGCACCTCGATCGACCTCACCGCCAATCTGAAGGATATCTGGAACACCTTGTTCTGGCCGACCGCCTTGCTCATCCTCGCGCGGACGACGCGGGTGTTCGAGCGGGGCGCCGCCGTCACCGCCAGGGATGCACGATGATCCTGATTTCGCTGCTGGCGGCGACGGGAGACGTTGCGACGTTGCGCCAGCGCCTCGATGCCCTGCCGCGCCCGGTGGGCACGTTTGTCGAACGCCGGGCGGACTGCAATCACTGGACGGGCGAGGAGCCGTATGACGCGCCGCGCCGCGCGGAGATCGAGCGCGCGATCCGCGATCTGCGCTGCGCGCGGATCGAGAAGGATGAACGGCGGATCCGGCAGCGCTATCGCGGTGATGCGGCGGTGATCGCGATGCTCGACGAAACCGCGGACCTGCCCGGCATCGATTGAAGGCGTCGCGTCAGGCGACCGGCGGGGGCTGGCCTTCGTTCTGCGGGATCGCAGGATCGAAACACGCCCAATCGGGCGCCTGGCTCGTCCAGATCGTCGCCTGCGGCGCGATCAGATTGGGGTTGTCCAGCGCCCCGGCGCGGATGAAGGTCAGATGCGGTCGGATCTCGGCATTGCTGAACAGCGGCGTGCCGCATTGCGGGCAGAAGCCGCGCCGCATCCGGTTGCCGCTGTCGGCGATGCTGGCGTGCCAGCGTATCTCACCCTCGACTTTGAGCGCATCGGCGGGGAAACAGATATTCACTGTCGACGATCCGGCGCCGAGATATTGGCACAGCCGGCACCAGCATTGCCGCGCCGCCAGCGGTGCGGCGTCCACCGTGAAGCGCACCGCGCCGCACAGGCAGCCGCCTGAGGCCATCATGCAACGGTTTCCAAAAGACCTTCGAACAGCCGGCGGCCGTCGCTGCGGCCGTGCGCCGCTTCGATCACGCGTTCGGGATGCGGCATCATGCCGAGCACATTGCCCTGTGCATTGAGGATGCCGGCGATGCTGCGCGCCGATCCGTTGACCTGCTCGGCATAGCGGAAGGCGACGCGGCCTTCGCCTTCGAGGCGGTCGAGCGTTTCGTCGTCGGCGAAGAAATTGCCGTCATGGTGCGCGACGGGAACCAGAATCTCCTCGCCCGCGTCGTAGCGGCTGGTGAAGGCGCTCTGGGCGTTGTCCACCGTCAGCCGTACGTCGCGGCAGACGAAGTTCAGGCCGGCATTGCGCATCAGCGCGCCGGGCAGCAGTCCGGCTTCGGTCAACACCTGGAAGCCGTTGCACACGCCGAGCACCGGCACGCCGCGACCGGCGGCTTCGACCACAGCGCGCATGATCGGGCTGCGTGCAGACATGGCGCCGGCGCGCAGATAGTCGCCATAGGAAAACCCGCCGGGCAGTGCGATCAGCCCGACGCCGTCGGGGAGATCGGTGGCGCCGTGCCACACCATCTCGGCCTTGCGGCCGGTCACCTGTTCCAGCGCGACGGCGAGATCGCGGTCGCAATTGGATCCGGGGAAGACGATGACGGCGGTTTTCATCCCTGCACCCTTTCGATGCGGTAATTCTCGATCACCGTGTTGGCGAGCAGCTTGCGGCACATCTCGTCGATCTGCTCGTCCGAAACGCCATCGTCCAGATCGAGCTCGATCAGCTTGCCGGCGCGCACGTCGTTCACGCCGTCGAAGCCGAGCCCTTCCAGCGCATGATGGATCGCCTTGCCCTGGGGATCGAGAACGCCGCCCTTGAGAGTGACGAAGATGCGCGTTTTCATGGATGTCCTCGGGCCTGGATGGAATGCCGTCCCTATGACGCCGGAGCCGCGAAGGTTCAACCCGATTCCGGCCTTATCTTGGCGAAGGGGCGTCCGGCGGCATCACGCGGATACGCAACATGGCGTCCGGCCACAGGTAGCGCCGCGCCGCGGCCTGAAGGTCGGCGGCGGTGATCGCCTGATAGACCGACTTGCTGGTCCGGAACCGCTCCAGATAGCGCGGCGCCGATTGCGCCTGGCCGGTGATCGCCAGCCAGCTTGCATTTTCGCGGCGATTCCGCTCGATCCGCTCCAGGATCGGCTGGCGCGCGCGCAGCAGCAGATCGGCATCGACCGGCGTGTCGCGCAGCGTCTGCGTGATCTCCGCGATCGCGGCTTCGACGATGGGGGCGTCCTTCGGGTCGATGCTGTTCGTCACCGAGAATTGGCCGAAACCGGGATAGGTGTCCGACATGCTGGACCCGGCGCTCGGCGAATAGGTCGCCCCCAGCCGCTCTCGCAGTTCCTCGGTCAGCATCAGCCGCATCACCCCCGCCAGCAGGTTCAGCCGCGCCACCTGCGGATAGTCGCTATCGTCGGTGGTGGGCCAGTAAGCGAGCGTCATCGCCTGATCCGGCTTGCCTTCGTGATGCAGTGTCACCGGCGTGCGATCCGCACGAAATTCGACGCACCGGGCTTCGGCGAAGCGCGGCGGGGTTGCGTCGCGCATGGGCAGCGCACCCAATGTGCGGGCGACACGATCGATGGCGTCCTGCTCGCCGACATCGCCGACGATAGCGATCTCGATCGCGCCGGTGCGAAAGGCGTGGGCCGTGGCGGCGCGCAACTCGGCCATGTTCCGGCGCAGCAATGTTTCGAGCGGCGGGACACCGAAGCGCGCATCGCCGTTCGCCAGGATACGCCCGACATCGCGGCCGACAATGGCGCCGGGCGACGCGTCGAGCGTATCGTAGAAGGTGGGCACCATGCGCTGCCACTGCGCGTCGGCTTCGCCACGAAAACCCGGCGCGGTCAGGAAGGCCGCGAAAAGCTGCATCTGCAACTCCAGGTCGCGCGGATTGGTCGTCACGGTGCCGCCGAAATGATCGTCGGACGCGGCGAGGCCGAAGGTCACCGACCGTCCCGCCAGCATCGACTGGAGCGCGTCGAAGCTGTGCTTCTCCAGCCCGCCGGCGGAAAAGACGCTGTTCATGAGCAGCGCCAGCCCCGGCTGATCAGCCGGAAACTCCAGCATGCCGCCACCGACGCGCAGCGATACGCGCACGCGATCCTTCTCGAACGCCGTGGTCTTGATCGACAGGCGGACATTGTTGGCGAAGCGGATCGTGCGAATGCCCAGATCGGCGATGCGCGTATCCTCCACGATCGCGCCAGACGGGCCGAAATCTGCATAGGCGAAACTGTCGAGACCGGTGTCCGGAAGCGCATCGACCGCGACCGAGCGGCTGGCGGCATAGGCCGCCAGAATCGTGGCATCGGCATTGTCGAGCGCGGCCTTGCCGGAAACATGGATCAGCGGATTGGCGCCGGCCCATTGTTCGCGAAATGCCGTCTCGACCGCATCCAGTGTCAGGTCCGGCGCGAAGCGCTCGAACAGGGTCAGGCGATAGGCGGGTGTCGTGACGATACTGTCCTGCTCGATCGCGCTGACGATCGCGCCCGCCAATGCATCGCTGCGCCGGGTATCGGCCTGGCGCGCGGCATTTTCGAAGCCGGTTCGCAGATTGGCGAGCTGTTCGGCGAGTTCGGCGCGGGTGAAGCCGTGCGCCAGCGCGCGGCGCAATTCCCGGTCCGCGACGGCGAGCGCGCTTCGCCAGTCATCGCCCTTGCCGCCGATCGTGATCGCGCTTTGCTCGGCGGTTGAGAAGATTTCGCCATTGCTGGCGCCACCACCCAGGATCGGCGCGTCGGCCTCGCGCGCCAGGCGTGCGATCCGCCGGCTGACGATCGCATTGGCCAGGCTTCGGAGAATATCGGTGCGGCGCTTGGCGATATCGTCCGGCCCGTTGTTGCGCGGCTTGATCACGAACAGCGAAACGCTGGTCGGCACGTCGGGATCACGGAAATAGGCGGCGGCGCTCGGCCGATCGGCCGCGATCCGGGCCGAGGTCGGATCGCCGGACGTTTCTTCGCTCGCCCGCCAGCGCGAGAAGCGCGCGCGAATCTTCGCTTCGGTCGCGCGGACATTCACATCGCCGGCAATAACGATCGCGGCGCGGCGCGGCGTATAATAGCGTGCATAAAGGTCGCGGATGCGGCTGGCGGGTGCATTGCCGATCACGTGCGGATCGCCGATCGGCAATGCCCGCGACACCGGGGCGCCGGGCAGCGCGAAATCGATGAAATGCTCCAGCCGCCGCAGCGCGAACTGGTCGCGCGAGCGGCGTTCGGACAGGATCACGCCGCGCTCGCGATCGACGGCTTGAGGGGAAATGGTCAGCTCGCCCGCGATCTCGCGCATCAGCATCAGGCCGGTATCCAGCGTCGCATGGCCGGCATTGGGCAGGTCGAGCGAATAGACGGTCTGGGTGAAGGAGGTGGATGCGTTGGTATCCGGGCCGAAGGCGAGGCCGTGGCGCTCCAGAATCTTGATCATCTCGCCTTCGGGAACGCGCTTCGATCCGTTGAACGCCATATGTTCGAGGAAATGCGCGAGGCCGCGCTGGTCGTCGGCCTCGGCGGTCGATCCGACATCGAAGCGCAGCCGGATCGAGGCGGCATGGAGCGGCGTGGTGTTGCGGCGGATGGCATAGCGCATGCCGTTGCGGAGCACGCCATAGCGGATATCGGGATCGGGCGTCAGATCGCTGCCGCGCAGGCCCCAGGCGCTCGCCGCCCGGTTCGAAGGCGGAACGATCGTTCCGTTCGACGATGGCCGCTGGGCGGGAAACTGGCACGCGGAAAGCAGCGACAGGCCGGACAGGGCCAGGATCAGGGCGGGGCGCATCATCGACGGGCGATCAAGCACGGCGCAGGGGCGCAGGCAAGCATCGGCGGGAGCGATACGGGTCGCATGAGCATCGCCCCCGCCGGACCCGAAGGCCTGGCGACTCGATAGCGCCCGCGCGCGAATCGGAATTGGATGTTTCGGACGATGGGCCGATTTGATCGGCCCATCTGCCGCGACGGGATTACTTGCCGCGCTTCTTGCGATGGCTTTCCAGGTCGAGCACCGGATTGTCGCCACCCTCGGGCAACAGGCCCAGCCGGCGCGCGACTTCCTGATAGGCTTCCACCTCGCCGCCCAGGTCGCGGCGGAACCGGTCCTTGTCGAGCTTTTCGTTGGTGGTCATGTCCCACAGGCGGCAGCCGTCCGGGCTGATCTCGTCCGCCAGGATGATCCGGGCATAGTCATTGTCCCAGATCCGGCCGAATTCGAGCTTGAAATCGACCAAGCGGATGCCGATCCCGGCGAACAGCCCGCTCATGAAGTCGTTGATGCGGATCGCCATGTCGGCGATGTCGTGCATCTCTTCCTGGCTGGCCCAGCCGAAACAGGCGATATGCTCGTCGGAGATCATCGGATCGCCGAGCGCATCGTCCTTGTAGCAATATTCGATGATCGTGCGGGGAAGCTGGGTTCCCTCCTCGATGCCGAGCCGCTTGGACAGCGTGCCGGCCGCGACGTTGCGCACCACCACTTCGATCGGAACGATCTCCACCTGGCGGATCAACTGCTCGCGCATGTTGAGGCGGCGGATGAAATGGTGCGGGATGCCGATATTGCCGAGCAGCGTGAAAATATGCTCGGAAATCCGGTTGTTGAGGACGCCCTTGCCGTTGATCGTGCCCTTTTTCTGGGCATTGAACGCGGTCGCGTCATCCTTGAAATACTGGATCAGGGTGCCGGGCTCCGGCCCCTCGTAAAGAATCTTGGCCTTGCCTTCGTAGATCTGGCGGCGGCGGGACATCGGCACGAACCCCTGAAAAAAGCGGCCCCGGCCGCGCAACGCGGATGGTGCGCAGGCCGGGGCGGGAAGGGGGCGCCTATAGCTCAATGGGAACGGTGGCGCAATTGCGGGGTTCAGTCCGTCGTCGATGGCGCGACGGAGGCGGGCGATCCGGCCTGCCACCTGCGGACGAGCGGGCGCAGCAGCAACCGCCAGAGCCCCCAGCCCAGCGCTGCCAGCAGAGCCAGCGGCAGCAAGGCGCCAAGCACGACGATGAAGGCCGCGATTGCGCCGACAAAGGTTTCGCCGGCCGTGCGGAAGGCATCGCGCAACGGCGAGCCCGCATCGAAGCCCGGCACGATCTCGCCCGATCCGTAATTGAACACCATCGGCGTGTTGGCGAGCGATTCCCGATTCTCCTCGCGCGTGACGCTGGCCGATTCGATCTGCCGCGCGACCTCTTCCAGCCGGCTGTTGATCTCGGCGCGTTCGGCTTCGGTGAGCTTGGGCTGTTTCAGCCGCGCTTCCAGCCGCGTCTGTTCGTCGCGCAGCCGGCCTTGCGCGCGGCCGGCCGCGCTGATCGCCGAGCCGGCATCGACGCCGCTGATCTCGCTGCGGACGAGCATGCCCTCCGCCGCGTTGACCAGTCCGATTCCGTCCTTGCCGAATTGCCGGGCCAGCGACGGTTCGAGCTTGAAGGCCAGCATCGCGGCGATGTCGCGATCGTTGATCAACCTGTAGGACATGCCGGTGATCCGGCAGCGGTCGATGCCCAGCTTCTCGCAGGCCTGGGCATGTTTCTCCTGGGTTTCGCCGATCTTCGCGGCATCCATGCGGAAATCATAGCGATAGTTGAAGGCGACGCCCGGCGCGCCGGTCGGGGCGATTCCGGGCGGGCTGGCGCGGCCTGCGGCAGGCGGTTCGTTCGCATCTTCGACGGTGAGCGCCTGCACGTCCACCGCATTCTCCGATGGCGCCGGCTTGTCGCAGCCGGCAAGCGCCAGTGTGGAGAGCATCGATACCAGAACCAGTCCGGAAAACCTGCGCATGCACCTTCTCCTCCTTGTTGATGTTATATTAGCTCATTGGTTGAGATTGCGGTCAATCGTGCAAATATGTCGATGAGCTGTTGCGTAAAGGCCACGCGCGCAAAACGAGTGATGCGTAGCCGCCAAGCGGTTAAGGGAGGGGCGAAGGGGAGGCGGTGTGCCTGATATCCAACGCATCATCGATACGATTGCAGAGGAGATTGCGGGCGCTCCGCATCGCGGCAGGGTCGCCGATTATATTCCGGCGCTCGCCAAGGTCGATCCGATGCGATTCGGCATCGCGGTGGTGGCGGCGGACGGACGCGTCTTCACCGCCGGCGAAGCGGATGCCGCATTCTCGATCCAGAGCATTTCCAAGGTGTTCACGCTGACGATGGCGCTGGGCAAGGCCGGGCAGGCGCTGTGGAAGCGGGTCGGACGCGAACCGTCGGGATCGGCGTTCAATTCGATCGTCCAGCTCGAGCAGGAGCATGGCATACCGCGCAATCCCTTCATCAACGCGGGGGCGCTGGTAGTGAGCGACGTGGTGCTGGGTGGCGGCGATCCGCGCGCGACGATCGGCGAAATCCTGCGCTTCGTCCGCTATCTGGCGGATGACGACGCGATCGCGATCGATATGGATGTCGCTGGATCGGAGGCGCGGACCGGATTCCGCAATGTCGCGCTCGCCAATTACATGAAGGCGTTCGGCAACATCGAACGGCGCGTCGAGGATGCGCTGAACGTCTATTTCAACCAGTGTGCGCTGGCGATGAGCTGCCGCCAGCTCGCGATGGCCGGACGGTTCCTTGCGCATGACGGCATGCATCCCGGCACCGGGCGGCGCGTGGTCTCGGCGCTTCGCGCGCGGCGGATCAACGCGCTGATGCTCACCTGCGGCCATTATGACGGATCGGGCGAATTCGCCTTTCGCGTCGGCATTCCGGGCAAGTCGGGTGTCGGGGGCGGTATCCTCGCGATCGTGCCGGGGGAAGCGTCGATCGCGGTCTGGTCGCCGGGGCTGAACGAGCGCGGTAATTCCCAACTGGGATCGCTCGCGCTCGAACGCCTGTCGGACGCCACCGGCTGGTCGGTGTTCACCGCGCGGGGCGGATGACTTTCGCGTTGTGGCGTGGCGCGCGCCACGGTGCCTCGAACTGAATTTCGTTCAGCTTGGTCAGTGCCGCCATGGTCGCGCTGGCGATCGCGCCGATCGCGCTGGTGAAGGATTGGTGATGTTCCGCCCACATCCGGGCGTCATAAGCGTCGCGCATGATGATGCTCCTTTCGGGTTGTTCCGGACTGGCCGGCTGACACCCAAATGGAGGATCCCTGGGCATTCCGCCAATCAAAGGCTGGACCGATATCATAAGTGTAGCTTATGATGTGGCGATGCGCAGATTGCCGCCCCTCGCTGCCGTCCGGGTGTTCGAGGCGGCCGCGCGCCATGGCAACTTCACGCGCGCGGCCGAGGAGCTCGGCATGACGCAGGCGGCCGTCAGCTATCAGATGAAATTGCTCGAGGAGCGACTGGGCGTCGCCTTGTTCCATCGCGTCCGGCGTCAGGTAAGCCTCACCGAAGTCGGCCGCCGCATCGCGCCCCTGGTGTCGGGCGCGTTCGATGCGCTCGACGGCGCCTTCGCGAGCGTCCGTTCCGAGGATGAGTCGATGCTGACAATCTCGACCTCGCAGACTTTCGCCAACACCTGGTTCGCGTGGCGACTGGGCGGCTTCCAGGTCCAGCATCCCGATATGGCGGTGCGGTTGCTCGCCAGTGATGCGCTCACTGATTTCAGTGACGATGTCGATGTGGCGGTGCGCGTCGGGCTCGGTCCCTGGCCGGGGCTGGCGACCGATCTGCTCCTCCCGATCGATTTCACGCCGATGTGCAGCCCCGAATTCCTGGAGCGTCATGGCGGCAGGATCGATCCGCGCGATCTGCTCGATGTGCCGCTGATCAGCCCGCAGGATCCCTGGTGGGCCTATTGGTTGCGCGAGGCGGGCGTTGATGTGCCGGACGGTACGATCAAACCGGGCGTCAGGCTCGATTCACAGGCCAATGAGGGCAATGCCGCGATGGCCGGGCAGGGCGTCGCGATGCTGACGCCGTTCTTCTGGCGCAACGATCTCGCGGAAGGCAAGCTGGTGCGACTGTCCGAACAGCTTTCGTCGCGGGGCTATGCCTATTGGCTGGTCTGCCCGGAGCAGCGCCGCAACGTTCCCAAGATCAAGCGTTTCCGCGAATGGCTGCTGGGCGAGATCGCGAAGGATCAGGCGGACCGGGGCTGAGGATGAGGCTCTATCCCGAGGGAGATGCCGGCTTTCGCCGGCCTGACCTTCAAGGAGGGTGAACTGCCTAGAAGGGCCGTTCGCCCATCACATTGCCGCTCGCCGCATAACGGCAGACCAGATAATCGTCCTCGTCATTGCTCGCGATCGCGCAGCCGACGGCGCCGGTGTCACGCCAGACGATCTGGGTATAATGGCCGACATCCTCGAGATCGCCGGTGCGGCTGTTGTCGGGGAAGGTGCCGTAGACGAAATCCTTCTTCTCGCCGATCCAGTGGCCGACCATGGTTTCGGGCCGGAATGCGCCGCGCGTGCCCATCCAGAGATTTTCACCCTGGGCGTTTGGATCGTCCGATTCCTCCTCGAAATGCTCGAACTCGCCGCTCGCCGCGAGATATTGCGCCCATTCGCGTGCATCGGCGGCGAGTTTGGCGTCCCAATGCATGGCGGGCAGGCCGAGCGTCGCACGTTCGCGATTGTGCGCCGACAGGATCAGCGTGTCGCGATCGGGCGCCACGGCGCCGGTCAGCGCCGGGGCCAGCCCCAGCAGCAGCGCAGTCTTCGCCAGCCATGTCCGCTTCGTCATACCGGATCCCCAGCCGCGCTGTCCCCCCGGAGCGCGCGCGGGAGTCAGTATAAGGGGATGCGATCTTGGTGATTGGTAACCGGCAGCGGTGAATGGGGCGTTAGGGGTGTTTGGTGTTCAGGCGACCGGCGTAAAGGGCGTGGGGATCCGGCCGCTGCCCTGGCGTGAGAGCATCCAGCCCGGATATTCCTCGGGAAGCGCGCTCACGGCATCGAGCCGCGCCATATCCTCACCGGTCAGGGTGAGGGCGGATGCGCTCAGATTGTCGTCGAGCTGGTCGAGCCGCTTCGCGCCGATGATGACGCTGGTCACGAACGGTTTGGCGAGGATCCAGGCGAGGGCGACCTGCGCCACCGTCACGCCATGCGCGGCCGCCACCTCACGCATCACCGCGATCGCGCGGTCGGCGCGGTCGCGATCGACCGGCGGAAAATCGAAACTGGCGCGGCGGCCCTCGCCTTCGCTGCTGCCGGGGCCATATTTTCCCGACAGCAATCCACCCGCGAGCGGGGACCAGACCATCAGCCCCATCTTCTCGAATTCGATGAAGGGCACGATCTCTCGCTCCAGATCGCGGCCGGCGATCGAATAATAGGCCTGTACGCTTTCGAAACGGGCGAAGCCGCGGCGTTCGGAGATGCCGAGCGCCTTCATCATCTTCCAGGCCGCCCAGTTGGACACGCCGATATAACGGACAAGGCCGCGGCTCACGAGGTCGTCCAATGCGCGCAACGTCTCGTCGATGCCGGTGACGCTGTCATTGCCGTGGATCTGGTAGAGATCGATATGATCGGTCTGCAGTCGGTCCAGGCTCTGCTGCACCGCATCCATGAGATGGCCGCGCGAAGCGCCAGCATCGTTGGGGCCGGGCCCCATTCGGATGAACGCCTTCGTGGCGATGACGACATCGCTGCGCCTGACGCCGAGGTTCCGGAGCGACTGGCCGAGCAGCCGTTCGGACTCGCCGCCCGAATAGACATTGGCGGTGTCGATGAAATTGACGCCGGCGGCGAGCGCGCGTTCGACGATCCGATCGACGCCATCCTGATCGAGCCCGGCGATCTGGCCCCACATCGTGTCCTGGGCGGACGAGCCGAAGGTCATCGCGCCCAGGCAGATTTCCGAAACGAACAGGCCGGTATTGCCGAACTGGTTGTAACGCATGGCAGGTCTCCAGGGCCGAGGGAGGGAGGGGCGAAGATAGGCGGTGCGGTCGCCGGCTCCAAGCCGGGCGCCGAACCGTCGAACGATCAGAAGGGCGTCTTGAGCCGGATCATCGCGCGATTGCTCCGAAGGCCGTTCATGGTGGTGCTGTCGGCCTCTACGGCGACCTTGCTGTTGCCGAAAACACCCATTTCGGCGCGCACCGGCTCGGCGGCGTAATCGGTGTCCGGAAGCGCGCGCAGCCGATGGCGCTGCTCGCCGCTGCGACGCGCGCAGACCACGATCTCCGTCCCGTCTTCCGATCGGCAATGCCGTGATCCGGTCAGGTCCAGCGGCTCCTCTTCCTGTTCGGGCAGCTTGCGCAGATCGAAATCGGCCGGGATGCCGGGCTCGGCCAGGGCGCTGGCGGCTTGAAGGGCGAACAGGAAAAACACTGCCACACGGATCTCCCCACCGTCACCCGTGCAGCCTCACATGCGATTGTGTCGTCGATAGGGCGGGCCCGGAAAGCGTGGTTGAGATGATCGGGGGTACTCGCCACGCCGAATCCGCGCTGCTATCGCCTGATCATGGCCACTGAATTTTCCGATCCTCTCGATCAGATCGTCGACGCTCCCTTCGATACCGCGCTCAGCGAACGCTATCTGGTCTATGCCCTGTCGACCATCACCGCGCGATCGCTGCCGGATGTGCGCGACGGGCTGAAGCCGGTGCACCGGCGGTTGCTCTGGGCGATGCGGCTGCTCAAGCTCGATCCGGGGCAGGGGTACAAGAAATGCGCGCGCGTCGTCGGCGACGTGATCGGTAAATATCATCCGCATGGCGACGTTTCGGTCTATGACGCGATGGTGCGCCTGGCGCAGGATTTCGCGCTGCGTTACCCGCTGGTCGATGGCCAGGGCAATTTCGGCAATATCGATGGCGATAATGCCGCGGCCTATCGCTACACCGAAGCGCGGCTGACCCAGGTCGCGATCGACCTGATGGCCGGGCTCGACGAGGGCACGGTCGATTATCGCCCGACCTATAATGGAGAGGATGAAGAGCCGGAGGTAATGCCCGGCCTGTTCCCCAACCTGCTCGCCAATGGCGCGAGCGGGATCGCGGTGGGCATGGCGACGAACATCCCGCCGCACAACGCCGCCGAGCTGATCGACGCGGCGATGCTGCTGATCGACCAGCCCGCCGCCGAACCCGCGCAATTGCTGCAATATGTGAAGGGTCCCGATTTCCCGACCGGCGGGATCGTGATCGACAGCGCCGCATCGATCGCGGAGGCCTATGCCATCGGGCGCGGCGGTTTCCGCGTCCGCTCGCGCTGGGAAAAGCAGGATGAAGGCCGGGGCACCTGGGTCGCGGTGGTCACCGAGATTCCCTATGGCGTCCAGAAATCGAAGCTGATCGAGCAGATCGCGACGCTGATCAACGACAAGAAACTGCCGATCCTGGCCGATGTCCGTGACGAATCGGACGAGAAGATCCGGCTGGTGCTCGAGCCGCGCAGCCGCACCGTCGAGCCCGAGATGCTGATGGAAAGCCTGTTCCGGCTGACCGACCTCGAATCCAGGATTTCGCTCAACCTCAACGTGCTTGATGCGAACCGGACGCCGCGCGTGATGGGGCTGAAGGAGGTTCTGACGTCATGGCTTCGCCACCAGATCGAAGTGCTCATCCGCCGTTCGCAGCATCGGCTGGCCAAGATCGACGACCGCGTCGAGCTGCTCGACGGCTATCTGATCGCCTATCTCAACCTCGATCGCGTGATTGAGATCATCCGCACCGAGGATGAGCCCAAGGCGGTGATGATGGCCGAGTTCGGCCTGACAGACCGCCAGACCGAAGCGATCCTCAACATGCGGCTGCGTTCGTTGCGCAAGCTCGAGGAAATGGAAATCCGCAAGGAGCGCGACGACCTCGCCAAGGAGCGCGAGGGGCTGGTCGCGCTCATCGAAAGCCCGGCGCGCCAGCGCACGCGGCTGAAGCGCGATCTCGGTGTGCTGCGCGAGCGTTACGGGCTGGAAACCCCGCTTGGCGCGCGGCGGACCACGATCGAGGAAGCCGCCCCCGCGCGCGAGATTCCGCTTGAGGCGATGATCGAGCGCGAGCCGATCACGGTGATCATGTCGCAGCGCGGCTGGATTCGCGCGATGCGCGGCCATATCGACCTCGCTTCGGCCGATGCGGTCAAGTTCAAGGAAGGCGATGGGCCCGCCTTCGCTTTCCACGCGCAGACCACCGACAAGATCCTGCTCGCCGCCGATACCGGGCGCTTCTACACGCTCGGTGGGGACAAATTGCCGGGTGGGCGCGGTTTCGGCGAGCCGGTGCGGCTGATGATCGATATGGAGGGCGATGTCGGCATCGTCGCGCTGGTGCCCGCTTCGGCGTCGGACAAGCTGCTCGTCGCGTCGTCCGATGGTCGCGGCTTCATCGCCGCGACGGCGGAGGCGGTCGCGGAGACGCGCAAGGGCAAGCAACTCGTCAATCTCCGCCCTGGCGCGAAGCTGAAGGTGGTGAGGGCGGTTCCGGCCGAGGCCGATTATGTCGCGGCGATCGGCGACAATCGCAAACTGGTGGTGTTCCCGTTGAACGAGCTGCCCGAAATGGGGCGCGGGCAGGGCGTCACCATCCAGAAATATCGCGATGGCGGCCTGTCCGACGTGATCGCCTTCCGCTTCGAGGAGGGGTTGAGCTGGACGATGGGCGGCGAGACCGGGCGCACGCGAACGGAAACCGATCTGACGCCATGGCGCGTCGCCCGTGGCGCGGCCGGCCGCATGCCGCCAACGGGCTTTCCGCGCAACAACCGCTTCGTCTGAGAAGGGCAACCCGGCCTCTTCTCGGGCGGTCTCGTGTTGTCGTTGCCATTAACCTAGTTTCACGAAGAATTTACCTGATCCGGGCTAGGCCGGGTCCGCATGCGTGTTGTGTCGAAAATCAGGGGCGACAAACGCCTCGAACGGCAGGCCGGAATTCCGGCGCAGCTACCCCTTGGGCTGCGCGTCGCCGAAACCCCGCTTCAGAAATTTTTCGAGGCGCGCCAACAGCTTCTGGACACTCTGCCGATCGCCGCCGCGCTGGTTGCGGTCAGCAAGTCCGGCAAGACGTTCGTCGAATGCAGCAATCCGATCTTCAAGCGTTATGAAACGCCGATCTCCACGTTCGACGGCGACGATGCGCCGATCCTGGAACGCAACGGCCTGGGCGCGCGCGTCCGCGCCTTCCTGACGAGTGGAGACGCGAGCGACGAGTTCGTCTGGAATGACGGCAGCCCGATCGAACAGCGCCATTTCACCGTAAAGATGACGCGGCTGGTCGATACGCCGGACGACAAGCGGCGCTGCATGGTCTTCCTGCTCGACCAGACGGCGCAGGTGCGGACCGAACAGAATCTGCGCCGTGAAATGCTGTCGGACAGCCTGACCGGTTTGCCGAATCGCGCCGGTTTCACCGAATTGCTGGAGGACGCCGCCGAACAGGACGGGCATTTTGCGGTGCTCGTGATCGATCTCGTCCGCTTCAGCCGGATCAACGAATGCATCGGCGCGATCGCGGGGGATGAGCTGATCATCACCGTGGCGCGACGCCTGCTCAAGGCGATGCGGTCGGGCGACCGGCTGGCGCGCACCGGGGGCGACGAATTCGGCATGCTCATCCGGCTTGTCGACGGGCCGGGCGATGCGCTGCATGTCGGGCGCCGGATCAAGGAAGCGCTGGCATCGCCCTTCAGGCTCACCGATCTTGAGATCCGCGTCGATTGCAGCGTCGGCTGCGCGCTGATGCTCGACGAGCAGAGCGATGTCGAGAAGCTTGTCCGCCACGCCCAGTTCGCGCTCAAGCGCGCGAAGGAAACCGGCAAGATCGAGATCTACCAGCCGACCGCTTTCCACCTCGCGCGTCATCGTTTCAGCATGGAGACCGAACTGCGGCGCGCGATCGAGGTCGGGCAGCTCCATCTGGCCTTTCAGCCGCTTATCGACCTTTCCTCCGAAAATGTGTCCGGTTTCGAGGCGCTGGCGCGCTGGGAGCATCCCGAGCATGGCACGATCGGCCCGCAGGACTTCATCCCCGTCGCCGAGGAATCGGGGCTGATCGTCCCGCTCGGTCGCTGGGCGCTGACCAATGCGGCCCGCACGCTGGCCGAATGGGATCGGCGCGCGGGATCGGCGTTGCCGGTGCGGATGAGCGTCAACCTGTCCGCGATCCAGATCGTGCGCGACGATATGTGCGCGGCTGTGGCGGAGGCGCTGGCGGCGACGGGCATCGCGGGCAATCGGCTGACGCTGGAATTGACCGAAAGCGCGATCATCGCCGACCCCGAACGCGCGGTGCGCGTGCTCGACGGGCTGAAGGCGCTCGACACCACGATCGCGATGGACGATTTCGGCACGGGCTATTCGAGCCTCGCCTATCTCCAGCGCCTGCCGATCGACATATTGAAGATCGACCGCAGCTTCATCACCGGCATGTTGCTCGACAAGAACAAGATCGCGATCGTCCGCGCCGTGCTGTCGCTCGCCGACGCGCTGGGCATGAAGACCACGGCGGAAGGCATCGAGTCGTTCGAACTGTCCCGTACGCTGGCCGCGCTCGGTTGCGCGACGGGGCAGGGCTATTTCTATTCCGATCCGCTCGATACGGATCAGGCCTATGACTATCTGGTCGCGCGCAACAGTTGATCGACTTCGGCGTCGGCGATTTCGCCGATGCGCGTTTCTCCCGGAAAGCCTTCCTCGATCCAGCGCCGCTCGATCGCCTGCATCGCCTGCGCCACGCGCGGGCCGGCGGTCAGCCCGCGCGCGACCAGCGTGCCGCCGCGCAGGGGAAAGACGGGGCGATCGCGATCACGGATGCGCGCCCATTGCGCAGCCGCATCGGTCGCCAGCAGCAGCCGATCCAGGGCACCCTCATGGCCAAGCCGGTAGAGCGCTTCCACCGGATCGCTGGGATCGGGCGCCAGTGCGGCGGCGATGCGTTTGCGCTGCGCGTTCGACAGGCGCAGCCGAGACGCCACGCCATCGGCGGCGGCGGTGTCCTGGGGCAGCAGCGCGATCAGCCGGCGGACCGCGTCCGGAGACGCCGCGATCTCCCGCTCCTGTGACAACAATACGCCAAGCCGGTCGAGCCCGGCCTGATCGATCTCGGGCAGGGCAGGCGCCAATATGCCGTTCTCCAGCATCAGCGCGATGGTGGGAAAGGGATCGGGCAGCGCGAGCAGCTTGGTGAGTTCATCGGCGATGCGCTCGCGCGAAAGCGCCATCAGGTCACGCGCGCGCTGCCTGCAGGCGGTGAGCGCTTCCGCGTCGGGCGCGCCACGGCCGAACCGGGCGTGGAAACGGAAGAAGCGCAGGATGCGCAGATGATCCTCGGCGATCCGGGTCAAGGCGTCGCCGATGAAGCGGATGCGTCCGGCTTCCAGATCGGCCAGGCCGCCGAAATAATCGAACACGGCACCGGTCAGCGGATCGGCGTAAAGCGCGTTGATCGTGAAATCGCGCCGTGCCGCGTCTTCGCGCCAATCATTGGAAAAGGCAACGGTCGCGCGGCGGCCGTCGGTGGAGACGTCGCGCCGCAGCGTGGTGATCTCGATCGGCCCGTCGGCCAGCACGGCGGTCACCGTGCCATGCGCGATACCGGTGGGGATCACCTTGATTCCCGCCTGTTGCAGCCGGCGCATCGCATCGTCGGGCGCCAGCGGCGTGGCGATGTCGATATCGTTGACCGCGATGCCCATGATCGTGTCGCGCACGGCGCCGCCGACATAGCGGGCCAGCCCGTCATCGGCGCCCAGCGCCTGCAACAGCCTGTCCAGCCCCTCGCGTGTCCGCCATGCGGCTTCGGGCAGCGTCACTCCGTCCAAGCGAGCCTCCGCGCCAGGTTGACGATCATCGCCGCGGTCGCGCCCCAGATCCGCCGTTCGCCATAGGTGATCTCGTAATAATGGCGCTCGCGGCCCTGCCACTCCACCGCCTGTTCGAGATGGTTCATGGGCTCGAGCAGGAAGGAGAGGGGCACTTCGAAGACGTCGGCGACCTCGGCGTCATTGGCGCGGAACCTGATGTCGGGCGGCACCACGCCAACCACGGGCGTCACCTGAAAGCCGGTGATGGTGCGATAGGGGTCGGTTTCGCCGATCACCGTCACCGCCGATGGCGGCAGCGCGATCTCCTCCTCCGCCTCGCGCAAGGCGGCGCTCACCGCGCCCGTGTCGCCGGCATCGATCCTGCCGCCGGGAAAGGCGATCTGGCCGGCATGTTTGCGCAGCGTTTCGGTGCGCTGGGTCAGGATCACGCCGGGATCGGCGCGATCCGTGACCGCGACCAGCACGGCGGCGGGCACCAATATATCCTGTTTGCCGAGCACGGCGTCGCGATTGTCGCCCGCCAGCAGGATCGGCGATCCCCGGTGGCCGGCGTCGAGCGCCCGGCGCAGCTTGTCGGCCAGCATCATGCCGCCTCCTCGATCGGAAAGAAGGTGTCACGGCTCCACAGGCCGGGCGGCTCGTGATCGAGCGCGAGATCGGCGAGCTCATACCAGACCGAGCGGGCGACAAGCGCTTCCAGCCCGCCGCGCACATGAAGATAGAGGTGCGGCCCATCGACGGTTTCGGCGAAGCGCAGCGGATGGTCGGGCCCAGCGACGACGATATCGCCGGTATTCAGCCGAAAAGCGAGCGCGTCACCTTCCACCTTGACCTCGACCGCGAGAAACGGCGCGTCGTCCACCGCGATATCGAGTTTCTCGACCGGCGTGACGAGCACATGGCCGCCATCAGCCTCGCGCCGCAGGATCGTCGAGAAGAGCCGCACCATCGCCGGTCGACCGATCGGCGACCCCTGATGATACCAGGTGCCGTCGCGCGCGATCCGCATTTCGCTGTCGCCGCAATGGGTGGGGTTCCATTTCTCGACGGGCGGCAGCCGTCGCTCCTCGGCAAGCCGCGCGATCTCGGCGAGCGAAAGGCCGGTCAGGTCGGCGGGCGGTTCGATCGAAGGCATGGCGCGGAGTTAGGGCGTCGGCGGGACGTACGCAATGTCATCCGGCCGTCATCCGGCCGGATAATGGCGCGTCACTCGGGGCGCGGCAGCACTTCGCCGGCGGCGGGCATTGGTTGACCGGCGCGCGCACGGGCGAGCAGGCGGCGGCGCTCGACCGGGCCGTCCACGATCCAGCCGGCGGTTCCATCGGCGCTGAAGCCGAAGAACCGCCCGTAATATTCGGGATCGCCGATCATCATCAGCGGCGGCCAGGCGCCGGCATCCGCCGCGTCGAGCATCGCCTGCATCAGCGCGCGGCCGATGCCGCCGCGCTGCACGGCGGGTTCAACCGCGACCGGGCCGACCATCACCATCGCGGCGTCGCCGATCCTGACCGGCCAGCACTGGATCGTGCCGAGCAGCGCGCCGGCCGTGTCGAGCGCGGCGAAGCTCAGTGCTGGAATCGCGCGCGTTCCCGCGCGCAGGCGATAGGCGGTACGGCCATGGCGGTCGGTTCCGAACGCATCGTCGAGCAAGGCTTCGACCGCGTCTTCGGAGACATGGGCGATTGGGACGATATCGATCGCGTCCGCCGCGTTTGCGTTCGCGGCGTCGATCTTTGCGGGATGCGACACCTGGATCCTTTCATCGGGCCGGGCAGGGGCCGGCGGTCGCGGGCATTTAGCGATTCCGGCACGCAAGAAAAGCGTGAATCGCGCGCCAGCCGTGATACGGAGGCCGAAACAGCCTTGGAACAGGGTCTCAATGGACGATCGTCTTCAGTTGCGCGTGCTCGATCTCGAGGTTCCGGTGCTCACCGGCATCTACTCGGAAGAGACGCATCTTCCCCAGCCGCTGCGGATCTCGGTGCGCGTCGATATCGACTGCCCCGCGCATTTCGCGCCCGAAACGCCGCTCTCCGCGTCGAAAAACTATATGGACCTGAAACATGCGGTGACGTCGGCTCTGCCGGAGGGGCAGCATTTCACACTGGTCGAGGCGATCGCCGATCATATCGTTGAAACGCTGATGGTGCAGGATGCACGGGTGCAGCGAGTCGAGGTCGAGATCGTGAAGATCGCCATCGCCGAGGCGGGCGAGTCGATCGGCATCTCGCTGGTGAGGCACCGGCGATGAGCGCGCGGTGAAGCTCGCGCTCGTCACGGGCGGCTGCCACAGGCTGGGCGCCGCGATCTCCGGCCGGCTCGCGGAGGCGGGCTGGGCATTGGCGCTCCATTCGCGCGAGCATCCGGAGCCGGACCCCGCCCTGCGCGCCCGGCTGACGCAATGGGGTGCGATCTGGGACGGCTTCGCAGCCGATCTTTCGGATACCGGACAAGTTGCCGGGCTGGTCGAACGCGTGACCACGCATTTCGGTCAGCCGCCGACCTTGCTGGTCAACAATGCCTCGATGTTCGGGCTCGATGGGCCTGAGGATATGACGGCGGATACGCTGATCGCGCATTTCACGATCAACAGCGCCGCGCCCGTGCTGCTGGCGCGCGACGTGGCGGCGCGCGCGCAACCCGGCGCGCCGGCGGCGATCGTGAACATCCTGGATCAGCGCATCGTCCATCCGGCGGGGGACCAGGCGAGCTACACGCTCTCCAAACTGGCTCTCGCCGGGGCCACCGACATGCTCGCGCGCACGCTGGCGCCGCAGGCGCGCGTCTGCGCGGTCGCGCCGGGACTGACGCTGCCGACGGAGGATTATCTGCCGGCACAGATGGTAAGGCTGGAGCAGGAGATGCCCCTCTGCATGCTGCCCGACCCCGAGGACGTCGCCGATGCGGTCGTCTATCTGGCGGGGGCGAATGCGGTCACCGGCCAGACGATCTTCGTCGACGGCGGTGCGCATTTGCGCAGCTTCGGCCGCGACTTCCTCTATCTGGGGCGCGACGAGACCTGAATCGCCGGATGTCGGCGCTCGCAAGGGCCCAGGCCATCGCGCACGACGCGATAATCCTCGCGCGCCTGCGCGGCATTGGCCGGGTCGCCCGGATCGATCGCCCGTTCGGGCAGTTGCGGCGGCAGCGCGCAGGCCAGCCTGTACCAGAGCAGCGTGCCGGGCTTTGGCGGGCCGGCGGCTTCGTCGACGATCTCGCCGAGCGCGACCGACCATCGGGCGATCTCGCCGGGTCGGCGCAGGATCGAGAAGGAAACCGGATTACCGGTCTCGGTCTGCACGAAGATCTGGGTTTCCCCTTCGCCCTTGACGGTGCCGGGCACATGAAAGGCGCTGCGGATGCCCGTGATCCTCGGCGGTGCGCCGGCTGCGGTCAGTTCGCCCAATATCGCCCGGAGCTGGGTGTCCACCGGTTGACTCCACGGGATCTGGGCGTGGGGGGCGAGCAATTGCAGGGCGCCGGGCTTGCCCGCCACCTGGCGGGCGAGAAGCAGCACGCGCATCTTCTTGAGCTTGGGGGGCTTCCCGCGCGCGTCGACCGGTACGTCGGCGACATAGGTGACCAGCGCCGGGCTGCCCGCCGGGCCGCGAATCAACGACCGAACCGTCGCCTCGACATAGAAGCGCGCCATGCCGGCCGGCGCGCCCTCCTCGATGCGAATCGCCGACTTGATCTGGGCGTCGATGACAACGGGCGCATTGGCTGAAAGATCGGCTAAATCGGCATAGGTATATGCCGTCGCTGCATAGCCTGACCCGGCGGCCGGGCGCGCGGGAGCCGCCTGGGCGAGGAGATTCGCGGGGGTGAGGGCGAGCGCCGCGAACAGCGGAAACGCCAGTCTTTCAAACGTCATAAACTCTCCGTAACGTGACGCCGGGCTTATGGCAAAAAACGGATTAACGGGGCCTGCAACGCTCCGGCGAACCGAAGCGTTTCGGGCGAAACAAAGCAATTGCGTCAAAATGCACGGAGCGATAGAGACTCGCGTTCTGCCTTAGGACATAAAATCGTGGCGGGACCGGATCGTTGACGTTCTCCTGGCGCCTTGCCTTGGTGCGTCCATCGTCCGAAGCCTCCGCGATCCGAGGAATATGAGGGAGTGTCGTTTCTGAATGGCTTACGCTGATCAATCGATGAGTTCGAGCCGCATGGTGGCGATTATAGTCGTCGTCCTATTGCATGCGGTACTCGGCTACGCCTTCGTCACCGGACTGGCCTATAATGTGGTCAAGAAGGCGGCCGAGGATCTGAACGTCTTCGATGTCGAAGACGAACCCCCACCACCCGAGGAAGAGCCGCCGCCGCCGCCGCCCGAAAAGCAGATCGAGCCGCCGCCGGTCGTGACTCCGCCGCCGATCGTTCAGACGAACGTCGCGCCTCCCCCCCAGATCGTGACGGTCGATCGTCCGCCGCCGCCGTCCCCGCCGACGCCGGTCGCCGCTCCGCCGCCACCGCCGCCGCCGCCTGCCATCAGCAAGGCTGCCGGCGCCAAGGGCGATCCGGCACGCTGGATCACCAATGACGATTATCCGCCTTCGGCGATCCGTGCCGGTGCACAGGGCACGACCTCGATTTCCTGGGATATCAATGCTGAGGGCCGCGTCGAGAACTGCGTGGTGACCGCATCCAGCGGTAACTCCGATCTCGACCGCGCAGCCTGTGCCGCGCTCACCCGTCGCGCCCGCTACACGCCGGCCGTCGACTCGAACGGAGCTCCAACCCGCTCCAAGTCGTCGCGTCGCGTTCGCTGGGTGCTGCCGGACAATTGAGTTCGCTTATCTAACAAGAACATCCTGAACATTTTCAGTTTTTGAAGAGGAATAACCCGAATGTTGATCCAGTTTGCTGCTGCGGCCGGAGCCGCCAACGCCGCCGCCGCACATGGCGGGGAGAACCCCTATGGTCTGTGGGCCGCGCTCGAGCAGGGCGGCGCCATCGCCTGGGCCGTGTTCCTGATCCTGGTCGCGATGTCGATCTTCTCCTTCTACATCATGTTCACCAAGCTGTTCGATCAGCAGAAGATCATCAACCAGTCGAAGCGCGTCCGCGCCAGCTTCTGGGGCAATCCGAGCCTGAAGGAAGGCGCCGCCAAGCTCGAGAAGAACTCGGCCTACAAGCAGATCGTCGATGACGGCCTGACCGCGCAGGAACAGCATGGCAAGCTGACCGATCCGGTCGAAGCGCATGACTGGCTGCACGGCTCGCTCAGCCGCAGCCAGGCTTCGATCAACTCGAAGCTCAACGGCGGCCTGGCCTTCCTCGCCACCGTCGGCGCGACCGCTCCCTTCATCGGTCTGTTCGGTACCGTGGTCGGCATCTACCGCGCGCTCGTGAAGATCGGTGCGTCGGGTCAGGCGTCGATCGACGTCGTCGCCGGTCCGGTCGGTGAAGCGCTCATCATGACCGCGCTCGGTCTGGTCGTCGCCGTTCCCGCGGTGCTCGCGTACAACTGGCTGCAGCGCCGCAACAAGTCGATCGCCGAAGACCTGTCGGCCTTCGCGAACGACGTGCTGGGCTACATGGCTTCGAACGGCGCCGTGAAGCCGACCATCGCCGCTCGTGGCGCCGCCAAGGTCGCCCCGCCGGCCGCGGCTCCGAAGCCCGGCGTCGGCACGACGACGGCTGGTGCGCCCAAGGCCTGAACGGATAGCGGCGGCGCGCCATCGGGCGCGTCGCCGCCGCCATTTGCGGGCGCTCGCCAGGGTGTCCCGAATTCAGCAGGATAGGATCCTAATACAATGGCAATGAGTGTAGGCGACGCGGGCGGCGACGAGACCCCGATGTCCGACATCAACACGACGCCCCTCGTGGACGTCATGCTGGTGCTCCTCATCATCTTCCTGATCGCCGTTCCCGTCGTGATTCAGACGATCGACGTGAAGCTTCCCGAAGTTCGCCACGATCCGACGACCACAAAGCCGGAGAACGTCTCGCTTTCGGTCAAGGCAAGCCCGAGCGGCGAGTGCGAGGTTTACTGGAACCTCACGCGCGTCAATTCGCAGGAACTGCTGGATCGCGCGGTCGCGAAGCTGAAGGCGGAAATCGAAAAGAAGGGTGGTATCGAGAACTTCACCGCGGAAGACATGCCTGAAGCGCATATCCGCGGCGACGTGAATACGCCCTATCGCTGCATCGGTGGTACGATCTTCACGATGCAGATGGCCGGTTTCGCACGCGTCGGTTTCATCTCGCAGCCGCCTGCGGGCAGCTTCGTGGCCCAGCGTCTCTGAGATCAGGAGTAGTTTGACATGGCAATGAGCGGTGGCCGCGACGACGGCGAGCCGATGATGGAAATGAACACGACGCCGTTGATCGACGTCATGCTCGTGCTCCTCATCATGTTCATCATCACCATCCCGATCCAGACCCATGCGGTGAAGATCGACCTTCCGATCGACGATCCGAACGCGCGGCAGAACCCGCCGCCGATCGATCCCGAGAAGAACAAGATCACCATCGATCCGGCTGGTGTAACTTACTGGAACGGCGCGCCGATCGATCGGGTCACGCTGCGTCAGTATCTCGACCGGACCAAGGTGATGGAGCCCGAGCCCGAGCTGCACTTCCAGCCCGACGCCCAGGCCCGTTACGATACGGTCGATCAGGTGTTGGCGATCATCAAGAAGTCCCAGGTGACCAAGATGGGCTTCGTCGGCAACGAGCAGTATCGCGCTTTCTGATCCTCGGATCAGAAGCGGGAATCGGGGGCGGTCCGGTCAGGATCGCCCCTTTTTCTTTGTCTATCGTCCGGCCGTCGGCATGCGGCTCTCGATCAGCCGCCACCCGCCATCGCCTGAGCGCGTGTCGACGAGCGGTATATCGGTCGGCAGGGAGGGGCCGCGCCCCTGCAGAAGCCGGGATTGAAACGGCCTTTCACAACAGGATGCGCACGCGGATATCCAGGACGATGTGTGCAGCCACGCTTCACGATCCGTTCCGGCGCTTCCAGGATAGATGACGGCGCGGCAATCCGGGGGGGGGCAACCGGACCATGGCATTCGTCCAGGCCGGCAGGACAATCTCCCTCGCCATGCGTCACCCGGCCGGATGCGATATCGCAACGGGCGCCTTCCGCGGGATTGCGGTCAGCGTTTCGGCCGCCAGAAGATCACCCGCCACACATAGGCGGCGATGATCAGCACGATGACCGCGCTGGAGACCGGGCCGACGAAATCATCGACCTTGTCGACATTGCGCCCGAGCATCCAGCCGGAGACAGCGAGCAGACTGGTCCATCCCGCCGTGCCGATCGTCGACCAGATCACGAAGGTGGAGAGCCGCATGTGCAGCAGGCCGGCGGGAATCGAGATCAGCGAGCGCAGCGTGGGCAGCATGCGCGCGAAGAAGACGAAGGCGGATCCGTAGCGGCCGAACAATTTTTCGGCCCGCTCCACTTCATGCCAGTCGATGGTGAGCCAGCGGCCGAATCGCTCGATGAAGGGCCGGAAGCGCTCGACACCGATCACGCGCGCGGCGAGATACCAGAAATAATTGCCGAGCATCGCGCCCGCCGTGCCACTGGCGATGACAAGCCCGAGCGACATGTCGCCCTTGGCCGCATGCACACCCGCGATCGGCATGATCACCTCCGACGGGATCGGCGGGAACATCGTTTCCAGGAACATCAGGAACGCGACGCCGAGATAGCCCGACTGGTCGATGAGATTGACGATCCATTCGGACATCAGCGTTTCGCCGCAACCTTCCGCTCGATCGCATCCCAGATCATCGCACCGGTATCGGTGCCGTTGAACCGGTCGATCGCGACGATGCCCGTCGGGCTCGTCACGTTGATCTCGGTCAGCCATTCGCCGCCGATCACGTCGATGCCGACGAACAACAGCCCGCGCCGCTTGAGTTCGGGCCCGAGCACCGCGCAGATTTCCGCTTCGCGCGCGGTGAGTTCGGTCTTCGCCGCCGATCCACCGACGGCCAGATTGGACCGGATCTCGCCTTCACCCGGAATGCGATTGACCGCGCCGGCCACTTCGCCATCGACGAGCACGATCCGCTTGTCGCCCTGGCTGACCGCAGGAATGAACGCCTGGATCATATGCGGTTCGCGATAGGCGGTGTTGAACACTTCGATCAGCGAGGCGAGATTGGCGCCGTCGCTGCCGACCTTGAAGATCGCCTTGCCGCCATTGCCATGCAGCGGCTTGACGACGATTTCCCCGTGCTCGGCCAGGAAGGCGCGCGCTTCGTCGAGCGAGCGCGTCACCAGCGTCGGCGGCATGAATTGCGCATAGTCGAGCACGAAGACCTTTTCGGGCGCGTTGCGCACCGATGCCGGATCGTTGACGATCAGCGTGCGATCGCTGATCCGTTCGAGCAGATGGGTCGCGGTGATATAGCCGAGGTCGAAGGGCGGATCCTGGCGCATCAGCACCACGTCCATCTGTTCGCCCAGATCGATATTCTCGGCGGCGCCGAACGCGAAATGATCGCCGGCGACGCGCTGTACCGTCACCGGATGCGCACGCGCCCAGACCTTTCCGGCCGAATAGCTGAGGTCGGATGCGTCATAATGCCATAGCCGATGGCCGCGTGATTGTGCCGACAGCATGAGCGCGAAGGTCGAATCCCCCGCGATGTTGAGGGTCTCCATCGGGTCCATCTGGACGGCGACATTCAGGGACATGCTTGTGCTCCGCCTGCGGGTTGCGCGGCTTTAGGCCAGAGTGGCGAGGCTGTCACCCATGCCAGGCGTTGACGATGTGACGCGGGCGTCGCCAGGGGGCGAGCAGGATCACATCGATGCGGATATCTTCGCCGCGTGGCGCATAGCGGGCGGCCAGCACATTGGCGGCCGCGGCGACGCGGGCCAGCCTCCGCATGTCGATGGACAGATCCAGCCCCGCGTCGGTGGCCCGGGCCTTCACCTCGACCAACGCGACGATACGGCCGCGTTTGGCGATCAGATCGACTTCGCCCAGCCGTGTTCGAGTGCGCCGGGCCAGAATGCGCCAGCCATGAAAGCGCAACCACCAGGCCGCCAGCGATTCGGCCATCCGGCCACGCCGTTCGGCCGCGCGTCGCGTCATTCGCCGTTCTTCATCGCCATGGCGCGCGCGTAAAGCGCCTTGCGGTCCAGCCCGAACGCCTTGGCGACTTCGCCCGCGGCTTTCGCCGGGGGCAGGCGGATCAAGGCTTCGGCCAGCGCGGCATCCGCATCGTCGGCTGGGGGCGGCGGCGCTTCGCCGGGCGGTGCGACCACGACGACGATCTCGCCCTTGGGCGGATGTTCGGCATAGCGCGCGGCGAGTGTCGAAAGCGTGTCGGTCACGCATTCCTCGAAGCGCTTGCTGATCTCGCGCGCGACACCCGCTTCGCGATCGCCCAATCCTTCAGCCAATGCCGCGAGCGTGGCGGCCAGGCGCGGGCCCGATTCGTAGAAGATCAGGGTGGCGCGCACGTCCGCCACTTCGGCGATGGTGTTGGCGCGGGCCTTTGCCTTGTTGGGAAGGAAACCCAGGAACAGGAAGCGATCGGTCGGGAGTCCGGCCAGCGTGAGCGCGGCGATCGCTGCCGAGGGGCCGGGAATCGTCGTCACAGTTATGCCGGCGGCCCGCGCCTCGCGGACCAGCTTGTAACCCGGATCGGAGATGAGCGGGGTGCCCGCATCACTGACCAATGCGATCGATTCGCTTGCCATGCGTGCGATCAGCCCGTCGCGCACATGCGGCGCGCTGTGATCGTGATAGGGGATCATCGGCCGCCGGACGCCAAGATGATTGAGCAATTTGGCGGTTACCCGGCTGTCTTCGCACGCGATCGCGTCCGCCGACGACAGGATGGCGCCCGCGCGCGGCGATAGATCGGACAGATTGCCGATCGGGGTGGCAACGATGTAGAGACCGGGATCAAGTTTTGCGTTCATCGGAGGATGTCATGGCAGAGGCAGGGGTTGCGCCGCAACCGGCAGGTAGGATGCGGTTGCGCCTGGGGGTGCTTGTGGCGGCTTTGCTCGTCGCCGGCTGTCAGACGATCGTTCCGCGCGGCGACAAGCCGCCGACGCAGGGGCCGGATCGTCCGCCCCAGGTCGATACACCGATCACGCCGGGCCTGCCCGACGATCAGGAACGGCATCGTATCGCCCTGCTGGTGCCGATGACCGGCGCCAATGCGGCGGTCGGGCAGTCGATCGCCAACGCCGCCAATCTTGCGGTGCTCGATACGGGCGGCCAGCGTATCCGCATCACGACCTACGACACCGCGCTTGGCGCCGCGGCGGCCGCGCAAAAGGCGGTCGCGGAGGGCAACCGGGTCATTCTCGGGCCGCTGCTCAGCGAGGATGTCGCGGCGGTCGCGCCGATCTCCCGGCGCGCGAATGTCCCGCTGCTCAGCTTCTCCAATGATTCGACGGTGGCGGGCAACGGCGTCTATCTGCTCGGCTACAGCCCTGCACAGGCGATCGAACGCGTCGTCGGCCATGCCCGGTCGCGCGGCGTGACCAGCTTTGCCGGCTTGATGCCCAACGGCGTCTATGGCCAACGCGCCTCCACCGCCTTCATCCGCGCGGTCGAAGGCGCGGGCGGGCGCGTGGTGGGCATGCAGAATTACGACCGATCACAGCGTTCGATCGCCGCGGCGGTCACCCGGCTCGGCCAGACCAGCTCCTATGATGCGCTGCTGATCGCCGACAGCGGCGGCGTGGCGCTCCAGGCGGCGCCGCTCGTTCGCAAGGGCAGCGGCCCTGCGGCGCGCTTCCTGGGTACCGAATTGTGGAACACCGAACCGTCGCTGGCGACCAACCCGGCGTTGCGCGGCGCCTGGTTCGCCAGTGTTTCGAACGGGCTCTACAACCAACTCGCCGCCAAATATCGCGCCCGTTACGGCAAGGCGCCTTACCGGCTGTCCAGCCTGGGCTATGACGCGGTGCTGCTGGTGACGCGTGTCGCGCGCGACTGGAAACCGGGCACCGCCTTCCCGGCGCGGGCGCTGGCCGATCAGGGCGGTTTCTCCGGCATCGACGGCGCCTTCCGCTTCGGTCGTGACGGCATCGCCGAACGCTCGCTTGAGGTGCAGCAGATCGACGCGGGCAAGTTCACCACGGTAAGCGCCGCGCCGGCCCGTTTCGCGGAGTAAGCGAGCCTCGACGAAGGAAGAACGGCTGGAGGCGATCCGGTTCGGCTTGAACCGGATCGTCTCTATACAGCGACGATTTCCGCGAGCACGCGATCGAGCAGGGGCATGCCGGCATTGGTGACGGTGAGCCGGCTGCCGTCGAGCGAGAGCAAGCCCTGTTTCGACAATTGCGCGACAGCCTTGCCGTCGAGCAGCGTTTCCTGTGCGACAGTGCTTTGCGCCGCAATGCGGGCGAGATCGACGCCTTCGGCGAGCCGCAGTCCCATCAGCAGGGCTTCGGCGGCTTGTTCGTCCGCCGCGAGTGGAGTTTCGCTCTCGATGCCATGGCCGTTGCGGTCGATCGCCGCCGTCCAGTTTTCGGGCTTCTTGCGGCGGATGGTGGCCAGCCCGCCGCGACGGCCATGTGCGCCGGGGCCGATGCCCGCATAATCGCCATAGCGCCAATAGGTCAGGTTGTGGCGGCTCTCCGCGCCGGGACGGGCATGGTTCGAAATTTCGTAGGCGGGCAGCCCGGCCGCGGCTGTCCTCTCGCGGGTCTGTTCGAACAGGTCGGCGCCGAGGTCGGGATCGACGGGATCGAGCCGGCCCTGCGCCGCCAGCGTCGCGAAGCGGGTGCCGGGTTCGATGGTGAGCTGGTAGAGCGAGAGATGTTCGGTGCCGAAGCCGAGCGCGCGACCGAGTTCGGCGTCCCAGTCCTCGGGCGACTGGCCCGGCCGAGCGTAGATCAGGTCGAAACTGACACGGGCAAAGGCCGTCTGTGCCGTGTCGAGCGCGCCCAGCCCTTCGGCGACGCCGTGCGCGCGACCGAGAAACACCAGCGCTTCGTCGTCGAGCGCCTGAAGACCCAGCGAGACGCGATTGACGCCGGCGCGTGCGAGATCGCCGAAGCGTGCCGCTTCCACGGACGAAGGATTGGCCTCCAGCGTGATCTCGACATCATCCGCGATCGCCCAGTGGCCGGCCGCCGCATCGATCAGCGCGGCGACGGTGTCGGGGGGCATCAGCGACGGCGTGCCGCCGCCGAAGAAGATCGAGCCAAGTGCGCGACCCGGCGTCAGCGCGGCTTCATGCGCGAGGTCGGCGAGCAGCCCCGCGCGCCAGGCCGCTTGGTCCACCGTATCGCGGACATGGCTGTTGAAGTCGCAATAGGGGCATTTGGAGACGCAGAAGGGCCAGTGGACGTAAAGGGCGAGCGGCCCGTTCGATTCCGCGCGAGATCGGGCTTCGGTCAGAACACCGCCGCCACAAGCTTGGCGAAGGCGTCGGCGCGATGGCTCATCGCGTGCTTCGCCTCGGGCTCCATCTCGCCGAAGGTCTGCTCATGGCCGATCGGCTGGAACACCGGATCATAGCCGAAACCCTGCGTGCCGCGCGGCGGCCAGACCATCACGCCGTCCACGCGCCCTTCGAAGCTTTCGATATGGCCGTCGGGCCAGGCGAGCGCGAGCGCGCAGACGAAATGCGCATCGCGCCCGGCATCTTCGCCGGCCTGTTCCAGCTTCTGTTCGACCAGCCGCATCGCATCGCCGAAGTCGCGCTTGGGGCCTGCCCAGCGGGCGGAGAATATGCCGGGTTCGCCACCCAGCGCCTCGACGCACAGGCCGCTATCGTCGGCGAGTGCCGGAAGACCCGAGAGATCGGCCGCCTGGCGCGCCTTCAGTTCGGCATTGGCGATGAAGGTCGTCCCCGTTTCCTCGGGTTCGGGCAGGTCGAGCGCCGCGGCCGAAACCGGTTCCACGCCATGGCCCGCGAGCAAGGCCGCGATTTCGCGGACCTTGCCTTCGTTATGGCTGGCCACGACGAGCTTGCCGGGGCCGAGCTTGCGGATGGCCTGCGGCGCGATCGTCACGCCGCGCGCCCGGTCGCCGCCGCCTGCGCGGCGAAGATATCGCGGCAGCCGATGCGGGCGAGGCGCAGGAGGCGCAGCAGCGCTTCCTCGTCATAGGTCTCGCCTTCGGCGGTCGCCTGCGCCTCGGCGATGTTGCCGTCCTCGGTCAGTACGAAATTGGCGTCGGCGCCGGCGTTCGAATCCTCGATATAATCGAGATCGAGAACGGGCACGCCCTGATGGATGCCGCAGGAGATGGCCGCGACCTTCTGCTTGATCGGATCGACCTCGATGAGCTTGCGCTCCATCAGCGAATCGACGGCGAGCCGCAGCGCGACCCAGGCGCCGGAAATCGAGGCGGTACGCGTCCCGCCATCGGCCTGGATCACGTCGCAATCGAGCGTGATCTGGCGCTCACCCAGCGCCTTCAGATCGACCACCGCGCGCAGCGAACGACCGATGAGCCGCTGGATCTCCTGCGTGCGGCCCGATTGCTTGCCCTTGGCCGCTTCGCGATTGCCGCGGGTGTGCGTGGCGCGCGGCAGCATGCCGTATTCGGCCGTCACCCAGCCTTCACCCTTGCCGCGCAGCCAGGGCGGCAGCCGCTCTTCGATGGACGCGGTCACCAGCACCTTCGTGTCGCCGAAGCCGATCAGGCACGATCCCTCCGCATGGCGGGTGAAGCGGGGCTCGATGGTGATGGGACGCATCTGATCGGGTGCGCGGCCTGATGGGCGCATGCTGGTCTCCTGGACTATGACGGTTCGGCGCAGGCTTTAGACCGGCTGGATCGCTCAATCCAGTCATTCCGCTTTTTCATGGCACGGCAAGCGGATAGACTGGCGGTGTGGGGAGGGGAAGCGATGGCGATATTCAAGTTCGCGATCACCGCGCTCGCGACGGTGGCGGTAGCGCTCGGGCTGCTCTGGATGGGGCAGGGGCTGGGCCTGCTGCATTGACCGGCGGACAGTTTCATGATCGGTATGCGCGAATGGACGGTGCGCGGCGCGATGATGGCGGCCGCCGGATTGCTGCTGATCGTCCTGGCCCGGAAATAGACGCGGATTGAGCATCGGGCCGGCCGCGCCTACATCGGGGATATGACGACACCGCCCGTTTCAGAACTGACCGACCGCGCGCGCGATATTTTTCGCGTCGTCGTCGAGAGCTATCTGGAAAGCGGCGCGCCGGTCGGTTCGCGGACGATCTCGAAATTGTCGGCGCTCAGCCTGTCTCCAGCCTCGATCCGCAATGTCATGCAGGATCTGGAGGAACTGGGCCTGCTCGCGGCGCCGCACACTTCGGCGGGGCGCATGCCCACCGAAACCGGCCTGCGCCTGTTCGTCGACGGCATGATGCAGGCGGCGGAACCGTCGGCCGAGGAGCGCGCCGCGATCGAATCGCGCGTCGAGCGGGGCGGCCCGATCGAGGAAGCGCTGGCGGCCGCGACGGCCACTCTGTCCGGCTTGTCGGCCTGTGCCGGGCTGGTGCTGGTGCCCAAGCGCGAGCCGGTGCTTCGGCAGGTCGGCTTTGTCTCGCTTTCGGAAACCCAGGCCCTGGCGGTGCTCGTCGGCGCCGATGGTTCGGTCGAGAATCGCGTGGTCGATCTGCCGCCGGGCATGGGCCATGTCGCGCTCGTCGAGGCGGCGAACTATATGAACGCCCGCCTGTCGGGACTGACCTTGTCCGACGCCCGCATGCGCATCGCGCGCGAGATCGGGCAGGGCCGTGCCGCACTCGATTCGGCGTCGCAGGAGCTGGTTTCGCGGGGGCTGGCGGTCTGGTCCGAGGATCCGGCGCGGCGCCCGGTGCTGATCGTGCGCGGACAGGCCAATCTGATCGACGCGGCCGCGTCGGCCGACCTGGAACGCGTCCGCCAGTTGCTCGACGAGCTTGAAAGCGCAGAGGAAATCGCCCGGCTGCTCGACAGCGCGCGCGAGGGCACCGCGACGCGGATCTTCATCGGATCCGAAAACAAGCTCTTTTCGTTATCGGGTTCGTCGGTCATAGCCGCTCCCTATCGCGGGCAGGACGGACGCGTGGTGGGTGTGGTCGGCGTGATCGGCCCGACGCGCTTGAACTATGCCCGCGTGGTTCCCATGGTGGATTTCACTGCACAGACATTATCGAGATTGATCGGATGAACGAAGAACAGAAGCTTGACGACACGCTGCGCACCGAAACCGCGGAGGCCGCGCCCGAAGTGAAGGAGCATGACGCGGCGATGGGCCTGGAAGGCGACCTCGTGAAGCTGGAGCGCGATCTGGCGGAAGCGAAGCAGGCGGTGCTTTACGCGCAGGCGGAGACGCAGAATGTCCGCCGCCGTCTGGAAAAGGACGCGCAGGATGCCCGTGCTTATGCGGCGACGGGCTTTGCCCGCGATATTCTGTCGGTGGCCGACAATCTGCAGCGCGCGCTCGATGCCATCCCCGCCGAACTGCGCGAGGATGACAAGATGAAAGGGCTGGTGACCGGCCTGGAAGCCACGGGCCGCGAGCTGACCAGCGTTTTCGAACGCAACGGCATCACCCGCATCACCGCGCTGGGTGAAGTGCTCGATCCCAATCGCCACCAGGCGATGGTCGAGATTCCGAGCGCGGACGCCGCGCCCGGCACGATCGTGCAGGAAATGCAGGCGGGTTACATGATCAAGGATCGCCTGCTGCGCCCCGCGCTGGTGGGCGTGGCGAAAGCGGGCTGACGGCCGGCCGAATGGTCATGCCGCGTTTCGGCGCGGCATGGCCGCCCAGCCCGACAGCGACAGGCCGATCAATGCCGGGAGTGTGACCCCGGCAAAGTCGCGCGGAAGTGCATCGGTTGAACAGATTCCGACGGCGACTTCCCAGAAATGGAACAGGGCATGGCCCGTCAGGAAGAGGGTCGCGGCGCTCCATAACAGCAGACGGTTGCGCGGCATCGCGGCGCCCAGAGCGAAACCGATCCCCGTCATCGCGTAGATCAATCCGATATCGCGGATGAAATGCTGGTTGAACGGGCCGGTCTGGATCACGCCGGGCACGCGTCCGTACCAGGCGAGCGGAGCCGTCAGCATCGCGATGCCGTTGAGCAACATCGCAGCCCCCAGCAGCAGCGCCAGCCCGGTCATCGCCAGTGTTGCCGGTTTCTTGGAATCGATCGTCATGCCGTGTCTCCTTCATGCCCGAGACGATCGGGGACGAGGAAATGTGACATTGCGGGATCAGAGATCCTCGTGAACCATGTCGACTTCGCGAACGCGGCGCTTTTGCCGGGCGGTGTCGACGAGCAGGCGCAGCGATTCGCGCCGGGCCTGGGCATTCTCGATATCGGGCATGATGAGTGGCGCGTCGCGCGTCGTCTCGTCGCTCGACAGCACGGTGATCGTGCCGATGCCTGCCCATTGGTTGATCAGCGTGAAGTCGATCCTGATATCCTTGACCCGGTAGAGTTCGATCTCGTCGATCGACTTCACGAATATGCCCTTGCGCAGGATCAGCCGATCCTCGGTCACCTCATAGGTGGTGGCGAGGTTCTGGATCCATTTGATCAGGATGATGACGAAACCGACCGCGACGATGCAGAGCGCGAGCGTCAACCAGCCGAGCAGGGTGCCGCGCAGCCAGCCCCAGGTGGAGGAGCGGAACGAGTCGAGCGGTTGAGCCATCGGGTATCTCCCTGTTCTTGGGCGGAGTGTGTATCGTCGAGGCGATGAGCACAAGCGCTCCCGAAACCTGCGCCTTGTGCGAACGCCCGCTGGGGCGGCGGATCGAATGGCATCACTGGGTGCCCAAGAGCCGCGGCGGGCGTGAAGTCGCCGCGCTTCATCCGATCTGTCATCGCGCGATCCACGCATCGTTCGGCAATACCGATCTTGCGCGAAGCTATGCGTCGGTGGATGCGCTTCGCGCCGAAGGCGGGATCGCGAAATTCCTGAAATGGATCGCGAACAAGCCGCCCGATTTTCATGCGCCGACGTTTCGACGGAAGCGGTGATCCGGTTTATTATCGGTTGTAAGGCAGCAGCGCTTCATAGACGTCGAGTGGCGGCTTCTCCGCGAGCACGGCGCCCTGGCGCATCAGGAAGGCGTGGCGGACGATTTCCGCCTGTTGCTCGATCCCGTAGCGGTGAAAGGGTTTTCCCGCTTCGATCTCGTAATCATAGCGGCAAAAGGGATGGCGCATCAGCGGCAGATACCAGCGCCCGCCATGCGCGGCCTGCGCGACATGCGTCATCTCGTGGATGAACAGGCCCTGTGCCGAAAGATCAGCGCAGGCGAAATCCTCGCAATAGCGGCCGCCCTGCGGGTGGAACCATAAATGGCCGTCGGGCGCCATGGTGACGCGCTGCGGCTGGAACGGCCACCATTTGCGATTATTGACGGTGACCCGCGAGTAATCGATCGCCTTGCCGAAGACCGATGCGGCAAGCGCGCGCTCGCCCTCAGTCAGGGGGCGGCGGGTCAATGCTTGTCGTGCGGCGAGGGCGTGCCGGCGGACTGGGCGAGAGCCTCGATATAGATCTGCTCGCCGCTCGCGAAGGTGAAGTCGAGCCGGATCTTGTCACCCGTCTTGTAATTGGGGCGCAGTTCGAAAAGCATCACATGCTTGCCGCCCGGCGCGAATTCGACCGTGCCCTTTGCGGGAATCGGCACGGATTTGAGCGGCTGCATCTTCATCACGCCGCCTTCGTTCGACATGTCGTGCATTTCGCTGCGAATCGCGACAGGAGAGCTGACACCGATCAGCGTATCGGCCTGCGGGCCGCCATGAACCGTGAAATAGGCAGCGGCCGGATTACCATCCACCGCGGCGAGATTGACCCATCCCTTGTCGATATAGAGATACTCGTCCTTCGCGCAGCTCGACAGGGCGAGGGCCGAAAACAGCGCGGCGGCGACGACGGGCAGGCGCATCGATTTGGCTCCTGAATGGGACATAGCGATCAACTACTCCCCGCTTATGCTTGCGACAAGAAAAAGCCCACCTATATCGCGCGGGTTACTTCGGTTCGGATGCTTTCGAGGTCCGGGCCGTCCACATGATTATGCGGGGTATGAGGGAAGAATATGGCGAAGGTTATCGGGATCGATCTCGGCACAACGAACAGCTGCGTTGCCGTTATGGAAGGTGGCAAGCCGAAGGTCATCGAAAATGCGGAGGGCGCGCGCACCACGCCCTCGATCGTGGCGTTCGCGAAGGATGGCGAGCGACTGATCGGTCAGCCGGCCAAGCGCCAGGCTGTCACCAATCCTGACAATACCGTTTTCGCGGTGAAGCGCCTGATCGGCCGCCGCTTCGACGATCCGGTGACGCGCAAGGACACCGAACTGGTTCCCTACACCATCGTGAAGGGTCCCAATGGCGACGCTTGGGTGAAGGCCGGCGGCGAGGATTATTCGCCCAGCCAGATCTCCGCCTTCACGCTGCAGAAGATGAAGGAAACCGCCGAGAGCTATCTGGGCGAGACCGTGACCCAGGCGGTGATCACCGTTCCGGCCTATTTCAACGATGCCCAGCGCCAGGCGACCAAGGATGCCGGCAGGATCGCGGGCCTCGAAGTTCTGCGCATCATCAACGAGCCGACCGCGGCCGCGCTTGCCTATGGTCTCGAGAAGCAGGACGGCAAGACCATCGCGGTCTACGATCTTGGCGGCGGCACCTTCGACATCTCGATCCTCGAGATCGGCGACGGCGTCTTCGAGGTGAAGGCGACCAACGGCGATACCTTCCTGGGCGGCGAGGATTTCGACGCCAAGCTGGTCGCCTTCCTCGCCGAGGATTTCAAAAAGGCCGAGGGGATCGACCTCACCAAGGACAAGCTCGCGCTCCAGCGCCTCAAGGAAGCTTCGGAAAAGGCGAAGATCGAGCTGAGTTCGGCTGCGAGCACCGAAGTGAACCTGCCCTTCATCACCGCCGACCAGAATGGCCCCAAGCATCTGGTCAAGGCGATCACGCGCGCCGATCTCGAGCGTCTGGTCGATGATCTGATCAAGCGTACCCTCGAGCCCTGCAAGAAGGCGCTCGCCGATGCCGGCGTGAAGGCCGACGAGATCGCCGAAGTCGTGCTCGTTGGCGGCATGACGCGCATGCCCAAGGTCCGCGAAGTCGTGAAGGGCTTTTTCGGCAAGGAACCGCACACGGGCGTCAACCCCGACGAAGTCGTCGCGATGGGCGCGGCGATCCAGGCCGGCGTGCTCCAGGGCGACGTCAAGGACGTGCTGCTGCTCGACGTGACTCCGCTGTCGCTGGGCATCGAGACGCTGGGCGGCGTGTTCACGCGCATGATCGACCGCAACACGACGATCCCGACCAAGAAGTCGCAGGTCTATTCGACCGCCGACGACAATCAGCAGGCGGTCACGATCCGCGTGTTCCAGGGCGAGCGCGAAATGGCGGCGGACAACAAGATGCTTGGCCAGTTCGATCTGGTCGGCATTCCGCCGGCGCCGCGCGGCGTGCCGCAGATCGAGGTCATTTTCGACATCGACGCCAACGGCATCGTCAACGTCACGGCGAAGGACAAGGGCACCGGCAAGGAGCAGCAGATCAGGATCCAGGCGTCGGGCGGTCTCAGCGATTCGGACATCGATCAGATGGTCCGCGACGCCGAGCAGTTCGCCGAGGAAGACAAGAAGCGCCGTGAGGCGGCCGAGGCGAAGAACAACGCCGAAAGCCTGATCCATACGACCGAGCGCCAGCTCGAGGAGCATGGCGACAAGGTCGATGCGGCGCTCAAGTCCGAGATCGAGACGGCCATCGCCGAAGCCAAGTCGGCGGTCGAAGGCGGCGACAGTGCCGCGATGACCGAAAAGGCCCAGGCGCTTGCGCAGGTCGCGATGAAGCTCGGCCAGGCGATCTACGAGAAGGAGCAGGCTTCGGCCGCGTCTCCCGCCGCCGACGGCGATGCGCCCAAGGCGGACGACGACGTCGTCGATGCCGAATTTTCGGAAGTGGACGACAACAAGGCATAAGCCGATGAAGGCGAACTTCGTGAACACCCTCCCCCGCATGCGGGGGAGGGGCATCGCGCCGGGGGCGGCATGAGCGGTCAAGTCGATTATTATGAACTGCTCGAAGTCGAGCGGACGGCGGACGACGCCAGGATCAAGTCGTCCTATCGCCGGCTGGCGATGCAATATCATCCGGACAAGAATGGCGGATGCAAGGATGCCGAGGGCAAGTTCAAGGCGATCAGCGAAGCCTATGACTGCCTGAAGGATCCGCAGAAGCGCGCCGCCTATGATCGGTTCGGCCATGCCGCCTTCCAGAATGGCGGCGGCGGCGGGGCCGGTCCGGGCGCCGGCTTCGAAGGTTTCAGCGATATCTTCGAGACGATCTTCGGCGCCGGCTTCGGCGGCGGTAACCAGCGCCAGCAGGCGCGTCGCGGCGCGGATCTGCGCTACGATCTGGAGATCAGCCTGGAGGAAGCCTATCACGGCAAGCGCACCAGCGTGGCGCTCGACGTGTCGGCTCAGTGCGAACCGTGCAGCGGATCGGGCGCCAAGCCGGGCACCAGTATCCATACCTGCAGCCAGTGCGGCGGGCGCGGACAGGTTCGCGCGCAGCAGGGCTTCTTCGTGGTCGAACGGACCTGCCCGGCCTGTCATGGCGCGGGGCAGGTGATCGCCGAACCCTGTGCGTCATGCCGTGGCGAAGGCCGGGTCGATCGCCAGAAGACGCTGGAGGTCAATATTCCGGCGGGCGTCGACGAAGGCACGCGGATCCGCCTGTCGGGTGAGGGCGAGGCGGGCGCGCGCGGCGCGCCTGCTGGCGATCTCTACATCTTCATCCATGTGAAGCGTCACCCGGTGTTCCAGCGCGAAGGCACCACCCTGTTCGCGCGCGCGCCGATCAGCTTCACGACCGCCGCGCTCGGCGGCTCGATCACCGTGCCCGGCCTCGACAAGGTGGATCACGAGATCCGCATTCCCGCCGGCATCCAGTCCGGCAAGCAGTTGCGCCAACGCGGCGCGGGCATGCCGGTGCTGCAGGGCAGGGGCAATGGCGACATGGTCGTGCAGATCGACGTGGAAACGCCGACGCGCCTCTCCGCGCGCCAGAAGGAGTTGCTGGAAGAGTTCCGCGAGACCGAGACCGGCGAGGAATGCCCGCAATCGACGGGCTTCTTCTCGAAGCTCAAGACGATGTGGGACGAGCTGTAGCTCGCTCCTGACATCACAGAATAGGCGTCATTCCGGCGAAAGCCGGAATCTTCTTGGACTTTTGCGCAAGAGATTCCGGCTTTCGCCGGAATGACGTCTTTTACAATGCCGCGATCACCGCGTCGCCCATGGCAGCGGTGTCCATCGCGCCGCCCAGGTCGGGTGTGCGGGCACCGCTTGCCAGCGCGCCCGCGACGGCGGCTTCGATCCGGTCGGCGGCTTCGGCCATGTCCAGCGAATAGCGCAGCATCATCGCGGCGGAAAGGATCGTCGCCAGCGGATTGGCCTTGCCCTGGCCGGCAATGTCCGGTGCGCTGCCGTGGATGGGTTCGTACAGGCCCTTGCTCGACGTATCGAGCGCGGCCGAGGGCAGCATGCCGATCGAGCCCGCGCACATGCTCGCCAGATCGGAGAGGATGTCGCCGAACAGATTGCCGGTGACGATCACATCGAACTGCGCGGGATCGCGCACGATCTGCATCGCGGCATTGTCGACATACATGTGGCTGAGCGCGACGTCGGGATAGTCCGCCGCGACCTCGATCACCACGTCGCGCCAGAGCTGCGAGGTTTCGAGGACATTGGCCTTGTCGACCGAGCATAGCTTGCCGCGTCGCGCGCGGGCCGTCTGGAAGCCGCTATGCGCGATGCGGCGGACTTCGCCTTCGTCGTACGACATCACGTCATAGCCCTCGCGCAGTCCCTCCGGGGTGGTGCGCATCGCCTTCTCGCCGAAATAGACGTCGCCGTTGAGTTCGCGGACGATCACCATGTCGATGCCGCGCGCCACGTCGGGGCGGAGCGTGGAGGCATCCGCCAGATCGGCGAACAGCTTCACCGGCCGCAGATTGGCGAACAGGCCCAGTTCCTTGCGCAGGCCCAGGATCGCCTGTTCGGGGCGCAGATGGCGTTCCAGCGCATCGCATTCGGGATCGCCGACCGCGCCGAACAGGATCGCATCGGCGCGCCGCGCCAGATCGAGCGTCGACGCCGGCAGCGGATGGCCGGCCGCCTTGTACGCCGCACCGCCCACGGGTGCCGTTTCGAAGGTCAGTCCACATCCCGCCGCATCGAGCACGCGCACCGCCTGCGCGATCACTTCAGGGCCAATTCCATCTCCGGGCAACAAGGCGATCAGCATCGGCACGATCTTTCAAAAAGGCCGTTCGGATCGAACCTGCTGAGGCCCTGTTCCCGGCGATCCGATATCGGCGGGGCGGCGCCCTGCGGCAGGTTCGGGATGAACGGAGCAGGTGGGTCGCGCCGCCAATGCCCGGATGGCCCGGGTTACGCAACCGTCCTTTTGAGCCGTTCGGTCAGGCGATCGCGCGCCGCCATGACGTCGACCCTGCGTTCTGCGAAGATATGGGCGTCGAGCTGCCGGCCGGTATCGGCGAGCGCGGCGAGGATCGCAGGCCATTGCGCATCGTCGTCGAGGCGGGCGGTCGCTGATGGCCCCAGCCCCAGCCGGGCGAGCACCAGCGCTTCGAACAGCACCAGCGCGCGCGCCCAGCCGCGCGCGGAGGGGGCGGCCTCGATCGCATCGAGAACGCCCTCCAGCGCCTGGAACATCGGCGCGTCGCCAAGTCCTTCCGGCAAGGCGCTCGCGCTCAGCGCGGTCGCCCAGTCGAGCGCGGCGGCGGCGAGCGGTTCGCTCATCAGCGGTGCGCGACTATGGACGAGTTCGACGGTCAATCCGGCGAGTTGATCCTCGGTCCGCGCGCGGAACTCGGCGACGACGACGTTCGACGGCATCAGCACCGGCCGCATCGTCCGCGATCGCCCGCCGCGGACATAGCCGGCGAGCAGCCCGTCATCGGGGGTCAGCGCCCGCACGATCGCGCCATGTTCGCCATGCGCCCGCACCGCACAGATGATCGCGCGGGCACGGACGTGCATGCTCAGCGCCCGCCGTGGAAGAAGTCGTAGATGCCCTGCGCCATCGCCCTGGAGACGCCGGGCGCCTTTTGCAGGTCCTCGAGCGCCGCGTTGCGCACCGCGCGCGCCGTGCCGAAATGCAGCAGCAGCGCGCGCTTGCGCGCGGGGCCGATCCCGGGAACATCGTCGAGAGAGCTCACGCCGATCGCCTTGGCGCGTTTCTGCCGATGCGCGCCGATCGCGAAGCGATGCGCCTCGTCACGCAGCCGCTGGAGATGGAACATCACCGGCGCGTTCACGGGCAGGGTGAATTCACGGCCGTCAGGAAAATGGAAGGTTTCACGGCCGGCATTGCGGTCCGGCCCCTTGGAGACGCCGATGAAGGGCACGTCCTCGATCCCGAGTTCGTCGAGGATCGCCTTGACCGCGCTGACCTGTCCCTTGCCGCCGTCGATCAGCACCAGATCGGGCCATTCCTTGCCCTCGCGATCGGGATCCTCGCGCTGGGCGCGACCGAACCGGCGCTCCATCACTTCACGCATCATCGCGAAATCATCGCCGGGCACGGTCTCGGGGCGCTTGATGTTGAACTTGCGATAGGCGCCCTTGCGGAAGCCCTCCGGCCCCGCGACGACCATCGCACCGACTGCGTTGGTGCCCTGGATATGGCTGTTGTCGTAGATCTCGATGCGGTCCGGCGGTCCGTCGAGCTCGAACAGTTCGGCCATTTCGCGGAAGACCTTGGCCTGGGTGGTGCTTTCGGCGAGATGGCGATCGAGCGCTTCCTCCGCGTTGCGCTTCGCCTGCTTGATCAGCCGCACGCGGTCGCCGCGCTGCGGCACCGCGATCGTCACCTTGCCTCCCGCCGCTTCGCCCAGCGCCTCGGCGAGCAATTCGCTCTCGCTGAGCGTGCGATCGAGCAGGATGGTGCGCGGCGGCGGCACATCCTCGTAGAACTGCACCAGGAAGCTGGTCAGCACCTCATCCTCGGGTACGTCGTTGGTGTGGGCGGGGAAGAAGCTGCGATGGCCCCAATTCTGTCCGCCGCGAATGAAGAAGGCCTGGATGCACATCGTGCCGCCCTTGCAGGCGAGCGCGAAGATATCGGCATCGCCGACACCGTCCGCATTCACGGCCTGGCTGCCCTGGATGAAGGTCAGTGCCTTCAGCCGGTCGCGATAGACCGCGGCCATCTCGAAATCCATGTTGCCGCTGGCGGTCTGCATCGCGTCGGCCAGCTTGGCTTGGACCTTGGTCGACTTGCCGGACAGGAAATCGCGCGCATCCGCGACCAGCTCGGCATAATCCTCCTCGCTGATGCGCCCCACGCAGGGCGCCGAGCAGCGCTTGATCTGGTAGAGCAGGCAGGGGCGGTCGCGATTGGAGAAGAAGCTGTCGGTGCAGCTGCGCAGCAGGAACAGCTTCTGCAGCGCATTGAGCGTGCGGCCGACCTCGCCGGCGCTGGCGAACGGGCCGAAATAGTCGCCCTTGATCTTGCGCGCGCCGCGATGCTTCTGGATGCGCGGAAAGCCGTGATCGGCGCGCAACAGGATGAAGGGGAAGCTTTTGTCGTCGCGCAGCAGCACATTATAGGCGGGGCGATACCGCTTGATGAGTTGCGCTTCGAGCAGCAGCGCTTCCGCTTCGTTGTTGGTCGTGACGATCGTCATCGACCGCGTCTGCGCCACCATCCGCTTCAGCCGGATCGAGAGCCGCGCCGCCTGGGTATAGTTGGTTACCCGGTTCTTGAGCGAACGCGCCTTGCCGACATACAGGACGTCGCCGCGCGCATCGAGCATGCGATAGACACCCGGACGCGACGGCAGCGTCTTCAGCACGTTGCGGATCGCCGCGACGCCGGCCTCCAGATCGGGCTTCTCCGCCCCGCGCACGGCGTAGGTGGCGGTTTCCTCGTTGAAGCGGTCGGGAGAAGAGGGGGCGGACATGGAGGGGATTTAGAGCATCGTGCGGAAAAGTGGGAACCGGTTTTCCGCAAAAACGATGCGACAGCAAACAGCTTTGGTTGGCCCGCTTATGCCAGCGCTCCAGCTTTTACCGGCGCGACATCACAGGATTGAAGCGGGCACTGCTCGCCTGAAATGCAAAAGCCCCCGCCGCTTGCGCGGCAGGGGCCCTGCGATTCGATCTCTGTCGCTCAGTTGAGGCGCGTGCCCAGCCCCGAAATGGTCTGGTCGACAAGCGCCTTGTCCTGCGCGGCGCCATGGCCTTGTGCGATCAGCGTCGCGGCGGCCGTGGCGGCGGCGTTGACGGTCTTTTCGCGGATCTCGGCGATCGCGGCACGCTCGGTGGCGGCGATCTTGTCCTCGGCCATGCGGGCGCGCCGGACGGTGAGGTCCTTGGCGGCCGTGCGAGCGTCGGCCAGGATCTGTTGCGCCTCCGCCTCGGCATGTTCGCGCATCGCGACAGCTTCGGATTCGGCGGCCTTCACCTTGGCGGCATATTCGGCGCGGAGCGCTTCGGCTTCGGCGCGGAGCGCCTTGGCTTCGTCAAGCTGTTCGCGGATCGCCGCGATCTTCTTGTCGAGCGCGCCGCCGAGCAGGGCGGGCACCTTCTTCACCAGCAGGATGACGATGAACACCGCCATCGCCAGTGCCACCCAGGCCGTGGGATTGAGCCCCAGGGCGGAGGGGACGGCGTGTTCCGCGCCGCCGCCGTGCGCCTCGGTGCCTGCGTGCAGGCCCTCGGCGGTATCGGCATGCGCCAGGTTGGCGGCCACTTCGGCCGAGCCGTTGGTTTCGGTATCAGCCATTGGCGAGCGCAGCCTTTACTGCCTTGGCGGCATCCGCCGCGTTGACCTTGGCGCCCGAAAGCTTGGCGACCATGTCCTGCGCGGCTTCGGCCGCGACGGACTCGATTTCACCGAGCGCCTGAGCGGTTGCCGCGGCGATGCGGGCTTCGGCGGCCGACAGGGCCTCTGCCGATTCGGCATCCGCCTTGGCGAGGGTCTTGTCGGACTCCGCGGTCGCATCGGCCTTGGCGGCCTGAGTCAGCTTCAGCGCCTCGGCGCGGCTGGCTTCCGCCTTCGCCCGATAGGCTTCGTCCTGCGCGTCCGCTTCCTGGCGGGCGCGTTCGGCGGCCGCGAGATCGTCCGCGATCTGCCGATCCCTGCGGTCCACGGTCCCCTGGATCTTCGGCACCATGCCGAGGCCGATCACGAAGAAGACGAAGCCGAAGGTCAGCAGCAGCCAGAAGATCTGCGATGAATAGGTCGCGGCGAGCTGAGCTATCTGGGGCATTGCACCTGTATCCTGTCCTGCCGCCCGGCCGGGGCCGGGCGGAGGGATTGAGTCGTCGTGATCAGGCGACGAAGATCAGGATCATCGCAACGACGAACGCCAGCAGGCCGAGAAGTTCGGCAGCGGCGAAGCCGATGAACAGGCGACCCTGCTGGCCGTCCGCGGCGGCGGGATTGCGGAGCGCGCTCTCGAGGAACGAGCCGAACACGTTGCCCACGCCGATCGCGGCCATGCCCGCACCGATGGCTGCCAGGCCGGCACCGACGAGCTTTGCTGCTTCTGCGTCCATTTCTAAACTCCCTTCGTAAATTCAAATGACAGTGGGTTGAAAACTCAGTGAAGATTCTCTGCGTCGTTGAGGTACAGCGACGTCAGCAGAGCGAAGACATAGGCCTGGATGCCGGCGACCAGCACTTCCAGGGCGCAGATCGCGATCATCAGGATGAAGCTGGGGCCGCCGATCAGCACGCCATAGGCGGCACCGGCATTGGCGCTGTCGATCACGAAGCTGGAAAGCACCTCGAGCAGCACGTGGCCGGCCATCATCGCGACGAAGAGTCGCAGGCCAAGGCTGAACGGGCGGACGAGGAACGAGATCAGCTCGATCACCGGGATCAGCCACATCAGCCAGATCGGCGTGCCGTGCGGCACGAACAGCGAGAAGAAGTGGAGGCCGTGCCGCCAGAAGCCGACGATGAGCACGATCGAGAAGCTCATGATCGCGAGCACGCCGGTGACGGTGAAGTGGCTGGTGAAGGTGAAGGGGTGGATGCCGAACAGGCCGAGGGGAAGCAATCCCAGCAGGTTGGCGAACAGAATGAACATGAAGATCGAGAAGATGTAGGGCACATATTTGCGCCCTGCGGGGCCGATATTGGCCGCCAGCATCGAATCGATGAAACCGGTCATGCTCTCGACCGCCATCTGCCAGCGGCCGGGAACGAGCTGGCGCTTCATTCCGCCCAGCATGAACACCCACAGCACGACGGCGGTGATCGCCATCCAGAGCGCTGAATTGGTGAATGCGATATTATAGCCGGCGATGGACAGATGATCGGTGCCGAACAACGGCTCGATCGTAAACTGATGCATCGGATCGACTTTACCTGGCTCGGCCACGAAAAACCCCAAAATCCTGCGACCAAAGCGCCCGAAATGTCACTTCGGGCGCTGGTTCGAAATCCTGACGATGTTTCTGAAGGAGACGATGATCCCGAAGAACATCATCACCAGCAGGCCCCAGGGCGACGTACCGGCAAAACGGTCTATGACCCAGCCGATCAGCGCGCCGCCAGCAATGCCCCCGATCAGTTCCGCCAGCACCCGGTTGCCGAGACGATAGCTTTCGTCCTGGCCCTTTTGTGCAACGCCGGTTCTGACCGCTTCGTCGTGCTGCGCGCGCTTCAGCCGCTCATCGAGGGACTGGAGTCGCGCATTCTCGCCGATTGGGTCTTGCCCGGATTCGCGTTCCGCCATGCGCGTTCCTCCTTGAGCCGAGGCTTTCCGGACGATCGACAAAGCATGAAAGACGAGCGAACCCGCCAAGGCGCGGCCCGTTTAGGGAGGGGGTGGGGCGAAGTCAACCGTAGTGGAGGGGAAGGCGGAATCCGCCGCGAATCCCATGAAATTCCGGCATTATCCGTAATCGGGGCCTAATCGGCGAATCTCCGCCGTTGGCTCATATGGCAGCGTTTCGTCCGGATTCCGGCCCCCATCGGAATGGCGGGCCGGTTTCCATCGAATCGCCGCCGCTTATACGCAGCGGCCATCGCGCTGCGGTGCGCCGCCGCCGCGCGTCTGCCAGCTGCCGTCGGGCGCCTGATACTTCTCGCCCGGCTTGGTGTTGGCGATCAGGTTGCAGCCCGTGGTGAAGGCGAACTGCTCGATCGTCGAGCCCGTCGATCCGGCTTTCGCCGTATAGGCGGCCTTGCGCTTGATATTGATGTCGCGGACCAGCGCCTCGATATCGGCGCCCTGGCCGCCGACGACGCCGAGATAGCCGTCCACCTTCTCTCCGACCTTGCCGGCGGCGCGCGCGGCTTCATAGGCGGGGTCGCGCTGCGCATAAGCAGTGCCCGCCGCCGCCGCGAGGGCGATGGAGAGGCCGAGGCCGATCAGAGTGATGCGCTTCATCAGAATATGTCCGCTTCCTGCTTGATGAGGTTCTTCGCCTCGCCATCGAGACGATAGACCACTTCCTGCTTGATGTTGATATTCAGGTTGATCTCGATGGGCTTGTCGGGCGCCTGAAGCGTCACGCAGCCCGCAAGGCCCGCGCACACAGCCGCCAACGTCAGGCCCAAGGCGATCACCGATCCGGTTGTCTTCCCCATATCAGGGGGAATCTCACCGTGCGGTCCCTCGGTCAACATCGCATTCTTCATCGCTTGTTTTCGCTTTCGGGAGGCTGAACGGCCATTTGCCCGCGCGGCGGAGGGCTGTCGGCCTGGGGTGGAGCTGGCTGGGGTGAAGTGGGTTGGGGCGGGGCCGTTTGCGTGCGCGCCTTCTGCGCATCGAGCAGCGCCGGCAGATTCTGCTCGATCAGCAGCGTGGGATCGTAAAGCGAGCGCGCGGAGAAAAGCAGTTGCCGGAACGGCGCGCGAATCGTGACGTTGAAGCGGATCGGCAGTGCCGCGATCTTGCGCGTGATGAAATTCTGCTTGGTGCCCTCGCCCTGGCCCAGTCCGGCAAATCGCACCTGGGTGACCATCTCGCCATCGAGGTCGCCGTTGAGGATGACCTCCAGCGAACGGTAACGGACCGCGCGCAACGCCTGGAAAGCGATATTGCCCCAATTGCCGAGATCCTCCTGCGTGAGCTGGCCGACATAGGCGAGCGATCCGCCGCCCTCGCGCACGGTCAGCCGCCCGTCGACGATCCGGCCGCCCTTTTCGTCGAAGACGATCGGCAATACGCCGTCGAAGATGCCGGTGGCGTTGATATTCTCGAAATCGAAGCCCTGGAGGAAAGCAGCGGCGTCCATGCCGCTGACCCGGAAGGTCAGGTAGCGGGGCTTGGCCGCGCCCAGATCGAGAATGGTGGGATCCAGCGTCAGCCGCCCGCTCGCGAACGGCCATTCGCCACCCTCGATCGCGACCTGCTGGTTGGGAAGCAGATGGTAGCGGAGTACGCCGTTGGTGACCGGCAGGCCGGGATTGACCTCGCCGATCGAGACCGACTGGCCCGGTGCCGTCACCAGGCCGAGCAGGTCGGTGAACCGGATTTCGCCGCTGAGATTGGAAACGGGGCCGAACGCGGCCGCGAGACTGGCGCCGCTTGTGCGGAAAACGCCGTCGCTCGTCACGCCATCCGGCGTCCAGCGGATTTCGCCGCGGCCGCTGACCAGCGCGTCGACATTCGCGACCACACCGAACGCCAGATGCGTCAGCGCATCGGGCTGGAGCGTCTTGCCGAAGCGGAGCTCCGGAACGTCGAGAACGGCCTGTCCGGTTCCGGCCGACAGATCATGCGCGATCGTGACGGCGGTGACCGGCGTTCGCCCCGCGGGTTCGCGCAGCAATCCGCTCGCGGCGATTTTTCCGTCGATCAGGCTGAGGTTGAAATCATCCGAAATCAACGGGTTGAATCGTGGTGTTGAGGCAGTGTCCGCAACCCTCAGACGGCCGTCGAGCTTGAGCGCTCCGTCAGCGAACCGCCAGTTGCCAGCCGCTTCGGACACGATCAGCGGAACATTGCCGATCTGGCCGCCCAGCCGATCGAAGCGTCCGGCCATTCCCGAACCGCCGATGCGGCCTTCCAATATGCCGATATCCAGCCGCGTCGCCCGGTCCGGCGCGCCGAGCCGGATCGCGACATCCTGTGCGCCGAGCGTGCCGGCGCGGAGCGCCAGGCGCGCATCGGCGGCGGCGATCTCGATCGGGCTGTCGCCCAACCGGCCCGACAGCCTTGGCGCGGCGATGCGGGCGCCGCCGCTCATGCCGCCGCCGGCGCTGCGCGCGAACAGCGCCTGGCCTTCGATCGGGCACAGCGTCAGCCGTGTGGCGCCCAGGGTGAGCCCCGCCGCCTTGAGCGCGGTCAGGCCGAGCGGTGCGCAGCCGGGATTGAGCGCGAAGCCGCCACGGGCATCGATGTGACCCGCAAGCGGCAGGGTGAGCCCGGTGACGCGCCCGTCCGCCAGTGGACCGTCCAGCGTCACGCGCGTCGCGAACCGCGTTCCGCCGTGGGGGTCGGCGGTGAAATCGATCCTGTTCAACGCCAGCCGGGCGCCGCCCGAGGCGAAGGGAGCGATCGTCGCATTGCCGCGAATGGGAGCGCCGGCAGCGGGTTGGGCAAGGTCGATGACGGTTTGGGGAAAGCCGCCGCCCACGAGGTTCAGGCGGCCGTTGACCTGCGGGAGTCCGGCGGGCCAGCCGATCTTCACGCCCCCGGCCATGGTGAGCCGTGCGCCGCTCCGGCTGGCCGCGTCGAGCGCATTGAGTTGAAGCGAGCCCGTGTCTCCGAGCTGGGCAACCGTGAAGTCCCCGGAGAGCCGCATGCCCGCGCCGGCGCGTCCCGCCGCTTCGGCCAGCGCGGCGGCGAGGGGGGCGACGGGGGTGCCCTTGGCTGTCCCGCCCAGCGACGCCAGTCGCGCCAGCGTGGCGCGATCGAGCGCGGCATTGTCCACCGCCACCTTGCCGCCCAGGCCGATCTGGAAACCACGCGGCGTATTGCCGATGCGATAGGCGCCGGTGAGCGTCAGGCCCTGTCCCGATCCGCCGGGAACCGCCAGCGCCTTCGCGGCAATCCGCAGATCGCCGCCGGTGCGCGCGCGGCCGCCATCGAAAGCGACCGTGCCGTTGACGCCGTCGAGCCGATTTGCGCCCAGCGTCGCGTGCGGCAGGTCGAGCTGCATCGCGCCTTTCCATCGATTCAAGGCTTCGTTGAGCACCGCATCGACCCGCGCTTGCGGCCTAGCCAGATCGAGCTTCGCATCCGGACAGGCGAAACCGGCGGCACGCACGGGGCCGACGACATGTGGCGCCTTGTCGGTCACCGACAGGTCGAGCCAGGCGGTCGCGCCGCGCAACGGACAGTTGCCGATCGTCAGTTCGGGGGCAACCGCCGCCAGCTTGCCGCGGAAGCCGCCCGTCAGATTGCCGCGTCCGTCGAGCTTGAGGCCAACCGGGCCGTTGGGCAGATCGAGTCGCATCCGCGCGTCGTTCAGGTCGAGATCGAGATCGGGCAGCGCGAAGGGCTTGCCTGAAGGGGCGGGCAGCAATCGGTCGATGCTGCCGAAAGAAACCGTCCCGTCGATCAGCCGTCCGCGCAACCGCACGCCGCCTGCACGAACGCCGGTCACGGTCGGGCCGCCGCCACGAATCGCGATCAATATCTCGGCCCAATCGGCGGTCAGGTCCGGATGGGCGGGATCGCCGATACTGATCTTTTCCAGCCGCTGCGTACGAAAGCCGATTTCCGCGATCTCGTAGCGCGCGGAAACGCCGCGCTGTTCCAGCGCATCGGCCACGAAACTGTCGGCGATGGGTTTGCGCTGCGTCCAGGCCAGGGCGATCGCAACGAGCAGAATCGCGCCGGTCGCGAGCGCGACGCGCCGCGCGCGCCGGCGTTTCGGCACCTCCGCTGCTGCGCGTTCTTCACTCTCGTTCACCCGGCCACCTGCCCCGTCGACATCGTCACAACGCGCCACCGCCAGAATAGGCCGCAATCGTGATCGCGCAATTGTGGCAACGCATATCGTGGGATAGCGTGCCCCGATGAACGAAGGCGGAAGCGATCATGGCGGCACGGGGCATCGCGCGCGGCTGCGCAAGCGGTTGCTGCAAGGGGGCGGGGAAGCGCTGCTCGACCACGAGATCGTGGAATATCTGCTGACGACCGCGATTCCCCGCCGCGACACCAAGCCGCTCGCCAAGCGGCTGTTGAAGGAATTCGGCGGCATGGGCGGGCTTTTCGCCGCCGATGCCGAGGCGCTCGCGCGCATCGATGGTGTCGGCGAAGGCGCCGTCGCCGCGATCAAGATCGTCCAGGCGACGGCGGTTCGTCTGCTCCGCGCCGAGATCGTCGATCGGCCGGTGCTGGGAAGCTGGCAGGCGCTGCTCGACTATCTGCGCGCGGACATGGCGCACGCGATGATCGAGCGGGTCCGCGTGCTCCACCTCAACAGCCGCAACCTTCTGATCCGCGACGAACTGATGAGCGAGGGATCGATCAACGAAGCGGCGGTCCATGTTCGCGAAGTGATCCGCCGCGCGATCGATCTCGGCTCCGCCGCGATCATCCTGGTGCACAATCATCCGAGCGGCGATCCGTCGCCCAGCCGGCAGGATATCGCGCTGACGCGCGAGATCGTCGAGGCAGGGCGCGGCCTCGGCATCGCCGTGCATGATCATGTGATTGTCGGCACGCAGGGCCATGCCAGCCTGCGCGCGCTGGGCCTGATGTGAGGCGTCGCGATCTCCTCGCCGGGCTGGGGGCGATCTTCGCGCTTCCCGCGAACGCCCAGTCGCCGGAGCGGACGGCGGCGCGGCTGATTGGCGCTGCACGGCGGCAGGTTGGCGTTACGCTCCATTATGATCCTGCCTATACGACGCTGCCATTTCCCAATGGTGACGTGCCCAGGGCGAAGGGCGTGTGCACCGATGTGATCGTTCGCGCCTATCGCGATGCCTTCGCGCTCGATCTTCAATCTCTGGTCAATGCCGACTTGCGGGCGGCCTTTGCTGCCTATCCGAAACTATGGGGGCTGCGCGGGCCGGATCGCAGCATCGATCATCGCCGCGTGCCGAATTTGCGGACCTGGCTGGCGCGCAAGGGCGCGGCGCTTCCGATCCCGCGTGATTCGGCCGGTTGGCGGCCGGGTGACATCTTCACCAGCCTGATCGATGGGCGGCTGCCGCATATCGGCCTGGTTTCTGATCGGCGTGGCGCGAACGGTTGGCTCGTCATCCACAATATCGGTGCGGGTGCGCGCGAGGAAGACGCGCTCGGCGATCACAGGATCACCGGCCGATATCGTTGGGGGCTGGTTGCCTGAAACGGAAACGGGCGGTTCCCGTCGCCGGAAACCGCCCGTCGGCCTGGGGTGACCGATCAGCCCTGGAGGAAGGTCGTCAACTCGCCCTTGCTGACCGACTTGCTCTTGTCGGTATCCGCCTGGGCGAAGGCGGCCTCGGTCCATGCCGAATTGTCGGTGCTTGCCGCAGCCGCGTTGGGCTGGGCGGCGCGCAGCTTGGTCATCCAGGCTGCGAATTCTTCCTTGCTCAATTCGCCGTTCTTGTCGGCGTCGAAGGCCGGGAAGTCGTTATCGACCACCGCCGCCACCGTGTTTGCGCTGTTGGCGGGAGCCGCCTGTGCCGGGCTCGCTGTCGTGGTCGTGCTCGGCGTAGCGGCCTCAGGCGCTGTCTGCGCCTCCGCGGGTGGCTGAGCGGCCGTGCTTTCGGTCGCCGGCTCCTGAGGCGGCTGGGTTTCCTGAGCCAAGGCGGGCGCGGCGAGCGCAAAGGCGCTGACGAACATAAGGGTGCGTATCATTGCATTCTCCTGGATTCTCTTTTTTCGCGGCGGAGCGATCAAGGGAAATCGCGGTTTTTCCGCCACTTGATCTACAACTCACGGTAAGGATACAGGTTTCCGGCGCGGCAACGCTTCGTCGTCCGGGTAAACCGACTCGGGGGCGATCCGTTCGGATTCAGCGGCCTGCGGAGGCGGGGCGGCGCACTTTCTTCTGCAGGAATGCGGTGAGTTCTTCGGGCGTCACCTTGGCGTCGACATTGGCGTCGGCCTGCAGGAACGCGCCATCGGCCCATGCCTTCAGCTTGGCGGGATCCTCGGTCTTGCCTGCACGGGCGCGCAGGGCGATCAGCCAGGTCGCGAATTCGGCTTCGGTCAGATGGCCTTTGCCGCCCTGGTCATATTTCGGCCACTCGGCGGCGACCGCCGCGCCGATCTGCGCCGCGGCGCTGGTGTCCGCCGCGCCGGACTGCGCAAGCGCCGGTACCGCGACCAACATGCCGGCAAGGGCGATGAGAGGACGGATCATGAAGCTGCTCCAACTGGTCCCAAGGCGCGGCGCGCGGACCGGGGATATCCGCGCGCCGCCCATATGGACTGCCGCGCACCGATCGAAAAGGCCAGCGCTCGGCTCGATTGATGCCGCGTCCGGCCCCTGCTATCGCCCGCCCCGTCCACAACCGTGCCCCAAATGCGATGGGGCGAAATTCGAAGGTCAGCCATGGTCCCCCGTTATGCCCGCCCCGCGATGACCGCGATCTGGGAACCCGAATCGAAATTCCGCATCTGGTTCGAGATCGAGGCGCATGCCACCGACGCGCTGGCCGAACTCGGCGTCGTGCCGAAGGCGGCGGCCGAGGCGATCTGGGAGCGCGGCGCGTTCGAGGTCGATCGCATCGATGCGATCGAGGCCGAAGTGAAGCACGACGTGATCGCGTTCCTCACCAACGTCGCCGAGCATGTCGGCGACGAAGCGCGCTTCATGCATCAGGGCATGACCAGTTCCGACGTGCTCGACACCTGCCTGGCCGTCCAGCTCGCGCGCGCATCCGATATATTGCTCGAGGATCTCGACAAGCTGCTCGAGGTGCTCAAGCGCCGCGCGATCGAGCACAAGCTGACCCCGACGATCGGCCGCAGCCACGGCATCCATGCCGAGCCCGTCACCTTCGGACTCAAGCTCGCCCAGGCCTATGCCGAGTTCGCGCGCAATCGCGACCGGCTCGTCGCCGCGCGCGCCGATGTCGCCACCTGCGCGATCTCCGGCGCGGTCGGGACCTTCGCCAATATCGATCCGCGCGTCGAAGCGCATGTGGCGGAGAAGATGGGGCTGACCGTCGAACCCGTTTCGACCCAGGTGATCCCGCGCGACCGCCATGCGATGTATTTCGCGACGCTCGGCGTCATCGCCAGCTCGATCGAACGCCTCGCCACCGAAATCCGCCACCTGCAGCGCACCGAAGTGCTCGAGGCGGAGGAGTATTTCTCGCCCGGCCAGAAGGGCAGCTCCGCCATGCCGCACAAGCGCAATCCGGTGCTGACCGAGAATCTGACGGGCCTGGCGCGGATGGTGCGCGGCTATGTCACACCCGCGCTGGAGAATGTCGCGCTGTGGCACGAACGCGATATCAGCCACAGCTCGGTCGAGCGCTATGTCGGTCCCGACGCGACGATCACGCTCGATTTCGCGCTCGCGCGGCTCACCGGCGTGATGGACAAGCTGGTGATCTATCCCGAGCGCATGCAGAAGAATCTCGACCGGATGGGCGGCCTCGTCCACTCCCAGCGCGTGCTGCTCGCGCTCACCCAGGCCGGCGTCAGCCGCGAGGATGCCTATCGCCTCGTCCAGCGCAACGCGATGAAGGTGTGGGAATCGGACGGTCAGCTTTCGCTGCTCGAATTGCTCAAGGCCGATCCCGAAGTGAGCGCCGCGCTGTCGGCGGAGGAGATCGAGGCGCGCTTCGATCTCGATTATCACTTCAAGCATGTCGATACGATCTTCGCACGGGTGTTCGGGGCGTAACCTCTTCGTTGCCGGGCTCACGCAAACGCCTTACCCTTGTCATCCCCGCGAAAGCGGGGATCCAGCTATTCCGTGAAGCATCCGGAAAAGAAGAAGCGGGATCCCCGCCTTCGCAGGGATGACATCGAGAAGCGGCCTGCGCGGCACGCACCATACCGCCATTGTCGTTCGTCGAATAATATCGCCCGCCCGCCCGCGCCGGATTTGCACCGCGCGGGCGGGCGCGATAGCCTTTGCGAAAGGGGACTTCGGCGATGGCGATCAGGCTTACGGTCAACGGCAAACAGCAGAGCTATGGCGGCGATCCCGATATGCCGTTGCTCTGGTTCCTGCGCGACGAGCTGGACCTGATCGGCACCAAGTTCGGCTGCGGCATCGCAAGTTGCGGCGCCTGCACCGTGCACGTCGCGGGTGAAGCGCGGCGGTCCTGTTCCACGCCGATGTCGGAGCTTGATGGTGCGAAGGTGACCACCATCGAGGGCATGGCCAAGGGCGATAGGCTCCATCCGGTCCAGCAGGCCTGGATCGACGAGGATGTCGCACAATGCGGCTATTGCCAGACCGGCCAGATCATGGCGGTCGCCGACCTGCTTGCGCGCAATCCGAATCCCAGCGACGACGAGATCGACCAGAGCCTGAACAATCTCTGCCGTTGCGGCAGCTATGCGCGGTTGCGCAAGGGCGTCCATCGCGCCGCGGCGCTGATGAAGGGAGCCAAGGCATGACGATCCAGCTCGATCGCCGCGCCTTCCTGCGCGTCACCGCCGTTTCGGGCGCAATGGTGCTGACCATGCCGCGCGGCGCGATCGCCGCGATCGATGGCGCCGCCGCCGATATCGGCCTCCATATCCGGCTGACGCCCGACAATCGCCTGACCATCCGCACCGCGACAACCGAGATCGGGCAGGGGACCAACACCTCGATTCCGATGCTGATCGTCGAGGAGCTCGATTTCCCGTTCGACAGGACGTCGGTGCAGAACATGGTGCCGCCGATCCGGCGCACTGCCGAGGGGCGGATCGAATCGCAGGTGTTCGCCGGCGGCGCGGGCGGCTCGACCGCGATCGCGGCCAGTTACGACGCGGCGCGCCAGACCGGCGCGATCGCCCGCAACCTGCTGATGCAGGAAGCCGCGGCGCGCTGGTCGGTGCCGATCGGCGAATTGACCACCGCGGACGGCTTTGTCGTGCATGTCGCGAGCAAGCGCCGCCTGGCCTATGGCGCTTTGGCCGGCGGAGCGGCGGGGAGGCCGGTTCCGACGGGGCCGCTGCCGCTGAAGCCGCGGTCCGAGCACAAGCTGATCGGCACGTCGCAGAAGCAGAAGGAAGCGCGCGCCATCGTCACCGGCGAGCGGCTGTTCGGCATCGATCAGACCATGCCCGGCATGCTCCATGCCGTGATGCTGCGCGCGCCCGTGCTCGACGCGTCGATCGCCAAGGTGGATGACAGCGCCGCGCGCGCCGTCCCGGGCGTCCGCCATGTCATCCGGCTGCCAGCCATCGCGCCCGACAGCGGATTCCGCAACCGTCCGCTCGCCGAAGGCGTGGCGGTGGTGGCTGACAGCCGCTGGGCCGCGCTCAAGGGGCGCGAGGCGCTGATCGTCGAATGGGCCGGCGGGGCGACTGCCGAAAACAGCGACGAGCGGATCGCCGCCGCCTGGGCGGATCTGGTCGCCGGCAAGGGGCATCGCGTCAGCCAGACCGGCGATGTCGATGCCGCATTCTCCGCAGCCGCCAAGGTGGTGGAGGCACGCTACGATGCGCCGATGGTCGCGCATGCGCCGATGGAGCCGCAGAATACGCTGGCGCACGTCACGGCGGAGGGCGCGACGGTGATCACGCCGACTCAGCAGCCCGTCGGCGTTGCGGGCACCGTGGCGGACGTGCTCGGTATCCCGATCGAGAAGGTGAAAGTGGTGACGGTGCGCTGCGGCGGCGGTTTCGGGCGGCGCCTCTATACCGACATGGTGGCGGAAGCGGCGTTGATCGCGAAGGCGGTGGGCGTGCCGGTGAAGCTTGTGTGGACGCGCGAATGCGACATGGCGACCGATCTTTACCGCCCCGGCGGTGCGCATCGGTTCCGCGCGGCGATCGATGCCGGCGGCACGCTGACCGGGTGGGACCACGGCATTGCCAGCCAATCGCGTCGTTACCGCTCGGCGCCCGATCAGGGGATCGCTTCGCTCGCCACGTCGGAGGTTGCGATCCACGACCATCCCGGCGCGCTCGTGCCCAATCGCCGCTACGATTATGTGCCGATCGACAGCGCCGCGCCGCGCGGTGCCTGGCGTGCGCCGGGCCATAATATCAACGGCTGGACGATGCAGGCTTTTCTGGACGAGGTCGCGGAGGCCGCGGGGCAGGATCCGCTGGCATTCCGGCTCGCAATGCTCGGCGAAGCACGCGACCTGCCTTACGAGACGCATGGCGGGCCGATCTTCTCGACGGGGCGCATGGCCGCGGTGTTGCGGTTGGCGGCGGCGAAAGGCGACTGGGGCAAGCCGCTGCCCAAGGGATCGGGGCGGGGCATAGCGGGCCATTTCTCGTTCGGATCCTATGTCGCGCATGTCGTGCAGGTGACGATGAAGCCGGGCGGCGCCTTCAGCGTCGATCGCGTGACGAGCGGGATCGATTGCGGCATCGTCGTCAATCCCAACGGGGTCGCGATGCAGAACGAAGGGGCGATCAACGATGCGCTGTCGACCGCGCTGGGGCAGGCGATCACGATTCGCGGCGGGCAGGTGGAGCAGAGCAACTTCGCCGATTATCCGATGATGCGGATCGATCGGGCCGCCACCCTGGTCGAAACGCATATCGTGCCGAGCGATGCGCCGCCGCGGGGCATGGGCGAACCCAGCCTGCCGCCGTTCACGGCCGCGCTGACCAATGCGATCCATGCGGCAAGCGGCAAACGGATTCGCAGCCTGCCGATCGGCGAACAACTCGCCTGAACCCCGGTTGCAAAAGATGCATGTGCGATTGCCGGTTTCAAAGTTGCGATAGTTTGAAATAATATTATCTCAACCTCACCGCATGACAAGATGCGGTGCGCGGCAATGTCCGCAGTTCGCAGGGAAAGAAGATACCCGCTCAGGTGGACGTGTTCGCGCACGCCTGCCTGTACGGGCACGCTTCACAGGAGAAATGAAATGAAGTCGTTCGAAACGGCGATCAGCATCGTGCTGGTTCTCGCCACCCAGGCGCTCACCATCGGCGTGATCTTCGCCGCTTGAACCGGGCCTTGATGAGCTTGCTCATCGAAGCCCGGTCAGGCCAGCGGGGCGCCTGAGCGTTCCAGGGCGCGGATGCGGAGCATCCCCGGCCTGGCCAAAACCCCCTTTCAAAGCCCCGCCCGGCAACCCGCCCGGCGGGGTTTTGTGTTTTCAGGGGGCGTCGGACGCGCATCGCGCATTGACGCACCCGGCCTCTGCGCTGCAAAGCGGCGCGCGATGAAAAGAAAGACTGGCCAGGATCGTTCGATCACCGAAACATGGCGTCCGGCGACGCAGGCCGTGCGCGGCGGAACCGCGCGTTCGGAATGGGGAGAGACGAGCGAAGCGCTCTTCCTGACCTCCGGCTACGCATATGACTGCGCGGGCGACGCGGCCGCGCGTTTCGCGGGCGAGCAGCAGGGCATGACCTATAGCCGGCTGCAGAACCCCACGGTCGAGATGCTGGAACAGCGCATCGCCCTGCTCGAAGGGGCGGAGGCTGCGCGGTGCCAGGCGTCGGGCATGGCGGCGATGACCGCGGCCCTGCTGTGCCAGCTCAGCCAGGGTGACCATGTCGTCGCCGGTCGCGCCGCCTTCGGATCGTGCCGCTGGCTCACCGACTCGCTGATGCCGCGCTTCGGCATCACCTCGACGATCATCGACGGCCGCGATACCGACGCGTGGCGCGACGCGATCCAGCCCAATACGAAGGTGTTCTTCTTCGAAACCCCGGCCAATCCGACGATGGACATCGTCGATATGGCGGCGGTGTGCGGCATCGCGCGCGAAAACGGCATCACCACCGTGGTCGATAACGCCTTCGCCACCCCGGTGCTGCAGCGTCCGATGGACTTCGGCGCCGATGTCGTCGCCTATTCAGCGACGAAGATGATGGACGGACAGGGCCGGGTGCTGGCCGGCGCGGTGTGCGGTACGCGCGCCTTTATCGACGATGTGCTGCTGCCCTTCACGCGCAACACCGGCCCGACTCTGTCGGCGTTCAACGCCTGGGTCGTGCTCAAGGGACTCGAGACGCTGGATCTTCGTATCCATCGCCAGAGCGAGAATGCGATGAAGGTCGGCCGTTTCCTGGAAGGGCGCGTTCCGCGCATCCTGCATCCGGGGCTGGAGAGCCATCCGCAGCACGCGCTGGCGATGCGCCAGATGAAGGCGTGCGGGCCGATCTTCTCGATCTATCTCGATGGCGGTCGCGCCCAGGCACACGGCCTGCTCGATGCGCTGAAGCTTGTCGACATCTCGAACAATATCGGCGACTCGCGCAGTCTCATGACGCACCCCTGTTCGACGACGCATGCCGGCCTGACCGCCGAAGTGCGCGCCGAGATGGGCGTGGAGGAAGGCATGCTGCGGCTGAACGTCGGCCTGGAGGATCCCGACGACCTGATCGAGGATTTCGACCAGGCGCTGCGCGCGGTCGGGCTATGAACACGCCCTCCCGCTCGATGAACGCGCTGTTTCCCTATGCGGAAACCACGCGCGGCGTCACCGTGCGGGTGTCGGTGAGCTATCTGCCCGAACAGTCGGAGCCGGAGCGTGGGCGCTGGTTCTGGGCCTATCATATCCGTGTCGAGAATGGCGGTGATGCCGCAGTCCAGCTTCTCGCGCGCCATTGGGTGATCACCGATGGCCGCGGCGCCCGCCATTCGGTGGAGGGCGAGGGGGGCGTCGGCGAACAGCCGGTGATCGCACCGGGCGCGGCCTATGACTATGTGTCCGGCTGCCCGCTCAGCACGCCGACGGGATCGATGCAGGGCAGCTATCATATGATCGGCGAGGATGGTTCGGGTTTCGACGTGAAGATTCCCCGCTTCCCGCTGCTGGCGCCGGTCGGGGCGGAGTGACGGCATGAAGCGTACGCACCTTCCCCTGAACGGCCTGCGCGTCCTCGACGCGGCCGCCCGCCATCTCAGCTTCACGCGCGCGGCCGACGAACTCGCGGTGACGCCGGCGGCGGTCGGCCAGCAGATCCGCGCGCTTGAGGATACGCTGGGCGTCGTCCTGTTCCGCCGCACCGCCAAGGGGCTGGAACTGACGCCGGAGGGCGATGCCGGTCTCGACGCGCTGCGCGCCGGCTTCCTTCAGTTCGAGGAATCGGTCCGCGCGATGCAGGCGGGGCAGAGCAGCAAATCCCTGACGATCGCCGCGCCGCGCGACTTCACCGCGAAATGGCTTGGCCCTCGGCTGGCCGAATATGGCCGGTCCGATCCGGAACTGCGCTTCACGCTGATCGCGGCCGAAGGCGATCTCGACTTCACCGAAGCCAATCTCGACCTCGCCATTCGCTTTGTCCAGGGGCCGGGCGAGCATGAGGGCGTGGCGCTGGCGGAGGGCGGTTTCGTCACCGTGGCTGCGCCGGACGGCGCCGATGCCCGGATTTCATGGCCCGGCTGCCCGGCCGATGCCGATGCCGCGCAGGTCAGCGTCGCCGATGCCGGCCTGGCGATCGACGCGGCCGCTGCCGGTTTCGGCCGCGCCTGCGTTCCGGCGTTGCTCGCCGCGAGCGACATCGCGTCGGGGCGGGTCTCCCTGGTGGGTGAGGCGCGACCGTCGCCGCTCACCTATTGGCTGATCGCGCCCTTGCCGCAATGGCGTCAGAAGAAGGTGAAAGCGCTGGTCGCGGCGCTCGGGGGTTAGGATGCGGACGATCGTTGGTGTGTTGGCGGGTCTGCTGATGGCGGGGCCGGCGATCGCCAGTACCTTTTATGACAAGACGATAAAGTGCCCGGTTGGCGGTGAGCGCTTCGTGCATCAGAGTTTGGGCAGCATCACCACCTGGGGGGCTGCGCCGGACGGCATGCCGATGGGTTCGGGCACGTTTCCGATCGTCCTGCCGCAATGCCCCGGCAACGGTCTGGTGCTCTACGAAAATTTCGATGCCGCCAAGGTGAAGCGTTTGACGTCGATCGTGATCAGCGACGAATATCGTGCGCTTCGCGGACGTGAAACCCGCTATTATCTGGCGTATTGGCTGGCGAAGTCGCTGGGCGACGTGGAAAAGGCGCCATGGCTGCTCCTGTCGGCAACCTGGGAAGCCAAGAACAAGGATGCCGCCGGAGAACAGGCGCATCGCTATGCTGGCGAATTTGTGGAGATGGTGCGCACCATGCCGGTGAGCGACACGGATTTCACATCGATCGCGCTCCGTGCGCGCGCCGCCAACGCACTTCGGGAACTGGGGCGGTTCGATGATGCGGAAGCGTTGCGATCCAGTATCGTCATTGCACCGAATGCCGGTGGCGACGAAGAGCAGGCGGCTGACAACCGAGAAGGTTGGAGCAGTTTTTTGAGAGCGCTCGCGAAACCGATCGCGCGTCGAGAAAATGGACGAATGCCGATCGACATGGTTGGCGATCGGGAGGCCGTATTTCGTTGTCTCGAGCCGGAGGATCCGGAGATCCGCGATGCGGCGCCGCTGACGCCGTTCGAGCGTGATTATTGCGCGCAACCCGATATCGCCACCTCGGTCGCGAAGATGCGCGGGATCAAGCCGGAGAATCCATGAGTCTGCCCTTGCTATCGACTGCCCGCCTTGTCTTGCGCCCTTTGGCCGAGAGTGACGCGGATGCGCTGCATGACGTGTTGTCCGACGACGAGACGATGCGTTTCTGGTCCTCCCCACCGCACGTCTCGATCGATCAGACGCGCGACTATGTGGTCGGTAATGCCGCGCAGGATGAATGGCTGACCTGGGCGATCACCGAGGGCGGCCCCGCGCTTGGCTGGGTCGTGCTGGGCGAGCACCGCCCCGGCATCCGCGAACTCGGCTATATCCTTCATCGCGATCGCTGGGGATCGGGCTATGCCGGGGAAGCCGTCGCCGCCGTCGTCAATCACGGCTTTTCGGCAATGGGGCTGCGCCGCATCTTCGCCGATTGCGATCCCGAAAATACTGGCTCTGTCCGGCTACTCGAACGGCTGGGTTTCCGCTTGGAAGGGCATCTGCGCGGCGAGTGGGAAACGCATATCGGCGTGCGTGACAGCCTGATCTTCGGTTTGCTCGCATCGGAATGGCGATGACCGGATCGCCGCCACTGCCCGACCTTTCCGATCCCGGACAGCGTGCCGATTATCGTCGTGAGTTGCGCGGCATTGCGCGAAAGACGCGTTATGCAGGGATTGCGCTGGCATGCGTCGGCGCATTGCTTGCGCTGGCGAGCAAGCGCGCCGAGGATCCGGCGATGTGGCGGCTGGGCGCGATCCTCGCACTTGCGGCGGGCGGTGGCCTGATGATCTTCGGCATGGCGCGCCGGGCGATGTATCACGCGTTGCGGACGACGCCACCGCGGCCGGCCGATCCCGATTAACGCCCGACCAGTGCGAGCGCCCGAACCATCAGCCCGTTGAAGCGCGGGCCTTCCACATCGCGGGCGGTGTTCCACGCGCCGGTCACAGCGAACCAGCGGCCCCTCTTGTCGCGCAGCAGATAGTTGAGCGAGATCACGCCGGCCTCCGATCCGCCCTTGAAACCGATATAGTCGAAGCGCGCGGCGGTAAGCGCGTCGACGCCGGGGCTGACGCCCAGGATCGCCAGCGCGTCCGGGCCGGCCGTCTTGCGCAGGCGATCGAAGACGGCTGTGGTGTCCGCCGGCGATGCGAACCATTCGACCGTGTCGATATGCAGCGGCATGCTACCGAGCTTGGCGAAATCGATGCGTTCGATGACGAGGTCGGCCGCCGCCGTTTCGAGGAGCCTGGCGCGTTGATCGGCATCGCCCTTGATCCATCGGTCGCGCAGCGCGGCATTGGCGGGCATCTTGAGCGAAAAGGCTTCGGCGGTCTTCAGGATCGGCAATGCCTTGTCCGGCGCCGCATGGCCGGTATCGCGCAGATATGCGCCCACCTTTTCGCGCCCGGCGATATCGAGCAGCGTGTCGGTCGCCGTATTGTCGCTCAGCGAGATCATCAGCGTCGCCAGGCTGTGGATCGTCAGCGGCGACGCCTTCGGCCATCTTTGCGTGATCCCCGATGGCAGCGATGCGGCACCAAGCCTGGCGACCTCGTCCCAGCGATGCTCGCCCGCGGCGATCTGGCGCGCGATCTCACCCAGGATATAGAGCTTGTAAGCGGATCCGACCGCCATCTGCCGGTCTGGATTGTGCTGGAGGATCCAGCGCGGCGGGCCGTCGCCGAGTTCGGCGATGGCGAAGGCGCTGCTGCCGGGCAGCGCCTTCACGTCATCGAGCAGCTTGCCGAGGCTGTCGTCCCTTGCCTGGCTGCCGGTGACGAGGAAACCGCCGACGCGGTATGGTGGATCACGCTCCACCACAAGGCGGATCGTCACCACGGCGCGTTCATAGCCGACCTGCACGGTGCCGATGCCATTGCCCTCAGGCACGATCTTCTGGATGCGGAGGACCGGGCCGTTCTGGTCGATCAGGCTGCGTGCGATCGCGGTGAAACGCGCCATCGGCACGTCGGAGAAGAACACCGGTGAAAAATAGGTCGTTGCGTCCGCCCGGCCGCTCAGGATCGCGGGAAGTTCGGCGGCGCGGGCGCGCAGCGCCACGTCGGGATCGCCCTGCGCCTGCGCGGGCGCCAGTGCGGCGAACAGCATCAGCAGTGCCGCGACTATCCGCATCGCGGCGCGATCCGGCCGGAACGGCGCGATGATCCGGTGCTCAGGCGTCGATCACCTCTTCGTCGACCTGCGCCGCATTCTCCTGGATGAACTGGAAACGGTGCTCGGGATTCTTGCCCATCAGCCGGTCGACGAGATCGCGCACCTGTGCGCGTTCCTCATATTCCTGGGGCAGCGTGATGCGGATCATGCCGCGGGTCTTGGGATCCATCGTTGTTTCGCGGAGCTGCTGCGGATTCATCTCGCCCAGGCCCTTGAAGCGGCTGACCTCGACCTTCTTGCCCTTGAACTCGGTCCTTTCCAGTTCGGCGCGGTGCGCGTCGTCGCGCGCATAGGCGCTCTTGCTGCCGGCGACGAGGCGGTAGAGCGGGGGCTGGGCGAGGTAGAGATGACCGCGCCGCACCAGATCCGGCATTTCCTGGAAGAAGAAGGTCATCAGCAACGTCGCGATATGCGCGCCGTCGACATCGGCGTCGGTCATGATCACGATGCGTTCGTAGCGCAGATTGTCGGGCACGCATTTCTCGCGCGTGCCGCAACCCAGCGCCAGCGCCAGATCGGCGATCTCCTGATTGGCGCCGATCTTCGCGCTGTTGGCCGATGCGACGTTCAGGATCTTGCCGCGGATCGGCAGGATAGCCTGGGTCTTGCGGTCGCGCGCCTGCTTGGCGCTGCCGCCCGCGCTGTCGCCTTCGACGATGAAGAGTTCGGTGCCGGCGGGATCGTCCGCCGAACAATCGGTGAGCTTGCCCGGCAGGCGCAGCTTGCGCGCCGACGTCGCGGTCTTGCGCTTCACGTCGCGTTCGGCCTTGCGACGCAGCCGGTCGTCCATCCGTTCGAGCACGAAGCCGAGCAGCGCCTTGCCGCGATCCATATTGTCGGCAAGGAAATGGTCGAAATGGTCACGCACCGCGCGCTCGACCAATGTCGACGCTTCCGGCGAGGTCAGCCGGTCCTTGGTCTGGCTCTGGAACTGCGGATCGCGGATGAAGACGGAGAGCATCAACTCCGATCCGGTCATCACGTCCTCGGCGGTGATGTCCTTCGCCTTTTTCTGGCCGACCAGTTCGCCGAAGGCACGGATGCCGCGCACGAGCGCGGCGCGCAAGCCGGCTTCGTGCGTGCCGCCATCGGGCGTCGGGATGGTGTTGCAATACCAGCTATAGCTGCCCTCGGACCAGAGCGGCCAGGCGACCGCCCATTCGACGCGACCCTGCGCATCCGGGAAGTCCTGCGATCCGGCGAAGAAATCGCTGGTCGCGCATTCTCGCCCGCCAAGCTGTTCGCGCAAATGGTCGGCCAGGCCGCCGGGGAACTGGAATACCGCCTCGGCCGGGGTGTCGTCGCCGATCAGTTCGGGCGCGCATTTCCAGCGGATCTCGACGCCCGCGAACAGATAGGCCTTGGACCGCGCGAGCCGATATAGCCGCTGCGGCTTGAAATGCAGGACATCGCCGAAGATCTCGTGGTCCGGCACGAACGAGACGCTGGTGCCGCGCCGGTTCTGGGTCGGGCCCAGCTTTTCAAGCGGCGACATCACATGACCCCGGGCGAAGCTCTGGCGGAACACCTCCTTGTTGCGCGCGACTTCGATGACGGTCTCGACGGAGAGCGCATTGACGACGGAGACGCCCACGCCGTGCAGGCCGCCCGATGTCGCATAGGCCTTGCCCGCGAATTTTCCGCCCGAATGGAGCGTGGTCATGATGACCTCGAGCGCCGATTTTCCCGGGAATTTGGGATGCGGATCGACCGGGATGCCCCGGCCATTGTCGACGATGGTCAGCCGGTTGCCCGGCTCCAGCGTGACTTCGATGCGCGTGGCATGGCCGGCCACGGCTTCGTCCATGGCATTGTCGAGCACTTCGGCGGCCAGGTGATGCAGCGCGCGCTCGTCGGTGCCGCCGACATACATGCCGGGGCGACGGCGTACGGGCTCCAGCCCTTCCAGGACTTCGATCGCGGAAGCGTCGTAATTGCCGGATGTCTGGGAAACGGAAGCGAACAGATCGTCGGACATGAACTAGCTATGATGGAGCGGAGTCGCGCTGGCAAGCCGCCGTTACGGGGCATCGGGATCGAAACCGCGGCGATGTGCGTTGCGAAACCTGTCCGAAATGCTGGAGGCGGGAATGCGGGCGTTCACACTGGTGGCGGCGATGATGAGCGTCGGGGCGCCGTTAGTGCCGGCCGATGCCGTTCCGACGAAGCGACCGCAACTGCGTGTCGCCACGATCTCGATGCCGTCCTGTGCGAAGGCGCGTGATGCCCGGCCCCGATCGCCTTGCATGACGGACCGGCCGGATCCATTCGCCGCGCGGAACCGTCCGGATCGGGGGCGTCGCTATCTTCCGCCCGACACCGGATATTTCAGGGATCGGGAAGCCGAGCGGGCCGATGCCGAACTTCGGTTGAAATGGCTGAAGGTGACGGCATCGATGCGCTTCTGAAGTGCGTCGGAAACTCTCCGCATAAAAGCGGTGCCCGGTGGTAATTGTGGCAAAACTGCAACGTTTTAACAAAGATCAATCCGGTGTGGATCGATTGCTGCGGCGCACGCGTTGGGAGGGGGCTTTTCGCGTGTAAGGAGTAGCGTATGCGTACCCAGTTTCTTGCCACCGCGGCGGTTCTCGCCGCGGGGTGTTCGTTTGTCCCTGCTATGGCCCAATCGACTGAAGACAGCTGGACGGGCTTTTACGTCGGCGGGTCGGTCGGCGCGACGGTCCAGCCGAACGACCAGGGTTCGTCGATCCTGTTCGATACCAACCAGGACGGCGATTTCAATAATGTGGTCAACACCTCGGGCGGCGCAAACGCGTTCTCGCCGGGGTTCTGCAACGGTGCCGCCACCAGCACGGCACCAACCGCGTGCCGCAACGACAAGGACGGAATCGAATATTTCGGCCATGTCGGCTTCGACAAGCAGATGGGCAATTTCGTGCTGGGTGCGGTCGGCGAATTCGGCAAGAACGATATTCGTGACAGCGTGAGCGGGTTCAGCACGACGCCGGCTTCCTACACGCTCACCCGCAGCCTGAAGTACAGCGCAGGCCTGCGCCTGCGCGCGGGCTACACGCCCAATGGCAAGACGCTGTTCTATGCGACGGGTGGCGGCGCCTATGGCAAGGTTCGCAACAGCTTCAGCACCACGAACACCGCGAACAGCTTCACTGACAACGGCAATTCGGACGCCTGGGGGTGGACCGCGGGTGGTGGCGTCGATCAGAAGATCGGATCGAATTTCTCGATCGGCCTCCAATATCTTTACACCAATCTCAACAATGACGATTATGTCGTGCGTGCCGGCCCCGGCACCGCGCCGCCGACCAATCCGTTCCTGCTGGTGAATTCCAGCGGCACGGACATGCAGCGCAGCGACGACAAGTTCCGCTATCACAGCATCCGGGCGACGGCATCGTTCCGTTTCTGAACGGATCGACGGGCAAAGAAAAAGGCCGGCGGAAACGCCGGCCTTTTTTGTTTCAGCGCACGCGCGGCCCGCCAAAGGGCAGGGGCGGGGGCGGCCGGCGGTCGCGGCGCGGAAGCTGCGCCTGATAGGCCTGGCCGCAATGCTGGACGCAATAGGGAAAGCCCGGATTCACCTGGACGCCGCAAAAGTGGAAATCGGGTTCGCCGGGGTGGCCCATCGGCCATTTGCAGATCCGATCATTGAGATCGAGCAGGCTGGTCTTGCCCGCGATCTCGGCGCTGGGCTTGGCCGGAACCAGCCGGCGGGGCGGGGCGGGCGGGATCGGCGCCTGCTGGTCGCCCGGGCCCTGGCGCAGGAAGCCGCCGGGGCCGATCGAGCGCAGAATGGGTTCGGCGGGCTGAGCCGGGGTGGCGGGCGCCGCCGGGGCGGCGGCAACCGGCGGGCGCGGCGCAGGCGCCGGGCGCGGCGCCGGGGCGGCGGCCGGCTGCGGCGCCGCTTCCGCTTTCTTGGGTGCCGCCGGCTTCTTGGGCGGCGGATTGCCGTCCTTTTCCTTCACGGGCGAAGGGCGCGACTGGAGGCCCAGCCGGTGCGCCTTGCCGATCACGGCGTTACGGCTGACGCCGCCGAGTTCCACCGCGATCTGGCTGGCGGTCATGCCGCCTTCCCACATGGTCTTGAGCTGGTCGATGCGTTCGTCGGTCCAGGCCATGGATGCTCCTCAAAAAATCAAATCTCTGTGCCCGTATCGTCCGGCTTGCGGGCTGCATGCGAAGCCGATAGGCGATCAGGCGATGAACGACCACCCCGATTCAACGACGGATGCGCCCGGCGGGTTCTCGCCCGTCATGGGGCGCGAGCCTGGCGTGCCGCTGATCCGCAACGTGAACTGGGGTGGATTGCGTGCCCTCTATATCAAGGAGGTGCGGCGTTTCTTCAAGGTCCAGCTCCAGACGATCTGGGCGCCCGCGATCACGACATTGCTGTTTCTGGTGATTTTCTCGGTCGCGCTGGGTGGTTCCGGCCGTACGGTGATGGGCGTTCCCTTCCCCGATTTCATCGCGCCCGGCCTCATCATCATGGGGATGATGCAGAACGCCTTCGCCAATTCCAGCTTCTCGCTCCTGGTCGGCAAGATCCAGGGAACCATCGTCGATTATCTGATGCCACCGTTGTCGACGAGCGAGCTGCTGGCGGCCTTGTGCGCCGGGGCCGTCACCCGCGCGATCCTGGTCGGGCTCGCCGTCTGGGGCGCTATGGCGCTGTGGCCCGGCGTCCATGTAACACCCAGCCACCCCTGGGCGATCCTCTGGTTCGGCCTGATGGGATCGCTGTTCCTGGCGCTGCTCGGCGTGCTGACCTCGATCTGGGCGGAGAAGTTCGACCATGCCGCCGCCGTCACCAATTTCGTGATCGCGCCGCTCTCGCTGCTGTCGGGCACCTTCTATTCGGTCGATCGGCTGGCGCCGCTGTTTCAGGGGATCAGCCATGCCAATCCCTTCTTCTATGTCATCTCCGGCTTTCGCTACGGATTTCTGAGCGAGGCGGATTCGCCGATCCTGTTCGGCGCGCTGCTGCTGCTCGCGCTCAACGCGGCGCTCGGCGTGCTTTGCTATGCGCTGCTGCGCTCGGGCTGGAAGATCAAAAGCTAGAACCGACGGCCATTCGGCCCATAGAGCATCGTGTGGAAAAGCCTGCCCCCGCGTAGGCGGGGGTGGGAACCGGTTTTCCGCGAAAACGATGCGATCACAAATATCTGGAGCAGGCTGCGCGATTCGGATTTCGCGCGGCCTGCTCCAGCGAGCCGAACAGCCGTCGGTGCTGAAGATCAGGACGCCTTGGCGCCCTTGTTGCAGGTCGCGAGCTGTTCGCTGTCGAGCGTCATCTCGCCGATCGCGAAGGTTTCGACCGTCCCCACCTTGCGCGCCAGATCCTTGCAGGTCCGTTCGGCGGCGACGCGTCGCTGATCGGCCGGCCCCTGGCACTTGCCGTCGGCGCAACGCCACAATTTGCTGTCGATCACGATCTGCGCGGGCAGGGGCGCATCGCCGCCGATGGTCGCGATGCCCGCGGGGGCCGCGAATGCCGGTGCGGGAACGACCGCGAGCGCGGAAAGGCAGAGGGAAAGGATGCGTTTCATCGGGATACTCCCATTCGGTGCGGGTCAGGTTTGATTGCGATCGGCGCAATACGCTTGCGACTCTGGATGATCTATGAGTAGAAAACCGTGTTTCCTTGCTGATCGTCCAGGAGACTGAGAATGGACGCGATCGACGACGTGTTTGGTGCGATGCGGACCCATACCGCGCTCTATTGCCGGATCGAGGGCAGCGCGCCCTGGGGCGTCGCCTTTGTCCGTGGGCGTGCGGCGCGGTTCGGGCTGGTCGTGCGCGGCGGCTGCTGGCTGACGGTGGATGGCGGCGAACCGATCGCGCTGACGGCCGGCGATTGCTACGTCATCGCGCACGGTGCCCAATATTCACTGCAGGATCGGCCCGATTCCCCGACGCGTTTCTGCTTCGATGCCCTGCGCGAGCACAGCCATCATGTGGTCCGGCTGGGTGGCGGTGGCGAGCCGGCGACGGTGGTCACCGGCTGGTTCATGTTCGACACGCTGGGCGCGAAGCCTTTGTTCGACCTGATGCCGGAACTGATCCTGACGCGGATGGACGACGATCGTTCGCAAATGATCCAGACGACGCTGCAGCTTTTCGCCACCGAAACGGGGCGGCGCGAAATGGGCACATCGATCGTGGTGAGCCGGCTGGCGGACATTCTCTTCATCCAGGCGATCCGCGCCTATGCGCAAAGCGCGGGCGACGAGGCCGGCGGATGGCTGGGCGCGCTCGGCGATGCGCGGCTCGCATCGGTGTTCAGCGCGATCCATACCTCCGTCGAACATGGCTGGACTGTCGAGGAACTGGCCGGGATCGCGGGCATGTCGCGCTCCGCCTTCGCCGCGCGTTTCCGTGAGCGCGTCGGCCTGACCCCGCTCGATTATGTGACGCGCTGGCGGATGTTCCGCGCCGGCACGATGCTGCGCCGGAAACAGGGGTCGGTGGCGGAAGTGGCGCACCGGATCGGCTATGAGAACGAGTCCGCCTTTTCCAAGGCGTTCAAGCGTACGACGGGGGTGACGCCCGGCGTCTATCGCCGTTCGGCGGGGGAAGCGGCGATCCGGCCACCCCGTGCTGAGCCGCATCCCCGCGCGGATGGGCGCAGTGCCACGGCCACGGCGGACGCCGCCTGACCCCCATGTTCGCGAACAGGCTGTGTGACGGTGGCTGCCGTCAAAGCGTCATGAAAGCGCAACCGATCTAACACCACGCTGCAATCGCGCCTGCCTATCGGCCCCCTCGACAAAAAAGGGGTTCGATATGCGCATGATTCTTTCCGGTGGCGTCTCGCTGCTTGCGATGTTGGCGGCAGCGCCGGTGCTGGCGCAGGAGGCGGGCGGTGAAGCGCCGGGCGACGAGATCGTCGTGACCGGACAGCGCGCGCAACAGGAACGCTCGATCGAGCTCAAGCGTGACGCGATCGGGATCCTCGATGTCGCGGCCGCCGACGAGATCGGCCAATTGCCCGATCGCAACGTCGCCGAGGTGATCGAGCGATTGCCCGGCGTCGGCGTTCAGTACGATCAGGGCGAAGGGCGTTACGTGGCGATCCGCGGCATTCCCTCCGATCTCAACAATTATACCGTCAATGGCTTCGAACTCGGCAATCCCGACGGCAATACGCGGCGGCTGCCGCTCGACGTGGTGTCCGGCCAGCTTCTCAACCGGGTCGAGGTGACCAAGGCCAAGACGGCGGATCTCGACGGACAGGGCATCGGCGGCACCGTCAATCTCGTCACCCAGACCGCGTTCGACTTCCGCGAGCCCTTCATCGTCAGCGCCAATGCGCAGGTCGGCTATCAGACTCTCAACGACAAGGCGCCGATCCGTGGCGATATCAGCATCGGCGGCCGCTTCGGCGCCGATGAGCAGTTCGGCATCCTGGTGGGCGGAGCCTATTCGAAGCGCGATTTCCAGAGCTTCGGCGTCTTCCCTGACGACTGGGCCGATTATCCGGGCGCGAAGCGCGGCGGCATGCCCATCAACAACAAGTTCACCGACTATCAGCTCGAACGCGAGCGGATCGGCGCGGTCGGCTCGCTGGACTGGCGCGTGGGCACCACCACGCAACTCTATGTTCGCGGCCTCTACAGCAAGTTCACCGAGAACGAGTATCGCCAGCGCTACCGGATCGATTTCGCCACCGCCGCCCAGCGTGCCGCCGGCACCGTGACGCTCAATCCCGATGGTGTGACCGGTGTTTCCACCGTGACCGAGCAGCGTTCGGATCTGCGGCTGGAATATAAGGAAAAATCGGTCCTGGTCGGCATGCTCGGCGGCAAGACCGAACTGGACGACTGGATTTTCGACTATGGTCTCGCGCGCTCGCACAATCGGGTGGTCGAGCCCAACGAGCTCTGGCAGTTCCGTGGCAATCCCGGCGCCGTCGATTTCGACTTTTCGGACAAGCTGTTCACGGCGACGCCGCGCACGCCGCTCACCCCGGCCGGCCTCGGTTTCCGCCAATATACGGTGCAGGACGAAAGCGGCGACGAATATATCTGGACCGGCCGGCTGGACGTGACGCGCAAGCTGGCGCTTGGCGAGAACAGCTTCATCAAGCTCGGCGGCAAATATCGGGCGACCGACAAGGATTTCGATTCCAACAACACCGTCTATGCGCGCGGCGCCAACGCGGCGACGCGCTTCACGCTCGGCCAGTTCAATCTCCAGGGCGATCCGGTGACCTCCTATCCGCGCCGGGGACGCGGATATCTGATCACGCCGACGATCGGCGCGGATGCGATCGCGGCCTTCACCAAGGATCCGGCCAACGCCAAGTATTTCGTGATCGACACCGCGACCTCGCTCGCCAACGCGACATTGCTCGACATCGATCTCGATGAGAATATCGCGTCGGGCTATGTCATGGCCAATCTCGATTTCGGCGCGATCACGGTCACGCCGGGCCTGCGCGTCGAGCGCACGGACCTGACCATCCAGGGCTTCCAGCTCCAGAACGGCACGACGGTGGTGCCGGTGACCGAGCGCCACAAATATACCGATTTCCTGCCCAGCCTGATCGTGCGGGTCGAACCGGCGCGGAACATGGTCATGCGCTTCGCCTATACACGCAGCGTGGGGCGGCCCAATTATTCGGACCTGACGCCGGGCGGCGCGATCTCGTACGAGGACAATGGCGACGGCACGTTCGACGGATCGGTCTCGCTCGGCAATCCGCAGCTCAAGCCCTATGTGTCCGATGGGCTGGATGCGACGGCTGAATGGTATTTCGCCAAGGGCGGTATGCTCTCGATCGGCGCCTTCGCGAAGTTCATCAAGAATCCGATCTACACCAGCAGCTACACGCTGCTGAACACGCCCTATGGCGGGCGGACTTATGCGATCCTCGGCTTTTCGCAGAAACTCAACGGCGACAGTGCCGAGATACTGGGGCTTGAGGCGGCCTATCGCCAGCAGTTCGATTTCCTGCCCGGCTTCTGGTCCGGCTTCGGCATCGAAGCCAATGTGACCTTCATCGATTCCGATCTGACGGTGCCGGGCCGCGTCGATCCCGCCGCCTTCCCCGAACAGTCCGAATTGCTCTTCGGCGCGCAGCTCTTCTATCAGAAGGGCCCGATCGAGGCGTCGATCGCCTATCACCATACCGGCCGCGCGCTGATTTCGCTGGGCGCGAACGCGCTGACCGATCAGCATAATGACGATCTCCGCCGCCTGGACGCCAAGGCGAGCTTCGCGATCACCGAGAATATCAAGCTGTTCTTCGAGGCGCAGAACCTGACCGACGAGCCGACCCGCCAGTATCAGGGCGGCCGGCGCGACTGGATCATCCAGAACGAGCGTTATGGCCGGACCTTCTATTCCGGCGCGTCGGTGCGCTTTTGATCGCCGCGCTCGCCCTTTCGCTCGCCGCCATCGCCGCGCCCGAAGCGGGGCAGGGCGTGGCGGCCGGCGCCGCTCATGTCTACGCGATCGACAATGCGGAGATCGGCAAATACGAGAAGCTGAGCGGTCGGCGCGTGGCGCATTGGCAGGGCGACCGTGCCTTGTTCCCGCATATCAACAGTTGCGCGGTGGTGAAGGCCCAACTGGTCTGCGCCGCTTCCAACTATCCGCAGGTGCCGATGGCGAGCAGCGTCGAGATCTTCGACGCGAAGACGCTGCGCCATATCCGCACCCACAGCCTGGGGCGGATGTACGGATCGTTGACCGTGCTCGACTGGCATCGCGGCGCCTGGTGGGCGGTGTTCGCCAATTATGACGATCGCGGCGGCGAGCCCGGGCGTGACCATCGCTTCACCACGCTGGTGAAGATGGATGCGGCGTTCCGCCCGCTCGAATCCTGGCTGTTTCCGAGCGCTGTCCTCGAGCGCTTCGCGCCGAAAAGCGCGTCCGGAGCGGCGTGGGGCGATGACGGGCTGCTTTATGTGAGCGGCCATGACCGGCCTGAAATCTATGCATTGCGGCTGCCCGAGGCGGGCACGCGGCTCGAACTGGTCGCGACGCTTCCGGTGTCCACGCCCGGACAGGCGATCGACTGGGATCCCGTGGCGCCGCGCACGCTATGGAGCATCGATCGCAAGGCGGCGCGCATGGTCTCCACGCCGATCCCCGCCATCGCGCGCTGAAGCGGAAACAGGCGGGGTTGTTGAGCCGCGTGCGCGCCTGTATAGCGCGCTGCGCGCGAGGCGACCGTCACGGGTCGCCTTTTTGCGTTTCTGCCGATCTCAAGGAGGAGTACCCAAGCGATGACCATCACGCCTCTCATGCCCGTCTATCCGCGGAGTGAGGTGCGTCCGGTCCGAGGCGAGGGGTGCTACCTGATCGGCGAACGCGGCGAACGATATCTCGATTTCGCGAGCGGCATCGCGGTGAACCTGCTGGGGCACGGCCATCCGCACCTGACCAGGGCGATCCAGGATCAGGCGGCGACGCTGATGCATGTCTCCAATCTCTACGGTTCGCCGCAGGGCGAGGCGTTCGCGCAGCGGCTGGTGGAAAACACCTTCGCCGACACCGTCTTCTTCACCAATTCGGGCGCGGAAGCCGTCGAATGCGCGATCAAGACCGCGCGCCGCTATCATCACGTCAAGGGCAACGGCCACAAGCATGAGCTGATCGCCTTCTCCAACGCCTTTCACGGCCGCACGCTCGGCACGATCAGCGCGACCAATCAGGAGAAGATGCGCGACGGGTTCGAACCGCTGTTGCCCGGTTTCGCTTATGCCCAGTTCGACGATCTCGAAGGCGCCAGGGCGCTGGTGAACGAACGCACCGCCGGTTTCCTGGTCGAGCCGATCCAGGGCGAAGGCGGCATCCGCCCGGCGAGCGATGCCTTCATGAAGGGCCTGCGCCAGCTCTGCGACGAGCATGATCTGATGCTGGTGCTCGACGAGGTGCAGAGTGGCGTCGCGCGCAGCGGCACGCTTTATGCCTATGAGCAATACGGGATCGAGCCCGATATCATGGCGACCGCCAAGGGCATCGGCGGCGGTTTCCCGATGGGCGCGTGCCTGGCGACCGAAAAGGCGGCGGCCGGCATGGTGATCGGCACCCATGGCTCCACCTATGGCGGCAATCCGCTTGCCATGGCGGCCGGCCAGGCGGTGTTCGACGTGATCCTGGAACCGGGTTTCCTCGAACAGGTCAATCGCATGGGCGATCGGCTGGTCCAGGCACTCGAACAGTTCATTCCCAATCATGACGATCTGTTCGAAGGCGTGCGTGGTCGTGGGCTGATGCTCGGGCTCAAGATGAAGGTGGATAGCCGTGCCTTCGTCGCGCACCTGCGCAAGCACGGGCTGCTGACCGTGGCGGCGGGCGACAATGTCGTCCGCGTCCTGCCGCCGTTGGTGATCGAGGATGCGCATGTCGCGGAGTTTATCGAGAAGCTGTCGCTCGGCGCTTCCACCTATGGGGCAACCGTCGAATGACCCGGCATTTCCTCGATCTCGCCGATGCGGGCGGCGATGCGGTCGCCGCGATGTTGGCCAATGCGCTGGACCGCAAGGCCGCGCGCAAGGGCATGCCCAACGGGCAGGCCGATCGCGACGCGCCGCTTGCGGGCCATGTTCTGGGCATGATCTTCGAGAAGAACTCGACGCGCACGCGCGTCTCGTTCGATATGGCGATCCGCCAATTGGGCGGCACCAGCATCGTGATGGATGCCGGCACGACGCAGCTTGGCCGCGGCGAGACGGTGGCGGACACCGCGCGCGTGCTCAGCCGTTATGTCGATGCGATCATGATCCGTACCGACGATCATGCGAAGATCCGCGAAATGGCGGATTATGCGACCGTGCCGGTGATCAACGGGCTCACGGACGCTTCGCATCCCTGCCAGATCGTCGCCGATCTGCTGACCGTGATCGAGCACGGCAAGGCTCTGCCCGGCTCGAAATGGGCATGGCTGGGTGACGGCAACAATGTGCTCCATTCGATCGTCGAGGCCGCCGGGCTGCTCAAATTCTCGGTCGCGATCGGCTGCCCGGCGGGTTACGATCCCAGCGGCGGTTATGTGGAGGCGGCGCGCGCGCGCGGCGCCGATATCCGGATCTTCCGCGATGCGCGCGCCGCTGCCGCCGATGCCGATGTGGTCGTCACCGATACCTGGATCTCGATGGGGCAGGATCATGCCGAAGAGAAGCTGGCGGCGATGATGCCCTATCAGGTGACCAGCGAGCTGATGGCCTATGCGCGATCGGATGCGGTGTTCCTCCACTGTCTGCCCGCGCATCGCGGCGAGGAAGTGGTCGACGCGGTGATCGACGGCCCACGCTCGGTGATCTGGGACGAGGCCGAGAACCGGCTGCACGCGCAGAAGTCCGTCCTGCTGTGGGCGCTCGGCCGCATCGGTTGAACCGCGCCAACTGAAGCCTATCTTTGTCCTTCCCGCATGGGCGGGAGGGACATTGGGGCGTGCCCCACGCGGAAATGAGATCATGACAGCCAATCTCGACACTTTGCTCGGTTTCACCATTCCCGGCCATCATGCGCGCGGGCGGCTGGTGCGGCTCGGGCCGGTACTGGACGAGATTCTCGCCGCGCACCGCTATCCGCCTGTGATCGAGAAGGTGCTGGCGGAGGCGCTGGCACTCACCGCGCTGCTTGGCTCGACGCTCAAGGACGATGCCGGGCAGATGACGCTGCAGGCGCAGACCGAGAATGGCGTGATCGATCTGCTGGTCTGCGATTATCGCGATGGCGAACTGCGCGGCTATGTGAAGTTCGATGGCGACCGGCTTGCCGAGATTCCCGCCGATCCGACGCTTTTTGCGTTGTTCGGCAAGGGCTATCTGGCGATCACCTTCGATCAGGCGGTGTCGGGCGAGCGCTATCAGGGCATCGTGCCGCTGGAGGGGACATCGCTGGCCGATGCGGCGGAGAATTACTTCTGCCAATCCGAACAGATCCCCACGCTTGTCCGCTTCACCGCCATGCAGGGCGGCGATGACGGATGCCGTGTCGGTGGCCTGCTGCTTCAGCATCTGCCCGAGGGCGAGCAGGGCCGGGAGCGGTTGCATACCCGGCTCGATCACCCCGAATGGGAGCATGTCCGCATGCTCGGCGAGACGATCCGGGGCGAGGAACTGACCGATCCCGACTTGCCGCTCGAGACGCTGGTGTGGCGGCTGTTCAATGAGGAGGACGAGGTCCGGCTGCTGGCCGAGGCGTCGCTTCGCAAGGGCTGTCGCTGCGATCCCGCGCATATCCGCGACGTCATCGGCCGGTTTCCGGCCGAGGAGCGGCGCGAGATGGCGGGCGAAAACGGCGTCATCAGCGTCGACTGTGCCTTTTGCGCGCGGATTTTCCCGATTCCGCTGGAGACGGTGGAGAGCTGACGGGGCTTGAAGCCGCGCCCGCGCGCATTATGTGATCTGCGTAACGATTCGCCGCATCTGGGTTGCAGCGGCGGGTCTGCACTGTTCCGGCGAGGGAAACAGATGATGCGCGCGACCCGTTTTCGATCCCTGATTCCCGTGGCTGGTCTGGCTCTGGCGATGCTGGCGGGAAGCGCCGCGCCCGCGGGCCAGGCCGAGCGTACGGCCGAACTGCCCGCGCTGCGCGGCATCGAGCGCGGTATGTGGGAACTGCGCGTGCGCGGCTCGAGCACGCCGCCGCGCAAATTGTGCGTCGCCGATCCGTCGATGCTGGTGCAGATCCAGCATGGTGGCGGAACCTGTTCGCGTTTCGTGATCGACAGCCAGCCCAATCGCGCGACCGTCCATTATACCTGCCCGGGCGCGGGCCATGGCCGGACGAGCATTCGCGTCGAGAGCAGTCGCATCCTGCAGATCGAATCGCAGGGCATCGCGAACAACGCGCCGTTCAACGTCAGCTACGAGGCGCGGCACGCCGGCGCCTGCCGTTGACGCTTAATCGGATGTTCACGCTTTCACGCTAGACCGGAACGGTGCCGGGTTCGGCACGCTTTCCTCCCTAGCAGGCTATATGCCTAACCTGGGCCGCTCCGAAACCGGACGCGGCCCGTTTGTTGATGGGGGGCTGGCCTTGCCAGCGCGCCGTTGAGCGCGTAGCCCCCGGCGATCATGACGAGCGATACATCCAATGGCGCCCGGCGCGCGGTCGTCCTGCTGTCCGGCGGGCTCGATTCGATGGTCTGCGCGGGCCTCGCGCGTGAGGCCGGCTTCAGCGTGCTCGCGCTCACCATCAACTACAACCAGCGTCATCTGGTCGAACTGGCGGCCGCGCGGCGGATCGCGCACCAGATCGGCGCCGAACGACATGTGGTCCTGCCGCTCGATCTGCGCAGCTTCGGCGGGTCGGCGCTGACCGACGATATCGCGGTGCCGCATGACGGCGTGGAGGACGGCATCCCCGTCACCTATGTTCCGGCGCGCAACACGATCTTCCTGTCGGTCGCGCTCGGATGGGCCGAAGCCGCCGGCGCGCGCGACATCTTCGTCGGTGTCAATGCGCTCGACTATTCGGGTTATCCCGACTGCCGCCCCGAATTCATCGCTGCGTTCGAAAGCCTTGCCGAGGTCGCGACAAAGGCTGGTGTCGAAGGCGCGCCGTTCCGTATCCATGCGCCCCTCCAGCATCTGGGCAAGGCGGAGATCGCGCGAGAGGCCTATCGTCTGGGCCTCGATACCGGGCTCGCCTGGTCGTGCTACGATCCCACGCCGCAGGGCCAGCCCTGCGGTACGTGCGACAGTTGCCGGCTGCGCGCCAAGGGGTTCGCGGAGGCCGGGCTGGTCGATCACGGCGCGCCCGCCGCCGGGCGATGAGCTACGCCGTCAAGGAGATGTTCCTGACGCTTCAGGGGGAAGGGCGTCAGGCTGGGCGTCGTGCCGTCTTCCTGCGTTTCGCGGGCTGCAATCTCTGGACGGGGCGCGAACAGGATCGCGCCGACGCGATCTGCCGTTTTTGCGATACCGATTTTGTCGGGCTCGATGGCACCGATGGCGGTCGCTATCCCGACGCGGCCGCGCTTGCCGCCAGGGCCGGCATGATCTGGGGTGAGGACAGGGCCCATGCCTATATCGTCTGCACCGGTGGGGAGCCGCTGCTTCAGCTCGACGAGGCCTTGATCGCCGCGCTGCATGGCGAGGGCTTCGAGGTCGCGGTGGAAACCAACGGCACGATCGCCGCGCCGGCGGGACTCGACTGGATCTGCGTCAGTCCCAAGGCCGGATCGGATGTCGTCCAACGCTCGGGCGACGAGCTCAAGCTGGTCTGGCCGCAGCCGGGCAGTGATGTCGATGCGATGGAGGGCTGGGATTTCGGCCATCTCCTCGTCCAGCCGATGGACGATGCGCGCGGCGAGGAGAATGTGCGCGCCGCGATCGATTTCGCGATGGCGCGGCCGAAATGGCGGCTTTCACTCCAGACCCACAAGCATCTCGGCCTGCGCTAGAGCGTTCTGCGAAAAACGGACTCCGAATTTCGCAAAAAATGATGCAGAAGCATGTGGATAGGGCAGGCTGCGTGATTCAGGTTTCGCACAGCCCGCACCAGGTTCGGCCTCTACTGCCCGATCTATTGCAGGCCGGGGCAGTTCTTCTTGAGCAGGTTCTTCTTGTCCCAGCATTTGGGATCATAGGTCACGCGCTTCGCCTGATAGGGCGGCATCAGGAAGCGCGAGAATTGCTGCTCGCCCATCGGGATCATGCTGTTGCGCAACTCGCGCATGCGCCGTGACGCGATGTCGCCCATGCCGTTGCTCGGTGCGAACAAGGCCGCGCGGCCCACGCGGCTGGCGGTCAGGCAGAAGCCCAGCTGGCCCTGCACCGTCGAGAAGCCGAGATAGGTGCGCGTGCCATATTGGTCGATCGCCATCTGTGCGGCTTTCGGCGTCTTGTTCGTGCGTTTGAAATAGCCGTTGAGCGTGTTGTACGCCTTCGTGAATTCGCCGGCGCGATCCTTGATCAGATAATTATACTGGTTGAGCGTCAGCAGCGAGGGTTCGAACTGGCATTGCAGCGCCGCGACGTTGAGCGCCGCGCGCAGGCTCCAGACCAGACCCGCATGAAGTTCCTCGGGCTTGGCGCCAGGGAGGGGGGAAAGCACGCCCGCCTCGCCGCCGGTAACCGGCGCCCCGCTGAAATCCGGAGATTTCAGGAAAATCTGGGCGTTGGCGATGTTCGCCGACGCCATGAAGCCGCTGATGGCCAGCACCCCCGCTACGATATTACGCACACTCTTCATGATCGTCTTCAATGCCTTCCGCTCGCACAATTCCTAAGGATTAGGTGAATCGGGCTCAAGCGTGAAGCGCCTTTTCGTCGTGTCGTTCGCACGACCGGTCGTACGGCGCCGGAACATGGCCAAGAAAAAGGGCCGCACCGGCATGCCGGGCGGCCCTTTCCGTCAGCCCTCCCGCAAGGAGAGGCCCGATCTGATCCGATCAGGACGCGCTGCTGGTCGCGTTGGTCGCGTTGGCATCGGCGGCGTTGTCGGCTGCCATGTTCTCGGCATTGCCCATCGCGGCGTCGGTGTTGGTCATCATGTCGTTGGTCGTGCCGTCCATCATGGCGTCTTCGACATTCATTTCTTCGACATTGGCGGTCGTGTTGTTCTCGGCGGGCTGGCTGCTGCCGCAGGCCGCGACGAGAAGCGCCGCGCCGGCCACAGCGGAACCGGTCATCAGCTTCGAGATCATGTCACGCATTTGAAACTCCCTAGTTGCCAGGATCTGGCGGCCCTCTGGCCTTTTCCCAATCCATCACCCAGCGTAAACACAAACTTGATGTGCCTCAACCCTGTCTTTGTGCACCGCACATCGAAGTCAGGAAGTTCGGAAAAGCGCGCGTCAGTGCTGCATCCAGCGCTGCCATGTCGCTGTCTTTGCCCAGTTTCGAGAGGCTGGTGACCGGAAAGTCCGGAAGGCCGCAGGGCACGATGCCGCCGAAATGGGACAGATCGGGATCGACGTTGACCGAGAAGCCGTGCATCGTCACCCAGCGGCGCACCCGCACGCCGATCGCGCCGACCTTTGCCTCCTGACCATGGTCGTCGGTCCAGATGCCGATCCGGCCCTCGGCACGCCTGGCGGCGACGCCGAGTTCTGCCAGCGCGTCGATCACCCAGCCTTCCAGCGCGTGAACGAAGCAGCGGACGTCGCGGCCGCGCTTGCTCAGATCGAGCACGACATAGCCGATGCGCTGTCCGGGACCGTGATAGGTGTAGCGCCCGCCGCGCCCCGCCGGATACACGGGAAAGCGTGCGTCGATCAGTTCGACCGGGTCCGCGCTCGTGCCCGCGGTGTAGAGTGGAGGGTGTTGCAGCAGCCAGACGAGTTCAGCCGCTTCCCCGGCGGCGACGGCGGCGGCACGCGCTTCCATCTCCGCCAGTGCTTCGGGATAGGAAACCGGCGTGTCGCTGACGCGCCATTCGATCTCTGCGGGGATGTTCATGGATCGCCCTGTGCGCGCGGCGCGGCGCGGCTGCAACCCCTGGGCTTGCGACTGAAAAACCGGTTCCCACTTTTTCCTGAACCGCTCTAGAGCATGCAGTGATCCGCCGGACGCGGATCGCATGCCCTCGTCTTTGTTTTGCGCGATTTGCGAGCCGTTCGATGATTCCATCGAACTCCAAATCGCTCTAGAAGGGCGGCCGCAAAGGAGACCGGATGATTAATCTCTCGATCAGTGACGCGTGGAACCAGACGATGGCATTCGTCGCGCGCGAAGCCGGGTTGCTGATGCCGGTCGCGTTCGCCTTTGTCGGCTTGCCGAGCGTGATCCTCGGTCAGTTCACGCCCAGCATGGCGCCGGATCAGACGCCGGAGCCCGGGCCGTGGATGCTGGCGATCATTCCGATGGTCATCCTGTCGATCGCCGGCGGCCTGACGCTCAACAATCTGGTGTTGCGTCGGGGAATCAGCGTGGGAGAGGCGATCAGGCTGGCGCTGCCCCGGATCCTGCCGCTGGTTGGCGCTGCGCTGCTCCTGATGCTTGCGGGCATGGTCGCGAGCGTTCCTGTTCTCATGTTGGCCGCGGTGCTGAGCGGCGGGAACGTCGCGGCGGGAACGGGCATCGCGCTGCTGCTGATGGTTCCGCTGTTCATATTGGTCGGCATCCGGCTGATGTTCATGAATCCGGTGGCGGCGATGGAAGGGGCGGGGCCGCTCGCGATCGTTTCAAGAAGCTGGGAACTGACGCGCGGTCAGTTCTTCAAGCTGTTCACGATGTTCGTCGCGTTTTTCGTCGTGCTGATGGTCGCGAGCATCGCGCTTTCCTCGATCTTCGGGATCGTCGTCACGGTCGTGATCGGAAGTCCTTCGGACGAACCGATCGCGAAGCTGATCCTGGAACTCGTGAGTGCCGCGCTGAGCACGGTCTTCTCCGTCTATCTGTCAGCGATGATCGCGCATCTCTACGCGCAAGTGTCTGCGCCGCGAAGCTAGCCCGCGATCACTGGAATGTGCGGCGCGGATTCGCGCGGCAGATGGCCGGCCAGGCGCGGATCGGGGAAAGTCTCGATGAAGCGGGCGAAGGGCGTGAAGCCCTGCCTCTGATAGAAGCCGAGCGCCCCGGGATGGTCGAGCGTGCAGGTATGCACCCAGAGCCGCTCGATCCCGGCGCGCCAGCCCAGCGCCATCGCGTGCGCCATCAGCCAGCGGCCATGCCCTTGTCCGGCCAGTTCGGGCACCAGGCCGAAAAACCCGATCTCGCATTGGCCCGGCGTCCGGAAGTCGAGTTCCAATATGCCGACTTCGATGCCGCGCGCGTCGAGCACCGCATGGATTTCGTCGAGCGGGTCGTGGATGATCGCTTCGAGCTGATCGCCGGCCATGATCAGCCGGGAGAACCAGAGCCAGGGTTCGCCGATCCTGCGGAAGAGCTGACGATATTTGTCCGCACTCGGCGCATGCCACCGCTCCAGCCGCAGTGGCGATGGCGGCAGGGGGCGGGCCGGCGGGCGCTTGCGCATCTCGAGCGAGGTGACGACCGCGGCGACATGGCCGCGTGGCACCGGCGTGAGCCCGGCGGTCGTCATTCCCAGCTCGCCATCGGCGGCAGGCTCATCAGGATGGCGTCGACATTTCCGCCCGTCTTGAGGCCGAACAGCGTGCCCCGGTCATACACCAGGTTGAATTCGGCATAGCGCCCGCGCCAGGCAAGCTGGCGGGTACGGTCGGCGTCGGTCCATTCGCTGTTCATCCGCCGTCGCACGATCTGCGGATAGACGTCGAGAAATGCCTCGCCGACATCGCGGGTGAACGCGAAGCCCGATTCGAAATCGCCTTCGAGATGATCGTAGAAGATGCCGCCCACGCCGCGATGCACTCCGCGATGGGGAATATAGAAATAATCGTCGGCCCATTGCCTGAAGCGGGGATAATGCGCCGGATCATGCGCGTCGCAGGCCATTTTCAGGCGCGCGTGGAAGTCGGCCGTGTCGACATCATAGGGAATCGGCGGATTGAGATCGGCCCCCCCCCCGAACCAGCGCTTGGTGGTCGCCAGGAAGCGGGTGTTCATGTGCACCGCCGGCACATGGGGGTTTGCCATGTGCGCGACCAGGCTGATGCCGGTGGCGAAGAAGCGGGGGTCCTCGGCGGCGCCATGGATGGTCTTGGCGAAATCGCCTTCGAATCTGCCGCCGACGGTCGAGACGTTCACGCCGACCTTCTCGAAGACCTTGCCTTTCATCACGCCGCGCACGCCGCCGCCGCCGGGGCTGCCGTCGGGATCGGCGCGGTCCCAGGAAAGATAGTCGAAGCGCGCGTCGCTGCCGGCGTCCCGCTCGATCGCCTCGAACGCGGCGCAGATCCGGTCGCGCAGGCTTTCGAACCACGTCCGCGCCGCCTGTTGCTCGGTATCGAGCTCGATCATTCCGGCATTCCTCCTGTCTGCCTGAGCGCCTCGGTGAGCGCGATGCCAGCCGACATGCCCAGATTCAAGGACCGAAAGCCGGCGCGAAGCGGAATGCGGACGCGCAATTCGGCGCGATCGTGCACGTCATCCGGCACACCCGCGCTTTCGGATCCCATCAGCAATATGTCGTCGGGCGCGAATGCCGCCTGATGCAGCGGCATCGCGCCGCGTGTGGTCAAAAGCGCGAGGCGGCCGGTCCGCGCGCTGTCGAACGCCGCCCAATCGCTGTGGCGCGTTATTTCCGCCGCGGCGGCATAATCCATGCCCGCGCGCGCGAGGCGCTTGTCCGAAAAGGCGAAGCCGCAGGGTTCGATGATGTCGACGGGGACGCCGTAACAGGCGGCCAGGCGCAGGACAGCCCCGACATTTCCGGCGATTTCGGGTTGATAGAGAGCAATTCGCATGATGCGCCATTAGAGCCGATTCATGCCGCTGTGAAACACCCTGAACGCCCGAAATCGCCTCTCGGCGAAAGCATTGGGCGCGGGGGTGCCGCGGAACAGTCAAATTGCAGTTGGCAAAACCGCCGTCACTTGGCTATCAGGCCGGCGATCCGCCCCGGACCAAGGGCGGAATGAGGGGCTTGGTCACGTGTTGCCGCGCATGCGCGGCCGATCCCCTGCATATCGATTCGAACCGCAAGGGCAGGTGAATGGCTACGCTGGAACAGACCGCCCCGGGCGAGACCGACCCCTCCGAAGAGGGTGTGCGCCGCCGGGATTTCATCAATATCGCGGCGGTCAGTTTCGCCGGAGTCGGCGCGGCTGCCGTGGTGCTGCCGCTGATCAACCAGATGAACCCTTCGGCGGACGTGCTCGCGCTCGCCTCGATCGAACAGGATGTCGCGGCGATCCAGCCGGGGCAGGCGATCAAGACGGTGTTCCGCAAGCAGCCGCTGTTCATTCGCCACCTGACTCCCAAGGAGATCGCGGAGGCCGATGCCGTGCCGGTGGATTCGCTGCGCGATCCCCAGTCGCTCGCTGACCGCACCAAGGAAGGCAAGCAGCAGTGGCTGATCACCATGGGCGTCTGCACCCATCTCGGCTGCGTGCCGCTGGGCGCCGCCGAAGGTGAGAATCGCGGCGAGTTCGGCGGCTATTTCTGCCCGTGCCATGGCTCGCACTACGATACGGCCGCGCGCATCCGCAAAGGCCCGGCGCCCAAGAATCTGGAAGTGCCGGAATATGAATTCACGTCGGACACGCTGGTCCGGATCGGGTGAGGTAGACACAGATGAGCTTTCCCTGGGCTGAGCAATATGCGCCGAAGCACCCGTTGATGCGCTATCTGGACGAGAAGCTGCCTCTGCCGCGTCTCGTCTACAATGCGGTCGGCGCCGGCTATCCGGTTCCGCGCAATCTCAATTACTTCTGGAATTTCGGCGTTCTCGCCGGCGCGGCGCTCGCGATCCAGATCATCACCGGTATCGTCCTCGCCATGCATTATGCGGCGAACGGCGCGGTGGCGTTCGATTCGGTCGAGCATATCATGCGCGACGTCAATGCCGGATGGCTGCTGCGCTACGCGCATGCCAACGGCGCGTCGATGTTCTTCATCGTCGTTTATCTGCACATCTTCCGCGGCCTTTATTACGGATCGTACAAGGCGCCGCGCGAGATGGTGTGGCTGCTCGGCCTCGTCATCTTCCTGCTGATGATGGCCACCGCGTTCATGGGCTATGTGCTTCCCTGGGGGCAGATGAGCTTCTGGGGCGCGAAGGTGATCACCGGCCTGTTCGGTGCGATCCCGCTGGTGGGCGAACCGATCCAGACCTGGCTGCTCGGCGGCTTCGCGCCTGACAATGCCGCTCTGAACCGCTTCTTCTCGCTGCACTATCTGCTGCCGTTCGTGATTGCCGCCGTCATCGTGCTGCACATCTGGGCGCTGCACATCCCCGGCTCGTCGAACCCGACGGGCGTGGAAGTGAAGGGGCCGCAGGACACCGTTCCGTTCCATCCCTATTACACGGCGAAGGACGGTTTCGGACTGGGCGTGTTCCTGCTCGTCTTCGCGGCGCTGCTCTTCTATGCGCCCAACTATCTGGGCCATGCCGACAACTATATTCCGGCGAACCCGCTCTCGACCCCGGCGCATATCGTTCCCGAATGGTATTTCTGGCCGTTCTACGCGATCCTGCGCGCCTTCACGGTCGATTTCATCCTGCCGGCGAAGCTGTGGGGCGTGCTGGCGATGTTCGCCGCGATCCTGCTGCTGTTCTTCCTGCCCTGGCTCGACAAGTCCTCGGTCCGTTCGGCCAATTACCGGCCGCTCTACCGCAAGTTCTTCTGGTTCGGCCTGGTGCCCTGCGTTCTCGTGCTCGGCTATTGCGGCGGTGCGCCGGCGGAAGAGCCCTATGTGATGATCTCGCAGATCGCCGCAGCTTATTATTTCGCGCACTTCCTGATCATCCTGCCGATCGTGTCGAAGATCGAGCGGCCGCTGCCGCTGCCCAATTCGATCACCGAAGCGGTCCTGGCGGGCAAGGACGGCGCAACGCTCTCGACCAACACTGCCTCCGCGCAGCCGGCCGAATAAGGGGTTAGAACAACATGGTCCGTCCTATCGGTTTCCTGGTCGGTCTCGGCTTTGTCGGCGTCCTGTTGTGGTCGCTGCTCTGGGGTGCCATCGCTTATGTGAGCGAACCACCCGCGCCCACCGCCGAGCACGCGTTCCACAAACACCCCAAGCACGAAGTGGCGTTCAGCTTCACCGGCCCGTTCGGCAAGTTTGATCAAGGCCAGCTTCAGCGTGGCTTCAAGGTCTACAAGGAAGTCTGTGCCGCCTGCCACTCGCTGCGTCTGGTTTCCTTCCGCGACCTGCAGAATATCGGTTTCACCGAAGGACAGGTGAAGACGATCGCGTCCGAATGGGCGATCGAGACGCCGAGCATCAATCCGGAGACGGGCGAGCCGGCAACGCGCAAGTCGATCCCGGCCGACCGCTTCCCGTCGCCGTTCGCCAACGAAGTCGCCGCGCGTGCCGCGAATGCCGGTGCCTTGCCGCCCGATCTTTCGCTGATGACCAAGGCCCGGCATGACGGCACGAACTATGTCTATTCGCTGCTGACCGGCTATGTTGATCAGAAGGGCTACAAGAACGAGAAGGGCGAGGAATTGCTCAAGGCATTCCCGGACGCAAAGACCGGTGAAGGCCTGCACTTCAACCCCTATTTCGCGAACCTGAACCTTGCGATGGCGCCGCCGTTGACCGGTAACGATCAGGTGACGTTCGACGACGGTACCAAGTCGACCGTTCCGCAGATGGCGCAGGACGTCGCCGCCTTCCTCACCTGGACGGCGGAGCCCAAGCTGGAGAACCGCCATAGCGTCGGCCTGGGCGTGATCATCTTCCTGCTGTTCTTCACCGTGCTGACCTGGATGGCGTACCAGAATATCTGGCGCGACAAGAAGGGGCACTGAGCGACCCGATGAGCGCCGGCAGCGACGCCAACGCCGATCTGAAGGCGCTCATCCGCACCATTCCGGACTTTCCGCAGCCCGGAATCCAGTTTCGTGACATCACCGCCCTGCTGCTCGATGGCCCCGGCTTCGCCGAGACCGTCGATCGGCTGGCGGTGTTGGCGCGTCCGATGGCGCCCGATCTCATCGCATGCGTCGAGGCCAGGGGCTTCCTGTTCGGCGCCGCGCTCGCGAAGGAATTGAAGCTGGGCGTGCTGCCCATCCGCAAGCGCGGCAAGCTGCCCGGTCAAACCGTCGGCGTGGATTATGCGCTCGAATACGGCACGGACCGGCTGGAGATGCACGCGCACGACCTGATCCCGCCCAGGCGCGTGTTGATCGTCGACGATCTGATCGCCACCGGCGGTACGGTGATGGCGACCGCGGAGCTTGTCCGTATCCAGGGTGGGGAGGTGGCTGGCGCGCTGTTCGTCGTCGACCTACCCGAACTGGGCGGCGCGGACCGTCTGCGTCAGGCCGGGATCACCGTCGAAAGCCTGGTCGCTTTCGACGGGCATTGATCGAACGGAACTTTCCCTTCCGCTCGTCTTTCCGTTTCAGCCTTCGGTCGGCCGTCTGCGGATGAGCGCGGTGTTCACGTAGCTCATGACCTTCTCGCCGTCCTGATTGAAGACGCTCAGGCGCGATCGATAGGTGCCCCGATCGGGCTTGCTGCGCGATTCGGTCTTTTCGAGGATCTCGATCTCGCAGCGCAGCGTGTCGCCGGGATAGACGGGTTTCCACCAGCGCAGATCGTCGATGCCGAGTCCGCCGAGTCCGGCCTGTTTCGTGGTTTCCAGATGCGCGACGATCATCGACATGGATATCGACGCCGTGTGCCAGCCGCTGGCCGCGATCCGGCCGAAATAGGTTTGGGCGGCAGCCTCATCCGAAAGGTGGAAGGGCTGGGGATCGAACTTCCTCGCGAATTCGATCACCTCGTCGCGCGTCACTTCATACCGGCCGAACTGGGTCTTCGACCCGACCTCGATATCCTCGAAATACTGCATCATCACCTCCGCGAAGCCAGTGCTTCAAGCTGACGTTCCCGGCAACGTCAATCGCCGGCCGTCCGAAGGATCGGTCGCAGCGTCTTCGCATCGCCGTCATTGGGCTGGGCCGGCACGCCGATCAGCGACGCCAGCAGGGGGTAGAGGTCGACATTGTCGAACTTCGCCGGGATCGTGCCGTCGCGCCGGAATGCGGGGCCGTGGACCAGGAACAGCGCGGTCATGTCCGGATCGTCCGGATCATAGCCATGATCGCCCTTGTTGGTCGGCAGCCTTCCGGCCATCACCTCCGCACCCGGTTTGGCGAGGCATAGAAACGCGGCGACGCGCGGATTCTCGCCATAACGAAAGCGCCTGGGGACATCGGCCTTTCGCCAGCAGTCCATATTCGGATTGGGCGCGAGCAGCGCGCGCGCGACGATCTCGTCATGGCCGGGCATGGGGTCGATCGATGCGAACGGACCGAAGCTGATCAGGCGATAGCTGCCCCGTGGCAGCAGCCTCTCGATCAGCACGGTCCGCTCGGGTTCGATCTGCCGCATGCCGTGATCGGAGACGATGACGAGGTTGGCGGGTTGGCCGAGCGCATCGAGGCCTGCGGCAAGTTCGCCGATCAACGCGTCCGCTTCCCGCACCGCCGCGATCGTCGCGTCGCTGTGCGGGCCCTGCTTGTGGCTGGTCTTGTCGACCAGGTCGAAATAGAGCGTCACGAACGCGGGGCGGATCGCGGCGGGGCGCCGCATCCAGTCCATGACGGTTCGCACGCGTTGCGCTTCGGTGTAATTGGGATCGAACCGGGCCCAGTCGCTTGGACGGATACCGTCATGCGGGGCTTCCTCGCCCGGCCAGAACATCGTTCCCGTCAATATCCCGTTCTTCTCGGCGGTGATCCAGATCGGCTCCGCCTCCGCCCACCAGAACGGATCGGCGGCCGCCAGCTCCTTGCTCTGGAAGCGGTCGTTCGGGCGGCGGGGATCGAACAGGGTGTTGGCGACGATGCCATGGCGGTCGGGCCGCAGACCGGTGACCAGCGTGTAATGATTGGGGAAGGTGAGCGTCGGAAAACTCGGACGCATCGTCGCCTTCACGCCCTTCCTGGCCAGTGCGTCCAGCACGGGCGTGTCGCCGCGCTCGAGATAATCCGGCCGTAACGCGTCGATCGAGATCAGGATGGTGACGGGCCGCCTCTGTTCGACCGCCGGGGCGGTGGATGGCGGGGGCGTCGTCGCACATGCCGTCAGGGCGAGAACGGTGAGGGTGGCGAGCAGGGATCGGAACATCGAGATTTCCAATGACCTCCTCCTGCTACGGGAATGTGACCCAAGAGCCTTTCTTATTTCAATATCTTGATCCGGCCAAAAAACCGGTGCCCACCTTTTTCGGGAAGCGCTCTAGACGTTGAACCTGAAAAGCAGGACATCGCCGTCCTTCACGACATAGTCCTTGCCCTCGGAACGCAGCTTGCCGGCATCGCGCGCGCCTGCTTCGCCCTTGTTGGCGATATAATCGTCGAAGGCGATCGTTTCCGCGCGGATGAAGCCGCGCTCGAAATCGGTATGGATGACGCCTGCAGCCTGGGGTGCCTTGGCGCCGGACTCGACGGTCCAGGCGCGGGCTTCCTTGGGGCCGACGGTGAAGAAGGTCAGCAGGTGCAGCAACGCGTATCCGGCGCGGATCACGCGTGCGAGGCCGGTTTCGGTCAGGCCCAGCTCGGACAGGAACTCGCCGCGCTCCTCGGCGGGCATCGTCGCGATCTCCGCCTCGATCGCGGCCGAGACCACCACCGCTTCGGCGCCTTCCGCCTTCGCCTTTTCGAAGACGCGCGCGGAGAAGGCGTTGCCGTTGGCGGCGTCTTCCTCATTGACGTTGCAGACATAGAGCACGGGCTTGGCGGTCAGGAGCTGGGCCTGTTGCAGCACGCGCTCTTCCTCGACATCCTTGGGCTGGGTCAGCCGTGCGGGCTTGCCGTCACGCAAAAGGTCCAGCGCCTGGCCCAGCACGCTGGCGGCGATCTTCGCTTCCTTGTCGCCCTGTGCCGCCTTCTTGGCATAGTTGGGAACGCGCTTTTCCAGGCTCTCCAGATCGGCGAGCATCAATTCGGTCTCGACCGTTTCCGCATCGGCGATCGGGTCGACCTTGTTGTCGACATGCTGGATATCGTCGTTCTCGAAGCAGCGCAGGACATGGACGATCGCGTCCACCTCGCGGATATTGCCGAGGAACTGGTTGCCCAGGCCTTCACCCTTGCTGGCGCCGCGCACCAGCCCGGCGATGTCGACGAAGCCGAGCTGGGTTTCGATGATCTTGGCGGATCCCGCGATTCCGGCGAGCGCCTGGAGCCGTTCGTCGGGCACGGCGACATTGCCGACATTCGGCTCGATCGTGCAGAACGGATAGTTCGCGGCCTGGGCGGCGGCGGTTTCGGTGAGCGCGTTGAAGAGCGTCGATTTGCCGACGTTCGGAAGGCCGACGATACCGCAGCGGAAACCCATGATGCTTTCTATCCTTCGGTGTCATTCCCGCGAAAGCGGGAATCTATGCGAGAGTCTGTGAATCTTCTGGCTTCCCGCTTTCGCGGGAATGGCATTGAGGGTCAATGCGCGGATCAATCCTGAAGCCGCAGCGCCACCTCGTTCATGAAACGGGCATCGTCGCCCCCGGCCAGCCAGTCCGCCTCGCCCGCGATCGCGCCGAGCATGTCGGACAGCGGTTCGATCTCGACCTTCGCGTAATTGCCGAGCACATGGCCGGTCACCCGATCCTTGTGGCCGGGGTGGCCGATGCCGATGCGCACGCGGCGGAATGCGTTGCCGATATGCGCCTCGGTCGAGCGCAGCCCGTTATGGCCGGCGGTGCCGCCGCCCGTCTTCACCTTCACCTTGAAGGGCGCGAGGTCGAGCTCGTCGTGAAAGACGGTCACGTCCTCCACCCCAAGCTTGTAGAAGCGCATCGCCTCGCCGACGGCGCGGCCGCTTTCGTTCATGAAGGTCGCGGGCTTGAGCAGCAGGATCTTGTCCGATCCGATGCGCCCCTCTTGCGTCCAGCCCTGGAACGCCTTTTTGACCGGGCCGAAGCCATGGACTTCGGCGATGGCGTCGACCGCCATGAAGCCGACATTGTGCCGGTGCATCGCATATTGCGCGCCCGGATTGCCGAGACCGACCCAGATCTGCATGTCTTCCCCTTCACGTCATGCCGGCGAAAGCCGGCATCTCCCAAACCAGATCGCGTCGGATTTGACGGGAGACCCCGGCTTTCGCCGGGGTGACGCGTATGAGGTTAAGCGATTACTCGCCTTCGGCCTGAGTCTCGTTGTCGCCTTCGCTCGACTTGAGCGCGGACGGAGCGACGAGGGTGGCGATGGTGAAATCGCGATCGGTGATCGCCGATTCGGCGCCCTTGGGCAGCTTCACGGCGGAGATGTGGATCGAATCGCCCACATCGAGGCCGGCCAGCGAAATATCGATCTGGTCGGGGATGTTGGCCGCGTCGCAGACGAGTTCGAGCTCGTGGCGCACGATGTTGAGCACGCCGCCGCGCTTGATGCCGGGCGAATTGTCTTCATCGACGAAGTGGACGGGCACTTCGACATGGACCTTCGCATGCTCGCTGATGCGCAGGAAATCGACATGGATCGGGCGATCGGTGACGGGGTGGAACGCCACGTCCTTGGGCAGCGTGCGAATGGCCTTGCCGCCGACGTCGATCATGACGACGGTGTTCATGAAGTGGCCGTTCGAAAGCTGCTTGTTCAGGACCTTCTCCTCGATGTGAATCGAGACGGGGTCTTCCTTGTTCCCATAGATGACGGCGGGCACGCGGCCTTCACGGCGGAGGGCACGGGAGGCTCCCTTGCCAGCCCGATCGCGCGCTTCGGCCGACAGCGTAAGCTGATCGCTCATATGCATGTCTCCAAATGCTGGTTGTTCAATCCCGCCACGCCTCCAGGGATGACCATGACGGGAAGCGCGGGCCTATAGGCGGAACCGTGCAAGGATGCAAGCCGGGCGCGCGCCGCCAGAGCATCGCGCGGAAAAGTGGAAACCGGTTTTCCGCAAAAACGATGCGGCAACAGTTAGAGTCGATTGTTTGCCGTGATTTCTGAACCGGCAGGCGAGTCCACCTGCCTAGAAATCACTCTATTGGATACGCTCGACCTTCAGTTCCTGCGCCTGGAGCAGCGACTGCACCGAATCCTTGCCCGCCAGATGGCCGGCGCCCACCGCGACCATCACCGTACCGGGCGTGTGGAGCCGCTTCCTGATCCATTCGGCCCAGGCGGCATTGCGGCGGTGGAACAGCGCCTCCGCCAGTTCCGGCGACTGCCGCAGCTCGGCATCGAAGCTCGCGGCGATCTTGTTGGTGTCGCCGCTCGACCAGGCCTTGATCATCTTGGCGAAGGCGGCATTGGTATCCGCCGCATCGTCGATCACGCTCACCAGGAACCGCCGCTGCGTTTCTTCGGGCAGTCCGTCGAACATCCGCATCTGCGCATCGACACTCTCGAGCGCGCCGATCGGTTTGCCCGCAGTCTTGAAACTGTCGCCAAGCTGCTGCTCGACGCCGGCCCCGGGCTTGGAGTCGAGCGTGCGCAGCGTGGCCGAGGCGAGCGCGATCGCCGCCGCCCAAGTTTCCAGCCCGTCGAGCGAGGCCGCCGGAATGTCGCTCTTTTCGATCAGCGCATCGAGCGCGGCGCGCTTGCCGTCGGGCACGCGATCACGAAGCGCGGGCAGCCCGGACGAATAGGCGAGGGTGCGCATGGCCTCGGCCTGTTGCTCGGCGATGCCGTCGGGCACGATCTCCAGGACGAGCTGCTGCGCGCGTTCGGCCGCGCCGTCGAAGGCCTTGGTCCGCCATCGCGTGTCCGGCGGCAGCAGGTGGATGGTGCCGAACAGATAGATGGTCGTATCGGCATCCGCGACTTTCCAGAGCGCGGGCTTGGGGCCGGGGTCGGCGGGGGCGGAGGCGCAGCCGGCGAGCAGGGATCCGACGAGCGCGGGGATCGAGAGTAGGAATCGCTTCATGGGCCGCCATGTTGGGATGCGCGGCTGACTTCGCAATGAACGCTCAATATTTGATGCGCTTTGCCCTGATGCGATAGGCCTTGAGCTGATCCTGGACGCTGCCCTTGCCGGCGAGATGGCCGGCGCCGACCGCGATGAAGACGGTGCCGGGCCGGTCCATCCTCTTGTCGATCCAGTCGGCCCAGCGCGCATTGCGATCGGTCAGCAGGATCTTGGTGAGCTCGGGCGTTTCCTGCATCGACTCGTTCATCAGCATGGCGAGCCCGGCGGGATCGCCCTTGGCCCAGGCGCGGTCCATCTTCTCCATCGATTCGCCCAGCGTCGGGATTTCATCGACGGTGGCGTTCAGGAACGCGATCTGCTGGGCTTCGGGCAGGCTGTCGAAAAAGCCGAGCTGCTGTTCCGCGGATTCGAGCTGGCCCAGCTTCTTGCCGGCCTGTGTCGCAGCGCGGGTCAGGATCTTTTCGGCGCCGCTGTTCAGGTCGTAACCATATTTGCCGAGCGGCATCACCGCGAGCGTGATCGCCGCCATCCAGGGCTTCATCGCCTCGAACGCCTGATAGGGGACGCCGAGATCGCCCATCGCCTTGATATATTTGGCGCGCGCCGGCTCCGACAGCTTCTCGCTAAGCGGCGGACCGTCCGGGTCGATGCCCTTGGTGGTCATCAGCGTCTGCATGGCGGCCTGATCGGGCTCGATCATTTCGAGCACCAGTTCGTCGGATGCGTCGAAAGCGGTCTTCACGGCCTCGTCGAACCACGACATGCCGGGCTTGAGGATGTGGACGGTGCCGAACAGATAGATGGTGGTATCCGAATCCTTCACCACCCAGATTGCGGGATCGGCGTCGGTGGTGCCCGCGATGGGGCTTTGCGCCGCGACGGGCGTCGCCAGCATCGCGGTGGCCAGCAGCGCGCCGAAGAACTTCCTCATATCACCATCCTTTGCCGGGAAAGCCGGTCTCGACACGCAATAGAGCGTGCCGGCGACACCTCCGCAAGTCCCGCCGAGGCAGCCGTTCTTCTTGACCATCCGGACCGCATCCGCCAAAGGCTCGCGCGAGATTTTTTGCATCTGCGAAGGCCGGAAATTGACCGACTCGAAGCCGCCGAGCTTCCAGCAGCTCATCCTCACGCTCCACGATTACTGGAGCGAGCAGGGGTGCGTGATCCTGCAGCCCTATGACATGCGCATGGGCGCCGGCACCTTTCATCCGGCGACGACGCTGCGCGCGCTCGGCCCCGATCCGTGGAATGCCGCCTTTGTCCAGCCGTGCCGGCGGCCGACCGATGGCCGTTATGGCGAGAATCCGAATCGCGGGCAGCATTATTACCAGTATCAGGTGATGCTAAAACCCAGTCCGCCCGATCTCCAGGATCTTTATCTGGGGTCGCTCAAGCGGATCGGCATCGATTTTTCGAAGCACGACATCCGCTTCGTCGAGGATGACTGGGAAAGCCCGACGCTTGGCGCCTGGGGGCTGGGCTGGGAAGTCTGGTGCGACGGCATGGAGGTGACCCAGTTCACCTATTTCCAGCAGATGGGCGGTTTCGACTGCAAGCCGGTGGCGGGTGAGCTGACCTATGGGCTGGAGCGCCTGGCCATGTATATCCAGGGCGTCGACAGCATGTACGACCTGGATTTCAACGGTCGCGGCGTCACCTATGGCGACATCTTCCTCGAAAATGAGCGCCAGATGTCGACCTGGAATTTCGAGGTGGCGGATACCGATCGCCTGTTCGATCTGTTCCGCAAGGCGACCGCCGAATGCGAGCTCTGCCTGGAGCGCAAGCTGCCGATCCCGGCCTATGAGCAGGCAATCGAGGCCAGCCACATCTTCAACCTGCTCAACGCGCGCGGCGTGATCTCGGTCGCCGAGCGTCAGGCCTATATCGGCCGCGTTCGCGATCTGGCCAAGGGAAGCTGCGCGGCGTGGATGGAACATAACGGGTGGACCGCGTGATGGCGGATTTCCTGCTTGAGTTGTTGTCCGAGGAAATCCCGGCGCGGATGCAGGACAAGGCGCGCGCCGATCTGGCGCGGCTGTTCGGCGAGGAACTGGCGAAGTCCGGCCTGACATCGGCCGCGATCGAGACCTTCGCCACGCCCCGGCGGCTGGCGCTGATCGCGCGTGGCCTGCCGCTCGAAACCGAAGCCGTGTCCGAGGAACGCAAGGGCCCCCGCGCCAGTGCGCCCGAACAGGCGCTGGCCGGTTTCCTGCGTTCGACGGGTCTCAGCCGCGAGCAGCTTGTCGAGCGTGACGGCGTGCTCTTCGCGGTGATCGAAAAACCCGGCCGCAAGACCGCCGATGTGCTCGCCGAAGCGGTGCCGGCGATCGTCCGCGCCTTTCCATGGCCCAAATCGATGCGCTGGGGCCGCGCCAGCCAGACGACCGAAAGCCTGCGCTGGGTGCGGCCGCTGCAGGGCATCGTCGCCCTGCTCGGCGATGCGGTGGTGCCGTTCGAGATCGAGGGGGTCGCGTCGGGCGCCGAAACCGTCGGCCATCGTTTCCACCATCCCGGCCGCATCACCATCGGCAATGCCGATGACTATGCCGCCAAGCTGCGCGCCTGCCATGTCATTGTCGATCAGGATGCGCGCAAGGCGCTGATCCGCGAAGGCGCTACCGCCGCCGCCGCGAATGCCGGGCTGGTGCTGGTCGAGGACGAAGGACTGGTCGTCGAGAATGCCGGGCTCACCGAATGGCCGGTGCCCTTGCTCGGATCGTTCGATTCCGCATTCCTCCAGGTGCCGCGTGAGGTGATCCAGCTCACCATGCGCACCAACCAGAAATATTTCGCGGTCAACGATCGCGACGGCAAGCTTGCGCCCAATTTCATCTGCACCGCGAATATCGTGGCGACGGACGGCGGCGCGAAGATCGTCGACGGCAATCGCAAGGTGCTGGCGGCTCGGCTGTCGGACGCGAAATTCTTCTGGGAGCAGGATCTGAAGGCGCCGCTCGACGCCTATCTGCCCAAGCTCGAGAACATGTTGTTCTATGAAGGCATGGGCACGCTGCGCGCCAAGGCGGAACGCATCGCCGCGCTCGCCGCCTGGATCGCGGCCGAATATTTCCCGGAGCGTGATCCGGAGACGGCGCGACGGGCCGGATTGCTGGCCAAGGCCGATCTCGCGACCGGCATGGTTGGCGAATTCCCCGAGTTGCAGGGTATCATGGGCGGCTATTATGCCGAACATGCTGGCGAGAAGCCAGGCACGGTCTCCGCGTTGCAGCAGCAATATGTCGCGGCGGTCGAAGGCTGCATCCCCGCATGCGTGGCGCTGGCCGATCGGATCGATACGCTGGCGGCCTTCTTCGCGCAGGGCATCCGGCCGACCGGATCGAAGGACCCGTTCGCGCTGCGCCGCGCCGCCTTGCAGGCGATCCAGACCATCCTGGTCAACGGCACGCGGCTGAACCTGCTCACGGTGCTGGAGCGTGCGAAGGCCGGCCTGTCCGTCGATGGCGGGGATGTCTCGCTCGATACCGGCGAACTGCTCGATTTCTTCGCCGATCGCCTGAAGGTCCAGCAGCGCGAAGCGGGCGTGCGTCACGATCTGATCGACGCGGTGTTCGCGCTGGGCGGCGAGGATGACCTTGTCCGCCTGCTGGCGCGGGTGAAGGCGTTGCAGGGATTTGTCGAAACCGAGGACGGCGCCAATCTGCTCGCCGGCTACAAGCGTGCGGCCAATATCCTGAAGAAGGAAGAGGCCCCGACCGTCGCCGCCGCGACGCCGTCCGAACCCGCGGAAATCGCGCTGGTCGCGGCACTCGATGCCGCCGCGCCGAAGGCGGATGCCGCGATCGCGGCCGAGGATTTCGAAGGCGCGATGGCGGCGCTCGCAACGCTGCGCGCGCCGATCGACAGCTTTTTCGAAGCGGTGATGGTGAACGATGCCGACCCGGCCAAACGGGCGGCGCGACTGGGGATGCTGGCACGGGTTCGCGATGCGGTGCATCGCGTCGCCGATTTTTCGAGAATAGAGGGCTGAGCGCGAGTTTCGACATCATCCCGGAAATCGAAGCGAAGCTCCACATTTCAACAGGGACGGAACGATGACCCAATATGTCTACCGCTTCGGCGGCGGTGTGTCGGACGGCGGCCAGGGGAACAAGAATCTCCTCGGCGGAAAGGGCGCGAACCTCGACGGCATGGCGTCGATCGGTCTGCCTGTTCCTCCGGGCTTCACCATCACCACCGAAATGTGCACGCGCTATTATGAGGAAGGTGAGACCTTCCCCGACAGCGTGAAAGCCGAAGTGGCGAACGGCATCGCGCATATCGAGGCGGTGACCGGCAAGGTCTTTGGCGACGCGGCAGATCCGCTGCTCGTGTCCGTCCGCAGCGGCGCGCGCGTTTCGATGCCCGGCATGATGGACACCGTCCTGAACCTGGGCCTCAACGACGAAACCGTGAAGGGCCTGGCCGAAACCTCGGGCGACGCCCGCTTCGCGTGGGACAGCTATCGCCGCTTCATCCAGATGTATTCGGACGTCGTGCTCGAACTCGATCATGGCGCGTTCGAGGAAGCGCTGGAGATCGCCAAGGAAGACAAGGGCTTCCACCTCGACACGCAAATGAGCGCGGAGGACTGGCAGGCGCTGGTCGGCGAGTATAAGGCGCTTGTCGAACAGCAATGGGGCAAGCCGTTCCCGCAGGATGTGCACGCCCAGCTCTGGGGCGCGGTCGGCGCGGTGTTCGGTTCGTGGCAATCCGAGCGCGCCAAGGTCTATCGCCGCTTGAACGACATTCCGGGCGACTGGGGCACCGCGGTCAACGTCCAGGCGATGGTGTTCGGCAACATGGGCGACACCTCGGCGACGGGCGTCGCCTTCACCCGCGATCCGGCGACGGGCGAGCGTGCCTATTATGGCGAGTTCCTGATCAACGCGCAGGGCGAGGACGTCGTCGCCGGCATCCGCACGCCGCAATATCTGACCAGGGCCGCGCGCGAACGGGCAGGGGCCAAGCCGCTTTCGATGGAAGAGGCGATGCCGGAGACCTTCACCGAACTGGCACGCGTCTTCGACCTGCTTGAAACCCATTATCGCGACATGCAGGATATCGAATTCACCGTGCAGCAGGGCAAGCTCTGGATGCTCCAGACGCGCTCGGGCAAGCGGACGGCCAAGGCGGCGCTGCGCATCGCGGTCGACATGGCGAACGAGGAACTGATCACCCGCGACGAGGCGATCGCGCGTGTCGACCCCGCGGCGCTCGACCAGCTTCTCCACCCGACGCTCGACCCCAATGCGCCGCGCGATGTGCTGGCCAAGGGGCTTCCCGCCTCGCCGGGGGCAGCGTCGGGCATCGCGGTGTTCGATAGCGACACCGCCGAGAAGCGCGCCGAGATGGGCGATGCGGTGATCCTGGTGCGGACGGAGACCAGCCCCGAAGACATTCACGGCATGCATGCCGCCAAGGGCATCCTGACCGCGCGGGGCGGCATGACCAGCCATGCCGCCGTGGTTGCGCGCGGCATGGGCCGGCCCTGCGTCTCCGGCGTCGGTACGCTCGCGATCGACGCGAAGGCGAAGCTGATGCGCGTGGGCACGCGTGAGGTGAAGGAAGGCGATATCATCACCATCGACGGCGCGTCGGGCGAAGTGATGCTGGGATCGGTGCCGACCGTGCAGCCGGAACTCGCCGGTGATTTCGGTACCTTGATGGAATGGGCGGACAAGGTTCGCCGGCTGAAGGTCCGCGCCAATGCGGAAACGCCGCTCGATTGCCGCACCGCGCGCGAATTCGGCGCCGAGGGGGTCGGCCTGTGCCGTACCGAGCATATGTTCTTCGACGCCGGCCGGATCACGGCGGTGCGCCAGATGATCCTGGCGGACAGCGAGGCCGGCCGCCGCGCCGCGCTCGACAAGCTGTTGCCGGAGCAGCGCAAGGACTTCACCGAGATCTTCGAGGTGATGGCCGGGCTGCCCGTGACGATCCGCCTGCTCGATCCGCCGCTGCACGAATTCTTGCCGCATGAGGAAGCCGAGTTCGCGGAGGTGGCCGCGGCCGCCGATGTCAGCATCGACACGCTCAAGCGCCGCGCGGCCGAACTGCACGAATTCAATCCGATGCTTGGCCATCGCGGTTGCCGCCTGGGCGTGACCTATCCCGAGATCTACGAGATGCAGGCCCGCGCGATCTTCGAGGCCGCGCTCGACGTCGCCGGCAAGTCGGGCAGCGCGCCGATCCCGGAGGTGATGATCCCGCTGGTCGCGACCAAGCGCGAACTGGAACTGATGAAGGCGATCGTCGACAAGACCGCGCAGGCGGTCTTCGTCGAACGCGGCGCCAGTGTCGATTATCTCGTCGGCACCATGATCGAGCTGCCGCGCGCGGCGCTGATGGCGGGCGAGATCGCGGAAGTCGGCGAATTCTTCAGCTTCGGCACCAACGATCTGACGCAGACGACGCTCGGCGTCAGCCGCGACGATGCCGGGCGTTTCCTCACCACCTATGTCGACAAGGGCATCTTCGCGCGCGATCCGTTCGTCAGCCTCGATATCGAGGGTGTCGGCCAGTTGATCGCGCTGGCGGCGGAGCGGGGCAGGGCGACGCGGCCCGACATCAAGCTCGGCATCTGCGGCGAGCATGGCGGAGATCCTGCCAGCATCGCCTTCTGCGAGAAGACCGGGCTCGATTACGTGTCCGCCTCACCCTATCGCGTGCCGATCGCCAGGCTGGCGGCCGCGCAGGCCGCGCTCAAGGCGTGATAAAAAATGCCCCGGCATCGAGAGATGCCGGGGCATTTTTCTTGAGCGATCGCGAAGCGCTTTAAGGTGCCGCGCCGGTCGCCTGTCCGCTCAGGAAGCTGTCGGAGATCGAACAGGCCGCGGGACCGAGGATCACGACGAACAGCACGGGCAGAATGAACAGGATCAGCGGCACGGTCATGATCGCCGGCAGACGCGCGGCCTTTTCTTCGGCGCGCATCATGCGCTCGTTGCGGAATTCGGCGGAAAGGACGCGCAGTGCCGAAGCGAGCGGCGTACCGTATTTCTCGGTCTGGATCATCGTGGTGACCACGCCGCGAACGGCTTCCAGATCGACGCGTGACGACAAATTCTCGAATGCCATGCGCCGTTCGGTCAGGAAGCCCAGTTCGATGGCGGTCAGCGCGAACTCCTCGCCGAGTTCCGGATAGGCGCGACCGAGCTCGCGAGAGACGCGGCCAAAGGCCGCGTCGACGGTCAGGCCGGCTTCGGCGCAGATGACGAGCAGATCCAGCGCATCCGGCAAACCCTTGCGGATGGCATCGCTGCGCTTCTGGATCTTGTTCTTGATGAAGATGTCCGGTGCCTTGTAGCTCAGGATCAGCGTGCCGGCCGTGAGCCCGAACTTCTTGATCGCGCTCCAGTCGGGGAACCAGTCGAGGACATAGACGCCGAGCACCACGGTGCCGCCGAGCACGACGGGCAGGATCATGCGCGCGAAGATGACGGTTACGGCCAGATCCTTGGACCTGATGCCGGCCTGGGCGAGTTTGATCTGTGCCGCCTTCACTTGCTCGTCCTGCAAAACCTTGAAGGTTTTCAGGAAGTCGCGAATGCGGTCAGTGGTTTCGCTCTGGTGGACAAGCTTGGCGCGACGGCGCGACGTCGACGCGACGATGCCCGCCTTTAACTGCTCGCGCCGGGCGTTGAGCGCCTTCACGCGCTTGATCATGGGATCGCGCACCGTCGTTGCCGCATAAAGCGCGACAAGCATGGCGAAGGTCGCGATGGCGGCCAGGATGGTGGCCACCCAGATCACGTCGACTCCAAGAAGGGTCGGCCCGGCAGGTGCGGTGCTCATCTCTCTGTGCCCCTCAGATCTCGAAACTGACCATCTTGGCCATGATGGCGCTGCCGATTCCCATCCATGTCAGGCCGCCGAGGCCGGCGATGATCAGCCGCTGGTCGGTGAAGAACTGGCCCATATAGCCCGGGCTCTGCACATAGATCAGCGCGAAGACGAGGAAGGGCAGCGATCCGACGATATAGGCGGATGCCTTGGATTCGGACGACATCGCCTTGATCTTCAATTTCATCTGCGCGCGCTTGCGCAGCACGTCGGCCAGATTCGACAGGGTTTCGGCCAGGTTGCCGCCCGTTTCGCGCTGGATCGCCAGAGTGATCACGAAGAACTGGAACTCGGGCGTGTTGAGCTTGTCGGCCACGTCCTGAAGCGCCGCTTCCATGGTTCGGCCGATACGGATCTTGTCGGCGACCGTGCTGAACTCTTCACCCACCGGGCCCGGGATTTCCTTGGCGACGACGTTCAGGGTCTCAGAGATCGGCAGACCGGCACGAAGGCCGCGTACGAGCAGCTCGATCGCATCGGGGAAGCGTGCCGTGAACGCGTTGATGCGCTTCTTGATGAGATAGCTGATCGTCATATGCGGAATCGCCAGACCCAGCATGACACCGATCAGGACCGACAAGGCCCAGGGCAAGCCCTGCAGCATCGCCAGCATCGCCGTGCCGATCGCCAGGCCCAGGGACGCGACACCATATTGGCCCAGCGTCCAGGCCTTGCCCGTCCGTCCGATGCGCTGTTTCAGCAATGCGGGATTGGGCAGGATCTGCGAGGCGACGCTGTCCATCTTCGTCGTCTGGCGGGCGGAAATCGCCTTGCGCATCTGCGCTTCGATCGATGCGGACGCCGAACTGGCATGGCGGTCCTTCGCCGAGGACAATCGCCGCGACAGCGCCTTGCTGGTCGACGGCCCCGAAAATGCCACGAACACCAGCAGCAGCGCGGCAAGCGCACCCACCGTCATCATGATCATCGGCATTATCGGCATCAGCCCGTTCCTTCAATCGCGCCGGTCGCCCGGCATTCTCGTGCGGCCCGACTTCAAGCGGGGCTCTTCGCCTTCTTGCCCTTGGGGATCAGCGCCTTGATGTCGCCAAGCTTGCCGAGCAGCGACTTGCCCTTGTCCGCATCGCGGTCTCGCTCGGCGACTTCCTCGACCGTTGCGAGCAGTCGATTGGAAAGGTCGATCAAAGCCTGGCCCACCTTGGAGCCCTTGCCGGCTTCGGCCATCGGTTTACCGAGCTTCGCTGCCTGAGCGGCGACCTTGATGTCGAGCGGAACGATCAGGTCGATCTTGCGTTCGATCGAGCTCTCAAATTCCTTGCGGCTGACTTCCGAGGCGCCTGTGGTCGGCACGCGATTGGCGATGACCAGGACGCGGGATTGTGGCGCGTTGCTCTTGAGCCATGACAGGATCCTGATGACGTCGCGCGCCGCAGCCAGCGTCAACTCGGTTACGATCACCGCAGCCTGCACTTCCTGGAGCAGATGCGGATGCTGGACCAGCATGTTGCGCGGCAGATCGATGACGGTGCATTCGAACGCGGCCCGCAATTCCTCCTGGAGCTGGAAGAATGCCGATCCGTCGGTCAGCATCGCCTGGCTGAGCGGGGCCTCGGCGGACAGCACCGAAAGCTTGTCGCTGGCACGCACCAGCGCGCGTTCGATGAAGAGGCCGTCGATCCGGCTTGGATTTTCGATCGCGTCGGTCAGCCCGCGGCCGGGCTCGAGATCGAGCGCGAGTGCACCAGTCCCGAAATGGACGTCCAGATCGAGGATCGCCGTCGAACGATTCGATTTTTCGCCGAACAGCCAGGCAAGCGAGGTCGCGATCGTCGAAGCGCCGACGCCACCGCGTGCACCGATCACCGCGGTCATGACATGTGGACGATCAATGCCCGATTCGACATGCTTGGGCGCGCTCAGCGTCGCCTGAGCCTGACCGAAGGCATCACGCAGTTGATCGGGGTTAAGGGGTTTCAGCAGATAATCTTGGATGCCGCTGGCGATCAGATCGCGGTAAAGACGGACATCGTTGACCTGGCCAGCGGCGATCACGATGGTTCCGGGCTCGCAGACCTCGGCAAGCGCGTTGATATCGTTGAGCGGGTCGCCCGATTCCGAAAGATCGACGAACAATATATTCGGGCTCGCGGAGACGGAGAGCGACTGGACGGCGTTGCGCAATCCGCCCTTGTTCACCTTCTCGGGCAGCCAGCCAAGTTCGATCGCGACCGAACGCAGCGTTTCGGCGGTCATCTCGTCGGAGACATAGGCGTTGAACGGTTCGCGGAGCGCCGCGCCGCGCGCCGGGTTCCAGGGTGCATTCATGGTCATCGTGCTCCCTTGCTGCTTTCTTGCTTGAGATCGGCGGCGCCCGTCGGAGCCTTGTCGCGATATGTCTTGATGGCTTTGCTCGACACGCGCTGGTCGGTGCTGCCGACCTGACCGCGGATAAGATCCTCGGGGTTGGCGACCATGGCGGCCAGATTGGCGTTGGTCGCGCAACCGAAGTTCGACATCGATGACGCCGCATATTCAGGCTGGGACGAACGGCTCCAGTCGGGACAGCCCCGTACGGATGCCGACATGCGGCTGACGACCACCCGGATCATGCCACCTCCGACTTCGCCCGTCGTGACCGGCGCACCGTCATCGAGCAGCAGGCCGTGACGCGCTGCAACGGAGGCAACGGCGTCACGACTGGCGGCGCTGCCGTAAGGAGAGGGGTCGTCGATCGAAATACGATCGCCATAACCGACGCGCAACGTATCGAACCAACCGGCAAGGCGCTGCGCCTCGCCATCCGCCAGCCCGCCATTTCCGCCTGTGTTCAGGTCAAGCGCATAATCCAGTCGATTGACGATCGGCTGATGGACGGACTCCAAGCCCGCGTTACGCGTGCCGCCGCATGCGCCGAGAGTGAGGCCAAGCGCGATAAGGAGGGGGCTGGCCGCCTTGCGTAGGACATTGCTCTTCATGAAACCCTCCCAATCAATCGAAGCTGAAGCCGGGTTTCGCCGAAGCGTTGCCCTTGGGTTGTGGTGAAGCCTGGGCCTGCGCCACCTTGGGCGTCGGCTGCTGGGGCAGGTTGCCGGGCAGTCCTTCGCCGGGAAGGGCTGCGCTGGGGCTGGCATCCGGAGAGACGCCTGGCTTGACGGTCTGCGGGGCTCCAGCCGATGGCAATGGGCGCTTCTGCCCGGTCTTGCCCTCATAGGTTTGGCCGAGCAGGAAACTTTCCGCGTCGTTGGCAGCGCGATAACCGTCGGTCGGCAGCGCGATCTGATTGGCCGATACCGGCTTGACCAGATAAGGCGTCACGACGATCACCAGTTCGCTTTCAGCACGGTTCCAGCGCTTGGAGCGGAACAGGGCTCCAAGAATTGGAAGGTCTCCCAGGAAGGGCGCCTTCTCCATCGAATTGTTGCTGGAATTGTTCAGCAATCCGCCGATGACGAAACTTTGCCCCGAACCCAGTTCCACCGTGGTCTCCGCCCGGCGTGTTGTAATGCCCGGGATTTCGAAGTCGTTCAGCGTGACCGATCCGGCGCTTGAAAGCTGGGACACTTCCGGGCGGACGCGCATCGAAATGCGGCCATCGGCCAGAACGGTGGGCGTGAAGGACAGGCTGACGCCATATTGTTTGTATTCGACCGAAATCTGACCCAGGGTCGTGCTGATCGGGATCGGGATTTCGCCACCGGCGAGGAAGCTGGCGGTTTCACCCGAAAGCGCGGTCAGGTTCGGATTGGCAAGCGTGGTCACCAGGCCGTCATTCTCGGCCAGATCGAGTGCACCAAGCACGTCGAGGCCAAAAAGCTTCCCGGCCGCCGCGAGCGTTGTCGAGCCCTCGATCCCCTTGAAGCTTGCCTTTCCGGTGGTGGCATCGATCGTCACCGCGTCGGGACGTCCCTGGGCAAGGCCGAACATGAATCCGCCGGTCGGGTCACGCGTCAGCAGGTTGAAGCCGACCTGCTTGCTCAGTTCGCGGCTGACTTCAGCGATCTTGACCTGAAGGTTGACCTGGAGTGGCGTCGCGGTGCGAAGCCGGCTGATCACCTGGCTGCCACTGCCGACAAATGCCTGGGCGAGGCGCTCGGCCTCGGCCGCATCGTCAGGGCTGGCGACCGTGCCGGTCAGCAGCATCAGGCCGTTCATCGGAGTCGCCTGGATTTGCGCATCGGGCATCGCCAGGCGGAGCATCGCATCGATCGAGCCGATATTGGTGCCGACGCGGACATTGGCCGAATAGACGACCTTGCCCGATTTCGACGTGGCATAGATGGTCGTTTCGCCCGCGGTCTTGGCAAAGACGTAGAGCTGGGTCGAGGAGCGCACCTGGACGTCGGCGATGTTGTTGTCGGCGACGAAGAGATCGCTCATCGGGGCGGAAAGATTGACCAGTGTGCCGCGGCCGATCGAAAGATTGACGGTACTTGCGGGCTGGGACGCGCCGGTCGGCTGCGCCATGAGCGGGGCAGTGCCCGCGGTTCCCGCTCCCAGGGCGAGGACTGCGGCGAGCGCGGTCCCCAGCGCCTGGCGCTTGGTCGTGTTGAAGATTGACATCTTATTTCCCCCCCACCGGGACTTCAGTGACAGTGTTGCCGCGCGCCACACGGACGACAGGGCCGCGCGGCGTGTAGATCGCCACGGGTGCGCCGCCCTGCGAAGGTGCCGGTGCCGTGGCGCCGCCGCGCTGCGCGACGGGCAGCGAGCGGCGCTGGAAGCGCGAGACATCCGCGCCTGTGACGAAAGTCGTGTCGGTGTCGATCGGGCGCGAAGCGATGGCGAGCAGCATCTGCTTCTCGGCCTTCGGATCGCCGTTCTCGGGTACCGTGACCTCGCCGGCGGCGATGGCGCGTTCGAGTTCGGCTGTGTTGTCGGCGATCGAGCGCAGCGACAGCGAGAGCTGGCCGATGGTCTGCGCGACCGCGATCTTCTCGGCGATGCGCGGCGTCGCTTCGAGCGTGACCGTCGAGAAGGTCTTGACCTCGGTCTGACCCTCGTCATTGGTATTGGTGGTGCGCTGGTCGGTTGCGAGCACACGCAGATTGCGGATGATGGTTTCCGACGTCTTGAGCGCGGGGCCGTCGCTGCCGGGAACTTCCTGCGTTAGCACCAGATCGACCCGGTCACCGGGAAAGACAAAGCCCGCCACGCTGGTTGCGGCGCCGACCGAAACGGTCACGGCGCGCATGCCCGGGCCAAGCGCTGCGGCAAGGAACCCGCGATCGCCGGGCTTGACGAGCGCACCCTGGGTGATCGGCTGGCCGGCGGTGATGGCATAACGGACCACTGTGCCCGAAAGCGTCGCCGGATCGGCCTCGCCCTTCAGATAATAGGCGCTCTGGATCAGGTCCTTGGGCCAGGGCTGGAATCGGAAGCTGTCCGGTTCGATGATGGTGCCGATGGGCATGGCGCGCGTCGCGACCAGGACCTCCGGACCCATCGGCACCGTTGGTGCGGCCGCCGCGCTCGGCGCCGATGCGCCCGAGAACATGCTCTTTGCCATGAAGGCCGTCACCGCTGCGATAAGCAGCGCGCCAACCAGCAATGCGATCTTCCTAACGTCCATGACGACTCTCGCCTCCTGAGCCGGCCCCCCAAAGGCCCGCGATGTTTCATCAAGCAAATTGGTTAAAATAGTGTTCGGACATCACCCAAAGCCCGCCGATGGCAATGGCAACGCCATAGGGGACTTCGATTTGTCCGTTTAATTTCCGTATCTTATGGAAAATAAGCGCGATCAGCGTGATGACGCCGCCTGCGATCGCCATGATAAACAGCATGTTGAACAGCGGCACGATCGGCAGCCACAGCGCAAGTGCGGCGAGCAGTTTGACGTCGCCGCCGCCCATCATGCCGATCGCGTAGACGCCGGCGAAAAGCGCGAAAACGCCGATCGCGATGCCGATCTGGATGGCGACGTCGGGCCACAGCGCATAATTCGCGGTCCACCAGTAAAAGGGGGCGAGCAACGCGATGGCAGCGACGGTCCAGTGCTCGATCGTCCGTCCCTTCAGGTCGGTGAATACCGCCACGAGCAACAGACAGCCGAGCGCCGCCACTAGAACATGTGCTAAAATTCCCCCAGTCATCCAGCGAGGTCTAGACGCTATGCCTTACGAAACCGTAACCAAGGACATGGCTGATGCATCAGGAGAATTTCCGGCAACCCTTCGCCGGTCCATCCCGCGCGGCGCGACCGTGCGCAACGAAGCGGTTGCGGATGGCTGGCCGCTGCGCGTCTTCGACTGGCCGGCCGATATCATGCCGGCGCGCGGCACTTTGCTGTTCCAGGGCGGGCGCGGCGACATATTGGAGAAGTATCTCGAATCTTTCGCGTATTGGCATGGCCGCGGCTGGCGGGTCACCAGTTTCGACTGGCGTGGGCAGGGGGGCTCCGGCCGTCTGAGCGCCAACCCGAATGTCGGTCATGCCGATGATTTCGCGCCCTGGATCGACGATCTGGCGGATCGTTTCACGGTGCTGCGGGCATCGACGCCCGGGCCGCATGTGATCGTCGCGCATTCGATGGGCGGTCATCTCGTGATGCGCGCGCTTCAGGAGCGGCGCGTGGCGCCGGATGCCGTGGTGCTGGTAGCGCCGATGCTGGGGTTGCAGAGCGCCCCATTCACGCCGGCGATGGCGGAGAGGGTCGCGCGTTTCATGACGCGGATCGGCGATCCCGCGCGTGCGGCGTGGAAGAACAACGAACGCCCGGCGCCGCCGGGCGCTTCGCGCCGCGCGTTCCTGACGCATTCGAACGAGCGCTATGACGACGAATTGTGGTGGAAGGCGCAGCAACCAGAGCTTGCGCTTGGGCCGCCAAGCTGGAAATGGCTGGCCGTGGCCTATCGCTCGACTCTCGACTCCTTCCTGCCCGGTCGCCTGGAGGCGGTGGAAACGCCGCTGCTGCTGCTGTGCGCCGATCGCGACAAGCTGGTGCGGCCGGCGGCGATCCATGAGGCGGCGCGCCGGCTGCCCCATGCGGAACTGCTGCGCTTCGGCGACGAGTCCGCGCACGAGATATTGCGGGAAGTCGATCCTGTTCGGAACCGGGCGCTCACCGCGATCGACGCATTCCTGGACCGGAACGCCCCGGCCGGCTGATGCGCTACGACATCGCGATCGTCGGCGCCGGCATTGCGGGTGCAAGCCTGGCTGCCGAACTGGCGGCGCACGCATCGGTCGTGATGCTGGAGACCGAGGACAGCCCCGGCTATCATGCCACCGGCCGTTCCGCCGCCTTCTGGAGCGAAACCTATGGCGGCCCGGCGATCCAGCCTTTGACCACGGCGTCGGGCGCGGCATTGCGGAATGGCGGTTTTCTCGATCCGATGGGCGCGCTGCATATCGGTCGCGCTTCGGACCGTGCCGCCTTCGACGGACTGCATGAAGCCTTCGCGGCGAGCGACGTGGTGTTGACGCCCGTCGATCCGGCAGCCCATGTCCCCGGTCTCAGGCCGGAATGGACGCTGGGCATGTTCGAGCCGAGCTGCGCCTATATCGATGTCGGCGCGCTCCATGCCGATTTCCTGACGCGGGCACGCAGGCAAGGCGCCGACCTACGGACCAGGGCGGCGCTTCGCTCGGCCGCGCGCGATATGGCGGGATGGATCATCGACAGCGCGGCGGGGCCGGTCCGCGCGGATATATTGGTCGACGCGGCGGGCGCATGGGCGGATCCCGTCGCGCAAATGACGGGCGTCCGGCCACTCGGCATCAGGCCCTTCCGCCGGACCGTGGCGCAGATCCGCACGACTCCGGCACGACCCGATGCGCTGCCGATCGTGATCGACATCGGCGGCGGCTTCTATTTCAAGCCGGAGGCGGGTGGGCGGCTCTGGCTGACGCCGCACGACGAAAGCCCCACCGATCCTTGCGACGCGGCACCCGAGGAGATCGATGTCGCGACCGCGATCGACCGGTTCGAGCGGGCCGTCGACTGGCGCGTCGATGCGGTCGAGCGGAAATGGGCGGGGCTGCGCAGTTTCGCGCCCGATCGGCGGCCCGTCTATGGCTTCGATCGGGCAATGCCCGGCTTCTTCTGGTGTGCCGGGCAGGGCGGCTTCGGCATCCAGACCGCACCGGCGGCGGCCAGGCTGGGAGCGGCGCTTATCCTGGGGCATTCGCCCGATCCGGGCATCGATCCGGCGCTCTATGATCCGGCACGGTTCGAATAGGCTTGGCAGATACGTCGCGCGCGCTAGTCTCGCTTGATCGAGATCAACAAGGAATCGGATCCATGGCGCACAAGTTCGTGATCGAGAAGAACAAGGCCGGCGAGTTCGTGGCCAAGTTCAAGTACAACAGCGAGATCATGTTCTGGACCGAAGGCTATTCGAGCAAGGCCAGCGCCAAGGAAGCGATCGAGTCGCTCAAGAAGAACGGCCCCGGCGCGGAAGTCGAAGACGCGAGCTGAGCTCTTCAGCCGCGCGGCTGGGCGAGCGCGGCGTCGCTCGCCAGCCGGTCCGCGCGTTCATTGTCGGGGTGACCGGCATGGCCCTTCACCCATAGCCATTCCACGCGATGCGGCTTGATCGCCGCGAGCAGCTCCTGCCATAGCTCGGCATTCTTGACGGGCTTGCGATCGGCGGTCTTCCAGCCATTCTTCTGCCAGCCGAAGATCCAGCGGGTGATCCCGTCCTTCACATAGTTGCTGTCGGTCGAAAGCGTCACGCGGCAGGGGCGCTTCAGCGCTTCGAGCGCCTTGATCGCGGCCATCAATTCCATGCGGTTGTTCGTCGTATGCGGCTCGCCGCCCGACAATAGCTTTTCATGGCTGCCCATCCGGATCACCGCGCCCCAGCCGCCGCGCCCGGGATTTCCCTTGCACGCACCGTCGGTCGCGATCTCGACATGGTCCAGCTCGCTCATCGCGCGAAGAGTCCGGGATTGGCGGCATAGGTTTCCAGCCGACGCAGGAAGGCGAGCGGATCCTTGCGATTGACGACCGCGTCGGCGGGCGTGTTGAGCCAATCCCATGCGCGGGTGAGCAGGAAACGAAGGCAGGCGCCACGCGCCAGCACGGGCAGCGCCGTACGCTCCGCGTCGCTCAGCCCGAAGCTGTCATCATAGCCTGCGATCAGCGCCGAACCGAGATCTGCATGATAGCCGGCGCCGTCATTCTCGAAGCTCCAGGCGGTGTGCGTCACCGCCACGTCCCAGGCGCGAATTTCGCGACAGGCGAAATAAAAGTCGATCAGGCCCGTCACCGTGTCGCCGAGCATCAGCACATTGTCCGGGAACAGATCGGCGTGGATCACCGCGCTTGGCAGGTCGCTCGGCCAGTGCGCGTCGAGATAGGCGAGTTCGTCGGCGACGCGTTGCCCCAGCCCGGGCGAGATCTGGTCCAGGTCGCCGCCGCATTTCTCGGCAAGCGCATGCCAGCCGGCCAATCCCAGCGCATTGGGGCGATCGCCCGGGAAATCGGCGACGGCTGCGTGCATCCGGCCAAGCGCCCCGCCCACCGCGCGAGCCTGCGCGGCGGTCGGATGGCTCACGGACACGCCCGACAGGAATTCGATCAGGCAGGCCGGGCGGCCGGCGACCGTCTGAAGCTGGACGCCGTCGCGATCCTTGATCGTGCGCGGGACGCGGTTGCCGGCATCGGCGAGATGATCGAGCAAGGCGAAGAAAAAGGGCAGATCGGCGACATCGACGCGCTTTTCGTACAGCGTCAGGAAGAAGCGATTGCGGTCGGTCTCGACCAGATAATTGCTGTTCTCGACGCCTTCAGCGATGCCCTTGGCCGAAACCAGCTGGCCCGCATTCTCGTAGCGCGTCAGAAGCGCCGCCATCTCCTCGGCGGAAACCTGCGTATAAACGGCCATGTCAGGCTGCTTCGAGGCCGCGAGGCAGTTTGAACGCGATCGATTCGACCGTGGTCTCGACTTCGCGTTCGCTGACGTCGAAGCGCGTCGCCAGCCGTTCGACCACTTCGCGCACCAAGATTTCGGGTGCGGAGGCGCCGGCCGTGATCCCCAGCCGGGCCACGCCCCGCAGCCACTCGAAATCGAGGTCGTCGGCGCGCTGGATCAGGCGCGCCCGCGTGCCTTCGCGCTCCGCGACTTCGACAAGGCGCAGCGAATTGGAGGAATTGGGCGCGCCGATCACCACCATCGCGTCGCACGCGGCGGCGATCGCCTTGACCGCGGCCTGACGGTTGGACGTCGCATAGCAGATATCCTCGCCGCGGGGTTCGCCGATCGTCGGAAAGCGCAGGCGCAGCGCCGCGACGATCGCCGCCGTGTCGTCCACCGACAATGTGGTCTGGGTCAGGAAGGAAAGATTGTCCGGATCGGGCGGCGTCAGCGTCTCCACGTCCTCCACCGTCTCGATCAGCGTCATCGATCCTTCGGGTACCTGCCCGAATGTCCCGATCACTTCGGGATGGCCGCGATGGCCGATGAACAGGATATGCCTCCCGGCGGCGACGAGCCGTTCGGCCTGGCGGTGCACCTTGGAAACCAGCGGGCAGGTGGCGTCGAGATAGGACAGGCCACGCTCGGCCGCCTTCGCGGGCACGGCTTTCGGAACGCCATGCGCGGAAAAGACGACGGGCGCATCGTCCGGCACCTCGTCCAGCTCCTCGACGAAGATCGCGCCCTTCGCCTTCAATCCATCGACGACGAAGCGGTTGTGGACGATCTCGTGGCGGACATAGACCGGCACGCCATATTTCTCGATCGCGAGCTCGACGATGCGGATGGCGCGGTCGACGCCCGCGCAAAAGCCGCGAGGGGCGGCGATCAGCAGCTCGAGCGACGGGCGCTGGGAAGCGGTTTCGGTCATGCTCGGGCCTCTACGCGATTGCTTGCTTCGACGAAAGCCGCTTCCTATGATCGCGTCCGCCGCCTATCGGCCGATCTGCGGTTTTCTCCGCTCGCCTGAAGGAAGTCTGTACGTGCCCGATCTGAAGCCGTTTATCCTTGTTGCCGCGCTTGCCAGCCTGGGCGCGTGCGCGAAAGACAATCAGATCGATGCCAGCGGCGGCATCACGGTCACCCGTTCTTCCTGCCCGGCGGTCGCGATTCCGGCGCACACTGGCGACGTGACCCTGTTCGACCCGCCGGTGAGCCGGGACGCGCGCGCGATCGACGTGGTCGCCTCCATCACCAATTTGCGGTCGACCTGCGACGATAGCGGGGCCGAGCTCACGGTCGATGCGACCTTCGACGTGATCGCGACCCGCACCAATGCCAGCGGTGCGCGCGAGGTCGTCCTGCCCTATTTCGCGACGGTGATCCGCGGCGGTCGCGCCGTCGTCTCTAAGCGGCTGAGCCGCGTCGCGATCCGGTTCGAGGACGGGCAGACCCGCGCGACCGCGACGGCAGGCGCCGGCGCCGCGGTCAATCGCGCGGCGGCGACCTTGCCCGACGATATCCGCCAGCAGATCGTGCGCCGCCGCAAGCCTGGGGACACGGACGCCGCGATCGATCCGCTGTCGATCCCCGAAGTGCGCGACGCGGTCAGCCGCACCAGCTTCGAACTGCTGATCGGGTTCCAGCTGACCAACGAGCAGCTTCAGTACAACGCGACGCGGTAACGCCTTGCGGACGCGGTGGCGGTAAATCGATCGCCGGACGATGATCTGCGATTGACTCGAATCGCGGCCTCGCCCAAGCGGAATCCCGTCGCCGGCGGGTAACCGCCGGGGATCGCGCGGGAGAGCCCCCGGATTCGTCCGGGGCGCCGAAGGAGCAACCGCCCCGGAATCTCTCAGGCCACTGGACCGCGCGGTCTCAGGCACTCTGGAAAGCGTTTCGGCGAAGGCCGGAGCCACCGAAGGGGTAAGTGGCGCCCGATGGCGCCGCGAAAGCTCTCAGGTTCCGTGACAGAGGGGGCAGCAAGGCAGGGCGCAATCATGCGCGCTGTCGGCTGTGGACCGTCACGGGAGCATATCGATGAGCGAAGACGCCAATATCGCAGAAGCCGCAGAAGCCTTGCCGCTGGATGCGTGGCATCGGGCACGGGGCGCGCGGATGCTGCCCTTTGCGGGCTATTCCATGCCGATCCAATATGAAGGGATCATGGCGGAGCATCTGTGGACGCGCGAATCCGCCGGCCTGTTCGATGTCAGCCATATGGGGCAGCTGCTGTTCACCGGCGAGGGTGCCGATGCCGCACTCGAAACCTTGCTGCCCGGCAATATCAAGGAACTGGGCGCCGGGCGGATGCGCTATTCGCTGCTGCTCGACGAGAATGGCGGCATCCTCGATGATCTGATGGTCACCCGCAGGGCCGACGATATCTATATGGTCGTCAACGGCGCGACCAAGTTCGACGATATCGGCGTGCTGCGCGAACATCTGCCCGACGAGATCGGGATGAACCATCTCGAGGATCAGGCGCTGATCGCGTTGCAGGGCCCCAAGGCCGTGGACGCGCTGTCGCGCGTCGTGCCCGGCGTCGAGGCGCTGTTCTTCATGGAGGCCGGTGGATTCGACTGGAACGGCACGCCGCTCTGGGTGAGCCGGTCGGGTTATACCGGCGAGGATGGTTTCGAGATCTCGGTGCCCGCCGATGCGGTCGAAGCGTTCGCCGAGGCGCTGGCCGGCCAGCCCGAAGTCAAGCCGATCGGCCTTGGCGCGCGCGACTCGCTGCGGCTGGAGGCCGGGCTTCCGCTCTACGGCCATGACCTCGATCCCGGCGTGACCCCGGTGGGCGCGGATCTGACCTTCGCGATGCAGAAGCGTCGCCGCACCGAAGGCGGCTTCATGGGCGCGGATGTCGTGTTGAAGCAGCTCGCCGAGGGCGCGCCCAACAAGCGCGTCGGCCTGTCGGTCGAAGGGCGGCTGCCCGTGCGTGAAGGCGCGCCGCTCTATAATGGCGAGGCCCAGGTCGGCGTCGTCACGTCGGGCGGCTTCGCGCCCAGCGTCGGCGCGCCGATCGCGATGGGTTATGTCTCCGCCGATCTCGCCGTCGCCGGCACCGCGCTCGAAGCCGAGGTACGCGGCAAGCGCGTCCCCGTCGCGGTCGCGCCCATGCCCTTCGTTCCCCATCGCTATCACCGCAAAGGAGCCCCGAAATGAGCCGCTATTTCACCGAGGACCATGAATGGGTCGACGTCGACGGCGAGATCGGCACCGTCGGCATCACCGATTATGCGCAGAGCCAGCTTGGCGACATCGTGTTCGTCGAGGTGCCTGCCGAGGGCAAGCAGCTCGCCAAGGGTGATGACGCCGCCGTCGTCGAAAGCGTCAAGGCCGCGTCCGACGTCTATTCGCCGGTTTCGGGCACGGTGGTCGAAGGCAATGCCGACCTCGCCGACGATCCCGCGCTGGTGAACGGTTCGGCCGAAGAGGATGGCTGGTTCTTCAAGCTGACGCTCTCCGATCCGTCCGAACTCGAAGGCCTGATGGACGAGGCAGCCTACGCGGCGTTCGTCGCGAAGCTCTGATCCAAGCCCCTCCCCTTGGGGGAGGGCGTGGGGTGGGGAAGTCGTGACGCCTCATCCCGAAAGCGCCCCGGCCGGCGTCGAGCGGGCCGGGGTGCTCATCCACCCCAAACCCCGCCCTTGAAAGGGAGGGGCTGGAGATTCGAATGCGATACCTTCCCCTGACCAATGAAGACCGCAGCGCGATGCTTGCGCGCATCGGTGCGGCATCGATCGACGATCTGTTCGTCGACGTGCCCGAAAGCGCGCGCCTGTCCGGCCCGGTGGCCGGCCTGCCCAACCACGCGACCGAGCTTGCCGTTGAACGCCACATGGGCGCCCTGGCGAAGCGCAACCTGTCGGCGGGGGAAGCGCCGTTCTTCCTGGGATGCGGGGCCTATCGCCATCATGTGCCGGCCTCGGTCGATCACCTGATCCAGCGGGGCGAGTTCCTGACCGCCTATACGCCGTATCAGCCCGAGATCGCGCAGGGCACGCTGCAGATGCTCTTCGAGTTCCAGACCCAGGTCGCGCGCCTCTATGGTTGCGACGTGGCCAATGCTTCGATGTACGACGGTTCGACGGCGTGCTGGGAAGCGATCGTGATGGCGCGGCGGGTCACGCGCCGCAACAAGGCGGTCCTTTCCGCCGGGCTGCATCCGCATTATGTATCGGTGGCGCAGACCATGGCGCGCTTCACCGGCGACGTGCTCGAAACCGCCTTGCCCACGCTTGAAGCCACCACCGATGCGGCGCGGCTGTTGGACGCGATCGACGGTGAGACCTCGTGCGTCGTCGTCCAATATCCCGACATTCTCGGCCGGATCGGCGATCTTTCCGAGATCGCGGCGCGCGCGCATGAAAAGGGCGCGCTGTTGATTGCGGTGGTGACGGAGCCGGTGGCGCTGGGCGCGCTCCGCGCACCGGGTGAGATGGGCGCGGACATCGTCGTCGGCGAGGGGCAGGGTATCGGCGTCGGCCTGCAGTTCGGCGGTCCTTATGTCGGCCTGTTCGCGTGCAAGGAGCGCTTCGTGCGCCAGATGCCCGGTCGGCTGTGCGGCGAAACCGTGGACGCGGAGGGCAAGCGCGGCTTCGTGCTGACGCTGTCCACGCGCGAGCAGCATATCCGCCGTGAAAAGGCGACGTCGAACATCTGCACCAATAGCGGCCTGTGCGCGCTCGCTTTCTCGATCCACATGACCCTGCTGGGCGAGAAGGGGCTGCGCGATCTGGCGATGCTCAATCACGGCCTGGCGGTGAAGGCGGCGGACCGGCTGGCCAAGGTGCCGGGTGTCGCCCTGATCAATGACGGGTTCTTCAACGAATTCACGCTCGATCTGGGGCGTGAGGCGCGGCCGGTCGTGCGCTCGCTCGCCGATCGCGGGATTTTGGCCGGCGTGTCGCTCGGGCGTCTCTATCCGGGCGTCGCGGCGCTCGAACGCGGGCTTGTCGTGGCGGTGACGGAGACGAGCACCGCCGAGGATGTCGAGGCGCTGGCCGCCGGACTTGAGGAGGCGCTGGCATGACGATCAACCAGAGCGGATGGAAACCCGAAATGGGTGACGGCAACGCGCCGGCCGGCACGACCTTCACCGGCAATCGCGGACTGATGCTGGAAGAGGCGCTGATCTTCGAGATCGGCGACTCGCACACCACCGGGGTCGACCTTGACGCCGCGCCGGCGATCGCGTCGCGCCTTTCCGGGCTCGAGCGCAATCGCGAGATCGGCCTGCCGGGCTTGTCCGAGCCGGAGACGGTTCGCCACTATACGCGGCTCAGCCGCCAGAACTACGCGATCGATCTGGGCCTGTTCCCGCTGGGATCGTGCACGATGAAGCACAATCCGCGCCTCAACGAGAAGGTGGCCCGCATGGCGGGCTTCGCCGATCTCCATCCGCTCCAGACCATCGATACGGTGCAGGGCGCGCTGGGCGTGATCCACGAGCTGGCGCACTGGCTGACGACGCTGACCGGCATGCCGGCGGTGGCGATGAGCCCCAAGGCGGGCGCTCACGGCGAATTGTGCGGGTTGCTTGCGATCCGTTCGGCGCTGGAAGCGCGCGGCGATGCCCGTTCGGTGATCCTCGTGCCCGAAAGCGCGCACGGCACCAATCCGGCGACGGCGGCATTCTGCGGCTATGCCGTCGAGAATATTCCGGCGACGGCAGAAGGGCGCGTGGATCTGGCGGCCCTGAAGGCGCGTCTGGGGCCGGACGTCGCGGCGGTGATGATCACCAACCCCAATACCTGCGGCCTGTTCGAACGCGATATGAAGGCGATCGCAGACGCCGTGCATGACGCGGGCGCGCTGGTCTATTGCGATGGCGCCAATTTCAACGCGATCGTCGGGCGCGTCCGTCCGGGCGATCTCGGCGTCGATGCGATGCACATCAACCTGCACAAGACCTTCTCGACGCCGCATGGCGGCGGCGGGCCGGGTGCGGGGCCGGTGGTCTTTTCCGAAGCGCTGGCGCCTTACGCGCCGCTGCCGATCGTGGAGAAGGCGGAGGACGGCTATCACCTGGTCGAGGAAGAGACGGCCGGTGAGCATCATGCCGACAGCTTCGGCCGGATGGTGGCGTTCCATGGCCAGATGGGCATGTTCACGCGCGCGCTCGCCTATATTCTGAGCCATGGCGCCGACGGTCTGCGCCAGGTTTCCGAAGATGCGGTGCTCAACGCCAATTATGTGCTGCGCAGCCTGGAGGACGTGCTCGACGCGCCGTTCGGGCCGAGCGGTCCGTGCATGCACGAGGCGTTGTTCTCGGACGACGGGCTCGCCGACGGCTTCACCACGCTCGACGTGGCGAAGGGCCTGATCGACGAGGGCTATCACCCGATGACGATGTATTTCCCGCTCGTCGTTCATGGCGCGATGCTGGTCGAACCGACCGAGACCGAGAGCAAGGCGGCGCTCGATCAGTTCATCGGCGCGCTGCGCTCGGTGGCGGAACGGGCCAAGGCGGGTGACGAGGCGCTCAAGAGCGCTCCGCATTTCGCGCCGCGCCGACGGCTCGACGAAACCGCCGCCGCGCGCAAGCCGGTACTGGTTTGGAAGGCGCCGGAGGTGGCGGAGGCCGCCGAATAAGCCTCGCCGCCTGACGGCAATTAGGGGCGGCGTGCGTCGGCGGGGATCTTGATCCGCGCCAGCAGGCCGCCCAGCGCGCTTTCCCCCAGGTCGATATGCCCGCCCATGGCGGTGACCGCACGCTCGACGATGGCGAGCCCCAGCCCGGCGCCTCCACCCGCGCCGCGCGCGGGATCGATCCGGCGAAAGGGCGCGAAAGCGTCGGCGCGGTGCTCCGGGGCTATGCCCGGCCCGTCATCCTCCACCGTCACCACGATGATGCCCGGTACACGGGTGAGGGTGACGTGGACGGTCTCGCCATATCGCACCGCATTTTCGATGAGGTTGGACAGCGCCCGTTTGAACGCGATCGGCGGCACCGCCGCCTCGAGCGTATCGGGGCCGGCATAGATGATGTCCGCGCCAGCGTCGGTCGCCTGGTCGACAAGGGTGAGCGCGACCGCGGCCAGATCGATCAGGCGCGGGGCTTCCACTTCGTCGCCGCGCATATAGGCGAGCACCGAACCGACGAATTTCTCCATGTCGTCGAGGTCGGCGGCCATCGTCTCGCGCGCTTCGGCGTCGTCGAGCAGCGATGCGCGCAGGCGCAAGCGCTGGATCGGCGTGCGGAGGTCGTGCGAGAGCGCGACGAGCGCCTCCGTCCGGTCGCGCACGATCCGCAGCAGCCGATCCTGCATGCCGCCCAATGCGGTGGCGAGTTGGCGAACCTCGTGCGGACCGGTCTGTGGCATGGCGATGGCATCGCTGCCGCCGACCCGGTTCGCGGCCTCGGCCAGCGCGCGGAGCGGACGGACCAGCGCGTAGGCCAGCAGCATGGTGATCAGCACGACGCCGCCGATGACGGCAAGGTGCAGCAACACCGTTGGAAGCACGCCGGGCGGCGCGTTCAGGAACGGGGTCACGCGAAAGGTGATGAACCCGCCATCGGTCAGGCCGAACGCCCCAAGCAGGTCGCGTCTTTGCGAATCCGCGGAGCGGACGATGTTGAGCCGAAGATCGCGACCGGCAAGCGCGGGGGCGGCGGCGATCAGGCGCGCCTTGACGCGTTCCAGCGCGGGCTGTGCATTGGACGCGTCCGTGATCACGGTGGCCGGGACCCAGTTGAGCCCGACATCGCGTGTCCGCATGTCGTGCATCAGCCGCGCGCGAGACGCGGGCTCGACATCGCTGAGCACGCGTTCGGCGACCAGCAATTGTTCGGCGAAGCGCTGGGTGCGGTCCGCCGACAGCAGATCCCGCTCGGAGCGTTCGAACAGCAGCAGGTTTCCCGCGAGTTCGAGCAGGAGAGCGAAGAGCAGGACCACCCCGATGCGGCCGATCATCGAACGGGGCAGCCATCTGCGCCAATCCATCAACCGGCCTCGACGTCCACCGCGAGCATATAGCCGACGCCCCGGATCGTTCGGATCATCGGGCGTGGCCTGCGACCGTCGCCAAGTTTGCGGCGCAGGCGGCTGACAAGAACATCGACGCTGCGGTCCGATGAATTGCGGATGCGGGTGCGCGAAAGCTCCAGCAACCGTTCGCGACCGATCACCCGCTGCGGATGCCGCAACAGACTGAGCAGAAGATCCTGTTCCGCACCGGACAATTCGACCTCCGCGCCGGAGGGGGCCAGCAATTCGCGATGGCGGATGTTGAAACGATACCCCGCGAAGATCAACCATTCGGATGCGTCGGTGCCTGCCGGTCGCGCGAAACAGGTCGCGCGTCGCAACTGGGCACGTACGCGGGCCAGCAGTTCGGATCGGCCGAAGGGCTTCGCGATATAGTCGTCGGCGCCGACCTCTAGCCCGGCGACGCGATCGGCTTCCTCGCCGCGCGCGCTGACCATGATGATGGGCACGGTGCTGTGCTCGCGGATCGCGCCGCACAGATCCAGGCCGTTTTCGCCGGGCAACATGATGTCGAGCAGGATCAGGTCGACGGGGCGGGCCGCCATCAACTCTCGCAGCATCGCGCCATCGGCCACCCCGCTCGCGTCATAGCCGTTTTCGCGCAGGATGCGGACGAGCAGCATGCGGATGCCGGCATCGTCCTCCACCACGATCACATGCTGCGGCGCATCGGGCGCCGACGCCAGATCGTCGTCCGCATCGCTTCTTTGTAACAACGTATTGCTCGTCCGCAGACGAAGCCGTTGGATATTGACCGCTGCCTGTACGTCCATCAATCGCCCCTTCGATTTCTGCTACTTATTCGCAATAGCGAGGGGGTTCAATGTTAGAGTTTATCGGCAAGCGCGCGCTGGCGGGCGCGGGTACCCTGGCTGTCGCCATGCTGCTGGCGGCGCCGGTTCACGCCCAGTCGCCCGAAGGCGCGGATGCCGACGGCCAGCCTCAGGCGTCGGGCGACGATATCGTGGTGACCGCGTCGGGCTTCGAACAGAAGATCGTCGAAGCACCCGCGAGCATCAGCGTGATCGGGCGTGAGACGCTCCAGGAAAGGCGCTTCGGCAGCCTGGCCGAAGCGCTGGGGGATGTGGAAGGCGTCGATGTCGGCGACACCGCGGGCAAGACCGGCGGACTCAACATCTCGATCCGTGGCATGCCGAGCGATTATACGCTGGTGCTGGTCGATGGCCGCCGGCAGAATTCGCCCGGCAGCGTGACGCCCAATGGTTTCGGCGAGACTTCGACGGGTTTCCTGCCGCCTTTCTCTGCGATCGACCGGATCGAGGTGGTGCGCGGGCCGATGTCGACCCTGTACGGTTCCGATGCGATGGGCGGCGTGATCAACCTCATCACCCGCAAGGTGGGCGATCGCTGGAGCGGCACGGTCAGCGCCGAAAGTACGATTCAGGAACATGGCGATTTCGGCAATATCGTATCGGCCAACGCCTATATGCAGGGGCCGATCGTCCGCAATCTGATCGGCCTGTCGTTGCGCGGCAGCATCTATCATCGCGAGGCGGCGGCGCTTCAGTACGAGAATGCCAATGGTGTCTTGATACCGGTCAGCACGCGCGGGCCGAGCCCGGTCAAGGCTGACATCTACACCTTTGGCGGCCGGCTTTCGATCACGCCCAGCCCCGATCACGACATCTGGTTCGAAGCGGATCGCGCGCGCCAGAAATACGACAACAGCCAGGGCCAGCTCGGTACCGCGACGGTGCAGGGCGGCTATGGCCCGATCCAGCGCTTCAACCGCGACAATTATGTGCTGGCGCATACCTGGCGCGCCGGTTTCGGCACGCTGGAAACGACGCTGACGCGCAATATGACCGAAACCATCGGCCGGACGGTGCCGCCGGGCACGCCGGGCGTGGTCGCTGGCACGCCGCGCACGCTGGAGGCGACCAACAGCATCGCCGACACCCGGCTGGTTTCGTCGATCGGCGCCTTCACCTTCACGCTCGGCGGCCAATATTGGAAAGCCGAGATGATCGACGGCGTCGCGCCGGAAAAATACGAGTTCGAGCAATGGGCGGCGTTCGCGGAGAATGAGCTCAAGATTGCCGACAGCTTCCGCTTCACGCTCGGTGCGCGTTACGATCATCACAGCACGTTCGGCGGCAAGCTTTCGCCCCGTGCGTACGCCGTCTGGAACGCCACCGACTCGCTGACCGTGAAGGGCGGCATCAGCCGGGGCTTCAAGACGCCGCGGCTCGACCAGATCGCCGAAGGGATCACCGGTTTCGGCGGGCAGGGCACGATTCCGCTGATCGGCAGCCCCGGTCTGAAGCCTGAAACCAGCACCACCTACGAAGCCGGCCTCTATTTCGACAATGGCGGTTTCTTCAGCGGCAACGTCACCGTCTTCAACAATGAATTCAAGGACAAGATCGCGGCAGGGCCAGGCATTCCCAATTGCCGCTTCAACGGCAATCCCAACCGGCCGGGGTGCCTTGACGTCGGCCAGTTCCCCAATGTCGATCTGTTCGGCCAGTCGATCAATGTCGATGAAGCGGTCACGCGGGGCGGAGAGGTCGCGGCGCGCTTCGAGTTCACCGACGCGCTGACGCTGGGGCTCAACTACACCTATACCGAAAGCGAGCAGAAGAGCGGCGCGCAAAAGGGGCTGCCGCTCACCAATACGCCCAAGCATATGGTCAACGGCAATCTGCGCTGGCGTGTCGACGACAAGGCGACGCTCTGGGTACGCGGCGAAATCCGGTCCAGCCGCTATCGCGGGGCGGGCGCTCCGCAGACCGCGCTGGGCGATTTCAAGGGTTATGAGCTGTTCCACCTCGGCGGCTCGCTGCAGGTGACCGAACGTTTCCGGTTGGCGGCGACGGTCTTCAACATCTTCGACACCGATTTCGTCCGTTACCTGCCCTATGCCAGCGGGAACACGACCGTCTACGCGGCCGAATATGCCAACAATCAGGAAGGCCGCCGGCTCTGGCTTTCGGCGACCGTGGATTTCTAGAGCGATTTCCAGTCAGATGGAATCATCTGACGACTCGGAAATCGCGGTTCAACAAAAACTGAGAGCGGTTGATCTGATTCAATCAGATCGCAAACCGCTCTAGGCTGTTCCACCCCGTCATTCCGGCTTTCGCCGGAATGACGGGATTTTGAGATACCCAGTCAGTCTCGTCGCAAATCCTTGCCAGCCAGGCGCGAAAGCGCTTTGACCCTGGCATGACCATATCCAAACCGACTCCCTGGAGCCCGGCCGATGGCCGCGACGAGGCCAAGCGCCATGCGCCCGCGACGTTGCGCAACCGCGACGCGATCGTCGCCGTGCTGCGAAAGACATTGCCCGAAGCCGGCCTCGCACTGGAGATCGCGAGCGGCAGCGGCGAGCACGTCGTTCATTTCGCGCACGCCTTTCCCGCGCTTGACTGGCAGCCCAGTGATCCCGAACCGGCCGCGCTGACCTCGATCGCGGCATGGTCCGCGGAAGCTGGTCTGCCCAATATCCGCCCGCCTGCCATGCTCGATGCGTCGGCGCCGGGCTGGCCGGTCGATCGCGCGGATGCGATCCTCTGCATCAACATGGTGCATATCAGCCCCTGGACCGCGACGCAGGGGCTGATGGCGGGCGCGGCACGCCTGCTGCCGCCCGGTGCGCCGCTCTACCTCTATGGCCCTTATGTGCGGTCGGGCGTGCCGACCGCCGAAAGCAATCTGGCGTTCGATGCGTCGCTGCGCGCGCGCGATCCCGCTTGGGGCCTTCGCGCATTGGAGGATGTGATCGCGCTTGCCGCCGAACATGGCCTCGTGTTCGAACGGCTGGTCGAAATGCCGGCGAACAATCTGTCGGTGGTGTTGAGGGCCAGGTAGGCTTGGGAGGGGTGACCTCCTCCTTGTCATTCCCGCGAAAGCGGGAATCCAGCTTCTTCTCTTTTTTCTGAAGCTTCACGGAATAGCTGGATTCCCGCTTTCGCGGGAATGACAGGCAGGATTGTCGTTTTACCCCGGCCGGTCAGGTCCGCCGGATCACCAGATTCCGGATTTCCGTCATATCCTCCATCGCGAAGCGGATACCTTCGCGGCCAAGGCCCGAATCCTTGACGCCGCCATAGGGCATGTTGTCGACGCGGTAGCTCGGCACATCGTTGATGACGATGCCGCCGACGTCGAGCGTATCCCAGGCATCGAACATCTTGAACAGATCGCGCGTGAACACGCCCGCCTGCAGGCCGAATTTGCTGTCGTTGACGATATCGAGCGCGTTGTTGAAATCATCGAACCGGATGAGGAAGGCGACGGGGCCGAAGGCTTCCTCGATATTGAGCTTGGTGTTCCGGTCGACGCCTTCGAGCAATGTCGCCTCCAGCATCGCGCCATCGCGCTTGCCGCCGCACAGCAATGTCGCACCTTTGGCCACCGCCTCCCGGATCCAGCCGTCCAATCGTTTGGCTTCGCCTTCGGAGATCATCGGGCCGATGAATGTGGCGCGATCATGCGGATCGCCGGCGACGAGCGTTTTCGTTTTCGCGACGAGCATATCGCGGAATTCGTCATAGACATCGGCGTGGATCAGGATGCGCTGCACGCCGATGCAGCTCTGGCCGGACTGGTAGAAGGCGCCGAAGATCACGCGTTCGAGCGCATCGGCCAGGTTCGCATCCCTGTCGACAATCACGGCCGCGTTGCCGCCGAGTTCGAGCACGACCTTCTTCTTGCCCGCCTTGGCCTTCAGATCCCAGCCGACACCGGGCGATCCGGTGAAGGACAGGAGTTTCAGGCGATCATCCTCCGTGAACAGATCGGCGCCCTCGCGATGCGCGGGCAGGATCGAGAAGGCGCCCTTGGGCAGGTCGGTTTCGGCCAGCACTTCGCCCATGATCAACGCGCCCAGCGGGGTGCGGCTGGCGGGTTTCATCACGAAGGGGCAGCCGACCGCGATCGCCGGCGCGATCTTGTGAGCGGCGAGATTGAGCGGAAAGTTGAAGGGCGAGATGAACGAGCAGGGGCCGATCGGCACCCGCTTCCAGATGCCCTGATATCCCTTGGCGCGCGGCGAGATGTCGAGCGGCTGGACCTCGCCCGTCATGCGCACCGATTCCTCGGCGGCGATGCGGAAGGTGTCGATCAGCCGGGTGACTTCGCCTTCGCTGTCCTTGATCGGCTTGCCCGCTTCGACGCACAGCGCATAGGCCAGTTCGTCGAACCGTTCCTTGAAGCGCGAGACGCAGTGCTGGAGCACGGCCTGCCGCTCATAGGCGGCAAGCTTGCGCATTGGCTCGGCGGCTTCCACCGCGCCCTGGATGCCCGCGTCGATCGTTTTCGCATCGGCCTGCGCGCAGCGGAACGCGACCTTGCCGGTGAACTTGTCGGTCACCTCCAGATCGGTGTTGGGCTGCTGCGCCTCGTTGTTCAGATAGAGCGGATAGACATCCTTCAGCATCGACACGCGGCGCGCTCCTTTTACAGCTTGGCGCTCAGCGCCTTGATCTCGTTGTTCAATATGCGGTCGTTGTCGGAATAATCGACCGGGCAATCGATGAGATGGACACCCGGCGTGTCGAGTGTGTGACGGAGCAACTCCGGCAGATGCTCCGCGCTCTCGACGCGATGGCCCGATGCGCCATAGGCCTCGGCATATTTGACGAAATCGGGATTGCCGAATTCCAGCCCCCAATCCTTGAAGCCCATATTCGCCTGTTTCCAGCGGATCATGCCGTAGCTGCTGTCGTTGAGGATCAGCACGGTGATGTCGAGCTTGAGCCGGACCGCCGTCTCCATCTCCTGGCTGTTCATCATGAAGCCGCCATCGCCGCAGATCGCCATCACCTTGCGGCCGGGATAGACCATCGCGGAGGCCATGGCGGAGGGCAGGCCGGCGCCCATCGTCGCCAGCGCATTGTCGAGCAGCACCGTATTCTGCTGGCGCGCCGGATAGTTGCGCGCGAACCAGATCTTGTAGACGCCATTGTCGAGGCAGATGATCCCGTCATTGGGCATCGCCTTGCGCACCTGTTTGACGAGATGCGACGGATAGATCGGAAAGCGCCGGTCATCCTCAAGACTGGCGGTGTGGTCCAGCTCCGCCTTGCGATAGGCGAGCATCGCCTCGCAACCCCAGCCCTGGGGCACGATATCCTCCTTCATCTGCCAGATCGCATTGGCGATATCGCCGATCACCTCGATCTCGGGAAAATAGACGGGATCGACCTCGGCCGATCGTGTCGAGACATGGATGACCGGGCAGCCGCCCTGGCGCATGAAGAAAGGCGGCTTCTCGATCACGTCATGGCCGATATTGACGATCAGGTCCGACGCCTCGATCGCCCGGTGGACGAAATCGCCGGCCGAAAGCGCCGCGCAGCCCAGGAATTTGGGATGGGTCTCGTCGATCACGCCCTTGCCGAGCTGGGTGGTGAGGAAGGGAATGCCGGTCTTCTCGACGAACTGGAGCAGCATGCGCCCGGTCATCTTGCGGTTGGCGCCCGCGCCGATGACGAGCACAGGCGCCTTCGCCTTCTCCAGCATGTTCACCGCGGCGCGCACCGCCTTGGGATCGGCGGAGGGGCGGCGGGCAAGGCTGGGCTTGATGGGGACGCTGTCGGTCTTTTCGTCCGCCACATCCTCGGGAAATTCGAGATGGGTGGCGCCGGGTTTCTCCTCCTCGGCCAGGCGGAACGCCTCGCGCACGCGGCTGGGGATGTTGTCGGCGCTGGCGAGCTGATGCGTATATTTGGTGATCGGGCGCATCATGTCGACGACGTCGAGGATCTGGAAGCGCCCCTGTTTCGATTTCTTGATCGGTTTCTGCCCGGTCACCATCAGGATCGGCATGCCGCCGAGCTGCGCATAGGCGGCAGCGGTGACGAGGTTGGTGGCGCCCGGACCAAGCGTCGCCATGCAGACGCCGGTCTTGCCGGTATGGCGGCCATAGGTCGCGGCCATGAAACCGGCGCCCTGTTCGTGGCGGGTGAGGATCAGCCTGATGCTCGACCGGCTGAGCGAATCGAGCATGTCGAGATTTTCCTCGCCGGGAACGCCGAAGATATATTCGACGCCTTCTTCCTCGAGGCATTGAACGAACAGATCGGATGCCTTGGTCATGCCGCTGGTCTCCCCCTCGAGCCCCGTAGAGCGATGGACGTGGTTCAGATGATCGCGACCCTATAGCAAGATGCGGCGAGTCTCACGTGCCGCATCTTGCTATAAGCCCGCGCGGCGCTTGAGCGACCCAAGGTGCGGATGCGTCAGCATTCCTGCGCCTTGCTATCCATGCTGGTGGTAAGCCTGTTCGCACCGTGAGTCATCCTCAATAGCCGCGCGCGGGATCGACCAGATTCTCGAGCGGTTCGCCCGCCAGATAGCTGCGGAGATTCCGGGCGAACAGCTCTGCCGCGCGTGGGAACAGCCGGGTTTGCGATCGTCCCGACAGATGCATGGTGATGATGACGTTGGGCATCGCCCAGAGCGGATTTTCGGGCGGAAGCGGTTCCGGCGTCATCACGTCGAGGAACGCGCCCGCGATCCGGCGGAGGCGCAGCGCCGCGATCAGCGCATCCTGATCGACCAGCTCGCCGCGCGCGACATTGATCAGCCAGGCATTGGATCGCATCGCCGCGAAATCGCTTTCGCCGAGCAGCGCCTGCGTCTCGCCTGTCGAGGGGGCGGCGAGCACGACCCAGTCGAACTCGCCCAGCCGTCCGCGCCAGGCATCGGGCCCGATGATGTTCGGATCGTTGGACGGCGAACGGCGCACGCCCGTCACGCGAACCCCCAACCCCTTCAGCCGCTCGCCGATCGCCGCGCCGATCGCGCCATAGCCGATCACCAGTGCGCTGCTTTCCCACAATTCGGTATTGCCCGGTGGTACGACCGGCCATTCGCGCCGATCCTGCGCGCGGACAACCTGATGGAAACCCTTGGCGGCCGCCAGTACGCCCATCACCGCATATTCGGCGACCGGGATCGCGCCCAGTCCGGCGCCATTGGTGATCGCGACGCCGCGCTCGGCCAGCAGGTCGAGTGGGAGCGCGTCGAGCCCGGCGAAGACGCTGGTCAGCCATTTCAGCTTCTCCGCCGCCGCCGCCGCCCGGCCGATATCCGCGGGCACCTGTTGGTCGAACCAGCCGATCTCCGCCTCCGGCGCCAGCGCGATCGCTTCCTCGGCGGTGGTGAACCAGTGCGCGTCGATCTCCGGCGGAAGCTGGCGTTCGATGAGCGATCGGGCATAGGCGGGAAAGACGGCGTTGATCCGGCGCATATGTCTCCACCTTTCGATGTCGAGGGCGTCAACGGATGCCGCAAAGCGGGCCCTAGCTCAAGCGCGGCACCTTTGGCGAGCCCCGGACAAAGCTGCCCATGTCATTGCGAGGCGCGTAGCGGCGCGGCAATCCAGCGTTTGACGCATCGCTGGATTGCCGCGCTTCGCTCGCAATGACGATGCGCGGAGCAGGTGCATTCTCCCCCGGCGCGTCAATCCAGTGCGATCTTCCAGTCCCAACCCAGCGGATCACCGTCCATGATCTCGATGCCCTGTGCCGCCAGCGCGTCACGAACGCGATCGGACGTCGCGAAATCCTTCGCGGCGCGCGCCTGCCGACGCTCGGCGATCCGCGCCTCCACCTCATCCTCGCTCAGCACCGCATCGGCGGGACGGACGCGCAGATCGGCGCGGGTGAGCGACAACAGGTTCAGGCCAAGCACCTCGTCCATCCGCGCCACGGTCGCACGCGACTTCTGCGCGATCGCCTTGTCGAGCAGCGGCAGCGCCTTGGGCAGATTGAGATCGTCCGAAATGGCTTCGTCGAACGCATCGAGCAGCGCCCGATCGGGTTCGCCGCCATCATCGGCGAGCGCCGAGACGGCGATCACCCAGCGGCGCAGGCGCGTGAGCGCCGCGACCAGGCTTTCCGCGCTGAATTCGAGTTCCGAGCGATAATGCGCGGAAATGCACATCAGCCGATAGGCGAGCGGATGGATGCCCCGGTCGATCAGCGACTGGAGCGTGGTGAAGCCGCCCTTGGACTTCGACATCTTGCCGCCGCGATCGACCAGGAAATTATTGTGCATCCACCAGTTCGCGCCGGTGTTGGCGGTGCAGCTATGCGCCTGGTTTTGCGCGATCTCGTTGGGATGGTGGATTTCGCGATGGTCGATCCCACCGGTGTGGATATCGAACTGGTCGCCCAGATATTTGCGACTCATCACCGAGCATTCGAGATGCCAGCCGGGTGCGCCGCGCCCCCAGGGTGAATCCCATTCCATCTGCCGGTTCTCGCCCGGCGCGCTCTTGCGCCAGATCGCGAAATCCTGCGCATGGCGTTTGCCCGCCACCGGATCGATCCGGCTCTCGCCTTCATCGTCGGTGGTGCGCGCAAGCCGGCCGTAATCGGGAACCGTCGACACGTCGAAATACAGGCCCGTTTCCAGCTCGTAGCAATGGCGCGGGGCGATGTCGGTCGCGAATTCCACCATTTCGATGATGTGATCGGTCGCGACGGACCACAGGCTGGGCGGGCGGATGTTGAGATCCGCCAGATTGCGCTTGAACGCCTCGGTATAATGCGCGGCGATATCCCAGATGCTCTTGGCCTGCGCGCGCGCGGCGGCCTCCATCTTGTCGTCGCCGGCATCGGCGTCGGACGTCAGATGGCCGACATCGGTGATGTTGATGATGTGCGTGAGCTGCCAGCCCTTCCAGGCGAGCACGCGGCTCAGCGTGTCGGTGAAGACATAGGCGCGCAGATTGCCGAGATGGGCGTAGTTATAGACCGTTGGGCCGCAGGAATAGACGCGCACATGATCGGGATCGATCGGCGCGAACGGCCGGGCCGCGCGCGTCAGGCTGTCGTAGAGAATGAGCGATGCGCCTTGGGTCATGGTGCGAGCCAATCCCCGCAAAACGCGTCCGCGTCAACCATGGTGACGCCGGGTCTCACGGCGGGGAGGGGGGCGGTTTCGCCGGTGGCGGGGCAGGGCAGTCGCCTTGCTTCGCCGGATCGCAATCCTGCGCGATCCAGAGATCGTCATTGCCCGATCCCGTCACGGGTTCGTCGATCAGCGGCTGATAGCCGAAGCTGTCGACGTCCTCGATCTCGATCTGCGCGATCCGCAACCCTTCATCGACATCGGTTTCGACGGGCCCTTCGATCCGGTCGCGCGTCGGTGTGTCCACGATCCGGTCCGGCGTCGGCGTGGGTGTCGGGGTAGGCGTTGGCGTCGGAGTTGGTGTTGGTGTGGGTGTCGGGGTAGGCGTTGGTGTCGGTGTCGGTGTCGGTGTCGGTGTGGGGGTAGGCGTCGGAGTGGGCGTTGGTGTGGGAGTCGGCGTTGGTGTGGGAGTAGGCGTCGGCGTGACGCAGTTGCCTGCGGCGGTGATCACGCAGCCGTTGATTGTCGATCCGGCGGCGAAACCCGACGCGGATGGCGCGGGCTGGCCGTTGATGGTGACGTTGGGGATGGTGTCGAGGCCGGTGATCGGCGTGCCGCCGGCCGGAACCACGTGTCCGTTGATCGCGATATGCGGGGTTGCGCCTTGCGCGGTGGCGATCGCGATGCCGCTGGCCCCAGCCGTGAAGCCGCGCCGTTGGGCATAGGCGGTGCCGGCGCCGCTGTTCTGAATGTAGAGGCCGTTGCTCACCGTGAAGCGCAGGCCGCGCGCGCGCAGCATGCCTTGGTCGATCGTCGCGCCGTCATTGCTGCCCAGCCGCGTATCGATCGCGGCGATGTCGTCGCTGGCGAGCACGGTCTCGGTGGCGCCCGCCGAAGCCGCGATGATGTCGCCCGCCGAGAGCGCGATCGTGCCGCCCAGCGCGTCATTGGGCCCGCGCACGTCGATCGATCCGGTCGCGGCGTCGATGGCGATGAGTTCGCCGGCCTGGATGGCGAAGGCGTTGGCGTCGCCGGCGCCGGTCATCGCGACCGCGCCGTCCAGGCGGACCCGGCCGGTCGTGCGGATGGTGAAAGCGCCCTGCGCGCCAAGCTGGCCGACAGGGGCGTTGGCGCGGCTGGCGATTGTCATCGCGCCGACGATCACATCGGGCGCGTTGGTGCCGCTTGCGGCGGTGCGCGGGGCGATCAACGTGATGTCGTCGCCAAAGACCCTGCCCAGTTCGTCGGCGGACAGGCTGTAACCGTCGGTGGTCGAAGCGCCGCCATAGAAGCTCCGCCGCGTATCGTCGCTATTGCTCAGTTCCACCAATGTCGTCGTGCCCACCGTGCCGATCCGGCCGCCGCCGGCGATCGCAATGTCGCCCGACGCGATCTTGACGGTGTCGCCGGTGGCGAGCGTACTGACCGTCGTGCCGCCCTTGGACGCGAGCGCCAGAGCGCCGTCCGCCTGAACACTGCCGACGGTCAATGCGCCGCCACTGCTCGTCAGTTCGATATCGCCGCTCGCCGTGCCGCTGTTGACGGAGAGGGCGCCGCCCGCGAGCACGCTGAGCCCGCCCGCGGTCGCCTGCGCCGAAAGGAGCGTCAGATCCTTGGTCGCGGTCAGGTCGATCGATTTGCCCAATGCCGTGACCTGGCCCGCCGCGACAAGGTCGGTCGAGACGGTGACCGCACCCGCTTCCGCCTTCAGCGTGACGGGGCCGCCCGCCTGGATGGTCTTCACCGCCAGGCCGGTATCGGCGATCTGGCTCATCGCGCCGGCGCCGGTGGTCTTGGCCGTGTCGATCGTCGCGCTGCCGTCTAGATCGACCGAAAGCGCTCCCGCGGCGCTCAGTATGCCCGCGGTCAGGCTGGCGCTGCCGGTATCGGTGATCGCGATGTCGCGCGTGGCGACCGCGCTGTCGATCTTGATCGCCTGACTGCCGAGCGCCGCGATCGAAAGATCAGCTGCCGTGCTGCCGACACCTGCATTCGCGGACGCGATGGTGATCGCACCCGGCGCGCTGATCGTGACACCGCTTTTGCCGGTGATCGTCCCGGCATCGATCGTCGATGTCGTCGATACGAGCTGGGCGATTCCGCCCGCATCGACCTCTTCGGCGAACAATGCGGTGTTGGCCTTAAGCGTGATTGCATCGCCGGCCGTCAGGCTCGTCGCATTGAGCGTTCCCGTGGTCGCTGTGGCGAGAATATCGTCATCGACCAGGATGGTGCCGAGCGTGATCGTCGGCGCGCTTGCCTTGAGGAAATCGGAGGCGCCGCCATTGCCGGTGAGCGAGCCGAGCGACAGCGTGCCGCCGGTCGTCGCGATATCAAGGCCCTTGGTCACCGCATCGCCGATCGCCAGGCCGTTCGCTGCGCGGATCGTGGCGGTCGATGGGCCGCTCAGCCGCAGCAGGTTGGAGATCGCGACCTCGCCGGGCACCGTCAATATGCCGGCCCCAGTGATCACGCCGAGCGCGTTGATGCTGTTCAGCGGTCCGGATATGTCGATCGTTCGAACGCGGAGGTCCCGGCCGACCGACAGGTCGAGATTGCGGTTCGAAAGCAGTGAAAGATTGGCGCCGGTTATGTCTCGGCCCGCGATCAGCGAGACGATCTCGCCTCGCAGCGTGCGATCGGGCGGGCCGCCGACGCCGACGATGTCGCGCCCTGCGTGCATGCGCAGTTGGCCGCTGGCGTTCACCGTGCCGCTGATCAGTATGTCGACCGGCGCATAGGTGCCGACCAGTTCGATCGGATCGACGCCGGCGGTGATGTCGATCGAACCACCTGTCAGCGGCGTGCCGCTGGCCGGTCCGGTCGTGCGCGCATTGGTGATGGCGACGGTGCCGAGCGCATGGACACCCAGGGTATCGACGGCGCGCAGATCGGCGGCGATAATGTTGCCCGTGCGTGCGCGAACGGTCAGGCTGGCGCCGGCGCTGACGATCGTGCCGGTGCCGGCGGTGAAATTCTTGCCGGCGTCGAAGACGGCGGAACCGCTGGTGATCGACGAAGCGTTCGGCGTGGTCTGGCTGCCATGGCTTACGGTGATATCCCCCCCGGCGAAGACGCTGGCCGTGCCGCCGATGGCGAGCGTGCCGTTGCCGGCGATGGCGAAGCTGGCATTGCCGCCCGTTTCGACCGAGAAATCGCCAGTAACCGGCAATGGGGCGCCCGCGCTTTCGAACTGGAAGCCTTTGCCCGCAGCCCCGCTGCCCAGGGCTTCGGCCAGGACGCTGGCGATCTTCACCGATCCGTTCGGGCCATTCGCCGGATCGGCGAGCCGGGCGAGGCCGGCGACGGCATTGGGCCCGGGAGAGCCGCCGATCAGCCCGCCATTCCCGTTGGCGCGGAGGCTGAGCGCACCGACGGTGCGACCGTTCGGGGCCACCGGATCCGAGCCCTGATTGACGAATTGCGCCGTCCCGCCGGTTCCTGCGCCATTCTCCGGCTGGGTGCCTTTGGATACGGGCTGGGCATCGCCCGCGACGCCGGATGCATCGAGCGCGAGTATGTTGATCGCATAGCTTGCGTTGTTCGCCAGCACCTGCGCAAGCCCGCCGGTGCCCGAGCCTCCGGCGCCCGGCGCAACATCCTCGTTCCCGCTGAAGCCACCCAGGCCGCCGGATCCCTGGGCATATAGCCCCGTCGCCGCCGCCGTCACCTTGGCGCCGCCGAGCGCCAGGGTCACGGTTCCGCCGGTGCCGTCGCCGCCGTTGGATGCCGGGTTGAGGCCGATTCCATCTCCGCCGGCGCCACCGTTGCCGAGCGCGGAGAGTTGCAGCAAGTCGGTGATGACGCTGCCGCTGGTCGCGGTGAAGCTGACTGTGCCGCCGATGCCGTCGCCGGCAAAGCCAGCATATTCCTCGGTGGTGTTGGGACTGATCGCCATACCGCCGTTGCCGCCCGCCGCCGCGAACATGGTATCGACGTCCACCGTGCCGCCATTGACGGTGATGCCGATCGTCCCGCCCTGGCCGATGCCGGCGGCCAGAAGACCGCTCTCTGTCGGCGATTCCACGGCATGGCCGCCGAAACCATGGCTGCTCGCCGAGATCTCGTTGCCGATCAGCGTGCCGCCCGAAGATGTGATGTTGATCGTGCCGCCCTTGCCCAGTCCGCCACTGCCTGTCGCGTAGGGCACGCCTTCGTCGGTGAAATTGGCGGCACCGCTGACGTCGATGAAGATCCGGTCGAAATCGATTCCGGCCTTGGTTCCGCCCGCCTGCGTCTGCACGGTCGCCGTTCCACCCTGGCCGGTGCCCGGTGTACCGCCGCTGTTCCGGCCCGCCTGGCCGCTCGCGGTCATGGTGAGGGTGTTCGCCGCTTGGATGCTTCCGCCATTGGCCAGCAATGCGACGGTTCCGCCGATACCGTCCGCGCCCTGCGTGCCCGATCCGCCCTTGCCGTTGGCGGAAAGAGTCAGGAAATTCGAGAATTTGGCGGCCCCTTCGATCCCCGCGGCATCGCTTGCGGTCAGGCTGACATTGCCGCCCGTGGTCGCGCCGATCGATATGCTCGGCAGTTCGGTGCCGAAGGCGTTCGCATCGGCGGTGAACTGGCCGGTCTGTGCGGTCAGTGTGCCCCCGGCAACGGAAACGGAGACGGTGCCGCCCTTGGTGGTGCCGGCCTTGGTCGGCAACAAGTCCGCCGCGAATGCCCAATCGATGCTGGCCGATCCGGAGAGGGCCGAATTTACATCCAGCAGCGCGCCGTTGGTCGCCTGGATCTGGACGGTGCCCGCCTGGCTCGATCCCGATGCGGTGCCCGCGATCCGGCTGAGCGCGTTGGACTGGACGGTAACGTTTCCACCCGATTTGAGCGACACGCCACTTCCTGAGACGGCCAGGCGCGCGATGCTCGACGCGCCGTTCGCGATGCCGTTGGCGCCGGTGCCGGAGCCTGCGCCGCCAGTGGAGCTCGCATCGATCGCGACGGCGCCGGTCGTGGTCGTGCCGCCACTGGCGACGAATTCGGCCAGTCCGCCCGTACCGTCGCCACCACTGCCGGTGATGCCGGCATTGGCGCCCATGCCCTGGGCCAGGACATCGACCTCTCCCAGCGACAATGTGCCGCCCTTGTTCAGGATCTGCGCGGTGCCACCCTTGCCGTCGCCGCCATCACCCGAACTGGTCAGGCCGAAACCCTGTGCTTCGACGGTCGTGGCGCCCTGGACGGTCAGGATCGGGGCGGGGCCGCCGCCGTCGAGCTGGAGCGTCGCGATGCCGCCGATGCCGTCTCCCCCCGGCGTCAGGGCGATGCCGCTGGCCTTGATGTTGAGCAGGCCGGCGATATCGACCTTCGCGGCGTTGTCGAGCGTGCCCGACTCGGCGTTGGTGACACCAAGGCGCAGGCTGGCCGAAATCGGCGATATCAGCGAGAGATCGCCCTTGGCGACGATGCTCTCGTCGAGATCCGCGACCATCGAAACGCCCTTGGCGCCGGTCAGCGAGGCATCCCCTTCGAACAGCAGCTTGGTGCCACGCGATGGATTGGCGTCGATCGTGCCGGTGGTGACGCCGACAAGGTCGGAACCGAAGGTGGCGGTGCCGATCTTGATGTCGACCGATTTGGTGGTGTCCGCGATGGCGGCGATGCCGGTGCCCGCAATGTCGGCGATGTCGTAGCCGCCCGAGAGGATCACGCCGCCCTTGGTCGCGGCGGCGCTTGCCGCCGAGGTGCCGAGCGAGCCGCCGACGAGCATGGTGATCGCGTTGTTCTTGGGGAGGGCCGCGACATAGACGCGCTGCGCGCCATCGAACGGCCCGCCGGAATTCGGCGCCTGGCCGCTGACGCCGCTATGGACGATCGCCTCCGACATCGTCGTGCCGGTGATCATGTTGATGTCGAACAGGCCCTGGTTGATCGTCACATCGACTTCCTCGGCCGCGATCATCGCGACCGATCCGTCGATATGGATCGTCCCGCCCTGGACGACGCGCGGCGCGACCAGCGCGACATAGGCGCTGGTGCCGTTGGTGGAGATGAACGCGCCCGGCTGGACGACGACGGAGGCGGTGCTGCCGGCCGTGGCCCGGAATGGGATGCGGCCGCCGGGACCGAGATTGATCTTGCCGTCGGGCTCGCCGCTGTTGGGCGTGTAGGAGATATTGTTGGCGGAGAGGACGAGGTTGCCGACCGCGAAGAGCGAGCCATTGCCCGCGATCAGGCCCGACGGGCTGTAGAACCAGATGCTGCCGCCGACATTGTTGCCGACGCGGCTGAACACATCGCCGTTCAGGGCAACCGGCCGGTTGCTGTTCGGCAGGATGCGGTTGAGCACGGTATAGTCGAAGTCGGCGCCGAACTGCACCGTCGCGTTGGCGGGCAGGAAATCGATGGGGCCGCCAAAGGGCACATTGTCGGTCGGTGTCCAGTTGATCACGACCTGGGGTGTGGCGACCGTGATGAAATCATAGGGATTGCCATTGATCTCCGAGTTGGTGATGCCGGCTTCCCCGACCACGATCTGCGGCGTGCCCCTGAACGCCTGACCATAAGCCGACGAGGCGATGCCGAGCGCAAGCCCCATCGCGCAACTGGTGAGCAGCGGCGTGAGGATGCGCGAAAAGGGGGCTGCTTTCGGCATGGCGTTACGCTCCAGCGAGGCGGGCTTGCTCATCATCGTGTCCAGGGCAGCAATTTGACGGTCAGGGACATCAGGAAACGGATAGCGCCCTTGTCGGCCTGAAGGCCGGTGCGGCGCAGCGGCGCGGCGAGCACGGCATCGAAGCGGGCATGGTCGCCCCAGGCGGCGCGCAGGCCCGCGCCCGCCGAGAACAGCCGCTGCGGATCGCGCGGATAGGGCGCGAACAGCCGATCCTCGTTCCAGACCCAGGCGGCGTCAAAAAAGGCGAAGGGCTCGATCGCGACGCCGTCGATCTTGCGGGGCACGAGGCTGCCGACGCGCAACTCGGTCTGGATGCCGATGCCGCTGTCCCCCGTCAGCGTGCCGGGATCATAGCCGCGCCCGATCGTATAGTTGCCGGCCGAGAACTCCTCGAAGCTGAGCAGCGGATTGTGCGACCATTGCACGCGCGGAGACACCGCCAGCGTGATGCCGGGGCTGGGCCGCAACTCGCCATAGGCGGTGGCGCGCATCACCAGGGCGGTCGGATCACCCTCCACCCGGCTGATGCCGACATTGGGGGGCAGGCAGTTGACGAAGGTCGCGCCGCACGGCTTGCTCGCGCCCAGGATCGACAGACCCTGGCGCATCTCCAGCGATCCGCCGAAGCGCCAGCGCGGCTCGCGCGCGGAAAAGCCGCGAATGCTGGAAATGCTCTCCGGATCGATCAGGTCATAATCGAGCCGGGCGAAAAGCACGCGCAGCCTGTCGCGATTGAGCAGGACGCCGCCGAAGCGGATATCCTGATCGGCATAGTCGATGCCGCCGCCCGCATAGACGTTGGCCGACTGGCTGCGCAGCACTGGATAGGTGGCGCGCAGCGTCGCGATCAGCGTCCGGGTGCGGAAATCGGCGCCGGGGCCGAGCGACGGCCGCGTCCAAGCATAGGTGAAGTCTCCACCCAGCGTGAGCCCCTCACTGCCCGCGCGGAAGCTGTGCGAGGCCTGGACGACATGCTGTTCCTGGAAATCGGCGGTGGTATAGTAGCTGAGCGTCGAGGTGTCGCCCATGCCCGTCAGCCCGTTGAAGCGGGCGCGGATCATCCCGCCGAAACGGCCGACGTCGCGCGATCCGTAATTCTGGATGTTGGCGTCGATCTCGACCGGTGTGTAGGTGACCGCGACCTCGCCGACGACCTCGCCGGGCCTAGTGCCCGCCGGCCGCAAGGTCAGTCGCGCGTCATAGCCCGGTATGTCCTGGACGAGCAGCAGATAGCGTTCGGCCTCATGCGTGTTGAAGACGGGTTGGTCCTGCAGCTTGCGCAACTGGCGTTCGATCACCGCCTCCGCACGGCCGGCATCGCCGCGCACCTGGACGCGGACGAGCTTCGCCATCAGCACGTCGAACCGCGCGACGCCATTGTCGTCGATGCGCTGCGGCGGCACCTGCACCGCGGCCAGATAGCCCTGGCGGCGCAGCATGGTGGCGGCGCGATCGCGGATCTCGCACAGCGCGGCGACGGGCACGCTGCGGCCCGCATAGTCCGCCCAGGCCGGGCGCAGCGTTTCGGGCGCGACGACCGAAAGCCCGTCGAACCGGACATCGGAGAGCGTGACGTTGACGCCGGCGAAGCGCGGATCGGCCAGCGGGCAGGGCGCGCGTTCGACGTCCCCCTCCACCGTCACACGGTTACGGCGGTCGCGATCGATGCGGTCGACGCCGCCGCGCTCGATCTGGTCTCGGGTGGGGGCCGGGGGAGGCGGCGTCTGGGCAAGCGCCGGCACGGACAGGGCAAGCGTGCTGAGCAGGGGGACCGACAACAGACAGGCGGACCGCGACAACAGCATGAGCATGCCCCCAAAAGGCCGCCCGGTTCCCGGTCTTTTCCGCTGCCCCGTCCGTTGGCCGCTGGCACCGGACGATGGGCGGCGGCAAAGGCTGAAAAGCCGCGGCCGTCCAAACTTCGTTACCAGGGGCCGAAACGCGCCCCGGAAACCGGCATTGGCGCGGGCGCTTGCCGCCTCGTCCCCTTTGCCTCCCCTGCGACCAGCGGGATCGAAACAAGCCCGCGAAACCGCGCTTTTTTCAGTGCCATAGGCTATCAGCCGGCCCCTTCAAAGGCAAGGCGGAAAGCCCGATCCGCGCCCGTTCCTGCGGGTTCAGGATCTGGTTTCGTCGGTGCTGGTCGCGGTGATCAGCAAATCCCTTTGATCGCCGCAGCCCTTGCCGTCGAGCGCGGTGTAGGTGGCGACCGGATCGGTGACGGGCGTGCCCAGCATGGCGAAACGCAGCTTGACCGGCTTGGCCAGTCCCGCGCCGCTCAGCGTATAGCTGTGTCCATCGGCGATGGGCAGCGTCGCGGCCGGCCAGGGCACGTTGTTCTGGCCCATCGCGAAGGCGATATTGCTGCTCTTGCCGCCCTGATCGGTGATGGTGAGCGTCGCCGCCTGCTGCATGTCCGGCCGCCAGAGCTGAACCGCCGTGGCGTCGGCAACGCAGAAGGTGGCGCCGCGTTCGATGTCGACGAACCACAGGCTGGGCGGCAGCACGCGTTGGCCGAGCGTGCGCACCGCCCCGGTGCGAGCGCGGCGGCGATTCTGCGTCGCGACCAGCGAGGCGAAGCTCTGATTGGCCGTGGCCGACGATGCCTCCGCGCCGAAATTGCCGGGGCCGCTGAGCGTGCGGGTGCCGCGACTGTCGAGCACGGTCAGGCTGTCTCCCTTGGCCAGCACGATCTTCGCGCCGGGCGCGAGCGACTTGCCGACGGGATAGCTCTTCGCCGAAGGACCCGTGGATTTGACGACGATGGTCTGCGCGATCGCCGCGCCGCCAAGCCCCAATGCGCAGGCCAGCACGATCGTGCCGCGCCTCATGATCGCATCAGTCGAGAACATAGTGACCTCCTGGTTCGGCATGTTTCAAACGATACACCAGATTGCCGAGCGCCGCATCGTCGGGATGGGAGGATGCGAAAGCCTCCAACTCGTCGAGCGCCGCCAAGTCACCTTGCGATAGCCGATTCATCATTGACCTGAAGTGACCGAGATCACTGGCGGCCATATCGGGCACGGGCTCGAAGATCTCGACGGGCTTGGCGCGCCCGCGCAGGACGACGCGGCCCATCGGCCGCCACCAGTCCAGATTCGATCGCTCCACCGCCTCGCGGCTGGCCATCATGCCGGCCTTGAGCTGCTTGTTTCCCGATTCGATGCGCGACGCGGTGTTCATGCTGTCGCCCAGCGCCGTGTACTGGATGCGCCCTTCGCCGCCGAAATTGCCGACGATCGCCTCTCCGAAATGCAGGCCCACGCGCGTCTTGCCGATCGGGGGAACCCCTTCCGGCGCGCTGTTGCGAAATGCTTCACCGGCCTGCCACATCGCATAGGCGGCGCGCGCGGCGCGTTCGCCATCGTCGGGGCGCGAGATCGGCGCGCCCCAGAAAGCGACGACGGCATCGCCGACGAACTTGTCGATGGTGCCGCCATGATCGAGCACGACGTCGCTCAGCATGTCGAGATAGCGGTTGAGCAGCAGCGCGACCATTTCCGGCGCGATCGCGTGGCTCAGCTTTGTAAAGCCCTCCAGATCGGTGAAGACGACGAAGATCTCGCGCTTCTCGCCATGAAGCGCCAGTCGTTCGGGATCGGCCAGGATTTCGGTCGCGATGTCGCGCGGCAGATATTTGCCGAGCGCCGATTGCGCGAACTTGCGCTGTTCCGATCCGATCGCGCGCGCTGCCGCACCGACGGCGGCAAAGGCGATCACCCAGCCGACGAGCCAGCCGAAGACGGGCAGGCCCTGGGTATCGATCATGCGCGCATGGAGCATGAAGGGCAGGATGGTGATGGCCGCGCCCTGAACGGCGAGCGCGGCGCTGAGCCGCCACCAGGCCCCGCCGATCAGGCTGGAGAGTGCGCCCGCGATCACCGCCACCATCGCCGAAAGCCAGAGCACCCAGCCGGGGATGCGGGCATAGCCGGCGCCGTCGAGCAATTGGGAGAGGATGTTGGCGTGCACCTCCAGCCCAATCATCGTTGCGCCGGTCAGGCCGCGCAGCGGCGTCTCGAACTTGTCGAAATCGAAGATGTCGCCGCCGATCAGCACATATCGGTCCCGGATCAGATCGGCGAATTGCGGCACCACCGCTTCGCCGGCGAACAGGTCTATCGGCAGCTTGTTGTAGACGGGGTAATCCGCGAGCTTCGGCGCTAGGAAACGGATGCTGCCGGTATAGCGCCGGGATTCGGGATGCACGGGGGTGAGCGCGTTGGCGAGCAGCGGCGGCACGCTGGCGGGCTGGGCCGGCCAGCTTCGCACGACATTGTCGTTATCCACCTCAAGCCGGATGCTCGCGGGTTTCACTTTGGGGCCGGCGATCGCGCGCTGGAACGCGTCCAGGAATTGCTGCTGGCCATATTCGATATTGCCGGCATTGGTGTCTGCCGAAGCATAGGCGAGATAGGTCGGCGTTCGCATCGACCGGAACGCCTCGACCAGTTCGGCATCTTCATCCTGTTCCTGATCGATCAGGATATCGATACCGATCGCCTTGGCACCCATCGCGTCGAGATTGCGGAGCGCGCGCGCCAGCGTGGCGCGATCGAGCGGCGAGCGCTTGCGCGTCGCGATCAGCGTCTGATCGTTATAGACGACCATGACGATGCGATCGTCCTTCTCCACGCGCGGCACGGTGGCCACGACGCGCAGATCGTAGAGCGCGCGTTCGGCGGCGGGCGTCAGCAGCCGCAGATCCCAGCTATGGCGCGCGATCAGCAAGGCGGCGATCAGGAACAATGCGGTGGCGGCGGCGCGCGCCGGGCGCACCTTGCGCACCAGCCGCGCCGTCCGCACCAGCGGCGGGCGTTTCGCCGTTCCTGCCATATCCTCCCCCATCAGGCGTTCAGCGCTTGACGATCAACTGCTGCGCGCCGTCCCCGATGATGGCGAAGCCCGACCAGTAATAGGGATGCGATGTGGCGGCCTCGTCCATCAGCCCGCGTTCGGCATCCTTCATGGCGAACGCGATCGGGCGGCCGGCGCCCCCTTCGAACAGGCCGGCGATCAGCCGTCGCGTGGCGTTGAAATCGTCTGGCGCGGGCCAGTGGCTGGCGATCACCGATCGCCCGCCCGCGCCGATGAATGCGCGCACCAGCCCGTCGAGCGCGGAGCCCCCGCCGGTGGTGACGCCGGCTTCGCGCGTCGCGTCGCGGCTGGCTTCGCCGGCGGTGTCGCAGGCGGAAAGGATCACGACATCGGCATCGATCTTCAGATCATAGATCTCGCGGAAGCTGAGCAGCCCGTCCGAATCGCCGCCGCCGAACGAGGTGAGCAATGCGGGGCGGGCGGGGCATTCGGGGCGGGGCGCCGTGACCAGGCCGTGGGTCGCGAAATGGAGGATGCGATAATCGGCCAGATCGGTGCGGCCGCGCACGGCGGTATCGGTGAAGGCGTTGCCGGTGACGATCTGCGACGCGCCGGCGCCGACCTCCGCCGCGGCCTGCCGCAGTTCGGCGGCGGCGATCGGCTTGTTCCATTCGCTGAGCGGCCAGGCGCAATCGATCGCGGCGGACGGATCGGGCGAGCGCGTCGCGGATGCCGGGACCAGTGCGCCAGAGGCGGGGGCATTGTCCCCAAAGCCGATATATTGATGCGCGGCGGCGGAGGCGGGGGTGCGACGGGTGTCGCGGAACGCACGCGCGGAAACGGCGGTGCTCACCGCGTGGCGGCGGCCCAGCCAGTCGATGCCGCGGAAATCGAATTCGTCGGCATTGGGATCGGCGGTGCGCGCCAGATAGGCGTCGACGCCCGCCTGATCGGCGATCAGCAGGTTGACCGGCAGGCGCAGCATCGCGCCATCGGGCTCGAAGATCAGGTGCTCGACCGATGCCAGCCGCTGCGCCACCGGATCGAACAGATCCGAATAGAGCGATCGCGCCAGCTTCACATCGAACGGATAGGTCATGTTCTGTCCGTTCTCGATCGTCGAGATCGTGTCGCGCAGCCCACTGACCTTGGCATCGAGCGTGGTGGCGGAGATCGGCAGGCGCCAGGCGGTCGCCCCCCGGGCATCGAGATAGACGGCGTAGATATCGCGCCCGGCGATTGCCATCTTGTAATAGGCCTCACCCGGTTTCAGCGCCGCCTTCAGATCGTCGAGCGTCATCGCTTCGGTGGAGAGCGCGCGATATTGCGGATATTCGGAGAGGCGGGCGAAGGTGAGCGATTGCTGCTCCACCATCGTCTTCAGATCGGCATCGCGCGCGGCGATCAGATCGCGCACCGATGCATCGGGATTGCCGATCTGGCCGAGCCGCGCCATCTCGATGCGCGTGCGCTCGATATCGCGCGAGAGCGTCACCGCCTGGCGGAACAGGCGCGCGGGCTCGCCGCCGCCATCGCGCAGTTCGCGCGCGAGCACGGCCTGGGTATCGGCGACACCCGGGCGGACAAGCGTCTGGCTGGCGAGGAACAGATCGGAGACCAGCGCGGGGCGGCTGGGCACCTGTTCGGCGAGCATCTGGAAATAGGGGGCGAGCAGATTGGCGAGGCCGGTGGTGTTGGCGCGGCTTTCGGTCGTGCTCGCCACCACTTCCCGGTACAGCGTCATCGCCTCGTCGCGCTTGCCGCGACGGACGAGAAAGGCGGCGAGCCGCGCGCGTCCGCCGTTCATCGCGGTGGTTTCGGGATAGCTGGTGCGCAGCAGATCGAGCGCACGGCGCAGCAGCGCCTCCGCACTGCCGAAATCGCCCCGATCCTCATGCGTCAGCGCATTCTCCGCCATGATCTGCGCGCGCAGCCGGGTGATCGATGTGACGCGGCCCTCGCGGATCGCGGTGGCGTCCGCCAGGGCCTTGTCGAGCATGGCGCTGGCGGGCGCGGGATTGCCCTGCAGGCGCAGTACGGTGGCGCGAAGCTGCAAGGCCTGCGCATCGAGGATGGCGACGCGTTCCTCCGGAGAGAGCATCGCCGATTGGGTGGCGCCTAGCCGGCGCGCGGCGGGCAGGCTGGAATTGATCTCGGCGGCGAGCGGCGCGCCGATCTCGACCGCGCCGGCGGTGGGGGCGAGCCCCGCGATCGGCGTCACCGGGCGGGCGAGCACCGCCGCTGCCTCGGCCAGCTTGCGCTGGTTGAGCAGGTGCAGCGCCTCGAAATTGCGGCGCAGGCGCGTCTGCACGGGATCGAGCGTGGGGATGCGGAGCGCCGCGGCGAACAGCGCGTCGGCTTCGGCGAACTCGCCCAGGTTCGATTTCTGCAGCGCCTGGTTGACGAGATATTCGTTGAGCCGCTGCTCGCGATTGGCGGGGGTATCGCGCGTGGCATCCTCCGCATCGAGGCGCGATTGCAGCGTGTCGAAGAATTCGGCGGCTTCGGCATAATTGCCGCTGTTGTTGCGGCGATAGCCCTCCGCCAGCGTTTGCGCGGGATCGAGCGCGCCGGCCTGGACGCGGGCGAAGGCGACGGGATCGGCAAGGCCGGTGGTGGCGACGCGGATTTCCCCATCGACGATGCGATCGGCGACGATGGTGCGCAGGCCCAGTTCCAGCGCGCTGTCATAGCCGGCAAGGCCCTGCGCCAGATAGGTGACGCGGCCGATGCGGGTGCGATAGATCTTGTAGCCGACATTGGCGTTGGCGAGCCGACATGTGGTGACGGAAACGGTGCCGAGATCGGCGACGGGCGCGCTCGCCTCGCCATCGCAGGTGACGGGCGTTTCCCGCGAGGCGGCAAGGCGGGCGGGGCCGTCCTCCGCGTCGCGCAGCGCATAGATCTGCCCGATCGGGCGCGCGGCATCGCGGCATACGATCGACCATGCGCGATCGAACATGCCGCGCGCGGCGGGGTCGGCATTCTGGCTCTGCATCTGGCACAGCGATCCGCCGGCATTGCCCAGGCGGAAACTGTCCTGAAGGCTGGGGCGCGCGCTTTGCGCGGGCGCGGCCGCCGGCATGGCGACAAGCGCGAACAGGGCGGATGGCACAACGAACGTCCGGGCGCGCAACACGTTTCTCCCCCTTCGGTCGCCCGGGGGGCCTGTATGGCCGTGCCTTCCGGTTAACCGATTGAATTGCGACCGTCAGATCCGGATTCGAATCGTGGAGAGGATACAACAGCCGGTCGCCAAGGCGAAGCGCGACGTTGGGGCAGCGTGAATGGATGGCGAGCGCCGCGAAATGCTGGCCAATGCCGCCGATAACGCGCGATCGGCGTGCGCGATGCAGCATAGCGGTTGACATCCCCGGCAGGCCCGCGCAGAGGAAGCGCCCTTCCGGCCCGATGGCGGAGTGGTTACGCAGAGGACTGCAAATCCTTGCACGCCGGTTCGATTCCGGCTCGGGCCTCCACTTCCTTAAATTGCGATGTTTCAGGCACGTGGGATTGCGGAGGTTGGGCGTGTGCGCTCGCTGCCCCTCTGTTATGATCTTCATACCAGTGCCAGCAATGCGCCGGCTAATCTCGACTGTTCAGCGGTCCTCAGGTGATCCCAAAACAGTCGCTGGTTCAGGCCGGCGGCTATTATGTGGGTAGCGGGCGTTCACGTCATCTCGAAGTATGAGCGGCCATGGGCGCGCTGCGCGAGGCGAATGAGAGGCGCTCGATCCACTTCCTCGATTTCAAAAGATGCCATCGCTGCTCCGCGCTGAACATCGTGGCGATCATGGGCCAACTTCCTTTGCTCGAGCTGAATAGCTCTGCTTGCCGCGCCGCCCTCGCTCTCCGCCAGTACATGGCGTGTAAGCATAACTGAGCGGCCTGTTTGAGCCGGCGGATTCGATCAAATCGTAGGTTGGGGTTCCGATCAGAAAGACTGAATAGCAGCGCTTACCGTATGAACGGTATCTGGCCATTGTATATCAATGTCCGCAATTGGACCGCTTGTCGGACGTTCGGTCCCTCGCTTGAAGCGCGGCGAATTATGCAAAATCACCGTAATATGAATTCATATCGGACCAAATTCCTGGGCGCCGTGGCGCTGATCCTGTTGTGGCCTCGGAGGGTCGAGTGCAAGAGATGGGCGAGCTTTCCCAGGGGGCACTGGCCGAACGATGATGCGCATGATCCAGACCATGATGGCGCTGCTTGCCATCGTTTTTACAAACGAAACAAATGCCTGCTCCTATGTTTCTCCACCAACTTCTAAGATCGCGAAGGAGGTAGCGGCAAAGGGGGTTCTGATCCGAGGGCGCATCATCCAGGTCTTCGATCCTGTAAAACGGCGGCCGGAAATCATTCGGGCACAGGAAATATTCGTAGGGAAGGGCAAGCCGAGGAATTTCGTGATCTATTCCTCGAAATCCGACTATGATTCCGCGCTCGAACTGCGCAGAAAAATGAAGAAGAAGTCCTATATACCTTCTCCCTGCTCGGGGATGGGGCCAGGCGGCTACGTGCTGGGGGAAAGCCTTGAAAGGCTGGTTCTCATGCCGGCGAAAGCCTCCAATGGCAAAGCTGTTGCCGGACAATGGTCGCACTCTTTTTGGGGTGGCAATGTATCAGGGGGAATGGGGCTGGATATGCTGGTGGTCGAAGCCAGGCGCCTTGGCCGATTCCAGAAGCCGCCACCGAGCGACCCCAGATCCAGATAGAGCGATTGCGAGTGCAGGTTCCGTCCATGACGCCGTCCGGGCTGCTGGTGAACGATAAACCAAAAGCTGATCCTGCGGCATTGGGCATATGCGCCTTCGCAAAGACCGTTTCCTGCTTCTTCAGGGGCAAGCTCGCCGAACTTGCCGTGCTTGATTCCACCCGGCTCCCTTGCATCGGACTTCACCCAAGTGCGATCACATTTCAGGGCGGTGGACCAGCTTGCACTTCGTCGATCAGCAGCAATTGCGCAATGTTGCCGCAATGTCGGTTTTTTACCTGACCTGTCATAGCTTTCCGAAGCGCCATGAGCCGATCGGCACCCATGGCGTGAAGGGGTGATCCGATACTTCCAAAATTTTTCTGTCTGCCGCGCGTAAGATCTTCCGTGCTTGCGCGACTATGCCTTGAGCGGAGGAAAATGGGCGGGGCGCGGCTGTAGCAGCCAAGGCAGCGGGATGCGCGCGATGCGGATGTCGCTCGCATCGGTGTCCGGTCGCTCCAGTGACGCGCCGCAGTGGTTCCAGATGCAGATGACGATATCAGTGCAATGACAAGAGGGAAGATATGAGAAAGCTTGCAGGCCCATTGTTGACGATGCTGACGTTCACCGCGCTTCCTGCGGCGGCCCATGCCCAGACCGACGCCAAGCCGGCGGCGGCGCCCGCGCGGCCGCCGCTGCCCGCGAACTGGACGCTGCCCGCGAACGCGAAGATCGCGGAACTGATCGACGCCCGCATCGCGCAACGGCCCGGCGAGGGGATCGTCGTCGGCGTGCTCGACCGGTCGGGCAGGCGGATCGTTGCGCGCGGTCCCGGAGGGAAGGCGGCGCCGTTCGGCGATCGCACCGTCCTGGAGATCGGTTCGATGTCCAAGATATTCACGGCGCTGCTGCTGGCCGACATGGCGGCGAAGGGCGAAGTATCGCTCGACGATCCGGCCGAGAAATATCTGCCCGCCGGCGCGAAGATGCCCGAGCGCAACGGCCGCAAGATCACGCTGCGCGATCTGGCCAACCAGCATTCGGGCCTGCCGCGGCTGCCCAGCAACATGCCCTTCGGTAATCTTGAAGACCCCTATGCCGACTATACCGAAGAGATGATGCTCGACTTTCTTGGCGGGTATCAGCTGACGCGCGATATCGGCAGCCAGTTCGAATATTCGAATCTGGGCGTCGGCCTGCTCGGCTATCTGCTCGGTCGTGCCGACCACAGCGATTACGAGACGATGATCGCGCGGCGGATCACCGGTCCGCTCGGCATGCGCGACACCGCGATCACGCTTTCGGCCGATCAGAAGGCGCGCTTTGCCCAGGGGCACGATGCCTATATGCGGCCCACCGGCCCCTGGAGCCTGCCGACGCTGGCGGGCGCCGGCGCGCTCCGATCGACGATCACCGATATGCTGATCTTTGTGAACGCCGCGATGAATCCGAAATCGCCGATCGCGCCGGCGATGAAGCTCGCGACCGCCGAGCGCTGGCCGCTCGGCGCGGCCGGCAGATCGATCGGGCTGGGCTGGATCATCGGCGAGCCGGCGCAAGGCCGGGAGACGCTGTTCCACAATGGCGGCACCGGTGGATTCCGGTCGGCGATGCTGCTGGAGCCGGGCAGGGGCAGCGCCGTCGTCGTGCTGACCAATGCGTCGGTCGAACCCTCCAGCGACGATCTCGCCTCGCACATCCTGCTCGGCACGCCGCTCCAGCCCCTGGTTCCCGTTCCGCCCGCGCCCGCGCCGCAGCCGGCACAGGCCGCGCGGACCGAGGTGACGCTGCCGCCCGCCGAACTGGAGCGCGTGATCGGCCGCTACGAATTCGCGCCCGGCGTCACGGTCGTCATCGCGCGCGAAGGGACGGGGCTGACGGCGCAACTGACCGGGCAGCCGGCCTTCCAGATCTTCGCGGAGGCGCCGCTCAACTTCTTCCTGCGCGTGGCGGACGCGCAACTGCGCTTCATCGCGGGGTCGGACGGGAAGGTGACGGGCATGACGCTGGTCCAGGCCGGCCAGTCACAGGAGGCCAAGCGCGTAGCGCCCTGAACGCAGGGGCGCGGCATGGGCGGGTGAATGCCTGCCCATGCCTGCGGCCAAGCGGCGCGGGGGCAGGCTGTTCCGACGCCATGGCCATTCGCCGACGCATCGTCCCTGCGGAAAACCGGTTCTCGCTTTTCCGCACCATCCTGCGGCGAGCGTCAAAATTCTACAATCCGGCGTTGCTGAGCGCTGATAGGCCCGATCGATCATATCCATTTGAATAGTGGGGGATTCGATGGGCACAGATCTGATTTCGGGATTGGGTGGATCGGCGGGATTCGGATCGGCGGCGCTGGGGCGCACCGATGACGGATCCGGCTTCGTCAACATCGGCACGATCTTCGAAGAGGGGCTGAAATTCTTCGGCCAGACCTTCACTGGCCTGGTCGTCAACAACAATGGCAGCGTCACGTTCGGCGCGCCGCGATCCTCGCTGACGCCGGGGTTCGTCGACAATACCGGACTGCCTGAAATCGCAGTGTTCTTCGCCGATGTGGATACGCGCGGCAGTGCGGTGGCGGCCACGCCGGGCGGCACCTCCACCGGCTCGAACCGGGTCTATTATTATCTGGATACGACCAACGACCGCGTGATCATCACCTGGGACGATGTCGGCTATTTCCAGAACAAGACCGACAAGCTCAACGCTTTCCAGCTTATCCTGAGCGATCGCGGCGGCGGGGACTTCGACATCGAGTTCCGTTACGAGGCGATCAACTGGGCGATCGGATCGGCCGGCGCCGCCGGGGTCGCGCGCGCCGGCATTTCTGCGGGCACCGCGGCGCCGGGCTCCTTCTACGAACTCGCCTTTTCGGGCGACCAGAATGCCGTCCTTTCGGCCGATGAAACCGCGGGCAATACCGGCGACGCCGGACGCTGGCTGATCAATATCCGCGCGACGACCTTGTTCGACAACTGGCAGAATATCGTCGATTTCAACGATCTGACACCATCGCAGACCCAGGCCGTGCTCGCGGGTGGGCAGGTCGCCTTCGCGGCATCGGGCAATGATGTCGTGTGGCTGCCCGATACCGACGCCTATCGGGTGCAGGGCACGGTGATCTGGGACGCGAACACGAAGTTCGATGCGGGCGTGGGCGACGATAGCGTTCATGGCGGCGACGGCAGGGACGTCATTTTCGGCAATTCGGGCGACGATCTGCTCTTCGGCGGAGACGGCAACGACGTGCTGCGCGGCGGCGAGGGGCGCGACACGCTGGTCGGCGGCTCCGCGATCGTCGGGGACGGGGTGACCAGGGTGATGCCGGACAACGGCATCGATGTCGCGGTCTATGAGAAGCCGATGGAATCCTACAAGGTCGAGGCGATCGCCGGCGGTTTCCGGGTGACCGATCTGGGCGCGGGCGGCCGGGCCGACGACCTCTACAATATCGAATATCTGCTGTTCAACAGCAGCGCCACACCGAGCTGGGCCGAACTGGGGATCAGCCAGGGCCAGGGGAATCCGCCCGCGGGCACCGAGCTTTACCGGCTGCCCTATGTCTATATCGATTTCGACGCGGAAATGACGCGCGTCTTCCGCGTGGTGGATGTCCATACCGCCGATGGATCCTATCAGTCGGTCGCGTCGAAAGCGGGCTTCGAGCCGCTTGGCCGCTTCACCGATGCGCAGAGGCGCGAGATCGTCGAGGGCGTTCAGGCGATCTTCGATCGTTCGGGGCTGGAGATCACGGTGGTCGCCGGCCGCTCTCCCGACGGCGAACAGGCAACGAGCGTCTATTTTTCGGGCCGGGATATCTTTTACGATCATGACGGCAATCCCGCCACCGCCGATGCCCAGTATCGCGGTTATTACACCTATGGGCAGCCGGACTATTACAACCGCAACCGGGACGACGACGTCTTCGTCCTGATGGACGGATACAAGGCCGACGGCATCACGCCGAGTTCGGCCGGCGACATGCAGCAGTTGATCAACACGGTCGCGCACGAGCTCGGCCATGCCTTCGGGCTCGCGCATGTCACCACGGCGGGCAATGGCGCCAATGTGATGGATGACGTCAGCACGGCGGCGGAGCGCTTCGCCAACGACATCTCGCCGCTCGACACGCCCTTTCCGTCGATCAACGACAGCCTCGGGCAGAACCAGTTCTGGCTCATCAATCGCTATGTGGTGGGCGTCAATGCGCAGAACGTCACACCGGGCGGCATCGACCTGAAACAGGTCCAACCGTCCGCCTATGATCTGGCGGCGCAGGATCAGGTCAGTTTCGGGTTCACCTCGGCGATCGCCTCGCTGCAGTTCGCTCTGCAGGTTCTGGGCGCTTCGGCTGCCGACAGCGGTGATTTCGACAGTTTTCCGCTGCTCGAGCTGAACGCCGAGGACGCGGGTGGAGCGACTTACAACCTCCGTTTCGCCGAAGGGCAGGTCATCCGGATCCTGGGCGCTTCGGCGGATGGCGGGCCGATGGATCTGATCGTCGCATTCGATACGCCAGAGGGGCAGGTGACCGAACTGCGCGTCGGACAGGCCATGCCGACCACCGGGACCGTGCTGAAGTATGGCGCGCCGGGGGCGCCGCCGGAAACGCTGGGCACGATCGCGATCGCCGTCACCGGGGTGGAGAGCGTCGGTCCGCCCAGTGCCGCCGACGACATGGCGAATGTGAACGAGGACGGTTCGGTCACGATCAGCGTGCTGGCCAATGACGCTGTCACCGATAGCGGCGGGAGCCTGACGTTGGCGGAGGCGAGCGATCCGGCCAAGGGGAGCGTGACGATCAACCCGGACGGGACCATCACCTATACCCCCGGCGCCAACGCGAACGGGCAGGACAGTTTCACCTATACCGTGACCGACGAAACCGGCGACCCCGATACGGCGACGGTCTTTATCACCATCGTGCCGGTGAACGACGCGCCGGATGCGGTGAACGACAGCGGGAGGGCCGTGCGAGGCGGCACCGTAACCATCGCGGTTCTTGCCAATGATGTGGATGTGGATGGTGACGCGCTGAGTATCGCGAATGTGGGGAATGCCCTTCACGGTACGGCAGTGGCGAACTCCGATGGCACCATCACCTATACGCCGGGCGCCAATTATGTCGGGCCTGACAGCTTCACCTACACCGTATCGGACGGGCAAGGCGGTACGGACAGCGCGATCGTCAACGTCGCCATATCCGATCCCCGTTTCCGGCTGGTCATGTTCGACGGATATGCCGGCGGCGTGCGCGGCGCGGGGGATGTGTTCGGAACCAATGGTTTCCAGGATATCGCCATCCTGGATGGCTCCTATGCGGTGAATCTGGACGGATCGTTCAGCCGGGGCGGGGATATCGTTCGGTTGCCGGGGGTGGCGAGCGCCTACGACATCCGGCTGGCCGGCTCGACGGCGGTGTTCACCAAGGATGACTTGTCGGTCGCGATTCCGATCGGTGTCGCCGGATTGCCGATCGTGTTCGATGACGGTGCGCGCAACCTGCTGTTCGACGGCACGGCGCTGAAGATCGGGGGACAGGTTTTCTCCTCCGTCGCGGCCAAGATACTCGCGCCGCCCGACGGCACGGCGCTGCCATCGGGCGAGAACCCCGCAGCCGTCGCACGCCTGCTGATGGCGTCCGACGGCAGCTATGCGATCGACGGCGACGCGCAGCTATTCGGGACGAACGGCGGGGAGCGGATCGAGATCGTCGACGGCAGCGTCCTGCTGGACGGATCGTTCGGCCGGGGCGGAGACACGCTGGTCTTCAATGAGGGCGCGACCAATTTCGCTGCCTATATCGCGGGATCCTCGCTGGTGCTGGTCGACGACATGGACAATGATCTGATCGTCATTCCGATCGGTACGGCGGGGCTCCGGCTCGAGTTCGACGGCGATGCGCGCATCCTGAGATACGATCTGACGGCACGTGCGGTCATGGTCGGCGATCAGCCCATTACCGCGAGCAGTCTGATTTCCGCGGAGGACCTTGTTCCGCCGCAGGGAAGCGGTGCTGGACTCGCGCCGTTGATACCGGAGGCGCTCCATTTCGGTTGATCCGGAGAAGTCGGGGGCGCCATTCCTTCGAACGACCAGGAACGTGCCCCCGATATCATGATCTCGCCGCGTTGACCCTTATCTGTCGCCGCGCTTGACGCCGACGCCCGGAAACAGATTGGGCGTGATCTTGCCGTTTTCCGCCATCACCTTGCCGGCGACCAGCACGTAGCGATAGCCGCTCGATGCCTGGAGCGGCTTTTCGTAGGTGGCGTTGTCCTTGACGGTATTGGGATCGAAGACACTGATATCGGCATCCGCGCCCACCTGGATGCGACCCTTGCGCGCCATCGCGGGTGCGACCTTTTCGAGGCGTTTGGCGGGCATGATCGTCATCTTGGCGAGCGCGGTCTTGAGATCGAGCAATTTGCGCTCGCGCACATAATGGCCGAGCACCCGGCTGAAGCTGCCGGCGCCGCGCGGGTGGACGTTGGATTCGACCATCGGCATGCCGTCGGATGCGATGCTGACGAAAGGATCCGCCATCGCCGTGTCGATCGCGACCTGCGGGATCATGAAGATGACCACTTCGCCGCCGGGCTGTTCCTTGCGGTACTTGTTGAAGCTCTCCTCGGTCAGTCGCTCGCCGGTCGCGGACCACTGGACATCCTTGTAGGTGATGCCGGAGCGCTGCTGCCAGCCTTCGGAGAAGAACTCGGATCCGAGCGCCGTCGAGCCCGCCTCATAGGGATAGGCTTCGGTCGTGACGTCGACGCCGTGGCTGGCGGCCCCCTTCAGGATCTCGATCACCGTTGGCGCGTCGCCGAGCGAGGTCGAGGTGACGTGGACAAGCTGCAGCGCGGCGCCGGTCGACGCGGCGTCGGCGATCAGCTCGTTGGCGACCGCGATCGGCATCCCCGGCGCACGGCTCTGTTCGCGCATGCGGGCATGGACGAAGACCGGCACGCCGTGTTTCGCGCCCGCCTTGAACGCCTTGTAGATTTCGCGCCGTCCGGTCGCTGGCGTATATTCCAGGCCGATGCCGATGCCGAGTGCGCCGGCTTCGATTTCCCGCTCCACCGCCGCGACGATCCGGTTCTCCTGCTGCTCATCGGCGGAGGTGACCAGCGCTTGCGGCGAAATGACCAGGGCCGCAGTGGGGGGCGCGCCCGGCGTGCCGCACCTCTTGTCGCTCAACACCTCGATCCGCGCACACAGGAAGCTGGCGGTCGCGCCATAATGGATCAGCGCCTTGCCCTGCTTCTCCGCATAGAAATTGGCGACCGGCATCGTGCCGATCTCCATTTCGAACGCGGAGGTCACACCGTCGAGCAACTGGAAGCCCTGGCTTTTCAGGTCCTGGCCATGGGCGTGATAATCGATGAAGCCCGGCGCCACGACCTGGCCCTTGGCATCGAGCACGCGCTTGCCCTTGAGCGGGCTGGTCGAGATCGCGGCGATGGTGCCGCCGTTGATGCCGACATCGGCGACCTCGTCGCGGCCGCTCGCCGGATCGATCACGCGTCCGCCCTTGATGACGATATCGTAATTGGGTTCCTGCGCCGCGGCAGGCGCGACGGCGATCAGGGGAAGCAGGCAAGCCGCGCCAAGAAATTGTCCAAAACGCATCGTCATCTTCTCCCTGGATTGATCCACTCAAGCCGCCCCGGTCGGCATCGGCCGGGCACGCGCTTCAACTGCTTCCAACGACCATCGAAAAGATTTCCGATTCGGTCAATTTTTCTCTGAATGAGATTGTAGTGATCCGGATCTTCACGATCGCTGTGGACGGCGCAATTCACTGCCCGTCGCGCCGGATCGTCCTCAAGGCTTCCGCGCCCGCTTCCTCCACAACCTGACGGCCGAGCCTTCCTGCTTTCCCGGGATCGCCCGCCAGGATCGCATCGATGATTTCCCGCCAGGCGCGTGCGGAGGTGAGCCGCCGTTCGGGCGTGACGACGCCGGCCCAGAGGATCGCGACTTCACCTTCCAGCTCGGCGGCGAGGCGGCCGATCATGATGTTGCCGCCGGCCGCCAGCGTGACCAGCGCCAGCGTGCGTCGCGCGACGATATAGTTTTCGAATGGGCTGTCCTGGTCCTGCGACAAGGCGTCGAGCAGATCCGCGCCGGCCATCAGTTCGTCGTCGATCCAGGCGGGGCGATCGGGGGCCTGTGCCGCCTCCGCCATCTGGACGCCCGACAGCACCGCGCGGATCGCGAACAGATCGGCGACATCGGTCGCATCCAGGCGGCGGACGAAGACGCCGCGCCGCCCCTCCATGCTGATCAGGCCGTGGCGGTCGAGCAGGCGGAAAGCCTCGCGGACGGGGCCGCGGCTGGTGCCGAATTCGGCGGCGAGCGGAAGTTCGCGGATCGGATCGCCGGGCTTGAGCGCGCCGAACTGGATGCGCTGCAATATCGCCGCCGCGACCTGATCGGTGGCGGAGGGCGCGGAGGGGCCGGTGGCGAGCAGCCGCTGTGCGATCCGCGAGACATAATGGCGGACCTTGCGCGCGGTTCGCCCCTTGTCGATCACCACCGGGGTCACAGCGCCCGGAAGCTGTGCCGCCTCGCGCCGCGCGGGGGAGCGGCGGGTGGTTTCGAGAAAGCTCGCCGCGACCAGCCGGTCGGCATCGTCGAAACGATCCTGCGCGATGGCGGCAGCCAGATCGCTCAGCGCGTCGACATCGATCGGGCTGGTACGGCCATGGGCGATCATGCTCATCACGCCCAGCCGCTGCAATATCGCCGCCAATCGCGGCAGTCCGCTCGCATCGCCGATCAGGGAGAGCGCGGCGCGCAGCCGCAGATAGTCCCGCCACGCGCCCGGCTCGAAATCCACGGATGCGATTGCCGTGTCGCCCCGCCTGATCTTCGCGCGGTCGATCGCCAGTATGAGCAGCGCCTGCCAGATCGGCCTGATATCGGTGGGATCGGCATCCTGTGGCCGGGCCAGCGTCGCACCCCGCCGTGAGGACAAGGTCAGCGCGCCGAGTTTGTCGAGCTGGTGCAGCGCTTCGCGGGCCTGGGTGTGGGTCACGCCGAACATATCGACGAACCAGCGCTCGGCAAGGCGCGCGCCGGGGGCGACCGCGCCTTCGATCATTCGCCGCAGGGCGGCGAAAACCAGATCGTCTTCCTCAGCCATTCATGATCCGCTGGTCACGCTCCGTCGGTCGATTCGGACGTGTCTAGACCTAGAGTGATTTCGAGGCAGGTGGAATCACCTGCCGACTGGGAAATCACGGCAAACCAAGGACAATCGGATGCGATCCGGTTCAGCTCGAGCCGGATCTCGTCCGATCCTAGCGGTCATCGAAGCGCGGCGTCCGTTTCCCGAGAAAAGCGGCGACGCCTTCCTCGAAATCATGGCTGAGCGTGGTCAGCAGAAACTGGTCGCGATCCATGTGATTGACCGCCGCGTGCAGCGCGCCGGATGTGCGGTTGACCGCTTCCTTGGTCATCCGCACGGGCATGGGGGGCAGGGCGGCGATGCGCTCGGCCCATCGCAGCGCCAGATCCAGAGCCCCGCCGCGGTCCGCGCCGGCATCGGCCAATCCCCAGTCCAGCGCTTGCGTGGCGGCGACGGCATCGCCGAACACTGTGATACGCTTGGCGCGGGCCGGGCCGACCAGTGCGGTCAGGCGCGGCAATGTCTGCCAGCTCATGTTCATGCCCAGCGCGATTTCGGGGAGGCGGAGCGTGGCGTCCGCGCCCATGATCCGGAAATCGCAGGCGAGGGCCAGCGCGAAGGCGCCGCCGATGCAATAGCCATCGATCGCGCAGATGGTGATCGCCTCTATCTCCTCCCAGGCGCGGCACAGGTCGGGGCCGGCGCGAAGGGCCTGGCGGCGCTCGATCAGTGTCGCATCCTCCGCGACCGCCGGTGTGGCGAGGTCGATCCCGCACGAGAAGATCGTGTCGCCCCCGCTCAGGATCACGGCGCGGATATCGGCGCGCGCGCCGAGATCGCGGGCGATGGTGGTGAGCGCAGCGATCGTCGCCGGGTCGAGCGCATTGCGCTTTTGCGGCCGGTCGATGCGGACGATGTGGATGCCCGCCGCATGCTCCTCCAGGGTGACGCTCAAAAGGGCCGATCCCCCTTGATCGTCACGCGGTTGCCATAGCGCCGCGCCGGCCAATAATCCCAGATCGCATGATGCTGGGCGCAGCGATTGTCCCACAGCGCGACGCTGCCCGGCGTCCAGCGGAAGCGGCACTGGAACAGCGGATGCGCGAGATGCTGGAACAGATAGCGCAGCACGGCGTCGCTCTCGTCCGCCTGCATGTCCAGGATATGCGTGGTGAAACCGGCATTGACGAACAGCGCCTTGCGTCCGGTGACGGGATGGGTGCGCACCACCGGATGGATCGCGCGCGGATAGCTCGGCCGGTCGGCGACGCCCAGATCGGCATAGAGGCCGCGATAGACATGTTCGCCGTCATGCACCGCGCGCAGGCCCTCCAGCCGCGCCTTCATGCCGTCCGACAGCGTCTCATAGGCCGCGTACATATTGGCGAACAGCGTGTCGCCGCCGATGTCCGGACAGGTGCGGATATGCAGGATGCTGCCGAGCGGCGGTTCGGCGTCGCATGACACGTCCGAATGCCAGCCCTCGCCATTGGCGCGCGCACTGTTCTCGTCGGCGGCGATGATCATCAGTTCGGGGTGGCCGGCCTCGCTGGGCGCCGCGGGGTGGATATGGAGTTCGCCGAAACGCCTGCCGAACGCGATATGCGCATCCGGGGTCAGCCGCTGATCGCGAAAGAAGATCACCAGATTTTCGGCGAAGGCGCGCTCGATCTCGGCGAAGGCGGCGGGCGCGATCTCCCCCGCCAGATCGACGCCCTCGATCTCGGCGCCGATCGCGGGTGTGAGCTTGCGGACGCCGATATGGCGGTAGGCATCACCCACCGGGGCGACATTGGCGATATGGACGCGTCTTTCGATCATGGCTCCGCTCGCGCGGGATCGGCGCCGAGCGCGCTTGCCGCGCGCCAATAGGCGAAACCCGCCAATAGGTTGAAGATGAAGATGCCCGCGATCGCGACGCCCAGCGCACGGACGCCCAGATCCGGCGACAGTCCGTCGCTGATCATGCCGATCAGCAATGGACCCAGGCCGAGCCCGACCAGATTCTGCACGAAGATCATCAGCGCCGCCGCGCTCGCGCGCTCGCCGGGATGCGCGACGCCCTGGACGAGCGCGTAGGTGGAGGGCTGGTAGAGGAAATTGAGGAAGGTCGCGAGCGCCGCGCCGGCCAGCGCCAGTTCGTAATCGCCGGTCAGATAGGCGGGCGCGCCGACCGCGGCAGCGATCAATACGGTGATCGCGGGCCACCATCCCAGCCAGCGCCGGTCGCGTCGCGCCAGCCGGTCGCCGATCGCGCCGCCCGCCAGGCTGCCCAGCGCGCCCGCGACGAGCCCGATCATGCCGAGCAGCAGCCCGGCCTGCGCGATCGACAGGCCATGGCCACGCACGAACCAGGGGATCGCCCAGGCGCCCAGCCCATAGGTAACGACCAGATGGAGCGCCGAGCCCGAGATGCACCAGGTGAAGGCGCGGTTGGCAAGCAGTCCGCGATAGACGCTCCATGCGGTCTCGGCGCGTGGCGGCGCGATGCGGGGCGGCTCCTTGATCGTCAGCCGGACGATCAGCGCGACGGCGATGCCCGGCAGCCCGATCGCAGCGAAGGCCCAGCGCCAGCCATGATGCTGCGCCACATAGCCGCCCAGGGCGGAGGCGAGGAAGGCGCCCAGCGAAATGCCCGTCACCAGCACCGCGAAGGCGGTGCCGCGATTGCGGGCAGGCACGCTGTCGGCGATCAGCGAGTGGGTGCAGGGTGCATAGCCGGCCTCGCCCGCCGCCACACCGGCACGGGCCAGCAACAGCGTCCAGAAACCGGTCGCCAACCCGCACAGGCTGGCCATCGCGCTCCAGATCGTCAGGCAGATCGCCAGGATGTTGCGCCGGTTGAACCGGTCCGCCAGCCGCGCGATCGGCAGACCGAGTGGGGGATAGACGAGCGCGAAGGCGGTGCCGCCGAGCAAGCCGATCATCGTGTCCGACAGGCCGAACTCGCGCTTGATCGGTTCGGCGATGACGCCGATGATCTGCCGGTCCGCCATGTTGAGCGTCGACACGAGCAGCATGATCAGCAGGAAATAGGCGGTGCGCGCGCGTCCCGGTTCCTCGGTGGGGAGAGACGCATTCACCGTCATGATCGCTTTTCCCCTCCACCGGATTCACGCACAACCATATTGCGAATGTCGATTATTGACAATAATGCTCGCGGGGACGATGCGATGCAAGAGTGATTTCAAGGCAGGTGCAATCACCTGCCGGATCGGAAATCGCGACAAACAAACGAATGTCCAAGTGGATGAATCGTCAAGATGATCGATGCTCTTTCCCGTCTTCTCGATCGCTATGCCGGTTTCGGCCGCAAGGCTTCCGGTGGCGCGGGAGACGATGCCTGCGGCGCCTGGCTGGAGGCCGAAATGGCGGCGATCGGGTTCGCGACCGAGCGCCGCTATTTCGACATGAGCTGGTTCGATGCGGATCGGGCGGACCTGTCGGTTGCCGGGCTCTCGGTGCCTCTGCTCCCGCATCTCGACTGGTCCGGAACCGTTGCCGGTCGCATGCTGCCGTGCTGGCCCGATATGGCGGTGCAGAATGTGGCGGATCGCATCGTCCTGCTTCATCTGCCTTTCGAGCGCTGGTCCGACAGCGCCGACCGGCGGATCGCGCGGCAGGTCGATCCGCTGCTTGGCCGCGGCGCGGCGGCGATCATTCTTGTGACAACCGGGCCGACCGGCCAGCCGCTCGCGCTCAATATCGGGGATGGCGACGTGGCGCCCCTTCCGGCGGCGATCATGGGATCGCGCGATGCGGCGGCGATCTCCGCCATGGCGGGTGCGGAGGCGGTGCTGACCGTGCAGGGGCGGGGTGGTCGCCGGCCCGCCTATAATCTGGTCGCGCGGCTCGATCGGGGGCATGCGCGGGATCTGGTCGTCTCGACTCCGCGCTCGGGCTGGTTCGACTGTGTCGGCGAACGCGGCCCCGGCATCGCGATCTGGCGCATGCTCGCCGAAGCCCTTGCCCGCGACGATCCCGGCGCCAATCTCGTCTTTGTGTGCGCAAGCGGGCATGAGCGCGGCTATGCCGGCATGTCCGCCTATCTGTCGGATGGCGCGCCATCGATCGACCGGACGGCCTTCTGGCTGCATCTCGGCGCGAATTGCGCGGCGCGCGACTGGCATCGCTCCGATGAATGGCTGATGCCCTTGCCCAGCGCGGATCCGCATCGCTTCCTTGTCGCGTCCCCGGCGCATGTGGAGGTGGCGCGTCCATATTTTGCCGGATTGAGCGGGCTGGAATGCCCGTATCCGGGCGATGGCGCAGCCGCGGGCGAGACCGGCCGGATCATGGCCGCCGGCTATCCAGATGTCGCCGGCATCTTCGGCGGGCATCTTCTCCACCATTGCGCGGATGATGATCTGCGCGCCATCGATGTCAGGCTCGTCCGCCCGGTGCTGGATGCGTGCGAGGCATTTCTTCGCAGGGCACTCGCCTGAATCCGCAATATTGGTGATAATTGCCGATATTTGGTAAAATGCATTGAGGGTGCCGCCGGTCGCTTGGAGCTTTTGCGAGGCGGAAATGGCGAAAAACCTGACTTTCGCGAAATTGGCACGGTCCGTGCTGAAGGGGTTGCAAGAGCGGCGGGATGTTCTCCGCCCCTGGCAACGGAGTTCAGTCGATGGAAGCGCAACAGTCCCTTTTTGCCCGCAGCGATACGCTTTTCGGCATTTGCGAGGCGCTCGGTCAGGATTTCGGTTTCAACCCGAACTATCTGCGCGTGGCATTGGCTGCGGTGGTGATCTGGAGCCCGGTCGGCGCGATTGCCGGATATGCCGCTGCCGGCGCGGTGGTGCTGCTGTCGCGCCTGGTCTTCCCGGCGCCGCGTTCGGCTCAGGCCGACCAGACGGATACGCAGGACGAGATCGCGACGCCGGCGATGCTGCCCGCGCCGCGCGGACGCAGCGAAGTCGCCGATGCGGAGATGTTGCCGATCGCCGCTTGACCTTTTCCTTACGGTGCGATGACCCCAGCATCGCCCGCACCATGCCCGTCCCTGCCAAGGCAGGGGCGGGCTTTTTCGTATCGGTCCCGGTTCAACGCCGGTTCAGCCGTCGGCATGGAACCTTGCGGGCCTTCGGAGCGCTATCGGCGCAGGATTGGAGACAGATCGTGAAGACCAGGCTTATCATCATCGCCGCAACGCTGGCCGCCGGCAGCGCGGCGCCCGCGCTCGCACAAACCCGCGCCGATCAGGAGCGGTGGGATGCGGCCCAGGCGCGCTATCAGGCCGAATCGGATCGGTACCAGCGCGAGCGCGAACTCTATTATGAAGCGCGTGATCGCGATCGCAGTTATCGTGCGCGCCCGCGCTACGAGGACGATCGCTACGCCACCGATTACGACGCTTCGCGCTATTATCGCGACGATCCGCGCTACACCGAACGGCGGCTCGGTTCGAACGACGAAGTCTATCGCGGTTCGGATGGCCGCTATTATTGCAAGCGCAGCGACGGCACGACCGGGCTGATCGTCGGCGCCGCCGCCGGCGGCTTGCTCGGCAACGTCATCGATGGCGGCCGCCGCCGCACCGGTGGAACGCTGATCGGCGGTGCGCTGGGCGCATTGCTCGGCCGTTCGGTCGAACAGAATAATGATATCCGCTGCCGCTGAACCCGCGATATCGAACCCGATCCGCGCCGTTGCGGATCGGGTTCGCCTCTCGTCGGAACCGGCCTGATGCGCTAACCGGTGCACGTGGTGCGGGGTGATTCCCGGCATCGGGTTCAGGGAGAGTGGGATGAGCGGACCGACGCTGCCGATCGAGGGTGAATGCCGTTGCGGCGCGGTGGGTTTTTCGATCAATGCGCCGCCGCTCCTGACCATGGCCTGCCACTGCACGGGCTGCCAGCGGATGAGTTCGAGCGCCTATTCGCTGTCCGCCGCGATCCCGAGCGACGCCTTTTCGATCACGCGCGGCGAAACCGTGATCGGCGGCCTTCATGGCCCCAGCCAGCATCATTTCTGTGGCCATTGCATGAGCTGGCTGTTCACCCGGCCGGAGGGCATGGACTGGTTCGTCAATATCCGCCCGACCATGTTGAACGACACGAACTGGTTCAGCCCGTTCATCGAGACTTTCACCAGCGAGAAGCTGCCCTGGGCGGAGACCGGCGCCGCGCACAGCTATGAGAGCTTCCCTCCGATGGAGGATTATGAGGGGCTGGTCGCGGAATATGCCGGGCGATCATGAGCCCCTGGTGACCCGGTGAAGGGGGCCGCGCATATCCTCACTTGATGAAGAACTCCACCGGCACGACGAGTTCGATCGCATCACCCTTCACATCCTCGGGCGGTTTGGGGAGCGGCTGGGCGCGTTTGGGCAGCGATAGCGCTTCCTCGTCGAGCGATCGGATGCCGGAGGGGCGCTCGAGCCGGACGGACAGAATCCTGCCCTCGCGGTTCATCACGAAGCGGATATAGGGCACACCCTGCTGGCGGCGGAACGCCGCTTCGCGCGGATAGCGCTTCACCTTGTTCAACGCGCCGAGCACCAGGCCCTCCCATGTGGGCTTGCCCGTCGACACCTGCGGCGCGGGCGGTGCGGGCCGGGTTTCGGGCGCGGTCATCGTCTCTGCCGGCGGGCCGGGATCGGGAACGGGCCGTGGCGGCGGCGCCGCAACCGTGCGGGTACCGGGAAGCTGGATCTCGGGCGGTTCGATCCTGGGCGTCTCGATATCGGGTTGCTGCCTTTGCTTCGGCACCTGTTCGGGGCCGGGCGGGACTTCGCGGACCGGTTCCGCCGGCGCGGCGGGCGGCGCCACGTCGAACACGCTGAGCGATACCGGCGGCGGCATCGCCCGATGGCTGACCCAGGTGAACAGCGCGCCACCCATGATGATGAGGCCGGTCACCATGGTCCCGCCGATCCCGAACAGCCGTCCCTGCAGGCTGGCCGAACGATCCGAGAAGCGAGGGGAGGGCTGCCAATCATCGGTGTGCGAAGGGAATGGGGACGATCGGCCGGCCGACGGGCTGGTCGGTACTGTCGCGGCGTCCTCCGTGCCGGCCTGTGCGTGCGCTCCCGCTTCGTTTTCGGTTTCGAACGTCATCCGCGCCGCCACAGTTCTTGATAGGTGATCATCGCGACGACGGCGAGCGCGGCGATGGTCAATGTGCCCGACCAGAGCACGAGCCCGATCGACAGTCCGTCCGCCGCGATGCACGACGTCAGCGATACACTCAGCAGCAGCCAGCCGCCGGTCCGCAACCTGCGCTCGGCCGTTCTGGACGGCATCCCGCCGATCAGATCGCGATGATGTTTCGCCAGCGACAACGCGAGCAGGGCGAAGCCGCTCAGGGCGAGCACGAGTGCAAGGATGGTCATTATCCGCCGATACCGCCGTTCAAGACCAGCAGGAGCAGGGCGACGGGCAGGGATGCGCCGGCGATCCACAGCCAGGCCCGCGCCGCGCTGCGCGCATGGAACACGGCCATGACGATTGCGGCATAGATCAGGAAGCTGGCGAGCGCGGGCGCGAGCAGTGCGGCATCCCTCGCCACCCCGCCAGCGCGCAGCAACAGGAACATGAGCATGGCGATCAGGCTGGTCAGCAGATATCCGCCTCCAGCGCCCGCGATGATGCGCGATACCAGCGAAAGCCGATGATGAACGGCGGGCGTCATGCGAAACTCTTTCCATGCACGCGCAGCGCGCGTCCGGAAGGTGCCGCCCATTTGCGGCGTACCTTGGCGGCTGCGATCGCCATGACCGCACCCAGTGCCAACATGGTGAGATCGAAGCCGGCCAGCACCCAGTCGCCCGCCGGAATGGTGACGCCGAGATGGCGGTTCGTCGTGATGGCGTTGAGCACCGGCAGCAGGATGAAGGCGAGTGCGGCGGCGGCGAGCGCTTCTTCCCACGCCTTGCCGGCCGGGCGGCGGATCGCGGCCCATAGCAGCGTAGCGCCCATTGCGAGGAAAAGGCTGTGATATTCCCATGCCGCGCGCGTTTCCATGGCGACGGGCAACAGGCGATTGGCCCAGAAATAGGCGGCGATCCCCAGCGGCAGGCCTGCGATCGTGCCGATATTGAGCGTTTCGACCAGGCGGAAGGAGAATGCATCGCCATCGCGATGCTGCTTGTGCCGGCGTTTCACCGTCCACAGGATCAGCCCCGTCGCGATCATCGCACAACCGAGCAGGCCGGACAGGAAATAGAGCCAGCGCAGCAGTCGGCCGGCGAACAGCCCCTCATGCAATGCGGTCATCGCATTCTGCGCCTTCCAGGTCGCGCCCTGACGGAATGGTGCGGACGAAATGTCGGCGCCGGTTACGCCATCGAAGACGCGGGTGATCCGGGTGTTGCGCGCCAGCCCGCTCTCCATGAGCGAAAAGGTGATGCGCGCATTGGCATCGCCGGGACGATCGATCGAAATGCCGCCGATCTTTCCCGCCCCCCATTGGCGCTCGACTTCACGCGCAAGGCGGGGAAGGTCGGTCAGCGGCGCGGGGATGCCGCTTGCCGGTACCGCATCGTCACGTCGGAAGCGACCGCCCCGCGGCGCCCCGTCGCCGTCGAAGCGATTGTTCACCCGTGGATTGAGCGGATTGCCATAGCCGTCATTGTCCCATGTCTTGTCCACGCCATAAGCGAGGGTCATCGTCGCCGGGATGTAGGCGTACATGAAGAAGACCAGCCCGGAATAGGTGATCATCAGGAAGAAGGGCAGCGCTGTCACGCTGATGACATTGTGCATGTCCAGCCAGCTCCGCTGCCCCTTTCCCGGCCGGAAGGTGAAGAAATCCTTGAAGATCTTCTTGTGCGTGACGACTCCGCTCAGGATCGCGAGCAGCATCAGCATCGTGCACAGTCCGACGATCAGGATGGCGCTGTGCTCGGGCATGTAGTGAAGCTTGTAGTGAAGACGATACAGGCCGACCCCGCCATCGGTTTCCCTGGGTTCGATCTTGCGCGTGATCTCGTCGCCGGTTGCGGGATCCATCGTCACGCGTTCCCGCCCGCCACCGCGCCGGCCGGCCTGTTCCGCGCCCGGCTTGGGCCAGGACAGATGCCACTCGCGTTCGGTGCGATCCCATGGCGGATCGATCGACCAGCGTTCGGCATCGGGCGCTCTCGCGCTGAGGATCGCCTGCGCCCGCGCGATCGCCTCTGCCGCGGGAACGGGCGCGGACGCCACCGCCAGCGGCGCCTCCGGCTGCATCCAGCGGGTTATCTCTTCGTCGAAATAACCCGCGGTGCCGGTCATGAACACGAGATACAGCACCCAGCCGACGACCAGACCGGTCCATGTGTGCAGCCACGCCATGGATTGACGAAAAGTCTCTTTCATCGGCTCAGGTCCGGTTTCCGGCCAGGGTGCGGATCATCAATAGGTGAGCCGGGCGGTCAGCAGCACCGAGCGGGGCTCGCCGTAGCGATTGCCGCTGCTCCACGCGCCCAGGCGCTGGTAATAGCGCTTGTCGAACAGGTTGTTGGCGTTGAGCCCCAGCATGAGATGTTCGTTCACGCGATAGCCAAGGCGCGCATTGACCAGCACATAGCCGGCCTGCTCGACGATGTCGGTCACATTATATGCGCTCGTGGTGCGGCTCTGCGCGTTGATGCCGGCGCCCAGCGTCACGCCCTCCAGCGTGCCCGGCAGCGCGTAATTCGCCCAGATCCGCACGAGATGCTTGGGCGTGATCATGCTGAATTGCCGGCCCTGATTGGCACTTGGCGTACCATTGGCGAGCCGATCGCGCAGATATCTGGTCTTGGTGTAGGTATAGCCGGCGGTGATCTGCAGGCCGGGGATCAACTCTCCGGAGATTTCGGTCTCGAGGCCCTGGCCGCGCACCTTGCCTTCGGCGATGTAGCAGGCGCCGCCGGTCGGCGACCCTGCGCACGGCAGCGGGTTTTCGGGATCGATCTGGGAGCGATTGGTTTCCAGGATACGGAACAGCGCGAAGGAGAGGTTCAGCTTGCCGTCGTAGAATTCACCCTTCGCGCCCAGTTCGTAATTCGCGCCGACGACGGGCGGCAGGGGCGTGCCATCGGCCTGGTACAGGCTGTTCTGGACGCGGAAGATGTCGGCATAGCTTGCGTAGAGGGACCAGTTGCGGTCCACATCGAACACGATGCCGCCATAGGGCGTGAAGACGTTCTTCTGCTTCCGGCTGACGGGCGTCGCGGTCGCGTTCGCCCGCGATACCGTCTCGTGATTGCTGAGCCGGGCGCCGACGATCAGTTTCAGCGGATCGGCGACATTGAGCCGCGCCACGCCCCAGATCCCCTGCTGTACGGTCCGGGTGTAGTTGCCGATCGGAACGAAGGGCCCGAAAGTCGGCTCCGCGATCGCCCAGGGATCCGCACCGAAGATCGGCTGCGGGACGGCGACGACGGTCGCGCGTGCTTCCTTCCGTCCATAAGCGAGCTGACGTGAATGGCTGGCACCGACCATCACTTCGTGCGCGCGTCCGAGAAGATTCACCTCGCCGCTTACCTGCCCTTCGGCCGATACGGTTTCGGTCGATGACATGATGTCCGTGATGGTGGCGCCCAGGCGCGGGCCGATCAGCGTGACGGGATCGATCGCCGCGACGACCGCGGCGTTCGGCGCCAGCCAGTCCTGCAGCCAATGCTGGTAATTGACCTGCAGCTTCGCCTTCCAGCTACCGCCAAGCTGCTGCTCGATCCCGCCAAATGCATTCACGGCATTCACGTTGAAATGATTCCAGCCGGGCGCGATTCCGCGCGACGAACGCGGCAGGCGGGAATCGCGACCGTCGGAAAACCAGGGCAGGCCGCTGTTGAAGAAGGCGTCGGTGTTGTTCTCCTCATAGCTCGCGCCGATCGTCACCAGCGTCGTGGGCGTCACATCCGCTTCGAGGATGCCGTACAGAAGGGGGCGCTTGGCATGCTGCAGGTCGATGAAGAATTCGCGATCCTCATAGGCCGCGATCCCGCGCACGCGCAGCCAGTCGGTCAACGGCACGCTGATATCCGCCTCAACGCGAAACTGGTTCCAGGTGCCGGCATGTGCGACCAGGCCGTAGCGCTCGGTTTCCAGTGGCCGCTTGCGCACCAGGTTGACGACGCCCCCGGGATTGCCTTGTCCACTCACCAGTCCGGCCGCGCCGCGCACGATCTCGACCCGATCGAACATCGCGACGTTGGGCGTATAGCCGCCGGTGGATGTTCCGGCGCCCATCATGCCGTCGATTTGCGTGGAGCCCATGGAAAAGCCGCGCGCATTGAAAGTGATCGATCCCAGATTCGCCGCTGTGCCGGTAATGCCGGTGGCGGATTCGACGGCGTCGTCGATGGTCATGAAATTTCGGTCTTCGATCTGCTGGCGCGTGATGACCGACACCGATTGCGGGGTCTCTCGCAGGGTGAGCGGGAGCTTGGATGCGGTGATCGCACCGCGCGCGGTGTAGGATCGGGTCGCCTCGGATGCGAGCATGTCGCTATTGGCGCTCGGCGCCAGCCCGGCGGAGGCGCCTGCACCCTCCACGCGCACCGGGCCAAGCTGCGTCGCACCGTCCGCCACCGTGGGTGCGCGTTCGATCAGGACGGTGTTCGCGCCCGCATGGCGGAAGGTGAAGCCGGTGCCGCTCAGCAGCGTCGACAATGCCTGTTCGGGTGACATCGCACCGGAAACGCCCTGCGTCCGTACGCCACGCACCTGCGCGCCGTCGACCGTTACCTGCAATCCGGACTGGCTGCCGAAGATCGCGAGCGCGCGATCGAGATTCTGGGCTTCGATGTTGAAATTGCGCTGTGCGCCCGATTGCGCGTGGGCGGGTGCCGCCATCAGCATCGCCGGCCCGATCGCCGTCGTTCCCAGCAGCACCGCACCAAAGACGCCACGCCCGTCGATCAACCGTGCACTCAAACCCCCGAACGACACATTCAGCCTCCAATATCATCACAATCAGGGAGGCAATCTGCTAATGCATGTTCTTTGCAATAAAGCCTCGGGTCATAACGATCCGGGATGAGCGATTTTCAGCGATTTTTTTCGGGTAGTTATTATTCTGTGAATTCAATGTGTTGTGCGGGTCCTGCTCGTTGAGGCAGTGTCTCCGGTCAGCCCGTTTTCGGTGCCGTGCGCTAATCGCGCGAAACCAGAATGATCCACGGTGTGATCTGACGGACGGTCGCGCCGTGCGGGCGCACCAGCGCCACAATGGCGCCCGCCGGATCGGCGAGGTCGAAACTGCCCGATGCCGAGCGGGAGGCCAGGCGATCGTCGTCGACGATGATGACGCCGTGATAGGAGCGGCGGATATCGGCGATCACTTCCGCCACCGGCCGGTCGACCACCGCCAGCGTGCCATTGCTCCAGGATCCGACAAGGCTGGCTGCGCCGTCGCCGCTGCTGAGGCGGCCATTTTTCACCGCTGCCCATTGGCCGGCGGTGAGTTCGCGTTTCGCGGCGACCGATCCGGTGGATGTCACGCGGACCCGGCCGTGGCGCACGGACACATCGGTGCTGTTCCCGCCCAGCCTTACATCGAAGCCCGTGCCCAATACGGTCGTCATGGCCTGATCGGTCAGTACGCGGAACGGACGTTTCTCATCGCGCGCGACTTCGAAATAGGCCTCGCCCGAAAGCAGGCGGACATCCCGGGTGCCATGCGCGAACGTCACCGAGACCGCGCTTTCCGGCCCAAGCCGGATCGAACTGCCGTCTTCCAGCGCAACCGTCCGCCGCTCGGCGGTGCCGGTCCGATGGTCGGCGTGAAGGCGCAGCAGCAAGGTGGGGGTGACGGCGAGTGCAAGGCTGGCGGCGATGGCGGCGGCGGCGAATGTCGGCCAGCGCCGCCGGTGGCGTCGCGACGAAGCCAGGCGATCCGGTGGGCGGGCGGCGGGAGGTTCAAGGAATGCGATGTTGCGGCTTTGTCCGACCAGATCGGACACGTGATTGGCGTGCCTCCAGGCCTCGCGATTTTCGGGCGCCGCCGCGTGCCAGCTCTCGAAATGCGCGCGCAGTTCCGGATCGTCGGGCTCTTCGGCGAGCCGGATCACCCAGTCGATCGCTTCATCGGTCGCACGATCGTCATGCAAGGGCGGTGTTTCGGTCATTCGGCTCCCGCGGCCGCCTCGCATGCGGCGACATCCATCCACGCGCCACTATTCTTCGGGGCGCTTCCGGACCTCAACGATTCCGCGAGCGGGATTTTCAGGAAAAAAGCACGGGCCATCGAACTAGCGCGCCACCGCACGCCCGCAATGGCGCATGCCGTCGGCGACGAGTGCGTGCGCAAGCGCGATCGAAATGCCCAGATGCTCGGCTATTTCGCGCAACTTCCGGCCTTCGACGCGGTGCATGATCAGCGCCGTGCGTGTCCGTTCGGGCAAGGTTGCCATGCGTTCGACGACGCGCTTCAACTCGTCGCGATCCAGTGCGACGTCTTCTGGGGACGGCGCCTCGTCCTGAATTTCGGCGATCTCGGCCGTCGAGTCCGTCCCATCCTGTCGAGTTTCGCGTTTGAGCGCGCGGCGCCGGTCCAGCGCGAGATTGCGGACCACGCGATAGAAATAGCGCAAGGGCTCTTCCAGCATGCGGCCACGTTCGACCTGCTCGATCCGCAGCCAGGCGTCTTGCACGACATCCTCCGCCTGCGCGCGACCGCCGACGATGCCGGCCGCATAATCGACCAGAGCCGCCCGATGCGTGCCATAGAGGGCAGAGGTTGTGCGGCGATCCGCCACGGCAATCAAATGGCTCCTGAGCATTGCGGACGGCCGCATCAGCCGCTCCGAAAAAAAGGAGCATTAATGCGATTGAATCGCAAATACTATATCGGCCGGGCCGCTTCGTCGCAACCGCGTCTCCTCGCCTGCAGATCGCCTGCGGCCCGGAATGGTGCCGGGCAGGCGGAGATCATCCCTCCGGCTCGTTCCCTTCGAAGGACCGCAACTGATCCGCCAGCGCCTTGGCGAAGGCTGGGCGGGTCATGCAGCGGTCGCGATAGGCGGCGAGCCTGGGCCGGCGTTCGACCAGGTCTGTATGTTCGAGATCGCGTAGCACCGTCGTCATCAGCAGGTCGCCGGCACTGAAACGGCCTTCCAGATGATCGCGATCGCCCAGCCACCCTTCAAGCAGGGACAGTTTCTCATCGATCATTTCGACGACGGCGGGCCGGCGCGCGGCCGCCCATGCTTCGCCTTCGGCGAAGATGTCGATATCGGCGAGATTGGCGATCGCGGGCTCGACAGAATTGAGCGCGGCGAACATCCATGCTTCGGTGCGCGCGCGTCCCGCGGGATCGATCGGCATCAGCGCTTCCGAACGGCGCGCGATCCCGAGAACAATCGCGCCGGATTCGAACAGCAATGCGCCATCCTCCTCGATCGCGGGCACCTGACCGAATGGCTGGATCGCCAGATAGTCCGGCGCTGTCTTCTCATCCAGCCCGATCAGCCGTTCGCGATAGGGGATACCGGCCTCTTCCAGCGCCCAGCGCACGCGCAGGTCGCGGACATAGCCCTTCGCGAAATCGGGCACCCAGCGAAAGGCGTAGAGCGTGATCATCCTCGATCCTCCTTCGATGTCATTCCAAGGGCCGGCCGCACCATGCATGGACGGGGTGATCCGGTATTCTCGCATAGGCACTCGGTTCCGGGGCGGTGGCACCGGCGAGCGCGAGCACAGGCATGACCAGCAGCATGCCGCCGCCGACGGTGCGCAGCGATCGCGGCAGGTTGCCCAGCCATCGCCGGGCGCCGATCAGGAGCGTGGCGAACAGGGCAAGGGCGCCGCAGCATGGCATGGCGGATCCCCTCAGATGACCGAGAGGTGCCGTGCCAGCTTGTCGAGCGCGCCGTTCCAGCCCTCTTCATGGCTGATCCGCGAGGCCTCGGTCTTCAGCCGGGCATGGGTGAAGGTCAGCTCCGTGCCGTTCCCGATCGGGCGCAGATCGATCTCGACGCGCGATTCCCCGCCGGCTTCCTCCGGCTCGCCGCCGCCCGTCCATCGCCAGCTCATCGCCAGCCGGACGGGTTTATCGACCTCCAGATACTCGCCGCTGCTTTCATGCTCGCTGCCGTCGAGCATGCGGAAGCGCACCCTGAAGCGACCGCCGACGCGGATATCGGCTTCCGCCAATAGCACCGGGCCGTCGTCCGGCCCCCACCAGCAGGCGATGCCCTCCGGCGTGGTCAGCGCGTCGAACACGATCGACGGCCGCGCCGCGATGCGACGCACGATGGTCAGGCTGGTCATGCATCATCCTCCCGCGCGACCGCTGCTCTTTCCTGCGCTTCGGCATAGGCGGTCAGGCGGTCGAGGCTCGCCGACCAGAAACGTTCATATCTGCGAAGCCAGTGCATCGCTTCCTCCATGGGGGCAGGCGTCAGCCGCACCGCGACGGTGCGCCCGGTCTTGGATCGCGTGATCAGCCCGGCATCGCCGAGCACGTCGAGATGCTTCATCACCGCCGGCAGCTTGATCGCGAACGGGCGCGCCAGTTCGGTCACCGAGACACTGTCCTCACGCTCGAGCCGCGCCAGGATCGCGCGCCGTGTCGGATCGACAAGCGCCGCGAAGACGCGGTCGAGGGGCGATTCTGGAAGCTTTGCCATATAGTGAAGTATTGGCCGGCAACGATGCGCTGTCAAGGCCGCGTTCGCCGCTCAGATGATCTGCTGTTCCTCGATCGCGTCGTTGCGCAGCTTCATCCCGCGGCGATAGGCGACAAAGGCGACGAGCGGGGTGGGCAAGGCATAGTCGATGAAGGCGCCCCAATAATAGGGGCCGCCATTTGCGAACCCCCATCCGGCGAGAGCGCTGACGATGAACCAGCCGGACAGTACCGACAGCAGCTTACCCGCCAGGGGATCGTCGCAGAGGCGTTGCCAGACCAATTTCTCCGATATCCAGGCCATCGCTAGAACCGCTGCGAAGCACCCGGCCAGAAACCCCAATTGATGCCACATAGATCTTCCCTTCGTTCGTGCAGCGGAACGATATCGCCTTCGAGCGTGCGAGATAATGGGGGCGGGGGTCAGATTGATCCATTTGGGATCAGGTTGTCGTCAGACTCGCCCTGTCGCTCCGTCGTTCGATCGCTGAGGTCGGACTGTAACGGAACCGTCACAGCTGTCACAAAAGGATCAAGCAGCGCCCCTATCGCCGCACGAATCGGATTTTCCGTGAATTGGGGGTGACCATGAAATTGCGTGTCGAGACGAGCCGGATCGCGCTTGCTGCCGGAGTGCTGACCTCGATTGTGATGGCGGCGGCGCCCGTCGCGGCGCAAACCCATCATGTCGTTCCCGGCGGCACCACCGATACCGCGCAGAAGACCGTCGCCGGCACCGACAGCATCACCGTGCAGGCGGGCGGAACGCTGCAGACCACGACCAGTCCGGCGATCAACTGGAACAATGCGTCGACCGGTCTGGTCATCACCAATTTGGGCACGATCCGCAGCACCAATGCCAGCGGCCGCGCGATCAACGCGTCGGGCGACGGCAATGTCCGCTCGATCACGCTCACCAACAATGCGGGCGCGGTGATCGAAAGCGCCGACGATGCCTTCCGTATCAACGTCAATCCGACGGGCGGCACGATCACCGTCGACAATCATGGGATCATCCGCACGACCATAGCGGGCCAGGCGCTCGATTTCGATGCCGTCGCGACCGATGCCGCGACGATCATCATCAACAATCATGCCGGCGCCGAGCTGCGCTCGACCGGCCAGGATGCGATCCGGCCGGGGCAGGGCGCGGTCGTCACCAATGCCGGGCTGATCCGCTCGGATGGTGCACCCAACAACAGTTTCGACGGCATCGATTGGCAGGCGCGATCGGGCAAGGTGATCAACCAGGCGGGCGGGGTCATCTCCGGCCTGCGCCACGGCATCACCAGCGATACCAGCGTCGACGTCGTCAACGCCGCGGGCGCCACGATCACCGGCCGCAACGGATCGGGCGTCGGCTCGGACGGTGACGGCATCGTCGTCAATTACGGCACGATCACCGGCCAATGGGACGGCGTCGCCACCAATGGCGACGGCGATGGCGTCGATATCGATCTGGTGGGCACGATCCGCAATTACGGCACGATCGAGGGGCTGAGCGCGGCCGGCGTCGATTCGGGCGGCAGCCCCAACAATGCGCAGGGCATCGCGATGGGCGGCGGCCTGATCGAGAATGCGGCGGGCGCGACCATCGTCGGCGGGGCCGATGCGATCCTGATCGACGACGGATCGGGCGGCGGCGCTTATGGTTCGACCGCGATCACCAATGCCGGCACGATCCGCGGACTGGCCGGCACGGGCATCGTGCTGGTCGGCGATTTCGCCGATACGATCACCAATTCGGGCACGATCGCCGGCGCCACCGTCGCGCTCGACATGGGCGCCGGCAACGATACGCTCAACGTCCAGACCGGCGCGGTCTTCACCGGCGCCGTCGATGGCGGCGCGGGCATGGACCGGATCAATTTCAACGGCAGCGGCAGCTTCGCGGGCGCCGCCGGTTTCGAACAGGTCGCGGTGCAGACGGGCACTTGGACGCTGACCGGCGCGCTTGCCGCGGACAACTATCAGGTCGATGCCGGTGCGACGCTGACCAGCGCGACGAGCGCGACCATCGCCTCGACCGCGACGCCGCTCTCCATCAGCAATTCGGGCACGATAGCCAATAGCAACGCCACCGGCCGCGCGATCAACATCGCCGGATCGAACAATGCCCGCGATATCAGCATCACCAACAATGCCGGCGCGGTGATCCAGAGCGCCGACGATGCGGTACGCGTGAACTTCAACCCCACCGGTGGTACGATCACGCTCAACAATGCGGGCATCATCAAAACAACCAATGGCGGCCAGGCGATCGATTTCGACGCCGCCGCCTCGGGCGGTGCGACGATCGTCATCAACAATCTGGCGGGCGGCGAACTGCGCTCCTTCGGGCAGGATGCGATCCGGCCGGGGCAGGGCGCGGTCGTCACCAATGCCGGGCTCATCTATTCGGATGGCCCCGCCAACAACAATTATGATGGCGTCGACTGGCAGGGCAAATCGGGCAAGGTGATCAACCAGTCAGGCGGCGTCATTTCGGGTCTGCGCCACGGCATCACCAGCGACGTGAATGTCGACGTGACCAATGCGGCGGGCGCCACGATCATCGGCCGCAACGGATCGGGCGTCGGATCCGACGGCGGCGGCATCGTCGTCAACAACGGTACGATCATCGGCACCTGGGACGGTGTCGCGACCAATGGCGATGGCGACGGCGTCGATATCGATCTGATCGGCACCGTCCGCAATTTCGGAACGATCCGCGGCATCAGCGCGACCGGCGTCGATTCGGGCGGCCGGCCCAACAGCGCGCAGGGCATCGCCATGGGCGGCGGCACGATCGAGAATGCGGCGAACGCGCTGATCAGCGGCGGCCGCAACGGCATCCTGATCGACGATGGCGCCGATAACGGCGCCTATGGCGCGACCACGATCGTCAATGCCGGCCGGATCGAGGGGCTCGCCGGCCCCGCGATCACTTTGGTCGGCGATTTCGCGGACACCATCACCAATTCGGGCACGATCGCCGGAACCGGTGGCATCGCAATCCAGATGGGCGGCGGCAACGATGCGCTCAACCTGCTCGCCGGATCGGTCATCATCGGCAGCGTCGACGGCGGCACCGGTAGAGACACCGTCACGCTGGGCGGCCCCGGCACCGGCAGCTTCGCGGGCGCGGTCAATTTCGAGCGGCTTGCAGTCGCTTCGGGCAGCTGGACTTTGACTGCGGCGTCCAGCTTCAGCGAGGGCACAACGATCGCGGGAGGCGCTACGCTGACCGGCAACAGCACCACATTGACCGGCGCGATCGCCAATGCCGGCACGCTGCGTATCGATCAGGCGGATGCGGGCACGCTGGCGGCAACGCTCACCGGCACCGGCCTGTTGCAGAAACTGGGTGCGGGCACGCTCGCCATCGGCGCGCAGCCGGGCTTTGCCGGCCCGGTCGATGTGCTTGCCGGCCGACTCAACGTGCTGGGGGCGATGCCCTCAGCAGTGCGCGTGGCGAACGGCGCCACCTTGGGCGGCACCGGCACGATCGCGGGCGCGACCATCCAGTCGGGCGGCACGATCGCGCCGGGCCTGAGCGTCGGCACGCTCACCATCACCGGCCAGCTCGTCCAGGAAGCCGGATCGACCTATGCCGCCGAAATCACTTCGGCTGGTGCCGACCGGATCGCGGTGGGCAGCATCGCGACGATCCGTTCGGGCGCGACGCTGGCGGTCACCCGCGCGAGCGGCGATTATACGGTTGGTTCGCGTTACACGCTGCTGACCGCCGCAGGCGGCGTCAGCGGCAATTACACGACGATGACGCAGAACCCGCTCGGCAACACCGAATTGCGGCTGGGATCGAACGCCAACGCGATCTATGTCGATGTCGTGCGCACCGGTGCGTCGCTGGCGCTGCTGGGCCTCAATCCCAATCAGGTGAATACGGCCACCGCGTTCGGCACGCTCGGTGTCGCCAATCCCGCTTATGCTGCGCTGACGTTGATCCCCAGCGACGATGCAGTCCGCACGGGGCTCGACCTGCTCTCCGGTGAGATCCATGCCTCGGTCAGCACCGCGATGGTGCTCAACGCGATCGCGGCGCAAGCGGCGCTGGCGCCACGCTTCTCGGTCGATACTGCGGGCCCCGCAATCTGGGGCCAGTTCGTCGCGTCGAGTGATGAGGATTCGGGCATTCTCGGCGCGGCCGATGCCGAGCGTGAGACGACCGGCGGGATCGGCGGCGTGGACTTCGGTTTCGCGTCTGGCGCTCGTATCGGCATCGCCGGCGGCTTCACCAGCGAGGATCTGACGGTCGCCGCGCGGCGCAGCACCGCCAAGCTCGAGACGGTGCATGTGATGGCTTATGCCGGGGGCAGCTTCGGTGGCGTCAATCTGCGTGGCGGCATCGGCTATGGCCGGGTGGACGTCAGCACGGTGCGCGACATCGCTTTCCCTGGCTTCACCGATCATGCGGTGGCGGATTACAAGGGCACCACGCTGCACGGTTTCGCCGAGATCGGCATGCCGATCGCGATCAGGGGCGGCGCGGTCGAACCCTTTGCCGGCCTCGGCATCTATCGCGTCAAGACTGATGGTTTCAACGAAGCCGGTGGGCCGGTGGCGCTGCGTGTTGCTGCGCGCGAAGACACGTTCGGCCTCGGCAAGCTGGGCGTGAAGGCATCGACGCCGATCGTTGGCGGACTTTCCGGTCGCGGCAGTCTGGCCTGGCAGCATGTGTTCGGCGATCTGGTTTCGACGGGTGTCCACAGTTTCGGCGCCTCGGTCGCCAGCTTCGGCGTCACCGGCACCGCGCTGTCGCGTGACGCCGCGGCGGCGACGGTCGCGCTCGACTGGCGGATGAGCAAGGCCGCGACGCTTTCGGTCTCCTATGACGGGCTGATCGGCAAGAACGGTTCGCAGAGCAATGGCCGCCTGACGCTGTCGATCGGGTTCTGAACCCGCCGACGCGCGTCGCCGATTGCTTTCTTGCAACGATCGGGAGCCTTCCCGGCTTCCGATCGTTCTCGAACCGGCAAGGAGGCGCGCGCGATGCTGCAACATGTTCCGCACTGGCTTGGCAGCCTGCTCCGCAACGTACGCGCGGGGCATGCGAAGCTCGTGATCGCGCAGGAGGCGCTTGGGCTGGGCGATGGTTTCATCGAACTGTCGAGTCCGGCGTTCGCGGATGGCGGGCGGCTGCCGATACGCTTCACCGCCGATGGCGAAGGTGTGTCGCCGCCCTTGATCTGGCGCGGCGTGCCCGAAGGCGCCACCAGCCTGGCGCTGATCGTCGAGGATCCGGATGCGCCCGCGACGAGTCCGCTCGTCCATGCGATCGTCTGGAATCTGCCGCCTGACGAGACGGGCCTGGCCGAAGGCGCGATCGCGCGCGACGGGCATGGCGAGGCCGATGGCCGGGATGTCGGGCGGAACAGCCTGTTCGCCGAAGGCTGGTTGCCGCCCGATCCGCCCACGGGGCACGGCGCGCACGACTATGTCTTCCAGCTTTTCGCGCTGTCCGACACGCCGGTGATCGGCGACAATCCCGGTCGCTCCAGCATGGTCGACGCGATCGCCGGCCGCGTCCTGGCGGCGGGCATGCTCGTCGCCACCTATTCGCGTGGCGAGGAAGCCGGTGTGGGCGCCGCCGGATTGGTGGAGGCACGGGCATGAACAGCGGCAAGCCCATCGGCTATGGGCACTGGATCCGGCAGGCCGAGGCGTGCCGGCGGACGGCCGCGCGCATCACCGGCGAATTCACCCGCGCCTATCTGCTCGATCTCGCGATGCGCTGCGACGCGCTCGCGGCGGCATCCGTACCGCGCATCCGACCGAAAGGCGGTGTGGTGGAGGGCTCATCCGCAGCGGGTGGACTGATGTTCGCGAAGCCGGTTCGCGATCCGGTATCGGACATGCTGATCGCGCGGCGGCGTTTCGGCCCCGACGCGCGCGGCTGACGACCGTCAGGATATGCGGCGGATCAGCTCGCCGCTGTCGATCACTTCGAAACAGGCCTCGTCGATATAGCGCACGGGCTCGCCGGTCTCGAGCGTGAGCTTGGTCGCGCCGAGATGGCGGCGCGTGCCCGTACTGCTCCGCGCCAGATGGACATAGCGATATTCGACGACGGCAACCCGCGTGCCGTCGTCGCCGATGCAGCGATAGCGGGCGAGTTCCTCCATCACGGCGACTCTCCCGGCTTGACCTCGACGATGCGGAGCGATCGTTCCTGGCCCTCGCGATCGGGCCAGTCGATCGCGTCACCTTGCGCCAAGCCGATCAGTCCGGCGCCGACCGGGGTCAGGATCGAGATCCGCCCCGCCTCGATATCGGCGTCCTGCGGATAGACGAGTTGCACGGTGCGCCGCGTGCCGCTGCGCTCGTCGACATAGGCGATGACGCTGTTCATCGAGACGGTGTGGGGTGGCAGAGTATCCGCCGAATGGAGTTCGGCGCGTTCCAGTTCGGTGAGCAGCAGATCCGCCACCACGGGCTGGGCTTCCTCGATCCGCAGGGCAAGCGCGGTCAGCGCTTCGCATTCGGTGTCGATGATATGGATGGGCGGGCGGCGGTGCTCCACCGCAGCCGAGGATGTCGTCATGATCATGTCTCTCAGGGTTCGGCGCGCACGCTCTTCGGCCGCCGGGTGCTTCGGAAATTGTCTCCCCGGGCTTCGGGTGAGGATAAAGGAAGCCCGGGGCTAGCTGCGCGCGGCGAGCTGCCCTGAGTGGTGGCGATATCGCCCATGGATGATCTCGGTGATCATCATCGTGATGTGGAGGCGCGAGGGCGGTCTGTCAAATTCGGGTTTGTTGGAGAAAGCGCGAAGGGCGCTTTCTGGCGCTACCGGTCCGCTCCTCCGCCCAACCACCCGTCAGGATCATACCGGATCGGGCGGTTGGGCGGGGGAGCGGGCCGGCAGCGTGCGGCGATCAGGGAAGCGCGGCGACGATGATGACCTCGACGCGATACTCGTCGGTCGCCAGGCGGACTTCGCCCGTCGCGCGGGCGGGGGCGGTCGCCTGGTCCACCCAGTCTTCCCACACCGCGTTCATCGCGGCGAAGTCGCCCATGTCGGCGAGCCAGATCGTCGCGCTCAGGATGCGCGAGCGATCGGTGCCGGCTTCGGCGAGCAGCGCGTCGATCGACGACAGCACGGTGCGCGTCTGCGCCGTCACGTCGTCGCCGGGGTTGCCGACCTGGCCGGCCAGATAGACCAGCCCGCCATGGATCACGGCCTGGCTCATGCGCGGCCCGGAATGCAGTCTGACGATGCTCATTGATGGTTCTCCTTTTCGTGGTCAGGCTCGATAGCGTGCGATCGACAGGCCGTCCGCATCGATTTCGGGGGCACGGCCGGAAATAATGTCGGCGATGACATGACCGGATCCGCACGCCATGGTCCAGCCGAGCGTGCCGTGGCCCGTATTGAGGTAGAGATTGGGGATCGCGGTCGGCCCCAGGATCGGCGGGCCATCGGGCGTCATGGGCCGCAGGCCGCACCAATAGGATACGTCCGACAGGTCGGCGGCGCCGGGGAAAAGATCGTCGACGCAATAGAGCAGCGTGCCGCGCCGGCGCTCCGGCAGGTCGCGACTATATCCCGATATCTCGGCCATGCCGCCCACGCGAACGCGATTCCCCAGGCGAGTGATCGCGATCTTGTAGCTTTCGTCGAGCAGCGTGGAGACGGGCGCGCGTTCCGCATCGACGATGTCGGCGGTGATCGAATAGCCCTTCACCGGATAGACGGGCACGCGGAAGCCCAGCGGCTTCAGCAATGCCGGCGAGAAGCTGGCGAGCGCGACGAGATAGCGATCGCCGGTGACCATGCCGCGATTGGTGCGCACGCCGGCGATCTGGCCCTGCGCGACCGCGAGCGATTCGATCTCGGTGTCGTACCGGAATTCGACCCCCATCTTCTGGAGCCGCGCGGCCAGCTCGGTCGTGAAGATCTGGCAGTCGCCGGTCTCGTCATTGGGCAGCCTGAGGCCGCCGACGAAGCGCTCGCGCGTCGCGGACAGGCCGGGTTCGGCGCCCACACAGCCGTCGCGATCGAGCACTTCATAGGGAATGCCATAGTCGCGCAGCACCGCGATATCCTTGGCGCTGCCGTCGAGCTGCGCCTGGGTGCGGAAAAGCTGGAGCGTACCGCGCTCGCGATGGTCATAGTCGATGCCGAGTTCGGTGCGCATCCCGGCGAGCTGGTCTCGGCTGAACTCGGCCAGGCGGACCATCCGGCTCTTGTTGAGCGCATAGCGCGCGCTGGTGCAGTTGCGCAGCATCGCCGCCACCCAGCGCACCATCTCCATATCGAGGCCGGGGCGCAGGATCAGCGGCGCATGGCGCATCATCAGCCAGCGGATCGCCTTCATCGGAATGCCGGGCGCCGCCCAGGGCGAGGCGTAGCCGGGAGAGATCTCGCCGGCATTGGCGAAGCTGGTCTCGAGCGCCGGGCCGGGCTGGCGATCGATCACGACCACTTCATGGCCGGCCTTGGCGAGATACCATGCCGATGTAACGCCGATGACGCCGGCGCCCAGAATGACGACCTTCATTATAATCCCCCCGGTGACTGGATGTCGGTCACGCCGCTTTCGATGAAGAGGCGCTGGAAGCGCGTGCCCAGACGCGCCAGGATCTCATGGTCGATGGTCCCGGCATCGTCGGCGACATCGACGGCGGACTGGCTCGGCCCGATCAGTTCGACGAAATCGCCATGGCCGAGCGCGCCCTCGGGCAGCGCGCTGATGTCCACTGTCATGCAGTCCATCGAAACCCGGCCGACGATCGGCAGGCGCACGCCCTTGAACCAGGCGGCGCCGCGCCCGCTCAGGCTGCGCGGCCAGCCATCGGCATAGCCGATGCCGAGCGTGGCGAGGCGCTGGGGCGTCGATGCGATATGCGCCAGGCCATAGCCCACCCCGTCACCGGGTTCGATCGTGCGGATCTGGATGATGCGCGCGTCGAGACGCACGGCGGGGAGGGGCGATGCAGTCGTTCCTGTCGATACCGTTCCGAACAGGGCAAGGCCGGCGCGCACCAGATCGAAATGATATCCGCCGCCGAGCACCGCGCCGGCGCTGTTGGCGATCGAAGCGGGGACGGCCGGGAACAGTGATCGCACCGCCGCGAAACGCGCAAGCTGATCGGCATTGGCCGGGTGGTCGGGCAGATCCGCGCAGGCGAGGTGCGTCATCAACAGGCGCAGCGAAAGCTGTTCGGCGAGGGTCGCGTCGTTTGCCAGCCGCACGGCGCAGTCGAGGTCCATGCCGAGCCGCGACATGCCCGTATCGATCTGGAGCGCGGCGGGCAGCGCGCGCCCGCGTTCGATCGCCAGCCCGCGCCAGGCCTCGACCTGTTCGGGTGCGTTGAGCACCGGAATGAAACCCCGGTCGGCGCACAGCGGCTCGTACCCAGGCTCCAGCCCGTTGAGCACGAAGATGTCGCTGTCGGGCTCGAGGACGCGGGCGATGGCGAGCGCTTCGGAGAGATGCGCGACGAAGAAGCTGCGGCATCCCTGTCGATGAAGCGCTTCGGCAACGAAAGGCGCACCGAGCCCATAGGCATCGGCCTTGATCACCGCGGCGCATGCCGCCGGCGCGACATGTGCCGCGAGCGCCGCGAAATTGGCGCGGACGGCATCGAGGTCGACGGTCAGACGACCGGTCCCGCCAGGACAGCCATTCAGATCCACGCGCCACCTCCTTGCGCGGATGTAGCGGTGAAGCTGTCGAATATTTCGCCTGATCGTGCTAGAAAGCGCCGAGTGAAAGCTATAATTCGCAGATTATTCGAAGATATGGAATAAATCACCATGCATGCCATCGATGAGACCGATCGCCGGATTTTGACCGCGCTGCGGCTGGACGGGCGGATCACCAACGGCGCGCTCGCGGCCAAGGTCGGCCTGTCCGCCTCGGCATGCCTGCGCCGCGTCCGCATGCTCGAGCGCTCGGGCGTGATCCGGGGCTATACAGCGATCATCGCGGGCAGCGCGCCGGACGAGGGCATGACTGCGATCGTCCAGGTCGCGCTCGACCGGCAGACGGAGGAGTATCTCACCCGTTTCGAACAGGGGCTGCGCAATCATCCCGAGGTGCGCGAATGGTATCTGATGACGGGCGACGGCGATTATGTGCTGCGGCTGCAGATCGCCAACATGGCGGAATATGAGCGTTTCCACGCGACCGTGTTGTCGCGTTTGCCCGGCGTGTCGCGCATCACCTCAAGCTTTGCCATGCGCAGCCATGCCCATCGATAATTCTTTGCGATGACGGTTGAAATCGGTTCGGGAAGACCGCTACCGGCGCGCGATGAGCATCATCGCAACCATCATGAATTCCGCCACCGGCGAACCCATCCAGAAAATGAGCTTCGGGCGGATGCCGCGCCCCTATGCCAGCTTCACGCTGAAATCGGGCGAGCTGGTCACCGCCGAACGGATCGACATCGGCAAGCCGGCGCCGGGCAAATTCGCGGCGCCGGTCGATATCTGGGTCACGCTCAAGGCCTGACCCGACGCATCTCGTTCAGTGATCAAAGCCGGTGCAGGCGCAGCGGCTTTGTTTCCTCACGTTTGATCAGCCTCTTGGCTTCTAGGTCGAGCTGGACGCCCTTGAGCCACCAGCCCGCCTTGGCGCCGCCAGGGAACAGCGAGTCGGGCAAGAGCGGCAACAGTCGCGCCTTGGTTTCGGTGACCGTCAGCCCGGGTGAGGCGGCAGGCAGCACCGCGAGGATCGCGTCGCGCATCGCCCGATATTTGTCGGCATCGACGCGGATTGGGCGGCCGGGGCTGTTGATATTCTCCATCAGCACCTTTTCAGGGGTGTCGCTTTTCATGCGGCCTCCAGTCCGGGCACGCGCGGAACGCGCAACCCCATCGCGATCCATGCGCCGAGCAATCGCCACATGAAGCGGCCGGAATGGCGGGCATAGGCAGGGACGTCGTCGGGAAGGGGGATATTGTCCGGCTGATCGGCGGTCATCACCCGCATCTCCGGCGGCTGAGCATGATCGGGGAAACGATCGCGATACATGCTCAGCCAATGGCCCTTGGAAAATTCGAGCGCCATCGGGGCATTGCAGCAGCGTGCGACCAATCGACGCGTGGGCGAATCGGGTTTGAGCCGAAGCGTCTCAAGCTTTTCGCCCCCACGCGTGCAGCGCAGGCGGTCCTTGCGATAGAGCAGGAATGTCGTGCCGCCGATGGCATCGAGCACCGCCGGCGCGCCTGGGCGTTCCTCGATCCGATGCCCGGCCGTCCGGCAACTCGTACAATGACAGATGACGCTCATGATCGGTGAGCCGGCCGTTTCGAATGTCACCGCGCCACATAAACATGATGCCGTCAGGGACTGACTGTCTTCACCGTTCATCGGAGTCGCTTCTCTTCGTTGCTTGAATCAAACTGGACTGTCCAGTACTAAGAGTCAATCAACACAAGCGACTGGAGGCTGTGCGCGTGGCGGAAGCTCTGATGGTCGAGGGTGAAGGGCGGTCTGAACGAAAGCGCCGGGCGATCATTGATGCCGCCACCGAAATCTTCCTGCGGAACGGTTATCCGGGCACCAGCATGGACGAGATCGCGGCACAGGCGGCGGTGTCCAAGCAGACGGTCTACAAGCAGTTCGCGAGCAAGGAGGCGCTGTTCGTGACGATCATCACCGGCATGACCTCCGTCGCCGGCGATGAAGTGCAGCGCGAGATCGCGGATCTGGGCGACAAGGACGATGTCGAGGCGCGGCTGCTCGCCTATGCCGAGCGGCAATTGATCGTGGTGCTGACGCCAAGGTTGATGCAACTCCGTCGCCTGATCATCGCCGAGGCGAACCGCTTTCCAGAACTCGGCGCTGCGCTCGATCGCGGCGGACCGTCGCGCGCGGTCGCCGGGCTCGCCATCGCCTTTGCACGCTGGGCCGGTCGCGGCCTGCTTGCGATCGACGACGCGCGGGTCGCCGCCTCGCAGTTCAACTGGCTGGTGATGGGCGATCCGGTGAACCGCGTCATGATGCTCGGCGACAGCGCCATACCAGATCAGGCGACACTGCGGCGTCACGCTGCCGAAGCGGTCCGGGCTTTCCTTGCGGCCTATCGGCTGCGTTGATTGGAATTTCCTGTCATTCCCGCGTGCGCGGGAATGACAGGAGAATTATTGCGCGTCGCGGCGGACGAAGGCGCCCTTCGCCCGGTCCTTCACCACCTCGGCGGCGTTGGAGATCGTGCCGTTCATCGCGATGTAGACGCCGGGCGCGGCGGTCTGGGCCGCGGCGAACGCCATGCCGAGATTGAACACCGCATCGCTTTCCGCGAAGCGCGCGGGTGTGAAGGCGCCCACCAATATGATCACCTTGCCGGGGATGCCGGACAGCGATTCCGCCGTCACCGTCATCGTATCCGTGCCATGGGTGATGACGAACCGCTTCGCTTCATCCGCGCGGATGCGCGCGACGAGCGCGGCGCGATCCTCTTCCGACAGATCGTTGCTGTCCTTGCGGAACATCTCCTCCACCCGGTGCGGCTGGGTGACACGCGCGATTTCCAGCAGCCGCGTCACGATCGTGTCGGTGATCTGATATTCGCTGAGGCTGTCGAAATATTGCTTGTCGATCGTCCCACCGGTGGTGAGCACCTGGATCGTGTCGTCGTTCGTCATCGATATCCCATTTCAAGGCAGTAGGCGCACCGACCATAGCCGATGTGCCGCGTCAATTTCGATCATGCCGGTTCTTCAGGCGTGACCCCTTAGCAGGGGCGCATGCCGCATACTCCGCCCTGGCTGCGTTGGACACTGCCCATCGCCTCGCCGGTTTGCCGGCGGATGTCCTCCCACTCCTTGCGCGTGCGGCAGGTGCGCGTCTTCTGAAGGCGAGAGCCGGTCACCGATTCGGTCCGGCAGATGCGCTCATTGGGGTCGGGAGCCGGTTTTTCCGTTTCGGGCGCTGCCAGTGCGGGCGAAAGCGCCATCGTGCCGGCGGCGCATAGAATGACAAATCGGGAGAACATGCGGAAAAACCTCACTCGAAACGGGTGCGCAATGGCGCAATCGCCGATCGGCACCGGTTTATATGTGTTTTGGGGGTTTCCGGAAAGATCGGCTTTCATCCGGAACGGATGAGCCCATGCTGCGTGCGTGATTGTGGGGGCCGCGTTCCGATGACAATGTTCGCGCAATGGAATGCCGCCAAGGCCGGGTAAAATTGGCGGGGGGACATATGGCGGGATCACGGGCCTTGCGCGTGCTGAAGCGCATCGGAATCGGGCTGGGGGGCATGGTCGTCCTCGCCGTGGCGTTCGGCGCCGCTTGTGAACAATGGGCGCGGCACAGCGCCGCGAAGGATTTTCCGCCGCGCGGCCAGCTCGTCGATATCGGCGGGCGCAAGCTTCATCTCGATTGCCGCGGCAGCGGATCGCCGACGGTGATCCTCGAATCCGGCGTCGATCCCAACGGCACATTGTCGTGGCGCCCGGTGCATGATTCGATCGCGAAGATCACGCGCACCTGTGCCTATGATCGCGCGGGCATCATGTGGAGCGACGACAAGTCCGGGCCGCACGACGGCGAAGGTGTGGCGCGCGATCTTCACGCCATGCTGCAAAAGGCGGGCATCGGCGGCCCGCTCGTCCTGGTCGGTCTTTCCGCGGGCGGCCCTTATGCGATGACCTATACGCGGCTCCATGGCGACGATGTGAAGGGGATCGTGTTCGTCGATGCTTCGCATGCCGATCAGGGCAAGAAGCTGCCCCCGCCGGGCCGCAAGGCCTATGTGGAACTGCCTTTCGTGCCGCGCGCGATGTCGGCGCTCGCCTGGACCGGGATCTGGCGCCTGGTGCCCTCTCAGGCCGCGCCTGGCGAACCGCCGGCCGAGGCCGGCGCGCGCCAGGCCTATATGGGGCACAGCGTCGGCGGCGTGATCGCCGAAATGGATGCGCTGCCCGCGATCTGGGAACAGGCGGGCAAGCTCCGCAATCTGGGCGATCGCCCCATCGTCGTCCTCACCTCCACCCAGCCCTATCCGCCCGAAATGTTGCAGGGGCTGGGCGTGACCAGGGCGGAGGGGGAGGGCATGCAGGCGCGCTGGAAGGCGCTGCATGCCGAGATCGCTTCCTGGTCGACGCGGTCGCGTCAGGAACTCGTTCCCGATGCGGGCCATTATATCCAGAATGAGCGGCCCGACGTGGTGGTGCGCGCGGTGGACGAGGTGGTGAAGGCGGTGCGCGCCGATGCGGTCAAGGCGCCGGCTGCGGCGCCCGCGACCTGAAGGTCAACCGTCGGATCGGATCAGCTTGATGTCGCGATCGGCGGCCCAGCCATGCACGTCCTCGCGGCGAAGCGCGGTCGCCATCAGATCGGGGAATTGATCGGGCGTGCACGCGAAGACGGGAATGCCGAGCGCCGCGACCCTGGCGGATAGCGCGGGATCATAGGATGGCCGGCCGGTATCGGTGAGCGCCAGCAGCACGATCACATTGACGCCGGTCAGCGTCAGTCGCGCCAGCCGATCGACCAGCGCATCGGCATTGCCGCCTTCGTACATGTCGGAGATCAGCACGAAGGTCGCCTTTGTCGGGCGCTCGATCCGCTCCTCGCAATAGGCGACGGCGCGATTGATGTCGGTGCCCCCGCCAAGCTGGACGCCGAACAGCACCTCCACCGGATCGGCAAGCGTTTCGGTCAGGTCGACGATCGCGGTGTCGAAGCAGACGAGCTTGGTCGCGACGACGGGCAGCGAGGCCATCACCGCCGCGAAGATCGATGCATAGACGACCGACGTCGCCATCGACCCGGATTGGTCGACGCACAAAATGACCTCGTCGAGATCGACGATGCGCCGCTGCCGCCGCATGAAGCCGATCAGCCGTTCGGGCACCACCGTGCGATGCTCCGCCTGATAATGGCGCAGATTGGCCTGGATGGTGCGCGGCCAGTCGATATCGGAAAAGCGCGGCCGGTTGGTCCGCCGGGATCGGTCGAGCGAGCCGCGTATGGCGTCGGCGGTCTTGCGCTCGAGCCTTTCCATCAGTTCGGCGACCACTTTCGCGATCACGATCCGCGCGGTCTCCTTGGTCTTTTCGGGCATCACGCCGCGCAGCGAAACCAGATCGGCGACCAGATTCACATCGGCTTCCACCGTCGCCAGGAATTCGGGTTCGAGCAGCATCTGGCGCAGGCCCTTGCGCTCGAATGCGTCCTTCTGGATCACCTGCACGATCGGGGCGGGAAAGAATTCGCGGATGTCACCCAGCCATTTGGCCACGCGCGGCGCCGATCCGCCAAGGCCGCCGCGCCCCTTTTTCGGCGCGTCGTCGCCATCGCCGTAAAGCGCGGTGAGCGCTTCGGACATCCGGCGATCGCTGTCCGACAATGCGGAGCCGCCATCCTCGGCCGCATCCACGCCCAGCGCCAGCGTCCAGCGGCGATCGCGTTCGTTCGCTTCGGTCATCGCGGCGCCCCCGCCGTCAGCAATGCGATCACCCTTTGCTCATGCGCCGGCCAGATCGCGGCGGCGCCGTCGATCAGCCGATAGCCGCCGGCGCCGCTGGTGGTGCCACGCCCGAATATGGCGTCGATCAGCCGGCGCCTTTCGGTGCGGTCGAGCGCCGAGAAGACGCGCCGGAACAGTGGCAGATTGGCGGTGAAGGCATCCTCCTCGAGCGACATCAGCCAGGCGTCGACGGCATCGCGCAACGATGCGTCATGGATCAGCCTTTGTCCCGCGCCCTCCAGAAACCCTTCGAAGAACCCGGCGGCATCGGCGACCGGCGTGCCGGGGGAGAGCATGCGACCGAGCAGGTCCGCCGCCGCATCGGCATCGAGCAACTCGGCTTCATAGAGCAGGCGGGCGGCAGCGCCGGCGATCAGGCGCGTCGCCTGTGCATCGCCCAGCAGCAACTGGAGCGCGCGGTGCCAGGTCGCCAGCGTATCGCCGTCGAGTTCGGCCAGCGCGATCGCGCGATCCGCCGCCAGGATCGCGCCGCGCAGCCGGCCCGCCGCATCGGCATCGAGGTTGCGGGCGGCATAGGGCAGCGCCAGCGCGGCCTGAACGACGATGCGCGGCATCAGCGCGGAAAGATGCGCCGCCGTTCCCGCGCGCGCTTCGCCATAGCGCATGATGTCGGCCATCGGCGTGATCGTGGCGAGCAATGTCTGGCAGTCGCTGGTCAGCGCCGCCTTGTCCTCCAGCAGCGCGATGCCCGCCTCGGTCGCGCGCGGCAGGTCCGCGACCATCGCGGTGCGGACCAATGTTGCCAGCGCGGCAAGATCGGCTTCGCCCCGCATCGCCTCGAGCAGGCGTCCGCCCGCGGCCTCGGGGATGGTCGATCCGAAAACGAGATTTTCGATCAGCCGCACCGCATATTCGGGTTCCCAGCAGAGCTGCCAATTCTCGCGGAAGGTGCCACGGCTGCGCCCCGCATCGGCAAGCCGGCCCCATGGCACGTCCAGCGCGTTCAGACGGTGAAGCAATGTCGATCGCGCGAGCCCGCTTTCGCTGCGAAGGTCGAGCGTCAGCGCGCGTTCGAGCGCCTCGGGCTTCAGGCGCGTCGCCTTTTGCTGGCGCTGCAGATCCTCCAGCAGCGGGGCGAGCGGCGTCGACGCGGGGATCGCGCCGACCGTCGATCCGATCAGCAGTTCCGCCGCGATATCGTCCCACAGGGCGCGTTCGCCGTTGCACAGGCAGGCGATCGCGGCTTCGCGCAATTCCTCGAAACCCGGCGCGGGCCGATCGCGCAGCGCCGCCAGCGCGGTGCCGAGCCGTTGCGCCTCGATCACCGACGCGGTCGATACGAAATGCCCGCGTTCGCGCATCACCCGCGCGATCCGCGCCAGCCAGACGGCATCGCGGTCCTCGGCGTCGCGCGTGTCCCACAGATGCGCGCACCAGCCCGGGGCGACGACGCCGGCGCCATAGCCGCTCGCGCGCGCCAGTCGCGGTGCGGTCCAGGGTGCCCAGGTCGCCTTGATCTTCGCTTTCGGACGTCCCTTCAGCAGGTCTCGGTCGGCGGTCAGGCTCTGTCTGGCGATCAGTGCGGGCACATGCCACGCTCCGCACACCACCGCGACCGGCCCGTCGCTTTCCTTCGCGGCGCGCGCGATCTCGATCCGCATATGTGCTTCGCGCGCGGCTTCCCGAGCGGAAAGTGGGCCGGCTTCGGCGCGAAGCGCGCTCATCGCGTCGGCGACGGCCGCGAACACCGGGCCGGACGACGGATTCTCCTCGATCACGTCGGACCACCAGGATTCGCCGTCGTCATAGCCGGCGGCGATGGCGAGCATGCCGATGGGATCGCGGCTGATCGGATCGTCGTCGGCGGTCGCGGCGGCGTCCTCCTCGATTCCGCCGCCATGCGCGCCCAGCCGGTCCGATGCGGGCAGGTCGATGAAACGCAGCGCGGCGCCGTGCCGTACCGCCCAGCGCGCCGCCTGATATTCGGGCGAATAATCGGCGAAAGGGAAGAAGCTGGCGTTGGCGGGGTCGTCCTCGGCATAGGTGAGCAGCGCCACCGGCGTCGCCATGCCCGGATCCGCGAGCATCGGCAACAGCGCCGACGCGTCCGCCGGCCCCTCGATCAGCACCGTCGCGGGCGCGAGCGCATCGAGCGCCTCGACCAGCCGGCGCGCGGAGCCGGGGCCGTGATGGCGGATGCCGTAGATCGAGACGTCGCCGGCCATGATGTCAGATCAGGTCGGTCAGCGAGGCATAATAGCCTTCGAAACCGCGCCGTTTCTTGAGCACGGTTTCCAGATATTCCCCGAGCACCGCGCGATCCTGCACCGGATCCTTGACGACCGCGCCGATCACGTTCGCCGCCAGCGTCTCCGGCGTCAGCGCGCCATTGTTGAAGAAGGTCGCCTGGCTGATACCGCCGACCATCACGGCGATCGCCTCCGCGGTCGAAAGCCCGCCCGAAGGCGACTTCAGCGCCACCTTGCCGTCCTCGGTGGATCCCGACCTGAGTTCGCGGAAGATCGCGACGACGCGCGCCACTTCCTCGGCGACGTTCTTGGGGGCCGGCAGGTCCAGGCTTCGCGCCATTTCGCCGACGCGCTTGACGATGATCGCGATCTCCTCGTCGGCGCTGTCGGGCAGCGGCAGCACGACGACGTTGAAACGCCGCTTGAGCGCCGAGGACAGTTCATTGACGCCCTTGTCGCGATTGTTGGCGGTGGCGATGATGTTGAAGCCGCGCGCCGCATAGACCGCGTCGTTGAGTTCGGGGATCGGCATCATCTTTTCGGAGAGCACGGTGATCAGCGTGTCCTGCACGTCGCTGCCCATCCGGGTCAGTTCCTCGAAGCGGCAGAGCTTGCCCGTTTCCATCGCGCGCATCAGCGGGGTCGGCACCAGCGCGTCGCGGCTCGGCCCGTGCGCCAGCAACTGCGCATAGTTCCAGCCATAGCGCACCTGGTTCTCGTCGGTGCCGGCGGTGCACTGGACGATCATCGTCGAATCGCCGGTGATCGCGGCGGCCAGATGTTCCGAGACCCAGGATTTGGCGGTGCCCGGCACGCCGAGCAGCAGCAGCGCCCGATCGGTGGCGAGCGTCGCGACGGCGGTTTCGATCAGCCGCTTGTCGCCCACATATTTGGGCGTGATCGCGGTGCCGTCGGCGGCTTTGCCGCCCATCAGATAGGTGACGACAAGCCGGGGCGACAATGCCCAGCCCGGCGGGCGAGGGCCGGTATCGCCGGCCGCCAGCGCCGCCAGTTCGGCCGCATGGCTCTTCTCGGCGGGTTGCCGCAATATCTCGCTCATCCAGTCGCTCCATTGTTTTCCAGGGCGGCATTCAGCCGGATCATGTCGAGGCGGGGATCGGCCGCCAGCATGCCGGCGCGGCCGAGCCGTTCCATCGCCTGGGCAGCTGCCGATCGCGATGCGAGCAGGCCGAATGCCAGCAGTTCGCAGGCCAGCTCCGCCGGACGCATCGCATCACTGTTGCTCGCGGCCACGACGATCGCGGCGCCGGCCGGCGTGTCGATCAGGCCATCCAGGCTGCAATCGCCGCCCGTAATGTTGAGCGCTACCTGGCAGGAGGCGCGCCGCCGCAGCAATTGCCGCGCGAAATCCATGCGTTGCGCGCGGTCCAGCCTCGGCAGCAGCGCGTCGAGCGTCGGCATGGCGGCGGTGCCGATATCATCGAGACGCCCGCACAGCGCCGCGATCAGCGCGTCCGGGGCGGAGCGGGCGGCCATCTCGGCGATGCCGGCATCGGCGATATAGTCTTCGCACCAGGTCCACATCTGGGCGAGCTCATCGGGCGTGATCTGCAAGGCCGCTGCGAAGCCGGCGATATCGACGATGCCGAACAGCGCGCGCCGCCGCTGGTGCTGTGCCGGCGTCTTGAGCGGCAATGCCGCGACGATCCTGGTCCGCCGCAGCAATCCCTTGGTCCGGACTTCGAAATAACCCGCCAGTTCGGCCGCGTCCTCGCCGGCGGCGGCGCCTTGGCCGAGCCGCGCGAGCAGGGCGGCCGCCAATGATTTCACCTTGGGCGCGCGGTCGCTCGTCGCGAGCGTTTCGAGCAGGCCGATATCATCGTCCGACAATTGGGGCGCCAGCAGCGAGAGCAGGCGCAGCCGGGCGTCGGCGCCTTCGCCCGCCAGTCTGGTTTCCAGAAGCGCGCGGGCGGCGGCGGGATCGCGGCGTCGCAATTCGCCGAACGCGGCCTGCCGCGCGGCGGGCCAGAAATCGTCCCAGCTCTCGGCGGTGAGCGCATGTGCCGATGTCCGATCCCTCGCCGCCGGTGACGCCGATGCCTCGGCCCAGTCGCGCCACGGTGCATAGGTATCGGGCGTGTCGTCGTCGCTCGCGGCGGGCATCCAGTCGGCCGGATGCATCGTCCAGCCGCGCGCATCCAGGAAACGAAGAAGGTCGCGGCGCTGGCGGGCGTCCTTCATCGAGAGCAGGATGCGGCGCACCGTCGCGCGGAGCGGATCGGGAATGGTCGCGAGCGCCAGTGCCGGCACATCGGGCAGCACGCGCAAGCCGGCGGGCGGCTCCACCGTCACCGCCACGCCCAGAAACTGGCCCGACAGCGCGAGCAGCCGCAGTTCGGCTTCTTCGGGGGCGTCGCCGAGCGCCTCTTTCCAAAGGCTGGTAGCGGGCGCGGCGGCCGCACCCATCGTCCAGCGCGTCAGCACCGCGCCCAATGCGTCGTGGATCGCCTCAGCCATCGGCGGAGACCCGTCCCCAACGCGTCTGCGCCGCCAGGATCGTCAGCCGGTTGCCGGACCAGATGGCGGCCGCCCGCTCCAGGTTCGTGCCGCGCAGCAGTCCGTCGATGGCGCCGGTCACCGGCAGCACGGCGTCGCCGCTGCCGGCGCGCCACCAGGGACGGTCCTCGGGATCGAGTGCGATCCGCCCTGCCGGCAGCAGGATCGGCAGGTCGATCGCCCAGGGTTCGACGAGAAACGGTGTGGTGAGTTCGTCGCTCAGGGGGGCTTTCGCGGCAGGCCAGCCGGCCGGCGCGCCATCCTGCGCCGCCGGGGATCGATTGACGAGCACCGCGCGAAGCGGGCGCTGCCCCGGATAGAAAGCGAGTTCGCCCGCGAATTGCTCGCCGGGCGTGAACACCGATCCGCGCCGGCCGGCGCTTGCCGGGAAATAATCGAGCAGCATCGCGAAGCGCGGGCCTTCGGCGTCGAGATTGAGCAGCCAGGTGGTTTGCGAGACCAGCCCGTCGCGGCGCGTCTGCACCTGTTCGGCCAGCACCTCCCAGCGTGCGGAAACGCGCGGCGCCTCCGGATTGCCGAGCACCGCGTCGCGCGATTCCGATGTCGCCACCGCGCGCCGGATATCGGCATCGCGTGGCGCCGCGCGAAAGGCGCGGGCGAGCAGCACCAGCTTGCCGAGTTCCACCGTCGCGCCGCGTGGCCGATCGCCCGTAGGCAGCGCCAGCAGGCGCGCGGGCAATTCGTCGATCCGGCCGGCGAGCGTCGCCGCCTTGCCGTCGACGAGCCGCGCCGCGATCTTGCGGCAGCGCGCGGTGGCGTCGTCGATGAAGCCGGCCAAGCCCATGCGAAGCTGGTCGCCGATCCATTGTTCGAGCGCATCGAGCGCATCCACGATGGCGCGTTCGGTGTCTTCGGACCGTTTCGCGGCCGCCGCCTCCCGGCGCGCGGCCGCTTTCGGATCTTCCGGCGCTTCGGCCTCTTCGGCCAGCGCGGCGCGCAGATCCTTGGGCGCGGCCGGCGCTGTGGTGGCCGCCGCCTTTGGCGCGCCTGCGCCTGTCCGCCGCCGCCCCAGCCAGTCGCTCACCCAATCGGGCGTGTCGGCGGCGGGAAAGGGGATGATCGCCTCGGCCTTCAGCCACAACAGGCCCAGCACATGTTTGCAGGGGAACTTCCGCGACGGACAGGTGCATTTATTGCCCAGGTCGCGCAGGTCCGCCATCACGCGATAGGGGTTCGCGCCGGATCCCGCGCACTCGCCCCAGATCAGCGCCCCGTCATGACTGATGCCGGTGCCCGACCATTTGGCAGGTTTGGCGAGGCCGGCCGCGGCCTTGAGCGACGATTGATCGGTGGCAAGCTGTTCAACCGCCTTCAGATCGATCGCCACGCCATTCCCCTACGCCCGACGCCGCCATGATAGGCGACGATTATGGAGGTGTGATGTCACGCCATCGCGCCTCCCGACCGGATTAATCGGACAGGTGCGGTTCGGGAAGATGTGCGCGCGTCTGTTTCACATATTTTCAAATAATTGGCCCGATCGGAAAATCATTTTCCGTTTCGAGTTGCACTGGCGGCGCACGCATGACACCTTCCCTCGAAACAGGGACGGGGGCGGACCATGCGGATCTTTCGGCTTGTCATGCTGGCGGCGATCGCGATTCTCGGATCGTGCAATGTGACGCCGGATGCCTCGGGCGATCCATTCGCGCTGCCCACCGGCACCGACGCGACCGAATGGCCGCTTTATGGCCATGGCTTCGGAGAACAGCGTTTCTCGCCGGTCGCCGATATCACCCGGGCCAATGTCGGTACGCTCGGGCTGGCATTCTCCTTCGACGATTTCGTCGTGCGCGGGCGCACGCATCGCGGCGCGCAGGCGACGCCGATCATGGTGGACGGCACGCTGTATTTCACGGGACCGTGGAGCGTCGTCTACGCGGTCGACGCGAAAACGGGCGCGCTCAAATGGTCGCACGATCCCGAAGTGGACGGCGGCTGGGGGCGGCATGCCTGTTGCGACGTGGTCAACCGTGGCGTCGCGGTGTGGAAGGGCACTGTCTATGTCGGCACGGTCGATGGCTGGCTGGTCGCGCTCGACGCCGCGACCGGCAAGCAGAAATGGCGTTCCGATACTTTTGTCGATCGCACGAAAAGCTATGCGATCACCGGCGCACCGCGCATCGCCGGCAACAACATCGTGATCGGCAATGGCGGCGCTGAAATGGGCGTGCGCGGTTATGTCAGCGCCTATGACGCCGAAACGGGCAAGCTTTCCTGGCGCTTCTACACGGTGCCCGGGGCGGGGCCGGACGAACATCCCGAAGTGACGATGGCGCGCAAGACCTGGGCGCCCACGGCTCGCTGGGATCTGGGCGGCGGCGGCACCGCATGGGACGGGATGACCTATGATCCCGCGCTTGGCCTGATCTATATCGGCGTCGGCAATGCCGGGCCTTATCCGGCGAAACTCAGGAACGGCGGCGGCGGGGGCGATAATCTGTTCGTCTCCAGCATCGTCGCGCTCGACGCCGCGACGGGGCGGATGAAATGGTATTATCAGACCACGCCCGGCGACGAATGGGATTTCACCGCCACGCAGAATATGATCCTGGCCGATCTCGATATCGGCGGGAAACCGCGCAAGGTGTTGATGCAGGCGCCCAAGAACGGCTTTTTCTACGTGCTCGACCGTGAAACCGGGGAATTGCTGTCGGCGGAGAAATATACGCCCGTCACCTGGGCCAGCCATGTCGACATGAAGACCGGCCGGCCGGTGCTGCTCGACAATGCCGATTACAGTACGCAGGAGCGCGTGATCTGGCCGTCGCAGGCGGGCGGGCATAATTGGGCGCCGATGGCGTTCAGCCGCGAGACCGGGCTCGTCTATATCCCGACGATCGAGATGCCGATCAAGTTCATGGTCGCGGACAAGGAGATGAAGACGCTGGTGCCGGGCGCAGCGAACATCGGCGTCGGCGCGGATTTCGCCGATGCGAAGCGCGATGCGGCGATCATGAAGGGCATGCCGGCCCCAACGCAGCATACCGTGCTGAAGGCCTGGAATCCGAAGACGGGGAAGCTGGTGTGGCAGAGCAGGCCGATGCCTTATTGGGGCGGCGGCGTGCTGACCACGGCGGGCGGACTGGTGTTCCACGGATCCACCGACGGCAAGCTGCGCGTCTATGGCGCGACCGACGGTGCGCTGCTCAAGGAGATCGATACCGGGCTGGCGATCATGGCCGCGCCGATGACCTATCGGATCGAAGGCCAGCAATATGTGGCGGTGCTCGCCGGGCTGGGCGGCGCGATGACCGGCTTCCCGCTGCTGCCCGGCTTCGCCGCCAATATCTATCAGAATCACGAGCGTCTGCTGGTGTTCAAGCTGGGCGGCGGCCCGGTCGATCTGCCGCCGCGTTATGTGAAGCCGGCGGTGCAGCCCATCCCGACCGGTCTGCCGACCGATGCTGCGACGATCCAGCGCGGGCTGACCGCCTATGCGGTCAATTGCGCGCGCTGCCATGCGCCGAGCGGTACGCGCAACGGCTATCCCGATCTCTGGAACCTCTCGCCCGAAACGCACGCCGCCTTTGACTCGATCGTGCTTGACGGGGCGCTGAGCTATGCGGGCATGGCGAGCTTCAAGGATGTGCTGACGCCGGCGGACACGCTCGCCATCCGCGCCTTCATCGCGGACGATCGGCGCAAGGCGGGAACGCGCAAGCCGGTGGAACGATCAGCAGGGCATTGAGGGTTATTTCGAACGTGGCCGGGTGACCGCCCCGCGCAGATACAGGGCGCGCGCCTCCAGTTCCCGCCGCTCGGAGGCGGACAGTCCATCCTGGCTCAAGCGGGTCGCCAGACTGTCGATCGCCCGGGTCTCGCGGCGGAACTGCCGTGCTTCAGCCCGCGATATCGTGCCGGCGTCGCGGGCATCGTCGATGCGGTCGCGGATATCGTTCATGTCACGCCAGGTGCCCGGACCCGTTTCGCGCCTGTCGATCGTCAGCGGATTGGGCCGGAACGCATCGGCCGATGATGGATGCCGGGCGACGATCTGCGCGGTCGCGGGGCTCGCGATCGCGGCGGCGGACAGGACGAGTGCTGGTAGTGCGAGTCCGCGCATCGGGGCTCCTCCGTCGTCAATCGGGCTATGATCGTGGAGCCAGGCTGAACGGGAGCCGAACCGCCATTGATCGGGCCGTTCCGCGATCAGAAGCGCCGGGCGATCCCGAAATAGAGCTCGGTGTCTGGGCTCGTGGCGTTCAGGCCGATATTGAGCCCGATATCGAACTGCAGATCCTTACTGGGCTGCCATCCTGCGGACAGGCCCGCCAGTGCCTCGGTGGTGTGGCCGGCGGGGTCGTCGTCCCGATGGATCGAGATTTCGGTGCTTGTGGAAAGGGCGTCGGTCAGCGAGAATTCGAGCCCGACGACGCTGCCATAGCCGAGATGCCGGCCCTTGCCGTCGCTGTCGACCGCTGCGTCGATCTCGGGCGACAGCGCCAGCGAAACGCCGCCCAGATCGAAGCTCATCGGAACGAGCAGGCCGGCACCCCAGTCGCCCGCGCCGATCGCTTTGCCGCCGCTGGGCAGCGTGGCATAGGGCATGGCGGCGATCGACACGCCCGAGCCATCCGGGTTGATGAAATTCCGGCGCAGCGCCAGCGTGACATCGCCTGTGCCGGAAGCATTGTCGATCGTGCCAGCCGCCATATCGCGGGTGCGGACACGGCCATAGCCGGTCCAGCCGATCTGCGCTTCCAGCGTGTCGTTCAGGCCGATCCGTATCAAGGCGTCGCCGGCAAGGATCGTGTCGGTCCGCATCGGGCCAGTCCTGTCGTGCGTCCAGTCGCCAAGGCCCAGTTCGACGACGACGCGCCCGGCATCGAGCGTGCAGGCGGGCGTGCCCAGCCCCGGCCGGTCCGGGCAAAGATCGCGCGGGCCGGCCGTCTCGGGCGGATCGGCCCATGCCGGCATCGAGATGCCGGACAGGAAAAGCGCGATGGCGAAGCGGCGCATGCGCAATGGCTCCACCTTTTGACGGGGGCGGTCAAATAAATCTTCCGTCATGAAGCGGCGAATGCAACCTTGCGGCCGGCTGGCCATTGGTTGGGCATGGCACGCAACCCATCCTGGATGACGCTCGCGATCGACGGCTGGATGCTGGGCGTGGAATCCTCGTCCGTCATCGGCCTGCGGATGATGACGTTGGCGCGGGGCGGCTCGACCGCCGCCGCCGAGGCTCAGCGGATGGTGGCGGAGAAGATGCGCGCGGCGATCGAACTTCACGCATTGGCGTTCACCGGTGCGCTGGGCAAGACGCCGAACGCCGCCGCCGCGAAGTCGATCGCGCATTATGGCAGGAAAGTCCGCGCCAATCGCCGCCGCCTCTCAAGACGCAGGTGAGGGCGATAGAGCCTCCCTGTCATTCCCGCATGCGCGGGAATGACAAGAGAGGGTGCTGGCCAAGCTTACGCCAATGTCATGAGGCTGGCATTGCCGCCCGCCGCCGTTGTGTTGATGGAAGTCGATACCTCTTCGACCAGCCAGTCGAGCGTATAGGCGTCCGCCTCGCCACATTGCGCGGGGGAGGCGGCCTGCACCAATATGATCGGGCCGGGGCGGGCGGCGATGTCGCGCGCTTCGGCGCGGATGCGGTCGGCGTCGCCTTCGATCAGCGCACCGGCGAGCGGTTCGTCCGGCTGGAGCGGGGATATGCGCGCCGATACGCTTGCCGGCGCGCCCGCAAGCAGCCCGGCAAGGCCCGCCTGGTCGTCGATCGCCACGCTGTTGCCCGTGGCGAGCACCGCCGCGACCTGCTGGTGGAGGCCCGCCGCCGATATCGGCCGGATCAGGATGCGGCCGCGCGGATGAAGGGCGTAGAGGTTGCGTTCGCCCACCGGCCCCGCCAGCTCCAGCTCGATGCCGAGCCCCGAATTCTCGCCATAGCGTCGCGCCTGTTCGGCCGCCGCCTGCTCTCCGTTCGCCGTCAGCCAGCCGGCATAGTCGAGCAGCGCGGCATCGGTATGCGCGGTGCCATGGCCCGGCGGCACCGGCACGGTCTTGACGAGACGGCCGAGATAGAGCGGTCCGCCCGCCTTGGGGCCGGTGCCCGAAAGACCACGCCCGCCAAAGGGCTGGACGCCGACGACCGCGCCGATGACGTTGCGGTTGATGTAGAGATTGCCTGCCCGGATCCGTGAGGTGACATGCGCGATCGTCTCGTCGAGCCGCGTGTGCAGGCCGAAGGTGAGGCCATAGCCGGTCGCGTTGATCGCATCGATCAGCGCATCGAGCCGTTCGCGCTGATACCGCACGACATGGAGGACGGGGCCGAACACCTCGCGCTTGAGCGCGCCGATATCGTCGAGCTCGATGATCGTCGGCGGCACGAAGGTGCCGTGCGCGGTCTCGGACGCGAGATCGAGCTGCGCGACCGGCCGGCCGGCGGCGCGCATCGCCGCGATATGCGCCTCGATCGTGTCCTTCGCCTCGGCGGTGATCACCGGGCCGATATCGACGCGCAACCGATCGGTGCGCCCGATGCTCAGTTCGTTGAGCGCGCCCTTGAGCATCGCCAGCGTGCGATCGGCGATTTCCTCCTGCAGGCACAGGATGCGCAGCGCCGAGCAGCGCTGGCCCGCGCTGTCGAAGGCGGAGGCGATCACGTCGGCCACCACCTGTTCGGCGAGCGCCGAGGAATCGACGATCATCGCATTCTGGCCGCCGGTCTCCGCGATCAGCGGAATCGGCTTGCCCGCCGGGGACAGGCGATCGGCAAGCTGGCCCTGGATCAGCCGCGCGACTTCGGTCGATCCGGTGAACATCACCGCCGATGTCTCCGGGGCCGCGACGAGGGCCGCGCCGATCCTGCCGTCGCCGGGGAGCAACTGCAGCGCGTCGGCGGGCACGCCCGCTTCATGCAGCAGGCGAACGCCTTCCGCCGCGATCAGCGGGGTTTCTTCAGCGGGCTTGGCGAGCACGGGGTTGCCTGCGACGAGCGCGGCGGCGATCTGGCCGGTGAAGATGGCGAGCGGGAAGTTCCAGGGGCTGATACAGACCACCGGGCCGAGCGGCGCATGGACGGGACCGAAGGTGCTGCGTGCCTGCGCGGCATAATAGCGCAGGAAATCCACGGCCTCTCGGACCTCGGCGATGGCGTTGGGCAGCGACTTGCCCGCTTCGCGCACGATCAGGCCGAGCAGGATCGGCATCCGCTGTTCGAACAGATCGGCCGCGCGCTCGAGGCAGGCGGCGCGTTCGGCGATGGGCGCCGCGATCCAGTTCGAACGCGACGCCTGTGTCGCGGCCGCGCGCGCGGCATCGGCCGATGCTTCGGTCACGATGCCGACCGTGTCGCGATGATCAGCGGGATTGAGCACGGGGCGGGCGGTGCCCTGGCGATCGGCCGGCGCGGATGTCCAATCGATCGCGGCGCTTTCGCGCAGCTTCTCGCCAAGCGCGGCGAGTGCGGTTTCGTCGCTCAGGTCGATGCCTGTCGAATTGCGCCGTGCGCCATAAAGGTCGGCGGGGAGCGAGATCTGGTCGTGCGGTGCACCGGGGATCGGCATGGCGCGGACGATCTCGACCGGATCGGCGACCAGGTCTTCGATCGATACCGCCGGATCGGCGATGCGGTTGACGAACGAGGAATTGGCGCCGTTTTCGAGCAGGCGGCGCACCAGATAGGCGAGCAGCGTCTCGTGCGTGCCGACCGGGGCATAGATGCGGCACGGCCGGTCCAGAGCGTCCGCGCCGACGACTTCCTCGTACAGTGGCTCGCCCATGCCGTGCAGGCACTGGAACTCGTAATCGCCCAAGGTGAAATCCGGCCCCGCCATCCGGTAGATGGTGGCGAGCGTCTGCGCATTATGCGTGGCGAATTGCGGGAATACCGCATCGGTCGCGCCGAGCAGCTTGCGCGCGCAGGCGACATAGGCGACGTCGGTGTGGATCTTGCGGGTATAGACAGGGAAGCCGGCGAGCCCGTCGACCTGGGCGCGCTTGATCTCCGCGTCCCAATAGGCGCCCTTGACCAGCCGCACCATCATCCGCCGGCCCGCGCGCCGCGACAGGTCGATGATGAAATCGAGCACGCAGGGGCAGCGCTTGCCATAGGCCTGGACGACGAAGCCCAGCCCGTTCCAGCCGGCGAGATCGGGATCGAACGCCAGACTTTCGAGTAGATCGAGCGAGAGTTCGAGCCGGTCGGCTTCCTCCGCATCGATATTGAAGCCGATGTCGTAGGAGCGCGACAGCGCGGCGAGCGCCTTCACCCTGGGCAACAGTTCGTCCATCACGCGTTCGGCCTGGGCGCGCGCATAGCGGGGATGGAGCGCGGACAGCTTGATCGAAATGCCGGGGCCGCCATAGATGCCGCGCCCCGCCGATGCCGCGCCGATCGCATGGATCGCGCTTTCATAGTCGCGATAGTAACGGTCGGCGTCGGCCGCGGTGGTCGCGGCTTCGCCGAGCATGTCGTAGGAATAGCCGAAGCCCTTGGCTTCCATCTCGCGTGAGCGGCGCAGCGCTTCCGCGATCGTCTCGCCGGTCACGAACTGTTCGCCCATCATCCGCATCGCCAGGTCGACGCCCCGGCGCACCACCGGCTCGCCGGCGCGTGCGACCAGCCGGGTGAGCGCGGCGCCGAGCCCGCGATCGTTGACGCTGTTGACCAGCTTGCCGGTGACGACAAGACCCCAGGTCGCTGCGTTGACGAACAGCGACCGTCCGCCGCCGAGATGCGATTTCCAGTCGCCATCGGCGATCTTGTCGCGAATGAGCGCATCGCGCGTCGCGCTGTCGGGGATGCGCAGCAAGGCTTCGGCCAGGCACATCAGCGCCACGCCTTCCTCGCTCGACAGCGAATATTCCTGCACCAGCCCTTCGACGCCCGTGCCCTTATGCTTGGCGCGCAGCGCGGTGATCAGGCGCCGGGCGGTTTCTCGCGCGGCGTTGCGGGTCTCCTCAGGCAATGTCGCGGCGGCCAGCAGCGGTGCGACGCAGTCGGGTTCCGGGCGACGATAGACGGCGGTGATCGCCTGGCGCAGCGCGTCCTGCCGCCGGATCGGCGGCGCGAAGCTGGAGAAGGACGGTTCTGCGGCTGCGGTCATGCGGAGGCTCCTGGAAATCCCGGTCCGATATAGAATGAAACCCGAAGTCCTTCAGACTTTTCATATGGTCATTTCAGGTGAAATAGACCATAATTTCCGAGAAAGTCAGGGAAATACAATGGATATATCCACAAATTTGGTCGATCTGGACGAGTTCGACCGCCGCATCCTGGCTGTGCTGGCGGATGATGGGCGGATGACCGTCACCGAACTGGCGAAGCGCGTCGGATTGTCGAAGACGCCCTGCATGGTCCGCTTCAAGCGCCTTGTCGACGCCCGCTACATCCTCGGCTTCCGCGCGATCATCGATCCGGTGAAGCTGGGCATGGATCATATCGCATTCGCCGAGGTGAAGCTGTCCGACACGCGCGAAAAGGCGTTGGAGGAATTCAACACCGCGGTGCGCAGGATTCCCGAAGTCGAGGAATGCCACATGATCGCGGGCAATTTCGACTATCTGCTGAAGGTGCGGACCTCCGATATCCGCAAATATCGCGCGGTGCTGGGCGAGAAGATCTCAAGCCTGCCGCACGTCGCCAACACCTCCACCTTCGTGGCGATGCAGACCGTCCGTGAGGCGGTGGCCTGATTTGACGCGTCGATGCCGGTTCGTGCATGGCGAAGCCGGCCCGACGACGGATGAGCCGGAGTTTCCCATGCATGTCTCCCACGACCCTTCGGCGCCTGTTGCCGAAACGATCTCCTTCGATGCCTTTCTGGCGGTCGATATCCGCGTCGGCACGATTGTCGAGGCCGAACCCTTTCCCGAAGCGCGCAAGCCGTCGATCAAGCTGGTGATCGATTTCGGTCCGACGATCGGCCGCCGCAAGTCGTCCGCGCAGATCACGCGCCATTACACCCCAGAAACGCTGATCGGTCGACAGGTCGCCGCCGTGGTCAATTTCCCGCCGCGCCAGATCGGCAAATTCATGTCCGAAGTCCTGACGCTCGGTTTTCCCGATGCCGATGGCGAGGTGGTGCTGGCGATGCCGGGCCTCGCGGTGCCTGACGGTGGGCGGCTGTTCTAGGGGCTGGACCCTAGAGCGCCGCCGCGATCGCGCGTTCGACCGGTGAGGGGCCGGACGGATCGAGCGTCCCGCTCGGTAGCAATGGCGGTTGCGCCAGGAAGCGCGGTCGAGCGCCGAGGTGCGGCTGGGCGGAATGGACCAGGAAAGGATGGCAGAGATAGACGCTGCCCGCTTCGCCGGTCGCCCATGTTTCCGCGCAGCCGCGACTTTCGTCGAAGCCGTTCGCGGCCAGTTCTCGCAGGGTAAGCCCGTCCTCGCCGGCTGGCGCCAGCATCCGCGCGATCGAACGATGCGATCCGATCCTGATCCGTGTCGGCGCATCGTTCTCACCGACATCCGAGAAGAGGAAAAGCATCAGCAGTGCACGGCCCCGCGACATGATATTCGCGCGCCAGGCCATGAAGTCGGGATCCTCATGGCCGAAACTCACATCGATATGCCATCCGGTATCGCCGGGGTCGGCCGGTGAAGGAAAGCGGACCGGAAACGTACCCATAGCGCGCGGCGGCAGCCATCGTCCCGCACCGGCCAGCCGATCATAGGCGGCATGAAGGATCGGGGTATTCGCAGCCTCGGCGAAGGGCGGCTGATGATACATGCCGAGCCGGATCACCGGGCGTGTCCAGCTCGCCGGATTGTCGGGATCGCAGCCGGTATCGCGCCAGAGGATCGCGCGCGCCTGGTCCGCCATCGAGCGGGGGAAGGCGCCGGAGATTTTCACAAAGCCGTCCCGGATGAAATCCGCGATCATGGAGTCTTCGCTCATCGTCATGGCTTAGCCGCGCCGACGGCACTTGGGAAAGAGCGTGGGCGACGGTCGCGCATCGGTCACGATAGGGCAGGCTGCACGGAAGCTGAAACGCGTAAGCCTGCTCCAGCTCTTTGTGACCGCATCGCTTGACGCGGAAAACCGGTTCCCACCTTTCCGCACGATGCTCTAAATTGAGCGCATGGGCCAGCGAGTCTCTCCTCTGGACGGCATCCACCCGCCACAGGCGCCGCTCGGTCGCGCGCTGCGGCGTTGGCGCGTGCTGCATCGCATCAAGCATTCGGATGCGGCGGAACGCTTCGGTGTGGCGCAATCGACGGTTTCGCGCTGGGAAGCGGGTGCGCAGGCGATGGAGCCGGCCGAACGCGCCAAGGTGGAGGCGGTGCTTGCCGCGCGGCTCGACGCCGGGGCCGACCGCGTGCTCGCCGGATTGGTGAGCGACAACCCGCGCGCCATGCACCTGATCTGCGATCTCAGCCACCGCCTGCTCGCTCTGTCTCCGGCGCGGGCGCGAGATTTCGGCTGTGGGCCCGACGCGATGATCGGCCGATCGCTCTGGCCTTTCATCACCGAGGAACTGGCGGCGATGGAGGCGCGGCTGCCCGCATTGGGCTGGCGCGAGCGTCCCGGCGTCGCGCCGGTAGAGATGGAAACCGGCGCGAACGAATCCGATGTCGTGCCGGTTCGCCCGAGCCTTTGCCGCTGGACGCGCTTCGTCCTGTCCGACGGCACCGCCGCGCGGCTGGTGGAGACACTGGGCGCATAACTTATGCGTTGCCGCGTTCGCGGGCGTGGCTAGACCGGGCGAATGACCACAACCCCCAGCCGCCATGTCGGCACATTCCTGCTGATCGTCAGTGGCACGGTCATCGGCATTGCCGGGACCGACCTGATCCTGCCGGCGGTTCCCGGACTGCCGGCGGCGCTGGGCGGGGATCTGCCGCGCGCCCAACTTGTGCTCGCCAGCTTCACTGCGGGTGCGGCAGCGGGGTTGCTCTTCTTCGGCGAACTCGGTGCCCGGTTCGATCAGCGCCGGTTGCTGGCGGTTTCGTTGCTCGCCTACGGATCGATTTCGTTGATTTGCAGCTTCAGCCCGTCATTGGACGCGTTGATCGCGCTGCGTTTCCTGCAAGGCGCCTCCGGCGCGGCGGCGGCCGTGTTCGCGCCGGGCCTGTTGCGGCTGCTGTATGGCGACGGGCGCGCTGTGGGCGCGCTCGGGCTGCTCGGCAGTATCGAATCGCTGGTGCCCGCCCTGGCGCCGCTGGTGGGGCTGTGGTTGCTCGGCCTTTGGGGCTGGCGCGCGAGCTTCGACGTGCTCGCGGCGCTCGGTTTCGCGCTGGCGGCGATCACCCTCTTGCGCCATCACCATCTGCCGAGGCCCGCGGCAAGCCGGAACGGCGGGGGCTATCTGCGTCTGCTGAGCGATCCCGTCTTCATGCGCTATGCGCTCAGCCATGCCTGCACGCTGGGCGCGCTGCTCGTCTTCGTGTTCGGCGCGCCCACCGTCTTCACGGTCGTGATGGGGGGCGGTATCGCCGACTTCATCACGATGCAGATGAGCGGTATCGCCTGTTTCGTCGTCGCATCCAACCTGGCCGGTACCTGCGCCCGCCGGTTCGGCGCGGAGCCGATGATCCTGCTCGGCAACGTGATCTCGGCGGCGGGCGGTGTCGCGATGCTCGGCTATGCGCTGGCGGGCGGTACGGATCCGCTGGGCGTCACCGCGATTTTCCTGCTGTTCAATATCGGCCTGGGGCTGCGCGGGCCGCCCGGTTTCCACCGCGCGGTGGTGGCGTCAAGGGGGGACGATGCGCGCGGCGCCGCATTGGTGATCGTGGCGATCCTGCTCGTCACCTCGCTGGGCACCGCCAGTGTCGCGCCCTTTATCGAGCGTGGACTTGTGCCGCTGTCCGCCGGGGCGGCGCTGATCGCGGTCTCGGGCGTCCTGCTGCTGTTGTTGCTGCCGCCGCTGAAGCACGAGTCCTGAACGGGACGTCTCGGTTCCTTCGCCAAATCGTCACCATGCCGTCACGACGCGCGTCTAGAGCGCTTCCGCAATGAGCGGAAACGCTCTTGTCTTTCGTGGTCGCATTTTCCGAGCCGTCGACCGTGAACGGTCAACTCGAAAATGCTCCAAGCGCACCGAAACCGGGCAGGGGACGCATCATGGCGAGCGCCGCAATCACCGACACGAAACCGGGATCGAACCATCGCGTGCGCGATGCGGTCCTGCAGCATGGCCAGCTCTCGAAGCAGGGCCTGCTCGAACGCGCCTTCACCTTCGCTTTTCGCGGGCTGGTCTATGCGCAGATCTGGGAAGATCCCGTCGTCGATCTGGAGGCGCTCCAGCTCGGGCCGGACACGCATCTGGTGACGATCGCGAGCGGCGGCTGCAACGTGTTGTCCTATCTCACCGCCAATCCGGCGCGGATCACCGCCGTCGACCTCAACACCGCGCATATCGCGCTCAACCGCTTGAAGCTGGCGGCGGCGCGGCGGTTGCCCGATCATGAGAGCTTCTATCGCTTTTTCGGCGATGCCGACCGGCGCGAGAATGTGACCGCCTACACCCAGCATGTCGCGCCGCATCTCGACGAAACGTCGCGCCGTTATTGGGAAGGGCGCGACATGATCGGGCGCCGCCGGATCGGCGGCTTCGCGCGCAATTTCTACCGCCGGGGGCTGCTCGGCAATTTCATCGACGTCGCGCACCTGCTCGCCAGATTCTATGGCGTCGATCCACGGCAATTGCTTCAGGCCGGCTCCATCGAGGAACAGCGCGTGATCTTCGACGCGCATTTCGCGCCGGTGTTCGACCGGCGGTTCATCCGCTGGCTGACGAGCAATCCCGCGTCCCTGTTCGGCCTGGGCATCCCGCCCGCGCAATATGAAGTGCTCGCCGGCGGCAAGGACATGGCGCTGGTGCTGCGCGAGCGGCTCGAGAAGCTCGCATGCGACTTCGATATCGGCTCCAACTATTTCGCCTGGCAGGCGTTCGGCAAAGGCTATGGCAAGGCGCCGGGCGCTTCCGTGCCCCCCTATCTGGAGGCCGCCAATTACGAAGCGGTGGTGTCGCGCGTCGACCGGGTCGATGTACGCCACGCCAATTTCGTCGATTTCCTGCGTGAGAATGGCGATGCCAGCCTCGATCGCTATGTCCTGCTCGATGCACAGGACTGGATGACGGACGCGCAGCTCACCACCTTGTGGAGCGAAATCACGCGTACTGCAAAGCCCGGTTCGCGCGTGCTCTTCCGGACGGCCGCCGAACCGACGCTGCTGCCGGGCCGCGTGCCCGACGCGATCCTGAACCGCTGGCAATATGAAGAGGCCGCGTCGCGCGATTTCACCCGGCGCGATCGTTCGTCGATTTATGGCGGCGTGCATCTCTATGTGCTGAAGGGTGCCGCCTGATGGGGCCAGTCGCGGCGTCCACCGCGGATCATATGGATGCGATCTACCGGACCCAGCGCCATATCTACGACCTGACCCGTAAATATTATCTGCTGGGGCGCGACCGGCTGATCGCCGGCTTGCGCCCGCCGCCCAAGGGCGCGGTGCTGGAGGTCGGCTGCGGCACCGGGCGCAATCTGGTCTCGGCGGCGCGGGCCTGGCCGCAGGCGCGGCTGCATGGATTCGATATCTCGCGCGCGATGCTCGAAACCGCCACCGTCGCGGTCCGTCGCGCGGGATTGGCGCACCGGGTCAGGCTGGCGCAGGGTGATGCGACGGGGTTCGATCCCCGGGCGATGTTCGGCCGCAAGGATTTCGATCGCATCTTCTTTTCTTACACGCTGTCGATGATTCCGGGCTGGCGTGAAGCGATCTCGGCGTCGATCGACGTGCTCGCGCCCGGTGGGGCGATCCACATCGTCGATTTCGGGCAGCAGGAGCGGTTGCCGCGTTGGTGGCGGGCGATGCTGTTCGCCTGGCTTGGCCGCTTTTCGGTGCGCCCACGCGCCGATCTTCGCTCGATCCTGGCGATGCTTGCCGAGGATCATGGGCTGACGCTCGATTTCAAGCCGCTCTATCGCGGCTATGCCTGGAGCGCGGTGCTAAGACGGCCAAAGGCTCGATAGAAGCCTGATTCACGCTTTTGGTGGAAACGCAAAGCGCTTCCACCTCGAACGATCAGGCTCCAAACGGCGGCAACTCGGCACAGGACGCGATCAGCCATTCACGGAACGCGCGCATCGCCTCGCTCGGCTTTCTCGTTTTGAGGCGCGTCAGCCAATAGGCGCCGGTCTCGATCTCGTGCGCGAAGGGACGCACCAGCCGGCCCTGATCCAGCGCATGTTCGAACATGCGCGCCGGCAGCAATGCGACGCCGCTGCCGGCGGCCGCCGCGGCAGCGGTGGTGACCGATGAATCGAACATCGGGCCATGAAGCGGCGGGCAGGGGGTGCGCTGGGTTTCGAACCAGAGTGGCCATTCGTCGGGCCGATAGGATCGCAGCAGCAATTCCCCGGCCAGATCGCCCGGTTGCGATAGGCGCTGCGCGATGCCGGGCGCGCACATCGGCGTCAGCGGCGCTGTCATCAGCCGGTCGGCATCCGCCCCGCGCCACGCGCCGTCGCCGAAGCGGATCGCATAGTCGAGCCCTTCTCCGGCCAGATCGACACGGTTGTTGTTGGTGAGCATGCGCAGGTCGACAAAGGGATGGGCGGCGGCGAAGTCGGGCAGGCGTGGCAGCAGCCAGCCGGTGGCGAAGGTGCCGACCACGCCCAGCGTCAGCACTTCGCGCATGCGCCCGCCGGCATAGCGATCGAGCACGGCCGAGATCCGGTCGAAGCTTTCGGCTAGGACGGGCACGAGCGCCGCGCCCTCGTCGGTCAGCGCCAGGCCGCGCGGAAGGCGGCGGAACAGGGGTACCCCGAGCCGCTGCTCGAGCGCGTTGACCTGATGGCTCACCGCTGCCTGGCTCACGCAGAGTTCAAGCCCCGCGCGCGTCAAGCTCAGATGTCTGGCCGCTGCCTCGAAGGCGCGCAGCGCGTTGAGCGGCAATTGCGGACGATCCATCTATCACCCCAGAAAAACTTATGGCTCTTTCGAGATATGATCGATTGTCGCTTTGTCTCCAATCCATAATTTCGGCGGATATGAAGGGAGATCGGCGTATGTTCGGACGACGCGATATATTGATTGGATTTGGAGCGGCGGCGGCCGGAGCGGCGTTGGCGCCACAACTGGCGCGCGCCGCCGGGCGCGATCCGTGGCGGAGCGATGCGCTGCTGGCGAAGATCCGGCGGATCGAAGCTGGCGTCGGCGGGCGGCTGGGCGTCTCGATGCTCGATACGGGCAATGGCCATCGCTTCGCGTGGCGCGGCGGCGAGCGCTTCCCGATGTGCAGCACCTTCAAATTCCTGCTCGCGGCGGCGGTGCTTCGCCGGGTGGAGCAGGGCAGGGAACGGCTCGACCGCGCGGTGCCGATCGCGAAGAGCGATTTCGTGCCCAATTCTCCGGCCGTGGAGAAGCATTTCGGCGGCACGCTGACCGTTGCCGAACTGTGCAAGGCGACGGTGACGCTCAGCGACAATGCCGCCGCCAATCTGCTGTTGCCTGTGGTCGATGGCATCGCGGGGTTCAATGCGTTCGTGCGCAGCCTGGGCGATGCGGCCACGCGGCTCGATCGTATCGAGCCGATGATGAGCGAGGCCATTCCAGGCGATCCGCGTGACACCACCACGCCGGATGCGATGCTGCGATCGATGCGCGCCGTGCTGATCGGCAATGCGCTGAAACCCGTATCGCGCGCGCAGGTGACGCAATGGCTGATCGAGAACGAGACGGGCGGCAAGCGGCTGCGTGCCGGGCTGCCGGCGGACTGGCGCGTCGGCGACAAGACCGGCACCAGCGGCAATGGTGTCGTCGGTGATATCGGGATCCTGTGGCCGCCCGCGCGCAAGCCGATCCTGGTGACGTCCTATCTGGCGGAGAGCCCGGCGGATCAGACGGCGCGGCAAGGCGCGCTCGCGGACGTCGCGCGCGCTCTGGTTCGGCATTTGTAGGAATTCAGTGCCCACCAACACCTCATTCCGGCTTTGGCCGGAATGAGGGGGGATCGCTTCCTCGGCCTAAGCCGCCTTGCGCATTTCCAGCCGGTCCCAGATCTCGACCAGCGCCTGGGTCAGCTCGCGCATCATCGCTTCGTCATGCGCGGGGCCGGGGGTGAAGCGCAGCCGTTCAGTGCCGCGCGGCACCGTCGGATAATTGATCGGCTGCACATAGACGCCATATTCGGCGAGCAGGATGTCGCTGATCTTCTTGGCGCGGACCGGATCGCCCACCATCAGCGGCACGATATGCGTGGTCGACGCCATCACCGGCAGGCCGGCCTGGGCGAACATGTCCTTCAGCCGCGCGGCGGCCGCCTGCTGGCCGTCGCGTTCGACGCTCGATGATTTGAGGTGGCGCACCGCCGCAAGCACGCCGGCGACGAGCACGGGCGAAAGCGATGTGGTGAAGATGAAGCCGGGCGCATAGCTGCGGATCACGTCGACGATCATCTTGTCGGCGGCGATATAGCCGCCCATCACGCCGAACGCCTTGCCCAGCGTGCCTTCGATGATCGTGATCCGCTGCGCGGCCTCGTCGCGCTCGGAGATGCCGCCGCCGCGCGGGCCGTACATGCCGACGGCATGGACTTCGTCGAGATAGGTCAGCGCGTTGTATTTGTCGGCCAGGTCGCAGATCGCGTGGAGCGGAGCGACGTCGCCGTCCATCGAATAGACGCTCTCGAACGCGATCAGCTTCGGCGTGTCAGCATCCTCGGCCGCGAGCAGCTCTTCCAGATGCGCAAGGTCGTTGTGACGGAAGACGCGCTTCTCGCAGCCCGAATTGCGGATGCCCGCGATCATCGAGGCGTGGTTGAGTTCGTCGGAGAAGATCACGCAGCCGGGCAGGATCTTGCCGAGCGTGGCGAGCGTCGCCTCGTTCGAGACATAGCCCGAGGTGAAGAGCAGCGCGCCTTCCTTGCCGTGAAGGTCCGCCAGCTCATTCTCGAGATCGACATGGTAATGGGTGTTGCCGCCGATATTGCGCGTGCCGCCCGATCCGGCGCCGACGTCGTGGAGCGCTTCCTCCATCGCCGCGATCACCTTGGGATGCTGGCCCATGGCGAGATAGTCGTTCGAGCACCAGACGGTGATCGGCTTCGGCCCGTTATGGCCGGCGAAGCAGCGCGCATTGGGGAACATGCCCTTGTTGCGCAGGATATCGATGAACACGCGATAGCGCCCTTCGGCATGCAGCCGATCGATCGCCTGGGTAAAAACGCGCTGGTAATCCAATGTCCCGGCCCCTCAGCCAATGATGACGCTGCGCCCGCCTCTTGGCTTGGCCTTTAGCGTCGCGATGCGTCTATGGCCAGCGAGAACGGCTCGCAACATACGCAATTGTCCGGGGCAAATTGTCCCACCCTAAAGCGTTTCGATGCGAACGAGCCCGTATCGCGCCAGTGCCGGGGCGAGCGCGGCATTGGCGGAATCCGCCGCCGTGAAGACCATCACGCCGTCGCAGGCCGTTTCCGGCCAGTCCTGACCGGCGGTCAGATGTGCGATCCGCCGCGCGATCCCCGCGCCGCCATCGACAAAGGCGATCGGATGGGGCGCGGCGGCCGCCAATTCCTGCTCGACCAGTGGAAAATGGGTGCAGGCAAGCACGATCGTGTCGATCGCATCGCCGCCCGCCTGCCCGGTCAGCCCGGCGATCGCGCGTTCGAAAATGGCCGGATCGGGCACGCCGCCACGCAGTTTCGTCTCGGCGGCGGTGACCAGTTCGGCCGAACCGTGGCGAAACACCGCGCAGTCCGCCGCGAACTCGGCGGCAAGCCGGTCGACATAGGGCTGGCGGATCGTCGCATCGGTGCCCAGCACGCCGATAGCGCGGGTTCGCGACACCAGCGCCGCCGGCTTGATCGCGGGGACCGTGCCGACGATCGGCACCTCCAGCGCCGAACGGACATGCGCCAGCGCGATCGTGGAGGCGGTGTTGCAGGCGATGACGATCAATCGGGGGCGATAGCGCTCGGCCAGTCGCCCGAGCAGCGCGGGCACGCGCGCCGCGATTTCCGCTTCGCCACGGGTGCCATAGGGAAAACCGCCATTGTCCGCGACATAGACGAAGGGGGCCCGCGGAAGCAGTTCGCGCGCCGGCGCCAGCACTGAAAGCCCGCCCACGCCGGAATCGAAGAACAGGATCGGTCGCATGTCGGTCATGCGTGCTCCCTAAAGCCTGGGTGACCGGCGGGGAAGCGTTGGCCAAGAAATCGGTTCGGAATGGATCGATCTGTTGATCGGCTTTATTGCGGCCATGCCACAAACCACTATGTTGGCCGCGAAAGGGGTGGGATTTGGACACCAGCATCTGGATCGGACCCGCGGCGGCGCTGCTGCTCGGCTATCTCCTGGGATCGATTCCCTTCGGCCTGATCCTCACCCGGATCGCCGGGGCGGGCGATCTGCGCGCCATCGGATCGGGCAATATCGGGGCCACCAACGTGCTTCGCACCGGCCGTAAATGGCTGGCGGCGCTGACGCTGGTCCTCGATATGGCGAAAGGCACGGCCGCAGTGCTGATCGCCGCCGCGATCGGCCCGGATCTGGCGCCCCTGGCGGCGGTCGGCGCGTTTCTGGGCCATGTCTATCCCGTCTGGCTGCGCTTTCGCGGCGGCAAGGGAGTCGCGACCCTGTTCGGCATCGCGCTCGCCTTCAGCATCCTGACCGGCAGCCCATTTTACGCGCTGGTCTTCGCCGCGGTCTGGATCGGGACGATCCTGGTCACGCGGATCTCGTCGCTCGGCGGCATGTCGGCCGCGATCCTGCTGCCGGTGACGGCGGCGGTGCTCGGCCGGTTCGATCTGGTCGTGCTGTTCCTTGCGCTCACGCTGATCCTGCTGTGGAAGCATCGCGGCAATGTCGAGCGCTTGATGGCGGGAACCGAACCGAGGATCGGGCGCGCCTGACATGAGGGGCGATGGGGCGGCCGATGGCGCGGATCGCGCCGATGACCGGCTGGCGCGCCTGCGGCTGATCCGCTCCGCACAGATCGGGCCTGTCACCTATCGCCAGCTGATCGCCCGGTTCGGCAGTGTGCGGGCCGCGCTCGACGCCTTGCCCGGCCTGGCCGCCCGTGGCGGCGGTCGCGCCCCGCGCATCGCCGGCATGGCGGAGATCGAACAGGAACTGCGCGCGGTCGAGCGGCTGGGCGCCCGCCACCTGTTTCTGGGGGACGCGGGCTATCCTTCACTGCTCGGGCATATCGAGACCGCGCCGCCCGTCCTGATCGTGCGCGGCGATCCCGGTCTGGTGGCGCGCCGGACGGTGGCGATCGTCGGCGCGCGCAACGCTTCGGCGGCCGCCTGCCGTTTCGCGCGTCAGCTTGCCCAGTCGCTGGGCGAGGCGGGGATATTGGTCGTCTCCGGGCTGGCGCGGGGTATCGATACGGCGGCGCATCAGGGATCGATCCGATCGGGTACGGCGGCGGTGATCGCCAGCGGCATCGACATCGCCTTTCCGCCGGAAAATGCGGGATTGCAGGAGGAGATCGCGCAGCATGGCCTGCTGATCGCCGAGCAGCCACCGGGCCGCGAACCGCTGGCGCGCCATTTCCCGTCGCGCAACCGGATCATCGCCGGCATGGCGCTGGGCACGGTGGTGGTGGAGGCGGCGCCGCGTTCCGGCTCGTTGATCACCGCGCGGCTCGCCAACGAAGCCGGGCGTGAAGTGATGGCGGTGCCCGGATCACCGCTCGATCCCCGTGCGCAGGGTTGCAACGGGCTGATCCGCGAAGGCGCCACGCTGATCCAGTCGGCCGCCGATGTGATCGAGGCGATCACGCCGATCGGGAGCGTGCGGCTGGCGCAGGCGACGGAGGCCTACGCGCCGCAGCCGACCGGCATCGACGTGGATGAGCGGGAAAGGAACCGGATCGTCGCGTTGCTGGGGCACGCCCCGGTGCCGGTGGACGAGATCATCCGGCAGGCCGGTATCCCGTCCTCGGCCGTGCAGACGGTGCTGCTCGAACTGGAACTGGCCGGGCGGATCGAGCGTCACGCCGGCGGCAAGGTCAGCCTGGGCGGCTGATACCGGGATGCGTTGAGTCCGACTCATCGCATCCCGGTCAAGCCCGCGCGGCGCTTGGGCGTTCCCGGGTGCGGATGCGTCAGCATCCCCGCATCCTGGTATGAGCGCCGCCTTTTCGTCGAGCAGGATCGCGAAGGCTTTGAATTGCGGTTGATATCGGTTTAAGCATCGCACCGGGTCGCGCCCATTCTCCCGGGGGAGAGCATCGTGTCCCGTCCTGTCATCACCACCCTGTTGTCCGCATTGGCGCTGGCCGCCATGCCCGCTTCCGCATTGGCCGCGAAGGCCAAGGACCCCGTCAAGGTCACCTCGGCCAAGAATGTGAAGGGAACGCAGCGGGTCGTCATCGGCCAGCTCACCATCGGCTTCCTGATCGAGCGCAAGGATTCGACCAAAGCCGGCGGCGGCATGCTCGGAAGCGGCTATGGCGGCCGTTCCACCGTCCGCAGCACGCTTGCGGGTTACACCCAGGCCGATCTGCAGCAGATCGCCGACGCCGCGCATGACGATCTGGCGGCCAGGCTGACGGCCGCCGGGTTCGAAGTCGTCGATCGTGCGGCGCTCGCCGCCCATCCGGCCTATGCCAAGGCCAAGGGGGAGCCGGGAACCAAGGAGATGACGACGATCACCGGGCGCGATGACAAGGCGAATGTGCTGTTCGTCAGCGCAGCGCAGACCGCGCCGCTCAAGCTCGTCACCGGCGATGTCGCGGCGAGCGGCTTCGGCGCGATGGGCCTGATCATGAACGGTACCCAGGTGATGAACGGCGCCACCACCTATGCCAAGGAAACCGGCGTCAACGTCGTCAACGCGATCTACTATGTCGATTTTGCCGACAGCGACGAATATGGCGGCTGGTTCCGATCGACCTCCGCGGTCAGCGTGAAGGGCAGCCTCGCCCTGCTACCCGATCAGTCGAAGCTGACCGTGGTCGGGCCGAACTATAAATCCGCCACGCTTGCGCTCGCCGATCCGGTCGCGGTCGGCGGCGATTTCTTCGACAAGGCGGACAGCATGTCGGGCGGCGAGAAGACCGCGAACGCCATCGGCAATGCGATCGGCCTGCTGGGTGGGGTGGGAACCAACAGCTCGAAGAAATTCACTTTCACCGCGCGCCCGGGCACCTATGTTCCCGGCGCCAAACAGGCGGCGTTCGACGCCAACGAGGTGTTGGTGGGCAGGCTGGCGAGCTTGCGTTGAACGGAAGCGCTTGACGGGGCGGCCGGAGGCTTTCCACCCTCGCGCGTACGCGTAGGGAGTGAATCAGACCGCCATGCAGCTTGTCATCGTCGAGTCCCCGGCCAAGGCCAAGACCATCGAGAAATATCTGGGCGGGGACTTCAGGGTCCTCGCCTCTTACGGCCATATCCGCGATCTGCCGGCCAAGGACGGCTCGGTCGATCCCGACGCCGCCTTCGCGATGCAGTGGGAGAATTATGCCGACAAGGGCAAGCAGCTCAAGGCGATCACCGATGAGGCCAAGCGCGCCGATCGCCTGATCCTGGCGACCGACCCTGATCGCGAAGGTGAGGCGATTTCCTGGCATGTCCAGGAAGTGCTTCGGCAAAAAAAGGCGCTACCCAAGGAGGTTGATCGCGTTACCTTCAACGCGATTACAAAGGCGGCGGTGACGGAGGCGATGAAGGCGCCGCGCGCGCTCGACGAGGATCTGATCGACGCCTATCGCGCGCGCCGTGCGCTCGACTATCTGGTCGGCTTCACCCTGTCTCCGGTGTTGTGGCGCAAGCTGCCGGGCGCCAAATCGGCAGGGCGCGTGCAATCGGTGGCGCTCAGGCTGGTCGTCGACCGAGAGCGCGAGATCGAGCAGTTCCGCCCGCAGGAATATTGGTCGGTCACGGCCGATATGGAGCAGGACGGCCAGGCATTCGTCGCGCGTCTTTCGCGCTGGAAGGGCGAGAAGGTCGAACGGCTGACGCTGGGCAACAAGGGCGATGCCGAAGCGGCGAAGGCCGCGGTCGAATCGGGACGGTTCAGCGTCGCCTCGGTCGAGACCAAGCCGCTCACACGCAATCCGCCGCCGCCCTTCACCACCTCGACATTGCAGCAGGAAGCCGCGCGCAAGCTGGGCTTCTCCGCCAGCCATACGATGCGGGTGGCGCAGAATCTCTACGAGGACGGCGCGATCACCTATATGCGGACCGACGGCGTCCAGATGGACGCGAGCGCCATCTCCGCGGCACGGGGCGCGATCGCGAACCGCTATGACGGCAGCTATGTGCCCGACAAGCCGCGCCAGTACACCGCCAAGGCCAAGAATGCGCAGGAAGCGCACGAGGCGATCCGCCCCACTGATTTCTCGAAGGACAAGCTCGGCTCGGGCGATCATGCCAGGCTCTACGATCTGATCTGGAAGCGCGCGCTGGCGAGCCAGATGGCGTCGGCCCGGCTGGAGCGCACCACCGTGGATTTCGCCGACGGCACCGGCCAGACCGGGCTGCGCGCGACCGGGCAGGTCGTGCTCTTCCCCGGCTATCTGGCCCTGTACGAAGAAGGCAGGGACGATGAGGGCGACGAGGATTCGCGCCGCCTGCCACGCATGTCCGAAGGCGATGCGCCCGCCAAGAAGGCCGTCCATGCCGAACAGCATTTCACCCAGCCGCCACCGCGTTACTCGGAAGCGAGCCTGGTCAAGAAGCTGGAGGAACTCGGCATCGGCCGGCCATCGACTTATGCGTCGACTCTTCAGACGCTTAAGGATCGTTCCTATGTTCGCGTCGAGAAGAATCGTTTCTTCGCGGAGGAAAGCGGGCGGCTGGTCACGGCGTTCCTGGAACGCTTTTTTGAGCGCTATGTAAGCTATGATTATACCGCCGAGCTTGAGGACGAGCTCGACGAGATCTCGGGCGGCCGTGCACAGTGGCAGAAGGTGCTGGAAGCCTTCTGGCGCGATTTCAAGCCGCGTACCGCGGAGGTGATGGAGCAGAAGCCGTCGGACATCACCGCCGCGCTCGACGAGTTCCTGGCGCCCCTGCTGTTCCCCGAGAAGGAGGACGGCAGCGACCCCCGGCTGTGCCCCAATTGCGGTGAAGGGCGGCTGTCGCTGCGTGGTGGGCGCTTCGGCGCGTTCATCGCCTGCTCCAACTATCCCGAATGCAAATATACCCGCCGTTTCGCGCAGGCGGGCGGCAGCGGCGATCAGGGTGGCGATACGGGGCCGGAGGTGCTGGGCAGCGACCCGGAGACCGGTCTCGAAGTCTCCAAGCGGTCGGGGCGGTTCGGCCCCTATGTCCAGCTTGGCGACGGCAAGGAAGCCAAGCGCTCGTCGATCCCCAAGGATATCGAACTCGATTTCGACTGGGCGGTGCGTTTGCTCTCGCTGCCGCGCACGATCGGCGACCATCCCGAGAGCGGCAAGCCGATCACCGCCAGCATCGGGCGCTACGGACCTTATCTTGCCCATGACGGCAAATATGCGCGGCTGACCTCCACCGCCGAGGTGTTCGAGACGGGCATGAATGCGGCCGTGGTCAAGCTCGCGGAGGCGGCGGCGGGCGGCGGACGCCCGCAGCGCGGCTCGCGCGAGCCGCTGCGCGTGCTCGGCGCCCATCCGCGCACCGAAGCCGAGATCAAGCTGATGGAGGGGCGCTTCGGCCCCTATGTGACCGACGGCACGACCAACGCGACCTTGCCGAAGACGATCGACAAGGATGCGCTGACGCTGGAAGAAGCGGCGCAACTGATCGATGCGCGGGCGGCCGCGGGGCCGGCGAAGGGCAAGGGCAAGAAGAAGCCTGCGGCCAAGAAGGCGCCCGCGAAGAAAAAGGCCCCGGCCAAGAAGGCGAAGGCCGAGTAGCTTTCTACCGCGTCGGCAGCATCTTCCGGAAATAGACGACGCGCTCGGTTTCCTCGAAGCCGAGCGCGTCGTGCATCGCGTGGCTCGCGACATTGTCGAGCAGCGCGTCGGAGGCGAATTCGGTGCAGCCGTGGCGCGCGGACCAGCGCTCGGCTTCTTCGCACAGCGCGCGGGCGACGCCGCCCAGCCGGTGTGCCGGATCGACATAAATGCCTTCGAGAAAACCGACCGGCGAAGTTTCGCATCCGTTCACATAATCGCGGCGCAGCGCGACCTCGGCGAAGCCGACCGCCAGATCGTCCGTATCGACGGCGAGCAGAACCGCCGCATCGCCGCGCGAGAGCATCTGCGCCGCCATGACGTCAGGTTCGTCCTTGAGCCAGGGCCACAGGGCTTCGCGCAGCGCTGTCCAAGCCCCAAGATCCGCTTCCCGGCAGGGGCGGATCCGCACGCTCATTGTCCGCAGGTTCTGCAGGCAGGATCCTTGGGCAGCCGGATCGTCCGCATCATCGGCGCGATGCCATCGAAGACATGGAGCTTGCCGGTCGCTTCCGGCCCGAAGCCGGTGACGAGCCGGATCGCCTCCATCGCCGCGAAACTGCCCATCATGCCCGCCATCGCGCCCAGCACGCCCTGTTCGGCGCAACTGTCGCAATCATCGGGGTCATGCGCATCGCCGACGAAACAGCGATAGCAGGGGGCGCCGGCCTCCCAGCCGCGGAACGTGCCGATCTGCCCCTGAAACTGCCCGATCGCGGCCGAAACCAACGGGATATGCACGCGCGTGCAATGGTCCGACACCAGCAGCCGCGTCGCGAAATTGTCGCATCCGTCGAGCACCACATCGGTGTCCACGATCAACTCGGCGACATTGGCGGCGGTGATCCGCGCGACCTGCGCGGTGACTGCAACATGCGGATTGAGCGCGCGCACCGCATCGGCCGCGCGTTCGGCCTTGAGCGCGCCGACATCGCCGGTGGTGAACAGGGTCTGGCGCTGGAGATTGGCCAGGCTCACCCGATCATCGTCGATGATGGTGAGCGCGCCGACGCCGGCGGCCGCAAGATACTGGATCGCCGGGCAACCGATGCCGCCCGCGCCGATCACGGTGACGCGCGCTTTTTTGATCAGGCCCTGGCCCGTGCCGCCGACCTGCTTGAGCACGATATGCCGGGCATAGCGGTCCAGTTCCTCGTCGGTCAGGTCCATCGCGGTCAGCCGCGAACGCCGGTCGAGCCGAACCCGCCGGCGCCGCGCGCGGTCTCGTCGAGCGAATCGACCTCGGCGAAGATCGCCGGCTGGACGGGCGCGGCGACGAGCTGCGCGATCCGGTCGCCGCGCGCGATCTCGAACGGCTCGCTGTCCAGGTTGATCATGATGACCTTCAGTTCGCCGCGATAATCGGCGTCGATCGTGCCGGGCGTATTGGGCAGCGAGATGCCGTGCTTGAGCGCGAGGCCGGAGCGAGGCCGCACCTGCACTTCATAGCCCGCCGGGATCGCCATGGCGAAGCCGGTCGCGACGGCATGGCGGCCGCCGGGCGCGAGCGTCACGTCCTCGGCCGAGACCACGTCCATGCCGGCGGCATGTTCGGTCGCATAGGCGGGCAGGGGCAGACCCTCGCCATGGGGCAGGCGCTTCAGCGCGATCGTGATTGTCATGATGTCCTTTCGAGGAATCGATCGAGAGCGATACGGCCGGCGCCCAGCGTGGCGAAGAGCAGGCCCAGCGCGATCAGCACCGCCGCGGGCCAGATCTCGCGAAAGCTCTGCGCCAGATGGACCATCACCACGCCGACCGTGAAATTGAAGGCGAGCAGCAGCCCCGCCCAGCGCGTGAGCAGGCCCAGGACGAGCGCGACGCCGATCGTGAATTGCATCCAGACGGAGAGCGGCGCCATCAGGCCGGGCGCCGCGAAGCCATTGGCGGCAAGGAAGCCGGCGAACTCCGCCATGCGCTCGTGGCTCAGGATATTGTCGAGCACGCCATGGATCAGGAAGCTGCCGGTGAGCAGCCGCGCCGTCAGCAGCGCCAGATCGCCGAGCGCGGCAAGCGGACGCAGCAGCAGCCAGTCGCGTGTCACGCCAGCGCCTGCGCGATCCGCGCGGCCAGACGGTCGGCGACAGCCTGTTTGGGCAAGGTTTCCCAGCTTTCGACGCCATCGGCGGTGACAATATGGACGCTGTTGCGCTCCCCGCCCATCACATCGACCGAGACATCGTTGGCGACGATCCAGTCGGCCCGCTTGCGCGCGCGCTTGGCCGTCGCATGCTCGATGAGCTTCTCGGTCTCCGCCGCGAAACCGATCACCAGCCTGGGGCGTGCGGGCGAGGCCGCGAGCGTCGCGAGGATGTCGGGATTCTCGGTGAAGTGGAGCGCGGGCACCGCGCCGTCACCGGTCTTCTTGATCTTTTCCGGGCTGGCCTCGGTGCGCCAGTCGGCGACCGCCGCCACCATCACCGCGGCATCGGCGGGCAACGCGGCATCGACCGCAGCCGCCATTTCGCGCGCGGTCTCGACGTCGATGCGCGTTACGCCCATCGGCGTGGGCAGAGTGACCGGCCCCGCGACCAACGTCACGCGCGCGCCCAGCGCGGCGAGTGCGCCGGCGATCGCGAAGCCTTGCTTGCCCGACGAACGATTGGCGATGTAGCGCACCGGATCGATCGGTTCGTGCGTCGGCCCCGCCGTGACAAGCACATGGCGGCCGGCCAGCGCGTTTCCACGCGCGAAATGCGCCTGGATCGCGGCCATGATCGCCTGCTGATCGGGCAGGCGGCCGGGGCCGTACTCGCCGCAGGCCATCGGGCCTTCGTCGGGATCCATGATCGTCACGCCATCGGCGCGCAGTTGCGCCACGTTGCGGCGCGTCGCGGCATGCTGCCACATGCGCACGTTCATCGCGGGCGCCGCCAGCACCGGCTTGTCGGTGGCGAGCAGCAATGTCGTCGCCAGACTGTCCGAAATGCCCGCCGCCATCTTGGCGAGCAGATCGGCGGTGGCAGGCGCGATCACGACCAGGTCCGCCTGTCGGCTGAGCTGGATATGACCCATCTCCGCCTCGTCCTTCAGGTCGAAGAGATTGGTGTGAACAGGCTGTTCGGAGAGCGCCGCCAGCGTCATCGGCGTCACGAAATGCGCGCCGCCCTCGGTCAGCACGCAGCGCACCGACATGCCGGCCTTGCGGATCAGGCGGATCAGCTCGCAGGCCTTATAGGCGGCGATTCCGCCGCCGACGATCAGGAGGATGCGCTTTGCCGTCATCGTCGGCACTCATGCCTTGCGGCAGTGCGCCTGTCGAGATGCGAAGCCGGTTTGGGCAATGTCGCGCACGATACAGGAGTAGCGTCAGTCGCGCAGCATCGACCGAAAAAATGCCGCTGCATCGCGCCTTGCGTCTTCGGATATTCGATGAGCACGGGCGGGAAAACAGGCGCGGGCAGCCGCGAACTCGTCGTCGATGAAATCGCGGAGCGGTGGAGGCAGCGGGCCGGATCCCAGTTCGCGCGTCACCGCTTTGCGTTCAATCAACTCGTGACCGAGTCGCACCACCGCTTCGGGTGGATCGCATTGTTCGAGCAGGGTGGGAAAATCCATTGGTGCGATCGCAGCCTCGGCATGAAGGCGCAGCCAGCGCAGCGCGGTGGCTGGGCGCAGCGCATAGAAGATCTTCTTGAGCGAGATCGCCTTGTGATCGGCGAAATAGGTGTTCCGCTGTCGTTCGCCCAGATGCAGATAATGACGTGCGATCGCGGCGCGATCGGTATGGGCATTGGCGAGGCCGAGCAGCCCGTCGCGAAACTCCGGTGCGCCCTGGTACACGATCGGCGACATCAGCCATTCGATGACGACCGCATTGCCCTTGAGCAGCAGCTTGATCGCCTTGCCCAGCTCCCAGCCATTGACGTCCATATCGTGCTCGAGCGGCGTCTCGATGACATCGCGCTTCTGCCAGGGCGAGAGATAGTCCTCCCTTCGGCGCACGAACAGGAAGCGGCAGTCATAGTCGCTGTCGGGCGAGGGGAAGCCCCAGGCCCTGCTGCCGCTTTCGATCGCCAGCCCGATCGTGACGTGATGATCGCGGATGATGCCCGCCAGCCGGGCGTCGACATCTGCCAGTCGCTCGGGTGAGAAATGCGATGGTATCGACCGCAGCGCGGATGGCGGCGAAGCCATCGCCTCAGCCGAAAACCGCCATCGCCGCCGCGCCGGCTCCGGCGGCGAGCGCGGCCACCACCGCATAGCGCCAGCCGCCGCCGATGCGGATCACTTCCACCTCGCGCAGCGGCGGCGGCGGCGGCGCCGCGCCGGGCTTGGGATATTGCGCCTCGATCCGGCGGATCAGGTCGGGCAGGTTGCGCAGCGTGCGGAAGTCCTGGATCAGCCGATCGGCGACCATGGCTTCCGGCCCCAGTTCGGTTCGCAGCCATTCCTTCACGAACGGGCCGGACACGTCCCACATGTTGATGTCGGGATCGAGCGATTGGGCGACGCCCTCGACCATCACCATCGTCTTTTGCAGCAGCAGCAGATGCGGCTGGGTCTGCATGTCGAAATCGCGCGTGATCGCGAACAGCCCGTCGAGCATCTGCCCGATCGACACGTCCTTGACTGGCAGGCCCCGGATCGGCTCGCCCACCGCGCGCAGCGCCGTGGTGAACTCGTCGACATTATGGTGGGCCGGCACATAGCCCGCTTCGAAATGGATCTCGGCGACGCGGCGGTAATTGCCGGTCAGCAGCCCATAGAGGATTTCGGCCAGCCACATCCGCGCCTGGCGGTTGATGCGGCCCATGATGCCGAAATCGATCGCGGCCAGATCGCCATTGGGCAGCGCGAACAGATTGCCCTGGTGGAGGTCGGCGTGGAAGAAGCCCTCGGCGATCGCCTGGCGCAGGAACGCGCGCACCAGTCTGGCGGCGAGTATGGCGGGATCATGACCCGCCTCGATCAGGGCGTCGCGCTTCGACAATTTGATGCCGTCGAGCCATTCCAGCGTCATCACCCGGCGCGCGGTGCGTTGCCAGTCGATGGTCGGAATATGATAGCCGGGTTCCGCTGCCATCGCCTCGGCCAGTTCGGACGCGGATGCCGCCTCGCGCCGCAGGTCGAGCTCGCGCATCGTCCATTGGCGGAAGGTGGCGATGACGAGCCGGGGACGAAGCCGGGCGATCTCGCCCCCCAGCGACTCGGCTTGTGCCGCCGCCCATTCATAGGTTTCGAGCGCTTCGGCGAAGTCATCCTCGATGCCGGGGCGCAGCACCTTGACCGCGACGGTGCGGCCATCGGTGGTGACCGCCTTGTGCACCTGCGCGATCGAGGCGGCGCCGACGGGATCGGGGTCGATCGATTGGAACAGGGCCTCGATCGGCTTGCCCAGCGCCGTTTCGATGCTGTCACGGATCTGCTCGAACGGGGCGGGCGGCAGCGCGTCCTGCAGACGCAGCAGATCGTGCGCGGCGACTTCACCGACGAGGTCCGGACGGGTCGCGAGCGACTGGCCGAGCTTGATCGCGGCGGGGCCGATCGCCTGGAAGGCATCGGCATAGCGCGGTTGCCTGGGCACGCGCGCGCCGAAGCGGGCGAGGCGGACGAGCCTGCGCACGCGCGGCGGCGTCAGAGGATCGCGCTCGATGCCGGTCAGCGCGCCATGGCGCGCCAGGGTGCGGCCCCATTTCAGGAGGCGCCAGAGATGGACGGAGGGACGGGTCAAATCTTCCAGCCGCTATGAATGGCGACAAGTCCGCCGAGCAGCGGTTCGACGCGGGTCTGGACGAAGCCGGCCTTGGCGATCATGCCTTCGAAACTCTTCATGTCGGGGAAGCGGCGGATCGATTCGATCAGATAGCGATAGCTGTCCTCGTCATTGGCCAGCGCCTTGCCCAGCTTCGGCACCAGCTTGTGCGAATAGGCGTCGTAGATCTCCGCGAAACCCGGCCACAGGGTCGTCGAGAATTCGAGGCAGAAGAAGCGCCCGCCGCGCTTGAGCACGCGATGCGCCTCACACAGCGCCTGCTGGATGCGGGTGACGTTGCGGATGCCGAAGGCGATCGTATAGGCGTCGAAGCCGGCATCGGCGAAGCTCAGCGTCTCCGCATTCTCCTCCTGCCAGGTCAGCCCTTCGATGCCGCGCTTGGCCGCACGTTCCATGCCGACGCCCAGCATTTCCGGATTGATGTCCGATACGGTGACGCTTGCGCCCGATGCTGCCATGCGAAAGGCGATATCGCCCGTGCCGCCCGCGACGTCGAGAATGCGTTCGCCCGCGCGGGGCTTCACGCGGCGGACGAAACGGTCCTTCCACAAGCGGTGCATGCCGCCGGACATGGCGTCGTTCATCAGATCGTAGCTGGAGGCGACGCTGGAGAAGACGCCGCGCACGCGCGCGGTCTTTTCCTCTGGGGCCACATCCTCATAGCCGAAGGAGACGGTGTCGGTCATGCGCGCTGCTCTAGAGCGTGAACGGCTCTTGTTGAAGGGCCAAAGGCTGTTAAGCCGACGCCATGCCAGAGCTTCCCGAAGTCGAGACCACCGTGCGCGGATTGCGTTCCGTGCTGGAGGGCGCCGAACTCACCCGTGTCGAGCCGCGCCGGCCGGATCTGCGCCGCGCGATTCCGCCCGATCTGCGCCAGCGCATGACCGGCGCCCGGGTGACCGGGCTGGGGCGGCGCGCCAAATATGGCATGATCGACACCGACAGGGGGGACACGCTGGTCTTCCATCTCGGCATGTCCGGCCGGTGGCGAGTCGATCCGGAGGATATCGGGACGCACGATCATCTGGTGATCGAAACGGCGGACGGGCGGCGGCTGGCGCTCAACGATCCGCGGCGATTCGGCTCGCTCGATCTGGTCGAGACCTCCGCGCTCGCCGGTTTCGCGCCTTTCGCGACGCTTGGCCCCGAGCCGCTCGACGATGTGTTCGACGCGGCGCATCTGGCGGAGGCGTTCGCGGATCGGATCGCGCCCGTGAAGGCGCTGCTGCTCGATCAGCGAGTCGTGGCGGGGCTGGGCAATATCTATGTGTGCGAGGCGCTGCACATCGCGGGAATCGCGCCGACAACGGCGGGTGGTCGAATCGCGCGCAAGCGACTCGACCCGCTGGTTGCGGCGATCAAGGCGGTGCTCGCGTCCGCGATCGAAGCCGGCGGATCCACATTGCGCGATTATGCCAGGCCCGATGGCGAACTCGGCTATTTCTTCAAGCAATGGCGCGTTTACGGGCGAGAAGGCCTGGATTGCCCGAGTTGCGGCAAGCCGGTAGAGCGGTGCGTGGACAGTGGGCGATCGACCTTTTTCTGCGCGAAATGCCAGCGCTGAGCGGTTGACCAATTGCGGAAACCTGACTAAGGGAGCCGCTTTCCGGGCGCGGGCCACTCCGCGCCTTGTTTTTTCGAGAAGCAGAGGCATCAGAGAATGGCGAACACGCCGCAGGCAAAGAAGCGCATCCGCCGCAACGAGCGTCGCGCCGAGATCAACGGCAACCGCATCGGCCGTATCCGTACTTTCATCAAGAAAGTGGAAGCCGCGCTCGAAGCCGGCAAGAAGGATGATGCGGCCACTGCGCTCGCCGCTGCCCAGCCGGAGCTGGCGCGTGGCGTCGCCAAGGGCGTGCTCCACAAGAATACCGCGTCGCGCAAGTTCGCGCGCCTGACCAAGCGAGTCGCCGCGCTCGGCTGAGTCGTTTCGGCTTTCAGAGTTCGGAGCCCGTCGGCAGTTTTGCCGGCGGGCTTTTTTCATTTTTCCGTCACGCGATTGTAACGTCAGCTTTTCCCGCGATTCGCGATGGTTACGATTCGGCATCGATTCTAAAATCGTTTAAAACCAATATGTTGACGGATATCGCGGATTTCCGCCGTCAAGCATCTTTATTTCAAATTTTTGACATGGCCGGCCTTGATCCCGGACCCAGACCGTCTCACAAAACCCCTCTTGCCGGCGATCGAATCGGTTTCCGGAACAGCACACCTTAGCGTTTCCGCGCCGCGACCAGTTGTTCCGGCCGTGGGATCGCTGTGCGAGCGAACTGGCGGGGGGCTGCCCGCGTGAATGAAGGGTGAGGGTTCAAGCATAATGGCGTTGGGAGGCGATGGACTGGCGGTGGAAGGCACGACGCTTGCTCAGGCGTGGGAAGCCGTCCGGACAGGCCTGCGCCGGGATTGCGGCGCGCGTACCTTCGATCATTGGCTGAAGCCGATCGGGCTCGGCCGTTTCCGTGCCGCCGACGCCACCGTCGAACTGGTCCTCCCTTCGGCGTTCATGGCGCGCTGGGTCGAGTCGCATTTCTCCGAACGCCTGGCATTGGCATGGCGCGCAGCGAATTGCGGCGTCCGTGCCGTCGAAATCGTCGCCGGAGAGGGCGAGTCGCGCGCCGTCTACGCCGCGCCGGTCGAAGTCCCTGCCGACGAGGCGCCCGTGGCTGCGGAAGCGGCCGGTGCTGCTCCGGCATCCGGCAGCCTGCTCGATCCGCGCTTCACCTTCGACACTTTCGTCGCCGGCGAAGCCAATGCGCTTGCGGCGAACGCGGCGCGGATGCTGGGAGAGGGCGGAGCGGTGCTCTTCAATCCGCTCTTCATCCATGGCGGCACCGGACAGGGCAAGACCCACCTGATGCACGCGATCGGCCATGCCTTTCGCAGCCATAATCCTCAGGCGAACATCCTCTACATGTCCGCCGAGAAGTTCATGGTCGAATTCGTCTCGGCGATGCGCGCGAAGGATACGCTGGGCTTCAAGGCGCGGCTGCGGTCGGCCGACCTGCTGATGATCGACGATATCCAGTTCATCGCGGGCAAGGGATCGACGCAGGAGGAATTCCTCCACACCGTCAACGAGATCATGACGAGCGGGCGCCGGCTGGTGATCGGCGCGGATCGTTCGCCGCAGGCGCTCGAGGGCGTCGAGGGGCGCATTCTGTCGCGCCTGTCGATGGGATTGGTCGCGGACATCAAGCCTGCGGACCATGCGCTCCGGCTCGCCATCCTGCAGCGCAAGGCGGCGACGGTGCAGGGCGTCACCATCCCGGAGGATGTGATCGAGATGCTGGCGCATCGCATCGCGAGCAACATCCGCGAGATGGAGGGGGCGCTCAACCGCGTCGTGGCTTATGGCCAGCTCAACTGCAGGCCGATCGATATCGAGTTCGCGCAGGAAGTGTTGGCCGATGTGCTGCAGGCCAGCCAGCGCCGCGTCACGATCGACGAGATCCAGCGCCGGGTGTGCGCGCATTTCAACATCCGCCAGAACGACATGGTGTCGGCGCGCCGTGCGCGCGCAGTCGCGCGCCCGCGCCAGATCGCCATGTATCTGGCGAAGCGGATGACGCCGCGCTCGCTGCCCGAAATCGGACGCAAGTTCGGCGGCCGCGACCATACGACGGTGATCTATGCGGTTCGCCAGATCGAGAAGCTGCGCGAAAGCGATATCGATATCGACAAGGATGTCCGCTCGCTGATCCGCGAACTGGAGAGCTGAAGGGCGGAGCGCCCGTCGGGTGCTGTATCCCGCAGCGTCCGCATTTCAAAAGAAAGGGCGCCGTGCCGGATTGGCAAGGCGCCCTTTTCATATCCGCGATATGAGATGTGGGTGTCAGCCCTTGGGCGGGGGCGGAACGGTGATCCGCATCGTCTCGCCCGAATTGCCCGGGAAACCCGTGAACATCGCTTCGACGAGATTCGGTACGAGATAGGTCAGGTCGTCGCTGCGCGACTGCGCCTTGGCCTCACCCTCGAACACGCGCTCGCCGGTGCGGCGCTCGATCACCATATCGAGATCGGCTGTGAAGACCGTGTAGCTCTCGACATCGTTATAGCCATAGCCACCGAAGAGGAACGGATCGTGGAAGCCGTAGATGAAGCCGCCACGGCCCCAGCGGCGATAGGGGCCCCAGAAGAAGGGATCGCGATTCCAGCCCGCGCCATAGGCGAAGGGTGAACTGCGGATCTTCTCGCGGCCCTTGTCGACGCCATAGTCGAGCTTGACGAGCAGGCTGGCGCTGGCCGGCGATTCCGCGCGGACATAGCCCTGATCGGCCAGCCGCGCTTCGACGAGCCGGGCATATTGGGCGAACTCAAGGCTGCCCTGCAATGCGGGGTCGCGCGCGACGACTGCGAAGCTCTGGCCCTGCGGCGTCGGCATTTGCTGGAAGCGGGTGACGTTGGACGTCAGCCCGGTGGTGCAGCCGCCAAGCGCGATCAGGGCGATCGGTGCGGCGGCCAACACGATTTTACGGACGATAGACATGACCTTGACCCTTCGGGGTGAAACCATTCGATGTTTCAGTGACGTAGACGTTTATGTCAAACCGCATGAATAGCGATTGAACGCACCGCTGATCGATGAGGTTGCACGCTTCGTCCGCCTTGGCCAGCGATTATCGCCCCCTGACCAGACCCAGCGCATCATAGGCGGCGTCGAGCGTCGGTTGCGCCAATGTCCGCGCCTTCTGGGCGCCGAGCGCCAGATAGTCGTCGAGCTGCGCGGTATCGCTGCGCAGCTCATTGTAGCGCGCTGTGATCGGGCCGAGCACGGTCACCATCAGATCGGCGAGCGCCGGCTTGAACTGGCCGAAGCCCTGGCCCGCATATTGGGCGAGCACGGCTTCCGGCGTCGTGTCCGCCAGGGTCGCATAGATATTGACCAGATTGCGCGCTTCCGGGCGGCCTTCCAGCGCATCCTCATTGTCGGGCAGCGGCTCGGGATCGGTCTTGGCCTTGCGGATCTTCTGGGCGATCGTATCGGTATCGTCGGCCAGGTTGATGCGGCTCATGTCCGACGGATCGGACTTGGACATTTTCGCGGTGCCGTCGCGCAGCGACATGATCCGCGCCGCCGTCTTGGGAATATAGGCGTCGGGGATCGTGAACACGTCGCGTCCGAAATCCTGGTTGAACTTGATCGCGATGTCGCGCGTCAGTTCCAGATGCTGGCGCTGATCCTCGCCCACGGGCACATGGGTCGACTGATAGAGCAGGATGTCCGCCGCCTGGAGCACGGGATAGACATAGAGCGCCGCGCTCGCGCTCTCGCGGTTCTTGCCCGATTTTTCCTTGAACTGGGTCATGCGATTGAGCCAGCCGATCCGCGCGGTGCCGTTGAGCAGCCAGGCCAATTCTGGATGGGCGGGCACCTGCGCCTGATTGAACAGGATCGACCGGTTGGGATCGATGCCCGACGCGATCAGCGCCGCCGCCATGTCGCGGGTGTTGCGCGTCAGTTCGGCAGGGTCGTTGTGGATCGAGATCGCATGAAGATCGGCCAGGAAATAGAGGCATTCGGCCTCGTCCTGCATCTTCACCCAATTCTTGATCGCGCCCAGATAATTGCCGAGGTGGAGATTCCCGGTGGTCTGGATTCCAGAAAGGACGCGCATCAGACAGCTTTCTTCTTGCGGAGGAGGATAAGGATCGCGTTGCGGTCGATGCCGCCCACGACGAATGCGGTAGCGAAATAAACGAAGCCGCCGACGCCGCAGAGTGCCACCACACCGATCATGCGCTGGCCGACGGAGCCCGCGAACCAGTCGCCCAGCAGCGAGCGGGTGCCCCATAAAGCGGCAGCCATGACGAGGCCCGACAGCAATTGCCGGCCGATCCGGCTCCACAACCAGCCTTCGATACGGAAATGCCCGCGACGGCTGAGGATGACGTAGAGCATGATCGCGTTGAGCCAGGAGCAGGCGGAGATCGCCATGGCGAGGCCATAGATGCCGAAGGGTGGAATCAGCGCGAAATTGAGGACGACATTGGCGATCAGCACGATCGCCGCGGTCTTGACCGGCGTTTTCGTGTCCTTGCGCGCATAGAAGCCGGGCGTGATCACCTTGACCAGCACATAGGCGGGCAGGCCCGAAGCGATCAGTGCGAGGACATTGCCGGTCACCATCGCGTCATAGGCGGTGAAACGGCCGCCCTGGAACAGCGCGGCGACAAGCGGCGGCGCGGCGACGCCGAGCGCGATCGCCGCCGGCAGGCAGAGCAGCATCGAGAGATCGACGGCCTGTCCCTGGACCTTGGCCGCCTCGCCCGGATTGTCCTGACTGATGAAGCGGCTGATATGCGGCAGGATCGCGGTGCCAAGCGCGGTGCCGATCACCGACAGCGGCAACTGGTTCAACCGGTCCGAATAATTGAGATAGCTCATGGAGCCTTCGGGAAGCCGCGTGGCGAAGAACGTGTCGATCAGCTGGCTGATCTGGTAGACGCCTGCGCCGAGCGTGGCCGGGATCACGACGACGAAGAACTGCCGGACGTCGGGCGTCATCTTCGGGCGGCGCAGGGTCAGCGAGACGCCGGCCTTGCGCGCGCTGTTCCACAACAGCAGCAATTGCAGCACGCCGCCTGCGGTAACGCCGACGGCAAGCGCGGTGGCGCTCCGTTCGCCGCCGGTGGGCACCACCAGCAGCGCGATCAACATGGCGACATTGAGCAGGGCGGGCGCGAAGGCGGCGGCCGCGAATTTGGTCAGCGAATTGAGGATGCCCGAGAAGAAGGACACCAGACTGATCAGCAACAGATAGAGAAAGGTGATCCTGCTGAGGAACACCGTCAGCGCGAACTTCTCGGGTTCGTCGGCATAGCCCGATGCGATCGCCCACACGAACAGCGGCATCGCCACTTCGAAGATCGCCGTGAACACGAGAAGCGCGGGGACGAAAAAGGCCAGCACCTCTTCCGAGAAGCGCTTGGCCTCCTCCATGCCACCGGGTCCGTGGAAGCGCTGGCTGAACAGCGGCACGAAGCCGGCGGAAAAGGCGCCTTCGCCGAACAGGCGGCGGAAGGTGTTGGGCAGGCGAAAGGCGACCAGGAAGGCGTCGGCGGCGCCGCTCGCACCCATGATGCGTGACATCAGCATTTCGCGCGCGAAGCCAAAGACGCGGCTGACCATGGTCAGCCCCCCGATCGTGCCCATCGATTTGAGGAGGTTCATCCCATGCTCCTCCCTGGAGCCCGATCGCTTGAGGTGGAAGCGCTTGGCGCTTCCACCGATGGCGTGGATCGGGCTCTATTCCTAATGGTTTGAGACCATGATGTGATCATGGTCCTGGCCCTGATCAGGCCTGGCCGCCGGTTTCCGCGGTGGCCAGATCGGTCTGTGCCTGGACCTGGCTCATGTAGAGGCCGCCGAAATCGATCGGCTCCAGCATCAGCGGCGGGAAGCCGCCGTCGCGCACCGCGTCGGCAAGGATGCGACGGGCGAAGGGGAACAGGATGCGGGGCGCTTCCGCGAGCAGGAAGGGCTGAAGCTGTTCGTCGGGAATGTTGCGCAGCCCGAAGAGGCCGGCATAGGCAAGCTCGACCTGGAAGGCCACCTGGCCGTCCTCCGCCTCGGCGCGCGCGTCGATCTTCAGCACGACCTCATGGACGTCCTCGCCGACCTGATTGGCGCCGATGTTGAACTGGATGTCAATCTTGGGCTGGCCGGGCCACTGATAGACGGCCGGCGAATTGGGGTTCTCGAACGAGAAATCCTTCACATATTGCGAAATGACGCCGACCTGGGGGAGGGTGTCCTCACCGTTCGCCAGCGGCTCGTTCTGGTTGATCGCGCCTTCTTCTTCGGCCATGTCCCGATAGTCCTCGATACCTTGAAAAGATGTCGCGCGCGCTAGCAGGCGCCGTTGCCAAGGGCAATGCCGGGCAGTGCGGAACCGCATTGTTGGACGATGATTTGAAACGTACGCGTCAAGCGCCTATGTAGAGGGGCGACGCGCGATCGGAGGTTTTGTGGTAACGGTTGTCATTCTTGCCCTGGTGACGCTTTTCCTGGCTTTCAGGCTCTATGCCGTGCTGGGCAAGCGGACTGGCCATGAGCAGCAGCCGCTGCCGCGCACCGCCGACGAACGCATCGCGCCCGCACGGCCCAGCGCGCCGATTCCCGACATCAGCCCGGAAGCGCGTGCCGTGGGCGATCCGTCGGTCGGCCCGGCCGCGATCCGCGGCGTCCGCGCGATCGCCGGCATCGATCCCCAGTTCGATCCCGCCCGCTTCGTCGAGGGCGCGAAGGCTGCTTATCGGATGGTGCTGGAAGCCTATTGGTCGGGTGACGAGGCGACGCTCGCCGAACTCGTCGGCGACGATGTGCGCACCGCCTTTGCCGAAGCGATCGCCGATCGCAAGGCTGCCGGCCAGGTGCTCGACAACCGGCTGGTCACCATCGAAAGCGCGATGATCTCCGATGCCGAGGTGCAGGGGCAGACGGCTTACGTCACCGTGCGCTTCGATGCCGATATCGCGGCGGTGACGCGCGATCTGGAGGGCAATGTCATCGCCGGTTCGCTGAGCGACGCGGTGCCCACCCATGATGTCTGGACGTTCAGCCGCAATCTGCGCTCGAACGATCCCAACTGGATCCTGACCGACACCGACGAGGCGTCCTGATCATGGCGCTCTGGCGGGGGGCGGCGACTTCAGTCGCCGTGTTGACGCTTGCCGCCTGTTCGGGGGCGATCGTTCCGCCATCGGCGAATGCGCCGGCGCGGTCGCAGCCCGCCCGGCCCCAGGTTCAGCCTGAACAACCGGAACGGGCCGCGCGCCCGCAACCTGCGACCCCTGTCGCGGCGGTGCCGACCACGGCTCCGCCCGCAGACTCGGTCAATGCCCGTACCCAGGGCGTCGTCGCCGGCATCGCGGTCGCCAAGCTCGAGATCGGGGACGCGCAGGCGCGCAGGGCGCTGCTCGCCTTCCGCATTTCCTGCCCCTCGGTCCAGCGCCGCACGGATGCGAGCGGGCTGACGCGCGGCAGCGACTGGGCGCCCGCCTGCGCGGCGGCGGCCAACTGGCCCGACAGCGATGCACCCGGCTTTTTCCGGCGCAATTTCGAGACGGTGCAGATCGGCACCGGGGCCGCGCACGCCACCGGCTATTTCGAGCCGGAAATTCGTGGTTCGCGTGAAAAACGCCCCGGTTATGAGGTGCCGGTCTATCGCCGCCCGCCCGATCTGATCGATGTCGATCTGGGTCAGTTCAACGATGCGCTGAAGGGCAAGCGTATCCGGGGGCGCGTCGATCGCAGCAGTTTCGTGCCCTATTATGATCGCACCCAGATCGAAGAAGGCGCGCTTGCCGGCCGGGGCCTCGAAATCGCTTGGGCGGCCGACCCGGTCGAATTCTTCTTCCTCCAGATCCAGGGATCCGGCCGCCTACTGCTGCCCGATGGCAGCGTGATGCGCATCGGCTACGACAATCAGAACGGACGCGATTATACCGGGATCGGCAAGCTGCTGATCGATCGCGGTGAAATTCCGCGCGGCCAGGGGTCCATGCAGGGCATCATGGCCTATCTGCGCGCCGATCCCGTGAAGGGCCAGGCGGCGATGCGCGAGAATAAGAGCTTCGTCTTCTTCCGCGAACTGACCGGGGCGGGGCCGCTGGGCTCGCTGGGCCTGCCGGTCACCGGTCGCGCGACCGTCGCCGCCGATCCGGCCTTCGTGCCGCTGGGCGCGCCTGTCTTCCTCTCGCTGGATCGAGCGGAGGCTGCGGGGATCTGGGTGGCGCAGGATACGGGCGGGGCCATCAAGGGCGCCAATCGCTTCGACACATTCTGGGGCGCCGGCGCCGATGCCCGCGCCATTGCCGGCGGCATGTCGGGCCGTGGAACGGCTTTCCTGCTGCTGCCCATCGGCACGCTGGCGCGGCTTGCGGAGGCGACGCCGGGTGGCGGGACGACGCCTCGACGCTGAGGAACGCGCGCTGTGGGCGCGCGTGATCGCAAGCGTGACGCCGATCGCCGGACGGGCCGACGCCACCGCGCCGGTTGAACCGGCCGGCACGGTGGCGCCCGTACGCCGCAAGGCCGCGCCTCTCGAACGGCACGCCTTCGTCGCGGATGTAAACCCGCGTGGCGAAAAGGCGGCCCCCGCGTCTGCCAATACGCTCGATGGTGGCTGGGATCGACGGTTGCGGCGCGGGGTGATCGATCCGGACATGACCGTCGACCTGCACGGCCATACGCTGGATTCAGCCTGGCGCATGCTCGATTCAAGCCTGGCACGGGCGATCACCGGCGGCACGCGGGTGATATTGCTGGTCACCGGCAAGCCGCCGCGCGGTGATCGGCGCGGGCGTGGCGCGATCCGTGGCGTCGTGGGCGATTGGCTGGCTTCGTCCCGTCATGCCGGCCGCATAGCCGCGGTGCGAAACGCGCATCCGCGTCATGGCGGCAGTGGTGCGCTCTACATCATCCTCAAACGCGACCGCTTAACATCGTAAAGCCGATCTTTACGGATTTGTGGGAGAAAAAATTAATCCAGATGGCTGGATTGGGGACACGTCAGTGTCGCGCACCGTGGGAGCATGATGGAAGGGATTTCGCTCAAGAGCCGGGCCATTGCATTCGCGATGTGCGTGGGCGCGGGATCCTTCATCCTTGCGATCATCGCGGGCGGGACCGGCACGATCAACAGCCCGACAGGTAGCGCGGCGGCGGCGAACGCGCTGGTCGTCGCCATCGTCTGCGCCGCGATGAGCTGGGCATCGGCCGATCGCGCGCTCGCATCGGTGGCGGCCGCGGTCGACAGCGCGATCAAGCGGCTGGCGCAGGCGGCGCATGGCGATTTCGAGACGCGCACGCCCACGGAGGTCAGGGAGTTCCTGCCCGAACTGGCGGACAGCATGGATGCGCTGTTCACCGAGACGCGCTCGACATTCGACAGCATCCATAATCTGGCCATGTACGATCCGGTGACGACACTCGCCAATCGCACCAATTTCCGGCGCGATGTCGAGCGGATTCTGGCCGAACTGCCGGCGGACGCGCGCTCGGCGCTGCTTTTCGTCGATCTCGACAATTTCAAATCGGTCAACGATTCCCTTGGCCATGCGCATGGCGATCAGTTGCTCGCGAAAGTGGCGAACCGGCTGCGCGCGGTGATCAATGCGGAAGAAGCGACGGGCAGAGGCGGGGCCGGGCGGGTCGGGCGGCTTGCCGGCGACGAATTCACGATGTTCCTGCCCGATATCGCATCGACCGAGGATGGCCAGCGCGTCGCGCAGCGCATCCTTTACGCGCTGGGCGAGGATATCGATCTGTCGGGCCATTCGATCCGCGTCGGCGCCTCGATCGGCCTCGCCTTCCATCCCGATCATGGTCGTTCGCTGACGACGCTGATGAAGGCGGCGGATGTCGCCATGTATCACGCAAAGGCCTGTGGCCGCGCGCAGGTGCAGACCTATACCGACTCGCTCGCCGACGCGCTCGATGTGAAGCTGCGCCTTGAGCGCGATCTGCGCCGGGCGCTGACGGAGTCGCGCTTCGAACTGGCGTTCCAGCCCCAGGTCGAACTGGTGGGTGGTCGAACCCTCTCGGCGGAAGCGTTGCTGCGCTGGAATCATCCGGAGCATGGCCTGCAACTGCCCGGCTCCTTCATCGAGACCGCCGAGGAGAGCAGCCTGATCGTCGAGATCGGCGATTGGGTGATCGACGCCGTCGCGGCGACGGCCGCGCGCTGGGAGAAGCTCGGGCTGGATCAGCGGCTGGCGATCAACATCAGTCCGCGCCAGATCGAGCAACGCGATTTCTTCGTCCGGCTGCGCGATCGGCTGGCGCATCACGGTGCGACACCCCGCATGCTGGAACTCGAGATCACCGAGGGGCTCGCCATGACCTGCGGGGAGACGGTGTTCAGTGAAATGGCGGCCTTGCGCAATGAAGGCGCATTGATCGCGATCGATGATTTCGGGACGGGCTATTCGAATTTCTCGCGCCTGCGCGACATGCCGGTCGATCAGGTGAAGCTGGATCGCAGCATGATCGCGGACGTCACCAGTTCGGAACAGGCGCGCGCGATCGTCCATGCCGTGATCGGCCTGATTCACGGCCTCGGCCATCGCGTCATCGCCGAAGGTGTGGAAGCCCGCGAACAGGCTGACGTGCTGCGCGTGATCGGCTGCGATGCGGTGCAGGGCTACGCGGTCGCGATGCCGATGGCCGAGCATGAATTCCTGCGCTGGGCCGACGGCGGGCGCAAGGCGTTGATCGCCTGAAAGGCGCTCAGGTTGGCCCGAGCGCCCGTCTGATCACCAGCCCGAAAATGTCGGTCAACGCCACGATATCCTGAACCGCCGCCGCTTCGTCGAGCTTGTGCATCGTCGCGTTGAGCAATCCGAATTCGACCACCGGGCAAAGCCGCGCCAGGAAACGCGCATCCGATGTTCCGCCGGTGGTCGACAGTTCGGGCGTCAGGCCGGTCACGTCGCGGATGGCGCCGGAAACCAGATCGGACAATGCGCCGGGCTCGGTCAGGAAGGCTTCGCCGGAAATCCGCGCCGTCAGTGTCGCGCGCGGCGATTCCTCCTCGCAGATCGCGCGGATGCGCTCGGCCAGGGCCTCGCCGGTATGGAGCGCGTTGAAGCGGATGCTCAGGCGCGCGGTCGCCTTTGCCGGGATCACGTTGGTCGCGGGATTGCCCACCTCGATATCGGTGATCTCGATATTGGAGGGTTGGAACCATTCGGTGCCCTGGTCGAGTTCGATCGCCTCGATACGCGAAAGGATGCGGACGAGCGGCGGGATCGGATTGTCGGCCAGATGGGGGTAGGCGACATGACCCTGCGTTCCCGCGACTTCGACCCACATGTTGACCGATCCACGCCGGCCGATCTTGATCATGTCGCCAAGCCGCGAAACCGATGTCGGTTCGCCGACGATGCACAGATCGGGGTGATGGCCGTTGGCGGTCATCCATCTGATCAGCTCGACGGTGCCGTAGACGGCATAGCCTTCCTCGTCGCCGGTGATGATCAGGCTCAGCGTGCCGGGATGATCGGCATGGCGCGCGGCGGCGGCCACAAAGGCGGCGATCGACCCCTTCATGTCGACCGCGCCACGCCCGTACAGCAGGTCTCCCCGGATCTCCGGCGTGAAGGGATCGCCCGTCCAGCCTTCGCCCGGCGGCACGACATCCAGATGCCCGGCATAGGCGAGATGCGGTCCGCCGCTGCCGCGCACGGCGAACAGGTTTTCGACCGGCCCGTCGGGCGCTTCGCCCGCGACGAAGCGGTGGACCGAGAAGCCGATGGCGACCAGCGCCTCCTCCAGCACGTCGAAGACGGCGCCGGTGGCGGGCGTGATGCTGGGGCAGGCGATCAGGCGCTGGGCGAGATCGACGGGATCGATGGACGGAATCATGCCTGGCGCCTACCGATAGTGATGCGCTTTGCATAGCGGGGGAGATGATGCCGAAGCTCGATCTGGACGCGATTCCGCAGACCAACGCCACGGGTTATCCGGTCGAACATGCGGCTGTGGTGAGGGAGCGCTGGTATCGCCGCCTCGCCCCGGCAAGCGGCATCTCCGATTTCGGCGCCAGCCATGTCGTGCTGAAGCCGGGGGCCTGGTCTTCGCAGCGCCATTGGCACGAAGGCGAGGACGAATTGGTGGTGATGATCGCGGGCGAAGCCGTGCTCGTCGACGATGAAGGCCGCCACCCGATGCGCGCCGGCGATATCGCGGCCTTTCCCAAGAATGACGGGAACGGCCATGTGCTGATCAACGAAAGCGGCGCCGACCGCGTTTATGTCGCGATCGGCAGGCCGGCCGCCACCGACTGCCATTATCCCGATATCGACATGCATCTGTTCGCATCGCTGGGCGAACAGCGACGGAAGGATGGCAGCGCATTCTGAGTGTCGCCGGGGCGGCTTGACCTCATTCCGCGTCGCCGCGGACGGGAACGAAAAGGCCGCGCTTGCCAAGGCCGAGTACGACATTGGTGGTGAAACGGCGGACGTTGGGGTTGTCGGCGATCATGCGGGCCATCAGTGCATCGTAGGAATCGACATCGGGGGCGGTGACGATCAGCACGAAATCGGCGCTGCCCGTAACATAATAAACCTGTTGCACCTGATCCTCGCCGGCGAACCAGCGGCGCAAACGGGCAAGCAGCTCCGGGCGCTCGCGCTCGACCTCGAGGGCGACGATGAAGAAGGTCGGCCTGCCTGCGGCGGCGGGATCGACGACGGCGACGGTGGCTGCGATGACGCCGTCCGCCTTCAACCGCCGCAGCCGCCGCGATGTCGCGGATTCCGACAGGCCCACTTGGTCGCCGATCGCATCGGCCGTGAGTTCGCCGTCGCGCTGGACGATATCGAGGATATGGCGATCGAATCTGTCGAGTTTGCTGCGCATGATTCCGGCATGATAATGCTCAAACTCGCCGATTTCAGGCGTATTCGAACTTCATTCGACGAAAATCGGCGATTGTGAGCAACTATGCTTCGGTGATGTCCTATCCAACCGCATCCGGCATCCTTGCCGCCGTCGACCGCATCGATCCGGTCTTTCTCGACACGCCACTCCTGCGATCCGACGTGCTGGACAGGCAAGTCGGTGCCGCCGTCACCTTCAAGGACGAGACCGCGAATCCGATCCGCTCGTTCAAGGGGCGGGGGGCGGGCGCCTTTCTGGCTAGCCTGGATGCGCCGCCGCCATTGATCTGCGCCTCCGCCGGCAATTTCGGTCAGGGGTTGGCCTGGGCCGCGCGAAGCCGGGAGCTTTCGCTCATCGTCGTCGCGTCGCGCGGCATCGTCGTCGCCAAACGCGAAGCGATGGAAAAGCTGGGGGCGGATGTCCGCCTGCTCGGCCATGATTTTGACGACGCCAAGCGGATCGCACGGATGATGGCGAGTGGGGAAGGGCGGTTGTTCGTCGAGGACGGCGCCGAAATCGCGATCGCGGAAGGGGCGGGAACGCTCGCGCTGGAGATGACCGAACGGGCGGGCCCCTTCGATGCGGTGCTGGTTCCGCTCGGCAACGGTGCCCTGGCCTCGGGTGTCGGCACATGGATGAAGCATGCTTCGCCGCGTTGCGAAGTCGTGCTGGTCGCCGCCGAACGGGCGCCGGCCATGGCCGAATCGGTGCGCACCGGGCGGCTTGTGGAAACGCCGGAAGCACCCACCATTGCCGATGGTATCGCGGTGCGTGTGCCCGTTCCCTATGCGGTCGATTCGGTGCGCCGCATTGCCGATGACGTCGCATTGGTGAGCGAAGAGGCGATCCGCATGGCGATGGCGCTGGTCAAGGAGCATCTCGGGCTGGTCGTCGAGCCCGCCGGCGTCGCGGGGCTCGCCGCGATGATCGCCGATCCCGAACGGTGGCGTGGCCGGAGCGTCGCGATCCCGCTCTGCGGGGGCAATGTCGATCCGCCACCCGGCGAAGCATCCGGCCTGGTTACGAAGGAAGCAGGATCATGATCGATCATCTCGAACTCAGGACACGCGATCTGTCCGCCAGCGTGCGCTTCTACGCCGATCTGCTCGCGCCGCTGGGCTATATGCTGAAGGTGGACGGCGCCGCGAAAGGCTTCGGCGACGGGCGCTCGCTCGATCTGTTCCTGGTCGAAGGCGATCCGGCATCGGACGCGCATTTCGCGTTTGCGGCGCCCGATCGTGCGACCGTCGACGCCATCTATGCGGTGGGCGGCAAGGCCGGTCATCGGCTGGATCGTGCACCCGCGCTCGCGCCGCATATCCATCCCGATTATTATGCCGGCTATCTGCGCGATCCCGATGGCCGGCTGGTGGAGTTCGTCAGCCACGCGCCCGAATGATGGCTGCCGGGCGTTCCAAGCTTTGTTGAACCGCGATTTCCGAGTCGTCAGATGAGTTCGTCTGACTTGAAATCGCTCTAAACCCCCTGCGGGCGCTCGAACTTCTCGATCACCCAGTCCTCCTCCTGCGCGCCGGCGATCCAGTCCTGCATGAAGGGGTGGGTGATCACCGCGCGCATATAGGGTTCGGCGAAGCGCGCGACGGGAAGCTGATAGGTGATGAAGCGGGTGATCACGGGCGCGAACATGATGTCCGCCGCGCCGAAATCGCCGAACAGGAAATCGCCTTCGCCTCCGAAACGCGCGCGCGCCTCCGCCCAGAGCTGCATGATGCGGACGATATCCTGCTTGACCGCGTCCGATGGTTCGCGCGCCTCGTAGATCTGCCGGATATTCATGCTGTGCTCGCGCCGAAGCGCGGCGAAGCTCGAATGCATTTCGGCCGCCATCGATCGCGCCATCGCGCGCGCGGCGGCGTCTTCGGGCCAGAAACGCTCGCGCCCCGCCTTTTCAGCGAGATATTCGATGATCGCCAGACTGTCCCACACCACGGCGTCGTCGTCCCACAGGATCGGCACCTTGCCCGATGAAGGCGCGAACTCGTCGCCTTCGCGGCGCTGATCCCAGTCCTGATCGTAAAGCGGAACGACATTCTCTTCGAACGGCAGACCCGACTGGCGCACCGCCAGCCAGCCGCGCAGCGACCAGGAGGAATAGGCCTTGTTGCCGATGAAGAGCTTGAGCATCCATGTCCTCCGCTTCTGCCCGCCGCTGAATCACGCGACGAAGGACCGATAGAGCATCGCGCGGAAAAGTGGGAACCGGTTTTCCGCATCAGCGATGCGAATAGGGCGAGCATCGCGCGGAAAAGTGGGAACCGGTTTTCCGCATCAGCGATGCGAATAGGGCGAGCATCGCGCGGAAAAGCATGTCCCCGCGCAGGCGGGGATGGGAACCGGTTTTCCGCATCAGCGATGCGAATAGGGCGAGCATCGCGCGGAAAAGCATGTCCCCGCGCAGGAGGGGATGGGAACCGGTTTTCCGCATCGGTGATGCGCTCGACGGCAGACATCGCAAAAAAAGGCCGGCCCCCGAAGGCGCCGGCCCCTTTTTGTTACTGGCTCTGTGAAGCTCAGGCCGGCGCGGGCAGCAGCCCCTTGCCGCCGGCGATGCGCATCATCGCCTTTTGCAGCTTCTCGAAGGCGCGGACCTCGATCTGGCGGACGCGTTCGCGCGACACGCCATAGACCTGGCTCAGTTCCTCGAGCGTCTTGGGATCTTCGGCCAGACGGCGTTCGGACAGGATATGCTTTTCGCGATCGTTGAGATCGGTCATCGCTTCCACCAGCATGGTGTGGCGAACGTCGCGTTCCTCGGCATCGGCGATGCGCTCGTCCTGCAACGGACCTTCGTCCTGCAGCCAATCCTGCCACTGGCCGTCGCCGTCCTCGCGCATCGAGACGTTGAGCGAGGTATCGCCGCCCATCGCCATGCGCCTGTTCATGCTGGTGACGTCATCCTCGCTCACGCCGAGATCGGTCGCGATCTTGGTGACGTCTTCCGGGCGCAGATCGCCGTCCTCGAACGCGTCGAGCTTGTTCTTCATCCGGCGCAGGTTGAAGAACAGCTTCTTCTGCGACGCGGTGGTACCCATCTTCACCAGGCTCCACGAGCGCAGGATGAACTCCTGGATCGAGGCGCGAATCCACCACATCGCATAGGTGGCGAGGCGGAAGCCGCGATCGGGCTCGAACTTCTTCACGCCCTGCATCAGGCCGATATTGCCTTCGGAGATCAGCTCCGAAACAGGCAGTCCATAGCCGCGATAACCCATGGCGATCTTGGCCACGAGTCGCAGGTGCGAGGTGACGAGCTGAGCCGCGGCTTCCGGGTCCTGATGCTCCTGGTAGCGCTTGGCGAGCATATATTCCTGCTCGGGCGCCAAGATCGGAAACTTCTTGATCTCAGTCAGATAGCGATTGAGGCTCTGTTCACCACCCAGAGCAGGGATCGTCGCGGGGACGTTGGTGTTGCCAGCCATGATCTTCATTCACTCCCTTCGACCGCCCTATAGAGGCACGGTCTTTCTTGAAACTTCTATACCACCAATGAGCTGAACAGTTCCTGCATATCTGCAGGCATTTTGCTATCGAATGCTAAAGTCGCGCTTGTGATCGGATGGTGGAACCCCAGATGCGCCGCGTGCAGTGCTTGGCGGTGGAAATCCAGCCGTTTCAGCAATATGCGCTGCGCTTCCTTCGGACGCCCGTAAACCGGGTCGCCCAGCAGGGCGTGCCCGATCGATGCCATGTGAACGCGAACCTGGTGCGTCCGCCCGGTTTCCAGCCGGCATTCGACCAACGCCGCGCCCAGCAGCGGCTCGATCGTCCGATAATGCGTCACCGCGCGCTTGCCGCCCGCGACGATCGCGATCTTCTTGCGGTTGGCGGGCGAACGCGCCAGCGGCGCGTCCACCGTGCCGGCGGGCGGGGCGGGGTGGCCGCCCACGATCGCGCGGTAGCGCCGATCGATCGAGTGCGCCGCGAATTGCCTGGCGAGTCCTTCATGCGCCCGGTCGGTCTTCGCGGCCACCATCAGGCCCGATGTGTCCTTGTCGATCCGGTGGACGATGCCGGGCCGCGCCACGCCGCCGATTCCCGACAGGCTGCCGCCGCAGTGATGGAGCAGCGCATTGACGAGGGTGCCGTCCGCATTGCCCGCGGCCGGATGGACGACGAGACCCGCCGGCTTGTCGATCACGATCAGATGTTCGTCCTCGAACGCGATCTCAAGCGGAATGTCCTGCGCCTCGTTATGCGCCGGCTCGGGAAGTGGAATCTCGATCGCGAAGGCCATGCCGGCCATGGCCTTGGCCGAAGGATCGCGCACCGTGTTTCCCGCGGCGTTGGAGACCTTGCCGCCAGCGATCAGCGCCTTGATCCGTTCGCGCGAAAGCGTGGGCACCGCGTCTGCAAGCGCGCGGTCCAGACGCCATCCGTTCGCGCTTTCCGCGATCCGTGCATCGACAGTGGAAACCCCCCGGTCCATCGCCTACGGAGATGGTGATGACGATGCGAATTTCAAGTGGGCTGCTCGAACGGTTGCATGGCGAGGCCGCCGCTGCGCCCACCCTGGAAATCTGCGGGCTGCTGCTGGGAAACGACGCCGAAATCCTGGAGGCGGTGGCCGCCCGGAACATGTCCTCACGGCCCGAGGACAGCTTCGAGATCGATCCCCAGGCGCTGTTCGCCGTCGTCCGCGCCGAACGATCGGGCGGGCCGGCATGGATCGGTCATTATCACAGCCATCCGCGCGGCCGGGCGGAGCCATCGGCGCGGGATCGTGAGGCGGCGGCCGGAACGCCCGTGAAACTCTGGTTGATTCTGGCGGGCGGCAGCGCCGAATTGTGGCGCCTGGGCGACGATGCGGAGGGCCGACAGATTTGCCAACGGATCGCGCTGGTTGCATGAGGCCGCTGCCTTCGCCAGAAGGGCCGCCAATCGAATGAAGGGATCGGGATGTCGATCAACACCGTGGATTTCGCCAGCCTGCTTTGCTCGCGGCTTTGCCACGACCTGCTGAGTCCGGTCGGTGCGCTCAACAATGGGCTGGAATTGCTGGCCGACGAGCATGATCCGGAAATGCGGGCGCGATGCCTGGAACTGCTCAGCGAAAGCGCGCGGACCTCTGCGAACAAGCTGAAATTCTTCCGTCTGGCCTTCGGAGCGGCGGGCGGTTTCGGCGAGGAAGTGGATTCGCGCGAAGCCAAGGCGGCGATCGAGGGTTTGTTCGGCGTCGATGGCCGGATCGAACTCGGCTGGATGGTGGGTGAGGCCGCACTCAGCAAGACGGCGATCAAGGTGCTGCTCAATCTCGCTCTGATGGGTGGCGACGCGCTGGTGCGCGGCGGCCGCCTGGACGTTGGCGCGGAACGCAACGGTGTGAGGACCGAGATCGTTGTGCGCGCCGAAGGGCCGAGGCTGGTGCTCGACGCCGAACTGCGCAAGGCGCTGTTGGGCGAGGTCGCGCCCGATGCGCTGACGCCGCGCGCCGCCGCGGCCTGGCTCGTTCACCAGATCGTGTCCGAAACCGGCGGCGTGATCCAGGTTTCGGAACCCGACGATCCGGCGCTGCTGTTCGGCGCGGTGATCGGCGCGGACCCCGGCAAGGCCTGGCCGATTCCTCAGCCTGCCGCCGGCCTTGGCGAATAGGATCGCCGCGCAGGCATAACGGCTTCTTAACCACGCCTCCGCCATGACGGCTTCCCAAGCTGCTGGCGGACCCAATGGACGATATCCTCGCCGAATTCATCGCCGAGACCCGCGAGACGCTGGAGGCGCTTTCGGGCGAACTGGTCGCGTGGGAGAATGATCCAGCCGACCGCGAACGGCTCGATGCCATGTTCCGTTTCGTCCATACCGTGAAGGGGAGCTGCGGCTTCCTCAATCTCGATCGGCTCGAACGGCTGAGCCATGCAGCGGAAGATGCGCTGGCGCAGGTTCGCGACGGCGCCCGCCCGGCCGACCGCGCCCTGGTGAGCGCCGTGCTGGCGATCGTCGATCGTATCGCGGAACTCGCGGAAGCACTGGATACGGGCGAGGCGGTTCATGGCAGCGACGATCATCTGATCGCGGCCGTGCGCGCGGATGGTGGCGCGATCGATCCGCCGGCCGAGACCCAAGCGCATGCGCAGCGCGGTGCGGCGCGCAGCATCCGCATTTCGCTCGACCTGCTCGACCGGATGATGGCGGGGGTTTCCGATCTGGTGCTCGCGCGAAACGACCTCTCGCGGCGCTTGCAGGACGCCGATCTCGGCATCGCGGTGGAGGGCGCCTTCGAACGCCTGTCGCTGTGCGTGGCCGATATGCGTGACACGATCACGCGCACGCGGATGCAGCGGATCGAGAAGCTGTTCGCGTCGATTCCGCGTCTCGTCCGCGATCTTTCCGCAGAACTCGGCAAGCCGGTCGATCTCGGTGTCGAGGGCGGCGACGTCGAACTGGATCGCGAGATGATCGAGCTGATCCGCGATCCGCTGACCCATATCATCCGCAATGCGCTCGATCACGGCATCGAGGCGCCCGAGGAGCGTGCGCGCGCCGGCAAGGCGGCACAAGGGCGACTGCGCGTGACCGCGCGCCAATCGGGCAACCAGATCATCATCGAGGTTTCCGACGACGGACGCGGTATCGATCCGGAGCGGCTGGTGGCGCGCGCGGTTGCGGACGGCATCATTTCCTCCGATCGGGCCGAACGCCTGCCGCACGAGGCGCGACTGGCGCTGGTCTTCGAACCCGGCCTGTCCACTGCGAGCACCATCACCGCGCTTTCCGGACGTGGCGTCGGCATGGACGTGGTGCGCGCCAATATCGAACGGATCGGCGGGGTCGTCGATATCGCGAGCGTGATGGGGCGGGGCGTGACGCTCAGCCTGCGCATGCCGCTGACGCTGTCGATCATCCCCGCGCTCGTCATCGGCACGGGTGGCCATCAGTTCGCGATCCCGCGCGCCGCCATTCGCGAAATCGTGCGCGAGAACAATGCCGCGCTCGCGATCGAACGGCTGGCGGGCACCGTGATCGCCCGGCTGCGTGAGGAGCGCATCCCGGTCGTATCGCTTGAAGCGATGCTTGGCGTCGAACCGCTGCCGCAATCGATGCCGCGATCCCTCGTCATTCTCAACCCGGCGGGCGGGGCGCTTTATGCGCTGAGCGTGGCCGAACTGCACGACCACCAGGAACTGGTGATCCGGCCTGCCTGCCCGACGATCATGGCGGCGGGCGTCTATGCCGGCATGACGCTGCCCGATACGGGATTGCCGATGCTGTTGCTCGATCCTGCCGGCATCGCCGACATGGCGGGCATCGCCGCGGCCGCCGGGGTCGATGCGGTGGCGGCGCCTGCGGTGGTCGAGGAAGACGGGGTATCGACCTTGTTGTTCCGCGACCTCGACGGTGCGGAACGCGGTGTGCGCCTGAGCGTGATCGAGCGGATCGAGGATGTGGCGGGCGATCAGATCCGCTTCGGGGCGGGGCGCCTGCGCCTGGCGGTCGAAGGGCGGATCATCCCGCTGGTCGGCTTCGACAGCTTGACCGATCGGGCGATGGTGAATGTGCTGAGGCTCAACGACGGCGCCGTCGAACTCGCTTATGCGATCGAAGAGGTGATCGATATCGTCCGCCTCCCCAATCATGTGGTGCAGGCGCGCAATCAGGGCATCGTGGCGGGGGTGGCCCTGTTCGAGGGACGTCAGATCGAGTTGCTCGATCCGCACTGGCTGTTCGCCGACGCGGTCGGGTCGATTCCGGCCGGCGGTGAACGGCCGCTTTGCCTGTTTGGCGACCGTGACGACGCCTGGACGCGCGAGGTGCTGCGACCGCTGGTAGAGGCCGCGGGCTATCGGGTCGCTTTCGATGGAGAGGCGTCGCCCGACGAGGCGCATATCGTGATCGCAGGCGAAAACAGTGGCGCCGGAGCGACGGTGCCGGAAGGGCGCCTGTTGCGGCTGCGCAGCGATATCGCCGCGCGCGATGCCGATCCGTTCAGCGTCTATCGCTACGATCGCGCGGGATTGATGACCGCCCTCCAGGCTGGCCGTGCGCGACGTGAAGGGTGAGCTGATGCGAACGCTGTACCTGATCGCCGAACTCGACGGACAGCGCATCGCGCTCGATGCCGCGCATATCGATTCGGTCGTCCATGTCGCGCATGTGACGCCGGTTCCATTGGCGCCGCGCCATCTTCTGGGCCTCGCGGCCCTGCGCAGCCGTGTCATTACCGTGATCGATTGCCGCGCCGCGCTCGCGCTCGATCCGGTTGCGGCGGAGGCGGCGGTGCGAACCGCCGTGGTGATCGATGTCGACGGGCATCAATATGGGCTGGTCGTTGATCGCGTGGAGGATGTGCGGGAGATCTCCGCCGTGCCGTCACCCGTTCGTGCCCGGCTGGGTGCAGGGTGGAACCGCGCGGCGCAAGGGATGATCGACGACGGGGATTCGTCGCTGCTCCTGCTCGATCCGGTACGGCTGATCGCCGGCGCGCCGCAGGCGGAGGCCGCTTAACGCCATGCTTACGCTTTGCATTTATCGCATTTCAGGGGCCGCGTTCGATCGAACGCGAAGAGGTGGTTAGCATGTCCAGAAAATGCCTGGTCGTCGATGATTCCAAAGTGATCCGCAAAGTGGCGCGTCACATACTGGAAACGCTCGATTTTTCGGTGGATGAGGCCGTTGATGGCAGCGACGCGCTCACCCAGTGCATGGCGGCGCCGCCCGATGTGATCCTGCTCGACTGGAACATGCCGGTGATGAGCGGCATGGAATTTCTGCGCGCGCTGCGTGCGGCGCATCTCGCGGTGCGGCCCAAGGTCGTATTCTGCACCACCGAGAATGGCATGGGGCATATCCGCGCCGCCATCGACGCGGGCGCCGACGAATATGTGATGAAGCCGTTCGATCGCGAAACGCTGGAGACCAAATTGCAGTTGGTCGGGTTCGCCTGATCGGGCCGGCCATGGCGGGTCAGAGTCTCCACGCAGAACGCATATCGGCAGACGCGTCCGCATCCCGGCCGATCCGGCTGATGATCGTCGATGACTCGGCGGTTGCGCGCGCGGTGCTGTCGCGGATGATTTCCCAGGATCCGGCTTTCGAGATCGTCGATGCGGTTGCCGGTGCGGCCGAAGCGATCGCGCGTCTGGACGAACTTGCCGATCCGCTCGACGTGATCCTGCTGGATCTGGAAATGCCCGGGCGCAGCGGTATCTCCGCCTTGCCCGAACTCATCGCACGGAGCGGCGGTGCGCGCGTTCTGATCGTTTCGGCGCTGGCCGATGACGGGGCGGCCGCGACGGTCGAGGCGTTGACGCTGGGTGCTGCCGACACACTCGCGAAGCCGGGAACCGGCAGTTTCGGCGGCCAGTTCTCCGGGATTCTGCGCGAACGGCTGCTGAAGCTCGGGCGACCGGAGGTGCTGGCGCCGGCGACGGTGACGCAGACCGCTGTCGTACAGCGCCCGGCCGCGCCCACATCGTGTTTTCGCGCCGAGCATCAGCCGCTCGCCTGCGTCGCGATCGGGGCATCGACCGGGGGGCTTCATGCCATCGCGGCGCTGCTGCGCGCCCTGCCGGCGAAATTCGACGTGCCGATCCTGATCACCCAGCATCTGCCATCGGTGTTCATGCCTTTCTTCGCCGATCAGATGCAGGCGCTGTCGGGGCACAAGGCGCTTGTCGCGCGCGAGGGCATGCCGATCCAGCCCGGCCGGCTCCATATCGCGCCGGGCCATGCGCATCTGTGCGTCGAGGATCGCGACGGCCGTGTCGCGGTGCGGCTGCTCCAGCACCGGAGCGAGACCGGTTGCCTTCCATCGGTCGATCCCATGTTTGCCGCCGCGGCGTCGGTCTATGGGGCCGGGGCTGTGGGCGTGGTGCTGAGCGGCATGGGACGCGACGGAACCGTCGGCGCCGAGGCGCTGGCCAAGGCCGGGGCCGATGTGTTCGCGCAGGATACGGAAAGCTCCGTGATCTGGGGCATGCCGGGAAGCGTGGCGAAGCGCGGGCTGGCGAGCGCGGTGCTGCCGCCGGCCAGGATCGCCGACATCCTGCAGCGTCGCTGGGAGCGGGCATGACCGCGAGCGCGAATGCGATCCGCGTGCTGGCCGGCCTTCTCCAGGCTCGAACCGGACAGGAGCTTGCGGTCAGCCGGATCTGGCGGATCGAGACGTCGCTGAAACCGCTGCTGCGGGAACGCGGTTTCGATACGATCGACGCGCTCGCCGCCGCCGTGGTGCTCGATCGCGAAAGCGAGCTTGCCGGCGCGGTGGTCGATGCCCTGCTCAACAATGAAACCTATTTTTTCCGCGATCACGCGGTGTTCCGGCTGCTCGACGGGCCCGCGCTCGACATGATCCGTGCGGCGCGCGAGCCGCGCCGGCGCCTGCGCATCTGGTCGGCCGGCTGCTCGACCGGCCAGGAGGCCTATTCGCTGGCGATCATGCTGGCTGACGAGGGCGAGCGCTGGGCGGATTGGACGATCGACATCCTCGGCACCGACGTTTCGCGCGATGCGATCGAGCGGGCGCGGCTCGGCCGTTTCTCCCAGTTCGAGATCCAGCGCGGTCTGCCGGTTCGTGTGATGCTGCGCTGGTTCGATCAGGTGGGCGAGAGCTGGATCGCGAAACGCCAGCTACGGCGGATGATCCGTTTCGAACGCCATAATGTTCTGGATCGACCGCCGCAGCCGGCGCATTTCGATCTGATCCTGTGCCGCAACGTCCTGCTCTATTTCCCGGCGGAAGCGCGCGCGGGTGCGTTCGACCGCCTCTCCACCGCGATCGCGCCCGATGGTGTGCTGATGCTGGGCGCGGGTGAGACGGTGCTGGGCCAGACCGGCAAGTTCACGTCGGAGCGGACCTTGCGGGGGCTTTATCGGCCGACCGCGCATCACCCTCATCAATCGCACCGCGCCGCCTGATTCATTCGGATATCGCGCAGATATCGCACGCGAGACGCTTCCACCACGCGCCATCAGCCTTTATGGCCAAGCGGGTGACTGCCCCGGCCCCGATCCGCTTCGGCACCCGTGACCTGCTTGTCGCGGCGATGATGAACGTCCTGTGGGGCCTCAACATCATCGCCGTGAAGATGGGCGTGGAAGCGACCGGCCCGTTCACCGCCGCGGCGCTTCGCCAGGCGATCGTCTTCATGGTCTGCGCGTCGGCGCTCCGCATCGTGCCGGGGCGGATGCGCGAACTGATCGGGCTCGGCCTGTTGTCGGGCGGCATTTTCTACATGTTCGTCAACGCGTCCCTGTTCGTCGCCGACAATGTCAGCGCGCTCGCGATCGCGGGGCAGGTGGGTGTTCCCTTCTCGATGATCCTCGCCGTGGTGTTCCTTGGCGAACGCATCCATTTCATCCGCATGGCGGGCATGGGCCTCGCCTTTCTCGGCGTTGCATTGCTGGTCTTCGATCCGGCCGCCGGACGCGAAATCCCCGGCATGTTGCTGACGGCGGCGGGCAGCTTCATCTGGGCGGTGTCCTCGCTGATCCAGCGGCGGCTGCGCGGCGTGCCCGTGCTCACCATCTATGCCTGGATGGGGCTGGTCGGCACGATCGTGCTGGTGCCGGTCGCGGTCGGCTTCGAATCCGACGTGGTCCGCTCGCTGCCCGATCTGCCGCTCGGCGATTTCGGCTGGATCGCCTTTTCCGCGATCGGATCGACGATCGGCGGGCATGGGGCGATGTCGTGGCTGCTGCAGCGCCATGCCGTCAGCGCGGTCGTGCCGCTGACGCTGGCGGCGCCGGTGATTTCGGTGGTGGTGGCGTCGCTTTTCTTTGCCACGCCGTTGACGCCGCTTATGATCGCGGGCGGCGTGGTCGCGCTGGCGGGGGTGGCGATCGTCACCATCCGCACCGCGCGTGTGAATGAGGGGGAGGGCAAATCAGCTTGATCGACAGGCCGTCTCCAAATTTCGACGATCGCGCCGTACCGGTTTCGATGATCGTGCTGCATTATACCGGTATGGTCGATGCAGATGTCGCGCTCGCGCGGCTGACCGATCCGGAAGCGAAGGTCTCCGCCCATTATCTGGTCGATGAGGACGGCCGGCTGGTCAGCCTGGTTCCCGAGGACAAGCGCGCCTGGCATGCCGGCCGTTCGCACTGGCGCGGTATCACCGATATCAACAGCGCCAGTATCGGGATCGAGATCGTCAATCCCGGGCATGACCATGGCTATCGCCCGTTTCCCGATCCGCAGATCGAGGCGCTCATCCCGCTCGTCGCGGATATCAAGGATCGCTATGCGATCACGCGCGGCAACATCGTCGGCCATTCGGATATCGCACCCACGCGGAAGCGCGATCCGGGCGAGCTTTTCCCGTGGGGGCGGCTGGCGCGCCTCCGCCTCGCGCTGCCGCGGCCGACGCGCAATCTGCTCGATCCCGAATGGTCCGATGCCGGTTTCCTGCTGGCGCTCGAACGCTTCGGGTACGAGGTCGCCGATCCGCTGGCGGCCGTCGTCGCCTTTCAGCGTCGCTTCCGGCCCGAACTGATCGATGGCGAGATCGATGGCGAATGCCGGGCGATCCTGCTCGCGCTTTTGCTGCCGCGACCGCAGGGCGACGACTGATACCGGGGCTCGATGAGCCTGACTCGTCGAGACTCGGTATCAGCCCGCGCGGCGCTTGAGCGAACCGATCGAGGATGCGTCAGCATCTTCGAGATCGCGTATGAGCATGCCATTGCGTCAAATTCGATAAGAGCCCGCTTCACGCTCTCGGCGGAAGCATGAAATGCTTTCACCTCGAACGATCCGGCTCTATAGCGCCCCGGCCAGAGGGCCGGGCGGCCGCGGCCTCGTCGCAAGACGGGGGCGAGGAAAGTCCGGGCTCCACGGAATGACGGTGCCGGGTAACGCCCGGCGGGGGCGACCCCAGGGACAGTGCCACAGAGAGCAGACCGCCCCGCGCCTCGGCACGGGGTAAGGGTGAAAGGGTGCGGTAAGAGCGCACCGCGCGGCCGGTAACGGAAGCGGCATGGTAAACCCCACCGGGAGCAAGACCGAATAGGGACGGCATATGGCCTCATTCCGGCCGGTCGTCCGGGTTGGTTGCTTGACCCCCGATGCGAATCGGGGGCTAGAGGAATGGTCGCCCAGTCCCGGTTCGCCGGGACGGACAGAACCCGGCTTACAGGCCCTCTGGCACTCTCTTCCTCGCGTTGCGCAACGCACTTGCCAGATATGGTTGTTGCGCTACCAACTCTTTGCATGCTGGGGGGAAATCGCTCGGTCCGTTCGATGTCGCCGGTGCTGCTCGGCTTCGCCCTGCTTGTGGCGATGGTGGTCGGCAGCCTTTGGGTTGCGCATGAACAGTCCCAGGAAGCCGTGGAAGCGCGCCGGGTGTTCACCTATCATGCGGCGCTGACGGAAACCCTGTCCGCGCTCAAGGATGGGGAGATCGGGCAACGGGGCTATGTGCTGACGGGCGATGCCCGATATCTGGTTCCCTATGATTCGGGGCGGTCGCGCATCGATCCAGCGCTCGATGACGCGCGACGTCACTCATCGGACGGTGCGGCGGTGGTTGCGCGGCTGAGGCCGCTGGTCGAGCGCAAGTTCGCGGAGATGCAGCGGACCATCGATCTGGTGCGCGCAGGCAAAGGGGGCTCGGCGGTCTCGCTCGTCGATACCGATCAGGGCATCGATCTGATGGATCAGATCCGCACGATCATCGGTGTCGAACGGGCGAGCGCCCGCCAGTCCATCGAGTTCGGCCAGGAACGGGTCGCGCATCGCGCCTTCATGCTGATGCTGGGCCTTGTCGTCGGACTGGCGATCCTGCTTCTGACTCTTTTGCTCTGGTGGCGCTCTCAACGCACCCAGTTCGCGGAAATGCGCGTGGCTCGCGATGAAGCCCAGGCTGCGTCCGCCGCGTTGCGGGAACAGATGGCGGCGCGCGAAAATGCCGAAAACGCGCTTCGGCAGATTCAGAAGATGGAATCGATCGGACAGCTCACCGGCGGGATCGCGCATGATTTCAACAATATGCTCGCCATCGTACTCGGCAGCCTCGATCTTGCTCAGCGTCGGCTGGCGAACGATCCTGCGCGCGCGCTCACATCGATCGGCCATGCGCGCGAGGGCGCCGAGCGCGCGGCCACGCTGACCGCGCGATTGCTCGCCTTTTCAAGACAACAGCCGCTCGCGCCCGAGCCGGTCGATGCGAACAAGCTGGTCGCATCCATGTCCGAACTGCTCAGGCGGACGCTGGGCGAACAGGTGATGGTGGAAACCGTGTTGGCTGGCGGCCTGTGGCGGACCCATGCCGATATCGGTCAACTCGAAAACGCGATCGTCAATCTCGCGGTGAACGCGCGCGATGCCATGCCCGGCGGCGGCAAGCTCACGATCGAGACCGCCAATGCGCATCTCGACGATGCCTATGCAGCGGCCCGGGCCGAAATCCGGGCCGGCCAATATGTGCTGATCTGCATTACCGATACGGGCGGCGGCATGAGTGCGGAGGTGATGGAGCGGGCCTTCGATCCCTTTTTCACGACCAAACCCATCGGCAAGGGAACGGGGCTTGGGCTCAGCCAGGTTTTCGGTTTCGTCAAACAGTCGGGCGGACATGTCGCGATCTATTCGGAGCCGGGTGAGGGCACCACGATCAAGCTCTATCTTCCGCGCTTCTTCGGTGCGGCGGAACCGGCGCATCCGCCGGCCACCGAAACCGAGATGCCGATGGGCAGCGTCGAAGAAGTGATCCTGGTGGTCGAGGATGAGCAGCGCGTCCGCCATTTCTCGGTCGATGCCCTGCGTGAGCTGGGCTATACGGCGATTTCGGCCGGCGGCGCGGCCGAGGCATTGGCGCTGCTGGACGAGCAGCCCAGGGTCGCTCTGCTTTTCACCGATGTGGTGATGCCCGAAATGGACGGCCGTCGTCTTGCGGAGGCGGCATTGGTCAAATGCCCGGATCTCCGCATCCTTTACACGACCGGCTATACGCGGAATGCGGTGGTTCATAACGGCCGGCTCGATGCGGGCGTCAATTTTCTCGCCAAGCCTTATTCGATCGCGCAACTCGCCAGGAAGGTCCGCGGCGTCCTCGACGAAGCCTGATCGGGAGTCCTGTTTACAGTTGGGCGCGAATGCGTCACGTTCCGTCCCGGCAACAGGGAGGCGGTTTCCATGAGCATTGTCGATCGTGCGAAAAATATTCTTCTGACCCCCAAGACCGAATGGCCGGTGATTGCAGCGGAGCCTGCGTCGACGGGCAGTTTGATGACCTATGCGGCGATATTGTCGGTGATTCCGATGATCGGCTCGATCCTGTCCGGCGTGCTTTTCACGAGCGCGCTCGGCTTCGGCTTCGGAATCAATTTCGTGATCGTGTCCGCGCTCGTCAGCTTCGCGATCAGCCTGGGCGTGGTTTTCCTGATGGGAATCATCTCAGGCGCGCTCGCGCCGAGCTTTGACGGCAAGAACACCGCGCAGGCGGGTCTGAAGCTGATCGTCTATGCTTCGACCCCGGTATGGGTGGCCGGCATTCTCAACATCGTGCCGGGGCTCAACATCATCGCGATGCTGGCCGGCCTGGCTTATGGCATCTACCTCATCTATCTCGGCTCGACGCCTTTGATGGCGGTTCCGGAAGCGAAGACCGGCGGCTACACGGCGGTGGTGGTCGTGATCTGGATCGTGCTGAGCTTCGTGATCAACATGATCCTGGGCGCGGCGATTATCGCCGCGATTGTCGGCAGCGCGGCCGTGGGCGCCGCGGCGATCGGTTGAACTTTGATGGGCGCGCGCCGGGAAATTCCGGTGCGCGCCCATTGCGCCTGCGGGCCGCTTCGCTACATCGGGAGCAATGACCCGATCTTCCCGATCCTATGACTGGGGCTTTCCCCGCTGGCGCGGCTATGGATCGTCGCGCGAGACGACGAAGGTAAGGCTGTGCGACCGGGAGGGTTGCGACCGCCCCGGTGATCGGCCGGCCCCCAAATCACCGAACAGCAATGAGCGCTGGTATTTCTGCGAGGAACATGCCGGCGAATATAATCGGAACTGGAATTATTTCGAAGGTCTGACGGCTGAGGAAGCCGCCGCGCGCGAGGCGCGCGAGCGACGCGAAGCGTCCGGATTCGAGCAGGCTCGCCATTATGGCTGGGGCGGCCCTGGTGATGGCTCACGATCGCGGGACGAACTCAATGCGCTGAAAGCGCTCGAGCTTGAGGATGATGCCGATTTCGAGGCGATCAAGAAGGCGTGGCGCCGGCTGGCCAAGGAAAATCATCCCGATGTGAAGCCCGGCGACGCGGCGGCCGCGGTACGTTTCCAGTCGATCCAGGCGGCGTTCGAGATCTTGCGCCAGGCCGAGGAGCGGCGCCCGCGCTGATGCGCCTGGTCCGTTCCAACTGGCGGACGGCACTGCTGATCTGCCGCAAATGCTCGAAGCGCCAGCATGGCGGCTTCGGCCCCAGGGGCAAGACGCCGCTCGCGAAGGTGCTCAAGAAGGAACTGGGCGGCAAGAAGGGGCGCAAGGCGCCGGTCGGTATCGTGGAAGTGAAATGTCTCGGCGTCTGTCCGCGCCATGCGGTGACGATGGTCGATGCCCATCGTCCGCGCGACTGGCTGTTGGTGAAGCCGGGGGCTCCCTTGGACGAGATCATCGAAGCGGTGGGGTTGGGGGAGGGGGACCCGATGGTGCCCGAGGCTTGATCCGTCGCTTCCGGCTGGCGCTGGAGCGATGGGTTATCGCGCGGTGTTTGCGTAACGCCCGGCGGTTTCCCGGATCAGCGCGATCATGTTGGGAATCCCCTGCGTCCGGTTCGAACTGAGCTGGTTTCGAAGATCGAATGGCGCGAGCGCGCCTTCTATGTCGAGCGCGAGTATCTCCGCCCCTGTCCGGTTCTGGACGATCCTGAGAATGAGCGCGATGATGCCCTTGGTGATCGCGGCGTTGCTGTCGGCCAGGAAATGGAGCCGGCTATCATCCGTCACCGTAGGGTAAACCCAGACGGCTGCGGAGCAGCCGCGGACCAATGTGGCGTCGGTCTTGAGAGCGTCGGGCATCGGGTCGAGCGCGCGACCCAGATCGATCAAGAGGCGATAGCGGTCGTCGCCATCGAGGAATTCATATTCTTCGCGAATATCGTCGAGCGTTGGATCGGCCATGTGCCGCGCTTAGCGGCAGCGGGCGGGGGCGGCAACGCTCGTCAGGCGGCGGGCGGAAATGGAGCCGGCCTGGGCGGTTCGGTGGTGACGGAGCGGCGAGGCCGTGGCGCATGCGCCGGCAGGGCTTCTGCCTGCTCCATCATCCGTCCGAACAGGCTTGCCGTGGATCTGCGCCGGCCGGTCACAGGTCCACGCCCGCCGCGATCGCTTCGAGCTTGCGGATGCGTTCCTTGAGATCGGCGATCTCGATACGCGATCCCGCCGAACTGGGTGCGATCTCGCTGCTGCGTGCGTGTTGCTGAAGCTCGGCGCGCTTCAGCTCCAGCCACCCCCGCCAGCCGCGTAGCGCGCCGACGGTCAGGATGCCGATCCCCGACAGGGCGGAGAGGGCGATGATGACGATGGAATAAGGGTCGGTCATTTGTCTTCCCCATCTCTTCGATCGATCGGGTGGTCAGACCCGATCGCGATCCCTGAGCTTTTCGATCTCGCGATCGAGGCTGCTCGTACTGTCGGTCGCCAGGCGCTCCAGCACCGCGATCCGTTCCTTCAACTGCTTCACTTCATCGCGCAGGCGGTCGGAATCCGCATCGCGAGCCGGCATGCCATTGCCATGCTCATGCTTGCCGCCGCTGCGATACTTGGCGCGGAAAACGCTGGCGATCATCACGATCGCCACGATCAGCACCACCATTTCGAACGGGTTCATTTCTCGTTCCTCCGAACTATTCTCAGTTGGTCTTGCCGCGAAGCTGCTCGATCTCGCGGGTCAGCGAGTGGGCCTCGTCGGTCACGATGCGCTCGACATTGGCGAGGCGATCCTTGATCGATCCGATCTCGGCGCGAAGCTGCGCATTTTCCTGCGTCAGCAGCTTCACCCGCTCAACCGCCTCGTCGTTCTTGCGCGGATAGACCGCCTGGCCCCATGCGCCGTCGAGCGGATAGCCGTGGCGGATGCGCATCCAGGTGGTGATCACCCATCCCGCGACCGCCGCGACGACGATGATGCCCAGCACCGGCCCCAGGGACTGAATGATGCCCTGCGCCACTGTCAGCTTGTCTTCCATGATTTCCCCTTTCCCAGTCGGGTTCAGCGCAGTGCGTCGATTTCGTCGGACAGGCGGCCGGTGCGGTCGGTGGCGATCCGTTCGAGCACCGCGATCCGCTCCTCCAGCCTGCCGATCTGATCCTTCAACTGGCCATTTTCGTTTGAAAGCAGTTCGATTTTTCGATCGGCGCCCGGATTGCTTCGATCAACGGTGCCGCCCCATTCGCCTTCCAGAGGATAGCCGTGACGCGCCCGGATCCAGCTTGTGAATACCCAACCCAGGGTGCTGATCGCGATGATGGCGACGATGAAACCCGGTCCAGCCCAGCTCATCCTGTTTCTCCCCTATGCGTCGTTCAATCAGCGCAGCCGCTCGATCTCGTCGGCGAGAGCGGTGTTGCGGCTGGTGTAATAGAGTTCGAGATCGGCCAGCCGGCGATCGATGTCGCGGAACTTGGAACGGACCTCGCGAGTGCTTCGCGCCGGTGAACGGCGGACGCCCTGCCAGAATTTCTGATCCTCGGCATCGGCATAGAGGCCGGCGGGCTTGGGATTGGCGATCCAGGCCGCCACCCAATAGGCGATCAGCGTCCATGGAAAACCGCCCATCAGAGTGAGCAGCACGGCGCCGACGCGCACCCAGGTCGCGTCGATGCCCGTATAGTCGGCGATCCCGGCGCAGACGCCCAGCCATTTGCGGTTCTGCTTGTCGAGATAGAATTTGGTGCGGCTGGCGGACATGATGATGTTCCTCCCTGTCGAAACGGCGGCCGCTCAGCGGCGGTCTTGAAGGCGGTCGATCTGCGACGTGGTGTCGCCGAGACGCCAGTTGGGATTGTCGGCGGCGACGATGCGCTCGATGCTGTGGAGCCGGTCATCGAGCCGTCGCGCGGTCTCGTGGAGCTCGTCGAGCAGGTTTTCGTCCTCTCGGGTGATGTTGCCGGCCCGCTTCCACTGCGTGACATAGTGGAGGATGATCCAGGGCATTCCGATGAAGATCGCGACGACCGCGAGGGCGGGGACGAGGTCCTCCATCGACTCAGCCCTCCTGGCCGGTCGTCCGGGCCTTCAGCGCGGCAAGCTCGGCATCGACCTTCTCGGACGAGCGCAGCTCGGCGATCTCCTCTTCCAGCGTCTTGCCGGGCGCGCCCAGTGACAGGGCATCGGCGCGACCTTCGGCCATGTCCACGCGGCGTTCGAGCAGTTCGAAGCGCGAAAAGGCGTCTTCCACTTTCTGGCCGGCATAGGCTTCGCGCACCCGGGCGCGGTTCTGCGCGCTTTCCAGCCGGGTGACGATCGAGTTCTGGCGAGCGCGCGCTTCGCGCAGTTTCGCCTGAAGCTTGGCGATATCCTCTTCCGAGGCGCGCAGCGCATCGTCGAGCACAGTGATCTCCGAGTGGAGCTGTTCGGCCATGTCGGCCGCCTTCTGGCGCTCCATCAGCGCGGCCTTGGCCAGATCCTCGCGATCCTTGGACATCGCCAGCTCGGCCTTTTCCATCCAGCTTTCCTGGAGCTTTTCCAGCTTCACGATGTGGCGGCGCATTTCTTTCTGATCCGCGATCGTCCGCGCGGCCGATGCACGAACCTCGACCAGCGTCTCCTCCATTTCGAGGATGATCATGCGGATCATCTTCGCGGGATCTTCGGCCTTGTCGAGCAGGTCGGTGACATTGGCGGCGATGATGTCGCGGGTCCGAGAGAAAATGCCCATCTGGAAACTCCTAAACTAAAGTCTGGTCGAACAAGGGGCCGGGGCGGCGCAAGGGATACCGCCCCGGCCGTGTTTGTCGTCAGGCCAGCGGCCGGACGACGGGGGCTTCGTGCGCGCCGGTTTCGGCGGCGCGTGCCGGGCCGACCGCGCTCAAGACGCAGGTGGCGCTGAACAGCACGGTGCAGACGATGGCGGTGAAGGTCTTGGCAACCCGGTTTTCGGTGATGCTGGTCATTGGAAAACTCCCTGAAACTTGGCCTGAGTGTGTGGCCTTGATGGCTTGCTCTCCAATAAGCATATGCCGTGCCAGTTTTGGAAAATGGCGGAAAAGCGCCAGATTTTTGCTTTGATTGGCCTTGTGTGCCAGATTTTTATTGCCAAAATTTGGCAAATTTCGCTAACTCATGGGCATGGATCGTGACAGCAGCTTTATCGGCCAATCCACCGCCTTTCTGGACTCGGTGGAGCGCGCCAGCCGCGCGGCGGCGCTCAACCGTCCGGTGCTGGTGATCGGCGAACGCGGCACCGGCAAGGAGCTTGTGGCCGAGCGTCTTCATCGCCTCAGCCAGCGCTGGGATGGGCCCCTGGTCACGATCAATTGCGCGGCGCTGCCCGAGACTTTGATCGAGGCCGAGCTGTTCGGACACGAAGCCGGTGCCTTTACCGGCGCGACGCGCGCACGCGCCGGCCGTTTCGAGGAGGCCGATGGGGGCACGCTGTTCCTCGACGAACTGGCGACATTGTCCGCATCGGCGCAGGAACGGTTGCTGCGCGCCGTCGAATATGGGGAGATCACGCGCATCGGCGCGAACAACGCCGTGCGCGTCGATGTCCGGATCGTCGCCGCCACCAACGAGCATCTGCCGGCTTTGGTCGATGGTGGCCGGTTTCGCGCCGACCTGCTCGACCGGCTGAGCTTCGAGGTGGTGACGTTGCCGCCGCTCCGTGCGCGAGAGGGCGATGTGCCCGTGCTGGCCGATCATTTCGCGCGGCGCATGGCGGCCGAACTCGATTGGCCGCACTGGCCGGGTTTTTCCGCGGATGCGTTAGAGGAGTTGCTCGCGCATGACTGGCCGGGCAATGTCCGCGAACTGCGCAACGTGATCGAGCGCGCGGTCTATCGCTGGGATGATCCGGAGCGTCCGGTCGATCATATCATCTTTGATCCCTTCGCTTCACCCTGGCGCCCGCGCGCCGCGGCGGAGAAGGGGAGCGTCGAGCGGCCGCCCTCGCCATCGGCCGATCCGGCGCCCGTCGCGCCGCGCATCGTGCAGGAAGCGGACACGGCGGAGGTGACCGATCTGCGCCGCGCGGTCGACGCACATGAACGGCGCATTCTGGAGGCGGCATTGTCGCGCAACCGCTTCAACCAGCGTGCGACCGCCAAAAGCCTCAATCTCAGCTATGATCAGCTTCGTCATGCGTTGAAGCGTCACGACCTGCTCTGATAACTGGCCCCGGGTTTGATTCGGCTCTCGGCCGGATACAGGCCTTCTCAAATTTCGCTTTCAGCCCCGAAACGAAAATCCACGAGACAAAATCGCACTTGAGGCGTTGAGCAGACGCATCCCAAATCGGAGGAACGAATGGCTTTCACACTTCCCGACCTGCCCTATGACAAGAGCGCGCTCGAGCCGCATATGTCGGCAGAGACGTTCGACTATCATCATGGCAAGCATCACAAGGCCTATGTCGACAAGGTCAATGGCTGGATCGGCGAAAAGGGACTGGAAGGGCTGACGCTCGTCCAGACCATCGAAAAGGCGAAGGCCGATGGCGACAAGGGCCTCTTCAACAACGCCGCGCAGATCTGGAATCACAGCTTCTTCTGGCAGTGCCTGACGCCCGAGAGCGCCGCGCCGTCGGCCGCGCTGCAGGCGCTGATCGACGAAGCCTTCGGATCGACCGATGCACTGATCGCCAAGCTCAAGGACGAATCGGTCGGCCATTTCGGTTCCGGCTGGGGCTGGCTGGTGCTCAAGGACGGCAAGCTTGCCGTCACCTCGCTCCACGATGCCGACACGCCGGTCGTCTATCCCGATCTCAAGCCGCTGCTGACGCTCGATGTCTGGGAACACGCCTATTATGTCGATTATCGCAATGCGCGGCCGAACTATCTGGATGCGGTGTTGAAGTCGCTGATCAACTGGTCGTTCGTCGAGCAGAATCTCGACGGAAAGGGCGTCGAGCGCGCCGATCAGGCGCAGTGATCATGGCCTGATCCGTGATGATCGCGAGCGGCGCAATCCGGAGGGGGCACAGCCTCTCGATTGCGCCGCGAGTTGCAAATCGCGGCGCAATCCATGGATTGCGAGAAAAACCGGCGGGGGTCAGCCCTCCGCCGGTTTTTCTTCGACCACGTCCTTCGGTTCCATGGACAGCCCGTGGCGCATCATCATCGGAATGTTGGCGAGCGCGAAGACCATCGACAATATGGTGACGCCCCATACCTTCAGGGTCAGCCACAGGTCGAAGTCGAGCAGCGCGCGCATCGCTTCGTTGAGCAGCGCCATGCCCGCGAAGAAGATCGCCCAGTTGCGCGAAAGCTTCATCCAGCCGGCCTCGTCCAGCCCGTCATAAGCCGCCTGCAGCAGGAATTTGAGCAGCGGCTTCTTCATCGCCAAGCCGACGAACAGGCTGATCGAGAACAGCAGATAGATGATCGTCGGCTTGATCTGGATGAATCTGGGATCGTTGAAATAGACGGTCAGCGCGCCGAAACCGATGACCAGGATCGCCGACAGCCAGAGCATCGGCGAGACCTTGCCCAGCTTCAGCTTGGAGATGATCACCGCGATCGCGATCGCTGCCATGAAAGCGATCGTTCCGGCGATCACGCCGGTGAATTTATAGGTGAGGAAGAAAACCAGCAGCGGCCCGAAATCGAGCGCCATGCCCAATCCGCCGGGGTGCTTGTTCTGTTTCGCCGCGTCTTCGCTCATCGCTCGGTTCCCGCAATCGCCCCGGCCAGTTCCTTCGGATCGAAGGGGCGCAGATCGTCCAGCGTCTCCCCGACGCCGATGGCATGGATCGGCAGGCCGAATTTCTCGGCCGCCGCCACCAGCACGCCGCCGCGCGCGGTGCCGTCCAGCTTGGTCATCACCAGCCCGGTCACGCCTGCGACCTCCTTGAAGATCTCGATCTGCGACAGCGCGTTCTGCCCGGTCGTCGCATCGAGCACGAGCACGACATCGTGCGGCGCCGCCGGATTGAGGCGGCCGAGCACGCGGCGGATCTTGGCGAGCTCGTCCATCAGTTCGCGCTTGTTCTGCAGTCGCCCGGCGGTGTCGACGATCAGCACGTCGATGCCCGTCGCCGTCGCCTGCTTGACCGCATCCCAGACGATGCCCGCTGAATCGCCGCCTTCGGGGCCGCTGACGATCGGCACGCCGATCCGTTCAGCCCACACCTTGAGCTGGCCGATCGCGGCCGCGCGGAAGGTGTCGCCCGCCGCCAGCATCACGCCATAATCCTGTTCCAGGAACAGATGCGCGAGCTTGGCGATGGTGGTGGTCTTGCCCGATCCGTTGACGCCGATCACCAGGATCACCTGGGGGCGCGGAAAGGCCTCGACCTCAAGCGGCCTGGCGACCGGCGCCAGCACCTTCTCGACCTCTTCGGCGACGAGCTGGCGGATACCGGCCTCGTCGATGCCGCGTTCATAACGGCCATCGGCCAGCCGTTCGCGTACGCGGCCGGCCATGCCGGGGCCAAGATCGGAAACGATCAGCGCTTCCTCGATCTCGTCGAGCGTGTCCTCGTCGAGCGCGGACTTTGTGAACAGGCCGGTGAGATTCTCGCCCAGCTTGTCGGACGTGCGCTTGAAACCGCCGATCAGTTTCTTGTGCCAGGGTGTTTCGCTCATGCGGGTTCGCCGACAAGCCGGGCGTTATCGACGCCGGTGATCTTCACGTTCAATAATCCTCCAACGTCATTCCCGAACTGTCCTTTCCCGCTTTCGCGGGAAAGGCGGAGCGAGTTGATGCGCGCGAAATTGCCCGCATGGCCGCCGCCGTCGCGTTCGATCAAGATCTGATGCACGCTGCCGACCAGCCCGTTCAGCCAGGTCGCCTGCTGTCGCGCCGCCGCTTCGCGCAAACGCCGCGCCCGCGCCTTGGCGACTTCGCGTTCCACCTGCGGCATGCGCGCGGCGGGGGTCCCGGTCCTTGGCGAATAGGGGAAGATGTGCGCATGAACGATGTCGCAATCGTCGATCAGCGCAAGCGTATTGGCGAACATCGCTTCGGTCTCGGTCGGAAAACCGGCGATCAGGTCTGCGCCGATCGCGATCTCCGGGCGCGCCGTCTTCAGTCGCTCGACGATCGCCACGGCCTGCGCGCGGCTGTGGCGGCGCTTCATCCTTTTGAGGATCATGTCGTCGCCCGCCTGCAAGGACAGGTGCAGATGCGGCATCACGCGCGGTTCCTGCGTCAGCAGCGCGAACAGCTTATCGTCGATCTCGACCGAGTCGAGTGAAGAGAGGCGAAGCCGGGGCAGGGCGGGGACATGCTTCAGGATTCGTTCGACCAGGGTGCCGAGCGTCGGGCTGCCCGGCAGGTCGGGGCCGTAGCTGGTCAGGTCGACGCCGGTCAGCACCACTTCGCGATAGCCGGCTTCGACCAGCGCGGTGATGCGCTCGATCACCGCGCCCGCGGGCACCGAGCGGCTGTTGCCGCGGCCATAGGGGATGACGCAGAAGGTGCAGCGATGGTCGCAGCCATTCTGCACCTCGACAAAGGCGCGGCTATTGTCGGCGAAGCTCGACACCAGATGCGGGGCGGTCTCGCGGACCGCCATGATGTCGGAAACGCGGACCCGCGCGCCGTCGGCGATGAAGGCGCGCGCGTCCAGCTTTTCGTGATTGCCGATGACCAGCGAGACTTCGGGCATGGCGGCGAAGCGCTCGGGCTCGATCTGCGCGGCGCATCCGGTGACGACGATCCTCGCGTCGGGCCGTTCGCGACGGGCGCGGCGGATGGCCTGGCGCGTATGGCGCACGGCTTCCGCGGTCACCGCGCAGCTATTGACGATGACAAGATCGTCGCCGGCGGGCGCCAGCGCGCGCATGGCTTCGCTTTCCGCGATGTTGAGGCGGCAGCCGAGCGTGATGATCTCGGGTCCGCTCATGCCGGCCGGCCCCGCATCAGCCAAGCCAGCCAGTATCGATCTCGCCCGAGAAGACATGCGTGGCGGCGCCGGTCATGATGATCGATTCACCGGGCTGCCAGGCGATCTCCAGCGCGCCGCCGGGCAGGCTGACGGTGACCGGGCCGGTGGCCAGCCCCAGCCTGATGGCAGCGACGGCGGTCGCGCAGGCGCCGGTGCCGCACGCGCGGGTCAGGCCTACGCCGCGCTCCCACACGCGCAGGTCGATGGCGGACGGGCCGGTGATCGTCGCGACGTTGACGTTGATCCGTTCGGGAAAGAGCGCGTCGGTTTCGATGCGCGGGCCGAGCATGTCGAGCGGCACGGCATGGGTGTCCGCCACGAAGAAGACGACATGCGGATTGCCGACATTGACCGCGCTGGGCCGTTCCAGCCCATCCCAGCCGACCGGCATGTCGCGCGTGTCCATGGCATAGGCGAGCGGGATGGTCTGCCAGTCGAAACGCGGCTGGCCCATGTCGATGGAGACGCCGCCGGCGGCCGCGCGACCATGAAGGATGCCACCCAGCGTTTCGATCCGGACATCGCTGCCGAGCAGCCGGGCGACGCAGCGCGTGGCGTTGCCGCACGCCTCGACCTCGCCGCCATCGGCATTGAAGATCCGCATCCGCGCATCGGCCTCGGTCGATGCCTCGATGATGATGAGCTGGTCGAAGCCCACACCGGTATTTCGATCGGCGATCGCACGGATGTGCGCCTCGCTCAGCGAGACCGGTTGCACGCGCGCGTCGATCACGACGAAGTCGTTGCCGAGGCCGTGCATCTTGTGAAAGGCGATGCCCATGGCCCGCATCTAGAGACTGGCCGGTGAAGTCGCAATGGCCGCGCGCGGCGGCGAAGGCGGCTTCGATGCCGGTGCGTGGCGATCAGGCGGTCTTGCGTACCGTCTCGGTCGGATCGGTTTCGTCGTTGCGCGCGCGCAGCGCCGGCAGCAGATGCTTGTCGGCCAGCAGGCGGCGGACCTGGGTGACCGGGATCGGCTTGCCGAAATACCAGCCCTGGCCCTTGTGGACGCCCAGCACGCGCAACCGCTGCATGATCTCTTCGTCCTCGATGCCTTCCGCGGTGACGGGCAGGCCCAGGCTGTCGCCCAGTCGCGTGATCGCGTTGACGATCGCGGCGCTTTCGGCATTCTCGTTGATCGATGAGACGAAGCTGCGGTCGATCTTGATCCGGTCGAACGGCAGCGCGCGCAGATGGGCGAGCGAGCTGTAGCCGGTGCCGAAATCGTCGAGCGCCAGCCGGATGCCCTGGTTCTTCAGGCTGCCGACGATCGACTGGGCGAGCGAGAGGTTCTCGAACAGCGAGCTTTCGGTGATCTCGACTTCGAGCCGGTTGGCGGGGAAGCCGGTTTCCACCAGCAGCTTGACCAGCTTCTGCGCCAGCCAGGGATCCTTGAGTTGCGCGGGGGAGATGTTGACCGACAGGCTCAGCGACGGATCCCAGTCGCGGCCGTGCTCCATCGCCTGGCGGATCACCGACATCGACATTTCGGCGATCAGGCCGGTTTCCTCGGCGACGGGCACGAACTGGTCGGGAGAGATCAGACCTTGCGCCGGGCTTTCCCAGCGCGCCAGCACCTCAAAACCGTGGAGGCGGCCGGTGGCGAGATCGACCTGCTGTTCGTAATAGGGGACGAACTCACCCTTCGGGATGCCAGTGCGCAGCCCGGCCTCGACGGCATTGCGCGTTTGCAGGTCGCGCTCCATCGAGGCGTCGAACCAGCAATAGCGGTTCCGGCCCGAATTCTTCGCGGCGTACATGGCGATGTCGGCGCGGCGCATCAGCGATTCGACGCTGTCGCACTCGATCTCCGAGCGCGCGATGCCCACCGAGACGCTGATATGGACGTGCGCGCCATCGGCATCGAAGGGCTGCGCCAGGCGTGAGACGATCTGTTCGGCGATGCGATCGACGGTTTCGCTGTTCTGGGGATCGAACAGGAATGCGCAGGCGAATTCGTCGCCGCCCAGCCGAGCCGTAAGCGACACCGGGGGCATGGCGCGCTGGATTTCGGAGGAGACGGTGCGCAGCAGCGCGTCGCCGGTGGCATGGCCGTGGACGTCGTTGACGTTCTTGAAATTGTCGAGATCGAGCATCAGCATCGCGACGCATTTCTGGCGGCGATCGGCGCGCGCCAGCATCGCGGCGCCTTCCTCTGCAAGCGATCGGCGATTGAGGAATCCGGTCAGCGGATCGGTGGAGGCGAGCTGGCGCGCGCGTTCCTCGGCGGCGGTGCGCTCGCGCACTTCGCGGGCAAGATCGCTGTAGCGGCGCCAGCCGAACAGGATCAGCGCGACGTTGAGCAGCAGCATGATCGCAACAGTGCGATTGGGGCCGCCGCCGACGCCGGTGATCGCGTCGATCGTGCCGCTCACCACATTTCCGCCGGTGCCGACGAACAGCAGGATGGCGGCGACGGTGATGCCGCCGGTCAGCAAGTCGCGGCGCGCGCTGTTCACGGCCGAACTGCGCCGATGAAGTTCGCTGCTTTCCCCGCCCATGATCTGCCCCATATTCCCCTGATCAGCCGCCGTTCTTGCGTGAAATGCGTATAAATAGCGTTAAGCGCATATCCGGAAGGCGGGGCGGGCACATCGGCTTGCGCGCGGTCGCGCTTCCCGCTATGGGCGGCGCCAGATCGTTCCGAATGGTGCGAGGAAATGGCTTACGCTGGCCGACGAGGTTTCGTCCGCCGGCGTTTCTTGCGTTTCCTGGGTCGTCGGAACGGAAGTGGAGCGTGACGATGTTCGAATCTCTGAGCGAAAGGCTGGGCGGCGTATTCGATCGCCTGCGCGGGCGCGGTGCGCTTGGCGAGGCTGACGTGCGCGCGGCGATGCGCGAAGTCCGCATTGCGCTGCTCGAGGCCGATGTCGCGCTGCCGGTGGTTCGCGATTTTGTCGAGAAGGTCACGGAACGCGCCGTCGGCCATCAGGTGATCAAGTCGGTCACCCCCGGCCAGCAGGTCGTCAAGATCGTCAACGACGCGCTTGTCGAGATGCTGGGCGGCGAGGAAGGCGGCGCCGCCGCCGAACTCGAGCTGGGCGTCACCCCGCCCGCGATCATCATGATGGTCGGTCTTCAGGGTTCGGGCAAGACCACCACGACCGCCAAACTCGCCAAGCGCCTGTCCGAAAAGGAGCGCAAGAAGGTGCTGATGGCGTCGCTCGACGTCAATCGCCCCGCTGCGCAGGAACAGCTCGCCACCTTGGGCGGGCAGGTCAGCGTCGCCACGCTTCCCATCGTCGCCGGGCAGCAGCCCGTCGATATCGCGCGCCGCGCGCTCAACGCCGCGAAGCTTCAGGGCTTCGACGTGCTGATGCTCGACACCGCCGGCCGCCTCCATGTCGACCAGGCGCTGATGGAGGAGATGAAGGCGGTCGCCGATGTCTCCCAGCCGCAGGAAATCCTGCTGGTGGTCGACTCGCTGACCGGTCAGGACGCGGTCAACGTCGCCAAGAGCTTTTCGGAGCAGGTGCCGCTCACCGGCGTGGTGCTCACCCGCATGGATGGCGATGCGCGCGGCGGTGCCGCGCTGTCGATGCGCGCGGTCACCGGCAAGCCGATCAAGTTCGCGGGCGTCGGCGAGAAGCTCGACGCGATCGAACCGTTCCATCCCAGTCGCGTCGCCGGGCGCATCCTCGGCATGGGCGACGTCGTCAGTCTGGTCGAACGCGCGACCGAGACGATCCAGGCCGACGAGGCCGAGAAGCTCGCGCAGAAGATGGCCAAGGGCCAGTTCGACATGAACGACCTGCGCGCCCAGCTTCAGCAGATGAAGCGCATGGGCGGCCTGGGGGCGCTCGCATCGATGATGCCCGGTGTGAAGAAGGTCCAGAACGCCATGGCGAACGGCCAGGTCGACGACCGCATCCTTGTCCGCATGGACGCGATCATCGGATCGATGACGCCCAAGGAGCGCACCAAGCCCGAACTGCTCAACGCCAAGCGCAAGATCCGTGTCGCCAATGGCAGCGGCACCACCGTCCAGGACGTCAACCGGCTGCTCAAGATGCATCAGGAAATGGCGACCGCGATGAAGAAGATCCGCAAGATGGGCGGGTTGAAGGGGCTTGGCGCGCTGTTCGGTCGCGGCGGTCTCGAAGGCGTGATGGGCAGCGGCGCGCTGCCGCCCATGGGTGGCCTGCCGGGCCTTGGCGGTCCGCCGGGTCTGCCCCCCGGATTTGGAAAGTTTCGCAAGAAGTAATCGGTTCAATCAATTCAAAATATTGAAAAGAAGGAAGAAGAAAAATGGCAGTTTCCATTCGCCTGTCGCGTGGCGGTTCCAAGAAGCGTCCTTATTACCGCATCGTCGTCGCCGACGCGCGTTCGCCGCGTGACGGCAACTTCATCGAGAAGATCGGCACCTACAACCCGCTGCTCGCCAAGGATTCGCCCGAGCGCGTGAAGCTCGACGCCGATCGCGCGAAGCACTGGCTCTCGGTCGGCGCGCAGCCCACCGATCGCGTCGCCCGCTTCCTCGACGCCGCGGGCGTCAAGGAGCGCGCCGCGCGCAACAATCCCAAGAAGGCCGAACCGGGCGAAAAGGCCAAGGAGCGCGCCGAGGAGAAGGCCGAGAAGCTGAAGGCGGCAGAGGAAGCGGCGGCGGAAGCCGCCGCGGCGCCCGCGCCGGTTGAAGAGCCTGCGGCCGAGGAAGTTGCCGCCGAGCAGGCCGAAACCGTCGAAGTCGCGGCGGAAGCCATCGAGGCCGCGACCGAAGAGCCGACGCCCGAAGCTGAAGCCGTTGCCGAAGCGGTTGCCGAGGAAGCCCCGGCCGCCGAACCGGCCGCCGAGGAAAAGGCCGAGGGTTGATCCCTTGACCGATCGCACCGTCACGCTGGCCGTCATCATCGGCGCGCATGGCGTGACGGGCGAGGTGCGCCTGAAGCTGTTCACCGATGGTGTGGAGGGGCTGAAGGCGCACAAGAGCTTCAACGATGGAGCTCTGACCCTGAAAAGCGTGCGCGATGGGCCCAAGGGCGCCATCGCCCGCTTCGCCGAGATCCCGGACAGGACCGCCGCGGAAAAGCGCCGTGGTACCGAACTTGCGGTTCCGCGCGATGCGCTGCCGCCACTGGGTGAAGGCGAATATTATCATGCCGATCTGATCGATCGGCCTGCCGTCTCGACCGATGGCGAGGTGCTGGGCGTGGTTGTCGCCGTCGAGAATTTCGGTGCGGGCGACATTCTCGAGATCGAGCGCCCGACCGGCAAGCGTTTCATGGTGCCGATGAATGCCCAGGCCGTGCCCGAATGGGGCGAGCGGGTGGTGATCGACGCGGAATTCGCTGCCGTCGACTGACGTGCAGGTGCCGGGACGAAGAATCTCCGGCTAATTTCCTATTCCCCGAAAAAAAGCGTCAGGAATCTGCTCCGGGCGTCGTCATGCCATAGAGGAATGCTGCATGGGGTAGCGACGTCAGGCATCATGCGTCTTGCAACGATCAGTCACGCATATCCGGTGGATACGCGCTCGCCATGACCACGGTTCGGCCACCCCTGGAGGCAGAGGATGCGCGGATGGTCGCGGATCTGTCGGCACGTTATGCCGACGCGATCCGGCGCTATTTTGCCCGGCGGCTGGCGGGGGCGGGCGATGTCGAGGATCTGACGCAAGAGGTGTTCCTGCGGCTGCTGCGGCGTGCGCAACTGGGCGATATCGAGAATGTCGAGGGTTATATCTTCCAGATCGCGGCCAATCTGCTGCGCGAGCGGGGACGGCACAGGATCCGGCGCAGGCTGGACGAAGAGCAGGCGTTCGACGACGATTATGCCGATGCCCATGACGAACTCTCGCCGGAACGGATCCTGCTCGGCAAGGAGGCCTATCGTCTGATGGTGCAGGCATTGCAGGAATTGCCCGAACGCGCGCGGACGGTGTTCGTCCTCAACCGTTTCGAGGACATGACGGGCGTGCAGATCGCGCATCGCCTGGGTGTCGCGGTCAGCACCGTCGAGAAGGACATGATGCGCGCGATCGCCTATCTGCGGAAGCGCCTGCAATGATCGGGCCGGGCCGGGTCGGTGCGGACGGCGGCATGCCGGGTGCGGAGGATTCCGCGCTTTACTGGCTTGCGCGCCAGCGGCTGAAGCTGATGACGAAAAGGGACGAGGCGGCGTTCGAGGCATGGCTGAGCGATCCGGCCAATGCGCAGGCCTATCGCGATGCCGCTGCCGGGGTGGAGCGTTTCGGCGCGATCGCGTCGGATGAAGATGTGCGCGAGATGAGAGAGGCGGCGCTGGCGATGGGGCCTGCGCCGAGGCGGATCTCCGTTCCGTTCGGCCTTGTCGCCGCCACGGCGGCGATCGCGATGGGGGCCGGCGTCTGGTTCGCCGTCGCCCGGCCCGGTTCCGACATGCCGGCGCCGGCGTCGATCGCCGCCGGTGGGGCGCCGCCGCCCATTGCCGCGACCGCGCGGCGCTACGCCACGAAGATCGGTGAGCGATCGCGCTTCACGCTCGATGATGGTTCGGTCGTTTCGCTGAATACCAACAGCGTGCTGGACGTGACCTTCACGCCCGGCCGGCGCGATGTTCGGCTGATCCAGGGCGAAGGGCTGTTTCATGTCGCGAAGAACAAGGATCGCCCCTTTGTCGTCACTGCCGGCGGCTTGCGGACGACGGCGATCGGAACCGCTTTCGACGTGCGACTGGATCGTGGGCGCGTGCGCATCGTGCTGACTTCGGGGCGCGTGGTCGTCGATTCGGTTCGGAGCGGTCCGGCGGGCCGCTTGCCGGCGATCGATCCGATCAGCCTGCAGCCCGGCGAGCAGCTTGCCGCCGACGAAAATCACGCGGTGGTGGTGAGCGCGGCCGATGTCGAACAGGCGACGAGCTGGCGACAGGGGCAGCTCATCTTCCGTGACGAGCCGCTCGCCTCGGCGATCGGCGAGATGAACCGCTACACGCGCGACCAGATCGTCATCGAGGATCCGAAGATCGCCAGGCTGCGCGTCAGTGGCGTCTTCAGCACCGCGCATCCGGAAAATTTCCTTGCCGCGATGACCGCATTCTATCCGCTCGAGGTTCGTCGCCCCACACAGGGCGCCGTGATTCTCGACTGGAGTGGCGCTCCATCCGATCCTTGAGAAAATTTTCTCCGATATCGGGAGGGATTTTCCAAATCTGTCATCTTTCTCTTCCGAGGCCGCGAGACGGCGGTGATCGCGCCACAGGCGCTTGGGAGGGTGTATGCGTACAGGCGGATTTGGTGGAGCGGGCCCATGGGCGTTGGCGGGGAGCGCGCTGCTCATGGCGGCGTCGCCGGCGGCGGCTCAGGCGAAACGGAACTTCGACATTCCGCGTCAGGATCTCTCCAGTGCGCTGGAGGCGTTCGGCAAACAGAGCGGTGCGGAGATCGTCTTCGATGCCAGCGACGTGCGCAATCGGCTGTCCGGACCGGTGCGGGGGCAGGCGGAACCCGTCCATGCGCTGGAGAGGATCCTGCAAGGAACCGGCCTGACCTTCCAGCGGGTCAATGCCAGCACCTTTCTGGTGAAGCGTGGCGGTGGCACGCGGACCGGCCCGGCCTATGCGGCGGCCGAGACGCCGGCTGCGGCCGAGGCCGATCCGGAGGATGCGCCGGATATCGTGGTCACCGGGCAGAAGCGCCTCGAGCGGGCGCAGGATGTCCCCATTTCGATCAGCGTGGTCGGCACCCGGCAGCTCGAGCGCCTGCATGCGAGCAATCTTCAGGACTATGCCGCCTATGTGCCGGGTCTGATCGTCGACACCGGCGGGTCCGCGGGCCAGGCGTCGATCACGATGCGCGGGCTCAATGCCCGCGGCGACACGACGATGGTCGCGACCTATATCGACGAGGCGCCTTTGGGATCGAGCAACGGCTATTCCGCGGAGGCCAACACCTCGTTCGACATGATGCCCTATGACCTGGAACGGATCGAGGTGCTGCGGGGTCCGCAGGGTACGCTCTACGGCGCGAACAGCATGGGCGGTCTGCTCAAATATGTGACGCGCGCGCCCGACCTGAACGATTTCGAGGCGCGCGCCGGTGGTGAGAGCTTCACGACAAGGGGCGCTTCCGATCTCGGCTATGCCGGCCGGGTCAGCCTCAACCTGCCGATCGTCACCGGCGAACTTGCCGTGCGGGCCAGCCTGTTCCGTCAGGATACGCCCGGCTTCATCGACAATGCGGCCACCGGCCGCAAGGATCAGAACACGCTGCTGCAACAGGGTGGGCGGGTCGCGCTGCTCTGGAAGCCGAGCGACCAGCTTTCGATCAAGCTGACCGCGATCACCCAGCGGATCACCTCCGACGACAATGCGATCGTGGCGCGCGACACCGATGGCTCGGTCGCGTTGGGGCCGCTTGGCGGCGATCTGACCAACACCAACCTTTTGCGCGAACCCTTCAGGAAAAACGTGCATTTCCTGGCGTCGACACTGATCTGGAAGTTGGGCTGGGCCGAATTCACCTCGGCCACCAGCTATTCGCGATCGAACCTGCTGGGCGTGCAGGACATGTCCGCGATCTTCGGCGCGGCACTTCCGGAGCCGGGGCTTTCGGGGCTCGAATCGCGAGCGCGCCTCAGCCGTTTCACCCAGGAGCTGCGGCTGGCCTCGCCGCCGGGGCCGCTGCAATGGATGCTCGGCCTCTATTTCAACGACGAACGTACAAAGGCAAGTCAGCTCCTCACCGCCAAGGATATGGCCACCGGCGCCGGCGTGCCGGAATTCGATCCCATCCTGTCGGCGGATCTCGACAGCGGGTATCGCGAGATCGCGGGCTTCGCCAACGCGACCGTCAAAGTGTCGGACGCGTTCGACATCACCGGTGGGCTGCGCTGGGCGCGCAACACGCAACGCCTGCGCCAGACCGGCCACCGCAATCTGATCGAGCCCGGCGCCGAAGGCACATTTCGGGGCCGATCGCGTGATGATGTCGTAACCTATGCGATCAGCCCGCAATATCGCTTGAGCCGGAACGCGATGGTCTACGCGCGCGTGGCCAGCGGATATCGCCCCGGTGGGCCGAACCCGATCCTCCCCGGCGTACCGCGACAGGTGGATGCGGACACCATCGTCAATTACGAAGCCGGCTTCAAAGGCGATCTGTTCGACCGTCTTCTCCATGTCGAGGTCTCGGCCTATCGCATCGACTGGAAGAATATCCAGGTCGAGGCGAAGACCGAACAGAATCTCAGCTATGGCGCCAATGGCGGCAGGGCGCGCAGCCAGGGTGTGGAATTCGCGGCGGTGCTGCAGCCTGCCAAGGGCCTGACGCTCGGTTTCAATACGGCCTATACCGATGCCTTTCTGACCGAGGCGGTGCCGGACGAAGGCTGGGCGAATGGCGCGCGCCTGCCGGCGGCGCCGAGTTGGACACGCTCGCTCACCGCAAGTTACGGCTTCGCGATCGGTGGAGAATGGCGCGGCGAGCTTGGCGCGGGCTATCGCTATATCGGCAAGCGGCGCAACAGCGTTGAGGGAACCGAGCAGGGCCTGATCCTGTCCGCCTATGATGCGATCGACCTGCAAGCCGGCATTTCCAGCGGACGCTGGAATTTCGGCCTTTACGTCCGGAACCTCACGGATCGCAGGGCCTATACCAACGGCGCCCTGATCGCGACCTTCCGGGACTATGTCTCGTCCGTCGTGCTCCAGCCGCGGACCATCGGGCTGAGCCTCGATGCGACCTTCTGAAGCCGGGAGGAAGGCTGTGGCGGTTTCCGCAAAAACGATCGTCCTTGGCTTGCTGGCGGGCCTTTCGATGGGCGCCAGCGCATTGCTGGTCGCCGCCCGGCCGGCGCCGGTGCCGGTATCGGCGCCGATCGTTCGTCCGCCGGCCGAGGCGGGTGAGGTCGCGATGCTCGAACCCTTTGTCGACGGCCTGATGAAGGCCGAGATGGACAATGGGAAGATTCCCGGCGGCGTCATTTCGATCGTGAAGGACGGCAAGCTGCTGTTCGCCAAAGGCTATGGCCTTGCCGATGTCGAGCATGGCACGCCGGTCGATCCCGAAAAGCATCTGTTCCGCATCGCATCGACCACGAAACTCTTCACCTGGACGGCGGTGATGCAGCTTGTCGAGCAGGGCAGGCTCGATCTCGATACGGACATCAACACCTATCTCCGGACCTTCAAGATCCCGGCGACCTACAAGCAGCCGATCACGTTGCGTCACCTGATGACGCATACCGCCGGCTTCGAGGAGGGAAGCGTCGGATACGGCATCACCACCGATCTGAACGGCGCGCCGTCGATCGCGCAGAAACTGGCGGCGCATGTTCCGGCTCGCGTGCGGCCGCCCGGACAGATGCCCTCCTATTCGAACTACGGCGCCGCACTGGCGGGCCTGATCGTCGAACAGGTCAGCGGCATGCCCTATGACGACTATGTCGAGCAGCGCATCTTCGCGCCGCTGGGCATGCGATATGCCACGGTGCGCGAACCGGTGCCGGCCGCGCTCGCGCCGTTCAAGGTGGTGGGCTATGCCCGCGAGGGTGGCGCTTTTGTGCGCAAGCCCGCCACCTATGAGGGCGGCTTCCGCCCGGCGGGGTCGGGATCGGTCTCTGCCCTCGACATGACGCATTTCATGATCGCGGCGCTGCAGGGCGGCAGCTATGACGGCAAATCGATTCTGACGCCCGCCGGCATGCTGCGGATGCAAAGCCCGGCCTTCACGCTCGATCCCCGGCTTCCCGCATTAGGACTGGGCTATTATGGCCAGAATGTCGGCGGAGAGCGCGCCTGGGCGCATGGGGGCTCCGATCCGCTGTTCAACACCGAACTCTATCTCTTCCCGGCCCGGCGGCTCGGCGTCTTCATCTCGTTCAGCGGTGGGCAGGGCGATGTCGCCGCCGAGAATCTGACCAAGGCGTTGATCGCCCGGCTGTATCCGCGGCAACGACCGGCACCGAAGGTCGTGGCCATCGGCTCGCTCGAAAAATATGCGGGACGCTACGAGTTCACGCGCCGCAGCCACACCAAGATCGACAAATTCTACAATCTGATATCGCAACTGCCCGTTTCGGCTTCCGGCGACCGGCTCAGCATGGGATCGGGCGAAGAGGAGGTGCAGTTCGCGCCGATCGGACGCGATCTGTTCCAGGAAGTCGGCGGAACGCGCCAGATCGCCTTTCGCACCAACGCGGCCGGCGAAGTCACGCACATGTTCCTCGATTTCCTCTCGTTCGCGCCGCTCGAACGTGTGCCGTTCTTCGATGGTTCGGGCCTCTGGTATCCGTCGCTCGGCCTGATCCTGGCGCTGTTCCTCTCCGCGATCCTCGGTCTTTTCTATCGGGCGCGCCTGATCGCCGCGATGCCGTGGCCGCAACGCAGGCTGATCTGGCTGTCGGCGGCGGTGGCGATTCTGGGAACGTTCAGCATCATGGTTCTTGGTTTCCTGTTGATTTCGACCGATCTGGTCGGCCGGCTCAGCCATATCCCGGGGTCGTGGAAGATCGCGCTGGTGATGCCGATCCTCTTCATCGGCCTCACCGCGGTGTTTCTGGCGATGCTGCCCAAGGCTTGGGCAGGTAAATACTGGAGCCTGCGCAATCGCCTTTATCACACGGCAATGGGCGCGGCCGCGATCATGCTGACCCTGTTCTTCCTGAAATGGAATCTGGTCGGCTGGAATTTCGGATGACGTGCATAAACGAACTGGATCGTGCAATGAATTTCCATCGTTCCGTTTCACCCATGCTGGCGATCGCCGGACTGTTGCTGGCCATCCCGTCCGTGGCGGCTGCGGCCGATCCCGCACCGGATATCGACCGGCTGTTCGCAAACTGGAAATCGGGCACCCCCGGCTGCGCCGTCGGCATCGGCCGCAAGGGGCAGCCCGACATGGTCCGCGCCTATGGCGATGCCGATCTGGAACATGGGATAGGTATCGACGCGAATACGGTGATCGAGGCGGGATCGTCGTCCAAGCAGTTCACGGCGGCTGCGGTGCTGCGGCTCGCCGAACGCGGGCAGGTGGCGCTGACCGACGATGTCCGTAAATATCTGCCGGAGCTGCCGGACTATGGCCATGCCATCACGATCGATCACATGCTCAATCACACCAGCGGCCTGCGTGACTGGGGCGGAGTGCAGATCATTGCGGGATGGCCGCGCACGACGCGCATCTACACGATGGACGATGTCCTGCGCATCACGGTGCGCCAGAAGTCGCTCAATTTCGTGCCCGGCACGCGCTATTCCTACACCAACACCGGCTATAATCTGCTGGCGCTGATCGTCGAGCGGGTGAGCGGCAAATCGTTGGCCGATTATAGCCGGGCCGAATTCTTCGAACCGCTGGGCATGACTCATACGGGGTGGCGCGACGAGTTCCGCCGGATCGTGAAGAACCGTGCGATCGCGTATGTGCCGTCGACAGAAGGCTATATCCAGCGGATGCCGTTCGAGAATGCTTATGGAAATGGCGGGCTGCTGACGACGGCTGGAGACCTGCTGCGGTGGAACGCGGCGCTATCGGAAGGCCGGCTTGGCGCCTTCGTCACCAAGGGGCTGGAAACGCGCGCCATGCTGCGCTCCGGGCAAGAGGTCAATTATGCCAGGGGGCTGATCGTCGGCGAGTATCGCGGCTATCGCGAAGTTGCGCATCCAGGCGCGACCGCGGGCTATACCGCATGGCTGGGGCGCTATCCCCAGGCCGGGCTTTCGATCGCCCTGCTGTGCAACGCGGCCGATATCGATGCGACCGGCCTGGCGCATGGGATCGCAAATCTGTTCCTGCCGCCGATTCCGTCGTCCGTCGCGTCGAGCGCGAGACCATCGGTGCGCCAGGTCGCGCCCGAAGGCCTGTTCGTGGAGGAGGCGACAGGCATGCCGCTGATGCTGAAAAGCGAGGCCGGGAAACTGATGCTGGCCGGGCAGGGCGAATTGAAGCCGGTTTCGGAGACGGAGTATCGGGCCGAGGGAACGGTGCTGCGCTTCGATGGGCGCGGGGGCTTCACGCTGCGGGACGAATTCGGCGCGATTTCGCACTACCGAAGCGTCGCTGGATCCGCGCCGAGCGGAACGGAACTGGCACGCTTCGCCGGCGACTATACGAGCGACGAGGCGGAGGCCGCATATTCGGTCACGCTGCGCGAGGGGCAGTTGACGATGGCGTTGCGCGGGCGACCAGACGAGGCGTTCCCGCTCACGCCCGCCTATCGCGATGCGTTCACGATCGCGGACACACTTGTCCGCTTTCGTCGCGACGGCCAAGGCGCGATTTCAGGACTTTCCGTCGGCAATGAACGCGTCTGGGATCTGCGGTTCGCCAGGAACCCGGCGCACCGCTGAGCCGACATCGCGCGTTTCGCGCGAGGATCGAAACGCTTTCCCCTCAACGGATCACGTTCTAGAGCCTTCGCGTAATCGGAAGCGGAGGGCAGCATGGCATCGAGATTGGGCATATTGGCGGCGGCACTGTTGTCGACGGCGGCACCCGCATTCGCGCAAGCCGCGCCGGCGGACGACGTTGCCGCCGTCGCACCTGAGGTCGATGCGATCTTCGCGAAATTCCAGGCCGATGCGCATGTGCCGGGCATGGTCTATGGGATCGTCCGTGATGGTCGGCTGATCCATGTCAAAGGCATCGGTGTTCAGGAGTTGACCGCGAAACGCGGCGTCACCGCCGACAGCCTGTTCCGCATCGCATCGATGACCAAGGCGTTCACCGCGCTTTCGATCCTGTCTCTGCGTGATGCCGGCAAGCTGTCGCTCGACGATCTCGCCGAGAAATATGTGCCGGAGATGCGCGGCTGGACCTATCCTACGAAGGATTCGCCGCGGATCCGGGTGCGGGACCTGTTGCATCATGTCGGGGGGCTCGTGACCGACGATCCCTGGGGCGATCGCCAGCAGGTGCTGCCGCACGATGAATTCGCCGCGATGATCAAGGCCGGAGTGCCGTTCAGCCGCACCCCGCAAATGCAGCATGAATATTCGAACTATGGCTATGCGCTGCTCGGGCGGATCATCGCCAGCGCATCGGGCATGCCCTACCGCGCCTATGTCGAGCGCACGATCCTGAAGCCGCTGGGCATGAATTCGAGCGGCTTCGAGGTGACCGACGCGCCGGTCGAACGGCGGGCGATCGGCTATCGCTGGGAGAATGAGGCCTGGTCCGAAGAGCCGACGATGAAGGATGGCGCCTTCAACGCGATGGGCGGGCTTCAGGTCAGCGCCAATGATTATGCCAAATGGGTGGCCTTCCTGCTCTCGGCCTGGCCGCCGCGCGATGATGCCGACAATGGCCCGGTCAAGCGCTCCACCGTTCGGGAGATCGCGCAGGGCCTCAACTTCGTTTCGGTCCAGCGCCGTATCGGTTCCAGCGGGGCCGATGCCTGCATGGAGGCGACGGGCTATGGCATGGGCTGGCGGGTCGCGCAGGATTGCGACCTGGGCCTCACCATGGCGCATGGCGGCGGCTATCCCGGTTATGGATCGCATGTGATGCTGATGCCCGAATATGGCGTGGGGATCTTCGCGCTGTCGAACCGTACCTATGCCGGCCCTTCCGCGCCGGCCTGGGATTCGGCGGTGACGATGTTCAAGGCCGGCTTGCTCAAGCGGCGTGAGGCGCCGGTCGCGCCCGCGCTCGCGAACCTGTTCGAGGCGTCGCGCGCGGCCTATGCGGCGGGGGATCTCGCGCCGCTCAAGGGCAGGCTGGCGATGAATTTCCTGCTCGATCGCTCGGCCGAGAACTGGAAGCTGGTCTTCGCGGACCTCAGGAAGCAGGTCGGCGCGTGCCCGGCGGCCCAGCCGCTGACGCCGACGGGGGCGATGTCCGCAACATTCCGCCTCGATTGCGAGCGCGGCAAGCTGGAAGGCACGCTGCTGCTCGCGCCGACCACGCCGCTCACCGTCCAGGCGCTGCGCTACCGGGTCGTGCCGCAATAATGGGTTTCGCCTGCCAGATCCTGACGCTGTATCCGGAGATGTTTCCCGGGCCGCTCGGCGCGTCGATCGCCGGGCGCGCGCTCGCGGAGGGCAAATGGTCGTGCGACACGATCCAGATCCGCGATTTCGCCACCGACAAGCATCGCTCGGTCGACGATACGCCGGCGGGCGGTGGGGCAGGCATGGTGCTGAAGCCCGATGTGCTCGCGGCCGCCGTCGATCACGCGATCGCGCGCCAGCCCGGCGCGCCGGTGCTGGCGATGACCCCGCGGGGCCGGCCATTGACTCAGGATCGCGTGCGCTCGCTCGCGGCCGGCCCCGGCGTCACCGTGCTGTGCGGCCGGTTCGAGGGATTTGACGAGCGCATTTTCGAGGCGCGCCCGATCGAGCCGGTCTCGATCGGCGACTATATCCTCTCGGGTGGGGAAACCGCCGCGATCGTGCTGCTCGACGCTTGCATTCGCCTGCTTCCCGGCGTAATGGGCGCCGCTTCAAGCGGAGATGACGAGAGCTTCGAAACGGGGCTGCTCGAATATCCGCATTATACCCGACCTGTCGAATGGGAGGGGCGCACGATCCCCGAAGTGCTGCGATCGGGGGATCATGCGAAGATCGCCGCCTGGCGTAAAGCGCAGGCGGAGAACGATACACGGCTAAGGCGGCCGGACCTTTGGGAGCGCCACGGTGGCGCTCGGGTCGGGTCGCCCTCTGGTGCGCAGCGAGAGAAGAAGGACAGATGAGATGAACCTCATCCAGACGCTCGAAGCCGAGCAGATCGCCAAGTTCAACGAAGCCAAGTCGATTCCCGATTTCCGCCCCGGCGACACGCTGAAGGTCGGCGTGAAGGTCGTCGAAGGCGAGCGCACCCGCGTGCAGAGCTATGAGGGCGTCTGCATCGCCCGCGCCAGCAAGGGCATGGGCTCGTCGTTCACCGTCCGCAAGATCTCGTTCGGCGAGGGCGTCGAGCGCGTCTTCCCGCTCTATTCGCCCAACATCGATTCGATCGAAGTGGTGCGCAAGGGCGCCGTTCGTCGCGCAAAACTCTATTATCTGCGTGGCCGCACCGGCAAGTCGGCGCGTATCGCGGAGCGCCGCGACCCCCGTCAGGACGCTGCAAAGGCCTGATCGGCTTTCGCGCCTTGCGAATGACAGTTATCGAACGGGCGTCGGCGCAAGCCGGCGCCCGTTTGCTTTTTCGGAGTTCCGGATGCTCAAAGCCTTGCTGTTGTCGACCATGCTGGCCGCTGCCGTGACCGTGCCTGCCGCCGCCCAGGGTGAGGGGCAGACGGGGGCGGCGGCGCAATCGCCCCGGCTGACGCTCAAGCGCATCTACGGCAATCCCGCGCTGGCCGGCCCGGCGCCGCGCGCACTGCGGCTGTCGCCCGATGGCAAATGGCTGACATCGTTGCGCAACCGCGCCGACGAGAAGGAACGCTACGACCTCTGGGCGGTCGACACCGCAACGGGCGCGGAGCGCATGCTGATCGATTCGGCGAAGCTTGGCAGCGGCGCGGCGCTGAGCGAGGCGGAGAAGATGCAGCGCGAGCGCGCGCGCATCGCCGATTTCAAGGGCATCGTCAGCTATGACTGGAGCCCGGACGCGCGCTCGATCCTCGTGCCGCTCGATGGCGATCTCTATCTCGCCGGGCTCGACGGCGGCATGCGCCGGCTGACCGACACCGCGACCAGCGAACTCGACGGCACGGTCAGCCCCCGTGGCGGCTTCGTGTCGTTCGTGCGCGATCAGAATCTTTTCGTCCATGATCTCGCGACGGGCGCCGAGCGCCAGCTCACCAAGGATGGCGGCGGCACGCTCTCCTGGGGCGTCGCCGAGTTCGTCGCGCAGGAGGAGATGGATCGCCGGCGCGGCCATTGGTGGTCGCCGGACGACAGCCATGTCGCGGTGGCGCGCGTCGATGAAAGCGCCGTCGAAGTCGTCACGCGCGCCGCGATCGGCGCCGACGGCACGAAGGTCTATGAACAGCGCTACCCCAAGGCGGGTACGTCCAACGCAAAGGTCGATCTTTATGTGATGCGCGCCGACGGGTCGGATGCGGTCAAGCTCGATCTCGACGATGATCCCGATTATTATCTCGCCCGCGTCGATTGGGCGCCCGACGGCAAGTCGCTCTATATCCAGTGGCAGAACCGCGCACAGACCAAGCTCTATCTGCTCAAGGCCGATATCGCGACGCGCAAGATCGTGCCCGTGATCGAGGAAGAGGCGAAGACTTGGCTCAACCTGCACGAGGATTTCCGCGCGCTGCGCGACGGCAGCCTGATCTGGGCGTCGGAACGCGACGGCTACAAGCATCTTTATCGCTGGGAAAAGGGCAATCTCACCCAGCTCACCAAGGGGCCATGGGTGGTCCAGAAACTGGTGGGTGTCGATCAGGCGAAGCGCCGGCTCTATTACACCGCCAATCCCGATACGCCGACCGAATGGCAGCTCTACGCGCTCGATTATGCGAAGCCCGGCGCGAAGCCGGTCAAGCTGACCGAAGCGGGCTTCGACAACGACGCGGCGATGGACCGGTCCGCCAGCCGCTTCATCGTCACGCGATCGAACCAGGGGCAGCCGCCCCAGACCTATCTTGCCGACAGCAACGGCAAGCGGCTGCAATGGATCGAGCAGAACGCGGTGGCGGGCGAGCACCCCTATGCGCCCTATATGGCCGCCCATGTGGTGCCCAGCTACGGTACGCTGAAGGCCGAGGATGGCACGACGCTCCATTATGAACTGCGCACGCCCAGGCTGGAGCCCGGCAAGCGCTATCCCGTGATCCTGCAGGTCTATGGCGGCCCCAATGGCGGGCGGCAGGTGGCCAATGTGTGGGAAGGGGGCCTGCCGCAATATTGGGTGCAGCAGGGCTGGATCGTCTTCTCGATCGACAATCGCGGCACCCCCGATCGCGGCAAGGCGTTCGAGGACCATATCTACCATCATATGGGCAATGTGGAGGTGGCCGATCAGTTGAAGGGCGTCGACTGGCTGAAGGCGCAGGGTTTTGTCGATCCGAAGCGGATTGTCGTCAATGGCTGGTCCTATGGCGGCTATATGGTGCTCAAGCTGCTTGAAAAGGCGCCGGGCGTGTTCGCGGCGGGCGTGTCGGGCGCGCCGGTCACGCGCTGGGAATTGTACGATACCCATTATACCGAACGTTATCTCGGCAATCCGGCCAAGGATGCGAAACCCTACCAGATCTCCGACGCGATCGCCGATGCCGGCAAGATCCGCGATCCGCTGCTGCTGATCCACGGCATGTCCGACGACAATGTCGTGTTCGACAATTCCACCGCGCTGATGGCGAAGCTCCAGCAGGAAGCGATCCCGTTCGAAACCATGGTCTATCCGGGGCAGGGGCATCGCGTCGCCGGGCCAGGGATCAGCGAGCATCTGTACGGGACGATCGAGAAATTCCTCGCGCGGCACGTCGCCGAATAACCTGCCGTCCGCCAGGCAGGATTCGCCGAAATCCTGATGCGGGTTACGCCATGTTAAGAGCATGGTGGCAGACGGGCTTGGCGAGTTGGAAGCATGTTTGACGCAAAACTGGTTGATGAACCCGCACGTGTCGCCGCGTTGAGGCGCTATGACGTGCTCGATACGCCGGCCGAGGCGCCGTTCGACAAGATCACGAATCTTGTCCGGACCGTGCTGGGCGTGCCGATGTCCGCCGTGTCGCTGATCGACAGCGACCGGCAATGGCTGAAATCCCATCCCGGCCTGGACGGCAACGAAACCTCCCGCGATGTCGCCTTTTGCGATTATACGATCCGCGCGCGCGAGCCGCTGGTGGTGAACGACGCATCGACCGATGCGCGGTTTCGGGACAATCCGCACGTCGTCGGCGATCCCAATATCCTGAGCTATGCCGGCGTGCCGCTGGAAACGCCCGATGGCTACAATATCGGTTCGCTCTGTGCGATCGATACCTGCCGGCGCGAGTTCGACGCCGCCCATATCGAGATATTGAAGGGGCTGGCCGCCCTGGTGGTCGACCAGCTCGAACTGCGCCGCATCGCCGAGCGCGATCATCTGAGCGGCGCGCTGACCCGCCGCGCCTTCGTGGCCGAACTCGACAAGGCGATCTCGCTCAACATCCGCCATGGCCGTCCGTCGGCCCTGGTTCTGCTCGACATCGATCATTTCAAGTCGATCAACGACAGCCATGGTCATCCCGTCGGCGATCTTGCGATCCGCGCGGTGGCGGATTGCTTCGCGCGGATGAAGCGCCCAGCTGACGCCTTCGGGCGCGTTGGCGGGGAAGAGTTCGCGCTGCTGTTGCCCGAGATCGGCGAGGATGACGCGTTGATCGCGGCCGAACGCTATCGCTCCGCCATCGCGGATATCCGCATCGATCACGATCCGCCGTTCGGGATCACCGCGAGCTTCGGTGTCGCCGCCCTGTCGGACGAGCGGGCGAACAGCGAGATCTGGCTCGCAGATGCCGACGCCGCGCTCTACGACGCGAAAAGGTCGGGCCGGAACTGCGTTCGCCGCGCCGTTCCGGCGCCGCGAACCATCGCCGCCTGAACCGACCGGCCGGGCGCATAAAGCGCTTCCACCGCGCTCGATCACGCTCTAGAGCGCAGGCCTTCCAACGAGGAGTGCGTTGAAATGGGCTACCGGGTGGTGGTTGCCGGCGCGACCGGCAATGTCGGGCGCGAAGTGCTGAACATTCTGGCGGAGCGCGAATTCCCGGCCGACGAGGTCGCGGCCGTGGCATCCGCGCGCAGCCAGGGCGACCAGATCGAGTTCGGCGAGACCGGCCGGATGCTCAAGGTCCAGAATATCGAGCACTTCGACTGGACGGGCTGGGACATGGCGATCTTCGCGATCGGTTCCGAAGCCACGAAGAAATATGCGCCCATCGCGGCGGCGGCCGGTTGCACGGTGATCGACAATTCGTCGCTTTACCGCATGGATCCCGATGTGCCGCTGATCGTGCCCGAAGTGAATCCGGAAGCGATCGACGGCTATCGGAAAAAGAATATCGTCGCGAACCCCAATTGCTCGACCGCGCAGATGGTGGTGGCGCTCAAGCCGCTGCACGATGCCGCGAAGATCAAGCGCGTCGTCGTCGCGACCTATCAGTCGGTCTCGGGCGCAGGCAAGGCGGGCATGGACGAACTGTTCGAGCAGAGCCGCAACATCTTCGTCGGCGATTCCGCCGAACCGAAGAAGTTCACCAAGCAGATCGCCTTCAACGTGATCCCGCATATCGACAGCTTCCTGGATGACGGCTTCACCAAGGAAGAATGGAAGATGGTGGTCGAAACCAAGAAGATCCTCGACCCCAAGATCAAGGTGGTGGCGACCTGCGTGCGCGTGCCGGTGTTCGTCGGGCATAGCGAGGCGATCGCGATCGAATTCGAGGACGAGATCTCGGCCAAGCAGGCCCAGTCGATCCTGCGCGAGGCGCCCGGCGTGATGCTCGTCGACAAGCGCGAGGACGGCGGCTACGTCACCCCCGTCGAATGCGTCGGCGATTACGCGACCTTCGTCAGCCGCGTCCGCGAGGATCCGACCGTCGACAACGGATTGGTGCTCTGGTGCGTTTCGGACAATCTGCGCAAGGGCGCCGCGCTCAACGCGGTGCAGATCGCGGAATTGCTGGGCCGCCGTCACCTGAAGAAGGCGGCCTGACAGAGTGGTTCCGAGGCAGGTGGATTCGCCTGCCGGCTCGGGCACCACGACAAACCGGAACGCCCCCTGAAAAGGCCGGTGGTCGCCGGCCTATTCGGCGATCACGGCCTCCAGCTTGCCCTTGGGTTTCTGGAGCAGCAGCACCATCGGGATCACCGCGATCGAGATGATCGCCATCAGGTGGAAATCGTCGAGATAGGCGATCATCGCCGCCTGACGGTTCACTTCCGCGTTGAGCATGCCGAATACCCCGTCCGAAACGACGCCGAAGCGGCTGAGCGCGCTCAGATCGAGCGATGGCACCACGCCGGCGGTCACATGCTGCGACAGATCGGCGTGGCTGGTCTGGGTGTTGCGCGCCAGCAGCACCGTCACCATCGAGATGCCGGCCGACTGGCCGATATTGCGCATCAGGTTGAGCAGGCTGGCGCCATCGGTCCGGTAATGCGCGCTCAGCGTCGCGAAGGCGAGCGAGTTGAGCGGCATGAAGATCAGGCCCATGCCCAGGCCCTGGATGAAGCCCGAGGTGACCACCGGCCAATAATCCATGTCGAGCGACCAGCGCGACATCTGGAACAGCGATATGCCGAAGATCACGAAACCCACGGAGACGACAAGTCGCGTATCGACCCGGCCCATCAGCTGGCCTGCCAGCCACATCGTCACCAGCACGCCCAGCCCGCGCGGCGCCATCATCATGCCGGTGTCGATTACCGGATAACCGAACAATTGCTGCAGCATTGACGGGAGCAGCGCCATCGGCGCCATGGTCGACATGCCGATGACGATCATGAAGATCATGCCCATCACCAGATTGCGGTTGCGGAAGATATGCCGGTCGAACAGCGGTGCCTTGGCGGTCGCGAGGTGGACGATGCCGATCCAGAGCGCCGCCAGCGCGATCCCGCCTTCGATGATGATCTCCCAGCTCGCGAACCAGTCTTCCTGCTGGCCGCGATCGAGCATCAACTGGAAGGCGGCGACCGCGATCGAGATCATCGCGAAGCCCAATATGTCGAAGGATCGGGTCTGTTTCGGGCGCGAGGGCAATAGGGCCCAGAGGATGCCGAGCGTCAGCAGGCCGACGGGCACGTTGACGTAGAACACCCAGCGCCAATTGTAATTCTCGGTCAGCCAGCCGCCGAGCACCGGGCCCATGATCGGCCCGATCATCACGCCCATGCCCCAGACCGCCATGGCCTTGGCCTGGCGTTCGGGCGGATTGATGTCGAGCATGGCGGTCTGCGACAGCGGGTTTATGAATGCCGCGGCGATGCCCTGCATGACGCGGAAGACCACCATCTCCTCCAGGCTGACGGCGATGCCGCACAGCATGGACGCGATGATGAAACTCGCGACCGCGAACAGGAACAGGTTGCGCGATCCGAAGCGGCCGGAGAGCCAGCCCGTGGCCGGGATCGCGATCGCCGAGGCGACGATATAGCTGGTCAGCACCCAGGTGACGCTGTCCATCGTCGCACCCAGGCTGGTCTGCATGTGCGGCAGCGCCACGTTGGCGATCGTCGTGTCCAGGATCTGCATGATCATGGCACCCATGATGCCGACGGTCAGCAGCCCGCGATGCTTGACGGCAAGCATCGGCTGGCCGGGCACGGGATCAGTCACGGCGGCCTTTGGTATCGACGGTCACGCCCGCGCTGAGCCCGGCGATCATCGTGCGGGGCGGGGCATTGTCGATGGCGATCCGCACCGGCACGCGCTGCGTCACCTTCACCCAGTTGCCGTTGGCGTTCTGTGCCGGGAGCACCGAGAATTCGGATCCGGTGCCCGCGCCGATGCTGGCGACATGGCCTGCGATCTTGAGTTCGGGATAGGCGTCCAGCTTGATGCGGACCGGCTGGCCCACCGCCATGTGGTCGAGATCGGTTTCCTTGTAGTTCGCCTCGATCCAGGCGTCCTGGCTCATCACCAGGCTGAGCGCGGGAAAGCCGACGGGCGTCATATTGCCCACCTGCAGGCGGTTCGTCTGGCTGACGATGCCGTCCGCGGGCGCGCGGACGACGGTGCGTGACAGGTCCAGCGCGGCCTTTTGCCGCTGCGCCATCGCCGCCTGGATCGCGGCGGGGGCACCCGATGCCGTGGTGCCGCTGCCGAGTTGCGTGCTCGCGCGTGCCGCATCGGCCTGCGCATTGGCGAGCCGGGCCTTGGCGGCGGCCACTTCATGGCGGGCGGCGTCCATGCTGGCGCGGGTGGTGAAGCCGCGCTGCATCAGCGCGCTCTGGCGATCATAGGTGGCCTGGGCGAGCTGAATGTCGGCGCGCGCGCTTTCGATGTCGGCGGCGGCGCCGCCGGTGTCCGTCGACAATGTCGCGACCTGGACGCGCGCGGTGGCGAGCGCCGCATCGGCCTGCGCCAGTGCGATGCGATAGGGTTCGGGATCGATGACGAACAAGATGTCGCCTGCCTTGACCTGCTGGTTCTCCTTGACGCGGACCTCGACGATCCGTCCGGTCACGTCGGGGCCGATCGAAACCATGTCCTGCTGGACATAGGCATTGTCGGTGGAGACGTAGCGGCCGCCGGTCAGCCAGAAATAGCCGCCGATCGCCGCGATCAGCAGCGGCACCGACAGCATCAGCGCGAGCCGGCCCCATCTGCGGCGCGGCTTCTCGAGCGCGGCTTCGCCGGGCATGTCGAGCGTGATCGGCTTCGCATCCTCGACGGTGACGGGTTCGCCAAGATCAGCCATGGGCACGCACTCCGCACTCGTCGCTTCGCGGCGACAGATTCTGTAGATTCTGATGGATGCGCGCCAGCAGCGCGTTGAGTTGCCGTTCTTCGGCCTCGCTGAACCCGTCGAGCACATCGACGAAGAGTTCCTCGGCATAGTCCTTGAGCTGGGCGATGATCGGCGCGGCCTTGTCGGTCAGGAACAATTGCCAGGCGCGGCGATCATTGGGGTCGGCGCGGCGCTCGACCAGTCCGGCTTCCTGCAACCGGTCGATCATGCGGCTGAGCGTGATCGGCTCGACTTCGAGCAGATCGGCGATACCGCCCTGATTGATGCCTTCGCGGCGGGCGAGCAGGGTCAGCACGCGCCATTGCGGGCGGGTGACGCCAATCGTGCGCGCCTTTTCGTCGAAGCTGCGGCGAAGCAGGCGCGATACGTCGGAAACGAGGAAGCCAAGGGGGTCGCTCATGACGCGCGATATAATAACAATGCTTATTATATACAAGGTCAGTTGAATTGCGTTTCAGGCTCGGCCAGTTGCAATCCATGCAATTGCCGGCCGATTTGCGAGCCCTTCCGGCCGCGCAGTTCCGGGCGCTCGCCGCGCTCGCCCTGATGCTGATCATCGCGCAGATCGATCAGCCTTTCCCGGAGATCGCCTGGCTTCACCACGTGCCGACCGTGCTGTTGCTCGTCGCGGCGCCGATGCTGCTGCGGCGATGGCCGCTCAGCGATGGCGCGGTGGTCGCGCTGGTGCTGTTCTTCGCGCTCCATACGCTGGGTGGACGTTACACCTATTCGAGCGTGCCTTATGACGATTGGGTGCGGAGCCTGATCGGCAGCGCGCCGAGCGACTGGTTCGGCTGGACGCGCAATCATTATGATCGGCTTGTCCATTTCGCCTTCGGACTGCTGTTCTACGCCCCCATCCGCGAGATCGGCCTGCGCTGGCTCGGCCAGTCGCGCATCATGGCGGCGATCGTCTCGATCGGGTTCGCGCTGTCGGTAGGGGCACTCTACGAGATTTTCGAAGGACTGCTGACTTTGGTGGTGGCACCCGAAATGGCCAACGGATATAATGGCCAGCAGGGCGATATGTGGGATGCCCAGAAGGATATGGGGCTGGCGTTCGTCGGTTCTCTGCTGGCGGCCGGCTGTGTGCGGTGGAGCGGCCGACGTGGGTGAAGGCCGGATCGACACCGCGCGCCTGCTGGGTTACCGCCCCGGCGAACATCAGGTTTTCAACACGCGCTGGATCCAGGCCCTTGGCAAGCTCCCCGACTGATTTCTCCACCCATCGCTTCGCGAGCTTCGACGGCGTCGAGCTTGCCTGGCATGAAATGGGTGCACCCGACGCCCGGCCGCTGGTGCTGATCCACGGCTATTTCTCCGACGCCTTCACCAACTGGATCCGCTACGGCCATGCCGCGCGGATCGTGGCCGAAGCCGGCCGCCGCGTGATCATGCCCGATCTGCGCGCGCATGGGCAGAGCGCCAAGCCGCACGATCCCGCGGCCTATCCGGCGGACGTGCTGGCAAAGGACGGTTTCGCGCTGATCGCGCATCTCGGCCTGACCGATTACGACCTGGGCGGCTATTCGCTCGGCGCACGCACGACGGTGCGGATGCTGGCCGGCGGGGCGAAGCCGGGCAGGGCGATCGTCGCGGGCATGGGGCTGCAGGGGTTGATCGACACCGGCGGTCGCGCCGGGCATTTCAGGCATATCCTGACCAATCTGGGCAGCCACCAGCGCGGCAGCCCCGAATGGATGGCGGAAGCGTTCCTGAAGACGACCAAGGGAGACCCCGTGGCGCTGCTCCGCATCCTCGATACCTTTGTCGACACGCCCCGGGCCGATATCGAATCGCTTCACCTGCCGGTGCTCGTGCTTTCGGGGGTGGACGACGACGACAACGGATCGTGCGAGGCGCTCGCCGCAACGCTGCCCGATGCCGTGGCGCGCACGATTCCAGGGGGGCATATGAGTGCGGTGACCCGGCCGGAGCTCGGCGAGGAAATCGCGCGCTTCCTGGCGTCTTGACCATGCCCGGCCACGGGTTCAGTCTGAACCTGGGGGATCCGTTCGCGTTAAGATCCAAGATCAAGGAAGTCCGATGAAGTCCGCATTGTCAGCGATCGCGCTCGTCACCATGGTTGCGGGCGCGCCGTCCGTCTTCGCCCAGTCCGCCGCCGATGCGGACAAGTTCGTCGCCGATGCGGAGGCCGAGCAGCGCGAATTCAGCGTGCCCAAGGCGCAGGTCGACTGGATCAACGAAACCTATATCACCGACGATACCAACGGCATCGCGGCGCTTTTCGCCACGCGCGAGAGCGAGATGCGCGTCCGCCAGGCCAAGGACGCCGCGCGGTTCGACAAGGTGCCGGGCCTGTCTTTCGATACGCGCCGCAAGATCGACGTGCTGCGCGGCGGCATCACGCTGCCGGCGCCGACCACGCCGGGTTCGGCGGCCGAGCTCGCCAAGGTCGGCACGGGGATCAAGGGGCTCTACGGCGCGGGCAGGGGGACGCTCGACGGCAAGCCCATTTCGGGCAGCGACATCGAGGCGGCGATGGGCGAGGTTCGCGATCCCGCGAAGCTCAAGGAAATGTGGGTCAGCTGGCATGACAATGTCGGCGCCCCCATGCGTGGCGATTATGCGCGCATGACCGAGATCGCCAATGCCGGCGCGCGCGAGCTGGGCTTTTCCGATGTCGGCGCGATGTGGCGCTCGCAATATGATATGCCGGCCGACGAGTTCGCGAAGCTGACCGACACGCTGTGGCAGGAAGTGAAGCCGCTTTACGACGATCTTCATTGCTATACGCGCGGCAAGCTCAACGAAAAATATGGCGATGCCGTCCAGCCCAAATCCGGGCCGATCCGTGCCGATCTGCTCGGCAATATGTGGGCGCAGGAATGGGGCAATATCTACGATGTCGTGGCGCCCCAGGGGGCGGGCGATATCGGCTATGACGTGGGTGAACTGCTCAAGGCGCGCGGCGACGATCCCTTGAAGATGGTGAAGATCGGTGAGGGCTTCTACAGTTCGCTGGGTTTCGCGCCGCTGCCCGCCAGCTTCTGGAATCGGTCGCAATTTTTGAAGCCCGCCGATCGCGAAGTCGTCTGCCACGCCTCCGCATGGGACGTCGACAACAAGGACGATCTGCGCATCAAGATGTGCATCAAGGTGAATTCGGACGATTTCGTCACGATCCACCACGAACTGGGCCATAATTATTACCAGCGCGCCTACAACAAGCAGCCTTATCTCTATCTGAACGGCGCCAATGACGGCTTCCATGAGGCGATCGGCGATTTCGTGGCGCTGTCGATCACGCCCGATTATCTCGTCAGCATCGGGCTGCTCGACAAGGCGAAGGTGCCCACGGCCGACAAGGATCTTGGCCTGTTGTTGCGCCAGGCGATGGACAAGATCGCCTTCCTGCCGTTCGGCCTGCTCGTCGATAAATGGCGCTGGGGCGTTTTCAACGGCCAGATCCCGGCCACCGGTTATGAGAAGGGCTGGAACGATCTGCGCCTGCGCTATCAGGGCATCGTTCCGCCGGTGCCGCGCGACGAGACGCGTTTCGATCCCGGTGCCAAATTCCATGTCCCCGCGGCCGTTCCCTACACCCGCTATTTCCTGGCGCGTATCCTCCAGTTCCAGTTCTACCAGGCCGCCTGCAAGCAGGCCGGATGGACAGGGCCGCTGCACCGCTGTTCCTTTTATGGAGACAAGGCGGTGGGCGCGAAACTGAACGCGATGCTCGAAATGGGCGCGTCCAAACCCTGGCCGGACGCTCTCCAGGCCTTTACCGGCAGCCGCGAGATTTCCGGCAAGGCGATGCTTGCTTACTTCGCGCCGCTCCGGACATGGTTGAAGGCGCAGAACAAGGGTAAGCAATGCGGCTGGTAACGGATTCGCGATGAGGCGCTCGGGGGGGGCGATATTGCTTGTGCGCATCACGTGTCGCGCCGGGCGTGCGCGCGCATGAATCTGCCGCTCGTCAACCTGGCCGTGCTGCTTTCGGTGGCGTCGATCATGTGCGTCGCGCTGACCTTGGCGTGGCTTTACTTCGGGCGTCAGCGTTATGCGCAGCTCTGGGCTCTTTCGGCTGCCGGCGCGGTTGTGCAGTGGAGCGTCAGCGCCCTTGCCCGGATCGAGTTTCCGGATCAGGCATGGCCCCTGTTCATCACGGGAACGCTGGTTGCGGTGGATTCGGCGCTGATCGCGATCGGGGCCCGGCATCGCGCCAGGCTGCCCTTGCATCTGCCGATCATGATCGGAATCATCGTCCTCTCGATCGCGTTGATGGCGATGGGGGCGGCCACGCATAATCTGGCGACACGCGGTTTCGTCGCCAATTGCCATGCAGGGGTCATGTTCGTGATCGCGGCCGCCGCGCTTTATCCGCGCGGCCGACCCGCGCTACCACCGGAATTCGCCGTGGTTTCGGCCTTTGCGCTGTTCGCCCTGTTCCAGTTCGCGCTTGCCGCTCTCTCTCTGGGCATGGATTCGCGCTACATGCTTGCGACCGGCCAGCTTTATCGCGACGTGCTCGTGATCGGCCTGCCCGCCGTTTATGCGGCGGTGGGCATGGCGGCGGTGTTCGTTCTGGCGATGGATCTCAACGATCGCCTGCGCGCGCTCACCACGCGCGATCCGCTGACCGGTGCGCTCAACCGGCGCGGCCTGGAACAGGTTGCGACCAATGCATTCGCCGATGCCCGCCGTCGCCGTCGCGACCTGGCCGTGGTGTTGTGCGCGATCGACGGATATGACGATGCACGGCGCCTGCGCGGGCAGGACGCCCTTGATGGTGCTTTGGCGGTCATCTCGGATGTCGTCCATGCCAGCGTGCGCGAGGAGGATCTTCTGGCGCGCACCGGCCAAGCCGAATTCTGTCTTTTGCTGATCGACGCGACGCCGGAGATGGCAACCGAGGTGGTCGAGCGCGCGCGTCAGGAAATCGCGAGCGCCATGATCGGCGGCGCACGCCCATTCTCGCTGACGGTCAGCTTCGGGATCACCGGTTTTCGGGTTGACGATATCGTGCTTTCGTCGGCGCTGGCCCGCGCCGATGCGGCCTTGTGCCGATCGATCGCCGATGGGGGCAACCGGGTCACGCTTTCGGCCGATCTGCAATGACTCCCGCCATCGTGATCCTCTCGGTGCTGTTCTTCACCAGCGCCATATTATGTATCATGATGACGTTGGCCTGGCTGCATTTCGGCCGTGCCCGCCACATATCCATATGGGCCGTCGCCTATGGCCTTGGAGCGCTGCAATGGGTGGTCAATGCGCTTGGCGTGCTCCTGGAGCCAGGCAATCCGTTGCCGGTGATCGCGGCAAGCCTCGTGGTGCTCGGATCGAGCGCGTTGGTACCGGTGGGGGCCTTGCAGCGGGCCGGCCGGCCCGTGCACCTGCCGGCCTTCATCGCGATCGGACTGATCTTCGCCATTTGGATCGTGCTCGTCTATACGATATTGCCCAATCGCGCGCTGCAGGGCGCGGTATCCAACCTGTTCGCCGTGATCATGATGCCGATCGCCGCGATCGCGATCTGGCCGCGGCACCGGCGTCCGAATGCGCCCGAACTCGCGTTCATCGTCATGCTCGTGATCTTCACTCTCTATCAGCTCGCGCTCAGCGGCTCGGCGCTGTTCATCGGTCCGGACGGAGATCGCGACGCGATCGAGCGCTATCGGATGATCCTGGGCATCGGTCTGCCGCCCGTTTATATCGGCACGGGGATTGCTGCGGTCTTCCTGATCGCGGGCGATTTGTCGGAAAGCCTTCAGCAACTCGTCACGCGCGACGGGCTGACCGGTGCACTTAACCGGCGCGGCCTGGAACAGGCCGCGACCATTGCAATGGCGAATGCCCGGAGACGCGGCCGGCCATTCACCGTCGTCATCTGCGATATCGATCATTTCAAGCGGATCAATGATCGCTTCGGCCATGCCGCCGGCGATCGAGCACTCATCTCCTTCGCAGACAATGTGCAGGCGGTGGTGCGTGAAGTCGATATGTTCGGCAGGCTGGGCGGTGACGAATTCTGCCTGCTGCTCTCGGACCTCGCACCGGCGGACGCTGGCGATGTGGTCGAACGCATTCGCGCGGAAGTCGCCGGCATCTCCGTCGAGGACAAACCCGATCTTGCCTTCACCGCGAGTTTCGGCGTCGCAGGCTTCGACGATGGGGACCTCTGGTTCGGCCAGATTCTTCAACGCGCCGATCAGGCGCTCTATCAGGCCAAGGAAGCGGGCCGAAACCGCATCGCTTTCGCTGCCCGACCGGAGCCCACGGACTGATCCGACTGCCTTTATATCTTCGGTCGCTTCATTCAGGTCGACGCATGTCGACAAGGCGTGTTCACCAAGGGCCTGGCCGGGCGCAGCAGCGTTTCCATACGTAAGCGGAGAGGCTCCTGAGCGGTCGGCCGTCAGCCAGCCGCTTGACAGTCAGCCGTTTTAAAGCCCTATCTGAACGGTGGCTCGCTGAAGGCGCGCAGCTTGCGGCTGTGGAGCTTGCTGCCCTCGCGGCGGAGCTGGTCGCAGGCCTCGATGCCGATCCGCATATGCTCGCTGATCGCGCGCTCGTAGAAGCGGTTGGCCTGGCCCGGCAGCTTGAGCTCGCCATGGAGCGGCTTGTCCGATACGCAAAGCAGCGTGCCATAGGGGACGCGGAAGCGATATCCCTGCGCCGCGATTGTCGCCGATTCCATGTCGATGCCCACCGCGCGCGACTGGGAGAAGCGCAGGGCGGACGCGGAATAGCGCAACTCCCAGTTGCGGTCGTCGGTGGTGACGATCGTGCCGGTGCGCAGGCGGCGCTTCAGCGTTTCCGCCGTCTCGCCCGAAACCGTTTCGGCGGCGGCGGCGAGCGCGAGCTGGACTTCGGCGATGGCGGGCACCGGGATCTCGGGCGGCAGTACATCGTCGAGCACATGATCGTCGCGCAGATAGGCATGGGCGAGCACATAGTCGCCGATCCGCTGGCTGGGGCGCAGGCCGCCGCAATGGCCGATCATCAGCCATGCCTCCGGCCGGACGACCGCGAGATGATCGGTGATCGTCTTCGCGTTGGACGGGCCGACGCCGATATTGACGACGCTGATCCCCGAACGGTCGGGCGCGATCAGGTGATAGGCGGGCATCTGGTGCCGGCGCCAGGCGCTGTCCGCCACCACACGCTCGGGATCGGCGGTTTCAGGCGTCACCATCACGCCGCCGGCGCCCGACAGCGCGGTAAAGCGGCTCCCTTCCCCCAGTTGGCCGCACGCCCAGCGGACGAACTCGTCGATATAGCGGTGGTAATTGGTGAACAGGATGTAGCGCTGGACATGTTCGGGCGGCGTGCCGGTGTAGTGGCGCAGCCGGGCGAGCGAGAAATCGGTGCGCAGGCCGTCGAACAGCGCCAGCGGGCGCGCCGCATCTGGCAGGTCGCGATAGGTGCCGTCGGCGATCTCGTCGCCGATGAACGCCAGTTCGGTCGCCGGGAACCAGCGTGACAGCTCGGTCGCGCTGATATCGTCGAGCATCAGGTCGTGCCCGGCTTCAAGCACATAGGGGAAGGGGATTTCCTGCCGCCCCGCGACCGCCGTCACCTCGACGTCGTAATCCTCGATCAGCAGGCTCAGTTGCTCCACCAGATAATCGGCGAACAATGCCGGCTTGGTGACGCTGATCGCATAATTGCCGGGCGTGACGAGCCGGCCGAACGAACGCGGCGGCACCGGCGCGTCGCCCTGTCCGCGATAGCGCAACTGGATCTCGGGATAGGCGAAGGCGCCCTGGGCGCGATCGATCGGATCGGGCTTCTCGCCGGTCCGGATGAAGCGCTCCAGCGCGGAGCGCAGGCGATCGACGGAGGCGGAATAGAGAGCGTCAAGCTCGGCGACGATGGTTTTTGCGTCGGACATTGACAGCAACTATCCGAGCCCGGCCCATGCTGGCAAGTCCCCGGTCTTGCCTCCGGGCGCTCCGGGCTATAGAGCGCGCCAGCATTTTTCTTTGAATCGCGAGAACCCCCATGAAGATCAGCGGCGTGGACATCCGTCCCGGCAACATCATCGAATATGAAGGCGGCATCTGGCGTGCGGTGAAGATCCAGCACACCCAGCCCGGCAAGGGCGGTGCCTATATGCAGGTCGAGATGAAGAATCTCATCGACGGCCGCAAGAACAACGTCCGCTTCCGTTCGGCCGAAACGGTCGAGCGCGTGCGGCTCGACACCAAGGATTTCCAGTTCCTGTTCGCGGACGGCGACACGCTGACCTTCATGGACAAGGACACGTACGACCAGATCAACCTGCCGCGCGATCTGCTCGGCGACGCCGCCGCCTTCCTGCAGGACGGCATGGACGTGGTGATGGAGCTTTACGACGAGAAGCCGATCTCGGTTCAGCTTCCCGACCAGATCGAAGCCACGATCGTCGAGGCCGACGCGGTGGTGAAGGGGCAGACCGCCTCGTCGAGCTACAAGCCCGCGATCCTCGACAATGGCGTGCGCATCATGGTGCCGCCGCATATCGCGTCGGGCACGCGCATCATCGTCGATGTGTATGAACAGGCCTATGTGAAGCGGGCCGAGTAATCGGACAGGCCCTTTCCGATCGCGGAAGGGGCGACAGGTGGGGCCGATCCGTCGGCACGATCCACCGCCTATTGCGTTCGGAGCGGACAAGGCCGCATCTTGCGGCTGCCTCCGTTCATCAACCCTGTCCCCTTTCGTCCGCGAAAAGGGGTGGAGATTTGCCTTGGTTTCCCATTCCGGCCTCCTCACCGTCATGGAGCGCGCCGCGCGCAAGGCGGCACCCCGGCTGCGGCGCGACTTCAACGAGGTCCAGCACCTTCAGGTCTCGAAAAAGGGGCCGGCGGATTTCGTCTCGATGGCCGATCAGCGCGCCGAGCGCACGCTGTATGACGAGCTGAAGAAGGCGCGTCCCGATTGGGGCTTCCTGCTTGAAGAAGGCGGCGAGATCGCGGGCGATCCCACCAAGCCGCGCTGGATCATCGATCCGCTCGACGGCACCACCAACTTTCTGCACGGCATTCCGCATTTCGCGATCTCGATCGCGGTGGAGGAACCCCGTCCGGGCGGTGGGCGTGGCGAGATCGTCAGTGCGCTCGTCTATCAGCCGCTCACCGATGAAAGCTTCTGGGCGGAAAAGGGCAGGGGCGCCTGGCTGCAGGACCAGCGCCTGCGCGTGTCCTCGCGCCGCCATCTCGACGAATCGCTGATCGCGACCGGGATTCCGTTCAAGGGGCATGGCGATCATCGCGAATGGCGCGCGATCCATGACGCGATCGCGATCGAAGTCGCGGGCATCCGCCGTTTCGGATCGGCCGCGCTCGACCTCGCATGGGTCGCTGCCGGCCGCTTCGACGGTTTCTGGGAAAGCGGGCTCCAGTCGTGGGACATCGCGGCCGGGATCCTGCTGGTGCGTGAAGCCGGCGGTTTCGTCACCGATTTCCGCGGCGCGGACCGCGCGCTCGAACGCGGCGAGCTCCTGGCGGCGAACGACGTTCTCCATTCGCGCTTGCACAAGCTTATGGCGGGCGCGCTCAAGGCGCCGCGCCCCGCCTGATCCGGCATCGATCCCGATCCGTAACGACGCTTGCGGACGGTATCGGAGAGGAATAGCCTGCCCCTCGGACAAGAAGGGGAGAGGCGATATGGAATATGGCGTTCTCGGCTGGATCGTTGTCGGTCTGATCGCCGGCGCGCTCGCGAAATGGATCATGCCGGGCAAGGATCCCGGCGGCATCTTCGTCACCATCCTGATCGGCATCGCGGGCGGCCTGGTCGGCGGCTTCATCGGTAGCCGGCTCGGCCTGGGTGGCAGCGGCAATTTCATCAATATCCTGGTGGCGACCGCGGGCGCGATCCTGCTGCTCTGGATCTACCGGATGGTGAAAAGCCGGTCGGCCTGAACCGGCCCGGCCCGCGCGATGGGCGCGGTCGAACTGATCGGATTGGCGGCGAGCATCAGCCTGTTGTCGGGATGGCGCATCTATCTGTGCGTCTTCGCCACCGGCCTGGCGATGCGCACCGGCTGGATAGAGTTGCCGCAGCATCTTTCCGGGCTCGATGCGCTCGCCAATCCCTGGGTGATCGGCATAGCCGCGATCGGCCTGCTCGCCGAATTCCTCGCGGACAAGATCGCCTGGCTCGACACGATCTGGGACGGTGTACACAGTTTCGTCCGCCCGGTAGGGGGCGCCTTGCTCGCCATGGCGATCGTCGATCCGCAGGATCCCGCCTGGCAGGTGGCCAGTCTGTTGCTGGGCGGCAGCGCGGCACTGCTCAGCCATGGCGCGAAGATGGGGAGCCGCGTTGTCGTCAATGCCAGCCCCGAACCGTTCAGCAACATCGTGGTATCGAGCGGCGAGGACGTAGCGGCCGGCGGTCTGTTGTTGCTGGTGCTCGCCAATCCGGTCGCGGCGGTCATTGTCGCCCTGGGCCTCATCCTGGTCGCGTTCGCGCTGATCATCGCACTGCGCCGGCTGTTGCGGCGGTTCGGGACGGACGATGGGAGGGGGCGATCCGAAGGCTGAAGTGCACAGCCGCTGCCGGTCGGAAAAGAGCAATCGGGCGTTGTCCGGCATGGCCGTTTGCGATTAATGCGCCATGATCCATATCGAGCAGATCCTTGCCGGCACCATCAGGCCGCTCGGTCCGCGGGCGACGCCGAGCGGTATCGACAAGCATCCGGTCGCGGGGCGCGTGCGCATCGGTCGTGACGGGCTCGTCTGCGATGCCCAGGGCGATCGGAAACATCATGGTGGCCCTGAAAAGGCCATCCATCATTATGCGCTGGACCATTACCCATATTGGCGCGAGGCCATCGGAGAATCCGACGTGCTCGGCCGGCCCGGCGCGTTCGGGGAGAATCTCGCCACGACCGGGCCTGTCGAAACGGATGTCGCGGTCGGCGATACGTTTCGGCTGGGCTCAGCACTGATCCAGGTGAGCCAAGGCCGCCAGCCCTGCTGGAAGCTCAATCTCCGCTTCGGCGTGCCCGACATGGCGCTCCGGCTGCAATCGAGCGGCCGGACGGGCTGGTATTATCGGGTGATGGAGGCGGGGGATGCCGCAGCAGGCGACGGATTGGTCCTGGTCGATCGCCTGTCTCCCGAATGGACGATCGATCGTCTGTGGCGCGCGCTTTATGTCGATACACTCAACATGCCGGAACTTGCCGCCATGTCCCGGCTCGATCATCTCGCCGAAGGTTGGCGGCGGTACGCGGCGAAACGCAGCGCGACCGGCCAGGTCGAGGACTGGTCGAAACGCCTGACCGGCGCGGATTCCGGATCCTAGAGCGGCCTTTGCCCGGGTGGATCATCGAACGATTCGGAAATCGCGGTCAAACGAAAGCCTGGAAGGATATTCATGGTCGCATCCGCCGGCACAATCATCCTCAGCATCCAGAGCCAGGTCGTTCACGGCAAGGTCGGCAACAGCGCCGCCGCGCCGGCGCTCCAGGCCCATGGCCTGACCGCCGTCGCCGTTCCGACGACATTGCTCTCCAATCATCCTCATTATCCCACGATGCGGGGCCGGGTGCTGGCGCCGGATTTGCTCGCCGATCTTCTCGTCGGCGTCGAGGAGCGGGGCCTGGTCGATGCCGCGACGATGCTTGTGACCGGTTATCTCGGCTCGGTCGAGAACGGCGATGTGGTTGCGGATTTCGTCGCGCGCGCCAAACGGCGCAACCCCGCGCTTCGCTATGTCTGCGACCCGGTCTGCGGGGATGATGATCTTGGCGGCTTCGTTGCTCCCGGACTGCTGACGCTGTTCACCCGTCGGCTGCTGCCCTTCGCCGATGTCGCGACACCCAATGCATGGGAAGCCTGTTCGCTGGCGGGGTGTGACGATCCGTTCGATGCGGCGCGCCTGTTCCAGGCGATCGGCCCTGCCGGCATCGTCATAACCGGGGGGAATCGCGGCAGCGGCGATCTGCAGACACTGGTGTTCGACAGGCAGGCCGTCCGGCGGATCCGTACGCCCCGGCTTCCCGTCAGGCCGGCGGGCAGCGGCGACCTTTTTACCGCGTGCCTGTTGGCGAAGCTCGCGCGCGGATGGAGCCTGGCGCGAGCGGCGGAAGATGCTGCGGCCGCGCTCCATGCGGTTCTCCTTCGCACCGATCCCGAGCGCTGGGCGGAGATGCCGGTGGAGATGTGTCTGGACGAGATCGTCACTCCGTCCGCGCGTTTCCCGTCGACCCCCTGTGTTTGAGAGGTCGTCCGGCGATGTACTCCGTCGCGAGAATCCGCTCGCGCCCGGTTCCCGATATTCCCGGTGTCCCGACGAAGCGAGCCGTCAGGCGCCCAGCGATACGCCCAGCCAATAGGCGGCAGCGGCGGCGACCAGGGCCGCGACCGAGGCACCGAGGACGCGCAGGCCGAAGCTTCGGCTGCCGAAGATGATCGCGTAAGCGGCTTTCGAAACCGTGTTGCTGATCACCGCCACGCCGATCGCGGCGACCGCGATCATGTGGCTGAGGTCCGCCGCCATGCCCGTGACCGCGACCACCACCGCATCGACGTCCGCAAGACCGGAGAGTGCCGAAACCAGGATCAGCCCGCCGTCGCCGAGCAGGCTGGCGGCCGCCCGAGAGAGAAAGGCGACCGCCGTCAGCATCGCCGCCATCTTGAGCACCGATACGATGTCGAACGGGTTCTTGGGCTGGCTGTGCTCGCCTGGCCCGTCATGGCGGCGCGCGAAGATCCATGCGAAACCCGCCATGACGATCGCGCCGGCGCCCAGCGGCAGGAACAGCGCCGGCCCCAACGGAGCCGCCAGCACCCCGACCAATATGGCGGTGCGCACATAGGATACCGCGCTCGCCGCGAGCGCGCCGGCGGCCAGGGTGCTCGACCCTTCGATCCCGGTGGAGCGGCGAGCATTGGTCAGTGTCGTTGCGGTGGAGGAGATCACGCCGCCGATCGCGCCGGCAACCAGTTCGCCCCGCGCCGGGCCGAGCAGGCGGACGGCGACATATCCGCCGAACGAGATCGCCGCCAGGATGATGACCAGCAGCCAGGTGCGCGACGGCGATATCCCGCCGAACGGACCGATCGGATCCTCGGGCAGCAATGGCAGGACGACGAAGGTCATGCCCAGCAGCACGATCGCCGAGCGCAGTTCCGCCCAGCTCAGCCGCTCGACGAAGCCGTGCAGGACGTCGCGGCTGGCCAGGATCGCAACGAGTGCCACGCCCGCCGCCGATGCGAGCGTGAGGTTTCCCATCGCCGCCAGCGTGCCGAGCACGAAGGTCAGCATCGCCGCGATCGTCGTCGTCGCGCTGAATTTGTCGTCGGCCACCGCCTCGCGATATTGGTAGAGCGCGAACACCGCCGCGAAAGCCGCGAACAGCCCGGCGATCACGACGGCGGCACCCACCGCGCCGAAACCGGGCATCGCCGCGATCGAGCCGGTGATGCCGCCCAGCATGCCGACAAGGCCAAAGGTGCGGATGCCGGCGGTGCGTTTGCCGTCCGCCTCGTCACGCTCCCGCCAATGACGCTCCGTGCCAACGATGACGCCGATCGCGATCGCGAAGATCAGGCGTTGAAGAGGTTCGATCGCATCCATGATCGGCATCTCGGTCGTGAAACGGTCCGCCGTCAACATCTAGAGTGGTTCCCAGGCGGATGGACTCATCTGGGCTCCCAATCTGATCGTCGCGGAGATTTTCCTGCATCGTTCGTTCGCGCGGACATGACGGCATCTTGCGTTTCGTGCCATGGCTGGCATCACAGCGATCCATGACACTGCACGCATCGGCCGCTTCGCGCCCCAACCGCATCGTGACGGCGCTGCTCGCCGCGCTGCTCGTCGCCATCCTGCTCTTGCAGACCGCTGCCGCGCCGCTGCGCGAACCCAATGCCGACGACGATTTCACCTTGCGGGAGGTGATGCTGCCGATGCGCGACGGGGTGAAACTCTACACCATCATCCTGACCCCGAAGAATGCGAAGGGCGATCTGCCGATCCTGCTCCAGCGCACACCCTATGAGGCGTCCGCGACGATGGGGGCGAAGGCGCATCCCGATCTGAACGCGGTGCTGGGGCCGCGCTTCGCCGAACTGCCAGGCTATATCTGGGTGTTCCAGGACATTCGCGGCCGATACAAGTCGGAAGGCGATTATTCGCACAACCGCCCGCTGCGCGGGCCGCTCAACGATACGCCCACCGACGAATCGACCGATGCGTGGGACAGCATCGAGTGGCTGGTCCGCAATGTGCAGGGCAATAACGGCCGCGTCGGCATCTATGGCACCTCCAATCCCGGCTGGCTGGTGCTCAACGCGCTGATCGGTCCTCATCCCGCGCTCAAGGCGGCGGTGCCCGTCAATGCCGTGGGCGACCTCTGGATGGGCGACGATTATTTCCACAACGGCGCCTTCCGCCTCAGCTTCGCGGTCGAATATCTCTATCGCATGGGCACGCGCGCCGATGCGCAACTTGCCATGGCGTTCAACCATCACGATCTCTATTCCTGGTTCCTCAAGGCCGGCAGCGCGGGCGATATCGACGCGCGCTATTTCGACAAGCGCCAGGCCTTCTGGAAGCTCGCGCTCGAACATCCCGCCTACGACGTCTATTGGCAGGCCAAGGCGATGCCGCCGCTGCTTTCCGCCGCGAAGACGAACAGCGTGCCGACGCTCAACGTCCATGGCTGGTTCGATCAGGAAGACATCTACGGCGCGCCCGCCACCTACAAGGTGATGGAGGAGAAGGATGCCGCCAATGATCGCAACTTCTTCTCGGCCGGCCCCTGGTATCACGGACAGAGCTGGGGCAATGGCGAGAATATCGGCGCGATGCGCTGGAGCGAGGATACCGCGAAACGCTGGCGGGAGGATGTGCTGGCGCCGTTCCTTGCGCATTATCTGAAGGACGGCCCCGCGCACGGCGTCGCACCCGCCACGGTTTTCGAAACCGGCAGCAACCGCTGGCGCCGCTTCGACGCCTGGCCGCCGCGCCAGGTGGAGGCGCGCAAGCTCTATCTGGGGGGCGGCAACAGCCTGGTCTGGGCGGCTCCGGGCGGGGAGGGGAGCGATTCCTACGTTTCCGACCCTGCCAAGCCCGTGCCCTATCAGCCGCGCCCGATCCGACGGATCGTCGGCGATGCCGACGGGTTGGCCGGCTGGCGGTCCTGGCTCACCATGGATCAGCGCTTCGTCGATGGCCGCCCGGATGTGCTCACCTATGTCAGCCCGCCGCTCGAAGAGCCGCTCACCTTGCGCGGCACGATCCTAGCTCATCTCCAGGCCGCGACCAGCGGCACCGATTCCGACTGGGTGGTCAAGGTGATCGACGTGTTTCCCGATGACAATCCCGGCGACGACCGGCTGGGCGGCTATCAGTTCATGGTGGCGGGGGACATATTGCGCGGCCGCTACCGCGAAAGCTTCAGCACCCCCAGGCCGATCGCCGCGAACCGGCCGCTGGGCTACGAACTCCGCCTGCCGCAGGTGAACCATCGTTTCCGTCGCGGGCACCGGCTGATGGTGCAGATCCAGTCGAGCTGGTTCCCGCTTTATGATCGCAATCCCCAGCGTTTCGTGCCGAGCATCATGCATGCGAAGCCGTCCGACTATCGCGCCGCGACCCAGACCATTTACCGCAGCGCGCGTTTCCCGTCCTATCTGGAACTGCCGGTCGATCCCTCGGCCGATTGATACGGCCGAGGGTGTCGAATCGCGCGGACGCGGTCACGTGTCCGCGCTGGCTTGAGGGGCGGCGCTATTTCTTCAGATGATCGCGGAAGAGCGGGATCAGGGCGATGAAGGTGCCGAGATTGTCGTAGAAGAGTTCGCGGCTCAGCCCGCCGAAATCCATGTCGACATCCATCTCCATCACCGGATCGCCATCCTTGTCGACATAGGCGCGGCCCCAGCGCTGGTTGCGGTTCCAGTCATTGATCCGCTCGAGCGTCGTCTTGACGTCGTTGAAGCCCGTGTAGAACTGGATCGTTGTGCAGCCGGTCTTCCCCTTCGCGCAATTGAGGAAGAAGATCGTCACCGGCACCCCGGAATCGGCGGTACGCACATAATCGGCGTCCGATCCCTTGATGAGTTCGGCCTTGTAGCCCTTGGCCTGGAGCAGCGAGACGAGTTTCTGATGGTCCGCCGTCACCTGTTCCGCGGCTGCCGGTGCCGCCGTCATCGCCAGCGCCGATATCGCCGCTGCACCCGCCCAAATGCGCCTGTTCATGCCGATGTCCTTTCCCCCTGGAGAAGGGCGAGCCTGTTCGCGCCGTCGGCGGCTGTCAACGCGGGCGAAGCCGAAAATGGCGGATTTCCGCCTAATTGCGAATCATTCTCACTGGTTCACGGCCTTGCTTCGCGGGTGCAGCAGTCCTAAAGCCCCCGCCATAAATCTGGCCGAACGAGAGTCCCTTGGTCGATCTGTCACAATATCTGCCGATCCTGCTCTTCTTGGGCGTGGCATTGGCGCTGTCCTGCGTGTTCGTCTTCGCGCCCATGGCCGTTTCCCGGCTGACGGGCGCGCATCAGCCGACGCCCGAGAAGCTCACCGAATATGAGTGCGGCTTTCCCGCGTTCGAGGATAGCCGCGCGCAATTCGACGTCCGCTTCTATCTGGTCGCGATCCTCTTCATCATCTTCGATCTCGAGGCCGCGTTCCTGTATCCCTGGGCGGTGTCGCTGGGCGAGATCGGCTGGGCGGGCTGGACCGCCATGATGATCTTCTTGGCGGAGCTCGGGCTCGGCCTTGTCTATGCCTGGAAGAAGGGAGCGCTCGAATGGGAGTAGAACTCAGCCCATCGATCCCCGGTGCGCCCCAAGGTGCTCCGATGCCGGGCACGCTGCCCGATCAGTCCTTTTTCGACGGGCTGAACGGCGAGCTTTCGGACAAGGGTTTCCTCGTCACCTCGACCGAGGAACTGTTCCAATGGGCCCGCACGGGTTCGCTCTGGTGGATGACCTTCGGCCTTGCCTGCTGCGCGGTCGAGATGATCCATGTGAACATGCCGCGTTACGACATGGAGCGCTTCGGCGCCGCGCCGCGCGCGTCCCCGCGCCAGTCGGACGTGATGATCGTCGCCGGCACGCTCTGCAACAAGATGGCGCCGGCGCTGCGCCGGGTCTACGACCAGATGTCGGAGCCCAAATACGTCATCTCGATGGGCAGCTGCGCCAATGGCGGCGGCTATTACCATTACAGCTACAGCGTCGTGCGCGGCTGCGACCGGATCGTGCCGGTGGACATCTATGTTCCCGGCTGCCCGCCGACCGCCGAGGCGTTGCTGTACGGTGTGATGCAGCTTCAGCGGAAAATCCGCCGCATCGGCACGATCGAGCGCTGATATGGCCAGTCCCGCACCCGCATACGCCAGCAACGATGGCGTGATCGACGCCATACGCACGGCACTTGGCGCTTCATTGGTCGATGCCGTTGAAGCCGTCGGCGAGATCAAGCTGATCGTCGCGCCCGACACGCTGATCCAGGCGATGACCGCACTCCGCGACGATTGCGGCTATCAGCAGTTGATGGAGATCGCCGGCGTCGACTGGCCGGATCGCGAGGAGCGGTTCGAAGTCGTCTATTGCCTGCTGAGCCTCACGAAGAACCACCGCATCCGCGTCCATGTCTCCACCGACGAGGACAGGCCGGTGCCCAGCGTGACGGGGCTCTGGCCCGTCGCCGGCTGGCTGGAACGCGAAGTGTACGACATGTACGGCGTGCTCTTCACCGGCAATGCCGATCTTCGCCGGATCCTGACCGACTATGGCTTCCGCGGCCATCCGCAGCGCAAGGATTTTCCGCTGACCGGCTATGTCGAGCTGCGGTATTCGGAAGAGGCGAAGCGCGTCGTCTACGAACCCGTCCAGCTTGCGCAGGATTTCCGCAGCTTCGATTTCATGAGCCCCTGGGAAGGCGCGCAATATGTGCTGCCCGGCGACGAGAAGGCGAGGCTGCCCGAGGCGAAGGGCGCGCCGACGCCGCTGAAGGCCGACGAGATCAAGAAGGCCGATGCGGAGAAGGTGGAGGCCAAGGCGCCGCCGCCGACGCCCAAGACCACCGAGAAGCCGGCCGATACCGGTGCCGGCGAACCCGCGAACACCGTTGCCGCGAAGCGCTCCCCGGCGAAGAAGGCGGCGAAGGCCGCCACCAAGCCGGCCAAGGCACCGGCAAAGCCGCGCGCGCCGCGCAAGCCCAAGGGTGAGGCATGATGGCCGCACCTGAAGTGATTAGCCTGGGTGAGAAGCTGGGAAGCTTTTCGGATCATTGGAATCCCCGCATTCTTGCCAATTACAACGGCAACGAGATTCGTGTCGCCAAGGCGCAGGGGGACTTTACTTGGCATAGCCATGGCGAAACCGACGAGCTTTTCATTGTCGTGAAGGGTGAATTGGGCATCGAGTTTCGTGATGGCGTGCGCCGCCTGAAAGCCGGCGAGATGATCGTGGTGCCGCGCGGGACCGAGCATCGCCCCTTCGCCGAAGAGGAAGTGCATATGCTCCTGATCGATCGCGAGGGCGAGCCGAATACGGGCGTCAATCCGTCCGTTATGACCCGCGAAACGCTGGAGACGCTGTGATGTCAGATCGCGTCGAAATGCTTGAAGCGCAGACCACGCCGACCGATCCCACGCCGGGCGATGTCGAGATTCAGAACTACACCATCAATTTCGGGCCGCAGCACCCGGCGGCGCACGGCGTGCTGCGCATGGTGATGGAGCTGGACGGCGAGATCGTCGAACGTGTCGATCCGCATGTCGGTCTGCTCCATCGCGGCACCGAGAAGCTGATCGAATACAAGACCTATCTGCAGGCGCTGCCCTATTTCGATCGGCTCGACTATTGCTCGCCGCTCGGCATGGAGCACAGCTATGTGCTGGCGGTCGAGAAGCTGCTCGATCTGGAAGTGCCGCTGCGCGCGCAATATCTGCGCGTGTTCTTCGCCGAGCTGACCCGCATCTGCAATCACATGCTGAACCTGGGCAGCCATGTCATGGACGTCGGCGCGATGACGCCGAACCTGTGGCTGTTCGAGATCCGCGAAGATTGCATGAACTTCTTCGAGCGGGCGTCGGGCGCGCGCATGCACGCCGCATGGTTCCGCCCCGGCGGCGTCCATCAGGACGTGCCGCTGAAGCTGCTCGCCGACATCGGCGAATGGCTCGACACCCGGCTGCCGCGCCTGTTCGAGGACGCGATCAGCCTGGTTGCGGACAATCGCATCTTCAAGCAGCGCAACGTCGATATCGGCGTGGTGAGCAAGGACGATGCGGTCAAATGGGGCTTTTCCGGCCCGATGATCCGTGCGGCAGGCATTCCCTGGGATCTCCGCAAGAGCCAGCCCTACGACGCCTATGCGCGGATGGAGTTCGACATTCCCGTCGGCACCAAGGGCGATTGCTATGATCGCTTCATGGTCCGCGTCGAGGAGGTCCGCCAGTCCGCACGGATCATGCGCCAGTGTCTCGCCGAGATGCCTGAAGGGCCGGTGGCGAGCTTCGATCGCAAGGTGGTGCCGCCCAAGCGCGGCGAGATGAAGCGGTCGATGGAAGCGCTCATCCACCACTTCAAGCTCTATACCGAGGGCTTTCACGTTCCCGCCGGTGAAGTCTATGTCGCGACCGAAAGCCCCAAGGGTGAATTCGGCGTCTATCTGGTCGCCGACGGCAGCAACAAGCCGTATCGCTGCAAAATCCGGCCGACCGCGTTCAGCCACCTCCAGGCGATGGACTTCATGATGAAGGGCCATATGCTCGCCGACACCACCGCTGTGCTCTCGGCGATCGATGTCGTGTTCGGGGAATGCGACCGGTGAGGAAGGCGATCATCTTGCTGGCGGCTTTGCCGCTGCTGGCCGGCGCCAGCGAAAGCAATGAGCAGTCCAATGGATACAAGCTCCGGACGGACAATATCGTTGCGAGGCTGTTTTACAGCGCCCTCACCGACAATGCCGAGCAGTTTCAATCCGCTCTTGCGCCCGATGCCAAGTTCAAGGGCTGGGATCCCGTTACCGACAAATACTGGTCCGGACCGCTGGTCCTGCCCGAAGTCAAGAAGCTGACCCGCATGTGCGTCATCGATAGCTACAGCACATGTCCCGGGCTCGTCACCGTGAACTGGAGATGCGCCGGTGAGAAGGGGCCGAGATACTCTGTGGTCACGCTGGAAGGCGGCAAAGTGGCGGAATTGAGCGCCTTCAGTCCGCCAGCAATGTGCACCCCGCTACCGGTAGAGAAGTCCAATGGCTGACGCACCCCAAATCCCCGACGAGGCGGAGACCCGCGCGCGCTGGGGCGCGTTCGCGTGGACGGCCGAGAACGCCGAAACCGCGAAGGAAGTGATCGGCCGCTATCCGGCGGGCCGCCAGGCTTCCGCCGTGATGCCGCTGCTCGACCTCGCCCAGCGCCAGGTGGGCACCGAGACCAACACGCAGGGCTGGCTGCCGATCCCGGTGATCGAATATGTCGCGCGCCTGCTCGATATGCCGTTCATGCGCGCCTATGAGGTCGCGACCTTCTACACCATGTACAATCTGGCGCCGGTCGGCCGCTATCATGTGCAGGTGTGCGGCACGACGCCGTGCATGCTGCGCGGATCGGATGATGTGATGGCCGCATGCAAGAATCACGGGCTGCAAAAGGGCAAGACCACGCCCGACGGCCTGTTCACGCTCACCGAGGTCGAGTGCCTGGGCGCCTGCGCCAATGCGCCGATGGTCCAGATCAACGACGATAATTACGAGGATCTGGATTTCGACAGCATGAGCCGCATCCTCGCCGCGCTCGCGAATGGCGAGACGCCGAAGCCCGGCCCGCAGATCGAGCGGCAGACGAGCTGCCCCGAAGGCGGCCCGACGACGCTCAAGGAAATGGTGTCGGCGAACCACGATTACCGGGGGCAGTGGAAATGAGCCTGCTCGACAAGGATCGCATCTTCACCAACGTCCATGGCTTCCAGCCGTGGAATCTCGACGCCGCGATCAAGCGGGGCGATTGGGACGATACCAAGGCGCTGCTCGCGCGCGGCCCCGACGCCATCATCGATGAGATCAAGGCCTCGGGCTTGCGTGGCCGTGGCGGCGCGGGCTTCCCCACCGGCATGAAGTGGAGCTTCATGCCCAAGGAACCGCGCCCCGATCGCCCGAACTTCCTGGTGATCAACGCCGACGAGTCCGAGCCCGGTTCGTGCAAGGACCGCGAGATCATCCGCCACGATCCGCACAAGCTGATCGAGGGCGCGCTGGTCGCGGGTTTCGCGATGCGCGCGCGCGCCGCCTATATCTACATCCGCGGCGAGTTCATCCGCGAGGCGGAGACGCTGTTCGCCGCTGTGCGCGAGGCCTATGCCAAGGGCCTGCTCGGCAAGAACGCCGCCAAGTCCGGCTATGATTTCGACGTGTTCGTCCATCGCGGCGCCGGCGCCTATATCTGCGGCGAAGAGACCGCGATGCTCGAAAGCCTGGAGGGCAAGAAGGGCCAGCCGCGGCTGAAGCCGCCTTTCCCGGCAGGCGCGGGCCTTTATGGTTGCCCGACCACGGTGAACAACGTGGAATCGATCGCGGTGACGCCGACGATCCTTCGTCGCGGTGCCGCCTGGTTCAAGAGCTTCGGCAACGAGAACAATGCCGGCACCAAGCTGTTCCAGATCAGCGGCCATGTGAACAAGCCGTGCGTGGTCGAGGAAGCGATGTCGATCCCGTTCCGCGAGCTGATCGAAAAGCATTGCGGCGGCATTCGCGGCGGGTGGGACAATCTTCTCGCAGTCATCCCCGGCGGATCCTCGGTGCCGCTGGTGCCGGCGGCGCAGATCATGGACGCGCCGATGGATTTCGACGGTCTGCGCGCGCTGGGCTCGGGCCTGGGCACCGCCGCCGTCATCGTCATGGACAAGTCCACCGACGTCGTCCGCGCGATCAGCCGCCTCAGCTATTTCTACAAGCATGAAAGCTGCGGCCAGTGCACGCCGTGCCGCGAGGGCACCGGCTGGATGTGGCGCGTGATGGAGCGGTTGCGCGAAGGCAATGCCGATATTTCGGAGATCGACACGCTGTTCGACGTCACCAAGCAGGTGGAAGGTCACACCATTTGCGCATTGGGCGACGCGGCGGCCTGGCCGATCCAGGGCCTGATCCGGCATTTCCGGCCCGAGCTGGAACGCCGCATCAACGAAAAGAATGGCGGAATCATGGAGGCCGCGGAGTAACATGCCCAAGGTCACCGTAGACGGCATCGAACTCGAGGTTCCCGCTGGCGCCACCGTGCTCCAGGCGTGCGAGCTGGCGGGCAAGGAAATCCCGCGCTTCTGCTATCATGAGCGGCTGAGCATCGCCGGCAATTGCCGCATGTGCCTGGTCGAGGTGAAGCCGGGGCCGCCCAAGCCGCAGGCGTCTTGCGCCTTGCCGGCCGCCGAGGGGCAGGAGATCCGCACCGACAGCCCGATGGTCAAGAAGGCGCGCGAAGGGGTGATGGAGTTCCTGCTCATCAACCACCCGCTCGATTGCCCGATCTGCGACCAGGGCGGCGAATGCGACCTGCAGGATCAGTCGATCGCCTATGGCAAGGGCCATAGCCGTTACGACGAGAACAAGCGGGCCGTGACCGAGAAGAACATGGGCCCGATCGTGAAGACGGTGATGACGCGCTGCATCCAGTGCACGCGCTGCATCCGCTTTGCGGAGGAAGTGGCGGGCGTGCCCGATATCGGCGCGATCCATCGCGGCGAGAACATGCAGATCACCACCTATCTGGAGGGCGCCGTCAAGTCCGAGCTGTCGGGCAATGTCGTCGATCTCTGCCCGGTGGGCGCGCTGACCAGCAAGCCGTACGCCTTCGAGGCCCGCCCCTGGGAGCTCAAGAAGACGCTGGCCATCGACGTGATGGATGCGGTGGGCACCAATATCCGCATCGACAGCCGTGGCCGCCAGGTGCTGCGCGCGCTGCCGCGCATCAACGAGGACGTGAACGAGGAATGGGCGTCGGACAAGACGCGCCATGCCGTTGACGGCCTTGTCCGCAAGCGGCTCGACCGGCCCTATGTGCGCCGCGACGGCAAGCTGGTTCCCGCGACCTGGGAAGAGGCGTTCGCCGTCGTCGCCACCGCCGCCAAGGGCGCGGGCAATGCGGTTGCCGCGATCGCCGGCGACCTGGTCGATTGCGAGACGATGTACGCCGCCAAGGCGCTGGTCCGCTCGCTGGGGTCCTCGCTGCTCGAAGGCCGCCAGACCGGCCTCGCCTATGACGTGACCAACCTGGCCGCGGTCAATTTCAACTCGACCATCGCTGGCATCGAGACCGCCGACGCGATCCTGATCGTCGGCAGCAATGTCCGCTGGGAAGCGCCGCTGGTGAACACGCGCATCCGCAAGGCGATCAAGAAGGGCGCGAAGGTCTTCGCGGTCGGCGCCGAGACCGATCTGACCTACAAGGTCGAATGGCTGGGCAACGATCTGTCGCTGCTCGGCAAGCTGCCCAAGGCGGTGGCCGAGGCGTTCGCGGGCGCGCAGCGCCCCGCCGTGATCGTCGGCGGCGGCGCGCTCAAGAACGGGCAGGGCGCGACGCTCGCGCTGGTCAAGACGCTCGGCCTGATCAAGGATGCCGCCTCGACGGGCTCGGGACAGGGCTGGAACGGCTATAACGCGCTGCATTTCTCGGCGTCGCGCATGGGCGGGCTGATGCTCGGCTATGCCCAGCCGGGCGGCATCGCCGATATCGTCGCGGCCGCGCCCAAGCTGACGTTCTTCCTGGGCGCCGACGAGGTGGATTTCTCCAACTTCGCCGACAGCTTCAACGTCTATGTCGGCCACCATGGCGACAAGGGCGCGCATGCGGCGGACGTGATCCTGCCCGCCGCCGCCTATACCGAGAAGCCCGGCACCTATGTGAACCTGGAAGGGCGCGTGCAGCGCGGCGACCGGGCTGTCTTCCCGCCGGGCGACGCGCGTGAGGACTGGACGATCTTCCGTGCGCTTTCCGCCGTGATCGGCGCGCCGCTGCCCTTCGACACGATCGATCAGCTTCGTGCCGCGATGGCCGCCGAAGTGCCCGCTCTGGGCGTCGAGGGGCTCGCCGCCTATGAATGGGCGCCGCCCAAGCTTGCCGCCGCGGCGTCGGGCGAGATCGGCTACCCGATCAAGGATTTCTACCTGACCAACGCGATCTGCCGTGCGTCGCCGACCATGGAGCGTTGCTCGGTCGAACTCGTGCGGGGTGAGGAATATCTGGAGGCCGCGGAGTGAGCGCTTTCCCTTACCCGTTTGTGTCGAGCGAAGGTTCGAGCCTGTCGAGAACCGCAGTCGAGACATCGAGCGCGGCGCTTCTCGACGGGCGCATCTCGACTTCGCTCGATGCTGCTCGAAGTGAACGGTTTGCTGGCGGAGCGGCTGCATGACCGAGTTCTTCCAGACCTATCTGGGCTATGGTTTCGGCTGGTTCCTCGCCACGCTGATCCTGATCCTGATGATCGCGCTGCCGCTGATGCTGGCGGTCGCGATGATCATCTATGCGGATCGCAAGATCTGGGCGGCGATGGCGCTGCGCCGCGGCCCCAACGTCGTCGGCCCGCTCGGCCTGCTGCAGTCCTTTGCGGACGGTTTGAAGGTGTTCCTCCAGGAAACCATCATCCCGTCCTCAGCCAATCGCGGGCTCTTTCTGCTCGCGCCGATCATCACCTTCACCGTGGCGCTGATCGTCTGGGCGGTGATCCCGTTTGGCGCCGGCATGGTGCTGGCGGACATCAATGTCGGCCTGCTCTACATTCTGGCGGCTTCGTCGCTCGGCGTTTACGGCGTGATCATCGCGGGCTGGGCGTCGAACTCGAAATATCCGTTTTACAGCGCCTTGCGCGCTGCAGCTCAGATGGTTTCCTACGAAGTCTCGATCGGCTTCGTGCTGATCTCGGTGGTGCTGTGGGCCGGAACCTTCAACCTGACCGGCATCGTCGAGAGCCAGAAGGGGCTGTACGGCTTCGTCAATGGCAACGGCTTCAATCCGCTGCTCTTCCCGATGGCGGTGGTGTTCCTGATCTCCGCCCTGGCCGAAACCGCGCGCGCGCCGTTCGACCTGACCGAGGCTGAATCGGAACTCGTCGCGGGGTACCAGACCGAATATTCCTCGATGAGCTTCGCGCTGTTCTGGCTTGGCGAATATGCCAATGTCATCCTGATGTGCGCGCTCAACGCCATCCTGTTCTGGGGCGGCTATCTGCCCCCGATCGACTGGGCGCCGCTCTATGCCGTGCCCGGCATCATCTGGCTCTTCATCAAGATCCTGGTGTTCTTCTTCATCTTCTCGTGGATCAAGGCGACGGTGCCGCGCTACCGGTACGACCAGCTGATGCGGCTGGGCTGGAAGATCTTCCTGCCATTCTCGCTGATCTGGGTCTTCCTCGTTTCCGGATTCCTCATGCTTACCCGTTACGGAGGCGTGCAATGAGCCTCGCTCATTTCGTCAAGTCGTTCACGCTCTGGGAGTTCGTGAAGGCGCACTGGCTGACCTTGAAATATTTCTTCAAGCCCAAGGCGACGATCAACTACCCGTACGAGAAGAACCCGATCTCGCCGCGGTTCCGGGGCGAACATGCCCTGCGTCGCTATCCCAATGGCGAGGAACGCTGCATCGCGTGCAAGCTGTGCGAAGCGGTGTGCCCGGCGCAGGCGATCACGATCGAGGCTGAACCGCGCGACGACGGCAGCCGCCGGACGACGCGCTACGATATCGACATGACGAAGTGCATCTATTGCGGCTTCTGCCAGGAAGCATGTCCGGTGGATGCGATCGTCGAGGGTCCGAATTTCGAATTCGCGACCGAAACCCGCGAGGAGCTTCTTTATGACAAGAACAAGCTGCTCTCGAATGGCGACAGGTGGGAAAGCGCGATCGCCGCGAACCTTGCCGCCGATGCACCGTACAGGTAGGGCGCGCGCATGATCCAGGCCCTTGCCTTTTACCTGTTCGCATTCGTCGTGATCCTGTCGGGCGCGCTGACGATCACCGCGCGCAACCCGGTCCACTCGGTGCTGTGGCTGATCCTCGCCTTCTTCAATGCGGCGGGGCTGATGCTGATCGCGGGCGCCGAATTCATCGCGATGCTGCTGGTCATCGTCTATGTCGGCGCGGTCGCCGTGCTGTTCCTGTTCGTCGTCATGATGCTCGACATCGATTTCGCCGAAATGCGCGCCGGTTTCGCGCGCTATGCCATGTTCGGCCTGCTGATCGCGGTCGTGCTGGTGGGCGAGATGATCGTCGCGGTCGGCGCGTGGAGCGCGGGCAAGATCGAGCTGGCGCAGCGCATCGCGCCGACGCCGACCGACATGCCCAATATCCAGGCGCTCGGCGGGCTGCTCTACAGCCGCTATCTCTATATCTTCGAGGCCGCCGGGCTTGTCCTGCTCGTGGCGATGATCGGCGCGATCGTGCTGACCCATCGTGCGCGCGGCGGCACCAAGCCGCAGAAGATTTCCGATCAGAACAAGCGCCGGCCGCAGGATGCGACGCGCAACGTCAACCAGCCGGTGGGCCAGGGGGTGGAGCTGTGATTGGTATCCAGCATTATCTGGTGGTGAGCGCCGTGCTGTTCGTCATGGGGGTGCTCGGCATCTTCGCGAACCGCAAGAACGTGATCATCATCCTGATGGCGATCGAGCTGATCCTGCTCGCGGTGAACATCAATCTCGTCGCGTTCAGCGCCTATCTGGGCGATCTGGTCGGGCAGGTCTTCGCGATGTTCGTGCTGACCGTCGCCGCCGGCGAGGCGGCGATCGGCCTTGCGATCCTCGTCATCTATTTCCGTGGCCGCGGCACCATCGCGGTCGACGACATCAACCGGATGAAGGGGTAATTCCCGGTGGATAGAATCCTCTTCGTCGTTTTCCTGCCGCTGCTGGCCGCCATCGTCGCGGGCTTCGGCAACCGCATGCTGGGCAACACCGTCGCCAAGTCGATCACGACCGGCGCGCTGTTCATCTCGTGCGCGCTTTCCTGGTCGATCTTCGTGCCGTTCCTCGCCGGCCATGCCGATGCGCAGGTCGTGCCCGTGCTGCAATGGATCCGCTCCGGCGATCTCTCCGTCGACTGGGCGCTGCGCGTCGATACGCTGACGGCGGTGATGCTTGTCGTCATCACCACGGTTTCCGCGCTCGTCCACCTCTATAGCTGGGGCTATATGGCGGAGGACGACAGCCAGCCGCGTTTCTTCGCCTATCTGTCGCTCTTCACCTTCGCGATGCTGATGCTCGTGACCGCCGACAATCTGGTCCAGATGTTCTTCGGCTGGGAAGGCGTGGGCCTGGCGTCCTATCTGCTGATCGGCTTCTGGTTCAAGAAGCCCAGCGCCAACGCCGCCGCGATCAAGGCATTCGTCGTCAACCGCGTCGGCGATCTCGGCTTCATGCTCGGCATCTTCGGCACCTTCTGGGTGTTCGGCACCGTCTCGATCCCCGCGATCCTCGAAGCCGCGCCGTCGATGGCCGGATCGACCATCGGTTTCCTCGGCATGCGCCTCGACGTCATGACCGTGCTGTGCCTGCTGCTGTTCGTCGGCGCGATGGGCAAGTCCGCCCAGCTCGGCCTGCACACCTGGCTTCCCGACGCGATGGAAGGCCCGACCCCGGTTTCGGCGCTGATCCACGCCGCCACCATGGTGACCGCCGGCGTTTTCATGGTCTGCCGTCTTTCGCCGATGTTCGAGGCCGCGCCGGTGGCGCTCGGCTTCGTCACCTTCATCGGCGCCGCGACTTGCCTGTTTGCGGCGACCGTCGGCACGACCCAGACCGACATCAAGCGTGTCATCGCCTATTCGACCTGCTCGCAGCTCGGCTATATGTTCTTCGCGGCCGGCGTCGGCGCCTATGGCGCGGCGATGTTCCACCTGTTCACCCACGCCTTCTTCAAGGCTTTGCTCTTCCTGGGCGCGGGTTCGGTGATCCATGCGATGCACCACGAACAGGACATGCGCTATTATGGCGGCCTGCGGAAGAAGATCCCGCTCACCTTCTGGGCGATGATGGCGGGCACGCTTGCGATCACGGGCGTCGGCATTCCGCTGGTCGGTATCGGCTTCGCCGGTTTCTATTCGAAGGACATGATCCTCGAAGCCGCCTTCGCCTCGGGCTATCACGGCCAGGTCGCCTTCGCGGTCGGCGCGTTCGCCGCGCTGCTCACGAGCTTCTATTCGTGGCGCCTGATCTTCCTCACTTTCTTCGGCAAGCCGCGCTGGGAGCAATCCGAGCATATCCAGCATGCCGTTCATGACGATCATCACGGCCATGCCGATCACGGCCATGCCGATCACGGCCACGCCGCGCATGGCCATGACGATCATGCACACGGCCACGCCGAAAGCGACGGCACCGCGGGCTATCACCCGCACGAAAGCCCGCTGCCGATGCTGGTGCCGCTGCTCGTGCTCGGCCTGGGCGCGGTGTTCGCGGGCGTTGCCTTCCATCATGCCTTTATCGGTTCGGAGCATGGCGCCGAATTCTGGAAGGGCAGCCTGGCGTTCGACGCGCATCTGATGCACGCGGCGCACGAGGTGCCGACCTGGGTGAAATTCACGCCGTTCGCGGTCATGCTGACCGGCCTGTTCATCGCCTGGTGGGCCTATATGAAGGATACGACCCTGCCGGCGCGCTTCACGGCCTCGGCGCGCGGCCTCTATGCCTTCCTGCTCAACAAATGGTATTTCGACGAGCTCTACAACATCGTGTTCGTGAAGCCGGCCTTCTGGTTCGGCCGCCTCTTCTGGAAGAAGGGCGACGAGGGGACGATCGATCGCTTCGGCCCCAACGGGCTGGCGGCGCTCGTGGTGCGCGGCAGCGCGATCAGCGCGAAGCTGCAGTCGGGATATCTCTACACCTATGCGCTGGTGATGCTGCTCGGCCTTGCGGCCGCGGCCACCTGGGCGATCGCCCGATGAGCGCTACTAAATCACCGTTTGTCCCGAGCGTAGTCGAGGGACGGTTGGCATCGCGCGGGCGTGTCTCGACTTCGCTCGACACGAACGGGCTGGGGGTAATTTCGTGAACGGGCTTCCCATCCTTTCGATCATGCTGGGCGTGCCGATGGTCGCCGCCATCGTGTGTCTTTACGTCAACGCGCAGACCGCGCGGACGGTCGCGCTGGGCGCGACCTTGGTCGATTTCGTCCTCGGCATCCTGCTCTGGCTGAATTTCGACGCCAGCGTTGCCGGCGCGCAGTGGCAGTTCACCGAATATGTGCCGGTGTTCGGCCGCTTCGCCTGGGCGCTGGGCATCGACGGCATCGCGCTGATGCTGATCATGCTTTCGGTCTTCCTGATGCCGATCTGCATCCTGGCGAGCTGGGAGTCGATCGAGGACCGCGTCGGCGAATATATGGCGGCGTTCCTGCTCATGGAAACGCTGATGATCGGCGTGTTCACCGCGCAGGATCTGTTCCTGTTCTACATCTTCTTCGAAGCCGGCCTGATCCCGATGTATCTGATCATCGGCATCTGGGGCGGTGCGAACCGGATCTACGCCAGCTACAAATTCTTCCTCTACACGTTGCTGGGATCGGTGCTGATGCTGATCGCGATGCTGTGGATGGCGCAGGAGGCGGGGACGACCTCCATCCCGCAGCTGATGGCATACGACTTCCCGGCGAATGCTCAGACATTGCTGTTCCTCGCCTTCTTCGCCAGCTTCGCGGTGAAGATGCCGATGTGGCCGGTCCATACCTGGCTGCCCGACGCGCACGTGCAGGCGCCGACGGCGGGCTCGGTCATCCTGGCTGGCGTGCTGCTGAAGATGGGCGGTTACGGCTTCATCCGCTTCTCGCTGCCGATGTTCCCGATCGCTTCGGCCGAACTCGCCTGGCTGATCTTCGCGCTGTCGATGATCGCGGTGGTGGTCACGTCGCTGATCGCGCTCGTCCAGCAGGACATGAAGAAGCTGATCGCCTATTCGTCGGTCGCACACATGGCGATCGTGACGATCGGCCTGTTCTCGTTCAATCGCCAGGGCCTCGAAGGCGCGATGGTCGTGATGCTCAGCCACGGTCTGGTCTCGGGCGCTCTCTTCCTGTGCGTCGGCGTGATCTACGACCGGCTCCATACCCGCGAGATCTCGCGCTATGGCGGTCTTGCGAACAACATGCCCAAATATGCGCTGTTCTTCATGCTGTTCACCATGGCGTCGGTCGGCCTGCCCGGCACCAGCGGCTTTGTCGGCGAATTCCTCGCGCTGGCGGGTATCTACGAAATGTCAAGCTGGGTCGCGCTGGTGTGCACGACGGGCATCATCCTGGGTGCCGCCTATATGCTCTACCTCTATCGCCGAATTGCGTTTGGCGAACTGACCAAGGATGACGTCCGCGCCATGCCTGATCTGTCGGGCCGTGAAATCTGGCTGCTCGCGCCGATCGCTGCGGTGGTGATGTGGATGGGCGTCTATCCCGAAAGCTTCATCGTGCCGATGCGCAAGGACATCGGTACGCTCGTCGCGCGGCTCGAGCCGACGCGGCCGACCGGCGACATGAAGATCGCGGCAGGCAAGCCCACGCCCGCTGCCGGACACGGCTCAACCCATGAAACTCAGGCGGAGGCGCACTGATGGACTACGCGCAATCCGTTCTGATGGCGCTGCCGGAGGTGATCATCACCCTCGGCGCGCTCGCCCTGCTGCTCGTAGCGGCCTATGCCGGCGACAAGGCGACCCGCGCGGTGAGCTGGCTCGCCGTGCTGGTGCTCGCGGGCGCTTCGGTCAGCCTGCTCGGCCTGCCGGGCAATGGTGGCGAGGCGTTTCATGGCCTCTATCGCGCCGATGGCTTCGCGGCCTTCTCCAAGCTGCTCATCTATATCGCGGCGGCGGTGTCGATCGCGATCGCGCCGGCCTTCTTCTCGCGCGGCGAACCGCTGCGCGCCGAATATCCGGTGCTGATCCTGCTGGCCTCTGTCGGCATGGGCATGATGGTGTCGGCGGGCGACCTGCTGACCCTCTATGTCGGGCTGGAGCTCAACAGCCTCGCCGCTTACGTGCTCGCCAGCTTCATGCGGCGCGACACGCGCTCTGCTGAAGCAGGCCTCAAATATTTCGTGCTCGGCGCGCTCGCCAGCGGCATCCTGCTCTACGGCATCTCGCTGCTCTACGGTTTCACCGGCACGACGATGTTCGACGGCGTCGCGGTCGCGATGCGTGACGGCCTGTCCAACGGCGAATTGTTCGGGCTGGTGTTCGTGCTCGCCGGCCTGGCGTTCAAGATCAGCGCGGTGCCGTTCCATATGTGGACGCCCGACGTGTACGAAGGCGCGCCGACCCCGGTGACGGCCTTCTTCGCCTCCGCGCCCAAGGTCGCGGCGATGGCGCTCACCGCGCGCATCGCGGTGGAAGCGATGGGCCCGGCCACCGACGCCTGGCGCCAGATCATCGTCTTCGCAGCACTGGCGTCGATCGTGCTCGGCGCGGTCGCGGCGATCGGCCAGAGCAACATCAAGCGTCTGCTCGCCTATTCGTCGATCAACAATGTCGGCTTCGTCCTGATCGGCCTTGCCGCCGGCACCCAGGCCGGCGTCTCGGCGGTGCTCACCTATCTCGCCGTCTACGTCGCGATGACCTTGGGCAGCTTCCTCTGCGTGCTGCAGATGCGCGATGCGGAGGGCAATCATGTCGAGAGCATCGCCAGCCTGTCCGGCCTGTCGCGCACGCGCCCGGCGCTCGCCGCCGCCTTCGCGATCTTCATGTTCAGCCTGGCGGGCATTCCACCGCTGCTCGGCTTCTGGGCGAAGTTCCTGGTGTTCGATGCGGCGGTCGCCGCCGGCCTGTGGCCGCTCGCCGCGATCGGCATCGCCGCGTCGGTGATCGGCGCCTTCTATTATCTGAAGATCGTCAAGACGATGTATTTCGACGATCCGGCGCCCAGCTATCGTCCGGTCGACAGCTATGTCGAAGGCGGGTTGATCGCGGTCGCAGCACTCTTCGTCTCGCCGCTCGGCTATTTCCTGATCCCCGCGCTCGGCGTGGCGACGATGAACGCGGCGCAGGCGCTGTTCTGATCGACATCATGCACGGGCCTTCATCTGCCTTTGGCGGGGAAGGCCCGTCGATATGACCGTGATCCGCACTGTCGAGCGGACGGCATCGACCAACCAGGACATGCTCGCGCTTGCCGGCGCCGGTGAAGCCGAAGGGCTTTGGCTGCGCGCCGTCACGCAAAGCGCCGGACGCGGGCGGCTTGGGCGGAGCTGGTCTTCGCCGCCCGGCAACCTCTATGTCAGCACGCTGGTGCGGCCGCGCGCCAGCGATCCCTCCGTCGCCACGCTCGCGCTCGTCGCGGCGGTTGCGCTCCACGAAGTGCTCGTCGCTTGGAGCGGCAGCGACGCGCTCCGCATCAAATGGCCCAACGACATATTGCTCGACGGCGCGAAACTGTCGGGCATCCTGCTCGAAGGGGCGGGCGATGCGGTCGTGATCGGCATCGGCGTCAATCTGGCGCATCACCCGGAGGGGCTCGATCGCCCGGTGACGAGCCTGGCCGCGCACGGCGCAGCGCCCGATCCGGCACTGTTTCTCGACGATCTCGCCGCCGCGTTCGCGCGCTGGCTGGCGCGCTGGCGCGGCGAGGGGCTGGAACCGGTGCGCGAACGCTGGCTGGCCGCAGCCCATGCGCGCGGCACCGCATTGACCGCGAACCTGCCCGATGGCGAGAGCGTCGAAGGGCTGTTCGACGGTCTCGACGCGGGTGGTGCGCTTATCCTGCGCTTGGCGGACGGCACCTCGCGTGCCATTCACGCCGGCGATGTCTTCCTGATCTGATGAAAGGACACCGTTTGTCCCGAGCGAAGTCGAGGGACGCCGTAGAGCGCATCATTCGCCTTTTGGGCCGGCGCGAAAACGTATCTCGACTTCGCTCGATACGAACGGTGGGATAGGGAGTTCCGTATGCTGCTCGCCATCGATGCCGGAAACACCAATGTCGTCTGCGCGCTGGTCGATCAGGGCCAGATCCGCGCGCGCTGGCGCATCGCGACCGATCCGCGCCGCACGGGCGACGAATATGCGGTGTGGGTGAACCAGCTCCTCCAGCTCGAAGGGCTCGATCGCAGCGTCGTCGATGGCGTGATCATCGGCACCGTCGTCCCGCGCACGCTCCACAACCTCCAGGTGCTGAGCAGCAAATATTTCGGCGTGGAGGCGATCATCGCGGGGCAGGGGGCCGCGCAATGGGGCTTCCCGCTCGACGTGGACGAGCCCCAGAATCTGGGCGCCGATCGCGCGCTCAACATGATCGCTGCGCATGCCCAGCACGAAGGCGATCTGATCATCATCGATTTCGGCACCGCGACCACCTTCGATGTCGTCGATTATCGCGGCGCCTATAAGGGCGGGGTGATCGCGCCGGGCGTCAACCTGTCGCTCGACGCGCTGGTCACCGCCGCCGCCAAGCTGCCGCGCATCGCCATCGAGGCGCCGAAGAGCGATTCGGTGATCGGCCGCAACACCGTCGACCAGATGCATATCGGCATCTATTGGGGCTATGTCGCGATGATCGAGGGGTTGCTCGCGCGTACCAAGGCCGAAATCGGCCGCCCGGCGAAGGTGATCGCCACCGGCGGGCTGGCGACTTTGTTCGAGATGCACGATATGTTCGACGTGATCGAGCCCGATCTCACGATCCGCGGCCTCTCGATGCTCTACGAGCGCAGCCGCGGCTGACGTTTCGAATGCCGCACCGGCCCCGCGCCGGTGCTTTCGCGTTGCCGGCCTTCGGCATCGCCAGGTCCGGCGCCTCGCCGGGCCGACAGGATAGAATTGGACCGATCAAGACGTGACCAGACCCGGCAACGAACTCCTCTTCCTCGCGCTTGGCGGCTCGGGCGAGATCGGCATGAACGTCAATCTCTACGGCACCCAGGGCAAATGGGTGATGGTGGATTGCGGGCTGACCTTCGCCGATCCCGCCTATCCCGGCGTGGAACTGATCCTGCCCGACCTGACCTTTATCGAGGAACGCGCCGACGATCTGCTCGGCATCGTGCTCACCCATGGGCATGAGGATCATATCGGCGCCTTGCCCTATCTGGCGGCGGATCTGGGCGTGCCGCTGTTCGCAACCCCGTTCACCGCCGGGTTGATCAAGGGCAAGCTCGACGAGGAGGGACTGAGCGAACGCGTCGAGCTCGTGATCGTCGAGAATGAGGGCAGCTTCCAGCTCGGGCCTTTCGGCTTCCGCTATGTACCGCTGGCGCATTCGATTCCCGAGGGCAACGCGCTGCTGATCGAAACGCCCCATGGCCGCGTCTTCCACACCGGTGACTGGAAGCTCGACGATGCGCCGCAGCTCGGCGAACCCTCGACTCCGGCGGAGCTGAGCGCGATCGGCGACCAGGGCGTGCTCGCACTCGTCTGCGATTCGACCAATGTCTTCAATCCCGAGGCGTCGGGGTCGGAAGGCGCGGTGCGCGACGGGCTCGACGCGGTGATCGGCGCGGCGACCGGGCGTGTGCTCGTCACCACTTTCGCCTCCAACGCCGCGCGGCTCCAGACATTGGGGCAGGTGGCGAAGGATACGGGGCGGACGCTTTGTGTCGCGGGCCGCTCGCTCGACCGTATCCTGCGCGTCGCGAAGAGTGTCGGGTATCTGAAGGATTTTCCCGACACCGTCGATTTCGACACGATCATGTCGCTGCCGCCCTCCAAGGCGATGATCGTGGCGACCGGCGGGCAGGGCGAGCCGCGCGCCGCGCTGTCGCGGATCGCGGAAGGGAGCCATATCATCAAGCTGGGCGAGGGCGATCTGGTCGTCTTCTCGTCGAAGCAGATTCCCGGCAACGAGATCGCGATCGGCAAGATCCAGAACGCGCTGTCGGCGGCGGGCGTGGCGATGATCACCGATCGTCAGGCGCATGTCCATGTATCCGGCCATCCCGGCCGCCCCGAGCTCGCCGAAATGTATCGCTGGATCCGTCCGCAGATCGTGCTGCCCGTCCATGGCGAGATGCGGCATATGGCGGAACAGGCGCGTTTCGCACTGTCTGAAGGCGTGCCCCGGTCGATCGTCCAGCAAAATGGCGAATTGCTGCGCCTGGCGCCCAATGGACCGGAGAAGCTGGGCTTCGAGCGCGTCGGGCGGCTCGTGCTTGACGGTGACGTGATCCTGCCGGCCGATGGCACCACGCTCAACGAACGCCGCAAGATCTCGATCAACGGACAGATCTCGGTCGCGGTGGCGCTCGACGGCAACGATCGTCTGCTCGGCGATCCCCAGATCCGGCTTCAGGGTGTGCCCGTGGAGGAGGATCGCGAGGACTTCCTCGCCGATGCGATCGACGCCGCGCGCGCGGCGGTGCAGAAGGCGGGCAGCAAACGCGACGAGGAATTCTTGCGCGAGGCACTGCGCCTTGGCGTCCGGCGCAAGGCCACCGAATGGACGGGCAAGAAGCCCGTCGTCGACGTTCTGATCGTGAGGGTGGGCAAATGACCTGGACCTCGGGCCTCGCGATCTACATGCTGTTCTGGGTGACCAGCGCCTTCATCGTGCTCCCTTTCCATGCGCGTACGCATGACGAAGCCGGCCTCTCCAAGATCCCCGGCCAGGCCGACAGCGCGCCGGCCAATTTCCGACCGCTCAGGGTGATCCTTTGGACCACGCTGATCTCGGCCGCCATTTTTGCGCTTTATTACGCGAACTGGGTGTTCGGCTGGGTGACGGCCGACATGTTCGACGTCTTCGCGGACTGATCCGCACCCTTTATCCTTACGCCGCGTCGACGCGGTCCAGCCAGTCCGCGATCACCGGGGCGGGTGTCGGGTAGAGGCCATAGATGGCGGCGAAGCGGCACCCGTAATACGCGGTGATGTCGGCGATCGAGAAGTCCGGGCCGGCCAGAAAGGGCGTCTCCGCGAGCCGGCTCTCCATCAGCTTCAGGAATGCGCGTGGGGCATCGGCGATCGATCCGGCCCAGTCGGGATATTGCGTGATGCGTGCCGCGAACATCGGGTGGCGATGATGGCCATATTCGACGGCGGGAATCAGCAACTGGAATTCGGCGCGCCGTTCCCACATCGCGATCCGCGTCCGCTGCTCCAGCCCGTCGCCGCATAGATAGGGTGGGCCGGAGACGGCATCGAGATACTGGCAGATGATGAGCGATTCGGTGATGCGCGCGCCATCGTCGAGCTCCAGCACCGGCACCTGGCCGATCGGATTGATCTCCCGATATTCGGTGCTCCTGGTGTCGTCCGCGTCGAGATTGTGGAAATCGAGCGTCAGGCCCTTTTTGTTCGCCAGCATGGTGACGCGGAGCGGATTGGGTGCGAGCGGCTTCGAATAGAGCTTCAACGGGCGATCAGGTCCGCAACCGCTCGATCGCCTGCGCGAGCGCGACGTAAAGCTTGCCCATATCCGAGGACAACAGGGTCACGCCCAGGGGCGATCCATCGCGCGTGGCGAGCACGTTGCGCAGGATGGCCTCGAAATCATGGACATAGCGGTTGATCTGGTCGCGGAACTCGGGATCCTCGTCATAATGGTGGAGGATCTCGCGGACCTCGCCCGAATCGAGCAGCCGCACCGCCCGGCGCGTGAAGACGCCGCGATCGCCCTTGAGATAGGCGGCCCAGGCGGTGTCGGTCACATCGTTGGACAGGATCTTGGTGACGTCGATCGCGGTCGAATTGAGCGATTCGATCAGCAGCGCGACACGGCGGGCGAAACCGTCCTGGCTGACCTTGTCGGCTTCCTCGCGCGCTTCCTCGATCCGCGATTCGACGGCGGAGGTGGTGTCGGCGATGGTCAGCATCTGCCGCATCAGCCGGTCCGAGGCCTTGTGTGCGGCTTCCACCGCGCGTTCGGCGGCCGTCGCGATCTCCGCCATCTGGGCTTCGACGCGTTCGGTGAGTGTCTTGGCGAGCGCTTCGTCGCTCGCGCGCGCGAGCGCGGCCGCGCTGTCGGGCACGATCGATGCCAGCGCATCCTTGGCGCGTTCCGACGCAAGCTGCGCGGTTTCGCGAACGCGGACGAGCGATTCGACCAGTTGCGGGCCAGCCATTTCGGCGAAACGCGTGGCTTCGTCGCCCGCCAGGCCGATCGCCTGCGCCAGTGATTCGATGGTGGCGCGGCTCTCCGCGATGCGCCGGTCGAGATCGGAAACGAGCGTGTCGATCGTCTCGCGGTGGCGGTTGAGCGCCGCTTCGGATTCGCTCAGCCGGTTGAAGGCGCTCACTGCCGTCATTTCCAGTTTCTCGGCTTCGGGCGTCAGCGCCGCGATCAGCGTGCGGCTGCCGGTCGCCTTTGCGTCGAGCCGTTCGAACGCGGCCGGCAGCGCCTCGTCGAGCTCGCGGGCATTGGCGTCGAGCGCGGTCATCAGCGCTTCGGCCTTCTGGATCAGCGAATCCGCGACGTTGCCGCCGGTGCCCAGCGCCGCGTTCATCCGCTCGGCATGGCCGCTCAGATCGGCGATCGCGGTCGACAGGCGGCCGGTGCGCTCGATGCCGTTGCGGTCGAGTTCGGCCAGACCGCTGTCGAGATCGCCGATCGCGGCCTGCAGCGCATCGGTCAGCGTCCGGCTCGATGCAGCATGCGCGTCGAGCGCGGCGCCCAGCGCGGCGATGCGGCTGTTGATGTCCTCGACACGTCCGGCGAGCGCCACGCCCGCCTGCTCGCCGGTCTCGTCCATCGCCGCGCGCGACTGTTCGATCATCGCGAGCATCGCGGCGCCCTGCGCCTCCATGCCTTTGCGTGCTTCATCGACGGCTTCGGCGGCGCGATTGAGCGCGGCGTCGACCGCTTCGGTCATCTGGCCGGCAGCGGCTTCCAGCCTCGCGCCCGCGGTCTCGCCCGTGCTTTCCATGCGGGCGAGATGTGCGGCGAGGCGCTGTGCCGCACCGCCCGCGATCTCATCCGCCTCGCGGCCGCGCGTCACCAGCGAGGAAAGCTGCGCCTCGAGCGCCCCGGCATTGCCGTGCGCGGTCAACCCGGCTTCCTTCAGATCCTCGGTCATGCGCTGCGCGTGGAGCTGCGCCTTGGGAAGGTCGGCGAGCAGCACGCTCAGATCGGTGCGCGCGGCGGTGGCGGCGGTCTTGAGCGCATTGGCCTGGCGGCCAAGCGCGTCGATTTCTCCATGCATCGCCTCGGTCACGACCTTCAGCCGCGCCGCCGCATCCTCGCCGATATGCATGAAAGAGCCGGTCTGCTCGGACAGCGCGGCCCTGTTCTCCTCCAGGCGCGCGGCATGGGTTTCCATCACCGCTTCCAGCCACTGGGTTTCGGTGCGGATCGCGGCGGATGTGCGGGCGAAGCGACGTGCCTCGCGGCTGCTGCTGCGCATCAGCAGCAGATAGATGATGCCGAGCAGCGCCAGGGGCGCGCTCGCCATGCCGATGAAGGCGGTGATGCTTGCCGGCGACGAATTGAGGCCTGGCGCCGACGACCAGGTGATCGCGACGATCCAGCCGATCGCGAGCAGCGCCATGACGCCTGCGATCAGCCTGTCGCGCCAGGGCGACGGCCCGTCGAATTCATCGGCTTGGACGACGAAATGCGCGTCGTATTCGGCTGCCGTCAGCGCCGGCGATTCGGCGTCTGCCTCTGCGGACGCCGCGCCACGGCGGAGTTCGACGATCCTGGATCCCCCTGTCATAACATCATCATTTACCACTTTTCCCACGGCAACGCCAACGGACGAAACACCTCCTTAATCACTCCGGGATAGGGTGATCGGATGGCCTATGATCCCGGAGCCCTGAACACCGCGCTGGCGGCAGCGGTCGGCGACGATCCGTCGCTGATCGCCGAATTGCGCGCCGCCTTCATGGACAGCGCGCTGCGCCAGGCGGACCTGCTTTCGCGTGCGCGTTGCGATGCGAACTGGCAGATGGCGGCATGGCGGCTCAAGGGGCTGGCGGCCAGCTTCGGCGCGGTGCGGCTGATGGATGCGGCGGAGGCCGCTGCAACCGCCGCGCCGGGCGATCCCGTCGCGGTTCGGCGCGTCAACAGCGCCATTTCGTCGTTCGACCGCTGATAGCGGCTTTGCACGGCGCACAATATGCGCCTATCGCCTGACCCTCTTGTTCGGGGGACCCAGGGAACGATCGTGGCGCTTGCCAGCCTCATCATCGGATGTGCCGTGCTCGACGACGGCATCACGCCGCGCGCGGCCGCGCCTTTTCTCGGCCAGAGCCTGATCGAATATCAGGCGCGCCAGGCGGCGGCGGCGGGCGCGCGCCATATTGTCGTGCTGGTCGAACGTGTGCCGGCGGCGCTGGTCGCGGGCGTCGACCGCCTGAAGCGTGACGGCATCGACGTCGAACTCGCCCGCACGGTCGCGGATGCGGCGGACCGGATCCATCCCGACGAACAGCTTCTGGTGATCGGCGATGGCGTGATCGCGCGGCAGGATCTGCTGAAGCGTGCCGCCCAATCGATATCGCCCGCGCTTTTCACGGTGCCCGACAGCGGCGCCACGCTGCGGCACGAGCGCATCGACGCCGGCGCGCGCTGGGCCGGATTCGCGCTGATCGACGGGACGATGCTGCGCAAGACCGTGGCGATGCTGGGCGATTGGGACCTTCAGTCGACATTGCTGCGCCGGATCGTCCAGGCGCAGGCGACGCGGGTCGATACCGGTGCCGCCTCGGTCTGGCTGATCGAAAGCGCGGCCGAGGCGCGCGCGACGGAGATCGCCTTGCTCGACAGGGGCGGGGGGCGGCTGTTGCCCGCGCCACTGGGCGCGCGATTGAACGGCTTCCTGCTCGATCATGATGTACGGTCGGGTTGGTTGCGCGCCGGGTCTCTCGGTCTTGCCGCTTTCGCGATTCCTGCCTTTGCCTTTCAGTTCGTCGCGCTTGGCGCGTTGCTGCTGACCCTGTCCGGCCCGCTCGCGGCGCTTCCCCGGCGGCTCGACGCGGCCGGCCTGCGCACGTCGAGCCAGGAACGGATCTGGCGCTGGGCGCAGACCGGGCTGTTCGGCCTCGCGCTGCTGGTGCTCGCCTGGGAACTGGACGGCATCGGCACCGGCTGGGGCGTCTGGCCGCTCGCGCTCGGCACGATCGGGCTGGTCGCGCTGATCTGGGATCAGACGCGGATCACCGGCCGCGAACCCGTGGAGCCATCGCTGCTCGCGGCGCCGCTTTTCGTGTTCGCGCTCTTCGACATGCCTGTGCAGGGGCTCGCCGCCTCGACGCTGCTTGCCGGCCTGGTGCTGGCGCTCGGGCAGCGTCGCATCGCCGGCCCGGATTCCGACAATCCGGCGCGTCTGGTTTAGCATCAATTTAACTATGTTGCCGTAACGCGGTCCCCATGATCGCCGAGGACGATGATGGAACCGCGGTTTCCCGGGTCGGTGCCGGCCGTTTGCTGGCCGATGCCGCGCGTGGCGGGCATGGCGGCCGCAAACGGCTGGCCGTGCTCGTCGATCTGTTCTTGCCCGAAAGCATGCGCCTGTCGGACTATCAGCGCGTCACCATCAAGCGCTTCATCGTCCGGCTGGTGGGCGCGGTCGAACATGATCTCCGACAGCGCCTGATCACGTCGCATGCCGCGCGTTTCACACCGGAAATCCTGGCCGCGCTCGGCAGCGCGCGCGTGCCGATCGCGCTGCCGCTGCTTCAGCGCGCCCGCGCGCTTCACGATGTCGAGCTGGTGTCCTTGTTGCTCGCGCGCGTCGAAGAGCAAAGATTGAGCGGGGTGCTGCGCCGCGACGGCGAGGAAACCCGATTGGTCGAGGCATTGCTCGCCGATTCCGACGAGGCCGTCTCCGGGGCGGCGATGGCGATGCTGATCGCCGAGAGCCGGCGTCATTTCCTGTTCGAGGAGCCCGTGCTCGCGCGCACCGATCTGCCGGCCGACCTGCAATATCGCCTGGTCTGGTGGGTCGCGGCTGCGCTGCGCGAATATCTGACGCGCCAGCATGGCGCCGATCATGGCGTGGCCGATACCGCGCTGATGGACGCGGCGGCTGCCAGCCTTTCCAGCCATGACGAGGGCGAAACGCTCGAATCCTCGTCCATGCAACTCGCTTACGCTCTGGCGGAGCGGGGACGGCTCGACGATTCGCTGCTTCAGGCCGCGTGCCAGGAGGGGCGGCTGTCGCTGTTCGTCGCGGCGCTTGCGGTGCGCGGCGGCCTCGATTTCGAGGCGGCGCGCAGCATGGCGTTGCCGCCGTTCGGGGAAAGGCTGATCGTGCTGCTGCGCGCGCTTGACGTCCGTCGTGACGTTGCCGGCGCCGTCGCCCAGATCCTGTCGGCGGATGACGCCGATCTGATCGAGCAAATGTCGGCCTATGACGATCTGACGCGTGTCCGCGCACTCGAACTGATCCAGCCTTGGCAGGTCGATACCGGCTATCGCGCCGCGATCGCCGCGCTTTCGGCGGGGCTCGCCGAACGCGGTGATGGATGGGCGGCATGAACGCCGCGCCGGTCCATGGCCGCGTCGATCGCAGCGGGCGGCTGATCGAGGCCGATCCGCCGCTGCTCGGCCTGCAATTGCGAGCCGGCGGCGAAGCCGGCGGAGCGCTCGCGGTGCCGCAGATCGCGGCGCTGGCGCGGCTCGCCAACCGGCTGGGCATTCTGATCTCGCGCGCGGTGATCGCGGCCGATGGGGAAAGCGATATCGATCTCTGGGTGCGCGCCCAGCCCGACGGCAACGAAGTGCGGCTGACGATCGGCGGCTGGAACCGGCGCCCTGCGCTGCCCGCCATCGCCGCGCGCGACATCGATCGCGAAACCGATTTTCTCCGCGCTTCGGCGGATTGGCTCTGGGAAACCGACGAGGCGCTCAAGCTCGTCGCGCTTTCGGCGTCGGCGGAAGAGGCGATCGGCGGCCCCGCCAGCGGCATGATCGGCCAGCCGATCACGCAATTGGTCAGGCTGGTGGAGGATGAGGAGGGGAATCTGCCTCTGCTCGCCGCGCTTGCCGCGCAAGGCCGGCTGGAGGCGCAGGACGCCGAATTGCGCAACGGCAATGGCAGCGTCCGGCTGAGCGCGGTTCCGATCCATGACGGAGCGGGGCGGTTCGTGGGGTTCCGGGGCAATGCCGCCTGGCATCGCGCGAAACTCGCCAGTCCGGAGGAGCCCCGCATCGTCGCCGATGCCTTTGGCGAGCGGCTCGATCGCGCGCTGCGGGAGCCGCTGGCGCGGATCATTTCGCGTGCCGACAGCATCAGCACGCGGAGTGAGGGGCCGCTTCGGCGCGACTATGCCGAATATGCCGGCGATATCGCGACGGCCGGCCGCCATCTGCTCGCGCTTGTCGACGATCTGGTCGATCTCCAGGCGATCGAGCGCAGCGATTTCCGGGTCGAGGCCGAAGTGATCGATCTCGCCGATGTCGCGCGCCGCGCCGCCGGGCTGCTGGCGGTACGCGCTTCGGATCGCGAGGTGCGGATCGACCGGCCGGGCGATGACGAAAGGCTTCCGGCCTCGGGCGATTTCAAACGCGTGTTGCAGATCCTGGTCAATCTGATCGGCAATGCGGTCCGCTATTCACCCAATGGCGCGATGGTGTGGATCCGCGCCGAACAGGCGGCCGATCGCGCGGTGGTGGTGATCGCCGATCAGGGCAAGGGCATCGATCCCGAGGATCATGAGCGGATCTTCGAAAAATTCGAACGCGTCGATCCGGGCGAACCCGGGGGCAGCGGCCTGGGCCTCTACATCGCCCGCAGGCTGGCGCGCGCCATGGATGGGGAAATCAGCGTGGACAGTGCGCCGGGGCAGGGCGCGCGCTTCACATTGACCTTGCCGGTCGGCTGAACGCGCCGGCGCGATCGAACTTTTCATGCTATGCCAGAAGAAGTTGGCATCTCACGAAAATAAAGCCTTTTCCAAACGAAAACCCCGGCTTTCGCCGGGGTGAACGTCCTGGAATGTTCAGGGTGCCTCAGCGATCGCCGACCGGCACATAGTCGCGCTGCGTCGGGCCCGTATAGAGCTGACGTGGGCGGCCGATCTTCTGCTCGGGGTCGGAGATCATCTCGTTCCACTGCGCGACCCAGCCGACGGTGCGGGCGAGCGCGAAGAGCACGGTGAACATCGTGGTCGGGAAACCGATCGCCGACAGGATGACACCCGAATAGAAATCGACATTGGGATAGAGCTTCTTCGAGACGAAATATTCGTCCTTGAGCGCGATCTGCTCGAGTTCGCGGGCGACGTCGAAGATCGGATCGGTCACGCCCAGCTTGTCGAGCACCTCGTTCGCGGTCTTCTGCATCACTTTCGCGCGCGGATCGTAATTCTTGTACACGCGGTGGCCGAAGCCCATCAGGCGGAACGGATCGTCCTTGTTCTTCGCGCGGGCGATATATTCGGGGATGCGGTCCGGATGGCCGATCTCGCGCAGCATGTTGAGCGCCGCTTCGTTGGCGCCGCCATGCGCCGGGCCCCACAGGCAGGCGATGCCCGCCGCGATGCAGGCGAAGGGATTGGCGCCCGACGAACCGGCCAGTCGGACGGTGGATGTCGACGCGTTCTGCTCATGATCGGCATGGAGGATGAAGATCTTGTCCATTGCCGCCTCGACGACGGGATCCACGACATAGTCCTCCGCCGGCACGCCGAAGGTCATACGCAGGAAATTGCCGGTGTAGGACAGCTTGTTGTCGGGATAGAGGAAGGGCTGACCGACCGAATATTTATACGCCATGGCCGCGATCGTCGGCATCTTCGCGATCAGCCGGTGGCTGGCGATCATCCGCTGGCGCGGATCGGTGATGTCGGTGGAATCGTGGTAGAAGGCCGAAAGCGCGCCGACGACGCCGCACATGATCGCCATCGGGTGCGCATCGCGGCGGAAACCGCGATAGAAGGTTGCCAGCTGCTCGTGCAGCATGGTGTGGCGCGTGATGGTATAGCTGAACTTCTCCAGCTCCGCCTGGCTCGGCAGTTCGCCGTTGAGCAACAGATAGCTGACTTCCATGAAGTTGGACTGTTCGGCGAGCTGATCGATCGGATAGCCGCGATGGAGCAGGATGCCCTGGTCGCCGTCGATATAGGTCAGGCCGGATTCGCAGCTCGCGGTCGAGGTGAAGCCCGGATCATAGGTGAACATGCCCGTCTGGCCGTAAAGCTTTCGGATATCGATCACATCGGGGCCGACCGATCCGGCCAGCACCGGATAGTCATGATCCTTGCCTCCGGCCACCAGCTTCGCGTTTCCGGTCATAGTCGTCCTTCCTGCTTATTCAGCCTGCTTGATCTGGTCGCCGATGCGGCCAAGCGATTCCTCGCGACCGAGCAGCGCCAATACGTCGAATATTCCTGGCGAGGTCGCGCGTCCCGTCAGCGCGGCCCGCAAGGGCTGGGCGATCTTGCCCAAGCCGATTCCTGCATCCTCGGCAACCTGCCGTACCGCCTCTTCGAGTGCGGGAACGGACCAGTCGACAATCCCCTGAAGTGCTTCGCCTGTCTTTTCGAGCAGTGCGGTTGCGCCGCCCTCTAGCAGAGTTGCGGCCTTTTCGTCGAGCGAAAGCGGGCGCGTCTCGAACAGGAACAAAGCGCCTTCGGCCAGTTCGTCGAGAGTCTTCGCACGCGGTTTGAGCGCGGCCATCGCGGCGGTGAGCAAGGCTTCGCCATCGGTGTCGATACTGATGTCCAAACGGGTTTCCACCCGGGATTTGACCAGCGCCGCCAGCCGCGCATCATCGGCTTCGCGGATATAATGCGCGTTCAGATTCTCGAGCTTCTTGAAGTCGAAGCGGGAGGGGGAGCGGCCGACTCCGGCCAGGTCGAACCACTCCACCGCCTGTTCGCGGCTGATGATCTCGGCGTCGCCATGGCCCCAGCCCAAGCGTAGCAGATAGTTGCAGACCGCTTCGGGCAGCAGTCCCATCTCGTCGCGATAGGCATCGACGCCCACCGCGCCGTGGCGCTTGGAAAGCTTGTTGCCGTCGGCACCGTGGATCAGCGGCACATGCGCGTAGATCGGCTCAGGCCAGCCCATCGCCTTGATGATGCCGAGCTGGCGGAAGGCGTTGTTGAGATGGTCGTCGCCACGGATGACGTGCGTCACGCCCATGTCGTGATCGTCGACGACCACCGCGAGCATATAGGTGGGGGTGCCGTCCGAACGCAGCAGGATCATGTCGTCGAGTTCGGCGTTGCGCACGACCACGCGGCCCTGCACGCGATCCTCGATCACCGATTCGCCCTCGCGCTCCGCCTTCAGCCGGATCACATAAGGCGTGCCCTCGGGGGCGTCGCCGGGATCGCGGTCGCGCCAGCGGCCGTCATAACGCATCGGCAGCTTGGCGGCGCGCTGCTGCTCGCGCAGCTCGGCCAGCTCCTCCGGAGTCGCATAGCAGCGATAGGCATGGCCCGATTCGAGCATCGCGTTCGCCACTTCGGCATGCCGCGCGGCGCGCGCGAACTGGAATACGGTGTCGCCGTCCCAGTCGAGCCCCAGCCAGTGCATGCCGTCGAGAATCGCCTCGATGGCCGGCTCGGTCGAGCGCGCACGATCTGTGTCCTCGATGCGCAGCAGGAATTTCCCGCCGGTGTGGCGGGCGAACAGCCAGTTGAACAGCGCGGTACGGGCACCGCCAATATGCAGGAATCCCGTCGGAGACGGGGCAAAGCGCGTGACGACTTTATCGGTTTCCTGGCTTGCGCCCACGCGTTGCTTCTCCATTATGCATGTCATGGCCGGATCGACCGGCGACGCCCCTAGCATGGCTTTTCGCAGCTGCAAAATACCCTACGTCTGATACCATTTCCCATGCGCGACCGGATCGAGACATGGCTGGAGGCGGAACGCGACCAGCTCGCGCTCTGGGTGCCCGTCGCGCTGGGCTTCGGTGTCGCCGCCTGGTTCGCGCTGGCGCCGGCCAGCCAATGGATAGCCTTTCTGCTCATCGTCGTCGCGATCGCATTCGGCGGGGCGTCGCTGGGGCTGGGCAGCCGGCTGGGGCGTTCGCTCGGCTGGTTCGGGCTGCTCGCCGCGATCGGCATGGCGCTGATCTGGTGGCGCGCCGAACGGGTGACCGCGCCGGTACTTGCCCGGCCGGCGGTGGTGCAATTCCAGGCGGAGATCGTGCAGGTCGATATGCTCGCGGCGCGCGGGCTGGTGCGTCTGCTCCTTGAACCGCGCGACGCGCCGGCCTTGCCGCAGCATGTGCGCGTCAATGTGCGGCAGGACGATGCGGGGGAGGGATTGCGCGCCGGCGCGGTCGTGGAATTGCGGGCGCGGCTGATGCCGCCGCCCGAAGCGGCGGTGCCCGGCGCCTATGATTTCTCACGGCTCGCCTGGTTCCGGGGAATCGGCGCGACCGGGCGGGCCCTGGGGCCGGTCGGGATCGTCCAGCCCGGCGCGCCGCCGGTGCTTGCCGACACGCGCCAGCGCCTGTCCGCGCATATCCAGGCGCGGCTTGCGGGCGGGGAAGGGGCGATCGCCGCGGCGCTGGCGACGGGTGATCAAGGCGCGATCCCGGAGGAAGATGCGGAAGCGATGCGCCGTGCCGGACTGTCTCATCTGCTCTCGATCAGCGGCCTCCATGTCACAGCATTGGTCGGGGCGACGATGCTGCTGTTGCTGCGGCTGATGGCGCTCAGCCCCTGGCTGGCATTGCGCTGGCCGCTGGTGCTGATCGCGGCGGGCGGCGGGGCCCTGGCCGCGATCGGCTATACTTTGCTTACTGGCGCGGAGGTGCCGACGATCCGGTCGTGCGTCGCCGCGATCCTGGTGCTGATCGGCATCGCGATCGGCCGCGATGCGATCACGCTTCGCCTGGTCGCGGCGGGGGCGGCGTTCGTGCTGCTGCTCTGGCCCGAATCGCTCGTCGGGCCAAGTTTCCAGCTCAGCTTCGCCGCCGTGACCGCGATCATGGCGCTGGTCGAACATCCGCGCATCAAGGCCTTGCTCGCGCGCCGCGACGAGGGATGGCTGCGCGGCACCGGGCGGATCCTGCTCGGCCTGCTGCTCACCGGCATCCTCGTCGAACTCGCGCTCACCCCGATCGCGATCCATCATTTCCACAAGGCGGGGCTATATGGGGCGCTCGCCAATATCGTCGCGATCCCGCTGACCACTTTCATCGTCATGCCTCTCGAGGCGGCGGCGCTGCTGCTCGATCTTGTCGGGCTCGGCGCACCCTTGTGGTGGGTGGCGGGGCAGGCCTTGTCGCTGCTGTTGTGGATCGCGCATGGCGTCGCCGCCATGCCAGGCGCGGTCGCGGCGCTGCCGGTCGTGCCGGACGCTGCGTTCGCGTTGATCGTCGCCGGCGGCATCTGGATCGCGCTCTGGCGTACGGGTGCGCGCTGGCTGGGGCTGGCGCCCGTCCTGATCGGTGCGATCTGGGCGCTGTCCACCCATGCACCCGATATATTGGTGACGGGCGACGGCCGCCATCTCGCGGTGCGGACGGATGGCGGATACGCGCTGCTACGCCCGCGCGCGGGCGATTATGTTCGCGACATGCTCGCCGAAAGCGCGGGCTTCGAAGGGGAGCTGGCCGATCTCGACGCGGCGCGCGGCGCGCGATGCAGCCGCGACGCCTGCACGATCGAACTGATCCGGGGAACCAGGCGCTGGCGGCTGCTTGCCACGCGCAGCACCTATTTCGTCGAGCCGGCGCAGTTGCGCGCCGCCTGCCGCGATGCCGATATCGTGGTCAGCGAGCGCTGGCTGCCCGATTGGTGCGCGCCGCGCTGGATCAAGGCGGATCGCACATTGCTGGCGAAGACGGGCGGTTTGACGATCGATTTGACGGCCGGGCGGATTGCGACGGTCAAGCGCGCGGGCGACGATCATCCATGGGTGGATCCGCCACGGCCGAAAGAAGCGCTGCCGGTGTTTCGGCCAAGCTCATCCTGACCAATCCGGTTTCATGCCCATCCGTTTGTTTCGAGCGCAGGTTCGAGCCTGCCGAGAGCCGAAGTCGAGAAGCGTTGATCGCGATGTTTCTCGACGGTCTCGTCTCGACTTCGCTCGACGCTGCCCGAAGTGCACGGGATCTGCTTAGAGCGGTTTGCGATCTGATTGAATCAGATCAACCGCTCTAAGTCTTTGTTGAACCGCGATTTCCGAGTCGTCAGATGATTTCATCTGACTGGAAATCGCTCTAATAACGCCGCAGCAACCCCGCCAGCTTGCCCTGAACGCGGATCTGGTCGGGCCGGTAGCGTTGCGGATCATAAGCGCGGTTTGCCGGATCGAGCCGGATCATCGCGCCTTCGCGGCGGAAATATTTGAGCGTCGCTTCGCTGTCGTCGACCAGGGCGACCACGATCTCGCCGTCGCGCGCGACGTCGGTGCGGCGGATCAGCGCATAATCGCCGTCGAGAATGCCCGCCTCAACCATCGAATCGCCCGAAACCTCCAGCGCATAATGGTCACCGGAGCCGAGCAGCGCGGCGGGGACGGAAAGCGTGCTCTGCCCCTCCAGCGCCTCGATCGGCGTGCCCGCCGCGATGCGGCCGTGCAGGGGAATTTCCAGCACGTCGTTGGCGGCGATCGGCACCTGGCGCGGCGTGGCGGGGGCGGCCTGTTTCCTGGCCGGCTTCGCGGCGGCGCGCTCGGGCTGCTTCAGCACTTCCAGCGCCCGCGCGCGATTGGGCAGGCGGCGGATGAAACCGCGTTCCTCCAGCGCGCTGATCAGGCGATGGACCCCCGATTTCGACTTGAGGTCGAGCGCTTCCTTCATCTCCTCGAACGAGGGCGACACACCGGTCTCCTCCAGCCGGTCGCTGATGAAGCAGATCAGTTCATGTTGCTTGCGCGTGAGCATCGCATGTTCTCCGCTGGAACGAACGAAGAACGTGTAGGAAACATCTGTTCGGTCGTCAACCCAGCGCTACGATTTCCGCCATTTCACCCGCTTCGGCGGCCGGCGCGCCCGCGCTGCGCACGATCAGCGCGTTGGCGGAGGCGAGCGAGACCATCGCCGCGCTGTCCTGTTCGTTCGCCTGGATCACTTCACCGTCCGCCCACAGGCCGCGCAGATATTCGGCGCGGCCGCCGCATGCGGGAAGGGGCGCGCCCAGCTTGACGCGATGGGTGGGGGGCAGCGGATCGGCGGCGCCCTGCAATGCCCGCACCAGCGGGAGCAGGAACAGCGTGCCCGTGACGAAGGTCGAGACGGGATTGCCGGGCAGCCCCAGCACGATCGCATCGCCCAGCTTGCCGGCCAGCAGCGGCTTGCCCGGCTTCATGGCGATCTTCCAGAAGTCGAGCGTGCCGCCGATCGCGTCGAGCACGGGACGGACCAGATCATGGTCGCCCACCGATGCGCCACCCGATGTGACGATGATGTCGGCTTCACGCGCGGCATCGAAGGCGGCGGCGAGCGTGTCGAAATCGTCGCGCACGATGCCGTGATCGTCGACGATCGCGCTGATCGGCTCCAGCATCGCGCGCAGCATGATCGCGTTCGATGCCGGGAGCTGCACTCCCGAGATCGGATCGCCGGGGGGAACGAGTTCATCGCCGGTCGAGATCAGCGCCACGCGCGGTCGCCGGCCGACGGTCAGCTTGCCATGCCCGCCCATCGCGGCCAGGCCGATCCGGGCGGCCGTCAGCAGCGCGCCGCGCGCGACGAGACGCTGCCTTTCCGCGAAATCGCCATCGGCGACGCGGACGTGCTGCCCCAGCCTGCGCGGGCCTTCGCCCGTCAGCGTCAACGTGTCTCCGTCACGGGCCGCCTCTTCCTGGATCAGGATCGTGTCCGTACCGGCGGGGAGCGGGGCGCCGGTGAAGATGCGCATCGCCTCGCCGCGCGCGATCATGCGATCGGGTAGCGTGCCGGGCACGCTTTCTCCGGTCACGTGCCAAGGACCCGGCATGCCGGCAAAGGCGATGGCATAGCCGTCCATCGCCGAAAGATCGGCGGCGGGCTGGCCGCGTGTCGCGGTGCAATCCTCGGCGAGATAACGGCCTGCGGTTTCGCCCAGCGGCAGCGTTTCGGCCGGAAGCGGCATGGCCAGCGCGAGCAATCGCACCTGCGCGTCGGCGACAGGGAGGAGGGCGCTCATGAGCCGCCACTCAGCCCGAACGGGTTTCTGCTGTTCGAAGCCGGCTTCACGCCTTGTAATCGCCCGATTTGCCACCGGTCTTCGAAATCAGCCGCACGGCACCGATCTCCATCGCCTTGTCCACCGCCTTGACCATGTCGTAGATCGTCAGCAGCGCGACCGAAACGGCGGTCATCGCTTCCATTTCCACGCCGGTCCGGCCCGTCGTGCGCACCGTGGCGGTCGCGTTGACGCCGCTCGCATCGGGCGCGAGGTCGATCGACACCGAGGATATCGGCAGCGGATGGCAGAGCGGGATGAGGTCGCTGGTCCGCTTGGCGGCCATGATCCCGGCGACACGCGCCACCGCGATCACGTCGCCCTTTTTCGCCGATCCGTCGCGGATTGCCGCCGCTGCCTCGGCGGACATCGATATGCGGCCCTTCGCCACCGCCTCGCGCGCGGTGACATCCTTGTTCGATACGTCGACCATATGCGCTGCGCCTTCGGCGTCGATATGGGTAAGGCCGCTCATGCGGCGCCCAGCAGCCGGCGCGTGGCCGCCTCGACATCGGTCTCGCGCATCAGCGCTTCGCCGACAAGGAAACAGTGCACGCCATGCGCGGCCATCGCATCGAGATCGGCGCTGGAGGTCAATCCGCTTTCGGCGACGAAGGTGCAGCCTTCGGGCGCTCGGCCGATCAGTTCATAGGTGCGTGCGAAATCGACGGTGAAATCGCGCAGGTCGCGATTGTTGACGCCGATCAGCCGCGATTGCAGCATCAGCGCGCGGTCGAGCTCATCGGTGTCATGGACTTCCACCAGCGCGTCCATGCCCAGCCGGATCGCTTCCGCCTCGATCTCGGCCATCAGTCCGTCGTCGAGCGCGGCGACGATGATCAGGATCGCATCGGCGCCCAGCGCGCGCGATTCCGCCACCTGCCAGGGATCGACGAGGAAATCCTTGCGCAGGCAGGGGATCGAAACCGCGTCGCGCGCCGCGACCAGATAGCTGTCGTCGCCTTGGAAATAGGGCATGTCCGTCAGCACGGAGAGGCAGGCGGCACCCGCGACCTCATAGGCGCGGGCATGTGCCGGCGGATCGAAATCGGGACGGATCAGCCCCTTGGACGGGCTCGCCTTCTTGACCTCGGCGATCAGCGCATGGCCGTTGCGCGCCTTGATGTCGAGCGCGGCGCGAAAGCCGCGCGGTGCGGTCTGCGCCGTGGCGCGCGCCTCGATCTCGGCCAGGCTCGTTTCCGCCTTCCGGCGAGCGACATGTGCGCGCTTGGCGTCGCAGATCTCGGTCAGCTTGTTCATTTATAGGCGATCCAGCAATCGAGCAGCGCGTTGGCAAGTCCGTTGTCGAGCACTTCGGCGGCTTCCTCCGCGCCTTCGGCCAGGCTCGCGGCGCGCCCGGCGACAACCAGCGCGGCGGCGGCGTTGAGCAGCACCGCATCGCGATAGGGACCGGCCTCGCCCTGGAGCAGCCGGCGCAGCGCCGCCGCATTATAGCCGACGTCGCCGCCGCGGATCGCGCTGGTCGGCGTGCGCGGCAGCCCGATATCCTCGGGCGTGATCATGTCGCCGACATTGACCTGGCCGACCCGGAACACGCGGCTGGGGCCGGCACCCGACAATTCGTCCAGCCCTTCCTCGCCCGAAACGACGAGCGCGGCTTCGGCGCCCAGCCGGGCGAGCGCGGTGCCGTAGACGGGCACATAATCGGGCCGCGCGATGCCGATCAGCTGGCGCGTGACCCGCGCCGGATTGGCGAGCGGCCCCATCAGGTTGAAGATCGTCCGTCGCCCGATCGCCTTGCGGATCGGATGGATGCGCTTGAGCGCCGGATGATGGTTGACCGCGAACAGGAAGCAGATGCCGATTTCCTTCAGCGTCTCTTCCGCGGTCTTGCTGGCGCGCTCCATATCGAGCCCCAGCACTTCCAGCGTGTCGGCTGCGCCCGCCTTGCTCGATGCGGCGCGGTTGCCGTGCTTGGCCACCGGCACGCCACAGGCCGCGACGATGATCGCCACCGCGGTCGAGACGTTCAGGCTGTGATGGCCGTCGCCCCCGGTGCCGCACACGTCGATCGCTCCCGCCGGCGCGTCGAAGCCGATCATGCGATCGCGCAGCGCCTGCGCCGCCGCCGCGATCTCCACGCTGGTCTCGCCGCGTTCGGTGAGCGCGATCAGGAATTCAGCGATCGCCTGATCGGATACGCGCTGATCGAGCAGGTCGGCGAATGCCTGCGCCGCCGTCGCCTCGTCGAATTCCTCGCGCGGATCGGGAAGGCCGAGCACGGCGCTCATGCCCGTTCCTTCACGGCGAGCCCGGCCAGCTTGAGGAAGTTGGCAAGCATCGCATGGCCATGTTCGGTGGCGATGCTTTCCGGATGGAACTGCACGCCATGGATCGGCAGCGTCGCATGGCGGAATCCCATCACCGTGCCGTCGGGTGCTCGCGCATTCACCTTCAGCACATCGGGCAGCCCGGCTTCGGGAACGATCAGCGAATGGTAGCGCGTGGCGGTGAAGGGGGAGGGGATGTTGGCGAACACGCCCGTCCCGTCGTGCGTGACCGGCGATGTCTTGCCGTGCATCAGTTCGGGCGCGCGGATCACCTGCCCGCCGAAATACTGGCCGATCGATTGATGGCCCAGGCAGACACCGAACAGCGGCTTGCCCGCATCGGCGCATGCCGCAACCAGATCGAGCGATATGCCGGCCTCGTTGGGTGTGCAGGGCCCGGGCGAGATCAGAAAGGCGTCCGCGCCCGAGGACAAGGCCTGTCCGGCGGAGATCGCGTCGTTGCGGACGACTTCCACCGTCGCCCCCAGCTCCATCAGATAATGGACGAGGTTCCAGGTGAAGCTGTCGTAATTGTCGATGACGAGGATCATGGCGGATCGGCCTTATCGGCAGAAGCGCCGATGGGGAAGCACCTGCTTGTCGTCGCCGGTCGGGCAGCGCGTTTCTCATGCCCGATCCGCGCACATCGATGGCGGCTGCTTTGCACCATCTCATGATGCCGACTTTCGTCAGTCAAATTGCTATTCAATATGGAAGGGTCGGTAGTGGGTGATTATGGATACAAAGTAGAATTACAATCCAGGCAATGTCCACAATATCAGCCAATCCTGAAATTGATTGTAATAAAATAACCCAAATTTTGCAAGTCAATATGGTGTGTAGATCATGTGACATGCCTTATGAGTGAAGAAAAACATTAACCTCTCATATACGGCGGAAGATCAGGCTTGGCTGTCTTCGTGGGGGAGTCAATGCCGTGGATGATGTGGGGAAAAACATCTGTGCGCCTGGGGCCGAAAAGCGCGCGGACGATCAGCGTTGCACGCTCATTCCGTTCCAGGGCCGGAAATCGCTTGTCGCTGGCCTGAGGCTCGCGACCGCGCTCGCGCTCGCTGGCGGTGCCGCCGGCCAGGCCAGCGCGCAGACTTCGGTCGTCAGCGCCTGTTCGGGCGTCAGTCTGCCCCGATCGGTCGTCACCGACATTGCGGGTGATGTTCTGGTGCCCGTGCTCGGCAAGGTGGAGGACGCGCTGAACGTCGTTTCGCTCGGTCTGATCGATCTCGGCCTGTCCACCACACTCAGCAACGCCTCAAAAGGGGCGCCGATCACGCTCAATGCCATCGGCATAGACGGCAAGGCGATCAACGTGCTCGCCAATCCCGATTGCCAGACGGTCTCCGACAGCTTCTCGCTCGAAACGCCCGCCGGGATCGCGTTCGGCGGCAATCTGATCTCCGGCCTGGGCGCGGCCGGCGCGGGGCAGGGCGCGACGGCGGGCGACCTCACCGCCATCGCCATCGGCAACAAGGCCAGCACCAGCGCGGGCGCCGTCGGCGCGATCGCATTGGGCCAGGGCGCCAGCGTTACGCATCTCGGCTCCAGCGTTGCGCTCGGCGCGGGCTCGACGGCGACGGGCGCGACGCTCGGCGATCAGGCCTATCTGGTCGGCGGCACCGCGATGGCGGAGGTCAATATCGGTGACCGCCGCCTGACGGGCGTCGCGGCGGGTTCTGCCGATACCGATGCGGTCAATGTCGCGCAGTTGAAGGCCGCGACCGCCGGTGCGCTGGACGATGCACTCCAGTTCAACGCGGGGCTGAGCGCCTATGACGCCGAACGCGGCGGTGCGCCGACCCGGATCACCAATGTCGCGGCGGGCACGCTGAGCGCCGCGAGCGACGATGCCGTCAACGGTTCGCAGCTTTTCGCCACCAACAGCCAGGTCTCGATCAACACCACCAATATCAGCAATCTCGAAACCGCGGTCGGCACGCTGCAGGATGATGCGCTCCAGTATAATTCGAAGATCGGCACCTATGACGCATCGCGTGGCGGCGCGCCGACCGGCATTTCGGGCGTCTCGGCCGGTGCGCTCGGCGCGACGTCGACCGATGCGGTCAACGGATCGCAGCTCTTCGCGACCAACAATCAGGTTTCGACCAACACCACCAACATCGCGACCAATACGACCAAGATCGGCAATCTCGATATCGAGCTCGGCGCCCTGAGTGCGCTTGCGGTTAAATATGACGGCGCCGGCATGGATGTCGTCACGTTCAAGGGCGCCGGCGGCACGCGCCTGACCGGCGTCGCCCCAGGCACGATCGGCGCCGCATCGACCGATGCGGTCAACGGCGCCCAGCTTTTCGCCACCAATACGCAGGTTTCGGCCAACACGACGAACATCACCAACCTCGAGACCTCGGTGGGGGCGCTGCAGGACGACGCGCTCCAATATAATGCGAAGATCGGCGCCTATGATGCGGCGCGCGGCGGCGTGCCGACCGGTATCTCCAATGTCGCGGCGGGCACGCTCGGCGCGACGTCGACCGACGCGGTCAACGGATCGCAGCTCTTCGCGACGAATAGCCAGGTTTCGATCAACACCACCAATATCGCGAACAACGGCAGCAACATCGCCAGCCTCGATGTGGAGCTCGACGCCTTGAGCGCGCTCGCCGTCAAATATGATGGCGCCGCGCGCGACCTCGTCACCTTCCAGGGAGCGGGGGGCACGCGCCTGACCGGCGTTTCCGCTGGCGCGCTCAATGCGACGAGCACCGACGCGGTGAATGGCGCGCAGCTTTACGCGACCAACAGCCAAGTTGACATCAACACCACCAATATCGCGCTGATCAACAGCAAGATGGGCTCGATCGACGCATTGGCCGTCACCTATGACGACACGTCGCGCACCGGCCTTACCCTGCTCGGCGCGGGCGGCACGACGATCTCCAATGTCGCGGCGGGCGTCGATGATATGGATGCGGTCAATGTCGCGCAGTTGAAGGCGGCGACGGCGGGGATGGCGACCGATGCGCTCCAATATGATGCCGGGGTGAGCGCCTATAACGCCCAGCGCGGCGGTGCGCCGACGCGCATCACCAATGTCGCGGCGGGCGCATTGAATGCGACCAGCACCGATGCGGTCAACGGCGCGCAATTGTTCGCGACCAACAGCCAGGTCGCGATCAATACGACCAACATCGCCGACAACAGCACGGCGATCACCAATCTCGGCAATCAGGTGGCGACCAACACCACCAGCATCGCCAATCACAACAGCGCGATCACGAATCTGACCGCCGATCTCGGCGCGCTGCAGGACGACGCCTTGCTGTTCAACACCAAACTCGCCGCTTACGACGCGGCGCGCGGGGGCGGAGCGACCAGGATCACCAACGTCGCCGCCGGTGCCCTCAATCCAGCGAGCGACGATGCGGTGAATGGCGCGCAGCTCCACGCGACCAACCAGCAGGTCGATATCAACACCACCAATATCGCGCTGCTCAATTCCAAGATGGGCTCGATCGACGCGCTCGCCGTCACCTATGACGACAAGTCGCGCGGTTCGCTGACCCTGCTGGGGGCGAACGGAACGCGCATTTCCAACGTCGCTGCAGGCGTCGACGACGACGACGCTGTCAATGTGGCGCAGCTCAACAGCGTCGCGGACAGTGTCACCGCGCTTCAAGGCGATGCGCTGATGTTCGATGCCGGCGCCAATGCCTATAATGCCACACGCGGCGGGGCCGCCCAACGCATAACCGGCGTCGCGCCGGGGGCGCTCAACGCGACCAGCACGGATGCGGTCAATGGCGCCCAGCTCCATGCGACCAATCAGGCATTGGCCTCGCTCAGCACCACCGTTAGCGAAATGGGCGCGCTGGCGGTCCAGTACGACGATGCCAGCCGCAAGACGCTGACCCTGGCGGGCGTCGGCGGCACGCGCGTCACCAATGTCTCCGCCGGCACCTTGGCCGCCGGTTCGACCGATGCGGTCAACGGATCGCAACTCCACGCGACCAACCAGGCGGTGGGGCAGGTGGATCAACGCGTGACCAATCTCGCGGGCAGTATCGCCACGCATCTGGGCGGCGGCGCCACCGCAAATGCCGATGGATCGGTCAGCGCGCCAAGCTATGCGATCGCGGGCATCGACGCGAACGGCAACAAGACCAGCCAGACCTACGACAATGTCGGCTCGGCGCTGAGCGGGTTGGGGGACAGTCTGGCCAACGTCAACGGCAGGGTCGACGCCATCGCGGCCGCCAGCGACCAGGCAGTGTCCTACGACAGTTCGGCGAAGGACAAGGTCACGCTCGCCGGCGCTTCGGGCACCAGGGTCACCAATCTCACCGATGGTGAACTCAGCGCGGATTCGAGCGACGCGGTCACCGGATCGCAACTTTATGCGGTCGGCCAGCAGGTCGTGACCAACACCAACAACATCACCAATCTTCAGACCCAGATCGCCAATATCCAGGTCGGCGGCAGCGCATATGTTCAGGTCAACAATACCGCCGGCAATCCCCACGCGTCGGCGACCGGAACCAATGCGATTGCCGTCGGCGCCGGTGCGGGGGCCACGGGCGCGAACAGCGCGGCGATGGGAACCAACGCCTCGGCGCTGGCAGCCAACAGCGTCGCGCTGGGCGCCTCGTCGGTCGCCGATCGCGCCGACAGCGTGTCGGTCGGCTTCGCGGGGGGCGAGCGGCAGATCACCAATGTCGCGGCGGGCGTCTCCAGCACCGATGCCGTCAATCTCGGTCAGCTCAACAGCGGACTGGGGCAGGCGGTCAACATTGCCAACGCCTATACCGATGCGCGGATCTCCATCCTGTCCTTCGATCTCGGCCGCGTGCGCCGCGATGCGGAAGGGGGGACCGCCGCCGCCATGGCTCTCACCGCCATGCCCCAGGCGTTCGGTCCCGGTATGAGCATGTTCGGCATGGGCGTCAGCACCTGGCAGGGCGAAAGCGCGGTCGCCTTCGGCGTCTCGAAGGCGACGCCGGGCGGCAAGGTCGTCGTCAAGGCCGGCGCGACATACAACACGCGTGGCCAGGGCGGCGCCAATGCCGGTGTCGGTATCGTTTTCTGACCGGGGCTGAAGGCGGCGGTGGGGCCATCTGAACGCCCGGATCGGAACGGTGGCGGGGTGCCTGGCGCTCCGCCATCGATCCGGGAACGATCCGATCGCCGATCGGTCTGCGCTCCGCTCGCGTGCCCCCCTTGTCGTCCTGCAATCCGAAGCGCGCGCATGCGGGCAACCGGGCGGTCAGCCGCATGCCAGAGTGCGGCCGTTTATGGCACATCCGGCTTCAGCCCGGCGCCTCGGTGGAAACCCCGCGGAGATAGCCTTGCATGGCTTCCAGGCTGCGCGCGGTCAGCTGTACAGCGATGCAGCGTCTGTCCGTCTCGACCGGCGAAAAGCGGACGAAGCCCGCCTGGCGCAGCACATGGATCCATCGCAGCGCGGTCGTGCTCGACGCCATGGCCGCGACGCAGACCGACTTGATCGTTTCCGCCCGCCCGGTCTCGTGCGAGATGTAGAGCGCGAGCAGCATGTTCCAGGCCGCATCGCCGATATGGACTTCCGGGAACCAGTCCGCGCGGCGTGCTCGCTCGATGCACAGCCGTTCGGCCTTGCGCAGAAGCCGTTCCCGTTCGGGCACGCCATTCAAGTCTTCCAGGCAGGCGCGATGAATATTGTCGCGATCGGCGGCTTTCGTAGCGCCAATCCTGCCGGATCGATAGCCGTCGCCGATTTGAGGATCGAGATCTGCCATTGATTCCCGGACATCTCGCCATTTCGCCGTTCCGAAAGCTGGATACCAGACCGGATACGGCATCATTGAGCGCGGCGGTTTTGGCGCCTCATTATGCACGATTCGATTGCAGCAACATTGCGTCCGTGGGGGATATATCTGTGCTACAGGTGCACGGATATTTGCTCAGAAGCGTCCAAGGGGTTTCTGTGCTTCGCCCGATGTTCGGTTTTCCGGATCGTCAGGGGCCGATGCCTGGCCGGATCAGACGCGTTTGAAAGCATCGATATGGTCCGGCCGACCGGCGAGCCGTTCGATCAATGTGGCCGTACCGCTTTCCGGCAGCCGGACGGTCGCTATGCCCGTGGCGGCGCCCTTCGCCATTGTCTTGCCGGCTGCGAGCTGATCGTTGACCATGTCCAGCGTCAGGTGCGCGCGCGCCGCGGGCAGGTGCAGCATGCTCGCGGAAACGCGGAGCAGCGGGAAGAAACGTTCATGCCCGAACCGGTCGATCGCCAGGATGCCGCCGGCCGCGCGGTCTGCCGCCGAATAAAGGCTTTCCGCATCGCTCGCGAACTTCGCGCACAGCCCGCGGATGATCTCCGCGCTGGCCGCTTCGTCCTGCGCCAGGCTGACGAAGAAATCGTCTCCGCCGATATGGCCGACGAACGATGTTTTCGCCTGCGCCTTGCGCAGCAGATCGGCGAACATCACCAGCGCGCGATCGCCGGCCGCGAAGCCGTAACTGTCGTTGAACGCCTTGAAATTGTTGAAATCGAAAAAGACGAGTGTTTGCGGCCCCGTCCGCGACAGCGCACCCTCTATATGCCGGGCGATGCTGCGATTGCCCGGCAGATGGGTGAGCGGATTCTGTTCGCGCGCCGTCGAGACCGCGGTTTCCGAGGCGAGCCGCAGGATCGCATGGTTGCTGAGATAGCCGGCATGGCAGCCCTCGTCGGCCAGGATCAGCCCGCAGGCGCTTTCCGCATCGACATAGCTGTTGACGATCGCCTCGACGCTGGCGGTGGCGTCGCCGATCGGGAACCGCCGCACCAGTTTCTCCAGCGTCAGCGTCGCGCCCTTGTTGGCGAGAAGCGAGGGGCCGAAATCGCTGAGCAGATATCGGCGGATATCCTCTTCCGCCAGCGCGCCGAGCACGAGCCCGGCCCGATCGGTGACGGGGATGATCCGCAGGTCCGGCGCGGCCTTGAAGGCGTTGGCGGCATCGATGAGCGGCGCGTCGATCACCAGCGGCGCGATCGGATTGAGCAGCCTGGCGACGCGCGCGTTCATCTTCCGCCGCCCCGCGCCGCGCAGCGTGCGGCCGTACGACATGGCCAGTTCGTTCAATCGCGTGGTCGGGCGCGCGATTCCGAACCCCTGCGCCAGATCGCAACCCAGATCGCGCGCCATGCGGAAATCGGCTTCGCTTTCGACGCCCTCCGCCACGGTCATGAAACCCAGCGCATGGGCCAGGCCGCACAGCTTGGCGACGATCGCCTGTTTGCGGGGGTTGGTGGCGATCTGATCGATGAAGCTGCGATCGATTTTGACGTAGTCGGGCTCGATCGTCATCAGCATGTGCAGGCCGGACATGCCGATCCCGAAATCGTCGAGCGCGATCCGCACGCCGATGCCACTCAGAAGCTCCACGGCGCGCAGCATGTTGTCGGCGGATCGCACCGGATCCCGCTCCGATATCTCAAGGCACAGATTGCCGGCGCTGAGGCCGGAATTGCTGAAGACGTCGCGGATCCCCTCGATCGTCGGCGGAGACCCTTCATAGCTTCGATTGTCGACATTGCAGAACAGTCGGGTCGATCCGGCCGCTTCGAAATCGGCGAACTTGGCGATGGCGTTGCGCAGCAGCGCCAGGTCCATCGTCCGCAGATTGCCCGTTTCCGCCGCCATGTCGAGCAGGTCGCAGATCGCCGGCGTGCCCTCCGGCAGCCGCGCCAGCGCCTCGAAACCATGGACGCGCAGCGACGAGGTGCTGATGATCGGCTGGTACGCGAAATCGGCGGAGGCGAGCTGTTCGCTCACGCTCATGCCGTGCGGCCGGACAAAGGCCCTGTGCGCCAGATGCGACAGTTCAGACATACAGTTCAGACATGGAGCATGATCTTCATGCCCCCATCTCTATGCGGAAGTGGTGAAGGACCCCTTAGCCACACTGTCACATCACCGTCATAACCGGCGGTTTTCCGGGCCTCAGCGCTGGGCGGGGCGAGGCTTCCGGCGCCACAGCGCGTTCACGATCACCCAGCGATCGCCGAATTGCCCAAGCTGGAGATGATCGACGAACCAGGGCGTCTCCACGCGGACGGTCGCGATATCCTGATCGACGCCCAGCAGCTTCACCGATCGTTGCCACTGATCCCGGGGCGTCTTGAGCGCGCCCTCGCGCGTCAGGCCGATCAATTCGTCGGAGGTCATCCGGCCGAGCGGCAGCGTTTCATAGGGCGATTCGCGTTTCGGCGTCCGCTTGGCGAGATCGGGGTGGAGCGCGCGCGTCACCCGTTCGACATCGCCCTCCAACTGGCCATCGACATAATCATAGGCGACCGCCTCGATCGCGCGGACCGTCGCGGGATCGGTCTGGGCGATGGCCGGGCTGGCGGCAGCGGCGACCAGTGCAAAGCCGAACAGTCCCGTCATCCTTGCCTGCATCGTGCGTTCCCCATGCTTCGCCATCAGCAAAGCGGATCGTCCGATGCGCGTCAATCTGCGCTAGGCCAGTTCCTCCATCGGCTGGAAATCCTCGTTCAGCCCGAACATGCGCGGCCCCAGCACTTCCAGGCTCTGCGCGCTGCGCAGCATCGCGTCGGCGGCATAGCCCAGCACCTTCACGCGCTGGCCATAAGCGAGCATCTCGGCGGTCAGCGGTTCGCCGGTCTCTCGATCGAGCATGGTGATCAGATCGGGCACGATCGTCACAGTCCTGCCGTTGACGCGCGCGACGGTTAATTCGTTCTGGAACTCGACGATGCATTCGTCGGTCGAGTCTCCGATTCCGGCGATGCGGGCGTGGCCGAAATGCCAGCCGTCGCGCGTGTCGTGGACGACATCGACGATCTTGCCGTCGAACAGGATCCGCGCGGCACGGTCGTCGCGGCTGCCCAGCACGTCGAGCAGGTCGGCGAAGATGTCGCGGCCACCCTCGCGCGCGGTGCGGATCGCGCGGCCGATCTCCAGCGTCTGCATCAGCGTGCCCTGCACCGCGAATGCCTTGGCCTGCGCGCCCGACATCGGATAGAGCGCGCCGAAGGTCAGCGCGCCCATCGCCGCCGTGATCGAACGGCACAGATCCTCCGCCGCGCGGTCGTCCACCGCCTCGATCACCGCGACATTGCCGCTATCGTCCATCACGATGCACGGGGTTGCCTTGCAGCCGTTGATGCTGAACGTGGTCATTTCGATATGCGGCACCGCGCGGCCGATGCCGTCGGCGTCGAGCACCGGAATGCCGCTGATCGCGGACAAAGCGAGCGGGAACATCGAATTGGCGCCGCCCATCTCCGCGCTGATCAGCGCATCGACCCGGCGCCCGTAAAAGGCCTCCGCGCGCGCCAGCAGCCGCAGCAAGGTCTTGTCGCTCACCAGATGCTCGACGATCACCGTCGGTGCACCGATGCCCGCGATCGACAGCACGAAGGCGTCGTCGGCGATCGTCTCGCTCGCGATCACCTTCGGGTAGCGGCCGGCCTTGATCTGCGCCTGCAGGAAGAGCTGGCCGACATAGGGGTCGCCGCCGCCCCCGGTGCCGAGTAGAACGGCGCCGCGCGCCATATCCTTGATATCGGTTACGTTGTTCACGGTCAGCATGGTCTGTTGCTTTCTCAGGCGATCTTGGGGCGGTTCAGGCGAGCATGGCGAGCGGGCCGACGGCGCGCACGCGGATCTGCACCGTTCCGCTTTTCATATGGGTCATCGGCAGTTCGACGACCTCGACGATCTCGACATCCTCGGCGCGCGCGCCGGCCTTCACGGCCTCCGCGGTCGCATCCTCCTTGGCGCGTGCGATCGCCGCGTCGCGGCCGAGCGTCGCGACGTCGTAAAGCTTGTCGACGCGTCCGCTGACCAATGCGATCGCGGCACCGACGGCGTTCGCGACCGAGGCGTGATCGGGCCGCAGCACGCTGGAGGTGCCCTTCAATGGCCGGCCGATCAGGATGCTGCCGCCGCCGACCAGCACGAGCGGAATCGCATGCTGGCTGGTCTTGATATGGTCGATCGCTTCCTCGATCTGCGCATGCAGGTCGTCGAGCGCGGCCTCGACCAGCCCGGCGTCGAGATGCGCGACCTTCGCCGCGTCGCCGATCTCGGCCTGGCCCGCGCGCACCGCGATATCGGTGGCGGTCAGCGTGCTGCCGCCGAACACCAGCCCCTCTTCCTGCAACCGATAGCCCACCGATGTCGGCCCGACGGTGCAGCCGGCCTCGCCCTCGCGAACCAGACTGCCGCCGCCGATGCCGATCGACAGTACGTCGGGCATGCGGAAATTGGTGCGGACGCCGCCGATATCGTTGGCGGCGGTGGTCTCGCGCGGGAAACCGCGCAGCAGGAAGCCGATATCGCTGGTGGTGCCGCCGATATCGACGACCACCGCCTCGTCGAGCCCGGTCAGGAAGGCGGCGCCGCGAATGCTGTTGGTCGGCCCCGCCGAACAGGTGAAGATGGGGAAGGCGGCCGCGACTTCGGTGGTGATCAGCGTGCCGTCATTCTGGCTGATGAAGATCGGCGCGTCGATCTTCAGTTCGGCGAGCGCGGATTCGAGCGATCCGATCACCTGGCCCGAAAGCTCGGCGAGCATCGCGTTGATGATCGCGGCATTCTCGCGGTCGATCAGCCCGATGCCGCCCACCTTGTGCGAAAGGGTGATGCGCGCATCGGGAATCTCGCTGAGCACGATCTCGGCCGCGCGTTCCTCGATATCGGGGCGGATCGGCGCGAAATTGGCGGAGATCGCCACTGCCTTCAGCCCCTTGCCGCGCGCTTCGATCGCGGCCGCGCGCAGCGCGTCCTCGTCGATCGGCGCATAATCCTTGCCGGTATAGAGCGATCCGCCGCCCACCATGTAGATATGATCGCCGGCGGCCTCGACCAGATCGTCGGGCCAGCCGGTCAATGGCGGCACGCCGTCGGCCTTGGGCAGCGAGACGCGGAACACCGCCACCGGCGCCAGCCCGCGCCGCTGGACGAACGCGTTCACGAACTGCGTCGTCCCGATCATCACCGCGCCGATCGCGTCGCGATGCTCGCCCGCCTGATCGAGGATCATCGTCACCGCGTTGATCACGCCGCTGCGGACATCGGCGGTGGTGAAGCTCTTGGCGGTCGCGACGACCTCACGGCCGTGCATCAGCACCACATCGGTATTGGTGCCGCCAACATCTATGCCGAGCCTGTATCCGCTCATGCTGTTCATGCCTGTCTACTCGCTTGAAAAAAGGGGCGGGGGCGGCGGCGTACGCCGCCCCGCGCAGTCGGGGGTCAGAAGGTGATCTTGGCTTCGACGCCATAGGTGCGCGGCGTTCCGGGATAGCCGATCGCCACGTTGAGCCCGGAATATTTGGGCTGCACATATTCGGTATAATAGTTTTTGTTCAGCAGGTTGCGGGCGAAACCGTAGATTCCGAAGCCGCCGCGCTCGACGCCCAGCCGGAGGTTGAGCATGCCGAAGGGATCCTGCACCGCCGCATTGTCGGCGCCCCAATATTTCTTGCCCGAATGCTGATATTCGATGCGGCCGAACCCCTCGATGTCGCCACCGATCGCGGTGCGATATTGCAGCGACGCATTGAGCGTGAAGGGGGTGGTGCGCGGCGTCCGGTTGCCGATATCGGCGGGGAACAGCGTCTTGCGGATATTGGTGTCGATATAGCCGATGGCGAGCCCGGCCTCGAGCCCCTTCACCGGCTGCGCGATCGCTTCCAGTTCGATGCCCTTGATACGCACCTTGCCGATATTGTCGATGATCTGCGATGCGGTCAGCGCGTCGACATAGAAGAACTGGTAATTGTCGACGTTCATCATGAAGGCGGAGCCGTTGATCGTCAGGCGCCGATCCAGCCATTGCGTCTTGAAGCCCAGCTCGAAATTCTCGAGCGTTTCGGCCTTGAACGACGGCACGGTGACGTTGGGCGCGTTGAACCCGCCCGAACGGAAACCGGTGCTGTAGGTGGCATAGACCAGCCGGCCATTGCGCGGTTTCCAGGTCAGGGTGACCTTGGGCTGCCAGTGATCGAACGACAGGTCGCGCTTCGCGCCGGTGGTGACATTGGTCTGTTCGCGATCGTCGCTGTCGTAACGCAGGCCGCCGGTCAAGGTCAGCGTGTCGAGAATGTCGTAATCGACCTGCGCGAAGCCGGCATAGGCCTTGTTCCGCGCGATCTCGTTATTGTCGATGATCACCAGTCCGGGATTGTCGATCTGCGCCGGATCGCTGTTGATGTCGATGAAGCCGCGGGTGCGCAGCGCGCGCCGCGTGTTCAGATAATAGCCGCCGACCAGCCAGCGCAGCGGGCCATTGTCGGCCGAGACCAGCCGAATTTCCTGGCTGAAAGTCTTTTGCGAGAGATCCTGGCCTTGACCGAGCTGGAAGCCGAGCCCGTTGAAGCCCGAGGGCGTATCCACCGGATTGCTGAAATCCAGGTCCGCACGGTAGATCTGCTTGAAGCGGGTATAGGCGGAGATGCCCGTCAGCGTCGCAAAGCCGAAATCATAGTCGATCTTGGCGGTCAGGTCGCCGCTATGCCCCTTGGCGAAGCCGGGGATGTTGGATTGTGGATCGGGGAAATCATTGGGGTTGCCCGATTTGACCACCGCATAGCCGTTGGTACCGCCGCGAAAATCGCGATACTGGCCGCGCAGGTCGATGCTCAGCGGCTCGCTCGGCGTGAACAGCAGCCGGCCGCGCAGCGAATAGTCGTGATCGACGAAATCGGTATGGTCGCCGCGGAAGCTGTTGCGGATCAGCCCGTCCGATTGCTTGTAGGTGCCCGAGACGCGGAAGCGCAGCACATCGTCGACGATCGCACCCGATGCGCCGGCGGAGGTCTCCAGCGTGTCGCCATTGGCGTAGCTCAGATTGCCGAAGCCCGCGAAATCATTGGTCGGCGCCTTGGTGACGACATTGATCGCACCGCCCACGGCATTACGCCCGTAAAGCGCGCCCTGTGGCCCTTTCAGCACCTCCACGCGCTCAAGATCGAACAGCGCGACGCCCAATTGCTCCTGGCTGGTCTGCGGCACGCCGTCGATGACGAAGGCGATCGGCGGATCGGCATTCGTGATCTGCGTCAGCCCGCGCATGGTGACGAAGCTGCTGCTGTAATTGTTGCCGCGATCGAAGCTCATATTGGGGATCTGGGCGATGATGTCTCCGGTCGACCGGATGCCCGCGTCGGATAGCGCCTGATCGGTGAAGGCGCGCACCTGGATCGGCACATTCTGCAGCGGCTCGGCGCGCTGTTGCGCGGTGATGATGATGTCGGCGGTATCCGCGCCGGCCTCGCCTTGGTCTTGCGGCGCCGATTGTGCCTGGGCTGTCATACTGCTCATGATCGCCACAGCCGCGCATCCCGTCAGCAGGCAGTGCGCAACGCTTTTTCCGGTCTTCGCCATCATCCCTGACTCCCTTTTTATCTTCGCGAGTATCAGACCATGACGGGGCCGGGCTTGGCCAATGGCTTATGGGGTGGTTGCGGGCGAATATGGGTAGCGGAACCCACACCGTTCGCTTCGAGCAGCATCGAGCCTGTCGAGACGCGGCCGTCGAGAAGCCGCCCGGCGTCCGGGGCTTTCTCGACTTCGTTTCTCGGCAAGCTTGAACCTGCGCTCGAAACAAACGGATAGGGGGCCTTCACCCGTCCTGCATCACCCGCGCTACCGCTTCCTTGCGGCTGGAAACGCCAAGTTTGGCATAGGCCTTTTTCAGGTGGAACTTCACCGTGTTGTCGGTCAGCCCCAGCCGGCGCGCGATCAGCTTGTTCGATGCTCCATCGGCCAGATGCGCGACGATCTCGGCTTCGCGATCGCTGAGCATGTCCGGGGATCGGAATTGCGGATGCGCGTCGAGCGTGCGCAGGATCGCCTCGGCGTGTTTCTGGTCGATCGCCGCCTGTATCAGGGTTCGGGCGCGCAGCAGCAGCGGGCGGATCGCCGCCCCTTCCTCGACGAACGCCGCCGTCACGCTTTCCGTGCAGGCGATGCGCACGGCTTCCGCGATCGCCCGGTCCGCCTCTGCGCCGTCGCCGGCGGCTTCGCTGGCGCGTGCGAGCAGCACCAGGCCCTTGATCAGCGTGCCGATACGATCGTCCCGCTGCCCTTCGTCGATCATCGCCCGCGCATGTCCGCACGCGGCCTCCGGGGCTGCGGCGCGCAATGCGGCGGCGACCAGTGCCCGGCGCGCCATATCGCGTTCGCGCCACGATATGCCGGCGCCATCGCGCGCGGCCGATCGTTGCAGCGCGGGATCGCGCAACAACGCCGCCGCCTCGGCGCTCATCCCGCCCGCGCGGTGCAAGCCGGCCAGCGCGTGGAGGAGCCCGGTGCAGCATCGCATGCCGCGTGCCTTCAGGCGCGCATCGGCGGTCTCGATCATGCGGATCGCGGCGTCGCGCCCGTGGCGCCGCGCGATGACGTCGGCGATCACCGGATAGGCGATGGCATATTGCTCGAACCAGGCCTCACCTTCGCCGAACTGCTCCAGTGCCAGCCGGATCGTATCGCCCGCGCGTTCGCGATAATTGCGTTCATGCTCGATCGCCGCCAGCGTCATTTGCGTCATCGCCGCTACGACGGGCTCGGCATTGCGGCGCGTCCTCTGGTCGCGCTGCATCGCGGTCGCCAGTTCGCCCGCCTGCCGCAACTGCCCGGCGGCGAGCATGATCAGCATGTCGTGCGTGTGCAGATGCGCCTCGGCGAAACCCAGCATCCCGCCGGTCTCGTAGATTTCGCGCGCGCGGATGATCGACTGGCGCGCGGCCGCCAGATCGCCGCGCTGCTGATGCACCACGATCATGGCATTCTCGCACCACGCCCATAGCAGGGGGTAGGCGCTGGCCTGCGCGAGGATCTGCGCGATCCGCGTCTCGCAATCCTCGATCGGGCCATCGATGTAGATCAGGAAGATCAACGCCAGCGCATCGCACTCCACCACGAAGCGGGCATCGCGGGTGGCGTCTCCGTTCGCCGCCGATCGTTCGCGCACCAGATCGAGCATCGCCAGCGCGCTGCCGAACGCGCCAGTCTTGAAATGCGCCAGCGCCGCCATGAGCTGGATGCGTGGCAGCGTCGCAACCAGCGCGGCCGGCGTCTCGCGCAGGATGGCGCGCAATTCACCCGCGCCATAGGCCAGGAATATGTCGAGAAAGGGCAGTGCGCCGACGATCCGGGTCTGCACCGCCGCATTGCTGCTCAGCACGGCATGGCGGACGGCGGCGGCATAGCGCTCATGCTCGGCGAACCATCTGGCCGCTTCGCTATGGAGGCGGCGAACCTGATCGCCGTCGCGCGCCTGCGCATAATCGGCGAGCAACGGGTGGAGCCGATAGGCGGGCTCGCCCTCGGATGCGCTGCGCTGCACCAGGGTGGGGAGCCGTGCCGCGATCTCGGCCAGTTGCGCGGCGCTGTCGGTACGACCACGGATGCGATCGGCAAGTGCCGGCTCGATATAGTCGAGCACCGCCATGTCGATCACCAGCGCGCGGAGGGCGTCAGGCAGGTCGGCCATCACCTGTTCGGCCAGATAGTCGGCGACTTCCTCCACCTGTCCGCCAAAGCCCGGCGCATCGGCGTGCCGGCCCGCGCGATCGCGCCACAGGCGGTAGAGCTGCACAGCCACCGGCCAGCCCTCGGTCTGCTCGACGATCCGCGCCAGTTCGGATGTGTCGGGCGAAAGATCGAGCGCGGCGGCGATCTCGTCCTCGCTCAGCCGCAATTCGGCGGGGTCGATGATGCGCACCGCGCCCTGCGCGCGCAGGGCCGACAGGTTGAGCTGCGGCTTGCGTCGCGTCGCCAGCACCAGATGGATCTCGTCGGGCAGCGCCTCGACCATCACGTCGATCATGCGCGCGATCTCCGGATGCTCGACACGCTCATAATCGTCGACGACGATGACGAGCGGCCGTGCGAACTGCTCCAGGCGCAGCAGCATGTCGTCCAGCGTCGCCTTCGGGCTGGCATTGCCCGCCTTGCGTTGCGCCATGTCCGCCATGTCGACCCCGGCGCGGTCGAGCGACAGCGCCAGCATCTGCAGGAACATGTCGGGTTCGCGATCGAGATCGGACGCGGTGTACCATGCCGCCGCCAGCCCGCGATCGGCCAGCGTCGCGGTCCATTGGGCAAGCGCGGTGGTCTTGCCGTAACCGGTCGGCCCCATCAGGATCGTCAGCCGCCCCGCACGCGCGACATCCAGCGATCGGCGCAACAGCGCACGGCCCGTCGCCGCGACATGCTGCGCGGGCGGCGCGATCCGGCGCAACTGCGCGCGTCGCCGAGACAGGCCGGGGGGTGAAAGGCCCGGAGCCTCCGGTTCAGGCGCGGTCATGGGCGGTTCCGTTCAACTTCGCGCCTCCCACGCGCTTCGGGTCGTGCGGCACGATGCGTCGCGCCCGTCTAGCCCGCAAGCGCGTTCCGGCAAAAACGCCCGTCCTTCATGATCACGGGGATCGCGTCGGGCCGTTCGAACAGCGTCACGTCATCCAGCGGATTGCCGTTCAGCACCAGCAGGTCGGCAAGGGCGCCGGGCGCGATCACGCCGAGCTTGCCCGTCATCTGGATCAGGTCGGCGTTGACCGAGGTGGCGGATCGCAGGATGTCGATCGGCTTGCACACCTCGCGCCGCAGGCGGAATTCCCGGGTCTGCCGGTCCATCAGCCCCCCAAGCAGATCGGTGCCGAAGCCGATCCGCGCACCGCCCTGGACGAGCCGGTCGAGCGCCAGATAGGCCTGGTCCGCCACCTCGCGCACCTTGTCGACCATCGGTGCGGCCAGGCCCAGGCCCGGCCCCAGCGTCCGCAGCGCATCGATGATCGCAAGGGTCGGCACCGCGAAGCCGTTGTTGCGCACGATCGCGGCCACGCCGTCATCCTCGATCATCGTCGCATGCTCGATCGATCTTACGCCCAGTTCCACGCAGCGCAGCGCCGCTTCGTTGGTATGGGCATGCGCCATCACATAGGATCGCCGCGTTTTCGCTTCCTCCACCGCGACCGCGATCTCCGCGTCGTTAAGCTGGTTCATCCAGATCGGATCGCCGGGCGAGAGCACGCCGCCCGATACGAACAGCTTGATATGATGTGCACCCTGGCGGAACTGCTCGCGGACGATCTTGCGCATCTCCTCCGGGCCGTCGGCGACAACCGACAATGCACCGCAATAGGCACAGGCGCACAAGGGCGCATGATCGGGGCCGCGTGGATCGCCATGGCCGCCGGTCTGGCTGATCGCGAGCCCGGGATAGAGCAGGCGCGGTCCGTCGATCAGCCCTCCTGCCAATGCGGCCGCCAGCACATGATCTCCGCCCGCCGCGTCGCGCACCGTGGTGAAGCCGCGTTGCAGCGCGCCCTCCATGATCCGTCGCGCGTGCAGCGCGCGCAGTCCCGGCGCGATCGCGTCGATCCGCGCCGGATTTGGCTCTATGCCATAGCAGTGGAAATGCGCGTCGATCAGCCCGGGCATCAGCGTGCGCCCGCCCAGGTCGATGCGATCGCCGCCGATCGCCGCCGCGATCGGGCGATCGGAAACCTCGCGGATGATCCCGTCCTCGATCAGGATCGATCCGCCTTCCAGCAATTCCTCCGATCGTCCGTCGAAGATCGTGCAATTCTCGAATATCGTCGCCATCGTCACCTCTGCCACCGGCAGATTTCGATCATCGCCGCGCCGATGCAATCGGCCGGTCGGGTAGCGGGGGCGAATATCGGGTAGCGGTTCGGTATGAACCGCTTGCGGACACCATCAAGGGGCGAGTTGGAAAATCGGCATCGCGTGATGAGGGAAATGCGCGTTCGCGCGTCTTAGTGAAAGGAGGCTGTCGGCGGTCACATATGCTCCCACCGCATGAACGCCGACGCCGTCGCGAGTTCGGGTTTCTGCCGGTAACCCCTTTGATCCGGCGGAAATCGAAGACCTGCGCCGCCCCACCATGGTGTGGGGCGGCGCTTTTTCGTCTCTATATCGCTCCCACATAGTCCGGTGCGGCCTGTAGGCGCTCGATATCGCGGCGGGGCGGGGCGCCGAACAGGCGGCTATATTCGCGGCTGAACTGCGACTGGCTGTCATAGCCGACGGCGAAGCCCGCGGTGCCGGCGCTGGCGCCCTGGGTCAGCATCAGCCGCCGCGCTTCCTGCAGCCGCAGATGCTTCTGATATTCCAGCGGCGTCATCCGCGTCACCGCCTTGAAATGCGCGTGGAGCGAAGATGTGCTCATGCCCGCCGCCGCCGCGATCTCATCGATCCGCAGCGTTTCCTGATAGCCGCTCCGGATACGTGCGATGGCGCGGCTCACCTGGCCCAGATGGCTGTCCGCCGTCGCCATGTGGCGCAGCATCGGGCCGTGCGGGCCGGTGAGCAGCCGATAGAGGATCTCGCGTTCGATCAAAGGCGCCAGCGTGGCGATGCTTTCGGGGCGGTCGAGCAGATTGACGAGCCGGCACGCAGCGTCTGTCAGATCGGGATCGCCGGGATAGACCGCGAGCACGGGCAGGTCGGCTTTCGGGCCGCGCACGTCCTCCGTCAGCATCAGGTCGGCCAGCGCCGCCAGGTCGAGATCGATCTTGCAGCATAGATAGGGGCGCTGGGCGCTGGCATCGATCACATGCCCCACCAGCGGCAGGTCTACCGAGACCAGCAGATAGCGCGACGCATCATAGATCACGCTGTGGTCGCCCAAGGAGACGCGCTTCGATCCCTGGGCGATCAGGCAAAGTGACGCTTCATAGACCGACGGCACGGGCTCGGTCGGACGATCGGCGCGGATCAGCGAGAGGCGCGGGACGGCCGTGCCCGCAATCCCGCTTTCGGGCGCGTGGCGGGTGATGGACATGGCGAGTTCGTCGATCCTGCTCATATGCCCCGTTTCCACAGCCGATCGGCAATCGCAAGCGCCCGACATTGTGATTTGGAGGATCGTGCAAAGCCTTCGGGCGATCGCTGTAACGCCGTCGCCCGGCCTCGCGCCATATCCCGTCGAGCATTCCAGCAGGAAAGGAACGATCATGACGGGACTGAACGAAAAGACCATCCTTATCACCGGCGCATCCAGCGGCATCGGCGAAGCGACGGTGCGCGAACTGGCTGGCACCGGCGCGAAGCTGTTCATCGGCGCGCGCCGTGGTGACCGGTTGAAGGCGTTGGCCGACGAACTGGGCGAGACTGTCGCCTGGCGCGAACTGGACGTGACCGATGCGGCGAGCTTCCAGGCGTTCGTCGATGCGGCGGAAGACCGGTTCGGGCGGATCGACGTGCTGATCAACAATGCCGGGATCATGCCGCTGTCGCCGCTCGCCGCGCTCAAGCGCGACGAATGGACGCGGATGATCGACGTCAACATCCATGGCGTGCTCAACGGCATCGCATCGGTGCTGCCCCGCTTCACCGCGCAGCGCTCGGGCCATGTCGTCAATGTCGCGTCGATCGGCGCGCATCTCGTCGTGCCCACGGGTGCGGTCTATTGCGCCACCAAATATGCGGTCTGGGCGATCACCGAAGGATTGCGCCAGGAACAGGACGATATCCGCGCCACGATCATCTCGCCGGGTGTCGTCGCGACCGAACTGGGCAATGACATCACCGATCCCCAGGTCGCGGATGCGCTCAAGGTTTGGCGGCGGAAATCGCTGACGCCCGACGCGATCGCGCGCGCCATCCGCTACGCGCTCGAACAGCCGGAGGGGGTGGACGTCAACGAAGTGATCGTGCGTCCCACGGCTGCCGGAATGTAGTTTCCGGCTTCTCCCCGATCTGCGGTTCGGAGCCCGGACAGGCGCATGCCTGTCCGGGCTTTGTCGTTTATCTCACGTCTTGCAATTGATAGTAAATCGCATTAGCGGCATGCGCCTTCGGTGTGGCGAGGCGCCACAGAGACGATCGCAAAAAGGGGAAAATGATGCGCCGTTCAATCCGGGTGCTGCTGACGGGATCCGCATGGTTGTTGACGCCTGCGCTCGTGCACGCACAACAACCTGAGGACGCTGGCCAGGCATCGGATGAAAATGAAGAGGCTGACGAAACCATCGTCGTGACCGGCTATGGCCGTACCGATCAACCGACCGGGGCGACCGGCCTGCCGCTCACCCCGATCGAAACGCCGCAGACGATCAGCGTGATCACCCAGCAGCAGATCCAGGATCAGGGTTTCACCTCGATCAACGACGCGCTCGATTTCACTGTCGGCATTTCCAAGAAGGATATCGATCGCGGCCGCAGCGCGATTTCGGCACGCGGCTTCGAAGTCCAGAATTTCCAGCTCGACGGCGCGCCCTTCGTCAACGGCAATGTCGGCTTTGGCGAAACCAGCACGGCGCTGTACGAGCGCGTCGATCTGGTGCGTGGCGCGGCGGGGCTGATGCACGGCGCGGGTGACCCTTCCGCGGTGGTCAACCTGATCCGCAAACATGCGACCACGCGCGATTTCTCGGGCTATGCGACGCTCGAGGGCGGATCATGGGGGCGCATTGCCGGCACGGTCGACGTGCAGTCGCCGCTCAACGCATCGGGCACGGTGCGCGCACGCGCCGTCGCCCAGGCCTATCGCCAGGAAGGTTTCGTCGATCACGAGAAGAAGAAGGGGCTCATCCTCTACGGCGTGATCGATGCCGATCTGGGCGAGCATACGAAATTCTCGATTGGCGCCAGCTATCAGCGCGATGAACGCGACGGCACGATGTGGGCGCAGCTTCCCTATTGGTTCAGCGACGGTACGCGCACGAACTGGCCGCGCTCCAAGACCACCGGCACCGATTGGGGCTTCTGGAACACGACCGAGATCACCGCCTTCGCGACGCTCTCGCACGAACTGGGCGGTGGATGGAATATCCGTGGCGATGCCGGCTATCACAAGGGGCTGGAGAATTCGAAACTGCTCTGGCTCGACGGCACGCCCGATCGCGTGACCGGGCAGGGCGTCAGCAGCTCCGGCTATTGGTACAAGGCCGATCCGGAACAATGGCATGGCAGCATCCAGGCGAATGGCCCGTTCAGGCTGCTCGGCGGCGAGCACGATCTGGCGCTGGGTGCGATGGCCAGCTATCTCGAAGGCGGGTGGACCAACCGCGACCCCGTCGCCATCGATCCGGTCGGCGATTTCAACCGCTGGGACGGCAATATTGCCGAGCCCGCATGGGGCGATCGCTATGTCCTGTCGGGCATGGGCAACACCACCCAGGCCGCGCTCTATGCGACGACGCGGATCAGCCTGATCGATGGGCTGAAGCTGATTGCCGGTGGCCGCCTCAGCTATTTCAAGCGCAACGAGGAGCCGGATGCCTGGGGCGGCCTTGCCTATCGGCTGACCTACAAGAACCAGATCACCCCTTATGCCGGCCTTATCTACAATATCCTCGATAATCTGTCAGTCTATGCGAGCTACACCAACATCTACAAACCCCAGGGCAATGTCCGCGATCGCGAGGGGCGATTGCTCAACCCGCTGGAAGGCAAGAGCTACGAAGGTGGCGTGAAGGCACTGTTACTGGACGGCAAGTTGCTGGCGACGGCGGCGGTCTATCGTATCGAACAGGATAATCTGGCCGTGCCCGATCCCGGCCAGTTCGTGCCGGGCACTTCCAATCCGGCCTATCGCGGCGCGATGGGCACTGTGGCCAAGGGCTATGAGCTGGAGGTCGTCGGCAAGGTCACGCCGCAATGGGACGTCAGCGCGGGCTGGAGCAGCTATAGCGCCAAGGATGCCGATGGCGCGCATGTGCTCAGCCACCAGCCGCGCCGGGCATTCAATTTCTCGACCCGGTACGATTTTGTCGGTTCGCTCGACGGATTGAGCATGGGTGGCGCGTTGAAATGGGAAAGCCGTCCGCCCGTCACCGCCGCAAACCCGGGATCGGGCGTGGTGGAGCGTATCGGCCAGCCCGCCTATGCCCTGATCAACCTGATGGCGCGCTATGAGTTCAGCAAGCAGCTTTCACTCCAGCTCAATGTCGACAACCTGTTCGACCAGAAATTCTTCAGCGGCAACAGTTGGTTCCCAGGCTTCGTTTATGGCGAGCCGAGGAGCGCGCGCGCAACCTTGCGCTACGCATTCTGACGATCTGTACGGGGGCGCCCCTGGCGTCTCCGTGCAACGTGCCGTCCGCTCCCCGCATATCGTTCCGATAGGGCCTTCCCGGCCGGATGATGGTATATCGAAGCCACGCCGGGCCAATTGGAGAGTCGAAACGATAACAGCGAAAGGAGCGGGACGATGCCACCGGTTCTGGACGAAGCGAGGCTGCACGCCTTTGTGGGAAAGATGCTTGGCGATCTCGGCGGCGCGATGAGCGTGCCGACCGTGCGGATCGGCATGCGGCTTGGATTGTTCGACGCCCTGAATGCGGGGCCTGCAACGGCCGGCGAACTCGCGCAAAGGGCAGGCGGGTTGCACGAACGCTATGTGCGCGAATGGGCGCTGGCGCAGGCCGCCAACGGCTATGTGGATTTCGACGCGGATCGGGATGCGTTCAGCCTGTCGGCGGAACAGGCCATGGTCTTCTCGAACCGCGACAGCCCGGTCTATCTTGCCGGGGCATTCGAACTCGTCGCCGCGATGATCGAGGCGGAAGCCAAGGTCGAGGAATGTTTCCGGCACGGCAAGGGCATCAGATGGGGCGATCATGCCGGCTGCCTGTTCTGCGCGACCGGCGCCTTCTTTCGGCCGGGCTATGTCAACAACATCGTCCAGTCCTGGATTCCGGCGCTCGACGGCATGGAGGCGCGGCTTCGTTCGGGTGCGCGTGTCGCCGATGTCGGTTGCGGGGTGGGGTTCTCGACGCTGCTGATGGCCCGGGCCTATCCCGAAAGCCGGTTCGTCGGCTTCGATTTCCACCAGCCCTCGATCGAGGAGGCGCGGCGTCACGCGCAGGAACATGGCCTTGGCGAGCGCGTGCGTTTCGAGGTGGCTAAGGCGAAGGAGATCGCGGAGGACGGCTTCGATCTCGTCACCATGTATGATTGCCTGCACGACATGGGGGATCCGCTCGGTTGCGCCGCGCATATGCGCCGCATCCTCGCGACGGACGGCACCTGGATGATCGTCGAGCCGATCGCGGGGGATCGCCCGGCCGACAACATGAATCCGGTCGGCCGGCTTTACTATAATGCGTCGACGATGATCTGCGTGCCGACCTCGCTCGACCAGGAAGTGGGGGCTGGGCTCGGCGCCCAGGCCGGCGAGGCCCGGCTCGCGCAGATCGTCAGGGATGGCGGCTTCGCCTCGGTTCGCCGTGCCACCGAAGGGCCGTTCAACATGGTGCTGGAAGCGCGCTGATCCTGAACCATGCGCTGTTTCCGCAGTGAATCAGGCCAGGCTTCGCGGGGGTCAGGGCATGGCGGCGGCGCGCGCGACGAGATAATCGTGCAGCGCATCGATTTCCCGATCGGTCAGGACGTGCAGGTCTTCCCGCGCGGTTTGGCGCATGATCCCGAGATCTCGGCCGCCGGGCGGAATTCCCGTTCGCATCAGGCGGCGGAATGCGGGCAGGTCATAGGCGCCCGCGATGATCAGGTCGGGGCCGCCTTCGACGCTGTCTCCACCCAGGTCGCTGCCATGGCATTCCGAGCAGATCGTACGGGCAAGGTGCCGGCCAAGCCGGTATGCGGGGCCCGGGTCGATGGGCGGACGCTGCATCGCGATCGTGACGAGGTCGGGAGCTGGCTGCTGGGTTCCGTGGCGGGTATTGTCCCGGTTGGGCTGATCGGCGGGCAACAGCAGCCCCCATATCATGGCGATGCGCGCGCGAATGCCGGGACGATCTGACGGCGTCGGCGCACCGCTGGCGGGAAAGGATCGCAGATACGCAAGCACCGCGCCCATTTCCGCGTCGGTGATCGTCGTGAAGGTTGCCGACGGCATGCCCCATAGCGCGCGGCCGTCGCTCGGGCGCACGCCCTGGCGGATGGCCTGGGCGAGTTGCGTGTCCGAATAGCGTGCCGCGAGCAGCGTCAGGTTGGGCGCGAAATTGCGCACCAGCGACGGATCGCCATTGTAGCGCAGTCCCTGGAACGCGGCGCCATGGCAACTGGTGCAGCCATAGAGTTTGGCCAGCCGCTTGCCCTCGTCACGGTCCGCCATGCCGCCCGCGCGGCCATGGTCCGGTTTCAGCGGATAGGTCCGCATGAGCATTGCGGTGGAGACGGCATAAGGAATCGCCGCGGCGATCAGCACCAGGCCGCACAGCGCACTCAGGCGCTTCGCCGTTCTGGCGCGGCCGGTCAGGCGGGATCCTCGCGGCGCGACATGGCTATGGGCGTTCCGCCATGAGCTTGGCCAGATCCGCCTTCCAGAATTTCGCCCATGTGTGCGTGCCATGGCCCTTTGTGTCGGCGCTGGCCGGGATCAGGATGAAGCGGGCGCGGGGCATGCGCTTCACCGCCGGCTCGGCGATGCCGTAGCCCGACGGGTTGATGAAATCGTCCGCCGAATTGATCCACAGCACCGGCACAGCGATCTTCTCCAGCCCCGGTGCGGGGTTGTAGCCGCGCGATGCGTCGAGCTGATAGATCAGGTCGTTCGCGTCGCGCCCCGCTACGGTGCGCGCATAGGTCGTTTCCAGATAGGATTCGGCCGCCGTGCGCGTCGGATATTGCGCTTGCAGCGCCAGCGGATTGGCGCCGGCGACCAGCAACAGGCTCGCCGCCGTTCGCATGCCTTGTTCGGGCTGCGCGGCATAGTTGCCGTCTTTCCATGCCGGATCGGCCTTGATCGCGTCGATCGAGAGTTTGCGCCACGCGCGGTTCAGCCCGGCGATCTCGGCCGGCAGGCAGGCGAAGGGGGCCAGCCGCCGCGCGAAGCCCGGATGGGTTTCGCCCCAGACGAATGCGTGCATGCACCCCATCGATGTGCCAAGGATCAGTTCCAGCCGCTTCACGCCCAGCCCTTCGGCCAGCATGCGCCGCTGCGCCTCGACCATGTCGGCATAGTCATAGCCGGGAAACGCCATGCGCATCCCGTCGCTGGGTTTGGACGACGCGCCATGGCCGATATTGTCGGGCAGGATCACATACCAGCGGGCGATGTCGAGCGGTTGGCCGGGGCCGTAGAGTTCGTCGGCGAATTGGGCCGCCAGGAACTGCTTGCCCGAACCGCCGGTGCCGTGGAGCACCATCACCGCATTCTCGATCTCGCCGTCCTTGCCGCGCCGTGGCGTGCCGAGTGTCGTGTAATGCATTCTGAGCGACTTCATCGTCTCGCCCGACGCGAAGCGGAAATCGGCGAGCGTGACGTCGCCCTCTTTCGTCGGCCAGGGCTGAGCCATGACGGAAAAAGGAAGGAGGGCGAGAAGGGCCGAAGCCAGCAGGGTGAGGATGCGCATGGTGGCAGGCTATGCGATGATGCCGGCGAAGCGAAGACGAGAGTTTCGTGCCCGCCCGGTTCCCATGTGGTTCCACTTGGGCGGCGATATGGTTTCGGGTACGCACGACCCTATATCGCGATGGTGGAATGGGAGTGGCCAATGGCTCGTAAACACCATTATCGGCTTTTCGAAACCAGGGTCGGCTTTGCCGCGATCGCCTGGAACGCCACGGGCATTTCGAGTTTGCGCTTGCCTGCGCCAACCGCGTCGGAGACCGAGCGCTCCATGGCGCGCCGCTTGCCTGACGCCGCCCCTGGCGAGCCGTCCGCCGATGTGCAGGCGGTGATCGATGCGGCCATTCGCTATTTCGAGGGAGACCGCGTCGATTTTTCGGCTGTGGCGGTCGATCTGGGCGAGCAGGATCCCTTCTTCGCGCGCGTCTATGATCGGGTGCGCACGCTGGGTTGGGGGGAGACGACCACTTATGGCGCGATCGCGCAGTCGCTTGGCGTCGGGCCCGAATATGCGCGCGACGTGGGGCAGGCGATGGCGAAGAATCCGGTTCCGCTGATCGTGCCCTGCCACCGCGTGACCGCCGCGGGCGGCAGGATCGGCGGCTTCTCCGCGCCCGGTGGTGCCATGTCGAAAGCGCGGATGCTCGAATTGGAAGGCGTGGCGACCGGCGCGCCGGTCGAGAATCCGGCGCAGCAAGGCTTCAACTTTTAAGGCGGGCCTGTCTCCAATGCTGGTGAAGTCCCGGCCCGCACGATAAGCGGGTAGGCGGGCGGCGGCGTTATCGCGGGCAAGCGGGAGAGAGCGGAGCATGGAGGATGGAAACCAGGCGGCTTCGGACCTGCTCTATGCGCATTGGATGAACGGCACGCGGATCGACGGTCTGCCGCAGGCGCTGCGCCCGGTGGACGAAGCACAGGGTTATGCGATCCAGACGCTGATCGAGCGCCACACTGCCGGGCCGCTCTTCGGCTGGAAGATCGCTGCGACCAGCGCGGCGGGGCAGGCGCATATCCAGGTGACGAACCCGCTTGCCGGCCGGCTCCTGTCCGAACGCGTGCTGGAGGATGGCGGAACCTGCGTGCTGGGCGCCAACCTGATGCGCGTCGCCGAACTCGAATTCGCGTTCCGCATGGGCGACAGGCTGGCCCCGCGCGCCGCCCCCTATTCGCCGCAAGAGGTTCTCGATCGCGTCGAAACGCTGCACCCGGCGATCGAGATACCCGACAGCCGATACGATCATTTCGAACGCGTGGGCGCGGCGCAGATCGTCGCGGACAATGCCTGCGCCCATGATTTCCTGCTCGGCGTTGCGGCGTCGGCGGACTGGCGCGCGATGGACCTGGCCGCGCATCGGGTGACCGGCATCATCAACGATGGCGAATTCCATCAGGGCATCGGCCGCAATGTGCTGGGCGATCCCAGGATCGCGCTCGCCTGGCTCGCCAACCGCCTGTCGGGACTTGGCATCGCGCTCGAGGCGGGGCAGGTCGTCACCACCGGCACCTGCGTCGTCCCGATGGCGATCGCGGCAGGGGATCGCGTTCGGGGGGATTTCGGCGAACTGGGGACGGTCTCGCTCTCGATCGTTTGAGTCCGCCCAGCGCCGGCCTATTGTCCGAAACCCGCCTCGTTCGCGATCCGCGTCGCTTCGCGGGCGGCGGCCAGCAGCGCGCCGGCCTTGGCTTCGCATTCGCGCTGTTCATAGGCCGGGTCCGAATCGGCGACGATGCCAGCGCCCGCCTGGACGTGCATCATCCCGTCCTTCACCACGGCGGTGCGCAGCACGATGCATGAATCCATCGATCCGTCGGGGGAGAAATAGCCGACGCCGCCGGCATAGGCCCCGCGCTGCACATCCTCCAGTTCGGCGATGATCTCGCAGGCGCGCACCTTGGGCGCGCCGCTCACCGTGCCCGCCGGGAAGCCCGCGAACAGCGCGTCCAGCGCGTCCTTGCCGGGATCCAGCCGGCCGACCACGTTCGACACGATGTGCATCACATGGCTGTAGAATTCGACGGTATAGCTGTCGGTCACCGTCACGCTGCCGGCTTCCGCCACGCGGCCGACATCGTTGCGGCCCAGGTCGAGCAGCATCAGATGCTCGGCGCGTTCCTTGGGATCGGCGAGCAGGCTGGCCCGGTTCTCCGCATCCTCGGCGGCAGTCTTGCCGCGCGGTCGTGTGCCCGCGATCGGCCGGATCGTCACCTCGCCGTCGCGCGCGCGTACCAGGATCTCGGGCGAGGATCCGATCAGCGCGAAGCCGGGCATGTCGAGATAATAGAGGAAGGGGGAGGGGTTGATCCGCCTCAGTGCGCGATAAAGGTCGAAGGGCGACAGTGCGAACGGCGCGGTGAAGCGCTGCGCCAGCACCACCTGAAATATGTCGCCGGCCGCGATATACGCCTTGGCGCGCGCCACCATCTCGGCATAGCGGCCCGGCGCCAGCGTGGGGGTGAGCGCGATCTCCTCGGGCGTCACCGGCGCGGCGCGCGCGGCGGCGTCATTCTCCGCCTGCGGGATCGGCCGCGCGAGCTTCGCGGCGGTCGCGCCGATCCGGTCCTCGGCCTCGGCGATCTTCCGGTCGATCGATCCTGGCGCGTCGGGCCAGACCGGCGCCACCAGGAACAATTCGTCGGTCAGCCGGTCGAACACCAGGATCACCGTCGGGCGGACGAAGATCATGTCGGGCAGGCCCAGCGGATCGGCTTCCGGGCGGGGCAGGCGTTCGACCAGCCCGATCGTCTCATAGGCGAAATAGCCGACCAGGCAGGCGAGCGCGCCGGGCAGCTCGGCCGGCATGTCCATGCGGCACGCGGTCACCAGCGCGCGCATCGCCTCCAGCGTGCCGGCGCCCGCGGGCGCGAAGGCGTCGCGGTCGGTCTGCCAGTGGCGGTTGATCTCGGCACCGTTGCCATCGGCGCGAAACACCAGATCGGGCGCCAGCCCGATCAGGCTGTGCCGGCCTCGCGTTTCGCCGCCCTGCACCGATTCGAGCAGGAAATCGCCGCGGCCGGACTCGAACAGTTTCAGCGCCGCCGAAACCGGCGTGTCGGTGTCGGCGATCTGGCGGCGCCAGACCAGCCCGGGCCGGCCAGCCTCCAGCGCCGCGCGCGCATGGCTCGTCACTGGCTGGCGGCGCCGGACAGCTGACGCTTCAGCTTGGCTTCCGCTTCGGGATAGCGTTTCACGCCGACTTCGGCCTTGATCGCGTTGACGAACTGCATGGCGTATTCGCCGCCGATTTCGCGGCTCGACTCCGCCTGCACCTGCGCGACCAGATTCGGCGCCGTCCGGATGTCACCGGGCGTGATCTTGTCGAGCCAGACCACGAACCAGCCCTGATTGGCGGGTGCTTCAAGGCGTTTCGCGGTCTTCTCCTTCATGGAGAACATCAGGGCCAGCGGCGGCGGCACGCGCTGCCCTTGCACCAGATCCTGGTAGCGACCGCCCACCGGCTGCGCGGCGGGCAGGGCGATGCCGGCTTCGCGGAGCGCCTGGGCGAAGGCAACCCCCTTGCCGACCTTCGCGATCACGGCGTCGGCGATGGTGCGCGCCTGCCGCGCCGCGCGATCGCGCTCGAAATCGGCGGTCACCTGCGTCTTGATCTGCGCAAGCGGGCGGGGGGCGGCTGCGATGATTCGCTCAAGCTTGGCCAGGGCGAATTCCCGATCGGGAACGATCTGTTCGATGCCCGGATCGTCATCGGTCTGCGCTTCGAACATGGGGGCCAGGAAGCGGGCGAAGCGCGGATCGGGTTGCAGCGCCGGATTCTCGGGATCTGCGCCTGTCGATGTGATCGCGGGCGTCGTGACGGGATTGAGGCCGTTCGCCTTCACCACCTCGTCGAAGGTCGCGCCGCCATCCACCTGTTCCTGCACCTTGGCGACCAGATCGGCGAGCGCGGCGGTCAGTTTTTCGGTCTTGAGCGCTTCCAGAATCTCGCCCCGGACCGCCGCGAGCGGTTTCGCGGGGATCGAGGTGATCGCATCGACGCGCACGATATGCCAGCCCAGGCCGGAACGCTGCGGCGCCGAAACGCCGTTCTGTGCCAGCGCGAAGGCAGCGGTCGCGGCGGTATTCGAGCTGAGGCCGCCAAAGGCGGCACGGGTCTGCGCTTTCAGCGAGACAGGCTCGAGCCTGGCCTGCTTCGCGGCATCGGCAAAGCTGGTGCCGGCTTTCACCTTGGCTTCGAAGGCCTGCGCAGCCTTTTGATCCTGCACGATCACCTGCGTCAGGTCGCGCGTCTCGCTTGCGGCGTAGCGCGCGGCATTCTTGCTGTAATAGGCGGAGACCTCGGCTTCGGTCGGTTCCGCCTTGGCGCCCAGCGTCGATGCGCCGAACGGAGCGTAGCGGATCACCCGGCGTTCGGGCACGGTGTAGCGCGCGACGTTGCGCTTGTAATAGGTGGCGAGTTCCTGATCGGTCGGCGGCGTACCCGTGGGGATCGCGCTCGATGGAATCAGCCCGACCAGCCCGGTGCGCGATTCGAGCAGTATCTCCGCATAGGGGCGCGCCATGACCAGGGGCAGCCGGCTGCCGCTCATGGCCGGCGTCAGGAGCTGCCGGGCCAGCAACTCGTTGCCGACATCCTCGCGAAACTGGTTCGAGTTGACGCGACGGTCCGCCAGCGCTTGGCGATAGACATTCTCGTCGAACTGGCCGGTGGGGCCGAAAAAGGCGGGAATGCTGGCGATCTGGCCATCCACCAGCCGCTTGCTGACCTCAATTCCCTGATCCTTGCCGAATGCCTTGAGTGCGGCGGTATTGATCATCTCTTCAAGTGTCGCCTCGAAACCTCCGCCGGTGAGGAATGTCGCCATGTCGAGCCCGGGCTGTTGCCGCCGCTCGATGCTGATCGTGTTGTCGACGCGCTGCTGCAGCTCGACGGAATCGATATCCTGACCGCCCGCCTTGGCGACCGTGGACCCACCGCCGGTCAGTCCGCCACCGCCGCCGAAGCTCGACGATCCGGTGATGTCGCCCGCCGCGAAGGCGATGCCGACCAGCGCGATGAAGATGAAGCTGATCGCCAGCCCGAGCTTCGAATTGAAGATAGAGCGGAGGAAGGTGATCATGCGCTGGGGGCTCTTCGCTTGGATGCGGGACTGTTCGAAGGGCCCGCATTAGAGGCAGGCGCTTTCCACGGCAAGGCATCGGCGATATGGCGCCTGCGAACCGACAGCCGAGAAGGAGGACGATGTGGCGTTGCGCAAGCTGGTGGCCGGCAACTGGAAGATGAATGGCGACCGTGCGGCGCTCAGCGAACTCGACAGTATCGATGCCGCCGCCGAAGCGCATCCGGGCGTCGACGTCGCGATCTGCCCGCCTTTCACGCTGATCGTGCCTGCGACCGGGCGTGCGCCCGGCCTCGCGATCGGCGCGCAGGATTGCCACACCGCCATCTCCGGCGCGCATACCGGCTGCATTTCCGCCGAGATGCTCCGCGACGCCGGCGCGCGCTACGTCATCGTCGGTCATAGCGAGCGGCGAACCGACCAGCATGAAAGCGATGCGGAGGTCCGCGCCAAGGCGGAGGCCGCGATCGCCGCAGGGCTCGTCGCCATCCTGTGCGTGGGCGAGACGGAGGCGGAGCGCGATGCGGGCAGGGCGCTCGACGTCGTGCGCGGCCAGCTCCAGGGTTCGATTCCGCCCGCCGGCACCGGCGAGACGCTGGTCGTCGCCTATGAACCGGTCTGGGCGATCGGCACCGGCCGCACGCCCTCGGTCGCCGATGTGGCGGAGATGCATGCCGCGATCCGCGCGACGCTGGGCGGCCTGCTTGATGGCGAAGGGGCCGCGGTGCGCATCCTTTATGGCGGTTCGGTCAAACCCTCGAATGCGGCGGAGCTGATGGCGGTGCCCGATGTCGACGGCGCGCTCGTCGGCGGCGCCAGCCTGAAGGCCGCCGATTTCGAACCGATCATCGCTGCCGCGGCGGCGTGACGTGCTATAAGTTGAACTGTGGCCCCGCAGGGGCTACAGGCGCGCTTTCGTTCTTCTGACGGTTCGGCTCACATCCATGTTCACCTTCCTGCTCGTTCTCCACGCCATCATCGCCGCCGCGCTCGTGACGGTGATTCTCATGCAGCGCTCGGAGGGCGGCGGCCTGGGCATGGGCGGCAGCCCGACCGGCCTGATGTCGGCGCGCGGCGCCGCGGATTTCCTGACGCGCGCGACGACGATCCTCGCAGGCCTGTTCGTGGCGATGTGCATCCTGCTCGCCACGCTGGCCTCGATGCGCTCGAACGGCGATGTCGATACTTCGCTCGCCCGCCAGCCGGCGGCGCCGTCCGGGCCGACCCTGCCCGTCGATAATGCTGCGGTTCCGGCGCCCGCGCCGACCGATCCGCTCGCCGACGCGACGTCTACCCCGGCGCCTGTCGCAAATGCGGCGGCACCCGCCGCGGCAGCGCCGCGGGCCGAGCGGCCCGCGCCGCGCACGACCGATCCGGTCTCGCGCAGTACGCCGACGCCTGCGGCCGGCAATGCCGCCGTTCCAGCGCCGGCGCGCGTCGCACCGCCGGCCGTGGTTCCCGTTGCACCGCCCGCCGCCAACGGCGCCGCACCAAGCAACTGAAATCGTTCGCGTTGAAATCGGCCCGGCGCATTTTTTGCGTCGGGTTCGGATTCGCGCGCTTGCCGTCAACACCTAACCGAGGCTAAGCCTTTTCTCCCATGGCGCGGTTCATTTTCATCACCGGCGGCGTGGTCTCCTCGCTTGGCAAGGGTCTGATGGCGGCAAGTCTTGCCGCCCTCCTCCAGGCGCGCGGCTACAAGGTCCGGATTCGCAAGTTCGATCCCTATCTGAACGTCGATCCCGGCACGATGTCGCCTTATCAGCACGGCGAAGTCTATGTGACCGACGACGGGGCGGAGACCGACCTCGACCTTGGCCATTATGAGCGTTTCACCGGCGTATCGGGCCGCCAGTCGGACAATGTCACCTCCGGCCGGATCTATCAGCAGATCATCGCCAAGGAGCGGCGCGGCGACTATCTGGGCGCCACCGTCCAGGTGATCCCCCATGTCACCGACGCCATCAAGGAATTCGCGCGCAACCAAACCGACGATGTCGATTTCGTGCTGTGCGAGATCGGCGGCACGGTGGGCGATATCGAATCGCTGCCCTTCATGGAGGCGATTCGCCAGCTCCGCGCCGATCTCGGCCGGCTGAACTCGATCTTCGTCCATGTCACGCTGGTGCCGTATATCGCGGCGGCGGGCGAGTTGAAGACCAAGCCGACCCAGCACAGCGTGCGCGACCTGACCGCGCTCGGCATCCAGCCCGACGTGCTGGTGTGCCGTTGCGAACGGCCGCTGCCCGAAAGCGAGCGCGCCAAGATCGCGCTGTTCTGCAATGTGCCCAAGGAAGCCGTGATCCCCGCGCTCGACGCCAGCAGCATCTATGGCGTGCCGTTGCAATACCATGCCGAAGGGCTGGACGAGGCGGTGCTGTCGGCATTCGCGATCGATCCGGGCGAAACGCCCAATCTGTCGCGCTGGGACGACATCATGGATCGCCTCCAGAATCCGGAAGGCGAGGTGACGATCGGCGTGGTCGGCAAATATGTCGGCCTGGCGGACGCCTACAAGTCGCTCAACGAGGCGCTCGTCCATGGCGGCATCGCCAATCGCGTCAAGGTCAACATCAAATGGCTCGACGCCGAGCTGTTCGAGCAGAGCGAGGGCGAAGTCGCCGCGATGCTCGAGCCGATGCACGCGATCCTCGTGCCCGGCGGTTTCGGGGAGCGCGGATCCGAAGGCAAGATCGCCAGCGTCCGTTTCGCGCGCGAGCGCCAGGTGCCGTTCTTTGGCATCTGCCTGGGCATGCAGATGGCCTGTATCGAGGGCGCGCGGAACACCGCCGGCATCGCGGCAGCGTCGACCACCGAATTCGGACCGACCGACGAACCGGTCGTTGGCCTGATCACCGAATGGATGACGGCGGAGGGACTGCAGAAGCGCGAGGAAGGTGGCGATCTGGGCGGCACGATGCGCCTGGGCGCCTATCCGGCGACGCTGGCGGGCAACAGCCATGTCGCCAGCATCTATGGCGGCACCGAGATCAGCGAACGTCATCGTCACCGTTATGAGGTGAACGTCCATTATCGCGACCCGCTTGAAAAGGGCGGTCTGGTCTTTTCCGGCATGTCGCCGGACGGCACGCTGCCGGAGATCGTCGAGCGGCCCGACCATCCCTGGTTCGTCGGCGTGCAGTTCCATCCGGAACTCAAGAGCAAGCCGTTCGCGCCGCACCCGTTGTTCGCGAGCTTCATCGAAGCGGCGCTGAAACAGTCTCGCCTGGTCTGATCCCGCTGCAAGGAATCTTCAGGATTCGCGCATAGACTGCGTTTCGCCCGATGGGGTGGGGCGGGATGGCGAAGGCGAAATCGACGAAATGGACGGTGCTCGCGCCGTTCGGCAGATTGGGACATGCGCTTGGCTGGCGCTGGGCGATGCCGATCGGCACGCTGCCGTTGCCTTATCATCCCTGGATCGCACGGTTCGGCCCGTGGCTGATCGTCGCGCTGCTGATCGCCTATCCGCTGGCCCGGTCGATCGAGGCTGGACACGCCCTGGCGCTCGCGCAGGGCTGGGCGCGGCCACTGTGGATCGCGCTCGGATTGGCGATCCCGCTGTCCGTACCGATCCTGCAATGGCTGGCCTTCCTGTTTCGCCTGCCGTTGCTCCAGCTTGTCATGGCGCCCGTCGCGATGTTGTTGCTGACGGGTGCCGTCGTCACCGGCGCCGAGCCTGCCGCCATGATGGCGCTGCCGGCGACCTATTTCGGCTGGCACATGGCAGGCGCGATCCGGGGGGCGCTGGTCCTGCGCCGGCTGCATGATCGCGCGGCGGAACTGGAGCGAACGATCAGGCTCGGAGCGGTGGACGATCCGCCGATCCTGATCGACGATCAGAGTGGGGCAGGGGATCGCGCGTCATGGCTCGCCAGGACGGTCATCGACAAACTGAATCAGCCTTTCGTCCATATGCGCGGGATCGATCGCAAGACCGGCGAGCCGGTTCTGTCGACATGGTATCGCGTCGCGGCCGGAGATTTCGAAGCGATCGAGGCGCTGGCGGCCGACATACCCGAATGCGGGGTTCAGCGGGGTAAGCAAAGCCCCACCGTCATAGTGCGGCTCACCGGCGATCCGCCGCAGGGCCCGGTGACCGAGCTGATTTTCGGTGACCGGTCGATGCGTTGGATGCCGCTCAAGGGAAAGCTGTCCAACCTGACGATCGCGCGACCGGGTTTGCCCGCGATCGACTATGTCCATGGTGTGGCCGCGCGTTATGCCTGGGTGCCGGGATTCAGCCTGTTCTACATGTTCAGCTTGACCGGGCAGGGCCGGTGGCAGTTCGGCTTTCCCCATAAAACCGAAGAGCCGGTGGGGCAGGCGAGGACTGTCGAATCCGCGCTGGCGACTTTGGCTGCGCCGGTCGACGGCGAACCGCCGCGCTGCATCGACCTGTCCTGGCTGCAATCGGTGCTCGATGCCCGACTGACCACCATGCTTGCCGAAGAATGCGAGAGTCTCGACCGGTTGCTGGTCGATCCCGAACATTGGCGGCTCCGGCATTTCCGTCAATTGCCGCGCCGGCCCGATCTGATCGCCGCGCATGCCGAAACGATCTGGGCCGCCCTGATTTCCTCCCGCGACAATCGATGGGTGCATGCGACGCGCGCGCTCGCGGCACTGGTCGCCGAACTGCCGGAGCGTGAATTCCGGGCGCTCGGTCCGGATATCGTCGCGCTTCTCAATTCGCGTGAAGTTGCAGGCCAGGCCAGGACGATCAAGCTTTCCAGGGCCGATCTCAAGGCGGGCGATTTCCCGTTCGCAGGTTTCGGCCTGCTGAGCTTCACACCGAAGCTCTACGAACGGCTCGGTGAATTGGGGGAGCCGGCACGGCCGCTGATCATGGCACTGGGTACGCTCGCCAATTGGCCGTCCGCGCTGGCAAAGGCGCGTGATCGACTGGGCTGAACGGCTTCAGTCTTCGCGTTTCGCGCCGTCCAGAAGCCGCTCGGCGCGGCTTTTCTCCTGCGCATCGGCCAGTTTTTCGGCCTTTGTGCGTCCGAATCTGGCGCGATTTTCCGCCGCCTGCGCCGTTGCGGCGGCCCGCGCCTTCGCCTTGCGCACGGATCTCAGGTTGATGACGTCGCCCATGTCCCGCAGTCTATCAGCACGGGGAACGGAACCGAAGGTTTTTCGTCGCCTGTGACCGTCGTCACACCCTGATCGTTCCGGGTGCGTCATCCGGGTGGCGACGGCGAATCGGAAAAGATCGACGCCGGAAGGGAACGCACATGAAAGCCGAACAACTCGCCGCACTGCTGCCCGAACATTCGATCTTCGCATCCTGCAGCGAGGACGAACTGGCGGCGATCATCCTGCACGGCACGCTCCAGAGCCACGCCAAGGGCAAGGAGCTCATGCGGCAGGGTGACGAGGGCGATTCGCTGATCATCCTGCTGACCGGCACCGCGCGCATCGCGATGGTTTCGAGCAACGGGCGCGAGATCATCCTCGACTATGCCGAACCGGGCTGGGTGATCGGCGAGATCGCGCTGCTCGACGGTGGCGAACGCACCGCGACCGTCACCGCTCTCGAACCCGTACAGGGGCTCAAGCTCTCGCGATCCTCGTTCGAAACGATCATCGCGCAATATCCGGGCATGGGCCTACGCATCATGCGCGAGCTTGCCCGGCGGCTGCGCCAGGCCAACAGCACGATCGAAAGCGACCGCGCCTTCACGTCCGGCCCCAGGCTGGCACGCTTCCTGCGCCGGCTGACGCTGGACGGTTCCACCGACGGGCGGCTTCGCCTCGATCTCAGCCAGGGCGAACTGGGCATGTTCGCCGGCATGTCGCGCGAACAGATCAACCGCCAGCTCGGCGCATGGTCTGATTCGGGTGTGATCGCGCTCGATGGCGGACGGATCAAGATTCTGGATAGCACCCTGTTGTCGGAGATCGCCGAAACAGCCGATTGACCGGAAACGCGGCCTATTGCGACCCGGGCCGCACCTTTCCGCATCGGTGGCGCTCCACGGTGCTCTTGGGCAGCCGGACGCGTACGCAGTCCGGCTGCTCCTTTATATTCGTACAAAAAGCGCCCGGGCCGTTGCCGGACCGGGCGCAGCTGTGCGCAAGGCGGAAGGGGGCTCAGGCCGCCTTGCGTTTATCCGCGATGCTTTCGACCGAAGCGCTCTCGGGCGCGGCGCCGCTGCCGATGGCGATCTTCTGCGGCTTCATCGCTTCGGGAATCTCGCGGACAAGATCGATGGTCAGCAGGCCATCGGCCAGGTTCGCATCCTCCACGCGGACGAAATCGGCGAGTTCGAAGCGGCGTTCGAAGCTGCGATTTGCAATGCCGACATGCAGGAACTGGCTGCGATCCTGGTCGCCATGATCCTTCTTGCCGGCGACGAGCAGGAGATTCTGCTGCGCGGTGATCTCGATCTCTCCGCTCTTGAAGCCGGCGACGGCGAGCGTGATGCGATATCGGTCTTCACCGCGGCGCTCGAGGTCGAAGGGCGGATAATTGTCGCCCTGCGCCTGGCGCGCATTATTCTCGAGCAGATCGAACAGCCGGTCGAAGCCGACGGTGGAACGGCGATAGGGGGTGAAATCGAAGGTCCTCATATCCAAAAATCTCCAATGAGCATTTTCGAGCGCAACGAGGCCCGCGATCGCGGCGCCCCGGAACATCCGGCCCTGATCGGCGCCGGATATGCGTGAGTTAAGATGCGGATTTCGGCTTTCAAGGGCCTTGAAACGACAAGTGCCCGGACCGTTTCCGATCCGGGCACCCGCGTGACGAATGCTCGTCAGCCCCCTTGGATTTGACTTCAGCACGCTGGCGATGCCGGTCCCTTCAACGTCATCGCCGGGCGAAGCCCACTCCCCGAACCACGGCCTTTGCCTGCGTTCAGCCCATTAACGCTACGCAAACGTCATCGCCTTGTCATGGAAGGAATCGATAGGCCTGAACGATTGAGTCGATGCTGTGCCCATTTGGCAACACGAGAGGGCCGATTGCCAGCATCGCCACCTGTCCCTAGAGCGTTGCATGTGGTGACTGAACCACGCAACCCGCTCTTTTCCCTGATGGAGCACCGCCCTTTGCCGAAAATCGGTTCCCAATTTTCCGCGCCATGCTCTAGACGAGACGCCATGCCGTCGACCTTCCAGGATCCCGCCGCATGATCCTCTCCCGCTATGAGCGGATGATCGCAAAACGCTATCTGCTGCCGGGAAAGGGCGAAGGCTTCATCTTCCTCGTCGCCGGGATCAGCCTGTTCGCGGTGATGCTGGGCGTCGCTGCGCTGATCATCGTGATGAGCGTGATGAACGGTTTCCGCGCTGAATTGTTCGACAAGATCGTCGGTTTGAACGGCCATGCCGTCGTGCAGGGCTATGGCGGTCGGCTGTCCGACTGGCGTGAGGTGCTCGCCGAAGCGAAACGGACACCGGGTGTGGTTTCCGCCACACCGATGATCGAACAGCCGCTGATGGCGAGTTCGGAAGGGCGGGTGGAAGGCGTGATCGTGCGCGGCATGACGCTGCCCGACATCACCGGAAATCCGACGATCGCCGGCAATGTCCTGCGCGGCAGCCTGCGCGAGCTGAAGCCGGGCAACGACAATGTCGCGATCGGCGCGCGGCTGGCCGAACAGCTCGGCGTTCAGGTCGGCAGCCAGATCAGCCTGATCAGCCCGCAGGGCCAGACCACGCCGTTCGGATCGGTGCCGCGCATCGTGGCTTATCGCGTCGCCGCGATCTTCGAGGTCGGCGTCTATGACTACGACAAGGCGTTCGTGATCATGCCGATGGAGAATGCCCAACTGCTGCTGTTGATGGGCGATTCGGTGGGCATGATCGAGGTCGAGACCGTCGATCCCGATCGCGTCGGCCAGATCCTGGCGCCTTTGGGGCAGAAAGTGGCGGGCCGGGCACAGGTATCCGATTGGCGGACGATGAATTCCCAGCTTTTCGAAGCACTCGCGGTCGAACGGGTGGCGATGTTCGTCGTGCTCTCGATCATCATCCTGGTCGCGGTGTTCAACATCCTCTCGTCGCTGATCATGCTGGTGCGTGCCAAGAATCGGGACATCGCGATCCTGCGCACGATGGGCGCCACGCGGCGCGGACTGATCAAGATCTTCGTGACGGTGGGGGTGACGATCGCATCGCTCGGCATCCTGGCGGGAATCGTCCTCGGCTTCATCTTCCTGTTCTTCCGCCAGTCGGTGGTGAATTTCATCCAGTTCGTGACGGGGCAGAATCTGTGGGATCCCTCGATCCGTTTTCTGACCGAACTCCCGTCGAAGACCGATCCGTTCGAAGTGCTCGGCATCTGTGCGATGGCGCTGCTCTTCAGCTTTCTCGCCACGCTCTATCCCGCCTTCAAGGCGGCGAGCACCGATCCCGTGCAGGTGCTGCGCTATGAGTGACATTCTGGCCACCCAGGGCCTGCGCCGCAGCTTCGTGCAGGGCGAGGACACGATCGAGGTGCTGCGCGGCGTCGATCTGCATGTCGCGCCCGGCGAGATCGTCGCGCTGTTGGGGCCGTCGGGCTCGGGCAAATCGACCTTGCTTCAGGCGGTCGGCCTGCTCGAAGGCGGTTTCGAGGGATCGATCCGGATCAAGGGGCAGGAAGCGGCGCGGCTCGACGCCGATGGGCGGACGACGCTGCGCAGGGACGCGCTGGGCTTCGTCTATCAGTTCCACCATTTGCTGCCCGATTTCGATGCGACCGAGAATGTCGTGCTGCCGCAATTGATCCATGGCGCGGAGACCGCCGATGCGCAGGTGCGCGCAAAATCGCTGCTGTCGTCGCTGGGGCTGGGCCATCGCCTGACGCACCGGCCGAGCCAGCTTTCGGGCGGCGAGCAGCAGCGGGTCGCGGTGGCCCGCGCGCTCGCCAATCGGCCGGCGCTGGTGCTGGCGGACGAACCGACCGGCAATCTCGACGAAGCCACCGCCGATATCGTCTTTTCCGAATTCCTGGCGCTTGTACGCGGCGAGGGATCGGCGGCGCTGGTCGCCACGCACAATGAAAGGCTGGCGGCGCGCATGGACCGGGTGGTCCGGCTGCACGACGGGGTGCTCGAATAAGGGAGAAGCGCATGGCGACGGTCGCGGATTTTTCGGTGAAGCTGCCCGGCGGCGCGGACCGGGCGCTCGCCGACTATGCCGGCAAGGTCGTGCTGATCGTCAACGTCGCCTCCAGGTGCGGTTTCACGCCGCAATATGCGGGGCTTGAGGCGCTCTATCGCAAATATCGCGAGCGCGGCTTCGAAATCCTGGCATTTCCGTGCAACCAGTTCGGCGCGCAGGAGCCCGGCGATGCCGAGGAAATCGCGAATTTCTGTTCGCTCACTTACGACGTGACCTTTCCGCTGATGGCCAAGATCGAGGTCAACGGCCCCGGTGCCGATCCGCTCTACGACTATCTGAAATCGGAGAAGCCCGGCCTTTTGGGCAGCAAGGCGATCAAATGGAATTTCACCAAGTTCCTGGTCGATCGCACGGGCAGGCCGGTGAAGCGTTATGCACCGACCGACAAGCCCGAAGCGCTGGAAAAGGACATCGAAGCGTTGTTGTAGAAGGTGCCGCGTCGATTGGGTTTAACGAATCGCGCTGGTCCGGCTAAGCTCGGCCATGCCTCACGCTCCGTTCGTTCCGCTTCGCATCTTTTCGTCCTTTACGATGCTGGAAGGGGCGATCGAACCCAAGGTGATCGCGAAACGCGCGCGCGAACTGGGTTTCCCGGCGGCGGCGCTGACCGATCGCAACGGCCTTTACGCTGCAATGGCCTTTTCCGATGCGTGCAAGGGGGCGGGCGTGCAGCCGGTAATCGGTGCGATGCTGTGCGTGGCACGGCCGGGCATGCCCGATGGCGTCGAACCGGCGCTCGACTGGCTCGCGCTCTATGCGCAGGACGAAACCGGCTATGACAATCTGTGCGCGCTCGTCTCCGCCGCGCATCTCGACCGGCCGGTGGAGTTGCCCGCGCATGTCCGTTTCGAGGCGCTGGAGGGGGCGACCCAGGGCCTGATCGCATTGACCGCCGGTGCCGAAGGCGGTCTGGCGCGCCTGTTCGCCGAAGAGCAGATGGATCGGGCCTTCGACTATGCCGACCGGTTGCAGGCGCTGTTTCCGGACCGCCTTTATATCGAGATCGTCCGCCGGCTGGATGAAGTGGAGGGCAGGGCGGAACCGCATCTGCTCGATCTTGCCTATGCGCGCGATCTGCCGCTGGTCGCGACCAACCCGTCCTGCTTCGCCGACGAGAATTTCCACGCCGCGCACGATGCGATGCTCTGCATCGCCGGCTCGTCCTATGTCGAAAGCGAGGATCGCCGCAGGAGTTCGCCTGATGCGTGGATGAAGCCCGCCAAGGACATGAAGCTGCTGTTCGACGATCTGCCCGAGGCGTTGGCGAACACTCTGGTCGTGGCGCAGCGTTGCGCGGTGATGGCGCCGAAGCGCAAGCCGATCCTGCCCAGTCTTGCCGGTGACCGCGAGGGCGAGGCGACGAAACTGCGCGAGGACGCGCATGCCGGCCTGATGATGCGCCTCGAAAAGGCCGGCATCGCCGACGACGAGGCCCGCAAGGCCTATGTCCAACGCATCGATTTCGAGCTCGACGTCATCGTCCAGATGGGATTCCCCGGCTATTTCCTGATCGTCGCGGATTTCATCAAATGGGCCAAGGAACAGGATATCCCGGTGGGGCCGGGGCGTGGTTCGGGTGCCGGATCGGTCGTCGCCTGGGCGCTCACCATCACCGATCTCGATCCGCTGAAGCTCGGCCTGCTCTTCGAACGCTTCCTCAATCCCGAGCGCGTCTCGATGCCGGACTTCGATATCGACTTCTGCGAAACGCGGCGCGAAGAAGTGATCCGTTACGTCCAGCGCAAATATGGCCGCGACCATGTGGCGCAGATCATCACCTTCGGGCGGCTGAAGGCGCGCGCGGTGCTCAAGGACACCGGCCGCGTGCTCCAGATGAGCTATGGCCAGGTCGACCGGCTGGCGAAGCTGGTTCCGAACCATCCGACCGATCCGTGGACGCTGGAGCGGACCATGGAGAAGGGCGGGGTCCCCGAATTCCGCCATGAATATGAGACCGACACGCAGGTGAAGCGCCTTGTCGATCTCGCGATGAAGCTCGAAGGGCTGCCGCGCCACAGTTCGACTCACGCCGCCGGCGTGGTGATCGGTGATCGTCCGCTCGACCAGCTCGTGCCGCTCTACCGCGATCCGCGATCGGACATGCCGGTCACCCAGTTCGACATGAAATATGTCGAGGGCGCCGGCCTGGTAAAATTCGACTTTCTCGGCCTCAAGACATTGTCGGTGTTGCAAAAGGCGGTGCAGCTGCTCGCCAAGCGTGGCGTCCAGGTCGATCTCAGCACGCTCGAATGGGACGACGAGGGCGTCTATAAATTGCTCCAGAAGGGCGACACCGTCGGCGTATTCCAGTTGGAATCCGAAGGCATGCGCCGGACGCTGGCGGCGGTGCGCCCGTCCAATTTCGGCGACATCATCGCGCTCGTCTCGCTCTACCGGCCCGGTCCGATGGACAATATCCCGATGTTCGGTGCTCGTAAGAACGGGCGCGAACAGATTGAATATCCTCATCCTTTGCTCGAAGGTATCCTGTCGGAAACCTACGGCATCTTCGTCTATCAGGAACAGGTGATGCAGGCCGCGCAGATCCTGGCCGGCTACAGCCTGGGCGGCGCCGACATGCTTCGCCGCGCGATGGGCAAGAAGATCAAGGCGGAGATGGACGCGCAGCGCGTGGGCTTCGTCGAGGGATGCAAGGCCGTCAACGGCATCGATGCGGACAAGGCCAACGAACTGTTCGACCTGATCGACAAGTTCGCGGGCTATGGTTTCAACAAGAGCCACGCCGCCGCCTATGCATTGCTCGCCTATCAGACGGCGTGGCTGAAGGCGCACCATCCGCACGAATTCTTCGCGGCGTCGATGTGCTTCGACATGGCGCTGACCGACAAGCTCGGCATCTTCGTCGAGGATATGCGCCGGATGGACATCGTCTATCTGCCGCCGTGCCTGAATGCGAGTCAGGCCGAGTTCGACGTCGAGCAGACGGCGGACGGGCTGGCGGTGCGCTATGCGCTGGCGGCGCTCAAGGGTGTCGGCGAGAAGGCGATGGAGACGCTGATCGCCCAGCGCGAGGCGACCGGCCCGTACAAGACGCTCGACGATTTCGCCAATCGCGTCGATCCGCGCCTGCTCAACCGCCGCCAGATCGAAAGCCTCGCGGGGGCGGGGGCGTTCGATTCGATGAATCCCGATCGTGCCGGCGTCCATGCCGTCGCGGAGACGATCCTGGCGATCGCCTCGCATGCCGAGGAAAACCGGACGAGCGGCCAGCATGGTCTGTTCGGCGAAAGCGAGGCACGCGCGGCGGCGATCCAGATCCCGCAAAGCGCGCACTGGTCGCTCGCCGATCGTATGGCGCAGGAAAAGGACGCCTTCGGCTTCTATTTTTCCGCGCACCCGGTCGATCGCTACAGCCATCTGGCGGATGGTCATGGCGCGCGCAGCTATGGCGCGCTCTGCGCGCAGGTCGCGCCCGTCGATGCCAGCCGCACCACCGCGACGATGGCGGCGCTGATCGAGGATGCGCGCTGGCGCACCTCGGCGCGGGGGCGGCGCTACCTGATGGCGACCTGCTCCGACGCGTCGGGCCAGTTCTTCGCCACCTGTTTCGACGACGATATCGCCAAGCAGCTGGAGGATACGGCGCGCGCCGGCGATTGCGGGCTGCTGACCGTCGAGCTTGATCGGCGGCCGGGAGAGGAGGCGCCGCGCGTGACGGTGAAGCGCATCCAGGCATTCGACCAGCTCGCCGGCAATGCCCGGTTGATGGTCGAGATCGTGATGGATGATCCGGCGGCGATCGGCCCGCTCGCGATGTTGCTGGACGGATATCGCGGCGGACGCGGCGAACTGATGCTGCGCGCACGGCTGGACGGGGGCGCAGAGGCCTCGGTCCGCCTCGGGCGCGATTATCTGCTCGATGCCGAGCTCGCGGCCCGGATCGAGACGCTGCCGGGAATCCTTTCGGTCTCGCTGCGCGCTGCCGATCCGCCACGCCTTGCGCTCGTATCCTGACGCCGCGCTTGCCCTTGTGGCGCTCCCTGCTATAGACGCCGCCGACCGACGGTGTCCTAGCGGGCGTGGCGGAACTGGTAGACGCGCTGGATTTAGGTTCCAGTATCGCAAGATGTGGGGGTTCGAGTCCCTTCGCCCGCACCAGTCTCCGCTCCCGGAAGACGGAGCGGTTCAGAGATTCCAGATCATGAAGGCGTTTGAAGAGAGATGCAGACTGTCGAGACGTTGAACGAGGGCCTGAAGCGCGCCTACACGCTGACCATCACCGCGAAGGATATCGACGCGCGCGTCGATCAGGAAGTGAAGCGCGTCGCGCCGCAGGTGCGCATGCCCGGCTTCCGTCCCGGCAAGGTGCCCGCCAACCTGATCCGCAAGATGCACGCCGAATCGCTGGCGCAGGATGCGCTCAACAGCTCGATCCAGGAAGGCGTGCAGAAGCTGATCGCCGACAACAAGCTGCGTCCCGCGATGCAGCCCTCGGTCGAACTCGGCGAAGGCTATGAGCCGGGCAAGGATGCCGAGGTGAAGGTCGCGCTCGAAGTGCTGCCCCAGGTGCCGGCGCCTTCGATCGACGGGCTGAAGCTCGAGCGGCTGACCGTCGAGGTTTCGGACGCCAAGGTCGATGAAGCCGTCGACCAGATCGCGAGCCAGAACAAGCAGTTCGACGAAGCGCCCAAGAGCCACAAGGCAAAGGAAGGCGATCTGGTCGTCATGGATTTCGTCGGCAAGGTCGACGGCGTCGCCTTCGACGGCGGCACGGGCGAGGGCATGTCGGTCGAGATCGGATCGGGCCGCCTCATCCCCGGTTTCGAGGACCAGCTCGTCGGCGTGAAGGCCAATGACGAAAAGACCATCGAAGTGACCTTCCCCGAGGATTACACGGCGGAGAATCTCAAGGGCAAGGCCGCGACCTTCGATCTGGTGATCAACGAGATCCGCGTGCCCAAGGAAGCCAAGGCTGACGAGGATTTCGCCAAGTCGCTGGGCCTTGAGAGCCTGGAACAGCTTCGCGGTCTGCTCAAGGGGCAGATCGAGCAGGAGCATAACGGCCTCACCCGCACGCACATGAAGCGCAAGCTGCTCGACCAGCTCGCCGAAAGCCATGATTTCGAAGTGCCGCCTTCGATGGTCGAGGCCGAGTTCAACCAGATCTGGGCTCAGCTCGAGCATGAAGCGAGCCATGAGGAAGATCCGGCCGCCGCGCTGAAGGAAATGGAAGCCGAGAAGGACGATTATCGCGCGATCGCGGTTCGTCGCGTCCGCCTGGGCCTGCTCCTTTCGGAGATCGGCCAGGCGAACGGCGTCGAAGTGACGGCGCAGGAAATGAACCGCCTGATCGGTCAGGCCGCTCAGCAATATCCGGCCGACCAGCGCGAGCGCTTCATCCAGTTCATCCAGCAGGAGCCGATGGCGGCGGCGCAGCTTCGCGCGCCGCTCTACGAGGACAAGGTCGTCGACTTCCTGTTCGGCAAGGCCGAGATCAGCGACCGTGCGGTGAGCCGCGAGGAACTGGAAGCGGCGATCGAGGCCGAGGATGACGGCCATGTCCATGGCCCGGGCTGCGGCCATGACCATCACGACCATGATCACGCCGCCAAGCCGAAAAAGGCCGCGAAGAAGGCCGAGCCGAAGGACAAGGCCGAGGCCAAGGAAGACGTGAAGGCCGACGAGGCCGAAGCGCCGGCCGAGAAGGCGAAGCCCGCTAAAAAGGCGGCGGCGAAGAAGACGGCCGACGACGCGGAAGCGGCGGCCGAGGAAAAGCCGGCCAAGAAGCCCGCCGCCAAGAAGCCGGCGGCGAAGAAGTAATCGACGCCGGAGCGCTGGGGCATGGCGAACGGGGCGAGTGAGGCTGTCTTGCGGGGCGGCCTGCCGGCCGGGCTGCGCATCGCGGTTCTGCTGCCATGCTATAACGAGGAAGCCGCGATCGTGCAGACGATCGAGGGCTTCCGCGCGGCGCTGCCGGGCGCGACCATCTACGTCTACGACAATAACAGCCGGGACCGGACGGTCGAGGTGGCGCGCGCCGCCGGCGCGATCGTCCGCACCGAGCGGATGCAGGGCAAGGGCAATGTCGTCCGCCGCATGTTCGCGGACGTCGATGCCGATGTCTATGTGATGGCGGACGGCGACGCGACCTATGACGCGCCCGCCGCGCCGAAACTGGTGGCGCGGCTGGTCGACGAACAGCTCGACATGGTCGTGGGCGCGCGCAAGTCGGAGATCGAAGAGGCCTATCGCCGTGGCCACCGCTTCGGCAATGCGATGCTCACGGGTATCCTCGCCTGGATATTCGGCCGGACTTTCAGTGATATTCTCTCGGGTTATCGAGTCTTCTCAAGGCGATTTGTGAAGAGTTTCCCGGTGCTTTCGGCGGGTTTCGAGATCGAGACCGAGATCAGCGTGCACGCGCTGGAACTCCGCATGCCGGTGGCGGAGGTCGTCACCGCCTATGGCGCGCGGCCCGAAGGGTCGGTGTCCAAACTCTCGACCTATCGCGACGGCTGGCGCATTCTCAATACGATCGCGACCCTGTTCCGCATCGAACGTCCGGTTCTCTTCTTCGGGCTGATCGGCGGTGCGGTCGCGCTGCTGGCGCTGATCCTCGCGCTTCCGCTGGCGATCACCTATGTCCAGACCGGGCTCGTGCCGCGGCTTCCCACGGCGATCCTGTGCACCGGCCTCGTCACGCTCGCCGCGCTCAACGTCATGTGCGGACTGATCCTCGACACGGTGGTGCGCGGGCGCCGCGAGGTCCGTCGCCTGGCCTATCTGGCGTTCCCGGCGGTCGCCGCCGACGTCGAGCGCTGAAGCGGCGCGTCGATCCGCGCGCGATCAGCCACTTGAAGGCGGCTTGCCTTCACCCGATCTAAGCGCCTAGAGCCTGAACGTCAGCGGCGGAAACGGCGTAGTGTTTCCGCTGATGGTGTGAATCAGGCTCCAGTCAAAGGTCGAGACCTTGATTCACGTGTCAGGCTGTTTAGCCTGAGGCGACCAAGGCCTAGCAGAGAGCCTCACGGGCAAAGGACACGAGATTCCCATGAATAATCCGTTCGAGAACGGCCAGATCCACGACGCACTCGTCCCCATCGTCATCGAGCAGTCGAACCGCGGCGAGCGCAGCTTCGACATCTATTCGCGCCTGCTGCGCGAGCGGATCGTGTTCGTGACCGGCGGGGTGGAGGACCATATGGCCTCCCTTATCACCGCCCAGTTGCTGTTCCTCGAATCGGAGAATCCGAAGAAGGACATCTTCATGTACATCAACTCGCCGGGCGGGGTGGTGACGGCGGGCATGGCGATCCACGACACGATGCAGTACATCCGCCCGCGCGTCGGCACGGTGTGCATCGGCCAGGCCGCCTCGATGGGCAGCTTCCTGCTGGCGAGCGGCGAACCCGGCATGCGCATGGCGCTGACCAACGCCCGCATCATGATCCACCAGCCCTCGGGCGGTGCGCAGGGTCAGGCCACCGATATCGAGATCCAGGCGCGCGAGATCCTGCGTATCCGCCACCGGATGAACGAGCTTTACGCGAAATATACCGGCCAGCCGCTCGAAGTGGTCGAGAGTTCGATGGAGCGCGACAAGTTCATGTCGGCGGACGAAGCCAAGGCTTTCGGCCTGATCGACGAGGTGTTCGACAAGCGCCCGGTGCCGTCGGAAGAGACGAGCGCTGCGGCCTGATCTTCGCGCCCGACAGGCGGGCGTGACAGCGTTGTTGACGATCCTGCCGGCGTTGCTGATCGCAGCGCCGGCAAACGCTTCCGAGAAACAGGGGGCTGCGACGTCGATACGCGGCGGATCCGTCGATGCCGAACTGGCGGATCTTCAGCGCGAAGTGAGCGGACGCCAATATCGATCCGCGATCGATCGCCTCGATCGCATCGTGAAGATGCCATTGCCCGCCGAACAACGGCAACGCATGGCGATGCTGCAGGCCATGCTGTTCGTCGCCGACGGCGACCGGGCGAAAGGGTTGAAGGCGATCGCGGCCGTTCGGTCGCTCGATCCTCAGGCGATCGAGCCCGCCGTGATCATGCTGGAGTTCGCGCGCGGTTTCCGCGATCTGGAAATCACCCGGATGGCGATGGACGCGCTGATGGAACACGGTCCGACGGGCGCGCGGGAGATCGGCTTTCGCGACGCGATGTGGGTCGTCCGGAAACTGAATGAAGACAATCGCAAGTCCGAAGCGGATGCCTTTGTCGTCCGGCTGGAGGCGAGCGGCGGCGCCAGTGCCGAAATCGCCACGCGTGAAAGGCTGAAACTGATGGCCGCGCGGATCTCGATCAAAGCCGGGCGCATTGATGAGGCGGCACGGGCGATGCGGGGCGTGAATAGTCCCGGTCCGTTGCGGGAAGCCCTTGTCGACAGGATTTATGCGCCGATCTGGCCGGCGCTGGAGGCTCAGGCGGGCCCTCATATGCGGATCGCCGCCGCAGCCGCTGTCGAGGAGGCGCACACGGCCTGGGACGGATCCCGCGATCCTTCACCAGTCGTCATTCGCGCATTGGCCGAGGCCTATTTCCAGGCGGGCCGGTTCGAGGAAGCCGACGCTCTGGCTTCCCGCTTCGCGGCGACGGCCCAGGAGGCCGCTGCTGTCGGAAATGAGGGCGGCTGGGTGATCGATCTGCATGCCGACATTCTGCGCGTGATGGGGCGGGTGGAAGATGCCGACAAGCGCTATGCGGCGATGCCGAAGCTCGACGGCAGGGAAACGGCCTGGCTGGTCAGCATGATGATCAATCGTCTCCATATGCTGGTCGGCGATCGCCGTTGGACCGAAGCTTCGGCGCTGCAGGGCGATGTCGAACGCGCGGCGACGCAGCATGGGACGCCCTATGCCCGGCAGCTCGTTCGTCGAATGAAGCTGTGCATCGCGCACGCCGTGAAACCTGGGCAGGATCTCTCGGGCATGATCGGTGAAATCACTGCACACGAAAAGGATGCGGTCGGAAGCACGGCCGAGGCCCTGATGTGTGTCGGCCGGATGGATGAAGCCGAAGCGGAGGTGGTGAGGGCGCTTGCCGATCCTGATCATGCGGATTCGGCGATCGATTCGCTTCAGCCCTTTGCTTCCGCCCCTGATCATGTCCGCACGATCTGGACCGACGGATGGGCCGAACTTGGGCGGCGTCCGACGGTTCAGGCGGCGCTGGACAAGGTGGGACGCGTGCTTCCAGAAGCGCTTTGGCCGGTCAAAAAGGCGACGATGCGGTAGATTGGGGACGTCAACGGCTTGTTTCCGTCTTGCCAGTAGGCATATTGGGTATCCGGGCAACGCGGTCTTCGGTAGAATGCCGAATCCGGACGGCGAAGGGCCGGATCGAGAAGGTAAGTGATTTTATGACGAAATTGAGTGGCGGCGATTCCAAGAGCACCCTGTACTGCTCGTTCTGCGGCAAGTCGCAGCATGAGGTGCGGAAGCTCATCGCCGGCCCGACCGTGTTCATCTGCGATGAGTGCGTCGATCTCTGCAACGACATCATCCGTGAAGAGACCAAGACCGCGCTCGTCTCGAAGAAGGACGGCGGTGTGCCGACCCCGCAGGAGATCTGCGACTTCCTGGACGATTATGTGATCGGCCAGAAGCAGGCGAAGCGCGTGCTCTCCGTCGCGGTGCACAATCACTACAAGCGGCTCAACCACGGCCAGAAGGGCGCCGATGTCGAGCTGGCAAAGTCCAACATCCTGCTCGTCGGGCCGACCGGATCGGGCAAGACGCTGCTGGCGCAGACGCTGGCGCGCATTCTCGACGTTCCCTTCACCATGGCGGACGCGACGACGCTCACCGAAGCCGGCTATGTCGGCGAGGATGTCGAGAACATCATCCTGAAGCTGCTTCAGGCCAGCGATTACAATGTCGAGCGCGCGCAGCGCGGCATCGTCTATATCGACGAGATCGACAAGATCAGCCGCAAGGCCGAGAATCCCTCGATCACCCGCGACGTGTCGGGCGAGGGCGTTCAGCAGGCGCTGCTCAAGCTGATGGAAGGCACCACCGCCAGCGTGCCGCCCCAGGGTGGCCGCAAGCATCCGCAGCAGGAATTCCTGCAGGTGGACACGACCAATATCCTGTTCATTTGCGGCGGCGCCTTTTCGGGGCTGGAAAAGATCATCGGCGATCGCCTGCAGGGCAAGTCGATCGGCTTCGGTGCCTATGTGGCCGCTCCAGAGGAGCGCCGCACCGGCGAGGTGCTGCGCCAGACCGAGCCGGAGGATCTGCTGAAGTTCGGCCTGATCCCCGAATTCGTCGGCCGTCTGCCCGTCATCGCCACGCTTGAGGACCTCGACATCGAGGCGCTGGTGAAGATCCTGGCCGAGCCCAAGAACGCGCTGGTCAAACAGTATCAGAAGCTGTTCGACATGGAGGAGGTGAAGCTGGGCTTCACCGACGACGCGCTGACCTCGGTCGCGAAGAAGGCGATCGAGCGCAAGACCGGCGCGCGCGGCTTGCGTTCGATCCTGGAGGCGATCCTGCTCGACACCATGTTCGACCTGCCCGGCATGGACGGCGTCGACGAGGTGATGATCGACAAGGATGTCGTCGAGGGTCGCAAGGAGCCCGTCCGCGTCTTCGCGAAGAAAGAGAAGAAGGCCGGCGACGCCGCCTGATCTTGCGGCAACGCGATAGATAGGGATTGAACGAACGATGAGCGACGCGAGCGAACGCACGCGCCTGCGCCCCTTGCCGGCACTGATCTTCAGCTCGCGCTGGCTGCAATTGCCGCTCTATGTGGGCCTGATCGTCGCCCAGTGCGTCTACGTCGTGCTGTTCCTGAAGGAACTGAAGCATCTGGTGCTGCACGCCTGGGAGTTCAGCGAGCAGCAGATCATGTTGCTGGTGCTCGGCCTGATCGACGTGGTGATGATCTCCAACCTGCTCGTGATGGTGATCGTCGGCGGCTACGAGACCTTCGTGTCGCGATTGCGGCTGGAGGGGCACCCCGACCAGCCCGAATGGCTGAGCCATGTGAATGCCGGCGTGCTGAAGGTGAAGCTGGCGATGGCGATCATCGGCATCTCGTCGATCCATCTGCTGCGTACCTTTATCGAGGCGGGCGCGATGGGCACGGCGACCGGCCGCGTGACCGAGACCGGGGTGATGTGGCAGACGATCATCCATATGTGTTTCATCGCCTCGGCGATCGGCATCGCCTTTGTCGACCGGATGACGCAGTCGAAGCATTGATCTGCCGGCGGGCGGAATTTCGACACGGTAATTTTGCGTATATGCCGATTCATTGATCCTGCGGGATGGCGCGCCCATATAGGTGCTACCCGTTCACCGGAGTCTTCATGACCAAGTCCTATCCCGTTCTCCCCCTGCGCGACATCGTCGTGTTTCCGCACATGATCGTGCCGCTGTTCGTCGGCCGCGACAAATCGGTCGTTGCGCTGGAAAAGGCGATGGAGTCGGACAAGGAGATCTTCCTCGTCGCCCAGCTCGATCCCGCCGAGGACGATCCCGGCCGCGACGACCTGTACGATCTGGGCGTGATCGCCACCGTGCTCCAGCTTTTGAAACTGCCCGACGGCACGGTGCGCGTGCTCGTCGAGGGCAAGCAGCGCGCGACGCTCGAATCCTTCGATTCCGCGGGCGGCCATGCGGTTGCGTCGGTGACGCCGATCGAGGATCGCGTGACCGAGAAGGATACCGAGCTGAATGCGCTGATGCGCTCGGTGGTCGAACAGTTCGAGAATTACGCCAAGCTCAACAAGAAGCTGCCGGCCGAGACGGCGGTTCAGTTGAGCGAGATCGAGGATGCCACGCGTCTGGCGGATTCGATCGCGGCGAACATCTCGATCAAGGTCTCGGACAAGCAGGCGCTGCTTGTCGAACTCGATCCCGCGCGTCGCCTGGAGATGGCGTTCGCCTTCATGGAAGGCGAACTGGGCGTGCTTCAGGTCGAAAAGAAGATCCGCAGCCGCGTGAAGCGGCAGATGGAGAAGACGCAGCGCGAATATTATCTCAACGAGCAGTTGAAGGCGATCCAGCGCGAGCTGGGCAATGAGGGCGAGGAGGGCGAGGGCGACGAACTCGCCGAACTGACCCAGAAGATCGCCACGCTCAAACTGTCTCAGGAAGCGCGCACCAAGGCGACCGCCGAGCTCAAGAAGCTCAAGACCATGGCGCCGATGTCGGCCGAGGCGACGGTCGTCCGCAATTATCTCGACGTGCTGCTGGGCCTGCCCTGGGGCAAGAAGTCGAAGCTGAAAAAGGATATCGCGCAGGCGCAGAAGGTGCTCGACGAGGACCATTATGCGCTTGAGAAGGTGAAGGACCGGATCGTCGAATATCTGGCGGTCCAGGCGCGCACCAACAAGCTGAAAGGCCCGATCCTGTGCCTGGTCGGCCCGCCGGGCGTGGGCAAGACCAGCCTGGGCAAGTCGATCGCCAAGGCGACGGGGCGCGAGTTCATCCGCCAGTCGCTGGGCGGCGTGCGCGACGAAGCCGAGATTCGCGGCCACCGCCGCACTTATATCGGCTCGCTGCCGGGCAAGATCGTGACCAACCTGAAAAAGGCCGGCACGTCGAACCCGCTGTTCCTGCTCGACGAGATCGACAAGCTGGGCCAGGATTTCCGCGGCGATCCCGCATCGGCGCTGCTGGAGGTGCTCGATCCGGAACAGAACAACAAGTTCCAGGATCACTATCTCGAGATCGATATCGATCTGTCGGACGTGATGTTCGTGACCACCGCGAACTCGCTCAACCTGCCTCAGCCCTTGCTCGACCGCATGGAGATCATCCGGCTGGAGGGCTATACCGAGGACGAGAAGGTCGAGATCGCGCAGCGCCACCTGATCGCCAAGCAGATCGAGGCGCATGGCCTGAAGGACGGCGAGTTCACGCTGACCGAGGATGGCCTGCGCGCGCTCATCCGTCATTACACCCGCGAGGCGGGCGTGCGCACGCTCGAGCGCGAGATCGCCAAGCTGGCGCGCAAGTCGCTGCGCCGGATCCTGGAGGGCAAGGCGGAGACGGTGACGATCACGCCCGACAATCTCTCCGATTTCGCGGGCGTGCAGAAATTCCGCCATGGCCTGGGTGAGGAAGAAAACCAGATCGGCGCGGTCACCGGCCTCGCCTGGACCGAAGTGGGCGGCGAATTGCTGACCATCGAGGCTGTCACCGTGCCCGGCAAGGGCGCGGTCAAGACCACCGGCAAGCTCGGCGAAGTGATGAACGAGTCGATCCAGGCCGCCTTCTCGTTCGTCCGCGCGCGTGCGCCCGCCTATGGCATCAAGCCCAGCCTGTTCGCGCGCAAGGACATCCATATCCATTTGCCCGAAGGCGCCGTGCCCAAGGACGGTCCCTCGGCCGGCATCGGCATGGTCACGTCGATCGTCTCGACATTGACCGGCATAGCCGTCCGCAAGGACGTGGCGATGACGGGCGAGGTGACGCTGCGCGGCCGTGTGCTGGCGATCGGCGGGTTGAAGGAGAAGCTGCTCGCCGCGCTGCGCGGCGGCATCACCACCGTGCTGATCCCGGCCGATAACGAGAAGGATCTCGCGGAGATCCCGCAGAACATCAAGGACGGGCTGAAGATCGTGCCGGTGAAGCATGTCGACGAGGTGCTCGCGCTTGCGCTCACCGAAACGATCGAGCCGATCGACTGGACCGAAGCCGACGAACTGGCGGCCCAGCCGCCGCAGTCTCCGCCCGGCGGGCATGGCGAAGCGGACGGCTTGCGCCACTAGACTCACCCCGTTCGACCCGCACCCAAAGCGCCCGGATTTCCCGATTTGGCGGGATTTCCGAGTCGCTGGGCGCCTGCCAATGCCCCGAAATGCCTCGCACAGGCGTCCGGACGCTAAAAAACCACGATTCAGGGGCCGATCCCCCGTGTTTTCAGTGGTTTTGCTTTGACAGGTCCTGAATCGTCCGCCTTAAATGCGCGCCGGCATTTGCCGGAGACTGATTCCAACCACATGATAAGGGGGTTCCCAGGGCATGAACAAGCAAGAGCTCATCGGCGCAGTCGCCGACGCATCGGGCCTGAGCAAGGGCGACGCCAGCAAGGCCGTTGAGGGCGTTTTCGACGCGATTTCCGGTGCGCTGAAGAAGGGCGACGAAGTGCGCCTGGTCGGCTTCGGCACCTTCTCGGTTTCCAAGCGTAAAGCCTCGCAGGGCCGCAATCCGCGCACCGGCGAGCCGATGGCCATCAAGGCGTCCAGCCAGCCGAAGTTCAAGGCGGGCAAGGGCCTGAAGGACGCCGTCAACTGATCCTGTCGCCAGTGGCGCGATTCTGATCGTTTCAGGGTCAAGCGTTTTGGAGCGATTTGTAGTTCGATGGACTCATCGAGCGACTCGAAAATCGCGATAAAACAGGAATCTGGAGCATGTGATCCGCTTTCGGCCGATCACGATATGCTCTAGGACGGCGGCCCTGGATCGATATAGCCGCCCCAAGGGTGCGAAGCTGTGCTGCACCGGGGGCGGAAGCAGCATTGCTTTCGCCGGGCGGCCCGGGCTCGCGCCACTCGCTTCACCCCGACCGGCATTGGCCGGGAAATCGCCTCGGCGCTTTGCGTCAGGCGCAGGCGGCGCTCCGGCGTCGCCTTTTTTATTGCGATTTTTTGGCTGGCATGTTGCGTGTCCAATCGCGCGCCGCTATGGACCCGCCTCCGGCCGCTTTCCGGCGGACCGGCCCAAGCGTGGGCGCGTAGCTCAGTGGTAGAGCACACCCTTCACACGGGTGGGGTCGTAGGTTCAATCCCTACCGCGCCCACCACGCTTGAAACCCTCCTGACAATCCCGGTCCCCTGCGCTGGAGCGATGGTCAATAGACGCGGCAGATGCGGTTTGCGCCCATGGATGCCGCAGCGCAGTTTTCCCGATACTGGCTCTGGTTGAGCGCGCGCGCGTTCTCGAACGCCTTTTCCCAGCTCGAGACGAAGCCTGATCCCGAGGATGCCGGGGCGGTGGAGCGGTTGCAGACGATCGACTGGCGCTGCCAGCAGATCTGCCGCTTGATGTCCGGATCGAGCCGGAGGCCGAGCGCTTCATATTGCCCTTCCAATTGAGCCGCCATCACGTCGCGCTGCAGGTCCATCAATCGCCAGCCCTGGACCTTGCCGGCCTTTGCCTCCTGCATGCGCACCTTGATCGCCGCGATCCTTGCCTGGCTCGCCGCCTTCGCCTCGGCTTCGGCTTCCAGCTGGCGCTGTATCTCGCGCTGCTTGTTGGCGCGATCCTCCGCCATCACCTGCGCGACGAACGCTTTCAGTTCCGCTTCCCGTGCGGCGGTCGCTGCTTCCGGTGTCGGGAAGATCTTGCGCACGAACGGATCCATCCATCCGGCGGCGGTGCGCACCATCGCCAACCGATCGGTCAGATAGAGATCGAGATAGGCTTCGCCCGTCGGTTCGGCACCCAGAACCGGCTTGCCCGAATGATGCTGATGATAGCGCATGCCATTCGGCGTGCGGCGGACGATCCACATATAGGATCCGCCCTGGACCATGCCGACGATGCCGGGCGGCAGCGCCTGAGGCGTGCCGTCGCTGGCGAGCGGCGTGAGCAGGATGCTGCTCCTGCCCGTGCGAGCGCCCGGGCCCTTGATTTCAGCGGGTAGCGGACCGCTCTCGATGAAATATCCGTATCCATAGCCCGTATCCGAGCGGAGCTTGTACGCGGTGAAGGGATCCTCGCCGCGCACGTCGAGCTTTCGATCCCCGATACCGATCAGATTATAGGGCAAGGTGCGCGGCATGCTGGAGAAGATGAACGGATTGACATTCTCCACGCGCAGGCCGGTATCCCCGCCGCTCGCTTCCAGGATCGCCACCTTATGCGGCGCCTGCCATGTGGCGGGCTCGACGCCGAGCAGATAGGGCGGTCCGTCCGCGTCGCCGGCATTGGTCGGCCAGATGCTCCGCCACGGCGTCGCGCGGATTTCCCCGCTTTTGAGGTCGATCAGAAAGGCGCGCTGAGAGAGCAGCGTATTCTTTGGGTCGGTGGGCATTTCTCCCACAACGAGATTGCGCGAGACGGCGTAGACGCGATCGAAACGGGCGGCGGCGATCTCGCGCCCGTTCATATCGGCGACCCCCACTTTGGGCAGTTCCTTCTTCTTCTGCGCGGGGATGACGATCGCACGGGCCAACGGCGCGCCTTTCTCGTCCATCAGGATCGTGTCGCCATGATATTGCGTGCGCCCGCCCGGCTTGCCTGGGCAGGAACTCGCTTCCCGGCCAAAGGGGTCGAAACAGCGCTGCGCCAGGGCGGACTCGCCGGGCAGGAAAATCAGGGCCGTGAGCAGGGGAAGCGGGAAACGCCACATCATGGAACATCCTTGCCGGCGCGACCCGGAGCGGGCTTAGGATGGTTCGTCGCACGATGGAATATCGAAGGGCGTGAAAATCTCGACGCGGGCTTCATGCCGGCAATATGTGCTTGGGAAGCGTGGTTTCGATCACCTCGCCATTCCTTCGCGTCACGTGGAAGGCGTTGCTCTTGTCATCGAGCGCGACGACCTGCTTGACCGTGCCGTTCTCGAAATAGATGCCGGCGCGGTCGTCGCAGGCATAGCCCGGCTTGAATTCGCCGCTCTTGATCTTCGCATGATACAGCGGCCTGCGGCCCGCCTCCGCATCGTAATGCGGGCAATGGCTGCCGGCGATGAAACCCAGCCCCTCAACCGTGGAGAGGTCGCCGGGGCGTGAGTCCGTCGTGCCCTGTTCGAACCAGCAGAGCGATCCCGCGCTGCCGCCGCCCAGCACCACGCCATTCTCCCAGGCCGTCCTCAGCGCCTTGTCGATGCCTTGCGCTTTCCAGACGGCGATCATGTTCAGCGTATTGCCGCCGCCGACCAGAATGGCGTCCATGCCGGCAAAGACTTGCTCGAACGCCTCCTTCTGGTTGTGCGAGGAGATGAAGGCGCGCTGCACGAAGGGCCTGATCGGCAATTTCGTGCAGATCTCGAACCACCGCACGATATTGCCCGGCGCATCGCCAGACGCCGTCGGCAGGAAGCATATCCTGGGATCCTGCTTGCCCGTGAGCGACGCCGCATAGCGGACGAAGCCGGCATTGAAGTCTCCACCATAGATGAAGAGCTTCCGAACGGCGGCCTCGGCGCGGGCAGGGGATGGCCGCCACATCGGCAGGCCGGCAAATGACAGCGCCGCACCGGCGCGCAGGATATCCCGGCGGTTCATGATGGTCCTCCCCCTCAGGCACACCCAAGGCAACAAAGTCGCACCGGTTTGTCAAACCACCGGTGGGGATCTCCAGCTCCGCGAAAATCCGGCCGAGGACGACCAGTGCCCATGGTTCGCGGATTTATCCTGAAGGATTGGTGAAGCGGGGCTGCCCGAGCCCGGCGGCTGGTCACAAATCAGTCATATGACAGTCTTCGAACCGTCTCATAACTCGCACAAGCGCGTCACCAACCATCTCTAGGGCCGCAGCCGAGGGCGAAGGGGGCTGCGAGTCGGCCAAGCATATCGCCTCTCCACAAGCTCAAACCCCGGACCAGCCGGGAGCGGAGATATCATGGCCACGATCAAACGGATTAGCTCTATTCTTCTTGCCGGCTGCGCGTTTTCGACGCTGGCGGCGTGCGGCGCGGACGACGTCGCCTCGCCCGGCGATGGCGTGATCATCGTGCCGACCCCGACCCCGACTCCCACGCCGACCCCCACGCCCACGCCGACTCCCACCGGCGGTGCCTATACCGGCGCGACGCCGGCAGGGATGATCGATCGCGGCGTCGTCGCCAACAAGCGCGTCTTCGAACTGCCGACGCGTTTCACGGCCGACACCACCATCCAGAATCTCCCCGGTGCGGTCTATTCGATCTCCGGCCCGGTCAATGTCGGCACCGATGTCGGCGGCAATGGCAGCGCCGCCGGCGGCCAGCCGGTGACGCTCACCGTCCAGCCCGGCACCATCTTCATGGCCTCGTCGGGTAACGACTATCTCGTCGTCAACCGTGGTTCGCGCATCAACGCCGTCGGCACCGCGGCCCAGCCGATCATCTTCACCGCCCGTGCGAATATCGAGGGCACGACCACCGACAGCAGCCAGGGTCTGTGGGGCGGCATCATCCTGCTCGGTCGCGCCCCGATCAGCGATTGCAACACGCAGGTTGCCGGTGGTTCGGAAAATTGCCAGCAGGTGATCGAGGGAACGACGAGCTCGCTTTACGGCGGCGCCACGGCGGCCGACAACAGCGGTACGCTCAAATATGTGCAGATCCGCTATTCCGGGTTCGCGATCGCGCCGGGTAACGAGCTTCAGGGCCTGACCCTGGGCGGCGTCGGCAGCAACACCACGCTCGACTATATCCAGGTCCATAACAGCTCGGACGACGGCATCGAGATCTTCGGCGGCCGTCCCAACCTGAAGCATCTGGTGATCACGGGCGCCGACGATGACGGTCTCGACACCGATCTCGGCTATCAGGGCTTCATCCAGTACGTCATCGCCGTCCAGCGTGACTCCAGCAACGGCGACTCGATGATCGAGGCGGATTCGAACAACAACGAAGACGCGCTGCCCCGCCAGAAGACGATGGTCTCCAACGCCACCTTCGTTCAGCGTTCGACGGTTCAGGGCGGCAACACCATCCTGATCCGCGGCGGCGCCGACTATCGTCTGGTCAACAGCGTCGTCGTCGGCACGCAGAACTGCGTCGATATCGACCAGACCGGCACCACGACGATGCGTCCCGCCGATGCGGGTCTGCAGGATGACGGTCCGCCGGTCTTCCGTTCGGTGTTCATGTCGTGCCCGACTCCGTTCCGCAACGAGGCGGATGTTTCGTCGGACGCGATCGCGGCGCTGTTCTCGGGCAACAACAATGTTCCCAACGGAACGTCGACGCTCGCCAACGTCTTCATCAATGGTGCCAACGAGACTGCGGTGACGCCGTTCGACGCGAAGACGCTGAACGCCTTCTTCGACACCACCGCCTATATCGGCGCCGTCCGGAATTCGTCGGACACCTGGTATGCCGGTTGGACCTGCAATGCGAGCTATGTGAACTTCGGTGCCACCAGCTCGAACTGCACGGCGCTTCCCACCACCTGATCGCCCGAAAATGCGAGGGGGCGGACGGCAAAAAAAGCCGTCCGCCCCTGCGTTCCGCTGACAGACCAGGGGGAATATCGAGATGAAGAAGCCCATTGCCTTCGGGAGCCTGCTCCTGCTTTCCACGGCGCTGATCGCGCCCGCCGCCGTCGCGCAGACGGCAGATGCAACCCAGAGCGCCCCCCCGGCCGCCGCGACGGCGGACGCGCCGCAAGAGGAGCAAGTCGACATCTCGGCGCCCGGCGCGAGCAGCGACGAGGAAATCGTCGTCACCGGTCGCTATATCCCCGAGCCCGTTCGCGCGACGCCAGCAGTGGTGTCCGTCCTGTCGTCCGCGGACATCGCGCGCACCGGTGAAGGCGATATCGCCGGTGCCCTGCAGCGCGTCACCGGCCTCAGTGTCGTCGGCAACGGCTTCGTCTTCGTCCGCGGCCTTGGCGATCGCTACTCGCTGGCGCTGCTCAACGGATCGCCGCTGCCCAGCCCCGAACCGCTGCGCCGCGTCGTCCCGCTCGACATCTTCCCGACCAGTGTGATCGCGAGTTCGCTTGTCCAGAAGAGCTATTCGGCCAATTATCCGGGCGAATTCGGCGGTGGCGTGATCAACCTGACCACCAAGGCCGTCCCGAACGAACCCTTTCTGAGCATCGGCATTTCCGGGAGCGGCGACACCGAGACCACGGGCAAGCTCGGCTATACCTATTATGGGAGCGCCCTCGACGTCACCGGATTCGACAACGGCGCGCGTGACTTTCCGGCGGCGCTCGCCAGCGTGATGAAAGCGGGCACGTTCAACGGCACCACGAGCGCGCAGCGTCGCGATTTCGCGGCCAGCCTGACCAATGCGCCCACCACGCTGCTCCAGCGCAATGGCGATATTCCGATGAACTTCTCGGCGGACATCAACGGCGGCGCGTCGTTCGATCTGCCCGATGGTCGTATCGGCTTCATCGCGGCGCTCGGCTACAAGAACGACTGGCGCACGCGCGATACGTTGCAGCAGATCTCGACCGATCCGGAACTTGCCGGCATTCCGCAGCAGAATTTCCGCACCGTGATCACCGATAATCGCATCGTCGTGAACGGAATGCTGGGCATCGGTGCGGAGTTCGGCGATCACAAGGTGCGCTGGACCAACCTGTATATCCGCGACACGCTGAAGCAGGGGCGGCTGTCGGCCGGCTACAACCGCAACGTCGCCGACCAGGAACCCAATCTGCCGCCGTCGTTGCTGGAACAGAACACCTATTGGTTCGAACGCCAGTTGATCGACACCCAGTTCGTCGGCGAATTCAAGTTCAACGATCTCAGCGTCGACGTGCGCGGCACCTATGCGAATTCGCAGCGCGAGTCGCCCTATGAGCGTTCGATCGGCTATTCCTACCTTGGCGACGGCAACCCCGACACCAAGAGCACGAGCGACGTTGACGACTATATCAACAACCTCACTTCGGGCGGCCAGTATGCGACGGTCGGCTTCAGCGATCTGAGCGAGGACGTCTATGCCGGCGGAATCGATCTGGGTTACAAGCTGCCCGGATCGATGCCGATCACGCTGTCGGCGGGCTATAACTACAACAAGACCGAACGGAGCGCCTCGCGTTATCTGTTCCAGTATTTCCGTCCGGATGGCGCGCTGCCGTTGGGCGTGGCGCAGGAACGGCCGGATTATCTGCTCTCCGACTATAATATCTACACCTACAACATCCAGCTTCGTGACATTTCGGGTGCGGAGGGCGCGGCGGCCTATGATGCCGATCTGCGCGTTCACGCCGGATATGGCCAGGTGGAGGTGCAGCCCGTCGACGGTGTCCGCGCCACGCTCGGCGTCCGCTACGAAGACGCCGTCCAGACGGTTCGGCCGGTGGGCAATCTGGCGGCAACGTCGCTGTCGAACAGCTATTGGCTTCCCGCCGCCACGGTGACGTGGAACTTCGCGGAAGACATGCAGCTTCGTCTGCACGCCTCCAAGACGCTCGCCCGCCCGCAGTTCCGCGAACTGGCGCCGCAAATCTACCAGGATTTCGAGTCCGATCGCGAATTCACCGGCAATCCGTTCCTGCGCGACAGCAAGCTGTTCAACGCCGAAGCGCGCTACGAATATTATTTCGGGCGCGGCGAACGGCTGACGGTTGCGGGCTTCTATAAGAAGATCGACAATCCGATCGAGGCGGCAGCGTTCTTTGCGGGCGGTGGCCAGCTTCGCACCGGCTTTGCCAACGCACCCCAAGCTCAGCTCTACGGCGCCGAGATCGAGGTGCAGAAGCATGTCCCGCTCGAAGGCCTGGGGGGTGATTTCTTCTCCACCCGCCGGCTCGTCCTGATCGGCAACTACACCTACACCCAGTCGAAACTGAAGGTGGACGACTCGATGGTGATCGGTCCCGATCTTCAGCCGGTGGCGGCGAATCTGCTGTTCCAGGACGGTGCGCAACTCACCGGTCAGTCGGACCATCTCGCCAATATCCAGATCGGCATCGAGGATACGGACAAGATCTCTCAGGCGACGCTGCTTCTGACCTATGCAAGCAAGCGGGTCACCAATCGCGGTCCGATCCAGGGCCTGTCGCGTCAGCCCGATATCATCGAGAAGCCCGGCTTCCGCATCGATTTCGTGGCGCGTGAAGAGGTGACTTTCCTGGGTGCGAACATGGAACTGAAGCTGGAAGCACGGAACCTGACCGCGCAGAAATATCAGGAATTCCAGCAGTTCGGCGCGAACCGGGTCGACATCAACACCTATAATGTCGGTCGCAGCTTCTCGCTGGGCGTGCAGCTGAAATTCTGATCGAACGGGATGTGAACGCAGGCGGCGCGAGAGCAATCTCGCGCCGTTCTCGGTTCAGACGGGCCATGGCCTTTCCCTGAACCATTTGGTCACGACATATTTGGTGCCGGCGCGCACCTTCATGCCGTGGTGCAGCGTGGCGGGATTGGGGGTGCCGTCCGCGCGCTGGTTGTTCCAGCACAGCAGCTTTCCGGTTTCCGGCTGAACCAGTTTCCCGACGGTCAGGAACCGCGTGGCGCCGCCGGCTTCGGGTTCGTTGAGGTAGAGCATCGCCGTCCAGGTCCGTTGGCCGGATATGGCGCAATGTTCGTCGAAGTCGGTCCCCTTGGGCTCGAAATAGTCGGTATGTTGCTTGAATTCCTGGCCAACCGCATAGCGCTGGCCCTGGAGCGGTTCGCCGAAGCGGGGATCGATGCCGAGAAAGGCGGCGATCCGTTCCTCCAGCGCGGCGACGACCGGATCGGCGCGGTCGAGATCGCAGGTCTCGCTGGTCCGATAAAGCGGGTCGCCGTTCGAATCGGCGATGGTGGAAGGGCGGCGGCGCGCATCGATACGGTCGATGATCGCGGCGCATTCGCCGGGGTCGGAGAAACCCTTGCGGATGAACAGGCTGAGCTTGGGGCTGGGAACGCGCTGAACGCGCGGCTGGCCGATCAGATGATGGCCCGCATCCGGCCCGGTTCCATTGCTGATGATCGCGGTCATCGCACGGTTAAGCCGATGCGATGCGGCAATATCAAGCCGGAAATCGGGCGGTTGCCCGTTGAAATAATAGCGTCATATTACCGTCATCGACCGGCAACACTATCGCTCTAGCGGAGCGTGTCGCCGCGGGGGAAACCACATGCGTCTAAGTCTTGATGGCAAAGCCCGGCGCTGGTTGCGAAGCCTGCCGCGCGTCAATGTCTACAGCGTGGCCGAGGTCGCGCTGCTGTTGCTGCTCGCCGTCCAGTGCGCGCGGCTGGTCTGGACCGTGGTGACCCCCGTCGGGCCGCTGGGCGACTGGCGGCTTGCCGATCGCACCGCAGGCGCCGTCGCCAATCGCACCGAGCTGTTTCGTGGATTCGATCCCTTTTTCCGGCTCGCCGGGGGCGGTGAAGGGGCCGCCGTCGTCACCTCGTTGCAGCTCAAATTGTTCGGCACGCGGATCGACGAGGTCAATGGCCGTGGTTCGGCGATCATCGCGGGGCCCGATGGAATCCAGAACAGCATCGCCGTCGGTGACGAGATCATGCCGGGCGTGATCCTGAAAGGCGTCGCGTTCGACAGCGTGACCATCGATCGCGGCGGCACGATCGAGCAGCTCTTCATCGATCAGTCGGTGCCCGCGCCCGAAGCCGCGACGGTCGCGCCGGCACTGTCGCTCGACGGTGGCCAGCCGGCCGCCGCGCCGCCGCCGGGCGGGCGCACCATTTCCGCCGCGCAGCTTCGCGGCGGCATCGGTTTCGTGCCGCGCACCGATGGCGGTCTCGTCACGGGCCTGATCCTGCGCCCCAATGGCGACGGTGCGGCATTTCGCGGCGTCGGCTTTGCCGAGGGCGACATATTGGTGGCGGTCAATGGCCAGCAGATCACATCGGCGTCCGATGCCGAGCGGATGATCGCTCAGGCCACGCCCGGCGCCAATGTCACCGCCAGCGTCGAACGCGGCGCGAACGTCATTCCCATCGTCCTTTCGATTGCGAGATAATGCGTAAAGTATTGACCGGCGCCGCAACGGCCATCGCGCTTCTCCTGTGCCAGCCCCTGGCCGCGCAGCAGACAACATTGAACGTGCGCGACGCCGATGTCCGCGCCTTTATCCAGGACGCCGCCCGCGTCACCGGTCGAACCTTCATCGTCGACCAGCGCGTGCAGGGGAAGGTTTCGGTCGTGACCGACCGGCCGCTCTCCAAATCCGAATATTTCGAGGTTTTCCTGGCGACGATGCGCGCCAACGGGCTCGTCGCGATCCCGACGGGCGGTGGTGCGTTCCGCATCCAGCCCGCCGACACCGCCGCCGCCCAGCCCGGGCGCGTCGGCACGCGCGGCAGCCAGCAGAATGCCTTTGTCACCGAAGTCTTCCGTCTGCGCTCGATCGATGCCACCTCGGCCGTCGAGACGCTGCGCCCGCTGGTCAGCAAGGAAGGCTCGGTCACCGCCAATCGTGCCGGCAATTCGGTGGTGGTTGCGGATTATGCCGACAATGTCCGCCGTATCCGCCAACTCGTCCAGCAGATCGACCGCGACAGCGCATCGACGACGCTGATCGCGCTCAAGAACGCCGGCGCGCGCGAGATCGCGACGTCGCTCCAGCAACTCGTCGGCAATGGCGCGGCAGGGGCCGACGGCGCGGCGCGGGGGCCGTCCGCCACGATCGTCGCGATCGACAGCTCCAATTCGGTGGTGCTGCGCGGCGATCCTTCGACCGTCTCGCGCCTCGCCGAAGTCGCGCGCGATCTCGATAAGCGTGCCGAGAGCGGCACCGAGATCCGCGTCTTCTGGCTCGAATATGCCGATGCCGGCCAGCTTCTGCCGGTGCTCCAGCAACTGACCGGCAATCCCGCGAGCCAGGCGACAAGCTCGGTGGGGAGCGATGCGAGCGCCGCCAAGAGCGCTTCGGGCGCCACGGCGGCGCCCGCCCAGACCGCCGCCGCCATTTCCTCCGTGCCGGCCGGGCAGGGCATTCAGGGGCGCGCCCAGGCGATCGTCACCCGCTTCGAAGGCGCCAACGCCATCGTCATCGCGGCGCCGGCCGACGTGCAGCGTCAGCTCGGCGAGGTCGTTCGCCAGCTCGACACCCGGCGTGAGCAGGTGCTGGTCGAGGCGATCATCGTCGAGATTTCGGACAATGCCGCGCGCAACTTGGGCGTGCAGTTCCTGTTCGGCGGCAAGCCGGGCAGCGGCGTCCCCTATGGCGTCACCAACTATTCGAACGCGACGCCCAATATCGCGACCATTGCAGGGGCGATCGCGGCGCGCGAGCTCGACCGCACGACCACCGTCATCAATGGCACCACGGTCACCACCAGCAGCGGCTCGGCGATCAGCGATCAGCTCCAGGCGGCGGCGGCGCAGCAATTGCTCGCGGCCAAGGGCGGTATCGCCGGTATCGCCTTCGATATCGGCAAGGACGCGATCTTCGGTGCGATCATCAACGCGGTGAAATCGGACTCCAAGTCCAACCTGCTTTCCGCGCCCTCGCTGATGACGCTCGACAATCAGGAAGCCAAGTTCCTCGCCGGTCAGGAAATCCCGGTCACCACGGGAGAGGCGTTGTCGGGCAATTTCGACAATGCCTTCCGGACCGTGCAGCGCCAGAATGTCGGTATCCAGCTTGAAGTTAAGCCGCAGATCGGCGCGGGGGGATCGGTGAAGCTGTTCCTGCGCCAGGAAGTTTCGTCGATCGCGGGCCCTGTTTCCAGCGACTCGTCGGACCTGATCCTCAACAAGCGCGAGATCACCACCACCGTCGTCGTCGATGACGGCCAGATCGTCGCGCTGGGTAGCCTGCTCGACGACAATGAGCGGCGGACGATCGAGAAGATCCCCTTCCTGGGCGATCTGCCCGCGATCGGCGCGCTGTTCCGCTCCAAGGCGCGGTCGCGCGCCAAGACCAATCTCGCGGTCTTCATCCGCCCGACGATCATCAAGGGGCGCGACGACGCGCGGAGCATCGCGGAACGGCGCTACGGCTATCTGCGCGATCAGCAATTGCTCGACCGGCCCGATCGTGAACCGACGCTCGACGAACTGGTGCGCGACTATATGGGCGCCCAGCCGCCGATCCCGGTGCCGCAGACCGCTGCCGATCAGGTGGTCGCGCCGCCGCCCGCCGCGCCGGCCGTGGAGCCGAGGCCATGAAGATAGCGCGGGGCGAAGCGCCCGAGGAAGCGCTGCTGGCGTCGGCTGACGAGGCGGATGCCGTGCCGGTGCTCGTCGTCAACATTCCCTATGGCTTCGCGCGCAAGTTCGGCGTGGTGCTGCTCGGCAAGGATGACGGGCGTTTCGCGGTGGCGCTGCGTGACGGCAGCGATCCGCGCGCGCTGCTCGAAATCCGTCGCTGGCTCGGCCAGCCGCTGGCCGTCGAGACCGCCGATGCCGATGCGTTCGACCGGCTTTTATCCGAACGCTACGCGATGGATGGCCAGGCGGCGGCGATGGCGGCGGGGTCGCTCGGGCTTGGCGACGAACTCGATATGCTGGCGACCGACCTGCCGACCGCCGACGATTTGCTCGACAGTGCCGACGATGCGCCCGCGATCCGGCTGATCAACGGCATCATCGCCGAAGCGGCGCGCCAGGGCGTGTCCGATATCCATATCGAACCCTATGAAACCGGCCTGGTCGTGCGGATGCGTGTCGATGGCGTGCTGCGGGAGACGCTGCGGATGCCGGCGCATGTCGCGCCCGTGGTCGTCAGCCGCATCAAGGTGATGGCGCGTCTCGACATCGCCGAACGCCGCCTGCCGCAGGATGGCCGGATCGGCCTGACGCTCGGCGGCAAGCTGCTCGACGTTCGTGTTTCCACGCTGCCCAGCCGGGCGGGCGAACGCGTCGTGCTGCGTATCCTCGACAAGGAGAATGCCGGCATCACGCTCGACGTGTTGGGCATGACCGCCGACACCAACGCGCTGCTGCGCGAAGCCTTGTCGGAGCCGAACGGCATCATTCTCGTCACCGGGCCGACCGGATCGGGCAAGACCACCACGCTCTATGCCGGGCTGCGCCTTCTCAACGACGGGACGCGCAACATCCTGACCGTCGAGGATCCGGTCGAATACGCGATGGACGGTGTCGGCCAGACGCAGGTCAACGCCAAGGTCGGCCTGACCTTCGCCGCCGGGCTGCGCGCGATCCTGCGCCAGGATCCCGATGTGGTGATGGTCGGCGAAATCCGTGACCGCGAGACTGCCGAGATTGCGGTGCAGGCTTCGCTCACCGGCCATCTCGTGCTCTCGACTGTCCATACCAACGATGCCGTCGGCGCGATCACCCGGATGCGCGACATGCGGATCGAGCCGTTCCTGCTCGCTTCCACGCTGCGCGCGGTGGTCGCGCAACGGCTCGTGCGCCGGCTCTGTCCGTCATGCCGCCGTCCGGTCCAGGCGTCGGGTTCGGTCAGTTCGTTGCTCGGCTTCGATCCCGGCACCGTCATCTACGAGCCGGTCGGGTGCGAGGATTGCAACGGCACCGGCTTCAAGGGGCGGATCGGCGTGTTCGAGGCGATCCGCATCGACGATACCATCCGCCGACTGATCAACGATGGCGGAGACGAGGCGATCATCGCGCGCCACGCCTTCCTCAACGCGCCCAATCTGGGGTCGGCGGCGCGCAAGCTGGTGCGGGAAGGGCTGACCACGCCCGAGGAGGCGGTGCGCATCTCGCGGCGTGAGGCGTCCGATGCGTGACGGCCGTCATGCCTGACTATGATTATCTCGCGCTCGATACGGCGGGCCGCGAACAGCGCGGCAGCATCGCGGCGCCGAGCATCGACGATGCGCGCGCGCGGCTCGATCGCAAGCGCCTCTATGTCGTCCGGATCGAGCCGGGCAGCGGCGCCGCCCCCCGGCCGCCCTTGCTTTCGAAATCGATCTTCGCGCGCCGCAGGCTCGGCCCCAAGCAGTTGACGTTGTTCACGCGGCAGCTCGCGACGCTCGTCCAAGTCACGCCGCTGGAGGAATCGCTCCGCACCATCTCGCGCCAGGGCGAGGAAGCGCATGTTCGCTCCATCATCGAGGCTGTTCATGCAGGGGTGGTCGAGGGGCGGCGCCTGTCCGAGGCGATGGGGCGTCAGCCCAGGAGTTTCCCGCCGCTTTATCGCGCGATGGTTTCGGCGGGTGAAAGTTCGGGCACCTTGCCCGTGATCCTCGAACGGCTGGCCGATCTTCAGGAACGGCAGGCGCAAGTGCGCAGCAAGGTGATGAGCGCGCTCGCCTATCCGGTCGTGCTCGCGCTTGTCGCGATCGGCGTGGTCGTCGCGCTGATGATGTTCGTCGTGCCGAAGGTGGTGGAGCAGTTCGATACGGTCGGTCAGCAATTGCCCCTGCTGACGCGGATGGTGATCGGCCTTTCCGAATTCCTGGTTGGCTGGTGGTGGGCGCTGCTGGCGGCCGCTGCGATCATCGGCGTGGTCGGCTGGCGCGCGCTCAGGGATCCGGGGCTGCGGCTGCGTTTCGATCGCGCATTGCTGCGTATTCCACTGATCGGCCGCTTGATCCGGGACCTTCACGCCGCGCGCATGGCGCGGACGCTGGCGACGATGGTGTCGAGCCGGCTGCCCCTGCTCGAAGGGCTCACCCTGACTGCGCAGACCGTCCATAATCGCGCGCTGCGGCATGCCTCGGAAGAGATCGTCGAGGCGATCCGTGGCGGTGGCAGCCTGTCCGCCGCGCTCAAGCGCGCGAATGTGTTTCCGCCGCTCCTGGTCTATCTCACCGCCAGCGGCGAGACGGCCGGTCGGCTCGATCTGACGCTGGAACGTGCCGCCGACTATCTCGAGCGAGAATTTGACGGCTTCACCGCCGCCGCGCTGTCGCTGCTCGAACCCGCGATCATCGTCGTGATGGGCGGTATCGTCGCGCTCATCATCCTGTCCATCCTGCTTCCCATCCTCCAGCTCCAGTCGCTGGCGGGCATCTGAGGTAATGTTGTCATGACGCGTTCCACTCCACCGTGTCATTCCCGCGAAAGCGGGAATCCAGAGGATCTTTCCGCTCCCACCCTTGTCGACGAGCACCGTATGGATCCCCGCTTTCGCGGGGATGACATCGGGGAGGGAGGGAGTGACGAACGCGGCTTCACGCTTGTGGAGCTGATGGTCGTCATCGTCATCATCGGCCTGCTCAGCACCATCGTGCTGATCAACGTGATGCCGAGCCAGGACAAGGCGATGAGCAAGAAGGCGGAGGCCGATGTGCTGACGCTGGAACAGGCGATCGAGCAATATCGGCTGGACAATCTCACCTATCCCGCGGCGTCGGACGGGTTGCGCGCGCTGATCCAGGCGCCACCGTCACTGACCCGGCCCGAACGGTACCGGCGCGGCGGCTATATCAAGCGTCTGCCCGAGGATCCCTGGGGCCGGCCCTATCTCTATGCCGTTCCCGGCCGCAACGGCAGCTTCGACGTCTATTCGCTGGGCGCCGACGGCCAGGAAGGCGGCGAGGGTGAAAATGCCGATATCGGCAACTGGCGCTGAGGCGGAACAAGGCTTCGGGTCTGTTTGGCGTTCCGCCGAACACGGCTTCACGCTTGTTGAACTGATGATCGTGATCGCGATTATCGGCGCGATGTCGGCTATCGTCATGTTGACGCTTCCCGATCCTCGTGGCCGGCTGGTCGACGCCGCCGAAACCTTCGCCGCGCGCGTCCGCATCGCGCGCGATGGCGCGGTGGTCGATGGTCGCGAGACCAGCCTGACCATGGATCCGCTCGGCTATGGTTTCGAACAGCGCAGCCGGGGCGCCTGGCGTCCGGTGCCGCTGCGTGAACTGCGTCGCGCCGAATGGGGGCAGGGGATCGGCGTTGCGATCGGCCGCGATGCGCGCAAGACCGTGAGTTTCGACAGCACCGGCCTGCCCAGCGAGGCGGTGACGGTGACGTTGCGTCGCGAGGGCGAACAGGTGGCGGTCGCGATTGGACAGGATGGGACGATCAATGTCGCGCCCTGAAACCATCCGCCAGCGTTCCGCCAAACACGGCTTCACATCCATTTGGCCTTCCGCCGAAAACGGCTTCAGTCTTTGCAGACGTTCCGCCGAACACGGCTTCACTCCAGCTTGGCGTTCCGCCGAAAACGGCTTCACGCTGATCGAAATGCTCGTCGCGCTGGCGGTGTTCAGCCTGGCCGCGCTCGCCCTGCTGCGGTTGGAGGGGGCGACCCTGTCGAGCACGCATGAACTCGATCGCCGGACGATGGCGCAGATCGTCGCGCGCAATCTCGCGGCCGAGGTCCTGACCGATCCCGTGGCGCCCACGCTGGGGGAAACGAAGGGTGAGGAGGTCAATGGCGGCAGCACCTGGCACTGGACGCGCGCGGCGCGCCGTATCGGCGACGGCGTCGCGATCCGCATCGACATCGCGGTCGCTGACGAGGCTGGGCAGGCGATGGCGGACCTGACCTTGGTCAGGAGGGCGCAGTGATGCGTGCGCCTCACCATTCCGCCGAAAACGGTTTCAGCTCTTGCGGGCGTTCCGCCGAAAACGGCTTCACGCCCCTTCGGCGTTCCGCCGAAAACGGCTTCACGCTTGTCGAACTGATGGTGTCGTTGCTCATCTTCGGCATTCTGGCGGCAGGCGGGGTGATGCTGCTGAGCTTCAGCGTCGGCGCCCAGGCTTCGGCCAAGACCCGGCTCGACGATATCGCGACGATCCGCCGGCTGGGATCGGCGCTGACCGGCGATCTGGCGCAGGCGGTGCCGCGCACGACGCGCTCGCTGTCAGGTGATCGGACGCCGGCCTTTCGCGGCACATCCGGCGCGGGAGTGGAGCCGCTGATGGCGTTCGTGCGCGCGGGCTGGAGCAATGGCGCCGGGGCGTCGCGCCCGTCGCTTCAGAAGGTGGAATATCGATTGGACGGCGATCGACTCGAAAGAGTCGCATACCCCATGTTAGACGGCGGAGAGGCGCAGGCGGGGGCTGTGGTGCTTGAAGGGGTTCGCTCGATACGCATGCGCTACCGCAAGGATGGCGAATGGCTGGACGTCTGGGCCGAATCCCAGCCCGAACTGTTGCCGAGCGCGGTGGAGATGGTGATCGATCGCGGCGATGGTGCCCCGATCCGTCAGGTGTTCGTCGCCGGATCGGGCTATCGCCAATGAAACGCGGCGTCATCAAGAAGGGAGAGCGCGGCGCGGCGCTGCTCAGCGTGCTGCTGCTCGTCGCGGTGATGGCGGTGCTGTCGGTTTCCGCGCTCGAACGGCTCAAGCTCTCGACGCATCTCGCCGCCAATGCGGCGGCGATCGATCAGGCGCGCGCCTTCGGCCAGGCGGCGGAAACCTTGGCGTTGATGCGGATCGACGATCTCGTCGCGCGCGATCCGGCCAAGACCACGCTGGCGGGCGGCTGGAACGGCCGCAGCTTCAACCTGCCGATCCCCGGCGGTATCGCCACCGCGCGGGTGCGCGACGGTGGCAATTGCTTCAATCTCAACAGCGTCGGCATCGGCCAGATCCCGACCAAGCTGCAGCCCAATCCCACCGGCATCGCGCAATTCGTCGCGCTGATGGAAGCGATCGGCATCGAGACCAAGGTCGCCCGCCGTGTCGCCGCCGCGTTGGCCGATTGGGTCGATGCCGATGACATGCAGGCGCCCGAAGGCGCGGAGGACGATTATTATCGCTCGCTGGCTGTGCCGTATCTCGCCGCCAATGCCCGCATCACCGACGTCAGCGAACTGCGCGCGGTCGCGGGCGTCACCCCTGAACTTTACGCGCGCCTGCGCCCCTGGATCTGTGCCTTGCCCAGCAATTCGCTTTCGCCGATCAACGTCAACACGCTGCTTCCCGATCAGGCGCCGCTCTTCGCCATGTTGATGCCCGGCCGTCTCGACGTGCCGCGCGCACGGCAGATGCTCGCGCAGCGGCCGCCGGGCGGCTATGCCAGCACCGTGGAATTCTGGCGCCTTCCCGCGCTCGAGGCGCTCAATCCCGGTCAGGAAGTGATCGGACAGACCAAGCTGCGCACCGAATGGTTCGCGCTCGACATCATGGTCGAGCTGGGTGGCGCCGAACTGGAGGAAACCGCCCTGATCGATTCGACCCGCGAGCCGGCCCGGCTGGTTTCCCGCCAATGGGGCGATCCGACATGAGTGCGCTGCGGCTGTTGTTTCTGTCCGCCGATCCCATGGCGCCTGTCGCATGGCGGCTTCTTGAGGATGGCCGCGAAAGCGCGGCCGGTGACGATCTGGTCGCGTGCCCGCCCTATGCGGGGGAGGTGCGCGTCGTCGCCATCGCCCCGGCGGCCGCCACCATGGTCAATTGGGCGGAATTGCCGGCGCTTGCTCCGGCTCAGGCCCGCGCGGCGGCACGCTTGCTCGCCGCCGAAAACAGCGTCGTGCCGCTGGATACGCTGCATGTCGCGGTGGGTGAACCCGATGATCTCGGCGATCGCGCGCTCGTCACCGTCGATCGGGCGTTGCTGACGAGCTGGATCGCGCAATTGCAGGCGTTGGGGCACGATCCCGATGCGATCCTGCCCGCCGCGCTGCTGCTGCCGCGTCCGGACGAAGGCTATGTGCGTGGCACGGTCGCCGGGCAGGCGCTTGTTCGTGGCCGCGGCAGCGGCTTTCTCGACGAACCGGGGCTTTCGGGCCTGATCCTCGCTGATGCCCCCGTCGTCACGCTCGCCCCGGATGAAGCGGAGGCCGCACTCCTGGCGGGGGTCGAGCGCGCTGAAGTGGACCTGCGTGCCGGCGGCTTCGCCAGGCGCAAGCCCTGGCAGCTCGACTGGGGATTGATCCGGCGGCTGGCGTGGCTGGGCGCCGGGATATTGATCGCGACGCTGCTCATCCACATGGTGCTGATCCTCAAATATTCGACCGCGGCCGACGCGATCGAGTTGCGCACGCGCGCGGTGGCGCAGAGCGCGCTGCCCGGCGGCAGCGGCGACGCCAATGCGCTGTTCGCGCTCGACGAACGGCTGGCGGCGGCGCGCGGCGGCGGGGCCGGATTTTCCACGACCGCGGCTTCGATCTACGCCGCGGTGCGGGCCGTGCCCAATATCGAGCTGACCGCGTTCGACTTCGCGGTCGATGGTTCGTTGCGGATCACCATCGCGGCTGCGACGGTCGAGGATATCACGGCGTTCCAGCGCCAGCTCGAGCGCTACGGCTTCGATGGAACGGCGACGCAACCGCGCGTCGAGGCGGGGCGGCAGATGGTTGAAATGACGGTGAGGCTGCCATGAGTGAACGGTTCCGGACTTGGTGGCGCGATCGCTCGCAACGCGAGCAGCGACTGCTGTTGGTGATGATCGCGCTGATGGCGGTGGTGATCGCCTGGTTCTTCGTGCGCATGATGGACGATGCGCTGTCGGATGCGCGCGAACGCCATAGCCGCGCCGTCGTCGAACAGGCGGAGGTGAAGGGCAAGGTCGCTGCGCTGAAGGCGTTGGAGCGGGGTGCGGGACGCCGGCTGGAAGCCCCTGTCGACGTGGTCGTCGGCCAATCGGCGAACGAGGTCGGCTTCGTGCTGTCGCGCACCGAGCCGCAGGGGCGGGACCGCGTCGTGATCGCGATCGCTTCCGCGCGGCCCCAGGCCTTTTTCGGCTGGCTCAATGATCTGGAGGCGCGAGGCGTCTTTCCCGAGCGGCTGACCGCGCGCGCCAATAGCGATCAGACATTGTCGATCGAGGCGACGATGCGGGGACGGGGGCTGTGATGCGTATTCGTCTGCCGCTTGGGCGCAGTCTGTTCTTCCTTTGCGCTTTCCTCCTCGCGCTGGTCGCGCTGACTCCGTTGCGGCTGGCGCTCGGCTGGCTCGCGCTCGACCAGAAGGGATTCTCGGCACGCAAGGCCGAAGGCAGCATCTGGCTGGGCGGCCTGACCGAGAGCCGGATCGGTGATGCGCCGCTGGGCGATCTCACGGCGCGATTGTCCCCGATCCAGCTTCTCGTCGGCCGCGCGCGTATCGATATCGCCAATCGCGAGGATGGCCGCGGCCGAATCGCGGGGGGGCTCGGCGTGACGCGCAACAGTTTCGGTGTCGACGATCTGACGGCCGCGATTCCCGTCGCCTCCGTTTTCGCGCCGCTGCCGATCGACACGCTCGACCTGTCCGATGTCAGTGTCCGATTCGAGGATGGCCAGTGCGCGCGGGCGGACGGGCAAGTGAAGGCGGCGCTTTCCGGCGACATCGCGGGAATCAGCCTGGCGCAGGGGCTGACGGGCAATGCCCGTTGCGAGGGCGGCGCGCTGTTGCTGCCGTTGCAGGGGCAATCCGGCATGGAACGGCTGGCGCTGAAACTGTTCGAGGATGGCCGCTACGAACTCGATCTGTCGATCCGCCCGGCCGATCCGGCGATCGGCCAGCGCCTGGCCGCTTCGGGCTTTCGCCAGACGGCACAGGGCTATGCCTTCCAGCTTCAGGGGCGCTTCTGAAATTTGACGCCTGCGGGCATGGTTCGGTGCCGAGAGGTGCTTGACCGCCCCCCCGCGTCGGCGTAAGTGCGCGCCCGGCCTTCGGGCCAGTGGCGATCGTAGCTCAGTTGGTTAGAGCACTGGTTTGTGGTACCAGGGGTCGGGGGTTCAAGTCCCCTCGGTCGCCCCATTTTATTCCGGACAGCGTTGATCGCATATCGCGCTGATCCTCAATTTTTTCCGATCCCATCTTTCCCGGGAACGCCGATGCGATGTCGTATCGGCCGCCTGATTTCGGCCCCTGGCGATAGCCGGCCGGAGGTGGAGCTCGGGGGAAAAGCCCTGCACTTGATGGAGCGGGGTGGTCCCGGTAGAGCGATGCGTCTCTCACCCAAGGTCAAGCCGCTTTCCAATGCATGGTTTCGCCAATCCGGCGCGGTTTCTCAGGATCGCCAGACCGCTGACGCCCTGGCTGGCGTGGGGCGGGGTGCTGCTGATCGCGATCGGCATGGTGGCGGGCCTGTTCTTCACGCCGCCCGATTATCTTCAGGGAGAGACCGTTCGCATCCTCTACATCCATGTGCCCGCCGCCTGGCTGGGTATGGGGGGATGGACCGGGATCGCCATCGCCGGTCTCGCCCAGCTCGTCTGGCGCCACCCGCTTGCCGGCATCGCGGCGCGCGCGATCGCGGCGCCGGGCGCGCTGTTCACCGCGCTCTGCCTCGCCACGGGATCGATCTGGGGCCGCCCCGCCTGGGGAACGTGGTGGGAATGGGACGGGCGGATGACCTCGATGCTGGTCCTGCTGTTCCTCTATTTCGGTTATATCGCGCTCGCCAGTGCCGATGACGAGCGTGGTGGCGTCAGCCGCGTGACCGCGATCTTCGGGCTGGTCGGGGCGATCAATATCCCGATCATCAACCGATCGGTGGTGTGGTGGAACACGCTGCATCAAAAGGCGAGCATCACCATGTCAGGCTCCAGCATCGATGGATCCCTGCTCTGGCCGCTCGGTTTCACCACGCTCGGTTTTTCCTTGCTGTTCGGCGCGATCGTGCTGATGCGCATGCGGGCGAGCCTGGCGCAGATCCGGGTCGAGGCGCGTTTGAGAAGGATGGCGGGCGAATGAATCACTGGGCCTATGTCGTGGCCGCCTATGGGCTCACCATCGTCACGACGACGGCGGTGGCGCTGTGGGCCTTCGCATCGATGCGCCGCGCCGAGCGTACGGCCGATGCGCTGAGGCGCGACGCATGAAGGCGAAACATCAACGCCTGACGCTCGCGCTGGTGGCGCTGGCGGCGCTCATCGGCGCCACCTTGCTTGCCATGTCCGCGCTCAAGGATCAGGCGGCCTATTTCTATTCGCCGGGCGACGCGAAAAAGGCGAATGTCGCACCGGGGCAGGCGATCCGGCTGGGCGGCATGGTCGAAAAGGGATCGATCGCGCGCGATCCCGATGGCGTTACAATCCGCTTCGCGCTGACCGACGGCCGGGCGAGCGTGCCCGTCCGCTTCAAGGGCATCGTGCCCGATCTGTTCAAGGAGGATTCGGGCGCCGTCGCCGAAGGGCGTTTCGACGCGTCCGGCACCTTCGTCGCCGACAATATCCTCGCCAAGCATGACGAGCGATACATGCCGCCGCAGATCGCGGGGGACATGCACAAGACGGGCAGGGTCGAATGATCGCCGAAGCAGGTCTCGCCGCGCTCTGGCTCGCCTTCGCGCTGGCCGCGCTCCAGTTCGTGCTCGTCCTGCTCGGCATGACGGGCAATCGCGGCGAACTGCTCGGCGCCGTCCGCCCGGTGGCGGTGGTGCAGGGCCTTTTCGTCTGCGCCGCGTTCGCGCTGCTGATCTGGCTGTTCCTGCGCTCCGACATGTCGGTGAAGCTGGTTGCGATGAACAGCCATTCGGCCAAGCCCTTCATCTACAAGTTCGCGGGCGCATGGGGCAATCACGAGGGCTCGATGCTGCTCTGGGTGGCGGTGCTCGCGCTGGCGGGGGCGGGCGTGGCGCTGTTCGAACGCCGGCTGGAGCGGCCGACACTGATGGCCACCCTGGGCGCGCAGGCGTTCATCGCCCTGGGTTTCTACGCTTTCCTGCTGTTCGCCTCCAACCCCTTCGCACGGCTCAGCCCGGCGGCGGCGGAAGGGCAGGGGCTCAATCCGCTGCTTCAGGATCCCGGCCTCGCCTTCCATCCACCGACGCTGTACTTCGGCTATGTCGGGCTTTCGATCGCCTTTTCCTTCGCGGTCGGCGCGCTCATCACCCGCGACGTCGGTCCGGCCTTCGCCCGCGCGATGCGCCCCTGGGTGCTGATCGCCTGGGTCTTCCTCACCATCGGCATCACTGCCGGCAGCTATTGGGCCTATTACGAACTCGGCTGGGGCGGCTGGTGGTTCTGGGACCCCGTCGAGAACGCCTCGCTGATGCCGTGGCTCGCGGCCACCGCATTGCTCCATTCGGTGACGGTGCTCGCCACGCGCGACGGGCTGCGCGCCTGGACGGTGATGCTGGCGGTCGTCGCCTTCTCGATGTCGATGGTCGGTACCTTCCTGGTGCGATCGGGCGTCTTGACTTCGGTCCACGCTTTCGCGGTCGATCCGACGCGCGGCAGTTTCATCCTCGCGCTGCTCGCCATCTATATCGGCGGGGCGATGGCGCTTTATGGGCTGCGCGTCGGCACGGTGAAGGAAGGATCGCAATTCGATCCGGTCAGCCGCGAAGGCGCGCTGGTCGCCAACAATCTGCTGTTGTCGGTCATTCTTTGCCTGGTCTTCCTCGGCACGCTTTATCCTCTCATCACCGAGGCTTTGGGCTTCAAGGTTTCCGTTGGGCCACCCTATTTCAATCTCGTCACAGGGCCGATCGCGCTGATCCTGGTCGCGATCATGGGGGCGGGGCCTCTGCTCAAATGGCGCCGGGACGAATTGAAGCCGCTGGTCAACCGGCTCGCCTTGCCCGTCCTGATCTCGGCGATCGCGCTGTTCGCGCTCGTGGCGTTCGCGCCGCGCGCGCATATCCTGCCGCTGCTTGGCCTGGTCGTGGCCGCCGGCGTTGCCGCCGCGAGCGTGGCGCCGCTCTGGAAGCGCAATCTGCGTCGTACGCCCGGCTTCGTCTGGGGCATGGTGATCGCGCATCTCGGTATCGCCGTCTCGATGGTCGGCATGGCGGCCGAAAGCAGCTTTACCAAGGAAACGCTCGTCGCCGCGCGGCTGGGCGAGAGCGAGACCGTTGGCCCCTTCACCGTGCGCTTCGACAAGATCGAGCCGATCGCGGGGCCGAATTGGACCGCGCTGGAAGCGACGCTCACCGTCGTGCGCGGCGACGGCAAGCCCTTCGTGCTCAAGCCGCAGGCGCGGATGTTCTCGTCGCCGCCGACAGAAACCAACGAGGCCGCGATCGCGACGCGGATCGATGGGCAGCTTTATACGGTGCTGGGCAAGGAGGATGAGCAGGGCCGCTGGCAGCTTCGCCTGTGGTGGAAGCCATGGGTGACGCTGATCTGGCTGGGCGGCGGCATGATCGCGCTCGGCGGCCTGCTGTCGCTTGTCGGCCGTGTCCGGCGCGAACGGCGCGCCCATGATCGAAAGGCCTATGCGTGATGAAGAAGGGGTGGCTCCTGTGGTTGCCGCTGGCGGTGTTCGGACTGTTCTTCGGGATCGTCGCCTATGGCCTGATCAATCCGGCGGAACGGACGATCGACTCGAAGCTGATCGGCAAGCCGCTTCCGCAGTTCGCGCTTCCCGCCGCCGCCCCCGGCATCGCCGGCCTCAGCCAGGCAGATCTCGCCGAAGGCGGCGAACCGCGCCTGCTCAATATCTTTGCAAGCTGGTGCCTGCCGTGCATCGCCGAAGCGCCGGTGCTCGAAGGACTGGCCGGGCAGGGCGTGCAGATCGATGCGATCGCGATCCGTGACAAACCGGAGGATGTGGCCGCCTTTCTGAAGCGTCACGGCAATCCGTATAAAAGGATCGGGTCGGACGTCGACAGCCGCGTCCAGCTGGCGCTGGGTTCGTCGGGCGTGCCCGAAACCTTCGTGATCGATGGCAAGGGCATCATCCGCTATCAGCATATCGGCGATATTCGCCCCGAGCATGTGCCCGTCATCCTCGATCAGTTGCGGAAGGCGCGGTGAAGCGCGCCCTGGCCTTGTTGCTGATCCTGGCGCCGATGCCGGTGCTTGCGGACTCGTCGATGCCGGCCGCAGCGCTTGCGGACACGCAACTGGCCGATCCGAAACAGGAAGCGCAGGCGACCGCGCTCATGGAAACATTGCGCTGCGTCGTGTGCCAGGGCCAGTCGATCGCGGACAGCGATGCGGAGATCGCGGGCGATATGCGCGCGATGGTGCGCGAGCGGATCCAGCGCGGTGAGACGCCGGACCAGATCCGCGCCTGGATGATCGAGCGGTACGGCGAATGGATCAGCTATGATCCTCCATTGTCCGGGCGCACCGCCATATTGTGGATCGCGCCGCTGCTGTTGCTGGGTGCGGGCGTCTGGCTGGCGCGTGGACGGTTTCGCAGGAGGCGGCGCTGATGGGCTGGGTGATGGTCATCGCGATGGCGGCAGTCGCCTTCCTGGCACTGTGGCGTATCGGCCGACTGCCGCGGCAGAGCTGGGAACTGGTGGGCGCCGGCCTGTTGCTGGGGCTTGCCGGCTATGCCTGGCAGGGCAGCTCGGGGCTTGCCGGCACGCCGCTCGCCGCGAGATCGGCGGCCGCCGAGATCGATCCCAAGCTGATCGAACAGCGCAAGGCGATGATGGGCAGTTTCGGCACCGAGGCGCAATGGCTCGACACCGCCGACACCTTCGGCCGGCTCGGCTCCACCCGCGATGCGGTGACGGTGATGCTTGGCGGCGTGCGGGCCTATCCAAAGAGCGCGGACATGTGGGTCGGGCTCGGCAACGCGCTGGTCAACCATGCCGACGGCATGATGACCCCGGCCGCGCAATACGCCTTCCAGACGGGCGCGACCTTGTCGCCCGAGCATCCAGGGCCGCCCTTCTTCATGGGGCTTGCGCTCGCCCAGTCCGGCCAGTTCGACAAGGCCGAAGCGATCTGGAGCGCGCTGCTCGCACGCACGCCGCCGCAGGCGCCGTGGCGCGCCGATCTGGAGGCGCGGCTTGGCGCGTTGCGGGTGCAGCTTGGCCGGCCGCCGGCGCAGGAACCGTCCGCACCGGCACCCGATCAACGCGCGTCCTGACTTTGGAGCTGGCCTGTCATCCCCACGTGCGCGGGGATGCCAGGTTTGGCCGACAGGTCAGTTGAAGGGCAGATCGAGCGCTTCGGCGACAGCCTGATGCCGGATCTTGCCGCCCGATACGTTCAGGCCGGCCGCGAGATGGGGATCGGCGGCCATCGCCGCCTCCGCGCCCAGATTGGCGAGCCGCAGCGCGAAGGGCAGGGTGGCGTTGTTGAGCGCGAAGGCCGATGTGCGGGCGACCGCGCCGGGCATGTTCGCCACGCAATAATGGATGACGCCCTCCACCTCGAACACCGGGTCGTCATGGGTGGTTGCGTGACTGGTCTCGAAGCAGCCGCCCTGGTCGATCGCGATATCGACCAGAACCGATCCGCGCTTCATCGTCTTCAGCATGTCGCGCGTCACCAGCTTGGGCGCGGCGGCGCCGGGCACCAGCACCGCGCCGATCACGAGGTGCGCGTTCTTCACCGCCGCCGCGATCGCCGCCTTGCTGGCATAGGCGGTCTTGATCTGGCTGGAGAAGAACATGTCGAGTTCCGCCAGGCGATCGTTGCTGATGTCGTAGATGGTCACGTCGGCGCGCATGCCGACCGCCATCTGCGCCGCGTTCACGCCGGCGACGCCGCCGCCCAGGATCGCGACCCGCGCGGGGGCGACCCCGGGCACGCCGCCCAGCAGCACGCCGCGTCCGCCCTGTTCCTTCTCCAGATAATGCGCGCCGACCTGTACCGACATGCGCCCGGCGACTTCGGACATCGGCTTGAGCAGTGGCAGGCCGCGGCTGGGCGAGGTCACCGTCTCATAGGCGATGCAGGTCGCGCCCGACTTCATCAGCCCTTCGGCCTGGGGCTTGTCGGCGGCCAGGTGGAGATAGGTGAAAAGCAGATGGCGGGGCTCCAGCAGCGCGATTTCCTGCGGCTGCGGTTCCTTCACCTTCACGATCATGTCGGCCTTCGCGAACACTTCGGCGGCGGTGGCCGCGATCGTGGCGCCAGCGGCGACATAGTCGTCGTCGCCGAAATCGATGCCCGATCCGGCCCTGGTTTCGACCACCACGTCATGGCCGGCCGCGATCAGTTCGGCGACCGACGCGGGGGTCAGGCCGACGCGATATTCGTGATTCTTGATTTCCTTGGGAACGCCAATGCGCATCGCTCTCTCCTGTATCAGGATTTGGCGCAGAATAATCCCGATCGGGCGGGAAGTGCTTGCAAAATGAAGGGATGTGAAGGCGTTGATCGGGATGTGATTGTGCAGATTCCGAAATTTGTGCAAGATGATCTGGCATGGATGCAATAGACCGCAAGATTCTCGCTCAGCTCGTCAACGACTCGGCGCTGACCAGCGAACAGCTCGGCGCCCGCGTCGGACTGTCGCCGTCCGCAGCGCATCGGCGGGTGAAGGCGCTGGAGGAGGACGGGCTCATCCTCGGTTATCGCGCCCGGCTGTCGAGCGCCGCGCAAGGCAATCCGTCGACCGTGTTCGTATCGGTCACTCTGGTCGATCAACGCCAGGCGACGATGATGGCGTTCGAGGCCGCGCTCGCGCGCACAACCCAGGTCCGTGAAGCCCATCTGATGAGCGGAGAATCCGATTATCTGATCAAGGTGCTGGTGCGTGCAGACGACAGTTATGAACGCGTCCACCGCGAAATCCTCTCGGCGCTGCCTGGGGTCCACCGGCTGGTCACCCAGTTCACGATCCGTACGCTGGCGGCGGGGGATTGATATCCGGATGGATGAGCTAAGCTCGTCGTATCCGGATATCAGCCCGCGCGGGGGGCTTGAGCGTCGCTAGAGCCTGAATCAGGCTCTACTCCGATGGTTTAGGTGCGGATGCATCTGCATCCCTGCCCCATCGCACGGGCCGCATATTGCTGTGCGATGAACGAGGTGCTAATGGCCCGCGGGCTCCATTGCCGGGGCGGTTGAGAGTCGGTCTTTTATGGCCTTTTTCCTAGACATTCTGGCGCGCTGACGCCCCCATGAGCACATCGGCAACGGATGTGGAGGCTGACGGGTCTTCACACGCACCGGACAGCCAGCCTCTGGTGAAGCTGGCGGTCGCGGCGATCGGCATCGTCTTCGGCGACATCGGCACCAGCCCGATCTACGCCTTTCGCGAAACCTTCACGTCCGAGCATCACAGGCTCCCGCCCGATCAGCTCCATATCTATGGCGTGCTGAGCCTGATCTTCTGGTCAATGATGATCGTGGTGACGATCAAATATGTCAGCATCATCATGCGTGCCGACAACAAGGGAGAGGGCGGCAGCCTTGCCCTGCTCGCGCTGATCAACCGCGAAACGGGCAGCGCCAAGCGCTGGACCGCGCCGATCGTGATGCTGGGCGTATTCGCGACCGCCTTGTTCTACGGCGATTCGATGATCACGCCGGCGATGTCGGTGTTGTCTGCGTCCGAAGGTCTGGTCACCGTCGATCCGCATTTCGGCCCCTGGGTGCTGCCGATCGCGGTTGCCATCCTGATCTTCATCTTCTCGATCCAGGCGCGGGGAACCGCGCGCGTCGGCCAGCTTTTCGGCCCGATCATGCTGGTCTATTTCATGACCATCGCCGTGCTCGGGTTGATGCACGTGATCCGCGACCCTTCGGTGCTGATCGCGCTCAACCCCTGGTATGCCGTCCAGTTCTTCATGGCCGAAAAGCTGCTGGCCTTCCTGGCGCTGGGTTCGGTGGTGCTGGCGGTGACGGGCGCGGAGGCGCTTTACGCGGATATGGGGCATTTCGGGCGCAATCCGATCCGTGTCTCCTGGCTGTTCTTCGTGCTGCCCGCGCTGATGCTCAATTATCTGGGGCAGGGGGCGATGATCCTGTCGCTCGATCCGGCGGGCGCCGCAGAGGCGATCAAGAACCCCTTCTTCATCCTCGCGCCCGAGGCTTTCCGTCTGCCGCTCGTCGTCATCGCGCTGATGGCGACGGTCATTGCCAGCCAGGCTGTGATCTCGGGCGCCTTCTCGCTGACGCAGCAGGCGATCCAGCTCGGCTTCATGCCGCGCATGCAGATCCTCCACACCAGCGCCAGCGCGGCCGGGCAGATCTATATTCCGGTGATCAACTGGGCGCTGTGCGTGGCGGTGATCGTGCTGGTGCTGTTCTTCGGATCGTCGAGCAATCTCGCCGCCGCCTATGGCATCGCGGTGACGGGCGCGATGTTCATCGATACCTGCCTGCTCGCCGTCGTGCTGTTCAGCCTCTGGAAGTGGAACAAGCTGGGCGCGACGCTGGCGATCACCATCTTCCTGGTCGTCGATCTCGCCTATTTCGCGGCGAACCTGACCAAGGTGCCCGATGGCGGCTGGTTCCCGCTTGCCGTCGGCTTCTTCGCCTTCACCATGCTCACAACCTGGTCACGCGGCCGCAAGCTGATGATCGAACGGATGCGCGAGGCGGCGATGCCGGTGAAGGTGTTCGTCACCTCCGCCGCCAATTCGGCGACGCGCGTGCCCGGCACCGCCGTGTTCATGACGTCGACGGCGGACGGCGTGCCGCATGCGTTGCTCCACAATCTCAAGCACAACAAGGTGCTTCACGATCGTGTTATACTGCTGACCGTGAAGATCGCCGACGTGCCCTTCGTCGTGCAGGAGAATCGCTGCATGCTCGAGGATCTCGGGCAGGGGTTCCACCGGCTCGTCATCAAGTTCGGCTTCATGCAGGAACCCGATGTGCCCGCCGCGCTCAAGCTCGTCACCGGCTGCGGCGCCGAATTCAAGATGATGGACACCAGCTTCTTCCTCGCGCGGCAGACGCTGCTGCCGTCGGAACGGCCGGGCATGGCGCTGTGGCGCGAGCGGCTGTTCGCCTGGATGATGCGCAATTCGGAAAGCGCGATGGACTTCTTCAAGCTGCCGACCAACCGGGTGGTCGAACTCGGCAGCCAGGTCGAGATCTAGATCGGCTTTCGATGAGCAGGTCTCATCGAAAGCCGATCGAGCCCGCGCGGCGTTTGAGCGAAACGATCCCGGATGCGCGAGCGTCCTCGGGATCGCATACGGCATCCGCGCCGATCATCGTGTCGGCTCTGTTCGGTGCGAGCGATCATGCGCGGCTGACCGCGCTGCGAACCGAACATTATCCGGCCGAGCGTAACCGGCTCGACGCGCATCTGACGCTGTTCCACCATCTGCCGCCTTCGGTGGCGCCGGAGTTGCGCGCGCGGTTGGGGGAGGCGGCGAGGGCGCGTCCGCCCGAAGCGATGATCACGGGGATCATGGATCTGGGCCGGGGCACCGCGTACGCTGTCTCCAGCCCGCCGCTGGAGGATATCCGCGACGCGCTCGCCGATGCCTTCGATCCGCTGCTGATACCGCAGGATCGCGCGCCCTGGCGGCCGCATGTGACCATCCAGAACAAGGTGGAACCCATGGCCGCACGCGCGCTCCAGCGTAGCCTTTCCGCGGGTTTCAAGCCCAGGCCGCTCACGATCTCCGGGCTTGCCGCATGACATTATCGCGACGGTTCATGGGAAGTTGCATCGCGCCATCCGTTCCGTGGTTGACCGACTCCCCAAGCCTCACTATAGCCCGCCTCCGCGCTACGGCGCACGCCTTGGGGCGGAGTAGCTCAGCTGGTTAGAGCAGCGGAATCATAATCCGCGTGTCGGGGGTTCAAGTCCCTCCTCCGCTACCATTTCTCAATGCAGCAGAAAATCAGATTGCCCTTGGCCAATGGCTGTTCCGGGGTGATCACATCCTGGCCTTTGGATGGCCATGCTTGCGGATTTCGCGCGTAATCGCGGCCGATTGCCGCCTTCTCCATATTTCCGGCACCCGCCGGCATCGATCTACAGGTTGTTGACTCACGCTTTGTGTGGCAATCGCTTCTGCTCAAAGCGGGCGCAAGCATATGAATTCGGTTTCATGGACTGATATGAGGCGGTGTTCCACAATATGCACGTGCCGCCGATGTGCTTGTAGTGTCGCTGGGTTGTGTGTGATTGCAAATGTGCTCGTTGCGGAAACTTCATGATGGCTGATTGTATTGTTTTTGACATACGTCAGCTGCAAAAGAGTATTTTACTCTATAGGCCAGTAGATCGGATATTCGTCCATCTTATCGATGGGGTGATTTCATCTGTTCCGGAAGAAGTGTCCGTAAAAATCTTTGCGAATCATGCGCAAGAGATCCCATCCGCCGTTGCGCATCTGTCTGAACGCGTCGTCTGTTCTCTGCCCTTTTCTCGAGAGCCGGTGATTGTCGTCGAGCTGGCCGGTTCGGGCGCAGGGTTGCGAGATTTGTTTTCGCCTCAGCTTCGGGCGATGACCCAGGTCGTCACCATAGTCGATGGCGGCTTGGCCGATCCGGCGGATGGCAGGCAGATCCTGGTGCTTCGTTTGCGTTCGACGGCGAGCGACTGTGAGGCCGATGAGGAACTGAGGGTGGCGCTTCCCGTTATCGTGGAAGAAGATCTGCGCGGGGAACCCGATCCGCTGGACGCCACCCAGCTGGAAATGCTCTTCGGCGACTCGGTTCCTGTCATAGCGGTTGATGGAGCCCTGGCGACGGACAAGGATATCATGCGTGCTGTGCTGGGCCTGACCCGGCGCAATCCGGCACGGATTCTCGTCTGCGGCGACAGGAGCGTCGTCGATGCGCCTGAGATTTCAGTCCTGCGTGCCGGCCCCGCGCTGCTGGCGCGGATCGCACGCCGATCACTTGCTGTGCTGGTTCCCAGGGAAGGCGGTGCCGAAGCCCTGTCGATGTCGGAGGTTATGCAGTTTGGAGGCCGGTGCGTCGCCGTGGGAGATGTGCTGGAGGTGCAGGACATAGGTGAATTGGCGGCATTGCCGGTCGTTCCGTCACCGCGGCACGAAAGGCCGGACTATGGTGCGCTCTGGGCCCGCATCGTGGCATCGCTGCCGACAATCTCTCCGCCTGCGGTCCCGGAGCGACCCAGGATTGCCCTAGTCACGCCGATCTTTCCGCAAAAGGGCGGCCCCCCGCATTCGTCGCTGGATTTTGCAATGGCGCTGGCGGAGGTTGCGGACGTTGAAATCTGGACTGACGGCGACATGCTTCCGGCGCACCGCTCTCGGGTGAACGCCGTATTTCGGCTGGATGGGCATTTCGATCCCGAGCGCTATGACGGGATCGTCTATGTGCTCGGCAATCATCCGATGTATCTGAAGATCTTCGATCTGATGCGCGAACATGGTGGTGCGCTTATTCTTCACGACGCGCACATGATTGATTTCCTCAATCATCGTTACGGCGGCAAGCGACTTGGCGCCCTTCTGTCGGAGGAATATGGTGCCCCGGTCGATGTGTCTGATCCGGGACGGGTCATCGGTAATCTCGCCAGTTACGGGCGCCCTTTCCTTCAGGAGATTGTAAGGTACGCGAGCCCTACCATCGTTCACAGTCCGACGTCGGCGGCGCTGCTGCGCAGCCTCTACGGTGTTGAGGCGAGTTATTTTCCGGTGGCCATGCCCTATCCATTCGAGCGAAGCGAACTGACGTCAGAAGCGCGCCTTCAAGCGAAGCTGGCCCTGGGTATCGCACCCTCGCGCCCCTGCATCGCCTCTTTTGGTGAAGTGCACATGCTCAAGGGGGCAAAGCAGTGCCTGTTCGTCATGAAGGAACTCGCTGATTGGGGGATCGACTTCCAGTTTCTTTTCGTCGGACCGGTCGATCAGGTGCTCGGTGGCGAACTGAGGGATCGTATCGCGCAATATGGGCTGCAGGACCATGTCATGATAAAGGGCGCTGTATCCGAGGCGGATTACATTCAACATTTGAAGGCGGTCGATATCGTCCTTCAGATACGGCAGATACCGTTCGGGCAAGTGTCGGGAGCGCTTCTCGATGCGGTTTCGGCGGGTATGCACGGCGTGGCGTCGGAAAACCTTGCCCGATCGATCGAGGCTCCGGCGATGGTGCGGCGGGTCAGCGACAAGGCATCGCCCACCATATATGCGGAACAACTGGCCGAGATGATCCGGGCGAAAAGTTATGAAGAGCGGCCTGGCCCGGGATGGGAGGACTTTGCCGCAAGACATGACTTTGGCCGGTACGCGCGGAAATTTCTGTCCCTTCTCTTCCCTGGCCGGCATTGAGAGCGGCTGGAATGACGACAGCCAGTCTCGCGCAGGCCCTGATCCGCGACAAGTTCCTTATAAATTTCAATAATCTCGTGTCGAATCCGATGCGAACGGGTATTCAGCGCGTCTGCTATGAATTCTGCTCTCGCTGGCCTTATCTGGACGATACGATCGCTTTCGTCGAATTGGGCATGGACCGGATCGGGATACTCGATCCCGGTTTCTTCGAACACGTGCGCGAACTGTTCGAGGAGAATGACGATATCCTGAGATCGCTTGCCCGGGAATTCGACGACCTCGCGATCGACTCCAGCCCTGGCTGGATCGGACTTCTTTCCGCAAGGAACCGTATTCTCTGCGAAGTGTCGGTCGTCGAGGCCCTGGAAGCCTGTCGCGCCGTCATCTCACTCGAGGAATCCCTGAATCTGGAATTCTTCAGCCTTGCCGCCGCGACGCGCCCTGAGAAGATATTCAATCTATGCCATGATTTCCTGTCATGGACGCATTCGGAGTTTTTCTCGACCGACTGGCGTACGGCTGACAACGTTGCGTTGTCCTTGGCGAACAGGCGAAAATACACGCATAATATCTTCACTTCCACCACGACACGCGACGTGTTTGTGAACCGGATCAATCGTGGCGACAATCGGCCTTATCGCGTCATTGCTCCCGGTGCCGACGGTCTCGGCCGCACCTACAGGAAAACCGCACCACGATCGCTTGAGTTCCTCGTGGTGGGCACTCTCGAACCTCGCAAGCAATCTTTGCACATCTTGCGGGCATTCGAGCGGCTACAGGCCCAGGGGCATGACGCACGTCTATGCTTCGCCGGCAAGATGGGGTGGCTGGAACCAGACGACAAATTGGAATTGAAGGCTGCCTTCGAGCGTCACGCCTGGTTGCGCTGGGTCGACAGCCCCGCAGACGACGAGTTGCGGGATCTCATGATGGATTGCCGCGCGACGATCTATATGTCGGTGGCAGAGGGCTTCGGATCACCGCCGGTGGAGAGCCTGGCGCTGGGCGTTCCCTGCATCGTGACCGCCGACCTTCCCAGCATTCTGGATCTTGCTTCCGGCGGCCAACTGCGTGTGGCGGCGCACGATGGTGACGGGCTCGAACAGGCTGTGCGCAGCCTGCTCGACGACGACGCGATCCTGGCCTTGCAGGCCGAGATTGAGACGCTGGCGTTGCCGACATGGCAGGCATTTGTCGATGGCCTGGCCGCCTTGATCGTGGAAAAGGCGCCCCCATCGCCGGATTATGAGTCATCGACGAGTTATAAGTCCCGCCTTGGCATCCTGGCCTCGCTGACGTTGATGAGGCAGTTGGATCGGACCGAACTCATCGAGCACCTGCTTGGCGGCGCCATTCCCGGTATTGGCGAGCGGGATGTGATCCGGTGGCAGATCAAGGCGGAACGAGCGGGCTGGTCCAACGGGGAACTCGTGCTCAATCTTTTGGCAGCCTACCCACGGATGCTTCCCGCGCGCCTGGTGAACGATGCCGTGGCCGGGACTCTGGAAGTGCCGAACTATGTGCCGACCAACTTTGCCAAGCAATGGCAGGCACGGTTTCGACGACTCATGCGGATCCCCGCCTTTCCTGCATTCTATGATGCAATCTATACGGACTTGCTGATGCGCGCTCCGGCCCCCGATGAGGTTGGGGCGCACATGCCCTATGACGAACGCGAGCAATTGCGTACGACATATCTGCGCACCGCGATCGGGAGCAAGGAGTATCGGGAGCGGCTTGCTTCGGGCGTTCTGCACAAGTCTCCGGAGGGGTATTTCGACGCGGTTGCGTTGCCCACGATCGGCTGGAAGCTGCATGTGCTCGATCAACTCGCCAACGAGGCTGCGGTTGAAAGGGCGATGCTGGTTGATGACGACGGAGAATTCCTGGAGATCGCCAGTCTCGATCTGACCGGACAACTCCCCTCGCGAGATGCCCGGGCACGTTTCGAGACCGTGCTGCGGTCGCGGCATGGGCGCGAGAAAGTCCTGCTTCGTCTGCTTCTGTCGGAAGCTTGCCTGCGACGGGTGAGGGATTCGGGCAGTCATCTCGACCTGGTCCACCAATTGGCGACTCGCGCGAAGCTGGCGGCGCCGAAACGCATCGACGTGCACGCGATCGCCGGCAAGGTAAATGCCGTCATCGCGCTTCCAACCCGCCAGCTCTTGGCGGGATTCTCGGTGTTCTTTGGACGAACGCCCAAATCTGCGGAATTGGCGCTGGTCGACATCGAACAGGGCGCGCCCGGGAATGGGAATGACGCACGACTGCTTGCCGCCCGGTTGCTTCTCTATGGAACCTTGCGGGGCGATATCGCCTCGTCGTCGCTGTTCGTCTCGTGGTCTGCCGAGTGTCTGAATGCGAACCGCTCGGCGTCCCTCGTGCAACGGCCCACTGATCGCCAGTTTGTTTCGCCTGGAGCGGCATTTGCCGAATTCTTCGGTCGCGAGCCGGAAGGCGCGGAAGGTTCGGTTCTCGCAGATGCCGCCGCAGATGGCCTGGAGCGGGAATTGATCGTCGATGCGGTGCGCATCGCGGCGATCCGGGCTGGCATGATCAGCGATCTTGCCGTTGAACTCGACCATTTTGCCCGGAGCGTTTCGCAACTGACCACACAGTTCGATCGGTTGGACATGCTCGCGGATCGACTGCTGGCCGCCGCTCCGGAGCAAAGGGGCAAGGCCTGGAGCAGGCCCTTGCCGCTTGCCAAAGACAATGTGAGTTCCGATTCTCCCGCCGCAAGTGAGCCCGGGCTGGTCGCGCGCGCGCGGATGCCCGACGGCGAAGTCGTGACCGTCGATCAGTTGATGGCCATCGATGGAAGCGATTTTGTGCGCGAGGCCTATCGCAAGCTGCTGTTGCGCGAAGCCGATGAAGGCGGACTCCAGACCTATATGAAAGCGCTTCGGGGTGGCCGCAGCAAGGCGGCGGTGATCTACAGCCTGCGCACAAGCGCAGAGGGCAGGGCTGCCGATGCCAATCTGGTGGGCCTCGAAGACCTGCTTGCCCGCCAGCGCAAGATGCGGCGCTGGCCGGTCCGGAAACTGCTGCAGCTTGTCGGCGTTTCCCTCTGATTTTTCTCCTGAACTGAAACGAGATCATCAAATGTTCGAACGGCTGATCCACCGAAACGTCCGGGCACGTGCGCCGTTGCGTCTGGGTTTGGGAGGCGGCGGTACGGATCTGAAGCCCTATTGCGACGACTTTGGCGGTGTCGTGCTCAATGCGACGATCGATCGCTATGCCTATGCCCATCTTGCAAGCCGGGATGATGCCCGGATCCTGTTCCGCGCTGATGATCTGGGGCGGGAGGACGAGCTGGCCTGCGATCTCGATTTCGAGATCCGTGAAGGTCTCGTCCTGCATCGCGCGACATACAAGCTCATGATGGAACGTTACAATGACGGGCGGGCCATGCCGCTCACCATTTCGACCACGATCGACGTGCCAGCCGGATCGGGCCTGGGCGCGTCCTCGGCGCTGACGGTGGCGCTAATCGAAGCCTTCGCGCTCGCGATGAAGCTGCCGCTCGGGCCCTATGAGATCGCTGAAATGGCCTATGATCTGGAACGGGTTCAGCTTGGAATGCTCGGTGGCAAGCAGGATCAATATGCTGCAGCGTTCGGCGGCTTCAACTTCATCGAATTTCTGAAGGGCGGCAGCGGGGTCATCGTCAATCCGCTCCGCCTGCACCGCGAATATCTGAACGAGTTCGAATCCTCACTGGTCATCTGTTTTAGCGGACAGTCGCGGGAGTCTGCGCGGATCATCGAGGATCAGGTCTCCGGCTTGAAGCAGATGGACGACAGGACGATCGCTTCGATGCATGAAATCAAGAACCATGCGATCAGCATGAAAACGATGTTGCTCGGCGGGCAGATCCGGCAGACGGCCGACGTGCTGCAACAGGCTTGGTTATCCAAGAAGAACACGGCCTCGACCATTTCCAACGGGACTATCGACAGCTTGCTCGACGTTGCCCTGGGCAATGGGGCCTGGGGCGGCAAGGTCTCGGGTGCGGGCGGGGGTGGTTTCATCATGCTGCTGGCCGACCCGTCCTTGCGTCATCGCCTGATCGAGGCCCTCAACGAGGCGGGGGGGCAAGCCAGCGCGGTGCGCCTGACTTTTGAAGGCGTGGAAGCCTGGTCGGTGCCGGAATGATGGCAATGGCGACGGGGGCGGAGTGCTATCCGCATGGTTGATCAATGCGCGATCCTGCTCGGAGGCCTGGGCACCCGCCTCGGAACCCTGACTCGCGAGACGCCCAAGCCGCTGCTGCCGGTCGGCGGCACGCCGTTCATCGAACTGCTGATTCAGGAAGCGTGGCGGAAGGGTTTTCGCGACGTGGTGCTGCTCGCCGGGTACAAGTCGGAACGTGTGTTCGATTTTGTGGAGGCGCTGCAGACGAATTTGCCGCGGGGGAAGAGCATCGATGTGGTCGTGGAGCCGGAGCCTCTCGGGACCGGCGGCGCTGTCGCCAATGCGCTTCACAGGCTGGATAGCCGTTTTCTACTGTTGAATGGCGACACCTGGTTCGACTGTAACTGGAACGAACTGTGTGCCGACGACGGTTCCGGCGGTGCGGCGCTTGCAGTTCGCGAAGTGCCCTTGGCGGATCGATATGAAACCATCGATTTCGCGCGCGATGGGCAGGTAAGGGCGGTCGTACCGCGTGGCAAGGCCATCGTGCCGCCATATTATGTGAACGGAGGGGCCTATTGCCTGTCTCGGGATCATGTGACCGGATATGGCGAGCGCTTCTCGATCGAACAGGACATATTGCCCGCGCTGGCCGCGGAGGGGAAACTGCACGCGCGAAGCTTCGAGGGGTATTTCCTCGATATAGGCGTTCCGGAATCCTACGAGCGCAGTCAGGTCGAGGTGCCTGCTCAGCGCCGCAAGCCCGCGCTGTTCCTGGACCGCGATGGCGTACTCAATCACGACGATGGCTATGTCGGAACGATCGAACGATTCCGCTGGATCGATGGTGCGAGGGAAGCCGTCCGCCTGGCCAACGACTTGGGCTATTACGTTTTCGTCGTGACCAATCAGGCCGGTGTGGCCCGCGGCTATTATCCGGTGTCGAACGTGCAAGACCTGTTCGACTGGATGAACGAGCAACTGCGCGTTGAAGGCGCCCATATCGACGACTGGCGTTTTTGCCCCCATCATCCGGAAGGCACCGTTGCTGAATACAGCCGGGCCCATCCTTGGCGTAAACCCGAGCCGGGGATGCTGCTCGATCTGTTGGAGCATTGGCAGATAGACATCCGCGCCAGCCATCTGGTGGGCGACCAGGAAACCGACCTTGCTGCGGCTCGCAGCGCCGGCATCGCCGCGCACAAGTTCACCGGCGGAGACTTGCGCGAATTCGTCGCCCCGCTCCTTGTCCGCCAGAATAATTGTACGGAACCTACAGTATGACGCAGCGTATCGCGGAACTTGAGCAGGAAGCGCGTAACTGGCTGACCGGCGTCGCGGCTCCCTTCTGGAGCAGTCGGGGAAGGACCGCATCGGGGCTTTTTCCCGAACGGATGACGCTGGAGGGGATTCCGAAGGACGATTATTTCCGTACCTTCGTGCAAGCGCGTCACATTTATTCGATGGTCGCGGCGGGCAAGGCGGGCTGGACGGGCCCGTGGCGTATGTTGGTCGACGAGACCATGCGCGTTCTGCTCGTGCGCGCCAGGCGCGCCGACGGTTTCTTCGTCCATCGCCTCGACCGGGATGCTGAGATACTCGATCGTCGCGCGGATCTCTACGATCAGGCTTTCGTGCTGTTCGCGCTCGGCACTGCGGGCGGCGCTCTTGCCGAGCCCCTGTTTTTCGATGAGGCCGAGGCTCTGCTCGACACTATCGAGGCCAAGTGGGCGCACCAGCGGGGCGGGTTCAGCGAGGGTGAGATCGTGGATCCCTCCGTCCGCCGCCAGAATCCGCATATGCACTTGCTGGAGGCGTTCAGCGCGCTTCATGAGGCGAGCGGGCGGAAACGGTTCGCCGATGCGGCGTTCGGCATCGCCGATTTGTGCCGAACCCGTTTTATCGATCCCGCGTCAGGAGCACTGCTCGAATATTTTGACGAGGACTGGACGGCGGCACCCGGGGAGCAGGGGCGCATCGCCGAACCCGGCCATTGCTTCGAATGGGCCTGGCTGTTCGAGCGCCTGGCTTCGTGGGGGGGGGCCAACGCCGTCGCTGCTTCCGACGCGTTGACTGGTTTCGGCCGCCGATGGGGCATCGACCGCGAACGCGGCGTGACCATCAATGAAGTGCTGACCGACGGGGTGGTGATCAATGGCAAGGCCCGCCTCTGGCCGCAGACCGAACGGCTGAAGGTGGCGGTGGTGCGCTATCATCGGACCGGAAGCGAAGAGGACTTGGGCGAAGTGGCCGATGCCTGGCTTGGCCTGCGCGTTTACTTCCTGCCCGGCATGCCGAGCTTGTGGCGCGACAAGATGAATGAGGACGGGAGCTTCATCGAGGAACTGGCGCCTGGCAGCTCGCTGTACCATATCTCCTGCGCGATCGGGGAGTTGTGCTCCCTGCGCGATATCTAGGGCATCGTGCGGAAAAAGCCCGCCCTCCCGCGCGGTCGGGGATCGGTCTTCCGCAGAAGCCATATGATCGCAAACATCAGGAGCGATTTCCAGTCGGATGGCCCCATCTGACGACTCGAATCCGCAGGTCAGCGAAGCTTAAATCACGTTGATGCAACAGCTTGCTGCGCACTTCGCGATTCAGGTCTTGCGAAGTCCGCCCCAAGCGGCGCCCATACGGGGCTCCCGATGGCTTTTTCCGGTCGATCCCTCCTGGGCGGCCAGCAGTCAGACCAGTTCGCAGATATGATCGATTTGACGTTGAAACAGGGGATGTGGCTCGATTGAACCGGCGGCAAGCCGTTCATAGCTTTCGAAGCAGCCCGTAAGGAAGCTCGCCAGGTCGAGCGGCCGGTAGCTGCCCACATTCTTGAATGTATAGCTACCGGGCACTCCCAATGCCTCGCCGATTTCCGGATAGACCGCAAAGCCGGCGCCGGCTGCGAGATTGTCGTGCGGAACGATGGCATTGGCGAAGGGCTTCTTGTTTAGGGCGCGCAAAAGTTCGGCGGCGATGTCGTGCAAGACATGGATGCGCGGGTGGTTGATGCTGTACATGAACGCGCCTTGCCGGCCCCATGATCGGATCGGAAGGCTGATGTCGAGCCCCAAGCCCGCCAGTTCGCCGATCAGGCGGTCACGTTCGGGCAACCACATGCCCATATAGCCGCAGCGTTCGAGAAAGCTGCCGGTAAAGCGTTGGATTGTATCGGCGACGCTCATTTTCTTGAGGAAGCAGGCATAGGCGATTGCTGAATGATAGTCGCCGGCCGGTCCACCGACCGGGCGGCCATCATGCAGGAGATAGACAAGATCGGGGTGGAATGCCCGGCACGTGAACATCGGAAGGGCGATATGGTCGGCGATCCTATCGATCCGGGCGGACGCCAACTCGGCCTTGACGCCGTCGGCGATGAACAGCTTGCTGTAGCGCTCCATTTCCGAATTGAAGCGCTCGGGATCCGAGTTGAAGAGGAGGGTATCCACGCCGGTGACAAGGACATCGTCGGCCTGCGCCTGAAGGCAATTGGCGAGGCCGAAGGTCTGGCAGTTCGAAATGACGAGCCACTGCTCCATGAATGACATCAGATCCTCACACTATCCATGATTTCTTCGTCGCAGACGATGTCGCTGGCCGAGGCTGAGCGTACGGCCTCGGGCGCGATGTCGGTGGCCGTGCTCCCGCGTCCTTCGATGTAATTATTCATGAAGCAGCGCATCGCATGGGAAACACCCAGTGCATTCACCTCGCGCCAGTCCGGCTGGTAGTAGAGGCCGCCCGAAAAGCTGCCGGTGATGATCTCGTAGGAGGGGAAATAGTCCACCCAATCGAATTCCCTGATCGCCATTTCAGCCGCCACGCGTAGCACGGACTTGCTGTAGGTGGTCGAGACGAGCACCGAGCGCGGCTCATATGTCGCGATCAAGGGAATTGGGGAGACTGTCAGCAGGACTTTGACACCGGGATTGATGACGTGGAGCTTTTCCAGGAAGCGGCTCAGTGCGTCATAGGTCTGGGCCACGTCGAAATTGACGAATTCATGCTCTGTATCGTCGAAAGCGCCCCCCACGACCCCTGGGGCGGCCGAAAAGACCGATCCGTCCCGACGCGATCGCCAGGCTTCGGTCAGGCCCAGGGTGAAGACGAAGATGTCGGTGTCCTCGAACAGGCGGCGTACCGCGGCAAGGTGCCTGCTCCTGTCCGCGAGAACGGCATCCTCATCGGCGAAGCCCGGCGGTTCGACTTGCTGGCGGTAGGGGTCAATGAAACGCCCGTCCGGCCTGATCCACGCCCGATCAAGGGGAACGCGTTCGCCGAAAGCCTCTTCGAAGAGCTGCAGCAGTTGGACGGTGGTGTAGATATTGCCGTAGCGTGCGGAAAAGACGCCGTAATTGTTGGCCACGCGCGCCTGTTCATCGAAGCCTTCGCCGGTTTCAGTGACGAGATAATTGAAACCTGACGCCATGATCCGCCGCGATATGTGCTGCGCAAAACAGCTTCCGGCCGTACCGACCTGGGCATTCCGCCCGATCTTGAAACGCGTTTGCGTCACAGGATCGATCCGGTGAGGTTCGACCGTGGAAATCGATCGGCGCCAGAATTGATGGGCTGGTAGCCCCTTGTAAGGGCTGGACGAAGTCTCGTCCCTATCCGCCGGACGCGTCTTCACCGCCAGGCTCTTCAGCAACAGGCCGAGATTGCGGCCGTCGTCGCCCATGCCATAGCGGGAAGGCTGGCCAGGATGGTCGATGTTGAGCAGGATCTCCAGCGGCTTGCCGACGTTATCCTCGGCAAGCGACACCGGTACCTCCAGGATTTCGCGTTGAAAGTGTGCGGAGAAGCGCAGGGTTGCAGCGGTTGTTCCATTCACGATGACCGTCACAAGCTGTGCACCGATATCCGGGGCGACGAAGGGCCGGGCGTCCAGCGTCAACACCAGTTCCCGTGGCCGGTCGGTATCGCCGGCAACCATGATCCGGGCGATTTCACCATCTGTCCATCGACCGATTGGTTCGACTCCCGAGAAGCCATCCAGTGAAAGATCCAGGTGGGGCTGTGTGAAGTCGAATTCCTGGAGAATGATATTCGCGCTCATGGTGGCCTTTTCGATGCGGCATCAAGCCCGGTTGAGGCGGAGGGGCGTGGCCGCCTTCCTAGAGTGATTTCGAGGCAGGTGGAATCACCTCCCGGCTCGGGGATCGCGGTCAACACACAATTGCCATGGGATGATCCGCTTCGATCTGAACCGGATCGCCTGTGGCACCTGCGTCAGGCGGCGGATGGACTGGCGTTCATTGCCGGCAACAAGGCATCATTCCACAGGCCGTCATGGATATCAACGAATTGCAAAATTCGATCATTCTTCGCGAACGGTCGATCGGCTTTTCGATGGCTCAGCCGGTTTCGTGCAGGTTGCGCAGATGCGCCTCATAGGCCTGATCGAAATCGGGATAGAACAGCATGTCGCCATCATGGAGGACGGCAAATCGGCCGCAATGCCTGCGCACATATTCCGGATCGTGCGAAATGATGAGCATCGCGCGATCTCCGCGCTTCTCGAACAGCTCGACTTCGCAGCGTTCGTGAAATCTGGCATCGCCGACGGCGCTCACCTCGTCGATGAGATAGCAGTCGAATTCGATGATCATCGAGACGGCGAATGCCAGCCGTGCCCGCATGCCCTGTGAGTAGGAGCGAACCGGTTCTTTAAGATAGAGGCCCAGCTCGGTGAAATCAGCGACGAAATCGATGTTGCGCTGATAATCCTGCCGGTAGATCCGGCTGATGAAACGGACGTTGTCGAGCCCTGTCAGCGCGTTCTGGAAAGCGCCTCCGAAAGCGAGCGGCCAGGATACCGACATGTCCTGCGTAACCTTGCCTGATGTCGGTCGCTCGGCGCCGCTCAAAAGCCGCGCCAGCGTGGACTTGCCGGCACCGTTGCGGCCCAGCACGCCCAGTTTTTCGCCACGCGCGAGCGCGAACGATATATCCCTCAGCACGACCCTGTCGCCGGCGCGGGTGGGGTAGATCTTGTGGACGTGTTCGGCCGTGATCATTCGGGCGTGATTCCCCTGTTGATCACGGCGGTTTGGGCCAGGGCCAGAACGGTGAGCACCACACAGCAGGTAAGCATGTAGAGGAGATCGTAGTGAACGCGGACTTGGTCGCCGAAATAGCCCTGGCGCACAATCTCGACGCCGTTCACCATCGGCACGTAAAGAGCATATTTCTGTGCGGCGGGCGGGAGCGCATCGACCATGAAGGCCGCGCCGGACAATGGAAAGGCCAGGTAGGAGATCGGGTGCCACAGCCTTTCGACAAGTTCGCTTTTCTCCGACAGAGCGCCCAGGAACATGCCGAGACCGGCGCCGAACCATGCGATCATGAACCATCCCCCGGCCACGACGAGCACATCGACGGGAGGATCGAGCCATCCGATATAGATGTAGAAGAGGCTGAGCGTCATGAACGAGATTGTCGCGCCGCCCGCTTCCAGGAGGATGCGAGCCAGAAAAATATCGATCGGGCGGACATTGCGGTGATACATCAACGCCAGGTTGGGCTGGATCGCGCCAATGCAACGCCCCGGCATGTTGCGCCACAACAGGACGCTGGAATAGCCCGTGAGCGCGAAGGCGACGATTGGCAGCGAGGAACCATGCAGCGACTGTGTGAGCGTCCACAGGATCGTGACGCCGGTCGTGAACAACATGGGTTCGATGAACAACCAGAGAAAGCCGATATTGTGCCGTCCGTAGCGCGTCAGGATTTCGCGCATCAGCAGTGCGTAGATCACGCGCCCCTGAATTTGCGCGCTTCGTCCGATGGCTGCGAGCTGCGAAGGCATGGCGTGACGCTCAGTCCCGATGCTCGAGCATCCCGGCAACCAGCATGCTGATGATGGCCCAGGCCGCAAGCCCCAGGATCAGGGTTGAGAGGATGCCACGCAACCTGCGTGGTTCCAGCGGATCGTCGGGAAGGTTGGGTTGCACGATGCGCTCGACATAGGCCTGTTTGCGCCGCGCTTCATTGCGGGCGTCCTCAAGCGAAGCCATCGCGCTGGCGAGTTGCTTGTCGGCGAATTGACTCTCAAGCCATAGCCGCTGGTAGCGCGCGGCGCGCGTGGACAGGGACTTGCTGCTGCCAGCCACCTGGCCAAGCTGATCATCGATCTCGGCGGCAAGGCCGGCCGCACGCGTGTCGAGCACCGCGATCTGAGGATTCTGCGGCGTGAAGGCGCGCAACTGGCGCAATTGCGTGCGTGTGGCGATCAATTCGTCCTGCAGCTTGGAGATCATCTGGATCTGCACCTGCGCCTGCTTCTCGGGATCGACCACCCCCGCCTGGTTGCGATAGGTCGACAGGGCCAGCGCCGCATCCTGCGACTTGCGCTTGGCATCATCCACCTCGACCTGTGCGAAGCGGATCAGGTCCTGTTTGCCGCGTTCGTTGAGCTTGTTGACCGTTGCTTCCGCCATTTCCAGCAATTGTTCGTTGAAGCGGCGGGCATCCTGTGGGGTGAACCCACGCACGCTCATTGTCACAATCGATGAGGTCGTATCCTGATCGATGGCCACCTTCTTTTCGTAATATTTATACAGATCTTCAAAGGTACCAGCGAAGCCGATGGGGTTGAAGCGGTCGAAGATCGAGACGGATGATCCCGTATAGGCTCGCGCGAAGGCTCCGTTCTTGTTCAGGGCGCTAAGGGCGTCGCGGGACAATACGAAGCTTTGTGCCGCGTAGATCTCGTCTCCGGCATTGGCAAAGCCGGTGCTTTTTAGCAATACGCCCAGCCCCGTGCTTGCCGGTTTGTCGGGGCTCCTCACGATGAAACGGGATTCGGAAATATAGACATCCGACGCGAAGATTCCGAAGTACAGCATTGCGGCCAGCACGGGCGCGATCACCGTTACAAAGAACAGCGATCCAATGCGTCCCATTCTTTTTCTCAGAATATTCAAGATTCCGGATTGCTGTCCTGCCGTTTCCAAGCTGTCCTGCCGTATTTCAGCGAGCGAAGCCATGTTCGCGTCGACATTATTCATCACTCGACGATCCTGCGCCCGCATTCGCGGTCTCCGGCTGCGAGCAAGCGCAAGCCCATAGCCGCAAGTCCATTTTGCGTCCAGCCTAAGAAAGGAGGGGGCGTAGTGGCGGGGATCGTGGCGGAGTCTCCGCAGCTTGATCTGTTGCCCGGTTTGCGCCATAATCGGGCTCACCAGGCCGATGCCCCCCAATTGTACATATTTGGCTGAATTCTCGATGAAAAAATCAGTTGCTTCAGCCCGCGTCATGGGAGTGGGGTGCCTTGCCGCATTGCTTTCCGCCTGCGCCACCATGCCTTCGTCGGGGCCGTCCGCACGGAGCGTGGGCAAGATTGATGAGCGGGCTGCGGCGGATTTCCCTATCAAGGTCATCGACGTTACCGACAGCGTGGCGAGGAACATCCTGGCCAGCAGACGGCAGACGTTGTTTTCCGAGGAGCTGGGCGATGGCCAACCGATCGGATCGGTGATCGGTCGAGGCGATGTTCTCGATATCGCCATCTGGGAAGCGCCGCCGGCGGCGCTGTTCGGCGGTGTGGGAGGGGATTCCCGGCTGGCGGCATCCTCGGCGTCGTCGAGCCCCACGGCACGCGGTACGGTCCTGCCCGAGCAGATGGTCGACAGCGATGGGCAGATAACGATCCCGTTTGTCGGCAGCGTCCAGGCAGCGGATCGCACCCCGCAGGATATCGCGCGCGAGATCACCGCGCGCCTGCGGGGCAAGGCACATCAACCACAGACGATCGTGCGGCTCGTGCGCAATGCGGCGGCGAATGTGACGGTGGTGGGAGACGTATCGAGCAGCGCCAGGGTTCCGCTGACATCCCGGGGCGAGCGTATCCTGGACGTTCTGGCGAGTGCGGGCGGCGTCAGGCAGCCGGTCGGCAAGACGACGATCCAGATCACGCGGGGCGCGAAAGTAAGCATGCTTCCACTGGAGACGGTGATCCGGGATCCGCGACAGAATGTTCGCCTCAGGCCCGACGATGTGATGACCGTACTGTTCCAGCCGTTCAGCTTCACCGCGCTGGGCGCTACCGGCAAGAACGAGGAATTGCCGTTCGAGGCGACCGGATTGACGCTGGCGCAAGGGCTCGGCCGGGTCGCTGGCCTGCAGGACGCGCGCGCCAATGTGAAAGGTGTATTCATCTTCAGGCTCGAGAATCCGGAGGCATTGGATCCCGCGATCCGCGCGACGGCAAGGTTGACGCCCGACGGCAAGGTTCCGGTCATCTATCGGATCAACATGAAGAATCCCGAGACCTTCTTCATTGCGCAGAGCTTCCCGATCCGCGACAAGGATGTGCTCTATGTCTCCAACGCGCCGCTGGCCGATATCCAGAAGTTCGTGAACGTCATCTATTCGACCTTGCTTCCGGTGGCGACGACCGCGACAGCCATGTGACCGCTTTGATACGATCGATGCGCGTCCTTTGATGGCTATTCGCTTGCCAACCTTTTTCAGCCTGTTGCCGTCGCGCTTCGACGAAATCGTGGGTACGCGGTTCATGCGCGGCGTCCATGTCCGGCGTCGGCGTGCGCGCAAGGGCAAGGGGATTGCGGAGCTGGGGGGGAAGCCCAGATTGTTCGTGGATTTGGCGGTGATCAGCAAGCATGACGCCGGCACCGGCATCCAGCGCGTGGTGCGGGCGCTGGCGCTGGCGTTAAGCGCCTCCGCGCCGGAAGCGGGTTGGGATATCCGTTTCGTATCCGCGACCAGGCGCAAGGGGTATCGCCCGATTTCCTGGCCGCTCCAGGAACATGTGGAGCATGTCGCGGAAATCGAAGGGCGACCCGGCGATGTTTTTCTGGGGCTGGATTACGCGCTGGATACGATCCGCTGGCATCGACGGCAGCTTGCGCGGTTTCGGCGCAATGGTGGTCAATTATGGTTTCTCGTCCATGATCTGCTGCCGTTGCAGCGGCCGGACTGGTTTTCGCGTAATACCGGGCTGCGCTACAAGGCATGGCTGGATGTGCTGGCCGGCCTGGCGGACGGTTTCCTCTGCAATTCGCACCAGACCGAAACGGATCTGCGACAGGCGCTGAACGAACGTTACGGGCTGACGGATGGCTATCGGACGAATGTTATCCCGATGGGATCGAACATCCTGGAATCATTGACCGTCGCCTCGGCGGGCAAGGGCGCTGACATTGCGCCGCGGTTCGACGTTGCGGTTCCGTATTTCCTTATGGTCGGCACCCTGGAGCCAAGAAAGGGGCATGAGGACATTCTCCTTGCCTTTGATGCGTTGTGGCGCCTGGGGGCGAGGGAGAATCTGGTGCTGGTGGGGCGCCAGGGCTGGCAGGTCGCACCTTTGGTGGAGTGGATAGGTTCACATCGCGAGCACGGGGCCAGATTGTTCTGGTTCGACGATGTCGGTGATCAGGAGTTGGTCGAAATCTACAAGGGGTGTGCGGGCGTCATCATCGCCTCGCATGCGGAGGGCTTCGGCTTGCCGCTGATCGAGGCGCTGAACAATGACAAGCCCGTGCTCGCTCGCGATCTTGCGGTTTTTCGCCCACATGAAATTCACGGTGTGCGGTATTTCCCGGCCGATGCCGGGACTCAAGACTTGGCGGAGAATATTCGCTGTTGGGTTGATGACGTGCTTGCGGACCGTATCGCGGTTACACAACCTGAGTCCGACTGGCGTCTTTCCGCGACCAAATTATTGGCGGCATTGCTTCCGGGCGTCTGACGGGCAGTGCTGCCGCCTCGTTTCGTGCCGCTCCGCCGATCCCGTGCCGAGGCATCGAATCGCTATCAGCCGGCGCCACGCTCGCCATCCAGCGCGCCGCGCACGCCGACTGGTCGCCAGGGTTGGCCGATCCGCGCTTCCAACCTGTCGCGCAGGCCCCAGAGCCAGTTCACCCTTCGCTCCGCGATGCCGGGCAGGCTGAGCAGATCGGCGCCAAGCCATGGCAGAAACGGGTTGCGCCGAGCATATGACCAGATCTCCACCCGCTCACCTGGCCGGGCCGCAGCGCCGCGGGCATGGAAACCCAGCGTGTCGGCCACTACCAGCGTGTTTCCCGGGACCGCAAATGCTTCTGGCTCCCCCAGTTTCATCGCGGCAAGATCATCCGGCGAGACACGCGGGGAGCCGCGCGCCGAGAGCCGGTCGATCGCGCGCGGGTCCGCCATGCTGCGGCGGCGTTCCCAGTCGAGCCGCTCGGGCGTGAAGCGGTGCGAGCCGCGCACAAAGGTGAACGGTCCCTCGTCCGCGGCGACGGGATTGAGAAACAGCCAGGCCTTGAGCGAGGAATGGAAACTGTCCGCATGCAGCGTTTCCTGCGGGTCCGCCTCATTGCAGCCGTCATGGCTGACGATGGTCTGGATATAGTGCAACGGTGTCGTGCGAAAGCTCGCGACATAGTGGAACAGCGCCGTGAGGTCCGCGCGTGCGAGCAGCGCTCCTACGGACGGAATCGCGGCAAGCATCGCGGGGTCGATCGCCAGCCTGCGGGTGATCGCATCACCCTGCCGCATCTCGCGCGCGGGGCCTTGATAGGCGAGGATGCCGCTACGCATCGCCGCGAACTCGGATGGGGGAAGCACGTCATGGATGACGACGAAGCCGTCGCGGTTGAACGCCTCGCGCCAGTCCGTCCGCACCTTGCGTGCGAGCCGGCGACGGCGCCAGGCGCAGAGCCTTGCTGCCAGCCGGACCCTTGCGACATGGAGACCTCGCGCGTTGAACCGCTGCGATCCCAAAATCGGGTTGTCGAGAAAGCTCTTCGCGGATGTGGCGAGTTGCAACGCCCAGATCGGAGCCTTGAGCCAGTTCGCGATCCGCGTGCGCAGCCTCGTTCCTGTTTCACCCGCGAACGCCATGTGCCGCCATTTCTTCCAACAGCGGGGCAGATGCAACCGGTAATCCGGCCCCTCTCGTTGTTCGGAGGCTGATTTGCGCCGATATCAGCCTGTCTTTGCCACCGCGTCGATCGCCTGGAGTTTTATCAGCAACGGCTCGAACCGTTCCAGCGGCAGCGCATTGGGTCCGTCGGACAGCGCCTGGTCGGGATCGGGGTGGGTTTCCATGAACACCCCTGCGACGCCCGCCGCGACCGCCGCGCGGGCCAGCAACGGCACGAACTCGCGCTGGCCGCCTGACCGTTCGCCAAGACCGCCGGGTTGCTGCACGGAATGCGTGGCGTCGAACACCACCGGGCAGCCGGTTTCTGCCATGATGGCCAAGCCGCGCATGTCGGAGACGAGCGCGTTGTAGCCGAACGACGTGCCGCGCTCGCACAGCATGAAGGCATCGGGATCGTGCCCCGCAGCGGTGGCGGCATTGCGCGCCTTGGCGACGACCTGCTTCATGTCGGCCGGCGCCATGAACTGAGCCTTCTTGATGTTGACCGGCTTGCCGCTTGCCGCCGCCGCCGCGATGAAGTCGGTCTGCCGCGCGAGAAAGGCAGGGGTCTGCAGCACGTCCACGACTTGCGCCGCGGCTGAGACCTGTGCGGGTTCGTGGACATCGGTGAGCACCGGAAGGCCGGTTTCCGACCGCACCTTTTCAAGGATGCGTAGGCCTTCATCCATGCCGAGGCCGCGGAACGATCTGTCCGAACTGCGATTGGCCTTGTCGAACGAACTTTTGAAGATCAGCAGCAGATTCAGCCTGCTTGCCACGTCTGCCAACGTTTCGGCGACGGAAAGCGTCAGTTCCTCGCTTTCGATGACGCAAGGCCCGGCAATCGCAAATAAAGGAGATCTCGCGTCGATCTTGTAGTCACAGAGGATCATGATGTGCCTGCCAGCTTGATTGTTGAAGCGTTCCGGATTCTCGCATGCCGCCCGCTCAATGCGCGCGCATGTGATGCAAGGCACATTCCCTGGCGGGGAATGAAATGGCTGGCAATCCCTTGCGGGTTCAAATATGCCCTCTGCTCTCCCACAAGCGTAAGTACTCGAATATGCGTAATGTACCGAGTGCCATGACTGCCGATATACTCCCGACCCGCTACGCCGACTCGGCGTTGAAGACGTTGGATATCGAACTCCAGGCGCTGGAAACTCTCAAAGAGGCCTTGCAGGCGCCGGCTCTTGGCCGTTCGGTGGACGAGGCGATTCAGACTCTCGCCGCAACGCCGGGGCGCGTGATCGTCACCGGCATGGGCAAGAGTGGGCATATCGCCCGCAAGATCGCCGCGACCATGCGTTCGACGGGAACATCGGCGCTCTATCTCCACCCCGGCGAAGCGAGCCATGGCGACCTCGGCGTCATCACCAAGGAGGACGTTGTCCTGGCCATCACATGGTCGGGCGAAACGGCCGAACTGGGCGATATCTTTCATTATTGCCGCCGCTACGGCGTGAAGCTGATCGTTGCGACCTCGCACGCGAACAGCACCGCCGCACGCGCTGCCGATATCTGCTTGATCATGCCCCCCGTGCGTGAGGCTTGCCCCAACGAACTGGCGCCGACCTCGTCGACAACGCTGCAACTGGTCCTTGGCGATGCGCTGGCGGTCGCCTTGATAGAGGCGAGGGGGTTCACCTCGTCGGATTTCCGGGTGTTTCATCCCGGCGGGAACCTCGGTGCGCAATTGTGCATGGTGGGCGATATCATGGGGACCGGCGACGCGATTCCGCGTGTCGGCAGCGATGCTTCGCTGACCAGCGCGACGATCGAAATGAGCCGCAAGCGCTATGGCTGCACCGCCGTGGTGGACGGGGCGGACCGGTTGATCGGCGCTTTCACCGATGGTGACCTGCGCCGCTGCATCACGGTATATGATCTCAACGACAATATCGGTCTGCACATGTCCCCCAATCCACTGACGGTGGCACGTGATACGCTTGCCTCGGAGGCGCTGCGGATCCTCAACGAGAACGCCATTTCGGTGCTTTTCGTGGTCGATGCCGACAAGCTGGTGGGGATCGTTCACATGCATGACATCGTCAGAGCCGGTGTCGCCTGATAGAAGCGGGGTGTGAAGCCTTCTCCGCAAGATCCGGCCGCTGCCCTCATCGTCATTCCGGCGCGTTTCGGCTCGACGCGACTGCCGGGCAAGCCGTTGCTCACGATCGCCGGGCGTACCCTGCTTGAGCGTGTGGCGGCGGTGGCGCGCGTCGCCGCCGACATTGTGGGCGGCTGCGAAGTGGTGGTGGCCACCGACGATCATCGTATCGCCGATCACGCCCGTGCAATCGGCACCGATGTGGTGATGACGGCATCGGATCTGGATTCCGGCTCGGCTCGAGCCTGCGCCGCAGCGCGGGCGAGGCTGTCGCGACCCGAACTCGTCATCAATCTGCAAGGCGATGCGCCCTTTGTGCCTCCGGCGGTGGTGGCGGGGCTGATCGTTGCGTTGCAGGAGAGCAAGGCGGATGTCGCAACGCCGGTCTACAGGCTCGACTGGGACCGGCTCGACCGTTTGCGCGTGCACAAGCAGCGTGCGCCCTTCAGCGGTACGACCTGTATCAGGGGCGTGGATGGGCGGGCGCTGTGGTTCTCCAAAGCCATCATCCCCGCCATTCGTGACGAACCGAATCTGCGCAGGGCGGGGCCGGTTTCGCCGGTGTGGCAGCATCTGGGGCTTTATGGCTACCATATGGCCGCACTGGAATGGTTTGCCGGCGCGCCGCAAAGTCCCAGCGAGGAGCTGGAGGGGCTGGAGCAGCTCCGCTTCCTGGAGGGGGGCAGGGCGATCGTCACGGTTGAGGTCGATCCGCCGGCGCATGCCATGTCTGGAATTGACACGCCGGAGGATCTCGCGCTGGCCGAGGACGCGATCGCACGGCTAGGCGATCCCTTTCCGGCCTGATACCGAGCACCTCATGTTCGTTATCGTCCGCCACGGCAACACGTTCGCCGCAGGGGAGCCGTCGCGCCGTATCGGCGCGCGGACCGATTTGCCGCTGACGAGGGCGGGGCGCGAGCAGGCACAGGCGCTCGGTGTGCATTTCGCGTCGCTTGGCTGGCATTTTTCGCGGGTGCTGGTTTCGCCGCTTGTCCGGACCGTCGAGACGGCGCGCGCCATTCTTCGGCATCAGCCCGAACCGGTGATTCCGGAGGCCTGCGAATGGTTGCGTGAGATCGACCATGGTCCTGACGAGGATATGCCGGAGGATGCCGTGCTCGCCCGGATCGGCCGCGAGGCGCTGTCCGCATGGGACCTGGAAGGACGACCGCCGCCTGGCTGGATCGTCGACGGTGAAGCGCGGCGAGCGGCCTGGCGCGACCTTTTTTCCGCGGAAACATCTTCGGGTCCGATATTGCTCGTTACCAGCAATGGTGCGGCACGCTTTGCGCTGCTCGCCGCTCCGGAACTTGCGCTGCCCGATGGAATGAAGCTCCCCACGGGCGCTTATGGCGTGATCCGACGGGGCGCGGGCGACGCGTTGACCGTGCCGGCATGGGGCATGAGGCCGTGACCGCGATACCGTCTCGTCCGCTTCTGCGCGCGCCGCCTTTTCCAGGGAGTGATGCGTCCGTCTCATGCGCCTTGCCAAATGATGGCGCCGCGCCGGACGATCCCGCCGCACTGTTCGCGTTGGTGCGCGAGGCGCGTGTGGGAGGGCGGTTCTGGGCGGATCCGGCACAACTCCAGCATCCGGTCGAAACGGTTGTGCGCGTTCGCCGAAGCGAGGAGGTCAACGCTCATCGCCAGGCGCTGAACGCCGCCGAGCGCTGCAAGATATTGTGGATGGCGAGTTCTCCGGATCGGCACTGGACGCGGCTTTTCACCCGCCTTGTCGCGGCGGATGGCGGCTATTGGCGCGATGATGTCGATCCCTGGTCGGTGCTGGAGGGAGTGCGAGAGCTTGCGGCTCATGGCGACGACGAATGGGTGGCACTCGCGCGGATTGCGGGCGTGCGGGTGCGTCTGCTCTCACCCGGCTGCTTCGGCGCACCTGATGACGATGATGCGACACTCGATTGCCGTGCGGCGAAGGCTCTGATCGCGGCGACCTGGCGCAACCCCTTCACTGATGGGCCGTCGACGATCGAAGCGACGATAGAATTGCTTGCGACCTGGCGTGAGATCCTGTCGGCGAACCGGCCGATAGCTGTAGCCTCCGGCATAGCGTGGTGGAAACGGGCCGAGATCCGGCGTTTCCTGTGGCATCCACAGCGCCGGTTGCGGATCGTCTCCTCGGCCTCCCGGGCGATCGCGACGGCGCGCAAGGCCGGCGGCGCCGTCGCGATCTGGCCTTCGCGCGTTTCACCTGCACTGATCGAGAATGCGCGGCGGCAGGACGTGCCCCTGGTGCGCGTGGAAGATGGTTTCGTCCGTTCGGTGGGGCTGGGTGTCGATCTGGTGCCGCCGTCCTCGGTGGTTGTCGATGCCTCCGGCATTCACTTCGACCCTTCACAGCCGAGCGACCTCGAATCGATACTGAACGGCGCAAGGATCACGCAAAGGCTGCTGGAGCGTGCGCGCGCCCTGCGCGAGATGATCGTCTCGGCGGGCATCAGCAAATATGCGGCCGAACCGGGCGGGCTCGCGCGTGAGAGGCAGCCCGGTCACAGGCTCGTGCTGGTGCCGGGGCAAGTCGAGGACGACATGTCGGTGCTGGCCGGCGGTGGTGGTCTGGTCTCGAATCTGGATTTGCTGCGCCGCGCACGTGCGTTGGAACCGGAGGCGGAGATCTGGTTCCGACCACATCCCGATGTTGATGCCGGCCATCGGAAGGGACGTGTCCCCGATGCGGACATTCTCGGCTATGCCGATCGCATCATGCGTGGCGGCGGTATGGCCCCTCTGCTGAACGTGGTCGACGCGGTCCATGTGCTGACTTCGCTGACGGGCTTCGAGGCGCTGATGCGCGGGTGCGAGGTGGCTTGTCATGGCACGCCTTTCTATGCGGGCTGGGGGCTTACGCGCGATCTTGGCGCAGTGCCGGAACGACGTGCGCGGACATTGACGCTCGACGCATTGGTGGCCGGCGTGTTGATCCTCTACCCGCGCTATCTTGATCCCGTTACCGGTTTGCCCTGCATGCCCGAAATACTGGTCGACCGCATCACCAGCGCAAATGTGCCCAATCGCCTTGCATGGATAGCGCCCTTGCGCCGCCGGCAAGGCAGGCTGATGGCCATTTTTCGATGACTGAAGTGATCCTGGATATCTCGCGCCTGATCTCGCGCGTGCGCTATTCGACGCCTTCCGGGGTGGATCGGGTGGAAATGGCCTATGCGCGGGGTCTCCTGAACCATTATGGTGAAGCGCTGACTTTCGCGGCTGTGCATCCCAGTGGTCTTTATGGCCGATTGTCGCGTCGCGCAGCGCTCGCCTATCTCGATGAATTGGAGCGCCGATGGTCACTCGAAGAGGGTAGCCCGCGGCAGCGCTCGCTTGTCTCGGTCATTCCGCAACTGGCGGCGCTGCTGCCCTCGCGCGGGGCGGCGCTTCTTTCCGGTACGGTCTATGTGCAGGTCTCTCCTCATCATCTGACCAACGCCGCGAAGGTGCGGCGTATCCTGATGCGCGAGAAGGCGCGGTTTCTGTGCCTGGTCCATGATCTCATTCCGATAGAATTTCCCGAATATGCCCGTCCTTCGGGGGCGGCGCTGCACCGACGGCGCATCGGGACGGTCGCGAAGCTGGCGGACGGAATAATCGTCAATTCCGCCGCCACTGGACGCTCACTCGAGCCCTGGCTCGAAAAGGCCAGGCAAGGTTCTGTCCGCAAGCCGAGAATTCATGTCGCGCTGCTCGGTACCGAGCAATTGCCGCCGGTGGCGCCCGAGCCGGGTGACGGCCGTCCCTATTTCGTGTGCCTCGGTACGATCGAGCCGCGCAAAAATCACCTCCTGCTGCTTCATCTCTGGCGACACCTGGCCGAGACCCTGCCACCACAGGAGGTGCCGCGCCTTTTTCTGATAGGCCGGCGTGGCTGGGAGAATGAACAGGTCATAGACATGCTGGAGCGTTGCCCGGCGCTCAGGGGGCATGTCGAGGAACTTGGCGGCTGCCCGGATGCGCGACTCTCGGGGCTGCTGCGCGGTGCGAGGGCGCTGTTGATGCCGTCCTTCTCGGAAGGGTACGGCATGCCGGTGGCCGAGGCGCTCTCCGTCGGTACGCCGGCGGTGTGCAGCAACCTGCCTGCCTTGCGCGAAGTGGGTGGCTCGGTGCCCGACTATCTCGACCCGCTGGACGGGGCGGGCTGGAAAGCCGCGATCCTCGACCATGCGAGGGGTGGGCCAAGTCATGTCGCGCAGATGTCACGCCTCCCGAAATGGCACAATCCCACATGGGAGGAGCACATGGCCATCGTCAGGGACGCGATCGAGGGGCTGTAGCAGGGGGAAAGAGCAAGGCGGTCCGCCTTGCGAATCCCGCAGCGCCTATCTCGACCCGGGCAGCTTGCTTCGAGGAGCAGTTATCGCTTGAACGACTTGATCTTGGAACCGAATATATAGTCCCAGAATATGGCAGAGATCGCGTAGTTCCCATGATCGTCGACATGGTGATGGCGCATATGGTGGCGCTTGAGAGCTGCACCCAGCCTGCCACGCATCGGCCATTGGTGGCAGGCATAATGGATCGCATCGTAGATCACGTACCCGGTGATGAAGCCCAGGAACAACCAGGTTCCCGGCGCGCCCAGCAGCAAGATGCAGAGTCCCCAGATCAGCGCGGAAACGGGTATGCTCACGGCAAGCGGCATCATATCCCGCATGGGATCGTTCGGGTTGTCATGATGGTTGCCGTGGATCAGGAAGACGAACCAGCGTACCGGCGACAGATCGACGGTGAGGTGAAACAGATAGCGGTGCATCGCATATTCGAAGAGCGTCCAAATCAGCAGGCCGCTGCCGACAAGGCCCAGGCACTTGAAAGGGGCGTCGAGCGGGTCTGCGGTGTTCGAACCCGCCCAAAGGATTGTCGGGAGCATGAGCGACCAGCCCAGCGCGAAGGCTCGCGGCGAGATCAAGGTAAGCTTTTCTAGGCGCTCGCTTTTGAACAACCTGACGCGTTGCTGACTGAAAACCGGAGCAGACATTGGGCACGATGCTGGACAGCAGGTGCGATTGACTGTCAAGCCGAAATAACTCCACGTTGGATGAGGTATTGAAAAAGTGGGTTGCGACGAATGAAGGCGCGCGCGTGAAGGATAGCCGTGTGAATATACCGCGTCGGCGCCATATTCTTGTGACTGGTGCTTCGGGGGGGCTCGGCGGTGCGTTGGCACGGCATTACGCGGGATGTTCCGGCGTCGGCGCAGTCCGCTTGAGCTTGTGGGGGCGAGATCCGGGGCGTTTGTCGGCTCTGGCCGAAGAGTGCCGGGCGGCAGGCGCCCTGGCCGAAGTCCGCTCGCTCGATATCACCGATATCGAGGCTGCGCTTGCCGCACTGGTCGCGGAGGACGAAGCCGATCCCTTTGATCTCGCTCTCTTGTGCTCGGGGCGGGGGGATATCCGCGCGTCGGGGGAGAGGGTCGAGGATGCCCGGCTTGTCGCTCTTCTCGGGGCGCTCAACTTTACCGCGCCGGCGGCCATGGCGGCGGCGATCGCGGCGCGAATGGCGCAGCGCGGGCATGGCGGGATTGTGCTGGTGGGCTCGGCGGCCGCCTTCCACGCCTTGCCGTTCGCCGCCGCCTATTCGGGGACGAAAGCGGGGCTGGCGCGTTTCGCACAGGCGCTGCGACTGGGTGTGCGGGAGCATGGTGTGGCCGTCACGCTGGTCTCGCCGGGATTTATCGATACCGCGGCGGGGCGCAAGGTGCCGGGGCCCAAGCCGCTGCTGATGCGGCCAGAGAAGGTGGCGGCGCGGATCGCGCGCGCGGCGGCGCGGCGGCAGCCGCATCTCGTCCTACCCTGGCCTTTCGTGGCGTTGCGCTGGTTTGATCGCTTGCTGCCGAGCTGGGTGCGAGACCGCGTGCTACTCGGCCTTACGCCTCCGGAGCGGTAGCGGGTTCGCCGAGCACCGTGCGGAGTATGGCATGGTGCAGTTGCGCCGGAGTCAGGTCGATGCGGTTCTTCTCGCCACGTGCAATTCTGCCTCCGGCATCTATCCGGATCATCACATAGGGCGTGTGCCGCCCTTCGCCCGGCGCGGTCGCGCCAGGGATGCTCGGGCGATGATCGCCGAAAAATACCAGCATGGCCGGGCGACCCAATGTACGGAGGCGCCCGATCAGCATGCTCAGCATGGCATCGCTATTATGCACCAGGCGCAGGTAGCCGGCGACAGGATCTGCGTTCGGGGAGCCATCGGACGCCCAGGGGCCGTGATTCTCGATGGTGACGGCATAGATCAGGCTCGGCTGGACGGCTGTTTCGGCCAACGCCATGATTCGCTGGGCTATTGCGGCATCGGTAACATATCGGCCCTCCGCCGGTGTGGGTGGGGTGAAGCTGTCTTCACCCACCAGTTCGGAGAAACCCGCCGCGGGCATGATCCGGTTGCGCCCGTAGAAGCGCATGTCATGTGGATGGACAAAGAGGCTGCGCCAGCCCCGGAACTGCCGAGGGAGCGCGTAGCTCGCTTCGCCCGTCGCGGTCAGGAACGGATCGTAGCGCCGGAAGCCGAGCGCTTCCTCTTCCCGCCCGAAGATCACGCCATATTCCGTGCGCATGGTATAGGCACCGAAGCCGCTGACCTCGAGCCGGCCCCACTGCCAGGCATTTTCGCGTGCGAAGGAGAGCCCCGGCAAGGCAAGGGTGGCATCATCGAAAAGGTCGGCCGGATCGGCAAAGCTTTCGCATTGTATGAGAATCAGCAGTTCCGGGGCGCATTCCGGCGTATGCCGCTCCATCTTCGGGCAAGGTGGCGGATCTGGATCCTCGCGCCATCGCAGCCAGTACAGCAGGAGCGTCGGCAGCAAGCCGTGGCGGTGCAGATCGGCATGGGTATCGGGCATGCTGGCGAGGCGACGCAGCGGCGCCACATGCAGCGACAGTGCCAGTATCGTGAGGCTGCCGATGAGCAGCGCAAGGCCCAGGACATGCGCAAGCAGATCTGCGACGGAGAGCCAAGCGATCACCGTCAGCAGCGCCATCGTCGCCATGCCGACCGCCACGCGTTGCCAGGGGCGTATGGCCGAGAGATAAAATTGAGGGTGGCGAAAGATCGCGCCGACGAGCGCGAGATCCGAAAACAGCAATGGTTCGCCGAGCACGGCATGCTTGGCATTCGAGGCCAGAGCCAGCAATGCCTGAAGGGTGAATGCCAGCATCGCCGCCACCAGGCTATTGCCGCACAGCGCCAGGAACAGGCCAAAAAGTGCCGTCGTCATGCACGCAACAAGCCACAATCCGGCTGCGTCGCGTATGGCTCCGCGGGTTCGAGGGCGCACCAGGGCGTCGAGGAGAACGGCACTGGCGAGCAGGGCAGCGAATGTCAGTCCTTCAAGCGTCACTGTCCCGCCATATCGCCATCAGCGCCGGATTCCCGCCATGGTTGCGGGGACGGGCTCATAGCGGCCATGAGCAGAGTTGTCATCCAGCAACTCTCTCATACGGGTTCTCGGCTGTCAGGCTTGCCGCATGTCATCAGAGGGACTAACTGCCTGAAAATCAGGCCGGTCGGGTAGTTGATCAAGTCTTTGCCGCTGAGCATCTTTACGGATGTCAATACGGAGCGCGTTTTTTGCATGCCTGAACTCGAAGCTCCAGAAGCTGATTCTCTTGGCGTCCGGGTGGGGGGGCGTGTGCAAATGGAGCCGACTTGTGCGCAGCGCGACGAACAGCGGACGGTGCTCCTGCTTCAGGGGTTGATGGGCCCTTTGTTCCGTCGCCTTGGTCAAGAGTTGGCCCGTGCGGGGCACAAGGTCTACAAGGTCAACTTCAACGGTGGGGACCGTCTGTTCTGGCGCTTGCCGAATGGTATCGACTATCGTGGTTCGCTGGCGGATTGGCCGGCGGTGTTCGAGCGGATGCTTCGTGCGCGCGGCATCACCGATGTGGCGCTGTTCGGTGATTGTCGCGACCATCATCTGCCGGCTATCCGCGTGTGCCGCGAACTGGGAATCCCGGTGCATGTCTTTGAAGAGGGCTATATCCGGCCCGACTGGGTGACGCTCGAACTGGGCGGCGTCAACGGGCATTCGTCACTGCCGCGTGACCCCGATTGGTATCGCAAGACGGCAGCCGCCTTGCCCCCGGTGCCGCCGCACGCGCAAGTCCCCGCGTCGTTTCGTCGCCGGGCCACCGAAGGTCTCCTCTACAACTTCGCCGATGTGCTGACGCGCTGGTATTATCCGTACTGGACCAACCATCGGCCCTGGCATCCGGTGGTGGAAGGCATGGGCTGGTGGCGAAAGCTGTGCCGCCGCAAGGAGCGTCAGGGAAGCGCGGTGGAACTCATGGCGCGGCTGGATCGTAAGGGCGATCCTTATTTTCTGTTTCCGCTGCAACTCGATTCGGATGCGCAGATCCGCCTGCATTCGCCTTTCGCAGGGATAGCCGATGCATTGAGGCTGGTGATCGGTTCTTTCGCCACCCATGCTCCGGCTGGTACGCGCCTGGTGGTCAAGGAGCATCCTCTCGACAACGGAGTGCGCGATTGGCGGCAGGTGACGGCGGACATGGCCGACTTGTTCGGCGTGGCGGAGAGGGTGGATTATCTCGCCTGGGGAGATATTGTTCCGGTTACCCGATGCGCACGTGGCGTCGTCACGATCAACAGCACCAGTGGCACCCTGGCCTTGGCTGAGGGAGTGCCGGTGGTGGTACTGGGGCATGCCGTCTACGATATCCCGGACATTACCGATCAGGGTGGGCTGGACTCCTTTTGGCAAAATCCCGTTGCGCCCGACGCCGGGGCTTTCCTTGCGTTCCGGCGTGTCCTTGTCGAGCGCTGCCTGATTCCCGGTGGCTTCTTCTCCGAGGAAGCGCTCGACAAGGTGGTCCGTCACGCTGTCGCGCGCTTCGAAGGGCGGCCGATCGCACCGGAATGAGAGGGGCTCTCATCGGGCGCGATCTTGACGAGGCCGGGGCGCCGTTGCCCGCTTCACCCGACGCCACTTGATATCAGCCCCTCGCCGATGCCGGGCTTGATCCGTCGATCCCGCAATTCGCGCTGATTCCTCCCGATGGGGTGAACTGTTCCGCAAATTGCCGCTTTCCGATCACGCGTGTTTCTCGCAAAGGGCAGGCTTGAAGATCGGGCGCGATTGGCCCGAATGCCGAACCGGAAAGGACGGATCATGGATTTTTCGCAGCTGGAATTGTCGAGCAAGATTGGCGAAGGCTGGAAATATCCGCAGCCGCCGCTGCTCGACAGCGGCTGGCTCCAGGTCGATGAGGCGCCGGCGCACCGGCTCTACTGGGAGGAATATGGCAATCGCGACGGCGAGCCGGTGATGTTCCTTCATGGCGGCCCCGGCGGGGCATGCGCGCCCGTCATGGCGCGCTTCTTCGATCCCGATCGCTATCGCGTCATCCTTTTCGATCAGCGCGGCTGCGGTAAGAGCGAGCCCAATGTCGCCTCGGCGGGGGCGGCGGTCGCGCTTCAGCGCAATACCACCGATCTGCTGATCGCCGATATCGAGAAGCTGCGCGATCATCTCGGCATCGCCGGCCCCATGCATGTCTTCGGCGGAAGTTGGGGCAGCACGCTCTCGATGGCCTATGCGATCGCGCATCCCGCCAATTGCGCCAGCCTCGTCCTGCGCGGCATCTTCCTGGGATCGAAGGCGGATCTCCATTATTTCTACCAGGGCAATGCCGCGACCTGGCAGGAGGATCCCTACGGCCTCGCCACGCCGGGTGCCTATATCCATTATCCCGACGAGTGGCGCGATTTCCTGGCGATCCTGACGCCCGACGAGCGGCAGGACGTGATGGCGTCGTACAAGGCGATCTTCGACATGGTTCCCGCGACCGCCGAGGAACGCGAGCGGCAGCTTGCCGCGGCGCTTGCCTGGTCGGTCTGGGAAGGCGCGACCTCCAACATGATCCCTGAAGCCGCCGATACCGGCAAATTCGGCGAAGCCGATTTCGCGCTCTGCTTCGCGCAGATCGAGGCGCATTATTTCGCGAACGCGCTGTTCCTGCCGCCCGCGCATTTCGAGGACAATGCCGCCACGCTGGCGTCGATCCCGGTTCATATCGTGCATGGCCGCTTCGATCAGGTCTGCCCGCTCACCCAGGCGTCGCGTCTGGTCGCGGCGCTGCGCGGCGCTGGCGCGGAACCGGCCAGCCTGGTCTTCACCAATGCCGGGCATAGCGCCATGGAGCGCGAGAACGCGCTGGCGCTGACCGCGATCATGGACGGGTTGCCGCGCATCTGACGGCTGGTCCGGAGCAGAGGCACGCCCCTGCTCCGGATATCCGGCGTATACGCGATCTTCGAAGATGCTGACGCATCCTCGATCGGTTCGCTCAAGTACCGCGCGGGCTGATACCGGGGCTCGACGAGCCAGGCTCACCGAGGCCCGGTATTATGGCAGGTCGAAGAAGTCGACCTCGCCCTTTTCGAGATGATAATAGGCGCCGACCACTTTCAGCCTGCCCGCCTTTTGCGGTTCGATGAGCAGCGGGTCGCTGCCTTCACGCAGCTTGCGCACGACGCGGCGGACATTCTGGCGCACCGCTGCTTCGGTGGCGTCACCCGCCTCGCCGCGCGCCTCGAGCACCGCGGGAATGATCGGTTCCACCATATTGCCGATCGCGCCGGGAAAACGCGCATTTTCGCTGACGACGGACATGGCGGCCTTCACCGCGCCGCAGCTTTCATGACCCATCACCACCACCAGTGACACGCCGAGTTCGGCCACCGCGAATTCGATCGAGCCCATCGCGACGGTATCGACCGTGTTGCCTGCATTGCGGATGATGAACAGTTCGCCCAGGCCGCGGCCGAAAAGCAGTTCCGGCGGAACCCGGCTGTCCGAACAGGAGACATAGGCGCAGAAGGGCGCCTGACCCTCCTTGGCGAGTTCGAGGCGTCGGGCCGAGCCGATATCGGGCTGGATTTCGCCGTTCAGAAAAGCGCGATTGCCGTCGCGCAGGGTTTGCAATGCCTCGTCAGGGGTCATGTCTACTCGCTTGTCATGGGGTGCTTCCGGTCGCGTTCAGGGTGGGGCGCGCACCGCGTCCGAAAGCCAGATGGTTCGCCGCATTCGGTCTGTATTCAGGGGGGAGGATGGAGCGGCCCGGAGGATCCGGACCGCTCGTCGAGATGTGCGATCAGTTGGCGACCGCCAGTTCGCGACGCCAATGGCCGGTCAGGCGATCCTTGACCGCGAGCTTCAGCTTCTTGAGCCGCAGCAGGCGGAACCCATCGGGTACGCGCCGCTTCGCTTCGCGCTTGATCTCTTCATCCAGCCGACGATGCATCAGGCTCAACCGGTAAAACACAGCACTCATACTGCCTCCAAATCGATACGTTGATCGATCGGGCGCTCGGCCGCCTGCATGAGGAAAGGAACCCGGTCATGCCAGCATCGGAGCTGCCCGATGCGGTCCGACATCACGATCGATCGATCGCCAGAGGGGCCCGGTCCGCACCATCATGATATGCGTGAAATGGCGGTGTTCAAGATATGCGCATGGAGAAGGCAGCATAAGTTCGAGCGGGATCAGTATATCGATCGAATATCCTTGAGGATTATCGTTCGAAAAGCCCATGAATTCAGGGGGTGACGGGGCATGTTTCTGGATTGTTGCTGATATTTTAAATTTTTGGACGGCAAGAAGGATGTGTTTCTAGGCGATGTGGTGATCGAATTTCTGTTCGTTCGAGCTGGCATGGCCTGATGGATGGCGCATGGATCGCACTCGCGCCGCGTCGCGCGATCCCGTACAAGCGCTGCCCATGAAGATTCCCGATCTTGCCTTCACCGTCACCGACTGGTCGACCGTGCCAGCGAAAACCTATCCCGGAGAGACGGGAGAGGCGATCTGGCGCACATTCGAGATCGGCGACCTGCGCGTGCGCCTTGTCGAATATTCGCCCGGCTATCTGGCGGATCACTGGTGCGAACGCGGCCATGTCCTGTTCGTGCTCGAAGGCGAACTGACCTCGGAACTGCAGGATGGGCGCCGCTTCGTGCTGACGCCGGGCATGAGCTATCAGGTATCCGATTCCGGTGATGCGCCGCACCGCTCGGTCACAGAGAAGGGCGCGAAGATCTTCATCGTCGACTGAACGGCACGGAAAGGATCCGGCGCTACTTCGCCGGCGGCACCTTGGTGGAATGATAGAATTCGAAACGCCAGCCTGCCTTGGTGCGGCTGAGCACTGCCGATTCCAGCCAGAGCGTCGGCGTGCCGGCGATCTTGCCGTCATTCTTCCATACCGCCCAGGCGGTGTTGCAGGCGACATGGGTCTCGACCGTGGCGATGCCGAATTCCAGCGTGACGCCCTTTTGTTGCGCGCCGCCGACCATCGCGAACAGTTCGGGGCCGGTGAACGCCTTGGCGACATCGAAGGAATGGAAACCGGGTGTCGTCATCGCCGCCGCCGCCGTCAGGTCGCGTCGTTCGATGGCGGCGAAGAAATCCTTGACCATGGTGGCTACGTCGGCCTCGTCCGTGGGGTTGCTCTCGCATGTCCGCGTCGTCGCCTGGGCGCCGGTGGCCATCATGAGCAGCGCGCAAGCGGTGGCGGTGAAGGGTCCTGAACGCATCCTCTTTTCCTTTTCGAATTTCGACTGGAGGAAGCATCGCGCGGCGCCGGTCGTCAAGCAGGAGATCGCAACCTGGATGTCGGACGTCGAAGACAGGCATTTATCCGTCGAAAACCGGCCGCATTATTCCCTATGATGCGCATGGACGAAGGCTTGATCGCGCGGTGGCGCGCAAAGGGGGAGGGTTGGACATGAACATCATGACGGGCAAGGCGCGGTGTGCGGCGATGGCGCTGCTGCTTTCAGGGGGGCTGGCGATCACGCTGCCCGGCGTCGCGATGGCGCAGCCGGCGGCGGCGCCGGTCGATCCATCCACCCAGGTGCCGGCGCCGAGGCCGGGGGATGTGTCGTCTCCGCACGCGGCGGTGACGGCGCTGTATCAGGTCATTTCGGGCGATGCCGGCGTGAAGCGCGACTGGAACCGGTTCCGCTCGCTCTTTCACCCCAGGGCGCAGATGATCCCGACGGGCAAGAATGCGCAGACCGGACAGATCGGCGCTCGCGTGATGACGCCGGAGGACTATGTCAACATCAGCGGCCCCAATCTGGAGAAGAACGGCTTCCATGAAGTCGAACTGGCCTATCGCGAGGAGCGCTACGGCAACATCTCGCATATCTTCACCACCTATGCGGCGCGGCGCAAGGCGAGCGATGCGGAGCCCTTCATGCGCGGCATCAACAGCGTTCAGCTCTTCAACGACGGCAAGCGCTGGTGGGTGCTGAACATCATCTGGAGCCCGGAGACGCCCGAGCATCCGATTCCGGCGGACTATATGAAGAGCGTGAAATAGCGTGGCAGGCGCGGGGGATCATGGCAGATCCCCCAGCCAATCGCCCCGGGCGACAAGCGTGCATATGGTTTCGCGCAGCACCGTTTCGACGGCGGCGCGGGCGCCGTCTTCGGCGTCGCGATCGCGCGTTTCGAGCACGACCGAACGATGGATTCGCGGATCGACGATCGCGCGCGCGCGCACCTCGCCGCGCCGCCATTCGTGCAGGAAGGCCGGCGGGGTCAGGATGGAATGGGCGCGCGATGCCTTGACGAGATCGAGGATGCTGCTGAGCGAGTCGAGTTCATATTCCACCATCAGGTCATGGTGGCGTTCCCTGGCCTGGGCGGCGATGAAGGCGCGCGCATTGTTGCTGCCGGACGGTAGCGCGAGGGGCAACCCGGCGAGCGCTTCGAAGCGGATCGTGGTCTCGTCGGCGGGCGTGTCGGCGGACGACACCAGGTAGAAGCTTTCCTTCACGAGCTGCGCGTGCGCGTCCGAACCGTCCCACGGCCGATAGAGCACGGCCAGGTCCAGCCGCCCCTCGGCGAGCCAGTCTTCAAGATATCCCGTCATCGCATCGACGATGCGGATCGATATGCGCGGCAACGCCGTTTTGCCGGCGCTCAGCAGTGGCCCGGCCAGGACGCGCGCCGCGCCGGAGGGAATGCCGATCGATACGATTCCGCTGGGGTTCGCGCGTTCCTCGCCCACCTCACGCTCCGCGAGCGCGAGCTGGCCGAAGATGATCCGCGCATGATCGAGCAGTTTCGCGCCGGCGACGGTCGGCCGGACGCCATCCGGCTCGCGCACGAACAGCTTGACGCCCAGCCGATCCTCCAGCCGCCGGACATGCAGGCTCAACGCGCTCTGCGCCACGTTCAGACGGGCGGATGCCCTGGTGAAACTGCCCGCGTCTGCGACGCCCTTGAAATAGCGGAGCTGACGAAAGTCGATCATCCCAATATGCCCCGGCTGCCATCGGAAAATGAGATCGGGAATTAACGCAGAGTTCGCAGGATACCAGTGAATCTTGGTTCTGGGACAATCATGACCATCTTGTTTCAAGATGTCTTGCTGACCGAAGCGCTATTTGCCCGCTCATGGATCGACCCCTAATCTCCGTGCCGAACGCTCGCATCGCGCCGGATCCGGCCTGCCGGGCGTATTCGAATTGGCGGAGAGGCGGATATGGCGCAGGCCGGGATCGACCTGGAGGAATTGCAAGAGCTTGCCGTTGCCGAACTCGGAGAGGATGTTCGGACCGAAGCGATCGACCTTGCGGCGGGGATCATCGCCCATATCGCGGACATGACGATTCCGGACGACGAGACTGCCGCATGACGCTGGCCCGCCTCCGCGCCGCCCTTGATGGGGGAGAAATATCGCCCGCCGAACTTTCCTCTCGGACGGTGCGCGCGATGGCCGATCTCGACAAGCTACTCAATCTTGCGATCCCCGCCGAGGATCGAGAAGGCTTGGATGTGGCGCCATCCGTTCGCGGCGCGCGCAAAGGCGCGCTCGATGGCATACCGCTCGCGCACAAGGATATGTTCGACCGACGCGGCCACCGCTGCTCGTTCGGCGCACGCATGCGCCAGCAACGGCCGCCCCGGCGCACAGCGACCGCGATCGCGCGGCTGGAGGCCGTGGGCGCGGTCACGTTCGGCGCGCTGCAGATGGCGGAATATGCGCTGGGGCCGACCGGGCACAATCTGGTCTTCGGCGATTGCCGCAACCCGTGGAATCCCGATCATGTCACGGGCGGATCCTCCAGCGGCTCGGCGGCGGCGGTGGCGGCGGGGATCGTTGCCGGATCTTTGGGTTCCGATACGGGGGGATCGATCCGCCTTCCGGCCGCCTGTTGCGGCGTTACCGGGCTGAAACCGAGCTGGGGCGCGGTCGATGCGGCGGGCGCGATGCCATTGTCGGCCTCGCTCGACTGCGTGGGGCCGATCGCGCGGACCGTCGAGGATTGCGCGCTGCTGTTCGATCTGATCGCCGGGCGTCCGCCCGCCAGGTTGTTCGAAGGGCAGGTGCGTATCGGCTATGCCGTCCGGGCCGCGGGCCGCTCCATATCCCCGATCGTGGAGCAGGCGGTGCGATCCGCCGTCGGCACGCTCGCCGCGACGGGCATGCCGGTCAGCGAGGCCGTGTTGCCCGATATCGCCAGGCTTCATGGCCTGGCCGATCTGATCCAGAAGGTGGAATCGAGCACGGTCCATCTGGCGAGGCTCCAGTCCCGGCGTCATCTGTATTCCGAACATGTCCGCAAGCGCCTGTCGGGTGGCTTGTTCGTGCCCGCGATCGCCTATCATCAGGCGCTGCGCGAGCGCCCGGCGCATCTGGCGCGTTTCGTGAGACAAAGCCTTGCCGATATCGACGTGCTGGTCATTCCGACGCTCGCTTTCCCGACGCCGTCGCGGGCGGAAACCGATGAGCGCCGATTGGCTGGTACGTTCGAGCGGGTCGCGGCGATGACGGGATGGACGCGGTGGTTGAGCTATCTCGGCGTGCCTGTGCTCGCTTTGCCGTGCGGCATCGATGCGAACGGCTTGCCGATCGGCCTGCAACTGGTGGGGCGGCCGAACAGCGAGCATCTGCTGTTCCATGTCGGCCGGATCTTCCAGTCGGCAACCGACTGGCATCTGCGGGAACCGCCGCATTTCACGCATATTCTCTGACCTGATGGATGGTAACATGATGCAGATCGCGGATGTCGTCTTCGCACGCGGAACCGGCGCCTATTTTTATGATGACCAGGCCGCCATTCGCGCCGGCGTGGAGAGTGACGGCTTCACCTATCGCGGACAGGTGCGGACGCCGGGCTTCCACCGGATCAGGCAGCCGGCCGAGGTCCTCGGCATCGGTCTTCGCCTCTCCGATGGCGCGGTGCTTTGGGGCGATGCGATGAGCGTCCAATATTCCGGGGCGGGCGGTCGCGATCCGCTCTTCTATGCGGCGGAGGCGGAGGCCTTTGCGCGCGCGGCGATCGTGCCTCGCCTGATCGGGCGGGAGGTGCGCGATTTCCGTTCGACCTGCGAAGCGGTGCTGGCGCTGGAGGATGGGCGGTCCGCGCCGGGCATGGCGCTGCAATATGGGATCAGCCAGGCGCTGCTGCGGGCGAGCGCCCATGCGCGCCGCGAAACCATGGCGGAGACGGTGTGCCGCGACTTCGGCCTGCCCGTCGTTCCGGAGCGCGTGCCGATCTTCGCGCAGAGCGGCGACGATCGCGTCGTCAATGTCGACAAGATGATCCTGAAGGGCTGCGATATCCTGCCGCACGGCTTGATCAACGCCGCCGCCAAGTTCGGCCGTCAGGGCGAGGCTTTCCGCGAATTCATCCGTCATGTCGCCGCGCGGAGCATCGCGCTGGGCGGTGAGGATTATCGGCCGATCCTGCATTTCGACCTTTATGGATGGGTCGGGCTGGAATTCGGCCTGGACGTGCACGCGATCGCTGACTTCCTGGCGGTGGCGGCGGAGGATGCGGCGCCTTTCGCGTTGCAGATCGAATCACCCGCCGATTTCGGCAGCCGCGATGCGCATGTGGCGGGGTATAAGGCGCTGGTCGAACGCCTTGCCGCCAAGGGCGTCTCGACTCGGATCGTCGCCGACGAATGGTGCAACACGCTCGAGGATGTCGAACTATTCGCCGCTGAGCGCGCGGGGCATATCCTGCAGATCAAGACGCCCGATCTCGGCAGCATCGCCAACAGCGTGCAGGCCGTGCTCGCCTGCCGCCGACATGGCGCGGGTGCCTATCTGGGCGGCAGTTGCGTGGAGACCGAGGTGTCGGCGCAGGCCTGCGTCCATGTCGCGGTCGCCACCCAGGCGGATATGATGCTGGCGAAACCCGGCATGGGCGTGGACGAAGCGATGACCATCGTCGGCAACGAACAGAACCGGTTGCTGGCGATGCTGGCGGCGGGCGGGGACCGGTGATGCGCGATCTGTCGGGATTGACGGTGGTTTCGGTCGAACAGGCCGTGGCCGCGCCCTATGCGTCGTGGCGGCTGGCCGAAGCGGGCGCGCGCGTGATCAAGGTCGAGCGGCCCGGCGGCGATTTCGCGCGGCGTTACGACGATTATGTGAAGGGGCAGAGCGCCTATTATATCTGGCTCAATCGCGGCAAGGAATCGGTTCGCGTCGATCTCGACAATGGCGAGGACCGGGCATTGCTCGACGCGCTGCTGGCGCGCGCGGACGTCTTCATCCAGAATCTGAAACCCGGAGCGCTCGCGAGGAAGGGATTCGCCTCGACGGTGCTGCGCGAACGCTTTCCCCGGCTGATCACCTGCGACATCACCGGTTTCGGCGCGACTGGTCCCAATGCGAAGCTGAAGGCCTATGACCTGATCGTTCAGGCGGAAGTGGGCCTGTGCGCGATCACGGGCAGCGCCGACGAGCCCGCCCGGGTCGGCGTGTCGGTCGCCGACATCAATGCCGGGACGACCGCCTATTGCGCGATCCTCGAGGCGCTGTTGGGGCGCGAACGCAGCGGCGCCGGGCGCGCGATCGAGGTGTCGCTGTTCGACAGCATCGCGGATTGGATGAATGTGCCGCTGCTGCAATATCTGCACGGCGGCCATGAAGTCGCGCGCGGCGGCGTCGCCCATCCCACGATCGCCCCTTACGGCGCATTCCGCTGCGCCGGTGGCGAACAGGTCATCATCTCGGTCCAGAATGATGCCGAATGGGTGCGGTTCGCGAACCTGTTCATGGACGCACCCGCGCTCGCATCCGATGCGCGTTTCGCCGCCAATATGGATCGTGTGGCCAATCGGCCCGCGCTGGATGCGCTTGTTGCCGGCGTCTTCCTGACGATCACGCTGGACGAGGCGATGGCCAGGCTTGAACGCGCCGGCATCGCCTATGGCCGGTTGAACGGGATCGCGGAGGCGGCGAGGCATCCGCATCTGCGCTTTGCGGATGTTGATACGCCGGCCGGCCGGGTCCAGGTGGTTGCGCCCGCCGCCATCCATGACGGGCGGCCGGCGGCGGCCGGCCGGGTCGCTGCGCTTGGTGAGCATGACGCGGCCATTCGCGCGGAATTCATGGCGTAAGGGCGTCCCGAACGGGACTATCTCTTGGTCGCGTTCAACTGGCGCCTGAACTGCCCGGGGGCGGCGCCATAGGCCGCCCGGAAGGCGTGATTGAGATGGCTCTGGTCGGCGAAGCCGGTATCGAAGGCGACGTCGCAGATCGAGATGTCGTCCCTGCGCAGCGCCTCGGCCGCAGCCGACAGCCGGACGTAGCGGATATATTCGAGCGGCGTGCATCCCATCAGCTTGCGGCAGACGCGCGTCAGATGGATGGGGTGGACGCCGGCATCGCGGGCCAGCCCGTTCACGCTCAACGACTCGCCATAGCTTTCCCGCACCTGTTCACGGAACCGCCGGAACCATCCGGGCGTGCCGGTTTCGCCGTCGAATGCACAGACTTCCGACAATAGCTCGAAGCAAAGCGACTGGATTTCGCCGTCGCCGCGATCGTCGGTCGATCCGCAGAGGCGCAACAGGTCGCGCAGGATCCAGCGCGCGCGCCAGCTATGTGGCTGCAATGCCCGGTCGGGCGGCAGGAAATCCTTGATATCGATCAGCGTATCGTTGGCGACCGATACCGAAAAGAAACTGCCATTGCCGATGAAGCGGTCGCTATGGACGATGTCGGCGGGCGTGTAGATGATCGGCGGCAGCGCACGATTGGGCGTGGCGGTCTCGGATTCGAAGCGCCCGCTGGTGATCCACAGGAAATGCGCCGACTCATGCGAATGCGGATGGGTGGAGCCGTCCGGATTGTTCGCGAACCAATGGCCGATGGTGAACCGCCCGCTGGCGCGCGATTGCGTGGCGAGGCCTCGGAAACGGCCTTGCGACAGGGGTTCTGCATCTCGCGTCATGCGCGCTCGGGCTTTCTTGCTCCATTGGATCCGATGACGGGAAAGTTGCGCCACCCGCCCGATCCAAGTCAATCCGGATGTTTGATCGAGACAAGACGGCGCGCGCCATTGGTCGCAAGGTCAGGGTGCAGGACAGAACATATCATATTTCGGACGTTCAGGGGTGCCGCGATCGGAACCGGGAAAGGCCGGCATGCGTGACGCATGAAAAATGGCCGAACCGCACCCGCTGATGAACGAGGGGAGGCGACATGATTGATTATTCGTCGAACGAGAAGGGCCGCCGCCGGATCAGGGGCATGCTCATGGGAACCGCGCTTTGCGGCCTGTCGATGTCGGGCGCACTCCATGCCCAGGCGTCCGCGCCCGCGACAGCGGCCGATGAGGACGCCGCCACCGATATCGTGGTGACCGGCACCAGGCTGATTTCGCCCGGCCTCCAGTCGGCGGCGCCGATCAGCGTCACCTCATATGAGGAGATCAAGACGCAGGCGGTGGTCAATGCGGAAGCGCTGATCCGCGATCTGCCGTCCGCGACGCCCGGCCGATCGGCGGCGACGAACAATAACGGCAACGGCAACACCACCATCAATCTCCGCAATCTGGGCGATCAGCGGACGCTGGTGCTGATCGACGGCAAGCGGCTGCCCGCCGTCGATTTCTCGGGCGTGCCCGATGCCAACACGGTTCCGGTCAACATGATCAAGCGGGTCGAGGTGCAGACCGGCGGATCCTCGGCGGTCTATGGCTCGGATGCGATCGCGGGCGTCGTCAACTTCATCCTCCGCGACGATTTCGAGGGGATCGAGATCGACGCGCAGAGCAGCCTGTACGGCGGCGGTGACGGCCACTCGTTCGATGCGAACCTGATGTTCGGCGTCAACACCGGCAACGGGCGCGGCAATATCACTGCCTATGCCGGCTATACCGATCGTAATGCGATCCTGGCGTCGAGCCGCGATTTCTCGCGCACCATCTTCACGTCGAACGGCACCTCGCTGATCCCGACGGGCAGCGGCATCATCCCGGCGGCGCGCGATCTCGATCGCGGGCTGATGTTCAACGCCAATCGCCAGCTCGTTCCCTATGACGGCAGCCGCTTCAACAACAATGCCAATCGCTATCTGATCGTGCCGCAGCAGCGCTATCTGCTGGGCGCGGTGGGGCATTATGAAGTGTCCTCGGCCTTCGTTCCCTATTTCCGTTTCTCCTTCTCGCAGAACAAGGTGGATCGCCAGCTCGCCGAGCCGGGCTTTGCCGGCGTGGTCGACGTCAACTACGGCAATCCCTTCCTGTCGAACCAGGCGCGGGCCATCCTGTTCGGACCGGGCAGTTTCGGCCCGAACGATGTGGCGCAGATCAACATCGGCCGCCGCTTCACCGAAAGCGGCTTCATCCAGGAACGGAACAGCTATCAGCAGTTCCAGGTCGTCGTGGGGGCGAAGGGCGATCTGGGATCGGGCTTCTCCTACGATGTGTCGGGCCAATATGGCCATGTCGACTGGACGCAGCGCCTGCTCGGCGACTTCTCTTTCAACCGCGTCCAGCAGGCATTGCTCGTCAATCCCAACGGCAGTTGCATCGATCCCAGCGGCGGTTGCGTGCCGCTCGACATCTTCACGACGGCGCCTGGCGCGGTCAGCGCGGCGGCGGCGAACTTCGTCGCGCTCGACCAGCAGGCCAATTCGGACTCCTCGCAATATGTGGTGACGGGTTCGCTCTCGGGCGATCTCGGCAAGATCGGTATCCGCAGCCCTTGGGCGGAAGATGGTGTGGCGATCGCCATCGGGGCCGAATATCGGCGCGAAAGCGCATCCTACCGGCCTGACGACAATCTGGCGGTCGGCAACAATGTCGTGTTCGGCGCGATCCCGGCCACGTCCGGCCGGATCAGCACGCACGACCTGTTTGTCGAAGCCAATGCGCCGATCGCCCAGGATGCGCCGTTCATGCATTTGCTGGCGATCAACGGCGGTTATCGCCGGTCCGACTATAATCTCGCCGGCAAGGTCAGCGCCTATAAATATGGCGCGGTCTGGGCGCCGATCGAGGATATCCGCTTCCGCGGCTCGTTCCAGCGCGCGGTGAGGGCGCCCAATATCGGCGAATTGTTCGCGCCAGCCCAGCCATCGGCGGACGTCGCGCTCGATCCCTGCTTCGCCAGTGATACCGGCGCAGCGACGGCGGCGTCGGCGCTGTGCCGGGCCACCGGGGTTCCGGCCGCGAATTACGGTGACATCAACTATCAGTGCTTCAGCACGCAATGCACCACATTGGTGGGGGGCAATCGCCGGCTGCGGCCTGAGAAATCGGATACGATCTCGTTCGGCGTCGTGCTGCAGCCGCGCGTGCTGCGCGGCCTGTCCGCGACGATCGACTATTACGACATCAAGCTCAACGGCGCGATTGCCCCGTTCGGCGCATCGGCGCAGAACATCTTCGACAATTGCTACGGCACGGGCGCGGGGCAGAATCCCGGCCAGGATCCGGGCAATATCTATTGCCAGCAGATCGTTCGCGACGATGTCGGGCGCGCGAGCGGCGGCGGCAGGCTTTCCAAGGCGGACGGCTATATCTCGCTGCTCAACTCCAATATCGGTTTCCTCCGGACCAAGGGCATCGATGCGGAAATCGCCTATCGCGGCCGGTTCGACGATCTTGGCCTGGGCCTGCCGGGCGGGTTCAGCCTGTCGGTGATGGCCACGCATGTCCGCACTTACGATCAGAAGCTCAATCTCGATTCACCGGTGCAGCAATGCGCGGGCACCTATGGCTTCGTCTGCGGCCAGCCCAATCCGAAATGGCGCGTCAACACCCGGTTTAGCTGGTCGCCCAACGATGATGTGCAGATCACCGCGCGCTGGCGCTATGTCGGCGCGGTCACGCTGGACGTCGACAGCTTCAGCGGGACGGTGAGCGATGCGGTGGCGCATCGCATCGCCAGCCAATCCTATCTCGATCTGACCGCGCAGTTCGACGTCGGCAAGGCGTTCGCGTTGCGGGCCGGCGTGATCAATCTCACCGGCAATGGCCCGCCGGTGGTTCCCAATACGGCGGCGGGCGCGAACAATCGGGGACTCTCCAATACCTTCCTGGGAACATATGATCTGGGCCGGCAGCTGTTCGTCGGAATGACGACACGGTTCTGACGGTTGGGGGATCGGGAGATGGCTTTGGGAGGTTTCCGTTCGGACGATGGCGTCACCCGGCGCGATTTCGTCAACGGCGCGCTGGTCGCGGCGACGGCGCTGGCGGCGAGCGGCTGCTCGGCGGCGGAGGCGCCGCTGGACGAAGCCGCCGCCTGGGACGGTTTCGGGGGCGTGGGCGATTATGCCCGCGCCCACGGCAACAGCCATGCGATGCAGGCCGCCGGTCATCTGGTGCGTGACGGTGCCTATGATACGCCGCCGCGCACGACGCCGACGGGCGAGACCTATGATCTCGTCATTATCGGCGGCGGGCTCAGCGGTATGGCGGCCGCGCTCGAATTTCTCGGCAAACGGCCCGGCGGATCCTGCCTGATCATCGAGAATCACGCGATCTTCGGCGGGGAGGCGAAGCGCAACGAGTTCGATGTCGACGGCATCCGGCTTGCCGGCCCCCAGGGCGCCAATTCCTTTCCGGTGCCCGCCGGGCCGGGCAGCCGTGGTTACGACGTGTTCACGGCGATCGGCATGCCGCGCGGCTTCGAATATCTGCCGGCCGGCGGAACGGCGAAGGCGCTGGAATTCTGCAAGGACAATTTCGAGTTCCAATATTGGAAGGATCGCTCGCCGTCCTTCGGCTGGTTCTTCGGCGAACAGGGCGGGGCCGGGCGATGGGCGCGCGATATCTGGAGCGACGATCTCGCGCGCGCGCCTTATCCCGATGCGGTGAAGGCCGATTTCGTGAAATGGCGGTCGCACGTCGCCCCCAATGGCGGAGCGGATCAAAGCGAGGCGGGATTCCTGCGCTGGCTCGACAGCATGAGCTACAAGGATCTGATCGAAAAGGTGATGGGGCTCAGCCCGCAGGTGACCGCCTATGCTGATCCGATCGTCGCATCCGCGATCTCGGGCATGGGGTGCGACGTCACCTCCGCACGGGCGGCTTATGGATCGGCGATGCCCGGCTTTCGTACGCCACAGGATCTCGCCCGGCTGCTCGAACCCGAACAGCATAGCTTGCCCGGCGGCAACGACGTGCTCACGCGGCATTTCGTCAAGACGCTGATCCCGGCGGCGTTGCGCGGTGACCGTTCGCTGGACGCGATCATGAACGACAGTGTCGATTTCACCGCGCTCGATCGGCCCGGCAATCCGGTGCGCATGCGGCTCGGCGCCACGGCGATCCGCGTCGTTCATGACGGCCCGGCCGGGGCCGCGCGTGCCGTGAAGATCGATTATGCGCAGGGCGGAAAGCTGTTCGGCCTGACCGCCAGATCCGTGGTCATGGCAGGGGGCAGTTGGGTTACGCGCAACATCGTGCGCGACCTGCCCGAACCGCACGGCGCCGCCTATCGACAATTCCATCGCACGCCGCTGCTCGTCGCCAATGTCGCCGTTCGCAACTGGCGTTTCCTGGCGTCGCTCGGCCTGACGGCGTGCCGCTGGTTCGACGGTTTCGGCTATTGCTGCAATATCCGCGCGGCGATGGCGGTGGGGCGGGACCGGCGGCCGCTCGATCCCGACATGCCGGCGGTGATCACCTTCTATGTGCCCGTCTTCTATCCCGGCGAAGGCACGATCCAGGAACAGGCGGCACGCGGGCGGTTCGAAATGCTCGGTACCAGCTATGCCGATTATGAACGCCGCATCCGCGACCAGATGGCGCGCCTGTTCGGCTCCAGCGGTTTCCGCCAGTCGGATATCGCCGGTATCATCCTCAATCGCTGGGGCCATGCCTATCTGTGCCCGCAACCCGGTTTCTACACCGGTATCGATGGCGCCCGGCCGGCGCGCGACATCATCCGAACGGCGCATGGCCGTATCGCCTTCGCCCATTCGGAGCTGAACGGTCAGCAGAACTGGATCGCCGCGACCGATGAAGGGCGCCGCGCCGCCGAACAGGCGATCGCGGTCCTTTAGCCATCATGCGCACCGCCCGGCCATCCGCACTCAGCCTGTTTCCCGGGCATCCGCCCGGGCTGACGATCATCGTCCTCACCGGATTGTGGGAGGTGTTCGCGCTGTTCGGCATGCGCACCATCCTGGTCTTCTACCTGCTCGAACTCGGCTATGGCGCCGGGCGCGCGATCGAGATCTATTCGCTGTCCACCGCCGCCGCATTCGCGGTGACGTTGCTGGGCGCGGTGCTGGCGGACCGTGTTCTCGGCGTGCGGCGCGCGGTCGTGATCGGCGCGCTCGGCATGGCCGCCGGCCATCTGCTGCTGATCTGGCCGTCCGTCCTGTTCCCCGCGCTCGGCCTGATCGTGCTTGCCAACGGCTTGTTCAAGCCGTCGCTCGTTTCGCAGATCGGCACGATCTATCACCGGGACGATCCGCGCCGGGATCGTGCCTTCCTGCTTTACAAGGCGGGCTGCAATGCCGGTGCGATCTTCGCCCCGATCATCTGCGGGCTGATCGGCCAGGCCTATGGCTGGCGCAGCGCGATCGCGCTGTGCGGCGGCGTGATGTGCCTGTCGGCGCTGATCTATCTGTTCGGCAATGGTCTGATCCGGGCGGTCGAACAGGATCGGGGCGACACGACCGGCGACGATGCCGCCATGGCGGCGGGCGGCGGGCAGAAGGCGCGCTGGACGTTGCTGGTGCTCATCTTCGTCAGCGGCGTGCTGTTCTGGGCGGCGCATGGCCAGCAGGGCGGCGCCGTCGCGATCTGGGCCAGCCAGTCGGTGGATCGCGGCATCGGCTGGGCGGGAGAGCGCTTCACCGTGCCCGCGGCCTGGTTCCAGTCGGTCAATCCGATCATCATCGTGCTGTTCACACCGCTACTGGCCTGGATCTGGTCGCGCCGAGACCGCCGCGCCGATGGCCGCCACGAACTGCGCAAGATGGCGTTCGGCGCGCTTTTGCTGGCGGGCTCATTCGCGCTGCTCGTCGTGGCGGCCGGCATGGCGGGGCAGGGCATGGCGGCGATGTCCTGGCTGATCGCCGCGCTGGTCCTGCTGGCGGTGGGGGAACTCTATTTCGATGCGATCGGCCAGGCGCTGCTGGTCCGTCTGGCGCCGTCATCGCTGACCACCGTCTTCATCAGCCTGTGGTTCCTCGTCCAGGCATTGGGCCTTGGTATCGCCGGCTGGCTTGGCGGCACCTGGGAAACCGTGTCGCCCGCCGCCTATTTCCTTGTCGTCACCGGCATGGCCGCCGTCGCCGCGATCGTCGCGATGGCGGCCGCCGCCGCAATGCGTGAGCGTACACCATCGTGATCGATTCCGTCCTTACTCCCCCGGCTGCCCGGTATATCGACCGGCAGGCCGCTATCATCGATGCACTTTCGCCCGACGGGATCGTCGCGCATATCGAACGTCTCGTCGACGTGCAGGATCGCTGGCGCGGCTCTGCAAGCCTGAACCTGAATCCCGCCGAAGGACTCATCTCCCGGCGCGCGCGCGCACTGCTGGACAGCGATCTGGCGACACGGCTGACCGAGGGGATCCCGGGCGACAAGATATATCCGCACGGCCCGCTCAACGAGCATGTCGATGCGATCGAGGCGACCGTGATCTCACTCGCGCGCCGCCTGTTCGGCGCCGCTCATGTCGAATGGCGACCGGTCAGCAATTCGATGGCCAATATGGCGATTTTCGCCGCATTGCTCGAACCCGGCGATCGCATCCTGGCGCAGGACGAGGATGGCGGCGGCAATTTCAGCTATCACCGCTCGGGCGTCGCCGGCGTGCTGCGGCTCGATCCGATCGTGTTGCCGATCGCCTCGACCTGTTTCGAGATCGATCTCGCTGCCGCCGAACGGCTGATGGCGGCGCACCGGCCGAAGCTGATCGTGATCGGCGGTGGCAAGGTGTTGTTTCCCTATCCGGTGCATGCGCTGCGCGCCCTTGCCGACCGTTTCGGCGCGCTGCTCGTCTATGACGCGGCGCATCTGGGCCTCCACATATCGGCGGGCGATTTCCAGCGCCCGCTGGAGGAAGGCGCGCATGTCGTCACGCTCAGCACGCACAAGGTGATGGGCGGTCCCGTCGGCGGACTGATCCTGACCAACGATGCCGAGATCGCGCGCCGGGTCGTGCGGATCTGCTTTCCGGGCCTGCTGCAGACCCGCGACCTCAACAAATATGCCGCGCTTGCCGTCTCGCTTTCCGAAACCCTGGCCTTCGGCGCGGCATTGTCGCGCGCGATGGTCGCCAATGCGCAGGCGCTCGGCCGGGCGCTCTCCGCGCGCGGGTTCGACGTGATCGGCGCCGATCGCGGCATCAGCCGGACCCATCAGCTTTTCCTGCGTTTCGGCGATGCGGAGGCGGCGGGGCGCTTCGAACGCGCATGCCATGCCGCCAATATCTTCCTGTCGGATTGCGCGCTGCCGGGGGACATGGCGTTGGGGCGCCGGTGCGGCGCGCGGGTGGCGACGCATGAGGTGACCCGGCTGGGCATGGTCCCCGACGACATGGAGCAGGTGGCGGATCTCATCGCGCAGGCATCGCGCGCGGACGACGGTACGGCGCTGCGCGATGCCGTCGCCGGGCTGCGCGCGCGTTTCCCGGCCATAGGCTACAGTTTCGACACGCAATCCGCGCCGGTTGCGGTGAGAGCGCTATGACGCCGCGTTTCGATTTCGCGTCGGACAACACGGCGGGCATGGCGCCGGAGGCGCTGGCTGCGCTTGTCCATGCCAATGCGGGGGCGGCCGAAGCCTATGGCGAGGATGCGACCAGTGCGCATGCGGCCAGGCTCGTTCGCGAGCTGCTCGATGTCGATGCATCCGTCCATTTCGTGCCCACCGGCACCGCCGCCAATGCGCTGGCGCTGGCGACGCTGTGCGGATCGCATCAGGCGGTGGCGGTGCACGGGCACGCCCATGTCCGCCGGGGAGAGGCGGGGGCGCCGGGCTTTTTCGGCGGTGGGCTCGGGCTGGTCCCGGTGGGGGGCGAGCATGGCCGGATCGCCATGGCCGATCTGGAGAGACTGCTGACGCGTCCGAACTCTTCGTCGGACCAGCCGATTGCAGCGCTCTCCATTTCCAACCCGACCGAATATGGCGCGCTTTATCCGCTGGACGCCTTGGTCGCGCTGGTCGGGATGGCGCGCGATCATGGGCTTGCCGTCCATCTCGACGGCGCACGCCTCGCCTGCGCGGCGGCGGCGGGGCTCGATCTGCGCGCGCTCGCGCGGCTCGATATCTCGATCCTGGTGCTGGGCGGCACCAAGGCGGGCATGCCCGGCAGCGAAGCGATCGTGCTGCTTGACAAGACCAGGGATCGGCACTTCGTCGCACGCATCAAGCAATCGGGCCATTTGCTGTCCAAGGGGCGGTTCCTGGCCGCGCCCTGGATCGGAATGCTCGAAAGCGGCGCCTGGATCGAACGGAGCCGGCATGCCAACGGGATGGCGCGGAGGTTGATCGACCGGCTGGCCATCACGCCCGCCCATCCGGTCGAGACCAATGCCGTGTTCCTGGCGATGGAGGCGGAACAGCGCGCGCGGCTGCGGGCGCTGGGCTGGGTCTTCTACGGTCTGGCCGACGGGCATGCCCGCTTCTTGTGTTCCTGGTCCACCACCGAAGCCGCGATCGACGAGCTGGCTGACGCCATCGTCGCGACGCGCCCCTGAGGGAGGAGATGAGATGCTGAAGATCCGCCTGGCGGCATTGCTGCTGATCGCGACGACAGGTGACGCGGCCATGGCCGCGCCTTCATGCCTGGTGGGCGCCTATGGCGCGGGGGCGGAGATCACCGCGCTCACCGAAACCAATCCGCCCAACGCACCCGGCACATTGCGCTTCACCGGCGTCGACGGATCGAACGGCGCGCTGACACCCAGGCCGGACGGCAGCTATGCCGGCACCTTGTGGACGCCGACGGGAAAGGCGGATGCCGTTCTGAGCGCGAAAAGCTGCGACACGGGGGAGATCGCGATCGCGATCGGAACCGCACCGGCGCGGAGCTGGACGCGGTTCAAGCTGCGCGAGACGCCCGTCGCGTTTTCAAGCGATGGCGCGACGTTGCACGGCAGGCTGATCGAGCCGGACGCCGCGTCGGGCGCGGCGCTTGCCGTTCTGGTTCACGGATCCGAGAACAGCCGTGCGATCGGCGTCTATTCCTTCCCCTATCTGCTCGCGGCGCAAGGCGTGGCGGCCCTGGTCTATGACAAGCGCGGCACCGGATCGTCGGAAGGCAGCTATTCCCAGAATTTCGAGCGGCTGGCGAAGGATGCCGCAGCGGCGGCGGACGCGGCACGGCGAGCCGCGGGCGACCGCTATCGCCGGATCGGCTTTTTCGGGGCCAGCCAGGGCGGCTGGATATCGCCGCTCGCGGCGCGCAAGACGCCGGTCGACTTCGTCGTCGTCGCCTATGGACTGATCGAGACGCCGTTGGGCGAGGACGCCGAACAGGTGGCCGACGAGCTCCGCCGCAAGGGCTATGGCGAGGATGTCATCGCCAAGGCGCGCATCGTGACCGACGCCACCGGCGCCGTGGTCGCATCGCATTTCAAGACGGGCTTCGATCGGCTGGACGCGATCAAGCGGCGCTATGGCGGGGAGCCCTGGTTCGGCGCGTTCGAGGGCGAATATAGCGGGCCGATGCTGCGCGAAGCGCCCGAAATGCTGCGCGCTTCGGGCCGGGATCGCTACGACAATCTCGACATCATCTGGCATCACGACGCATTCGGCACGCTCAAGGCGCTCGCCATTCCCCAGCTCTGGATGATGGCCGTCAACGATATCGAGGCGCCCAGCGCGCATTCGATCGCGCAGCTCCGCCAGTTGCGGCGCGCGGGCAAGCCGATCGATCTGGCGGTGTTTCCCGATGTCGATCATGGCATCCGCGAATATCAGGTGGAGCCGGACGGCACGCGAAGAGGAACGCGCTTCGCCGCCGGCTATTTTCCGCTGATCGCCGATTGGATGAAGGGCCATCTCAAACCCTCCTATGGCCGCTCCATTATCGAGCTTGCGCCGGTGTCGGCCCGGCGGCCATAGCCGGACGATCTTTGCGACCAAGGAGAGGGTGACTCATGTATCCGACGATCAACATGCATATCGCGGGCGCGGCCATTTCGGCGGCCGATCGCGCGTCGGAACCGGTGATCGATCCCGCGACCGAGGAAGTGCTGGGCCATGTTCCGCACGCGACGATCGACGATCTCGATCGCGCGCTCGCATCCGTCGATCGGGGCTTCGGCGGTTGGAGCGCCGCAGCCCCGCTGGTCCGTGCGCAGATCCTGCGCCGCGCCGGTGATGTGCTTCGCGCCCGTGCAGACGATTATGCCGCCGTCCTGACCGCGGAGCAGGGCAAGCCGCTCGCGGAGGCGAAGGGTGAAGTGCTGACCTGCGCCGATGTGCTCGACTGGTATGCGGAGGAAGGGCGCCGCGTTTATGGCCGCACCGTGCCGGGCCGCAATCCGGCGGTGCGGCATATCGTGGTGCGCGAGCCGGTCGGTCCCGCCTTGGGGCTGACGCCCTGGAATTTCCCGATGTTCATGGCGGCGCACAAGGTGGGCGGGGCATTGGCCGCGGGGTGCTCGCTGATCCTCAAGCCGTCCGAGGAAACGCCCGCGAGCGCGATGTTGCTGGTCGAGGCGCTGTACGAAGCGGGGCTGCCCGCCGATGCACTCGCCCTCGTCTTCGGGGTGCCGGCGCAAGTGTCTTCGCATCTGATCGCGTCCGACGTCATCCGCAAGATCTCGTTCACCGGCTCCGTCGCGGTCGGCCGCCACCTGATGACGCTCAGCGCCGAGGGGCTCAAACGCACCACCATGGAGCTTGGCGGCCATGCGCCGGTGATCGTCTGCGACGATGTCGACGTCGCCGCGATCGCGCGCCAGGCGAGCGCGGCCAAGTTCCGCAATGCCGGGCAGGTCTGCGTCTCGCCCACGCGCTTCTTCGTGCATCATGCGGTGCACGACCAGTTCCTGGAGGAGTTTTCGAAGGCGGCCTCGGCGATCCGCGTTGGCCCCGGCAGCGATCCGCAGTCGCAAATGGGGCCGCTCGCCAATCCCCGTCGTGTCCAGGCGATGGAGCGGCTGGTCGCCGATGCCCGGCAGCGTGGCGCACAGGTCGCGACGGGCGGCGAGCGGATCGGCAATCAGGGCTTCTTCTTCGCGCCGACCATCCTCCACGACATCGGCGAGGACGCGCAGATCATGCAGGAGGAACCCTTCGGCCCGATCGCGACGGTTTCCCCCTTCGCCGACCTGTCCGAAGCGATCGAGCGCGCGAACGAAACGCCTTACGGGCTTGCCGGTTACGCCTTCGCCCAGTCGAGCGCGGCGCTGGCCGAACTCGGCAATCGCGTGCGCGTCGGCATGCTCGGCCTCAACACCTTCTCGATATCGACGGTGGAAACGCCGTTCGGCGGGATCAAATATAGCGGCCATGGCCGCGAGGGCGGCAATGAAGGGCTGGACGGCTATCTCGACACAAGGCTGCTGACCCAGGCCTGAAGGTTTGATCTGTGCAAGACAGAGGCTGCGCGCGTGCCGAATAGGGCGGTGAAGTCCTTAATTCACCAGCCCGCATGCGACGGGCGATCGGGAGAAGCGTGATGTGCCTTGATATGCTTGTTGATGATGCGCCCGTGGCGACGCCGCTCCGGCTTGTCACCGTCGCCGATCTGGCCGGCTTGCTCGCCGGCCAGGCTGCGCCGGTTAGGGCGCGGATCGAGCAGTCCGGCTTTTCCGGCGCTGCCGGGCAGGTGGTGCAACTGCCCGATGCCGACGGTTCGCTATGGGCCGGCGTCGGCGACGGCGTGTCGCGCCGTTCGGCGGCGGCGGTGGCGATGGCGGTTCCGCCGGGCGTCTATCGGATCGAGGGGTTGCCGGCCGAAACGGCAACCGAGGCGGCATTGGGTTGGGCGCTCGGCAGCTACAGCTTCGATCGGCTGAAGCGCGCGGACGATACGCCAAAGGCCCGGCTGGTCTGGCCCGAACGGGCCGATCGCGCGCAGGTGCGCCTGTTCGCGGAAGCGACCACGCTGGTACGGGATCTGATCAATCTGCCGCCGAACCTGATGGTCCCCAACGATCTCGCCGATGCGGCGCGTCGGATCGCGTCCACGGGTGGTGCGACGCTGGATGTGATCGCCGGCGACGATTTGCTGGGCGAGAATTATCCGCTCGTCCATGCCGTCGGGCGCGCCAGCACCCAGCCGCCCTGCCTGATCGACCTGCGCTGGGGCGACGCATCGCATCCCCGGGTGACATTGGTCGGCAAGGGCGTGTGCTTCGATACCGGCGGATCGAACCTGAAACAGGCGCCCGGCATGTTGCTGATGAAGAAGGACATGGGCGGCGCCGCGCATGTGCTCGCATTGGCGCAGATGATCATGGCGGCGCGATTGCCCGTGCGCCTGCGTGTGCTGGTGCCCGCTGTCGAGAATTCGCTGTCGGGCGATGCGATGCGTCCGCTCGACGTGATCAAGGCGCGCAACGGGTTGAGCGTCGAGATCGGCAACACCGATGCCGAGGGCCGGCTGATCCTGGCCGACGCGCTGGCGGAAGCCGTCACCGAAACGCCCGACCTGCTGATCGATTTCGCGACACTGACCGGCGCCGCCACCACCGCGCTCGGCACCGATATCGGCGCGATGCTGACCAATGACGATGGGCTCGCTGCGGAGGTTGCCGCATCGTCCGCCGCGATGGACGATCCGCTCTGGCGACTGCCGCTCTGGGCGCCCTATGCGCCGCATCTCAAGGGCAAGTCGGCGGACCTGATCAATATCCCGGACATGAACATCGGCTCGATCTCGGCCGCGGGCGCGATCTATGGCGGGCTGTTCCTCCAGAATTTCGTGGCGTCGGACACGCCCTGGATCCATCTCGACATCTTCGCCTGGAATCTCTCACGCAAGGACGGCCGCCCCGAAGGCGGCGAAGCGCACGGCCTGCTGGCGATCTACGATCTGATCGCGCGCCGCTGGCCGGTGGCGGGATAGGCGATCATGCCAGCGGGTTCGAACTTCCCCGCCGTCGACGGCGATCGCCTGTGGCGGTCGCTGATGGATCTGGCGGCGATCGGTGCGACGCCGAAAGGTGGCGTTTGCCGCCTGGCGCTGACCGACGAGGACCGCCGCGCACGCGAAATGTTCGTCGAATGGGCAAGGGCGGCGGGCTGCACCGTGCGTGTCGATCCGATCGGCAACATCTTCGCGCGACGCGCGGGCCGCGATCCCGCCCGGCCTGCGGTGATGACGGGTTCGCACATCGACACCCAGCCCACGGGCGGCAAGTTCGACGGCAATTACGGCGTGCTGGCCGGGCTGGAAGTGCTGCGCAGGCTGAACGATCTGGACATCGATACCGAGGCGCCGGTCGAAGTCGTGGTCTGGACCAATGAGGAAGGATCGCGCTTCGTTCCGGTGATGATGGGATCGGCGGTGTTCGCGGGCGCCGTCGCGCTCGACGATGCCCGCGCCGCCCGCGATGGCGACGGGATCAGCGTGGGCGATGCGCTGGACCGGATCGGCTTTGCCGGCCCACCATGCGAGCGCCCTGCGATCGACAGCTATTTCGAAGCTCATATCGAACAGGGGCCGGTGCTCGAGGATGCCGGCCAGACGATCGGTGTCGTCACCGGCGCGCTGGGGCAGCGCTGGTTCGATTGCGAGGTGACGGGGTTCGAGGCGCATGCCGGACCGACGCCGATGGAATTGCGCCGCGATGCGCTTCAGGCGGCGGCGGTGCTGATGCGGCGCGTCGTCGAGATTGCGCTTGTCCATGCGCCGCATGCGCGCGGCACGGTGGGGCAGGTGCAGGTCCATCCCAATAGCCGCAACGTCATTCCCGGCGGCGTCATCTTCAGCGTCGATTTCCGCGCGCCGGACGATGCGATGCTGGATGCGATGGAGCAGGCGTTTCGCGAGGCGATGTCGGTGGTTGCCATCGATCACAAGGTCGATGTGGCGCTGCGCGAGACATCGCGCTTCGCCGCCCTCCGGTTCGATGCCGGTTGCGTTGCGGAGGTCGCGGCGGCGGCGCGGGATCTCGGCGTGGGCGCGATGGAGATCGTGTCCGGCGCGGGGCATGACGCGATCCATATCGCCACATGCGCGCCGAGCGCGATGATCTTCGTGCCGTGCGCGGGCGGTATCAGTCACAACGAACTGGAGGATGCCGATCCGGTAGATCTGGCGGCCGGCGCGAACATATTGCTGCGTTGCATCCTCAATCGCGCGCGCGTGGTCGAGCGCGGTTGATCGCGCTCCGTCGAGGCGCGTTTACTGGCCTTCCAGATCGCGTCTGCAGGGGTGGGGGCGGGCGCCGCTTTCGTCTTCCAGCCGGTCCACGGTCGCGAGCGCCATCGCGCGATAAGCCGGCAATATGGCGGGGTGATGGTCTCCGAACGCGGTCAGATGGTTCCGGACGGTCGCTTCGTCGCCACGCAGCAAGGGGCCGGACAAGGCTGAAAATCCGAGCTCGAGGCTGTTTTCCAGCGATGCGCGCGCAAGCGGGGCCAGTACCTGATAGGGTGTGTCGATACCCGCCGCCCGAAGTGTATCGGCCGCACCGGCAAGGAGTGTGACGAGATGGTTCGCGGCATGGCTGAGCGCGCCGTGGTAGAGAGGACGCAATATCTCCTCGATCATGAAGGGCGCGCCGCCAAGCGCTTCGACAAGTCGGGCGGCGAACGCTGACGCCGCCGGGCCCGATCCGGTGACACCGAACGGAGATCCTTTCATCCGCTCCGCTTCGACCTGCGGATCGCCGGTGAACGCCATGACCGGATGGATCGCGGCGGTCAGCGCGCCCAGGTTTTCCAGTGGGCGCAGCACAGCCGCGCCGCTGCGTCCGCTGACATGGAAGATGAAGGGCTGTTGTCCCGGCCGGTAATGCCCGGCCAGGTCGGTTGCGATGTCGGCGACGGCGTCGTCCGAAACCGCGATGGCAATCACGTCGCACTGGTGGAGTAATTCACCCAGGTCGGCGGCCATGTCGGCATGGCCCTCCAGCGCGGCATTGCGTGCGTTTTCGAATGATCGCCCGAACAGCATCGGCGTGGTTCGGGAGAACGATGCCAGTGCCAGGAGCATGGCTCGGGCGACCCGGCCGGTTCCGATCACGCCAAGTCGATTGCAGGATAGTCCGTTGCTCATCCATTTCCTCTCGCATCATGCAGTGACGCGAGACGAAGATAGGCCGATCGAAGACGCTTGATCCAGATGATGTGATGAACGGGCCGAGTCAGGAAGAGTGGAACTCGAACAGGCGATGGATTGCCGGCGGGATCGTGAAAGTCCGTATTCATGCGGCTCAGGCAGCATTTGTCATCGGCCAGCAAAGGAGCAGCAACACAGCGTCCCTAGATGCGCCTGCAACGGTCCGAGGGCAAAAGCCACGGATCATGCAGGAGAACGGCATGATTGACATCTTCATCGCGCTTGCGGCCGCGGCGGCGACGCATAATGTGCAGGTCGAGCATCGCGGCGCGCCGATCCAGGCGGTCTACAGCGCGCAGCCCGATATCCGGATGCGGACGATCGGCGCGGCGACGCCCAACCGCATGGATGGCCAGCGCTGTCGCTGGACGGCCACGGTCAAGGTTGAGCGGCGGCTGGAACAGGGCGGGGCCTTGACGCGTACCTTCTCCGGAGACCAACAGCTCTCCGGCAGCGCGCCCGGCGCCTGCGCGCAACAGGCGAAGGGGATCGAACGTGAAGTGGCCGGCCGGAGCGATTTTGTCCGCGCGCAGCTGCTTGCGGCCGCGGAACAGGACCGTGCGCAGCTGCTCGCGGAACTCGACGCCGTTCGCAGCATGGCTTCGAACTGACCGCTTGCCGGGCATCGTCGCGCCGCATGCCCGGCCGGCCTTGCTGGCGGCGGCATTGTTGCTTCCCGGCTTCGCCGCACCTGCGTTCGCGCAGGACGATGGCGGCCTCTCCGCCTCTGTCGAGGTCGCGAGCGACGATCGGCGGCGCGGCCTGAGCTGGAGCAGCGGCGATCCGGTGCTGCGCGCGAGCGTCTCTGTTCCGGTCGCGGACGGCCTCGTGCTCGACGCGACGGGGGTTTCGCTCCGGGGGAGCCGCCGGCATGGCGGCGCGGATGGCGTGATTGATCTTCGTGCGGGATATACCCGCCAGACCGGCGCATGGAGCCTGACAGCGGATGCGACCTATCACGCATTCCCCGGTGCATCGGGGCAGGGTTATGCCGAACTGGGCGCCGGCGCCGGTTTCCTGATCGGCCCCGCCAATATTGGCGCCTTCGCGCGCTATGCACCGCGCCAGGATGCCATCGGCGGCGATAATCTCTATCTGGGCGCGGAAACGTCATTGGGCATTCCCGGCACGCCGTTCACCGTGTCCGGCCATGTCGGCCGGTCATCCGGAAGCGTTCGCGATCCCATGCGCGCGTGGCGCCTGCGTCCTGATGGACGCTATTGGGATCACGGCGTGGCGCTCGACTATCGCCGGGGGCAATGGGCGGCGGGCCTGCGCTATGCCGATAGCAGCATCGATCCCGGCGCTTCCGATCACGCCGGCGCGACGCTGGTCGCACGCTTCGGGATCGATTTCTGAAAGCGGCCGTCGTCAGGCGATGCGCTCGGGCACTTCGGCGGCATCCTCTTCATGCGTCGTGGCTGGCGCCATCGCTTCCCAGGGGAAGACGAACCAGTCCTTGGTGATCGACCGATCGATCGTGCGCGACCAGTAATCGACCTGCGCCGCCGAACGGACATTGTTGAGCAGAACGGCGAAGCGCACATTCTCCGAAACGCCGCCGGCGTCGTCGATCGCCTCGCGCAGATAGCAGATGGTGCGGCCGGAATCGTTGATGTCGTCGATCACCAGCAATTTCCTGCCCTGGCCCGATTTCGCCGCAAGCTGCTCCAGAAGCTGGTCGCCAAAGCCATGGACTTTCGCGGAATGGTCGACGGAGAGCAGGTTGATGCCGGTCGCGTGGCTCAGATAGGCGCCGGGCACCAGCCCTCCGCGCCCGATGCCGATCAGGAAGTCGGGCTGCCATCGATCCTCCGTCAGCGCGGCGGCAATCACGCGGACGTCCGCGACGAAATCCTCATACGGAATGGGCGTGAAGATCGGCATCAGCCATGCTCCGCGACATAATCGTCGATCGCGGCGAGGTGGTGCGCGACATCAGCATCGTCAAGGAAGGATCCGGTGAAGCTGTTGCGCGCCAGGGTCGCGATATCGACGGTGGACAATCTGCCCTGTGCGGCGAGCGCGCGGTAATTGTCGTTCACATAACCGCCGAAATAGGCGGGGTCGTCCGAATTGATCGTTGCGGCAAGACCGAGCTCGAGCATGCGGGGAATGGGATGATCGGCCAGATCCCCAACCACGCAGAGCTTGAGGTTGGAGAGCGGGCAGACGGTGAGCGTGATGCCGCTTTCCGCCAGCCGCCGGACGAGCGCCGGATCCTCCAGCGAGCGATTGCCATGGTCGAGCCGGTCGATCGCGAGCAGATCGAGCGCCTGGACGACATAATCGGGCGGTCCTTCCTCGCCGGCATGGGCGACGCGTTTCAATCCCATTTCGCCGGCACGCGCGAAGACGCGCGCGAATTTCTCCGGGGGATGGCCGAGTTCGGAACTGTCGAGCCCGACGCCGGCGATACGGTCGAGCCAGGGTTCCGCCTGACGCAGCGTTTCGAACGCGGCCTCCTCGTCGAGATGGCGCAGGAAGCACAGGATCAGTTTCGACGTCAGCCCGTGTCTAGCTTCTGCCTCCGCCATCCCGTCCAGCAGCCCTTCGGCGACGATACCGAAGGGAATGCCCCGATCGGTATGCGTCTGCGGATCGAAGAAGATCTCGGCATGGCGGACGTTATCCGCCGCCGCGCGATCGAAATAGGCGAGGGCGAGGTCGCGGAAATCCTCCTGCGAGCGCAACACGTCCGCGCCCTGATAATAGATGTCGAGAAAATCCTGGAGATTGGAGAAACTGTACGCCGCACGGACCTGTTCGACGCTGCCGAAGGGAATGTCGACGCGATTGCGGCGGGCCAGCGCGAACATCTGTTCGGGTTCCAGGCTGCCTTCGATATGCAGATGGAGTTCCGCCTTGGGCAATCCGGCGATGAATGTGTCGAGATCGGTCATGGCCCAGTCCCTTCGGCACGACTCGGTTTTCGAAAAAGCCAGCATGACATGCCGGTTGCGCGCTGGACAGTTCGCCCGCTCTTGAAAGCGGGGGGTGGGAAGCACTAGCTGGGCGCCATGCGCGGGGGCAAGGAAATCGACTGGAAGGCTCTGGTGACGGGGATCGTCGCCTATGAACAGCCTTTCGCGGCACTGGACGGTGAACGGTTCGAACGGATCGAGCGCGGTTTCGGCGAACATTATCAGGTCGATCGGCTCTCGTCCGACGCGTTCGGCTTCTCGCGCGGCGAGGGCTATACGCGGCTGCCGCGATGGGACGCCTTCGGCTATGTCGATCGCGGCACCGTCGCGCGGGTGCGCAATGCCGAAACCGAGCTGGCGGACGTGGGTTCGAATATCGCGGTGCTGCCCGCCGGTTGGAAGGCGATCCGCTTCTCGCTCGATATCCGCGTCATCCTGATCTTCTGGGCGGCGTTGATCGCGGGCACATATTTCTTCGCCGCGCCGAACAGCCCGATCCAGTTCTGGGTGGGCGGGTTCGTGGTGATCTGGGCGCTGCACGTCCGACTGGTGATGCGCAGTCTGGACGGCAAGCTGGCGCGTTGGATGGCGCGATCGAGCTGGAACTGAGGTCGAGGCTTTCGGTCGTTCTTGGAAAAACATGGATTGTCATTCCCGCTTTCGCGGGAATGACAGGGGGCGAGGCGCGCGCCTATTCCAGACGGAAGCTCAGTCCTGCATTGGCTTCCAGCCGCGCGACCAGGGCGTCGCCCATCGCGCTCGCCGGCGTCCAGATCCCGCCGGGGCCTTCCACGTCCCGCAACAGGCAGAGTGCGCTTTCGGCGATCATCTTGCTCGTCGATCCATAGCCCGGATCGCGGTCGCCAGTGACGATCAGCCGCATCGGCTCACTGCCCGAAAGGTCCTCGGCGGTGAAGACGATTTCGTAAAAGCCGTTCTCGCGTTCTTCCCTGCTCGGGCCTTCGCCGGGCTCCAGCGATTTGCCCTCGCCGAACGGATTGAGCTTCGCCATGGCCTCCACCGCCGCATGGGCGGCCTCGCTCAGCGTCGTCAGCATCATCTCGTCATAGACCAGATCCTCACCCCAGAGGTGTCCGAGAAGCTGGTTCGATCGATGGACATTCTTGGTGTTGATCGGCGCCATGATGAACGGGACGGCCCAGACGCCCTCCGTGCGATCATATTCGGGGACAAGGCCGCTGGGCTGGTGCGGCCCCGCAAAGCCCGGCGTCAGCGCGAAGGGATCCTTGAGAAGGCGCACGACGTCCAGGCTCTTGGTTGCGGCCGCCATCGTCGCCTTCATGCTCGCGACGGTTCCGCCCGATGCGCCGCCGCGCATCTTGCGCACGCGCCCCTTGACGCGCGGGGCCGGTTTTCCATGGCGCGCGATCACGGCCTTCTGAAGCTGGTGGACGCCCATGTCGAAGGGGATCGAGTCGAAACCGCAGGAAAAGACGATGCGCGCGCCTGAAGCCTTGGCCGCCGCTTCGTTGGCATCGATCATGTAACGCATCCAGGCGGGTTCCCCGCACAGGTCGACATAATCGGTTCCGGCCTGCGCGCAGGCCGCGACCAGTTCGTTGCCGTAAAGCTGATAGGGGCCGACGGTGGTGAGGACGGCGCGGGCCTGCGCCGCCATCGCGGCGAGGCTGGCGGGATCGGACGCATCGGCGGCGATCAGCGGCGTATCCTCGGGCGCGCCGATCTCGTCGCGAATCCGGGCGAGCTTTTCGATCGACCGTCCCGCCATCGCCCAGCGCGGCGCATCGGGGGCCTTGTAATTGGCGGCCAGATATTCGGCGACGAGCCGTCCGGTGAAGCCCGAGGCTCCGTAGACGACGATATCGAAGTCACGCGCGATGCTGGCCATGCATTCTCTCCCATTTCCAGGGAGAGAGTGCATGGCGAGCGGAGCGCATTCAAGCCCTGGAGATCAGACCTTGGGCGTCTCGCGCACGACCACCGGATCGCGCTCGACGATGATCTCGCGCTGGGTGACGGCTTCGCGCCGGCGCGCGCGCAGGCTGTCCAGGCTGTGCGAGACGCCATTATAGGCGAAGAGGACCAGGAAGCCGCCGGCAAGCGCGACATTCTTGAGGAAGCTCGCCTGCTGCATCGGGTCGGCGAAATTGCTGTGCGCGGTGAGCGCGGTCACGATGCAGAAGCCGGCGAGCAACAGCGCGAACAGCCGCGTGAAGATGCCGAACAGGATCGCGAAGCCCGCGACGATCTCGAAGATCGCGGCGGGCCAGGCGAGGCTCGCGGGGAGCCCCAGCGACGTCATGTACCCGGCGAAACTCGAGATATCCCCGACTTTCCCGAAGCCGGCGAGAATGAAAAGCGCCGACAGCAAGATGCGGCCGATCAGCGCGACGAAACCGTTGATGACGATCATGACGTCCTCCCTGTTTCCTGGCGATCTCAGGCTAGCCTGCAATGGTCTCAGCGCCAACCAGATAGATCAACGCCCGGAAACCCGCGGATTTCCTTCGATTGAGCGAGAAAATTCATTGGCCGCGTTTTCATCGATATGACATTGAAGTGTCATAAATCTGAAACAGAGACGTCATCGTGGCGTCATGAACAAGGAGCTGGACGATGAACAAGCGGATCGCGAGCGCATTGATTGTGGCTTCGATGGCGATGATCGGCGGCGCGGCGCACGCGCAGGACGCCAATCCCTATGGCTATGACCAGATCGCGGCGAAAAACCTGAAGGCGGCGGAAACGCGCCTGATCGCGCAACGCGCAGCGGAGCCCGACGAACCGTCGGTTCTGATCAACCTGGCCTATGTCTACAAGAAGACGAACCGCGTCGCCGAAGCGCGCGACCTCTACAATGCGGTGCTGGCGCAGCCCGATGTGCTGATGGCGCTGGGCAGCGGCAAGCCGGCCTGGAGCCACGCGCTCGCCATGAAGGGTCTTGGCCGCTCGACCGATTTCGCGGGGCGGTAAAAGACACCTCCTGTCGCTCCAGCGAAAGCCGGAGCGACAGCGGCAATGCGTCTCGAAATTGCGTTGGAAATGCGCGCCCGCGCCTTCCTATAGCCTCGGCAGGGTCACCCCGCGCTGGCCCATATATTTACCGGCGCGGTCGGCATAGCTTGTTTCGCACGGCTCATTGCCCTGCAGGAACAGGAACTGGCACGCGCCCTCGTTCGCGTAGATCTTCGCGGGCAGGGGGGTAGTGTTGGAGAATTCCAGCGTCACATGGCCTTCCCAGCCCGGCTCCAGCGGTGTCACGTTCACGATGATGCCGCACCGCGCATAGGTGGATTTGCCCAGGCAGATCACCAGCACGTCGCGCGGCACGCGGAAATATTCGACGGTGCGGGCAAGCGCGAAGCTGTTGGGCGGGATGATGCAGACGTCGGTCTTGCGGTCAACGAAGCTGTTCGACGCGAAATCCTTGGGGTCCACCACCGCGCTGTCGACATTGGTGAAGATCTTGAATTCGTCGGCGACGCGCGCGTCATAGCCATAGGATGACAGGCCGTAGCTGATGCAGCCGTCGCGCCGCTGCGATTCCACGAACGGCTCGATCATGCCGGCGGTGGTCGCCTGTTCGCGGATCCATTTGTCGGACAGGATGGACATCTTCTTCCTTCTGTTCTGCTTGAAACCGTCATGCCAGCCAAGGCTGGCGTCTCTCAACGGAAAAAGGCGACTTGTTCTGATCGGGGCCCCGGCGTCCTCCGGAACGACAGGATATCGGCTGAAATCATCCGATCCCCAGATCCGCCGGTCCGAAGGCATGGGGCAGCAATTCCGAGAGCCGGTGCGTTTCGATCGTCGCGCCGTCCGCCGATGCGCAATGAACCAGGATGTCGCGTCCCGCCAGTTGCGCCGCTTCGTTCAGTATCTGCCGGCAACGGCCGCACGGCCGCACCGGATCGGCGCCGGTGATCGCGCCGTCCACGCCCAGCATGCCGCCGATCACGCCGATCTCGACCACCTGGCGCAGCCGGCCTTCGCTGTTCGCCTTGGCGAGCGCGACGGTTTCGGCGCAGAGCGACAGACCATAGCTCGCATTCTCGAAATTGGTGCCCGTCACCACGCTGCCATCGTCGAGCAGCACCGCCGCGCCGACGCCGAAGCGCGAATAGGGGGCATGGGCGTTGGCGGCGGCGATGCGCGCCGCGTCGATCAACCGTCCCGCAGTCTCATTCATGGTCGCACCACATTCCAGTCCACCGGGCCTTCGATTCCTTCGATACGCCGCACCGACGACGCCTGCCACATCACCCAGGGGCGTTCGCCGTAATTGGGGGGCAGGAACAGGCGCCGCAACCACAGCGTCCGGTGGATGCCGCGGCTGATGGCGTAAGTGTCCTCGAATTCGCTGGTGACGTAGAGGATGGCGGGCTTGCCGGCATGCGCCTCGATCATCTCCAGGAAGCTGGTCAGATCGGCGATCAGCGTTTCGCGCGAAGGGCGGGCGGCGCAATTGCCGCCGAACTCCAGATCGACGGCGGGGGGCAGCGCCTGTTCCTCCCGCGGGACGGTGGCGATGAAGTTGGTCGCCTGGTCGATCGCCGGCCGGCAGAGCGTGTAGAAATGATAGGCACCGTGCTTCAGCCCGGCCGTTTCCGACTGTTGCCAGTTTTCGGCGAAGCGCGTGTCGCGATGGTCGGCGCCTTCGGTCGCCTTGATATAGGCGAATTCGGCGCCCGCCGCCTTGACGCTCGGCCAGTGGATCTCGCCCTGGTGATGCGAAACGTCTACGCCCTGCAGCGGATATTGCTCGATCGAGGGGCGCCATTGCAGCGCATAGGCGTAGAGCGCGCCCGCCAGCGCGGCCAGCGCCGCCAGGGCCAGGGCTGCGAAGCCCAGCCTCCGCTTCCACGTCCGTGCCGCCATGCCCCCGCCTTCTACCCCTTGATGTGCAGCACGCAGATCAGCGTGAACAGGCGCCGCGCGGTATCGAAGTCCACGTCGATCTTGCCCGCCAGCCGCTCGATCAGCAGTTCAGCCGCTTCATTGTGGATGGCGCGTCTGGCCATGTCCACCGTTTCGATCTGCTGCGGCGTCGCATTGCGGATCGCCTGGAAATAGCTGTCGCAGATCGCGAAATAATCCTTGATCGGCCGACGGAAGCGGCCGAGCCCGAGGATGAGGGATTCGAGCGGGGTGCGATCCTCGCGCCCGATATCGATCGCCAGCCGGCCTTCCTCGACGCGCAGGCGCACGGCATAGGGGCCCTTATAGCCGTCCTCATGATCGCGCTGCGGCGCGAAATGATTGCCTTCGAGCAGGTCGAAGATGGCGATGCGGCGCTCCTGCTCGACATCGGCGGAGCGCCAGACGATCGTCGCCTGGTCCAGTTCGATATCGATGATGCGCGGATCCGCCATTGGGGGGCTTTATCGGGGAAGGGCTGGCGCCTCAACACCCCGTGATTGCCGCTTTGGCGCCGGGACGGAGGATGATATGATTCTCCACAAAGTTTTCCACAGGCTTGCTGTGGGTTGAGCCGCTCCCCTGGGTGCGCGAGAAGCGACATATGGCCGAACCGTTCCGAATCGTTGCCGCCCAGGAGGGCGAACCCGTCGAATTGCCGCACAATATCGAGGCGGAAGCCGCGCTGCTGGGCGCGATGATGATCGACAACCGCGTCGCCGAAGACGTGATGCAGAAATTGCGCGGCGACCATTTCTTCGAACCGGTGCATGGCCGCATCTATGACGGCGTGCTGAAGCTGGTCGGACGCAGCATGGTCGCCAACCCGGTGACCTTGAAGCCGATGTTCGAAAGCGACGAGGCGATGCGCGAACTGGGCGGCCCCGCCTATCTCGCGCGGCTGACCGGCAGCAATGCCGCGCTGATCGGCGCGCGCGACTTCGCCGAACAGATTTACGAGCTGGCGCAGCTTCGCGCGCTGATCCAGGTGGGCCGCGATCTCGTTACCAAGGCGATGGACACCACTGACGAGGTCAATCCCAAGAAGCAGATCGAGGAAGCCGAGGTCGCGCTTTATTCGGTCGCGGAAGAGGGTGGGGAGACCGGATCGGTCAAGAGTTTCCTCCAGGCCAGCCGCACCGCGGTCGAGATGGCGGAAAAGGCGCTCAATGCCGGTGGCGGTCTGTCCGGCGTCACGACCGGCCTCAATTGCATCAACGAGCGGATCGGCGGCCTCCACCATTCCGACCTTATCATCCTGGCCGGACGACCCGGCATGGGCAAGACGTCGCTGGCGACCAACATCGCCTTCAATGCCGCGCATCGCTGGCAGCGCGACATGGAGGACGGGATCGAACCCAAAAAGTCGATCGGCGCGAAGACCGCGTTCTTCAGCCTCGAAATGGCGGCCGACCAGCTCGCCACGCGCGTGCTTTCGGAGCAATCGGGCATTTCGTCGGAAAGCCTGCGCATGGGCAAGATCAGCCAGCAGGAGTTCCGCAATCTGGCGCGTGCCTCCGGCGAGCTCGAAAATCTGCCGCTCTTCATCGACGATACGCCGGGCCTCACTATCGCGGCGCTGCGCACACGCGCGCGCCGGTTGAAGCGGCGCCACGATATCGGGCTGATCATCATCGATTATCTCCAGCTTCTCCAGGGCTCGGGCAAGAGCAGCGACGGCAATCGCGTGCAGGAAATTTCGGAGATCAGCCGTGGCCTCAAGACGCTGGCCAAGGAAATGAACGTACCGGTGATCGCGCTGTCGCAGCTCAGCCGCGCGGTCGAGCAACGCGAGGACAAGCGGCCGCAGCTCTCCGACCTTCGCGAATCGGGCTCGATCGAACAGGACGCCGACATGGTCTGGTTCGTCTATCGCGAGGATTATTATCACTCGTTCAAGAAGCCGGCCGAACCGGACGCCAACTCCACCGCCGACCAGCACGATGCCTGGAATGCCTGGCTTCAGGAGGATTTCAGGATCAGCGGCATGGCGCAATTGATCATCGCCAAGCAACGTCACGGCGCCACCGGTGCGGTTCGCATGCGCTTCGACAGCAAGATCACGCGCTTCTCCGATCCGATCGACGACGATCGTCTGCCGCAGCAGTTCAACTAGGGGCCGGACCCTAGGATGCATTCCGCCTACCGCCGGACAAAGCCGAGCAACCTGAGCAGCAGATAGGTCGCCAGCGATGACGCGACGGCCAACGCGCCGGCGACCAGGGTGCCATTGTCCCCCGTCATCGGCAGTCCACCTGTGTTCATCCCGAAAAAGCCGGTGACGAGCGTCGCGGGCAGCATCAGTGCGGTCATGATCGACAGGAAATAGATGTTCTGGTTGGTGCGTTGCGCCGCCTGGAGATCGAGTTCGTCGCGCAGCAATCGCAACTGGCCCTGAACGCCGACGACATCGGTGTCGAGCGTGTGCAGCCGCTGGTGGAAGCGTTGCGCGACGGGGGCGAGCGCTGCGGGCAGCGCCGGATCCTCGTGCAGGCGCTGCAACGCCGCGCGCATGCCCGCCAGCATGCGGTGGATCTGCGCGGCGCGGCGCCGGACCGCGACCAGATCGCGCGTGTCGGGCAATGCGCCACGGGTCAGGAACTCGTCTTCGTCTTCGAGCAGTTCGGCGGTCATGCCCGCGACGATCCGGGTCAGCCCGTCGGTCAGCGATCCCATCAGCAGGTCCAGCGCATCGGCGGGGCCGGCGAAGCGTTCGCCGGCAAGCAGACGCTGGCGAACGATGTCGGCGGAATGGAGCGGGTGGAAACGACCGGTGACGATCGTCGTCGGGCCGATCGCGACATGGAGCGCGCCGATACGGTTGGTCCGGTCGACATCGAAGTCGCGCTCGAAATCATGAAGGACGAGGCCGGCCACCCCCTTCTGGACAAGGGCGCGCTGGATTTCGTCCTTGGAGAGCATCAGGTCGCGGATGAGCGGCGGCAGTTTCGCCTTCTCCTCGATCCAGCGCAGGCTGCGATGGTCGGACAGATTCAGGTGCAGCCAGCGCAATCCGCCATCGGCAGGCGCGTCGCAATCTTCGATCGCGGTGATCCCGTCCTCGTTCGCGGCGCAGCCCCAGATCAGGCCGGGGCGCATCACGGTTTCTCCGAGCGAGAGGAGGTTTTCGGGCATGGCCAATCCCCCAGGGGAAATTGCGGGTTAGGACCGTGATGTGACGCTTTCGTGACGGGTTTGGCGATGGAGGGCGAAGGCGACGATCGTGAGGATCGCGATCGCCCAGGGGGCGTGACCCAGCAGCATGTCGAGCGCCCGGCCAAATCGATTGTCTGCGCCGCTCAGTCTTTCGCTCAGCCATGCCAGCGCGGCAACGGCGGCGATCGTCGATCCGGCGAGCCGGAACGCCCGATAATGACGGGTCCGCGCCAGCATGATCAGCGCCGGCATGGTGCAGGCGACGACGATCAGTTGAACGGCCTCTATGCCGAGGTTGAAACCCAGGATCGAAAGCGCCTTCTCGTCCGCGTCCAGGCCGTGGCCGCCGATGAGCGTGGCGAAGGCGAGGCCGTGGACCAGCCCGAATCCGCCGGCGACGAACATCTCCCGCCTCGGAAAAATCGGCCGGAAGCCATGAAGCGCGGAGATCAGGATCGACAGTGCGATCAGCGCCTCGACGGGTTGCGCGGGCAATCGCCAGTCGAAGAACGCACCGCCGATCAGCGTCAGCGAATGGCCGATGGTGAATGCGGTGACGACGCCGATCAGATGGCGGATCGTCGGCTTCAGTCCGGCATAGCCGCTCCAGCGCCGTCCCCGCGCGATCAGCGGCGCGGGGATCAGCAAGGTGATCAGGAATAGCAGGTGATCATGCCCCTCCGCGATATGGTGCATGCCCAGGCCGATCGAGGCGAGGAAACCGCGAAAGCGGCTGGGGTCGCCGCGATCGACAAGCAATATGGTGCGGCCGGGCTGGAGGCCGCCGACCAGTCTGGCGTCGCCGCCGACATGCCCCCCCGCGAAGTCGCGGCCGATCAACACCAGCGCGAAATGGTTGGGAACGCGGTCCAGCACGGGCTCCCAGCGCAAGATCAGCCGGCGTGGCGACGTGCCGGGCGGCGGCGTCAGCCGGATGGCGAAGCGCAGATCGGGCGGCCCGGCATCGTAGCCGATCCGGAGATCGGCGATCCCGGTGGACCAGGCGCGCCCGTCCGGCGTGGCTGCGCCGATCCTCGGCTTCAGCCATGCGGCGAGTGCCGACGGATCGGCGAGTTGGCCGTGCCGATCGAGCGCCGGCTTCGCGCGCATCGCATATTCCAGTTCGCCCAGCGGAATGATCGCATGTCCGATGATGTGATCGGCCGAAAAATCGAGAGTGACCTCGCTGTTCGGAGTCAGGTGCGCGGCGGCGGGGCGGCCGAGGAGCAGGAGTGCGCAAAACAGCAGCGCGGCCAAAACGGCAATCCGGCCGATCGCATCGGTTCTCGGTCTCAATGGCCGAACCATATCAGCGCCGATCGGCGATCTAGGATCCGGGGATTGATCGCGGCGGCCTTGTCCCGTTCCTCCGCGGCCTCATCACCGTGGCCGAGCATCGCCTGGGCGTCGGCGGCGAGCATATGCTGTTCCGCCGAAACCCAGCCGCTTTGCGAAACCGCCTGGGCGATCCGCAACGCATCGTCCGCGCGGCGATTGGCGAGCAAGGCCCAGCCGAGCGCGATCGCGGAGGCGCCGTGCGGGCGGGCGTGGAAGCCGGCAAGCGCGAGGCGAAGCGTCCGCGCGGTCGGGCCGAAAGCGAGATAGTGATCGAGCGCATGGGCTTGCGCCGCTTCCGGGAAGGCCTTCAGCCTCGCATCCCATATGTCCGCCGCCTGTCGCGATAGCGCATCCGCTCGCGCGTGATCGCCCCGCGCACGGTAGAGCGCGGCCAATGCGTCCATCGTCTCCGGTGCGCCACCATGCGCGATCGCGGTGCGATAGCGCCCGATCGCCCCCTCGATATCGCCGCGCAGCGCCGTCATCTGCGCGCGATTCTGTTCGATCTGCCAATATCCCGGGAACAGCGCGTCCGCCTCGGCGAAGGCGCGATCCGCGTCATCCCAACGCCCGATCCGCAACAGGATCGTGCCGCGCTGAAGCTTGAGCCCTGCCGCGGCCTGGGGCGTGGTGAAATTGCCCGTGCGTTCGGCATGATCCAGCGCCGCAAGAGCGCGGTCCGGCTGCCCCAGATATGCGTCGAGCATCGCCCGGCGCGCGAACAGGCCCGCGCTTGGCGCCAGTGCCTCGGCCGCGTCATAGCGGCGGGCCGCCGCCGCGTAGCGCCCGCGATACAGGGCGATGTCGCCGCGCATCGCTTCCGCTTCCGCGCGGATTTCCGCTTCGGCGGGCATGGCATAGCGGTCGATCTCCGCCAGCATTGCTTCCGCTGCTCCCAGCCTGTGCGTCTGCATCGCGAACGCGGCGGCCGTCAGATGCGGGCCGGCGCGTGGACCGGACGCGACGAACGCGCGATCGAGCGCGGCGCCGGCGGCGCTGAAATCGCCATAATTTCCGGTCAGCCGGGCATGCGCCATCGACAGGGTCGCGATCTTCTCGAGCGCCAGCCAGTCGTCCGGCCGTTTCGCCGCATCGGTGCGCGCGGTCACCAGATCCTGCGCCAGGCGCGCGACCGCATCCTGCTGGCTCGCGGGGGCGACCGTCGGCGGCAGGATGCGCGCGGTGCGCATGGCCGTTTCATTCGCACGGGGCCAGAGCGAAAGCGTGGTGGAGACCGCCGCGATCAGCGCCGCCGCCGTCAGCAGCCGCGCGGCGCTCAGGCGGGCGTGGCGCAGGATACCAGGCTGAGGCGGGCGAGATCGTCGCCCAATATAGTGTGCAGGCCGGTGAGCGTCGCCTTGATCTCGCTGGTCCAGCGCCCGGCCGCATCCTCGCCGGTGTTGCTGTCATTATAGGGGATCTTCGCCGACGTGCCGATCAGCGCGGTCGCGATCGCGGGCATGCCCATGCGATCGACGGAGATGAAGGCGGTGTCCGGATCCTTTCTGAAATCATAGCTGGATGCGCTGCCGCTCGCGACCGGCGGCTTGCCGAGCGGTGGCGCGAGATAGGGGAAATCGGGTAGGAAGGTCGCATCGTTGCGGCCGGGATTGAGCGGCAGATCGGCAAGCGTGCGCAGATTGTGGCGCCGCATGTCGAGCAACAGATAGGACAGGGTGATATCGACGACCTGATCCTGCAACCGGCGGCCATTGGGGAAGCTGGGGGGCAGATTGAGGTCCAGCTTCACGGTATCGGGTATGATCAGCGCGGTCACGCTGTTGCCGGGCGTAACGATCTGATCGAGGCAGGGCTGGACGTTGAAGCTGGTCGGCGTCGGTGTCGGCGCGGGAGATGTCGGCGTGGGCGTCGGTGTCGGCCCCGGCGTCAGCGTGCCGCCGTCGCCGCCGCAACCGGCGAGCGGCAGGAGCATGGCGATCACCAGCGCGCTCGCGCCCGGACGGAGACCGCGCATCAGATATTCCCCCCGAAACGGGCGCTCGTCGCCCAGATATCGAGCGGATGCGCACCGTTCTCCAACGCCGCTCGCGGCATCTGGATGACGATCGCCGTATCGTCCTTGCCGGCGAAGAAATCGCGATCGTTGCGCATCTGGAGCGTACCCGTCGAGCGGGTCGCGCGAAAGCCGAGCAGGTCGAAATTGAACGGATCCTCGAACAGGCCCGCGCGCAGCATCGCGCCGCCGCTCGCGATATTGGTCTCGACCGGCCCGGAAACGATCGCGGACGCGGCGCCTGGCACATTCTCGAACTGGACGCCATTGGCCGTGCCGTTCTGCCCGAAACGGACGCGGATCACGAATTCCGGATCGCTGCGCGCACCGGCGTTGGAGATATTGACCTTGTAGAGCACGTCGCGATCGTAGCTCGCGGCCCTGCCGGCCTGCGGCCCCGCGAAGGTGACCGCGATGATCACATGGCTGGTGGTATGCCAGGCATAGACATCCGCGATATCGGCCGCGAAATCCGGCAGCGTGTCGAGATCCGGATCGGTTCGCGTCGGCGGATCCAGATGGTCGGCGGCGACCGTTGCGCTGTCACCCGACAAGAACGCGATCGGAACGGTAAGGGCGAGCGATCCCGCCGCAAGCAAGCTGGTGCTGAACGAGGACATGGTCACGCGCATTCCCCCTGCTCGGCAGGCTGATGGATCGCGACCGTGCGTCGTCCCGGCGCCTGACATGGGCATTCGGGATCGGCGTGGCGGAGAGTAATCCCTTGGCGCGGCGGCTCAAGGGGGAAAATAAGTGGGCGCCCAAACAGGGGGACGCATGTCGCGCCGCCCCTTTTGGATCAGAACACCGGCTGGTTGGCCGGATCGTCGGGATCGGCGACGGGCGTGTGGATACCGCATTCCACCTTGTCCCAGCCGCGCCAACGGCCGGCGCGGGGATCCTCGCCGGGCTTGACCTTGGAGGTGCAGGGCGCGCAGCCGATCGAGGGATAGCCTTCCGCCTCCAGCGGATGGCGAGGCAGGTCGTGCGCCTCGAAATAGGCGTCGAGCTCGGCCTTGCTCCAGTTGGCGAGCGGATTGACCTTCAGCCGGTCGCCATCGAGCTCGAAGCGCGGCAGGCCCGAACGCGTCGCGGACTGGAAGCCCTTGCGGCCGGTGATCGAGGCGTCGAAATGCGCGAGCGCGTTTTCCAGCGGCACCACCTTGCGGATCTCGCAGCAGCCGTCCGGATCATAGGACCAGCGCAGCCCGGTCTCGTCCTTCTTCAGGATCGTCTCCGGGTCGGGCGTCAGGATGCGCAGATCGGTCAGGCCCAGCCGCTCCACCAGATCGCCGCCATAGGCGAGCGTCTCCGGGAAATGCTTGCCGGTATCGAGGAACAGCACGGGCGTCGCGGGCGCGGCGGTCGCGATCATGTGAAGCAGTACGGCGGATTCGGCGCCGAAGGACGAGACGGCGGCGACGTCGCCCAGCATGTTCTCGGCAAGCAGCACGCGCAGCATCTCGACGGGATCGACGCCACGGAACATGTTGTTCAGCCGGATCGCGTCGGCGGTGGTGAAGCGGGGGCCCACGTCGATCCGATCGCGCACGCGCGCCTCAGCCATGACGCAGCTTCCAGACGGGCACGGTCGCGTCGGCCGCCCGCTGATAGACATGGTCGTAGCGCGCCAGCGACGCTTCCACCACCGCCGGGTCGAGCGGCTTTTCGGGCGCGAAGCTGTCGAATCCGCAGCGGCGCATGAACGCGATCTGGTCGACCAGCACGTCGCCCTGCGCGCGCAGTTCGCCCTGATAGCCGGCTTCGCGCAGGATGCGCGCCGCCGAATAGCCGCGCCCGTCGCGATAGCCGGGGAACGCGATCTCGACGAGCGCGAGCCGGTCGAGATAGGGCAGCAGTGCGCGCGCATCTTCGTCGGGTTCCAGCCGGACCGAGGTCGCGTTCGACTGGTCGAGAAAGGCGTCGAGCGTCACCGCGGGCTCTTCGTGCGCGGCGTCGGTGCGGAAGCTCAGCGGGTCACCCATAGATCGCCTCCTTGAAGGGCTCGATGCCGACACGGCGATAGGTGTCGACGAAACGCTCGCCATCCTGGCGCAGCGACTTGTAGGTATCGGTCACTTTCTCCACCGCATCGACGATGCCGTCCTCGTCGAAGCCGGGGCCGGTGATCTTGCCGAGCGACACGTCCTCCGCGCCCGATCCGCCGAGCAGGAGCTGGTAATTCTCCGTGCCTTTCCGGTCGACGCCGAGGATGCCGATATGGCCGGCATGATGGTGGCCGCAGGCATTGATGCAGCCGCTGATCTTGAGCTTGAGTTCGCCCAGGTCGCGCTGCCGGTCGAGATCGGCGAAGCGCTCGGCGATCTTCTGCGCGACGGGAATCGAACGCGCATTGGCGAGGCTGCAATAGTCGAGGCCGGGGCAGGCGATGATGTCGCTGATCAGATCCAGGTTCGGCGTCGCCAGACCCGCTTCGTCGAGCGCCTGCCAGACGGCGTAGAGGTCGGCCTTGCGGACATGCGGCAGCACGATGTTCTGCGCATGGGTCACGCGCAGTTCGTCGAAGCTGTAGCGTTCGGCGAGGTCGCCCATCAGATCGATCTGGTCGGCGGTGGCGTCGCCGGGAATCCCGCCGACGGGCTTCAGGCTGATATTCGCGATCGCATAGCCGGGCTGGGCGTGCGCCGCGACATTCTGCTGAACCCACAGGCGGAAATCGGGATCGGAGAGATCCAGTTCGTCGCTCAGGCCGGTTGCGAAGGCGGGCGGCGCGAAGAAGGCGGTGATCCGCTCCAGTTCGGCGGCGGGCGGATCGATGCCCAGGGTCTTCACATGCGCGAATTCCTCTTCCACCTGGCGGCGATAGTCTTCGGCGCCGATCTCGTGGACGAGGATCTTGATCCGCGCCTTGTAGATATTGTCGCGGCGGCCGTGGCGATTATAGACGCGCAGGCACGCCTCCAGATAACTGAGCAGATCTTCCGCCGGTACGAAATCCTTGATCTCGGGCGCGATCATCGGCGTACGGCCCATGCCGCCGCCGACGAAGATCTTGCCGCCCAGCGTGCCCGCTTCGTTGCGGACCAGCTCGATGCCGATATCGTGCAGGCGCATCGCCGCGCGATCCTCGGCGGCGGCGATCACCGCGATCTTGAACTTGCGCGGCAGGTAGCTGAACTCGGGGTGGAAGGTGCTCCACTGGCGCAGCAGCTCCGCCCAGGGTCGCGGATCGGTGACCTCGTCGGAGGCCGCGCCGGCATATTGATCCGAACTGATGTTGCGGATGCAATTGCCGCTGGTCTGGATGGCATGCATCTCGACGCTGGCCAGATCGGCCAGAATGTCGGGCGCTTCCTCCAGCTTGATCCAGTTATACTGGATATTCTGGCGCGTCGTGAAATGGCCGTAGCCGCGATCATATTTGCGCGCGATATGGCCGAGCATCCGCATCTGCCGGCCGTCGAGCGTGCCATAGGGCACCGCGACACGCAGCATATAGGCGTGGAGCTGCAGATAAAGGCCGTTCATCAGCCGAAGCGGCTTGAACTGATCCTCCGACAGGGCGCCGGACAGGCGCCGGTTCACCTGGTCGCGAAATTCCTCGACGCGGGCGTCGACGATCGACTGGTCATATTGGTCGTACTTGTACATGTCAGATCTCCGAACCGTTGGGTTCGAGCAAGGTTCGAGCAACGTCGAGAACCGTGGTCGAGAACCTTGGCGCCGTGCTTCTCGACGGGCGCGTCTCGGCAAGCTCGACGCTGCTCGAAGCGAACGGAAGGGTGGTGGCGATCATCAGATCACCCAGTTGCCGGCGGCGGGGTCGGCGGGTTTCAGCGTCAGGTCCGGGCGGACGGTCGGGCCAAGCGCGCGCACGCGGTCCTTGATATGCGCGGGGCGGGGGCCTTCCGGGGTCGCGGTCGCCTCGATCACATAGGGCGCGTTGACGCGGCGCGCGCCTTCCTCGGCGCGGGCGATGCTCTCGCCTTCCTCACCCACATCGGCGGCGTCCTCGACATGGCGGGACCATTCGGTCCCCGTCCACCAGATCACGTCGCCTGTCGGCAAATCATTGCCCGTCAATATCTTCACGCAAGATGCTCCGCCTGTTTCTCGAATGCGGCCAGCCGATCCTCGGCATCGGCACGCAGCACGACTTCACCCACCACGATCAGTGCCGGGCTCTCGACCTGTTCGCGCGCGATCATGCCGCCAAGATCGGCAAGCAGGGTACGCAGCGCACGGCGATCCGGACGGCCGCCCTTTTCCAGCACAGCCACCGGCATGCCGGGCGATACGCCGTCGGCGATCAGCTTGTCCGCGATCTGCTCGGCGGTGGCGACGCCCATATAGATGACGAGCGTACGGCCCTTGCCGGCAAGCCCCGACCAGTCCTGCTCGGTCAGCCCCTTGCACTGGCCCGCGACGAAGCTGACCGCGCTCGCCGCCTCGCGATGGGTCAGCGGCAGCAGTGCCTCTGCGGCGCAGCCGATCGCCGCGGAAATGCCGGGAATCACCTCGACCGCGACGCCGGCCGCGCGGCAGGCTTCGACTTCCTCGCCGCCGCGTCCGAAGATGAAGGGATCGCCGCCCTTCAGGCGGATCACCGTCGCGCCGCCAAGCGCCTCCGCGACGATCAGCGCGTTGATCGAGTCCTGCGCCAGCGTGTGGCGGGCGCGGCTCTTGGCAACCGAGATCAGCCGCGCGGATGCCGGCGCGAGCGCCAGGATGCGGGGATCGACCAGCCCGTCATGCACGATCACATCGGCGCGCCCGATCGCGCCGGCGGCTTTCACCGTCAGCAATTCGGGGTCGCCGGGTCCGGCGCCGACAAGGATCACCGTCCCGGCGGTTAGGTCACGCACTTTACCGTCCATGGCGGACAGATGGGCGTTCGATGCCGTCGACGCAAAGCAGGGTTTTTTTGGGGGTGGCTAGTTGAGCTTTGCGCTCGCCAGCGCCGCGGCGGCGATCTCACCATCCTCGGCGGAGGTTCCGCCGCTGATGCCGAGCGCGCCGATCACCTGTCCGTTGGACAGGATCGGCACGCCGCCCTCGACGGCGACGACGCCGTCCAGGCTGAGCACGGCGGCGCCATTCTTCGCGACGGAATCGGCGAAGGCCTTGGTCGGGCGGCGGAATCGCGCGGAGGAGCGCGCCTTTTGCTGCGAAACCACGATCGAAGCGGACTGGGTGCCGTCCATCACTTCCAGCAGGATCGGTTCGCCCGAGGGCAGCACGACCGCGAAGGCCATGCGGAAATTGCGCGCCTTTGCTTCGCGATGCGCGGCATCGACGATGGTGCGCGCCTGCGCGAGCGTGACGGCGGGGCCATAGGGGCCGGGAATTTGCTGTGCGGATGCCGCCGGCGCCAGCAAGGCTGCCGCGAGCGCCGCGCCCGCCGCAAGATATCGCCGCTTCACCATCATCACCCCTCCTGATTTTCCGGCGGGATAGGCGCTGAGGTGGAGACAGGCAATGCCCGTGTCAGGACCCGCTGGAGGGATCGCGCAATCCGATGCCGATCGATGCGCGCGCCTGTTCGGTTTCAGACGAAACCACGGGATAGGCGCAATAATCGGCGGCATAATAGGCGCTCGGCCGGTGATTGCCAGACAGGCCGACGCCGCCGAACGGCGCGTTGGAGGGGGCGCCGTTGGTTGGCCGGTTCCAGTTGACCACGCCCGCGCGGATATTGGCCCAGAACCGATCGTAAAGCGCGGGTGCGCCGCCGATCAGCGAAGCGGACAGGCCGTAGCGTGTGTTGTTCGCCTCGATCAGCGCATCCTCGAAACTGGCGACGCGGATGACCTGGAGGATCGGGCCGAACAGCTCGACATCGGGCCGGTCGGAAACATCGGTGACGTCGATGATCGCCGGGGTCAGGAACGGACGGTCGTCGACCGGTCGGTCGAGCCGGCGGAAGGGGCGGCCGCCCTTCATCATCAGGCCGAGAAAGCTCTCCTGAAGCGAATCCGCGGCATGATTGTCGATCACCGGCCCCATGAAGGGCTGGGGCTCGTCATGCGGGCCGCCGACGATCATGCGATCGACCAGCTTGCCGAGTTCGGCGAGCACCGCATCCTGCTTGCCGTCCTCGACGATCAGGCGCCGCGCCGCCGTGCAGCGCTGCCCCGCGCTCAGAAAGGCGGATTGCGCGATCACCACTGCGGCGGCGTGGATGTCGGTGGGGTTCCACAGCACGATCGGATTGTTGCCGCCCAGCTCCAGCGCCAGGATCCGGTCGATCCGTTCGGCATAGAGGCGGCTGAGCGCCAGGCCGGTCGGCGCCGATCCGGTGAAATAGAGCCCGTCGATCCCGTCATGCGCGGCCAGCGCCTTGCCCTCGGCCGGTCCGCCGATCAGCAGGCGCACGGCGCCTTCGGGCACGCCCGCCGCGCGATAGCATTCGACGAGCAGTTCGGCGGTCGCCGGCGTTTTTTCGGATGGCTTGAACACCACTGCGTTGCCGGCGATCAGCGCGGGCACGATATGGCCGTTGGGCAGGTGTGCGGGAAAATTATAGGGGCCGAGCACCGCGACCACGCCATGCGGCTTGTGGCGCACCGCGTTGCGCACGCCCATCGCGCCGTCCAGCCGGCGCTGCGCCGTGCGTTCGTTATAGGCGGCGACGGAGATGTCGACCTTGGCGATCACCGCCTCGACTTCGGTTCGCGCCTCCCAGAGCGGCTTGCCCGTTTCGCGTGCGATCCGATCCGCGAATTCGCTGGCGCGCGACAGCATGACATTGCCGAAACGGCGCATCGTCTCGATCCGCACGGTCAGCGGGCGCGATGCCCATTCGGCCCATGCGCCGCGCGCGATCTCCACTTCGGTATCGACATCGCCGATCGCACCGCGCCACAGGATGGCGCCGGTGGCGGGTTCGAAAGAGACGATTTCCTGCGGATTCATGGGTTACTCTGGCCAGTCAATGCCCTCTCCAGCACCTTTGGACAAGGTAGGTCAAGGCATGGCGCCCATCGCGTCACCCATCCGCCGCACCGCCGCCACCTTGTCGTGCAGCGCGGACCAGTCGTCGGCGTCGGCGATGCGCGACCAGATCGCCTCGACTTCGTCGATATGCATCGAACAGGGCGCGGGATCGGACCAATAGGGGTGATCGAGCACGCGGGCCGGCGCATAGGCGGTGATGCGGTCCCTGAAATCGTCGAAAACCGGATCGGCGTATAAGGTATCGGCGGGAGACGGAGCACGACAGTCGCCTCCAGCCCAGTCGAAGAAGAAACGATCGATTTCGACGGTGCCCGCCATCAGCGCCTGTTCCATCGCGCCGATCAGGGCCTTGTCCTCCGCTTCACCACGCGGCGCCACGCCCAGGCGCCACAGCAGCTGGCGCATCAGCGCGGCCTCGTAATGGCCGGCATAGGGCTCGATCGCGGATACCAGCGCCTCCTGATCGGCGACCAGGCGCAACGCCACGGCAAGCTGGATCACGTCCCAATGGATCGCTTCGGCCTGGCGCCCAAAGGCGTAGAGCCCATGGTGATCGAAATAGGCGGAGATGAAGGCGGGATCGTAGAAGGGCGTGAAACGCCACGGGCCATAGTCGAAGCTTTCGCCGGTGACGTTGATATTGTCGGTGTTGAGCACGCCATGGACGAAACCGGCGGCGATATAGCTGGGCGCCAGCGGCGCCACGGCGCGGACGACATGGCCGAGCAGTCGCGCGGCGCCGTCCTCGCCGGGCGCATCGTTGAAATAGCGATCGAGCGTGTAGTCGATCAGCCGGCGCATCGTTTCGGCATCGCGCAGATGCGCGAGCCGCTGGAAGCTGCCGATCCGGATATGGCCATGGCTCAGCCGCACCATCACCGCCGATCGGGTGGGGGAGGGTTCGTCGCCGCGCTGGAGCGCTTCGCCGGTCTCGATCAGCGAAAAGGTCCGCGACGTCCTGACGCCCAGGGCTTCGAGCATCTCGGTGGCCAGGATCTCGCGCACCCCGCCTTTCAGCGTCAGCCGCCCGTCGCCGAAGCGGCTCCATGGCGTTCGCCCCGATCCCTTGGTGCCCAGGTCCATGAGGCGTCCGTCCGATCCGCGCATCTGCGCGAACAGGAAGCCGCGCCCATCGCCCAGATCGGGATTGTACACGCGGAACTGATGGCCGTGATAGCGCAGCGCGAGCGGTTCGGTCAGGTTGCCCGGCAGCGGTTCGAAGCGGCCGAAATGCGCGATCCAGGCGGCATCGTCCAGGTTGTCCATCCCGATTTCAGCCGCCGCACGGTCGTTGCGATAGCGCAGGATCGTCTTCGGGAAATCGGCCGCCGCCACGGGATCGTACATGGTGTCGCCCAGCGCGAGGATCGCGGGTTCGGGCGTGTAAGGAGTTGCTTGCCGGATACTGTCCATATCGCGATATGGGGGCGAAGACGGGAAGGGCGCAACCATGGCCGCGTATAGTGACGGATATTGGTGGTCGAACGACAATCTGCGCCTGCATTATCGCGATTATGCGGGGGATGCAGAACGCCCGCCGATCCTGTGCGTTCCGGGACTCACGCGCAATGCGCGCGATTTCGAGGGCGTGGCGGAGCGATTGGCGGGGCGCTACCGGGTCATCTGCGTCGAACTGCGCGGGCGCGGCGAGAGCGCCTATGCCAAGGATCCGATGAGCTATGTTCCGCTCACCTATGCCCAGGATCTCGATCGGCTGATCGGCGAACTCGCGCTCGATCGTCTGATCGTCTTCGGCACATCGCTTGGCGGGATCGTCGCGATGCTGCTCGCCGCCACGCACCGCGAACGGCTGGCGGGCGTATTGCTCAACGATGTCGGGCCGGTGATCGAACAGGCGGGGCTCGACCGGATCCGTTCCTATGTCGGGCGCAATTCGGCCTGGCCGACCTGGGTTCATGCCGCGCGCGCGGTGGGTGAACTCAATCGCGACGTCTATCCCGACTATGCGCTGGAACAGTGGCTGCGCATGGCCAAGCAGCTTTATCGCCTCAACCAGCAGGGGCGCATCGTCCCGGATTATGACGCGAAGATCGCCGAGCCGTTCCGCGCACCGGGCGGAGAGGCCGGGGTGGATCTGTGGCCCGCGCTCGACGCGATGGCCGAGATTCCGATGCTGATCGTTCGCGGCGAGCGATCGGACGTGCTGGGCGTTGAGACGCTGGCCCGGATGAAGAAGCGGCTGGCCAACGCCAAGAGCATCATCGTGCCGGGCGTCGGCCATACGCCGACGCTGGAGGAGCCCGTGGCGGTTCGCGCGATCGACCGGTTTCTTGCCGCCATCACCGGTTGACGGCAATGGCGCTCAATATCCTCCACCTCCATTCGAGTTTCGATCTCGGCGGCAAGGAGGCGCGCGCCGTCCGCCTGATGAACGCGTTCGGCAAGCGGGCGCGGCACACGATCCTGAGCGGGGTTCCCGGCGCGCTGGGCGCGCGGGCCGCGATCGATCCGGGCATACGCGCCGATTTCCCGCAGGATGCGCCGTCGCTGACGGGGCGTCCGTCCGTCGCCCGCTATCAGGCGATCGCCCGCTATATGCGCCGCTTCGATCTGGTGTTGAGCTATAATTGGGGAGCGATGGACGGCGTGATGGCGCGCCGCCTGTTCGGGCGCGGCCTGCCGCCGCTGATCCACCATGAGGATGGCTTCAACGAGGATGAGGCGGTGCGGCTTAGGACCGATCGCACGATCTTCCGCCGGATCGCATTGCCCGCCGCGCAGGCGCTGGTGGTGCCGTCGGCGAAGCTGGAGACCATCGCGTTCCGGACATGGAAACAGCCCGACTGGCGCGTGCGGCGGATCTCCAACGGCATCGATGTGCGGCGTTATGCCGGCCAGCGCGATCCCCGCGCCATTCCGGGTTTCGTGCGCCGTCGCGGCGAGGTGATCGTGGGATCGGTCGCCGGGTTGCGCGCGGTCAAGGATCTGCCGCGTCTGGTGAAGGCGGTCGCCGCCCTGCCGGAAACCGTGCGCCTGGTGATCGTGGGAGAGGGGCCGGAACGCGAAGCCATATCGGCCGCCGCCGGTGCCGCCGGAATTTCCGATCGCGTCCACCTGCCGGGATTTCTCGATCGGCCGTGGCGCTATGTGGGATTGTTCGACATTTTCGCGCTTTCGTCGAAGAGCGAGCAATTCCCGATCTCGGCGGTCGAGGCGATGGCCGCCGGCCTGCCTGTGGCCTCCCCGGATGTCGGCGACGTGTTTTCGATGGTTTCGGATGAAAATCGGGCGGTGCTCGCCGAAACCGCGTTCGAAACGGCGCTGCGCCGTTTCGCACTGGACGAAAGCCTCAGGAAACGCGTAGGGGCCGCCAACCGCGCGCGCGCGGTGGGGGAGTATGACGAGCAAGAAATGATCGCGCGCTATGCGGCGCTTTACGGCGGCGCTGTCGGCCGATCGGGCATCCTGACCGGTTAAACCGATTTTTACCGCGCATTCGGCGCGTCTTTCGCTTATATCTGGGACAAATCAAGGGAGTGACGTGTTGTTCAAGGGTCTGAAGCCCATCAGCTACCGCGGGCGCGAGGTCTGGCCGATCATCGAGGGCGGGAAGGGCATTTCGGCGAGCAACCATATGAGCTCCGGCGCCTGGGCCGCGGCCGGCGGCATCGGCACCATCTCGGCGGTCAATGCCGACAGCTACGATCCGACGGGCAAGATCGTGCCGCAGGTCTATCGCAGCCGCACGCGGCGCGAACGCCACGAGGAACTGATCGAATATGCGATCGAGGGCGCTGTAGAGCAGGTGAAGCGCGCATTCGAACTGTCTTCGGGTAAGGGCGCGATCAATATCAACGTGCTGTGGGAAATGGGCGGCGCCCAGCGCATCCTGCACGGCGTGCTCGAACGGACGCGCGGCATGGTGGCCGGCGTCACCTGCGGCGCCGGCATGCCTTACAAATTGTCGGAGATCGCGGCCTCTTACGAGACCAGCTATCTGCCGATCGTCAGCTCCGGCCGCGCTTTCCGCGCGCTGTGGAAGCGCGCCTATCACAAGGCGGCGGAATGGCTGTCGGCGGTGGTCTATGAGGACCCTTGGCTGGCGGGCGGGCATAACGGCCTGTCCAATGCCGAGGATCCGCTGAAGCCGGAGGATCCCTATCCGCGCGTCAAGGCGCTGCGCGACACGATGCGCGAAGGCGGTATTTCGGACGATGTACCGATCGTGATGGCGGGCGGCGTCTGGCATCTGCGCGACTGGAACCACTGGATCGACAATCCCGAGCTTGGGTCGATCGCCTTCCAGTTCGGCACGCGTCCGCTGCTCACGCAGGAAAGCCCGATTCCGGAAGCCTGGAAATCGAAGCTGATGACGCTCGATCCCGGCGATGTGCTGCTCCATCGCTTCTCGCCGACCGGTTTCTATTCCTCGGCGGTGATGACGCCCTTCCTCAGGAATCTGGTGGCGCGTTCGGAACGCCAGATCGCCTTTTCCACCGAAGCGGCGGGCGATCATCAGTTCCAGCTCGATGTCGGCGTCAAGGGCAAGCATATGTGGGTGACGCGCAACGATCTGCTGCGCGCCCGCGAATGGTTCGGGCAGGGCTATCTGGAAGCGCTGAAGACGCCGGACAATACACTCGTCTTCGTGACGCCGGAGGAGCGCGCGATCATCCGCAAGGATCAGGCGGATTGCATGGGCTGCCTAAGCCAATGCTCCTTCTCGTCCTGGATGGACAGTGAGACCAATTCGACCGGCCGGCTGGCCGATCCGCGCAGCTTCTGCATCCAGAAGACGTTGCAGGATATCGCGCATGGCGGCGATCCCAACGACAATCTGATGTTCGCCGGGCATGCCGCCTACAAGTTCAAGCAGGATCCCTTCTATTCGAACGGTTTCGTGCCGACGGTGAAGCAGCTCGTCGATCGTATCCTGACGGGCGACTGAATTTAGCGACCGAATTTCCGGATCATGTCGGGGCCGAGCTTTCGAAGTTCGGCCCCGTTTTTTTTAAGGCTGCGTGTCCGCTTCGGCGCTCGCAGGCTCGGTATCCTCTTGATCGCGCATCGGCACCAGCATCGCGGCCATATAGCCGGTGATCAGCGTGCCGAGCACCGACCAGAGCAGCACGGTGACGATCGCGACGAGCTGCGCCACCAATTGTTGCAGGAAGGGCGCGGCATCTTCGAACACCGGCGCGCCAAGCGCGGGCAGCATCGCGAGCGGCAGCAGCAGCGCGCCGACAAGGCCGCCGACGCCGAAGGTCGCCGCGACCTGGGCGGGGTCGTCGATCCGGAGTTTCGTGATCAGAGGGGCGATGGCGCGGCCAAGCAGGGATGCGGCCAGACCGACCAGGATCGCGCCGATCGGCCCGGTGTAACCCGCGACCGCGGCCGCGCCGGCGAGACCCGCCAGTGCCCCATTGGCGAAACCCGGTGCGTCGAGCTTGCGACGCAGGATCGCGTCCGTGCCGATCCAGACGAGCGCGCCCGCGCCGGCCGCCAGATGTGCATTGACGATGGCGCGCGCGGTGTCGTCGGTCGCGGCGAGCGCCGATCCGCCGGCCAGCGCCAGCAGCGCGACCCAGATCGCCGCGCTGCCCGCCAGCACGAGCACCGGCGACTGCGCGGGCAGGGGAATGCTCCTGCGGAATCCCGGGCGGGTTCCGACCATCCAGGCAGCGGTCAGGGCGGAGACGCCCGCCGACAGATGCAGCGTCAGCCCACCGGCGAAATCGAGCGTGCCGAGCCCGGCCAGCCAGCCGGCACCGACCCAGCGGGAAACGGGCACATAGACGAGCAGCGACCAGGCAAGCGAGAAGCCGAGTATCCAGCCGAAACGGGCGCGCCCGATCAGTGCGCCAGCGATGATGGTGGGTGCGGCGATCGCGAACACCGTCTGGAGCAGCGCGAACGCCGCATCCGAGATGGTCGTGCCTTCGCGGATATCCGCCAGATTGCCGAGAAACAGATTGCCGACGCCGCCGATCCAGGCGGAACCGGGTCCGAAGGCGAGGCTGTAGCCCAGCGCGACCCAGAGCAGCGGTATGGCGGCGGCGATGGCGAGCGGCGACAAGGCGGCATTGGGCGCAGCGCGCTGCTGGGCAAGCCCGGCATGGCGCAAGGCGAAGCCGACGACGATGCCGAGCAGTGCGATCGGTGCGACCGCGAGCACCCAGCCGGTATCGCCGCTGTCCGGCGCGACGGTAAGTTGCGCCGCCGCTGGGGATGCCGTCAGCCCCACCAGGCCGAGTCCGAATATTGCCTTCAAGCCGTTACGCATCGTTCACCCCGATTCCTGCTGGAGGACTGCTAGGCGAAACAGCGTTAAAAAGTCCCGAACTCGCTGTTACGCCCAGCCTTCGAGCACCTGATCGGGTGGGCGATGCCCGTCCGCCCACATCCGGATATTCGCGATCACCTTCTCGCCCGTGGCTTCGCGCGCCTCGATCGTGGCCGACGCCATATGAGGCAGCAGCACGACATTGGCGAGCGCGAGCAGTCGTGGATCGACCGCCGGTTCATGGGCATAAACGTCGAGCCCGGCGCCCGCGATCCGGCCCCATTCGAGCGCGGAGATCAGCGCCTTCTCGTCGACGATCTCGCCGCGCGCGACGTTGATCAGGCAGGCGCTCGGCTTCATCAGCGCGATCCGGTGCGCGTCGATCAGATTGTGGGTTTCGGCATTGTGCGGGCAGTTGATCGAGACGAAGTCCGATGCGGCCAGCAGATCGTCGAGCGATTCGTCGAACGTCGCATCGACTGCGCGTTCGACAACATCGGGCAGGCGGTGCCGGTTGTGATAGCGGATCGACAGGCCGAAGCCGCGCGCGCGCAGCGCGATCGCCTGGCCGATCCGGCCCATGCCGACGATGCCGAGCGTCTTGCCGTGGATGCGGTGCCCGAGCATCGCGGTGGGCGCCCAGCCGGCCCATTGGCCCGAACGAACGGTGCGTTCGCCTTCGACCAGCCGGCGCGGCACCGACAGCAGCAGCGCCATCGCCATGTCCGCCGCGTCCTGCGTGAGCACGCCCGGCGTATTGGTGACGATGATGCCCTTGGCGCGCGCGGCCTTCAGATCGATATGATCGACGCCATTGCCGAAATTGGCGATCAGTTTCAGCCTTGGGCCGGCGGCCGCGATCAGTTCGGCGTCGATCTGATCGGTCAGCGTCGGCACCAGCACATCCGCTTCGGCCATCGCTGCCGCCAGCGCGCCGCGATCCATCGGTTCATCGTTCTGGTTGAGCGTCGTCAGGAACAATTCGGTCATCCGCGCCTCGATCGGCGCGGGAAGGCGGCGGGTAACGGCGACCTTGGGGTGCTCGATGCGCTCGGACGGGGTCATGTGAACCGGCTAGGCGCGCCGGCCGGCTTCCGTCAAGCGCTCCGTCCCATCCTGTGGCGGTAATGCTTGATGGCGCGCGGCGCTTTTGCAAAAAGGGCGATATGAGAATTTCCGGGGGAAAAGCTGGATTGCGCGGCGTGGCAGCGCTTGTCGTGCCGGCGCTGTTCGTGCTTGCGGCGGATGATGCCGCTGCGCAGAAGAAACCGCCTTACTGGGCATCGATCACCGCCGCGAAAGCGCGGATGCGCACCGGACCGGGGCGCAATTTCCCGGCGAGCTGGCTCTATCAGCGCGCGGGGCTGCCGGTGAAGGTGGTCGAGACCTATCCCAACTGGCGCAAGGTCGAGGATCCGGACGGTGTGCAGGGCTGGATGCAGGCCAATCTGCTGAGCGAGGATCGCACGGCAATGGTCACGGGCGAGATCCGCACCCTGCGCGCATCGCCGGACGCCGCCGGCAAGGTGAACTGGCGCGCCGAGCCGGGCGTGATCGGCAAGCTTTCCGAATGTGCGCAGGGCTGGTGCCGGATCGATGTCAACGGCCGCGCGGGCTTTGTCGAGGCGCGCTATCTATGGGGCGCGGACGGGCGCTAAGGAGCGTCTCGTAAAAGCTGACCGCGATACCGTACCCTCACGGTGTCATCCCCGCGCATGCGGGGATCCAGCTTCTTCTTCTTTTTCCTGACGCTTCACGGAATAGCTGGATCCCCGCGTGCGCGGGGATGACAGGTGAAAAGCGTGATTTGTGCCGGGCATTGCATATGGCCCCAGCCTGGCTGGGGCCATATGGACAGGATCAATCGATCAGCTCGACCGCGACAGCGGTGGCTTCGCCGCCGCCGATGCACAAAGCTGCTACACCCTTCTTGCCGCCACGATTCTGAAGGGCGGCGACCAGCGTCGCGATGATGCGCGCGCCCGACGCGCCGATCGGGTGGCCCAGCGCCGTCGCGCCGCCGTTCACATTCACCTTGTCATGCGGGATGCCGAGGTCGCGCATCGCGATCATCGAGACGCAGGCAAAGGCTTCGTTGACTTCGAACAGGTCGACGTCGGCGACGCTCCAGCCTGCCTTGTCGAGCGCCTTGGTGATCGCGCCGACCGGGGCGGTGGTGAACTTGGCTGGCTCATGCGCATGAGCGGCATGGGCGACGATGCGCGCGACGGGCTTGGCGCCCAGCTTGTCGGCGACGCTCTGGCGCGTCATCACCAGCGCGGCGGCGCCGTCGGAGATCGACGAGGCGTTGGCGGCGGTGATCGTGCCGTCCTTGGCGAAGGCGGGCTTGAGCGTCGGGATCTTGGCGGCGTCGCCCTTCAGCGGCTGCTCGTCCTTGTCGATGGTCTCGACGCCCTTGCGGCCCTTGATCTCGACGGCGACGATCTCGCGATCGAACGCGCCGGAGGTCTGCGCCGCCTGGGCGCGGGTGAGCGAGGCGATCGCATAATCGTCCTGCGCCTCGCGCGTGAACTGATATTCGCCCGCCGTCTCCTCGGCGAAGCTGCCCATCGCGCGGCCGGGTTCATAGGCGTCTTCCAGGCCGTCGAGGAACATATGGTCCATCACGCGGTCATGGCCGATCCGCGCGCCGCCGCGATGCTTGGTGAGCAGATAGGGCGCGTTGGTCATGCTCTCCATGCCGCCGGCGATCAGCAGGTCGACCGATCCGGCCGCGAGCGCGTCTGCCGCCATGATCGCGGCCTGCATGCCCGATCCGCACATCTTGTTGACCGTCGTCGCCTCGACCGAATTGGGCAGGCCAGCCTTGAGCGCCGCCTGGCGCGCGGGGGCCTGGCCAAGGCCGGCGGGCAGCACGCAGCCCATATAGATGCGCTCGACCTGATCGCCTGCCACGCCGGCGCGCTCGACCGCCGCTTTCACCGCCGTCGCGCCGAGATCGGTCGCGCTCGCACCGGCAAGGCTACCCTGAAAGCTGCCCATCGGGGTACGCGCATAGGACAGGATGACGACGGGATCGGTGCTCATGTTCAGCTTCCTCGGTTGATATCTTGCAGGCGATCTAGGACGTCGCCTTCGCAACTGCAACATCGTCGACCGTCCGAATATTTTGCCCAAGCGTCCCAAGCGTTTCGGTCAGCGGATGATCCCCGAGCGGGCGGAGCGAGCCGAACAACAGGCCGATCTGCCGCACTGCATCGAAGCCCGCGAGTCGCGGCATCGCGATCCCTTCGCCGCCCAGTGAGGCCGGCGCCACGGTGATGCCGACGCCCGCGCGCACCATCGCCATCGCGCGGTCGTCATTGGCGGAGCGCAGGCTGAAGGGCGGGCGGACGCCGCGTTCGGTGAAATAGCGGCTGGTCTCCGCCAGCATCTCGCACGATCGGCGCGCGATCATCGCTTCGCCGGCAACTTCCTCGGGCGAGACGCTGGCGCGAGTGGCAAGCGGATGGCGGGCGGGCAGGGCGAGGCGGTAATCCTCGGCGAATAGCGGCAGCGCTTCGAACCGGATGTCGCCCGCGCGCACCAGGGTCAGCGCCAGATCGATGCGGCCATCGCCGAGTGCCGCGATCAGGCTGCGTTCGTCGCCTTCGGTGATCTCGATCGGATCGGCGCCGCGATAGCACGACAGGGCGGCCTCGAGCGCGGTTGTAGCTATGCTCAGCAGCACGCCGAGCCGGACGGGCTGGAGCGGCGCGGCGACGCCGGTCACGCTCTGCTCCGCCGCGCGGAATTCGCGCTCGATCGCCCGGGCATGGGTGAGCAGCCGGTTGCCCGCCTCGGTCAACTGCACGCGGCGATTGCTGCGCGCGAACAGCCGGATGCCGAGCCGTTTCTCCAGTTCGGAAATGCCCGCCGACAATGTCGGCTGGGTCACGTTGATCTGGGTCGCGGCGCGGGTGAAGCTGCCGGCATCGACGACGGCGAGGAACTGGCGCAGATGGGTGCGGCTGATCATAGGGTTTTCCTATGCTGGTTGCGCCTCAATTTCAATTTTTACGATAATGCGCATCGGGCTATGAAAGCGTCACCGCCATGGGATAGCCTGCCCGCCAGGAGAGAGACGCGATGACCGCCACCCCCGATTTCGATTTCGCGCTCGGCGAGAATGCCGAGATGATCCGTGAGACCACGCGCCGCTTCGCCGACGACCGCATCGCCCCGCTGGCGGCGGAGATCGACGCCAAGGACTGGTTCCCCAAGGAGCTGTGGCCCGAAATGGGCGCGCTCGGCCTGCACGGCATCACCGTCGAGGAAGAAGAAGGCGGGCTTGGCCTCGGCTATCTCGAACACGTCATCGCGTGCGAGGAGGTCAGCCGCGCATCGGCGTCGATCGGGCTCAGCTATGGCGCGCATTCCAATCTGTGCGTCAACCAGATCCGCCGCTGGGCCAATCCCGAGCAGAAGGCGAAATATCTGCCCAAGCTGATCTCGGGCGAGCATGTCGGCAGCCTGGCGATGTCCGAAGCCGGCGCCGGTTCGGACGTGGTCGGCATGAAGCTGCGTGCCACCCAGTGCGATGGCGGACATATGCTCAACGGCACCAAATTCTGGATCACCAACGCGGCCTATGCGGACACTCTGGTCGTCTATGCCAAGACGGGCGAGGGATCGCGCGGCATCACCGCTTTCCTGATCGAGAAGGACATGCCCGGTTTCTCGATCGGGCAGAAGCTCGACAAGATGGGCATGCGCGGTTCGCCGACGGCCGAGCTGGTCTTCAACGACTGTTTCGTGCCCGACGAGAATATCATGGGGCCGCTCAATGGCGGCGTCGGCGTGTTGATGTCGGGCCTGGATTACGAGCGCGCCGTGCTTTCGGGCATCCAGCTCGGCATCATGCAGGCCTGTCTCGACACCGTCATCCCCTATGTCCGCGAGCGTAAGCAGTTCGGCAAGCCGATCGGCGCGTTCCAGCTCATGCAGGCGAAGGTCGCCGACATGTATGTCGCGCTGCAATCGGCGCGCGCCTATGTCTATGCGGTGGCCCGTTCCTGCGACGAAGGGCGCACGACGCGCTTCGACGCGGCGGGCGCGATCCTGCTGGCCTCGGAAAACGCGGTGAAGGTCAGCCTGGAAGCGATCCAGGCGCTGGGCGGCGCCGGCTATACCAAGGACTGGCCGGTCGAGCGTTACATGAGGGACGCCAAGCTGCTCGATATCGGCGCGGGCACCAACGAGATCCGGCGCATGCTGATCGGTCGTGAGCTGATCGGCGCCGCATGAACGAAACCGTCCTGACCGCGCTGCAATGGTATGGCGCGGCGGCCGGCGTGGTGGCGGCGCTGATCGTGTCGCTCAACATCGGGCGGCGGCCGACGGGATGGGCATTCGTGATTTTCGTGACTTCGTCGCTGGCGCTGATCGGCTGGGGTTTCCTGAATGAGGAAAGCGAGGGGATCGGCGTGCAGAACATCGTCCTGCTCGTCATCAACCTGATCGGCGTCTGGCGGTATCTGATCATGGGCAAGGACCCCAAGGAGGAAAAGGCGTGAGCGCGCCCGTACTGGACAGCAAACTCTCCCCCGACAGCGAGGGATTCCGCGCCAATGCCGCGCATAATCGCGGCCTGGCTGACCAGCTTTATGCCGATGTCGCCAAGGCGGCGCTCGGCGGCAGCGCTTCGTCGCGCGAGCGGCATGTGTCGCGCGGCAAGCTGCTCCCGCGCGATCGGGTGGAGCGACTGCTCGATCCCGGCTCGCCCTTCCTGGAAATCGGCCAGCTCGCCGCGTGCGACATGTATGAAGGCGAGGTGCCGGGCGCCGGCATGATCGCCGGCATCGGCCGCGTGTCCGGCCGCCAGTGCATGATCGTCGCCAATGACGCGACGGTGAAGGGCGGCACCTATTATCCGATGACGGTGAAGAAGCATCTTCGCGCGCAGGAGATCGCGGAGGCCAACCGGCTGCCCTGCATCTATCTGGTCGACAGCGGCGGCGCCAACCTGCCGCACCAGGCCGAGGTGTTCCCCGATCGCGAGCATTTCGGCCGCATCTTCTTCAACCAGGCGAACATGTCCGCGCTGGGCATCCCGCAGATCGCCTGCGTGATGGGAAGCTGCACCGCCGGCGGCGCCTATGTGCCCGCCATGTCCGACGAGACCGTGATCGTCCGCAATCAGGGCACGATCTTCCTCGCCGGCCCGCCGCTGGTTAAGGCGGCGACGGGCGAGGTGATCAGCGCCGAGGATCTGGGCGGTGGCGATCTGCATGGCCGCAAGTCCGGCGTGGTCGATCATGTCGCCGAGAATGACGAACATGCGCTGACGATCGTGCGCGACATCGTCTCGACACTCAATGATCCGCATGATCCCGGCGTGAAGCGGGTCGAGCCGCGTGCGCCCAAATTCGCGCCCGAGGAATTGTACGGCGTCATCCCGCAGGACGTGCGCGCGCCATATGACGTTCACGAGGTGATCGCACGCATCGTCGACGGCAGCGAATTCCACGAATTCAAGGCGCTGTACGGCACCTCGCTGGTCTGCGGCTTCGCGCATATCTGGGGCATTCCGGTCGCGATCCTGGCGAACAACGGCGTGCTGTTCAGCGAATCCGCGGTGAAGGGCGCGCATTTCATCGAACTCGCCTGCCAGCGCCGCATCCCCTTGCTGTTCCTTCAGAACATCTCGGGCTTCATGGTCGGCGGCAAGTACGAGGCCGAAGGCATCGCCAAGCATGGCGCCAAGCTGGTGACGGCGGTGGCGACCGCGACCGTGCCCAAGATCACGGTGCTGATCGGCGGCAGCTTCGGCGCCGGCAATTACGGCATGTGCGGCCGCGCCTATAGCCCGCGTTTCCTGTTCACCTGGCCCAACAGCCGCATCTCCGTGATGGGCGGCGAACAGGCGGCCTCGGTGCTCGCGACCGTGCACCGCGATGCCGATAAATGGACACCGGAAGAGGCGGAAGCGTTCAAGGCGCCGGTGCGCCAGCGCTATGAGGACGAGGGCAATCCCTGGCACGCGACCGCGCGGCTGTGGGACGATGGCATCATCGATCCGGCACAGACCCGCGATGTGCTGGGCCTGGCGTTCTCCGCGACGCTCGAGGCGCCGATCGCCGATCGCCCGGCCTTTGGCGTGTTCCGGATGTGAGGATCCAGACATGACCCCAATCCTTCCGCTTCTGCTGCTCGCCGCCGCCCAGTCCGAGAAACTGCCGCCCGCCAATCCGATTCCGCTCGACCGCAGCGACGAGGTTGCGGTGATGGTGCCGGTCAACGGCATCTTCGCCGGGCTGACGGCGCATGACGGGCAGGCGATCCTGACGCATGTCCGTCCTGAGGGGATGGCGACCGTCGCGATCGAAAAGCCTGATGGCGGCCGCGCCATCCGCCGGATGAGCTGGGCCGATTTCGCCGGCGGCATCAAGCCGGGGCCACAGCATCTGGAAGAGCGCATGACCAATCCCGCGATCGACATCGACGGCGATATCGCGATGGTCTGGGGCCGCTATGTCCTGCTGGTCGACGGCAAGCCGCACCATTGCGGTGTCAATCATTTCGATATGCTTCGCGAAAACGGCCAGTGGAAGGTGCTGAACGTCACCTGGTCGCAGCGCACAACCGGTTGCGAGGACTGACGTGATCCAATCCCTGCTCATCGCCAATCGCGGCGAGATCGCATGCCGCATCATGCGCACCGCGCGCCGCCTCGGCATCCGCACCGTCGCGGTCTATTCGGACGCCGATGCGAAGGCGCTCCATGTCCGCGAGGCGGACGAGGCCGTGCATATCGGCCCGCCGCCGGCGCGTGAATCCTATCTGGTCGGCGAGAAGATCATCGCGGCGGCCAAGGCGACCGGCGCCGAGGCGATCCATCCCGGCTATGGCTTCCTCTCCGAGAATGCCGAATTCGCGCAGGCGGTGATCGATGCCGGGCTGGTCTGGGTCGGCCCAAGGCCGTCGAGCATCGTCGCGATGGGGCTGAAGGATGCCGCGAAGGAACGGATGATCGCGGCCGGCGTGCCCGTCACGCCCGGTTATCTCGGCGAGGATCAGGATCCCGATCGCCTGAAGGCGGAGGCCGATGCGATCGGCTATCCCGTGCTGATCAAGGCGGTCGCCGGCGGCGGTGGCAAGGGTATGCGGCGCGTGGACGCGGCGGCCGACTTCGCCGACGCGCTGCTGTCGTGCAAGCGCGAGGCGGCATCGTCCTTCGGCGACGATCGCGTGCTGATCGAGAAATATATCCTGAGCCCGCGCCATATCGAGGTGCAGGTGTTCGGCGACACGCATGGCGACGTCGTCCATCTGTTCGAGCGCGACTGCTCGTTGCAGCGCCGGCACCAGAAGGTGATCGAGGAAGCGCCGGCGCCCGGCATGGACGAAGCCACCCGCGAGGCGATCTGCGCCGCGGCGGTCAGGGCCGCAAAGGCGGTCGATTATGTCGGCGCGGGCACGATCGAGTTCATCGCCGACGCCAGCGAAGGCCTGCGCGCCGACCGCATCTGGTTCATGGAGATGAACACGCGGCTCCAGGTCGAGCATCCGGTGACCGAGGAGATCACCGGTCAGGATCTGGTCGAATGGCAGCTCCGCGTCGCCAGCGGCGAGCCGTTGCCAAAACGCCAGGACGAACTGTCGATCGACGGCTGGGCGATGGAAGCGCGGCTTTATGCGGAAGATCCGACGACCGGATTCCTTCCGTCGACGGGCCCGCTGACGCGCTTCTCGCTCGATGCCTTTCATTCGGGCGCACGCATCGACACCGGCGTGATCGAGGGGGACGAGATCAGTCCCTTCTATGATCCGATGATCGCGAAGATCATCTTCCATGGACAGACGCGCGATGAGGCTGCGGAGGGCGTTGCCGACGAACTGCTCAATCTTTCGGTCTGGCCCGTCCGCACCAATGCGGCGTTTCTGGTCAAGCTGCTGCGCGACGACGCGTTTCTCTCCGGAAATGTGCAGACCGGTTATATCGGTGACAATCTCGAGCGGTTGACGGCGATCGATCCGCCGAACGACGGCGTTTTGAACAGCGCGGCCGAAGCCCTTTTTCCGGCTGAAGGCACGTCCGTCTGGATGCGGCGCTCCGGTTTCAGGTTGAACCGCGCGGCCGATACGCGGCTGCGGCTGGCCGATGAATCGGGTGCACTGGTCGAATTCGAGGCGGGCCCCGGTTACGATCGCGTGTTCACCGATGTGATCGGCGGTGTCGCGATCCATCCGATGCAGGGCAAGACCTATCTTTTCCGTCGCTACGAGCCGCGCGGTTCCGCGGGCGGGGCAGGGGCATCGGACGGCGCGATCCTTTCGCCGATGCCCGGTCGGATCATCGCCGTCGATGTCGCGGCCGGCGATGCGGTGACCAAGGGCCAGAAGCTCGTCACGCTCGAAGCGATGAAGATGGAGCATTCGCTGACCGCGCCGTTCGACGGCACCGTCGCCGAGCTCAATGCCGAGACGGGCGGACAGGTGTCGGAAGGCGCGTTGCTTGTCCGGATCGACAAGGCGGAATAGCCATGGCCGGGGCGCTTCTGATCCGGGAAGCGGTCCGGGACGATCTGCCAGAGATCGTGGCCCTGCTGGCCGACGATCAGAACGGTGCCTTGCGTGAAGATGCGCGGCTGCCACTTGATCCCGGCTATCTCTCCGCCTTCGATGCGATCGTGGCACTGCCCAATCAGGAGCTGATCGTCGCCGAGCGCGACGGGCAGATCATCGGCACGATGCAGCTCAGCTATCTGCCCGGTCTCTCCTATCGCGGGCGCTGGCGCGGCCAGATCGAGGCGGTTCGCATCGCCACCATTTTGCGTGGACAGGGGCTGGGCAGCGTGATGATCGCTTGGGCGGTCGAACGCTGCCGGACGCGCGGTTGCGGCATGGTCCAGCTCACATCGATGCGGAACAGGCCCGATGCGCACCGCTTCTACGAGCGGCTGGGCTGGGAGCGGAGCCATTATGGCTTCAAGCTGGTGCTCGACTAAGGATTGAACGAGGCGCGCCTGAAATCTACGGACGCGCCGGACAGACTGAGGACTGACAGCAATGGCCGGACGATATTTCGACGAATGGATGGTGGGCGATCGGATCGAGCACGAGATCCGCCGCACCGTCACCGAGACCGACAATCTGCTCTTCTCGACGATGACGCACAATCCGCAGCCGCTGCACCTGGACGTGGAGGCCGCCAAGGCCAGCCCGTTCGGCCAGATCCTCGTCAATGGCACCTTCACCTTCGCGCTGATGGTCGGCCTGTCGGTGGGCGACACCACGCTCGGCACGCTCGTCGCCAATCTCGGCTATGACAAGGTGACGATGCCCAAGCCGGTCTTCATCGGCGACACGATGCGCGCGACCTCGCTGGTCGAGGAAGTCCGTGGCAGCCGTTCGCACGCCGATGCCGGCATCGTCACCTTCCTGCACGAACTCATCAACCAGCGTGATGAAGTCGTCTGCCGCTGCCTGCGTGCCGCGCTGCTGCGGAAGAAGCCGGCATGAGGCTGCGTTCGCTGTTGTTCGTGCCCGGCGACCGGCCGGAGCGCATGGAGAAGGCGCTTGGCCTGGGCGCCGACGCATTGATCCTCGATCTGGAAGATGCGGTGGCGGCAACGCGCAAGGACGAAGCGCGCGCGGCCATTCGCGCCTTTCTCGGCCGAGACCGGACCGTGCCTTTGTTCGTGCGGATCAATCCGCTCGATTCGGGGATGGCCGATGACGATCTCGCCGCCGTGCTGCCCGGCAAGCCGGACGGCATCATGCTGCCCAAGGCGGAAGGGGCGGCATCGCTCAAGGAACTGGATTCGAAGCTCGACTGGGCGGGCGCGGAAGGATGCGGCATTCTGCCGATCGCCAGCGAGACGGCGGCCGCCATCTTCCAGATGGGCACCTATGGCGGCGTCACGACGCGGCTGGCGGGCCTGACCTGGGGTGCGGAGGATCTGCCCGCCGCGATCGGCGCGTCGACCTCGCGTGAGGAGGATGGCAGCTATACGCCGCCCTATCAGCTTGCGCGCTCGCTTACCCTGTTCGGCGCGGCTGCGGCCGGCGTCGCCCCGATCGAGACCGTCTATCCCGCTTTCCGCGATCTGGAAGGGCTGGCGGCCTATGCGGCGCGCGCGCGGCGCGATGGCTTCACCGGCATGATGGCGATCCACCCGACGCAGATTCCGGTGATCAACGCCGCGTTCACCCCCAGCGAGGCGGAAGTGGCGCATGCCCGTGCCGTGATCGCGGCCTTCGCCGAGAATCCCGATGCCGGCGCCCTGTCGCTCGACGGCAAGATGATCGACCGGCCGCATCTGAAGCAGGCGGAGCGGATCGTCGCGCAGGCGGGCGGGTAGCCGATGCAAATACGATGTCGCTCCAGCGAAAGCTGGAGCCCATGCGATAGCGAGGGTGTGAAGATCGTATGGATTCCAGCTTTCGCTGGAATGACGGAAAGGGCCTAAGATGCCCGCCGAATGGCTGCCGCTCGCCGGCTTCGCGCTCGGCGCGATCTTCGGCAGCTTCATCGCGGTGCTCGTCACCCGCTGGCCGCGCGGCGAGACCACGGGTGGCCGCTCCGCCTGCGATAGCTGCGGGCGTGTGCTTGGTCCCGCGGAGCTGGTGCCGCTGCTCAGCTTCCTCGTCCAGCGCGGGCGCTGCCGGGGCTGTGGCGCGCGGATCGACGGGCGGCTGGTCGCGATCGAGATCGCAGCGGCATTGATCGGCGCCAGCGCGCTGTTCGTCTCGCCCGATCTTGTCGGCCTTTCGGGCGCGATCTTCGGCTGGATCCTGCTCGCGCTCGCGGTGCTCGATGTCGAGCATTTCTGGCTGCCGGACCGGTTGACGCTGCCGCTGATGGCGATCGGCCTGATCGTCGCGGCGCTGGTCCAGCCCGATCATCTCCATGGCCGGATCATCGGCGCGGTCGTCGGCTATCTTGGTCTGTCGCTCGTCGGCTGGGGTTATCGCAAGTTGCGCGGTCGTGAAGGGCTGGGCGGGGGGGATCCGAAGCTGCTCGCGGGCATCGGTGCATGGCTGGGCTGGCAGGCGCTGCCCTTCGTGCTGCTGCTGGCCTCTCTTGCTGGCCTTGCGACCGCGCTCGGCCAAGGCGCCCGGCAGGGCGGCTTGCGGGCGACGACGCGGATCGCCTTCGGCGCGATGCTCGCGGTCGCGTCCTGGCCACTCTGGCTGTTGTGGCAGGGCGCTGCCCCGCTATTCTGATCGCGCGCCGAACCCGGGCTTCGCATGAGAGTCGACAAGCGCACCGATCCGCGCCAGTCTCAGTTCCAAATTGAAACGGGAGTGGGAGATGCAGGCTGTTCTGGATGCGCAACGCGCGGCGTTCATGGCCGAACTTCCGGTGCCGATCGCGAGCCGCAAGGATCGGCTGAAACGCTGCGTCGCGCTGCTCGTCGACAACAGCGATGCGCTGTGCGACGCGCTCTCCGACGATTTCGGACATCGCAGCCGCGAGCAATCGCAAATCACCGATATCGTCGCGTCGATCCGCGCGCTCAAACATGCGATCGGTCATGTCGATCGCTGGGCGCGGCCGGAACGGCGCAAGCTGGATTTCCCGCTGGGCCTGCTCGGTGCGCGCGCGCATGTCGAATATCAGCCCAAGGGCGTGGTCGGCGTGATCTCTCCATGGAATTTTCCGGTGCAACTGACGATGGGGCCGATCGGCGGCGCTTTCGCCGCGGGCAATCGGGTGATGGTGAAATCGTCCGAATATACGCCGGGCGTCGCCGCGCTGCTGGAGGAGATCGCGCCGCGCTATTTCGACGCGACCGAGCTCGCCTTTTTCTCGGGCGGGCCGGAGGTGGGCAAGGCCTTTTCCGCATTGCCCTTCGATCACCTGATCTTCACCGGCGCCACGGCGATCGGCCGCCATATCCTTCATGCCGCGGCGGATAATCTGACGCCCGTCACGCTGGAACTGGGCGGCAAGTCGCCGACCATCATCGGGCGCGGCGCGAATATCGGCCAGGCATCCGAACGCATCGCGCTCGGCAAGATGCTCAATGCCGGCCAGATCTGCCTGGCGCCCGATTATCTGCTCGTGCCTGAGGAGAACGAGGCGGCGATGGTGGAAGGCGTCAGGGCCGCCGCATCGGCGCTCTATCCCACGCTGCTTGCCAATCCTGACTATACGTCGGTGGTGAACGGCCGGCACGTGACCCGGCTGAAGGCGCATCTCGACGATGCCCGCGCCAAGGGGGCGGAGGTGATCGAGGTCAATCCCGCGGGCGAGGATTTCGCGTCGTCCAATGGGCAGAAGATGCCGCTCCATATCGTGCGCAACGTCAGCGACGAGATGACGGTGATGCAGGAGGAGATTTTCGGGCCGATCCTGCCGGTGAAAACCTATCGCGCGGTCGGTGAGGCGATCGACTATGTCAACGCGCACGATCGGCCGCTCGGTCTCTATTATTTCGGCAGTGACGCCGCCGAGGAGCGCATGGTGCTCGATCGCACCATATCGGGTGGGGCGACCGTCAACGACGTGATCTTCCATGTCTCGATGGAGGATCTGCCCTTTGGCGGCATCGGCCCGTCGGGCATGGGCAGCTATCACGGCCAGGACGGTTTCCGTACCTTCAGCCACGCCAAGAGCGTCTATCGCCAGCCGAAGATCGATGTCGCGAAGCTCGCCGGGATCAAGCCGCCCTATGGCAAGGCCACCAGGGCCGCGATCGCGCGCGATCTGAAGAAGTAAGGCGGCTCTCGGGGAGCGACGGCCTTTATTGCCGTTGATTCAGCGCACGACCCCGCGGAACATCAGTCGTCCGGCAGGGCCGGCGGCGGGATTGAGCGTCCAGCGGACATGGGTGACGTCCTCGGGGCGGGCGCTGCGGACGGTGCCGTCGCGCTCCGTCACCTTCAGCCGGGCGAGCGGGCCCCAGTTCCGGCCGCCGTCGATCGAGACCACCGCACCGGGATCCGACGTTCCCTGATAAGCCACGGCCGCCGGCATCGGATTGGTGACGACGAAATCGCCCACCGAGCGCGCGCCGGCGCTGCGATAATTGAGCATGAAGACGAGGCGGTCGCCCGAAGCCATGCGGCCGGGCGGTTCAAGCACGATACGGTTGCGGCCCTGGCCTGTTGCCGACGTCTTTTCCACGAACACCATGCTGGTGAGCGCCACCGGATCGGCCGCAAGCGCGGTGCCGGGAACGATCAGGCCAAGGGCAAACAGAAAAGGCGTCTTCATGCGGTCTCCGTCGGACGAAACTCTTCCGGTGGACGGCGCGCGTGCGGATGCGGCGGGCGGCGTGCCCGAGGCTGTCCGGTCAGACGTTGAAATCCCCCGTGGGGCGAACCCCGCAGACGGGATCGCAGAAAATGGAAAACAAAGGATTAACCCTATTGTCGTCCCGAGTTCGCTGATGACAGCATCGAAAGGCGGGATTAGGTTTCGTCGCATGGAGAATAGCGGAAAAAACCCCAAAAATGGGGATGCCGACGCGTCGCATGGCCATATCCATCGCGTCGACTGGCATCGCGACCGGCTGCTTGCCGCGCTGACGCTGATCGCCGGCATCGGCCTGCTGCTGGGGCTGCCCTTCGCATTGCGCGCGGGCGCGGAATTCTTCCTGCCCGTCACCGCATCGCTGGTGATCGCCATCGCGATGGTACCGGGGCTCGAATGGTTGCAGCGGCGCGGCCTGCCGTCGTCGCTCGCGGCCTTGCTTTGCGTGCTGCTGTTCCTGGTCGCCGCGAATCTCGTGCTCGTCTCGATCATCGTGCCCGCGGCGGAGTGGTTCCGCGTGCTCCCCGAGCGAATCGGCCTGATCCAGGCCAATCTGGCGCCGGTGATCGATTTCTATGCGAATCTGCAGCGCTTCATCGACGACAGCATCGCGATGCTCGCCAGCGGCCCGGTGGCGGCGGCGCAGACGGTGGCGGTGACGGCGCCGCGCTCCTTGCTCGATCTGGTCGCGACCTCGGCGCCCTATGCGCTGATCCAGATGTTCTTCGCACTGCTGCTCATCTATTTCTTCCTCGCCGGCTGGACGCGCCTGCGCGAGCAGACGATCACCAGCCGCGGCAGTTTCGACGGCGCGCTGGCGACGGCGCGCGTCATCCAGAATCTCGTCGATGCGACCTCTGCCTATCTGGGCACGATCACCGCGATCAACCTTGTGCTGGGGCTGTGCGTGGCGGCGGCGCTCTATCTGATCGGCATGCCGTCTCCGCTGATGTGGGGCGGCATCGTCGCGATCCTGAACTACATTCCCTATCTCGGCCCGATTCTCGCCGCGCTGCTGCTTGCCATGGGCGGGCTGATGACCTTTTCGGATCTGTGGTGGGCGCTGCTGCCTGCGTTCATCCAGGTCGTGCTGCATCTGGTCGAGGCCAATGTGGTGACGCCGATGGTCGTCGGGCGGCGGCTGACGATCAATCCTTTGCTGATTCTGATCTCGCTCAGCTTCTGGGGATGGGTGTGGGGCACGCCGGGCGCATTGCTGGCGGTGCCGCTGCTGATCATCATCAAGACGGTGATGGCCGCCGCCGGGCGCCCGGATATCGCCGGTTTCCTGTTCGAGGAAGGCACGCTGACGCACGCCGACGAGGAGGTTCAGGAGGCTTATCAAAAAACCTCTGATTGAGGCGCTTGACAGTCCCCCAAGCCTCGCCTAGTTGCCACGCCTCACCGCGCAAGCGGGTGTAGCTCAGTTGGTTAGAGCGCCGGCCTGTCACGCCGGAGGTCGCGGGTTCGAGCCCCGTCACTCGCGCCATTTTCGGCGCGGAAGAGCAGGTCGATCGATCGGATCGGCCGCCCCTCCAGAAGCATTCGGAAAGAGAGATCATCCCCGCCCGGGGACACCCTCACGCATGCCGATGCGACCGTCCGGCGTGTGACGGATCGTCGAGCGTGATTCGTCGAATCAGTCCGGCCGGTTCAGTCTCGCCAGCGCCCGAGTTCCATCCAGCGCAGCATCCGGCGCATCGGGAAGATCCACAGCCAGGCAAGGCCCATGACCACGAAGGCGATTCCCTGCGCCCAGACGGGTAGGGCGGCCGCCTCGACCACGGTCACCGCGATCACGCACCACAGTCCGACGATCAGCAGGATCAGCAGCATTCCCACGGGCTTGCGCCAGCTTGGCGTCATGACTTCGGTCCAATCCATTCGTTTTCGGTGACGATCGCGTGGAGCGGCACATCCCATGGATCGGCCGGGATTGCATCCATTTCCTGGCATGCCCAGGCGATGCCGATTCGGCGAGCGCCGGGCGAATCGGTGAAATAGCGATCGTAGAAGCCGGCGCCCTGGCCGATTCGGCGCAATTCCCGGTCGAATCCGACGAGCGGGGTGAGAATCAGGTCGGGCATTGCCGTCATGTCGCTGTCCGGCTGCGCCAGCCCGGCCCAGCCGGCCTTGAGGGGGGCTCCCGGGTGCCACGGCGCGAAGCGCATCGCTGCGTTGCGCGCGGTGACGACGGGAAGCGCGGTGGAGACGCCCAGCGATGCGGCGCGCGCCAATGCGGCATGGATCGGAAATTCGCCGCCCAGCGCGACATAGCCGGCCACGCAGCGCGCCTTGCGCATCTCCGCTTCCAGCCTGACGGCAACCGCTTCCGCCGCGCGCAGGCGGTTTGCGTCGTCCAGTGCGGTGACATGGGCGTCGCGGCGGTGCCGCAGTTCGGCGCGAATCGCTTTTTTATCGATCATGTGGGGAAGGGCGGTTGGCGGGACCACCATGGCCGTTTGCCGGAATATCCTCTGACGCCCGATACGTCAGGTGGGGACCATATAAGACAGACCTGGATCTGCTCAGGGACAGCCCCCATGGATGATGAATAGCCTCAGGGATGTTCGAAGGCTCGTACCGGGCAGTGCCCGCCATGTCCCAATCTAGGGATTGGCGTGGCCGCCCTCAAGCCTTTCCGCCAGACTTTCGAGTCGGGCGGCGAGCTTTTCGATGATCGGCGCGAAATCGGGCTGATAAGCGGCGGGCTTCGCGGGTTCGGCGGCATGCGTCGGCTGGGGCGGGGGGGGCGCTACCGGGGCTGGCGCCGCGGTCTTGCGTTCGTTCAGCTCGTCGGCCAGCAGCAGCGCCGCGAACAGCAATTGCCGTGTCTCGTTCACGCCGCCGACCGCGCGTTCCGCGTCCTGCGCCTTCGCGTCGACAAGGTCCGCGATGCGGCGAAGATGATCTTCCCCGCCGTCGCGGCAATGCACGGAGTAGTCGCGCCCTCCGATCTGGATCGATACCTCGGCCATCCCCTCAGCCTTTCGCGATGATTCCGTCGAGTGCGGTGATCGCGGCTTCCACGCGCGTCTTCAGCCGGTCGTGCCTTTCCTGCAGCGAACGATGGACATTCTCGTCCACGCCATTCGCTTCGACGGCGGGTGGCACGGGGGTGGCGGCGGCCGCTTCGACCCGCGCCAGCGCCCGTTCCATCCGTCCTATTGCGAGGATAAGCCGGTCTTCTGACATTCCGTGTGAAATACCACGGCTGCGCGCGGGAGCAAGTGTGGCAGAAACATGACAGGCGCCGGGCACCCGCAGGTTGACGCCCCGGCGCGCAGCGGACAAAGGAACCGCGCGGCGCGACTCGGCGTCCGCGCCACCGGCCTTATCGGTCCCATCGGGGAAAATCATGACTGTCTCGCCTCGCGATCTCGCCAACGCCATCCGGGCGCTGTCGATGGATGCCGTGCAGGCGGCGAATTCCGGGCACCCCGGCATGCCGATGGGCATGGCGGACGTCGCGACCGTGCTGTTCACCCGCTATCTGAAGTTCGATCCGCAGGCACCCAAATGGGCGGACCGCGACCGGTTCGTGCTGTCGGCGGGGCATGGCTCGATGCTGGCCTATTCGCTGCTGCACCTGACCGGCTATGCGCGCCCGACGCTCGACGACATCCGCAATTTCCGCCAGATCGGCAGCCCTTGCGCCGGTCATCCGGAGAATTTCGAGCTCGCCGGGATCGAGACGACCACCGGTCCGCTCGGCCAGGGACTCGCGACTGCCGTCGGCATGGCGCTGGCTGAACGGCACCTCAATGCCGGTTTCGGCGGCAACCTGGTCGATCACCACACCTGGGTGATCGCCGGCGACGGTTGTCTGATGGAAGGCATCAACCACGAAGCCGTCGGGCTGGCCGGTCATCTCGGCCTCGGCCGCCTGATCGTGCTTTGGGACGATAACCGCATCACGATCGACGGCGCGGTGAGCCTGTCGTCGAGCGAGGACGTTCAGGCGCGTTACGATGCGTCGGGCTGGCACACGGTTTCGTGCGACGGGCACGATATGGACGATATCGCGCGCGCCTTCGACGAAGCGCTCGCCGATCCGCGCCCCTCGCTCGTGCGTTGCCGCACGATCATCGGCAAGGGCGCGCCCAACAAGCAGGGCACCTCTGCCACGCATGGCAGCCCGCTGGGCGCGGACGAGGTCGCGGCCACGCGTGAGGCGCTGGGCTGGCAATGGCCGCCCTTCGAGGTGCCGCAGGACATTCGCGACGAATGGCTGAAGGCCGGCAATCGTGGCGCCGAGGCACGCGCCGCCTGGGAGGGCCGGCTGGCCGGCCATGCCGACCGTGCCGAGTTCGAGCGCCGCATGGCGGGCATCCTGCCCGAAGGCGCCGGGATCAAGAACTATATCGACGGCCTGATCGCCGATCCCAAGACCGTCGCGACGCGCAAGGCGTCCGAAATGGCGCTTGAGGCGATCAACGCCGTGGTGCCGGAAACGATCGGCGGTTCGGCGGACCTCACCGGATCCAACAACACCAAGACCAAGTCGACCGGTCCGCTGACGCGCGACGATTATTCGGGCCGCTATGTCTATTACGGCATTCGCGAGTTCGGCATGGCCGCCGCGATGAACGGCATGGCGCTGCATGGCGGCGTCATCCCCTATGGCGGCACCTTCCTGGTCTTTTCCGATTATTGCCGCCCTGCGATCCGTCTCTCGGCGCTCCAGCAGATCCGTGTCGTCTATGTGATGACGCATGATTCGATCGGCCTGGGCGAGGACGGCCCGACCCACCAGCCGGTCGAGCATGTCATGTCGCTGCGGCTCATCCCCAATCTCGACGTCTATCGCCCCTGTGACGTGGTCGAGACGGCGGAATGCTGGGCGCTGTCGCTCGAAAAGGCCGATGGTCCGTCGCTGCTGGCGCTGACCCGTCAGAACCTGCCGCAGCTTCGCACCGACGCACGTGAGAATTACAGCGCGAAGGGCGCCTATCGCCTCGTCGCGGCGGAGGCTGAACGCCGCGTGGTGCTGATCGCCAGCGGTTCGGAAGTCGAGATCGCGGTCGCGGTGCGCGCGGCGCTGGAAGCTGAAGGCATCGGCGCCGACGTCGTCTCCATGCCCTGCTGGTCGCGTTTCGACGCGCAGCCGGCCGACTATCGCCGCGATGTACTGCCCGAAGGCGTGCTGCGCGTGTCGATCGAGGCGGGCTCGACCATGGGCTGGGAACGCTACACGGGAATTGACGGGCTGCGCTTCGGCATGGAGGGGTATGGCGCCTCCGCGCCTGCGGACGTGCTGTACGACCATTTCGGGCTGACCGCGCCCAAGATTACGCCGCAGATCCTGGCGGCGCTCAACGACCGGGCATGACGCTCGCCGGCCCTTTGCGGCCGGCCGGTCTTCAACGAGGAGTATGACATGGCAGTCAAGGTTGCGATCAACGGTTTCGGACGCATCGGACGCCTGGTGGCACGCGCGATCCTGGAGCGTGGCGGCAGCGAGCTGGAACTGGTTGCGATCAACGATCTGGCGGATGCGAAGGCGAATGCGCAGCTTTTCAAGCGCGATTCGGTCCATGGCCCCTATCCGGGCACCGTCGAGGTGGACGGCAACGACATCGTGGTCGACGGCAAGCGCATCCGCGTCACTGCCGAGCGTGATCCCGCGAACCTGCCGCACGCCGATCTGGGCGTCGATATCGCGCTGGAATGCACCGGTTTCTTCACCGATCGCGAGAGCGCGCAGAAGCATCTCGATGCCGGCGCGAAGCGCGTGCTGATCTCGGCGCCCGCCAAGGGCGTCGACCTGACCGTCGTCTACGGCGTCAACAACGACAAGCTGACCGCCGAGCACACCATCGTCTCGAATGCGTCGTGCACCACCAACTGCCTGGCGCCCGTCGCCAAGGTGCTCAACGATTCGATCGGTATCGAGCGCGGTCTGATGACCACGATCCACGCCTATACCAACGATCAGAAGATCCTCGATCAGATCCACAGCGATCCGCGCCGCGCGCGTGCGGCCGCCATGTCGATGATCCCGACCACCACCGGCGCTGCGCGCGCGGTGGGTGAGGTTCTGCCCGAACTGAAGGGCAAGCTGGACGGGTCTTCGGTCCGCGTGCCCACGCCCAACGTCTCGCTGGTCGACCTGACCTTCACGCCGACCCGCGACACCACGCGCGACGAGGTGAACGCGATCCTCAAGGCGGCGTCGGAAAGCGGCCCGCTCAAGGGCATTCTCGCCTTCACCGACGAGCCCCTGGTGTCGATCGACCTCAACCACAATCCGGCGAGCTCGACCGTCGACAGCCTCGAGACCGCGGTGATCGAAGGCAAGCTGGTTCGTGTCGTCTCCTGGTACGACAATGAATGGGGCTTCTCCAACCGCATGGTCGACACCGCCACCGCGATGGCGGCGCTGATCTGACGATGGCGGGCCGCCTGCTGGGCATTGCGCGCCACGGGCGGCCGCGTGGACCGATCGAGACGGTGGAGCATCTCCACGTCTCGATCGATGGCGGTCTGGACGGCGATTTCCGTGGGGCCGTCAAGCCCGGCGGCAAGGGCAGGCGGCAAGTGTCGCTGATCCGCAAGGCCGACTGGACGGCGGCGACCGCCGAGATCGGCGTCGAGATCGACTGGTGGGCGCGCCGCGCCAATCTGCTGGTCGATGGCATCGATCTGTTCGAAACCGAAGGCACGATCGTGTGCATCGGCGACGATCTGAAGCTGCTGATCACGCAGGAATGCGATCCGTGCAGCCGCATGGACGAGATATCGCAGGGCTTGAAAACGGCATTGACGCCGGGCTGGCGCGGTGGTGCGCTGGCACGCGTGATCGCCCCCGGGGACATCCGGGTCGGCGATCCAATCGAAATCGAAATCGGAGACACATGATGGCGGCGTATCGGACGATGGACGAGATGGGCGACATCGCCGGCAAGCGCGTGCTAGTGCGTGAGGATCTGAACGTGCCCGTGGCCGATGGTCGCGTGACCGACGACACCCGGATGCGCGCGACCTTGCCCACCATCACCGAACTGGCGGATCGTGGCGCGATCGTCCTGATCCTGGCGCATTTCGGCCGGCCCAAGGGGCAGATTCACCCGACCATGTCGCTGGCGCTGCTGACGCGCGCCTATGCCGGGGTGCTTGGCCGCGAAGTGCGCTTCATCCCCGATTGCCAGGGCGAGATCGCGCAGTCCGCCGTGGCGGGCATGAATCCGGGCGAGATCGCCATCCTCGAAAATACGCGCTTCCATGCCGGCGAGGAGAAGAACGATCCCGCGCTGGTCGCGGAAATGGCCGCGCTCGGCGACTTCTACGTCAATGACGCCTTTTCCGCGGCCCACCGCGCCCATGCCTCCACCGAGGGGCTGGCGCGTGTCTTGCCCGCCTTTGCCGGTCGCCAGATGGAGGCCGAACTCGCGGCGCTCGAAAAGGCGCTGGGCAATCCCGAGCATCCGGTGGCGGCCGTGGTCGGCGGTGCCAAGGTTTCGACCAAGCTCGACGTGCTGCGCCATCTGGTCGCCAAGGTCGATCACCTGATCATCGGTGGCGGCATGGCCAATACCTTCCTGGCCGCGCGCGGCGTCGATGTCGGCAAGTCGCTGTGCGAGCACGACCTGACGGGCACGGCCGAAGAGATCCTCGACGCGGCGGACAAGGCGAACTGCACCGTCCATCTGCCTTATGACGTCGTCGTCGCCACCCAGTTCGCGCCCAATCCGCCGACGCGCACCGTCAATGTCCACGAAGTCGCCGCCGACGAGATGATCCTCGATGTCGGTCCCGCCGCGGTCGAGGCGTTGGCGGACGTGCTCAAGACCTGCCGGACGCTGGTGTGGAACGGGCCGATGGGCGCCTTCGAAACTCCGCCCTTCGATACCGCGACCGTCGCGCTGGCGCGCACCGCCGCCGCGCTCACCAAGGAAGGATCGCTGGTATCGGTCGCGGGTGGCGGCGATACCGTGGCCGCGCTCAACCATGCCGGTGTCGCCGGCGATTTCACCTTCGTCTCGACTGCCGGAGGCGCTTTCCTCGAATGGATGGAAGGCAAGGTGCTGCCGGGCGTCGCCGCGCTTTCGCCGCGTTGAGACTCTCTTCAGGCGTTCGCGGTTACGACGAATGCCGGTGCCGGCGCGACCGCTCGTCGCGCGATCGTTGCCCATGCCGATTCGCGCGGCTATCAGCCGCGTCAGACTCATTTGCTCGCTAAGGGAGAATTCATGCAGACCTCCGAAATGACCGCCCGGATCGCAGAGGGGCAGGGCTTCATCGCCGCGCTCGACCAGAGCGGCGGATCGACCCCGAAGGCTCTGAAGGGCTATGGCGTCGAAGAGGGGGCATGGTCGAACGACGAAGAAATGTTCGGCCTGATCCATGCGATGCGCAGCCGCATCATTACGTCGCCCTGCTTCAGCGGCGAGAAGGTGCTGGGCGCGATCCTGTTCGAGCGGACGATGGACGGGCAGGTTGACGGCAAGCCGACGCCACAGGCGCTGATCGAGCGCGGCGTGGTGCCCTTCATCAAGATCGACAAGGGGCTTGAGGACGAACAGAACGGCGTCCAGCTCATGAAGCCGATGCCCGAGCTCGACGCGCTGCTGGCGCGCGCGAAGGCGCTGGGCGTGTTCGGCACCAAGGAGCGTTCGGTGATCAACCTCGGCAATCGCGAGGGGATCGCCGCGATCGTGGCGCAGCAGTTCGAAGTGGGCCAGCAAGTGCTCGCCGCCGGGCTGGTGCCGATGATCGAGCCCGAAGTGAACATCAAGAGCGCGGAGCGCGCCGAGGCCGACCAGATCCTGCTCGAGGAGATTCTGAAGGCGCTGGACGCGATGCCGGGCGACGACAAGGTCATGCTCAAGCTTTCGATCCCGGCCAAGGCGGGGCTGTTCGACGCACTGGTCGATCATCCGCGCGTGCTGCGCGTCGTGGCGCTGTCGGGCGGCTTCGCGCGCCCCGAGGCGTGCGCCGAGCTTGCCAAGAATCGCGGCATGATCGCGAGCTTCAGCCGCGCGCTGCTCGAGGATCTTCGTCACCAGATGAGCGACGACGAATTCAACGGTTCGCTGGGCGGCGCGATCGACGAGATCCATCGCGCATCGACCGAAAAGTCGCTCGTGGCCGCTTAAAGCCGGTGATCGCGCGGCGCCCCGTGCTCGCTGGCATTGCGCTGGCGATGCTCGGCGGCGCCGCAATCGCGAAGGAGAGTGGTGCGATGGAGGAAGCGCTTTACGGCCTGATCGGCAAGATGAAGGCGCAACCGGGCAAACGCGCCGAACTCATCGCACTGCTGACCCAGGGCACGTCGGACATGCCCGGCTGCATCGCCTATATCGTCGCCGAGGATGCGAAGGACGAGGACGGCATATGGATCAGCGAGGTGTGGCGCACCAGGCAGCACCATGCGGACTCCTTGAAATTGCCCGCAGTGCAGGAGTCGATCGCCAAGGGGCGTCCCCTGATCGCCGCTTTTGAAAGCTTCGTCGAAACCCGGCCGGTCGGTGGCGTCGGGATCGACGGCTGATCTTCAGAATCCGCCGTCGAATTTGAAGCGGAAACGATAATCGCGCGGTTTGATCCGCCCGATCATCTTGTCGGGCGCGACCGATACGAGCGTGAGCGCGCCGTCCGCGACCCGCACGGGCTTGCCGGGGATCAGGTCGAACGTGCGCTTCCACCGGCCGCCGGTCACCGTCGCGCGCAGCACCACGCGCCCGGCCCATATGCAATCGGCATTGGCGGGACAGCGGCTGTCCTCGATCACGCGATCGGGGCGAACCGTGATGCCGTCGACATAGACCCGCTGGCCAAGCCGCGCCGGGCCCTCATGGGGGCGGGCCGACGCGCTCGTCGCGCAGACGGCGAGCAATGACAGGGCGGACAGACGAGCCAGTCTCTTCATGACCCGGTGTCTGGCATGATGGGCATGAGCCGTGGCTGAACGCGATACGGCTTCCGCAAAGCGCGCTGGCGCGATAGGGCGGGAACATGGATGAAAATGACGATCTGCTCGGCCCGCTCGATCCCGGTTTCGCCGGCCGTTTCGAACGCGACACGCGCCGCCCCGCCTGCCAGCTCTATCTGATTTCGCCGCTCGATGTCGGGGGCGATTTCACGCAGCGGCTTGCGCGCGCGCTCGATGCCGGTCCGGTCGCGGCTTTCCAGTTCCGCGTGAAGAATGTCGATCAGCACGCGTCCGCCCGCCTTGCCGAGCCGCTTCAGCGCATCTGCAGCGATCGCGACGTCGCCTTCATTGTCAATGACAGCGTCAGCCTCGCCAAGAGACTGGGGGCCGATGGCGTGCATCTGGGGCAGGGCGATGGCGATGCGCGCGATGCGCGTGCAGAACTCGGCCCGTCTGCGCAGATCGGCGTGACCTGTCATGACAGTCGGCACCTGGCGATGGACGCGGGCGAAGCGGGGGCGGACTATGTCGCTTTCGGTGCCTTCTATCCCACTGAAACGAAGGCAACGCGGCATCGTCCCGATCCGTCGATCCTGAGCTGGTGGACGACGGTGTTCGAACTGCCCTGCGTCGCGATCGGCGGCATCACGCCCGCCAATGCGCCGCCGCTGATCGCGGCCGGCGCCGATTTCCTGGCTGTGAGCGGCGCGGTGTGGAATGCCGCCGACGGCGAGGCTGCGGCGATCGGCGCATTCCAGGCGGTGCTTGGCACCGCATAGGGCGCCGGGGGCGAAGCCCCGGCGTCGATATGCTTATTTGCTCGATTTGGCCGAAGCCGGCGCGCTGCCATTGCCGCGCTGGTTGAGCTTGGTCACGCCATAAGCGGTGGCGGCGGCTGTCGCCACCACGCCTGCGCCGACCGCGGCGGCTGTCCACGGGTTTTCGCGCGCGGCGTTCACCGCGCTGTCGAGATATTCCCGGCCCTTTTCCAGGGCCGCATCGAATTGCGAATGGCTGGGGGCGGCGCTGCCGGTCGCCGAAGTGTCGATCGTGCCGCTTTCGATTGTCGCCATGACGTGTCTCCATCTGGAATTGCACGTCGCGAACGCTTGGGAGCGGTAAAAATGTCCCTGCCGCGCGCCGGATTGTTGCCCGCGCGCGGCAGAAACAATTATCGGTCAGAGTTGGCCGAGCATGTGCTCCGCCGAGCTCACCCGATATTCGCCGGGAGCCTCGACGTTCAGTTCCTCGACGACGCCGTCATTGACGATCATCGAGAAGCGCTGGCCGCGATGGCCAAGGCCGAACTTGGTTCCGTCCATTTCCAGGCCAACGGCGCGGGCGAAATCGCCATTGCCGTCGGCCAGCATCGTCACGGTGCCGTCGGCGCCGACGGACTTGCTCCAGGCGCCCATCACGAACGCGTCGTTGACCGCGGTGCAGGCGATCGCATCGACGCCCTTGGTCTTCAGTTCTTCGGCCTTTTCGACATAGCTGGGCAGGTGGCGGGCCGAGCAGGTGGGGGTGAAGGCGCCGGGCACCGAGAACAGCGCGACCTTGCGACCCTTGAAGAAGCCGTTGGTGTCGACCTGCTCAAGGCCCTGCTCGCCGGGTACGGTGAAGCTGACGTCGGGAAGCGTGTCGCCGGGCTTGATCGTCATGGCATGTTCTCCTTGGTATTTGGGTTCCGAAAACCGGGCGGAGCGTTGAGTGTCCGCATTGGCCGGCCGCCGCCAGCGCTCTATAGAGTGCGGCATGGATATGCCAGCCTATCTCTCCGGCCAGCTTCTGCTGGCGCTTCCCGGCATCGGTGATCCGCGATTCGAGCGGGCGGCGATCGCGATGTGCGCGCATGACGAGAATGGCGCGCTGGGAATCGGGCTCGGCGCACTGGTCGACGGATTGGGTTTCCACGATCTCCTCCGCCAGTTCGAGATCGAGCCCGGCGTGGCGGAGGACCGGCCGATCCATGTCGGCGGTCCGGTCGAGCCCCGGCGCGGCTTCGTCCTGCACAGTCCGGACTGGGGCGGCCAGGACAGCGTGGACGTCGCCGGCCGATGGGCTCTGTCCGGCACGATCGACGTGTTGCGGGCGATCGCGGCAGGCACGGGGCCGCGCCACTGGGTGGCGGCGCTCGGCTATGCCGGCTGGTCGCCCGGTCAGCTCGATGAGGAAATGACGCGGCACGGCTGGTTCGCGGTGCCCGCGAACGACGAACTGCTGTTCGACCTTGCAGCCGGCCAGCGCTGGAATGCGGGCTATGCCTCGGCCGGCGTCGATGCCAGTCTGCTATCCCCGATCAGCGGACAGGCATGATATAAAGACATCTTTATATTTGCCTTTGGCGGCGGCGGCGGCTATCTGGCCGGCGATCGGTCGCCCGCTTTTTGGCGTGCGCGATCCCATGCCATCAGGAGATTTTTCGTGGCCACCGCACCCGTTGCCGATTTCAACGATTATGTCGTGAAGGACATCTCGCTCGCCGATTACGGCCGCGCGGAAATCAACATCGCCGAAACCGAGATGCCCGGCCTGATGGCGCTGCGCAGCGAATATGGCGCCGCCCAGCCACTGAAGGGCGCGCGCATCACCGGTTCGCTCCACATGACGATCCAGACCGCCGTGCTGATCGAGACGCTGACCGCGCTCGGCGCCGACGTTCGCTGGGCCACGTGCAACATCTTCTCGACGCAGGACCATGCCGCCGCCGCGATCGCCGCGTCGGGCGTGCCCGTCTTCGCGATCAAGGGCGAGAGCCTGGCCGAATATTGGGACTATGTCGGCTCGATCTTCGACTGGGGCGACGAGACCGCCAACATGATCCTCGACGATGGCGGCGACGCCACCATGTTCGCGCTCTGGGGCGCGCGCATCGAGGCGGGGGCGACCTTGCCCGAGCCCGAGAATGACGAGGAAGTCGAATTCCAGCGCGCGCTGAAGGCGTTCGTCGCGAAGAAGCCGGGCTACCTGACCGAGACGGTCAAGGCGATCAAGGGCGTCTCGGAAGAGACGACGACCGGCGTCCACCGTCTTTACGCCATCGCCAAGAAGGGCGAGCTGCCGTTCCCCGCGATCAACGTGAACGACAGCGTCACCAAGTCGAAGTTCGACAATCTCTATGGCTGCAAGGAATCGCTCGTCGACGCGATCCGCCGCGGCACCGACGTGATGCTGGCCGGCAAGGTCGCCTGCGTCGCCGGCTTCGGCGATGTCGGCAAGGGCTCGGCCGCGTCGCTGCGCAATGGCGGCGCGCGCGTGCTGGTGACCGAGATCGATCCGATCTGCGCGCTCCAGGCCGCGATGGAAGGCTATGAGGTCGTGACGATGGAGGAAGCGGTCGCCCGCGCCGACATCTTCTGCACCGCCACGGGCAATGCCGATGTGATCACCGCCGATCACATGAAAGGCATGAAGAACATGGCGATCGTCTGCAACATCGGCCACTTCGACAGCGAGATCCAGATCTCCGCACTGTCGAACTACAAGTGGACCGAAGTGAAGCCGCAGGTCGACCTGGTCGAATTCCCCGACGGCAAGCAGATCATCATCCTGTCCAAGGGCCGCTTGGTGAATCTGGGCAATGCGACCGGCCATCCCAGCTTCGTGATGTCGTCGAGCTTCACCAACCAGGTGCTCGCGCAGATCGAACTGTGGAGCAATTCGGCAGCCTATCAGAACGAGGTCTATGTCCTGCCCAAGCATCTCGACGAAAAGGTCGCGATGCTCCACCTGGAAAAGCTGGGCGTGAAGCTGACCACGCTGACCAGGAAGCAGGCCGACTATATCGGCGTGCCGGTCGAAGGTCCGTTCAAGCCGGATCATTACCGCTACTGATGCCGGTTTCCGCCGCAAGCGGCGGAAATCCTCGCATGATGGATCCTGCATGTCCCGTATGGCGAGAGCCGTGCGGGACATGCTTTGTTGCAATTCAGCAACATGACTCTCCGATTGCGCGCGGAGAGTCATTTTGTTGTTGGCGAAGGCAAATGGAGGATTAGTCTTTTCCTGTCCTTGTCTGGGAAGGATGGAAAATATGCTTCGCACTTATCAGCTTTCGCTGACTGCGTCGGCTATTGCAATTGCGCTTGTTGCTAAGCCGGTTCTTGCGCAGGACTCGAATCAACCACTTCCGCAAACAGATCAGCAGGAAACGAGCGACGAGAAAGTCATCGTCGTCACCGGTTCCCGCATTCGTCGTTCGAATTTCGATACGCCGGCGCCGGTGGCCGTCGTCACGCGCGATGAGCGCATCCTCGCCGGATCGACATCCACGGCGGACGCGATTCAGAGTTCGACGGTCACTTCGGGTACTTCGCAGATCAACGGATCCTTCCTGGGCTTCGTTTCCGAAGGTGGCCCGGCCGCGAACACGATCGGCCTTCGCGGCCTCAGTTCCTCGCGCACGCTTGTGCTGCTCAACGGCCGCCGGCTGGCGCCCGCGGGAGCGGGGCCGCAGCTTGTTTCGGCCGATCTGAACGTGTTGCCGAGTACCATCGTCGATCGGGTCGAGGTGCTGAAGGAAGGTGCGTCGGCGGTTTACGGTTCCGATGCCATTGCCGGTGTCGTGAATATCATCACCGATGCCAGGTTCGACGGCCTGACCCTCGACGCCTTCACCAACCAGCCCGTCCAGCATGGCGGCGGCGGCCGGAATTACCGCCTGTCCGCGACGGCCGGCAAGGTGTTCGATCGCGGGCATATCACCGCCGCATTCGAATATCGGGAGACGACCGGCCTGCGCGTGGGCGATCGCAAGGCATTCGCCTGCCCGCGCGATCTCTATTTCAGCCCGACCACGGGCGCGGAAGTGGGGCAGAAGGATCCTGCGACCGGACAGCTTCAATGTTTCCCGTATACGACGGGCGGTGGCGTGGGCATCGCCAGCGGCTACGGCATCGCGCAAAGCTTCACCGTGCCGGCCAGCCGCATCACTTATCTGAATGACAACATCAACACGATCGGCGCGGTCAACGGGATCGATCGCGTCGGCCCGAGTCAGACCCAGTTGCGGGATCATGTGCTGTCGCCGATCCGCACCTATACCGGCTATCTCAATGCCGCGCATGAACTGGGTATATTGGGCGATGCCGAAATCTATGGCGAAGCGCTGTTCACACGTCGCGAGTCCTATCAGGACAATACCTATCAGCTGAATCTCAGCGGCGGGGGGCTTTCGCCGGACAACCAGATCTATGGCGGCAGCTATTACGGTACACCGATTTCGGTCTATGGTTATCCGACCAGTCCGTTCTTCCCGAATTCGCTGGCAGCCGCCGGCTACAACATCTTCACGCCGTTCATCGTCCCCAGCCGGACAACGCGCAGTTCCCAGCGCGTCGATTTCGCCCGCGGCAATGTTGGCATCAGGGGCGATATCGGACTGGGGGATTGGCGCTACGACGCGAATTTCCAGTATTCGCACACCCGGGCGCGGTACAGCGTGCAGCAGATCGACGTGACCCGGCTGAACAATGCGCTTCAGACGGTCGTCGCGCCGGCCGGCACGCCGGCCAATCTGATCACGACCGCCGAACCGGGGCAGGCCGGGGCCGGCACCGCCTATACATGCGCATCGAACGTCAGAAATGGTGCGCTCGTCGCCGGGGCGAACTGCGTGCCGCTCAATCTCTACAGCGCGTCGATTCTCATGAAGGGCCAGATTCCGGACAATGTGTTCGATTATCTCTGGACCGATCATGTCGGGCGGACGACATTCAAGCAGAAGACCTTCTCGCTGAACTTCGACGGCACCTTGTTCGAATTGCCGGCGGGCAAGGTCGGTGCGGCGATCGGTTATGAGCATCGCTACGATTACATCAACGATCGTCCGTCCGCCGCTGCGCTCGCCGGCACGCTGTACAACTACAGTTCCGCAGGCAACACGCGCGGCAGCGACATCGTCAATGAAGTCTATGGCGAGCTCAACATCCCGCTGCTGAAGGATACGCCCTTCTTCTACCGTCTCGAACTGGCGGCGTCCGGCCGGTACACCCATTACCGGTCATATGGTGCCGAAACCACCTATCGCTTCAATGCGAACTGGTCGCCGATCGAGGAGGTCCGGTTCCGCGGCAGCTACGGCACCTCGTTCCGCGCGCCGAACCTGTACGAGCAATATGTCGCGGATCAGACCGGATTTTACGGCGGCAATGTTGATCCGTGCAGCGGCTTCGGCGATCTGGAATCATCATCGACCGTCTACAAGAACTGCTTGGCGGTCCTCACGCCTATCCTCGGTTCCGATGATCCGACGACGCCTGAAGTCGAGGGCGCACCGGCCTTCATCGCCACGTCCGGCCCGACGGTCACCACCAAGGGCGGGGCGGGGCTGTTGAAGGCGGAACGTTCGCGGTCCTGGGGCGGCGGCGTGGTGCTGACCGCGCCGCGCACCGTCGCGGATCTCCAGCTTGCGATCGATTATTTCGACGTGCTGGTGCGCGACGAGGTGACCGTGCTCAACAACCTTGTCCTGACACGCTGCTACGAAGCTGACGATTTCGGGCCGAACAACCAATATTGCTCGCTGATCAGTCCACGCTTGCCCGCAAGCGATCCGCAGCGCGGCAATCTCGACGCGTTCGATAATCCGTATCTCAACGTGGCGCAGCAACGCGTGCGCGGCATCGATTTCGATCTGCGCTATGCGACCGATCTGTTCGGCGGCAAGTTCGTGGCGCATGCGCAGGCGACGCGGATGATCGACCAGATCTTCCAGTTGTTCGCGACCGACGATCCCGAGGATTATAACGGCACGCTCGGGGTTCAGGGCGCGGGCGCGGGGCCGAAATGGGTCGCCTCTCTCGACCTTCGATACACCTTGCCGTCCGAAAAGATCGTCCTGCGCTATGGCCTTGAATATGTCGGGCCGCAGGATTCGAACGACGACGAACTGGCGGTCGCGCCTTTCCTGGGACAGGTGGTAACCGATCTCCGTGCAGAGGCCTATTGGGAACACAGCCTGTCCGTCCAGTTCCGCTGGGAAGATGTGGGGCAGGTGACCCTGGGCGTGACCAATTTGTTCAACACGAAACCGCCGCGGATCAGCTCCTACCCGACATCGGCGGGGCAGTTCACGCGGATCGGCAATTACTTCAACTCCAGCAACTACGATATTCTGGGACGGCAGCTCTATCTGAACGTCACGCGTAGTTTCTGATCGACTGTTCTGGCCGGATGACTTGCGGGCGCCGCTGCTGCGGCGCCCGTCTTGTTTGAAAGCATGCCGGATCCGCATGAAATGCTTCCACCCTGGGCGATCAGGCTCTAGGCTTTCTCAAGCTGTTGAATTTCGCGGAGAGGGATGTGGCGGGGGCGCGCCGACAGACCGTCGTTAATGCCGATCTGGCGCTAAGGGAGATCGTCGCGTCGATCGATCGCGATGCCGGCCGGGCGTCGGCTCGGGCGCGCGCTCTGATCCGTGATCATCCCGATCTTGCCGTCGCCCATCGCGTGCTCGCCGCCGCGCTTCGGCGGCTGGGCAATGTGCGCGAGGCGGAGAGCGCGGAACTCAGGGCGATCGCGATCGGCTTGCGTCATCCCGCCGTGGTGGCCGCCGAACGCGCGATCGCCGATGAGCGCTTCGAAGAGGCCGAGCGGTCGATTCGGCCCTATCTGCGCGAGAATCCAGAGGATGCCGGCGGTGCGCTGATCCTGGGGACGATCGCGGAAAAATGCGGCGCGACGAAGGAGGCGGAGAATCTCTACCGGCGCGCCTTCATGCTGGCGCCCGCCTATCTCGAAGCCCGGATCGCGCTGTTCAAGCTGCTCAACCAGGCCGGTCGCCAGGATGAAGCGGCGATCATTCTCGATGACGTGCTCGCGCGCGATCCCAACCATCTGCCCGCGCTGTCGCTGAAGGGCAACCTGCTGCTCCAGTCGCGGCGGATGGACGAGGCGCAGACCGTTTATCGCCGGCTGGTCCGCGCGCATCCGGACGATGGTCGCGGCTGGATGGGGCATGCCTTCGTCCTGAAGACGATCGGACGGATCGACGAGGCGATCGCCGCCTATCGCAAGGCGGTCGATCTGGAGCCGCAGCGTGGCAACGCCTGGTTCGGGCTCGCCAACCTGAAGACGGTGAAGTTCGATCGCGCGGATATCGATCGGATGAAGGCGGCGCTCGATCACGACGATCAGGATGATGACGATCGGCTGCATCTTCACTTCGCGCTGGGCAAGGCGCTGCACGATCATGGCGACTTCGACGAAGCCTTCGCGCAATATGCGCTTGGCAGCGAGCTTCGCCGCCAGAAGACGCCCTATGATCCGAAGGTGCTGCACGCCAATGTGCTGAAGGCGGAGGCCGTCTTCACCCCCGAATTCTTCACCGCGCGCGCGGACGCCGGCTTTCCCGCGCGCGATCCGATCTTCATCGTCAGCCTGCCGCGATCGGGATCCACATTGGTCGAACAGATATTGGCCAGCCATCCGGCGATCGAGGGCACCGAGGAATTGTTCGACTTGGAGCGGATCGCGCGCGAGCTGGCGCCCGACGCGCCGGCGGGCAGCTATCTCGACCGGATCGCCGATCTCTCGCACGCGGCGCTCCACGAGCGCGGCCGGCATTATATCGAGGCGACACGGCGCCATCGGCAGAGCGATCGCGCGCTTTTCACCGACAAGATGCCGAGCAACTGGGTTTTCACCGGGCTGATCCATGCGATCCTGCCCAATGCGAAGATCATCGATGTGCGTCGCGATCCGCTGGGCTGCGGCTTCGCCAATTTCTCCCAGCATTATAATTGGGGGATCAATTTCTCGTATGACCTGACCGATATCGGCCGTTATTATGCCGATTATGTCCGCATGATGGATCATTTCGATCATGTGCTTCCGGGCAGGATCCACCGCGTGATGTACGAGGATCTGGTCGACGATCTCGAAACCGAGGTCCGGCGCTTGCTCGACTATCTGGAGCTTCCGTTCGACGACGCCTGTCTGCGCTTTTTCGAGAACCGGCGCGCCGTCCACACGCCCAGTTCGGAACAGGTGCGCCGGCCGATCAACAGCGATGGCCTTCATACCTGGCGTAATTACGAAAAATGGCTTGAACCGTTAAAGCAGGCGCTGGGGCCGGCGCTGCACGGCTATCGTTCACGACCCTCGAAACCCGCCGACTGATCGTCCGCCATTGATCGCCGACATGTTTTCATGGAGACGATCATAAGATGATCGCACGGTCCGACCGATCTTCTTTCCGAACCTCCCTGGGATGACTTCCATGCGCTATCTTCCTGTTCTGCTGGCCGCGACGGCGCTGTCGGCGCCGATCGCCTCTCCGGCCCAGTCCGCCGCCACCCCGCAGGAGCCGGCGAAGAAATGGGACGTCGCCAATCCGCCGGGGCTCAAGGTCCGCCAGATCCCGATCGACGTGACCGAGGGCACGTGGATGGACGTCGATGTCAGCCCGGACGGCAAGACCATCGTCTTCGACCTGCTCGGCGATATCTACACCATGCCGATCACGGGTGGCACGCCCACGCGGGTCGCGGAAGGCTTGCCGTACGAGATGCACCCGCGTTTCTCGCCCGATGGCCGGCGCATCGCCTTCACGTCGGATCGGGGCGGTGGCGACAATATCTGGATCATGAATGTCGACGGCTCCGACAAGCGCCAGCTGACCAAGGAGGATTTCCGCCTGCTCAGCCAGCCGAGCTGGAGCCCGGACGGGCGTTTCATCGCCGCGCGCAAGCATTTCACCACCGGCCGTTCGCTCGGCACCGGTGAAGTCTGGCTCTATCATGTCTCGGGTGGCAACGGCGTGCTGCTGGTCAAGCGGCCCAATGAGCAGCATCAGAAGGAACTGGGCGAGCCGATCTATTCGCGCGATGGCCGCTACGTCTATTATGCCCGCAACACCACGCCGGGCCCGATCTTCGAATATGCGCAGAATTCGAATGCGCAGCTTTTCGCGATCGAGCGTTACGAACTGGAAACCGGCGAGGTCGAAACCGTCGTCTCGGGCGCAGGCGGATCGGTGCGACCGACGCCGTCGCCCGACGGCAAGTCGATCGCGTTCGTCCGCCGCGAACGTGCGCGTTCGAAGCTCTACGTCAAGGATCTGACCACAGGCGCCGAGCGCAAGATCTATGACGCGCTGGACCAGGATGTGCAGGAAACCTGGGCGGTCCATGGCGTCTATCCCAACATGGCGTGGACGCCCGATTCCGGGTCCCTGGTGTTCTGGGCGGGGGGCAAGATCCGGCGCGTGAACGCCGATGGCGGCGATGCGCGCGAAATTCCCTTCCACGTCACGGATACGCGCAGCCTGATCGATCCGCCGCGCCCGCCGGTCGCGGTCGCGCCCGACAGCGTCGTGACGAAGATGCCGCGCTATGCCGCGGTGTCGCCCGATGGCCGTCAGGTCGTGTTCGAAACGCTCGGCAAGCTGTGGGTGAAGGACATGGCGACGGGCCAGCCGCGCCGCCTGACGCGGAGCGAGCCGGGCGAACGGGAATTGTGGCCGTCCTGGTCGCGTGACGGCAAGGCCATCGTGTTCGTCGCCTGGACCGATGCGGGCCTCGGCCAGATCCGCACTGTCGCGCCCGCCGGAGGTGCGGTGAAGACGGTGGTGGCACAGGGCGGCCATTATGCGCGTCCGCGTTTTTCGCCGAGCGGCCGCACCATTGCGTTCGAGAAGAATGACGGCGGCCAGCTCACCTCGCCGCGCGGGGAGACCGATCCGGGCATCTACCGCGTCGCCGCCGCGGGCGGCGCGCCGGTGCGCGTGTCGCGCGGCGCCAGCGGGCCGCAGTTCGGGCGCGATGACGATCGGTTGTTCATGACCGAAGTGTCGCAGGGCAAGCGTCAGCTCGTCTCGACCGATATGGAGGGCGGCAACAGGCGCGTCCATGCCACCGGCGAGCTCGTCAACGCCTATGAAGTTTCGCCCGATGGCCGCTATTTCGCGTTCCGCGAGAACTACGAGGCCTTCGTCACGCCGATGATGCCCGGCACGCAGGATGTCGGCACCAGCGCCAAGGGCGGCGCGCTGCCGGTAACGCGCGTCAGCGGCGACGGCGCCGATTACTTGAACTGGAGCAATGGCGGCGAGCAGCTTCACTGGAGCCTGGGGCCGACGCTGTTCACCGCGCGCACCGATGCGCTCTTCGCTTCTGCGCCGCCTGCCGCCGATGCCAAGCCGCCGAAGTTCGAACCGCCCAAGGCCGGCGTCTCATTGTCGATGACCGTTCCCGCCGCGCGACCGTCGGGCAGCGTCGCGATCACCGGCGCGCGCATCGTCACCATGCGCGACGATACCGGTGGCATCATCGACGACGGCGTGATCGTGATCGAGCGCGACCGCATCGCCGCGATCGGCGCACGCGGGCAGGTTCAGATCCCGGCCGGCGCCAGGCTGGTCGACGCGGCGGGCAAGACGATCATTCCGGGGCTCGTCGATGCGCATGCGCATGGCCCCTATGGCGAGGATGAGCTGACCCCGCAGCAGAACTGGTCGAGCCTGGTCAATCTGGCGCTGGGCGTCACCACCTCGCATGATCCGTCGAGCGACGCCGCTTTGGTGTTCCCTGCATCGGAGATGCAGCGTGCCGGCCTGCTCGTCGCGCCGCGCACCTTCTCGACCGCCGATGTAATCTATGGCGCGAAGAGCCCGACCGGTTATGCCCAGATCGACAGCCTGGACGACGCGCGCGCACATGTCCGCCGGCTGAAGGCGCAGGGCGCGCACAGCGTGAAAAACTACAACCAGCCGCGCCGCGACCAGCGCCAGCAGGTCGTCGCGGCCGCGCTGGAGGAGAATATGCGTTCGGTGGCGGAGGGCGGGTCGCTCTTCGGCTTCGACATGGCGCTGATCGCCGACGGCAACACGACGCTGGAGCACAATATCCCGCAGGCGGTGCTCTACGAGGATGTGCTGAGCTATTTCTCGCAATCCAAGGTCGGCTACACGCCCACTCTGGTCGTCACCTATGGCGGGCCGGCGGGCGATCCCTATTGGCGCGCGCATACCGACAACTGGAAACATCCGTTGCTCACGCGGCACGTGCCGCCCAATTATCTGGCGGCGGGCAGCGCGCGGCGGACGCTCGCGCCCGAGGAGGATTATGTCGACGACGACAACGCCCGTGAGGCCCGCAAGCTGGCGGCGCGGGGCGTGCCGGTCGCGATCGGCGCGCATGGCCAGGAACCCGGCATCGCCGCGCATTGGGAACTCTGGTCTTTCGTGCGCGGTGGCATGACGCCGGTCGAGGCGCTGAAGGCGGGCACGATCGGTTCGGCGCGCTCGCTCGGCTATGATCGCGACGTCGGGTCGCTCGAAGCCGGCAAGCTCGCCGATCTCGTCATCCTCGACGCCGATCCGACCCGGGATATCCGCAACAGCGACAAGATATCGAAGGTGATGATCGGCGGACGGCTCTATGATGCCGCCACGATGAACGAGGATGTGACCGGCACCGCGAAACGGCTGCCCTATTTCTGGGAATGACCATGGAAGTGCCGGATTGCAGCGCCGCGCGGTTGTTCTAAGAACAAGCGTGATGACATCGTCTGACCATCCCATGCAGGAACGGCCTTGAGCGAGGGCGGCTTCGTGCCCGTCATTGCCGGCATCGTGCTGGCGGTGTGGCTCGGCATCGCCGCATGGGCGGTGGTGACGGGGCTGGCGATGCGTCGCCGCGCGCGCCATGCCGGCATCCAGGCGAACCGGCTGCAGCAATTGCTCGATTCCGCACCGGCGTTGCCGATGATGGTGCGGCCCGACGGCCGGATCGAGGCACCGGAGCGACTGGCCGACTGGCTGGGTCTTGCCCGCATCCCCAATTTTCTCGCCGATCTGACGACGCCCGAGGGCGGCTTGAGCGACGAGGATTCCGCTGGACTGGTGCGCGACGTCGCGGTCGCGCAGAAATCGGCGCGCGGTTTCGTGCGCGCGGTGCGCGCGCGGGGATCCTCGCGGACCCTGCTGGTGCGCGGCGCCGTAGCCGCGGCGGATCTCTCCGCGCCGGGCGGCGTGATCCTGTGGTTCTTCGACGCGACCGAAAGCCAGGCCGAGATCGGCCGGCTGGGCAATGAGGCGGCACGGCTCGCCAAGGCGTTCGAGGCGCTTTCCGGGCTGATCGAGGCCTCGCCCTTTCCGATGTGGTATCGCGGGCCCGATCTCCGGCTGACGCTCGTCAACAGCGCCTATGTGAAGGCGGTGGAGGGGATGAGCGCCAATGATGTGATCGAGCGCGGACTGGAGCTGGTGGAGGCGAGCGGTGGGCGCACGCCCTTCGCCATGGCCGCGCAGGCGCGCGACAAGAACGAGGTGCTGACGCGCACCGTGCCCGCCACGATCGGCGGGGCGCGTCGGACGATGCGTGTGGTCGATGTGCCGCTGGGCGATGCCGGGGTCGCGGGCTATGCGATCGATATCGAGGAGACCGAACAGGTGCGCGGCGCCTTTCGCCGCTTCCGCGACGCGCAGCGCAACATGCTCGATCTGCTGTCCGCCGGCGTTGCGCAGTTCGGGCCCGATCGTGCGCTGGTCTTCTGCAATCAGCCCTTTCAGCGCATCTTCGCGATGAAGGCCGAATGGCTGGCCGACCGCCCCGAATTCGATCGCATCATCGAACGCATGCGCGAGGCGGACCGTATTCCGGAAAGCCGCGATTTCCCAAGCTGGAAGGCCGAGCGCCGCGCCTGGTTCACCTCCACCGAAGGCGCCAGCGAGGAAAGCTGGCTGCTCCCCGGCGGCACCCATCTGCGCGTTGTCGCCCAGCCTTTGCCCGATGGCGGGCTGTTGCTGATCTTCGAGGATCGCACCGAACAGGTGCAGCTCGAAAGCGCGCGCGACACCTTGCTGCGTGTGCGCACCGCGACTTTCAACAATCTGTTCGAGGCGATCGGCGTGTTCGCCGCCGATGGCCGCCTCAACCTGTGGAACAAGCGTTTCCGCGAGATCTGGGATTTCGAGGAGGAGTTCCTCGCCACCCATCCGCGCATCGACGTGCTCGCCGATGTTGCGGCCGAACGGCTCGCCAATCCCAAGCGCGCCGGGCTCATCCGCGAACTCGTCCGCACCGCGACCGCCGAACGGCGGCAGCGCAGCGGGCGCGTGTCGCTGTCCGACGGCCGGCATTTCGAGTTCGCGGCGGTCCCGTTGCCCGACGGCAACGCGCTGTTCACGATGCTCGACATTTCGGACAGCCGGAAAGCCGAACAGGCCCTGCGCGACCGGGCGGAAGCGCTCGAACAGGCCGATCGCGTCAAGACCGCGTTCGTCGCCAATATGAGCTATGAGCTGCGCACGCCGCTCACCTCGATCGGCGGTTTCGCCGAGATGCTCAAGGAAGGCTATGCTGGCGAGCTCGGCGACCAGGCCAAGGACTATGTCTCCGCCATTCTCGATTCGGTCGCGCGGCTGAGCGTGCTGATCGATGGCGTGCTCGATCTGACCCAGAGCGAGGCGGGGGCGCTGGCGCTCGATCTCGCGCCGGTCAATCTGATCGCGGTGACGCAGCAGGCGGCGGACGAGGTGCGACCGGCGATGGCGGCCAAGAAGATGGATTTCGCGATCGAGATCGATCCCGCGCTCGGCGGCATCAAGGGCGATGCGCGGCGTCTGCGTCAGGCGATCGGGCATTTGCTCGGCCATGCGCTGGCGAACACGCCGGGCGGCGGGCGCATCCTGCTCCATGGCGGCGGCGATGCGAAGGTCGCGCGCATCGTCGTATCGGACGACGGACCGGGGATGACGCCGCGCGAACAGGCGCGCGCCTTCGATCCCTTCAGTCGCGCCGAACTGACGCGCGATGGTGATGACACGCTGGGCATGGGCCTGCCGCTGGCGCGCCAGTTCGTCGAGGCGCATGGCGGCAAGGTCTCGCTCTATTCCGAACCGGGCAGCGGCACGATGACGACGATCGAGCTGCCGCGATGATCGCGCTGGCCGACGAGGCGGCGACGCTTGCCCTTGGCGCGGCGCTGGCGCGCGTTGCGCGGCCGGGCGACGTGATCGCGCTGTCGGGCGATCTGGGCGCGGGCAAGACCACGCTCGCGCGCGGGCTGCTCGCGGCGCTGGGGCTGGAGGAGGAGGCGCCGAGCCCGACCTTCGCGATCGTCCAGCCCTATGATGTGCCGGAGACGCGTTTTCCCGTCACGCATGTCGATCTTTACCGGATCGACGATCCCGAGGATGTCGAGGAACTCGGGCTCGACGATCTGCTCCAGGATTCGCTGCTCATCATCGAATGGCCGGAACGCGCCGGGCGCTTGTGGCCGCAGACGCTGCAACTCGCCTTGTCGCGCACGGCGGATGGCGCGCGCGTCTTGACAGCCACCGTGCCCGCGTCTTGGGAGAGCCGATGGCCGCCGATATGATTCCGCCCGAGGCAGCACCCGCCTTTCTCGACGCGCATGGCTGGGGAGGGGCGGAGATCCGCCCGCTTGCCGGCGATGCGTCTTTCCGACGCTATTTTCGCGTGCACGCTCCCGGGCGGCAGGCGGTGCTGATGGATGCGCCGCCCCCGCATGAGGATCCGCGCCCCTTCATCAAGGTGGCCGAGCATCTGTGCGGGCTGGGCTTTCGCGCACCCGAAATCCTGGCGCGCGACCTGGAAACCGGCCTGGTGCTGATCGAGGATTTCGGCGACGCGCGCATGCGCGAGGTGATCGATGCCGCGCCCGAGGCGGAGCACCGCATCTATGCCGATACGATGCGGCTGCTCGCCCGGCTCCATCGCCATCCCGCGATGGATGTGCCTGCCTATGACCGCGCCCATTATCTGCGCGAGGCGCGGCTGGTCACCGAATGGTATTGCCCGGCGATCGGTATCGCCGCCGATCAGGCCGGCTATGATGCGGCCTGGGATGCGGTGATGGCCGATCTCTACCACGATCATCGCGTGACCGTGCTGCGCGACTATCATGCCGAGAACATCATGCTGATCGAAGGGGTGGAGGGGCTCGACGGGCTCGGGTTGCTCGATTTCCAGGACGCGCTGGCGGGCCATCCCGCCTATGACGTCGTCTCGATGCTGCAGGATGCGCGCCGCGACGTCGCCGAACCGCTCGAAGCGCAGATGCTTGCGCTCTATAAATACGAGGCGGGCGCGGAGGGCGACTTCGACACCGCCTATGCGCTGCTCGGCGCACAGCGCAACGCCAAGATCGTCGGCATTTTCACCCGGCTGTGGCAGCGCGACGGCAAGCCGCGCTATCTCGATTATCTGCCGCGCGTCTGGGGCTATCTGGAGCGCGATCTGGCGCATCCTGCATTGGCTCCGGTGCGCGACTGGTTCGACGCCAATATCCCGCCCGAGAAGCGCGGCGGCGCGCTGATGGAGATGGCGGCGCGATGACGGTCAAGAAAACGCTTTCGCTGCGGCCCGACACCGCGGCCCCACGGCTGGACACCGCGATGGTGATGGCGGCCGGCCTCGGCAAGCGCATGCGCCCGCTGACGGCGACGCGGCCCAAGCCGCTGGTCGAGGTCGCGGGGCGCTCGCTGCTCGATCGCACCTTCGATCGGCTGCGCTCCGCCGGGGTCAGCCGCGCCGTCGTCAATGTCCATTATCTGGCCGATGCGCTCGAAGCGCATCTGCGCAACAAGGTGACCGATATCGAGATCGCCGTCTCCGACGAGCGCGGACAGTTGATGGAAACCGGCGGCGGATTGGTGAAGGCGCTGCCGCAGATCCCCCAGGATCCCTTTCTCTGCGTCAACAGCGACAATCTCTGGATCGACGGGCCGACCGATGCGATCCGGCTGCTCGAACAGCGCTGGAACGCGGACGAGATGGATGCGCTGCTGCTGCTCGTGCCGCTGGCGCGCGCCAATTGCCATGGCGGGCAGGGCGATTTCCATATGGATCCCGACGGACGGATCACCAGCCGGCGCAAGCGCGGCAAGGTGGCGCCCTTCGTCTATACCGGCGTCCAGATCGTCTCGCACCGGCTGCTGCGCGATCCGCCCGAAGGGGCGTTCTCGACCATGGTCTTCTGGGAACGCGCGATCGCGGAGGGGCGGCTCTACGGGCTGGTCCATCAGGGACTCTGGTTCGATGTCGGCACGCCGGGCGCGGTGAAGAAGACGGAGGCGATGCTCGCCGATGGGTGAGCGCACCCGGCCCGCCGTCTTCACCATCCCGCATCACCGGGCCTTTGCCGACGCGCTGGCCGAAGGATTGCTGCGCACCCATGGCGAAAGCCCGCTGGGGCTGGCCCAGGGCATCGTGCTCGTTCCCAATAATCGCGCCGCGCGCGCCGTGACCGAGGCGTTCGTTCGCCGCTCCGAAGGCGGATTGCTGCTGCCCCGGCTGGTGCCCATCGGCGACGATGCGCTTGATGAGCGGCTGGGCAGCGCGCTCGATCCGATCGGCAGCGGCGATCCGGTGCCGCCCGCTATGGAACCGATGCGGCGGCTGATGATGCTGGCGCGACTTGTCCAGCGCGAACGGTCGCGGATCGGCGAGCCGGTGGACGCGGCGGAAGCGCTGCGGCTTGCGGCCGATCTCGCGCGCACGCTTGACCAGATGCTGGTTGAGGATGTCGCCCCCTCGCGGTTGCGTACGCTCGACGTCGCGGGCGAGCTTTCGGCGCATTGGCAGAAATCACTGGCGCTGCTCACCGTCATTCTCGACCAATGGCCCGATGCGCTGGCGCGGATCGGGCGGATCGACCTGGCTGATCGCCGCAACCGCCTGCTTCGGAAAGTCGCGGCGCGCTGGCGGGATGCGCCGCCGCCCGGCTTCGTCGTCGCGGCCGGCCTTACCAATCCACCGCCCGCCGCCGCCGAATTGCTGCGCGTGATCGCCCGCATGGAACGCGGCATGGTCGTGCTGCCGGGGCTCAGCCTGGCGGACGAGATGCCCGATGCCGAATGGGATGCGCTGGGGCCGTTCGATCCCGATCCCGTCACCGGCTTCCGGCGCCGCTCGATCGAGACGCATCCGCAATTCCATCTGAAGCTGCTGCTCGATCGCATGGCGCTGGCGCGCGGCGAGGTCGATATCTGGCGCTGGGGCGGCGGGCATGACGCGCGCGCGCCGCGCAGCAAGGCGATCGCCAATGCGCTGACCCCGGCCGAATATTCGGACAAATGGGGCGATCCCGAAACCGTGCGCAATCTGGCGGGCATCCGTGCGCTGGAAGCCGCGACGCCGGCGGAGGAAGCGCAGGCGATCGCGATCATGCTGCGCGAGGCGCTCGAAACGCCCGCGCGCACCGCCGCCCTGGTCACGCCCGATCGCGCGCTCGCCACCCGTGTCTCCGCGCATCTGCGGCGCTGGGGGATCGAAGCCGATGACTCGGCAGGCCAGCCCCTGTCGGTGAAGCCGGAGGGGGCGCTGCTGCTGGCGATCGTCGAGGCGGCGGCGGAGCGGTTCGCGCCGGTGCCGCTGCTTGCGCTGCTCAAGCATCCCCTGGTGCGCAGCGGGGAAGGGCGGCTGGCCTGGCTCGATCATGTCCGCGTGCTCGACGTTGCGCTGCGTGGTCCACGCCCGCCCGCCGGGCTGTCAGGGATCGACGATTTCCTGGCCGGCGGCACCGATCGCGAACAGCGCGTGCGCAAGCGTGCGCTGCCTGGCTGGATCGAGATCCGCGATCTGCTTGCACCGCTCGAGACCGGCTTCGCCGCGGCATCGAGTCTGTCGGCGGCGGTCGAGGCCGTGCGTGAGGCGGCGACGCGGCTGGCGGGCGAGGCCGCCTGGTCGGGCAGCGCGGGGCGCGAGGCCGCCGATCTGCTCGCCGATCTGGAGGCGCATGCGCCCGACGGACCCGATGGCGTGCGTATCGACGCCATCTCCGCGCTGTTGCGGCGGATGATGGACGAGATCGCGGTGCGGCCGCCCCAGGGCGGGCATCCGCGCATCTCGATCTGGGGTGCCATCGAAGCGCGGCTGCAACAGCCCGATCTGATGATCCTGGGCGGGCTCAACGAAGGCGTCTGGCCGGGCCTGCCCAGCCCCGATCCCTGGCTGGCGCCGCGCGCGCGGCACGAGCTGAAACTGCCCAGTCTCGAACGGCGGATCGGCATCGCCGCGCACGATCTGGCGGGGGCGCTCGGCGCGCCGCAGGTGGTGGTGACGCGCGCGCGGCGGGACGCCTCCGCGCCGACCATCGCCTCGCGCTTCTGGCTGCGCATGGAGGCGATGTCGGGAGAGATGACGCGGATCGACGATGCCGGTGCCTGGGCCCGCGCGCTCGACAAGCCCGATGATTTCAATCCCGCCGAACAGCCGGCACCCGCACCGCCGGTCGGCGACCGCCCGACCGCCTTGAGCGTCACCCAGGTCGACCGGCTGAAGGCGGACCCTTACGCCTTTTACGCGCTCAAGATGCTCAACCTGCGCGCGCTTGATCCGATCGACGCCGATCCGAGCGCGGCGTGGCGCGGCACCGCGATCCATGCGGTGCTGGAGGATTGGGCGAAACAGGGCTGGGCGCCCGGCCGGCTGTTGCCGATCGCGGAGGCGCTGTTCGCGCGCGCCGAGGTTCATCCGCTGCTGCGCGCGCTCTGGCAGCCGCGCGTGATGGAAGCGCTCGACTGGATCGGGCGCGAGATCGAGGCGGGGCGCGCCGAAGGCCGCGAACCCTGGAAGGCGGAAGCCTGGGGCAAGGCGGAGATCGCGGGCATCGCGCTCGACGGCCGTGCCGACCGCATCGACCGCTTGCCCGATGGCGGCTTCGCCGTCATCGACTACAAGACCGGCAAGCCGCCGTCGGACACAGCGGTCGCGGAAGGGTTCGCGATGCAGCTCGGCCTGCTCGGCCTGCTCGCCGAGCGTGGCGGTTTCGAAGGCGTGTCCGGCGCCGCCGGGGCGTTCGAATATTGGTCCTTGGCCAAGGATCGCGGCCAGTTCGGATCGCGCCGCTCGCCGGTTCATCCCGAAGCCAAGGGCGGCAAGGTCGCGACCGGCGATTTCACCGCACTCGCCGAACGCAGCTTCGCCGCTGCTGCCGCGCGCTGGCTGACCGGCGACGAACCCTTCACTGCCAAGCTGCATCCCGAATATGCGCCCTATGGCGATTACGACCAGTTGATGCGGCTCGACGAATGGTATGGCCGCGAGCGGGCGCCTGTTCAGGTCGCCGCGCAAGAGGGGGAAGGCTAGATGGCTGCGCCCGTCGCGCTTCGCGGCAATCAGCGGCTCGCATCCGAACCGCGCGAGAATGTCTGGCTGTCGGCTTCCGCAGGTACCGGCAAGACGCAGGTGCTGTCTGCGCGCGTCATGCGGCTGCTGCTGAGCGGCGCCGATCCGTCCTCGATCCTCTGCCTCACCTTCACCAAGGCGGGGGCGACCGAGATGGCGGACCGCATCCATGCCCGGCTCGCATCCTGGGTGCGGATGAAGGGGCCGGAACTGTTCGCGGAACTGGAGGCGCTGGGCGAGCAGGGTACGCCCGAATTGATGGCGACCGCGCGCAAGCTGTTCGCGCGCGTGCTCGACGCCAGCGGCGCCGGGCTGCGCATCCAGACCATCCACAGCTTCTGTCAGACCCTGCTCTCGGGCTTTCCGGTCGAAGCGGGCCTCATCCCCGGCTTCCGCGCGATGGAAGCGCGCGAGGAAGCCGCGCTCGCGCGTCAGACCATGGCGGACATGCTCGTTGCGGCGGAAGCTCGGGGCGAGACCGCGCTGACCGATGCGCTGCGCGCCCTGAGCCTGAGGCTGGGCGAGGGCGGCGCCGAGAGCTTCCTTGCCAATTGCGCGCGCGCGCCCGACGCGATGGAGGCGCTGGGCGAGGATATCGGCCGGGCGGTGCGCGCCGCGCTCGATGTGCCGGATGGCGATGTCGAGGCGATGATCGCCGACGAATGCGGCGGGTTCGATGATGAATTGGCCTTCATCGCCGAGGCGAATGCCGGCTGGGCGACCAAGGGCGGGCAGGGCCGTGCCGCGACGATCCGCGAATGGCTGGCGCTCGATACCGCCGAACGGGCGAAGCGATTGGGCGAACTCCATCTGGTCTGGGCCAAGGTCGATGGCGATCCGCGATCGTTCAAGTCCGGACAGGCGCCGCAGGTGCCGGGTTATGAGGATGCCGCGATGGCGCTGCATGCCCGCTGCGCCGAACTGCTCGGCCTGCGCGCGCGCGCGGGTCTGGCCGCGCTGCTCGCACAGGGGCTGGATGCTGGGCGGAGCTATGCGCGCGCCTATGCGGAGGCGAAGCGCGCTGCCGGCGTCGTCGATTTCGACGATCTCATCCGGCGCACCGTCGCGCTGCTTGCCCAGTCGCGCATGGCGGAATGGATCCGTTTCAAGCTCGACCAGGCGACCGACCATATCCTGGTCGATGAGGCGCAGGACACCAATCTCGCGCAATGGACGATCATCCGCGCGCTGGCCGAGGAATTCTTCGCCGAGGACGCCGACGATGCGGCGAAGATCCGGACGATCTTCTCGGTCGGCGACTTCAAACAGGCGATCTTCGGCTTCCAGGGCACCGATCCCGTCTATTTTCGCGCTGCGCAGGGCTTTTTCTCCGGGCGCGCGGCGGAAGCGGGGCGGGAGGTGCATGATCTGTCGCTGACCGAATCCTTCCGCTCGACCGCGCCGGTGCTCGCGCTGGTCGATCGGGTGCTCGCCGAACTTGGCGAAGGCGCGCTCAGCGGCATGATCGATCTGGAGCCGCATCGCAGCGCGGTGGCCGGGCCGGGGCGCGTCACCTTGTGGGGGCCGGTCTCGCCCGAAACCGCCGCAGATGGCGATATCGACGGCGAGGAAAGCTGGCTTTCGGATTCGACGCGGCGGTTCGCGACCTTGCTCGCCCGCCAGATCAAGGCCTGGCTCGATGCGGGGCTGTGGATCAACAATCGCGGCCGGCCCAAGCGGCTCGAACCGCAGGATATCTTGATCTTGGTGCGCCGGCGCAGCGAACTCGCTTCGCTGATCGTCGCGCGGCTGCATGCGGAGGGTGTGCCCGTCGCCGGCGTCGACCGGCTGCGGCTCAATGCGCCGCTCGCCGTCCGCGATCTGCTCGCGGCGGTGCGCTTCGCGACCCAGCCGCACGACGATCTCAATCTCGCCGGGCTGCTGGTATCGCCGTTGATCGGCTGGTCGCAGGACGATCTCTACGCGGCCGCGCGCGGACGTGAGGGTCCGCTCTGGGCGCATCTCGGCGATCACCAGCCCGCCGAACTGCGTGAGATGCTGCGCCGCGCCGATTTCACGACGCCCTATCGTTTCCTCGAGGAGATCCTGTCCGGTCCGCTCGACGGGCGGCGGAAATTGCTGCGCCGGCTGGGGCAGGAAGCGCGCGACCCGATCGAGGAGCTGATGAACGCCGCGCTCGGCTTCGAGCGCGATGCGACGCCGACGCTTCAGGCCTTTCTCGACCGGTTCGAGCGTGAGACGGAAGATATCAAGCGCGACCCTTCGCAGCCGCTCGACGCCGTGCGCGTGATGACCGCGCATGGCGCCAAGGGATTGCAGGCGCCGCTCGTCATCCTGGCCGACGCGACGGTCGATCCGGCGCTGAGCCCGCGCGGCAAGCTCGACTGGCCCGTTGTTGATGGCGCCGATCCCGTGCCCGTCTTCCGGCCGCGCAAGGACGAACTGACCGGCAGCCTCTCTGATGCGGCGGCGCTCGCTGATGCGCGCGAGATGGAGGAGCATTGGCGGCTGCTTTATGTCGCGCTCACCCGCGCCGAGGAATGGCTGGTGGTGGGCGGCGCGCTCGGGCCGCGCAGCAAGGGCGTCGCTCCCGAGAAAAGCTGGCACGCGGCGGTCGAACGCGCGATGGCCGCGCTCGACGTCGAAGCGGTGGAGGAGGCACCTTGGGGACAGGTGCGTCATTTCGCCGATGGTCAGGCGGCGGCCGGGCAGGAGCGCGCCAGGCCAGTTGCGGCCGATCCCGAATTGCCCGGCTGGCTCCGCCGGCCCGCGCCGATCGAGGCGCGTCCGCCGCGTCCGCTGGCGCCGTCCTCGCTGGGTGATGACGATGCGTCGAGCCCGCCGCCGACGATCGGCATGCGCGCCGCCGCTGAACGCGGCCGCCATCTCCACGCATTGTTCGAGCGGCTGCCCGAAGTTCCGCCTGCCGAACGCGCGGCGAGCGCGCTGCGCTGGCTGGAGCACAGCGCGGGCGTGGACGATCCCGGCGAGCGCGGCGCGATCGTCGAGTCCGCACTGGCGGTGATCGAACGCCATGCCGACCTGTTCGCGCCCGGCGCGCTGGGCGAGGCACCGATCGCCGCCGTGGTCGGCGGCGATGTGATCGCGGGCACGGTCGATCGGCTGATCGTCGGCGACGAGGCCGTCCGCCTGGTCGATTTCAAGACGGGCCGGCGCGTGCCCGCGTCCGCCGAGGCAGCGCCCGTTCATCATCTGCGCCAGATGTCCGCCTATGCCGAGGCGCTGCGCGTGATCTTTCCCGGACGGCGGATCGAGGCCGCCTTGCTCTATACGGCCGGCCCGACGCTGATCCCGCTCGATCCGGCCTTGCTTGCGCGCCACAAGCCCGGCTTGTCGCCCATGGAGCAAAGCTTGGGTCAAGGCCGTTGAGCGAACGCCACACTGTTCCTAGATAGGGACCCGACAGAAGGAGTTAGGCAAATGGCCACCAAAGCGATCAGCGATTCGAGCTTCCACGACGACGTCATTGCCGCCGACCGGCCGGTGCTGGTCGATTTCTGGGCGGAATGGTGCGGCCCCTGCAAGATGATCGGCCCGTCGCTCGAGGAGATTTCGGAAGAACTGGGCGAGAAGGTGACGATCGCCAAGATCAACATCGACGACAATCCCGACGCCCCGGCGCGTTACGGCGTGCGCGGCATCCCGACGATGATCCTGTTCAAGAATGGCGAGCCCGCCGCCACCAAGGTCGGCGCGGCGCCCAAGAGCGCGCTCAAGGGCTGGCTGGAAGGCGAACTGCTTTCCGGCGGCGATCGCCAGGCATCGTGACGAACCGTCCCGCATCGCGGGAATGATATCGTCTCGCGATGATTGAATCGTCGTCCGCCCTGCTTGCCGGCGCCGTGCCTAAGGCATTGCGCCGGCAGGATGTGTCGCTTCGTCTGGAAACGGCGGACGATCTGCCGTTCCTGCGGCGTCTCTACGGCGATCATCGCGCCGAGGAACTGGCGCGGGCCAATTGGCCGATCGAAGCGCGCGAGCGTTTTCTCGACAGCCAGTTCGATCATCAACGGACCCATTTCACCACGCAGTTTCCGGACTGCGACTATATGATCGTGCTGCGCGGCCGATCCGCGGCTTCGGCCCGGCCGGTCGGCAGGCTCTATCTCGATCGCGCCGCCACCGTCTGGCATCTTGTCGATATTTCGCTCGATCCCGCGATCCGGGGCAAAGGGATCGGCGCGGCGCTGATCGCCTGGATCAAGGCATCCGCGCCCGCCATCGAGCTCCATGTGGCGCGCGACAATCCGCGCGCGGAGGCGCTGTATCGGCGGCTGGGTTTCGTCGAGCATATGTCGACATCGGCGACGCACAAGCGCATGGGGTGGCGGCCACCGACGGGCGCCTGATTGGGGCAGGCACGCCCGGGCTTGGCAAGGTCCGGGTGAGCGCGCACTGTGGCCGATGGGCGAATCGCGGAAGATGGGGGATGCCGCTTGTTGCTTCGTAAATTCAGGGCGTTGACGGCGTGGATGGCGGCGGCCTGCTGCCTGTGGTCGGGCCAGGCCTTCGCGCAGGATTCGCTGGCCGATCCCGCCGGATCGGGCGTGCTCGTCGCCGCGGTCAACTGGCTGCAGGGCACCTTGCTCGGCACCGTCGCGACCGTCGTCGCCGTGATCGCGGTCGCCTCGGTCGGTTTCCTGATGCTCACCGGGCGGATCAACTGGCGTTATGGCGCGACGGTGATCCTCGGCTGTTTCATCCTGTTCGGCGCGGCGAGCATCGTCGCGGGCATCCAGTCCACCGCCAGCCTGGCCAATTGATCCATGAACGGCCTGGATCACGATCCGGTATTCGTGGCCCTCACCCGGCCCCAGATGTTCGCGGGCGTCACCTATAGCTATTTCGTGCTCAACGCGGTGCTCGCCACCGAAATGCTGCTGATCTTCCGTTCGCTCTGGGCGCTCGCCCTGGCGCTGGTCGTGCATCTTGTCGGCGTTCTGCTTTGCCTGCGCGAACCGCGTTTCCTCGATCTCTGGCTCGTGCGGGTCAGGAACTGCCCGCGCGTGCGCAACCATGCGATCTGGCGATGCAACTCCTACCGGCCCTGACGCGGGACCGGCGGGCCATCGCCAACGAAAAGCCGGCGGGGCATCATCTGCCCTATGCCCGGCATGTCGACGATCATACGATCGAGACGCGCGACGGCCTGTTGATGCAGGTGATCCACCTGCGCGGTCTGTTGTTCGAGACCGCCGACACCGAAGAGATCAACTATCGCAAGATGCTGCGCGACGCGATGCTGCAGGCGATCGGATCGTCGCGCTTCGCCGTCTATCATCATGTCGTCCGTCGCCGCGCGGACGTGGCGCTCGCGGCGGGCTATCCCGACGATTTCTCGGCCGCGCTGGATAGCGCATGGCGCAAGCGGCTCGCCGACAAGCGGCTTTACGTCAACGATCTGTTCCTGACGCTCGTCCGCCGGCCGTTGCAGGGGCGGATCGGCATGGCGGACCGGCTGCGCGAATGGATGGGGCGCGCGGCATCCGACGGCGATGCCGCGATCGGCCATGAACTGCGCCAGCTCGACAGCGCTCGCGACAATCTGCTGGCGCAGCTCGGAAGCTATGCGCCACGGCTGCTGGGCGTCTACGAAACCGCGCAAGGGCCGTGTTCCGAACCGCTCGAGTTCCTGTCGTCGCTCTACAATGCGGAAATGCGCCCGGTGCTGCTGCCGATGCAGGATGCCGGCGCCTATCTGCCCTATCGCCGGATCAGTTTCGGGCAGGACATGATCGAACTGGGCGCGGCGGGCGCCACGCCACGCGCTTTCGTCAGCCTGGTGTCGATCAAGGATTATCCGGGTCAGACCGCGCCGGGCATGCTCGATGCGCTGTTGCGCCTGCCGTTCGAGATCACGGTTTCGCAGTCCTTCGGCTTCGTCGATCGTCAGGCCGCGCTCGGGCGGATGAACCTGGCGCTCAGGCGGATGCGATCGGCGGAGGACGAGGCCTTGAGCCTGCGCGCCGAATTGTCGACCGCCAAGGACGAGGTCGCTGCCGGCCGCGCCGGTTTCGGCGAACATCACATGACGGTCGCGGTGCATGGCGACACGCCCGAACAGGTCGATGCCGGCGTTGCCGAGACCCTGGCCTCGCTCGCCGATCTCGGCATCATCGCGGTGCGGGAGGATATCGCGCTCGAACCCGCTTTCTGGGCGCAGTTCCCGGGCAATTTCAAATATATCGCGCGGCGCGGCCTGATCTCGACGGGCAATTTCGCGGGGTTCGCGAGCAGCCATAATTTCCCGATCGGCCGGGCTGACGCCAATCATTGGGGAGAAGCGGTCAGCCTGCTGGAGACGACCGCCGCCGGCCCCTATTTCTTCAATTTCCATCAGGGAGATCTCGGCAATTTCACCGTCATCGGTCCATCTGGATCGGGCAAGACGGTCGCGCTCAATTTCCTGCTCGCCCAGGCGCGCAAATTCCGGCCGCGCATCATCTTCTTCGACAAGGATCGCGGCGCGGAGCTGTTCATCCGCGCGATCGGCGGGCGCTACGATCTGTTGCGGCCGGGCACCAGCGCCGGGCTCAACCCGCTCCGACTCGACGACGATCCCGTCAATCGCCAGTTCCTGATCGACTGGCTCGCGCAACTGGCGGGCGGTGCCGATGTCGACGAGATGGCGAGTATCAAGGACGCGGTCGACGCCAATTTCGCGCAGCCGCCCGGGCATCGGCGGCTGTGCCATCTGGCCGAACTGTTCCGTGGCGGGCATCGCCCCCATGCCAATGATCTCTGGTCGCGCCTGCGGCCCTGGTGGGGCGATGGCGAGCGCGCCTGGCTGTTCGACAATCCGGAGGATCTGACCGACCTGTCGGCGGAGGCCGTCGGTTTCGACATGACCGCGATCCTCGACGATCCGGCGGTGCGCACCCCGGCGATGATGTATCTGTTCCACCGGGTCGAGGAACGGCTGGACGGCAGCGCCGCGATCATCGTGGTCGACGAAGGGTGGAAGGCGCTCGACGACGACGTGTTCGTGCGGCGGATCAAGGATTGGGAAAAGACGATCCGCAAGCGCAACGGCATTGTCGGTTTTGCGACGCAGAGCGCGCAGGATGCGCTGGAAAGCCGGATCGCCAGTGCGATCATCGAACAGGCAGCCACCCAGATCTTCATGGCCAATCCCAAGGCGCGCGTGGAGGATTATGTCGGTGGCTTCGGCCTGACCGCGCATGAGCATGAGATCGGGCGCACCTTGCCCGACGATGCGCATTGCTTCCTGATCAAGCATGGCGCGGATAGTGTCGTCGCGCGGCTCAACCTGGCAGGCGAACGCGATCTGCTGACCATCTTGTCAGGCCGCGAGCGCACCGTGCGCCTGCTCGACGAGATCCGCGCCGAAAGCGGCGACGATCCGGCGGACTGGATTCCGCGCCTGCTGGAGCGCGTGTGATGGCGGTCTGCCCCGCGATTTCCGACGCCGGTTTTCTGAGCAGCCTGCTTGCGCATCTCGATTGCCAGGCGCTGGCGATCGGCGCGGGCGGCTATCAGGCGCTGAGCGCCCCGGGATCCGGGGTGGCGATGATGCTGACGGGCGCGCTGACAATCTTCGTCGCGCTCTTCGGCTATCGCATGTTGCTGGGGGAGGGGCCGGGCGTTCGCGAAGCGGTGATGGCGGCGGTCAAGATCGGCATCGTCCTGTTGCTCGCGACAAGCTGGCCCGCCTTTCGCACCCTGGCCTATAATGTCGCGCTCAAGGGGCCGGCGGAGCTGGCCGCGACGATCGGTGGCCCGGCGGAATTGCCGGGGGCGGGCGGCGGCCTTGTCCTGTATCTTCAGGGCGTCGACAACCAGATGGCGGAACTCGCGAAGCTGGGCACCGGCAAACCGGTCGATGCCGATGTGATGGCCGGCCCCACCGAAACCCTCACCCCGCAGCAGCAGCAGCAGGAAATGCAGCGCCTCAACCAGTTGCAGCAGCGCCCGCGCTGGGATCCGGCGCGCGATGCCAAGCTGCTCGGCCAGGCGCGCACCGTCTATCTGACCGCGACGGTCGCGGCCTTCGCCTCGGTGCGGCTGATCGCCGGGCTGATGCTGGCGCTGGGGCCGCTTTTCGCACTGTTCCTGCTGTTCGGCGGCACGCGCGGCGTGTTCGAGGGATGGGTACGTGCGCTTGGCGGCGCGGCACTGGGCGCGGTGGCAACCGCGATCGTGCTGGGCGTGCAGGTGGCGCTTGTCGCACCCTGGCTGGCGGGTGTGCTCGCCTTGCGCCGGGACGGCATCGCCACGCCGGGCGTCTCGACCGAGTTGCTCGCGCTTTCGCTCGTCTTCGCGCTTGCCCTGCTCGCGGTGCTCGCGCAACCGATGGCGGCGGTCTGTTTGTCGAGATCCCGGTGACGATCCTGGTGAACGACACGCCGGTTGCCAACGGCAATGCGATCGCGGTGAACGAGGATGCGACGACGGCGAACCTGGCGGCGACGCTGCTGGGCAACGACACCGACGCCAATGGTGATGTGCTGACGATCATCAGCGTCAACACCAGCGGTACGCTGGGCAGCGTGATCTTCGATGCGGCGACGCAGACGCTGAAATATGTCGCCTCGTCGCCGGTGTTCGATGCGCTGAGCCCGGGCAGCACCGCGACCGACACGTTCACCTATACGGTGACCGACGATGGCGGGCTCACCAGCACGGCGACGGTCACCATGACGATCACGACGCTGGCCGACGGCAAGCAGGTGGTGGGCGGCGGCCGCACCGGCGGTATCCTCACCGGCACGGCGGACGAGGACACGCTCTACGGCTTCTCGGGCGCGCAGAGCCTCAACGGCATGGGCGGGGACGATACGCTGATCGGCGGCGCGGGCAACGACACGCTGACCGGCGGCGCCGGCAAGGACGTGTTCGTCATCGGCTTCCAGGACGGCCATGATGTCATCACCGACTATACCCCCGGCCAGGACGTGATCCGCCTCGCCGCCGGCATGGACATCCTCGGCACCGTCGCCGCCGATACCAACAACGATCAGATCGTCGATCTCCGCATCAACCTCGAACAGGGCGGATCGGTGACGTTGCTCGGTATCTCGGACCTCAACCAGATCACCTTCGCATAAGATGATCCGGCAACCCCTCCCGCAAGACGGGAGGGGCACTGTCGAACTGTGGCCTTACGATGCCATCCCCGTGCACGCGGGGATGGCACGTGTGTGTTGGGGCGGGCGCCCCAATTCGCTTCAATCCATGCATCCCTTCAACGATGCCAGCAGCGTGCGCCACCATTCGGCGTGCCGTTGATCGAACAGCATCGCCGGCATGCCGTGCTTGGCGACATGTGCCTGCGGTACGCTGTCCCAGCCGCGATGTTCGACCGTCACGCGCGTCTCGTCGCCGACCGGTTCGAAACGAATCTCCACCTCGGTCCGATGATCGGGGCCGAAACCGGCCTGGCGCCAGCCAAAGGCGAGCCGGTGCCCCGCATCCCATATCGTCACGTCGCCGACCGTGAAGACCTTGCCGTCGGGCAGGCGCTCGACGAAGCGGCCGGGCATGCCGTCGGCCGGCGGTTCGAACGCCACCGTGCCGGGGCTGCGCGGTGTGAAGCGGAACAATGGGTTGTCCTGCCACCAGAGGCCGACTTCTTCAGTGAAGATGCGGAAGGCGCGCTCGGGCGGCCCCGGCACGCGCATCGCCACCAGGATGCGCGAGGTCATGCCGCGTCACCCCGCGCCAGCATATGCTTGCGGAACGCGCTGAGCTGATCCGCCCACATCTCCTCGGTTTCGCGCAGCCATTCGGTGAGTTCCGTCATGGGGGCGGGGGTCAGGCGATAGACCCGCACCCGCGCGTCGAAGCCGTCGTGCCGTTCTTCCACCAGTCCCGAGGCGCGCAGCGTGCGGAGATGCCGGCTCATCGCGGGCGGGCTGAGTCCCGCCGCTTCGGCCAGTTCGCCTGCGCGCCTCGGCCGTTCGCGCAGCAGTTCGACGACCTGGCGGCGGTGCGGATCCGCCAGCGCCGCCAATGTCCGGTCCAGCCGCGCCGTCGCGTTCACGGCCAGATCTTGGTCTTCAGGCCGGTATCCCGGTCCCAATCCTCGGGTTCGACCTGTTTCACCGTCTGGCCGAAGGTCCAGATATGCCCTTCCGGATCGCGCGCGCGATAGGTGCGGTCGCCATAGAACTGGGTTTCGGGTTCCATCAGGATCTCGGCGCCGGCCTTGCGCGCATGTTCGCAATGCGCATCGATATCGGTCGACATCTGGACATGGACGGTCTGGGTGTTCTTGCCGCCCAGATTGGCGGGACTGCGATGATCGTCGCTCCACTCGTTGCCGACCATGATCCAGCCGTCGCCGAAGATCATCTCCGAATGCGCCAGATTGCCGTCGGCATCGGTGATGAGCATCGCGGGTTCGAATCCGAAGGCGGACTGAAGCCATTCGAACGCGGCCATCGCATCCTTGTAGACCACCGCGGAGACCAATGCGGGGCGTTTCGACATATCGGCCATTTCGATTCTCCTCTCCGTTAATATTTAACGCATATGTGAACTATATCGTCAAGGATGTTCGATGCGCGAGGAAGAGATTGGTAATTCGGTCAGCCGAAAAGGATTTTGGCGCTTTCGTCCCACAGACGCGGCGATGCCGCGCCGAGCAGGCCCTTGCGGCCGTCGCCGACGATATAGGGCGATCCGTCAGGCCTGGCGATGCGGCCGCCGGCCTCGGACAGGAACAGCACCCCAGGGGCATGATCCCAGGGCAGGGTGCGTTCGAACAGCGCGATATCGTTCTGGCCGAGCACGAGGCGGGGATATTGCTCGGCCGCGCAGCGTGGGATGTCGACCAGCGTCAACCGGCCGCGTGCGCGTTCGATGATGTCGGCGCGGCGTTCCGGCGTCATGAAATAGACGGCGAGCGCGGCGACGGGCAGGGCGGATCCGCTTTCGCGCGCCGAGACACGCTCTCCGTCAAGAAATGCGCCGGCGCCCACGACGGCATGGCAGATGCGGCCATCGATCGGATCGAGGATCCAGCCGGCCTGGATCGCGCCGTCCGCGACCAGTGCCACCATCATGCCGAAGGGCGGGTGGCCCGCCGCGAAATTGCCGGTCCCGTCGATCGGATCGATGATCCAGTTGAGACCGAGGCCCGCGCGATCGAGGATCGCGGGATCGGCGGCGGCAGACTCCTCCCCGATCATGCCCGCTTCCGGCAGGATCCGGGAAAGTCCCTCGATCAGCCGCAGCTCGCTTTCCTTGTCGGCGATGGTGACGAAATCGTCGGCCGCCTTTTCGCTGATCTCGTCTTCGGCGAGATTCTGATAGCGCGGCAGGACGACATCGGCCGCGACCTGCTCCATCAGTTCGGCGACGGGGCGGTAGAGGCTGTGCATCGCGATAGGCTCCTGCGTGCGGGAAATTCTCAGGTGAGTGGAATCATGACCTGGCTGGCATAGCCCGGTCGCGCCTGAAGCGCCGAATACCATCTCCGGACATTGGGCATGTCCGGGCGCGCGATGTCGAGCGTCATCCAGCTATGCACGTAAACGCCCATCGGAATGTCGCCCAGGCCGAAGGCATCGCCGGAGAGCCAGGGATGATCGTCGAGCGCGCGTTCGATCAGCGCCATCATCTCGGCGCTTCGTTCAGCCGACCGCGTCACCGCTGCCGGATCCCGCGCTTCGGGCGGATAGCGCACCAGATTGAGGAAAGCGTCGCGCTGCGCATCGGCATAGCTGAACTGCCAGTCCATCCATTTGTCCGCGCGTGCACGCAATGCGGGGTCTTCCGGCCAGAATGTCTCCGGCGCGTAGCGTGCGGCGAGATAGCGGAGGATCGCGTTCGATTCCCACAGCACGAGATCGCCGTCCTCGATGGTCGGGATCAGCGCGTTGGGATTGAGCGCCAGATAGGCCGCGTCCATCCCGAACGCGCCGCCGACATCATGGCGGACGTGCGCGATGCCGATCTCCTGCGCGAACCAGGCGACCTTCTTCACATTGTGCGAATTGAGCCGGCCCCAGATCGTCAGCATCGGATCAGCTCCGGTAATCGGCGTTGATCGAGATATAGCCATGGGTGAGGTCACAGGTCCAAACCGTCGCACGGCCGTCGCCAAGCCCCAGATCGACGCCGATCTCGATCTCCTTGCCCTTCAGATGGGCGGCGACGGGGGCTTCGTCATAGCCCTCCACCGCCAGGCCGCCGGTCGCGACCTGGGTCGCGCCGAAGCGGATCGAGAGCTTGTCGCGCTCGGCGGGCTCGCCGGCCTTGCCGACCGCCATCACGACGCGGCCCCAATTGGCGTCCTCGCCCGCGATCGCGGTCTTCACCAGCGGCGAATTGGCGATGCTGAGCGCGATGCGGTGGGCGCTGTCGTCGGATTCGGCGCCGGTCACGGTGATCTCGATGAATTTCGACGCACCTTCGCCGTCGCGCACCACGAGATGGGCGAGCTGGCGGCACATGTCGGTGAGCGCGGCCTGGACGGCGTCGGCGCCGGCATCGTCGAACGATGCGATCGGGGCATTGCCCGCCTTGCCGGTGGCGAAGGCGAGCACGGTGTCGCTCGTCGAGGTGTCGCTGTCGACAGTGATCGCCGAGAAGGTGGCGCGATTGGCAGCGCTCAGCATCGCCTGCAGCAGGCCGGGCTCGATCGCGGCGTCGGTGAAGATGAAGCCGAGCATCGTCGCCATGTCGGGCGCGATCATGCCCGATCCCTTGACGATGCCGACGAAGCTGACGGTGCGATCGCCGATCACCGCGCGCGTCACCGCCGCCTTTTCGAAGGTGTCGGTGGTCATGATCGTGGCGGCGGCGTCTTTCCAGCCGCAGGCTTGAGCGGTGAAGGCTGCGTCGAGCCCGGCTTCCGCCTTGTCGATGGGCAGGGGAACACCGATCACACCGGTCGAAGCGACGAAGACGTCGGAAGGCTGGCAGCCGAGATGCGCGGCGGCGCGCGCGGCGATCGCCTCGACCGCGGCGCGGCCGCGATTGCCGGTGAAGGCGTTGGAATTGCCGGCATTGACGACCAGCGCGCGGGCGATGCCCAGCGGCAGCGCGGCGCGGCACCATTCGACCTCGGGCGAAGGGCATTTGCTGCGCGTCAGCACGCCCGCCGCCGTCGTGCCCGGATCGAGCGTGACGAAGGTCAGGTCGCAGCGGTCCCACGCCTTGTAGCGCGCGCGCGCTACGCGCAGCGTGACGCCGGCAATGGCGGGCAGATCGGGAAAGCCTTCGGGCGCGAGCGGGGAGCGGGCTGGCTGGGTCATGACCGCCGCTATAGCCCCGCTTCGGCGCGGATCAATGCGGTGTTCAGGTGAAGCCCTTAGACAGGGACGGGTTTATATGAGCTTTTGATTAGACGAACGGCCCGACAGCACCTATGTCGTGGCGGTTCGAACCTGGGACGTGCATTTGCAACTGCTGCTCTTCCTCTCCGCATTGCTCACCTGCTTCACCGGTATCATCTCCGGCGAGCGGGTGGCGGAGCGTGCACAGGTGCAGAGCGCGGCGGCCGGCGCCGCAGTCGATGCGCTCGCCGAAATCGTGGCGCCCGCGCCGCGCGCCGCACCTGATCCGGGTCCGTCCATCGCCGCCATTCCCGCCGCCTTGCCGCTCGCGCCTGTTCAGGCCGGGGCGCGCCGCGCGGTCCTTCTGGTGAGCGGCAGCCGGCTGGAATAGCCGTGGCCGGCCTGCCTTGCGGGCTGCAACCTTATCCTCGCGTGCGCGCCACGCGGCCGAAGCCGGCATCGCCGGCATCCAGACCCCCGATTCAATACAGGATTTCATCATGCTCGGTGGCATCGCCAAGGCCATTTTCGGATCGTCGAACGATCGTTACGTCAAATCGCTCGACAAGATCGTCGCGCGCATCGCCGGTTTCGAACCCTCGATCTCCGCGCTCTCCGACGAGGCGCTTTCCGCCCAGACCGCGGCGTTCCGCGCGCGGCTGGATGCGGGCGAGACGCTCGACGACCTTCTGCCTGAAGCCTTCGCCACGGTGCGTGAGGCCGCGAAGCGCGTGCTCGGCCAGCGGCATTACGACGTGCAGATGGTCGGCGGCATCGTGCTCCATCGCGGCGAGATCGCCGAGATGCGGACGGGCGAGGGCAAGACGCTGGTCGCGACGCTCGCCACCTATCTGAACGCGCTGCCGGGCACCGGCGTCCATGTCGTCACCGTCAACGACTATCTCGCCCGCCGCGACGCCGAATGGATGGGTCAGGTCTATCGTTTCCTGGGGCTCACCGTGGGCGTGATCGTGCCCAATATCGGCGACCAGGCGCGCCGCGACGCCTATGCGGCGGACATCACCTATGGCACGAACAACGAGTTCGGCTTCGACTATCTGCGCGACAATATGAAATATGAGCGCAGCCAGATGGTGCAGCGCCCCTTCGCGCATGCGATCGTCGACGAGGTCGACTCGATCCTGATCGACGAGGCCCGCACGCCGCTGATCATCTCCGGCCCGACCGACGACAAGTCCGAACTCTACATGCGCGTCGACGCCGTGGTGAAGCAGCTCGTCGCCGAGGACTATGAAGTCGACGAGAAGCAGCGCTCGATCATCCTGACCGAGGACGGCACCGAGAAGGTGGAGCGGATGCTCGAAGCCGCCGGGCTGCTCGAAGGCGACAATCTCTACGATTACGAGAACACCCAGGTCGTCCATCACCTGAACCAGGCGCTGCGCGCCAATGTGATCTTCAAGCGCGATACCGATTATATCGTGAAGGAAGGCAAGGTGATCATCATCGACGAGTTCACCGGCCGCATGATGGACGGGCGGCGCTGGTCCGACGGCCTGCACCAGGCGGTGGAGGCCAAGGAAGGCGTCAATATCGAGCCCGAGAACCAGACGCTCGCCTCGATCACCTTCCAGAACTATTTCCGCATGTATCCCAAGCTTTCGGGCATGACCGGCACCGCCGCGACCGAAGCGGCCGAATTCTTCGACATCTACAAGATGAACGTCGTCACCATCCCGACTAACGTGCCCGTCCAGCGCGTCGACGAGGAGGACGAGTTCTACAAGAGCCTGGAAGAGAAGTTCGCGGCGATCGCCAAGCGGATCCGGATGCAGGCGGAGAACGGCCAGCCCGTGCTCGTCGGCACCGTCTCGATCGAGAAGTCGGAATTGCTCTCGGACTTCCTGAACAAGGAAAAGGTGGAGCACAGCGTGCTCAATGCGCGCTACCATGAAAGCGAGGCGCATATCGTTTCGCAGGCGGGGCGCCTGGGCGCCGTCACCATCGCCACCAACATGGCCGGCCGCGGTACCGACATCCAGCTGGGCGGCAATCTGGAATTCCGCGTCGAGGACGAATTGGCCGAGATGCCGGAAGGGCCGGATCGCGATGCGGCGATCGAGCGGATCAAGGGGGAGATCGCGGCGGAGAAGCAGCAGGTGCTCGCTGCCGGCGGCCTGTTCGTGCTCGGCACCGAGCGGCATGAGAGCCGGCGTATCGACAATCAGCTGCGTGGCCGTTCGGGCCGTCAGGGCGATCCCGGCCTCAGCCGCTTCTATCTGTCGCTCGACGACGATCTGCTGCGGATCTTCGGGCCGAACACGATGTTCGCCAAGATGATGCGCAGCAATCTGCAGGAAGGCGAGGCGATCGGATCCAAATGGCTGTCCAAGGCCATCGAGACCGCACAGAAGAAGGTCGAGGCGCGCAACTACGATATCCGCAAGCAGGTCGTCGAATATGACGACGTGATGAACGACCAGCGCAAGGTGATCTACGAGCAGCGTTCGGACATCATGGATGCGGATACGGTGGACGATGTCGTCGCCGACATGCGCGCAGAAACCGTGAACGGCATCGTCGCCGATGTCTGCCCGCCCGATACCTATCCCGAGCAATGGGATATCGCGCAGCTCAAGGATCGCGCGCTTTCCGTGCTTGGCCTCCAGCCCGATTTCGATGCCTGGATGACCGAGGAAGCGATCGATCCCGAGCTGATCGAACAGCGGCTGCAGGCGCTGGCCGACGAGGCGATCGCCCTGAAGGCGGCGGAGATCGATCCGGAAAGCTGGGCGCAGGTGCAGAAGAGCATCCTGCTCCAGAGCCTGGATCATCACTGGAAGGAGCATCTGGCGACGCTCGACGCGCTGCGGCAGGTGATCCACCTGCGCGCCTATGCGCAGAAGACGCCGATCAACGAATATAAGCAGGAAGCCTTCGCGCTGTTCGAACGCATGCTCTCGGCGATCCGCGAGGATGTGACCCGCGTGCTCGCCAATGCGCAGTTCATGCCGCAGGAAGCGCCGCCGCTGCCCCAGATGCCCGATTTCATCACCACGCATCTCGACCCGCTGACCGGCGAGGACAACAGCGCGGACATCGACGGCGGCAATCTGGGCCTGATCACCACGCGCCTGCCCCCGCTGCAGATCGCGCAGCCCGAGATGGTCGAGGATCTGGGCGACGACCCCGCGGAATGGGGAGACAAGGTCAGCCGCAATGCGCCGTGCCCCTGCGGTTCGGGGCGCAAGTACAAGCACTGCCACGGAGCGCTCTAAGGACCGGTTTGGAAGCGCGCCTGGTGCGGCTCCGGAAGACGTGCCTTACTCGTATTTCTCAAGCGGACTCCAGGGGCAGGGCCCTGATTCCATGAGCGAACCCCGTCGGTTGACCGGCGGGGTTCGTTGAATTGGACAATTGCCAAGCAGGTTATCGTCCCGTCATATGATGCCCGGCCATATGGCGTGGAAGGGGCGGGGAATGATGCGATCGATTATCGGTGGCCTGGCGCTGCTTGCCTTGCCCGGAGCGCTCGCCGCCGAGCCCGGTCCGGTCGTTCTCGAGGATTTCCATCGTCTGGCCGATGTCGCGGCGCCGGCCTTTTCGCCCGATGGCAACCGGATCGTCTATAGCGTGACATTGGCCGACGCGAAGCAGGACGCAACGAAAAGCGATCTCTGGACGGTGGCGTGGAAAGGTGGAGCGCCCGTCCGAATTACCGATACAGCGGAAGCGAGCGAAACCCGGCCGCGCTATAGCGCGGATGGTGCCTGGATCGTCTTCCTGAGCGATGCGGGCCCGAAAAAGCCTGCCGCCGATGCCGACCCCGACGACAGGAAGGACGCGGCGGACGAGGATACGCAGCTATGGCGGATGCCGGCGGAAGGCGGGGCCGCGCGGAAGATCACGGCGTTGCCGGGCGGTATCAGCGATTATGCGCTGTCTCCCGACGGCAGGCGAGCGGTGGTGGTGGCGGAGGTCGGCCGTGCCGTCGGCAGCACCGCCAAGACCCCGCCGCCGATCGAGACCGAGCGCTTCTTCTTCAAGCAGGATGGACGAGGATATCTCGACGACCGCACGACGCAGCTCTTCATCATCGACCTGAAGACCGGCACGGCGCGCCAGCTTACCAGCGGTGCCCGCGATCACTGGCATCCGGCCTGGTCGCCCGACGGGCGCCTGATCGCCTATGTCGGCAAGGACCAGGACGATGCGGACAGGACGCTGAACACCGAGGTCTTCGTCGTTCCGCCGGAGGGTGGCGAACCGCGCCGGATCAGCGTTTCTGCCGGGGCGGACAGCGATCCGGACTGGGGTTCCGGCCCGGCCTGGTCGCCCGACTCCCGCAGGCTCGTCTGGCTGGAGGGCGGGGAGGACAAATGGATCTATTATGCGCCGCACCAATTGGCTGTCGCCGATGTCGCGACCGGCGCGATCACGCGGCCGGCGCGGATCGATCGCTGGTTCTACCAGCCGCGCTGGACGCCCGACGGCAGGCTGATCGCGCTGATCGAGCAGGATCGCGACACCTGGCTTGCCCGGATCGATCCTAAAAGCGGCGCGATCGCCTATCTCACGCGGGGCAAGCGCTTCGGCTATGACTATGCGGTGGCGCCGAACGGCCATATCGCCGTGCTCGATGCCGATGACCGGATGCCGGCCGAACTTCATGCGATCGGCGATGGGCGCGCGCTGACGCATCACAATGGCTGGCTTGCGGATCGCGCATTGGGCGATGTGCGCGATATCGCGTTCAAGAGCGACGATGCCGAGATCCACGGATTTCTGACGCTCCCGCCCGATTACGATCCCGCGAAACGCTATCCGCTGATCGCCGATCTTCATGGCGGGCCGGTCTATCAGCACAGCCACGAGTTCGATCTGGATGCGCGGCTCTATGCGGCGGCGGGCTATGTGGTGCTCAAGGTCAATCCGCGCGGTTCGTCGGGGCGGGGCTTCGATTTCGCGCGCGCCATCTATGCCGACTGGGGCAATCTGGATGTGCGCGACATCAGTGCGGGCATCAGCCATGCGATCTCGCTCGGGATTGCCGATCCCGCGCGCATCGGTGTCGGCGGCTGGAGCTATGGCGGCATCCTGACCGACTATATGATCGCCAGCGACACGCGGATCCGCGCGGCGATCTCGGGCGCGGGCGTCGCCAATGCGCTGAGCCTGTTCGGCGTCGATATGTATGCGCGCGAATATATGCTCGAGCTGGGCGCGCCGTGGGAACGGTTCGAGACCTGGCGCAAGCTCGCCTATCCCTTCCTTCAGGCCGGGCGGATTTCGGCGCCCACCCTGTTCCAATGCGCCGACGCCGACGACAATGTGCCGTGCGTGGGGGCGGAGCAGATGTACCAGGCGCTCAAGACGCGCGGCGTGCCGACGAAGCTGATCGTCTATCCCGGGGAAAATCACGGGCTGAGCGTGCCGAGCTATCTGATCCACCGGATGCGCATCAACATCGCCTGGTACGATCGCTGGCTGCAGGGAACCCCGCGCGCGGAATGATCGGGCGCAGCCGGGTTGCGGACGCGCCGCGCGATCATCTCTTCAACAGGTCGAGCGCCGCCACCGTCATCGCTTTCGCGCCGCGCGTCACCGACGGCTTTGCCTCGATATGGAAGAAGGGGGAATGGTGGGCGACCAGCGGCTTGCCGCCGTTCCTCGCCGCATCGAATTCGGCCCGGGGGGTGCCGCCGACCCAGAAGAACACGCCGGGCACGCCCAGGTCCTTCTGGATGAAGTAGGAGAAATCCTCTCCGCCCATGCTCTCGCGCGGCTGATCGTGCATCACGGCGTCGCCGAACGCGGTGATGAATGCGCCGCGTACCCGGCCGGTCAGCGCGGGATCGTTGATCGTCACCGGCGTGGATTCGAAGCCGACCCTGACTTCCGGCAACCTGTCTTCCGGCATGCCGTTCATCCGGCCGACATTCAAAGCGATCCGCTTGATGCCGTCGATCAGGGTCTTGCGGGTGTCTTCGTCATCCGATCGCACGGTCAGTTGCAACTGCGCCCTGTCCGGGATGATATTGTGCTTGTTGCCCGCCTGGAACGATCCGACGGTGACCACGCCCGGCTTCATCGGGGCGATGCTGCGGCTGACCAAGGTCTGCAACGCCATCACGATTTCCGATCCCATCACGATCGGATCCTTGCCCATTTGCGGTGATGCGCCATGCGCGCCGATACCGGGGATCAGGATGTCGATGCTGTCGACAGACGACATGGCGGTTCCCGGCTGCAAACCGATGGTGCCCGCCGGAAAATCGGACGATACGTGAAAGCCGATCGCGAAATCGGGTTTGGGAAAGCGGGTGTAGAGCCCATCCTCCAGCATCGCTTTCGCGCCCGTTATGCGTTCCTCAGCCGGTTGGACGACGAAGACGATCGTGCCTTTCCACTGGCTCTTGAGCCGGGCGAGCTGGCGGGCGGCGCCGATCAGTGCGGTGATGTGCACGTCATGACCGCAGGCCTGCATCACCGGCTTGGTGATGCCGTCGCGATCCACCTGGGTCGCGGTGGACTGGTAGGGGAGGCCGCTATCCTCCTTGAGCGGCAGCCCGTCCATGTCTGCGCGCATCATCAGCACGGGGCCGGGGCCGTTGCGCAGCACACCGACGACGCCGGTGCCGGCGACCTTCTCCGTCACCTCGATCCCCCCGATCGTGCGCAGTTCCTTCGCCATGATCGCGGCGGTGCGGGTTTCCAGGAAGGAGAGCTCTGGATTCTTGTGGAAATCGACGAACAGCGCTTCGAGATGTGCGGCATAATCCGCGTCCACCGCCTTATCGACGTCGGATTTGCCCCAGGCCGGCGCGGCGATCAGGCTGGTGGCGAGCAGTACGGTCAGCAGGCGCATGTCATGAACTCCCCAAGGTCGATCGCGGTCGATCGGCCGGGAGAGCAGCGCGACGCGATACGGCCCGGAACTGCCCGGAGCGGATTCGGCGCCGGCAGCTCGACTGGCCGCCATGTCGTGAACCCTATCTCGATTGGGCGGCATGCCGCGGCAAACGAGTAATTTTCGGCCAGAGCGTTAGCCGATCTCGGGCTCGGCGATGTTCAGGAACGATGGCTGGATTGTGAGCGTATCGCACCCTTCCTCGCGGAAGCAGGTCATGTCGATGCTTTGGTGGCCGTCGTCACAACGGCATCTTCGGATGTCCGGAATCCGAAAGAAAAATGGCTCGCCGGGACCGACGAAACCCAGAACTACGAGTTGCCGATTGCCGTCGAATCTTCGCCACAGCTTCCGAAACGACGGAAACGTGACCGCGATCGTGAAGAGCGCATTCGACTGGCCGGTGGCTCGAAGCCCTCATTGCGAGAAAAGGCATACGCTTTTGCCCGTGAAAGGGCCACCGTGAGAACCTACGATTTCACCGCCATCGGTATCCCAAGACACTACCTTGCCTGGATGTGCGAAGAGGGCCTGCTGGTGAAGGTCGGCTATGGAGTCTATCGTGCCGCGGATCGCGAGGCTGCGTGATCTGGCTCGACCTACAGGTCGATGTCTCGCAGAGGTCCGCAATCGCGTGTCAGGTCGAGATCCGCTCCAATCAGCGGCGATCGCAGAAGAGCGGCGACGATGCCGCCTTTGCCATCGAGAGCTTCGCTGATCTTGGTTCTGATGCGATCGGCCTCAGAGCCTCCTTTCGCGAGCTTTTTCGCCAGGGACCGAATCAGGTCGCGGTCGCTCTCCAGTCCTACGACCTCGTATTGGACGATCTCGGTGTGTGATGTCGTGTTCGCGGCTGATCTCTCTTCACATACTCACGATCGACACCGGCCAGGCTAGGCCGTCGTTTGGTCGTTACGGTTAACGCCCGCGGGTAGGAGGCTGGCTCCAAACCCGCGGGCCAACCGGACTATGCCTTTTCGGACATATCCTCCAGTTGCTTGAGCGGGCCTTCCAGCATTGCGCGCCATTTGGCGGGATAGACGATGTCAGGTCCGGACTCAGAGGTCGAGTATCGCAGTCCCTTGTCGGCCCATGCCTGCAGATCGGAAAGCGCGTAGACGACCCTCCCGCCAATCTTGCGATAGACCGGACCGGTTCCATAGGTGCGATGCTTTTCGAGCGTTCGAGCCGAAGGCGCCAGGAAGCGCGCGGCCTCCTTGGTGACAAGGAAGCGCGGCGGAATTGTAGGTAGATGACTCACTTGTATTTCCTCATTTCCTCCCGTCGCAGATGACGGGCACGGAGAGGCGTCAACCAAGCAACCTTGAGCGCGATAGACTGGAGTGCCTGCCACCTGCCTGCCACGGTTGGCCATATCGACTTTTGGGCGCGGCATGATCTTATTATGTTGCTATTTGGAGCAGATAGCGGCGGGTCAGCACCTTTGCTCGGCCCGATTGACTATCTGTTGCGCGACGCTCTGCAATTCCTATACCGGCTTGATGAGTGCGAGCCACGATCAGCAGGCAATCCTTCGGTACTTGCATCGACGGTTGGCTGGCGGTGACACACGATACTGCACCATACCGACGATCAAGAAAAATACCGGCCTCGAGGCCTCGAATCAGTACGTTCTCGCGCTCACAGATGACCTCGAGACCGCAGGGTTGATCATCACGCGCCAAGCATATCAAATATCTGGAGGAAGACTGTTTCAGATTACTGCCGCTGGTTTAGACGCAGTAGAAAAAGACGCTATCCCTGTTAAGGTAGATAGCGCAGCTTGGACCGGCCGCTTTCATCTCACCGAACATCAAAAGGCTGAGATATCTCGAATTCTAAAGGAGATGAGGCAGGTCATCGCGACCGCTCGGCTTTCAAACGCTCGGACGGCCAATGCCATGGCGCTTATCGAAGCTGCGGAGAAGTTGATCGAAACGCCCGATCCCTTGTGGCCCGAAATCATGCGCCTATTGCGTTCCCCTACGCTCGCTGGGGTGACGGGCATCGCTGGATTGGTGATGGGAATTGTACAGATTCTGATGGCTGTCGCGAGCTCATAACAGTTGTATCTATGACATATACTGTCTGCCGTACTCCCCAAAGTTCTCCTGTCACAATTGGAGCCCAGGGTTATCAGGGTGTCTATCTGGGCAGGTGAAGACTAAGTATGACGCGATACACAGAAGCGGCAGCCATTAGCTCATAGCTTCGACAGCTAGCGCGGTGTCGGTCACGATCGGCCGCGCTGGCAGCCATGTTCGGACCACCAGCTCATCGGTCTGCACTCGATGCTTGGAGTTCGCCGCAAGCACGCTCGCGCGCCTGACGACTTCCATGCAACCCACGCCGTCATAAATCTCGCGGATGGAAGCATGATTGGCGTTCGTCACGAGAACCGATGCGCCTCGCGCGGCCGCCTCGACCACTGCATCGCGCAAGCGGACCTGGTCCGCCCACGAGAAGATCCTGTCGTTGTACTTCACGAAGCCGTTGAGGTTGTGTTTGACGGTGTACGGCGGGTCTACGAACACGAAATCGCCATCCCCGGCGAGAGCCAGCGTCTGTTCAAAATCCCGGTTTTCCAGCTCTGCACCGCGCAGGATCCTGCCACTGGCTGCGAAATTATCGCTGTCCAGCACTACCGCTGTTTTCGTTCCGATCGGTACGTTGAACTCATTCTTGCGATTGACCCGATAGAGGCCGTTCCAGCAAGTGCGGTTTAGGTAGAGGAACCATGCCGCTCGCATGACAGGGTCGTCCGGCTTATCGGCCCGCACCCTGTAATAGTGATCCTCGCTGTGGTCGGTATGATGGGCCGCCAGCATCTCAGCGATCGCCATCGGCGCATCGCGCACCGCGCGGTAGCAGTTGATCAGATCGTCGTTGAGGTCGGAGAGGATCGCCTGCTTCGGTCGCAGCGCGAAGAACATGGCGCCGCTGCCAAGGAACGGCTCGATGTAGCGTTCGAACGTCTCGGGGACCAGGTGCATGCACCGGTCAGCAAACCAGCGCTTTCCGCCCGCCCATTTTAGGAAGGGCAGCAGAATCTCCGCCGTCTCGGGGTGTATCCTGCTCATGCTGGGCACAACCCCCATAGGCTCACGCGCTCATGGCTGGCAAGCATGTTCAGACTTCCAGGCAGCTCGGCGGACATCGCGTGGAAGGAATCCAGCGCCTCAGGCGATGATGCTTCCATGTCCGCCACATCGCGCAACGACTCCTCTACGTCTGCCCAAAGGTCGGTGAGCGCCGCAGGTGCCGCACCGGGCCGCCATAATCCGCGCGCTTCGCCGAGCTTCTGCCACCAGAAGCCAAGCAGATTTGCGTCGAAGCCGGCGCGATTGAGCAGCAGGTGGGCGGCACCGGTTGCGATGCGCAGGAGAAGGACGGCTCGCGCCATCACGGCGAACGCGTCGCTTTGCGGGTTGCCGGGCTTGATTGCTGAACAGCGGAAAATCTGAGGATCGGTCGGCGCGGACTGACGGAGCAGAAAGCTCTTCAGCCGCTGCTCTGTTGCGGTCGCCAGACTCTGCGCCTCCACGATGCCGTTGACCAGGGCGACATAGGTTGCGTCAGCGGCGCTGGCCTGGCGGTTCGTGACGCTGAAATGATGGCGCTCGACCGCCAGGCGCAAAATGTGCCGGTCGATCTGCTCGAAGCTCGATGCCGAGCTAGGCTCGAGCGCGCTCCACATGTCGCGCACAAACTCGAGCCCGTCCTTCGAGCCAACCTCCCATGTCGTCGGGACGCCATCCGGTCGATAGCTAGATTCGTTGCGGGCTTCGCGGTCCTTCGAGGCGAGCCCCAGGTCCATGCCCCACTGCATGAACCAGGCTTTGGCTTGCGGCGCGAGCGAGCTCGCGCCGCCTTGGGGGTGGAACCATTCATCGAGGGTCAGACCCTCGGGTCGGACGAGCGATGAAAAGAGCGCGCCCGAAGCTGGGCGCCGAGACCATTCCTCAAGCGCCAGCCACGCCATGATGTGGGTGCCGTTCTGCGCTCGCAGCTTCGAGGTGCTGTTAGTACCAGAGATGACATAATGCTGCTTGTCGAACACCCCGACACCAGCGCTCGCGAGCAACGACATCGCCGCGCGCAATTCCGCATAATAAGCGAGATGCAGCGCACGGTGGGTGTCGCCAGCGAGGATGCAGGCTATCGCGCGACCGAGATAGCTCCATCCATCATTGGCATGGAGTGCCACACTCGCAGCAATATATTGGGCGAGGTGGCGCTTTCGCTCGGGCGTGCCTGGAACGCCGGCTTTGAGGCGGCGAACGACATCCTTGCCGTAGTGATTGGTGCTGCCAATCCATTTCGATCGCTCGAGAAACGGCTTCAACCCCGCGACCGTGAGTTCGACATTGGCGCGATTAAGCCCTCTGATCGTAAGCTTATCCTGCTGGAGTAGCTTGGGCTTTCTCATGGACGGCCGAGCAACCGCTTCGCCGTAGCGGCAACATCACCCTGACCAGCCGCCAAATGCTCCAGCAACTGCAGGCGCAGTTCTTTGTACCCGCCGCTGCCGCGGAACACCAATTTCGCGCGCCGCGTCGCTTCTTCTAGACCCGGTGCAGCACTCGTCCGCCAGTCGAACGTGGTCATTGCCTGACCGATCTCATGCAGAAAGGCGGTGAAGTCCTGCTTCTCCAGCGATTTCAGCTCGCGCTCGACGGCGCCGACAGGATTGGCCGTTGAGCGCTCATCCGGCAGCCAGGTGTTAAGCTTCAGCACGGCAGCGCGCTGATAGCTCAATTCATTGAGGACCTGGAGAAAGCCGCGGACGCCTTGGTCAGTGACGATAAGCGAGTGCGGCGAATAGAAAGCGAGGTCATCCTCTGCTTTGATGTCTTCAGGCCGTGGGGCCTTCTCCTCGCCGATCTTCGGTGGCGACCGAAGATCGCGCGCCCAATCCTCCTCACACGTGGCCACGGCGGTGCGGAACTCGCGCCAAGCGAAGATCAGAAACGCGGCCTGCTGGGCACGGCTCCAACCGAGGACCTCGCCCTCATTCTTCGAGCGACCACCGAACAAGCCACCACTGGTGCCGGCCCGGCGGTCCCATGACCGCACGAAGGTCGATGTGAGCGTCTTGATCCAGGAGCTTTGCGTGACCCAGCGGTTCTGCCGCTCGCCCAGCATGTTGATACGATCATACCATGGGCTATCGGGAAACGACCACAGGATCTCGGTCAGCTCCTGCGCACGTGTCTCGCGATAGACGATGTGACCCTCAGCTCGCTCGAGCCAGTCCTCGCTGCGCAGGAGGGGGTAGAGATCGAACGCCAAGCTCGGATTGATCCGCTTGGGCTTGATGTTGATCGTCCAGAACAAATAGGCTTGCCAGCTGATATCGAGGCCAACGAACGCCACCACCGGCAGCTCGAAATTCTCGAGGTTCGCCGCGCCATCAAACGCCCACAGCCGATGCTGGCCGTCGATGATCTCGAACGGCGGCAGCTTGGCAGGGGACCAATTGGGGCTCCATTTTTCATAGGGGAGTTGGAGACGCGGGCCTGTGTCGCTGTCGATCATTGCTGCCAAATCGCCTTCGGCGACCTCGCTGCCATTGCGCTTGTCGGCCTTGGTGAGGACGTTCAGCACCACAGCCGTCGGCAGCCATCCGGGCTTGCGCAGATCATGGAACTCAGCGCTGTCGCGCTTAGGCCGTGAACTCATAAATTGAAAAGACTGGGTTGGTCGCCGTCATCGAGTGGACAGGCGTGCGCTTCGTGCGCAAAGTGAAGACATGAAAAAGCTGGCTGCAATCTATGAACGGAAGGGGAAGC
>NZ_JAINVV010000005.1 GCF_019880585.1 Sphingomonas colocasiae
CTTCTCCAAGCTGAAACACTTCCGTCGCGTCGCCACCCGCTACGACAAGCTGGCCGCGAACTTCCTCGCCATGGTTCAACTCGCATCAATGCGGCTTTGGCTTCGCGTTTATGAGTCTACGACCTAGCGCAGCCCCTTCAATCCGCTCAGCATCATCGTCGCCGGTTTTTCGCCCGGCAGGATCACGATCGCGTCGAAGCCGTTGATGGCTTCGCGGAACGGCGTGTGGTCGCTTTCCTTGAGCGGCACGCGCACCAGCCGTTGCATCGGGCGCAGCGCACGCAGGTCGACGATCACCGGCTGGTCCGGCGGCGTCGCGGGCAGCATCACCTTCAGCCAGTCCGGAACATCGGCATAGCCCGCGCCCGTCAGCGGCAGCACGAACAGGCCATAGGCGTCCTTGCCGTTGGCGATCGCGAATTCATGCGCGAAATTGCCGATCGGGAAGGCCTGGGTCGGGTTCTTGCCGCGATACATATGATTGGCGCCGAACTTGAACAGCGCCTTGGGCAGCGCCCCGCGCTTCGCGGCGCGACGATAGCAATCCATGAACAGCCGCTTGAACCAGGCTTCGCGCACGGTGTTGTTGAACAGCGCCACGGGCTCACCCGCCTCGGCCCGGCGATAATAGCCGAAGATCTCCGCCGAACGCATGAGGCCGAGCAGCATCTCGTCATGCCGTGACCCCGGCTTCGCGCCGAAATCGGCGCGCAAGCGTTCAAGCCGCTGCTCGACCCCCGCTTCCGACAGGAAATTGACGCTGTAGCGGGCGTCGGGATCGCGCGTCAGCGCGTGAGCGCGCAGGGCGGCGATCTCGGCGCGCACCGCCTGATTGGGCGCGGCGGCCGCCAGTTCGTCGAAATAGCGGACCGGCCCCAGCGCCTGTTCGATCCCGCAGATCGCTTCCGGCCCCTTTTCCAGCCGCCCGACCAGCGCCAGCAGCTCGAGATCCTGATCGGACGCGAATTCGAACAGATTGGGATAGCGCGCGGCGAGCGCGCCCAGCCGGCGCGCATCGCCACGATTGGGCGGCGCCAGCGCGTCCTCCATCGCGATCCTGTCCTGCTCGACGACCAGATGGCGGAAACCATGGCGGTCGCGCAGCATGCGGAACAGCGCCGCGGCGAAGACCGGCGTGTCGTGGAGATAATGATCCTCGCCGAACAGCACGAACTGGCTGTCGGCGGTCGCGGCTTCCAGAAACGCGGCGCCGGGGCCGGCAAGCGTGTCGTTCGTGAAGGTGAATGGCCGGCTATGCGCCGCGACCAGCGCAGCTGGCTCCGGATCCGCCGCCGCCAGCGGCGCGTGCATCGCGGCCATGGCCGTCAGCGAGACGGCCAGCCTGGTGAAACGCGATCGTCCGCGCATGATCCTCTCTCCCTAGCTGTATTATTCAAATAATACAGCCCTGCCTCCGGCGTCAAGCGCTGGACAGGGTTGGGCGCTTGGCCGATGCTCCGCCATCGACTCCGCAACCGGGGAATGTCATGCCTCGCATCCTGCTTTCCGCCGCCGCCATCGCGGCGGCGCTCCTCTGCTCCGTCGGCGCCCCTTTCCCCATCCCGGCCGCCACCGCGCAGACCGCCACGCAATCGCCCTTCACCTATCAGGAACTGATGGTGCCGATGCGCGACGGCACGAAGCTGCAAACGGTGGTGCTGCGCCCCAGGGGGCGGACGGAGCGCCTGCCGATCCTGCTGGTGCGCACGCCCTATGGCGTGCCCGGCGCCGCCCCGCGACAGGCGCCGGGCTATCTGCGCGCGATGATGGACGACGGCTATATCATCGTGATGCAGAGCATGCGCGGACGCTTCAAATCGGAAGGGTCGTTCAGCGCATCCATGGCGGTCGATCCCGAGAATCCGAAGGTGATCACCGAAGCCACCGACGCCTATGACACGATCGACTGGCTGGTGAAGTCGCTGCCGGGCAACACCGGCAAGGTCGGCATGCTGGGGGTTTCCTATCCCGGCCTCGCCGCCGCCGTCGCGCTGATCAAACCGCATCCCGCGCTGAAAGCGGTGAGCCCCCAGGCGGCCTGGGTGGACTGGTGGATGAACGACGATCTGCACCGGGGTGGCGCGATCCGGCTGAGCTACGCCACCGACTGGCTGTGGGGCCTGCAGGCGGAGAAGATGGACAACGCCCCCTTCCCCTATGACGACGCCTGGGATCTCTACGACTGGTTCCTGGCGCGCGGGAATGCCGAGACGATCGAGACCGAATACATGAAGGGCCGCGTGCCCGCCTTTCGCGCGCTGATCGATCATCCCGATTATGACGCGCACTGGAAGCGCGAGCGCTGGATCGACCGGCTGGGCAGGACGACCGTCCCGACGCTCAATGTCGCCGGCTTCTGGGATCAGGAAGATCCCTGGGGAAGCTGGCAGATCTATCGCAAGGCGGAACAGAATGATCCCGACGGGCTGAACCTGATGGTCGCCGGCCCGTGGAACCATGGAAGCTGGACGGGCAAGGGCGACATGATCGGCCCCGTCGTTCCGATCGGCACCGAAAGCGGCACCCAGTTCCAGGCCGAGATCCAGGCGCCCTTCTTCCGTTACTGGCTGCACGGCAAGGGCCAGAAGCCGGCCTGGGAAGCGCGCATGTTCCAGAGCGGATCCAATGTCTGGAAAAGCTATGCGCAATGGCCGCCCAGGGAAGCGAAGCCGACCAATCTCTATCTCCATGCCGATGGCACCCTGTCGTTCAGCGCGCCCGGCGCAGCCGCCGCCGACAGCGGCCATCGCGACTATGTTTCCGATCCCGCCCGCCCCGTTCCCTTCCGCGCGCGGCCGATCTCCCCCACCTATCCCTGCGGAGACTGGTGCTGGTGGGAAGCGCGCGACCAGCGCTTCGTCGACGGGCGCCCCGACATACTCACCTATGTCAGCGCGCCGTTGACCGAGGATCTGACGGTAAGCGGCGAAGTGGCCGCGACGATCTTCGCGTCGACCAGCGGCACCGACAGCGATTTCGTCGTCAAGCTGATCGACGTCTATCCCAACACCGCGCAAAAGGCGCCCTGGGGCGATGGCGCGCCCGCGATCGGCGCCTATGCCGACACGCTCAACGGCTATCAGTTGCCGATCGCGATGGAGGTGCGGCGCGGCCGCTGGCTGGCATCGCGCGAAAAGCCCGCCGCGCTGACGCCGGGCAAGGCGATGGCGTGGCAATTCCCGCTGCGCGACCATGACCATGTGTTCCTGAAGGGGCACCGGATCATGGTGCAGATCCAGTCGAGCTGGTTCCCGATGCTCGACCGCAATCCGCAGACCTTCGTGCCCAATATCGCGAAGGCGCCGCCCGAAGCCTACAGGAAAGCCGATCAGCGCGTCTTCTCGACGGCGGACATGGCATCGCGGATCGTCCTGCCGGTCGTCGGCAGGTGAGGCCACCTGCCTCGGAACCACTTTAAGGCACGAGCGCCCGCGCCGAAAGATAACCGTGAAGCGCGGCGATCTCGTCATCGGTCAATCGCGAAAAGCGGTCGCGCGCGACCTCCGCCATGAGTTTCAGCGTTCGCCCCCCCGTTGGCCTCCCCGTCCGCATCAACGTGCGGAACTCGGACAGGCTGTAGCTCGCCGCGACGATCAGATCGGGCCGATAGGGCGCCTTGTTGCCATCAAGGCGCGCCGCATGGCATTCGCTGCATGCCGTCATGGCGAGATGGCGGCCCCGCGCATGATCCTGACCAAGATCGACCGGTGCCAGGCCGGCTTCATCGCGCACTCTTTCCGCCGCGCTCCGGTACAGCCCCGCTCTTGCCTCATAGCGCCAGCCGGCCAGCATCACGGCGCGGGGATGGGTTCGCCCGGTTGGCGGCACCGAACGAAGATAGGCGGTCAACGCGCGCATCTCCTCCGGATCGAGCGAGGCGAACATGGCCGACGGCATTTCCCACAGCGCCGAGCCGTCGGGCCGGAGGCCGGTCCGCAACGTCCTGTCGAGCGCGGCATCGCTATAGCTTGGGAGTATACGGCTCAGATTCGACGCATATAATGTGCCGAACCCGGCCTCGTCGAAATTCAGCCGCCCGGCAAGATCCTGGCCATGACACCCCTTGCAGCCAAGCAGGCTCGACAATCGCTCGCCCTGGGCGATCATCGCGGTGCGATCGCCCGGCGGGGCATAAGCCTGGCCGGCGACGCCAGCCAGCCAGCCCAGAGCCAGCAGCACCATCGCGATTCCCAGCAGTTCAGCCGGGTTGAACCATGCCTTCCCCATGATTCCGGTCCTATCAGGATTCCATGGCTCCCGCGAACCGTCTAAGCCGGGAGCATGACCGCAGCACTCAACATCACACGATCGATTCTCGGCCAGCCCTGGCGCTGGCGCGGCCTCGACACCGGCGCGCGCGACGTGAATTTCGAGCCCGACGATCTGGTCACCCAATTGCTGCTGACGCGCGGCTGCCCGCGCGACGCGATCGAGGCGCACCGCGCGCCCAGCATTCGCGGCTTCATGCCCGATCCGTCGATCTTCCGCGACATGGACCGCGCCGCCGAGCGACTGGCCGATGCCGTGCTGGCGAACGAGAAAGTGACGATCTTCGGCGATTACGACGTCGATGGCGCCACCTCCGCCGCGCTGCTGATCCGCCTGTTGCGCGATCTGGGCCTCCATGCGCAGGCCTATATTCCCGATCGCCTGATGGAGGGCTACGGCCCCTCGGGCGAGGCGCTGGTCCGCCTGGCCGAAGCGGGATCGACGCTGATCGTCACCGTCGATTGCGGCGCGCAGGCGTTCGAAGCGCTCGACATGGCCAGGGCGGCGCGCGTCGACGTCGTCGTCGTCGATCATCACAAATGCGCGAGCGCGCTGCCTGCCGCCTATGCGCTGGTCAATCCCAACCGGCTCGACGAGGATGAAGGTGCTGCGCACGGCCATCTCGCCGCCGTCGGCGTCGCCTTCCTGCTCGGCGCCGCCCTGCTGCGTCTGCTGCGCCAGCGCGGTTTCTTCGCCGCCCGCCCCGAACCCCGGCTGATCGACCTGCTCGATATCGTCGCGCTGGGCACCGTCGCCGATGTCGCCGCGCTGCGCGGGCTCAACCGCGCCTTCGTGGCGCAGGGGCTGAAAGTGATGGCGGCGCGGCGCAATATCGGGCTCAACGCGCTGATCGGCGCATCGCGGCTCAATCGCGCGCCCACCTGCACCGATCTCGGCTTCGCGCTCGGCCCGCGAATCAATGCGGGCGGCCGCGTCGGCAAATCCGATCTCGGCGTGCGGCTGCTCGTCACCGAGGATCCGGACGAAGCGCGCGGCATCGCCGAAGAGCTCGACCGGCTGAACGAGGAACGCCGCGCGATCGAGGCGCTCGTGCAGGAGGCGGCTGAAACCGCTTCGATCGGCCAGGGCAATCGCGCGGTCGCGCTTGTCGCCGGCCGTGGCTGGCACCCCGGCGTGATCGGCATCGTCGCGGGGCGATTGAAGGAAAAGCTGGGCCGGCCGGCGATCGTGATCGCGATCGACGAGGATGGCGTCGGCAAGGGATCGGGCCGCTCGATCTCCGGCGTCGATCTGGGCGCGGCGGTGATGGCGGCCAAGGAAAGTGGGCTGCTCGTCGCGGGCGGCGGCCATGCAATGGCGGCGGGCCTGACGATTGCGGCCGAGCGAATCGACGCCCTCGCCGATTTCCTCGACGAGCGCCTCTCGGCGGACGTCGTGCGCGCGCAGGGCGAACGGGCATTGCTGCTCGACGCGGTGATCGCGCCGGGCGGCATGACGCCCGCGCTGGTGGAGGCGCTGGAAGCCGGCGGCCCCTATGGCATGGGCTGGCCGGCGCCGCGCGTGGCGGCGGGGCCGGTCAGGATCATCAAGGCGGATATCGTCGGCACCAACCATGTGCGCGCGATCGTGGGCGGAGACGATGGCCGCAGCTTCAAGGCCGTCGCCTTCCGCGCCGCCGAAACCGAACTCGGCCAGACGATTCTCGCCGCCCCGCGCGATCGCAAGCTGTGGATCGCCGGCCGCGCGAAGATCGACGACTGGGGCAGCCGCCCCGCGGCGGAGCTCCATATCGACGACGCGGCCTGGGCCTGACGCCAGCCCGCGCGGCGCTTGAGCGAACCGATCTCGGATGCGCCGGCATCTTCGAAGTCGGATATGAAAATCAGTTTGCCCACATGCTTGACCGGGGCGGATTCCTCGCCTAGGTGCTCGCCTGCCTTCGCGGCCCCTTCGTCTAGCGGTTAGGACGCGGCCCTTTCACGGCTGAAACACGGGTTCGATTCCCGTAGGGGTCACCAACAAAATCAACGACTTAGCGTTGATTTTGAGTTGCAGAAGGCAACTTGTCCAGTTCTTGTCCAGTATATGGGTTCGGATTCGCCCGGACGGGCTTGGACTATTTTTTCGATTAATCCGCTGGTGGAAATCGACCGAGCGTGGCTGCGCGAAGGCCTGCCCTCTTTCCTCTCGATACTGAGGTGCGGAGCCTGACGGCTTGCCGATACCGATCCGATCACAGCGGCGCAGATTGCTGCTTCGCCAGTTCGGATTGAAGCCTGTCGACTGGAGAGTGTTTACGCTCGCCGAACGCGGCGCGAGATCGCCGCCTTCAGGCTGTCGACAAGGATGAAGGTGCAATTGCCGTCCTTGGCGATCTCGATCTCACCCGACTTGATCAGCTCGTAGAGACGGGACCGGCTGAACCCGGTCATCGCCAGAGCCTGCGGAACGCGGACACTGAACGGTTCGGGCGGCTTTTTCTGATCGCCCGGTCCGGACTGCCGTGCCGCTCTGGACCTGCGCATCAGTCAGCCCGCCTGCGCATGAAATGGCGGTCGTTGTCCAGGAAACTGGCGAGCATTGCCGGCACCAGTTCAGTAACCGGCTCCTCAACCCCATATGCCTTGGCATATTTTGCGGCATAGTCGGCCAGGCGCTGATGCAGTCCGGGCAGAAGCAGGATCGTCAGCTTGACCGGCGTGCGATCCGGCAGCTTGGGCAGGCGTAACCCGCTCACAAGCCGCGCTCCCGCCACGGCTCGAGCACCAGGTCCCTGTTGACCAAAAGCCGGACAGGCGTGCCGGGCCGAATCGTGATCGTCGGCTGGATATCGAGATTGCGTTGCGCCAGCCGGTCGCCAGCGCGCGCGGTGTTGCTCTGCGCCGATTCGCGGAGCGCCTCGACCAGATCGCTCTCTCCGGTCAGCGACAATTCGGTTCCCACGCCGAGCAGGGTCGCCAAGGCGATCCCCTTCAACAGGCGCCAGCTATGGAAATCGACCTTGTCCGCGATCCCGGCATAACCGGCCGCGTCGGTCGCCGACATATTGTCGAGTCGCACCGAACGGCCATCCGGCATGATCAGCCGGTCCCAGATGACCAGCGCGCGACTCTGCCCGAACGCCACGACATGGTCATAGCGGCCAATGAGGCGCGCGCCCTGCGGCACCAGCAAAATCCTGCCAGTTGCGCTGTCATAGGCATTCTCCGAGACCTGCGCGGTGACGAGCCCGGGCAGATCGGAGTTCAGGCCGGTGATCAGGCTGGCGGTGATCACGCTTCCCGCCATCAGCATATGAGGTGATGGCGGCGAGGTCGTCCGGTGGGGATTGAGGTCACCCTTGCTGTCCGGTGTGGAGACGAACGCGGCTTTGCGGTCTCCGGCAGACGCGGAGGGAGCTTGCGGCATGCCCATATTCACGTCCGCGACGGATTGCGGCGATGCCGATCCGGCGCGACCTGACGCCTGGATCAGGAGCCCCGACTCACGCGCGGCCCTGAGTTCCGACGCACGACGCTCGCGCTCGGTTCTTGCCGATTCGGCCGCATCGGGCCCCGCTCCTGCCACCGCGACCTGCTCTCGTTCCTGCGCACGCAGGATCGGTCGCCCAAGGTCGCCGGGTAGCGGTGGGCCGAGCTTGGGCACATCGCCATAGCTTGACGGCAGATCGTTGAGCGCATCGCCGGCCGCGCGGCTGTTGGGCTGCGACAACTCGCTTTCCTGCGCGACCTGCCGAAATACCCGCGGCTGCAGAGCCAGCCAGGCCACCGCCATCAGGCCGCCCGAGCCGATCGCCGCGGCCCCGATGATCGCGCCGCGCCGGAACCGGATCGCGCGCGGCGGTCGCGCCCTTATCGCCAATGTCTCCGGATCGACCTTCTGCGGAACAACTGTCGGCGTCGCGCTTTCATCGGCCATGGCGCCGGCTCCGTTCGCCCGAGCGCGTGATTCGCACCACCTGCTGCCGACTGGCTCCCAGCCGGAGTTCGGCAGCGTCGAACAGCCGGTCCACCACGTAGAAGCGACCACGCATCCGATAGTTTATGAGTTCCGCCTCGCCGTTCGCGCCGAGCAGGAACAAGGGTGGAGCCTCGCCAACAGCGATCGACGCCGGAAACTCGATATAGGTCTGCCGCCCATCGTCGAACGCGCGCAACGGCCGCCAGGCCGGCCGATCACCGGTTATGACATAGCCGAATCCCAGTGCATCGATCGCCAGTGGCGGCTCGAGCGGCCGCACCGGCTCGAGATCGGTCGCGGCACGCTTGACCGCGATCATCGCGTCCTGTGGGTAGGTCCAGGCGAGCGCCGTCATAGCGTGCCGCACGACGCTGGTCAGCCGCAGATGATAGACCCGCCGATCAGTCGTGATGACCAGATTGGTCTCAAGGCCGACGCTGTACGGCTTCACCAGGATGTGCGTGCGCTTGCTTTCACCGGCGCCGCTGCTTGTGTCCCCGATGACCCAGCGCACCGTGTCACCGGCCGCAACCGCAATCAGGCTCTCGCCGGGCTGGAGCGCGATCTCGGTGATGAGTCCCGGCGCGACATAGGCCTGGTAGATCGCGCCTTCGGTCCAGGCATAGACCTGACGCGCGTTGATGAAATTGGAGGACGCCGGCTCGACCGTTGCCCGGCGCTCGGCGGCGATGACGCCGGCGGCCGGTCCCGGGGAACCGCCGCCAGCAAGCAGCGACAGGGCGAGGATATGCGGGATCATTGGTTTGTCTCCTGCGGTGAAGCCGGGTTTCCGAGGCCGGTATCGAGCTGCGGACCGGATGGCTGGGGGGCAGGTCGTGCAGCCTGGGACGACACCGGCGCGGGCACCTCGAGCTCGCGACTCCAGTCGATCGCATCGACATAGATGCCGAGCGGGTTCCTTCGCAGCGTGTCCGCGTCGCTGGGCGGCGTCTCGACGAGCGTCAGGATCGCGGTCCAGCGGCTGGTGCCGGTCTGGCTTCCTCTCTCGTAAGCGGTCTCGCTCCATTTGACCTGAAAGCTCTTGTCCGACGCACGCACCACGCTGGTCACCTGGACCGAGACGGTGCGCTCGCCGATGCGCGCGAGCGCGCCCGAACCCCGGGCATGGGCGCTCAGGAACTGCGCGCCGCGTCGCGTCGCGAAATCATAGGCCTCGAGCCAACACTTGCGGGTGAGGACCGGATCGAGCGAAACCCCGCGAACATTGCCGATGAATCGCGAAAGCGCCCATGCGATCTGCGGATCGGTGGGGCGATAGGCGATATCGGCCGGACCGACCGCCCGCGCCTCGCCAAGCATATCGACCTCCACCACATAAGGCACGATGCGGCTCTGCAGCGATTGCCAGGTGATCGCCCCCGACAGACCGCCGCTCAGCAACAGCGAACCGAACGCCATCAATCGCCAGTTGCGCGCCTGGACCCGCGCGGATCCGATGCGCTCATCCCAGAGTTGGCCCGCCCGCTGGAAGGGCGTCTCCGGCTCGGGCGTGCGACCATAGCGCTGCACGGCGCGTCTGAACTTCATGGATCAGTCCCTTTCCTTGATGTCGGGTGTCGCGGCTGCGCCGCCGCGGTCACCCTGGCTGACGGCATGGACGGCGAGTTGCCGGCGATGCCGCGAGGTCTGCTGGGCATGGAGCGCCTGTGCCCAGGCGGGAGCGGATTCGCCGGTCGCGGAAGGCGATGCCGGCGCCTTGTCGTTCAGCGCATTCCACGCGGCCTTGCGGCCGCTCTCGGCCGCCTCACTGACACCGAGAGCGCCTGAAACACGGGATCTTGCGGCATTGCCCGCCGCACGGGCGACCCCGCCGAGACCCGCGCCGACCGTAGGCGAGCCGCCGGTTTCCTTGCCGAGCGCGTAAGCGGTCGATGCGGCCGACCCCATGGCTGTTCCGGCGCGCACCGCGCCCATCGCACCGCCGGCCAGCATGCGGGCGCCGCCGGCGGCGGCTCCGCCCGCCACCATCGTGAAACCTGCGGCGCCGAGTGTCGTGCCGAGCGCGGCGCCCGCGCCCAGCTGCGGGGCGCCCGCCGCGAGGCCGCTCGCGACCGATGGCGCGAAGATGCCGAGGCCGAACAAGGCGAGGCTGGCGAGCACAAGGCTCATAGCCTGGCCGATATCGGGCTCCTGCCCGTTCAATGCGGCCGTGAAGTCGGCGAAGAAGCCCGAACCGATGCCGACGATGACGCCGAGCACCATGACCTTGATGCCCGAACTCACGACATGGCCGAGCACGCGCTCGGCGAGGAAGCTGGTGCGGTTCCACAAGGCAAAGGGCACGAGAATGAAACCGGCGAGGCTCACCAGCTTGAACTCGATGATGCAGACGAACATCTGCACGGCGAGAACGAAGAAGGCGATGATGATGATCGCCCAGGCGAACAGCAGCACGACGATGGTCAGGAAATTGTCGAAGAAGGTCGTGAACCCGACCATTTCGCTCGCCTGGTCGAGCAAGGGCCACGCCGCCTCGAACCCGGTACCCGCGAGCCGTCCGGGCTTCAGCAGGTCGTCGGCCGAGAGCGCACCGCCGCCCGCGGTCAGGCCAGCCTGCGCGAAGGAACGGAAGATGATTTCGGAAAGCGTCGAGAAACTGTTGAGGATGAGCGCGAATACCCCGACATAAAGGATCTTGCGCAGAAAGCGGCCGATGACATTGTCCTCGCCGCCCAGCGCCCAGAACAGGCCGGCCAGCGTGATGTCGATGCCGATCAGGATACTCGTCAGGAAGCCGACATCTGGGCCCAGAAGCCCGAAGCCCGCATCGATATAGGCGATGAACGCCTGGCAGAAGCGGTCGATGACGTTGAGATCGTTCATGCTGGCGTCCGCTCTCGATGAAATGGTGCCGCGGGGTCTCGGAGGGGAGTGCGCCGAAACCCCGCGGGCTACGGCCGCGGCATAGGGGGCGAGAGCCGCGACCGGTCTCGTCAGCGCTCTGGCGTGTAGGCCTTGCGATTGCCGAGGAAGCGCTTGGTCGCGGCGCGCGCCTCTTCGGACTGGGTCAGCCGGCGCTGCTGCTCGACGGCCTCGCTGCGGAACTGCGCGGCCATCATCTGCTGGAGCTGGAACTGCTGCTTGGCGGTCAATGCCAGGAGCTGGTTGGTCGCCTGTTGCGCCTGAAGGGAGCCCTCGGCCCCTTGGCTCTTCGCGATGATCTCGGCGAGCGCGGATGCGTCCTCATGGACATTCTCGACCACCTGGCTCTGCACGGTCATGGTCTTCCGGAAGGCTTCCGTACTCGCATCGAGCCGCGCCCGCGCGGCCTGGACACGCTGGTCACTGTTCAGAGCCTGCTCGAAGGCACGCGGGAAGAGGCTGCCAAGCCTGTCGTCGAGCTGATCGACGCGGAAGTCGATCCCGCGCGCCTGCCCCATCAGCTTGTCGATCTCGCCCAAGGTGCGGCGAAGCGCATCGAGCTGCGGAAAATCGATCTTCGCGAGATGCTTGCCCATGTTTATCAGCATCGAAGCCTCGTTCTGAAGCTGCTGGATCTGCTGATTGACCTGCTGGAGCGTGCGCGCCGCGGTCAGGATATTCTGCGCATAGTTGGTCGGATCGAAGACGGCCAGCTGGGCCTGAGCGGGCGTGGGCGGCGGAAGGACAATCATTGCAAGCGAGGCGATGACACCCGTTCCGAGAAAGGCGGCGATCAGGACGCTGCGCGGCCGGCGCGGCATGGGTCGAGGAAGCATCTGGAGGATTCCCTGCTGGTTGGAAGCCGGCACAGGATCGCCATTCTGACGAAAGGCGGCAGTCCATCCCGAGTGCCGTCGGGTGCATTTACGGGGCACACAGGCACCCGAGGGGGGAGACGTCCGGGAGACGTCCACGCGCCGCCTTTGACGGCTGGCCAGATGGCAATAGCGGCGGCGACGGCGACGGTCGTGGCGGGGGCGCGACAGCTTTCCTATTTCCCGGGCCGAGCCGTGTCCGGTGGCGCATCAGCGCTCAACACGAGCTTGCATATTGTGCGGGCGAGCGTGAGATGATGCTCGATCGAGCGCAAGCTCAAACCCAGTTCGTCGGCAGCGTCGCGATTGAGCATGCCATGGGCGCGCGTGAGCATGAGCACCTCATGGGTGCGGCTGGAACGCGCCTTGAGCGCTCGTTCGATCGCAAGCACGTCCTGCGCCGCGATGAATGCGGGTTCCGGTCCATCATCGACGCGCCCCTCCTGAATCTGGAGAATCTCCAGGCGGCGCGTCGCAACCTTGCGGCGATCGACCGCGAGATTGATCGCCATGCGGATGAGGAAGGCCCTGGCGTCACCGCGATCGTCGAACCGGTTGGTGACCATGGCCCATTTGAGATAAAGGTCCTGGAGAACGTCCGGGGTCCATTCACCTAAAGTCCCGAGCCGCCTCCGGATCACCCCGTGCAGCATGGCGCTGCTCGCCAGGAAGACCGACAATCGATCCGCCTCGCTGGCGACCGGCTTCGGTTCATCCGAACGGGTCCGCTCCACGCTGAAGCTCCTTCGACGTTGCCGCTCGGGAGCCGGAACTCCCACGACCACAACGACGGGCGGTCGGAATCCCGCATCCGGTCGCGCGTCGCGCCGGCTCAGCCGCGACGATCGGTCATGAGATCCGCGGCCCAATCCAGGCCCGATGCGCGGAGAAAATGCTCCGCGAACCGCTCGGCGCCGTGCTCGGCGAGCAACGCGTCGATCAGCGCCTGGCTTGCCGGATCCGAGGCCCCGCACAGCGCTAGCGCGACCGGCCCCAGGCCGAGCTCGAACAGGCGATTGCCCCGCGCGGACTGGAGATAATAATGTTTCTTGGGTGTCGCCCGGCTGATCAGTTCGATCTGCCGCTCGTTCAGCCCGAACCGGACATAGGCGTCCTTCCCCTGCGGCTCGATCGCGCGGTCATTGGGCAGGAGGATGCGCTGGGGGCAGCTCTCGATGATCGCCGGCGCGATCGGCGACGACGAGATATCGGCGAGGCTCTGGGTCGCGAACAGCACCGCGACATTGCGCTTCCTCAATGTCTTCAGCCATTCGCGGATCCGGGCCGCGAACAACGGATGGTCGAGGAAGATCCAGGCCTCGTCGAGGATGAGGAGCGTCGGGCGCCCGTCGAACCGCTCCTCGAGCCGATGGAACAGATAGGTGAGCACCGGCGCGACCACGCCCGCCTGTCCCATCAGCCCCTCGGTCTCGAAACACTGGACATCGGCGAAGGCCGGCGACGGTTCGGCGGCATCGAGCAGCCGGCCATAGGGGCCTTCGATCGTGTAGGGACCGAGCGCGGAGCGCAGCGCGTTGGACTGGAGCAGCATCACCAGTCCGGTGATGGTCCGCTCATCGGGCGGCGCGGAGGCGAGGCTTCCCAGCGCCGACCAGAGCTGGTCCTTGATGTCGGGCGTCACCAGGATCCTTTCATGCGCGAGCAGCGCGCCGATCCATTCCGCGGCCCAGGCCCGCTCAGCGTCGTCGTCGATCCGCCGCAGGGGCTGGAAGGCCAGCGTTTCCCCATTGTCGGCGCCAAGCCCCAGCGCATGATGCGCGCCACCCATCGCCAGCACCGCCGCCCGCGCCGAGAAGCCCTTGTCGAAGATGAACAGCCGGGCGTCCCGATAGCGCCTGAACTGCAGGGCGATCAGCGCGAGAAGCACCGACTTGCCGGCGCCCGTGGGGCCCACGACCAGCATATGACCGACATCGCCGACATGCGTCGACAGGCGGAACGGCGTCGAACCCGACGTATCGGCATGGAGGAGCGGCGAGGCGTCGAGATGTGCGTTGCGCTCCGGCCCCGCCCAGACGCTCGAAAGCGGCATGAGATGGGCAAGGTTGAGCGTGTGGACGAGCGGCTGGCGGACATTGGCGTAGACCTGACCGGCAAGCGACGAGAGCCAGGCCTCGACGGCGTTCACCCGCTCACGAATCGCCGTGAACCCGAGCCCGTTTACGATCCGCTCGACCGCGCGGACCTTCTCCTCGACGCGGGCATGATCGATATCGGCGACGGTGACGGTCATGGTCAGATAGCCGAACGCGACATGGTCGCCGCCCAGCGCCTGGAGCGCCTGATCGGCATCGGCGACCTTGTTGTCGGCATCGCTGTCGAGGAGCTGGGTAGGCTGGTTGTAGAGCACCTCGCGCAGCATCGCGGTGATCGAACGGCGCTTGTTGAACCATTGGCGACGCAGGCTGGTGAGCGCCCTGGTCGCGTCGGTCTTGTCGAGCGCGATGAAGCGCACGACCCAGCGATAGCCGAAATCCTGGTGATTGAGGGCGTCTAGCAGCCCCGGCCGGCTCATGTTCGGAAAACCCGGCACCGTGAGCGTGCGGACATGAAGCGCACCGAGGCGCGGCTCCAGCCCGCCGGTGAATGGCGTGTCCGCGAGAAGACCATCAAGATACATCGGCGTTTCGGGCAGGATGACGTCATGCCGCCGGTCCGAGATCATGTCGTGGAGATAGGTCAGCGTCTCGGTGCTCGAGAGCGCGCGCACCTCGGGCATGAAGCCGCCGAGCAGATCGAGCGCGCGATCGGTTTCCGAGACGAAGGACGCAAGGGCGCCGCGCCAGTCCCGCCCCTGCCCGTCCCCGTCACGCTCGACAAGCGAACGGCCGGCCGCATCCTGGCTGTCGGCGGGCGGCAGCCAGACGAGCGTCAGGTAATAGCGGCTCTCATAATGCCCGCCCTTCGCCATGAAGGCCGCGCGACGCTCCTCATCGACCAGCCAGCTGGCCGCGTCGGGGAAACCGTCGTTCGGATAGACCGCAGCCTCGTGCCGGCAAGCCTCGATGAACAGCGCCCAGCCGGTGCCGAAGCGCCTGAGCACATTGTTGGCCCGCGCGGCGACCGACACCAGTTCGGCTTCGGTCGCGGATTCGAGATCAGGACCCCTGAAGAGGAGCGTCCGCTGGAAGCCGCCATCCTTGTTGAGGACGACGCCCGGCGCGACCAGCGCCGCCCATGGCAGGTGATCGGCGAGCCGGTCGGCGCGGCCGCGATATTCGCTCAGGCTCAGCATGCCAGATGGCTCCTCTGCCGGAGATGGCGGAGCAGGACCGTCGCGAACTCCGGATCCCGCCGCGCCGCGACGACGCACAGGCTGTGGCCGGCCGCCCAGATCAGCAGCCCGGCGAGCCATTGCTGGAGCCCGAGGCCGACCGAAGCCGCCAGCGTGCCGTTCAGGATCGCGATCCCGCGCGGGACGCCGCCAAGGAGGATCGGCGTCCCGAGGCTCGCATGGATCGGCACCTCGAAGCCTTCGATGTGCGGGCCGCTCCAGCTCATGCGACGAGCGCCCCGCCGCCGAAGCTGAAGAAGCTCAGGAAGAAACTGGAGGCGGCGAACGCGATCGACAGGCCGAACACGATCTGGATCAGCCGCCTGAACCCGCCGGCGGTCTCGCCAAAGGCCAGCGTCAGCCCGGTCACGATGATGATGATGACCGCGACGATCTTGGCGACGGGCCCCTGCACCGATTCGAGGACCTGCTGCAGCGGCTCCTCCCAGGGCATGCCCGAGCCGGCGGCGTGCGCGGTGGTGACGATCGCGAGCGCGCAGGCCGCCATCAACGGCGCGCGAAACAGGCTGTGACGGGTGATGAAGGTCGGCATGGATCAGGCTCCTTGGATATCTGCGGGGTTGAGAAGGTCGACGAGGGAGTAATCGTCGGTGTCCGGGTCGATCCCGGCCACACGCGCGATGGCGGAGACCCGGCGCTGGAGGCCGCGGCCGGATATGAAGACGATGATGTCGATCGCCTCGGCGATGAGGCGCCTCGGCACCGTGACCACCGCCTCCTGGACCAGCTGCTCGATCCGGTAGAGCGCCGAACGCGCCGAGTTCGCATGGACGGTCGCGATGCCGCCGGGATGCCCCGTATTCCAGGCCTTGAGCATGTCGAGGGCTTCGGGGCCGCGCACCTCGCCCACGATGATGCGATCGGGGCGCAGCCGGAGCGTCGAGCGGACAAGCTCGCTCATCCCGACGATGCCGGGACGGGTGCGCAGCGCGACAGTGTCGGCCGCCGGGCTCTGGAGTTCGCGGGTGTCCTCGATCAGGATCACGCGCTCGTCGTCCGACGCCATCTCGGCGAGGAGTGCATTGGCCAATGTGGTCTTGCCCGAGCTGGTTCCGCCGGCGACCAGGATATTGGCGCGTTCGCGCACGGCGGCGCGCAATCGCGCCGCCGCGCCGGCCGCCATGATGCCGTCGGCGACATAGTCGGCGAGCCCGTGGACCCTGGTGGCGGGTTTGCGGATCGCGAAACAGGGGCCGGGCGCGACCGGCGGCAGCAAGCCCTCGAACCGTTCGCCCGCCCGGCCCTCGGCATGGGGCGGCAGTTCGGCCGAGACGATCGGCGCGTCGCCATGGACCTCGGCGCGGGCATGGCTCGCGACCAGGCGGATGATCCGCTCGACCTGCGCCGCATCGATGCGGATGCCGGTTTCGAGACGTCCCTTGCCGAGCCGGTCGACCCGCAGCACGCCGTCGGGATTCACCATCACCTCGACGACCAGCGGATCGGCGAGCGCCGCCGCGATATCGGCGCCGAACGCGGTGCGCAGCATCATCCGCCGCCGGTCGCTCGCAAGCGCGCCGGTCATCCCGCTTCTCCCGGCTCGAGGCTTCGCTGGCCGGCGGAGACCTGCCGCGCGACCTGGAGGAGAAAGGCCTCGAAGCGTTTGGCGGCGACGGCGCGACCGGCATGATCGTCGGGCGCGAGCGGCGGATTGATCGCGAGCTCGTAACGGATGAAGAGCGCCAGGGTCTCGAGCTGGATGTGGCTGTCGCGCGCGAGGCGATCAAGCAGTTCGATCATGCGGTCGAGCCTCAGGCCGAAGCGGTCGTCGAGCTCGGAGCGGCCGCGGCGGTCGAGCCAGGCCGAGACCGCCTCGGCGAGCAGCGCCGACTTGCTGACGCCCGGCCGCGACGCGAGCGCCTCCAGCCGGTCGCTGGTCGCCCTGGGCAGGAAGAGCTGGTGGCGAACCTTGCCCGCCATCGTCAGAAATCCAGCCGCAGATCGTCGGGACGATCGCCGGCCATGTCGACCGCATAGACCGACCGCGCGGCACCCATCCGGCGGGACTGCTCGATGGCGTGACGCTCGGCGGCGGCGTCGCCGTCATCCTCGCCCAGGCCGAGCGGATCGGCGATGTCCGGCGCCGGATCCCCGCCAGGCGAGATCTCGATCGCCGGATGGCGCGCCTGTTCGAGACCGCCTGCCCCGGCCTCCGCGTCGTCGGTGGCGGGGGTCAGCCGCGTGTCCACCGCACAGATGCGTCCGGTCCAGTCGTCTTCCCGGGGCGAGGGACGATCGCTATAGCCGCCGGTTTCGAGGACTGGTGGCGGGAGTACGCGGCGAGCGAAAGCCGCGTCCTCGAAATAGCGCAGCTTTTGCGCCCGGATGGGCGCCACGCCCGAGACGAGGACAAGCTCTTCGCTCGCTGGCAGCTGCATGATCTCGCCGGGGGTCAGCAGCGCGCGCGCGGTCTCCTGGCGGCTGACCATGACATGCGCGAGCCACGGCGCGAGGCGATGCCCGGCATAATTGCGCATCGAGCGCTGCTCGGTCGCGGTGCCCAATGCGTCGGAGATGCGCTTTGCGGTGCGCTCGTCATTGGTCGCGAACGCCACGCGGACATGGCAGTTGTCGAGGATCGAATTATGCTCGCCATAGGCCCGCTCGATCTGGTTGAGGCTCTGCGCGATGAGGAAGGCCCGCACGCCATAACCGGCGAGGAAGGCGAGGCTGGTCTCGAAGAAGTCGAGCCGCCCGAGCGCTGGGAACTCGTCGAGCATCATCAGGAGCCTGTGGCGCGACCCGCCCGCGCCGTCCCGCGCCTCTCCGCCATGGAGGGTCTCGGTGAGCCGGCGGCCGATCTGGTTGAGGATCAGACGGACCAAGGGCTTGGTGCGGCTGATGTCCGAGGGCGGCACGACCAGATAGAGCGATACCGGGGACGGTCCCTCGATCAGGTCGGCGATGCGCCAGTCGGACGCGGCCGTCACGGCCGCGACCATCGGATCCCGGTAGAGCCCCAGGAAGGACATGGCGGTCGACAACACGCCCGAGCGCTCATTGTCCGACTTGTTCAGCACCTCGCGCGCCGCCGAGGCGATGACCGGATGGACGCGCGGCGCCTCGGGCGTGCCGAGATGATTGGTGGTCATCATCGTGCGCAGCGTCGCGGTGAATGGCCGCTGCGGATCGGACAGGAAGGTCGCGACACGCGCCAGCGTCTTCTCCTCCTCCGCATGGAGGATATGGAGGATCGCGCCGACCAGCAGCGAATGGCTGGTCTTCTCCCAATGATTGCGCCGCTCGAGCGCGCCTTCGGGATCGACGAGGATGTCGGCGATGTTCTGGACGTCCCGCACCTCGTGCGCGCCGCGCCGGACCTCCAGCAGCGGATTGTAGCGCGCCGAGCGCGGATCGGTGGGATTGAAGAGCAGGCAATGCGAGAACCGCCAGCGCCAGCCCGCGGTCAGCTGCCAGTTCTCGCCCTTGATGTCGTGGATCACCGCGGAGCCCGACCATCCCAGCAATGTCGGCACCACCAGCCCCACGCCCTTGCCCGAACGTGTCGGCGCGAAGGCCATGACATGCTCGGGCCCGTCATGACGAAGATACTCGTCGCCGAGCCGCCCGAGGAACACGCCCCGCTCGACCAGCAGGCCGGCGCGCGCGATCTCGCGGCGATGCGCCCAGCGCGCCGAGCCATAGGTCGTGACCTGCCGCGCCTGGCGAGCCCGCCAGAGCGACCCCGCGATCGCGGCGGCGCAGCCCATGATCCCGCTCGTCGCGGCCATGGCGCCCGCGCGATCGAAGATCGCGGGCGCATAGGCGTCGAAATGATGCCACCAGACGAAGAGCGACCACGGCCGGTAGACCGGCAATGGTCCGAGCAGAAACCAGGGCATGCCGAGCGCGGACTGGTATCCGAGCATGTGCGCGGTCCATTGGGTCGCGAACCAGATCCCGGCGAGGATGATCGCGAGGACCACGACCATCTGGCCTATGAGCAGTTTGGTGGGGGTCATGACGCTCTCCGGCCGCGCACCGGACTCGGAACGGCCGGGCTGGCGGAGAGTCCGCGCATGACGCCCCCGACGGCAGTGCCGATCGGGTGAATGATGGTGCCTTTCGGAGGACGTCGGGACGATCAGGTCGTAGATCTCGTCGAACAGCCGGCGAGCCCTGAAAGATCGCGTGAGTCGCTACCGACCAGGATAAACTTGTCGCCAAGCAGGGCGATCGAAGCCGCAGCCAGACGAGCCATGCGAATTCATGATGACCATTCACGGCATGAATGTTGATCGTGCGATCTGGTATTGTGATATGATTTCGCTAGTACGCCCGAGCGAACACCCGATCCCCAGGAGCCTAGAATGTCCGACACCGATCATGAAATCCAGGCGATTGCCGACGGCATCAACCCCGTCGAACTGGCCGCCGATCTGACCATGGCATGGCTCTCCAATCCCAATACGCGTGCGAGCGCGGAGGACGTCCCCTCGTTTCTCAAGACCATGCACGCCGCCGTCGCCGAACTGGGCGCGGTCGCGGCGCCGTCGGCCCCCGCCGCGGAAACCGCCGAGGAATTCACGCCCGCGGTCACGGTCAGGAAGTCCTTGGGATCGCGGGATCACATCATCTCGATGATCGACGGCAAGCCCTATCGCACGCTGCGCCGCCATCTCTCGACCCATGGCCTGACGCCCGAGCAATATCGCGAGCGCTACAATCTCAAGCCCGACTATCCGATGGTCGCGGAAACCTATTCGGAAGCGCGCCGCGCGATGGCCAAGAAGATCGGCCTGGGCCGCAAGCCCGGAGAGAAAGCGCCTGCCAAGGCTGCGCCGAGGCCCGCAAAGGCGGAAGCCGCCAAGCCCGCCGCGCGCAAGAGCCCGTCCGCCGCGAGAAAGGCGGCGCAGAAGCATCTGAGCGGCGACGCCTGACCCGTCGGGCGATCGGGTCCTCCCGCGATCGCCTCCATTTCGGATGCGAAATATCCATCCCTGGTAGCAGGGCGTTAAACGCGTCGCGCTATCAGGGGCGGATGCATCGGAACCGCTCCCGACAAAACGCCATGCGGATGCGCCATGCCCGGGAGAAGCGGGCGCTACCGGTTTTTGGAAGCCGACGGTCTCGCCGGCCGGCCGGGTCGGGATCATGGTTCATGCCCGGCATCATCGCCTTGTCCGCGATCACCTTCGGCGCGGTCTTCTTCTCCGACGGCTTGCCCCAGGGCTTTGGCGGTGCCCTCAGGCGCACCGCCGGCGAGCTCGGGCTGATGCGGCGGAACGACCCGCAACCCGGCGCCTGGTATCGCAACTGCGACGCGGCGCGCGCGGCGGGTGTCGCGCCGCTCTATGCGGGCGAACCCGGCTATCGCGAAGCGATGGACGGCGATGACGACGGCATCGCCTGCGAGCCCTATCGCGGCCGCTGATCCTCGGGGGTGCCCCGCGGCTCAACCGATCTCCGGTCCGCCACGACCGCGTCCGAACCGCCAGTTGATCCCGGCCTCGCGCATGATCCCGCTCGCATCGCGGCCGATCCGCGCCTCGAGCACGGGCTGCCAAGGCACAAGCGTGAACGATCTGGATTTCTCGATGAGCGCGAAGCGCCCCGACGCCATGTCGACGCGCCGCGCGACCCTACCCTCGACATGGCCGCCCGCCACTGTCTCGACGAACGGCTTGCCGAGTTCGGTTTCGAGCCGCGCCGCGACCCTCAGCAGCTCGCGCCGGCGCAGCGTCTCGACCATGGCCGCGCCCGGCCGGAACCCGTCCGCCCCGAACGATGCCAGGCCCTGTTCGACAAGCCATGCCCGGCGTGCGTCGAGCGCCTGGCGAAGCACGCGCCCGAACCCCGCGTCGCGCGCGGCGACCGGCGCGCCGGAACCCAATTCGGTATCGAGCCAGGTGGCGCCGTCGCCCGTCGCCAGCCGTTCCACCGGGATTGCCGAGAGCAGCTGGACCGCAACCGGACGGTCGCGCAGGCGCGCCGCCTCGAACCGCTCCGCCTCGCCGACATGATCGGGCGATATCCGCCAGCTTCCGTCGGGGTCGCGCACGACATCGGCGCCCCCGCGCCGCATCGCCTCGAGGCGCCGGACATGCGCCTGCGCGAACGCCTCGGTCGCGGACGGATCATGCCGCAGATGAAGCGCCTGCGAATAGCGCCCGCCATTCGCCGTCGCGACCATGGCGACAGTCCGGTCGACATCGCGGGCGCCCGTGCCGGTCGCGACGATCCGGACGACCGCGCCGTCGGGCAGCGGCTCGACCGCGCCCGCCGCACCGATATCGACATAATGGCCATGGCCGTCGCTCGCGTCGACGAGCAGGAAATGGCGATCGCGATGCTCGTCGGCGAGTCCGCGCATGATCACCCGGCCAATGAGCGGCCCGGTCTCCGGCGCATGGATGCGATGGTCACGCGCCAGCCGCGCGCGCGTCATCTCGCGCTGCATGAGACGGATGATGTCGTTGCGCTCGCCCATCGCGCGCAAGGTCCCGTCGAGTCCTTCGGCCAGCCGCCAGCGCCCGTCGCCCAGATCCTCGGCAAGCGCCATGCGCTCGAGAACCCGCAACCGCCCCGCCTCGAGCGCATGGAAGAATGGATCGTTCGCGCGCGGCGCGACCAACCCCGCCTCGTCGATGCGCGCGATCAGCCGGCGGTCGATCGCGGTCAGTCGCTCCTGCTCGACATCATGGCGCAGCCGCGCCTCGATCTCGCGGGTGGTGCGCGGCCCCAAGTCGAGCGTCGCCAGCTCGGCGGCGCGCTCGCGCAGGCCGTGGGCGATATACTCCCGCGCGATGACCAGGTTCCTGCCGCGATCGTCGACGCCGCGCAGCACCACATGCGTGTGGGGATGGCCGGTGTTGAAATGATCGACCGCGACCCAGTCGAGCCGTGTGCCCAGATCCTGTTCCATCTGCGCCATCAGCCGGCGGGTGAACGGCTTCAGGTCGCGATACTGATCTCCGTCCTCGAGCGAGACGATGAAGCGGAACTGGTGCCGGTCCTCACCACAGCGTTGGAGAAAGGCCTTGCCGTCGGCCCGGTCGGCATCGGCCCCATAGAGCTCGCCGGGCGTGCCCTCGCGGGTCACGCCGTCGCGCTGGATATAGCGCAGATGCGCTTTCGCCGCCCCGGCGCCGCGCGCACCCAGCCGGACAAGGCGCGTCTTCACCACCGCGCGGCGTCCGCGAAGGCCGGCAAGTCGGTCGCGGCTCGAGAGCAGCCGGCCGATAGCGGCGCCACGCCCGATCCTGCTGCCGTCAAACCGGCGGACGCGCGGCGCGACGCTCGCGGCGACGAGGCCCGCCGCGACCACCACCCGGCTCGCATAGCGCGCGGCGCCATCGCGGCCACGCTGCCGCCCGAGCCGCGGCTCGAAATCGTCGTCGTCCTTCACGATCGCACCGCGCCGCGCCATGCCTCGTTCGGGCATGGCCATGTCTCGCGAAATTCCGATGTGCAGACAATCAGTTGGCGGTGTCTTCGAGACACTGCCTTTATCTTGTTGTCCCTTCCTTCCCGCCCCCTCCCGCCCGTCTCCCCTGTCCGACCCCGCCCCCAGAGCCCAGGAAGCGCGGCACCGATCCGGCACCGCGCTCCCCAGTCAGAAAAAGCCGCCTCAGCGCGCATTAGCGAATGCCCGTTCGGCCGCGCGCCGCCCGCCAAATGCCCGCCGCGCGATCATGCCCTGCGCCTGTCCCTCGCCATCGACGATAATGCCGGCGACGAACCAGCGGCGATCGAGCACGCCCAGCACCGCGACCCGGTCGAGCTCAATCCCGTCCAGTTCCGCGCCCTCGAACGCGCCGAGCCAGCGCTCCCGCACGCGCGCATCCCAGCAGAAATCCACCTCCTCGGCGTCCAGGAAACGCCGCGCCAGCGCCTCGCCCGCGCCGCGTCCGAACTCGGTTTCGAGACCATGGACCAGTGCCGCGACAATGCCCGAAGAGCGTGCGGCGATATGCGTTTCGACAGTCATGAGAGCCTCCATCCTGAGCGTTCCCTGCCTGGGAACATCAGTCCGGAGACGGGCGGCGGGGTGGCTGTCAGGGCCGCCGGAGCGCAAGCGGAGGCGCCGCGAAGCGGCCATGGGGGGAACCGATTTGCGAAGCAAATTGGGGGGTACCCATGGGCCTTGAGAGCCGCGCCGCCGCCCGTCACGCTGGGACTTGTCCAGCGAGCCCCTCCCCCACCGAAGCCCGTCGTAAACGCCTCAGCGCGCATCGGCCCGGATCGCGAAGAGGGGATCGACAGGCGCGCGCGACACCTCGCCCGCCGCTGTCGGCGCGTCCGTTCGGCGCAGCGCGAACAGCACCGGCGGCGATGCCGGGCCAGCATGCGCGGCCGCCGCCGGATCACCCGCGACGACACGCAGATAGGCGATGGTCTCGGCAGGGAGCAGCCGCCCCTTCAGCGCGCGGGCATAGCGCGCGGGCCCTGCATTATAGGCGGCGAACAGGCCGGGATGACCGAAGCGATCATACATGCGGCGCAGATAGCAGGCGCCCGCCAGGATATTGTCGCGCGGCGCGTCGGGATCGTCGCCGAGCCCCAAGTCTCGCCGCATCTCCGCCCAGGTGCCGGGCATCAGCTGCATCAGCCCCATCGCGCCCTTGGGGCTGCGGATCGGACGCCCGCCCAGATGCGTCCGGCCCCGGCTCTCGGCATGGATCACGCGCGCGATCCATTCGACCGGCACCCCGCAGCGCGCCGAGGCCTCGAGGATTTGGGGGCGCCATGGCGCGGCGGCGGCGAGCGTGCCCGCCAGCACTAGGGTCATCATCGCCGCCACAGCAGCCGCGCCGGACCGATGATATCCGCCGCCCGGCTCACCCCGAAATACCGCCCGTCGAACGAGCCGGGATGGCCGGTCATGAGCAGGAGATGATCGCCCGCCCTCAGGGTCCGGCAGCCGGTCCAGCGCGGCAGGACGCGTCCGCGCGCATCCCGCGCGCGGCGTATCGCAATCGCCCGTCCTTCTAGCAGGATCCGGCGGCCGGCCGCGCAGATCGTATCGCCGGGCCCCGCCGCGACCCGCTTCACCAGCGGCACATTCAGCGGCAGATAGCCGCGCGCGGCGGCAATGGCCCTTATCCCCTCCGGCGGCCATGCGAGCACCATGTCGCCGACCGCGATCGCGCCACCGGGGCGGACAAGATACAGTCCGACGGGCGCGCTCGCGCTGGCATTCCAGACGAGGCGCGGCGCGGGCGGCCAGGCGATCGTCCCGCCGAGCGCGGCAATGCCGCACAGCATGCCGCACCCGATGCGGACCAGCCGGCGACGGCGCGCCTTCTGCGCGCGCAATGCGTTGCCCAAGACCAGCAGCCCGCGCGTCATCGCGCCCCTCTCGTGGCGCTGTTGGCGCGGCTCCAGCTGTCGAGATCATCGATATGATATTGGACGAAGCGGCAATGGCGGCGGAACAAGGGCCCCCTTCCCTCGACACGCAGGCGCTTCAGCAGCCGGCTCGATATCTTGAGATAAGCTGCGGCCTGATCGGTATTGAGGAAGGGCGAGCCGCGCTTGGCGCGGTTCGCGCGGGTAATGTCGTCGTCGCTGTCCATGATGGTCGTTCCGGTTTGTGCGACGGGGCGGAATGCCCCGCGCGGCACCGAGGCTGGCGGCGCGATCACCGCGCCGGGAGGCTCGGATCGGGTGCCGCCCCCGATCGAGCCCAGATCATTGGCCAAGGAGGTGCGGCGGCGAGTAGCACATGACGCCATGGATGAAGCGGCTGCGCGACCGACTCTCGCCGTGATTGTGCCAGGCGCGAAGGAAGAGATGCCAGCGATAGGCATATTCTCGCGCGGCGGCCTGTTCCGCACTCATGCCGCGATGAATGCGGATCGCCAGTCGCAGCCAGGTATCGCAGCCCGGGATGCGCGGCATCGGCTGCGAACAATGACCGTGGAATATCGCGAGAGCGCTGGTCGCGGCCTCGCGCGCGCCCGGATCGGCGGCGGCGGCGCGGGCCATTTCGATGAGGGTCGGCCGGCGCGCGGCCCGGTTCGAAGCGGTGGATGCCATGATGGGCCTTCCGAGATCGCTCATGGGGAAAGGCCCCCCGCGCCCGGCGGGCGCGGGGGGCCGGCCGTCACTCGGCCGGGTTCCAGATGATCGCCAGCGCGTCGTCGTCATCCTGGCCGGCGGCGCGGCCGAGATTGGCGTAGAGGGTGCGCTGCCCGAACTCCGGCGCCGCCAGGCTCAGCGAGACATACTCCTTGCCCGAGCGTTCGCCGGTCCGGATCCAGCCCGCGCCGACCTCGGTGGAACCGCAGAACACGCGGTAGTCGGGCTGGGTATCGTTGGCCTTGGAACGGTTCTCGACGATCTCGATATCGGCGCGAACGGAGATGGTCTTGAGCTGGCCCTTGAAGCCGGTTTCGGTGCGGGTGACATATCCGATTGCAGGCATGGTCTTTACTCCTCGAAGCTCGCCCGCGGCCCATCCGGGGCGATGCGCCGGCAAGAGGCGGCGGCCCAGGCGGAGCCCCGAACCGGCACGGCCGCAGCGCCAGCGGAGGACCGGAGACGCCGGCTTATTTGAGAGCGAAGCGGCCGCGAGGAGCCCGCGCATGCGGGCGGGGAAATAAGCCGGCGCCGATGGTTTCGGGGGGCCGCGCCGCCGCCAGCCAGGGCGCTTCGATTCCCCGGACGGGTCGCGGGCAAAACGAGGATGGACCTTGCCCGGGCGGTGCTCCACGCGCGATGCCGGGCGTCACGGCCATGCGACCCTGCCAGCCCGCGATCGCCGGGATCAGCCGCCTTCGCCGAGCCAGGCGATGATCTCCGCGACCTGCCGTGGTCCGCAGGCCGCCCGGCGGCGCAGGATCCGGGTCACGCCGTCGGCGCCGCGCATGAGCTGCCGCCGGAGCGAGGCGGCGTCATGGCCGCATTCCTCGACGATCCGCCTGGCGCGCGGCGACAGGCCGATGGCGCGCTCCTGCGCGACCTCGCGGGCGCGGTGATGGAGGCGGCGCGCGGTCGTCGCGGTGATGCCGAGCTGCGCCGCGATCTCGTTGAAGCTGGCGCCGCCTTCATGCAGTTCGCATATCCGGGCGCGGCGGGCCTCGGCGCGTTCCAGCCGGTCGGCGGACGATGACAGGGTCATGGCGGCTCCTCGTTTCGAACATCGTCCCGAACATGGGCAACCGCGCGCCGCCGCCCGCAAAAGGGCGGCGGCGCGCGGCCGTTTCTCCCTGTCATGACGAACGACGACCGCCGATCCGCAGCCCGGCGGGCATCAGCCTCAGGCCGCGAGTTGCTCGGGCGGCGCATCCCCATCGGGCGCGGGCGGCAGTTTCTGGACCATGCGCCGAAAGGCGGAGACGCTCCCCACCCCGCCCCGGCCCGTATAGGCCGTGGGCGGGAAGGCCAGCCAGCGCGGCACCCAGCCGACCAGCTGCGCGCGCCCGTCCTTGCCGTCGAGATGGTCGCGAATGATGCGCTTGAGCGTCGCGCCCTTCGCGCCCTGATTGGCGCGCGCGACGACATCGCCCGCGACATCGGCGACAAGCGCCTCGCAGACCGCGCGATCGCGGATCAGGTCGAGCAGCGCATCGTCCGCCCCCCACCAGTCGGCCATGCGCACGTCGATCGCGGCGCCCGCCGCCTCGACGCCCATGCTCCCGGCGGCTAGGCTCTCGCCCATGACGATCGCGACGACGTCAAGCAATGCGGCGTCGGGAAGCGCGAGCAGGCGCTGGAAGATCCCGGGCAGTTCGTCGCCATCGCCGAACCGGCGGACCAGAGCGACGCGCTCGGGATCGAACCCGAGCAGGTCGAGCACCGCGCGGCGGCGCTCATGGAACATCGCCTCCCCGTACGACGCCGCGACGCTGTCCCGGATGGCGTCGTTGCGCGTCGCCTGCTGCTCGGGTTCGACGCGCCAGAGCGTCGAACCCGCGATCGCGTGCGCGACCATCAGCCGCAGCGCGACGCCGGGATGGCTGGTGAGCGCGGCGCGGACGGCGGCATGGCGGTGCAGGTCGATATAGGTGTTGAGCGGCCCGCTCGCCTCGGGCCGCGCGGGTTTCACGGCGGAGTCGCCGCCATCGCCCCGCGACGCGGCGCGCGCTTCGCGGCGGCTGAGATAGCCCTCATGGAAGATGATCTCGCCGCTCGACCGCACCTCGACATAGACGCGCCCGCCCTTGCGCTTCGGCGTCTTCTCATGATCCCAGCTCTGGAAATATGTCGTCGGCGGCACGATCACGACCTCGGACCATCCCGCCTCGCGATAGGCCTGGGCGCGCGCCTCGACAGCGGCGTTCTGCGCGACCCAGAAGGCATCGGGGTCCGCGAAATAGCGATCCTCGCCGAACAGGTCGGAGACGATCGCGCCCGGATAGGCGTCGAGCGGGAACAGCGCGTGCGCGGCCTTGATCGACTGTCCGCCGAACAGCCACGCCTTCAGCTGCATGCCGATGGGCGCATGGGCCTGCGGATCGTCGAAGAGCGCCAGCCATGCGCGCTGCTGCGCCTTGGACGCCATGGTCAGGTGACGGATGCCGACCCGGTCGATCTCGCCTTTCCGGTAAAGCGCGCGGAGGCGCGGCATGAGATTGCCGAGCGCGAGGATGCGGCGGACGCCCGCCTCGGGCAGGCCGAAGGTGAGGCCGATCGCTTCCGGGTCGCGGCCCTCCTTCACCAGCCGCACGAAACAGTCCCACTGGCTGACCTCGTCGGGGTCGCGGCGCGCGACATTCTCGATGAGCGACGCCTCGACGGCGCCCGCATCATCGCCCGCCTCGACGATCGCGCACGGCACGGGGCCATGATCGATCCCCTCGGCGCGCGCGACGGTGTTGGCGGTCCAGCGCCTCAGCCCGGCGACGATCTCGAACCGGTCGCCCGAAGCCGCTGCGCGCACGATGAGCGGCACGAGGATGCCGCGCGCGCGGATAGTCGGAAGGATGTCCGCGATGTCGGGAGCCTTTTTCGCGAAACGCATATTGACGCTGGCGGGGGCCAGCCGGTCATGGTCGATGAATTCCAGTCTCATGGGTCTTCTCCTCTTGAATGCCGCCCCGGCCCATGGCCGGGGCGGCGCGATGGACGGCGAACGGCCGCCCGCGTCAGCCGCCGCCGGATGCGGGGTCCGGCGGCGGAAGCTCGTCGGGCGGCAGGGCCGCGAGGATGCGCTGGGCCTCGATGATCGATCCGGCGCGGCGCGCATGGTCGGCCCAGCGCGACAGCGGATGCGCTGTCGAGAAGTGGAGGTCGCGCTCGATGCGGAGTCCGAAAGGCAGTCGCAAGGATGCGATTTCGGACAGGCTGAAATAGCCGAGTTCGGGACAGCCAAAGCCCAGATCGGCAAGGCCGAACAGCGTATCGCCGTCCACGTCGAGCTCGGTCGCGAGCCATGTCGCGGCCCCGACCGGATTGAACAGCTTGACGACCGGCACGGGGTCGAAGCGCAGGTCGCGCTCGGCGCTTGCCAGCCCGGCGACGGCATTGGCGCGCAGCGCGAAATCGAGCTCATGGGGGATGAGGATCATGCCGCCACCTCCAGCGCCTGACCCGAGGCGCGGTCGCGCAGGGCGAGCAGCCAGTCGGCGGCCTTGCTGGCGGCGCTGGCGGCCCGGAAGATCGCGCGATTGTCGCCGCGCAGCAGGTCGAGCCAGCCCGCCAGATAATCGGCATGGCGCACGGTCGGCACGATGCCGAGCGCCGCGCAGAGAAAGGCCGATCCCAGCTCGGCGGCGAGTTCCTCGCGCGCATAGGCCTCGCTCGCGAACGCGCCTGAGAAATCCCGCGCCAACCGGCTCTCATGGCCGGTCCAGTGGGTCAGCTCATGGAGACAGGTCCGGTAATAATTGACCTGATCGTAAAAGGCCGTCTGGTGCGGCACCCGGATGAAATCCTGCGACGGCACATAGAAGGCGCGGTCGCCCCCGACGCGGAAATCCGCGCCGCTCGCGTCGATGAGCGCCTCGGCGGCGGGGACGATCTCGCGTTCGGGCAGCGGCGGCGGATCGCCCGCAAGCCCGTCGCGCAGACCGTCGCACTGCGCGACGTTGAAGACGGTGAAGCGCTTGAGGAAAGGCACGACGCGGACATCGCCGCCCGCCTCGGCGGCGCGCTCGGCCTCCCCCCTGGGCGTGAAGCGATCGGCATAGACAACCGTCGTGCCGCGCTCGCCCTTGCGCACGCATCCCCCCGCACCCTGCGCCTGCCGGAAGGTGAGCCAGCTCTGGCTGGCAAAGCCCGCATCGATGACCGCGTGCCACAGGATCAGCACATTGATCCCCGAATAGGGCCTGCCGGTGAGCGCGTTGCGCGGCATGCCTGGCGCGGGGGCTTCGGTGACGCCCCATGGCCGGACCCATGGGAAGCGCCCCGCCTCCATCTCGGCGACGATGCGCGCGGTCACCATGTCATAGAGATTGGCGCGGCTGTCGGGGTCCGGGCCGGGCTTGGCATTGGGCATTGCGTGTCTCCACCGCTCCCCTCCTCGCAAGGCCGCCCCCGGGAAGCGGGGGTGGGCGGCAAGGGCGAACGGAAGGACCCGCAGGAGCGGGCGAGCGCACCCGCAAGGGGCGGAGCGGAAGCGGAGCAGGCCGAGCCTGCGAGGGCTTGCGGGCGCACGCGGCGGGTCCAGGAGCGAGCCCCGCCCGCACCCGCGCACCCGGGAAGGCCGAACAAGAAACGCCGCCGCCCACCGGGCGGCGACCATCTACGCGTCAGCGATCGTCACCGTCAGGCCGGGACGCGGCGCAGCGGCGGCCCGGCGGCGGCGAGGAGGCGAAGCCGTACCGAGACGGCGTAGAGCGCGGTCGCGCGCGAGCGCGAGGCGCCGGTCAGACCCTGCGCGTGACCTTCTTCTCGGCGCCACACAGCGTGCACTGGTCGATCCGGCGCTCGAATCCCGACTGGCCCGCAAGTTCGCTCGCGCGGCTGGCCACCTGCTGGCGCGTGAATCCAAGCTTCCCGGAGACGCAGTCGTCGCAGACGGGCTCGGGTGAGAGACGGGCGATGAACGCCATGACCTTCTCGCGGATCTTCATGCGCAAGCCCCTAGCACCGGTTTCGCATCCGCCTGAAGCGCAATAAGGACGGCCTCGCCCCTGTCCGGGACAAGCGCGGGCTCAATCCTCGGGCAACTTCCATCCGACATCGCGCTGGCCCGTGGAGCGGACCGGATCTCCAGCCTCGTCGAGCGCCGGCGAATAGCGGGCTCGCCTGGTCAGCGCCGCGCAGGCCGCGGCGTCGAGATCGGCATTTCCGCTCGATCGCACGACCTTGCAGTCGATCGCCCGGCCGTCCACGTCGATCGTCCAGGCGATGCTCGAAACCCCTTCGGCACGCGCCCGGATCGCGGCGACCGGATAGTCGTCATTGGTGATCCAGCGCGCCGGATCGCCCTTCGCGGACGAGGCCTTCGATCCCTTCGGTCCACTGAAAGGATCGTCGGGGATATGCTCCCATCGCTGCTTCTCGCGCTGCTCGGCCAGGCGGAGGCCGCGAACATGCGCCAGGCACCGCTCGAGGACCGCGAGGCCGGCGGCGCTTCCCGCCAGCGACAACTGATCGACCAGCGTCTCGTCCCGGTAGATATGGAGATAGGTCGATTTGCGGAAATCCAGGAGGAAATCCGCCTTGAAGGAGGCGCCGAAGCCTTTCCTCACGTCATATTTGTCGCCGATACCGAAAGATTCACCGGAAAAAGCGGTTCCGTTGAGGTGATAGCTGAGTTTGTAGGCCTCGCCTTTCACCGTCGACCATCCCGAATTGGTCACCATCATCTCGACGCTTCCGTCGAGACGCCTAAACAAGGTAAGTTCGGTCGCGCCCTTGCCCTCATAACGCATCATCATGCCGCAACTGTCGTCGGTTTCGCCGATATCCCAGCCACCCGCGCTGGGCCATGTCCTTGCCTCGGCGGCACCGGCCACCCCCAGTAAGCCCTCGAGAGCGATCGTCGGCATCATACGCATGAACATTCTCCCCTGCATGAGACGCTGCACAGCGGTTGGCCGGATGTCGAGTCCGGGTCGATCGGTTCTGGAGGATATTCGGCGTGACCCGGCCCCCGCTAGCCGGCGAGCGTGACGCTTACCGGACAATGGTCGGAATAATGCTTCTCGCCGGCCGCATAACGCGTTTCGGCAAAGCCGGTCATGGCGGCACCCGCCCGCCGGTCGAGCACGATATGGTCGATGAAGCTGTCATAGCGCGGATCACAGCCCGGCGGGACGCCGTCATCCGCCAGCCGGAGATCGGCATTGGCGGGCTCGGCGTCGTCGATCTCGCGCCACACGCTGTCGCCGGCGAGCGCCAGGCGGCGGTTCCAGTCGCCCAGCACCGCGAACCGCACCGGACCCTTCGCCGCCGTGTCGATCCAGGCCTCGAGCGCGGGCACCTGCCGCAACAGGACCGGACAGGCCCTGGCATCGCTGCCGGAGAAGCAGCCCGACTTGAGATGGAGCCCGAGCAACCGGATCGGCGCGGCGCCACGCGGCCGCACGGTGATGTCGACACCCGAGCGCAACTGCGGATCGCCCAGGCTCAACGCCGCCAGGTCGGGATGGCGCTCGAACGCCAGGTCCTTGCGCACCGCGAACCCGACCGCCTGGCGGATCAGCGTCTTGTCGGGATGGCGCCCGCCGCAGCTTCCCCTCGGCGCGCCGGCCCGTGTCTCCATGACGATCACATAGCGGGCCGGATCGAACACGCGCGCCGCCGCGACCTCGTTCTCGGCTTCCTGGAACGCGATCACATCGGCATCGAGGCCATCGGCGATCCGCCGCATCGCCACATAGTCGGCGGCGACGCGCGGCGCGCAGCCCTCCCCGTCGCGCTCGGCGAGGAATTCGAGGTTCCAGCTCGCCAGCCGGAGCGGGCGCGCGTCCCCGGCCACGCGTTCCGGCACCGATGCGCAGGCGGCCAGCGCCAGGCACAGGCCGATAACGGCGCAGCGCATCATCGCTCCCGCACGATTCGCCACCACTCTCCGGCTTCGATCGACCACAATATCTCCCATCAGCCTCTCGCCATTTCAGGGCCCGCGGCGAGGCGATCCGACGCACCATAGCGCATGCGGCCGCCGATGCGGCAAGGCGATACCGCTCTTCCCGTTGCCCGCGGATCTCGCGCCACGGCGAATTTTCTTTGCCGTCCCAGCTGCGGAAATCGGTCCGGCGATCGTCTTTCCATCGACAGGCCAGCGATCACGGCGGTTCGAGACGAACGACAGATACGTGAATCGTCACATAACTGTTGCATTATTACAATATAGAGCAACTTTATTACAGATTTTCGGCCGATAATCGTGGCGCGAACGAAACGTCCCGCCTAGAGGCGCGGCACCGGGTGACTGGGACGCCCGGCTGTAAGACATGTAAGAACAAGGACTTCCAATGAAATCGATGATCATCGCCACCGCCGTCCTGGCGGCCCTCGCTGCTGCGCCCGCGGCCCATGCCGAAGGCCTGCGCGCGGAACTGCGCACCGGCTATGACAATGTCAGCGCGGCGGGCGAATCCTCGGATGGCGTCGCCTATGGCTTCGCGATCGGCTATGACGGCAATGTCGGCGACAAGTCCTTCCTGGGCTTCGAGGCGGGATATGACGACAGCACGACGCGCGAATGCGTCAGGAACGTCGCGGTCGCCGGCGACCGCACCTGCATCGGCGCCGGCCGCGACCTGAGCGTCATCGCCCGTGCCGGCTATCGCCTGACCGAGAAGAGCAGCCTCTATCTGCTGACCGGCTATACCAATGCCCGGGTGCTCGCGAGCTATCGCAGCGGGACCACCCGGACCAAGTCGGGCGACAATCTCGACGGCTTCCGCGTCGGCGCCGGCTATCAGCTCGGCATCTCCGACAAGATCTACGGCAAGGTCGAATATCGCTATTCGAACTATGAGGCGGACTTCAGCCGCCACCAGGGCATGGTCGGCCTGGGCGTCAAGTTCTGATCCGATGACAGGGATGATGCCGGCGCCGAACCGCCGGCATCATTTCATGGATCCACCCCAACTCTCGGATACCCGGTCCCTGCCCGCGCGCCGCCAGGCGCGCCCACCTCAAAAAAAAACCGCGCCCTTGGCGAAGCCCCGGCGCGGCGGCGTGCGCCCGGGCCTGGGGGCCAGCCGCCGCCGCGACGCTCGGGCGGGAGCCCAAGTGCGCAGGCGCGGGCCACAAACGACGCGCGACCTCTGGCGGCAACGCCGCCAGTGCGCGCCCATTGCCCCGCGCACCGTCCGCCGCGCCCCCGCGCGGCCCTCCTCCACACACTGATCGATGTGTCCCGTCAGTCCGGCCGCAAGGCGCCATTCCCGGACTCGACTCGCGTCCGAAACAAAGTCAGCATGGCCGTGCGTGACATCGAGGAGGCCGATCATGAATCATCTCGACCGATCCTATTTCAGGCGCCGCGCCGAGGAGGAGCGCGCACGCGCCAGGGCGCAGGCGGACAGCACCGCCTCGACATTCTACCACAAGCTCGCCGACGCCTATGAGCGCCAGGCGTCGAGAGCGACGGGCTGAACGCGCGGTTTCGCGGCCCGGCCGATCGGGCAGGCCGACCGTCGGAAACGCTCCCGCCCCGCATTGACCGGTCTGCCTATCCGGCTAGTCTCGCCGTTCAGGCCGGCGCGCGGCCGGCATCGGGGGTATGACACGTGACGGGTGAGGATCTGAGGCCGCGCTGGGTGCGCGACCTGACGCGTTTCCTGCCATTGAAGAGCCAGTTCGTGCTGACGGGCAATGTGCGCGACCTCCAGGTCCGCGCGATCGGCGACATCGTCGCGGCCGCCCCGCTCGCCGATGTGCTCGCGGGCACGCTGGCGGACGCCGGCTATGCCGACATCGTCCGCTACGAACCGGTGGGCGGCTTCGCCATACTGCCGGTCCCCGGCGGCGCGAACGCCGATCCGGACGCGGTGCTGACGCGGCTCGGGCTGACCCCGGCCAATGGCCGCGCGGCGGCCGGCCCGGACCTGCTGGGCGCGGTCATCGAACGACTCGCGGCGCTCGACGGTCCGCCGGTGGCGCTCGTCATCGACTTCGCCTCTCGGCTCATCATTCGCGCCGACGCGCTCGCGCCCGCCGAGCAGCAGCTCTTCACCCGTGCGCTGGTGGTGAGCCAGATCGCACAGGCCCGTCCCGTCGGCCCCGACCGTGCGCCGCGCTTCAACACCATCATCTGGATCGTCGAGAAGGAAGGCGACCTTCCCGACTGGCTCATCATCGACAATCCCCGCCTGCGCCATATCCCCATCGCCGCACCCGACCGGGCGGTCCGGCGCGCGGTCGCCCCATCGCTCGTGCGCGGCATGCCTGGCGGGCGCGATGCATCGGCTCAAGCCGCCGAGGACGCCTGTGACGACCTTGTCGACGCGACCGAGGGCATGCTCCTCGTCGACCTCAACGCGGTCGCGCAGCTCGCGCGCACCGAAGGGGTCCAGATCGGCGACGTCGGCGAGGCCGTGCGCCGCTACAAGGTCGGGGTCACCGAGGACGCCTGGCGCAAGATCGAGCACCGCACGATCGCTGAAGGCGCCGGCACGATCGGCCGCCGCGTGATGGGGCAGGACCATGCGGTCGTCCATATGCTCGACATCGTGAAGCGCGCGGCCACCGGCATCGGCGGCGGCCGCCGGGGCGGCCGGCCGAGGGGCATCGCCTTCCTCGCCGGGCCGACCGGCGTCGGCAAGACCGAGCTCGCCAAGACCGTCACCGAGCTGCTCTTCGGCGACGAGAGCGCCTATATCCGCTTCGACATGTCCGAGTTCAGCGCCGAACATGCCGACCAGCGGCTGATCGGCGCGCCGCCCGGCTATGTCGGCTACGACATGGGCGGTGAGCTCACCAACGCGGTGCGCGAGAAGCCTTTCAGCGTGGTGCTCTTCGACGAGATCGAGAAGGCGCATCCGCGCATCCTCGACAAGTTCCTCCAGATCCTCGACGATGGCGTGCTCACCTCGGGGCGCGGCGACCGGGTCTATTTCTCCGAAGCGCTGATCATCTTCACCTCCAATCTCGGCATCTATTCGACCGGGCCCGACGGCGTCCGGCGCGCCAATGTGACGCCCGACCAGCCCTTCGAGGAGGTCCGCGCGCGCGTCCGGGCCGAGATCGAGGCGCATTTCAAGCTCGTCCTCAACCGGCCCGAGATCCTCAACCGGTTCGGCGAGAACATCATCGTCTTCGACTTCATCCGCGACGATGTCGCCGCCAGGATCTTCGACGCGATGACGGCCTCGGTCCTCGACGACGCGAAGGCCTCGGGACATGAGGTCTCGCTGTCGCCGGAAGCCAACGCCGAGCTCAGGAGACTCTGCACCGACGACCTGTCCAATGGCGGCCGCGGCATCCGCAACAAGATCGAGGCGCATCTGATCAATCCGCTGGCGCGCGCGCTGTTCGAACGCGAGGGAGCCGGCCCGGCCGTCATCCGCCGGATCGATGCAGGCCTCGTCACCAGCCTGGATCTCGGGGACGCTTGATGCGCGTCGCGCTTTCCCGCCTCCATTTTCCGGTGACCACGCTGGGGCCGGGCCGCCGGGTCGGGCTGTGGCTGCAGGGATGCTCGATCCGCTGCCCCGGCTGCATCTCCGTCGACACCTGGCATCAAGGCGAGACGCACATTCCGGTCGAGGAGCTGATCGGCGCGCTTGCGGCATTCGCCGACCAGGCCGACGGGCTCACCGTCTCGGGCGGCGAGCCCTTCGACCAGCCGGACGCGCTTGCCCGCCTGCTCCAGGGCTGGAGGGACGTTAGCGACAGCGCGATCCTCGTCTTCACCGGCCATGACCATGCCGAACTCTCCGACTGGCTCGCCGCCAACCCCGGCCTGATCGACGCGCTCATGACCGGCCCCTTCCGCTCCGACCTGCCCCAGACGCTCGCGCTCAGGGGCAGCGACAACCAGGAACTCCATATCCTCACCGAACGCGGCGCGGCGCTGGCCGGCTTCGAGCGGACACGCGACGCGCGCGACCACAGGCTCGACGTGATGTTCGACGAGGCCGGCGACGCGTGGATCGCGGGCATTCCGGCGCGCGGCGACCTCGCGCGCTTGAGGCGCCTGCTCGCTTCGGCCGGCCATGCAGCGGTCACCTCGGACAGCCTCGGAGCGATGCCCGCATGATGCGCTTCTGCCCCAATTGCGCGACCGAGCGCTCGGTCGGCGAGATCTTCTGCGAAGGCGAGATCGACGGCAGGCAATGCGACTGGCCGCTCTCCGGCGTGCCGATCCGCGCCCCGGGCTGGCGGCCGGACGCCGCAGCGCCGCCGCCCCCCTCGCCCGCCGCCACGCCGGCTTGCGCGAACGGCCACCCGGCCGAACCCGGCGACCTTATCTGCGCGACCTGCGGGGCCGACATCGTCGAGGCCGAAGCCGCCACTTCCGCACCGCCGCCGCCCGCCGCCGGCGATGCCACCGGAACGCCCGCGCGGCCGCTCCAGTCCGCACCTGCATCCGCTTCCAAGACCATGATCGGCGACTGGCGGCTGCTCAGGCGGCTGCCCACCACCAGCCATGTCCGCGAACGCTATGAGGCGGCGCGTGCCTCGGACGGCCGCGAGGCGGTCCTCACCCTGTACGCGCAGGGCAGCGAGCCGGACCCCGAGGTCCATGAGGTGCTGCGCACGCTCGACCGCGACCATGTGCCCGAGATCCTCGAGACAGGTCGCCATGGCGAGCGCGCCTATGAAGTCACCGAGGATCTGAGGGGCGGCACCCTCGCCGATCTCGGACTCCTTGCCGATGACCTGCCGACGCTGTCGCGCATCCTCGCCGAAGTCGGCGCCGCGCTGGCGGCGATCGCGGAGAGCGGGCTCCGGCACCGCGACCTGAGGCCCGGCGCGATCATGGTGCGCGCGCGCGATCCGCTCGACCTGGTGGTGACCGGCTTCGGCTCGGCGCGGCTGTCCGACTATGACCTCGACATCGTCTCGCCGCTCGAGATCACGCGCTACACCGCGCCCGAGGCGGTCGCCGGCGGCGTCGCCGCCGCGAGCGACTGGTGGGGCCTCGGCATGCTCATCCTCGAGCAGGTGACCCGCGGCGCCTGTTTCGCGGGCGCGGACGACCAGGCCTATCTCATCAACGTGCTGACCAACGGCGCGCCGATCCCCGATGGCCTCGCGCCCGAGATCGACGCGCTGCTGCGCGGCCTGCTCGCCCATGACCGCCGCGCCCGCTGGGGCTGGACCGAGGTCCGGCGCTGGCTCGACGGAGACATTCCCCAGGCCCCGCCGCGGCTTGGCGCGCCCGGCGACGACCGTGCGAAACGCGCGATCGCGCTTGGCGGCCGGCGGCATGTCGGCGCCGCGCAGTTCGCGCTCGCCGCCGCGGAAGCGGAACATTGGGACGAGGCGAGGCAATTGCTGCTGCGCGGCGACCTCGCGACCTGGATCGAGGAAGCCGGGCTCCATGCGGACCTCCGCGCCGAGATCCGCGCGATCGCCGCGCTCGAGGACGCATCCGAGGACATGCGCCTGGCGCTCGCGCTCAAGGCGCTCAACCCCGCCATGCCGCTCGTGGTGCGCGGCGAGATCGTCACGCCGGGCTGGCTGATCGATCACCCGGACGAAGGCTATGCGCTCATCACCGGCCCCGTCCCCGACCGGCTCGAGCGAGACGACAGCGAGGTCTGGCTCTCGCGCCTGAAGCGCCGCGAGACGCGGGTGCGCGACCGGGCGCGCCAGCTCGAGGTCGAGCTCGACGAGACGAAGCTGCGCGTCTTCGCGCTCTCGACCTCCAGAAGCCGGCTGGCGGGCATCTGGGAGGAGCAGCGCCACATCCTGCCCGATACCGACCATCCCGGGCTCCTCGCGATCATCGAGCGCAAGATCACCGAGGACGAGGATCTCATCCTCCTCCTGGGCGCGGCCGCTTCGCAGTTCCGCTCGGCCGACGCGATCGTCGGGGAGGCCGAACAGGCGGCGCGACGCGCGGGGGTCGAGCATTTCGACCGCGACGCGGCGCTCGCATGGCTCGGCCGGCCGAGGCGCGAGCTCCATGCGGAGATCGAGGCCAGGCTCGAAGGGTTCGCGCGCTGCGGGCTCGACCGTGTCGACGAATGGGCGGACCAGTTCCGGCTCGAGCGCCGCCTGCCGGTCGCGCGCGCACTCGCGCTGCTCGGCGTTCCGCCGGAGAGCTGGCGCCAGCCGCCCCGCCAGACCTATGTGGCGACGCTCCTCGACTTCTTCGCGCGTCGCATCACCGGGTCGATCATGCGCGGTCCGCTCACCCGCATGGTGATCGGCAAGACCAGTTCGCGGATCGATCTCGTCGAGCTCGACAGCCCGAGGCGCCCGGCCAGGGCCCTGCTCGATCATCTGCTGCTCAGGAACGAGCAGAGCGTCGAGATCGACCCGGCGCCGCTCGCGGCGGATCCGAGGCTCGAGCGCCGCCTGCGCACGCTCCATTCGCATGCGACGCTCTACCGCCGCGACACCGGCATCAACGGACTGTTCCTGGGATTCCCCTTCCTCACCATGCAGGAAGCCCGTGCGACCACCAGGCCGCGTATCGCGCCGGTGCTGCTCTGGCCGATCCGGCTCGTCCCCGAGACCGGCTCGCGCGGCCGGGTGACGCTCGCCTTCGACCGCGACCGCGAGGAAGTGCGGCTGAACCCCGCCTTCGAGACACTGCTGGGCATCGATGCGGCGCACGCATGGCAGGACAAGGCGAACCAGATGCTGGCGCGCGCGTCGGTCAACGCCGCCGAGGTCGTCGACGCGTTCCGCGAGCTCGCAGCGGTCGACGGGCGCGAACTCGCGCCTCTCCCCTCCAGGGACCTGAAGATCAAGGCCGGCGACGACCGGATCGTCTGCTCGGCGGCCTTGTTCCATCTCGGCTTCCTCGGCCAGGCGGTGATGGAGGACCTCCGCCAGTTGAAGGCGATGCCGCCTGCCGGAACAAGCCTCGAGACCGCGCTGCGCACCGGCGAGGATGTCGAGCGAAGCGATCCGGCCGATGTCCCCGAGGAAGAGCGCTATTTCACGGCGGACAGCGATCCCTCGCAGGAAGCCGCTGTGCTCGAGGCCCGGGGTGGACGCGGACTGCTCGTCGAGGGACCGCCGGGCACCGGCAAGAGCCAGACCATCGTCAACATGGTCGCCGACGCGATCGGCACCGGCCGCAGCCTGCTCGTCGTCTGCCAGAAACAGGCGGCGCTCGACGTGGTCCGCAAGCGGCTCGACGCGGCCGGGCTCGGCGAGCGCGTCGTCATGGTCAACGACGTGAACAAGGATCGCCAGACGGTCATCCAGAGCGTGCGCGAACAGCTCGAGGAGCTTCACCAGCGCGGCTTCGGGACAGGCGGCTGGCGCCAGCAGCGCCGGCAGACCGCGGCGCGGATCGAGGCGCTCGAGCGCGAGCTCGACGGCCAGCATCGGGCGCTCCACCGGAGCGACGAGCAGACCGGGCTCAGCTATCGCCTGATCCTGGGCGACCTGATCGGCCTCGCGGACGAGGGAGCGACACCGTCGGTGCCGTCGCTGCGCGCATTGCTCGGCGGCTTCGATCCCGGCCGGCTCGCCGTCCTGCAGGAGACCTGCGCACCGGTCGCGCGACTCTGGCTGCCGGCGCGCTACGAGGGGAGCGCGCTGGCCGACACGCGGGTCTTCGGCGTCGACGAGGGCGCGCTCGGAACCTTCGCCGGAGACGTGGCCGGGTTCGCCGCGAGCGAACGCGAACGCATGTCGGTGGTGGAGCGCACGCCCGACGCGGTCTCGATCGAGGACCCCGCGCCCTATCGGCAATGGTCGCAGGATCACGGCGCGGCCCTGCGCGGCCTCGACCAGCTGTCGCGCGACCGCCTCGCGCGCTGGCTCGAGACCCTGAAGGGCGCCGCCACGCGTCCGCCCGCGACGACGCCGGTCCAGGACAATCTCGCCGGGATCGAGAAGGACCTGCTGCGCCTCCCCGCCGATGTCGCGCCCGACGACGCGATCGCGGTCGCGCTGACCTTCGACGACGAGGCGCTCGATGAATGGGTCGGGACCTCCGACCGGCTGCTCCGCCGCCCGACCTTCCTCCAGAGCCTGTCGCCCCTGCGCTGGCTCGCAAGCCTCCGCCGCAAGCGGCTGTTCCGGCGCGAAGGGCTCCTCGACGCGGAAGCCTTTGGCGCGGCGCTTCACCGCGAACGGGATCTCCGCCCGGTCCGCACGCGGCTCATCGACGCGATCGCCGATATCGGCGAACCGTCGGGCGACCTGCCGCCGCTCAGGACGCCGGCGCTGGCCGAAGCCGCGCGCGGCGCGCTCAGAGCGCTGGCCGCCACCGAAGCGCTCGTCGCCCGGCTCGAGGCCTATCCCGACCCCGCCACTGCCTTCGCGATGGCGCGCGCCGCCAGCAGCCAGGCGGTCGGGGACATGATCGAGGGAATCGACCAGGGCCTGGCCCGCCACGCGGCGCGCACCGCGAGCCTCGCCGCGCTCGCCAGGCTCTCGCCATGGATGAGCGAGGACTGGACGGGCATGGCCGCGACTATGATCGCGCAGGATCTTTCGAACGAGGCACGTGTCGCCCCGCTCGAGCGCGACGCCCCCGCCATCGCTGCCTATCAGCGCTTCCGTGCGCGCGTTCCCCAGCTCGGCGAGACCGTGATGGCGGTGTTCGCCGAGCTGGCGCGCGTGCGCGACACCCTCGAGGCGCTGCCCGGAGGCGAGCTCGAGCCCGTCGTCCGCCGGATCGTCGCGACCGAGGCGCGGCTTGCCTGGAAATCCAGGCTCGAGGCGGCCGACCCGAACCTGTTGCTCGAGGCGGCGGAGCTCGAGGCGAAGGCGGCATCGCTGACGGCGGCGGATCGCGAGATGCGCGAGCTCAACAGCCGGCTGCTCGTCGACGGCCTCGACATGACCCGGCTCAGGCCTTTGCGCGAATGGGAGGACATCACCCGCTATCGCGGCGTGCGCGCGAAGCGGCTGCGCGAGTTCGTCGACCAGGGCGCCGATCTCGGCCTCATGCAGCTCCGGCCGGTCTGGCTCGTGAACCCCGATGTCGCGAGTCGCCTCCTGCCCTTGCGCAAGGCGCTGTTCGACACGGTCATCTTCGACGAGGCGTCGCAGATGCCGATCGAATATGCGCTGCCGACGCTGTATCGCAGCCGCGCGATGATCGTGAGCGGCGACGAGAAGCAGATGCCGCCCACCGCCTTCTTCGCGAGCCGGGTCGAGAGCGACGAGGCCGAGATCTATGACGGGCAGGAGGGAGGCGACGAGCTCGGCGAGGAGGAACGCGAGGCGCTCGCCGAGACCTGGAACCGGCGCGAGATCAAGGATTGCCCCGACCTGCTGCAGCTCGCCAAGACCGTGCTGCCTTCGACGACGCTGCGCATCCATTACCGCTCGGCCTATCGCGAGCTGATCCAGTTCTCGAACGCCTCCTTCTATGTGAACCGGCTGAGCGTGCCCGCGCGCCACCCGTCCGACGAGATCAGGCGGGTCCGTCCGATCGAGCTGATCCGGGTCGACGGCGTCTATGAGGACCAGACCAACCCGAAGGAAGCCGAACGCGTCGCGGATGTGCTGAAGGATCTCTGGAGCAAGGGCGGCGCGGCACCGTCGACGATCGGGGTGGTGACCTTCAACCGCAAGCAGGCTGACCTGATCGAGGAAGTGCTCGAGGAGCGCGCCGAGGCCGATCCGGACTTCCGGAACGCGCTGATGCGCGAGCGCGACCGGGTCGAGGGCGGCGAGGACATGGGTTTCTTCGTCAAGAATGTCGAGAATGTGCAGGGCGACGAACGCGACGTGATCCTGTTCTCCTCGACCTTCGGGCGCAATGCCCAGGGCAGTTTCCGGCGCGCCTTCGGCGTGCTCGGCCAGGCCGGTGGCGAACGGCGGCTCAATGTCGCGGTGACCCGCGCCCGGCGCAAGATCATCCTGGTCACCTCGATGCCGATCCCGCTCATCTCGGACATGCTCTCGACACGGCGCCAGGCGGCGTCCCCGCGCGACTTCCTGCAGGCCTGGTTCGAATATGCGCGCTGCATCTCGGAGGGCGAGCTCGACGCCGCCGAGGCGCTGCTGACCCGCCTGACGCCCGAGCAGCGCCGCACCGTCCGGCGCGACGACCGGCTGGGCGACGGGCTCGAGGCGGCGGTCGCCGGAGAGATCCGCAGGCTCGGCTGGGAGCCCGCCCCGGTCAATGACGAAGGCGCCTTCGGGCTCGACTTCGCGATCGAGGATCCGCGCACCGGGCTTTACGGCATCGGCATCGAATGTGACGCACCGCGCCACGGCCTGCTGGAGACCGCGCGCGCCAGGGAGATGTGGCGGCCCGGCGTCCTCAAGCGCTCGATCCCGGTCATCCACCGCGTGTCCTCGCATCGCTGGTTCCACGATCCCGAACATGAGAAGGCGCGGCTCCGCGCCGTCATCGCGAAAGCGATGGGGGAACGGTCATGAGCGGTCCCAAGGTCGTGCGCATCGTGACGCGCGAGGAACTGATCGGGATCTGCCAGGGCCAGCTGGCGCGCGTCGACGCCGCGATCGCCGACTGGATCCGGATCGGGCGGAAGAACGCCGTGATCGACGACGCGGACATCGCGGCGACACGCGCGCGCCGCGACGCCCTGGCCGCCCTCATCGCCGCCGACCGCTTCGCAGATCTCCAGAAACAGGCCCCCGTCGAGGCGGCGTTCCTGCGCGACGACCTCCAGCGGCGGCTCGAACAGGCCGCGAAAAGGGAAGCCCAGGCGAAAGCGCGACAGCGCCGTGAACGCGAGGCGGCCCAGGCGCTCCTCAACCGCCTCCGAAACGCGGGCGCGCCGCTCGCCCCGGAACTCGAAAACGGCCTCCGGAACGCCGACCCGGCCGCCGTCTCGCAGGCATTGCTGCTGCTCACCGCCAGGGAGACCCAATCCCCAGATCACAGGCTTGCGGCAAGACTGCGCGACGACGCGCCCGCCCAAAGCTTCCAGGACTGGCTGAAGACACAGCCCGCCAGCCCCGAAGATCCCGCGATCGAACGGATCGAGACCCGGATCGCCGAGATCGCGCGAACCGACACGCGCGTCGACACGATCGACTGGCACGCCCGCCTCGCCGAGACCGCCGAGGCTCCAAAGGCGAGACGCGATCTCATCCTCGATGCGCTCGAGGTGGAGACCGGACGCGCGCTGACCGCCATACGCCAACGCGCGCGCGCGATCTCGCAACTCCGCCTCGCACTCGCCGAGGCCGAAGCGGCGGGCATGGACATGGCCCAAGACGCGATCGACGCCGACACGCTCACCACCGAACAGGTCGAAGAACGGACCGCAACGATCGAAGCCGCGATAACCACCCACCGCGCCGAAAGGGCACTCGCCCACCGCCGCGCCGCCGTCCTCCAGGGCCTGAGCGGCCTGGGTTATGAAGTGACCGAAGGCATGTCGACCGCCTGGGCGACCGAAGGACGCCTTGTCCTCAGAAGCACGGGCCGCCCCGACTATGGCGTCGAGCTGAGCGGCGGCGAACGCGTCCAGATGCGCCCGGTCGCGTTCGACGCGAACGGCACCGGCCCTGATCCGTCACGCGACCGCGACGCCGAACAGATCTGGTGCAGCGACGTGACCAGCCTCGACCGGACGCTCGAGCAACTGGGCGACGACCTCGTCATCGAGCAATCCATCCCCGTCGGCACAATCCCGCTCAAGCGCATCAGGCTCGATACGACGGCCGCGGCATCGAGCGCCGACATTCCGACGCTGCGCGAACGGACGCTGCGCTGACGGGGCAGCCTCAATCCAGGCAGCCTCGGAGATCCCCGGCCCGAGAATGGTCGGCATTACCGCCACCCTCCGCCGCCGGGAAGCTCCCGCCCGGCCCGCCCTTATCGGACAGGCAGTTGCACGAACTCGGCGAGTTTCGCGGGATCGAAAAAGCCGCGGATCCACAGCTGCACCTGCTGGTCGTCGGGCAGCGGATGCCGCGACACCGTGCCCCACGCAATCCAGTTCTCGACCGTGGAATCCGCGGATACGGGCTGCTCGGCCAGAAAGCGACGCGAATATGCGAGCTCGTCCGCACTCACGCCTTCCTCACGCACGCGACGCAGTTCGTCCTTCACCGCGCCGATCAATCGCTCCACATCGCCGGGCGCGCACTTGAACTCGACACCGAAAGCAGCGCTGTCGGGCGACGTACCGATCGAATAGTCGGCGATCACGCTGTACACGCCTTTCTCGACGCGCCGCAGCCGGTCGGTCAGGCGTCGTTTCATGATTTCCTTGATGACCAGGCCCGAGGCGTCGGCGCTGGTGACCCTCTTGCCGTGCTGCAGGACAAGTATGACCGTCGCGCTGTCGAGCCCGTCATTCACGACCGTTCGCGAGGCGATACTGTCGGGAAGCGCGTGACGCTCCAGCTGGCCGGGCTTTCCTCTCGCGGGGATATCGAGCGTGGAGGCGAACGAGCGATAGACGGTCTCGGAGTCCAGCTTCCCCTCGACGACGATCGTCATATCGCTGGTGTCGGACAGCATCGCCGCATAGGCGTCGCAAGTCGCCCTGAAGTCCGGGCGGCTTTCGAGTTGCGGAGCAAGGCGCCTGCCCGTTGCCGCGGCCACCGCACTGTCCAGGCTGATCCGGGAAAGCGCGGATGAATGCGCCTCATGGCGCACACGCTCGATCATCGACAGATAATCGTCGAAAGCTTCCGGGCGGCACTGCGGCTGCATGATCTGCGCGCGCGTCACCCGGACCAGGAGCGGCCATTGCTCCACGGGGCCGGAGGCTCTCAGGCCCTCGCGATTGTAGCGGAAGATGGGCAAGATGGCGATGCGGGCAGTATCGAGAAAGCGCCTCGCCTCGAAGCCGTCGAGCCCGGCGAATCCGGATTCCACGACGACATCGCCGGCGATCAGCGCGGCGTCGGCCAGGGCGGCGGGAAGTCGCGAGGCTCCACCCGGGCGCCCCATCACGATCAGGGCATCCGCGTCTGTCTTGCGGAACAGCAATGTCGCGCCCGATCGCGGCAGGCGCCACCGGAGATACCCGTTCGTCTCCGGCACGGCCGCGACAGGCGCGATGGCCTCGGGCGGGATCGGCGCGAATGTCGGAACCTTGGGAGCCGGCGGGGCCAGGGCGATCGGCGGCGCACGGTCAGCCGCCGCGATGAGCCTGGCCAGGCTGGACCTCGACGGCACTGCGCCGCGATCCTGTTCGGGATGGATCACGAAGATGTCGCGTTGCGCGGGGTCCAGGATCTTCCGGAGGCCCGCATTGACCTCGGCGACCGTCATCGCATCGATCGCCGTGCGCAATTGCAGCGGCGTCGCACCGAAATCGCCATATTGGAAATAGGCCTGCCATTTCGAGGCGGCATCGGTGGCGGGATCGCTCCTGATTTCGGGCAATGCCATGGCCCTGGCTTGCTCGATTTCGGCGGACGAGAAGCCGACGCGTCGCACCGAAGAAATGAAGCGGAACAGATCTGTAAAGGCGGCGCCGATCTTTCCGGGACGGACCTGTGCCGTGACCGCCCAGACGTCCACCGCGGCGGCCTTGATATAGCTCGCGTAATTATAGGATGCGCCGGCGACAGTCGCGGACGGGACAGGAGCGCCGTAGCGCGCGCTCAGCTCGCCGATGCTGTCGCGCAACAGCGCGCCGGCGAGACGGTAAAGCGCCTCCTCCTTCACGCGCGCCTCGGTTCCATGCGCGGCGCGGCGGATCTTGTAGCTTATGTTGATTTCGGCGGTCCGCTGATCCGGATGCGTTATCGGCACATACCCGCCGCCTTTGAGCGCGGGGATGGTGAGATCGGGCTGCGCTCCGGCCTGTCCGGCCGGTATACGGCCCATGCTTTTCTCGAGTTCCGCGAGGATCGCGTCGGGATCGACCGGGCCGGTGACGATCACCGCCATGTTCCCCGGGACATAATATCGCGAATGAAGCGCGCGGACGCCTGCATGTGTCGAGGTGACGGTGCCGACGGGCGGAAATACGGCGTGATAGGCGGGGCTGTCGGGGTACCAGGTCCGGTGCATCATGGTCCAGGACCATCGCTGGGCGTTGTTCCCGTTCCGGCTTTCCGCCGCCACCACCTTGAGTTCGCGGTCGACATCCTCATCCGAAATCGGCAGCGGCGAAGCCCAGTCGGTGAGGATGTCCAGCCCGGTGGACAGCGCGACGGCATCCCCGGCCGGCAGCATCAGGCCGTAGGAAGTCATCTCCCACGACGTGCTGGCTCCGTAGATGCGGCCGCCATATGGCTTAAGACGGTCGAGCAGCGTCCCTTTCGACGCGCGATCGCGGACATTCTCGACGACGACATGCTCGAGAACATGGGCAGCCTCGGTATCGGCCGGCATCGTGTGCATCAGTCCGACCCGGACATTGAGCAGGACCTGGACCTTGTCCGCCTGCCCGCTGGTTCTCTCAATGAAATAGCTCAATCCATTGGGGAGCCTGCCGCGCCGGATATCCGGCCCGGAGCGCGTCGCCGCCGGCCCTTGCTCGCCCGCCGGTGGCGCGGCCCAGGCACCCGTCGACCCGGTCAGTATCGGACCGAAGGCCGCCATCAGCAACACCGTCACCTTCATCATGTCATCCTTTTCCACACGGATCGACGAACGGTGTCCGGCATCGCCGCACCGCGCCTTGCCTCGCGATTTTCCTGATCCACCCGTCGCGCGCCGTCCGGGAAACATTGGCTGCCGGCACCGTCGGCAAGAGGGCCTCCGCCCCCTTGCCCTCCGCATTCACCGCACCTGTCAGAAGGTCGCCGACAGTCCCAGCGCGAACCGACGGCCGCCGTGATAATAGCCGCTCATATAGTATTTCCTGGACGTACCGCTCGCCCGGTAATTCTGGGTGTTCGGGTCGCCCGTCCCCTTCAGCAGGTCATTCGCCTCGAACGACAACCGAACGGATGAGCCGGCGATTTTGAGCGTCTGGACGACGCGCAGATCGAGGGAGTTGAACGGCGCGGCATATCCGTTGACCAGAAAATTATCGGCGAAGCTGAACCGGTCCGACTGGAGCGTGTAGTAGAGCGTCGCGTCCGTGCCCGGCCGCGTGTATGTGAGCCCGAGCGTGCCGGAATGACGTGGCGATCCTTCGAAGCGCGTCCTGCGCGTCACCGACCTCGGCTCGAAGCTGCTGAAGCTTCCATCGGGATTGAAGACCGGTTCGACATAAGGAAACAGCGTGGTCTTCCGGCTGTCGCTATAGGTGTAATTGGCATAGACGCCCAGGCCGGACAGGAAGCCGGGCAGGAATGTGAGCCGCCGCTCGGCCTCGAGCTCCAGGCCCCAGATCGTCGATATGTCCGGATTGTTCATCGGGCGATTATAAGCGATGAAGACATCGGCCGGGATGGCGTCAAGCAAGGGGTGATCCGGCAGTTCGAGTCCGTCGAGCGAACCACCCTCGACATACGTGTTCGACTCGGTCAGGTTGCGGATCCGTTTCAGGAAAACGCTCGCCTTGATGACGCCGACATTGCCGTCATACCATTCCGCGCTGGCGTCGAAATTATGCGTTCGCGCGGGCAGAAGATCGGGGTTTCCGGAATTGATCATGAGACCCGGCTGACCGCCGGCCGGCCCGAAGAAGCGACGGGCATCATAGCTGATCGTGCGCGCCGAATTCAGGAGCTGGATCTGCGGCCGCGCGACCGTCGAGAAATAGCCCGCCCGGAAAACCAGATTCTCCTGCGGCCGCCAGTTGGCGAGGATCCGGGGCAGGAAATTCGTCGTCCGTCCCCGCCCCTGTTCCAGGCGAAGCGTGCGGTCATAATAGAGCTGGTCGAACTGACCCTGCGCGTCGGTGACCCGGACCCCGTTGACGAAGAAGGCATCGACCCGGTTCAGCTCGACGCGGACGCCGCCGATGACCTCGACCCGGCCGAGATTGAGCCGCCCCTGCGCGAACCCTGCGAGATCCTCCTCTCGCGTATATTGCTGCCGTGAGAGCGTGGAATCGAACTCGACCTCGCTGAACTCATAACCGAGCCTCTCGAGATCGCTCATCCGGCTGAACAGATCGATGACGGAAGCCCTGCTGAGCGACCTGTAGATCGTATCCGCGCCCGTCACCGGGGCATATGACTGCTCCTCGAAGGCAAGGCCGACATTGCTGACGGGCGTGCCGCCGTCCGGATGAAAATAGCCGATGGAAGAACCGGCCCTGCTGGAGAAGCGCCGGCGGTCATATCGAACGCCCGCCTCGACATAATCGAGTATCCCGCCGGCGAGATCGTATTTCGCGCTCAGATTGGCGTTCCACTGCGTCGATCCGCCGTCGATGCCCTGCTGGGCCGACAGGCCCTGGAAGTTGCTCGTGACCAGATTGTTCCGCAACGCCTCGTAACCGGCGGCCGTGAGCAGCGGGACAGGCACCGCCGTGCCCGATCGCGGACCGAAGAGCGTGACGATCCCCCCGACCGCGGCATTGTAGGCTTCGGGCGCGATCAGCGGGGACCCGGGCGATAGGGTGAACCGGCTGTCGACCGTGAAACTGCCCGAGAAAGGCCGCGATTCGGCGCCTCTTGCATAACCCGCGCCGAAGTCGAGCGAGAGCGCGCCGAACGCGGTCGTCCCGCGAAAGCTCACCGTATCGGACTTGCTGGTGTAATCCGGGTCGTACTGGACGTCGTTGTTGACCGACATGACGGGCGAGGCGGGCGCCAGATAGACGGTCCGCAGCGCGCCCCCGAGCGCCGGCACCGGGCGGTTGAGTTGATAACTGCCCCCGCCGCTCACGAAAGTCTTGACCGACAACGCGTCGCGACGCTGGTCGGATCGCACATAATCGAGCCGCAGATTGGTCGCGCTGTCCACCTGCCACTCGGCGCCGAGCGTGAGATTGTTGGTCTCCGCCTGATAGGAATTGCGGGCGACCGACACCGTCGCCACATAATAGTCCGCGCCGTCGAAGAATGGGAACGCCATCAGCGGATCGAGGAAATTGACACGCGCCGGCAGTCCGTTGGCGGCGAGCGGGAGATAAGGCCCCAGGATGGTATTCAGGGAATAGGAGTAGGTCGACAGATCCTGGTTACGATGCTGGAACGACGCGCTGACGCCGAAATTGTCGTTCGGCCCGAACCGCAGGGAGCCGGTCGCGGAAGCGGAATATTCGCGCCCGAAGCCCTTGCCGCGCTGGGTGCCGTCGACGCTGATGTTGAAATAGCGGCGCGGACGATCGAGCGGCGACTTGGTCTCGATCTCGACAAGCCCCCCGGTGCCGGCGCCACCCTGGCTCGCGAGCAGCGTCTTGCTGATCCTGATTTCGGAAACGGCGTCCGAAAGCAGGGTGCTCAGATCCGGCGCACGGCCCGTTCCCCGCGTTTCGGCGAGCGCGACACCGTTCAGCCTGACCTGGTTGTAATCGGGCGACATCCCACGGAGGAGGATGTTGGTGCCGTCTCCGCTCTGGTCGTTCTGCAGGAAGGACACGCCCGGCGCGCGCCGCAGCGAATCCGAGATGGTCGTGCCGTTGAAATTGCCGAGCAGGTCGCCCGACACCACCGTCGTGCTGTTCTCGGCGGTCCGCTGCTGGTTGAGCGCCTGCGCACGCGCGGAGATCTGGCCCATGACGATGATCTCGGGATCCCGCCCCGCCGCCGTCAGCATGATCGGCGCGCTCGCGGTCTCGCGTGCGATCACCTCGACGCGAACCGAAGTCTCGGGATAACCGAGATAGGAAACCTCGAGGGTCACATGACCGGCGGGCAGGTTCGCGAAGCGGAACTGGCCGAGTTCGTCGGAGGCGACCACGTCGCCCGTTTCCCGGACGAGGACCCGCGCGCCCTTGAGCGCCGCCCCGGTGCTCGCCTCCTTCAGGCTGCCGACGATCGTGCCGCGTCCGGCCTGCGCCGCCTCCCGGTCAGCCGTCTGGCCGCCCGCGGCGAAAGGGACCACCATATAGGTCTGACCTCCCGTCGAACGCGCGACGAGACCGGTCCCTTCGAGAAGCTGGCTGAGCGCCTGCTCGACGCTGAGCGGGCCGCGCACCGCCCGGGTCTGCTTGCCCTTGGTATATTTGCGCGCCGCCACGATCTGGATGTCCGCCTGGCGACCGAGCGCGGCGATCCCGGTCTCCGCGGCCTGCGCCGGAACGTCGAAGGAACGCGTCTGCGCCGTTGCGGGCGTTGCCGCCACGATGGCGATCGCGGTCGTCGTGAAAAGCAGGCTCCGGCCCAGTCCGTCGATCATGTCATTCCCCCCTTTTGAGCGCGGTTCCTGCCGCGCCGGAGGGAAGGAGACCCAAGACCGGATTTTCCTTTCACCGCCATGTCATTTTTCTGTAACCTGCTCGGATTCAATCCGGATTTCCTCAGGCCCGGACAGGTCGACCGAGCCGCCGAAGCTCCCGGCGATGACGCGCGAGAAGCCGACCGGATCGTCGGTGCGGAACACGCCGTCGACACGCTCGTCGGCGATCGCGGCATCGCGAAGCACGATCCGGCGGCGATTGTAGCGATTGAACTCCGCGATCGCGTCATCGACGCGCGTCGCGACCAGGTCGATCTTGCCCGATCGCCAGGCCAGCGCGCGCTCGACCGCCGGCGCGCCCGGCTCCGGCCGCCTGACCGCGGCATTGTCGGCGACGAACGCCATCGCGCCCGCGACGATCCGGATCTTCTGCCCTTCGGCGCCGTTGGCCCAGGCCTCGACCACGCCCTCGGTCACGATCACATCGGCGCCGCCCTCGCGCCGGCGCACCGAAAATGCGGTGCCGACCGCCTGCACGCGCACATTGCCCGCCTCGACGACGAACGGCCGACGGGGGTCCTTCACCACCTGGAACCAAGCCTCGCCCTTTTCGAGCCTGACATCGCGCCGGGTCTCGGCGACCGCGACCGCGATGCGGCTGTCGGTGTTGATCGCGGCGGTCGATCCGTCGGCCAGCGGCACGCGCCGGATCTCGCCGACCCCGGTATCGTAACGCTCGCTCCCGCCAAGCACGACCAGCCCGGCGACCAGCGAAGCCGCGATCGCCCCGCCCCCGCTCGCCAGCAACCAGCGCCGCGTCCAGACCGGCGGTGGCGCATCATCGACACGCACAACATCCGGATCCGCCTCGACGGTCTCCTCCTGGCCGAGCGTCGACCAGAGCGCCTGCGCCTGGACCAGCGCGCCGCCATGCCGCGGATCGAGCGCGAGCCAGGCGCCCAGTTCGGCATCGTCGGCATCGCTCCAGGCGTCCGAATCCATGCGCGCGACCCAGCGCGCGGCCATGTCGTCGATCTCTTGTATCGGCCGCTGGCTCATGCCCGACGCCCTCCTTCGCCAAGCCGGGCGAATGCCTCGCTGGCAAGCGCCTCGTCCTTCGCCCAGGCCGCGCGCAGCTGGCGCAGCCCGGCCTGGATATTGTTCTCGACCATCGACTCGGTGATCCCGAGCGTCGATGCGATCTCGCGCTGCGAGAGCCCGTCGAACTTGCGCATCTCGATGATGCGGCGGCAGCGTTCGGGGAGATCCTCGAGCATCGTCTTCAGGCGGCCAAAGGCCAGCTGCCCCGCCACCTCGCGCTCGGGCGAAGGCGCCTCGTCATGGACGAACTCGCCCAGATCGCTCATCGTGTCGATCGGCACGACCCTGGCGCGCTTGCGGCGACGCCCGAGCTGATGGCGGACCATCGAGAAGAAATAGATGTCGGGCCGCTCGATATGATCGACTGCATCGAGCATGGCGAAGCGGCAATAGCCGTCCTGGATCAATTCGTCGATTTCCTCAGGAGGCACGCGCGCGCCGCGAAGCCAACGGCGCACGAACGGCTCGTGGGGAATGACATGCTTCGCCACCCACGCCGCCCGTCTGCGCTGCCGCTCGCGGTTCGATATCTGCGTCGTGCCCATGATCCTTCAAAGAGGCGCACTCCGCGCGCCCGGACGAGAGGAGACCTGAGCGCGCCATTTCCTTTTTTCAAAGCTGATTTTTTTCGGATGCCCGGCACCGCGCGCCGAAGGAGCCCGGCACAGGCCATCCGGCTCAAGCGCCCGGAGACGCCGCCGCGCCCTCGCCGGCCTCGCGCAAGACCCGGATGGCGCCGTACAGATGCTTCTCGACCGCCGACAGCGTCACACCGAGCTCAGTCGCCACGATGCGCCCGGACGCCCCGTCGATCCGCCGCCGCCAGACCACCCGGCGCCGCGAGACGCTCATCGCATCGAACGCACGCGACACCCGCGCGAGCGCCTGACGCGCATCGCACGCTCTGTCCGCCGGACAATCGTCGGACGCCATCTCGCCCGCCTCGCACAGGTCGACAAAGGGGACACAGGCGCGGCGGCGATGCCGGTCGATCAGGAGATTGCGGCCCATGCGCGCCATCAGCGCCCGCACATCGTCGATCCCGTCCACGCCATCGAGCGCGAGCAGTTTCACGAAACAGTCCTGGACGACATCGTCGATCTCGTCGGGGCCATGAGCCAGTCGCCCGAGATACCGTCGCAGCCAGGCCTCGTGCGGCAGGACGTGACGCACGAGCCATGCCGCGCGCGCCGGGCCGGCAGAACATCCCTCCACACCCCTCTCCTTCGGAAGGCGAGGAGACATGAGGCGATGATTTCCTTTTCGCCGGGGAGCGCGATGTCGCGGCACATGCCCGGAATTGGCATGGCCGACGAGACCGCTATAGTCCGCGCACGAACACCATCGGACTCCGAAAAACTGGCGTGAGAAACATGACGACCGGCTCGCGCAAGGCGCTCGTCATCGGCAATTCCGACGGGATCGGCCTGGCAGTCACCCGCAAGCTCCTCGCGCGCGGCTATCACGTCACCGGCCTCGCGCGCTCGGCATCCCCCCTCAGCCAGCCCGGCCTCCGGCATCACCGGCTGGACGTGGCGGCGGAAGATTTCGGGATCCGGCTCGATACGGTGCTGGACGAGATGGACGGCATCGACCTCTGCATCCATTGCGCCGGCATCGGCACGACCTTCGACCCGGATGCGCTCGAAACTGAAACCGCGACGCTCCGCGTCAATCTCATGGGCGCCGCGGTCGCGACCGAACGGGTCCTCGCGCGCATGATCGCGCAGGGCGGCGGGCATTTCATCGGCCTCAGCTCGATCATGGATCGCGGTGCCAGCAAGGCGGCGCCCGCCTATGCCGCCTCCAAGACGGGCATCTCGGCCTATTGGGAGGGCCTCGGACAAGCCTTGGAGGGCACCGGCGTCCAGGTCTCCAACCTCCGCTTCGGCTTTGTCGATACCAAAATGGCGAAGGCCCCCGTCCGTCCGCTCATGATAACACCAAACCAGGCGGCCGGTCTCATCGACAAAGTCATCGACCGCCCGCGCCTGCGCCTCACCAGGCCCCGGCGTATTGCTCTCTTGCTTTGGCTTGCCAGCTTGCCGTCCCGCCTTCGCTATCTGGCGTCCTGACCGGAGAACACTGCATGGGTGGCAGCATGCTGCACCACGCATCCAGTTTGCCGCCATGTAAAACCGAAAGATCCGGTCCGTCCGACCTGCTCAAGTCCAGATGTCGAAGAACCGGTCCGACCAAACTTCCGGAAAACATCGGCGATCGATCACCCGCGGACCGTCATTTCCGCATTGCTTCGGGAAGACGCACATATTGCTGGATTTTCGTCGGGTCGATGAGCTTTTCGGCAAGCGCCTTTATGCTCTCGATCGTCACCTGGTCATATTGGACCGGTTCGAACGCGCTGTCTGCGCCGGACTCCTCGACATAGCGGGTGGAAAGACGACCGGGCCAGAAATAGATGTCATCGTCAAGCGTTGCCAGATAGGTAGCGTCCAGCTGCATGGCCTTTGCCACCTCAGCCGCCGTCGGACCATTCTCCCTCAATTTACGCAATTCGTCGATCGCCGCCGCGACCATTCGATCGACGTCGACCGCCTTGCAGTCGAAGCTGACCGAGACAGAAAATTCACCGGCGCTTCGCGACATGCTCGCGCCGAACTGTACAGAATATGTCCCGTTCTCTTTCTCGCGCAGCCGGTCGTGAAGGCGTGCGCGCATAATGTTATTGAAAGCGCGGGTCTTCTTTTCGTCCTCACGCCGGACAGCGACGGGCCCGGCGATCTTCAGGATGACGGATGCGTTCTCGTCGCCCCCGGCATAAACGGTCTCTTTGACCGCGTCATGCCGCAGTTGAAATGGCCTTTTGCGACCGAATATCTCCGCTGGCCCGGACGAGGGCAGTTTGGACAGATATTTGACCAGAGTCGGCGTGATATCCGCCGGGTCGAATCTCCCTTGGACAACGAACAGGAACTGACCTGCATTGCCCATCATCTGCTGATAATATCCAAGGGCCATGTCGTAATCGAGCGTGTCGAAATTGCTTGCATCGAGCTTTGGCCGGTCCGCCGAGTGGCGGGATGAAACCTCCCAAACCCGATCCGCGAGAATCTTCTGGGGTGATTTTTCCCCCAGCTTGTTGAAGTGGTCACGCAACTGGCGGCTATTGAGCCGGAACGCGTCTTCTGAACGCTGCACCTGCGTGAAATGGGCATGGGTGAGTTGCATCAGCATATCCAGTTCCTTGCGCGGCGCACCCGCGAGATACTGGGTTTCCAGTTCGTCGACACCCGGGGACGTCCAGATCCCGCGTTCTATACGCAGACGGGCATAATCGAACGGGCTGAGTCCGCCGACGCCACCCAGATAAGCGAGATTACCGGCCTGCCGCGCATTGAGATAGGCGTTGCCAGACCACGCCTCGGCGCCCATTGGCCGCGTGGCGGCGATGTGGATCTGTCCTCCACGAATGTCCCGCTTGGATAAGTCACGATCCGGCTTGAGGATGATCGTTACCCCGTTTTCCGGAATGACGACCCTGGTCAGACCCAACTCCTCAAATCGGGTGACTAGGAGGTTCCCGGCATAAGCCGGAAGCTCGACATTCGTCTTGAGCGTGTCGGCTGAAACTCGCGGTACATAGGCGACCGCCGGACGTTGTTCCGCCTCGTTCATCCAGGCGCGGATGATCGCTTCGGAAGGCATGCTTGCCAGCAGCTTCGGTGGCGCCAGCAAAAGCAGTTCGCGGTTGGTGCCTTTCCACGCCTCACGCGCCGCTTTGTTGATGTCGGCCAAGGTGATGGATGCGAGGATCTGGCGATGGGTACGCTCATAGTCGCCCCAGCTCTGGAACGGACTGGCTTTCACGAAGTGGTCGGTGATAGCCAACACCATGCTGCCTGATGTCAGCGGACGCTCCTCCAGCGGCAACTGCTCGGAGAGCAGGTCCCGGCCGAGCAACTGGCGCGCGCGATCGAGTTCGACCTGTTGAAATCCTTCGACCTGAACGGCCCGGCGAACAGCCAATCCCGCGTCCACGCCTTCCCTCATCCGATCGGGATGAAGCGTGAAATGCGACTGGGTCGTCCTGACCCCGCCGCTGTATCTGCCGCTGAAGCTGGTGACGTCGGTGTCCTGCGCCGAGCGTGCTTGGACAGGGTCGAAAGTGTCGCGCAGGCGTAGTTCGCGATCCACGTACATCCTCTCCAGCAACTGCGTCACGATCTCAGATCGCAACCCCTGATAGCCTGTGGCCTCCGCGCCGCGCGATGCGATGATCTGCCTGAGCTGGACCTCCTTCTGCTCAGGATCGGTAATGATCCGAAAGCGATCACGAACCGGAATCGGAGCCGGGCGTACGGTTGGAGAACGCTTGCCGACACCACGCGGCAGGTTTCCGAAGGTCTTCCTCACCATTGCCTCGACCGCCATCGGGTCGATGTCGCCCACGATGATGATCGCCTGGGTGTCCGGCCGGTACCAGTCGCGGTAATAGCGGAGCACCGGCGCGTCATCACTCCGCTGGATTGATGCCTGGCGCTCGTCCCAAGTGTCATAGTATGATGTGATTTCGGGAGCGACCTGATCCATGATCCGCGACTGGCGATTCCGGCTCCCCAGGATTTCGGCAAGCACAGCCTTTCGTTCCCGTGCGGTATCCTTGACCGAGAGAACTGCACCCTGCGCCCAACCGCGTTGAATACCGAGCGCCTGCGCGAAGAGCTCGGGCTGGTCGGACGGCAGGCTTAACCGGTAGATCGTGCGATCGTCCGAGGTTTCGGCATTGAAATCAGTCCCGATCTTTCCGCCCCAGCCCTGGACCCATTCCCAGATCGTGCCCAGATCCCCAGCGACATGATTCGCCACGATATGCTCGACCAGATGGGCATATTCGACCTGATCTCGATCCTGCTGCATTGTGCCAGCCTTGACGACCAGGCGCATCTCGACCCGCTTGGCCGGCCTTACATTGCGACGGATATAATAGGTAAAGCCGTTTGCGAGCTTGCCGTGCCGGATTTCGGGATCCAGCTTGATCTCGTTGGCGCTGACCGGTTGAACCACCGCCTTGGCCACGGCCGCACCGTGCAGACCCACGATCATCAGGCTGCACGAAATCGGCAGCAGGAATTTGAGACGCATAACATACTCCTTGAGGAAGATTTGCTGACCGGCCCCCACTGCCGTCACAAATGAGATCACCGAGGACGGCCTCGCTTCGCTCGAGTGAATTCGGCACAGATCCTGGCTTGAGACAGTATGGGCCTGCCTTTGATGCTCCCGGCATTGGTGAAATCGACGGGCCGAGGCAGCCTCCTCAGCTGCCTCGTCGCTGTTTCCCCCGCTCAAGCTCCCGGGATGGCCAGCCGGCGACACGACCTGCTGCTCTGCGGCGGAGTGCTGCGGAACCGGACGGAAAACACGTTGTCATGCCTCGGTCCGACGCGAGTTCAGAACGTCGCCGAAATTCCTGCCGAGACTCTGCGGCCGCCATGATATTTGGCGCCTGTATAATATTTGGGCGTCTTGTCGACGCCACCGATCGTGGTTTCGAACTGCGCATCGGTTGGGCCACGTAGAAGATCGTTCGCCTGGAGAACAAACCGCATCTGGGCCCCCACGATCTTGAAGTTATAGACGGCCTGAAAATCGAGCGACTGGAACGATTCTTCGTGCTGCCCCATATTGTAGCTTCCGATCGAGGTCTGCATCCGAGACTGCTTCGAGAAGAACAGCGATGCGTCCAGCCCCCATCCCGAATAGGTCAGCCCGGCCGTCCCGGAATGCTTGGGAGAATTGTCGAATGGCGCCTTCTGGAAATACGCGATGTTCTCATATCCCTGAAATGATCCGGAAGCATCGTAGATAGGCTTCGGCCAATTGCCCTGCCACGTCTTCTCGCTCTTGCTATATGTGTAATTCAGGTAAACTCCCAAACCCGACAGGAAGCCCGGCAGAAAATTCAGCCGTTTCTCGAATGCAACTTCGCCGCCCCATATCGTAGCGACCTTGGGATTATTGACCGGCCTTGTCCACGTGATGAAGACGTCGGACGGGAGGTTATCGAGAACCGGATGATCTGGTAGATCAAGACCATCAAGAAGATTCTGATCGGAGATCGCGTTGCTTTCGATGAGATTCGAAATCCGCTTCAGCCACATGTTCAGCTTCAGAACGCCGACATTCTTGTCATACCATTCCAAACCTACATCGAAATTATGCGTCCAGGCCGGCTTGAGGTTCGGATTACCCTCCGATACACCAAGCAATGGCTGCGTATTACCGGGTCCGTAAGCACGCATTGCATAGTAGACTAGCCCCCGTTCGCTGTTGAGCTGGCTGATCTGGGGACGGGCGACCGTCGAGAAATATCCGCCGCGGAAAACCAGGGCCTCGCTTGGCCGGAAATTGACCAGCAGTCGTGGCAGGTAATCGGTCGCCACGCCGACGCCATTGAAGATGCGGAGATTCGCATCGTAAAATGCGTCATCCCGGACGCTGTTCTCATCAAGGATCGTTGTTGAATTCGCAAAGGCCGCGTTGGTGCGCGTGCGATTGATGCGCAAGCCTGGGATGATCTCGACCCTGCCGATGTCGGCACGAAGCTGGACATAGCCCGCAAGCGTGTCCTCCTTCGTATGCATATCGTCGATCAACGGCCGGCTGGGGGTTACCGAACGGCGCATCAGACCGCGATCGACATAGGAGTCAAGCGCCCCCAGAAACTGCCTGATCGATGCCTCGCTCAACAGATTATATGGGGAATTCGCGCCGGTTGCCGCATCGAATGCCACCGTCTCGAACTCGACCAGCTCAGCAGCAAGGGGATAGAGGTTTCCACCGTTCGGCAGCCCCGCATAGTAGACGCTGCTCCTCGGTATATTTTTGAAATATGACCCGGTATATTGAACGCCGACATCGATATATTTCAGAATGCTACCCTGAAAATCATATCGAGCGTTGAATTCACCATCCTTATTCTCCGATCGCCCACGCCTATCGACCTGACCGGACGCACTCAGAATATAGACGCCCGGCGTTTGCGCCAATTGCAACCCTGCTGCCGTCAATAGCGGCTGCGGAATGCCACGCCCGATACGCGGACCAAAGGCGGTGATGATTGTGCCGGTGGCAGGGTCGATCGCGCTCGCGGCAACGTTCGCGCTGTTCACCGGCAACGATCGGGAGGTCATGAAGCTATATTCGCCGGGAGTCACCGACGCACCGCGCGAATAGCCGCCCCTATAGTCCAGCGTCAGCGCGCCGAACACGCTCTTGCCGCGGAAGCTGACGGAGTCCGTGGCGCTGCGGTCATCGTCTTTGAGCCTGCCCGAATTGGAGCCGCTCAGGCGGACTGGAGCGGTCATGATGTAGCGCAGCGCTCCGCCTTCCGCCGCGACCGGAGCAAGCGTGGAGTAGTTGTTGACACCACTCAATCCGTAAGCATTGTAAAGCGTGTCGGCGGCGCGCTCGCTTCGATTATAGTCCATCCTCAGGCTGGTGCTGTTATCGATCTTCCATTCCGAAGAAACCGAATAGGTGGACGTCTCCGATTTCACCCGGTCATAATTCGCGTAGGCACCAGTTACATAATATTGCCCGCCTTCATAAAATGGAAATGACACACGTGGATCGAGATCTCGCGTCATGGCGGGCGTGCCGTCCGAATTTAGCGGTAGGTAAGCGCCGAATATGCCATTTATGCCATAGGCATATGTCCGGGCATCCTGCTTGCGGCGCTGATAGGATGCGCTGATCCCGAAATTATCGCTCGCCCCAAACCGCAATGATGCCGTGCCGGATAGCGAGTATTCGCTGCCGAACCCCTTCGCTCGACGAGTGCCATCGACACTGACGTTGAAGTAACGCTTGGGACGATCAAGCGGGGATTTGGTTTCGATCTCGACGAGCCCACCGGTGCCCGCGCTGTCCTGCCTAGCGCTCAGGGTCTTGCTGATCCGGATTTCCGAGACAGAGTCCGCCAGAAGCGCCGAGAGATCCGCCGATCGCCCGATCCCGCTCGATTCCGGCAAGGCGATGCCGTTGAGCTTTACCTGATTGTAGTCGGGCGAGAGGCCACGGATGACGATATTGGTGCCGTCACCCGTATCCGCATTTTGGAGGAAAGAAATGCCCGGCGCACGCCGCAGTGCGTCGGAAATCGTTGTCCCGTTGAAATTGCCGAGCAGGTCGCCAGACACGATCGTGGAACTGTTCTCGCCCATCCGCTCCTGGTTGAGCGCCTGCGCGCGCGCGGACACCTGGCCCATCACGATGATCTCGCGGTCCTGCCCCGCCGCCAACGTGATCGGCGCGCTCGCCGTCTCGCGGGGGGTGACCGTCACCACCATGCTCGTGGCAGGATAGCCCAGGTAGGAGACGCGCAGCGTCACATCGCCCGCACGCACGTTCGCGAACCGGAAATTGCCCAGCTCGTCGGTCGCGACGACGTCGCCGGTCTCCTCTATCTCGACCCTCGCACCCTTCAGCGCTGCTCCGGTCGTCGCCTCGTTCAGGCTCCCGACGATCGTGCCGCGCCCCGGGCGGACTTCGGCGCTCCCGTCACCGGAAGCGCCGGCGACGTTTCCCGCCGCACTCGCGGCGATCACGAAGGAGGTGCCGCTGCCCTTGCGGATCGACAGCCCCGATCCCTCGAGCAGCTTCTCGAGCGCGGCGGCGGCCGAATAGCTTCCCTTCAACGCCGGAGCATGCTTGCCGCGCACCAGTTCCATGGGCGCCGCCACCTGACGGTTCGACTGGCGGGAATATTCCAGGATCGCGGATGCGAGCGGCTGGGCCGGTATGTCGAACGCCTGGGAGGCCTCCTGGGCCGACGCGCTTGCCGGCGCCAGCAGCGCGAGCGGCGATGCGCAGCTCATCAGGAACGCGGCGAAGCCGCTGGTCGTGTGACGCCTGGTGTTCATGTCAATCTCCCCCCTTTGGGCCGCCCGGCGCGTCTTTCGCGCCTGGGCCAGCATGGTGAGGACGAACGCCGTGCATCAGCTGACAGGGGGGCTCATGAAATTTTTGTGACGGCCCGATCCGGACGACCGCGCCACGCGCACATGCACGTCCATGCTCACCGCTTCGCCCGATCGATCACGATCGCGCCGTCGCTCTCGCGGCGGATCTCGGCCTTCACCAGCATCGGCAAATTGCCGACGAAGCTCTCGATCTCGTCGGGACGTAGCGACACCGCGATCCGCGCATTGCCGAGCGCCGGATCGGCGATGCGAAGCCCTGGCGCGTGATAGCGGTTGAGATCCTCGACTATGTCGCTGAGCGGCGCGTCGAAATAGGTGAGCCGCCCGGTCCGCCAGCCACCGGGCACGGTCTCGATCGCGGCGACCTTGGCCAGCGGCGGAGCCACGTCGAGCAGCCCGACCGAAAGCGGCGTGTCGATCGCCTGGCTCGCGCGCAGCGTACTCACCTGCCCCGACGCGAACACGCGCGCCGGCGCCTTCACCTCGACCACGCCCTCGAGCACCGAGACCTTGACCCTCTCGGCACTCCTGCGGACGTCGAACTTGGTGCCGAGCACGCGCACGCGCGTGTCGCCAGCCAGGACGAGGAAAGGCCGGTGCACGTCGCGCGCGACCTCGAAAAAGGCCTCGCCGCGCACGAGCGAGACACGCCGTTCCCCCGCCGACAGATCGACCTCGATCGCGGAATCCGCGCCGAGCGTCACCCGGCTGCCGTCGGCGAGCGCGATGACGCGCGTCTGCGCGATCGGTGTCCGGGCGGACATGTCGGGACGATCGAGGAACCACAGGCTCGCCAGTCCGGCTAGCACGAGCGACGCGGCGACAGCGGACCAGCGCGCCGCCCGGGGGGCCCAAGACCAACGCCCCGCGGCCACGCCACCGCCGGCTTCGTCCGGCACCAGCTCCGAAAGATGTGACAGGGACGCGATGTCCTCCAGCGTCAGCCAGAGCCGCTCGAAAGCCTCGGCGTGACGCGGATCGGCCTCCATCCAGGCGAAGAAGGCCTCGTCGCGCTCGGTGCTCCGCACGGTTTCGCGGCGATGCGCGACCCAGGTGGCGGCCTCCGCCATGATGTCTTCGGAAATGGGGGTCATGATGGGTCTCCAGCCGCGTCGGCTGCCGCGAGCGCACGCTCGCATTCGAGGATGGCGTCGGCGCCGAGCTGGACGACCCGGGTGCGCGACAGATTGAGGCGGCGGGCGATCTCACTATAGCCCAGGCCCTGGACGGCATGGAGGATGATGACGGTGCGCCGTTTCTCCTCAAGGCCACGGATCGCCGCCTCGACGATCTCCAGCCGCTGACGGCCAGACAGGACGCGCTCGATATCCTCGTTGACCCCGGCCTGGTCGGGATCGCCCAGTTCGCCCTCGGGATCGAGGCGCTCGCGGATCTTGGCCTGGCGGCGGATGTCGATCGAGAGATTGCGCGCGCAGCGGAAAAGGAAACCCCGGGCATTGTCAATCCGCTCGGGGGCATCGAGCGCGATGAAGCGTTCGAACGCCATCTGCGCCACTTCCTCGGGGTCCGGCGGACCGGAACCGAAGGCGGCACGGACATAGCGGCACAGCGCCGGCCAATGCTCGCGAAAGGCGCGCTCGACGATCGCCCGGCCCCCGCCAACTTGCCCACCCGGCTCCGTCCCGATCATCGCCGTCCTTGCGCTGCCGAGCGTCGAAGAGAGCGCAACTTGCCTACGACCGCAAGCGGGCCCGGCACGCACGCTCCGCAATGCTCCACCGGCGCCCGGCCGCCCGCCCATGGCGCGCGCGTCAGACAAGACCCGTCACGGACCACCAGGCGGCCCGCCCTCCCCTCCAGCATATCCCCCACGCCTTCATCATCCCTGCTCCAGACCGCGACATTTCCGGCTGAAGAGGACGACGAACGAGAGCGGCGCTTTGACACCCCCCGAGGATCAATCTTCTACATATTCACCGCAATCCTCGAAGAAACGCGATAAAGGCAGGACGAAGACAGATCAGCCTCACCGATCGATCTCCCGAGGCGTGAGGACGCGGATGGGCCGAAATCGCACTCGTGACGAGTGCCGGATGAATGGCAAATAGACCCTCAAACCCAGAGCATTCTGCTGCCCCACCTCACGGAATCGGCACAGTGGAGGCCCCACGAGTTTGGCAACGAAATAAAGCCAACCACATTGATACCCCCTTGAAAAATTGCCTTGTATCGGCACACATTTCTGGCTGCGAAGTGACCAGCACCGCCAGTCAGGTCAGCGATCCGGTCACAGGCACCGAAAATCAGCGGCGAACTCTCCGAAACCAGCGCAAGTGAGTAAGGCTCGATCTGCCCGGAGCTCCACTCAAGTAGCCACCGGCACGGCGAGCGGCCAGCCATGACAGCGAAAGTCGAGGAACAGCATTACGCCGAGCAGCACACCGCCGCCCCATCCGAGCAAGGCATGAAGAATGGGCCAGGGGCTTCGCTTGTCGAATGCGTTGACGCTTCCGACCGCAACAACGCCCGGCATGGTCGCAAGCGCGAACCAGCGATGATAGCCATGCCCTGCCAGCCAAGCCCAACGCTCGTCCAGCCATGGCTGTAGCGCATCACGGTGCGCCCAGTGCTCGGCGAGAAGATCGGCGAATAAAAAGCGGCTCTCCGCCGGGATCTGCAGCTGCACGGCCGACCAGCAGCCGAAGATTGCGACAACGGCCAAGACTGAGGAATATTGCTGAACCAACGGGTCGGTGCCCGCGCTTCCACCGCCTGACGAGGAGCCTGCCATCCACATCTCATCGGGCTTATCGGGGCGACTGGTCGATGGCGTTTGGTTAGAAAGAATGCGCCTTTTGTGCGATTGGTCGGCTTCGCCGAGAATCGGTCCAGCAGGTTGATCAACCGGAACGGCCCGAAGTATCAATTCTCCGCCAATAAATTCGATATGGCGGCGAGAGATCGCCTTGGCGAGCGCCACACCATCTCCATAAACTCGACCGAGTGTTTGGCGCGCTTGTACGTCGCGTGCCAACTGCACAAAATTCAACTCTTCGTGCTCAGACAGCAACGGAAACTAATGGAAATCTTTTGACAATGGAGCCTGAACGGTCTTCGCGACTATTCAGGCTTCAAAAGGTCAGACTTTCAAGAGAGCTGGATAACTATTGCCCTCAAACTCGATATTGAAGCGACCGGCTTGACCCTTTTTCAGTTGCAAACACCCCTTGTCGACGTTCGTGACAACGCAGAGCGTCCCGCCTTCCGGTGGCGTGATAGCCGAAAGATCAAGCGGGTCGTCCTTGTCAGGTTCCATCAGGATCCATGGCGTGGCCGTCTGACCCTCGACGGTGATGATCACCTCCTTGCGGTCGGCTTTCACGACAACGGTCGGGACGTTCTCCACTGGGACCTGGGCCGAAACGGGCATAGAAGCGACGAGCGCTGCGATTGGGATCGTGCAGAATTTCATTATGTTTCCTTTCGCCCGAAGACCTCAAATGCCTATTGTGATGGACAATTTGGGCAGCCGAAGCCCGGTCCCCAGAAATGAGAGATTACTGAGATTTTTTCGCGGGCATTCCCCAAACGAGTGCGTTAACCTCTTCGATTGTCAACTTGCTGAGTTCGGACGCACGCGATGGAACCTCGATCGGGCCCGTTCGCCCCATCGACGTTTGAACAAGATAGGAATTCAAGTCGGGCGCGAAGAATACAAATCCATTCGATTGGGCAAGACGATTCTTTTCGTCATTGAACTCATCGGCGGTGATACCGTCGCGGGCGAACGCCTCAAATTCCTCAATGAAGCTTTTCTGCGCGGCCGCATTCTTGTCGTTGGCGACCGAGTAATTTGCCCGAAGCAGAGCGCATCGAGCGCCGCGGCTTTCCACCATTGCGGACACGTTTATATTGTAGATCAAGCCGTCTCGCTGGCGTAGCCGGTTATGAAGCCGCGTCTTCGCAACACCCGCCAACACTTCGATTGCGAGGCCCTCGCGCAGGCTTTGGGGCTTCCCGGCTGTAATCGGCTGGAAGAAGTTCATCTCTGCCAGAGCGGGCTTGGGCGTCATGTACCATGCGGGGCCCGCTTCACATTGACCGCGTTCCAGCTGTTCGGAAGGACTGCGCTCGACTGCAGCAGCCTTGAGTGGCTTCGCATCGAAATGCCGCGCGACAAGACCAGCAAGCTCAGCCGGTGGCAGATCACCGGTCGCAACGATCACGGCATTATTCAATCCACCAATGAGCTGCGAATAGGCGGAGGAGGCTTTCGGATCGTAGGAGACCGGCTTGTCCGTAACCATGAACTTCAGCATCCCGAAACCAGCGTCAAGCTCATCGAGCGGCACGAGCGCAGTAAGAACCGAGGAGTGAGCGCCGCTGATCGCAAGGCTCGCATAGATACCTCTGCTCTCCATAATTCTCTTGAGATCTTTGAACGGGAGATGGCTGAAGCCCATTTCGGCGATCTTGGCATCGCCGACACCAGGCGCACCTGGCTCGAGGTCTGCGGTTCCCCGAGGAAGCGTAACAGTCAAGCGAACCGAATTTCGCTTACCGAATACTTCGATTTTCTCTTGAGCCGAGATTATACGGAGACCGTTCGGCTTCAATATCTGGGCTGTCGATCCGCTCCAAATGATTTTTCCAGGAGCCTTCTTGGGAGACTCGGCGGACTTGGCCTCAAGGCGCTCAACAATCGCACCAATACTGTTGAGCTTCAGTTGAGGCGGGTTGACATCATCCCCCCTCCATTGTTGCAATCGAGAAGAGAGTTGCTGCTCAAGTTCAGGCGCCGAAATCGTCGCCTCTAGTCCCTTCGGCACCGTCAGAATAACCGACGGCTGATCGACACTCGCGTTCAATCCAAGGAAAAACGGATTGACGTCTTTCAGGCTTACAGCGTTCAACGCCTTCAGGCGATTTTCCAACACGATCTTTGGATCCGAAAGCACGGACCCAAAGGCAAAATGGTCCCCCATCAGCGTCAACAGTTCGGAATTTTCCAAACCCTTCCGGCGATACTCATATTCCGCATCAGCCTTAGCGATCCGCAGTTCCGCCTCACTGAATCCGAACCGAGTGATTTGCCTGAGGATCGCAAAATGTGTTCTCAACTCGCTGTTCAAAAAATCGAGGGATGGTGCAGAGACCGTTCCTCCGAAACTTCCCAGTTGAGACGGCTTGAGCTCTTCGTGCATGAGCGTGACATAGGCGACCACGCCTTTCTTCGGTACAAATACGTCCGTAAACCTGTTCGCGACTAGAATTCGTCTGACATCGTCGCGAACATCAAGGGACAGGCTGGCAAGATCAGGGCGAGGGCGAAGCCGCCCGTCGAAGAAACTCAACAGTTCGGCTTGGTACTTTCCTGAAGCACCTGTCTGTACCAGCACTTGTCCTTTGGCCGGCAAGGGAAGCATAAAATCTTCGAAACGATCGCGTCCGCATTTCGAGCCGTCGTCAGCCGGGACGTCAGAAAACGCCTGAACGATCTGAGATTTTACTGCACTCAGGTCCACCCGACCCACGACCAAGACCGCTTGGCACGACGGCCTATACCAGCGCGTCAGGAATGCCGACACTGACGCACCATTCGCCACTGAAAAAGAGCGGTCCGTCGCCGCCTTATAGTCGCCGACGTAGGTTGGCAAAGGAGAGTCCGATGAGAGCAGAACGCGGCGCTGATCGGTGTTGAGCCGGGTCTGCGGATCGACGAGATCAGACTCGGCAATGACCGTCTTCTTTTCGATCTCCACAGTGCGGTCGGTGACGGGGCTTGCCGATGCCATGAGCCGAAGGCCCTTGATCGCCAGCGCGACCAGATCGGGGCGCCCCTCTGGTACGTCCATGTAGTATTTCGTGTACCAGCCCGCCGAGGCGTTGACGTCATTGCCCGGTGACAGCCCTGCCGCTTTGAATTGCGCCCCAATTGGAGACTCCCAGAACTCAGCGACCCGAATATGCTCCACGAGATGCGGAAACTGCACGGTCTCGACCGTCTCGTCGGGGCTCCCGACATTCACGATCAACTGCACCCGCACCTTGCCCGAACCATCATAGCCGGGATGGGTGAAAAACCGAATCCCATTCTCCAATTTGCCAGAGACAATGGCCCCCGACGACCCGCCGGAAGTCTGAGCCCCGGCAAGGGAGGCGGACATGGCTGCCAGTGCGGCCAGAATCACTGGCGCGCCAAATGAAATTCGCATAACATTATCCAATTCGATTAGAACGTAATTCCAAGCCCCAGCCGAAGCTTGCGACCACCGAAATAGGTCTCTTGGCTGTCATATTCCTCGCCGGTCGACGTAAAGATGGGAAGAGAGAATGAAGGATCGTTAGACGACCTCAGCAGATCGCTACCCTCGATAAATATGCGAGGCTTCCCGCTCATCTTTCCGAATGTATATGACAACCTTGCATCCAAGGTACGATAGGATTTCTCACCATTTATGAATCCATTGGCAAGAAAATTTATACCCCTCCTGCTAGACTGGAAAGAATATGCCGCCATACCATCGAATCCTGCGGCATTATACGTCAGAGAAATAGTTCCACTGTGCTTAGGTTGACCTTGAAAGCTCACGTTCCTGAAGATTACCTGCGTGGATTCATAGCCCGCTACTGTGCCAGAGCTGTCGATAATAGGTGAATAGTTCCAATTGAAGGGCTGCTGCTTCTTGCTCTTCGTGTATGTATAGTTCGCATACACACCAAAACCACTCAGCCATCCAGGAAGAAATTTCAGCTGACGCTCGAAAGAAGTCTCAAAACCCCAAATACTCGCAGGACTATCATTATTGAACGGAACGCTCACGCTCAGATGATAATTCTCCGGATTCTGCAATACGTTATTGAAAGCCGGGAAATGTGGCAACACCCCTGCCGCAGCGAGTACTTCGGAATTATCATTTGTGAAGTTATTCTCAAGAAGATTAGTTATCCTCTTGTAAAACGCACCAATCTTCACGACCCCAACACGCGAATCGTAATGCTCAAAGCTAACATCAAAATTATGTGTTACCGATGGCTTCAGATCTGGATTTCCCTTGGTAACTGACAGCCAAGGTTTGTCATTTTGAGGCCCGAAGAAAGGAAACATATAAAGACTGATTTGCGGTGACTTAGAGATGTCATTTATAGATGGTCTCGCCACGGTTGAGTAATAGCCGGCCCGAATAATGTTGTCCTTATCAATCCTCCAGTTTGCAAGAATGCGGGGCAACACGTCGGTGCGGCGCGACGTCTCCGTATTCAGCCCGTTAAATCGGCCTTCGAACTCCGGATCGAAGGTGAAGTCGGCCCTTATGTATATCGGGGCCCTCAACTGACGGGCAACGACATCCGTTCGGTTAACTCGTACCCCGCCGATGACCTCGAGGGCGCCCAATGTCACCTTACCCTGAAGATAGCCGGCGAGTTCGGTTTCACGGGTATATTGCTGCCTCAGAAGCGGATCGAGTACAATTGATCTTGCATATGCGAGATTAGGAGGATTGAAGGTCGACGGATTCGACGGATCATACACGGAAGCAATCTTGGGAAGGCCCGTTTCCATGAATCTCACCATGTCTTCGAAGCTTATGAGGCTGAGGGCACTTCCACGGTCGAGTCGCTCCAATGGGCTACTGCCGAAAGTCAGTCCGAACTGGCTGAGCCTGGGATTCTGATACCCATCCAGAGGGTCTGCGATCGGGTAGTATTGCAATGGATCGCCGGTCCGATTTGCGAAGCGTGATCGTTTCCAGGAAATTCCCGCCTCCAAGTAATTCAACCATTTGCTTGGAAGGGTGTATCTGCCGTTAATGTCTGCAACCCACCGGCGATTCTGGCCAGAAACAATGTTCTTCCCCATGCTCTGTAGGCGATAGCTTGCGGGGCTGCCGAGGAAACTCAGGCCTGCCTCGTTGAAAAGCGGAATGGTCGGGTCGTCCGCTGTCGGCGAAAAGGGTGAGAGCACGCCCCCTTCGACTGAATCCACCGCGCTCGCGAGCAGATAATTTTCTGGAATGCTCACAAAATCGCCAAAGCTAAGTTCCGTGGCCGGACGGGAGCTGGAACCCTTCGTAAATCCGCCTGAGTAGCGAAGATCGAGCCGGCCCAAACTCGTATTTCCGCTTGCCGCCACGACATTCGTTATTGTCTTTTCATCGGGACTGTATGAGTAATTTTGAGAGAGATTGATAAACCTGTCCGGCCCCCACGCCAGCCGGTACCGAGGTTCACCCCCAAGCTCCTGAACAGGTGTCAGTTGATAAGAGGTGGTCGCACCGAGGGACGTAGAGCGCGAAAAGTTGGTGTCGACTTGTTCAAACCGCGAGATGTCGAACTTCAAAAGGGAATTGGGCGCGATTTGCCATGCGGCCGCGATGTTATACGCGCGGTTTGTGGTCTTGGTCTTGCCCTCCCTAAGATTGGTCGAAATGGGGTAGAGCGTCTCGCCGCCGCCCTCGAATGGAAACACGTCAAACGGGTCGACATGTTGCGGCGAGGGAATCGGCTGCCCATTCGGGTAAGCCGGGAGGTATTGGCCCGCGTTGGGGTACCCGACCGATGTCGAGACGCTGCGAATAGATCGTTTGCGAATCTGGAACGATGCACTTAAGCCGAAATTATCACCGGGACCAAATCTGCCGGAAAGAGTACCGGACGCCTGAAACTCGTCGCCAAAACCCTTTGCACGTCCGCCGCCTTCGATGGAAAACGACGCAAAACGACGGTTCCGCTCCAGCGGGCTTTTGGTTTCGATCTCGATCAGACCGCCAGTACCGCTGCTATCCTGACTCGCCATCAGGGTCTTGTTGATCGTAACCTGACCGACCGATTCTGTCAGCACATTGCTGAGAGAAGCCGAGCGCCCCCTGCCCTTCCCCTCAGGCAGCTCAACGCCATTAAGTTTGATGGCGTTAAAGTCGGGCGCCATCCCGCGGACGACGATATTGGTTCCATCGCCCGTTTCGCCGCTGCGATCGAACGAGACCCCCGGCGCGCGCCGCAGAGATTCAGAAATCGTTGCCCCGCCAAAGCGGCCCATCTGGTCCGACGAAAAGATCGAGGACACATTATCGTTGGTACGCTCCTGATTCAGAGCCGTCGCACGCGCTGACCGCGTTCCATAAACAACGATTTCGCCGACCTTGCTTCCATCTGAAAGATAGACGGCCGTGGCCGCACGACCATCTTTCAGATCGACCTTTTGCTCGAACGGCAGATAGCCAAGGTAGGAAACGCGAATATCGAAACTGCCGGTCTTGCCGGGAAAGCGATATTGGCCAAGATCATCGGTTGCCGCCTTCTCTCCAGTCGACACAATCTGGACGAGGGCGCCCTTGAGCGGGGCGCCGGTACGAGCGTCGACGACCGCGCCTCCACCAACCCCATATCCGATCTGTGAGTCCACAACCGGGGCTTGCGGACGCTCACCGTTTCCCCCCTTAGCTCCGGCGATAATCGCAAAGCCCTTGCCCGCCTTGCGATAACTCAGCCCGGTCCCCGACAACATCTGCGCCAGCGCAGCCTCAACACTGCCCGCACCGCTCACCGCACCTGCGACTTTCCCTCGCGTGAGCTTCGCCGACGCCGAAATATCCACATTGGCCTGGCGCGAGAGCTGCATCAGCGCCTGCGGCAGCGGCTGGCTCGCAATCTGATAGCTGGTCGCATTTTGCGCCATGGCGACCGACGGCGACACACCCGCCACGATCAAAGCCATTCCGGCCACACCGGCCTTCAGCGCATCCACGAGTAACGATTTCCCCCCGATCATCCCGGTCCCCTCATCTTTTCATAGCGAGGTCGACGCCGACCTCACAGAAGGGACGAACGGGATCAGGCCGATCGCATTTTGGGTGACATTTTTTTGACGCGCATATTTTCTCCACAGGCCGGCTGACGCCAGCGAGCGGCTCACTCCTTACCAGCTTGCCCTTCAAGAGCGACAATCCGCTCGGCGCAGATGGCATGCACAATCCCGCCAAGCGCCTCGACCCGCTCACCGAGCCAGACCAGTTCCTCCTCGGTGATCCGATAATGTTTCGAGTAGCGCGCCTTCACATACGCGTCCTTCAATTTCTCGAACATTGCACGTTCACGCCGCTGCTCGCGCGGCCAGGCATCGATCAAGCGGATATCGAGCCGCTCGGCCTGGGTTCGCAAAAATCCGAGATTATGAACATGCGGCGTATAGAAAGTGCTCACCAGCAAGACGCAGTGGTAAAGCCTCTCGGTTGCCTGATGCAGATCGAACGCCGATTTTTTAAGGTCGCCATCATTCACCGCGTGGCGGTAGCCCCGCATGAAGCTTTGTGCGCTCGGCAACCACTCCTCAAAATACTCCTTCGCCATCGCCAGCGCCTGCTCGGGCGTCTTGGGCTTCGGCGAATGCAGCGGCTGCGCGCCCTCGCTCTCGTAAAGCGCGATGCCATCCCGCGCGATATCCATGAAGAAATAGCGCCCATGCGCCAGCCCGTCATTCACTTCCTGCAAGGTGTGGACGATGAAGTTGACCGGTGTCCTGATCGTCTTCGTGATTCCGAATTCGCGGGTCAGCCGCTCCTCGGCCTTCTCCCAGAATTTCACCGGATCGGTCAGCCGCGGATCCGACACGATGATCAAAAGATCGAAATCGGACTGATAGCCCTTGGCGGTGTGGGGCTCATCCACCCAGCCACCGCGGGCATAGCTGCCGTAAAGGACGATCTTGAGGATACGCCCCTTCTTCTTCCATTCACCCGACGCCAGCGCGGTCGCCTCGCCGAATTCCTCGAAGAGGATCGCGACCACGCGTTCGAGATCGCGCTGCTTGGCGGCCGGAAGATGGGAAAGGTCGGTGCGCATCGAAGCAAGGAGTCTCGCGGAAGGGTTCGGCTTTGGCAAGGGAGCGGGCGCGCACCCTCTGCAAAATCGATCGAAAATGAGAAGACGATGAACGGACAAAACGGCTCGCGCCATCCCTTGAACGAGGGAGGATAGGAACGCCGCAGAAGATCGAACCGCACGAGCCCGCCCCTCCCGCCCCGCGATCCGCGCGATCGATGCAAGGCAGCGCGGATCGCAGCCCCATAGCGGAGCGGCGCCTTGCCCGCGCATAGACGACGCGCGCGGGCCCCTGACACCAGCCTCCGGGGAGCGGCGCTGGAACAGCCTTGGCTTTGTACAAAGATTTGTACAAATACTGCGGACGGAGAATGGACATGGATGTTATCAGCTACACCGAAGCCCGCGCCAGGCTTAAAGAGGTGATGGATCGTGTGGTGGAAGACCGCACGCATGTCGTCGTCACACGTCAAAAAGCCGCGCCGGTGGTCATATTGTCGCTCGACGACTGGAATTCGATCGAAGAGACGCTTCATCTTCTTTCCACGCCGACCAATGCCGACCGGCTGCGCTCGGCGATCCGTCAGCTTGATGACGGAAAAGGCAAAGAGCGCACGCTGACCCAGCCATGAAGATCGTCTTCGCAGATCAGGCTTGGGACGATTGTCAGCCTTGGGTGAGTTCGGATGCGAAGGCTCTCGCCAGGCTGAACAGCCTTATCGAGGAATGCAGACGCAATCCCTTCAAGGGCACCGGCAAGCCGGAACCGCTGTGCGGCGACCTGCAAGGCTGGTGGTCGCGGCGCATCACGCACGAAGATCGGCTGGTGTACCGCGTGCAGGGAAAAGATGACGAGCAGCGGCTCGAAATCGCCCAGTGCCGTTTTCATTATTGAGCTCGTGGTCGGCGGCCGTTCGATCCTGCCGGATTACACCGCCGCTTGGTGGCTGCGGAACAGAAACCGGTTTCGCGCTTCGCTGCGATCGACGCCCCTCAATTCGGACAGGATTGCGCGGAGCACTCTCGAACGCCCGACCGATTTAACGCACCTGCCCCCTCGGGCAAACATGGTTTTCTAGCAACAATCCTCGGCCCGCACGCCGCTCGAAGAGACTGGCTGGTTCGAGCCGCCGCTTGTCAGCACCGCGCGCGTCATCATCGCGCTGATCGTGCTGCTGCTTGCCCGGCCTCGCCCAGTCCCTCGCGCCCCGAGCCGCCGCGTCCGGGGGCGATCCTGATCTGGCTGGTCGATCCTATGATCGACGCCGACAAGCGCACTACGACGCACTGGCTGGAGCTCGCCTCCTTCCGATCCGCGATCCGACGGCTGGTGCAAGGCGCCGCGGAGCGCAGCCCGCCATAGCGGAGCGGAGCGGCGCCTTGCCCGTGCACAGACATCGTGCGGGACAGTCCTCTGATACACGCCTCCCGGGAAAGGGTGGCAGGAGCCCCCTCCCCGCCCTTTAGAAAAATGCCCGCCGGGTGATGGATCAAGCTTGAGGCAGGAGCCGGCGCTTTTAGCCCGAGGGCCTGGACATGGCGGCGGCCACCCGGCGGGATGGTGCTCTATGTCCAGGACGAACATGCGGCAGGAAATCGCAGTTCGAACGCACATGACGATCCGAAGCCTGTCGACGATCGGACGTCGGCCACTGAAGGCCTTATCCCCCTGCCTTTTGCATCCTGCCTGACCCATATTCGCGACCATGGACACGCAACACGATCTCCACCGCCCCGACCCGGCCACTATCGCCGATTGCGTCAGGATGAGGCGAACATTCCTTCTCTGGAAAAAGGCGACGCTCGCGAGCATGGCCGGCGTCTCGCTGTCCTCCGTCGAACGCCTCGAGCGCGGCCAAGCCGTCAGCGATACCGTGCTCGAGAAGATCGCCGTGGCGCTCGACATGGAGCCTGAAGCCTTTGTGGAATTGCGACCGAGGATCAGTGAAGCAGAGGCTCTCGAGCGCATCGCCGCGCATCTCGCCACCTATGCCGACAAGATCCAGATCCCGGTCGCGCCGTTCCGTCATGAGCACCAGTTGCGGTCACTTTCTGAGGCATCATTCTGTGTCGTCGATACCGATATCGAGGAAGCGAGCGAGGACTTGGCGGGACTGCGCGAATGGCTCGACCTGACCGGCTTCATGCGGGCACATGACGGCACGCTGCTGCCCAATCGCGAGCGGTCGTTCCGGCTGCGCCGGCTTTACGGTGACGTGTTCGCCAACGTCAAAGCAATCGAGCGCCGGTATAGCGCCTGCTGCCTCGCCGGCATATATGACGCTGGCACCAATCTGCCCGGATCTGAAACCGTGACGGCCGGGGTGATCGTCCTGAGATCTCGCGCGCGCAATCCGGCGAGCGACAAAATCAGGCAGCTCTGGGTCGAAAAATGGTTCGACGGCCGGGCGGCGATGGCGGCATATATGAACGCGGTACCATGAGGGTTCGGTACGCACGCAGCGCAGCGCGGCAATTCACGACGGCTTTTGCCGGAGAACTGGGCCGCTGGAGCGCGAGGCTTATCGTACTGGTGGTTGCTCTATTGGCGGGGCAGGTCCTGTCTCATTAACTGCCGCGACATAGCGCCCTGGCATCCAAACACCTCACCACGCGGAACCCCGAGGCGATGGGAGTATCCGGAACCTGTTCGTTTGAACTATGATCGGGATCAAAACGAAGAGGTGCGGGCGATCCGGTGAAGCTGTTCGAAAAGACATTGGACGACCTTTCCGCCGAAGATTTCGGCGCGCTCGTCGAGACGAGAATCCCGGAAGGTCGCCAGCTGGAGTTCAAGCGGGACCATTATGGCAGGACGGACGAGGCGAGACGGGAGTTCGCCGCGGACGTATCCGCCTTTGCGAATGCACAGGGCGGCTATCTGTTCGTCGGTATCGCGGAAGAGAATGGCGTCGCGTCGGCGATTCCGGGAGTCGAGGCCCCCGACCCCGATGCTCTGGTCCGTGCGGTCGTCGAGTCGCTACGCACCTCGATAGAGCCTCCGATCCCCGGCCTTCGCGTCCGCTGGATCGAGATCGCGACAGGTCGCGGCGTCCTCGCGATCCAGGTCGACCGAAGCTGGAACGCGCCGCACCGCGTCACGGTCGCCAAGGACAACCGGTTCTTCCTGCGAGACGAGAACGGAAAACATCCGATGTCAGTGACCGAATTGCGCCGCGCTTTCCTCTTCGCATCCGAAGTCGAGGAACGGATACGGCATTTCCGTCAAGACCGGCTCGAGCTCCTGACGGCCAACGAAGGCCCGCTCGCCATAAGACAAGACGGCCCGGCGATCGTCCTGCATCTCGTTCCCCAGGCAAGTTTCACCGAAAATGTCCAGCTCGCCTTCGAGGATCAAAGGCCCGGTCTCTTCCCGATGGGATCGGGGGGTGGCAACCGCATGCATTCGCTCGATGGCCTGGTCAGCTATTCGGGTCACGAAGAACGGTTCGAAACGGTCCGCGCCTTCACGACACTGTTCCGCAACGCCATCGTGGAAGCCGTCGCCAGCGTCGGCACGATCAGGAATGGCGAGCGGTCGACGATCAACCTGAAGGGCATGGAGTTCGACACGATGCCCGCCGTTTCGCGGGCGCTCAAGGAGCTGACGCACTATGCGGTGCCCCCGCCCTATTATCTCATGATCTCGCTGACCGGGGTACGCGGGCTGTGCGCGCCGGCGGACGACTGGGGAACGACCCTCGCTTATCCTCATCTGAGCGATCGCATCCTCCTGCCCGAATTGCTCATCGACGACGTTGGTGACCGGAACCCGCCGCATACGCTGCTGCGACCGCTGTTCGATTTGTTATGGAATGCTTTTGGGCAGGCCGGCTCGCCAAGCTATGATCGGGACGGAAACTATCTGCGATAGGTCCCGCCACTTCTCCCAGAAATCCAGGCCGGCAAACCCCTGATAGCGAAAGCCGGTCGTTCATTCCCCGCGATCCCTGCCACTGTATGATCGCTATTTCGGCCGCGACGATTCCGGAAGCCGCACATAACGCTGAAGTTTCTCGGGCACGAGCAATTGCCTCGCCAGGGCCTGGACATCGGCGGCCGTCACCGGATCGTAGGTCAGCGGTTCGAAGGCGCGATCCTGACCCGCATTCACAACGTAACGGAGCGTGAGTTCGTCGGCCCAATAATAGAATTTTTTGTCCATATCCTGAAGATGCCGGGCTTCAAGCGCGGCGGCACTCGCGAGTTCGGCAGTCGTCACGCCCTCCGCCGAGATCTTCCGCACTTCATCCATGGCCGCGGCGACCAGGCGCTCGACATCCGCCGCCTTGCATTCGAAATAGATCCGCGAGTCATACTCACCGGCCGAGATCGAGACATCGGCCGTGAAATTGACGGTGTAGGTACCGCCCTCCTTCTCACGCAGGCGATCGAGCAGGCGGGCTTCCATGATGCTCCGTAGCGCCCGGACCTTGCTGATCTGCTCGAGCCTGATCGCCAGCGGCCCGGCGAACACCAGCCCCACCATCGCGTTGACGCCTTCGCCCGCGTAGATCGTTTCGGCGATCGGATCGTGCCGCAGCTGATAGGGCCGCTTGAACGAGAATAGCTTGTCCGGCCCGGCGGACGGCAGCCGCGACAGATATCTGGTCAGCGTGGGAATGATGTCGGAAGGCGTGAACCGTCCTTCGACCGTGAAGAGGAATTCGGCCGCATTGCCCATTGCATGACGATAGCTCTTCAAAGCCTCGTCATAGCGGATACGATCGAGATTGCCGGCGTTGCGCTCCGGGCGCTCGGCGGCATACCGATATACCAGAGAGGACATGCGATCGCCGAAGATCGCGTTCGGATCTTTCACGGCCGCGGTCGAATGATAGGCCTTCACCGCCTTCATTCGTCCCCTGAACGCATCTTCCGATCGGTTGGCTTCGGTAAAATGCCCATAGGCCAGCTGCATGATCATATTGAGCTCCTCGATCGGTCCGCCGGACATATATTGTGTCCGATCTTCATCGATCTCGGGCGCGGACCAGATGCGGCGATCCTTGAGCAACGCATCCAGGTCAAATTGCGTCAGGCCGCCGACGCCGCCCGCATAGGCCAGCGAACCGGCCTGGCGCGCGTTCAGATAGGCATCGCCCCGCCATTCCTCGGCCCCGATGAGCCGGGTCGCGAGGATATGGACCTTGCCCTTGCGGATGTCCGGCTTTGCAAGGTCCCGATCGGGTTTCAGGATGATCGTGACGCCGTTCTCCGGGATGACGACACGGGTCAACCCGGTTTCCTTGAACTCGGTGACGATCGGCGTACCCGCATAATCGGGAAGGACGATATTCGTGGTCATTTCCGCCGCCGACGGACGCAGCGTGAAGGGCGTGGCGGGCTTGCGCGCGGCTTCATCGATCCAGCTTCTGATTTGTGCTTCCGACGGCATCGCCGCGGCCAGGCCCGAAGGCGCGACCAGGAGCATTTCGCGATTGGGAAGACTGAGCCCTTCCCGCGCCGCCTTGTTGACGTCCGCCAGCGTGATCGCACTCAGCAGCCCGCGATAAAGGCGTTCATGATCCGGCCAGGCCGGCACCGGCAGTCCGGTCACGAAATGCTCGGCGAGACGTGCGGCAAGCGCGGGCGATGCAGGCGGACGATCGGCCGGCGCGGAGGCCTCCGCCAGCAATTCCCGCGAGAGCTCTTCGCGCGCCTTGTCCAGTTCGGCCTGCTGAAAGCCATCGGCCATAACTGCGCGCCGAATGGCCAGGCCCGCGTCGATTCCCTCCTTTATCTGCTCCGGAAAGAGAACGAAGATGCTTTCCACGCCGGCAAGCTTGCCGGGATAGCGGCGCGCAAAATGAACCGTGGAGACATCGGACCCCGACTGCGCCAGCAGCGGGTCATCACGCTCCTCGATGCGGAGATGGCGTTGACGGTACATGTTGTCGACGAGTTTCAGCAGCAGCTCGCGGCGCAGTCCGGCAACGTCCGAGACAGTTTCGCGGCGCCGCAAGCCCAGCCATCTGAGCTGCACCTCCTTTTGCTCGGGATCGGTGATTAACCGGAAACCGTCCCGGACGGGCACCGGTGCCGGCTTGGCCTCACGCGCACGCTTGCGCGCGCCGGTGCGCATGTCGCCAAAGACCTGCCGGACCTGCGCCTCGACCGCCACCGGATCGATGTCCCCGACGATGATGATCGCCTGCGTATCCGGCCGGTACCAGTCGCGATGGAAGCGCAGCGCCGGCGCGTCATCGCTTTGCTCGATCGCCTTTTGCCGGACATCCCAGCGATCATAATAGGGCGTGATGCCCGGCAAGGTCTGGTCGAGCATCCGCGCCTGATGATTGTTCGATCGCAGGATCTCCGCAAGCACGGCCTTGCGCTCGCGCCCGAGATCCTTGGCGCCGGGCGCCGCGCCCTGCGCCCAGCCACGCTGTATCGCCAGCGCGTCGCTGAAGAGGTCGGCCCGTCCTGCCGGAATGTTGAGTTTGAAGACGGTCCGGTCACTCAACGTCTGCGCGGTGAAGTCGCTGCCCAGCCTGCCGCCCCAGCTCGGCACCCAGTCCCAGATCGTGCCGCGGTCCCCCGCGACATGATTGGCGACGATGTGCTCGACAAGATGGGCATATTCGACCTGATCCTTGTCCTGTTGCATTGTGCCTGCCTTCACGACCAGGCGCATCTCGATGCGCTTGGCCGGACGCAGGCTTCGCCGGATATAATAGGTGAAGCCGTTGGCCAGCCGGCCAAACCGGACATCCGGATCGAGCCGGACCGTATCGGGGCCGACCTTGACGTCGCCCGCATGGACAGGGCGCTCCGCACCTGCCGCGAGCAACAGGCCGCACGCAATCGTCGGCATGATCTTCGTTCGCATGACTAACCTTCTCCTGGCCCTGGACATTGGCGGCGACGCGCCCTTTTTTGCATGGCTGCGGCGCCTCGCGGCCGAGGCGCATGATCCGAGGACACGCCGGGACTCTCGACGGGGCGGATAAGCAGCACCTGGATGCCGATGCGGCAGGCGACTCAGGTCGGAGGATCTCCGGGCAACCGGACAAATTCCCGCAGACGCGACACATCGATCACATCCCTGATCGCAGCGTTGAGGTCTTCGCGATCCAGCGGCTGCGCCGGGAGGAGTCCCTTGCCGGCCATCCAGCGGTCGACACGCTCGGAAAGGCCGATCGGCCTCTGTGCGGTGATGCGGATCGCCGCCGCATATTCTTCCGCCGAAATACCTTCGACCGCGAGCCGGCGCACTTCGTCCTTTGCCGCCTCTATCAACCGGTCGACATTGGCGGCATCGCAGCTGAAATTGATGGAGAAATTGATGCGATCCGATCTCACCCCGCCGGTCAGTGCGGCGTTGGCGGCATAAGTCCCTTTTTCGACTTCGCGCAGTCGATGCATCAGCCGCCGTGTCATGATCTCGCCGACGAGGGGCCAGCTCGCATCCACGCGATCGCCGCCGGCGGCGGCGCGCTGCATCGTCAGCGCGACCGTCGCGGAACTGTCGAGCCCGCGCTTGAGCACATCCCGCCCCGCAGCGGTTTCGGCCACGGAAGCGTCTGTGCCAGCTATGCGTTCAAACGGCTGTCCGGGAATGTCGAGCGCAGCCGCAATATCGGGATAGACCGCTTCGGGCGGTACATCACTCTCGACGGCGATCGTCATTCCCCGCGCATCCCCGAGCAACCGACGGTACAATGCGCAAAGTGAAGCGGCACTATCTCCTTGGTTCGCGGCCGGGATAACTGTTGTCTTCATTCCCAGCTTCTCCGCCACCATCTGGAAGAAGGCGGCATCGTCGGACGCCCTGGACCTGCCAAGGTGCCGAGGCGCATGAAGACGGGTACGCAGCGCTGCCTCGTGGCATTGCGGCTCCAGCAGCACGGTTCGCGCAAGTCCGAGCAGGGACCGCCATTCCGATGCCGGTCCGTCGACCGACAGGCCCTCGGATCGATCGCCAAGGGAGAGCTGCAACGATGATTTGCGGGCGGCCAGTACGTCCGCGAGCTCGAATTTGTCCAGCCCGCCCAGTCCTGAATCCTGCACCATCGCAAATGCCAGCCGCGCCTGTCGCGCCATCTCCGGGTCAAGCCCCTCCACCCCGCCCTTCCGGCGCATCACGAGCCGCGCCTTTGACGACGAAACCTGCCGGTAAAGCACGGTCGCGCCGGATCGGGGCAGCGTCCAGCGGATAAAACCCCCGGCCTCTTCGGCCCCCGTTGCTGCCGCGGGTGGGTTTTCGGGGACGGACGACAGTCGCCATTCCTTGAGCGCCGGCCGGTCGAGCCTCACCGGCTCCTGGGTCCGCGCGCGCCGGATCATCCGTTCGACATCGATCCTGGAGGGTATCGAACCGAGATCCGCCTGGGGAAAGAACAGGAAGATGTCGCGGTCCGCGGGCGACAGGAGGACGCCGATCCCCGTGTTGAATGCAGCTGGAGTCAGGTTCTGAACCGCCGAACGAATATCCAGCGGCGAGGCCTCCGAACGGCCCGAGATGAATTGCGCTTCCCAAAGCGACGCGCTTTGCGTTGCGGACAAAGGCCCTTCCGGCAGCCCGGAAAGCACATCGGCACGCGCGCGCTCGATGTCCGCAGTGCCGAAACCTTGGCGGCGGATCGTCGACACAAGACCAAGAATGTCGGCCAGTGCGGCACGGGCCTCGCCACTTTTGACGCCCCCGCCAAAGGTCAGGATGGCGGCACCGATGCCGGGCAGTTGCCGTGCCTGCATGTTGAGGGAAGTCCAAGGCGCATCATGGCGACGGTTCAGATTCGCCGCCGCGTCGGCGATCAGCCTTCGGGAGAGCAGAAGCATCGCGGCCTCGCGTGCCTGCTCGGCCACGCCTGCGCGTGTTGCCCGATGCTTGAAGGTCACCTCGACGGAGGTCTCCTCCTGATCGGCACCGGTGGTCGGCACATAGCGACCGCCCTGCGCCGACCAGCTTGTCGGATCCGCTGCGATGAGGGGGCCCGAGCCGGCGGCAAGATCCGCGAACCGCCCGGTGATCTCCGACAGCATGGCCGAAGGGTCGATATCCCCCACGACGACCACGGCCATGTTGGCAGGCGTGTACCATTTTGCGTGAAGCGCGCGAATGGACGCCGGCGTGGCGCTGATCGTCCCGATCGGGTCGGGTTGATGGTCGAGATACCGATTGCCGCGAAACCATGTTCGCATCCTGGTCGTCAATTCGCGCATCGCGGCCGGAGGCGAGCGCCGATGTTCCTCGATGACGACCTTTCGCTCGCGATCGATCTCCAAGTCGGTGAGGGCAGCCGGCGTTCCCCAATCCCGCAAAATGTCCAGCGCGGCCCGCTGAGCCTCCGGCTCGTTCGGCATGCGCAGGGTGTAGCGCGTCGAGACCAGCCCCGTGTTCGCGGTGGCGTCCGTGCCCACGACGCCGCCATGGCGCGCCACACGATCACGCAACGTCCCCGACGTCGGCTCGTCGCGGAGCTTGTTGAACACGATATGTTCGACGACGTGCGCGACATCATTCTCGCGCGGGAGATATTGCGCGTCGCCAACCCTCACTATCAGAGAGAACTGCGTCTTCTCTCCGGGCTGTCCGCCACGCTCGATGAAATAGGACAGGCCATTGGGCAATTTGCCCACCAGCCGATTACCGGCTTGCGATGCCCCGGGGGAACGGGGAACACCGCCTCCCGGGGAAACCTTTCCGTGCAGAAGCGGCGCGCCCGGCAGCAGGGCGGCTACGCCGTAGCATAACGCTGCGGCGTATATCCGGTTACGCATGATCACTGATCCCTTGCGATCGCCAAGGTTCAGAAGGTGGCGGACAGGCCGAGCCCGAACCTGCGGCCGCCATGATAGGTACCGCTGGTGTAATATTTGGGGGTTCCGTTGCTGCCGCCCACGGTCCGCTCGATCAGGGGATCGGATTTGCCCTGAAGCAGATTGTTCGCTTCGACGGAGAAGCGCATCACCGACCCCGCGAACTTGAAATTGTAGACGGCCCGGAAGTCGAGCGACGCGACCGCCTCGTCGAAGATGTCCATCTGATAGATGCCCACTCCCGTCATGACCCGGGCCTGCCTGGTGTAATAGAGCGAGGCGTCCACCCCGTAGCCCGTATAGGTCAGACCGACCGTTCCGGAATGCCTGGGCGAGGAGGTGAAGGGTACGCGCCGCGTGTAGGTGATCGTATCGTTGCGGATGCGCACACCGGTGGGATCGTAGATGGGCTGCACCCAGGTCGACCGGTAGGTCCGCTCGCTGTTGGTATAGGTATAGTTGAGATAGACGCCGAGCCCGGACAATGGGCCCGGCAGGAAGGTCAGCCGCTTTTCGAAAGCGGCTTCAACACCCCAGATCCGCGCGCTGTCGGGGCTGTTCTCAGGACGGCTCAGCTGCACAAATACATCGCTCGGGATCGCGTTGAGCAACGGATGATCGGGCAGGTCGATTCCCTCGAGCCCGACGCCGCGCATGCTCCTCTCGTTGGATTCGATCATGTTGGAGATCTGCTTATAGAACACCCCGAGCTTCACCACCCCGACCTTCTGGTCGTACCATTCGCCGCTCAGGTCGAAGTTGTGGGTGGTCGCAGGCTTGAGCGCCGGATTGCCCTCGCTGACCATAAGCCGGGGCTGCGTGCCGCTGCCATAGCGGCGGCGCGCGTCATACTGGATCGAGCGACTGCTGTTGAGCTGCGTGATCTGCGGGCGCGCCACCGTGGAGAAATAGCCGGCGCGGAACACCAGATCATTGCTCGGACGGAAATTCACGAGCACGCGCGGCAGGACGGTCGTCAGCACGTCGGCGCCTGTCTGGATCACGCGCGATTGATCATAATATTGCTGGTCGAAGCTGCCGTCCTCGCGCGTGATCGAGGTGCCGTTCGCGAACCCGGCCTCGACCCGGTTGCGATCGATGCGGACGCCCGGGATGATCTCGAACCTGCCGATATCCGCTTTCAGCTGGATATAGCCCGCGAGCGCGCTTTCGTCGGTATAGACCTGCGCGAGCAGCGGATCGACGCCTTCGCTCCGGCGTGTGAAATACCCCTTGTCCGCCAGAGCATCCAGGCTATCGACAAAGCGGTTCACGGACGCCTCGTCGATCAGGAGATAGGCGGTGTCGCCGTTAGTGACCGAGTCGAATGGAACGGTTTCATATTCCAGCCCCATCTCCTTGTAGGTGGGAAGCGGAGAATAACCGAAATTCAGCGAATAATACGCGTTGTTCGTCCCGACATTCCTGAACTTCGCGCCCTTATATTGCAGGCCCGTCTCGACATATTTGAGCCATCCGGCCGAAAAATCATATTTCGCGGAAAAAGCGCCGCTGAAATCCTCCGAACTGCCACGGCGGTTGAATGCGGAATTCGCGGCGGGGACATAAAGCCCCTGGTTCGCAAGCTTTTCGAATCCGGCCGATGTCAGGAGCGGCTGCGGCATGCCCCGTCCCACGCGCGGACCGAAATAGCTGACCACCGTCCCGGTCGCCGATGTCACGGCTTCAGGGAGCAGGTCCGCGGCCGTGGCCGAGAAACTGCGGCCCAGCGAGAAATTGTGGCTTTCGGCGCTGACTTGCGCCGCCTTGGCATAGCCCGCCTGATAATTGAGGCGCAGGCCACCGAACGCGCTCTCGCCCCGGAAGCTCAGCGTGTCCGATTGCTGCTCACCTCCCCGGTTCAGGGTGATACCGTTAAGCGCGGACACGATCGGCAGGCCATAGCCATAGACATAGCGGCTCGCTCCACCCTCAGCCGGAACGGCAAGCAACGAATAGCCGCTGGCGACGCCGCCCACCGACGAACTGTTGCCCAAGGTATCGGAGTCACGCGTCGCCCGCACATAATCGATGCGCAGGTTCGTGCCCTGGCTGACCTGCCATTCGGCCGACAGCGACAAGGTCGATGTCTCTACCTCGGCCAGATTGTAGGCGGCGGCAACATTCTGCACATAATATTCGGCGCCGGGATAGAATGGGAACGCCACCCGGGGATCCATGTCACGCGTGAGGCCAGGCTGCCCGTCTGGGCGCAGTCCGATATAGGCGCCGTAAACCCCGTCGAGCGTATATTGATAGGTGCGAGATTCCTGCTCGCGGCGTTGATAGGACGCGCTCAGACCGAAATTTCCGTCCGCGCCGAACCGCATCGAAGCGGTGCCCGAAACCGAATATTCGTTGCCGAACCCCTTTGCGCGCCTCAACCCGTCGACACTGACGTTGAAATAATGTTTCGGCCGATCGAGCGGCGACTTGGTCTCGATCTCGACAAGCCCGCCGGTACCGTAGCTCTCCTGGGCAGCGGTCAGCGTCTTGCTGATGCGGATCTCCGAAATCGAGTCCGCGAGAATGTTGCGCAGGCTCGGCGAGCGTCCGGTCCCCGTCGACTCGGGCAGCGCCACCCCGTTGATCTTCACCTGGTTATAATCGGGAGCGAGACCACGAACGACGATATTGGAGCCATCGCCGGTGGACGCCTCCTGAAGGAAGGATACCCCCGGCGCGCGCCGCAGCGCGTCGGAAACCGTCGTGCCGTTGAAATTGCCGAGCAGGTCGCCCGAGACGATCGTCCGGCTGTTCTCGCCCGTCCGCTCCTGATTGAGAGCCTGCGCGCGCGCCGAGACCTGGCCGCGCACGATGATCTCGCGATCCTGGCCCGCCGCCAGCGTGATCGGCGCGCTCGCGGTCTCGCTTGGCGACACCGTCACCACCATGCTCGTCGCCGGATAGCCCAGATAGGAGACCCGCAAGGTCACGTCCCCCGCCGGCACGTTGGCGAAGCGGAAATTGCCCAGATCGTCGGTCGAGGCGACATCGCCGGTCTCCTCGATCTCCACGCGGGCGCCCTTGAGCGCGGCACCCGTCGTCGCCTCGTTGAGGCTGCCGGCGATCGTGCCGCGTCCGCCCCGTGCGACCGGCTTCGCATCAGGGGCGATCGCGACCGACCCGCTGCCGATCGGCCGGAAGACCAGGCCGGTTCCGCCGAGTAAGGTCGAAAGCGCCTGCCGCGCCGTCATTTCGCCCTTGACCGGCTTGCTGCGCGCCTCGCCAAGCTGTGCCGCCGACGAGACGATCTGGACCCGGCTCTGCCTCGAGAATTGCAGCAGCGCGTCACCGACGGGCTGCGCCGCGATGTCAAAGTTGCCGCGCGCATCGAGCGACTGGGCGGCGGCGGGTGCTCCCTGCACCACCGCGACCACCGACACCGCCCCCATCATCACCGATCTCAACGAACGAACCATCCCCATACCCCCCATTTTGCGCAGCCAGTCCGCTGCTGTCGGGGGCCTTGACGGTTGAAGCGCGCGAACCGGCAAAACATCATGTGAATTTTTTATGGCAGCGGCCGCGCGGCGGCCGTCGCCGGCACCAGCGCGACCGTGTCGGCGCCGCGCCGTTCGACCTTGACCGGCAGAACCTGGGCGATGCCCTCCAGCCAATCGGGAATGCGGTCGTCATAGACGGTGCTGGTGACGCGCAACTCCTCGATCGACCGGTCGCCGATCTCGATGCGGGTCCTTGAATAGCGGTTGATCCGCGCGACCACGAGTCGAAGCGGCTCGTCCCGGAACTCCAGCCGCCCGTCATGCCAGGGTGTCACGAGATCGGCGACCCGGGTCTCGACCGAGCGGGTGAGCCGGCCGCGATCATAGGTCGCGCGCTCGCCCGCCGCGATACGGAACATGGCGGGCCCCGCCCCGGCACCTCCCGCCTCTCCCTGTGCGCGGACCTCGACCACGCCTTCGGAAACGACCACCGAGACCGACGAGCCCTCGCGCTGGACCGAAAAGGCGGTGCCGATCGCGGTGATCTGGAGCGGCCCGGCATCGACCACGAAGGGCCGGTCGGGATTCTTGGCGACCCGGAAAAAGGCCTCGCCATTCTCGGCGACGACGAGCCGCCGGTCCTGCGAATAACGCACGGCCACCGCCGAACGGCCACCGAGCTCGATCTCGGACCCGTCGGCGAGCATGGCCTGGCGCACCTTGCCGGTTTCGGTCTGGATCCGCCCGGCGACCTGCGTCTCGGACAACGGGACCGCGCCGCGCCACAAAATGACGCCCGACACCGACGCCAGCACGAGCGAGGCGGCGATGCCACCCAGCGCCCAGCTTGGCAGTGGCAGGAATCGCCGGCGGGCGCGCAGCCTTACGACCGTCCCCGTATCGCTTGCGGTAGGGGCATCGCGATGCGCGGCCCCGATGCCCTCCAGACCGCCGCTCACATCCCATAGCTCGACCATCGCGTCGAACGCACGGCGATGTTCGGGATCTGCTTCGTACCAGGTAAGCCAGGCTGAAGTCGCGTCGTCAGCATCAGCGGCTTCGCTGAGCCGGATCAGCCAGGCCGCGGCCTCGGCGTCGATATCGCCTGAATGCTGCGATTGAGGCAGGTCGTTCATGCCTCGTCTCCTTCGATGAGCGCGCGTCCTTCATCGAGGCGCTTGCGGCAATGGACCATGGCGGCGGTGACCAGGTTGCGAGCGGTGCGCTCGCTGACGTCCAGCCGCCGCGCGATCTCGACCATCGACACCCCGTCGATGCGGAACAGAAGAAATGCGGTGCGGGTCCGCTCGGGCAACGCGCGCAAGGCGGTATCGACGATCTCGAGCTGCTCGCGCGCACTCGCCCGCCGTTCCGGATCGAGCCTGTCCTCCCCGGGATCGAAGACCGGATCGGCATGGACACGATTGCGCAGGCTGACCGAGCGCTGACGGTCGATCGCGATATTGGTGGCGATGCGGAACAGATAGGCGCGCAGGAAACTGACGGTGCCCGGCTGCTCCAGCGCCAGCAGGCGTACATAGGCTTCCTGCGCGACGTCGCGTGCCTCCTGGTCGGAGCTGAGCTTCAGTCGCAGGAACCTGACGAGCGCCCCGTTATGCTCGGCGAACAGGCTGCTGACGGCCTCGCGCGCATGGGCGGGCGCCTCGTCTTCCGGCCCTTGGCCGGCGTCGTTCATCCTGACACGCATCCCATGTTCCCCGCATTCTATATGCGAGAGACGAACGACCAAGGAAATTCGGCAAGGCAGCAAGCTTCAAAATCCGCGTTTCCGCGGACATGACCGGCGCCTTGCCGATAGTTCCTCCTGCCCTCGCCCGCGTACATGACGGTCGGAGGCCCGGAGGGAGTCTTGGCCTTTCCAGGTTAAGCGGGTCACGATCGTGCCGTTTGGCGCGCCGGCACGGATCCGGCGCGCCCTTGTGGAAATGCGTCTATCGCGCCTTCGGATCTTCGGGCAGCACGACGAAACGCTTGAGCTGGTCGCGCTTGAGCAAGTCGTTGGCCAGTGCCTTGATGTCGGCCGCCGCGACCGGTTCGGTCTTTTCGGGCAGGAAAGCGCTGTCCGCGCCCTCGCTCTCGATGAACCGGCGCAAAAGATAGCCTGGCCAGAACCAGATATTATCGGTGCGCTTGAGCATATGGGTCTTTTCGAGTTCGAGCGCCGAGGCGATCTCGGCTGCCGTCGGCCCTTCGGTCTGCAATTTGACGATCTCGGACAGGGTCGCCGCGATCATCCGTTCGACATCGACCACCTTGCAGTCGAAACCGATGCGCGTGTCGAACTCGCCGGTCGCGCTCGACACCTCGGTCGAGAACGATACGGCATAAGTGCCGTTCTCCTTTTCACGCAGGCGGTCGCGCAGACGTGCTTTCAGGATGTTGTCAAAAGCCCGGAACCGGGATTGCGCCGCCAGCCCCCTGGCGCTCAGGCCGGTATACATCAATGTCACCGAGGCATTCTCGCCATCGCCCGCGCGGATCGTCTCGTCAAATGGTCCGCTGCGGAACTGGATGGGACGGCGATAGGAGAACATTTCGCCGCGGCCATTGGCGGGCAGCCGCGACAGATAGCGCGTCACGATCGGAATGATGTCCTCAGGATCATATCGTCCCGTCACGACGAACAGGAACTCACCGGCATTCGAGACCGCCTGCTCGAAATAGCCCAGAGACTTCTCGTAATCGATCCGGTCGATATTCTGCGCGGTGCGTTTGGGATGATCCGCGAAGTCCAGACGAACCGTCTCTTCCAGTTTCTCGAAAAGCAGCGTCTTCGGTGACTTGTCGCCCGGCCGGGAGCGATATTCCCGCTCGGCCTTCATGTAATGCGCAAAGCCCTTGTCCGAGCGTTGAACATGCGTGAACCGGCCATAGACCATTTGCATCAGCGTATCGAAATCGTCACGCAATGCGCCGCCAAGAAAGACCGTCCCGTCCTCGTCGTAAAAGGACGACATCCAGGTATTGCGGTATACCAGACGATCCGTCTCGAACTTGTCCAGGCCGGCCACACCGCCAGCAGAGGCCAGATTGGCGGCAAAACGGGCATTGAGATAGTCATCGCCCTTGTAAATCTCGGGGCCGATCGGGCGAAGCGCCGCGAACTGGATCTGTCCGCCTCGGGGATCCGCCGTGCCAAGCTCGAGATCCGGCTTGAACAGGACGGTCACTCCATTCTCGGGGATGACAACCTTCGTGATACCCATTGCGTCATGGCGGGTCTGCCGGACCGTCCCGGCATAAGCCGGCACGACGACCTTGGTCTTCAGCGCCAGCGGTGAAGGCCGCGGCGTGTAACGTACAGCCGGGCGCCGCTCGGCCTCGGCGATCCAGCGCCGCAGCGTGGCCTCCGACGGCAGGCTGCCCACAAGCTTTTCAGGGCTCACGACCAGGATGTCCCGATCGCTCCCCGCAAGCGCTTCACGTGCAGCCTTGTTGAGTTCGGCCACGGTCAACGAGCGGACAGCATGTCGGTAACTCTCCTCATATTCCGCCCAACTCTGGAAAGCCTCACCGGTCACGAAGTCGTTGACCAGCCCTTCCATGATCGAACCGGGCCCCAGAACGCGCGCTTCGACAGGCCTGTCCGCCAGCAAATCCTGCCGTTCCACGAAGGTTCGGGCAAAATCGAGTTCGTCGGGCGTGAAGCCGAAGGCGAGCACCGACCGACGCACGGCGAGGCCGGCTTCGAGCCCTTCCCTGATGCTTTCGGGCCGCACACGGTATGACGAGATGGCCATCGCCACTTCACCGGCCAAAGGCTCGGAGATCGCCGTCAACGAACGATCATAGTCCGACATGAGAAGGGGTGCGTCATAGCGATGAATGAGCGCGGTCTCCCTTTCGCGGAACATCGCGTCGACAAGCTTGGCGATCACGCGCTCGCGAACCGCCGCATAGCCGGTGAGGCGTGGCGCCCGGCGTTTCGCCAGCAGCTTCACATGGAGTTCCTTCGCCTCGGGGTCGGTCACGATGCGGAATCCGGACCGCGTTTCGAGAGGGGCGGCCCTGATCGCAGGGGAGCGCGCATCCGGCAGCGGCGCCATGTCCGAGAAATGCTTGACGATCATCGCCTCGACAGCCTCGGGATCGACGTCGCCGACGACGATCAGCGCCTGGAGATCGGGCCTGTACCAGTCCCGGTAATAGCGAAGGACCGGCGCGTCATCGGTCTTCTCGATCGATGCCTGCCGGCTTGCCCAGCTACGATAATAACGCGTCATCTGGGGCATATATTGATCCATCAGCCGGGCCCCCATGGTGCGGGTGCGCAGGATCTCGGCAAGCACAGCCTTTCGCTCCCGCTGGCTATCCTTGGCGCCAAGCGAAGCCCCCTGCGCCCAGCCCCGGCTGATCTCGATCGCGGCGGCGAGCAGGTCCGGCCGATCGGCCGGAAACGACAATTTATAGGCCGTGCGATCATCGCTCGTATAGGCGCCGAAGTCCCGCGCGATCTGTCCGCCCCAGCTCGGCACCCAGTCCCAGATGGTGCCGCGGTTTCCGACGACATGGTTGGCGACGATGTGCTCCACCAGATGCGCATGCTCGATCTGGTCGTCGTCCTGCTGATTGAAGCCGGCTTTCACGACGAGACGCGTTTCGATCCGCGCCGGCGAGGATTTCACCCGGCGGATATAATAGGTGAAACCGTTGCCGAGCTTGCCGTGCCTGACCTCGGGATCGAGCCGGACGATCGGAGCTGCGGGCTTACGGCCCATGCCGGCCGCGGCGGCGGTTGAGCCGGCAAGGATCAGCAGGCCGCACGAGGCGATGAGAAGCGATCGGATACGCATGGTTTACTCCTGGTACGGATGAGTGGCGCGACGATTGAAAGGACGCGGTGATGCTTTCGAGGGTCAGCGCCCCCGAGCGCCCCACGTCCTGCGCCGTCGCCCATGAGCGTCGGTCGCGCGACGCCGACGCCGTTGGGCCCCCGGTTCAGCGCAAGGCTTTCACCGGTCCCACGCCGATGGGTCCCCAAAATCGCCCCGAGAGCGCGGCCCTCCGCGACCCGGCCTCACGTCTCGGGCAGCCGGACGAATTCCGCGATGCGCGAAGGATCGACATTCTCCGCGATCCAGCCGGCGACCTCGACGTCGTTCGCGGCCGGCAGTGGCGCAAGCGTCGCACGATTGATCCAGTCGCCCGCCAGTTCGGCAAGCCCCCGCCCGCGGCCGGCCCGTTTGCGACGAGCCCGCGCCAGTTCGTCGCCGGTAACGCCATTTTCGCGCAGGATCCGGAATTCGTCCCTCGCCGCCGCCGCCATGCGATCGACATTGGCGGCATCGCAGTCGAAGCCGATGCTCAATGTTTCGCGATACGGCGCATTGCGCGCGGTGAACCCGCCGCCAGCCGAATATGTCCCCCTCTCGACCGTCCTCAGCCGGTGATTCATCCGTTCGACGAGAATATCGGCGACGAGAAAACCCGCATCCGACACGGGCGGGCCATCGGCACGCATGTGGACGAGGAGGGACACGCTCGCCAATGCGCCTTCCCCGGCCCGCATGGTGTGGCGCCCCGGACGCGGCTCGACGACCTCGCGTACGCGCAGCGGCGGCTTCGGACCTGACGCGGGAAGGTCGAGCATGGCGCCGACCGAGCGCGACATTTCAGCTTCGTCGAGATCGCCCTCGACGAAGATCGTCATGCCCTCGGTATCGCCTAGCGCCAGGCGTTCCTTGCGGCATGCATCAGCCAGCTTGAGCGCTCGCACATCGTCGCCACCAGGCAGCTCGGCCTCGCCAAGCACCCGGGCGATGAAGTTGGAGAAATCCGCGCGAGCCGCCGTCAGGGAGGCAGCGCTTGAAAATGCATCGGAGCGGACCGCAACCATATCATCGAGCGCGTCCGCGCGGCACTGGGGCTCCAGGATTCGCGTCCGCGCAAGTCGAAGCAGCAACGACCATTCACGTGCGGGTCCGCTGACCGACAGGCTCTCGCGCGCGCCGCCAACGGACGCGTCCAACGAAATCTGCCGCGACGCCAGGAAGCGCTGGATTTCGAACCTGTCGAGGCCGCCTAGCCCCGACCAGGCGACCAGGTCGGACGCGAGGTCAAGGCCATTGGCGTCTGCCGGCGCGAACCGCCCCTCACCGCCGCGACGCTCCATATGGAGCCGTATCGGCCCCGCCGTCTTCCGGACGAAGAGCGTGGCATTCGAGCGCGGCAGCGTCGAGCGGCTGAAACCGTGATCCGCCTCGCCCGCGCCGTCCACCGCACGCTTTCCGTTGCCGGGCGCAACTCCGCCCGCCGCGGTGAACGCGAGCAGCTCCGGTTCCCGCACGACCGGGCCGGACAGCCGTGCGGCCGGCGCGCGCGCGACCTTCGCGGCAAGTGAACGGAAATCCATTTCCGACAGGTCGAGCTCGGGCCGATGATCAGGCCGGATCAGGACGACATCGCGCGCCTTGGGATCAAGCAGCGCCTTCATCGCATCATTGAACTCCGACGCGGTCAGCGCGCGAACTTCGCCCTGGATCGCGGCTTCGTCAGGCTCGAAAGCCCCGTCCACGAACAGGGCTTCCCAACGGCCCGGGCCACCCCGAAGTTGCGGCGGCGAGCCCAGCAGGCGAGCACGCGCCGCCTCGATGTCGGCCACGCTGAAACCCTGGCGCCTCACCGTTTCCAGAAGGCGAAGAATCTCGAAAAGACCGTCAGCGACCCTGCCGGGACGGAGCTTGCCCTTCGCAACGAGCACATCGACCCCGCCATAACTGCCCGGATTCCCATGGAACGACGTCGAGACGCCGCCAGCCTCGAGAGGCGAGCCGTAGCGTTGGGTGATATTGGCAAAGGCGCCCGCCAGCAGCATATCCGATATCCGCGCGATCGCTGCCTGCCGGACCAGGCCAGGGGACCCCGCAGGCTGACGCCTGTACTTGTAGCTGACGGTGAGATCGGATTCGCGCCCGCCCGGGCTCGCGGTCGCGACGAACGCGCCGCCCGCTATCGCTTCGATCCGAAGATCCGCGCGCTGCGGTACCGGCTCGCCCGCCGGAATGTCCTCGAAACGACGGCGAATCTCTCCAAGAGCGACATCCGGGTCGATGTCGCCGACGACGATGAGCGCCATGTTCGCCGGAACATACCAGCGCCGATGAAAGTCACGGATTGTGGCCGCTGTTGCGCTTATCGTGCCCGCGGGGTCGAAGTGATAGGTGTAGAGCGGCTCTCCCGGATACCAGGTCCGTCGCAGCGTCTCGAAGCCGTGCATGATCGATGGACTCGCCCGGCGCTTTTCCTCGACCACCGCCTTGCGGTCGCGATCGATTTCCTCGTCGCTTATCTCTCCGGGCGTTGCCCAGTCCCGGAGAATGTCAAACCCTTCCGCGATCGCTGCCGCCTCGTTCGCGGGCATGCGGATAAAATAGTTGGTCTGGACAAATCCGGCGCCGGCATTGAAATCGCCGCCGGGCACACCGCCATATCGCGCGACACGCTGGGCGGGCGATCCCTTGGTCGCGATATCGCGCAGCTTGTGCGACACGATGTGCTCGACGACATGCGCGACCTCCTGTTCGCGCGGCAGTATTTCAGCCTCGCCCGCCCTCACGACGAGCCGGAACTCTACCTTGTCGCCGGGCTGTCCGCGCTCGATGAAATAGCGCAGTCCGTTGGGCAACGTGCCGACGCGTTCGTTCGCGCGAGGCTGATAATGTGCCGCCGGGCGGGACGCGAAGGCGGGCACATCGGCAGCCGCCACGGCGAAGCAGAGGGCGGCGAGACTGGCGGTGGCGAGAGCACTCCGTCCACGGCACAGGGCCGTGGACGGGAACCGCCGTCCCGACGGTATCGACAGGATGTCGCGCATCAGAAGTTCGCCGACAGGCCGAGGGTGACCTTGCGGCCGCCAAAATAATAGCCGTTGATATAATATTTCGGTGTTTCGCCGACACCTCCGACGGTTTCCTCGTTGACCGCGTCGGCGGTGCCCCTGAGCAGATTACGGCCTTCGACATTGAACCGGAGATCAGCACCCGCCAGCTTGAAATTATAGACGGCCCGGAAGTCGAGCGAAGTCGCGGCCTCATAATAGGTATCGAGCAGAAAACCCCGCTCGCCCGATGGCCCCTGACGGCGCGACTGGGCACTGTAATAGAGCGAGGCATCGAATCCGGGCCGCGTATAGGTGAGACCGGCGGTTCCCGAATGACGAGGGGAATTGTCGAACGGCAGGATGCGCTGATAGGCGATATTCTCGCGGCGCAGCAACGCACCGTTCGCGCCGTAGACAGGCGCGCTCGACCAGTTCAGCGTGGTCGATTTCTGGCTCTTGCTGAAGGTGTAGTTGGTATAGATTCCGAAGCCCGAGAGGAATCCAGGCAGGAAGCTCAGCCGTTTCTCCGCGGACACCTCCACACCCCAGACTTTCGCGAGCTTGGGATTGTTGATCGGGATGGTGTAGGAGACATAGGTGTCCGCTGGCAGCGGGTTCAGCAGCGGGTGGTCGGGAAGAACGAAACCCTCGCCGAGCGAACTCAGGCCCGTCAGGATATTGGCCTCAAGCAGGTTCTTGATCCGCTTGTAAAAGACATTGACCTTGAGGGCACCGACCTGGCCGTCATACCATTCAGCCCCGATGTCGAAATTGTGCGTCATGGCAGGTTTGAGCGCGGGATTGCCTTCCTGGACCATCAGGCCCGGCTGGTTGCCGCCGGGACCGAACACGCGGGCAGCGAAGAATGAGACGTTACGCGATCGGTTGAGCTGCTGGATCTGCGGCCGCGCCACAGTCGAGAAATAGCCGGCGCGGACGATCAGATTCTCGGCCGGGCGATAATTGGCGAGAACGCGGGGAAGATAGCTCGTGAGTACATCAGATGCCGTGACCAGCTTCCGGTTGGCATTGGAGAATGCCTGATCGGTGAGCCAGCTCGCGTCGGCGACGGAGATCGAATTGAGAAAGGCGGCATCGACCTTGTTGCGGTCGATACGAAGGCCGCCAATCACCTCGACCTTGCCGATATCCGCGCGCGCCTGGATATAGGCCGCGATATTCTCCTCGATCGTGTATTGTTGATCCATGATGGGGTCGCGCGGCGTCTTCAGAAACGTCGCATGGCCACCCGTCACCAGATTATCGAGATTGTTGAGGAACGTACGAACCGATTCCTCGGTCAGGAAGCGATAGACCGTATCGCCGGCGACCGCCGAAAACGGCAAATTCGCATAGATGAGCCCGATCTCTGGAAGCGGTGCCTGGTAATAGGCCGGAGGGGGCCCGTAGATCGGATTATAGGTGAGCGAATTCGAGCTGAAGTTGCGGAAATTCGAACGCCGATACTGGATGCCGGCCTCGACATATTTCAGGATCCCTGGCCCGAACTCATATTTCGCGCTGACATCGCCGGTCCAGTTGTTCGACTTGCCGCGCAGATTCTCCGAAGCATAGACGCCCGCGAAGCGAGACAATGGCAAGGTGCGCAACGTCTCGAAGCCGGCGGCCGTGAGAAGCGGGATCGGTACGCCTCGACCGACGCGCGGGCCGAAATAGCTGGTCACCGTACCCGTGTCGGGATTGATCGCCTCGGGCGCCAGCACCGAGGAAGGCGTCACATCGTTGAGCAACGTGAAATTGGCGCTGAACGGCGTAGCGGAGCGGCCTTCCGCAAAACCCGCGCTGTAATTGAGGGTGAGCGGACCAAGCGCCGACTTGCCCCGGAAACTCAGATTGTCGGTCTCGTCCTTGCTGTTGGGCGTATACTGGACGAAGTTCGAGACCCGCACCACATTGGATGCGTCGCCATAGACGTAGCGCAGCGCGCCATTCTCGGCCGGCACTGCACGCAGGCTGCCATATTGGCCAAAGCCGGCCCTGATATTGTAGTTCATGTTGAGCGCGTTCTGCTCGCGCCGCGACCCCACATAATCGACCTGCAGGGTCGTCGAGCTGCTCACCGCCCACTCGGCGGACAGCGAGACATTGAGCGTCTCCGCGGCGACATGATTCCTGTTGGTCTGCGATCCGACGATCAGATATTCAGCGCCGTCATAGAAGGGAAACGGCGTCCGGGGATCGAGATCCGCCAACGTCGCCGGCTGGCCGTTTGGCGCGAGGGGAAGATAGGCGCCGGGCGTTCCCTGCGCATTGTAGGAATAGGTCGTCAAATCCTGCTTTCGGAACTGCACCGACGCACTGATGCCGAAATTTCCGCTCGCTCCGAACCGTGCCGACGCCGTACCGGAAACCAGATATTCGTAGCCGAAGCCCTTGCCCAGCTTCGTGCCGTCGGCACTCAGGTTGAAATAGCGCCTCGGCCGATCGAGCGGCGATTTCGTCTCGATCTCGATGAGACCGCCCGTGCCTGCGCTCTCGTGATTGGCGAGCAGGGTCTTGTTGATACGGATCTCGGAGACCGCGCTCGAAAGGATATTGTTGAGATTGGCCGATCGGCCGATGCCGCTGCCCTCAGGGAGCGCGATCCCGTTGAGCTTGATCTGGTTGTAATCGGGCGACAGGCCACGAACGATCACATTGGTGCCATCGCCGGTGTCGTTGCTCTGCTGGAATGCGATACCGGGCGCGCGCCGCATGGAATCGGAGATCGTCGTGCCGTTGAAATTGCCGAGCAGGTCACCTGAGATGATGGTCGAGCTATTCTCCGCGGTACGCTCCTGATTGAGCGCCTGTGCGCGCGCGGACACCTGCCCCATCACGATGATCTCGGGATTCCTGCCTGCGGCAACCAGCGTGATCGGGGCGTTCGCCGTCTCGCGCGCGGACACCTCGACCGACATGGTGGTCGTGGGATAACCCAGATAGGACACCGAGAGCGTCACCCGTCCGGCTGGCACGTTCGCGAACCTGAACTGCCCCAGTTCGTCGGTGGCGACGACATCACCGGTCTCCTGGATTTCGACGCGTGCGCCCTTCAGCGCCGCACCGGTCGTCTCCTCGTTCAGGCTGCCGGCGATCGTTCCCCTGCCCGAGCGGGCCGCAGCACCCCCGTCACCGGGGGCGGCGCCGTTTCCCCTTGCCGACTCCACCAGGAAGCTTGTCTCTCCATTCTGGCGCAGACGAAGGCCCGATCCAGCGAGCAACCGCTCCAGCGCGTCGCGCGCCGTCATGCGTCCGTCCACCGCCGGCGCCGTCCGGCCGCGCGTCAGCGCCTCCGGCGCGGTGACATCGACATTGGCCTGGCGCGAAACCTGGAGAAGCGCGTCGGCGAGCGGGCGCGCGGTCAGGCTGAACGCGATCTCGCCGGCCTGCGCGTGCACGGATGTGCCCGCCGTCACCATCGCGATGCCCAGTGCCCCCGCCGCCGCGCATCGCATCCACCGACCTCGAACCCGTGCCACAGTCCCCTTGTTCATCATCTACCCCCCATTTTTGGCGCGCCAAGCGCGGGGAGCATCACCGGCTCCCATAACCACAAACGGGAGGGCCATCTCGATCAGCAGATTTTTTTTACGAGACCGTCACAAAGTGTCAGCGCGCCGAGAATGTGACGCTGCCATCGGCGCCGCGCGTGGCGATCACCGGCAAGGTCGCCTCGACGTTGCGGACGAACTGGTCGAGATTGCCCGCGCGGATCGAGGTCGTGAGCCTGAGGCCCGCGACCCGCTCGTCGCCCAGGCGAATAGGCGTTGCGGTATAGCGCTGCATGTCGCTGACGATCTCGCCAAGCGGAGCCTCCGAATAGAACAGCCGGCCCGTACGCCATTCGCCGGGCGTCATCGCGGGCGCCGACACCTCGGTGAAGGTCGCGCCCTCGGTGAGGTTGACGTGATGGCCGGCGGTCAGGACCCGTTCGGGCGCCGTCCCGCCGAGAGGCAGCAGGCGCCGCTTGCGCAATTCGACGCGCCCCTCGAGCACCGAGACATCGACCGTGTCACCGATCCAGCGGACATCGAACCTGGTGCCGGTCACCCGGATCTCGGCATCGCCCGCGATGACGGTAAAGGGCCGGCCGGGGTCATGGGCGACCTCGAAAAAGGCCTGACCGCGGCGCAGCACGACCTGGCGGCTCCGCGCGTCGAACCGCACATCCATTCCGGACTGCGCGCCCAGCGTCACGCGGCTGCCATCGGCGAGCGCCAGCGCACGCGTCTGGGCGGTGACGGTCGCGATCCCGGCCGGCCGCTCGCCGGTCAGGGCGGGCCCCAGCACCGCGACCGCGATCGACGCCGCCATGGCGGCCGGCAATATGAAGCGGCCGGCGCCACGCAACGCCCAGTCTTTCAGCCTGACGACATTCGAGCGGCCATGGCCGTCCGCCTCCTCGCGCCAGCCCGGCAAAAGGGCATCGAGCCGGGCGGCCTGGAGATAGACTTTCCGCGCCTCGTCGAACGCGTCCCGATGGTCGGGCGACTCGGCCAGCCAGGCGTCGCGGCGCGCCAGCGCGGACGCATCCGCGTCCTCGAGCAACAGCCAGTCGCGCGCCAGCGCCTCGATCTCCTCGCGCGGGTCGGGTCGGGACATGGCGTCCGTCGTCATCGCCGCATCTCCTTTACGCAAATCTCCAGCACGCGCGAGACCAGGCCCCGCGCTCCGGATTCGGATACATTCAGCCGTCGCGCGATCTCGACATAGTTGAGACCGTCGATCCGGTGCAGCAGGAAGGCCGACCTCTCCTTCGGTTTCAGGCGCCCTATGATCGCGGCGAGGCGCTCCAGTTCCTCCCTCGAGGACAAGACGTCCTCGGCACTGGGATCAGCACGATTTTCTTCGATGAGCCGCAAGGTTCCGGCCGCGCGCTGGACGGTGCCGTCCTGCCGGCGGGCGTCGATGATGAGATTGTGCGCGGTCCGCAGCAGATACGCCTTGGGATTGGGCACGGCCTCCCGGTCGGGCAGAGCGGCGAAACGCGCGAATGCGCCCTGAAGCACATCGTCCGGGTCGGGTGGGCCGTTGCCGAGCTTGCGCCGCAGATGGCCCCGCAGCTCGGCGGCATGGTTGCGGTAAAGCCGGTCCAGGAAGGTGTCGCCCAGGCGGATGCCCGAGCGCTCGCCCGGCATATCCAACCCGGTCTTGAGCGGATCCATGCTCACCCGACATATCCTCCACGAGTGCTTTAGCATGCAAATCCGGCATGGATTGGCAACCGCTTCCTCATGGGCGGCGCGATTCCGCCGGACCGCCGGACGCGAGTCCCGGGCCGGTGATGCGCGCGTCGCGCAGTGATCGGACCATATCGAACGCTCCCTGTGCGCCCCATCTCCGGGGGCTCAGGCGTAAGACGGACGAGCCATGCCGATCAGCAGAATTTTTTGTCGGTCCCACGGCCCGACCGGATCGAGCCATTGCGCGGCGAGCAGCTATCCAGCACCGCGCCGATCGTCAGCGGCTGGACGTCACATCGGCGTCCAATGCCTCACTCGCCCGCCGCGCCGTCGACCATCCAGACGGTCCCACGCTTCTCGACCCGGACCGGAAGCGCCGCCTCGATGGCATGCCGGAGGCCTTCATCGTCGCCCGCCCGGTAGGACATGGTCAGCGACATCGCCCCGATCGCCGGGCTCGACGCTTCGATCCGCGCCGCGGAATAGCGCGCCGCGTCGGCGAGGATCTCACTCAACGGCGCATCGGCATAATAAAGCCGTCCGCTGCGCCATTCGCCGGGCACGGTGGCGGCGGGCGCCGCCGGCGCGAACGCCCCCGCCTGCGGCGCCAGTTCGCTCTTCTGCCCGCCGGTCAGCACCGCATCGGGCGCGCCCGCGCTCAATAGGCTGAGCAGCCCGCGCCGCCGGACCTCGACCTTGCCCTCGAGCACTGACACCTGAACATCGTCGCCGACGAGGCGCACGTCGAACCTGGTGCCCCTGACCGTGATCTCCGCATCGCCCGCCACGACCACGAAGGGACGCGCCGGATCGTGCGCCACCTCGAAAAAGGCCTGGCCGCGCGCGAGCTCGACACGCCTGCCGGTGGCATCGACCCGTGCCTCGATCCCCGAACGGCCGCCGACCGTCACCCTGGACCCATCCGCGAGCGCCACGACGCGGGTCTCCGCCACCCGCGTCGCGATCTCGATCGCCGCGGGCCGGGTCAGGTTCGGGATGCCCAAGGCCAGCGCCACCGACGCCGCGAGACCGACCGGCGCGGCGATCCATATCCAGCGCCGCGCGCGCGGCCGCCAGCCCGACCGCAGCGCCGCCGCCTCGGCGCGCCAGCTCTCGTCGGCCGCGATCGCCGTGCGCCCGGCGCCGGACCATGTCGTCCAGGCCCGCCAGAAGGCCGCGTCATGCGCGGGGTCGGCATCGCGCCATGCCGCGCATGCCGCGGTCAGGCCTGCGTCGTCGCTTTCCATGAGCCGGATCACCCAGTCGCGGGCGACGGTGTCGACGTCGCGGCGGTCGATCGGTGCGACATTGCTCACCGGCGGTCTCCCATCGCCGTGGCGCAGCGCTCGAGCGCGCGCGAGACCAGCAGGCGCGCACCCGAATGCGACACGCCGAGATCGCGCGCGATCTCGGTGAAAGGGGCGCCGTCGACGCGGTGCATCAGGAACGCCACGCGTTCCTTGACCGGCAGCGCCGCGATGACCTCGTTCATGACCTCGATCTGCTCCTTCGATGACAAGAGATCCTCCGGGCTGTGCTCCAAGCCCGCATCCTCGAGGATAGCGACGCTCCGGTGCACGAGGCTGGTACGCAGGCCGCGGCGATGATGGTCGATGACGAGGTTGCGCGCGATCCGGCGCAGGAAGGATCCGACATTGTCCACCATATGCCCGACGCCGGACAGGCGCATGAACGCCTGTTGCGCGACATCCTCGGGATCGGGCGGGCCGCTCCCGAAATTGCGCAGCACATAGCTGCACAGCTCGCGCCAGTGCGCGCGATACGCCGCATCGAAACCCGCGCCGAAGCCCGTATCCGCTCCGGGCTCGCCGCGTTCCTCGTTCTCGCCGGTCTCACGCTCGGGCCGCGTCATGCCGACCAGATTGATCGCTTGCCGGCGCGGCGACAAGTCCCCGGCGCGCCACGGTCGCACCCGATCGGCATGCCTGATCGCCCGTCGCACCGCTTGCGCGCTCCGTCCCCCGACATCGCCACCCCACATCAGCCGCCTCCAGGCTATGTCTGCCCTTAACCTTGAGTGACGAACGGGAAGCGCCGGATCGCATGAAGCGGGCAAATATTTTTGTGACGCATCGTCACGGTGATCCATGCACCGCCGGACAGCCGAGCATGGGGCCGGTCAATGTTCGATCAGCAGCGAAGCCCCGCCGCGAACCGCGGCGCGGCCCAACGTGACAGCGCGCCTCCGGCGACGCATCGCAATCACGCAAGCACCGGCGCGGCGCCAAAAGGTCGATTGACGATCGAGAGCACCTCGGACGCGACAAAGACGCGATTGCGCGCATAGCCGGTCCGTTCCTTCAGGATGCCTGCGTCTACGAGATGGTCGATCGCATTGAGCGCAGCCGGCGCGGAAACCTCAAGCTGTCCCGCAAGACGTTTGGCGGTGATAACGGGATATTGCGGCAGGACGTCCAAGGCGCGCAGGGCGGCGGACTCCTTGCGGAAGTGACGACGATCACGCCAGCCATCGGCGAGCGATGAAAGTGCCGCGCGCGTGGCGAGCAACTCATCGACGGTGCCCGTGACCGCATCAGCCATGAACTTCACCGCCGTCGCCCAATCCAGCTTTTGCTGAGCCGCCTTCAGTGACGCGTAATATTCCTGCTTGTTGGCCTCGATATACGGAGCGAGGTAAAGCGGCACCTGTCCGTCCGCCGCCATCATGAGCGGCAGGAGCAGTCGGCCGACCCGGCCATTGCCATCGCGAAACGGATGGACCGCTTCGAAATGGGCGTGCGCGATTGCCATGCGGGTAATGAGGCTCTGTGTCATGACCTGCATGCCCTCGGCCCTCATATAGGCGACCGAGTCGGAGAGCGTTTCCTCGATGCTGTCGGGCGGCGCGGGGTTGTAAGTCGAGTAGGCAATATCGTGCGCGCCACCGATCCAGACGACGCGGGTGCGGATTTCGCCGGGCACGTCGCGGTAATCGGGATCGCGCGCCATGGCCTGCGCATGCAGCGTCGTTACGAGAGAACGCGTGAACACAGCCGGACCATCTGCTGCAGCATCGCGGATGTGACGCTCGAGGATGATGGCATAGTCGCGAACCTGCAGCGCGGCATGACGCGTCTCGTCCGCCGCGCCTTCCTCGACGGAGAGAAGCTCGTCCAGCGTGGAGTTGGTGCCCTCGATCGCGGAACTGCTCACCGCTTCGCGGCGCGCCAGCAGCCTGCTGACGAGAAAGCCGCCGCCAGGTTCACGGGCGAGGACATCGACATGCGCCATCGCCCTTGTCGCGCGTTGCAGGCTGGCCAGTGCGTCGCCCAGCTCGACCCCATGCTCGGGCGGTGCCGATGGCACCACGCCATAGTGCGCGGCATGGGGTGGCGGCAATCGCTTGAGACGATCGACAACCGCTTGAGAGAGATCTCCCCGGCGCATGGTGATATCCTTCAATATGAGCCAATATGATGATCCATATTTAAGGATAATATCATAACCTTTAATATGAATCCATGCATGCCTTCTTATTAAAGGTTAAGACTGCAGAGCATACGGACCGTGAGGCCCTGCGATATGTGAAAGCATCACACAGAGCCGACGCCTTCGAAATACCATTTCAACCGCAAGCTCTCCGCTGCCCCTAAAAGACGTCCTGGTTCTCCAAGGGAAGTACCCCGCCCATACTCACTGCACTTTGGCGCGAGCGTAGAAGGGACGAAGGGCTGCCCGAGCCTCGGGCGTACCGCCAACGCTTTGCCAGGTGATCCGCACGAGGTGCTCGCCATCGGTCGCCGCGGTATAGGTCCGCTCGATGGGAACCGCCTGCTTGCCCGGCGCCCCGATCGCGATCTGGAGCCCGCGTGCGGATGTCGGACTGTAACTGAACAGCTGGCCTGCGCGAAGCATGATCTTATAGTCACAAGGCTCCGCACCCGGGAGATGCCCCTCGAAAATAAGGGTCCTGCTCTTGCTACTCGTCGGGGAAAGCTTGCAAACCGGTGCGAGGACGGCCAGCGGGCCAACGTCTGCAGTTATACCGTCGAGCATTTCCGTCACTGCGGCGGGCTTGGCGATCGTCGAGCCGGGCGTCCGATAGACCTTTGTGGCGCCATCCTGCCGCAGCCCGATCTCGAGTTTGCGATGACGCTGATCGATGATCAGATAGGCGCCGTCACGACCCGCAACATTCGCCGCCCGGCCGGTGACCCAGAAGATGCCGTCCTTTTGCTGCAAAGAACCACTGTCCGCCATCAGCGCCATGAAGCTGTCATAGTCCTCGCCCGTCAGATCACGGAGATGCGGAGCGATGATGCTTGAGGTAAAAAGCCCGGTTTCGGAGGGTTTCTTGGTCGCAAGACGGTCGAGTTGCGACCATGGACCGGAGGCATCCCGGCCGATCTCGGCGACACTCGGGACCTCGGTCTTGGGAACGATCCAATAGGCGATGAGGCCGCTCGCCGTCATCAACGCCCCGATGATCGACACATAAACGATGTAGCCGAGATTGTCCGAACCCGATTTCTGCGAAAGCGTCGTACCGATCGCGGAAGAAAAGCGGTTAACCCAGATGCGAACCGCGCGCTGGCCGGGCACCGAGGTGATACCCTTGAAGAACCAGATAAAGGCGATAAATCCGAGCACAGCAAGAACGAGCACGAAGCCCAGCGGATTAGCGACCACCCAGTTTATGAAGTCGACCGCCGTGTTGGGTTTCATCGCCGGACAGGGTGTATTGGTGACCTTCATCGCGTCGCAAAGAAGCGGCTGGATCTGGACCGCCCCTGCCCAAAGCGCGAACGCCGACAGGATCACGCCGACCAGGATACCGAAAAGCTGAAGCAACGCGCCGCGCTTGGATTCATTCAGCGCATCAAGTGCCTCGATCGAAGCACGGACATGGTTGAAGTCATAGGGGATGATGCCCTTATGCGCGACCATGTCCTCCTCGACCCTGCGCTTGCGCTGGACGCGCGCGAGGAGAGATTGGAACGCGTCCGCATAGGCAAGGACGCCAAGGGCCTTCTTGTTGCTCGTCGGAGCGTCCGAATGACGAAACTCCACGACGACCTTTGCGAGGCCGCGCAAGGTGTCTATCCGCCATTTGGAGTCGTCGAAGGTCGGCGCACTTGTGTCGATGCGGTAGAGATCGAGCAACTGATCCGTGTGCGGATCGTGATGATAATGGTGGTGGATAAGGTCCTTCAGACAGAAATAGATTTGCGACGGCAGGATTTCGGCCGCGAGCGTCTGAACATTGGTTGGCGGCCTTTCAAGGGTATCGCGCCCCAGAAATTCGTCCATGTCGAACCAGATGCGCAATTCACCTGTCCTGAACAGCGCGAAATTGACCCGGTGACAGGCAATCTTGCCGCGATAATCGTTCGCACGATCGGCGACAAACTCCGGCAGCGCCTTCGCGGCAAGCACTTCATCAGGAGCCTCGCACGCGACGCCTTTTCCGATGGCGTCATCCACCTCGGCAAGGAAAGCCTTACGCGCCGCCGACGCCTCCGCATCACTGTCACGCGGCAGCACAAGGACGACACCGACGAGAACGCCGTGTTCTTCCGCCCGTTCACCGACCTTGCCGTCGAGCAGAAATGGTGTGTTTGCCGCTGAAGTTCGCGCCGACACCACATAGTCGAGCGTTACCGAACGGCGAAAATGACCGACAAGACGCCCCGGAAGAGGAAAATCTTCGGCGGAGCGCCGATGGTGGATGACCATCGCGCGCCCGCCATTGGCGCAGCTGCCAAGATTGAGGGCCTGCGCCTCGCCATTTGCGCATACAAGGCCGAACGAAAGGTGCCCGGACACATTGGGCACCCAGCCGACATAGCTATAGGCCGCGCTGGTCCACGGATAGTCGCCGACAGTCGATAAATGGAAATTAGCCGTCAACGCCTGCGCACCCCCGCCCCTCCGACGCCCGTGATGGGACGATCAGATCAGCTCCGAGGAAGGTGCCCGTGTCTGGCGGATATGAACGAGTTCACCGCCATTGGCCTTGAGCTCTAGACCTTCGAGCTCATGCATTGTTGCACCGGTCGTCGTGGCCGGGAGACTCCCGGCCGCCCAGCTCTGCACACCATAGCGCTTGCGCCGCAGCCGCGTGATTTCCTTGCGGCCATTGCGAAGAGCACTCAGGAACACCGTTCCGAGGATGACCGCGAGAAAGCCGAAGAAAATGGCAAGGATGGTGAGCGCGATCTGCATGATTACCGGTTAACGCCCCCCTTGGCTCGATCGTTCCTCCGATTCGTGAAACGGCCCTTTATACCGGACGGAACCGGTAGACAAGATACCGGCCCACCAAGCATCCGGGCCCAAAAAAGGGCAAGGCGAGAACATTTGGTGAATATACAAACAAGGTCGATCGCGACCTTGCCAGCTTCTATATACCCCTATGCCTATTACATCGCTTACATGAGCAACCACCGAATACTTCTCGAAAATATTGGTGAACAGAATCTTGCCCCAACAACCTCGAAATGTGAAAAAGGGCGGATAAAGGGCTCAATCAGCACGTAAATCTACCGGATTGCTTCACCGGAGCGAGGCATCATGGCGCAACGGAAACCTTAGCGTCGCCAACCCGGCCGAATGCGATCAACGACGCCGCGAGAGCTCCACGCTTTAGTACACGAGACGCCCGAAAGAACCTCGCTTATGTGTGCCCCCGGCGCCCCGGGTCTTCGATTACTTCAACACGATCACACGACCTGCCTGTCAGATCCGGTAGCTGATCCGGATGGCCGAGCGGGAGAACTGGTCGAGCTCGTCCATCGCGATCCGCTCGACGCGGCGGACATTCTCCGCGAAATCCACCCCGTCGCCAGAAAGCGCGGCCTCGGTGGTATCGAGCGAATGGACATAATGTTCGTAGCGGCGCCTGGAGGTCTCATCGATCGTCGCCTCGTCGAGGATCGTCTTGGCGAGACCGAAGATGAAGGCGGCGACCGCAATGAAGTCGATCCAGGCCGACCAGGCGGGGCCCACGGACGGCAGGATCTTGAGCAACAGCGACACGACCGTGAGGATCGCGCCGAAGAGGAACAGCATGTCGGCCATGCTCTCGACGAAGCGTCCGCGCTCGCGCAGCTTGATCAGCTCGGCGCTCGCGAAGCGCCGCTGATAATCGGTCCGCAGCGCGGAATAGGCGCGCATGGCCGTGTCGGCGAGCGGCCCGGGCGTCACCGCCCGCGCGGGCACGCATCCCTTGATCCCCAACTCGGCGGTGAACAGGTCGATGCTCGCCTCGCCCGCGTTCAGCTCCGACCGGAGTTCGGCGAGGCGCGCGCGGGAAAAGGCGTCGACCGCCTGTTCGAGCGCCGCCGTGTCGGGCGCGTCGATCGCCAGCGGATAGGCCTGGAACTTGAGGCTGCGCAGCCGCTCCGCGGCGAACCGTGCGAGCAGCCAGCGCTGCTTCACGCGCGTCGAGATGAGCCAGAGCTGGATGCCGACCCCCGCGCCGCCGAGCAGGATCGCCACGACGCTGGCGAGCGTGCGCCATTCGAACTCGGGAATGACGAGCGCCTCGGCGACGGTATAGATGGCGCCGGCCAGCACCATGTAGACCGCGCGGCGTCCCCAGCGATGATAGATGCGCTTGGCGGCGACCGCCTCGGCCTCATTCTCGTCGAAGACGGGGTCGATGACCGGATTGGCGATGAGCGGCGCGAGCGACGCATAGAGTTCGCAGACATCCGCCGCCGGAAACATGTCGCGATTATGCTCTTGCATGGCCCACTCCCCGTTTCGAACCTTTCTTGTCCAAGTTGCGCGATGGTTCAACCGGCTCGTTACATTGCCGGGACAACGCGTTTTTGCCTTTCGCGGCAATGGCATTTGCGCGATATCCGGCAAGGGGAGTGACGGGATTGGCGCGGGCGTTCAGTTTCCTGATCCATGCGGGTGACGACAAGGCGCGGATCGCGCCGACCGTCCGCGCGCTCATCGAGGCCGATATCCCGCTCTGGATCGACGATCCGCGCCATCCCGACCTCGGCCTCGGCGACGACCTCATCGCGAAGCTCGCCGGCCGGGTGATCGAAGGCGCCGACTGGCCACGTCAGCGCAACCAGGCGCTCCAGACGGCGACCTCATTCCTCATCGTCGTGAGCGAAGCCAGCATCGCGGACACGCGCGCGCAGGTGCAGATGGAAGCCGCGGTCGCGGAGTTCCGCGAGGAACGCGACGGCTGCCCGATCTTCCCGCTGCCGCTGTCGCAAGCCGAGCTCGAGCGCGGCGCGTCGCTGATCGGCCGCCGCCAGGGGTTCAAGACCTATGTCGAACAGGGCGACGACGATCAGCGCGGCGCCTGGCGCCTCACCGAACGCGGAGCGCGCGATGTCGGAGAGCTGATCGCGGAACTGCGCAAGGCGCACAGGACCGCCGCCGGGCCCCGCACCATAACGCTCGAGATGCCGTCGCCCTATCTCGCCGACCGCCACGCCCAGGCGATCGACATGGCGGACGCGCTGCGCGGCGCGGGCACGGCACCCGAGCCCCGACTGGTCCTGCCCGTGATGCTCGGAACACGCGACGACCGGCCCGACAAGTTCGCGCTCCATCAGTTGCCCGACCGGCTCGTGCCGAGGCTGCTGCGCGTCGACGGCTGCGAGACAGTCTCGCTGCCCTGGCCGCATTATGCGCGACACGATCCGCGCCGCGCCGCGCGCTTCCTGCGCGACGAGATCGACGATCAGGGCGCGGCACAGGGCGCGCTCATCGTCTATGCGCAACCCCGGTCGGAGGATCTGCGCTCCCCGGTGGCGATCTCCGCATGTCTCGAACTCTGGTGCGCGACCTGGCACGACTGGGCGGCGATGGATCGGCGGCGGGCGCTGCTCCCGGTCCTGGACCTGCGGACGGACCTGATGGGCAGGCCCGCGCTCGCGAAGCTCTCGGCGCTGTTCCGCCGGCGTGGTTCGATCGCCTCCCGGCTCCAGGCACAGGCGGGGCCGCTCTCGGAACGCTATCCCTCGGTCATGCCGCTGGTGCTGCCGCCGCTCGGTCGCATCACATGGTCCTGCATCGAGGAATGGCTGCGCGACGAAGTGGGCGCCGCGCTCGGCGAGGCGCGGGCCGCGGACTATCGCGCGCGGCTCGACCGGAGCGTCCCACATGCGGGATTGGAGATGGAGCGCTGGGCGCGGCATGTGCGGCAGATGACCGGACCGCCGGCGACAGGCCCGCATGACGGGCGCGTGTCGACAGGCGCGCCGGACATGCGCGGCTGAAGGCACGGAATTCAGGAAAACGGCTTCGCCAGGATAGGGGGTGAGTGTGGACTGGTATCGCGGCGACGGAACGAGACGGGACGATCCGGGGTCCGGCGGCATGGCGGGAAGCCGGGCGGACGCGCTGACGGATCCGGCGGGCTATCGTCCCAGCGACGAAGCGCGCGACGCCGTCAATGTCGCGCTGCTGATGGGATTGCCGCTGCTCATCAGCGGCGAGCCCGGCAGCGGAAAGACCCAGCTCGGCTTCGCGGTCGCGCACGAGCTCGGCCTGTCCAGGCCGGAGATCTTCGTGACGCGATCGACCAGCCAGGCGCGGGACCTGTTCTACCGCTATGACGCGATCGGCCATTTCCATGCCGCCCAGACCGGTCGCGGCGCCGATCCCGCCCCGTTCGTTGAACTGCAGCCGCTCGGCCGGGCGATCGAGAGCGCCCTGCCTCCCGCCGACCGGCTCTCCGCGAGCGGCAGCGAACGCCGCCGCTCACTGGTCATCGTCGACGAGATCGACAAGGCACCGCGAGACTTTCCCAACGACCTGCTCCACGAGATCGAGCATCTGCGCTTCCGCATCCCAGAGACCGGCCGTCCCGAGACGCCGCCGATCGACGACGCGTTCCGGCCGATCGTCTTCATCACCACCAATGCCGAACAATTGCTGCCCGACGCCTTTCTGCGTCGCTGCGCCTTCGTCCATCTCCGCCCGCCGACGGGCGAGACGCTGGCGCGTATCATCGAGCGGCGCTTCGAGGGCGTGCTCGCCCGCGACCATGCGCTCGTCGCCGATATCGTCGCGCTGTCGGACGGCCTGCGTCAGCAAAACAGGCTCGAACGCGCGCCGAGCAGCGCGGAACTTCTCCAGTTCCTCTCCGCCCTGATGATGGCGGGCGGATCGGCGGGCCTGGGGCTCAGGGAGCAGCCGATCCCGATCGAGCCCTGGCTCGCGCTCCTCGCGAAGACGAGCGGCGACATGGCCCAGTTGCGCGACGCGCTCAGCTGAACGACGGTGACCGTCGCCGCCGGACAAGCCGGCACCGATCATCCCGGGACAGGCGAAGCGACCATCGATCTCGCACGGCTTCGCGCCGCGATCGGTGGCGAGCGCTTCGCCGATGTGATCCTGGTCGAGCCGATCCGCACCCGGCTGATGATGCTGGTGTCCCGCCTCGCGGGCGACGGAGCGATCACCGCCGACAGGCTGCGGCGGCACGTCCGCCCGATCCTTGCGGCGCTCGCGACGTCGCAGGACCGGTTCGAGCAAGCGCTCGAGCATGACATCGCCGCGCTGGCACGCGCGGCGCCTGCCCGGCGGACCGCCGACGCCACAGGCTCGCCCGAGCGCCCGACGCGCTTCGGTTCGCTCTCGCTCGCCAATCGGCTCTGGCTCGGCATGGGCGTGCTCGTCCTGCTGGCCATGGTGCCTTACGCGCTCGAAGCGCTGTTGCAGCCACCCCGGCCATCGACGGTCGTCCGGCCCGCCGACGACATGCCCGCACCCACCCCGATCGCGCTTCCCCAGTCCGGCGGCGGCGAGACGCTGGACACGCGCGAGACCGAAGCGCTGTTCAGTCTCGCGACCCGCGGCGCGCGCTCGGCGAACGAGGCGGCGCGCGGCGGGCCCGATACGCTGTGGCTGGCGCAGGCGGCGGCGAATGCCGGCTGGTCGCCGGACGCGCCCCTGCCGCTCCACGATGCGACGATCGTCGAGCGGATCCTGGAGGCGGGACTGGGCGGCTCGCCGCGAAACGACGCCGCAAGGACCGCCGCCGCGCAGCTCGCCGGACAGGTCGCGGAGCGTGCGGCCAATGCGCCCAGCCAGCTGCTATGGCGCCAGATCCAGCAGGCCGAACGGAACGCCGGTGCGCAGCGCGCGAGCCTGACCCGCCTCGTATTCGCCCGCAACGCGACCGCGCCATGGACCCTTGCCGAACTCGGCGCCGCGACGCGCGCCATCACCGGCCGGCGGACGACGCTCGGGCAGGCCAGCGACGCGAGCATCGCGCGGGCCTGGGCGATCGGCGGGCACGATCTCAAACAGCCACTGGCGCTTGTGGACCCACCCTGGCTTCCCGAGCGATCGGGCGCGGCGGCCCTTGTCCAGGACAGCACGCGCTGGGTGATCGGCACGATCGCGCTCCTGATCGCGGCTCTCCTCATCGCGATCCGGCTATACCGCTTTCCGCTCGCGCTCGGGCAGGTGAGCGCCGACCGGGCCGCGCCAAGACTGCCGCTCGCGGGGCCCGGCGACACCGATCCGGGCATCGACCGGGCCTGGGCGGCGCGCTGGCGCGCCGCGCTTTCCCAGCCCGTTCCCGGCGAGCCCGCGCTCGACATCGAGGCCTCGGTGCTCGCGACCGCCGCCCGGGGCGGATTCGCCTCGATCCGCCACCGCCCCAGGCGCGGGTTCGCGCGGTTCACGGTCGCGATCGAACGTATCTCGCGGCGCGATGCACTCGCATCCTTCTGGCTGAGGCTGCTTGCGTCGCTTCGCGAGGCGGGACTGGCGATCCGGGTGGTCACGTTCGGCCGCTCGCTCGACCGGGCGACGCCGCACGGCGCCAGTACCGGTCCGCTCGACGACCCGCCGCCCGGAGGCTGGCTGCTGGTGTTCGGGAACGCCAGCGCCGCCGCGAGCCGGACCGTGTCGCGCTGGCGCGCGGCAAACGGCTCGGTCGCGATCCTCGCGCCCGACGATGCGGCGCAGGCGCACGCCCCCACCCCCGCGGCCGATCTCGGCGAGACCGTCACGGCGCTTGCCCGCGCGGCCCCCGCTCCCGCGACCGCGGCGATCCTGTTCGATCCCGATATCAACTGGCTCGACGAAAGCCCGCCGGGCGAACAGGACTGGATGCGGCTGCGCGCGGTGCTGCGCCTGCATCTGGGGGATGGGGGTTTTCGCTGGCTCGCGGCGACCGCCACGCTGCCGCTGATCGACGAACCGCTGGCATGGCGTATCGCGCATGCGCTGGCGCTCCCGTCCGGCCAGACGGCATCCGCCGACCACGCGACCGCCCGCGCGCTGTTCGCACTGCCCTGGCTGCGCGCGGGCTGGTTTCCGGACTGGCTGCGCGACAGGCTGGTCCTGGACCTGGAACCGGCGGATCGCGAGCGGCTCCGCCAATTGGTGATCGAGGGTCTCGAGCGCGCGCCGGCGCACGATGGCGAGGAGGATGCGACCGCCCTGACCCAGGCCGGCGGGATCACGACCCCCGCCGCCGACCTCGTGCTTGCCCGGCTGGTGATCGGCGGGCGCGATCGGCGCACGCTCAGGGCCTCCGACGTGCCCGCGCGGCTGCGGCGCTGGCTGGTGCCCTCGCTGGCCACCCGGCTGACGGCGCCATCGACGCTCGGCGCGCTCGCGATCGCGGGATTGTGCGTGGCCGGCGCAATCTGGCTCGCGCCCGCCCGGCTCGAAACGCTCGACGAAGGCTGGTTCGAGACGATCGGCCGGATCGCGGCCGCGGCGATGACCACGGCCATGGCCGCCGGCATGGCCACTCTCCTCTTCAGGATATATCGCGGCGCGCTGCGCGCGACTCCGCCGAGGCAGGGCATCGATCAGGAGCGTCGGACGATCGAACGGCGCCTGATCGAAGGGATCGCCCTCGCGACAATCTTCATGCTGGCCATATCGTTCAGGCTGATGGTCCTTGCGTTCGAGCCCGCCGACCGCGGGCAGGTGACGCCTGCCCTCAAAGCGATCGATACGGTGATCGTCGACAGGAACGGCGAGACACTGGTCGAGAGCGGCACGCGATGGGAACTCGGAGTCCGGCCGCGACGGCTCATCAACGATCCCGCCCGGCTGACGGTCGCGCTGGCCCGGATCTTTCCGGAGCGCACGGCCGCCGACATCGAGGCGATCCTGCGCGGAAACCGGACCTTCGCCTATCTCGGCAGGAAGCTCACCGACGATCAGCGAAAGGCGGTGCTGGACCTGGGCGAACCCGGGCTCGAGCTCATCCGCGCGCAGCAGCGCGTCTATCCGCAAGCCGGGCTCGCCGCCGCCTTTCTCGGCACCATGAACATCGACGGCGTGGGAAGCTCGGGGATCCAGTCGGTGCTCGGCTCGCCGCGCGTGCCCCTGACACCCCGCGTCGCGACATCGCTCGACATCCGCGTCCAGCGCGTCCTCGAGGCGGAGTTGCTCGCGACGATCCAGGCGCACGGCGCCCGCTCGGGCCAGGGGCTCGTCATCGACGCGCGAAGCGGCGAAGTGCTCGCCATGGCGACGCTCCCCGGCTTCGATCCGAACGACATGGCGACCTATCGCCCCGACCTCGGCCGCAACGCCCCGATCCAGGACCTTGTCCAGTTCGGCAATCTCTGGGGCCCGGTCACGACCGCGGCCGCGCTCGACGCGGGCACCGCCAGCCCCGCACAGGATTACGACATACGCAGCCCCATGACGATCGGCGAATTCGTCATCCGCGATGCCTTCCCGACAAACGGATCGCGCAACCTCGCCGAGATCGCGCTGCTGGGCTCGAATGTCGGCGGCATGCGCATCGCCGAAACGATGCGCATGGACGATTATCGCGCGGCGATCGCGCGGTTCGGGCTCGCCGAACGCCCGACGATCGAGTTGCCCGGCGCGGCGTCGCCACTCGTACCGCGGACCTGGAGCCGACCGACGCTCGCATCGGTGGTCACCGGCTATGGCTATGCGGGTTCGCTGCTCCAGATGACCAACACCTATCGCGGACTGATCATGGGCATGGCCGCGAGCCCGACGGTGATGAAGCAGGCGACCGGAAGCAGGCCCGAAGGCCCGCGCATGCTCCGCGACGGAACCGCGCAGACGATGCGCAGGCTCTTCCGGGTGAACGTGACGGACGGCCCCGGCCGAAAGGCCGATATACGAGGCCTTGCGCTCGGCGGATTCGGGGGCAGCGTCGAGCCTCTGACGCGTATCGACGGCGGGCGCCCCGCCATCTCGTCCTTCATCGGCGCCTTTCCGATGTACGCGCCACGCTATCTGATCGCGGTCGCGATCACCGATCCCAAGGGCAATGCCGCCTCATTCGGCTATGCGACGAGCGCCTGGGTGGCGGCGCCGCTGGTCGGACGCGTCGCCGCGCGGTCGGCGCCCCTGCTCGGCGTCGTTCCGGACGAAAGCAACGATGTGGACATATCCGGGATACGGCCATTGCTGCGGATACGCTGAGGACAAGCGACCAACACCATGTTGGCCGCGCGAAGGATTGGCACCTCCCATCACACGCGAACCGTGAACGGCGTCGTTTTGGTTGAATCCTGCCCGCGCGTGGCTTAAGTTGATGGCATGGCGAATGTGAAAAAGCGCTACAGCGAGGTCAAGAAGTCGTCCCGGACGGGACGGTTCGACTGCGTGGTCGCAGAATCCAGATTTCCTACTGCTCGTCACGACGCGACTGCGGACGAGGAGATGCGGCTTTTCTCCAAGTTCCGGAGCCGGGCTCGCGCCGACTATCGGGCATCCTGATCGCTGCTTGATTTCTGCGGCGCAGTGCCGCTTCGGATCCATTCCGGCACCTTGCGGCCGGCGATCGGCAGATGGCGCCCATATTGCCAGCGGATCGCGGAACCGTGATCGCGACGTCCGTCGAGCGTACGTTCTTCCTTGTCGACTGCTTCGAGTTCAAGAACGATCGCATCGTTCTCAGCCGGCAGATCGAGCACGCACACACCTGATTTTTCGTCCTTCCAAAGAGCGACGCTTCGTGATTCAGGGAACTCCCCAACATCGTTCTGACGCGCGATGAGCCCGAAGGAAGTCAGGCTGAGCACCGAGGTTCCCGGATCCTCGGCAAGCACCGTCGCATAGCGTGCCGGCCATCTGTCGCGGATCTGCGGCCCGTCCATAAGCAACGCGATCAGGAGATTGGGGCCTACGCCGCGTACGACCGCCTGGCATGGATCAACCCGCGCCAAATCCTCGCAAATCAGTGTCGTGAGCGTGGTGTTACCGCGATAGACCAGCAGGTCGAGACTGCGGCGCAAAATCGTCAATTGCTCCCACCAGTTCCGGCGGCGGTTGAGCCCGACCAAGTTGTAATCCTTGATCTGCCGGGCATCGATCTTCCAGCGGTGATGCTTCTCCCGGATCAGGATCAGCCCCTCCCAGCCCGTTATTTCAGGGTCGCGTTCGGCGCCAAGCAGGAAGAAGGGCATGATAGCGACGAAATTGCCCTCCCGTTTCGACTTGTCCGACGAAATGCCCGAGACCAGGAAATCGATCTCAGCGTCCTTGGCAAGCGCTCTCGCCAGCGATGAGAATTGCTCGAAATTGAGCGCGAGTTCCGGCAGGACGACGCCATCGACGCGAGCGCCCTTGGCACGTGCCTCCGCGACGAGGCCGAGCACGAAGTCCACCAGCAACCCGCGACGATATTTATCGTCGTTGAGCGGCAACCATGTCTGTTCGACGGTGAACCATCCGAAATGATCGCCCGGGTCTATTCCTGCTGGCCGAAAGGCCTCGTCGTTGACGCGATAGGGGAAAGGTACGAGCAGAAGGCCGAGCTGGCGCTCCTCGACTTTGGCTCCGTCGGCGAAAAGGGGGTCGACCCAGCGGGCCCGGACCTGGCCCCGGGGCGGAAGAAGCGCCAGATGATGGCTAAGCGACCTCGGTGTGCAACCGACCGAGGGCGTGCGCGACTTGGCCTGGACGCATAGAAGGTCCTCCGCAGCGGAAGAAAGGGAGAAAGGGCCGTGTTGGACGCGCTCGAACCCCTCGCCTTCGCGATAGGGCTCGCTCACCATCGCGAAGAAGGGATTGCCAGTATCGAAACCTATATCCTCACAGGCCTCGTCGCAGATCATCATCAATTCGAGACAGCGTGCCCACCATCCGGGAGCCTCGGCGCGATCGTTCAGTTGGACGAATACCGGCACATCGCGGAACTGGCCGAGGTCGAGCCACAGCGCCTCAACCGTACCGGGCACCGGTGGCAACAGCCTGCCAGGCGGAATGGGCGATCTCCTCCAGGTCCGGCCGAGATCCCGCGCCCTCGCACGCATCGCATCATCAACCACGATCCGTCGATAGGGACAATGCGGCTCACTCGGGACTTCGGGTACGATATGATGATAGGCTCCGGACCGTTCAAGCAAGTGCGCGACATATGCGAAGATGTCGGTCGGCATGAACGGCGCTTGCGCGAACGGGTCCTTGCCAGCGGGGCGATCCGGAAACAGCGTGACGAAGACATCATTCAGCGTGGCCAATTTTCAGTTCCACTCACACTTCATGATCCCGTCCAAACCCCCTCCCCTGGAAGCGCGCACTCTTAGCGTCGGCCGCAACCGGGCGAAAGCCGTACCTGTTCGACTATGGTGGCAAAGTCGGCCGGCCAGCGGGATGGAAGTTCGTGAGCAAAAAGCCGGACGCCAGGTCATTGCGCTGACACGTCCTCCCGCCCCAGCCATGCGAGGATCTCGGCAAGCTCGCGCGCGCCGCACATCGCGCGCCGGCGCAGCACCCGCTCGACCTCGGCCTGGCTTCGCGCGAGCCGGGCGCGCAGCCCTTCGACGCCGACGCCGCATTCGTCGATGATCTGCCGAGCCCGTGCCGAGATGCCGGCGGCGCGCTCGGCCTCGACCTCGAGCGCGCGGACATGGAGCACGCGGGCGCGGTCGGGACTGACGCCGAGCTCATGTCCGATCGCGGCCCAGGTCAGCCCCTCGGCGCGCAGCGCCATGATCCTGACACGGCGCGCCTCGATTTCCGGCAAACGCTTCGCATTGACGCCCGACATTCGCTTTTCCTCTCCTGATTGACGCACTCATCCGCCTCAAGGCGCATGGCGGCTTCGCGGATAAGACGAACGAACCCCGCCGATCCGTAGCGGATTTCTCGCAGGGCCCATGCGGAACCCCAGGGCAGGCGCGTCGGACCGGCTGCCTTCTTCTCACGCGAACCAGCGCGACGGCGGCGAAGCGGCAAGGCTGCGCGCGTCGCGCGCCAGCCGCTGGACGCGCAGCCTTATGCTCGGCGCCTCGATCCGCCAGCGCGCGCGCGTCACCAATGCCGCGAACAGGCCATGCGCGATATCCTGGTGGCTGGCGTCGGCGCCGAGTGCGTCATGGGTCCGCAGCGCGAGGATCCACCGCGACGCCCGTGCCTCGCCGCACCGCCTCCAGCCGGGCCGCTCATTTCGGCACATGGCGCGCAGCAGCGACAAGCTACGCAATTGCGGTCCCAGCCCATCGACCCCGACCAGCCGCCAGGCGATCGCGACGGGCCCGGCCAGGATGCCGCCGCCATTCAGGTCGATCCGCACGCCATGCCGCGCGTCGCCGATGCGGATATGCTCGGCATCCTGCCCGGCAACGACCCGCAGCATCCCGGCAAGCCCCCGAAAATCGAAGTCGATGCCGACAGTCCTGCCCGTTGCGCCACCGTCAGCGCGCTCCCCGACCAGCACCGCGGGATCGCAATCGAAGCGCCAGAGCGGCAGCGCCGAACGCGCGTCGAGCGCGGGATCCTCGCAGCGCACCAGGCCGTAGCGGCCGGCCTGTCCCGCCCGCCGCCAATCCCCGCGATAACCGGCATCGCGGCGCAGCCATTCCCATGCGAAACAGGCGCGATCCGCCGCCATCAGCCATTGATAGTCCGCAGGCTCGCGCCAATCGGGCAGAGCGGCTTCGCCAGCCACCCCGCCCGCTCCCCCTCAGGCGCCCGGACGCGGGCATCGCGCCCCGCCCGGTTGGAGATCCCCGTCAGCATCGACTCGCCAGATCATCGAACGAATGGAAAACCAGGCGCCCGTCGCCCGCCATCCGCGCGTTCGTGCCTATTGACGTGCGTGCCTCACAGCCATTCGGCCGGATCCGCGCCGATCTCGCCCGCGACGAGCGCGGCCGCCACCAGTTGCGTCCGGCGCGCGACGCCGAACCGCATCCGCGCGGCATCGAGATATTTGCCGACGGTCTCCTCGCTCAGCCCCAGGATCACGCCGATCTCCCAGTCGGTCTTGCCCTGGCTCACCAAAGCGACGCATTGCCGCTGCCGCGCGGTCAGGCGCGGCCGGGACCACCGAACGCCCAGCAAACGGTGCGCGGCGCCGAAAGCCAGATAGGCAAGGCACTCGGCGGCCGGAAGCGCGTGGCGCGGCAGCGGTTCGCCGGGTGGACAGACGAACGAACAGCTCGCCACTCGCATGCCCGGCGCATGAAGCGGAACCGTGAACCCCTCGCCCAGCCCGATGTCGCACGCTTCCGACATCATCGCCCTCTGGCAGGGTTCGAGCGTGACGAGACGCGGCAGCTCCCGCCACCCGAAACCGCCGACGCGCCGCGCCGCCGCCTGCCTGACGGGATCGAACCGGTGCATCGCGCGCGCGATGAAGGCATCGGCCCAGCGGCCGGGATAATCATGGAGGAAGAGACATCCGTCGGCCGGCTCGCCATGTTCGGCAAGCGCATGATGCGCGAAGCCGAGATCGCGCGCCATTTCGGCGACGAGGCCGGCAAGCCCGACAAGGTCCGCGACGCGGTTCGCGCGTTCGGCGAAGCCCGCAAGGCACGCCATGGCGTCGCCTGGATCCACATGCGCGGAGATCACGGCCATCCCGCGCGAGCTTTTCCAGGTGCGCGTTGCCTTTCCGCCATGTCCAGCACCTCACGCACCCAATATTTATGCACTATAGGAAGAATATAGTTGCAAGATCGAACATCCCCATTTCTATTGAGAGCTACCGTTGCGGTTCGGATCCGAAATTTCGGACTGGACCGTCCTGTCCCTGTCCGGGCTTCGCGCTTGAGGAGCAATGCCCGGGATTTGAGGTGAAAGGCGGCGACGGTGCGGCGATATGGATACGCGCGCGCCGATCGTCCGGCATGAGAGGAATGCCCGTTATCACAGCGGCGATGGATTTCGCCCGGACCATGTCGCAGGTCCGTACCCGCCAGGCCCTGGCCGACGCGCTCGAGGAAGCCTGTCAGCGCGTTGGAATGCGCTATTTCGCGCTATCGCATCATGTCGACTTCACTGCCGACACGGGCCTGCGCCTTCACAATTATCCCGATGGCTGGGAACAATGGTACGATGCCAACCGGCTCGGCATCACCGACCCGGTCCACCGCGCGAGTCATCACGCGATCGGGGGCTTCTACTGGCGCGATATCCCGGACCTTATCCCGCTGCTGCCGAGCGATGCGCTCCTGCTCGAGCGGGGCAGACGGGTCGGTCTCGGCGAGGGCATAACGGTGCCGGCACATATACCGGGCGAAGCCAAGGGATCCTGCTCGTTCGTCGCCGCCAAGGGCGAGACGCCGCCGGAGAGCATATTGCTCTGGGCGCAAAGCGTCGGCGGGCTGGCATTCGGCGGCGCCCGCAAGATCCTGCGGGGCAGGAAGCGTCCGCTCGCCAGGGTGAGCGAACGACAGCGCGAATGCATCGCGCTCGCCGGACGCGGCATGACCAACAAGCAGATCGCGCGCATGCTCGGCATCGGTGAACAGACGGTGGTCGAGCATTTCAGGGCGGCGCGTGCGCGCCTCGAGGTCAATTCGCGCACCGAGCTGGTCATATCCCTGCTGGTGAGCGGCGAGCTGTGCATCGACGACCTGACGATCGTCCTCCCGTCACGCGCGCGCAAGCGATGATCCGAAAGTGCGCCCTCCCCAGACGTAGGGATACCGGCAGGTGCCGCAGCCTGCTGCAAATCATGACGTTTCCAACAAGCGGAGCGTCACAATGCTGCACCTCATCGACCATAACAGCCAGTCTGAGGGCGCGATCCTTCGCGCCATGTTCGAGGCGCGCAAACGCGTGTTCGTCGACCTGCTGCGCTGGAACGTGCCGGTCGTGGGCGGCAGCTGGGAGATGGACCGGTTCGACAATGAGGATGCCCGTTACCTCGTCCTGTCCGACGAGCGCGGGCATCACCTCGCCTCGGCGCGGCTGCTCAGGACCGACCGGCCGCATATCCTCGACACGCTCTTTTCCGGACTCTGCGAAGGCCCGGTGCCGAGCGACGCGGCGACACTCGAGATCACGCGTTTCTGCATCGACCGGAACCTCGCATCGGCCGAACGCAGACGCGCGCGCAACCAGCTCGTCACCGCGCTTGTCGAACATGCGCTGGCCCATGGCATCGCCCGCTTCACCGCGGTCGCGGAGATGCGCTGGGCGCGCCAGATCCTCGCCTTCGGCTGGAGTTGCGTGCCGCTCGGGCCGCCCGTCAGGCACGAAAGCGGCCTGCTCGGCGCGCTGCTGATCGAGATCGACGCCGACACACCGTTCCGCCTGCTCAAGGCCGGCATCTATTCGGCGCCCGCGCGTGGCGGCCGCCGGCTCAGCGCGTGAAGGAGGAGATGTCCATGCACAGTACCGCATCGCCGTCCCGCCAGTCCGCGCCCTGGACACAGGCGCTCAGCCAACAGGGATATTGCATCATCCCCGACGCCTTGCCGGGCGAACTCGTCCGCGACCTCGACGCCACGCTCGATCCGCATTTCGAGGCGACGCCCTTCGGCCGCGGCAACTTCTACGGCGAGAAGACCAAGCGGTTCGGTCGCCTGCTCAGCCGGGCGCCGGCGAGCGCGCTCCTGGTCGAGCACCCGCTTGTCATCGAGATCGTCGAAACGCTGCTCGGGCGCTGGTGCGACCATGTCCAGCTCAACCTCACCCAGGCGATCGAGATCCATCCCGGCGAGGCGGCGCAGGTCCCGCACCGCGACCAGGACATGTGGCACGCCGAGAAAGGCAGGCTCGAATATGTGATCAACGTGATGTGGCCGCTCACCGCCTTCAGCGCGGAGAATGGCGCGACGCTGATCTGGCCGGGCACGCATGGCGAACACGCGCTCGACGCGCCGCCTCAAACCGCACCGATCGCCGCCGAGGCGGAGCCGGGCAGCGCGATCCTGTTCCTGGGATCGACGCTCCACTCGGGCGGCGCCAACATCAGCCACGCCTCCAGGCGCGGGCTCGTGGTCGGCTATTCGCTGGGCTGGCTCAAGGCCTATGAGAATCCCTATCTCGCCTATCCGCCGCAGGTCGCGCGGCATTTCCCGCCGCGCCTCGCGGCGCTGGTCGGCTATCGCCAGCACCGCCCCAATCTCGGCAATTTCGAAGGCCAGTGCCCGACGGTCCTCTTCCAGGACGAGGTTCCGCAAGCGCTCGCGGCGACCGACGCGCTCATGCCCGAACAGGCGGCGATGATCGCGGCCTGGCGCGCGGGCAAACGCGACAGCGCCGGTCAACGGCACTCGCCATGAATGCCGGCCTCACCATGGAGCGCGTCTATGACGCGCTCCGCCACCGCATCGTCCAGGGCGAGCTCGCCCCCGGCACGCGCCTCGATCCGGCGCGGCTCGCACAGGATCTGAACGCCAGCGCGACCCCGGTCAGGGACGCGCTCTTCCGCCTGCTCGGCGAACGCGTCGTCGACGCGCGCCCACAGGACGGTTTCCACGTCACGACGCTCTCCGAAAGCGCGCTGCGCGACCTCCATGGCTGGTCCCTCGACCTGCTCGCCGCATCGCTCAGGCCCGCGATCGCGCCGCTCAGCCCTGGACGGATCCGGGCGCTGTCCCTCCCGTCCGACCAGGAGCCGGCCGAACGGATCGCCCAATTGTTCGACGCGATCGCGGAAAGCTCGGGCAATGCCGAGCATCGCCGGGGCATAGCGAATGCCAATGCCCGGCTCCACGCCTATCGGCGGATCGAACCCAAACTGATCCCGGACACGCCCCAGGAGACCGACCGGCTGATTTCAGCCTGGAACCGGAACGAGATGGCGACGCTCCGTTCGGCGCTCGCACATTTCCACAAGCGCCGGGTCCGGCTGGTCCCTCACATTGTCGCGGTGATGCAAAGACAGGCCGGGGCCTGACACAGCCGGGCGAACAGCTGGCGAAACCAGCTGCTGCAATGGCGAAGCGGAGGCAGAGAATGTCGGAAGGCATTGAAACCTCTTCGGCACTCATTCCACGCCAGGCGTGGTCAGAAGCGACTGGTAGCTTCGCGCCTGGCGACTGCCGGCGAAGCATCTCAGCGTTGTCTCGATACTGGAGAGGATCGACTTCCTGGTGACATCGCCGGGATGCACGGCCACACGAATCGTCCGCATCGGATGAAGCATCCGACGACCGAGGGCCGCGAATGCCAGGGAGGATGCCGTCCTTGCGGTGGACCTGCTTGCCCAGGTGATCACCGGCCCCCGTGCCAAGACCTTGCCTGTTCGTGGAATCCAGACCTTCATGTGATCCTCGGCAACATCGAAGGCGCTGTCGCGCAAGGCCTCCATTGCGCCCGGCCCATAGAGCCATGCCGGCGCGATGAATCCGGAGGCTTTCCGGCCGATGATGTCCTCGACGAGCGCCCGCCCGGCTTCCATCCTGCGTGCCGCTTCGCAGCAGGAAAGGCCCAGGAACTCACCTTCGCGCGCTGTCATATACCTAGCCTTCAGGCCCGGGAGTCCGCGATGCTCGACGGTGTCCTTGTGATACCAGCCATGGACGAACATCTCGACACCGCTCTCGGACCAGGACCTGAGACGGCTGGCGAAGGGGGTCCCTGAGCGGATCGGGTGCCGCCCCCAATGATCGGGCACGACGAGCATGGCGAAGCTGGAACATCCCAGCGTATTCGTCAGCAATCCGGCGAGCTGGTCCACTTCCCGTTCGAACCCGGGACCGACGTCGTGAATCGACGCCAGGAGCGAGCGGTTGTCAGAACCGGGCATCGATCCCGATCCTGACCGTTCTCGGCCTCAGAGGCGTGCGCTGATGTCCCTCCGCTACGGAAAAGGGATTGCCGTATGAAAAGCGATTGGCGCGGCTGTCCAGCAGGTTCTCGATATCCAGCGAAAGGCCCCAGCGGCCAAGATCGGCCCGTGCGCCGATCGCCGTATCGAGATAGTTTCCCTGCGGAATATCGAACGGGGCGCTGACACCGAGATAGGAGGTACCGACATAGCCCACCGTTCCGTCGAGAGTGATCTTCCTGCCCGCGATCCACGGCTCGAAACGACCGGTGAGCCGCCAACCGCCGTCGGCGACGTTGGGCAGCTTGCCTTCCACGTCGGCGGCGAACTCCGGTACAGGTCGATCAAGATGGCTGGTCGTGTGGAAGCCGGATATTTCAAGGCCCAGTTCCGGCGTGGCCTGCCATGCGAGGTTGGCCGAAATATAGTTCACCCGCGCCGAGCCGAGATTGGCGACATAGGGGAAGCCGGCGCTCGTCACGAGATCGGCCTGCACCCTGTTCCACCTTGAATATGAATAGGAGAGCCCGCCTGACAGGCGCGAACCGGCATCGGTACCGAAGCGCATGCCGATCTCCGCCGTGCGGATCGTGTCGGGCTGGAAGCGAGTCACCGCGGCTTGATCGCCGCTTCCCGTCAACTGCTGGGCTCCTGGCCTGAACCCCTCCTGGTAGCGCAGATATCCGATCATCCCCTTGAGCGATTTCCAGGCGAGAGCCATGGTCGGCAGAAGCCGTATTTCGGGACCGGTCGGCTCAACCGGCGCTTTGCCCGCCTCGGTGTTGAAGTCATCGAAGCGCGCAAAAAGGGAAAGCCGCCCTCCCGCGGTCATCGAGACATTGCGCCAGAGAGGCAGCGTTGCCTCGCCGAACAATGCAGCGTCCAGGGTTTCGGATTGGACATTGGAGATCGGCGCGAGCTTGTCCGCGGGACCGAGAGACCGATCTATATGATTGACGTTATGGGCAAAGGAAAAGCCCGACACCCAGCTCGAAATCCAAGCCGCCCCCCCCGAAATCCGGGTCTCGTGGGTCAGCAGCTTGACCCGCATCGCCTCTTCGAAAATCCTGGGAACCTGCGTCATTGGCGGTGTCGCGTCGAAGACCGTGACGATCGGATGAATGGTATAGGACGTGTTCGACACCAGCCTGGCGAAGCCGAGGTCGGCCCGGAGAGTTGCAAACATGAGGCGATAGTCATTGTCGAAAGGTTGCGCGACGAAAGACCGACGGATCAGCGCGGAAGGTCGCGGATCATCGGTATACTGGCTGTCCTTGCTCCCCGTGTCCTGCGACACGATGCCGGCATCGAGGCTCAGACCATCGTCGAACTCCATGCGAACGGTCGCCCGCACTCCAAGCACGTTCGTGCGATTGACGTCGGACAGCGCGCGTCCGACGTCGTCGATATAGCCTGGACGAAAGATACGATATCCGACAATTCGGAGGGCTGCGCGTCCGCCAATCGGAATGTTGGCGACGATGGCGCCGTCACCACCGAATTTCCTGCCGGTCGCCCCGATCGCGGCGGTTGCGCTGACCGAGAGCTCGCCAGGCACGGGGAGGCGGGGCATGATGCGGATTACACCGCCCAGTGAGCCCGCACCGTAGAGCGTCCCTTGCGGACCTTCGACGACTTCGACCTTGTCGATGTCATACAGCGCGAGGTCGGGATCAGGGGCGCTGTAGGTCAGCCTGCTCTCTCCGAAATATTGGCTGACTGTCGACTGCAGTTGTCCATTGAAGCTGCTGTCAGCGATTCCCCGGACGAAAATCTTGTTTCGACCCGAACCGAGATTGGTCGAGGCAAGGTTCGGAAGCTTTCGAAGCAGGACCTCACTGCCTCCACCGCCGGAATGAAGGCTTTGCGCTTCATCGAAGGAGGCGACATGGAATGCGCCGGGATAGTCGGTCAGTGCGACGTTCTGCTTGCTTGCGGTGACGATGATCTGTTCGGGCTGTTCCGGCGGATCGAGGGGCGGCTGGGCCGAAGGGCGTGTCGCGGCCCGGCGCCGGTCAGGAACCTCCTGTCTGGCGCGACGGACAGGCTGGCGAAGGACCCGCACCACGTTGCCGCGCGAAACTCGAAAATCATATCCGGTGTCTTGCAGCAACCGGCGCAGCGCCTCGCGGACCGTAAAATGCCCCCTCAGGCCGTTAACGCGGACCGACCGCAATGCCGGATCACTGGTATCGATGGAAACCGACGCCTGGGTGGCGAACGATATCAGTGCCGCATTCAAGGATCCGGAAGGAACATCGAACGAGACCTTTTCGGCGGCGTGCGCCGGGCAGGTTGCCGCCGCGCAGGCAACCGCCGCGCTCGCAAATAGCCTTTTGCCGCTCACCGGGGTTCGACGGTCCAGCGCGTCCCGTCAGCGAGAATCCTTTCACCGATGAGCTCTTCCAGCCTTTTGCGGACCGCATCCCTTTCGCCGGCAATCTGGATCACGCCGGAAAAGCGCCTGGCGCGCATTCCTGGCGGAAGCTCGAGCGATATGCCGATCGACCGGGACAGATCATCGGCGACCTGTTGCAAAGGCGCCTGATCGTAGATGAGTTTGCCCCCCGACCAGCTCCCGATCGATGCGACCGGATTCTTCGAAATTTCGACCTTCCCGCGATCGTCGGCTGCCAGGCTATCGCCGGCGCGGAGATGGACGGTCCTCGCCTTATCTTCAAAGCGCACCGCGCCTTCCGCCACGCCGACACGAAGCTGCCGGTCGGTGCGGACCACGTTGAACACGGTTCCCATATCGACCAGCCGCCGTGCACCGGCGACGACGGTGAAGGGATCGGTATCGTCGTGCCTGACGGCAAACCGAGCTTCGCCCCGGGCAATCTCCACCAATCTGGGATCGCTCCTGTCGAGGACAATCCTGGTGCCGCCGTTGAGCCGGATTTCGCTCCCGTCGGCGAGCGACACGCTCCGCGTTTCACCTGCCGCGGTTTCGATCACATATCGGGCATCCCTGCCGGGCAGCATCTGAACCCCCAGGAGACCCGCCACCGCTACCGAGGCGGCGAGCGCACCCCAGCGCCAGCGGTTTCGGCGAACGGGTTCGCTTCTCGCATGATAAGCAGGATCGATCCCGTCATGACCGGCTTCCGGTGGTTGCGCGTCTTCGTCGTCGGACGGAAACGTTGCTCTTTCGAGCACGGGAGACATGCGCGCGTCGCGGTCCGCGACGGCTTCATAGGCGCGGTTGTGAGCGGGATCGGCGCTCAGCCATTCGGCGAATTCAATCCACGCATCCTCGTCGTCGTCCTTGAGCCGAAGGTGCCAGGCTATGGCCTGCCGGAGCATCGCATGATCAGGCGTGTCCGACATCGTCCGCCTCCATTTGCGAGAGCAGCGGGGCGTTATCCAGTTCCTCCCGCAAAATCTGGAGCTTTCGATAGGCCCGCTGGAGGTGCTTCTCCACCGCGCTCAAACTGAGATCCAATGTGTTGGCGATAGCCTTTTGCGACACCCCGTCGAGCCGATACATCTTCAAAATCTGCGCGGTCCGGACTGGCATCGACGCAATCGCCTCATTCACACGTTCGAGTTCATCGCGCGCGATCGCGCTATCTTCCGGCGAAGGCCCGGCGTCCTTCCGGAGGTCGGGTCCGATCCGGTTGCGCGTCCAGTGATCGTCTCGCGCCTGCTGTCGCCGACGCCTGCGACGATGGTCGTGCAGCAGGTTGTTCGCCATCTGGTAAAGATAAGCACGCGGGTTGGTCACAGGCCCGGTGCCGATCGTGGTCAGTTTCACGTACAGGTCCTGCAACAGATCTTCCACTTCGGCAGGATGGCACTGGCGCGCGAGCATGAAGCGTGACAGATCTGAACGCATGTCGCGCAGTAATCGGGTCAGGCCCGTTTCGCCGGCTTTCGACTCTTCGCACTCTCCTGACATACCGACTCCATAAAGGCCGGGCCGCCACCGGGGCAATGCAACGGACGCTGGCACGCGTTCATGAACCGCTTCCGGCATCATGAGCGACCCTTCCAGTTGATGCTGACCATGCCCCGTCCCCTTGGCGGTTCGATCCACTTGTCCGGCGGCTAGACGCCGCGGGCCGCCCAAAACCACACATGCAGGACGACAGCACGGGAATCGACGGAACATCGTGCCTTGCGCCGCGGCCGTGACTCCACATTTGCAAGCCGCAAGGCTGCCCCATCGAGCCCGGCCTCGGCATTCGCCTCGAGCGCGAGACATCCGCATTGGCGCTTCGCGTCTCCAATCTTCAATGCCGACCGGAGCCGATCCTACCTTAGCGCCCCCTTTTGCGTGATGGGCAGCCTGCAGCGGGCGCCGCGTCGAGCTCGCACGGTCCGGGTTGCGCCGGGCGCAGCCTCTGGATCTTCTTCTCGTCCCCGGCAGTGCCGCGCCCGGTTTCCGGCGCCTGGACCTGGACGTTTCGAGTTGCCCAGACGAGAAAACGATAGACATGAGCCATGCACAGACAATCATCCATCGTGCGGCCTCCCGTCGCGAAAAGCCTGTTTGGGCCTGTCCGCGACGTCAGGCCGCGCGTTACGACCGGGATCGAACCGCTTCCCGTCCAGCCTGAACGCCGCCTCGGCGGTCCGTGTCTCGCGATGCCCGTCGACCTCGACCATGACGCGGCGCTGGCGCGCATGCGCCGGCGCCGCGCGTCCCGGGAAGGAAGCCGACGGCACGTCGAGTGCAGGTCTCTCTTTCCAGTCGATGGTGCCCATGCCTGTTCCTCTGGCCGTTCGGTCCGCCTTTCCGGGCGCTAGACGCCGGCGCCTGCGAAAAGCCGCACATGCAGGCAGAGCGTGCGGGAATGCGCGGCGGATGGCGTCTTGCGTCCACGAATTGCCGAGAATCCCGGCTTCATGGTCGGTCTCGGGGCGTTTGCCTTATCCCCGACAGGCCCCTTCCCGGCGCTTCAGCCGTGTCGACAACGGGTCGACGAGACATTGCAGCGATCACGCGGCGGCGGAGAGACCGCTCGAGCCCAGCCTCTGGTAGATCGCGAACAAGGCTGCGAAGTGATCGTCCATCGCGCGCGCCGCGCGGCGGCCGGAGCGCGCGGGCAAGCCGTCTGGCAGGGCGAGGATGGCGCGCACCAGGTCGACATGATCCGCCGCACGATAGGACAGCCCCATCCCGCCCCTGGCAAAATCGGCCGCACCGCCCCGATCGGGCACGATCACCGGTATGCCGCTGGCGCTTGCCTCGGCTGCAACCATGCAGAAGGTTTCCGCCTCGCAGCCATGCAGGAAGGCGTCGGCGCTCGCGAGGATAGCGGCGAACCTCTCGCGGTCGCGCTCCGGGCGGAACAGCCGGATATGGGGATTGCCGCCGATCGACCGCAGGATATTCGCGTCCTCCCGCCCTTCGCCGAATATCGCCAGGCCCAACTGGCGATGCAGACCCGCCATCGTCACCGCCTCGACCAGCATCGGCAACCGCTTTTCGGGCGCAAGCCTGCCGGCGGCAACGAGCAGTGTCGCGTCAGGGTCGAGGTCGCATTGGGCGAGAAGGCTTGCGCGCATTTTTTCGCTGCGCTTGCTGGCCGAAAAGCGCTGCGCCTCGACACCCATCTGGACTGTCACGACATTGCCGACACCACCTGCCTTCATCCGCAAGGCCAGATCCTCGCTGGCGCAAACAACCGCATCATAAAGCCGTCCCAGCTGTCGCAAGTGATGCCAGTATCTGGCAAATCTCCGGTCGATCGTCTCGCGACTGACAAGAGGTTCCAGCCACCGATAGGCATAGGCAGACAAAGGGTCGGCGTGCATGACCAGCGCCTTGGGCACCTCCGGCCGCCAATTTGCCACCATGAGGGGGCTTCGCCACGGCGATGACGCTTCGACGAAATCGGGCGCCAGCCTGTCGAGTGCGGCATGGAGCGCGCGCTCATCATTGAAATACCAGTATTTTCGGTCAAGCGGGAAGCGCGGGGAGGCAATCGTTTGTATGCGCGCGCGCGGGCCGAACTCGACCAAGGCATCGTCGTCGCCAGGCGCCAGGATCGTGATGTCCTGCTCCAGTCGTTCGGCAATCGCGAGCTTTTGGCCGACATAGGTTTTTACGCCGCCGCCTCTGGGCGAGTAGAAGGCGCAAACATCAACGATCTTCATGAGCAAGTTCCATTCAGCGGATCGGGCGCATGCCGAGGCCGCGCCGATAGTTCATGACGATCCTGATCTGTGTCGGTCCCGGGCGAGCGGTCGCGCTGGCATCGGAAGCGGCAGGTTTGCGCCATCCAAGCCCGGGATTGCCCGCAAACCCGATGCCGTCGACCCGCCAGTTGAACGTCCGGTTGCCGTCCCGATCATGCAGCACACTCACCGCATATCTGCCCGCCGAAGGAACCCGCACGCAGAGCCGCGCCGCGCCCGAGGCGGGGACCGGCTGTTCGACCCTGCGGAACGTCTTGCCGGCCGAGATCAGGACATTGTCATCTTCCAGGAAGTCCGCGTCATTTGCCGGGTAGATTTCGAGCTTGAGCTTGCCACTGCGGTCCTTGAGCCCTTCGACATCGACCAGGAATGAGGGGCCGGATTCATTGGAACGGCATTTGCCTTCAGCCGTCCCAAGGTCCGGCGTCGACGGGATGGTCGCGGCGACCAACAAGGGGCTGCCCATGAGGCTGAAGAGCGTGCGAATCATCTGCGCTTCCCCCTGGACAGCAGGTCCGCAAGTACGAAGCTCAGCCCGACAAGCGCATGGGCCGCCAGGGTCAGGCCCGCCATGAGAGCCATCAGCGCCGACATCTCGACTTCGCCGCCCAGTGCCAGGACGGTGATCCCGGCGAACACGACGTCCTTGTTGGGCACGAAGGGCAGCCGGGAGATCAAAAGCCGGATCGTGACCAGCATCACCCACCAGCCGAGTTCGACGTCGGGCAATACGAGATGCCACAGGGAAGCGGAGAGAATCGTCGTCGCGAGAATCCTGAGAAGATGGACCGCGAAGACCATGACGAGCTCTTTTCTCTCCAGCGAAAGAAGCGAGCGACGCAGCAGCATGATCGCTAGCGAGGACCCGATCACGAACGCGAGCGACAGGCCGATTGCGCTCGCATGGTCATGAAGCGGCAGCAGCCTCGCGAATGGAAACGCCACAGCGAGGAGGACAAGGGTCGTTGCGTTGCCGGCAATAGCCGACAGCACGGCGACGTCCTTGATTGCCCCGAACGGGGCGGTCACGAATTTGAGGTTCCGGCGCGCCCAGCCGTAGAAATAGACCTCTCCGAGATAGGCTACCAACAGTTCGTTGTAGATGAGCTTGCGGACCAGGGCACCGAAGGCGCCGGCCCCGACGCCCCAGAGTCGATGGAAAATGAACCAGTCGCTTGCCGGCCCGATCAGGTAGCTGATGGCGAACAGGCCCCAGAATGCTGGCGAAGCCGGTACCAGCGCGACGATTGTCGCCAAGTCGAGGTCGCGCGCCTGGTAGATCGCAGCGCCGACAACGATCAGCGAGAGAAGCGCCCCGAGAACGCTACCCGGAGCCAGCCTCGCCTTGCGATCCTGCGGTTCGAACGCGAACGCTTCAGTGGGCGCAAGCGCCAGGGTTTGATCGGGCATTGCCGGGCCTTGCTCGTTGATAGGGCCCGCTAGACTCCGCCCTCATGCCATACCCGCACATTGCTGCGCATTTTTCCTGCTGGCGGATCAAACCCGAACTGATTCCGGACACGCCCCGGGAGACCGACCGGCTGATTTCGGCCTGGAACCAGAATGAGGCGGCGACGCTCCGCTCCGCGCTTGTACATGTCCGCAAGCGCCGGGTCCGGAGGATTCCCCATGTCGCGCCGGCCATGCAAATACGCGCCTGCGACCGACGTCCCGCCTACCCGGGCACAAGGAGTGGATCCAGGCGAGCGTCGCCCTGCTGTCGGCCATCGGAACATAAGCCCGGCGCGGATTGTCCGGGTCTTCAAACGGACGAAATCCAAGGCCGGCGTAGAAGCTCCTTCGCGCTCGGAATCTTTGCCATCCAGTGCATAGAGGGCCAGCGCCGCATCGCCCATCTGGTCCGCGATGCCGAGGCAGCGCCTCATTCGCCTCGATAACGAGCGCGGTGCCCAGACGCTTTCCCTGCATATCCTCGCGGACAGTGGCTACGCGAGTATGGATGTCCGGGACGCGCGCGCTGCCATTTTTCGGACCGAACTCCGCACGCACCGCCATGGCGTTGAGCGTGTAGAAGCCGAGGACCGCCCGGTCCCCCTCGGCGGTGTCCATCCAGGCCCTCACCATGCCATCGCCGACCTGGTCGGATAGCGACGATTTCAGGAAATGGTCCATCGGCGCGAAACCGCAGGAAAAAGGCGCTGCGGTCATGCAGCATCTTGTCAAACCTGGTGATCGTTAAAACGGGCAGCTCCTCGTCGCCCTTGCCGCATCCGCAAGCCCCGGGCGCCGCCCTGCATGAAGCCTCCACGGCCGCTTTGAAGGCGTCGAAAATCTCGACCGGCAAATGGACAGGTTCATGCGCTGCTCCATTTCCTTGGCGCGCAAAATTGCGGCCTGCCGAATGAAATCGGCTTCTTGCAGACCGGTCGCCGCGGCTGCGGCCCTGATCCGCCCCTAGGCGCAACTCCCGGAGCGCTAAGAATTCGACCTGTAAATTGATAGCGCGCATTGTTCACGTCGGTTGCATTTGCAGCGTACAGCTTCTTATGCCCGTTCATATCCGACATAAAATTGAATTGAGATCGTTCAAACATTCCATGAAAACTGGAATATTCACATAGATCATTTAGTGAATCGATCACAATCATGGTCAGGTGCTCCAGCCTCTATTCTATAACCGAAACCCGCCGTATACGACGAGATATCTATGAATGATGTTATACGCGGATCCAGTGTCACGTTCACCTCATAGCTTGTTTGGCACCGCCAAAAGGTGTTAAGAGCGGACCCACGCCAACGACCAAACGAGGCTTACGGGTGATTAATCTCTACAGACCCCTACCAGATCCAGCAATTCTACTGATTTTTGCGATTTTTATTTCTGGATTTTCTCCGGTTGGAGGGCAGATCGACTCCTCTGGCAGATCAAGCTACAGCTTGCTGCATGTAAAAGTGGACGCCATGGGGAAAGTTTATTGGTGCAGGTATGTCGGAAGTCGACCAGAAACCCACAGAATGTCAAGCAAAGACGGGAAAACATTTTGTCGGGGATTTATTGGAGCGCAGATAGCCCCCTCTTTGGATACTGATCCTAATTCCAAAAGAGATTTTATTCACGAAGCACCCAATGGACCCATCATAAATTAAAAACTTATACTTTTTGAATACCTGCCTTAATTGATAGTCAGCGAATTCGCCACGGCGACAGACAGGCGTGAGCTTTGCCCCCTTCAGCCGAAAGTGGCCGGATCGCGCTGTGAAGGTCAGCCTCCTTGAAACGCCTGATCCCGAGCGAAGCGAGGCGCCGCCGGGGCTGCTGCCCGGGGCTGAACCCGGGAGGCCCGCGAGCACGATTGACCCCAGGCATCGCCCTATATAGTTTCCTAGTCAACTATATAGGGAGTCGATCATGGCGGTCGCCGATCTGGGCAGCCACAGCGGGTTTCTGATGCGCATGGTATCGAACTGCGTGTCGCAGGCGTTCGCGCGGCGGGTCGGACGCGAAGGCGTGACGGTGGCGGAGTGGACGCTGATGCGCACGCTCTACGATGCGGACGGCGCGGCACCGACCAGTCTCGCCCGCCACATGGGACTGTCGAAGGCCGCGGTCAGCAAGCTGGCGGACCGCCTCGTCTCGAAGGGCCTGGTGGATCGGAGGGACAATCCCGGTGACAAGCGCGCCCAAAGTCTTTCGCTCACCGCCGAAGGACGCGAAAAAATCCCTGTCCTGGCGGCGATCGCCGACGCCAACGACGCTGACTTCTTCAATGTGCTGTCGACGCAGGACAGGGCCCGGCTCCGGAGCCTGCTTCGAACGCTGATCTCGCGGCACGGGATAAACCGCATCCCGGTCGACTGACCGCCACCGACACGCCTGACCAAAGGAAATCGACATGGACGCACAACTGGTCGCCGTGGCACTTCGATGCCTGGAGGCCGCGCACGACGGAAGCATGGATTTTCCCGCCATTATCGACACGCTGATGAGGGCAGGTTTCGAAGGCTATGAGGTGAACTACCGCACCGGCCGGCAGACCGTCTACCTGCCCGATGGTGACAGCGCGGTGCTGGCGATCCACCCCTATGCCGGACCGGTGCAGCCCGACCTGCGCGTGGGAAAGCTCGCCGAACTCGTCCGCTGGGCGCAGTCCGGCGATCCGTCCTATTCCTATGCGGCCTTCAGCGAGGCGGCGAAGCAGGCCGGTTGCGCCGGATATATGGTTTCATTTCCGGGACGCCGGGTGCTTTATTACGGCCGGACGGGTGAGGTTCACACAGAATTCTTCCCCTAGCCGGCAGCCGCGGCAGGGCCTCAGGGCGACCGCCCGCCCCGCCCCCGCCGCGATGGCGACCGGCGAACCGGAGGCATCGGGTCAGAAGCCCGCGCGCAGTCCCAGCGCATAATAGCGGTCGCCGACATTGGCCTTGAGACTGAGCACCGGACCGATCGGCTTGCCGATGGTGCCATAGCCCCGCACCTTCCCGCCCGAATAGCGCGCACCACCACCCACTTCGCCCACACCGGAGATATTGTAGGTCGCCTCGAGCCGCGCATAGACCCTCGCCGCGACATTCATGCATCTGGAGTCCGAGGCGAACTGGCCGTTCGTCGAATCCCGGCAGCGCGACTGGCCGTTCGCCAGGTCGTCGCGGTAATAGCGGTCATTGTCGCCCTTGTAGACGAGCATGCCCGCCATCGGCCGCAGCGCGAACCCGCCTGCCGAGACCTCATAGCCCATCCCGATCTCGCCGCCCCAGACGCCCGAGGCGCGCGCGCCGTTCAGCTCGGCGACGACGCCCTTGGCCTGGGCCGCCTCAGCGCCGCCCATGAGCAGGCCGATCGCGGCCAGCCCGTTCAACATCCTGTGCATATGGTCCTCCCCGTCCTGTTACGACGCGCCGGATCGCCCCCTGGCTTCCAGCGCGCCCGCGCATGTCTCCGGCGGGGCGTAGCAGGCACCCCGCCGAAGCCCGTCAATCAACCGTCCTGACCGTCACCGGCCCCAGCCCCAGCGCGCGGATCGGCGCCTCGATCTTCGACAAATCGCCGACCACGATCCAGGTGATGCGCGTCGGATCGATCACCTGCCGCGCCGCCGCCTCGACCCGGGCGACATCCAGCGCTTCCCAGCGTGCCTTGGCACTCGCCGGATAGTCGAGCGGCCGGCCGCGGACATGATAGCCGACCATCGAACCGAGCACCGCGCCGCCGGTCTCGTACTGGCCGGGCAGCGCGCGCACGACCTGCTTCGTCGCATCCGCCACTTCCGCCGCGGTCACCGGCCTGTCCTTCAGATAGGCCTCCAGCTCCTTCCTGATCTCGGTGATCGCCTCGGCGGTCTTGTCGGTCTGGACGGGGGCCGACACGGTGAAGATGCGCTGGTCCCTCTCGCTCGAAAGCGAGGAACGCGCGCCATAGCTCCAGCCCTTGGCCTCGCGCAGGTTCATGTTGATGCGTGAGGTGAACGCGCCGCCCAGGGGCACGTTCATCGCCGACAGCGCCTCCTCGTCGCTTGCGAGCCCCTTGGGGCCCGGCAGCACGGCGCGGATTTCGCTCTGCGGCGCGCCGGGCTGGTCGACCAGGATGACACGCGTGCCGGTGACGGCGGGAACCGCGGGATAGCTGATGGTCCGGGCCGACCCCGTCCCCTTCCAGTTGCCGAAGGCGGTCTCGAGCAGCGGCTTGATCTCGGCGAGGCTGGTCGCACCGACGACGAAGATGGTGGCGCCCTCGGGCCGGATCCATTCGGCCATATAGGCCTGGAGGTCGGCGCGCTTCACCGCCTTCACCGCCGCCTCGTCGGGCACCATGCCATAGGGATGGGTCGGACCGAACATGGTGGGGGCAAGGATGCGCCCGGCCTTGCCGCCGGCCGACGCCTTGCTCTGCTCGATGCCGGCCAGCGCGTTGGTCTTGGCGCGCTCGAGCTCGACCTGCGGAAAATCGGGCTGGCGGATGAGGCTGGCGGCGAGCGCGACCGTCTCGGGCAGCTTGCTCGACAGCGCCGAGAAGGAAATGGTCGCGCTGTCGACGCCCGCGGTCGCGCCGAACGTCGCACCGAGATCCTCGAACATGCCCGCGATCTCGCCACTCGTCCGGCCGGCGGCGCCGTCGTCAAGGCCACCCAGCGCGAACTCGGCGATACCCGCCCCGCCCTTGCCCATGGCGACGGCGCCCGCGGTGCCGCCCGCGAAATTGAGCGCCACATTGACGACCGGCACGCTGTCGCGCTTCACGAACACGACCGGCATGCCGTTGGAGAGGGTCGTGCGCTCGATCGTCGGCCAGACGAGATCCGGCGTGGAGGTGACCGCGGGCACGCCGGTCGAACGATCCACCGTGTCGGGCGCGCTCGCATAACGGCCGAAGGGTTCGACCACCATCTGCGTATAGCCATGACCCAGCCAGGCCCGCGCGGCGGCGAGCACCTGCGGCGCGGTCACCTGGTTCTGGCGCACCAGCCGGGTCTTCCAGCGATTGGCGTCGCCGCCATAGAGATGCGCCTCGGCGAGGATGCTCGCCTTGCCGTCGACGGTCTCGAGCATGCGGACATAGGATGCGTTGATCTTGGTGCGCGCGCGCTGCAGTTCGGCCTCGGTCGGGCCGGTCTTCAGGAACTCGGCGACGACGCGATCGACCTCCGCTGCGGCCTCCGCCTCGCTCGCGCCGGGCTTCAGCACGACATGGATCCCGAATGTGCCGGCCAGTTCAAGCTCGGACAGGCTCGCCGAAGCCGAGGTCGCAAGCGCCTTGCCCTCGACCAGCGCCTTGTAGAGCCTGGAGTTGCGGCCATTGCCGAGCACGAAGGCGGCCATGTCGAGCGCGGGCGCGTCGGCCCCCTCGCGTCCGGGCGTCGCCCAGTCACGCATGAGGTTCACCTGCGCGATATTGTCCTTCATGCGGACCTCGGCGTTGCTCGCCCTGACCGGCACGTCCTGCTGCGGCTTGGGCAGCGGCTCGCCCGGACGCGCCGACCCGAAATAGCGCGCCACCTTCTCCTTGGCCTCGGCGACCGTGATATCCCCCGAGAGCACCAGCACGGTGTTGGTCGCGCCGTAATTGGTGGTGAACCAGTTCTTCACATCGTCGAGGCTCGCGGCGTCGAGATCCTCCATCGAGCCGATCGGCGTGTGATGATAGCCATGGCCTTCGGGGAAGATCGTCGCGAACTGGACGTCGCCGACCTTGCCGAAGGGCTTGTTCTCGCCCTGGCGCTTCTCGTTCTTGACCACCGCGCGCTGCTCGTCGAGCCGTGCCTGGTCGATCGCGTCGAGCAGATAGATCATGCGGTCGGATTCCATCCACAGCACGCGGTCGAGCGCGGTCTTGGGGACGGTCTGGTAATAGTTGGTGCGGTCGAACGAGGTCGTGCCGTTGAGATTGGTCGCGCCGACCTCCTGCAAAGGCCCGAACCAGTCCTTGTTGAAATTCTTCGAGCCGTTGAACATCAGATGCTCGAAGAGATGCGCGAACCCGGTCTTGCCGGCCGGCTCGTGCGCCGAGCCGATCCCGTACCAGACCGAGACCGCGACGACAGGCGCCTTGTGATCCTCATGCACGATGACGGTCAGGCCGTTGGGCAGGCGGAAGGTCGTCTGCGGGATGTCGATCCGAGCGAGCAGCGGATCGACGGCGGCACGCGCCGCGGGCTGGGCGGCGGCCGGTTTGGGGGCGGCCGCAAGCGGCTGGATGGCGCTCGTCGCCAGAGCGAGAGACACGAGCGCCCGGACGGGCGCGCGACGCGGCATCGACATGAAAAATTCTCCGAACGGGGCCTGCCCGTACCCAGCGAGCGAAGCGACTATTGGTCCTGGCGGAACGAGACCTGAGAACGCGCGCGAGCGGCATGCCGCGCGGTTCGTCTCCCTCCCCCAAGTCCCTGACGAATGAGACAGGCATAAACGCAACTGCGGCACGCGATTTTTTTTGCGAGACCCATGCCGTCCCACCGGAGCGCCGAACGAAACGCCCGAAAAACCGCCATAACCGATGCGCCCGCGATCCGGGCTGAACGCTTCAGAAACTGTAGACGATGCTTGCCCGGCTGGAGGTCGTGGTCGGGGTCATGCCGGGATAGGCGTTGGTCTCGTGCCGCGCGCTCACCTGCAGCCGGGTCGCGAGCGGCCCGATGAGCTTGCCGGTGATCGACGCCTGCCCCTCGATGGTGCCGCTTTCCGCCTCGAAGATCCCCGATGTGCTGGCCGCGAAGCTGAAGCCGGGCGAGATCGCCCAGTTGAGCGCCGCCGAACCCCGCGCGCCGAACATCCGCTCGTCGCCGCGCTCGCCCACCCAGTCGGTGCGCCTCAGCGACGGGCCGCCGGACAGGTCGAGGCTCAGATCCTGTCCGAGCGCCAGCTTCGCGCCGAACCCCAGGCTCTGGGTGGAACGCGACGCGAAGCCCGAACGCCGGTCGCTCTCGAGCGAGACCAGCCCGGAGATGAAGGCCGCCGCAGACAGGTCGCGGCGCACGTCATAGGCGGCGATATAGCGCTCATTGGCGGCGAAGCCCTCGATACGCTGATAGTCGAGCGCGCCGCTGAGCTTCTGCTTCCAGCCATCGACATCGCTCGCCAGCGAGGCGGCGATATTGGCGGCGGCGGTATCGGTGTTGCCCGTGGTCTGGCCCAGCCCGAACTCGAGCTGCCCCTTGAGGACGGGTGCCTGCGCCGGCGTCTGCCCGGCCGCCCGGGCGGCGGCGGACGGACGCCCTCCGGCCTTCGCGGACCCGCCCGTAGCCGATGCCTGGCCAGGCTTCACCGCCGATTGAGGAACCGAAGACGAGACCGGCGAAGACAAGACCGAAGCCGGGGACTGCGACGCGGACGGCGCGACCGCCATGTCCGGACAGCGCCCATCCGCCTCGACAGCATGGCCGAGCGCCGAGGCCGCCGCCGCCATCGCCGGATCGGTCCTCGCGACAAGTCCGGCGACGCGCCGCGCCAGGACGGGGTCGCCATCGGCCGCCGCCGCGCAGATGAGCGCCCGGTGTGCCTCCGGCAGCGCCGCGCCGGGCGGGGTTTCCGCAGGCACCAGCGCCGCGAGCATCGCCATGATCATCATTCCCGCGCTCCTGTCGTCATCGGGACGGCCGCGCACGCGCATTCGCCCTCACAAGTGAAGACGAGTGAGCGGCCGAAAAGCGCACCCCGCGCAGTCGATGCCGCGGACCGACACGAAAAATTCGGCGGCGCCCCTGCGTATTCCGGCGGTTCGTTCGTTTCAGAGGCAAGGGCCGGGCGAAGCCGGCGAAAATTGGGGGGAAACATGAAGGCCGTGCCGTGACACTCCGCCCGGGACCTAAGGCATCCCCCCGGGTGGCCATTCCGGCGGCATGGCCGGCATCCTGCATCAGTCCCGCCTGGCTTCGCCTTTCGCCGCCGGTTTCCAGACCCGCCGGCGCGAAAGGGCCTGGAGGGCTCCGCCATTCCACCGGGTGGCGGAGCCCTTTTCCTGATCACAATTTTCCGATGAGGCGAACGCCGATGGCGAAGCCGATGATTATTAAGCCTTGTGCTGGCGCCCCGACGGCACCGAGCTGAACTGTGCGATGATGTAGCGGCAAAACAGCCTATTGGCAGAAATCCGATCCGGGCAAACATATGCCTGCCGGCGAGAATTTTGTCCGCTACCCACCGCAAGCAGCTCACGCCCCGTTCGGGATCCAAAAGATACCGTTCGGGATCATAAATTTGACATTCTGTCAGAAATTGCTATCTACGGCTCCTGTACGGGAGCACAACATGAAGATCAAAGCTCGGCGCGACGCCAAATCCAGTCGCCTGTCCATGGCAGTGCAAGGCGTGCTTGTCGCGGATTCGGATGTGCGGGTTCGAAAGGCGGATAATTCCGCTTTGGAAAAGCCTCAGCGCGCGATCAGATATGCCAATCCCGCCACCGCCCTGCGTAAGCATGTCGCCCAAGTGCAGAAACTCGGGACGCCACCACGCTTTCGAGTGAAGTTGCGCCCGGAGCCTGCGAATAGTCCCGAGGAGGAGCTGGCACGCAGCCTCCCGAGAGCGGCCGCGCCAATATCGGCAAGGGAAGCGCATGTCCCCTTCACCTCACCGTCGGCACAGTCGGAGGGGTTGCTCAGGATCGAAGCGGTCGCCGCCCTTGGCGAGATGATACGACAGGTCCGTCGCCGCCGCGAGCTCTCACAGATCGAACTGGCGGCGATGGCGGGCACAGGACGGCGTTTCATATCCGAAGTGGAAGCAGGCAAGCCGACCGTTGAATTCGGACGCTTGCTGAGCGTTTGTGAGGCGCTCGGCATCGATCTTCTCGCGACCGCGCGCCGATGAGTGCCGACACGCTCGCGGTCTGGATGGATGGGTTCGCCTCGCCCGCCGGCTATTTGAGCCGCGGCAACGACGGCAATAGCCAGTTTGGCTACGCACAAGATTATCTCGCCGCGAACGGCCCGCCGCTTTCGCTCTCGTTGCCGCTGACCGACGGTCACTATGACGATATCCGGACTCGCGCCTTCTTCGCGAATCTCTTGCCGGAGAACACGCAATTCCAGCGCATCCTCGAGCGCGAGGGCCTGCGGCAGGGCGATGTGATCGGACAACTCCGCCTTTTCGGGGCGGATTGCGCGGGCTCCATATCCTGCCTGCCGGTCGGCGCCCCGCCCGTTAAAATGCCCGGAGAGCTTGCGGGTGATTATGAACCGCTCGACGACAAGACGATCATCAGGATCGTCAGAGACCTCGCCGAACTCCGGCGCCTTCCCGCGAATGTCAACGATCCGTCACCGGTTGCGGGCGTGCAGAGCAAACTCGCCGTGACGGTCATGCCAGATGGGCGCTTCGCACTTCCGAAACCCGGCGTGCGGGTCCCGACCACGCATATCCTGAAAGTGCCGGAACGGCGCCACGGTCGCGAGGCACGTCTCGAGGAGGCGGCTGCCCTGCTGGCGGCAAGTGCGCATCTCGAGGTCAGTATCCCCGAGGCCATCAAGGTGGGCGACTATGATGCCCTGCTGATCGAGCGCTTCGACCGTCGGGTCGAAGACGGCATCGTCACCCGCATCCATCAGGAGGATTTCGCGCAGGCGCTCGGTTTCCCGCCAGGCCTCAAATATCAGCGTCGCGGCAAGCCAGGTCGCCAGTTCGACGTGGAAGCCGTCCTGTCGGTTCTTGATCGAACCCATGCACCGGAGGATGCCCGGCTGGAGTTCATCCTCGCGACCCTGTTCAACCTGTGCATCGGCAACACCGACAATCACGCCAAGAACCATGCCCTGCTCTACGATACGGGCGGTCGTCCGCGATTGGCGCCGCTTTACGACATGCTGCCGATCCGGATCGACAACCGCTACACCCACCAGCTCGCCTTCAACATCGGCCAGGCCCGGTTTTTCGATGAGATGACCCCTGAAGATCTCAGCGCCTTCCTGTTGCTGTGCGGAGTCGAGGACATGACCGGGTTCGTCGAACAGGCGGCGACACCATTTGTCAAAAGCCTGGAAGCCGCAACCCAGCCTCTGCGCTCGATGGGCCTCAAGCTGTTCGACGACCTTATCGGGCGCGAGACCAACTGGCTGGTCGAACTTCTTTCCGCGACAGTCGAATTGCGCGATCGCGATGCCTTCATCGACAGGGCGGGCGGCGGCTGCGCATTTGGCAGCTGACTGGCTCCATCCACCTCTCCGCGAAATCCTCGAGGTGATTTGATCACCGCACCTACCGAGACCAAGGCGTGTTCCTGGGGCTCCTCGAAGAACGCGATGGCCAGGATCACCGCCCTGGCTTTCCATTCTGCGTGATGACCATGGACTCACGATTTTCGGCCAAGCCGAGCAATATGTCAGCGGCATCGGCTTTCAAAAGGCTGATGCACCGCAACCGGGAGGAATAACCCATGGATTACTCCCGGACTGAATCAGGTCCGAAGCGAGTTCGATCCGAACCAGCGCACAGGCATCGCGCACAAGCGGGATCGCCCGACTCATGTCAGAAACGCCTGAATCCCGTGCGTCCGGGATCGAAAGGCACGCGTCAGGCCAGCACCCGGCTCGCCGCTTTGCCGCCAACATCCGCTTGATTTCGAAGTTTGAAAGCGTCGCTTCGACATTACTGATTTGAACGCCGTTTCCGTGCACGACACAGCGGACGCATGCGAAGGCGGACCTTCCGAGCACAGCGCATCCGGGGTAAGAAATGACAGCGAGCAAAGCGAAGTTTATCGATCCGACGACCGGGCAGAGGTACGAGCTGGCGCAGCCCCGCTGGCGCGCCGAAAGCGGTGCGCCGCTGATGACCGAAACGCTGCCGGGCATTTCGCGCGACGATATCGACCGATCGTCGCGCACCTTGTGGCGCTATGCCGCTGCACTGCCCGTCGAGATCGCCAGGCCTGTTTCGCTTGGCGAGGGCTGCACGCCCATGGTCGAGCGGACCGTCGGCGGGTGCGGCGCGCTGTTCAAGCTGGAATGGTTCTCGCCGACATGCAGCTTCAAGGACAAGGGTGCCTCGGTCATGGTGTCCTTTCTCCGCCAGCTTGGCATCCCGGCCATTCTCGAGGACAGCTCGGGCAATGGCGGTGCGGCGATCGCCGCCTATGGCGCGGCGGCCGGCATGAAGGTCAGGGTGCTCGCACCGGAAAGCGCTTCCCCCGCGAAGATCGCGCAGATGCGTGTGTTCGGCGCCGAGGTTCAGCTGGTCCCCGGACCGCGCGACGCCTCCGAACGTGAAGCGCTGCGCCAGGCGGAGGAAATCTTCTACGCCAGCCACAACTGGCATCCCTTCTTCCTTCAGGGCACGAAGATGACCGCGTACGAGATCTGGGAGGATCTCGGCTTCCGCGCGCCGGACAATGTGATCATCACCACGGGCGCGGGAAGCAACGTCCTTGGCTGCGACATCGGCTTTTCGGAATTGCTGGCGGCGGGCCAGATCGATCGCCTGCCCCGCCTGTTCGGCGCCCAGCCGGCCCATTGCGCGCCGATCGCGGCGTCCTATCGGGCCGACAGTTTCGATCCGATCGATATCGCGGTGGCCCCGACTATCGCCGAAGGTGCGTCGATCCGGTTTCCCGTTCGTCTGCGGCAGGTGCTGGAGGCGGTCCGTCGGTCGGACGGCCGGATGCTGGCGGTTTCGGAAGACGAGATCTCGACCGCGCTGTTCGAGCTTGCCGGAATGGGCCTGTTCGTCGAGCCGACATCGGCGGTTGCGCACGCGGCGTTCCGCTCCCTGCTTGCAGCGGGTGAGATCGGGCCGGGCGAGACCACCGTCGTCCTGCTGTCAGGATCCGGGATCAAGTCGAGCGCGTTCGTACAGAGCGTGACCGCGGCTTGAGCGCGGACACCGAGGGCGCTGCCGCAGGCTTTATTCGGCGGGCGGGACGGCCTTGAAGAAATCGAGGATCTCCTGGGCAAGGTGCGAGGTGGCCAGCGACTGGCTGTCCGGGGTTCCGCGCAACACGAGCGCGATCTGCCCGAGCTGGGGAAAACCATCCGCTTCGGTCAGGATGCGCAATCCGTCCGGCACGACGCTGCGGGCCATGGTCGCAACCGCATATCCCTGCGCGGCAACCGTCGTCAGGACGACGCAGCTCTTGCTGGTGACGCCCACCCTGAACTGAAGCGGGCTGCCGTCCTCGCGTTCCGGGAAACGTTGCAACGCCGCCAGCGTCGCGCGGTAGATCGGCGATTCGTCGGAGAACAGCGCGAGCGCCAGCGGCGATTGCCTGTGCGTTTGATGATCCGGCGACGTGACCCAGACGATCTCCTCACGCCGCAGCACGACATCGTCCTCGAGCGGGGCAGTGGTCGCGACGACGGCGATGTCGATCTGGCCGTCGTTCAGCATCCTGATCAGGACGGGTGACGTATTCGTCGAAATGTCCAGCGAGACGGTGTGATATTTCGAGGCGAAATTCTGCAGGACTTTCGGCAGCACGACGGGCGCATAATCGTCGGGCATGCCCAGGCGCACCTCCCCCGTCACCTTCTCGTGATGCCATTCGTCGACGACCTTGTCATGAAGCGCCAGTATCTGGCGCGCCTGGAGGGCGAAGCGGCTGCCCTTTTCGGTGAAGGCGAGGTCGCGTCCACGCTTCACGAACAATTCCACGCCCACGATTTCCTCGAGCCGCTTCATCTGCGTGCTGACCGTTGGCTGGGTCCGCGAAATAAGCTGGGACGCCCCCTTGAAGCTGCCCGTGTCCGCGAAGGCGATCAATGTCCTCAGAAGATCCATGTCGAAGTTGATTTTCATGCGATGCCTTCGCGTTGATGGAGCGGCCGTCCGGCGGCGCGTCGTCCGCGCGAACGGACCGGACGGACTTTTTGTGCGATGCGGCAGACCCAGCGTCAAGCGGGGACGCGCGTCGCCGGAAATCGCATGAACTCACCCGCGACATCGGTTCACTTCAACAGCGTCGAAGCGACATGTTCAAACTAATCAATTGTTTGAGTCCGGACGGGTCCTACCGTTGAACCGTCACCGAATCGCGGGTGGCACGCCAGGGGGATTACAAGCGATGGTGCACCGCACTGCCATGACATTCACGGGGCGCCAAACGCCGATGCGGCCGGCCTGACACCTGTCGGCAAGGGCAAGCGGGTGGGCCGAAAAACCTGAAGGCCGTCCAGGCCTCGGATCCGTCGTGTCGGCGCCTGCGCCGTCACGGCGAGCGGACACACATCGAAAATCGCCGGCACAGGCGATCGGCAACAATCACGAAAGGGAGCTCATGAACGTCTCGAAACTCAATGCCGGTGGCGCCTTCCGTTCGGGCATCAGCGGCCTGGCACTGACCGCCGGCCTCCTGGTTGCGCAGGCGGCGTTCGCGCAGTCCGGCCCCGCATCGGGAGAGGCCGTCCAAAGCGGCCAGGACGCCATGCAGGACGAGGGAAATTCGGACATCGTCGTGACCGGCACGCGGGTCGTCCGCGACGGATACAAGTCGCCCACGCCGCTGACGGTGCTGACCGCGCAGGACATCCAGAACTCCTCGCCCACGAACAATCTCGCGGATTTCGTCAACCAGCTTCCGTCCGTCGCGAACAGCGTCAGGCCGAGCAACACGCGCGCCGCGCTCAGCAACGGCATTGCGGGCATCAACACGATCAATCTCCGCAACCTCGATGGCGTCACCGCCAGAACCCTGGTGCTGCTCGACGGCCGCCGTTCGGTGGCCTCGAGCGAACGCGGGCTGGTCGATGTGAACACCTTTCCCCAGGCGCTGGTCAGCAGCGTCCAGGTGGTGACCGGCGGCGCCTCGGCGGCCTATGGCTCGGACGCCGTTGCCGGCGTGGTGAACTTTGTTCTCGACAGGAAGTTCAAGGGGCTCAAGCTGTCGGCGGACACGGGCGTCACCGAGCGGGGCGACGGGTTCAACTACTCCATCAACGGGGCCGCGGGCATGTCGTTCGCCGAAGGGCGGGGCCATGTCCTGCTGAGCGCCGAATGGGCGCATCGCGACGGCATCTTCGAGACCGATCGGGAATGGAACCAGCGCGGTCTCCGCCTGGTCGCCAATCCGGCCTATGTCGCCGGAAACGGTCAACCCCAGTTCCTGCGACGCTATGGCGCCGGCGTGTCGAACGCGCTGCCGGGGGGAATCATCAACAGTTCGACCGCGATCGCGGGGTCGGGCATCGCGGCGAACAGCCTGCGCGGCATTTATTTCGGCGCGGGCGGTTCGATCAACCAATACACCTATGGCAGCATCAACGACGGGGTGCGCACCGTCGGCGGAGACTGGGCGCTGAACGATTCGACGCGCAATGTCGGCCTCGATGCGCAGGAGGATCGCGGCGGCGTGTTCGGCCGGGTCAGTTTCGAACTGTCGCCGTCGATCTCGATATTCGCCCAGGCATCCTACAACACCCAGAAAACCCTGTTCTCGGTGGGCAGCGGCAACGGCACGGTGACGGCGGGCGCGTCGGTCACGTTGCGCAATGACAATGCCTTTCTCCGCAACGCATTGGGCGACGCGCGGCTCGTCGGCATCAACACCGTCACGATCGGCACCAGCAATTACGACCTCGGGGTTCGCAAGAGCAACAACCACCGCGAAACCCAGCGCTACCTGATCGGCGCCGAGGGCGGGTTCGAGCTGTTCGGCAAGCCCGCGAAATGGGACGTCTATGCTCAATATGGCCGCGCCGACACGCGCGAGCAGCTGTATGACATCACGAACACGGCCAGGCTGGCGCTGGCCGCGGACGCGGTGTTCGCGCCCGCCGGAAACGCGCTCGGCGTTCCCACCGGCACGATCGTCTGCCGTTCGTCGCTGAGCGCGCCGGGCAATGGGTGCCAGCCGCTCAACCAGCTGGGAACCGGCGTCGCCAGCCAGGCGGCGATCAATTACGTGCTGGGCGATCCCTACCGCGAACAGAAGATCGAACAGACCGTCGCCGGCCTCAACCTGTCCGTCACGCCGTTCGCCACCTGGGCGGGCGACGTGAGCCTCGCCGTCGGCGCCGAATATCGCAAGGAACAGATCACCGGCTTCGTTCCCACGGAGTTCCAGAGCGGCTGGGGTGTCGGCAACTACCTGCCCAATATCGGCAGCTACCAGGTCAAGGAGGCCTATCTCGAGACGGTCATACCGGTCGGGCTGGGGCTGGAGCTGAACGGCGCGGCGCGGGCCACCGACTATTCCACGTCAGGCACCGTCGCCACCTGGAAAGTGGGCGCCACCTGGCAGCCCATCCCCGACATCCGGTTCCGCGTCACCCGCTCGCGGGATATCCGGGCGCCGAACCTGGCGGAGTTCTTCGCCGCGGGCCGGACCCAGACGACCGTCATCAACGATCCGTTCCGCAACAACCCGGTCACCGGTGCCCCGCCGCTGTTGAGCGTCCCCGTGCTCTCGACGACCACGGGCAATACGGACCTGACGCCGGAAGTCGCGCAGTCGCTCAATCTGGGCGTGGTGCTCCAGCCGCGCTTCCTGCCCGGCTTCTCCGCATCGGTCGATTATTTCCGGATCGATCTCAGGAACGCGATCGGCAGCTTCGGACCGCAGGACATCATCAATCTCTGTTTCCAGGGGCAGCAGGAATTCTGCGCGGCCTACAATGTCGATCCGTCGAACCCGGCGCAGCTCCTGTTCCGCACCAAGCCGTTCAACCTTGCCAGCCAGCTCGTCAGGGGCGTCGACTTCGAGCTGAGCTATCGCACGCCGCTCGGGTCCGGCAATATATTGGCGCTGCGTGCGCTGACCACCCGCAACATCGACAATATCCTCAACACCGGCATTCCCGGCCTCGTGCCGATCAATTCCGTCGGCGCGCTCGGCAGCACGGCCCAGAACTCGCCCGCCACGCCGAAATGGCTGTACCGCGTTTCCGCGACCCTGGACACCCGGCGCTTCTCGGTCACGGCCACCGGCCGCGGCGTCGGGGCCGGCGTGTACCTGAACACCAATATCGAATGCCAGACCGGATGCCCGGTGACGACGACGCAATTCCAGACCGTCGATGACAACAGGGTGGCCGGCGCCTTCTACGCCGATCTCAACCTCACATCCAGGATCGAGGTCGGTCGCGCGAAGGGCGAATTGTTCCTGAACGTGACCAACCTGCTCGACCGGGACCCGATCCTGATCCCGGTCGGCGATATACAGGCGAACAATCAGCAGAGCGATTTTCTCGGACGCGCGTTTCGCATCGGCGTGCGGTTCCTGACAAAATAGCGCGATCGGCGCCTGCGAAGCGAACTGACGTCCAGCCGAACCGCACCGACCGGCGCGCCAGATCCACCCGGCAAGCGGTGAAGCGCGGTGATCGCGGCGGCGGCCGGGCGGAGATCGGGAGCGAAGCACGCGTCGCCCGAGACAATCGGTCTGGCGGCGCGCCCGATCGCGGGTATGGGTTGTCAGACGGGTGGAAGCGCTGCTTATGCGCACAAGGCGGCCCGTCACGGGCACCTTGCGCTGCACCATATGCCCAATGCCTCGGGCCGGGCCGCGAAGCCTGCCGCCCCCCGCGCAATGAAAAGGGCCCGCTTGCGCGGGCCCTGATCGGTCACTGTGGCGACATGTTTCAGTCTTCGGTGCCGGGCACGCCTGTCTTGGGCGGCTTGCCGTCCTCGATGCGGCCTTCGTTGCGAAGATCGCGACCTTCCTGCGCCTTGCGCTTCGATTCCGGGCTGTCGCCATTCTCGAAGGCTT
>NZ_JAINVV010000006.1 GCF_019880585.1 Sphingomonas colocasiae
TCCCTTGACGCTCATGATCATCTCCTTTGCAGATGCAGGAGAAAACCGATCAAGGGGGGTGGAAGTTGCCCCGAGCCCCGACAGTTTATTTTTGCAGCCCCATGCAACCTTGGCTCCTCCGCAGAGTTTGGCAGCGCCGCGCACGCGCACCGCATCTAGAATTCGCGACTGAACCCGAACAGGTCGGCGTCCGCATCGCCTGCCCCGCAGATCTCGCTTCGCAATATCTGGGCCGCCATCATCGAGAAGGTGATGCCGTTGCCGCCATAGCCCATCGCGGCGAAGCAGTTCGGCATGCGCGGAACACGGCCGACGGTCGGAATGCCGAGCGGGTTGTTTCCGAAACTGCCGGCCCATGCGAAGGCCGGAGCCGGATCGATCGCAGGAAGCAGTGCGTGCAGCTTGCGCTCGAGGATAGCGGTCTTGGCGGCGATCCTGGCGTCGCGCTGGTCCGGGTCCGCGATATCCTCGTCCTCGCCCCCGCAGATGACCGCGCCGTCCGGCGTCGTGCGGATGTAGAGATAGGGATCCGACGCCTCCCAGATCATCGCGGCGCCCGGCCAGATGCGCCCGGGCTGGGGCCGCGTCGCGATCACCCAGGTCGACATGATGGAGTTGCCCTTGCGCGGCACGCCTTTCAGCATCTCATAGCCCGTCGCGAAAATGACGTTGCCCGCGCGGATCTCGCCGCCACCGCCGAGGCCAAGCGTGACGCCATGTCGCGAGGGCTCGACAGCGACCACGTCGGCAGGCGCGTAGAGGCGCGCGCGCCGCGACTGCGCGATCCGCAGATAGGCGACGGCCATCCGGCGCGGATCGGCGCTATAATTGCCGAAGCCGACAATCGCGTGGCGCCCGCGAATACCGTAATGCCGCTCGAGGTCCGCAGGGCCGAGCAGCTCGATCTCGAAGCCGGCGTCGCGACGCGCATCGGCTTCGGCTGCGAGCGCATCGGGACCGAGGATATTGCCGTCGAGATAAAGCGAAGGCCTGGTCGCCGCATCGACCTTCAGTCCGAGGCGCTGGCTGCGCGAGCGAAGCGCATCCACCGCGAGGCGCGAGCGTCGCCAGATGCGCGTCGCGCGCTCGCGCCCGATCCGGGCCGTCATGTGCGAGAGCGGCATGTCGAGTTCATATTGCAGCAGCGCGGTGGAGGCCGCCGTCGAGCCGACCGCAGGGCCGCGGCGATCGACGATGACGACGTCAAGTCCCGCCTCGCTCAGCATCTCGGCGATGAGAGCGCCCGAAATGCCCGCGCCGACAACGGCAACGTCGCACGTGATGGAGCGTGTGAAGGGACGCACATCGAGAGCGGGTCGCCGCCGCTCCATCCAGATCGGGCGCCCCGTCCTGAGGTCGCGATGGTGCGTTGCCGACATGTCATCTCCATCCATGCAAGTGCGGACGGCCAGGGAAAAGGCCGTTGCCGGGACACAACGCGCCAGCCGCCGATCGCTTCCATGCGATTGGCGCGATCGCGGCTCGGAATTTCCTGCGGCAGGGTCGCTGTCAAATCCCTTGAACCGAACCGGATCCCCCGGTTCCTCATCCGCATGGGCGTGCCCGGTCCCCGGGTGCAGCGTCCGACAGCAACGTCGCCCCTTATGGGACGATACGCCCGCTCATCGCCCTCGCCCGCTCACCGTCGAGCGTCAGCCGGTAGCGCCGTCGCCCCGCGCTGACCTCGCTCTCCACCAGACCTGCCGACAGCAAGGCGGCGGCGGTGCGCGGATTGATGTCGGGATGAACGCCGCGCCATTCACCCGGACGGAAACGCGCGAGCGCAGTTTGCTGCGATGTGGTGAGACGCAGGACGGCTACGGTTTCGTGGCGCAGTTCCGGCGTCATCGGCCGGCATCCGCCCACGGCGCCCGCCGCGCCGGGGGATCACGCATCGTCTCGCATATCATGGTGGCCGCGCTTCTCGGTCAGCAGGCCGGTTTTGACAAGCCTTCCATAAAACCATTCGTCGCGGCACGGCATCGCCCCCGCCAGCCGCCGGGACGCCGGGCGATGGATCGCGCTTGAGGAACGGGCCGGCGCCTTTAGCCTCAAGGACCTGGACATGCGCGCCGACCACCCGGCAGAGAACCGACGGCCCCCTTTTGCCCGTTCAACGAGCGGAAGACGGCTTCCCTCATGCCAGGGAGCGGCACCGAGCCGGTCAATCAGATCCGTTTTGGACGATATCGCCGCCGACGCCAGGACAGCGGCGGGGATCCGGCCAAGCCACCGCCGTGCGCAAGCCGTCATGATCTGCGCGGCCACGCAACGGGCATCATCGGCGGCCCCGGGGTATCAGGGCGCCACGGCGACCAGGTCGGAAACCCTCGCACCGCGGCTGCCGGCGGACCGGTCCGGCCCTATGGTGGTGTCGATCGCGGTCTGCTTCTCCAGTTCGGCGTTCAGCTCGGCGCCCACGCACAGCAGATAAGCAAGCAGATACAGCCAGAGCAGGAAAACCACCACGGCCCCCAGCGCGCCATATGTCGCGTTATAGCTGCCGAAATGGGCGACATAGGCGCTGAACCCCGTGGTCAGCAGCAGGCCGCCCAGGGTCATCAGCAGGGACCCCGGCGTGATCCAGACCCATTTGGCCCGCGCCCTGTCGGGGGCGTATCGAAAGGTGACCGCGACCATGAAGGACATGCCGGCGCCCGCCAGGAGCCAGACGGCGGCGCGGGCGATCCAGACCAGCAGGATCGGTTGCCCTTCGAGCAGCGCCTCCATCGCCACAAGCAGGGCCGAGACACAGATCAGCGCGACGCCCGAGGCGATGAAGCCGATCGTGAAGACCAGCGTGACGAGGTTCAGGTGGAAAAAGCCGCGCGTCTCGCGTTCCTCATAGGCGATGTTGAGCGCCATGATCAGGCCCGAGGACGCCCGCATCGCGCCGTAGACGGACGTGATGATGGCGAAGAGCAGCGCCCAGCCCTTCGTCGAGGAGGCGGTCGCCACCATGTCCTGCAGCTGCCGGGCGACGATGCTCGCGACATCGGCCGGCATCAGCGAGAACAGGTCGCTCATATATCCGGCGATCGATGCGGGATCGGCGGCAATGCCGTATATCAGGACCGCCGCGCCGATCAGCGGCACGAAGGAGAGAAAGGCGAAGAAAGCGACACCTGCGGACACGAGCGAGACATTGTCCTTGCCGGTCTCGAACCACACGCGCTTCAGAATCTGCCACCAGGCCGCCCTCGGCATCGCCCAGGGCGATCGCGCGTCCCGCCCCGGGGCGCCGTCATCGAGCGCCGTCACCATCATGCCGCCTTCGGGAAGGGACGGAGTCCCCGATATCATCTGGTCCATCCGCTCTCAACGAAAGGGCGATGGTCCGGTTCAATGCCGCCCTGCTCGCCCCCGGCCGTTCACGGATCGACCGCCGACATGTCCCCGGAAAAATGTCGCTTTCTAACAATATGTCGACGGCAAGCCCGGTTAGGCGCAATGCGCGACCCGAAGAGTCCTTGTAACAGGGGGTTCTTTTCCTGGCGACCCGGACGGCATGCCGTCCGGGTCTTCCTTTCCGGCGATCCGCCCCAGGATCGCCCCGGGTGGACAATGCCTTCATCATGGCCGGGCCGGACGCGACACCGGGGACGCTTGGCCGCGTTGACAAATTGCTTCCAGCTCCATGGGAACCAATGCTTGTCGCGCGGGTGTCATGGATCGCATCCATGGCCTGATCTTGACGGGCTGGAACGGCTCGCTGCCGATTGAGGGTGACAGGGACGGGTACGAACCTGCAGGCTCCGCTAATCGGGACGGCTCGCCCGTTCCGGATCCTCGTGCTTCAATTCGCGGTCCGCCTCGTCGATCGCGCGAAGCAATTGCGCGAAACACGGGGCGTCATCCACGGCATATGCGCGCCGGAACGCCGGCCCCAGCCGCCCCAGATCATCCGCCGTCAGAAGACCGATCGCTATGATCCGTTCGCCATCCGCCAAGCGCGCCTCCTTGCCTTGTCCAATCGCAAACCAAGCTCGACGCCATTGGTGCCCTTCGGAGCGAGAGCGAAACAATCATCGGCAATGGAACCTTGTGCCTCCACGATCGCTCTGATCTGAAAGGAGATTTCCATGAGCAACTGGATCGGCGCGCTGGTGGGCGCCGCCCTCGACCGCCGCGACGGCGACAGCGGCCTCAAGGGCGCCGCGATCGGCTATGCGGTACAGGGTGTGGCACGCGTCGCGGTTCCCCTGGCGGTGACGTTCGCGATCGGATGGGCGGTGCAGAAGGGCTTCAAGACCACGATCGACCGGTTGCGCAACGGAAAGCCGGAAGCCGGCGGCGGGACGACCGCGACGGCCACGCGGCAGGCCGGATAGAAGACTCGCCCGCGCGCTTATTCCGGTTCATCCGGAAGCTGGAATCCCCTGGCTTCCAGGGCGACCGCGACATCGGCCTTGCCGCTCTCCTGAAGCGTGTTGCAAACCGAGCAGCGCCAGCGAACGGTCTGGGCGACCCGGAATGTGAAGGGTTGCTGGCCACCGCAGCCCGGTGTCGAGCATGCCAGCTTGAGCGTGTTCCTGAGTGATGGATGGACCATGAAGCCATTTAACCGGCGCTCACCCCGGACGCCAATCCATTCCGCATTTCCGGAACGTCATCCGGCCCCGGCCCGTGCGTGAAGACTTCGCCAGACGCGCCTGAACCGGCGTCCCCGGGCGACGGAACAAATCGTCCCGGCCGTCCGTATCATGGCTGTCGAGCAAATTTTCGCACGAACGGGAGGATCATCATGAGTCTGATCATCTGGCTTGTCATCGGCGGCGTGATCGGCTGGCTCGCCAGCATCGTCATGCGTACCGATGCCCAGCAAGGCATTTTCCTCAACATCGTCGTCGGCATCGTCGGCGCCTTCCTTGCCGGCCTCGTCGTCAGCGGAGGGTCGATCAACAATTCGGGTTTCGACGCCCGGTCGCTGATCGCATCGTTCATCGGCGCGGTGGTGCTCCTGGGCATCGTCAACCTGGTCCGCCGCGGATCGGTACGCTGATCGCATGACAGGGCGGCAGGCGGCGGTTTCGGGCGCCCGCCGCGCCTGACACCATCAAGCCCCGCCGATCGCGACGATGCACGAGCATCCTCGCGCGGGCAGCGGTTCGAAACCCGGGAAACCACTTCGTCGGGCTTGCCGGAGCACGCTTGAAATCGGCGAGCTCCCATCGAACCGCCCCAGCCGGCGCACGGATCGGCGGGAGGCGCGATGCACGGGCTCATGCCGAGCGGGCGCCATCGGATCTCGTCGATCCGCGCATCCGGCGCGCCGGAACCCGCGCGGAGGCACCGACGTTCAGGAGGCTCGATCACCGATCGCCGACGAAATTGGTTCGAGGGCCCTCTTCGCCCGCGGACGACGTCCCCGATCGCCTGCAGGGAGGAAATGTCATGTCGAAGCGGCCAAAGAGCACCATGAGCCCGGCGAGCGACAACGCACTCGCGCAAAACCGGCCCGGGCAGGGCGAGACCCCGGTGGAAGACCATGCCGGCAATGGCGGCGAGCTCCACCAGGATATCGCGCCAGACGCCGGGCACGACGATGCGGACGCGTATCTGACCGACAATTTCGGGCACAGGATCGCCGACAACCAGAACAGCCTGCGCGCGGGCGAACGCGGCCCGACCTTGCTCGAGGACTTCGTCCTTCGCGAAAAGATCTTCCACTTCGACCATGAGCGCATACCCGAGCGCATCGTGCATGCACGCGGATCGGGCGCGCACGGCGTCTTCGAATGCACCAGGGCCATACCGGAACTGACCAAGGCGTCGATCTTCCAGAAAAAGGGCAATAGCTGCCCGGCCTTCGTGCGCTTCTCGACCGTGGCCGGCGGCGCGGGATCGATCGACACGCCGCGCGACGTGCGCGGCTTCGCGGTCAAGCTCTATACCGACAGCGGCAACTGGGATCTGGTGGGCAACAACATCCCCGTCTTCTTCATCCAGGACGCGATGAAGTTCCCCGACCTCGTCCACAGCGTGAAGATGGAGGCTGACAGGGGCTATCCGCAGGCGGCGTCGGCGCACGACACGTTCTGGGATTTCATCGGCCTGATGCCTGAAGCCATGCACATGATCATGTGGGCGATGTCGGATCGCGCCATCCCCCGCTCGTTGAGGATGATGGAGGGGTTCGGCGTCCACAGCTTCCGCTTCGTCAACGCGCGCGGCGAGGGGCGCTTCGTCAAGTTCCACTGGAAGCCGGTGCTCGGCATCGAGTCCACGACCTGGGACGAAGCCGTCAAGATCGCCGGCGCCGATCCCGACTTCCACCGCCGCGACCTGTTCGAGGCGATCGCCGCCGGCGACCATCCGCAATGGGACCTGGGCGTGCAAGTCTTCGACGAGGCATGGGCGGCCGAGCAGCCCTATGACATCCTCGATCCGACCAAGCTCATCCCGGAAGAGGATATTCCCGTCGAGATCATCGGCCGCCTCACGCTCGACCGCAATGTCGACAATTTCTTCGCCGAGACCGAACAGGCGGCATTCCTGCCGAGCAACGTCATCCCCGGCATCGACTTCACCAACGACCCGCTCCTCCAGGGACGGCTCTTCTCCTATCTCGACACCCAGAAATCGCGCCTGGGCACCACCAATTTCCACCAGATTCCGATCAACGCGCCGAAATGCCCGTTCCACAATTTCCAGCGCGACGGGATGATGCAGACGCTGGTCCCGACCGGCCGGGCCAATTACGAGCCGAACAGCCTCGCCGAGGCCGGCGAGGCCTCCGGCCCCCGCGCATGCCCGGAGACGGGCTTTGCTTCCTTCACCGCGAACGCCGAACGAAACGACCCCGCTCAGAAGCTGCGCGTGCGCGCCGAGCTGTTCGCGGACCATTACAGCCAGGCACGGCTCTTCTACCGGTCGCAGACCGGGAACGAGCAGGCGCACATCGCCTCGGCGCTCGTGTTCGAACTCTCCAAGGTGCAGCTCGGGCATGTCCGCGCGCGCGTCGTCTCGCGGCTGCGCAATATCGACGAGGATCTCGCCCGGCGCGTCGCGCAGGGGCTCGCCATCGACCTGCCGGACAAGGCCAAAGCGGCGAAGGCGCCGATCGACATGCCCCCCTCCGACGCGCTCTCCATCCAGAAACAGGCCAGGGACACGCTCGAGGGCCGCAAGGTCGGCATCCTCTTTGCCGAAGGCTCCGACAAGGCATCGATCGACACGCTGAAGGCCGCAATCGAGAAGGCCGGCGGCAGCGTCTTCCTCGTCGCGCCCAAAGTGGGCGGCATCAAGGTGAAGGGCGGCACGCTCAAGGCCGACGGCCAGCTCGCCGGATCGCCGTCGGTGCTGTTCGACGCGATCGCCTCGGTGCTCATGCCCGAGGCGGCCGAAGCGCTTTCGAAACAGGGCGCCGCGGTCCAGTGGTTCATGGACGCCTATGGCCATTGCAAGACGATCGCGCATTGCAAGGGCACCCAGGCGCTGCTCGACAAGGCCAATGTCGAACCCGATGACGGGGTCGTGCGGATCGAGGACTTCATCAAGACCGGGGCGAAGCGCCACTGGGCGCGCGAGCCAAGGATACGCGATCTCGCCTGAGCCCGGGCGGAGAAACGCCGGCAAGGATGCCTGGCGCCATGCACGCCGCGTCCATGGCAGCGAAACCGCCGCCGGGCAAAGCGCGTTGTCTCCGGCATGTCACGCACCTGCCCCGGCCGACCGGCCGGGGCTTTTTCCTTCCGGCGGCATGATGCGAAACCGCCGGCCTGCGACGCCCCGGGCGGGACCTGCGCCGCCTTGCACTGGCCCGGCAGCGGCGACACCTCCTCCTCGCCTCTCCGATCGCGAACGCTATTGCGGCCCGGCCCCCTCGCCCGGCCCCATCAGCCGAACCAGTTTCGAGATCACATCGTGCCAGAAGATCAGGCCCTCCTCGTCGTCGCGCTCGATACAGTCGTCGACCTGGCGCTTGACGAAACCGTCGATCGCGTCGCCATGGCGCTCCAGCAGCTCGGCAGCGAAGGTCCAGCGTTGATGCTCAGTGGCCACAAGGCCGCTCCTTTCCGAGGTCCATCCGAAGCCTGCCCGGCCGGCCCTCTCACTGCTTCGTCGCGATCGCCGCGTCGATCTCGGGAGACGTGTCGCCAAGCTCGACGCTTCTGCGCCACAGGCAAGCGCCCAACGCCAGGAGCTCGGCTGCCTGCGCATCGCTCAGCGCGCCATGATGGTCGTTGAGGAAATGCGCGAGCCGCAGCACCGCGTCGGCGACGCGTTCGCAAGGCGCCTCCTCCGACATGATGGCCATGATCGCGACAAGCCCCATCCGAGCCACGGATCAACTCCATACCAATATGCGACCATAGCAGCTTTTTTTTGTGAAGTGGCCGGGGCCGCATGCCTCGATCGGTCCGCGCATCGCGACGCCCGTCAGGCAGCCAGGGCCGCGAGGCGAAGACCGGTTGCGCCTTCTACACCTGAGGCGCCTTCCATTCATTGATCCAGATTGTTGAGCGCCGGATGCCGGTGTCGTAATTTCCGGATCGCTTCGAGCCGGAGCGGCTGGGAGACGGCCATGACCTTCGACACCGAGAAAGCCTATATCGAACGGCGCCTGCGCCAGGAGCGCGACATGGCCGACCGGGCAACCGATCCATGCGCCTTTCGCACTCATATGGAGCTCAAGCGCCGGTACGAGCAGCGGCTGGCCGCCCTTCTTTCGCACCAGGAGGAAATACGCCCGGACGATGGCGCGGATCGCGAGAACAGCGCTTCCCTCCCGCTCAGTTCGGGGCCGGACGATGGAGCAGGCAGGTGAAATCCCGTCGGGGATGTGATCACGATGCCGGCGCGGCCGCGGTCGCTCCGGGATGGTCCACGCCCGGACGAAGCCGCACGACCGGCCTCTTGAAACCCGGTGCGGCCTGACTAGCTAGATCATGCCGGGCGCCGTTTTCAGGGTCCGGCAGGACATGGAGGGCGTCGGCTCTTTGTTTCCGGCGCAGCTCATGCCCCGATCGCTTCAAACGGAGGATTTGGAAATGAGGACCAATTTCGACTTTGCCCCCTATCGCCGCTCCACGGTGGGCTTCGACCGTCTTTTCGATCTGCTGGAAAGCGGGACGAGAGCCGAGGGCAGCGAGGGCTATCCCCCTTTCGACATCGCGCGCGACGGCGAGGACAGCTATCGCATCACGCTCGCGATTGCCGGTTTCCGGCCCGACGACATCGAGATCGTCGCGCACCAGAACCAGCTCATCGTCACCGGCAAGCCGCGCGAGGATGACGAGAAACGCGACTATCTGCACCGGGGCATAGCGATGCGCGCCTTCGAACGGCGCTTCCAGCTCGCCGATTTCATCGAGGTGGGCGACGCGATGTTCGAGGACGGCCTGCTCACGATCGCGCTCAGGCGCGTGGTGCCCGAAGCCATGAAACCGCGACGGATCGCGATCGCAAGCGGCTCCGCCGCGCACAGGCTCGAAGCACCGGCCGGGACGCATCAAGCCGCATGATCGCATGGGCTTGCCGGCGCCGCGCGCACCGGCAAGCCCGCAATCGCCGGCAATCGCCAGCGGCGATGAAACCAGTCCCGCGACACGGGCGTTGCCCCCCGACCTGCGGCCTTGTCCGCGTGGCGATCCGGAGAAATGACGATGTCCGAAGTGGTCAGAAAATCGGCACGGCAAAGAACCCTGCTGGGTATCGGCGGCGCGATCGGCTCGGGCGCCATCGTTGCCGCATTGCTCTATGCGCGGCGTCGCGAACCCAAGGAAGCGGCACCGGCGCCCCGCCCGCCCGACACCGACTGAACACGCCCCGGGCCCCTGACGGCGCCGCCCGGGTCCGCGCCGCCCCCGGGTCTGCGCCCGACCGGCAGCGTCGCCGTGCCTCCCCGTCCCGGGAACCGGGCCCGCACGGCCGCAACGCGTCGCAATCGATGGCCAGAACGGTTGAAATCGGACCGGGGCCGTTCCTATTATCGCCTCCGCACCCCGCGCGGGTGCAACATCCTCAACTTGGCATGGAGATGAAGATGTCCATTCACATGAGTTACCTCAAGCGCGAGCATGCCCGCCTCGACGCCGAGATCGAGCGGGCCTCGCGCGAGCGCCGTCCCGACGAGATCCTGATCGCCCGGCTGAAGACGCTGAAGCTGGCGGTGAAGGATCAGATGGCGGCCTGTCGCGAGAGCAGCGGCGACAGCCGGGCCGCCTGACGCCCCGCAGCGGCGAAGCCGGTCCGGCTTCGCCGCCCTGGCCTGCGCCGGGCCGAATGCACCGACGGCGCGTCGATCGATCGGGCCGACCCGGGCAGATAGACCCCAGGCAGATATCGGCCTCGCCCACGACCCGACGACCGGACCTGGATGACGGACGCAACCCTTGCCGCAGGCGCCTCCAGGGCGGAGGGCGGCGACATTGAAGTGAGAGGTGAGATGACGCGGAAGATGGTTCTCGCAGTGGCGGCGATGCTCGGCGCGACAGCGCTGGTACCCGCCTGCCAGAAGGCCGGCGGCGGCGACCAGTCCGCGAACGGCGCGGCCCTGGCGGCTTCGGGCGAACCGGTGCCGCTCGACCGGCTGAGCGTGGCCCCGCTGGTGCGCCGCGTATCGCCGGCGGTGGTCAACATCGCGGTCGCCCATCCCTCGCCCTATGCGCAGAACCCCCTGCTGCGCGATCCCTTTTTCCGCCGGTTCATGGGCGTGCCGGACAATGCGGTCAAACCGCGCCTTTCGGCGGGGTCGGGAGTGATCATCGATGCGGGGCGCGGACTGGTCCTGACCAACAATCATGTGGTGGGCGAGGGCTCGGCGATCATCGTGATGCTGCAGGACAAGCGCCAGTTCCAGGCCGAGGTGATCGGGATAAGCCCCGGCACCGACCTCGCGGTGCTGCGCATCCCGGCCGAACGACTGACCGCGGCACCGCTCGCGGCCGCCGATACGTCCGAGGTCGGCGACTATGTGGTCGCGATCGGCAATCCGTTCGGCCTCGGGCAGACCGTGACCGCGGGCATCGTGAGCGCGCTCGGCCGGGGCCTGACGCCGGAGAGCGGCATGGGCCTGATCCAGACCGACGCACCGATCAACCCCGGCAATTCGGGCGGCCCCCTGATCAACATGCGCGGCGAGGTGATCGGCATCAACACCGCGATCCTGGCGCCCGGCAGCGAGGGGAACATCGGCATCGGCTTCGCCGTGCCCGCCAGCGTCGTGCGCTCGGTCCTGAGGCAGGCCGACCGGGCGATCTGAACGATCGCGCGCCGGACCGACCGCCCCCTCGCGGCCCGGCAAGGCAGCAGCAGCGCCTGACCGCCCGTGGAACCAGTGCGAACGTGCTTCGTTTGCGGCCGATGACCGGAGACTCTCCCGATTTTCCCGCCGGCGCCGACAGGCGCTCCACGGCGCAACGCCTGGCGATCGCCCTGCTCGCCGTCGCCCAGATCCTCGTCACGCTTCTTCCCGCGGCGGGGCTGGGCGAACCGATCGGGGACCGGTCCGACGGCGCCCGCACGCTGATCACCCCGGCGGGCTGGACATTCTCGATCTGGGGCCTGCTCTATGCGGGCTCGCTCGCCTATGCGGTCTATCAGCTGCTCCCCGCGCAGCGGCGCAACGCCCTGATCGGCCGGATCGGCTGGGCCAGCGCCGGCGCGTTCCTCGGCAATGCGGCCTGGGCGCTCTATGTCCAGTTCGTCGCGCTGGATATCGTGTCGGTCGCCATCATCGTCGCCACGCTCTCTTGCCTGCTCGACATCTATCGCGTCTTCTCCGCTGCGGCGCCCGGCTTCTCCCGCGCCGACCAGATGCTGGTGGTCCTGCCGCTCAGCGCACTGGCCGCATGGCTGACCGCCGCGACGATCGTCAACATCGCCGCGGTCCTCGGCCATTCCGGCCTGGAGGCCGGCGAGGCGGCGCCGATGCTCGGCGGCGCCGTCATCCTCGCGGGCGGACTGATCGCGAGCGCCGCGATCTGGCGGGGACACGGCAATCCCTGGTTCGCGATCGTCTTCCTCTGGGCGCTCGCGGGCATCCACGGCGCCGGTTCGGGCAGACATGACGAGATCATGGTCGCATTGGCGCTGGCCGCGATCGCGGTCACCGTCTCGGCGCTGGGCCAGCTGGCCTCGCGCGAGAACCGGCACCGCTGGCTCACCGCCACGACCTCCGCCCGGGCGGGCGGGCGGCGATGAGGCCCCGCACCCGCCCGATGCCGATGGCGGTCATGGCGCTGGCCGCCATCGCCACCCCGGCTTTCGCCGAGGACGGCGAGCCGGAGAAGCGCCGCACGCGCATCGGCCTGGGCGCCCAGCTCGTGCCGAGCTACCCGGGCGCCGACACGTTCAGCGTGCGGCCGCTCGTCGATATCGCGAGGGCCCGGGGCGACCGGCCGTTCGAGTTCGAGGCCCCCGACGAGAGCTTCGGATTTCCGGTGTTGCGCGAGGGCGGTTTCGCGTTCGGCCCGGCACTGGGCTTCGAAGGCAGCCGCAAGGCGCGCGAGGTCGGCACGGCCCTGCCCCGGGTGGGGTTCACGTTCGAGGCGGGCGCGTTCGTCCAATATGCCCTTTCGGAAAGCCTGAGGCTTCGCGCGGAAGTGCGAAAGGGACTTGGCGGTCACAAGGGCCTGATCGCGAACATCAGCGCCGACCTGGTGAGGCGCAAGGGCGACGACTGGCTCTTCTCGATCGGCCCGCGGATCACGATCGCGGACAAGGCGCATCATCGCGCCTATTTCTCGGTGGCGCCCGCCAATGCCGCGCCCTCCGGCCTGCCCGCCTATTCCGCGCGCGCCGGCGTGCAGGCCGTCGGCCTGACCGCGGGCCATATCGCGCAACTGACGCGGCGATGGGGCCTTTACAGCTACGCCAAATATGACCGGCTCGTCGGCGACGCGGCACGCTCGCCGATCGTGCGGCGGCACGGCGCGCGCGACCAGTGGAGCGGCGGTCTCGCGCTCACCTACAGCTTCGGCGGGCGCTGATCCCCGGCACACGATCGCGCCGCCGGACAGGCAGGGCGATGCGGCAACAGCCCGCCCCGGGCACCAGGCGATGTCACCGCCTCGCGCGGTGACAGGCCGGAGGCGACGCGCGCACGCGCGATCGTTTCGAAGCGCGAAGCGCTGAAACCATTGCGCCGCACGGTCATTGGCCTTTCATGGCCCGCTTCATCCTCAAAGTGACCGAAGGCATCAAAGCGCCGGAGGCGACTTGCCTCGACCTCGAAAATGCCCAGGCGGCGCGCGAGCTGGCGACGCTTCACGCAGCGGAGATCATGCGCGACTGGCCAGATCTCATCTGGGACGGCGAATTGCGGGTGCAGGTGCTGGATGAAGCAGGCTTCGTCCTCTTCTCGCTGTTCGCGATGGGCCGCCCGTCCCGCGGCGACCGGCAACGCTCACCCGAGCGCTATTGACGCCCTGAGCCTGGGAGGAGCCGCCAGCTCTTGCGTCGCGCCCGGGCACGATCGCCGGACGCGCGGAGAGGCTCACTTATGTCCCAGGCGCGGCGTCCGGCTAGCAGACCCACCATGCCCAGAGAAGCGCGGCATTGAGGGCGACGATCAGCGAGACAACCGAGATTTGCTTCATGCCGGATCAACGGCGCGCCGGCCGTACGGTTCCAGGGAGCCCGAAGGAAAACCCGTCAAAACCAGGATGTTCCGGCATATCCCGACCATCATATGCAAGGAGGCGGACGGACTGATCCGTTGCCGCCCGCCAGACCTCGAACGAACCACGCCGCGCCATGTCGGCGGCTTGCCGCGCGCGCTTCGCCCGCCGGAAAGGCCTTGACGGCCCCCGCACCGACGCCCGGCCGGATACTTCCCGGCGCGGGGCACGCCGGCGCTATGCGGCAGCTCCCCTGGACCAGTCGCCCGAGGCGCCCGCCACAGCCGCCCGCCCCGACACGGGAAGGATCCAGGGGTCGAGCATGCCGGCGCGCGGGCCCAGGCTGATCCGCTTGACCCGGGCGTCGCGGGGATCGGCTTCGAAGACGATGACGCCCCGGCTGCCGAGCCTGGCGGCGACGAGATAGAAGCCGCGATAGGAGAGCCCGGAATAGAGCATCGCTTCCTTCACGCTCAGCGTCTTCTTCGCACCGACCACGCAGAAGAGCTTGGCATCGGGCGTCAGGATCTCGAAGCCATGGTCCTTCCGGAAATGGCGATTGAGAGCCAGGAGCATGTCGTATCGCGTATCGGGGGACAGCGCTTCACAGGGATCGGCGGAAGCGAGATGGGAATTGCCTGTCGTCATACGTCTCCACGCTGTTTGCATCGATGCGACCTCGCCGTTCATCGATGCACGGGGCTTGTGAGTGCGACCTCGAGCGATAGAGATCCGGAAACCGGGTGACGGATCTATCCCCGCAGCTACGCGCGAAGATGGTGAAAAGTTTCAGGCGCCCGGTTCGCCGCGATGCGGGATCATGGTCCCGGCCCCTTCAGCGCAGCCAGCCAATATGCGCCCGTCCCACGACCTGCACGACCTTGGAGCCGTCCGCGCCCGCGTGAATCGGAAGCGAGGATCATGTGCGAGGCTCAAGCGCGCGCGGTTGCGATATTCAGGGCGGCGGTGCCGGGTGCGCGGAAATATCGGCCTGCGCGCGGTCGCAAGGGCTGTTCGAGCAGAAGGAAGCGAGACCGGCAGCAGGCGCGAGCGGTCTCCGAAGCCGGCCAGGATCGCGCGACACGCGGACGCCGCGTCCGGCGATCGCGACATGGCCCGGGACGGCGCCGTTGCGGCTTTCCGGTTGCCCGAGGCGCGTCCTCTCTCGTCACCGCCGCCCGGGCGGGCGGGGCATCGGCGATAACGACACGGACGGGACCGACGAGGGTCTCGACCGTCGCCTGTTGGTCGTTCCGGACCAGAAGGACGCGTATATCCGCGACTTCGCTCTTTGCGAGGCGGCGCGGGACACAACGCGCCACACCAGCGCCATGGCTCTCGAAGGGCCCGCCGGCGAATGTCCGGCGATCCGGCTCAGGCCATCGCGCCGGCGCGGGTCGCCTCCGGTTCGACCTGGCTCATGACGGCACGCCTGGGTTTGCATGCGGCAAGCCGCAGCCATCTCTCGGCGGCCGCGAAATGGATGCGCGCACGGTTTGCGAGCGGCTCGGCCTCGGCGAGGCTCATCGCTTCGCGCGCCCGCTCGAGCAGCATCTCGCGGGTCTCGAGCAGATGGTCGGGCGCGACCGTCATCGCGCGCACCCGCTCTCGTCAGGCCGGGGCGCTCCGGCGCGCTTCTCGCATTCGATCGCCATCTGCTCGTGGAGCATGCGCGCGAAGCGGTCGGGTGCCAGCCGCGCGAGTTCCCGTTCCTCGTCCGCGCGGCGGCGGAAATAGATCGGGTGAATGTCCTGCATATGCACGTAACTCCCCTTCAAGGATGGACGCGCGGCCCCTCGGGCACCGCCCAGTCGGAGCAGAAACCCGGCATGTTTTTTTTGGTTCCTTGACGATCTTGCGGTTCGCCGCCGGCCACGCGCACCCCGCTCGCCGCAGACGCGCGCGTGCGGCCGCCTCGCGACCTTGCCAACCCGGCCGCGCGAACATCGCGGCAGGAACGTTCGGCGCGAGCTCGTGTTCTTGAGGCTCGGTTATGCGCGCCCGCTCGCGATCGTCGCCGGCCTTCTCGTGCTTGCCGTCCTCGCGGTCGCGGCGTTTCCGGTCGGGCTGTTGCGCGCGACGGCGGAGCGCCGCCTGTCCTCGCATTTCGGGGCGCCGGTCACGCTCGGCGCGCTGTCGCGCCGCGAGGCCATCTCCTTCACGCCGGAGATCGTCGTCAAGGACGTGCGCATCGGCCAGCCTAGGCTGATTTCAACAGACAGGTCAAGGATTGCTGGCCAGTGGATAATTGCAACTCGCCCGTTTAGCGCACATTGCCTTTCGATTGGAAAGCCGTGAATCTTTGCGGGGAATGGCTGCCTAACAAGGCTCGATATCGAAGGATAGCCATGAGGTGCTAAGACGCTAACGGTGGTTCCGCCCGCATTGAGACGGCCGGTGACTGCACGCCGACGACCATGATCGAGAACAGGATCAACCCGTCCTCCGTCGTGACATCAAGGCGTACGTCGTCATCCCAGACCATATCCGGGCGCTCTCTCAGCATTTCGCTAACAAACAGGACAGCCTTCCGACGAGCGTCCCCCACATTTTCAAATTCGAGAGGGTCGCCGTCCGGTCCTCCGGCATCGCGTGCCGTGCGAAAATGATACTGAGCCATGCGGCCTCAATCGATTGGTTGCTTTTTTGGTTTCCATTGATTTCCAGACGTAACAAACGCCCCTCACCGGCGAGGCCCTCCCGACGCACTTGGCGGCAGGAGGAGCCGGTTAACAACGATCAGCGGGGTATCGGTAATCCAGCGGCCACCGAAGGCAACAGGCTATATCGCCCGTGCTCGCCCCGGCGCCAGAAATGCCGAGCAGGATCGTTTCCGGTACCCGCCGCAGGTGGGATCCACGCGGACCCGAGGAGATTCTGGAAACAACCGCAATTTTTGGCCGTGAAACCCAGAAACTTGAGCCGGCGCGCGTTCCAAACTGGGCACGCTTTCCGGAAGCGCGTTGGAGAGCGAGGATTGCAAATGTCGATGCCAGCGGCTGAAACTGCCATCATCCGCACCCGACCTCAGATCTCGAGGTCTGTTTCATAAACCGATTTAATCCAGGCCGGCAGCCGCGGCTCCGCGAAGACCAATCGGCCGCTCGAGAATGTCAGGCAATGGCTTGGCGGCTTGTTGAGGCTGGAATTGTCAAAGACCATGCCGCGATCCGCCTTCAGGATCCCGGCGCGGATGAAAGGCGCACCGCGCTCATAGCGGGCACGAATCTTATCCTCGGGGACGACATGTCCGCCTTCTGCCACGCGCGCACCGACACGCGCGACAGAGAGTTCTGGCGTATCGACACCGATATGCATGACGATCACGGTGAAGCCCCTGGCCCGTGCCTCCTCGATCAGGTCAAGCTTGGAGGCATGCGAGAAGACGGTCTCGGTCACGAAATCCCGTTCTCGTGCGAGATAGTCGGCCCTGCGCAAGGACGCGATGCGAGCTGCTTCATAGGATGCGGCCGGTGACGGATCGCACAGTTCATCGCGCTGGATGATGTCGGCGTTGATGAAGGGTCCCGCGAAACCGGGGGCGATGCGAGTCTCGTAGAGCGTAGACTTGCCGGCACCGTTCGGCCCGGCAAGCACGATCATCGTCGGCGTCATGACTTCCGGGCAGTCTTCTCACGCGTGAGGTTGCCCGCCACGTCGAGGCCGACACCCAGTCCAAGTTTCCGCCGCCTAGCAAAGAAGGCAGTCTCACCAGACCCAGCCTGCCCCATTTTCTCGACAAAGCCGTCGAGCCAGACGTCCTTCTCCTCATCAGTGAGGTCGGTTGTCTCGATATCGCCGGCCAGCGCAGCGGTAATACGCGCATGATCGAAATTGCCAGATTTCTCGATAGCACGGCCGATGCGTATCCAGTGGGCGATCTGGCCGGAGATCGAGCGGCTCTGCAACTCGGATTCGCGACGTACGATCTTCATGATGTCATCGCCAAGCTTGATAGACTGGGCCAACGGTCACCTCCAGATTACAAGGTAGCATTTTGCCACCTCAACCTCAAGCTTCACCCATTCCTCGAGGGTGTCTGATTGTTCCCAACAGCGACAGCGGGTGTCCACTATCTTCCCTGAGATGTGATCCGCGCTTCATCTGGCTGCTGTAGGCTTCCCGCCGGAGAATCACGCGTGATCCGACTCATGCGGCTATCGGTGATCCGCGGCCTTAAATTGAGGGGATTTGCGGCAGGACCGCAGCGCTCGATGGCGCAATTATCGCGAAGAACTGAGTAGCCCAGATTTCTAGACGCCTTCGGCTTTAAAAATCTGCCGTCGTTCGAACTCGATGGGTGACAGCATGCCGTTCCTGATCTGCTTGCGCACCGGTCTGTAGAACATCTCGACATAGTGGAACACGTCCTGCCGGGCTGCCGAACGGCCAGCTGGACTATATCTCTGTCCAGTCGTCGAACCTTGCCGCGATCAAGGTACGCGGCATCGATGCCCAGGCGGATTATCGCTTCAGCCTTCCTTCCGCGCTGGCGCTTGCCGACGGGACCGCCAATCTCAGCCTGCAGGCGACCGCGAGCTGGCTATTCGAACGCTCGCAGCAAGTTCTCGCGACGCTGCCGGCGGTCGATTGCGCAGGCCTGTTCGGAACCGGCTGCACTGGTACCGGTTCTCAGGGCATTCCGAGTTTCAAGCTCAATCTTGGGGCTACATATGACAGTGGCCCCCTCACCTTCCGTCTCGAAGGACGCATGATCGGCTCATTCGACCTCGTGCCAGGGCAGACCTGGCCGGTGACGCATGTGGGGAACTACTGGTATCTGGACATGACCGCCAAGGTCCGGATCTTCGACAAGGTCGAAGTGTTCGGTGCCTGACCAACGTTTTCGACAAGCAACCGCCTCTGCTGGGCAATGCCATCGCCGGCGAAGCCAATACATCACTCGGCCTCTGGGACGTTGCCGGCAGGCGCTTCTTCATGGGCGGACGGCTGCAGTTCCAGGATAACCGATCAGGGTCCTGTCAAACAAACTGCACCGGCCGTTAACCGATACAAGCGAAACCGATAAAATGCCGGCCCCGGTCAACGGACCGATGCCATCGCCCCTACGAGAAAACGGGCCCGCTGACGCGGGCCCTGATCGGTCACGGTGGCGAGATGTTTCAGTCTTGGGTGCCGGGCACGCCTGTCTCGGGCGGCTTGCCGTCCTCGATGCGGCCTTCGTTGCGAAGATCGCGACCTTCCTGCGCCTTGCGCTTCGATTCCGGGCTGTCGCCATTCTCGAAGGCTTCCTCCTTCACATAGCCGGCCGCTTCCTTGATCTGCCTCCTGACGCTCATGATCATCTCCTTTGGAGATGCACGAGAAAACCGATCAAGGGAGGGGGTGTAAGTTGCCCCGAGCCCCGACAGTTTATTTTTGGAGCCCCACGCAACCCTGGCTCATCCGCAGAATTTGGCAGCGCCCCGCACGCGCACCGCATCTAGAATTCGCGGTCGACCCCGAACAGGTTGGCGCCACCCTGCCCGCCTCGCCTGCATCGCGGCCGGAACGTTCCGTGCGAGCTCGCGTTCTTGAGGCTCAATTATCCAATGGAGACATGTGATGAACAGCGACACGCTCAAGGGCAATTGGGAACAAGTAAAGGGTCACGTTCAGAAGAAATGGGGCGAGCTCACCAACGACGAGATCGACCAGATCAACGGCAGCCGCAAAATTCTCGCCGGAAAGATCCAGGAAAAATACGGACGGGCGCAGGAAGACGCAGAGCGCGAGATCGACGATTTCGAAAAGACCTATTGATCAACCTGAAACCGGCAAGGGCCCGCGCACGCGATTGCGCGGGCCCCGCCGCGCGCATGGCAGCCGCATCCGCCGAAATCGACGCGCCACGGTGACGCCTTTCCCGACATCGCGGGGCGATCGTTGAGAGCGCCGCCGTTCTCCGCCTATGCGCGGCCTCTCGCAATCGTCGCCGGCCTTCTCGTGCTTGCCATCCTCGTGGTCGCAGCCTTTCCGGTCGGGCTGTTGCGCGCAACGGCGGAGCGCCGGCTGTCCTCGCATTTCGGGGCGCCGGTCACGCTCGGCGCGCTGTCGCGCCGCGAGGCCATCTCCTTCACGCCGGAGATCGTCGTCAGGGACGTGCGGATCGGCCAGCCGGCATGGGCGGGCAAGGGCGACTTCCTCCGCGTCTCGGAGGCGCGCGCGCGCATGCCGATCCTGTCGCTCGTGACCGGACGCGCGATGCCCCGCGCGCTGCATGTGAAGGGCCTGGCGATCGCGCTCGTCCGCGACGCGACCGGCCGCAGCAACTGGTCGCCCCAGGCGCGCGCCGGCGAGACGCGCGACGACGGCGGCGCCACAGGCCTCGAAACGCTGGTCATCGAGAATGGCCGTTTCTCGCTGCGCGACGCGAAACGGCGCCTCGAGCTTGCCGGCACGCTGTCGGCCGATCCCCGCACCGGGCTGGCGGCCAGCGCGGCGGGCCGCTTCGACGGCGCGCCCGCGCGGCTCGAGGCGACGGGCGGCGGCACGGCTGTCGCGCCCGGCAAGGCCTGGCCCTTCCATGCACGGCTGACCTCGACGCCGTTCGCGCTCGATGCACGCGGGACCATGGCCGGGGTGCTCGATACCGGCGACATGCGCATGACCATGCGGGCGCAGGGCGACAGCCTGAAGCGGCTCGACCAGGTGATCGAGGCGGGCCTGTTCGGCACCCAGCGGATCGACCTGCGCGCCGAGGTGCGCCGCACGGGACGCGACTGGTCGATCGACCGGCTCGAGGGCGTGATCGGCCGCTCGCGATTGCAGGCATCGGCGACCATCCTCAAGCGCGACGGCCGGACCAGGATCGACGCGCGCATCCGAGCCGTCCAGCTCGATTTCGACGATCTGGCGGATGATGCCGGGCTCGCCGCGGCGCGCGCGAAGGAAGCGCGCATCGGAAAGCGGGTGATCCCCGACACGCGGATCAACCTGAGCAGGATGGGCCCGACCGACGGCGTCATCCGCTTCTCGATCGACCGGCTGCTGGTCAAGGGCGGGTCGGTCTTCCGGAGCCTCAGGGGCGAGCTGAGGCTCGACCGCCGCGTCCTCACGGTCGAGAACGCCGTGGCGGGGCTCGCGACCGGACAGCTCAAGGGCCGGGTCAGGGTCGACAGCACCGGCACCGTCCCGGTGTTCTCGAGCGAGCTCACGCTCGAGGGAACGACGCTCGGCACGCTGATCGGCCAACCCGACAAGATCGAGGGACCGCTGCGCGGCATCGTCCGGATCACGGGACGGGGCGACACGATCCGGCAGGCCTTCGCCAGCGGCGACGGCAAGATCGCCTTCGTCGCGAGCGGGGGCGCGATGAACCGGACGGCAGCCTATGTCCTCGGCCAGGACCTGGGCGGCGCGATCGGGCAGTCGCTCAGCGACAGGGACGCGATGGTGCCGCTGCGCTGCGCGATCCTCGCCTTCGATGCGCGAAAAGGCGTGCTGCATCCCGCACCGCTCGTCGTCGAGACCGACATCTCGCGCGGAACGGGCCGGGGCGAGATCAAGCTCGACGGAGAGACGCTGCAGCTCGCGGTGAACGGCGCCTCACGTGAGAAGGCCGCACTGGCGCTCGTCGATCCGGTGCGCGTCAAGGGCACGCTCTCCAGCCCCGAGATCAGCGTCGCCCCCGCAAGGGCGGGCGGCGGCGAAGCGGGCGTGCTCGGCACGATCGGACGGTCGATCGGATCCGCGCTGGGCCTGCGCAGGAACCCGAACCGGACCACCCCGCCCCCCGCCGCCAGCGGCCCGGACTGCGCGCGGCTGGCAAGCGCCGCGCTCCGCTGAGCCGCACGCAAGGCCGAACCCGCCGTCTCCCCGTCCCCAACGGACGCGGGCCCGGTCCGCCCGCGCCGCATGCGCATCGCGCGGCAGGCACATATGGAACGACCGCCCCGCACCGGCGCGGGCATGGTCCCTGGACTGCCTCCGGCTCCGGCGCTTGCCTCGCGCCCGCCCAGGCGTCATCATGCACGCGAGCGCGCAGCATCAATCCGGCGAGCGCGCTTCGGGACAGACCCGCCAGGCATCATCGACGCCGCTCCATCGCAGGACCGGCGGCCGCTAAGCGGCAACGCCTGGACATGACGGCGCGCGGGGCATCGCCCCGGGCGGTCATGGCCGCGCGGTATTCAGATGACGCAGCATTTCCCGGGGAGCGCGCCGCGCGCGCGCATCCCCGCCGGCCCGACGAACGGGGCCGGCCATGCCGGCACCGCACAAGGTGACGGACGCGCCGAGATCGATCGCCTCTACCGGGAGGCGGCGCCCTCGCTCAGGCGCTTCTTCAAGAACCGGCTGCGCGACGGCGACGCGGCCGACGACATGGTTCAGGAGACCTTCCTGCGGCTGAGCGGGTCGGCGGCGCCCCGCGCCTTGCGCAACCCTGCCGCCTGGCTGCAGCGCGTCGCGCGCAACCTGGTCTTCGACCGCACGCGGCGCGCCCGCGCGCACGGAGCCCCCGTCCACCTCGCGCTCGACGAGGCGGAGCTGCCGCCGGTCGCCCCCGATCAGCTGCTCGCGCTCGAGGCCGAGGACATGCAGAGATGCTATGAGGCGGCGCTCGCCGCGCTCACCGCGCGCACGCGCGAGATCTTCCTGCTCCACCGGATCGACGAGCTGGGCTATCGCGAGATCGCCGGCCGCCTCGGCATCAGTGTCGCGACGGTCGAATATCACATGATGCGCGCGCTCGCGCATTTCGACAGGATGCTCGGGCAAAGATGAGCCGCGACGGGGACGACGCGATCGACGGAAACGAGGAACAGCTGCGCATCGAGGCGGCCGGCTGGTTCGCGCGGATGCGGCGCGACGACCGGCGGACGTTCGAGCGCGACTTCGAGACCTGGCTCGCCACGCCGGCGAACCGCGCCGCCTATAACCGGATCGCGGCACGCTTCGCCGATGCCAAGATCCTGCACCGCAGCCTGCCCGCAAGTCTCGATCCCGATGCCGCCAGCAACACCACAAACTCCCGCCGGACCGGTACCCGCAAGGCCGCCATCGCGCTCGCCGCGGCGTCGCTCGCGGCGCTCTGCCTCTTCTTCCTCTTCAACGCCTGGCCCGACCGACCGCAAGCAGGAACCACGCCGGCCGAACGCAGCGCGCGCATCGAGACCAGGACCGGCCAGATGCTGCGCGTCCGCCTTGTCGACGGCTCGCGCGTCACATTGGACGCAGGCTCGCTGGCAAACATCCGGTTCGACGACGGCGAGCGCGTGATCCGGATCGAGCGCGGCCGCGCCCGCTTCGGGGTCGCGCATGAGAACCGCCCGTTCATCGTCGAGACCCATGAGGGCCGGGTGACCGCGCGCGGCACGCTCTTCGACGTCGCGCTGACGCCTGCCGGGGCCTCGGTCGCGCTCATCGAAGGCGCGGTGGAGGTCGCGGCCGCCACATCGCCCTCCGCCCCCAAAGCGGCCCGGGCAATCCGCCGGCTCGCCGCCGGCCAGGCGGTCACGCTCGCACGCGGCGCGGTGACGCCGCTCCCCGCCCCGGCTCTCGCCGCGACGGACTGGGCGCGCACGCGCGTCGAGCTGCGCGACGTGCCGCTTAACCGGCTGCTCGACCGCGCCAACCGGCTCGGCGCGGTGCGCATCGACGCCGATCCCGCGCTCATGGACCGGCGCATCTCGGGGCGGTTCCGGCTCGACGATCCCCGGCATCTCGCGACGACGCTCGCGCGGCTGCTCGACCTGGAACTCGACGCAAGCCCGGACAATGCGATCACGCTCAGACAGACCATGAAAAAAATTCCACCCGCCCCCTAAGGTCCCCCCGAAGCCCTGCGTCGAACCTCCCATCGAAGCCTCCGCGCGCCAGCGGCGGCCAACAAGGGGGAGGTTTCATGCATATCCATCTCGACGGGCGCACCGCGCTCATGGCGGGCATCGCCGCGACCGCGCTCGCCGCGGCCATGCCGGTACAGGCGGCAGCCAGCGGACAGTCGCAAGAACCCGCAACGGCAAAACAGGCACGTCCGTCACAACCGCCGCTCATCGCCTGGAACCTGCCCGCCCAGCCGCTCGGCGAGGCGCTGCTCGCCATCGGCCGCGCAACGGGACTCGAGATCGTCTTCGCCAGCGAGGATGTCGCGGGCAGAAGCGCGCCCGCGCTCAATGCCCGGCTCGGCGCGGACGCGGCGATCGCGCGACTGATCGCGGGCACCGGGCTTGTCGCCGAGCGCGAGGGCGACACGATCGTCGTGCGCCGCCCTGCAAACGGAACCGCAAGCGGCGACGACATCGTCGTCACCGGCTCGCGCATCCGGGGCGCCCCGCCGGCCTCGCCGGTGATCCGGCTGACGTCCGAGGATATCCGCAATGCCGGGCAGAGCGATCTCGGCCAGACGCTCCGCGCCATTCCCCAGAATTTCAACGGCGGCCAGAATCCGGGCGTCGGCGGCGGCGTGCGCGGCGCCGACAATGTCAACGTGAACTCGGGCTCCAGCCCCAATCTGCGCGGCCTCGGCCCCGATGCGACGCTGACCCTGCTCAACGGCAAGCGCATGGCCTATGGCGGGGTCAGCAATGCGATCGACATTTCGGCGATCCCGGTGGACGCGGTCGACCGGGTCGAGGTGGTCGCCGACGGCGCCTCGGCGCTCTACGGCTCGGACGCGATCGCGGGCGTCGTCAACATCCTGCTCAAGCGCGACTATGAAGGCGTGTCGGCGAACGCACGCTTCGGCGCCGCCACCGACGGCGGCGATGTCGAACAGCAATATGGCCTGCTCGGCGGCGCGAAATGGTCCAGCGGCGGCTTCATGGCAGCGGTCGACCGGAGCCACAGCAGCGCCATCCTCGCGCGCAACAGAAGCTACACCGCCAACCAGGAGGATACGGCGACGCTCTATCCCGAGATGCGCTCGACGAGCGCGCTCGCCAGCCTGCACCAGTCGCTGGGCGGCGGCGTCACCGTCTCGACCGACCTGCTCTATAATGAGCGCACCCATGTCATCCAGGCGCCCTTCTCGGCGACGGCGCCCTATGACTTTTACGGGACGATCAGCCGGGCGCGCTCCGAGCGTTTCTCGATCGCGCCGCAGCTGAACGCGAAGATCGGCGGCTGGGCGGTGAGCGCGGGCCTCGTCCGCGCCGAGGACAAGGCGCATCTCTCGACCATCTACGCGACCGGCGGCGTCGACCAGTATGACACGCGCATCTGCATGTGCAATTCACTGACGTCCATTGACCTCGCCGCCGACGGCAAGCTGTTCGACCTCGCGGCGGGCGGCGTCCGGCTGGCTCTCGGCGGCGGATACCGCGAGAACCGCTTCGACCAGAAGCGCAGGCGGATCAGCTTCGTGGGTGCGGCGACCACGGTCTCCGATTTCAGCGCGGCGCAGGAAAGCTGGTACGGCTATGGCGAGCTGTTCATGCCGCTGGTGTCGCCCGACATGGCGATCCCCATGCTCGACCGGCTCAGCCTCAGCGCGGCCCTCCGCTACGAGAATTACCGCGCCATGGGCGAGGTCGCGACGCCCAAGCTCGGGGTGATCGCGACGATCTCGCCCGACCTCAAGCTCTCCGCCAATTGGGGCAAGTCGTTCAAGGCGCCGACGCTCTACCAGCAATTCCTGAGCCAGGACACGGCGCTGCTCAATGTCGCGGGCGCGCCCGCCGGCAGCACGATGCTCTATCTCTCGGGCGGCAATCCGGACCTCGTCCCCGAACGCTCGACGAGCTGGACCGCGACCGCGAGCCTGACCCCGCGCGCGCTCCCCGGCTTCACGCTCGAGCTCAGCTATTTCGACATCGCCTATTCGAAACGCGTCGTGACCCCGATCGCCTCGACCACGGGCATCCTCTCCAACCCGCTCTACGCCGCGTTCGTGACGCTCGCGCCCAGCCTCGCCCAGCAACAGGCGGCGATCGCGCTGTCGGGCCTCGGGCTCAACAACCTCACGAGCAATGCCTACGACCCGGCGCGCGTGCTCGGCATCGTCGACAACCGCTACACCAATGTCGCGCGACAAAAGGCACGCGGCGCGGATATCTCCGCGCGCTACCGCGCCGAGCTCGACGACGACGCCGCGCTCACGCTCCAGGCCTCGGCAAGCTATATCGAGAGCGAGCGCCAGCTCTTCGACGGCCAGCCGTTTCTCCAGGTCGCGGGCACGATCTTCAACAGCCCGCACTGGCGGCTGCGCTCGGGCGCGGTCTATGAGCAGGGCGGGCTGAGCGTCGCGGCCTGGCTCGGCCATATCGGCAAGGTGACCGACGACCGGACGGCCACCCATGTCCAGGTCGCGGGGCAGACCAGCCTCGACCTGACGGTCCGCTACCGCACCCATGAAGGCACCGGCGCCACCGACAATATGGAGTTCGCGCTCAGCGTCCAGAATCTCCTCAACGACAAGCCCGCGACGATCCGGACCGACCGTGTCCAGTTCGTGCCCTATGATTCGACCAATTATTCGGCGATCGGGCGTTTTGTCGGTTTCTCGATCACCAAGCGCTGGCAATGAGCCCGAAGCTCGCGGCAACGCTCCTCGTCACCGCGGCGAGCCTGGCATCAGCCCAGGCCGCCTGCGGCGACCTGCTGCCACCCACGGCAGAGAGCAAAATCAAACCACGCCCGGTCACGGCGGAAGATCTCGCGACGCTGCGCGATATCGGCCAGCCGGGCGACCGGGTCGACCTGCCGAGCCCGCTCGGCCTTTCGCCCGACGGCAGGCACCTCGCCTTCATCCTCAGGCGCGCCGATCCGCCGACCAACAGCTATTGCCAGGGCCTCGTCCTCATCGATCTCGCAAGCGACACACACGCGCCCAAGCCCCCGCGCCTGCTCGACACGGGCGGCGACCTGATCCGCGAACGCTACAAGCTGTTCGGCCATGCGCTGCCGGAAAGCGGGGTGCCCCGGATCATCACCCCAATCTGGTCACCCGACGGACGCCATATCGCCTGGCTCAAGCGGACGGGCGAAGCCGCGCAGATCTGGCTCGCCCGGATCGACGGCAAAGACCCCAAAGCCCTCACCACCGACACGACCAATCCGGCGGGCGTCGAGCAATTCATCTGGTCGGCCGACGGACAGGCCATCGTCTTCGGTAGCCGCACCGGCGAACTCGCCGCAAAGGCGCAAATCGCCGAGGAAGCGAAAACCGGCCATCTCCTCGACGAACGCTTCCGCCCGCTGACCGGCCGCACGCCCTTCCCGCGCGAGGCGGGCATCACCACCAGTCATTTCGCGATCGACACGACAACGGCCAGGATCCGCCCGGCGACCGACACCGAGACCAAAGGCCTCGACCGCATCCCACCGACACTGCCCAAAACCACCCTCGCCGCCGCGACCGGCCCCGAGGACCGCCTCGCCTGGACGATGCCAGGCTCGGGCTTCCTCGACCGGCGGCTGACCGCCAGAGTGGCGGGCAAGGATCATGGCTGCGACCTGTGCGGCGGCGAGATCGTCGATTTCTGGTGGTCGGATGCGGGCACGCTCTTCTTCCTCAAGCGCCAGGGCAAGGCACGCCAGGCGCTGGCGCTCCATCGCTGGTCCCCGGGCAAGGGCGCACCCAGGACGCTCACCACCACCGAGGACCTGCTGATCGGCTGCCGCCCGGCCGCACAGGACGACGCGATCTGCCTCACCGAAGCCTCACTCAGTCCTCGCCGCATCGTCAAGATCGACGGCAGCACCGGAAAAACCTCTCCGCTCTGGAACCCCAATCCCGGCTTCGACCGGCTCGAAAAACCCGTACTCAAGCGCCACTACTGGACCAACGAGAACGGCATCGAGACGTTCGGCGATATCGTCCTGCCTAAAGGCAACCAGAAGGCTCCCTATCCCCTCGTCATCGTCCAGTACGGTTCGCGGGGGTTCCTGCGCGGCGGGACCGGCGACGAATATCCTATCCTGGCGCTCGCCGCGCACGGCCATGCGGTGCTGAGCTTCCAGCGCCCGCTCCATCTCGCCGTCCTGCCCCCTACCGACCCACACGCGAACATCGCCGACGCCAATCTGACCACCGCCGGCGCCAAAGAGACGGGCAGCAGAGCCACGGACGCCAAAGACGCGACCACAAGCGATACGGGCGAACATGCCGAGCGCCGCAGCGTCCAGTCGTCGCTCGAACGCGGCATCGCGCTGGCGCTCAGGACCTACCCAATCGACCCGGACCGGATCGGCATCACCGGGCTCAGCGATGGAGCGACGACACTCGCCTGGGCGCTGATCGATGGCGGCCGCTTCGCCGCCGCGGCGATGAGCAGCTGCTGCCTCGATCCCGGGCTGGTGCCGCTCTTGGGCGAAGCGCAGATCGACGCCGTCGCCAAGGGCGGCCTCCCCAGACCCGGCGAGCCGTCCAACGGCTTCTGGTCGCCCGTCGCGCTCTCGATCAATGCCGGCAGGATCACGACGCCGATCCTGATGAACCTCGCCGACGACGAATTTCTGGGTGCGCTGTCGAGCTATTGGGCGCTCAGACAAGCAGGCAAGCCGGTCGAGATGCATGTGTTTCCCGACGAGCATCATATCAAATACCAGCCCGCCCACCGGCTCGCCATCTATGAGCGCAATCTCGCCTGGTTCGATTTCTGGCTGAAGGACAAGGAGGATCCCGCGCCCGCCCTCTCCGCGCAATACCGGCGCTGGCGGGCGATGAAGGTGCAGGCCGGGCCGTCGGCGGAACAACCCGGCACGCAGATCGGCGTGATCTCCGTGGCAGGACCCAAGCCCCAGATGCGCAATGATCGATAAAGGGCAATTCTATCGATCATCATTGCCCATGATCGTGATCGATAGGCACGCCGTCCATCGATCACGCCCCTTGCGACAGCCGGCTCTCATTGACCGATCCCGTCGGATCAACACGAACGGATCCGCATCGCCTGCGCGCCTGTCAGCCTGCCCCGCTCCAGTGCCGCGCCCAGGCCTCGGCATCGACCAGCGCGAGGATGCGATGGACGTCGCCGCGCTCCGCCTCTCCGCACGCGATCGACGCCTCGGCCGAAGCCCCGTCGACCAGCCCTTCGCGGACAAGCAGCCCGTCGAGCAGATGCGCACGGATGCCTGCGCGATTGCGCTCGACGATCTCGACGCAAAACGCATCGGGCCCGCCCTTCGAGCGCCTATGGACGATCGCCTCGGGCAGCCGCCCGGCAAAGGCCCGGCGCGCGACCGCCCGGTTCTCGCCGCCTTCGCACCAGCGCCACCTCGGGATGGAGAGACAGGCCTCGACGATCGGCTGGGCAAGCAAGGGCAGCACCGCCTCGGCGGGGCCGCGCGCATAACCCTCCGCGTAACGCTGCGCGCGGACCAGCGAGGCGATATGCGCGCGCTTGCCCGGCGGCAGGCCCCGCGATTCCTCCAGCCAGGGATGAAAGGGCAGTCGCCTCGCCAGCCGCACCGCCCCGGGCGTCAGGAACGCGGCATCCTCGCGCCACATGCCCCGACCACGGCGCAGCATCCGCCCCGCCACGCTTCGCCAGACCGCGGGAATGCCGACCCCTGTCAGGCGCGCGATATCCGCCGCGCTCGCCATCGCCGCCCGCGGCCCCTCGGCCATCAGCCGATCGATGACGGGCGCGGCCGACATGGTGAGCCCGAAGACATTGTCGCCGCCGTCGCCGCTGAAGATCGCATCGGCGCCGAGCGCGCGGGCATGGGCCTGGCGCAGCCGGTCATAGCCTTGCGCGAAGGTCCGCGCCCCCGGCCAGGGCGGATGCTCGACCGAGGGCAAGCGCACATCGATCCCGCCATGATCATACCAGCGCGAAGCAAGCGGCCGGCCGAGCGATCGTGCGAGCATCCCGGCATAGCCGCGCTCGTCACCACGCGGATCGCGACTGGCGACGGTCAACAGGTCGACGGGGCATGGCTGGCCGGCAAGGCTGGAAGCCAGGATGGAGGAATCGAGCCCGCCCGAGACGGTCAGGACAATGCGGTGATGGCGGCCGGCAAGCGCATGGACGGTCCGGTCGATCACCGCCTCGAGCGCCGATGCGTCCATCCCGAGATCGCGCACATGGTCCGAGGGCCGCCACCAGCACGATGCCGACGCACTCCGCCCGATCGTCAGCATTTCGCCGGGAAGCAGTTCGGTAACGCCGGCAAGACAGGTGCGCGCGCCATGATGGCCGGGAAAGAAGAGGCGCGCGGCGAGCGACGTATAATCAATAGCGATGCGGGTCTCGATCACATCGCAGAGGAGCCGCGCATCGCCCGACACGATCCAGAGGCTCGGCAGCTTCGCCCAATAGACCGGAACGGCACCGGAAGGATCGCGCAGCAAGCGCGTCTCGCCCGATGCGGAATCACAGACAGCCGCCACATAGCCGCCCCAGTAACGATCGCGCAGCACCGAGGCCGGATCACCCGCAATCGCCGACGCCGCTTCGTCCCCCAGCCGCCCGACGGCCGAGAAATCCTGGCTCCCGAACAGGCGCCCGACCACCGCCAGCCCGGCAACGCCATCGGCCGGCACCGGCAAGGTCAGATCGGCAAGCAGCGTGAACCCGCGCGTCTCGCAGCGATTGACGAGGCCCCATTGGCCGGCGCGCGTCTCGATCTGGCGCCGCCCGCCCGTGTCGGCGCCGATCGCCAGGATCCAGCGCGGCGACATCAGGCGACCAGGATGGGAGTAAAGAGCCGCGCCTGATCGAGCGGACAGCTCAGCACCCTGTCGCCCAGCTGCACCCAGCAATGCGCGGCGAAGGGCCGCGCCGAGACTCCGAAGACCAGCCGTGCATCGGTGCCGTTGCGGCGCAGCGCCCGGAACAGCGCGACCGACTTGGCGAGACACCGGTCATGGACGGAGAACCATAGATCGGCGCGCCGGTGCGCGGCGACGATATTGCCAAAGGGCACGCGCTCGCCGCCGCCACGCAGCGGCACCCCCCGGACACGCCGGACGAGCGCGCCAAGCGGCCGCCCGCGCACGGCAAGGCCGGCGCGGAGCTGGCAGACCAGCGCAAGCGCGACCGCCCTGCGCGACAGGACGGCATCGTCGCGACCGACAAAGTCCCGGCAAACCGGCTCGGCGATCACAGGCACGATCCCGCCCGCGCCCCCGCCCTCGAGGTCACCCTCGACCAGCAACCCGGCGGAGACCAGCCGCGCCAGCGACGGACATATGTCCGCCCCGTCCGTCGTCCCGCCAGCCATGGCGAAATCCAGAAAGGCGCGCTCCTCGTCCGCCCGCAGCGCGAAATAGCGGTCGCGCGCGAGATCGAGGAAGATCGCGCGATTCTCAGCGACGCAGAAGGACAAACCGGATCGAAGTCGAAGGCCCATGGCGCACCCACATGAAAAAAGTGCGCGGAAGGCCGAAGCCTCCCGCGCACCCGTCACGGATCAGTCGTCGGAAAGACCCGAGGCCGGATCCTGTTCGTCGGGCACATCGCGCTGGCCCTTGCCGAAGCCCCGGGTTTCGAGGCTGGCGACGCCGAGGTCGAGCGTGACGCTGTCGAGCGTTTCGGTCTGACGGTTCATGACTTGCTCCTTTCCGCCGCCGGGATGGCGGCATGGAAAGGCTGGACCCGGACAAGCCTTATACGAACTCTATAGTCCGCCGATGGAGCGAATGTCGGCGGACAGGCCGATCCCGCCGGGCGCCGGATCCGAGCGCCAACGCCAGCCCTCCTCCGGCGCCAGCGAAACGACGCACCCGTTCTCGAAAAAGGGACAATAAAAGGGCGGCGATCCAGAACCGGTCCGACCAGGGCAGGAAAGGGAATAACCGCCCGCCGGATACCGGCAACGCGCGACCGCCGCCCCCCAGTCAGTTGTCCGGCTTGCCGCCGGTATAGTCCAAACGAGCAAGCTACCGATATCCGCAGCAGGCTTGCAACGAGCACGAAAGCGGCACCCGGTGCATCGATTCCGTTCATTCCGTCTCACGATATGTGGGACGCCGGAAGCATCGCCCGCGCGGGGCGCGGTGATCCCTGCGGGAGCAGCGCGGGTTGTGCGGCGACCAGTTGGGCGCGCGCGGTAAAGCTTCAGGGATCGAGGGGTTCGTTGGGGTCGGTGTGAAGTGCGCGGAGATCCGGCATGACGCTGGCTTCCACCGGGGAGATGGTGCGGGGGTCGCTATAGGGCGGGTAGCCGAGTTCGCGGCGGGACCGTTCGGCGAGGCCGTCCTTGCCGGGGTCGGCGATGTATTGCGTCTGCCAGACGCTGGTGGTGACCAGGAGCGGTTTGTCCATGGGGGCTCCGGCGCGGAAGAGGAGCCGCACGGCGTTGCGCAGATTGGTGGTGGTGTGGCGTGCATAGGGATCGGTGAGGATGGCGCGTTCGGGCACGCCGTAGCGCTTCATCAGCACCGCCTTCATCTCGATCGCCTCGGCATGGGGCGAGCGGTTGGGGTGGACGTGGCCGCCGGAGAGGATGATGAGCGGCGCCTGCCCCGCGCGCCAGCGTTCGGCGGCGAGGCGGAGGCGGAGGACCGCGATCGCCGACAGGGATTTCTCGCCGGGCTCGAGACCATTGCCGGGCACGAGGATGGCGCTGTAGCGGTAGCGGCCCCAGCGCAGGCCGCGGGCGAAGTGGTTGGCGGTCCTGTTCAGGCCGGCATCGAGGGGCTCGTAACGCGCGGCCTCGTCGCGCTGGGCGAGGATCAGCAGGTCGACGGCATAGACGGACCAGACCGAGCCGAAATATCCGCTCCCACTACCAAGCGCGGCACGCATGGCCAGCGCATCGCCCAATCGCCCCTGGAAACGCGGCAAAGCGGCTTCGCGGTCGAGACCGTCGATCGCGGGGTAAGCGGGTTTTTCGCCCAGCGCGTAGAGGCGGTAGACGCGATTGATCGCGCGCGCGGCATCGCGCCAGGCGGCGGCAAGCAATTCGGGATCGGAAAGATGGGCATGGAGCTGATAGCGGCCGGAGGGACGGACATGCCCGGACACAAGAGACGCAACAGCGGGATCGGAAACAGCCAGCCGGACCAGCACCGAGGCGACAGTCTCGATCTCCCCCTCGCCCAGCATCAGTCGCTCGACGGGACATGATGTCGCATCGGCCGCCGCGCACGCGGCCTGCACCGCCGAGCGCGTCTCGACCAGTCGGTCGCGGACCGCGCGCAGCGCTGGATCGCGGAATAAGACGTGTTGAACTTCGGGAGATTTTTCGAACAGAGTCAGCAGATAGGCGATGCGGTCCTGCAATGGCTCGGCGGAGACGAGCGGCCGATAGGATGCGGACTGTGCATGGGCGGCGGGCAAGGCGGCGATCGCGACAGGCGCGAACGCCAGGGTCAGCGCGGCTCTCGCCGTGATCAAGGGTCGGGTCATATCCACCGGGTTGTTCGTGTTCGCACTTCAAACGAACCAGGCGGCGGTCCCCGCAGTGCTGCGATACGATCTCCTTTCGCTAACCTCGAATGCGCGACGGGCATGTGTTGGCAGATGCCAAATGCGCTATGGTGCCTCGGCTATTGGAGATGCAGCCATGCCACCCCGCAACGTCGTCCTGACCGATCGCCAGTCACAGTCGATCGATAGGCTGGTGAAATCCGGGCATTATCAAAATGCCAGCGAGGTGCTGCGGGACGGATTAAGGCTGGTCGAGCATGACGCGGCCGAGAATGCCGCGCGGCTCGAAGCGCTGCGGACAGCAGCGCAAGCCGGCTGGAACGATGTCGAAGCCGGACGCTTCGTGGATGTCGCGGAGGACGCGCTCGACGGGTTTATCAGCGGTTTGGGCCGACAGGCCGGGGATCGTGCGACCGTGCGCTGATGGCCTGATTCCGGAGTGCTTCAGGCAGAGGGTTCCGCAGCGGCGGCAAGTACCGCGATCCACGCTTTGCAAGATGGTGATTTTCGAGCCAGAACTCGGGTCAGCCGCCAAGGGCGGACAAAATGCCGAATGGCAGGCCGCGTCCCCGCGGCCTCACGCTCAAATTTCCTGCGTTCCCGACATTCTCACTCCTTACGCCGGGACTGTCAGCTTTACCAGTCGGGTCGTTCGGGTTGCTTCCACTGCGCGCGCCATTGGTCGAAATAAGGGAGGAGTTCGGCGGGGAGACCGGCGGTGAATTCATTGTCGAGTTTGAAGCGGGGCATGGCGCGGGCGACGGCGTCGAGGAGAGCCATTCCTTGCTTACGGTCCTTGGGACGCTTTTGCGGATGGCGTTTGACCTGATCGGACATCCACAGTTTCTGCAGCGCGAAATAGCGGGGATCGGGAACAACCAGTCGGGCCGGGGTTCCGTCGCGGCAGATGAGTATCTGATCGACCTGTTCGCCGAGCAACAGCCATTCCTGCTCGGGCAGCGGGACGGGGATCGGCTGGTCGGTGCGGAACATGCCGCCGGCGCGCGACGGCGCGACGAGGATCTCGACCTCATAGGCATCGCGGTTGCGGGCCTGGAACGGGCGTTCGGTGTTGACGGTGTAGGAGCTGTCCGCCGCTTTAAGCATGTCCCACAAAGGCCGTGCGCCTTCCTCCGCTTCCATGCCGATCCACGCAAGATCGAAATCCTCGGTTTCCTCGGGCGCATCGCGGATGAAGCCGTTGGCCTCCAGCGCATAGGCGCCGACGGCATTGGTGCCGACGACGAGAATGTCGCGGCCGAGCAGCCCGCGGCGGTCGGCTTCGCGCAAGATGCGGCCCGCCTGACTGGGCAACATCGGCAGGCGCAGCGCGCGGTAGAGGCTGGTTTTTTCTTCGAGGCCCGCCCGGGCACCGTCGCGCTTGTCCTTGGCGTCGGCCTTTTCCTCGCGGTAGTGATCGAAATCGCGCTGTTTGTCGGCATCGAGAGGGCCACGGCTTTTGCCGTTGCCGCTCCGATCCCTCGTTTCATACAGGTAGCGCGTGCCGTTGATCTCGCGAATTTTCAGGTCGTAAGGAAGCGCGCCCAGACGCCGTTCGGCGTCCATCCAGGCCGCATAGGATTGCGCCAGGTTGACGATGGTCCGCGCCTGCTCATCAGAAAAATTCTCAAAGGCCATGGCGCGTTTTAACCCGCAAATCCAGAAATTTCAAAATTGCGGGTTAAATTTGCATTTTCAGCTATTTACAGTCCCATCTCGTGCCGGAAGAAGGCGCAAAGGGGTTCAGGAGGTTTGCTCGGTGGTAGCGGCGGCGAGCGCCGCGATCCGTTCGCCGCAGATGGTGTGGACGATCGCGCCAAGCGCCTCGACGCGTTCGCCGAGCCAGACAAGCTCTTCCTGAGTGATGCGATAATGTTTCGAGTATCGCGCCTTCACATAGGCGTCCTTGAGTTTCTCGAACATCGCACGCTCCCGCCGCTGCTCGCGGGGCCAAGCATCGACGAGGCGGATATCGAGCCGCTCGGCCTGCGTCCGGAGAAACCCCAGATTGTGGACGTGCGGCGTGTAGAATGTGCTGACCAGCAGCACGCAGTGGTAAAGGTTCTCAGTGGCCTGATGGAATAGGAAAGCCGCGCGCTTATAGCGGCCCTTCTCGGCCAGAAACTCGCCGCTTTCCTTGAAGTCGGCTGCGGCCGGAAACCACTCCTCAAAATATTCCTTGGCCATGGCCAGCGCCTGCTCAGGCGTCTTAGGCTTCGGGCTATGAAGCTCACTCCCTTCGCTCTCGTACAGAGCGATGCCATCGCGGGCGATATCCATGAAGAAATACCGCCCATGCGCCAGCCCGTCATTCACCTCCTGGAGGGTATGGACGATGAAATTGACCGGCGTCCTGATCGTCCTGGTGATGCCGAACTCACGAGTCAGCCGCTCCTCGGCCTTTTCCCAGAATTTGACCGGATCGGTCAGCCTTGGATCGGACACGATGATGAGGAGATCGAAATCGGACTGATAGCCTTTGGCTGTATGCGGCTCATCCACCCAGCCGCCGCGCGCATAGCTGCCGTAGAGGATGATCTTGAGAATCCGCCCCTTCTTCTTCCATTCCCCCGAGGCAAGCGCGGTGGCGTCGCCGAATTCCTCGAAGAGGATCGCGATAACGCGTTCGAGATCACGCTGCTTGGCGGCCGGAAGATGGGAAAGGTCGGTACGCATCGAAGCAAGGATTCTCGCGGAAGGCTGCGGGTTTGGCAAGGGAGGCGGCAGGCGTGAGAGGGAGACTGGTCAAGAACGGATGAGGTTAAGGGGACAAGGACGGCGGCGCCATCCCTCGCATGAGGGAGGAGGAAGACAGGCTATTTCTTCAGGAGCATGCGCATCAACCACGGGCTGACGCCTGATGCACCGTGCGTGGTCAGCGGAGCGGATGCTCAGCCATGATCTTGCGGGCGGCAGCATCGACCGTGGTCTCGCTGAGTCCAAATCGCTCAAACGAGGCCCGCGCTTCGCGCTGTTCTTTTTCGCTGAATTTCAAGAAGGCGCTCTCGGCCACCTTCAGATGTCCGCCAAAGAGTTGGCGCAAGCCCGCCGGATCGTTCAACTCTTCGACTTTCCCGATACCGTCGGCTTGCAGACTCCTCTTGCCGAGCGCGATCTGCTCATCGGAGAGCGCCAGATACGCTTTGATAGAGAGAAGCTTGCCATATACGGCCGGGGTCCAAGTCCCGTTAAAGCTGGCGATATCATAATAGGTGAAGGCCTTCTGGAACTCGCCTTTGCGGAAAGAAATGAGGCCCAGGCTGTCGAAGAGGCGATAGTTGGGCGAACCAAGCTCCAGGGATTTCAGGCAACTGAGTTTGGCGCGATCGAGATTTTCGTCGAGCCCAGCAAGAATCCAGCATTGCTGCGCTTCCTGGCCTGCAACGCCGGGAAGCAGTTTGATGGCCTTTTCGATATCGCGCAGCGCTCCGCGGAAATCATTTACTCCAACCTTGGCGTATGATCTGGCGTGCAGCAGCCTGGCGCGATCATGGCGCTTCAGGTCGCGACGAGCCAGAGCAACATCGCATGCCTTGATGTTGATGCTCAGATCATCCTGAAACATCGCGCAGGCATTGAGCTCAGCTTCGAGATTTGTACCGCTATCTCCTGAGAGAAGCATGTTGGCCGGCATCACCGTTTCAGCGGCGGCGGGCATCGCCATGAGGGTCGCAAGCGCCAAAGCCATCGCACCGGATCGATGCAGAATTGGAAAATGTAACATCAGTAAATCCTTGGGAAAAATCGGACTGCCCTCAGGGGCGTAGTTCGAAAACAATCATGTCCTCGCGCCTTGTCGCCCGGATCGCTTTCGTTAGCTCGTCAACGCTTGCCGGAACGATAGTCCGACTCCCGGCGGCTTCTTCTGAGGTCAAAGCGTAACGCTCCGGAGCACCCAGTTCATCGATCAGGCGAACGACGGTGGGCCTCAGCGCTTGAACACGGGCGGCCGCATCGGCGTCCAAACCGTCGCGCTGGATCGCGGCAAACTCGTCCCATGTGGCCGCAATGAGCCGCTCCGAGTCAGCAGGATCGCAAACGAAGCTGATCTGAATAAGAGCGTGATCTCGCCTCCCACGGCGCGTGCTCACATATTCCATCGGCGCGTAAGCACCTGCCTCAACCACACGGATACGCTTCCAAAATCTACCCATAAGGGGAAAGGCGGCTTCCAAACTCCGGATCATCCCGTCCCGATCAGCGTTTTCCGCGAAGTTGACCGGAATGTAGATGGACAGCGCAGTGTCGGGACCTTCACCACGGGTGACGACATAATGATTGTCGGCTTGTGGCGACATTTGAGCTTGGGGTACAAGATCACTTGAAAGCCGGTGCCGAGGCTGACCAAATTTGTCGGCAAGAGTCCGAAGCCCTTCGACAACCTCGTCTTCCTGCGATCCGTGCGCGACGATCACCCATCGCTTCGCGTCACCGAAAAGCTGTGCCCAAGTTTCGGCTAACGCAGCATCATTGGGCAAGGCCGCAGCGGCATTGCATATTTCCGCAAATGACGATGGGGGGGGAAGCCCGGACTGCAGCGCCGCGTTGATAGCCCGGCCCATGTCGTTAAAGCCGCATTGTCGGACGGGAAGTCGACGCAGATAATGCCGTCGTACATTTGTATCCACGTTGGGACCGTTCAGCACGGCGACAAGCAAATTCATGCCCTCCTCCATTTTCCCGGAGGGCCCACTGACGGTCAATCGGCTGCTGGATCCGACGACAATATCGAGCCGAAGCCCGGCACTCGCGAGATAAGTCTGGAACTGCCCGGCATCATATGGACCAAATCCGCTCAGCCGTGCCAGGCCCATGATCTTGTCGGCGAGGCCAGGCAACGTCTGCCCCAAACTCTCCAGTTTCGCTCCATAGAGATCGATCCTGAACGTGTTTCCCGGCGCGCCTCGCTCGACAAAAATCGGTGTTTCGCTGTTTGAAACGCGAAAGATCCCGTCGCGCACCGCTTTCAACGAAAGGGCGTAAGGGGCTTTCGCCAATCGGATATTCCGGGGCAGTTCGGGCAGAGTAATGGCAGGCGTCAGCTTGTGAGCAGGCGCTGCTTTTGTGGCGAACGCCTTTCGCACCGCAGCCATGCTGACCTGTTGGTCGCCAGTGCGGGTCACAGCCCGGAAGCCAATCGAACGCGGATCGAGTAACTGCTGCAACTCCGATTTTACATCTGCAAATGCTACCGCCGCGATCTCCGACGATGTCAGGCTCCTTCCGCAACCCGCATTCGAAGGCATTTTGACGGGCAGCTGCCCCCCGCCATCCGAGGCCCCCGGAATGTCGTCCTGACATCCTCCCTCGCCGCCCGGAACAGATGTTTGGACTTCGGCCTTCACGCGCTCGAATTCAGCCGAATTGCCTCCCGCAACGACGGATTTCAATGTTCGGACCAATTCCTCTAGCGCATCCGGAAACTCTCCAACGAGCGCCGAAAACTCGACATCGATCCCACCAGCGCCCCCACCCTTCCGGGCTTCACGCGGCAAAAGCAGAATGTTTCCCGCAGGAAATGCATTGCGCGCGCTACTTTTCTCCAACGCACGGCGCCATAGGCTTTGAATGATGAGTTGAACTGCAGTCTTGTGTCGTAGATTTACGGCATCTCGATCATTGTAACCTAGGTGCAGCCCCGCGAGACATGCATCGAGACCAGGGAGATACGCAATCACTCCCTCGGCCAAATCGGGCAGAGAACGACCTGGAGGCGAAAGCCGAGCGCCGCCCGGAATATCCGAGAAGCGTTCATGCACCGCCTGCTCCATCGCTGCAGCGTCGAGATCGCCTTCGATATAAATTGTCTGATTGTTCGCTCGAAAACGCTCCTCATAATATCTTTCGACATCGTGCGGGCGAGTTTTTACGATGCTGTCAATTTGTCGCTCTTCTAGCGCCAAAGCATCGCCTACCTGGAAAGACGTCAAACGGGAAAAAACCTTCCTCGCATGGAATTCTCGATCCCAAGCTATGGATTTAAGAGCCTCGGCCTTCACGATTGATGCTTCGACAAGAATGTCGTCGCGGCTGAGCAACGTCTTCCTCGCGATGCCCCTCAGGTAACCGAGAGCTTCAAGCTCTCTTCCCTTGGGAACATCGAGCCGGAAATCGATATTACCTTCCTCATCCGTGTTGGCGATATTGGTCGCCTCGAGGCCCCAATATCTGAATAGATCTACCGGGGATTTCAGAGTGTCACCTTCCGGCGTCTTGAACTCTCGAACCAAAACATGCTCAAGAAGATGCGGGACTTGAATCAGATCAGCCTCACCGCCATTCACATGGAGTCTCATCGAGATAGTAGTTCTACGTTTATCAGCTGGCAGCGAACTGTCAGAAGTAATGACATAACGAAATCCGTTCGATAGAACTCCGGCGCGGCTGCTTTCCCGATGCCGGTCGAGCAATGTAACAAAATCGCTACTGCTTTCCCGCGCGCTAACAGAAGAAGATATTATTCCCCCTAAGAAAAAAATACCTGAAATCGACCATACGATGAAAGGCAGATGAGACTGAAGACGAAACGCCATTAACATCACAAATTCCGCGACGAGGTGTTCGCCGAGCGAAGGGGCGCCCTCCGCTCGGCACCCATTCATTTCTTTTTGCTACCAAAGGCCCACCGAAGTCCCATGGTGATCAAATGGCTATCATAGTCGCCCTTGAAGGTGCCCACGCGTGGAGTGAGCGGCAGATAAGTGCGATACCGAGTGTCAAGGTTGAAGGTATCCCATTTCAGACCAGGAATGCTGGTGTAACGCCATGTCCCGTCAAGGCGCAGACGATCAGTCAGGGCCAACGACGCACCAGCTAGCACCTGCCATGTCAGATCATAGCCGACATCGACCCCACTAATTGGTTCTTGCGCTTGCCGATCAAACCTAGCGCGCCAATTATCGGGACTATCGGGACCAATTCCGGCCATCTTTCCAAAAAGCTGCACGTTATGACGTGCAATTCCCGCTCCAGCACCAACAAACGGCTTGAAGACGGCATCCCGTGCACCAAACTCGTAGATCAGATTGGCCATCAGCGCGATGCTCTCAATCTTCCCAGGCACCTTGTTGCAATCGAATGGCTGTCCAGCAGCAGCGTTGACCGCGCCGCAAACCCCATAAGGCGCGACGTCCGCCCCACCGATCCGCCCCCAGCCCGAGTTGCGATACTGCCCCTCAAGCTCACCGCGCAGATTGCCCGTTAGATAAGTTCCAAGCTGAAACACATAAGCTGGCTTGTTCTTGGTTTCAAAATTCCAAGCAACTGGAGTCATCCCATCTTGGGCTTTTCCATCAGCAACAGCATGGATGCTTCCAGCCAGCGAGGTCCCTACACCAAATCCGGCGTACCAGTCAGACGGCTCGCCAAAAGGTGCGAGGCCCGTTGTGGGGCTACGACCATCTTGCCGAGCCAGACCACGCCGCTGCCACTTCACCGAAGCCATGAAGCTTCGCGGAGCCCCATAATATCCGCCGGATGGAGAAGGAGACGTGAAATACTTCTTATCCGCTATGTTCTGGATAAACACATTCGCCGATATATTATTGGTCAATTGATACCCGAGCCCAACATCGAATACCATCCAGGGCTTCTGATTGACTATATAATCTTCCGATCCAAGCACCTCTCCATATGTAGGACTACCCGGATCTCTATCCGTAATAAATACAGATCCCGTGCTATAGTACTTTGATTTATACCTCGCCCCAAGCTGGACATCGACCCCACGCAAGAACGACGGACTCCAGTCGATGAATATATTCCCTGAACTTTGCGGCGATATTTCGCTAAAATTCCTACCAGATATTGGGCTTGATGAAGAAAACTTGGACTTGTTGTACGCATAGTTTACAAGGAATGACAATTCAGCCGAAATCCTTCCGCTCGCCTCGAAGTCAAACCCTTTAGATTTCATATTTTCGCCCCCAACCGCATAACACGTAGAAGCGAAGTTGCTTCCCGATATCCCTGGCGGGCACGCCAGAATCGGATTTCCTTCAATTCTTCCAATACCATGCTGACTTTGCTTGTACACCGAAGCGCTCAGCGACATATTTTTGTCGGAGTACCTCAGGCCAGCTTCTTTATTTTTATAAGAAACCGGATCTAACTGCTGATAAGAATAATTGCCAGCCTCCCCTGACCTAGAATACAAGCCATCCTGCCTGTAGAACCCGTCCGCGTAGCTACCGTACAGCGTAAAGCCTCGAACGGGCTTAAGAGATAGATTGTAGCCAAAACGCCAGTCAGAAGTTTCGTTGCGATATGATGTATTTATCTGATAGATAACACTTCCACGAGGAAGCAATGGGTCGTCGGAGATCCTGATGTTTCCGTAGCTGGAAGAATCTCGCCTGGCAGTTATTCCGGCCTCGACGATATCCCCGACATTAACCGTATCACCTATGACAAGCCCCAATCCAGAGCTCTGCGTGTCCTTGATATAATAACTACTCAAAACATTTACGCCGGTGTAGTATGTAAATTCTGGATTCCTCAAAGCATCGATGGATGGGATCGGGGCAAATGCTGTAGTATAAGCCTCGCCAGACGAAAGTCCGCCGTTTGTGTTCGAGTAGTAGCTGATCATAGAGAATACGTTATGACTAATACCGAACGTATCGAATTTTCCCGTTATCTTCGACATTACCGAAAGATTGCTACCGGAACTTGGAACTCTTTCGACCATGAGCAGCTGGCTATACGGTTTATAAGCGTCTGGAACCGTCCCATCTTCGCGGAACGATAGCGCTGGAGAGACGGACACTCCACGGCCACGCTCACCTCGGTAGTCCGCTCCAATCTCTATGTTCCAATCATCCGCCACTTCGACAAATAGCTTTCCGAAGATATTCCAGCTTCTATCCCGGGAGTAGATATTTTCTATGTTCGGTGCGAATGTACGTGGCAAATCGAGGAGCGATCCATTCAGCGCCCGGAATGCACCTGGGCTATACCCATCGGTATTCGCTATCGTGTAGCTACCGCCCCACTCCAATCGACCGTCGTCACCCAAAGGCGCATCAAAAATCCCATAAAACGAAGCGTTCTTCGCCTGATAATCATCGTAAGGCGTTGTTTCGTTGCGACCACTCACGACTGCGCGAAATGCGATCGGCGAACCGAACAGGCTCGGCGTCGAGACATCTGCAACAGCACCGTACCTACCAAAACTCCCACCCTCCACAGTGAGCGATTGCATTGGGACAGCGCCAGGGCGCTTGCGAACCAAATTGATCGAGCCGCCAGGTGAGCCGGCCCCGGCAAACAACGCATTCGGACCACGCACAATCTCGACCCGCTCATATTGATCCAGGCTCAATCGGCCGCCGAATATATTCATTGAGTTGGTATCGGCCGCCCCAGTGCGGGCTGGGCCGGTGCTAACACCGTCGACTGCGAAGCTGGTAACCGGAAGACCGCGGACGAGTATTTGATTCTTGCCCTCGTTGGTCGGCTCATCGGTGAGGATCACACCCGGCGACCGCCGCAACGCATCCCCCAGCGTCGTAATATCCTGCTTCTCGATCTGCTCCTGCGTCACCACCGAGATCGAACGCGGAATATCTTCTATCGCTACGGGAGCGCCCGTCGTAATGCTCGCCACCTTCGCCCGATACCCATCGGCCTCCTGATCCTGCCCACCGCGAACACCGCCGAGCTGCGCGATGCCCTCACCGCGCACCGGCGCCTGATACACACCGCTCCCCTGATCCCCCTCGACGCGCACCGGCCCGAGCACGCGCTCGCCGTCCTGCGCCGCGACCTCGCCGGCGGCCCCGGCCTGGACGATGGTCGCATTGTTGCCCGACATCTGCGCCGACAGGCCGGTGCCGGCGAGCAGCCGCGACAGGGCCTGGCGCGCGCTCATCTCCCCCGAGACGCCGCCGCTGCGCTTGCCGGCGGTGAGGCCGCTGGGATAGCCGAGCTGGATGCCGGTGCGGGCGGAGAAGGCCTGGAGTGCCGCGGTCAGATCACCGGCGGGAATATCGAAGCGCTGGGCGGCGTCGGCGGCCTGCTGGGCATGGGCCGCGGGCGCCAGGGCGATGAGGGCCGGCGTGGCGAGCGCCACCGCGAGCGCGGCGCGCGAGGCATGGGAAAAGGTCGCGCGCATGAAGGCTGAACGAACAGTCATTGGATCCCCCTGATAAACCGCGGGTCGTTCCGCGGTTACTTCTCCAACGCGCAAGGGTGGGGTTACCCCAATGGGGGGAGAGCGCAGAAGGGTGAAAAAATGGGGGTGGTTTCGAAGAAAGGTTCAGGAAGGAGGCAGGAAGGTGGATTCAAGAAGAAGCGCGCGCGCCAGATGCGCGCGGGCCGGCTTGGGGCCGGCGGGTTCGGGCGGATATGATGGTAGCGGTGACGGGATTTCCGCCGGCGCAGCCCCTACGCAGCAGCAGCCTCCCCCCTCGCTTGAGTTTCAAGCCCACCGCGCCTATATCGATGTCGTAAACGTCGTATTTTGGCAGACAGATGGCCCGGCTCACCGACCAGATCCTGGACCGCTTCACCGAGGGTGAAACGCTCGGGCGCACCGACCTGGCGCTGCCCGCCGATTATGATTCGGTCGGCCGGGCGCTCAACCAGCTCGTCCGCGAGAAGCGGCTCGTCCGGGTCGCGCGCGGCCGGTATCGAAAGGCGGACGAGGTGCCTGCCGGTGTGGCAGCCGGCTCGATCGCGGATGCGCTGGATCGCAAGGTTCGGCAATCGAAGCGCAATGTCTTCCTGCGCGGCGACTTCGCCACGCTTGGAAGCTATGACGCGGTGGGGCGCGCCCTGCGGCGCAAGGTCGAGCAAGGCTCGCTGGTCCAGATCGGCTATGGCCTCTACGCCAAGGCCGAACGCTCACCGTTCACGGGCAAGCCCGCCCCGTTGGTCGGCATCAAGAAGCTCGCCACCGAGGCTCTGCGGCGGCTCGGCAAGACGATCGCCGCCTCCTCGTTCGAGGACGCCTATAATCGCGGGCGCTCGACACAGGTCCCGACCGGCCGCACGATCGCTGTCCGCGATCGTATCCGGCGCCGCATCGGATATGATGGACATTATGTCGTTCTCGAACGCACCCGCTGAAAAGATTCTCGGGCGGGTCGCGGGTGCGCTCGCGGTCGACGAAGCCTTTGTGGAAAAGGACTGGTTCGTCGTCAGGGCGATCGAGGATCTGGTCGCGCTAGGCGATGCCGACATCCAGCCCGCCTTTTCGGGCGGGACCGCCTTGCTCAAGGGCCATGGCCTGATCAAGCGCTTCTCCGAAGACGTTGATTTCAAGCTGATGCTCTCGGACGCCTTCCTCGCCAGGAGTGCGAGCCAGCAACGCAGGGCTTTGGGCGATTTCCGGGACGCACTCGTGGCGCGCTGGATCGAAGCCGGCTTCGTCGAAAAAACCGTCGTGTCTCGCAACGCCAATGGGTTCATCCAGATCAAGATGACCTATCCATCGCGCCTGCCACCGCATGAGTCCCTGCGGACGCACGTCCTGGCCGAACTGTCGGCGAAGCCGCCGAGCCTGCCGACGTCCCGCCTCCCATTGTCGTCGTTCGTCACTGACTATCACCGTCGCTAACCCGAGATCGGGGAAATCCCGTGCGTCGATCCGGTCGAGACGGCGGCGGACAAGCTGAGCGCCTTCACCTGGCGCATGCTCGGGCGCGATCGGGCGGCCAAGGGCGACGATCCGACGATCGTCCGGCATATCCATGACCTGGCGATGCTCGAGGCGCGGGCGACCGCGCATGGCGGTTTTCCGGAGCTGGTCCGCGAAACGATCGAGGCCGATCGCCATCGCGGCGGTGATGCCATCGCGCAGCTGGCGGCGATGCGCGAGCAACTGGACGCCGACCCACTGTACGAAGAGGAATATCGGCGGTTCGTGGGCGGCATGGCCTTTGCCGGCGAAAGCGAGGTGCCGGACTTCAAGGAGGCATCCGCCGCTGTGCAGCGATTGGCTCGCTGCCTCGACTGAGGGTTGCGTTTGGGGGCCACGGCGCAAGCGGACGGTCGGCTCAGCCCACCAAGACCACTCCAGGCAGACTGAGCCGGCAAGGATCGCGGCTATTTCAAGCCGGTCACATCACGGCATCTTGAACCCGAGATCCGCGAAATACTTCTTCGCCTCGGCCAATCCGGCGCCGTCCTTATAAGCCGTGCTGATATGTTTTTCGAGATTGGCGTCCGTGATTTTCGCAATTTCCAGCGACTCGGCGCTACCCGATTTCCTGTACTCGGCCGACAAATTCGCGGCAGCTATCGCCGACCCATAGGCCGCCTCGGAAAACTTCTTGGCGTTCTGCTCATAAAGGCCATCAAGCAACGTGGCGGCCCTGCGCCAATTCCCCGTGCGCATGCTGTAGATCGCATCACTGTGCCGCGCATCGGTCCTCGCACCGCTGAGCCCCACCGCCTGGGCACACGCATTTTTCGCACCCGGCACGTCGGTTCCCGACACAGCCGATGCCCAGCAAAGCTGGTTGAGTGATTCCCACCGCTCCGGCGCCAGCCGCGCCGCCTCTTGCGCGTCCGACAGCGCTTGCCTGTAATCCTTGCTCAGCACATTCGACTGCGATCGCAATACAAGCAGGATGGAACGCTTCAGCGGATCCTTCTCGACCTCCAGCGCCTTGCCGCACGCTTCGATCAACGCGGCGAGTTGCTCGCGCGGCGGCGCCTGGCAAGCAGAATATGCTTTGCGAACTTCGGCTGGCTTGTCCAGCGGCAGGAGATAGTTGCCGCTGAGATAAGGCGTCGCAAAGGCCGGGGTCGCGGCCGCAACACACCCTGCCGCGATCGCGGCATGCAGCAGTTTCATCCTGAACCTCATTCAATCCTCCCGAAGCATCACCCCGACTACGCCCGGGGACCATCTCCTCAACGAGCTCGGTCAGGAAAGCCGCATGGCAGGACGAGTGCTTCGGACCGCAAAGTGATACGCGTTCGATGCGCGACCACCGGAACCAGAGAATGAGAACCGCCGCGCCCTGACGCAGCCGGCCGGCTCAACCGACCAGGATCGCCCCCGGCAGACGGCGCACCCTGATCTTCTGGGATTTCGCGATCGTCATCACCCAGTCGTCGATCCGGTCGAGATTGATTGTGGCGTTGATGCGCTGGCGCCCGGCCCGATAATAGCGATCGATCTCGCCGACCGAGCAATTGACGAAGACGAGCTACCAGCGCGACCAGGCGAGCCCGGCCGCGGCAGGGGAGTAATTTACAGCATATCAGCCCACAAACGAATACAACCTCACATCTTTGTTCATATTTTTAACATTGCCCTCGACCCATTCAATTGCACTTTGAGCATCTTCTCGCAATGTTACAAATTGAATAAGCTGATACTTGACCCCTCCCAAAACCTTAACGTCGCCTGCAACAACGGTATAGGCAAAGCCAGCCTTGTCCCTGACGATTCTGATCGCATCCCTTGTGGTCAAATTTTTCCAAGTGCCATCCTCAGGAAGCCGCAAAAACATCATTATCTGCGCAAATCGGCTTTTGGATGTACCGATGTAATGCGTACCAGGGGAGAGGTCACTCTCCACCAGCGAGGCCGGCTGAGCCAGAGACGTGAGTTCAAGCAGCGATTCTTTTGAAACCGGCTGAAAGACCGCCGGGATTTTACGCTTCTCGACGATTGCCACGGCAAGGCCACCCAGCCATTCCAGAGATTGATTGTCCGCGACTGCCGCAACGTCGTCAGCGCTGTAATTCCCGGCGAAAAGCGCTTTGCGGTCCTCGTAGATTTCCTGCATCAGCGGCTCTGCGGATGCCCGTCCGCTTAACGTCCAGCGCATTCCCGCGGCAGATTCAGTTATAGATTCGACAACTCCCTTTCGCGATTTCTCCTGCGTATATTCCTCCTTGCCCATGGCCGCCGCCGGGACGCTGTCGGGCAGCGAGAGCAACGCATCCGCCACCATTCGCTGCGCGGCGCTCACCGGCCCTCTCGCAAGCTGGATTTCATATTTGAGTTCACGGTCGGGGAGTCCGGCATCCGACACCCGCGCAGCATCCGAACTTGACGGCAATTCCCGCAACGTGTCTGCGGGCAAAATGCGCCTAACGGCTTCTTCGCCCTGGCCAGCGTCGCTCGATACTATGTACTGCAATTTGCCGTCGAGCGCGGCGGTCGCGAACGCCTTCAGATATTCGGCTTTCTCGTCATTATCGAGGTCTCGGATATCCCGCTGGAAAGGATTATCACAATCGCGCGCGATCGCTTGATCGATATAATTTTCGGCTGAGTTGGGCCGCTCGTTTCTCTTTTCCCGGCGCGGAATATTGGACGCCACGACAGACGAATTTTTCTCGATTTCCAGCAAAAGACCCTTCAATTCAGCCAAGTCCGAACCGACGAGAGATGCAATCCGGCCGGCTTGCGCGACACGATAGATCTGAAGTGGCGCTCCCATCCGCCACACCACCCCCTGTCGGAACATTGCAAGTTGCCGACCATATCCCATTTTTTCCAAAGCACCCATGACCATGCTCCAAGCCGACTCGGGCGCAATCTCCACTCCGGATTTCAGCTTGATGTTTCCACTGTCGCCCACGCCGACGACCATGCGAACGTCTTTTCCTTCGGGAGCGACGAACAGCCGCACCGGCCGGCGATCCCTGGAGATTTGAGGGTCCGGTCGGATGATACAGGCACCGGACAATGCCGCCACGTTCGTGCGCCCCCTCTTCATGTTCCCGAATTTTTTCTCGATCATCGCCTTGATCAGCAAAGGGTCCAAAGACGTGGCGACGTAGAGCATCTCGCGTTCAGGAACATAATATTCGTCAGCGAATGCGCGCACTTGATCGAAGGGAAATTTTTCCGACGCCTTTTTCCAGCGATTGACGGAATGATCCGCCATGCCGGCCATAGCGTTAAGCATCCGCCATGACCGGTGTTGAAAGCCATCCAGATACGGACTTGCCGAAAATTCGAGTTCGACCGGCCGCCGCTGTATTTTCACCTCATCGGCCGTGAAGCGCGATCCCTGTGCGATTTCCCTGACCCGCTCAAAAAGAGCGTCAACTTCGCCGTTGGGCGCTTCCAGATGGTATCGGGTATCGGTCCAATTCACACCGCCCGCGCTGACCGCATAGGCTCGCGGCATCCAGCTTTCGCGCAGGTCGCCCAACAGCTTACGCTTGCCTTTCCCATCGGTATAATAGGTCAGCACCAGATGCTCGATGAGATGGCCGATCTGCTGTTGGCCCTCCTTCTCGTCAACCATGCCTACGCGAAGCATCAGCCTTGCCGACGTCATCTCGAACGTGTCCGGCAATCCTATGATATGATATCGGAATCCATTCGGAAGCGTGCCCGATACTGTCGTTCGCGCGTCGACAGCAGCCCGCGCAACCTTACCAGTCGATTGCGCCGCGACCGGCGACCGGCCGCTCAACGACCGAGGTCCGCGAACCGATGGTGACGTCGCCAAGGCTGCGGGCGTCGCATGGCCACCACCACCATGTGCGGACGCCGAGACATGGTCTTGCGGAACCCTGGCATAGCCAAATGCCGCAAGACCACCCAGGGCTCCCGCCACCCCGACGACCAGAAGGGGGCGCGCTTTCGAATATATCATGGCCGTTACCTTTTTCGAATATGTTCTGAATTTCATCGAGCAACGCAGGCGCGTCCCGGCTGAGAGCCCCAGACCATCGCGCGCATGGAAAAACCTCGCCTTTGCCCGAAGACAAAGCGGACGCGTTCAAGCTCGAGCGAACCGCACAGCGTCAGGGCAGGCCAGCCAGCTCTGGTCCTGGCAGCCACGCACGGCCTCCGACATAGGCCGGAGCACTACCCGCATCTCTCGCGGAGACCGGTCTCCAAGCATCGAGGCGTCAATCAGCAGCCTGCAAGTGCCCGATCAGCGCAGTGCACTGCAAACTTCAGCGAGCTTGCCGATCGGCAAAATATATATCTGCCCGAAAGGCGGTGCTGCGAAGGCCCGGGCACCGGCTGCGCCGCGTACCTGCGTGTTTTGTTCGGGGCGATCCACAAGGATCGCCCCGACGCAACAGACGCTAACAGCCTACCATTTGGCGCGGAGAGACGCGGTTACCGATCGGGGCGCACCATACCAGTGCCCACTGCTGGGCGAGTTGGAGACAGTCTGATAATAGGTCTTGTCGAGGATATTCTCGAGATTGAGCGCCAGTGACCATTTATCGGAGAAGCGATAGTCGATACGCGCCGAGACCACCGCATAGGCTGGAACCGTGAATTCATACGGCGCAAAGTCGGGCGGCCCCCAGGACGCGCATTCCTGCTGACCATTGACCGGATTCGGCTCACCAATGTAATTCTGGCAGAAATATCCCGTATAATAGGCCGAAGATTGTCCATTGACACCGCCGGATAACGTCAATCCGGAGATCTTGCCGCTATGGCCAGCAGCTCCGAAATCATAGCTCATCCAGAGTTTGTAGACATGCCTTGGCGAGATCGAGTTATATGTCGTCCCGGCCATGCCATATTCTTCATATGTCTTTCCTTCATAAGTGGTTTTATTATAGTTATAGCTTGCCGAAAACTGCAATCCGCGCCGCAGTTCGCCACTCACTTCAACATCAATTCCCGTGCTCTGGACGATATTATTCGGATCACCAATATAGCAGCAACGAACCCCCTGACTCACCTCGTACTCTGGAATGGACATGTCACGGATGGCACTTCCTTTCTGCTGCATACGATAGGCAGCGAGGGTCAGGTTAAGCTTACCATCGCGGGCCGCCCACTTCACGCCAGCCTCCCAATTCCCCCCCGTAACCGGGGCCAGCGCCGTTTCCTGGACAGTTCGATACTGCGATTGGCTCGCATAGATATCGGTATAACCGGCATAGACCGTCAACGCTTTCGTGACATCGAAAGATAGGTTGGCGGCTGGCGGCCAACTGAAGTCGGTGCTGCCATAATGCCGATTAAGCGGTTCGCTGCGGACATCGCCAATGGCTTTGCCGACGCAGCCGCTGGACGCCAAGTTTACACAAAGCGCCTGCTGGATTTGATTCGTTTCTTCGCGAGTCCAGCGCAAGCCAGTGGTCAGATGCAGCCTGTCGAACGCCGTCAATCTGAGATTGAGATAGGCGCTTGACCGGACCTGACCGTTTTCGAGAAAACGCCCACTTGCAAGGGGAGCGCGCGGCTCGGTGTAGATCGGGTCATTGGGGTTGAAATTGAGAACATTGACCGGCGGATAGGTGCGATTGACGGTTCCAGCTGGACAGAAAGCCGGCCCGCTACCGCAATAGATCGGCCCGTTTGCATATGGCTGATAGAGATTAAAAGAGGCTCCGAGAATAAGGGCCTGATAAGCGAATCCATCGGTAGCATCACTGGCGACACGGTTGACACCCATGGTCACCTCCTGACGCTGCCCGAAGAGCATGAACGCACCCGTCAACGTCGCCTCGGCGGAAAGCTGCTCCGACCCAGTATCATAATAGGCGCCAATCATGTCCGGCCCGAGTCCATTGACCGGGTTTACCGCCCCCTCGCTGCCAGCGGTTTTCCGGAAACTGGTCTGCCTGTTCTGCGTCACGTTGAGCTTCAGCAGCCATTCCGAGCCGATCTTCTGCTCAAGCGTGCCGAACAGTTCGCGTGTCTCGAAATCCCAGCGATTCCATGGAAATACAAGAGACGTCGAACGCGGCAGCTTCAGATCAGCACCGGTCTGGTAGCGGGGCAGACCGCCGATCCAGGGCACGGTATCCTGCTTGGTATAGTTGAGCCCGGCCGTGAGCAGCGTGGTCGGCGTGACATCGAGCTCGGTGACGCCGTAGATCAGGATCTTGTTGAGCTTGGCCCTGTCGTAAAAATAGCGCTGATCCTGATAGGTTGTCACCAGGCGACCGCGCAGCTTGCCATCGAACGCAAGCGGCGTCGTTGCATCAACGACAAGACGATAGTTGCTCCAGCTCCCCGCCTGAGCGTCGATCGTCAATTGCCCATGATCGAGCGGCTTCTTACGAACGAGATTCACAGTGCCCGAGGGATTCCCATACGCACCGAACTGCCCCGCTGCGCCGCGCAATATTTCGACGTGATCGTAGATCGACATGTCGATCTGAGGATTATATCCATCGCGCAATCCAAATGACATCGATAGCGGCGCACCGCCATCGATCTGGATACTGTTGATGAGGAACCCGCGTGAGAGAAACTGGGTTTCCATGCTCGATCCACCTTGCACGAGCGTGATGCCCGGCAACTGCCGCATCGCCGTCGTAAAATCGGTGACGTTCTGTTGCTCCAGCCGCTCGCTGGTCAGCACGCTGATCGATTGCGGCACGTCCTTCATCGACTGCGCCACCTTGCTCCCGATGGTCAGCGCACCCGATGTAAAGCTGCCGGTACCCTCGGTCGCGGTGATATCGCGCGAGCCGTTGACGCCGTTGACGCCCGCAGCCCTGCCCGCGCCGCCGAAATAGGGGGAACCCTGGTCGCCCTCGATCCGCACTGGCCCGAGTACCCGCTCGCCGTCCTGGGCGGCGATTTCACCCGCGGCGCCGGCCCTGGTGATGGTCGCGCTGTTGCCCGACATGCGCGCCGAAAGTCCCGTACCGGCGAGCAGGCGCGCGAGCGCGGCCTGGGCGGTCATTTCACCCGACACGCCCGACGAGCGCTTCCCGACGACGAGATCGCTGGAATAGACGAGTTGGATGCCGGTGCTCGACGAGAATGCCTGGAGTGCGGCACGGAGATCGCCAGCAGGAATGGAGAAGGACTGGGCCGCAGGCTGCGCATGGGCCGCTTGCGGCAGTGCGATGACGGCAGGCGCAGCGAGCGCGATGGCGAGCGCGGTTCGCGAGGACCGGGTGAGATGACGCAGTTTCATGAAAACCCCCCTGAATTCGGCTCGATGATTTCGAGCGCTATCCCCTCAACGAACTGAATCAGCGGCACCGCATGAAACCGATCAACTTCCCGATTGGGGCCTGACTTTCGAACGCCCGTGGGCCGGCACGCAGATTGCCGTAACCGCACCGGTGATGAGCGGATGCGTCATGAGAATGAAGAAGCGGCGATCGATCCGCCTCGCCTTACCGCCCTCGCATCTTGAACGTCATCCCATCCTACAGGAGCCTCGCCCGAACGCGCCCGGAACTTTTTCCTCCACGAGCCCGGGCATGAAATCCCCACGGCAGACAGGCGCTTCGGATCGCGGCGGGCACGCGGCCGCTCTTCGGACAGCACGAGACGATCTGGAAAAGCCGCCCCATGACACGGCGGCCCCGGTCAGCCGACCAGGATCGCCCCCGGCAGACGCCGCGCTCTGATCTTCTGCGACTTGGCGATCGCCATCACCCAGTCGTCGATCCGGTCGAGATTGATGGTGGCGTTCATGCGCTGGCGCCCGGCCTTCTCGTCGACCAGGAACAGGGCTCCGGGATAATAGCGGTCGATCTCGCTCAGTATTTCGCCGAGCGGGCGATTGACGAAGACGAGCTGGCCGCGCGACCAGGCAAGCGCGGTCGCGGCGTCGACCTTCGCGACCGCAAGCGCATTGCCATTGCCGAACGCGGCCTGCTGGTCGGGGACGAGCTCGACCGAGCGGCCATCCCCTCCCGTCACGCGGACCCGCCCGCGAATGACGGTGACGCGCGCGCCATCGCCCTCGCGCTTCACGGAGAAAGCGGTGCCGAGCACGCGAACCTCGCCCGCCCCCGCGCCGATGACGAAGGGCCGGGCGGGATCGCGCTTCACGTCGAAAAAGGCCTCGCCGCGCGCCAGCGTCACATGACGCTCGCCGTCGCGATAATCGATGTCGATCGCCGAGCCGGTGTTGAGTTCGACCGTGCTGCCATCGGCGAGAGGCACATGCCCCCGCGCCGAGCCCTGGGTCGCATGGTCGAAGCGCCAGACGGTCGCATATTGCTGCGCGCCAAGCGCCAGCACGGCGAGGCTCGCGGCGATGGCGGCGACATTGCGCGCCCAATGCGCGCGGAAACGCTCGAAGCGGCGCGGCCGGCCGGTGAAGGTGACGATATTGTCGGCGGGACCCGCCGACTGCATCATCAGCGCCCAGACATGCTCCAGCTCGGCATAGGCCGCGGCATGTTCGGGATCAGCGTGCCAGCGCTCGAAGGCGGCGCGGTCGGCATCCGCGACCGAACCCGAGTTCATGCGGACGAGCCAGTCGCGCGCCTCGTCTTCGGGATCATGCCCCATTCTCAACCTCGGCGTTTGGTGATCCTTGCCGGTCATCGCCTGACGTCCCGCGCCCTCCCTCGGGAATCTGCGCACGACATCGCGCGCGGGGACATGGTCCCTCTCGCTGCGGTTAGTGCGAACGCCGATCCACGACAACACGGGGCTGGTCCTTTCAGCGTTTCTTCATGAAGAATTCGACGGGGACGAGGAGCGCGATCTGCTCGCCCGTGACCTCCTGTGGCGGCTTGGGCAGCGGGCTGGCGCGGCGGACGAGCGCGGCGACCTCGCCGTCGAGCAGCGAGAAGCCGCGGCTGCGCCGGATCTGCGAATTGATCACGCGCCCGCTCCTGTCCATCACGATCCGCACCTGGACGACATCCTCCTGCCCCGCGCTCTGCGCCGCGTCGGGATAGCGCTTGCGCCGCTCGAGCGCGGCCAGCACCTTCGCTTCCCAGCTCTGCTCGGCGCGCGAGTTGCTATTGGAGGGCGCACCGGTCTGCGGCGCCTTGGGCTTGTCCTTGTTGGGCGCCTCGGGGGCCGCCTGATGCGTCGTCTCCTCGGCGGGCTTGTCCGCCTGCTCCTTCTTCTCCTTTTGCTTCTCGCGCACCGGCACCGCCACATCGGGCGTGATGTTGAACGCGAGCTTGGGGATCGGCGGCAGCTTGAGCTTGTCGATCACCGGCTCGGGCTCGGCCTTTTTCTGCTCGTGCGTCGGCGGACTGAGCGTCGGCGGCGCCGGCGGGGCCGATGGCAGTTCCGCCATCTCGACCACCATCGCCGCCATCGGTGGTGCGGGCGTCGCGCCGGCAAATCCCACGAACAGCGCCGCCGCGACCGCGCCATGCACGCCGAGCGATGCCAGCCCCGCGCCCATCAGGCGGCGGCTGTCGTCAACCGGCACGATTGCCGCCATGACCGGGCTTGCCCCGGCCTTCCCGGCCACGGCGGCGTCCTTCACGCTCCTGGGCGGAACCGACGTTACACCGGCGGTCGACACCCCGGGCTTTTTCAGGGTTGCCTGCACGTTCATGGCTGCGCGGCTCCGGGTTCGAGGCCGACCAGCGCCACCTTCAGATAGCCCGAGGCGCGCAGCTCGTTCATCAGCCCCATCAGGTCGCCATAATTGACGACCTTGTCGGCGCGCAGGAAGATGCGTGCATTGAGATTGCCCTTGGTCCGCTCGCCCAGCCGCGCCGCAAGCGCCGCCCGCTCGATGCGGTCATTGCCGAGACTCAGCGACAGGTCCTTGCCGAGGCTCAGCACGATCGGCTCCTCGGTCTGGGGCTGCGCCTGCGCGGTCGAGACCGGCAGGTCGACATTGACGTTCACGGTCGCGAGCGGCGCCGCCACCATGAAGATGATCAGCAGCACCAGCATCACGTCGATGAACGGCGTCACATTGATGTCATGGTTGAGATCGAGACCGTCGTCGCTGTGGGAAAGCTTCATCGCCATGGCGCGAGATCCTCAGGCGGCCGCGGCGCGGACGGATCCGCGCGCACCGAGCTTCACATCGACCTCATGGCTGACGAGACACGCGACCTGGGTCGAGGCATCGGCGAGGTTCCGCCGATAGCCCGCAACGCTGCGCGCCACATGATTGTACATGATCACCGCCGGGATCGCCGCGACCAGACCCATCGCGGTCGCAAGCAGCGCCTCGGCGATGCCCGGCGCCACCACCGCCAGGTTGGTCGTGTTCGACTGCGAAATGCCGATGAAGCTGTTCATGATCCCCCAGACCGTGCCGAACAGTCCGACGAAAGGCGTGATCGCGCCCACCGTCGCCAGCACGCTGGCGCCGCGCAGCATGCGCTCGATCGCGCCCGCCTCGACGGTCACGAAGCGCGCCGCGAGCCGCTCCTTGACCCCCTCGCCCGCCTCGACCGTCGCGATCTCGCCCGTCCGCGCGAATTCGGTGCGCACCAGCTGGAGCATGCCCGCCGGCGCCCCGTGCTGAAGCTCGCCCACCTTGCCCAGCGCATCCACCGTTCCCAGCATCGCCAGGTCCGCGCGCAGACGCCGGTTCGCGTTCTTCAGCTCCACCAGCTTCGAGATCCAGATCGTCCACGTCGCCACCGACGCCATCAGCAGCACCATCATCACCAGCTTCACCACCAATGTCGCATGCGCGAACATCTGCCAGTAGGTCAGGTTCTTCGGCACCACCAACGGAACCGCCACAGGCACCGCCTCTTGCGCAAACGCCGCAACCGGCATCGTCAGCCCCGCGACCAGGGCAGTGAGCGTGACCGCGCCCGATAGGTGCCCGACCGCCCCACACAGACGCCTGAACGCAAGCCCCTGCTTCACCACCGGATTCATCGTCACCGAATTCATCGCCACGCGTTTCTACTCCCCCTCGCGCGACCGAAGATGATCGCACGGCCTTTCAGCTGCAAAACGATCGATCCCGGCATCCCCCCAATGCCAGCCCGACGAAAATGCGCGTCCACGCAGTTTCGGCCGGCGCCAATACGGCGCACCCGGACGCCGAGGCCTGACCGCTGATCGATCGCTCCGGCACGATCAGCCCCGGTTCGCGGATCGCCGCGCCGATCCGGCCTCCGGTTTCGTCCCCGGCGTCGCCCCGTTCTCAACCTTCGCCGCGTCCAGCGCATCGATGTCGTTGACCTGCGCGAGACGCTGCCGGCAATGCTGGAGGGCGCGGCTGATATGCTTCTCGATCATGCTCACCGACACATCGAGACGCGCCGCGATATCGCGATAGCTCTCGCCGCTCGCGCGCCAGCGCAAAATGTCGCGCAGCTTGTCGGGCAGTTCGTCGATCGCCTCGCTTACGACGGTCAGCTGCTCGGCCGCGATCGCGGCAGGCTCCGCGCTTTCGACGACGCTCTCGAAATGCACGGCATTGTCGCGCAGGATCACCGCGCGCCGACGGCGCGCACGCGCATGGTCGATCGCGATGTTGATAGCGGCCCGGAACAGATAGCGCTGCAACTCGTGCGCGGGCATGCGCGCATGATCGCTTCTGGCGAGGCGCAGATAGAGATCGCCGGCAAGATCGGCAGCCACCTGCGGACATCCGACATATTTGGCCATCATCCGCTCGAGCGCAGGGCGCGACGCGATGAAGACCGATGGAAAATCCGGCGGCTCGCGCGCGTCTCCGGTCACGCCGGCACGGCCCCGGCCAAAGCCGCAAGGCATGAGGCCTTACGCCGCGCATTACAGCGGCTGCGGAACCGTCCCACCGAACCCAAACGCGCCGCGTCCATGCCAAGACCCCACCACCGACAATCACAACGAGCGAGATCCGCACTCCCTCACCGCTGAAATCGTTTCGGATGAAATTTTTCTCGCGCCGGCACATGCGGGATGGAACTGCGCCAGCCGGCGGCAGCGATGGTATCGCTTGATCACGGGCGGCGGCAAGCCGGATGGCGCCTCTGATGGGGCCGGCGTTGGGAGCTGGGCCTACGGGTGGCCCGGAGGCGCCGCGACGTAGTGAGATCGCCCAGGATCTAGATCAGGACGAGGCCAGGCAGCGCGAACCGCCGCCCGGCCGAACACGTCTATTTCGCCGCGATGGTCAATTTGACATCAACAGGCTTATCGGCGGCGACAATGACCCGGCGCATGACCGCGACTGACCTGCCAGGGTCCGCATATCCCTGGGCCGTTCAGGAGAATAAAGGTCGACAGATAATAGGTGCCGGCAGCCAGGCCGGAAAATTTGAACCGGCCGTCCCGGTCGCAATTAACTTTCAACTGGCTGGCCTGATAGTCCGGGTTGGACGGAAGCGTGGGAATTTCGGCATTGGGCTTGGAGCCGGCCTCGATCGTCCCATAGATCGCCTTCATCCGCGCATCCGCATAGGCCGATCTCGGGACGAGATTGACGGGCATGTCCGCGCAATTTGTCTCCGTACCGTCGATCCGGTCGATGGCGCTGCCGGTCAGAACACCCCTTCCCTTGACCGTCGCCCAGCTCACGTCCGCCGACTTGAACGGCGGCAAAGCCGGTTCTTGCGACAGCGCCGCGCCAGATGCGACGAACAGGGCGGGAGGAAGATATTTCAGCATGATTGGGCTTTCAAAATATTCAGCACGGCTTCTGCATCAGGATGCGACTGAGACGATGAAGCTGGACAGTCGGAGGCGGGTATATTGCTTTGGGACGGACAGGCCGGAGCTCTCCGCGCTAGCCGTCACCGGCTCTCCGGAAACGTTTTGCGTGCGCCCAATGCGTCGGCGACCTGCCAAACCCCACGAAGGCGGATGGCGGCTTCGATGACGGGTTTCCCGTCCTTGTCGCACTCGGGGTAGACATGGACCGCCGCGACCTTGCCGCCGAAAAGGAGATTCGCATGTTCCTGCGGTGTATGCCCGACGAAAATCCGACGGGCACCGAAAACGGCGAGTGCCTGCGACACCTCGCCATCGCCCAGTACGGGGCCGTATTTCGTGTTGCCGGGCGTCGAAAAATAGCCCCGGTACCAGAGCGGCCCCGCCTCCCCGGCCAGCAGCGCATCCTGTCCGGAGAGCCTCGGCCCGTCCTTTCGCCAGTCGAGCACGGCACGCAGGCGCAGATTGATGTCGGAAAGATTCATCCCACTCTTCGCGAGATCGGGCGAGACACCTCCATGGGCGAAGAGCATATCGTCGATCCTGAACAGCGACGGCTTCGAACGGAGCCAGACGCCGAGCAGCGTCGATGCATCGAACAGGTCTGCATAGTTCTGATGGCCGAGCGCGGCAGCGGTGCCGGCGTGACGCGGATGGAGGTAGCGCAGGTCGCCGCGCACGATCATGGCCTCGTGATTGCCGAGAACGATATGCAGCCCGCCCCCGGCCTTCCGGGCTTCATCCTCCAGCTTGTAAAGCAGCCACAATATCTGGAGCTGATGCGGACCCCGGTCGAAGATGTCGCCGGTGACGACCATATGTCCGCGCCCGAAGGACCAGCCGAGTTTGCGATCGATGATCTTCTGCGCCTGAAGCAGTTCGACCATGATCTCATATTCGCCATGGGTGTCAGCCATGACGAACATCTGCGCTGCTTCACCCAGCGTCAGGACGTCCGGCGACGGCACCGCCGGCGGACGCAGCTTCACGCGGAAGGCAGGCACGCGACCGACCGCGGCGATGTCGATGGCCCCACCTGCCCGCACCGGCACATCGCTCCCGCCACCCGCGACGCGCGCAACCCAGCCGCCACCCTTCGCCTCGACATAGGGACCGTCGGGCCCGAACGCATCAGGCCCAGCCTGCGAGATCGCCGCAGCGGGCATGCAGAGGAACGCGGCGATCAGGCCGAACCGACGATGTCGGATCACTCTGGATCCCCATTCGAGGCGACTGAACCGCATGATATCACGCATCGCTGTGGACACCTGGAACGACGCAATGACGATCAAATGGTGAGATGGGCGAGATAGGATTTGCCGCGATATTCGACGACATAGACGCCGACGACGCCCTTTTTGAGCGCATGACACGCCTTTCCGGCATCCGCCACGAGACAAATCTCAGTGCCGTCGGCAAAGTTGAACGGCCCGAGGTCCGAGACGTCGGGCGACTGATCGCTCAGCGTCCAGGGAAAGGCCGTATCGTCGCGATTGCGCAGGACCTTGCCGTTCACGGTGATGTCCAGCACGTTCGACGTGCTTTTGACACGGGCCACTTTGGTATGGACCGGCTTAGCCGTGCTCGGTCCGGCGATCGCGCCGGTATTCTGCGCCACGGCGGCGCTGGCGGCCAGACCGGTCAGAACAAGAGTAAACACCATCGCGCCGAGCGCATGGATCCTCGGTCTCGTCATGGTCAAAATCCCTTCAGGTCGCTGTTTGTGGTCCTCCATGGGGAAACGTGCGACCTCGCCAGCACCGCATTCCCGCGCGAACAAAAAAATGTGTGCTGGAGGAGCGATGAGCGATCGCTCGCCCCAAACCGCACGATCATCCACTATCTCGCCATCTCGCGGCGCTCGGCCAGCCTCTTGTTGATATATTGCTCAAGACCGTTCCCCGGATTCCAGCTCGGGGCGCGCTTGTCGTTCGCGATCGCGAGTATAAGCGCCTTGTGGATTCCGGCGAAGCGCTCGACGGCCCGCCAGTCGATGGGCTGGGACATATCGTCGCCGACCTTGTGATAACGCTCGGCCCGATAGGTCTCCCATGCCGCCTGACCGCCATTTCCCGGCCCGGGCTCGACATAGACCGACGGGATGCCGCGATTTATGAAAGCCAGTTGGTCCGATCGCCAGAGCGGATCGCCCGTCTGGTTCTGGCCAGAGATCGCTGCACCGAACCGCGAGGCTGCTTGAGCAACGATCGGCCCCAGTGACGACTGGTCGGCGCCATAGGGGGTGATATCGCTGAACTCATAGGTAAGGACCGGCATGTCGATATTGACATTGGCAGCGGGAATTACGCCTTGCTTGAGCAGAGCATCGACAAGATATGTCGATCCCAGCATCATCGTTTCCTCACTGGTGACCGCCGCGAATATGATAGGCCGGCTGGGCTGCCGCCGCTCCCCCGCGATCGAGCGCGCGACGTCGAGCATGATCGAGACGCCCACCGCATTATCGAGTGCGCCGTTGAAGATCCGGTCCTTGCCACCTTCCTCCGGCGACTTACCGAGATGATCGAGATGCGCGGTCACTACCACCGGGCGGTTGCGAAGCGAAGGATCGGAGCCGGGGATCATCGCCACGATGTTGGGACTGGCGAATCGACGTTCTTCGAGATTCGCCTGGATCGTGGCGCGCTGTCCGAGCTCGACAGGTTTGAGCCTTTGCCCCGAAGCTAACGTCCGACGCAGCTTATCGATGGAGACCGGGCTGCCGTTCAGCAGCGCCTCCGCCTCGGGAAGATCGAGAGTGACCACGGGGATCGCCGCGCTCCGGGCAACGCCATCGATCCGCACGCCCGGAATGGCGGGATCCGGCGGATTTTTGCGCGATCCTGCCGGGCGTTGCGTGAGGCGGAGATAGATGATCCCGCGGCCACCCATCGAACGGATATTGGCTTCACGCACATAGCCAAGCGCTTCGGGCACGCCAGGAGGGATCGCCTGAATGACGACAGCGACCCTGCCTTGGAGATCCACGCCCTTGAAATCGTCAATCGCTAGGGTCTCGTCACGAAGACCATGGCCGACAAAGACCAGCTCGCCGTCAACAACGCTGTCCGCCTCCAGATGAATGGTCGATCCCTGGCTTATCAGGCGCAACCCGCCAAGCTCGACGAACGGCGTGCGCGCCTGATCGGCGACACGCTTCACCAGGGGAACGGACTGAATCACGCTCCCGTTCCAGCCCTTCAGTCCGGCGGAACGGAAGCGATCACCAACATATGCGGCCGCCAGATCGTAACCAGCGGTGCCGAGAGCACGACCCTCAAGACCGTCGCCCGAAAGATAGGCGGTGTCCGCCTGCATTGCGGTGACGCTCAACGACGATCGTGGGGTCGCGGACATGGTCGCGCAGCCGGAGAGCGAGACAATGGCAAAGAGAGATGCGAGAATCAATTTACCATGCATCGCGTGGTTCCATTTCCAATTTGATCGGGATTCGGATCACCCGGCTGGCAACGCCTCCGAGGGGTCGCACGGCCGCTTCCCGCCCCTTCAAAGCCGAACGGCTACGCGATGCATGCTCGGAGCGAGGCTGAAGGGACGCCGGTCAGGATTGCCAGATCAGCCGCGCAGGGTGGGTCGCGCGATCGCCGATCCGCCCTCGCGCCTCACCTTCCAATCGCAGCGCAAAGGGCGCCCGAAAAACGGCGCAGCTGACGCTGAGCCCGTCCCTCGTCCTCGAAGCGCCGATCCAGGTCAGAGGGAGCCGTCAGGCATTGAGAAACCAAGGTCGCGGAAATATTTGCGGGCGCTTTCAAGGCCAGGCTTGTCCTGGGCCAAAGTCGCCTCGACTTTTCCGATATTCACATCCACGATGCCCGCAACTTCTCTTTCTTCTTTATCGGCCGACTTTCGATATCCGTCCGCCAGCCATTTCGCGGCGATCACGCTCCCGAATTGCACTTCGGGATAGCGCTTGGCGCTCTGCTCAGCCAAGCCATCGAAAAGCGCTGCGGCGCGATGCCAATTGCTGGTGCGCAGGCTGTAGACCGCATCACTATGACGCGCATTCGTCCGGGCGGCGCTCAGGCCCACAGCCCTGGCGCAAGCATCCGTGGCGCTCGGAACCACTATTCCCGACACAGCCGCCGCCCAGCACAGTTGGTTCAGTGCTTCCCAGCGATCCGGAGCGAAACTCACTGCAACTTGCGCGTCCGTGACAGCCTCCCCATATCGCTTTGACCGCAGCAATGCCTTTGATCGCAGCGAGAGGAGAACCGCCTTTGCCCTCGGGGTGGGCGCCGCGTCGGCAGCCTTCCTGCACGCGTCTATGACGAGTTGTTCATTTTGCTGCTTTATATCCTGACAACCTAGAAAGGCTCCGGCCAGATCCTTGCTGCCCGACGGCATTACGAACATGCCCTCAGGCGCTTCGTTTGCTGCGGCGGGCGCGGGCGCAGCTCCGTTCACCGAAATGAGCAATATAGTCGGCACAAATCGGCGCAAATATTTCACTTCACATCTCCATTACAAATTGCATTGAGCCCGACCGCTGATAGCATTTCAAGATAGTAAGTTACATTACGCCTTTATATCGACGATTCACCTTACCTGAGACGCACAACAATCCAATTTCGCCTATCCGAAACTCAATTGCTACTCAGCATGTCAGTTATTTTCATCGAAAATTTGGCATTTTGATAAATCAAAATATTCTTACAGAACCTTGTCAATCACCGGTATCACGCGCGCCATATATGAGCTCGACCCATTGCGCCCCACAATGAATGATGGCGAAAGCGCCTTCTGTCGAAGTCCCGTCTGTTCGACATAGTGCCTCGCTTCTGCTGTTGGATGACATTGCCCGATTCGCAGATGAACAACTTCAGCCTTGCAAGAGCCAAGTTCACTCCTGAACCTATAAATGACCCGTCTCTACGAATTTTGCTCGGGCCGATCCACACGGATCGCCCCGACGCAACAGACGCTAACAGCCTACCATTTGGCGCGGAGAGACGCGGTTACCGATCGGGGCGCACCATACCAGTGCCCACTGCTGGGCGAGTTGGAGACAGTCTGATAATAGGTCTTGTCGAGGATATTCTCGAGATTTAGCGCCAGTGACCATTTATCGGAGAAGCGATAGTCGATACGCGCCGAGACCACCGCATAGGCTGGAACCGTGAATTCATACGGCGCATAGTCAGGCGGCCCCCAGGACGCGCATTCCCGCTGACCATTGATCGGATTCGACTCACCAACGAAGTTCTGACAAAAATATCCGGTATTATATCCCGCAGATTGTCCATTCACACCAGCGGACAGCGTCAATCCGGAGAGCCTGCCGCGGTGGCCAGCGGCTCCGAAATCATAGCTCATCCAGAGCTTGTAGACCTGCTTTGGCGATATCGAGATAAATGAGGTTCCGGCTATACCGTATTCCTCATACATCTTCCCTTCATAAGTTGCTTCATTATACGTATAACTTGCAGAAAGCTGCAAACCGCGCCGCAGTTCGCCGCTTACCTCGATATCAAAGCCCGTACTCTGGTACACATTATCGGGATCACCGATATAGCAGCAACGAACCCCCTCGCTCACCTCGTACTCTGGAATGGTGATATCGCGGATAGCACCTCCTTTCTGCCGCATCCGGTAGGCAGCGAGAGTCAGATTAAGCTTGCCATCTCGCGCCGCCCACTTGACTCCCGCTTCCCAATTCCCCCCCGTTACCGGGGCGAGCGCGGTTTGCTGAGCGGTTCGAAACTCAGACTGGCTCGTATAGATATCGGTATAACCGACATAGGCCGTCAACGCTTTCGTGACATCAAAAGACAGATTGGCGGCCGGCGGCCAACTGAAGTCGGTGCTGCCATAATGCCTATTGAACGGCACACTCCTGACATCGCCTATGGCCTTCCCGACACAACCGCTGGATGGCAAGAATACACAAAGCGCCTGCTGGACCTGATTCGTTTGTTCGCGACTCCAGCGCACGCCAGTGGTCAGGTGCAGCCTGTCGAACGCCGTCAATCTGAGATTGAGATAGGCGGTCGACCGGACCTGACCATTTTCGAGAAAAAGAGCGCTCGAAAGGGGCTTACGCGGCTCGGTGTAGATGGGGTCGTTGGGGTTGAAGTTCAGAACATTGACCGGCGGATAGGTGCGATTGATGCTTCCAGCAGGACAGAGAGTCACCCCGTTGCCGCAATAGATCGGCCCGTTCGGATATGGTTGATAGAGATTGTCATGCCGTCCGATAATAAGGGGCTGGTAACCGCGCCCAGGGGCATCGCTGGTGACACGGTTGACACCCATCGCCACCTCCTGACGCTGCCCGAAAAGCGTGAACGCTCCGGTAAACGTCGCCTCGGCAGACAACTGCTTCCCGGCATAATCATAATAGCTGCCAATCATGTCTGCCCCGAGTCCATTGACCGGGTTGATCGCCCCCGCGCTTCCGGCCGTCTTCCTGAAACTGGTCTGCCTGTTCTGCGTCACGTTGAGCTTCAGCAGCCATTCCGAGCCGATCTTCTGCTCAAGCGTGCCGAACAGTTCGCGCGTCTCGAAATCCCAGCGATTCCATGGAAATACAAGAGACGTCGAACGCGGCAGCTTCAGATCACCGCCGGCCTGATAGCGCGGCAACCCGCCGATCCAAGGCACCGTATCCTGCTTGATATAGTTGAGCCCGGCCGTGACCAGCGTGGTCGGCGTGACATCAAGCTCGGCAACGCCGTAGATCAGGATCTTGTTGAGCTTGGCCCGGTCATAGAAATAGCGCTGGTCTTGGTAGGTGGTCACCAAGCGACCGCGCAGCTTGCCATCGAACGCAAGCGGCGTCGTCGCGTCGATAACAAGGCGATAGTTACTCCAGCTCCCGACCTGGGCGTCGATCGACAATTGACTATGATCGAGCGGCTTCTTGCGAACGAGATTCACAGTTCCCGAGGGGTTGCCGTAGGCACTGAACTGCCCCGCTGCGCCGCGCAATATTTCGACGTGATCGTAAATCGACATGTCGATCTGGGGAAAATAGCCCGCCCCTCCGCCGAACGAGGTCGACAGGGGCGCACCGCCGTCGACCTGGATGCTTTCGATCTTGAATCCGCGTGAGAGGAAAGTGGTTTCCATGCTCGAAGACCCTTGCACGAGCGTGATGCCCGGCATTTGCCGCATCGCCGTCGTGAAATCGGTGACATTCTGCTGCTCTAGCCGCTCGCTCGTGAGCACGCTGATTGTCTGCGGCACGTCCTTCATCGATTGCGCGACCTTGCTGCCGATGGTCAGCGCCCCCGAAGTGAAGCTGCCGGTGCCCTCGGTCGCTGTGATATCGCGCGAGCCGTTGATCCCGTTGACGCCGACATCCCGGCCGGCTCCGCCAAAATAGGGAGAGCCCTGACTCCCCTCCACGCGGACCGGCCCGAGCACTCGCTCGCCGTCCTGGGCGGCGATTTCGCCCGCAGTGCCGCCCCTGGTGATCGTCGCGCTGTTGCCCGACATGCGCGCCGAAAGCCCGGTGCCAGCCAGCAGGCGCGCGAGCGCCGCCTGGGCGGTCATTTCACCGGACACGCCCGGCGAGTGCTTCCCGGCGACGAGGTCGCTGGAATAGACGAGCTGGATGCCGGTGCTCGACGAGAATGCCTGGAGTGCGGCACGGAGATCGCCGGCGGGAATGGAGAAGGATTGGGCCGCCGCCTGGGCATGGGCCGCTTGCGGCAATGCGATGGCGGCAGGCGCAGCGAGCGCGATGGCGAGCGCGGTCCGCGAGGACCGGGCGAGATGACGCAGTTTCATGAAAACCCCCCTGAATTCGGCTCGATGATTTCGAGCGTTATCCCCTCAACGAACTGAATCAGCGGCACCGCACGGGCCCTGCGATTTTGAAGCACGCTCCGCTTTCGCAGGGAAATAGTCGCGCAAATGTCTTCGCGATCCGAATGGATCGCCGCGACCCCGCGCCCGTTTCTCACCCTGCTCTTCGTTTTCCTAACAGCCGCCGTGACAACAAGCCGCTTTCAGATCAGCTTGCGAAGCATGACCCTCACAGTCCGCCCGAGTGCGTCGAGATCATCGGGAAGAAAGCCGCGCGGGGTGACTCCAGCGATATCTGTCACCCTGATCCTGCTGTCGAAAAGATTGTTCGCTTCGACGCTCATACGCAGCCCCTTTGCCCAGCCGCTCTCCACGCCGACGCCAAGTATGCCCAGCTCCCCGAAAAGGCGGAAACCGACCTGCGTCCTTGCTGCGTAACGCAGATCGCCGAGCGCGTCGGCAAGAGCGCTGCGCCGCCATGCCGGCGCCTGCCAGTTCGCGTTGAGCGACACCCCGGCACCAGCCTTGCCGAGCGTTGCCGTTGCCTCGATCCGGTGGCGGGGCAATACCGAACCGCCATAGCCGGCAAGGCGATCGAGAGGTGCCAGACCGGCATGCCAGCGCACGCGATCGGCGAGTTGCCAGACATGCCCGAGCGACAGTTCGAGACGGCCGCGACCGGCAACCGTTTCGAGCGCGCCGGCGGGTCCAATCCGCAAGCCACCCGCGCCGGCTCCGCCGGAAGTGGCTCGTTCGCCGACCGCCGTCTTCCCGCTCGCACCGAGCGCCGTCGACCAGTTAATCGCCGTTCGCAGGTTTTGAGTCACGCTCTCCTCGATCGAAATCGGCCGCGCATCGACCCGGACCAAGCGGCCATCATCGTCCCGCAGGAAGCGATCGGGAAACGCCGCCTCCACGTCGGCTGAAAATGACGGCAAACCGCCAGCCATTCCATTTTCCTGCTCGCGGCGATAATCCATCGTCAAGGTGAGACCAGGCACGGTAGCCAGCCGGAATTGCGCGCCGGCCGCCAGTTCCCCACGGCTGATGGTAGCGAGATCGGGATTGCCGCCGGTCACCTGCTCAACCTCGACCACTTCACCGCGAACCGGATCATAGAGGCGTACCGCCGGTGTGATGACCAGGGGCGCGGTCAATTGTTCGAGCGTTGGCGCGGAGCGCTCGACCGAGTAGCGCAGGTTAAGCCGGATCGCCTGCATAGGTGACCATGCGGCTTCAACGCCGAACCGGGTGCGCGGCGGCCCGCCATTGCCGACAAAGCCACCCGCGGTCAGATTGAGGCTGAGATCGCCGAGCGGCGCAAGGAAGCCCCCCCTGCTTGCCAGGGGCAGGCTGAAGGCGAGCACCGCGTCGGCGCTGTCCCTGCCGGTTTGAAAATCGGGATCGTCGCCGTAGCGGGTGGTTCCGCGCGCATGCGCCGCGCCCAGGGACAAGGTCGCGCTGACAGGCCCAGCGGGAAGCTCGGCCAGGGGGGCGGACGCATTGGCCTGGAGCACGAAGGACGTGGTCTCGCCCTTGCTGACATCGGCGAGGACCGGCGCATCGGGCAAGCCGGCCGGCGCTCCGTAGGGATTGGCGCCGGCGGCGACGGCAGCCTGGACGCCGCTCCAGTCACGCCCGCGCTCGATCTGGCTTTCGCTTCCGCTCCAAGCGAAACCGGCACTGAGGCTCAGTTGCGCCTTGCCGGCGCGCCCGGCAAGGCCGAAGCCGAGATTGGCGCCGAATGTCTCGTTCCGGCCGGTCAGTGGCGCTCCTGCCGCTCGCCGGATGAGCGTATCGCCAGCGAAGGGCGACCAGGCGCTTCCGGGCGGCAACATCCACTGGGCTTGGGCAAAGCCGAGCAGGCTGCGCGAGCGGGCGAACTGGCCACCGACATTGAGCGATCCCGTGAACCCGCCTATCGGCCGCGAGAAACCGATCTTCAGCCCCATGTCCTCGCTGGCCGGCGTGAGCGTGCGCGCATCGCCAGCCGCGGCAGGATGAGGTCGATTGACCAAGGGCAGGAAATCGGCAAGCGTCGGCGGAGTCGCCCGTGCAGTCGCCGGCACTCCCGCGGTCGTGACCGGCACGCCGGCCAGGGCCGTCAGCGCCGGGTCGATTTCACCGCCGGGTACGAGGCCCACAACATCACCCTCTCCCGAATATTGTCCGGCGACCGTGGAGACGCGGCGCTCGGCTTCGGTCAATGCGCTGATCCGGCCATAGCCCAATTCGATGCTGGTCGATGCGTGCCCGTCGAGCTTGACCCGATGAGCGGTCGCGCCGATGCCGGTGGTACCGCCGCGCGTCGCCACGCGCACCGATCCCTCGCCGGTGATCGAGGCGAATTCGCGCTTCAGGATCACATTGACCACGAGCTTCCCGGCGGGATAGCCGAGCCGGGTTGCGGCCTCGGGCGGCAGGACTTCGATCCTGGAGACCGCCTCGGGCGGATAGCCGCTGACGCTGCTGCCAGGCGCCGCCCGCCGGCCGTTGACCAGCATGGCCGATGACGCATCCTCTCCTATACGCGGGCGAAGCGAGCGCAGCAGTTCGCCAATGGTCGAGGCACCGTAGCTGGCGATTTCATCCGATGTGACCTCAAGTTCGGCCGGCAGCCCCGTGCTGCCCCACGGCGCCCTCACGACTATCTCGCCGGGATCCTCGCCAGGAACCTCTCGGCCTGCGGTAACGGGAACCGAATCGGGGTCAGCCCTGGGCGGCTGCGGATCCTGTGCGAGGGCGGGTTTTACCGCGAGCATCAGGCCGGCGATACCGAGGCCCCCTACCTTCAACCGCCCAAATTCAGTCCGCCGGCCCCGCCCCGTACGCACCATGCTACACTCTCCCGACACATGCCCTCGAAAGCGGGCACATGTTCAGGACGAGTGAGATGGCGATGCCCGCACGGGTGCCTTTGGATCCCTAGCTCAACGCCCGTCGGCACAAAGGGGCAGGAGTTGATCGTGTAATGTGCTTGCTCATCTGGAGCGCGATCTGGTTCTCTCTTGGGCCACCAGTAGAGCCCGACCTTCGAGCAGTCCGAGAGCACCGAGGACAGCGAGCGGACTACATCGGAACTGGCCGCATCTCGGGAAAATACCGATACAAATCTCAGAGCATTGAGCATTCAACCCGATAAATATGTGCCCCACCGAGAGTGAGGGAGCAGACGTAACCACGCGTTCTACCTGAACGCTCGTACAGCAGCGCCCGGGGCGAGGACAAACCGGAGCGAGAGCTGACTACCCGGAAAAACCAATTTTCAAGTCGATTTTTTCGCGAAGCACCACCAGATGCGCCTCGAGTTTCTTATTGATTACAGAAAGTTGTTGGGTCAGCCCTAATAACACTTCAAAAAACTGCTCCCGGAATTCTTCTTTCGCGAACAACTCCCCATCTACATCATCCAGCGCTTCGACAATCTTCAACCTCTTATCGATCGCCCGCTCGATCTCGACGAAGAAGGGAATTTTCCGCAGAGCGGGATTTGTCTCAAGCATGTCCTTGATCGACCGGCAATTGGCATTCATCCTATCGAGAAAATCGTTAAATCTCGCGATCAACGCACCGTCTCCGCCCGTCACATCAACGACGCTGACCGTCCCGTCGGCCCTGATCCGCACAAGGGCACCATCAGCGGGCCAAGGCTTTGGCCGCTGCAGCTGGCACTGATGGGTTTCCTGTTGTTGCTGCTGTTGCTCCTGCTGTTGTTCCTGCATTGCCATCAACAGGTCGGCTGCCTCGAGTTCGCGACTCAGTTCCCTAATACGGCCCATCCGGAGCTTGGCATTTACGGCACGTTCGAGGCTTTCCATTACATTGGCCGGAAACTCCACGACAGCCTTGAGCAGCCCAGCCATCCCATCAGTCCAATTGCTCATGCCATCTTCCTCCCTTGCCACGCCTTTAATGTAGGCAGAACACTGATCCGACGCCATTGCAATGCCGGGTCGAACACCCCGCCAATCCAAGGCGAGACAGGACATTCGAAATCCGTGGAAAGAACGAGGTCAGCAACTTTCATCCGGATCGGATGAATCAGGGATGTGGACTGGGGTGTGCCGCTCGTTTTCTCCGTAAGATTTGTTATCGTACGCATACTGGCCGGGGAACTGGTCGTGTACAGGCATTTTAGCGGCCGGCGATGCACTTCGATATCAGCCGCGCCAATGGAACCCTCGCCAGACGAGCTGGCATGACCGGCGATCGGTGGATTGATCATGGCCAAAAACATCATCATCTGCTGCGATGGCACAGGCAACGGGATCGAAGTCGCGATCTCGAACGTCCTAAAGCTGTACCGCGTTCTCGGGAAAAGTGATCGGCAGAGGGTGCATTACAGCCAGGGAAGCAGCGCGCTCGAAGCGGCCTGGCAAATACAATCTCGACTCTGGAGATCGTGTGGACTCCGTGTTCCATCTGCCCAACCGAACGATTGCGCTCAAGGTAAAGCCTCGTATCTCCAACTATGTCGATCTCAAACGGGGCGTGTTCCATTGCACCAAGTATCGAGCGGTCAGGACAGCGATGGACGTGCGGACCGAGGCTCCGGTCGAGGCCGCCCTTGTGACGGAGACGAAGCTCCCCGGAGGGATCTGACATCGCTGCGTCAACATGGCATCCAGCACTTTCAGGCGCTCCTCGAGCGCCGCGCATGAGCCTTCCGATTAGACAGCTTCAAGGTGAAAGGGCTCGGGTATGGGGCTGACGATTAACTCGACCACCAACTTCGCTTCAGGGAGGCGCGCCGCAACGGCGAGGATCGCGCGGCCCATTTCCAGGTGCAGCTTCAACCTGACCGACACCGCTGCCTTCGAGAAGACCATCGAGGCCTGTGTCGAGTGGATGGCGCCCAAGGCGGGAGGGAACCTGCCCGTCGAGGCTCTTCGCGGGGCGCCGTTCGATCTCGTCGGTCAGTATCAGGCTAACCCGTGCCGTGCCGTCAGGCTGGACGTCCCAGATGGCTCTGTGTGGGCAGCCTGGTTGAGCGAGTTCTCGGACGGGACGGCGGACGGCACCCCGCCACGCAACTGGATCACCGAGTTGTTCGTCGAGCGCCGCGCTGGTGAGATGGTCCGCTTCGGCGCTCAGCTCTCGTTCTTGGGTCGACCGGACGACCGGGACTTCATCCTGACGAGGCCGAGGCTGGTGCGGAACATCCTCGAAGTGCTGTCGGCCGAGGCAGATGGCCAGCCCATGCAGGAGGTGCCAGCACAAATTGGCGAGGCAGATGTCCATGAGTTCGAGGCGCTCGTCTATTCGCAGGGCCGCCGGCTTCCAATCATCGCACTCTCGCAGAACGCTGATGGCAACTACTTGGTGAACCCACTGCAGGTCGCCCGTCGGCTCTCGGGCGCGGCACATGTGGCGGAGCTCGACGTCAATGCATCCTGGGCGCTCACCAAGAGTGTCGGCAAGCAGATGTCGGTCTTCGGCGGGGCGGTGCGCATCTACATGCCGGGCTTGACCACCGACGATGAGGAACGCTTCCGGCATCCGCTGTTCCTCTACCCGCTTGGTATGCGCGCGGCGCAGTTCATCGACATGCTGGCGAGCCGCCTCCTACCGCTCACCCTCAGGGACGTCGCGCACGAGAGACCATTCCTTCGCTTCTCCGAGGTTAGAGCCGCTGCCGCGACCATGCCAACCCGGACGGGCGGCGGGCAGGTGGAGCGCATCTCGGACCTCGAACTCGCCAACTCCGCGCTCAGTCAGCGGGTCGAGGCGCTGGAGGCGGATCTCCAGTCGGCTGACGCGCTGAATGACGACGAAGTCAAGCTGCGCCTGGACGTCGAGGCGCGCGAAGAGGAGCTGAAGAACGAGATAGAAATCCTGAAGCGCCGGCTGACGGCCGCAATGAGCGCCCGGCCAGCTACGGTGCCGGAGGAGGAAGTGCCGGCGCGCGAGCTGGAATCCTATGAGGATCTTCCGGAGTGGGCCGAGGAGGTCCTGGCCGGCAGCGTGGTCATCATGCAGCCTGCGCTACGCGACTGCCGAAAGACCGGCAGCGACAACATGCTTCGTCGCCTGGAATCGGTGCTCCTCATCCTAAAGAACGAATACGTCCCGGCCCGGCGATCGAAGTCGCGCGAGGACCGCGCAGCCGCGGACGCAAGCCTCCAGCGGCTCGGCTTCGAGGACACGCCCTGCTTCGCGACCCGGGACGATGCGAGCAAGTGGAGCCAGTATTCGGTCGTCTACAAGGGCCGACGGACGGTGCTTTACGACCATTTCAAGAATGGCAACGGCACCGACAATTCCAGCCAGGCCCGCATCTACTACCACTGGGACGAGGAGGACGGTGCCCTGGTGATCGGCAAGATGCCTTCGCACCTTCCCAACAGCCACACGAACTAGGCTATTCGGTCGTGCATGGACTTCACCCCCCGCCGGTATCGGTATCCCCGCAGGCGGCGTTGTTCGGCCAGCTCGGCGTCGATGTGTTCACCGTCTTCGCTGGCGGGAACAGGCGGCTCTTCGAACTTGCCGTTCTCGCCGTCTATGAACAGCTCTATCGCTCCGACCTGATGTTCCCGACCCAGGCAGAAGTCGTGGCGGTCATCTACGAATGCCTCACCCGTGAGCCGGAGCTGTGGTCCGAGGAAGAGGCGCCCGTTGATCTCGACCGACTTGTGACGCGCAGCGGACGCCGCGTGCGTCGCCGCCGGGTCGAGGGCGCGGACACCGGGGCGACGGGCGTCGTGATCACCCGCAGCCGTCACATCTACAACCGCCTGCTACAGACGGGCTGGCTTGACGAGGCAAGCTACGGCCTGAAGGTCACGGTGGAGATGCCGTCCGGGCCAATGCGCCTGGCGGAGTTCCTCTGCACGATGCGTGACGGCACCGCCGAGCAACTGGGGGGACTGGTGGTCGAGGTGCGCAACGCGATTAGGGCGGTTCGGGAGAAGCCCGGCGAGAATGCACTCGGCCTCAACAAAGCGGCAAGGGATGCGTCCGCTTTCGGACGCTACCTGCGCAGCGTGCTCTCCGCTCTGCGCGAGGTTGATCGCCAGGTCCTGGCGTCGGACACGCTTGCGGACCGCCTACGCCACTATTTCGAGGACTTCGTCGAGCGTGTGCTCCTGCGCGACTACACCGCCATTTCCACAACGGCCCATCCTTATAGGCACCGCCGCGCGATCCTTCAGTCTCTTGACCTGCTTGAGGAGTCCGACGGCGATCTGTCGGCGCTCGCGGATGCCTATCTGGAAGCGCGCCTCGTCGCGAACAGGGCGGCCGCGCTCAACTTGGTCTACGAAGACCTCAACCGCATCCGCCGCGTCTTCGAGCGGATCGAAGAGGCCTTCGAGGCAATCCAGCGCCACCGGGCACGGCTCGAGGTCCGGCTGCGCAACGTCGTTCGCTATGCCGGACGTCGCACGAGCTTCCTCGAGCGCAGCACGGCGGTGATCCGCGGTCTGGACATGCTGGTGATCGACGGGCGCCGCGCCAACACCGAGCCAAGGGGCGTAGTAGAGCCGCGAATACCGTTCGTCGCGCCAACCTTGCTGGCAAAGGCGAGAAGCGTGCGGTCGTCGATCGAGGTCGTCGATCTTGCCATCCCGCCACCAGACCCCCTTCGTGAATTGAGGCGACGGCTCGAGCGGGAGTATCTCGACCGGCTCACCGTGACGCCGGCGAGACTGTCGCGCTTCCTCGAGAAGCAGGTCCCTCCGTTCGGACAGATGCGGGCGGCGCATGTCCGGATCGAGAATGTGGAGGACTTCCTCGCCTTCGAGGCTCTTCGTGGTCTCGTGGCCGGAGGACTGGATATTCCCCTCAGCGGCAGGATGGCCAGCATGATGGAAGGACGCTTCGAGCTCTCGGCACGCGGCGACACACGGGTCGACAACGATTGGATCGAGTGCGCGGACTTCCTGATCCGTCGCCTCGATGACAGCATAACAATGGAGAGTAAGGTTGCTCGTTGAGTTCGATAACCTCAGTGAGAGTAATCCTCGCGCTTATCAAAGGGTAACTCAACTGATCGCGCACCTCATGCGCAACCAGTTTGTGCATACCGAGGACAGGGGATCCGCGCCGCTCCTTGAGGTGCTCGCGCGACCGGAAAGCAGGCGTCTGATCGAAAGCTACTTCGATGTCGCAGGCTATCGCCTCGTCCACCGGGAGAGTGAAGGCTGGGCCGGTATACTGCCGGATCCGGAACGTGTCGCGCTGCCCCGCATGCGCATCGACGAGACCTTGGTGCTCCTTGTCATGCGGCGACTCTGGGAGGAGGAACTCCAGCACGGGGAGATCCACAACAACGGCACGGCGAGGCTCACGGTCAACGAGGCCTACGCGGCCTATCAGGAGATCGTCGCGGGATCCCGCCGGCCAGGTCTGGGCGCAACCGACTTTCGGGATGTGCTGAGGATGCTCGAGCGCCGAGCGCTCGTGCGTCTGGGTGATCTCGACGCCGAGGCACAGGACATGGATCTCGATATCCGTGCGCTCGTCGCGACGGTCGCCGGGGACGACTTCGTCGCATCGCTGGAATCGCTGGCTGGCCGCGCCTCGCTCGCACCAATTGTAGAGGACGAGATGGTTGGTCCGGGGCCGGATGCAGAGCGTGAGCCAGAGCCAGAGCCGGAACCAACGAACGAACCGATGTCCGATGAGCTCGCAACGGTCGGGGACGAGGAGCAATGATCGAGCTCAGCAGAATCGTCCTCCTCAACTGGCACATGATTTCCAGGGCAGATCTGAATCTTGGCGGCGATCTCGCCATCCTGGGTCAGAACAGGTCGGGAAAGTCCACGATCATCGATCTGATCCAGGCCGTCCTGGCAGGCGGCTCGGCACGTCTCTACCGCTTCAACCGCTCGGCCGGCGAGAGCGGATCCCGCTCGGATCGCACTCTGGCAGGCTATTGCCTTGGCCAGCTCAGTGACGACAGCTTTCTCCGAAATCAGGCCATCACGCACGTTGCACTCGTCTTCGAGGATCGTTCCGGAAACCGGCTCCCGGTCAGCCTGGGCCTGTCGGTCGAGGCGACCCGCGGGCGTCCCGCGGAGGTGGTCGGAATGTATGTCGCCGAAGGCGTGGTGGTCGACACCGGCATGCTCATCGACGAGCAGGGGGACTCAATCCGGCCGAGTGAGTGGTCAGTCGTCCGCAGACGGCTGGAACGCGCCTGTGTCGCAGGGAGCGGGCAGTTGCACACTCCTGGCGACGCTCGCTCGTTCATCCGGGAATACATGCGTGCGCTCTTCACCAGGAGAAAAACCTCCGACCCGGACCGCTTCGCGCGGACCTTTATCGCGGCGCTGTCCTTCATGGACATGACGTCGGTCGAGCAGTTCGTCCGCCGGTATCTGCTGGAGCGTCGTGACGTTGACATCGCGGAGTTGAGGGAATCGATCCAGCGCTATCGCGAGATCCAGAAGACCATCACTGATCTCGAAAAGCGACTGGAGGCTCTTGGTGCGCTGAAAGTCCAGGTCGAACGATATGCCGAATTGCTCGCTGATGAGGACGCATGCCGGAGCATCGAGAGGACGGCGCTCGTCATCGAGGCGGTTGGAGGCTTGCTTTCGAACATCGGCGAGAAACGATCAAACGCCGCCGAACTTGCCAACGTGGTCGGCGAACTTGAGCGGCTCGAAGTTGAGATCGCGACCGAGAACGAGACGCTGGAGGCGATCCGCAGGCAACTGAACGCGACTGGGGCCGCCGCGCAGCGGGAGTCCGTGCAGCGGGATATCAAGGACATCGATCGCGCGCGTGGCGTGGTGATGGACAGGCTCCGAAATCGATATCTCGCGGCAGCGCGTGCCACTCAGCTTCTCAAGATGCGCGATCGTCTCAGCGTGGTGAACCCTGGCGAACTGCTGAAGGCGTTGGAGGCGATCCAGAAGGCGAGCGATGGGCTCGAGCCGCCCGACTGGCCTCGCGATCCGGCGGCGATGGATCGGCTACTCGACGAACTCGCGGCCGCGGCGCAGACCCGAGTACCGAAGGCCCTGGATCTCCGGAACAAGGCCATCACTTGGGCCAGCCGCATCCGCGATGAGATCGCTGAGGATCTGGAGCGGTTGGCGGCCGCACGCTCCGGCCGGGTCCCACTCAGTGCCGCGACCACGCGTCTGATCGAGACATTGCGGGCCGAGGGCATGCAGCCGCGCACGCTGTGCGAGGTCGCAGACATCCAGGATGAGGACTGGCGCGATGCGGTCGAGGCATTGATGGCCCGGGACCGCGAGGCGATTATCGTCGCGCCGGAGCACGCGTCACGCGCCACCGCGATACTGCGTCATGGCCGAGGGTCTTATCCCCGGTGTCGGGTCGTCAACACCGCTAAGCTGCAGTCCCGCGCCACAGCCCCGGAAGCACGGTCGCTCGCCTCGGTCGTGACCTCGTCCGATCCACTCGCGATGGCCTTCGTTGTCTTCCGCATCGGTAACGTGCTGATGGCGGGGGATCAGGAAGCGCTACTTTCGGGAGGCCGCGCCGTCATGATGGACGGTTCCTACAACGACAGCATCGTGACCGAGATGCGCAAAGCAGATCAGTACAAGATCGGCCTAGCCGCAGCGCCTCTTATGGAGGCAAGTCTCACCGCAAGCATCGAGGAGAAGCGGCGTGACCTGGCCACGCACGAGGCTAACGAAAAATTCTTCGAGGACATCCTCGCAAGACTCAAGGACTGCTCGGCAAGCGTGGACGCCAAGGATCGGCTGGACGCCATCGTGCTCGAGCTCGACGGGATCTCGGAACGCCGCGCCGAAGCGCTGGGGAGGCTCGAGGCGATCTCGGCGATGGTGGATCCGTCGCTGCTGAATGCGGAAGCGAAATCGAAGCTTTTGATTGGAGACTTCACGCAGGACCGCGAGGACCTGATCGAGCGCCGCGGCGCCATTCGCAAGGAGGCGGATGAGATCCGGAAGCGGCTGGGCGCCGGAGACGGGATGCCGGGATCGTATCTGTGCCTTGCCCACCGTCGCCGGCAGTTCAAGGTCATTGTTCCGACGCAGCCGCTCCTGAAGAAATTGAGGCCGAGACTTGAGGAGCTGTCGAGCCGTCCTTGGGCGCGTGTCGCCTCGGACATGGCCAAGCGAGCGAGCGAGGTCATTGAGGCCCATCGCGCGCTGGAACGCGACATCAGGCTCGCGCTTGGACGCTACGCTATGAATTTCCCCGACACGCTCGAGGGTGCTGCGGACGCGAAGATCACAGGGGCCATCCGGCAATGGGTCACCGAGGGCGTGGAGGCGCTCGAGGGCAACGAACTCATCCGATACCGCAGTCAGGCCGATGAAGCCGCCGATCGGGTGTCGAGGCTTTTCCGCACCAACTTCATCCACGAGCTCAATAGCCGCTTCGGAACGCTCGAGGCGGAGCTTGAAACGCTGGGTCGAGCGCTTCGCTCACGCCCGTTACATGGCGAGATCTACCAGCTCCAGTCCCTGCTTAAGCCGGAATTCGAGGACCTCTACCGCCTGGCGAGGGACAGCGAGACCGATGAGAGCGTGCTGGACGCACTGTTCGGCCGTGGGGAGCCGAAGGACGAACGCCATGCTCGTGCACTCCAGAAGGTCGAGCAGCTCCTTGCAGATGAGGAGTTCGATTTCGCCATTTATCAGGACTACCGTAACTACTTTGCTTTCGACCTGCGTATGCGGGACGTGGCCTCTGGCCGCACCAAGAGCTTCGACCGGCACCGAGGCGTAGCCAGCGGCGCGGAGCGTCAGGTTCCGTTCTATGTCGTGATCGGTGCGGCGCTATCGAGCATATACCACGGCTCCCGGCAGTTCGGCGGGGTCGATGAGATGGGCATCGGCCTGGCGGTGTTCGACGAGGCATTCTCGAAGATGGACGGCCCCAACCAACGGACCCTCCTCGACTTCTACCGTGAGATCGGACTGCAGGTGGTGATCGCAGCACCTAGCGAGAAGCGGGCGGCCGTCTTCGAGAACCTCGACTGCGTGATCGACGTCTATCGCAGTGGGGACGTGGCGTTCGCCGAGACGGTGCAGATACGTGAGCGGGCGCGGCAGGAGATGCGCGCGGCCAATCCCCAACACGCCTCGGATGAGCAGCTTGCCGAGCGTTACGGTCTGACGGAGCGGGCGGCGGAATGAGCGGGCGCGGATTTTCCAATGCCCGCCAGCTGCTCGAGACGCTTCTTGACCGCTACGAACGCAGGCCGGAGACGACGCGTCTGTCGGCAGAGATAGACATCGAAGGCTTTCGAAACGTCGCGGAACGGGATGCATTCGACGAGGAGCTCGCAAGCCTCGTCGGTGTAGGCGGCGTTCGGCTGATACAGAAGGGGCCACGTTACGAGCGCGTGACGACCGCCGTCGCGCTGTCCGATCCAGCTGTCCTGTACGCACATCTGGGAAGAACGCCATCGTCCTTGCGCGTTGAGAAAGCGCTGGAGTGCGTTCGACGTGCCCCGGAGCTCACGCCTTCGGCGCTTGCCGTGGTGGACAGGGTGGCGGAGGCCTGGAGCCGCGGCGTCTCGCACGTCGGGCTTCCCCCCGGGGACGTCACCTCGCTCGAGCATTCCCTGCGATTGGCCGATGCGATCAGGGCGCGGGACGGCTCGGATCAGGCAGTCATGGACTATCGCACCTTCTCTCGCGCGACCGTGGGCGACACCAAGGCTCTGGAGCGCAATCTCAGGCAGGTCAGGCAAATACTCCCCTTGTTGCATCCCGGGGTGTTCGAAGACGAACTTCAGATCGAGCGTCTGCTCGCGGAGGTTGGTATCGTCAGATTGCCGCAGCCGCTGCTGATCGCCGGACGCATGACGATTGCCGGTCAAACGCTACCAGCGATGCCGTATGCCGGGATACCGACCGAGACGGTCTCCCAGATCGGGCTTGTCGAGCGGCCGAGCCATCTGCTCACCATCGAGAACTACGCCTCCTTTATCCGTCACGTCCGCGAGGTTCCGATCGCGGGAGGCATCATCATCTACTCCGGTGGTTTTCCATCGGGACCGGTCCTGGAGGCGACTCTTTCGCTGGCAGCGGCCGCCAGAGCGCCAACCTTCCACTGGGGAGACATGGACCCGGGGGGTGTGAGGATCTTCCGACACTTGGAGCGCGCGCTCGCCGAGGTCGGAGTGGACCTTCGGCCGCATCTGATGTCTGCCGAGTTGCTCGCTGAGCGTGGAACGGCCGCGGCCAGTGGGATCGGTGCGGCTCTGAAAGGCTTCGAGGACAGCGCCGTCGCTGCTCTGGCTGAGGAGATCGGGCTGACCGGGCTTATCCACGAACAGGAAGACCTCGATCCAATAAGTCCCATCTAAGGCCGCGCGAAACGGGGCGGATGTATTCGCCGTCGCAATTTAGATCGCCAGAGGCTTTGTTCTACTTGGCGAATCGGCTCTTCACGGTAAGTTGCCAGATCGTCTTGAATTTTCGACTCGCGGTCCAGGGGGGATCGCTGGGGGGTTGAATTGGATAAATTGCTAGACCTGCTGCTCGGTGCGCTAGGCCTAATCTATTATCATTCGTGGTTTGTGCCGTTCGTCCTGCTGCCCATCATGTTGGCGGTAGCTGGATGGCTGCACTGGAGGGCGGAACGTCACACCCGCCCGTTCATTGCCGCGGCGAAGAACCGCGCCGAGCAGCTGGCGGCCGCGATTGGCGACGACCCAGACCCAACCGCAGAGCGTTCGGCCTTCGCGCGCAACTATCTCGCGATCGCACAGGCGATGGGTGCGGAGGCGAAGGGCGCCGACGCTCTGGTCCAGGCATGGCGGGAGTTCCAGGAGACGATCGTCGACGAAAACGGCGATCCGATCCGCAATACGAACCGCCCGAGCGCCTTCTTCATGCGCGTCATGCCACGCCAAACGACGCTCACGTTCGCGTCCAACGTGTTCGTCGGCGTTGGCCTCATCCTGACCTTCCTTGGCCTGATCGTTGCGCTCAACACGGCAGCGCAGGGCATGTCGGGCGGTGGCGTCGCGAATGCGCAGCTCGCCTTGACCGGACTGCTGACGGTAGCCGGCGCCAAGTTCTTTTCATCAGTCGCCGGTCTTGTTGCCTCGATTTGGCTTCGCTTTGCGGAACACGGACTGTCTCGTAGGGCCGCGGCCCCGGTAGAGGGCATCTGCGAGATGCTCGAGCGCGGATTGCTCTACGTTCCGCCCCAACGGCTCGCGGTCGAGCAGCTGGAGGTCCTGCGCGAACAGCGCGACCAGCTAAAGTTCTTCAACACCGACGTGGCGTTGCAGCTGACCGACCGCATCGGCGAGCAGTTCAGGCAGGCGATCGCGCCGGTGACGCAATCGCTGGGCGACCTCAACTCGAGCATGACCTCCGTCACACAGGGGATCGGTGCGGGTGCCCGCGAGGCGATCGAGAAGGTAAGCGGCGAGCAGCTGCGTGGCCTGAGTGAGACGCTCGGCTCGCTTCGGGAGAGGCTCGACGACATCGGTGCGAAGGTCGGGGCGTCGGGTGCCGACGCGGCAGAGCAGATCAAGGCGGCCGGCGTCGAGTTCTCGGCGGCCGCCCGCGACATCCGGGACGCGTTCGAGACGCTGACCGGGAACGTGGATCGTCTCGGGGAGCGTCTAACCGAGCAGGGTCAGGATGCCGCGACCGCTCAGGACGAGGCACTGACACGGATGCGCGACGGGCTTGCCGAGGCGCAGGACCGCACGGCTTCCGTGATGGAGCGGGCTGTTACGGCCCTGCAGTCGGCGGGCCAGCAGGCTGCGCAGGACATGCAGACGCGTCTCTCCGACGCCTTGGCGGAGGGTGTGGCCTCGAGTCAGGAAACCTTCCGCGCGGCCGTGGCCGAATCCGGCGACGCGCTGCGGGAGACGGCCGGCACCCTGGCCAAGGCGATCACGGAGGCCGCCGGTGGCGTCGAGCGCGCGGGAGCCAGCTTCGACCGGAGCGCCGAGGGCGCGAACAGGACCGCCAGCGCCATCGACGACGTCGTCGCCAACGCGGAGCGTGCGTCGTCCAGCTTGCGTCAGGCGACGGAAGGCATGTCGGGAGCCGCTGCGCCCGTGCTGCAGGCCGCGCGGACGTTGAGCGAGGCCGCAGAGCGGATCGCCACTGCGGTCGAGAGCAGCGGCACCGCGGAGCAGGAGGCCCTGCGCGAGATGCGCCAGCTTGCGGAGGGTATGCGGGAGACCCACGCTGCTGCGGAGGCCGCGTGGCGCGACTACCGCGCGCGCTTCGAGGGCGTCGATCGCGCAATGGCCCAGACGACGGACAAGCTCGCCTCAACGCTTGGAGAATCCTTCCAGGAGTTCCGTCGCTTCGCGCAGGAGACCGACCGCGAGCTCGCGGCGGCCGTCGGAAAGCTCGCCGGCACGGTCACCCAGATCGAGGAATACGCCGAGGCGCTAGACGAGTATGTCGAGGAGACCCGGGGCGGTCGCCTGGAGGCGGCTGAGTGATACTCGAGGATACGGTCGAGCACGTCGTCGAGGAAGAGAACTACTTCATCTCGATGACCGACATGATGGTGGGCCTCGTGTTCATCTTCATCATCCTGCTAATGTATTTCGCCCTGCAGTTCCGGGATGTGACCGAGCAGCTCTCGGGAGCCGACAAGACCAGGGCGGAGATACTGCGCGAACTGGAGAAGACCCTGAAGTCGAAGGGTGTGCAGGTGACGATCGACACCCAGAATGGCGTGCTCCGCCTCCCGGACGCTATCCTCTTCGACAGTGGGGTCGCAAATCTGATGCCCCAGGGCGAAGTCGCGATCGGGCACCTGGCCTCCGCGCTGGCAGACGTCCTCCCTTGCTACACGGACGCGCCTGACCCAAACTGGCACCGACCCAAGAGCTGTCCGGACACGCCGCATAGGATCGAATCCCTTTATGTTGAGGGGCATACGGACGACGTTCCTCTGTCGGGCGGTATCCAGTTCAGGGATAATTGGGATCTCTCCGTTGCCCGTGCGACGAACACATACCGGGCATTGGTTCGCATCTCTCCGGAAGTGGCGCTCCGCTGTGCCCGGCGCGCTGGCGAGTGCGAGCCTGTGCTCAGCGTGAGCGGATATGGACCGCAGCGCCCGGTGCCAGACCATGGAGGAACGGTCGAGGAGCGTCGGCAGCGAGACCGTCGCATCGACCTGCGCATCCTCATGGTCACCCCTGATTCCGGAGATGCTGTGCGCGCCGTCGACAAACGGTTGAGGCGCGATTGACGACGCTTGCCGCCCTCCTCGCGGACCCGACGACGCTGCTGCGCCGCGTGACCGTGCGTGCGCCCGAGCCGGCGGCCCTCCGCAGGGAGGCCGCAGCGATCACGGGCGACGCGAGGACGGTAACCGATCCAGAGCGCATCGCGGTCCTCCAGGCGAGGGTGGCGGCGCTGGTGCTCGAGGGAGGCATCGCCAGGATCTCGCGCCGCGACCTGCGAGAGAGCTGCCGGACATTTCTCAACGCCCCCAACCCACCCGCACGGGCTTCTCAGATTGGCGGCGCGCTGATCCAGCGGGTGCGCGAGACCGGTCGGCGTCCCGCGTTCTTTGCGCTGCTTGACGCCTATCTCGATGGGTTTGCTATCGACGACGAGGATGTCCGCCGGCTCGCGCAGACGCTTGCCCAGATAGCGACGACTTGGTCATGGCGGCCGACCGACGCCTGGCGTGACCGCATCGCCGAGTTCGATCTTCTCAACCCGCAGGGTGCACCGGATCGCATCGCCGCGCGCATCTTGGAATCGACCGATGGCGGCCGTTCGGTCCTCCAGGCATCGGGCCTGGACGTCGGCGGCCGGCGGAAGGGCGGACTTGTCGAGGCGGCGTTCGTCTCGGCTTGTCGCGCCGTGTCCACGCGGAAGGTTGCGGATATCGAGGACGCCCAGTCGCTGCTGCTCGTCTGGGGGCAGGAGCAGGGGACGCTGACGTTTCCCAGGGCGTGGCCCGACCTTGTGCGCGCGTGTCTGCTACCGTGGGCGACGCGCGAGCCGACGGATGCCCACAAGGTGATGCTCGTCGAAGGGCTCGAGCGGCTGGGCGGCGGCGACCCTCGCATCCCGGGTCGCGGCAGGTGGTCCGTCATCGCCTCAGAGGCGCCCGACGCCCACGCGATCCTTATGCGTTGGCTCACCAAGGCCTCCGTGATGCAGTTCCTAGAGATCGTCGACCGGTCGCTGCGGGACGGCGACGCGCGCCGGATGTGGTCATATCGCAGAGCCTTTTGGACCTCCTACCTGCTCAGTGAGAGCGGAGCACGTATCGATCAGGCTTGGGTGGCTTTCGGTTCGGAGGGTGCCCGGCTGGCGCGTGCGGTCGCGCACGAGACTGGTGACCGGAGCCTCTCGGTATTCGGGGAACAAAGCGAGAAGTCCAGTCAGCACGCGGCGCTTCTCGTCAGGATCGGCGATCTGCTCATCGTCGATTGGAGCCACTCCGCGAAATACAATGTCTGGCGCCGCGGCGAAGGGGGGCCAGCGCTTTTTCGGCAGACCTATCTTCCCGGCGCACTGGACTCCGCTCCTTTGCGGGAAAGCCATCACGCCCCCGCCAACTACACGTGGCAGAAGCGGCTTGCGTTCATAATCGAGGGCAAGCGCTACTCCACCGAGAAGCCCAGCTGGAGACCCCGCCGTGTTTAGGCGCAAGGATCGTATCAAAGCCCTGCCCGCGTTCGGATATGAGGTCTCGGGCGAGGAGACGGTTCTGACCCTACGAGATGGGAGCAGCCGCATCCCCGTCTCGGAGTGGGTCGGCAGAATGCCGCAGTCGTCCTCGGCGCTGGCGTCGCTGGAGGCTTTGCAGAAGGGTGTGCGCTTCGGGAACGAGGAGATCGTACTGGAGCCGGGCGCGGTGGCGGCGATTGATTCCGCGAGCGCCGATAGCCTGGGCCTGCCACCGCCGACGCGGCTCGCGCTCGATCTCCGTCCCGTAGGACGCATCGACGAGGATGACTTCCACGTCGCGGTGCGTTGGGTGCAACCCGGAGGGTTCGCCGTCCGGACGGAGCGAAACGGCGCGCTTCTTAGGTCCGAAGCTGGTCTGCGCCGGGTACCCGAGCCCGTCTGGTCGCTCTTCGAAGCGGCGAGCGCACTGTCGCGGCCGCTGGAACGGGAGGGGCGCTTCCAAGCCTTGGCGAGACTGCAAGCCTTGTGGCCGCAGGATCCCGCCGCCGCGGTGGCGAGCGAGCCGTACCTGCAGGACCTTCGCGTCCACTACGCTTCGGCGGTGTCCCTGAGGATCCGGACACTTACGCCTGATAGGACCGAATTCGAGCCCTTGCTCTTCAGTCCGGCGTCGTCGGAAGCCGAGGCGGAGACCATCCATGAGGCCGACGCGGTCCTGAGCAACGCGTCCCAGAAGCTCTTCGCGGAAGACCGCTTCCTGCGGGAGGCCGATGCGCGGCCAGTCTACGTCCTGCGCAACGGCGAATATGTCTTCGTCGATCCTGCTTTGCGACCAGTACTCGGGATCGTCCGCTCGGTCCACGACGCTCCGGAGGGGGAGCGGCGGCACTTCGTCCTGAATCCGCGGAAGGTCCTGCGCGAGCGGCTCGGGGACGAGGTGGCGGAGAAGATCGGGCTTGAGCGTGTCTTCGTCGAGACTGAGCAGTTCTCGGAGCGCGTCTCAGGCGTCGACGTGTGGCGTCCGCCCGTGCTGCCGTGGCTCGCTCCGCCCGGAGGGAGCGGGTGGCTGCCCGAGCGGTTCGGGCTGCGTATCGGCGACGACTATTACATCGTTGCGCCCGGCCACGTCCCGGCTCTCATCGAGCGGGTGGAGGGGGCGTCCGGGCGGGACGAGCCCGACGTCGACGTGACCGATCTGCTGTCCCCGGCCTCGGACGACGCTTCCGGCGAGGACATCCGGCTGCCTATCACCGACCAGTCGATCGCATCCCTCGAGGCCCTGCGCCCGTTCGCGATCTCTAACGGCGGCGGCGAGACGGGTGGCGATGTCGTCCTGACGGCGAGCGAGATCTATGGTGGCAGGCTGTTCCTGGTCGTCCACGATAATTTCGAGGAGGTCGAATACGAGTCGCCGGAGCCCCGGGCCCCGGTCGAGCTCGCACCGGTCGAGCCGCCGGCCCTGCTTCGCTCCGCGCTCAAGCCCCATCAGCGCGCAGGGCTCGACTGGCTGGTCGCTGCGCATCGTTCGGGGCTCCCCGGCGCGCTGCTCGCCGACGACATGGGTCTTGGGAAGACCCTGCAGGCCATCGCGTTCATGGCGTGGCGCCGCGAACAGGTGCAGGCTGGGGAGCTGGCCCCCGCTCCTGCGCTCATCGTGGCGCCGACCGGCCTGCTCGGGACGTGGCGTCAGGAGATCGAGCGCCACCTCCACGACCCCGCCCTTGGCCCGCTCGTCCCCGCTTTCGGCAGCGCTCTGCGCCAGTTGCGCGAGGAGGACGGCTTCACGCAGCGCGACATCGACAGTGGGCGCGCGGCACTGAGCTCCGAGGCGTGGCGGGACGCCGGTGTCGTGCTGACGACTTACGAGACCATGCGCGACTACCACTTCAGCTTCGCCCGCACGCGCTTCGGGCTGATGATCTTCGACGAGGTCCAGAAGCTCAAGAATCCGGCCAGCCAGGTGAGCCGGGCGGCGCTGTCGCTCAATGCCGAATTCACGCTTGGAATGACCGGGACGCCGGTGGAGAACCGCCTCCAGGACCTGTGGTCGGTGATGAACGCGATTGCCCCGGGAGTCCTTGGCTCGAGCCGCGAGTTCGAGCGGCGCCACTCCACGTCTGATCGCCAGGCGCTAGCGGCGCTGAAGTCTCGGCTGAGCGATCCGCAGAACGGGGTTCCCCCACTGCTGCTGCGCCGGATGAAGTCCGAAATCCTCGATGGGCTTCCCCGCAAGCACGTCCACCCGTTCCGGCTCGACATGCCTACTGTGCAGGCCGACGCCTATCGCGACGTGGTGGTCCGGGCCGCGGCGGCGGCGGTCGGCGGCACACTCGGCAAGGGCGGCATGCTCTCCGCGCTATCGGAAATGCGGGGCATCTCGCTTCACCCGATCGACCCGCGCAACGCGCCATCCGACCTTGCCGCCTACGCGAGCGATTCAGCGCGATTGACCCGAGCGTTGTCGATCCTCGATGAGGTGGCGGGGAAACGCGAGAAGGCCCTGATCTTCGTCGAGGACCTCGCGATGCAGGAGCGTCTGGCCGCCCTGATCCAATCGCAGTTCCAGCTGCGGCGCACGCCTTTCAGGATCAATGGGCAGGTTCCGGGACCGCGGCGGCAGGACATCGTCAACGAATTTCAGTCGCGGCCTGGTGAGTTCGACGTCCTCATCCTGTCACCCCGCGCCGGCGGTGTTGGGCTGACGATCACTGCGGCGAACCATGTCATCCACCTCTCCCGCTGGTGGAATCCGGCGGTCGAGGACCAGGCGACGGACCGCGTGTTTCGCATCGGTCAGGAGCGGGAGGTCCATGTCCACCTGCCGCTCGCAGTTCATCCGGACCCCGCCATCGGTCCGTTCAGCTTCGATCTGAAGCTCGACGCTCTGATCGAGCGCAAGCGCGCTCTCACCCGCGATCTGTTCATGCCACCGGAGGCAGGTGACGCCGACCTGAACGAGCTGTTCCGGGAGGTCTCGCTGGCGAGCGAGAGCCATGTGGGCGAGGTAGCGCAGGCAGGTCCCGCAACCGAAGCGACGGCAGAGGGACCGCCGTCGACAGCTGCCTCCAAAGCGCCGGTGGCGGCTGTTACCGGGTCTCCTGCGGTGGCGACCGAAGTCGCACCGCCAACCCTAGCCACGCTTGCACCAGCCCTGCAGGACCGCGGAATACGCTACTGGCGCCTGGAAGCGGGAGACGAGCGCCCCACCCGGGAGATCATGGCTGTCTTCGCCAGTAGCACGCTCGCGCACGTGGCGATCCGAGATCCCTACTCCCTGTGCACCAAGTGGTCGCGCAATGCGCAGGTGCGGTTCCTTCGCGAACTGGCCGCCAGCGCGCGGGTCATCGAGGGGATAACCATCGAATACGCACCCGACATCGACGGCGATCTGGACGAAAGTGTGAGGCGTAGGGAGGTCGGCAGTCTGATGGTCCGCAGCTTCCCAAAAGGCGTTCCGAGCTTCTCCTTGGCGAGGCGGGCGAAGCGTGGTCCGGACGATGATTTCCACGACCGGTTCGTCGACATCGACGTGCGGGGACCGGACGGAGGCTTGCAGCGTCACTCGATCACCATCGGCAAGGGGCTGCAGGCACTTTTCGAGGACGGCTGGCAATGCACTGTCACCTACGTTCCGCCGCGGGCTGCGTGATCCTCACAGCTGGAAGTCCTCCACCTTCAGGGCCTGCTCCATCTCCTTGCGGTTGAGGTTCACGATGTACTGGGTCCGTGCGCTGATCGGCTGAAGGCCTATGTAGACAGAGTCGAGGTGCTCTTCACGGTGGGCCACCTTCTTGAGCAGGATTTCGCGGGCCTTTTCATCACCGGAATATCCAGCAGTTCCGCCATGCAGTTGCCATCACCCACCCGCTACCAGCTCGATCCGGTTGCCCGCGACATGCCGGAACGCGCGATCCCGGCACGTCAGCAGGATGACCTGCATTCGCGTCGCCACGTCCGACAGGATCTCCATCATCAGATCGAGGCCGGCATCGTCGGAATGGACGAGCGGATCGTCGAGGATCAGCGACACCGGCCCGCCCTGCTCCAGCAGCATCTCGCCGAACGCGATCCGGGTGAGCAACGCAAGCTGTCCCTGCGTGCCACGCGACAGGCTGGCGCAAGTCTCGTCGACGCCGGCGCGGATCATGTGCCCCGATCTCGAAAGCGATCTCCACGGCATCGCCGGATCCAGAAGGCCGATGCCTCCAGCCTGAGATCGCTCCGGCAGTCCCTGCGACGGAGAATTTGCCGCCGCTCATCCCCCCGCTATTGCAACTGAAACGGCCAGGGCCAGGCATGCGGCACTTTAGGGGGGAGGGACCATTATCCAACGATGCGCCGCCCGGAAGCAGGCTGCCGACATCATCGTCCGTACCGATGCAGCCGGGCGCCAAGTTGTTTCGGGACCCGGCCTAAACTGCCCCGCTATTCGGCTCCCGCGCCCTGACGGAGGCCGCGGAGCGCAGCCTCCGCATAGCGGAGCGCAGCGGCCTACCGCTCGCGAAGCGAGCGGGACATGCGGGAGAGGGAAAAATGCGGGCTGCGAATGGCGAGATCAGCCCGAGCCGTCAACTTCCGGCCCGTATCTCGAACCGCCTGGCCGACGGGCGCCAGGTCCAGGCTCAGTTGGTCTTCTGCTCCGCAGTCAGCGGCGCGCGAAGGTGGCGATCCATAAAATCGAGCGTTCTTTCCACCTGGTCCAAAGCCAGCTTCGGTCGCCAGTCGCTCGGCTGATGACCTTCGCCGGCATAAACCGCAAGTTCGGCCTCGCGCCCGAGGCGGCGCAACGCCGCAAACATTTTCCCGGCCTCAAAGCTGCCGACGGGATCCGCAGACCCTTGGATGATCAGCAATGGCGTGCGGATGCGATCGGCAAGAAAATATGGAGAATTGGCGACAAAGCGCGCCGGATCATCCCAGAGCGTCTGGCCCAGCCGCGGCTGCGAGCGCTCGAACCAGCCCATCGGGTCGATCAGGCGGTCTCCCCAATATTGCGGCTGCGCATATCCTCCCGCGAGATCGTAGCGGCCGCTGCTCGCGATCGCCGCCCGGAAAAGGTTGGTGCGTGAAATGACGGCGGCAGTCGCAAACCCGCCAAAAGACGTGCCGCGCAATGCAAGCCGGTTGATGTCGACATAGCCGAGATCCGCGGCGCGATAGACCTGCGGCATCAGGGCATCCATGATCTCGTCGATCACATGGCCACGCTGCTCGCCTGGGCCAAGCGGCACATCGGCAAGGACGACGGCATAGCCCCTGCGCGTAAACAGATAGGCAGGGTCGCCGATGTCGGGCGCCCCGAAATATTGGAGCGCATCCGTCGACCTGCTTCCCGGGTAGAACCATATGACAGCGGGCAGGCGCGCATTCCTGGGCGTACCGGGGGGCATGATGATGGCCGTGCGCACCGTCTGCATCGCGCCGTTCTCGCGGGGGATATCGGTATGGAAAGTTGCGATCTCGACATTGCTGGCGCCATCGAGGCCGGGCTCCACCCTGGTAAGCCGGCGCGATGTGCGCATGTCGAGGGAAAAGGATTTCAGATCAGGCGGCGTGCGCAGATCCTCATACAGGGCGATCATCCCGGCACGCAGTGGCGCTATGCGCGTCATGCGCGCCTCGGCCTGCCAGACCGGTTGCGAGACACCGCGGCTCCAGTCGAGCGCGAGCATCGCGCTGACGCCGTCCGACTTCCGACGCGCCATCACGCGGAGCTGAGATCCCCCGGCTTGCCAGAAGCGGCTCTCGTCGGCGGAGACTATGCTGGAAAGCGTCCAGACCTTGCGGTCAAAGGGGAGAAGCGTCGATGGCCCGCCGTCGAGCGGGACAAGCGACAGCGACATGTCATAATTTGACGTGTCCAGCGCCCGACCATTCGCCCGCGCGTCGGATCCCACGAGGATTTTCGTCCCGTCCCCGCTGAACCAGAGAATATTGGGGGCGAAAGACGTCAGGTCCTTGCCGAGCTCGACCGGCTCTCCCGGCCCCTCCTCACCGACCGGGACCCGCCAGAGCTTGTCGTCGGCAAGAAACACGATTTCGTCCCGGTTCGGGCTCCAGCGATAGCGAGGATCGAACTCTCCCGAGTCCGCAGGCCGCAACCCGGCCGTTACCAGATGCGGAATGCCGCCTTCCGCCGGCACGAGATACAAAGACATCCGAGTGTCGTGCACGGAACCGGCGACCTGGCATGTGCCGCCAAGATAGGAAATCCAGCGCCCCGACGGTGACGTCCGCAGATAAGGCGTCGGATCGGAACGGCGCGGCGCCCGCGGTCCGGTGACCTCCAGATCGGAGATCAGCGGTTTTGCGCTTCCTCCGGTCGCCGCGATCGCCGCCAGCCTCGCGGAAAAATGCGACGAGCCGGCACAGGCGACCGCCTCGTCCTGCGGCGCGCCAGCGTCTGCGCCTGCCCTCGCCCCGGCCCCCGCCTCCGCCTCCGCCCCGGACGAACGCTTTGGGGCGATGCTGCGATAGACCATCACCTCGCCATCGGACGTCTTCGGCCCCTCGCCAAGGTTGCTTCGCTTCCGCGAATAAGCAAGCGAAGCAGGTCCATCCTCCGGCCAGAGCGGCACGAAAATTCTGGAACCGTCAGGACTCCATCGCGGCTTGTTCGTCGCCCAGTCGGTTGCCTTCACCATGTCCGCCGCCAGGCGCTGGCATGCCCCGCTCGAAAGATCGTAACGCCACAGGCGCACTGCGCCATCGCGCGTGGAATAAAAGGCTATGCTCTTGCCATCGGGTGACCATGCAGGACTCCAGCTGCTACCGCCCTCACAGACCGGCATGGACCGGTCCGTCCCCAGATCGATCAGATGGATAGACGCCCCCTCCAGCGACGTCGGCGCGCCGCTTTGCTGATAGACGTCAAGGGCTCCGCGCGAGACCGATGTCGGCGCCATGATTACATAGGCGGCGAAGCGCTCGTCCGGACTCACCGACAAGGCAGGCGAATGGATCATCGACGGAAAGCCGCGATGGCTATAGGCAAGCGCTGACGCAGCCGCGACGTTGGGATCCTGCCCGTTGGCCGGCGCGGCGGCGAGCGCCATGGCCGCACAGGATGCGAGACTTGCATAGGTCCTCATGGATCATTGCTCCAGGAAATGATCAGAAGCGCTTGCGGAGCTCGAGCGAGATGAACCGCCCGATCGGACTTGCATTCGCGGGATCGTGACCGATCGGTTCGATCAGGCCCGCGGTCGTGCCGGGCCCGAGTTCAGCCACATAGGGCGGCGCGGCATCAAGCAGGTTCTGGACGATGAAATGGGCCGACAGCCCCTTCAATGGGCCGCTGCGTTCGGCAAAGCGGTAGCTCGCGGTCAGGTCCAATGTCAGCCAGTCATCGATATGGGGAGATGCCGGCGTGATCGGGTTGTCGTATCCCGTAATGTAGTTGGCGCTGAGGCGTGCGGAAAACTGGTCGTGCCTGAACCCCGCATAGCTCATCGCCCGAAAATCCGCCGGCTTGCCGAACTGGTTGATCTGGCTGATGGGGCCGGAGCTTGGAGCGGTCCGTGCCTTGTAGGACAGGATATAGGTGGCCTGCCCGCCCAGCGAGATTTCCGTACGGCCGAGCGCGAACTGGTAGGAGAGTGCCGCGTCGAGCGCCCTTTGCTTCGAGGACGCGATGTTGCGCAGCCGATTGTCGACGATGTAGTCGACGTTGTTAACAAGAGCGTCGAGGTTCGACTGGTCGAAGCCGGTCACATTTCCGGGCGCCACCCGCGCTGTGGCGAGGATTTCACTTAAATCGTCGCGAGACGGCGAAAAGTTGAACAGCTCGGGGTAGAGCGAGGGCTGAAAGAAGAAGCCCGTTCCGCGGCTCGTATCGCCACGCGAGATCCGGTTGTCATAGTCGATGCGAACGAATGTGATCGACAGGCCGAGCCCCGGTATCGGGGCCGGCTTGATGTCGGTTCCGAATGTCAGGATTTTCGCGGTTTCAGGTTGAAGATCGGAAACCACGCCCGCATCGATGTAGAGCCCCACCGGACTGGCGACGCCAGGCATCGGGCTCGGCAAACCGAAGCCCGTCACATTATAAAGTTGATAGATTCCGCCTTCGGCAAGGTTGCTCAGATAGGGTGCCCGGAAGGACAGGCCGTAGCTGCCGCGAATGTTGAACCCGGATACCGGCGACCACAGCAAGCCGACCTTCGGGCTGAAATCGCTCCCAAAGTCCGAATAATCCGAATAGCGCCCGGAAAGATTGGCCTCGAACCGATGGATCATCGGCACGGCATTGTCGGGGCCGATCAGCGGAACGTGAAGTTCACCAAAGGCGTAACGGGTCGAGCGCTTTGGCCGGACGACCGTGATGGCATTGTCCTGGACAAGGCTTTCCCGGGTAAACCCGCCGCCGACGGAATAGGCGAGCTTGCCGGACCGAAGCTGCACAAGCACGCCATCCGCCTTCAGACCGATATCATAGCCGCGGGTGAGCGAACGGGTCGTATACTCGCTCGCTGGCGTCAGGCTGGGAACCCGTGTGACATGACTGGTCTCGTTGACCCGCGAAAAGGACCCGGCCAGTTCGAGGCGGAGCGGCGCCCCCGCATCATAGGATGCGCCGAGCGAGACGAACTGGTTGCGAGCGCGACCGTCATATGTATCGGAGACCGTATTTGGCCGCCCTCCTGACAGGCCATTGTAGCGAAAGACCGCCTGGCTGGTGTCGCGCCCCCCGACCAGCACCTCGCCGCTCAGCGCCAAGCGGTTTCCCACCCGCTGCCCCGCGCTGATAAAAAGTCCGCCCCGGGTTTCTTTCGGCACGAGATAATAGAGCCCGGTGACCCCGCGGGCAAAACTCCGTTCACTCGTATCCAGCGGCGAGCGATCAAGATAATTGACGCTCGCAACGATATGGCCGCTGCTCCAATGCGTACCGGCGGTAAGCGCGCCCCGGAATTCGTCTTGGGCGCCATCGTCGGTAAAGCCGATACCCGCGGCCGCCTCCAGTCCGTCGAAGCGATCCTGCAGGACGAAATTGACGACGCCACCAACCGCATCGGACCCGTAGATGGACGAGGCACTGTCCGTCAGGATATCGACGCGTTCCACGGCGGGCATCGGGATGAGCGAGACATCGACCGCGATGCCGTTGGCAGACGGCGCCAGGCGGCGGCCATTCAGGAGAACAAGCGTCGTTCCCGGCCCCAGGCCCCGCAGGTCGACGCCGTTGACCGCATAGACGTTCGAAAAGTCGCGCGTTGCGCCGACGGCATTTGCGTTCACGCTGTTGAAGTTGGCGGGCAGCTGGGTGATCAGCTGCTCGGCGGTGACCGCGCCCCGTGCATCGATTTCCGTGCGAGAGATGCGCTGTATTGGCGAAGAGTCCGGTTCAACCCCGCGAATATTTGTGCCCGTCACGACGATCTCTTCACTCGCGGCGGCTCGCTCCTCCTCGACGGCGGAGGCCTTCGCGGCCGGCGCGGGCTGGATCGTGATGATCTGCCCGCTACCGTTGAAGCTCGCGACAAGGCCGGTTCCGTCGAGCAGGCGCCTGAGCCCTTCCTCGACCGGATAGCGCCCTCGTACCTGCTTCGTGCGCTTGCCGGCGACGAGACTGCCGCTCGCGAGAATCTGGACGCCTGCCTGCTTCGCAAAGGCCGGGATACCGCGCGAGGCGGGCTGTTCGGGCACGTCGAAATTGCGTGTCTGCGCAACCGCCGGTGCCGAAACGGCAACAGCCGCAATCACGGCCGCACCCGCCATCAACCGCCGTTCAAACGAAATCCCCGCGATCAGTCCCTGCATGTCATGCTCCTTCCCCGGCCGAGATTTGTCCGGCTCCCCGCATGACAGGACGAGCCGCGAAAAATTTTCCGATGGCGGGTTCCGGAAATATTTCAAACTCACCGATCGAGATGGATCGCCTCTCCTTCCACCCGGACCCGCGCGCCGAGCGTCGAGGCTACGGCACGCGCAAAAGCCTCTGGCTGGTCGACGCGAAAATAGCCGACAAGCGGTTCGCGCCCGAGCGCGGGATTGTCGATCACGATGGCGCGACGATTATAGCGATTGAGCTCACCGGCCGCGAAACCGAGACTCTCGCCGTCGAGCGCGAGCTCGCCGGTCCGCCACGCCAGCGCGCGATCGATCCCGCCGGGCGCCGGCGTCACTTTCACGCCAACGCTTCCCTCAGGCACGAAGCCGCGATTTCCCGCCGAGATGCGAACACGCCCGTCGCCGCCTTGCGACCAGGCTTCCACGACGCCTTCCGTCACCAATATTTCGGCGCCGGACGCTGTGCGGCGCACCGAAAAGGCCGTGCCCACCGCCTGCACCCTCACCGTTCCGGCCTCAACCAGGAACGGCCTTGTCCGGTCATGCGCGACCTGGAACCAGGCCTCGCCATGCTTGAGACTGATCCTGCGCTGGTCGTCGGACATCTCGATTTCGACGTCGCTGTCGGTGTTGACGGATGCGACCGAACCATCGGCCAGCGGCACCCGCCTGATCTCACCGATAGCTGTCGCGATCTCGATCCGGTCGGCAGGGCTGGCGGGGACGAGCAGAAAGGCAAGAGCGATTGTCGCCGCCAGCGATCCGGTAGCGACGAGCGGCTTCCAGAACCGCGCCGGACGGGCCTTGCTCTCGTGCTCCTCCCCTGCTCCCAAAGCCCTGCCGCGATCGAGATAGGCGAGCGCGGCCTCGGCGCGCAGCAAGGCGCCGGCCCGGCGTTCATCCGCAGCGAGCCACTGATCGAGTGCTTCCTGATCGACCGCCTCGAGCGGTCCGCCGTCGAGACGCACGGCCCAGGAGGCGGCCGTCTCTTCGTCAGTTTCGCTGCTTGCCATCTTCTCTCTTTCGCAAACTGGCTTGCTGTCCTTCATTTCGCCCCTGCGCGGCGATCGCCTTCAAGATGAGCTTCAGACCGCGTACGGTTTGGGCCTCGACGACCTCTTGGCTGACGCCCATGCGCGCCGCGATCTCGCGCTGCGGCAAGGCCTCGACACGGCGCATGTGGAATATCTCGCGGCACCGGTCGGGAAGCGCATCAATCAGCGCGCGAACCCGTTCGAGCTCCAGGCGGGCGCTGACGCGCCGCTCGGGATCCGGCGCCTCGTCGGCAAGGGCGAGAGCATCGACCTCGGCAAGGCTGTCGATCCGCACGATCCGGTCGCGGCGAATGCGGTCGAGGAGCACCGTACGCGCTGCGGTGAAGAAATAGGCGCGCCCGTCCCGGATGTGGGAAACATCGTTAAGCCTGGCGAGCTTGAGGTAGGTATCCTGCACGATGTCGCCGATTTCATGCTCGGCGACCGCCATACGCCGGAGCCGTGCGCGCAGCTCACCTTCGTGCGGAACGATATTGCTCCCCACCCAGGCGACAATGGCTCGGCGATCGGACGGCAATGAACCCTTCGCTTCCTGTTCCGGCAAGACTATCAGAGCAAGGACGATTGGCTGCGAGATTTCCTACGAGGGGCGCGTGTTTTTTGCCTGAGCCTGATCACAGGCTCGTCCGGACCGAGCCCGTCTGGCGGTGTTCGGGTACCGTCGCGGGAATAGCCGGAATCCAGGGCGTAGTTTTAGAGAGGTCCGCTTCCGACCAGCCTTTCGCGTTCAGTATGGCAAGGCGGTTCGGCTCTCAAACGTCGGGTTCTGGCAACGGCGGACGTTCGAGCTGTTTTGCAGGAACGTCGAGAATGTCCCAAGGGCCGTCGAATTCCGGACTGTCGGCAGCCGACCAACTCGAGACATTCAACGGCGTTAATGTGAGCGTCGGCTTTTGCTGAAACCCGCCATTCGGGTCGAGCAAACTGGCCGGTCGGCTTTGCGCCTCAATATCAGACATTCGAAGGCTGGCAGCGCGACCCTGAAACCCGCCGTTCGTTCATCAAACTGAGCACAGCTTGCGGAGGTCCGCCCTTGGGACGAAGCCGTTATTCGGATACGGTCCGCTATACGACAGCTATCGCCAAATTCGGTCGGCAGTTAATCTGAAATCCGCCCGCCCGGTCCAGTTCCTCTTGGATGACGACGCAATGCCATGATCAAGGTGACCGTGACTGAACCAGACAGGCCGGAGCGACGCCGCAGGACGCTCGCCCCTCTCACCATCCCGCAGATCGCCCACGGTGGCCTGCAGGAAAGCCAATCCCTCGACTTCAAGCGCGAGGTGAACATCGACAAGTTCGAGGGAAAGATCCGTCTGCTCGACGATGTCGTGGCCTTCCTCAACCGAGGGCCCGCACGCATCGTGGTGGGCGTAGAGGAGAAGGGTGGCCGGTTCGACAGCTTCCGTCCAATTCCCGGTGACGCCGATAAAGCGGCGCTGCGGATCCAAACGCTCATCCAGGACAGCATAGCGCCAGTTCCATTGGACGTTCAGGTTGTGCCGCTGCACCTTGAGGCCGGCTTCATCCTCGATATCCAGATTCCGCAGCATTCCGGCGCGCCATTCATGAACCGTCTCTCCGGAGGCTATCTGATCCGATCGGGCGCTCGGAACCTTCCGATCGACCCGGGGATGCTGCGAAGCCGGTTCGTGGAGGAGTCGGCGTGGATGGCACGGCTCGAGGAACTCACAGCCAGCGAAGACGTCAGAGTGCAGGCGGGTGGACGCCTGGCGATGCGGCAGGCGCTCAGGATCGGCATCCTCCCGCAGGAACACTTCGACCATCATCGTCACGCTTTCGAACAGGGCGATCAGATCCGATATCCGGGTCCGGTGTTCCACCCGCATTCCGATCCCTGGTTCAAGGCCGTGGAAGACGGACACGAGATCATCGCCATCGACCTGAAGCCTCAGGGGGTCGAGCGCCTGTTCGTCCGGGACGACTGGTTCGTGCACGCCCATGCCGCCTTCGCCATTCGACAGCTGAGCGGCGAAGGGCGCCTGGGAATGCACGAGTTCAACGAGGAAGTGAAACGCTATCTGGGCGAGCTTGCGGCCTTCTTCGTCATGCAGGAAGTCGAAGGTCCGTTCGCGATCACCTTGGCACTTCAGTCACTGGGCGAGAGCGAGCATTTCGGTGCCTGGTTCCCTCGGACGAATGTCGTTCGAACTCTGCGCCCCCGGATAGTCGGGTCGCTCGATGAGCCGACGTTCATCGACGATTTCCTCCGGAAGGTTCGGCAATCCTCTATCTTCGGTTAGGCGAGAGATCAGCCGCGATGCTGCGGAAGTCGACGATATGATCCACCAAGGCCTGGGCCCGCTTGGAGAACTGCATGGGCACCAGATGATCCGTGACCAGGGCGGAATCCAGCTGGAGTCGATCGACCGGGATGCCGGTCAGCCTGGCCAACCCAGCCGGTTGGGCCTTCAGGAATGTGATCCGGTCGAGATGCTTCTGGATGGGCGTGCGCTTGCCACCCGGTGGAGCAAGGGTCGCATACTCCTGCAGCCTCTCCCCGATCTCCCCGATCGAGCGGGCACGCTGAAGGCGCTTGCATTCGATGGCTAGGACACGCCCGGATTCCTCGTGCCAGGCAAGGACATCGACATCTCCCAACTTCTGCTTGCCGCCGAGTTCCGTCAGCTTCACATCCGGGCGGGCCTTCCATCCGACCTCGACCATCCGATCGGCCACCCGACGGTTGAACTCATGCCCTTCACGGTTGACGGCGGTGCCGATCCAACTGCGCATCTCCTTCATTGAATACAGCTCGACCGGCAGCAATCCCTTCCCGGTTTCGAGAAGCCGCTGGACGAAATGGTCCAGAAGGGTCGGATAGACCAGAATGACAGGATCCTCCCCGCCGCCGACCTGGAGGAACGGGCGCTGAAGGAGTGAAAGCCTTCGATTGAAGCGCCATGGATACCAGTCGCGCTTCTTGGCGCCGGCCGGATCATCCTCGTCCCACGCGGCCCGCGGACGAAGCGACAACGCATCGTAGCAGCGGTCCGCGTCGATCGCGGGCTCGTCATCCGCGGGGCCCGCGATCCGCCCGACCAGTTCGCTCCGTATGAGACGAAGCATGTTGCTGCCAGTCGCGGCGGCCTCGTTGGCCAATCCGCTCGCAAGCCGAACCAGCCCCTGCAGGCTGATCGCGTATTCGGCTTCGATCGCCGCCTTCCACTGCATGTCGATCTTCAAGGCGGATGCAGCCGGAACTGAGCTGAAATTGCTCCCGTAATCCTTCGCGGAGCCCCGAAAATCGCGCTCTCCCTGGGCCTCGTAATAGGGGCGCTGCTGGGTCCGCTGGAACGAGCCGTCGAAGGTCAACGCACCACTAGGGGTGACGACGGGCATACTCGCGACCAGATCCCAGCGGATCGCGTCGCTCTGGTTGGCACACTCGATGATGACCGCGACATCGGCGAGCATTTCATCGAAGTCGGCCTGGGTGACATCCATGCCGCCCGCCTCCGGACATGTGCATATCGCCATCTCCGCGATCACGCGGCTGGCGAGCGATGCCATGCCGCGCTTCGACTCCATGTGGTTGAACGCCGATACGATGTCCGCCTGGTCGCGATACAGCGCAAGAAGCGCCGACGCGGTCTGCGCCCATTGCTGCCGATCCCATGCGACACGATCGTGATTGTTCAGCGTGAAGGTGGCCAACCTCTCCCGATCCAACGTCATCATCAGCGCACGGACGCGGGCCCAGACCGCCTCGACGGCGGCGTTCAGAATGGTGGATGCGTCGTCTTTAGACAGCGTGCCGCTACCACCGGTCCATCCCGAAACGCCGGCCAGATCAAGGCGACTCCATGAAAGATCCTCCTGCTGGAGCAGGCGAGGCCGTCCGAGACCCGCGGCGGCATAAACCAGCGCGCTCGGTGTGCGAGGCGGCAGCATGTGGAAGAAACGCGCCTGCGTCGACCCGGCAATATCGAGGGACAGGGCCTCGACCCCATCATGGTCGATGTCCGCGCCTGACAGAGCGAAGGCTCCGCGGATGATCGCCCCAATAATCAGGCGCTCACCTATGTTCTCGGCCCGACCAAAACTTCGGAGATGGTCCGCTCCGCAGGCGATCACGATAGCGCCGTCATCGAGATCCACCTTGGGCGGACCGAACGCTGCGTCCGGTGGAGGTGGCGCGCCGCCGATCTCGTCCGCACCAGGGACGGAGATACGGATACTGATCTTGCCGGACGGGAGGTTGGGCAGCAAAGCATCCAAGCGGGGGACGGCCCGCACCAGCCAGTTCTGAGCTGCGTCCCAGACCTGATACTCCACCGACTTCCCGGTCGGCGTCACGGCTGTAGCGACCAGTTCTATCCACCAAGGACGTGACGCCGTCTCCACACAGGATAGCAGGCGTCCGCCGACGGCTTCTGCGACGCTCGAATAGAGGGGAAGCCTTTCAACCTCGCCGAAGAAGACGTCGAGGCTAGTGCGCTGGACCTCGACCCAGTGGCCCGCGCCGGGTCCTCGCGTGACATGGGCGTCGATGAGGGATCGAAGACGCTGGCGGACGTTGGCGATGAAGTTCGTCGCGATCTCGAAGGGGCCGGGCGCGACTTCGTCCGGCACGATCGCCATCGAATGCGCCTGCATGAACCCGTATAGGTTGACGAGGCCATTGACGTTATGGATCCCGTAGCCCCGGGAGGCCAGGCGACTGTCCTGGTCAAGGATCTTCCACAGACGAAGGGCGTCGAAATCATGCTCGCACCACATGCGTGCAAGGTCGGACTGCTCGATGCCCGTGAAATGCCAGCCATCTATCGATTCCGGCAGCATAGTCGCGAAGCCCCGACCGATGCCCGCGTGGACGACAACCGTCATCCCTCGGCGATAGCCCGCCTTGCCGGCCAATTCCCTCGATGTCGCGATGAGGGCCGCAGTCAGTTCAGAGGGAAGACGCTGAAGGGAGCGAAGCCCTTGGTCCAACGCGTCGGATAGGTCTTCGTGGACATGTACCACGTGGATCACGCCGCCATCGTCGAATTCAGCCACGAAGTCGCGACAGCGCTCGATCAGGGGCTGCGGTGACCGGATGCCCTTGATCCGAAGGCCCGCCAGCCCCGGGCCCGCCAGTTCAGCCAGATGGAGGTTCGCGACGAGATCCTCCACCTCGGGCAGATCTCCCGCTTCGCGCGCGCACTCGATGATGTACCTGCGGATGGCGGCGCCTATGGCGGTCGGAAGCGCCACGACGATGGCTTTGCCATTCCATATGAGCGGCCGCCTCTCGAACGTCGTATTGCCGAGGGTCTCGCCTTCGATCTGAGCCCGATGCTCTTCCAGAAGTACAAACGGGCGGAGCAACGGTGCGCGTATGGCGAGGCCACGCAGGTCGCTGACCGAGAAGGTCACCCGACCTTTCGCCTCCTCCAGGTCTTTGCTGACGATCCGCAGTTTCTGCCTCGGCCGTCCCGCCGACAGAGCATACCTTTCCAAGCCGCTCCGCTCGGCGAGGACGTCACTCAGCTTGAGCAGCGCAAGGCAGGAAGATAGAGCTTCCGCAGCCCATTCACGGTCGCTGAAGCGTAGCACTGCCTGCAGCAGCGCCCTGACACCAGTATCGTTGTCACCCCACAGTCCATCGAACAGGCGCCGATTGCCTTCGGGAGAGGGGACGTTCGACACGAAGACGTCTTCGACCGGATCCTCAAGCTGACCGATGTCGTCACGCAGCAGAGCATCGTTCAGCCACTCGCGCAGATGCGCTGCGGATGGCGCGCGTGCACCATCCGCATGCACGGCCGCTAGGGAGGAGAGCATCTCGAGCCTGAAGGTCGCCGGCTGATTTTCGGATTCCGTGAGAAGTCCGCCTACAGCAGTCGCCAACTCGTGAAATGAGCAACGGCTCAGGCGACGTGTAAGCGCCGAAAGCCGAACTGAGGTGCCGGACAGTCTCAGCGTGGCGTCAGATGCGGCCAACGCACCGAAACTCCTCCACGCATTCCATTTCATATCTTCACGAGCCATGTCTCCGGCATAGCAGATGCTGTCGTCGCGTGAGTCATACGAAAGGGGGGTGTTCGTCTTTCCACCCGACGCCTATATTGCCGGCAAGGCTCTCTACAGGAGCCTGCCGCCCGCCAGCAGCGAAGCCGTGATCGGCACTGTTCTGATGAAACGACGGTCCTCTTCGGATCCGTTGCTAGGTGGTGGGCGGGCGACGCTTGGCAGTATGGATCGGGAGAATGACATGTCCGATATCAAAGAGCTGCGCCCAAAAACCATTGCGGGCATCAAGCGGCTAGCCAAGCGGCTTCAATCCAACTCGACGCTGACCAGAAGCGCTGCGCTCAATGCTGCATCTGTGCAGGCAGGCTTCCAGAACTTCGCGCACGCCAACCATGCGATCGATCAGGCGAAGGCTCCGTCTGCGAAAGTCCAGAGCCAACTTATGAGCCAACGCGAAGCATACCGTGTGCGCAGCCGTGCTGAATGGGTGAAGAGGATCGACAGCGTACCGGGTGCCTCCGGCTCCGCCTCCCTATCTTGGGACACGCTTGCAGAGATGGCCCGCGTGCTGGACGCATTCATGGGATCCGGGCAAAATCATTGCCACTTCCCGGCTGGTGGCGGCCACGACCTCACCGGTGTGCGCCTCTCGCGGTCTGAGCCCGGCTGTCTCGAATTCCGCGTTACCAATAGTCTTGTCTACATTGGGCGGCCCGTTCGTCTCCGACTGGAGCGCATCGAGGCTGAGCCGGCGGAATCCTACCTCTACATTGAGCAGATGGAACTGGCGGAGTCCGGGGTGTATCTCACGGATGAAGACGATGACACGCCGAGACGTATCCGCGACCAGGAGGAGCTCGTCGATCTTGGCGGTGGGGAGTATGCGGAGCGCGGCGCGTGGGACCGCGGCTTCACAAATGACCCCGAGGATCCCCTGCCCGATTCCGCACGATTGGTGAACCGGATACTACGCGGCGATCTCATGCTGGTCGGCAAGGCCAGCGTCTGGAACGGCAGCGGGCAGACCTACAATGGCCTGCATAACAAGCTGGGCTCGTCAGGTGTGAGGCAGCTGATCGAGACCGGGCTGGCGCGTCGGGCCGTATAGCGACCGAACTCCGGCCCGTTCGGGTGGTGGAAAGCCCCTCGCCAGACGAAAGGGCAGCGCGGGATAGGCGAAAACGGGAACGGCGCCGGCCGGTGCGGATGCGTCGTCCTGGTCAACGTGTGGAGTGAATGCGGGGATTGCGATTACGGAGACGACGCCGAAGCGACCAGGGTTCGCGCATGGTGCAGCACCCTCTATCCGTCTTAGTAGCGGCTTCCCGAATGGCTGTTTCGAGAAGCCATCGCGACGCGCCGAACGACAATGTCTGAGCGCCTACCGACCGGCAGCTTCATGATGCTGATCGGCAGCTCTTTGCAGACCCGGACATTCGCGCCATCAGACGTGAACGGCAATATCTGGTCGGGAGCCGACTCCGCGTGAGCGTCAGCTATCCTCTCAATCCAGCTCCAAATTAGACAGTCGACTTCCGACTCGGAAATTGCCGGGCCGGTTCCGCAAAAGCTGCCGGTCGGCAATGCGCCCCACTTTCAGTCGTACGACGAGCGGTGTGCCTGACCCACGAACAGCCGTTCAGATGGACGCGCCCGTCGGCGATCATCGGGGCAGATAAATCGATTACGCGTTGCCGGACATCTGAGTGCCCAGGTGATCCCGGGCATAGCGCGTGCAAACTGAACCAACGCCCAAGGGTCTGCGATTGGAAGCATCACAATCGCCGGCCTCGGGAGGCTAAGGGGCAGTGAGGGGCGCGGCAGCGACCATGTCGACAAAGATGTGGCGCAGGCGAATGGTGTGGTCCGGGGTCTGGGCCAGCGCGTTCTCCAACACTGCGAGAGCCATGGGATGCGAGGCGCTGGGCACGAGGACGGCTTCCTTGCCATAGGCATTTTGAATGCGCTGGTCGATCGTTGTTACGATGCCGCCGACCGGCAAGGTCAGCACATAGCCGAGCATGAATCCCCAATCATGACCATTGGCGTATTGGCCGCTAGCAAAGCGCTCAACGCCTTGAGTCACATAACTGGCGCTAAGGCTAGGTTTGGCTGCGTCGACGCGCTTGCACTCGATTGCGACGAAGGCGTCTTCATTGCCGAACTGGTGGGAGAACTGCAGGGTAATATCGATACGGCCGAGAATCGCCGGATCGTTAGTCGCCATGTTGTCGACTTCATGCTCGCCGCGAACCTGCAGATTGGTGATCCCGAGCGCGCGTTTGACGCGCCGTATCGCTTTTCGAACGACGATCGTCGTCGGCACCTCGAGCATACCCGGCGTGACGTGCTGCCGCGCTTCGTCGACACCGCGGCATACGAGGTCGAGGACAGTGTCGACTTCGTCCGAGGATAGCGCGAACGCCGGGTTGCCATAGGGTTGATCAGGCCCGAGGAGCGCCATCGCGCCTCCGCAGCCAATGGTCGGCTAATATCACGTCGGCATCGTTGAGCCCGATCGTGCGAGTCCAATATCGCCGTTCAGAAGGCTTCAGAATGAACAGGGCATCGTCGCTGTAGATGCGCAGTTGCCGACGCTCGTTGAGATAAGGCGGGACGTCCGCGTCGAACCGGCCGCGGAGTAAGCGGGCGAGACCAGCCAGATCGTTCCGGTCGCCGTCGCGCACGACCGGCGTTGTACCGGGGGCGCCCGGTGCCATGTTCAGGCGTACTGCGGTGACCCCGGGGATAAGTCGATCGCAGTCCGGTGCGATCAGCTTTTCATCATAGACATGCGCCTCAAGATGCCGCTCTCCCCGGGCACGTAGATAGGCGTTCACGGTGGCGACGACCTGGCCCGCGTAGTTTCGCATGTCGGCGTCACCGGCAGACAGCACGAATCCGGCCCGTTCAACACGGTTCTCAAAAATGAGGTACCGTGCCTTATCGACGGCTTCGGACGCGAGGACCGCTTCCTCCGGTTCGAGTTCGTACAGGTCGAACACGGCGCGATCGAGCGCCTTCAAAATCTCGGAGTCGCCCGGGCTACGCGCCGCAGCCCGCTCGGCATCGATGACGGCTGTGATTTGAGCGTTGTCGACCGCGTCGAAGTGAGGAACGCGTAGCGAAAGCAGATCGTGCGGTTGGACAGTCGGGCGCTCCAGCCCCCATGTCGGACCACCCAAAGCGCACTGAAACGAGGTCAGGGACGAATTGAGGATGCCGGAGAGCAGATAGGCGAAGCGGGTATCTGCTTCCGCGAAAGAAATGCCGAAAAAGCTCTCGGTGTACAGTCGGTCCACGTCCGCAACCGCACAACTATAGCGACCACGCTGCGCTGCGACTTCAGAGCCAACCTTGGAGCATAGAAGCAATGGCCCCTTGAATATTGCGCGGGAGCGGGTGCGGTGGAGGGTTTCGTGTTCGAAAGCGTCGAGTGAGCTGCGCAGCCAGAAGGGCGTGAAATTATCCGGCGTTACGACCTTCAGGTCGAAATAGTCTGCGGGGCTCTTGGTCTGCCCCTTGCCGTTGACCTTGAACCCCTGTCCGCGATGCGTGCGAGCATGAAGGCCGATCCGGTCGAGTGCCTCTCCCAAGGTAGGAAATTCGCGCTCGAGACGATCGATCAGCCATCCGTCGCGTACGGATCCGAACGTCGCTGCCTTCAGGAACGGCGGGACAGACAAAACGCGATCCAACGGGATCGAACGAATTTCGCTTGGCCCAACATGAAAGACGCCGGTCCGACGGAAGTCCGGTGTCCACGGGATCGACCCGACCAGAAGCCTATCCTCGGCGGTCGACAGGGCACAGCGCGCCAGAAACAGCAGGGCCGGCCCGACCGCGTCGGGAAACAGCTTTTCCCGGCGAAGATAGGACAGGTTGATCAACGCCGTCGGCGCCATGCGCTTCAGCAAGTCGCTTCGCGCGGCAACTGCTTGGCGATCCTTCGAGAAGAATGGCGTGGCCTTCATGACCATGCCAACCCGCCCGGTCTCACCGGCAAGGCGGGCGGCTAGGGTCAGAAACGCCCAATCAGGGCTTCGGCGCGGCCGAGGCGTATTGTCCTGCTGCGTCGACGGCTTTGCGACCGGCACGGTCTGGCTGACGAACGTCCAGGGAGGATTGCCGACCACAGCCGAGAAGGTGGTCGAGCTGATCTTATCCGGAAGCGCGCCGAGAGAATTCGCCTCGAACAGCGTGCGCCCGATCAGTCGATCGAATTTAAGGTCGGCGAGATCGTTGATCGGATCTTCGTCGAGTTCGAGCGCGGCGAGATACAGGCTGAAAGCGGCAATGCCGAGCGCCGACCGGTTGATGTCTATTCCGAACAACTGCCCGTAGAGCACTTGCCTGACGGTATTGCGCGACGCCGGGCCGCCTTCGCTCGCGCGCCATACCAGTCGCCGGAAGGCCTCGACCAGGAACGCGCCCGAGCCGCAAGCCGGATCGATAACCGTGCCGCCGGCGGGGAATTGTTCGAAGACCGGATCGAGAGTCAGGTGAACCAGTTCGACCGGCGTGTAGTGGAGGCTCTGGGCGTTGGCTTCGTCGAGTGCGCTCGATCGGGCAAATTGCTGGTAAATCGAGCTGATGAGGTCGATCGGAATGGCATTGAATCGGAATCGAAACAATCGGCCCTGCCCCTTGCGATCGGGGATCAGGCTGCGGCCCTCGATGAAGTCGCGGATCGGTTCCAGATGCGCTGCCGTCAGATGCTCACGTTCCGCGCCGGGATCGTCCATGGGGAACAGATCGCCGTTGAAGGTCGCGCGTAGCCATTGGAACAGGCCAAGGGTGCTCTCCGGTGTGGCGAACATGTCGCTCAGGTCGGAGGACAGATTGCTTGGCAGGAAGGGCTGAGCCAAGCCTCGGTCGAGCAGATACCAGGTGAAGATGCAGCGCCCGACAAATCGCTGGGCGATGTCGCGGGCGAGCGCCTGTGCGCGAGGCGAGGCGTCGGCGGGCGTCAAGGCCACAAGGCGATCTTCGAGCGCGCTGATCTCAGCCAAGAGCTCGCGATCGACGCGGTGCCTGCGATCGATGCGTGCGCCGACATTGCTGGCCCAGAACGCGCCGGTCTCGGTCGTCAATCGGCCGCACGCTGCGTCCAGCGCGCGCAAGCGCTCGGGCGAGCCGAGATCGAAGCGATCGAGTTCGGGCGGGTCCAATTCTTCAGGCGATGCGTCGGGCGCAGCGTAGCAATCGTATAGCCGGACATCGGTGGGCGTCACAATCCAGAGTAGCGGCGCTACGCCGACGTTCCATGCCGCCTCGTACCAACCACGTAGATCGGCGGGGGTCGGCGGCGCCTCGCCCGCATCCTTGAAGATGTTGGCCGGTGCGCCCTGGGCTGAGAATACCGCATCGGCGTTCAGGCCGACGCGGTCGTCAGCGATGACGGCACGCAGGCGTGGCGGGACGTCGCTCCCTGCGACCGTCATCCCGGGCGCAGGGCGGCCTTCGCTGTTGAAATAGCCCGTCGCTTCGAGCGCAGACTTGAATGCCGCGCTCGTCATGCCGATCGCCTTCGCGTCTCAACCGCGACCATTGGGGCTTTCGCGGGCGACGCAGCGACGGGAAGCGCGGGAAACAGATCGAATTGACCGGCCGCCTCGGCAGGGCGTGGCAGCGCGAACCCCACTGCTAGGATCTCGAGATGCGGGTCGAGATGGACGATGATCGCATCGTCCCGTGACCTGTCGGCATGGCCCACATCGACAAATGACCAGTCGTTAGGACTCCGCAGGACCAGTGCCTGACCCCACAGCGCGATGAATGAGCGCGATTTGAGGGCACGACGAAGTCCGGCAAACAGATGTCGGTGGGCTTGAAGTTCGAGGCGAAACTTGTCCTTCAGGATGACCGCCATGCGCAGGACAAGGATGGTCTGCCAGCTGAATTGAGCCGAAGACCCCTGTTTGCGGGCAGGCTGATCTGCCGGGATGAGGGCGCGCCGGCTCGTCCATTCCCGCAGCTTGGCCGGCGTCAGGCCGGTCAGCTGTAACGCTAGGCGTTTCGGCACGAGCTTCATCATCATCCCCAAAGTTGGGTCATCACCCCCCAACTTCCCGAGGTTTGGGTATCAGACTCGAAGTTTTGGGCAACAAAAAAGGTACGAGGGCCGGCGTCGTGATGCGGCCGGCGCAGGCCCGCACCTCAATCGCTTGTGGTTTTGGCCGCGGGAGCCTCCTGGGCATCGGGAACTCAACTGCGTTTCCTCTGCTCGACGTCGCGTTCGGCGCAGGTCCGCTTCCCGCTTTTTGGCGCTGAAAGCCGACAGGCCGCTACCGGCCCAACTTCAGTCGTAACGCGACGCCGCCCGGACAAACGCTGAACGTCGGCCCCTGACAAAAGCTGCCGTTCAACATCTCCCGTGCGAACGTCGGGAATGTCCCCAATAGCGACAGCTCCGCGATCGCTCAGCGAATTGGCTGCTTTCGAGATCGGGGCCATCGGGTCCGAACAACCGAACCAGGGGCGGTACCGACCGATGGCCCATGCGAGCCTCGAAGCAGGTTCACCTCATAAGGCAAGAATGCCGCCATGCATTCCAAAACGAATGCATCGACACGTGGGCCCTCATCGCCCGGGTGCCTGCGACGAGCCTGGCGTCGACTGAACCACCGGCCCCGCCCATGCAACGCCCGCGCAGCTCCACCCCCTCACTTCAGCATCATCCGGTTCGCGTCCACATGCCGGAACGCCTTGGACCGGCAAGTGAGCAGGATCACCTGCATGCGGCTGGAGGCATCCTTGAGGATATCCGTCATCGTCTCCAGACGCGTGTCGTCGGAATAGACGAGCGGATCGTCGAGGATCAGCGATACCGGCGCCCCGTCCTCGAGCAGCAGGTCAGCGAATGCGAGGCGCGTCAGGATCGCGAGCTGCTCCTGGGTGCCGCGGCTGAGATCCGCACAGGCCTCCTCCATCCCCGCCCTCGCGACCCCGGAAAGCCCGAGCGCCTCGTCGAACGACAGGCCGGAGCCCGGGAGCAGGCGCTCGACATAATGGCCCGCGCGCCGCGTGACGGGCCCCATGAAAGTCCGCGACGCTTCGTTCGCGGCATCCAGGAGCACGCTGCGGAGCATCTCGAGCACGTCCGCCTCGCGCCGCAGCTTGTCGACCGCGGCGATGGCGGCATCCTCTTCCTCGCGCGCCTCGGCGAGGACGCCGGCGGGACCCGTCGTCCCTTCGCGCGCGATCGTCGATTCCAGCGACGCGATCCTCGCGGTCAGCTCGAGCCGTTCCTCGCCCGCACGCCTCGCCGCGCGATCGAGATTCTCGATACGCCGGCGAATGGCGTCGACATCGAACGCCCTTGAGCCTTCGCGCGCGTCTTCCAGAGCCTCGAGCTTCTGGGCCCGCTCGCGCCTTGCCTCGGCGAGCGCACCCTCCAGCGCTCCGCGATCGCCGCCCTCGAGGACATTGCGGAGGTCCTCCCGCGCCGCCACATCCTCGCGAAGCGCCGATCCCAGCTCCGCCTGCGTCCTGGCGAGCACCGTCTCCGCCTTCGAAAGCGCAATCCGGCTGTCGTCATGCCGTCCCGCGGCGTCCGCCTCGGCAAGCCTCGCCTCGCCCAGCCCGGCCTCCAGCGCATCCAGATCGTCCGCCGGGGGCAGCGCATCCGCCATGCCCGCCCCGAGCTCCGCCACAAAGGCGCGCAGCGCGTCGGCACCCGGCGCCAAGGCGATCGTCGCATCGCCCGGACAGGCGGCCGCCATCTGCGAACGCAGCGCCGTCAGCTCGCGCGCGGCGGCCGCGGCCCGTTCGTTCCGCGCGACGCCCGCGGAATGCGAGTCGAGGCCCAATGACCGCAACGCGGCGGCGAGCGCCTCGCTCGCGGTCGCAAGATCGGCCTCGATCGAACGCCCCGCCCCCCGGGGCGGACGGATGGTGACGCTGCCCGCATCGCCAAGCTCGATCTTCGTCGCGGCGAGAATGTCCAGCCATGCGACGTCGCTCTCCACGCCATCGATCCGCAGCGGCACGCCGTCGCCGACCGCGACCTCGACCCGGACCGCGCCCGCCTCGAACCGCGCGCGCGCCTCGATCGCCGCGCGCTCGAGCTTCGCGAGATCGCCGAGGTCCCGCTCGGGGATGGCGCCGGCGGCTTCCTCGACCAGCAGCCGCTCTCGCGCCTCGAGATCGGCAAGCGCCCTGCGCGCATCGACCGCGCGCCGCGCAGCCGCCGCCACGGCATGGGCGCGCGCACGCTCGCGTGCCTGCCCAAGCGCCGTCTCGCGCGCTTCGCGCATCGACCGGGCGTCGTCGAGGCAGGCGCGCAGGCGCTTCTCCTCGTCCCCGGCACCGTCCGAGGCGGCCCTGGCGGCCGCTTCCGCGACGCTCTTCTCCTGCAGAAGCGCGGACGCGGCCACCGCGCGCGTTTCCGCCGCCGCCAACCTTTCGATCCGCGACGAGGCGGTACGCGCGACCTCCTCGGCGCGCCCGAACTGCGCCTCCGCCGCCGTCGCGCGGAGAACCGCGCTTTCGGCAACCTTCTGGTCCGCCTCGAGCGCCTTGCGCGTCTCCACAGTCTCCGGATCCACCAGGTCGCGCTCGAGGAGCCTCAGCCGCGCCTTGACGCCGTCCAGTTCGGCAAGCGCGTGCTCATAGTCCCGAAACCCGGTCTCCGCCGCCTGGCGCGCCGCCGCCGCGGCGCTCGCTCTTGCTTCGGCGGCGAGGAGGTCGCCGCGCGACTTGCCCGTCGCCGGCGTGCGCAAGGCGGAATAGGCGGTCTCGACGCCGGCCCGGATCGCATCGAAGCGGCGTCCGCCGGTGACCGCGCCGACCTCGGCCTCGAGCACGCCGCGAATGCTGTCGCGCACGATGCGATTGGGGCCCTTCACCTCGAGCGCGCCCATCTGCTCGACCCACAGCATGCCGAGCGGCCCGCGCGTCTCCTCGTCGGTCCCGCGGCTGTTGCCGCGCTCGAAGCCGAGCAGCTGCTGGAGCGTTTCCTCCGCCGCATCGCTCTCGCGGCGGCCGCCGCCGCCCTCGAGCCGGACGAAGGCGGACTTGAGGAACTGCTTCTCGAGCGTCCAGCCCTGCCCCTTCACATCGAACGCGATCGCGACGCGGGGCGCGACATCGTCGCCGAGCGGCACATAGGAGCGCACCAGTTCGGTCTTCGCCGAATAACGGACGAAGAAGGCGGCGCGCAACGCCTCGAGGATGGTCGACTTTCCGGTCTCGTTGGGCTCGATGACGATGTTGAGCCCGTCGGTGAACCCCTCGATGCGCAGCGGTTCGCGGAACTTGCGGAAATTCGAAAGCGCGATCGATCTCAGGATCATCGCACCGCCCCCGCCTCGAAGCGCATCGCCTCGACATAGAGGCGCTCGAGCGCGGAGGCCGCGATCCCCGCGTCCGCGCCGCCGGTCTCCACGCGCAAGCGCAACGTCTCGGTTGCACGTGCCAGCGCACCCTGCACGTCGATGAGTGCGATATCGTCGTCCGTCGGCCGGACGCCGAGGCCGTCCGCGTCGAGATCGAGATGCCGCAGCTCGTGCGCCAGGCGGTCATCGAGCATCGCGAGGATGGCGACGCGGTCGGCGAGACTGGCGACGCCCGAAAGGCCGAGCGACAGGAGCATGTCGGGCAGGCGCCCTTCCCCGCGCAGCATGGCGAGCTCGCGCTCCAGCTCGTCGGGGTTCGCGACGCTCCAGCGCCGCGACAGCCAGCGATAGCGTCCCGTCTCGATACGCTCGAGCGACGGAAGCTCGCCCGAGCGCAACCCCGCGACGATGCAGCCTCCCGGCTCGTCGCGTCCGAACCGGTCGGTTTCAGGGGTGCCGCTATAGGCGGTGCGGTCGCCGACCTTGAGGAAACCGTGCCAGTCGCCAAGCGCCAGATAATCGAGACCGGCCGTCCTCGCACGATCGGGCGGAATGAGGTTCGCGGCGTCGCCCGATGCGCCGAACTCGGTGATCGAGCCGTGCGCGAGGCCGATCCGCAACGCGCCGGGCGGGGTCGCCATATCGGCCATCGCGGCCGTCGGATCGGCGACGGTCTTGCGGTGCTCCAGGGGCGCGGGCAGCAGCCAGGCACCCTCCTCCATCTCGACCGGCTCGGCGGTATCGACGATCCGGACATTCGACGGCGCCCGGCTGCGCACCCTGCCCCACAATCCGCCGGCGCGGGCATGATCGTGATTGCCGGGCATCAGCCACCAGGTGACGGGCGCCCTTTCCATGCGCGAAAGCGCCTGGGCCACGATCCGGTCGCCGGGCTCCACATTGTCGAAGACATCGCCGGCGACAACCACATGGCTCGCCCCCGTCGATGACGCGACGCTGCCGAGCCGGTCGATCGCGTCGAGCCGCGCTTCCGACAATGCGGCACGCACATCGGCCGGAAACCGCCCGAACGGCTTGCCGAGCTGCCAGTCGGCCGAATGCAGAATCCTGAGCGCCGCCATGTCATCACTCCCTTCGTCTTCGCCCTACAGCCTCGCAGCGCTGGGTGACAGAGTCTGTCGCCCATCACCCGCTTGCGGCAGCGACCCCCGCGCGCCGCCCGCTCGCACCTGCCCGCGCCGCCGGACAATATCCCCGCCGGTCCATATCCGGCCGGATCCGATCGGGATGACGAACGATATCCGTGCGGACCTGGCGCCCGAGCGCCCGTGCGCCGTCGCGCGCTGAGGGCTGCGGGCTGCGGGCTGAAAGCTGAAAGCTGAAGACGACGCATCCGCAACCGAATCAGGGAAGCGCCGGAAAGGCCCGACGATAATCATGAACCAGCTCGCGCAGCGCCTGGGGCGCAACGACCTCGACGGCATCGCCCCAGGAATAGAGATGCCAGGTCATTTCGAGATGGCCGGACGCGTGGAAGCGCACGATCAACGACCCGTCCTCCGCCTCCTGCGTCGTCTGGGTCGGATGGAAGACATAGCGCCGCGCATGCGCCGCGGCGTCCGGCCGGAAACGCCAGATCACCTCGCCGAACTCCTGCGCACTCACATAGGAACCGAAACCCTTTTCCGCATGGCGCCTGAGATTGAAGCCGGGATCGATTTCGAACGAACCCTCGAGGCATTCGGCGTCCTGGATCTCCTCGACGCGGTAATGCTGAAGACTGGCCTTCGCTCCCTTGGCGGTGTCGCGCGCCACCAGATAGCGCCGGACGCCGAGGAGCAGCCCGTGCGGCGCGACGATCCGCTCGCGCGGCTCATCCTCCTCGCGCGTGCGGTACATGATCCTGAGCAGATTCGGCCCCTTCAGCGCCTCGTAGATCGCCTCGACCACGTCCTCCCCCGCGGCAGGTCGCGGCCCGGGTCGCGCGGCATGGCCGAGCGCCTCGAGCACCGCCTCCTTGTCGACCGCGAGCCTGGTGCCCTGCTCTGGCGGAATGAGCGCGCGGACCTTGCGCTCGAGATTGCGGGCCTGCGCGGCTTCCTGCGCCATGCCGGCACGGTCGAGCTGCGAGATCGCCTCGGCGAGCGCGACCAGCTCGTCCGACGACGGGGTGAGAAGCGGGGCGATCGCCCGCGCGGGGATCGTCCAGCGCGCGCGCCTGTCCTCGCCGATCATGTGCTCGGTCTGGGGAAAGGCGGACTGGAGCGCGAGCGTCATGCGTTGCGCCGTCCGTTCCGAACAGGCGAACTCCTCCACGATGTCGTCGAGCGTCACTCCGCGGCGGCCCGTCGCCATCATCGCGAGCTTCAGCAGTTCCTGTGCCTTGGAGAACGCCATGAATCACCCCGCCAGACCATTTCGTACCCGGCGATCATGGGGGTGACAGGTTTTGACGTCCAGCCATGCAAAACAGGATTCATCGAAAGCAGGAGATCAGGACATGGGTTTCTCGGATATCGGACTGCGCCATATCGTCGATGTCGACGGACAGCTTCTCGGCATCGACGCCGACGTGATCGACACGGCCTCGCTGCTGGCGAGAGCGGATCGTCCCGCCGACAGCCAGCTCTGGCTGGTGCGCGCCGGCGAGCGCTTCGCGGTCCGCCCGAAACAGCTCATCCGCCTCAGCGAGGACGATGTGCTCTTCTTCGAGACCTCGGCCACCAACGCCTCGCCCGCGACCGAGCTGCTCGCGGCCTGAACCGGTTGGCGGGGACGCGGGCAGGCAGCATCCACCCTGGCGGCCGCGCGGGGTGACGGGCGCACGGCGTCCATGGCGAACATGACGACCGTTCGGTCAGCCACCGTGAAGGTGAACGACGAACCGGTCGCGGTCAGCGTGATGCCGTTGCTCCGATCGATGTGCGGCTATCCCGCCCGACAGCGCGGATGCGTAACTGGCTCCGCTTCGTGGCGTATGCTGCGCCCCCCGGCGATGGCAGCGGCGCGCGAGTCTGTCGCAATCTTGCCATAATGGAAACATCGCGTTACATAAATCAGGGATAACGGAAAGCGATGTTTCCAATGCCCAGTCCTCACCTTCCATCGATCGCGGTTCGCCGGGCGCTTGTCAGGCTGGGGTCAGACCTGCGCGACGCCCGGCTGCGGCGCAACTTGCCCGCAGATGTCGTCGCCAGTCGCGCTTTTACAACGCGCCCGACGCTTCGCCGCATCGAGGCCGGCGATCCCGGCGTCAGCATCGGCATTTACGCCGCCGTCCTCCAGGCGATGGGACTGCTCGAAGGCCTTGGTGTGCTCGCCGATCCGGCCAATGACCCAATCGGCCAGCGACTTTCGGCGGAAGCCCTTCCCGAGCGCGCGCGGATCAAGCGGCGCAAACCGCGCTCGGACGGTGGTCGCCCTGACCGTGATGGCTGACGTCGAAGTCCATATCGCACTCGGCGAGACAACGCTGCGTGTCGGGACGCTCTATGCGCCCGAACGCGGCGGCGACCGCGCCCCCGTCGTCTTCGAATATCATCCCGATTGGCTCGACGACGACTCCGCTTTCTCGCTCGAACCCGCACTGCAGCTTGGCCGTGGCGCCTTCGCACCCACCGCCGGTCCGTTCGGCTCGATCGGCGATTCGGCACCCGACACCTGGGGCCGCCGGCTGATGCAGCGCGCCGAACGTCGCAGCGCCGAGCGCGAGGCACGGACGCCGCGCACGCTGTCAGAACTCGATTATCTGCTCGGCGTTTCCGACCGCGCTCGCCTCGGCGCCCTGCGCTTCCGTCGGGCGGGTGCGGTCGTATTTCTTGCAGAAGACGGCGCGGGCGTTCCCGGCCTGGTCGATCTCGGCAAGCTTCTCGCCGTGACCGAACGGATCGAACGCGACGAGGAAAGCGAAGAGGATCTGGGTCTGATCTTCGCGCCGGGCTCATCGCTCGGCGGTGCCCGCCCCAAGGCCTCGGTGCTCGATCAGCACGGCGCACTGTCGATCGCCAAGTTCGCCAAGGAAACCGACGATTATCGCATCGAGCTGTGGGAAGGGGTCGCGCTCGATCTCGCGCGTCAGGCGGGCATCACTGTTGCCGATCATGCGCTGCACAAGGTGGCCGGCAAGCCGGTCCTGATCTCGCGCCGGTTCGATCGCGACGGCGAGCGGCGCATTCCCTTCCTCTCCGCTCTGTCGATGATGGGGCTGAAGGACGGAGAGCGCGCGAGCTATCCCGAACTGGTCGATGTGCTGACACGCAGCGGCGCCAAGGCCGCCGCCGACGCGGCCGAACTCTATCGGCGCATGATTTTCAACATCCTGATCTCCAATGTCGACGATCATGGCCGCAATCACGGCTTCCTCTGGCGGGATCAGGCCGGCTGGGTGCTTTCGCCGGCATATGATCTCAATCCTGTACCGGTCGATGTGAAGGCACGCATTCTCTCGACCAATATCTCGCTTGACGACGCGACCTGCGACCTCGGCCTGGCACTGTCGGTGGCGGAATATTTTGGCCTGAAGCCAGCCCATGCGATCGAAATCGTCAGGCAGGTCGCCCGTGTAACGCAGCGCTGGCGCACGGCTGCCGAGCGAACGGGCGCGAGCCCTGCCGAAGTCAAGCGTATGGCCAGCGCGTTCGAGCATGACGATCTGGCCAAGGCGCTGGCGCTATGAGCCTGGGGTGGTTCAGCCTGGCGAGCTGGAAGGCGGGCCGCGCACCTGATGTCCGGCGGAGAGGTCGCCAGCCATGGTGGACCGTCAAGGCACAATGCAGACTGTCGGCGCCTCCCGCAGGCTCTATCCGGCAAGGAGCGATCGCGGCTTACATTGCCGCATAACCGCGAACCGACACCGACTCAGTTCGTCGAATCCAGATGTCCTACATGAGAACAGGAGTGGTACAAAAATGGCGAAAGGAGCATTCGCCATGATCTATTTCGACTCGACGCTCATTGTCGCATTCGCGACCCTCCTCGGCAGTCTCGCGACACTTGTCTGGGCCATCCGCCGAAAGCCCTAGACGGGATCGCCGCCCGGCCCCGTCGAGCGCGGGCATGCCGCCGACAATTGGCGCGGGTTCGTCGCTTGCGAGCCCCGTCTCGATTTCCGCGCACCGTCGCTGCGGGGTGCAGGCGATGCCGAAAGGAGGATCCCGACAGCTTCAGACCCAGAGCGAAACCCTCAATGCCACCGGCTCCTCGTCCAGGATCCGGTCGGTCGCCTTGTCGAACTCGATGGAGACGAACTGGCCGTCGACCAGCCAGACCGTCCCCTTGAAAGGCGCCCCCGAGATGCTGCGGAATGAGAAGGTCGCCATGGCGATCTCGCCATTGACGTCGGTGAGACGAAGCGCCGGATCGAAGCGCGGCCTGCCCCTCTTCATCGCATAGGCGTTGACCTCGCGCCCGCCCTCGAGGCGCTGGACCAGGTTGATCCAGGCGATCCGCTCGCGCAGCTTGCCGCCGCGCCGATAGCCGAGCCGGATCGCCGCCTCCAGGAGAATGGTTTCCTCCAGCAGGCGAAAGCCGCGTGTTCCCCGCCGGAAGAACGCGATGAACGACAACAGGACATTCATGGCCATTTCGCCTCCCCCGCGCTTGCCGCACCCCGCGCCCTCATCAGGAAAACGACCCGGCCCGCCCGATCCGCACCATGTCGCCCGATAGGCCGCGTGGCGGCGTGGCCCGGCACCGCCTGGCGATGCGGCCCCGGACCACGCCGCGTCCGAAGCGCGCACCCGTCGAAGGGGACGCCAGCGCGCACTTCAGATCAGCTTGCGAAGCGATACCCGGACGGTCCGGCCAAGCGGCTCGAGATCGTCGGGCAGGAATCCCCGTGGCGTCGCACCCGCCGTGTCGGTCACCCTCATCCGGCTGTCGAACAGATTGTCGGCATCGAGGCTGAGACGCAGCCCCTTGATCCAGCCCTCGCCCGTGCCGACCCCGAGCCGCCCGAGATCGCCGAACAGGCGGAGATCGACCCGCGTCCTGGCGGCATAGCGCAGGTCGCCCAGCGCATCGGCCACGGCGCTGCGCCGCCAGGCCGGCGCCTGCCAGCTCGCATTGACCGACACGCCGGCGCCTGCCCGGCCCAACGTCCCCTGGGCATCGATACGATGCCTGGGCGATACCGAGCCGCCATAGCCGGCTAGCCGGTCGAGGGGGGCCAGACCGTCCTGCCAGCGCACCCGATCGGTCAACTGCCAGACATGGCCGAGCGATAGCTGGACACGGGTCTGATGGCCGCCGCCCAGTGGCTCGCCCGGCTCGACGAAACTTCCACCACCCGGCCTTCTGGGTCCCGGCGGCTCGTCGCCCGCCTCGGCCTTTCCGGTCCTGCCCAGCGCCTTTGCCCAGCTGATCCCGGTGCGCAGGCTTTGCGTGACGCTCGCCATGATGGAGATCGGCCGCGCATCGACCTGCACGAGGCGCCCGTCGGGATCGCGCAGGAAACGCTCGGGAAACGCCGCCTCCACGTCCGCGGAAAACCCCGGCAGCGCCCCCACGATCCCCTCGCCCAGGTCGCGGCGATAATCGATCCGCAGCATCAGGCCGGAGAGCGCCGCCGGCCGCAACACCGCGCCTGCTGCAAGACTGGTTCGGCTGGTGGGAACGAGGTCAGGGTTGCCGCCGGTCACCTGCTCGACCTCCACGACCTCCCCGCGAACGGGATCGAAGACCCGTACGCCAGGCGTCACGATCAGGGGCGCGGTCAATTGCTGGAGCGTCGGCGCAGCGCGTTCGAGCGAATAGCGCAGATTGAACTGGACCCCGGACATGGGCGACCATGCCACCTCGGAACCGAGCCTGGTGCGCGGCGGCCCGCCGGTCCCGACAAAACCGCCGGCGGTGAGATTGAGTCCGAGGTCGCCGAGCGGCTTCAGGAAACCGCGGCTGCTTGCAAGCGGCAGGCTGAGCGCGAGCTGCGCGGTGCCGCTGTCCTGGCCGATATCCTGGTCCGGCCCGTCGCCGTACCGCGTTGTCCCCCGCGCATGTTCCGCACCCAGCGACAGGCTGGTGCTGACGGGGCCGGCGGGAAGGCTGGCGATCGGTGCCGCCGCCTGCGCCTGAAGCGAGAATGACGTGGTTTCACCGGTGCTGATATCCGCGAGCGCCGGCGCATCGGGCAGGCCGGCCGGCGCGCCATAGGGATTGGCGCCCGCTGCGATGGCGGCCTGGACGGCGCTCCAGTCGCGGCCGCGCTCGACCCTGTTCTCGTTTCCGTTCCAGGCGACGTTCGCGGTCAGGAACAGCTGGGCCTTGCCGGCCTGCCCGGCGAGCGCGAGCGCGAGATTGGCGCCGCGGCTCTCGTTGCGGCTGGCCAGCGGCGCTCCGACGGCACGCCGGAGGTTGGTATCGGCGGCGAAGGGCGACCAGGGACTTCCGGCGGGCAGGATCCATTCCGCCTGGGCGAGGCCAAGCAGGCTGCGCGAACGGCCAAGCTGGCCGCCCGCGTTCAAAGAGGCGATGAAACCGCCAAGCGGTCGCGTCAGGCCGATGCCGAGGGTCAACGCTTCGCTGGCCGCCGTGAGCGTGCGGGCATCGCCGACGACGACGGGATTGGGCCGATTGGCGAAAGGCAGGAAGTCCGCAAGCACCGGCGCATTCGCCTGTGCGCCGGCAGGTACGCCCGCGACCGTGACGACGATGCCCGCGGCGGCACTCAATGCGGGATCGATCTCGCCGCCCGGCAACATCCCCGCGATATCGCCCTGCGTCGAGAATTGCCCGGCAAGCGGCGAGACGCGCCGCTCCGCTTCGCTCAGGGCGCTCGTCCGGCTATAGCCCAGATCGAGGCTGGTGCGCATATGTCCGGCGATCCTGAGGCGCTGGACACGCGTATCGATCGTCGAGGTTCCGCCACGGGTTGCGACGCGCGCGCCGCCTTCCACGGTGACCGCGGCGAAGCTGCGCTTCAGCACGACATTTACGACGCGCTGCCCGGCGGGATAACCGAACCGCACCGCCGCCTCGGGCGGAAGCACCTCGATCCTGGCGACCGCCTCGGGCGGATAGCCGCCGACCCCGCCGCCCTGCCCCGTGCGCTGGCCATTGACCAGCACGATCGGTGGAGCGTCCTCGCCGATGCGAGGACTGAGCGAGCCCAGCAGTTCGTCGATGGTCGAGGCGCCATGGCTCAGTATCTCGTCCGAACTGATCTCGAGTTGCGCGGCGATGCCCGAGCTGCCCCAGGCCGAAGGCGCGGTCACCACGATCTCGCCGGGATCCTCGGCGGGCGCGGCCGGCGCGGACGCGGCGGGAACGGGATCGGGCACGGGCGGCGGCGACGCCTGCGCGATCGCCGATTGAGGGGCGAGAACGACGCCGGCGATATTGACCATCCCGGCTCCGAACAGCCCCGAGCCGCACCTTCCGCTCCGCTCCAATCCCGCCATGACACGCTCTCCCGACACATGCCCGCGACACCGGACACATGGTCATGACGAACGAGATGGCGAATGGCGCAGTGCCCCATCCGCCAAACTCAGCCGTCGGCATCCAAAAGCGCGAAAATTCGCGGAAAAAGGGGCGCGGAATCTTAGCCCCGCGCTACGCCATTAGTCAGCGGCGGCCCTCCAAACCGGCTCACACGGCCAGCCTTACGGTCCGCTTGCTCGAGCCCACATGCACAAATGACTTGCGATAGTTGCAAGAGCCGTGCGGTTGATTGCAAAAAAGCGGCCAGAATTAGGCCGCGAAGAAACGGCGTGTGTCGGGCAGGCAACGCAGGACAACCACATTACAAACCACGTTACGGCGAGGTCGGCTCCCGACCAGTATGCACCGTTTCGGTTCGACAACGAGCATGTCCGCCTACACCAAAACCTGCCACTCCGCTGGGGCAAGACCGCCCTGGCCCAATCGGTACGTCGATTGGCACGATGTACGCCATATTCTCATTACGCCGCAAGGCGGTGCCGATTCGATTACCCCTTCGCTCCTGAAGCAAATTCCAGTGCGACCCTTACCAATTCAGAGGCTGAGAGTTTGCGGCCGAAAATTTCAATCGATGATTTGAGCGAAGCCGGCAACACCCTTTGGGGATGACGGCCTCTTTGTCGGCTTTGAATGTGTGTGCAGATCTTCGACTTTGCCCAAGCCTCCAAAAATCGCTTCCATGGTTCGGACACATAAAGCGACGCCCTCGTCTGCAAGGGCATACCAGACCAGTTTGGCTTCCTTGCGCGTTTGAACGAGATTGGCGCGGCGCAATTCGCCTAGCTGCTGGCTGAGCGCCGGCTGAGCGATCTCAGTTGCTTCACCAATCTCCGACACATTGCGCTCACCGCGCAACAGGCAGGACAGAATCATGAGGCGCTGGGGTTGCGCAAAGACCTTGAGCTTTTCCGACGCTACGGTCGCGGCGTTGCGGTCCTCGTAGAATGCCGCCTTCATCCCGCACCCACGAAGCGGCAAAACCAGTCCTGGTGATTTTCAGCGGTGTCAGACAGGGGGCTCAGCAGCGGTTTTCCCTCCCGCCAGCCTTCAGGCGCCAGCACCTCACCACCATCAACGGCCTGCAACGCCTTGAGCATCCGCAGCATTTCATCAACCGAGCGCCCCACATTGTAAGGATAGCAGGTGATCGCTTTGATAACGCCTTCAGGGTCGATGAAGAATGTCGAGCGCATCGCCATGCTATCGGCAGATCGCTCGTCGATCATGCCATAGGCGCGCCCGATCGCCATGCTCGGATCCTCTATTATGGGAAACCGGACATCGGCGCCCAGCGTCTCACGGATCGCCCTGATCCACGCCAGGTGCGAATAAAGACTATCGACCGACAGCCCCAATAGCGAGGTTTCGAGTGCATCGAACTCCGCTTGGCGCCGGGCGAGTTCGGCGAATTCTGTGCTGCACACAGGCGTGAAATCCGCAGGATGGGAAAAGAAGATCACCCACCGTCCGCGCAGCTTGGAAAGCTGGATTTCGCCTCCCGTCGAGCGGGCGCGGAAATCCGGCGCGATCTCTCCGATGCGCGGTGAGCCTCGATCGATCTTTTGAATGGCTTCCATGGCGCTTCCTTCGACACTCCCGCCGCTTGACGCAACAATATTATTCAATTACACGATATGTGTAAATATGAATTTATGAGGTTTTCCGTGATCGACTCCCCTCTGGCAGCCGCCTCGTCGCAAATCTCTGCCGCCCAGGCCGGCATTCCCAAGATCAAGGCTTTCTTCGACGAGCCGACCTTCACGGTGACCTATGTCGTTCATGATCCGGAGAGCCTTCGCGCCGCGATCGTCGATAGCGTGCTGGATTATGATCCGGCTTCGGGTCGCACGTCCTTCTCCTCGGCAGACGCGGTGCTCGCCTATGTCGGGGAGAAGGCGCTATCGATCGACTGGCATCTGGAGACCCACGCCCACGCCGATCACCTCTCGGCCGCACCCTATCTGCAGCACAAGCTCGGCGGGAAGATCGCGATCGGCGAACATATCGTCACCGTGCAGGAGACATTCGGCAAGCTGTTCAATGCCGGCACCGATTTCGAGCGCGACGGCTCGGACTTCGACCATCTATGGAAGGATGGCGATCGTTTCCGCATCGGCAATCTCGATGTCACCGTGTTGCATGTGCCGGGTCACACGCCAGCTTGCATCGCCTATGTGATCGGCGACGCCGTCTTTGTCGGCGATACCATGTTCATGCCCGACTATGGCACGGCGCGCGCTGATTTTCCCGGCGGCGATGCCCGAACCCTCTATCAATCTGCGATGCGGCTTTTGTCGCTACCGCCGGAAACCCGGCTGTTCATGTGTCACGATTATCTGCCGGAAGGGCGAAAGGACTATGCCTGGGAAACGACCGTAGAGGCCGAGGGCAAGGCAAACGTCCATATCCATGAGGGGATAAGCGAAGACGAATTTGTCGCGATGCGCGAAGCCCGCGACAAGACGCTCGCGATGCCGCGCCTGATCCTGCCGTCAGTCCAGGTGAACATGCGCGCGGGGCACCTGCCACCGGCCGAGGACAATGGCGTCACTTACCTCAAGATTCCGGTCAACGCGGTATGATGCTGCCCGGCTTTCCTGACGCCATGCCCGCTGCGGGTCTGGCAGGCGGCCTGCTGATCGGTCTTGCCGCCGCAATCATGCTGCTCGGCCTTGGTCGCATTGCCGGCGTCAGCGGCATGCTCGCCCGTGCGTCGGGAATTGCTGATACGGGCGCGCCACGCGTGATAGCGCTCGCCTTCGTTATCGGGCTGCCCCTGGGAGCATTGCTCGCCACGCTGGCTTCCAGCGGGGTCGAGCCGCGATTCACAGGATCGATACCGCAACTCGTCATTGCCGGACTGCTTGTTGGTTTCGGCACGCGGCTCGGTTCAGGTTGCACGAGCGGTCACGGGGTCTGCGGTCTCTCCCGGTTTTCGCGCCGGTCGATGGTCGCCACCTTGACCTTCATGACCAGCGGCTTCGCCACAGTCGGACTGATGCGCGCTTTCGGTTTCATCAACGGATAGTTGGGGGCCACGGGGCATGAAAAGGAATATGGGAACGGTCGATCGGGTGCTGCGCACGATCGCGGCGCTGGTGCTAGCTTATCTTTGGTGGACCGGAACGATTAGCGGGGCCCTCGGTGTCGCCTTGGTGATCCTTGCGGTTGTCTTCCTTCTGACGAGCGCGATCAGCTTCTGTCCGCTGTACCGCCCGCTCGGTCTCTCGACCTGCGGCCACGGCAAGTGAAAGCCCCCGCCATCTCGTTGCTTGCCGGTCTCCTGTTCGGAGCGGGACTTGCCGTGTCCGGCATGGCTGATCCGGCGCGAGTGCGCGCCTTCCTCGATCTGTTCGGGGCGTGGGACCCTATGCTTGCTTTCGTGATGGCGGGTGCGTTGATGCCTATGACAATCGCCTGGCTGGTCCAGCAGCGGATGCCCAGGCCGATCGCCTGCGAGGCCTTCGACTTACCCGGCACCGGCTTGCTCGATGCAAAACTGCTCCTGGGCGCGATCCTGTTCGGCATCGGGTGGGGCATCGGCGGACTATGTCCCGGTCCCGCACTTGCCGACCTTGCCATCGCGCCATCCGAGGCTGGAATTTTCGTGGTCGCCATGCTCGCCGGCATGACCGCGCACCGCATCACTAGAGGATGAACAAAGGCCCGCATCAGAGCGGGAGCGAGGAGAAGCCATGGACATCAAGCCGCTCAACCGGGATTTCGCAGTCTCCCCGCAGATCGATCTTGCGGACATTCCCGCGATCGCCGCGCACGGCTACAAGGCGATCATCTGCAATCGACCCGATGATGAGGAACCGGGCCAGATCGCAGCTGAGGCGCTTCGTGAATCTGCCGAACGACTGGGCCTAAGCTTTGCTTATATCCCCGCAGTCTCCGGGGCGATCACCGATGCGAATGTCGAGGCCATGGCGGATGCGCTTGCGCACCTCCCTCAGCCGGTTCTGGCCTTTTGCCGTTCCGGCGCACGATCAACGAAATTGTATGAGTTCGTTGCATCCCGAAACCACTCGGCACCGGGCGCCCGTGTTCACGATGTCGTGATCGTCGGTGGCGGTGCGGCCGGGATCGCGACGGCTGCCAGCCTGCTGAAGCGTAATTCGAAGCTCGACATCGCCGTCATCGAACCGTCCGCCGTGCACTATTACCAGCCCGGTTGGACGATGGTGGGCGCAGGCGTCTTCGACAGGGAATTCACGCGCCGCGCCGAAGCGCAGGTGATGCCAAGGCAAGTGACCTGGATCCGCGCCGTGGCTTCGGGCTTCGCCCCCGACCAAAACAAGGTGATCCTCAGTGACGGCAACGAAGTCCGCTACCGGATCCTCGTTGCCTGTCCCGGCATCAAACTGGATTGGCACGCGATACCGGGCCTCGCCGAGACGATCGGCAAGAACGGCGTGACCTCCAACTATGGCTATGATTTTGCGCCCTACACCAATCGACTGGTGAAGGAATTCAAGGGTGGCCGGGCCCTGTTCACCCAGCCCGCGATGCCGATCAAATGTGCGGGCGCGCCGCAGAAAGCGATGTATCTCTCCTGTCATCGCTGGGAAAAGGCGGGCGTCCTGAAAGACATCGACGTCCAGTTCCACACCGCTGGCGCGGTGCTGTTCGGCGTTGCCGCCTATGTCCCGGCACTGATGGAATATGTCGAGCGCTACGGCGCGCACCTCAACTTCGAATCAAAGCTCGTGGCGATCGACGGCGCGGCGAAGGTGGCGACGTTCGAGCGCAAGGATGGCGAGGGCACGCGGCGCGTCGAAGAGCGCTTTGACATGATCCACGTCGTGCCACCCCAGGTCGCGCCCGATTTCGTGCGCACCAGCCCGCTCGCGGCGGCCTCCGGATTTATCGAGGTCAACGAGGCGACGCTTCAACATGTGCGCTATCCCAATGTCTTTGCATTGGGCGACGCTTGCTCGGCCTCAAATGCCAAGACCGCCGCTGCTGCACGCAAGCAGGCGCCGGTCGTCGCGGTCAATGTCCTTGCCGCGTTGGAGGGTAAGCCTCCGGTTGCGGACTATGACGGCTATGGCTCCTGCCCACTGACCGTCGAGGCCGGCAAGATCGTCCTCGCCGAGTTCGGCTATGGCGGCAAATTGCTGCCCAGCTTTCCCAACTGGCTGATCGACGGAACGCGGCCCTCGCGCCTGTCCTGGCTGCTCAAGGACACGATCCTGCCGCCGGTTTACTGGCACGGCATGCTCAAGGGCCGGGAATGGATGGTGGCTCCGCACGCGATAGAGGCGGCGCACTGAGCCATGCTCGAGCCGCTGCAATATGCTCTCGGCGGACTTTCAGGCGCACTCGTGGGCTTTGTCCTCGGGCTCGTCGGAGGCGGCGGATCGATCCTCGCCGTGCCGCTGCTGCTCTACCTCGTGGGTGTTCGCAATCCGCATGAGGCGATCGGCACCAGCGCACTGGCAGTCGCGGCCAATGCACTCGCCGGTCTCTGGAATCATGCCCACGCCCGCACCGTGAACTGGCGATGCGGGGGCATCTATGCCGCCGCCGGCGTCGTCGGTGCGCTCACCGGCTCGACGCTCGGCAAGAGCATCGATGGGCACAAGCTGCTCTTCCTGTTCGCGATCCTGATGATCGTCGTGGCGGTGCTGATGTTTCGCGGGCGCGGCGACCAGGGCGTCGAAGGCGCCCAGTGCAATAGGGAGAATGTCGGAAAGGTCGTCGGATATGGTCTCGGCACCGGCGCCTTTTCCGGCTTCTTCGGGATCGGTGGCGGCTTCCTCATCGTGCCGGGCCTGATCGCCTCGACCCACATGCCCATCTTACGCGCAATCGGCACCTCGCTTGTCGCGGTCGCGGCCTTCGGCCTGACGACGGCGCTCAACTACGCGCTTTCGGGCTATGTCCTTTGGGGCCTGGCCGGCGTGTTCATCGTGGGCGGCATTGTTGGAAGCGTGATCGGCACGCGTGCATCGCAGGTGCTGGCCGCTGAAAAGGGCCGGTTGAACAGCCTGTTCGCGGTATTCGTGCTCGTCGTCGCCATCTACATGCTCTTCAAGAGCTGGTCCGAACTCGCCAGCTGAACGGGGATATTCATGGACGCCATCATTCTCGCAAGGGCGCAATTCGCCTTCACGGTGAGCTTTCACTTCCTCTTCCCGGCCTTTTCGATCGGGCTGGCGAGCTATCTGGCGGTGCTCGAAGCCTTGTGGCTGAAGACCGGCAAGGGCGTCTATGCCAACCTGTTTCGCTACTGGCTGAAGATCTTCGCCGTCGTGTTCGCGATGGGCGTCGTCTCGGGCATTGTCATGTCTTATCAGTTCGGCACAAACTGGTCGGTGTTCTCCGACAAGGCGGGGCCGGTCATCGGCCCGCTGATGGCCTATGAGGTGCTGACCGCCTTCTTCCTGGAGGCCGGGTTCCTCGGCGTCATGCTGTTCGGGATCAACAAGGTCGGCCGCAAGCTGCACTTCGTCGCGACGCTAGCGGTCGCGCTCGGAACTTTCATCTCCGCGTTCTGGATCCTGTCCGTCAACAGCTGGATGCAGACGCCTGTCGGCTATGAGGTCGGCGCCAACGGCCAGTTCCTGCCAGGGCCAAGCTGGCTGACCATCATCTTCAATCCCAGCTTCCCCTATCGGCTCTTTCATACAGTCCTTGCCGCCTATCTGACGACCGCCTTTATCGTCGGCGCGGTGGGTGCCTGGCATCTTCTCAAGGACCGCAGCAATCCCGGCGCGCGCAAGATGTTCTCCATGGCGATGTGGATGGCTGCGATCCTCGCGCCCATCCAGATTTTCGCAGGCGACATGCACGGGCTCAACACGCTCGAGTATCAGCCAGTGAAGGTGATGGCGATGGAAGGCCATTTTCAGAGCCATCCGAACGGTGCGCCTTTGATCCTGTTCGGCATTCCCAACAGCACTGAGCAGCGGGTGGATTATGCCGTCGAGATACCCAAGGCGTCGTCGCTGATCCTGAAGCACGAACTCGATGCGCCCCTGAAGGGTCTCGATACGGTACCGCAAGCTGATCGTCCGCCCGTCGGTATTGTCTTCTGGGCGTTCCGCGTGATGGTCGGCATCGGGTTCGCGATGTTCGGGATCGGTCTCCTGAGCATGATCGCGCGCTGGCGCAAAGCGCTCTACGACTGGCCGCTTTTGCATCGCTTCGCCGTGCTCATGGGCCCGTCGGGACTGATTGCCGTCCTCGCCGGCTGGATCGTGACGGAAGTCGGGCGACAACCCTTCACGATCTATGGGCTGCTGAGGACTACTCAGAGCGCTTCGCCGCTCGATGCCCCTGCGGTCGCCTCATCGCTGCTGGCCTTCGTGGTCGTCTATTTCACCGTCTTCGGCATGGGCATCTGGTATCTGCTTCATCTCATGAAGAAGCCGCCTGAAGCGCATGAGACCCCGCCAGGCGATGCGCCCATTCGCAGCGCCGGGATCACGCCGGCACCGGCCATCATCGAGGGAGCTTCGGCATGATCGACCTCACCGTCATCTGGGCCTGTATCATCGGCTTCGCCATCATCGCCTATGTCGTGATGGACGGCTTCGACCTCGGCATCGGCATCCTGTTTCCCTTCTTCAAGGTCGGGCAGAACCGCGACACAGCGATGAACAGCATCGCGCCCGTCTGGGACGGAAACGAAACCTGGCTGGTGATGGGCGTTGGCGGCCTGTTTGCCGCATTTCCATTGGCCTATGCCATCATCCTGCCGGCGCTTTACGCGCCGATGATCGCGATGCTGCTGGGGCTCGTGTTCCGCGGTGTGGCATTCGAGTTCCGTTGGCGGGACCCGGCGCATCGGGCTTTCTGGGACAAGGCCTTTACCACCGGCTCGGTTATCGCGACCTTCGCGCAAGGCATCGCGCTCGGCGCGCTTTTGCAAGGTATTACCGTCGATGAACGTGCCTATGCCGGGGGCTGGTGGGAATGGTTGTCGCCATTCAGCCTGCTGACCGGGGTTGGCCTGCTGATCGGCTATGCTCTGCTCGGGGCCTGCTGGCTGAACTGGAAAACCGAAGATGGATTGCAGCGGCAAGCGGTGACCTATGCCGGGCGCCTCGGTATCGGCCTGCTCATCATGATCGGCGTCATCAGTCTCGCGACGCTACGCCTCGAGACGCAATATTATCAGCGTTGGCTGAGCTTCCCGGGCGTGGTCGCGACGGCTCAGGTGCCGCTCGCTACTCTCATCGTGACATTCCTCTTCTATCGCAGTCTCCGATTGAAACGCGACGCGCAGCCATTCTTCTGTGCACTCGCGCTTTTCGGGCTGTGCTTGATCGGTCTTGGCATCTCGATCTGGCCGGACGTTGTTCCGGCGCGGGTAACGATCTGGGAAGCGGCAGCGCCTGTACGCAGCCAGCTGTTCATGCTGGTTGGAGCCTCGATCATGTTGCCCGTGATCCTGGTGTATACAGCTTGGTCCTATTGGGTTTTCCGGGGCAAGGTTGGCATCGAGGGGTATCATTGATGCCGCTCTGGCTGAGTCGGCTTGGATGGTTTGTCGGCATTTGGGCTGCGAGCGTTTCCGCGTTGGCGCTTGCAGGAGGATTGCTCCGCTTGTGGCTACGCTAAATGGCCCCTCGCCAGAGGCGAGGAGCAACACTCAAATTTCGGTATTCTCAGCAAGCGCAAGCGCGTCCTCCACGTCGACCCCGAGATACCGCACAGTGTTCTCGATCTTGCCATGACCCAGCAGGATCTGGACGGCACGAAGGTTGCCGGTCGCCCTATAGATAATCGACGCCTTCGTCCTGCAGGAACAGCTCGTTCTTTGAATAACTGACCGAATAAGCCCGATGAATGAAAGCGAGATTCGAGAGAACGTCACCTAGAGCATAGGCTTGGGTCGCCTCAGTCTCGCCGAAATACGAGATGAGCGAGGGGAGCACCCCTGCTCCCTTGATCTTGATGCCCTCGTTGTCGAGGCGGATACGGCCATTGGCGACAGTTCGCATGTCGAAGCCCGCACCGCCATGGCCCGGATTGTAAGTGACGCCCTTGGCCTCAAGCAGCGTCTTCGTCGCATTGAGAAAGGCATGGCCGCCCTCAGAAATCCACCCTGTCGCCACCCTTCAGGCCCAGCATGGCCCGTGCGTCGGCGGGGGTCGCCGGCTCATGCCCCATCTCGGCGAGGATACGGACGACCTTCTCCACCTGCTCGGCATTGCTCGCGGCCAACCGGCCGCGATCGATGAACAGGCTGTCTTCCAGACCGACGCGGACATGGCCGCCGAGCAACGCCGCCTGGATGGCAAACGGCATCTGGTGACGACCGGCGGCCAGCACCGACCACTGATAGGTGTCCCGCCCGAACAGCCGGTCGGCGGTCTGCTTCATGAAGATGAGGTTGTCGGGATCGGCGCCGATCCCGCCAAGGATACCGAAGATCATCTGGACGAAGAAGCCCGGCTCGATCAGACCCCGGTCGAGGAAATGGGCCAGATTGTAGAGATGGCCGACATCATAGCATTCGTGCTCGAACCGGGTGCCGGCATCGGCCAGCGTTTCCAGGATCGTCGCGATGTCGCGGAATGTGTTGCGGAACACGAAGTCGTCGGAGCCGAGCAGATAGTCGCGCTCCCAGCCATGCTTCCACGCCGCGATCTTCGCCGCGGCCGGGAACAGCGCGAAGTTGATCGTCCCCATGTTGAGCGAGCACATTTCCGGTCGGAAGCGGACCGCGGCGGCCAGCCGCTCGGGAACGGTCATCGTCGCCGATCCGCCGGTGGTGATGTTCACCACCGCGTCGGTCGCCTGTTTGATCACCGGCAGGAAGCGGCCATAGACGTCAGGGTCGGGGGTCGGCCTCCCGTCCTCGGGCAGCCGCGCGTGAAGATGGATGATCGCGGCGCCGGCCCTGGCCGCGGCGATCGACTGTTCCGCGATCTGCTCCGGAGTGATCGGCAGCGCGTCCGACATGCTTGGTGTATGCGCCGATCCGGTGATCGCGCAGCTGATGATGACCTTGCCCATGGATTTTTCCTTTGCGGGCGCGCTCGCTTCCCGGCAGCGCCGGCATCGGGCGCGCCCGCCCCTCTCATGATATTCTGAAGCAGTTGACCGGGCGATCTCAGATACGCCCCTTGCCCCCGTCGCGTTCGATGAGGTTGCCGATGTCGAAGGTCTTACTCTTCATCGGCCAATAATCGTAGCAAGCCAGGCTCTCATGGGCCATGCCGGAGAAGAGTTCCTTGGTGAACAGCTCGCGCCAGGGCTGCATCAGCAGCGATCGCGTCAGCCGCCGCTGGATGCGGTTCTTGTTCATGAACACGTTGCGGGCGATCTCCCAGGCACGGTCAAGCACCTTGTCATGCGGCAGCACCTCGCCGACCAGGCCGAGCTGGAGCGCTTCCTCGGCATGGATCTTCTGACCCATCAGCATGAAATAGCGGCCGCGATTTGGGCCCAGCAGTTCGCGGAACAGGGTGTGGACGCCGTCGCCGGGAACGATCCCCAGGCCGTCCCAGTGGCCCTCGTAGAAATAGGTCGCCTCGGATGCGATCACGATGTCGTTCAGAAGCGCCAACTCGGCATGGACGATGCTGGGTCCGTTGACGGCCGCGATCACGGGAATCTGGAGATTGATCAGCGCGAACGGTTCGCGGGTCTGATCCTTATAGAAGATGTCATAGCCGTGATAGGCATCGAACGGCTCGTGGAATCTGTGGCGCGCCCAGCTTTCGCGGTCGAACTCGGCCAGGAAGCTGTCGCCGGTGCCGGTCAGGATCAGCAGCTCGTTCTCGGGATCGGCATTGATGTCGAACATCGCCGGGATGATCCCGTGATGCACCTCCAGTCCCCATTTCAACGGGCCGCCATTGGTGTGGAAGCGCGCCTCGAGAATGCCGTCCTCGCGCCGGAAATGAAAGAAATCCGCGTATTTCTCGGCATAATCCTCAAGCCGCGTCTCATATTTATGCATCGACATTACATTATCCTCTCACGAATCGCGCTTTGCTGCAGCGGATCGGCGGCACATCCGTGCCAGACCGTCCAGTATCCCGACTCATTCGGCCCGACCGATCCCGCGGATATTAATGTAATAGCACTACATTAATTTAGTCAATCACACTCATTTCCGGCGCAAGCGAGCGCGGAACACCCTAAGAATATGCCGATTTTCCGGACCTTGGATCATCCCGGCCATGCCCATGGACCCGGGGTTGACCAACTTAAATGTATTGCTATTACATTATTGCGAAGTGGCGACGACGGGATTCGCCCGGCCCCGAGAGCGGGACAAGCCGGCCTGCCGTCGCGCCGAACCAAAGAGGGGATGACCGGTCCCCCACGCGACACGTTCTGGAGGATGCGCTAATGTTGAACATGCCTGTTCCCACCAAGGATGATGCCCTGCAGATGCGTGTCCTCGCGCCTGTCCGCGGCATCACCGCCGGCACGACCGCGCTGGTCGAGCTTTCCGGCTGCGGCGAAACCGTGCCCGCGCTGCGCGTCAACGGCCACCCGGTCGAACCCTTGGAAGCGGCACGCCAAGGGACGGGAGCCTGGCGGATCATCGTCCCGGGCCTCGCTCCCGGACGCAACCGGATCGAGGCGTCGACCGCGGCAGACTGCACGGCGATCGAGCTGCGCGGCTATCCGGCCGAAGGGCCGATCATCAGCGGCCCGCATCTCAAGCCCTGGAAGCTGACGACCCAGGAGAATGGTCTCGGCACCCCCCTCGACGAGCATGGCAATGCGCCGCCCCGGATCAGCCATGTCTATATGAGCCTGTCGTCCGGCGATTTCGAACCCTATGACCCCGCGAACCCGCCCGCCGAAGCCGATGTCGCGATCGCGCGCACCGATGCCGGCGTCGAGGTGAAATATATCGTCCGGCATGAGCGCGGCGCCGCCAATCGCGGCATCTACGAACTGGCGGTTCTCTGCGATCCCACCCACCCGCTATCGGCCGTCAATCCGCCGCCGGGCTGGAACGGCAAGCTCTGGATCTATCTCTATGGCGGCTGGAACCAGTTCCGGTCGCAGGGCGTGCTCGCCGGCTATGACGTCAAGCCGCCGATCCCGGCGCACCGGGTCCTGCTCGACATGGGCCTGCGCCGCGGCTTCATGATCGCGCGCACCACCCTCGCCCAGTCGGCCACCAATTCGGACAGCGTGCGCGGCGCGGAATCGCTGATCATGCTGAAGGATCACGTCACCCGGGCCTATGGGCCGATCCGCTACACGCTGTCGTCGGGCACGTCGGGCGGGTCGATCATGCAGCAGATGGTGGCGAACCAGTATCCCGGGCTGATCCAGGGCATCATGCCGCTCTCCAGCATCCATGGCTCCTGGTATCTGCCGGGCCAGCTGATCGAGGCGAAGCTGCTCGACCGCTATTTCACGCAAATCTCCCCGGCGCTGTGGAGCGATGCGGATCAGCGCCTCGCCGTCGACGGCCATGGCAGCCAGAAATCGTCCGATTTCTTCAACACCGTCTTCGACAACCAGTTCTACGGCCGCACGACCGGCGGCAACGATCCAACGCGCGGAACCGATCTTCCCGACGGTGAGACCTATCACCCCCGGGACCGCCCCGCCGGCGCGCGCGGCACCCTGCAGGATTATCAGGTCAACTATCTCGGCTGCCGGGACGAAGCCCAATGGGGCGATGCGGAGCGTGCGGCGGGTCACGGCTTCGCGCCCCTGCCCTGGGCCAATGTCGGCGTCCAATATGGTCTCGGCGCGCTGCTCGACGGGCGGATCGGCAAGGACCAGTTCCTCGATCTCAACGAGAAGATCGGCGGCGTCGATATCGACCAGAATTTCATCGCTGCCCGCAACGATGTCGATCCGCAGACGGCGGCCCGGATGCATCGCGGCGGCTTCGCCAATGACTTCGCCCATCTTTCGACCGTCGCGATCCTCGATGTGCGTCCGCCCGAGACCGGCGACCTGCCGAGCCATACCCAGTTCCACACCTGGGTGTCGCGCACGGGCCTGGTCGCCGCGCAGGGTCATGCAGACAATCAGGTCGCCTGCATGGTGCCGGGCTATGACAGCAGCACCACCCCGCCCGAATGGGCGTTGCTGGCGATGGACCGCTGGCTTGCCGCGATCGAGGCCGACGACAGCGAGGCGTCGCTGGCCGAGAAGGTCGTCGCCAACAAGCCCGCCGGGCTGTGCGACGGTGTCTATGATGCGGACGGAAACCGCACCGGCGACCTCGAGGACTATCACCGCCTCTATCCATCGTTCGGCGACGCGAAGACGGTCGCCGCCGCCGGCGACCTCAGGGCGCACCTGATCGTCCGGCCCCGGCTCAAGCCGCTCGACCGGTGCGACTATCCGGGCATCGATTTTGACGATGGCGAATGGGCGCGGCTGCTGGCGATCTTCCCCGACGGTGTCGCGGACTGGGCCGCTCCGGGCGTCGGGCAGGCCCGCTCGGTGCCGTGGCTGAGCTATGCCGAGGGTCCCGGCGGACAAGCCTTGCAGCCCTGAACCGAGGCCGGTGCGGCGGGGCGCCAGCCCGCTGGACGACGCGATGTCTTCCGATCCGAGCCAATGAACGGCCGGCGCGAGCCGCCGCCGCACGAGCACGATTTAGCGTTTTACAAAATTGTAATGATAATCCATTTCTAACGATAAGGAGAGATGTCGTGGACAAGGGACCTTGGGGAGCGTCGACCGCCATGATCGCGCTCGGAGCGGCTATGGCCTGGTCATGCCCGGCTGTGGCGCAGGAGACTGCCGCTGCCGGCGATGACGCGGTGGCGGAGGAGATCGTGGTCACCGCGCAGCGCCGTTCGGAACGGCTTCAGGATGTGCCGATCGCGATCAGCGCGCTTGGTGGAGACGCAATGGCGGACCGGGGGATCATCGATATCGGCGATCTCCGCTCGGCGGTGCCGTCGCTTGCCATCTCCACCTTCGGCGGCGTGAACGCCAGCAACCTCGTGTCCATCCGTGGGATCACCGGCCAGCCCCTTCCGATCGGCTCGGGCCAGGCCGTCGCCATCTATCTCGACGGCGTCTATCTGGCGCGGCCCGATGCCGGCTTCTTCGGCCTCGACAATATCGACCGGATCGAGGTGCTGCGCGGTCCGCAAGGCACGCTCTACGGGCGCAACGCCACCGCCGGCGCGATCAACATCATCACCCGCATGCCCGGTGATCGACTGGAGGGCGGCTTCGACGTCGCCGCCGGCAACTACCGAACGGTCCGTGCGCGCGGATCGGTGAGCGGTCCGATCGGAGCCGGGCTGTCGGCGGGCTTCTCGGCCTCCTATGACCGTCATCGCGGCTGGTTCACCAACACGATCGACGGGCGCCCGCTGGGCGCGAACCGCTCCTATACGCTGCGCGGCCAGTTGCGCTACGAGGCACCGGAGGGCGGTTTCAACGCCACCATCTCGGGCGATCTGTCGAAGACCGATGGCACCCCGCTGTTCAAGGGACTGGTCAGTCCCGCCGGCGCAATCCTGGGGATCGGCGATCCCGATCGGGTGACCACCGATATCGCAGGCAAGATCGGCACCCATGTCAAGTCGCGCGGGCTCTCGCTGACGGCCAATGTCCCGCTGGGCGACGCGATCGAGCTGACCTCGATCAGCGCATATCGCCGGGTCGATACCGACACCAGCATCGACGGCGATTCCTCGGCAGCGCCGCTGTTCTGGACGGCGTCGATCAACGCCAGCAAATCCTTCAATCAGGAACTGCGGGCGGTCTTCACCGGCGCCTCCGTCCGCGCGACCATGGGCGGCAACTATTTCCATGAGAAGAGCAGCTTCGGCCTGAGCGTCCTTGGTTCGGCCGCGCCTGCCCCGATCTACGCAAATCCGTCCGACACCAGCTCGCTCGATGCGTTCGCGCTGTTCGGCCAGTTCGAGGTCGATCTGGCGCGCGCGCTCACCCTGGTCGGCGGCCTGCGCTATAATCATGAGCAGCGCGACTTCACGATCGACTATACGGGGGCACCGACGCCGGGTCGCTTCACCGCCGGCAATCTCAGGGACAGCGCGCTTCTTCCCAGCGCCGGGATCAACTTCAAGGCGAGCCGGGACATCCTCCTCTACGCCAAGGTCAGCAACGGCTATCAGGCACCGGGCTTCAATTTCGCCCCCGGCGTCGCGGCACCCGCCAACACCTTCAAGGCCGAGAAGCTCTGGGCCTATGAGATCGGCGCCAAGACCCAGTTCCTCGATCGCCGCGTCACCCTCAACGTCGCCGGCTTCTACTACGACTATAAGGATATCCAGGTCCGCAGCGTCACCGCGCCCGGGGTCACCGTCGTCAACAACGCCGCCAATGCGACCGCCAAGGGCATCGAGGGCGAACTGTCGGTGAAGGCCGCGAAGGGCCTGAGCTTCGGCGCGAACCTCACCTGGCTCGATGCGACCTATGACAGCTTCTGCGAGCCGCTCAGCGTGGCGACGCCATTGGCCGGCGCACCGCTTTGCGCGCCCGGCCTCGCCGATCGCAGCGGCAACCGGCTCAGCCAGGCGCCGAAATGGAGCGGGGGGATCAATGCCGCCTTCGAGACCGATCTGTCGGCCAATGTCAGCCTGAAGGCGAATGCCAGCTATTCGTTCGAAAGCGGCGTCTTCTTCACCGCGGTCAACGAAGCGGTGGCCGGCAACGGCAATGGCTGGAAAAAGCTCGATGGCCGTGTGGCGATCCAGCTGGCCGACGGCCCCGAAGTCTACATCTTCGGGCGCAATCTCACCGACAACCGCTATATCGGCAATGTCGCCCGGCTGGCCGCCACGGTCGTGATCGGATCGGTGAGCGAGCCCCGGACCTTTGGAGCCGGCGTCCGATATCGCTTCTAGACGCCGGGGCAAGGCATTGGCCACTCGGGAGAGTTGATGACATACTGGCGACGAGTGTTGGAGGACCAGTGAACGTGCGGGATTTGATACGGGCGCCTCGTCAGGACCGCAGCCAGCGGACGATGACCAGGGTCGTCGATGCTTTCGAGAAACTGCTCGACGACCATCCCTATGAATCGATCACCATCACGGACATCGCGCGGGAATCCCGGACCGGCGCGAGCTCGATCTATGCCCGCTTCAAGGACAAGCGCTCGATCCTGCTCGCGGTCCACGAGCGGGTCCGCGAGCGGGCGACGAGCCATTTCGAGGAGGTCTACACGCCGGTCCGCTGGGCCGACATGCCGATCGAGGACGCCATCCGCCTGATGTGCGTCGAAACGATGCGCTGGTACCGCGATCATCACAACGTCATCAAGGCGTCGATCCTGCTCAACGACGACGTCATCTACGAACGGATCGCGGACTCGGTGAACGCGGGCTCGGTGCAGCTCGCCTATTTCATCCAGGCCCGGATCGGCAGTTTTTCGAAGGTCGAGGCGGTCCGCACCGCGGACGTGATCTTCCGGATCATGACGGCCGCCTTCCAGCAGATCACCATCTTCGACCGCGTCCTGCCCACAAAGCAGGCGCTGAGCGACGAGGAGGTGCTCACCGGGGTCGTACGCGCGGCGCTGGCTCAATTGTTTCCGGAACGGCTCGAGCGACAGGGGTGAAACAGGCCTTTGGAGGCATCGATAACCGCTGCGATTGCCGCGCAGGCGCTCCCCAGACAAAGCCCTGCGTGGTCGAGCAGCGAGCTTCAGCTCATTTCTTGCCCGCTGCCTGCTTGGCGAGAAGCTCATCGAGCGTCCTGACCAGGGCATCGCGATTCAATGTGTAAGCGGCCTGGCTTGCATTGAGCTGCAAGGCCCGGTCGAGCATTTCGCGAACGATGATATGAGCCACCTCCTCGCTGTTGGCGGCCATATACCGAAGGCGCGGCGTGTCGCTCGACAGGAAGTGGAACACCTGCTCGGCAACGGGGGTCGGATCGCTCATCTTCGCCTCGGCCTCCTGGACCGTCACGAGCGTCTTTTTCTGCTCGTCCGTCAGCGGTTGACCCAGTTCCGGATTGCCGGTCAGCATCCGCATGGTCACTTTTTCACGGGCGCGGGACTTGAACGCGCCTGGATCGATGATGCCGGCGACGACCTTTTCCCCGGCCATCTGAAGTTCGAGCGCCAAGGTCTCGGTATAGACCTCGACCGCAGCCTTGCTCATGCCATAGGCGCCGCCGGTCGGGCTCATGACGAACGCGGAAAGCGATCCGATGATCGCGGTGCGTCCCTGGCTCTCCTTCAGCAGCGGGAAAAAGGCGCGGTTTACCCGCAACGGCCCCATGACGTTGATGTCGTGCTGCCACAGCACGTCCTCGTCAGATGTCTTGATCAGTTCCGCGACGCTGGCGACGCCCGCATTGTTGATCACCCCGTAGAGGCCGCGTCCCTGGGCAGCGACGAACCGGACGGCCGCATCGACATCCGACTGTTTGGTGACGTCGAGCCGCACCGCGCTGACATTCTTCATCGCCTCGAGGCGCTTGAGGTCCTCGTCCTTGCGGGCGCCGGCATAGACGTGGAAGCCGCGATCGGCGAGATATCTGGTGATGGTGAGCCCGATGCCCGAGCTCGCACCTGTCACGAGGACGGCCCTCTGCTCGGGTGGGCTCTGGGCCAGGGCGGGGTGCGAAACCATCAGGGCCAGGAACGCGATCAGAAGATATTTGAGCCGGTCCATGAGATGCTCCTGTTGCGATAAGGGTCGGGGCGGCATCGATGACGATGCCAGGGTTGAGCCGTGCTGCGCAGCGTCCTAGCGGACGCTGTCCTGGTTCTTCCGCTTCCAGAGCGCGTAGGAATAAGCGGACGGCACCAGCAGACCCAGCACCAGCGTCGCCAGCAACAGGCCGGTCATGATGTCCGCGGAAACCCGCATGAGACCGGCCGCCACCAGCACGAGACCGCTGGCGACCAGGAATTTGCCGGCAAGCCGATGGGTCTTGCTCCACACATCCTCGTCCACCAATGTCCAGGGCGTGCGGATGCCGATCAGGTACATGCTGCGCGATTTGCCCATCTGGTTGCCGGCCAGGCACAGCGACAGGCCGAGGACGGTCGCGAACACATGCAGCACGGGAATTTCGCGGCCCAGCGCGCCGAGGATCACGATCGCCTGAACCGTCGCCCCGGCCATCAGCATGGAGACCCAGCCCCAGACGTAGAGCCCGCGGCTGCGCTCCAGCCCGCCCGCCCTCGGCTCGATCCCGGGAAGCGCGAGGAAGAACAATGTCGCCAGGGCAGTGCCGATGCCGGGCACCAGCAAGGCGACCCATTTGCTCGAGAACTGATCGGGCCGCCCCCGCGCATCCCAATGCGTGGGAAGCGCCATGTCGCCGGGCAGGCTGAGCGCCGTCCAGCATCCGGCCACCAGCAGCAGGATGACGGTCACGATCGACGCCATGGTCAGATGCCTGTTCGTCATTCTCCGCTTTCCTTCTCGTTCCGGGGGCTGATGCTCAACGTTCCCATGAACCCCATCAGCACCTCCTCCACCGTCGATACGCTGATCGAATAGAAGATCGTCGTTCCCTTCTGCTCGGACTGGATGAGCCCGGCCTCGCGCAGCTTCGCGAAATGGCCGGACATGGTCGGCTTCGCCACGTCGAAGGCCGACGCGATATCCCCAGCCGAACGCGCGCCTTCCTTCAGCATCTGCAGGATCGCGCGTCGGGTGGGATGGGCAAGTGCTTCGAAAACCTTGTTCATCATCTCTATTTCGGTTATTAGCTAAATAACAAATGATTCGAATGGCGTCAATCGCCGTGTCAGGAACCGCAGCGCATCTCAAGCGCGGCCGCAAGCCGCGCACGGCACCCGCTTGCCCGTTCCACACGGCGCCCGTCCACGGATCCACGGTTCAATGCGTCCGGCCATCGCCGGACCGGCGGAGGGGATGAGGATGCGTTTCATGACAGGCATGGCCCTGGCGGCACCGGCACTGGCACTGGCACTGGCACTGATCGCGGGGCCGGGACCGGCCGCGCCGCCACGTCCGGCGAGCCCGGCACATACGGCAAACGTGTCACAGGCTGCGAGCGCGACACGGGCTTCGAACGCGGCACGGGCGGCGAGCGGGACGCAGCCGTCGAGCGGGACAAACGCAATCGCCGCGAGGGCACCCCGATCGTCCGTCGCGCCGCAGGGTGGGCGGTCGCTGACCGCGGAGGATGTCGATGCCTGGCTCGACGGATACATGCCCTTCGCGCTGGCGAAGAGCGACATCGCCGGCGCGGTTGTGGTCGTCGTGAAGGACGGCCGGATATTGGCGCAACGCGGTTACGGCTTCGCCGATGTCGCGAAGCGCAGGCGGGTGGATCCCGCGGCCACGCTGTTCCGGCCCGGATCGGTTGGCAAATTGTTCACATGGACCGCGGTGATGCAGCTCGTCGAGCAGGGAAAGCTGGACCTCGACGCCGACGTGAACCGCTATCTCGATTTCAGGATCCCGCCACGCGCCGGAAAGCCGATCACGCTGCGCCACCTGATGACGCACACCGCCGGCTTCGAGGAGCAGGCCAAGGAGATCATGGGCACCGATCCCGGGCGCGTCGTGCCCTACCAGACGATGCTGAAGCGGTGGACGCCCGAACGCGTCTACCGCGAAGGCTCGACACCCGCCTATTCCAACTATGGTGCGGCGCTGGCCGGCTATATCGTCGAGCGCGTCGCGGGCGAACCCTATGACGACTATATCGAGCGCCACATATTCGCGCCGCTCGGCATGGCCCGTTCGACGATGCGCCAGCCATTGCCGGCACGGTTCCGGCCGCATATGGCGACGGGTTACAGCCTGGCATCGGGCAAGCCCACCGCCTTCGAATTTCTGGGGCCTGCGCCCGCGGGATCGCTGACCGCGACCGGTGCGGACATGGGCCGCTTCATGATCGCGCATCTCAACGGGGGATCGACCGATACCGGCCGGATCCTGGCACCGGAAACAATGCTGCTGATGCACGACAGCGTGACGCATCCCATTCCCGGGCTCAACGGCATGGCGCTGGGCTTTTACGAGGCCAACATCAACGGACGGCGCGTGATCGGCCATGGCGGCGACACGTCGGTCTTCCACAGCGAGCTCCAGCTCTTCCGGAACGAAGGCGTCGGCATCTTCGTGTCGTTCAACAGCACGGGCCGGGAAGGCGGTTCGTCGGTCCTGCGGACCGCGCTGTTCGAGGATTTCGCGGATCGCTACTTCCCGGGGCCCGGCGACGATCGTCGCGCCGATCCGGCGACCGCCCGCGCACAGGCGCAGCAGCTCGCCGGCACCTGGTCGATCTCCCGCCGCTCGCATTCCGGCTTCCTCGCGATCGTCGACCTGATCGGGCAGGTCACCGTGTCCATCGACAGCGAAGGCCGGCTCATCGTGCCGTTCGCCACCGGCGCGAACGGACAGCCGCGCCGCTGGACGCCCGTCGCGCCCTTCCTGTGGCGCGATCCCGACAGCCATGCCTATTTCGGCGCGCGCGTCGAGAATGGCGTGCCCGTGCGCATCGGCGTCAGCGATTTCGCGCCGGTGATGGTGTTCGATCGCACGCCCTGGCACCGGTCCTCGGCCTGGCTTCGCCCGATGCTGCTCGCGGGCATCGCGGCGTTGCTGATCACCGTGATCCTGTGGCCGGTTACGGCATTGGTCCGCCGTCGCTACGGCGCCGCCCTTTCCTTTGCGGGCCGTGAGCGTCTTGCCTACCGCCTCGTGCGGATCGCCGCGGCGCTCGCGCTGCTGGCGGTCCTCGGCTGGGTCGTGCTGCTCTCCGCGATGCTGGGTGATATCGGCAATCTCGCCTCGCCGTTCGACCCGGCGCTTCTGGCCGCGCAATTGTTCGGCTGGCTGGCCTTTGTGGGCGGCGGCGCGATCGCCGCGTGGAACGTCGCCCTGGCCTTGCGCGGGCGTCGGCACTGGTCGGCGAAGCTGTGGAGCATCGTCCTGCTGCTCGCGTTCCTGACATTGATCTGGATCGGCGCGGTCTTTCGATTGCTCGCGATCGGCACGAACTACTGAGATCGCATCTCGAGCCGGAGGCGATCATGGGCAGGGACCCGGTGACTGTCCATGATCGCCCGGCATGTCGCCGCCCCCGGGCGTATCCCCCCCTTTTCGGAGCAGCTCGGATCGAGCCGGATGGCCGGTTGGCGGGCGCGCTGCCGGCCGGCGGTTCAGGCTTGGGCCCGTCCGACGCCTTCCGGGCCGTATGTCGACGGCCTTGCCGTTGGCACGGATTTGCTGACGCCATGCATTCCGTCCGGATGCGGCGGCCATCCGTCCGGACTTTCGACGCGGCTTCGTCATGCGCCGCTCGCCGTGATGCCTTTCGCGCAAACCGGGTACGCCGAACAGCGCGGGCGCGACGCGCCACGGCCCAGGACGGGTTTCCACGATCCGGCGGCATTCAACCGCCTTGTCCATCCGTCCCGCGCGCCCTCCCGGGCCGCCGCGATCGATCCTATGCGAAGCTCATGGCCGACAGAAGGGACAGATCGCCGGCCTGGGTGATGAACAGTTCCTGGAATTTGATCTGGTAGTTCGAACCCTCCCCCAGATCCGACCATCCGAAGACAAGGCTGTCGCCGCTCGAACCGAAATAGGAATCAGCATCCCTATGGACAATGGAAGATTCAACCACCATGACTTTGTCGCTGATCTGGTACGATTTCACATCGTAAACCTGGGTATAGATCGGAGCCATGGAATCAAACGGCCCGGCGGGTTCGATCTTGGCCTGAGAAGCGCCGACCTCGTGCCGAGCGACATGATCGCCGTTCCGGTCGGGCCGCCCCGCAGCTTCGCCGTCGTCGCAACGCATGCCTATTTCGAGGCCAACGGCAAGCCGTATGCGCCAGCGGACCTCCTGCGACATGCATGCTTGCGCATCCGCCTGCCGAACGGCGCGCTGCATCGCTGGCACTTCGAGAAGAACGGGCAGCCCGCGCAAGTCGACGTCCGTGGTCCGATCACGCTGGATGAGGCCAGTCTCTCAAGGATCGCCGTCCTCGAGAGCGTCGGCATAGGTTACTTTATGGAGTCCGATGTGCGCGCGGACATCGAGGCGGGACGCCTCGTCCGGGTCCTGGAGGACTGGACGCCGCCAATGGCGCGCCTGTGTCTCTATTACCCGAGCCGGCGCAATCCGTCCGCGGCGTTCAGGGCGCTGATCGACATGGCACGTGCCGCGGATGGCTGAACGACAGCCATCCGTTCACCAGGACCGTCGATAATCGCCCGGGACCGCACCGGATCGGGGACTTCGGCTCCACGATTGGCGCGGCGACCATGGGACGACGGCTGGAATCGACGGCGAACCGATAGACCGACCGATCGGATGGCGCATTGCCGGCAGGCAGCTCATGCGCCTTGCCGCGGGCCCGGCCATGCCTCGCGCCAACCGTCCCACATTCGTAAAACTGTCAAGCGCCCGGCCGGCGCGCCCGGCTTGCCTGGGTCCACCGCAGCGAGAGGCGCTGCCACGCTCCCAGGGACCAAAAAAAGCCCCGGCGCCAAAACAACGCCGGGGCGAGGAAACGATCCGTGCGCACGGCAGACCGTTGGGAGGCATGCTGTACGCGCGAGGGGCGGTCGGGGTTGCATGGCGGCCGGCGATATTCGCCGCCGGTGCCGGGAGCCGGTGAGGGCGGCGGCGGCGAGCCGTTGCCGACCGCCCGGTCCGTCGGGCGTGCACGCCGCTCCATGGACGGGGCGCGCGCTGCGGGCACGGACCGGCGAGTGCTTCAACGGCGCCGAGGATGGTCAGGTCCGGGAGATCGCCAGGCCCGCGCTCGACATCTGCACGCCGGCCACCAGATCCCGATCTTGCACTCTTCCCCGCCCTCCCGGTCGCGCCGTCTGGTCGCGCCGTTACGCCCCGGTGACCGGGAGGCAGCAGGAATTCAACCGCCCGTCATGAGGGCGCGCAGATCAGCAACCATCCGCGCTGCCGGGATGGCCAGCCCATGCCCTTGAAGGGAAGACGTCCTAACCGGACGCGACATCCTCGCATTCGACCGCGGCAAACCGCTCGCGCTTGACCTTCCGTTCGGCAAGGCGGAGCCAGGTTTCAGCGGCGGCGATATGCACACGGGCCCGATTGGGCAGCGTTTCCGCCTCCGCCATCTGCATTGACCTGCGCGCACGCGCGATCAGGTGCTCGCGGGTTTCGCGAACCTGGCTGACACCGATCATGTCGCATTCACCCTCCGCCCCGCAGCTTCGACGAAGCCGGCATATTTCTGCGCGAAGCTTAAATGCGTATGCCGGATAGCCGGATCGGACGAGCGCTCCGCGGCTTCGCGACATTCGCGTTCGCGGCGCAGATAATAATCATACTGGCTTTCGTGGGGCATGGTGAGCCTCCAGCTTTGACAAGCGGCGGCTCTACAGAATTACCGTCATTCGGCGCCGGCCTGCGGGTCACCCGTGGCGCCAATGCCCGCCATGCTACTCTCATCGGGGCCGGGAGTCCTGATCCAGGTCAGAACCCACGCTCGGCTCGACGCGGATTCAATGCGTCCTGCCGTCCTCGGGTCCCATCAACTGGATCAGCTTTTCGGTGATGTCTTCCCAGAACGCCAGGGCATCCTCGTCGCCCAATCGCCGGTAATGGGCGGCGCGCCCTTCGATAAAGCGCCCGATCCTCGAGCGGTGGACATCGAGAAGCTTGGCGGCGAAGGCCCAGCGTTCATGCTCCGGCGTCACGGGACGATGTCCATCCTATTGGTCCGTCAAGCGCCGGGGCTTTCGCGCGGCGAGCTTCAGCCAGGTTTCCGCGGCCTCGATGTAGATCAGGGCGCGGTTGGGTACCGTCTCGGCCTTTGCCAACCGCATGGCATCCCTCGCGCGCCTGATGAGATCGTCACGCGTTTCGCGGAGAGGCGCGGCGATAACCATCACGAAACCAGCCGCAATTCGGGGCGAACGTCGACACGGGCAATGCGCTCATACGCGTCGGCGATCTTTTGATGCGCCTTGCGCGCGCAAGGGTCCCTGGCATCGGCGGCGTGCTGCCGTTCCTCGGCTGCCCTTCGCTGAAAATATCTCACGTCATCGTCTGACATGGTGCGACTCCATCTCCGGCGCCCCCCGGCATGGCGCGACTCGTATAGCCCTGGACGGCCGCGAAATCACTGATGCACGTTAGCCGTTCACCCCGTCGTCCGACCTGTTCATGCGCCAGCGAAATCGCGGAGGACGTCCTGAAACAAAGCCAGCGCGCTATAAATCTCGTCCGGCGCTTCTCCGCCCGAGACGTGGCTGAAGCGTGCGACAGGTTGCGGTCCTGCGACGATTTTCAAGCCGCACGACGCCTTCATCGAACTTGAGATCGCGCCCCGCGCATCAGTTCAGGCCGGCCGGAACCTGCGGCATAGGTTCGCTTCGTTCCAGGAACGCGCGCATCTTAAGGCTGGCAATGCACGTCAGCCTCAGGAGCACGCGTCGTGCATCGCTATCGTCGCGGATCCTGACAAGCAGTCCCCGCTTCTCGAGGAGGCCGGCATATCGCTGCACCGTCGACAAAGGGAGGTCCGTGGTTTGCGAAACCTGGGTCACGCTGAGCGCGCCACCCTGCTCGGTGGCAATGAACACGGACAGGAGCAGGTCCCAGGCGGGTTCGCCGAAAAGCGTTCCATAATCCGCGAAAGCGAACTTCCTGCGCAAACGCTCCAGATAGATCTGCACCGCAAAACGCACATGCGAGGATATCTCCTGGCCAGGCTCGTTTGTCATCCACGCCCCCTTGTAACCAATTGCAATACCCTAACTATTCGTGCCTCCTTCGCAAGCCGGCTCGTCGCGAGGACCGCTTGGGAACAACTCGCCCTCTTCGATCTTGAATATCAAATCCTGGGCATCGGACCTTGGACATTCGCAGGAGACGATCATGAGCGACGACAAGAGCAGACGGGATGGACGCGACCGGAGCCGGGTGGCGGCCGATGAGGACTATGAACTGGACTATTTCGCCGAAAGGCATGGCCTGACGCGCGATGAGGCGCGAGCCCTGATCGAGAAGCACGGGAACAGCCGCGATGTGCTCGACGGAGACGCTGCCCGCCAAGGGCGCCGATGATCCTGGCGAAAAGGCAGGCCGGGGTCTGGGGTCCCGGCCCGCCGAGCAGAACGGATACCGCATGCTCTGCGCCATAAGCGAGGTTGGGCTCCCGGCGCTGCGCCCGACTATATTAACGCGTCCCGGGAGATCAAGGCCGATCGAGCGGGCGATGAGCAGGCCGGGGACGACGGTCGCCCGACCTGCCGAACATGCTGTGGGGTCATGCTCTGACACCAGCGGCGTGGGGTACCGCGATGCTGCCCGATCCCTACTTTCCCATTCCGATAACGCAACGAAATTTAACTGGGTTTACAATGTCGTTACGTGGTCTCCTTCACCTTATCCCATTGACAATCGCGACAGAACAGGGTTAACGGCGCGCGACGATGCGGCGGTCTGTGGGGGCCGAGCAAAGGTGCTTGCGGACAAAGCCGGTGCCATGTGGGGAAGCTCGGAGTTGCGCCCGCGCCCGCATCGATTCGCTCGGCGCAATTCCGTCCTCACCCCGCGCAAGGCCCCGGTCCGTCACGAGAAAAGGCCAATCCGGCTCGCTGGAATGCGACGCCCGAAAGCGGGAGAGATCCCGGATCAGGCCGGCTCGGATCGGTCGATCGCGCCACTGTCCAGAAGGGGTGCCGCGTCGATATGCTGGGCATCCATGAGGACCGACAGGCGCTCTGCCGCGGCCAGGAGCATGGACTGCTCCCAGAGCGGCAATTGCGCGAACCGCTCTGTGAAATTCGTCTGCAAAAGATCCGGAGAGTCGACGAGCGCCACTTGCCCGGCGGGCAACGCGGAAAGGATGACCTGACGCTTGTCGCGGTCCCCGCGCCGACGCTGCACCAGGCCGAGCTCCTCCAGCCTGTCGACTATGGCGGTGATGGTCGCCTGGCTGAACTGAAGCGTGTTCGCCACCGCGCCGGGCGTCGCCGCGTCGCGAGAGCCGATCTCGCGCAGGACCAGCCACTGCGACGGCGTCAGCCCCGTCGTGCTCGCCAGGCGGCGGCTGCCGATTTCCGTCGCGCGCAGGACCCGTCGCAGGGCGCGCAGCGTGAGCGATGCGATTTCCGAACTCATCGGCGAAACATAAGAAAACCGGGGGTCCGAAGCCATACACAATCCTTCAGATAGAGAAGGATTCGCCGCATATACTTCACCAATCGAAATATATGTCGTGGCACCGAGGGTTGAAAAACGACTCAAATCGGCCATATATGTCGCCAACATCGGCTCAAGCCATCGAGTCGACGCAGAAAATAATTCGGGAGATAAATTATCTTGGAAATCAATTCCGCTGCGGCCTCCACGCCGCCACGGACAGTCTCGCGCCCTGTTCCCGGCTCAGCTTCGAAAACCCGGTTGCGCAGGCCGCACATGGCCGATGGACCGGCGATAACGCGACTGATCGCGCGGTGCCCGCCGCTCGATGTCAATTCCGCCTATTGCAACCTGCTGCAATGCACGCATTTCGCGGATCATTGCATCGTTGCCGAGCGGGAGGGCGAGGTCGTCGGCTGGGTTTCGGGCTATCGCCCGCCATCCGATCCGCAAAGCCTGTTCATCTGGCAAGTCGCGGTCTCGACCCAAGCACGAGGACAGGGGCTCGCCGCGCGCATGATCGAAGCCCTGCTCGCCAGGCCTTCGGCAGCGGGCGTGACCCATCTGACGACGACAGTGACATCGGACAACCGCCCGTCATGGGCCTTGTTCGGCGCGCTCGCCCAGCGATGGAAGGCGCCCCTCGACAAGACGCTTCATTTCGAGCGCGAAAGCCATTTCGCGGGCGCTCACCCAAGCGAATGGCAGGCGCGCATCGGCCCCCTGCGCCGCGCGAGCCGCTCGAACCACAGCCGAGGAGACCAGGCGATATGATCACGACCCTCCCCAATCCGACCGATACCAGACCCGACACCGCGATCTACGAACGGAGGGAGTCGGTGGTGCGCAGCTATGCGCGTTCGATCCCGCGCCAGTTCGGCCGGGCCGAGAATGTGTGGATGTTCGACAGCCAGGGCGGCCGCTATCTCGATTTTCTCTCGGGCTGCTCGACGCTGAACTACGGCCATAATCACCCGGTCCTGAAACAGGCGCTGCTCGACTATATTTCAGCCGATGGGATCGCCCATGGGCTCGATCTGCACACCGACGCCAAGGCGGCCTTTCTCGACACGTTCGAACGCCTGATCCTCGCCCCGCGCGGCCTCGACTATCGCGCCATGTTCACCGGCCCCACCGGCACCAACGCAGTGGAGGCGGCGATCAAGCTGGCGCGCAAGGTCACCGGGCGCGAACTCGTGATCGCTTTCACGAACGGCTTTCACGGCATGACGCTGGGAGCGCTCGCCTGCACCGGCAATGCCGCCAAGCGCAGCGGCGCCGGCGTGCCGCTGCCGCACGTCGCCCATGAACCCTATGACGGCTATCACGGCGACGGCGTGGACACCGCCGCATTGCTCGAACGCCGCCTTTCGGACCCGTCGAGCGGCCTTGACGCGCCCGCCGCCTTCCTCGTCGAGACGGTGCAGGGCGAAGGCGGCCTCAATGCCGCCTCGCCCGATTGGCTGCGGCGGATTGCCGACATCGCCAAGCGCCACGGCGCCTTGATGATCGTCGACGACATCCAGGCGGGCTGCGGCCGGGCGGGCGGCTTCTTCAGCTTTGAAACCATGGGCTTCACCCCCGATATCGTGACGCTCGCCAAATCGCTCTCCGGCATGGGCCTTCCCTTTGCGCTCACGCTCTTTCGCCCCGAGCTCGATCAATGGTCGCCGGGCGAGCACAACGGCACGTTCCGGGGCAACAACCATGCATTCGTGACCGCGACGGCGGCGCTTCGGCATTTCTGGAGCGACGACGGGTTCGAGCAGCATGTCCTACAAGGCAGCCGGCTGCTGAAGGCGCGGCTCGAGACAATCGCGCGCAGCCATGGCCTGTCCGTACGCGGCCGCGGCATGATGCACGGGATCGACGCGGGATCGGGCGAGGTGGCGTCCGCCGTCACGGCCGCCTGCTTCACCCGGGGCCTGATCATCGAGACCAGCGGCGCCCGCGACGAGGTGGTCAAGATCCTCGCACCGCTCGTCATCGACGAGGCCCAGCTTATGGCCGGGCTCGACATCGTCGAAGCGAGCTTCAGCGAGGTGCTGACGGCGGCATACGGCGTCGCCGCAGAATAGGGAAAGAAAGGAAGAAACAGCAATGATCGTACGCAAACTCCAGGACATTCGCGGTTCGGACCGCAACGTCAAATCGGACGGATGGGAAAGCGCCCGCCTGCTCCTCAGGGACGACGGCATGGGTTTCTCCTTCCATGTCACCACCATGTACGCCGGCGAGCAGTTGCAGATGCATTACCAGAACCATCTCGAGGCGGTCCTCGTGTTGAAAGGCACGGGCACCATCGAGGATCTGGGCACGGGCATCACGCACGACCTGGCCCCGGGCGTCATGTACGCGCTCGATGCGCACGACAGGCATGTCGTCCGCCCCGCCACCGACATCCTGTGCGCCTGCGTATTCAATCCGCCCGTCACCGGCCGCGAGGTCCATGACGCAAGCGGCGCCTACCCCGCGGACACGGACATGCCGCGCGTGCTCGAGGCTGCAGGCTGAGGGGAGGAGGAGCACTTGGAAGATATCTACCCGTCGCGCAGGGCACGCACGGCCCGCTTCCTGCCGCGCCAGGATCCGGTCGTCCACGGCGAATGGACCGATGGAGCCCCGCTCAGCCGCGCACAGGCGGCGCAATTCGAAGAGCAGGGATATCTTGTCCTGGAAGGACTGTTCGAGGATGAGGAAATCAGGTTTCTTCAGGCCGAGGCAGGCCGGCTCCTGGGAGATCCGGGCGCGCTCGAAGAGCACACCGTCATCACCGAGCCGGATGCCGGCGAAGTGCGGTCGATCTTCAGGATCCATGGCCAGAGCCGCGTGATCGAACGGCTCGCCGCCGACACGCGCCTGGCGGACGTCGCGCGCTTTCTTCTGGGCGGCGAGGTGTATCTTCACCAGTCGCGACTGAACTACAAGCCGGGCTTCGACGGCAGGGAATTCTACTGGCACAGCGATTTCGAGACCTGGCATGTCGAGGACGGCATGCCGCGCATGCGAGCGCTTTCGATGTCCGTGCTGCTGGCCGAGAACACACCGCACAATGGGCCGCTGATGCTCATGCCCGGCTCGCACCATGCCTTTCTGACCTGCATCGGCGAGACGCCCGAAGACCATTATCTTACCTCGCTCAAGAAGCAGCAATATGGTGTCCCCGACAAGGACAGCCTCGCCACGCTCGCCGAGCGTCACGGGATCGCAGCACCGACCGGCAAGCCGGGATCGGTGGTCGTCTTCGACTGCAACATCATGCACGGATCGAACGGCAATATCACACCCTTTCCCAGGGCTAATGCCTTCCTGGTCTATAATGCCGTGGACAACGGGCTCGCCGCACCGTTCGGGGTCGACCGGCCACGGCCCGACTTCATCGCCACGCGCCTGAGCCCGAAGCAGATCATTCCGGTGGCGGGGTGCCTGACGCAGGGCGTCCCGGCATGACGGGCTCCCATAGCGTCGAGAAGATCGGCGGCACGTCGATGGCCGCCACCGCGACGCTCCTCGACAATGTCCTGGTCGCGGGGCGTGACGGCGCCGATCTCTACAAGCGCATATTCGTCGTCTCCGCTTATGCCGGGATCACGGACCTGTTGCTCGAACACAAGAATGGCGGGCAGCCGGGCGTCCATGCGCATTTCCTCGCCGACGACGGGACGGAGGCCTGGCGCGCGGCCATGGAAGACGTGCGTTCGGCGATGCACGCCCGCAATGCGGACATGTTCGCGCACACCGGCAACCGGGACCAGGCCGATCGCTTCATCGACCGGCGGATCGACGCGATCGCCGCGTGCCTGGAGGACCTGGCACGACTGCGCAGCCACGGCCGCTTCCGGATCGACGGGCAACTTGCGAGCGCGCGCGAACTGCTTGCCGGCATCGGCGAAGCCCATAGCGCGCACAGTACGGCCCTGTTGCTGCGCGAGCGCGGCGTCAACGCCGTTTTCGTCGATCTGACGCTCTGGAATGAGCAGGACAATCGCGAACTGGACGAGCGGATCACCGAAGCGCTTGCGCCGATCGACCTGACGACCACATTGCCGGTCGTCACCGGCTATGCCGGATGCGCGCAAGGCATGATCAGCCGTTATGCGCGAGGATATTCCGAGATGACCTTCTCGCGGGTGGCCGTGCTGACAGGCGCGCGCGAGGCGATCATCCACAAGGAGTTCCATCTCTCGAGTGCGGATCCGCGGCTGGTCGGGGTCGAGAAGGCGCGCAAGATCGGTCGTACCAACTACGATGTCGCCGACCAGCTCGCCAATATGGGCATGGAGGCGATCCATCCCGGGGCAGGTCGCGGCCTGCGGCAGGCGGGCATTGCGCTGCGGGTCCGCAATACATTCCACCGCGAGGATGAGGGCACGCTCATCCGCGGTGACTATGTCTCGGACAAGCCGCGCGTCGAGATCGTGACGGGCATCCGGCACGCACAGGCGCTCCGCTTCTTCGAACAGGACATGGTCGGGGTCAAAGGATATGACGCGACCATATTGGAGATATTGGCGCGGCACGGCGCATGGATCGCCAGCAAATCCTCGAACGCCAATATGATCACGCACTATCTCTCGGCCGATGCCGCGACGGTAGGCCGGGTGGCCGGAGACTTGCGCCTGCACTATCCCGACGCATCGGTTTCCGCCTCCCCCGTATCGCTGGTTTCGCTGATCGGCAGCGACATCTCGAGGCCGTCGCTCGTGGCCGATGCGCTCAAGGCGCTGGCCGCCGAAGGCATCGGCATCATCGCGATGCAGCACCAGATCCGCAGCGTGGACGTGCAGTTCATCGTCGACGTCGAAGATTATGACGGAGCCGTGCGCGCCCTGCATCGCGCGCTGGTCGAGAACGACGAAGATACGATGGGGGTCCTGCGCGCGGCCTGACCGGCTCGCAGCCCTTCATGATGCTCGCCGCGATCCTGCCCGTCCGCAGCCTGTTGCTGTCCATCTTCATATTGATGGCCGGAAATGGCTTCATGACCACGCTTCTCGGCCTGAGGCTGGAAAGCGAAGGCAGCTCCACGATCATGATCGGCCTTGTCGGCACCGCCTATTTCGGCGGATTGGTCATCGGCGCCCTTCGCGCCGCCCGGGTGGTGCGGCGGGTCGGCCATATCCGCGCCTTCGCGGCATTCGTCGCGCTGCTCTCGGCGAGCACCTTGGCATATGCCATCCTGGACGAGCCGCTGTTCTGGATGACGTTGCGACTGATCGACGGCATCTGTGTCGCGGGCGTCTTCATTTGCCTGGAAAGCTGGCTGAACGAGCGATCCGAGACAAGGCATCGCGGCAGCGTGCTCGCAGCCTATATGGTGGCGCTCTATTCGGGACAGGCGCTCGGCCAGATGCTGCTCGGCGCGACCGGCCAGCTGTCCGCCCTGCCCTTTCAACTCGCCTCGATCCTTGTCTCGCTCGCGATCCTGCCGCTTTGCCTGACCCGAAGTGCCGCGCCAGCGCCTGTCGAGGCCGCCAGCCTTTCGATCCGCTCCCTGCTTGACGCCTCGCCGCTGGGCGCTGTCGGCGCCGCGGCGACGGGCATGATACTGGGCGCCTTTTACGGGCTCGCCGCGGTCCAGGCCGGAAGGCTGGGGCTCGATCTCCCCGAGACCGCGCGATTCATGACGATCGTGATCCTGGGCGGGGTCGTCCTGCAATGGCCGCTGGGACGTCTTTCCGATCTCTACGACCGGCGCCAGGTCATACTGATCGCCTTTGCCGGGGTGGCCTGCGTCAGCCTCGCGATCGCGCTGACGGACGCGGACGACGTGATGCTGCTCCGGCTGGCCGGGCTTTTCGGCGGTCTCGGTTTCGCGCTCTATCCATTGTGCGTCGCGCATTGCAACGACCGCCTGCTCGCGAACGAGCGCGTCGCGGCGAGCGGACGGCTCGTGCTCCTCTATTCGCTGGGCGCGGCCCTCGGACCGCTGTGCGCGGCTACCGTCATGACGCTTCTGGGTGGGAACGGGCTTTTCCTGTTCATCGCCTGCTGCGCGGGACTGACATTGCTGTTCGGCCTGTGGCGCCAATATGCCTCGGATCCGGTGCCAGGCCGCGCGCAGCGCGACTTCCAGGTGATGCCGCGCACGACCCCGACCGTCGCCTTGCTCGCCCCCGATCTGACCGACGACGCGTGAACGAAGGACAAGAAACATGACCGCGACTTCGACGGCCCCTCTCGAGACATCAGCCGCATCCGATTCCAGGCCGGCATTGCGTCGCGCAATCGCGGCCTCTGCAATGGGCAATGCGACCGAATGGTTCGACTACGGTATCTACGCGTACGGAGTCACCTACATCTCCTCCGCCCTCTTTCCCGGCGAGACGGACGAGGCGGTGCTGTTCGCGCTGGCGACATTCGCGATTTCATTTCTCGTGCGGCCGCTCGGAGGCCTGTTCTGGGGACCACTCGGCGACCGGCTGGGTCGCAAGTCGGTGCTCGCACTCACAATCCTGCTGATGTCGGCCGCGACGCTGTGCGTCGGATTGATTCCCGATCATGCCACGATCGGCTTCTGGGCTCCCGCACTCCTGATCCTCCTGCGGATGGTGCAGGGCTTTTCGACGGGCGGGGAATATGGCGGAGCAGCGACCTTCATGGCCGAATACGCGCCCGACGAACACCGGGGTTTCTACGGGAGCTTCCTGGAGTTCGGCACATTGGCGGGGTTCTCGCTGGGCGCGTCGCTGATGCTCGGCTTCTCGCTGATGCTCGGCGACCAGGCCATGCATGCCTGGGGCTGGCGTATTCCGTTTCTCGTTGCCGCGCCGATGGGGCTGGTCGGCATGTATCTCCGCTCCAGACTGGAGGACACACCCGTGTTTCGCGCCGCCGCATTGGCGCGCGAACCGAAGGCGCCCCCTCCCGGGCTTCGTTCTCTCATGCGGCGATACTGGCGGCCCATGCTGGTCGTCGGCGGACTGGTCGTCGCGCTCAACGTCGTCAACTACACACTGCTCAGCTATATGCCGACCTACCTGCAGCGTCGCCTCGGTCTTTCGCCGGACGAGGCGCTTGTCGTTCCCATCGTCGGCATGCTGCTGATGATGATATTCCTGCCGTTCGCGGGACGGCTCTCCGACAGGCTGGGCCGCCGGCCGATGTGGCGGATATCCTTGCTGGGACTGATCATGGGCGCGGTGCCCCTCTATATGCTGATGGCGACCGGGCTGATCGGCGCGATCGCCGGTTTCGTCATGCTGGGGCTGCTCTATGTGCCACAGCTCGCCACCATTTCCGCGACGTTTCCGGCCCTGTTTCCGACGCAGGTGCGTTTCGCCGGCTTTGCCATCGCCTATAACGTGTCGACCTCGATCTTCGGCGGGACCGCGCCTGTCATCGGCAGCAGCCTGATCAGCGCGACCGGCAATGAGCTGATGCCGGCATTCTACATGATGATCGCCTGCGGTGCGGGGCTCGTCGCCCTTCACTTCATGCCGGAGACCGCCGGCCGCTCATTGCACGAGGATGTGTTCGGCAGATCCAGCGCTTCAATTCGTCACAACCGGTGATCGGGCTATCCGGCCGCCCGCCGCCTGGGCCTGCGCGTCGGTGAGCCGGCGCTGCGATCTGCACCGCGCGATCGGGGCCTCGACATCGTCCCGGACCAGGCACGCCCCTCCGGTCATCCGTGGACAGGGCGGCCGACGCCGTCGGCCGCACCACGCCTCAGCTGCCAGGCGAACATCACCATTGCGGCGAGCAACCCTCCCCCGCCGACGAGCAGGATCGCCAGACCGGTCGCAGCCTCACCACCGGCCATATGCTGCTTGACCAGCGCGACGATTGTGGGGCCGCTGCCCAGACCGGACATGACCATGGTGAAGGCGAGCAGCGCCGTCCCGAACCCCTGCATGCCCAGCGACAGCCGGCGAAGAAAGGCCGAGGCGCCCGCGACCGAGACGGACGCGATCGCGAAGACGAACAAGGCATAGGCCGCGACCGCTGCCCCTCCGCGCAGCATGACGAAGCTCAGGCCGATCAACGCCGCGCCGCTCGCGCCCAGGGCGACCCGGTCGCGCGCATTCCGCACGCCGCGCGCATCGAGATAATCGGACAGGATGCCGCCGGCCAGATATCCCGCGCCGCCCGCCACGATCGCCGCGGTGCCGACCTCCGCGGCGATCCGCGCAGGCGTGAAGTGCAGCAGCCTCGAGAAGAAGGTCGGCGCCCACGCCGAGGCGGCGGCATCGGCGACCGAGACCATCGCCAGCGCGAGCAGGACCACGCCTCCGGTGCGCAACAGGCCGAGCAGGGTCGCCGTTGACAGGCGAGCCCCCTCGGCAGCGGTTGCAACGCGCGCGGGTTCCCGCACCGACAGGATGAGCAGCATGAGCACCGGGCCGGCGGCGGCCAGGATCACCAGGACGCCGCGCCAGCTGGACCCGCCGGGCAGAAACGGCCAATCCAGATGGGACGGAAGAAACGCAAGCAGGCCGCCGCCGATGGACACGGCGGCGCCCGTCCCGATCGCGCTTCCCATCAGCAGCGCGCCGAAGGCCAGTCCGCGCCGCTCGGCGGGAAAGACGGCGGCCAGGATCGACAAGGACGCGGGAAAGAAGCTCGCCTCGCCGATGCCGACCAGGCTGCGAAAGAACACGAGCTGACCGTAATTCTCCGCCAGACCGCAGCCCAGCATGCCCGCGCTCCACAGCGCGGTCCCGCCGAACAGGATATTGCGGCGGTTCAGCCGATCCGCCAGCGTTCCGAACGCAATGGCCGCGAACGCATACACGATCGCGAATGCCGCCCCCTGCACGAGACTGATCGCGACGTCGTCCAGATGCAGGTCTCGCTTGATGCCGTCCACCAGGACGTTGATGATGTACCGGTCGGTGTAGGAGAGGACCGCCCCCAGGGTGAGGACCGTGAGCGCATACCATGCGCGCGCGGGCACATGGCTTGATCGCGGAATTGCCGCATTCGCGTTGGATGGCATGTGAAGAACGTCCCGCGTCTTCGGGATTGGGATGCGCAAGATCGCAGGCCGTCCGTCGCGCAGCGCCACGGGCGGCCCGCCTCCTGTCGGTCAGAACCTGGCGCTCAGTGCCAGCGTGAAGCTGCGAGGCCGGATGAGATTCGCCCCCGCCGGCACGCCCGGCGAACCGGGATTGTAATTGATGATGCCGCCTTGGTCGAAGAGGTTCTCGGCGCGCAGCTGAACCTGGTAGCCGCCGAAATTCACGCCCGCGCGCAGGTCGACGGTCGTATATCCCGGGACCCGCACATTGGGGTTGATGATGCTGCGCGGATAGGAGGTGAACATGTGCGACTGGTAGCGCAGCGTCCCGCCCAGTTGCCCCTGCACCCCACCGCCCAGGTCGAACATGTGATCGGCGGTCGCCGATGCCGTCCACTTCGGCGTCTGCGGGATCGTATCTCCCGCATAGGCGCCGATATAGTCGCTCACACCCTGCTCGATCTGGGTGATGCGCGGATTGGTATAGCCAAGATTGGCGCTGAGTGTCGTCTTGTCCGTCGGCCGTGCCTGTACGGCGAACTCGAAGCCGTCGACCTTGGCTCCGCCCGCATTCGCGAGCACGATCTGCCTCAGACCGGCCACGGTCACATATGAGTAAAGCTGGATGTCCTTCCAATCGATGCGGTAGGCCGAGGCCTGCACGCTCAGCCGGCCGTCAAGGAAGTCGGCCTTCACGCCGGCCTCATAGTTCCAGACCGTGTCCGGATTGATCTGGCTTTGCGCGCCCGGCGGGACCACGGCCGCGGGTTGTGGCCCCCCCGGCCGGAAGCTGTTCGCCGCGCGCAGGAAGACGCTGAGCCTGTCGGTCGGACGCCAGCGCAGCGTCGCCAGATAGGCCAGATGGTCCTTCTTCGCGTGAAGCTCGGGGATGCTGACCGGCCCGCCGTAGAATATGGTGTAGACCGTGCCGCTGTAGCCGAGCGTGAAATCCTCCTCGTAATGCGCGAAGCGCAGCCCGCCGGTGACGTCGAGATTGTCGGCGAGATAGTAGGTCAGGTTACCGAAGGCGGAGACTTCGCGGTACCGATCGGTGATGGGCGCCGAGATCAGCGTCGCCACCGGGTCCGCCAGCGGCAAATTGTCCGGAATGCTGCGCGCGACGACATCGCTGTCGAGATCGACGCTTTCATGCGTGAAGAATCCGCCGGCGATGAACTCGACAGGACCGAGCCGGTCCGAGACGAACCTGATTTCCGCCGTGGTCTTCTTCTGCGGGATCCGGCTTTCGGAGACGACGCCGGTATTCGCCGGATATGGCAGGCCGAGCGAGGCGAGAACCCCGACCGTGCCCGCATAAGCCGTCGTGATATCGGTATCCGTGCTCAGCTTGCTTTCGAGATAGGCCGCGGTCGCGATCAGGTCGCCGATGCCCATGTCATAGCGTCCGGTGATCGAGGCGAGGCGATAGCGCACCGAGGAAGGCGCGTTGAAATAGGCGCTGTATTTGCGCTCGCCATAAAGCGGCGTGAAGCTTCCGGTGACATTGTCCTGGAGCGTTGGGCCGTGTGTGTCGGTATCCTGCAACTGGCCGACGAGATCGATCGAGAGACGATCGTTCGGAGTCCAGCCAAGGGCCAGCCGAGCCCCTTTGGAGACGCTCTCGTTCACATCGGTCGCGCCCGTCCCGACATTGTCGATGAAACCGGGCGCGCGACGGTAGAAACCGGTCGCGCGCACAGCGAGCGTATCGCGCACCAGCGGCAGGTTGGCATTGAGGTTCACCAGATAGCCGACACCGCCGCCATCGATGGCGGTCACCTCCGCGCGGGCGCTCGCCGAATAGCGCGAAGCGTCCGGCCGCTTCGAGATGAGCCGGACGACGCCGCCGAGGCTCGATGCGCCGTAAAGCGTGCCCTGCGGCCCTTTCAGCACCTCGATCCGGTCGAGATCGGCCAGTTCGGGGTCCGGTGCGATGAACGCGCCGCCGCCATTCGCCGAGCTGGCCGTGAATGGCACGTCGTCGAGATAATAGACCGTGGTCGCCGACTGCTGGAGCGCGCCCGTCTGCAATCCGCGGATGAACACCTTGCCCGAACCGGGCGTGCCGTCGCCCTGGATGGTGAGCCCCGGTGTCAGGCTCGCATAGTCGCGCACGGATCGCACGCCCAGATCGGCAAGCGCATCTCCGTCGAGCACCGTGATCGCCGAAGGCACGTCGCGCAGCTTTTCCTCGCGCTTGCTCGCGGTGACGACGATTTCCCCCTCATCCTGGGCGGTGGCGGCGACAGCCTGGCCGTCGGTCGATTGCGCGGCGACGCCGGACGCCGTCATGTGAATTGCCAATGCGGCGGCCGATATGCGACAGATGAGCTTCACGGACTTCTTCATGCCTTCCCCCTGACTATTCTATTCAATACAGTTCTGTTCTGCATGGATCAGGAAACCGCGTTTGACCGCCCGTACACCGAGGACTCCGCGCCTGACACCGCACTGTAACCAACGCCGGAACGGACCGCTTTCGCAATCCGCCAAAATGCATTCGACCGCCGCCAAATGACCGCACGGATCGACTAATCTCGCCGGATGCAAGGCATCGGGAGGAAGATCTCGCAAGGCCGGCCGATGCCGCGGAGATGCGGAACCGCAGCGATGCGAATGGCCCGCCAAAGCCTGGCTGAACGAGTCAGCGGCCCGGGGCGAGCCGCATACTGTAGTGCATGTTCGGTCCTTGTACGAGGCAACGCAAAGGCGTACTCAACCACGGACAAAGGAACATGCATGGCGGGCCAGCTGAAGCTTAATCGTGGTGAATGCCAGTCGCGGCGATTCCCGCCGTTGGCGGTCGATTCCCAGCGCGTGTCGGTGCGCTACTCCGTTGATGATTATGTCGTGGATCCAGCCAAGGCAGCGGGTCATTTGGTCGGTGCCTTCATTCCCTTGAGCGATCGCCATCACTACCGCTTCGACCTGCAGGGGACGTTCGGCAGCGGGCGCCACGAATTTTGCGGCCTCGCCGACGGCTTCTTCATCATGTTCAGCGAAACGGCCTATCACGCGCCGCAATCCCGCTTCATCTCGTCACCCGAGAGCCTTCAGATCTTCATTGCGAGCCAGGGGGACGGGGAGTTTGTGCCCGCCGGCGGAAAGCCGTTGAGCTTCGAGGCGCCAAGTGCGGCGCTCGTCATCGAACCCGCTGACGCGCCGCCCTCCGAAGTGACCTTCGCCGGCCAGGCGAGATATATCCACATGGTGGTCCACCGCAAGGCACTGCAGGCCCTCTATGCAGGCGGCGAGCAGGAACTCCCCGCCGCGCTCCAGACGCTCCTCACGGGCGAAACGCAACGCATGGTCGCACGCGCCCTGCCGATGGGCACCGCCACGCTGCGCTGCGTCGACGATGTTCATGGCTGTTTGCTGGAGGGTCGACGGCGGCGGCTCTGGCTGCACTCGAAGGCGATCGAGATCATTTGCCAGGCCCTGGAAGCGCTCGATCACAGCGAGGGCTTCCAGTCGGTCGAGGTGACCCGCCTGACCGCGAACGGCGTCATGAAGGCGCAGCGGCTCCTCGCCGACAATTTCGTGACGCCGCCCTCGCTCGAGGACCTCGCCACCGAAGTCGGATTGAGCCGGAGCGCCCTGTGCACCGGCTTTCGCCAGATCCTCGGCCAGTCGGTCTTCGATCATATCCACGACCTGCGGATGCAGCGCGCCCTTGCCCTGCTGAACCAACGCGGTGATTCCATCACTCAGATCGCCTATGCGGTCGGATACAACCGCGCCTCCAGCTTCTCCGTCGCTGTGCATCGCCATTTCGGTGCGACCCCGTCCGAACTTCGCCGCCGCGGCACCGCCTCGGCGAACTGAATTCCACCCGGCAGCAAGGCATCGGCGCCGCATGTCCCGGGATCAACCAGCACCATGCCCGGCGCTTCGCGTCGGTTTTGTCCTGGCGCCGCGCTTCACGCTCACGGCATTCGCCGGCTTCATCGACGCGATCCGCCTCGCCAGCGACGAGATGGACCGCAGCGGCCGGGTCGATTGCCATTGGGACGTGCTGGGCGCCGAGGGGCAACCCATCGAGTCGAGCTGCGGCGTGCTGGTGCAGCCGACCGGCATTCTCGGAGACGCCGCCCATTTCGATTATGTCGTGGTCGTCGGCGGACTGATGCACGGCGGGCAGCGTGTCCCCGCCGGAACGCACGGTTTTCTGCAGGCCGCGGCGAAGCTCGGCGTCCCGTTGATCGGCCTTTGCACCGGATCGTTCATCCTCGCCCGCGCCGGCCTGCTCGATGGCTACGATATCTGCGTCAGCTGGCTGCACCATGAGGAGTTCGCGTCCGAGTTCCCCGATCTTCACGCACGGTCCGACACGCTGTTCGTCATCGACAGGGATCGCATGACGTGCGCGGGCGGAACCAGCGTGGTGCACCTCGCCGCCCAGGTGATCGAGCAGCATCTCGGCCGGGCACGCGCGCTCAAGTCACTGCGTATCATGATCGAGGAAGAACCGCTCCCGACGAGCGCCTGGCAGCCCGAGCATGTCGTGACGCGGCAGTCGCAGGACGCGCTGGTTCGCCGCGCGATGCTGTTGATCGAACAGGGCCTGGCGGGAGAACCCGCCCTTGGCGAAATCGCCCGCCGCCTCGGCATCGGAGCCCGCCAGCTGGAGCGGCGGTTCGCCAGCGATGTCGGCGTCACCCCGCGTGACTATCGCTCCCGCCTCAGACTGTCGCGCGCGGACTGGATGATCCGCCATACCGATCGTTCGATGACCGCCATCGCGCTGGAATGCGGCTTTAGCGACAATGCCCATCTGGCCCGCACGTACAGGGCGCGGTTCGCCACATCGCCTTCGCGCGCGCGTCAAAGCCGTCAGTCGCCGCAACCCGGCTGAATGTCGCAAGAGTTCAAATCGGGGTCGCATCCGTCAAGGATCGATCGGCATGTGCGCGCCATGATGGCCCCGTCATGCAACATTTCTCGATCCTCTCGCTTCTCCGCCACGGGCTGCGCGATCACAAGGGCTGGCGCCCGCAATGGCGCGCCGCAGCGCCGAAACCGGGCTATGACGCGGTCATCGTCGGCGGCGGCGGGCATGGCCTCGGCGCGGCGTTCTATCTCGCCCGCGATTATGGCCTGCGCAACGTGGCGGTGCTCGAGAAAGGCTGGATCGGCGGCGGCAACACCGGCCGCAACACGACGATCATCCGCTCCAACTATCTCTTCGACAAGAGTTCGAGCCTGTACGATCATGCGGTCAAGCTCTGGGACGGTCTGAGCCAGGAACTGAACTACAACGTCATGTATTCGCGCCGCGGCGTGCTGATGCTGGCGCACAACGTCCACGACGTTCAGGTGTTCAAGCGTCACGTCCATGCCAATCGGCTGAACGGCGTCGACAATGAATGGCTGACGGCCGAGCAGGCCAAGGCGTTCTGCCCGCCGCTCAACATATCGCCCGATGTCCGCTACCCCATCCTTGGCGCGGCGCTCCAGCGCAGGGGCGGCACAGCACGGCACGACGCCGTCGCCTGGGGATATGCCCGCGCAGCCGACGCGCTTGGCGTCGACATCATCGAGAATTGCGAGGTGACCGGCATCGACCGCGACATCTCCGGCAAGGTCACCGGCGTCCAGACGAGCCGCGGCCCCATCGCGTGCGGCAAGATCGGCGTCTCCGCGGCAGGCAACAGCAGCGTGGTGATGAACATGGCCGGCCTGCGGCTCCCGCTCGAAAGCTTCCCGCTCCAGGCGCTGGTCTCCGAACCGGTCAAGCCGGTCGTGCCTTGCGTCGTGATGTCGAACACGATCCATGCCTATGTCAGCCAGTCCGACAAGGGCGAGCTCGTCATCGGCGCCGGGACCGACATCTACACCAGCTACACGCAGCGCGGCGGGCTCCACATCGCCCAGCACACGCTGGAGGCGATCTGCGAGATCTTTCCGCAGTTCCGCCGCCTGCGCATGCTGCGCAACTGGGGCGGGATCGTCGACGTCACGCCCGATCGCTCCCCGATCATCGCCAGGACGCCGGTGCCCGGGCTTTATGTCAATTGCGGCTGGGGTACGGGCGGGTTCAAGGCGACACCGGGTGCCGCGCAGCTGTTCGCCCACACGATCGCGACCGACGCGCCGCACGCACTCAATGCTCCGTTCACGATCGAGCGCTTTCGCGACGGCTACCTCATCGACGAAGCGGCGGCCGCCGCCGTCGCGCACTGATCGGACAGACGATGCTGCTGATTCCATGCCCCTATTGCGGCAACCGGCCAGAGATCGAATTCAGCTATGGCGGACAGGCGCACATCGCCCGCCCGCCGGTGCCTGAGGAGCTCGATGACGATGCCTGGGGCGCGTTCCTCTATGCCCGCGACAATGTTCGAGGCCCGCATCGCGAGCGCTGGCGCCATCTCCATGGCTGTGCGCGCTTCTTCAACCTTGTGCGCGACACACGCACCGACCGCATCATCGCAAGCTACCGTGTCGGCACGCCCTGCCCCCGGGTCGAACCCTTGTGAGCCAGATGTTCCGCCTGCCGAAGCGCGGCCTGGTCGATCATGGCGCACCGCTGTCGTTCAGCTTCGACGGCAGGCGCCTTACCGGCCTCGCCGGCGACACGCTTGCCTCCGCGCTGCTCGCCAACGGCGTGCACCTCACCGGACGCTCGTTCAAATATCATCGTCCGCGCGGCATTCTGGGCGCCTGGGCCGACGAGCCCAACGCGCTGGTGACCGTCATCCGCGGCGGCGGCCGCAGCACGCCCAATCTGCCCGCCACCCAGGTCGAATTGTTCGAGAATCTGGTGGCTTTCAGCCAGAATCGCGAACCCAGCCTGGAGCGCGATCGCTGGAGCATCAACGACCGGCTGGGCCGCTTCCTTCCGGCAGGCTTCTACTACAAGACCTTCATGTGGCCGAAATCCTTCTGGAGCCGGGTCTACGAACCCCGGATCCGCGCCGTCGCGGGCCTCGGCGTCGCGCCCGAGCAGGCCGATCCCGACCGCTACGAACATCGCTACGCCCATTGCGAAGTCCTGGTTGTCGGCGCGGGACCGGCAGGGCTTTCCGCGGCGCTCACTGCCGCCGAGAGCGGATGCCGGGTGGTCGTGTGTGACGATCGGCCGCTGCCTGGCGGCTCCCTGCTGTCAGCGGCGAGTGCGACCATCGACGGTCTGGGCGCGCGCGAATGGGCCGACACGGCCGTTGCCCGCCTTTCCTCCATGACCAATGTCACCCTGCTGCCGCGAACGACCGCGTTCGGCTATTATCCGCACAATCTGCTCGGGTTGTGCGAACGATTGGGCGATCACCTGCCCGGCGAACCGGCCGGCCCGCGTGAACGATTGTGGAGCGTGCGCGCGGCACGCGTGATCCTGGCAACGGGCGCGCTCGAACGCCCGCTCGTCTTTCCGGACAACGACCGCCCCGGCATCATGCTCGCAGATGCCGCTCGCCAGTATCTGCAGCTTCACGGCGTCGCGGTCGGCCGGCGCGTCGTCATCGTCACCGCACACGATGCGGGGTATCGTAGCGCGCACGAGCTTCATGCCGCGGGCATCCAGGTGGTGCTGGCGGATACCCGCCCTGCAGCGATCGCACGCAGCACGCCGTTCAGGGTCATCCCCGATGCGCGGATCGAGGGCACACGCGGCACGCTGCGGGTCAGTGCGATCACGATCAGCCATACCGGGCGCAGCGAACGCATCGATTGCGACGCTGTCCTGATGTGCGGCGGCTTCACGCCTTCGATCCATCTCGCCTCGCAATCGCGCGGCACGATGGCGTGGGACGCGGAGGTCCAGGCTTATGTGCCGGCGGGCTCGGCCGAAGCCGAATGCAGCATCGGCGCAGCCGCCGGCCGTCTCGAACTTGCCGACGCGCTCGCCGACGGGTGCCGCGCCGGGCGGGACGCCGCGGCGGCGGCCGGTTTTGCCGCAAGGCGGATCGGCACGCCTCGCGCATCGGTCGATCATTCCGTCGGCCAGGGCGGTATCATCGGCGCGCTGCCCCATGGCCGGGATCCGGCGAAGGTGAAGGCGTTCGTCGATTGGCAGAATGATGTGACCGCGCGCGACATCATGCTGGCGACGCGCGAAGGTTTTCGGTCGATCGAGCATGTCAAACGCTACACGACCACCGGCATGGCCACCGACCAGGGCAAGCTGTCCAACCTCAATTCGCTCGCCATCACCGCCGCGCAGACCGGTCGACCGGTGGAGGCGGTCGGCTTCACGACCTTCCGCCCGCCCTACACGCCCGTGACGTTCGGCGCGCTCGCCGGCGCGGCGCGGCGCGATCTGTTCGATCCGGTGCGGCAAACGCCCATTCACGACTGGGCGGTCGCGCAAGGGGCGGTGTTCGAGGATGTCGGGCTGTGGAAGCGCGCGCGCTATTTCCCGCGGGCAAGCGAGGATATGCAGGCCGCGGTGAACCGCGAATGCCTGGCGGTGCGCGGCTCGGCCGGGCTGTTCGACGCATCGACGCTGGGCAAGATCGAGATCGTCGGCGCCGACGCGGCGACGTTCCTCAACCGCCTCTACGTCAACGCCTGGGACAGGCTCGCCATCGGCCGGTGCCGCTATGGCGTGCTGCTGCGCGAGGACGGCTTCATCCTTGACGATGGCGTCATCGGCCGGCTCGCCGCCGATCGCTTCCACGCCACCACCACCACCGGCGGCGCCGCGCGGGTGCTGGCGACGATGGAGGATTATCTTCAGACCGAATGGCCCGATCTCGACGTCTGGCTGACCTCGGTCACCGAACAATGGTCGGTGATCGCGGTCCAGGGCCCGCATGCCCGCGAGATCCTCACCCCGCTGGTCCAGGGGCTCGACATCTCGGCGGACGCGTTTCCGCACATGAGCATCGGCGAGGGCACGATCTGCGGCGCGGCGCTGCGCCTGATGCGGGTCAGCTTCACCGGCGAACTCGGTTTCGAGGTCAACGTCCCGTCGAGCCATGGACACGCCGTCTGGGAAGCGATCTGGCGCATCGGGCAGCCGCTCGGGATGACGGCGTACGGCACCGAGGCCATGCACGTGCTGCGGGCCGAAAAGGGCTATATCATTGTCGGACAGGAAACCGACGGCACCGTTACGGCTGACGATGCGGGCCTGGCCTGGGCGATCGGCAAGACCAAACGCGACTTCGTCGGCAAACGATCGCTGGCGCGGCCCGCGATGAAGGCCCCCGACCGCAAGCAGCTGGTCGGATTGCGCACGCTGGATCCCGCGAAACTGCTGGAGGAGGGCGCGCAGATCGTCGGCCCGGATGGCGGCCCGTCGCTCGGGCATGTCACATCGTCCTATTACAGCGCAAATCTTGGACGCTCGATCGCGCTCGCGCTTGTCCGGGGTGGCCGGGCGCTCGAAGGGCATCGCCTGCGCGTGGCTATGCCGGGCGGCGGCATCGAGGTCGACGTCACCAACCCCGTCCTTTTCGACCCGAAAGGGAAGCGCCTCGATGGCTGATGGATTCGCCATGACGTCCGGCCCGCTGTCGCTGGAAACGCTGCAGCCAATGACGCGCCACATTCTGCGCTGCCGCGAGCGGCGCGTCGCCGAGGCCTCGGATTTGCTCGGCCTCGACCTGCCCCGCTCAGCCTATGGCACCGCATCGCATGCGGACAGACACGCACTGTGGCTGGGACCGGACGAGTGGCTGATCCTTGCGCCCGAACCATTCGCCGCCACCGCCGATGTCTGGGCCGCGATCGGCGCCAGTTTCGTCGAGGTGAGCGATCGGCAGGTCGCGCTGCAATTGTCAGGCGCCGGCGCGGACACCTGCCTTGCCGGCGGATGCCCGCTCGATCTCGCCTTGCCGGCTTTTCCGATCGGTGCCTGCGCCCGCACCGTCTTCCACAAGGCGGAGATCATCGTGTGGCGCACCGGCAGCAGCCGCTTCCAGGTCGAAATCGGGCGGTCATTCGCCCCATATGTGACCCGCCTGCTCTCCCAGCAGGTGCAACGGGGCAGATCTCTCGCGGTGCCGACTTGAGGCGCTCGATTTCGCCGTGCCATGCGAGCGTCGCCGGGGCTTCCGCCGCTGCGCCGATCAACGCCGGCACAACACGGCGCCTCACCCGCCAGGACTGGATCGCGGCTGCCCGCAAGCTTCTCCTGAAGCGCGGGATCGATGAGGTGAAGGTCGATCACCTCGCGCGGCAGATGCGTGTCACGCGGAGCAGCTTCTATTCGTATTTCGACAATCGCAAGGATCTGTTCGAGGCGCTGCTGGCCGACTGGGAGGCGCGCAACTATTTCGACCTCGCCCGGATCCAGGCACGCTGGGCGCGATCGCCCTCCGAAATGGCTGCGGTGATCGGACTGTGGCTGGCCGAGGATCCGAACGCGCGCGCGTTCGATATCGCCTTGCGCGCCTGGGCACGGCGCACGGCCGGGACGGCGGATTCGATCAGGCGCGTCGACGACGCGTGGATCGGCCTGCTGCGGAAAAGCTTCGAGCGCGACGGCAGGGCCGCGGACGAGGCGCTGGTGCGCGCCCGGATCACCTATCTCCACCAGATCGGCTATTGGGCGCTCGATCTTGACGAGAAGCAGGACGAGCGCGTGCGGCTCGTGCCGGTTTATTACCGGGTGCTGACAGGGCACGAGGCGCCGGCCGAGCTGGGCAAGGCGCTGACGCGGCAGGCCAGCACGAAACCGGTCAAGCGCGTTGCCTCAGCGAGGGCGATCCAGCTCATCCCGGTTCCGTCTTCACCAACGCGCCCGCGCGCATGATCAACCCCACCACGCGCGTGGCAACGATATGGGAGTCCACAATGAACCTGGCCAAATTCTGCATGCCATTGCTGTTTCTGGCCAGCGCCGCGCATCCGGCATCGCCCCCGCCGGCCGATGCCGCCCGCCCGGCGAACGATACCGCCGCACTGCACGCGATCGAGGATGATATCGAGCAGTCTCAACTCGAGACGTCCTTCTACGCGCAATGGCGGGCCGGCAAACCGATCGGCCAGTTCGTCGACTATTCGCCGGCGCCGGTCCGCCGGCTGACCGCCCTCACGGCGCGTCGCATGGCGCGGCATGCGCGCATCGATCCCGCACGGCTCGATCCCGTCGACCGACAGACATGGCGGATCCTGAGCTTCGAGTTCGCCACCGCGCCCGACGAGGCCGAATATTGGCTGACCTTCGACCTCACGCCCTATCAGGCGCCGATGCAGCTCGGCATGGTGCATCAGGTCCTGGCGACGCAGCCGCTCGCCTCCCGGGACGATGCCGCCAACTATCTCCGGCTACTCGGCGAATATGCCAGGATGCTCGAAACGCTGCACGCCAAGCTCGAGGCGCAGAAGACCCGCGGCATTTACATGCCGAAGCCCGTCCTGCCGATGGTGCGATCGACCTGGACCGCGCTCGCAGCGGGCTCCGGGGCCCTGCGCCCCGCCGATGCGCGGCTCGCGGTTCTCGATGCCGCGACCCGCGCGCGGTTCCTCACCGACGCCGATCGCATCATCAAGGGGCGGATCGCGCAGGTCTATGCGCGGATCAACGCCGCGATCGGATCCGATTACGAAGCGCAGGCGCCTGTCGCCGTCGGGATCGGACACTATCCCGGCGGCAAGGCCGTGTACCGTCGACTGATCCACCGCAACGTCACGCTGGCGATGACGCCGGCGCAATTGCATAGCCACGGTCTGGCCGCCGTGGCCGACATTTCCAGCCGGATGCGGGCGATCCGGACGCAACTCGGCTTTACCGGCAGTTCAAGGGCCTTCTATGACCGGATCAGCACCGATCCGCGCTTCCTTGCCGGGAGTCCCGCCGATGCCGAAGCGACCTATCAGCGCTATGTCGACGCGGTCGAGCCGAAGGTGCCGCGCTATTTTCGCATGGTGCCCAAGGCGCCGTTCGGCATCCAGCGCCTGCCGCTCGCCGCGGAGGCGGGACAGACCTTCGGTTATTATGATCCGCCCAATGCAAGCGAGCCGCGCGGCCTCTATTACTACAACGGCTCGAACCTGGAGAAGCGCTCACTCGTGAATGCCGGAACCTTGATCTATCACGAGCTGGTCCCCGGCCATCACTTCCAGACCGCGATACAGGAAGAAAGCACGACCCTCACTCCCTTCCGCAAACACTATCTGGCCGCTTCCTTCAACGAAGGATGGGGCGAATATGCGGCCAGCCTGGGCATCGAGCTGGGCCTCTACGACACCCCCGAGACGCTGTACGGCCGGTACGTGAACGAGATGTTCCTGGCGGCGCGCCTCGTCGTGGATACAGGCATGAACCATTATGGCTGGTCGCTCGAGAAGGCCCGCGCCTATATGCACGAGGTGACGTCGCTCTCGGACGTCGAGATCGCATCGGAAACGCTGCGCTATTCGACCAATCTGCCGGGCCAGGCACTCGCCTATCGCACCGGTTACGACAAGATGTGGGACCTGCGCCGCAGAGCCGAAAAGGCGCTGGGCGCGATGTTCGACATCCGCGACTTCCATGACGTCGTCCTCGCCACCGGGGCGCGACCGCTGGCCGTGCTGGAAGCCGATGTCGATGCGTACATCACACGGGTGCGCACCTCGCGAAAGCCTGTCACGAGGCGCCCGAAACCCGCCTCCTGACGGGCAAGACGCGCTGCATGCGCGCGCGCCGGACGGTGGATCCGATGGCCTGGGGCCGGACCGCGGCGCGCCGATCCCGACAGATTTTCGCTGGCGGCCAAATCCGTTTCGCGCGCGTATGATCGGTCGGTTCGCGCTTGATCTTGCTGCCGCTCGATCCCTAGCCTTCCTCAAGAGCGGGATTTTCCAACATCGGCTTCGGGCGGTGGCGCCGCGATCATTCGCCACGTCACCCCCGGTTCTGCGGGCGCTTGCGCGCGCCGGAGAGCTGCTGTGGCTGGTTCCGCGTACGTGGGGCGGAGAACGACCAATGCAGCGCATGAGCCGTTCCGCCCTGACATCAACGATTCAGCCGGTCGGGGCCGAGCCGCCGCTCGCACCCGCCGGCGCAAACCGGATGTGGAAGCCACGCATGCACAGATCGATCATCGCCGGTGTTGTAAACCTTGCCCTGGCGGGCAGCGCCATCGCCGCTCCCTCCACCGAAGACATGTCCGCGCGCTACACCCGCGCGCTCGCCTCGACGGGCCAGGCGCTCGCTCCCCTGATCCTCAACCCGAGCGTGACCCCGACCTGGTTCAAGAATGGCGGCTTCTGGTATCGCCGCGCGCGCGCCGGCGGCGGCGAATACCGCATCGTCCAGTCGTCCGGCGCCTCCGCCATGGCTTTCGACCATGCGCGACTTGCCGAGGCGGCTTCGCACGCCGCGGGGACGAAGCTCGGCGCATGGGATCTGACCGTCACCGCCCTCGAGCCGGCGACATGGGTCGAGCTGACATCGGGCGGCAACATGATCCGCTGCACGCTGCCCGACTATCGTTGCACCGCGCCCGCGGCGCCCGCGGCCACCGATCCCCGGCAAAGCGTGTCACCGACCGGTCGCAACGCCATATTCGCGAAAGACCATAATCTGTGGCTGCGCGATCTGACGAGCGGCCGGGAACAGGCGCTGACCACGAACGGGACGGACTATTTCGCCTGGGGCAAGCTGCCTGATTCCATGCTGCTCACGCTGGTCAACGAGCGCAGCAGCCTGCCGCTGCCGCCATGGGGCGCCAGCTGGTCGCCGGACGGCCGCTTCGTCGTGGCGAGCCGGATCGACGAGCGGCCGATCAAGCCCTATCCCTTTCTCGAGGCCGTCCCTCAGGACGGCAGCTTCGCGCCGGTCCTGCGCACTGCCCGGATCAGCCTGCTCGGCGAACCGACCCCGGTCATGACCGCCATGGTGTTCGACACGGTCACCGGGACAAGCGTGCCCGTCGCGCTGCCGAAAGACTTTTCAAAGGCCAGCCTGATCGAGATCTTCGGCTGGTCAGATGACGGCAAACGCTTCTACGCGCTCATGCCCGGTGAAGGCCGCGACCTGGAGCTGACCGAGGTCGATGCCGCCACCGGTGCGATGCGCGCGCTGATCGTGGAGAGGGCCGACGGCTTTCTCGGGCTGAACAGCGAGATGTACAACGCGCCCAATGTTCGGGTGATCAACGGCGGGCGCGACCTGATCTGGTATTCCCAGCGTAGTGGGTGGGGCCATCTCTACCGCTTCGACCTGCGCACCGGAAAGCTGCGCAACGCGATCACGCGCGGAAACTGGCTGGTGCGCGACATCCTGCATGTCGATGAGGCGCGCGGACGCATCATCTTCACGGGATCGGGGCGCGAGCCGGGCGACCCGTATCGCCGCCGGGTCTATCGCGTGAACCTGGACGGCAGCGAACTGACGCTGCTGACCCCCGAGGACGGGGACCATGTTCTTGCCGGACAGTCCACCGGAGCCTACGCTCTCTTCTTCGGCATCAAGCCGACCGCCTCGAAGGTTTCGCCGGACGGCGCCAGCTTCATCGACAGCTGGTCCACCCCGTCCATGCCGCCCGTCACCGTGCTGCGGCGCACCTCGGACGGCGGGATCATCGGGCGGCTGGAAACAACCGACATCGGCGCGCTGGACGCGCTCGGCTGGCGCCCGCCCGAGCATTTCGTCGTCAAGGCCGCCGACGGCAAGACCGACATCTACGGCGCGATCTGGTGGCCGGACGCAGCGATGGGCGATCGTGTGCCGATCATCGACAATCTTTATGGCGGCCCGCAATCCTCGATCGTGCCACACGGCTTCACCGCCTCGGGCTGGAACGACTCCTTTGCGCTGACCAGGCTCGGCTTCGCGGTCGTGACCGTCGACAGCCGCGGCACGCCATTGCGTTCGCAAGCCTTCCAGGACGAAAGCTTCGCCAATTTCGGCGACACCATGACCGACGACCATGCCGCGGTCATCAAGCAGCTCGCCGCCCGCTATCCGCGCCTCGACGCAGACAGGGTCGGCGTGACCGGACACAGCCTCGGGGGCTATATCTCGACCCGCGCCATGCTGCGCTATCCCGACATCTTCAAGGTCGGCGTCTCGTCCGCCGGCTCGCACATCTACGAAGCCCTGTACGGCACGTCCGGCGTCTTCCAGAATCCGGATTACGGCAACGGGCGCGAACTCAAGCCGACGCCGGACGCCTCGCCCGCCAACTACCGCGCGATGAGCAACGCGCCGCTCGCGGGCAAGCTGCGCGGGCGTCTGCTGATCGGCTATGGGGAGCTGGACGAGAATGCGCTGTCCGCCTCGACGCTCCAGTTCCTCGATGCACTGACCAAGGCGGACCGGCCCTACGACCTGGTCTACCTTGCGAACACCACGCATCGTTTCGGCTCCGGGGGTGATTATTTCACGCGCCGGCGCTGGGATTATTTCACCGAGCACCTGCTCGGGGTCGAGCCGCCGCTGTCCCCATACGCCAGGTCCGCCCCCAACTGACCCGCAGCGGAAAGAGGTTGAAGTGACGCAGAACTATAGTCGCCGAAATGTCCTTGAGGGATCCCTGGCCGCGATAGCTGCCGGCTCGATCGCGCCCGGTGCGGCAACGGCCGCCCGGGTCACCGCGCCCGGGCCCTGGCGCCCTCCCGCCGACAACGAGCGCCGCCGCCTTATCTCCACGGCGCGCTTCGGACAGAAGCAGGGCGTCAGCGGACGCAACGGTGTGGCGATCTGCACGCACCCGCTGGCCTCGGCAGCGGCGCTCGACATGTTGAGGGCGGGAGGAAATGCGTGCGATGCGATCTGCGCCGCCGCCATGGCGCAAACCGTGATCGAACCGCACATGACGACCCTGTCGGGCATGTTCTCGATGCTCTATTACGACGCGCGCACCCGCTCCTATTCCTATGTCAACGGCGCGATGGGCGCGCCGAAATCCCACCCGGTATTCAAGGGCGGCGCCGACGCGTTCGGCGCGATGGCCGCGGCCGGCCAGTATGATGGCCAGCTGGTGCCCGTGCCCGGTTATTGGGGCGGCTTCGAAGCCTCGCATCGCAGACACGGCCGCTTGCCGCTCAGGACGGTGATGGCACCGGCCGTCCACTATGCGCGCCACGGCTTCGAGATTCATCCCTTTCTGTGGGGCGAGATGTTCGTCGAGTCCGCCGACCTGGGAGCGGCGGACTACGGCCGGGAGGTCTATTACCGGGATCGTCGCCTGCTCAATGTGGGCGAGATGCTGGTCCAGCCCCGCTATGCCGACACGCTGGAGCGCATTGCGGAGGAAGGCAGCGACTATTTCTATCGGGGCGAATTCGCCCGCAAATACGCCGACGCCGTGCAGCGGGCGGGCGGCTATGTGACGGTCGAGGACATGGCGGCATGGCAACCGCTGATCGGCGAGCCGTTGCGTTCGACCTATCGCGGCTTCGACGTGATCGCCGCCGCCGCGCCCGATTATGGCGGGCAGGCGCTGCTCGAGATCATGAACATGGTCGAGCTGCTCGACGTCCAGAGACTCGGCCCCGCCTTCGCCTCTCCCGAGACGACGCGCAGGCTGATCGAGATGATCAGGCTGGTCTATTCCGACGCGGTCGCCCAGCGCTGGAGCAATTCGGTCCAGCCCGCCGAGACGATGATCTCCAAGGCACTGGCCGCCGAACGCTTCGCCCGCCTGGGCACGCAAGCGATGCCGCCCGGCCCGGCCCCCGCGCCGCCCGGGTCGACGCATGTCACGGTGGTCGATCGGGAAGGCAATGTCGCCACCGTGCTGCACTCGGTGATGTCCGCCCCTTACACCACCGGCATCTTCGTCGACGGCGTCTATGCATGCGCGGGCCTGCTCCATCTCGGCTCCGGTCTGCCGGGCGCGGACGGGCGGGTACATGCGCGCATCGCTCCCAACATGTTCGCCCGAAACGGGATGCCGGTGCTGGCGTCCGGTTCACCGAGCATCTCGCTCACGGAAACGGTCGTGCAGAATGCAATGAACATGCTCGATTTCGGCCTGGACATCGAAACCTCGGTGCACAAGCCGCGCTTCGGCGGCGACGACCTGCGCGTACCCGGCAATACGATGATCGAAGCCGACATGGGCAAGGACCTGATCCGTCGGCTGAAGGCGGGTGGACAGAAGCTGAGCGGTTCGAGTCCCTGGGACTGGATGCACGGCTCGTTCGACGGGATCCGCATCGCAGAGGACGGCATGGCCACGGCCTGCGGCGATCCGCGACGAACGGCGCAGGCGCTCGCGGCCTGAACATGGCCTGGCCTGTCGATCCGGCCGCAAATCTGGTCGCGGGCGAAACCTTTTCGGCGAAGCTCGAAAGCCCACCCAGCTATGGTCGCGGTTCCTCGACTGACCCGAGGCCTCGTTATGGCCGGGCGCAGTTTCCTCATGACACATGCCGCGGCGATGTCGCGGGAAAGGGACACTCATGGAATTCAACAGGCGCAGGGCGATTGCCGCCTTCGCGGCATCCGCCACGGCCTCGATGCTCGGCGGCGCGACGAACGCGATGGCCGCCATGGGGCCACGCGCCGATGGGAAGCCGGCCCCCTCGCCCCTCGTGCGGCCGGATGCCGAGCAATTCGACATGACGTCCCGGATGACCGGCCGCAGCTACCGGATCTTCATCGCCAGGCCCTCGGGGACGAAGCCGGTACCCGCCGGCGGCTACCCGGTCATCTATCTGAACGATGGTGATTTCGAATTCCATACAGCCGCCGATGCATTGATGATGCAGTCGATCGCGCTGGAGCTGGCGCCAGCCTATATCGTCGGGATCGGCTATGGCAAAGGCTGGGAACATGCCTCGCGCACCCGCTGCGCCGACCTCACGCCGTCGCAGCCCGATCCGGCCACCCTCGCCGGTCTTGAAGCATCCCCGCTGACCAAGGGTGCGATCTATGGCGAGGCGGAACGCTATCATCGCTTCATGACCGAGGAGCTGCGCCCGTTGATAGAGGCCAGCTATCCGGTCAGCCGCAGCGACCGCACCTTATGGGGACATTCCTTCGGCGGTCTCTTCGCCTTGCACGTCCTGTTCCACCACCCCGAGGCGTATCGCACCTATCTGGTCAACAGCCCGTCGATCAACTGGGGCGGCGGCGCGATCCTGGAGCATGAACCCAAGCTGGTCGCACAGCTGGAAGCCGGCAAAGTCGCGCCGCGCGTGCTTCTCACCGCCGGCGAATATGAGGAAAGGCTCGCCGATCACGTCAAGCTCTATCCTGGCGTCACGCGCGAGCAGATGCAGGCCGCGTTGAAGGCCTTTGCGATGGTGACCAACACGCTTGGACTGGCCGAGCGCCTCAGGGCTGCAAAGGCGCCCACGGGTACGCAGTTCCAGGCGATGATCTTCGATGGTGAAACCCATCTGAGCGCGATCCTGCCGGCGATGAGTCGCGGGTTGCGCTTCGCCCTGGCCGCGTGACCTCGCTCGTGGCTCCGGCCAGCGCCGCATGAACAATTTCGGCAACAGGCTGGTCATCCTGCGCAAGATGCTGGTCGAGCTCGATCTCGACGGCTTCATGCTCTCGACCGGCGACGCGCACATGACGGAATGGCCGGCCGCTTTCGCTCAACGGCTGGCGTGGCTGACCGGCTTCACCGGCACGACCGGCATGGCCGCCGTGCTCGCCGGCCGCGCGGCGATGTTTGTCGACGGCCGCTACACGGCCGCAGTACGCAATCAGGTCGACGGCGGCGACTACGGCTTTGTCGATCTGGCGCAAACCGGCATCGGCGACTGGCTGGCCCGCAATGCAGAAGCGGGCGCACGGATCGGATATGATCCGACGCTGCACGGCTGCGATGCGGTGCGCAAGATCGAGCACAGGCTGGCGGGCTCCGGCATGGAACTGGTCCCACTCGCCGCCAATCCGATCGACGGCTTATGGGTCGACCGGCCCGAGCGCCCGAAAACGCCGCTGTTCGTCCAGCCGGTCACGCTGTCGGGCAGGACCACCGCCGGCAAGCTGGATGACGTCACCGACTGGCTGGCTTCGAGTGATGCAGACGCCGTTGTGCTGGTCGCGCTCGATTCGATCGCCTGGCTTTTCAACATCCGCGCGAGCGATATCCCTGTCGCGCCGCTCGGCTACGCGTTCGCGATCTGCAGACGAGACGGCAGCGCCGACCTTTACATCGACACCGCGACGTTGAGTGACGAAGTCCGCAATCACCTTGGCGATCGCGTTCGGCTGGCCGGTTACGACGACTTCTACCCCGCGCTCGAAGCGCTGACGGGTCAGTGCGTGTCGATCGATCCCGACCTCTCGCCGATCGCGATCCACCAGGCGCTCAGCCAGGCAGGCGCCAAGGTGCGCGAAGACGTCGAGCCGACATTGCTTGCGAAGCAAATCAAGAATGTCGTCGAGATCGAGGGGATGCGGCAAGCGCATGTCCGCGACGGGGTGGCCGTCACGCGCTTCCTTCACTGGCTGTCGACAGAGGGCCCCAAAGGCAACCAGACGGAATTGTCAGCCGCCGGTCGGATGACCGCGTTCCGTCGCGAGCTTGCCGGCTTCCACGGCGTTTCGTTCGATCCGATCTCCGCCGCCGATGCGAGCGCGGCACTGCCGCATTACTGGCCGACGCCGGCAAGCAACCGCCCGATCCGGCCTGGCAGCGTCTTCCTGATCGATTCCGGCGGACAATATCCTGACGGCACGACCGACATCACGCGAACCGTGACGATCGGCACGCCCCGCGCCGAGGTGAAGGATCGCTTCACCCGCGTGTTGAAGGGGCATATCCGCCTCGCCGCCACACTCTTTCCCGCCGGCACGCTGGGCAGCCGGCTCGATCCAGTGGCGCGTCTCGCCTTATGGGAGGCCGGCCTCGATTACGCCCATGGCACCGGCCATGGCGTGGGCCACTTCCTGAACGTGCATGAAGGACCAAATCATCTGCCTGCCGGTCCCCGGCCCGGCGAAACGGGGATCCAGGCGGGCATGATCCTGTCCAATGAACCCGGCTATTACAAAGCGGGCGACTACGGCATCCGCATCGAGAATCTGGTCGTCGCGGTCAAGCGCGACGTGCTCGGCGCCGAGCAGCCTCTCCTGGGCTTCGAGACGATCAGCCTTGCCCCGATCGACCGCGCATTGATCGACATCGATCTGCTGAGCGATGCCGAGATCGCCTGGCTCGATCGCTATCATGCCCGGGTCCTCGCTCGCATCGGGCCACTCGTGCCGTCGGACACGCGCCGCTGGCTCGAACAGGCGACCGCGCCGCTTCGCCCCGATGCGCGATCGGCGCGGGTCGCGGATTTCGGAGACTGAACAATGACCCGCATCTTTCGTCGCGCCGCGCCCAAGCGCAACAGTTCGTATTTCGCCCGCACGATGTTCAATTCGTTGTGTCTGGCGTCGATCGCGACGCTGTCGCTTGGCGCCGCCCCGGCAAAGGCCGCTCCCGCCGCGACAGGCCCCGCCGCCAGCGGCGCGGTCACCGAAACGGCACGGCTCAACGCCTGGCTGGATGCCAAATATGATGAAGAGCTTGGCTTCAGTCCGATCGCACGTTCATTCCAGGGCGACAAGACGGACCAGGCCAGGATCGACGACCTGTCGGAATCCGCAAGCGACCGGCGGCTCGCGTGGCTGCGAAAATCGGTCATGCAACTCAAGGCCGGATTCGACCGCACGCAACTCTCGCCGGACGGGCGCCTGTCCTACGATCTGTGGGTCTACAGCTATGAGGAGGCCGCGCGGGCGGCAAGGTTCAAGCGCAACGTCTTCGTCTTCGACCAGTTGTTCGGCGCGCATACCCGGCTGGCGCAGGTCCTGATCGCTGCGCACAAGGTGGATGAGCCGGCGGACATGGACGCCTATGTCACGCGGATCGGCGGAATCCGGCGCGGCCTGCTGCAGCAGCTGGATATTGCGAAGCGCAACGCGGCTGCCGGCTCCCGCGTGCCCCGCTTCGCCTATGAGACCATGATCCGGCAGGCACGCACGCTGGTCACCGGGGCACCGTTCACAGGCCAGGGCGACAGCGCCATCTGGACCGATGCGCAAGCCAAGGTCGACGGGTTGCTCCGGGCCGGCAAGATCGATGCCGCAACCGGAGCCATCTACAAGGCCACCGCCCGCAAGGCGCTGCTCGAAGAATGGCTGCCGGCCTATCAGGCGGTCATCGCCTGGTTCGAATCCGAACTGCCAAAGGCTGACGCCGTGGCCACCGGGGTGGGCAAGAACCCGAACGGTGCGGCCTATTACGCCGCGATGCTCGCAAGTTCGACCACCACGACCCTCAACGCGGACGAAATACACCGGCTCGGCATTGCCGAAGTCGGCCGCATCAGACAGGAAATGGAGGCCCTGAAGGCGAAAGTCGGCTTCACCGGCCCGCTTCGCGATTTCTTCAAATATCTGCGTGAGGATGATCGCTTCTACTATCCAGATACCGACGAAGGCCGTCAGGCCTATATCGAGGCCGCAACCGGGCACATCGCGTTCATCAGGCAACAGCTTCCACGCTATTTCGGAATTCTGCCCAAGGCAGGCGTGACAGTGCAGCGCGTCGAAGCCTATCGCGAGATCCCCGGCGGGCCGCAGGAATATCAGATGCCGGCGGCTGACGGATCACGGCCAGGCGTTTTCTATATCCATCTTGCCGACATGCGGGCGATGCCCATCCCGCAGCTTGAAGTCGTCACCTATCACGAGGCACTGCCGGGTCATCACATGAACTATGCGATCGCGCAGGAGCTGAGGGGCGTTCCCAGGTTCCGCCGCTTCCTGTCGATCAATGCCTATCAGGAGGGCTGGGGCCTCTATAGCGAGAAGCTCGCCAAGGAAATGGGCGCCTATCAGGATCCCTATTCGGATTTTGGGCGCCTGACGACGGAGATGTGGCGTGCGATCCGGCTGGTCCTCGACACCGGTCTCCACGCCAAAGGCTGGACCGAAGAACAGGCGATCGCCTATTTTCTGGCGAATTCACCTCTCACCGAGGCCCAGATCCGCTCCGAGGTCCGCCGTTACATCGTCATGCCGGGTCAAGCGACCGGCTATAAAATCGGGATGATCAGGATCGAGCAGCTTCGGCAAAAAGCGCAGGCAAAGCTCGGTGCCCGGTTCGACATCCGCGGATTTCACGACGTCGTGCTGGGCGGTGGCCAGCTACCTCTGGATCTGCTGGAACGCCGGGTAGACGAGTGGATTACCGAGAGCTGTCGGGCCGGCAAGGCAGCCGGCAGCCGGGGTTGCTAAACGCATGCATGCAAGCACGCTGCGCGCGCATCGGCATTGGGTTCACATTGCGCAAAGCTCGCCTCCTTGCCGAAGTTTGATCCGGCGAAACGACCCTGTGACCATAAGCGCATGACACCCCAACCGCGCCGATGAAGACGGTTTGTGACGCCATATCGAAGATGCCTGTGCGGTTCCGCAGCCGGGCTGCCGGCGCCAAAGGCCCCCATCCGCCCCGTGGAGACCAGCTCATATCCGAGCAACAGAAAATCCCGACAGGCCGCCATCGCGGACCTTCGTCACGCCGGGATCATGAGCGCCCGCGCCACAGTGAGCGCACATAGCCCTCGGCCCTTCGTCCCCAGTTCGTCTCGCGTGCCCAATTGAGGATCACCGAGCTGACGATGAAAAAGAAGAACGGCACGAAGACAATCAGCGCATAGAACATCAGCGCCACCGTCGTGACCATGATCGCGTCTCCGCCCAACGCGATATCGGGGAAACCCAGGAAATCGAGCGTGACCGGTTCGGCCTTCTTGTCGGGACCGCCCTTGGCGGTCTCGCCGATCCAGTACATCATTTGCCCCGCGCCGAACACGCCGGTCCCGCCCAGAAGGATCGAGAGCTGGCGATCGCGGCGTGCCGCGGCTTTCTCGTTACTCGCCTCATTTCGCCGCTGCAGGTCGCTCGCATGATCCTCAAGACTGGCGACAGCGAGGTCGAGAGCGTCCTTCTTGCGCTTGATGCCGCGCAATTCCTCGAGCTTGCCGAAGACGGCTCGCTCCGTGTCGTATCGGAAGGGGTTGGCGTACCGGAAACGCTCAAAATCCTTATATTCGGAGAACTTGACATGGTTGATCGCCATCTCGGCGCGATCGAAATCGTCTTCACCTTCCAACGGCTCGCTCTCGGCAAGCGCTTGCGCCGATGCGCTCAGCGGCTCGGGAAGGCGTCCCTGACCCCTCGCTACAAGCGCCTCGATCCGCTCTATGCGGGCCATGCTCCTGGCTTCGTGCCCGCGCGCAAGAAACTCGTTGTGAAGCGCAAGCGCGTGAATGAGGAACGCATAGGGACATGTGCCGATATAGTCGTTGCCGGTCTCAAGGCTTCGGCTCTTGGGAACATAGGTGAGCATTGCGCGATGATTGGCATAGCGAACGAAGAACCGCTCGTCGGACTGCGCGTCGCTCTCCGGATAGATCGGATCAATGCTGTCCAGGATCTCCGAGGTGTCCTGGTTCATGAAATCGATGATGTTCTGGTTGAATCCGGCCAGAAACAGATAATCCAGGCAATCCGTCCGCCCCTCTTCGAATGCCGGGATCCGTAGCGGTAGCGGCGCGGACAGCCGCCGCCCGGCCTCGTCGACCGTTTGTTCGACAAGGCCGAGCCGCATCGCTGCAGCCAGCTCATCGACGCTGCTGAACCTCCCTCCGCCGGCCTTGCGCAGCACCGGGCTTCGGCCCCTGATCCAGTCGGCATATTGCGGCTGCGCCGTGACCCAGCCCCAATAGCCTTCGTCGAGCCTTACGATACCGTCGCCGGCTTGCGCGGCATCAACCTGTTTTTCCAGCCTGAGCTGATAGGGGAGGTAGCAGCGCTCCTGTACCATCACCTTGGGCGCGGCGCCGTCATTCGTGACCGGATCAAGCGGCATCAGCCGCTTGAAGAATCGCTCGTCATGGATGAGGAACATGAAACGCGACTTGGGCACGACGAGCCCGGGAACCTCGATAAACGGCACCTGGTCGATCAAATGCTCGTCGAGCGCGGAACTCCGGGCCTGGCCGAGCTGCAACGCCAGCCTGTCGAACAACCGTGCGGCATCGTCGAGCATTCGCCGACGCACGAATGGCCAGAAACGCTCGGGCTTTCCGCTCGCGTCGGTAACGGTCAGCTGATCGAGCGGCGCAATGCCGAGATGCTCGTCGAATACCGACGCGGTCGAACCCGGTTCCCACCGCTCATCGAGCTCGAACTCCTTGGGCGCGGCAAGCTTCTGAAGCAGCGACAAGAAATAATAGGTCGCCGGGGTATAGTTTGCCTCGTCCCCATCCCTTTCCAGCGACGCATAATGGTGGCTGAAGGCGAGGTGGTAGCTGAGCGCTCCGTTATTGTGCGCAAGCCAGAAGCGACGGAGACGGACCGCACGTTCGTCCCCGAGCCCGGGCGGAATCGCCTCGTAGGTGATCCCTTCAGTGGACCATTGGACCGATGCCGGTGGAGTGAAGATGAGGCGCTCGCCTGTTCGGATCGACTTGGCGGCTGCGAGACGTCGCTCGCGACGGTCGGTCCCCTCGGCCATCGCGGGTCCATCATCGGCGGCGAGCAGATGCTCCTGCACCTCGCCGAGCACCTCGCGATCGGCAATATCGTTGAACAGCGGATCGATCGCGTTGCGCAGCAGGAGCGAAGGCAGGTGCCGAGCCTGCATCGTGCCGAATTGCTCGTGGTGCAGCGGCTTGCCGGCCTGACCGGCCGCGGCCGCCACGCGATCGGGCTCGAGATAGAGCGACAGCGTCCAGTAGAGCGTGCCCGGCCTCGCCTTCTCGAAACCCTGCCCCTCAGGCCAGTCCCCCCTGATCGCCATATCAACCTATTCCTCCGCAGAAGATGTCTTGGCGAGTGCACGGAAGCTGTCGAAGTCATGCGTCGGCCGCCCGCTTCGGAGCCAGTCGAGCGCCGGCTCCATCGGCAGCAGCGGCACTGGCGCGGCGCGCGCGCCAAGCGCGGCGAGTTGCCGGGCCGCGACGCCGTCGGGCACCTCGGCCACGCCCTTCCGGACCGAAATCCCGAAGAAACTTTCGAGATGATCGTGCAGCAAGCCCGCATCGATCGCGCTGTGCGGATAATCGATCGCGGCATAAATCAATCCGTCGTCCGGCTGCTGAAGGGCCGACAGGGCCGGCTGGACATAGGGAAAGTCGACGACGCGAGCGCCCACCTTCGCCCAGATCGCGAGCCGGTCGACCTGATCGGTTCCCGAATGAGCGGTGTCGGCGGCGTATTCCTCGGCGGTCAGGCGGAGCGGATCATTCTGCTCGATGAAGATGGCAGGGGGTAGAGACGCCCGATCAAGCCCGAGTGCGACGAGCGCGAGTTCACGCACCGCGCCCAGGATGACACGCAAGAGGCCACGCCCCCGCGCCGCTGCCTCGACATAGACGTAGTTGAGCGCGATCGTTGCAGGCGGCAGCCCGCCGCCGCTGTCGATGCCGGTCGCGAGAAGATTGGCGCCGCCGAGCAGGGTTCCCCGTTCATCTTCGAACACGGCGACGAGTTCCGAATGCGTACGGCCATAGGCGTGACGATGACTTCGGTTCAGTGCCAGGCAGGCCTTGAACCCCTCCAGTTCTTCGCGCTCGTCAGGAAGGACGAAAGCCCGGTCATATCCTGAAAAGAAGCGGCTCAGCACGGTCGAGCCGGGATCGCCCGACGCCTTGACGCGTATCCCGCCGCCAAGATCGAGCACGATCAATCGATTGTCGGTCCCCCCGGGCATGGCCGATGATTGCCACGCGATCCCGACCGTCGCAAGGCTAGGTTATCCGCAAGCAGGCGCTCCACGCAGCAGACCGCTGTCGGCCGGACGCCATCTTTGAACGAGGACCACATCCCTGAGGCTTCGACGGTTTTCGATGACGATTCGGGTGCCCGGCGGCATGCCCCTCCTCGCCTGCCTCCTTCCTCAATTGAGTGCGAGCACCTGTTTGCTCCTTATCCCTGACTCCTGAAGCTCGCCTTGTCGCAATAAACCCGCTGCCAGGCCGAGGAGGATCGCGGCCTGTTCGTCATTGAGTTGATGCTGGAAATCCGACAAGAACTGACCGAGCGTCATAGCGGCTTCAGTTCCCGATATCGCCGGCATAGCTCCAGCAATATCTGAAATTAGCTCCAAGATGTCGAGTTTACAGCTTTCCATGATTGCCCCCGCGTCCATTTATGACTGCGCGCATCGGGTTGGAAACCGTCCGGCCCGCTCGCCATGCCTCCGACGGCGTCTTTTTTATCGTTGTGCAACGCAACAAATCCTAAATCCATGATGGTTGCGGCTGCGTTGAGACCCGAAAACTGCACGCTTGACCCGTGAGCGGAGCAAGACCGCCGCCGTTTAGCTCCCTCGCGCACCCTCGCCCGGAGGCATGACGCCGGTCTAACGCTCCAGCGCCGCCATTGATCGAAGCAGCTCGATCAGGTCATGGGCGGCAAACGGGTTTGGTGAAGCCGAGGGAGAGCGGACGAGCGGACCCAACCGGCTTTCAACCAGTGTAGCGGGGCCCGCATAAGCCATCGTCCAGTTGGCAAAGCGGCGCATGGAGATTTGCTCGACCTCCAAAACCCTCACATTCGTGTGTCGTGGATCCCGGCTGATGCTCTCCATGAGCTCATCCAGCGCCCCCGGTTCCCCTTCCAGTACCTGTGCGAAATGCGAGTATGCGAACATGAGGGCGCCGGTGACATCGAGCTTCATGTTGCGAACACGCGAGACATCGACAATTTCCGTGACGCGCCATTCCTCGTCAGGAACCTTCACCCTGGCGTCACTGACGTAAAGGAGCGAACGTAGAGCCATCAATATCTCTCCTCGTCGGAGCACATCCCGCGCTGCCGACCCTTAGCCACATCCAAGCCCCTAGTTGTAAGAGTCTTTGCCAGGAACCTGAAAGACGTGATCTAAGTTGGACAGCCAAGTGCAAATTCGATCGGGTCGCTCGTGCAAACCGCAAATGTGACATCACCCCTGGAGCCGTTTTTGACAAGGTTACGGGACCATGCGGATCTCACCGACTTGGACGCAGCATCGGTCCTGGCGCTGCCGAGTACACGGCATGTCTTCACTGCTGGCGATTATCTCGTGCGCTATGGCGAGATCCCAACCAGTTGCCATCTTTTGTTAACGGGCTTTGCGCAGCGCAATAAGCTCTTGCCGGATGGCTCCCGGCAAATCATCGGCCTCCATATCGCCGGAGACCTTGTCGACTTCCAATATTCGTTGTTGGGTCGTGCAACCCATAATGTGCAGTTGCTCACGCCGGCCAAGGTTCTCGAGATTCCTGTCGGGCCGCTCGTCCACCTGATGCGTTCCCGCCCCGCGGTGGCGGAAGCGATCTGGCGCAATGGCCTGACCGAGGCCTGCGTGTTCGAGGAATGGATCGTCAATATTGGTCGGCGCGACGCACGAAGCCGGATCGCCCATCTTTTCTGCGAGATCGGAATCCGGCAGGAGCAGGTCGGGCTTGGTTCCCGATCGCATTTCGACCTTCCGTTGTCCCAGGAGCAATTGGGTGATGCGCTGGGCCTGACCGCAGTCCATGTCAACCGAGTATTGAGACGGATGGAGGCGGAAAAGCTCGCTTGGAAAAGCCGGCGTTCGGTCAAGGTTTTCGACTGGGACCGCCTTGCCGCTGTCGGCGACTTTTCCGGCGACTATCTGGATCAGCGACGCGCCGGACAAGGCGGGCTGTAAAGGCGCATATCACCCTGTCGCACGACAGGCCCGGAGGTGGCGCCCGCCGGGAGCGGGCGAGCCCAGGACAAAGCACACTTGATGCCGATTTTTCCAGGAAATGGCTGTTAAGGGATAGAGCAGCGGGAAGGCTGGCGGCGATAGCGATCCGATGCGAGGGCCGCTCGTTTCCAGTATTTTGAGCGCCAGAGTGTTGGGAGAGCCTGCCTTGTGGCAATGAGCGTCCTCTGTCTGCCGGCATCCTGGGAACGGCTCACCTCGAGTGAGGTTCGTTGGTCCCTCGCTCCAGTTCCTCGCGCGTCACCCAGGTCCCGACAGTCCCGCCGTACCTGTACCGACTATCCTGATGGTGCCCGTCCTGCCCCAGATAATGCTCGATACCCCCGATGATGGCTCCTGCGATCATGAAGAGTCCGTCACGGGTCTCTTCCTCGCGTTCAATGATAAAAGTCACGATGCCACTGGCACCAAAGTGGCGGAAGGTCTGACCGATTGCCATGTTACCGATGTGCCCGATGCCAAGGCTGATGTCACATTGTCGGCTAGGCTCAGTCCGGGAACTTCGCGAAAACATTGCGAGCGAATTGGCCGGGATCGATGATCCGGAAGCGCACGCGACGCTTGGGACCTTGCCTAATTTCCTGGTTCGCACTGAGGCAATCCGCGAGCATATGCGCGCGACGGTCGATCACATCTCGGTCTTGATCGAGCAGCACGACCCGCGATGAGCAGGAGCAGACCAGCTGCTTTAGGGATTTTCATGCGTTGCGATACCGCTTCCGGGTTCGATGCCGCGCCGCTGATACTCCAACTCAACCAGATTAAGCCAAGGCGCATTACCTGCAGAATTCGCCACGCCCTGAACGGCATCGATCCAAGCGCATCTTTGATCTCGATCAGCTTTTTTTCCATGTCTTGCCTGCCGGCGGCCAAGGCAACGGCGCATCAGCCTAAGGCGATAGGGGCCGGCGCCCCATGGCGGAAGCTGTCGGGCCGGAGCCACCAGGGGCAGCCCGATCGCAGCACATGGAGGATCGCCTCGATCATCCGGCGCATCGACCATCGTCGTCGCCGTCAGCATGGTCGGGGTGATGGCAGATACGGCTCGATCAGTCGCCAATCGGAATCGCTGAGATCGCTTCCATATCGCAGGCCCGCGCGGGTTCGAGCCCCAGACTCTCGTAAGAAACGGGAGGCCCGGCAAGCCGGGCCTCCCGCAAGTCAGTAATCCGTCGACTGCATCGACGCGGCCTTCTCCTCCCGCGGCACCTCGGCGACGAGCGCCTCTGTGGTGATGAGTAGCGACGCGACCGAAGCCGCATCCTGCAGCGCTGTGCGCACGACCTTTGCCGGATCGATCACTCCTGCCTGGACGAGGTCCTGATACTCAGCGCTGGCTGCGTTGAAGCCCCAGTTATAGTCGGAGCTTTCGAGCAGCTTGCCGACGATATAGGCGCCGTCCTCGCCGGCATTTTCGGCGATCTGCCGCGCCGGTGCGCGCAGCGCCCGGCGGATGATGTCGATGCCGGACTGCTGGTCGTCATTGACGGCCTTCAGACCATCGAGCGCCTTGATCGCACGGAGCAGTGCGATGCCCCCGCCCGGCAGGATGCCTTCTTCGATCGCGGCCCGCGTCGCATGGAGCGCGTCGTCGACCCGGTCTTTCTTCTCCTTGACCTCGACCTCGGTTGCGCCGCCGACGCGGATCACCGCGACACCGCCGGCGAGCTTGGCCACGCGCTCCTGCAGCTTCTCACGGTCATAGTCGGACGTGGTGGTCTCGATCTGCTGGCGCAGCTGCGCGACGCGGCCATCGATATCGTCCTTCTGGCCCACCCCGTCGATGATCGTCGTATTGTCCTTGTCGATCGTTACCTTCTTGGCGCGGCCGAGCATGTTGATCGTGACATTCTCAAGCTTGATGCCGAGGTCCTCGGAGACCACATTGCCGCCGGTCAGGATCGCGATATCCTCCAGCATGGCCTTGCGGCGATCGCCGAAGCCCGGAGCCTTGACCGCGGCGATCTTCAGCCCGCCGCGCAGCTTGTTGACGACGAGCGTCGCGAGCGCCTCGCCCTCAACGTCCTCGGCGATGATCAGCAGCGGTCGCCCCGACTGGACGACCTTCTCCAGCAGCGGCACAAGCGCCTGAAGGTTCGAGAGCTTCTTCTCGTGGATCAGGATGTAGGGATCGTCGAGCTCGACCTTGAGCTTCTCGGCATTGGTGATGAAATAGGGCGAGAGATAGCCGCGGTCGAACTGCATGCCCTCGACCGTTTCAAGCTCGGTCTCGAGGCTCTTGGCTTCCTCGACCGTGATCACGCCCTCATTGCCGACCTTCTCCATCGCTTCGGCCAGGATGCGACCGACTTCCTCGTCGCCATTAGCGGAGATGGTGGCAACCTGCGCGATCTCGCTGTTGGCGCCGACCTTTTTGGCGTGGCTCTCAAGATCCTTGACGACCGCGTTGACCGCGAGGTCGATGCCGCGCTTGACGTCCATCGGGTTCATGCCGGCGGCGACAGCCTTCGAGCCCTCGCGTACGATCGCCTGGGCCAGCACGGTCGCAGTTGTCGTGCCGTCGCCCGCCTTGTCATTCTGCTTGTTGGCGACCTCGCGCAGCATCTGCGCGCCCATATTTTCGAACTTGTCGGCAAGCTCGATTTCCTTGGCGACGGTCACGCCGTCCTTGGTGATCCGTGGAGCGCCGAAGCTCTTGTCGATGACGACGTTTCGGCCTTTGGGCCCCAGCGTCACCTTCACGGCGTTGGCCAGCGTATCCACGCCGCGCAGCATGCGATCACGCGCGTCCGACGCAAACTTCACTTCCTTGGCAGCCATCGCTGCTACTCCTTTCTATTTCCTTCCTGAATGTTCGAGGGATAAGGGCGGTCGATCAGGCCGCCTGCTTGAGAGGCACGACGTTGTCGATCACGCCGAGGATGTCGCTCTCCTTCATGATGAGCAGATCCTCGCCGTCGATCTTGACCTCGGTGCCCGACCATTTGCCGAACAGGATGCGGTCGTCGGCCTTGACGGACAACTCGACAAGCGCTCCGCTATCGTCGCGCACGCCGGGGCCGACTGCCACAACTTCGCCTTCCTGCGGTTTTTCCTTGGCGGTGTCGGGAATGATGATGCCGCCCGAGGTCTTTTCCTCGGCTTCGATGCGGCGGACGACCACACGGTCGTGCAAGGGGCGGAAATGCATGCATAACCTCCAGATGCAAAACAGATTGTGATGTCCCTATCGTTCAAATGAGCGACAGGTTTGGGTGAGCTAGGCGAAGAAATTTCTGCGTTCAAGAGGGACGAAGAAATTTTTCTGGCACTCAGGCACCCAGAGTGCCAGCTCAGCCCTTTTCCAGCGACAAGCACCGGCACTAGCCCTCTTGACGCGACTCAAGACCGCACCAAAATCTTCGGCCAAGCGCGGTATCGCCCACGCATGAAAAGGAGCGACAAAAGGAAAGGAGCCACGGTCATGTCGCAGCCATCTTCGCGTTTTCTACACCCGTTTGACGTTGCTTGCCATCCGAGCCTGGAGCCGGAAGTGAAGCGTGCCATCCTCGCCTCTTGGGCGTCCGAGCACACCGCGGTGAAGGACCAGCCGGCGATGCGCAGGCCGCCTGCCCCCAAGCGCGCCGAACCGGTCGACGAGATCCTAACCACCATGCGGTCGCCCGAGGCATCGCGGACAGAGAGCCGGGCGGAGAGATGATCGATCGCGATTTCACGGCGCAGCTGGAGGGCTATGGTCTCACCACCGCCGAGATTCATTATTATCGGCCCGATGCACCGTCGCTTCTCCAGCTCTTCGTCTGGCAGGAATATGACTTGGCGCCTGATTTCCCCGTGCTGTTTGACTTTCTCGACCATTGGCGGCGCGAGATCGAGGCTGCACTCCATTCAGTCCGCATCGCCCATGAACGACAGATTGGCCCTACCGAATGGCGCGCGGTCGACGGCATCTTCCCGCTTCGATGACCATGGTCGATCATTTCGGCAGAAAGCGCAGACAAGACGGTATCCGGTTGGAAATCGAATAATTTCAAGGAGTCGTGCCGGAGGACGGCCTGCTGCCTGCGACTTGCTGGAACATATATTCGACGCGTGGACCTCTAAAGACCGCCAGGCGGACAAGCCAACCGGCACCTGGGGCTGCTCCGTTTGCGTGAGTGATATAGAGTTTCTGAACTCCCTCTCGCGGCGGAGTCTCGATGCCGAGGCGCATTCGCGAGGAATCTGGGCAAGCGCCCGCATCAACTCGACGAAGCCGCCTTTGTGACCTTATACTGCCCGCGCACCAATGAAGTCCCGTTCCCAGAGCCGGTATCCGATCCCGCGACGTGCGTTATCGAACGCGGCGGTTGACCCGCCGGCAGGCACGGGCAGGCTTTAGACGGGGGGGGCGTCGTGCGTTTTTCCATCGGATCTCGGATCATCGTCGCTCTTGTCGCCATGCTCTCGATGCCGGCGCCAGGCATTGCCGCGCCTCCCCCGGTCGCGCGAAGCCCCGTCACGATAGCGCTCGGCGACTATCTCGGCGTGCTCAAGACCGCCGAGATCCGGATCGGCGACGAGCGCGCCACAATGATATTGGACACCGGGGGCGGCATCACGGTCATCACCCCCGAATTTGCACGCAGGATCGGCTGCAAGCCCTGGGGCCAGCTCAGCGGCTCGCGGATGAGCGGCGAGCGGCTGACGATGCAACGCTGTGCGCGGCAGCCCGTCGCGATCGCGGGGCAGGAACTCGGGCCGCTCGAGATGGGTGTCTTCGACCTGGCGCGCATCCTGCCCGCGGACGCGCCGCGCGTCGACGGCGTGCTGTCTCTCGACGCGTTCGCATCCGTTCCCCTGACCCTCGAGCTCGAAGCCGCCCGGTTGACGATCGAGACGCCGGACAGTGTCAGGCTTCGCACGAGTGCGGCGGCGGAAATACCCATGCGGTTGCATCGCCAGGCGGGAGGCGCCAGCCTTACGGTCATGGCGGCCGTGCCGGCGGCACCGGGCGATCTCTGGATGCAGATCGATTCGGGGAGTGACGCGCCCTTGCAGCTGCCGCCTTCCTCCGCGTCCGCGCTTGGGGTCGAACCGGGCGCCGGGGAGCAGGTCATCACGCTTTTCGCCGGAACAGCGGCAGGCCGGGATATCGCCGTCGCGGCCAAGGCCCGCGTGCGGGACATGATCATCGACGGCAATATCGGGATAGCGGTTCTGCGAAATTGGGTGATGACCTTCGATTTCGCCGGCGAGAGATTGTGGATCAGGCGGGCGACGACGGTCGATCGGGCACAGCCTGCGCCGGGCCCTTTATCCAAACCCGCCCGGTAACGGACGCGAAGGAGGCGGCCGCGGCTTCGCTTGCCGCGCTCGAGAGAGGAAACAGCGAAGCGACCGGGTCGCCGGCCATGCCAAGCGGCGCGATGCGCCCTCGGACCTTGAGCAAAAGCATAGTGTGCCGGCGCGTTAGGCCCGGAGGGCTTCGAAACCGCAAACAGGCCGTTACGAGCGGCCGGCCGTCTCCGGGCATTGAGCGACAGGCCCGCGCCCGAAATCAGTTCGCCTCGCTCGCCTTTTCCTGCGCCCAGCGCCGATAGGCTTCGACGAACGCGTTCACCTCGTTGGCCATGGTGTTGCTCGCCTCGGCGGCCTTGCGCCCCTCGGCGATCAGCGCCTCGGCGCGCTTGCGGGTATCTTCGAGGACCGGCCGCATGCAATCGACATAGTCCTGGGTCGCCGCGGTCACACGCTCGATCTCGCTCTTGTCGACGCGCGGCCTGTCGCTCAGCTCGGGCTTGCGGCACGCGGACGCGGGCGACGGCGTACCTCCCTGCCCCGAGCCCCCGGCCTGCGCCAGCGCCGGTCCGGCCTGCGCGACCAGCGCCGCGGCAAGCGCCGCCGAAATCCATCCTGTCCTGCCGGCCATCGCCATTCTCCCCGAGATGATGCGTCACACATGACGCCTGCACCTCAACGAGCGCGGACCGCATGTCCTCATGCGGCACGCCGCCGCGATCAGCTGATGATCACCACGCCGGGCAGTCGCGTCGCGGTGACGTTCTGGGAATCCTCGAGCCGTTCGATCCACTGGTCGATCCGGTCGAGATGGACGACGGCGTCGATCCGGCGCTGCCCCGCCCTGTCGTTCCTGAGCATGATCATGCCGGGATAATAGCGGTCGATCTCGGCGACCACCTGCGCGAGCGGCCGGCCCCTGAACACCAGGAAACCGCGCGACCAGGAAAGAAGCTCGCCCGCGTTGACGCCGGCGACGGCGCCGTTCCGGCCGCGGCCGAACGCGACCTGCTGGTTGGGCGTCAGGTCGACATGCGAACCGCCGGCCGATACCCGCACCTTGCCGCGGATGACGGTGACGCGCGCGCCGTCACCCTCGCGCTTGACCGAGAATGCGGTGCCGAGCACGCGAACCTCGCCCGCGCCAGCCCCGATCACGAACGGACGCGACGGATCGCGCTTCACGTCGAAGAACGCCTCGCCCCGCGCCAGCGTCACGCGGCGTTCATTGCCCCGATAGTCGATATCGATCGCCGACCCGGTGTTGAGCTCCACCTTGCTGCCGTCCGCCAGCTCGGCATGGCCCCGCGCCGCCCCTTGCGTCGCATGGTCATATTGCCAGACGGTGAGATATTGCTGGCCGATGACCGCCATCGCCGCGATGCCCGCCGCCATGGCGGCGAAGCGCCGTCCCCAGTTCGCGAGCTGGCGCGGCCGGTGCCGCAGCTGCACGACATTGTCGGGCGGGCGCACCGCCCTGTCCATGTCGCCCAGGATGCTTTCGACCTCGGCATAATAGCGGGCATTCTCGGGATCCTGGCGCCACCGCTCGAAGGCGCGGATCTCCGCATCGGACATCTCGCCCGAGGTGGAACGCGTGATCCAGCGCAGGGCTTCCTCTTCGGGATCCTGCCCGAATTTCAGCCGGCGCGTCTCTTGATCGATCCCCGTCATATCCTCACTACGAGTGACCCCCGACAAACCGCACGCCACCGGATGATCCATTTTGGTGGCTAGTTCCAAACACGGCCCGGTGGCAACACCCGCTCCTCTCCTCAGCGCTTCTTCATGAAGAATTCGACGGGGACGAGGAGCGCGATCTGCTCGCCCGCGACCTCCTGCGGCGGCTTGGGCAGCGGGCTGGCGCGCCGCACCAGCGCGGCGACCTCGCTATCGAGCAGCGAGAAGCCGCGGCTGCGGCGGATCTGCGAATTGATCACGCGCCCGCTCCTGTCCATCACGATCCGCACCTGGACGACATCCTCCTGCCCCGCGCTCTGCGCCGCGTCTGGATAGCGCTTGCGCCGCTCGAGCGCGGCCAGCACCTTCGCTTCCCAGGTCTGCTCGGCGCGCGAGTTGCTGTTGGAGGGTGCGCCGGTCTGCGGCGCCTTGGGCTTGTCCTTGTTGGGCGCCTCGGGGGCCGCCTGATGCGTCGTCTCCTCGGCCGGCTTGTCCGCCTGCTCCTTCTTCTCCTCCGGCTTCTCGCGCACCGGCACCGCCACATCGGGCGTGATGTTGAACGCGAGCTTGGGGATCGGCGGCAGCTTGAGCTTGTCGATCACCGGCTCGGGCTCGGCCTTTTTCTGCTCGGGCGTCGGCGGACTGAGCGTCGGCGGCGCCGGCGGCGCCGATGGCAGTTCCGCCATCTCGACCACCATCGCCGCCATCGGTGGTGCGGGCGTCGCGCCGGCAAATCCCACGAACAGCGCCGCCGCGACCGCGCCATGCACGCCGAGCGAGGCCAGCCCCGCCCCCATCAGCCGCCGACTGTCGTCGACGGGCGCGATCACCGACACCGGCGTCGCAGCCGCGAGCGGCCCCGTCCCGGTCTTCCCGAGCGCGTCGGCCTTCTCCACGTTCCTGGGCGGAACCGACGTTGCGCCAGCCGTCGACACCCCGGGCTTCTTCAGGGTTGCCTGGACGGTCATGGCTGCGCGGCTCCGGGTTCGAGGCCGACCAGCGCCACCTTCAGATAGCCCGAGGCGCGCAGCTCGTTCATCAGACCCATCAGGTCGCCATAATTGACGACCTTGTCGGCACGCAGGAAGATCCGCGCATTGAGATTGCCCTTGGTCCGCTCGCCCAGCCGCGCCGCCAGCGCCGCCCGCTCGATCCGGTCATTGCCCAGACTCAGCGACAGGTCCTTGCCGAGGCTCAGCACGATCGGCTCCTCGGTCTGGGGCTGCGCCTGCGCGGTCGAGACCGGCAGGTCGACATTGACGTTCACGGTCGCGAGCGGCGCCGCGACCATGAAGATGATCAGCAGCACCAGCATCACGTCGATGAACGGCGTCACATTGATGTCGTGGTTGAGATCGAGCCCGTCGTCGCTGTGGGAGAGCTTCATCGCCATGGCGCGAGATCCTCAGGCGGCCGCGGCGCGGACGGATCCGCGCGCGCCAAGCTTCACATCGACCTCATGGCTGACGAGGCAGGCGACCTGGGTCGAGGCGTCCGCCAGGTTGCGCCGATAGCCCGCCACGCTGCGCGCCACATGATTGTACATGATCACCGCCGGGATCGCCGCGACCAGACCCATCGCGGTCGCGAGCAGCGCCTCGGCGATGCCGGGCGCCACCACCGCCAGGTTGGTCGTGTTCGACTGCGAAATCCCGATGAAGCTGTTCATGATGCCCCAGACGGTGCCGAACAGGCCGACGAAGGGGGTGATCGCGCCCACCGTCGCCAGCACGCTGGCGCCGCGCAGCATCCGCTCGATCGCGCCCGCCTCGACGGTCACGAAGCGCGCCGCGAGCCGCTCCTTGACCCCCTCGCCCGCCTCGACCGTCGCGATCTCGCCCGTCCGCGAGAACTCGGTGCGCACCAGCTGGAGCATGCCCGCTGGCGCCCCGTGCTGAAGCTCGCCCACCTTGCCCAGCGCATCCACCGTTCCCAGCATCGCCAGGTCCGCGCGCAGCCGCCGGTTCGCGTTCTTCAGCTCCACCAGCTTCGAGATCCAGATCGTCCACGTCGCCACCGACGCGAACAGCAGGATCATCATCACCAGCTTCACCACCAATGTCGCGTGCGCGAACATCTGCCAGTAGGTCAGGTTCTTCGGCACCACCAACGGTACCGACACAGGCACCGCACCCTGCGCAAACGCCGCTACGGGCACGCACATCACGCCCGCCAGTACGAGCCCGCCCAGCACGCGCGCCCCCGCACGACGCCGCTGAGGATTGAAGCCAAACTTGCCGTTCACGTCCATCGTCCCCTGTCTCCATGGCGGCGCACCGCCCGGGCCAATCGCCCCGATGCGCGCCTCACTCGTCATGACGAGTGAGCGGACGGGCACCGCATGGCCCCAGGACACAAATCGCAACGGAAAGCCGGGCAACCACCGCATGAACGGCTCGCTCCATCCTGCCCTCAAGGCGCCGGACATGTCCTGCGAACCATGGTTGCCGCATCCAGCGGCCCGCAAGACCGGGCCGCGTGACCGTCCGGTCATCGCCGCGATGCTTCGACCGCCGCCCCGGCGCCCGCCTCGTCGATCTCACCCGCCTCGCGTACCCTGTCGCGGCAGTGCCGGATCGAACGCATGATGGTCTTCTCGACCAGGCTCACCGAAATGCCGAGACGCTCCGCGATCTCGCGATGGGTCAGCCGCTCATGGCGCGACAGCAACAGGATCTCGCGATAGCGATCGGGCAGCTCTTCCATCGCGTCGGCCACGATGCCCAGCTGCTGGCGCTCGATGATCGCCGCCTCGGCGCTTTCGGTCATGGTTTCGAAATGGACGAGATTCTCGTCGATGATCGCCACGCGCCGGCCGGCGATCTTGACATGATCGATCGCGATATTGGCGGCGACCCGGTAGAGATAGCGGCGCGCATCCTCGCGCGTGCCGGAAAAGTCCACGACCCGGTCGAGGCGCAGATAGACCTCGCTGGCAAGATCCTGGGCGGTTTGCTGGCAACGAACGCGCCTGGCGATGAATCGCTCGAGCGCGGGCCGGTCCTCGACGAACGCGGACGCGAGATCCGACGGTTCGCGCGCCGGCTCGCTCACGCCGCGACAGCCTCCGCGGCATCCCCGGCCACCGCATCACAGGAGAAGCGGCAGACGCGCGCGGCTGAACCCTGCCCAGCAAGGCCGCATCGCCATGAACCCGAACGCGTCATCCGCATACCCAGTCCCCACCCCCTGACCCTAACGAATAGCGCGAGGGTTTCCGCACCCAAAAATTTATTCGCCCGATTTTGTACCGTGGAATGCGGTCAATGGGGTTGCGAATCGTAGTGGAGCTGCGGGCGAGATTGGCCCTGATTGGCAAGGATTCATGCAATGACGCGCAATATTATTGATTCCGTCGACCGGAAGATCCTGACAGCCCTTCAGCGCGACGCTTCGATTCCCGCGACCGCTCTCGCCGAAGTGGCGGGACTGACCTCGACCGGCTGCTGGCGCCGGATCAAGCGTCTCGAGGAAATCGGCGTCATCGCCGCACGCGTCACCCTGCTCTCGCCCCAGGCGCTCGGCCTGGGGCTCACCGGCTATGTCATGATCCGCACCCGGGATCATGGCGATGCCTGGCTCAGGCGCTTCCTCGATACGGTCGGCGCCTTTCCCGAGGTCGTCGAGATCCACCGCACAACCGGCGATCTCGATTATCTCCTCAAGATCGTCGCGCGCGATCTCGCCGCCTATAACGAGATCTACCGCACGATCAGCCAGCTGCCCGACGTAACCGATGTGAGCGCGGCCTTTTCGATGGAGGCGATCAAATCGACCACCGAACTGCCGCTCCCGCGCTGACCGACCAACCCGTCACTCTGACACGCCCGTCACTCCGCCGCGACCGCGAACGCCCCGGGCGTCGCCGCCGGCCGGACCAGTCCGGTCCCGTCCACCTTCCGCCGCGATCCCGCACCGGGCATCGTCACGATCATCGCGCTGGCGCCGGCACCGGCTTCGCCCGCCGGGACCGCGCGCAGGATACCGCCGGCGACACGCGGCGCGGCGAGCCGGCGGATCGAGGCCGCCAGTTCCTCTTCGGCGATCGCCGCAACCGGCCCCGTCGCGAGAATAAGCCGGTCCGACGGCGCCAGCATCACGAGCGGATCCGCACTCCCGGCGCGCACCGCCGAACCGCGCATCGAGCGCCCGGCCTCGACCGCCCCCGCGAGCGCCACCTTTCCGGGGCCCCGCAAGTCCGCCGCGCCATCGGCACATACCGGCGCCACGGCGCGGAATGGACCACCGCGCTTGCGGCGCCAGAGCACGGCATCACCGCGACAGGCGAAGCAGAACACGTCCCAGTGCGGCAGCAACGCCACCGCGCAGACACCCCAGCCACCAGCGGGCAACCCCGGCCCCGCCAGGCGGGCGAGCGCCGTGTCGAACATATCGTCGAACGCCCGCGCCGCATCGTGGGGAGAGCGGAACTGCTGACGCTCGAACCCGCGCAATGCCATGGACAGAAGCAGCCAGGCATCCTCGCGCAGGTCAGCCCCGGTGCCGCTCGCGATGCCGGCGCTGACGCCTGCCCCGGACGAACGCACCAGCGACAGCGCCGGCCGCTGCCGCCTGCCCTCGGCGATGCTCGCCGCGAAAATGTCCCGGTCCTCGACCGGACGCCAGTTGCGCCACGCCTTGCTGTCCACCGAATTCCCCATCGCTGCGAACCGGCCGCGCCGGGCCGTCATGGGACAGAACGAGGCAGGTGGGCATAACCTCAATCAGCGGCGCCTGATCACGAACTCGACGGGCACCAGCATGCTGAAATTCTCGCCCGGGACCGAGTCCGGCGGCTTGGGATAGGGCGCCGCGCGTTTGGCAAGCGCAAGCACTTCCCTGTCGAGCTCGGCATGTCCGCGGCTGCGCAGGAGCTCGGCATGGAGCAGGGCGCCCTTCCTGTCGATCACCAGCCGCAAGGTGATCACGTCCTCCGCGCCGCTCGACAAGGCAGCCCTTGGATATCTCTTCTTGGCCGCGATCCGCCCGAGGATCTCGCCCTCCCAACGCTCCTCCTCGGTCGATATGGCCCGCGCCCCCGCGATCGACGGCGCCGTGGCAAGCGGCGCGGCGCGCGCGTCGACTCTCGTGGCATGGCTGATATCGGGTGACGGCACGGGCGCGATGCTCGGCGCCGGCGCGGAGGCGCTGCCGGCGGCCGCCTGCTTTTCGGGCGCATCGACGACGCGCGGGAGCCGCGGTGCGTCGCGCGTGGCATCCTCGGCGTCCGCACCCGCCACGGGGCGGGCCCGGACCGCGTCGCGCGGCGCCTGGCCCGGCTCGACGACCAGGTCGACGGTCATGCCTTCCCGCGTATCCCCTTCGGGCGGCGTGGCGCGGTTATAGTGGATCAGCGGCGTCAGGACGAGGATCGCATGGATGCCGATGACCGCCGTCCAGCCGCGCCATGAAAGCTGGCGACGATCCACATCCTCGAGTTCGTCATCGTCGAAGCTCAGCTTGGCGCGCTTGCGCGCACGACGGCGCTCTCCGAACACGACATGGTAGAGCGTCGCTCCATCGGTCCGCTCGATCCGGCGCAACCCGCGCACGGACGACACGCCCAGGCGGCGCGCCGTGGTCATCTCGGCAAAAGCGGGACGCCCGCCCGGGCCTGCCGCTTCCCGGCACCCGACGCCCCCGCTCCGATCTGATCCCGGCCCATCATGGCTTAAGGCTGCCACGCCGATGGACGCGAGTCATGCGACAAATTTGAGTGCAATTCAGCTCGTATCCGCTGCGGATGACCGCCGCTCATTCGTCATGATCAAACGAGACCAGTGACGCGTGGCGTCCGGCATGCGGAGACGCACGCCGGACAAGGGGGTGTGGATGAGCGTAGCGGTATCGATCGACGAAGGCGCGGACGCGAGCGAGAACAGGGGCTGGGCGGCCGGCGCGATGGCGCTCCTCGAATGCGAGAGGCTCAAGGCGGGAGAGACGCCGCTCTTCCAGCTTCCGCTCCCGGAGTTCGACGATATCCGCGTCTTCATCAAGGACGAGACAACCCATCCCAGCGGGTCGCTGAAGCATCGCCTTGCGCGGGCGCTCTTCGCGCATGCGATCTGCAACGGCGACATCGTCAGCGGGACGACGGTCGTCGAGGCGTCGTCCGGATCGGCGGCGATCTCCGAAGCCTGGTTCGCAAAGGCGCTGGGATTGCCCTTCGTCGCGGTCGTGCCGGCATCGACCGCAACGGCCAAGGTGGCCGAGATCCGCTGGTCGGGCGGCGACGTGATCAGGACCGCCGCCGACGAGGACTGCGCGCTGGCCGCGTTCCGCATCGCCGCAGAACGTCGCGGCCACTTCATGAACCAGTTCGCTCGCGCATCCGAAGTGATCGACTGGCGCGGCGCCAACACGCTGCCCGAAACCCTTTTCTCACAGGTCGAGCAACGCACCGGCCGCGCACCGGACTGGGTGGTGGCGGGCGCGGGCACCGGCGGCACCTCGGCCTCGATCGGCCGCTACATGCGATACAGGCCCCATCTCGCCAGGACACGGCTCTGCGTCGTCGATCCCGAGCACTCCGCCTATTTCAAGGCCTATGTCTCCGGCGACTGGTCGATCCGCGGCGAGGCGAGCATGGTGGTGGAGGGCATCGGCCGTCCGCGGGTCGAGGCGAGCTTCAATCCTTCCGTCGTCGACAAGATGATCGCGATCCCCGACGCCGCCTCGGTCGCGGCGGCGCACTGGCTCGAGGAGCGTGCCGGCCGCCGCTTCGGCCCGTCGACCGGCACCAATATCGTCGGCGCGCTGCTGCTCGCCCATTCGATGCGCGATCGCGGCCAGAGCGGCACGATCGCGACGCTCGCCTGCGATGGCGGCGATCGCTACGCGGACACCGTCTTTTCGCATGCCTGGCTCGCCTCGCGCGGGCTCGATATCGCGCCATGGCGCGACCTGCCGCGCAAGATCGGCGCCTTCGCGCTTCCCCATTCGGACGACCGGGATTTCTAGGCGAACGGAAACCGCCGGCGAACACTGCGGAATCGGCCTGCTCGTTCGTTATATCCCAAAGCGGGGACTTCGGGGGAAGCATGGAAGCGTCTGCAAGGCGAAGCGAACGAGCCGCCGACGGTTCCGCGCCGGGCATGTCGGCAGGGCGCGATCTTGCCGAGGCGCTGCAGACCCGGATCATGCGCTGGGACGTCACCTGGGGCTGCGCCGGCGAGCGGATCGGAACGGACCGGGTCAGCGTCAATCGCCCGATGCGCGGCGAGCTCAGTCGCGTCCCGCTCGACACGCTGCTGGATCTTTCGGTCGCCGCCGGTCTGCATGTCGAGCTGGCCATGGCCCCGGCCGACGATTCCGACCGACGCGAGACCTGAGCGCCACCATGCCCGACGAAATGCGCCGCCCCGAACCCGACCGAAAAATCACCCGCCACGCGTCTTTCCCGCATCATTCGGCAGCCAGCATAGGTGCCGCGATAGTCTCCGGCTTCCTGAGCGGGCCCGGTATCACCATTCACACTTTCGCGAAGGCGAGCGGCATCGCCGCCGAACGCTGGCAGGCGCTGATCGAAGGGGAGGCCCTGGTCGACCAGGACATGGCGGCGGCGCTCGGCGCCATCACCGGCCTCGATCCGCAGCTGATCCTGGAAGCCCAGGACGATTTCATTCCGGCAAAGCCGCGATCATGCTGATCCCATGGCTTCGAGTTGCCGCCACGACCGGAACGGGCTTCCGGAACACCGGCATCGGGACACTGAATGCGCGACAACGGCTGCCCCACAAGCCGCCCCGTCGCGCAGGGCCGCGCACCGCCTTTTTTCCTCTTCGGCGGTGCGCGGCCTGCTTCCTCGAAAACTCCATCCGGTCCGGATGTATCGGCGATTGCCCTTGCCCTCCGGCTGGCTAGATTTGCGGGATCGCCCATGTACGGGGACATGGGCGTCGGCGAGGCGGGCGTCGGCGAGATGCGCGGACCTTTGGTCCGGCAATGCCGGGCAGCCGGCTCGCAAGACATGGATCGCTCATCCGGAGGGGAAAGATGGCGCAATCATCTGGTGCAGGCTGTTTCGGATGGCTGATCGCGGGGATCCTGGGTATTGCGATGATCAGCCAATGCTCGTCGAAACAGGGATCGCCGACACCCGATGCGCCCGCGGCGGCGAGCGGCACGCAACGCTATGTCGATGCGCGCTCGCTCAACTGCAGGTCCGGCGCATCCGCGAGCGCGACACCGCTCAGGGCCTTTGCGCGCGGCACGCCCGTCACGGTGACGGAGGAGGCGAACAGCTGGTCGAAGATCGACGGCTCGCCGCCATGCTGGGTTTCCAGCGCGTTCCTTTCGTCATCGGCACCCATGAGCGGCACAGCCTCTTCCGACGCCATGCCTGCCGCGGCGGCAGCCACGGCGGCGGGCACGGCGGCGGGCACGGTGAGCTATTTCACGTCGCAGCCACAGCGCGCCAAGGCCACCCGGTCCGGCAAGGCGAAAGCCCGGAAGGAGAGATCGTCCACGAAACGCAGGTCGCGCGGCTATGACGGCGGTGGCTGCCCGTGCAGCGGAAGCCGCGTCTGCATCGGTCCGCGCGGTGGCCGCTATTGCATCACGAGCGGCGGCAACAAGCGCTATGGCGTCTAGCGCGCAGACATCGCGCCAGGTCTGGTTGACGCGTCCATGACCCCTGAACAGGAACGCTGGGCTTTCGCCGGCAAATTGATCGAGATCCATGGTGACGATGTGATGGGATATATCGCCCGGCGCGTCGCGGATCTGTCCAGAACCCAGGACGAGCTCGGCGTCCGCTTCTGGATCGACATCACCGACAAGGTCAGGCAATTGGCCGGCCCGAGCACGGAGGTTCCTGTCCAGTGATCCTGACAATCATGGCGGCCGCGCTCGTCTCCGGATGCCAGGCCACCGACGGGGACAGTCTGCGATGCGGCGGCGAGCGCATCCGGCTTCTGGGCATCGACGCTCCCGAAATGGGGCGCTGCCAGCAAGGGCGCCGCTGCGCGCCGGGTGATCCCGTCGCATCGCGGGACAATCTGCGCCGGATGATCGCACGCGGCTCCGTCAGGATCGATCGCGTCGCCAGGGACCGCTATGGCCGGACGATCGCGGTCGTCTATGCCGGTGGCCTCGACCTGTCCTGCGCGCAATTGAAAGCCGGGCACGCCATCTACCGCCAGGACTGGGACAATGGCCGCCGCATCGGCAGGACATGCCGATGAGCAGTTACGGGCGCCGCTTCGAGGCAGCCCGGCTGTTCGGCGGCACCGGCGATCATGATCCCACAACCTTCCGCCGGCATGGAAGGGTCGGTGCCGGATGACCGCCCTGTATCGCTGCCGCACGGCCCTGTCGGAAGTCGCCGGACTGTTCGAAGCGGACGCACCGCCACAGGCGGACTGGTCCGCGGAACTCTGGCCCGGACGGACCGGCCTCATCGTGCGCTCGGCAAATGCGGGCCGGGTCGTTGAAACCATGAAATGGGGCATCGCGGGAAACATCGCCGACGGGACACGGGGTCGCCCGCCGGCGACGACCCTCTGGTTTCGGGAACTCTTTCCGTCGCGGCCGGACTGGCTCGATCCCGAACGGCGGTGCCTCATCATCATGGACTCCTTCGCCTGCCCCGAGGGGCCTGCCGGAGCACGGACCAGGACCTGGTTCGGCCTTGAGCATATCCCACTCTTCGCCTGGGCGGGCATCTGGCGCGAAAACGAAAGTGCGCGGGGTTATTGCGGCCTCGTCGCCGCCGCCGATGATCGTATCCGAGATCGCGGCCCGATGCCCGCGCTGCTTCGGCCTGAGGAAGCGGGAGAATGGCTTCTCGGTGACCTGATCACGGCGGGACGCCTCGCCCGACGCAGCTATCCCGCCGAAGACATGTATCGCGAAGCACTGGACGAGCCCTGGTCGGCGCCCCGTTAGTCGTCGCGCCTGCTCTCGGCTTCCAGCGGGCCTCCCCCGAGAGTTTGTCACGTGCTGTGCAAATCTCTCATCGGATTAATCAAATTGCGAAATATGATCGGCGCGCCCCATCCCCACCGCCGCCGGAGCTGATCCGGAACTGCATCCAGGATCGCGCACTCCCTTTTTTGATCCTGAAGGACCGCATCCTGGCTGCCCGGGAAAAACGCTCCGGGATCATGGTCTCGGCCGGGGCAGCAAATGATGAGACATCAGGTGCCGGATCCCGCGTGGACGTGGCAAGAGCTTCCCCCACACGGCCAGGCGACCGCCTGGCCGCAAGCTGGCACACGATACCGTCGTAGCGGCTCGAGGGCCCCGGGTTCGGCCGATGTCATGGGTGGAGCGGACGGCGCTCCAGAAGGCGAGGAGCCAAGTGTCCGGACAATCGCAGGCCTGGGAGCGCCGGTGCGACGCAGCGTGCCTGGACCTGGCCCGCTTCGTCCTTCGCCTTTCCGAAGACGTTCAGCGCGCGCCCGACCGTCCGGCGGCACGACCCTCCGCCTCAATGGAAGTCATGGCTGCGGATCGGCACCAGCGCTTCCTGCTCGTCCGGCGTCCCGAACGGCCGCGATGACAGCGTCCTTCCGCGCGGGGCCCAGTCCCCATCCGTGGAGGGGTCGCGAGGATCCGGCCCGCCCCCATTTTTGGCTCCGTCGCCGCGACCGGGCGCGATGGCAAAGTCCATTCGCCCGATCGATCTCAACATGGCGTCATGGTCGGTGATACGGTCGCAGATGATATGGATGACCTCGCCCTCCTTCTGCAGCCGCCCGCGCATCGCGATCATCGAGGCCGACATGACCTGGCGACGGTAGATCTCGAACCGGTCGGGCCAGAGGATGCCGTTGGCGATGCCGGTCTCGTCCTCGATCGTGACGAACAACACGCCCTTGGCTGATCCCGGCCGCTGCCGCACAAGGATGACGCCCGCGACCTCGACATTGCGCCCGTCCCGGATCGACGACAGATCGGTGCATCGCACAATACCCATGGCATCGAGTTCTTCGCGCAGGAAACTCACCGGATGCGCACGCAGCGACAGCTGGGTCGCACGATAATCCTCGACCACCTCGCGCCCGGCGGTCATCGGCCGCAACTCCACCTCGGGCTCGAGCCCCTCGGGTGAGAACCCGGCCTCGCGCGCATCAGCGGCAGCGAAGAGCGGCAGCGGCGCCTCGCCCAATCCCTTGACCTTCCAAAGTCCCTCCCGCCGGTTTTCGGCGATGCAGTGGAATGCGTCGGCCTCGGCCAGCCGCTCGATCGCAGCCCGCGGCACGCCGGCGCGCCGCCAGACCTCCTCGACGCTGTCATAAGGTGCGGGTCCCCGCGCCCCGGCAATCGCGGCGCCATGGAGGTTGGCAAGGCCGCGCACCATCCGGAATCCCATCCGGACCGCAAGATAGCGGCCTTCGCCGGCCTCGAGCGTGCAGTCCCAATGGCTGTCGTTGATCGAGACCGGCCGGACTTCGACGCCATGCTTGCGCGCATCGGCGACGATCTGTGCGGGCGCGTAGAACCCCATGGGCTGCGCGTTGAGCAAGGCCGCGCAGAAGACATCGGGATGATGATGCTTCATCCAGCATGAGGCATAGGCGATCTTGGCGAACGAGGCGGCATGGCTCTCGGGGAAACCATAGCTGCCGAACCCCTCGATCTGCTTGAAGGTGCGCTCGGCGAAGTCCCTTGGATAGCCGCGCGCGACCATGCCTCCGACCAGCTTGTCGTAGAAATGGCTGACCCCGCCGGTCAGCTTGAACGTCGCCATGGCCCGGCGCAGCTGGTCGGCTTCCTGGGGCGTAAACCCCGCGCCCACGATCGCGACCTTCATCGCCTGCTCCTGGAAAAGCGGCACGCCAAGCGTCTTCTCGAGGACGGCGCGCAGTTCGGGTTTTGGATAGTCCGGCGTCTCCTTGCCCTCGCGCCTGCGCAGATAGGGATGAACCATGTCGCCCTGGATAGGGCCCGGCCGGACGATCGCGACCTCGATCACCAGGTCGTAGAATTTATCGGGCTTGATCCGCGGCAGCATCGACATCTGCGCACGGCTCTCGATCTGGAAGACGCCCAGCGTGTCGGCCTTCTGGATCATGGCGTAAACGCCCGGATCGTCGTCCTGGAGATCTGCCATCGTGACCTTGATGCCCTTGTCCTGCTCCAGCAGGTTGAAGGCGCGGTTCATGCAGCCGAGCATGCCCAGGCCCAGAATGTCGACCTTCATGAATTTGAGCGCGTCGATATCGTCCTTGTCCCACTCGATGATCTGGCGGTCCTCCATCCGCGCCGGCTCGATCGGAACGAGATCGTCGAGCCGGTCCTGGGTGAGGACGAAGCCGCCGGGATGCTGCGAGAGATGGCGCGGCGTGCCGATCAGCTGGCGGGCAAGATCGAGCGTGAGCCGCAGCCGGTAATCCCCGGCGTTGAGATTGAGGCTGGCGATCCGCTCCTCGGGGATGCCGTCGACCGACCAGCCCCAGACCAGGCCGGTCAGCATCTTGGTCAGGTCGCGCGGCAGCCCCAGCGCTTTCCCGACCTCGGCCACCGCTCCACGTGTGCGATAGCGGGTCACCACCGCGGTCAGCGCGCTACGGGTGCGGCCATAGGTGTCATAGATCCACTGGATGATCTCCTCGCGCCGCTCATGCTCGAAATCGACATCGATATCCGGCGGCTCCTTGCGCTCGCCCGAGACGAAGCGCTCGAACAGCAATTCATGCTGGATCGGATCGATCGAGGTGATGCCGAGCAGATAGCAGATGCAGCTGTTGGCGGCCGACCCGCGCCCCTGGCAGAGAATGCCCCGCCGGCGGCTTTCCGCGACGATCGCGTTGACGGTCAGGAAATAGGGCGCATAGCCGAGCTCGTCGATGAGCTTGAGCTCATGGTCGATCTGTTCGCGATAGCGCCGGGGCACGCCGCCGGGAAACAACCGCTCCGCCCCTTCCCCGGAAAGCGCCGCCAGCGCCTCCTGCGCGGTCCGCCCCGCCATCACCTGCTCATAGGGATATTGATAGCGGATCTCGCCGAGATCGAACCGGCACGCAGTCGCGATGTCGGCGCTCGCCTGGATCGCATCGGGAAAGGCGGCGAAGCGCCGCTCCATCTCGGCGGGCGATTTGAGATCGCGATCCATGAACCGCTCGCGCCTGAACCCCAGTGCGTCGATCGTGGTCTTCTCGCGGATCGCGCTCATCACATCCTGCAACTGCCGCCGCTCATGCGTGTGATAGAGGACATCGCCGGTCGCGACCGAACGGATGCCGATGTCCCGCGCGAGCGCATCAAGCATATGAAGCCGCGCCGCATCGTCAGGCCGGCGGCGCAGCGTGAGCGCCAGATAACCGCGCGCGCCAAAGACCGCCCGCAACCCGGCGAGCCGATCCGCTGTCAGCGCATCCGCCATATCGGGCAGCAGGATGGCGATCAGGCCGTCGGCATGCGCCGCGACATCGGCCCAGTCCAGGATGCAGCACCCCTTGCCGCCGCGCGCCTTGCCCATGGACAGCAGCCGGGTGAGCCTGCTCCACGCCGCCCGGTTCATCGGATAGAGCAGCAGCGCGCGGCCATCGGTCAGATCGACACGGGCGCCGGCGATCATCCGTACCCCGGTCGCCTTCTGGCCGTCCCATCCGCGCACCATGCCGGCGACACTGCCATGATCGACAAGCCCCAGAGCCTGATGCCCGAGCAGCGCCGCCGCCGCGAACAGCTCCTCGGGTGAGGACGCTCCACGCAGGAAGGAAAAATGGCTGGTCGCCTGCAGCTCGACATAGGTCATCGACCGGTCCCTCTCATCCGAACAGGCCGTGCATGTGCCAGCTGAGATCGCCGGTCGCGGCCTCGACGCCATCGCCGCGGCGAAAGATCCAGAACCGGCCGCCGCACTCGGCCTGGACCTTGAAGTAATCGCGCACCGCCCACATTTCGCTTGGGCTCCGCCACCATTCCCCATGGATCCGCTCGGGCCCATCGCCGGCGATCACCCGGTAGGATCTGCCGCGCCAGGCGAAGCGTCGCGGCGGATGGTCGGGCAGGAGCGCGACCACGCTGGACAAAGGCTCGGGACGGCGCAGCATTCGCGCGGGCCGCGACCATCCGGGCCAGCCCGCCGGCTCGACCAGTGGTGCGACGCGGCGGACGGCGCGCTCGGGCACGTCGCTCTCGACCGCGCTCAGCCGGAACAGCGCATCCGGACCGCAACGCCCGCCAAGCTGATCGATCAGCGGCGCGATATCGGGTGCGCGATCGGCGTCTTCGAGGCCGGCAGTGAGCGCGACCGGTGCCAAGGGCTCGACATGCGGGCTCGACAGCGACATCGCCTCGATCCCGAGCCCCGGATCGATCCGCTCTACCCGCATGGCGAGCATGCGCTTGAGGTGCGCGGGATCGCGCGTCGCGCGCGCCGTACCGATCGCGATGCGCTGGCTGCCGCCGTCGACGATCGTGCAGTCGAGGATCGCCGCCCGGACGCCGAGCCCGCGCGCCTGAAGCACGCCGACAAGGTCTTCGACCAGATCGCCGATGACCTGGACGATTGCCTCCGCGGTCCCGATCGGTTCGAGCAGCCGCCGTTCGGCACGAGGCATTTCGAACGGCACGACCGGCACGATCGGTTCGCCGGCCAGCCCGCGCGCCTGATCGAGCCGCTCGACGGTCCCGAGCCCCAGGCGGCGGGCAAGCGGTCCACGCGCAACCGGATAAAGGTCCGATATCCGTTCGAGCCCGAACCGTGCGGCCGCCACCAGCGCCTCGGGTCGGAGACGCAGCGCGGCGAGCGGCAGGTCGGCGATGGCCTGGGTTTCGGTTCCCGGCGGCACTATGGTGATGGTCTGCCTCCCGAAGCGGGCAAGCGCATGCGCCGCGCCGGCGGATCCGGCGATCGCGACACGCGCGGTAAAGCCAAGCCGCCTCGCGAACGCCACCAGCCTTCGGCAGAACCGCTCCTCGCCGCCGAACAAATGCGTTGTGCCGGTCAGGTCGAGCCAGATGCCGTCCATGCCCGACACGCTTGCGATCGGCGTCCAGTGCGCGACCGCATGCAAGGCCAGCCGGTCGAGGAAAGCGCGATCCCTGTCCGGTTGGGCATCATGCACCTCGAGATTGGCGACGAGCGCCCGGGCATGAGCGGCCGCCATGCCGGGTCGCAAGCCGAGCTCGAGCGCCACCGGGCATGCGGCGGTCACGGCGTCGCGCTGGCCGGTGCGGGCTACGAGAATCGTCGGTTGCCCCAACAGCGCCGCCCAGCCCGGTGCTTTCGGCGCAGGTGCACGACCTGCAGCGCCTTCGTCGGGCGGCATCGCCTTGAACGGATGCTCGGCGTGCTCGCTGCGCCGCCCCATCTCGCGCATCGTCGGCCGCTGATGCGCAGGCAGCGCCTCGAGGTCGGTGGTTGCCGGCTGTTCGACCATGCCGTCGCGCGCCCAGCGGGCGCCGGGACGCCAGCCGCCGCCGCGCGGAACCGAGCAGGCGCCCGGGCCGTCGTCGATCGGCATGGGAAATCGCGGCGCCCTGAAGGGCTGCGGATCAGGCGGCGTGGCTGAGCGCTCTCGCCGGCGCAACCGCTCGATCGGGAGCTGCGGCAGGAAGAGCGAGGCGACCCGTGGCATCACATGCTTCAACTTCGAGGGAAAAGGGATTGCCGCCACGCTGGCGGACAAGCTCGACCGACCATCGGGCACGTCCGACGCCGGGATGGGGCAGCGGCAGCGACGGCGTGCAGCCGATCCGCCAGCGCGTCATCGCCGTAGACGGCATGTCGAGCGGGCATCGGCCGAGCGTCCGGTGGCGGCGATAGAGCAGCATCGGGGTTTCGCTGTCCGATGCCGCAAGCTGCAGCCGCCGCGTAATGGTGAGGTCGGCGGACTTCACTTCGGCGACAACACAGGCGAGCGTGCCATGACGAAGGCCATCCTCGGCGAGCGCCAGCACATCGGCGTCCCTGCGCCCCTGGGCATAGATGATCCGGTCGGGCGGCAACCCGGCCTGTTCAAGCCCGGGTGCGTAGAGATCGAAACGCGACAGCGCCCAGAGCACGGAAAGGCCCGGCTTGCCCGCGAACCGTGCGGCGATGCCGGTGAGGAACAACGTCGCAGCCGCATCGTCGCTCAGCGCGGCGCTGGCTGCCGCCACCTCATGCAGCCCGCCTCCGGCGAGGCCGGCGTCCGCCAACCGTTCGTCGATCGCAACGACGTCGAACGGCAATACCGGCCCCCGGGCGCGCCTTTCGCCTGCCAGCGCAGTGCGAAGCGCGGCAAGCTGCTCGGCATCGGGCCGGTCGAAGGAGGGCGAAGGAAGCATGGGGCAAGAGACTCATATGTTCCCCTTATGTTCCGATCGTCGGTCGTCCGCGTCAAGCCGGTTCGGAAGGCATATCGGGCCGGCCTTGCCCATCCCGCAGAAACCGTAGGGTCGTTTCGTCCCGGATACCATGGAACCAGCGATCGATCGCCTCGCCCAGCACCGGAGGACCGCCGGCCGACTCGAACAGGCTGAGCGAAGAGCGCAGCTTTTTCGCATCGACTGCACCGAAGGCGGCGACCGGATCGCTGATGTCCAGCGCCTGCAGCGCTTCCACACAGTCCAGATAGCGCGGTCCCAACAGGGGATGATCGAGATAGGCGCGCGCCTCGGCGATCGAGCCGATCCCGAAATATCGCGCCGTTGCACTGTGCCCGAGATCACCGAGTTGGGGAAAGATGAACCACATCCAGTGCGTGGCCTTGGACCCGCGCCGGATTTCCGCCAATGCCTTGGGATAGGCGGTCGCCTGTGCATCGACGAACCGCTCGAGATCGAACGGATCGTTCATCACAGATCGAGCGAGGCCTGGGCCGGCGGCCCGCCATAAACCTGTGTGACCGCAAGAACGCCGCTCGGCAGATAGCCAAGCACGTCCTTGGCGGGCACCGAGAGATCAAGCCAGTCAGCCCATTGGTCCCGAACGAGCGGAATGATCTGGCGATGATGATAGGGCGAGATGTCCTCGCCGGCATCGAGCGTCAGCATGGTGAAGGCCTCGCCGACATCGGGATGGTGCCGCCAGATGCCGGCGATGCAGAACCAGCGATGGCCGTTCACCGTGAAGAGCCATTTATCGAGCCGCTTCTGCTTGGGATCCTGCGGATCGGTGAATTCATAAAAGCCGTCGGCCAGGATGAGGCAGCGCCTTGAGGCGAATTTCCGGCCCTCGGCCCGGAAATTATAGACCGGCGCGCCCTTGGGACTCGGCCACCCCCAGCGGCGATTGACAAGTTCGCCGACCCCGCGCGCGCCATCGACACTCTTCACGATCGGCGCCATGTCGGTCATCCTGATGTCCTCGCGCGCGGGCACATTGGGGATCCCTTCGGGCATCGAGATCTTGATCTTGAGGTCCTCGAAATCCTCGGCGATCGAGGCGACATCCACTTCGAGGCGATAGTCGTTGCACATGTCCGTCTATCCTTGCCGCCGCCCATTGTTCCCATTATGTTCCATACATGAACCCGAGTGCCAGACCCTTCGACTCGAACGCGCCGCTCGGCGAACGCCGGACGATCATCCGGCGCAATCCGGATGACGCGCAAGAGATAGAGATGATCGAGGCGGCCTGGGGTTCCAATCCGCGCTTCAGCGACGGGGTGAGTTTCCGGTTCATGCGCTCCGAGGGGCAGAGCTTTCCAAGGCAGCGCTGCCTTGTGCCTGCTTCGGAATTCCATGTCCGCAATGGTGACCGGACCTTCCGGGTGACGCTCGACGGCGGCAATTTCTTCTATCTCGCAGCACTTTGGGAACCGGCCATGGGCGACTGGCCGGTCAGTTACCGGATCGTCACGGTCGATGCGAACCCCGAGGTCATGCGCTATCAGGAACGCCACGGCGCGATCATCCACCGCCGGCAGGTGATGCAGTGGCTCGACCTGACCGTGCCGGAAACGGCGTTGCTGGTGACGCCGCCCGCCAACAGCTTCGTCATCGAGGAGATTGTCCGCCAGCCGGTTTTGCTGTGAGTCCGTTCGATCCCTGTCGAACCTTTCAGCCCGGGCCGTGACCGTTGGTCCTCCCGTCCCTCTCGCGCGTTATGCAGACGGAATGGCCATGATGAAAACTGCCGAAGGCCTTGGCGCCAAGATCACCGGTGATTTCTTCGAGCGTGACGTGGAGACGGTGGCGCACGACCTGGTCGGCGTCTCTGTACTGGTCGACGGTGTCGGCGGGACGATCGTGGAAACCGAGGCCTATGCCCCCAACGATCCAGCCGCCCATAGCTATAATGGTCCTACCCTGCGCAACGCGGCGATGTTCGGTCCGGCTGACCGGGCGGGCATCATGTGGAGCGACGCCCCACCGCACGAGCAGGACGGCGATCATGCGGCTCGCGACCTCCACGCCGCGCTGATTGCCGCGCACATAGACGGACCACTCGTGCTGATCGGCCACTCCCTTGGAGGGCCGTACATCATGAATTATACGCGTCAGTTCGGTTCGAACGCGAAAGGCCTGGTCTTCGTCGACGCCTCGCACCCCGATCAGATCCGTAAACTGGCAGCCCCTGGGACGACACCCAAGCCACCCGAGTTACCAGCTTTCATGTACCTGCTGGCGAAGCTGTCCTGGACGGGTGCTGCGAGGCTGATCGACCTTCCAGGCGATCCCGACGAATCGACGGCAGTTACCGCTGCCCGAAATGCCTATCTTGGCCATAGCATCAAAGGAGCGGTCGCCGAGATTTCCGCTCTTGAAACGACGCTTGCGCAGGGTGGGCGGTTGCGCAGTCTGGGCGACCGACCCCTCGTGGTGCTCACTGCGATGAAGCCCTACTCGGCAGGGGCGCTTGCAGAGGAAAATCTTACAGCGAGCCAAGGGGCCGCACGACAACAACGATGGCTCCAGCTTCATCGCGACGAGGCCAGCTGGTCCAGCCGATCACGACATGAAAGCTTGAGCGACGCGGGCCATTATATCCAGAACGATCGGCCGGATGCGGTCATTCGTGCCGCGTCCGGCCGATCGTCGAAGCCGTGCGCGCGACAGCCCATCAGCAGGAAAGTCATCCCGCTCGTCGAGCGCCCCGCCAGAGGTGAGTCCGCTCGGGTCCCGCCGATTCAGTCAAGCGAGCAATCGATGAACGCTGATGCCCATCGACAGACCGGCTGGGGCGTCTCAACCGACAACCCCCCCGGCGCTTGTGCCGACGGACCAGCTTTCCCGGGCGATCGCATGCCGCTGAAGTCGACAACCGGACTTGAGCGCCTCCTCGTGCTTTCCTTTCAGTCGATGATCACCCGATCCCGCTCAGCCGCCCCCATCTCCGCGCGACCGCATCTCCAGGCGACCGCCGTCGACATGGCAAGCGCGAAAGCGCTCAGGCCGAGCGTCACCCAGAACGATCCCCCCGGCCAACGATCGATCAGCAGCCCGCCGATGGCCGGCCCCGATGCGCTGCCGGCGAACAGGAGCCCGCCGCAGACCGCTGCCACTCTTCCGCCGGGACCGATCCTGACGGCCAGCTCCATCACGTAGGGCCATGCGAACAAGGTGGCTCCACTCCAGAAAAGCAGGGAGCCGATATAGGCGGCAGCACTGGTCGCACCCGCCATCAGCCCAAGCACGATCAGCGCGATGAGCTGCGTCATGAAGACGGTGGAGAGGCGGCCGAAGCGCAAGCCCATCACGGCAGCGGCCAGAGACGCGCAGAAACCGATCAGCGACACACCCATCAGTGCCCATTGCAGCACCGGCGTCTCGACGCCCAGCGTGGCCACGCGATGATCGAGCATCGACCAGGCCATCGCGTCCCGGGCCCAGAAGGCCAGCGCGCACAGGCCGATCATTACCGGCATGCCCCAGCCCCGGCTCTCGCCCCGTTCGACCGAAACAGCTTCGGCCGCCCGGTTCGTCCAGCGCCAGGGGATCGCCACAGCGGCCAGAAGCAGCAGGCCCGACGCTGCGGCCTGGACGAGGAAGATCGCGTCCAGGCCGCCCCGCCCGGCAGCGATAGGGCTGATCCACCAGACCAGGATCTGCCACAAGACGCTCAGCCCCCACATATTCCCGCTCAGGCGCACTGGATCCCGCGACGCGGCGATCAACGCATTGGCGCCGGAACAGGCCAGGCCGCATCCCAGTCCGACCATCAGCAGCGCCCCCAGCCCCCGGCTGGACGGGACGAGATGCAGCAGCAGCAGTGCCGCCGTCGATACCAGGCCCCCCAGTGATCCGATCGGCCTGGCCCAGCGGGGTCGCAGAACAAGCGCGGTGACGCCCGCGACGATCGCTATGGTGCCGAGCAGGATTGTGCCCGCCAATCCGCCCGCCTCTGCGCTCAGACCCAGTTCCCGGCCCAGTCCCCCGATCAGCCAGGGCAAGGTGAGCGACGGCACATAGGATATGCCGTTCAGCGCGAAGACCAGCACGAGCAGGCGTGGCTCGCTCGTCAGCCTTTCACCCCAGGCGGGCAATCGCACGCCCTATCGCGCCACAATGAAGGACGCCGGCCGCCCCATGGGGAGGCAGGGCTTCATCCAACGAACCATGTGCGGGCGGAACGCCATGGCGCTCCTATCGGCGCTCGGTTCGGACAAGACAATGCGTCCCCGGGTCATCGGCCCGCGCCAATGGGCAGATAATCACAGGGATAACCGAACGCGCGCGGCCCCACTCGGTCCAGCGCGACCGGCGTACGCAACTGGGCCGGCGCCTCGATCACCAGCACACGGACATTCTGCCCGTAGCGGATCGCATCGGACGTCAGGGGCGCCAGCGTGTCCGCGTCGACAACCGCGATGATGTCGGGTGTCGATGCGACAAGGCTGCCGCCCTCGAATGCCATCAGGAACTCGTTCTGGAAATCGATCCGCAGACTGCGCGATCCGCCCGCCACGCGGATCTCCACATGCCCCCGGTCGAAACCCTCGCGCGTCGCGCGTTCGCATTCGCTGACCCGGCCGGCGAAGATCTGGGCGACGGTGATGTCCCGTTCTTGCCGCAACGTGCAGGTCAGCGCGTCCAGTCGCGCTTGCGCTCCCGCTGGTTCACCGATCGCCCGGCCGATCGACCGCGCCAGCGACAGCGTCCCGGGCACCGCATAGGCGCGCACTTCGTTCGCTTTCAGCGGATAGTCGACCGCGAATGCCATGCTGCCCATGAGAGTCGCGACCGCCCGGCCAATGTCCTCGGCGCGTGCATTGCTCGCGCGCTCGATGGTGACGACATCGCCCGCCTCGCTCGTCAGCACTGTCGGCAGGCAACTGACTCCATTGAACGCAAAGGTGACGTGATCCGCACGCGGAAAGGCCCGGCCCATGCCGTCGCCATCGACCACCGGCAGTCCCGTCAGCGCCGACGCGATCAACGGAACCATGCCGTTCATGCCACCGATCTCCGCGGATATCAGCGCCCGCAACGGCCCCTTGAGCCGCCCCCGCATCGCATCGATGGCCGCCACCATCTCGCTGCCTTCGAAAAGCTTTTCCGACAGCACCACCGGAGCGCCCATATAGCCGACATTGACGGTGAAACCGTCATCGTCGAGGGTGTCGGCATCGATAATGGGTATGCGGTGCCCTTCGGCCAGCAGAGCGCTCAACAGGATGACCGCACAATAGGTGTCACCGCCTCCGCCCGACCCCAGCATCGTGCAGCCCCGCGCGATCGGCGCGATATCGGCCTGGCTGAGAAGCCAGCTCATGCGTCGGCCAGCTCGCCGGCGACGCGCACGCGCAGCCGCCGCGCGCCCCCGGGCATATAGGCAAGCGGGAGATCCTCGACATCCACGGTCTTGAGCGATTGGGCGCATGCTCCCGCCGCGACGGCGCGGTCGCGCGCCTCCTCGGTTGCCGCCGCCAGCGCGGCCTCGCGGGTCATGTCGGTGAAAACCCGATCCACCTCGCCGCAGATCTGCGCCATCGCGGCCCCCACGGCATTTGCGACGTCATGATGCTCGACGAAGACCACTTCCGAGACCCCGGCGAGATCCTCGGGGATGAGGAAAGCGCCCCCCCCGACGGCTATGACGGGCAAATCGCCGGCGCGCGTCTTCATGCTCTCGATGCCGTCTTCGAGCATCGAGCGGACGGTTCCGTCGAACGCGGACAGCAGCGCTCCCCCGATATCGGCGACACCCACCGCATCGCCGATCCGCGCCCTGCCGGCGGCGACCGCCATGTCGGTGGCGGTGAGTTGCCGCCCCCCGAACACGCGCGCATCGCTGGTCAGCCGATAGCCGACGCTGTCGGGTCCCAGCCGGAAGGGGTCGGTGCGGATCCGCGTGCCGCCGCCCAGCCCCAGGCACAATATGTCGGGCATGCGGAACAAGGTGCGGACCCCGCCGACTTCGACCACGCCATTGGCTTCGCGCGGAAAGCCGTTGACGAGCATGCCGATATCGCTGGTGGTGCCGCCGACATCGATGACCATGCCGTCGGAGCGGCCGCTCAGCAGGGCGGCTCCGCGCATCGAATTGGTCGGCCCCGACGAAAAGCACAGCACCGGCGCCTGTTCGGCCAGTTCTGCGGGCATGACAGTGCCGTCATTCTGGGTGAGGAAGAGCTCGGCCGCCAGGCCGCTCTGCGCGATCGCCGCGCGAAAGGCGGTGATGGTGGTGCGCGCCAGTTCGAACAGCGACGCGTTGAGCAGCGCCACATTCTCCCGCTCGAGCAGGCCGGTACGACCCAGGTCGCTCGACAGGCTCACCCGCACCTGCGGGCATAGCCGCTCCATGATTTCCGCCGCCGCGCGCTCATGGTCGCTGCGCAACGGCGAGAACACGCCGGAAATCGCAGCGGCGGGCACCCCCGAATCCGCGATCCGACGCGCGACATCCTCCATCGCCGCCTTGTCGAACGGCGCGATCTCGCGGCCATCGACCTCATAGCCCCCTGGCAGCAGATGGACATCGGCGCGGACTTCATTGCGGAGATCGTCCGGCCAGTCGATGAAGGGCGGGATGCTCGACGATGCCGGCAGGCACAGGCGCACCGCCGCGACGCGGTTGAGCCGCTCCCGCTCAACCACCGCATTGACGAAATGGGTGGTCCCGATGACGACGGCGCGCGCCGACCGTGTTTCCGGGCCGGCCCGTTCGACAAGCGCGGCCAGCGCGTTGCAGATGCCGGTCGTCGCATCGGCCGTGGTCGGCGTCTTCACCGCCGCGACGACGCGCGTTCCGTCGAGCAGCGCGGCATCGGTATTCGTGCCGCCGACATCCAGTCCTATTCTCATCATGTCCGATCGCCCTGTTGCCGGTGTGGCGTGATGTGGTCGAAATCATAGCCGAAGGCTCTGGGCCCAACGGCGGCAATGGCGCGCGGCGTCAGATGTTCGGCCATGGCGGGCAGCGAGACGATCGCGACCTGCCGGGCATAGCGCAACGACTCGGTACCGATCGGCTCACCCGTCGTCAGGTCGAGCAGGCATAGGAGGTCGGGCACCGTCGACAGGATCTCGCCGTCACGACGGGCGACCAGATATTCGTTCTGGAACGCCACCTTGATCGGCGGCCCGCTTACGCCCGGCATGATCGTCGCCTCGCCACGGACGAAGCCGCCCTCGATCCGTCGCTCGACATCACTGATCCGCCCCCGGCCCAGCTCGCATCCCTCGTTTTCCGCCAGCAGCCGCGCGACGACATCGTCATGGGCGCGCTGTGCGGCGCGGATCGTGTCGCCGATCCGGATCGCCCGCGAATAGCTGCCGATCACCGCATTGCGCTTGATGAAGCCGGCGGTGGCCGGCGTCGCGATGCCCGCGACCGATCCCAGCGCGGTCGCAGCCGCGCGCACCAGGATCTCGGTCCAGTCCGCGTCCGCGGCCCGGGAAACGATGATTTCATTGGCACGGATGTCCGACAGGACCATCGGCGCCATGGTCGCGCCATTGATCGCGAAGCTCGACATGTTGATCTGCGGAAAGGACCGGCCGAGTGTATCGCCGTCGATCAGCGGCAAGCCCAGGCTGCCCGCGACGAGAACCGGGATCATCGCATTGAGGCAGCCGATCTCGCAGCCCATCACTGCGTCGAAGTCCCGCCCCAGATAGCGGGACAGGCCCCGCGCCGCGCCTACGAAATGATCGGTATCGACCAGCCGCTCCAGCATCACCAGCGGTGCGCCGACCATCGCGACCATCGCGACCAGGGCATCGTCGTCCATGCTCTCTGCCGGCACCATCCGAACCCTGGCCCCGCCGCGCAGCATCTCGCGTGCATGCAGATGTTCAAGATAGGGGAAGGATCCGCCCCCCGCGCTCAGCACCGCCGCGCCCATGGCGAGGCTGTGCAGCGCGTCCTCATCGATCATCGTCATGGGACGGCGATCAGAAGACGAACCGGCCGGACACGCCGTAGAGCCGCGGCGGCGCGTAGATGTTCATCGTCGCGCCGTTCGTCGTCTGATAGGGGACCGCCGCGACGCTATAGGCCTTGTCGAACATGTTCTGGACGAAGGCGGAGATTTCCCAGGGGCCATCGGCCGGGCCGAAGCTGATACGCGCATTGGCCAGCGCATAGGCCGGCTGGCGCGTCGCGGGATAGTCGATCAGATTGAGCCGGGTCGCGCTCAGCCATTTCACATCACCCTGCGTCGTCAGACGGTACTCTCCGATCGGCCAGACCTTGCGTCCATACAGGGTCAGCGTCCGCTTCGGCGCGTTGGGCAACGCCTGGCGGCTGAGCGTGACCGTGCCCGCCAGCGGGTTGAGCACCTCGACCGGATCGGTCCGCGTGTCGAGCAGTGCTCCCGCCGCACCGATATCCAGCGTCGAAGTGACGCGTGCCCGCGCCTCCAGCTCGGCGCCGTAGATCCGCGCGTCGCTGTTGAAGGTCAGCGTCGACGTGCCGAGCTGGCTGAACAGCTGTACGCCCTTATAATCGTAATAGAAGAGGCTGCCGTTGATCGTCAGCCGCCGGTCGACAAGGCTCAGCTTGAACCCGGCTTCATAGTCGGTCAGCACCTCGTCGTCGAAGCGCGTCTGTGCAACGGTGTAGAAAGCGGTGGTCCCGGCATTGAAGCCGCCGGCCTTGGTGCCGCGCGAAACGCCGGCATAGAGCAATGCGTCCGCGGACGGTTCGTAGCTCAGCTGGATCTTGCCGTCCCAATTGCCGGTCGACCGCACCGGCCGCGCACCCGGCACCGATGCATTATAGCCGGTGCCCTGGACGATATCGGGATTGTCGAGACCGAAAATCCCGCATCCGGCACCCAGGCAGGCGGTGCGATAATCGATGGTCTTGCGATCCCAGGTGTAGCGCAGTCCGCCGACAAGCTTGAGCCGCTCCGCCAGCCTCACCTCGCCCTGCCCGAAGAACGCGATCGATCGTGTCCTGAGCGTCCAGCGGTTCGATGCGAGTGCCTGAAAATCCGGATCGGTCGGATAGAAGCTGAAGCCGCTGTCATATCTGCCGTGGATATTCAGATAATAGGCACCCAGCAGCCATTGCCCCCAGTCGCCCTTCCCGGTCAGCCGCAACTCCTGCTGGACGTCGCGCGCCTTCGCCCCCTGTTCGAACCGCAGATAATCGAGCGACGTGCCGTCGGAATCCTCGTCGCGATACGCCTTGTCGAGATGGCTGTAGGAGGTGACCGACGTCAGCGTGATATCATCCGACAGCTTCAGATTGGCGGTGAGCGTGGCGCCATAGCTGGTCCGCTTCAGCCCGCCTCCATCACGATCATTCTGGATTGTATAGCGGCCGCCGGCGGCGACGTCGCCGCTCAGGCAGTCGGTGGCGCCGGCACCGACCCCGGTGCCGAAGAAGGCAGAGCAGAAAGCCGCGAAATCGGGCCCGCTGCCATTGACGTAGAGCCCGGTGACCGGATCGGGATAGCCCGGTTGCGCCCGGTTCGGAATGGTCGACACAGTGTCGCGCGAATAGCGGGCGATCAGCCCGATATCGCTGCCCCCAGCGAATTCCTTGTAGAGCTGCCCGCGCGCGCTCACATTGTCGCCGTCGCCTTTGCGGGTGCCGGTGGTGATATTGCGAAAATAACCATCATGCCGGTCGCGCACGACGCTCAGGCGGCCCAACACACCGCCACCGATCGGCCCGCTGATCGCCCCTTCGGCGCGCAGCGCCTTGTAGTTGCCGTAGGAAAGCTGGCCATAGCCCGAGAGTTGTTCGGTCGGCCTGGCGCTGATCAGCTGGACGACGCCGCCCGTCGCATTCCGCCCGAACAATGTTCCTTGCGGACCGCGCAACACCTCGACCCGTTCGAGATCGAAGAGGTTGGCGCCCACCGCGCTCAGATAGGGGACATAGGATCCGTCGGTGAACACCGCGACCGGCGATTCCTGGTGATCGCTGAAATCGAACTGCGAGACGCCGCGCAGCGTGAAGATCGTGAAGACCGGGTTGCCATAATCGCTCACCGTCAGATTGGGTACGATCCTGCCCAGCGCGACCGAGGATATGATGTTCTGTTCGCGTAACTGCGCGGCAGACGCCACCGCGACCGAGATGGGCACATCCTGCAGATCCTGCGCGCGCTTCTGTGCCGTCACGACGATCACCTCGTCGTCGGCGGATGTCGCCGGGTCCTGGGCGAGAGCCGGCGCGGCGGCAAGAAGCGAGGTTCCGGCGAGCAGGATGCTCCAATGCGGTGCGGACATGGCTGACGACCCCTTGATGACGTGCATCGACAGTGGACCGGTGCGGCCTCAAAGCCATTGAGGACGGAACGTAGGGGGTATTGAATTGATTAGTAGGGGGGCATGATCGCCAACCCCGCTTCATGAAGTCTGGCGCAGGCCTCTTCCCGGCTGCCGACGTTCATCTGTGCGTAGGCGCGCTTGAGATGGTAGCGCACGCCATGCGGGGACAGCCCGAGTGCCAGCCCGATCTCCTTGTCGGTCATGCCTTTCGAAAGCGCGGTCAGCACTTCTCGCGCGCGTGGCGTGAGGAGATGATCCGCCGCAGCGGCATGACAGCCGTCCGACCGGCCGATCGCGGCCGCCATTTCGGCGCGCATGCCGCGATTGGCCGGATCGGCGAGAGAAGCGTAGCGTGCCTTGCATCGGCCGAGATCGTTGATCACCGCATGGGACATCCCGGCCGCCAGCAGCAGGGCTGTGCCCTGGTCCGGTATCGCCTGGTCGAGCAGGGCGCGCGCCTCCAGGCATGCTTCTACCTCCCGCCAGGAACGCACCAGAATGTCGTTGCTCTCCAGCGAAGCGTAAGCGGATATCGCGTCGCGCGCGGCGGCTGTGTCTCCGCCCAGCATGTGAATGATCGCGCGCTGATGTTCGATGACGAAGACCAGCGGCTCGACGCCCTCGCGCCGCGCATAGAGCAGCCCGGCGTCGAGCAGCGCCACCGCGCCCTGGGCGTCGCCCGCGAGCATCAGTTTTTCCGAGTAGGTCCGGAAAGCAGCGGCGAAGAGATCGGGCCATCCCTCCAGCGACGGAAGCTCGCGACAGATTGTGCGCAGCCTGCCCATCGCGTCGAATTTGCGCGGATCCTCCTCATGGTCGAGCTCGATGAGGAAGGTATCGAGCACGACGCGCAGCCTGACATCGGCGCGAAGCACGTCGCGATAATCGCGCGCGATCCGGTTGAAGATCTCGCGCGCCAGCGATCGTCGCCCCGCGATCGCCTCGATCACCGCCAGGTCGCAATGATGGTAGAAAGTCGCATAGCGGCCTTCAAAATCGCGGCATGAGGCGATACCGTCGAGCGCGGCCGCGCGTGCCTCGGCGATCCTGCCCATACTCTGGGCGGCCTGTGTCCTCACCGCGGCGATCCAGCTGCGGGCCTCAGGTAACCGCGCCGACCAGCGTTCCGCCAGCTGCTCCATCAGGACCAGGTCGCTTGGCGAAGCCAGCTTGCCCTGGTGAATATTGAGCAGCGCCTTCGCGACGAAGAAATGCGCATTCTCCTCGGCGACGAGAGACGGCTTTGTAGAAACGGCCTTCCCCGCGACCTTCTCGACGAGCAAATTCGCGTCGTTGATCCGACCGTTCTTCAGCAGGCTGATCGCACAGGCGCTGGCGATGCGGATGTCTCGCTCGACGACATCGGGCGGGATCAGCTGGATGATCTTCTCCAACTCGGAAATGCCCTGTCCCAGAAAGATCTCCAGCGGATCCCACGCATCGATGATGCTGGCGATGCATGCGTCATCGCCGATTTCAACGGCGAAGCGCATCGCCGCGACATAGTCGGCCCGGTCGAACAGGTCGGCAAATGCCGTTCGCCTGATCGCGACCGCCTCACCGGGCATCGGATCGGGCGCCAGGCGGGCGAGCAGCGGATTGACCGACAGGCCCAGTCCGTCCCGAACCTGGTTCGCCGCGACCAGCGTCAGGTCCGTCAGCCGCGACAATGATGCCGCGCCGCCCAGGCGTCGTGCCAGCGGAAGGTCGAACGCGCGCAATGCGGTGAGCTTCGTCAGCAAGCCAAAGTCGTCCTGCGTCAGCAGCGGTGCCAGATGCTTGCGGGCAAACGCCCCGATCAGGGCGTCCGCCATCGCGGGCGTGATCGAACAGCGATATTGATCGGTCAGTATATTGACCAGCCTCGGCCAGCCCTGTGATTGTCGCAGCAGTGCCCGCGCACGACGCATCGAAATGCTGCGTCCGCACAAGTCCTTCACCTCTTCGAGGGTGAAACGAAGATCGGTGGCACCGAGTGCGAGATCGGCATGGCCGGCAAGCGTCTCGTCGGCGATGCGGAGCGAGCAGATGATCGAGAGATTGCGTGGAGCCAGCCGGAACAGGGGCTGGAGGACACTGTCGCGTATCTCCGCGCCCCACCGATCGACATCGTCGAGGATCAGGCAAAGCTGGGTCTCTCGAGCAGCGACGGCGGCGAGGAGACCCTGCACGGCACGACCGAGTGCCTGCTCCGCCAGTTCGAACAGCGGCTGGTGATCGATCTCCAGGCCCGCCGCCAAATAGGCGACGATCGTCGCCGGATCATCGACCGGATCCGCGGCGAGCCAGGCGGCATCCATGCCTCCGCGCCTCGCCCGCCGGAATCGCTCCGACAAGAGACCGGTCTTTCCGAAGCCCGGGGGTGCGGCGACGACTATGCGCCGAACGCCCGGGGTCGAAGTCGCCGCTAAAAGTCGAGGCCGCTCCGCAGAGGGCCCCAGGGAGGATGCTGGTCTCAGCCTGTCCCGGATTAGCCAGGATGGCGACTGCCCGACAGGTCGCATCAGCCGAGGCTAGGGAGACGCGACGAGGATTGCAATCGCGACGGCATCAAACGTACCGGCCTTGTCAGCTCCAACGGAAATCCTGTTCGCGCCGGTCGTCCGCATCCAGCGCGACCGCCGGTCGCACCGGGCATTCGCCCCTGTCCGATGCCCGCCGGAACCCGTCCGACGGTTTGCGATCAAACGGACGGCCCAGGCACGAGGTGACCGGCAGCTTCGGTCCGTTCGACAGGCGGGCCGCCGGAACGGAACGGCCGCCGGACGGTTCATCTGACGAAGGAGTCGGACATGCATCACGAGCGCGCAGACGGGGAAGACGTTATCCACGTATCGACGACCGAGGCTCGCAGCGCCTCGCGGAGCCGGCTCAATCGCAACGTTCTCTTGGTCAGTTTGCCCCTTGTGGTGCTCTTCCTGGCAGCGATCGTGGTCTTCGGTTTTCTGGACACGTCCCAGTCCGGGGCTGATGATGTGAACGGGGTCAACCGTGCGCAGTCTGCACCCGCCTCCTGATCGCGATGCATAACAGGCAGCGCGATGAAGCGTGCGATCACCCGGGCACCTCGGTCCGCCATTGAGCAGCCCCCAAGGGACGGCGCGGGATGCACCGACTGAACATCGCTTTTCACAAGGACGTCCGATACCGTTCGAGACCAACCCGGCCCGGGGCGAACGTTCGCCGACCTCCGACAATGCGCCCGGACATGCGACGATGGCGACTGTTCCGTGCGGTTGCCGCGAAGTCGCGGACGACCGGAACGACCTCGTGGCGGCATCATTCCACAGTCGATGCCCATTGGCTGACTTACCCGAAGGACGATGATGGAACCGACGACGAGCGGCGAATTCCCGCGGACGCTTCTCCTGGCCACCGACCTGAGCTGCCGCTGCGATCGTGCGCTCGATCGTGCAGTCGGGTTGGCCAGGGCCTGGGGCGCGCGCTTGATCGCGGCAACGGTCATCGAACCCGACCCCGGCGAATTCATGGAAAGGGACCGCCCGACGCGCATGACGAAGGCGGAACGTGCCAGACGGACGCTCGAATCGTATCTGGGCGATACGGACCTGCCCGTTGAGATCATGGTCGCGACCGGCGAGCCGGCTGCCGAACTGCTGTCGATCAGCGAAAGCCGAGGTTGCGATTTCCTCGTCACCGGAATTGCGCGCAACGACACGCTGGGCAGCCTGCTGCTCGGCGGCACCGCGAAACGCCTGATCAGCAACGCCACCGTTCCCGCTCTCATCGTCCAGGAACGCGCAGCAGGCATTTACCGGAACATCGTTGTCGCGGCCGGCAGGACGGATGTTGCCCAGGCGGCGATCCTGGCTTCGGCGCGATTGTTTCCCGAGGCGCGCATTACGCTCCTCCATGCGCGCGATGCCCCCGTCGCAGCCGGAATTGCGCCCGATTCGGGGAACAGCGAGGACCAGGCACTGGCCGACACCATGCGCGCGGACATCTCCGCGGACCCACGGATCGGAGCCGAGCTCGGCGCTCGCCTCGAGGTGGTGGTCGCGGCGGGCTCGATCGAGAGCCTGATCGGCGAATTCACCGAGGACCACGCAGCCGATCTGACCATTGTCGCAAGTCGCGGTCGTGGCGCGATCTTCGAGGCGCTTGTGGGCAGCACCGAACACAAGCTGCTCGACAGTCATTCGGGAGATCTCCTCATCGTCAGGAGTGGCCGAAACTAGCGCCGGAATCGGCCAAAAGATCGGGTGACCATCGCCCACCGCTTGCCCCGCAGCGTCAAGCCTCTCTAAGGCAGGAGCCACGCCCAACCGTCAGCAGGAGGTCTCGTTCATCCATGCACGACACGCACTATCTGCTGGCGGTGCTCTGCCTCCCGTTCCTCGGAAGCGTGATCGCAGCGGCATTGCCCCAGGCCGGCCGGAACTGGGCGTCGGCGATTGCGGGAACGATCGCACTCGCGGGTTTTGCGCTTGTCGCCGCCTTTTACCCCGCCGTCGCCGCGGGCGAGGTCATTCGCCACCAAGCCCCCTGGCTACCCTCACTCGGCCTCCAGTTCACGCTGAGGCTTGACGGCTTTACCTGGCTGTTCGCGCTGCTAGTCCTGGCGATCGGCGCGCTGGTGATCCTTTACGCACGCTATTACATGTCGCCGAAGGACCCGGTGCCTCGGTTCTTCGCTTTTCTCCAGGCATTCATGGGCGCGATGCTTGGCATCGTTCTTTCGGGAAATCTGATCCAGCTCGCCTTTTTCTGGGAATTGACCAGCCTCTTCTCCTTCTTGCTCATCGGATATTGGCACCACAACCAGGGAGCCCGCGACGGCGCAAGAATGGCGCTGATCGTGACCGGCTTCGGCGGCGTCTGCATGCTGGTAGGCTTCCTCCTGATCGGCCGGATGGCGGGAAGCTATGACGTCGATGCCGTACTCGCGGCCGGGCCGGCGATCCGTTCACACGAAGCCTATCTCCCGGCCCTGATCCTCGTCCTTCTCGGCGCCTTCACGAAGAGCGCGCAGGTTCCCTTCCACTTCTGGCTCCCGCACGCCATGGCCGCGCCGACGCCCGTCTCGGCCTATCTCCACTCGGCGACGATGGTGAAGGCCGGCATCTTCCTGCTCATACTGCTGTGGCCCGTCCTGTCGGGCACGGAGAGCTGGTACCTGATCGTGACGACCGCAGGGCTTGCCACATTGCTGGTCGGCGCCTGGTCGGCCATTTTCCAGCAAGACCTCAAGGGCCTGCTCGCATATTCAACGATCAGCCATCTCGGCCTGATCACGCTGCTGCTCGGGCTCGGCAGCCCGCTGGCCGCCGTCGCGGCGATCTTCCACACGATCAATCACGCGACCTTCAAGGCCTCGTTGTTCATGGCGGTCGGCATCATAGATCATGAAACCGGCACGCGCGACTTCAGGCGGCTAAGCGGCCTCGCGAAGTTCATGCCCGTCACGGCGACCCTGGCGATGGTCGCAGCCGCGGCAATGGCGGGGGTGCCGCTTCTCAACGGGTTCCTGTCGAAGGAAATGTTCCTGGCCGAAGCGCTCGAGGCCCATAGCGGAACGGTCATCGACGTCGTCCTGCCGTATCTCGCGACACTCGCAAGCGCGTTCAGCGTTTTCTATTCGATCCGCTTCATTCACAAGACCTTCTTCGGACCCGCGCCGACGAATATCCCGCGCATACCGCACGAGGCGCCGCACTGGATGCGTGTACCCATCGAGATCCTGGTGCTCGCGTGCCTTCTCGTCGGCGTCTTGCCAGCTCTCACCATCGGCCCATTTCTCGGGATCGCGGTCGAAGCGGTGCTCGCCGAACGGACCCCCGCCTACAGCCTCTCGATCTGGCATGGCTTCAATCTTCCGCTGCTCATGAGTGTCACCGCCCTTGTCGGCGGAGGGCTTGCCTATTCGCGTTTCGGCTCCCGCCTCGACACGATCGAGCGGTCGCCGGTGATCGGTCGGCTCAGGGCGAGACGCACGTTCGAGGCGGTGCTCGCCGCGATCGTCGATACGGCTCGCGCACTTCACCGGACGCTCGGTACACGACGCCTGCAGGTCCAGCTGCGCCTCCTCATCGGCACCGCGATCCTTCTCGGCTCGCTGCCCTTCCTGTTCCTCGGCTACAGCGTCGGCCCCGTCCCGATCAGCCTGATCGATCCCGTCTTCGCGCTTCTCTGGCTCATCGGCGGCCTGTGCGCAATCGGTGCCGCATGGCAGGCCAAATTCCACCGGCTGGTCGCATTGTCGCTGATCGGCGGTGCCGGACTGGCGACCAGCATCAGCTTCATCTGGCTCTCGGCCCCGGACCTCGGCCTGACGCAACTCCTCGTGGAAATCGTGACACTCGTGCTTCTTCTTCTGGGTCTGCGATGGCTTCCCCTCCGCAAGCCGGATGTCTGGACCCAGGCCCGGGTGCCGCTCATGGTCCAGCTGCGACGCGCCCGCGACCTCATCATCGCGCTCCTCGGCGGGCTCGGAATGGCGGCCCTCTCCTATGCGATGATGACGCGTCCGCGCACCGACAGCATCTCGCGCTATTTCGTCGAAAATGCCTATCCCGAGGGCGGCGGCGCAAATGTCGTCAACGTGATCCTCGTCGATTTCCGGGGCTTCGACACATTGGGGGAGATCACGGTCCTCGCCATCGTGGCATTGACGGTCTTCACGCTCCTGCGCCGCTTTCGCCCGGCGCCTGAAAGCATCGAGCTCCCGCATCAACAGCAGCGTCAGAACGATTTCGACCACGCCGAAGAAGATCGCGCCCACGGCGACACGCTCGCGCATTATTTGTTCGTGCCGCGGATCATCATGCAGTGGCTGTTCCCCTTGATCCTGACCTTCTCCGTCTATCTTTTGATGCGCGGACATGATCTGCCGGGCGGCGGCTTTGCCGGCGGCGTGACAGCCTCGATCGCGATCCTGCTCCTCTATATGGCGGGCGGGACGCGATGGGTCGAAGCGCGCCTCGACATCAGGCCGCTCAGATGGATCAGCGCAGGACTGCTGATCGCGGCCGGAACCGGAGCAGCAGCCTGGCTTTTCGGCCGGCCTTTCCTCACAAGCTATTTCACCTATCTGCCGGTGCCGCTGATCGGCGACGTTCCGGTTGCCAGCGCCCTGGTTTTCGACATCGGCGTGTTCACCGTTGTCGTGGGAACGACCGTACTGATCCTGATCGCGCTCGCGCACCAGTCAATCCGGTCGCCGCTCAAGAAGAAAAAGCCGGCCGGCGAGGTGAACCTGGTCGATGCGCCGGAAGGCGGAAACTGATGGAAGTCGCGCTCTCCCTCGCCATCGGCATCCTGACCGCCTCGGGGCTCTGGCTGCTGTTTCGTCCCCGCACCTTTCAGGTCATCCTCGGGCTCTCACTACTCTCCTATGCGGTCAACCTCTTCATTATCGCGGCGGGTCGCCTGCGCACGGATGCCCCTCCCATAGTCGGCAAGGGACCAGCGGACGCGGCCGCCTATGCCGATCCGCTTCCCCAGGCGCTGGTCCTGACAGCAATCGTGATCTCGTTCGCGACGACCGCGCTGCTGCTCGTCGTACTGATGGCCTCTCGCGGGCTGACCGGAACCGACCATGTGGACGGCGAGGACGGCGAGGCATGACGCAATGGTCCGATCATCTGATCATCGTCCCGATCGTGCTGCCGCTGGCGGCGAGCGCATTGACGCTTTCTCTCGACGAACGCCGCCGCGCCGCGAAACGCGTGATCAGCCTCGGCGTAGCTGCGCTGATGGTCGCAGTCGCGGTCGCGCTCATCTGGTCGGCACGCGAAACCGGCCCGGTCGCATATCGGCTCGGCGACTGGCCGTCGCCGTTCGCGATCGTCCTCGTCGCCGACCGCCTCTCGACGATGATGCTGTTGCTGACCAGCGTCCTCGGTTTCACGTCGCTTTACTATGCCACTGCGCGATGGGATCGGTCCGGCCCGCGCTTCCACACGCTCTTCCTGCTGCTCCTCATGGGCATAAACGGCGCGTTCCTGACCGGCGACATCTTCAATCTGTTCGTTTTTTTCGAAGTGCTGCTCGCCGCGTCGTACAGCCTGATCCTGCACGGGTCGGGGACGGAACGCACAGGCGCAAGCCTCCACTATATCGCCATCAACATAGCCGCGTCGCTGCTGTTTCTCATCGGCGTCGCCCTTCTCTATTCCGTGACCGGCACGCTCAACATGGCGCATCTCGCGCTCAGCCTGGCTTCGGCCGACCGGGAAAACCTGGCGCTTGTCGAAGCCGGAGCGGCGATCCTCGGCGTGGCCTTTCTCGTGAAGGCGGGGATCTGGCCTCTGAGCTTCTGGCTACCCCGCACCTATGGTGCTGCCTCGCCCCCGGTCGCGGCGGTGTTCGCCATCATGACCAAGGTCGGCATCTACGTCATATTACGCCTGTCCTCCCTTCTTTTCGGAAAGGAATCCGGGGGGGCGGCGGGCTTTGCCAACGAGACCCTCCAGCTCGCCGGCCTCGCGACCATGCTGTTCGGGATTCTCGGGATTCTGGCCGCACGGCAGCTGACCCGGGTGGCGGGTCATTACGTCCTGGTCTCCTCGGGCATATTGCTTGCCGCGATCGGCATAGGCGGCGAAGCGCTCACCGCGGCGCTGCTCTTCTACCTTGTGAGCTCGACGCTGGCGGTCAGCGCACTATACCTGATCATCGAGCCGGTCGAGCGCAATGCCGACGAGGAGGACCTGATCGGGGGCATCGCCGAGCCGGTGTTCGACGATGAATATGTCGGCGCTATCGAGGAGAAGGAGGACGAGGTCGGCATCGTCATCCCCGGCACGATCGCCATTCTGGGCGGCGGCTTCATCTTTTGCGCCCTTCTTCTGGCCGGTCTGCCGCCACTGTCGGGCTTCATCGCCAAGTTCGCGCTCATCGACGCATTGTTCCGCAACGTCGAGATCGCGCCCACGCACTGGATACTGATCGTCCTGATCATCCTTTCGGGACTCGCAACGATGATCGCCATGACCCGCGCCGGGATCGACCGGCTCTGGACGCCGGGCGAGGACTCGCCGTCGCGCCTGAGCCTGATCGAGGTCACGCCCATCGGCTTGCTGCTTCTGGTCTGCCTGGCGCTGATGCTCACTGCCGGGCCCGTCATGGATTTCATGCAGGCAACCGCGGAAGCGCTTCAGGATCCCACGGGCTATATCAGCGCCGGCGGACCCGGGGGCACGGTCGGCGATCCGGGCAAGGCCGCTGTCTCAGGGCTTCGGAGATGAAGCGCCTGCTTCCCTTTCCCCTGCTGGCCCTTGCGCTGCTGGTGATGTGGATCCTGCTCACGGGCTTTTCCCCGGGGCATGTCCTGCTCGGCGGCGTGGTCGCAGTCCTCATATCACGAACGATGCTGTCGCTCCGACCGGACGCAGCGGGCTACAGACCAGGTCTCGCGGTCATCCGCCTGGCCGGCATGGTCTGCGCCGACATCCTTCGCTCGAACATCGCAGTGGCCCGGATCGTCCTTTTCCGCCGTACCGACCGCAAATCCGGGTTTCTCCACCTGCCGACCGGGCTTCGCAATCCCCATGCGCTCGCGGTGCTGGCGGTCATCATCACCGCCACGCCGGGCACATTGTGGGTCCAGCACGATGCGCGCAGGCATGTCATTCTGATCCACGTTCTCGACCTTGTCGACGAGGAGGAATGGATCAGATTGATCAAGGACCGATACGAACGCCTGCTCATGGAGATCTTCGAGTGAGCCTGCTGATCCTGGCGCTCGTCATCACGACGTCGCAAATCATCCTCGGACTTGCAATGATCTTCGCCGCCTATCGCATGCTGCGCGGCCCGCGCGCGCAGGACCGGGTTCTGGGTCTCGACGCGCTTTACATCGGCGCGATGCTGCTTCTCGTCACCTACGGCATCCAGACCGGCCGAACGCTCTATTTCGAGGCCGCGCTCGCGATCGGCCTGCTCGGCTTCGCCGGCACCGTGGCGCTCGGCAAGTTTCTCATGCGCGGCGAGGTCATCGAATGATCCAGGCGCCCGACCTCCCGATCTGGGCCGCCATCGTCGTGGGCCTTCTGCTGCTCGCCGGATCGACGATCACGCTCATAGGCACGTTTGGCCTGCTGCGCCTGAAGACCTTCTACGAGCGCGTCCACGCGCCCACGCTCGGCACGACTTTGGGAGCGGGCCTGATCCTCGCGGCGTCGATACTGTGTTTCACCGTCCTGTATTCACGGCCCGTCATTCACGAAATCCTCATCGGTATCGTGGTGACGCTCACCACGCCCGTTACCCTCATGCTGCTGGCCCGTGCCGCCATATACCGCGATCGCACCGAAGGAACGTCGCCGGTTCCGCCCGACGCCCTGACGAAGGACCGCGACCAATGAGATGCTGGCCGGTACGCCGTTCGTTCACGCGTCGGAGAACTCCCGGGCCCCTCAAAGAGTTCTTCATCCAGAAGGAGAGCCCGGATGACCGAGATCGACCAGATGATCCATGAAGATGCCCTGCCCGGTCATGAAAGCCGGCTGGAGCCCAAGCCCGACTGGCGGCCGCGCTACAGGGGCTCGGACCGGCTCGCCGGCAAGGTCGCGATCATCACCGGCGCCGATAGCGGCATCGGCAGGGCGGTCGCCGCGCTCTATGCGCGCGAAGGCGCCGATATCGCGATCGTCTATCTGCTGGAGGACGACGATGCCGCTGAAACCAGACGCATCGTCGAGGCCGAGGGCCGAAGCGCGATCACCATTCGCGGCGACATCGGCGAGCGCGATTTCGCCGACGAGATCGTGAATCGGACGATCGAGGCGTTCGGCCGGATCGACATAATCGTCAACAATGCCGGCGAGCAGCATCCGGACGAGGACATCACCGATATCACCGAAGCGCAATTGCGCCGGACTTTCCAGACCAACATCTTCGGCATGTTCTTCCTGGTCCAGGCGGCGCGGCCGCACCTGAAGTCCGGCGCCGCAATCATCAACTGCACCAGCGTCACCATGTATCAGGGCAGCAAGGAACTGCTCGACTACAGCTCGACCAAGGGCGCCATAACGGCGTTCACGCGCTCGCTCTCCGAAAATCTGATTGGGGACGGCATTCGCGTGAACGCGGTCGCGCCGGGCCCGATCTGGACACCGCTCAACCCGTGCGGCGGCGCAAGCCCGGAGAAGCTCGAACATTTCGGCGAGCAGACGCCGATGGGGCGTCCCGGCCAGCCGAACGAGGTGGCGCCCGCCTTCCTGTTCCTCGCCTGCGAGGATTCGAGCTACATGTCGGGACAGGTGCTCCATCCCAATGGCGGGACGATCGTCAACGGTTGAGGCGCCGCCGGGGCCAAAGAGGCAGATCTCCGACACCGCCATCCATGCGAGGACGGTAGCGACATCGCAGCATGAAGATCGCGACCTATAATGTGAACGGGGTGAATGGCCGCCTGCCGGTGCTGCTGCGCTGGCTCGAACTGGCGCAACCCGACATCGTCTGCCTTCAGGAATTGAAGGCGCCCGACGAGCGCTTCCCCGACGGGCCGATCCGCGATCTCGGCTATGATGCGGCCTGGCACGGCCAGAAGGCGTGGAACGGCGTCGCGATCCTCAGCCGGATCGGCGAAATCCACGAAACCCGGCGCGGTCTGCCTGGCGACACGCGCGACAGCCACAGCCGCTATATCGAGGCGGCGGTGGGCGGCGTGCTTGTCGGCTGCCTCTATCTGCCGAACGGCAATCCCCGGCCGGGGCCGAAGTTCGACTATAAGCTCGACTGGTTCGCCCGGCTTCACGCGCATATGGCAACGCTTGTCGGCCTGGATGCGCCCGTGGTCATCGCGGGCGACTATAACGTCATGCCGACCGAGCGTGACGTTTACGCCCCCGAACGCTGGCTGGACGATGCGCTCTTCGCGCCCGACGTCCGCAAGGCCTATGCCCGGCTCCTCGGCCAAGGATGGATCGATGCGCTCCGCCATCTCCATCCGGATGCGACGATCTATACGTTCTGGAAATATCTGCGCCACGCCTTCGAACGCGATGCGGGTCTGCGCATCGATCATCTCCTGCTCAATCCGGTGGCCGCCAGACGGCTGACCGCAGCTGACGTCGATCGGGAGCCCCGGCGCTGGAAGAAGACCAGCGATCACGCACCGGTGTGGATCGAACTCGCGGAAACACCCGCTCGCCGGCGACGCTCCGGCAGATAGGCGCGGGAAACCTTGGTTGCGGACATCGGTTGTGAAGGCGTGTCCCAAAGCCCCCGAGGAGCAGACGCCGTGGCGGAGCTAGTCCCCCAGCTCGAATTCGACGGACAGTGCCGCGAGGCGTTCGAGCGCTATGCCGCGCTGTTCGGCGGCGAAATCACCGTCATGAACACGCTGGGCGAAACCGGGGACGTGCCCTTGCCGCCGGGCTCTACCGCCGGCGCGCCCGACATGGTCCGCTTCGCCGAACTGCGACTGGGCGACACCCGGCTTCTCGGGAACGATCTTCCCGCCGATCAATATGCGAGTCCGCGCGGCTTCAATCTGGCGATGCATTTCGAGACAGCCGATGAAGCGCGCCGGATTTTCGACGGCCTGGCGGATGGCGGCTCGATCAGCGTCGCCCCGACGAAAGTCGCATGGGCCGCGCTGTTCGGCATGGTCACCGACCGGTTCGGCATCCCCTGGCTCATTCTCGGCTTTGAGGACTGAACAACTGGAGGTGGAAATGGACACCCGGGTACGTCATCATCATGTGCGTGTCGGCAATGTCGACGCCTTTTACCGTGAGGCGGGGCGGAAGGGCGCGCCCGTCCTGCTCCTGCCCCACGGCTATCCCTGCTCATCCTATGAATTCCGCAACCTGATGCCCCGCCTGGCGGACCGCTGGCATCTGCTGGCGCCCGACTATCCCGGTACCGGCTATAGCGGGACGCCGGACGATTTCGATTATAGCTTCGACGGATACGCGGCCTTTCTCGACGCATTCGTCGAGACCCTGGGGATGAACCGTTTCGCGCTCTATCTGCACGATTTCGGATCGCCGATCGGAGCGAGGCTGGCGATCAGGGACCCGGATCGCGTCGTCGCCCTCATCATCCAGAATGGCGATATCCCTTATGAGGACGCGCTCGGCCCCAAATATGCCGAGATCGAAAAGAGCTGGGCACTTCCTCCAGACGAGATGCGCGCGCAATTGCGCGAGGCCATCTCGAAGGAGGCATTTCGCGAGGAGTTCCTGAACGAGGTCGGCGGCGATATCGCGGACACGATCCCGCCCGATCTCTGGACGCTCCATTGGTCGCTGATGACGCCGAAGCGGCAGGAGATCGCGGTCGACCTGATCGCCGGGCTCAAGGCGAACCGAGAATGGTTTCCGGAGCACCGCCGCTATCTGAGTACGCACCGGCCGCCGACGCTCATCGTCTGGGGCCCGCAGGACGGTTATATGCCCGAGATCTCGGCCCGGGCCTATCTGCGCGATCTGCCCGACGCCGAACTTCACCTCCTCGACGGGGGGCATTGGCTGCTCGAAACCAATCTCGACGACGTCGTGCCGCTGATCCGCGACTTTCTCGAACGCGTGCACCCGGCATAGCGAATTCCATCGCGCGCGGACCTTGCGCTCTCGGATCATGATGGAACAGGCACCACCCCCCGGCGGCTGCAGCCAGGCAGAACCCTCGCGGCAAGCGTTCGGAAGGATATGATGAATGTCGCCAAAACCAGCGTGATCGAACGGATTGCCCGCGTTCCGGCGGCGCAGCGACTGAGCGGCAATGCCGACGGCAGTCAGCCATCGGCGGCGCCCGATGTCGATGAAGCCTGGCCCGATTATCAGGCCGACGCCATCGCCGTCCTGAAGACGATGCGGGAAGCCGATGAAGACATGGCCGCCGTCGGTGATCCCGCAACCTGGGAACGCATGATCGCGGCCGCGCTGGGCACGCCGCTCGATACGCCCGATGCGTTCGACCCACCGGCATCTGGCAACGATCCCCTGCACGATGATCCATGAGCGCCTGATCGAGTGACGCCCCGATCAGGCGCTCATGATCATATCGTCAAATCCCGCAGCGGTTCGGTCTCCGGCTTCGCCCAAACCGGTGCCGCTGGCCTGCCCTTGCCCAGCCTCTGCGCTCACAATCAACATAGGTTAAACCAATAAAATGAAACAATTTATTCGACATCAACGTTGTGCGCGACATGCTGAAACCAACCAATGATCTCAATCATCCCCTCGCCCGCGCGTTCCAGTCCTTCATCAAGGCGGACAACTTCCCCTGTGTCGGCGCCAAATCGGCGCTCGCACGTGGAAAAATGCGCTTCGTCGTCGGCAAGGAGATCGGATCGGCCTGGGACGATCTGCGCATCTATCCCAATCTGCTCGACCTGGTTCAGGACTATCGGGCCGATCCGGCGCTGTTTCAGTCGCTCGTCGTCCTGTTCGAGAATGACGCGGCGCTCGACGAGGCCGCATTCGAACGCAATCTCTGGGCACGGCTTCAGTCGCTCAGCGACAAGGACGAATGGCTTGGGCAAAGGCCCGATCCGCGCGTCAGCGCGGATCCCGACGATCCGCACTTTTCCCTGAGCTTCGGCGGCGAGGCGTTTTTCGTTGTGGGCCTTCATCCGCACGCCAGCCGGCCGGCGCGTCGCTTCCAGCGCCCCGCGCTGGTCTTCAATCTTCACGACCAGTTCGAACGGCTGCGCGAACAGGGGCGTTACGAGAGACTCCGCGAAGCGATCATCACACGGGACGTCGCATTGGCCGGTACGCCCAACCCGATGCTGGCGCGGCACGGCGCGATATCCGAGGCACGGCAGTATAGCGGCCGACAGGTCGGGCCGGATTGGCAATGCCCGTTCCGCAAGCGCAAGGAAGAACAGGATGCCGCATAGGATTCCCCCGCGCACCGGCGTCGCATTCGAATTGCCGAAAGGCGCGCTGCTCTCGGTGATCGACCCGAGCGGCGAACAGGTCGCCGACCTGCTCGCCTTCCGGCGCGACGATGTGCGCGAGGTGCTGTCGTCGGGGCGAACGCTCGATTATGCCGGCCGCATCTACCTCACGACCGGTCACAAGCTTTACTCCAATCGCAGCAATATATTGCTTGAGATCGTGCATGACGATGTCGGCCGGCACGATTTCCTGCTCACGCCATGTTCGAGCGATACGTTTCGCATCATCTACGGTGATGACGATCCGCACCATGGCTGCTTCGGCAATCTCGCATCGGCGCTGGCCCCTTATGGCGTTACGCCGGATGATATTCCGGTCGCTTTCAACTGCTTCATGAACGTGCCGATCGATCCGGTAACCGGCGCCCTGCGCGTCGATCCACCGCTCAGCGTCGCGGGAGATCGCATCGTCTTCAGGGCGGAAGACGATCTCGTTATCGGCCTGACCGCCTGCTCGGCGCCGCAGTCCAACAATGGATCCTTCAAGCCGATCGATTACGAGATCGCTTGCCTCTAGGCGGAGCTCCTCTTTCCGCGGTCAATCGGTCGATGAAGGGCATCGCCCGTCACCCCGGTGCATCGGTCGCCAGAAGGTCCTGTTCCTCGGGATGCCGGTCGAGATAGGCGGATACGAACGCGCAGAGCGGAACGACCTTGAGGCCTTGATCCCGAACGTCCGCAAGCGCGCCCTTGATCAGCCGGCCGGCAAAGCCCCGGCCCTGCAGTGCCTCCGGTACTTCGGTATGGGTGAAGATGATCGCGCCTTCGCGACGCTCGTAACGTGCAATGCCGAGGCCGCCGTCCACCTGCAATTCGTAACGGGTGGCATCGATATTGTTTCGCACTTCAGTTTCGTTCCTCATCCAGTCGTTCCTTCCCGCGATACCGACGGATCATATGTTCTGACGGGTCTGGACGTGCTCAGCATCGTCCTGCCTTCGGCAGGTCGTCACAGTTGCGCACGCCAAACCCGCACGGCGCGCTCATGGCTGGATTTCACCCGATCAAGCTTGTGCTGCAGCGCCGCTCGTTCCCGATCATGGCGGAGCCCGAGCGAAGCCTTTTGTCGTTCGACCCGCGCCAGTTCGGCCGCGATCTCGCGCATTTCACGACGCTGTCGCGCCGCCAGTGCATCCAGCTCCCTTTCGAGCGCATCCAGCTTTTCGCGGGATGGCCGGGGTCGACGTCTCGGAGATGATTTTCGGATCGACGCACGCGGTTTTTCCGCTGGGCCGGATTTCTCGGTCGTATCTCTGCCCCCGACGGCTGCTTCGGGATGCCGTCGTGCTCGATCTCGCGGCAGTGCCGCAAGATGCTCCGCGGCCGTGCCACGTGTGCGCCGGATCACTTCTCCAGGTTTTTCGAGCGGCTCGGCGGCCAGCCTCGGATCGCTCACCCGCTCCGCCACGCCACGCGCGAACAAATCCGCGTCCGCGCCCCAGGCGGCCAGCGCTGCCTTTTGGCTGGGTGCGGCGACATAGGCATCATGAAATCCGATGGGCGTACGGAAGACTTTCAATTTCACCATATGACCGACCGGCCTCAGCTTGGTATGTCGCGATCCAGCGTATCGCGCGGCCGCATCGCATCACCCGGCGCCTGATGCCTGGTGGAGATATTCTCCTTCGGCGGCTCGCTGTCCCGGGCAGACGGCGGCGATGGTGCGGGATCGGGATCAGGCCGTGGCTGGGCCGCCCCCTCATTGGCCTTGTCGATCCGGTCCTGCTCTTCATAAAGGCGCGCCGTGGCGCGCTCGGTACGCTCCTCCTCGGCGGGGGAACGTCGATTGTTGAGGATCGCCCAGATCAGCACCACGCCCAGAAGAATGGGTCCGCCGATCGTCACGAGACTCCAGATCCAGCCAGTGTCCATCTTGTGTCTCCGTCTGCGTCGAAACAAGACGCGGCGGACGTGCCGGATGTTCCATGCCGTCTGCGATCCGGCGATCATTCACGATGCGCTGCAACTAACCCAAGTTAAATAAAGGATATTTTTGAAGCTGCTGGGAACTTCGAGGCAGGTCTGCCGCTTCTTCGCGCCGCTGGGTGGCACAAGTGAGGAGATCATCATGAGCGACAATCGCAACGATCCCATTATCGGGCGCGACGAGCGCGACCGCGAGGCCGAATTCGGCAATGCCGAGGACAGTCAGCGCAAGGATACGCAAAACACGCGTGAGGATACCGAGCTTGGCGGCAAGCAAGGCAGCCAGTCCGAAGGAGAAGGCGGCGCGACCAATGTAGAGGATGACGGCGAAGGTGCGTTCGGCGACGAGGGCGAAGAGGATGACGACGCGCTCATCCCGAATACTGAAAGCGGAAACAACACCGGCTTCGCGCGCAACGGCGACTGACGGAGACGACTGGCGCCGGAGTGCTCCGGTACATGCGGAGCACTCCGGCGTCTCGACCAGGGGACGTTGCATGACCGAAAAATTGGAGCCATCGGCCTTTCGCGCGCCCGCCATTCTGCTTTCCGGGGCGATCGACGACGCCATGTATGGCCGGTTCAGGGATCAACTCACTGCGGCACCGGCGGAAGGACTGGTCGTCGTCGAGCTTTCCACCCTTGGCGGCGATCCTGAAATCGCGCGCATGATGGGTGAGGACGTCCGCTTCCACAGTGATCTCGAGCCCGAACGCCGGTTCGTCTTCCTGGGCAAGGCGGCGATCTATTCGGCGGGTTCGACCTTCATGGGTTTTTTCACCCGCGAGAATCGTTACCTCACGCGCGGGACGAGGCTGATGATTCACGAGCGGCGGCTGTGCAAGACGCTCTCGCTCGACGGTCCGTTGACCAGCTGCCGTGCACCCGTGCAGGCGGCACTCGCCGAGATCGAAAGTTCGATCGCCATCCAGCGCGAGGGGTTCGAGAATCTCGCGCGCGGTTCGCGCGTCACGATCGACGAAGTCGTCAGGCGCGCCGCGTCCGACTGGTATCTGGAAGCCGCGGAAGCCGAGGCGCTCGGGCTGATCGCAGGCGTGATCTAGCAAGGATCGGAACGATGGCGCCGAGGGCCGCGTTGATCCATCAAAGTCAGAGAGGTGACGATGCCGCGCTTCTTTCTTCATATTCATAATGGCCATGGGCTGGTGCACGATGAGGAAGGCTCCGACGCGCCGGATCAGGCGGGCGCGCGGGTCCTGGCTCTCGACAGTATCCGGTCGATCGTCGCGGAAGAAGCGCGTGAAGGCCTGATCGACCTGACGGGGCGCATCGCTATCGAGGATGAGGACGGTAATCCGCTGAGCGACGTCTGCTTTCCGGACGCCTTCGAGCTGCGAATGCCGGCGAACGGCTGATCATGGTCGAGGCACTTCTCCTCGCCCTCCGCGCGCGTGACGCGATCGATCCGGATGAAGTCGCGATCGTCGCCGGGCTGGTGGATGAAGTCGCGATGGTGCCCGCGAAACGGACGGTGTTGAAGCGCGGCGTCCCGCTGTCGCATTCGATCCTGCTGATCGAGGGCATGATGTGCCGCTACAAGGATATGCGCAACGGCAGCCGCCAGATTTCCGCAATTCATGTTCCCGGCGATTTCCTGGACTTGCACGGCTTCACGCTGAAGCATCTCGACCATGACGTGATGGCCCTGACGGCCGCGAAGGTGGCCTATGTGCCCCACGACCGGTTGACGCGCATGACCGAACAATACCCCCATCTTACCCGGCTGTTCTGGTTTCTCACCAATCTCGACGCCGCGATGCACCGGGAATGGGAAGTTTCTCTCGGCCAGCGCTCCGGCGCGGCGCGAACCGCCCATCTGTTTTGCGAGCTGTATACGCGGCTCGCACTGGTCGGGAAGGCGGAACCCGATGGTTTCGCATTTCCGATCAACCAGACCGAACTCGGCGAATGCCTGGGCATGACCTCCGTCCACACCAATCGCGTATTGCGCGACCTGCGCGAACGCGGTTTGCTTGATTTCCGACGGGGCGTGGCGAAGCTGCTGGATCCCGAGGGCCTGAAACGCGTCGCCGAATTCGATCCCGCCTATCTCTATCTCGACAGCCGCCCGCGTTAAGAATCTCCGATGAACGGATGCCCATCCCCGACGAGCGGGGATGGCAGGGTGTGGATCAAATCAAACCGGGTTCGGCTCACGGGGTTTGGCGCCCTCTTCGACGTCCGCCCTTGGTTTGCGCGCTGCCAGCCTCAACCAGGTTTCGGCTGCCTGGATGTGGATGCGGGCGCGGTTGGGCACGGTCTCGGCTTTCGCCAGCCGTATCGCTTCCCTGGCGCGCTCCAGCAGGACTTCACGGGTTTCTCGGACGGGTGTCGAAACACTCATTCCACCACTCTCCGGAGTTCGCTTGTCTCCGCACGCACGACGAGCTGCTCATATCCGACCGCGATGCACGCATGCGCGCGGCGGGCACAGGCGTCAGCGGCGGCTCCGGCCCGGTCTCGTTCCTCGCGGGCACGTTTCTGAAAATATCTCATGTCGTCTTGCACCATGGTGCGACTCCATTTCCGACGCCCCCCGGCTGCGGTGCGCGCCTATTAGGACGTGCCGCCCCCATGATCATTGATCGACATCAGCATCGCGACGAAAGGCTGCCGCGTCGCGATCATCTCGAGAGTTGTTCCAAGAACCTTGGCCGCGCCCGTGCGTTGGATCGCGCAGGAGGTCGCCCATGAACAGCAAAATTCCCAACGAAGAGATGATCGTCGGCCGCGACGGCGTGGAGATTGATCCACCGGCAAAACCAGAAAGGCCGGGCACTGGCGGGCATCCCCTGCCGGCCGACGGCAAGGCCCGGCACGGATCGATCCCCGAAAGCCTGGAAAAGAAGAAGGGCCATGGCGCCAACTGAAGGGGCACAGCCATGCGACGCATCTGGCGCGACAATGGATTGACGATCGTGCTGCTGGCGATGTTCGCCGTCAGCTTTGTCGGACACTGGCTGGCGGGCTGGCATTTCGAGAATGAGGAACTCGCCCGCCAGGGCGAAGCCGCGATCTCGCTGGGCCGATACACGACCGATCCGCAATTCCTCTCCAGCGTGTTCGAGAACTGGGAAAGCGAATTCCTGCAGATGTCGGCCTATGTCGTGCTGACCGCATTCCTGTTCCAGAAGGGATCGTCGGAGTCCAAGGATCCCGACGCCCCGCCACGCGACGCCGATCTCGCCGCCCAGTCAAGGAAACCCGGCGCACCCGCGATCCTGAAAGCGGGCGCGGCGATGCGCTGGCTCTACGCACATTCGCTCGGCACGGTTTTGCTGGTCCTCTTTCTTCTCTCCTTCGCGCTGCACTGGACCTTCAGCGCACACGAAGCGGCGGCGGAAGCGCTGCGCAACGGTGAGACACCGCTTTCGACGATCAATTATCTCGGCAGCGCGCAGCTCTGGTTCGAATCCTTCCAGAACTGGCAAAGCGAGTTCCTGTCGACCGCGGTCCTCGTCGTGCTCAGCATCTTCCTGCGGCAACGCGAGTCACCCGAATCGAAGCCCGTTGCGGCACCGCACGACAAAACCGGCGGCGATTGACCAGGCCCGTGTTCGAACGATCAGTCGCGCAAGTCGTCAGGCACGACGCCGCCATTTTCGGCGAGCTTGCGCATCACCGCCTTGTGGAGCGCGACATTCTGTTCGGCGCTGCCGTTCGGTCCGGCATGAATGCCAAGCTCGTCGGCGAGGTTCGCGCGGGCCGACAGGCTGGAATCGAGATCGAGCAGCTTCAGCAGATCGACGATCGAGGTCCGCCAGTTCCCGCCCGGCCTCAGGGTCGCCATCTCGGTCAGAACCGCATCGACATCGACCTGCGGCGCGGCCGGGGTGACTGTGGGTTGCGCGGGCGCGACCGGAGGCGCGGACGGGCTCGGCGGCGCCTCGGGAGCCGGCGTCGCGGGCGCGGACGGTGCGCCGGTTGCGGGCTTGTGTCCGAAGATCTTGTTCATGATCGAACCGAAAATGCTCATGGCCGGGCCTTTCACCGCTCAGTTGATACCGTCGGTCAAACGCGGTCCGCCCGCCAAAGGTCCACGCGATCTATCTGTCACGAAACTCGTCGAAACACATCGATAGCGCCGGAACATCGGGGTTCGGGCAGCCGTTGACACGCCCGCAGGCACCGGCCTGTCAAACGGGAGACTGTTCATGATCCGCAGCCCATTCGCGCTGATATCGGTATCCGTCCTGGCCCTTGCTGCCTGCGGCCCCAAGGATGACGCCACAACCGCAAACCTCCAGAACGTGGCTTCGGCCGAGATACCCGGCGCGCAGGGCGCGCCCGCCCTGAGCCCCGGCCAGGATTTCGCGAACAAGGCGGCGGCCAGCGACGCGTTCGAGATCGCGATCTCCAAACTGGCGGCCGACAAGGCGCAATCAGCCGCGATCAAGACCTTCGCGCGCAAGATGATCGACGCGCATACTCAATCCACCGCCAAGCTGAAGACCGCCGCCGCGACGGCGACGCCGCCCATCATTCCCGATCCGGTGCTGACGGCGGACCAGCAGGCAAAGCTGGCCGACCTTCAGTCAAAGTCCGGCGCCGCGTTCGACGCCGCATTCGCGGCCGAACAGGTCTCCGCACATGAGGCCGCGCTCGACGTCCTGCGCGGCTATGCGGCCAATGGCGATGTCGCAACGCTCAAGACCTTCGCGACCGAAACGACGCCCATTGTCACCGCGCATCTCAACATGGCGAAATCGCTCAAGCCATGAGCGGATACGACAGAGCATGGTGGACCGCCCGCGCTTCCGCGTGCCGCCGGACCGCCGCCGAGACCGACAATGCCGCGGTGCGCAGGCGTTTCCTCGTCTTCGCCGAAAGGTATGACGAACTCGCCGCCGGTCACACCACAAGCGGTGAAGCGGCGGCGATGGCTGACGGCGGCGGCTGACGTCCGGATCCCGTGATGACGGCCGAAACCCTGTCCCCAGCGCTGCCCGAAGATGTCGAGCGCTTGGCCCAGACCCTGCTCACGCGCGCCTGTGCGGAGTCGCTGACACTGGCCACGGCGGAAAGCTGTACCGGTGGACTGATCGCATCGATCCTCACCGATGTGGAGGGCATGGGGCACGCGTTCGAGCGCGGCTTCATCGTCTATACCGGCAGGGCGAAGGCCGACATGCTCGCCCTCGACCCCGGCCTCATCGCGCGTTGCGGCGCGGTGAGCGCGGGTGTGGCGATCGCGATGGCACAGGGCGCGCTCGCCGCATCGCACGCCGATATCGCCGTGGCGGTGACCGGTTTTGCCGGTCCGGCGGGACCGGACGACGAGCCCGGCCTTGTCCATTTCGCGAGCGCGCGCCGGGGCCAAGCGGCCACGCATCATGTCGCGCATTTCGGTGATATCGGGCGCGGCGGCGTGCGCGTGGCGGCCACGCGCGTGGCGCTGGAAATGATGCTCGGCGAAATCGATCGCACCGCCCCGGAAGCAGGGAACTTCGGACTTTTGCCCGTGGTTGGAAGCGAGTCCAATCAAGGAGACTGATCATGGCGGACCAGCAATTCACCGATGCCATCGCCCTGCTGAAGGCGGATCACCGCAAGGTGGAGGATCTGTTCGAGCAATTCGAGAATGCGCGCGATTCCAGCCGCAAGCAGGCGATCGCCAACAAGATCTGCACCGAACTCAAGGTGCATATGATGATCGAGGAGGAAATCTTCTATCCGGCCTTCCGGGGGAAGATCGAGGACGACACGCTCGACGAGGCCTATGTCGAGCATGACGGCGCGAAGATGCTGATCAACGACATCATGAACTCGACGGCCGATGCCGATTTCTACGACGCGAAGGTCACCGTGCTGTCGGAGGAGATCAAGCATCACGTCCATGAGGAGGAAATGCCCTCCGAGGGCATGTTCGCACAGTGCCGCAAGACCGATGTCGACCTTGTCGCGCTGCGAGACGAGATGGCAGCGCGCAAACAGGAACTGCTCGATACAGCGGAAAACGGCGGACTGCCGCCCGCGAAACCCAGAACCGTCAGCCTTCAGCCGGCGTGACGCCGACGCGCAGCGCAAGCGCCACCCAACCAAGGCTGACGCTTGCGCCTTCGCTTACGCGCTGCCGCCCGGTGCCTTGTGCGGTTTTGGGCTCGTTCCGGTCGATGGCGTTCCCCCTCCCCCCACGGGATCGTCGTCATAATCCTCACCCGGATTGCCGCCCCCGGCACCGGCGCCACTGCCGTGGACGGTTCCGTCCTTGTCGATATGCGGCCGCTTGCCGCGTTCACTCTCGGTCGCGTCCATGCGCGTCTCCCTCGTCTTCGGGTCAGGCGATCTTGAAGCCTTCCTTGTTCATCGCCAGCGTCACATGCCTGTTGCCGGCCTCGCCAAGGGCGGTGTGGAGCATGGGAAAGAGCTCGTCCTCCTCCTCGCGCACATGCTTTTCCAGATCCACGCGGAACGCGCGCAGCTTGACGATCCAGGCCGGACTGTCCCTGTCGAGCTCGGTCAGCTCGAACAGATATTGCTTCACATAGCCGTGATCGCGGTTGAGTCCGTCGGCCGCCTCGATCTGACCATGCTGGCGCATCGCCGGGTAGACGACATTCTCTTCCTGGAAGGCATGTTTGGCCAGCGCGTGCTTGAGTTGGGTCAGCAGCATGCCGCGCCTGCGAACATGGCTGTCTTCCGTCCGTTCCAGCGCCTCGAAAATGGCGAGCGTGGCGCGATGCTCGGCCTTCAGCCCCTCCATCCAGTCGCCGGCCGCCACCGTCGCGCCCTGCACGATCGCCTTGCGTCCCAGATTGGCCGCCAGCCCTGCCGCGACGCCGATCGCCGCCGCGCCGATGAACGCGCTGGTGCCCTTGGTGTTGCCGCCGCTGCCCGCCGATTTCTTCGCTTTCGCTGTCGTCGCCATGATCTGTCCCTCTTCATGGTTTCGCCCCCGCGCCGTCGGGCAACGCGCGCGCCGCGGCGAAAGTTGCGGGGACCGCGCAAGCGCAACAGCGGGAACCCAGGGCATGCTCGCTGCTTTCTCCAGGCAGACAGAGGAGCTTCGATCATGACATCGGAACGCGACGCTCATACCGAACAGCCATCGCTCGACGGCCGCAACGCCATCGTCACCGGGGGCACCACCGGCATCGGGCGCGCCATTGCGACCCTGCTCGCCAGCAAGGGCGTACGCGTCTTCATCTGTGGGCGGAACGCCGATCATCTGGAGGACGCGCTCGCCCGTATCCGCGAAGTCGGCGATGGCGACGGCATCGCGGTCGATCTGGCGGAGGCGGAAGGTGTGGACCGCTTCTTCGCCGCCGCCGACGCCTGGCTGGGTGGCCTCGACATCGCCATCATAAACGCTGCGGTTCCCGCCGAAGCGCTCGCGGAGACGGACGAGGACGATACCCGCTATCAGATCGAAACCGATTTCACCGCCTATCTGATCGCCACGCAAAAAGCGGCCGAACGCATGCGCGAGGGCAGTGACATCGTGCTCATCGGCTCGATGTCCGCGGTTTCGCGCAAGGGCGGATCGTCGATCTACGTCGCTGCCAAATCGGGGATCCAGGGTTTCGCCAAATCGCTGCGCGAGGAACTGGCGGAGCGCGACATCAAGGTCGGGCTCATCGAACCCGGCTTCACCGGCGCCGATTTCCAATATCCCGATTTCCCGCCCGACAAACAGGTGGAACTGATCAATGAACACAAGATGCTGCGCGCCGAGGATATCGCGGTCGCCGCACATTACATGCTGACCCAGCCGAGGCGGACTGCGGTCTCGCTGATGCACGTCGAGACCCGGCTGGATCATCCATGAGCAGCCATGCCGTCGACCGGCTCGTCCTGATTCCCGACGAGATCGATCTGGCGCGATCGCCGCTCGCCGGCCATCTCGATGCCGAAACCTATGTGCTCGGCGCGTTCAATCCGGCGCTGACGATGCTGCCGAACGGTAATCTGCTGATGATGGTACGGATCGCCGAGGCGCTGCGTACGCCGATCCGCGACGGTCATGTCCATGCGATTCGATGGAACGCGGGCGGCTACCGTCTCGACGCCTGGCCGCTCGAAACCGTCAACACCGCCGATCCGCGCAAGTTCAGCATCCCGGGCGGCGGCTGGGACATCATGGCGCTCACATCGCTGTCATGGCTGCTGCCCGTCGAACTGACGCCGGACGGGCTCGAGGTGGTCGCGATCCATTACGACCGCGCGATCGCACCCGGTCACAGCGTGCAATGTTACGGCGTGGAGGATGCGCGGATCAGCCGTGTCGATGGGCGCTACCTTATGACCACATGTTCCGTCAGCCCCGAGCGCCATTCGACCACGCTTTATACGTCGGACGACGCCGTCGACTGGCAGTTCGAAGGAATCGTGCTCGATCACCAGAACAAGGACATGCTGATCTTCGAAGGACTGATCGACGACCGATACTGGGCGCAGACCCGCCCGCTCGGCGCGCTCTATTTCGCCTATCCGCCGGGCAGCCAATGGCGCGCCGGCCCGTCGATCAACCTGGCGACCTCACCCGATGCCTTGCACTGGAAACCGCATCTTTCACCGGGCATCCGCCCGCATGCAGGCACCGTCGCCACCGCGCGCATGGGCGGCGGCGCGCCCCCGATCCTCACGCCCGATGGCTGGCTGACATTGTGGCACGGGGTCGAGCCGAAAGAGATCGTCGGCATCTATCGCACCTATTGGTCGCTGCTCGACCGCGACGATCCGACGCGTATCCTTCGTACGGATCATCAGCCATTGCTTGAGCCCGCTCCTGCACTCACCGCGCCGATCGAGCATCAGATGTACGTGCGGGATGTCGTCTTCACCACCGGCATAGTCGATGCCGGCGATCATTATGTCGTGGCGTCGGGCGAAGCCGATCTGGCGTGCCGGATCACGCATATTCCGAAAACGGCTTTTCGTTCGGACTGAATGCGAAAGGGGCGCCCGCAGGGGCCCCGGACGGTCGGCGTTTGAGGTCGGCTTCGGCACGCGCGTGCGCCTTTTCGGCATCACCCTTCGCTTCCTGTGCATCGCCTTCGACCACCAGGTCGGGACAATCGGCCGCCTCGCCGATTGCGCGCTTCGCCTTGCCGACGGTTTCGCCAACGACGCCCTTGGCGCGATCCTTGATCTCACCCATGATAAAGCTCCTGAGTGCCTGATTGCACGAAAGGACAATGTCGGCTCAAAGGCCGATGTTCCGAGCCGTTCGTCACGCGTGGAGATTTGCGGGCAGGGTCCGGTCGTGCTGCAGCACGGCTACCTCCTCGGCCGCTGTTCGGACCGCGCGCCAATGGGCGTAGTCGTCTTCCGCATCGGCCAGCGCCCGATGGGCGGGCTGCTTCTCGAAAACGCGAACTGCGCATTGCTCCAGAAGCGCCTCGACGTTTTCCGACAATCGCTCCGCTGAAATGACGGGCCGAAGGATCGCAGAAGCACATTCGCGACGTGCCGCATCGCTACCGCGCAGCCGCAGGCTGTGCCGCGGCAATCCGGCGCCTCGCAACAAGGTGCTCAACCATTTGCCATCCCAGGATGGAGCGCTGGCCAGAAGATCATGGCCGGACAATGTCTCGACCATTCGCGTTGCCACGAGATTGTGATCGGTGCCGTCTCGCATCAGCGCGCTTCTGCTCAGCTTGTGTATCGCCTCGGCATCCTCATCCCAATCCGTCCAGGCCGGTGCGGGACGGATGAGATGCGCCTCGGATCGGCCATCCTCGAACACCCACGCCACTTCGATGGGGTAGCTGCGCTTGCCGAGCGACGAGGCTTCGAAATCTAGAAATACCAGCATCACGCTCCAACATATTGGCTCCCCCCCCGAATAAACGAAGGGCCGCCCCCTGAGGGACGGCCCTTCCATTGTCCTGCCTGTTTGACGGCTCAGGCGAGCCGGCCCTCCAGTGCGGAGGCCATGCTCATGAGCGCCGCCATTCGCGGCATGTGACAATGAGACATTCGACCACCTCCTTTCCGTTGTTGAACAATGACATGCATATGGGTTGCGGCTTCGTGAATTCAATCTGCGAGGGTGGTCAACTCGGTGGCGTCAACCGGGACTGCAGATTGCCGACCACATCGCGCGCCTCGAAGGCACGCGTGTCGCTGCCGGGCTTCCGGCCCCGTCCCATGACGATCTCGGCTGTCGCCTCGTAGCGATCGACCGTGCGGATATCGATCTGCCGATCCCAGAAGGGATCGCCCCAGAAGGGATCCCAGGTGCGCCAGCCGAATCCGCGACCATAATAGCGCCAGCTCGGCTCCCAATATCCCCAGGGCCCCGAGGAGAACGGTCGGTCGACATAGGTCCGGCTGCGCCGCTCGGTGTCGCGGTCGGCCATCACGAACCAGTCATAGCCGCGATCGAGCGTGAGTTCCGCCGCGCGGTAGAGCAGATAAGTCTCGACCGTCTCGCGCGAGGTCATGCTGTTGCCGGCGAAGCTGACCCGGTACCGATTGGCCTCGATACGCTGGTCGCTATAGCCGCCGCTGGTCCGTGAGCCGCGTTCGAGCGGCTGATAGGGAGTCGGCGTCGCGCAACCGGACAGGAGCGCGACGGTTCCGAGCGCGGTCAGCAATGAGCGAATATTGGTCATGCGGGTTCTCCATGAATCAGGCGTCGCCCCGCCCACGAACCCATGCCGGCGCACTGAAATCCTTGCTGCTTTGGCGAATGCGCACCTGATGCTCAAAGTTCCGTTCGAACAGGAGCATCCTGTCCGGCGGCAACAGGCGGACGTGCCTGAAGAACCGCGTCGGCGCGTTTTTCAGGACGGATATAGACCGAACTGATCTGGGGCATCCTGCTCTTGAGATCCGCCTCGATCGCCTCGATCAGCGTCTCCCCATCGCCCATAGTCACGCTATCCTCGAAATCCGCGCTGATCGCGACGAACACGGCGTTCGGGGCGGTGTGAATGGTTCGAACGTGATTGACCGCGCTGATCCCGGGACGCCGTTCCACACTATGCCAGATCGTGGCGACAAGCGCCTGATCGGCACTTTCACCGATCAACAGCCCTTTCGCCTCGCGTGCCAGTAATATCGCGACGCTCGCCAGTATCGCGCCGATCGCGATCGATGCGACTCCGTCCAGCCGCGCATCGCCGGTCGCATGGCTCATCCAGACCCCTGCGGCGGCCAGGATCAGCCCCAGAAGCGCGGCGCTGTCCTCGAAAAGCACGATGAAGCCGGCCGGATCCTTGGAGCGGCGGACGGCCCTCCACCAGCCCGTATCTCCGCGTCCGGCATTGAATTCGCGGACGGCGATCGTCCAGGACGCCCCCTCCAGCAGGAAAGCGACGGCAAGCACGATATAGTTGATCATGGGATCCCGAAGCGGTTCGGGTTCGATGATATGTGTCCAGCCTTCATAGATCGATACGCCGGCTCCCACCGAGAAGATCAGGATCGCGACGACGAAGGCCCAGAAATAAAGCTCCCGGCCATAGCCGAAAGGATGCTCGGCATCGGCCGGTCGCCGGGCCTTCGCCTGACCATAGAGCAGCAGCAACTGGTTGCCGCTGTCGACGAGCGAATGCACGCCTTCGGACAACATCGACGATGATCCGCTGATTGCCGCGGCGACGAACTTGGCGATGGCGATACCGAGATTTGCGGTCAGCGCGCCGTAGAGGACGATGTTGGACTTGATATGAGCGACAACATCCCGCCCATCGGCGGCAGCCGGACCCGGTTGATCAGATGCCTGCCGCACCACGGCGATCCCTGTCCTGCCGATCACGCATCGGATGATGATGCGGGGATTTCGCCCGCCGCCTTGGCCGCCTCTGCCGGCCTGGCGAGGCCGAGCTTTTCCAGGATATCGACGGCATCGGCGAAACCGCTCGCGCAATAGGTCGCGACGCCGGCGCGCGCGATCTCGGCAAGCGCCTCCGCCTTCGGGCCTTGCGCGCAGTCGCCGGCGACGTCGCGGATGAACACGGCGGCGACCCGCTGCCCGAACCGTCGCACGGCGCGCGCGTAGATATCGACATCCATCTGGCCATTGTCACCCATCAGCAGGAAACGATGATCGGGATAAAAGGCCAGGATCGTTTCGATCGAGGCCAGCTTGTGCGTGTCATGCCCGGTCTTGATGAACTTGGTCGGATCGATGCCGATATCCTTCAGGAACATCGGACCGTGCGGAATCCGGTTGAGCTCCATGAACTCCGTCAGGAAGCCGTAGAGATTCCACGGACTCGATGAAACATAGAAGAATGGCCGGGTCGGCGCGGCGTGATTGCCCGCGATCACGCCATAAAGGCTGGCCGCTCCAGGCACGGCCAGCCTGTCTCCGGGGCGCTCGGCGAAGACGCGTCGCCAGTTCTTGAGGAAGTTGGTCGGGCCGGTCTCGATCACGGTGTCGTCGATGTCCGAGATAATGCCCCAGCGGTCATCGACACCCGGTGCGAGGATCGGAACCGCCACCGATGCCGCCTGCATCTCGCGTCGCGGCGTCGAAAGCGTGGCAGCCTCCCACCTTGTGGCCGAGGGCAAGGGACGGTCGACGGGGAGGGCGAAATGGAAATATCCCTCCTCGTCGCTGACGGCATCGTGCTGCACGCCACCGAACGCGCAGCGCACATCCACGCCCGCGACCTCGTGGCTGTTGTAGATCGCCATCATGGCGCGCGCCTTCGACCAGGTCGAACGGCCGGTCTTCAACGGCTCGGCATATCGGACGATACGCCCGCTCACCCGCATCTCCGCGCCGTTGCGATAACCCGCATAAGCGAGCATTCGAACACGCTCGCCATGCGCGTCTCCGGCAAGGAAATTCTGGAGCCGGTCGATATCCGCCTCGAGTTCGAGCGCGGTCGCATGGAGGAATTGTCGGAATCGATCCGCGACTGTCATTCCTGCTGAAACCGGAGCAGCACCATCGGGTTCCCCGGCGATCCGCGTCGCACCGGGAAAGGTGGATCGCTCGGTCATGTGCGTTCGCGCGCGCCCGGAAATGTCGCGACGCGATAAAGATACCAAAGCAGGATCACCGCCATGATCGCGCTGCTGGCCGGTCCCAGATAGCGCTCGACCTCTTCATAGCGGCTGCCAAGCGCACAGCCTGCCAGGCCGAGGGCGCTCGTCCAGGCACCTGCGCCGGCCAGGGTCAGCAGCATGAAACGCGGCAGCCCCATGCCGAAGATACCCGCCGGGATCGAAATCAAGGTTCGGATGCCGGGAACCAGATGGCCAACCGGCACCGCCCAGCGGCTGTGCGCCGCGAACCAGTGGTCGAGCGCGTCGATATCCTTGGGCGACAGCGTGATCCAGCGGCCATGACGGCCCGCCCAGCGCTTCAGCCGCTTCTCGCCGAGCCAGCGCGCGACGCCGTACCAGAAGAGCGCGCCGGACAGCGTTCCAGCCGTGCCCGCGACCAACACACCCGCCAGGCTCAACTCTCCGCCGCTCGCGGTGAAGCCGGCCATCGGCATGATCACTTCGGATGGAAGCGGTGGGAACAGGTTCTCGAGGAACATCAGCAATGCGATGCCGAGATACCCCATATCCTCGATCAGGCCGGTGATCCATTCGGTCATGCGCGCGCTCGCCTCCTCAGGTCGATGGCGCATCAACGCGCAAGGCGGGCAACAGGTTCTGCGTCGCCCATGAAACCATTGGCTGATCTCGGGGATTGTTTCGCGATGGCGCCGGCCCTTCGCCGCGCTACGGGAGATGGCAATGATCACCGAGATGCAATCGAGAATCGGTCCGCATCCGCTTCATGCGATATTGCTGGCCTTTCCTGTCGCGTTGTTCCCGGCCGGGCTCGCAACCGACATCACCTATCTCAACACCGCGGAAATCCAGTGGACGAACTTCTCCAGCTGGCTGAACGCGGGTGCGCTGCTGTTCGGCGGCCCGGTCCTGCTCTGGGCGCTGATCAACAGCGTGCGGCTGCGGCGCTCGCCCCTCCACTCCCGCGCGCTCGTCTATCTCGTGGCCGTCGCAGCGATGTGGATCCTGGGGCTGATCAATGCCTTCAAGCATAGCGGGGACGGATGGAGTTCGGTTGGCACGGGCGGACTGATCCTGTCGCTGCTGTCGGCGCTCCTCGCGCTCGCCGCCGGATGGATCGCCTTTTCGACGCGCGGCGTCGGGAGGAACGCTTGATGACCATCCGTCCCACCCTGTCGATTGCGCTTCTGCTCACACTCGCCGCGTGTGGCGGCAGCGGCCCGGCGCTCGACCAGACCGGCCCCGATCCGCGCCTGCCGGAACGCGACCAGACGCTCGTCCCGCCGATGAAGATCGCGCGCCAGACACCTTGGAACGGCGCGACCCCGACCGTTCCCAAGGGGTTTGCGATCACCGCGCTGGCGACCGACCTGAAGATTCCACGCCAGATGCTCGTCCTGCCCAATGGCGACGTTCTGGTCGCCGAAGGATCGGGCGGCAATGCACCCAAGCTGCGCCCCAAGGACGTGATCGCGGGCTATATCAAGAGCCTGGGCAAGACGAGCGTGAAGGGCGGCAATCGCATCACGCTGCTGCGCGACGCCGATGGCGACGGACGCGCCGAGACGAAGACTGTATTCATCGACAAGCTCGATGCGCCCTATGGCCTGGCGCTGGTCGACGGCACGCTCTACGTCGCCAATCAGGACGCTTTGCTCGCCTTCCCCTATGCCGATGGCCAGACCAGCATCACCGCGCCCGGCCGCGAAGTCACAAAATTGCCGTCGCGCGTCAACCATCACTGGACCAAGGCGCTGACCACCAGTGCCGACGGCACGAAACTCTATGTCGGCATCGGATCGAACAGCAATGTCGGCGAACGCGGCATGGCGATCGAGGAGGATCGCGCGGTCATCTGGGAGATCGACCGGGCGACCGGCGCGCGCAGCGTCTATGCATCGGGCATCCGCAATCCCACCGCGCTGGCGATCGACCCCTGGCAGGGCGCGGTCTGGGCAGTGGTGAACGAGCGCGACGAACTGGGGCCGCAGCTCGTGCCGGATTATCTGACAGCGGTGCGGCCGGGCGGATTCTATGGCTGGCCATACAGCTATTGGGGTCACAACGTCGATCCACGCGTACATCCCCAGAAGCCCGACATGGTCGCACGCGCGTTGACGCCCGATTATGCACTGGGATCGCATGTCGCCGCCCTCGGACTCAGCTTCATGCCGCAGGGCAATTTCCCGGGCTTCGGCGACGGCGCTTTCGTCGGACAGCATGGCAGCTGGAACCGGCAGGACCTGGCGGGATACAAGGTGGTGTGGGTGCCCTTCGCCGGCGGCCGGCCGTCAGGCAAGCCTGCCGATTTCGTGACCGGCTTTATCGAGGGCGGCAAGGCGCGCGGTCGCCCGGTCGGCGTGACATTCGATTCCCGTAGCCGCGCGCTGCTGATCGCCGACGACCTGTCCAACACCGTCTGGCGGGTCGTGCCGCTCGGACAGGCCGCGCCGCCGACGCCGGCGGCGACACCTGCTCCATCGGGAGCATCATGAGCTGGACGCCCTATTGCGGCGGCGCCCCCGATCCCGAAGGGTGGCTGACGCAATGGAACGGCGATCCGGTGCTGATCTCGGCGATGCTGCTGGCCGCCCTGCTCGGCTGGCGGCGTGAACCGGACCGTCCGGCCTTCGCGGCCGGATGGATGCTGCTCGCCTTGCTGTTCGTCTCGCCGCTCTGCGCGCTGACCAGCGCATTGTTCTCAGCCCGCGTCGCGCATCACGTCGTCATGGTCGGCGTGGCGGCGCCGCTGCTGGTCCGCGCATTCGATCTGCGGGCCGGCGCGCTCATTCCGGCGACCGCGGTTTCGATCCTGATCTTCTACGGTTGGCACTGGCCCGCAGTTTATGCGGCGGCGCTGTCCGACGACGCCGTCTTCTGGATATTGCAGATCGCGCTGCTCGCAAGCGCGACCTGGTTCTGGGCCGCGATCCACACCGCCGGCGCACCGGCCGCGGTCGCGACCCTGCTCGTGACGATGGTGGCGATGGGCCTGCTCGGCGCACTGCTGACTTTCGCCGGAAACGCGCTGTATGCGCCGCACTTGCTGACCACCTACGCCTGGGGGCTGGATCCGATCGAGGACCAGCAGCTCGCCGGCCTGATCATGTGGGCTCCGGCTGCGGGGCTCTATCTCGCGGCGGCGCTCGGCATCGCCTGGCGTACGCTCGCGCCCCGATCGGAAGAAGCGGCCGCATGATCAAGGTGATCCGCGCATGGGCACTGCGCCACACCGCCGAGCGGCGCTATTCGCCGGTCGGTCAGGGGTTCCACTGGACGATGGCCGCGCTGATCAGTTTCCAGCTCTATTGGGGCTGGTCGATGAGCCGGATGCCGGTAGGGAACGACAAGCTCGACGCCTATCGCGTCCATGCCGAGCTCGGCCTGCTGATGTTCGTACTGGCGGCTTTGCGCGCGATCTGGCGGCTGATCGTCCCCGGTCCGATCAACGATGCGGACCGGCTGGGCTGGCAGACATGGGCGGCGCATATCACCCATGTCCTTTTCTATATCTGCTTCTTCGGCCTGCCCTTGAGCGGCTGGGCGATGTGGTCGGCGCTGGGCGATGGATCGCCGCTCAGCATCGCGGGCCTCATCCCCTGGCCGCAAATGCCCTTCCATTCACTCGCCAAATCGCTGCAATGGCTGGTCCTCGACTGGTCGGAGGCCATCCATGTCGCGCTGATCCTGTTGCTGGTCGTCATGATCCCGATCCACGTCGGTGCGGCGCTGAAGCATCATTTCTGGGATCGCCACGATGTGCTGCTGGGGATGCTGCCCGAACTGCCCGAGGACGAAGCCCGGGAAGGCCCGCCGCGTAGCGCGATACCGCGCGGATCTCGGCCGCGGACAGCCGGCGGCTGATCTCGCGCATCTCGCCGAGCGGATCATTGTGCCGACGCCCCGTCCGCCAGGCGTCGAGCTGTCCGGCCAGGTAGGCGGCGGGCTGACGTCCGAGCGGCGGATTGCCCGGACCGACACCTTCCCCGGCAACGCCATGACACTGTGCACAGGGCCGAAGCCCGCGCGAGGGATCGCCCCGCAGATAAAGCGCGGCGCCTTCCGGGTTCTCCGAGTCCTCCATCTCCGTCCCCTTGAAATCCAGCCCGGCATAATAGGCCGAGACGCGCGCCCGCGCCTCGCCATCCAGCCGCCGCACGATCGCGCGCATCAGGGCATGGTCGCGCCGGCCGTTCGCATAATCGTCGAGCTGGCGGTGGAGATAGCCAGGATCGAGCCCCGCGAGCCGCGGGGTCGCGCCGCCATCACCCTCGCCGCTCAGGCCATGGCACCGCATGCAGGCCGCGGCCGGGCCGGCATCGCCGCCACCGAACGCGATCACCTCGCCGGAGGCGGAAAACAGGTCTTCCTCAGGTGCCTGCGGTGCACAGGCCATGACAGCCATGGCGGCAAGCAAAGGAAAAACCAGGGTGCGCAGCATCGCATCACGGAACCGTTCGCGCTCCGCACCGGTTCCCCCTGCGTAACGATTACCGAAAGGGTGGCATTGAGGCGTGGGGCAATCTTGACGGGGCTGATGGCGCGCGAAAGAGCCCCCCATATGCGCGCCGTTCGATGAACGCCGACCGCCTTGCCCGCGCGCTGTCCGGCTGGCCGCCGCCGGTACTCGATCCCGCAGGTCCGTATTCCGAACCGGTGACGCGGCTCGCCTGGGCGCTACTGCTCGGCGGGTTCGGGGTGCTCGCGGTCGTGATCGCCGCACTTGCGATCGCCATCTGGGGCGGCCCGGCGCTCAAACGCCGGCTGGGCGGCGATCGCGCGATCTGGATCGGCGGTTTCGCCTTTCCTGTGATCGTTCTGACCGCCCTGCTGATCTGGGGACTGACATTGACCAGCCGGCTTTCGGCAACCGATCCGATCGCGGGCGAAATGCGCGTGCAGGTGACGGGCGAGATGTGGTGGTGGCGCGTCGCCTATCTCGATGAGAGCGGGCGCGAACGCATCCGCGACGCCAACGAACTGCATATCCCGGTCGGTCGGCCCGTAATGATCGAGCTGGCATCGGCGGATGTCGTCCACAGCTTCTGGATCCCGCGCCTCGGCGGCAAGATGGATATGATCCCCGGCCGCACCAACCGGTTGCGCATCCAGGCCGATGCGCCGGGCGTTTATGCCGGCCAATGCGCCGAATATTGCGGCGGCCCGCATGCGCTGATGGGCTTTGTGGTGATCGCGCATACGCCCGCGGATTTCGTGCGCTGGCAAGCTGGACGAACCGCGCCCGCTCGTCCGCCGGAAAGCGCCGGCCGGCGGTTGTTCGAGCAACGCGGCTGCGCCGCATGCCATACGGTCGGCGGCACCGCCGCCAACGGCCTTGCCGGGCCCGATCTCAGCCATATCGCGTCACGTCGTTCGCTGGGCGCGGGCATCCTGCCTAATGACCGCCCAACGCTCAGCCGCTGGATCGCCGACAGCCAGGCGTTGAAGCCCGGCAATCGCATGCCCGCCTATCGACAGCTACCCGCCGACGAACTTCGCGCAATCACCGATTATATGGGCAGCCTGAAGTGAAGTCGGAAACCGGCTTCGACCACGCGCTCTACGATCGCTTCCCCACGAAGGAGGCGCGTCCGAACGGCGAGGTGGAGGAACTGGAGCGGATCTGGTGCGCGCCCAGGGGCTGGCAATATCTGACCGTCGTCAACAACAATTATGTCGGCGTCTATTATCTCGGCACCGCATTCCTGTTCTTCCTGCTGGCGGGCGCGCTTGCGCTGCTGATGCGCGTCCAGCTCGCCGCGCCCTTGCTCGAGATACTGCCGCAGGGCACGTACAACCAGGTCTTCACCATGCACGGCACGGTGATGATGTTCCTGTTCGCGGTGCCGGCCGTCGAGGCCGCCGGCGTGCTGCTGCTGCCGCAGATGCTTGCCGCGCGCGACCTGCCTTTCCCCCGCCTCTCCGCCTATGCCTTCTGGGCCTATGCCGTGGGCGGGCTCTGCTTCTTCGCCTCGCTCTTTATCGGGCTGGCCCCGGACGGGGGGTGGTTCATGTATCCGCCGCTGACGTCCAAGGCCTATTCGCCCGGGATCAACACCGATTTCTGGCTGCTTGGCATCGGTTTCATCGAGATTTCCGCTATCGCCGGCGCCATCGAGATCATCGTCGGCGTGCTGCGCACGCGCGCGCCGAACATGAGCCTCGACCGGATGCCGATCTTCGCCTGGGCGATGCTGGTGTTCGCGGGGATGATCATCATCGCATTTCCCAGCGTGATCCTCGCCACATTGCTGCTCGAGATCGAGCGTGCATTCAATTGGCCCTTCTTCGACGCGACGCGCGGCGGAGACCCGGTGTTGTGGCAGCATCTCTTCTGGTTCTTCGGTCACCCGGAGGTCTACATCATCTTCCTGCCCGCGGCCGGGATGCTCTCGATGATCGTCGCATCCGTCTCGCGCGCCGAGCTGGTCGGCTATCGCCTGATCGTGCTCGCCATGCTGGCGACGGGCTTCATCAGCTTCGGCGTCTGGGCGCATCACATGTTCGCGATCGGCATGCCCCCGATGTCGAACGGCTTCTTTTCCGCCGCGTCGATGGCGGTGAGCGTGCCCGCCGGCATCCAGGTCTTCTCGTGGATCGCGACGATCGCGGTCGGCCGGCGCAGTTTCTCCACGCCCGCGCTGTTCGTGATCGGTTCATTGCTGGTGTTCGTGACCGGCGGCCTCACCGGCGTGATGGTCGCGATGGTGCCTTTCGACTGGCAGGCGCATGACAGCTATTTCATCGTCGCCCATCTCCATTACGTGCTGATCGGCGGCATGGTCTTCCCGCTTTTCGCCGCCTTTTATTACTGGATCCCCATGGTCTCGAAGCGGGCACTGTCCGAGCGGCTCGGCCGCTGGATCTTCGCGCTGATGTTCATCGGCATGAACATCGCCTTCATGCCGATGCACCTGGCCGGGCTGATGGGCATGCCGCGCCGGGTCTATACCTATCTTCCCGATCGCGGCTGGGATCTGCCGAACCTGATCTCCACTTTCGGTGCCTTCGTGCTTGCGGCCGGCGTGCTGCTGTTCGTGATCGACCTGATCCGCAATTTCCGACCCGCCCCGGCAGAGGGCAATGCCGGCAACGTCTATGGCGGTGGAACGCTCGAATGGCTGCCGAGCGCGCTCTATTCGACGCGCTCGATCCCCGTCATCCACAGCCGCGAGCCGCTCTGGGACCAGCCGGGCATTTGCGACGATGTCGCGGCAGGCCGCTATTTCCTGCCGCGATCCGCGACCGGCAAGCGCGAGACGATCGTGACCAGCCCGTTGCTGGCCGAGCCGCAATATCTGCAGATCATGCCGGGGCCATCCGTCTGGCCGTTCGCGGCCGCCATATTCACCGCCGGATTCTTCCTGGCGCTCACCGTACAGGCCTATGTCTTCGGCGTCGCCAGCGGCGTATTCGCCACGCTCGCCACCTTGCGCTGGCTTTGGGAGACCGATCGGCCGGTTAAGGAGAAGAGCGTCGATATCGGCGCAGGCATCCGCGTGCCCACCTATGTCACAGGACCGAGCAGCCATGGCTGGTGGGCGATGATCGTGCTGATCGTGGTGATGGGCATGATCTTCCTGATGGCGATTTTCTCGTTGCTCTACCTGATGGGCAATCAGCGCGACTATTGGGTGGAACCGCCCGATGTCGCCGATGGCGTGGCGGTTTACGCGCTCCACGTCACCGCCATTGCCTCCGCGATGCTCTCGCGACCGGTGCTCGGGCGATCCGCAGCGGGGGCGGCACTGCTACTGGGTGCGGCAGTGGTGTCCACCGGCTGGGCGAGCTGGACCGACTGGGGCGGCTGGCGCGCGATCCTGGCGCCGCAGGACAGCGGGCAGGCCGCGACGGTCCACGCACTGCTGGCGCTCCACGCCGCCCTTGTCGCGATCGGGCTTTTGATGGCGGGCTTTGTCGGTGCCAAGGCGGCGGCGGGCGCGCTTGCCCGGCCGCGCAGCAACACCGTCGACCTCGCCGCGCTCTTCATCAGCTATGCGGCATTACAAGGGTTTGCCGGCAGCCTGATCGCACGGCTGGCTGGATGAAGGGCGGCTGGTTCCTGCTGCTCGGCGGCCTCATCATATGGGCCGCGCATTTTCTGGCGCTTTACGTGATCGGTGAGGCGCTGGGTTTAATCGGACCGGCCCGACTGGCGATCGTCGCTCTCACCCTGATCGCGCTGGCCGCCAATATCCTCATTGTCCGGTCGGCCCTGCGCATCACACTCGATACCGATTTCGATCGCTGGCGGCGATCGACCATCTTGACGCAGGCGTTCCTGTCCGCGGTCGCAATCGTCTGGCAGTCATTGCCGGCTCTCTTGTGAAGCCATTGACGGCCGATTGCGTCGGGCCCTGACGCCGGTTGGGGCCACGCGCTTATAAAATAGGCGATTTTCGAATTTCCTCGGGACTTTTTGCGGTCATGGAACGTTTGCGCGGATTACACGCGCAAAACGGGGGAGGCCGCACTGTCGGATATCGCATTGGAGCCGGTCGAACGACCGGATTTCCTCGACACACCCGGGGAGATGGCAGGGCGGATCGCGACATTCGACTGGGGCATGACCGGTCTTGGCGCGCCCATGGCCTGGCCGCAAAGCCTCAAGACGATCACGAGCTTTCTGCTGCGTTCGCCGATCCCGATCGTCCTGCTCTGGGGCGAGGACGGCATCATGATCTACAACGACGCCTATTCGATATTCGCCGGAACCCGACACCCCCGGTTGCTCGGCAGCAGGGTGCGCGAGGGGTGGCCCGAAGTCGCCGATTTCAACGACAATGTCATGAAGGTCGGTCTTGCTGGCGGGACGCTTTCCTATCGCGACCAGGAACTGACGCTCGACCGTCACGGCAAGCCCGCTCGGGCGTGGATGAACCTCGATTATTCACCCGTCATCGATGAAAGCGGCAAGCCCGGCGGCGTGATCGCGATTGTCGTCGATACGACCGACCGGGTGCTTGCGGAACGCAGCCGTGAAGCGAGTGCCAGACGCCAGCGCCAGCAATTCGAGCAGGCCCCCGGCTTCATCATCGTGATGGAAGGCCCGGCTCATGTCGTCGAGTTCGTCAACGACGCGCATCGCGAAGTATTCGGGAGCCACGACTGGGTCGGCAAATCGATCCGCCACGCCTTTCCCAGCATCGAGGGCCAGGGATTCTTCGAGCAGCTCGACACAGTCTACGCATCCGGTCAGCAGGCGGAGTTCACCGCGTCGCCGGTCACCTACAGCCGCACCCCCGGCGAACCGCCCGAGACACGCTATCTCACCTTCATCTATGCGCCGATCTTCGACGATGATGGCGCGGTGTCCGGCATCTTCTGCGACGGCTTCGACGTTACCGAACAGCAGCGCGCGGTCGCGGCCTTCGAGAGCAGACCCGCCGGCTCGAGACGCTCAACCGGATGGGCGAAGCGGTCGGCACCGGGCTCGAAACCCAGCGCATCGTGCAGCTGGTCACCGATGCGGGCGTCGAGCTGAGCGGAGCCCAGTTCGGCGCATTTTTCTACAATGTGATCGACGCCAGCGGCGAGAGCTACATGCTCTTCACCATTTCGGGCGTCGATCGTTCCGAATTCGAGAAATTCCCGATGCCGCGCAACACCGCGGTGTTTGCGCCGACCTTCGGCGGTGAAGGCGTCGTGCGCTCCGACGATATCACCCAGGATCCCCGCTACGGCCACAACACGCCGCGAAAGGGCATGCCGGAGGGGCATCTTCCGGTCAGATCCTATCTCGCCGTCCCCGTGATCTCGCGTTCGGGAGAGGTGATCGGCGGGCTGTTCTTCGGCCATACAGAGCCCGCCCGGTTCAACGCGCGGCATGAAGATCTGCTCGTCGGTATCGCCGGGCAGGCGGCGATCGCGCTCGACAATGCCCGGCTGTTCGAGGCCGCCCAGCGAGAAATAGGGGACCGCGAACAGGCCGAAGCGGCACTGCGCGAACTCAACCAGTCGCTCGAGGAGCGCGTGTCCCAGGCGATCAGCGAGCGCGAGGACGCGCAGGAGGCGCTGCGCCAGGCGCAGAAAATGGAATCGATCGGCCAGCTGACCGGCGGCATCGCGCACGATTTCAACAATCTCCTGACCATCATCCTGGGCAATATCGATGCGGCGCGCCGGCATGTCGGCGAGAGCGGCGAGGCACGGATCAAGCGGGCGCTCACAAATGCCCAGACGGGCGCGGAACGCGCGGCGACGCTCACCCAGAGGCTGCTCGCCTTCTCCCGCCGCCAGCCGCTCAAACCCAGTCCGATCGAACCCAATCGACTTGTGGGTGGAATGTCCGACCTGCTTCACCGCACACTCGGCGAAACGGTCGAACTCGAGACCGTGCTTGCAGCCGGGGTCTGGCGGGTCGAGGCCGACCCCAACCAGCTTGAAAGCGCTATCCTCAACCTGGCAGTGAACGCGCGCGACGCCATGCCGGGTGGGGGCAAGGTCACCATCGAGACCTCCAATGCGCATCTCGATGCCGATTATGCGGCTCGCAACGCCGGGTCGGTCCCCGGCCAATATGTCGCCTTTTGCGTGTCGGACACCGGCACCGGCATGGATGAGGCGACGCTCGAGCGCGTGTTCGAGCCTTTCTTCACCACCAAGGAAGTCGGTCGCGGGACCGGCCTGGGCCTGTCGATGGTCTATGGTTTCGTCAAACAGTCGGGCGGACATATCAAGATCTATTCCGAACCCGGCCATGGCACGACAGTGCGCATCTATCTGCCGCGCTACCTCGGCATCATCGAACCCGAACATGAGCAGGCCGGAGCAGAAGCCCCCGAAGGATCACCCGACGAAACGGTGCTGGTGTGCGAGGACGATGACGATGTCCGGGCGTATACCGTCGAGGTCCTGCGCGAACTCGGCTACCGCGTGCTCGAAGCGCATGACGGCGCGTCGGCGCTTCGGCTGCTCGAACGGCAGGAGGGCAAGGTCGACCTGCTGTTCACCGACGTCGTGCTTCCCGGCGGGATGACGGGCGCGGTTGTGGCTGCGGAAGCCGTCAAGATACGGCCCGGGCTGAAGGTGCTGTTCACGACCGGCTATGCGCGCAACGCCATCGTCCATCACGGACGCCTCGATCCCGGCGTCGAACTGATCACCAAGCCGTTCTCTCTCACCGATCTGGCGGCGCGAATTCGCGACATGCTTGATCACGGATAAATGCGTTGGAACGATCGACGATGCCGTTGTCATCAGGGAATCCCCTTCATCCGCCGGCCTTTCAGGCGAGGAGGACCGCCCGAACGATCTGACGATATCGGCTCTGCTCCCCCGGGTCCGGCATTCGGCGGGCGAGATGGCCGAGAAGCGTCAGGGCGGCCTCCACGTGAACCTTCGCCTGCTGCAGCGTCAGTTCCGGCCGCGCCCGGCAAAGCTGGGTGGCCCAGCGCAGCACCAGTCCCCGCCGGATCTCCTCGAGTCGCGCCTGATCGGTCTCGTCCATTTCATGGATCGTTCCCTGGAGCAGGCCGATGACTGTCCCCTCCCGCAGCGCATGATCGGCCATCAGATCGGCCATGGCCGCCACCGCGTCGCCGTCTTCAATCGACGCCATCATGGTCTTCAGCGCTTCGTTCGCGTCGGCCACCGCCGCCTCCAGCAGAGCGACGAGCAATTCGGTCTTGCGCTTGAAATAACGGTAGATGCCCGGTCCGCTGATGCCCGACGCCATGGCGATCGCATCGATGCTCGCCGCGGCATAGCCGCGTTCCCGGAACATCTGGGCGGCGGCTGACAGGATCATCGCCCGCCGCGCCTCAGGCGCCAGCCGCGTCCTTCGCCTGCCCGTATCCGAATCCGTCTCAGCGTCCACCAGAGCCCTCTAGCATCGCATGCCGAAAAACGCTAGTGAACGATCGTTAATTAGGAGACGATCCCATGACCGCGCCCCTCGCCCGCCCGCTGGCAGACCCCGCATGTTTCGATCCGGACCGGTTCGCCAGCCACGGCTACCCGCATGATATCTGGACGAAGATGCGCGCCGACCGGCCGGTGGCCTGGCATGACGACGGGGTGCGCGAGCCGTTCTGGGCGATCACCCGCTATGCGGAGATCACCGCGATCGGGAAGGACAGCGACAATTTCATCAGCAGCCCCGGCGTCACGATCCTGCGCAAGGATCAGATGGTTGCGGACAACACCCCGCGGGTACCGCTGATGCTGACGATGGACCCGCCCGAGCATCACAAGAACCGGATGATCCTGCGCGAACGCTTCAAGCCCAGCGTGATGCGCGCGCTGGAGGAACATATCATCGCACGCTGCGGCGAGATCGCCGACGATGTCGCCGCAGCGCGCGTCGCGGCGGCACAGGGCGACGACGTGATCGACTTTGTCGACGCGATCGCGATGCGCCTGCCGCTCGACGTCATCCTGGAACTGCTCGGCGTTCCCACCGACGATCGCGACCAGATGTATCTGTGGAGCAATGCGGTGATCGGCAGCGAGGATCCCGAATATGGCAGCGTGGACCTGCCGCGCGAGGCGATCGTCGCCGCGCAGCAGGCGATGTTCGGCTATTTCGCGCGCTTCATCGCGGAGCGGCGCAAGGCGCCGCGCGAGGATCTGGTGAGCCTGCTGGTCGAGGCGCGGATCGATGGCACGCCGCTCAACGACATGGAGATACTCGGCTTCTGCTTCCTGCTCGCGATCGCCGGCAACGAGACGACACGCAACGCGACCAGCGGCGCGATGCTGGCGCTGATCGAGCATCCCGAAGCGCGGCGCACATTGACGCAGGATCCGTCGATCATGACGCCCGCGGTCGAGGAACTGCTGCGCTGGGTGACCCCGATCGTCTATATGGCGCGCACCGCGACGCGCGACATCGAGATCGGCGGCCAGACCGTCCTGGCGGGCGAGAAGGTCGTGCTGTTCTATCCTTCCGCCAATCGCGACGAGACCGTCTTCGAAAACCCCTTCTCGCTCGATTTCGCGCGGCGCCCGAACCGTCACCTGACCTTCGGCTTCGGCCGGCATAGCTGCCTCGGCAACGATCTCGCCCGCATCGAGTTGCGCGCGGTGCTCAACGAGATCCTGACGAGATTCCCGGGAATCGAACTCGCCGGACCGGTCAGCCGGCTCCGCTCCAACTTCGTCGGCGGCATCAAGCACATGCCGATCCGCCTGGAGCCCTGAGGGCTCGACAAACCCCTCCGCATCCTATTACATTAAAGATTACAAGGATAGGAGGGGCTCATGCGGCGGATCGTCGCATATCTGGCGTGCGCGCTCGCGGGATTGCTGCTTGCGGGTATCGGCGCGGTGCTGGGCTGGTGGGGCGTGCGCCTCGCCGCGCTCGGCGGTTCGCCCTATTATGCGGTGGCGGGACCGGCGCTGCTGATCGCCGGCATCGCAGTCCTGTTGCGGCGACGCTGGGGCTATTGGCTCTATCTCACGACAACCCTAGCGACACTGATCTGGGCGGTATGGGAAGTCGGCCTCGACCGCTGGGGGCTGATGGCCCGCCTGCTCGCCCCTACCCTGCTGTTGATCATACTGACATTGCTCGCACCTTTGCTCAGGCCGGCACGCTTCGAGAAGTGCCGGATCGGCAGCCGCGCGCTGTTGGGCTTCGCGCTCGTCCAGCTCGTCATCCTAGGCGGTGCATGGTTCGCCGTCCGCGACCTGCCCCCGTCGGCCAGGGGCGATGCGGCCGAGGTCGCGGGCGTCACCGACGGCATCTGGCCCAGCTATGGCGGCGACTGGAAAGGCGATCATTTCAGCCCGCTGGGTCAGATCACGCCGGCCAATGCGGCGCGGATGGAACATGCCTGGACCTATCGGGTCGGCGGGCTCGACGATCTCGGCACCAACAGCCGCTTCACCGCCACGCCGCTCGCGGTCGACGACACGCTTTATCTCTGCGATCCGCGCAACATCATCGTCGCGCTCGATGCGACGACCGGCAAACAGCGCTGGCGGCACGATCCGAAGGTCGTCGCGTCCAAGGCGTTTTCGGTGGTGTGCCGCGGTGTCGCGCATCATCGCTCTCCGGATGCGGGCCGGTGCGCCTCGCGCATCCTCGAAGCGACGCTCGACGCGCGGCTGATCGCGGTCGACGCGCGCGATGGAACGCCCTGCCCCGGCTTCGGCGAAGCGGGTGCCGTCGATCTGCGCCAGGGCGTGCAGCCTCGCTTCGACGGCTATTATTACGTCACCTCGCCGCCGACGATCATCGGCGACCTCGCGGTGCTCGGCGGCTATGTCATCGACAATCAGCGAGTCGATGCGCCGCACAGCGTGATCCGCGCCTATGACGTGCGCAGCGGCGCGCTGCGCTGGGTGTGGGATGCCGGCGCCCCGCCGGGCAAGCCGCCCGCGCAACCGGGCGAGATGTTCTCCGCGGGCAATCCCAATGCCTGGACGGCGTTCAGCGCGGACCCGGCGCTCGGGCTGGTCTATGTGCCGACGGGCAACAGTTCGCCCGACTTCTTCGGCGGCCTGCGAACGCCCGCCGCCGAGCGCTACGGCACTTCGATCGTCGCGCTCGACGCGGCGAGCGGTACGGTGCGCTGGTCGTTCCAGACCGTCCATCACGATCTGTGGGATTACGACATGCCGGCACAGCCAGCGCTGGTCGATCTCGGCGGCGGCGGCGCCGCGGTGCCGGCGCTGGTGGCGACCGGCAAGACCGGCGAGGTCTTCCTGCTCGATCGCCGCGACGGGCGCCCGATCGCGCCGGTCGAGGAACGCACCGTACCGCGCTCCACCACGCCCGGCGAACGCAGCGCGCCGACCCAGCCCTATTCGGTCGGCATGCCCAGCTTCGCGCCGCCCCTCATCGAGGAGCGCGCGCTCTGGGGGGCGACACCGATCGACATGCTGTTGTGCCGGCTGCGCTTCCGCGAGCTTCATTATGAAGGCGCCTATACACCGCCATCGGTGAAGCCCTGGCTGCTCTCGCCCGGCACCTTCGGCACGATCAACTGGGGCGGCGTTGCGATCGACCGGATGCGCGGGCTAATGATCGTCAACAGCTCGTCCATGCCGTTCGTCGGCCAGCTCGTCCCGCGCGCCGAAGCCGATGCCGAGGGCGCCGCGCCTTTCGACCCGGAGTCGAAACGGCCGATGCGTCCGGCAAAAGGCCAGCCCATGCCGCCCATGGCGATGCAGGGCACGCCGTTCGGACTGCGGCTGATGCCGTTCCTGTCGCCGATCGGCTTCCCCTGCGCCGCGCCGCCCTGGGGCGAGATCGCCGCGATCGACCTGAACAGTCGCAAACTCACCTGGCGCCGCCCCTTCGGCACCACCAGGGGGCTGGACCCGTTCGGCCTGGCGCTGCCCACCGGCATCTTCAATCTTGGCGGGGCCGTGACCACCGCAGGCGGCGTCACCTTCATCGGCGCCGCGACAGACGGCTATCTCCGCGCGATCGAAACCGCCACCGGCCGGGAATTGTGGCGCGCGCTGCTACCCGCCGGCGGGCAGGCGACGCCGATCAGCTATTCCGCGCGCGACGGCCGCCAGATGGTCGCGATCGTCGCCGGCGGCCACGGATCGCTCAGAACCCCGCGCGGCGATTATGTCGTCGCCTATTCGCTTCCCCGCAACCAGATCAGAAGGACGACGCCGTGACCGATTGGAACAGCCTGTACGCATCGCGCATGGACGGCGTCGTCGCATCCGACATACGTGAGCGGATGAAGCTGCTCGCGGCGCGCGAGATCATCCATCTCGGCGGTGGCCTGCCCGATCCCGAGATCTTCCCCTATGACGCGCTGTCGGCTGCCTCGCAGGCGATCTGGGCCGACCGGGCGCTGGCGCGCACCGCGCTGCAATATGCGCCGAGCGAAGGCCATGGCCCGCTGCGCACCTGGATCGCGGAGTATCTGACGCGCACCGGATCGCCATGCGGCGTCGACAACATCCTCATCACCAACGGGTCGCAGCAGGGCCTGGATTTCATCGCCAAGCTGCTATTGTCGCCGGGCGACACAGCGATGGTCGAGATCCCCAGCTTCATCGGCGCGCTACGTGCCTTCGACGCCTATCAGCCCCGCTATCTCGGCCTGCCGGAAGATGCGGACGACTGGCGGGCGGAGACGCTTTCCGGCGCCAAATTCTGCTATGTCGGCCCCGATTTCCGTAACCCGACCGGCACCACCATGACGCTGGACGAGCGCAACGCGCTGCTCGACCTTGCGGATACGACCGGCATGGCGCTGGTCGAGGACGGTTGCTACGAGCAGCTCCGCTACGATGGCGCGCCGATCCCCTCGCTCCTGTCGCTCGCCATCGCGCGCCACGGTGATATCGAGAAGATCCCCGTCCTCCAGACCGGCACTTTCTCGAAGACCATCGCGCCATCCTTGCGGGTGGGCTGGATCGCCGGACCGGCCGACGCGATCCGCAAACTCGTCCTGATCAAGCAGGCCAGCGATCTCGCGACAAGCGCACTCAACCAGATGCTGCTGCTCGAGGTGGTGAAGACGCACCTCGATGCGTCCATCGCCGAAGCCTGCACCGTCTACCGCGCACGCCGGGATTCCATGCTGAAGGCGCTGGCGGACAATATGCCCGAAGCCGTGCGCTGGACGATGCCGGAAGGGGGACTGTACGTCTGGGTCGAACTGCCAGACCATATGGACGCGACCGTGTTCGCGCAGCGCGCATTGGCCGAACATTCGGTATCGATCATCTCGGGCGCGGCCTTCTACCCGGCCGGCGCAAGCAACGTCGCGGTCAGGCGCAACACCTTCCGCCTGAGCTTCTCGATGATCGGCGCGGATCCCGCGCGGACGGGCGTGGAGAGACTGGGCGTTCTGGTGCGGGAGATGGCGGTGGTATAACCGTCATTGCGCGCCCTTCGGCTGCCCTCCAGGGCGGGTACTCAGGATGAACTTCGATCCTGCGGATCGAAGCGCGGCAATCCAGGGGCGCATCAACCGCCGGATTGGCCGGCCTGTGGCCGCCTCCGGCCCGCCGCTATGCTTCTCGCAACGACGAAAACAGAGACGAGGATCCTCAATCCACCGCCGCGGTCACCGCGATCTCCAGCGCGTAGAGCGGCGAGGCCAACCCGACCTGCAGCGTGGTGCGGGTCGGTGCGCAGCCGGGAACGATCCACGGGTCCCAGGCCGTATTGAGTTCGGGCAAAACCGCCATGTCTGGCAGATATATCGTCGCGGTCAGCAGGCGCGACCGGTCGCTCCCCGCCTCGATCAGCAACGCGTCGATGCGTTCGAGCACCTCGCGCACCTGGTCGGCGACGGCGCCGCCGCGATGATCGATCGCGACCTGGCCCGAGAGATAGGCGACGCCGCCGTGCACGACGGCGCCACTCATCCGGGGATTGGCCGCCAGACGTTTGATTTCAGCCATTCCCGATAGTCTCCCTTAAAACGAGTAGCGCAGCGATGCGCCGTACATGCGCGGCTCGTTATAGATGCGCTGGTTGATGCCGAGGCTGGAATTGATCAGCGACGCGCCGCCGATCTTGTACGTCGTGTTGGCCAGGTTGGTGACGAAAACCGCCAGGTCGAACCGGCTGCCCCCGACCTTGCTCCAGTCGACATGCAGGTCGATCGTGTCGGTCGCCGACTGGCGGCTCTCGCCGTCATAGACGTTCGCGCCGCTCGGCAGGGTGATGAACGGCACCAGGCCCAGGATCACCGAGCTCTTGTGTGCCCAGTTGGCCGACAGCTCGACCTGTCCGATCGTGTCGGGCAACGGCAGGGTGTAGCGCGCATTGACGTTCAGCTTGTGCTTCGGCGTGAACGGGAAGATGCGGCCGCCCTGCTCCGTCGGCGCGTTGGTGACCGGATCGCGTCGCGAATAGTCGAGGAACGCACCGTATTTCGCCTTTGTATAGGCATAGGCGACCATGACGTTGAACGCGCTGCTCGGCGCGATCGTCACCTCGGCCTCCATGCCCTTGATCTTGGCCGACGCGGCATTGACCAGCGCGCTGACATTCGCGGTGCCGACGCCGAAGGTCTGGTTGAGCTGCGCGTCGTCGAGCCATTGATGATAGGCCGCCACATTGGTGCGGACGCGCCAGTCGCCCAGCCGGAAGTCCGACTTGAGCCCGACTTCGACGTCGCGGATCGTCTCGGGCTGGTACGAGAAAAGCGAGATGGCGTTGGGGATCGGCGGATTGGCCAGCAGCACTGGCGCGGCGAGCGGATTGGTGCCGCCCGCGCGATAGCTCTGCCGATGCGCGACATAGATCATCGTGTCGTCGGAGACCTTGTAGTCGAGCCCGATCGTATAGGCGTCGCTGCTCGCCTTCGCCTCGAACGACGCGCGGCAGGGATCGGCCTGAGCGGGATTGGCGATCACGGTCCCGGTCTGCCCCGTCACGCAGCGGCCGCTGGTCACCTGGTACAGCGTCAGCGCGCGCTTGTCCTGGGTCCAGCGATAGCCGGCCGATGCGGTGAGCCCTTCGAGCCCGCCGCCGAACGCATAGCTGACATTGCCGAACACCGCGCGCGAGGTATCGTCGATATACTGGTTCGCGTCGGTCACCGACCCGAAGACCGAGGTCTGGTGCGAATAGTTGGCGGCGGGCGTATCGAGATCGGCGGCGAAGAAACCGACGATGTATTTCAGCCGGTCGTCCAATGCCTGGCCCTGGAACTGCACCTCGTCGGAGATCTGGCGGATATTGAGGCCCCAGGGCTGGTCGGCGTCGCGGGCGTTGCACGACGCGGCGGTCGCGCAGGTATCGAAGTGTAGGATGGTCAGCGCCGAGCCGTCATAGTCGAAGCGGTTGAGCTGCTTGAACCGGCGATAGCCGAAGATGTTCTTGAAGGTCAGCCCGTCGGCGATCTCGATCGTGGTGATGTTCGAGATGCCGAACGACCGTTTCCGGTCGATACCGTCGACATTGCTGTAGGTGACGCGCGGGCCCGCCGCATTCTGCTGCGCCAGCGCCGCCTGTACGGTCCCGGCGAACAATGTCGGGATCAGCGCGGACGGATTGACCGCCGCCAGGATGTTCGAGCTGCCATTGGTCGTCGAGCGGAAGATGTCCGCGACCAGGATGTTCGAGACGCCGTCGACCGGTTCCCAGAGCAGCGAGGTCCGGCCGCTGAAGAAGCTGCGATCGTCCTGATATTTGCGCGTGGTGGCGTTGTAGGTGAAGCCGTCGCGCTTCAGCGCCTTTGCGGAGAAACGGACGCTCAGCGTGCCCGTGATCGGGATGTTGATCGCGCCCTCGATCCCGCGATTGTCATGATTGCCATATTCGACGCTGAGATAGCCGTTGAAATCGCTGCTCGGGCGGCGCGGCTCGAACAGCACGGCGCCACCCGTCGAGTTGCGCCCGAACAACGTGCCCTGCGGTCCTTTAAGCACCTGCACATTCTGCAGGTCGTAATAATAGCCGGGCCCGCCGCCATCGCCGATCGGCAGCGGCACCTGCGCAAAATAGGCGGGCACCGTCACCTGCTGGCCGGAGATCGAGGCGCCCGATCCGGACTGGCCGCGAATGACGTAATTCTCTTCGTCTCGGCTGCTCTGCGCGGACGTCAGCGCCGGCACGATCTTGGACAGGTCGACGGCATTGTTGATCCGCTGGGTTTCCAGCGTATCGCCGGAAAATGCCTGAACGGCGATCGGAATGTCCTGAAGCGCTTCTTCGCGGCGCCGCGCGGTGACGACGATGTCGGCGATCCCCTGATCGCTCGTCGCCCCGGCATCCTGGGCGGGTTGGCCGGCCTGCCCCTCAGCAAGGGCCGGATTCGAGAACACGCACGCCGCGGCAACGCCGCAAAGCAGATAATGCAGCTTCCTCATCGATGTCTCCCTCTCCATTGTCGCGCATTGTTCTTGTTGGTCGGGCCGCGCGTTGCCCCCGGATCATTCGTTCAGTCGTGGTGCGATCAGCCCTCCGTCGATCGGCACGGCGGCCCCGGAAATGTACGAGGCGTCGTCGGACAGCAGGAAGGCGATCGCCTTGCCGAACTCGTCGAGCCGGCCGACCCGGTCGAAATGCGACAGTTTGTCGAGATAGGCCTGGCGCTCGGGCGTGCGGCTGGGATGCGGCGGATTGCCGAGCACCACCGCGTTGACGTTCACGCCGTGGCGCGCGACTTCCTTGGAAACCGAACTGACCAGCGCATGCAGCGCCAGCTTGCCCGACGCGTAGGCCGCGCCGGACTCCTGCCCCAGCACCGCGGAGATCGAACTGACGCAGACCACCTTGCCATAGCCGCGCTGGACCATGCCGGGCAGCAATGCGTGGAGCAGCATTGCCTGGGTGAAGAAGTTCATCTCGAAGATCGCGCGGAAATGCGCGAAATCCGATTTGGCGAACTCGGCCCAGGGCGTCATCGGCGGCCCGCCGCCGGCATTGTTGGCGAGCAGGTCGACCTTGCCATGCGCTTCACTGGCTTCGGCAACGAAAGCCTGGATGAATGCCGGGTCCATCACACTGCCGAGATGGGTGGTAACGTTGACGCCATGCCCGCGCAACGCCGCCGCGCTTTCCTCCAGCCGCGCTTCATCGACATCGTTGAGCGCGAGCGCGCAACCGCCCTTGGCCAGTTCGGCGGCGGTCGCCGCACCGATCCCCCGCCCGGCGCCGGTGACCAGCGCCACCCGTCCGGCGAAGCGGCTCATGCGGCGGCCTTTGCGCGCGGGTCGGAGAACATCGGATTGGCTGCGTTGTTGGTCCAGATCTGGTGGCGGGTGAAACGCCAGTCTCCGGTCGCCCGGCTGAAGGTGAACAGATAGGTCCCTTCGTGCAGGCCATGATGCCATGCGCCATCTTCCTGGCCGACCAGCGCCATCTGATAATGGCACAGCGCCCAGGCGGACTGGTCGTCGTCGGAGATGCGGACGACCTGGGTTCCGATCAGGTGGCGGATCTCCAGCCCGACGATCTTCGACAGGTCGCGCGGCGGAGCGACGACGCCTTCGCGCCGGGGCAGCGCCGGTTTGGCGTGAAGGCCGATCAGATTGGTGCGCCCCTTGACGGTCTCGTCCAGCGTGCCGGTCATCACCCGTTCGATATTCTCGTCGTAGAGCCGTTCGAGAATGTCCCAGCCGCGGCTGTCGCACGCGAACGCATATTCGTGGATCATCTCCTGGATGCGCATCTTGTCCGACAGGAACTGGAGCTTCTCGTCGACGGTCGTGCGCGGGCGCTCGATCGCCGGCGTCAGTTCGCGCCAGCAGCTATAGGCGTCGTAAAGCACTCGTCTCTCCTCATGATCGGGGTTCAGATGGGTCCGCCGCGGCCTCCCGCGACGTTGATCAGTTCGCCGTTGATGAAGCCGGCATCCTCGCTGCACAGAAAGGCCGCGGTCGATGCGATCTCCTCCGGCTTGCCCAGCCGGCCGACCAGCGACAGTTTCGACATGAAGGCGATCTCCTGTTCGGAGCGGTTGCGCTTCATCAGCGGCGTCAGGATCGGGCCGGGCGCGATGCAGTTGGCGCGGATACTCTCAGCCGCATGATCGATCGCCAGCGAACGGGTCAGCGCGATCACGCCCCCTTTCGCGGCGACATAGGCGGGATTGCGCCCCATGCCCGTGACGCCCGCGCCCGACGCGACATTGACGATCGATCCGCCGCCCGCCGCCGCGATCGCGGGGATGGCCGCACGGCACATCAGGAAGGTGGAGGTGAGGTTGAGGCGGACCCAGAAGTCCCATTCCTCTTCGTCGAATTCGACGACAGTCTTGCCGGGCCGGCTACCGCCCACGACGTTGATCAGGAAGTGGAGGCCGCCGAAGCGCTCCTGCGCCAGCGCCACCGCGCGCGCGGCATCCGCGGCACTCGTCGCGTCGGACACCAGCGTCTCGATCCCACCGGAAACATCCTGCACGGTTTCGGCGAGCCCGGCCTCGTCGAGATCGGTCGCAACCACCTTCGCGCCGCGCTCGGCGAACAGCCTTGCGGTCGCCTGGCCGATGCCCGCGCCGGCGCCCGTGATGAGCGCGACCTTGCCCGATAGCTGCATGCGATCTCCCTCGTCGGGAGCGCGACGCCGGACGCACGAAATCGACGTGGCGAACGCGCCGCGCAGCTTTCGGCAGACCGGGAATCAGGCCCCTCATCCCTCGCGACTCTCTGGCCGCTAATATCTCTATCTCTTATATGATAGATAAGAAAAGGCAATCACCTTCTTTGGCGACGCGCCCACATGACGAACGCCGCGACGACCAATGCACCGGCCGCGAAGAGGAAGGCATTGTGGATGCCGACGACCGCGCGCAGCGGCGTCATCAGCAGCGGATTCACGAAGTCGGCGATGTAGAGCACCGTGAATTCCAGGCCCACCGCGCGCGCGCGCAGCTCGGCGGGAACGCGATTGAGCAGGATGCCGCTGATATGCGGCGGGATCATGCCCCCGCCCCCGCCCGACAGCGCCGCGCCGACCGCGAGCATCCAGATCTCGGTTGAGAAACCGATGATCGCCAGGCCCGAGGCCATCATGACGGTGAGCAGGATCTGCACCCCGCGCTCGCCGAGCCAGGCATAGAAACGGCCATAGCATCCGCCGAAGACGCCGCCGGCCAGCACGCCTGTCGCGATCACCACCGACCGGATCAGCGGGCTGTCCACCCCGTCCTCGGCCAGCAGGAAGGAAAGCTGGATGGATGTCATGAAATAGCCGACGAACAGGAACATCGCGAGCGCGTAGATCGGCCACAGGCCGACAAGCGGCGCGAGCGACACGCGCTCCCCTCCCTGCTTCGCGGTGCGCGCCACACCCTTAGGCAAGCCGCCCACCACAAGGAACAGGATGAAGAAGGCGAAGAGGTAGAGCAGGAACGGCGCACGCCATCCGCCCGTTTCGGCAAGCAGCCCCGAAAGCAATAGACCACTGACCGCGAACACCCCGGCGACCGCGCTTTGATAGCCGAGCAGCTTGGCGCGGGCGACGCCCTCGAACCAGGAGCCGACGACGACGCCGATCGCCGTGCCGATCTGCGCGACGAAGAAGCCCAGCATGAAGCGCGACGCCAGCAAAAGACCCAGGCTTTCGATGAAATAGCCACTGACGCCCATGATGCCATAGCTGAGCAGCGCACCGATCAGCACCGGCCGCGGGCCCCAGCGTTCGACCGAGAAGCCGCCGGCGATGCCGCCGAATATGACGCCGATCGCGGGCATGGTCAGAATCATCTGCGCGGCGAAGGCCCCGCCGGTCGCGCCGCCGAAATGCTCGGCCATCGAGGGAAGGACAGGGCCGAGCGCCGCGAACATGAGCGCCATCAGCGGCGCGCCCCCGACCAGCACCGCGCGCGACGCGCCGCCGCGCCACCCCGTGGGAATGCCGACAAAGGCCGGCTGCATGCGCGCGTCCATAAACTCTCCCTCTTTCTTATATATCTTTGATATTATCTCTCCGCCGTCGAGATGAAAGCGCTAAATGGTTCAGGCTGCGCGGGCACGGCGATATTCGAGCCGGGCGATGGCGCGGTTGTGGACCTCGTCGGGACCATCGGCGAGGCGGAGGGTCCGCGCCAGCGCATAGGCGGCGGCGAGCGGAAAATCGTCGCACACCCCCGCCCCGCCATGCGCCTGGATTGCGTCGTCGATCACCTTCAGCGCCAGCCGCGGCCCCGCCACCTTGATCATCGCGATCTCGAGCTGGGCCACCTTGTTGCCGACCTTGTCCATCATGTCCGCCGCCTTCAGGCACAGCAGGCGCGTCATCTCGATCTCGGTCCGCGCCTCGGCGACGCGCTGTTCCCAGATCGAATGATCCGCGATCCTCTTGCCGAACGCCTCGCGGGTCAGCAGCCGCGCGAGCATCGCATCGAGCGCCATCTCCGCCAGCCCGATCGCACGCATGCAGTGATGGATCCGTCCCGGCCCAAGCCGGCCCTGCGCGACCTCGAAGCCGCGCCCCTCGCCCAGCACGATGCTGGCGACGGGCACGCGAGCGTTCTCGAACACGACCTCGCAATGACCATGCGGCGCGTCGTCGAATCCGAAGACCGGCAACGACCGGCCGATGGTCACGCCCGGCGTGTCGACCGGCACCAGGATCTGGCTGTGCCGCGCATGGCGCTCGGCATCGGGATCGCTCACCCCCAGCACGATCATCAGCTTGCAGCGCGGATCGCCGGCGCCCGAGATCCACCATTTGCGGCCGTTGATCACATAGTCGTCGCCCTGCCGCTCGATCCGCGTCGCGATATTGGTCGCGTCCGAACTGGCGACGCCGGGCTCGGTCATCGCGAAGGCGGAGCGGATCTCCCCGGCCATCAGCGGCGCAAGCCAGCGCGCCTTCTGTTCCGGCGTCCCATAGCGATGGAGCACCTCCATATTGCCGGTGTCGGGCGCGGAGCAGTTGAATATCTCGGACGCCCAGGGGATCCGGCCCATCTCTTCCGCGCAGGGCGCATATTCGAGGTTGGTCAGCCCCGCGCCGCGATAATCGTCGGCATCATGCGCCGAAGGCGGCAGGAACAGGTTCCACAGCCCCTCGGCGCGCGCCTGTTGCTTGAGTTCCTCGATCACCGGCAGCACGCGCCAGCGCGTCTGTCCTTCGGCGAGTTCGGCATGATAGCGCGCCTGCGCGGGCACGACATGAGCAGCCATGAATGCGCGGATACGATCACGCCAATATGTCTGCCGCTCCGAATAGGTGAAATCCATCGATCAGCCCCCCGTTCGCGTTTGCGTCAGTGCGAGCGCCGCGATCCGGTCGAGCTGCTCCACGGCCGCCGCTGCCTGGGACGAGGAGGCGGTGCCCCGGATCAGGCGCCCCTTGATGCCGTGGATGATCGCCGCAAGCCGGAACAGGCTGAACGCCAGATGGAAATCGAGCCGCTCGATCCCGTCGCGTCCGGTGCGCCGGCAATAGGCCGCGACATAATCGTCCTCGCTCGGGATATTGAGCGCCGGCAGGTCCAGCCCCGCCAGCCCCGTCGAGAAGCCCGGCGGCATGCGATAGACCATCAGATGATAGGCGAAGTCCGCCAGAGGATGGCCGAGCGTCGAAAGCTCCCAATCGAGCACCGCGACGACGCGCGGTTCGGTCGGGTGGAACAGCATATTGTCGCAGCGGAAATCGCCATGGACGATGCTGGTCTCTTCCCCTGGCGGGATGTTGGCGGGCAGCCATTCGATCAGCGCGTCCATCGCGGGCACGCGCCCCGCATCCTCATCCTCCAGATACTGGCGCGACCAGCGGCCGACCTGGCGTTCGAAATAATTGCCGGGCCGGCCGAAATCGCCGAGCCCGATCGACGCGGGATCGATCGAATGAAGTCGCGCGATCGTCGCGTTCATCGCGTCGAAACAGGCGGGCCGTTCCTCTCGCGCCACTTCGGGAAAGGCGGTGTTCCAGAAGGTCCGCCCCTCGACCAGCTCCATCACGTAAAAGGCGGTGCCGATCACCGCATCGTCCAGGCACAGCCCATAGGGGCGCGGCACAGGAAAGCCTGTGCCGTGCAATGCGGAGATCACGCGGAACTCGCGATCGACCGCGTGCGCGCCCTTCAGCAATATGCCCGGCGGCTTGCGACGCAGCACATAGTCGCGGGCCGGCGTGCGCAGCCGATAGGTCGGGTTGGACTGGCCACCGGAGAATTGCTCGACGGAAAGCGGGCCGCCGAAATCAGCGACATTCGCCTCCATCCAGCGCAGCAGCCCGGCTTCGTCGAAACGGTGCGCGTCGCGGACCGGGGCGAGCGCGTCAGCCATTGGCGGCGGCGGCCATCAGCCCGGGAACGCGCGACAGTTCGTAGAGCGACTGTTCCAGACCCGTCGGCGGCACCATTTCCCCGCCGCGATCGACGATCCGGTCCAGCCCGGCAAGAACGCGCTCGGGCGCATCCTCCCCGTCGCCGACATGGATGCCGCGCGTCAGCGTGACGTGCGCCGCCTCGACGCTGCCGGCCCCCGCGCACAGGATCACGCCGCTGGGCGCATCGTCGCAGACCAGGGCAAGCATCGCGGGCGACACCGACGCGGGATCGAGCGCCGCCAGTTGCGCCTCGTCCATGATATCCTCGGTCATGCGCGTCGCGGCGGAGGGGGCGAGGCAATTGACGCGGATGTCGTATTTGCGCCCTTCCTGCGAAAGCGTCTTCATCAGTCCGACCAGCCCCATCTTGGCCGCGCCATATTGGGCCTGCCCGAAATTGCCGTAGAGCCCGGAGGAGGAGGTGGTCATCATGATCCGGCCGCGATTCTGCGCCGTCATGATCCCCCAGACCGCCTTGGTGCAGTTTACCGATCCCATCAGATGCACCTCGATCACGGTGCGGAAATCGAAGAGGTCCTGCTTGGCGAAGGTGCGGTCGCGCAGGATGCCGGCATTGTTGACCAGGATGTCGACGCTGCCCCAGGCCGTCATCGCCTGATCGACCATCGCCTGCACCTGATCGACATCGGTCACGCTCGCGCCGTTGGCGATCGCCTCTCCGCCCGCGCGGCGGATATCCTCGACCACCGCCTCGGCCATCGTGCCGTCGCCACCGCTGCCGTCGCGCGCGCCGCCCAGATCGTTGACCAGCACCTTCGCGCCGCGCTTGCCCAGCAGCAGCGCATGGGCGCGGCCCAGCCCCCCGCCGGCACCGGTCACGATCGCCACGCGACCGCTCAGATCGATCGGCATCCTTCAAATCCTCCCAATATCTACAGGAAATCGGCCGGCACGGCGGCCACCAGATCGCTGCGGGCCTCGACGGGCCGAAGCCAGGCGTCGATCCGCGGCATTTCGCGTTCGAAGAAATAGCGGCAGGCCCAGAGCTTGCCGCCCCGGAACGGTTCGTCCGGCGCGTCCACGCACAGCAGCGCGCGATCGAGCCATAACCAGCCGGCGACACCATGGCCGAAGGCGCGCAGCAATGCGGTCGCGTTCGCCGCCATGACCGCCGGGTCGACGCCCTTCAGCCCCCCGGCCGCCGCCGCGATACGCTGCCACCAGGCGTCGAGATCCGCGGCGAGAGACGCCAGTTGCGGTTGACCGGCGGCGCCGGCGACGGTGAGCGCGATCCGGTCGCGCAGCAGGCCGAGCGCCGCGCCGTCGCGCAGCTTGCGGCCGACGAGATCGAGCGCCTGGATGCCCGTCGTGCCTTCATGGATCGGGTTCAGGCGATTGTCGCGCCAGAGCTGCTCGACATCGAAATCGCGCGTGTAGCCATAACCGCCATGCACCTGGATCGCGATATCATCCGCCGCCAGGCCATATTCGGACGCCCATGTCTTCGCGATCGGGGTCAGCAGCCCCAGCAACGCCTCGGCATCCGGATCATGTTCCGCTTCGTCCACCAGCTTCGCGCAGTAGAGCACGAGCGCCAGCGCGCCTTCCCCATAGCATTTGGCGGCAAGCAGCATGTCGCGCACATCGGGATGGCCGATGATCGGCTGCGACGGCCCCGCCCCCGCGCCGGGCGGGCGGCCCTGGGTGCGATCCCGCGCATAGGCGAGGGCATGGCGATAGCCGCGATAGCCCAACGCCGCCGCGCCGAGCGCGACGCCGATCCGCGCCTCGTTCATCATCTTGAACATCTGGGGCAGCCCCTGTCCCGGCGCGCCGACGATCCAGCCGATCGCTCCGTCGCGCTCGCCGAAATTGAGCAGGCAATTGGTCGTGCCGCGATAGCCCATCTTGTGATTGAGCCCGGCAACCGCGATGTCGTTGCGATCGCCCGCGGGCAGGATCTTGGGCACGACGAACAGCGACAGGCCGCGCGTGCCCGCCCCGATAGTTCCGTCCGCGCCGACGACCTTGGCCAGCACCAGGTGCACGATATTCTCGGCCAGATCGTGATCTCCGCCGGAGATCCACATCTTGTTGCCGCTCAGCCGGTACCGGTCGCCCAGCGCATCCGCGCCGTCGGCCACCGCGCGCGTCGAGACATCCGCCAGGTTCGATCCGGCCTGCGGCTCGGACAGGCACATGGTGCCGAACCAGCGGCCGGCGATCTGCGGCAGCGCGAACTGTTCGATCTGCGCTTCGTTGGCAAAGGCCAGCAACAGCCGCGCATTGGCGGTGGTGAGCATGGGATAGGCCGCGGTCGCGACATTGGCGGCCAGGAACTGCGCGAAGGACGCGTTGGCGAGCAGGCCGGGCAATCCCATGCCGCCGCGCTCGACGGGAAAGCTGGCCGAGAACAGCCCCAGTTCGGCATAGGCGCGCAATGCGGCGCCGATCTCGGGCAGCGCATGGACGGCACCCCCATGAAGCGAGGGTTCGATCCGGTCGGCATCCTTGTAATGCGTCAGGAAACTGTCGGCCGCCAGGCGCGCCGAAAGGTCGAGGATCGCGTCCGCGCTCTCGCGATCGACCATGTCGGGGCTGTGGCGCGCGATCACCCGGTCGAGACCGAGCCAGTCCCACAACAGGAAATCCAGTTCCTCACGCGCGATCAGAACGTCACTCATCCCACTCCATATCCCTTTATGGCCATGTCCAATACGGCCGCTAAGGCAATGGCGTCGAATGTCGAAGGCGGATCGAAGGAATCGCAATTGGGCAATTGCGATCCTGCCCGTCCGCTGAGAGCATTGCAGGGGAAACAGGAGGGATGATGGGACCGCTCGACCCGGAAATGCAGGCGATCCTCGACCGCCGCAACGCGCTGAACCTGCCCGGCTTCTCCAGTGGCTCGCCAGCGGATGCGAGGCGCGCCTTTGCGGAAGGGCAGGCGGCACTGCCCAAGGGGCGCGGCGCGGCGGTATCGGCCATGCGTGACGCCGTGATCGACGGCCCCAACGGCCCGATCGGTGTGCGCCATTACATCGCCGGCGAACGCGCGCATGGGCGCATCCTCTATCTTCATGGCGGCGGCTGGGTGTTCGGTACGCTCGACGGTTTCGATCCGGTCTGCCGGCAACTGGCGCACGAGAGCGGCGCGGAGGTGGTGAGCGTCGATTATCGGCTGGCGCCCGAACATCCCTTTCCCCAGCCGCTCGACGATGCCTGGGCGGCGCTGGAGGCCTGTGCGGGCGACGGGCCGATCGCGGTGATGGGCGACAGCGCGGGCGGCAACCTCGCCGCCGCGCTAGCTCTCCGCGCACGCGATCGCGGCGGGCCGAGGATCGACCTGCAGGTGCTGCTCTATCCGGTGCTTTCGCCGGATTTCGGGCGCGCTTCCTACGAACGCTTCGGCAAAGGGGATTATCTGATCTCCACCGCCGACATGCAGTGGTTCTGGGATCATCATGTGCCGCACGCCAGCCGTGGCCACCCGGAGGCCGCGCCGCTCGCCGCCGCCGATCTCGGCGGTCTGCCGGACACGATCATCGTGCTGGCGGGCTGCGATCCGCTGCATGACGAGGGCCTTGCCTATGCCGACGCGCTGGCGGCGGCCGGCGTGCCGGTCACGCTGCACGACCGTCCCGGCATGGCGCACGGCTTCTTCACGCTCGTCGATCTGCTGTCGACCGCCAATGCGGACGTGGCGCGGGTCGGGCGGGCGATCGCGGAGCGGTTCGGCGGGTGAGCCACGGTCATTCCGGCGGAAGCCGGAATGACCGTGGCTGGCTAAGCCTCCTCCGCCAGCCGCTGCTGCACCAGTTCGATGAAGCGGGCGATCAGCGGCGATGCGCTGCCCTTGGGCCACAACATGCTGAGCGGCAGCGGCAGATCCAGGTCGACCAGCTCGCGCAGCACGATATTGGCCGGCGTCCGGTCCGCCCGCGCCGCGGTGATGATGCCCAGGCCGATCCCGGCCGCCGCCAGCTCATAAGCGATATCGACCGCGGCGACCTCGACCGCGATATTGGGCGAGACGCCGCGCGCATCGAACGCCGCGATCATCCGGTCGAACAGGCGCGGCGACATGTGGCGCGCCGGCCAGAGCAAGGGCTCGGATGCGATGTCGCTCAACCGGACCGACGGCAGCGCGGCGAGCGGGTGATCGGCGGGCAGCGCCAGCATGAATCTGTCCTGCCCGACATGGAGCCTGTCGAACTGATCGACATCGGTGGCCTCGTCGATGACGAAGGCGACGTCGATCTCGTCGGCGAGCAACCGGCTGCGCTGTGCGTCCGAGGTCAGCGGAAAGGCACGAAGCTCGACCGCCGGATAGAGAGCGCGGAATTCGCGCAGCACGGCGGGCAGCACGGGACGGCGCAGCATCGCTTCGGAAAAGGCGACACGCAGCGTGCCGAGGTCGCCGTCGGCGATCCGGCGGACATTGCGGCGCGCTTCCTCGATCGACAGCAGGATCCGGCGAACGTCCTTGGCAAGCGTCTGGCCCGCGGGCGTGATCGCGACGCCCCGCGCCTGGCGCTCGAACAGCTCGACATCGCCCAGCTCGCGCTCGAGATCGGCGATCCGGCGGGAAAGCGCGGATTGCGCGATGTTGAGCCGTTCCGCGGCGCGATGCAGATTCTGCTCCTCGGCGACCGCCAGGAAGAATGGAAAATGCTTGGCGATCCGCAGGGTCCGCAGCGTCGCGACCTCGCGCGGGACATTTGGCGTCAGGGATTTGGACATGTCCGGCTTTATGCTCCGGTCGGCCGTTGCTGGCCAGTTCGGAGTTGCCCGCGCCGCGCCGGGCGCATCAGCCAAGCGCAACACGAACCACGGCCTTTCCGCAGATGTCGCGTGCGCGCATCACCACTTCCACATCGGCGCGATTGCTGCCGTCGAGATGCCGCGCCATCACGCGGCCGGCGACATGGTCGGGCGCGAAACCGTCATCGGGCGTCTGCATCGACACCAGGGAGGCGGCCGGAGAGCCCGACCATTTGCGTACCATTTCGCAAACCCGCTCGCCCATCGAAATGTCCGGATTGACCGGACCGTCGAGCTCGACCGACTGGCCGAGCCGCACATCCGCGAAACGAAGCGGGATAGCATTCATGATCGTCCCTCCATGTTGCGGCCGGCAATCACGCCGCCGGCCTGCGATCGATCGGGCGACTCGAAGAACCGCCCGTGACATCCACGAAATCGGTGGGTCTCTTCCGATCTCATTTCTATCTATCTTTTATAGGATAGATGATTCGCCACTGCCCGTCAAACTGGAGATCGACGCATTGCCAAACGAGCGCTGGTGAGGCATCCGGCTCTTTACTATCAAAGATAGACATTCAGAGGCGATGAGGAGAGCCCGCTTGACCGTCACCACGAACAGCCCGGCCGCCCCTTCGACGACCGACCGGCTTGCGCTGCGTCGCTCGCCCCAGCCCGATGCGCTGGTCGCACCCGGCCCTGACGCGCAGGAGATCGATCGCCTGGTGGAGATCGCGCTGCGCGTTCCCGATCATGGCCGTCTCAGCCCCTGGCGGCTGATCCTGATCGCCGGCGACGCCAAGGAGAAATGGGTCGGCCGCCTGATGGAACTCGCGGATGCGCGCGAGGATGCCGCCAAAGTGCGCGTCTCCACGCGCAAGCTCAGTTCGGCGCCGCTCGTGGTGGTCGTGGTCTCGGCGGCGACGCCGGGCCACAAGGTGCCGGAATGGGAACAATGGCTGTCCGCGGGCGCAGTCTGCATGAACGTGCTGAACGGCGCGCATGCGATGGGTTACGGCGCGAACTGGCTGACAGGCTGGCACGCCTATGACGGCCAGGCGACCGCGCTGCTCGATCTTGCCGATGGCGAGAAGGTGGCGGGCGTCATCCTGGTCGGCAGCGTCGCCGAGGAAGCGGCCCCGCGGCCCCGCGCCGCGGCCGCAGACGTCGCCCGCTGGCTTACCCTCTGAACCCGGTCAGGCGCGCAGCGTGTCCGCCTTGACCGTCACGTCGGTGCTGAAACCGTGACGACGCTCGCCGCCGCCGCCCGAATAATGCTCGCGCAACGCGCGCTCGGCGCTGAGCGAATCGCCTTCCTCGATGGCGCGATAGATGCGCTCATGCTCGTGGGCGAGCGACAGGCGCACCGCCCGGTCGGAGAAGGTGCCATGCACCGACTTGTTGAGCGCGAGCAGGTCGACCTGCGCCGACCAGAGCTTTTCCAACGCGCCGACGACAAGGCTCATCGTCTCGTTGCCGCAATGGTTGACCAGTTCGGTGTGGAAGGCGCGGGCCAGGCCGATGAACGTGCTGGGATCGTCGACCGCCGCCATGCAGGCGTCGATATTCTCGCGCAGCTTGGGCAGCACGGTGGTCGCGCGGTCGGGGCGCGACGCCGCTTCCGCCGCGCAGGCAGGCTCGAGCAGCCGCATGCCGTTGAGCAAATCGGCGAGCGAGACGTTTCGCGCTTCCAGCACCAGGCCCAGCATATAGGCCGCGGTGCCCGAATGGGGCACGTGAACCACCGCGCCGCCGACATTGCCGCGGATGACGGTGATCAGGCCCTCGGTCTCGAGAATCCGGAACGCTTCACGGATGCAAGGCGGGCTGACGCCGAATTCGGCGAGCAGCTCTTCCTGTTTGGGCAGGAGATCGCCGTCGGACAGCGCGCCGGACAGGATGCGCGAACGCAGGCTGGACGCAACGATTTCAGCCACTCGCGGCTGCCGCAAACGACGCTTGGTCGTGCCTGTCGTCAAAACCGGGCTCCCCATCGGCCGATCATCCTGATCGCCGCACTTGTGAATTCCTTCGGATCACACCGAATTTCCAGATCGACAGCAATAAGCGCACACTGAATCTTTGCAAGGAGAGACCATGGCCAGCGATGCCGCACGCTATCAGTGCTTCACCATCAGCATCACGCCCTTCGCGGCCGATGGCGCGATCGACGAGCAGGCCCTGCGCCGTCACCTGCGCAAGCTCGGCGATGCGGGCATCGGCGTGTATGTGGGCGGCGGCGGCAGCGGTGAGGGCTATACCCTGTCCCAGGCTGAAACCGGCCGGCTGCTCGCGATCGCGGTCGACGAGCTCAAGGGCCGCGTGCCGATCCGCGCCATGGGCGTCGAGCCTCGCACCGCACGCGAAATGATCGCGTTTCTGGAACAGGCCAAGGCCGCCGGCGTGGACGCGGCGCAAGTCTATTCGCTCGATGTCGGCCATGGCCACGCCCCCACCCCGCGCGAACTGGACGCCTATTTCGGCGAAGTGCTGTCGAGCACGGATATTCCGTCGGTCCTCTCCACCCATCAATCGGTGGGCTATGTCATTCCAGCCCAGGTCATCATCGAACTGTTCGATCGCCATCCACAGCTGATCGGGCTCAACGTCAGCCACCAGGATCCCAATTATCTGCGGACCCTGGCCGATGCGCTGGGCGACCGGATCGACATCTGCGTCGGCGGGCCGCACCAGGCGCCGATGGCGCTGGCATTCGGCGCGCACGGGTTCCTGTCATCCGAAGGCAACATCGCGCCGCGGCTGTGCATGGGCGTGATCGAGGCCGCCAGGGCCGGCGACAATGCCGCCTTTCTCGAACGCTGGGGCAAGCTGATGCGGCTGTTCATGGCGCTTTACGGCAATGGCGGCATTCGCGTGACCAAGGCGCTGCTCGAACATTTCGGGCTGGCCGGCGGTTATCCCCGCGCCCCGCGCCTGCCCGCCGAGCCCGACGCGCTCGCCAAGGCGCTGGCGGTCGTCGAGGAAATAGGACTGTCCGGGACCGAAGGCTGGTGAACGAAAAACGGCGGGAGAAGCCCTCCCGCCGTTTCCGTGACGAACCATTCGCAAACCAAGCAACGTGACCCCGGCAAAGACCGGATGACGACAGTCCCTACTCCGCAGCCACTGCCTGCGGCTCGTCGGGCATCGGATCGAAGCTCGGCGCACGCTCGTCCCAGAAATCCGACTCGCGTGACGTGTCGATCGTCCGCGCGCCGCGCACGCCGAACTTGCGGCGCGCCTCCTCGAGCGGAAGATCGAGCCATTCCTCATAGCGGGGGATGAAAAGCGCATCGGACTCCTCGCCGACCTTCATCGCATAATGCGCCAGATCCCACATCCGCGTGAACAGCTCGGGATAATGGAGCGGTCCGCGCATGAACATCGGGATGGTCAGCAAGGTATTCTGCACGTTGAGCAGCCCGGCGAGCTCCGCGTTGAAATGGCGGAACAGGTTTCCGTATTTCAGGAAGGCGGGCATGATCTCACCGATCCCGTCGAACCCGCCGCCGCTCAATATATGCATGATGTCGTGGATCTGGACGCCGCGCAGGAAGAAATATTCGAAGCTTGAGCGCGGCTGGAAGGTCGGGATGATGTCGACCTGCATCCCCGCGCCGACAAGCTGCTTGTACCAGATGCCGCCGACCGATCCCTCCGGACAGGATTTCATGTCCTCGCGCGTCAGCTTGGCGAGCCAGCGCTCGTCCAGCCAGCGGTCGAATTCGGGCCAGCCGCTGCGCGCCTCGTCGAACAGAACCTCGATCCGCTCGTGATCCTGCACCTCGCGGACCGCATCGATCAGCGCCGGGATGCCATAGGTGGTCGGATAGTCGCGCCCGTTGCGCTTGAGGCACTGGGTCGTCACCCATTCGCGGATGCGATAGTCGTTCATGTACTTGGACGAGCTGATGAGCACGCTGCTCGTCGTCTCGACCTTTTGCCGTCCGCGCTGCAGATATGGCAGATCGTCCTCGTTCATCGCTTTTCCCTCTCCGTTACCTCTCGCGGGCGGTTCAGGCCGCCGCCGATGCGACCTTGCGGATGACCGGGCCGATGAACTCGCCCGGCAGCGCGCCGGTGAAGTCGCCATTCTCGAACGTCGGCACGCCGTTGACGAGCGTCAGGCGCATCGGCGCGGGATCGCGCGTGAAGCGCCAGGTGAAGCCGCCCTTGCCGTCGGGCACGTCGAAGACGCGCTTGAGCGGGCGGGCTTCGATCTCGTCGAGCTTGAACACCGCGATGTCGGCGCGATAGCCGGTCTTGAGCACGCCGCGATCGCCGAAGTTGAAATGCTCGGCCTGCTTGCCGGTCTGGACGTGGATCGCCTCCTCAAGCGTCAGGTCGTTGTTCTTCATATAGGTGGTGAGCAGCAGCATGTTCTCGCCGCCGCCGCACAGCATCTGGCCGTGGGCGCCCGCGTCGGAGATGTTGGCGACGGTCTGGCTGTCCTTCAGCATCTCGACGGTCTGTTCATAGGCCATCGGATGCGGCACGCGATTGACGATCGAGTTCACCCCATTGGCGAGCACCCAGTCCGCCAGCGCGTCCGACGGATGGACGCCGCGCTGTTCGGCCAGATCCTTGAGGCTGAGCCCGAGCGGGCCGGCGCCGGTGTCGGAATCCATCAGCAGCATCATGTGCGGATTGGCGACCAGCGATTGCTTGAACGCCTTGTTGTCCCAGCTGTCGCGTGCACGGGCGCGGAAATCGGGATCCTCGAGCAATGCGACCTTCTCTTCGGCCGTCTTGGCCTGGACGACCTCGTGCCAGACATATTCATTGGCCTGGGCGAAGGACGAGCTGCTGAAGAAATTGAGCGCCGTCGTCGGCGGGACATGCGCGAAGCTCGGCCAGAAGTCGAAACCCTCCTTCTTCTGCCGTGCGGTGATCTCCCACATCTTCTCGCGGATCGAATCCTGGAAGCGCAGCAACCCGCCCGCGCCCGCCATCTGGACGCGCACGCCGCGATCGCGGCAGAGATTGCCCAGCCGTTCCATCTGTTCGGGCGCCTTCAGCTTGAAGAAGGTGTCGAGGATCACCTGAAGCTGGCTGCCCGGGCGGCTGGCGAGAACGCCGATCAGCGCCGACCATTCGGCATCGTCGGCGACCAGGCTGGGCACCGGACGATCCTTGCTGTCATGATCCATCAGGTTGGACGACATGCCGAGCGCGCCGGCATCGATCGCATCCTCCAGCAGCGCGCACATCTGCCGGATTTCGTCCTGCGTGGCGACGCGGGTCCAGGCATCCATGCCCATCACCGCCAGACGCATCGCGATATGCCCGGCATAGCCCGCGATGTTGGTCGAGACGCGGCACTTCTCGCTCATCGACGCCCAATATTCGGACCAGCTGCTCCAGTCCCAGGGCAGCGTGTCGAGGAACGGCTTTTCGGGGACTTCCTCGAAGAAGGAGAAGATCTTGACCATCTCCATGCGGACTTCGGGGTCGGAATGAACCGGCGCCGCAGTGAAGCCGCAATTGCCGATCACGATCGTTGTCACGCCATAACCGGGCAGCGGATCGAGGCTCGGCTGCCACCACATCACCGCGTCCATATGGGTATGCGGCTCGATGAAGCCGGGAGAGACAATGCAGCCCTCGGCATCGACGACGCGTTCTCCGCCTGTAGGCGCGAGCCCGGCACCGATCTCGGCGATCACGCCGTCGGCGACGCGAATGTCCGCAGTAAAGGACGGCGCGCCGGTGCCATCGACCACCGTTCCGTTGCGAATGAGAATATCGGCCATGGGCGCTCTCCTGTTCTTGATTCCCGTTAAACGAACATATTGTATATAAGATTGCAAGATTAGTCGGCGTCGAGCAGTGGCCTTTGTCCGACGATCTCGATGCCGTAGCCGTCCAGGCCGACATAATTGGTGTCGCTGTTGCTCAGCAGGGTGATCCGGTGGATGCCGAGATCGGTGAGGATCTGGGCGCCGATGCCATATTCGCGCAGCGCGACACGGCGACCGTCGCTCTCCTCGCGGCCGTCCTGCCGCGCGCGGATGATGCAGGCGACCAGGTCGGGCGCGGGCGAGCTGAGCACCACAAGAACGCCCGACCCCACCTCGGCGATCTCCATCATCGCGCGATCGAGCATGCCCGAGCGGCCATTCTCCTCGGCGAACAGGTCGGCGAGCGGCGAATGGACGTGCATGCGCACCAGCACCGGCTGGGTAGGGTCGACCGCCCCCTTCACCAGCGCGACGACTTCGCCGCCGGTGACGGTGTTGCGATAGCTGATGATCTTCCAGTCTGCGCCCCAGCGGCTTTCGAACTGCATCTCCGCACGGCGCTGCACCAGATGGTCGTGGCGGCGGCGATAGGCGATCAGATCGCGGATCGTGCCGATCTTCAGCCCGTGACGCTGCGCGAACGGGATGAGATCGTCGAGACGCGCCATCGTGCCGTCGTCGTTCAATATTTCGCAGATCACGCCGGAAGGATTGAGCCCGGCCAGGCGGGAGACGTCGACCGCGGCTTCGGTATGGCCGGCGCGGACCAGCACGCCGCCTTCTCGCGCAACCAGCGGAAAGACATGGCCCGGCGTCACGATCTCCGAAGCACTATTGGCCGCATCGATCGCGACGGCGATCGTGCGTGCGCGATCGGCGGCGGAAATGCCGGTGGTCACGCCCTCGCGCGCCTCGATCGAAACGGTGAAGGCGGTCTCGAACTGGGTGCCGTTGTTGCGGCTCATCAGATCGAGGCCGAGCTGATCGACGCGCTGCTTCGAAAGCGCCAAGCAGACGAGCCCGCGGCCGTGCTTCGCCATGAAATTGATCGCCGACGGCGTCGCCATCTGGGCGGGAATGATCAGATCGCCCTCATTCTCGCGATCCTCGTCGTCGACCAGGATGAACATCCGGCCATTGCGCGCCTCGTCGATGATCTGCTCGGGCGAGGCGATGAAGGGATGCGGCAGCGGAATGGGCGCGCGCGATGCCATCACAGCACCTCGAACAGCCCGGCCGCGCCCATGCCGCCGCCGACGCACATGGTGATCACGACATGACGGACACCGCGGCGCTTGCCCTCGATCAGCGCGTGGCCGACCATGCGCGCGCCTGACATGCCGAAGGGATGCCCGATGGCGATCGCCCCGCCGTTCACGTTCAGCCGCTCATCCGGAATGCCGAGACGATCGCGACAGGGAATGACCTGTGCGGCAAAGGCCTCATTCAATTCCCACAGGCCGATATCGTCGACGCTCAAGCCATGCTGCGCGAGCAGTTTCGGCACCGCGTAAATCGGGCCGATACCCATCTCCTCCGGCGGGCAGCCGGCGATCGCCATGCCGCGATAGGCGCCGAGCGGCTCAAGCCCCTCTCGCGCGGCGACGCTGGCCTCGACCAGCAGGCAGGCGGCGGCGCCGTCCGAAAGCTGGCTGGCGTTGCCGGCGGTGACGAAACGCCCCGGCCCGGTGAGAGCACCCCCGCCCCAGACCGGTTTCAGCGAAGAAAGCCCTTCGATCGTCGTCTCGGCGCGCGGCCCTTCGTCGCGGTCGAGCGTCACGACGCGCTCGCTGACGGTTCCGGTTGCCTTGTCGGTCACCAGCATCGTCGTCGTCAGCGGTGCCAGTTCCGCATCGTAGCGGCCGGCGGCATAGGCGGCGGCGGTGCGCCGCTGGCTCTGCAGCGAATAGGCGTCCTGCGCGTCGCGGCTGACGCCATAGCGGTCGGCGACGAGCTCGGCGGTTTCGAGCATCGCGATATACATATGCGGGCTGTGCGCCGTCACCGCGGCGGACTGCGCCCGATAGCCGTTCTTGTGCGAATTCTGCGTCAGGCTGATGGATTCGACGCCGCCGCCGATCGCGACGTCCAGCCCGTCATGGACGATCTGCTTGGCGGCGGTCGCGATCGCCATCAGTCCCGAGGCGCATTGACGATCGACGGACATGCCCGCCGCACTCGCCGGCAGCCCGGCCGCGGCGGCGGTCAGCCGACCGATATTATAGCCTTGGGTGCCCTGCTGCGCGGCGCAGCCGATCACGACATCCTCGACACGCGCCGGATCGATGCCCGCGCGCCGCACCGCTTCGGCAGCGACATGGCCGGAGAGAAGGGGCGCCTCCGCATCATTATAGGCACCGCGATAGGCCTTGCCGATCGAGGTACGGGCAGTGGAGACGATCAGGGCTTCGCGCATTGGGGTCCTCTCGGCGGCGGACGGGCCGCGATCCCGCCCGTCTATCGGCCGCCCCCCGCCCCCTCTATTGCCATTGAGCGATCAGCCCCTTCGCCACCCGGCATCAGGCCGCCAGGCCGGACCGGCGCCAGCGCGCGAAGTCGGTCACCTGCCGCCCGACGATCGCAAGCTGTTCGGCGACCTTGGGATCCAGACAGTCGCCATTCGCATCGAACAGCGGCGCCGACGCGCTGACCGCGGCGCCGAAGGGCGTCGGCCAGGCCCGCAGCGCATGGGCGATCGACCGCATCGCGACCAGGGTCGTCCCGCATGCCTGCCAGCCATAGGCCGTCACGATCGCGCCGAACGCCCGCCCGTCCAGATAGGGTCGCTCGTCGCGCGACAGATCCTCCAGCAGGTCGAGGATATTCTTGATCGGACCGGACAGGCTGCCGTGATAGCCGGGCGAGCCGACGATGATCCCGTCGCACCGCCGCACCGCCTCGACAAAGCGAAGCTCGGCATCGGTACGCTCGGTCCGGTCGGGCACATAGAGCGGCAGGGCGGCGATGAACGGCCCGTCGAACAGCTCCACTTCCGCGCCCTGCGCCTCGGCCGCCGCCAGCGCGTGGCGCACCACGCGCTCGCTGCTCGATCCGGCGCGCGCCGTGCCGCCGATGACCAATATCCTGATCGCGCTGCTCATGTCTGACTCCAAGGCTCCGTTGTTGCCGGGCCTAGGAGCGCACGCGCCGGAGGGTCGAGTGCCCAAGCCCGATGGCAGCGATCTCAATCCGGCAATCGCCGCGTCCAGCGATGCTCAGACGCTAACGGTCGCGCCGCCAAACGGCATTTGAAAGCGGGGGGCGTGGCGTGGAGGGTCGGGGGGAGAACAGAATTCGAGAGAGTGACGATGCGATTTTCCCTTATTTTCGAAGCGCAGACCGAAGATGCCTCGCCTCGCGGCGAGCGTCAGGTGTTCGACGAACTGGTCGAACAGGCGCTGCTGGCCGAGCAGCTGGGCTTCGACGTGGTCTGGAGCGTGGAGCACACGTCGCTCACCCATTATGCGCATATGAGCGCGCCCGAGACATTCCTCGCCTATATCGCGGGCAAGACGTCGCGGATCGGCATCGGCCATGGCGTCGTCTGCCTGATGCCGGCGATGAACCACCCCATCAAGGTGGCCGAGCGCATCGCGACGCTCGACCTGCTGTCCAAGGGCCGGGTCCATTTCGGTATCGGCAAGGGCGGCAGCCAGCAGGAGGCGGGCGCCTATGGCTACGACCTGAAGGAACTTCAGCCGCTGATCGACGAGGCGATGTACCTGATCCCCAGGATGTTCGTTCAGGACGAAGTGGAGCATAACGGGCCGCATCTGAGCGTGCCGCCCCGCCCCATCCATCCCAAGCCCTATCAGGATCCGCATCCGCCGATGTACCTGGCCTGCACCAATCCGGACACGCTGGTGCGCGCCGGCCAGCGCGGTCTGGGCGCGCTCGTCCTGGGCTTTGGCGGCCCCGATGAGGTGGCCAAGAAGAACCAGCTCTATCGCGACGCCTGGGCCGGGCGCGATCCGGCCGATCAGGTCGGCTATCGCCCGATCCAGCATCTCGCCGCACTCTGCCCCACCATCGTGCTCGACGATGCGGCGCAGGCCCGCAAGATCGGCATTCGCGGACAGCGCTATTTTTACGAGTCGCTCAATTACTGGTATGGCGGCGGCCCCAAGCCCGAGCCCGAGAAATGGGGCGAGGAGCTGCTGGTCGAGGGCACCGACACCATCATCACGACCAAGCTGGCGTCCGAAACCCTGACCATGGACCTGCGCCCTGACGAGGATGGCCGCCGGCCGAGCGAGGGCATATTGAGCGCCAAGAACGCCTATGGCGGCGTCGCGGACTGCATCAATTATGTCGAACAGCTCGCTGCGGCGGGCGCGGACGAAATCCTGTTCATGACCAATATGGGCACCGTACCGCAATGGGCGCAGCTTGAGACGCTGCGCAAGATCGGCACGCATGTGATCCCGCACTTCCGGTGATGGCGGCGGGGCGGACGGCGGTCGTCACCGGCGCCGCATCGGGCATCGGCGCCGCGCTGGCGCTTCATGCCGCGGCGAAGGGCATGGCGGTCGCCGCCTGCGATCGCGATGCGGCCGGGCTCGAGCGACTGGCGGCATCGCTCGACCGGGCGGGTGCGCGGCATATCGTCCGATGCCTGGACGTGACCGATGCCGATGCGATGTCCGCATTCGCGGACGACGTCGCGGGCCTGCCGCCGATCGCCCTGCTCTTCGCCAATGCCGGGATCCTGCGCGCGGGCGATATGCTGACCATGCCGCCCGCCGAATGGCGCCTGCTGTTCGATGTCAATGTGATCGGCGTGGTCGTCACGCTCCAGGCCTTCGTGCCGCGGATGATCGTGCAGGACGAACCGGCGCAGCTGGTGGTCACCGGATCGACCGGATCGATGGTCGCCGCCCCGGGGCTCGCCGCCTATTGTGCGACCAAGCACGCACTATGGCCGATGGTGGAGGCGCTGCAGGGCGAACTGGCGGACACCTCGGTCGGCGCGTCGCTACTGATGCCCGGCGCGGTCGCGACGCGCATCTTCGACACGGCCGATCCGGACCGCGCCGCGCCGGCGGAATCGATCAGCCCCGAGGATGCGGCGGCGATCGCGTTCGACGGTGCGGTCGCCGGCCGCGCGAAGATCCTGACGCATCCGCGATATGTGGAGCGGGCGAGGCAGCGTTTCGCCACGGTGCTGGAGGAATTGGCCGGGGATTAGGGTGGCTGGCCGATTCACCGTCATGCCGGCAGAGGTCGGCATGACGGGCGGATTTCAGGTTCGAGGAGCCCCGCCCCTCACACCGCCGGATGGAACTGCTTGTACCATTCGCGATATTTCAGGATCGGCCCATCGGCCGAGGTCAGCATCGGTTGCGCAACATAGGCCTTGTGGGGCCAGATCTTGCCGTCGCTATATTGCTCGCGCAGCCCATGCTCCGCCGCGAGCGCGGTGAAGTGGGCGATTTCGTCGCGCGACATCGGGCAGTCGTCGTCGATCAGGAAGAACTGGTGGACGTAATAATGGCTGAGCGACGCATCCACCGGCGTGACCGAGACATAATAGATGGTGTTGATGCCCGGCGCATGCGGCGTCCGGCTCTCGACCCGCGACAGGCCGCCGCCAACGACTTCCGAATTGACGGTTGAACCTTCGGTCGCATTGTCGATCCGCCCTTCATAACCCGCGGGCAGGATGCGGACGGGGCTGAAGAAACGGTGCCCCTCCATCCGGATCTCGCCGTCGGACACGGCACGTCCGGTCGAATGCACGCCGGGGAAATGCGCAAAGTCGACGCCGTTCTCGAACACGTCCTGCGGATGCGCGGCGCCGAAATCGTCGTGGAGCTTGCGGAATCCGGCATCGGGGATGCGGCGGCTCTCGTCATAGACGGGCAGGTCCCAGAGCGGCGGCCGGCCCGACAGGTCATGCCAGACAAAGATCATCCCGCCGCGCTCTACCGTCGGCCAGGTCCGCACCCTGGCTCTCGGCGGGATCGCCTTGGCGAAGGGCACATGGACGCACTTGCCGCTGGTATCGTAGCGCCATTGATGGAAGGGGCAGACGATCGTCTCGCCCTCCACCCAGCTGTCATAGCCGAGATGCGCGCCCAGATGGGGGCAATGCGCGTCGGTGACGACGGTCGCGCCACTCTCGGTGCGGAACAGTACCAGCTCGGTATCGAAATAGCGCAGCGGGCGGACGGCGCCGGGGGCGAGATCGTCGGTGAAGCCGACGCTGAACCAGCCGGTCGGATAGGGGTGAAACGGGTATTTCGTACCGAAACGGCTGAGTGCGTTCATTCTGCCTCTCCTCTCCTGACCGTCAGATGATGCTGGCGCCACCGTCGACGGCGAGAACCTGACCGGTGATGTGCGCGCCGGCGTCCGATGCGAGCAGCAGCGCCGCGCCCTTCAGATCGTCATCGCATCCCAGTTTGCCGCGTGGCGTATCGTTGCGCAGATCGTCGCCATGCTTGTCGAGCACATAGCCGGTGAGCTTGGACGGGAAGTAACCCGGCGCCAGCGCATTGACGGTGATGCCCAGCGAACCCCATTCGGCGGCAAGCGCGCGGGTGAAGTTGATCAATCCGCCCTTGCTCGCATTATAGGCGATGGTACCGATCATCCGGGGATGATGGCCGAGCAGCCCCTCGACCGAGGCGATGTTGACGATCCGCCCCCATCCCGCCGGGATCATGAATTCGCGCGCCACCGCCTGCGCCATCAGGAACGGGCCGGTCAGATTGACCGCCATCAGCTTGTTCCAGCCGTCGAGCGGCATCTCCTCGGTCTTCGATCCCCAGGACGTGCCGGCATTGTTGACGAGGATGTCGATCCTGCCGCCATCCGCCTTCACCTGCTCGACGACCTCAGCCGCCGCATCGGGATTGCCGACATCCGCCGCGATCGCGACGGCGTCGATGCCCAGTGCCTGAAGATGCGCGACCGCCTGGTCGAGTTCGCCCTGCTTGCGCGCGGTCAGGATGATGCGCGCGCCGAATTCGCCCAGTGCCTCGGCCATGGTGAGGCCCAGGCCGCGCGATCCGCCGGTCACCAGCGCGGTGCGGCCGGTCAGGTCGAAGAGTGTCTTGAGGGAAGTGGTCATGGATATCGGTTCTCTGGCGGTTCAGCCGGCGGTGTACCCGCCGTCGACGAAAAGGGTCTGGCCGGTGACGAAGCCGGATGCGGGCGATGCGAGGAACAGCAAGGCGCCCATCAGGTCCTCGACCTCGCCCAGCCGGCCCAGCGGGGTGCGCTGCACGACCTTGGCGTAGAGCTCGGGCTGGGTGCGGACGAGTTCGCGGTTGAGATCGGTCACGATCACCGTCGCGCCGAGCGTATTGACGGTGACGCCGGACGGCCCGAATTCGAAGGCGCAGGCGGCGCCGAGATTGGCGAGCCCCGCCTTGGACGCGCAATAGGCGCCCCGGTTCGCCATGCCACGGCCCGACAGGATCGAACCCATGTTGATGATCCGCCCGTAACCGCGCGCGATCATCGGCCTGGCGAAAGCGCGGATCGCATGGAATGCGCCCGCCACGTTCACGTCCAGGATGCGCATGAAGTCTTCCGGCGCGATGTCGAGCACCGACTGGGGATTGGTGATGCCGGCATTGTTGAACAATATGTCGATCCGGCCGAACGCCGCCTCGATCTCCGTCGCCGCGGCGATCATGCCGTCGGCATCGGACACGTCTGCCTCGACGATCATCGCGCGCCGGCCCGTCGCCTCGACCGCGCGGGCCGCATCCTCCAGCTTCGCACGGTTGCGCGCGATCAATGCGACGTCCGCACCGGCTTCTGCCAGCGCAAGCGCGCCCGCGGAGCCGAGGCCGCCCCCGCCCCCGGTGACCACCGCGACCTGGCCGTCGAGCGCGAAACGCGCAATGCCGGTCATGCCGAGACCTCCGCGCCGAAGCTGCGCAGCTCGATCAGCGCCGCCACCCGCGCGCGCAGATAGGCATATTGCCCCGCGAGCAGTGCATCCCCGCTCTTCTCGAGCCGCTCGGCCAATGCCAGCATCTCGGCCAGCAGCGCGTCTTCGTCCTTGCCGTCGCTCATCGCCGATCTCCTAAAGCCGGTAACCGTCCTGGCGCTCGTCGGTCCAGCGGCGCGCCTTGTAGGCAAAGCCCTGGAACTCGGCGCGCGGCACTTCGCACACGTCCACCCACATGTTGCTGCGTTCCTTGATCGCGGCGCGGACCGACTGGACCAGGGTTTCGCGCGCTTCGGCCGACAGACCGGACTGATGGTCGGCAACGGCGATCTTCACTTCGACTTCGGTCTTGCCGTCGCGCGTGTAGACGCGGCCCTTATATTCGCCGACCTCGGCATGCGCGAAGACGGCCGCATCGAACATCGACGGCCAGATATTGTTGCCACGGATCTTCATCATGTCGTCGAACCGGCCGATCGTGCCGCATTCGATCGCATTCCACGCCGCCCCGCCGCATTCCTGCCACGGCACGAAGCGGGCCGCGTCGCCGGTGCGGAAACGGACCGCCGGGCTGCCCTCGACCGACAAATTGGTCACGACCATTTCGCCCAGCTCGCCAGGAAGGACGGGCGCGCCGGTCTCGGGATCGACGATCTCGATCAGATGCTCCCATTCGAACAGGCGGATCAGGCCGCGTTCGCCATTGGCGCGGAACACGCCCGCCGATCCGGTCGAGCCGCCGAAGCCGTTGAGCTGCGTGCTGCCATAGCCTTCCTGCAGCCGGCAGCCCCAATGTTCCTCGATCTTCGCCGCCCATTCGAGCGGATAACCCTCCGCCGCGATGAACAGGCCGTGCATGCCGGGAAACGCCTCGCGCGGGGAAATGCCACGCGCCAGAAGTGCTTCCGTCAGCGTGTGGAGATAATTGGTCGAGGCATAGATGAAATGGATGCCGCCCAGCTTCAGCATCAGGTCGATCTTGGCCTCGGTCGAGGTGTTGCCGCCGACATGGAATCCGGTGGCGCCGACGATGCGGATCGCCTCCCCCGGGCCCCATCCGCCCGTCGTCATCCCGCCGGCGGGCACGCAATTGATCGCGGTGTCGCCCTGACGCAGCCCGGCCATGAACCATGGCAGCGCGTGGAGATAGCCGAGCATATGCACGTCGCGCTGGGTGCGGCCGTAGATTTCCTGCCCCTGGCCGGAGGTCCCGCTGGTCATGCTGATATGCACGACGTCGCCGCGATCGACGCCCAGCCGCGTGCCGAAGGGCGGCGCGACCTGCTGGTCGGCCAGGAAATCCGCCTTGGCCGAGGTCGGAAACGCCTTGACGAAGCGATCGAGGCTGTCGACCGCGCCGCCCTTCAGTCCGCCTTCGTCCATCTTTGCGCGGTAGAAATCGCTCTTCGCGTGGAGCCGCGCGCATAGCGCCTGCACCTTGCGGAGCTGGTGCGCCTCCAGCGCCTCGCGCGTCATCTCGCCGAAGCGGCGCAGCAGCGGAGACGCGGCGAACGGATCCGCGACGGGCGGGGACGCCATGGCTCAGCCCTCCACGGGGCGGAAGGCCGGCAGCGTGATCTCCGGCGTGACCTGGTTGAAGACGATCTCGACCGGCATGCCCGCGCGAATGTCCTCGGGCGCACAATCGACGATATTGCCGGTCATGCGGCAGCCTTCGTCGAGCGCGACGAGCGCGACGATATAGGGAACCTCGTCCGCATAGATATCGCGCGGCACCGGATGGCGCACGACGATCCAGCTGAATACCGTGCCCTTGCCGCTGGCCTGGACCCATTCGGGCTTTTCCAGCGAGCCCGGGCTGAAGGTGACGGGCGGGAACAGATGCTCGCCGGTCGATGCGACGCGTTGAAGCATCAGGCGATGCTCGCGCATGCCGTCCCAGAATGGCGTGCTCTCCGGATCGGGCACGGGCAGCGGCTTGTTATAGGCGGTCTGTTGCATGTCAGTTCCTCAGGATCATGGCGCTGCCGCAGGTCATCGCGCCTGCGGTGGTCAGGGCGATCTCGGCGCCCTCGATCTGGCGCGCACCGGATACGCCGCGCAGCTGCTCGACCGCCTCGATGACGTGGTTGAAGCCGTGGATATACGCTTCGGACAGCAGCCCGCCGTGCGTATTGACCGGCAGCGCGCCGTCGCGGGCGATGCGGCCGTCCATCACGAAGGGACCGCCTTCGCCATCCTTGCAGAAGCCCAGCCCCTCGAGCGCCATCAGCACGCTATAGGTGAAGCAGTCGTAGATTTCGGCGACGTCGACGTCCTGCGGGCCGATGCCCGCGCTGCCCCAAAGATCGTCGGCAAGATATTTGAAGCAGTTGTGCGAATGGCTGGGCCAGCGGATCGCGTCGAACAGGTCGTCGCCCTGGGTCGGCCCGCCGCCATAGGCGCCGCCCATTATGTAGACCGGCTTGTGACGCAGGTCGCGCGCCTGCTCCGCCGAGGTGATCACGACCGCGCAGGCGCCGTCGCTCTCCAGGCAGATATCGTACATGCGGAACGGATCGACGATGAAGCGCGAATTGTAATAATCGTCCTTGGTCATCGGCGTGCGCTGCATCGCGCGCTCGTTGATGACAGCATTGGCGCGGAAAGTGGTCGCGATCTCGGCCCAATGTTCCTCGGTGGTGCCGTAATCGATCATGTGGCGGCGCGCCCACATCGCCATTGCCTGCGGATAGGTGATCCAGCCCAGCGGCGCGGTATATTGGGTGACGCCATAGGCGGACAGGTCGCGCCCGCCGCCCAGGCGGAAACCGGAACGGCCGTTCATCGCACGGAAGCAGACGACATTCTTCGCCAGCCCCGCCTCGATCGCCGCGGCCGCCGCCAGCGTGATCAGATTGGCGCCGTTGCCGCCCGCGGCATAGTCGACCGCATAGCCGGCATTCTCGATGCCCATCTCGGTCGCGACGCCCATCGCGGGTGCGCTGTCGTTGAAGTTGAAGCTGACGATGCCGTCGATATCGGCAACGCTCAGCCCCGCATCCTCGATCGCCTTCAGACAGGCTTCGGTCGCGAGGCTCCGGACCGTCCGGCCCGAGAATTTGGTGTAGTCGGTCGTGCCGATCCCGGCGATCGCATATTTGTCGCGCAGCTTGTACATGGTTCAGTCTTTCCTGGGCGTGCCGAAACGCGGCGCGCGCTTTTCCTTGAAGGCGATCAGGCCTTCGGTGGCGTCGGGCTCGGTGGTCGCATAACGGTGGACGAACGCGATCTCCTCGCGCAGCCCCTCCTCATACGGGGTGTCGAGCGTCATGTTGGCGAGCCGCTTCGCACCGGCCAGGCCGACGGCGCTCTTGCCCGCCATGCCCGCGACCCACTCGGCCGCCGCGTCGAGCAAGGCAGCATCGGGAACCACCCTGGTCACCAGCCCCCAGGCCTCGGACGTGCGGGCATCGAGCAGCTCGCCCGTCAGCATCAGATGCTTGGCGCGCAGCAATCCGATCGCGCGCGGCAGCCGCTGCGACCCGCCTGCGCCGGGAAGCTGGCCGAAATTGAGATGACCGTCGCCGATCTTTGCGCTTTCCGCGGCGATCGCCATGTCGCAGGCGAGCAGCAATTCGATCCCGCCCGCCACGCACACGCCGTTGACCGCCGCGATCCAGATGGCGCGGGCCTTCTCGATGCCGGTCAGCATGTCGTAGAAATCGTCAAGAAAGGCCTGGAACGCCGGCGGATCGGCATAGAGCCGGATATAACCGTCGAGATCGCCGCCCGCCGAGAAGCTCCGCCCCTCCCCGGTCAATATGACGAAATCGACGCCCGACGCCGCTTCGATCTCGGCGACGGCGGCCTTCAGTTCCTTGACCGTCGACCAGTCGAGCGGATTGAGCTTGTCGGGCCGGGCGAGCGTGACGCGCGCCGTGCGGCCGTCATGGGCGAGCGTGATGTTCCGGTAGGTCATGCGGGGACGGCCCAGCGCTGCTTCGCATCGGCGGTCAGCGCGCCCTTGGCCACCTTGCCGCCCGACGAGCGCGGCAGGTCGTCCATCAGGACGAGATATTCGGGAAACCATTCGCGCGACACGCCGCGATCCTCGAGGTGGCGCAAAATCTCCTCCAGCGTCACCTGCTGGTTGGGGCGCGGCGCGACATAGATGCAGACGCGCTCGCCGAAGACCGGATCGGGCGCGGGCACCGCCGCGACGAGCGCGATCGCCGGGTGCGTCGCCACCTCTGCCTCGATCGCTGGCGCGGACAGGTTCTTGCCGCCGCGGATGATGAATTCCGAGGTGCGGCCGACGACGCGCAGATACGCGTCCTCGTCCACTTCCACGATGTCGCCCATCAGCATCCAGCCATCGGGCGTGAACAGCTTCGCGTTCGCCTCGTCATCGTCCCAATAGCCGAGACAGGTGGCGGGGCCGCGACAGCCGGGCTGCCCCCTGCCCTCCACATCCGCGCCGGTGGCCGGATCGAACAGGCGGACCTCCATCTCGGCGATCACCCGGCCCGCCGTGGTCAGGCGATGGTCGCGAGCGTCGGTGGAGGTGGTGCGGCTGAGCGCGCCCGTCTCGTTCGAGCCGTAGAATTGGAGAACCGCCGCGCCCGTCACTTCCTCGAACTCGGCGGCGCGGCGATAGGGCACGGCCTCCCCCCCGGTGAACATCGCGCGCAGCGACGACAGGTTGCGTGGACGCTCGGCCTGTTCGTTGAGCAGCATGATGAACTGGGTGGAGACGCAGCACAGCACCGTCACCCGCTCGCGCTCGATCATGTCGAGCGCGGTGCCCGCGTCGAACTTCGGCAGCACGACGGTGGGGCAGCCGAGAATGGTGGGCGAGAAATGCGCGGTCCACAGGCCGAAACCGAACGGCGCCGGCACCGCGCCCATGAAGATCTCGTCTTCGGCGAAGCGGCCGGCCTCGGCGGCGAGCTGGTGGAAATAGAACCAACGATTCTGCGTATGCATCACGCATTTGGGCATGCCGGTCGTGCCCGAAGTCGAATTGATGAGGAACAGCGCATCCGGATCGCCCGGCGGGAACGGCGCATGGTCGGGCGTCTCGCCGGCGCTCCAGTTCCGCTGCGCGATCAGGTCGGGCACGATCAGCGTGTCGGCCAGCGCCGCGCCCTGCGCCCGCACGGCCGCGACGAGATCGTCCAATGTCCGCTCGCGCGTGGCTTCATGCGCGATCAGCAGGGTGGCGCCGGTGCGCTTGAGCAGATGCGCGATCTCCGCGACGCCCGCACGCGCGCCGATGCCCACTGCGACCATGCCGGCGCGTTCGACGCCGAGCAGCGCGGCATGGACCGCCGGACCGTCGGGCAGCAGCACCGCGACCCGCGCACCGGGAGCCAGCCCCCTGGCCGCGATCAGCGCGGCGATGCGTGTCGCCGCGCGATCATAGGCGCCCCAGGAGAAACGCCCCTCGGGCGTGATCCAGGCGGGTTCGCCCGGCTTCGTGGCCGCCAGCGCGGCAACGCGATCCGACAGCGTGGTCGCGCCCCACCAGCCGGCTGCGCGATAGCGCGCCGCGGCTTCGGGATCCGCACGCAGGCTGCGGGCGACATCAAGCGGCTTCACGGGCAGCCTCCCCGACGGATGCGACATCGAAGGTCCGGTCCGAACCGAGCGGCGCGGACATGATGTGATCGGCAACGCGCGCGCGATGGAAGGCGGGCGTACCCCAAGCCTGACCGAGAGCCAGCGAACGCTTGAGCAGGAAATGCACGTCGACCTCCCAGGAATAACCCATCGCGCCGTGCACCTGCACCGCCGCATGCGTCGCGGCCTCGGCCGCGGCGGTCGCCGCAAGCTTGGCATGGCTGATCCGGGTCCGAGCGAGCGGCGAAGCCGGCATCGCCGCAGCGGCCAGCACGACCGGTCGCGCGAATTCAATCTTCACCTGCGCGGTGGCGAGGTGATGCTTCACCGCCTGGAACGAGCCGATCGGCTTGCCGAACTGCTGCCGATCCTTCGAATAGGCGACCGCCAGATCGACGGCACGCTGCGCCAGCCCCAGCAACTGCGCGGCGGCGAACAGGGCGCCGCGATCGAGCGCCGCGTCCAGTAACGCATCGCCGCCGATCCGCGTCGCGCTTGCCGGCGTCCAGTCGACACTGAAGAGGCGACGGAACGGATCGATGCTCGGCTGGCGCACGAGCGTGACGGCGTCGCGCGGCACGAGATGGACGGCATCGCCATCGGCCAGCAGCAGCGCATCGGCCGCGTCGGCGTCGGCCACGAACGGATTGACCGAATGGCCGATGGCGACGGTGCCGCCGGACAGGGCATTGCCGAGGTCCGCACCGGCGGCGGCCAGCATCGGCACAGCGATGCCGGCATGTTCAACCAAAGGCTCGGGCAGTGCCGCATGGCCGCAAGCGATCGCGATCAGCGCCATCTCGACCTGACCGAGCCCGCTTCCACCGTCACGCTCCGGGGCCATGGTGCCGGGCAGGCCCATCGCGACGATCTGATCCCAGCGCACGGCATCGCGCGGTTCGCCGCTGTCGTGCAGCCGGCGAAGGTCCGCGCCGGTACAGGTATCGGCAAGCATCTGCCCGACCATCTCGGCGAGCATCTCCTGTTCTTCGGCCAGGCGGAAATCCATCGCGTCTACCTCGGCATGCCGAGCATCCGCTCGGCGATGATGTTGCGCTGGATCTCGTTCGCGCCTGCATAGATCGGTCCGGCCAGCGAGAAGACATAGCCGTCCAGCCAGTCCTGGATATCGGCCGAGGCGTCGGGCGCCGCGCCGGTCAGTTCGGCCTCCGCCCCCAGGATCGACAGTGCGGTGCGATGCAGGTCGAGATCGAGTTCGGACCAGAAGATCTTGTTGGTGCTGGTCTCCGGCCCGATCGCGCCGCCGGCCATCAGCCGGCTCGCGGTGGCGTAGATCGACAGCGCATAGGCGTCGGCATCCATCCAGGCCTGCATCACCGCGGCCTGCGCCAGCGGATCGACGCTTCCCTGACGCCTGCGATACAGATCGACGAGCTTCGCGGCCGCAACCTGGAAACGCGCGGGGCTGCGCAGCATCAGGCCGCGTTCGAAACCCGCGGTCGACATGCACACCGCCCAGCCCTGCCCCTCCTCGCCCAGCCGGTTGGCGGCGGGCACGCGGACATCGTCCAGGAACAGTTCGGCAAAGACCGGCTTGCCGTCGAGCCGCTTGATTGGCTGCACCGTCACACCGGCCGCATCGAGCGGGAACAGGATCAACGACAGCCCCTTGTGCCGCTCGCTCCCCGGCTCGCGGAACAGGCCGAACGCCCAGTCGGCATGGACGGCACGCGACGACCAGATCTTGTGGCCGGACAGGATATAATCGTCGCCGTCGCGCACCGCGGTGGCGCGCACGCCGGCCAGATCGCTGCCCGCACCCGGTTCGGACCAGGCCTGCGCCCAGATCTCGTCACCCGCAGCCATGGCGGGCAGGAAGTGCGCCTTCTGCTCCGGCGTGCCATATTCGATCAGCGTGGGGCCGAGCAGGAAAATGCCGTTCTGATTGACGCGCAGCGGGGCACCCGCGCGATAATATTCCTCTTCGAAGATCAGCCAGCGGATCAGGTCGAGCCCGCGTCCGCCATAATCGACGGGCCAGGTCACCATGCCCCAGCCGCCGGCATTCAGCGTGCGTTCCCAGGCGCGATGCGCCTCGAAACCCTCACGGCTCGAATCGAAATCGGGCAGCGGCTGCGCGGGGACATGCGCGGCCAGCCATTGGCGCACCTCGGCGCGGAAAGCCTGTTCGGCGGGGGAGTAATTGAGATCCACGATCAGTAATCCGCCGCCTTGCCATCCTGGACGAAGGCGTCGCGCGCGCGCTGGCTGTCCTCGTGCAGATACATTTCCAGCGTGAAGCCCTGTTCGAAGCGATAGCCGTGATCGACGTCGCGCGGCTCGATCCCGTTCAGCGCCTCCTTGGCGGTGGTCAGCGCCTTGCGGCTCTTGCCGGCGATCACCGCGCAATAGGCGCGTGCCTCCTCCACCAGCGTCTCGCGCGGGACGACCTTCTCCACGGCACCGAGCCGATAGGCTTCAGCCGCGTCGATTCGCCCCGCGGTGAAGAAGGCGGCGCGCACCTTCTGCAACGGGAACATGCGCATCAGATGGCTGGCCCCGCCCATCGCGCCACGATCGACCTCGGGCAGCGAGAAGAACGCGTCCTCCGCCGCGATCACGACGTCGGATGCACCGCAGATGCCGATGCCCGACCCGATGATGAAGCCATGGACCGCGCTGACCACGGGCACCTCGCAGGCGCGCACGGCCTGGAACGTCCGGTAATTGCCGCGATTGAGCGCGACGATGCGCTCGGGATGCGCCTGCATCTCCTTGATGTCGACGCCACCGCAGAAGCCGCGTCCCTCGGCGCGGATCAGCACGCAGCGAACCTCCGGATCGCGGCCCATCGCGGTCACGATGTCGGGCACCGCGTTCCAGCCCGCGCTGTCCAGCGCATTGACCGGGGGGTGATCCAGGATGATCTCGCCGATCCGGTCGGCGATGCGGGTCAGGACGGGCATCAGGCACGGATCCTTTTGATCGAAGGCGGCGGAACGAGCGCCGCGATGCGGTCGCGGGCATCGCGCTCGATCGCGTCGAGAAGTTCGGCGACGCTGGGCAGATCGTCGAGCCGGCCGGCGACCTGACCCGTCGCCATCAGGCCGTCCCGGCCGTCGCCGGACACCACCGCGCGCTGGATCAGGGCGGGCGCGGCGGCGGCGCGCATCGCCTGGGACAGGCTGAGCCCGCCATGGCTGCGCATCCCCTGCGCACCCCGCAGAAGCGCGCCCCATGACGCGCCCGTCGTCCGCTTCATCATCAGTCCCGCCGAAACGGCATTCGCCCAGGACGCCAGCGGCCCGCCGGACATCAGGCGGCGCAGCGCCGCGTTGCGGATCATGCGCTGCGGCAGTCCGTCGATCGCGTCGGTCACGACGATATCGTCGGTGCCCGCAGCGACATATAGCTGCTTGACCGGCGCGGGCACCGGGCTCTCGCGCGTCATCAGGAAACGCGTCCCCATCGCGATGCCCGCCGCGCCATAGGCGAGTGCCGCCGCAAGCCCGCGTCCATCGGCGAAACCGCCCGCGGCCATGACGGGCAAATCGACCGCATCAAGCACCTGCGGCAGCAGCACCGTCGAGGCCACAGACCCGGTATGGCCGCCACCCTCGCCGCCCTGCACCACCAGCATGTCGACGCCGAGCGACGCCATCTTGCGCGCATGCTTCACCGCGCCGACCGTGGGCACGCAGACTATGCCGGCATCGCGGAAACGCCCGATCATCTTCGCGTCGGGCCCGCGGCCGAAACTGACGGCGCGCACCTGATCGCGATTGGCGATGACGATATCGACCAGTTCCGCCGCGCCCGGCTGGAACATGTGGAAATTGACGCCGAAGGGCCTGGACGTCAGCCGCCGGACCTCGGCGATCTTGGCGCCCGCCTCAGCCGGCGTCATCACCGCCGCGCCGAGAAAGCCGAACCCGCCCGCCTCGACCGTCGCCGCCACGAGCGCGGGCTCCGCGATCCAGCCCATCGCGGTCTGGATCACCGGCAACCGGCAGCCAAGCAGTTCGGTCAGGGGCGTGGCGAGCGGATCGGTCATTCGCCCTCGGCGCGCCTGTTGTCCGCGGCCGCGCTCTTGCCGGTCACACCGCCCAGCGAATTGCCGGTCGTCAGGTCGTTCTGGGCATGCGCGAAATGATGCATGTGGAACGCTGCATCCATCGCGTGACGCTTGCCGCGCAGTTCCTCGACATGATTGATCGCCTGCTTGGTCAGCCACATGCCGAGCGAGCCCTGCACCGCCAGCTTCGCCGCCATCTCGGTCGTCGCCTGCTGCAGCTCCGCGCGCGGCACCACCTTGTTGACCATGCCGAAGCTATGGGCGCGCTCCGCTCCCATGCGCTCACCGAGCAGCAGGAATTCCTTGGCGACTCGCGGCGGCAGTTCGAAGCCGTGCGCGAAATATTCGACCCCCGGAATGCCCATCAGCTTAGACACGGGATCCTGGAAGAACGCATCGTCGGATGCGACGATCAGGTCGCATACCCAGGCGAGCATGAGACCGCCGGCGATGCAGGCGCCCTGCACCATCGCGATCGTCGGTTTGGCAATATCCCGCCAGCGACGGCACATGCCGAGATAGACTTCCTGTTCGCGGGTGTAGAGCAGTTCGGCGCCGGGGCGGCCGACATGATCGGGCACCAGATGCGCGCGATCGAAGCTGCGGGCGATGTCGCGGCCCGGTGTGCCGATGTCGTGGCCCGCCGAGAAATGCTTGCCTGCGCCGGCCAGCACGATCGCCTTCACCGCCGGATCGTCGACCGCCCGGCGGAACGCCGCGTCGAGCGCATAAGTCATCTGGCTGTTCTGTGCGTTGTTGTAGCGCTCGCGATTCATCGTCACCCAGGCGACGCCATCGCGCACCTCGTAGAGAACCGGGGTCTCGGTCTCGTAGACGATATCGGCCGGGTCGGGCGTGGCAGAGCTCATAGGACGTCCCTCTCCATCTTAAGATTATCAATCATTGCAATCTTGAGAGGCGTCAACACCATCGGTGATAGAGTCACGGCATGCTTATGGTGCTTTCGGGACATCGCAGACGCCCCGGCGATCACATGGCGTGAACGGCCGGCGGATTTCCCTTGATCAGGGTCGCGCGGATGTCGTGCGGATCGAGCCGGCGGATCACCGCCAGCGCCCCGGCATCGGGAAGCGCGGTCTCTGGAACCGCTCCTTGCGGCAGCTCAACATCGAAGCCGGTATTGTCGCGAACCTCGTCGATCGACACACCTGGATGCAGCGAAACCAGGCGGACGGCATGGTCGGCGCCGCCAAAATCCATAACGCACAGATTGGTGACGATCCGCCTCAATTCCAGGCGATGCGGCTTGCGCCCGTCAGGCCAGCGCGCCGGATTATAGCCCGCCGAGCAGACGAAATCGACTTCGCCGGCCACCAGCGAGCGCCGGCCGTGCTGGGGAATGAAGAAGCTGTTCGGGTGCGAGATGCTGTTGCCGGGAAAACCGCGCGCGCCCAGCAGCGCCGCCTTGGGTGCGGCATGATCGCCAATGACGCTGATATTGGTCTGTCCGAACCGGTCGATCTGCACCGGCGCGACCAGCGCATGCCGGCGCCCGCCCCACAGATTGTCGAAGGTGCGCATATAGGGCGCCCAGCCCTCCGCGATCGGGCTTGTCTCGCGCGGTCCGATCGGCGCCGGTTCCTCCAGCAGCATATTCTCCGCATCGGTGATCATCAGCCGCGGATTGAAGGTCAGCTTGGCCAGGCTCGCGCCGAGCCGCGGGATCGGCGTGATGCCCGTCGCCAGCCATTCGGGATCGTCGCGCCACACCTCCGCACAGGCGGCGATCAGCAATTCGGCGAGCGTTGCGGTCGTATCGGTCATGCGGCGCGCCTCAATAGACCGGCGCGGGAATGGCACGGATCGCGTCCGCACCGCCGACCGCGGCCAGATAGGATGGCTCGTCCACCTCGACATAGCGGGCACGATAATCGGCCCAGGCATCGCCTTCCGCGGCCGCATAGGTCCGCAGATGCGGCAGATCGAGCTGATAGTCGGGCGCAGCACTGGTCGGATGCGCGCCGAACGGCGCCTCCGCCACACCGGCGATCAGCGAGCGTTCGACCAGGTGATAGCGGGCGTTGTCGGGCAGGCTGAGCTCCGAGGTCGTCACCAGCCGCTCGGTGGTCACGAAGGTGCGATCGGCGGCGCGCGCCATCAGTTCGTCGAAGAACGGATCGGTCGACAGGGTAAGCACATTGCCCTTCTCGTCGCTGCGATGGACATGGAGCAAAGCAACGTCGGGCTTGATCGCGGGCATGGCGATCAGCATCTCGCCGTCGTCATAGGGGCTGGTGATCGTCCTGAACCGCGGATCCTGAGCGATCGCGGTGCCGATGCCGACGCGGGTGGGCAGAAAGGGAAGCTGCATCGCCGCAGCACGCATGCCCCAGTGGAGCATGCCTTCGTCCATCTCCCACACTTCGAGCCCGGCCTGGCGCGCCGCCTTGAAATGCGGCTCGATCGGGATCTGATCCATCGAGACGAACGCGAAGATCAGCCGGCGCAGCTTTCCGCTCGCCGCCAGGATGCCGATATCGGGGCCGCCATAGGCGATCACCGTCAGATCCTTGAGGGAGGACCGAGCGATCGCGCGAACCAGCGCCATCGGCTTGCGGCGCGTCGCCCATCCGCCGATGGCGATCGTCATCCCGTCCGCCAGTTCCGCCACAATGGCGTCCGGCGACATCCGTTTGTCGAGCATGTCTTTCCTTCAGTCATCCTGGGGCCGGGACAACCGCCAGTTCAGGCGGCCGCTCCGGCCCCGTAACGGACGAATGGCGTGACTTAGGCGGTGACGAGCGCCGGCTTGGCGCCGATCTCGACGGTTTCGGCCACCGGGAACTTGTACAGTTTGTCCGCATTGCCGTGCAGGATCGCGGCCTTGACCGGCGCGGGCACGCCCGACATCGACGCCTGGATCGTGCGCCAGCTATAGGGATAGTCGGCGCTGATGTGCGGATAGTCGGTCGACCAGAGCACGCGTTCCGGATTCATGTAGTTCAGGTTGTTGAGCCCGAAGCTGTCGGTCATGTAGCCGAAGTAGAAATGCTCATCGATATATTCGGACGGCAGGCGCTTTAGGCCGAAATGATTGACCTTTTCGAGCCGCTGGTAATTGTTGTCGATCTGCTCCTTCACATAGGGCACCCAGCCGAAATCGACTTCTGCAAAGGCGACCTTCAGGTTCGGGAAGCGATCGAACACGCCGTTGAACACGAATTCGATGCAGCGATTGGGCGCGTCGAAGAAGCGGCCATAGCCGGGCAGCTTCGCCTTGTGCGGGCTGGGCTTGTAGATGCCGAGCGCGACGTGGATGTTGAAGCTGACGTCATGCTCGTGGATCGCGGCCCACAGATAGTCATGCTCGTCAGTCATCACCGTGGTGCCGGTCGGATAGGCCTGCGCCATCACCGCGCGCATGCCGGGACGGCCAAGCACGCGCTCCATCTCCTCGACTGCCGCCTTCACGCCGCCGCGATTGGGCAAAAGCACCAGGCCGCAGAAGCGCGCCGGGTCGTAGGCGACATATTCCGAGACCCAGTCATTATAGGCGCGCACAAGCGCCAGGTGGAATTCCTCGTCTTCGACCAGCGCGATCGCCGCCTGGATCGAGGGGGTGGGATACATCACCTCGGCGCTGACGCCGTCACGATCCTGCTCCTTCAGGCGCTCGGCCGGATCCCAGCCGCCCTTGCGCATGTCGTCGAAGCGCATCCACGCTTTTGTGTCTTCGGGGGGCAGGCCGGCGCAGGCGTTCCAGCCGAAATTGCGCGGCCCTTCGAGCCCCTCGAACAGCCAGCCGTCACCTTCCGGGAAGCTTTCCATCCGGGGCGCGCGATCCTTGAACTTCTGCGGCACCCGCTTCGTGAACAGATCGCCCGGTTCGTTGAAATGGCTGTCGGCTGAAACGAGACGGCTATGTCCGAGAGGCATTCTTGTTCTCCTATCTATCTTTTATATGATGGATGCAGAAGGCGCAGGAGTCAACGCGGCGAAGCGCTACCGCCCTGACATCACAGCGATCTCAAAGTGCGTTCGGACGGCCCCGGTTCGCGGTGATCCAAATGCCCATGAGCAGTGCCAGAGCCACCAGTGCACCGCCGACCGTGACGAAGGTGGCGTGGATGCCGAGGTTCAGGCGCACGGGCGCGGTGATCAGCGGATTGAGGAAATGGCCGAGGAACAGCGACGACTGGACCAGCCCGATCGAATAATTCTGCTGCCCAGGGCTCACCCTGTCGAGGATGCGGTTGAGGAAGAAGGGCATGTTCCAGCCGGCGCCGATTCCCTCGATCACCACACACACCAGGATGAGCTCATAGGTCGGCGCGAATCCCGCGCCGATGAAGCCGATGCCCATCAGCGTCGACGACATGACCAGCGTCCATCCGCCGAGCCGTGAATAGACATAGCCGAAGGCAAAGGCGGCGAGGATCGAGACGGCGGCGCTGAGCGCAGGCACGCGGGACACCAGCACCGCACTGGTAATGCCGTTGTCCTTGAGCAGGAAGGGCATCTGGAAGGATGGCATGGTGTGGCCGATCGACAGGATCAGCGACAGCAGGAACAGTGGCCAGAGCTGCCACACCGAGAAGCGGTCCTTGCTGTCCAGCTTGCGCTCCAGCGTGATTGGCTTGTCGAAAACGAAGAATGCGATGAGCAGCATGACGCCCGGGATCAGGAACATGATGCCGGGCGCGCGCCAGCCGTAATTCTGTGCCAGCCAGCCGCCGAGCAGCATCGTCGTGACCGTCCCGATCGACGAGATGCCGTGCCGATAACCGATAAGCTTGGAACGCGTCGCCCCGGCGAACTGCGCGGCGAGGATGCTGGTCATTGACACGTCGGCGACGACCGCGCTGAACCCGAGCACGAAGCGGCTGGCGAGCAGCGCGTAATAGTTGAGCGGCAGAAGTTGCATCAAGCCGGCCAATGTACAGACGGCCAGGCTGGCGAACATCATCCCGCGCAGATTGGTGGAACTGACGAACAGGCCAGCGACCAGTCCGGAGATCGCCATGCCGATGGGGGCGAGCGTGACCACGAACTGCGCGCTCAAAACCGAATCGCCGGAGCTGCTGAACTCCTGGGCAATGAGCTGGAGGCCCGGCACCACGGTGGTGAAGGCGAGCGCCGATTTTATCCCGCCGGTCAGCAGGATGATGATGATCAGCAGACGCCGCCAGGACGGCAAGGCATCTGCCGGCGACGCTGCCGCCGTCGGCGCATCATCACCCGTTCCAGTCACGGTGGCCATCTTCAACGCCCTCTCTTGTGTCTTTCGTGCACGCTAGCATCACCTGCGCGCCTTGGCCGTTCGTCATCCAGCATGCCCTCGTTGCCGAGCGTGCATCGTTTCGCAAGGGCCCGGCGGCCACGGCGATCAGCGCAACAGCGTGGCGCCGCCATCGACTGTCCAGAACGCACCGTTGACGAAGGACGCAGCATCACTCGCCAGGAAGTGGACGACGCGGGCGATCTCGTCGGGTTGCGCGACGCCGGGCGGTGCAACGCCGGGCTTGCCCCCGGCCGCCTCGATCGCGCCACGCGTCGCTTCGGTGAGCACGGGTCCGGGCGCCACGGCGTTCACGCGGATACCAAACGGCGCGAATTCGCGCGCCATCACCTGCGTGGCAGCGGCGAGCCCGGCCTTGGACGCGGCATAGGCGGCCTTGCCTGGCCCCGGTCGCAGCGACTGCACCGATCCGATATTGACGATCGCCCCGCCCCGCCCCGCGTCCCGCATCATGCGCGCGACCAGTTGCGCGATGCGGACCGTACCCTTCAGGTTGACGTCGATCACCGCATCCCAGTGCGGCTCGTCGAGATCGAGGATCGGGCGAGAGGGGAACAGGCCGGCAGCGTTGATCAGGATCGCCGGTCTCTCGTCGCGTAGCGCCGCCGCTAGCGGATCGTCGATCGCCCAGTCGGAGATGTCGAGAGCGAGCACCGCCGCGGCGGGCATTTCGCGTTGCGCATCCGCCAACCCCGCCCCGTCGCGGTCGACCAGCAACAGGCGTGCGCCGGCCAGTGCCATGTGCCCGGCAATGCAACGCCCGATTCCCGAGGCGGCGCCGGTGACGATGGCGAGCCGGCCGTCGAGCCGGCTCGTCGCCTCCAGCGTCTGCGAGCTACGTCTCAGGCTAGAAATCCAGCCCGAGCGCGAAGCCGTAATAGCGCGGCCGGTTATAGGTCCCCGCCAGGATCGCGCCGAAATCGGTCGCGAAGGTCAGATAGCGGTTGTTGGTCAGGTTCTCGCCGAAGATCTGCGCGCGCATCTTGTGACCGTCGACCTCGAACGCCCAGATCAGGCGCGCGCTGTAATTGCTTTCCTTGCCGTAGAGCGGAACCTGCGCGGTGTTCGGTGCCTGGGAGAGCAAGGTGTAGGTGGGCGAATTGCTCTTGCCGGTATAATCTCCGCGCAGCGTGAAGCTGCCGGCCGATACCGTGTCGAACGTGTATTCGGCGCCGACATGATAGGTCCATTTCGGCACGTTGGCGAATTCCGCCTGGTCGGCAACGTTGGTCGGCACGCCCCCGACCGCGATGATATATTCCTGATATTCCGGATCGACATAACCGAGATTCGCGTCGATCTTGAGGCCCCCGAGCACGACCTGCCCCTCCACCTCGAAGCCGCGATAGCGCGCCTTGCCGGCATTGGTGAGCTGGTTGGTGTTGGTGACGATGCTGTAGCCGTTGACCTGCAGATCGTCATAATCGGTCTGGAACGCAGCCACGTTCAGGCGGACGCGGCGATCGAAGAAGTCGCTCTTTATGCCCGCTTCGTAGCTGCGCGCGGTCTCGGGGCCGAAGGGCGGCGCGCCGACGGTCGGCGCATTATAGCCGCCCGAACGGTAGGCCGAGGATGCACGGGCATAGAGCAGCACATCTGGCAGCGCCTTGTAACTGATCGAGCCCAGCCAGCCGACATTGTTCCACTTGTCGCCACGCGCCTGCGTCAGCGTGGTGGTGGTCGTCGTCGTGGAGACGGAACGGGAATCGAGTGTTTTCTTGTCCTCGGTGTAGCGGATGCCACCGACGATCTCGAGCTTGCCATCGGCGAAGGACGGCTTCCACCCGACCTGCGCGAAACCGGCATAGGATTTGGAATCGATCGAATAGCTGGTGCTGCGGTTCAACCGGATCGCGGCGGCGGCGGACAGCGGCGAATTGAGGATGGTGGTGATCGTCTCGTCCACCTTCTCGTCGTAATAATAGAGGCCGACGAGATAATTGAACTCGCCGACATCGCCAAGGAACTGCAATTCCTGAGTGAACTGCTTCTGCTGTCCCGGATTGGCCGGGGTCACGTGCGCGGTGACCCATTCGATCGGCTGGCCGGCCACTGCCGGATTGGCGACCGCGCCGCGGGTCGCACCGCCGCCGATGTTACCGCGCAGATTCTGATGGATCTCGTTATAGCCGGTGATCGACTTGATCGTCAGCGCGTCGCTGAACTGCTGTTCGACCGTCAGGACACCGCCATAGGTCTCCACCGCCGATTTTCCGTCGGTGCGTGGATCACGATAGCTGAAGTCGCGCGGCCCCGGCCCGATCGGGAATGCAGGGCCGTTCGCCGCGGCGGCATTGCCGAAATAGGCGCGCCCGACGGTCGATCCACCCAGCACTTCCCAGCCGGTATAGGAATTCACCTTGTTGTAGCGGCCGCGCAGGTCGACGGTCAGGTCGCCCAGATCGCCGCGCAGCGCGGCGCCGAACCCCCAGCTGTCGAGTGCACCACCCCATTTGGAGCGCGACACACCCGGCGTCTCCACCCAACCGTCGCGCGTATGCGACTGGGCCGAAACCTTCAGCGTGAACGGCGAATTGCCGAGACGGCCGAACTGGATGACCGCCGAACCCGTCACCTCGGAACGCGAGCCATAGGAGAAATCGGCCTTCACGCCGAATTCCTCGTCGGGGTTGCGGGTCGATAGCAGGATCGCGCCGCCCGTCGTGTTCCGGCCGAACAATGTGCCCTGCGGTCCGCGCAGCACTTCGACACTGGCGATGTCGGGCAGGTCGAAAGTGTTGCCGCTGGGCCGGGGATTGTAGACGCCGTCGATATACACGCCCACCGCCGGCTCGACATAGAGCGCGGTCGACAACGTGCCGATACCGCGGATGTAGATCGCCGGCGCGTTGCCGCTGCCACTGGCCTGCGTGATGCGCAGGCTCGGCGCGAGTTGGGTGATGCCCTCGATACGGACGATGTTCAGCGTTTCTAGCTGCGCGCCCGAGATGGCGCTGATCGAAAGCGGGGTTTCCTGCGAGCGCTCGGCACGGCGGCGCGCGGTGACGATGATGTCCTCGATGCGGCTTGATCCGGCCTCCGCCTGGGTGCTGTCCTCGGGCGCGCCTTGGGCGACGGCGGCCGTCGGCAGTGCGCCGAGAAGCCCTGCAACCAGGGCCGCCCCGGCGACGCCACGACGCAAGCGCCTGCGGCCGGCATGGAAATCCGACGAATCGATGCTCACTGGGTCCCTCTCCCTGATCTGCTCTTCTTTTACATCATTCTAAGAATGGCGTCGGGAAGGACAAATCTGAAACGGGCACAGGAGCAATTCAAAACGGGCATCGTGTTCCGGGCGGGAGACCGCGTGTCAGACAAGGATACGATCAGGCACCCGCTCCACAGGCGGCGTGTTGTCCGCCCTCGCCCCGCCGATCATAGGCACGACCGCGCGCGCGACCATTTCCTCGAGCCCTTCGGTGATCCAGCGCGAATAGTGCCGCTCGATCATGGCGACTGAGGTGTCGTGCAGGGCTGCGACCAGCCGGATCGGCAAGCCGCTGCGCAGGCCCCGGACGATCGACGAGTGCCTGAGTGCATAGGGAATGGTCGCAGTCGGCAGCCCGGTCGCATCGATGACTTTCGCCCAGAGCCGGGTCATCTCGCTGGCGGTCGTCCAGGCGCCGCGGCTGTCGCGGACCCAGTGCATTGCCGAGACCTGATGCATGCGCCACCGTTCCAGCAATGGCGCGCTGGCCGGACGATCGTTTACGACCGGCGCCAACGCGGAGATCACATCTGCGCCGACGGCGACCCGGATATATTCGACCGTCTTGCGCTTGCCCTTGAACGATTGCGGGATGAGCAGCCGGCTCTGGCCTGACTGGACGTCGCCGACAGTCATGCGGCGGAGTTGCGCGAACCGCGCGCCGGTCGCGGCGAGGAGGAGCACCAGCCGCCCGAAATCCTCATCGAGCCCGAGCGACTCCGCGACGATGCGGCGAATCTCGTCATCGGGCAGGATCTGGTTTTCGCGCGCGCGGGAGATGACCACGCCGCCGGTCTCGACCTGGAGCCCGTAACGGATGGCCACCGGCACATCGGCGGGAAGCGCACGCCGGTGCGTGAGATAGCCCTCGTTGAGCGCGGCCTTGAACTCGTTGACCACGCGCTGGCGGCTGGAGGGGGCCAGTCGCACGAGCCGCCCCTGCCAGGCGATCAGGTCGGCTTCGGTTAGCCGGGCAAGCGTCATGCCTGCTATTCTCCGGTCGGCGAGAACATGGGCCTTGAGCTTGTAATGGGCATCGGAGCGAACGGTGCGGCCGGCCTGCAGCGAACGGCGGGCGTCCCGCTTGCCGATATAGACCTTCACGACCTGCTCGACGGTTATCTCGGGATCGAGTTCGGCCTGTGGCGATGCTTGTTCGAGCTTGATCGCTTTCCAGCGGATCGCCTTGTCGAGTGCCTGGGGATAGCTGAGCACATGATCGCTGTCGGCAGGCAGTATGTCATCGGTCTGGCCGAGCCGCTCGGTCCAATAGCTGTCTTCCTTGTCCGGACAGCGCAGCCGCGCAACCCATGCCGCCTTGCGGCGTCCCCGATAGTAGCCGAGATGGAAGCCTTCCGTGATCGCGCGCCAATAGGGCTTCGCGCGGGGCTTGAGGCGCAAGCGTGAGGCGCGGGTCTGCAGCGGGAGATCGGCGACTGTCTTGGCCATCAGAGCAAAAAGGTCCAGAACTTGTCCAGTATTTTTACCCGGATTGCGACGGACGCTCAAGGATGATATCGCCTTAACTTATTGATTTTACTATTATCCAAGTGTGTCCAAGGGCGTTTTGACCCTGCCCTTTCACGGCTGAAACACGGGTTCGATTCCCGTAGGGGTCACCAATATTCTTGAATGCTTGGCGCAAAAGGCGCCAACGAATCGAGAGCATTGGATACACGCATCGATCGACGATATTGATCAGCCTGGGCGGTCGCTCGGCAACGCCGCAGGGCGGACCGGAATAGCTCGATCCGTAGCGAGTTCGCCCGATAGGCGGGTCATCCCTCCGGGTGGAAATTCAAAGCCCTGCTCCCCGCTCTGCGCAAGTCCGCACGGGAACCCGAGCAACCAGTTCGATCTCGACGATGCCACCTGGGGCCAGGAGGCCGGTCGTGCCGACTGCCGTCCACGCCGGCCAAGGCGCGCGCATGAATTCCCGCTTCACGTCATTGAAGGCAGCGAACTGTTCGAAGCGGTCTCCCTCGAAGTCGGGGCTGTCCCAAACATGATAGCTCCTGATCATGATCACTCGGGAAAAGTCGCTGCCGGCCGCGCGCAACGTCTCGGCGATCCGCTCGAAGGCGCGCCGCAGTTGCTGGCGCAGCGCTGCGCCGTCGCGCCCCTCACCGGGTTCGCGCGTCACGATCACGCCCGACATATACAGTCGGTCACCGTCCCAGCGGGACTGGGCAAAACCATGGTCGTCATGCGCGATCCGATCGGTCGGCGCCGACATCACGATTCCGCCGCCGGGCGCGTCGATACAGGCCGGCTGGACAGTGAGCACTCCGGCGGAAGCCAGCAACGACAGGAAATGAGGCATTGTCTTCTCCCGGCCACACGGCGCCGAAGGCCGCGTTGACATCACGATCTATGTGAGCTTATGCTCACATAACACAGATGATGGATTTGAAAGGGAGTTGGGATGCCGATCAGGCGTAGCGCGCTGACGCTGATGTTCGCGGCGGTGGCCGCATTTGCGCCGATGACAATGGCAATGGCGGCTGACGGCGACCTGATCATCCGCAATGCCCGTATCGTGGACGCGCGCGGCGAGCAGGGCGGCGGGCTGGCGACCATCCGCATCGTCAACGGCCGGATCGCGGCGATCGAAAAACAGGCACGCAAGGTCAGCGGCAAAGCAAGAGGCACGACCACCATCGACGCCGATGGCGGTCATGTCGCGCCCGGGCTGGTCGATGCGCATGTCCATATGATGTGGTCGCCCGGCTGCGCGCTGCAGCATCCCGACGCACGGACCGAGAATTGGAAGCAAACCTGCGGGAGGCTGTTGCCCGACTATCTGCGCGCCTATCTTGCGTCGGGCGTCACCACGATCGTCGACTTTGCGGGGCCGGGCTTCGTCCACAAGGCGATCCGAAAGCTCGAAGCCGATGGTGCCCCTTCGCCGCGCTATGAATATCTGAGCCCCGTGCTCGCAACCGCAGGCGGCTATGGCGGCGTGCCGCCGTTCGCCGATCCCGACTTCATGCTCGTCGCCAGCGAGGCCGATGTCGACCGCGCCTTTGGCAGCGCGCGCGAGGCGGGCGTGATCGGCGTCAAGGTGCTGCTGGAAAGCGGCTTCATCGATTTCCAGAAGATGCCGACCCATAGCGCCGGAATTCTCGCAAGGATCGGCACCGAAGCGAAGAAAAACAACCTGCCGGTCTTCATCCATGCTTCTTCCGAGGCCGACATGAACCGTGCGCTCGATATCGCCCCGCGCGGCCTGGCCCACACGTTGATCAATCGGGACACGCCGCTGTCGCAGGCCTTTATCGACCGCATGGCGAAAAGCGGCACCTTTCAGGTGAGCACGTTGCAGACGACCGACAGTTATCTCAACCGTCACGAACCCAGGCGGCTCTCCCGCCCCGGGCTGGAAGTCGTTCCCCCCTCCGAACTGGCCTATGCCCGCGATCCGCGCAACGGCGACCGCGCCGTCTCGCTTCTGTCGGGCAATCCCGATGATCCCGTTGCGGTCGAGCAGACCGCCGCGGCATTGAGCCCCAACAGCGTGAATCGGACGCTCAAGGTCAGCGAAGGCGCCATCCGCGCGCTTGCACGCGCCGGCGTGCCGATCGTGACGGGCAGCGACACCCCGCATCATCCCTTCGCCCTCTATTCATTCCACGGGCCGAGCTCGATTCGCGAAATGGAGTTGCTGGGCGAAGCCGGCCTCTCGCCAATGGAGGTGTTGACGGCATCGACGCTTACGCCGGCGCGGATGTTCGGCATCGACAGGGATCAGGGCACCGTCGAGATCGGCAAGATTGCGGACCTCGTCATCCTGAACGGCAATCCGGCGCGCGACATCGGCAGCTGGCACAAGATCAAATGGGTCGTGCGCGCCGGACGAGCCGCGACGCCGGCGCGCTGGCTCAAATTCCGGGACACGGCACGATGAAGGGAACCGACGTGATGGACACGGTGAAGATCGCGTCGCTGTTCGACGTTTCCGGAAAGGTTGCGCTGGTGACCGGTGGATCGCGCGGCATCGGCCTGATGATCGCTCGCGCCTATGCTGCAAACGGCGTCCGGGTCTATATCACCTCACGCAAACGCGATGCCTGCGAGGCCGCCGAGCGCGAACTCGGCGCCATCGGCGAATGCATCGCCATCCCGGCGGATCTGTCCAACGCGGAGGGGCGCGCCGCGCTGGTGGCCACGCTGAGCGCGCGGGAGGACCGGCTCGACATCCTGGTCAACAATGCCGGCACGACCTGGGGGGCGCCCTTCACGGAATATCCGGAAGACGGTTTCGACAAGGTGCTCGACACCAATCTCAAGGCCCCCTTCTTCCTGACGCGCGAACTGCTGCCCTTGCTGGAGGCCGGCGGCGAACGAGGCTCCGCTCGCATCATCAACATAGGATCGATCGACGGGATCAATGTACCCAGGCTGGCGCCCAACTATGCCTATGGCCCCAGCAAAGCCGCCGTCCATCACCTGACACGGGTGCTGGCAGTCCTGCTGGGGCGCAGGAACATCCGGGTCAACGCGATCGCCCCGGGGCCGTTCGACAGCAAGATGACCGAATGGACGCTGACCGAATATCGCGACCAGATCATTTCCCGCTGCCCGGTCGGACGGATCGGACGGCCCGACGACATGGCCGGCATCGCGCTCTATCTCGCTTCGCCGGGAGCGGACTATCTCAACGGAGTGGTGATTCCGCTCGATGGCGGCATCAGCATCGAAAACGGCAATATGAGTACCGGCGAATGATGGAGACGCGTTGTCCACCGCTGCCCGCCCCCAGCCGCGACATGGAACAGGCGCGCCGTGATCTCCGGGAAACCGGCTGCTGCATCATTCCGGATCTGTTGTCGCCCGATCAGGTGTCAGACTTGCTTGCCCGCACGCTCGAACAGGCCGAATGCGAGCGTGCGGCCGGCATCGCAAGCTGCGAATCCGGCGCGGGCCGTACGGCCTATGCCAATGACGGGCCCAACCAGCGTGTCTGGAATCTGCTCAACAAGGGCGATGCCTTCGCGCCGATTGCCGAGCATCCGCTGATCCTCGATCTGGTTCGCGACGTGTTGGGCGACGACATCCTCTTGTCCAGCCTGACCGCCAATATCGCCGGCAAGGGCGGAAGCGAGATGTTCCTGCACATGGACCAAGGATCGCTACCCGCTTATTTCAGCGAGCCGGTGGTGTGCAATGTCGCCTGGATATTGTCCGGCTACAGCGAGGAAGGCGGCGCCACACGGATCATTCCGAACAGCCACCATCTGGGCTATCGCCGGTCCGAAGAGATGCAGGGCAGCGCAACCGTCGCCGCGGCAGCGCCACCCGGTTCCGCGCTCATCTTCGAGGGGCGGATCTGGCATGCGACGGGCGAAAACCTGACCGACGATCCGCGCGTCGCCCTGCTCGCTTTCTACTCCAAGCCCTGGTTGCGCCAGCAGGAGAACGGCGTGGCATCTATCCGGGACGACGTGCTCGCCGGCGCAAGCGACACGCTGAAGACGCTGCTCGGTTTCCGAACCTGGGCGGCGCTTGGCGGGTTGGACGGCCACAACACCTATGGCGCGCCCTTCACCAGCCGCGCACGTGGATCGATAGGCCCGCTGGAGCGGGCACGCGGCCGGAAGCAATGACATGCCTTGCCGGCAAGGTCGCCGTCGTAACCGGCGGCAATCGCGGCATCGGCCTTGGAATGGCGCTCGCGCTGCTGGAAGCGGGCGCGCATGTCGCAATCTGGTCGCGCGGCGGCATCGGCGACAAGGCGGCATCCGCAATGCTGACACGCAAGGGCGCGAAGGCGATCGCGATCGGCTGCGACGTCACCGATGAAGCCGCGACCGCGGCGGCAGTCTCTCACACCTTGGCGCAATTCGGGCGGATCGACGCCTGTTTCGCCAATGCCGGTATCTCGGCAAGCACGGCCAGCCCGATCGGGCAACTCGATCTCGACGCCTGGCGCCGGGTCATGCAGGTCAATGTCGAAGGCGCTCTCATCACCGCCAAGCACGTCGTTCCGGCGATCGTCGATGGCGGGCGTGGCGGGCGCCTCGTCCTCACCTCCTCCACCGCAGCGCGATCCGGCATAGCGCAGCGATCCGCCTATCCGGCCAGCAAGGCGGCGATCGAGGCACTGTGCCGGTCGCTCGCGGTCGAACTGGCGGAGGACGGCATCACCGTCAACGCGATCGCACCGGGCTTCGTGAATTCGGACATGACCCGCCGGGCCGATCCCCGGCTGGCCGACCATTTCCGCAGCCGCATTCCCGGCGGCCGGCTCGGCGACCCCGCCGATATCGCGGGCCTTGCCGTTTTTCTGGCCAGCGACGAGAGCCGCTACATCACCGGCCAGACGCTGATCGTCGACGGCGGCTATTCGATCGGCTGACCGGCGCGATCGGCATCGAAACGCCGCGCACGGTCGATATCGGCGACGAAGACGGTTGACGCGGCGAGATAGAGCAGCGCGGCGAGCGCGTAACCACCGGTGACGCACAACAATGCAATCCGCAACGAATCCGCACCGATGGTCGTCGCCAAGGTGTCGCTCGCAACGCCCACGAAGGTTGGCCCCAATCCATAGCCGATCAGGTTGAGCACGAGCATCAGCAACGCCGCGGCCGTCACTCGCATGCGCATCGGGGCCACCGACTGGACGGCCGCATTGATCGGTCCGCCGCTCGCCCCCAACGCCAGCAGCGGCAGGATCAGAAAGGGCAGCGCGGCGACCGGATCGGCGAACAGGAAAGCCATGCCCTGGGACAAGCAGACGATGCCCGTCACCGTGGCGGGCAGCAGACAGTTCCAGCGCCGGTTGCGCCGGCCAAGCCGGTCCGCAATCAGCCCCGCCCCCAATATGCCGACAATGCCGAGCACGCCGGTCGCGGCGCCGAGCAGGAGGCCGATCTGGGTCATGCCAAGATGCGAGGCGCGATCGAAATAGCTTGGCAGCCACATCATCGTGCCGAAGCCGGCAAAGGATTCGAACGCCGCAGCCAGCGCCATCAGCGCCAGCGACCGGGTCCGGCCCAGATAGGCCAGGCACTCGCCGAGCCGGTGGCCGGCGGCCGAACCGCCGCTGCGGGCAGGCTCGACCAGCAACCGCTTCGCGACAACCGCCAGCAGGATGCCGGGAAGGCCGACGACGACAAGCGTCAGCCGCCAGCCGAACTGTTCGGCAAGCCACGCGCCCCCGGCCAGGCCGATCAGCGACGCGACCGGCACCGCCGTCGAATAGACCGCAAGCGCGAAGGCACGTGTCTCCATCGGGAAATGGTCTGCAATCAGTGAATGGGCGGTCGGGCTGCACCCGGCCTCCCCAACGCCCACGCCGATCCGTGCAAGCAGCAATGTCCAGAAGCCGGTCGCCGCGGCGCACAGCGCGGTGCACAAGCTCCAGGTGGCGATGCAGACCGACAACAGATTCACCCGTGATCCGTTGTCGGCCATCCGCGCCAGCGGGATGCCGGCGATCACGTAGAACAGCGCGAAACTGATCCCGGTGAGCAGACCGAGCCGGCTGTCGCTGAGCCCGAATTCCAGCTTGATCTGGGGGATGAGAACCGAAAGGATCTGACGATCGAGATAATTGCAGATGAAGATCAGCAACAGGACGATCAATGTCGTCCGCTGGCGGCCGGCGGGATCTGCAAGGGATGTTAGGGTCGTCGACATCGTTTTCGGCCAGCCGGGTCACGAGAGACACACGCCGCAAGGTTGTTGACCAGGATGTGCCGATCGTCTTTATGAGTTAAAGCTCACATACAGTCAAGCGAACCCTCCCTTTCCGTTGCGGTCGGTAGCCGATAGACGTTAGGAGTGGCGCCGGACGAACTGGAAGACCATGACCAAGCAGCAATTATCCCGAAGGGTCGAGCCGCGAAAACTGCCGTCGCGATCGAACTCGCGCGCGCGCGTGGAGGCGATTCTCGCGGCGACGCGGGAATTGATCTTCCGGCACGGACTCGAAGGGCTGACAACCAACCAGATCGCCGAACATGCGGGAATTCCGGTCGGATCGGTCTATCAATATTTTCCGAACAAGCAGGCCATCGTCTACGCGCTCATCCAGGACTGGCTGTCGGTGCTCGAGGACAAGCTCGACGCCTTCCCGATGGAAGATTATCTGCAAAAGGGGCGTGACTACGCCCTGCAGCAGATGTCGATGACGGTCACCGTCCCTTCGACGTTCGACTATGAGCGCAAGCTGGGCCGCATCCTGCTCGGCGCGATCGACCTGTATCCCGAATTGCGCGAGCTGAACGACGCGCATGTCGAGTTCTGCGTCGAATCCTCGGTCAAGTTCCTGAAGGCGGCCGGATCAAAATGGAGCGTCGCGCGACTGCGCAAGCTGGGCCGCTACATATTGGAGATACGCCGGACGCTCTATTACACGCCCGACGAGATCGTCGCCGATGCGATCAAGTGGCAGGAGATCGCCACCATCGCCATCATCTCGCAGTGCCTTGACGACTGATACCAGGATGCGATGAGTATGACTCATCGCATCCTGGTGAAGCCCGCGCGGCGCTTGAGCGTTCCAAGGTGCGGATGCGTCAGCATCCCTGCACCTTGGTATGAGGAGGCTCAACCACCGCCAGCCTCATGCCGCGCCATCCAGGCGCGGGCATTGTCCATGAACTTCACCGTCTGCGCGCGCGCGACGTCGTAGCGCGCCGCATTGCGCTCGTCGATCAACCGGCTCCAGCCGGCCAGCACAGCTTCGGGAGACACTCGCTCGGGGGGCAGGAAGATCCCCTGCGTCTCGATGATACGCGCGACCGCGAAGGTGCCGCCGCCCGCACATAATATGGTGCGATCGGGCGCATCGTCGCAGCACAGCACCACAATGCCGGCCGCGACGGATTCAGGCGTCATCATGCCGAAGGCGGCGCTTTCCTGGACGATGCCCTCGGTCATCGCCGTCCGCGCCATCGGCGCCAAGGCGTTGATGCGGATGCCGTATTTTTGCCCTTCCAGCGACAGGGTGTTCATCAAACCGACGACGCCCATCTTGGCCGCTCCATAATTGGACTGGCCGAAATTGCCGTAAAGCCCGCTCGATGAGGTGGTCATGACGATCCGGCCATAACCCTGCTCGCACATCGCGCGCCATACCGCGCGGCTGCACACCATGCTGCCGATCAGATGGACGTCGATGACGGCACGGAAATCGGCAGGCGCCATCTTGGCGAAGCTCCTGTCGCGCAGATTGCCGGCATTGTTGACCAGGATATCGACGCGTCCCCAATCCGTCATCGTCCTGCCGACCATCCCGGCAACCGCATCGGCGTCGGCAACATCGGCACTGTCGGCGATCGCCGTGCCGCCGAGCGCGACAATCTCGTCCGCAACCATCGCGGCGGCGGCCGGATCGCGGTCGTTCACCACCAGGCTGGCGCCGCGCACGGCAAGCGCCATCGCGTGCGCCCGGCCAAGCCCATTGCCCGCACCGGTCACGATCGCGACGCGGCCGTCGAGCCGCACCGGCGGCATGGTTCCGTGCCTTTCCTCATCAACCTGCATCGCGCGTCTCCGTCAGATAAACCTCCAGCATCCGCGCACAGGCGCGCCTGTCGATCTTGCCGATGGCGAGCCGGGGCAATTGCCCGTGCACGATCAGGATATGGCGCGGCCGCTGGTGCGTGCTCAGCCGATCATCCAGGAACCGGCGGAGCGCGGATTCTGCCAGTGATGCGCCCGGCACCGCCGCCACGACGATGCCGACTTCCTCGCCGAGCCGCTCGTCGGCGACGCCGATTGCCACCGCCTCCCTGACCATAGGGTGCGATCCGACCGCATCCTGCACATCGTTGCAGCTGATATTCTCGCCGCCGCGGATGATGATCTGCTTCAACCTGTCGACGATCGAAACGAAACCGTCCTCGTCGATGACCGCGATATCGCCGGTCCGGAACCAGCCATCGGCGAATGCCGCCGCCGTCGCCTCCTCGTCCCCGACATAGCACTCGAACAGCGCGCGCGTACGGACCTGCAGCTCTCCAGCGACACCGCGCGGAAGCACGATGCCGCCATCGTCGACGACACGCAGCGCCACCCCGGGCAGCGCCCTGCCCGCCGCACGCGGCCGCGCCCGATAATCGGCACCTCCGATCGCGGTACCGAGGGCATTGGTTTCGGTCATTCCCCATCCGGAAAAGCCGACGGCATGCGGATTGAGACCGGCCAGCGCCTCGACCTGGGCCGTGCTGCGTGCCGCGCCGCCGCCGCCGATCAGGCGCAGCGACGGCAGACCGCGCCCGGCTGTTCGCGCCGCGGCGACCAGATCGGCGCTCACCGTGGGCACTGCGGGGAAGAGCTGGATTTCTTCGCGGTCGATGAGGTCCAGGGCCTTCACCGCATCCCATTTGCGCATCAGTACGATCTTCTTGCCGCCACGAAGCGCGCGGATCAGGCCAAGCAGCAGACCGTTGATGTGAAACAGCGGGATCGGCAGCAGCGTATCGCCCGGCCTGTCATCCTGCGCACGGCGAAGCCCGGGATCATCGGCCCATTGCGTTGGGCAGCCATAGCCATTGTCCGCGAAATAGTTGAGTTCGAAGGCCAGCATCGCGTGGACGACGGCGCCATGGCTCGACAGCACCGCCTTCGGGAACTTCTCCGACCCCGAGGTAAAGATGATGCATGCCGGATCGTCCGGGCCGATATCGGGCGGGGCGAACGCTTCCGCGGTTTCGGAGAAATCACCGGCTGTCCGATCATCCCGCCGGATCAGCACAGGGATGCCGATATCGGCCAGCAGCGCGGCACGCTCCGTGTCGGCGATCACCAGCTTCACGTCGCATTGCCGGATCGCGCGTTCGATCTGCGGCCGATCCCACCAGCCGTTGAATGCGACCGATACCAGCCCGCCGGACACCGATGCGAGGAAGGCGATCACCCATTCGGGATAGTTGCGCATGGCGATCGCAACGCGGTCGCCCTTGACCAGGCCCATCTCGTCACGAAAGCGGATGGCGAGCGCACGGGCACGTGCGACGACGTCGCCATAGCTCAGCCGCTCATCCTCGTAGACGAGAAAATCCCGATCCCCATAAGCTGCGGCGTCCCCAACGAACGCGGCCAGCGATCGGGGGGCATTCGCGAAGAATGCCGCACCGGGCGCGTCGCCTTCGATCATTGCGTAAGGCGCGCCCGGCGCTGTCAGCGCCCGGATATTCCGCTGCTTCATGGTCATCGTCCTGAACCCAGAATCGCCGCCCCAAGCTCGCTCAGGAACCGATGGTTCGGCCCGTTCTCCAATTGCAGCTCGGCCGCCAGACCGTCGAAGCGATCATCCTCGCCCAAAGATGATCCGGCCTGCCGCAATCGCGCCACCTCGCCGGTCAGGCGTCGTGCGAGCAGTTCCGCGACTGCCCGGTTAAGGCCGAAATCCTCGGCATTGGCGATCGATTCGAAATGCCCGAGCCGACGGAGCGTCGCATCGAGCGTCGACAGCATCGCCATATCGCCGGCATCCGGACGCGCCGCCGCCAGCAGCCTCTCCGACGCTTCGAGCGCGCGTGCATCAAGCCGCGCGGACGCGAAACCGCGCAATATGCCTGCAACAGCCCAGCCCGCACCGATGTCCCCAAGGCGGTTCGTTTCAGGAACCCAGATATCGTCGAGCAATACCTCGTCGAAATCGGCGCGCCCCGAGGTCAGCGGTATCGGCAGGATGCGAACCCCTGGCGCCGGCAATTCGACAATGAAGCAGGTCGAACACCCCGCCTGCCCGGCCGTCGCCCCGGTATGGGCGAGCAAAATCGCATGCGTTGCCAGACCCGCGAAGCGGCACCAGATTTTCTTGCCGCTGATCCGCCAGCCACCATCGCCGCGCGTCGCCACGGTCTCGGGATTACCGATCGACAAGCCGGATCCCGGCTCGGCGAACAGCGCCGTCCAGATCGCCTGTCCACTCGCGATATGCGGCAAAAGCGCCGCCTGCTGATCGGCGCGACCATGGCCCATGAGCATCGGCGCAACCGCATCCAGCCCCAGCCGCAACCGCGTGGCCGCGGGAGCGATCTCCTCCTCCAGCACGCGCAGCCGATGAAGCTCCCAGAGCGGAACCGGTCTTCCGTCCGCCGCCTTCGGCCAGCCGAGCCGCGACCAGCCCGCTTCCGCCTTGCGCGCTTGCCACGCCGCCGCGTCGATCGATGCCGCCGCCCGGCCGAACGCTTCGAGCCAGTGGTGAAAGGCTCGCCCATCCTCGCTCGACACGGCCGGACGACCGACGCCGCCGACGAGATCGGCCAGATAGGCTCGCGCGATCATGAAAGCTCTCCAAGCCGAGAGCGCCAATATGCGGCGGCGCGCGTCAGGCGCACCCGATCGCCGAGTCCGTGATGGAGGCGCTGCATGCCGTGCCCCGCGACCACGGCGATACCGCCATGCAGTTCCATGCAATGCCCCGCGCAACCGGCTGCCCGCTCGAACCAGGCCAGGCGCGCCCGGGCAAGCAATCGACCGCCTTCGTCGTCCGCGCCCGTTCTGAAAGCCGCGTGAGCTTCATCCAGCGCGGTGCGAAGCATGAGCAGCGAAAGATAGATTTCCGCGATCTGTTCGCGAACCGCCGGAACCGCGCCGAGCCGCCAATCACCGGTCGTCCGTCCACGCACATAATCCAGGCAGGCGTCGAACATCGCCAGCAGGGTGCCCAGTTGTTCATAGGCGCCGAGAAGTTCGGCCAGGTCAGCGACAAGCCCGGCATCCGCGAGCCGCCGGGCCTCCACCGCCCGCGCCGTGACGACAATATGGCATTCGTCCGGACGGGAAACGGCGATCCCCGTTCGGGCAAGCATCAGGTGCAGAAGCAGCGGCGCCCCGCCGGCATCGACACCCGCGACCAGCATGCCCGTTGCCCTGGACGTCCCCCGCATCGCCAATGGTTCGAACGAGACCAGACCTTGATCTCCACCCTGCACAAATGGGTCGAACTCAAGTCGCGGCGGCCATCGCCGATTGTCGGCGAGCGCGATCGGCGCGACATCACCCAATCCCATCCTCCGGGAAAGGATCGGCAGGATGCCGCCACTATCCGCATCGGAAGCGCGCGCCAGCGACAGGGCGTCGAGATGGAGCCCATCGAATGCGGCAAGCGCTTCGGGTATCTCCCCCCCATGTTGTCGACGAAGCATGCGCGGCTATTTCGACAGGAAGGCCAGGACCTCGCGATCGAACAGTTCGGACTGCTCCATCATGAACCAGTGGCCGCACTGCCGGCTGATCATCATCGTGCAATCCGCCACTTCCTGCGCAAGCGTCAGGGCACCCGAAACCGGACAGAAACGGTCGGCGGCACCCCAGAAACCGAGGACGGGCTGCACCAGCTCCTTCAGGCGAGAAGAGAGATTGTAGCCGGTCGCCCGGCTGTAGACCGTCGAATTCTGGAGTTTCGCCATCTCGAAGCGCTCACGGACGAGGTCATGCGGCAATCTGGCGGGATCGGCGAACATCAATGCGAAGGTCTGCTCGAGATTCTCGAGCTTGAGACCGCCTTCGTCGAGCAGGACCCGGCGCATCGCCTGGATGCCCGGCATCTGCGCAAACACCTCGCGTTCGTCGAGCCAGCCCGGCGCCATCAGGACGAGCCGGTCGACAAGATCGGGGCGATCGAGCGCGACCTGGATCGCGACGGCGCCGCCGAGCGAATTACCGATGAGCACGACCTTCGAGAGAGTCAGGCTCTCGATCGCCCGGACGATCGTTCCCGCATGGAAGTCCAATGTGAAATCCACATCCTCGGGCTTGCTCGAATGACCGAAGCCGACCATGTCCGGCATCAGGCACCGATACCCCTTGCCCGCGAAATGCCGGGCATTGCCCCGGAAATTATTCCAGCTCGACGCCCCCGGGCCGCTGCCGTGGATGAAAATCAGCGCCGGCCCCTCGCCCAGTTCCGCCAGGTTCATCTCAAGCCCCCGCTCGAGGGCGATGCGGCTCAGTCTGGGTTGGTCCATATCGGTCCTCGCTGGATGCGGTTGATGCGCCGAGGTCATCGGTCGCGCGGGGGCGGAGGCCGATGGCCCCACAGGCTGGTGCTGCGATATTCGGCCGTCCGCCAGGCAGCCTCGTCTTCGATGCGGATCGAGCCGCAGCCGATCTCGACCCACAGGCCCGACGGCGTCGCGCTGTAGAAGGACAGCGAACGATCATTGCTGTGCTGGCCAAGCGTCGCGGCGATGCCGAAGCGACTGTCGATCATCCGGTCATAGGTTCGGCCAAGATCCTCGAGGCTGCGCAGTTCGAGCATGAAATGCTGGAGCCGTCGCTGCGATCCGATCCCGCCTTCCATCAGCGCAAGAGAATGATGACGCTCGTTGAAGTGGACGAACGCGATGCGCGCGGTGCCGCCATCGTCGCCGAGCAGGATATGATCGCTCAGCGCACCGCCAAGAACATGCGTGTAGAATGCAACGCTGCGGTCCATGTCGGCGACCTTGAGCAATGCATGCCCGAAGCCCGATCCATCGGCGACGAACCCCTGGGCAAGCCGGGCCGAATGAAAGGGCGTGGCGTTTGCCTCAAGCGCGGCGACCAGTTCGATCTCGACCCCATCAGGATCGGCGAAGCGCAATATGCCGTCATCCCCCTCGGCCGCCGCGCCGCCGAGCTTCGCCAAGGCGCCGGCACGGCCAGCATCGTCGGTCAGGAAACCCAGGCTCCGCAGGTCGTCGGCGCCGCCTTCGTCGATCAGAATTCGATACGCGGCCTCGTCGAGCCGGAGCGCCAGACCTGCATCGCGTCGCGAAACGCCGCAGCCGAGCAGGTCGGCGAATTCCGCCCAATCGTCGATCCGCGTCGATTGCAGACGGAGATAGGCCAGACTGGTCGCCATCAGTCGAGCGCCTCGCGCAAGGCATCGGCCTGTGCCGTGCGCGCATCGATGCCGGCGGGAGAGAGCTTGCCCGGGTCCTCGCCGAAACTGAACGAGTGCCCTTCCATCGGATAGCAGCGATGATCGACCGCAACCCCGGCATCGCGCAGGCGGTTGGCGTAGAATTCCATCTCGTCGCGCAGGATGTCGAACTCCGCCGCGACGATCAGCGCGGGCGCGACCCCCCGCAAGCTGGGCGCCAGCACCGGCGACACCCGCCAGTCCCACCGCTCCTCGGCACGATTGAGGTAACGGCGGATGATGTAGCGGTTGTCGGCGGTCGACAGCTGGTAGCCGCGGCCATTCTCCGCATGCGACCGATAGTCGCAGCGCGCGTCGAGCAACGCGTCGAACAGCCATTGCAGGCGCAGGGGCGGCAGGCCGGCATCGCGGGCCATGATCGCCGCTGCGGCGGCATGGGTGGCACCGGTACAGCCCCCGCCGATCGCGATCCGCCGTGCATCGCCGCCGATCGCATCGGCATTGGCGGACAGCCATTGCAATATCGTCCAGACATCGTCGATCGCGGCCGGGAACTTATGTTCGGGCGGAAGGCGAAAATCGGGCAATGCGACGATGCAATCGATCGTGCGCGCCATGCCGACACAGGCAGGCGTATAGCCATCGAGCCCGCCGCCGCCGATAAAGCCGCCGCCATGGACATAGAGAGAGATACCGCGAACGCGCTCGCGCCCGCGTGGCCTGAACAGGCGCATCGGGATCACCCCGGCCGTCCCCGGCACGGAGATGTCCCGCCACTCGATATCGTCGCTCTCCACCGGCGCCTGGGTGTAGGCGCTCATCCGTTCGCGAAAGCCGCCGACGCCGAGTTCCTCGAACGGCGGCCAGCCGGCGCGTGCAAGCAGCGCCGCACGGGTTTCCGCCGGCAGCCGGGCGAGCCGCTGCTGCCGGAGCGCTTCCCAGTCATGGGGATCGCCGCTCATACGGCCGTGGCCCGGCCGGTGACGACGCCGAGGATTGCCGCCGGATCGGCAGGCATCGCGTTGCCGCGCCAGGCAATCCGGCCATCCGGTCGAACGAGAAGCAGGTCGTGATCGTAAAGCTTCCGCGCTTGCGGCTCATGACCGATATCCAACACCGCCAGCGGCAAACCGATGGCGGTTGCGGCATCGGCGAAACCATCGACGGCGATCGCGCGATCCAGCCGCAGAAGCGCAAAGTCACGTCCCAGCCGCTCATAGAGCCCGACACCGTCATGGGAGACGAACCAGGGCGCGCGACACCCCGGAACCGTCGTCGGGCGATAATCGCGCACGCTGAACGCGGGAGCCTCGCCATCGTCATGGACGATGATGGGCGATGCCGAATAGGCGATACCGAAGTTCAGCCCTTGCGGGTCGAATTGCTGACTGTCGATCGCGACGATGTTGCGGCCGATGGCAGCCCGCGCGCGGGCGCCGACCGGATCATCCCGCCGCACATCGGCTTGCAGCCCCTCGGCCGCCGCCGCCTGACGCTGCTGGGCGACCATCTCGTCGGCGGCGCGCGACACGAGTTCGCCCACCGGCTTTCGTTCCGCTTCATAGGCGTCGAGCAGGGCGGGCGATGCCCAGCCATTCAGGACGGCGCCGAGCATCCAGCCGAGGCTGGCGGCATCCTCGACGCCCGAATTCATGCCGAAACCGCCGAAGGGAGGCCAGATATGCGCGGCATCGCCGGCGAGGAAGAAGCGGCCGATGCGATAATTCTCCGCGACCGCCCGGTTGAGCCGCCACTGCTCGGCAGCAATCACCTCGTAATCGATATCGGTGCCGAGCAGCGCGCGCACGCCGGGACGCCAGTCGAATTCGTCATGGGTCAGATGAGCGGGAACGTTGCAATGGACGAGCCACAGTTCCTCGCCGTCGATCGCGATCAATGTGCCGCGCTGCTGCTCCTGGATGATCCAGTTCATCCAGACGCCGCCGTCCGGGCCCGCCGCAAGCATGCCCTTCGATCGGAAATAGATCGCCCAGATCTTCGTTTCGACCGCACTCGATCCGACCAGCTTCGTCCCCATCGCCCGGCGGACAAGGGAACGCCCGCCATCACAGCCGACGACATAGGCGAAGCTCGGTTCAGCGGCGCTTCCGTCCGCGCCCTCCCGCATGGTGACGCGAACACCATCGTCGTGCGCTTCGGCCGCCACGACTTCGGTATCGAAGCGGAGATCGATCAGCGGCTCAGCGGCGATCCGGGCGCGCAGCACCTGTTCGAGATAGATCTGGCTCGCCCGATGCGGACGATGGGCTGACGGCCAGCCGCCGTCGAAGGCGAAACGGTCATCGCTCCACCGCCTCGCACGGGACGGGAGATGCAGACGCGCGATCTCGTGCCCCCCGGCATAGCTGGTCGAGTAGACGACGTCATTGGTGAACCCAGGCGGAAGGCCGCATCCGACGATGCCATCCGCACAGCCCAGCCGATCGAATATCTCAAGCGATCGGGCGCTGATCGTATTGCATTTGGGGTGGGCGGGCGCGTCGGCGCCGCGCTGCTCGGCAAGCATGGTCGCGATGCCGCGCGATGCCAGCTCGAGCGCCAGCGTCATGCCCACCGGGCCCGCACCGACGATCAGCACCTGGGGCACGGCCGATATATTGATCATCGCAGCCCCTCAAAAGCTCTTCGTCACGCGCACGCCATAGGTGCGCGGCGGATCCCAGAAGAGCAGATGGGGTGACCCGATCTGGGCGGTCAGAACGCTGACATAGCCGCGCACAAGCTCGTTGGTCAGGTTCTTGCCCCAGAGCGAGACTTCCAGGCTCTGGTCGGGCGAGACATAGGTTATGCTGGCATCCACCCGGCCGACCGCGCCCTGCGAGGATTGCGCCTCGTTGAAGGCGTCGAAATAGATGCGGTCTTCCCAGTAATAGCTGGTGTTGAAGCGAAGCTTTCCAGCGCTGGAAAGGTCGGCGACATAGGTCGCGCCTAGGTTGAACTTCAGTTCGGGCACATTCGGCAGCCGGTTGCCCGCCAGGTTCTGCAGCCCCTTGGCCGGACGCGCCGCATCCTGCGACATATATTCCTTCAGCCGGGCGTCGGTATAAGCCATGGTCAGATCGAAGGTCAGGCCCCGAACCGGCCGCACGCTGCCTTCGAATTCCACGCCCTTGATCGTCGAGCGGCCCGCATTGTTGAAGGAGGTCGCGAAGTCGACGACCTGCACCAGCTGCATGTCGCGATAATTGCTGTAGAAGCCGACCAGCGAGAATTGCACGCCGCCGTTGAGATAGGCCCCTTTGACGCCCCCCTCGAAGCTCGTGACCTTTTCCGGATCGAAGGAACTGGTCTGGAGCGCGCCGGTGTTGAACCCGCCCGACTTGAACCCGCGCGAGGCCTTGGCGAAGATCATCGAACCCGGCGTGACGTGGAACTGCACGCCCGCATCCCAGGTCACCGCACCCCAGCTGTCGCGGCCGGTGTTGTTACCGGCGAAAGGAATGCCGTCGAAGCGGAGGAACTCCGACATCGTCTTGCGATCCTTGCTGTAGCGGACACCCCCGAACAGCTCGACGAGCGGGCTCAGCCGATAATCGAAATGGCCGAAGGCCGCGTAGGACTCGGTCTTGACGTTGCCGCCGTTGAACAGGGTGATGTTGGGCTTGAAGAAGGGAATGGCGCGATCGAAGCCGCCATCCTCCTGGAAATAATAAAGGCCCAGGATCCAGTTGAGGGCGCCGGGCTTCGACACCAGTTGCACTTCCTGGCTGAACTGCCAGATGTCGTTGTTGATGTTGAGCGTCGAGAAATCGACGTCCAGTCCGTCGCCCTCGTCGTCGCGATTGCCGTATCTTGAGTCGCGATAGGAGCTGAGCGAGACCAGATCGAACGCCTCGAATGCATAGCGCGCACGCGCCGTGACGCTCCAGAAATCCATGTCCTCCTTCGGCTCCAGCGTCGAGACCACCGCCCGGACATCGTAGGGGACAAGCGGTTTGCCATTATAAGGCGGCAGCTCCGCCGCGGTCGGCGCGCCATCGGGGCCACCGATGAACTTGCGGCCCGGACCGCGCCGGCCGTTGTGATAATATTCGCCGAGCAGGAGCAGCTCGAAACGATCGGTCGGCTCGAACAGCAACTGGCCGCGCAATGTGTAATTGTCCTGATCGTCGAGACGCCTGCCCCCTGGCATCGCGTTGCGGGTATACCCCTTGTTGTATTCGCGCTTGAAGCCGAGGCGCGCCGAAATGGTGTCGCTGAGCCCGCCATTGACGACCGCGGACGCCTCATAGGCATCGTAGTTTCCGTAGCTGCCGGACAGGACCGCCTCGAATTCCTGGGTCGGGCGCCGATAGATCAGGTTGATGGCGCCGCCTGTCGTGTTGCGGCCATAAAGCGTACCCTGCGGCCCGCGCAGGACCTCGACCCGCTCGAGATCGAAGAAAGCGCCGCGCTGCGCCTCGGGACGGCCGATATAGACCCCGTTGGCATGAAAGGCGACGCCGGGATCGCCGCCATAATTATAAGCCTCACTGCCGACACCGCGGATCGTGATTTTGGGGGCGGTGCTGAACAGCGAAACCTTGAGGCCGGGCACGACATTTTCCAGGTCGAGCACGTCATTGACCTGTTTGTCCTTCAACGCCTGCTCGCCAAGCGCGGTGACTGCGACCGGGACGTCGAGCAGTTTCTGCTCGCGGCGCTGCGCCGTCACGACGATCGTCGCACCCTCGTCAGCAACATCCCCATCCGCCGCGACATCGGCCGCGCCCGCCGGCGTGGCCGCCACCAGCAATGCGGCCCAGCAAACACCCTGAAGGGAAACCAGCCTCGCCATGTTCTTCTTCATCCGCCCCTCCGCTGGCGATCTCTCTCGCCTTTAATATGAGCTTTTATTCATATTGAAAAGCGGATGACGTGGCAAGCACTTTATGAGCTTTTACTCATACAAATCGCACTGACTTGCTTCGGGGGATCCGAACGGGCCCGCAGCGCCCTCCATCACGAGACGCCCTTACGCGATTTGCCCCCGCCACGGCGGATGGGCCGTGACAGGGGCAGGCTATGGCTGAGATGCCGGGATCGTGGCCGGCCTTTTCGGGCCGGTGGCCTAATATCGGAAGCTGATCGTCACCCCATAGCTTGCCGGCATGCCCGCGATCTTCGCGATATAATCGGTCAGATGGGTGACGTTGTTGTAATAATATTCGTTGGTGACGTTGCGCCCCCAGACCTGCCCGCTCCAGCGGCCGTCCGCCGATTCCAGGCCAAGGCGAAGATCGACCAGCGTATAGGATGGCAGCGTGAATTGCGGCGTGTTGCCGAAGGTGCCCGGGCTGCTGCTGTGATAGGTGAGCGCGCCGCCGATGATGGCGTGCATCCCGCCCCCGCCCACCGGGAAGCGATATTCGGCGTCGCCCACGAACTGCCATTTGGGCGTGTTGGGGAAGGATTCGCCGATATAGCTGGTCGGCGCGCCGAAGGGATCGCGCGGCTCGGCCGGCGCCACCGGATCGCGGCGGACCTTGGAGCGCACATAGGTCAGCCCCGACGACAGCCGCAGCCCCTTGACCGGGCGGAGCACCAGATTGGCCTCGAACCCATACACCTTCGACTTGGGAATGTTGACGAGCTGCGGCAGCGGGCCGAACACCGGCGTCAGCACGATGCCCTTCAACTGCTTGTCGTCATAGTCGTTGTAGAAGACCGCGAAATCGGCATTGAGCAGCCCGCCCGCCGTGGTGAAGCGCGTGCCCGCCTCATAGGCGAGGACGGCTTCCTGCGTGACCGGCGTGAACTGGCTGGAGAGGATCGCCGGCACCAGCGCGTAGCTGCCCGATTTATAGCCCTTGGTCAGATTGGCATAGGCCATCACATTGGTGTCGAACTTGTAGTCGATGCCCATCCGCCACGAGAGATTGTCCTCATCGAGCTTGGATGTGGCGAGGCCGGGCTTGAAGGTCGCCGCATCGATCGTGACGCAGCCGAGCGCCGGGATATTGACCGGCGCGCCGGTGAAGAGCCCGGCGAGGAAGCCGAAGGCGGTGGCTGCGGGAACCCCGACTGGCCCCAGGCCCTCATCCTTGATGCAGCCGGCGAAATCGCGCTTCTGCGAGGTGTAGCGCGCCGCCCCCTGAAGGGTCAGCCGATCGGTGACATGAAGGTCCAGGCTGCCGAAAGCCGAGAGCGTATCGACCTTCTGGTTGGCGATCTGGCCAAGCCGCGTGAACAGGAAGGGGCCGATCTGGTTGTTGGTGCCCTGGTTGGTCGTGATCGTGGATTCGTCGGCTTTCTCATATTGGTAATTGCCGCCGATCATCCAGTCGACGATGCCTGCCTTGCCGGCCAGGCGCAGTTCCTGCGCGAATGTCTCGAGATCGGAATCATGCGCGTCGATGCCGAAGGCGCCGAAGGCGGTGCCGTCGATGTCCATCGGCGAACTGCCCTTGAAGCGATTATAGGCGGAGATCGAGGTCAGCGACACGCTGTCCGCGATCGACCAGTCCGCGCGCAGCGACGCCTGGTGGAAACGATCGTTGCGGGCATAGTCGCGGCCCGCATCCCAGTCCGCCTCGCGCGCATCGTTCCGCGCGACGGGCGAGGCCCGCATCGCATCGGCGATATATTGGGTGAGCGGCGTCACCGCGACGGCAGGCGCGAAGCCGACGAATTGCGCCGCCTGCGTCTCGCCTTTGTCGCGCCAAGCCGAAAGCGCGAGTTCGAAGCTCAGCGCATCGCTCGGCTTCCAGTCGAAGATCGCGCGGCCGTTGAGGAAATTCTTCTTGCCCAGCCGGTCGCTCGGCCGCGTCCGGCTATATTGCCAGCCATCGGAGAACTCGCCCTGCACCGCGATGCGCGCCGACAGGCCCTCACCCAGCGGTCCGCTCAGAAAGCCGTTGAAGCTCACCTCGTTGAAGCGCGCGAAGCCTGCGGTCACGCCGGCGGCCAGGCTGTCGGTCGGCTTGGCGGCGATGAAGTTGATCGCACCGCCGGTCGAGTTCATCCCGAACAATGTGCCTTGCGGCCCCTTCAGCACCTCCACCCGCTCCAGATCGAGCAGGGCGCCGCGCGCCATCACCGAATAGGGCAGCGCCACCTGATCGGTATAGACGCTGACGGCGGGGCCGGCTGAAGTCGAATTGTCGTTATAGCCGATGCCGCGGATCGAGAAGATCGGCGTGCCGAAGGCACCCTGCTGATAGTTGAAGCCCGGCACCGCCTGAACGAGCTGCGCGGCATCGACAATGCCGGCGCGGGCGAGCGCGTCGCCCGTGACCACCGAGATCGACATCGGCACATCGGCCAGCCGCTCGGACTTTTTCTGCGCGGTCACGACGATTTCGCTCGTGTCCTCGGCCCCGACATCGTTGCCCGGCGCGGTCTGGGCCCATGCGCCGGTGACCGGCATCATCGCGAGCAGCGACGCACCGATGAAAAGCTTGCGGAATTCAGCGGACATTGTTCCTCCCCAAAGGCCTTGATGGGCCTTTCTTGTCTAAGCTGTCCACATGTCGCGATTGCCGCGCATGCGGCGGGAGGTCCGGTTTGGTTCGCCGCCTCCCTGAGCCATCAAATGCCTAAGTGCCGCCCTGCTCACATTATACTCGTCTGGATTGCGGGTTCGGCTCGGACGGCGATCACACCCCGCTATCGGCGGACATGGCGCGCATGATCCGGTCGCTTCGGGCGCGCACTTCCCCGTCCCATTCGGGATGGGTGAAGATGTGCGACCGGCCCGCCAATGCCTGTTCCAGGATGATCCGCGCGGCCGTTTCGGGGCTCAGCACCCGGCAGAGTTCAGGCTTGAAGACCGGTCCGTCGTCCGATCCGCCCGAAGACTGGATCCCCGTCGCGATCCAGCCCGGACAGGCGATCGAGACCGCGATGCCGGACGGCGCCAGTTCCTGATGCAGCACCTCCGAAAGGCCCACCACCGCGCATTTGCTGGCGGTATAGGCCCCGAAGCCGGGCAGCGGCACCAGCCCGGCCATCGACGCGATATTGACGATATGCGCCGGCCCCTCCGCCATCGCCATGCGCGGCGCGAAGGCCGCGACGCCATGGACGATTCCCATCAGATTGACATCGAGGATCCGGCGCCACCAGCTGAGTGGCATGTCGAGCGCCGGCCCGAAATCCGCGATCCCGGCATTGTTGATCAGCATGTCGCAGCGGCCGAACCGTCCGAAGCAGAGATCGGCCAGTTCTTCGACCGACGGCGCATCGGCGACATCGGCGATGGCCGGGATCGCGGCGCCGCCACGCGCGACGATCCCGGCGCAGACACCGTTCGCACCATCGCCGTCCAGATCGGCGACGATGACGGCGCCGCCGCATGCGGCGAACTGTTCGGCGATGGCGCGGCCCAGGCCGCTCGCGGCGCCGGTGACGACGCCGATCCGGCCAGCAAGCCCCGCCATCGCGTTCACCGGCCGGTGAATTGCGGCGTGGAGCGGTTCTGGAACGCCGCCACCGCGATACGGTGATCCTCCATCAGCATCGTCAGATTCTCATAGGCCGCCGCGCGGTCGATGATGGCGTTGGCCGTCACCTTGAGCCCGGCATTGACCGACGCCTTGGTCCATTTGATCGCGTTGGTTGCCCCCGCCGCCAGCCGCTCGGCCATCGCCTGCACCCTGGCGTCGATCTCGTCGAGCGGCACCGCCTCCGTGATCAGCCCGATCGCAGCCGCCTCCGCCCCGGTGATCGGATCACCGGTCAACAGATAGCGCTTCGCCCGCGCATAGCCGATCAGTTGCGGCCAGATGACCGCGCCGCCATCGCCGGCGACCAGGCCGACGGAGACGTGCGGATCGGCGAAACGCGCATCGGGCGTCGCATAGACGAAGTCGCAGAACAGCGAGAGCGAGCATCCCAGCCCCACCGCCGGGCCGACGACGCGGGCGATGACCGGCACCTCCAGGTCGAGCATGCTGTTCTGGATGCGCCGGTCATTCTCGATCGCCGCGACCGTGGCGGCGGGATCGCTCTGCAACGCCGCCAGCCAGCCGATATCGCCGCCGGCGCTAAAGGCCTGGCCCGCGCCGGTCAGGATCACCACGCCGACATCGGGATCCTGCGCGATATCGCCGAATATGCGCGAAAACTCGCCATGGATCAGCGGATTGACCGCGTTCTTGACCTCCGGGCGATCGATCGTGACGGTCAGGATCCGTCCGTTCCGTTCGATCTTCAGCCCCTTGTACGACGAATAGTCCATTGCCTTCCTTTCAGCGTCAGATGGATTGGGTTTCGAGAAAGCGGCGCGTCATTTCGGGCAGCAATTCATGCTTCTTGACCTTGCCCGAGACGGTGACCGGCAACGCGTCGACAAAGGCGACGTAGCGCGGCACCTTCCAGCGCGAGACCCGCGCGCGCATCCATGCCCGAAGCGCCTCCGCATCGGGCGCGACGCCGGATGCGGGACGGATCACCGCGCACAGTTCCTCGCCATATTTCTCGTCGGGCAGGCCGATCACCGCGACCTCGCCGACATCGGGATGCTGGAGCAGATAGGCCTCGATCTCGGCGGGATAGAGATTCTCGCCGCCGCGAATGACCATCTCCTTCAGCCGGCCGACGATCGCGACATACCCCTCCGCGTCCATCGTCGCGATGTCGCCGGTCCTAAGCCAGCCGTCCGCGTCGAAGGCGCGGGCGCTTTGTTCGGGATCGCCATAGCCGATCATCCGGCCGGGGCCGTCGACGCACAATTCGCCGGGCTCGCCGCAGGGCCGCACCCGCCCTTCCCCATCGACGATCTTCAGGGCGACGCCGGGCAGCGCAAGGCCCGAACTGTGCGTCTTGCGTTCGGCGGGGTCGCCCGGCCGCACCGTCGCGCAGACGCCGCAGCTTTCGGTCTGGCCATAGCCGTTGAGCATCTCGACACCGAAATGGCGCTCGCAGCGCGCCAGAAAGGGCGCCGGAACCGCGGCGCCGCCGACGATGATCCTGCGCAACGCCGAAAGATCGCGGCGGCGCTCCGGATCGGCCTCCATCATCGCGGTCAGCATCGAAGGCACGCCGATGAAACCGGTGCATGCCTCGCGCTCCAATATGTCGAGCGCTTCTCCCGCCCTGAAGATGTAGATGGGCAAAGTCGTCGCGCCGTTGGCGAGCGCGCCGGGCGTGGAATTGCCCGAGCCGCCGACATGGAACAGCGGAAAACCGTGACAGACCCGGTCGCCCGGCCCGAACCCCCAGGCGCGATAGGATCGCGCGCCGATGGTGACGATCGGGCCATGCGGCAGCAATGTCGCCTTGGGTCGGCCCGTCGTTCCCGACGTATATTGGATCATCAGCAGATCGGCCGGCTGGACGGATGGCAGCGGCCCTGCCGGGGCGGCATCCGCGATCATCCGATCGACGTCATCGCCGATATGGTGAAGCGCGCGCAGCGACGGCAGCTTGCGCCGCACGGTTTCGGCGATGTCGCGCATCCGCTCTCCGCCCGCCATCTCGTCATGAAAGACCGCGACCGCGTCGGCGGCGGCCAGCGCATAATCGAGTTCCGCCGCGCGATAGAGCGGGTTCAGCGCGACAAGCACCATGCCGGCCCTGGCGATGGCGAACTGGAGCGGAATCCAGTTGGGGTGATTGGGCGACCAGATCGCGATGCGTTCGCCCGGCCGATAGCCGGCGGCGATCAGCGCATAAGCGAGCCGCGTCGCGCGTTCGTCGAGTTCGGCGAAGGACCAGCGCGTCTCCGCCACGCCCGACTGGCAGGAAAAGACCACCGCCTCCGCATCGGGCCAGGCGGCGGCGGAGCGCGACAATGCGGCGCCAAGGGAAAGATCGTCCCGATCGCCGTCCGCGCATGGCGCGGCATCGGCAAGCCAAAGCGATTGGCTGAGCGGCACGTCTTCCCTCCCCGGTTCCGGTTCTCCGTCCCGACCGGGACCGCGAGACTGGAGGGATAGCGCGCACGCGCGACTTCACCTGCTCGCATATGGCTCAACTCCAGTCGTCTTCGGGCCTCCCCCAATTGCGGGCCGATCGATCGCGCCATTATACCCGATCCACCCCCCTGCCCCTTCGATCACCAGAGAAAATCGCATGGATGATCTTCCAGATATTATTAAGGACTGGATCGGACGACCGATGATCATCGTCGATCATGTCGTCACCGTCGAACAAGGTCTTTGGACCAATTTCTGCGTCGCGATCGAAGACGGAAATCTTCTTTACTGGGACTATACGGCGTCGCGCGACCAGACCGACAGCGTCATCGCGCCCCCGGCGATGCTGCCGAGCTGGGCGGTGGAGCATGACTGGGTGCCCGGCCGCGATCGCCCGGCGCGGCGGACGCTGGAGCTGCATTTCATGGTCAAGGACACGCTTGGCCTGCGCAACGGCATCGTGACCGAGGTCGAGCTGGAGCTGCACGCGCCGCTGCGCGCGGGCGAATCCGTTCGCGCCGAGCAGATCCTGCGCAGCGTCGGCCCCGAGCGCGAAACCCGGCTCGGCACCGGGCGGAACTGGGAGATCGACGTGCAGTATCGCAAGCCGGACGGCAGCCTTGCCGGCATCCAGCGCCTTCATTTCCTCGCTTACGGAAAGGTGGCGGCATGAACACGCCGATGCGCGGAACGATCGCGCCACGGGCGGGAGACCGCCTGCCCGAACTCGTGATCGGCGTCACCCGCAAGATGATCATCGCCGGGGCGACCGGCAGCCGGGACTGGCAACCGCAACATCATGACAAGGATGCCGCGAAACAGGCCGGCCTGCCCGACATCATCATGAACAACTATACCCAGGCGGGCCTGATCAGCCGCTACGTCACCGACTGGAGCGGGCCGATCGGCCGCATCGGCCGACTGAAATTTTCGATGCGGCGACCGATCTGCCCCGACAGTCAGGTCCATTTCAGCGGGCAGGTCGTCTCCGTCGAAGAGAATGGTGATCAGATCGCGTGGATCCAGCTCGATGTCGCGATGAAACAAGGCGACACTCTGCTGACCTCCGCCTCGGTCCGGCTCGCCATGCCAGCCGATGCGAGCGCGCGCTCGCCATGGCGCTGCCCGCCCGACGAATGGCGCCCTTGAACCGAATGACCGGCCGGGAATGTGAGCGCCACCCGAGTTGAGGGGGAGGCCATCAGTCCGCACAGTCCACCGCATATCGAGCCCCTGGAGCGCGCGACATCAATGGAATTGGGACTTTCCGAGGAGCAGCGCCTGCTGCAGGACACGGTGCGCCAGCTCTGCGAGAGCCGGTTTCCGCTCACCGCGTTGCGCCGGACCGAAGCCGATCCCGCCGGTCTGGATCGCGCCTTCTGGGCGCAGCTCTGCGACATCGGCGTGCCGGCGATGCCGATCGCGCCCGAACAGGGCGGGCTCGGCTTCGGCATGCTCGAAACCGCGCTCGTCTTCGAACAGCTCGGGCGGCAACTCGCGATTACCCCGCTTTTCACCAGTTCGCTGGTCGCCGCCGCGCTGTTCGCCGCCAGCGGTGACGCGCTGCCGCGAGACCAGTGGCTGGCGGAGATCGCGCAAGGGGCGATCGTCGCGGTCGCCATGACCGAGCCGGGTGGATCACCCGATATCGCGCGCTGCACCAGCCGTTTCGATCGCACATCCGATGGCATCCGCTTGAGCGGCGTGAAGCATTTCGTGCCGTTCGCGTCGATCGCATCGGCCCTGCTGGTCATCGCCCGCGACAGCGCCGGCGGCGCGCCGGCCGCGCTGCTGGTGCCGCGCGACACGCCGGGCGTCACCATCCGCCATCAGGCCAATCTCGCCACCGAACCCTATTTCGAGATCACCTTCACCGGGGCCATGCTGCCGGCGGAGAATCTGCTCGCCATCGACGATCTGCCCGGCATCTGGCGCGAAATCTCCGCGCGCGGCCATATCGCGCTGGCCGCTCAGGCGGTGGGCGCGGCGCGGCACGCCCATGAGATCAGCCTTGCCTATGCCAAGACGCGCGAGGCGTTCGGCCAGCCCATCGGCGGCTTCCAGGCGATCGCCCATTATCTGGCCGATGCGATCGTCGAGATCGAGGGATGCCAGATGCTGTTCCATCAGGCGGCCTGGTTCCATGATCAGGGGCTGGCGTTCGAGGCGGCGGCGGCGATCGCGAAACTGCAGGCCGGCGCGATGTTCCGTCGCGTCTCCGCCCTCGCCATCCAGATCCATGGCGGCATCGGCTATACCAGCGAGGCGGATCCCCAGCTTTTCTTCCGCCGCGCCAAGCAATGGCAATTGCTCGACGGCGGCGATGCCTATCTGGAAGACGAGATCGCGCGACTGACGATCGATCCGGCGATGCCCGGCGCGCGAGCGGCCGGATGACCGCGCCCGCCACCATCCGCGTCGAACGGACCGGCGCGGTCGGGCTGATCACGCTCGACCGGCCGGATCGGCTGAACGCCTATACCCCAGACATGGGCGACGAACTGGTCGACGGTTTCCGCGCACTCGCCACGGACGGCGCGGTCGGCGCGATCGTCGTCACCGGCGCGGGCCGCGCCTTTTGCGCGGGCGCGGATCACGATTTTCTGGGTGGGCGGCTCAGCCGGCGCGGCAAGCCGATCGGCGAGGAGCATTTCGTCGCGGGCTTCACGGAGGAACTGTTCTCGCTGCCCAAGCCGACCATCGCCGCCGTCAATGGCCCGGCGGTGGGCATCGGCGCGACCATGCTGCTGTCGTTCGACTTCCGCCTTGCCGGGCGCGGCGCCAGCTTCGGCTTTCCCTTCGCAAGGCTGGGCCTGATGCCGGGCATGGGATCGACCCATCTTCTGCCCGCGATCGTCGGCGCGGCCCAGGCGCGCCAGATCCTCTTGTCGGGCGCGACGCTGGACGCGGCGCGAGCGCGGGAGATCGGCCTGGTCGGTGAGGTGCTGGACGACGACGCGTTGCACGACGCCGCGATCACGCTCGCCGAACGGATCGCCGCGCTCGACGGCGCGGCGATCGCCGGGTGCAAGCGCGCGCTGAACCAGGCCGGCCTCACCGCCTTGCGCGCGGCGGTCGCGCAGGAACGGCAGGAAACCGCGACTCTCAACGCAAGCAGGCGCGCCGCCGCCGAAGGGCAATGATCACCATGGAAGAGATATTGTTCGACGACATCGCCACGCTCGAGAGGCGGATATCCGACGATTACGGCCCATGGAGCGAGGCGCTGGACGTGCCGCAGCCGATGATCACGGCCTTCGCGGAGATGACCGGGGACCGGCAATGGATCCATGTCGACACGGATCGCGCGGTGGCGGAAAGCCCGTTCGGCACCACCATCGCGCACGGCTTCCTGGTGCTCAGCCTGTCCGCCATCATCAAGAACAGCGCCGACTACGCCATTGTCGGCCATGCCAGCGCCCTCAATTACGGGCTGGAGAAAGTGCGCTTCGTCTCGCCCGTGCCCTCCGGTTCGCGGATCCATGGCCGCACGCGGATCGCGCGGGTGGCGCGCGAAAAGGGCGGCACGATGCTGACCGTGCAGGTCGCGATCCACATCGTCGGCGCCGAACGGCCGGCGCTGTGTTTCGACTGGATGCTGCTCTACCGGGGATGAGGGCGGGATGACGATGATCGAGACCTTTCCCCTGCCCGTCACCGACAATGTCGTCGATGCCGGTTTCTGGCGCGCCTGTGCCGACGGCCGGCTGACCGTGCAGAATTGCCGGGCCTGCGGCCATGTCCAGCATCCGCCGCGCGCGATGTGCCCGGCGTGCCGATCGACCGAGCTGGGCTGGCGCGACACGGCGGGGACGGGACGGATCTGGTCCTTCACCGTCGCGCATCCGCCGCTGCTGCCAGCCTTCGCGGCGCTCGCTCCCCATGCGGTCGCGCTGGTCGAGCTGGACGATTTCCCCGGCATACGCATGGTCGGCGCGCTGCTGCGCGACGGCGCCACGATGTTCGGCGGCGTCGATCCCGCCACGCTTTCGATCGGCGCGCCCGTGCGCGTCGGTTTCGTGCCGATGGCCGACGACGTCGCCCTGCCCTGCTGGACGCCCGTGAACCCCGATCTTTCGAAGGACAATGCATCATGACGGTGAAGGCGCTTGGATATATCGGCCTGGGCAGCAGCGATCCCGCCGCCTGGCTTCGCTTCGGCACCGACATGCTGGGCATGATGCCCGCACGAGCGGTGCCGGGCGAAGGCTGGGGTCCGATCGAGGACGGCCGCATTCCCGGCGTGGCGCGCGACGGCACCGTCTTCCTCAAGATGGACGATCGCCAGTGGCGCATCGCCATCCACCCCACCGACGGCGCGCGCGAACTCCTGTATATGGGGCTGGAGCTGGAAGACCATCTCGCCATGGAGCGCTGCGCGCGGATGCTGCGCGACGAAGGCCATGAGGTGCGGCCCGCGCGGCCGGAGGAAGCGCGCGCGCGCGCGGTCACGGGCCTGTTCTTCACGGAAGACCCCGCGGGCAACGCGCTGGAATTCTTCCATGGGGCGACGACCGACTATAATTTCGCCTCGCCCGTTGCGGGCCAGCGTTTCCTGGCCGGGCATCTGGGCCTGGGTCATGTCAACCTGTTCGTCGACAACCAGCCCGCCTGTTTCGATTTCTACACAAGGCTGCTGGGCTTCAGGCTTTCCGACTATATCAGGTACGGAGACGAGGCCGCGCTCCAGTTCCTGCGCTGCAATCCGCGCCATCACAGCATCGCCATGCTCGATTTCGGCGTGGGCAACACCCTCCAGCATCTGATGGTCGAGATGGAGACCATCGACGATGTCGGGAAAGCGCTGGACCGCGCCAGGAAACTGGGCTTCGCCACGGTCAGCTCGCTCGGCCGCCACCGCAACGACGGCACGCTGTCCTTCTATATGCGCTCGCCCGGCACCGTCGATGTCGAGATCGGCTGCGAGGGCAAGATCCTCGACGAGACCTGGACCGCCAACGAATTCTGCGAGGGCGACGTGTGGGGGCATGACGGGCTGGTGGAGGCGGTGATGGAAGCCGGCGATGTCGCGCGCCGCAAGGTGGAGGCCGGATCGCGATGACGGCGATGGCCGGGATCGATACGGACTATCGGCTGGAGGATCGCTACACCCGCGACCATGGCCGCGTCTTCCTGTCGGGCTCGCAGGCGCTCGTCCGCCTGCCGATGATGCAGCGGCAGCGCGATCTGGCGGCGGGCCTGAACACCGCGGGCTTCATCTCCGGCTATACCGGCTCGCCGCTCGGCGGCTACGACATCGCGCTCAAGCAGGTGCCGGACCTACTCGAGCGGCACCACATCCATTTCGAGCCCGGCATCAACGAGGATATGGGCGCCACCGCCGTCTGGGGATCTCAGCAGGTCCATCTCGCCGGGCAGGCGCGCTATGACGGGGTGTTCGGCATCTGGTACGGCAAGGGGCCGGGCGTCGACCGGTCGGGCGATGCGCTGAAACATGGCAGCTATTCGGGTTCCGCGCCCAATGGCGGGGTGCTGGTGCTGGCCGGCGACGATCATGGCGCCAAATCATCGACCATCGCGCACCAGAGCGATCATGCCTTCATCCATTTCGGCATGCCCTATTTCAATCCCGCGACGGTGCAGGACTATCTCGATTACGGGCTGCACGGCTTCGCGCTGTCGCGTCATTCGGGCTGCTGGGTCGCGATGAAATGCGTGACCGACACGATCGAGAGCAGCGCCTCCGTCGATGTCGATCCGGGCCGCGTCACCATCGCCCTGCCCGTGGAGGACGAGAGTGGCGGCACGCGCAACACACGCTGGGCCGTCCCCGCGATCGCCGCCGAAAAGCGCCATTATCAGGAAAGGCTGCCGGCGGTTCTCGCCTATGTCCGCGCGAACGGGCTCAACCGGACGATCATCGAAGCGCCCGCCCGGACACTGGGCATCGTCACCTCCGGCAAGGCGTTTCTCGACGTGATGCAGGCGATCGAGGAACTCGGCCTGAGCGAAGCCGACTGCGCCGCGCTCGGGCTGTCGCTGATGAAGATCGCCATGCCCTGGCCGCTCGAACCCGATGCCGTGCGCGCCTTCGCCGCCGGCAATCGCGAACTTCTCGTCATCGAGGAGAAACGCCCTGTCATCGAGGAACAGATCGCCCGGCAACTGATCAACCTGGCGGATCGCCCGGCTCTGCTGGGAAAGCAGGACATGGACGGGCGCCCGCTCGTCCCCGCCGAGGGCGAACTCACGCCGCGCCTCGTCGCACGGATCGTCGGCGAAAGGATCGTGGCGCTGACCGGCGACGCCCGCGTGGTGGCGGCGATCGACCGGATCGCGCGGGAGGATGCCGGCGGCGCGACGGGCGGTGCGTCGCTCGTTCGCCTGCCCAGCTTCTGCGCGGGCTGCCCGCACAACCGATCGACCAAATTGCCCGATGGCAGCATGGCGTTCGGCGGCATCGGCTGTCACGGCATGGCGACCTTCCTGCCCGAACGGAACACACCCACCCTGTTCCAGATGGGCGGCGAAGGCGCGTCCTGGATCGGTATGGCGCCCTTCACCGATCGGCGGCACATCTTCCAGAATCTGGGCGACGGCACCTATTATCATTCGGGCCTGATGGCGATCCGCGCCGCCGCCGCCGCGGGCATCAACATCACCTACAAGATCCTGGTGAACGACGCGATCGCCATGACCGGCGGCCAGGAAATCGCGGGCAAGATGCGCGTCGACGTGCTGACCCGGCAGCTCGAAGCCGAAGGTGTCCGCGCGATCGCGGTCGTGAGCGATCGGCCGGATGGCTATCCGAAAGAAGCCGGCTTCGCCCCCGGCACCACCATCCATCATCGCGACGCGCTCGACACGGTGCAGCGGCGCCTGCGCGAACTGCCGGGCGTCACCGCGATCGTCTACGACCAGAGCTGCGCGACCGAACTGCGCCGCCGCCGCAAGCGCGGCAAGGCCGTCGATCCCGACCATCGCCCCTTCATCAACAGCCGGGTGTGCGAGGGCTGCGGCGATTGCTCGGTCCAGTCCAACTGCATCGCGATCGAACCCGTCGAAACGGCGCTGGGCCGCAAGCGGCGGATCAACCAGTCCGCCTGCAACAAGGATCTGTCCTGCCTCGACGGCTATTGCCCCAGTTTCGTGACCGTGCGTGGCGGTCGCCCGCGCAAGCGCGCGGGCACCGGGGCAAGGGGCGATGGCGAGGCGATCGCCGCCACGCTGCCCGCCCCCACCATCGCATCGGTCGAAACGCCGTTCAGCCTGCTCATCACCGGCATCGGCGGATCGGGCGTGGTGACGCTGGGCGCGATCCTGGGCATGGCGGCGCATCTGGAGGGCAAGGGATGTTCGGTGCTGGACGTGACCGGCCTTGCCCAGCGCAACGGCCCGGTCGCCAGCCATGTCCGTGTCGCCGCGTCGCCCGACGCGCTGCGCGCCACCCGCATCGCGCGCGCCGATCTCGTGCTCGGCAGCGATATCGTCGTGACCGCCAGCCCGGCGATGCTGGGCAGCCTGTCGCCCGGCCACACCCGCGCGATCGTCAACAATCACGTCTCCCCCACATCCGATTTCGCGAGCAATCCGGACCTGAACCTTTCTTCCGCCGCGATGGAGGAGATGATCCGCGCGCGGACCGGCCAGGTCGAATTCGTCGAGGCGAACCGCATGGCCTATGCCCTGATGGGCAACGAGGTGGCGGCGAACCTGATGCTTGTCGGCTATGCCGCGCAGCGCGGATGGCTACCATTCTCGCTCGCCGCGATCGACCGGGCGATCGAACTCAACGGCGCGTCCGTCGCAATGAACCGCCAGGCGCTGGCCTGGGGACGGATCGCCGCCGCCGAACCGGAGCGCCTTTCCGCGCTTCTGGCGCCGCCCCCGGCGGCCGACGCGGCGCCGGAAAGCCTGGACGCGATCGTCGCGCGCAATGTCGCGGAGCTCGGCGACTATCAGGATGTTCGCTATGCCGAGCGCCATCGCCGGCTTGTTCAACAGGCGCGCGCCGCCGAACAGGCGCTGGGCGGCGACGGTGACGCGTTCGCCAGGGCGGTCGCGCGCAATCACTTCAAGCTGATGGCCTATAAGGACGAATATGAGGTCGCCCGGCTGCTCACCGCGCCCTCCTTCCGCGCGACGCTGGCCGAGGAATTCGAGGGCGATTTCCGCATCGAATATAATATGGCCCCGCCGCTGTTCCAGCGCCGCGATCCGCTGACCGGCCGCTATCCCAAGCGCCGCTTCGGCGGCTGGATGACGCCGCTGCTGAAGCTGCTGGCGCGCGGCAAGCGCCTGCGCGGCACCATCCTCGATCCGTTCGGCCATGCCGCGCATCGCCGCGCGGAACGCGCGCTGATCGCGGACTATGAGCGCGATGTCGCGCGGCTCGCCGGGACGCTGACGGCGGACCGGCTGGCGCTGTCGATCGAAATCGCCGCGCTCCCCGAACGGATCCGCGGTTTCGACACGGTGAAGGACGCCTCGATCGAGGACGCACGGCGCCGGAAAGCGTCGCTCGAACAGCGATTGGCCGAGGGCGGCCACGATGCCGCCCCGCAAGACAACGGGAAACAGCATGAACCTGCTTGAAGGAAAAGCCGCGATCGTCACCGGCGGCGGGCGCGGGATCGGGCGCGGCCATTGCCTGCAGCTCGCGGCGGCGGGCGCGAAGGTGATCGTCAACGATATCGATGGCGAAGTCGCCGATCAGGTGGTGGCGGACATCCGCGCGGCGGGCGGCACCGCCGAAAGCGGCGTGATCGGCATCGGCAGCCGCGAAGGCGCCGAAGCGCTTGTCGCGCTTTGCATCGACCGGTTCGGCGCCATCGACATATTGGTCAACAATGCCGGCAATCTGCGCGACCGCACCTTCCTGCGGATGACCGACGAGGAATTCGACGCGGTCTGGACCGTGCATGTGAAGGGCAGTTTCTGGTGCGGCCAGGCGGCCGCGCTGGCGATGCGCGACGGCGGACGCGGCGGCACGATCATCAACACCACATCGGGCGCGCATTTCGGCAGCTTCGGCCAGACCAACTATGCCGCCGCCAAGGGCGCGATCGCGTCCATGACCTATACATGGGCGCTGGAACTGGCGCGCCACGGCATCCGGGTGAACGCGATCGGCCCGACGGGCACGACCCGCATGTCCGACAGTTTCGCGGGCGGATCGGCACCCCTCCCCTATGTCGATCCGGCGCTGAACGGCGCGCTCGTCGCCTTTCTGTGCAGCGATCTGGCGGCCGGCGTCAGCGGCCAGATCTTCGGTTCGGGCGGCGAGCGGGTGTCGCACATGGTGCAGCCCCATTACGGCAAGACGCTGATCCGCGAAGACGGTTGGACGCTGGAGGCGCTCGCCCAGCATTTCACGCGCCAGCTCGCCGGGGAATTCGGCGCGCTCGGCATGCTGGGCCAGCCCTATCCCTTTCATGGCGGCGTCGTAGCGCCGGGCGCGAAACCGTGACCGGGCTCAAGGATCGCACCGCGATCGTCGGCATCGGGCAGACGCGCTTCGCGAAGATGCTGCCAGAAACCGAATTGCAGCTTGCCTGCATCGCCATCCGCGCCGCGCTCGACGATGCCGGCATCGCGCCGGACGAGGTGGATGCGCTCGGCTGCTTCACCCAGGAAACGACGCCGGAATTCGAGATCGCCCGCAACCTGGGCTTCGGCGAGCTGCATTTCTTCAGCCAGGTCGCGCATGGCGGCGGCGCGATCTGCGGCGCGATCGGACAGGTCTGCGCGGCGATCGCGCTCGGCATTGCCCGGGTGGGCGTCGTGTGGCGATCGCGCAAGCGCGGCGATCCGTCGAAGCGCCAATGGGCCGGGGTTCAGCCGCGCATCGACGATCACTGGAAATGGTCGCGCCCGCACGGCCTGTCGCGCCCCGCGGACGAGGTGGCGATGCTCATGCGCCGCTATATGCACGACCATGGCGCCACCCGCGAAGACCTGGCGGGCGTCGCGCTGGCGCAGCGCGCCTATGCCAACGCCAATCCCGACGCGCTGATGCGCGACAAGCCGCTGGACCTGAACGCCTATCTCGACGCACGGATGATCGCCGATCCGCTCTGCCTGTTCGACAATTGCCTGGAAAGCGACGGCGCGATCGCGATCGTCATCACCAGCGCCGAACGGGCGCGCGACCTGCGGCACAGGCCGGTGTTGGTCCATGCCTTTTCACAGGGAATGAGCCGCGAGCATCAGTTGATGACCGATTATCACGGGCAGGATCCCTTCCTTTCCTCGTCCGCCGCGACCGCCGGCAATCTCTGGCGGCAGTCCGACATCGCGCCCGCCGACATCGATGTCGCGCAGATCTACGACGCCTTTTCGCCGCTCGTCCTGTTCTCGCTGGAGAATTACGGGTTTTGCGGGCGCGGCGAGGCGGCGCGCTTCGTCGCCGCCGGCGAAACCGGCCGGGGCGGACGCCTGCCCGTCAACACGGCGGGCGGCAGCCTCTCCGAAGTCTATCTGCACGGCGCCAATCTGGTGACGGAGGCGGTCCGGCAATTGCGCGGCACCGCGATCAACCAGGTCGCGGACGCCGCGAACTGCCTGGTGAGCAGTTGCGACAGCACGCCCAATGGCGCGCTGGTCCTTCGGTGCTGAAGGGGAAGGAAAAGATGGGCGTCAAACTCGCCAGGGACAGCATCGATCTGGGCATCGTCACCGCCAACGAGGACGCGATGATCGGCTTTTACCACGGCCTGCTCGGCCTGCCGCTGACCGGATCGGTGACATTGCCGGATGGCGCCCGGATCCGCCGCATCGGCTGCGGGCAATCGACGCTTCGCCTCTATATTCCGCCGACGCCGCCCCGGCCGGCCGGCTGTGCGGCATGGTCCGCCGTCGCGGGGCTGCGCTATTGCGCGATACTGATCGACAACCTCGCCACGGTGATCGATGAATGCGGCCGGGCGGGGGCGAGGATCGTCCAGCCTGTCGTGGAACCCCGTCCGGGCGTGCGCGCGGCGCTGATCGCCGATCCGGACGGCAATGTCATCGAATTGATGCAGATCGGGGATGGAGGGGAATGATGTCCGGCAAGACATTGGTGATCACGGGCGGCAGCCGGGGCATCGGTCATGCGACCGCCAGCCGCTTCGCCGATGCGGGCTACGGAATCGTGAACCTGTCGCGCTCGCCCGCGGCGCTTCCCGGCGTCATCGATATCGCCGCCGATTTCGCCGATCCCGCATGGGCGGAAGCCGTGGCCGCCCCCCTGTGCGCGGCGATCACGGAAAGCGAGAGCATCTGCCTGATCCACAACAGCGCCCTGCAGGTGCCGGGCGACACCGCCGAGATCGACATCGACGGCCTGCGCCGTTCGCTCGAGATCAACGTCGTGGCGCCGGCCGCGCTCAACCGCGTCGTGCTGCCGCTGATGCGGCCGGGATCATCGATCCTGTATGTGGGATCGACGCTCAGCCAGCGCGCCACGCGCGGCATGGCCGCCTATGCGACGAGCAAGCACGCGGTGGCGGGGCTGATGCGCAGCACCGCGCAGGATCTGGCGGGAACCGGCATCCACACCGCCTGTATCTGCCCCGGCTTCACCAACACGGAGATGCTGCAAAGCTATGGCGGCGAGGCGCTGAGCCACCTCGCCTCGCTGGTCACGCAAAAGCGCCTGATCGCGCCCGAAGAAATCGCCGAACTGCTGTTCCACGCCGCGCGCAATCCGGTGGTCAACGGATCGATGATCCAGGCCGATCTCGGCTTCATCGAGCCTTGAAAGATACCCCCATCGCAAAATACGACTTTAATGTGAGCTTTTTTCAGTTTTAATGATCTCCTGTCGGGAACCGTTCAGATCCGGGCGAAACCGGACGCTTCCGATCGACGGAAACAGGAGGGAAGCCGTGATGGAGCATCAGATCGCAGAACTCTCGCCGCGCAAGGTTCCGCAGCAGCAAAGGGCGCAGTTCACCGTCGACTGTATCCTGGGCGCCGCCGAGTCGATCATCATCAAGAGCGGCTACGACGCCGCGACGACCAACCATATCGCCGAGGTCGCCGGCGTCAGCATCGGATCGCTCTACCAATATTTCTCCAGCAAGGAGGCGATCGCCGCGGCGCTCGTCGAAAACGCGGTGTCCAAGGCGACGGAGGTGCTGCGCGAATGCATCCTCGCCAATATGGGCAAGCCGCTGCCCGAGGCGATCCGGACGATCATCGCGGTGATCCTGGAAACCCGGCGCGAGCATAATTTCATCTTCATGCTGCTGCCGCGCCAGGTGCCGAAGCTCGGCCGGCTCTCGCGCAGCGTGACCACCGAGAAGTTCCTCTACAACACGGTGCGCACTTTCTACCACCAGCATCGCGACGAGATCATGGTGGAGGATCTGGAGATCGCCATGTTCGTCGCCCAGCACCTCGTGGTGGGCAGCATCGACGCCTATCTCGAGGACAATACGATCCTCATCACCGACGAACAGCTTGTCGATCATATCGCCGACGCGGTCGTCAAATATCTCACCAAATAGACCGGAGGCGCCGGGTGGATTTCGATTTCGACGCGGATCAACAGGCATTCATCGGCGAAGTCCGCGCCTTCCTTGACGAGGTCAGGCAATGGCCCGACGCGGCCGACATCATGTGCCCCGAACGGGAATCGGATTCGATCCTGGCGGACACGCCCGCGCGCAAGGCGTTCAACCGCGAGCTGGCGCGGCGCGGTTATCTCGGCCTTTCCTGGCCGCGCGAATATGGCGGACAGGGCCGGCCCGGCATCTACGAATATCTGCTCAACGAGGAATTGTCGCGCGTCGGCGCCCCGCTGATCGGCAAGGGCGTCGGCTGTGTCGGGCAAACGCTGATCCGTCACGGCTCCGACGGGCTCAAGCGCGAATTCCTGCCGCGCATCCTGAAGGCGGAGATCGAGTTCGCGCTGGGCTATACCGAGCCGCATGCCGGATCGGACCTTGCAGCACTCAGGCTGCGCGCCGATCGCGCCGAGAATGGCTGGCTGCTCAATGGCCAGAAGATGTTCACGACATCGGCGCATTTCGCCGACTGGTACTGGCTGGCTGCGCGCACCGATTTCGACGCGCCGAAGCACAAGGGCATCAGCCTGTTCCTGCTGCCGATGGACCAGCCCGGCATCACCATCCATCCGATCGAGACGATGGGCGAACATGTGACCAACCAGGTGTTCATCGACAATGTCTTCGTCAGCGACGACTATGTCGTGGGCGAGGTCAACAAGGGCTGGACCTATATCTGCGAGGCGCTCGATTATGAGCGTTTCACCTTCTACACCTTTAGCCCGCTCGAAGAGAAGCTGAAGGCGCTGCGCGCCCTGCTTTGCACCGAAGGCGGCGACGGCGCGGCGATCGCGGCGCGCCCGCATGTCCGCCGGCATCTGGCCCGCCTGACCGCCGATGTCGAACTGTCGAAGATGCTGCAACGGCGCGTGATCTATGCCTCGTCACAGGGGCGGGTGCCGACCGTCGAGGCCGCGATGTGCAAGCTCTACAGCACCGGCCTTCACCAGCGGCTCGCCGATTTCGCGCTGGACAGCCTGGGAACGGACGGCCTGCTCCACAAGGCCGACGCGCAAGCGCCCGCCGCCGGCAAATGGGAATGGTCCTATCGCGCGACCGCGCTCGACACGATCGGCGCGGGATCCTCCGAGATCCAGAAGAACATCATCGCGCGTCGTGAACTCGGCCTGCCGTTGCGTTTTTAGCGGGCTGTCAAAGGGACACCGCCCTATCGTCATTGCGAGCGAAGCGCGGCAATCCAATGCCCGTCGCGCCGCTGGATTGCTTCGTTTCGCTCGCAATGACGACCGCGAAGCAACCTCACGAACAATAAGGCGGCCCTCGACTATAGATCCAACGCCCCCAGCAGGTCGCGGCGCTGTTCGGGGGCCGCGACCGCGACGATCGCGCGCGCCCTTTCCTCGGCGTCCTTGCCGCGCAGATCGGCGGCGCCATGCTCGGTGACGACGATATCGACATCATGGCCCGCCACGCTGACTGGACCATCAATCCCCAGCCGCGCGACGATGCGCGTGCGGCCCTTGGCCATGGCGGGCAGCGCGATGATCGAAAGGCCGCCCCGCGAACGGTGCGCCGCCGCCGCGAAATCCGGCAGGCCGCCGCGCGCGCTCACCATGCGGCCGGCCGCCCTTTCGGCATTGACCTGACCCGACAGGTCAACCTCCAGCGCCGAATTCACCGCGACGAAGCCGTCGATCGCCGCCAGCGTGGAAAAACCGTGGGTATGGGCGATCGGGCGCAGCGCGATGCCGTGCCGGCCATCGAGCCAGCGCTGGAAGGCGCGTGACCCGACGATCGTGGCGCAGCAGACCGGGCTGTCGGGATCGAGCGCGCCCGCATCCATCAGGGTGCGCAGCGGATCGCTCAGCAGGCCCGAATGGAGGCGCAGCCCGCGCCGCCCGGTGAGGCGGGCGAAGACGCGGGCGGGTATCCGGCCGATCCCCGCCTGCACTGTGTTTCCGTCGCGGATCAGCCGCGCGACATGACCGGCGATCGCCTCGCTCACCGGATCGGTGCCGTCCGCGCCCTCATGAACCGGCGGCGCGGCCGGGCACGCGCGGACGACATGGGTGAAGGCGTCCAGCGGAAACGTCTGGCCGCCGGGCAGGATGGGCATGTCGGCATGGATCAGCGCGACCCGGCACGAGGCGGCCGCCATCGCGGCTTCGAAGAATTCGGCGCACAGCCCGGTCGAGACCATGCCGGCGCGATCGGGCGGGCTGACCGGAACGAACAGGATGTCGGGCGCGAACCGGCCGATTTCGTCGGTGATGCCCGAATAGGTCGCGCAAAGCTGCCGATAGCGCGCCGGCCCGTCGTGCCCGGCGGGAAAGAAGCCGGTGACATTGCCGGCGGCGCGAAGCGCCGGCCCGTCGAAGCGGTTGAGGCCCGACACGAACGAGGTCAGCACGGAGAGATGGGCGAAACTCTCCGGCGATGTCCCGGCGAGTCCATGCAGCGCGGCAGGTTCGCCGCTGGTGCCCGGCACGAACAGCCTTTCGGACCGAGACAACAGCGCCGGCACGGCGTCCAGGCCGATCTGCCTCACCGCCATGACGCGTCTCGCCCAGCACGGAAGAGGGCCAGGCGATCCCCGAAAGGCACGAGCGAGAAAATGCCCATCACGTCATTCTCGCGTTCACTCGGTGCCCGGATAACGCCCCCCCTCCAACCGCTCGGGCTGAGCCTGTCGAAGCCCTGTACTTCTCCTTCCGAACCAAAGGAAAAGCAGGGCTTCGACAGGCTCAGCCCGAACGGATCTGGGGGGCAGCAATATGAAAGCCGGAATCGATACGAAGCCCGGCATCTGGAAACCGGCATCGCATGGACCCCGGCTTTCGCCGGGGTGACGAACAGGAAGGCATGCGCGCCTCGCTCAGCGGGGACGGAAACGGATCGGCACCGAATTGAAGCCTTGCAGGAATTCCCCGACGATGCGGCGGCATCCCTCGCGGTCGACTTCGAACGCGTCGATCGCGCCCAGCATCTCCTCGATCAGGATCCGCCCTTCCAGCCGGGCGAGATGCTGGCCAAGGCAAAAGTGCAGGCCCGTGCCGAAGGACAGGTTGCGCCGCTGGACGCGGCGGATGTCGAAGCGGTTGGGATCGGCGAATTCGCGCTCGTCGCGACAGGCGGCGGCATAGAGGAACAGCACCGATTGCCCGGCGCGCATCGTCTCCCCATGCAGCACCCGGTCCCGCACCAGCCGGCGGCCGAGCAGGTTGGTCGGCTGGTCGAAACGCACGGCTTCCTCGAAAGCGCCGGCCGCGAGCGACGGATCGTCGCGCAATGCCGAAAGCTGCTCGGGATGCCGATCGAGCTGGTAGATGCACCCCGCCGTCGACAGCGGCACCGTATCCGATCCGGTGATGATCATCGCGAAGATGTTGAAGAAGAGCTGATCGACGCTCAGCCCCTCGTCGAAACCGGCGTTGAGCCAGGCGACGATATGGCTGTGTTCGGCCGGTGGCGAACGGCGATATCGCTCGATCAGCCCGACGATATAATCATGCGCTTCCGCAAAGGCGCGGGCGCCCGCCTCGGTGGTGCCGCGCACCCCCGGCTCGCGCGTGTAGAAACGGTCGATATAGTCGCGGATCCGCAAGACCTCCTCGATGCTCAGGCCGACGAATGCGGCGATGATCTCGAGCGCGGTGCGGCTGGCGAGGCGATGGACGTCGAGCCGCCCTTCCTCCAGCATCGGCGCCATCAGCCGGCGGACGACCTGGCGGACATGGTCGTCGATCGTCGCGATCTTATCCTTGGTATAGGCGCGCGCGATCAGGTTGCGATGTTTCGCATGCTGGGGCGGGTCCATGAACAGGAACACGGCCGGCGGCGGATCGGAGGAAAGGAACAGCGCGTCGGTCGACGTGCCATGGCTGGCGGTGAAGGACTCGCGGTCCATGCTCGCCTGCCAGACATCCTCGAAGCGCGACAACGCCCAGCAGTCGAGATCCTCGATATAGCAGGCCGGCGCCTCGTCCTGCATCCGGGCATAGGTCGGCCAGGGATCGGCCCACAGCGCCTCGTTATAGGGGGAGTAATCGATACCCATGGTCATTCCTCATCCCGAGATCGCCGCGACGGCCGCGCAGGCGGCGGGGCTGTTTCCGGCAGGCTATCAGAGCGTATTCGCCGGGCACCTCGCATTGGGCTCATTTCCGGTTCGGTGACGCCAGCCGCGCGAGCAGCGCGCGGGTCTCCTCGCTTGCCAGGCGTTCGGAGAGCCGGTCCATCTCGGTCGCCATGATTTCCGCGACGTCGCGCCGCTTCGGCGCGCGCATCAGCGCCCGGCTCTCCGCCAGCGCCGTCGCGGGCAGCGCGGCCAGCCGTTCGGCCACCGCCTGCGCATGGGTGTCGGGCGATCCATCGGGGACGCATTCGGTGACGAGACCGATATCGAGCGCGTCCGTTGCGTCCATGGGATCGCCAAGCAGCAGCCATCGCGCGGCGCGGGCATGGCCCGCCATGCGTGGCAGCAGATAGGAAGAGGCGAATTCGGGCACGAGCCCCAGTCGCGTGAACGGAAAGTGGAAACGCGTGCCCGGCGCGCAATAGACCAGATCGAAATGCAGCAGCATCGTCGCGCCGATGCCCACGGCATTGCCCGCCACCGCCGCGACCAGCGGCTTCGGGCAATCGAGCAGCGTGGTCATGAAGCGGTAGCCGGGGCGCTCGTCCCTGGGCAGGTGACGCATCCGTTCGAAACCGGCCGCGTCATTGCCCGCGCAAAAACAGGGGCCGGCCGCCGTGACCAGAACGGCTCTGATCGCATCATCCGCCGATGCCGCCGCGATCGCCGCGCGCATGCCGTCGTACATGGCCGGGGTGAGCGCGTTGCGCGCCGCCGGACGGTCCAGCCGGATATGCAGGATCGCGCCCGCCCGTTCGATGATCAGTTCGGGCGCCAACTCAGGCCGCAATGTGGAAACCGCCATCGACCGAGAGGTGCTGGCCGGTGATGTAGCTGGCGGCGTCGGTCAGGAAAAACCATGTCGCGGGCGCCACTTCGGCCGCGTCGCAGAAACGGCCCAGCGGGATCTGGCGCAGATAGCGGTCGCGGAACTTCTCGGTGCGGATGGTGTCGGTCATCGGCGTTTCGACGACGCCGTAGCAGATGCTGTTCACGGTGATGCCGTGACGCGCCCATTCGCGCGCCGCGCTCATGGTGAGGCCCAGCACGCCCGATTTGGCGGCGCCATAATTGATCTGGCCGATCGTTCCCCGGCGCCCGGCGTCCGAGGAAATGTTGACGATCCGCCCGGGCACGGGATCGCCGCGACCGGCCCTGTCGATCAGCCTGCGGCCGACCGCGCGCAGGCAGAGGAACGCCCCGGTCAGGTTGACGTCGATCACCTGCTGCCAGGTGGCGAGTTCCATCTCGTGCGCCATCGCGGCGCGGACGATGCCGGCATTGTTGATCAGCCCGTGCAGATCGCCGAAGCGCGCGACGGCCTGATCCGCCATCGCCTCCACCTCCGCCTCGACCGCGACATTGACGGTCAGCGCCAGCAACCTGGGATTGGCGATCTCGGCGGCCGCCTGATCGAGCAGCGCCGTGTTGATATCGACCATCACCACATTGGCGCCGCGCGCCAGGCCGAATTCGACCAAGGCGCGGCCGACGCCCTGCGCGCCGCCGGTGACGATATAGGTGCGGCCGTCCAGCCGATAGGGTTCGCTCATGCGGGAAATCCTGTCATTCTGGTCAAGCTCAGCACGTCCCGAGGATCGAGATGCTGCAGACATTCTTGTTGGGATAGCCGCCAAGATTGTGGGTGAGGCCAAGCCGGGGGCTGCCGAGCTGCCGCTCCCCCGCATTGCCGCGAAGCTGCTGATAGACCTCATAGGCCATGCGCAGGCCGGTGGCCCCGATGGGATGACCGAAGCATTTGAGGCCGCCGTCGATATTGCAGGGCACCTGGCCCGTGCTGTCGAAGCTGCCGGCCAGCACCTCGCGCCACCCCTGCCCCGGATCGGCCAGGCCGAGATCCTCCATCGTCACCAGCTCGGTGATCGAGAAACAGTCATGCACCTCGATCAGGTCGAGCTCGGCGCGCGGGTCGCGGATGCCGGCTTCCCGATAGGCGCGCTGGGCGGCCAGCCGCGTGGTCACGGCATAGCTGCCGTCCCAGCCGTCGAACCCGACTTCCGATCCGTTGCTGAGCGCGAGCTGCATCGACTTGACGGTGACGAGCGGGCCGGTGCGCCCCAGCTTCTCAGCGATCGCCGGGGTGGTGACGATCGCGCAGGCCGATCCGTCGCTGACCCCGCAACAGTCATAGAGGCCCAGCGGATAGGCGATCATCGGCGCGGCCAGGATCTTCTCCTTGCTGACGCGCGAGCGCAGATGCGCCTTGGGATTGCGCGCGCCATTCTCGTGGCTCTTCCACGAGACATGGGCCATCGCTTCCTTGAGCCCGTCCATGTCGATGCCGTGGCGCGCGACATAGGCGCTGGCGAACTGCGCGAAGCTGCCCGGCGCGGTGACGCTGGGGAACCAGAGATCCTCGAACGTGCCCTTGGTGCGTTCGGGCAGGCCGCCATAGCCGGTGTCCTTGAGCTTCTCGACACCCATGGCGAGCGCGATGTCATAGGCGCCGGAGGCGACGCCATAGACCGCGCCGCGCAGCGCCTCGGTTCCCGTCGCGCACATATTCTCGACGCGGGTCGCCGCGATATTGGGCAGGCGCAGCGCGGAGGTCAGCGACAGCGCGGACTTGCCGAGCCCATGTTCGTCGACCGACATGCCGAACCACGCCGCCTCGATCCGATCCTGTTCGATCCCGGCGTCGGCCAGCGCCTCCGCGAAGGATTCGACCATCAGGTCCTCGGCGCTGCAATCCCAGCGTTCGCCGAAACGGCTGCACCCCATGCCCAGAATGGCGACCTTGTCCCGGATACCATCAGCCATTGGCCGTCTCCTGCGATGTGGATGATACGGCGGCGCGTGGCGGGATCGCCTTCCAGCAATAGCGGCGGAAGCCACGCTTCTCGTCGATGTCCTTGATGCGGAAGGCCAGTTCCAGCGGCGCGCCGACATGGAGTTCGCCGGGCTCGAAATCGCTGAACTCCAGCATGGCGACGCCGCCGCCCTCGAAACGGATATTGCCGTACATCAGCGGCGGATTGAACGAGAGGCCCAGCCAATCCTCGGTGAAGGACTTCACGGTCGCGCGCTTGTCGGCGAAACCCTCCGCCTCCTGCGTATCGGTCGCATGGCATTCGGGGTTCACGCACACCCGCGAACGCGGGAACTGGGGCGTGCCGCAGGCGGTGCAACGCCCGCCCACCGCCTGGGTGACGGTCTGGCGGTGACGGAAAAAGGCCGATTGCGCGGTGCGGTTGTCACGCTCCGCGCGCATGCCCCAATCCATCTGGAGCAGGCCATTGAAGGAAAGGAAGCGCAGATAGTTGCGGTCGGCGACGCCGGTATCCACCTGGGCATCGGCCCCGGTCATCGCGCGGGCCTCGCCGATGCGGTCGGTGGCGCGCAGCAGGATCGCCTCCGCGCCATGGCCATAGCCGAGCAGCAGGATCAGTTCGCCCGGCGCGGCCGCCTGCAACGCCTTGGTCAGCAGCAGCAGCGGATGCGCCGCGCCGGTGTCTCCCACCTCGCCATGCAGGTCCGCGACGACGGCTTCGGCGGCGATGCCGCAGCGTTTCGCCACCGCCTGCGCTTCCTGCGCCGAAAAATGCGCGAACACGCAATGACGAAGCTCGGTGGCATCCACGCCCGCCTTTTCGAGAAGCGCGGAGACGAGGGGCGGGATGATCCCGAACTGGCCGAGCTCGCGCGCCCAGCGTTCCTCCAGCACATAATCGAACCGGGCGTCGCGCGAGCGATAATGGTCGTTGAAATCGACCGAGACCGATCGCGACGCCACATATTCGGCGATCAGGTCGCGCGATCCGACAAGGATGGCGGCGGCGCCGTCCCCCAGCCGCAATTCCTGCGGGCTGCCCGGGCGCGCCTGCCGGTTGTCGGCCGCGATGACGAGTTCGTCGCCACCCGCCTCGATCGCGCCGAGCAACGCCCCAACGCCCGATCGCAGCGATCCGGACAGGTCGGCCGTGCGAATCGTCGCTGGCAGCGACAATGCCTCGCCGATCAGCGTGGCGTTCAGCCGGTCGGCGAAGGGCATGGTGGTGGATGCGAAGCGGAGCGAGGCGACCGCGGCCCCGGCGAACGGCACCGCCCTGCCCGCCGCCACCGCCATGGTGATGCTGTCCTCGTCATGCGCGCACATCGCGCGGGCGCCGCGCGCGGCGTTCACCAGCCCGGGGCTGGCCCAGGCATTGGCCTGTGCGATCGTTTGTCGATCGAGCCGGCGGCGCGGAACATAGGCGCCGAACGACATGATGCCGCGTTTCTGCAAGGCTGACTCCTGGCTGGCGAAGAGGGAGCGGCCACGCTTGCGTGCCGCCCGTCGAACTGCGATCCGGCTATCGGCCCGCCCGCTCAGCTTGAACTCGCATCGCCTTGCACTTTCGCTCGACCATGCGCGGCCGGATCGTGACCGCCCGGATCATGAACGATTGCGAGTTTGATGTGAGGGGGCCGCTTCCTAGCCTTGCCAGCCAGTCAATCACCGGGTGAGGAAGCGAGACCGATCGATGAACGCAGCGGGCGAAGCGGAACACATCACCATGCTGCGCGAAACGCTGCGCCGCTTCATCGACAAGGAAATGCCGCGCGACAGCGTCAGCCGCTGGGACAAGGAGAATCATTTCCCGCGCGAGGTTCACCTGAAGCTCGCCGAACTGGGGCTGACCGGCCTGACCGTGCCGGAGCAATATGGCGGCAGCGGGCGCGACATCACCGCGACGATCGTGACGATCGAGGAACTGTGTTCGCGCAGCATGGCGGTGGGCTGCGCCTATATCCAGTCGAGCTGCTATGCCGGGCTCAACCTGGTCGAGGTCGCATCGGACGCGCAACGCCGCGAATTGCTGCCGCGCGTGGCATCGGAAGGGCTGATGTTCGCCTATGGCTTCACCGAGCCCGATGTGGGCGCCGACCTTGCCTCGGTGCGGACCACGGCGCGGCGGGACGGCGACGAACTGGTGATCCGCGGCAGCAAGCGCTTCTGCTCGGGCGCGGCCATCTCGGACTTCATCTATGCGCTGGTCCGCACCGGCCCGGCGGAGGAACGATACCGCAACCTGTCGCTCGTCCTGATCCCGCCGCATGCGCCGGGCGTGACGCTGGAAGCGCAGGACACGCTGGGGCTGAAGGGCGGCGGCACGTTCGACGTGACCTTCGACGATGTCCGCGTGCCCGTCGCCAATGTCGTCGGCGGAGAGGATGGCATCGGGCAGGGCTGGGCGAAACTGGTGGGGCCGGGCCTGGACGTCGAGAAGATCGAGGTCGCGGCGATGGCGCTGGGCATCGCGCGCGGGGCCATCGCGGACGCCTGGACCTATGCGCAGGAACGCGTGCAGTTCGGCAAGCCGATCTGCACGATCCAGTCGATCCGCCACATGCTCGCCGACGCCAGGACCCGCTTCGAGGCGTGCCGGCTGATGACGTACAACGCCGCCGCGCTGATCGACGCGCATCAGCCGGCGGCGGTGGAGACCGCGATGGCCAAGCTGTTCGTATGCGACACCGCGCGCGACATCGTGCTCTCCTGCCAGCAGATCCTGGGCGCCTATGGCTATGTCCGCGATTTCGACATGGAACGTTATGTCCGCGACATATTGGTGATGCCGATCTTGGGCGGATCCTCGGCGATCCAGCGCAACAACATCGCCAACCTGCTGAAGCTGCCGCGCTGATGAGCGGCCTCAACGCGCTGCTGGGCCTGCGCCTGATCGGCATGGAGGACGATGCCTTCGCCGTCGCGCTCGACATCGACGATCGCCATCATCACGATCTCGGCCTCGTCCATGGCGGCATCTATCTCACGCTCGCGGACGTCGCGATGGCCCGCATCGCCATGCACCATCTCGGCGGGGGCAATGTGCGGACGGTGGAGCTCAAGACCAACTTCCTGCGCCCCTTCGCCACGGGCCCGATCACCGCGCGCGGGCGGATCGTTTCGGCCGGCCGACGCCTGATCTTCGCCGAAGCCCGGATCGAAGGCGGCGGACGACTGCTGGCGACGGCATCGGCGACGCTCGCGATTTCGGGAGAGACGGCATGACGCGCACCGGTCGCGCCCTGCTGGCCGCGCTGTTGTGGTGGCTGGCGCCGGCCCATGCCGCCGCCGAACAACCGGCCCGTTTCGAACTGGTCACCCTGGGCACGCTCGGCGGCCCCCTGCCCAGCCCGATCCGCTCGCAGCCCGCCAACCTGCTGACCAACGGATCCGATTCCTATCTGATCGACAGCGGCGACGGCGCGGCGGACGCCATGGTGGCGGCCGGCGCAAGCTTCGCCTCGCTGCGCGGCATCTTCCTCACCCATCTCCATTTCGATCATATCGGCGGGCTGTTCGCGGTGCTCGGTCTCCGCTTCCAGCTCGACACGCCCGGCCCGCTCACCATCCATGGCCCGCGCGGCACGAGGGACCTGGTGAACGGGCTGCTCGCCGCGATGGAGCCGAGCGCGGCGGTGCGCTATGGCGTGCCCGGCGAGCGCCATGTTCCGCCCGCGCGGAATATCGAGGTGGTGGAGCTGACCGACATGTCCGCCGTCAGGATCGGCGGCATCGCCGTCTCGGCCGTGGTGAACAGCCATTACAGCTTTCCGCCCGACAGCCCCGAACATGCGCGGCACCAGTCGCTCTCCTACCGGTTCGACCTGCCCGACCGGTCGATCGTCTTCACCGGCGACACCGGCCCGTCCCCGGCGGTGGAAAGGCTTGCGGCGGGCGCGGACCTGCTGGTCGCGGAACTGATCGACCTGCCCAACACGCTGGTCAGGCTGGAAGCATTCTCGAAGACCATCTCGCCACAGGCCAAGGCCGAATGGGCGGAGCATTTCGAGAAACAGCATCTGGTGCCCGCCGAAATCGGCGACATGGCACGCCGCGCGGGGGTACGCGCGGTGATCGTCTCGCATCTGGCCGGCACCAGGGAAGACGCGGCGCTCCCCTATATGGCCGAGATCGCCCGGCGCTATGACGGGCCGGTCATCATCGCAAACGATATGCAGCGCTTCTGACGCCCGACATCGTCATCCCCGCGCATGCGCACTGGTGCCCGGGATTTTCCCGTCGGAATTTTTCGCGGATCCGATAATTCCTGGGAGGATGCCCACCAACTTATCGTCGGGACATGATCCGGGCTCCTCTCCTCCCTACGCGCAGCGTGGGGAGGGGGACCACGGCGCGAAGCGGCGTGGTGGAGGGGAATTTCGATGCGTCATTTCCCGCCGCAATTGGCGGAAATCGCGGGATAACGCTGCCGCAGCCGCTGCGTGGCATCGGCATCGCACTTCCCCTCCACCACCACGGCTCAGGCCGTGGCGGTCCCCCTCCCCATCTTCGATGGGGAGGAGAAAATCTCGCCATCGCGCATCCTGAATCAAATCCCGGGCGCCAACGCGCCTGCGCGGGACGACAGGGCTTTTCAACAGCCTGCCAGACCAATGGCAAGGTGCCGTCAGGCGCGGAGGTCGAAACGGTCCGCGTTCATCACCTTCGTCCAGGCGGCGACGAAATCGGCGACGAAATTCTCGCCCGCGTCGCTCGCCGCATAGACTTCGGACAGGGCGCGAAGCTGCGAGTTCGAACCGAACACCAGATCGGTGCGGGTGGCGGTCCATTTCTCGGTGTCGGTCGCGCGGCAAGTGCCGACGAACACCTCGTCGCCGCGATCGCTGACTTCCTTCCACGCGGTGCCCATGTCGAGCAGGTTGACGAAGAAGTCGTTGGTGAGCTGGCCCGGCCGATCGGTCAGCACGCCATGGGTCGAGCCGCCATGATTGGCGCCGAGAACGCGCAAGCCACCCACCAACACCGTCATCTCCGGCGCGCTGAGGCCGAGCAACTGGGCACGGTCGATCAGCAATTCCTCGGTCGGCACGCTGAAGCGCACCGACAGGTAATTGCGGAAGCCGTCAGCCCTGGGTTCGAGCGGTTCGAAGCTCTCGACATCGGTCTGTTCCTGCGTCGCGTCGGCGCGGCCGGGCGTGAACGGCACCGTCACGTCATGGCCGGCATCCTTCGCCGCCTTTTCGATCGCGGCGCCGCCGCCCAGTACGATCAGATCGGCCAGGCTGACCTTCGCGCCACCCTGCGCCGCGCCGTCGAAATCGCCCTTGATGGTTTCGAGCACGCCGAGCACGCGGGCGAGCTGATCGGGCTGATTGACCGCCCAGTCCTTTTGCGGCGCCAGGCGAACACGCGCGCCATTGGCGCCGCCGCGCTTGTCCGAACCCCGGAAGGTGGAGGCGGACGCCCAGGCGGTCTGGACGAGGTCGGCCACGCTCAGGCCCGATGCGAGGATCCTGCGCTTGAGATCGGCGATCTCCGCCTCGCCGATCGGCGCGTGATCCGCCGCCGGGATCGGATCCTGCCAGATCAGGTCCTCGGCCGGCACCTCCGGCCCGAGATAGCGAACCTTCGGCCCCATGTCGCGATGCGTCAGCTTGAACCAGGCACGCGCGAAGGCATCGGCGAACTGGTCGGGATTGGCGCGGAACCGTTCCGATATCTCGCGATATTTCGGATCGACCTTGAACGCCATGTCGGCGGTGGTCATCATCGTCGGCACGCGCCGATCCGGGCTGTGCGCGCCGGGCGCCATGTCCTCCGGCTTCTGGTCCCTGGGCTGCCATTGCCATGCGCCGGCCGGGCTTTTCACCAGATCATAGTCATAGTCGAGCAGCATGCGGAAATAGTTCATCGACCACTGGATCGGCGTCGGCGTCCACGGTCCTTCGAGACCGCTGGTGATGGTGTGATCGCCAACGCCGCTTTCATGGCCGCTTTGCCAGCCGAGCCCCTGCTGCGCGATATCCGCGCCCTCGGGCTCCGCGCCGACCTTCGAGGCGTCGCCGGCGCCATGGCATTTGCCGAAGGTGTGGCCGCCGGCGGTCAGCGCCAGCGTCTCCTCGTCATCCATCGCCATGCGGGCGAACGTCTCACGGATGTCGCGCGCCGACATCATCGGATCGGGCTTGCCGCCCGGCCCTTCGGGATTGACGTAGATCAGGCCCATCTGGATCGCGGCGAGCGGGTTTTCGAGCGCCCTGCCCGATTCCTCGTCGATCCGGGTGGCGCCCAGCCATTCCTCCTCGGTGCCCCAGTAAATGTCCTTTTCGGGCTCGAACACGTCCTCGCGCCCGCCGCCGAAGCCGAAGACCGGCCCGCCCATCGATTCGATCGCGACATTGCCCGCCAGGATCAGCAGATCGGCCCATGAAAGCTTGCGGCCATATTTCTGCTTGATCGGCCAGAGCAGCCGGCGTGCCTTGTCGAGATTGGCGTTGTCGGGCCAGCTGTTGAGCGGCGCGAAGCGCTGCGAGCCCGAAGAGGCGCCGCCACGGCCGTCACCGGTGCGATAGGTGCCGGCGCTGTGCCAGGCCATGCGGATGAAGAAGGGGCCGTAATGGCCATAGTCAGCCGGCCACCAGGGCTGGCTGTCGGTCATCAATGCGTGGAGATCCTGCTTCACCGCCGCATAGTCGAGCGACTTGAACGCCTTCGCATAATCAAAGCCGTCGCCCATCGGATTGCCGCTCAGGCCGTTCTGATGAAGGATGTCGAGCGAGAGCTGGTTAGGCCACCAGTCCCTGTTGGTTCGGCCCAGTAGCGATCGCAGTGCCGCGGGCTCCTTGCCCGGATCGCTCAATGGGCTGCCGCTTGTCGTCGCATCCATGGAATTGCTCCTCTCCGATTCCCCGCAGGCAAGAGACTATGCCCGTCACGCGCCTGCGGGAAACGATCTGCGTCCATCAGAGAGAATTAGAAAATCGATCACAAGTTCCCGGATGCGCAATCCGATCGATCTGTTCAGTGAGGGATCAGGCCTTGGGAGGCCGTGCTCCGATCTTCGACAGGCGCTTCGCGGCAGAATCCGCCGCAGCATCGCGCTGCGGTCGCTTGGGCGATTGGCGATGGGTATGTCCTGCCCGCCTCGCTCCAGCCACTATCGAATCCCGATCGATGGACATTTCGCCGGAAACCATGGTCGCGAGTTCGCCCCGACGCACATGATCGAGCAAACCGGCCAGCGGCAGATCGGCATCGGATCCCTGATCACCCAGATGAAAGCCGTCGCGATCCTGATACCCGGTCGGTGCGATCAGGAACAGCCTGACCAGCCATATGCATGCCGCAAAAAAGCAAGCAAACCCGGCCGCAGCCAGGGCAGGCACTATCACTCCCCACATTTGCTCCATCCCCACAGAGCGAACGCATGCGGAACCACAACCGTTCGGCCGTGACCATTCCAGCCGCCACGGGCAAAGTCGAGTCAATTTAATAACCAGTTTTATACCCGATTCCGCTTGACCGCCGGGAATCCCTGCCCCGTTCGACGCGGTCGGCAGCGATCATCCTGCCCGGCGCTCCCGGCATGGAATCATATGGACCGATGGGCGGCACGGATCGGCGCAGCATCAACGATCAGGTCATAATTTTGTGCGATGCCGCACGCAGAAATCCGGATCCATGGTCCGCAAGATCGGCAATGCGCGCGCTGGGAAACGCGACCTGCGGTCTTCAGATCGGGCGCCGGCAAATTCTCGATGAATCAGAGCCGCAAAGGCCGCGCCCTTCAACGATCATGTTCACAAGAAGAGACCGGAATCCCCACCGGCAAGAAGCTGGTTCCTGCCTGCCCGGCAACGGCCGGGCGATCCCCATCCCCCCCACAATGGAGTAGCGTTCGTCATGAGTTCGGAGAAGATCGTCGTCGTAGGATTGGGATATGTCGGCCTGCCGCTGGCGGTCGCGCTGGCGCGTTATTACGACGTGATCGGGCTGGATATCGACACGCATCGCATCGCCGAGCTCAAGGCCGGACAGGACCGCACGGGCGAGATCGATTCCGCCGAACTGCTGAGAACCCGGCTGGCGCTGACCAGCGCGCCCGAGGACTGCGCGGGCGCCGATGTCTATATCGTGACCGTGCCGACGCCCGTGGACAAGGATAACCGGCCGGACCTGACCCCCGTCGTCAGCGCGACCCGAACGGTCTCCCGGTTGCTGGATGCGGCGCACAAGCCGATCATCGTCTATGAAAGCACCGTCTATCCCAGCGTCACCGAGGATGTGTGCGGGCCGATCATCGAGGAGATATCGGGGCTGCGCCGCGGCGAGGACTTCTTCCTTGGCTATTCCCCCGAACGCATCAATCCCGGCGACCGCGAACATACCGTCGACCGGATCATCAAGGTCGTCGCGGGCGAGAATGACGATGTGACCGGGCGTCTGGCCGCGATCTACGGCAAGGTCACCAAGGCGGGGGTCTTCCGCGCGCGATCGATCAAGGTCGCCGAGGCCGCCAAGGTCATCGAGAATGCGCAGCGCGACATCAACATCGCCTTCATGAACGAGATCACCCAGATCTTCGCGCGCATGGACATATCGATCTGGGACGTGCTTCAGGCCGCCGGCACCAAATGGAATTTCCTGCCCTTTCAACCCGGCCTTGTCGGTGGACACTGCATCGGCGTCGATCCCTATTATCTCAGCTTCCGCGCACAGGAACTCGGGCACGAGCCGCGCATCATCCTGGCCGGCCGTTCGACCAACGACACGATGGGCGCCTGGATCGCCGAGCAGCTTCACGAGCGCCGGGGCGGCGCGGGGTCGGTGCTGGTGATGGGCCTCACCTTCAAGGAAAATGTCCCCGACCTCCGCAACAGCCGCGTGGTGGACATCATCGATCGCCTGAAATCGCTGGGGCACGACATCACCGTCCATGATCCGCTGGCGGACCCGGAGGAAGTGCGGCACGAGTTCGATTTCACCGTCTCACCCGGGGCGCTGGATACTGCCTATGATCTGGTGATCGTCGCCGTTCCCCATGCCGGCTATGCCGATCTCGACGACGAGACGCTCTCCGCGCTCGTCGCGCAGGACGGCCTGTTCGTCGATCTTAAGAACCAGCGCGCGAACCGGAAGCTGCGGGCGGATATCACGCAGTGGTCGCTGTAACGGACGCCTTCAGAGGCATCCGCATTTCCGGGCGCGGCGCGGACTGATACCGGGTCTCGACGAGCTGCGCTCGTCGAGACCCGGAACCGAAGCCG
>NZ_JAINVV010000007.1 GCF_019880585.1 Sphingomonas colocasiae
GCGGGCCCCCCTCTGGCCCGGGGGGGGCGGTGCGTTAGCCGGGGGCCCGCCGAGCTGCGCTCGTCGAGACCCGGAACCGAAGCCGGTCAGACGCCGTGATAGTCGCGATACCAGCCGACAAAGGCCGGAACGCCGACATCGATCGGCGTGGTGGGGGCGAAACCCAGATCGCGCTGAATCGCGGTGATGTCGGCATAAGTGTCCCGGACATCGCCGGGCTGCATCGGCATCAGCCTTTTCTCCGCCTTACGGCCGCACGCGTCCTCGATCAGCGAGATCATCCGGTTCAGCTCCTCGCTGCGGTGATTGCCGATATTGTAGACGCGATGCGGGCTACGGCTGCCGCCGGCCTTTTCCAGGCCATCATCCTGCGGCGGATTGTCGGTCACCGCGACCACGCCACTCACGATATCGTCGACATAGGTGAAATCGCGGCGCATATTGCCTTCGCCGAAGACGTTGATGGGTTCGCCCGCCAGGATCGCCTTGGTGAAGAGCCACATCGCCATGTCCGGCCGTCCCCAGGGGCCATAGACGGTGAAGAAGCGCAGGCCGGTCAGCGGCAGCCGATAGAGATGCGCATAGGTCTCGCTCATCAGCTCGTCCGCCTTCTTGGTCGCGGCGTAGAGCGAAAGCGGGTGATCCACCCGGTCTTCCACGCGGAACGGCAGCGTATCGTTGCCGCCATAAACCGAAGACGAGGAAGCGTAAGCCATGTGCTCGACGCCGCGATGGCGGGCGAGTTCCAGCATGTTGAGATGGCCGACCAGATTGGCCTGCACATAGGCGTGCGGATTTTCGATCGAATAGCGGACCCCGGCTTGCGCGCCCAGATGAACGATCCGCTGAAAATCGATCCCACCGAGCTTTTCGAGCAGTGCCGGATAATCGGCGAAATCGGCTTCGACGAAGGTGAAACGATAGCCGAAATCGCTGGTCAGCGTCGCGAGGCGATCACGCTTCAGGGTGACGCTGTAATAGTCGTTCAGATTGTCGATCCCGACGACGGTATCGCCCCGCGACATCAGCCTGCGCGCCAGATGCGAACCGATGAAACCGGCAACGCCGGTAATAAGAATGACCATTTACGCTACACTCCCGGACCATGTTGGGGCGCCGCTCGCGTAGCAGCATAGGCTGAACGCTCACAAGGCTCTGTTCGCCGAATTTTCCTAATCGGCGGATAACACTCCGTAACATTTTCCGCTTAGACGAGCCCCATGCTGATGCGCACCCAGAAGCCGACCGGGTTCAGAAATTCGTTATGGCTCCGTAACCGATTTCAGATCGGCGCGGGCCTTATCGTGGCCATTCTGGTCCCCTGGCTTCTGCGCATCGAGTTCGCCGAACATGAACTCGAACAATATGGCCTGCAGGCGTCCATGATCGCCACGGCCCTGGCCTTCCTGACAGGCACCTATATCCTGAAGAAGCTGGCCCGCTACCCCGGGGTGAGATCCTCCTATTACATCCTGCCGTCCTTCGCGACGACTTACGCTGTGGCGCTATCGGCCTTTTTCTTCGTGCGCTTCGATTATAGCCGGCTGCATTTTCTTATCAGCTTCCTGCTGACCATCGCCTGGTTCTATATCGTTTATTTCAAGACCCAGCGCGAGGCGCGCCTTGCGCTTGGCGTGGTGCCCTATGGCAATTTCGAACGCATCCTGACGATTCCGGAGGTCGACTGGACAATCCTGAACGAACGCGAATCACCGGTCGATACATTGGACGGGATCGTCGTCGATCTTCGCGCCGAGCTTCCCGACGAATGGGAGCGCTACATTTCCGACCGGGCGATCGACGGCATGCTGGTCATGCACGTCAAGCAGATCGAGGAATCGCTGACCGGACGCGTCGATATCAGCCACCTGTCGGAGAATAATCTGGGCTCGCTCATTCCCGGCCTGCTGTACGGCAAGGTGAAGCGGATCGTGGACGTCGTCGTCTCGATCGCGCTGCTGCCGGTGCTGATCCCGGCGCTGGGCGTGGTCGCGATGCTGATCCGCATGGATTCGCCCGGCCCCGTGATCTTCCGCCAGACGCGCATGGGATATCGCGGCCGCCCCTTCACCATGTGGAAATTCCGCACGATGACCGATCGCACCGTCGCGCCCGGCGATGGCCGCCAGGACGCCATCACCCGGGACGGCGACGCGCGCGTGACGAGGATCGGCCGTTTCCTGCGCCAGTATCGGGTCGATGAATTGCCGCAGGTGGTGAACATCCTGCGCGGGGAGATGAGCTGGATCGGCCCACGCCCCGAAGCCATGCCCTTGTCGAAATGGTATGAGACCGAACTGCCCTTCTACCGCTACCGCCATATCGTCCGCCCGGGGATCAGCGGCTGGGCACAGGTCCGCCAGGGCCATGTCGCCGAAGTCGACGAGGTGCTGTGGAAGCTCCAGTACGACTTCTACTACATCAAGAACTTCTCGTTCTGGCTGGATTGCCTGATCGTCGCCGGCACGTTGCGCACGGTCTGGAGCGGCTTCGGCGCGCGCTGAGGCGCCATGGTGGACGGACGGGCGCCGTCGTCGCCCGCTCTCGATTCATACGCTCCGGCCGCGACCGGCCGGAGCGCATAAACCTCACACAACCGAACGGACGGCCGCCTCGAACAGGGGGAGCTGGTTTTCCACGGAATAGGGCTGGATCGTCCGGTTGCCTTCGGCCGCCAGCGCGCGGGCGTGCGCGCGATCCTGGTGGATCGCGATCAATGCCTCCGCCGCCGCTTCGGCATCGTCCTGCGGAACCAGCAGCGCATTCCCTTCATGGAGATATTGGAGGTAATAGCGATTGCCCCAGGCGAGCATCAACCGGCCGGCGGCAAGCTGTTCCATCAGCGCATTGGACGTGCCGCCGCCGCCCGAATCCGCAGAGGATCGCGTGAAGGCCACGCAGACGTCCATGGTCCTGAGCTTCTCGGGAATGTCTGTATTCTCGATACGCCCGTAGAATTTCACGATGCCGCGATCGGCCATTTCGACGACCTGGGGCTCGTGATTGCCGAACCCCCAGACATGGAATTCGAAATGCGATCCATAGGGGCCTTCGGCGATGCGCTCGGCCATCGACAGGAATTCCAGGCTCCCCTTCGCATCCGACAGCCGCCCGATATAGGCAACGCGGATCGGCCCCTCGAAACTGGGTGGCGGCATTTCCCAGCGCTCCAGTTCCACGCCGTTCTTGATGACCTGCACGGGCAGATCGTATCGCGCATAATGTTCGGCGATATCGTCGCCATTGGCGAGCAGCAGATCACTGCCGCCAAGCAGCCGCGCGGTGAAACGGCGTACGGGCGGATGCAGGAAACCGGGCAGTTTCTTGCTCTTTTCGTCCCAGAAGATCGAGCGCAGCCAGACGATCCTCGGCGCATTCTTCAGCTTCGGCGCGGCGAGCTGCATCAGCATCTCCATCACCCCCATCGCGATGCTGACATCGGGCGCCTTCACGTCCGGCCGCGCATAAAAGGCCCTGACGCGCGGCAGCATCGAATAGAAGAGCGGCCGGCGCGTCGGCCCGGCCACATGGCGGACAAGCTCGAACCGGTCGCTGCTTTCCGCGAAAGCCTTGGCGATGATCGGCCGGCTGTCGTCCTTCCCGTCCGAGGCGAGCATATGCAGGCGCAGATGGATGTTGGGATTGCGCTTCAGCCAGCGCGGCAGGACGGTATAGCACCAGGTTTCACGACCGCCCTCGGATCGCCCGAGATTGCTGAGGATCAGCAGGTCGACACGCAATATCGACGAGTCCGTTTTCATCGCAGTCAAAGCTCCTGGCGCTGTTCCTGGGCGGACCGATGCTGGGCTCGCCCAGCAACCTCATCGCGAAGCTGCTCTATCATCCATCCATAGGGTTCAATTTCACCTTCGGTCCACGTCAGATCCCTGCGCCAGTATCCCGGACATTTGAAATAGCCTTGAGGAGTAAAGCCATGGCAGATTTCTAGAACCACCGGATCGCCACCCTTTCTTTCAACGAAATCAAACGCCACGCACTGCGCGCCCAGTCGTTCCGCGAGATCAAAGGCCAACGTAATATATTTATGATCGATCAGATCAGGATCATGAAAAATCAAACCGCTGGCAGAAGCCCTGAAATCATTATCCCTATTCTTTCTTGTAATTCCAAACGCTCTCTCACCAATAACGATAATTCTTACATCACCGTCATTTCCATCGATAAATTCCTGAGCAAGAAAATACCCCCTCTCTTTTCCAGCATCACGAATATGCTTTGGAAGAACAATCAATCTATAAACTGCCGCAACAATCCTCTTTATTCCAACCTGCCCTTTGAAGAACTGATCAATTCTCCATTTCAATATATAAAAGCGCCGATAAGTCCAAAATCCTGATCCAAATGACTTTTTAATAAAACTATTCACCTCATACCTTGAATTCAACAACTTTACATTCTGAGATCCGGCACCAGTGCTTAGCTTCCATACGACTGGCAAATCCGCACTTCGCCCCCACTCCAATGCAGCCCCTTCATCGAAGAACACATGCGTTCGCGGCGCCGGCGCCCCAGTCGCCTGAAAATACAACGCCTGAGAAAGCTTGTTGTTGAATGACCAAGATGTCTTGAAATTTGGAAAAACGGCGTAGCCAGCACATTCAAGGGCATAGAGAATATGAGGCGCAAACCTATCAACAGAATCGTAATGCCAAAATACCGCATCACAATCGTCAATAAGCTTCCCCAGCTCATCCGAGTTAAAATCAACAATTACACAATCAATATCATTTGATACGCAATAATTATGAGCAAATTTATGAAACAATGATGGGCCATTAGAAATAGCCACCTTGAAATTTTTCTCGATAGCCTGCATAGTTCCGATATTTCCAATATAATGATTGATTAAAAACTAATCTATATTTAAATCTTGATGCGAAATTATCAATGATGATTGATCATTGTCGTATTTCCTGATCGCAATCATCAATATGACCACATAAAAAATGGCACCTGACAGCAATAGAATGCCATAGATCTGCACAAAAACATTTAATTCCAGATTCCGCCAAAGTGATGGGGAGAATGCCATGCCCAGCGAGACAATCTGGTAAACATTCCATGCAGTGATCAGGCGCGGCCGGCGCAAAGACAGCGCGGTGTACCCGACTCCGGAGACAAGCATTTTCGCTATCAAGTTAGGAATCAAAGCCACGCCTATGGGAACCACGCCCACCCAGTTGGCCGACAAGAAAATTTCCACAAATGGCTTCAGCAAGACGGCGACACCGATAGCCATCAAAGTGACCAAACCGGCCGCCATCAACAGGGACCGGAGGAATATCGGCTGCAGGGGAGCTTTGTCCCGAACACCTTGGGATAGCTGCTGAAAAAAGACCGATGATAAGGCCCCACCCATCGCCTCGACGGGAGCGAAGATCAATCTGGTCGCCACGACGAAGACGCCTGCTCCAGCGGGGCCGAACAACGCCGTGATGATAATGAGCTGTAGCGACGTGGTCGACGTCGAGATGAGCGCATTCAGACAATCGATCGCGATAAGCGAAGCGTTTTTCCGAGCCGTTCGCACCCCCAGAAGAAGCGATCTAACATGATTCTTAGCAGGCAGCGTCGATAGTGGCATCAGCATCGCGGTCGCCAGCAGTGACCCGAGGATAAAGCCTGTCAGCAGCCCCCAATAATTCCCGACAAGAAAACCCAGAAGGACCTGGATGGCGACCGCTGCCGATACCCGCAACAGTTGGGACCATGCGACCCGCTTGTAGCGACCATGTTTTACCTGATATTGCCGCCCCACCGCGGAAAGCCCGTTAAGAAGCGCCGTCAACGCCAGCGCCACCGCAAGCAGAGCAGCTCGACCGCCACTAGCGTCAATGCCGATCAGACCTCCCGATATCGCAAAATAGCCGATCACCCCACATATGCCGGATGCACCGAAGCCGATGGCCAGCGACAACCACAGAAGATGACGTTCGGCGGGGCGCCCCTCGATCTGGATGATGGTGTCGAGCCGCGCGCAGACGACCATGCCCATCACAACGGCGATCGATGTGATCAACCCGAAAACACCGAATTCCCGGGGCAAATAGAGATGGGTCAGCACCGGGTAGGCCAGCAGGGTCACCGCCTGGGCGACAACGTTCGAACCGGCCAGCATGAACACATTGCGGATCATGATGCTATCCACGCCCCGCCAGATGGCCGATCCGGACCGTGGACCAATGGCTCACCAGTCACTTTGCTTGATCCCTATACAGCGCGGATGCGCCCGCGCAGACATCATCGGCATAGAGCGGCGCGGACTGCCAATAGGCATAAGCGCCACGAGACAGATCAAGGAAAGCGGCCTGATCGGCAAGCAGTGCGACGATTTCATCGACGGCCAGGTCAAGCCTGGCTCGATCGACCCGCACCCCGGTTCGCCTCGGTTGCACATAATGCGCCATCTGTCCGACTTCGGTCGTGATCGGAACAAGACCGAGTTGCATCGCCTCCACCACCGACATGCCCATTCCCTCATGCCTGCTGAGTTGCAGAAAGAATGAATGACGCGCCGCAACATCAGCGATGCGGCCGCGCGCCACCGGCCCTGGGAATGCGACCCGATCAGCGACGCCCAGTTCGGCGGCAAGATCAACCAATCTCGCCTTGTCTCCATCATCGGGTCCCCAAGCTTCAAAGCGGGCATCGACACCGGAAGAGTTCAGCCGCGCGATCAAACGGATTGAATCATCGATCCCCTTGATCGGGTTCAAACGCCCCCAACTGACAAATCTGGCGGCCAATGCTCGCTGGTCAGGGGGTTCGCGCCGGCTGGTCACGAAGGAGATGATATGCGTTGACGCACGGGCGGGAATATCACGCCGCTCATCAAGCGTGGCTTGAGAATCGCACCAGACCTGATCGGCAAATCGGCTTGCGAGCCACGAACAGATGGCATCGGGCACATGCCGCACCTTCGCGCTGTGAATGAAATAGGCGATCCGCGTTTTCGGACGCGCCAGCTTCAACGCCAGCGCAAGCGGAACGCTGCGCCAGAGCGAGAAGATGACGACATCGGGCCGCTCACCACGGAGCCGCTTCCACGCCCGCCAGAATGCCGCGATGCCATGGCCATTTGACGGCGCGATCCGATCGGTTCGCGTCGCAAGGGTTTCTCCCGCGATGAAATGCAGGCGAAACTCGCATGCGAGCCGATCGCTTTCCGCCATCGAACGCGCGGCCGTCTCGACTCCGCCCAGATTGTCGGCGGGAACGATGTGCGCGATGCGCGGGGACGCCGAACTCATCTCACCTCCAGCCACGGGCGGAACGGCTTCGGATCGCATCGCCCATCCCCTTCGGCCGACGGCGATGATGCGACAGCCCTGCCCTTCCCACCTCTTCGACGCCCATCGACAACGCCCGACGGCCTATCGCCGCCATCGGCCATCCCCATCCATGTCATCCAGCGCATATGGGGCGACCTAGCTCGTCGCCTCGACATTCACCCGCTGCCGCTGGCGAATTCGATCAAGCACGGCGATACATGGCCGCTCGCTGCACCACCACAGAATCCAGCAAAAGCCTATTGTCGGCGGCAGGGCCAGCAGCCACCCCCAATAGCTGGTCAGCATGGCGCCATCCCATCCGGCAACCTGCAACAAAGCGAGAAAAAGACCAAGTATCGCAACATGATAGATGTATATCGAATAGCTGAAATATCCAAAATTCAACTTCGATTCACCAAACCCATTCGGCAAGTTTCTGATCAATATAACCGTCGCAATGGAGAATATGATATTGCCAATCAAATTCGTCTCGCCATAAATCTTCTTTATCAACAGCGCAGACAAAAATGACAAAGTCATTATTGATATCAACTTAACTCCGCCTACGATCGGTATTTTTTCAAAGAATCTATAAGCCATGGCCCCAACGGCGAAAAGAAAAATCTCCTGAAGAAAGAAATTTTCCCAAAATCCTGCCGGATTGAACTTCAATCCAAAAAATATCATCGACAGCATCATTCCAAAGCACGATGCTATAAATACGAATATAACTAATCTTTGAGACGACAATATAAATGGATCCATTGCATAAAATGCAATCTCGTACGGCAACGACCAAAATTGTGGTGTTAGAGAAGTCTTGACGTCCAGATAAAATGCTATCCGCAAAACGTTGCCGACTTCGCACAATTTTTCAGCGCACCCCTGCCCAAACTTGTACTGTGTTCCAAGCTTCGTCACGACCACGCAAACGACAACGGCAAAGGCGAGCGCCGCGAGATAGGCCGGCCATACCCTGATCATGCGCTTCAGATAGAAGCCTGCCCGACTTCTGGTGTGGCTGACGCTGTGCGCCATCGCGAAGCCGCTCAGCACGAAGAACAGCACGACGAATTCGGTGCCCAGCGCCGTCGCCTGGAGCAACGCTATCGCTATCTTGTCGAGAAGCGTCGCGTCACCGCCGGCCAGGATCGCTTCCCCACCGACGAACAGGTTTCCGCGCGCATGATTGATCACCACATAGATCGCGGCAATTCCGCGCAGGAAATCGATGCTTGCCGTGGGAATGCCGACGGTCTTCCGCTCTCGGCTATCGCTCACAGTTCGATCCTGCCCGGCAGACGCCATCCTGAGAGCTCCATTTCAAAACCCGATCGAGCATCCAGGATGCATGGCGCCCCGATAGCCGATCAAAAATGAAGGCCCAGCGAACCCGGCAAACGAATGAGATCATATGTGCCGACGATACGACGTGCGGAGTTTCCGAAATATGTATCAGCGACCGATATAAAGCTTGTAGGGAACCCACGCCTCGGTGTGGCCCGCGAAATTGAGCCAGGTGAACAGGATCGCGGCCGAATAGGCGATAACCGCCAGCACAATCTGCCCGTTCTCGCGGCCATTGGAACCCAGAGCCCTGGGCAGCGAGGCGAGAACGAAAAGTTGCAGCGGGATCAGGTAAAGCGCCAGGCGATCGACCAGGGTCGATCCGCCAAGAAGCATCAGAGCAGGTATGCAGGCAAGCGCGGTGATCGACATGTTGCGCCACAATTTGCGTTCTGCCTCCGCCAGCTCGAAGCGGCGCTGATTGAGCAGGAATATGACTGCGGGAATCGCATTCATGGCGACCCGGATGGCCGCTCCATCGGAATCATACTCTGTCTCGATATAGCCATAGACCAGTCGATCCACGGCGCTGTCGATGAAGAGATAATAGAGCATCGCCGCCATGACGCCCAATGCCAGCACCGTGGGAATGCGGCTTCGCGTGCTCGCCAGCGCCACCAGCGGCAAAACGAAGACAGCGGTCTTGTGAAAGGAAACGGCGGCGATCGTGCAGATCGCGAATTTCACCAGATGGCCCCGCGTAAACATCGCTAGCGCGAGCATCACCAGGCCGATGGCGACGCCCTGGCGCGAATAGCCCATGGCGACGACGATAACGAGATAAGGCACCGCGACCACCATGCCGAGCCATGGTCTGGGCAAAGTGCGGACAAAGGCGATCAACCCAACGGCGAAGATCGCGCCGCAGACCAGATTGACCTCTCTTATGCTGAATCCCAGCCTGCTGGAGATCCAGTTTATCACATAGTAGCCGGGATCCCCTTGGCCCAATACCTGCGTCAACGACAAGAAAGTGACGCGCTTGTAATGCGCCATGTAATTCGGCCAGTCCGCGCCAATCTGAAAACGCAGGCCGATCATCAAGGCGATGAATACACCACCCAGCACAAGCGCCTGGTTGGGCACCGCGCTTCCGCGCCGCCTGCGCCCGCCTTCGAGCGCGAAGATCGCGCACAGGGAAAACAGCAACCAATAGACGATCATATGGCGTCGTTCCCCGCACGTCAGGCCTCGACGCGTCGCAGCCCTTCCTTCACTTGGCAAGGGCCCATAGCGCCGATCGTTACGCATATCCTTAACCGGCGGATCCTATTGCGCCGAAGCGTCCCGTGAACGGGGCGGAACCGGCTGGTCCCCAATGGCGGCGCCATTATGGATGATCGGGACGATGCCGGGATTCCGCTGGATTCAGGTGCGTGAGGCAGAGTTTCGGGAGTAGCCAGTTGAAGATCGCAATCTCGATCAACACGAGTTGGAACGTGGTGAATTTTCGCGCCGGGCTGGTGCGGGCGCTGGTCGCGCAAGGGCACGAGGTCATCGCGCTCACCCCGACCGATGCCCATTCGGCGCGCATCGCGGATCTTGGCGCCCGCTTCATACCGCTCGAAATGGACGGCCGCAGCCGATCTCCCCTCCACGATATCGGTCTGGCGCTTCGATATCGGGCCGCGTTCCGGCGCGAGCGCCCGGACGTGTATCTCGGCTTCACGATCAAACCCAATCTCTATGGCTCGATGGCGGCGCACAGCCTGGGCATTCCCGTCGTCAACAACATCACCGGGCTGGGCAAGATGTTCGTCGGCAAGGGCTGGCTCAACCGTGTCGTCATCGGCCTCTACCGCGTGGCGCTCAGCCGATCGCGAACGGTGTTCTTCCAGAATCGCGACGATCTGGCGCTCTTCGCCGCGCACAAGCTGGTCGCCGACGAGGTGATCCGCCTCCTGCCCGGATCGGGTGTCGACCTGCAGCGTTTCAAGCCCGCGCCGCGCGACGAAGCCGGCGCCGCCCGCCCCTTCACCTTCCTGCTCATCGCCCGGCTGCTCTGGGCCAAGGGCATCGCCCAATATATCGAGGCCGCGCGGCAGATCCTCCAGTCGCATCCCGATACGCGCTTCAGGATCGTCGGCATGATCGATGAATTCGGCGCGGACGGCGTGCCGCGAAGCGCCCTCGATCAATGGCAGGCGGAAGGCGTGATCGACTATCTCGGCCCCGCCGACGACGTACGCCCGCACATCGCCGATGCGGACTGCCTTGTGCTGCCGACCTATTATCCGGAAGGAACGCCACGCACGTTGCTGGAAGGCGCGGCGATGGGAAAGCCGCTGCTGACCACCGATGTGCCGGGCTGCCGCGATATCGTCGAAGACCGCGTGACCGGCCGGCTGTGTGCACCGCGCGACGTGGCGGCGCTTCATGCCGCCATGTCCGATCTGCGCAATCTGAGCCCGGCAGCGCTGGCGGAGATGGGCATCGCCGCGCGCAACAAGGCCGAACGCGACTTCGACGAGCAGATCGTGGTCCGGCGTTATCTCGACGCGATCGACGACGCGGTCCGCAACAGGCGCTGAACGCATCCGGCGCGTCCGTGATGCGCTGCCGGTACCGGATCCCGACACGTTCGATTCATCGGGATCCGATATCAGCCCGCGGATAAGTGGCGTGCGGCGCGGCTGCTTTTGCGTTCGGGAACGCTTCCCAGCGCCATCAACGCGACGCACAATCCGAACAGCGCCGAAATCGCGGCGGTGCGCAACGGATAATCGACAATACTGTGCGCAAGGATCTCCCCCGAAGCGACCGTCGCCGCGCGCGCGAAGTGGAGCGGATCGGGCGATCGCCAGATCGCGATGGTCTGGCCGGTCCACCACAGCAGGAACAGCAGGATCAGGGCCAGGCCGGGCACGCCGAGTTCGAGGGCCAGTTCGATATAATCATTGTGAACATGGTTCATATAGGTCTGCGTGACCTGTGACGGATTCTCGTGCGTCCGATAGATTTCGACGAAGCTGCCCAGGCCGGAACCGAACGGCAGATGTTCGGCGGTGGCGATCAGGCCGGTCCTGAACGACCCATAGCGGGAATCGACCTGTCCGGCCTCGTCCCCCGTCAGATTGTTGAACGGGCTGCTGAACACCAGCGCGGTCGCCGCGATGCCGAGAATGGCAAGCACGCCCGCATGCCAGACGCGCGGCCGCAACCGCAGCGCGATGAACACGCTCGCCGCGAGCACCGGTATCCCCAGGCCGAAACCGGCAAGCGACCCATTGGTGAATATGCCGATGGCGACAAGCACGCCGGCACCCGCCAGCAGCGCGGTCAATCCCTGCGCCCGCTTGGTGTTGGATCCATGCCTGCTCCGTACGGCCGCCAGCAGCGCCGCCAGGAACGGCATGGCCATCAACAACAGGCTCGCCATGTGATTGACGTTGGCGAAAAAGCCGGTGGCCGATCCGAAATTGGTGATTTCGTAGAAATACCAGGGCGATGTGCGCGGATAGCCGCTGGATTTCTGCAGCGCCCCCACCGCGATCGCAGCGACGGTCACCGCCAGCATCGCGGCCGCCATCCAGCTCGCGCGCACCGACCGCAGACGAAGCGCCGCCAGCATTATCGCGAAGGCCGGGAGCATCCAGAGGATCGAGCCCAAGGTGCCATGCGGAGCGAGCGAGATCGGCAGCCACGGCAGGGGCTGCCCAAGCATTGCGAACCCCTCGGCGATGTCGCCCCGCCCGGGAATATTCGTCCAGATCGCCGGCGGCAACGGGACGAGTTGCACCGCGACCAGCCCGATCGCCGCGCAACAGATCGCCAGCAGTCTGCGAGCCGCCAGCGGTGCTGCGGTCTCGCTGCGAACCGCCAGGGCGACGCAGATCAGCGGCAGCGCCAGCAACTGGAGCAAGGCATTGCCCCAAATACCGCGCACGCTTCCGCCCAGCAGCAGGCAAAGCGCAAGGTAAAGCGGCACGATCGAAAGGCGAAGGATCCGCATCATTGCGCGCCCTCCCGCTTGAGCCCAAGCCCGCGGATCTTCGCATGGCTCGCGCCGCCGCTGTCGCGCGGCGTGCCGCGCAACGCCAGTATCTGCGCGGCGCAATCGTCAGGCACGTCGAAGACTATCGGAGCGGTCACTTCGCGTCCGCCCGTACCCGGCACGGGCAACGCGCCAAGGACAATACGGCTCCGCGCGCAGCTTATGCGCCACTCCAGCCCCGTGTCCGCATCGGCCTCCTCAGTCGAAAAGCGCGCGGAGAAGCGATACCGCCCAGGCTCCAGAACGATCAACTGGCGCGCAAGCTCCGCCGGCTGACGGCCGAAATATTCGATCGCAAGGCCTTCGCCCTTTGTCAGCTCGGCCACGCCCGCGCCGCCATCCGCCAGGATCCAGTTGAATGGCGGCGGCGCCACGCGACGTTCGAAATCGGGATCGAAGATGCCATCGACCGCCGGAATTCCCGTGAAACGCCGCCACAGCCGATGCGCTTCGGCAACCTGCCCCCTGACGATAAGACTGTTGAGAAATGCGCCTTGCCATGACGGCGGACGGCCCTTCGGTCCGGTGCGGCGAATGGGATCGGCAAGCGCCAATATCACCGAGGGGTCGGTGCGCGCCTTCACAAGCTCGAGAAGCAAGGCGTCGTGCATCGCCGGATTCAGACGCAATGTGCGATGCAGCGAGGCCTGCATCTCGGGCATCACCGCCAGCTTCGCAAGTTGCGGCGCCAGCGGACCGACAAGTGCCGGCGCAAGGCGCGCAAGATCCATCAGTTCGCGAAAGCCCCGTTCGTAACGGCCCATCCCGATCAGGTTCTGATAGAGAAGCAGCCGGGTCAGCTGCGACCGGGGATCGCGCCGCAACGCCTCGGCGAACAAACGATCGGCCACCGGCGCACGCCCTGCCGCCATCGCCGCCGCGCCATCGAACAGGAAGGGCTCGGCCGCAAGCGGGCTCTTGCGCAAGGCATCATGGCCGCGCCTGACGATTTCGGGCGTCGCGACCGGCTGACCGCCGCCATCGGCGACGAATTCGGACGAGGCGATCGCGAGATCGACCTGCGGGCTGCCCGGCGCGAACCGCTCGACCAGCACGGCGACGCCCTGATCGACGCTGTTGACCATCGCCGTCCGCACGACAAGCCAGGCACATCCCAGGGCAAGCACCCCCATCAGGATCAGCCGCCCCACCGATGTCATCACTCTTCCCACCGTCAGACGAAATACCTTAATCGTCGCCTTGCTGCTCGATCAGCTTGATCTCCAGCTCGCGCTTGTCGATGCTACCGCCATATTTGTACGGCTCATAGCTGTAACCATAGCCATAGCCATAGCCATGCGACTGGCGCTTGAACTTGGTGAGAACGGCACCCAGGATCTGGCTGCCGGAGGATTGCAGGCGATTGATCGAATCCACAGCCACCTTGGTCCGGGTACGGCTGCTCTCGACCACCATCAATGTGCCCTGGCATACCGCCCCCAGCAGCGGCGCATCGGCGAGGCCCAGCACCGGGGGGCCATCCACGATGACCATGTCGAAGCGGCCAAGCGCCTCGGTCAACAGCGCGGTGAAGCGGCCGGTCGCCAGCAACTCCGCCGGATTGGGCGGCAACGGCCCGCACGGGATCAGCCACAGATTCTCGAAATAGGTCTTGAAGGTCTGGCTGTTGAGCGGCTCGTGATTGGTCAGCAGCTTCGAAAGGCCGCGATCCTCCGCCTTCACCTTGAAGGTCGGTTTACGGAGATCGGCGTCGATCAACAGCACCCGCCGGCCGAGCCGCGCGAAATTCTGCGCCATGGCGAGCGCGGTGCTCGATTTGCCTTCCGCCGCGCGGCAGCTCGTGATCAACAGCGATTTCGGCGCACCATTGTCGGTGGTGAACTGCAGCGACGTCCGGAGCGAGAAATAGGCTTCGGAGATATGCGAGGTCTGGTCCTCAAGCTCCTCGGCAAGCGATTTCTGCCCGGTCATCTTCGGAATCACGCCGAGCGAGGCGAGCTTGAGCTTGTCGCGCACATCGTCCGGCGTCGTGATCGTGTCGTTGATGAATTCGATGACGAAGGCGCCGCCGATCCCGACCAGCAACCCCAGGCCGAGACCGATCGCCAGGTTGAACGGCAGATTGGGCGAGAAAGGCGATGCCGGGATTTCGGCGCGATCGACGATCGAGACCAGATTGGTGCCGACGCCGCCGGCAACACCGATCTCCTTGTAGCGCTGCAGCAGCGCGTCATAGAGTGAACGGTTCGTATCCACCTCGCGCTGCAGGATATTATATTCGATGCTGCGCCCGCGCAGGTTGATCACCGATCCCTTGAGTTCGGCGACCCGCCCCTGCAGCGTGCGTTCGGCCGCGGCGGCGGCCTGATATTCGGCGCGCAGCGTGTTGGATCGGCCGCTCGCCGTCTGCGCGGCCTCTGACCGGATCTGGCGGTCGAGCTCGTTGATCCGCGACCGCAGGCTGATCATGTCCGGATAGTCCGGCTTCATCGTCGTCAGCTTTTCGCGATATTCGGCCTCCAGCGCCACGCGCTGCTGGCGGATCGCCTGGGTGCTCTGATTGACTTCGGCGGTCATGCCGACGGCAGCGGTCTGGCGATAGGCCTGCTCGGCCGCGATCCGCTTGGTCTGCGCCTCCGCCAGCGCCTGGTTCAGCGCGACCAGCGATGCGCCCTGCAGCGAATTGACGTCGCCGCTGACCTGATCCTTCTGCTGGTTGACCGTGTTGATGATGCCCTGCGCCTGCGCGTATTCGACAAGCTGCCGCTCGGATTTCTCCAGTTCGCCCTTTACCTTGCCGATCTGCTGCTGGAGGAAATTGCGCGCATAGGAGGATGCATCATAGCGCCGCTCCAGATTGGTCGCGATGAAGCTGTCCGCGAAACTGTTCGCGATCTTCGCGGCAAGCGCGGGCGATGTCGCGGAATAGCTGATCTTGATCAGCTGGCCGGACGGGGCGGGCTGCACCGAAAAACCATCGCTCAGCTTGTTCACCGCGATCTTCGCGCGCTGCTCGCGATCACCGGTGGCCGGCACGAACTCCGCATTGGATGCCAGGTTCAGATCCTGCGCAACGCGCTGGGCAAGGCTGCGGCTCTGCAGCAGGCCGACCTGCGTGGCCAGATAGTCGCCGCTTTTCATCCCCTGTGCCTGTCCCTTGGAATCCTCCAGGATCTCCACGGTCGGCGGATTGATCTCGATTGTCGCCGTGCCGCGATACAACGGCGTGGTGAACAAGGTCAGCAACACCGCGCCAACCAGGCCGACCGCGACCGCGCCGACGATCAGCCAGCGCCATTCCATGATGATGCGCAGGATCGCGGCGAGGTTGATGTCGCCGCCATCCGAATTGCCGTAGCTGCGCTGGCCCGGATCGATCGGCAGCGCAACCGCACCGCCCGAACGACGGACGATCTGGCGGACGCGATAATCCGATCGATCGATATCCTGGTTGGTCATATCAGGCGAAAACCCCTTTGGTCCGACCGGATCAGATCGGCAGGAAAGCGAAGAACGGGACGGACTGCATCAACTGCTTCTGCGCGGCCTTGATCGCCGATCCGTCGACGACGATGATGTCGCCGGCATAGACCGCCGGGTCCTCCATCTCGCCCTTGCGGATGCTCGTCAGGTCGAACGCGGCGGCCGAGCGCTTGCCCTTGATCTGGCGGAAGATCGCGACGCGCTTGGGATTGGCGTTCTCGTCGGCGCCGCGCGCCATCGCCACCGCCTGCATCAGCGTCATCGGCCCGTCGACCTGGAAGATTCCCGGCTGGCGCACCGATCCGTCGACGGTCACGTTGCGGCGGGTGGAGGATTTGATGCCGACGCTCACATCGGGCGACTGCAGATATTTCTCGCCGTATTTCTCGGTCAGGACGGCATCGAGCTCGGCGGTCGTCATGTCGACGGCCTTGACCTCGCCCAGCAGCGGCAGGGAAATCCGCCCGGTCAGATCGACCTGATATTCGCCCGACAGATCGGCCATCTTGAAGACCGTGATCTTCAGCGTATCCATCGGCGCGATCTTGTAGCCGTCCTCCAGCGCGAAGGTGACCGGTTCGTCGGGCTTGCCGAAATCCTGGACATCATAGGGAATCGGCCCGCCGCGCGTTCCCGCGCAACCGGCCAGCAGCATCAGCAGCCCTGCAAGCAGGGCGAAACCGGTCGCAAAACGAACGACCGATCGATCAGCTTTGAGCAGTTCCATTACGCGATCATCCTTCGGCACATCGGGCTTGCCGGATCCAAACGACCCGGAGGGGGGAACGGATCCGTAACGTCAGCTACCGGATCATTTTTTCCGACTTTACGCTCCGGCCGTTAACGAAACCTGCTCCAGACCCGCAAAAAGGCCTGTTTTATTGGTTTTCAGATACCATCGTTGATCATCCTCCACTGCCAGGGCGGTCAGATTGCCGGTGCGATAGGCCCCCGTGTCGATACCGATCCGGTTGGGCTGCTCGTCGACATGTTCGACCACGGTATGACCGTGAATGACGACAAAACCGTGATCGGTCCGGTCGCTGAGGAAGGGCTCGCGAATCCAGTGGAGATCCGCCGGCGTCTGCTCACCCAGCGATACGCCCGGCCGGATGCCGGCATGAACGCACAGATAGTCGCCGAAACGGAAGGTATCGCCGAAGCTTCTGAGGAACGCACGGTGTCCACGCGGGATCTTCGCGCGCATGCGATCGATCGCCGCCATCGGATCGATCTGCGCCAGCGTGTCGGGATCAAGCCCATAGCTCGCGACACAGGTGTCGCCGCCGAATTTCAGCCAGTCGGCCAGGATCTCGCCCTCGCCTTCCAGGATGCGCAGCAACGCTTCCTCGTGATTGCCGCGCAGGAAGATCGGGAACAGGCCCAGCGGCGCATAGGTGCGCAGGCGCTCGACCACGCCAGCCGAATCCGGGCCGCGATCGATCAGGTCGCCAAGGAAGACCAGGAAGGTCTTTTTTGGCGTCCTGTTAACCATGTCCCGCATGATCTGGTCGAGCAGCTCGTCCAGCAGATCGAGTCGCCCATGGACGTCGCCGATCGCATAAAGCCGACAGCCCGCCTTGCCCGAGCGTACGCGCCGCGCATTTCCCCGCCGCAACAAACTCGACCAGAGATCCGACACCGCAGATCCTTTTTTACTCAATGAACCGTTGATCATACTCATTGACCGCAAACCGTTTTCAATCTGTGAACCGGTCGATCAAAAAAGGCGATGACGTTTTGTGCGACGCAGCGACGATTCAGAGCATTTGCGCGACGAACAGCGCCGTGAGCGGGGCGAACGCCCCGCAGAGCAGGTGCTGGAGCGTCTGGATCAGCCGGGGCGACCATGGATCCGGCCCGTCCGTGGCGGGTGGTTCGTGCCTCGGCAAGCTCGCGATGATCAGGCTCGCCTCCAGCGACAGGCTCTGGCGCGACGTCTTGATGAGGTGCCCCAGCTCCGCCGTCACCTTGCCTTCGCCGTCATGGCGATAGGCGAGAAGGTTATGATAGATCAGGCGGAGGCTCCGCTCGAAATCGACCTCGCCGCCGCGCGCGTTGCGCAGGATCGCCTTGGGCACGCGGAACGGCCCCTGCACGCTCCACCAGCCCAGCAGCCCGGTGATCAGGCTTGCGCGCAACGCTTCCTTGCGCGCGCAATCGGGGCAGAAATTGCCGGCGTCATAGCGCCGCCAGCTATAGACCAGCGCCGACACGATGATGGGAAAGCGGATATGCCGGGGCTGCAGCGCCAGATCGCCGCAGCGATCGCAGCGCAACGGCGCCAGCGCGACCTGGCCGGTGTCCAGCTCGCGCTGTTCCGGCGCATGCCAGTCCGCATCGTCGGCATCGGCCACGGTGAGCGCGCGATAGGCTTCGGTGACGCGCTGAAACCGGGCATGCGCGCGCGGCGCGGGATTGACGTCCGGATGCCATTTCTTGATCAGCCGGACATAGGCCGCGCGGATCATCTCGGGCGAAGCGTCGCTCTTCAGGCCCAGAACACGATGATGATCGCGATCGGACGCGCGCGCTTCAGGGGTCATTGGCAAGCCATGGCATCGGCGATCGGTTCGGGGGGTTAACCGACATCCTTATCCGCGCAGCAACGACGTTGCGCGCGCATGCGGACCCGACCGGACGATATTCCGCATGGCGACCACTCCCGCACCCGATTCCGCGACATGAATCGGCGGGGCACCCTAACCCAAGACCGTCGAGAACGGGACCAGATTTTCGATGAAATGACGCGATATCAAGAACAAGGCGTAGATTTCAGCGGCATCGCCAGCCCCGCCACAACCAACACCGCCTCCCCCACGCACGCGGCGACCGCCTGATTGATGGCGCCGGCGACGTCGCGGAAGCGGCGCGCCAGCGCATTGTCCGGCACGATCCCCAGCCCGACTTCATTGGCGACGAGGATTACCGGCCCTGCTGCCGCGGTGATCGCGCGCGTCAGGCCGGCAGCCTCCGCGGCGATGTCGCGATCGGCGATCATCAGGTTCGACGCCCATAGCGTCAGGCAATCGACGAGCAGGATCCTGTCCGGCGCGCTTTCCGCCCGGATGGCGCCGGCCAGATCGAGCGGCGCCTCCACCGTGGTCCAGCGATCGCCGCGATCCGCCCGGTGGCGTTCGATCCGGTCGGTCATCTCCGCGTCGAAGGCCTGCGCCGTCGCGACGAAGACCAGCGCACCCGCCATCGCCTCGGCGCGCGCCTGCGCGTAGCGGCTCTTGCCCGATCGCGCGCCGCCGAGCACGAACAGCGTTGGCGCGCTCATGCCGCCGCCTCGCCCGCAAGCGCGATCATCGCGTCGATATCGAGATGCGTTTCCAGCGCCCCGGCGATCTCGTCGAGCGCGGCGTCGACCGAGGCGCGATAGTCGCCGCCCGCCCCCGCCACACCGATCCGCGCCAGCAGCGCGCGCCGCTGCGCCGTATCTGCAAGCAGGCCGTGGACATAGCTGCCCATCACCAGCCCGTCCTCATCGATCGCGCCATCGCGGCGGCCATCGTCGAACAGCGCGAAGGGGCGCGCGGCATCCGGGCCGGTGGTTTCGCCCATATGCATCTCATACCCGTCGAACCGGGCGCCGAGCGCGGTTCCCGCCACCGCGCGCAGCGCCTTGGCCGGCCCCAGCACGGTCCGCACGTCGAGCAGCCCGAGCCCGTCGACCGCGCCCGCCGGCCCCTCGATCCCATCGGGATCGGCGATGCGCGTGCCCAGCATCTGATAGCCGCCGCACAAGCCCAGGATCGCGCCGCCGCGACGGTGATGCGCGCGGATGTCGATATCCCAGCCCTGTTCGCGAAGCGCCGCCAGATCGGCGATCGTCGCCTTCGATCCCGGCAGCACGATCAACGCGGCATCGGCCGGAATGGGCCGGCCGGGCGGCACCATGACCAGTTCGACATCGGGTTCGAGCTTCAATGGATCGAGATCGTCGAAATTCGAGATGCGCGGCAGGATCGGGCAGGCGACGCGTGTGCGAAGGCCCCGGCCCGGCCCGGCGCGCTCCAGCACCACCGCATCCTCGCTGGGCAGGCGCGCGGTGGCTGGCAGCCAGGGCAATACGCCGAACCCCCGCCAGCCCGAGAGCGCCGCGATCTGGTGATAGCCATCCTCGAACAGGGCCGGATCGCCACGGAACTTGTTGATCAGGAAACCGCGGATCATCGCGGCGTCGGCGGGATCGATCACCGCTCGCGTGCCGACGATCGCCGCGATCACGCCGCCGCGATCGATATCACCGATCAGCACCACCGGCACATTGCCCGCGCGGGCGAAACCCATATTGGCGATGTCGCCCGCGCGCAGGTTGATCTCCGCGGGCGACCCCGCCCCTTCGACCACCACGATATCGCATGCGGCGCGCAACCGGCGATAGCTCGCCATCACCTCACCCAGCAGGGCGCCCCGCGCCTCGCGGAAATTGCCCGATCCCAGCGTTCCCCGCACCCGGCCATGCACGATGAGCTGCGCGGTGCGGTCCGCCTGCGGCTTGAGCAGCACGGGATTCATGTCGCTATGCGGTTCCACGCGCGCGGCGATCGCCTGCAACGCCTGCGCGCGCCCGATCTCGCCACCGTCGACCGTCACCGCCGCGTTGTTCGACATGTTCTGCGGCTTGAAGGGCAATATCTTCAGCCCGCGATTGGCGAGCGCGCGGCAGAAGCCCGCGACGATCACCGACTTGCCGACATCCGAGCCGGTTCCCTGAAACATCACAGCGCCCATGCGATCCCCCCTGCGACGACCCACAGGCACAGGCAAGCGCGGAGATAGACGCGAAGCGCGCGCCGGATCTCGCCCGCGTCCGCCGCGCGATCACCATCGCCGATCCACGGCTTGTCGTGGACGACACCGTCATAGGCGATCGGCCCCGCCAGCCTGAGCCCCAGCACCCCCGCCATCGCGGCTTCGGTCCAGCCGGCATTGGGCGATGCGTGCCGGCCGGCATCGCGGATCATGATGCGCCAGCCGCGCCCACCGGCCAGGCAGATGACGATGCCGGCCAGCCGCGCGGGGATCAGGTTCAGCAGATCGTCGAGCCGCGCCGCCGCCCAGCCAAAGGCGCGCCATCGTTCCTCACGATGACCGATCAGGCTGTCCGCAGTGTTGATCGCCTTGTAGATCCACAGGCCCGGCAGGCCAAGTGCCACCAGCCAGAAAAGCGGCGCCGCCACGCCGTCGCAAAAGCTTTCGGCGAGGCTTTCGATCGCCCCGCGCGCGATGCCGGCTTCGTCGAGTTCGGCGGTGTCGCGCCCGACGATCATGCCCAGCGCGGCGCGCGCGGCCGGCGCATCGCCCGCATCGAGCGCCGCCGCGACGGGGCGGACATGATCGTAAAGGCTGCGTTGGGCAAGGCCCGGCGCGGCCATGAACGCCACCGCCAGCCAGCCCCAGCCGCCGGCCAGTCGCAGAACCGCATGGTGCAGCGCCCAGCCGCCCCCGCCCGCGACCAGCAGCAACAGAGCGACCAACACGATGCCGGCGGCGCGGCGGAACGCCGATCCGCGCCATGGCTGGTTCCAGCGCGCCTCCGCCCCCTGGATGATATGCGCGAACAGGCCGACCGGGTGGCCGATCCTGCGATAAAGGCCCGGCGGCCAGCCGATCGCCGCATCGATCGCCAGCGCGAGCGAGGCGACCGGTTCAGCCATCGCCGAGCGCCCGATCCAGCCGCCCGAGCGCCGCGTCACTGCCCGCCAGGCCGAAGCGCAGCCAGCGCGGATCATGGTCGAAGGGGCGCGTGAGGATGCCCCGGCGCGCCAGCCGATCGAACAGCGCCGCCGCCCTATCGGTTTCGACCAGGCGGAACAGCGGACACGCGCCGATGGGCCTCAGGCCGTGGCCGCCGAGCACCGCATCGAGCGCCGCCGCATCGGCGAGCAGCCGGGCGCGCATATCCCCGGCCCAATCGAGATCGCGATAGGCGGCCGCGCCGATCGCCAGCGCGGCGGCGGAGACCGGCCAGCTCCCGAGCGCGGCGCGAAAACGGGCGATCAATGCGCGGGGGCCGATCACGAACCCCAGCCGCAGCCCGGCCAGACCGAAGAACTTGCCGAAGGACCGGAAGATGACCAGCGGCCGATCATCCGCCACCAGGCCCGCCACGCTGGCTTCGGGCACCGCATCGGCGAAGGCTTCGTCGACGACCAGCCAGCCCGACGCCGCCGACAGGCGCGACAGATGCGCGGCCAGCGCCTGAGGCGCGACGATCCGCCCATCGGGATTGTTGGGATTGGCGATGACGAGAGTGCCCGCCGACAGCGTATCGATCGCGTCGAACGCGATCGCCACGCTCCCGGCGAAGATCTCGCCATGCGTGCGATAGGCGGGCGCGACATGCCGCGCCGGGCCGGGCAACAGGCCCCCGATCAGGCGCAGGCCGATCTCGGTGCCGGGCAGCGCGCAGACGAATCCAGGATCCACGCCGAAAGACGCGGCGGCGGCCCGCTCCAGCGCGCGCAGCCCGTCTTCGTCCGGGAGCGCCCGCCAGTCGATCGCAATGGCGTCCGTGCCCAAACCATCCCGAGACGCCCAGCCATGGGGATTGATGCCGGTGGAGAGATCGAGCCAGGGCCCAGCGGCATCGCCATAGACGGCGCGCGCCTCGCCCAGCCTGCCGCCATGGAAGGTCCAGCGCCCGTTCATGCGATGCGCGCCACGATCACCAGCGCGAGCAGCAGTCCGGTTTCGACGAGCTCGATGCCCGCGCCATGCCCGTCGCCCGAAATGCCGCCGAGCGTCCGGCGGATGCGCCAGCCCCACCACAGCATCAGCAAGGGCGCCACGAGCAGCGCCGGAACCAGCCAGGATGCGGCCAGCAGCGCCACCGCCCAGACCATGATGTCGATCGGCCGCACCGCCGCGCGGAAGCGCGCGGCCAGCCCCTGATGGAGCGGCGGCAGCCAGAGCGTCCAAGCCAGCGGCCCGATCCGCGCCGCGAAGGGCAGCAGGATCAGCGCAAAGATCAGATGCGCCTCGATCGCCGCGCGCAGCAGCACCAGCTTGGCGACAAGCTGGAGCACGATCGCGACCACGCCTAAGCTGCCGACATGCGGATCGGCCAGCACCGCGAGCAGGCGTTCGCGATCCTTGTGCGCGGCGCCGCCCGCATCCGCGAGATCGGACAGGCCGTCGAGATGGAGCGCGCCGGTGACCGACACCCATAGCGCGAGCGCGAGCAGGGCGCCGATCCAGGGATCGACCAGCCCGCCGACCCAGGCCGCGCCCGCCACCAGCCCGCCGATCACCAGACCGGCCGCCGGGAACCAGCGCATCGACGCGGCGAACGCGGCCTCGTCGGCGGTGACGCGCGGCGTCGGCAACCGGGTCAGGAATTGCAGGGCGATGATGAAGCCCTTCACGGCCAGAGCCCGACGATCCGGGCGGAGCGCCGCTCGCCCGGCCAGACCTGCAACGACAGCAGCGACGCATAGGGCAGGTCGAATGCCCAGATCTGGCGCTGGTCGAACCCGCAGAGCACGGCCAGCGCCGCGCGCATCGCGCCGCCATGGGCGATCACCAGCGTATCGCGCGCGGGCAGCGCGTCGATGGCGGCCGCCACACGCGACGTCAGCGCCGACCAGCGCTCACCGCCCGGTGGCGGATTGCCGTCCGGATCATCCCAGAAACGGCCCAGGGCGGCCGGATCGAGTTCGCTCGCCGCCCGGCCGTCCCAATCGCCGAAGTCGAGCTCGCGCCAGCGCGGATCGATCTTGAGCGGCAAGGCCAGCACCGCCCCCAGCGCCTCGCCCGCAAGCCGCGCGCGCGCAAGATCGGACGCGACAAGCGTCTCGACCGGGAGCGTGCCCGCCTGATCGACACAGGCGGCGATGCCGTCGGGCGTGGGCGGGCAATCGGTGCGCCCCATCATCCGCCCCGTCCGTTCGGGTGCGCCATGGCGGAGGAGATGGAGCAGGAAGCCGCTCATCCCGCGTCCGACACGCCGGCCTCGGCGAATGTCGCCATGCCGCCGTGCGCGGCGAGCGCGGCGCGGACGATAGCGGTGGCGACGGCGGCGCCGCTGCCCTCGCCCAGCCGCATGCCGAGCGCCAGGAGCGGATCGAGGCCGAGCCGGTCGAGCAATCGGCGATGGCCGGGCTCGGCCGAGCAATGCCCCGCCAGACAATGATCGGTGATCGCGCCCGTCATCGCCGCCAGCGGCGCCACCGCCGAACAGCAGATGAAACCGTCGAGGATGACGGGTACGCGCGCCATGCGCGCCGCGAGCACCGCGCCCGCGATCGCCGCGATCTCGCGCCCGCCGACGCGGCGCAGCGTTTCGAACGGCGTCAGTGGCGCGGCGGCGTGGAAGGCGATCGCGCGATCGACCACCACGCGCTTGCGGGCGATGCCGGCATCGTCGACGCCCGTGCCCGGCCCGACCCAATCGGCGGCCGATCCGCCGAAACCGCGCGCGCACAAGGCGGCGGCGGCCGTCGAATTGCCGATTCCCATCTCACCAAGCACAAGCAGGTCCAGGCCCGGTTCGACCACCGCCGCGCCCGCCGACAAGGCGGCAAGGCATTCGTACGCGTCCATCGCGGGCGCGATCGTGAAATCGGCGGTGGGACGATCGAGGTCGAGCGGCACGACCGCCAGTTCGAGCCCGGCCGCGCCCGCCAGCGCGTTGATCGCCGCGCCGCCCCGCTCGAAATTGGCGACCATCTGGACGGTCACCTCCGGCGGAAAGGCGCTGACGCCATGCGCGGTGACGCCATGATTGCCCGCGAAGATCGCGACGCGCGCACGATCGATCGCGGGCAATGCCCGCCCCTGCCAGCCGGCGAGGAAGACCGCGATATCCTCCAGCCGGCCGAGCGACCCGGCGGGCTTGGTCAGTCGCGCCTGACGCGCGCGCGCTGCCGCGGCCGCGTCGGGATCGATGGCGGGCAGCGCGCCCAGCGCCGCCTCGAACGCGGCGACCGTCGCGAAGCCGGTCATTCCGCCACCAAGAAGCCGGCGGGCGGCGTGCGCGTGATGAAATGACCCTTCACCCCCTGCGGCCAGAGCGCGAACGGCACGCGGCCATGCGCGCTTTCGGCATAGCGTACGGCATAATCGAGGATGGCGCGGGCGGCCTCCTCATCGGGCGTGAAACGGCCCAGCACATAACCGACCTTGTCGGGCGCGCGCAGATGCACGGTGCAGAAATCGCCGCATGCGAACAGGCACGGCATGTCCTGCACCGCGATCCCGTCATAGCGCGGATCGGACGCCTTCACCGTCCGCAGCGCTTCGGCCATGCGCGCGCCGCCGCGCCGCCCTTCCCCATCCTCACGCGCATCGCGCGCGTGCCGGCAGGTGTTGCAGGCGACCACCGCCGCCCCATCCTCTACACGCCGGAGCATCTTTTCACCTCCTGACGCACCAGATCATGCGCCGTCTGCCGATCGGCGCGCAGCGTTTCGACCACGCGCCGGAGGCGGTCGTTCTCCGCCTCCAGCACGGCGACCCGGCGCAGCAATGCCGCATCGGGCTGATGGCCGGTCATGCGGCGGCGGCCCGGCCGCGCGCGGCGGGCACGCCCAGCGCGACAAGGCCGTGATACAGCGCGAACAGCCCGATCAGGATCGCGCCGTTGCGCAGGAACTGGCGCGCGAGGATGTCCGGATCGAGCGTGGTCGCCACGCCGCCCAGCCAGACGGAAAAGGCCAGGATCACCAGCTTGAAGGCGACAAAGCCCGCGCCATAGGCGATGGCCAGCCGCAGCACGGTGGATTTGCCGTTCAGGCGATCGAGCGCGGCATAGGCGCCGGCGGCGGAGCCCAGCGCAGCGACCGCCAGGCCGATCGCCCAGCCCGTCGTGGTTTCCTTCATCTCGTAACCCAAGATCAGGAAGCCGGTGAGCTGGCTGGCGAGCCAGGCGAGCCCCATCAGCGTCATCCCGTCGCGGCGATGCATATGGACGGCGGCGAGCGCGGCGAGCGCGGGAAACGGCGTCGCGCACGACAGGAGGAGCGTCGTCACCGTGCTCGCCACGGTCAGCAGCATGATCCAGATCGTGGAGGCGCCGCGCTGCGATATGCGACTTTCGGTATTGGTCGTCATCGTCATTCTCCGCTCAGTTTTTCGCATAGCCCTTGCCCAGCCGGTCCCGCCCGTCGGCGGGGGTTCCGGTCAGGCGCGGAAACAGGTCGTCCCACAAAGCCAGCCGATCCCAGTCGGGCGTTTCGGCGATGCGGTCCTCTGGCTTCAGGAAGGGATTGGGCAGGAAGATCGTGATCTGCGGCTCGTCATGCCCGTTGAACATGCGGATACCCCAGGAGATGGGATATCCGTCTCCATCCAGACGCCGGTACAGCTCGACGCGGCCGGGGCTGCGGCGCGCCGCGAGCGCGGGATCGCTCGTGCTTTTGGCGGCGAGGCAGAGATGGAAATGCCCCCTGGCGCCCCAATGGATGGTCAGATAGCCGCCCGCCGACAGCGAGATGCGTTCGGGCTTGCCCGGGCATTTGAGTTCATAGGCGGCGCCGGGGATCAACGGCCCCCAGGTCAGCTTGTCCCAATGATCGTCGAACAGCTCGGTGTAGAGCGCGAACAGGAATTGCTCGTCGCGCGAGAGCGGCCAGACCTCCTCGGTCCGGCCGTCGACCATGGCGACGCGCTTCTCGATCGGGGCGTGGGGTGCGAGCGCGTCCATCAGAAGCGCCCCCGGATGCCGGCATGGATCGATCGGCCGAGCGAATTATAGTTGAGCGCGGTCTCGTAATATCTGTCGAACAGATTCTCGACGCGGCCATAAAGCTCGAAACCGTCGGTCAGCCGCATCGACGCGCGCAGATCGACCAGCGTATAGTCGCGCAGCACCACGCTGTTGGCTTCATTCTCGAACGCGTCGCCCGACCAGCGGAGCGCCGCCCCCAGCGACAGGCCGAAATCCCAGCGATAGCTCGCCTCCGCATTGGCGGTGTGCGCGGGCAGGCGGCGGAGCGCCTTGCCGAACAGCGCGCCGGGCGAGCGGTTCTCCGCGTCGATCCAGCTATAATTGGCGGCGAGCGAGAAACCGCCCAGCTCGAGCGCGCCGCCAAGCTCGACACCGCGCGTATAGGTGCGGCTGACATTGTCGTAATAGCCGAGCCGCCCGACGGTGACGGAACCCGGCACCAGGCAAAGCCCGGTCGGTACGCCCGAGCAACTGTAGAAGACGATCAGGTCGCGCGCGTTGCGATCGAAATATGTGGCGGAGAGCGTGAGCGCGCGATCGAACAGGCGCTGCTCGATCCCGGCCTCCCAGCCCTTCGACGTTTCGGGGCGCAGCGCGGCGTTCCCGTACTGGCTGCCGAGCTGATACAAGGTCGGCGCCTTGAAACCCTCGCCATAGCTTGCGCGGATCAAGGTCCGGTCGTCGAACAGCGACAGCACCGCGCCGCCGCCGAACACGGTGTTGCCGCCGAACCGGTCATGATCGTCGTGGCGGATGCCCGCATTCACCGTCAGCGGCGCGAGGATCCGCGCGGAAAGCTGGGCATAGGCGCTGTCGAGCCGGGCATTGGCGCGGATGGGCGCGGGAATGGCCGCGGTCGGGCTGGCGGGAATCGTCGCATAGTTGCGGAAGCGGCTTTCCTCGCGCTCCAGCCCGAAGGTCGCCTGCCAGCCGTCCGCGATCGTCGCGGTGCCCTGATATTCATAGCGTTCCAGCCAGCCGGTGCTGTCCAGGTTGCGCGGCCGCGCGCGGCGCGGATCGAAACCGTCGCGATCGGTGCGGGTGGCGGAGATGGCGAAGCGATTGACGAGGCGCCCGTCGAACAGCGGCACAACGACGCCGGCATAGCCGAACATCTCCTCATTCAGATTATAGGCGGGCGTATCGCCGGTGGTCGCATCGATATCGACGCGGCCCGACGCATAGGAGCCGCGCAGATCGACCATCGCGCCGCCGCCCAGATCGAGGTTGAAGCGGGCGTTGCCGCCGCGATTGCGATAGCCGTCACGCTCGGTCGCGCCCAGCCGGGGCGAAAGCGCGCTGATGCCGTCGGTGACGAAGCTGAAACCGGAGATGCGCCAGCGCAAGGGACCGGAAACCCCGCCGATGCCCGCGCGGGCGCTCACCGTCTCGCGCGATCCCGCCTCCACATCGAAGCTCGCTTCCAGCGGGCGTTCGGGCAGGGCGGTCACGACATTGACGACACCGCCGATCGCCTGGCTGCCCCACAGGATCGATTGCGGCCCGCGCAATATCTCGATGCGCGCGGTATCGCCGACCATCAGATTGCCGAAATTATAGCCGCCGCCCGTGGACGAGGGATCGTTCAGCTTGACGCCATCGATGACGACCACGGTCTGGTCGCTGTCCGCGCCGCGGATGCGGAGGCCCGTCGACGTGCCATAGCCGCCGTTGCGCGTGATCGTGATGCCCGGCGTGCGCACCAGCAGGTCGGAGACGATCACCGCCTGCGACGCGTCGATCGCGGCCTTGTCGATCACGGTCAGCGATGCCGGCACCTGATCGGCGGTGACCGGCAGCCGCGTCGCGGTGACGATGATCGCCTCGCCGCCCTCGTCGGCGGGGGATGGAGCCTCGCCCTGCGCATAGGCGGCGGTCGAGAACAGGAGCGGGAGGAAGGAAATGGACTTCAACATCAAGCGGCGTACCCCGGACAAATGGGCCGCGCTCAAGCGGAATCGTGCTGCCGAACGGGCATGCATCGACCCCCGCAAAAACGCGGTCCGTGCATGTCGTCGCTCGGGTTTACCCCCGTCCGCCCGGCACACCCTGTCCGCGCGAAAGACGACCGCGACGGGCAGGTCTCCTGGCTTGCGGGTCAATGCCGGTTCGGGCCGCCTTCTCAGGATCCTGGGATCCCAATGGCATATGGCCCGATGGCTCACCGCTCACAGTTGCAGGGGCAGCCGGGGTCTCGAACCCCGTTCCCTTTTCATCCCCGTCCCCGGGGAACCTGTCGCGGGGACGGCATTAAATCCGATGCTGCGGTGCGTCAACGTTCATCCCGCCTTGAACCAGATGACGAGCGCGAAACGCGCGGCGCCTGCCACCGGCAATGTGCGGTGCGGCGTGAACCGGTCGAGGAACAGCACGGTGCCGGCGGGGCAAACGGGGCGGACGCGCGGCAGGCCGGCCAGCGTCTCTTCCGGAATAGCGAAGCCGTCGCCGCGCCGGTGCTCGAAGGGTGCGGACCGCCTGCCCGGCACCAGTTCCAGCCCGCCATCCTCGGGGCCGGCATCGCCCAGCGGCATCCAGGCGGTGACGCGGACGCGGCCGCAGTTCGTGCCATCGTCGATCGCCACGTCCGAATGCCAGTCGTGCCGGTGCTCGGGAAAGGCGGCGATGCTGGCGCGCACGCGCCTGATCGATCCCGCGATCGGCCCACCCGCGAGCCGGGATGCGGTTTCAAGGAGCGCGGGGCTTTCGGCGAGCGCGGTGAGCCTGGGCCCGCGATGCGCGTCGGTGCAGATCGCGACGCGCAGCAGACTGGCATGGGACCGTTCCGCCGCCGCGATGCGATCGAGCCTGTCGCCCACCGGTACATCGGGCAGGCTGTGTTCGAACGGCATGTAGAGCGCACGCGCGACGCGATCGACCTGTTCGGCGATATCGTCGCGCGCCGCGCGCACGGTTTCGGGATCGAACAGCGGAACGGCGCAAAAACCCTGTGCGGCGAAGAGATCATCGGTCATAGCGGCTCCAGCGAACGGGCGACGGGCACGATCATCGGCGGGTCGATCATCGCGCTGATGCCGTAGACGCGGCGCAGGCGTTCGGCGGTCAGCACGTCGAGCGGCGCGCCATCGGCGACCAGCACGCCGCGATCCATCAGCAGCAGGCGATCGCAATAGCGCGCCGCCATGGTGAGATCGTGGAGCACCGTCACCACCAGCGCCCCGGCGCGCGCCTCGCGCCGGAGCAGCGCCATGACGTCGATCTGATGCCCCGGATCGAGCGAGGCGAGCGGCTCGTCGGCCAGCAGCGCGGGCGCCTCCACCGCCAGCGTCCGCGCCAGCAGCGCGCGCGCGCGTTCGCCGCCCGACAATTCGGTCGCCACCCGGCCGCGCAGCCCGGCCACGTCCGCGCGTTCGATCGCGCGCTCGACGGCATCGATATCGGCCGGCGACATGGCGGACATCGGCGCCAGATGCGGCAGGCGCCCGAGGGCGACGAGCCGCTCCACCGTCAGCGGCCAGTGCAGCAACTGGCCCTGCGGCAGATAGGCAAGTTTGCGCGCGATCGCGCCGCGCGCCATCGCCGACACGGACTCGCCATCCAGCGTCACCGAACCCGATGCCAGCGGGACAAGCCCGAGCATCGCGCGCAACAGGCTCGATTTTCCGGCGCCGTTCGGCCCGATGATGCCGACCAGCGTGCCCGCGCCGAGCGTGGCGGAGACCGCGTCCACCACCAGCCGCCGGCCAAGCCGGACGCTCGCCGCGTCGAGGGAAAGGGTCACCATAAGCGGCGCTCCCGCATGAGATAGACAAGGAAGACGGGCACGCCGAGAAAGGCGGTCACCACGCCCAGCTTCAGTTCGACGTTGGACGGGATCAGCCGCACGCCGATATCGGCCAGCGTCAGCAGCGCCGCGCCGCCGAGCGCGGAGGGCAGCAGGATCGCGGACGGGCTGCGATCGGTCAGCGGACGGATCAGGTGCGGCACGATCAGCCCGACAAAGCCGATCGATCCGGACACGGCGACCGCGCCGCCAACCCCGATCGCGACGCCCAGCAACAGGCGCAGGCGCGTCACCCGCAGGTCCGCGCCCAGGGCGCGGGCGCCGTCCTCCCCCAGGGTCAGCGCGTCGAGCGCGCGGCCATCCGCCAGCAGCAGCGCGGCGCCCACCGCGATGCAGGGCAGCGCCACCCAGACATGATGGAAGGACCGGTTCTCGATCGACCCCATCAGCCACGCCATGATCTCCATCGCCGCAAAGGGATTGGGCGAAAGGTTGAGCGACAGGCTGATCGCCGCCGACGCGAGCGTCGCGACCGCGATGCCGGCAAGGATCAGGGTCAACGGGCTTTCCGATCGGCCCGCCAGCGCGAACAGCAGCGCCAGCGCCCCCAGGCCGGTGAGGATCGCCAGCAGCGGCAGCATGACGGGGTGAAGTTCGGCCAGCCCGAAATAGATCGCGCAGACCGCGCCCAGCGCCGCCGCGTTGGACGCGCCGAGCACCGACGGTTCGGCGAGCGGATTGCGCAGATAGCCCTGCAAGGCGGCGCCGGCGAGCCCGAGCATCGCGCCCACGACCAGCCCCAATATCGTGCGCGGCATGCGCAGATCGAACAGGATCGCAGTCGCGATCGGATCGCCCCGCCCGGCAAGCGCCGCGAAGATCCGCGCGGGCGCGAGCGATACCGCGCCCAGCATCAGAGACGCCGTCGCGGCGAGCAGGATCAGCGCGATCAGCCCGGCGACCAGCATCGATCGCGGCGGAACGAGGCGCGATGCGATCGTCACCATGGCCGTTCACCCGCGCGCTTGTGCCCAGCGATCATGCTGATAAGGCGTGCGGAGCCATGCCGCGTCTCGCTTCCCGCACCGCCCTTTTCGGCCTTTCCGCGATCATCGTCGCGGCGTCGGCCGCCGCGATGGCATGGGCGATGCCGGATCGCGCGCCCGTGAAACGCCCGCAGCGGATCGTGTCGCTCAATCTCTGCGCCGATCAATATCTGCTCGAACTCGCCGATCGCGACCAGATCGCCGGCCTCACCCGCAATGCCGACGATCCCGAGATGTCGGCGGCGGCGGCCAAGGCGGCGGGGCTGAACATCATGGGCACATCGGCGGAGCAACTGCTCGTCCTCGATCCCGATCTGATCATCGGCATTCCGGCGAAGCGCGGCAGCATGATGGCGGCGGTGGCGCAGCGCGACTACACCGTGCTCGATCTCAAATCGGCCGCCAGCTACGCGGACATCGTCGCGCAGATCCGCGAGGTGGCCGCGGCGGTCGGCCATGTCGGGCGCGGCGAGGCGCTGATCGCGCGCATGGACCGCGATCTGGCCGCGCTGCCCAGGGCGAAGTCGGCGGGCGTCGCGGCTTATTACCAGCGGCGCGGCTATATGACGGGCACCGGCACGCTGATCGACGATGTGATGACGCGCACCGGCCTCACCAACCTGGCCGCCCGGCTCGACAAGCCCGCGCTCTCGCAATTGTCGCTGGAGGAGATGGTCGCGGCACGGCCCGATTACCTGATCGTCGAGAGCGCGACCGACCGGGTGACCGATCAGGGCACCGAGATGCTGCATCACCCCGCGCTGAAGGACATTCCCAGGCTGAGCATCCCGCAGGCGTGGACGGTGTGCGGCAGCCCCGCCTATGTTCAGGCGGCGCGCGGCCTCGCCGAGCAGATCGCGGCGCATCGGCGATAAGCCAGTCGAATCCGGGAAGCGATCCGGCCGCATCCCACCCCCTCTCACTGTCATCCCCGCGAAAGCGGGGATCCCGCTTTCCCGTGAAGCATCAGAAAGAAGAAGAAGCTGGATCCCCGCTTTCGCGGGGATGACAGTGAAATATCGCAACACCGGCTAGAACTCGATCCCGGCCTGGGCCTTCACGCCCTGCTCGCGAAAGGGGTGCTTGATCAACGTCATCTCGGTGACGAGATCGGCGGCCTCGATCAGCGCGTCGGGCGCGTTGCGGCCGGTCACAATCACGTGCGTCATCTCAGGCTTCGCGCCGAGCGCGGCGATCACCTCGTCGAGCGGCAGATAATCGTAGCGCAGCACGATGTTGAGCTCGTCCGCCACCACCATGTCGTAGGACGGATCGGCGATCATCCGCTTCACCTCCTCCCACGCCGCGCGCGCCACCGCGATGTCGCGCGCGCGATCCTGCGTGTCCCAGGTGAAGCCCTCGCCCATCGGCTTGAACTCGACATGCTCGGGGAAGGCGTCGAACACCCGCTTCTCGCCGGTCGCCATCGCGCCCTTCACGAACTGGACGACGCCCACCTTCCCGCCATGGCCGATCGCGCGCACGACCATGCCGAGCGCGGCGGTGGTCTTGCCCTTGCCCTTGCCGGTATGGACGATCAGCAGCCCCTTCTCGATCGTCTTCGACGCGACGATGCGATCGTGCGCGGCCTGCTTCTTCCTCATCTTCTCGGCGTGCCGTTCCTCGGTGCGCTCGGCCATCGTCATGCTCCTGCCAGTTCGGCGAGCACCATGCCCGCGCTGTTGGATCTCGGTTTCCACAGGCCGCGCTCCAGCGCCTCGGCCAGGCGCGCGGCGGTCTCGCGCAGCGCGGCCGGATTGGCCCGGGCCATGAAGGCGCGCACGGCCTCATCCTCGATGAAGGCGGCGTGGACGGCGTCGAAATGATGGTCGCGCACCGCGTGCGTGGTCGCGGCGAACGCGAAGAGATAATCGACCGAGGCGGCGATCTCGAACGCGCCCTTATAGCCGTGGCGCATCACGCCCGCGATCCATTTGGGATTGGTCACGCGCGCGCGGACGACGCGGCCGATCTCGTCTTCCAGCGTGCGGACGACGGGGCGTTCGGGCCGGCTGTGATCATTGTGATAGGCGCGCGGCCGCTTGCCCGACAGATGCTCGACAGCCGAAGCGATGCCGCCTTCGAACTGGTAATAATCGTCGCTGTCGAGCAGGTCGTGCTCGCGATTGTCCTGGTTCTGCACGACCGCGTCGGCCTGGGCCAGGCGCTCCGCGAACAGGTCGCGCGCGGCATCGCCCTCGACGCCCCCGCCATAGGCGTAGCTGCCCCAGTCGAGATAGACATCGGCCAGATCGGCGCGATCGTGCCAGATCCTCTCGTCGATCATCGCCTGCAAGCCGGCGCCATAGGCCCCCGGCTTCGAACCGAAGACGCGATGGCCGGCGCGGCGGGCGGCATGGGCGGGAGGCGCTCCGCGATCAATCAGCCGCGCCGTCTCTTCCCGATGGCGCGCGGCCGCCGGATTGTCTTCGCCCGGCTCGTCCAGCGCCATCACCGCGCGCGCCGCGGAATCGAGCAGGTCGATCTGTTCGGGAAAGGCGTCGCGGAAGAAGCCCGAGACGCGGAAGGTGACGTCGACGCGCGGCCGGCCGAGTTCGGCGAGCGTCATCATCTCGAACCCGATCACGCGGCCCGACGTCCAGTCCCAGCGCGGACGCACGCCCATCAGCGCCAGCGCCTGCGCGATATCGTCGCCGCCCGTCCGCATATTGGCGGTGCCCCAGGCGGACAACGCCATCGCGCGGGGATAGTCGCCCTCGCGCTGGAGATAATCCTCGACCAGCAATCGCGCCGATCGCCAGCCCAGATCCCATGCCGTCGCGGTGGGCACCGAACGGGTATCGACCGAGTAGAAATTGCGGCCGGTGGGCAGCACGTCGGGCCGCCCGCGCGTCGGCGCGCCCGACGGGCCGGGCAGGATGAAGCGCCCGTCGAGCCCGGCCAGCAGCGCCGCCCGCTCCGCCGCGCCACAGGCATCGACCCGCGCGGCGAGATCCCCCGTCACGCTGTCGCTCACCGCCGCCGAGCGCGGGCCGGGCGGCTCGGCCCCATCGACCAGCAGCGCCGCCAGCAGTTCCAGCCGCTCGATCGTGTCGCCCGCCGTCCGCCATGGCGCATCCGACAGCGCCGCCAGACGCGCCGGTCGCGGCCCGGCCCAGGCGTCGCCCATCCGGCAATCGAGCGGATCGAAACCGAGCCCGAAATCCTCCGCCATCGCGCGCAGCAGCGATGCCTGCCCGGCGCCGTCATGCCCGCGCGGCGTTCGCGACAGGGCGACCAGCAGATCGGTGCGCAGCCGCCCCACGGGCGAACGCGTGAAGATGTGCAGCCCGTCGCGGATCTGCATTTCCTTCAACTCGCACAGATAATTGTCGAGCGCGGCCAGCGCGTCCTCGCCATCGCCGACGGCGCCGGCATCCGCATCGAGCCCCTGGGCACGGGCAAGGTCCAGGATCTCGCCCTTCAGATGCGCGATGCGGCGCGGATCCATGCCCGCCGCCAGATAATATTCGTCGACCAGCGCCTCCAGCGCCTTCAACGGACCATAGCTTTCGGCGCGCGTCAGCGGCGGCGTCAGATGATCGACGATCGCGGCGCCAATCCGGCGCTTGGCCTGCGTCCCCTCCCCCGGATCGTTGACGATGAAGGGGTAAAGCTGCGGCACCGGCCCGGCGCAGACCTCTGGAAAGCAGCTTTCCGACAGCGCCAGCGCCTTGCCCGGCAGCCATTCGAGATTGCCGTGCTTGCCGACATGGACGACCGCATGCGCGCCGAAATGCCGGTTCAGCCAGATATGGAAGGCGAGATAGGCATGGGGCGGCGCCAGCGCCGGATCGTGATAGCTCGCCTTGGGATCGACATTATAGCCCCGTGCGGGCTGGACCGCGACGGCGACCGCGCCGAACCGGCGGACCGCGAGCCGGAAAGCGCCATCGCGCACGAAGGGATCGGCTTCGGCCGCGCCCCAGCGATCGACAACGGCAGCGCGGACATCGGCGGGCATGGCCTGGAAAGCCGGGTGATAGTCGGCCAGCGGCAGCGCGACATCCCCGTCACGATCGGCCGAGCCCGGCGCGTTGGTGACGCCCGAAAGCATCGCCGCCATCAGCGCCGCGCCATCGGCGGGCGGATCCGCCACCGCATAGCCCGCCTCCGCCAGCGCGGCGAGGATCGCGGCGGCGCTGGCGGGCGTATCGAGGCCGACGCCATTGCCGACGCGGCCATCGCGATTGGGGTAGTTGGCGAGCACCAGCGCGACCCGGCGCGCGGCCGCCGGGGTCCGGCGCAGCGCCGCCCAGCGCGCCGCGAGTTCGGCGACGAAGCCGACGCGGCCGGGCGAGACGCGCGGCACGATGATGCCGCATTCGGTGCGCGGATCGAAGCGCTCCGCCGCCTTGAACGCGATCGCGCGCGTGAACAGCCGCCCGTCGACCTCGGGCAGGGCGACGTTCATCGCCAGGTCCCGCGGGCCGAGCCCGCGCGCGCTTTCCGCCCAATTGCCCTCGTCCACCCCGGCGAACACCGCCTGCAGGATCGGGCAATCCGCCGCTTCCAGCACGCCGGGAATGCGCGCCTCCCCCGGCGACGAGGCGGCGAAGGACGTCGCGTTCACGATCACGTCGGGCGCGGTTTCGGCGATCAGGCCGCGCAGCCAGTCGATCGCGAAGGGTTCGCGCAGCGCGCGGACATGGACCGCGACGACATTCAGCCCATGATCACGGAGCGCCGAGACCATCGCGTCGACCGCGTCGAGCGTGCCCGCCACCATCAGCGCGCGATAGAAGACGAACAGCGCCACCGGCCGATCCGCGATCCAGTCCGCCCGAACGTCGGCAAGCGTCGGGCGGTCGCGCCCCGGCACATAAAGCCCCGCATCGGCGACGGGCACGGGATCGTCGGGCGGGCCGGCGTCACGCCCGATCAGGCGCGTGGCAAACCGCAGAAAGGCCGTGGCGTTGGCGACCCCGCCCTGGCGCAGATAGTCGCGCAGGCGATCGCGGCTTTCGATCGGCAAGGTCGAGGCCCGGTCCAGCGCCGGATCGGCCTCGCGCCCGTCGGCGATCGCCGCGAAGGCGATGCCCCGTTCGCGCGCGACGCGGGCGATCTCGTCGATGCCATAGGGCCAATAGGCCTTGCCGCCGAGCAGGATCACGCAGACGAACCGGGCCTTCGCGATCACGCTCTCGACATAGAGATCGACCGAATAGGGATGTTTGAGCAGCAGCAGATTGGCGAGCCGTACCTTCGGCCCCGCTTCGGGCATCGCCTCCGCCGCGCGCGCGAAACAGGCGAGTTCGCTGTCCGCCACCGACAGGATCACGATCTCCCCCGGCGACTGGCCAAGGTCGATCGCCTCTTCCCCGCTGGAGACGGTGCCGGGCGTGGCGGACAGCAGATGCATCAGGCGATGCCGGCGGCCAGTTCCGTGCCAAGTTCCGCAGCCAGCGCCAGCGCGATCGCCCGCTGGTCGAGCCCCGTCTGCCCGATGACGACGAGCTGGGAGACGCGGGGCTCGTCCGCTTTCCACGCGCGATCGAAATGCTGCTGGATGCGCGGGCCGACCGCCTGGATCACCAGCCGCGCCGAGCGCCCGCCGACCGCGACGATCCCCTTGATGCGAAGAATGTCATGCTCCGCGATCAGCCGGGCCATCGCCGCTTCGAGGGGCGCCATGTCGCCGATCTCGCCGCCCGTCACCACGAAGCTGTCGAAATCGTCATGGTCATGATCGGGATCGCTGTCGTGATGCGAGGGCCGCGCGTCGAGATCATCCTCCGCGCCGGCGAGCAGCCCCAGCAGCACGGCGGCATCGACCGCGCCATGATCGGCGCGCACGATCTTCACGCCAGCGCGCGTGTCGGCGGAGAGAGAGCCCTCGATCCGCGCGAGCGCGTCGCCATCGACAAGATCGGTCTTGTTGAGGACGACCAGATCGGCGCAGGCGAGCTGATCCTCGAACAATTCCTCCAGCGGACTGTCATGATCGAGCGAGGGATCGGCGGCGCGCGCCAGCGCCAGCGCCGCCTCGTCGGTGGCGAAGCGCCCGGCAGCGACGGCGTCCGCGTCGATCAGCGCGACCACGCCGTCCACCGTCGCGCGCGTGCGGATCTCCGGCCATTGGAACGCCTTCACCAGCGGCTTGGGCAGCGCCAGGCCGGAGGTTTCGATGATGATATGTTCGGGCGGGTTGGGCCGATCGAGCAGCTTGAGCATGGTCGGCAGGAAATCGTCGGCGACGGTGCAGCAGATGCAGCCATTGGCGAGCTCCACGACATCCTCGTCGGGGCAGGCCGCGTCGTTGCAGCCCTTGAGCAGTTCGCCGTCGACGCCGACATCGCCGAACTCGTTGACGATCAGCGCCAGCCGCCGTCCTTTCGCGTTCTGGAGGAGGTGGCGGATCAGCGTGGTCTTGCCCGCGCCCAGGAAGCCGGTGATGACGGTGGTCGGGATCCTGCTCATGCGCGCGCTCCACCGGCGATGCGGGCGGACGGCAACTGGCGCGGCGAAACGATCGATATCATGGGTCACTCCCCCGGCGCCGTGCAACGACATGGCGGGGCGTGCCGATGCCCAGGCATCGGTCGGCGCGCGACGACGGGCGGGCGCCGGAGGCACCCGTTACCGCGCACCGATGCGGCCCCGCCGCATGGTTCGTCGCTCAGACGGAGAGAGACCGTGCCGAGACCATCCCCTGGATCAAGGCAAGAGCGACCGGTGCGCCGGCAGGTCTCCTGGCTCGCGGGTCAAGGCTTGATGCACGCCTTCCCAGGCATGGCGCGTCCGCGCCGGCCCAGTGGCTGCGTCCATCCCGATCGGCATGGACGCCTCTGCATCGCGCTCGCCGCTTACAGTTGCAGGGACAGCCCCGGATTCGGATGATCGCTCATCCTCACCGTGTTCCCGAATTAAGCCCTTTCGGGCACCGGCGCGATCTTTCGAGATGCGGACATCGCCCGCCCCTCAAAAGCGGCCATAGGCGAAATCATCGCGCGAACCAATGGTTCAATGCGAATCCGCGATCACGCCACGCGCGTCTGAAGCCCCGCCGAACGCGCGGCGCGGATCAGCCCCTGCCGTTCCAGGCTGTGCGCGACGATGGTTTCGACCAGCTCCGCATGGCTGACGCCGATCGAGCGCGCCGAACGGCTGATCGTCTTGCGCGACCAGAGATTGCAGGAGAGATTCACTTCCATGAAACGCAACCCGCCGGTTGCGGGATCGTAGCGGAATTCGAAGCGGCCATAGTCGAAGGGCCAGAGTTCGGGCAGCAGCGCGCGGACATGCGCTTCCAGCCGGGCGACCAGATCCTTGTCCTCCACCGGCTCGAGCGGATCGTCCGCCGTGACGACCAGATTGCGCTTCTCCTCATAGGAGCGGACCTCACCGGGGCGCGCCGTCGGATAATAGCCGAAGCTGGGCAGCAGCCACGGGCCGTCGGCCCCGACAACGGGCACGGCCAGATCGATCAGCGGCGCATAAGGCTCGATGATCACGTCGTGGCCGGACGCCAATATGCCTTCGGCATGGGCGCGCGCCTCTGCCCAATCATCGATGATCTTCACGCCCCAGCTTGCCGAGGAGGCGTTGGGCTTCACCACCAGCCGATCCCAGGCGAAATCGGGCTCGCTCACCCCGCCCTGCCCCTGGCGGACGATCGCCCAGGGGGTGACGGGCACGCCGCGCCGCTCGGCGACCGATTTCATCAGATGTTTGTCGTCAGACAGGCCGCGCAGGATCGGCGAGGCCCCCAGAAAGGGCAGCCCCAGCCGGCGCAGCAGCAGCGGCCCCAGCATCTCGCTGTTCACGAAGCCGCCGCGATTGAGCAAGGTCACGACGAAATCGGCGTCGGGGCGCTCGAACAGATTCTCGTACCGGTCGGCGGCCGTCACATCGAGGCCGATCTCGCGCAACGTCGTCAACATCTCATGATGATAGACCGCATGGGTTCCGTCCTCGCGATCGGGCACGCCGCCCGACAGCGCATGCTTGGCGAGGAAGAGGATGCGCAGCCGGGCCTTGTCGGCATCGGCGATCGAAAGCAGCTTGGGATGGGGCATGTCCGGACCTTTTCAATCTATTTAATAGAGAATAGGTCCGTTGACAAGTCCGGGTAAATGGTGAGCAACCGGCGCGATGAGCGGCGACGCATCCGAAACGATCACCAGCCGAGACGTCGCCAAGGGCCTTGGCACGACGCTGCTCGCGCGTCTGGGCGGGGTGATCGATGTCGTCGCGCAGCCGCTTTATGTCTGGCTGTTCGGGCTGGCGAGCTTCGGCCTTTACGCGGTGCTGTGGGCCGCGGTGAACCTGATCGAGAATATCGCCGATCTCGGCATGACCTCGTCCCTGCAACGGGTCGTGCCGCAGGCGAAGGACGAGGGAGAGGCGGTGGCGGCGCTGCGCGCGGCGCTCGCGATCGGGGTGCTGCCCTGCCTGCTCATCGCCGCCGCCGCATCGCTGGGCGCGACGCATCTGGCGCCATTGCTCAACGTCGCCGCGGGCGATGCCGGGCGGGTGGCGGAGGCGATCCGCATCTTCGCCTGGGCCTTGCCGCTCTGGGCCTTTGTCGAGATCGCGACATCGGGCCTGCGCGCGCGCCGCGTGTTCGGGGCGGAGATCCGGCTGCGCCTGTTCTGGGAACAGGTGATCCGCCTCGTGCTCGCCGCCGGCTTCTGGTTCGCCAATCCGACGATCATTTCGCTGTTCACCGCGCATCTCATCTCGCTCGCGATAACCTGCCTGCTCAGCGTCCGCCTGCTGTCGCGCTATTACGACCTGCGCCTGTTCTTCCGCATGCCGCGTGGCGGGCCAATGGCTGGCGCGACGCTGCGCGCGGGGCTGGCGGCGCTGCCCGCCAATATGGTGGCGCGGCTGTTCGGCGATGCGCCGCCGATCCTGCTCAACGCGATCCTGCCGGGCGCGGCCGGCGCGACGAGCGCGGCGCTCTACACGATCGCGCGCAAGGTTTCGAGCATCGTCCAGCTCGTCCGCACCGCCTTCGCCTATGTGCTGGCGCCGCTGGCGTCCGCCGCGTCGCGTGGCGGCAAGGCGGAAGTGCAGCCGCTCTATGCCTTCGCGACGCGGCTCGCCTTCGCGCTGGTCGTGCCGCTGGGGCTGGTGATGGCGGGCGGCGGCGATGCGATACTGGGCCTGTTCGGGCGCGGCGCCGACGCCGCGCACGCGGCGCTGATCGTGCTGGTGCTGGCGCGCATGGCGGAGGCGGTGTTCGGCGCGGCGGTGCCGGTGCAGCAGGTGATCGGCGGCTATCGCGCGCAGCTTGTCGCCAGCGCCACCGGGCTGGCGGCCGCCGCGATCGTCGCCGCGCCGCTGCTCACGCGCTTCGGCCTGACGGGCATGGCGATCGCCGTGAGCCTGGGGTTCATCGTGGCGGCGGTGGTGCCGCTGATCCAGCTCCACCGCTATGACGCGATCCACCCGTTCGAGCGGCCGTTCCTCCGCGTCGCGACCCGGTCGATACTGTTGTCGCTACCGGGCCTCGCCTGCGCCTTTCTGGCCGCGCGCATGCTGCCCGACGGCGCCGATATCGCCGCCGTCTCCCTGATCATGCTGGGATCGATCTGGCTGTCGTGCCGCTTCGCCCTGCCCCATGGCGACCGCGCGACGCTGGGCGGAACCGGGCGGGCATTGCGGCTGGTTTAAAGCAAGGGCGTCATTGCGAGGAGCGTAGCGACGAAGCAATCCAGAATGTGAGTGCATCCCTGGATTGCTTCGCTTCGCTCGCAATGACGATCGGTTAAAAGTCTCCGCCTCTCACCCCGCCAGCAGATAACTATCGCGCCGCGCCAGGCCGATCAGCGCCAGCCCCGCTTCGTGCGCGCGCTCGATGGCGAGCGCCGTCGGCGCCGAGATGGTGGCAAGCGCCGGGCAGCCCGCCAGCACCGCCTTTTCGACCAGTTCATAGGAGCAGCGCGCGGTGAGCAGGGCGAAGCCGCCATCCCAGTCCAGTCCGCCGCGCAGCATCGCGCCGATCAGCTTGTCGAAGGCATTGTGGCGGCCGACATCCTCGCGCACCAGCCGGATCGCGCCATCGGCGGCGCACAGAGCCGCGCCATGGACGGCGCCCGTCGCGCGATTGAGCGCCTGATGCCCGTCGAGCGCCGCGAGCGCCGCGAACACCGCGTCGGGCGCGGGCGGCACGCCGCGCACCCGTGGCAGCGGGCGCAGCGCCTGTTCCAGATTCTCGATGCCGCACAGGCCGCACGACGATTCGGACACGCGATGCCGCACCCGTTCGATCACCCGCTCCGCGCGTTCGCGAACGAGCTGGATGCGCAGGATCGTGCCGCGCTCGGCATCGTGCGACATGATGTCGATAATGTCGCCGGCCGCGTCGATCAGCCGTTCCGACGATGCGAAGCCATAAGCGAAATCGTCGAGATCGGCGGGCGTCGCCATCATCACCGCATAGCCGATGCCGTTGAACTCGATCGCCAGCGGCCGCTCGTCCGCCAGCGGCCGTTCGATCGGCTCCTGCGTGCCATCGGCACCGATCCGGGTGAAACCGCGCGCGTCGTTCATGCCCCACCGTCGCCCAAAGCGGGCGCATCGGCAAGGCGTTGCCGTCCGCGCGCGAGCACGGCAAAGATGCGCGCATGACCGAGACCAACGGCGCCGTGCGCCACCTGACGCTCGACGCCATGCGCGGCATCGCGGTGATGGGCATATTGCTCATGAACATCGTGATGTTCGCGATGCCGTCCCAAGCCTATATCAATCCGCTGGCCTGGGGCGGGGACGGCCCGCTCGACCTTGGCATCTGGATGGTCAATTTCGTGCTGGTCGACGGCAAGATGCGCGGCCTGTTCACGCTGTTGTTCGGCGCCAGCACATTGCTGGTGATCGATCGGGCGGAGGCGCGGCAGCACAGTTCGATCAAGGTGCATTACAGCCGCATGGCCTGGCTGCTGGTCTTCGGCCTCGTCCATTATTATCTGATCTGGAGCGGCGACATCCTGATCCTCTACGCCGTGTGCGGAATGGTCATCTACGCCTTCCACCATAATGACGCCCGCTGGCTGCGCCGGGGCGCCGTGCTGACGATCGCCATCAATTTCCTGGTCTGGGCGATCTTCGCGTTCTCCTTCGTCCATATGAAGGCGACCGCCGGCGCGCCCGGCGCCAGCGCGGCGGCCATCCAGTCCTTCCAGGAAACGCTGGTCGCGCTCGGCCAGCCGGGAAGCTGGGCGATCACGCAGGAGATCCAGGCCTATGCCGGCGGCTATGCCGACATCCTCGCCTATCGGACCGGGCCGACGGGCCTGTTCGGGCCGCTGATGATGATGATGCTCTACGGCTTCGAGACGATCGGGCTGATGATGCTCGGCATGTCGCTGTATCGCAACGGCTTCCTGACCGGCGAATGGGCGCCCTCGCGCTATGCCGCGATGGCGCTGCGCTGCTATCTGGTCGGCCTGCCCGCGATGATCGCGCTGGGATGGTGGTGCCGGTCGAGCGGGTTCGACACCGTCACCACCTTCAACGCGGTCATCGTCTGGTCGACGCCGTTCCGCGTCATATTGACACTGGGCCACGCCGCCTTCGCCGTCTGGCTGATCCAGCACTTCCGCGACAGCGGCGCGGTGGCGCGCATCGCCGCGGCGGGCCGCGCGGCCTTCACCAACTATCTCGGAACCAGCATCGTCATGACGACGATCTTCTACGGCTATGGCCTCGGCCTGTACGGGCAGGTTTCGCGCGCCGGCATCTATCTGGCGGTACTCGGCGGCTGGGCGGCGATGCTGCTCTGGTCGAAGCCATGGCTCGATCGTTTCACCTATGGTCCGTTCGAATGGCTGTGGCGCTCCCTGGCGCGCCGCGAATGGCAGGCGATGCGCCGGGGGTGATTCGCACGCCGGCGTCCGCGCGCATCACTTTCTATATTGCGATCTATTATCATTAGCTCTATCTCGATTCGCATTAGCCGGAGGGATTCGTCTTGGTCGTCTGCATCTGCAATGCGATCCGTGAGAAGGAACTGCGCGAGACCGTGCGAAACGGCGGCGCGAACAATGCGTGCAGCGCCTATGCCGCGCTCGGCCGGCGCACCCGCTGCGGCCAATGCGTTCCGTTTGCGCAAAGCATTATCAAGGCAGAGCTTGCGACTGTTTAACAGTCGCGCATTGAAAAACCGCGGAAATCCGCCATTTTTTGCCTGACTTTGGCCCCTGAGCCGGGTATAAACGCGCCCGTGCTAGAAGGAGCTTTGCCGTGAAGGGCGATACCAAGGTCATCGAATATCTGAACGAGGCGCTCAAGAACGAGCTGACCGCCGTCAACCAGTATTGGCTGCATTACCGGCTGCTCGACAATTGGGGCATCAGCCGCCTGGCGCATTTCGAGCGCCACGAATCGATCGACGAGATGAAGCATGCCGACAAGCTGGCGGAGCGCATCCTGTTCCTCGACGGACTGCCCAATTTCCAGCTCCTCGGTCGCCTGAAGATCGGCGAAACCGTCGATGAGATCCTGCAGTCGGATCTCGCGCTCGAGAATGAGGCGATCCCCCTGCTCAAGGACGGCATCGCGCATTGCGAAACGGTGCGCGACTATGTCAGCCGCGACCTGCTCGCCGACATCCTCGAAAGCGAGGAAGAGCATGTCGACATGCTCGAGAAGCAGTTCGACATGATCAAGCGCATGGGCCTGGAGAATTACATCCAGCTCCAGTCCAAGCCTGCCGAGGACTGAGGCCTGCGACAATCGCTCACTGTCATTCCCGCGAACGCGATTCCCGCGTTCGCGGGAATGACAGGAAATGAACAGTCAAGACCTGTCAGGCGTCAGCGCGCCAATATCCGCGCCAGCGCATCGCGCATGACCGCGCGGAAGCCGATATTGTCGTAGATATCGTTATGCCCCGCCCCCGGCAGCGTTTCCGCCAGCACCAGATCGGGCACGGAGCGGCGCAAGGCCTCGGCATGAGCGGGCGGGATCAGCGTGTCGTTGCCGCCCACGACCAGCGCGACGGGCGCGCGGACGGCGCGGATATCGGTCGCCGGTTCCAGGCGATGGCGCAGCAGCGGCCTCACCGGCAGCCACGGAAAATGCCCCGCCGCCACATTGGCGAGCGAATCGAAGGGCGTGACGAGGATCAGCCCGTCGAGGGGACGCGCCGCCGCCAGCGATACCGCCACGCCGCTGCCGATGCTGAAGCCCACCCCCACGATCGGAACGCCGGGGAAGCGCGCGCGGACCCGGTCATGGATGACGCGCGCATCCGCGATCAACGCATCGGCGCCCGGCGTACCGGTGCTCGGCGCATAGCCGCGATAATGGAAGACGACGATATCCGCCTCGGGATAGAGATCGCGCAGCTTGAGCGCGGCCGCGTCGGCATTCCAGCCATTGCCGCCGAAACCCAGCAACACCAGCCGCTTCGCACCGGGCTCACGCGGCGGCAAATGGGTGCCGATCAGCCGATCGCCGTCTCCACTGGCAAGTTCAAGCCGCTCGGCCGATGGCGGCATCGCGGGCGATGGCGGCACATTGCCCGCCGGGAACACCATGCCCGTCTGCGCGAAGAAGACATAGGCGAGGATCGTCAGATAGATCAGTGCCGGGGCCGCCAGCAGACTGAAGATCTTCACCCACATGGCATAGCCCGCCTCGCTCCCGATCGGATCAAGGTGTAGGCGCTGACGCCAACCAGTGTCACGCCCCGACGATCCTTCGGGATCGCGCGATCAGATCCGGCCGAAGCCCTGGTTGTTGGCTTCCACCTTGCGGCCGAAGCCCGGCTTGCGTTCGACCAGCGGATTGCATTCGCGTTCGAAGGCGGCGAGCGTCGCTTCGAACATCGGACGCAGCTTCACGACATGTTCGATCACTTCGCCGGGATCTTCATGGGTTTCGACGCAGCGGCGCGCGATCGTCTCGATCGCCTCCGCGATGTCGGACAGCGGTTCGGCGCCGAACTGGCGGGCCTCCCCCTTCAGCGTGTGGGCGGGCAGGACCAGCCCGGCGGCGTCGCGCGCGCGCATTGCCGCCTCAATCGCCGCGACGGACTTGGTGCCGTCCTCGCGGAAATAACCGAGGATGCGGATAAAATCCGCGCCCAGCTCCTGGCGGGTCGCGAAGAAGGCTGGCCAATCGACCAGATATTCCTCAGCCTCGGTCACTCGTGCATGCTCCTGCGAAACCGGCTCCCAACCCCGCCGGCCGAACCTAGCGGCAAGGCGGTAAACAGGTCATTGACGACCTGCCCCGCCCGCCGAAAATTCCACGCCTATCTATCGAACGGATTCTTGGGCGCGCGCAAGGTCAATCGCACCGGCACCGCGCCGAAACCCAGTTCCTTGCGGATGCCGTTCACCAGATAGCGGCGATAGCTTTCGGGAAGCTGGTCGACGCGCGTGCCGAACAGGATGAAGCCGGGCGGCCGCGTCTTCGCCTGGGTGATGTAGCGCAGCTTGATGCGCTTGCCGCCGGGCGCCGGCGGCGGATTGGCCTCCACCGCGCGTTCGAACCAGCGGTTGAGCTGGCCGGTGGAAACGCGCTTGCTCCACGCGTCGCGGGTTTCGAAGGCCGCCTGGATCAATTGGTCCAGCCCCTTGCCCGTCGCCCCGGAGACCGCGATCAGCGGCACGCCGCGCGCTTGGGCCAGCCCCTCGTCCAGCGCCTTGCGTACGCCCTGGAACAGGCTGCTGGGATTTTCCGCCACATCCCATTTGTTGAGCGCGATCACCAATGCGCGCCCTTCCTCCAGCACGCGATCGGCGATCTTCAGATCCTGCGCCTCCAGCCCCAAAGTGGCATCGAGCAGCAGCACGACCACTTCGGCGAAATCGACCGCGCGCAACGCGTCCGCGACCGACAGTTTCTCAAGCTTGTCCTGCACCTTCGCGCGCTTGCGCATGCCCGCCGTGTCGATCAGCCGCAGCGGACGATCGTTCCACATCAGGTCGATCGCGATCGAATCACGCGTGATCCCCGCTTCCGGCCCGGTGATCAGCCGGTCCTCGCCCAGGATGCGGTTGATCATCGTCGACTTGCCGGCATTGGGCCGGCCGACCACCGCGAGCTTCAAGGGACCGTCTTCCGACTCGTCCTCATCCTCGTCGGTCGCGGCGACCGCGGCGTCGATATAGGGCATCAACGCCTCGAACAGCTCGACCATGCCCTCGCCATGCTCGGCGCTCAGCTCGACCGGATCGCCAAAGCCAAGCTCCAGCGCTTCGAGCACCCCGTCATTGCCGGCGCGCCCCTCCGCCTTGTTCGCGGCGAGGATGACGGGCGTGTTGCCGGCGCGCAGCCAGCGGCCGATCTCCGCGTCGAGCGGCACGATGCCGGCGCGCGAATCGACCATGAACAGCGCGACATCCGCGTCGGCCACCGCCGCCTCGGTCTGCGCGCGCATCCGGCCGGGCAGCGACTGGGGATCCTCATCCTCGAACCCGGCGGTATCGACGATGCGGAATTCAAGGTCGAACAGCCGCGCGTCGCCTTCGCGCCGGTCGCGGGTCACGCCGGGGCGATCGTCGACCAGCGCGAGCTTCTTGCCGACCAGCCGGTTGAAGAGCGTCGACTTGCCGACATTGGGCCGCCCGACAATGGCGACAGTGGGAAGATGCTTGGGCATTCGAGCGCGATAGGCGCTAATGCGCCGAGACTAAACCCCTCCCTTGCACGGGGAGGGGCATGATCTCACTTCCAGGCGGTGATCCGGCCGCTATTGTCGAGGACATAGAGCATGCCCCCCGCGACGACCGGCGGCAGATAGACCGGCCGGCCCAGATCGACGCGGCTCTGCACGCTGCCGTCGGTGGGCGAGGCGTAGAGCAGGTCGCCATTGGTGCTGGTCAGTACAAGGCGATCGCCGGCCAGCACCGGCCCCTGCCAGAACATCGGCCCCTTCTTGTCCTTCTCGTCGCGATAGCGCGGAAGCTGGCTGCTCCAGCGGACCTTGCCGTTGATGCGCGAGACGCAGAGCAGTTTCGCCTCGTCGGTGACGACGAACAGCCATTCGCCGACCACCCAGGGGGTGGCGATGCCGGCGACGTTGAGTTCCCAAAGCCGCTGGCCGGTGACAAGTTCCAGCGAGACCATGCGCCCGCCAAGGCCCACGGCGAACACACGGCCCTGATCGATCACCGGATCGGCATCGACGTCGCTGAGCGACGCGACCGCGGTCGAGATGCTGGTCCGCGCCAGCACGTCTTGCCAGACTTCCTGACCATTCTCGTAACGATAAGCGGCAAGCTCACCTGACGAATAACCCGCGATCACCGTGCCCTGCGCAACGGCGGGCGTGGCGATGCCGAAGATGCCGGCGCTTTCCAGCGTGCCCGAACGCGCCCATTCCTGATTGCCGTCGCTGGCGCGCAAGGCGTAGATCTGATTGTCTTGGCTCATCGCATAGACATTGCCGTTGCCGACGCCGGGTGCGCCACGCAGCGGGCCGCCCGGCCGCTTCTTCCAGATCTGCTCGCCGGTCTGGGCATTGAAGGCGACGATGTCACCGAGGCCGTTGGTGGCGAAGACCTTGCCATCGTCATAGCTGGCGCCACCGCCGAACAGCGATTTGGCGTTGCCGCTCCCATTGCCGCCCAGCAAAGGAATCCCGCCGGAGCCGTTCTGGGGATTGCCGATCTGCGCTTCCCAGGCCTTGGCGCCGGTGGCCGCATCGAACGCGGTCAGCTTCGCCCTGGTATCGACCACGAACACTTTGCCTTCGGCAACGATCGGCGCAGACCCCAGCCGCTCAAATTTGCTGGCACCCGAAATCTCCGCCATCCAGGCTTGGGCCAGGCTTTCGCCAAGTCCCAGATGCCCCATCGACTTGGACGCGTTGCCGCCCGGCTGCGTCCATTCGGCATTGGCGACCGCGGGCGGCAGCACCACCGCGACGTCGGCGATCGAGGGATCGACCTCCACGCCGCTTTCCGAGGTCAGCACGGGGATGCGTTTTCCGATCGTGGGGGTCTTCGGCTTGTTGTCGCCGCCCTTGAACACGCCGCACCCGCCCAAAAGCGCCGCCAGCGAACCCGCCAGCACAACACTCCGCAAAAGCTTCATTATTTCTTCTCTCCGTCCGGCTGAGCGACCGCGTCCACACCCAATAGTCCAGCCATCTGACGCGTGCGTCGGCGGATGCTCTCGGGCACAGCTTCGTCATTTGCGATCGCTGCGAAAAGTGGCCCCGCAAGCTCGGGCTTGTTGAGGTTCAGATAGGCGATCGCGACCATCTCGCCCGCGCTGCCGAACCAGGGATTGCCCTTGACGGCCAGCGGCTTGAGGCGAGTCACCACATCCTGCGGCTTCATGCTGTCATATTCGGCGGCGGTCCAGCGGATCAGAGCCAGGTCGCGATAGGGCTTGGCGAGGCTTTCATCCTCGGCCACCGCCTTGTAGCCGGCTATGGCGCTCTTGGAATCGTTCGCGGCCTGGCGCAGGCCCGCGGTCGCGAGCTTGGCGGCGGCGCGATAGCCGTCGATATCGCTTTCGGTGAAGGGCTTCAGCTTCTTCTCGGCATCTTGGCTGCGGCCTTCCGACATGTCGGTAAAGACATGCGCCACCGCCTCACCTTCGGCATGCGACTTCTTGGTCTGCGAGATATTCCACCACAACACCCCGCCAAAGATGGCCAGCCCGAGGAAGATCGCGCCAACGATCCACAAGCCCCAGCGCCGCCACACGGACGCAATCTGCTCGCGGCGCAGTTCTTCATCGACTTCACGCTTGAAGGCATCGATATTCGGGGGGGTGGACGCCACGTGGGACTCCGCTTTCAATCTGGATGGTCTGGCAAAAACTCGGCGGAACCTAGTTCGCTTTCCGCCAAAGGGGAAGCGCCCTCAGGGCTTGGGCTGATAGGTCTGTTCCGGCCCCGGGAAGCTGCGCGCGCGCACCTCCTCCGCATAGCGGCCGGCCGCCGCGTCGATCCGCCCGGCAAGATCGTCATAACGCTTCACGAAACGGGCGGTGCGCTCGAACATGCCGAGCATGTCGTCGATCACCAGCACCTGGCCGTCGCAGTCGGCGGATGCGCCGATCCCGATCACCGGGCACGAAACCTCCGCGGTCACCGCCTTGGCCAGCGGCTCGATCACGCCCTCCACCACCATCGAAAAGGCGCCGGCATCCGCGATCGCGCGCGCATCGGCGATGATCTTGGCATGTTCGGCATTGGTGCGGCCGCGCGCGCCATAGCCGCCGAGCGCGTTCACGGCCTGCGGCGTGAGGCCGATATGGCCGACGACGGGAATGCCGCGCGCGGTGAGGAAGGCGACGGTCGGCGCCATCGCCTCCCCGCCCTCCAGCTTCACCGCGGCGGCGCCGGTTTCCGACATGATCCGCGCGGCGGAAACGAACGCCTGTTCGGGGCTTGCCTCATAGCTGCCGAACGGCATGTCGATCACCACCACCGAATGATAGCTGCCGCGCACGACCGCGGCGCCATGCGCGCACATCATGTCCAGCGTCACGCCCAGCGTGGACGGCAGGCCATAGATCACCTGGCCCAGGCTGTCGCCGACCAGCAGCATGTCGCAGTGATGATCGAGGATCTGCGCCATGCGCGCGGTATAGGCGGTCAGCATCACCACCGGATCCTTGCCCTTGCGCGCCTGGATCTGCGGCACGGTCATGCGCTTCATCGGCGCCGGCGTGGGATGCGCGCGGCTGGTGGAGGTGTCGAGCTGATAGGTCGTGGACATCGCGCCCCTCTAGCCATCTGTGAAGCGCATCGCCAGCGAAGCCTTGCATGAGTCCAATATTCTTGACTCCATGTTATAAATGCCTAACATCATGGCTATCGTATCGAACATACAGGAACTGTCGGATGACGTTTCGCGAAAAGATCGCCTGGCTGACGCTCGGTGGGCTGGCGCTCGCCTTTGGCCCGTATTTCTTCATGATCGCGCGGCTGGGGAATCATCCCTGGCTGATCGGCCCGGCGAGCGCGGGGCTGTTCATAGCGGTGGTGATCATCCTCACCATCGGCATGACGATCGGCAGCATCCTGGTGGCGCTGAGCAACGTCCGCGACGCGGAACGGCCGAGCGACGAGCGCGATCGCGAGATCGCCCGGCGCGCATCGTCGATCGCCTATGCCGTGCTGATCCCCGCCCTGTTCGTCGCGCTGGGCACGCTGATCCTCGGGCTGGGGCAGGCGGTGCTGGTCAATGCCGTGCTCGCCGCGATCGTGATCGCCGAACTGGTGCGGTGTGCGCTCGAGATCCGGGGCTATCGGCGGGGCTGGTGATGACGGGGAAACGCATCACAAACACCATCCGCACCCTGCGCTTCCTGGCCGGGGAGATGACTCAGGCCGAACTCGGCGAGCGCGTGGGCGTGACGCGGCAGACGATCGCCGCGATCGAGCAGGGCAAATATTCCCCCTCGCTGGAAACCGCGTTCCGCATCGCCGACATATTCGGCAAGCCGCTGGACGAGGTGTTCGGCTGGGAGGCGTGAAACCACGCGGCGCGACATTCCCCCTCCCTTGCCATCCCCGCTCTTCTCCCTTGTCATCCCCGCGAAAGCGGGGATCCAGCTTTTGCGTGAAGCATCAGAAAGAAGAAGAAGCTGGATCCCCGCTTTCGCGGGGATGACAGGGGGCTTGGATCCGGCTCGTCAGCCTACCGCTTCAGCGCGGCGACCGCGATGCCCGGAAAATCGCTGAACACGCCATCGACGCCGATCGCCGCGAATTGCCGGATTTCAGCGGTCAGGTCGCCCGGCTTGCGCGGGTCCACGCCCTTGCGCATTTCCAGCGGCAGGAAATAATTCTCCGCGCGGAAGGTCCAGACATGGACCTTGAGCCCCGCGGCATGCGCGTCCCTGACCAGATCGGTGGGCTCGCCCGACCGCCCGAGCACCGTGCGCGGCACGATCATCTCCTTGGAAGGGCCGATCCCGTCGGCGGTTCTCGCCACCTCGGCAAGCCCGGCGGGCGTCGCCAGCGCGGCATAGGTCCTGCCCGATCCGTCGGCCGGGCCACCGCCGGCATCCATCAGGAAGATCAGGCGCAATCCGGTCAGGCCACGCAACGTCTTGAGATTCTCCAGCTCGAACGACTGGATGAAGACCGGATCATCCTTCGCGCCATATCCGTTCTTCGCCAGCAGCGCCGCCAGCGGCGCCTCGAGCGCGAGGCCGATCGAACGGAAATAACTGGGATGCTTGGTCTCGGGATACAGTCCGATCCGGCGGCCGGTCTCCTTCTCCTTCGCGCGGGCAAGATCGATGATCTCCTGAAAGGTCGGGATCTCGAACCGGCCGTCATAGGCCGCATTGCCCGGCCGCAGCATCAGCAGCCTTTCCTTCGCGCGCAGCGTCTTCAGTTCGGCCAGCGTGAAATCCTCGGTGAACCAGCCGCTCACCGACTGGCCGTCGATCGTCTTCTTCACCTTGCGCGCCGCGAATTCGGGATGATCGGCAATATCGGTGGTGCCCGATATCTCGTTCTCGTGGCGCGCGACGAGCACGCCATCCTTCGTCATCACCAGATCGGGCTCGATAAAGTCCGCCCCCTGCTCGATCGCGAGCGTGTAGGACGCGATCGTATGTTCGGGCCGCTCGCCGCTGGCGCCGCGATGCGCGATCACGATCGGACTGGCGAGCGCCGGCGCGGTCATCGCCAGCGACGCAAGTGACAGGAAAATAGGCCAGCGCATGAAATCCTCCGCATCGGGAGCGCCTTCCCTGCCCCGGCCCGGTTACGCCTTGATGGCGGCTTCATAACGTTCCGGCTTGAAGCCGACGATCGTCTCGCCGCCCAGATCGAGCACCGGCCGCTTGATCATCGACGGATTGGCGAGCATCAGCGCCACCGCCTTGTCGGCGTCGATCCCCTGCTTGTCGGCATCCGGCAGCGCGCGGAACGTGGTGCCGGCGCGGTTGAGGATGGTTTCCCAGCCATGTTCGGCCACCCAGCCGCCGAGCTTCGCTGCATCCGCGCCCAGCGCCTTGTAGTCGTGGAAATCATAGGCGACCCCATGGCCCTCAAGCCAGGTCCGCGCCTTCTTGATCGTGTCGCAATTCTTGATGCCGTACATTGTGATGGTCACGCGTCACTCCCGTTCGCCGAATTCCGAAACGATCCGCCCGCCGCCGCGCAGCAGCCGCCCGCCGGCATGCTGTTCGCACGCCTCCTCGGCTTCCTGCACGCTCTGGAAGATGCCTAGCTTCTCCCACCCATACCAGCGGCGATGCTGGGCGATATACCAATCGGTCCAGGTGCGGCCGCTGAAGATCGCCTCGATCACCGACTTGCGCTGATGGATCACGCGATACCGGATCTTCGTCACCTGCCGTCCAATCTCTTGCCGATCGTCACCACCTGCTGCGCGTCATAGCCGATGGCGGCGTAGAAACCGAGCGCCTGAACATTGTCGTCGCGCACCATCAGGCGAATGGCGGGGCAATCGCGCGCTTCGAGCCAAGCCTCGGCCGCGCGCATCAGGCCGCGGCCGAGCCCCGCCCGCCGGCGATCGGGCGCGACCGCGAGATAATAGACCCAGCCGCGATGGCCGTCGAAACCCACCATCACCGATCCCGCCAGCGCATCGCCATCCCGCAGCCCGAGAATCACCGAGGATGGCCCCTCGATCGCGATCCGCGCATCCGAGGCCGGATCGTTCCAGGGGCGCGTCAGCCCGCACGCCTCCCACAGCGCGACAAGCGCGGGGATCGCGTCGAGCCCGAGCGGCGCGATCACCCGGCGCTCGCCCGCATCGCCGTCACCTCGATCTCCACCTTCATCTCCGGCGCGACGAAGCCGGAGACGATCAGCCCGGTCGCCGCCGGGCGGATCTCGCCGAAGGTTTCGGCGAGCACGGGCACGATCGCGTGCCACCAGGCGATATCGGTGACGTAATAGGTGGCGCGCACCACATCGGCCATCGCGAACCCCGCCTCGTCCAGCGTGGCGGCGATCACGCGAAAGGCGTTGCGCGCCTGTTCCGCCGCGTCGTCGGGCATGATCCGCGTATCCGGATCATAGCCGGTGCACCCCGCCACGAAGCAGAAATCGCCCTGCACCACCGCGCGCGAATAGCCGATCGTCGCCTCGAAGGGCGATCCGCTGGAAATCAGACGACGGCTCATGGGCATCACTCCTGCGATTCTGGATGCGGCCGGAATAGGCCTCCCTCGTCCGTCCGCAAGGGCTGATGACAGTGCTGATGACAGGGCACTCATCGAGTCCATCTCCAATACTTAGGATTTGACCTAAGTATTGGAGATGGACTAAGCCTCGCTCATCGAGTCGCAGCGAGGATCGCATGATGATGCCAGCCAGCCAGACCGCACCGGTGATCGACGGCATCTTCAGGGCGCTGTCCGATCCGACGCGGCGCCATGTGCTGGAACGGCTGAGCGCGCGGCCAGCCTCGGTGAGCGAGCTTGCCGCCCCCTATCGCATGGCGCTGCCAAGCTTTGTCGAGCATCTGAAGGTGCTGGAGAAGAGCGGACTGGTGCGTTCGCGCAAGGCCGGGCGGGTGCGCACCTACAGCCTTGCGCCCGAGCAGTTGAAGCTTGCCGAGGACTGGCTGGGGAAGCAGCGCACGCTCTGGGAACGACGGCTCGACCGGCTCGATGCCTATCTGTTGACGATGAAAGAGGAGACGCCCGAATGACATCCCCCCTTGGAATGCCCGACCCCAAGCTCGACCTGGTGCTCGAACGCGAGATCGACGTGCCCGTCGAACTGGTGTGGAAGGCATGGACCACGCCCGACCATCTCAAGAACTGGTTCGTGCCCAAGCCCTGGACGGTCACCGAATGCGAGATCGACCTGCGCGTCGGCGGCACCTTCCGCACCGTGATGCGCTCGCCCGAGGGTGACGAGTTCCCCAATCTCGGCTGCTATCTGGAGATCGTGCCCAATCAGCGGCTGATCTTCACCGACGCGCTGCTGCCCGGTTTCCGTCCGGCGCCCAAGCCCTTCTTCACCGCCGGCCTGCTGCTGGAGCCCACCGCGACGGGCACGCGCTACACCGCGATCGCGGTCCATGCCGACGAGGCCGGCCGGGAAACCCATGAGCAAATGGGCTTCCACGACGGCTGGGGCACGGTGGTCGACCAGATGGTCGCCTATATCAAGGCCAACTGATCCCGCCATATCGGCGATGATTCCAGGCGCCCGCCGCATACCCATGCGGCGGGCGTCGTCATGTCCGGCGCGAATAGTTAAGCCATGACTTGACAATTGACGGTACGCGACAATAGTTAAGTCCATGCTTGAGCATCAGGTCATCGATTCGATCCTTCGCGCCCTTGTCGATCCGACGCGTCGGGCCCTTGTCGAGCGCCTGAGCCGTTCGCCCGCCACGGTGGGCGAACTCGCCGCCCCCTTCGACATGTCGCTCGCGGCCGTGGTCCAGCATCTTCAGGCGCTGGAGGCGGCGGGCATCATCGCCAGCGAAAAGATCGGCCGGGTCCGCACCTGCCGGCTCGAACCCGGCGGTCTCGACGCGCTCGCGCTCTGGATCGAGGCGCGACGCAACCCCGCGGAACGGCGGCTCGATCGCCTGGCGGCATTTCTGAAAGCGCCGGAATCGCCGGCGGACACCCCCAGCACGCAAGAGGATCCATCATGAGCACCACCACCGAAACCCGCGCTGCCGTCCACAGCAGCTTCCGCATCGAACGCCATTATGAAGCCCCGCCCTCGCGCGTGTTCTTCGCCTTTTCGGATACCGCGTCGAAGCGGCGCTGGCTGGTGGAAGGCGAAGGCTTCGAAGTGTTCGACCATCAGGCCGATTTCCGCGTCGGCGGCCACGAAATCTCGCGCTTCCGCTTCGGCGAGGGACCCGAGATCATCAACGAGACCGTCTATCAGGATATCGTGCCCGACCAGCGGATCATCTACAGCTATCGCATGGCGATGGGCGACGAACCCATGTCCGCTTCGCTTACCACGATCGAGTTCACCCCCGCCGAAGGCGGCACGCTGCTGGTCCTCACCGAACAGGGCGCCTATCTCGACGGCCGCGACGACGGTACCGGGCGCGAGGAAGGCACGCGCGGGCTGCTGGAGATATTGGCGAAGGAAGTCGAGGGCTGATCCCGGCGATCATGCCCGGCGCCCGACGCGGCGCCGGGCATCCTTTCTAAAAACTCGAACATAATATCGGAACTTATCCCAGTATTTCATCGAAGCGATTCTCCATATCACCGGCCTCACGGCAGCGCTGCTGGCCGGAGCAAGCCAAGGAATGGAGATTTCACGATGCCCCTCACCGCGACGCCGACCCCAGGCAAGAGCCTGCTTTCCCCGACCGATCATGCGCTGGTCCTGATCGATTTCCAGTCGCAGATGGCCTTCGCCACCAAGTCGATCGATCCCACGCTGCTGCGCAACAACGCCGCGCTGGTCGCCAACGCCGCCGCCGGCTTCGCGGTGCCCACCATCCTGACCACCGTTGCCGAGAAGAGCTTTTCCGGCCCGATGTTCGACGAGATCACGGACGCCTTTCCGGGCCAGGCGCTGCTCGACCGCACATCGATGAACACCTGGGAGGACGCCGCGGTGATCGACGCGGTCAACCGGATCGGCAAGGAACGGCTGGTGTTCGCGGGGCTGTGGACCTCCGTCTGCATCGTCGGCCCCGTCGCGTCCGCGATCGACCAGGGCTTCGACGTCTATTTCATCGCGGACGCCTGTGGCGACATTTCGGAGGAAGCGCATGAACGCGCGGTCCAGCGCATGATCCAGCTCGGCGCCAGGCCGCTGACCGCGCTGCAATATCTGCTCGAGCTGCAGCGCGACTGGGCGCGCGCCGAAACCTACGACTTCACGACCGGCGTCGCGAAGCGATGGGGCGGCGCCTATGGCCTGGGCGTCACCTATGCCAAGACCATGTTCGGCGCGTCCGAGGGCGGCCACGCCTGACCCGTTACGGGCCGGGCGCCCGCCCGGCCTGTCCATCGATCGCATCAAATCGAAAGGATTCCGCCATGAGCTTCGTGACCACCAACGACGGTACCCGGATCTTCTACAAGGACTGGGGCAGCAAGGATGCCCAGCCCGTCGTCTTCTCCCATGGCTGGCCGCTCAGCGCCGATGCATGGGACGGGCAGATGCTCTTCATGCTCCAGCAGGGCTATCGCGTCGTCGCCCATGACCGTCGCGGTCATGGCCGGTCGGACCAGCCGGCGACCGGCAACGACATGGATAGCTACGCCGACGATCTCGCCACCGTGATCGAGACGCTCGACCTGAAGAACGCCATCCTTGTCGGCCATTCGACCGGCGGCGGCGAGATCAGCCATTATGTCGGCCGCCATGGCACCGCCCGCGTCGCGAAGATGGTGCTGGTCGGCGCGGTTCCGCCGACCATGGCGAAGAGCGAGGCCTATCCCGACGGTCTGCCGATCGAGGTATTCGACGGCATCCGCAAGGCGGTGCTCGACAATCGTTCGCAATTCTATCTCGATCTGCCCACCGCCTTTTTCGGCTTCAACCGCGACGGCGTCGAACCCAATGAAGGCCTGCGCCAGTCCTTCTGGGCGCAGGGCATGGCAGGATCGATCCTGGGCCAGTATCTGTGCGTCCGCGAATTTTCCGAGGTCGACTATACCGAGGATCTGCGCAGCATCGACGTGCCGACACTGGTGATCCATGGCGATGACGACCAGATCGTGCCGATCGGCAATGCCGGCCTGCTTTCCGCGAAGATCGTGCCGAATGCGACGCTCAAGATCTACGAGGGCGCGCCGCACGGGCTGACCGCCACCCACCAGGACCGGCTGAACGCCGACCTCCTCGCCTTCGCGCGCAACTGACGGACAGGCCATGTTCGCTTCGGATCGAAATCGGCCCGACGCGTGAATCATGGCCTCCCCCTGGGATGAAGTGAGAACGGACCGATGAAACCCTATCTGCTTTCGCTGGGCGCCGGGCTGCTGGTCGGCATCGTCTACAGCCTGCTCAACGTCCGTTCCCCCGCCCCGCCGACGATCGCGCTGATCGGCCTGCTCGGCATCCTGCTTGGCGAACAGGTGCTGCCCGTCGCCAAGCGGGTGCTGCGCGGCCAGGACGTGCTCGCCTATGTCCGCGCCGATTGCGCCGAGCAGGTGCTGGGCGTGGCAACCCGCCCGGATGCCGAGCGCCCGGAAGACCGGGCATGACCCGCCTCACCCGCCGCCAGACGCTCGCCGGCGCCGCCGGCACGATCCTCGCCTCACCCGCCATCGCCTCCATGGGGAGACCCGCAATGCCCTCGACCGCTCTTGTCCTGACCAACGCCAAGGTGACGACGCTCGACCGTGAGAACCCCCAGGCGGAAGCGGTCGCGATCCGCGACGGCGTGTTCGTCGCGGTCGGATCCGAAGCGGAGGCGCGCACCGCCGCCGGCGCGGGGGCGACGGTGATCGACGCCAGGGGCCGCCGGCTGATCCCCGGCCTGATCGACAGCCACATCCATGTCATCCGCGGCGGGCTCAACTATAATATGGAACTGCGCTGGGACGGTGTGCCCAGCCTGTCAGACGCGATGGCGATGCTGAAGCGCCAGGCGGAGAACACGCCGCCGCCGCAATGGGTGCGCGTCGTCGGCGGCTTCACCGAGCATCAGTTCGCCGAGAAGCGGCTGCCGACGATCGAGGAGATCAACGCCGCCGCCCCGGACACGCCGGTGTTCATCCTGCACCTTTACGATCGCGCCCTGCTCAACGCGGCGGCGCTGCGCGCGGTGGGCTACACCAGGGACACGCCCAATCCGCCCGGCGGCGAGATCGTCCGCGACGCGGCGGGCAACCCGACCGGCCTGCTGCTCGCCCAGCCCAACGCCACCATCCTTTATGCGACGCTCGCCAAGGGGCCGAAGCTGCCGCCGGAATATCAGCTCAATTCGACCCGCCATTTCATGCGCGAGCTCAATTCGCTCGGGGTCACCAGCGTGATCGACGCGGGCGGCGGTTTCCAGAATTATCCCGACGATTACGAGATCATCGAGACGCTGCACCGTGACGGCGAACTGACGCTGCGCATCGCCTATAACCTGTTCACGCAGAAGCCGAAGGAGGAGCTGAAGGACTTCGCGAGCTGGTCCACCCAAGTGAAGCCCGGCGACGGCGACGACAGCTATCGCCACAATGGCGCGGGCGAGATGCTGGTCTATTCGGCCGCCGATTTCGAGGATTTCCGCGTCGCCCGGCCAGACATGCCGCCGAACATGGAAAGCGACCTGGAACCGGTGATCCGCCTGCTCGCCGAACGCCGCTGGCCGTGGCGGCTGCACGCGACCTATGACCAGACCATCGGCCGCGCGCTCGACGTGTTCGAGAAGGTGAACCGCGACATCCCGTTACAGGGTCTCAACTGGTTCTTCGATCATGCCGAGACGATCAGCGACCGCAATATCGATCGCATCGCGGCGCTGGGCGGCGGCATCGCCGTGCAGCATCGCATGGCCTATCAGGGCGAATATTTCGTCGAGCGCTATGGCGCAAGGGCGGCCGAACGCACCCCGCCGATCAAGCGGATGATGGCGGCGGGCCTTCCCGTGGGGGCCGGCACCGACGCGACGCGCGTGGCAAGCTACAATCCCTGGGTCTCCCTGTCCTGGCTGGTGACGTCGAAAACCGTGGGCGGGCTAAGGCTCTATCCGCAGGCCAATCGGCTCGATCGCGAAACCGCGCTGCGGCTGTGGACGGAGGCCAACACCTGGTTCTCCAACGAACAGGGCAAGAAGGGCCGGATCAAGACCGGCGAGCTCGCCGACCTCGCGCTGCTTTCGGACGATTATTTCGCGGTGCCGGAGGACGAGATCACCGGCCTGCGCGCGGTGCTGACGATGCTCGGCGGCAAGGTGGTGCATGGCGAAGGCGATTTCGCCGATCTCGCCCCGCCCGCCCCGCGCCCCATGCCGGACTGGTCGCCGGTCGCGACCTTCGGCGGCTATTGGCGCAAGCCCGAAGCCGCGCAAAAGCTAGCATCGGCCTGCGCCTGCCATTCCGCCTGCCAGGTCCATGGCCATGACCATGCGGCGGCGCTGGGCGCCGCCGTGCCCGCCGCCGACGTCCAGAGCTTCTGGGGCACGCTGGGCTGCGGCTGCTGGGCGGTCTGAGCGGGATTGGCGGGAGAGACAGGATGACACGGACCGGCACCACGCCCCGCCCGATCGCCGCGATCCTCGACTGGCCGGCAAGCTGGTTCGTCGCGCGGCTGGCGCTGGTCGGCCCCTATCTGATCGGCGGCGTCGTCAAGCTGGCGGACTGGCAGGGTGCCGTGGCGGAACAGGCGCATTTCGGCGTCCAGCCCGCCGCGCTGTTCGCGGCGCTCACGATCCTGGTCGAACTGATCGGCCCCGCGCTGATCCTGCTCGACCGACTCGTCTGGCTGGGCGCGGGCATGCTGGGCGTGTTCACGCTGTTCGCGGCCATCGTCGCCAACGCCTTCTGGACGATGGACGGCCCCGATCGCTTCATGGCGACCAACGCCTTTTTCGAACATCTGGGACTGATCGGCGGATTCGTGCTCGTCGCGATCCTCTCGCACCGGCGGGCGAGCCGTGGCTGACCGGATCTTCGCCCTCGCCCTGCTGCTGGGCGGCACGCCCGTGGCGGCGCAGACCGGCGAAGCCTGGCGGGCGCCGACGCTCACCAACACGCGCTATGACGAGGACTGGTCGAAACTCGCCGATCCGGCGGCGCGCAACGGGCGCTGGAGCGAGGGCTTCAAATATATCCCGCTCGATGCGGACGGCGACGCGTGGCTGACCACGGGCATCGAACTCCGCCTGCGTTCCGAAAGCAATCGAAACGCGCTGTGGGGCGGCGCCGAGGCGCCCGGCGATTCCTATCTGTGGGTGCGCGCGCTTCCCTATGCCGACCTGCATGTCGGCGCGGTCCGCGCGTTCGTCCAGCCGATCGCGGCCTATGCCGTCGGCATGGCGCCCGCCGCCGGGCCGATCGACCAGAGCCGCGTCGATCTGCTCCAGGGCTTCGGCGAGGTGGAGTTGCAATTGAGCGACGACACCCGGCTTTCGCTGCGCGCCGGCCGGCAGATGCTGTCATTGGGTACCGAGCGGCTGATCGGCACGCGCTACGGCCCCAATGTGCCGCTCGCCTTTGACGGCGCGCGCGCCGATCTGGCGCGCGGCCCCGCGAAACTCAGCCTGTTCGCGGCGCGGCCGGTGCGGCCCGGCGCCGGATCGTTCGACGACGGCTCGTCTCCGACAAAAACGCTCTGGGGCGCCTATGCCGCGCTGCCGGGGCTCGACCTCTATTATCTCGGCTATCGCAACCGCGATGCGCGCTTCGGCGGGGTGGAGGGCGAGGAGCTGCGGCACGGCCTGGGGCTGCGCAGCCATGGCGACGCGGGCGACTGGCACTGGAACGTCGAGGCGGTGGCGCAGTTCGGCCGCTTCGCCGGTCGGACGATCAGGGCCCAGAAGATCAGGACATGGACACTCGGCAGCGAGGTCGGCCGGCATTTTCCCAAGGCGCCGTTCGCGCCGCACGCGGTGATGCGCTTCAACATCGTCAGCGGCGACCGCGATCCCGCCGACGGCACGCTCGGCACCTTCAACGCGCTGTTCCCCAAGGGCAAATATTTCGGCGAGCTCTCCCCCGTCGGCCCCTACAATATCGTCAACCTCAACCCCAGCGTCTCGCTCGACCTGGGCGGCAATGTCTCGTTCGCGATCGCGGGCATGGCCTATTGGCGCCATGCACGTGGGGACGGCGTCTACGACATTCCCGGCAATCTCATCCGCGCGCCCGGCACGGCGCGCAGCCGCTTCATCGGCAAGGAGATCGAAGCGGCCCTGAGCTGGCAGGCGACGCCCGAACTCGAGCTCTCCACATCGCTCTCCGCATTCCAGCCCGGCGGCTTCATCCGCCAGACCGGGCCGGCCCGCACCATCGGCCTGTTCGGCCTAGAAGCCAATTTCCGGATCTGAAAGGCACGCCATGAGCACCACCCCGCCCCAATCGCCACCCCAATCCCCGCCCCTCGCCGGGCTGCTGCTGCTGCTTTCGGTCACCACCGGCCTGGTCGACGCGATCAGCGTGCTCGGGCTGGGCAAGGTGTTCACCGCCAACATGACCGGCAATATCGTCTTCCTGGGCTTCGCGGCGGCGGGCACGCCGGGCTTTCGCGTCGCGCCTTATCTGGTCGCGATCATCGCCTTTCTGGCGGGCGCGCTGGTCGCGGGCCGGACGGGCAAGGCGCATGCCGGCCGGCCACTGCGCCGCTGGCTGATGATCGCCGCGACGATCGAGGCCGCGCTGCTGTGGATCGCCGCCGCCATCGCGATCGATTTCGACGTGGCGACGCAGACGCCCGATCGCGGCGTCTATGCCATCATCATCCTGACCGGCCTGGCCATGGGCTTCCGAAACGCCACGATCCGCCAGCTCAAGGTGCCCGATCTCACCACGACGGTGCTGACGCTGACGCTGACCGGGCTCGCCGCCGATTCGAGCCTGGCGGGCGGCGCCAACATCAACTGGCGACGGCGCATCGGCAGCGTTGCCGCGATCTTCGGCGGCGCCGCGTTGGGCGCGGTGCTGGTGATGCGCACCGGGCTGACCGCGCCCTTGATCCTGGCCGGCGCGCTCGTGCTGGCGGGCACCGCCGCCTGCGCCTTCCATCCCGGATCGGCGCGGCCGGCGTGATACCGGCTCAGATATCCCCGAAACCCTCTTCCTCGACGTCGTTCGCGCCCAGCGCGACGAACTGATCGAGCAGCCAGGACGCGGCCGGTCCGGGCGGGGTATCGCGCCGCCAGACGCCCGCGAAGCGATAGGTGCCGCCGGGATGATCGGGCATGTGGAGACGCACCAGCGTGCCCGCGACCAGATCGGGCTCGATCATCTGCAACGGCATATTGCCCCAGCCGATCCCTTCGCGCAGCAGCGCGTGCTTGGCGCCGAGATCAGCCAGCCGCCAGGTCTTGGGGCTCAGCACCGAGAAATCCTGCCCCTCGGTGAAGCGCGAGCGATCGGTGAGCACGAGCTGGGTATAATCGCGTCCCGCGCCCGGCGCGATCCGCTCCATCCGCCCCAGCGGGTGATCGGGCGCCGCGACCGGCACCATCGGCACCGATCCGGCCGAGATGCATTCGACCCCCTCGACCCCCGCCGCCAATGGCCCCGAAATGCCGACCACGGCCGTCCTGTCCAGCACCATCGCGGTGATCGCGCCCAGCGCCTCGGCATGAAGCCGCAGCGACACCGTCGGGAACTCGGCCGCGAAAGCGCGCAGCACCTTGCCCAGCCGATCGGCCGGCAGCATCACGTCCACCGCCAGATCGACCTCCGCCTCCAGCCCGTCGAGCAGCCCCTTCACCTTGGCGCGCAGCCCGTCGATGCCCTGCGAGATCGCGCGCGCTTCCGCCAGCAGGGCGCGGCCCGCCGTGGTGAGCACGGGCTTGCGCGACCCTTCCCGCTCGAACAGCGTCAGCCCGAGCTGCTGTTCCAGGTTCATGATGCCATAGCTGATCACCGAAACCGCACGGTTGAGCCGCCGCCCCGCCGCCGCGAAGCTGCCGGTATCGACGATGGCGAGGAAGATCCTGAGCTGATCGAGCGTAGGCGTGCCGGGATTCGCCACCTTTCAACTCCTTCGAACATTTGAACCGATTTTATGCCAGTTCAATAGAAAGGTCTCAACCTCTATCTCCATCGCATCACAGCACGGCCCCCACGGGGCATCGAGGAGACAGAGCATGATCGAACTTCGCCCTTTCGCCAGCCTTGGCGGCGCCAATCACGGCTGGCTGGATGCCAAGCATCACTTCTCGTTCGCCGGCTATCATGACGATGCCCGGATGAACTGGGGCGACCTGCGCGTCTGGAACGACGACACCATCGCGCCCAAGACCGGCTTTCCCCCGCATCCGCATCGCGACATGGAGATCATCACCTATGTCCGCGAAGGCGCGATCACGCATGAGGACAGCCTGGGCAACAAGGGCCGGACCGAGGCGGGCGACGTGCAGGTGATGTCCGCCGGCACGGGCGTGAGGCATTCGGAATATAATCTGGAGGACGTGACGACGCGGATCTTCCAGATCTGGATCATCCCGTCCAGGACCGGCGAACAGCCCGGCTGGGGCGCCAAGCCCTTCCCGAAAGGCGATCGCGCCGGACGCTTCGTGGTGCTGGCATCCGGTTTCGACAACGACAATGACGCGCTGCCGATCCGCACCAATGCCCGTGTCGTCGGCGCCTCGCTCAAGGCCGGCGAGACCGCCGAATATCCGCTGGGCAAGGATCGGCGCGGCTATCTCGTCCCCGCCACCGGCGCGGTCGAGATAGAAGGCATCCGCGTCAACGCCCGTGACGGCGCGGCGATCAGGGATGTCGAGGTGCTGCGGGTGACGGCGACAGAGGACAGCGAGATCGTGCTGGTCGACGCCGCCTGAAGCCCGCGATCCCGGAGCCGGCCATCACCGGCTCCGGGTCTGCGAGGCCATGGTCGAAGCCGCCTCTCTCAGAAGCTCATTTCGAACGACAGGCGCGCGGTTCTGGGCGCGCCCCGCGTCAGGAAGCCACGCGACGCCGACTGCCAGAACGCGTTGTCCGTCACATTTTCGACGGCCGCGCGCACGGTGTAGCGATTGCCCCCGGACTCGAAACCGTATCGCAGGCCGAGATCGACCCGGTTCCACCCGTCGATCGGCCTGAGATTGGCCGCGTCGTAGAATTGCCGGCCGGTATGGATATAGGTCGCGTTGATCCCGAGCCCGGGAAGCACCTCCGGCTCATATTCACCGAACAGGTTGAATTGCCATTTCGGCGTGCCGATCGGCCGCTTCCCGTCGGTCAGCCCCCCGGCCGTTCCTTTTTGTTCCGCATCCGAGAACAAGATGCCGCCCAGCAGCGTCAGCGCCTTGAACGGCTTGCCCGAAACGTTGAACTCGATGCCCTTGTTGATGACATCCCCGTCGAGAACGAAGATGTTCGTGGTGGGCTGAACATATCCGAAGGGCTGGTTGATCCGGAAGAACGCCATGCTCGTGCTCAGGGGACCGAGTTCGAGTTTGGATCCGAATTCATATTGGGTGCTGACGAAGGGCGCGAAGACCGTACCGTTGTTCGCGGAGCCCGCCGGTGCGAACAGGCCGGGCGTCAATCCCTGGGAGAAGCTGCCATATAGCGACCAGTTGCGCCTCGGCTTGACGACAAGGCCCGCCGCATAGGTGGTCCGAGATTCATCATAATTGTCGATGCGATCTCCCGTGACCCGGTTGAAGTTCGCCATCCTGACATTCTGGCGACGGACGCCGAGCGTCAGCCTCACCTGATCGTCAAATGCCGAAATCGTGTCGGCAACGGCGATGCCGCGCAGCTTGCGGTCCGTGGAATGGCGCATGTCACGGAACTGCGCGGCCACGGCATCGGTGAACATCCCATCCAGCCGGGCGATATGGACCGGATTGTAGATGTTGTTCGCGAGCGTCGGTATCGCCGCGAACGGCAGGTTGCCGAAGCCCTTGATGTAGAGCGTCGTCGCCGACGCGACGAAATTGTGGCTGAGCGGGCCGGTATCGAAGGCGGAACGAAGCGAGATTTCTCCCGTCCGGTCGGCGGATTCGCTGCCGAACAGACTGAATCGCGACGTGAAATTGCCGTTCGCGGACGTCAGCGTGCCGAGCGTATATCGGTATTTCTCCGCGAATTTGAGATATCCGTATTTCGCGGAAATGGTCGTCCGCGGCAGGATCTCGTAGCTGGCGCCGAGGATGAAGCTCTTGCTTCCGGTGATCGTGCGCGTCCAGGGTTGCCCATAGTTCACCGTCGATCCCGGCGCGTCCGGGATGTCGAACCCCGCATTGGCCGTCAGATGATGATCCTGCCCCCTGATCAATTCGGACGTGTAGAGGAAATCGGCCGTCAGCTTCAGATTGCCGGTCCTGTAATCCATCGCCAGGCTGACGACGTCCGCGCGTCGATTGGTATGATCGACCGCAAGATCGCCGGCATAACGCGCGGCATTCAATCGAACGCCGAACTGCCCGTCGTCGCCGAATCGGTCGCCCAGATCGACATTGCCGCCGAACTGTCCATCGCCCATGTGCACGGCAGTCAGATCCACCGTCCGGCGCGCTTGCGCGCGCTTGGGGACCAGGTTGATCATGCCCCCGATATTGCCGAAGGGTGCCACGCCGTTCACCAGCGCGTTCGGTCCCTTGAAGATCTCCACCTTGCCGAAGGGCTCGAGCGGAATGCGCCGAATGGGCAGCATCCCGAACAGGCCCTCCACCGCCACTTCCGAAGCGAAGAGCGGGAAACCCCTCAGCACGAACTGTTCGCTTTCGCTGCTTGCCGACAGATTGCTGCGGACCGAGGGATCGCTCGCGATCACGTCGGTGATGGTGCGCGCCTGCCGGGTCCTGAACAGTTCCTCGGTATAGGCGGTGATCGAGAAGGGTGTGTCCATCACCGCCTGTTCGCCGAACAATCCGGTGCGCGCATAGGGTGAGGTTAGCCCGGTCACGACGATCTCGCCCCCGGGCTCGACGGATTCAGCCTGGGCGGCGGCCGGTGCCGCGGATCCTGACGCCGGTTTGGGCCGGCGATCCGGTGCATTGCGGTTCATGCGCACGGGCGAGCCCGCGCCGATGACGAAACCGCCCGCACCGTCCGCCCTCGCGCGGAGGGATGTGCCCCGCAACATCGTCGACAACGCCTGATCGATGGTGCGGGCACCCCGCACGCCTGCCGTTTTCTTGCCCTGGACGATCGCCGGATCATAGGAAATGACGGCACCGGCCGCTCGGCCAAGTTGATTGAGCGCCGGCCCGAGCGCGCCGGCCGGAATATCGTAACTCCGCGCCGCGCGCGCCGTTTGCGCCATCGCCACCGCCGAAAAGCCCGGCACAAACGCCAGCACCAATGCCGCCGCGACCCCGGCGGCCAGATCATATTTACGCACCTATATCCCCTTTTGAGCAAAGCCCTCATCAAGGGGACGAACGAGATCGCGATCGGGACAGCGGACGGCGGGAAGAAATTCAGCGGCGGCGGATGACGGGTGCGTCCGGATCGCTCCGGTCCATCATGATCGGCAACAACCTGGCGAGGTTGGCCGCCGCCCTGTCCGTATCACGAAGCGGAAATATCCCCGAAACGCGCAAGTCCGCCAACGCGGTCCGATCGAAGCCGATCGGCTTCGCGCGCCAGCGATTGAGTTCGTCGAGCACTTCAGCGAGCGGCCGATCGTCGACGGTGAGCCAGCCTTCGGCCCAGGCACCGACATCGGCGGCCGAAACATCGGGCAATCGCACGGCCCTTCCGCCGGCAAGGCGCGCACGCTGCCCCGGCCCCAGCGTCAGGCACCCCTCGTCATCTTCCGGCACGGGGCAGACACGGACCTGCGATTGCGCGACCGCAACCGTTGTAGCGGCCGATTCCTTGAGAACCGTATAGGCCGTGCCAAGGGCAATGGCGGTGCCATCTTCGGTCATCACCTCGAATGGCGGCGCATCCGCCTTCGCGACATGCGCCAGCAACTCTCCACGCAACAGGCGCACCGCCCGCTCGCCGTCACCGATCTCGAGATTGACCGCGCTGTCCGTGGAAAGGGTCAGGCTGCTGCCGTCGGGCAGCGCCACGACGCGCGTTTCTCCTGCTTCCGTCTTTTGATCGGCGAAATAGAGTTGAACCCAGGGCAGGCGCGACGCCATCCATCCGGCCCCGATCAGCACCAGGACGGCAAGAAACGATGCACCGGCCCGCCGCCTGGGCCGCAACATCAGCCGGCGCAAGGCCTCGCGCTCGACATCCGGCGTACCGTCCAGTCTCGCCCGGACGCCGCCAAGACGGTCGAGCGCCACGGCATGGGCGGGATCCGCCGCCCGCCATGCCCGCAGATCCTCATGATCAGCCGCGGACGCGTCACCGGATTCGACATGGGCCAGCCATTCGGCGGCCTGGCGAACGATCGCGGCGCTCGGCTCTTGCTCGCGGCTATCCGATGTCGTGGCCGGCTCCATAGGCGGCGGCATAGCAACAGGCATAGCCTTTCGCGACATACTGCTTCACCATGCTCTTCGATACGCCCAGTTCCGCCGCGATCTCCGCGTGCGGCGCCCCATCGAGACGGGCGCGAAGAAAGGCGCGGCGCGCCCGTTCGGACAAGGTTTCGAGCGCGCGCACCACAATATTCAATTCGCCGATCGCAGCCGCGATGCGTTCCGGGCACGGTGCGGCCGCACCGGCCATCAATGCGGCGTGCGCCTCCAGGAACGTCCGCTCCACCTCCATCCGCCGCGCCTGATCGATCATGAGGCGGCGTGCCACCGTCGCGAGATATGGCCGAGGATTATGGGGCGCCCCGGACACAGGGCTTTCGATCAGTTTGCAGAAGGTATCCTGCGCCAGATCGGCCGCCCGGTCCGAACAACGGGTGTAGCGGCGCAGCCATCCACGCAGCCAATCGCCATGGCCGCTGTAAAGCCCCTCCATGTCGATCGTCGCCATACCCGATGCCATTTCGAACCCCGATCCGCTTCCCGGCGATCATCAGAAGTCGACGAGTCAGCGCGCTTCCTATGAACCGAAAGCGTCGCTGCTGCAAATCATTAGCAAGACCAACAGCCCGTACCGGGCGACGAACGAACATGGCCGCACGCTTCGAAGTCCCGCCTGCACACGCTTCTTGCTCAGTCCGCCTGCCCCCAACCGCCGCCAAGCGCCTTGAACAGGTCGACACGCGCCGAGCCCAGCCGCTGCGTCGAGGCGGCGAGCGCGGCGCGGGCGTCGATCAGTTCGCGCTGCGCGACGAGCAGGTCGAGATAGGCGATCGATCCGGCGCGATAGCGGGCATCCGCCAGCTCGAACGCGGTGCCCGCGCGCGTCCGCGCCTCGGTGAGCGCCAGGTTGCGCTCGCGTTCGCTGCCGTAGAGCGTGAGCGCCTGTTCCACCTCCTTGAGCGCGGTGATCACCCTGCCGTCGAACGCGGCGAGCGATGCCTCGCCCCGCGCCTCCGCCTGGCGGATGCGGCTGCGCGCCACCGCGACATTGGGGAAACTCCACGACAGCAACGGCCCCAGCGAGAAGGAGAAGCTGTCATTGCCGCGCACGCTGTCGTTGCGGAAATAATTGCCCGACGCGCCCAGCGAGATGCGCGGATAGAGATCGGCGGTCGCGACGCCGATGCGTGCGGTGTCCGCCGCCAGCGTCCGCTCCGCCTCGCGCAGGTCGGGCCGGCGGCGCAGCAGCGCCGTGCCGTCGCCCACCGGCAGCGCCGCGACGGGCGATGGCGGCGCGGCGCAGCGCGCGGCATCGGCGGGAACGCCGCCCGGCGCCTCCCCCAGCAATGCGGCCAGTTCGAACAGCGCGACGCCGCGCTGCGCATCCGCCGGGGCGATCGCCGCGCGGGCGTTCGCCACCGCCGTCGCGGCGCGCTCGACATCGAGCCGGCCGGCCGATCCCGCGCGTTGCTGCGCGGTCACGATGCGCAGCCCGTGATCGGCGGTGTCGAGCGAGGCGCGCGCGATGGCGGCGGTTTCAGCGAAGGCGCAGGCGTCGAGATAGGCGCGCGCGGTTTCGGCGGCCACCGTCACGCGCACCATGTCGCGCGCGGCCTCCACCGCCTGGGCATCGGCGCGCGCCGCCTCGATCGCGCGGCCGACGCGGCCGAACAGATCGGCTTCCCATGAAAGCGACAGGCCGCCCGAATAGCTCATTTGCCGGTCCATGCCGCCGACGGGATTGCCCTGGATCGCGTCGCCATAGCTGGCGCCGCCCGAAACGCCGGTGGTCGGCAGGCGGCCGGCGCGCGCTTCGCCCAGCACCGCTCGGGCGCGCGCCAGATTGGCGGAGGCGACGCGCAGATCGGTATTGGCGGCAAGCGCGCGCGCCACCAGCGCGTCGAGCACCGGATCCTGGTAGAGCCGCCACCAATCGTCCGGCAGCGGCAGCGCCGGATCGGTCGCGGCGATCGTCGTCACGAACGCGCCGGGCGCGGCCGATGCGCGTTCGGGCGGGCGATAGTCCGGGCCGGCCGCGCAGGCGGCGGTCGACATCAGCATCAGGACCTGGATCAGTTTACGCATGGGCAAGCTCCGCGGTGGCGAGCTCATGCTCGCGTTCCGTCTGCGCCTCGACGCGGTGGTCGCGCGCGATCAGGCTGTAGACGGTGGGCAGGACGAACAGGGTGAAGAGCGTGCCGACCAGCATGCCCATCACCACGACGATGCCGATCGCGAACCGGCTGGACGCGCCTGCCCCGCTCGCGAACAGCAGGGGGACGAGGCCGGCGACCATCGCGGCGGTTGTCATCAGCACCGGCCGCATGCGCACCGCCGCCGACCGGCGGATCGCGGCGACGCGATCGAGCCCGTCATGCTTCTGGATCTCGTTGGCGAAGGACACCATCAGGATGCCGTGCTTGGAGATCAGGCCGATCAGCGTGACGAGGCCGATCTGCGTGTAGATGTTGAGCGTGGCGAAGCCGAGATAGAGCGGCACCAGCGCCCCGCACACCGCGAGCGGCACCGTGACCAGGATGACGAGCGGATCGCGGAAGCTTTCGAACTGCGCCGCCAGCACCAGGAAGATGACGATCAGCGCGAAGCCGAAGCTGATCGTCAGCCGATCGCCCTCGCTCACATATTGGCGGCTGTCGGACAGCCAGTCGATCGTGGTGCCGGCGGGCACCTGCTGGTTCTTCAGGAAATCGACGGCCTGGCCCATGGTGACGCCGGGCGCCAGCACCGCCGACAGCGTCGCCGCGTTCATCTGGTTGAACTGGGGCAGCTTGTTGGCCTGGGGCCGCATATCGACGCGCACCACGGTCGACAGCGGCACCTGCTCGCCCGATGCGGCCTTCACATAGAAGCGGCCGAGATTGTCGGGCGTCAGCCGCTGGCCCGGCGGCGCCTGGGTGATCACGTCGTAGGAGCGATCGTGCCAGTTGAAGCGGTTGATGTAATTCTCGCCCACCAGGATCGCGAGCGTATCGGCGATCGCCTCCATCGAGACGCCGATCTGCCCCGCCTTGGCGCGATCGACGACGATCCGCGCCTCCGGGCTGTCGAACGCCAGATCGCTGTCGACGAAAGCGAACAGGCCGCTGCCCCATGCGGCGCCCTTGATGCGTTCGAGCGTGGCGAAGATCTCCGGGAATTCGTCCGAAGAACGGATCACCATTTGCACGGGCAGCCCGCCGCTGCCCGCCGGGAGCGGCGCGGGCTGGAAGGCGGTGGCGTAGATGCCGGTGATCGCGCCGCCCTTGCCGTTCAGTTCGGCCTGGATCTCGTCGGCCGAACGCGCGCGCTGGTCCCAGTCCTTCAGGATGACGCCGCCAAAGCCGTTATTGGTGCCGTCGGTGCCATTGGCGAACCAGCTGCTGCGATATTCGGAGAGCGTGCGGAACATGCGCTCGATATCGCCGCTGAAGCGCGAGGTGTAGTCGATATTGGCATATTGCGGCGCCTTCGACGCGACGAAGACATAGCCCTGGTCCTCCTGCGGCGCGAGTTCGCGCTGCGCGCCGGTGAACAGCACGACGATCGCCGCCAGCACGCCCAGCCCGACGAGCAGCACCGCCGCGCGCGCGGCGAGCGTGCGATCGAGGATGCGCGCATAGCCGGCGGTCACCCGCTCCATGTTGTGCTCGATCGTCCGGGCGAGCCGCCCTTCATTCACCTTGGCGTTGAGCAGCACCGAACTCATCATCGGCGACAGGGTGAGCGCGATCACGCCCGATACGATCACAGATCCGGCGAGGGTGAAGGCGAATTCGCGGAACAGCGCGCCGGTGAGGCCGCTCATCAGGCCGATCGGCGTGTAGACCGCCGCCAGCGTGATCGTCATCGCGATCACCGGCGCCACGATCTCGCGCGCGCCGATCAGCGACGCCCGGATCGGGCTCAGCCCCTCCTCGATATGGCGGTGGATATTCTCGACGACGACGATCGCGTCGTCGACGACCAGCCCGATCGCCAGCACCATCGCCAGAAGCGTGAGCAGGTTCAGCGAGAAGCCGAAGGCCAGCATCAGCGCGGCGGTGCCCACCAGCGAGAGCGGGATGGTGATCACCGGGATGATCACCGCGCGGAACGAGCCGAGGAACAGGAAGATGACGATGATCACGATCACGATCGCCTCGACCAAAGTGTGCGTGACCTCGTCGATCGAGGCGTTGACGAAATGCGCCACGTCGAACTGGTTGAACACCTTCAGGCCCGGCGGCGCGACCTTCTGGATGCCGGGCAGCAGATCGTTGACGCCCTTGATGATCTCCAGCGGATTGCCGTCGGGCGTGGGCGCGATGCCGATGAACATGCCCACCTTGCCGTCCGCCGCCGCGTTGGAATCGTAATTCTGCCCGCCGAGCTCGAGCGTGGCGACATCGCCCAGCCGCACCAGCCCGTCGGCGCCGCTCTTGACCACCATCTGGCGGAAATCCTCGACCCCGGTCAGGTCGGTGGTGGCGGTGATGTTGATCGCGGTGTCGCTGCCCTTGAGCTGGCCGGGCGCCGCCTGGACGTTGTTGGAACGCAGCGCCGCCGCGATGTCGCTTGCCGACAGATTACGCGCGGCGAGCTTGGCGGGATCGACCCAGATGCGCATCGCCAGCGCCTGCCCGCCCTCCAGCTTGGCGGAGGCGACACCGGGAACGGCGGTGATCAGCGGCTGGGCGACACGCGTCGCGAAATCGGTGATCTGCGGCACGCTCAGCGTATCGCTGGTGAACGAGATATACTGGATCTCGGACGCGCCATCGGTGATCTTGGTGATCGCCGGATCGGTGGCGCCGGGCGGCAGGCGATATTTCACCTGCTGCACCTTGGCGAGGATTTCGGTCATCGAACGGTCGGCATTGGCGTTGAGCACCAGCTTCGCCTTGACCTGGCTCTTGCCCTGGCTGGAGGTCGAGGTCAGATATTCGATGCCGTTCGCGGTCGCGATCGCCTGCGCGATCGGCGTGGTGACGAAGCCCTGCATCACGTCCTGCGTGGCGCCGGGATAGCCGGTGTCGATCACGATCGTCGCGCTTTCCATGTTCGGATATTGCCGGACGGGAAGCAGGAACATCGCGCTGCCGCCGACCAGCAGGATCAGCAGGCTGACGACGATCGCCAGGATCGGGCGGCGGATGAAGATGTCGGTGAAGCGCATCTCAGCGTGCTCCCGCCGGGCGAGCAGGCGCGACGACGACATCGGCGCCGGGCTGCACGCGAAGCTGGCCTTCGGTCACGACGACGTCACCGGGCTTCAGCCCGCGCGTCACGATCACACGGTTGCCGATACGGCGGCCGGTCGTGACCGAAACCGCTTCCGCCTTGCCCTTGCGGCGCGCATCGGGACCACGGATCACGGTGACGCTGTCGCCCGAGGCCGAGGTCTGGATCGCGGTGGCCGGCACGACGAGCGCGCCCTGTTCGGGCGGCAGCGCGAGCGCCGCCGTCACCGACATGCCGGGGCGCAACGCGCCGTCGCGGTTGGAGAGCATCGCCTGGACCGAGACGTTGCGCGTGTCCGCGCCGATACGCGGCTCGATCGCGTTGACACGCGCGGCGAAGACGCGGCCGGGCCAGGCATCGACGGTCACGTTCACCGTGGCGCCGACATGCAGCCGCGCGAGTTCCTGCTGGGGCAGCGCGAAATCGACATAGAGCGTGTCGAGCGCGGTCAGGGTCGCGATCGGATCGCCGGGATTGAGATATTGGCCCGGATTGACCCGGCGCACGCCCAGCACGCCCGCGAACGGCGCGCGCACCTGCTTCTGCGCGATCCGCGCATCGAATTGCTGGACGGCGGCGGCGGCCTGGTCCCGCTCGGCGCGGCGCTGCTGGAGCAGTTCGCGCGGCTCTGCGCCGCTGGGCGCCAGTTCCTGCGACCGCGCAAGCTGGACGCCCGCAAAATCGGCGCGGGCGCGAGCGGCGCTGCGATCAGCGCGTTCGGGCGCGTCATAAAGCTGGACGAGCGGCGCGCCTGCCCCCACCCGCATGCCCGCCTCGAACCGGATGGCGACGATCCGGCCGGCGACTTCGGGCGCCAGCATCACTTCCCGCACGGCGCGGAGCGACCCGACCGCTTCGAGCGCGGCGGGCACCTCGGTCGGCTCCACGGAGATCGCCGCGACCGGAACGGGGGGCGGTGCACCCTGCGGCGCCGCCGCGCTGCGCGCCGTTCGCCAACCATAAAGCAGCGCGAACAGCAACAGCACCGCGACGAGCGCGATCAGCAACGGGCGCCCGCAAAGGCCGCCAAGGCGCGCGGGCACGGGGGATTCTGGGGTCTCGGTTGTCATGATATCGCGTTTCCGTCATGAACCGACTATGAGTCGGAATTATTGCGAACGATTATTATTTAAGCTTCGATCGGTCAAGCCACTCGCACTTTGACGATCGAGCGCGCAGGAACGTGACATGAGCGAAGGAAAATATGGCCGCCCCACCCGCATGGACCGCCTGAAGTCGCGCCTGGCGAACACCGAGCCGCCGGCCCGCCGCGCGGACATTAGGCGCGCCTCGCTGGTCGAGGCGGCGGGGGCGCTGTTCGTCGAGAATGGCGTGGAGGCGACGACGGTGGACGAGGTGGCGGCGCGCGCTGGCGTCGCGAAGGGCACTTTCTACCATTATTTCGATACCAAGGCGGATCTGCTCGACGCGCTGCGCGCGCAATTTTCCGACGAATTCCTCGATCGCGTCCTCGCCGCCGTCGGCCGCCACGGCGAAGCCGACTGGAACGGCCGGCTGACCGCGTGGATCACCGCGGCGGTCGATGCCTATTTCGACATGCGCGCGCTGCACGACGTCGTGTTCCACGGCGCGGAGATGCCGCTGCGCGAGGCGATGGGCGATATCCCGCTGGTGCGCAATCTGACCGATCTGCTCGCCGCCGGGGATGCCGCCGGCATCTGGGCGGTCGACGATCCCGCCAGCGTGTCGGTCGTCATGTTCCACGGCCTGCACGGCGCGGTCGACGAAACCATCGTCACCGGCCGCACGCCCGGCCAGATCGGCGAGATGCTCGCCCGGCTCTATCTGCGGATGATCGCCGCCTGACCGGACAAAAGCCCGGAAAAGCGGGGCGGGAACGGGTGATGGGGGCGGCAAACCTGCTTCCTTTGCGAATCGGAAGCGCTCCTATAAAACCTCAACATTAGTTGAGGTAAATAGGGAAACCGGCATGCGCCCAAAGGTCAGGCCGTTCGATGTGCATCGCGAACTGAGCGTCGGCGAAGTGGCCGCGCGCGCGGGCGTGCCCGTCTCCACCCTGCATTTCTACGAGGCGCAGGGCCTGTTGTGGAGCAACCGCAACGCCGGCAACCAGCGGCGTTATGGCCGGGGCGTGCTGCGCGCGATCGCGGTGATTAAGATCGCGCGGCGCGCGGGCATTCCGCTGGCGACGATCCGCGAGCGGCTGGCGACGGTCGGCCACGGCCACAGGGTGACGGCGGCGGACTGGGCGCGGCTATCGACCGCATGGCGCGACGAGCTCGACGACCGGATCGCGCGCCTGACCCGGCTGCGCGACCAGATGAGCGGCTGCATCGGCTGCGGCTGCCTGTCGATCGAGGATTGCCCGTTGCGCAACCCGGAGGATGCGCTTGGACGGGAAGGCAGCGGCGCGCGGCTGCTCGACCCGGATTGATATCGAGCAGGATTATGTCCCCCTCGTGTCATTCCCGCGCACGCGGGAATCCAGCTTTTCCGAGAAGCATCAGAAAGAAGAAGAAGAAGCTGGATTCCCGCATGCGCGGGAATGACAATGAGAGAGGAGAGGATCCCGTTCCGAACCTCAGCTTCCGAACTTCACCTTGCCGGTCACGCCGAACACGCGGGGATGCGGGCGCAGGCGGATGCCGCCCAGGCCGAAATTGTCCTGCGTGCCCGTGTAATAGTCGGTCTTGGTCAGGTTCTCGATATAGCCGCCAATCTCGAAGCGATCGGTGGTCACGCCCAGCCGCAGATTGACGACGGCATAGGCCGACGGATTGTACGGGAAGCGCGGCAGGTTGAGCTGCTCGGACGCGACGCCCTCCAGATCGCCCGCCGCCGCCGAGCGGAAGTTCAGTTCCGCGCGGCCGTACAGGCTCAGATCGTCGGTCATCTGACGCTCGTAATCGAGCGCGGTGGTGACGGTGAAGCGCGGCGTCTTGGGCAGGCGCAGCCCGGTCAGGTTGACCGAATTGCCGCCCGCGAGCACCGCCAGCGGGAAGCTGTCGAACTTGCTGTCCAGATAGCCGAAGGCGACCATGGCGCGCAGTTCGCGCGACAGGCGCCCCTGCAATTCCATCTCGAAGCCCTTGTTGGAGGCCTTGGCCGCGTTCAGCGTCAGCTCGACCGCCGAGCTGATATCGTTGGGATCGCGCAGGAAATTGGTCTGCACCTGAAGATCGGACCATTTCAGATAGAAGGCGGACAGGCTGTATTGCAGCGAATTGTCGAGCGCGCTGCCCTTGATGCCGACTTCATAGTTCCACAGCTCTTCCGGCCGGAAGGGCGAGGTGATGCCCGAATTGATGTCGACGCCGCCGGCCTTGTAGCCCTTCGACACCGACGCATAGACATTGTCATTGTCGCTGAATTCGTAGCGCAGCACCGCGCGCGGCGAGAAATCGGTGAAGCTCTTGCTGCCCGCGATATCGGGCACCGGGCTTTCGAACGCATAGACGCCGAAGGCGCTGTTGCTGATCTTGTCGCGGGTATAGCGCCCGCCCACCGTCAGGTGCAGGCGATCGAGGTTGAGCGTGACGTCGGCGAAGGCCGCCATGCTCTCGGTCCTGAAGATCTTGTTGTTCTCGTTGATGCGGAAGCCCTGCGGGATCGGCGGCAACAGGCCGATGACATTGCCCGTCAGCGGATCGACATAGCTGGTGTCCGCGCCCGCCTGGATGCTGTTGAACTGGCGGATGCGATCCTTGGCGTAGAGCGCGCCCACGACCCAGTCGAGCTTCTGCTTGCCCGTGGACTGGAGCCGCAGTTCCTGGCTGAACGAACGCCCGCGATTGCGGTTGATGCGGTTGATCGCATCGGCGGAGATATTGTCCTGATCGAACAGGCGGCCGTTCTTGCTGTCGATATAGCCGGTCACCGAACGCAGCGCGAAACCATCGAAATCGACCGAGATGCGGTTGTTGATCAGCAGGAACTTGTTGCGGTTATATTCGGGCGCATTGTGGTTCACCCGGCGCTGATTGGCTGGATAGAAGCCGACGCCATCGGGCAGCGCCACGAAATCCGGGCCGAAGATGCTCTTGGTGTCCAGGTCGAGCACGCCCGACGGCACCGTCGCGTCGAAGCCCTCATCCTCGTCCGAATAGGCGGCCGACAGGTCGATCGTCACATTGTCGATCGGCTGCGCGCGCACCGCGCCGCGGAAATGGAGATATTCGTAGCCGCTGTTGGGCGTGCCCTTGGGATTGATGTTGCGGATCAGGCCATTGCTCTTGTCCCACGAGGCGAGGCCACGGAAATACAGGCCCTGCGCCAGCGGCACATTGACGATGCCATAGGCCTTGTACGTATCGAAGCTGGCATATTCGGCGCCCCCTTCGGCGTAGAAGTCCGGCCCCGGCTTCTTGGTGGTGATGTTGAGCGCGCCGCCCGATGCGTTGCGGCCGAAATAGGTGCCCTGCGGCCCGCGCAGCACCTCCACGCGCTCAACGTCGAGCAGCGGCGGATTATAGGTGCCGTTGGCGGTGGAGCCGACGCTCAGCTCGTCGAGATAATAGCCGATCGACTGCTGGGTCGATGCCTCGCCAAGATCGATGTTGCTGACGCCGCGGATCGAGATGTTGATCGAGCGGTTGCCGGTCTCGCCATCCTCGGTGAAGCTGACATTGGGCGCGAAGGCCAGATAATCCTTGGCTTCGGAGACATTGGCCTTTTCCAGCGCCTTGGCGGAAAAGGCGGAGATGCTGATCGGCACGTCGCGCAGATTCTGTTCGCGGCGCTGCGCGGTGACGACGATCTCGTCGCCGGAAACCGGCGCGGCCGCCTCGGTGGCGGTCGATGCGTCCTGCGCCATCGCCGGCATCGCCGCGATCAGCGGGGCCAGCGCGGTAGCCGTCAGAAACAAGGTTTTGCAGTTGGTGCGCATCGTCAATCTCCCCGATCCGTAAGCCCTTGCGATCAGGCGTCTTTGCTGACGTCCTGTCCCGCTTGCCGGGCCAAATCTATCGGGCGAACTATCGGCTGAGGCCGCTTGGGGCTTCAAACGAAGCTTACTGATCGCGACCATAATCCTCGCTAATCCAATCGGGGCATATCGGCCCCGCGACCATCAAACCATCTAATGGCCGCCAGAAGTTTGATTCAATTGCCACTGACGTGCTGTTTCGGACACGATTCCGCCAACAAAACATCTTGCGTCAAAGAGGCGGATTTCATGTCTAAAAGCGGGGCCGAGGCTCTTTTGGGCCAGTTGATGGTCAATGGTGTCGATACGATCTTCGGGTTGCCCGGCGGGCAGCTCGATCATTTCTTCGATGCCATGCACGGCGCCGGTGACAGGCTGCGCCTGTTCGGCACGCGCCACGAACAGGGCGCCGCCTATATGGCGTTCGGCTATGCCCGGTCCACCGGAAAACCGGGCGTCTATACCGTCGTTCCCGGCCCCGGCGTGCTCAACACCACCGCCGCGCTCTGCTCCGCCTACGCCACCAACGCCCCGGTCTTCTGCCTGACCGGGCAGATCCCCACCGTGGGGCTGGGCAAGGGCATCGGCTATCTCCACGAATTGCCCGACCAGCTCGCGACAATGCGCACGCTGACCAAATGGGCCGATCGCGCGATGACGGTCGAGGGCGCCCCCGCCTTGGTCAACGAAGGCTTCCGCCAGATGCTGAGCGGCCGCCCCCGGCCCGTAAGCCTGGAAATGCCGATGGACGTGATGGGCGACCGCGCCGAAGCGGACCTGCTGCCCGCCGCGACGATCGACAAGGCCCCCGCGCTGAACGACGACGCGATCGCCGACGCGGTCGCGCTGCTCAAGACCGCGCGCAATCCGCTGATCATCGCGGGCGGCGGCGCGATCGCGGCCGGCGCGTCGCTCCACCAGCTCGCGGAGATGCTGCAGGCGCCCGTCGTCTCCTTCCGCAGCGGGCGCGGCGTGGTTTCAGACCGATCCTATCTCTCGCAGATGTTCCCCGCGGGGTATGAGCTGTGGAAGAACGCCGATGTCGTGATCGGCCTCGGCACGCGGATGGAGCAGCAATATCTCTACTGGAAAGTGCCGCCGCACATGAAGGTGATCCGCATCGACATCGATGCGGAGGAGCTGGACCGGATCGCGGCGCCCGCCGTCGCCATCCATGCCGACGCCGCCGACGCGGTGCCCGCCCTGGTCGAGAAACTGGCGGGCGTGCTCGACAAGCGCGCCTCGCGCGAGGACGAACTGACCCAGCTCGCCGCGCGTATTCGCGGCGATGTCGAGGATCGCGTCCAGCCCCAGGCATCCTATCTGGCGGCGATCCGCTCCGCGCTGCCCGACGACGGCTATTTCGTCGATGAGATCACCCAGGTCGGCTATACGTCCTGGTATGCCTTCCCGGTCTATGAACCGCGCCATATCGTCACCTGCGGCTATCAGGGCACGCTGGGCTATGGCTATGCGACCGCGCTGGGCGTGAAGGCCGCGCATCCGGACAAGGCGGTGGTCAACATCGCGGGCGACGGCGGCTTCCTGTTCACCGCCAACGAGATGGCGACCGCCGCGCAGCACAATATCGCGCTGGTCACGGTGCTGTTCAACAACAACAAGTTCCAGAATGTGCAGCGCCAGCAAAAGGAATGGTTCGGCGGCCGGCTGATCGCATCCGACCTGAAGAACCCCGATTTTTGCAAGTTCGCCGAAAGCTTCGGCATCCGCGCCGAGCGCGTCACCACGCCCGAGGCGCTGCACAAGGCGGTGAAGGCCGCGCTCGAACGCAACGAACCCGCGCTGATCGAGGTGCCGTGCGGCGACATGGCGTCGCCCTGGCCCTTCATCATCCGCCCGCCCGCGTTCGAGGGCGTGGAGTGAGCGCGATGACCGATGCGCGCCCCCGCCCCCTGCCCGCGATCGCCGGCCTCGCCCCCTATCGCCAGGGCAAGATCGCGCTCGACGACGTGGCCCAGCCGCTGAAGCTGTCCTCGAACGAATCGATGCTCGGCCCCAGCCCCCGCGCGCTGGAGGCCTATCGCGCGCTGGCGTCCGACCTTCAGCTCTATCCCGACGGGTCGCAATCGGCGCTGCGCGCGGCGATCGGAGAGGTGCATGGCATCGATCCCGACCGCATCGTCTGCGGCAACGGATCGGACGAACTGATCCAGTTGCTGATCCGCACCTATGCCGGCCCCGGCGACGATGTCGTGCTGAGCCAGTACAGCTTCGCCATGGCGTTCGTGCACAGCATCGCGCAGGGCGCGAATGCGATCAGCGTGGCTGAACCCGGCCTGCGCCCCGATGTCGACGGCCTGCTGGCGGCACTGACGCCCAATACGCGGATGGTCGTGCTCGCCAGCCCCAACAATCCGGTGGGCCAATATCTGCCGCGCGACGAACTGACGCGGCTCCATGCCGGGCTGCCGGGCGACGTGATCCTGCTGCTCGACAGCGCCTATGCCGATTATGTCGACGCGCCCGATTACGAAGCGGGCGCGGCGCTTGTCGGCGCGCACGACAATGTCGTGATGACGCGCACCTTCTCCAAGCTCTACGGCCTTGCCGGGCTGCGCATCGGCTGGATGTACGCGCCCCGCGCGATCATCGACATGGTCCAGCGCATCCGCACGCCCTTCAACGGCAACGCCGCGGCTCTCGCCGCCGCCGAGGCGGCGGTGCGCGACGTCGACTATGCGGCGATGGTGCGTGCGGAGAACAACGCGGAGCTGGCGCGGATCGCGAAGGCGCTCGACCTGGCGGGGATCGAGGTCATCCCCTCGTCCGCCAATTTCTATCTGGTCCGCTTCCCCGCCGCCGGCCGCGATCCCGAGGGTGCCGCGCATTATCTGGAGGCGCGCGGCATCATCCCGCGCCCGGTTTCCGCCGGCGGCCCCGAAGCGGCGCTGCGCATCTCGGTCGGTCGGCCGCACCAGAATGATCGCGTCATCCAGACGCTGATGGACTACATGGCGTCATGACCGACGCGCTCGGCCCCCAGACCCGGTCCTTCCTGGCGGCGCCACGCCCCTTCCTCGCCGGCGCGGCCTGGGCCGAGGGCGCGGGCGCGCCGATCACCGGCATCGATCCGGCGACCGGCGCGGCGTTCGGGACCGCGCACGCGGCGGGCATCGCCGATCTCGACCGCGCCGCCGAAGCCGCGTCGCAAGCGTTCGCGGACAAGAGATGGCGCGGCAAGACCCCCGCCGAGCGCCAGCGCATCCTGCTGCGCATCGCCGAACTGATCGAACGCGACGCGCAATTGCTCGCCGAACTTGAAACGCTCAACGGCGGCAAGCCCTTCGGCGCGGCGCTCCATGGCGAAGTCGCGCACAGCGCCGAAACCTTCCGCTATTATGCCGGCTGGGTCACCAAGATCGACGGCGGCACCTTTTCCCCCTCGCTGCCCGGCCAGAGCTTTCTCGGATACGGGATCAGGGAACCGATCGGCGTCGCCGGGCTGATCACGCCGTGGAACGGACCGCTGGCGCTGGCGGCGTGGAAACTCGCGCCAGCGCTCGCCGCGGGCTGTTCGGCGATCCTCAAGCCATCCGAACTGACGCCGTTCACCACGCTCCATCTCGCCGCGCTCGCGCTGGAGGCCGGCGTGCCGGAAGGCGTGATCTCCGTGCTGCCGGGCATCGGCCGCGAACTGGGCGCGGCGATGGTCAGGCATCCGCTGATCGCCAAGATCTCGTTCACCGGATCGACGGCGGTGGGCCGGCAATTGATGGCGGACGCCAGCGCCGGGCTGAAGCGGCTGTCGCTCGAACTGGGCGGCAAATCGCCTGTGCTGATCTTCGCCGATGCCGATCTGCCGCAGGCGATCGCAGGCGCGGCCGATGCGATCTTCGGCAATGCCGGCCAGGTCTGCGTCGCGGGATCGCGCCTCTATGTCGAGCGATCGGCGCTGGACGAGGTGGTGGCGGGCATCGCCGCCCATGCCGCCGCGCTCAGGCTGGGATCGGGCTTCGCGCCCGATACGCAGATGGGCCCGCTGATCAGCGCCGCGCATCGCCAGTCCGTCCACGGCCATGTCGAACGCGCGCAAGCGGCGGGCGCACAGGTGGCGACGGGCGGCGCGATGCGCGATGGCCCCGGTTTCTTCTACGAACCCACCATCCTCACCGGCGTCGACCAGAACAGCGAGATCGTCCGCCAGGAAGTGTTCGGCCCGGTGCTGACCGTCATTCCCTTCGACGACGAGGCGGACGCGCTGCGCCTGGCCAATGATTCGGACTATGGCCTCGCCGCCAGCATCTGGACGCGCGACGTCGGCCGCGCGCACCGCGTCGCCGCCGATATCCAGGCCGGCATCGTCTGGGTGAACAGCCATGGTTTTCCCGAACTCGCGATGCCCATCGGCGGCATGAAGCAATCGGGCCATGGCCGCGAACACGGTTTCGCCGGGCTGGAGGCCTTCACCGAATTCAAGTCGGTGATGGTCCGGACTCTTTGAGGAACAGCTCGGCCTCGTCGAGCATCCAATAGGCGAAGGCCTTCACATTGGCCTCGTCGGAGACGCTGCGGCGGCACACCACATAATAGGCGTCGTCAAGCATCAGCGCTTCATCGAACGGCCGCACCAGCACGCCGGACTTGACCTCGTCCGCCACCAGCGGCCAGCGGCCGAGCGCGACGCCGTAGCCCGCCATGCATGCGCGCTTCACCAGATGCGAATGGCTGAAACCGAAGCCGCGCCGCACGTTCACGCCGCGTATGTCGAAATGGTTGAGGAACTCGGTCCAGTCGATCGCGAAGACGTCGTGGAGCAGCGGCAGCATGCCGACTTCGGCCAGCTCGGTCGGGGCGCCGTGGCGTTCGAGCAGTGACGGCGCGCAGACGGGCACCACGCTTTCGCCCATCAGCTTCTCGACCTGGAGATTGGGCCAGCCGCCATTGCCGTATCGGATCTCGATATCGGCATCGCCGCTCGACAGCGCGTCATCCTCCTGCCGCTTGGCGATGAAGCGGACGTCGATATCGGGAAAGCGTTCCTGGAAACGCGACAGGCGCGGGATGATCCATGCGCTGGCGAAGGAATCGAAGGTGGCGACGGTCAAGGGCGCCACCTGGTCGCGCTCCAGCGCCTGGCCCGTCGCCTCCGCCATGATGTCGAAGGCGCGGGTGAGCGGCCCCACCATCGTCTCGCCCAGCTCGGTCAGCTTGATCGTGCGGCTCAGCCGCTGGAACAGCGGGGCGCCCAGCCAATCCTCCAGCGCCTTCACCTGATGGCTGACCGCCGCCTGGGTGACGCACAGCTCGTCCGCGGCGCGCGTGAAGCTCAGATGCCGCGCGACGCATTCGAACACGCGCAGACCCAGCAGGGGTGGCAGCTTCCGGTTCATCGCTTCTTCCTTCGCATCGATAAGAAAATCTGATCGCGCCGATGACCAGCGCCAGTTTGTCGAGCCCTTGGCCAGCGGCCACTATGTCGTCCCAATCGCTCCATCGAACAAGGATCAAGACCGTGAAGATTACGGGCGCCCGCGTCATCGTCACTTGCCCCGACCGCAATTTCGTGACGCTGAAGATCGAAACCGACCAGGGGCTGACCGGCATCGGCGACGCCACGCTCAACGGCCGCGAGCTCGCCGTGGCGTCCTATCTGACCGATCATGTCATTCCCTGCCTGATCGGCCGCGACGCGCACCGCATCGAGGATATCTGGCAATATCTCTATCGCGGCGCCTATTGGCGGCGCGGCCCGGTGACGATGAGCGCGATCGCGGCGGTCGACACCGCGCTCTGGGATATCAAGGCCAAGGCGGCGGGGCTTCCGCTCTACCAGCTTCTGGGCGGACGCAGCCGCGACGGCGTGATGATCTATGGCCATGCCAATGGCGGCGACATCGCCGAGACCGTCGACGAGGTGCAGCGCTATATCGAGATGGGCTACAAGGCGATCCGCGCCCAGTCCGGCGTTCCCGGCCTCGCCTCCACCTATGGCGTCTCGAAGGACAAGATGTTCTACGAGCCCGCCGACGGCGCGCTGCCCACCGAGAATATCTGGTCGACCGAGAAATATCTCGATCACGCGCCGAAGCTGTTCGACGCGCTGCGCAGCCGTTTCGGTTTCGAGCATCATCTGCTCCATGATGTCCATCACCGGCTGACGCCGATCGAGGCGGGCCGGCTCGGCAAGTCCCTCGAACCCTATCGCCTGTTCTGGATGGAAGACCCCACCCCGGCGGAGAATCAGGAGGCGTTCCGCCTGATCCGCCAGCACACCGTTACCCCCATCGCCGTGGGCGAGGTGTTCAACACGATCTGGGACGCCAAGGACCTGATCCAGAACCAGTTGATCGACTATATCCGCGCCACCGTGGTCCATGCCGGCGGCATCAGCCATCTGCGCCGCATCGCCGACCTCGCCGCGCTCTATCAGGTCCGCACCGGCTGCCACGGCGCGACCGACCTGTCGCCGGTATGCATGGGCGCCGCGCTGCATTTCGACATCAGCGTCCCCAATTTCGGCGTGCAGGAATATATGCGCCACACCGAGGCGACCGACGCCGTCTTCCCCCATGCCTACAGCTTCGACGCGGGCTACATGCTGCCCGGCGACGTGCCCGGCCATGGCGTGGAGATCGACGAGGCGCTGGCGGCCAAATATCCCTACCAGCCCTCCTATCTGCCCGTGAACCGGCTGGAGGACGGGACGTTGTGGAACTGGTGAGGGTGGTTCGAAACGCCGCTTGCGAATGATAAAAGCCCGCTTCCCCGCCCAGCCGCCCGATATGTTTCGGGAAGCTGGGCGGGGAAGCGGGTCTTTTTCGGCTTGTCCAAACGCGCCGCGCGTCACCAGGGCTTGTTGAGCCCCGTCGACTTGCGCCGTTCTTCCCAATGATCGGTCGTGGCGGCGGTGGTTTCGCCGCCGCCGCCGCCGAACAGGATCGCGGGCAGGAAACCCCACACCGCCCCCGCCCCGATCAGCCGCCCGAGCGCGTGGCGCGCATCGCGCGGCGTGATCGTGACGGTGGTTTCCAGCGTGCTGTCCGCGCCGCTTTCGATCACCAGATTGCCGCTTTCGCGGCGCACCCGGCCCACGGTGAAGTCGATATCGGCGAGCGAGCTGACGACGCGCATCCCGTTTCTCCTCAGCTCTTGCGCAGCGTGCCGCGCGCCTGGGCGGCGGCGACGCGGCCGGCGTGCAGATCGGCCATGTCGGCGACGGTCTTGCCCGCCGGCGGGGTGAACTGGCCACGGCCGTAGAGATCGGTGAAAACCTCCTTCACCGGCCCCATCTTGTCCGCCAGCGTGCGCGGCGGCTTGCCCGACGGGAACTGGTTGGCCGGATAGATCGGCTTTTCGTAGATCTGGCGAAAACCCTCGGTCCGGACATCGACCCAGGTGTTGTGGTTGCAGCGCGACCGGTGCTCGCGCAGCGATTCGATGTCGATGGTGACGCCCAGCACCTGTTCCTGCGGATAGGGCGCGTGGCGCATCATCATGCCGGTATAGTCGATCGCGAACGATCCGCCGGGACAGAAGGCCTTGGGATAATAGGCATAGTCGACCGTGCCCCAGTTGGAGCCGAGCACATAGGCCATGTTGTCGTGCGCGCGGGCGCGGCGCGTGAACACCCAGAAGTCCCAGGGTTCGGAAACGCCCTCCACTTCCTGGAGCGCGACCGGGTGGCAGATCACCTCCGCCCCATTATAGCCGAGCGCGCGCGAAACCTCCGGCGTGCAGCCGTCATGGCAGGTCATGGTGCCGAGCTTGCCGATCTCGGTGTCGATCACCGGGAACAGCGTGGAGATATCGCCGCCGAACACCTCGCGATATTCGTCGAAAATGTCGTGCGGAGAGGTGCCCAGGCCGATCGAGGCCGGGATGTGCCACTTGTGGTAGCGCAGCACGACATCGCCCGAGGGGCCGATGATGAAGGCGGTGTTGAACCAGCGATCGGGGAACTGGGGCACGCGCTCGATCACGCCGCCGCCCGCGATATACAGGCCATATTCGCGCGCGGTATCGCCCAGCCGCCGCATCTCCGGCCCGTCGAGCTCAATCGCCTTTTTCATGAAGCCGTCGATGCCATGCTCGCCCTTGCCCGGCGTGGTGACGCCCTGCATGAAATATTCGGGGAAGACGACGAGCTTGGCGGGCAATTCCCAGAAATAGCCGACGCCGAAATCGATCATGTTGATCGCGCGGTCGAGGTTCCGGGTGATGCCGTCGCGATCCTCCGCCACCTCGACATGCGGCTGCATGACAAGGGCGGTATATTTGTCGATCTTCGGCGCGGCTGTGGTCATGTCGTCGGTCTCCTGAAGCAGATCACCAGAAATTGGCGGGCGCGATGCCCATGTCGTCGAGCATCACGCGGGCGGTGATCGTCCCCATCGCGGAAATGCCGCCGCCGGGGTGGCAATGCGGCCCGGTCATGTAGAGGTCGCGCACCGGCGAGCGATAATGGGCGTAGCCGGGGAACGGCCGGAACGATCCGAGCTGCGCGGCGATGCGCTCGCCGCCATTGGTCGTGCCCTCGACGAAGCTGAGATTGGCGGCTTCCAGCGTGCCGCGATGCTGGATGTGATGGCCCAGGATCACGTCGCCGGCGATGTTGGGCGCATATTGCTGCAACTTGGGCAGCAGCACGCACGCATAATAATCCTCGCCGATCTCGTCCCAGGTCCGGCCATCGGCCAGCCAGTTGGAGACATAGGTGTCGAAGATCAGCGTGTGCTTGCCCGCCGGCGCGCGGCTGGGATCCAGTTTGGTCCAGCAGGCGGACCACAGGAACGGATCGGAGGGCGGCACGCCCATCGCGATCTCCGCGTAGAATTTGATCATCTGCGGCATCGAATCGACGATGCGGTGGAAGGGACAGGCGCTCATGTCCGCGCCGTTGAGGAATTCGGGCGCCTCGCTCAGCGCAAGCTGCGCGCGGCAGATCGAGATCTTGCCGAACGAAAACCCCTTCACCATCGACGCGAAGCCGGGCTCCAGCCGCTCCTCGCCGAGCAGCTTCAGGAAAGTCTGCTTGGGATCGAGCGCGGATACAGTGGCGCGGCGCCCGCGCACTTCCTGCCCGTCCTCCAGCCGCACGCCCGCCGCGCGGCCATTCTCGACGATGACGGAGGCCACGCTGGCGCGCGTCATCACCTTGCCGCCATGCGCCTCGACATAGCGGGCCATCGCCTTGGGCAGCTCCATGCTGCCCCCTTCCGGGATCGCCTGGCCATAATAATGGATGGCCGGGATCATGATGTAGAAGCTCTGCCCCGCCCCTTCCTGATCGGGCAGGATCTGCGGCGCCAGCGCCCAGTTGAGCATCACCGCCTTGATGAAGTCATTCTCGAAATTGCTTTCGACCCAGGCGCGCGCCGACATCGAGAATTCGCGCAGCCGCCGCAATCCGGCCTCGCTCGTCTCCAGCGCGCGCGGCAGCGCGGACGGCATGGCCGGCGGGGAGAAGAACGCCTTGATGAAGCCTTCGCGCACCTGCTCGAAATCGGCATAGACGCCGCGATAGCGCGCGGCATCGGCCTTGGAATATTGTGCGATCGACGCGCAGGTCTTCTCGATATCCTTGTGGATGACGATGCCCGGCCCGCCGCCGCGATCGGGGTGGCCGGTGATATGGTCGCTCGGCTCGATATATTTCAGGCCATAGCGTTCCAGTTCGGGCTGGATCGCCTTGAAATCCTCATTGCACTGGATCCACACATGCGACGACCCGTAGAGATCGTGCCTGAAGCCGGGCAGCGTCACTTCCTCCGTGATCGCGCCGCCGCCGACATTGGCGTTGCGTTCGATCACGCATACGCTCAGCCCGTGCCGGGCCAGGGTGGCGGCGCAGGCCAGGGCATTCACCCCGCCGCCCGCGATCACTACGTCGAAATCGGACACCGCTTTCACCTGCTTCCTGGAAAATCATCCGGCCAGGAGGGTAGGAGCGCCACGGACGCGCATAAAATTAGCTTTGTTGATTGCTCCGATGAGCAACATTGAGTTGTATCGCCCCCATATCCGGCAACACTGGGCGAATATGGGGGTCATCCGGCCCGCTGGGCCAAGGAGTGGACGATGCCCCTGATCGCCGCGGACAATGTGCAATTGCTGTCCGCATTGCTGATCGCCCTCGCCTTTCTGGGCTTCTGGGCCGACGGCCACCGCATCCTCAAGCGCACCTCGGGCGTGCTGTGGGTGATCGTCGGCGGCATGGCGCTATCGAACTTCAAGATCGTGCCATTCGAGGCGCCGGCCTATGATTTCGTCTTTTCGGTGATCGTGCCCGCCGCGATCCCGCTGTTCCTGTTCAAGGCCAATATCCGCAAGATCGTGCGCGAAACCGGCAAGCTGCTCATCATCTTCCTGCTGGGCAGCGTCACCGTGATGATCGGCAGCACCGTCGCCTTCCTGCTGATCGACCTCGGCCCGCTCGGCGCCAAGGTCGCGGGCGTCTATACCGGCGGCTGGATCGGCGGCGCGGTGGCACTTGTCGCGGTGGCCGACGCGGTCGAGCTGACCAAGACCGATTTCGCCGCGGCGATCAGCGCGTCGAGCCCGGTCAGCGTGCTCGGCCTGATCACATTGGTGAGCATTCCCGCGATCGGCTTCATCCGCCGCGCCATCCCGACGCGCTTCGACACGGTCGAGACCGAAAGCGTCGATGCGAAGGCGGACGGCCCGCCGCCCTTCCGCCCGGTCGAGATCGCCGGCCTGCTCGCGCTCAGCCTGTCGATCTGCGCGGTCGCGCACATGATCGCGGTGCGCTTCGGGATCGAGCATTATTCGATCCTGGTCGTCACGCTGATCTCGCTCGCCATCGCCAATCTCTTCCCGCGCCAGATGGAACGGTTCCGCGCGGATTTCGATCTCGGCATGCTGCTGATGTACGTCTTCTTCGCGTGCATCGGCATGACCACCAACGCGCTGGCCTTTATCGACAACGCGCTGCCCATGTTCGTGTTCGGCGTGATCGTGCTCGCCGTGCATTTCATCCTGATCCTGGGGGCCGCGAAACTGTTCCGGATCGACCTGGCCGAAGCGGTGATCGCATCGGCCGCCAATGTCGTGGGGCCCGCGCCCGCCGCCGCCATCGCCTCCGCGCGCGGCTGGTACGCGCTGGTGACGCCGGGGGTGATGTGCGCGATCTTCGGCAAGGCGATCGGCACCTTCATCGGCGTCGGCGTCACCATGTTGCTGAGCTGATCCGATGGGCAGGACCATCCTCGTCACCGGCTGTTCGAGCGGCATCGGCCTCGCCACGGCGCTCGCCTTCGCCGAAAGCGGCGATACCGTGATCGCGACGATGCGCGATCCCGCACGCGGGCGCGCGCTCGCCGAGGCGGCGAAAGCGCGCGGCCTGACCATCGAGATCGCCGCGCTCGACGTCACCCGATCCGAACGCTTCGCGCCCTTCGTCGCCGATCTGCTCACCCGGCACGGCCGCATCGATGTGCTGGTCAACAATGCCGGGATGCTGCCGGTGGGCGCGTTCGAGGACATGGACGAGGCCGAGATCCGGCGCGTCATGGAAACCAATTTCTTCGGCGCCGCGCTGCTCACCAGGGCGGTGCTGCCGGCGATGCGCGCGCGGCGCGGCGGCTATGTGATCATGATCAGCTCGCTCTCCGGCCTGGCGGGTCGCGGCGGCGACGCCATCTATGCCGCGAGCAAGTTCGCGCTGGAAGGACTGGCCGAAGCGCTGCGCCAGGAGGTCGCGCGCTGGAACATCCACGTCGCGCTGGTCGAGCCCGCGGGCTTTTCGACCAATTTGTTCACCGACGCCGCGAAAGGCATGACGGGCGCGAGCGGCCCCGCCTCCCCCTATCATCCGCTCATCGCCGCACAGCAGGCCGAACATGCCCGCAATGCCGACAAGGGCTTCGCGCCCGACACGCTCGGCCGGCTGATCGTCGACATATCGCGATCGGACGGCCGCCAGTTGCGCTGGGCCGCCGATCCGGTGGCCGAACGCGTGATGGCGCAGCTGCTGGCCGGTGACGATGCCGGCCGGATGCGGTTTCTGGACGATGTCGCGGATATCGGCTGGTGGGTGAGCGGGGCGGACGGGCCGGGCTGAACTCCAGCGAAGGCGAGATGCCTCTCCTCCCCGCGCTGAAGCGCAGGGAGGAGAAGTCACACCCCGATCTCGTGTTACCGGCTGATATCCCCCGCCTCGGCATTCAGATCACCGATACCGCCGATCCACATATCGCCGGCGATGAAATGCTTCTGCACCGCAGCGGCAAGGCCGAACTCCACCATGCAAGCGGGCTTTTCCCCCGACAACACACCGTGCAGCACGCCCGCCGCGAAGGCGTCGCCCGCGCCGATCCGGTCGATGATACCGGTCATGGCCACGGCATCCGACACGAAGGCGCCGTCGCGCATGTCGAGCCGCGCCGACAGGCTCTGCCGCGCCGCGCTTTCGACCTCGCGGCGGGTGGAGGCGATCAGGCGCAGCGACGGGAAGCGGCGGAACGCCGCCAGCGCGGCCTGTCGATCGCGATCGTCCCCGGCGAACACCTCGCCCGTCATCAGCGTGATATCGCGATGATTGCCGAACAGCAGTTCCGCCTCTCCGGCGAGCGCCGCGAGCAGGCCCGGCGCGTCGCCGCCCGAAGCGGCCCAGATGCTCGGCCGGTAATTGCAGTCGAGCGAGACGCGCACGCCCGCCGCCCGTGCCGCCCGCGCGACCGCCAGCACCGCCCGCGCGCACGCACCGGTCAGCGCCGGGGTGATGCCGGAAAGATGCAGCCAGTCCGCGCCCGCGACCGCATCGGTCCAGTCGATATCGCCCGCCGTTTCGGCGAAGGCCGATCCCGTGCGATCATAGACGATCCGGCCGGGCCGTGGCCCCGCGCCCGGCTCAAGCCAGTAAAGCCCCATCCGCCCCGGCCCCCGCAGGATCGGCGCGGTCTCGACACCCATCAGGCGCAGGCCGTTCGCCGCCCTGTCGCCCAGCATGGTATCGGGCAGGATCGAAAGCATCGCGGCGTCGTGGCCGAGCTGCGCGAGCGCGCCGAGCACATTCGCCTCCGCCCCGCCGACATGGATATCGAGCGTAGCGCCATGCGCCATCGGCACGCCCATCGGCGACGCCAGCCGCAAGAGAACCTCACCAAAGCCCAGGATCCGCGTCATGCGCGCATCCCATCCAGCGCCGGGCCGACGCGATGATAGGCGCGGTCGAAATAGATCAGCCCTTCGACATCGTCATGGAAACGCGCATCCTCCACCCGGCAGAAGAAGACGCTGTGCGTGCCGACCTCGCTCACCTCCACCAGCCGGCAATCGAGCGCGACCGACGCATCGGCGAGCACCGGCGCGCCGGTGGCCAATGTTTCCCAAGCCTCTTCGCCGAAACGCTCCGCCATCGTCAGCCCCGATCGCGCGAAGCGTTCGGATACCGGCTGGTGGCGCGCGGCCAATATATTGACGCACAGCACGCCATTGGCCTTGAGCACCATGTTGGCGTTCGAGGACCGGTTGACGCAGATGAGCAGCGTCGGCGGATCGTCGGTGACGCTGCACACCGCCGACGCGGTCATGCCGTAGCGCCCGCCCGCGCCATCGGAGGTGATGATCGTCACCGGCGCGCCGAGCCGCGCCATCGCCGCGCGGAAGATCTGACGGTCGACCATGGATCGTCAGCGCATGAACAGGCCGCCATTCACGTCCCAGGTCGCGCCGGTCGTGAAGGCGGCGGCGGGGGACGCGAGCTGGACGACCATCGCCGCGACAAAGGCGGGATCGCCCAGGCTGCCCGCCGGAATGCCGGCGACCAGCGCGTCGAGCCTGTCCGCCGGCACCAGGGCGCGGACCGAAGGCAGGTCGAGCGGCCCCGGCGCGATCGCGTTGACGGTGATTCCGAAGGGCGCGAGATCGCGCGCGAACACCTTGGTCAGCGTGATGATCCCGCCCTTGGACGCGGCATAATGCGCGCCGGTGGAAGTGCCGCCATTCTGCCCGGCGAGCGAGGCGATATTGACGATCCGGCCGTGGCTGCGGTCGCGGAAATACCGGCCGAACACCTGGCTGCCGATGAAGGTGCCGCGCAGATTGACCGCGATCACCGCATCGAATTCCTCCGGGCTGATCTCCAGCACCGGCCGCGCGACCGTCATCACCGCATTGTTGACCAGGATCCCGGCCGATCCCCAGGCCGCGACCATCGCGGCCAGCGCCTGTTCGAAGCCCGCCTGTTCGCGCACGTCGAGCCGCAGCGCCATCGCGCCGTCGCCGAGTTCGCCGGCCAGCGCCGAGGCGGCGTCCATATCGATATCGCCGATCGCGACCTTGTGGCCGGCGGCATGCAGCGCGCGGACGATCGCGGCGCCCAGCCCCTGCGCCCCGCCGGTGACGAGCGCCGCGCTCACAGCAGATAGCCGATGCCGAACTGGGCATCGTCCGAATTGACGAGCTGGACGATCTTGCGATCGAGCGCGATGCCGCCGGGGGTCACGTTCAGCCGATAGGTCACGTCCGCCGCGAGCAGGCGCGTGCGATCATATTTATATTCGACGATGTGCATCGCGCAGCGCAGCTTCACCCGTTCGGGCGCGGTCTTGAGCATGACGAAGCGGGAGACGGTGCGCACGGTGCGCGCGGGCGGCGCCGACGACATCGAGAAGCCCGACAACAGCCGCTTCACGCGCGCCTCACGCATCTCCGCGTCGTCATGCAGGATGTTGAGCGCCCCGGCATGATCATCCACGTCGCGCTCGATCGGCACGATATATTCGCCTTCGGCCGTCCACAGCTTCAGCCATTCGCGATAGTCGAGCCGGTCGAGCATGTCGGCTTCGCGCCAGATGAATTCCTGCGCCCCGGCCATCGAAATGCCGGCGGTGGCCATGTCGACGCTCATGCCGTCATCATCCTTTTCCACATCTGATAGGCGGCACGCATGCCGGTTTCGGCGCTGACGTCGCCGGCTTCATGGCCGGGCTCGGGCCGCCCGTCCGGCGCATCGACGCCGCGGTTGAGCATCACCCAGAGCGCGTCGCCGGCGGCGGCACCGCGCTGGACGCGCTCCCACCCCTCGGCATCGTCGGGCGTGCCGAAGCCCATCGGCCCCTGGAAATGCTCGTGCAGCCGCAGCCGCGCCCGGTTGGCCGCTTCCGGGCCGCCATCCATGCCGATCGCGATATGCTGGATCTCGGTCTCGTTCACCGCCACCGGGCGCAGCACGCGGAAGAACGCCATCGAACAGGCGACATTGGGGAACAGGTTCAGGTTGAAACCGCTGCCGCCGACGGCGCGGACGATGCGGCGCACCTGATCATCGTCATGGCCCTCCGCCGCCAGTTCGGCCGCGAGCGCCGCGAAGCGATCGGGGATCGGCGCGTCGAGATTCTCCTCCAGATCGATCAGATCGGGGATCATCACCATCACGCTATGGCCGTTGCCCAGATCCTCCACCCAGCCGCCCTGGCCGAGCACGTCCATCAGATTCTCGGTGTCCTCGTCGAGCGAGGACAGGAAGGTCTTGTGGACGATCGGGAAATGATAGGCGTCGGTGGTGTTCTCGAGCTGGATCTTCCAGTTGCCGGGAAAGCGGAAGCGATGTTCGCCCAGCGTCTTCACGCCGAAGCCCGCGCCCTGCTTCATGAACAGGTCGATCCATTTGCGCGCGGGGCCAAGCCATTCGGCCAGCGGCATGATCGCGTCGTCGAACGTCGCGAAGATCATGCCGTTATAGCATTCGGTGCGCAGCGCGATCAGCGAATGATCGGCCTTGTCGACGGGCTCGCGATAGCCATCGGCGAAGGGCACCTTGCGCAAGCCGCCGTCCACATCATAGCTCCAGCCATGATAGGGGCAGACGAACACGCTGGCCTTGCCCTTCTTCCTTTCGCAGACGCTCGCGGCGCGGTGGCGGCAGCGATTGAGCAGGACATGGACCGCGCCCGCCTTGTCGCGCGTCACGATCACGGGCTGGCGGCCGACATGGGCGGTCTTGAAACTGTTGGCGCCGGGCAGTTCGCTGTCATGCCCCACCCAGATCCAGGCCTGTTTGAAGATCCGCTCCATCTCGTCATCGAAAATCGCGGGATCGCGATAGAGCATGGTGTGGACGCGATCGTCGCGCACCAGCGCGGCATAGTCTTCAGTCATTGCTGGCCTCCTTGTTGCGCGGCGGGAACGGGAATGGTCTCGGCGTCGCTCCAGTGATCGACGCGGCGGGAAAAGATGTTCTCGGTCCGGAAATCGGCGATGCGCCAGCGCCCGTCCTCGCGCGCGAACCCCACAGTCAGCGCGGCGCTGCGCAGATCGGCGCTGTCGTCATGATAGGTCGAGCATTGCAGCATCATCCAGCGGCCGGTCGCGGTCTCGCCCGCCACCTCGATCGCCTCGGCCGAGAAGAAATGGCCGGTCATCCGGAAATGCGGCACCGGCGCGCAATAGCCCGCGATCATCTCCACGATCGCGGCGCGCCCGCGATAGCCGCCGAACGCGGCCTGATAGCGCCCCTTGCCCTGCCACACCGCGTCGCGCGTGAAGAGCTCGCCCAGCGCCTCCAGATCGGTATCGGGGCCCAGCCGGTCGCAGATCCGGAAATACGCCGCCATCACCCGGCGCACCGCGCTTTCCGCCTCGAGCGTGTCGAGACGGGCGGACAGGCGGGCAAGCTCGTCGGTCTGGCTCATGCCGGTTCGGGCATCGCCAGCTCGCGGCCCATGCGGGCCTCGACGCGGATATATTTCCACAGCCGATGCTCGCCCACCTCGATCGTGCGGAACAGGTTGCAGGCCGAGATCACGGTTTCGCGATCGACGACATCGGCCAGGATGTAGAAGGTCCAGGGCCAGCCTGTGGGCGAGGTGCCGACCATCGTCTCGTCATCGTCCATCGTGCCGATCACGGTGACGCCGGGCATCTCGCGGATCGTCTTGGTCAGCAGGCCTGCGGCCTGAAGCACCATCGGGATCTGGGCGCTCGGCAGGTCGAAAAAGGGCTGGAGCACGGCGCCGCAGAACAGCGTGCGAATGGGCTTGGTCATGCAAGGATCCTTTCAGCGATCAGGGGAAGCCCGGGGGCGAATCGAGGCCCAGCAGCACGCGGCCCGCGCTCTGCCAGGTGCCTTCGGACAGGAAGGCGTGCTGCACGACCACCATCGCATCCTGCACATGCCGCGCGATCGGATGGTCGGCATAGATGCCCGTGGTGCCGGACAGGGTGAACGCCGCGTGCGCCACATCGGAGCCCACCCGCGCGGCATGGCTGGCGGCCAGGCGGATCAGGTTGATGTCCTCGATCGCCAGCGCCTCTCCGGCGACGAGCTTCGTCCAGGCCGTTTCGGTCGCGTCGTAGAAGAATGCGCGCGCCGATCGCAGCGCCGCCTCGGCCTTGGCGATCTCGATCTGGACATAGGCGCGATCGGCCAGCACCGGCGCGCCGGTGATCGAGCCGCGCCCGCCCGCCATCCGCGTGATCTCGTCCAGCGCGGCGCGCGCCACGCCCAGCCCGACAATGGCGAGCACCTGCGCGGCGAACGCCATCGACGGATAGCGATAAAGCGGATTGGTGAGCGTCGCCGCGCTGCCGCGCACGAAGGTCCAGTGTTCCGGCACCACGACATTTTCGACCACCAGATCGTGGCTGCCCGTGCCCGCCAGCCCGATCACGTTCCAATTGGGCGCGATCGTCACGCTCTTCGCGGGCATCACCGCCATGCGCGGCAGGCCGGATGCCGGCCCGCCCTCCACCTTGATGCCGACGCCGATCAGGTCCGCGCCGGTCGATCCGCTGCCGAACTTCCACGTGCCCGAAACCTTCAGCCCGCCATCGACGGGGAATGCCGGCTGTGGCGGGAACAGCCCGCCCGCGAAGACCACATCGGGGCCGTCGGCATAGATTTCGGCGATGGTCTCGCGCGGCAGCGCCGCCAGATAGAGCGCGGACACGCCGAAGCTCGCCACCCATCCGGCCGAGCCGTCGGCGGTCGCGATCGTCTCGATCAGCCGGAGGAACTCGGCCGGCGATTTCTCGTCGCCGCCGAACTCCCTCGCCACCAGCGCGCGATAGACGCCGGCCGCCTTGAACTTCGCGACGATATCGGCGGGCATCTGGCGGGCCGCGCCGAACGCCGCGCGGCGCGCGGCCAGTTCGTCGAGCAGGCCTGTCAGCGCGTCACTCATCTTCCTCTCCTCCTGGGATTTCGAGCCAGCGCGCCGCCGCGCACAGCGCCGCGTCACCGCCGCGCCGGCCGACGAGCTGGATGCCGGCGGGCAGGCCGTTCGCGGCCATAACCGGCATGGTGAGCGCGGGATGGCCCGAGAGATTGAATGGCCGGACAAAGCCGGTGAGCCCGCCGATCGCCGCGCGCGGATCGGTCGCCTCGGCAAGCGTGGGCGGAAAGCCGGGCATGGTGGGCAGCACCAGCGCATCGACCTGCGCCAGCACCGCATCCACTTCCGCCGCGAAGGCGGCGCGCACCTGCCCGGCCGCGCCGAGCTGGTCCGGCGTGATCCGGCCGGCGGCCCGCAGCCGCTCGCGGATGTCCGCGCCCAGCCCGTCCGCGTCCGCGAACATGCCGTATGCGGCGAAGGTTTCCGCCGCGATGATGGTGAGCCCGGCATCGAAGGCGGCCGCCATGCCGGGAAGCGCCACGGGCACGATCGCGCATCCCGAAGCAGCGAGCCGGCCATCGACCGCGCGCTTGACCTCCGCATCCGCATCGACCGCGACCCAGCCCAGCCGTGGCGGCGCATCGAGCGCATCCACGGCGAAGCCGGGATCGAGCATCGCCATGGCGCGTTCGATCGTCGCCAGATCGCGCGCGAACGGCCCGACGCAATCGAGCGAGCTTTCCGCCGGCATCACGCCGCGCCGGCTGATCCGCCCGAAGCTGGGCTTCAGCCCGTAAACGCCGCAGCACGCGGCGGGCACGCGGATCGACCCGCCGGTATCGGTGCCGAGCGCGAAATCGCACAGCCCCGCCGCCACCGCCGCCGCCGAACCGCTGGAGGAACCGCCGGGAATGCGATCGGGCCAGCGCGGATTGAGCGGCGTGCCCGTCCAGCCGTTGATCCCGGTCACGCCATAGGCGAGTTCGTGCATATTGGCCTTGCCGACGATCCGGCAGCCCGCATCGAGCAGCGCACGGACGACATCGGCATGATCGCGGGCGGGCGGCGCATCGGCGAACAGCCGGCTGCCGCCGCGCGTGGGCAGTCCGGCGATGTCGATCGAGTCCTTGATCGCGACGCGCGGCGTATCCCCACCGCGCGCGGCGGGGCCATCCAGCACGAAGGACTGAACCAGGATCGCATCCGCCGTGGCGCCATTTTCACCCATGCCCGCCTTGTACCGGGCGGCCGCATGGATGACCTGATCATTCAATTCATGGCGGCCATTAGCTTCGTTGAAGCATCAGCGGCGGTTCGAGAAAGCCGTTACCGGCCCGCTCCCCCGCCCAACCTCCCGATCCAGTATCATCCGGTCGGGCGGGTGGGGGGGGGGGCGGGGCGGTGCCGCCGCCGGAAAGCGCTCTTCCGCGCTTTCTCAGACCAACTCTCCCTCAGGCGTAGCCCACCCAGCCGCGAAAGCTGAATGCCGCGTAGAAGAGTTCGACATTGGAGAAGCCGGCTTCGCGCAGGATCGCCTCGTCCTGCTCCGGCGCCAGGATCACGGTCTGCGCATCGACCGCGGCGCGCGCGTTCAGCGCCTTTTCCGGATCCAGGCCGGATGCGACGGTGAAGGCGGAGTAGCGCGACAGCCAGCGCGCGCGTGCGCCATCGGCCTGCGGAAAGCCGAGATGCGCGACAACGAAGGGCGCGCCGGGCCGGAGGCGCCGGTGGATGGCGGCCGCCGCCCCGCGCCGTTCCGCGATCGACATGAAATGCATGGTGAGCAGGCAGGTCGCGGCATCGAAAGGCCCGGTCGGCGCATCATCGGCATAGCCCCGATGCAGACGCGCGCGCGACGCCAGCGGCCCCATCGTCCGCTCCGCCAGCGCGAGCATCTCCGCCGACGGATCGACGCCATCGAAGCTCCAGCCGGGCCGCGCCCCGGCGAACGCCGCGAGTTCGAGCCCGCCGCCGGCGCCAAGGACAAGGATCCGCGCCTGTTCGGGCACGCGTTCGGCGATCAGCAGTTCGGCCATGCGCTGCATGGCGCTGTAGCCGGGCACGAAGCGCGGCGGCCCCTCGGCATAGCGGGCCACCGCCTCCGGATCGGAGAAATGCGCCTGTGGCGCGGTCGAGGCTGTTTGATCGGCTTTCATGAAACTTGTAATGTTACATGAAAGCGCGGACGTCAAGACCGCCCCTGCGGCGGGGTCTCGATCGGGGATGGGGTCAGGCGGCTCTTTCGCGGCCGAAGCGGACGGTCTTGTCCGCCCGGGGTTCGTTTCCCGCCAGTTCCGCCTTCGCCGCGTACAGCGAATGATCGGCGATTTCGAGCAGCGCCTCCGCCGTAGCGCCGTCGGCGGGCCAGTTGGCGATGCCGATGCTGGCGCCCACGCGGATCACATGGTTGGCGAGCTGATAGGGCGGCACGAGCACCGAAAGCAGATGATCAGCGACGTTCCGTGGGGCGATCGTCGATCCGGGCAGCAGCAGGATCGCGAATTCGTCGCCGCCCAGCCGCGCGACCACGCCATTGTCGCCGCACGCCTTTTGCAGGCGGTTGCCGACCTCGCACAGCAGACGGTCCCCCATGGCATGGCCGTAGCGATCATTGACGGGCTTGAAGCCGTCGAGATCGAGCAGGGCGATCGAGAAGCTGGTATCCGGGCGGGCATGGGCGATCTCGCACGCCAGCCGCTCGTCGAACGCACGCCGGTTGGCAAGGCCGGTCAACGGATCGGTATTGGCAAGATCGCGCATCTGGCGCTGGAGCAGCAGCAGATCGACGAGCTGGCCGTGCTGCTGGAAGATCATGCGCAGCAGGAAGGCGCTGGCCACGGTCAGGCTGGTGCCCGCCGCCAGATCCATGCGATTGCCCGTGAAAAGCAGCAGCAGCGAGATCGGCAGCAGCCCGATCGCCAGGTTGATGATCGTCGCCGCGCGGATGGTGGACAGGCAATAGACCGTCGCAAGCGACCCCATCGCCATGATCATCGGATAATAGATGCGCGTCTCGGCCGGCGCGCTCCACCAGCTCACCACGCACCAGGCGCTGCACAGTATGGCGAGCGTGCTCGAAACCCAGGTCGCGGCGGAGATCATTCGCCCGGCGGTCGCCACGTCGACGGCCATGTTGCGCTTCTTCATCCACGAAAAGAAACGGAACAGGCAGGCCACGCCCATCACCAGCGGCAGGCCGAGCCGGACGATCGAAGGCGCGCCCTCGCTCGATCCGTAGATCGTCGTCGGAATCGTCAGGAACAGGGTCAGGTACAGCAAGGGGATCTGGCTTTGCAGCCGCGCCGCCCTCAACAGCTTGAAATCGTCCTGGATGACGTCCGGGATCGGCGGAAACGCCGTCATCCGAAACGATTTGATGATTCCCCTCATGGTGCTGCGGCTAGCAGCAAAGACTGAAGCTCTGGTTAAGCATAGGCACCGCCACGAAATTTTCGCGGGCGGGCAGCCATGCTTTACGCGCCCTTAATCATGATCTCCCTATCGGTCGCGCCCGATGGAACCGCATCGGGAGGGAAGCATGTCACGCGCCGCCGTCAATCCTACACTGCCCCAGAACGACACCCAGGCCGAGCAGGCCAAGCGCGCCGCGCAGATCGCCGCCACCTGCCTGAACTATCAATGGACGACCGACGTGCCGACGCTGCCCGGCGTGCCGCTGGCGACCAAGGTGCCGGAAAGCGACACGCCGACATTGTCCTGGTTCCTGATCCTGATCGGGGTCGGGCTGAAGATCGCGCGCAACCAGCTCTCCATCAAGATGACGAGCAGCGCCAAGGGCGAGATCGCCACGCCGCAACCCGCGATCGCCGCGGCGCTGGCGCGATGCGACGAGATCGAGGCGTCCGCCGCGCGCATCCATGCCGAACATGCGGAGCATGCCGCCACCGGCATTTTCGGCCGCATCGCCGCCGAGGTGGAAACGGGCATCGACTATGTCGAGCATGACGCGCATCTCGCCCTGCTCAGGCAGCATGCCCAGGAACTGCGCGGCATGGTCGAGATGAGCGATGCCGAACTGCGGGGCATCGGCACCACCGATCCGCTCTCGCTCGACGCCTATATGGCGCTGTTCGACACGATCCGCGCGCCCGGCATCGCCTATCAGTTCCAGGAGGACGACGTGTTCGCGCGGATGCGCGTCGCCGGCCCCAATTCGGTGCTGATCAAGGGCATCACCGCGCTTCCCGAAAAATTCCCGCTTTCGGACGAGACCTATGCGGCGGTGGTCGCCAACGACACGCTGACCGCCGCGCTCGGCGAGGGCCGCGTCTATCTTTCCGATTATGCCGAGCTCGACATCCTGGTGCCGGGCATGTGGGACGGGCTGCCCAAATATGCCTATCTGCCGATGGCGCTGTTCGCGGTGCCGCCGGGCGGGTCTTCACTCGTCCCCGTGGCGATCCAGTGCGGGCAGGACAGCAGCCTCAATCCGATCTTCACGCCATCGGTGATCGCCGGCGACGCCTGGGGCTGGGAGATCGCGAAACTGGTCGTCCAGGTGGCCGACGGCAATTATCACGAACTGTTCGCGCATCTGGCGCGCACGCATCTGGTGATGGAGGCGTTCGCGGTCGCGACGCACCGCCATCTGGCGGAGGTTCATCCGATCTGGGCATTGCTGGTGCCGCATTTCGAGGGATTGCTGTTCATCAACAACCAGGCGGCGACATCGCTGATCGCCGCGAACGGCCCGATCGACCATATCTTCGCGGGCACGATCGCCTCCAGCGAGAAGGCGGCGGCGAGCGATCGCCTGGCGTTCGATTTCCACGGCAAGATGCTGCCCAACGATCTGGCCGCGCGCAACGTGGCCGATCCGGCGGCGCTGCCCGACTATCCCTATCGCGACGATGCGCTGCTGGTGTGGCAGGCGATTCACGACTGGGCGACCCAATATGTCGCCATCTATTATGCCGATGACGCGGCGGTGACGGGCGATACCGAACTTGTCGCCTGGGCGGGCTCGGTCGTCTCCGAAGGGCTGGTGAAGGGCTTCAAGCCGATCGCCACGCGCGCCCATCTCGCCGATGTCTGCACGATGATCATCTTTACCGCGAGCGCGCAGCACGCGGCCGTCAATTTCCCGCAGAAGAACCTGATGGACTTCGCGCCCGCGATCACCGGCGCGGGCTGGGCGGCGGCGCCCACCGAACAGGCGGGCCATGGCAAGCAGGACTGGCTGGGCTACATGCTGCCGGTCTCGCTGGCGCTGGAGCAGCTCAACACGCTCTATCTGCTCGGCTCGGTGCTGTATCGCCCGCTCGGCACCTATCTCAGCAACGACTTCCCCTACCTCGCCTGGTTCCGGGATCCCGCGATCATCGGCGCGGACTGCGCCTTGCCGCGCTTCCAGGCGGCATTGCAGGCGGTGGAAGCCCGCATCGTCGCGCGCAACGCCGAACGGCTGGCGCCCTATCCCTATCTACAGCCCAGCCTGATCCCGACGAGCATCAATATCTGATCGGCGATCATATCGCAGGGTGATGCATCCATCTCTTCTTTGCGCTCGCGCGGTATCGGCCCACCGCATAGCGTGCGGGCAACGAAGACGAGGGAGGATTGCGGCGGTGAGACGATCGATCATGCTGATATTGGCGGCGGCGGGCCTCTCCGTTGCGGGTGCCGCGATCGCGGAGCCCGCCGCGCCCGCCGCGGGCCGGCTGTACAGCGTTTCGATCGGCAAGCCCGGCGGCGTGCCGCTGATCGCGGTTAATGGCGGGCCGGGATATGATCATCGCTACATGATCGCGGCGCCGGTCTGGGCGGGCATGGCGAAACGGCGCCGGATCGTCTTTTACGACCAGCGCGGCACCGGGCGTTCGCCGGGCAGCCCCGCCGCCGGGCTGACGGTGGACAGGATGGTGGAGGATCTGGAAGCGCTGCGACGTGAGCTCAAGGCCGAACGGATCGACCTGCTCGGCCATTCCTGGGGCGGCATCCTGTCGATGGCCTATGCGACGCGCTATCCCGAGCATGTCGCCCATCTGATCCTGGTGGGATCGGGCGACGCCAAATTGACGACGCACGAATTCCTGTTCGACAAGCTCTATCCGGAGATCATGGCGGCGATCCCGAACGACCCCAGCCCGGCGGCGCAAATGGGCTGCGTGCAGGTCGATGCCTATGACCGGATGTCCTATTATGATCAGCGCAACCGCACGGCCGATGACGGCAAGTTCTCGCGCGAGACGTGCACGGCGGTGATGCTCGACGCGATGAAGCTCGACCTCTACCCCGCGCTCAAGACGCTCAGGCTGCCGGCGCTGGTGATCAACGGGCGCTTCGACGCCAATGTCGCGCCCAGCGTCGCCTATCGCATCAGCAAGGGCATACCGGGCGCGCGGCTCGAATTTTTCGAGCGCAGCGGCCATACGCCCTTTGTGGAGGAACCCGAGAAATTCGCGCTGGTCGTCGAGCATTTCCTGGACGATCGCCCGGAATAGGCCCGATCAACCCGCCTTCGGCGGCGGCCCAATGAGCGCGTCCATCACGGTTTCGATCAGGTCCTCGCGCGCGTCGGGCCGGTGGACGATGAAGAAGCCGTGATCGGAGGTGAGCTGCCGGGCGGATGGACGCACGAGCTGGCCGGTCTCCAGATAGGGATCGACGATCCCCTTCCAGCCGAGCACGATCCCCCGCCCCGCCAGCGCTTCCTGCAGCATCGGCGTATAGGTGCTGAACAGCGGCCCGTGCGTGGACGGAGTGGCGCCGAGATCGCGGAACCATTCGCGCCAGTCGACCAGCCCTTGGCTGGTCTGGGTGAGCTGGAGCAGCGGCGCTTCGGCCCAGGCCTCCGGCAGATCCTCCACCAGCCCCGGATGCTGATCGAGCAGCGCGGGCGCGCAAACCGGGAAGACCACTTCCTCCAGCAGCTTGCGCGCGCGGAAATCGGGCCAGTCGCGCGGATTGCCGTAGCGGATCGACAGGTCGACATCCTCCGCCTCGAAATCCAGATAGGCATCGGCGGTCATCAGCCGGATCTGCATATTGGGCAGGCGCGCGCGCAACGCGCCGAAGCGCGGCATCAGCCAGTCGTGCGCCATCGCATAGCTGCATGCGATGGTGAGCGTCGCGCCCTGGCGGTTGCGGCGCCGGATCGCCTCCACGCTGTCGCGGATGCGCCCCAGGCCGATCTGGATCGCCTCGGCCAGCACCTGCCCCGACGCGGTCAGCACCAGCCGGTTGCCGTTGCGCACGAACAGTGAGACGCCGAGATCGGCCTCCAGATTGGAGACGTGCCGGCTGACGGCGGACTGGGCGATGTTGAGTTCGGCCGATGCGCGCGTGAAGCTCAGGTGCCGCGCCGCGGCTTCGAACACCGCGATCGCGTTGAGGGGCGGCAGGGACTGGCGCAGGCTTCGCATGGATCCTTTCATATCGAAAAGGCATCCAGTGTCCACTTTTCTCTGGTTTGGCGCGGCCCGTCCCCGGCCTAGGGTTCCCGCAAGAAAGCGGGAGGACTGTGGTGAAGGCGATCGTGTTCGAGAATGCGCGCGTGCTGAACGAGGCGGCGGACGGCTATCGCGAGGATTGCCATGTCGTCGTCGAGGACGGGCGGATCATGGCGGTCGACAGCGGCCCGGCGCGCCTGCCCGGCGCGGACAGCATCGACGTGCGCGGCGGCGTGCTGATGCCCGGATTGATCGACGTCCACACGCATCCCCGGCTTTCCAGCGCCAGCGCCGCGCAGATCCTGGGCCATCCGCCATCCTATTCCACCGCGCACGCCGCGCGCATGCTGCGCCACGCGATCGATTGCGGCTTCACCACCATCCGCGATGTCGGCGGCGCCGATCATGGCCTGGCCCGGGCGCTGGAGGACGGGCTGATCGTCGGGCCGCGCCTCTTCTACGCCGGGCGGACATTGTCGATGACCGGCGGGCATGGCGATCTGCGTACGCCCGAACAGGATGTCGAGCCGTGCCGCTGCCACCTGATGCACAGCATCGCGCATATCGTCGACGGCGCGGATTCGGTGCGCCGCGCGGCGCGTGAGGAGCTGCGCATGGGCGCGCACTGCATCAAGATCATGATGTCGGGCGGCGTGCTTTCACCCACCGATCCGATCTGGATGGCGCAGTTCACCGATGACGAGATCCTGGCCGCCATCGAGGAAGCGGTGCGCTGGCGCGCCTATGTCGCGGCGCATGCGCACACCGCCGACGCGGTGATGCGCGCGGCACGGCTGGGCGTGCGCACCGTCGAGCATGCGACGCTGATCACCGCCGAGGCGGCCGCCATGCTGCGCGAAGCCGGCGGCTTCGCGGTGCCGACGCTTGCCATCGTCATGGCGCTTATCGAAAAGGGTGACATGCTGGGCTTGCCGGCGGCGGTGCGCGGAAAGGCGAAGGAACTGACGCAGCTTGCGACACAGGGTTTCGAAACCGCGTGGCGCGCGGGCGTTCCGCTCGGCTTCGGCACCGATCTGCCGGGCGAGCTGTTCGTGATGCAGGCGCGCGAATTCCTGTACCGGCGCGAGGTGCAGCCCGCGCATGACGTGCTGCGATCGGCGACGGTGACGGGCGCGGAGATCCTGCGCCGCCCCGATCTCGGCCGCATCGCGCCGGGCGCCACGGCGGACCTGCTGGTCGTGGATGGCGACCCGCTGGCGGATATCGCGCTGCTGGCCGAGGATGGCCGGCGCCTCAGCACGATCATGAAGGCCGGGCGTTTCCACAAGCGCCCCCATGGCTGACGGCATGACGGCCGGCGACGGCGGAGATGCTCTTCCCCCGCCCCCGGCGGCGGTCTGGGCCGCGATCTATCTCGGCGTGGCCGCCGCGACGCTGCCTGCGGTGCTGCCGGTGATGGTGGGGGTGTTCGCCGAACGCTTCGGCTATGGCGTCGCCGGTGGCGGCATGATCGCATCGATGAACATGGGCGGCATCCTGGTCGGCAGCCTGTTCTGCCCGATCATCGCGACGCGCCTCTCCTGGGCCGCGATGGTGCGTGTCGGGCTGGCGGTGATGATCGCGGGCAACCTGCTCACCATGCTCGACGGCCACTATGCCTATGTCGCGGCGACGCGCATCCTCTCCGGCCTGGGCGAAGGCGTGGTGGGCGGCATCTGCTATGCCGCGATGGGCCGCGCCGCCCGCCCCGGCCGCGCGATCAGCCTGTATCTGGCGGGCCAGTCGATCGTCGGCATGGTCGGCCTTGGCAGCTTCGGCTGGATCGCGGCCAGCTTCGGCTGGCAATGGCTGTTCCTCGCCCTGTCCGCCATCGCCCTGCCCGGCTTCTGGCTGGCCCGGCCGATCGGCGCGGCGCAGCGGCGGGAGCGTGATGGCGCGCGCCCGCTCCGCCTTGGCGGCGATCGGCTCGCCATCGGCGCGCTCGCCGCCATCCTCGCCTATTTCATCGGCATGGCGTCGCTCTGGCCCTTCCTGGAACGCATCGGCGTGGGCAAAGGCCTGGGCGCCGCGCCCATCGCCTTCGCGCTGTCGGTTTCGGCATTCGGCGGACTGGCGGGATCGCTCGCCGCCAGCGCGCTCGCCGAACGCATGCCGCAAAGGGCCGGCCTGCTCGTGGGCGCCGCGATCCTGGCGTGCGGTGTCGTCGCCCTCACCCTGCCGATCGGCGCGGCGGGCTTCGTCGCGGCCATCTGCCTCTTCACCTTCGCATGGCCGTTTCAATATGCGTTCAAATTCGGCCTGCTCGCCTCGGTCGACCGGGGCGGACGCATGGTCGCGCTGACGCCCGCGATCACGGGCGCGGGGCTCACCATCGGCCCGGCGGTCGGCGGCATATTGCTGCAATATCTGGGTCTTGGCGCGGTCGGCGCCTTCTGCCTGGGCTGTGTCGCCGTGGCGGTCGCGGGCGCGCTGTGGGTTCGCGCCCGGGCAGCGGGCTGAGCGATCCGCTTCCATCACTTTTTGAGATGATGCCGCAGTTTTTCTCTGCTGTCGCGCCGAACGGACGGATGCGATGACTCATCCCGCGATGCCGGGCGGTCCGGTGAGAGTTTCGGGAGCATCCATGTCGATCGTGAACACCAGCCTTTATCCCCTGTCCGACGCGGCGCGACGCGCGGCCATCGTGGAGACCGCCGCGCGCCAGCTCGCCGAGGACGGCGCCGCCGCCTTCCCCGATTTCGTCGCGCCCGAGGCGCTGGCGGAGATGGTCGCCGAAGCGGCCGCCAAATTCGGCAGCGCGCACCGGCGAGATCAGATGCTCGGCTTCAATCCGCGCGGCCCGCTCGCCGATATCGCCGACGAGGCGCTGCGCAATCGCGCCGCCCCCTATTCGATGTGGATTCTCGGCTCCGACCTGCTCGAAGCCGATGGCGCGGTGCAGAGCTTCTATCGCTCGCCCGAGCTGATGGCGCTGGTTCAGGACGCGTTGGGGATTGCGCGCCTGCACACCACCGCCGATCCGCTGATCAACGTCAACATCACCTATATGGGCGCGGGCGACCAGCATGGCTGGCATTTCGACGATAACGACTTCGTGGTGTCGCTGCTGCTGCAGGCGCCCGAAACCGGCGGCGCGTTCGAATATGCGCCCGAGGTCGACACCGCCCCCGTCGAGGACATCAACGCGATCCTCGACGGCGCGTCGCCGCGCACCCGGTTGCAGAAGGTGGAGGCCGGCACGCTGCTGCTGTTCCGCGGCTGCCGGGCGCTCCACCGCGTGACCGAGGTGGCGGGCGACAAGCGCCGCATGATCGCGCTGCTCAGCTACCACACCGAACCCGGCTTCGTTTACGCGGACTCGGTCAAGCAGAACGGGCTTGGCCGCGTGTCGGCGATCGCGGCCTGACCGGCAGCCAGCAACCAGAACCATAATCAAGAAACCAAAGGGGAGGCATCATGTCTCGACACATCCATCTCATCGCACTGCTGACCACCACATTGCTCGCCGCGCCGGCGATCGCCCAGGAAACCGACACCGCGCCGCGTGACGAGGGGGACATCATCGTCACCGCGCAGCGGCGCGAAAGCCGGTTGCAGGACGTGCCGCAGGCCGTGTCCGCCTTCGGCGGCGAGGCGCTCGGCCGGCTCGGCATCCGCGACACCGAAAGCCTGGTCCGCAACACGCCAAGCCTCACCTTCACGCCCGTCGGACCGGGCGAATCCAATATCGGGCTGCGCGGCCTTTCCACCGATCTCGGCCTCGCCCCCGCCGTCGCGGTCTATATCAACGACACGCCGTTCGACTTCCGCACCGATGCCTATAGCGGCACGCCCAATATCGACCTGTTCGACATGCAGCGCGTCGAGGTGCTGCGCGGGCCGCAGGGCACGCTGTTCGGATCGAGCTCCACGGGCGGGACGATCCGCTACATCACCAACCAGCCCGATCCTTCGGGCTTCGCCGCGCATGGCGAAGCCACCGTCAACAGCGTGAAGGGCGGCGGCGAGGGCTATGGCGCCAAGGCGGCGGTGAACCTGCCGCTGGCCACCAACCTCGCGCTGCGCGTGACCGGCAGCTATGAGAAGATCGCGGGCTATATCGATCGCTACGACGCGACGCTCGCCGGCTTCACATCGCCGCAGTCGAACGACAAGGTGGCCGAGAAGAACGCCAACGATGCCGTGATCCTGGCCGTTCGCGCCGCCCTGCGATGGGAAGCCGCCAGCGACCTGACGATCACGCCCAGCCTGTTCTATCAACGCATCCGCGCCGACAATCCGATCGCGACGCAGAGCAACCTGCCCGGTTTCGGCCGCGCGAGCGCCGTCGGCGGAGAACCCTCCCACACCAACCTGCTCGTCGCGAACCTGACCGTCGAAAAGGAATTCGGCAGCCTCAAGCTCGTCTCGTCGAGTTCCTATCTCAACAAGAAATCGGACGCGGCGATCGACTATACCCCGCTGGGCTACAATATCTTCGGCGCCTTCGCGCCGTTCGAGAGCCGGATGCCCGGAACGGCGGACAGCTATACCCAGGAACTGCGCCTGACATCGTCCAATGCCGGCCCGTTCAACTGGATCGCGGGCGTCTATTTCAGCCATACCGATCAATCGCTGGGCCAGATTTTCGACGGACAGCCATTCTCCGATCTGCTGAATGCCGAGTTCGGCCCCGCGCCGCGGCCGATCGGGCCGATCTTCTACGATTATCTCCAGCGGACGTCCGAACAGCAGATCGCGGGCTTCGCGGAGGTCAATTACAAACTCAGCGATCAGCTCGAGCTGATCGCGGGCGTGCGCGCCTATCGCCTGAAGAACACGCTGGAGGCGACCTGCACCGAAGCCTTTCCCGGCATCTTGTGCGGCATCGACACGCCGCGCATCACCGCGAAGAAGACCAGCGCCAGCCCGCGCTTCACCGTGAACTATCGCCCCAGCGACAACGCCACGCTTTATGCCACCGTCTCGCGCGGGTTCCGCGCCGGCGGCGCCAATGCCGCGATTCCGCCAGCGCTGGGCTGCGATCTCGCGAGTTCGGTGGGGCCGATCTTCAATCCCGATTCGGTCTGGAACTACGAGCTTGGCGCGAAGATCGAGACGCCGAACCGGGTGCTGACGGTCAATGGCGCCGCCTATCGGATCGAGCAGAAGGGCATCCAGCTCACCATTCCCGATCCCTGCGGCTCCACCTTCTTCGCCAATGCCGGGGATGCGCGCATCGACGGCGCGGAACTGGAAATGAATCTGCGCCCGTCCAAACACATCACGCTGAGTGGGCAGATCAGCTATACCGACGCCAAATTCACCAGCGTGCCCGCCGATTTCGGCGCGGCGGCGGGCTATGCCAGGGGCGACGCCATCCCCGAGACGCCGCGCTGGAAATTCGCGCTTTCCTCCGAACTGCGCTATCCGGTGAACGAGGGATGGGAAGCCTATGCACGCGGAAGCTGGCAGCATGTCGGCAAGACGCCGTTCGGCATCGACGGCGTGGTCAGTTCAGGGCGCTTCCGCCCGGCTTATGACATCGCCAATTTCGACATCGGCGCTGAAGGGTCCAGCGTGGATATCAGCCTGTTCGTCCGCAACGCCTTCAACAAGCGCGGCATCCTCGCCATCGGTTCGGGCGCGGTCAGCACGATTCCCGGCGTGTTCGAGAACGTGACCTATGTGACGCCGCGCACCATCGGCCTCACCATGCGGATCAAGGGCTGATCGATCGTGAGCGGCGGCAGCGTCTTCCCGCGCGAGGAATATGAGCAGCGCTGGCGGCGCGTGTGGGATGCGATGCGCGCGCGCGGCTACGAAACCTTGCTGGTCTGGTCGCGCGGCGCCGGATCCTATGACCGGCTCGGCAATGTCTATTGGCTGACCAACTATGCCAATACCGGGACCGGGCAGGATTGGGCGGACGATGTCCAGATGGGGAGCTGGACCTTTTCCGCCGTGCTGTTCCGGGGCGGACGCGAGCCGGAGCTGCACAGCGCGCAGCCGCCCGAGGAAACCGAATATCACAAGGCGGTGTGCGGCGATCTGATCGTGCACGAGCCCAGCGTGATCACCGGGCTCGCCGAATATTTCCGCAAGCACGGCATAACAGGGCGCGTCGCCGTCGTCGGCGACGATGTGCTCCCCGGCCTCTATGACCGGCGGCTGCGGGCATTGACGCCGCAGATCGAGTGGGTGACCGACGAATGGTTCCTGCTCGAACCCCAGCGCGTGAAATCGAAGCGCGAGCTTGATGTGTTCCGCACGGCGGGCGACATCGTCACCCATGCGCTCGCCGCCGGCATGGACGCGATGATCGCGGGCGAGACCTCCGCGGCGGCGGCGGCGCGCACGGCGGCGGAGATCATGCGCCGTGGCGGCTGCTTCTCGCGCATCGACATGCATCACGGCGCGCATGCGGAGAAATACATCCTCGGCGACATGCTCCATGGCTATGACATGACCGCGCCCAACAAGGGCGACATGGTGCGCGGGTGGATCCAGGGGCCGATCTTCCAGGGCTATTGGCTCGATCCCGGCCGCAGCGCGGTGTGCGGCGGGCGATCGACCAGGGAGCAGCGCAACATCCTGGAGGGATCGGCCGAGGTGTGCCGGGCGATCATCAAATCGATCCGACCGGGCATCACGCCCCGGCAACTGGGCGTGATCGGCGCGAAGGCGGCGGCGCCCTTCGAGGACGAGGCGCGCGACATCAAGGTGAATCTGGGGATTTTCGGGCATCAGATGGGCACATTCTATGGCCCGGACATCATTCCGGCGGGTGACCCCGGCACCGGCCCGGTGGCGCCCGACGCATCGGGCTATGTGCCCATGCCCGGCGAGCTGGCGAATATCGACAAGCCCTATGAAACCGGCATGCTGATCGCGGTGGAGGCGTTCATGAAACATCCCGGCGTCGGCATGAGCGGGCTGGAGGATCATGTGATCGTGACCGAAACCGGCTGCGAGCAGATCACCAACACGCCGGTCTATATCTGAGCGGCACGGAGCCAGCGATGCGGACGACCCGTCGACAGTTCATCGCCCGCTCCGCGATCGGCGGCGCCGGCCTGTTCGCCGCGCCGCTGCTGGCGGGCGAGAGCGCGCGCGCCGGAGCGATGGTGGCACAGCCCGCGATGATCGCGACGATATCGCGCTATTCCCGCCTCTCTCCGCTGGACGGTTCGCGGATCGAGGCCGCCGCCTGGCTGGAGGCGGATCTGGGCGCGAGCCGCGCGATCGACGCGATCCGGCTGCATTCCGTGAAGCCGGGCGACGGATCGGCATGCCGCCGGCCGGTTCGTTTCCGCATCCACGGATCGGACAGTCCGGCTTTCGACGATGCCGTGCCAATCGCCGACTGGCAGGCGGCGGGCCATGCCGATCCCTGCAACTTCATCGCGCGGTTTCCGCCCGCATCGGTGCGTGCCCGCCATCTCCGCATCGAAGCGACGCCCGACGGCACCACCGCCGACGGGCTGCGGCTGGCCGCGATCGAGATCCTCTCCGGCGGCACGATCCTGACCGTGACCGTGCGGGAGACATGCAGCCTTCACTGCCCCTTCCCGCACCGGGTGGGTTGAGGACTGGGCAATCTACCCTGTCCGATATGCCAGCGCAGGCGGGACTATGCGCGATCCACTGATGCTCCCAAACGTGTCATCCCCGCGAAAGGGGATCCAGCTATTCCGTGAAGCGTCCGGAAAAAGAAGAAGAAGCTGGATCCCCGCGTTCGCGGGGATGACACCGAAAAGGCACCGGATCGAGCCCCAACCCCTACGACAGCAGCAGCGCACCCGCGATCAGCGCCGCGCCCGTCAGGATGGCGGCGGCGATCCAGCGGCCGGCGGTGGCGAGCGCGGCCGAGAGCGCCGCGTGCGGGGCCGCCACATCGGCGGGATCAGCTTCCAGCCGGCGCACGGCGGCGCGCACCAGGCGCGGCGCGCCATCGCCCAGCTTGCCCAGCTCCCAGGCGAGCGCCTGCACGGTCGGCCCCCAATGATCGGGCGACAGCCGCGCCCGCGCGATGCGCAGCGACGATCGCCGCATCGCCTGCGACAGATCGAAATCGGGCTCGATCGCGGAAAGCACGCCGTCGATCGTCACCAGCGCCTTGAAGATCAGCAGCAGGTCCGGCGGCAGGGTCAGCCCCTCGTCACGCATCATCGGCAGGAAATCGCCGACCAGCACGCTCAGCACCAGCGGGCCGCTGCCATGGCGCGCGACCAGCCGTTCGGCCGCGGACAGGATGCGATCGCGCGGCGCGCTTCCCGCCGACCAGACCGCCAATATATCGGCGAGCCGCGCGGGATCGCCGGTGTTCAGCGACTGGACGAAATCGATGAACTCCTCGCGCCGGCGCGGTGAGACATGGCCGATCATACCGAGATCGAGCAGCGCGATCCGGTTGCCGGGCAGGCACAGCAGGTTGCCGGGATGCGGATCGCCGTGGAAGCGGCCATTGACCAGCACCATATCGAGCACGACATCCGCGCCCAGCGCGGCGATCGCGGCGGGATCGATGCCGGCGGCGCGCAGCGTGTCGCCATCGCGGGGCGGAACGCCCGCGACATAATCCATCACCAGCAAGGTTTCGGAGGTCCAGGCCCAGTGGATGGCGGGGATCACCACGCGCGGTTCCTCCGCGAAATCCGCGCGCAGCCGGTCGGCATTGCGGCCCTCGCCGGTGAAATCGAGTTCCTCCAGCACCGCTTCGGTGAGCTGGCGCATCATCGCGGCGGGCGCGAAGCGGCGAACCTCCGCGCTCGCGCTTTCCGCGACGGCGGCGAGCTGCGCGATCAGGCGGAGGTCCGCCTCCATGCGGGGGCGGATGCCGGGCCGGCGGATCTTGAGCACCACCGCGCGCCCGTCGGCCAAGGTTGCGCGGTGGACCTGCGCCATCGACGCGGCGGCCAGCGGCGCGGGATCGAAGCTGGCAAAGGCGGTTTCGGGCGGCTCGCCCAGCGCCGCTTCCACCGCCGGGCGCAGATCCTCGAACGCCAGCGTCGGCGCCTGGCTGTGCAGTTGCTCGAGTTCGGCGATCCATTCGGGCGACAGGAGATCGCCGCGCGTCGCCAGGATCTGGCCGAACTTGACGAACGTGGGGCCGAGCGCCTCGAGCGCGAGCCGCGTGCGACGCGGCAGGCCGTGGGGATCGCCATCACCCCCCTGCCCCGCATCTGCGATGCCGAGCCGCGCCAGCACCACCCCCAGCCCGAAACGCGAGGCGACCTGCGCGATCTCGCCAAGGCGGTTCCGGTCGCGCGCGGCGACGAGCAAAGTCTTGATCATGCCCGTCTTATCGCCCGCCCGCCGAGCGGGGGCAATCGGTTCGGCCCGGCTATTCCCCCGTCACGCCGCGAAGAACGGGAAGCGGACGGGGCGGTCGCGCGGGGTTCTGCTGTCCCCCGCTTCCGCGCTGCCCTCTTCCAGCGAGACGTTGCGCGTCTCCTCCCCCCAGATCCTCCACAGCAGCGCGGCGACCGGGCCGGGCAGCGCCAGCGCGATGAGGACGAGCAGCGCAGAGGACGGCGCGCCGGTCGACTGATAGGCGAAGGTCAGGAGCAGCGGCGCGAGCATGGCGCCGACGCGGCCGATCGCCACCGACACGCCAAGCCCGGTCGCGCGCAAGCGGGTGGGCAGGATCTCCGCCGCGATCACATAGGCGGTGATATAGGCCCAGGTGACGCCGAACTGCATCAGGCAATAGCTGAACACCATGCCTGGCAGGGTGGTGAAGGCGTAGAGCGGCAGGATCGCCAGCACGGTCAGGCTGTAGCTGACGAGCAAGGAGGTCCGCCGCCCCACCGCCTCGACCGAGACCGCGCCGACCATGCCGCCGAGCAGGGCCGCCGCATTACCCCAGAAATAATAGAGCGGCAGGTCCGCCGCCGGCACGTTCATTTCGGGCAGGATCACCAGCGCCATCAGCGCCAGCGCGCCATAGACGACCGCCGCCTGCGAGAAGTTGAGCACGCTCGCCAGCCCGCAGCGGTTGCGATAGCCGGTGGAGAGTTCGCGCAGGTTGCGCAGGAAGGACGGCGTCACCGGCATGAAGCTGGCCGGGGCATAGCGGCGGCGGGCGCTTTCGAAGGCGGGCGTGCCCTTGGCGGTCGCGGCGATCGCCTCGACGATCGCCTCCACCTCCGCGACGCGGCCCTGCTGGAGCAGCCAGCGCGGCGATTCCGGGATGGCGCGGCGCACCCAGAGGAAGAACAGCGCCAGCGTCGCCCCCAGGCCGAAACCGATGCGCCAGCCGATCTCGGGCGGAAACCAGCTGAAGAGCAGCCAGGACGCTCCGGCGGAAGCCATGGCGCCCAGCGGAAAGCCGGAGAGGATCAGCGCGTCGGTGCGGCCGCGATGCGCCTTGGGGAAAAATTCGCCCATCGTCGCCGTCACCGCCGAATATTCGCCGCCCACCGCCAGCGCGGTCATGAAGCGGAAGAACAGGAAGGATTCATAATCCCAGGCGAAGGCGGTGCCGGTGGCGAACACGCCGTACCAGAGCAGGGTGGCGAGGAAGAGGCGCTTGCGCCCGAACCGATCGGCCAGATAGCCGAAGCCGATCGCCCCGATCAGCATGCCGACCACCCAGATGCTGACGGCGAGCGACCCCTGCGCGGCGGACAGGTTCCACTGCGTCTTCAGCACGCCGAAGATGCTGCCGATGATGTTGGTCTCGAAGGAATCGAGCGCCCAGCCCACGCCCAGCGCGATCGTCAGCGTGGTGTGGAAACGCGTCCAGGGCATGTTGTCGAGCCGCGCCAGCGCGTCGGTCTCGACCGGTGTTTCGGCAGTCATGGCCGTCTCCTGTGCCTGTGCCATGTTACGCTTCCGCGACGCCGGCGGCGGCGGCGGGAATGGCGATCGGGAAGCGATCCCGCGTTCCGATGAAATTGCGGCCCCTCGGCCCGGCGAAGGCGGCGTCGACGATCTCGCGCCATTCGTCAGGCGCGATGCCCAGCGCGTCGGGACCGGCGGCGACGCCGAGATCGTCGAGGAAGCGGCGCAGGCGGCCGGGGGCGGCATCCAGATCGCCGAACAGCCCCGCCAGCGCCGCGTCGCAATCCCCGTCCGCGCCGATCGCGGCCCGCATCACGTCTGGCAGGCAGAAGGAACAGGCGATGCCGTGCGCGATCCCGTGATCGAGCGTCACCGGATAGGAGATATTGTGCGCCAGCGCCGTGCGCGTGTTGGAAAAGGCGAGGCCGGCGCGGGTGGCGCCCAGCGCCATCACCGTGCGTGCGCCGACGTCCAGCGGATCGCCGTTCAGCCGGGCGAGGCCCGCCATCAGATCGCGCGCCGCCGCGACCGCGAAATCGCGCGTGACGGGCGTGGCGTTGACGTTCCACAGGCTTTCCAGCGCGTGCGACAGGGCATCGAGCCCGCTGGAGAGCGTGATCGGCCAGGGCAGGCTTTCGGTGATCCGGGGATCGACGAACACCGCCTCGGCATAAAGATCGTCACGATCGAGCGAGAGCTTGCGGCCCTGTTCGGGATCCCAGATCGTCGCCCATCGCGTCAGATCACTGCCGGTGCCCGATGTGGTGGGGATGGCGATGATGGGCAGCGCCGGGCGCTCGGGCGGCAGGCCGCTTTCCATATAATGGACGACCGGCGTGTAGCGGCCATGGCCCGCCGCCAGGAATTTCGCGGTATCCATCACCGATCCGCCGCCGAGCGCGACGATCAGCGCGGGCTCCAGCCGCGCGGCGGTGAGGCGATCGCAGATGCGGTGCAGCATGGCGAGCGAGGGGTTGGGCTCGATATCGTCGACCGCCGCCAGCGGCGCGCCCGCGCGCCCCGCCAGATGCGCGCGCCACGGCCGCATCGCCGCGTCGGGATGGGTGACGAGCAGATAAGGGCGGCCGGCGATCGCATCCGCCACCTCATCGAACACGCCATCGCCGAAATGCAGGCGGACGGGATTGTGGAATGACCAGCCGGTCACGGCCGCTCTCCGGCCGCCAGCCGCGCATCGATGGCGTCGATCACGGGCGGCAGATCGGCCACGGTGTCGATCACATAATGGGCGCCGCCGGCCTCCAGCTTCGCATGCGCCGCCCGGCGCAGCCGGTCGCGCGCGCCCTCGTCCAGCGCCCGCCACGCGTCGAGCGGCAGGCCGACCTCATTGCCGCTGGCGACGATCCCCACCGCCCACATGCCCGCCGCCCGGCCGGAGGCGAGGCCAGTGGGGCTGTCGTCCACCACCACGCAGCCGCGCACATCGGCGACGCCCAGCGCCAGGGCATTGGCGAGCACCATGTCCGGCCAGGGGCGGCCCCGCGCCACATCGCTGACGGTGACGCAGCAATCGGGCACATAGCCCTGCGCCGCCGCCAGCGGCGCCAGCCCGTCCATCACCGCGCGCGGATAGCCGGTGGTACTGCCGATCGCGATGCCCCGCGCGCGCAGTTCGGCGATGACCTCGAGCACGCCGGGGATCATCGCGCTGTATTTCGCGCAGTTCACCTCGTCGATCCGCAGGAAATCGGCATAGAGCCGGTCGACATCGCCCTGGGTGGAGGCCGCGCCAACGATGCCCCGCCAACGCGCCTGAACCCCGGGCTGATCCAGGATCAGCTCGATATGCTCGCGCTTGGCGGCGCCCATCGGCAGGCGCGCCTCAGCCTCGCCGATCTCGACACCGGCCAGCGCGAACGCCTCGCGAAACGCGGCCACCGGCGCGATGCAGCCGAAATCGAGCACCGTTCCCGCCCAGTCGAAAATAGCGGCCGATACGGGGCCGCGAAAACCGTGCGGGGCGTCGAACGGCGTGGGGATCGAAGTCATGGATATCCGCTTGAAAATGGGAAGGGATCCCATCGCTAGCGGCGCTTGATGACAGCTATGTCATCATAACATCCGTGTCAGATCGATAAACCTAACGGAAATTTCGTTGAATTGATGCCACCCCACACCGTCATGCCAGCCCTTCGACGCCGCCTGCGGCGTTGCTCAGGATAAACTTCGCCTTCGGCGAAGGCTGGCATCTCCCACAGGACGAAGCGCGATCTGGTTGGCAGATGCCAGCCTGCGCTGGCATGACGGCATGGGGTTGGTTTCAAGCCGTTCGATCCCTCGCCGTCGCTCCAGCGAAAGCTGGAGCCTATACGATGCCTCCGGCTCCATTGCGGCTAGAAGATCGCATGGGCTCCAGCTTTCGCTGGAGCGACGGCGTATTGGGTTCCCCCTCGGCGGTCCGAACCCTAACCCTCCGCCACAACCCCGCCCCGCACCCGCCGCTTCCCCGCCCTGGTCTGCCTGAGCGCGTCGAAGAACGCGGCGATGATGCGGCTGCGGCGGCGTTCGCGCAGGCAGCAGACATGGATGTGCGTGAGCACCGGCGCGCCGGCGATGGGCAGCGGGTGGAGCTGTTCGTCGGGCACATATTCGGATTCGGAAACGGTGCCGATGCCAAGCCCCCGGATGACGGCTTCGCGGATCGCCTCGCGGCTGCCGATCTCCATCGCGACGCGCGGCGACGCGCCGATCGCGGCCAGCCCTTCCTCCAGCGCGCGGCGCGTCGTCGATCCGCGCTCCCGCATCAGCAGCTTTTCTTTCGCGAGATCGGCCAGCTCGATGCTCTTGAGCGCGGCCAGCCGATGATCGCGACGAACAAAGGCCATCACCGGATAGCTCGCATAATGCTGGACATGATAGCGATCGTCATCGGTGTCGTGCGCCAATATGCCGACGTCGCAGCTATAATTGGCCAGTTCGCGCAGCACCGATTCCGAATTGCCCAGCGCCGTCGACAGATAGACGTCGGGATAGCTGGCGTTGAACGCCTCGATCATCTCGATGACATGGAAGGGGCTGACCGCGCCGATCTTCAGCGCGCCGCTGCGCAGATCGGCGCTGTCCTTCAGCATCATCGCCGCGTCGTCCTCCAGGTCGATCATCTGGCGCGCGATCTGGAGGAGCTGGTCGCCGACCTGGGTGAGTTCGATGCGGCGGCCCCGGCGCTCGAACAGGCGCACCTTATGCTCCTCCTCCAGCGTCTGGATCTGCGAGGTGATCGTCGTCTGGCTCATCTTGAGCGCGCGGGCGGCGGCGGTGAAGCCGTTGTGGCGGGCGACCGCGATGAAGCTGCGGAGCTGGTTCAGCGTCACGGATGATATCCATCGAAATTTTCGGTGGATCTATCGGTAAAGCACGGCCCATCCGACAACAATAGCGTCACGCTGAAATCCTATCCGGTCTTCGACAAGGCGGGCGCCGGGACAGCCTGTGCCGCCGCGCCTGGAGATTCAGGGGAAGACCAATGGTTCGTCATTCGATTTTGTGCGGCACCGCGATCATCGCCGTGCTGGCCGCGACCTCCGCCGCGCAAGCGCAGACCGCGCCGCTGCCCGCCGACGCCGACGCGCCGGCCAGCGACGAGGATATCGTGGTCACCGGCACCAATCTGCGCCGCGCGGAGGCGGAGGCCGAGGGCGCGTTGCCCGTCACCGTCATCGACCGCTCGGACATCGAACTGCGCGGCGGATCGACCGGCGCGGACCTGTTCGCCACCCTGCCCTTCGCCGGCCCGCCCGCCATCAACGAAGCGACGATCGCGTCGCAGGGCGCGCGCGGCGACGTCGCCTCGGTCGACCTGCGCGGCATCGGCGCGGGCAGCACGCTGATGCTGATCAACGGCCGCCGCATGGCGCCGCATCCGCTGTCGGGCACCGATCAGGGCGTGCCGGCGCTGTCCGCCAACGCCAATGTCATTCCCACCGCGCTGCTCTCCCGCGTCGAGGTGCTGCGCGACGGCGCTTCCGCCATCTATGGCGCGGACGCGGCGGCGGGCGTGATCAACTCGATCATCTCGCCCAACAGCGAGGGCGGGCGGATCAGCTTCGATACCGGGCTGACCGAACATGGCGGCGCGGAGGAGTTCCGTATCACCGCCGCCAACAGCTTCAGGTTCGGCAAGACCTCGATCGGCGTTTCGCTCGATCTGTTCCGGCGCAACGAACTGCTGTTCACCGATCGCGAATGGGGCAGCCAGTCGGACCTGCGCCGCACCCGCAAGCTGCCCGCGCCATGGGACGGACTGGCCGTGATCAATCCCGCGACGGGCGCCGCCTTCGCGCTGGACAACGACCTCGATAACGGCAGCACGATCAACCATTATGGCCAGTATCGGCGCGGCTCCATCCAGTCCGATTTCCTGACCTTCAACGGATCGCGCCCCGTGGGCAATCGCGGCATCTCCACCGCGACCGCGCCGGCGGGCGGCGTCGCCACCATGGCGGCGGACGGCACTTTCTTCCTGTATCCCGACGCCAATGGCGCTGTGAACTTCAGGCAGACGACGCCGTCGCGCAATCTGGGCAATCCCGAGGACGAATATTACGACAACCGCCTGCCGCACCGCACGCTCATCCCCGGGCTGAAACGCGTCAACGCCGCCCTGTTCGTCGAGCATGAGCTGAACGACGACATCACCCTGTTCGGCGATGTGCTCTATTCCGGCTCCCGCGCGAACAGCCAGCGCGAAGAAGCCAATATGCAGAACGTCAACGAGCCCGGCCTCTATATCCCGGCCTCCAACCCCTATAACCCGTTCGGCGTGCGCTTCTACGATGTGGCGGGCGCGCCCAATGCCGACGGCACCCCGCGCATCCAGGGCACGCCGGGCGACGTCACCATCATTTCCGGCCTGATCCCGCCGGGCACGCGCGATCGCTACATCCAGGTCAATTCCAGCTTCTACCGCGCGCTGGCCGGCGCGCGCGGCCGGATCGGCGAGAACTGGAGCTGGGAAAGCGGGCTGCTGATCTCCGGCGCGTACAGCCATGAGACGGAGACCAACATCTACCGGGAATCGCTGCTGCGCCGCGCGCTCGATCGGACGGACGCGACCGCCTACAACCCCTTCCCCGTCACCTTCAAGGTGGTGAACAACCAGGTGGTGGTCGACAAGGCCTATGTGAATCCCGCCTCGGTCACCGATCCGATGTACGACACCGACAATCGCTACGGCAAAACCCGGATCATCACCTGGGACGCCAAGCTTTCGGGCGAGCTGTGGCAGTTGCCGGGCGGCGGCGGCCGCATGCAGGTGGCGGCGGGCGCCGAGATGCGCTGGGAAAGCTATCGTGCATGGAAGGCGCCCTATGCCGGGCTCAACCCCGCCGGATCGGGCAAGGACTTCCCCTATCTGCGCGAGGACGACAACGACTTCATCGCGATGAGCCCCAATTCGGACATCGATGCGAGCCAGAATGTGCAATCGGCCTATGCCGAGGTCGCGCTGCCGCTGATCACGCAGGACAATCGCTTCACCCTCGCCGAATATTTCGAGATCGGCGCCGCGATCCGCCATGAGCGTTTCTCGATCCACGGCCAGAGCACCACGCCCAAGCTGAGCGTGTTGTGGGCGCCGACACGCTGGCTGCGGCTGCGCGGTTCGTACAATGAATCCTTCCGCGCGCCCAATCTGGCGCAGACCGATACGACGCCGCTGCTGCGCGTGAACTATGCCGCCGATCCCTATCGCGCCGACGTCACCAATGCCGCGATCGACAATAACGGCCCGCGCCGAACCTTCCGCCAGGGCAATGACCGGCTGAATCCCGAGCGCGCGAAGAACTGGGGCGCGGGCTTCGTGCTCGACGTGCCCGGCGTGCCCGGCCTGTCCTTCACCGCCGATTACTGGAAGATGCGCCAGCGCGATGCGATCACCGCGCTCGGCAACGCGCAGGTGCTCGCGCTCGACGAACTCGCGCTCGATCTCGCCACGCAGGAAGCGCTCAAATCGGGCAAGACGATCGATCAGGTCGATCTCGGCTCGGGCGGCGCCAATTATGCGGGCAATGGCCGCGTCACCCGGCGCGCGCCGACCGATGCGGACCGCGCCGCATTCGCCGCGTACAATGCCGCACAGCCCGGCAACGCGACGAAGCGCGCGGTGGTGGGGGAGATCACCAGCCTGATCAACGACTATATCAATCTCGGTTCGCGCCGCCTGGCGGGCATCGACTTCGGCCTGCAATATCGCGTGCCCGATTTCGGCATCGGCCAGTTCACCCTGCGCGGCGAAGCCACCCGCAACATCCAGCGCGACGAGGAACTCGCCGACGACGGCGTCGTGATCGATCAGCTCGGCAAGGATGGCCGCGCCAAATGGATCGGCAACCTCGCGCTCAACTGGAAGAGCGGCGGCTGGTCGATGGACTGGTTCACCACCTATTACGGCGCGTCGGCCGACACCTCGACTTCGACGACCGAGGCGATCTACGAGGCGCTGGGCAAGCCCAAGAGCATCACCGTGTTCAACGACAATGGCATCAACCGCTATTATATGCGCGTGAAGCCCGCGACCCTGCACAATTTCCGCATCACCTACGCCTTCGGCAATGGCGCGGGTGACCGGTTCCGCAATTCGATCACCTTCAGCGTCAACAATGTGTTCGATGCCTGGCCGCCGGTGGCGGACGAGGATGAGGGTTTCTTCGTCGGCACCGTCAACCCGCGCGGCCGCCAGTTCCGCCTCAAATTCGAGCATAAATTCTGATGCGGACGCGGCGCGCGATCCTGTCGCTCACCGCGCTGGCGCTGGCCGGGCTCCTGACCGGGAGCCCGGCGGAGGCCCGGCCGGCGGTGGCGGTCACTGAGGCGAAGGCGGCGGAGCGCCACGCCGTGCTGCTGATCTCGATCGACGGGCTGATGCCCGATGCCGTGCTGAACGCGGACAGCCATGGGCTGGGCATCCCCACGCTGCGGGCCATGCTGGCGGAGGGCGGCCATGCGCGCGTGATCAACGTCAATCCCACGGTGACCAATCCCAACCACACGACATTGGTGACAGGGGTGCCGCCACGCGAGCACGGCATCTACAACAACCGCCCGTTCGAGGCGGCGGCAACGCTGCCCAAAAGCTACAGCCTCTATGCCCAGATCAAGGCGCCGACCCTGTGGGGCGCGGCGAAGGCGGCGGGGCTGAAGACGGGCAGCCTCTTCTGGCCCGTCACCGGGCAAGCGGGCGACATCGATTTCAACCTGACCGACGGCGATGACGAGGATGACCGCAAGATCGCCGATGACGCGATCGCGCTGATCGAGCGCGAACGCCCCGAATTGCTGACGGTCCATTTCGTCTCGCTCGACCATCGCCAGCATGAGACCGGCCCGCTCAGCACCGAAGCCAGGGCGGCGCTGGAACGGATCGACACCGCGATCGGCCGCGTCGTCGCTGCGCAGCGCAAGGCGCATCCCGACACCGTGATCGCCATCGTCTCCGATCACGGCTTCTTCAGGGTGACGCATCAGATGAACCTGAACGCGGCGCTGGCCGAAGGCGGCTTCATCGTCCTGAACGCGGAAAAGGCGGTCGCGTCGTGGCGCGCCTTCGCCTGGTATGTCGGCGGATCGGCGATGATCGTGCTGCGCGATCCGAAAGACGCGCGGACGAAGGCGCGGGTGAAGGCATATCTGCGCGGGCTGGCCGCCGATCCGGCGAACGGGATCGAAGGCATCCATGACGGCGGCGAGATCGCCAGCCTGGGGCTGTCTCCCGACGCGGCGTTCGTCGTCGCCTTCAGGCCCGGCTATCGCATGGGCAATGCGATGACGGGACCGCTGGTGAAAGACGACACGGGCGGCGCGCACGGCGCGTTCTCGACCCGGACCTTGCGCCCGGACATGCGTTCGACCTTCCTCATCGCCGGACCGGGGATCGCCGCGGTACGCGATCTCGGCACGATCGACATGCGCCGCATCGCGCCCACCCTTGCCGGGGAACTGCGTGTGGATCTGCCGTCGGCGGCATTGCCGCCGCTGCGGCTCCGCGATCGCTGAGGACCGGCCTCAGCCGGATCCCGCGCGCGCTGTCTGGGTGGGTTCGTCGACCGGCCAGGCGGCAGTCACACGATTGCGACCGGCGCGCTTGGAATCGTACAGCGCACCGTCCGCGCGCTCCAGCAATCTTGGTCCTGCCTCGGCATCGATCTGCAACAATCGCGCCGCGCCGATGCTCACCGTGACCCGCCCTGCCGGCGCGGGAGACGACAGTGCCAGCGCCTCAACCGCCGCGCGCATCGCTTCCGCGCGGGCGAGCGCTTCGGCCGGGCTCGCGCCGGGCAGGATCGCCGCGAATTCCTCGCCGCCATAGCGGGCGACGATATCGGTGGCGCGGCCGGCGCAACCGCGCAGTGCGCCCGCCACCTCGCACAGCCGCGCATCGCCGGTGCCGTGGCCAAGCGTATCGTTGAGCAGCTTGAAATGATCGATATCGATCATCAACAGCGCAAGGCCATCGCCCGCGCGCGCCGCGCGGGTGAGTTCGCGGCGCAGCGCCTCGTCGAACTGGCGGCGATTGGGCAGGCCGGTCAGCGCGTCGATATGCGACATCCGCGCCAGCCGGTCGCGCTCGCCCAGCGCGTGAAGCTGGCTGAGCACGGCGCGCAGGCCATGGCCAAGCGTGGCGGCGACGCAGCCGGCGATCGCCAGCACGGGCATGTGCGGCACCAGCGCGGCGGAAATGATCAGCAGGCCGACGGGCAGGATCAGCGGGCTGCCCGCAGTCACAACCCGTTCGAAGATCCTTCCTGCCGACGGGGCCGGCGGCGGATCGCCCGCGCGCAGGGCAAGCACGGCGAGCAGGATGAACGGCAGGCCGACGATCAGGCTGACCGGTGCGACGCCCGGCCCTTCGTCGACGAAATGATTATAATAGCCGGCGGCGAGCATATAGACGCCGGCAAAGGCCGCCAGCGTGCCGAACAGCTGGCGCTCGCGATCGATCGCGCTGGCGCGGAAGCGGACGAGCGCCAGCACTGCTATGAAGATGTTCTGGATGTCGAACATCGCCGAAAGCGTCAGCAGCCCGGCATCCTCCTGCGTTCCGGCAAGCGGCACGAAGCTGAAGATATAGACGGCGAACAGCGCCCCCAGGAGCAGCGCCAGCACGCCATCGACCACGCGCACCCGCCAGGGATCGCCGCCGGGGCTGGCGAGCATGAAGATGAGCGGCACGCCGTACAGCACGAACAGCAGCATCGAGACCGCGCCATTGCCCGTCGCGGCCGGCGTGAGCAGCACCTCCACGAGTTGCGATCCGATGCCCGCTGTCCAGCACAGCATCGCCGCGCCCAGCGCCATCCATCCCTGCCGGGCACGCCCACGGCTGCGCAAGGCCCGCCAGATACAGGCGATCGCGGCGATCAGCGGCGCCAGAGTTTCGAACATCAGCGTGACCGGCGCATTCGTATCGCCGCTCAGGAGCGCCGCGATGCCATGCGCCGGAACGAAGATCAGGGGCAGCAGCCAGACCAGCCGCCGCGCGGCCGGATCGGCCGAAAGCCCCGGATGATCGGGCCTCGCCTTGCCTGGCATATCCGCACCCATGAACGACAAGGTACCGGGGGCACGGTTAACGTTTGTCTAGCGAGGCGCCATCAGGCGACGCCGAGCGTGTCGCGCGCGTCGTCGCCCAGGGCGGAGAGGAGATCGGCCATGTCCGTCTCTTCCAGGAAGGGCCGGATTTCCACCTCGCTGCGGCCCGGCATCAGATTGGGGCAGCGCTTCGCCCAGGCGACCGCCTCGTCCATGTCCTTGACCTCCCAGATCGAGAAGCCCGCGACCAGCTCGCGCGTCTCGGCGAACGGCCCGTCGGTGACGGTGCGGGCGGGCCCGTCATAGATGATGCGCTTCGCCGAGGCGCTGGACTTGAGGCCCGCGCCGGCCAGCAGGACGCCGGCACTGGCCAGTTCCTCGTTGAACCGCTCCATCGCCTCGAACGCCTCCATCGTCGGCGGCGCGCCCTTTTCGCTGTCCTCACTGGCTTTTACGAACACCATCACCCGCATCGCCTGTCTCCTTGTTGAAGCCGGCCGCATGGCCTGACATCGGGACGACGAACGAGTGTGTCGGAAATCGACGGCGTTGGGCAAATTTTTATCGCACCGCCCGACGATAAGCGACGTCATGCGCCCACCGGTTCACCCACCGCCGCGGCATGCACGGCCGCCATCTCGGCATCGGCGGCATCGACGAGCCGGAAAGCGGGCCGGCTGGTGATCCGCTCGGCAAAGCGCTCGAAGACCTCGCTCCTGGGTACAAGGCCGAACGTCATGGTCCAGCTCAGCGCTGCGCCCCACAGGATATCGGCGGCCGTCAGGCGGTCGCCGAACAGGTACGGCCCGCCCGCCAGTTGCGCCTCGACCGCGCCAAGCATGGTTTCGTAATCGGCATAGGGCGATTGGCCGATCGGAGCCGGATCGCGCCGCATGAACCTGTCGATCAACGCCGGTTCGAACGACGATCCATAATAGGCGATCCAGCGCAGATAGGGACCGCGCAGCGGATCGTTCAGCGCCGGCGCGAGGCCGGTCCGCGGAAAGAGATCGGCGAGATGGATGGTGATCGCGACCTGCTCCGTCATGATCGCGCCGCGATAGCGGATCGCCGGCACCTTGCCGAGCGGATTGACGGCGAGATAGGCGGGCGCGCGCCGCTCGCCCGGCTTCGCGGCGCATAATAGAGGGTCACCCGATCCGTATCGGTCATGCCATGGTCCATCCGGCTGTTGTCGATGGACGGGCTTGTAGAGAGCCATGGCTGACAGCGTGTGTCAGCATGGTTGGGGCCTTGGCTATTTCGGGTTCTGCGGCTCCTTGCGGAGCCGAGCAAACCGGATGCTCGCCCCCGGGATATTTTCAATCTGAGCATGATCGAGCGATCTCTCTCGCCAAAGGCGCCAGGCGATGATCATCGCGTTGGCGTGGGGTTACCGAACTGCCGCGTGGCGGATCGACTTCGGCACTTTCACTCATCATAGGGGGCTCATGCCGTCATTCGCGGCACGCTTGATACAAGGAGAAGCAACGAAGCATGTCAGCATTCCAAATTCCAGGATTTCAGGAGCGACAGCAGGCGGCAGCCCGCGCCCGGAGCGCCGCGCTGGCAAAATACAAGGCCCGGCTTCCCGTCGACGAATCAGTGTTAGCCGAACGGACCGCCCGCCGCGTCGCCCGCGAGAAGGCGGAGGCTGAGAAAAAAGCCGCGGCCCGGCGCGCCAGGGAGGCCGCCGCTCGCGCGAAGGAAGAGGCCGTCGAAGCGAAGCGTGAACAGGTCCGGCAGGCTGCCGTCGCGGCGGAAGCCGTTGTGAAGGCGGAGCGCGATGCGGAGGTCCAGGCACGGGCGGACGCCAAAGCGAAGAAGCGGGAAGAACGGTTGCTCTGGACCGAGGAGGATCGAAAGGCTGCACGCGACGCCCGCTACGCAGCCAGAAAGGCACGGCGGGCACGCTGATATGCAGGAAAGAGGGCGGCCGAGCCGTCCTCTTTCCTGCATTAGCATCGGCGCGGAAGCCGGGGCGCCTTAGTTGCCATGCTATCAACTCGTCGCAAAAGTCCGACGCTCCCGTTCTGACCAGATGGCGGCTTTCGGGCATCCACCATCAAACGGCGAATGGTCGATATCAGGGCGCATAGCTGACATGAGTTTCTATTAGCCGGCCCCAGCTACATATCGCTTTGCCGCACCGCCACGCGAGTGAACGCGGAGAACCTCCCCCGGACCTTGTCTATTTCGCGTTCTGCGGCTCCTTGCGGAGCCGAGTAAACCGGATGATCGTCCCCCGGACGATCATTACTTCCGGCCCTGCGGCTCCTTGTGGAGCCGGGTAAACCGGGGTGATCGTCCCCCGGACGATCATTACTTCCGGCCCTGCGGCTCCTTGTGGAGCCGGGTAAACCGGGGTGATCGTCCCCCGGACGATCATTACTTCCGGCCCTGCGGCTCCTTGCGGAGCCGGGTAAACCGGGGTGATCGTCCCCCGGACGATCATTACTTCCGGCCCTGCGGCTCCTTGCGGAGCCGAGTAAACCGGATGATCGTCCCCCGGACGATCATTACTTCCGGTTTACTCCCATTCGATCGTGCCCGGGGGCTTCGACGTGTAATCGTAAACCACGCGATTGATCCCCTTCACCTCGTTCACGATCCGCGTCGCCACGCGGGTCAGGAAGCTGGCGTCGAAGGGGAAGACGTCGGCGGTCATGCCGTCCGTCGAGGTGACGGCGCGCAGCGCGCAGACCGAATCATAGGTGCGATGATCGCCCATCACGCCGACGGTGCGGACCGGCAGCAGCACCGCGAAGGCCTGCCAGATCGCGTCGTAGAGCCCGGCGTTGCGGATCTCCTCCAGATAGATGGCGTCGGCCTTGCGCAATATGTCGCAGCGTTCCTTGGTGACTTCGCCCGGAATGCGGATCGCCAGGCCCGGCCCGGGGAAAGGATGGCGGCCGACGAAGATGTCGGGCAGGCCCAGCTCGCGGCCGAGCGCGCGGACCTCGTCCTTGAACAGCTCGCGCAGCGGCTCGACCAGCTTCATGTTCATGCGTTCGGGCAGGCCGCCGACATTGTGGTGGCTCTTGATCGTCACGCTCGGCCCGCCGGTGAAGCTGACGCTTTCGATCACATCGGGATAAAGCGTGCCCTGCGCCAGGAATTCGGCGCCGCCGATCTTGCGCGCCTCGGCCTCGAACACGTCGATGAAGGTCTTGCCGATGAACTTGCGCTTCTTCTCGGGATCGGTCTCGCCCGCGAGGCCGTTCAGGAACAGCGTCTCGCAGCTCACATGGACCAGCGGGATATTATAGTGGTTGCGGAACAGGCTGACGACCTGATCGGCCTCCCCACTGCGCATCAGGCCGTGATCGACGAAGACGCAGGTGAGCTGCTCGCCGATCGCCTCATGGATCAGCACTGCTGCCACCGCGCTGTCGACGCCGCCGGAGAGCCCGCAGATCACCTTGCCCTTGCCCACCTGTTCGCGGATCTGGCGGATCTTGGTCTCTCGGAACTCGGCCATCGTCCAGTCGCCCGCCAGACCGCAGACATGGCGAACGAAATTCGCGAGCAGCTTGCCGCCATCGGGGGTGTGAACCACCTCCGGATGGAACTGCATCGCATAGAAGCGCTTCTCGTCATTCGCGATTACCGCAAAGGGCGCGCCGTCGGTGGTCGCGACGATGCGGAAGCCGGGCGCGAGCGAAGTCACCTTGTCGCCATGGCTCATCCACACCTGATGCGTCTCACCCTCCGTCCACAGTCCGTCGAAGAGCGCGCACTGACCGGAAACCTGGATGAAGGCGCGGCCGAACTCCCCGCTCTCGCCGCCCTCGACCTCACCACCGAGCTGCTGCGTCATTGTCTGCTGACCATAGCAGATGCCGAGAATGGGGATGCCCGCATCGAAGAAATGCTGCGGCGCGCGCGGGCTTTCCGCCTCGGTCACGCTCGCCGGCCCGCCGGACAGGATGATGCCCTTGGGCTTCAGCCGTTCAAAGGCCTCCCCCGCCGAATTGAAGGGCGCGATCTCGCTATAGACGCCGGCTTCGCGCACCCGCCGGGCGATGAGCTGGGTCACCTGGCTTCCGAAATCGACGATGAGGATGGAATCCTGATGATCTGCGGACATCGAGTCGGCGGCTCCTGTGCGAGAGGGGGATGCGCGCGGCACTAGGTTGCCGGAGCCGCCCTGTCCAGTTTTGGGCGTCCAGTTTCGGGCGCCCGGTTTTAGGGCGCCCAGTTCCCGCGCAATACTAGGGTCCGGCGCCATGACTGCTGAGGTCGAGATGGTATCAGATCGGGATGAGCCGCCGGGAGGAAGGTGCGGCGCGTGGCATCGCCACGTGCAAGCGTTCCGACGCCGCGGATCGCCCGATATGATGCCACCCTTCAGGCGAGGAGGAATTGGATCCCTGGCGTCGTTGCTCGATTGCCGGATAGCGATGCTATCCGGCGCACTCGCGCCTGGCCATGAACCCAATTCGCCCTCGTCACGGCCTCATCAGTCATGGGGCCGGACCCTAGATAAGGTGCGCGCCCCGTGCGCCCTGCATCATCGCGTCGAGCATCGTCAGCGTGCGCGCCAGCCGCTCGCGCGAAAGGCCGCCGCCGATGGAGATGCGCAGCGCCTGCCCCGCCCCGCCCGGATCGACGGCGAAGGCGTCCGACGTCACCACCGACAGGCCGGCGGGCCGCAGCGTCCCCACCAGATCGGCGGCGGCGATGCCGGCGGGCAGCGCCAGCCAGAGATGATAGCCTTGCGGATGCGTCGCATAGTCCAGGTCGCGCAGGATATCGGCGGCGATCGCCTGACGCGCCACCGCCTCCGCGCGCACCTCCGCCACCAGCGCGGCGAAGCTGCCGTTGCGCAACCACAGGGTTGCGAGCGCCGCGCTGACCGGCGGCGGCATGATCGCGGTTTCATGCAGCTCGCCCGCCAGCCGCCACGCGTCCCGCGCGGAAGGCGCGCGCAGATAAGCGATGCGCAGCGCGGGCGAGATGATCTTGGACAGGCTCGTCACATGCCAGGTGCGTTCGGGCGCGAAGGCCGCGATCGGCGGCAGCGGCGCCGCCGGCAACAGGCCATAGGCATCATCCTCGATCACGATCAGATCGTGCCGGCGCGCGACATCAGCGATGGCGCGGCGGCGTTCCTCCCCCATCGTCGCGGCCGTCGGATTGTCGTTGGTCGGCACCATATAGACCGCGCGCACGCCGCCCGCGCGCGCGGCGAGATCGAGCGCGCGCGGATCGATCCCCTCGCCATCGCCGTCGATCGCGCGCACGACCAGTCCGAACCGCCGCGCCAGCGCCAGCAGGCCGGGATAGGCGAAACGGCCGATGCAGATCGTATCGCCCGCCGACAACAGCGTGCCGAGGATCGCGTGGAGCGCGTTCTGGCCGCCGCTGGCGACCAAAACGTCATCTTCCGTCGCCGCGATGCCCCGCGCCGCGAGCAGCGCGGCGCCGGCGGCGCGATCGGGCTGGGCGCCGCCGCTCGGCTGATACTGGAAGCGCCCGGCCGCCCCCGGCCCCGCGAGCAGTTCAGCCACCCCTTCGCGGAAACAGGCGGCGAAGCGCCCGCCCAGCGGCTCGGGCGGCAGGTTCATGCCGGTATCGGTCAGCACCGCGCCGGTCGCTTCCGCCTGCCCGCCCACATCGGCGCGCACGAAGCTGCCCCGCCGCCCGCCGCCCTCGATCAGGCCCAGCCGGCGCACTTCATTATAGGCCTTGGTCACCGTGGTCAGGTCCACCGCCAGCCGCTCGGCCAGCGCGCGCTGCGGCGGCAGTCGGTCTCCGGGCCTGAGCACGCCAGCCTCGATATCGCGCGCGAGCGCGCTGGCGATCGCCAGATAAATGGGCGCGGCTTCCGCCGCCAGATCGGGCACCCAGCTTTGCATGTCTCTAACCTTGACTTTGCATGGCATGATAGCCATACATAATTACGTATCGCGCGGCAAACCTGCCCGTCCGAAAGAATCGGGACGATCGAGCATGACAGACAGCAACACGCAAGCGCCCCATTGGCCGGCGCTGAAGCCCGTCGAGACCGGCATTCGCGGCAAATGCCCGCGCTGCGGCCAGGGCGCCCTGTTCAAGGGGCTGCTGTCGCTGCGCGAAAGCTGCGATCATTGCGGGCTGGATTATGGCTTCGCCGATCCGGCGGACGGCCCCGCATTCTTCGTGATCTGCTTCGGCTGCGTGCCCGCCGTGGTGGTGGCGCTGATGATCGAGATCCTGTTCACGCCCCCATTCTGGGTGCACCTCGTCACCTCGCTTCCCTTCCTGCTGCTCACCTGCACGCTGCCGCTGCGGCCGCTCAAAGGCTGGCTGGTGTGCAGCCAGTTCTTCTACAAGGCGCGTGAGGCCCGACAGATCGGCTGGCATGTCCCTGAGAGATGATGGCCTGAAAGATGGTGTTCTGAAAGATGACCCCGATCGAGCGCGCCCGGGACGCGGCGGCCACCTATCTGGCGTCGCGCGGCTATGACGACGAGGCCCGCCGCGCCGCATCGGGCGAAGGCGACGATTTCGCGGAGGTGCGGATCGCGCTGGCCCTGATCGCGCAGGAGGAGCGGATCACCCGCCGCCGTGGCGCGGCGATGGCGTGGCACCGGGATTAGCTAAGCCCCCCAGTTCCAATTGTCATTCCCGCGAACGCGGGAATCCAGTTGCACCGCCCTTTCCGGATAGAACGGTGCCGCTGGATTCCCGCATTCGCGGGAATGACATTCATTTATCAACGCACGTTTATCAGCGCAGCGCCACGCTTTCGCCGTCCAGGCGCACGCCGTCGATCTGGCCATAGCGGACGGTGCAGGTGAAGCCGCGCGCGCTGGCGCGATCGCGATAGCCATTGCGCGTTTCCACCGTGCCGCTCACGCGCCATTCGGTGCCCTCGCCCTGAACGTCCGCGATGTCGCGGACGCTGGCGTTGCTGCCATAGGCATGCGCCTCGTCCTCGGCGGCGCCGGCGCAGGCGTCGACCGCCGCGTCCTCGTCGCGAATCACCTGTGCGTCGTTGCCGGCATGGGCGTCGTCGATGGCGGGCGAATCGATCCGGCCGCCCGCATCGTCGCCACGCCATTCGCCGTCGTCGGACCGATCGGCGTAGGCGTCGGCTGTACGATCACGATTCTGGTAGGCACGATTCCGGTAGGCGATCTCGTCATCGACCTGGCGATCCTTCTTCGCCGACATGCCGGCGATCGCCGCGATGCCGCCCAGGATCACCACGCCCGCCAGCAGACCGCCGCCACGCACGCCGCGATCGCGATGATGCCAGCCGCCGTTCCAGCCGCCATGATGGCCGCGATACGGCCGCGCCGCCGCCGGCGCGACCGAGGTGGCGAGAAGCGCGGCGGAGACCGCGGAACCAAGCAGCAAGCGAGCGAGCGCCATCGAAAACCCTTTCCTCGGGCCGCCCTATCGACGTCCCATGCCATGTCTGCTAGGCGAATCGTGCTTTCAGCGCGATGAACCGCCGGGGACCGTGATCGCACATCGCGAGCGCGGAAATGGCGGGTTTGAGCGCCCTTTCCTCGTTGACAGCGCGGGAAAGCGAAGCTAACAGCCCCACTTTCCCGCGCGGGGGTCCGGCCGTGGCCGTTCGCCTGTGTGGATAGCTTTGAAGATGAAGAGACAAGCCATGTTCGCTATCGTGCGCACGGGCGGCAAGCAGTATCGCGTTGCCGCAGGAGACAAGATCGCCGTCGAGAAGATCGCTGGCAATGCCGGTGATTCGATCTCGCTGGGCGACGTCCTGCTCGCCGGCGAAGGCAGCGAGCTCAAGGCCGCCAAGGATCTGACGGTTTCGGCCGAGATCATCGCGCAGGCGAAGAGCGAGAAGGTCATCGTCTTCAAGAAGCGCCGCCGGCACAATTATCGCCGCCGCAACGGCCATCGTCAGCAGATGACGATCCTGAAGATCACCGCGATCGGCAACGAGAAGCCGAAGGCCGCGGCCAAGAAGGCCGAGGAGCCCAAGGTTGAGGCCGCCAAGCCCGCCGCCGAGAAGAAGCCCGCAGCCGCCAAGAAGCCGGCCGCGAAGAAGACCGACGCGTAAGCGCGCCGACAGGAGTTTTGAGAGATGGCACATAAGAAAGCAGGCGGTTCTTCCCGCAACGGCCGCGACTCAGCCGGCCGACGCCTTGGCGTGAAGAAGTTCGGCGGCCAGGACGTCGTCGCGGGCAACATCATCGTGCGCCAGCGCGGCACCAAGGTCTATCCGGGCCGCAATGTCGGCATGGGCAAGGATCACACGCTGTTCGCGCTCGTCGAAGGCCGCGTGACCTTCCACGACGGCAAGCTTGGCCGCAAATTCTGCTCGGTCGATATTATGGCGCAAGCAGCCGAGTAAAATCGGGCGAACCGCATGACGGGTCGCCCCTGGGGCGGCCCGAAAACCTGCTGCGGCAGGTGAAGAGGGAGAGGGGTCGCCCCCGCTCCCTTTTTCTTTGTCTCCCTCATCCCATTGTCTCCATGGCGTAATCTGATTGCGGCATGGGGCGCGACATAGAGGAGAGAGACATGTTCGCGCGTACCCCCAGATTGCTGCTCCGGCCCGGCTGGCCGGAGGATGCGGCCGCGCTGGCCGCCGCGATCGGCGATGAAATGGTCGTCCGCAACCTCGCCACCGCTCCCTGGCCCTATGATATCGATCATGCCCGGGATTTCCTGGCGGCGGAGCGCCATCCGGCGCTGCCCCAGTTCCTGATCACCGCGCGCACCCATGGCGCGCCACGGCTGGTGGGCGGCTGCGGGCTCGGCCGCGCGCCGGGCGGCGATATCGAGATGGGCTATTGGATCGCCCGCCCCCATTGGGGCCTGGGCTATGCCACGGAGGCCGGCCAGGCGCTGATCGGCATCGCGCGCACGCTGAAGCTCGGCCGCGTCGTCGCGTCGCATTTCCTCGACAATCCCGCGTCGGGCAACGTGCTGCGCAAGCTGGGTTTCCGCCCCACCGGATCCATCGTCAACCGCCCCAGCGCGGGGCGCGCCGGCGAGGCCCCGTGCGCGCTCTACGCGCTGGCGGAGGACGATGCGCTTCCCGACGGCAGCGATTGCTACCGAATGGCGGCGTGATGCCGGCGCCCGGTGAGTTTCCGCTCATCGGGCGCCCGTATCAGCCCGCGCGCGGCCGCCTGAACACCAATATCCGCCCGTCTCGGTAATCCTCCGGCCCGGCAAGGACGAAACCCGTCTTTTCCGCCACGCGAATCGATGCCGCGTTTTCGGTGTCGATGATGCAGCAGGTTTCGGGATCCGGAAGATTGGCGTCGGCCCAGCCGATGATCGCGCCGACGGTTTCGCTGGCGATGCCCCGGCCATGCGCATCCGGCCCGAACACCCAGCCCGCTTCGGGCACGCCGGCGATCGCGGGAATGCCGCGTTCGAGTTCGGCCAGTCCGACAAGCCCCAGATAGCGGCCATCGCCGCGATCCTCGACCGCCCAATAGCCATAGCCCATGATCGGCCATAGCCCGACCGCGCGCAGGAAACGCGTCCATGCGTCGCCGCGCGGCAACGGCACGCCGCCGACGAATCGGGTCACCTCCGCATCGCCCCAGATCTGCGCGAAGCGTTCGAAATCCCCATGCCGGTGCGCGCGCAATATCGTGCGCTCGGTCAGGATGGTGGGCGCGGTGGCGATCGTCATGATTCGGACGAATCACCGGCATCGGTCGAAGCCGATTCGCGCGCGTCCACGGGCGCGCCATCCCCCTGCCCTTCGCGTGCCTGCGCCTTTCTCCGGCGCAGATTCTCGCGCAACGCCTCCGCCAGACGCGCCGCGCGCTCATCCTGTTGCTTGCCCATCGCGACAATTCCAAACAGATTGGCGAGAACAGGGCAAGCCCGCCTTGACGAACGCCCGCCCCTCCGCCATAGGCCCGCAACCGCCCGTCGGGCCGTGCTGCCGTAGCTCAGTGGTAGAGCGCATCCTTGGTAAGGCTGAGGTCGTGAGTTCAATCCTCACCGGCAGCACCATTTTCCCGCAGATCACGAAATAGACCCCTTTTCGGGGGGCCGCGCCTAGACGTGCGCTGCGTTCGGCTATCGGACACGCCCCCTCCGGCCGCGCCATTTCGCGAAATCCTCAAGCGTCAGAATCTTTCAGGAAATTCACCTGCGGCGCGTTGCCGCACCACCCTCCGCAGTCGCATCGAAGATAGCGGCGACAACGCGCGCCATCATCAGATCATCCTGAATAGAAAATTTCTCTGATAAGAAAATTTGGAGACAATCGGAGCCATCCCGAATAGAGATACGCGAGTGTCGCGACGGGAGGGTGCGTCTGATGATGGGTGTCGATTGGGTGCAGGCGCTGCTGGTGGCCGGATTCGTCGCCTGCTGGCTCGGCTGGCGTGACACGCGGCGGCGCGCGGTGCTGGCGGGGCTGGCCGTCGCGATCATCGGCGTGGCGCTCTGGGGCATCATGATCGATCGCTGGCAGGTGGGCGGCGGCGCCCTGTTCGGCGTGCTCGCGCTGGTCGCGATCGCCGCGTCGCGCTGGCGGGCCGATCGCGCCACGAAGGCGGGGCGCGCAGCCAGGCCCTGGCGCCTGCCCTGGATCACCGGGCTGCTGTGGCTGTGCCTCGCGCTGGCGCTGCTCTTCCCGGTCTGGATATTCCCGGTGCGGGCGCTGCCCAGGCCCGATGGCGACCATGCGGTGGGGGTGCGGACCTTCGAGCTCGACGATCCGTCCCGCAAGGGCGTCTCGGGCGTTCCGGCCGATCAGCCGCGCCGCCTGCTCGTCCGCATCTGGTATCCGGCGGGCGACGTCTCCGGCATGCGCCCGCGCCCCTATATGACGCGCGCGGAGGCCGGCATGTCCGGCCGCGCGATCGGCGACTCCATCGGCTTTCCGCCGCTGTTCAGCCATCTCTGGCATGTGCCCACCAACGCCTATGAGGATGCGCCGCTGGCGCCCGGCGCCCGCGCGCTGCCGGTGCTGTTCTACAGCCACGGCTATACCTCGTTCCTGGCGCAGAACAGCGTGCTGCTCGAACAGCTCGCCAGCCACGGCTATATGGTCGTCTCGATCCAGCATAGCGGCGACGCGGGCGCCACGCTGTTCCCCAATGGCGACGTCGTCCCGTTCGAACCGCTGCCCCCGCAAAAGCCGTCGGACGGCAAGCCCGATCCCGTGCTGGTGAAGGCGGTGGCCGCAGCCGATCCGGGCGCACGGCTGGACGCGATGCTGAAGCTGCGCGCGGACGCGGTGAAATCGAACGACCGGATCGGCATGCGCAGCGCGGCGACATGGCTGGCCGACCGGCTGTTCGTGCACGACCGGCTGCAAAAGGGCGCGGTGCCCGCCGCCGTCGCCCCGCTGGTCGCCGCCGGTCGTTACGATCGGGTGGGCGAACTGGGCATGTCGTTCGGCGGCGCCACCAGCGGCGCGGTCTGCATGATCGATCGGCGCTGCGCGGCCGGCATCAATCTGGACGGCACCGATCTGGGCTATGACGCGTTCGACCGCGACATGCCGGTGCCGTTCCTGATGTTCCATTCAGATCCGTCACACATCTTCAAGCTGCTCGGCGCGCCCGCGCCGGCGGAACCGCGCGGCAGCAACGAATTCTCCTATGAACGCTTCGCCAATGCCGGAAGCCTGCCCGATATGCACCGTGTGATGCTGGCCGATTCCAAACATGTCGGCATCACCGATTTCCCGCTGTTCATCCGCTGGCCGCTGAAGGGGATGATGCTGGGCACCGCGCCGGCGGGCGACCTGATCGGCACCCAGAACGACATGGTGCTCGCCTTTTTCGACCATTATCTGCTGGGCGCGGACAATCATTTCCCCAAGGCGCAGATCGCGCGCTGGCGCGGACGGCTGGTGCCGATGAGCAGCGCCTATGTCGCGCGCTGGTGGCGGACGAAATCGCCGGCCGAGCAGGCGGAGATCACCCGCCGGATCGATGGCGTGCGGCGGCCCTGAAACCTCCGCGCGGCGATGCGCCGGATGGCGATCGCGGCTGCCGCGCCAACCCTTTTGACCCCGGCGGTGGCGATGGCTATCCCGCATGCCATCACACGCTTCCGATCCCCTGGAGGCGCAGGGGACATCGATGGGAGTTTCACGCAAACATGCCGGGCCGATGGGGCAGCGGATCAAGGCGCTGCGCAAGTCGCGCCAATGGAGCCTGGCGACGCTGAGCGCGAAATCGGGCATCCCGCTGTCCACCCTCTCCAAGGTGGAGCACGGCGCGCTGACCCTGAACTACGACCGGATCCAGCAGATCTCGGAAGCGTTCGATGTCAGTTTCTCCGAATTCCTGTCGCCGGAAACGCCGCAGGAAAGCGTGCGCGGCGCGCCGACCGGGCGAATAAGCTGGGCGCCCAGGGGATCGGGCCTGCCGGTTGAAACGCCCAAATATAATTATCACTATCTGTGCAGCGACCTGCGCGTGAAGGCGATGATTCCCATCCGCTGCCAGTGCAAGACGCGCACATTGGAGGAGTTCGGCGAGCTGCTGCGCCACGACGCCGAGGAGTTCATCCTGGTCGTGGAGGGCCGCGTGGAGATCCACACCGAATTCTACGAACCCCGCGTGCTCGACGTGGGCGAAGGCGTCTATATCGACAGCCGCATTGGCCATGCCTATCTCAATGCCGGCGACGGGGAAGCCTGGATCGTTTCGGTCAATCTCAACGTCTGACGGCCAGGGACGCGCGGCGGCGATCGGCGAACGCGCGGAATCTTTCCCGGAAAAGCGTGCCGTACCACCGATTTTCAAGGAGTTGGGCGATAAAATCGCCATCGACATTGTTGCCCGTCCGTTCCCTTTTTCTCTATAGGAACGACATGGCTCCTCCCAACAAGCTCGCCCCCTACAAGAAATCGGTCGCGGGATCGCTGCTCGCCGCGCGGGAAGCGATCATGGCGCCCATCCGCCCGCTGCTGCGCGAGGCCAATGTGACCGAGCAGCAATGGCGCGTGCTGCGCGTGCTTTCGGACGAAGGCCCGCTCGGCATCGCCGAACTGGCCGAGGAAGCAATGCTGCACGGCCCCAGCGTGACGCGCATCCTGAAGGAACTGGTCGATCGCAAGCTGGTCGCGCGCAAGCTCGACAAGACCGACCGCCGCCGCTCGATCGTCGCGATCACGGCGGAGGGGCAGGACGTGATCGATCACACCGCCGCCTTCACCCTGGTGCTGATCAACAATTATGTCGCGGCGTTCGGGCAGGAGCGCCTGCAGACGCTGCTGTCGGAACTGGCGGCGTTCAGCGAGGTCCTCGCCGAATTCGCGCCGAGCGAGAGCAAGGGCGAGTAGCGCGGGCGCCTGGTTCCCGATCCCTCACTTGTCATCCCCGCGAATGCGGGGATCCAGCTTTTCCGTGAAGCATAAAGAAGAAGAAGAAGAAGAAGCTGGATTGACCTGCGGTCGACTACGTCTCCCGCGTGCGCAGGAATGACATCGGGAGGGCACGGTAATCGAGCTTCATCCTGTGGCGGATGCCAGCGCCTGTCCTGAGCGCCTGCTTGCAGGCAGTCGAAGGGCTGGCATGACGGGTGGGACAATCACAGCACCGCCGCAACGCAAACGGGGTCCGGCGAGCCTTGCCCGCCGAACCCCGGCATATCGTTTCGAAACCGGCCTCAGGCCGCTTCAGGCTCGCCCAGCGGATTGGGCGGCACCGGCACCATCGAGGGGACGAAGGGGTGGATCAGCGCCCAGGGGCTGGGCATCACGCCCACCGCCACCTGGATCAGCGCGGGGCCGCCGCGGTCCTTCGCGGCCTGGAGCGCGTCGCGCAGTCCCTCGGGCGAGTCCACCGCCTGGGTGTGCAGGCCATAGGCTTTCGCGAGCAGCTCGAAATCGGGATTGGTCAGCTTGACGCCGATCTCCTTGCCGAACACGCGGTTCTGGATGCGGCGGACATTGCCGTAATAGCCGTCGACGAAGACGACGACCGAGAGGTCGTAATTCTCGCGCGCGGCGGTCGCCAGTTCCTGCAGGCCCCAGCTGAAGCCGCCATCGCCGTTCAGCGAGACGACGCGCTTGCCGGGATTGCCGTGCGCGGCGCCCAGCGCGGTGTTGAAGCCATAGCCCAGCGTGCCCTGATAGCCCGGCGTGATGAAGGCGCGCGCGCTGTGCACGGGATAGCCGATATTGGAGAAATAGCCGACCTGGGTCAGCTCGCTGACCAGGATGTCGTCATCGGCCATGGTGCCGCGCAGCGCGGCGACGAAATCGGTCTGCGGCTGGATCGCGCCGGTCTGGAGCTTGATCCAGTCCTTGACGAGCGCGACCTTCTCCGAAACGTCCGCGCGATCGAGATCGGCGGGCAGCGCCGCCAGCAGCGCCTCCAGCCCCAGCCGCGCGTCGCCCAGGATCGACAGGCCCGGCAGGCGCGGCGCTTCCCAGTCATTGGGCTCGACGTTCAGATAGATGTACTTCGTGCCCGCCGAGGCATTGATCGGATGCGCGTGGCCGTCGAGGAAGCGGCTGCCCGCGACCAGCACGACATCGGCATGCGGCAGGACCGATCGGCCGCCCAGCGCGGTCAGCGCCAGCGGATGGCGATCGTCGAGCGTGCCGCGGCCATTCTCGCTCATCACGACAGGCGCCTGAAGCCGCTCCGCGAGCGCGCGCAGCGCTTCGCCGCCGTCCGACGCGAGCACGCCGCCGCCCGACTGGATCACGGGGAACCGCGCATTGGCGAGCAGCGCCGCCGCCTCGCCAATCAGGCCGGTATCGGGTTTGGTCGGCGCATAGGGCGCCGGCGGCAGCAGCGCGCTCACCGCGCGCGCCTGGAGCAGATCGGTCGGCAGTTCGATCGCGACCGGCCGGGGGCGGCCGGAGCGGAGCTGGGCGAAAGCCTCGTTCACCAGCGCGGGGAAATCCTCCGCCTTCTCCGCGATCGCATGCCATTTGACGAGCTTCTTGAGCATGCCCGACTGGTCGGGCAGTTCGTGCAGCATGCCATAGCCCTTGCCGATCGTGTCCGACGGGATCTGGCCGACCAGGAACAACACCCGCGCGTTGCAGGCATAGGCGGTGGAGATGCCGGACAGCGCGTTGAGCATGCCGGGGCCGGGCACGACCATGCAGACGGCTTCCTTGCCCGTCGTGCGCGCATAGCCGTCCGCCATGTAGGAGGTCGCCTGTTCGTGCCGGGGCACGACGAAGCGCAGCCGGTCGCCACGCTCGCGAATGGCCTCGACCGCCCAGTCGAGCTGAACGCCGGGAATGCCGAAAATGTCGGTCACGCCCTCCACGATGAGCTGTTCGACCAGCGCCTCGCCCCCGGTGCGTTCCTGCGGTTCATACTGGGTCACAGATATTTCTCCGTCATCTGGTTGAGCGGCGACCGCCAAGGGGCCGATGGGCCAATCCGGATCCGCCATAAACTTAACACGTTATCTATATGGAGTGGGCGCATGGGGTCAAGTGCCCGATCGGGCACCCGCCCATGCGCTTCTCCCTATCGGGTGACGCTTGCGAACGCCTCCGCCGCATGCGCCACATTGGCCATGGTCAGGCCCGCCAGATTGGCGCGCCCGCTGTCCGTCGCGTAGATATGCCAGTCGCTGCGCAGAGACTGGACCTGCGCGGGCGAAATGCCGAGCAGCGCGAACATGCCGGTCTGATCGGCAAGATAGGAAAAGTCGCGACCGCCCTTGCCGGCAAGCTGGTTCACCAGTTCCAGCCGCACCCGGCGGATGCGCTCGCGCATGCCGTTCAGCTCCACTTCCCATTCGGCGCGCAGCGCGGGGGTGCCCAGGATGTGCGCGACGACGGCGGCGCCGTGATCGGGCGGCATCGAGTAATTGGCGCGCACCACCGGCAGCAAATGGCCCTTCGCGGCCTCCACCTGCCGCTCCCCGCCCGCGACCAGGGTCAGCGCGCCGGTGCGTTCGCGATACAGCGCGAAATTCTTGGAGCAGGAGCTGGCGACGATCATCTCCGGCACCCGCGCCGCCAGGATGTTGATGCCCGCGCGATCAGGCTCCAGCCCATGGCCGAAGCCGAGATAGGCGAGATCGACAAAGGGCATCGCGCCCGTGCGCTCCAGCAGTTCGGCGATCGCGGCCCATTGCGCCTGATCGGGATCCGCGCCCGAGGGATTGTGGCAGCAGCCGTGCAGCAGCAGCACGTCGTTGGCGGTGAGCTGTTCGCCCAGCGCGTCCATCATCGCATCGAAACGGATCCGACCGGCGGCGACGTCATAATAGGGATAAACCACGGTCTCGACGCCCGCCGCGCGGAACAGCGCCGGGTGGTTGGGCCAGGTGGGATCGGGCATGAACACGCGCGCGCCGGGGCGAAGCTTGGCGATGAAATCGGCGCCGACGCGCAGCGCGCCCGTTCCGCCCGGCGTCTGGATCGTCCGCGCGCGGCCATGCGCGTCCGATCCGGGCGCGAAGATCAGGCCGCGCACCGCATCGTTATATTGCGGATTGCCCGCCGAGGAGAGGTAGCTCTTGGTCGTCTGCGTGTTGCGCAGATATTCCTCGGCCTGCTTCACCGTATCGAGGACGATGACGTTGCCATTCTCGTCCTTGTAGACGCCGATGCCCAGATCGATCTTCTGCGGGCTGGGATCGCCGGCGAAGACCTGCGCCATGCCGAGAATGGGATCGAGAGGGGCATCGCTGAGATCGGCAAACATGGTGACTCCCTGAGAGCGCTGCGCGGTTCCAGTCGAACCGCTCGAAATTTCATGACGGACAAACAGCCGGCGCGGCTGTCCGATTCCATCGGACTGCTCTTCCTTAGCGTCTCGCTATACGTGACGCAATCTCACAATTCGTCACACATTGCGAGGCAGTCGGGCCTTTGTTCGTCATCCCGTCGAAAGCGCGCCGGCTGGGATCAGGCAAACAGACGCACATGCCTTGAGATGCCGGGCGGATATCGCCATCGCCAATTCCCCCGTTCGGGCTGAGCCTGTCGAAGCCCTGTCCTTCTGCTTCAATTCCAAGGAAGAACAGGGCTTCGACAAGCTCAGCCCGAACGGCATGGGTGCTGGCGCATTATCCGGAATGACGTTCAGCCACGCGGCAGGCGCAGCGTCTGGATCTGGGTATATTCGTCGAGCCCATGCTGGCCGAACTCGACGCCGATGCCCGACTGCTTGGCGCCGCCGAACGGCACCAGGGGCGAGATGGTCGAATGGTCGTTGACCCAGGCGCTGCCCGATTCGAGCCGCATGGCGAGCGCCGCCGCCGCGCCGGGATCCGACGACCAGACCGATCCGCCAAGCCCGTTCTCGCCGCGATTGGCGCGCGCCAGCGCATCCTCCGGATCGCTGAAGCGGATGACCGGCAGGATCGGGCCGAACTGCTCCTCGTCGACGATGCGCATGCCATCACTCACATCGACGAGCACGGAGAGCGGGAAGAAATAGCCGTCGCCATCCGGCGCCTCGCCGCCGCTCAGGAACCGGCCGCCATTGGCCTTCGCATCCTCGGCGAGCGCGCGGACATAGTCGTATTGCCTGCGGTTCTGGAGCGGGCCGAACTGGCTGTCCGCCCCGTCGCCCGGGCCGACGACCGCCGCCGCCGCCAGTTCCGCCAGCCGCGCCGCGACCGTGTCGTAGAGCGACTCATGGACATAGAGCCGTTTGATCGCCGCGCAGATCTGCCCGCTATTGCCGAACGAGGCGGAGAAGAGGCGCGGCACGATCGCGTCGACATCGGCGTCGGAAAGCACGATCGCGGCGTCGTTGCCGCCCAGTTCGAGCGTGAGGCGTTTCAGGTTCGCAGCGCCGTCGCGCATGATCGCGCGGCCCGTGCCCGTCGATCCGGTGAAGACGATCTTGTCGATGCCCGGATGGCGGGCGATGCCCGATCCGATCTCGACATCGCCGGTCACCACGTTGAACACGCCGGCGGGCAACACGGCGCTCGCCAGCTCGCCGATGCGCAGCGTCGTCAGCGGCGTGTTGGGCGACGGCTTCAGCACCACGCTGTTGCCCGCCAGCAGCGCGGGAATGACGTGCCAGATCGCGATCATCACCGGGAAGTTCCACGGCGTGATCGAACCGACCACGCCCAGCGGCTTGCGGTGGATCTCGATCACCGGGCCTTCGGGATTCTCGATGCGCTCCACCTTGGGGCGCAGCCCCGCCGTCGCGCGGATCCAGTAGACCGCGCCGCCGATCTCGCCCTGCGCCGATTTGACGGGCTTGCCCTGCTCGCGCGACAGCAGCGCCGCCAGATCGGCCTGGTTCTCCTCGATCAGCGCGCCCAGCCGCAGCAGCGCATCGGCGCGCGCGTCGATCGGCGTCGCCGCCCAGCCCGGAAAGGCGGCGCGCGCGGCGGCGACCGCGTCGTCGAGCTGTTCGATCGTGGCGAGCGGGCAATGCGCGAAGGGCCGCCCGGTCGCCGGATCGATCACGTCGATCCGCCCGGCGCTTCCCACCGGCTGGCCGTTGATGACGAGATTGAAGGGCGTATCGAGCATTGCTGATCCTCTGGTGATGCGGGGCGATGGCCTCACCCCGATTATGTTCAGGCGGTTTCGGTCGCGCTCCGCAGCAGCGCGCGGGCGCCATTGGCGAGCAGCCCGACATCGGTGCCGATCGAGACGAAGGCGAAGCCCTGCGCGATCTTGGCGCGCGCATCGGCAAGGTCGAGCGCGAAGATGCCGGCCGGCTTGCCCGCCGCCGCGATCGCGGCGCGCGCCGTCTCGATCGCCGCCTGCACATCGGCATGGCGCGGATCGCCGAGATGGCCGAGCGAGGCGGCGAGATCGGCGGGGCCGATGAACAGCGCGTCGATCCCCTCGACCGCGGCGATCGCATCGACCGCGTCGAGCGCGGCGCGGCTTTCGATCTGCGCGATCAGCGCGACGCGTTCATGCGCTTGCCTGAGGTAGCTGGTGTCGGCGCCGAAGCGCGAGACGCGGCTGGTGGCGCTCGCCACCCCGCGCGTGCCGCGCGGCGGAAAGCGCGACGCGGAAACCAGCGCGGCCGCCTGCGCGGCGCTGTCGACCATCGGCAGCAGCAGCGTCTGGAAACCGATATCGAGATATTGCTTGATATGGACGGGGTCGCCCACCGGCACGCGCGCGATCGGATGGACCGGATAGGGTGCTGCCGCCTGCAATTGCGCGAGCAGGGTCTGCAGCGTGTTGGGCGCATGCTCGCCGTCGAACAACAGCCAGTCATAGCCCGCCTGCGCGCAGATCTCGGCGGTATAGGGGGTGGCCAGCGCCTGCCAGAGCCCGAGGCGCGCGGTGCCGGCGGCGTGGATCCAGTCTCCGAACGCGCTCATGCGAAGCGCACCGAAATGGTGCCCAGCGGGCCGAAATCGACATGGAAGCTGTCGCCCGCGCGCGCCGGGACGGGCGCGGTGAAGCTGCCGCCCAGGATGATCTCGCCGGCTTCCAGCACCTCGCCATAGGGGTGCAGCTTGTTGGCGAGCCAGGCGGGGCCGTGCGCGGGATGGCCGAGCACCGCCGCGGCGACGCCCGAATCCTCGATCACGCCGTTCCTGAAGATCAGCGCGGAAACCCAGCGCAGGTCCACGTCCATCGGCCGCACCGGGCGGCCGCCCAGCACCAGCCCGGCATTGGCGGCATTGTCCGAAATCGTATCGAACACCTTGCGCGTCGTGCCCGTGGCCTTGTCCACCTGTTCGATGCGCGCGTCGATGATCTCGATCGCGGGCACGATATAGTCGGTGGCGTCGAGCACATCGAACAGCGTGCAATCGGGGCCGGACAGCCGCTGCTTCAGGCGGAAGGCGAGTTCCACCTCGACGCGCGGCACGATGAAGCGCTCGATCGGGATATCGCGCCCGTCGGGAAACAGCATATCGTCGAGCAGCAGGCCGTAATCGGGCTCGTCGATATTGGAGGAGCGCTGCATCGCGCGGCTCGTCAGCCCGATCTTGTGGCCGATCGGCTTGCGGCCATCGGCGATCTTCTTCTTCGTCCAGGCGCGCTGGACGGCATAGGCATCCTCGATCGTCATGTCGGGATGGGCGAGCGAGAGCTGCGAAATCTGCGTGCGGCCGCGTTCGGCCGCGTCGAGCCGCTCCGCGATCGCGGCGATCTGGTCGGTGGTCAGCGTCATGGTTCTAGCTCCGGCCCTGGGCAGCAAGGCGCTTGTGGATCGTGTTGTGCTTCCAGCCCTCCGCCTCCTCGACATAGAGCGAGAGCGCGAGCGGGCGGCGATCGAACAGGTCGCCCAACTGGGCTTTGACCGCGTCGAACATCTGCGTGAAGAATGCCTGGCGGAACGCGGCGTCGCGCCCCGCGCCCATCTTCACGTCGATATTGATGAAGGCGTCTTCGGGCCCGGCGCCGTCGGCGATCACATAGTCGCTGATCCGGATCGCGCGGACGCGGATGCCGCCCACGGGAAACACCCCGCCCGAACGCTCGCGCATCTCCGCCGCGATCAGCGCGAGCAGGCCCTTCAGGTCGAAATCCCCTTCGAGATTGTCGGTCCATTCGACGGTCGCGTGCGCCATCAGGCGATCTCCGCCGTGGCGATGAAGCAGCCGGTGCTGAAGATCGGGATCGGCGCGAAGAAATGCACGGTGCCCGGCCCGCGCGCGGCGGCGGCGGCGGCGATCAGCGTGCGGATCTCGAACCCGCCCTGCCCCGCATCGGCATAGGTTTCAGCGTCGGTATAGGCGGTGAGCAATGCGCGGTCATTGAGCGCCCAGCGGCGCAGGAACTCGCGGTCCCACGCCTCGTTCACGCGGCCGCTGTCGGGCGTGGCGGGCCAGTGGGAAATGCCGCCCGTCGCCACCAGCGCGATCCGTTCGGGCACCGCGTCCGCCGCGCGGCGCAGCGCTTCGCCGAACGCCCAGGCGCGCGCCAGCGGCGCCAGCGGCGGCCCCTGGCAATTGATGTTCGCGGGGATCACCGTCAGGGTGTTTTCGGGATCGAGGAAGCTCAGCGGCACCATGATGCCGTGATCGAACTTCCATTCCTCGGCATAGGAGAGGTCGACGGTCTGCTGCACCTCCGCGATGATGCGGCGCGACAGCGCGGCATCGCCGCGCACCGTGCGATGCGGGATGCGCAGCCAGTCCGGATCCTCGATCGGCCCTTCATAACCATCGGCCATGCCGATCGCGAAGGACGGCATGTTGTTCATGAAGAAATTGGCGAAATGTTCGGCCGCGACGATGATCACCGCATCGGGCTTCGTCGCGTGCAGCGCGTCGCGCATCGCGTGATAGGCCGCGAAGAAGGGATCGCGCAGTTCCGGCGGCGCCAGATCGGCGCGCCCGGTGATGCCGGGGCCATGGCTGCAAATTCCGGTGAAGACGAGGCTCATACGCCGGCAACCTTTTCATCCAGCCCGCTCGTCATCGCATAGACGCCGTCGCGCACCGGGCCGTGCTGGCGAACGCCGTCGCGCATCATCTGCAGGTAATCCGCCCAGGCGATCTGCCTGAACGCCGCGAAATGCATCAGGATCTGCCCGTTGACGCCCAGCACGTAGAGCAGGCCGATATCGGGCTGGAGCACCGCGCCCCGCTCCTCTTCGGTCAACGCATAGCGATCGGCGACCGCCGCCGCGTCGGCGGTGAATGCGTCCTGCAACGCGCGATCGCGGTTGAGTTCGAACAGCAGCCTGGAAAGCTGGTACAGGCTCATGGCTGCCAGTCCACATGGTTGACCAGCCGGCCGATGCCCTCCACCTCGCACTCCACTTCGTCGCCCGGGGCGACAAAGGCCACGCCATGCGGCGTTCCGGTCAGGATCATGTCTCCGGGCTCCAGCGTCGTGATCGCCGAAAGATAGGCGATCAGATCGGCGATGGGGAAAACCATTTCGCCCGTGGAGCCCGACTGGACGGTCTTGCCGTTGATCCGCGTCGAGAGCGCCAGCGCCTGCGGATCGGCCACGTCGGCGGCATCGACGATCCACGGCCCCAGCGGCGTCAGCGCGTCGCGATTCTTCACGCGCAGGTTCGGCCGGTAATAATTCTCCAGATACTCGCGCACGGCATAGTCGCACGCGACGGTATAGCCGCCGACCAGCGCCAGCGCGTCGGCCGCCGCCACGTTGCGCGCGGTTTGGCCGATCACCGCCACCAGTTCGCATTCCGGGTGCATCTGCTCGGCGTCGCGCGGTCGCCAGGATGTGCCGCGATGCGCGACCAGGCTGTTCGCCCCCTTCAGGAAGACCAGCGGCTTGTCCGGCGCCTTGAAGCCCAGTTCGGCCGAGTGATCGGCATAGTTGAGCCCCAGCGCGAAGATCCGCGCGCCCGGCGTGACGGGGGGCAGCAGCACCGCCGAATCGAAAGGCAGCTCGATGCCGGAGGCCAGCCGGATCCGGCTGTCGTCTTCGGTCATCACACCCCATTGCTCGCGTCCGGCATGGACGAGGCGGACATGCTTCATGGTCGGCCTCCTTCTGCCGCGCCAAGCGTCACCGTCAGCCCCGCAAGGCCGTTCGCGGCGATCTCGATCCGGTCGCCCGCGCGGCCGATCGGCGCGTCGCCGGCGACGCCCGCCAGCAGCATGTCCCCCGGCAGCAGCGACATATAGGCGGTGACGTCGGCGATCGCGGTGCGGACGTCGCGGTGCAGGCGCGACAGGTTCCAGCGATGGACCTCCGCGCCGTTCACCGTCGTCACGATCTCCAGATCGTCCAGCGCGGCGGGAACCACGCCGGCATCGCCCACCGCCAGCAGGCCGTCGCGCCCCAGTTCGGCGATGGCGGGCCGGAAGAAGCTCTGGTGCGGCACCGCGAGGTCGAGCGCCAGCCGCGCCGCGCCGAAACCCGTCACCGTCCGCTGCAACGCGATCGTCGCGCCCAGCACCAGCCCGTCCGCGCCCTGCGGCACGGCGATGGCCGCGCCGCCCCGCACGATGCCCGGCCCGGACTTCACATAGAGCACCGGCGCCCTGGGTGGCTGGCCATAGGGCTTTTCGTGAAACGCCGGATCCAGCGCGCTCAGTTGCGCGCCGTCATTGAGTGCGATTCCATATGCGGTGCCCGCGAACATCCTGCTCTCGATCGGTTTGAATGAGGCCCAAGGGATGATACTTAACACGATAAATGTCAACCGGAGCATTCGGCGCTTCGGGGCCAGAAGTGGTTTGACGGCGGCGAAACTCCGAGTATATATTTAACACGATAACCATTTCATTCGGAGATACCCATGCCCGCCAAGCGCCGCGAACTGGCTCTGAAAACCACCGAGCCGTTCCGCACCCGGCCGCTGGGCCATTATATCGCGGGCGCGGCCGTTTCCGGCGATGGAGAGGCGTTCCCGATCTATGATCCGTCGACCGGCGAGGAGCTGGGCCAGGCGAAGGACGCGACCCCCGCCGAACTCGATTCGGCGGTCGACGCCGCCGTCGGCGCCTTCCATGGCTGGGCAACCACCCCCGGCGAGAAGCGCAAGGAGATCCTGCACAGGATCGCCGACGGCATCGAGGCGCGCGCCGACGAGATCGCTTCGATCGAATGCCTGGACGCGGGGCAGACCTGGCGTTTCATGTCGAAGGCGGCATTGCGCGGCGCCGAGAATTTCCGCTTCTTCGCCGATCGCGCGCCGGGCGCCGCCGATGGGCAGGCGCTGCCCTCCCCCGGCCATCTCAACGTCACGACGCGCTATCCGATCGGCCCGGTCGCGGTGATCACGCCGTGGAACACGCCCTTCATGCTGTCCACATGGAAGATCGCGCCCGCGCTGGCCGCCGGCTGCACCGTGGTGCACAAGCCCGCCGAATGGTCGCCCTATTCGGCGCGGCTGCTCGTCGAGATCGCGCATGATGCGGGGCTGCCCGCCGGCGTGTTCAACTCGGTCAACGGCCTGGGCGAATCGACCGGACGGCGGCTGACCGAACATCCCGGCATCAAGGCGATCGCCTTTGTCGGCGAATCGAAGACGGGCAGCGCGATCATGAAGCAGGGTGCGGACACGCTGAAGCGCGTCCATTTCGAACTGGGCGGCAAGAATCCGGTGATCGTGTTCGACGATGCCGATCTGGAGCGCGCGCTCGATGCCGTGGTCTTCATGATCTATTCGCTCAACGGCCAGCGCTGCACATCCTCGTCGCGCGTGCTGGTGCAGCGTTCGATCTATGACGGCTTCGTCGCGCGCATCGCCGAACGCGCCGCCGCGCTGAAGGTGGGCGATCCCTTCGATCCCGCCACCGAGGTCGGCCCGCTGATCCATGAGCGCCATCTGGGCAAGGTGTGCAGCTATGCCGAGATCGCGCAAGGCGACGGCGCAACGATCGCGGCGGGCGGCAAGCGGATCGACCGGCCCGGCTATTTCTATTCCCCCACGCTCTACACCGCCGCCGAACAGACGATGCGGATCGCGCGCGAGGAGATTTTCGGCCCCGTGCTCACCGCCATCCCCTTCGACGACGAGGCGGATGCGATCGCCAAGGCCAATGACGTGGATTACGGCCTGGCCGGCTATGTGTGGACGCGCGACATCGGCCGCGCGCTGCGCGTGTCGAACGCGCTGGAAGCGGGCATGGTCTGGGTGAACAGCGAGAATGTGCGCCACCTGCCCACCCCGTTCGGCGGGGTGAAGGCCAGCGGCATCGGCCGCGACGGCGGAGACTGGAGCTTCGATTTCTACATGGAAACCAAGAATCTCGCCTTCGCCACCGGCGAGCACAAGATCATGAAGCTGGGCGCGGGCAACTGATGAACGCCCTGCTGCGCGATGCCTGCCTGATCGGCGGGGAATGGCTGTCCGGCGAGGCATGGCTGCCGGTGACCAACCCGGCCACGGGTCAGGTGATCGGCCGCGTGCCCGAATTCGGCGCCGATGAAACCCGCGCCGCGATCGAGGCCGCGCACCGCGCCTTCCCCGAATGGTCGGCCCGCACCGGCAAGGCGCGCGCGGCGATCCTGCGCCGTTACTTCGATCTGATCGTCGCGCATCAGGATCAACTGGCCGAATTGCTGACCGCCGAACAGGGCAAGCCGCTGGCGGAGGCGCGCGGCGAGATCGCCTATGCCGCGTCCTTCATCGAATGGTTCGGGGAAGAGGCGAAGCGCGTCTATGGCGACGTGATCCCCGGCCATTTGCCCGACAAGCGCCTGTTCGCGCTGAAGCAGCCGATCGGCGTGGTCGCGGCGATCACGCCCTGGAATTTCCCGGCGGCGATGATCACGCGCAAGATCGCCCCCGCGCTGGCCGCCGGCTGCACCGTGGTGGTGAAGCCCGCGCAGCAGACCCCGCTCACCGCGCTCGCCTTTGCCGCGCTCGCCGAACAGGCGGGCGTGCCCGCGGGCGTGCTCAACATCGTCACCGGCAGCGCCGCCCGCGCGATCGGCGGGGAACTGACCGCGAACCCGATCGTGCGCAAGGTCAGCTTCACCGGCTCCACCGCCGTGGGCGCCGCGCTCTATGCGCAATCGGCGCCGACCATCAAGAAGCTGAGCCTGGAACTGGGTGGCAACGCGCCCTTCATCGTGCTCGACGATGCGGACCTGCCCGCCGCCGTCGAGGGCGCGATCGCCAGCAAGTTCCGCAATGCCGGCCAGACCTGCGTGTGCGCCAACCGCTTCTATGTGCAGGACGGCGTCTATGACGCGTTCGTGGCGCTGTTCGCCGAGGCGATCGCGAAGCTGAAAGTGGGCAATGGCGCGGACGATGGCGTGACGATCGGCCCGCTGATCGACGACCAGGCGGTCGCCAAGGTGGAGCTGCATGTCGCCGACGCGCTCACGCGCGGCGGGCGGCTGGTGGCGGGCGGCCGCCGCCACGCGCTGGGCGGCCGTTTCTTCGAACCCACGCTGATCGCCGACGCGGCGGACGGCATGGCGGTGCTGGTGGAGGAAACCTTCGGCCCGCTCGCCGCCATCGTCCGCTTCACGCATGACGAGGACGCGGTGGCCGCCGCCAACGCATCCGAATACGGCCTTGCCGCCTATGTCTATGCCCGCGACGTCTCACGCGTGTGGCGCATGGCCGAGCGGCTGGAAACCGGCATCGTCGGCATCAACACCGGACTGATCTCCACCGAGGTCGCGCCCTTCGGCGGCGTGAAATCCTCCGGCCTCGGCCGCGAAGGCTCCCGCCACGGCATCGACGATTATCTGGAACTCAAATATCTGTGCCTCGAACTCGAGGATGCACCGGGACTGGTCCACGCCTGATGATTAGGATGCCGGAGATGACCCCGACGATCGTCCCCATCCAAACCGTTCGGGCTGAGCCTGTCGAAGTCCTGTTCTTCCTTTGCCATCGCGGGAGAAGGACAGGGCTTCGACAGGCTCAGCCCGAACGGCATCGGGGCTGGCGCACTGTTCTGACGCCACGCGCGCCGGCGATGCGCCACCCGGCACCCACACCCGATATTCCAACGCAAAACATGCCCAAACCGGCAACGGGAGAGGTTCAATGACAGTCGCGGCACAGGCACCGGAGGGCAGCGCCGACGGCGCGCCCGTCAGCTACCGTTATGGCTGGTACACCGCCATCGTGCTGATGGTGGCCTATACCCTCTCCTTCCTAGACCGGCAGATCCTGACCCTGATGGTCGGCCCGATCAAGGCGGACCTGGGCATCACCGACACGCAGTTCGCGCTGCTGACAGGCGGCGCCTTCGCGCTGTTCTACACCGCGATGGCGCTGCCGATGGGGTGGATGGCCGATCGCTATCCGCGCAAATGGATCATCGCCGCCGGCATCTCCGTCTGGTCGCTGGCGACGGGCGCCTGCGCGCTCGCCCGCACCTTTCCGGCGCTGATGGCGGCGCGGATCTGCGTGGGCGTGGGGGAAGCGACGCTCTCCCCGTCCGCCTATTCGCTGTTGCGTGACCGGTTCGACGACACCCGCCTGCCGCGCGCGATGAGCATCTATTCGCTGGGCATCTTCATCGGCGCGGGCACCGCGCTGATCCTGGGCGGCATCATCGTCGGCGCGCTGGAGACGACGCCCTATGTCACCTTCCCGCTGCTCGGCACCTACAAGTCGTGGCACGCGGTGTTCCTGATCATCGGCCCGCCGGGGCTGCTGATCGCGCTGTGGGTGGCGACGCTCAGGGAACCGGCGCGCAAGAAGACGATCGACAAGGTGGACACGGGCTCCTTCTCGCTCACCGTGATCGGCCAGTTCCTCGGCAAATGGCCGCTGATGGGCGTTTCGCTGTTCATCGGCGCGGGCTTCCTCTCGATCCTCTCCTATCTCGACGCCTGGTATCCCGAACTGTTTATCCGCATGCACGGGTGGAAGGCGGACGAGGCGGGCTGGGTGAACGGCCTCGCCTCGCTCACCGCCGGCCCCGCCGGCATGGTGTTCGCCGGCTGGTATTCCAGCCGCTGCATCGCGCGCGGACAGGTGGATGCGTGCATCATGATGGCGACGGTGTGCGCGATCGGCCTCAGCATCTTCGGCACGCTGATGCCGCTGATGCCCAACGCCACGCTGATGGCGGTGATGATCTGGCCGATCAAGTTCTTCGGCGGCTTCAATCCCGTGCTGATCCCCGCCGCGGTGCAGATGATCGCCCCGCACAATCTGCGGGCGCAGCTCGGCGCGCTGTTCCTGCTCTCCACCGGCATCCTCGGCACCGCGCTCGGCCCGATCGTGCCCGCCGCGATGAGCGATTACATCATCATGGACGAATCCAAGCTCAACATCTCGATCGCCATCACCGCCGCGATCGTCGGCCCGATCACCGCGATCCTGCTGACGGTGGGACGGCGGCAGTTCCGAGAGCGGGTTGCTGCTATGCGAGCGGGGTGATTAAGCAGAGCGTGGGTTTTGGCAGGAAAACGGCAATGGTGGGCCGGTTGCCGACTGACGGCTTTGCAGCGTCATTATGCGAAATGAGAAGTTGCTCTAGGAGACCGGCCTGCTACTTGCGAGCAGCCGAAACGGCCTACTTGCCGCCCCTTAACCTCGCATTGGCGATCTGATTGGTATCCAGCTGTTGAAACCGCTGGCGTGGTAGGCCAATGTGGGATGCTTTCACCATGGCCATGGGCGTGATAGGATCGTTTTGAGGTGGCAATGACGTCGGGTATCGAGATGGCCAGCGGCAAACAACGGTTTGCGGCGCTGCTTTCTGGGCGCGGCACAGCGGTCTACGATAGGCCTTTGCTCGAAACTCAGGATTGGATCGTTGCCCCGACCCTAGGCGCCATTGTGCCGGGTTGGCTTTTGATTATCCCCCGCCGCTCAGCAACGAACGCCCGTGAATGGGCCTCTAAATCGGGCCTTTCTCCCTTGGAAGCGGTCCGCGAAATCGCTGCTCACCTCTCTCTTGCGATGGATGAGATAATTTGGTTCGAGCATGGCCCGGTGAGCACGGGCACACCTGTTGGGTGCGGCCTGGATTACGCGCACCTACACGTGATCGTGCGCCCCCCTTTCGATTTTGCCGCCTTCACGGCTGGCGCGCGTGCTGGAGCAGATCTTACTTGGTACGAAGCCAATGCCGTCGACGCGTATGCTCAGATGGGCGCCAGATCCTATTATATCGCTGGCTCCGGTGACATTGCGATTGTCGCGACTGATGTCGAGAGCGCAGGCTCTCAGTTCTTCCGCAGAGTGGCGGCATCATTGATCGGCGATGGTGAGACCTGGAATTATCGCGATCATCCCCATAACGAGAACATCGAAGGCACGATCGAGATGTTCCGCCATCTCGAGGCCGCCCGACAGCGTGACTGCTGACGACGTGCCCCCCACGCCGGCGGCAGAGCCGACGGCGCCGATGAAGCCCACCTTTGGTGGGGTTCAAGACTATACTGATGGGCGGAAACCTTGGCAGTGGGAGTCGAAATACCCGCTTGAAGCGCGGCGTGAGATGAACGTAGAAACGTACACTCTCATTTTCATGCTGGTAATTTCAATCCTTGGCGCAGGAATTTGCCTCGGATTGGCAGATCAAAACATCTCCATTTCTCTAGGCAACGCCAAGCTCTCCATAAGCTTTCGCTTGCTTGCGATTTTCTGCACTGGATCGGTCGGTGGAATTACCTTCTCTATTAAATGGCTGATCCACTCAGTGGCCAAGGGTAAATGGCACCTTGATAGGCGCTATTGGCGGTTGATGACCCCCGCTATTGGGGGAGCCTATGCTTGTGTTGTAATGACCTTGTTCGCTTCTGGCATGTTCGCCGCGCAGACGGCTGCCGCGCCAGCCTCGGGGATTGCGCCGACAGCGGCGCTAGCATTCCTGGTCGGCTATTTCTCAGACGGCGTGAGCGGGCTGCTCTCGAACATTGCCAACGCCGTATTCGGTACACTGGAGAAGAAGTGAACGACATCATCCTGTCCGATGCATACGAGCGCATCGACTGGGCGGACATTCAACAACTTGCCACTAGGTTCGGCGTGAAAGGCGCGAGTTCTCTAGCGATTCCAAGAGCCTGGACTCCTCCATTTGCACTGATTTCCGCAGCGCTGGCCGCATCAGCTTCCGTTGCTCACGACTGGCTAGATGCGCCTTTTGTCACAAAATTGCGCGAGATCTCAGGGCCTCGAAAGCAGCTTCTTGTTCGATCAAGCGTCGTCGGTGAGAGCATCTGGGAACGTGGCACATTCGAAAGCCACGAGCTCGAATTTGACGACGACCTCTCTGTATTCAGCAGCGGATTGATTGATGCGATCAGCAAGGTTCTTGCATCAACCGGAGATCGTGAAACAGGTATCATGGTCCACCGCCACATTCGCCCGACCGCTCAGGGCGAGTTTGGCAATCTACAGCGCATTTCCAAGACCCGCGATCATTGGGAAATTTCAATAAGGGAAGCCGACGGCCTGACCCTTCGCCAGCGGCTGAACAGCCAACGCGATCAAGCTGCCGAACCTGAAGCACGGCTGGCCGTTAAGTCCGGCTTGGCGCGTGAGCGCCTGTTTGGAAGCGTCGGGGCTTGGCTCAATAACGAGCTTCTGCGGGGGCGGTCACAACGATTGAACTGTGAGTGGATCACCGATAACAGCGCTTATTATCTTGTCCAGATCGACGAAGAAGACGAGGACCTTTGGGGCGCAAACCCATTCCAAGTTCGCGTAGCGCCAGCAGCTCGGCCGGAAGCAAACAGCGGCGCCTATTTTCGGTTGGCGGAGGAGAGCGCTCTTCGAGAATGGGACAAGCTGGAAGTCCTTGAGCAATTGTGGGAGCCTAATGCGCTTCACAAGCCCACTCTATTCTATGCGCCGCTAAGCGCGCTGCCAAAGCGACTTACCAAATCAGCTCAAAAGAAGCTTGAGGACGATTTCCGGGCGCTAATCGGTAAAGCTGGTATCATGGTGCGCACAAGCGTCCCCGCAGGAGCGGAAAAGATCACCAATCTGCCTAGATCGGAATGCCTCGACCCAGCTACAGCCGCAGATTGGGTTATAAAGAATGCGCGGGAGCTAAGGCGCGCAAACCCCGACAAGCAGTTCGCATTTGTCGCGCACCGCTTCGTAGCCTCCCGGAGCAGTGCATGGGTGCGCGCGGAACCGCAGAATCCGGTTGTGGAGATTAATTCCCTCTGGGGCCTGCCAGATGCGTTGCAATATTGTCCGTATGATATTTGGGAAGTACACGTGCCGACAGGGCACGCTACCGACTATCCTGAATACAAATCTGATATGCTCATTTCGCAGCCCGACGGGGGGTGGCAGTATGTTCGGGTAAAGAATGAACTAGCGCGAAGCAACAGCATCGTTTCGGCCGAAGCAAAGGATGTCGCATTACGATCCGCGCACGTCGCCGAGCGTCTTGGGCGCGCCTGTCATATAATGTGGTTTATCGGCTGCGTGGACGTGGACGGCAGGGCGTTCAATCTCCCCTGGTACTGGACCGAAGCGCATGAAGCAGATCACGATCCCGGGCGAAACCCCGATCGAAGCAGCTACAGAGTCTTTACGGTGACCGATCGTGAAACGCTTGGGCAGTTTGTAGCGTGGCAAGGTGCACGAACCAGGCAGGCTCTGGCCTTACGGCCGACGGATCTAAATCTCATGCGCGACAATGAGTTCATTGAGGCTGTAGGCGCAGCTGCTCACGCAGCGCGCGTTCCAATCATTCTGTCGGGCTCGACGCTCGCCCACGCATTCTATCAACTGCGTAAAATCGGCTGCACCATCGTCACGCCAACGGAAAAAGACCATTCTCGCGTCCGTCGCGCAACGAACCTCGGCAAGCTTGTTCGCGACAAAATACCGGGGAGGATAGCGGAGCGACAAGAAATTCAGGTCGCGCGGCAGATATCCGGAAATCTGCGCAAGGGCTTTCTAATCAGCAAGCTGATTGAGGAAGCACTCGAAGTACGAGAGGCTTCAAGCGAGGCGCAAAAACGCGAAGAGCTAGCGGATTTGTTTGAAGTCTTCCGCGCTATTGCCAAAGCGGAGGGTGTCTCACTCGATGCGGTGAAGCGCTCGGCAGACGATAAGAGGCGTAAGGCGGGAGGATTCGAAGAAGGTCTGATCCTCCTTCAGACGGGGATAGCTGGTTCTGACCGTGATGTGCTGGCTGACTGGGAGCGTGGGATTGGCGAGGTCCTGACGGATCGATCGACAGAGGATAGTACTGAAATTCCTTTCTCTTTTTTTGGCTTCATGGAAATGGACCAGCCGCGCTCGATCTATTTTGAACAGTTAGGGATGCGTCTAGATATCGTTCTGAAGACGGATCGCCTCGAGCTACGATTATCGCCTGGCCCGCAACAGCTCGGTCTACCTCTCACTTGAGGGAGTATCGCAAGTCGTTTCTTACTCGCCTCAAACTGCCCATCTCGCGAACGATCGCCATCCTTCCTCTTGCGGTAACGACCCTCGCTGAGGGTTGCCCACAAATAAGCCTTTGATCAAGAGCAGTTTCCTTGACTTATTGTGATATTTGACGGGAGTGGGGGCGATGGCTGTTGATTGGAAAGAGTACCAACAGGAAGCAGCCGAGTTTTTCCGATCGCTTGGCCTATCTGCCGACATTGACATGACATTGAAGGGTGCAAGAACCACGCATGATGTCGACGTGGTGGTAAGATCTAAGCACGTCGGCTTTGAGATTCTTTGGCTCGTCGAGTGCAAGCATTGGAAATCGCCTGTTTCTAAACTTCATGTGCTCGGTCTGCGCGAGATCGTGGCAGATCTTGGTGCCGATCGAGGCATCCTTCTGTGCGAAGCGGGTTTTCAAGCAGGGGCGATCGAGGCCGCGAACCTAACGAACGTACAGGTTAGCTCGTTGGCAACTCTTTCGTTGGAAACTAAAAATGATCTATCAGCTATGCGATTACGCGACATTGCCGATCGTGTCGCTATAGCGAAGTCACTGTATTGGGATTTGGACAAGAGCTATCGGATTAAGATCGGTCTTCGATCGGATAGCTTTGAGCACAGCTACTCCGGAAACCTGATTGTTCTGTATTCCGAGACGGTACTAGCAGAAGCGCGACGCGAGCGGTACCCGATTCAAATGGGTGAATATGGTAGCTTCCTTGGCTTCGATCTTCCAAAGACCTATCACAGCTTCGACGAAATTACCACTGCGCTAGACCCGATGCTCACCGACCTTGAAGAGCGTTTGGCGAAGGCCTACGCGGCGTTGAAGTGACAGATTTCCATGGGAGCATCGGATCGCAGTGAGTAGCTGCCGTCGCGATCTGGCAGAATGAGCCATCGAAACCCTGACCATAAATCAGAAACGATCTTTCGCTTTCAGCAATAGCTTCCATTAGCCCCTTCGTAGACGAATGTTGACGAACGACGGCTTTGAAGAGCAGCGCTGCCCACATTGAACGTCCGAAATGAGGGCGCAAAGCTGTCACCAAGCATGACGTTCGAATTCCAACTATGAAACTTCGTGGCGGAAAAATCTCGTGCGAGGAAGGAAGCCACAGAGAATTGCGGCACCATGACGTGACACCGCCCTACCCCTCAGCCCCCAATCAACCGGTTCCGCAGCACCCCAATCCCCTCGACCTCCAGCTCCACGACATCCCCGTCATCCAAGAATGTCAGGCTCTCATAGCCGCACCCATCCGGCACCGTGCCCAGCGCGATCAGGTCGCCGGGGTGGAGGGTTTCGTCGCGGGAGATGTAGGCGATGGTGTCCCTGATCGAGTGCTGGCCACCACCGGAGGTGGTGCGCACGCGTTCCTCGCCGTTCACGCGGGCGATCATGGTCAGGTTTTCGGGGTCGGCGATCTCGTCGGCGGTGACGATGCAGGGGCCGATCGCGTTGCCGGTGTCGAAATCCTTGCCCTTGGCGGGGCCGAAGCGGAACTGGGTTTCGCGCGATTGCAGATCCCGCGCGCTGAAATCGTTGAAGATGGTATAGCCGAACACCGCATCCAGCGCGGTTTCGGGCGTCAGGTTCTTGGCCGGGCCGCCGATCACCACCGCCAGTTCCAGCTCGTAATCCATCAGCTTTGCCGCACTCGGGCGGATCACATCGGCATCGGGGCCGATCACGCTCATCGGGTTGCCCTTGTAATAGAGCGGCTGATCGTACCAGACCTGGGGGATATTATAGAGGCCGGCGGCGCGAAAGCCCGCCAGCGTGGCGGCGGGATCGGCGGTGGCGCGCGCGCGCAGCTCCATCGCGGCGGCGATCGCCTGGCTCACATGGCGTTCGTAATTGCCGCAATCGCGGATCTGGGTGGGGCGCGGCAGCGGCGAGAGCAGGCGCACGGTTTCGCGCGCGCGCCATTCCGCCTCCGGGGCCGATTGCAGTAAGTCGGCGATCCGGTTCAGGCCGATCCTGCCCGCGGCGATCACCGCGATCATATCGTCCAGCACCGGACCGCCGTCGCGCGCCGTCGCGGCGGCTATGTCGAGGATCAGATCGCCATCCGCCAGCACGCCCGGCCGGGCCCGGCCCTGGCCATCGAGGAACGTCACCAGCTTCATCGCGATCTCTCCAGTCTTGTTGGCTTTCAGGCGCCCCGGATCTTGCCGACGAGCCCGTCGACATCGTCCGGCAGCGCATCACCGCGCCAGGCCACGTGCAGGTCCGGCCGCGAGAGCAGCAGGGCGTGGCGATAGACGCCGGTGCGCTCGTCCTCCGCCACGTCGATGATCTCCAGCGGCACGCCCGCCTCCGCCGCCGCGATCTGCAGCGGCAGCACGTCCACCGCCGGATCGAAGCGCATCAGCGTATAGTCCGCGCCGAAATCGTCATAGGCGGAACGGCCGTTGGTCCGCCAGAAATGCGGGGTGCGGCAGCCCGGCACGGTGGAGGGCTGGAAACCCGCCATCGAATAGCCCGGCGCCTGTTCGCCGTCATAGGTGATCAGCGGCGATTTCGGGTAGAAATAGCCGAAATTGAGGCCCCCGCAGCAATATTGCTGGACGTTCAGGTCATAGACGCGCTTGCCCATGCCCGCGCGCGCCTCCGCGCCCGCATCGTCATCCTGCTCCACTTCCGCCGGCACTTCGCGGCGATGCGCCATCGCGCTGATCGCGTGGTTCATCGCGAAGTGGGAAACCTGTTCGGTGATCGGCAGGCGCTCCGCCTCATAGGCGTCGAGCAGATGCGCGCCGCCCCAGCCGTTGAGCGTGCCGGCGAGCAGCCAGGCAAGGTTCATCGCGTCGGCGATGCCCGCGTTCATGCCATATCCGGCATAGGGCACCCACAGATGCGCGCTGTCTCCGCAGATGAAGATGCGGCGATCGCGGAACTTGTCCGCCACCAGACGGCGGCCGATCCAGTCCTCCTTGCTGATGATCTCATATTCGAAATCGTCGCCCACACCCAGGATCGTGCGGATCGCGGCGTCGCGGTCGATCGCGTCGAAATCCTCCTCATGCTCGTAGAGGTAGCAATGGATCAGCCAGTTCTCCTTGCCGTCGATCGCCACGGTGTTGCCCGAGCGGCGCGGATTGAGCGACAGGTTCATCCAGCCCGGCCGCCCCTGCATCATGCTGAGCAGTTTCGGCGCGCGGATATAGGTGGATTGCACGCGCTGGACGACGGGGTCGCCCGAAAGCTTCGCGCCGATGATGTTGCGCACCAGCGATCGCCCACCGTCGCACCCGATCAGATAGGGCGCGGCCAGCGTCATCGTCTCGCCACTGTCCAGGTTGCGCGCGGTGGCGGTGACGCCGTCTTCGTCCTGCGCCGCCTCCACCAGTTCGGTGCGGTTGTGGATGGTGATCAGCGGATGCGCTTCGGCATGCGCGAAGATGATCGGCTCCAGATAGATCTGGTTGATCCGGTGCGGCGGCTCGGCGGTGGGCCACCATGTGTCCGGCCCGTCGAAATCGGTCCAGCGTTCGGCGCGCGCGGGGATGGGGATGCGCGTGATCTCGTGCCCCTGCGTCACCGTGGTGCGATAGACGCAGTCATTGGGGTAATCCGCCGGCAGCCCGGCATCGCGCACATCGTTGGCGATGCCCAGGCGGCGGAACGCCTCCATCGTGCGCGATGCGACATGGTTGCACTTCACGCTCGGCGGCTCGCCCGCCTCGCGCCGTTCCAGCACGGTCGAGCTGATGCCGCGCCGCGCGAGATCGAGCGCGAGCACGAGGCCGACCGGGCCGGCGCCCGAGATGATCACCGAACGCGCGCTCATTGCCACGCCACGAATGCGCAGGAGGAACCGGTGCCGCCCTCGGTGCGGTAGAGCTTCTGGTAATCGATCACGGACATGGAAAGGCCGGCTTCCTTCATCGCGGCGGATGTGGCGATCCAGCTCTTGCACTCGGACGTGCCGGCCATCAGCTCGTTCTGCGGAATGGTCGACAGCGCCTGTTCGTCGTCGCGCGCCAGCGCGTCGAGGAACCAGCGGTCCCAGCTTTCGTCCACCACGAAATGGGTGAGCCCGCCGGTGGTGATCACCGCGACGCGCAGATCCTGATCCCAGGATTCGATCGCCCGCGCCACCGCGCCGCCGAACTTGTAGCAGCGCCGGGCGGAGGGGCTGTTGTCATAATACCAGCAATTCACGTCCACCGGCACATTGGGCTTCACATGATCGCGCAGCACGTTCTTGTAGAGGAAGCCATAGGCGTGCGGCAGGCCGTAAAGCAGCGACTTGTCGTTGGTGACGGTCGGCTTCTCGTGGCAGAGCGTGACGTCGAAATCCTCGTCCGCCAGGCTGCGCGCGATATGCCTGCCCAGCGCGCGCTGTCCGGGAAAGCTCACGCGCTCGCTGGGCAGATGGCCGTGGTCCGAAATCTCGATGCCGACGGGAAGCCGGGCGTTCTGCTCGGCGGTGCGCGGCAGGTTGGGCAGCTCGTCCGCGCCGATCACCGCGAAGGCGGGCACGATGTCCGAAAAGAACTCATGCTGGTCGTTGCCGATCATCACGACGACATCGACGTTCGCCGCCACGAACATCTCGTGCAACCGGTCGATCGCGGCGAAGCTCGCCTCCAGCGCCGCGCGGCGGGTGGCGAGATCGAGCAGGTCGCCGATCCCGTCCTCCGCGCGCGCCGCCTCCAGCTCGGCATAGGGGAGCTTCTTCCCCTTGTACCAGAGCGGGATGCCGTCGGCGCGATCGCGCGCGCCCCGGATATCCCAGTCCTCCGCAAGGGTATGGAGCTGCGGCGTGTGCGCGCAGCCGATACCGAGCACGATCTTGGCCACTTCGTCCCTCCCGTCCGGTGCGTCAGGGGATCATGCGGATGCGGTTGGACAGGCGACCGAGCCCGTCGATCTCCACATCGGTGACCTTGCCGTCATACAGGTTCAGATAGGTGCCGATATTGCCGCGCGGGAATTTCGGCGTGCCCTTCGACGCGGTGCCGGTGTGGATGCAGTCGCCCGGCTCCATCGTGAACCACTTGCTGGCTTCGGAGATCACGCGCTCCACGGGGAAGAAATAATTGCCCGTGCTGTCGTCGGCATAGCATTCGCCGTCGATATAGCCGCGCACGTTCAGCGCGTTGGGGTTGGGCACCTCGTCCTTGGTGGTGAGCCAGGGGCCCATCGCCGCGAACGTGTCCGCCGCCTTCGACTTGGAATGGTAGATGAAGAGCAGCCAGGTGTCCTCACCCTCGAACTTGGGGCGCCACGCGGTGTGGTGCGGCTTCACCACGTCCGCCGTCTGCTTCAGCGCGATCGAATCCTGGCCGAACTTCACGCCGCTGGCGGTGACGTCGTTGGTCAGCGTGTAGCCGAACACATAGTCCAGCGCCTCTTCCGGGGCGATGTTCTTGGCGCGCTTGCCGAAGACGACGACGGGTTCGGGCTCGGGGATCGACTGGCCGTGATCGGCGAGCAGGTCGATCGTCTTGTTATGGCCGGTCAGCGCCGAACGCCCCTTGATGAAGAACATCGGCGCCGTCATCGGCTTCATGGCTTTTTCGTTGAGATTGTTGTTGTTGACCGCGCAGCCCAGAATCTTGGACGGGCGCGGATTGGGCGCCATCCAGTCGGGATTGCCCAGCTCGATCACGGGCAGCTTGCCGGCGAGCGCGGCGACGATCGCCTCGTTCGCCTGATCCAGGCCCTTGTCGCCCGCCTCGATCAGATCCTCCATCCATGCGAAATCGAGCGCGACCGCCGCTTCGTCGGCCACGCGCGCGATCACCGTCGGCTTGCCGTCGATCCTGATCGTACCAAGTTTCATGTCGCTCTCCTGCTCAAATGCTCAAAGGGGTTCGGCGCCGGCGGCGCGGTTAGATCGTGTGTTCGGCGTCTTCGGGAATCATGCCCATCGCGACCTGATATTCGCGCTTCACGGCCTCGGGCTGGCCCACCTGATGCTGGTAATCGGGGCGGTTCAGGCGGTATGCGAGCGCGTCGCCCATCGCGCGGCTCTCCGCCAGGGTCATCGACGATGTGAACATCTCGCGGTGCTTGATCGGCAGCTCGACGCACATGTTGCGCTCGGGATCGCGGATCAGGCCCTTGGGGTCCTGCCCCTCGGCCACCAGTTGCATGTTCTTGTCGAAGCTGCGGCGCAGCATCGCGATGCCCAGGTCGCTCTGGCCCAGATGCTCCTCGGTGCGATCGGCGATCACGCCCTGCCCCACCCAGGCGACGATATCCTGGTTGAGCACATGGCTGGTGATCCAGTTGCCCTGATCGTCCTTCACCGGCCCCTTCCAATAGGGCACGCGCTGCTGGACATAGGGTTCGCGGTCCACGGGCACGCGGTGGAACATCCAGGTGATGCTCAGCGTGTTCTCGTCATCCACGGGGATGCGCCATTCGATATGGTCGCCCAGGAAGAAGGCGTTGGGCCACAGCGCGGTGGCGCCCACCGTCCAGTGCTGGTTGCTCTTGTCGGTATCCTCGCGGACGCGGCGATAGATATGGCCGAATTCGAACTCGTCGAACTTCAGCTCCAGATGCTTGGGGCCATAGCTGCCGTCGCCGAACAGCCGGGAAGACCAGTTGCGGTGCATCCATTCGAAATGGACGGGATCCAGGCTGTTCTCCTGGCACTGGAACCAGTTGCACGGCACATCGGCATAGACGACCTGGCGAAAGCCGTTTTCCCAGGTGAAGGGTTCCCAATTGGGCACGAGCGGCGCGGGCTCCGGCCCCATATAGGCCCAGAGCATCCCCGCCTTTTCCTCGACGCGATAGGCCTTGGTGCGGATCTTGTCGCGGAAGCGCGCCTTGGGATTGGCAAGATCCTCGAAGGGCTGTTCCAGGCACTGGCCCGACGCGCCGAAGCACCAGCCATGATAGCTGCAACGGATGCCGTCATCCTCGACGATGCCGTGCAGCATGTCGGCGCGGCGATGCGGGCATTGCCGGTCGATCAGGCCATAGCCGCCATTGCCGGACCGGAAGGCGACAAGCTCCTCGCCCAGCAGCTTCACCGGCTTGATGCCCAGATCGTCGAGCTCGGCCGCCGCCGCGAACGGATGCCAGTAACGCCGCAGCAGCTCGCCCATGGGCGTTCCCGGTCCCACGCGCGTCAGCCGCTCATTCTGTGCCGGACTCGCCATTGCGGCGCCTCTCCAAACTGCCGATGTTTCGGGGGTTTCGCTATCGGCGTGTCTCGACATGCGCAACAACAGCGTCCATATGTTGCACTATGCGCGACAAATGGAGGGCCGGATGAGCGATCGGGATCTGCGGCGGCAATCGCCGACCATCGGGCTGGGCAATATCGAATCGGTCGCCACCGCCGCCAACATCATCGACCTGCTGGCGGAGCGCGGATCGAAGGTGAGCGTGCAGGACGTGGCGGACATATTGGGCATCACCAAATCCCGCGCGTCGCGGCACCTGACCAATCTGGAGGAGCTGGGGCTGGTCGGCCGCCAGGGCAGCCGGGGCTATGAACTGGGCTGGCGGCTGATGCGCTGGGGGCAGATCGCCGCGCGGCGCATGGATATCGGCATGGTGCTCGACGAGCATCTGACCGCGCTGGGGCGCGAGACGCAATTGACCGTGCTGCTCTGCACCCCGGCCGATGGCGACGCCGTGGTCGTCCGCACCATTCCCGCGCCCCAGGCGATCCATATCAATGTCGAGCCCGGCCTTGTCCTCGGCCTGCCCGATTCACCCTCCGCCCGGATCGTCTTCGCCTTTCTGCCGAAGGAGGCGCGCGAGGCGCGGCTGGAACATCTCTGCACGCGCGAGGCGAGCTTCCGCATCGGCGACCGCGCCGAATTCATGGAGCAGGTGAGCAAGATCCAGCGCGACTATTATTGCTGGACGCGCGACAAGTTCAATCTCGGCCATGGCGCGCTCGCCGCCCCCGTCTTCGACCAGGGCGAGAATCTCTCGGCCGTCGTCACGCTGATGGTGCCGCGCGGCGACCTCGCCGAACACGGCCCCTCGCGCGCGATGCTGCAATCGCTGATCCGCTGCTGCGCGCAATCCTCGCGCCGGCTGGGCTCGCGGTTGCAATATCCGGGGGTTTCGGCGGGGTGATGGGTGCGTGGGACTGCCCCCGTCACTCCGCAAGGCCCATCAGATTTGCCCAGCCGTCGTTCACCCCCTCCCTTGTCATCCCCGCGCACGCGGGGATCCAGCTTTTCCGTGAAGCGTCAGGAAAAAGAAGAAGAAGCTGGATCCCCGCATGCGCGAGGATGACAGAAGAAGAAGAAGCCCCCGCTTATTCCACCGCCGGCATCAGCGGCGAAACCGCGCCTTCCGCATAGTCGTTCTGCAATTGCAGCGCCGCATGCCGCACCTGATCGAGCAGCGCCTCCTCGGGCTCCGGCATCAGCAGCGAGGATGACAGGATCAGCCCGATCGAGCACGCGATCAGCCCGTCGGGCTCGAACACCGGCGCGGCGATGCCGCCCAGGCCGGTGCCGTGCGGATTGGCTTCATAGTCCAGCCCGTGGCGGCGCAGATTGCCCTCCACCCGCACCGGCTTCGGCTTCTTGCCCTCGAAATAATAGATCAGCCGCGCCGCCGGCGATGTCGGCAGCGTCAGCAGCATGCCGGGATGGATCATGATCCCCGGCTCGAACTGGTTGTTGACCGAGGCGACGACCATCGCGCCCCCGCGCGAGGGGATGGCGAGCAGCGCGGTATGGCCGGTTCCGGCGAACAGATCCTGCAGATAGGGCTGGGCGAGCTGGACGATATTGCTGCGATAGACCGCCGCGCGCCCGAATTTGAGCAGCTTGCGGCCGAACACATAGCCCTCGCCCTCGCGCGCGCGATCGACCAGCCCCAGTTGCGTCAGTGTCTGCAGGTGGCGGGATACGCGCGCCTTGGTCATGCCCAGCCGGCGCGCCAGATCGGATACGCGGACGGGCGCCGACGCCTCGGTCAGCGAATCCAGGATCTGCACCGCGACCTCGACGCTCTTTACGCGCGCGGACGACGCATCGTCGGCCCTGTCATCCAACTCTTCGCTCATCCTTCACCCTAGCATGCCGTCGCGACACGGCGGAAGCGCCATTGCGATTGCAAAGCCGGCCAATGTCCCAACCGTCATGCCATCCTTTCCCACCTTGTCATCCCCGCGAAAGCGGGGATCCAGCTTTTCCGTGAAGCGTCAGGAAAAAGAAGAAGAAGCTGGATCCCCGCTTTCGCGGGGATGACAGGAAGATGTGGCGGCAGGAAGCAAAGTCCGTCTCTCCCACACACAAAAAAGGGCGGGATCCGGAAACCGGATCCCGCCCCGGGGGTGAACCCGTGTCGGCTTAGAAGCTGTAGCCGAGCTGCACACCGAAGGTGCGCGGCTGCGCGATCAGTTCCTGATCGAACTGCACATTGTCGCCGGCCGTGGTCAGCACCGCGCGCTTGTCGGTCAGGTTGCGGCCGTAGAGCGAGACGTTCCACTTGTCCGCCGCCGACAGCGTGACCGCCGCGTTGACCAGCGTGAACGCCTTGGGCGAGAACTGATTATATTGCGGGCGATAGTCCGAATAGGCGTATTTGCCGCGATGCTGCGCGTCGGCGCGGATCTCGATCTCCTTGTCGCCGCCGATTTCCCAGCGATACGATGCCGAACCGTTGAGCGTGAAGGTGGGCGTGTTGGTGAACTGGGTGCCCGCCGCCGGCGTGCCGTTCATCGCGGGCTGCGCCTTCAGCCACTTGGCCTTGAACACCGTGCCGCTCGCCGTCAGCTCCAGCCCGCGCACCGGGCGCGCCGTCAGGTCGACTTCCACGCCCTGCGAACGCGCGCAGCGGCCTTCGCAGTTCAGGATGCCCTCGAACGAGCCGTTGAAGAACTCGCCCGCGATCTGCGTGTCGTACCAGTCGATCTGATAGACGGCGATATTGGCCTGGAGAGCGTGGTCGAGCCAGTCGGTCTTGGCGCCCAGCTCGAAATTCCACGTATAGTCCGGACCGTAGGAAGCCGGCAGTTCGGGAATGACGCGGACGATCGTGCCGCCGGCGCGATAGCCCTGCGAGGCGGAGGCGTAGAGCATCACATTGTCGCTCGGCTTGAAATCGGCTTCGAACCGATAGATCACCTTGCTTTCCTTGCTCTTCACATCGTCCGGCGCGCCGGCCGTGCCGAGCCGCAGGAAGGGCACGATCGAGCGGGCGATGTCACGCCGCTTGTTCTGGAAGACGCGGGCGCCCGCCAGCAGCGAGAACTGGTCCGAAACCTTGAACGTCACCTCGCCGAAGGCCGCGAGCTGCTTGAGCTGGAAATCGGCCGCGCGGGCATACCAGAGCGGACGGCTGTAGAGCACGTCGCCGGTCGCCTGGTCGAGATCGATGAAGCTGTTCGCGATCGAGACCGAGCGGTCCTGATAGATGCCGCCGACCACGAAGTTGAGCGGGCCGTCGAAGTCCGAAGCCAGACGCAGCTCCGAATTCCACATCTCCAGATCCTGTTCGGAGCGGAAGGTGATCGCCTGGGGCAGCGTGATGTTGGGGAAGGCGCCGATCGACTGCAGGAAGCCGAAGAAATAGGGCAGGCCCTGCTCGTCGGTGAAGCTGACGTTGCGGCGCTTCTGATAGGACTGGTTGAAGTTGAGCGTCAGATTGTCGAAGCGATGCTCGAAGTTGAGGCTCGCCAGGATCGAACGGTCGTCATAGGTTTCCAGCGTCTGCGCGTTGGTCGCATATTTGCCCGCGCCCGGCAGCGTCACGCCGCCGATCACCGACGAACGCGGCCGCGTATAGGCCGGGCCGTTCGACTTGAGATCCTGCACATAGAGCTGCGTCGTCACCGACGTGTTCTCGCCCAGCTCGAACAGCGTGTTCCAGCGGAAGCCCCAGCTGTCGGCGTCGTTGAAGTCCTTGATGCCGTAACGCGTCTGATCGACGAAGCCGGGCGTGTGCACGCCATAGCCGACGAAGCGCATGGCGACATGATCGCCCAGCGGCACGTTGACCATGCCCTTCACCGAATAGCCCTCGCCGCCGTGCGAGACCGTCGAACCGTCCAGGTCGACGCGGCCCTCGAAGGTGCCGAGCTTCGCCGGGTTGGAGAGGATACGCACGACGCCCGCGAGCGCCGACGAACCGTAGAGCGTGCTCTGCGGGCCGCGCAGCACCTCGACGCGCTGCGCGTCGTAGACGAGGAAATCGGTCTGGCGGCCGCCCGCAAGCGCGGCGCTCTCGCCCATGCCGGCGGTCGGCATGTTGTCGTAATACAGGCCGACGGTCGATTCACCCGCGCCGACAAGGCCGCGGATCATCAGCGTGTTCTGGCCCGGGCCGGCATTGACCACGTTCAGGCCGGCGACGTTGCGCGTGATTTCCTGCACGTCGGTCACCTGGCGGGCGGCCAGCGCCTCGCTCGAGATGACGCCGATGCTGGTCGGCGTATCCTGCAGGCGCTGTTCGCGCTTGTTCGCCGTCACGATGATGTCGGTATAGTCGCTTTCGGCTTCGTCCGCTGCGGCCGTCTGGGAGAATGCGGGCACGGACACCATCGCAATCGCCAAAGCCGCGCACGACGCGCTGAACTTCGTTATTCTGGACACTCAACCCTCCCAATCTGGACTTTGCCACTACCGCCGGAATCTGCTCCCCAGCTGATAGTGAACATGTTATATAAATTTGCCGCGATCGCAAGCCCGTTTAACGAAACTGTCACGCCAGGCGTGACAATGGAACGAAATGTGTGACCATTCAGACACATTCCGGTCCGTTTCAAGGGGTGACGGCGCAAGATTCCCGAAAGGCCGGCGTGCAGGCCCACGCGCCCCGATTCGCGGATCGAATCGCGCGTCGGGATGAATCGCCAGGCAATGCCGGCGCAGACCGACGCCGGATCGAGGCGCGGCGCCCTTCTCCACGCCCGTCATCCCCGCGCACGCGCACAGCTGTCCGGGATTTCGCTCGAAGCTTGAGGCGGGAAGAATTCTCCTCCCTATCGAAGATGGGGAGGGGGACCACGGCGCGAAGCGGCGTGGTGGAGGGGAAGGACCACGCCTCCGTTTCGCGCTGCCTTCGAACCGGATTCTCTCAGGATTTCTGGCAGCTACGGCGCTGGATGATCCATCGCATTTCCCCTCCACCACCACGGCATAAGCCGTGGTGGTCCCCCTCCCCATCTTCGATAGGGAGGAGAGGTGCACTGCGACCGCAAACCATGTCTCGTCACCGGCATTGTCGGCACATTCCGCCGAATTGCTAGGTTTGCGTAAACCTCCCGCAAAAATCCCGGACAACAGTGCGCACACGCGGGGATCCAGCTTTTCCGGGAAGCGTCAGGGAAAAAGAAGAAGCTGGACCCCCGCATGCGCGGGGATGACAGCGCGGGGGCCACCCCAAATCCCTGCAAAATTGCAGGTTCGGCATGCGAAGATTTGGACTTGAGTGCAATTTCACAAAGGTCCAGTAGGCCCGCGTCACCATAGGAGAGGTTCCCACGCCATGCGTCAGGTCACCCACAAGCTCGCCAACCCGCTCGCGTCGGACGGCGCACGGTTCGGCGACGTCTTCAATCCCAATACCGGCCAGATCCAGGCGCGCGTCGCGCTGGGCGATCAGGCCGTGCTCGAAGCCGCCGTCGCCGCCGCCAAAAAGGCGCAGCCGGGCTGGGCCGCCACCAATCCGCAGCGCCGCGCGCGCGTGATGTTCAATTTCAAGGCGCTCGTCGAAGCCAATATGGACGAGCTGGCCCATCTGCTCTCGTCCGAGCATGGCAAGGTGATCGCCGATTCCAAGGGCGACATCCAGCGCGGCCTGGAAGTGATCGAATTCTGCTGCGGCATCCCGCACGCGCTGAAGGGCGAATATACCCAGGGCGCCGGGCCGGGCATCGACGTCTATTCGATGCGCCAGCCGCTGGGCATCGGCGCGGGCATCACCCCCTTCAACTTCCCCGCGATGATCCCGCTGTGGATGTCCGGCGTCGCGCTGGCCGTCGGCAACGCCTTCATCATCAAGCCGTCCGAGCGCGACCCCTCCGTGCCCGTCCGCCTGGCCGAGCTGTTCCTTGAAGCCGGCCTGCCCGAAGGCGTGCTGCAGGTCGTGCATGGCGACAAGGAAATGGTCGACGCGATCCTCGACCATCCCGATATCGCGGCGGTCAGCTTCGTCGGTTCGTCCGACATCGCCCATTATGTCTACAAGCGCGGCGTGGCCGCCGGAAAGCGCGTCCAGGCGATGGGCGGCGCCAAGAACCACGGCATCGTCATGCCCGACGCCGATCTCGACCAGGTGGTGAACGACCTGTCGGGCGCGGCCTTCGGTTCGGCGGGCGAGCGCTGCATGGCGCTGCCGGTGGTGGTGCCGGTGGGCGAGAAGACCGCGATCGCACTGCGCGAGAAGATGGTGCCCGCGATGGAGGCGCTGCGCGTCGGCGTCTCGACCGATGCGGAGGCGCATTACGGCCCGGTGGTGAACGCGGCGCACAAGCAACGCGTGGAGAACTGGATCCAGACCGGCGTGGACGAGGGCGCGGAACTGGTCGTCGACGGCCGCGGCTTCACCTTGCAGGGCCACGAGCAGGGCTTCTTCATCGGCCCCAGCCTGTTCGACCATGTCAAGCCGACCATGCAGAGCTACCAGGAAGAAATCTTCGGCCCCGTGCTCCAGATCGTGCGCGCCAATGATTTCGAGGAGGCGCTCGCCCTCCCCTCGCAGCACCAATATGGCAACGGCGTCGCCATCTTCACGCGCAACGGCCATGCCGCGCGCGAGTTCGCGCACCGCGTGAATGTCGGCATGGTCGGCATCAACGTGCCGATTCCCGTGCCCGTCGCCTATCACAGCTTCGGCGGCTGGAAGCGGTCCGCGTTCGGCGACATCAACCAGCACGGCATGGAAGGCGTCCGCTTCTGGACGAAGACCAAGACGATCACGCAGCGCTGGCCCGACGGTTCGCCCGACGGCAGCAACGCCTTCGTCATCCCGACCATGGGGTGACATTGGACAGGGCGGACATGACGGGTTTCTGGACGGGGCGTTACTGGTACGACGCCCCGTCGGAGCCCGTCGTTTCGTTCCTGGCCAATATCGACGATGCCGGCGGCGCGTTGAGCGGATCGATCAGCGAGCCGAACACGATCAGCCGGTCATCGCAGCGTCTCGAATCCTTTATACGCGGAACCCGCGACGGCTTCTCGGTCGCCTTCGCCAAGGTCTATGACGGTTCGGCCGATCTGGCGCACCGGGTCGATTATGCGGGCGAACTCGCGCATGACGGCCTGTCCGTATCGGGCCGGTGGATATTGGAGGGCTGGACGGGCGGTTTCGAGATGGCGCGCCAGTCCGTCGCCGAGATCGAAGACGAAGCGAAAGCCGAACAGGCCGCCGCGATCACGATGCAACCATAGGTAAGCCGAAGCCATGACCACCCAGTTCGACCTGAGCGACGACCAGCGCGAGATCCAGGATCTGGCGCGCAAGTTCACCGCCGACGCGATCACGCCCCATGCGGCGGAATGGGACGAGAAGCACATCTTCCCGCGCGACACGATCAAGGCGGCGGCCGATCTCGGCTTCGGCGCGATCTATGTGTCCGAGGAGATGGGCGGCATCGGCCTTGGCCGGCTGGAAGCCGCGCTGATCATGGAGGCGATGGCCTATGGCTGCCCGTCCACCAGCGCCTTCATCTCGATCCACAACATGGCGGCCTGGATGATCGACCGGTTCGGCAGCCAGACGGTGAAGAGCAAATATCTGCCCGATCTGGTCACCATGGACCGGATCGCGTCCTATTGCCTGACCGAGCCGGGCTCCGGATCGGACGCGGCCGCGCTCAAGACCAAGGCGGTGCGCGACGGCGATCATTATGTCGTCACCGGATCCAAGGCGTTCATTTCCGGCGGCGGCGAGAACGAGGTCTATGTCACCATGGTCCGCACCGGCGAGGACGGCCCCAAGGGCATTTCGTGCCTGGTGATCGAAAAGGACATGGACGGCGTCAGCTTCGGCGCCAACGAGAAGAAGCTGGGCTGGCATTCGCAGCCGACCGCGCAGGTGAATTTCGACGGCGTGCGCGTGCCGGTGGAAAATCGCGTCGGCGGCGAGGGCGAAGGCTTCCGCATCGCGATGATGGGGCTCGACGGCGGCCGGCTCAACATCGGCGCCTGCTCGCTGGGCGGCGCGCAGCGCTGCCTGGACGAGAGCGTCAACTACACCAAGGAACGCAAGCAGTTCGGCCAGCCGATCGCCGAGTTCCAGAACACCCAGTTCATGCTGGCGGACATGGCGACCGAGCTGGAGGCGGCGCGCGCGCTGCTCTACACCGCCGCCGCCAAGGTGACGGCGGGCGCGCCGGACAAGACGCGCTTCGCCGCGATGGCGAAGCGTTTCGCCACCGACACCGGATCGAAAGTGGTCAATGATGCGCTCCAGCTTCATGGCGGCTATGGCTATCTGCAGGATTATCCGATCGAGCGCTTCTGGCGCGATCTGCGCGTGCATTCGATCCTGGAAGGCACCAACCAGATCATGCGGATGATCGTCGGGCGCGACCTGACCCGCCAGTAACCCGTTCCCGCCAGTAACCCGTTCCAGCTTGAGGATCACTTTCATGACCAGCGAACTCATCATCGGCAACGCGGGCAAGGCCGGGCGCATATCGCTCAACCGGCCCAAGGCGATCCATGCGCTCACCACCGCGATGTGCACGGGCATCCTGGAAACGCTGGAGGCGTGGCGCGGCGACGCGGAGGTCGAGATCGTGATGTTCGACCATGCCGAGGGCCGGGGCTTCTGCGCGGGCGGCGACATCCGCATGCTCGCGGAATCGGGCGCGAAGGACGGCGCGGAGGCGCGCCACTTCTTCCACACCGAATATCGCATGAACCACCGGCTGTTCACCTATGCCAAGCCGACGGTCGCCTTCATGGACGGCATCACCATGGGCGGCGGCGTCGGCATCGCCATGCCGTGCCGTTATCGTATCGCGACCGAGAATACGCGCTTCGCCATGCCGGAAACGGGCATCGGCCTGTTCCCCGATGTCGGCGGCGGCTGGCATCTCTCGCGCCTGCCCGGCCGCACCGGCCAGTTCCTGGCGCTGACCGGCGCGCGGCTCGACGGCGCGGAATGCCTCGCCCTGGGCATCGCCACCCATTATCTGCCCGCCGAGGCGCTGGAGGAGGCCAAGGCGCGCATCGCCGCCGATCCCCAGCGGATCGACGGCATATTGGGCCAGCTCGCCGTCGCGCCGCCGCCCGCGCGGATCGAGGACAGCCGCGCCCAGATCGACCGGCTGTTCGCGTCGGACCGGCTGGAGGACATCTATGCCGCGCTCGAAGCCGATGACGGCGAATGGGCGGCGAAGGAACTGGCGACGCTCAAGACCAAGTCGCCCCAGACGATGAAGGTCTCCCTCCGCCTGCTGCGCGAAGGCGCCGGCATGCAGGATTTCGCCGACGAGATGCGCCAGGAATATGCGGTGGGCTGCCATGTCGTGCAGCGCCACGATTTCCTGGAAGGCGTGCGCGCCGTCATCATCGACAAGGACAATGCGCCGAAATGGAACCCGGACACGCCGGAGGGCGTGACCGACCATATGCTCGACACGATCTTCGCGCCCCTGCCCGCCGACGAGGCATGGACGCCCGCATAAGGTTCCAAACATGGTTCAATGTCGCTCCAGCGAAAGCTGGAGCCCATGCGATGGCAGTGACATCGACATCGTATGGATCCCGGCTTTCGCTGGGATGACGGAAGAAAAGGAAGAGAAGGAAAGCTAGAATGGCGAACTACGAAACCCTGCTCGTCGAAACGCGCGGCCCGGTGACGCTGATCACGCTCAACCGGCCCCAGGCGCTCAACGCGCTCAACAGCCAGGTGCTGGCCGATCTGATCGCCGCGCTGGAGGCGTTCGACGCCGATGCGAGCCAGGGCTGCGCGGTGCTGACCGGCAGCGAAAAGGCGTTCGCGGCGGGCGCGGACATCAAGGAGATGTCGGGCCAGGGCTTCGCCGACATGTACGGCAGCAATTTCTTCGCGGGCTATGATCGCGTCACCGCGACGCGCAAGCCCGTGATCGCGGCGGTGGCCGGCTATGCGCTGGGCGGCGGCTGCGAACTGGCGATGATGTGCGACTTCATCCTGGCGGGCGACAATGCCAAGTTCGGCCAGCCGGAGATCAAGCTGGGCGTCACCCCCGGCATGGGCGGATCGCAGCGCCTGCCGCGCGCGGTGGGCAAGGCCAAGGCGATGGAGATGTGCCTGACCGGGCGGATGATGGGCGCCGAGGAAGCCGAGCGTTCGGGCCTGGTCGCGCGGATCGTGCCGGTGGCCGAGCTGGTCGAGGACGCGGTGAAGACCGCGACGACGATCGCCGAGATGGCGCCGCTGGCGGTGAAGGCCAACAAGGAGATGGTCAACGCCGCGTTCGAGACGACGCTGGTGCAGGGCGTGCAGTTCGAGCGCCGCCTGTTCCACGGCCTGTTCGGCACCGAGGACCAGAAGGAAGGCATGGCGGCGTTCGTCGAGAAGCGCCCCGGCAAGTGGACCGGCAAGTAATAGCGGGATGCGCTGAGTTCGACTCGGCGCATCCCGGTCAAGCCCGCGCGGCGTTTGAGCATTCCAGGGTGCGGATGCGTCAGCATCCCTGCACCCTGGCATAGGTATCGGAACTGGAGAGATCATCATGGCACGCATCGGCTTTATCGGCCTGGGCAATATGGGCGGCGGCATGGCCGCGAACCTGGCGAAGGCCGGACATGACGTCCGCGCGTTCGACCTTTCGGCCGAGGCGCTGGAACGCGCGAAGGCGGCGGGCTGCCTGCCCGTCGACAGCGCGGCGGCGGCGGCCGAGGGCGCCGAGGCCATCGTGACGATGCTGCCCGCCGGCAAGCATGTCGAACAGGTGTATGAAGACGCGATCTTCGGCAATGCCGCGCCCGGCACGCTGCTGCTCGACTGTTCGACGATCGACGTCGACACCGCCAAGCGCGTGGCGGCGGCCGCCGCCGCCAAGGGCCTGGTCGCGGTCGACGCGCCGGTTTCCGGCGGCATCGCGGCGGCGAATGGCGGCACGCTCACCTTCATGGTCGGCGGGTCCGCCGAGGCGTTCGGCCGCGCCGAACCGATCCTGGCGAAGATGGGCAAGGCGGTGATCCATGCCGGCGCGAACGGCGCGGGCCAGGCGGCCAAGATCGTCAACAACATGATCCTGGGCGCGCAGATGGTTTCCACCTGCGAGGCGTTCCTGCTCGCGCAGAAGCTGGGGCTGGATCCGCAGACCTTCTACGACATCTCGTCCAAGGCGTCGGGCCAGAGCTGGTCGATGACCAGCTATTGCCCCGTCCCCGGCGTCGGCCCGCAATCGCCCGCCGACAATGATTATCAGGGCGGCTTCGCGGCTGCGCTGATGCTCAAGGATCTGCGGCTGGCGATGGAAGCCGCCGAAAGCGCGGGCGCGCAGGTGCCGATGGGCAAGCGCGCGCGCGAACTCTACGAAGCCTTCACCGAAGCCGGCCAGGGCGGGCTCGATTTCTCCGGCATCATCAAGATGCTCGACGAAAAGGCGGGCTAGAGCGCCGTCTTCAGGACAGCGCTCTTTCGCGCTTTCCTCAGATACGCGAACGCAGCCCCGGCCGGCGAAAGTCGGTCGCGGGCTGGAAGCGGTGCGGAACGACATGGCCGGACCGCGCCGCGCCCGGCGACGCCGTCACGTCGGCCGGATCGATCGGATCGGTGAACTCCACGCCGAACTGGCCCTGGCGCACCCAGGCGATCCGCCCGGCGACCGTGCCGATGCCCGGCAGGTTCATCTCGACGCGCTGCCACGGTTCCACCGCCGCGTCGGTGCGCCCGCCCATGCCGCCCGACGAGATGTTGCGGATCCGCGTCTTCACCACGCGACCATCGGCCAGCCGCATGTCGCAGGCGAGCAGCCGGCTGCGCCGCGCCTCGCGCGGTGGCTCCCCGCTCCCCTCGCCCGGCGGCGCCGCCGGGGCATCCGGTCGGTTTTCGGCGCCTTTTTCCATGACGGGGCAACGCACGGGCCGGGAAAAGTTCCCAACGGCAAAACTACGTCGCGGCCAAGAATCGGTTTCTGGCGCCGAACCGTGATCGCGCTAGATATGCGTCATCGGCGGTCCGGCCGATCCCATCCGGACCCGCGGCTTTTGATTGGTCAGCTTGCTCCGCGTCACCAACGGCTAAAGCGCACGATGCGCGGCCCCCTGCGTGAAGGGGCTGTCCTCGTGGACCGTATGAGGAGGTCACGATGACAGAGATCATGATGTGCGGTTCGACGTGTAGCAGCGCCGCCTGAGCGCGGCCTGTTCCCCATTGTCATCCCCGTTTCATGAAGCGGCCCCACAGGGGCGCGCAAGGAGGCACGTCATGCCGAGTTCCAACAGCAGCGAGCGCCGCTCGCTCGCCGATTATCCCGCATCGCTCCAGTCGGCCGCCCACGCGTTGTGGGGCGACGATTTCTGGGGCCGATACCAGCCGCGCCCGGTGAAGAAGCCCGATCCCAAGAAGCGCGCCAGGCGCTAGTTGGTCCCCCTTATCAGCGAGGCCGCAGGCCCGGGCGGCGATAATCGCTGCCCGGCTGGTAGATCGGCGGCACGACATGGCCGCTCTTCTGCGGCTGGGCGGATGTGACCAGCGCCTTGGCGGGATCGATCGGGCGATCGAACTGCACGCCGAACTGATCCTGCCGCACCCAGGCGATCTTGCCCGCGACCGCGCCGATCCCCGGCAACATCACCTCCACCGGCTGCCACGCATCGACCGGCGCGTCCGCGCGGCCGCCAAGCCCGCCCGCCGAGATGTTGCGCACGCGAATCCGCAAAACGGCTCCGTCCTGGAGCCGCATGTCGCAGGCCAGCAATCGGCTCGTCCGGGGCTCACGGGATTGGCCGTCGCCCGGTTCTGCCGAATTTCCGGCGTCGGGATTCGTGCCGTCCAATCGGTCCTCCAGAAGGATATCCGCGTGTTGAATACCGCAGAATCGTGCCGGATGTGAACCGGATTCCCGCTCAAGCCACCGCAATCCGCCGCAATTTTCTAGAAAGTGTAGCCGATTCCGATCGCGCCCAGCCACTGGTTGGAATTGCCCGCTACGCTCACGACCGGGCTGCGCTTGAAGTCGCCGAGCAGCTTCGAATAATTGCCCACCGCGAACAAGGCCCAGCCCTTGCGCAGATCGCCCGAGAGCGAGACGCTGCCGAGCAGGCCGACGCTGACATTCTTCCAGCCGCCGTCGGGCGTATAGGCGGGCAGGCCGCTGGCGGCGGCGCCCGCCGGGGTCACGCCGAAATAGGTGCGGGCATAGCCGTCCCCCACCCGTTCCGCCGACAGCGACAGGCCGACATAGGTGGTCGGGCTGAGCGGCGTGCCATATTCGATCGTCGGCGAAAGCACATAGCTGTCATGCGTATCGGTCACGTCGCGCAGATAGGCGACGCGGAACGACAGGGTATCGTAATCGCTGGTGATCACGCCGGTCTTGGCGATGCCCGCGAAGGCGCCGACCTCGATCGCGGTGTCGAGCTTGCCGAGCGCGCGCACCTGCGGGTCCTTGATCCGGCGCGTCCGGTTGAGGCGCACCGCCGCCACCGGCCCGAGCGAGATGTCCAGGCTGTTGCCCGGCCCTTCGGGAATGGCGTCGAAATAGAACTGGGTGCCGCGCGAGTAGAAATTATGGCCCGCCACCTTGCCGCGCACGGCGGCGGCGGGGATCAGCACATAATCGTCCGATCCCTCATAGGAGGGCATATAGCCGACACCCGCGCCGATCGTCAGCGTATCGTCATTCTCGGGCGGCGGCGGCGCCTGCCCGGATGATTGCGCCAAGGACGGGGCCGCGACCAGCAGCAGCGCCGAAACGCCGACAAGGGATGCGCACCGCACCCGTCCGACTGCGCGATCGATCATCCGGAAAACCTCCCTGTAGACTCCGGGAAGCAAAACGGTCCGCAAGCTCAATTGGTTGCGGAGGCGGTCACAGGAAATATTTCATCCGTATGACCTGGGTGACGGGCGCGCCATCGACCGCGAAGCTGGCGGAGGCGAAGCTGGGCGGGCCGAACATCAGGCGCGGATTGCGCGAAAAGCCGACGCCCTCCTTCGGAATGCCCGCGAAGGTATCGAGTTTGGAATTGCCGTTCTCGTCATGAATCACCGCCACCACATAGGCGCCGCGCGGCAGATCGCCGAACTGCACCGCGCCGCCATTGGCGGGCGCCGAACGGGTGATCGCGCTCTTGTCCTTCGAACAATCGGGGAAGCCCGCCGGATTGGTGGTCAGGCAGATGCGGATGATCCCCTTGGTCGATCGCAAGCCTTCGAAGCGGAGGTCAAGCGATCCCGGCTGGGCCGTCGCCCCCGGCAGCGCCAGCAGCGCCGCGCCCGCCGCCGCCGGGCGCCAGATCGAAGCGACCCAGGCCCTTGTCCGTCCCGCACAGCCGATCCCAGAACCGGAAATAGAGCCCATAATTGCACCTGTATTCGGCATGATGCCGCTGGTGATGGCTCGCCGTGATCAGCCAGCGCCCCAACGGACCGCCATGGATGAACCGCGGAAAGATTTCCCACCCCATGTGATTGGTCACCCCCATAACCGTCATGATCGTCAGCACAAGCGCGAGCACGGCGACATGGATGGGAATTGCGAAGACCAGCGCGGGAATCACGACCGCGCCGGTCAGCGCTTCCCAGGGATGGAAGCTCATCGCCGCCCAGGCCGTGGGCGGGCGGCTGGCGTGATGGACGGCATGGGCGATGCGGAACGGCCCCGGCCGGTGCATCCAGCGATGCGTCCAGTAGAACCAGGTGTCGTGCGCGAACAGGTAGAGCAGCAGCGAAAACGGCAAATACCAGAGTGGGAAGGCCGCCGCGTCGGTATAGATCCGCGTCCAGCCGCGATTCTGCCAGCCCCAGGCGACGATGCCGGCGGGCACGCCGTAGATGGCGGCGCTGGCGAGCGACCAGGCGATCTCGCGCCGCATCTGCCCGTCCAGCCCCCGGTACAGCCCCGGATGCCGGATCCGCGTGGCCAGCGCGAAGCCGCCGCTGGCCAGCAGGTAGCGCACGCCGACGATCAGCGTCATGGCGAGCGCGGAAAGCGCGATGGCGATTGCGACGGTCACGGGGACGGCTTTACGGCCCTAATGCCCGCCAGCCAAGACGAGCGGGGCGTTTGATCCGATCGTTCCCCATCTTCCCCCCTTGCGCGCGCCACCCCCTTCTGTAGGTGGCATGCGACAATGCCGAGCAAGATTATCTGTGACATCGCGATCGTCGGCGGCGGACTGGCCGGATCGCTGATCGCCCTCGCCCTGCGTGCCCGGCGGCCGGGGCTCGACGTGCGCCTGATCGAGGAAAGCGACGTGCTGGGCGGCGACCATGTCTGGTCGTTCTTCGCCGAGGATGTCGCGCCCGAGGATCGCTGGCTGGTCGCGCCGCTCGTCCGCCATATGTGGCAGGGCCATCGCGTCGCCTTTCCGGACCATGCGCGCGCGCTTTCGGGCGGCTATTATTCGATCCTGTCCGAGGATCTGGACCGCCACGTCCGCGCCACCCTGCCCAGGCGTTCGGTGATGACGGGGCGGCGCGTCGCATCCCTCACCCGCGCCAGCGTGGTGATCACGGGCGGCACCCGCATCAAGGCGACGGGCGTGATCGACGCGCGCGGGGCGGCGGATCTGAACCTGCTCGATCTCGGCTGGCAGAAATTCGTCGGCCGCGAACTGGTGCTCGACGCGCCGCACGGGCAGGACATGCCGATGGTAATGGACGCGACGGTGCCGCAGATCGACGGCTATCGCTTCGTCTACAGCCTGCCGTTCGAGATCGAGCGCATGTTCGTCGAGGACACCTATTACAGCGACTCGCCCGATCTGGATGCCGATGCCTGCCGCCAGCGCATTTCCGACTACGCCACCGGCCGGGGCTGGCGGGTGCAGCATGTCGCGCGCGAGGAGATCGGCGTGCTGCCCGTCTGCATGGGCGGCGATTTCGACGCCTATTGGGCCTCTGGCGGGCAGCAGGTGGCGAAGGCGGGCGTGCGCGCCGCGCTGTTCCACCCCACCACCGGCTATTCGCTGCCCGATGCGGTGCGCACGGCCGCGCTGGTCGCCGGGCTGCCCCGGCTCGACGGCGCGGCGCTGCACGACGCGGTGCATGAATTCGCGAAAAAGGCCTGGGAGGATCGCGGCTTCTATCGCATGTTGAACAGGATGCTGTTCCATGCCGCCGAGCCCGCCGAGCGCTACAAGGTGCTTGAGCATTTCTATCGCCTCGATCCGGGGCTGATCGCGCGCTTCTATGCCGGCCGTTCCACCGCGATGGACAAGGCGCGCATCCTGATGGGCAAGCCGCCGGTTCCCATCGGCCGCGCGCTCACCGCGATTCGCAAGCCCGCGAAGAAGCGGCGATGAGGACCGCGGCGGTCATCGGCGCGGGTTTCGGCGGCCTCGCGCTCGCCATCCGCCTGCAATCGGCGGGGATCGCCACCACCGTGATCGAGGCGCGCGACCAGCCCGGCGGGCGCGCCTATTCCTGGCGGAAGGACGGCTTCACCTTCGACGCGGGGCCGACGGTGATCACCGACCCGGCCTGCCTGAAGGAGCTATGGGCGCTGTCCGGTCACGACATGGCGGCGGACGTGACGTTGACCCCGGTCAAGCCCTTCTACCGGCTCAACTGGCCCGACGGCACCAATTTCGACTATTCGAACGACGAGAACGACCTGCGCAAGGAGATCGCCCGGCTCGATCCGCATGACGTGGAGGGCTATGCCCGCTTCAGCGAATATGCCGCCGGCGTCTATCGCGAAGGCTATGAGAAGCTGGGCAGCGTGGCGTTCCTCGATTTCGCGTCGATGGTGAAGGCGTCGCCCGCGCTGATGAAATATCAGGCGTGGCGATCGGTCTATTCGATGGTTTCCAGCTTCGTGAAGAACGAGAAGCTGCGCGAGGCGCTGAGTTTCCACACGCTGCTGGTGGGCGGCAATCCGATGACGACGAGCGCGATCTACGCGCTGATCCACAAGCTGGAGAAAGACGGCGGCGTCTGGTTCGCGCAGGGCGGCACCAACCGGCTGGTCGCGGCGATGGTCACGCATTTCGAACGGCTGGGCGGCACGCTGCGCCTGGGCGATCCCGTCCGCCGGATCGATACGGTGGGCGACCGCGCGAGCGGGGTGACGACGGAAAGCGGCTGGCGCATCGATGTCGACGCGGTGGCCAGCAATGCCGACGTCATGCACAGCTATCGCGATCTGCTGCCGCAAAACAAGCGCGGCGAGCGCGTCGCCGGGGCGCTGGCGAAGAAGCGCTGGTCCCCCTCGCTGTTCCTCGTCCATTTCGGCATCAAGGGCGCGTGGCCGGGCATTCCCCACCACATGATCCTGTTCGGCCCGCGCTATCGCGGCCTGCTGACCGACATCTACGACACCGGGGTGCTGCCGCGCGATTTCTCGCTCTATCTGCACCATCCCACCGTCACCGATCCGTCGATGGCGCCCGAGGGGCATTCGACCTTCTACGCGCTTGCCCCCGTGCCGCACATGGGCAAGCTGCCGGTGGACTGGAACGAGATCGGCCCGATCCTGGAAAAGCGCATCCTGGACGAGATCGGCCGCCGGCTGATCCCCGATATCCATGAGCGGATCGTCACCAGCTTCCGCTACACGCCCACCGATTTCGGGCGCGACCTGAACGCCCATCTCGGCAGCGCCTTCAGCCTGGAACCGATCCTGACGCAGAGCGCGTGGTTCCGGACGCACAATCGCGACGATGCGATATCCAATCTCTATTTCGTGGGCGCCGGCACGCATCCGGGCGCGGGCATTCCCGGCGTCGTCGGCAGCGCGAAGGCGACCGCGGCGCTGATGCTGGAGGACAGACGATGAATCGCCTTGCCATTTATTGCGGCTCGGCCACGCCAACCGATCCCGTCTATATCGAATCCGCCCGCATGGTGGGCCGTACGCTCGCCCAGCGCGGCATCGGCGTCGTCTATGGCGGCGGCCGGCTGGGGTTGATGGGCGCGGTGGCGGACGCCGCGCTGGAGGCGGGCGGCGAGGTGATCGGCGTGATCCCCGACGCGCTGGTGAACGCGGAGGTCGCGCATTGCGGCTGCACCGCGCTCCACACCGTGCAGACCATGCACCAGCGCAAGCAGCTCTTCACCGACCTGTCGGACGGTTTCATCTCGATCCCCGGCGGGGTCGGCACGATGGACGAATTGTGGGAAGCGGTGAGCTGGGCGCAGCTCGGCTATCATGAGAAGCCGGTCGGGCTGCTCAACATCGCGGGCTATTACGACCATCTGATCGCCTTCGCCGAACATATGGCGGAGGTCGGCTTCGTCCGCCCGCAGCATCGCGGCATCCTGATCGTCGACGACACGCTCGACGGGCTGCTGGCGAAGATGGCCGAATACAAGCCGCACACCACGATCTTCCGGATGACCAGCGACCAGCTTTAGAGTCTGTTTGGAAAATGCGCCGATGGCGCATTGCCGCACCGGCCCGCTCCCCCACCCGGCCTCCCAACGGCAGTATCTTGTGGGAGGCCGGGTGGGGGAGCGGGCGGAACAGGCCAAGGTTCCGGCGATGCGAAGCATCGTTGGAATGCCTGTGGAGGGCGGTGCGGCTCTGGAAATGTGCTCTTCCGCACATTTCCAAACAGACTCTTAGAACCGGGAGGCAAGCCGATATTCGCGCTTGAACCAACCGATTCCGGTGATGTCGGCGTCCTCGAGATCGCGCATAGGCAAGCAAACCGGGTTTCCCTCACCCCCGCAAGCTGCTTAAAGCTTCAACGATCATTCGAAACGGGGGTCCTCCACTGATGCGCTTTTTCCTGTCCGCCGCCGCGCTTGCGCTCGTCACCGCCACGCCCGCTTTGGCCGAGCCCGATTATGCAGCTGCGGTTCGCCAGGATTATCAGGCATCGCTCGGTGCGCTGTGGGACAATTTCCACCGCAATCCCGAACTGAGCTTCAAGGAGACCAAGACCGCCGCTCGCATGGCGAAGGAATTGAAGGCCGTTTCGGGCATGGTGGTGACCGAGAATGTCGGCGGCACCGGCGTGGTCGCCATCCTCAAGAATGGCGACGGCCCGGTGGTGATGGTACGTGCCGATATGGACGGCCTTCCGGTCGAGGAGAAGTCGGGCCTGCCCAATGCCTCCAAGGCGCGTCAGGTCGGCATCGACGGCGTCGAATCGCCGGTGATGCACGCCTGCGGGCATGACGTGCACATCACCTCGCTCGTCGGCACCGCCCGGCGGCTGGCCGCGATGAAGGATCGCTGGAAGGGCACGGTGGTGTTCATCGTCCAGCCCGCCGAGGAACGCGTGGGCGGTGCGCGCGCGATGCTGGCGGACGGCCTCTACACCCGTTTCCCCAAGCCCGATTATGCGGTGGGCTTCCACGTCTCGTCCGCGCTGGGCGCCGGCAAGGTCAGCGCATCCGAAGGCATCCAATATTCCTCCGCCGACAGCGTCGACATCACCGTGCGCGGCGTCGGCGCGCACGGCGCATCGCCGCATGCCGGCAAGGATCCCGTCTATATCGGTTCGCAGATCGTGGTGGCGCTGCAGGGCATCATCAGCCGCGAGCGCCAGCCGCTGGCGCCCGGATTGATCACCGTCGGCGCCTTCCATGCCGGCACCAAGCACAACATCATCTCCGACCGCGCCGACCTGCAACTGACGGTGCGCGCCAATGACGAGGAGACGCGCGCCTTCCTGCTCAAGGCGATCGAACGCGTCGCGATCGGCGTGGCCCGCACCAACGGCGTGCCCGAAGACAAGCTGCCCATCGTCAAGGCGAGCGAAGGCACGCCGACGACGATCAACGACGGCCCCCTCGCCAAGCGGATGAACGCGGTGATGGTCGACACCTTCGGCGCGCAGAATCTCGCGCCGTTCGAACAGATGGGCATGGGCGCCGAGGATTTCGCTTTCTACGTCCAGCCCGATCTGAAGGTGCCCGGCTATTTCTTCGCGGTCGGCGGCACGCCCCAGGCCGATCTCGACGCGGCCAAGGCCGGCGGTCCCCCCGTCCCCTCGCACCACTCGCCGCTGTTCAAGATCACGCCAGAACCGGCGGTGATCACCGGCACGATCGCGACGACAGCGGCGGTGCTGGACCTGCTCAAGCCCGGCGCTGGCGCGGACTGAAGCTCTTGTCTTAACGTGTCATTCCCGCGAACGCGGGAATCCAGGCGATGTCGATCATAATGCTCTACGTCACTGGATTCCCGCGTTCGCGGGAATGACATCGGGAAAGCTACCCCTTGGGCGTCAGCTTCAGCAATCGCCCGGTCGCGCCATTCTCGCCATCCTCCAGCAGCCACAGCGCGCCGTCCGGTCCTTGCTCCACCTCGCGGATGCGCGCGCCCATCTCGAAGCGCTCGGCCTCGCGCGCGGTGCTGCCCGAGGTGACGACGCGAACCAGCGATTGTGACGACAAGCCGGGAATGAAGGCGCTCCCCTTCCACGCGGGGAACATGTCGCCCGAATAGAAGATGAGGTTGCCGGGCGAGACCACCGGCGTCCACCACAGGGCCGGCCGCGAGAATTCGGGTCGCGTGTCATGATCGGGAATGTCCTCCCCACCATAGTGATTGCCGTTGGAAACGGTGGGATAGCCATAGTTCGCGCCACGCACGACGCGGTTCAGCTCATCGCCGCCCTCCGGCCCCATTTCCATGTCCCAAAGCTGGCCCTTGGCGTCGAACGCGATGCCGAGCGGGTTGCGGTGGCCGAGCGACCAGATCTGCGCGGTCACCCCGCCCTTGTCGGCGAAGGGATTGTCCTTCGGCACCGATCCGTCGTCGTTCAGCCGCAGGATCTTGCCGAGATTGGCGTTCATATCCTGCGCCGGCGTGAATTTCTGCCGTTCACCCGACGAGATGAAGAGATGGCCGTCGGGCGCGAACAGGATGCGATGGCCATAATGGCCGCGCCCCGAAACCTTGGGCGACTGGCGCCAGATGACCTGGACATTCTCCAGCCGGGCGCCGCCATTGGCGAGCACCAGCTTGCCGCGTGCCACCGCCGCGCCGCGCGTGTCCCCCTCGCCAGCCTCGGCATAGCTCAGATAGACGAGGCCGTTGCGCGCGAAATCGGGGTGAGGCACGACATCGCCCAGCCCGCCCTGTCCGCCATAGGCGACCGCCGGCACGCCCGCGACGTCGATCGCGGTGGCGCCATCGATGGTGAGCAGCTTGAGTTTGCCCTTCTTCTCGGTGACCAGCGCCTGCTTGCCGCCGGGCAGGAACGTCATCGCCCAGGGTTCGACAAAGGTCGCGACGGGCGTCGCCACGAAGGGCGCGGGTGCGGGCACGGCGCGTGCGGCGGTGCTCGCATCGGTCGCGCCGCCGGCGGCGCCGTCCCCGCCTGACGCGGTCTGCGCATTGCCGCCGCCACCGGCCGAACAGGCCGCGGCAAGCGCGAGGGCGGGAAGCAGGATGGTTCTGGGGTGCATGATACGCCTTCGAAACGGATGAACGGATTGCCGAGATAGGGGCATCAACGCGCCGGCGCATCCCCCGGCGGCGCATCTTGTCCGGAAACCGAGCCGGCGCGCGCGCGCGCAAACAGCCACAACCGGATCGCGCTCGCCAGATTGGGTGGTTCCGCCGCCGCGATCCGCTCGACATCGATCCGGGCGACCAGCGCGTTGAGCGGCAGCCCGGACGCCGACGCGGCCTGCTCCAGCGCGGCCCAGAAAGCGGGCTCCAGGCTGATCGAGGTCTGGTGGCCCGCGATCGTCACCGATCGCTTGACTGGGCCGAGATAGAGCGGGTCGGTGGATGACATGGCGGGGATGATAGTCTGTCTGACCAATTGTTGGACAGTGGCACCGAGAAAAAATTCGCCTGTTGCAAGTCGAGAAATTTGAGCAGGTTATGACCTGGTCGACCGGCGCAGGCCCTGGATGAGATCAAGGAGAAACATGCTCAAGCCCGTATCAGATGGATTCTCTACAGGGCGACCATCTTCGGGCTATTCTGCCTGCTATTCATCTATCCGCATTGGCAAAGTCTGATTATTGCCGCGTTCTTCTCATTGCTTTTCCCGATCATCTTCCTTGAACGATACGACAGTAAAGGAAAAATCAGGAAAAAATTCCGTTTTCAGACGATCATGCTGCCGAAAGCGCTATTGTTTCAAGGACTATGCCCGGCGACGGCAAAGCCGCCGCCGTCGGTCAGGTCGGGGGCATGAAGCCCCCGCCTGCCGGCCGTGCCGGGCGATGCGCCTTGCGCACCGCGTGCTTGCTTCGCGAGCGCGCTTCGCCCGTCAATACATATGCTGCCCGCCATTGATGCTGAGCGTCGAACCGGTCACGAAACCCGCCTCGTCCGAACAGAGGAACGCCACGCCGCGCGCGATCTCGCCGGCTTCGCCCAAGCGGCCGACCGGAATCTTGGCGACGATCTTCTCCAGCACGGCGGGCGGGACCGCCGCCACCATGTCGGTATCGATATAGCCCGGCGCGATCGCGTTGACGGTGATGCCCGTCTTCGCCCCTTCCTGCGCCAGCGCCTTGGTGAAGCCGTGAATGCCCGATTTGGCGGCGGCATAGTTCACCTGGCCGTACTGGCCGGCCTGGCCGTTGATCGAGCCGATATTGACGATACGGCCCCAGCCCCGCTCGCGCATGCCCGGAAAACAGGCCTTGGCCATGTTGAAACAACCGCCCAGATTGATGCGCATCACATCGTTCCAGTCGTCGAAACTCATTTTCGCGAGCACGCCGTCGCGCGTGATGCCGGCATTGTTGACGACGACGTCGACCGGGCCGAGCTCCGCCGCAACCTGCGCGCACCCTTGCTGGCAGGCGTCATAATCCCCCACGTCCCAACGATAGGCCTTGATCCCGGTGCGATCGGTGAAGGCTTTCGCCTTCTCGTCATTGCCGGCGTAGTTCGCCGCCACCGTCATCCCCATATCCTTGAGCGCAAGGCTGATCGCTTCTCCGATACCGCGGGTTCCGCCGGTCACGATCGCTACTCTGGTCATGGGATTCGTTCTCCTGTCAAAGGAGAGGAGAGGCTATGCGGGAGTGAGCCAGCCTTCAAGCTCTCGAAACAAAATGCTGCGCAGCATTTTCATGCCGGCCACATCGTCGTTGAGGCAGGGGAGATAGGCGAAGTGCGTGCCGCCCGCCGCCATGAAGCTTTCGCGCCCGCGGATCGCCAGTTCTTCCAGCGTTTCCAGGCAATCAGCGGAAAATCCGGGCGCGACGATCGCCACGCGCTTCACACCCTTCGCCGGCAGGGCGGCCAGCGTCGCATCGGTCGCCGGCTCAAGCCATTTGGCGCGGCCGAAGCGCGACTGGAAAGCGACGATGAGCTCGCGGCCCAGCGCCTCACCCAGCAGCCGCGCGGTCTTGCGGCATTGGCAATGATAGGGATCGCCCAGATCCAGCGTGCGCTGCGGCATGCCGTGGAAGCTCGCGACGATCGCATCGGGCGCGAAATCCAGCGCCGTCAGCCCCTGCTCGATCGAGGCCTTGAGCGCCGCGATATAGGCCGGATCGTCGAAATAGGGCGGCAAGGTGCGGATCGCGGGCTGCCAGCGCATCCCGGCGAGCGCGGCGAAAGCGGCATCATTGGCGGTCGCGGTCGTCGCCGCGCAATATTGCGGATAAAGCGGTGCGATCAGGATGCGGTCGCATCCCGCCGCCTTCAACGCCTCCAGCCGCTCCGCGATGGCAGGCCGGCCGTAGCGCATCGCATGGTCGACGATCACCCCGGAGCCGAATGCATCCGCCAGCGCCGATGCCTGGGCGCGCGTGATCGCGGCGAGCGGCGATCCATCCTCTCGCCACACCTGCCGATAGGCATGCGCCGAATGGCGCGGTCGCGTGCGCAGGATGATCCCGCGCAGGATCGGCTGCCAGACGAGCGCGGGAATCTCCACGACACGGCGATCGGACAGGAATTCGGCGAGATAGCGGCGAACCGCGGGCGCATCGGCCGCGTCTGGCGTGCCGAGATTGACGATGAGCACGCCGATCTTCGGGGCGGAGATCACGGGGTGGTCAGTCATGCGCCGTTCCGGAAAGAGTTCATCCGGACTCACCACCCGTTCGGGCTGAGCCTGTCGAAGCCCTGCCTTTCCTTAAATCCGAGGCCGAAAGAAAAGGACAGGGCTTCGACAGGCTCAGCCCGAGCGGTATGTTGGACGACCGGTCCACGATCATAATTCGCCGAGCGACAAGGGCAGCGTGCGCAGGCGCCGACCGCTGGCCGCGGCGATCGCGTTGGCGATGGCGGGCGCGATCGGCGGCACCGCGATCTCGCTGGCGCCTCCTGCGGGTTCGGCGCTGCGGATCAGTTCGATGCGGATCTCCGGCGCGGTGGCGAGACGGGGCACCTCCAGCTGCGCGAAATTGCGCGGCACCGCTTGGCCCCGCTCGATCGCGATCGGCGCGCCGGTCGCGGCGGCGATGCCGAACAGGATGCCGCCCTCGATCTGCTGGCGGACGAGATCGGGATTGATGACGCGGCCGCAATCGGCGACCGCGATCACGCGATCGACGATCACCTTCTGCGCGGCGTCGACATGTGCCTCCGCCAGCAACGCGATATGGCTGCCCGCCATCGAATGGCAGGCCAGCCCCTGACCGGAACCGCCTCCGCCGCCTTCCCAGCCCCCCTTGGCCGAAACGGTCGACAAACAGCGCGCCAGCCTAGGATTGGAGCCCAGCATCTGCATGCGGAAGCCGAGCGGATCGAGCCCCGCTTCCTGCGCCAGTTCGTCGATGAAGCATTCGGTGAAGAAGGCGGTGTAGCTGTGTGCGCCCGATCGCCAATGGCCCGTGGGGACCGCGATCTCCACCGGATGATGATCGACGGCGAAGGCGGGAAAGCCATAGGGCGGCACCGCGCCCGCCACCGCCACGCGGTCCGCGCCATCGGCGTCGGGGATCAGCCCGCGCAGCCCCGGATTGCCGGCGAACATGCGGTGCGATTGTTCCAGCGCGGTGGCCGGCGCCGCGATCTTCGCCAGCCAGCCCTGCACCAGCCCGCCCGGGCCGAGCTGCGCGCTCATCCGTGCGAACGCGGGCGGACGATACAGATCATGCGCGATATCCTCGGCACGCGACCAGACGAGCTGGACCGGGCGCCGCATCTTCGCCGCCAGGATCGCGGCCTGCCCCGCCGCCTCATTCTCCAGCAACCGGCCGAACGATCCGCCGACCAGCATGGGGTGGACAGTGACGTTCGCTTCCGAAATCTCCAGCGCGCGCGCCGCGGCGGCGCGCGCCAGGCCGGGCGCCTGGGTCGGGATCCACAGCTCCAGCCGGTCGCCGCGCAGATGCGCGGTCGCGCACAGCGTTTCCAGCGGCGCATGGACGGCCAGGCCCACGCTATAGTCGGCGGTATGCACGGTCTTGCCGCGATAGGCGGCCGCAAGATCGCCCGCGCTGGCGAAGCGGACACCATCGCCGTCGATCGCGCCGCGCAGGCTGTCGGCGATCGCACCGCTATCCGCCGACTCAGCCGGCATCGCGAAGCGCGGACGCATGGCATCGAGCGCGCGATTGGCGGCCCACCAATTGGTCGCGACCGTCGCCACCCAGCGCGGCGTATCGACGACGGCGAGCACGCCGGTCACCGCGTCGGCGGCCTTGCGGTCATATCCCTTCAGGCCCCGATGCCCGATCGGCCCCTGGCGGATGGCGGCATAAACAAGATCGGGCAGACGGATATCCGCCGCGAACATCGCCGATCCGTCGAGCTTCGCGGGCACGTCCAGCCGGGGCAGCGACTTGCCGGTCAGCCGGTTCTCCAATCCGCCGCGCAGCGGGATCGGATCGGGAACCTTGAATTCCACGGCCTCCGCCGCGAGCGCGCCGAAACGCAGTTTCTCGTCACCGCGCACCACGAAACCCTCGGCGGTATCGCAGGCGAGCCAGTCCGCATCCCAGCGCCGCGCCGCCGCCTTGCACAGCAGCGCGCGCGCCGCCGCGCCCGCTTCGCGCAGCGGCCATTCGAATGCGCGCACCGAACTCGATCCACCCGTGATCATCAATGCATCGCGCATCGCGATTTCCTGCGCCGCCCAGCGGATCGGCACGGACAGGAAATCAGGGCCATGGCCCTCGACACCCTCACCGGCCAGCAGCCGGTTGGCATAGATGGGATTGATCGGCGCCGCTTCCACCGCGATCGTCCGCCAGTCCGCGCCCAGTTCGTCGGCCAGGATCTGCGGCAAGGCGGTATAGACGCCCTGCCCGGTTTCGGCCTGCGGCACCACGACGGTGACGACGCCGCTTTCGGCGATCTTCAGGAAGCCGTTGACGATCGTCTCACCGGTGCTGGCGATCAGGTTCGGCGCATAGCTGCGCGGCCAGACGCCCCAGGCGATCAGCAGCCCGGCGCCGATGCCCCCGCCCACCAGGATCTGCCGCCGGCTGGGCATGCGCCGCGCTTCGCCCTGTCGATCCCATCGCGCCATCATCGCCTGATAGGGGGCCGTCGTGCGAAGAGCAATTGGGGGATGGCGATGCCGCACCGTTTGCTTCGAGCAGCGTCGAGCGAAGCCGAGACGCGCCCGTCGAGAAGCGTGGTGCCAGGGCCTTTCTCGACTGCGGTTCTCGACAAGCTCGAACCTGCGCTCGAAATAAACGGCAAGGGGCGCCGTTCAGCCCGCCGCCAAGGCCCGATATTTCGCGCGCAGCCCCACCTTGTCGATCTTCTCGGTACCCAGCCGGGGCAGCGCCTCCACCGAAAACCAGATGCGGGCTGGCAGCTTGAACGCGGCGAGGCGCGGGCGGAGAAAGGCGAGCAGGACGTCCGCGTCGAGCGCGGAGCCGTCCCGGAGGTGGACCACCGCGCCGGGCACCTCACCGAAGCGCTCGTCGGCCAGGCCGAACACCGCCGCCTCGGCCACCGCTTCATGCTCGTAGAGCGCGGCTTCCACTTCCTGGCACGAGATATTCTCGCCGCCGCGGATGATGATGTCCTTCTTGCGGTCGACGATGAAGACATAGCCGTCCTCGTCGAGATAGCCGATATCGCCGCTGCGGAAATAGCCGTCCGGGGTGACGGCGGCGCGCGTCGCCTCCGCATTGTTCCAGTAACCGAGGAAATTGCAGACGCTGCGGATCGATATCTCGCCGCGCTCGCCCTGCGGCAGCGCATTGCCGTCATCGTCGAGAATGGCGAGATCCACCAGCGGCGGCGATGCCGGGCCGGTGCTCGCAGGCTTGGCGAGATAATTCTCGCCGATATTGCCGCAGCCCACCGCGTTGGTTTCGGTAAGCCCATAGCCGAGCAGCGGATGCCCGCCGCCCATCTCGTCCTCCAGCCGCTTCACATGTTCCGGCGGCCGCGCGGCGCCGCCCGCCGCATAGGCCTGGACGGTGGAGAGATCATATTTGCCGCGATTGGGATGCGTCATGATTTCGTAGCTCATCAGCGGCACGCCGACGAAATAGGTGCATTTCTCGTCCTGCATCAGCCGCATCGCCTCTTCGGCGTCCCATTTGGGCATCAGCACCAGTTTGCGCCCCATGGCGAAGCTCTGGAGCATCAGCGGCACCTCCGCCGTCACATGGAAGAGCGGCACGTTGAGCAGCGCGGCCGGCTGCAGCGACGACTGGACACCGTCCTGCATCTGGAGCTCGAGCATGGCGAGCGCGTTGACCAGATAGTTGAACACCCCCTGCACCACGCCGCGATGATCGGAAAAAGCTCCCTTGGACAGGCCGGTCGATCCCGACGTGAAGAGGATCGTCGCCAGATCGTCGCCCGTCAGTTCAGGCAAGGCGGTTTCCGCACCGCCACCCCGCGCCAGCAATGGAGAAACCGCCTCGTCGATCGGCGCGGACACGTCCAGCGTCACCAGTTCCGCGCCATGCCCGCCGCATTCGGCGATGCGCAGCGCGCGCGGTTCATCGGCGATCACCAGGGCCGTGCCGGTATCGGTGATGCCGTCGCACAATTCGTTGCCCTGCCACCAGCCGTTGAGCAGCGTTGCAACGCCACCCGCCATCAGCACGCCCATATAGGCAACGATCCAGGCCGGGGCGTTGCGCATCGCGATACCCACCCGGTCGCCGCGCCTGACGCCATGGCCCTCGACGAGCCCGCCCGCCACCTTGCGCGCGGCGGCATAGGTCTGGGCGAAGCTCAGCCGCTCGTCCCCCGCGACCAGGAAAGGGGTGTCGCCATGCTGCGCGCAGAAATGCGCGAAATAATGCGCCAGCGTCGGCGGCGCCGCCGCGATCATCGGCAGGGTACGGCCGAAACGCTCTATCCCGGTCAGCGCGAAGGGCGCACCATCCGACACCAGCCTGTCCAGGACTGCCCTGATGCGCAGATCGAGCGCAGACGGCATCAACTCTCTCCTCTTGGTCTTGGGTGTTGCCGCCTATATGAAGGCGCAAATCATCGGGGGTAAAGAGTTTGTTCCTCGCGCTTTCGGCTGCCGCTACGTCATACGTGACTTTCGAGTCGCTGGGTCTCCATCCGGTGGCCCTCGATCTCGGTTTTTTCCAGATTCGCTGGTACTCTCTCGCCTATCTGGCGGGAATCATCATCGGCTGGTGGTACCTGCTGAAGCTGATCGCGCAGCCCGGTTCGCCGATGGCGCGGCGCCATGCCGACGATCTTGTCTTCTATGCGACGCTGGGCATCATCCTGGGCGGACGGGCGGCCTATATCGCCTTTTACCAGCCATCGATCCTCGCTCATCCGCTGGACATATTCAAATTATGGGAAGGCGGCATGTCGTTCCATGGCGGCGCGCTCGGCGTCTCGCTCGGCATCATCCTGATGGCGCGCAAGGAGAATCTGCAATGGCTGCGCGTCCATGATTTCGTCGCCTGCTGCGTCCCGTTCGGCCTGTTTTTCGGGCGGCTCGCCAATTTCGTGAACGGCGAATTGTGGGGCCGCGAAACCGATGTGCCCTGGGCGATCCGCTTCCCCGAAATGATCAACGGCATTCTCGTCACCGGCGAGCCGCGCCACCCCAGCCAGCTCTATGAAGCGGGGCTGGAAGGTGTGGTGCTCGGCCTGGTGCTGTGGTTCTTCTTCTGGAAGACCAAGGCGCGCTACGATCCCGGCAAGCTCGTCGGCATCTTCCTGCTCGGCTACGGCCTGTCGCGCTTCTTCGTCGAATTCTTCCGCGAGCCCGATCGCCAGCTCATGCAGTTCGCGCAGGAAACCGGCATGAGCATGGGCCAGTGGCTGACGGTGCCGATGATCGTGGGCGGCATCTATCTGATCGCGACCGCCAAGCGCCGTCGCCTGCGGGTGGAAGCGACGGCGGGCAATCAGAGCGTCGCGTGAGCTCTTCCCTCGCCGCCAAGCTCGTCCGCGAGATCGAGCGGGCCGGGCCGATCCCGGTCGCGCAGTTCATGGCCGAAGCGAACGCGCATTATTATGCGACGCGCGATCCGCTGGGCGCGGCGGGCGATTTCGTCACGGCGCCGGAGATCAGCCAAATGTTCGGCGAACTGGTCGGGCTGTGGCTAGCCGATCTGTGGATGCGCGCGGGATCGCCGGGCAATGTCCATTATATCGAACTCGGGCCGGGCCGGGGCACGCTGGCGGCCGACGCGTTGCGCGCGATGCGATCGGTCGGGCTGGAACCGCCCGTGCATTTCGTCGAAACCAGCCCGGCGCTCCGCGAGGCCCAGGCGACGCGCGTGCCGCAGGCGAAATGGCATGACAGCGTCGCGACGCTGCCGGGCGATGGCCCGGTGTTCGTCGTCGCCAACGAATTTTTCGATGCCCTGCCCGTCCGCCAGCTCGTCGCGAGCGGCACGGGCTGGCGCGAGCGCACGGTTGCGTTCGCCGACGGCGCGTTCGCGCCTGACCTAGGCGATACGGTGCCGGATTCGCTGCTGCCCGAAGCGCTGGTCGGCGCCGCCATGGACACGATCGTCGAAAGCTGCCCGGCGGCCCGCGCGATCTGCGCCGAGCTTTCGGCGCGGATCGCGGATCAGGGCGGTGCCGCGATCGTCATCGATTACGGCCATCAGGGGCCGGCCGCGGGCGATACGCTGCAGGCGGTGCGCCGTCATGACTATGCCGATCCCTTCGCCGATCCCGGCGAACGCGATCTGACCGCGCATGTCGATTTCACCGCGCTGGCGCGCGAAGGGCGCGCCGCCGGATTGAAGGTGTCGGGCCCTGCCGGGCAAGGAGAATGGCTGGAACGGCTCGGCCTCTCCGCGCGCGCCTCGGCGCTCGCGGCCGCGCAGCCGGCCAGCGCGGCCGAGATCGCGCTGGCGAAGGATCGGCTGGCGGGACCGGACCAGATGGGCACCCTGTTCAAGGCGCTGGCACTGGTCGCGCCCGACTGGCCCGATCCGGAGGGCTTTGTCTGATGTGTTGCACCTCTGCCGCCTCTGGACATCGATACTGAACCACTCACGTCATTCCGGCGGAAGCCGGAATCCATGGGATGCCAGGTGACCGGAAGCAGCCATCGCATGGACCCCGGCTTTCCCCGGGGTGACGAAGGGAAAGAATACGCAAACGTCCGGTAATGCAGACCCATGCAGTGCCGGCCGGCCGCTGGAGCGACAGGAGTGAATGTGACCGAAGTCGAAGTCATCCGAGCCGCCAGCATCTCGGTCCCCCATGGCTTTCTCGGCCGGCGGGGAGGTGTGTCGACGGGCATCCATGCCGGGCTTAATGTCGGCCTGGGCAGCGACGACGATCGAGAGGCCATCGTGGAGAATCGCCGGCGCGCGGTGGCGGCCGTCATGCCGGGCGCGGCGCTGGCGACGCTGCATCAGGTCCACAGCGCGATCGCCCTGCCCGTCACCGCGCCCTATCCCGACGACGCCCGGCCCCAGGCCGATGCGCTGGTCACCGACCGCCCCGGCCTGCTGCTCGGCATCCTGACCGCGGATTGCACCCCGGTGCTGTTCGCCGACACCCAGGCGGGCGTGGTCGGCGCGGCGCATGCCGGCTGGAAGGGCGCGCTCGGCGGCGTGACCGACGCGACGCTCGATGCGATGGAAGCGCTGGGCGCGGATCGCGGCCGGATCGCCGCCGCGATCGGCCCGTGCATCGCGCGCGCATCCTATGAAGTGGGCGAGGATTTCGCGCGCGCCTTCGAAGCCGCCGATCCCGGGAATGAACGCTTCTTCTCCGCCGGCCGGCCCGGCCATCTCCAGTTCGACATGGAGGCCTATGTCACCGCCCGGCTGGCGGCGGCGGGCGTGCGCCGGATCGAGGCGCTCGGGCTCGACACCTATGCCGACGACAGCCGTTTCTTCAGCTATCGGCGCGCCTGCCATCGCGGCGAACCGGGCTATGGGCGCGAGATCTCGTTGATCGGCCTGCCGGGCTGAATGCTACTATCGGGGCAAGTTTCGCGTTATGCCAGGGTGCAGGGATGCTGACGCATCCGCACCCCGGAACGCTCAGGCGCCGCGCGGGCTTGACCGGGATGCGATGAGTAGCCCTCGGCACATCCCGGTATTAGGCTGGGACATCGATCAGCAAAGGCGCTCGACATGCCCAGAAAGCCCGACGAATCCGACCTGACCGGCACCACCCCGCGCCGGCGACCCAAGCCCGACGTGCTCGCCATCGGCAACCGCAGGCTCAAGCCCTCCACCCTGATGATGGGCCATGGCTTCGATCCCGCGCTTTCCGAAGGCTCGCTCAAGCCGCCAATCTTCCTGACCTCGACCTTCGTGTTCGAAAGCGCAGCGGCGGGCAAACGCCATTTCGAGGGAGTCACCGGCAAGCGGCCGGGCGGCGCCGAAGGTCTGGTCTATTCGCGCTTCAACGGCCCCAATCAGGAGATCGCCGAGGATCGGCTGGGCGTGTGGGAAGATGCGGAGGACGCGCTTCTCTTCTCATCCGGCATGTCGGCGATCGCGACGGTGCTGCTCACCTTCGTCCAGCCCGGCGACGTCATCGTCCATTCGGCGCCGCTCTATGCGGCGACGGAGACGCTGATCGGCCGCATCCTCGGCAAGTTCGGCGTCACCTGGCTCGATTTCCCGGCCGGCGCCACCGAGGCGGAGATCGCGGCGGTCGTTGAACAGGCCAGGGCGCAAGGCCGCGTCGCGATGATCTATCTCGAAAGCCCCGCCAATCCCACCAATGTGCTGGTCGACGTCCAGGCGGTGGCCCGGGTGCGCGATGCGCTGCTCGGCGAGGAAAAGCCGCCGATCGTGATCGACAACACCTTTCTCGGCCCGCTCTGGCACCATCCGCTCGGCCATGGCGCCGACATCGTCGTCTATTCGCTGACCAAATATGCCGGCGGGCACAGCGATCTCGTCGCGGGCGGCGCGCTCGGTTCGCTGGCGCACATGAACCAGGTTCGCATGATGCGGAACACGATCGGCACCATCCTCGATCCCAACAGCGCCTGGATGCTGCTGCGCAGCCTGGAGACGCTGGAATTGAGGATGAGCCGCGCGGGCGAGAATGCCGAGAGGATCTGCACATGGCTGCGCGATCAGCCCAAGGTGGAAAAAGTGGTGTATCTCGGTTTTCCAGAAACCGAGCGCCAGGCCGATATCTATCGGCGCCACTGCACCGGCGCGGGATCGACCTTCTCGCTGTATCTGAAAGGCGGCGAGGCGGAGGCATTCCGCTTCCTCGACGCGCTGAAGATCGCGAAGCTGGCGGTCAGCCTGGGCGGCACCGAGACGCTCGCCAGCCATCCCGCCGCGATGACGCATCTTTCGGTGCCCGACGAACGCAAGCGCGCGCTGGGCATCGGCGACAATATGGTGCGCATATCGATCGGCGTGGAGGATGCCGACGATCTGATCGCCGATTTCGATCAGGCGCTGGCGGCGATATAGGCGTCAGCCTTGAACGCGGCCGGGGTCTCTCATCTTGATGGGTGTCTGCGAGCCGTCCCTCCGCCAATGCGAGCCCCGGGCGAATTGATCTCGTCCATGCGCGCCATCAGATGGACCACCGATGACGAAATATCCGATCCTCCTTCCCCTGTTGATGCTTGCCGGCTGCGCGACTCCGGAGACTCGGCTGCGCACCGGATTGATGGATGCCGGCCTTTCGGAGCGGATGGCGGGATGCATGGCGGATCGCATGATCAACGAACTCTCGATCGTGCAGCTTCGCCGCCTGCAATCGCTCGGCAGCCTGAAGGGTGCGCAGGCACGCGCGCTTTCCGTAGCGGATTTCCTGCACAAGGTGCGCGCGCTGCGCGATCCCGAAATCCTGTCGGAGACCAGCAAGGCGGCAGGCGCCTGCGCGCTCGGGCTATGACGGTGCGAACAGCATGCCGAACTGGGGTGGCAATCGCCGCCGATCCATGCTTAAGGCCGCTGCGACTCCCCATTTTGCACTGCGGAAAGGCACGAGCGCCCTCATGAACATCCACGAATATCAGGCCAAGGAACTGCTGGCGAAGTTTGGCGTGCCCGTTCCCGCCGGCCATGCCGCCCTCACCGTCGACGAAGCCGTCGCTGCCGCCGGCAAGCTGCCCGGCCCCCTTTATGTCGTGAAGGCGCAGATCCATGCGGGCGGCCGCGGCAAGGGCAAGTTCAAGGAACTCGGCCCCGACGCCAAGGGCGGCGTCCGCCTGGCCAAGACGCTCGACGAAGTGAAGGCGCATGCCGCCGACATGCTCGGCAACACGCTGGTGACGATCCAGACCGGCGAAGCGGGCAAGCAGGTCAATCGCCTGTACGTGACCGACGGTGTCGACATCGAGAAGGAATTCTATCTCGCGCTGCTCGTCGATCGCGCGACCGGCCGCGTGGCTTTCGTCGTTTCGACCGAAGGCGGCATGGACATCGAAACCGTCGCCCATGACACGCCCGAGAAGATCCACACCTTCGACGTCGATCCCGCGACCGGCTTCATGCCCCATCACGGCCGCGCCGTCGCCAAGGCGCTCGAACTGTCGGGCGACCTCGCCAAGCAGGCGCAGAATGTCGCGGCGAAGCTGTATGACGCGTTCCTGGGCACCGATGCCTCGCAGATCGAGATCAATCCGCTCGCGATCACCGGCGACAACAAGCTGATGGTGCTCGACGCCAAGGTGGGCTTCGATTCGAACGCGATGTTCCGCCACAAGGATCTGCTGGAGCTCCGCGACGAGACCGAAGAGGATCCGATGGAGCTGGAGGCGTCGAAGTACGACCTCGCCTATATCAAGCTCGACGGCGATATCGGCTGCATGGTCAACGGCGCCGGCCTCGCCATGGCGACGATGGACATCATCAAGCTGAACGGCATGTTCCCCGCCAACTTCCTCGACGTCGGCGGCGGCGCCAACAAGGAGAAGGTGACCGCGGCGTTCAAGATCATCCTGAGCGATCCGGCGGTGAAGGGCATCCTGGTCAACATCTTCGGCGGCATCATGCGCTGCGACATCATCGCGGACGGCATCGTCGCCGCGGCGAAGGAAGTGAATCTCGGCGTGCCGCTCGTCGTGCGGCTCGAGGGCACGAATGTGGAAGAGGGCAAGAAGATCCTGGCCGAATCGGGCCTGCCGATCGTGCCCGCCAACGATCTTGGCGACGCCGCGAAGAAGATCGTCGCGCAGGTGAAGGAAGCCGCCTGAGCGCCCTCCCCAGGGAAGGTGCGGTAATAGGAGGAAAGAATGAAGGTTCTGGTCCCGGTCAAGCGCGTGCTTGACTATAATGTGAAGCCCCGCGTGAAGGCGGACGGCACGGGCGTCGACCTGGCGAACGTGAAGATGTCGATGAACCCGTTCGACGAGATCGCGGTCGAGGAAGCGATCCGCCTGAAGGAAAAGGGCGCGGTCACGGAGATCGTGGCGGTTTCGATCGGCGAAGCGAAGGCGCAGGAAACGCTGCGCACCGCGCTCGCCATGGGCGCCGACCGGGCGATCCTGATCACCGCCGAGGGTGAGGTGGAGCCGCTGGGCGTCGCCAAGCTGCTCAAGGCGGTGGCCGACGAGGAACAGCCTGGCCTGGTGATCCTGGGCAAGCAGGCGATCGACGACGACAGCAACCAGACCGGCCAGATGCTGGCGGCCCTGCTCGGCTGGGGCCAGGGCACCTTCGCGTCGAAGGTCGAGGTTTCGGGCGACAGCGTCGCCGTCACCCGCGAAGTCGATGG
>NZ_JAINVV010000008.1 GCF_019880585.1 Sphingomonas colocasiae
TCTTCTCCAAGCTGAAGCACTTCCGCCGGGTCGCAACCCGCTACGATAAGCTCGCCGCGAACTTCCTCGCCATGGTCCAACTCGCCTCAATGAGGCTGTGGCTACGGGCTTATGAGTCTACGGCCTAGCCAGCCCTGCAGGCCGGTCCGCTTCATCGATCGCTCGCAACAGGTCGCCAAAGCAGGGAGTTTCATCGATCTTGTATGCCCGTTCGAATGTCGGCCCCAAGAGCGCAAGGTCCGTCAGCTTCAATGATCCGATGGCCACGATCGGCTCTTCCTCATCTTTCATGGCCTCAATCTCCATGCCTGGCATCAAGGCCGGCGGCAGACGCTTCGTGGCGGCGCACTATGAAGGGAGCAGCGGTTGCGGCCGAATTGAAACGGCGGGGGACTGCACGCCCACGACCATGATCGTGAACAGAATCAGTCCCTCTTCTGTCGTGACATCGAAGCGCACGTCACCATCCCAGACCATATCCGGGCGCTCTCGCAGCATCTCGCTGACAAACAGGACGGCCTGCCGACGAGCGTTCTCGGCACTTTCAAATTCGAGAGGATCGCCGCTCGGTCCTCCGGCGTCGTTCGCCGTGCGAAAATAATATTGTGACATACAGCCCCAATCGGTCTGGTTGCATTTTGATTGCCATCGATTGCCAGGCGAAATGAAAGCGAGCGTCGACGCTCGATCCTGGCGCTGAATGGTAGTGCCGTTAACGACCGAACCGCGACGGGCGATCTGGCTTAGCGAGGCCCCGCATGGGTGCGTGCCTTTGAGAACACGGCGACTGTACGCTTAACTCGCCAACGCACCTAGCGTTAGTTTTCCTAGTGGCGCTGCCGTGGCGGCCTGAGTGGAGGGCATTCGGAACCGAGACCCTCCCGTCGCATTTGGCGACAGGAGGGACTGGTTACGACGATCTACGGTGACACTTGCAATAACCACTAAACACTAAATGCGAGGCTTGGGCTTTGGCCCACGCTTCCGGGGTTTGAGGATGAGGCCGGTCCGCGCCTCCATATCCTCCATCCATTGGGCAGAGCCGACCGGGCGGCCGATGCTCTCCGCTTTGCGGAGGGCGGCATAGCCCATGGCCTGGTCGAAGGGCTCCCCCAGGAAGGCTGCAAAGTCACCGACGCGCTCCAGGGCCGGCGCAACGCACACGACATGATCGTCGACGCCATCGAGATGCGCGCGAACGCTCGACCAGCGCCATTGCTCGGCACTCGAGACAAGCCGCGCGCGCACCGGATTGAGCGCCACATAGCGCAGGGCATGGACAAGATGCGGCTCATCCATCGCGACCAAACTGAAACGCCCTGCCATAAATGACCGGTCACGCGCAGGCGGGCATTGATATAGCCGGTATAGTGACGATGGACATGGCGGAATGTGCGCCGCAACCCGTCCTCATCCGAGCGCACCGCGATCAGATGCACATGATTGGGCATCAGGCAATAGGACCAAGATCCCAACGCCCCACCGCCCCGCCGCATCGGCCAGGAGATCAAGGTAGAGCGCATAATCCCCATCTTCGAAGAGGGTCGGATCACGCCGATTGCCCCGCTGCGTCACGTGATGGAAGATGCCGGGAAGCACGATGCGCGGAGGGCGAGCCATCGCAGGAGATGGTCAGCAGATCGCACATCCGTCAACAATTTGGGGTTTTTGCACCTGTCACCGTAATATCAAGCAGAAGCAGCGACAATCATAACAGCTTCAACGCTTCGGCGTCGGCGATTGGACAAGCATGCACAGGCCGCTGTACCGGCTTGTCGTCTCGATCGTGGTCGTTGTCAGGTAACCAGCCTTTTTCGAGGATGATTTGGTGTCGATCCTCGCGTTCATGGCGTTACCCGAATAGGCGCCCTCAATATCCAAGTTCGTCGCGAAGCCGACCGCATCATCTCCGCAGGTCACGTTGAGCTTAAAACGCCCGCCACGGGCTTCGACACGATTGAAGGTGCATGCGCCGTCTACGGCAATTCCGGGCAGGATCAATCTGCCAGCCTTGTCGAGCCCTCTTCCGATACAGTCATCCGTATCGAACGGCATGCCGATCCTTTCGCGGAGCTTCGATCGCGCGGTCGACATGGCAGTGCTCCCCTTTTCAAGCGGAACAAGATCGGCGGCCGTGATCTGGAGCTTCGTGTGCCAGCCGCCAATTCTCAGTCCCATCACCCCGGCCAGATCCTCCTTGCGCGTCGAGACTTGGCCGGCAGCATCGGTTGACGCGATACCGGCGACCGCCAATCCAACACAAAACGCCAGATGCGCCCTCATTGTCGATCTTCCTATCCTATTCACCCTGAGGGCATAACCCTGCCGATCGTCCCATGATCCAGCGGAACACAGTCCCATAGGACCGAATCGCTTTTCCTACCCAAAGGCGACCCACGTGGAACCCACGACCGCACACAGCGCAATGGGTCTTCCGCAGGTCGGGGAGATTTTGCCTGTCCAATGCGCTTAAAGATGGTGGTGCCGCTTAGGTGACTCGAACACCTGACCCTCGCATTACGAAATCGTGTCAGAGATTTGTAAAAAGCGACGGTTTTCTAGTATTTTATAGCTGCTTGCACTGGCACTTTTGAACCGACCCACGCCTATCCCAAACTGCGCTGAAACCGTTCGTCGCACGCTTCCACGGGAAAGCACTTTGGCCCAGTGAAAATAAGGAATCCAACCTGCGCTATACCTGCAACGCGCCGTGATCGGGCGATGGGGGAGGTGCGCTTACTTACGAGAACGATCTCTACCGGGCTTCACGAGCATCCAAGGGTAGATGATTTCCCTTGGCATGCGCCCCCGGAACCGATGACCCGTATTTGTGATATGCCAAGCGCCGCCACGGTTTTTGCCATGGCCGGGAATACACATAATCTTGTTCACATTCTCCAGCGTGGGCCAAAGCGCCCAGATCAGAATGTGTTCGAGCTCTTCCGTGACGAGCTTGGTTCGCGCTGATGCGTTTACAATTCGTCCGAAATCGATGTGTCCAATGCTCAGAAAGGTCTTTCGTTTTTTGCTCCGCAGATATTCGGCGGAGGGATGGTTCTCGAAGCGGGATGCTAGGTTCTTCGTGATGCCGATGTACGCGATGGTTTCCCGATGATGCGCCGACTGATGGTCCCAGCTAATCGCATAGAGGTATCCGGGCTTCTGTTGCGCTCCGCTGATCGGCGCTATCTCGTTGCTAGGCCCCCACGGTTTAGGCTTTGACCAATCTATCTCGATTGGCCGGAAGGCGGGCTTGCAATCAAATTCGTTTGGCTCACCCCCTAAATCAGCAGGTTTGAATCCGTGTGGTGCTGCCATGGGTCATCCTCATTGAGTTTAACGAGATAAAAGCCGTCGCTTCTCCGCCTCGAACTCAGCCTCAGTCAGAACTCCCGTCTCCTTGAGCTTCGCCAGCTTCTGAAGCTCGTCGGCTACCGAAATTGGAGCGGCTGGAGGAGGAGGCGGAGCGGCTGAAGCAACCACGATTGGTTGGACGGCCTCAGCGATGTCAGCTCGGAAGGCGCGTTCCACGGGGATGGAAAGCATCTTGCCGCTGCGCTCAATACCAACCTCGTAGGTAGGCAGAGTTGCAGCCTTGGCGGTTGCATCCAGAAAGCTGTTTGGATCTTTGAAGCGCTTCTTGGCGACCTGAGTGATTAGGTCTCCAATCTGGATTCCAGCTCGCTCCGCAGGCGAGCCAGGTTCAATCTTCGTCACCCGAAGTGCCATGAACTTGCCCACGGTGGTGGTATCGAACGTCACTCCGATCGTTGCATGATTGGGAAAACGTGTCCCGACTGGTAGCTTGCCACCGGCTGCACCGAGGAAATTCAGAATGTTGTTGTGAAACTCTGGACCGGAGAAATCGGTGCGCTTCATCTGACCGAACGCCATCTGCAGCTCGATCCAGCCGGATGCCTGCACGCGGGATATTCCCCTCAAGTCAGCCACGTTGAACCGGAAGAAGCGGCGCGGCGGCGTCGAGTAACTGTTCCCCATAAGCACTTGGCCCAGGATGGACTCGCCCATCGACATCGGGGATTCGCAGACGACTTCGCTTGTTGTCGAGGAGATCACAGTCCAGCGGGCATCGATGCACTTGCTAGCAAGCTGACCCACCACGGCTGATGGCGGCTCGGCAAAATGCATTTCAGTCGCGCCTGACGGTGTGACTGCATAATATTCGTCTGCCAGCGCAGGCGTCGATACGAGGCCGCATAGCGCAGCTATCAACATCCTTATTGTCATCGCATTCAGCCCCCTCAATGACCTATCGATCTACTGATGATTTATCGCTGATCGCTTAACAGCCCCAGCCGCAGTGAAGAGCTGATCCGCCAGATATCGTTTCAACGTACATGCTGCCGCCGCAACTGTTATAGGTATCCGGAAGAGTAGCGTACTCTGGATCGAGAGGAGCAGAGAAGCCAAGCGCGGAGAGGCGTGTCTGAACGACTTCGGGCTTTTCCAGAAACGTGATTATTCGGCTGTAGCTACTGTCCGATTCCGGAGGAGAGTAACGGGCGGTCCCGATCCTGCTAAGTGCAAGTCCGTTCCATTTCGTTTCGGCAGGAAACCTGATTTCGGCATGCGCAGAAAGGACGCCATCGTTGTCAGTCGTCGAGCCAGCCTTGACGGGTAACCCGTTAGGAAAGGCATCCAACTTAACAGTAGCCCCGCTCGCGCCATTGTTCATGGCAGCATCAAGTTTATCGTAAACCGCGCTGAGAGTGCCACCGCTTATGCACTCGGAAGGCGATGCAAAAACCAGCGTATCGTCCAAATTGTACTCGACCACAGGCGAAGGGATCACCGGACGCTCAGGCTCGGTAAGCGTGGTATCGACGGCCTCCGGTTGGCTGCTTTCCTTCGAGCAGGCAGCAACAAGGCATATTGCAACGGCAAACGTCACCCCCCGGATACAGAGCCTTTTATTCATGGGCGTCCTGCGCGGGAGGGATTATGCTTGTCGTATGCACAAGGCGCAGGCTTCGCTCAATCTTGACGAACAGAAATATGAAAATGATCAGGACAAATGCTAGAAACGCCGCACCGGCACCGCCCAAGGTCAACCAGAACCGGGCATTTGCCTCAACTTCGCTGGCTGCTCGCGCGGAAACATTGGCCTCAAAACGATTTTTATGCCAATCCACCAACTGAGCCACCCGCTCTTCGCTTAAAGGTTTGCCTTTACTGATTTTAAGCTGGTTGGCGACATCGAGGACGCTCGTGGCGTACGTCAGCGAATGTCCAGGCATCTCGTCGGCAAAGCTCTGTAAGCCCTTCTCCCAATCTGTCAGCTTAGTCGTTGTGCGCTGGCCCAAATAGGTGTGGAGAATTTTTGCAGCCGCCTTCAGGTCCGGCAGGATGAATGCCTCTACGTCCTTCGGTGCATCGCTGACTGTTTCGGTGATCTTCTGCTCGGCGATAAACTCGGCGAGCGTCCCGCCATTGGGTTTGCTCGTCTCGGTCAGACCGCTCGAGCGAATTAATGGCGGGATAGCGCTAGCCAAGCCGAAGCCAGCAACCAACAGCGCAACCGTCGCTGCCACAAGAATGACGACGCGCAATATACCAAGGTAAACTTGTTCTAGTTTGGCAAGCATCCCCATCTCCCCCGATCGATCGCATGCTCCCCAACAGCGTGTCGCTATTGCAGGGTAGTCGGGGTTCATTGTTGCACAAGTGGCAAACCGCCAACGAACGGGTCCAAAATGGATGTGTTTATAAGCGATGCTCGGCAAAGGCCATAACCCTGCCGATGGCCCCATGATCCAGCGGGAAGCAGCCCCATAGGACCGAATCGCTTTTCCACCCAGAGACGACCCACGTGGAACCCACGACCGCACGCAGCGCAATGGGCCTCCCGCAGGTCGGGGAGATTTTGCCTGTCCAATGCGCTTAAAGATGGTGGTGCCGCTTAGGTGACTCGAACACCTGACCCTCGCATTACGAATGCGATGCTCTACCGGCTGAGCTAAAGCGGCCCACTGCAAATGCCCGCGCCGGTGCGTGGGCGGGGTGGCGCTTAGCAGCGCTTCGCGTGTTGCACAAGCGTCGATTGCCGCCGCCGGGCGCGATTTCGCGGTGGCGGGCTTAACCACTCCTCAACCATATGGGCGCATGAATGGCGGATGGGCGGCGTGCCCCGGAGCGCGGAATGGATAGCATGCGGGCAATCGACGAGCAGGATGTGTTCGACCGCGATCGTGCGGACGAAGGATCCGCCGACATGTCCGTCACGATCGGAACCGACGAGCGGCGCATGCATGTGCGCGCCTATAACCACTGGGCGTCGCTGCTCAATGGCCGCCCCTTTCCGCTGATTTCAGACCTCCAGCCCGCCGATCTCGAGGATTTCGGCCCGCACAGCGTGCTGCTGGATTTCACCGCCGATCCCGAAAATCCGTCGATCGCCTATCTCGGCCGCAAGCTGCAGGACGAATGTGGGTTCGATCAGACGATCAGCGTCGCCGACATTCCGAGTCGCTCGCTGCTGTCGCGGCTGACAGACCATTATCTCGAGATCATCGCCAACCGCGCGCCGATCGGCTTCGAGGCCGAGTTCGTCAATGTGCGCGGATCGAACACGCTCTATCGCGGCATCCTGATGCCCTATTCGTCCAGCGGCGAGGCGATCGACTTCATCTATGGCGTGATCAACTGGAAGGAAGTCGCGCGCACCGATCTGGAGGACGAACTGATCCTTGAGATGGATCAGGCGATCCGCACCACCCCGCGCACCGCGCCTGCGCCCGTCCCCGTCTGGGCCGACGGCCCCAGCGGCGAAACGATCGACGAAGAGGAAGACGCGGCGGACGAAGGCGCCGTCGCGCTTTCCGAGGATGACGGGCTGGCCGACTGGCTGGACGCGGCACGCGAAGGCGCCGTCGCCTTTCGCGGCGCCGACGCGCGCAGCCGCGCCGCGCTCTACCGCGCGCTCAGCCTCTGCTATGATTTCGCGCTGGTCGCCGAGCGCCGCGCCGAGGAATATGCCGAACTGCTCGAGGACGCGGGCGTGAGCGCGCAGGCGCGCGCGCCCATGACGCCGATCGTCAAGCTCGTCTTCGGCGTGAACTACGACAAGGGCCGCCTGACCGAATTCGCGGCGGCGCTCAGCCATGGCCGCCGGCTCGACCTGGGCGTCGGCGCGCTCCGCGCCTTCCTGGAAGGCGCCAAGGGCGGACTGAAGGCGATCGTGAAGGCCGAGCGCGCGCTGCGCACCCCGGCCAAACCCAGGATCGACCGCGCCGAGGCCGGCCGCGTCCGGCTGCGTGACGTCGCGCCCAAGGGCATCGTCACCATCGATACGGGCGACGCGGAGTTCGTACTGCTGATCGCCCGCCGCGTCGCCGACGGCACCGTCGGCGTGCTCGGCGCCGTCGAGGATGGCGACATGCTGGACCGCGCGATCCGCAAGGCGGCCAAAACCGATCTTTAAGAGCCTGTTCGGAAAATGCGTCGACGGCGCATTGCCGCAATATCCCAAACGGACTCAAAGCGCCTCCACGGGCTTGCGATCGCGTTCGTCCGATCCTTTTGTCGAAACCCGGCGAGTCAAGCCGGTTTTAGTCCGTTTCGGGTGCCCGTTATGGGTTGAGATCGCCGCCGCTTAGGCGCATAGACGCGTAATAATATTGCGCGGAACCACCGCGCACCTTGCAGGCGGAGTAACATGACGGACTCGATCGAAGTGCGACCCAGCGCGCTCGCGAAACCCTTTCACGCGCCCATCGCGGCGGCACTTGTCGACGGCGCATTGCCTGGGGAAATCCAGAATTTCGGAAAATCGGCGCGGGCGGCAGCGGCGGCATTCGTCGCGGAAACCGCATGGCAGCGCCGCCCCGAGACTCCCGCGATCGCGCTCGAGTCGATCGGTGCGGAAGAAGAAGGCGGGCTGCGCCGGATGCGGCTGGCGGTGATCAATCGCGACAAGCCGTTCCTGGTCGATTCGATCGCCGGTGCCATCGCCTCGTTCGGCCTCGCCATCGAACGGCTGCTCCACCCCGTCGTGCCCGTCGCGCGCGACAAGGACGGTCGCCTGGCCGCGATCGGCAAGAAGGCGGGCAAGGATGCCGCGCTTGAATCGCTCGTCTATGTCGAGATCGAGCGCGCCGACGCGAAGGATCGCCGCGCGCTCGTCGCCGCGATCCGCGAAACGCTGGGTGACGTGCGCGCCGCCGTGCGCGACTGGCCCAAGATGCAGGTCGCGCTGCGGAACGACGCGGAAGCGCTGGGCGATACCGAGGGCGCGGCGCTGCTGCGCTGGTTCCTCGACGGCAATTTCACCCAGCTCGGCCATCAGATCCGCCTGAACGACGGCACGATCGAATCGTCGCTCGGCATCGCGGATGCCGGCGGCGCGCCGATCCTGGCCGACGCCTCGCTCGAGCTTGCCCGCAAATGGCTGGCGACGAAAGGCAACACCGCCCCGCTCATCGTCAAGTCGAACCGGATTTCGTCGGTCCATCGCCGCGCGCCGCTCGACGTGCTGATCGCCCCCGTCGTGCGCGATCGCAAGACCGTGGGCCTTTCCATCCATAGCGGCCTGTGGACCAGCGCCGCGCTCGCCGCCGCCCCCGGCAAGGTGCCGGTGCTGCGCGAGGGGCTGGCGCATATCCAGGACAAATACGGGTTCAGCGCGACCGGCCATGCCGGCAAGGCGCTGGCGCATGCGCTGTCCGAATTGCCGCACGACCTGCTGATCAGCTTCACGCTCGACCAGCTCGAGGAAACCGCGCTCACCGCCATGTCGCTGGAGGATCGCCCGCGCCCGGCGCTGATGCTGCAGAAAAGCCCGCTCGGCCGCCATCTGTTCGCGCTGGTCTGGCTGCCGCGCGACGATGTGTCGACCGCGCGCCGCGTCGCGATCGGCGCGATGCTGGAGGAAGCCGCCAACGCCACGGTGCTGAGCTGGGCGATGGAGCTGGACGACGGCAATGTCGCGCTGATCCGTTACGCGCTCGACCTGCGCGACGGCGGCGCGATGCCCGACAGCGCCGCGCTCGACCGGCGGCTGGTGCAGATGGTGCGCGGCTGGCTGCCCGGCGTGGAGGCCGCGCTCGGCGAACTGGGCGAAGGGCAGCGCGCCGCCGCCCGCCTGGCGCTGCGCTATGCCAACGCCTTTCCCAACGGCTATCGCAACGCCTATGGGCCGGAAGAAGGCGCGCGCGACATCGCCCGGCTGGGCGCGCTCACCGATCCGGCCGATCGCGGCGCGCGGCTGTTCCGCCGCGACAGCGACGCCCCCAACCAGCTCCGCCTGAAGATCTATCATGCCGGCGGGCTGATCCCGCTGTCGGACGCGGTGCCCGCGCTCGAACATTTCGGCTTCCGCGTGCTGGAGGAGATCCCGACCGCGCTGGATGCGGGCAAGCTCGGCTATATCCACGATTTCCTGCTGGAAACGACCGCCGATCCCGACGACCTGCTCGCGCGCGCCGACGTGATCGAAGCGACGATCTCGGCGGTGCTCGACGGGCGCGCGGAGAATGATTCCTTCAACCAGCTCATCACCACCGTGGCGCTCGATCCGCGATCGGTGCTGCTGTTCCGCGCCTGGTTCCGCTATCTGCGCCAGACCGGTTTCGCTTACGGGCTGGACACGTTCGCCGCGGCGATCCGCCGCGCGCCCACCGTCGCCCGGCGGATCATCGAACTGTTCCACGCGCTGCACGATCCGGCGAACAAGGGGGACGCCGACGCGGCCGAAGCCGCGATCGACAGCGCGCTCGCCAAGGTGACCGCGATCGACGACGATCGCATCCTGCGCCGCATCCGCGCGCTGGTGGCGGCAACGCTGCGCACCAACGCCTTCTCGCCCGCCGCCGCCGAGGCGCTGGCGTTCAAGCTGGACAGCGCCGCCATTCCCGGCCTGCCCGCGCCGCGCCCCTGGCGCGAGATCTGGGTCTATTCGCCGCGCGTGGAGGGCATCCATCTGCGCGGCGGGCCGATCGCGCGCGGCGGCCTGCGCTGGTCCGACCGGCGCGACGATTTCCGCACCGAGATCCTGGGCCTGATGAAGGCGCAGCTCGTCAAGAACGCGGTGATCGTGCCGACGGGCGCCAAGGGCGGCTTCTATCCCAAGCAGCTTCCCAGCCCCGCCACCGATCGCGACGCCTGGCTCGCCGAGGGCACCGAAAGCTACCGCATCTTCATCCGATCGCTGCTGTCGGTCACCGACAATATCGTCGAGGATAAGGTGGTCCATCCGCAAAGCGTGGTCGTGCGCGACGGTGAGGATCCCTATTTCGTCGTCGCCGCCGACAAGGGCACGGCGACCTTCTCCGACGTCGCCAACGCCATCGCGCTCGATCGCAATTTCTGGCTGGGCGACGCCTTCGCGTCGGGCGGCAGCCAGGGTTACGATCACAAGGCGATGGGCATCACCGCGCGCGGCGCCTGGGTCTCGGTCCAGCGTCATTTCGCCGAAATGGGCATCGACGTGCAGAGCGATCCGGTGACGGTGGCGGGCTGCGGCGACATGTCCGGCGACGTGTTCGGCAACGGCATGCTGCTGTCGAAGTCGCTGAAGATCGTGGCGGCGTTCGACCATCGCCATATCTTCCTCGATCCCGATCCCGATCCGGCGGCGAGCTGGGCGGAGCGCGACCGCATGTTCAAGCTGCCGCGCTCGTCCTGGGCGGATTATGACGCCAAGCTGATCTCGAAGGGCGGCGGCGTCTTCCCCCGCACCCAGAAGGAGATCCCGCTCAGCAAGGAGATCCAGGCGGTACTGGGCATCAGCGCCAAGAAGATCGATCCCTCCTCGCTGATCTCCGCGATCCTGACCGCGCAGATCGACCTGTTCTGGTTCGGCGGCATCGGCACCTATGTGAAGTCGCGCGACGAGAGCAATGCCGAGGTCGGCGATCCGGCGAACGACGCGCACCGCGTCAATGGCGGCGACATGCGCTGCCGCGTCGTCGGCGAAGGCGCGAACCTGGGCGTCACCCAGGCGGGCCGCATCGAATTCTCCGAACGCGGCGGCCGCATCAACACCGACTTCATCGACAATTCGGCGGGCGTCGATTGTTCGGATAACGAGGTGAACATCAAGATCCCGCTCAACCGCGAGATGCGCGAAGGGCGGCTGTCGTTCGAGGATCGCAACACCTTCCTCGCCAGCATGACCGACGAGGTCGCCGGTCTGGTGCTGGAGGATAACCGCTTCCAGACGCTGGCGCTCTCGATCGCGGAACGCGGCGGCGCGGCGGTATTGCCGCAGCAGGTGCGCGTGCTCGAGATCCTCGAAAGCTCGGGCCGGATCGATCGCGAGGTCGAGGGGCTGGAAAGCTCGGACGATCTGCTGCGCCGCGCGCAGGACGATCGCGGCCTCACCCGGCCGGAGCTCGCCATCCTCCTGAGCCATGGCAAGCTGGCGTTGCAGCACGCGATCGAAAAGAGCGCGGTGCCGCAGGATCCGGCGCTGACGCCGCTGCTCCACCAGTCTTTCCCCAAGGCGATGCAGAAGCGCTTCGCCAAGGCGATCGACGCACACCGGCTGCGTTCGGAAATCATCGCGACCGAGATGGCGAACCGCTTCGTCAACCGCATGGGCCTCGTCGCGCCGTTCGAGCTCGCCGAGGAGGAAGGCGCGCCGCTTTCGCAGGTGGCGATGGCCTATTTCGCGGCGGACGCGATGTTCGGCCTGCAATCGCTGTGGGATGCGATCGAGGCCGCGCCGGTGAACGAGGTCGCCCGCCTCGAGCTGCTCGTGGCGGCGGCGGCGGCGGCGAGGCTGCATGTCAGCGACCTGCTGCGCGCGACACGGCAGGATTCGCTGGTCGGCGAAACCGCCGAGCGGCTTGGCCCCGGCATCGCCCGGCTCGATCGCCAGACCGACAAGCTGTTGCGCGCGGAGGCGAAGAGCCAGGCGAGCGCGCTACGCGCCCGGCTCGAAACGCTCGACGCGCCGGCGGCGATCGTCGATCGCATCGTGCGGCTGGACGAGCTCGACGGCGCGGTCGGCATCGCCGATTTCAGCCGCGCGCGCGGTTTCGACGAGATCGACGCGACCAAGGCCTATGTCCGGCTGGGCGAGGCGCTGGGGCTCGATTGGGCGAAGGCGGCCGCGCTGCGCTGCGCCACCGCCGATCCCTGGGAGAAGCTGCTCGCCGCCGGACTGGCGCGCGATTTCGAACAGTTGCGCATGGACTTCCTGACGCGCACCGAGGGCAATGATCCGCAGGCCGCGACCGAAGCGTGGCTGGAGGCGCAGACCGCGCGCATCGCGCAGTTCCGCGCGCTGATCGACCGCGCCCGGACAGCGCCCGCGCCGACCACGGCGATGCTGGCGCAGATCGCGAACCAGGCACGGATCCTGCTCGCGCGGTAACCTGCCTCTCCTTTGTCATTCCCGCGCATGCGGGAATCCAGTTTCTTCTTCCGGATACTTCACGGAAAAGCTGGATTCCCGCGTTCGCGGGAATGACAATGAGGGGAAAGCAGGCGTACAAGGCCCCACTCAGGCCTGAAGCCACTCCCGCAGCAGCGCGCTGGTCTCGGCGGGCGCTTCCAGTGCGGGCAGATGGCCGCATTTCTCGAAGACGTGCAGCCTGGCACCGGCAATGCCGGCATGGATTTCGCGTGACGCGGCGGGCGGCGTCAGCCTGTCGCCATCGCCCACGCCCACGATCGTCGGCACCGCGATGGTCGCGAGCGCCGGCCGGCTGTCCGGCCGGGTCAGGATCGCCTGCTGCTGGCGAAGAAAGGCGTCGCGGCCGACCCGCTGCGCCATCGCCGTCACCGCCTCGCCCACCGGCCCCTCGACATGGCTAGGATGGACGAGCTGCGGCAGCAGCCGCGCGGTGACGCCCATGAACTTGCCGATCCTGAGCGACTCCATCGCGCCGCGCCGTTCGGCCGCGCGCGCCGCATCGTCGGGCGCGGCGCTCGTCGCGAGCAGCGCGAGGCGGACCACCCGTTCAGGCGCCTGGCGCATGATCTCGAACGCGACATAGCCGCCCATCGAGAGCGCCACGAGCGAGAAGCGCGGCGGCGCCGCCGCCAGGGTTCGCGCGGCCATCGCCGCGACGCTGTCGTCGAGCGTGAGATCGGCGACCATCGGCGCCGCGATATCCGCCAGATCGTCGATCTGCGCCCGCCACAATGTGGCGTCGCACAACAGCCCCGGCAGGAACAGCACAGGCGTCAACATGATGACGGCCATGGCATGGCGGCCCCGATCTTGCGACACTTTTCGATATTGTAAATGCGAATCGTTCTCGATATGCGACTCGCATCATTCATTGCAGGAACGACGCGGCGCCGATGCCCGAACCGACGCCGACACGAACGCCGCCGAAGCGCAGCCGCAAGGCATTCTGGCTGAAGCAGCTTCACACCTGGCATTGGATGAGCTCGGCGATCAGCCTGATCGGCCTGTTGCTGTTCACGATCACCGGCTTCACGCTCAACCACGCGGCCGAAATCGAGGGCACCCCGGTGGTGACCGAAGGGAGCGGCCAGTTGCCCGCCCCGCTGCTCCCGCAGATCGCGCCCGACGACAAGCCGGACGCGAAGAAGCCGCTGCCGCCGGCGGTGGCCGAATGGGTGGGACAGGCATTCTCGGTCAAGTCGGGCGGCACCGCCGAATGGTCGGCCGACGAAATCTATCTGGCGCTTCCGCGCCCCGGCGGCGACGGCTGGGTCGCGATCGACCGCGCGACCGGCGCCGCGACCAGCGAGAAGACCGACCGGGGCTGGATCTCGTACCTCAACGATCTCCACAAGGGCCGCAATTCGGGCACCGCGTGGAAATGGTTCATCGACATTTTCGCCTTCGCCTGCCTCGTCTTCGCGCTGACCGGCCTGTTCCTGCTTCAGCTCCACGCCGCCAAGCGCCGGAGCACCTGGCCGCTCGTCGGCCTGGGCCTCGCCATTCCGACCGCGATCGCGGTCGCTTTCATCCACTAGGAGCCACGAACATGCAGCTTTCCCACCGCATCGTGCTGACCGGCGCCACGCTCGGCGTGGTCGGAGCGCTCGCCGCTCCCGCCGCCGCGCAGACCATGGACGTCACCGTCACCATCCCCCGGCTGACCGTGGCGGAATATCACCGCCCCTATGTGGCGATGTGGATCGAGCCCGCCGCCGGCGCCGCGCGCACCATCGCGGTCTGGTACGATTTCGACATGAAGAACAACGAGGGCACCAAATGGCTGCGCGACGTGCGCCAATGGTGGCGCGCCTCGGGGCGGACCATGCAGTTCCCCGCCGACGGGATCACCGGCGCGACGCGCGCGCCGGGCGCGCAGAAGATCAGCTTTACCGCCGGGCGCGGACCGCTCGGCACGCTGGCACCCGGCCAGTATACGCTGGTGGTGGAGGCCGCGCGCGAAGTGGGCGGCCGCGAACTGCTCCGCCTGCCCTTCGCCTGGCCGCCCAAGCCCGGCCAGACCGCCCGCGCCGCCGGCACCACCGAGCTCGGCGCCGTCACCGTCGCATTCCGTCGTTAAGCACAGTCATCGATCTGGGAGAATGACCATGAAGACCCGTATCGCACGCATTCTCGCCGGCGCGGCGCTCGCCGCCGCGCTCGTCTCTCCCGCCGCGGCGCATCGCCAGTGGATGATGCCCTCGGCCACCGTCCTTTCGGGTGACGATGTCTGGGTGACGGTCGACGCCGCCGTCTCCAACGACCTGTTCTATTTCGAGCATCAGCCGATGCGCACCAACAACGTCAAGGCCTGGGCGCCCGACGGCACCGAAGTGAAGATCGAGAACGCGTCCACCGCGCGCTATCGCAGCACCTTCGACGTGCACCTGCTGCAAAAGGGCACGTACAAGATCGCCTCGGTCAGCACATCCGTGATGGGCAGCTACACGCTCAACGGCAAGACCGAGCGGCTGCCGCGCGGCACCACCACGGAAAATCTGGCGCAGGCGATCCCGGCGGGCGCAACCAACGTCCAGACCGCCGAGAGCAGCAACCGCAACGAGATCTTCGTGACCGTGGGCGCGCCGACCGACACCGCGCTCAAGCCGACGGGCAAGGGCATCGAACTGGTGCCCGTCACCCATCCCAACGATCTGATCGCGGGCGAGGCGGCGACCTTCCAGTTCCTGCTCGACGGCAAGCCCGCCGCCAACCTGCCCGTCACCGTCATTCCCGGCGGCATCCGCTATCGCGACACGCTCAACCAGATCGACCTGAAGACCGGCGCGGACGGCAAGGTGACGATCACCTGGCCCGAACCCGGCATGTACTGGCTCAACGTCACCACCGGCGGCGGCCGGGGCGAAGGCCCGGGGGGACCGGGCGGCCCTGGCGCGGGTGAAGGCGGCCAGCCGTCGGCGCCCCCGGCCGCGCCCGCCGGCCCGCCGCAGCGCCGCGCGGGTTATGTGACGACGCTGGAAGTGCTCGCGCCCTGACCGGCCAGCCGCGGATCCTGATACCCCGCGCACTATCCCCGGCCGCGTTCGCCATGCGCGACGCGGCCGGATCCGTTGTGGCGCTGAGCGGCCTCACCATGGGCACAAGCTGGTCGGTGCGCGCGATCGCCCCGCCCGCGGGTATCGCGCATGACATCCAGGCTGTGCTCGACCGGATCGTCGCCCAGATGAGCAACTGGGAAGCAGGATCGGACATCAGCCGCTTCAACAGGGCGACACCGGGCGCCTGGCGCATGCTTCCGCCCGAATTCGCGACCGTGCTCGATGCGGCGCTTGGCGTCGCGCGCGCCAGCGACGGCGCGTTCGATCCCGCGATCGGCGCGCTGGTCGATCTGTGGGGCTTCGGCCCGGCCGGACGCGTTGCGCGACCACCCGACGACACGGCGGTGGCGGAAGCGCTCGACCAGGCCGGCCATCAGGCGATCGAGCTCGACATGCTCGGCCTGCGCGCTCGCCGCACCCGCCGCGCCGCGCTCGATTTTTCAGGCATCGCCAAGGGCTATGGCGTCGATCGTGTCGCGGACCTGCTGCGATCGCGCGGCGTGCGCCATTTCCTCGTGGAGGTCGGCGGCGAACTGTTCGGCGCGGGGCTGAAGCCCGACGGCCAGCCCTGGTGGATCGATCTGGAAGCGCCGCCCGGCGCGCCCTTCCCGCCCGTCCGCGTCGCACTGCACGAACTGGCGATCGCGACTTCGGGTGATTATCGCCGCTGGCACGAACATGCCGGCCGCCGTTACGCGCACAGCATCGATCCGGCGACGGGCCGCCCCTCCACCAACGGCGTGCGATCGGTGACGGTGCTCCACCCCAGTTGCATGCACGCCGATGCCTGGGCGACCGCACTCACCATCGCCGGCCCCGATGCCGGCCTGGCCATGGCCGAGGCGCAGGGCCTGCCCGCGCTGATCCAGAGCGACGCCGGAGAGGCGATGTCCGCGGCGATGCGGGAGATGCTGGACTGAGCCGCGCGGAAACGGGGCAGCGTCGCCCTTCCTGTCACCCCCGCGCACGCGGGGATCCAGCTTTTCCGTGAAGCATCGGAAAGAAGAAGAAGAAGCTGGATTGACCGACGGTCGACTACGTCTCCCGCGTGCGCGGGAATGACAAGAGTGGAAACGAGTCGCCCCCCAAAAAAGCGAACCCCCGGCAGGGAGGGACCGCCTGCCGGGGGAGCTTCGGGCATTGCTGCCCTCTCAAAGGGGGTAATGGCCGGCGACAGAGGGACAGAAGTCGCCGGCCACCCCCTTATCGGTCAGAAGCTGTAATAGAGGCTCAGCACCGCCGAACGGTCCTCGCCGGGGGTCGCCCAGCCATTGTTGCGGATGCTGGTGTAATATTTCTCGTTGGTGAAATTCTGGACGTTCAGCTGCGCGGTCAGCCCTTCCGTGATCGGATAGGAGATGAAGGCGCGATGCGTCAGGTAGCTGTCCGCCTTGTACAGCACCGTCGTCGGCGTCGTGCGGGCGTTGTTCAGGTAGAAGCTGCCCTGATAGGTCAGGCCGTATCCCACCTGCAGCCCGAACGGGAAGGTGTAGGTGGTGAACAGGCTGCCCGAATGCTTGGGCGTGTTGGTCAGCGGGTTGCCCGCCTGCGGATCGAAGGCCGCGCAGGTATAGGTGGTCCCGCCGATCACCTTGGTCGCGCCGGGATTGGCAAGGCATTCGTCGGTGATGCTCTGCTTCACCACGCTGTCCAGATAGGTGTAGTTGGCGAAGATCGACCATTCGCGCGTGATGTTGCCGGTGGCGCCCAGCGAGACGCCGTCCACGCGGTTGCGGCCGTCATTGACCGGCAGGCTGCCGACGAATGGATCGTTCGCGGTGACCCGGAAATTCTTGCGCTCGTTGCGGAACAGGGCGGCGGTGAGCTGGAGCTTGCGATCGAACAGGTCGATCTTGCCGCCGATCTCGTAGTTGACCGCCTGTTCGGGCGCCAGGCTGCACGGATCGACGTTCAGGTTGGTCGCCGCCGCCAGGCCGCAGCCCGACCGCACGCTTGTCGAGGTCGGGTTCTTCGAATTGCCATAGGCGATGTACAGGCTCGACGCGGGCGTCGGCTTGAAGACCAGGCCGACGCGGTACGAGAAGAGATTGTCGTTCGAACTCTGCACCACGCCGGTCAGGTAACGGCTGGTCTGGCCCGCAGGGATCGGCAGCGCGTCGGGCGTGATCGTGTCCGACCGGAAATCGCCCTTGTTGTTCTCGTAGCGAAGGCCGGCATTGAGCTCGATCTGATCGGTGATCTTGATCGCGTCGAAGATATAGACCGCCTTGTTGTTGGTCTCGCCATCCTGATGGCCGGTGCGGATCGCGTTGACCGGGCCGGTATAGATGCCGTTGGGATTCGCGATATTGATCGGATCGAGCGCGGGGTTGGGCGTGGCGCCGCCGGGGTTGCGCTGCACGTTGCCGTTGTTGAGCGTGTAATCCTCGACCAGGATCGATCCGCCGATCACCATGGTGTGCTCAAGCCCGCCGGTGCTGAAGTTCAGGCGCAGATCGAGCTGGTTGTAGAGCGTCTGGTTGACCGAGTTGCGATAGCCGCCGCGCGGGCCGCTGGGATAATAGACGCCCGGCAACTGGCCGGCGGCGCAGGCCGCGCCGGTGGGCAGCGTGCCGTTGGCGAGGCAATAGGTGCCCTGCGGCGGATCGACGACCAGATTCTGCGCGATCCGCTGCCAGCGGGAAAGGTTGCGGACCGACACCTTGTCGCTGAAGGCGTGATCGAAGATGATCGTCGCCTGATCGACCGTCTGATCCTGCGTGTCGAGATTCCTGTAGCCATAATAGCCGGAATCGGGAACGCCGGGCAGCGGACCATCGTACAGCGCGTTCTTGTAATAGGGCACGCCATATTGCGGCGTGTTCTCGTCCTCCTGATGGACATAGAGGAAGGTCAGCGAGGTCGGCCCGTCGATACCGAGCTTGACCGAAGGCGCGATGCCCCAGCGCTTGTACTTGTCGAAATCGCGGCCCGGCACGTCGTTGCGATGGAACATCGCGTTGACGCGCACCGCCGCCAGTTCGGACACGCGGACATTGCTGTCCACCGTCGCGCGGTAATAATCGTCGGTGCCGATGCCCGCCTGCAGGATCGTCAGGTCGTCGGCGCCCGGGCGCTTGGTGACCAGATTGACGGTGCCGCCGATCGAGCCCGATCCGCCATAGACCGAGTTGGCGCCGTTCACGACCTCGATCTGCTCGAGGTTGAAGGGATCGGTGCGGCTGTACTGCGCGCTGTCGCGCACGCCGTCGATCGTGATGTCGGTATTGGCGCTCTGGCCGCGCAGGTTGATGCTGTCGCCATAGCCGCCGCCGCCTTCGCCCGCGCCGAAGGTGATGCCGGGAACGGTGGCCAGCACGTCGCGCAGGGTCAGCAGGTTCTGCTTGCGGATCGTCTGGCTGCTGACGACGGTGATCGTCTGCGGCGTATCGAGCAGCGGCCGCACCTGCTTGGGCGATTCGAGTTCCGAATGGGGGTTGGTCGCGGTGACGATGATCGGTTTCGCCTCGGCCTCGCCTGCGTGCTGCTCGTCCGCCGGAACCGCGTCATCGGCCGCGAAAGCCGGCGAAGACAGCAATCCAACGCACGACAAGGCGAGAAAGGCTGGCGCTGCCGCCGATGTTTTCCTGGACACGATGAAACCCCCATTTGTTGTCTGGGGGCCTGCTATTGAGAGTCGTTCGCACTGTCAATGCTATTGCGAGACATTCTTACCTTTGTTGCGCCGGAAGCCGGTCGCGACGCGTCAGGCGGCGGCGCTATCCTCCACACCCTCGGCGCCGGACGCGCGGACCGAGCGATTGCGGCCGCGCCTTTTCGCTTCGAGAAGCGCCGCGTCGGCGCGATTGATCAAGCTGTTGGTCGGGCTGTCCTCGGGCGATGCGGCGACGCCGACCGAGATCGTGACCGCACCCAATATGCGCCCGCGATAGGCGAGCGGCGCGGACGCAACCGCGTCACGCAGGCGCTCGGCGGTGTCGAAGGCGCCCGGCGCCGCGATATCAGGCAGCAGGATCGAGAATTCCTCGCCGCCGAAGCGGTAGACGCTGCCATGCGCACCGACGATGTCGAGCATCACCTGCGCGACATGCTGCATCACCGCATCGCCGGCATCATGGCCGAACTCGTCGTTGAAGCGCTTGAAATGATCGATATCGATCATCAGGCACGACAGCGGCTCAGCCTTGCGATCGCGCGCGCGACGATTGAGCGTCTCGTCCAGACAGCGGCGATTGAACAGGCCGGTCAGCGCATCCTTGATCGCAAGGTTGGTCAGCCGCTCCCGCAACCGGAGATTGGCGAGCGCAAGCCCGATATTCTCCGCCATCAGTTCCAGATAGAGCCCGGTCGCCGCCGCCGTCTCCCCGTCCGCGGCTTCCTCGAAATAGAGCAGGCCGACGGTATCGCCCTGCGCGGTCAGCGGCACGCACAGGCTGGTCACGCCGCTTTCCCCGATATGCGGGCACGGCACGTCGTTGCGCGCGCGGTTGCTGACATGCGGCCGCCCCCGGCGCAGCCCCCAGCAGGCGGTGGAGGGAAAGGCGGTGACGGGTTGCGCCGGATCGAGCCAGGTGCCCACGCGCGACAGGCCGTTGCGGCTGTCGTTGAGCACATAGAGATGGCCGGGCAGGCCCGGAAAGATCTGCGGCGCGAAACAGGTGACGACCTCCGCCAGTTCGTCCTGGGATTCGCAGGCCTGCAGCCGGTGCATCATCTGCAGGATCAGATCCTTGGTCTCGCGATCGGCCCGCTGCGCGGCATCGAGCCGGTCGCGCTCCAGCCCGTTGTTCCGGAAGATCTGGATCGCCTTGTTCATGTCGCCGATTTCGTCGCGGCGGCGATCGGCGGGCACGTCGACGGCATAATCCTGATTGGCCAGCCGGTTGACGATGCCCGCCATCCGCGCGAGCGGCAGCACGACGCGGCGGCGCAGGACGAAATAAAGCACGGCCAGGAACAGCAGCGCGGTCAGCCCCAGCATCGTCTTCGCGACCAGGCTGAGCGCGTCGGCGGTCTTCTGCGCCTGCTGCACCATCATGTCCGATCGGGTGGATACCAGTTCGCGGAACCGCGCGATCGGATCGAGAACAGCCGCCTGCGCGCGCTCGTGATCGGGGCCGAACAGCAATGCCTGGGCGCCTTCGCGATCGCCGCCACGCATCTTCGCGATCGCCGATCGCTCCAGCGCGTCCAGTTCATCCAGATTGCGTTCGGCCTGATGCAACGCCGCGCCCTCCGCCGGCGTGAGCCCCAGCCGGCGAAGCCCGTCTATCGCGCGTTCCATCGCGGTGATCTGGTTCTCCTCCCGGCGAAAGGCCGCGAGATGACGCTCGGCACCGCCACGCATGACGAAAAGTCGCGCCTGATCCGACCGCACCTCCGATTCCAGCGCGAGCGCGTCGCCGAATTCCTCCAGCGCCAGCCTGTGCTCGATCGTCGCGCGCTCGTCATTCGCTGCCTTGGCGGACAGAAGGAAGGAGACGCTCGAAACGAGCGTCATCACGATGGTCAGGCCATAGGCCCAGTTGGTGATCGTGCTGATCCGCATGGCCCAAACCTAGCGGGGACGGATTAGAACATGATTAACCCGGAATATCGGCGGAGCGCAGCGTGTTCCGCCCGGCGCGTTTCGCCACGTACAAGGCCGCGTCGGCAGCGACGAACATCGCTTCCGCATCATAAACGAAGGGATCCGCGGCATATGCGATCCCTGCGGACGCGCTGAGGCTGGACGGTTCGCCGGAGCGCAGGATCGGCGCGGACAGCCGATCGAGTACGGAAGCGACCTGCATGTCGATCGCACGCCGCGACCGGCATGGCCGGCACAGCACCGCGAATTCGTCGCCGCCGATGCGCGCGACCATCAGCGCATCGGGAAAACCGGCGGCCAGCCTTTCCGCCACGGTTTCGAGGCACGCATCCCCCATGGCATGCCCGCCCGCATCGTTGATCTGTTTGAAACCGTCTATGTCGAACAGCACCAGCGCACCCAATGGCACCATGCCGGAATCCACCAGTTCCCCATCCAGGAAGCGCGCCTGGAAGACCGCGCGATTGACCAGGCCCGTCAATGCGTCATGTTCGGCCAGGCGGCGCAGCGCTTCCCAGCGCACGCGTTCGTCGGTGATGTCGCGCTTCAGCCCGTAAAGATGGGTGGGGCGGCCGGCGCTGCAAACGATATCGGCGGTCAGCCGCATCCAGCGATAGGCACCGTCGGCACGCCGGATCCGGGCATCGAGGCTGAAACCCCGCCGCCGCGCGATCGCCTCGGCACGCAGCCTCTCCATCGCGTCGCGCGAATCCTCGCAATACATCGCGACGGCGTCCGGCCGGGTGACCTGGGCATCCTCGGGAATGCCGAACAGCTCGAACACGCCGCGCGTCCAGGTCAGCGCCTCGGTGGACAGATCGCATTCCCAGGCACCGATGCCGGCACGCAAGGCGGCACGGGCGAGCAGGTCGTCCGATCCCGCCATGCCGGGTCTTGCCGGCAATGTATCGATCCTGTGTCGAGGCACGCTGTTCCCCGTGAGACTCGTCAGGGCTGGCGCCGCGCGGCGACGACCTTGACCGGGGCGGCGATCATCTGGCCTTTCATCAACCCCTCGCCGGCGGCTTCGGAGGTCGGTGCGTCCATGATGCGACGAACGACATCCATGCCCTCGACGACGCGGCCGAACACCGCAAAACCTTGGTTGTCGCCGGGTTTGGACGGATCGGCATCGAGCGACGACAGATTGCCGACGGAGATGAAGAAATCGGCCCTGGCGGTGCCGGGCGCATCGCGCGCCATCGAGATCGCTCCATCGACATGCGACAATCCGGTCTGGGTGGTCGGTTCGTGCTTGATCGGCGGCAACAGCTTCTTCATGTCCGCGCGGATCCCGGCCTGGATCAGCCCGAAGCCGTCGCCCAGCTTCATCGCGCGATAAAAACTGATGCCGTCGAAACGCTTCTGATCGACATAACGCAGGAAATTGGCGGTGGTGATCGGCGCCCGCTCCTTTTCCAGCTCGAGCACGATCGCCCCTTCACCGGTCTGGAAGATGACACGTACCGTCGCCGGTTTCGCCGCATCGGCGGCGACCGCCGGCGGAACCTGTGCGGCGGGCGGCTGGGCCGCAGCGGGTGAAACGGCGAGATAGAGCAGCGCCAATGGTACGAATCGTCTCAGCATCGGACGAGCTTAGCGCAATTCCCGCCGCGAGACCCAGCGGACTTGACGGGTACGGGCTGGCGGCATCTTATGCGCGGGGGTCAATCGTCGGGGACTCGAAACCATGCATGTCGCGGCCGGGCAGGACGCAGGGGCGGAGCACGCCGCGCCGCCGCGCGTTCTGCTGATCGATTGCTATGCGGAGATGCGCCGCACCGCGCGCGCGATGATCCGCGGCGAAGGCGATCTGTCGTTCCAGCCCACCGACCTCGCGCATGAGGCGGCGATCCGGCTGATGGGGCTCGATCGCATCGATGTGAACGGGCATGGCCATATGCTGGCCCTGTCCGCCCGGGTGATGCGCCAGACGCTGATCGACGAGATCCGTCGCGCCAGGGCCGCCAAGCGCCAGGCGCCGAATTCGCTCACCGAATGGCCGGGCGGCGGACGCAGGCAGATCGAGCTGGACATTCTCGACGATGCGCTGCGCGCGCTCGCCCAGGTCTCCGCCGACCATGCAGAGATCGTCGAGCTGCGCTTCTCGCTGGGCCTGACCGTGGAGGAGGCGGCCGCGGCGACGGGCATCACCACCCGCACGGTGAAACGGCGCTGGCAGGCTGCGCGTGCCTGGCTTCAACGCTATCTCGAAACCGACGGGCTCGAAACGGACGGGGCCGTTGCCCACGCTTGAAGCCAGGCGCCGGGCGCTGCTGCTGTTCGAGCAGTTGCTCGACCTTCCGCCCGGCGCGCCGCAACGCGCCACCCTGTTCGCCGACGCCTCGCCCGAGATCCTGGCCGAGGTCGCGGCGCTCGAAGCCGCCGAGGCCCGGAGCGCCGAATCCTTCGCCACCGCCTTCGACGCCGATGCGCCGGTCTTTCCCGGCGAGCGGCCCGAGCGTGTCGGCGCCTATCGCCTCGACGCGCTGATCGGCGAAGGCGGCATGGGCGAAGTCTGGCGCGGCATCCGCGACGACGGGCTGTTCGAGCATCGCGTCGCGGTCAAGCTCATCCGCCCCGGCATCGTCTCGGCCGGCGCCGAAGCCCGTTTCGTCGAGGAACGCCGCCTGCTTGCCCGGCTCGACCATCCCGGGGTCGCGCGCATCATCGACGGCGGCGTCAGCGAGGGCGGCTGGCCCTATCTGATCACCGAACTCGTCGAAGGCGACGCGATCGACCGGCATTGCGCCGCGCAGGATTGCGACCTGCGCACCCGGATCATGCTGGTGCGCGACGCCGCGCGCGCGGTCGAGGCCGCGCACGGCCAGTTGATCGTCCATGCCGACATCAAGCCGGGCAACCTGCTCGTCACCCCCCGGAACATGGTGAAGCTGCTCGATTTCGGCATCGCGCGACTGATCGGCGGGGCGGGCGACGCCGGCCCCGCGCTCCAGCCGATGACGCGCGCCTATGCGAGCCCGGAACGCGCGGCCGGCGCGCTGGCGGACGTCGCCGACGACATCTATGCGCTGGGGCTGGTGCTGCGCGATCTTGTCGCGGATCGTCCGGCGGATCCGGGTGCGACGGCGATCGTCATGCGCGCGACCGCACCGGCAGCGGCAAATCGTTATCGCACCATGGAGGCGATGGGCGCCGATCTCGATCGCTGGCTCGCCGATCTTCCGGTGCGCGCGCATCCCCGCTCATTTCGCTATCGGCTGAACCGTTTCACGCACCGCCATCGCTTCGGCGTGGCGGCGAGCGCCATCGCGCTGCTCGCGATGCTCGGCGGCACGACCTTCGGCGCGATCGGCCATGTCCGCGCCGAGCGCGCGCGCACGGCGGAGGCGCAGCGCATCGCCGATCTGCGCGCGGTATCGCATTATCTGCTGTTCGATCTGCAGGCGGAGATGGCGCGCCAGCCCAATTCGCTGCGGCTGCGGACGCGGATCGCCGAACGGCTCCAGCTCTATCTCGATCGCATGGCCGCCGATCCGCGCGCCACGCCCGCCACCCGCATCGAGGCCGCAGAGGGACTGATCCGCCTGGCCGATCAGCAGGGCGATCCGGGCCAGGCCAATCTCGGCCAGCCCGCCCATGCCCGCCGCAATCTGGAGCGTGCGGCGAACCTTGCCCAAGGCCTGCCGGGCCCCGACGCGGCGCTGGTCCGCGCGCGGATCGCGATCGCATTGGCCAGGCAGATCACGATCTACGACCATGCCCTCGTCCGTGCCGACGCGCTGATGACCGCCGCCAGCCGGGATATCGATGCGTCCGGAGCCGTGGGCGTGGGACTGCGCGCCACATATCAGACCGAACTCGCCACGCTGCGCGCCTGGCAGAATCGCTATGACGAGGCGATCGCCGCCGCGCGCGCGGCTATGCGCGAGTCCCTGCCCGCCGATCCGCGCGAGGCGGCGCTGCTCTCGTCGCGCATGGCCGACATTCTTGGCGAGAGCATCTTCTATCGCGGCGATCATCCCGGCGCGGTCGCCCCCTATCGCCGGCAGCTCGCGATCCTGACCGACGCGCGCGCGCGCTGGCCGGACGACGCCAGGATCCGCCGCAATTTCGCGCGCGCCACCTGGGCGCTCGGCACCACGCTGATCGATATCGATCGCGCCGCCGAAGCCCTCCCCATGCTCGAACAGGGACTGGCCGAAATCCGGGCCCTGATCGCGCAGGATCGCGACAATGCCGATGCGCAGCGCATGCTGCGGATCCAGGAGATCGCCTATACCCAGGCATTGGGCCGAACGGGCCGCGCGGACGAGGCCGTCGCGATGCTGGCGGCCAATGTCGAGACACGTCGCAGATCCTGGCTCGCCCAGCCCGGGGAAGCGATGCGGCTGCGCGACTATGCCATCGCCATCGCCGCGCTCGGCGATCTCCAGGCCGAACATGGCCGCACCGCCGAAGCCTGCCGAACCTATGACCAGGCGGACATCATGTTCGGCCGGCTGAAACGCGACGGCAAGTTCATCGAGATCGACCGGGATTATTCCCAGCGGCTGCTCAACGAGGCGCGCGCGCGCTATTGCCGGAACCGGGCGTAGAAGTCCGCTGCGCCGTCGCCGCGCCCCGGCGAACGAGCTCGACCACCCGGCGTGTCGCGTCGATCACGGCATCGGGCCGATCGATCTGGACATAATGGTTGGCGTCCGTCAACACCCGATGCCAGCTCCGCGTCGACCAGGATGCCTGATCGTCGTGCAACGCCTTGAGCTCCGCCTGGAAACGCACGCCCTGTTGCGGGTTCAGCTTCATGTCCTTCAGGATCTCCGGCGAATAGGGCGCGACGCCGGTGAGCACGAACAGCGGCCGGTTACCCAGAGTCCGCACGGCGCCGGCACGCGCCATCGTCCGGTCGAACCCTTCGAGTTCGGCGATCGCGCCGGTGATCGAGCGATGCGACAATGCGGTGGTCTCCGCGACGATCGCCGGCGGCCCCTGGGGCGGTTCCTTGCCGCCGACCGCCAGGCGCACCGCGCCCATCCACGACCAGGCCGCGATCGCCTTCATCGTCGGCACCATCGTGCGGGGATGCGTGTCCGCGCCGGTGACGCGGCGGAACCGCGCGATCTGGTCGGGATGCGAGGTATCGACGAACACCAGGCCGGCGACGCGGTCGCCATGGTCCTGCGTGAACACCGTCGCATAAGGCCCGCCGATCGAATGCGCGACCAGCACCAGCGGGCCGGTGACGTCCGCGGCATCCAGCGTCGCCTGAAGATCGCGCGAGATCGCGGCGGCATCCTGCGGCCCCGATTTGGGATCGCTCCACAAGATGCCGGCGCGATCATAGACGCAGGCGCGCGTGAACGACGCGACCGGACCGAACACCTTGCTCCACGAGAGCGATCCCGACAGCGTCAGCCCGGCTTCGAAGATCACGGTGGGCGATCCGCTGCCCCGGCAATCGATATGCATCCGCCGCCCGCCGATATCGACCAGCCGGCCGGTCGGCGGATAGGCGGATGCCGCCTGCCGCCGTTCAAAGGCCTCATAGCCGCTCCCGACGATCATGGTCGCCGCCGCAACGCCCACGACACCGAGCCCGATGCGCTTCAGCCAGCGGCGCGCGGGCATCAGAAACGCGTCTCGACCGCGAGGCCGACGGTGCGCGGCTGGACCGGCGTGACCAGGATGTAATTGGGCCGGTTGAGCGCATCGCGCGACAGCGTACGCGTGATCGCGCCGTCGCTGTCCAGCAAGTTGCGGGCATAGACACGCACGGTCCAGCGTTCGGAGAGGGTGAGCGATGCGTTGAGGTCGATCGCGCCATAGGCGTCCGCGACAACCGGATAGAGCAGGGGATTGGCGCTGGTCACGTCGGACAGGCGCCGCCCGGTATGGCGCAGGCCCGCGCCGATCTGCATTTCCGCATTGTCGGCCGCACGGAACCGGTAATCGGCGGTGAGCGCGCCGCTGAACTTCGGAATCCGCGGCAGCCCGTCACCATCGCGCCCGCCCAGGCTGGGCGGCGCATCGGCCGTCAATTGCGCGTCGGTATAGGCGCCGTTGGCGCCCAGGGTCAGCCCGTCGATCGGCCGCCAGGCAATCGTCGCCTCGAACCCCTGGCTGCGCGCGGAACCCGCATTGGCGAAGCCAGCGGTGCCGCCCGCGAAATTGACGAGAAGCTGGATGTCCTTCCAGTCCATATAGAAAGCGGCGATGTCGAGCGTCAGGCTGCGATCGAACAGCAGCGACTTCAGACCGATCTCGTAATTGACCAGCGAATCCGAATCCACCGTCGGCGGCACGCCCGGCAGGACGACATTGGGGCCGCCGGGCCGGTAGCCGCTGGCGACACGCGCATAGAGCATGGTGTCGCGGTTCAGGTGGAAACGCGGGCTGACGCTGTAGGTGACGACGCTTTCCGCCGAAGTTCCGGGGGTGTTCGCGGTCGGCACGATCGCGCCGCTGCTGATCTGGCGAAAGCGCTGTTCGTTGCGCGCCCAGCGCAGCCCGCCGGTCACGTCGAACCGGTCGCTGAACTTGTAGGTGGCGTTGCCGAAGACCGCATATTCGCGATATCGGGCGGGCAGGCTGGCGATCGCGAGCGGATTGAGGCCGGGAAGCGGATTGCCGCTCATGTCGAACGCCCCGAGCCGTTGCTCCTGCCCCGTCTTCTCATGGGTGAAGAAACCGCCGATCAGCCACTCGAAACGGTCATTGGTGGGTGAGGTCAGCCGCACTTCCTGCGTGAATTTCTTTATGTCGAGATCGAGCGTGAAGGGCGCGAGACCGACCGGCGCACCGAACAGCGGAAACAGCACGCCATAGGCGCGGCTGGTATCGCGGACATGCCTGGTGCGCGTGCGATTGTACGAACCGGCGGCGGTCAGCGCGGCAAAACCGAGATCGTAATCGATCGTCGCCGCATAATAGTTCAGCGTCTTGCGGAAGCTCTCGGGCAGGTAATTGTTGTTCGAGAGACCATTGCCGATGCGTTCGCCGGTCACCAGATCCTCGACGACATTGGCATTGCCGTCGGCGTCGATCGTCTGCCACAGTCCAGACAGCTTCACCGAGAGATCGTCGGTCGGCTTCCACAACAGGCTTACGCGTCCGCCGCGCTGTTCATAGCCATTCTCGTCGCGCTTGCCGGTGGTGAGGCTGTCCACATAGCCCGGCGCCTTGCGATAGGCGTAGCTCGCGGTCAGGCCCAGCCGATCCTGCACGATCGGCAGGTTGACCATCGCCTGCCCCGCATAGCCGGCATGGCCCGCGCCCCGGATGCCGAACGTCTCCCCGCCGGCCTTGCCCGAAGCAGCGTCGAGCCGGGGCGAGACCGTCACATATTTGAGCAGCCCGCCGATCGAGCTGGCGCCGTAGAGCGTCCCCTGCGGGCCGCGCAGCACCTCGATCCGCTCGATATCATAAGGCAGCAGGTCGAGCGTGAAGCCGGCGCTGCGGGCGTAGATCGAACTGGCGCCGACGGGCGCGTCGTCCAGATAGGTGCCGACCGTCGTGCTCTCCCCGATCGGCGCGATGCCACGCAACGACACCGTCGCCTGGCCCGGCGTGCCGGTGCTGTCGATCTGGAGGCCGGGAATATAGGGCCCGACATCGGTCAACTGCCCCGCACCGAACTGCTCCATCTGCCGTCCGCCGACGACGCTGATCGAGATCGGCACATTGCGCTGCTTCTCGCTGCGCTTCTGCGCGGTCACGACGATCTCGGCATCGCTTTCCGCTTCGGCATCGGCGCCGGTTTCTTCAGAGATGCGCGTGGCCGACGCGGCGCGGATCAGGATCGTGCCGTCGGCGTTGACGCTCGCGGCCAGGCCCGATCGCGCGATCAGCCGGGTGACGGCGTCACGCGCGGTGAAGCTGCCCTTCAGCCGTGCCGCCGTCTGCCCCGCCACCGTTGCCGGCGCGAAGATGATGTTGGCGCCGGTCCGCCGCGAAACCGCCTTCAACGATGCTTCGAGCGATTGCGCGGGCAGATCGAAATCGATCGCCTGGGCATGGGCCGCCACGGGCGCCAATGCCGCGACCACCGCCGCCGCCATCATCGTATCGCGCAAACCCCGGTGCCCCATTCCATCCCCCGTCTTCATGACGCCGGCCATTCGCCAGCACGCCATAGACGCGCGTCCCCCTGGAACACCCCACCCGCTTTTTTTCAGCGTGGCTTGCCGAGGCGCTGCCCCTGGGGAGAGCTGGTCAGCGCCAGCCCGTAAATGTCCGAAACCGCGCGGGCGAACTGCGCGCTGTCGGTGGCGCGGAAGGCGCCGCTGATCCGCAATCGCGCGACGGCGGGATCGTCGATCGCGATCGGCTGATCGGCATAGCGGTTCATTTCCGCCACCGCCTCGCCCAGCGGGGTATCGCCGAACACCACTTGCCCGGCGCGCCAGGCGCGCGCGGTCTGGAGATTGACCGCCTGGAGCATCGGCCGCGCACCGGGCGTCGCCTGTCGCAGCCGCTGGCCCGGAACCATCTCGATCTCGGCGGGCGCGACGCCGGCCCTGGACGGTTCGACCACGCGGACCTTGCCTTCGGCCAAGGTCACCGACAGGCCGCCATCGACGAAGCGGACATCGAAAACCGTGCCCACCGCCACGACGCGGGTGCCGCCGGCCTCGACGATGAATGGCCTCAGCGAATCCTTCGCGACCTCGAACGACGCCTCGCCGCGATCGAGCCGGACGAGGCGGCGATCGGCGTCGAACGCGGTGGTCAGCGCCGTCGCGGTGTTGAGCGTCACGACCGACCCGTCGGCCAGGCGCAGCGAACGCTGCTCGCCCACCGCGGTCTCAATCGGCGCCGGGCGCTGCGCATACCAGCCGCCGATGCCGACAGCGACGGCCAGGCTGGCGGCAAGCGCCAGCGCGAGCGGCCGTCGCGAACGGCGCGCGGGCCCCGCCGCGGCCCTGGCGCCACCCGCCAGATCCCAGGTCTCGCTCGTCATTTCGAACGCCGCGCGATTGGCCGCGCTGGCATCGAGCCAGACACGAAAATCGCGCTCGACCTCCGGCCCGCGTGTGTCCGACTGGAGGCGCGCGACCCAGACCGAGGCCTCGACGATCTTCTCCTCGTCCACCGGCTCAGGCTTCGCGGTCAATGCGGTTCACCTTCATCGTCAGCTTCGCCACGGCGCGCGCCATCGCCTTTTCCACCGCGCTCGACGAGATACCGAAGGCCGCCGCCGCCTGGCTATAGGTCAGCCCGTCGACGCGGACCGCGATGAAGATCTCGCGCGTGCGTTCGGGCAGGTCCGCGATCGCGGCCTCCACCAGGCGCAGCCGCTCGCGCATCGCCAGCACCTCGTCCTGCGGCGGGGCGGCGGGATGGAGCAGATCGAGCACCGCGCGGTCGGCATGCGCGGTCGTGCGCACGCGCTGATGGCGGCCGAGCGACGCCGAAAGATTGAGCGCGGTCCGCCACAGGAAGCGCTCGCGATCAACGATCGGCCGTTCGGGCGGCTGCGCGGACAGCCGTGTATAGGCTTCCTGCACGATATCCTCCGCATCGTCGCCGGCACGCGTCCGCGCGCGCAGATATTGCATCAATCTCGCCCGGAAGCCGTGATCGGCCATGCGGCCCTCCTCTCGCGCGCGAGGATCGCGCATCGCGGCGGCGGCGCAAGTGGGTTTCGGTTCAGTTCGCCCGCCTCACCCTGCCGGCGGCCAGCCGCTCGGCCAGGAAATCGACGAAGACGCGCACGCGCGCCGGCGTGTTCGCGCCGCCGACAAAGACCGCATGGATATCCTCGCGGTCGCCGGGATTATAGGGTTCGAGCAACGCCACCAGCCGCCCTGCCGCGATATCGTCGACGACATGGAAACTGCCGACGCGCGCGATGCCGACGCCCTGGCGCGCGAGCTGGACCAGGGTTTCGCCATTGTTCGCCTCGATATTGCCCTTGACGCCCAGCGCATAATCGCGGCCGTCGCGGCGGAAGGGCCAGACCGGTTCCGCCCGGCGGAAATTGAAGTTCAGGCAATTGTGCGCGTGCAGATCCTCCGGGACGTCCGGCGTGCCCATCCGCGCCAGATAATCGGGCGAGGCGACGATCGTGCGGCCATTCTCGCCCAGCTTCCGCGCGGTCAGCAAACTGTCGGGCAACGGACCGAAGCGGATGGCGATATCGGCGCGGCCGCCGGCGATATCGACCAGCGTGTCGCCCAGGCTGATATCGACCAATATGTGCGGATAGAGCTGAACGAATTCCTCCAGCAGCGGCACGATCGACAGCCGCCCATGCGCGAGCGCCGCGCTTACCCGCAACCGGCCGCGCGGCGCCGCCTGCTCGGCGATCGCTTCCTCGGTTTCGGCCATGTCCGCCAGGATCCGCTGCGCCGCCAGATGATAGGCCTCGCCTTCCGGCGTCAGGATCATGCGGCGCGTGGTGCGCACGATCAGCCGGACGCCCAGCCGCGCCTCGATCCGCGCGACGATGCGGCTCACCGCCGAGGGGGTAAGCCCCAGCACCCGCCCCGCCGAGGAGAAACTGCCCTCGCGGATCGCCGCGACGAACGCCTCCATCTCACCCGACCGATCGATCATTTCGCGCGCCATTGTTGATTCCCACGCACAGATGCTTCGCCTGCACGCCGTCTACCGGACATTGCCGCGAAGCGCCATTTGTACGCGATCCCGAGGATGCTGGCGCATCCGGGATCGTTTCGCTCAAGCGCCGCGCAGGCTGACGCAATCAAAAATGAAAGGGTGCGCCCCATGAAGATCAACCCGCCGCTCCTGGCGCTCGCCATCGGCGCATTCGGCATCGGCGTGACCGAATTCGCCCCCATGGGACTGCTGCCGGTGATCGCGAACGATCTGGGCGTCTCGATTCCGGCGGCCGGGCTGCTTGTCAGCGCCTATGCGCTGGGCGTGCTGATCGGCGCGCCACTGATGACGCTGACCACCGGACGCGTGCCGCGCCGCACCTTGCTGATGCTGCTGATGGGGATCTTCACGGTCGGCAACCTGGTGTCGGCGATCTCCGACGGCTATGCGATGCTGCTGGTCTCTCGCGTCATCACCTCGTTCAACCATGGCGCCTTTTTCGGCGTGGGATCGCTGGTCGCGGCCAGCGTGGTGCCCGCCGACAAGCGCGCCGGCGCGGTGGCGGCGATGTTCATGGGCCTGACCATCGCCAATATCGCGGGCGTGCCGCTCGCCACCTGGGCGGGCGAACTGATGGGCTGGCGCGCCGCCTTCTGGGGGATCGCGCTGCTCGGCCTCGTCACGCTGGCGGCGCTGCGCTTCGCGCTGCCCGATCTGCCCGCCGACCAGGGAACCGACATGCGCGCCGAACTGCGCGAACTGACGCGCGGGCCAGTGCTGGCGGCCCTCGCGCTCACCGTCATCGGATCGAGCGCGATGTTCACGGTCTTCACCTATATCGCGCCGATCCTGCGCGTGGAGGCGCATGCGTCTACAATGTTCGTCACCGCCATGCTCGTGCTCTATGGCCTGGGCCTTACCGTCGGCAACTGGCTGGGCGGCCGCTATGCCGATCGCTCGGTCGACGGCACGCTGATCGCGGCGCTGGGCGCGCTGGTGCTGCTGCTGATCCTGTTCGCCGGAATGATGCACTGGCCGGCGCCGGCGGCAGTGCTGATCTTCCTGTGGGGGGTGGCGAGCTTCGCGCTGGTGCCGCCGCTGCAGATGCGCGTGATGACCGAAGCGGCGAGCGCCCCCAACCTCGCCTCCGCGATGAATATCGGCGCCTTCAATCTCGGCAATGCCATCGGCGCCGCGCTGGGCGGCGGCGTGATCGGGGCCGGGCTCGGCTATCCGGCGGTGTCGCTCGCCGGCGCGGCGATGGCGGGTGCCGGGCTCGCGCTTGTCATCGGCCTGCGCCGCAAACCCCGGGCCGCGCAACTCGCCAACGCATGCCCATGATAAATCAATCCTGATCGAACCAGATATTTTCCATTTGGAGAAAACACCCGGCCGTCCTACGCTTCGCGAAATATGATCCAATCGCGTCGGACGGGGGACATGGGATGGACAGGGGCAAACTGACGGGCGACGTATCGCTTTTCCTGGTGCTGACCTTGGCGATCAGTTGCATCTTCTATGCGCTGATCCTGAGCGCCGGGCCGGTGCAGGGATTGCGCCTGTATATCACCGGACTGATGTGGGCGCCCGCGGTCGGCGCATTGCTCACCGTCCATATCCGCAAGCTCGACCTGGCGTCGCTCGGCTGGGGCTGGGGCGAAAACCGGTGGAACCTCGCCGGCTACCTCATCCCGCTCGGCTATGCCGGGATCGCCTATCTCATCATCTGGCTGACCGGCCTTGGCGGCTTCGCCGACGCGAAGAATGTCGCGCAATTCGCGGAGATGCTCGGCTGGAAGAATGCGGAACCGGCGATCGTCGTCATCGGCTATGTCCTGCTCGCGGCCACCGCGGGCTTCGTCACCTCGCTCGCGACCGGGCTGGGCGAAGAGATCGGCTGGCGCGGCTTCCTGGCGCCACGCATGGCGGCATTGACGGGTTTCACGCCCAGCGTGTTCATCGTCGGGCTGATCTGGGGCGCCTGGCACATGCCGCTGCTGCTGTTCGGCGATTACAACCAGGGCACCGAATGGTGGGTTGCCGCACCCTGCTTCATGGTGCTCGTCTTCAGCGTGAGCATGATCATGGCCTGGCTCCGCCTGCGTTCCGGCAGCCTGTGGCCCTGCGCGATCCTGCACGCCAGCCACAACCTGTTCATCCAGGCCGTCTTCACGCCACTGACCGGCGAACGCGGCACCGCCACCGCCTATGCGATCGACGAATTCGGCATCGTCGTGCCCGCCGTGCTGATCGGCTTCGCGATCTGGTTCTGGTTGCGGCGCGGACAGGTTTCGCAGCCCGCGATCGCGTCCTGATCGATGCGCCGGGATCACCCTTGTCACCCGATCGCAGGATTTACGGCCCGTCCGATTGCGCAAGCCATATCCAGATCATATGTAATGAGCCGTTTGAAGCGATGAGTTCCAATCAAGAGACAATGAATCACTCCATGGAAATGCCGGACACCGCCAATGCGGATCATTCCCCTGTCGATGGAGCGATCATCGCATGAAGGGCGACCAACCCACGCTCGGCACGCTGTTGCGCGGTCTACGGACGCGCAACAACTGGACGCTCAAGGAAATGAGCGACCATAGCGGCATCCCGATCTCGACGCTGTCCAAGGTCGAGCATGACCGGCTGACGCTCACCTATGACAAGCTGCTCCAGCTCAGCCAGCGGCTCAACATCCGCATGTCCGAACTGTTCGCGGAAACCGACCCCGCCGCCGAGACGCAAGTGACCGCGCGGCGCAGTATCGGCGAGTTGGAGAGCGCGATCCGCGTCACCACGCCGAATTACGATTATCACTATCTCTGCACCGAATTGCGCCGCAAACGGATGATCCCGCTGATCACGCGCATCCGCGCCAAATCGGCCGAGGAATTCGGCGAGCCCGTGCGCCACCCCGGCGAGGAGTTCGTCTATGTCGTGAAGGGCAGGATCGTCGTCCACACCGAATTCTACGATCCCGTCACGCTGGACGAAGGCGCGTCGATCTATCTCGATTCGAACATGGGCCATGCCTATGTCACGGCCGAGGGCTGCGAAGAGGCGATCGTGCTGGGCGTCTGCTCAAGCGCCGAGGACGGCCTGATGGATTCGCTGCTCAACCTGCATGGCGACGACGCCGAGCTGGAGAATATGCCGGCCTGACCGCCGGTCGCGCCTTACCGATCCCGCTTGCGCCAGGCATTGGCGGCGATCGCGCCGCCGCCCTTGATCTCGCGCATGGCGATCGTCGTCACGAAACGCTCGACGCCGGGCAGGCGCCATAATTCGGTGCGCAGCAGTTCGTCGAGATCGCCCATGTCGCGCGCGAGCACCTGCAATTGATAATCCGCGTCGCCGACGGTGGCATGGCACGCCATGACCATCGGGTGCGCGCGCACGGCATCCTCGAAGGCGAGATGGAGATCGAAGCGCACCATGACGCGCACGAAGGCGGTGGTACGCAGCCCCACCGCCGCCGGATCGACTGCGGCGTGATAGCCACGGATCACCTTCGCATCTTCCAGCGCCTGGACGCGCTTCCAGCAGGGCGATTTCGATATGCCGACGGCATCGGCAAGCGCCGCGAACGACAATCGCGCGTCGCCCTCGAGCGCGCTCACAATCTCCCGATCGATGCGGTCGAGCGATGGGAGGGCGGATTCGGCCGGCATCAGGAGGCGTCCTCAGTCGAGTGCTGCGGTGAACCGATATCCAAGTCCGGATTGCATGACAACCCGCGCACGACACATCAATCGTTCTCATATTCATCATATTCGAGAAACGATTCTCGAAATCCGGTCACCCGAGCCCCCTAGATTAGGCACAATGTGCCACGCCCGAAATGTTAGGTTCGATCCATCGATACGGCCCTGCAAGGAGAGACAGGCAATGGACCGCGCCCGTTATCACGCGCTGTTGGGAGCGAGCGAAAAGCTCGACTATGAAATCTATATCTCGACTCAGGCGCTACTGTCCTGCCAGAAGCCGTTCGACCAGCTCATCAATCACGATGAGCTCCAGTTCCAGATCGTTCACCAGGTCGAGGAACTCTGGATGAAGCTGATGGCGCACACGCTGCTTGAAGTGGACGACTATATGGTTGCGGGCAACGCGCATCGCGTCGCCGGCCTGCTCGGCCGTTGCCATCGCATCATGCGGCTGATGATCTCGCAGCTCGATCTGCTCGAGACCATGTCACCCAAGGAATATCAGCAGATCCGTTTGCAGCTCGGCAACGGCAGCGGGCAGGAATCGCCGGGCTTCCGTGTGCTTCTCCAGATGATCCCGGAACTCTGGCGCAGCTTCGAGAAGCGCTATCTGATCGACGCGGGACGTACCGTGCGCTCGATCTACGACCAGGACTATGCGCATGACGACGCCTATGTCGTCGCCGAGGCCCTGATCGAACTGGACGAACAGTTCGGCAAGTTCCGCTCTCACCATATCTTCCTGATCCACCGTTCGATCGGCATGGGATCGGCATCGCTCAAGGGCCGCTCGGTCGATCTGCTCCAGGCCGGCGCGCGGCACCGCTTCTTCCCCGAACTGTGGGATGTGCGCGTCGCCATGACCGACGATTGGGGCGGGCAATATGGCCGCGTTCGCGACAGCATATCCGTAACCGGTGAAGCAGCATGAGCGCGCATCGCGCGCTGTTCCTGGTCCCGGGCGAAGGCCCCTATCTGCTCAGCCATTCGGTCGGCTGCCTGCCGCGCGCCGCGCGCGCCCGGCTCGACGACGACATGCTGACGCCCTGGGCCGAACTGGGATCGGACGGCTGGGGCAACTGGCTGGGCGTGATCGATCGCTTCCGGGGCGCCGCATCCGGCCTGCTTGGCGTCGAGCCCGAGGAGATCTGCCCGCAGCCCACCGTCTCCTCCGCGCTGTTCAACCTGCTTTCCGGCCTCAAGCGCGAACCCGGCCGCGACGTCCTGCTCGCATCGGCGCATGCCTTTTCATCGCTGGTGTTCGCGATGGAGCGGCTTCAGCGACTCGGCTATCGCCTCGAGCTCTTGCCCGAGGATGTCGACCCCGGCGATCCGCAGAGCTGGATCGACGCGATCGACGAGCGCGTCGCGGCGGTGGTTCCGATGCATGTCCATTCGAACAGCGGCGTGATCTCGCCGATCGTCGAGATCGCGACGGCCGCGCGGCGACACGGGGTATTCTCGATCGTCGATGCCGCGCAGTCGGTCGGCATCCTGCCGGTCACGCCCCGCGCCTGGGGCGTCGATGCCGTGCTCGGCACTTCGGTCAAATGGCTGTGCGGCGGCCCCGGCGCGCCCTTCCTGTGGATCCGGCGCGAACTGGTCGCGGAAATCGAGCCGATCGATGTGGGCTGGTTCTCGCATGAAAATCCGTTCGCCTTCGACGTCCGCGACTTCCGCTACGCCGGCGATGCGCGGCGCTTCTGGGGCGGCACGCCCACGATCGCGCCCTTCTCGCTCGCAACCACGGGCATCGAGACGATCGCATCGATCGGCGTCGACGCCGCGCTCGAATGGAATCGCACGCTCATCGCGCATCTCGAAGTCGCGGCGGATTGCCGCTTCGACATGACCCGCCAGGGCGGCACATTGTGCCTGACAGCCGAGGATATCGAGGGCCTCGCCACGGCGCTCGGCGATGCGGGCTGTCGCTTCGACAGGCGCGGAGATGTGGTGCGCGCATCGTTCCATGTCTGGAACAGCATCGAGGATGCAGAACTGGTGGGCGGCATCCTGCGCGACTTTCCGGCGCGTCAGATCGGCGCGGATCGGCCCGATCAGCGCAAACCGCTGGGCCGCGCCGCATAACAGGCGGTCACGCCCCGCTCAGGCGGCGGCAGGCATCGTCGTCCAGCCGAGCGCGGGGATGGTGATCGAACGCTTGCCCGACATGTCGACGCGCGTAACGAGGATCTGGCGCTCCTCGATATAATTGATCACACGCTGGGCGCGGCGCAGCGAGGTGGTGCCGTAGACGCGCGCGAGCTCCTCGTCGCTGGGGCACGGTTCGCCATCGCGCGCGGCGCGGGCGATGCGCAGATAAGCGCCGAGCATGTCGTCGGGCAGCCCGTGCGCCACCGCGATCGCGGGCGCCCATTCCTCGTCCATATCCTCGAACACGCCGGCGCGCGCGGCGCCCAGGCGCCGGGCAAAGGCCGATGCGTCGAGCGGCGGCCGGTGCACGCCCATCATCCGGCAACGCACCTGGAAATCCTGGAACAGCAGGGCAGCCGATCGCGATGACGAGTCCGGATCCTCGACGAGCGCGCGCAATGCCTCCGCGACCACCGGGCCGGGGTCGATCGCGGGTGCCGCCGGGCGCTCGGGCGGGGGCGCGGTGCTGACTTCGATGGTGTGCAGCACATCCTCGACCGGCGGTGGCTTGGGCGGCACATAGGTGACCGGTGCGGGGCCGGGCTCATCCAGTCCGTCGAGCAGGGTCTGGCGCATATCCTCGGCCGAAACCTGCGGCAGCGGCGTCAGCAGCGGGCCGGTGCCGCGCGCGGCGGTTTCGACGGGCCCGATGCGGATCGACACCGGCCGGCGCGAAATGGCGGGGCCAAGCGCAAGGAAATTGCCGCGCTGGAGATCGCGGATCGCATCGGCCTGGCGCCGTTCCATGCCGAGCAAGTCGGCGGCGCGCGCCATGTCGATGTCGAGAAAGGTGCGGCCCATCAGGAAGTTGGACGCCTCCGCCGCGACATTCTTGGCGAGCTTGGCCAGGCGCTGGGTCGCGATGATCCCGGCGAGCCCGCGCTTGCGCCCGCGGCACATCAGGTTGGTCATCGCCGAGAGCGACGCGCGCCGCACCTCCTCCGTCACCTCGACGGCGCCGGAGGGTGCGAACACCTGCGCCTCGTCCACCACCACCAGCGCGGGATACCAATGTTCGCGCGGCGCATCGAACATGCCCGAAAGGAAAGCGGCCGCGCAGCGCATCTGCCCTTCGGCGTCGAGTCCCTCCAGGCTGAGCACGACCGAGGCGCGATGCTCGCGGCAGCGCGCGGCGAACTTGACGACTTCGTTGATCGAATAATCCGCGCCTTCGACGACGACATGGCCATAGGGACCGGACAAGGTCACGAAATCGCCCTCGGGATCGATGATCACCTGCTGGACATGCTCGGCGCTGCGTTCGAGCAGACGGCGCAACAGGTGCGACTTGCCCGAGCCGGAATTGCCCTGGACGAGCAACCGCGTCGCCAACAGCTCCTCGAGGTCGATCGAAGCGCCCTTGCCTGTCGTGTCCGTGCCTATATCGACTTGAATCGTCATCGCCGCCGTTTGGCCGAGATGCCACCGTTCCGGCAAGGGCCGGATGCGCCTTTCGTCGCGACTTGGCGAAATAGACTCTAGGGTGTGGCGCCTCCAGCCGCGTTCCAGCGCTTCATCGACCGCTTCAGCACATCGTGCGGCAGGCCGAAGACCTTGAATCCATCCGCCCCCGTCATGTCGCGCGCGGCGACCATCGCGTTGACCACGGCTTCCTCGGTCGCATCCACCGTCGCCTCGAACAGCGGCGTCAGTTCCTCATTCGAATACATCTCGACCTGGGCCTGGCCGCTCTGCACCGCTGGCACTTGCGGATTCGCGGTCGAGAAGGCGACGAAGATATCGCCCGAGCCCGCGCTGGCGACCGAACCCAGCCGGCCGAGCCCGAGACCCGCGCGCTTCGAGATGCGCTTGAGCTGGTGCGGCAGCAGCGGCGCATCGGTTGCGACCACGATGATGATCGAGCCGTCGCGCGCCCGACCGACCGGAGCGGCTGCGGGCGCGCAGGCCCGGACGCCCTTGCCGTCGCCGCCCACCTTGCAGGGCAGATAGCTGTCCGCCAGTTCCTTGCCGACCGGCGCCCCGCCGATCCGCAGGCTTTTGCGGTCGCCATAATTGCACTGCACCAGCACGCCGACGGTGTAGCTTTTCCCGCCCTGCTTCACGATGCGCGACGAGGTGCCGATGCCGCCCTTGAACATGTTGCAGATCATGCCGGTGCCGCCACCGACCGCGCCTTCCGTCACCGGGCCGCTCCGCGCGGAATCCAGCGCCTGGCGGACATGCTCAGGCTTCACATGGAAACCGTTGATGTCGTTGAGCACGCCATCAAAGGTTTCCGCGACCAGCGGCACGAACCAGCGCGCGTTCCAGCCCTTGTCGACCATCCAGCCCACGGCGGTGTCGCGCGCGATGCCGACGCTGTGCGTGTTGGTGATCAGGATCGGCCCGTCGAGCAGGCCGCGCTCCTCCAGCCAGACGGTGCCGGTCATTTCGCCCGCGCCGTTGAGCGTCGACCAGCCGGCGAAAACCGGCGTCGTCGACTGGCGCCCGCGCGGGATCACCGCGGTCACGCCGGTGCGCACCGGGCCTTGGCCGACCTTCGTCGCGCCCTCGCCCGAAATCAGCGTGGTATGGCCAACCTCGACGCCGGCGACATCGGTGATCGCGTTGAGCGGTCCGGTCTCGCCGTGGAAGGGAACGCCGAGGTCGCGCGCGCGCTCGGGCGCGGTCTGGGCGCCGGCCATGCCGGTGAAGCCGCCTGCCAGGGCGAGCACGGCGAGCGCCGCACGGACTGTTCGATTGGTCATATATCCCCCGGCCGATGAAATAGCGGCTGATTGTCGCGACGGCGGCGCAAACCGCAAGGTGCGAAGCGCCGACCGGCGTTGCCCCCAGCGCACCAAGACGGCTTGTATTCGTGGCGATGGTCAACATAATCGCCCGATGCCGAAACCGACCGATAATGCCCCATCATCGCCCGATGCCAGCGATGCGCGGCACACGCCGATCCCGCCTTTCGCGGCGTTGCGCGCGTTCGAGGCGGTCGGCCGCGAAGGCGGCATCCGCAAGGCGGCGGCGGCGCTCAATCTCGACCATGCCGTGGTCAGCCGCCATATCCGGCTGCTCGAGGAATGGATGGGCATCGGCCTGTTCCACCGTGACGGCGGACGGTTGCGACTGACCGAGGCGGGCGGACGTTTCCATGCGCGGATCTCCGGGGCGATCGCCGAGATCGCGCACGCGACGACCGATGCGATGGACAATGACGGCCATCGTGGACGCAGTCTCAAACTCTGGTGCGTGCCGGGCTTCGCCGCGCAATGGCTGACCGACCAGATCGCCGATTTCGAAGCACTCCATCCCGATCATCGCGTCGAATTGCGCCCGACCGATGCCGCGGCCGACCTGCTCGCGCGCGAAGCTGATATCGATATCCGCTTCTATGGCGACGACTGGCCGCCCAGCCCCGGCGGCAAGGGGCTGCGCTTCGTGGCGCTGGCGCGGCCGTCGATCATGGCGGTCGCCAATCCAGAGATGGCGGCGCGGCTGGCGCAGGCCTCGCCCGCCGACCTGCTCGACGCGCCCCTGCTGCACGAGGAGCATGACGAACAATGGCGCGCCTGGCTGCGGCTGAACGGCGTCGCGCCCGCCGGCCGGATCGCGGGTCCGCTGCTCTGGCACGCGCACCTTGCGATCGCCGCCGCGCGGCGCGGGCGCGGCGTGGCGCTGGCGAGCGACTATCTGGTCGCCCGCGATCTCAAACAGGGCACGCTGGTCGAAGTGCGGATGCCCGGCACGCGCCAGGTGGAGCTGGGCACCTATGCCTTCGTCACGCGCGAGGACCGCTGGTCCTCACCCGCGATCACCGCGCTCCGCCGCTTCCTGCTCGCGCGCGCGGCGGGATAGGCGAAACGATCGGATGCTCAAGCCCTTCTAGCTCGACGCACCTTACCCCTCCATGGTCATTGCGAGGAGCGTAGCGACGAAGCAATCCAATGCCGGACGCATCTCTGGATTGCTTCGCTTCGCTCGCAATGACGGGGGTGGCCGGAACGACGCTCAAGATGGCTCGGATGATGCTTACTTCAATCCACCGCGCGCAGGGCGGTGCCGATCCGTTCGACGATCTCGTCGATCTGCGCCTCGCTGATGATGAGCGGCGGCGACAGCGCGATGATGTCGCCCGTCACGCGGATCAGCAGGCCGTCGTCGAAGCAGCGCTGAAAGACATCGAATGCCCGCCGCCCCGGCGAGTCCGCTCTGGGCGTCAGTTCGATGCCCGCGATCAGGCCGAGATTGCGGACATCGACGACATGGCGCTCGCCCTTCAGCCCGTGCACCGCCGCCTCCCAATAGGCGTTGAGATCGGCGGCGCGCGCGAACAGCCCGTCCTCGGCATAGACACCAAGTGTGGCGAGGCCGGCCGCGGCGGCAAGCGGATGGCCCGAATAGGTATAGCCGTGGAAGAATTCGATGCCGCGCGGCGCGCCTTCGACGATGCGATCATGCACAGCACGGCTGGCGGCGACCGCGCCCATCGGCACCGCGGCGTTGGTCAGCCCCTTGGCCATCGTGACGATATCGGGAGTGATGCCGAAATAATGCGCGGCGGTGGGCGCGCCCAGCCGACCGAAGGCAGTGATCACCTCGTCGAAGATCAGCAATATGCCGTGGCGCGCCGTGATCTCGCGCAGGCGCTCGAGATAGCCGCGCGGGGGAACGAGCACGCCGGTGGAACAGGCGACCGGTTCGACGATCACGGCGGCGATCGTCTCCGGCCCATGCAGCGCGACCAGCCGTTCGAGCTCGCCCGCCATGTCCTCGTTGGTGTCGGGCTGCCCGCGCGTGAACGCCGCCTCCGCGCGATAGGTGGCGGAGAGATGGTCGACGCCCCAGATCTGCGCGCCGAAACTGCGGCGATTGCCGCCGATCCCGCCGACCGAGGTGCCGCCCATGTTGGTGCCGTGATAGCCGCGCTCGCGCCCGATCAGCCGCGTGCGTGCGCCCTCGCCATTGGCGCGGTGATAGGCGAGCGCCATCTTGAGCGACGTATCCGCCGCTTCCGACCCCGAATTGGTGAAGAAGATGCGATCGAGCCCGGCCGGCATCATGTCGGCCAGCGCGCTTGCCAGCTCGAACGCCTTGGGATGGCCGAGCTGGAAGGTCGGCGCGAAATCGAGTTCGGCGGCCTGTTCGCGGATCGCCTCGACGATCGCCCGTCGGCCATGGCCGGCATTGACGCACCAGAGTCCCGCGGTCGAGTCGAGTACGGGCCGCCCCTCCGGCGTGCGGTAATACATGCCCTCCGCCGAGGCGAACATGCGCGGCCGTGCCTTGAACCCGCGATTGTCGGTGAAAGGCATCCAGAAGGCGGACAGATCGCCACCGGCCTGTTCGGGATTCATGGGGCTCGCATCCTCCTTTGTCGCCAGCGCTCTGGCTCGCGCTGAATGTCGCGCCAAGGATAGCGGAGGGCAAGGTGCCAAGCTCGCCGCATCGTTGCCCTGCGGGCAACACCGTGCCTGCTGATGCCGGCCTATTCGATCGCGTCGACGCGATCGGGATAGAAGGCCAGCCGGTCCCGGATTTCGGCGACGGCCGGGTGCGGATGCTCATAGCTCCACACCGCGTTCCGCGAACGATCGCCGCCGATGGGAATGCTGAAATAGGATGCCTCGCCCTTGTACGGGCAATAGGTCGCGTGCCCGGTCCGTTCGAGCAGGGCCATGTCGACATCGGCGCGCGGGATGTAATGGACGGGCGGATAGCAGGCTTCACGCAGCGTCAGCGCGCGCCGCGTATCCGCGACGATCCGCCCCGCGACGGTGACGACGACGCGCCCGGGATGCGCCTCGATCGTGATGGGATGATCCGGACCGGGGATCAGGACAGGCTTGTCGGTCATGACGCGGCTCCCTCGATTTTCATCAAGATAGGGAGCCGGCCACGCCGCTTCTACGTCGCCGGCCGCAATTCCGGCCCGCCACGGAACAGGCGATACAGGCCGACGGTCAGCAACGGCAGCACCAGCACGACCAGGAAATAGGCCGCGCTGTAGCGATATCCCGTGCCGATCAGTTCAATGAGGCCGATCGCGGTGGCGGCATAGCCCGCCAGGATGATCAGCGCGATCGCGATCGCCGGACGGGCAGCCTTGGGCAAGGGCCGGCCGCGATCGAGCCCGGTGCGCGCCAGCCGCTCGTTGAAGCCGTGCAGCAGGCCCACGCCCGTCTTCAGCAGCGCGCCGAAGATCACCAGCCGGATCACCAGCGACAAGGTCGGGCTGTCGACACGATCGAGCACATAGCTGACCGGCAAGGCGGACGCCTTCACCTCCGGATAAAAGGCGCTGAGCGTAAGGAGGAAAGCGAAGCCGGGAAACAGGATCAACGGCCCGGCGATCGCGCCCGCCACCAGCGCCTCGCGCCGGCTCGCGAAATCGCGCGCGACGAAGATCAGCACGGGCAGGATGGTGATGTTGTACGCGGTATAGCTGACGCCGTTCCACAGCGCCGGGCCGGCATGGACGGGTTCGGCGCCGAGCGCGCCCGCCATATCGCCGCCGAATTGCGCGACGACGAGCACGAACATCGTGCCATAGGCGATGTAGAAGATGATCGACCAGGCGGAGATGACGCGCTCGATCCAGGTGTTGCCGAAAAAGACGAGGCCCGCCACCATCGCCATGAACAGGCTGGCGCTCAGCCAGTGCGGCATGCCCGCCAGTTCGGCGAGCAACTCGCTCGCCGCCGCCGATACCACCGCCAGCGACAGGATGAGCGCCGCGATATAGCCGATCTCGAACAGCCAGCGGAACCGGCCGAGCAACAGCCCCATCAGGCTGTTATAATCGAACGCCCCGGCGCTCCGCGCGAGTTCGAAGGCGATCATCGCGCCGATGCTGAACAGCAAGGCGGTAAGCGCCATGCCGATCAGACCGGAGGCCGGATTGACCGAGAGGAAGAACTCCACGAGTTCGCGCCCGGTGGCATAGCCGCCACCGACGAGCACCGCCTGGATGACGAGGCCGGGCACCACATAGCGAGTCAAACCGCGCACATCATTCCTCCCGCCATGTATCGAGCGCTTCCCGACGAAACCGGCCGCCGCCCTTTCGGGTAGCGAACGCGAATTGCGCGATCATGCCCGTTCCGCCGCGCCCGCGCTTTCCGAATCGGGACTGGTTGTATCCCGATCGGGTCAGACGCGGCGCGTGGCGGCACCAGGCTCAGCGCGCGCCGGCCACGCGGACCGAGATCGCCGACGGCTGGCTGGCCGTATGGACGATCGAATGGGTCTGCGCCTTGAAGTCGCCCGGCCTGGCCTTGAGGATGTTGGGCACGAAGGTCTGCGGATTGCGGTCGATCAGCGGGAACCAGCTGCTCTGCACCTGGACGGCGATGCGGTGCCCCTTCTTGAAGACGTGCGATGCCGAATGCAGGTCGATATCGTAGCGCAGCACCTTGCCCGGTGCGATCGGCTCGGGCTTTTCATAGCTGGTGCGGAAACGCCCGCGGAACACGTCGTTCGCGACCATGCGCTGGCGGCCGCGCAGCTCGACCGGCGTCGCCTCGTCCGACGGCGAGACGTCGATCAGCTTGACCACCCAGTCGGCATCGCTGCCCGTGGTGCTCGCGAAAAGCTGCGCGGCGATGTCGCCCGAAATCGTCAGATCCTCGGCCAGCGGTTCGGTCTGCCAGAACAGCACATCCTTGCGCTTGGCGAAGGGCGCCTGATCATCGGCGATCCAGCTCGACCAGGTGGAGCCGGGGCGCATGAAGGGCTTCAGGTTCGCCCGGTCGCGATAGGGCACGGGATTGGCGGGATCGGAGACGAAGCTGTCCGCCTTCTCGCCCGCGCCGGGCGCCTCGAACGACAGCCTGCCGCCGCTGCGCAGATACAGCTTCCGCTCGACGCTGTCGGCCGGCGGCCATTGCTTCAGCTTCTGCCACTGGTTGCTGCCCGACTGGAAGACCAGCGCCTCGGGCTGGTCGAGCGTGCCGATCCCTTTCAGCCAATAGCGGAACCAGGGCAGTTCGACATTGGTGCGGAACTCGGTGCCGGTCGGCGAACCGAGCTGATAGGGGCCATAGCTGCTGCCCTCGCCACGCCAGCCGCCATGATTCCAGGGACCGACGACGAGATAGTTGAGCCCCTTGTCGTCGCCCTTCTCCTGATTGGCGTAGATTTCCATCGGCCCGTAGAAATCCTCCTGATCCCACCAGCCGGCGACGATCAGGTTGGGCGTCGCCACCTTGGCGGGCATCATGTGCGAGGTGCGGCCCGTCTTCCAGAAAGCGTCGTAATTGGGGTGATTCACGAAATTCTGCCAGCTCGGCATGGTGCGGCCCAGCTTCTGCTGGTCGAGCGTCGCGAGGTCGGTCTGCTTCAGATACCAGTCATAGGCGTCGTCGGTGCCGAAATCGAAAGCCTGCATCGATCGGCCGTCGGTTTCCAGCGCCGACACCCATGACCAGGCATAATCGAGGCGGAAAGCGCCATTGTGCAGAAAGTCGTCGCCGATGAACATGTCCTCGGGCGAGGCCTGGGACGAGACCGCCTTGAGCGCCGGATGCGGATCGATCGTCGCGATGGCCGATGTCCAGCCGCCATAGGAGACGCCGAATACGCCGACCTTGCCGTTATTGTCGGGCAGGGTCTTCACCAGCCAGTCGATCGAATCATAGGTATCGGTCGCCTCGTCGATCCCGTCGGGCGTCGTCCTGGTCGGCCGCAGATTGACGAACTCGCCCTCCGACGCGAAACGGCCGCGAATATCCTGGAAGACGAAGATATACTTGTCGGCAGCCAGCTCGGCATAGCCGCCGCCCTTGGCCAGCGCATGATCGATCCGCGCGCTGGTGAAGCCATAGGGCGATCGCGTCATCATGATCGGCAGCTTCTCGGTCACGCCCTTGGGGCGCCAGACCTGCGCGTGCAGCTTCACGCCGTCGCGCATCGGGATCATCACATCTTCGCTGACATAGCCGGAAACCGGGGCTTCGGCCGGCGCCGGCTGGGCCTGCGCGAAGGCGGCGGGTGTCGATACGATCGGCGTGGACAGGCCGCACAGCGCCGCCACCGCCAACAGCCGGGCCAGATGCCCGCGACGAACCCTCAATCCATTCATGCAACGCCTCCCATTTTTCCGGCGAGACGAGACGAACGGAAATGATTTGTCAATATCTTCGAGAATTTTTCCAGACAGGATCAATAAATCCTGAACTGGCGCGCGCTACGGTCGTCATTCGGCGAGCGCGACCTCGACGGTGGTCGACAGGCCCGGTCGCAGCCGCGCCAGATCGCGCTGTCCGGCATCGAGCACGATCCGCACCGGCACGCGCTGCACGATCTTGGTGAAATTGCCGCTGCCGGGCTCGAACGGCAGCAGCGAGAATTCCGAACCGGAGGCTGGTGCGAAACTCTCGACACGCCCGGTCAGCGCATCGCCACCCAGCGCATCGACCTTCACCCGCGCCGTCTGGCCGACCAGCATGCGCCGGGTCTGGGTCTCCTTGAAATTGGCGACCACATAGAGCCCCTGATTGGGAACGAGGGTCAGCAACCGCGTGCCCGGCTGGACGAAATCGCCCGGCTGCGCCTGGCGGTTGCCGACAATGCCGGAGACGGGCGCGCGCACCAGCGTGTAGCCGCGATCCTGCTCGGCCAGGCTGCGTGCCGCGCGGGCGCGCTCGGCCCCCGCCAGCGCGCGCTCCAGATCGGCCTGAAGCCCCGCGCGACGGGTCGCCGTCACCGTCGCGCGATCGCGCGTCGCCGCGAGGCTGGCGATATCGTGCTGCGCCCTCGCGCGCGCATCGGCGGCGGCGGCGCTCACCCGTTCTGCATCGCGACGGGTGGCGAAACCGCGCTGCATCAGCGCCGCGAAACGGTCATTGTCCGCCTCGGCACGGCGGCGCTCCGCGTCCGACGAGGCGATCGCGGTCCGCGCCACCGCGATATCGGCGTCGGCCAGCCGGTTTTCCGCGACATGCGACGCCAGCGCCGCGCGCGCCGCCGCCACGCCCGCATCGGCGTCATGCACCGCGGCGTCGGCGGCGGCGAGCCGGGCGGCGAATTCGCGATCGTCGATGCGCACCAGCGGATCGCCCGCGCGGACCTGCTGATTGTCGCGCACCAGCACCGTGGTGATCTGCCCGCCGATCCGCGAGGAGACCATCGTGCTGTCCGCGCGCAGATAGGCATTGTCGGTCGCTTCGCGTGACGCCGGCGAGAGGATCCAGGCGACGCCCGCCGCCGCCAGCAGCAAGGCGGCACCGCCCGCGACGAGCGGACGCGGAACGCGGCGCGGTGGCGCATCAGCGACGGGCGCCGCCACGATCGGTTCGGCGGTCAGCGCGTTCATGGCGTGATCACCAGCAATGTCGAGGTGGCGGAGGCGAGCAGACGCCCGTTCGCATCGGTCAGCTTCGCCTCAGCGAAAGCGACGCGACGCCCGATCGATATCACCGTGCCTTCGGCTCGGACCCGGCCGGTCCTGGCGGTCATCGCGCGGTGATAGGCCACTTTGAGCTCGAGCGTCGTATAGCTCTGCCCCGGCGCGAGCCGTGAATGGGTGGCGATGCCGCAGGCGGAATCGAGCAGGGTCGCGGCATAGCCGCCATGCACGGTGCCGAGCGGATTATAAGTGCGCCCGTCGGGCTCCCCTTCGAACACGGCGCGCCCCTCCGCCACCTCGACCAGCGCGAAATCGAGCGTGCGGCCGATCGGCGGCTGGTTGCCATGCGCCAGCATCGCGCGGAGCTGATCGAGGCCGGAAAGATCGGCGCTGTCACTCATGCCCCGCCTCCCAGCCCGAACCGGTTCCGGATCGCGGCGGCGGCATGCGCCAGGATCGCATCGGACTGGGCGGGATCCGCCACGGCGCGCGACAGCGACAGCGCACCGACCATTTCCGAAAGCATCGCACTCGCGGCGGCATCGGCATCAGCCACGCCGAGACGCGCCAGCGCACCGGCCAGCCAGCCGGTGAGCGCCGCTATACCCCGGCCGAAACGCTCGCGCGAAACCGGCTCCAGCCGCGCCATGTCGGTCGAGAGCGCGGCGATCGGGCAGCCGCGTTCGCGCGAATCGCGGTGCCGCCGCGACAGGTAGAAACCGACATAGGCGTCGAGCGCGGCCGCCGGATCGCGCTCCGCCGTCTCATGATCGAAACGCCCGCGCACATCATCGAACATCACGCCGATCGCCTGCGCGACCAGATCGTCCTTCGACGCGAAATGCGCGTAGAATCCACCATGGGTGAGCCCGGCCTGCTTCATCAGCGCGGCCACGCCGACGCCGTCCGGCCCCCTGGCTCGGATCGCCGAGGCCGCCTCTCTCAGGATCTTCTCGCGGGTCTTTCCCCGGTGTTCGGCATCGTAGCGCATCGCCGCCTCTTGCTTTATATGATGATCATCATATTATCACCGTCCCGCAAGCGCAAGGGGTGAAGGAGCGATGGCGAACACGATGATCGCCCCGGAGGCGCTGCCGGACGCGCGCAAATATCTGATCTTCGGGGTGATGGCGTTCGGCCAGTTCCTGGCGCTGATCGACATCCAGATCGTCGCCTCCTCGCTCAACGAGGTGCGCGCGGGGCTGTCGGCGAGCGCCGACGAGATCAGCTGGGTGCAGACCGCCTATCTGATGGCGGAACTGGTGATGATCCCCTTCGCCGCGTTCCTGGCGCAGGCGATGTCGACGCGCTGGCTGTTCGCGCTGTCGGCCGGCCTCTTCACGGTGGCGAGCGCGCTGTGCGGCCTGGCCTGGAGCATCGAATCGATGATCGCCTTTCGCGCGCTGCAGGGCTTTGTCGGCGGCGCGATGGTGCCGACCGTGTTCGCGACCGGTTTCGTGCTGTTCACCGGCAAGCAGCGCGCGATGATCCCCGCGATCCTCGGCATGGTCTCGGTCCTCGCGCCCACGATGGGGCCGACGCTGGGCGGCTGGATCACCGACGCGTTCAGCTGGCGCTGGATCTTCTACGTCAACATCGTGCCGGGCACGCTCGTCGCGGTGCTGGCGTTCCTGTTGATCCGTGTCGACCAGGCCGATCCGTCGATGCTGAGGCGGATCGACTGGATGCATCTGGCGGCGATGGCGGTGTTCCTGGGCGGGCTCGAATATGTGCTGGAGGAAGGCCCCCGGAACGACTGGTTCGAGGATGAGGCGATCGCGATCGGCGGCTGGCTGTCGTTCGTGGCGCTGCTGCTGTTCCTCGAACGATCCTTCCGGTCGAGCCGCCCGATCGTCAGCCTGACGCCCTTTCGCCGGCCGACCTTCGTTTTCGCCTGCGTGTTCAACCTGGTGATCGGCTTCGGCATCTATTCGGCGACCTATCTGGTGCCCGTCTTCCTGGGCACGGTGCGCGGCTATAACGCGTCGGAGATCGGCACCACGGTGTTCGTCGCCGGACTGATCCAGATGCTCGGCGTGCCCGTCGCCGCCGCGCTTTCGCAACGGATCGATCCGCGGATCATGATCACCTGCGGCCTTGGCCTGTTCGCCGCCGGCCTGTGGATGTTCAGCTTCATGACGCCCGAATGGGGTTTCCACGCGCTGCTCTGGCCGCAGGCGGTGCGCAGCTTCGCGATCATGCTCTGCATCGTGCCGAGCGTGACAATGGCGCTCGCCGGCTTCGAGGGGCCGGAACTGCGCTACGCATCCGGCCTGTTCAACCTGATGCGCAACCTGGGCGGCGCGATCGGGATCGCATTGGTCAACACCTGGCTGCAGGACAATGGCCGGCTCCACATGCTGCGGCTGGGCGAGGCTTTGGGCAGTGCGGGCCGCAGCGGCGGCGAGCTGATCGAGGCGCTGGCCCGCCACGCGAGCACGATCACGCCCGATCCGGCGCGCGCGCTGATGATGGCGCAGGCGCTGGCGGGGCGGATCGTCCAGCGCGAAGCGCTGACATTGGCGTTCAACGACGTCTTCCGGCTGATGGCGCTGCTGTTCCTCGCCGCGCTGGTCCTGGTGCCCTTTTGCCGGCCGGTCCGCCAGGGCTGATGGCGGACCGGCCGCTCGATCATTTCCGCCAGACCGCGACGCTGGCCGAACCGCAGGTATAGGATGAGGTCCGCTTGTAACCCTGCTTGGTATAGTCGGCGTGCCTGGCCGCCGCTTCCGCCGCGCTCATGCCATGGAAGGTCGCCCATTTGCCCTGCGCCGGAACCCATTTGGAATCATAGGTCGCGCCGTTCGCCTTGCAGGTGACGATATCGGGCATGATGCCCGAATCGGCGAGATGGTCGACCATGCGCTGATAATTGGCGCTGGCCACGCCGTTGAAGCTGTAATTGCCGATGCGGTGCGGCGCCCAGAGCAGCACCGGTGCCAGCGGCATCTCCTTTCCGGCAAGCGGCGTCCATGTGCCGTTGATCTCCGCCGCGTCGTTGACCAGCGTGTTCGTCATCCCGCGCTTGAACGGCATCGGCTGGGGAACACCGTTTTTGACGACATGGACATGCAGGTGCGGCCCGGAGGAATCGCCCGAATTGCCGATCACCCCCAGCTTCTGCCCGGCAACGATGCGCGCGCCGTTGGTCACCTTGGTCTCCAGCAACAGGCTGGGCGAATTGCCGTCGCGTTTGGTGCTGGTGAGCAGGGCCGCATTGTGCGGGCAGAGCGAGGCTTCGATGCCGCCGGCCGGCGCATGTGCATAGAGCACATGGTTCCCGTCATCCTGGAGCACCCAGAGATGGTTGCCGCCGAACGGCATATTGCCCTTCGTGAATTCGGCATGTTTGCTGCCGGGAATATTCTCCGGCGCGTTGCGCCAGCAGCCGACAACGGTGCCCGATGCGATGGCGTAGAACGGCTTTCCATAGACCACCCAGTTCGACAGGATCTTTTTGTCCGCATTGGCGGTCTTCAATCCCGACCAGATATTGTCGGCGCCCAATCGACGCGCGCCGATATCCTTGCCGAGCACTTGGGTGGGATTTTCCTTCGAATGGACGCCCGCCGAATAGCGTTCCTCCGGCCCCAGATCATTGGCGCGCAGCGGCGGTTCATAACCCGCCTGCGCCATCGCCGCCCCGCCGGGAATCATCGCGGCGCAGGCCATCAGAAGATGGGCGACCCCGCCCCTTGCACGCGTGTGAACCATCGCAACTCTCCCAGAACGATTGATACGAACCGCTGCGATATCTGGTCACATCGCATGGCCCGCGGACCTAAGGGGGATGAGAAGGACGGAGACAAGCGCGCGGCCGATCGGCCGGTGCGATGTATCCACGCGTGCAAGATCCGTATCGCCGGCGACGGCGGCCACGCCCGAAACGACCCTTGTCATCGCATCGGCCAGTGCTCTTCGGCTGCCGCCGTTTCGCGCAACGCCTATCTGAGCGCGCGGATCCAGTCCCACATATGTTCGCCACCGGGATCGCGGGCGGGCTCGGGCAGGCGGCTCGCGGCAAGCGCGCGTGCCTCGTTCGGGGTCAGGCCGAAGCGCTGCCGAAAGGCGCGCGCGAAATTGGTGCGCCAGAGAAAGCCGCAGCTTTGCGCCACATCGGCGATCGCGATGCCCCGCCGGGCGGGATCGCGCAGCATGGCATGGGCCAGATGCAATCGGTGATCACGCAGGCAGGCAGCGAAGCCACCATGCGGCTCCATCAGATAGTAGAGCTTGCGGCGCGATATGCCGAAACGCGCCGCCACGCCGGCCACGCTCAAACCGGCATCCGCCGCATTCTCGCCCAGGAAGCGGCGGATCCGCGCGGTCAGGATCGGATCGAAGCCTGCCGCTTCCTCTACCGGCCCTTCCGCGTTGAGCACCGCGGCGGCGAGGGAGAGCGTCGGCCGCACCACCGCCTCGGCATCGCCGGCGCTCATCATGGGGGCGGCCGCGAACAAGGCGACCAGATGATTGCGCAACAGCGCCGTGAGCGGCGCGGCGCCCGGAATCCGCCGCAGATTATGCGCGTCGGGCGCATCGAGCAGCGGAGCCAGCAACCGGCGCGGCACAGTGAGGTTGAGGCTGTCGAACGCGCTGGCCACCGTCGCCTGACGCTGCGCGAGATCGGCGACGAGCAGATCGCCCGCCATCGCCTCTCCGTTCCCCATGCCGTCGCGCGGCCCATGCCGGCCGGACAGGCAGAATTGCAGCGTGATATGATCGATTCCGTCGCGGCCGATGCGCGCGCGAGACCGATCGAAGGTTTGCGCCGAACAGCGATAGGCCGTCAGCACCACCTCACCGAAATGAAAGGCCTCGGCGCGGAAATGGAATTCCGTATCTTCCACCAGGCGCGCGCGGACATCGTAAAGCGCGCCCATGCTGTCATGCCACAGCGCCAGTGCGGCGGCCGGCCGCATGCGCGCCGTATCGAGCAGGCTGTACGGGATCCGGATTCCGGCGTCGGGACCATGTTCGAGCATCTGCACACCGCCCTGTGCCCTATCCCACCCGGACAGGACGCTCGGTCAGAGCGGTGCGATCGTCAAGCCCGGAATGCGGAAGCCCGCCGCGTTCAGGCGATCCGCGTGAAATCCATGCCGCAGAAGATCAGGCGGGAAGGAACGCCGTTCACCGCCCCGTCGAACCAGACCCGGGTGACGCCGCCGATATCCTCCTTGGGCGACCAGAAGCCGGCCGGCCGGCGGACGAACTCGCCCGCGCCTTCCGCGACGAGCCGGTTGCCACGCACCAGGACCGCGAATGTCCCCTCCGGACCGCCATATTCGCCGGCCAGCGGCTTGAGCGCCGTCGCCGCCACGGGTTGCTGCGGCGCCGCGCCGCGACCGAACAGCGTGTCGCCCCACCAGAAACGGTCCGCCGCCTCACCCTCGAAATCGAGCTGGTGTGCGGCATAGGCCGGATGATCGGTCGCCAGCGATGCCTGACCGGCCAGTTCCACCCTGCCCTCTCCGCGCCCATCCGCGAGCACGAGCCCCGTATCGGTGGCGCGCAGCGTGACCGAACGGCCGTTCGGCCCAATGAAAGTGCCGGCATAGCGTTCCGGCTTCGGCACGCGGCGGAAGGCGAGCGGATCGGGCGGTGGCGGCAATGCGGCGCCCGCCGCCACAGCGCGCATGAGCTGCACGGCGTAAGCGGAGGTCTGGCGCGGACGATAGGAGACCAGCCGCCCATTGACGCTGGCGAAACAGGCGACACCCGCCGCCGGATCGGCATGGAAGGCCGACGAGAACAGCGTCATGCCCCCGGTGTGGTGCAAGGCGGGCTTGCCGTCGATCTGCACGGTGCCGAAGCCGCTGGCATAGCGCGCGCCCGGCCCGAATTCGGAAGAGGCGATATCGGCGGCGAGCAGCTTGCGCGCGGCCGCGTCGGACATGAGCGGTCCGCCCTTGCCCGCGCCCAGCGCCAGTACATAGCGCAGATAGCCCGCCATGCCCTCCGCCGAGGCGGCGACCGCGCCGGCCGCATTGTCAGACTCGCTCCACGGCCCCACGATCAGCGCGGCGCGGCTCATCGCCGCGCCATCCTCGCGGAAAGGCACATAGCCCGTGGCATAGCGCCCGCGATCGGCGGTGCGGATATGCGCGGCCGCGCCCGTCATGCCCAGCGGCCGCAGCACATCGTCCTCCAGCGCCTGGACGTGCGATTTGCCGGAGACCTTGCCGATGATCAGCCCGAGCATGGCATAGCCGATATTGCTGTACGACATGCGCGCGCCCGGCTTGAAGCCGGCCCATAATTTGCCGTCGGGCGTGCGCGGGAAGACCGGCGCGTCATGCGCCAGGCCGCCGGCATGGTTGAGCAATTGCAGCACCGTCATCGGCTGGGCAGGCAACGGCACACCGGACAGATAGCGGGAAACCGGCGCGTTCAGATCGATCAGCCCCTTGTCCTGCGCGGCATGGAGCCACAACCCGGTGATCGACTTGCTGATCGATCCGATCTGGAAAAGCTGTTCGGGGTCCACCGCCACGCGCTTGTCGACATCCGACCAGCCGACGCAGAGCGAGGCCGCGAAGCCCTGTGCGTCGACCAGGCTGATCGTCATGCCGGGCAGGCCGACCGCGTCGAGCTCGGCGGCGGCATAATCGCGCAGCCGTTCCAGCGCCTCGCCATAATCGCGGCCCGACTTGTTGCGGATCGAAAGCGTCGCCGGCGGTTTCGCCGCGCTCGCCATCGCGGGCAGGCTCGCCGCGACGGTCCCGATCGCCGCCATGCCAAGCAGATCGCGCCTGTTCACGCCCATCATTCTTCTCCCCAATCCGGTTTTCGGTCGCCGCCTCTGGCCGCGCATGCTCTGGCCAAACCCCGATCTCGTCAAGGCGAAGAATGGCCTGAACAGGACAAGATTATCCGAATTCTTATTCAGGGGGCCGTTACGATCCGTACCACCGGAGAGAGGCGATCGAAGACGACCACCGCGTCGAAGGCGCTTGCGGGCGCCATCAGCATCTCGGTCGTGAAATTGGCGCGGATCGTCCGGTCGCGCGCCAGCCATGAGGAGACGCGCGGCGCGGTTCGGGCGGTGCGGAGATCGAGGATGAAATCGCCGCGCCCGGCGGCCGAGAGCGCGGCATCGAGGCTGCCCGGCGGCTGCGCGTCCGGCATGTCGGCGGGCGGCGACGCGGCGGAGCTTGCCGCGACGATCAGCAGATCCTTGCCCAGGGCGGCGCGCAGATGCTGGCCCATCGCCTTTGGCGCCTGCGCATAGACGCTCCAGATCCCGCCGCGCAGCGGCGCGTTCACGACATGGCCGTTATGCGCGAAGACCAGCACCCGCCCCGCCGGCCCCTCGCGATCGAGCACCCAGCGCACATTCTCCGCCATCGCGGCGTCACGCACCGCATCGGCCCTGTAGAGGTTCGGCGACAGCGTCGCGCCCGGCGCCTCGGGCGGCACCGCACCGAACAGCGCTTCAAGCTGGCGCGCGGCGATCATGCTGTTGCGCGCCCAGTCATAATCCGCGCGCGTCGACGCCGCGATCAGCGCCGCGCGATGACGGTCGAAAAAGCCGATCAGCCCGGCGATCGCCCGGCGCAGGCGGGTGCGATCGCGCGGCGCCAATGCGGCATGGCCGTCATGGCTGAAGCGATCCACAAGGGGGGTGATCGCCTGCCGCGCCGCCAAAGACCGGTCCGGCGCGGCACGTTCCAGATAGGCAAGGCCATCACGCAGGGTGCCGGCCGCGTTGCGCCACAGGCCGCTCGCCTCGCCGCCGCTCATGTCGAAGCCGTAAAAGCCGATCTTGCGGCCGGCGCCGCGATCGGCGTTGTAGCGGCGGATCCAGTCGATCAGCTCGCCATTCTCGGGATAACGCCCGAAACCCCAGGTCAGCCCGCCGGGCAGGAGCCGGCGGATGTCGCCCGGCCCGCCCGCCGCATAATCGTGCAGGCGGCGCGATTCACTGATCCCGGATTCGATCGCGATCGCGGTGAAGCCCCCCTGTTCGACAAGCGCGCGGAACAGGCAGTTGCGAAAGGCGAGCGGCTCATGCGCGCCATGGCCGGGCTCGCCGAGCGCGACCACCCGCGCCTTGCCGATCATCGACAGGATCGGCGCCATCGCCGCCCGATATGACGGCGACGAACAGTCGGGCAGCGGAACCGCATGGTCGCGCGCCCATGCGGCAAAGGCATCGTCCTGCCCGTCCGGCTGCCGCGCCATCGCGGGCGACGCGGCCAGCGCGAGCGCAATCAGTGGCCAGGGCCGGAAGCGCCGCGACCGCACGGCGCGCCCGATCACGGCAAGTCGACCCGATAGGCCGGAACGCCGGTCAGCAGCAGTCGCTGCGCCTGCCCATCGATCATCGTGTCGAACGCCAGCCATTCGGGTGCGTGCGCGGGGCTCGCCATCCGGAAACGCGCGCCATCGGCTTCGAGCGGCGTGGCGTCGCCATCGGCATAGGCCATCATCAACCGGCCATTGCGGACGAGAATGTGCAGGTCCGGCCCCTCCTCGCCATGCATGCGATAATGGCCGACAAGCGCATGATAGGCGGCGGGCGCCTCGACGGGCCTGGCGGCGCCCTTCGCGACATAGCCGGTCGCGCCTTCGACGATGTCGGTCACCACGCCTTTGTCATCGCGAAAGAAGGTGAAGGCGCGCGGCCCCCTGGGCGTCACATACAGCCCCCAGCTCTGGTCACCCAGGCGCGTCAGCGGCAGCGCGGCGCCACCCTCGCTCAGCATCAGCCCACCCTTCGCATCCGTCGCGAAGCGCAGCACCTCCCCCTTCGGCCCCGAGAACTGGCCGACGAAGTCCGCCGCCTCGGTGCGCAGCGCGGGCGGCGCGGCGGCCGGTGCGGGCTTGCCGCCGCTGGCCTGGACCAGACGGGCGATGATGCGATCGCGCAACGCCCGGTCGAGCGGACCGTTGGCGAGCAGGACCACGCCGAAACCATCGGCCAGATGCGCCGACAGATACGCGCGGAACCCCGCGATCGCACCGCCATGCGCGATGACGCGCCCACCATCCTGCACATCGACGCCATAGCCGTAATTGTCGCGCGCCGGCGTCACGAACCGATCGAAGGCGCGTGCCGAGATCAGCCGGCCCGATGGCGTATCGCCACGCGCCAGCAGCATCCGGGCATAGGCGCTCATATCCGCCGCGTTCGACACGATCGCGCCGTCCGACGCCAGATAGTCGAACCAGGGCGCCTCGACGAAACCGCCTTGGGGCGTGCGATCATAGCTGGTGGCGATCTGGCCGCGCAGCCGGCCGTCGATCTGCGGCGCGCTCGCCGTCATGCCCAGCCGGTCGAACACGCGCTGTTGCAGGATCAGCGGAAAAGGGCGCTGGTCGATCTTCTCCGCCGCATAGCCGAGCAGTTGATAGCCCGAATTGGAGTACCAGAAATGCGCGCCTGGCGCGTAGCGCGGCTCGAAATCGTCGAGCGCCGCGATCAGGAAGCGCATCGACGCGACATGGGTCAGGTAATTGGGCAGGCCCGCCGTATGCGTCAGCAGCGCATGGCCGGTGATCGCCGGGAAACGCGAGCGCGGATGGAAATCGGGCAGATAGCGGGCGATCGGCGCGTCGGGATCGAAACGCCCCTCGTCGGCGAGCTGCATCATCACGATCGCGTTGAACGATTTGGAGATCGATCCGATCGCGAAGCGCGTTTCCGCCGTCACCGGCTGACGACGGGCGATATCCGCATAGCCATGCGTCGCCACCATCAACAGGCGCTCACGGCTGGTGACCGCGACAACAAGGCCGGTATCGCCGGGCGCCGATTCCACCATGGCGCGCACGTCCGCGAGTGCGGCGCGCATCGCCGGCGTTTCGGCCTGCGCGGCGGCGGGCGTGGTGAATGCGAAGCCCAGCGCGAGCAGCAGCGCGGCCAGGAGGGATTTCAAGCGAGGCATGCGTTCACCAGTTCGTCAAATGCCCGGCCCGGCCGCATCGGATCGGCGACGGGCAGATTCCATTGATCGGCGCAGCGCGCGATCGCATCCGCCGCGGCCTCGGCCGAAAGCCCGGCGGTGTTGAGCGACACGCCGGCGCAGCGCGCTGCCGGATTGGTGAGCCGCGCCAGCCGCACCGACATCGACACCGCCTCGCCGATCGATGGCAGGGGATAGCCGGAAAGCCCGACGATATTCTCCCGCCCATGGGCATGGCAAAGGACGAGAATATCGGGTTGCGATCCGTGCAGCAGCCCCAGCGACACGCCGGCATAGGAGGGATGGAAAACCGATCCCTGCCCCTCGATCACGTCCCAATGATCGGGATCGGCGGCGGGGCTCAGCAGTTCCGCCGCCCCGGCCACGAAATCGCTGACCACCGCATCGATCGGAATGCCCGATCCCGCGATCATGATTCCCGTCTGACCCGTCGCACGGAAATCGGCGTCGAGGCCGCGTGCACGGAACGCCGCGGCGAGCGACAGGGCGGTGTATTTCTTGCCCAGCGCGCAATCGGTGCCGACGGTGAGCAGCCGCTTGCCCGTCCGTGGACGACCATTGCCGATCGGCAGATCGGCCGGCGGCGTGCGGATATCGATCAGCCTGCGCCCGAGGCGTTCGGCCGCAATCTGGAGGCGGGGATCGGCGGACAGACGGTCGTGCGCGCCGCTGACGATATCCAGCCCCGCTTCCAGCGCTTCGAGCAGACAGGGAATCCATGCCTCGCGAATGCCGCCGCCGATCGACGCCATCGCGAGTACCAGCGCGCGCGCGCCGGCGGCATGCGCCTCGCCTGGCCGCATCACGGGCATGCCCAGCGAAGCGAGAGCGCCATCGCATTTATATTCGGCGACGCACAGCGCCGGCGCCCAATCGCGCAGGCCCAGCCCTGTCTTCAGGAATGTCGCATCATCGGCGTCGCCCAGGAACAGAAGATAGGGGCGCGGCAGATCGATCAGTGCACTCATTGCTTGAACTCCGAATAAACCGGTCGGCCGGGCCGGGCGTCGGGCACCAGCGCCCCGCCATCGACGACATGCACGCCGTTCACCAACACGTAGCGGAACCCCTCCGAATAGCGCGCCGCGTCGCCATAGACCGCCTTCGCACCCACGGTCCTGGGATCGAACAACACAATATCGGCATCGGCGCCGGGCTGGAGCCGCCCCTTGCGGCGCATCGCCGGCACGAAGCTCTCAAGCCTTTGCGCGGGCATCAGCGACATCTTGCGGATCGCCTCGCTCCAGCCGAGCACCTGCGTGTCGCGCACATAGTGACCGAGCACGCGCGCGAAGGTGCCGGCCGAGCGCGGATGGCTGTTCGGCCCCTCGATATTGCCCGCGTCGCTCGCCACCAGCACGAGCGGATCGCGCAGCAGCGCGCCGATGGTCTCCTCGCTGTTCATGTGCATGATGACGCCGTCGTCGCCTGTGCCCGATCGCAGCGCGTCGAACTCGGCCTGGGTCAGCCGCTTGCCGGTGACGCGCGACTGGAGATCGCCGACGGTGACGCCCCAGCGCTTCTCCCAGCCGGGCTCGAAGATCACGCTGCGGATCGCATCGACCGAACCGTCCCACGGATAGGTTTCGGTCGAGATATCGATGCCGCGTTCGCGCGCCGCGCGCATCAGCCGCACCATCAGCGGCGCATCGGACATCGCCATGCTGTTGATATGGACGACATGGACGCAGGCATTGGTGATGGCGGCGTTGGCGATGCTTTCCTGCACCGATTCGAGCGTGCTGTCCGGCTCGATCAGGCTGCCGTAGCGAACATGCGTGAAGACGCAGCTCTTCGTCTTGCCGGCGACGCGGGTGACATCGAGCATTTCCTTGTGCGTGATGCCCGGCGCATATTGGGTGCCGCTGCCGATCCCGATCGCCCCGTCGCGCAGCCCTTCCTCCAGCAACGGCGACAGCCGCGCATATTGGGCGTCGGGAATGGGCCGGTTGATCTCGTCCGCGGTAAAGGCGGCCATCTCGTCCTCGAGTGCCGCCAGTCCCGCCGCGCCGCCGCCCTTCTGAAGGAAATAGCGGATCGCGGTATGGCCGACGCTGGTGCCGTAGTTGAGGCGCTCGCGCCCCTGTTTCGCATCATACCAGTTCGCCACCGGATAGGTGCCGATCTCCAGCTCCAGCCGGGTGGTGACGCCGTCCTTCGCCTCGAAGGCGGCGGTTTCGTCGTTGGTGGCGTGCGAATGCAGATCGATGAAGCCCGGCGCCGCGATCAGCCTGCGTGCATCGATGGTGCGCCGCCCCTTGAGAGGCGCTTCGCTGACGGCGGCGATCCTGTCGCCGTCGACCGCGATGTTGCGCACCCCGTCCAGCCCGGTCTCCGGATCGATGGCCCGCGCACCGATATAGACGATGTCGTGCACCGCATCATCGCCCTGCGCGACCGCGAAGCCTGTCGGGAAGCCGAAAGCCAGCACTGCCCCGGCCATCCCCAGCATTCGCGCGCCGGACGGTCGCTTCCGGCTCGGGCTGCATTCCTGACTGAGCGTCTTCATGATGCGCGTTCCCTGCGCTTTGGTGAGGATCGACATGCCGGGGCTCGCGCCCCGACGATGCGGCCCCCATGAGAAAGCGGATTTGATATAATTCTGTCAATTGATAGTTTATTTGGAAAACTAACATCGGCATGGGCAGGCGACGAATCATGGCAGGCAGAAACGGAGACAGGAAATCGGATGCGGACCGGGGGCCGGTCGATCCCGCCGACCCGGCGGCCAGCCTGCCCAATATCGCGATATTGCGGCGCCTGCGGAACGAGCTGGCCGATTACACACCGGCTGAACGCGCGGTCGCCAAACATATCCTCGCCGAATATGCGACTCTCGGCTTCGAGACCGCCGAATCGCTGGCCGACAGGATCGGCGTCAGCGCGATCACCGTCGGCCGCTTCGCCCGCCGACTGGGCTATCGCAATTTCAAGGCGCTGAAGAACGAACTCAAGGAGAGCAGCACCGACGCCTTTCCCTGGCTGATCGGCGAGGATCTGGCGGATTTCGTCGATGGGGCGGATCAGTCCGACGGAATGGAGAACAGTCATCAGCGCGAGATGAATGCGCTGATGGCAGTCTATCGTCTGGCGAAAACCCCGGGCTGGGCGGATCTGGTGGAGTTGCTCGCCCGCTCGCGCACCGTCCATGTCGCGGGTTTCCAGACCGAGCGCGGCATCGCGATGCTGCTCGCCCATCACCTGCAGTTCATGCGCGACGGGGTGCGGCTGGTCGATCTGAGCGCGGGCAATTATGCCGATGTGTTCGCGCTGGAGGAAGCCGACACCTGCCTGGTGGTGATCGACATCCGCCGCTATTCGCGCCAATCCTATCTGGTCGCCGAACAGGCGAGCCAGCACGGCATTCCCCTGATCGTGCTGACCGACATCTATTGCGACTGGGCGCCCCGCTTCACCCCGCATGTCGTGACCGTGCCGACACAGACCGGCATGTTCTGGAGCTCGCCCGTGGCCCTGGTCTGCGCGGTGAACCTGATGGTCAACGGCGTGATCAAGCTGATCGGCCCGCGCGTCGAGCAAAGGCTGGAGAAGCTCACCCGCCTCCACCAGACCTTTACCGGCTATGCCGGCCACCAGCCGCCACGCCCGAGGCGCCCGTAGACGCGCCGGGACGGATAGCGGTACCGCCCTGGCCTAGCGGAACATGAAATAGTCGTAGGCGGAGCGCGCGACCTCCGCGACCGCCTTTTCGCGGGCGTCGTTCGACGTCGTACTGCCCTTGGTATAGACCGAGATCGCGACATGACCGCGCCCGCCCGGCAGCGTGATCACGCCGACATCGTTGATCGTGCCGCCCAGCGTGCCTGTCTTGTGCGCGACGGGCGTATCCGCCGGCAACAGGCCCTTCAGCCTCTTGTCGCCCGTCGTCGTCCGGCTCATCACGCCAAGCAGGAATTCGGTGCTCTTCGCGCTCAGGATCTTGCCCGACCAGATCTTGGCAAGCAGATCGATCATCGCCAGCGGCGTGCTGCTGTCATTGGGATCCGCATCGAAATCGGCGCGCGGCAGGTTGCTCGCCGGGATCGCCGCGCCGGACGCGCGCGCCGCGCGCAGACCCTCGCGCAGCGGCACGTCGGCCGGCAGCTTGTAGAATTTCTTCAGCAGCGTCTTCGTGTCGGCATTGACGTTCTGATCCTTGATGCCGAGCGCGCGCAGGTTCGCGGTCACCGCGTCCGGGCCGCCGGCCAGCGCGGTCATGATGTCGGTCGCGGTATTGTTCGACTGGATGATCATCACCTCGATCAGATTGGCGACCGACAACTGGATGCCTGGATGGAAGATACCCGGCGCGACGGGGCCGGATTCGTTGATATTGGCATCGGCCACTGGCACGAGCTGATCGAGCGTGATCTCGCCCTTGTCGACCCGGCTCAGCACCTTGACCGCGACCGCCACCTTGAAGGTGCTCGCCATCGGGAACATCTCGGACCCGTTGACCGAAACCTGCTGCCCGCTCTCCAGGTGCCGCGCGGCGAAACCGATCTTTCCGCCGCCGAGCGCCTTGGCGTAATCCGCCACCGCAACGTCGAATCCCTTTTGCGTCGACGCGCTCGCGGCGACCGGCCTGGCTTCCGGAATATTCTGCGCCCAGGCCGGGGACGCGATGGCGACGGCGGCGGCAATGGTCGGGATCAGCAGGCGCATGGATTTTCCTTTCAGGGACGGCTTGAATCTGGAAGCGGACGGGATGTTCGATGGCGCAGGCCATGAAACAGTCCGGCAGGTTTAGCGGTCGGGAATTCCCGATTGCAATGGCCGGCAAGCCGTTCGCTCTCCACTTTACGACTACAATTGTAATCGATAATGTGGCGATCACGGCAGGTACCGGTGAAACAGGGTATGGCGAATAGCGGATATGACCGATGGACGCGCCGCTCGGCATTGGGCGCGCTGGCCGCCGGGTCCTTCTGGAGCGGCATAAGCGCCCATCCCGTGCGCGCGACAAGTTCGACGAAACCAGCGCCCATCGACAGGTCCGGCTTCGTGCCGATCGGCGGCCTCGATCAATGGATCGGCATCCGTGGCGATGACATGCGCAATCCCGTCCTGCTGGTCGTGCACGGCGGACCGGGGGAGGCGCAATGGCCGATGGCGGCGCATTACCGGGTGTGGGAAAGACATTTCACCGTCGTGCACTGGGATCAGCGCGGCGCCGGCCACAGCTTCGGTCGCCATGGCACGGCGACGCCGGACATGACGCTGGAACGGATCAGCAGCGACGGCGCCGAACTTGTCGAGCATCTCTGCCGCACGCTCGGGCGGAAGCGGATCATCCTGCTCGGCCACTCATGGGGATCGACCGTCGCCGTCAATATCGTGCAGCGACGACCCGATCGCATCGCCGCCTATGTGGGCACCGGCCAGGTCGGTAGCTGGAAAGGCGCGATCGCGATCAAGTTCGACCTGCTTCTGTCGAAAGCGCGGGCCGATGGCGACCATGCGGCGGTCGCGGCGCTGGAAAAGAGCGGGCCACCCGATCCGGACGATGCCATGGCGGTCTTTGCCCTCAACGATCGCATCCATCGCTACTGGCCGCCATCCGACATCGAATGGGTCAAGTCGCTTCGCGCCAATGCCGCCGCCGCGCGATCTTCCGATCCGCAAAGCTACAAGGATTTCGAAGACGGGTTTCGCTTCAGCGCCCGACAGGTCGTTTACGATCAGATCAAGGTGGACCTTCCCGCCACGGCCGGCACGCTCGACACCGCTTTCTTCGTGCTTCAGGGACGCGACGACCTGATCACCCCGACCCGCGACGCCATCGATTATTTCGAGCGCGTCGTCGCGCCCTTCAAGAAACTGATCCTGATCCCCGACGCCGGACACTTCGCATTCATGACGGCGCCTGACGCATTTCTTGGACATTTGACGGGCGCGGTCAGGCCCGTCGCCATCGAACGCGGAGCGTGACGCTCTCGACGGGCTGGTCCCTCGTCGGTGCTCCCCATGCTGCCGGTACATCGCCGATCTCGTTCAACCCCGCCGAGCGCAAGCGATCCGGCGGCGGGTCATCTTTGCCGGTCGTTCAGAAGGCCTTGCCCACTCTGATCTGCAGCGTTGTGCCATTTTCGCCCTGGCCGGTCCGCAGGCCGGCCTCAACGTCGAACTGCCAGCGCCCTTTCAATATGTCGAACCGAGTACCAAGACTGAGCTGGAATTGCTCGCGCTTCCAGCCATTGCCCTGGAGCGCATAGATCGCGAGGCCGGGGATATCGGCATAATCGAGCCACTGCGCATCGACATCGGCGAACTCGTGATTCCATTCCGCACGCATCCGGGGTGTGATCGAACCGAAGCCGGCCTTCCGGCGATACTGGATCGTCCCGCCGATCGTGCCGGTGAGCGATTCCACCCTGCGGGCGTCGAAGCGCAGATTGTAGCGATCAGCCCCGGTTTCCGAATAGGCATCGAGATCGGCGCCCATATATTCGCCGCGCCCGTAGAGCGACCACATCAGCGCACCGTCCATCCGGTCGATGCCAAGCGCGAGGGCGGCAACGCTATAGTCTCCGCTCCGCTTGCCCAGGGCTGTGCCGTTCACCGCCGCGACATGGCGCCGCGTGGTGAAATCGAGCTGACCACGCCCGATCATGCCGTCGACGAACCCATTCTCGATCGGCTGGAAGCTGGCATAGGCGGCATAAAGCGTGCTCTTGCCGCGCACCCGCGCGCCCGTGGCGGTGCGGCTGACGTCATTGCCATAGCCGCCGCCCACCCCGACCAGCAGGCCTTCGGCAAGCTTGATGTCTGCGCCACCGCTGAGGCCCGAAGTGGTCGCGGTGACCTTGGATCGATCGGTGGTCGCGTCCCGGGTGCCGATATCGATCGCGCCCCCCAACCAGCTTGCAACCGAGCCGATGCGGCGCTTCCCATCGTCATCGCCGGCATTGGCTGCGGCATGATTTGGGTTCGAACCGCCCGCTGCGCGCGAAACGCCGACGGACGTGCCGCCTTTGCCCGGTACCTCACCCCGGATCGGCGACGGTTGCAGCCTGTTCATATGACGATCCATCACCGAATCCGTGTCGTAGCCGCGCATCTGATCGGGGGTCGCGCGCGCCCTGTTCCAATCGTCGGAACGCTGGAGCATGGCCGTCGGATCGCGCGCGGCGAGCGTAAGGCCCATCGCCATGCCTGTGCGACCGCCGCCATGGTGGAGCTGTTCGTTGCGACGCATGAAGTTCGACACCTGCGCGCGCGCGAAACGCCGTGCCGCTTCGGACTGGGCATCGCTGATCGCACCGACATCAGGATCGGTGCGCGGATCGGGACGGGCCTCGACGGTGAGCGTCACGGTCGAAGGCAATGAGGTCCCGAAAATATTGCTCAGCGTATAGGCGATCTCGATCGTCCCACCGAAACGGTCGTTCGGCGTCACGTCGAGGCGATAGTCCGCGCCGTTCGCGACGATCGCCGTGGTGGCGGAATCCGCCGGCGTGATGCCGACCACGGTCGCACCGGTGAACGGGCCGCCGATGGCGCCGTCGGTGAGCAAGATCGACACCGTTTGGCCATCGCCCGTCCTGGCGATCTTGGGCATGATCACCGGGATCTGGCCCGCCACCGTGATGGTCACGGTTCCCGGCGACGAGGTGCCGCCGGGGCCTGTCGCGGTAAAAGTGAAGCTGTCCATGCCCGCGAAACCGACCGCAGGGGTGTAGGTCGCGACATAAGACGCAACGCCAGCCTGGACTCTGGCGCCTGGGATCGAGGCGCCGCCATTGAGGGTAACCGTGCCCTGCGCGGGCTGCATGCCGATCTGGATCGTGTCGTACACGCCGGTCACCAAGGCCGACAGATCGATGCTGACGCTCGTGCCAGCCGTGGTGGTCCGGCCGTGGACCGCGCCCGCCCCCGATGCCGCGACCGGTGCCGCGGGCGTCGCGACGATGAGGTTGACGCTGGCCGGGGCCGAAGGTCCGTTGGGCCCGATCGCCAGCCAGGTGAAGCTGTCCGCGCCATAATAGGTGGCAGCCGGCGTGTAGGTCACCACATCGCCCGCAATGGCCACGGTGCCATGCGCGGGCGCCGTGCCGATCGCGATGCCCGAATACACCCCGGTGATCGAGCCCGACAGGTCGATCGCGGTGCCGGTGCCGGCATAAGGCACCGCCACGCCGGTCTTGTCGACAGCAATCGGGACAGGCGGCACCGCGACGCTCAGCGTCACCGTCGCAGGCGCAGAGGTGCCGCCGGGGCCGGTCGCCACCCAGGTGAAGCTGTCCGCGCCGTAATAGGTGGCGGCCGGCGTGTAGGTGACCACATCGCCCGCAATGGCCACGGTGCCATGCGCGGGCGCCGCGCCGATCGTGATGCTTGAATACACCCCGGTGATCGAGCCCGACAGGTCGATCGCGGTGCCGGTACCCGCGTAAGGCACGGCCACGCCGGCTTTGTCGGCAACGATCGGCGCGGGCGGAACCGCGATGTTGAGCGCCACCGTCGCGGGCGCAGACGTGCCGCCCGGGCCCATCGCGACATAGGTGAAGCTATCGCTGCCGTGATAGGCAGGGGACGGCGTATAAGTCACCACATCGCCTGCAACAGCCACGGTGCCATGCGCGGGCGCCGTGCCGATCATGATGCCCGAATGCACGCCGGCGATCGAGCCCGACAGATCGATCGCGGTGCCCGTGCCGGCATAGGGAACGGCCACGCCGCTTTTGTCGGCGGCGGTCGGCGCAGGCGGAAGCGCGACGTTCAAGGTCACCGTGGCGGGCGCGGAGGTGCCGCCAGGGCCGGTTGCGACATAGGTGAAGCTGTCCGCACCGTAATAGGTGGCGGCCGGCGTGTAGGTCACCACGTCGCCGGCGATGGCCGCGGTGCCATGCGCAGGCGCCGTGCCGATCGCGATGCCCGAATGCACACCGGTGATCGAGCCCGACAGATCGATCGCCATGCCGCCACCCGCATAAGGCACGGCTACACCGTTCCTGTCCGCGACGATCGGTGCAGCTGGAAGCGCGACGCTCAGCGTCACCGTGGCAGGCACAGAAGTGCCGCCGGGGCCCGTCGCGACATAGGTGAAGCTGTCCGCGCCGTAATAGGTGGCGGCCGGCGTGTAAGTGACCACGTCGCCCGCAATGGCCACGGTGCCATGCGCAGGCGCGGTGCCGATCACGATGCCCGAATGCACACCGGTGATCGAGTCCGACAGGTCGATCGCCGTGCCGGTGCCGGCATAAGGCACCGCCACGCCGCTCCTGTCGGCGACGATCGGCGCGGATGGGGTCGCGATGCTCAGCGTCACCGTCGCGGGCGTGGACGTACCACCGGGGCCGGTTGCGACATAAGTGAAGCTGTCCGCGCCGTGATAGGTGGCAGCCGGTGTGTAGGTCACCACGTCGCCGGCGATGGCCACGGTGCCATGTACCGGCGCGGCGCCGATCGCGATGCCCGAATGCACACCGGTGATCGAACCCGACAAGTCGATCGCGGTGCCGGTACCGGCATAAGGCACAGTCACGCCGGCCCTGTCGGCGACGACCGGCACGGATGGAAGCGCGACATTCAGCGTCACCGTCGCGGGCGCGGACGTACCGCCGGGGCCCGTCGCGACATAAGTGAAGCTGTCCGCGCCGTGATAAGTGGCGGCCGGCGTGTAGGTCACCACGTCGCCGGCGATGGCCACGGTGCCATGCGCGGGCGCCGTGCCGATCGCGATGCCCGAATGCACGCCGCTGATCGAATCCGACAGGTCGATCACCGTGCCGGTGCCGGCGTAGGGCACAGCCACGCCGGCCTTGTCGGCGGCGATCGGCGCAGGCGGAACCGTGACGTTCAGCGTGACTTTCGCGGGCGCAGACCTGCCGCCAGGGCCAATCGCGACAAAGGTGAAGCTGTCTACCCCGTGATAGGCGGCAGCCGGCGTATAGGTGACCACATCGCCCGCAATGGCCACGGTGCCATGCACCGGCGCGGCGCCGATCGCGATGCCCGAATGCACACCGGTGATCGAGCCCGACAGGTCGATCGCGGTGCCGGTGCTGCCATAGGGCACCGCCACCCGGCTCTTGTCGACTGCGATCGGCGCGGTCGGACTCGCGACGTCCAGTGTGACTTTCGCCGGTGCGGAGGTGCCGCCGGGGCCGGTCGCCACCCAGGTGAAGCTGTCCGCACCGTAATAGGTGGCGGCCGGCGTGTAGGTCACCACGTCGCCGGCGATGGCCACGGTGCCATGCGCGGGCGCCGTGCCGATCACGATGCCCGAATGCACACCGGTGATCGAACCCGACAGGTCGATCGCCGTGCCGGTACCCGCGTAAGGCACGGCCACACCGGCCTTGTCGGCGACGACCGGCGCGGATGGGGTCGCGATGCTCAGCGTCACCGTCGCGGGCGCGGACGTGCCTCCGGGGCCCGTCGCCACCCAGGTGAAGCTGTCCGCGCCATAATAGGTGGCGGCCGGCGTATAGGTCACCACGTCGCCGGCAATGGCCACGGTGCCATGCGCGGGCGCCGTGCCGATCGCGATGTTCGAATGCACGCCGGTGATCGAGTTCGACAGATCGATCGCGATGCCGGTGCCGGCATAAGGCACCGCCACGCCGCTCCTGTCGGCGACAGTCGGTGCGGATGGGATCGCGACGTTCAGCGTCACCGTCGCGGGTGCGGAGGTGCCACCGGGACCGGTCGCGAGATAGGTGAAGCTGTCCACGCCGTAATAGGTAGCGGCCGGCGTGTAGGTCACCACATCGCCCGCGATGGCCACGGTGCCATGCGCGGGCGCGGTGTCGATCGCGATGTTCGAATGCACGCCGGCGATCGAACCGGACAGGTCGATCGCGATGCCGGTGCTGGCATAGGGCACCGCCACGCCGCTCCTGTCGGCGACGACCGGCGCGGATGGGGTCGCGATGCTCAGCGTCACCGTCGCGGGCGCGGAGGTGCCTCCGGGGCCCGTCGCGACATAGGTGAAGCTGTCCGCGCCATAGTAGGTGGCAACCGGCGTGTAGGTCACGACATCGCCGGCAATGGTGACCGTGCCGTTCCTCGCCGCAGTGCCGATCGCGATCGCCGTATGCGGCCCGCCGGTGATCGACCCCGACAGGTCGATCGCGGTGCCGGTGCCCGCATAAGGCACCGTCACGCCGCTCTTGTCGGCGGCGATCGGCTTGTCGATGAAAATGTAGGTCGCACTGTCGGTGCTGGTCTGGCCGTTGACTGTCACGCTGACGGCTGCGGCGCCGGAGCCGATTGTCGGCGCGGCGACCGTGAGTGAAGTCGCGCTCGCGGCTTCGACGATCCCCACCGTCGAGCCGAAGCTGACCAGATTGTCGCTGGGCGTGGTGCTGAAGCCGGTACCGGAAATCGTCACGACCTGGCCGACCGGGCCGGAGTTGGGTGAGATGCCGGTCACGCTCGGCACCACGACGAAGCCGCTGCTGCCGGTCGCCGAGCTTTGCGAATAGCCCTTGGGTGTGGACAGGCCGAGCTTGAAGCCCGTGGTCGAGCCTGGCGTGGTGCCGATATAATCGAGCGTGATGGTGCAGCCGCCATTCGGCACGACCACGTCGTTGAACTGGACGATGATCGGGATCGGAGTCGCCATCGATCCGATTCCGCAGGTACCGCCCGGTGCGCCGTTCAGGCGCGTCACGAGTACAGGCACGCCGAGCACCGCAGTCAGGGGCGCGCTGCTCGTTGCATTGGGATTGCTGAAGCTGATCGTCATCGTACCCGCCGCACCGGCCGCCAGCGAGCCGGGCATGAAGTCCGTCGATGCGGTGATCGCGATCGCCGCGCCGACCGTGAAGCTCTGCTGAACCTGAGACGCGACGTTCCAGTTGGAATCGCCCGCCTGGTTGGCGTCGATCCTGCAGGTGCCCGTGGCAGTGAAGGTTACAGTGTTCCCGGTGAGCGCACAGCCGGTGCTGGCGCCGTCGAGCAACAGGGTCACCGGCAGTCCCGATGTCGCGGCAGCGCTCACGGTGTAGGGTACACCGCCTACCGATGCGGCCGGTGCCGCCGAAGTGAAGCTGATCGTCTGATCGCCCCTGGTGATCGTGACGCTGACATTGCCGGATATGGAGACGGCCGGAGCCTGGCTGTCTGATGCCATCACGGCATAGCTGAACGAACCGGCCGTCGTCGGCGTGCCCGAAACGGTGCCGGTCGCGGGATCGAGCACAGTGCCGGGCGGAAGCGAGCCGGGAACGGCGAGTGCATAGGAATAGGGTGCGATGCCGCCCGAGCCGGTATTGGCCTGGCTATAGGTCGCGCCCACCTTCGCCCCCGAAGCGGGGCCGGTGGCGATCACCAGGATTTCGGGGGTCACGGTGAAGCTGCGCGACACCGTCGGCGCCACCGCCCAGCTTCCGCCGCCGGCCTGATCCGCATCGATCGTGCAGATGCCGGTCCGGAGCAGCGTCAGCGCGGCGCCTGTCACCGAACAGATCTGGGTCGTGGCCGATGTGAAGCTCACCGCCAGGCCTGAACTCGCCGTTGCCGCCAGCGTCAGCGGCGAGTTGGAGAGCGACGCATCCGCCAGCGGATCGAAGGTGATGGTCTGGTCGACCGGCTTGACAGTCAGGCTCACGGTCGCCGGCGGTGAACTGCCGCCAATCCCGATCGCCTTATAGGCGAAGCTGTCGGGGCCCGCGAAACCGGCGTTCGGGGTATAGGTCACCTGCTCGCCCGCGAGCTCGGCCGTGCCGTGCGCCGGCTGCATCGTGATCTCGATGCTGGTGTGATGGCCGCCGGTGATCATGTCGGACAGGCCGATCGGCGTCGGCACCTCCGCCGGGACCTCGAGCGCGAAGCCCGCCGCGATCGGCGGCGCGACATAGGTGAACCCGCCCGGCACCGCGCTACTCGTCCCACCAGGGGCCGTGACCGACACCGCGACATTGCCCGCTGCATGCGCGGGCGTGTTGAAGGTCAGCGATGTGGCGCTGTTGACGGTGACGCTGCCGGCCGGAACCAGGACACCACCGATCGTCACGCTGGTGCTGCCGGCAAAGAAGTTGGTGCCCGTCAGCGTCACCGACGTGTCGCCCGTCATCGGTCCGCTGCTCACCGACAGCGCGCTTGCGGTCGGGACGGCGGCATAGGTGAAGCCACCGGGCACATTGGCGCTCGTCCCCGCAGGGTTGGTGACCGTCACCGCGACATTGCCCGCCGCACGCGCGGGCGTGCTGAAAGTCAGCGACGTTTCGCTGGCGACCGCCACGCTGGCGGCCGGGATGACGGTGCCGCCGATCGTCACGCTGGTCTTGCCCGCGACGAAACTGGTTCCGGTCACCGTCACGGCCGTGCCGCCCGCAATCGGTCCGCCGTTCGGCGACAGCGCGGTTGCCGTCGGCACATCGGCATAGGTGAACCCGGCGGAGACCGGCGCGGTCGTGCCGCCGGGTGTCGAGATGGTCAAGGCGACACTGCCCGCCGCATGGGCAGGCGTGTTGAACCTGAGCGAGGTGGTGCCGCTGACGGTCACGCTGCTTGCCGGAACCAGGATGCCGCCGATCGTCACGCTGGTCTGACCGGCGAAGAAGCCGCTTCCCGCCACGAATAGCGACGTGCCGCCCGCGGTCGGCCCGAAAACCGGCGTCAGCGCCAGCCCAGTGGGCACGGCGAGATAGGTGAACCCGCCCACCACCGGATCGGTCATTCCGTCCGGCATCGTGGCCGTCACGATGACGTTGCCCGCCGCATGGGCGGGCGTGACGAAGCTCAACGATGTGGGACTGGAGACCGTGACATTGGCGGCCGGAATGACGGTACCGCCGATCGTGATACTGGTGTTTCCGGCAACAAAGCCGGTTCCCGTCGCCGTCACGCTCGTCCCGCCCGCGATCGGGCCGGCAGTCGCCGACAGCGAGCTTATGGTCGACGCCGATGACGCCACATAGGTGAAGGCGTTGTTCAAGGTGGCGGTGGTTCCGCCTGCGTTGGTGATCTGGACGTTGACAACCCCCGCGGCATGGGGAGGCGTGACGAAGCTGAGCGACGTCTTGCTGATGACGTTGACGTTGCTCGCAGCGGCGCCGTCGACCAACACGGTGGCGCCGTTCACAAAATCATTGCCCGTCACCGTAACCGTCGTACCGCCCGAAGCCGAGCCGGAGGTGGTGTTCAGCGAAGTGATGGTCGGAATCGGGATACAGGTGATGGTGAAGTTGACCGAGCCCCCCTGGCCGTTATTGCCATAGGAGATGTCATAATTGGCGGCGGTGGGCTTGAAGCTTCCCGATCCGCTCCCGGATCCCATGACACGGCCCGAAACATAGGTTATGTTCTGCGACCAGAAATACGGATATGCGTTGTTCCTGGATGTCCAGCTATACTGGATGACGTCGCCGACCTTTCCGTTCAATATGCCGGCGAGGGTGGTGCTTCCGCTTGCGAAGCTTCCGCTGTAGTTTCCGGCATTGAATGCATTGCACGCGGCGGAGGCCCAAGCGGCGCCAGGCGCGAGCGCGGCGCAGAGCAGGAAGGCGCCAAGAACGGCGCGACGGGCCCGGCAGGCCGCGACGACGATGCTTCGCAGCAACCCGATCGCGAGCAGCAGCAAAGCTGCCCCCACCCCGGATTGCCGCGCGCGATCGCGTGCCTGCGTGACGATGCCTGCGGCGAATGCCGCGATTCCCCCGATCCTTGCCATGCCGAGCTTGAGCCCGAAACGACCCGTTCGGTGCAATGCTACAGATTGACCGGCGGCGCGCAGGACCGGTCAATATTGACTGCCGACAAGACGATTATCGCCGATTAAGGTGCCGGCATCGCCATTCCGTCCGCCATCGACCAAGCCCGTCCATGGCTTTCCCTCAATGCCTGGCCCCGGCCAGCGAAGCCGGTGAACCGATGATGCCCTTCACGGTCGTTTCCATCGACGATCACAGCCTGTTCCGCACCGGCATCGAACTGATCGTGAAGGGTGCGTTTCGCGGCGTGGTGTTCGCGTCGTTCGCCTCGCTCGGCCAGGCGCTGGAAATGCTGACCGCGGCGCCCGACATCATCCTTCTCGACCTGCATCTGCCCGGGGTCGGCGGGCATGATGCCATCCCGCTGCTGCGCCTGCGTTGGCCGGGCAGCAGGATCATCGTCGTCACGTCGGTGCAGAACGATGCGGAGATCGCGCGCGCGATCGAGGCGGGCGGCGATATCGCGATCCTGAAGTCCGAGGCGCCCGAACGCCTGATCGGCGCCATCCGCGATCTCGCGCCGCGCGCCCGCGAGGCCAGCAGATCGACCTCGGAGGGGCAGAGCCCAGCCGGGGCGGCGCTGACCGGCCGCCAGCTCGAGGTGCTGGGCTATCTGCGCGAAGGCCATTCGAACAAGGCGATCGCCAACCGGATGGATATTTCGGAATTCACCGTGCGCGGGCATGTCCAGCTGATCCTCAAGGTCCTGCAGGTATCCAGCCGCGCGCAGGCCGTGTTCGAGGCCCAGAAAGCGGGCATCCTTTGAGCGCGGCATCGACCGCGATTTCCGCTCACGACGAGCCGATCTCCGAGCGGGAAGTGCTGATCGAGCAGGTGCGTATCGTCTATCGCACCGTCGGTCGCGCGGGCTGGACGATGATGTTCCTGTCGATCTTTGTCGCGGCGGTATTGCACGATCAGGGCCTGCCCATCCTGATCTGGCTGGCGGTGCAGATCGCGCTCAAGCTCGCGACCTTCGCGGAAATGCGCTGGTTCTTCTCGGAAGACAGTATCGAGCGGAATCCCGAAGGCATGGCACGGAGGCTGATCCTGAGCCAGATGCCCCATGCCGCCGGCTGGGCAAGCCTGATCTGGCTGGTGGCGCCGCACGCCACCCCGGGAGAGATACCGTTCGTGATGGTCATCCTGGCCGGCGCGGTGAGCGGTGGCGTCACGACCTATGGCGCCCTGCCGCGCGTGCATGCCGCCTATATCGCCACCTTCGCGCTGGTGCAGCTGATGACGTTCATCTATCTCCGCGCGATCCCGGGCGACGATCCCTATATCCAGTACGCGCCGCTGCTGAGCATCGTTTTCGGAATCGGCATCTTCATGAACACTCGGATCGCGGGCCAATCCTATCGTCAGTCGATCCTGCTGCGCTTCACCAACGCGCAGCTGGTGCACCGGCTGGAAAAGGAAGTGCGGAGCGCCGAGGCGGCCGATGCCGCCAAGTCGACCTTCCTGGCGGCCGCCAGCCACGATCTGCGTCAGCCGATCCATGCGCTGGGCCTGTTCCTGGCGCTGCTCGACGGATCCAGGCTGAACGCCGCGCAACGCGAGACGCTCGGACTGGCAAGGTCGGCGCTTCGCGCATCGAGCGAGATGCTGGATGCGCTGCTCGACTTCTCGCGCGCCGAGGCCGGGGTGATCGTGCCGCGCCCCCGGACCTTTCCGATCAACGAGGCGCTGCGCCAGGTCGAAGAGGAAATCGGGATCACCGCCGACGAGAAGAAACTCTTCTATCGCACGCGCGACTGCGACGCGATGGTCGAAGCCGATCCGGGCCTGGTCAAGATCATCCTGCACAATCTGGTCAGCAACGCGATACGCTACACCACCACAGGCGGGGTACTGATCGGATGCCGCCGACGCGGCGCACGGATCATGGTGGAGGTCTGGGACAGTGGCGAGGGCATTCCCGCCGATCAGCGCGAGGCGATCTTCAGCGATTTCGTCCAGCTCGGCAATCCGGAGCGAGATCACCGGAAAGGATTGGGGCTGGGACTGGCGATCGCCCGGCGTCTCGCCCGCCTGATCGGCAGCGAGATCACCCTGGCATCGATCGAGGGGCGCGGCAGCGTATTCCGATTCGCCCTGCCCTTGGCGCCCGCCGATGCCGACGGCATCGCAGGGGGTGCGCCATCCGAACCGGGCCGCGCGCTCGCCGGGGGCACGGCCCGATCCCCCGCCCATATCCTGGTCATCGACGACGACGAAACCATCCGCATCGGGCTCGGCGCCCTGCTGCGCCACGCCGGCTATTCGGTCGATACCGTCGAGACCATCGCCGAGGGGCAAGACAGCGCCCGAAAGCATGTGCCCGATCTTCTGATCTGCGACCTGCGCCTGCGCGCTGGAGAAGATGGCGCCGAAGCCATCCGGCTGCTGCGCGCGCAAAGCGGCCGGCGGATCGGCGCGCTCCTGATTACCGGCGAGACCCACCCGGCGCGGATCGCAGAGGCCGCGCGCGAGGATATCGAAATATTATACAAGCCAACTCCACCCGATCGCTTGCTCGAAGCCATCGTCCGCGAGCTTTCAAGATGAAATGCCTCGCTACGGGGGTCGGATATGCCGACATGCGGTAGCGGTGGAGCGGGTAGCGGGGATCGAACCCGCATCACAAGCTTGGAAGGCTAGTGCTCTACCATTGAGGAAGACCAAAACTCCCTTGATTTTAAACACTTTTTATCTCGACGCATTTGCGCCAACGCCACGAAATGCGACCGAAATTACCCCACGGTTACCCCAGAAAATGGGGTGAAATCGTCCTAGCCGATCGACATTGCTCGGTGAGCGCCGCTCCGCATCGATGCCGATTGCCCCCGATTCCTGACGATAAATATCGACCCGGCTCGACAAGCGACAAGCGAGGACGAGCATGGCAAGGCACAGGTTTACCGAGAAGTGGATATGGGCACGAAAGGCGCCGCGAACAGGTCGGGTTTCTCACAGTGACATCCTGTGCCCGGGACTTCAGCTACGCATCTCCGAAAGCGACGTTCGATCCTTCTCTGCGCTCGTTCGAGTGGAGGGGCGGCTTCGGCGCTACACGCTGGGCCAGTTTCCGCGGCTGAGCCTGAGGGACGCTCGCAGACAGACGCTGGAGCTATGGCGCGCGGCCGATGAGGGCAGCCTGCCCGCGCCGGCGCCCGTCCAGGCACGGTTGCGGCCCGTTGAAACCTCACCCCCGAAAGCTCGGACGGTCGCCGTCACTTCGCTCATCACGTACGCGCAGATGATCGAGCGCTATGTCGAGCTGCATGCCAAGCCAAACACGCGGTCCTGGCGGGCGATTGATGCGGGTCTTCGACACGCGGCGGTTCAGCACTTCATGCCGCTGCCGGCGGAGGAGATAACTCGTCGCCAGATTATCGACGTGCTTGATGGGCTTGTCATGGCCGGCACGCCCTATGCGGCGATCACGGTCCGCAAATACCTTGCCATGGCGTATCGCTGGGCGCACGATCGCGAGATGATCTCGGTCAACCCGGCCGAGCGTATCCGCCCCCCAGCCAAGAACATCGATCGCGATCGAGTCCTGACCGACGCGGAGCTAGGTGCCGTCTGGCGAGCGACCTTCCGCATGGGCGATCCCTACGGCCAGCTCATCCGGTGCCTGATCCTGCTCGGCCAGCGTCGCACCGAGACGGCATCCTTGCGCTGGTCGCACATCGTCGGCGACGAGTGGCATCTGGCCCAAACGAAGAATGGCCGCCCGCATCTGGTGCCCCTGCCGCCACTTGTAATGGAAACGCTCGCCAGCCTGCCCCGGCATGGCGATGATGCGTTCGTGTTCACCACCGATGGGGGCGCCACCTTCAGCTGTGGATATTCGAAGGCGAAGCAGGAGCTCGACCGCTTGTCCGGCGTCAGCAATTTCAGGCTTCACGATCTGAGGCGCACGATGCGTTCCGGCCTAGCCCGGCTTGGCGTGACGGCGTCCGTCTGCCGAAAAATCATCGGTCACAGCGAGGGCAGAATTGACAGAATCTACGATCGTTACGATGCCCTCGCCGAACGGCGAGAGGGGTTGGAGCGATGGGAACAGCACGTGGTGAGGGTGGTCGGGGCGTAGGGACTGGGAAGCCGCCACGAGCAAAGAAGGATACAAAGAAGCGTCCGGTCATGACTTCGCTCGCTTATTCTCAGATGTGGGCAGCGTTCAGTGATTATTACGAGCTGCGGGATGAATTTGGATACGACGATCTAGTGATGTATCTCAACGCATTACATGTACGAGACCAAGAGGATACAGAACAAGCTGCCAATCAAGGAACACGACGACGAGATATTTATAAACTTACAAACGAGTTTCTGAAGAATGCCTCGTCCATTGATCGCATACTGCGGAGCATGCAAGGGCAAGTAGAAGCGATTCTCGACCTACTTCAAGACAGCCCTACTTTGATGGAAGCGGTTTACGATGTTAATGCAGGTCATCCAAGCGTGTTATTTCTCCCGCCAGAACTTATTAAATTATACACTTTTCATCATGACTTGAGTGAATTGAATTTTTTGGAGTGGATTGACGAACTTCGAGCGATCCCAGTTCGAAAAAAACTTCCTCGTGGTAGATTCGGGCAGCCGACTCTCCAGCGCGCTGTTGCCGCTTGCCGCGACTACTGGATCAAATCGGAGGGTCGTTCGTGGACGATGATCGCCCTGAAGAACCATGCTGACAAGCCAACCGGCCCTGACCGCCTCACAGGTCTTTGCGAGGCATTCGTATTCGACATTCTGTCATGCTGCGGCATCAATTTCACACTCTCCCAACTGGCGACGGCATGGGCGGTCGTCGACAAAGCTCCGGGCACGCCAAACATACATGCACGACGGGGGAAACGGCGTCCTATCCTTATCAGCGAAAAATAAGTTGCCGACGCGGCCATTATTTACTCCAATAGACTATTAGCGATCACTCAAAATGTTGTGTATCTGGTCTGTCGCCAATTCGGCTTTCCGAAAGGACGACCAGTGCCCCACCATGATCACAGTCTCAGCAGGGTTTCGACCGCTCGCGCCGGTAATGGTGAAGAGGCGGTCGAATTGGCCACCGGGAACGATCCCCGCCGCGAGCATCGGAATCGCCTTAACCGGGTTGCGCAACAACCGTTGGCAATTGCGCCGACATCGCGGACTCCCGCCTCGATCAGCGACAATGCAGCGTCCAGAGGCGTGTTCGATCAGCGCGCCAGACCGCCCCCAAATTCTTAGCCCATAACGCGCCTTCGGCCAGACCGCGCGCCCATCCAACGCCTACTCTCTTCCGAACTGAACCACGCCGGCACGCGCTGCGGCGATCGCAGCTCTGCGTCCGTAATTCTAGGATTGTTTTTGCATGACTATCGATATCGCCAACCTACCGGACACCTACAAGGTTACCGAGCTCATGGCTCAGAAATTTGGTCTGAACGACAATCAGGCCAACGATTTAGCCGGCGCCCTCCCCGCCTTTCGTCCCGAGAGGTTCTCCTTGCCATACGCCGATGGTGCCGAACTCGCTCTTCAGCGACCTTTCGGCACGGAACTTCGCGCGCTCACTGGTCGCCACAACCTGCATATCGAGGAACTGGCGTTGCTTGACGAGGACACGTTCGAAACGGCCGGCCATCTGGACTTCTTCGATCGACATGGGATGGAGGTCGGCTGGGCACTGATCAGAGCTGCTTGGGCTGCCGAAGGCCAGCTCCCACCTGCCGCTGGAACCAGAGTTGAGCCTATCGACGCCTCCAAAATTCTGACACTGATGCGGGACGGGCTGGCGGAACTTTTCCGCAAATACACCGGTCACAGTGCGTCTCGATCAGACTTTCGTATTGTCGGGGGTCGGCGGCAGCCGGTTATCGTCCAAGGCAGTTGCGCAGACTTCGTGCATACGGCCCTTAAGTCGCTTGGCTGGCCGTTCACGGACGCCGACATTGCGGAGAACTATTCGCTTGTAATCGGCAGCTCGTGGCACAACCGCGATCGCAGCTGATGCATTTCTGATCAACTATCGCGACCGCAAGATCTCTAGCTGTCTTAGCGCGGGGTCCTGAACTCCAAACCGCGCGGGCTGTCCAGGCGATTGAGCAAGAGCCGCCAAACTGCCTTTTCTGCGCATTGGTCCACGGCCCACCCGGCTGGTAATACAGCTGGGTGGACCACGGCAGGGCTTTGCCCGGACGCCGCGACCGTCGCGCAGGGGTGAAGGCAGGCAGGCCATCCGCGCGCGGCGGTCGCATTCCACCGTCCCGGCCCAGTCCGGGGCGCCTCCAACATCCACGCGCGACGATCGCGCATCGTAGGGACCTGCCTTATTTATGGAAATCTTTGACTCTGAAAATGCCGGCGAAGTGCCGTTCGAAGCACTGTCGTCCGAGCTGCGCGCCTATCTCGGCGGTATCCAGCCATGGGGCAATCCCTCCTATCTGGCAAACGAAATGGGGGCCGATACTCCTGTTATCCCGTGGCGAGAAGGCATGCCGCCTTCCACGTTCAGTTGCCCGTGCTGCAAAGGCGGAACTGTAATTGCGACCGCACACAGAAACACCGCTGGCGTCATGACCCTGACCTGTGATCGGGGTTGCTCTCAGCACAGGGTTGCGACCAAGTCCAAGCGCGTCGCTCCCCGCGCATTCCGGTACAACGACGATCTGCTCGAGCCTATGCCGCACGCGATGCTGGAGGCGATCAGCGCGAGGTTGAACGAAGGCGTCTACAACGCTGACTATCCGGACGTTATGCGCATGCTGGATCTTATTCGCGGCAAAGCGCAGAAAAAAACAATGTACCGGGCGACGACCTCGTCCGGCACGATCGCTGTCGTCGTTCGCGGCGATTGGACCGAAGCTGGCGCAAACAGCAAGATCATTCGGCAAGTGCATGCTGTGCGGAATGTCGACGGTAACGTAGTGGCGGTTGTTGGCCTGCCCAAAGGGCCTTGGCCCCTCGTCGGTCAAGACGAAGTACTGTCGCGGACAGATGCGCCGATTCTCCACGTCGAAGGCGAGAAGACCCGGGAGGCAGCCGGAGCGCTGTTCCCGAGCTTTGTGCCTACGACATCGCTGTGCGGCGCGCAGAACCCTCACCATTCTGACTGGTCATGCATGCACGATCGCGACGTGACGATCGTAGGCGACAACGATGCCGCCGGTAAGCAATACGCGGAAAGTGTCGCCGCACAGGCGTTTGCGGTGCGCGCTCGCTCCGTCAGGATCGTAAAGCTGCCCTCCGGCCTTCCGGATGGATGGGATCTGGCCGATGCGCTCGAAAACGGAGTGTCAGCGGAGGATCTGGCGGTGGCGGTAACCAACGCCCCGGCTGTCGAATGGGACGCGGTGAAGCACGCCATGCGCAGCCAGCACGACGTGTTGCATTGGCCCCCTCTTCGCCTGCCAGACGGCCATCTGCGGAATAAGCACCATGTCGTCTCGGCGGTGGAGGAAGCGCTTAAGCGGATTGATTCCGGCTGTCGGCGCGGAACCTGGCTTGGCATTCTGGGCTGCATCTTCCATGCGTTTGGCACCGATGGACTCGGCATTGCGATCGCATGGTCGAAGAGTGATCGCGAGCGGCACGGGAAGTTTTGTGAGGGAGAGGTCGAGCAGATCTTCGATCAGTTCGTTCTCCAGCCTTTCCCCACGCCGATGCTGGTACGCGACCTGTTTTGGCGGGCGTGGCGCGAGTCCTCGGCAAAATCTGACGATGGGAACGGCTGGCGGCCTGCCCCCGACGCCATCGCCGAAGCAGAACTCGCGGCATTCGAAGCCGAACATCGCAAATTCCAGCAGGGCGACAATGTGAAGATCGGCGTCCAGAAGAGGATGGAGGACGGCTCTTATCAAGTCGAACGGGTAAGTGAAGACACTATGAAAACCCTCTATAAGTCGCGACGAGTTAAAGGCTTCGACGGGAAGAAGGAGATGTCGATCTTCGATCTCTGGTCGCTGCACCAACGGATAAGCCCGCAGGAGCTTGTTTTCCGCCCGGGCCTGGAAGTCGGCCCCAGCCAGTTCAATATGTTCCAGGGTTTCAAAATCCGACCTGTAAAGAATGCCGGTAGCTATCGGGAATTTCGCATTCTGATCGATCGGATTTCAGCTGAAAATGAAATACGCAATGACTATCTGTGGAAGCTGCTGGCTTACCGATTTCAGAATCTCAATACATTCGTTCCGGTCGCTGTGATCTTTAGAGGCCCGCGAGGCGCCATGAAGACCACCCTGACAACGGTCATTCGCAATCTTCTAGCTCCGTACAGCGTATCGATTTCGGATCCCGATAATCTCGCAGGACGCAACAACGGGATTCTGCAAGATAAGCTCTTTGTGCAAGCTGAAGAAATCGAAGTGCGCACCGAGGATCAAAATCGACGGCTGAACAATTACATCACTAACGATATGATTGATTATATCGACAAATATAAAGCGCAGTGGACTGGAGAAAACCGTACGTTCATGGCGATGACGAGCAACGCGTTTTCTCCGGTGAAAATCGCCCCGGATGATCGGCGATATCTTGTTCTGAACGTGAGCGATCCGTTTAACGGTGACGAGGAAGCGCGGGGCAAGGTGTGGCTGCGTATGCACGCCGAACTGGAGTCCGGCGGGTACGAGGCACTTATGTACGATCTTCTCCACACCGACTTGTCGGGGTTCAACGTTCGCGCGATCCCGAAAACACCTTTGTTCCGGGAACTGGCGAGCTATGACATGGACAAGGAGCCGGTAGTTTCGTGGTGGCATGAGATTTTGTTGGACGGCGGTATCGAGTGGGCCGATGGGGCGGTGAACGCCTGGACCGACCCAGTCGCTAAGGACGCTTTGTATCAGCGTTATCGCGGCTGGTGCGAGGACAACGGAACAGCAGCTAGGACGAGCATTCTGTCAAAAAGTATGTGGGCGAAGCGGCTTAAAGAAATAACAGGCGGTAAGCTCACGGCGACGCGAGTCCGGCAAAGCGACGGCTCCCGGAAGTGGTTTTTCGTCTTTCCTTCCTATGAAGAATGCTGCGCCGCATTCGAGCGAGAGTTCCGGACCACGATCGAGCGCGCGCCCGCTCCCGACAGGGTACAGCCCAAAATGTAACGGTTATCGGCCACCCCTTGAGCGTAGGGGTGGCCGACATCTGGTCGGACAACATGCAGTGTACCCGGCTGAAGTCCTCGGCTTTTTTTGCCCGACCACCCCAACCATACTGACCATAGGAAAGAGAAGAAAAGTAGAGAATCTTTTATTTAGTCACGCTCCCAGAACTCTTTCCGAGAGATATGGTTGGGGTGGCCGGGATGGCCGGCGCCCTAGCCGTTGTTTTCGTCACCGGATGTCAGAGGACCTGCGCGCCCGATCGAGTAAGAATGCAGACGTTATAAGCAAAGCCATTTGCTGCGCACCTTCGCCTGCAAATCCCCCAATTGCGAGCACAGCTTCCGCGAAGCCTTCGCCAACTGGTCCGCCAACTGCGCAACCTCGTCCTGCTCCATGGCTCGATGCGTGCGCGCAGCCTTGCGTGCCCGCAGCGCCAGCACCCGCATAACCACTGTCCAGCGCCCATGCTTGTCGAGCGTCACCTTCGCCACGCCGTGGCACAGGAACGCGCGCAGGTCGTCGTGTTGGCGAAACGCAGCCAGCGTCGCGGATGCTGCCTTGCCCTCGCCAGCGAAAGCGCCGCCCTCGCCCAGCGCCGTGTTCAACTCATCGAACCGCTGCCCGACCAGATGCTGCAGACGGATCGCCTTGCCGCGCTCAGTCTCTGCCATGACAAGCAGCGTCTCCGTTACCGCTTCTTCCGCTCTCGCGAAGGCGTCCATGCACCGGCCCCTCAAAGCGTTCACCTTGTCGCGGGCGGCGTCGAATGGCTCCGGCGGCAGGGCCGGCTCGATCTTGGTCTGGGCGTTCATTTCGCTACCGTAGGGGCTCTCAGTTTGGATTGCGTGTAGAGTGCTGGTGCTACCGCCCCAGATACGGCTCGCACGCGACGCCATCCCCGTCACGGTCCAGCGCGTCCCGATAGCCCGGTTGCCCGCGATACAGTGGCGCGGCGCCGGCAGCGCGCGCGTCGGCGCAAGCTCGATAGAACGCGACCCCCGCCGATGCCGGTCTCGTCATCGCCGGGGCATCAACTTCGGGTCTATCGGCGCCAGTCATGGCGGACAGCGTCTCGGGCGGCTCGGCCGCCTCCCTGCGCCGCAATGCCTCGACGCGGTCGTCTTCGCCCTGCGAAACCACGGCCTGCGGCTCGACTGGTGCAGTTTGCTCGCCTTCCGACAACATCCATCCCAACCCAAGCCCTGCCGCAACTGCGGCGCCGATCGGAAGGACCATGCCGCGCGACTTGCGAGGGACCGCCACTGCCCGCGAGAAGGAGGAGATTTTCGACGCGTTGAAGCGCTTGGGGCGCGGCTGAAGCGGAGTAGCTTTAAAGGGCTTCTTGAAAGACATTCGCAGACGATAACTCGTCTTGCTTATCAGGTCGTAAATCCAGAGCGCTGTTCCTGCCAATCAATGCCGCCGCCTTCCCGGATTTAGACGGCAACACCGGACCTGAGCGGAGTTTTGTCGCGGTACCGCAGGCTTTTCCTAACGGTCGGTCGAATGGTCGTATTGCTACTGACCCGTACGCCGCATATTGATCCAAATTGGACATAACCGCCAAAGGAAGCCGACATGGCCGAGGATACCAACATAATCGAGCTGACGATCGAGGTCGTCACGGCCTATGTCAGTAACAACAACATGCGCGCCGACGACATGGCCGGCTTCATTGCCACAACGCACGCCGCGATCGCCGCTCTGGACAAGCCCACCGATGAGCCCGAGCAGGAAGTAGCCGCACCCGAGCATGTTCCAGCGGTCACGGTGCGCAAGTCGCTCTCGTCCAAGGATCACATCATTTCGATGATCGACGGGAAGCCCTACCGCACGCTGCGCCGACACCTCTCCACGAACGGCCTCACGCCGGACGAGTATCGCGCGCGCTACAATCTGAAAGCCGATTATCCGATGGTTGCGGAGACCTATTCGGAAGCGCGCCGTGCCATGGCGAAGAAGATCGGGCTTGGGCGCAAGCCGGGCGAGAAGGCACCTGCCAAGAAATCGACCGTCGAGGCTCCTGCAAAGAAGCGTGGCCGGCCCGCTAGCAAACCTAACGCCTGAGCTGGCAACTCGGCGAGCACGGAAGCACGACCAAGCAAGGCGATAGCGGCGCTATGATCCGCAACTGTTGGTCGGCGCGGCAATCACGCTGCCGACTTATATCGCAGCCCGATACGGCGAAGTCGAAATTCCCACTTTGCCCTCGTTGGCCTCGAACGAAACGGGTCTAGTTACTCTTTATCCACGCTGCAAAGCTATCGGGATTAGCTATCACCCAGTTAGAGGATAGAGAGATATGAGCGCGGCTAAGTGGATCTGGATCACCGGCGCGATTCTATTGGGTGTCGTTATCAACACACCGGTGGGATGGATCATGACAGCGATATTGATTGGCTGCCTCTATGATCCCCCGTGGACGCGATTGGCCATGCGCGGCGGCTCGGATTATCGGCAAGGTCGCAAGATCACTTCTATCGTCTTGACCAGCATTATGGGGCTAGGAAGTTGGTCGATGATGGCGGATCGTCGAACGATGGCTGAGGCCGACAAGGTGCTGGCAGATAGTCAAAAGACTCTTGCCTCCTTGGAAGAACAGTTTCCCAGCGAGAACAAAAACCAGGAATGGGAATATACATCTGACGTGGACGTTATGACGGATCGGCCGACACGGATGGCATGCATCATGTCGCGGAACGCGGTTCGGTTAAACCCGCCCTATGAGTCTACAAGGGCCAAGCTGTGTCTCCGCGATAGCCCGCAGCACGGGCAGAACGCCTTTATCACGCTGGAGAAAGAGGGGCAGATTCTCTGCGCATACACGGGGTGTACCGTGAGGGTACGGTTCGACAAGAAGAAGGCCCGGGATATGGCGGCTGGGGCCCCCGACGACAACTCGACTCGCACGGTGTTCATAGCAGATCGGAAGACCATCGAGCGGGAGATCAAGCAATCTGCTGCCGTCATCATCCAGCTTCAGCTCTATCAAGCCGGGACTCAGTCGCTTAGCTTTGACGTAAAGGGCTTGAGTTGGCCTAACGGTTGAGCACGAGTGGGGTTCTGGATACACCCCGATCAAAGGCGGGCGCTTCAATCGGGTGTGGAGTCGGAATCTCGGATTTCCTGATCGCCTCCCGACGGCGACTGGTCGTCCTCGATAAAAGTTACCGCTTTTCGCCAGGCGCGCTCGGCTTCACGAAGATCTGGAAAATTCATCGCCACCCGTGAGCGAGGCGACGTCACGGCGTAGCTTTGATGGGTTATAAACGGTCCGTTGTGAACCGTCATTTCGAACAGCTTCACACCGGCGCGTACCCGCAATAGCTTTTCCAAGGTGGGCATTGTTACCCCCGTGAATCAACGGCGTATCGGTGGCACGGATATCCTTCATGAAGGGTTCGAGGCATTCACCAACGCCGTATCAACTGTAATTCTTCGGCGCCTCAGGCCGGCTCCGCCGCCGATTGATCAGCAATCGGAATGCTGCGAGAGCGATCTCATATCTAGACTATTGATGGTGGGCCAGCTGCGTAGTTCAGATGACAACGGCTCTGCACCACTGTCATCCTGCTGCGGGGCATGTGCTCACGCCGGTCTCTACCTGTCAAATGACTCCGGGTTGCACGAGCCACTGGCAGGCCGGTCCTGGTCACCCGGCCTGCCGGACATGCGGTGGGGCAGCATGCCCTAACACCAGTGGCGTGGGGCACCGGCTGGCGTCACGGGAAAGGCTATCTCACGCTCGCAGCTTCGCAAGTCCTATTATTGCTTGCGATCAAATCCGGTGCCTTGCCTAGGTGCGTTGCCCTCGGACAGGTCGGTATCTTTTATCTCGATCCAGATTTTTTGATGTCGATCCTGCCTGCGCCCTAGCCGGCGGCGCACCAGCTTAGATCGACGGAGGCCAAGCGTGATCAGGCAAAGAAGCGCAGCCGCCAAGACCAGATAGATCATGCTTCCATGCATAAGATGAAGTCCACTCCACTTTATTGCTTCCGACGTTTCGATCACTCGGATCGTTGACGCGCCAGCCTGGGAGTCCTGAGCGCCGCGCCAGCTAGAGCCCCTTCAATCATTGCGGTGGTGGCGGACGCGATTCAAGCGCTTCCGCTACCAATTTCCAAAGATCGCCTCCCGTCTTGTCGCCAACAAACACGCACGATCGCAGTTGCTCAGCCACGAATGCGGACGCGCGCTCTCCATGAAGACGCTCCACTTGGAGAGCGATTGCGAGCGCCTCCTGTTCCGGTGTCATAGTACCACCCCCGAAAACGAGAAAACCAGAGGACGACAGCCTCCGAAACAATACGCGCGCAGGAAAAATCGCACACCGCAACGAACAAAATCGCCGGAGCGACGCGCCTTTCAAAAGTCAAACCATCAGGTGGCGACTCGCAAGGCCGTTCGGCATGATGAGACACGATGCTTGACTATAGAGATCGAAGTAAGCTCTCCAAAGATTACCAACTTCTTAATTTTTACATGTCAGATTGATCGGAATTGGACTGTAAATTTGGTAAATCCACCACTGGCTGGGCATGTTAACCTTTAGGGGCAGCGCTGTCCCATAATCGCGCCGCTTCGGTGGCGACACCCGTCGCGCCGCCGCCCCCTTCACCCCTCGGAAAAGGCTGACACACGAACCCAAACGGGCGATTGATTTGCCGAATCCGCCATCTGGGCGTGGGATGAGAAACTGGATCGTCTGTTACCGCCCCAATCGCGGCCATCCACTTGCTGTAAACGACCGCTGAAACCCGTCAGCTAGCGCGCCAATTGCGATCATTATTGGAGTCATGTAATGATGCAGTATGCTGACTCGTACCCGATGGCTATTTCTTGCTCTACTGGTTGCAGCTTGCGATGCTCAAAATGATGGATTGCAGAAAGTCGAACGCATCCAACTGATCCTTTCAGGTTGGGCGTCGATGGATATAGAAGTCAATATTTCAGGCGAGGGACGATACACCATAAATCATGGGGTGAGCAGCGCCCAAGCGGTATCCGGATCATTTGTGATCTCGCCTCAGAAGTTCGCCGATTTGGCGAACCTACTAAAGCCTTTCCAAAGCCGATCCGTGCCTCTGACGAAATCGAGCATCGATCGACTTATGACGTGGACTTGCCCAAAGCCGTCGACACGGATCAATGATGCTGGAGCCTTCTATGTGCAATGGACCGGGCCACGACTGAATAATTACTACTATGCCGACTTCGGATGTGATGCGAATAAAATGAAAGCGCGCAATGCAGAACTCCGCGCGATAATGCGAAGCCTTCCAGTGCCGACGTTATGAACGAGGTAGGCGAACGACCGCATCCCACCCATTTTCGCCGTTCGCGATCGGAGAGGCGCTGATAAAAGCGGTCGGGCAGGAAGCGCCCCAATTGCGGACGTCGCTGCTTCCATTAGGATTGCGCCCTCAGGCTTGTGGACAGAGGATCATATGGAACGACAGGACAGAGACGTATCGCTACCGGATCAGATGCAGGGGCGCTGGGTGGATGTCGATGATGCATCTTCCGAGTTGGTTGTCGTAGGCAGCGAGGTTACCTGCTTCGGTCAAGAAATCGTCTATGACTACAAACTAGTAGGTACAGACAATGGTGCCCTTACTGTTAGCTTGAAGATAGATGATGAAGCACGGGAAGATGAATTTCAGCGTTCTAACGTAACGGAATTGGTGATTACGCCTGAGGGCGATTTTCATGCCTACAATACTCAGTTCGCAAGCCAGTTCATAAAAGCGGACGGTTGATACGCGAATTTGGACGACAGCTTCCCACCCATTAATGGCCGTCGATCCAATCCTTTCACGGCGACGCGTCACCACCCTACGAATATCCAGACCAGCACGTATACGCCGCCCAGTGCGACCAGCACTCGGCTCATGTCGCCAGCATCGCCACGGCACGGCGAACCTGCTCGGGATACCAGAGGCCGCCGCTCGGCGACGGCACGCCACGCCGATTAAGCGCCGCCGCGACGGCGCGAGCGCCAACCACGCCCTCGGCCGCGAGCTGATCCAGAAGCGGTGCGACGGCTAGGGCGCGCTCGACCGCCTCGCGGCGCCGGGCCCTGCCGCTATTCGCCGCCCCGACACGGCACAGGTCCCGCAAATGCGCCGCCCCATTGGGATTGCCCAACTTAACGCCCCTAGCCTTCGCCGCCGCAAGCGCGGCCTTGGTCCTCTGGCTGATCATCTCGCGCTCGTGCTCGGCCATCGCGGCCATCAGGTGCAGGGTCAGGCGGTTGGCGTAGGGCATGTCGCACGCGACGAACTCGACGCCGCCGTCCATCAGGTTCGCGATAAAAGCGACGTTGCGGGCAAGCCGGTCCAGCTTAGCGATAACCAGCGTCGCGCGGTGCAGGCGGCACGCGGCAAGCGCGGCCTCCAACTGCGGGCGATCGGTCTTCTTGCCCGACTCAACCTCGACAAACTCGGCGACGACGCGATGCCCGCCGCTGGCGGCGAAGCCCTCCACGGCGGAGCGCTGCGCCTCCATGCCAAGCCCGGTCATGCCCTGCTTGGCTGTGGAGACGCGCAGATAGGTCACGATCTGCATGGCGCCCTGCCCTACGCCGCCACGTCAGCGACGACGGGCTCGGAGGCCTCCGCCAGGAAGCCGGAGCGGATCGCGCCAGCCACATAGCCTTGGCACCAGCTCTTGTCCGAGGGACGCGCCTTGGCGTTCGAGAAGGTGGTCGCGCCCATCAGACCGATCAGCTCGCCACGGGCGACAGTGCCGCGCTCTGCGACGAGCGCGACGATCGCCGCGACCACCGTGCCCGGATTCGGCGCTATGTCGCCAACGCGAACGAGTTGAGCGTTCACCTCGCGCCCACGACCGCGATAGCCCGACGCCTTGCGACGCGCGGACAGCGCTTGGAACGCGGCCTCGTCCTGCGCGGACCATGTTGGCGACGCTACGACGATAGGCGCCGCCTCGGCAGCGATTGGAGCGGCTGGAGCGGGCTCCGAGCCCGACGTGGGCTCCTTTATATCGGCGTGCGCGGCCAGCTCGACCACGGACGCCTCGCCATCGTCGCCCGCGCCTGCGGCCGGGAAGCTGTCCTCCAGCGCCCCGCCCTCTGGCGACGCCCCCGTCTCGGCCTTCTCCAGCGCCTTGCGCTGCAACAGCTTGGCGCTGGCGCCGGTCCGGGTGGAGAGGGTTTTGCGCTCGGCGGCGCCCGTCGTCTTGCTCATAGTCTTTGCTCCAAGAAAGTCTCGTTCTGGGAGCCTTTCGATGCCCGGAGAGCAGAGAATGGCAAGTGACGGCGGACGTTATTTTTGGTAGTTTTCCGCCATTTTTGGCCCTCCCGGCATGGTACCTTGCCGGGGCATACCCGCCGGACTCCCCCGCGCCCTCGGTTACCGGGATCGGAAATTCTCGAAGAAATTTTTTCGATTTTCGAGTCACAAACTCAAGCTGGCGATGGTCCTTGAATAGGCGCTGACGGCTAGTCTTTCCTGCAAAAGTCTCGTTTGGAGGCAACTCGATTGCATCCTCGCAGACGCTGGCGAGTGATCGAAACGCCTATTTTGGCAGATTTTCGCTATTTTTTGCACGGTCCCGGGCGGAGGTTTCTCCACCGGGGGAGCCGGCGGCCTCAGCCACTGCGATCGAGGATTTTTCGATTTTTTTCGAATTTGCGAGGCCGACGACTGGCAGAGTCGCTGCCGCCTTCTCTTCGGCTTCGATCAGCAGCCTCAGTTCGGTTAAGGGGATTTGCACGATCTTCTCCGATCCGCGCTCCGACGTCAGCTTTATGTCGAAAAAGCCAAGCGGGTTGCGGGCCGCTTGAGCGATAAACGCGTTGATCTCTTCCTGCGGAAAATCCATCGCCACGTATTCCGTGTATGTGCAGGTATAATTGGAGATCACCGGATTTGGCACAGACCCGCACTCTCGCCCGGAGCCCTTTTGCAGGTAGACCTCACGCTCGACCAGCGCTCCGCCAATAATAAGATTCGCTTTCGTAAACCGCTCTGACCCGGCGCTCAGATTGCTGGTCACCTCCACGTCACCTATGCTTGTCGCCGTCCGACTGTATTCCAGCGCCAGGACCAGAATGGTGAGCCGCTCGTTGGGCTTTGCCTTAAGCCGCTTCGTCTCGAACCAGCTCTTGTATTGCACAAAAGGCCCGGCATCACCCTCGGCTTCCTCGGAGCGTGCGCAGCCCACGGTGTTCGACTTTATGGCGTCGTCCAATGCCCCGAAGCCTTTTACCTCGATGCATTTGGCGTATCGGGCCTCCTTCAAGGGCTTTCGCTTCGCGAGCGCTGGCTGTTGCGCCAGCAATCCAAACGCCAGTACGGCTGTCGCTACAGCAAATTTGTAAGTCGGCATCGTTGTCGCCCCTATGTTCCTCTCGGGGCGACGGCCGAAGCCGGATGTTGGAAACCCGCTGAACCAACGAGCGCATGCGCCTTTACCGGCAAGCCGGCTGGACATGCGCGCATGCCACCCGGCCTCCGAAGATCGGTGACCGGCTGGTTCAGAAGGGGTTTCCACGCCCCGCCCCCGAGTGTCGCGGAGGCGGCATCTGTTTACGCGCGGCTTTGGGCGGGTGGCAAGTGATGGCAAACCGACAATGTTTTGCGGATCGGCGCCCCTCACGGAACGGTCAGGTTCTGCGGTCTGTTAGACGATTGATCGGAGCGAGATATGGCAAGGAAAGTATATAGCGAGCCCAGTAAGGTTGAGGCTCAAGCGGATGGGATCCACGTCGAGGGGCCTGATGCGGTCGAAGTAACGTTGACGCCACAAGCCGCACTGGAAACCGCCAAGCGGCTGGGTAATGCCGCCGTGGACATGCTCGTCGGCAATCCGGACAGTCCGCCGAAGGGCAACAACGAGCCCTGAGGACCAGCGTAGCGACGGCTGCGATCGGGGCAGCGAGCCTCGGCACTGCGCTCCCGCGTACGTTGCAACGTTAGCACCGACCCTCGAAACCCATTTATATTCGATACAAAACCAACCTCTCGCGTATAAATTCGAGGGACTGTTTTATTGTACGACCGTTGCAGTCCCGCCGGGAACACGCTTGATTACGGGGGATCGTTCCGCCATCCATTTCTGGAGAACGCCGATCGCGATCGCAAGCTGGCGGGCTTCCTTTGAACCGCCATTGTGAATGATGCCGATCACCCCGCCGTGCACTTCTGCGATGGGCCGCCGGACATCCCCTGAGCCAGTTCCTGACTTACCTCTACCATCTGGACGCTGCTCTTGACCCGGAGCGAGGTGACCGAACCGCCGCGCACGTTCATTTTCGCCCGGGCCGAAACCGGGATAGCCGAACGCCGTCACCGCAGCGCCGAGGGCATCGGCTGCGCGGCGGTTTTGAGCTCTAAGCATCTCCTAACACAAACGCCCTCAAACCTTCCCAAGGCATTCTCAGGAAAAATAGCGGCTGATCGCGGGAAGGTGATCCCCGTCGAACTGGATGAGTGAGTCCCCGTCGGGCATCAGCATCGCGGGCGTCTGAAAGCCACGAAACTCAGGATAAGTGGCGGTGAGCGCCCTGCTGATGTGGGTGATGCGCGTCAGGTTTATCGAATAAAGCTCATCGCTGTTTTTTAGAGCCTTGACACTCCCGCTTTTAACTACATTGGCCGGCGGGGCACCCCGATATCCTAACGCCATATACCGTTTGAAATACTCGAACGCAGCTGACTTATCGAGTTCAGCCTCCCAATAAAATTGGGCCACTTCGCCAGACTCCTCGGGTTTGAGCGTCACGGGTATGTAGCGTATCTCAAGATTGGCCACGGCACCGGGATGACGTTTCAAGAGTGCCTGAGAGTACGGGCAGCGGCTACTGCAAAGGACATAGATTGGCCGCCCATGGCCAACCGACGCCTTGGTGATCTTATCTATAACGCGCAGGGGATGCAGGGCCGTTTGACCGCTGATCACGCGCGCGCCGTTGTTTTGGCGAAAATGGCCTGCGGCTTGCGCGGCGGCAGGAATAACACGCCCCGCAACCAGCAATGCAGCAGATGTGGCAAGCATTTCTCTTCGGTTCATGATGAGATCCTTGCTTTGCTTAAAACTAAAGCTCGGGCGTTGCCCGTTGGTCGGCCTGACGGATCGTCTCGGCGTCACGGGCGGCCTTCATCGATTGCGCCTCCGCATTCGCGATCTCGTCCTGCTGCGCCCCATAGGTCGGATTGAACAGGAAGGAGGTGAAATCGCCCGCGAGACCCGCACCCACGTTGTTCGAGATGCTGAACGCAACCGTATCACCACAACCCGCCCGCACGGCCTCCTTGAGCACAAAGGAGTCGCTGTAGCTCAGCGTCCCTTGATTGATCGCTCGAAGGCATCGCGAATATGGGGGCACGTTAGGGACGAGCCGTTGCCCGTCTACGGATTTGAGGCTCACCGTTCCATCGAACGGGCCGTATTTGGCGGCCATATCCGCCGCGATCTTGTCTTTCAGCGGTGCATGCTCGGGGCGGTAGTAGACGACCCGCCATACGCCGACGACCTTCTCGTCATTCTTCGCACCCGACAGAAACACATCAATCGTTTCATAGGGTCGTCCGTCCTGCGGCTTGAATAGCATTTTAAGGCCGTAGGTTGAGCCGTTAAGCGCGACATAGGGATTCTTGTTCTCGTTGTTATTTGCGGTGAACTGCGCCTCGGGATAGCGGCAAGCCAGCCCGCCCACCGCGTCCGGCAACGATCCACCCAAGGCCACACCGAGTATATCGGGGCGGCCATTGGTGTTCGGTTGAACAGGACAGGCGACCCCGAACGCATCGGTGATGCTCTTGCCCGTCCACAAATCTCCCGGCCCGATCCGGTTGGCGTCGATGGTGGCGGGTGATGCAGGGCGCGCTGCTGGAGAAGCGGCGGCGTTGCTCGCCGATGCGCCTTGTGTGCTATTATCTGGGGAAGTTTCATTCTCGGAAGACCCGCAGCCGGACAATGCAGTCAGGCAGAGAAGTGCCGTCACGGCCGCGTGAACGCGGTAGCTCATAATTATTCCCCTTTACCTTCAGCCCACCAAATGTGAGCCGCCCCAGCCGAACGACGCTGATAAATGGAATTAGCGACGAATGGAATCTGAATTCCAGCGATCGTTGCGAGCACCTCCGCGTGGGTCCGATGAGCAAGGCCACCCCAATCAGCCCAAGGATACGGGCGGCGTTATAAGCCTTATCCGCAAGCATGATGGTGTGCGGCCAAGTTGGTCGAGCAGGTTGTCCGCGGCCGTGGTGCGTCTGTCCTAAGGATACGCGGCACCGACCGCTCGCACCTCACTCGATCAAATCCAGGACGGTCGCGCCTTTCGCTTCCAACTCCGCAGCGATCTGCGCTTTACTCTTCGATTGCAACATATTGCATACTGAGCAGCGCCAAGTGATCGTCTGCAGGAGCTTGAAATTGAAAATCTGCTGACCGTCGCAATCAGGCGTACCGCAAGGAAGCCTGAGCGTGTTCTTGAGTGAGGGATGCACCATCTCCGCTACATAGCGAACCGACAACGCAAGCGCCATCGCTCGCGCACTGAGCAGCATCTGCGACCGGCCTCGGGTTGCAGGGGGCAAGCCGCGTACGCTGCAACGTTATAACCGGGTGTCGAAACCCATTGTATATTCGACACCCATCATGGCTCTCGCGGTATAAATTCGAGGGGGTGTTTTAACGTACCAACGTTGCAGGGGACCGCGACCTTCCCTCGCGCGGTTTTCCACCCGGCTTCAAATTGCACCTTCGCTCGACAGGATTTGCAAAATGGTTGGCAGAGCGGGCCGCCCGCAATAAGATTAGATCGCGTCGGACGACGACTATGGACGGAGCCGGCTTGGAATCTAGCTCCGGTGCCCCCCTTCGTCGTCGACCGACGCGACCTGCCTGCGCGCTATGGACCTGCGCAGGCCTGCCAAAACCCGAACGGGTTCGGGCAATGCGCACATTGTAGAACAATGGTTCCCCGTCGCAAGATAGGCCAGCGCGAAGAGATAGCGGAGCGCGAAGATTGGCCGTTTCCAACCATTGGTCTCGCAGTATCGTCGCGCTGCTTGGCGCCGAGGATCTACGATCGGCGCCTAATCCGCGATCATCGTCAGCCGCGCCATAAACCGAACGCCCTTGGCGTCACGCGAGCTGCCCTGCGCCAAGCAGACGCCGTCCTTCACAACGCCCTCCAACTGCACGCGCAGGTCGTTGTAGCCTAGCGCGGTCACCACGCCGGGCACGTGCCGATGCTGGGTGGTCAGCAGGTCTGCAGAAAACATGTCGCCCTGCTGCTTGTAGCTGCCCACGTAGGCCATGCCGCTGTCGCCGCCGCGCAGGCGGCCCTCGCGCAGGTCGAGGACGCCGTAGTCAGTGCCGTGGGGCGTCTCGAAGGCGATTTTGTATAGTCCGTTGGGTAGGGGCATGGTGGCGGCCTCCGAAGAATAATGACGGCTTCGATAGCAGCCAAATGAAAAGCGGACCAACCCTCCCGGCTTGCGCAGTCACGAGGGACGCCAACCGATGCAGATTAAGCGCATACACTATTGTGATCGGGCTCCAAGCGCGTCAAAACGTGACGCGCGTTCGACAGGAGGGGAAATTTGGCTGACTTAGAAATTGTCCATATATCGGACCTGCACTGGGCCTCGTCTCAGTCACAAAACCTCAAGGTAGTGGTAGAACCGCTGATAAACGACCTTGCGGATACCAAGCAAAAGTCCCTTATCAATCCTGACCTCGTAGTCTTCACTGGAGATTTTGTAAATTCAGGTGAAGACAAATGTGAGTTTAATGCTGCCTATGAAGAGTTCATGGTGCCGGCGATAAATGCCCTCGGCTTGAATAAGAATTGCGTTTTCCTTTGCCCTGGCAATCACGACATTTCCAGAAAATCCGTCCGCGATGCGGAATTCATTGACCGTGGCCTACGTTCGTCTTTATCTTCCGTCGATTCCACAAATAACTTTCTTGATAGACTGAAGAATCAGAATCTTGCCGACCTAATGGCTGTCGAACGAACGGATAATTATTATTCATTTGTCGACAGCGTTATTCCAGACCCTATTTATTCCGGTCCACTTCTGCGGTGCTACCAACGAAATGTTCGCGGTATTCAGGTTGGCATAGCATCCTTTGATACCGCATGGCGCGCCACAGGCGAAGCGGATGACGTTGATAAAAACTACTTGCTCCTAGGAGAGCGAAACGTCGATGATGCCATTGAATCTCTAAAGGCCGCCGACCTACGCCTAGGTCTGATGCACCACCCGCTTGAATGGCTTGCCGAGTTTGACGAATTAGCCGTATCAAGCCGTCTATCTGCACACTTTGATGCACTCTTTTGCGGACACATGCACCGAGCCAATCCCCAAACTCGCACTTCTGCGCAAGGCACCGCAATTTTTAGCCAGACAGGAAGCGCATACGCAAGCCGCCGATGGTTTAACGGCTATCAGACATTAAAAATCAACCTTGCCGAAGCGGAGTGCGAGTTCCTCATTCGGACATATTACGACACCCCGAGGCGAGAATTTGACAAGGCTACCAATATCCACAATGACGGATACGTCAAACTACCGTTCGTACCGCAAAAAAAAAGCACATCTGATGCAGTCGTAGAATCATTTCTGCGTGCGACCAGGCCAATCATTCGAATTCGAGCATCAGATCATTTCAATATGCTTGATGATGTCGCATTTTCTAAACTCGATGCGAAAGAAGCTTTTGTAGTACCACCTTTGTCAAAACGCATTGTTGAAACCAATTCGCAGGGCGCGTCCACCCCAGCGGAAAATTATATAGACCTTAGCGTCGATGAAATATTGCGAGACCATCGGTCCTATTTGCTATCTGGAGGAAGAGAGGTAGGAAAAACGAGTCTGCTGCACTATTTATCTGTGTTAAGCGCGGAAGGAATTATTGATCGCCCCCGTATACCGGTTGTTTTGAATGTTGAATATATGAAGACTGGCCTATACGAACTTAAACGCGCCATTCATTCGTATTTCGGATCATCGCCCAAGGGTTTCGACCTTGATAGAGAAATTGATGCAGGCTCGTTCATATTCCTCTGTGACAATTATATCAACGACACTGTCGGCTCGGCAGCGCTTGAATCTCATATCAAGACATACCCAGGAAACCGCTGGATTGTAATCAGCAGGCCTAGATTGGGCAGCATCACGGGAGACGTGGATGATGCACCCTTTTTGTCTGATTTCGTGAAGGTACACATTCGCGCGCTTCCCAGAAAGTCAATTCGAGCACTCAGCAACCGCTGGTCAGCTGCGATTGGCTCTGACAATCAAGACGTGTTTGATGTTGTAATGAAGCAACTGAAAGCTGACGGCCTGCCTCGGACAGGCTACATGGTCATGTTAATTTTATGGGCCATGCAGCAAGAAAAAGAGCTGGACCGCGTTAACGAAGCAATGCTTCTGAGCAATGTAGTGGATTATCTACTGGGAAAAGCTGATTTTACGCAGTCAAGAAGAGGAAATCTCGATCCGCGCGCAAAGGAGATTACTCTTGAGTATCTCGCTGAGTATATCTCTGACTGCTCTGGCTACGCACCAATAAACGACGTCACTACGTTTCTTTCAAACTTATTTCAGTCTAAACGGCTTCCCTTTGTCTCGACAGACGTCCTTCCAGAGCTTGTCAAATGTGGAATTCTCGAGCGTCGAGACGATATTATAAGCTTTAAGTATAAATGCTTTGAAGAGTATTTTTACGCGCTTAGAATGAAATCAGAGCCGTCTCTCCTAGAAGATTCTTTAAAAAGAGGGAATTACCCGCTCCGCGAACGAGAAATTGAGATCCTAGCCGGACTTCGCCGTCAGAATGCGGACCTAATAACTGCAATTAGCAGCGACATGGAATCGCGCAGACCTGCCTCTATATCAAACATCTCTCGCGCCGATTTACTTGCTATGAGTAACAGCTCGATGGGATTTTCTCTCTCTACCGAGCAACTCTCCGACCTTCGCAGAAAAAGACTTACTACGGAGCAGGTCGACGATCTCCTCGACGCAGCTGACAGGCGAGCAATTAAGAAGCAAGAGGAAGATTTGGAAAGGGAAAATAATAGGCATCTCGGTGACAAGGATTCTGTTAATCATCTCGTATTGCTCCCTGAGGAGCCCGACGAGATGAGTGTTGGCGAGTATATTGTTGCTTCCGAACTGCTTGCTCGTGTCGTCAAAAATTCTGATTTTACGGATTTCGAACATAAGGAACCGGCCGCGAGGCTTGTTCTACAGACCTTCGTAAAAATATGCGCCCACTTTAAGCAGGAAATTGAGAAGATTCTGAAAGAGCAGGGCGAGAGAGAGGAGACAAAACACGGACTCAAGCCCGAAGAAATGGAAATATTGGTCTACATTATAACTAATTTATTAACTAGAATAGTCGCCGATCGAATGGCAGAGCAACTGTCTGCTCCGAATATATCTCCGCTCATAGCCGAGATTTGCGACGATCGAGAAACTACTCCTATAGAGCGCATGTTTTTGGTCTTCCTACTGCAATCCTTGCGGTCTGAAAATTGGGAAGTTCAATGGGGGGATCTACTTAAGGACTCGGGAAAGAGCGGTTTTATTATGGAGAATTCGATCGGAAAAATGAGAGCAATTGTGAACTCTCAGTTCCTAAACGACCTCGAATACAGAAAGCTTCACAAGGTAATCGACGCGGCAGAGGAAGTGCTTGGCTGGACCCCAGCTCAACGAGACTATGTGATCGAGGATCTTAAAAAGGTAGCGCTTCAGGCCGAACTCAGAGACAGCGCGTGAAGGGGCGCCTAACTCCGTCGTCAACAACGGCCAGCGATTCTGGCGACCTGCGAGTCGATCAAAATAAGGTCTCTAGGGTTTTAGGAGATTGCCACCACCCTACGATTCGCAAGCTGCCAATCGATACCCTCGAAGCACCCGAGAGCTCTCGCCCTCGCGCCGCTCCCTTCAAGACCACTTAACCTGCTGTTTTTTCTGGGTTTTCTGGAGCGGGTAGCGGGGATCGAACCCGCATCACAAGCTTGGAAGGCTAGTGCTCTACCATTGAGCTATACCCGCACTCCGAGGATGGCGCACTGCCATTCCGTGCGCGGACAGTCAACCGCCCAACAGTCCGCCGAGGCAGTTCAGCGACGCGGATCACCCGCGCTGCCGAGCGGCGCATCGGCCGGGGGATAGAGCGACCAGGGTCCGGCCGCCGAACGATCCTCTGGTGCCAGCCGGCCGCGTTCGTTGGCGGCGGCGATCAGCCGGTCGAGCAGGCGCTGGCCGAACAGCCAGGCCCCCAAGCCGGAATCGGCGTTGATATGGCCGAGTTCGCCGACATCGACGAAATGGCTGCCCCAGAATTTCGCCATATTGTGCGCGCGATCGATCGAGCAATAGTCGTCGTTGCGGCTGGCGACGACGATCGACGGGAATGGCAGGCTCACCTTGGGCGCCGGCCCGAAACCGCCGATCGGCCGGCTCAACCCGTCGCGATCGCAATCGGGCGGGGCGACGAGCAGCGCGCCGGCGACCGGCCAGCCATAGGGTTGCCCCTCCAGCGCCGCCCACCATGCCACCGCCAGGCAGCCCAGGCTATGCGCGACGAGCACGATCGGAGCCGGCGCCGCCTTGATCGCATGATCGAGCTTGGTGACCCAGGGATTGCGGCGCGGCGCCGACCACATGCCGAGATCGACGCGGTCGCAATCGCCGCGCGTCGCTTCCCAGATGCTCTGCCAATGCGCGGGCTCCGAGCCGTTGAGGCCCGGAACGGTCAGGACAAGGGGCGTGCTGCCCCGGCCGGCGAAGTCATGGTCGACCATATGCGTCTCCACCCGAATCGAACGGCACGAAGGCACCGTCCCACACCGGAGACTTAATTCAACCAATCAAGTTGACAAGAGGCCTTCCGCCCAGTCGTTGTCCAATCGCGGCAAGCGGATCAGGCGAGCGGCACCGGATCCGCCAGGGTGATGCCGTCGAGCACATGCGCCGTCTCGTCGCGCACGCGCAGCATCAGCTGGCGCAGCCGGCAATGGCTTTCCTCCAGGCAATTCTTGCATTTCTCGTGCGCGTAACGGCTGGCGCACGGCACCAGCGCCAGCGATCCGCGCGTCAGGCGGACGATATCGCCATAGCTGACGTCTAGGGGCGCCAGCGCCAGCCAATAGCCGCCATCCTTGCCGCGCTGCGTGGCGACCAGGCCGGCGCGGCTCATCTCCGACAGGATGACGGTAAGGAACTTGGCGGGGATGTTCTGCGCGGTCGCGATCTCGGTCAACTGGATCGGACCTTCGCCATAATGGTCCGCAAGGTGCTGAAGCGCGCGGATTGTGTACCGGGTCCGTTGAGAAAGCATGGCTTTTCTTGGACCCGCGCCCCGCGCTTTGCAACCGCCTTGCGAACCGATCGGCGATGGACCCGACTATCATCACCGGATAATCAATGCGGATGACCGAAACGCTCCCCCATATCATCGGCGGACAGGCGGTTTCCGCCGACGCGCCGCTCACCAGCATCAATCCGTCGGACACCGACGATATCGTCGCCCGCTTCCCTGCCGGCGGCGCGGCGGAGGTCGATGCGGCGGTGGCGGCAGCGCGCGCTGCGCAGCCCGGCTGGGCGCACGCCTCTCCCGAGGTCCGCTCCGACCTGCTCGACCGGATCGGCGCGACGATCATGGCGCGCGCGACCGAACTGGGCGAATTGCTGTCGCGCGAGGAAGGCAAGACCCGCGCCGAAGGGCTGGGCGAGGTGCTGCGCGCCGCGCGCATCTTCAAATATTTCGCGGGCGAGGCGCTGCGCCGCCACGGCCATACGCTGGAATCGACGCGCCCCGGCGTCGACGCCGCGACCCATCGCGAGGCGGTGGGCGTGTGCGGGCTGATCACCCCCTGGAACTTCCCGATCGCGATTCCCGCCTGGAAGGCGGCGCCCGCGCTCGCCTTCGGCAATACGGTGGTGCTCAAGCCCGCGAACGTCACGCCCGCGACAGCCCATGCGCTGGCCGCGATCATCCAGGAATGCGGTGCCCCGCCGGGCGTGTTCAACCTGGTGCTCGGGCGCGGCGATGTCGGCCAGGCGATCGTCGATCATGCGGATGTCGATCTGATCTCCTTCACCGGATCGCAGGGCGTCGGCGCGAAGGTGGCGGCGGGCGCGGTGGCGCGCCAGGCGCGCGTCCAGCTCGAAATGGGCGGCAAGAACCCGCTGGTGGTGCTCGCCGACGCCGATCTCGACCGCGCGGTCTCCGTCGCGCTCGATGGCGGCTTCTTCCAGACCGGCCAGCGCTGCACCGCGTCGTCGCGCGTGATCGTCGAGGATGCGATCCATGACCGCTTCGTCGCGGCGCTCGCCGAGCGCGCGGCGGCGCTCAAGGTCGGCGCGGCGCTCGATCCCGAAACGCAGGTCGGCCCTGCGGCGAGCGAAAGCCAGTTCGAGCAGAATCTGCGCTATGTCGGCATCGCCACGGGCGAGGGCGGCAGGCTCGTCACCGGCGGAGAACCGCTGACCCTGGAGCGGCCGGGCTATTACATGGCGCCGACCTTGATCGCGGACACCGATCCGGACATGCGGATCAACAATGAGGAAGTGTTCGGACCCGTCGTTTCGACGGTGCGCGCCAGGGATTACGAGGACGCGCTGGCGCTCGCCAATCGCGGCAGCTTCGGCCTGTCCTCGGGCATCGTCACCACCTCGCTCAAACATGCGCGGCATTTCCGCCGCCATGTCCGCGCAGGGATGGTGATGATCAACCTGCCGACCGCGGGGGTCGATTATCACCTGCCCTTCGGCGGCACGCGCAAGTCGAGCTACGGCCCGCGCGAACAGGGTTTCGCGGCGGTCGAATTCTATACGAGCATCAAGACCGTCTACACCGCCGACTGATCGATGCTCTCCAGCAGATCGTCGATCGACGCGTCGAAATGCGTGTCCATCGCGGCGCGCGCGGCGGCGGGGTCGCGATCGGCGATCGCCTGCGCCAGCACACGATGGTGGACGAGCATCTTGCGGCGCAGTTCGGGGGTGTCGCGCGTTCGCCAGGCGGCGGGCACCGCCATCGTCATCATCGGGCCGAAGGAGCGGACGATCTGGAGGAACAGCGCATTGTGGCTGGCGCCGGCGATCGCCTCGTGCAGCGCGATGTCGTGGCGCGTGACCTGATCGGAATCGTCGCCCGCCGCCACCATCGCATCGGCCAGTGCGATGATCCGCGCGGCTTCCTCATCGGTGCGCTCGGTCGCGGCGAGCACCGCGATCCTGACTTCGAGCGTGCGGCGCACATCCCAGATATCGGTGATCGAGATCTGCGAGGTGGCGACGCCGTGATCGAGCGAGGCGGCCATCACCGATCCGTCGAGCGCGCCGACGCGCGCGCGCCGGCCATTGGCGACATCGATCAGCTTAAGCGCGGCGAGCGCGCCGAACGCCTCGCGCATCACCGCCCGGCTCACGCCCAGCGCCTCGGCGAAGAAGCCCTCGCCTGGCAGCGTGTCGCCCACCTTCAGATCATTGTCCTTGATATGGTCGCGTACCGCCTGCACCGCCTGGTGCACCAGCGATCGGCCATCGGATGCGCCGCCGCTCATGCCGCCACCCCGCAGGCGCGATATTGCGTGGGGGCGACGCCGAAGCGGCGCGCGAAGGCGCGGGTGAAGCTGGCATTGTTCAGATAGCCGCAGCGATAGCCGATCGACGAAACAGGCAGATCGGTCGCCATCAGCATCCGCCGCGCCTCCCCCAGCCGCTGTTCGGCCAGCGCGTCGGCGACGGTGCTGTCGAACATCTCGCGGAAGCCGCGCGTCAGCTTGGTGCGGTTGAGCCCGCAGGCGCGTGCGATGCCGTCCAGCGTCAGCTTTTCGGACCAATGCTCGTCGATCAGGCGCCGCGCCGCCATGATGCGCTGGCTGTCCGCCTGGGAGAGCTGCCCCTCGCCGATCATCGGCACGAGTTCTCCGGGCCGCTCGACGAGCAGGCCGAAGGTCTCGCACAGCAGTTCGATGCTCTTGGCCAGGCGATAGGTGTCGCGCATCGCGATCGGCAGTGCGCAATCGCGCAGCGCCAGCGCGATCGTGCGGATCGGCGCGGGCATGTGATAGGCGCCGCCATCGCCGGCGGGCAGCCGGCCGAAAATGCGGCGACAGGCAGCCGGGCAAACGATCAGGATCAGCCGCGCGGCGGCATCGGCATCGAGCGCGCGCCGGTCCGGCCGCGCATGATAGCGAAAGGTGGGCGCTGCACCGGGACCGCCAAATGCGTAGTCGATCGCGATCGCGCCGGCCGGCCAGGCACGGTCGCCGACGCTGCCCGCGCCGACCAGGGCGATCATCTCGTGCGAAACCTCGACGCGCTCCATCATGCCGTCCACTTCACCCTCTCCGTCGTGGAACATGATTGCCGTCTAAACCTATCAGACAGGTCTGGCAAGAGCTATCAGATAGGTTCCCTCATCCAGTCATGGCGAGAAAACGCGCCAGCGCGGCGCGGCTATCGCGCCGCGCAGCTTCGGACACCGCCGCGCCAGGCATCAGATCGAACCCGTGGAACGCACCCGGATAGACGTGCAGTTCGGTCGGCACGCCCACGCGCATCAGCCGGCGGGCATAATCGATATCCTCCTCGACGAAGAGATCGAGCGCGCCGGTGCTGATGAAGGTCGGCGGCAACCCGGCAAGATCGGTCGCGCGCGCCGGCGCCGCATAGGGGGAAACCCCGCCCGTCCCCGGTTCATGGCCGAGCAGCGCGGACCATCCGAAGCGGTTGTTGTGCGCGGGCCAGATGAATTCGCCGGCATAGGGGTGCGGATCGGCATGCACGCAGGTGCGATCGTCGAGCATCGGATAGATGAGATGCTGGAACGCCAGGCGATGCTCGCCCCGATCGCGCGCCAGCAACGCCAGCGCGGCGGCCAGGCCGCCGCCCGCGCTTTCGCCCATCACGCCCAGCCGCGCGGGATCGATGCCGAGATCGCCGGCATGCGCGATCGTCCAGCCCAGCCCGGCATAGCAATCCTCGATCGCGCCGGGGAACACGGTCTCGGGCGCCAGCCGGTAATCGACCGAGACGATCGCGCAGCCGAGCGCGGCGGCGAGCGGCCGATGGACATATTCGATCTGCTTCGCCGCGCCCGCCACATAACCGCCGCCATGGATATGGTAGATGCACGGCAACGCCGCCGCCGTATCGATGGGCCGGTAGACATGCAGCATCACATCCGGCGCGCCGGCGGGGCCTGGCACGGGAATCCGCTCCAGCGTCGTCGTACTTTCGTCGATCTGCGGCAGCGGCAATTTGCGCGTCCGCATCGCCGGCAGCGTCTCATCGCTCAGCATGACCATCGGAAACAGATCGAGCAGCGGCTTGAGCGCGGGATCGACGAGATGCTGGCTGTTCATCGGGTGCTCCAATCGGACCGGATCATGTCCGATGATGCGATAGCCGATCAGGACGCATCCGTCAGACCCTATCCCTCCAGAGCCGTGATTTCGAGGCAGGTGCTTCCACCCGCCTCGAAATCACTCCAGGACAAAGATCTTGTCGGGATTGAACAGATTCTTCGGGTCGAGCGCGCGCTTGATCGTGCGCATCAGATCGACCGCATCGCCCAGTTCGTCGACCAGCGCGTCGCGCTTGCCGAGGCCGATGCCGTGTTCGCCGGTGCAGGTGCCGTCCATCGCCAGCGCGCGCGCGACAAGGCGGTGATTGATCGCTTCCACTTCCGCCATCTCGTGCGGGGATGCGGGATCGATCGCGAAAACGACGTGGAAATTGCCGTCGCCGACATGCCCGACGATGGTGGCCGGCATCGACGCGCCTTCCAGATCGGCCTTGGTTTCGCCGATGCACTCGGCGAGCCGGCTGATCGGCACGCAGACATCGGTGGTCCAGCCGATCGAGCCCGGCCGCAGCCCGAGCGCGGCATAATAGGCCATGTGCCGCGCCTTCCACAGCCTGGAGCGTTCCTCCGGCAGGTTCGACCAGCGAAACTCGCCGCCACCATTGGCCGACGAAAGCGCGCTCAGCGTTTCCACCTGTTCCGCGACCGAGCGTTCCGAACCATGGAACTCGAACAGCAAGGTCGTCTGTTCGGCATAATCGAGCTTCGAATAGGCGTTGCACGCCTTCATCTGCATATCGTCGAGGATCTCGATCCGTGCGATCGGTACGCCGAGCTGGATCGCCTGCACGACCGTGTCGACCGCCCCCTTCAACGTGTCGAACGGGCAGACCGCGGCCGAGATCGCTTCCGGAATGCCGTGCAGCCGCAGCGTGATTTCCGTGACGATGCCCAGCGTGCCTTCGGCGCCGATGATCAGCCGGGTGAGATCATAGCCCGCCGCCGACTTCCGCGCGCGGCGCGCGGTGCGGACGATGCGGCCGTCGGGCATCACCACGCGCAGCGACAGCACCGCTTCGCGCATCGTGCCGTAACGCACCGCATTGGTGCCCGATGCACGCGTCGATGCCATGCCGCCGATCGTCGCATTGGCGCCGGGATCGATCGGGAAGAACAGCCCCTGGTCGCGCAGATGCTCGTTGAGCTGTTCGCGCCGGACGCCGGCCTGGACGGTACAGTCGAAATCCTCGGCATTGATTTCGAGGATGGCGTCCATCTCGCTCAGGTCCAGGCTGATGCCGCCGCGCACCGGCGTGACATTGCCTTCGAGCGAGGTGCCCGCGCCGAACGCCACGATCGGCACTTCGGCGGCGACGCACAGTTTGACGAGTTCGGCCACCTCCTCGGTCGAACGCGCGAACACCACCGCATCGGGCAGTACCGGATCGAAATGCGTTTCGCTGCTGCCATGCTGCAGGCGGATCGACTCGCCCAGGTGCAGGCGGTCCCCCACCAGTGCCTGCACCTGGGCAAGGAAGCCGTTCGGCAACGGCTTGCGGCGATCGGCTGTAAACGGCGCGGTCATGCTCAGAACCGCGCCGTGGCGCGCACGCCGATGCGGCGGCGATTGCCCTGGATCGCCAGATTCTGGGCGATCGGCGCGGGCAGGCCGGCGCGCAGCAGCACGGATCTGTCGATGTAGCTCTCGATATATTTGGCGTTGAACAGGTTGGTCGCGAAGCCGGCGATGTCGAAATGGTCGCCCAGGCGGAAGGTGATCGAGCCGTTGACGAGATGATAGGAGGACAGGCGCGGCGCCACATTGGGATCGAGCGACGATCCCACCCGGCTGCCTTTGGCGACGATATTGGCATCGAAGATCAACGCATTTTCCCCCAGCGGCACGGTGTAGTTGGTGCCGATATTGAAGTTCCAGTCCGGGGTGAAGATGATCCGATCGGTCGACACATGGAAGCCCGTCGTCGCGAAATACTGGCTGTCGTCGGTAATGCGGGCATGCAGCAGCGTCGCGCTCGCGCTCAACCGCCAATTGTCGGTCACGCGGTAGCTCGCTTCCGCTTCGATGCCATAGCTTTCGACGGTGCCGGTGTTGAGGTTGATCGCGACGAAGCCAACACCGCTGGTGTTGGGCGCGAGCGAATTCTGCCCGATAAAATTCCTGTAGTCGTTGTAGAAGATGGCGGCGTCGAGCGAGAAGCGGCGATCGGCGCTGCTCAGTTTCGTGCCCAGCTCATAGGTCCAGACATCGTCGCCGCGATAGATCAGGTTCGGCGCGCCGGGCCCGTTCTGGCCGCCGCCGCGCACGCCGCGCGCGACCGAGGCATAGGTCATGAAATCGGACGACCAGCGATTGGAGAGCGTCACCCGCGGCTGGAATTCGCTGGCGCGGTAGGTCGGCGCGGTGGTCGCGGTGCTGACGTCGAGCGTCTGATGATCGTAGCGCCCGCCGACCGCGAGATCGAGCGTATCGGTCAGCTTCGCGAAGATCGTGCCGAACACCGCCTGCGACTTGTTCTCGGTGAAGGCGGCGCTTGGCGCGGAGAGGCCGAGCGGGACGATGGTGTTGACCGCCGACGCGTCGGTCGTCGACTTGCTGGCGAAGACGCCGATCAGCGTGGAGATCGAATCGCTCCACTGCGTATCGAAGCGCAGCTCGCCCGTCCTGGTGACCAGCTTCGAGCGGCCTGAGGTGCGCAGGAAATCGATCGGGCTGTGATCGCCGTCGCCCGCCGAGACCACGTCACGACGATTATAGGCGCCGACGACCGTGATCCTGGTGTTGATCGCGTCCGCGTCGAACTCGCCCTTCAGATTGACGCCCTTATAGGTGATCGTCGCGCGGTTGAGCTGGTTGGTCGATCCGTCCAGCCGGTAATCGGTCGGGCCGGCGACGTTCAGATATGGCGTGTTGCCGCCGCTCACGCGATCGTAATTGGCGTTGAGCGTAAACTGCGCCCATTGCGCGGGCTTCAGCCGGACGGTGCCGTTCACCGTCTTTTGCGTCAGCGGGTTCTGCTTGCCGCCGGCCAGCAGATTCTCCTGGAAACCATCCTGGTGATGATAGGCGCCACCGATGCGGACCTGAAGGACATCCTCGACGATCGGCCCGCCGATGCTGGCGGAGATCGATCGATAATCGTCCGATCCGGCCAGCGCCCCGTCCATGCGCCCTTCCCACTGGTTGCCCGGCTGGCGGGTGATGACGTTGATCGCGCCGCCCAGCGTGTTGTTGCCGAACAGCGTCCCTTGCGGCCCGCGCAGCACCTCGATCCGCGAAACATCCACGATCGGGCTGTTCAGATAGGATGTGTTGGGCTGGTAGATGCCGTCGATGAAGATGCCGACGCCGGGCTGCACCGTATCGATCAGCGTGGTGCCGATGCCGCGCATCGAGACGAAGGCGCGACCGACCGAGTCCGAGTTGATGTTGAGCCCGGGCGCGAAGGCGGCAATGTCCTTCACCGTGTTGATCTGCTGCTGCTTCAGCATGTCGCCGCTGAGCGCGGTCACCGCGATGGGCACATCCTTCAGCGATTCCTCGCGCTGGCGGGCGGTGACGATGATGTCCTGATCCGCGGCTTCGGCCGCTGGCGCGTCCTGCGCGGTGGCCGGGACGGACAAGAAGGCGGCGGCGGCGCAGCCGGTGGCGAGCAAAGTCGTGAAGCGCATCGATCCTCATCCCTGAGAAAGCGCCGATCCGATGTCGGGGCTTTTCCTATGCGCAATACCTATCTGATAGCTTACCTATATGAAAGGTCTGACTCGCCGCCGATCTGTGCCGTTCGGCCCGATCAGTTGACCGAACGGCACGGTCAGGGAAGAAATGGCGCGGCGGGCATGACGGGTTCGAACCGCGCCGCGCCTGCCGACAGCGAATAGACATGCCGGGTCTCGCCATCGAATTCGGCCCAGGGCAGGCGACCATCGGTGGCGAAGCCGACCCATAAAGCATGGATGCGCGCGGCGAGATCCTGCGGCGGCGCCTCTCCCGTCAGCCCCTGCGGACCGGTCGTGGTCTCCAGCGTATCGAACACGAAGGGCATCTCCATGCCGTGCGCCGCGCCGAGTTCGCCGCCGAACGCCGGCGATCGCCAATCGAACTCGTACAGGTGTGCGCGCCCGCGATGCGCCTTCGCGAAGCGGCGCGCCGGCCAGCGGAAGACGAGATCGTTCAGCGCATCGGTCAGCGCCTGGCCGGGCTTCACGCCCGCCCGCCCCATGCCATAGGCCTTGAGCAGCTTGCGCGCATGGGGCTGCGAGCGATGCACCACATAGGTCGCGAGCAGCCGGCCGATCCTGTCGCGCACGCCGGTGGGCACCAGATAGAGATTCATCTCCTCCGCATTGGTGCCGATCAGCAGATCGACCTCCGCCCCCGCGCCCGCCGCCAGCGCATCGAGCGGGCGCTGCGGCAGCACGTCGTCGCCATGGACGGGGGTGAAGCGGCTGATCCCGAACACGGGCTCGCGCCCCTCGGCGTCGCGCAGGTCGATCCGGGCCGTGGGCATCGCTATCTTTTCAAGCGCATCGAAACAGGTCTCTGGAGAAACGCTGCGAAAACCCTCCGCATCGGCAGGGATCTTGAGCAACTTCGCCAGTTTGCGGACCAGGCGCTGCATGACGCCGATCTCACGCGTCATCCCGCCATGGCCGCTCTGGACGATCGCTCGCCGGAACAGCCCCTTCGCCAAGGGCGAGGCCATCAGGTTTGCGATCGACATCGCGCCGGCGGATTCGCCGAACACCGTGATATTGGCCGGATCACCGCCAAATGCGGCGATGGTGTCGCGCACCCAAGCCAGCGCCGCGATCTGGTCGCGCAATCCCAGATTGGTCGGCACGCCCGGGATCGGCAGGAAGCCCTCGATCGCCAGACGATAATTGATCGCGACGCAGATGACGCCGCTGCGCGCGAAGCCGCTGCCGTCATGCACCGCTGCGTCCTTGCTGCCGACGACGAAGCCGCCGCCATGGACGAATATCATCACCGGCAGGTCCGTCCGGCCGTTGTCCGGGCGCCAGATGTTGAGCGTCAGATAATCGTCACCGCCCTGCCAGCCGCGCCCGATCAAGGGCGCGACGTCGAGCCCCGGAAAATCCTTCACCCGGTGCGGCGCGCAGGGCCCCGGCACCGTCGCATCGCGCACGCCCGTCCAGGGCATGGGCGGCGCGGGCGGCGCGAAACGCAGGGTGCCGACGGGCGGCGCGGCATAGGGAATGCCCAGGAAACGCCGGACGCCGCCTTCGGCAGCACCCCGGATCGCGCCGGCAGGAATCATGATCTCGACGGGCTTCACACGGCTCTCCGATAACGGTCACGACGAAATGCCGTGACCGCATCCTATCACCGCGCAGCGCCGTAGCGCCGATATCCACTTTGCCGGCCGTCACTTTGACCATGCCGTGCGGCGGGTCAGCCTACGTCAAATCCCGTTCGTGTCGAGCCCTTCGACTGCCCGCCAGGGCGGGCGCTCAGGATGAACTTCGGCCCAAAGGGCCGAAGTCGAGACACGCTGCGCCGCGCCCCACGTCCCTCGACTTCGCTCGGGACAAACGGTGTTTAAATCCAAATTCTAGACTTACGTCAGCCCCCGCAGCTTCCCGCCGTCGGCACATGCCGGATCGGCCGGCCCGCCGCGGTGCCCGTCGCCTTGCCGCCATCGATCGCGACAGCGCCGTTGACGAGCAAAGTCCGCACGCCCTCGGTCAGCACCTCCGGATTGATATAATCCGCCTTGGGTCGATAGGCGGCGGGATCGAAGACCACGACATCGGCATAATAGCCCGAGCGGAGATGGCCGCGATGGTCGAGCTTGAACATGTCGGCGGTGCGGCCGGTGCTGCTGTTGATGAAGTCGGCGAGCGAGATCGCCTTCTCCTTCAGCACATATTTGGCGTATTTCTGCGGATAGGTGGCGTACATGCGCGGATGGCCGTGCGAACCGTCCGAACTGGTGACGACCCAGGGCTGCTTCATCAGCGCCTTGATATCGCTTTCCGCCATGTTGAACGAGACGACCGCGCTGCCCCGGTCGCTTTCGGTCATGATCCTGAGCGCCGCGTCGATCGGATCGACATTCCACTGCTTCGCGATCTCGTCGAGGCGTTTGGCCGTCCACGGGAAACCATGCGCGCTCAGCAGCAGCGAATTGGGGCCGCCGCGACGGCGCAGATTCTCGCGCATTTCGGTCTTGATCTTCTCGAGCTGCGCGGGATCGGCGAAGCGCTTGAGCATCGCCTCGCGCCCGCCATCGACCGCCCAGCGCGGCAACAGCGACGCTTCCAGCCCCGAGCCCGAGGCTTCCCAGGGATATTGATCGGCAGTGACGTCGATGCCCTGCGCGCGCGCCGCCTCCACCGTCGCGATCAGTGCCGGCGCCTGGCCATGCACGTCGACGCCCAGCGCCTTGAAGTGCGCGAAATGGACGGGCATGCCCGCCGCGCGGCCGATCTCGATCGCCTCCTTGGTCGAATTGACCACACCGATCGTGTAGGAGGATTCGTCGCGCTGATGCGTGTCGTAGACGCCGCCGCGCTTCGCGGCTTCCCTGGCCAGCGCAATCACCTCGTCGGTCTTGGCGAAGCTCTGCGGCGCATAGAACAGGCCGGTCGACAGGCCCAGCGCGCCTTCGCACATGCCCTTGGCGACCATCCCCTTCATCGTATCGAGCTCGGCCGATGTCGGCGCGCGATCGTCCTGGCCGATCACCGCGCGGCGGACCGCGCCGAAGCTGACATAGGCGGCTGCGTTGATGCCGAACCTGTTCTTCTCGATCCCGCCGAACAGACCCGCCACGTCGGAGACGCCACCCGGCTGACCATGGCCGTCGACACCGGTGAAGATCGTCGTCACGCCCTGCATCATCCAGGGCAGGTTGAGCCGCAGCGTCGGATCGGTCGCGGTCAGGAAGGTATCGGCATGGGTGTGCGGATCGATGAAGCCGGGCGCGACGACCATCCCCTTGGCATCGATCACGCGCTTGCCCTTGAACGGGTTCTTCGCGCTCGGCCCGACATAGACGATGCGATCGCCCGACACCGCGACATCGCCGATCACCGGCTTCGCGGCGCTGCCGTCATAGATGGTGCCGCCACGGATGACGAGATCGGCGTCCTTGGCATGCGCCATGGCCGGCGCGATCGAAAGGGCGAGCGCGCACAGGACGAGGCGGCGGCCGGAACCTGGCGGGTTGGAAATGGATGGCATCGATCGAACTCCTTGGCGCTGGGCCATATGATAGCGGAACACGGGGAAGCTCAATTGCCCCGGGCGAAATGGATCGCGGTCACCCGTCCGGTGGTCAGGGTGAAACCCTTGCCATCGTCGTCGAATGTCAGGCTGCCTTCGTCGCTGCGGAAGACACCGTCGCCCCCACGCTGGAAGACCAAGGGTTCGCCGGACTTGGTATAGGGCGACGACACGGCGGCGGTGAGCTTCGCACCGTCGACGGTGAGGTCGTAGGTGGCCTGAAGTTCGGGGGATACATAGCGGCCGGCAAGATTGGGCTTCGCTTCGGCGGCCAGGATATTGCCTTCGAGCAGCGCGATCACTTCATCCGCCTTCGCCACCGGATTCCAGTCGCCGCGATTGCAGAAGACCGCCACGCCCAGGCGGCGTTCGGGCAGTCGTTCATACTGGTTGCGGAACGCTTCGGCGCCACCGCCATGCTCGACGAAATACTGGCCGCGCCGCTGGCCGACCATCAGGCCGCCCGCATAGGCCTGACTGCCCATCTTGCGCCCGGCGGGCTGGCCGTTGGTGAAGGTGCCGGGCTTGAGCATGATTGCCTGCACCGCCGGGGTCCAGACCTTGTGGCCGATCTCGATATCCTGGTCGAACTTCGCCAGATCGTTGATCGACACCATCAGCCCGCCCGATCCGCTGAACCGGGGATAGGTGTCACGGATCACGAAGCCGCCATCCTTGGGATTGTAGCCGTGCGCGATCTTCCCCACCGGCTCCGCATCGTTCATGAAGAAGCTGCTCTTCATGCCCAGCGGCTTCAGGATGGCCGCATTCACATAGTCGGCGAAAGGCTTGCCGGAGACGCGCTCGACGATCTCGGCCAGCAGCAGATAGCCGCCGTTGGAATAGGTCCAGTCGGTGCCCGGGGTGAAGTTCGTCCCCTTTTGGCGAAACAGCAGGTCGAGCGCCTGAGCCTTGTTCGATTCATTGGAACCGGCCAGCCCGGCGAGGCGGAGCAGCGTCAGCGAATCGCGGATACCGGCGGTGTGATGCATCAGCATGCGCGCGGTGACGGGCACTTCATATTGCGGCAATTCGGGCAGATAGGTGCGGATATCGGCGTCGAGATCGATCTTGCCCTGCGTCGCCAGCATCGCCGCCGCCAGCGACGTGAACTGCTTGGAGACCGAGGCGGCGTAGATCAGCGTGTCGCCATCGAGCGGGGTACCCTTTTCGATGTCCGCCGAGCCCGCCGCGGTGACGAACAAGGTCTTGCCTGCCTTGAACGCACCGACCACACAACCCGGCGCCGCCGCGCCCTTGGGGTCCGACACGATCCGCCGCACCGCATCGAGATCGACCGGCGGCGGTGCCGCGGCAGCCGCGACCGGCGCCGACAGCAGCGCGGACGCAAGAAGAAGGGCAGTCAGCTTCATGTCGATTTCTCCCGAGACCCTTGGCGCGGATAGGGACGCGCATCTTGTATGCACACAAAGGAACGCCGCCCGCCCATGCACGCAAGACGCAATTGCGCGTTGGGTTATAGCCTCCGGTTATCCACCCATGGGCGCGACGGCGCGGCGCCCGGTGAGCCAGGCAAGACAGGCGACACCGGCGGCGACCGCCGCGCTCGAATGGAACTGGCTGGCGAGCGCGGGCGTCAGCGCCATCGCGAGCAGCACCGCGACGATGCCCGCGATCGCGGCATGGCTGGCCCAAGGGAACAGCCACATGCGCACGCCCAGCCGATCGGGCGCCTCGCGTTCGAGCTGCTTGCGCAAACGGATCTGCGCGAAACAGACCAGCAGATAGATGAACAGCATCGTCGCGCCGGAGGCATTGACGAGGAAGCTGAACACGATCTGCGGCGAGAGGGCGGAGGCGGCGAGCGCGACATAGCCGAACAGGCTGCCGATCAGGATCGCGCGTGCTGGCACCTGGCGGCGGTTGACGGCGACCAGCCATTGCGGCGCATCACCCTTGGCTGCCAAGGTGAACAGCACGCGCGAGGTGACGTACAGCCCCGAATTGAGGCAGGACAGCACCGCGATCAGCACCACGACGCTCATGATCGTGGCGGCACCGGGCACCTTCATATGGTCGAGCGCGGTGGCGAAGGGCGAAATGCCCGGCGCGATCTGCGTCCATGGCACGATCGAGACGATCAGCGCGATCGACACGACGTAGAAGAGCAGGATGCGCAGCGCGACCGATCCCGTCAGCCGCGCCACCGTGCGTGCCGGGTCTTCCGATTCTGCCGCCGCGATCGTCGCGATCTCCGCGCCGCACAGCGCGAAGATGACGCTGGTGACGCCCGACAGGATCGCCAGCCCGCCCATCGGCGCGAAACCGCCATGCGCGGTCAGGTTGGCGAAGGTCGGCGCGGGTGCGGTGAGGCCGAAGGCATAGGCGCCGGCGATCGCGATGAAGACGATGATCGCGCCTACCTTCAGCGACGAGAACCAGAATTCGAACTCGCCATAGGACCTTGTCGACATCAGGTTGATCGCGGTCATCAGCGCGAGCAGGACGACGCCGATCTGCCATGCCTCGAACGGCAGCCAGGCCTGGAGGATGATCGCCCCCGCGATCGCCTCAATCGCGACGACCACCACCCAGAAATACCAGTAAAGCCAGCCGCTGACGAAACCCGCCGTACGGCCGAGCCCGATGCGGATGAATTCGGTGAAGGCGCCCGCGCCGGGAAAGGCGGTCGCCATCTCGCTCAACATGCGCATGACGAGCAGGATCAGCCCGCCCGCCAGCGCATAGCTGAGCACCACCGCCGGACCGACCGTCGCGATCGAGGTGCTGCTGCCGACGAACAACCCGGCGCCGATGATGCCGCCGATGGCGATCATCGCGACATGGCGGGGCTGGAGCGAGCGGCTGAGCCGCGTTTCGGGTTCCTCCACCCCCGCTCCGCTCATCGCGGCGCGACCGGGCGGAAGCGGATGCCGGTGACGCGCGGGGTCTGGATCAGGAAACCGCGCCCGTCATCATCGACAACCATGCCGGTGGTGTCGGCCCTGAGCGCCCCCGTCGCATCGCGGAAAAAGGCGAACATGCGCTTGGGCTCCGCATGACCCGGCCAGGCCGATGTGACGGTGGCGGTCACCGTGTCGCCCTGCACCGCGATCCGGTATTCGGCCTTGAGATCGTCGGAGACATAGGTGCCGGGCTGCGGCATCACACGGCTCGGCGGCACGACATAGGGCGCCGCCACCACCGGCCGATATCGATCATAGGGCGTCAGATAGCCGGGCTCGACCGCATCGATGATCCGGTCGATCCGCTGGAGCGACCCGCCGTCGGAGCGATTGCACAACACGGCGACGCCCAGCGCGCGATCGGGCAGCCGCATATAACCGGTGCGGAAGGATTCGAAGCTGCCGAGATGATAGACGGTGCTCCGCCCACGCCTTTGCCCCACCACGACGCCGCCGGCATAGGGCATGCCGTCAAAATTGGGTGCCGTCACCGTGCGGCCGTCGCTGAAGGTGCCGGCGGTCAGCATGATCGCGGCCACCTTGTCCGTCCACACCATGTGGCCGACCTGGATGTCATGGTCGTAGCGCGCCATGTCCGCGATCGTCAGCATCAGCCCGCCCGATCCGCTGAAGGCGGGATATTGATTGCTCGGGCGCCAGCCGCGGTCGGTCGGCACATAGCCATTGGCGATCAGGCCCGGCGGCGGCTTGCCCGAGACGAAGAAACTGCGCGTCATGCCCAGGGGCTTGAGCACCGCCTCATTGGCATATTGGTGGAAGGGCCGGCCCGATGCGCGGCGGATCACTTCGGCGAGCAACAGATAGCCGCCATTGGTGTAGGAATAGGCGGTGCCCGGCACGAAATTCGTGTCCTTCTGCGCCATCAGCAGTTCGAGCGCAGCCTCCATATTGCTGCGGCTCGCGTCCTCGACGCCGGCCAGGTTGAGCAGTTCCAGCGAATCCCGGATGCCGGACGAATGGTTCATCAGCATCTGGACGGTGATAGGCGCCCGGTAGCGCGGCAGTTCGGGGATCCATTTATGGACCTCGTCATACAGGCCGAGCTTGCCGCTCTCGATCAGCTTCGCCGCCGCCAGCGCGGTGAACTGCTTGGCGACCGATGCGGCGTAGAGCAACGTCTCGCCATCCAGCTTGCGGCCGGTCGCGATATCCGCGCTGCCCGAAGCGCCGACATGGATGGTCTTGCCGTCGCGGAAGACGCCGGCGACACAGCCCGGCGCAGCCATATCCGCGGGGTCGCCCAATATCCGCTGGATCGCTTCGTTCCTGTCGGTCGCGGCGTTCGCCGGCATGCCCGACAGCACCATCGATACGGCGATCGCCGCACGCCCAATCCGCCAGCCCGTCCGCATGCGCCCTCGCCCCCCAGCCGATGATCCCGTATCGGGAGACTAGAGCGCGGCGGACATTGGTCAACGGACCCGCTATTTCCGAGCGTTGCCCACCCCATAGCCATAGGCCATGCCCTCGACACCATGCCGCGCGCGACAGCATCATAACCCGCAGCTATGGGGTGTAGTCCGATTTGCGCTTGGAACCGGCGCGCCGGGCGGACATGGACGGCGAGACTCGGCCCGGAGACCCAGAATGACCAGCCTGCCCGAATTCCTGTCGCGCGTACGGCCGCCGATGACGCCGGCGCTGGTCGTCCGGCGCGAGGCGCTGCTGCGCAACCTGAAGACGATGCAGGGCTATTGCGATGCGGCGGGCGTCCGGCTGCGCCCCCATGGCAAGATGCACAAATGCTCGACGCTCGGCCGGCTGCAGATCGAACTCGGCGGCGTCGGCCTGTGTTGCCAGACGATCGGTGAAGCCGAGGCCTATGCGGCGGCGGGCATCGCCGATCTGCTCGTCACCTCGCCGATCGCGCCCTGGGCGGCGCCCCGGCTGGCGGCGCTCGCCGCGCGCGAGATCGGCATCGCCGTGGTCGCCGACGATGCCGGGCAGATCGATCGGCTGGACGAAGCCGCCCGCGCCGCGGACGTCACACTCTCCGTGCTGGTCGATCTCGATCTCGGCACGCATCGCGCCGGTTGCGCGCCCGCAGCCGCGCCGGCGCTGGCGCAGCGCATCACCGATGCCGGCAATCTGCGTTTCGAAGGCGTGCAGGCGTATCTCGGCCACCTCCAGCATGTGACCGACCTGAAACGCCGGCGCGCCGCCAACGATATCGCCGCCGCGCGGCTGCGCGGGCTGGTCGAAACACTCGACGCGGCAGGGCTCCATCCCCGCTTCGTCACCGGCGGCGGCACCGGCACCTATGCGCAGGATCTGGCGAACGGCGTGTTCAACGAACTTCAGGCCGGATCCTATGCGGTGATGGATATCGAATATGGCGATTGCGACGCGCCCGATGGCGGCGGCCAATGGCCATTCGAACCCGCGCTGTTCATCGCCGCCACCGCCGTTTCGACACGGCACAAGACGCATGCAACGATCGATGCCGGGCTGAAGGCGGTTTCCGTCGACGGGCCGCGCCCGCGCGTGCTGGCGGGCGCAGCGCCCGGCAGCGAATGGCGTGCGTTCGGCGACGAGCATGGATCGATCCTGCATCCGGCGCACATGCCGGTCTTCGCGATTCCCGATCGGATGGAGCAATGCGCGGCGATCGAGGTGATCGACAATGACGACGCCGTCGAATGGCCCGCCGACGCGCCGCAAACCGGCGATCCGGTCTGGCTGCAGCCCGGCCATTGCGATCCGACGATCAACCTGTACGACGCGCTGATCGTCGCCGACGAGGACGGCGAGTGGGAAAGCTGGCCGATCGACGCCCGCCGCGTCACCCGCTAGAACCTTCCCCCGGCAAAGCGATTCCGCCCTGCCGGGGAAGACTCCGCTTCAGTATCTTGAGCGCTTCCCGAAAAACCGGTTCTCACTTTTTCGGGAAGCGCGCTGACGATCAGCGCGTCGGCCGGCAATCCTTCAGCCATACGACGTGGCGGAACGCGTCGAACTCGTACCAGCTACCGGTCAGCTTCACGGTCTTGTCGGGCTTCAGCGTCAACGCATAGGCCGCCTGGCCCTTCGCCATCAGGCAACTGATATCGGTCTTGAAGGGGGCGGTGTTGGGAAGGCGGATCGCTTCTTCCCAGGGATTGGGAATCTTGAACGCGACCCGGTAGAATTCGCCGTCGCGGACGACATGGTCCACCATGCCCGAAACGGTGAAGCTCCGGCCCTTGTACCGAAGCGGAACCGCGGCCGGATTCCGTTCGGTATCCTTGGAAATCTGATGCGAGAGGGCGATCGAATTGATCGCGAGCGGGGCGCCGCCGCCCGTTGCGACGGACCTGCCCTGTTCGGCCGCCGCCAGCCCGGCCTTGCCGCCCTTGATCTGATTGAGAATCCCGCACAGCTCGGTCATCACCGCCGCTTCCTTGACGAACATCGCTGCGCGCAGCTTCGCTTCCATGCGGACGGTGCCGACCCCGCCCTGGCTGCTCGCGGAAATGATGATCGGGAACGCGCGGCTCGATCCACTCATCGGCTGCTCGATCAGCATGCTGCCCTCTTCGGCTTCCTCGGCGAGGATATCGTAATTCCGGGGTGCGACGAGCCCGCGCATCTGGCCGATCGCGCTGGCCGGCGTCAGTTGCGCCACCGAGATCGTGGCGATGAAGCGCAGTCCGCTGACCGGGCTGCCCGCTTTGACGAAATTATCCTCGCACATGCCGGCCTGCGCCATGGCGGGTACGGAGAAAGCCAGTCCCGCAAGCAATCCCTTCAAACGCACGTCATGCTCTCCGCCACCCTGGATACAGGCCGGCCGATCCCATCGTGCGCAGGCATCGCGCAAGCACGACCCCGCCCAACCGCACGCGAGGGCGGCGCAGCGGCGGTACGATTCTGCGAATGGCGATTGCCGCCTGACGAGCGGCACTCGACAGACCCGCCGCCTTCGGGTCAGATGACGGCCATGACCATTGCCGGACACAGCCACGACGCATTCGCATGACCGACGTGTCCGTCCTGATCGTCGATGACGAACCGCTGGCGCGCGGGCGATTGCGCAGGATGCTGGGGGCGATGCATGGCGTGCGCGTGGCGGGCGAAGCCGGCAACGCCGTGGACGCCTGCCAGAGCATCGCCGTGCTCAAGCCCGATCTGCTGCTTCTCGATATACAGATGCCCGGCGCGGACGGCTTCGAACTGCTCGATCGGCTGGGTGACGCCGCGCCGCCGACCATCTTCGTCACCGCGTTCGACCATCATGCCCTGCGTGCCTTCGATGCGCGCGCGATCGACTATGTGACCAAGCCGGTGGAACCCGGACGCTTGGCAAGCGCGGTCGAACGCGCACGCCTTGCCGCGGGCGCCCAGGCCCGACAGGGCCGTATCGTCGAGTTGCAGGAGACCGTCGCGACCCTGCGCGCGGAACTGCGCAAGCGGGACGGCGGCGCGATCGAGTTCTGGGTACGGTACAAGGGCGAGCATCTCCGCATCCCCTCCGACAGGATCAGCCATATCCAGGCCGAGCGCGATTATGTCCGCCTCCATGCCGATGGGCAGTCCCACCTCTATTATGAAAGCCTGGCGTCGCTCGAACGCAGGCTCGACCCCGCGGAATTCGTGCGCATCCATCGCAGCACGATCGTACGGCGCGACCGCGTCCTGCGCCTGCGCGGCGCATCCTTCGCGGCCCTGATCGTCCATCTCGACGACGGCAGCGAGGTCCGCGTCGGCCGCACCTATGCCAAGGCCATGCGCCGCATGCTGAATGGCCCGGCATAGAGCGATTTGCGGTTCGTCCCCGCGATATCGCCATTCGCAGAATAGCATGTCGTTCGGCCAAGGCGATCCCGCGCCTCACAGCCGGACCCATGGTGCGGGATCGGGTGCCCGATACGGTTCCTGAGCGCGTGGCGGCGCGAACCGATCATGTCGCCACGGGCAATCCGTAACCGTAAGACAAAGAGGATATCCGATGAATATCAAGACATTCGCACTCGCGCTCGGCGGCGCCGGCATGCTGATCGCCAGCGGCGCGGCCATGGCCGCGCTGCCCGATCAGATCGCACGCCAGGCACCCGCCGCCACCGTCGAGGCGCCGACGAAAACCTCCGGCACGTTGAAGGCCCTGATGTCCGCCAAGCCCGGCAAGGCCGATCTGGCGAGCACCTGTGCAGATCCGTGGTGGGAGATGAGCGGCTGGCAGGCGCTGACCTGCGCCTATATCCGGGCCCGCATGAAGTAAGCCGCACGGCGAGCCCCATGTTTCAGCACGGGGCTCGCCGTCATCCCCCAGCCGGCCGAAACGGCAGATCCAGGATGGCGCGATAAACCGTCGAACCGGCGGGGCCATGCGTGAAGCGCGCATCGTCGGAAAAACGCGACGCGATCCGTTCGCGAACATTGCGCAGTCCGATGCCCGTGCCGCCCCTGTGCGCCGGGGCCCCACCCGCCGGCATGTCGTTCTCGATCATGACATTCAACCGATCGCCGTCGCGCCATGCGCGGATCGCGATACGGACCTTGCCCGGCGTTTCGCCCACGCCATAACGTACCGCATTCTCGACAAGAGGCTGGAGGATCAGGCTGGGCACCAGCGCATCGCCGCACCCTTCGGCCAATTCGATCACGACGGACATCCGGTCCGCGAAGCGCTCGCGCTCGATCTCCAGATATCCCTGCTGCAGGGCCAGTTCGTCATCCAGCCGCACATCGTGCATCGGATCAAGCGTCAAGGTGGCGCGCAGGAAATGCGACAGCGACTGGACCATGCGCCCGGCCCGCGCCGATGCACCTTCCTCGATCAACCCACGCAGTGAATTCAGCGTGTTGAACAGGAAATGGGGATTGATCTGGTAGCGCAACGCCCGCATCTGCGCGGCCAGCGCCTCTTCGCGGGCGGCGGACAATCGCGCGTCGCGATCCCGAATTTCGTGACTATAGGTCAAGCCCAGCAACAGACAGGCCCAGCCGAAGAAGATCCACCATCGGAACAGCGCATTGCCGGCAATGACGCGCACGGTGTAGCTGCCCCAGTCGGTGAAATAGTCGTAGCGGAACAGGGCGATGTCTGCCGCCACGTAGATCGCGGTCGCGGCGATCGCGAGCAACAGCCCGATCAGCGCCTGGAGCGGAAAGGACAGGCGGCGCGTTCGCATCAGCACCGGCGCCATCAACGCCGCCAGCCCGAGCCCCAGGGCAAAGAGCATCATCTTGCCGAACAGTTCCTGGCCAAGCGCCTCGTCGAGCGCGCCCGCAAGCAGAAACGCGCCCACCCAATAGAGGACGCCTATCCAGCCGGCTTCCCGCCACCAGCTACGGCGATCGAACGCGGATGCCCTGCCGCTTGCCACCTCCGTCGTCATCGCAATTCCCGCCGATGCCGGCCATGATCGCCCGGCGAGGCGCATTACAGCATGACCGGCAGCCCCGGAAAACGACCAATCGACCAGCGCAGGCGATCGGCAAGCACGACGCTCATACCGGCGGGACGGGTGCGGCTTCGGCCTCCATCGCACGCGGCGCCTGATTGCGCGCCTGCCAGACGCGCAGCGCGCCATAGGTGAGCAGCGGCGCCAGATAGATGCCCATGAAGACATAGGCGATGATCCGGTAGCCATTGGCGATCAGCGCGACGAGGCCGAACTGCGCCGCGAGAAAGACGGCGACGATCGCGACCAGGGTCGAGGAGGTGAAACGCGCCGCCAGCGACAGATCGCCGCCACGCCCGCTATGCGCGATCCGCTCGTTGATCGCGTGGAGCGCGCCGGTGCCGCTTTCGACCAGCGCCGAGAAGATCATGATCTGGAACGCGGTGCGGAAAAGCGGGATGCCGAGCTGGCCGAGCAGATAATCCGAGGGCAGCGTCTCATCGAGAATCGCCGGATAGAAGGCCGCCATGCACAGGAAGAACAGGATCGCCGGCACCATGGCGAGCGGCCCGGAGAGCAGGCCCGCGACCACCGCTTCCCGGCGGGTGGCGATGTGCCGCAGCATCGGCAGGATCAGCACCGCGCCGATCAGATTGTAACCGCTATAGGTGAGGCCGCCGGCGAGCCAGCCGTCCATCGGCACGGGCTTCGCGAAGGCATCGGCGATCCGGCTGCCGAAGATCGGAAAGGCCAGTAGCATGAAGACCGCATAGGTGGCGTAGAGCAACAGCGAGACATATTTGAACAACCCCTCCACCGCATCATTGCCGAAGGTCGCGAACAGCACGAGCAGCGACACGAACGCCAATGTGCCCGAGAGCGCGGGCAGGCCGAAGCTCGCCGCGATCGCGCCGGCGGCGGCGCCATAGACCGAGAGCATCACGATCGTGGACAGGAAATTGGCGATCTCGAAAACCGGCCAGGCCCTGCCCAGCAGGTTCCGGAAGAAGGTGCGATAATCATAGGCGCCGATCTGGACGGCGAACAGGAAGGTGAGCGCGCAGATGCCGCTCCAGATGCCCATCGCGACGATCATCGCGAGCAGGCCGCCCTGTGGTCCGCTCGGCAGGAAGAACTCCACGATCTCCCGGCCCGTCGCATAGCCGCCGCCGATGACGACGGCCTTGAAGGCGAGCCCGGGCAGAAGATAGCGCTGGAATTTCGAAGCGGCCATGTCCGCCGGTCCCCCTCCAATGATCGAACAGTCGCCCGACCCTAATGGCGGTTCGCTATTCAACAATCGTCATTGTTGGCGCGTCGTTATCCCAATCTGGAATATCGCTTCACATCGGCCGACGCGGCGCATGCCGGTCGACGATCGCCACGCCCAATGCCGAGACAAGGCAGGCCAGGGCGATCAGCGCGAAATAGGCGGGGCCGCCGGAGGGCAGCGCCAGCAGCAGCCCGGCGCCAAAAGCGCTGGCGATCGCGCCCAGCCGGCCGATGCTGGCCGAATAGCCGATCCCGGCCGCACGACAGGAAACGGGGAACACATGCACCGCCAGGCTGTAGAGCGTCACCTGCACCGCGAAGGCGCCCGCCCCCGCCGCGCCGAGCGCCGCCAGGATCGCGGCCGGCGGCGCCCTGCCCCCCGCCATCATCACCGCGCAGACCCCGGTCGCGAGCAGCGCCGCCACGCAAGCGGCGATCAGCGTGGTGCGTGATCCCCAGCGCGGCGTCGCCCAGGCGGCGACGAAGGATGCGAGCACGCCGCACAGGTTGAAGACCAGCGATCCCTGGATCGCCCGATCCATCGGAAAGCCGGCGCCCGCGAGCAGCACCGGGATCCAGCTCAGATAGGCGTAGAGCGCGAGCATGCTCGCGAAAAAGGCGATGGCGAGGCCGATCCCCGAACGTCGCAACGCGCCTACATAGACACCAGCGCCGTTCCCTTTTCCCACGGGCTCCACCTCCACGAAAACGGCATCCGCCGGGACGCGAGCGCCCGCACGACCGAGCAGGACTGCCAGCGCCGGAACCCCTCCCGAGCGGCGCGCCAGGATCGCGGGGGATTCGGGCAGGCTTCGCCACATGACGAGCGCGAGCAGCAATGGCAGCAATCCGCCAAGCCCCATGCAGAGCCGCCAGCCATGGGCCGGGATCAGCCACGACGCGAAACCCGCGCCGATCATGCCGCCGCACGGCACCGCCACGATGATCGCGGTCACCGCATAGCCCCGGATCCGCGCCGGCATCCATTCGGCGACGAGCGCGGTCGCATTGGGCACGGCCGCGCCAAGCCCGATCCCGGTAAGGAAGCGCAGGATGGCGAGTTCGGTGATATCGGGCGCGAAGGCGGTCAGTATCGACAGCGCGCCGAAGACGATCACGCTGCCGATCAGCGCGGGGCGGCGGCCGAGCCGGTCACCCGCCATGCCGCCAAGGCCGGTGCCGATCGCCATGCCGACAAGCGCCGCCGCCATCGCCGGGGCGAGCATGGCGGGGGTGGTCCGCCATTCGGCGAGGATGGCCGGCCCGGCGAATGCGGCGACCTGCACGTCGAAACCGTCGAGCAGGATGATCACCCCGACCAGCGCGAGCAACCGGATGTGGAAGGCCGTGACCGGCAGGCCCTCCACCGTCTGGTCAATCGGGATCGCCATGGCCGGCCGGTCAGTCGCGCGGCGGCCAGGGCTTGGCGGGAACGCCCTTTTTCGGTTCGCCGAGCAGCGGGCTCTTCAACGCGTAGAAGCCGTGATTGGTGAACAGCCAGATGATGTTGCGATCATATTCGACATAGATGCCGAAGCCGAGATTGCCCTTCACATAGTCGGGCGTTTCAGCGTCGGTCGGGAAGCGCGGCACATAATAGGCGGCGATCTCAGGCCTGGTCGGATCGCGCACGTCGAACAACTGCACCCCGGCATTGTAGAAGGCATAGGGCACCAGCCCCTCGCGCGATCGGCCGGGCTGGGTGAAATAGCCCGGGCGCTTCGGCCCGAAGCTGCCGCGGCGTTCACAGAAATCCTTGAACGCGGCGTCCTTGGGCGGCGTCGGGCGGGGAAAGGTGTTGACGATCTTCGGGTTCTTCAGATCGCGGACGTCGATGACGAAAATGTCCTTGTACGGCTCGAAACAATCATCGTTCATCGGATAGCCGTTCATGAAGATGTAGCCGGTGCGTTCATATTGGCTGACATCGATATTGTCGGCTTCGGTGCCCGCGAATTTGGGCACCATGTCGATATGGCTGATCACCTTCATGTGCGCGGGATCGGAGATGTCGAGCACGTAGAAGCCGAGCCCGCCCATCGCCGCGAAGCCGATAGTGCCGCCCTTTTCCACCGGCTTGGGGATGAAGATCGGCATGCGCGATCCCATCCATGACGTTCGGTTGCCCGCGCGCGGATTCTTGAGATAGGCGTCGGCCTCCGCCGGATCACCGACGATCTGGCCGGGCACCGAGAATTGCTGGAGGAATTTCGGGTTCGCCGGATCCGACATGTCCCAGGACTGATATCCCGGCGAATAAAGATAATTGGGATATTCGGTGAGCCCGAAACTGTCGTCGGGCGCGGTCGAGAGGAACATGTATTTGCCGCCGAACCAGGCGGGAACGTCGAGCGAGCCCGAGCCCTGCTGATGGCCGGGCTTGGCGTCGGGATGCTTGTAGTCGGTGGTGCGCGTCGCGATCTTCTCCCACTGGTCGGGCAGCGGGCCGTTCATCACATAGACGTTGAAACCCTTGTGATAAGGCCAGTCGCGGATCTTCTGGACGCCCTCCGGCTCGGTCATCTTCTCCTCGAAGATGCCGAAGCGCTGCACCTCGTTGGACTGGACCATGATATATTTGCCACGGCTCTTGTCCCACTGGATCGAGGCCGCGCCGATCATCTCGCCTTCGGGGAAGGGATTGACCGCTTCGCCGCCGCCCTTGCCCGTCCATGTCTGCCCCTTGGTCAGCAGCAGCCTGGCCTTGGCCGGATCGGTGATGTCGAATATCTTCAGATTGTGGCGGTCATAGACGTAGAGATACCGCTTGCCGTTGAAGTCCGCGATGTTCTGCCAGGTGTGGAAGGGCGAGGCGACCTGCGGATAGAAGGCGACCACTTCCATGTTCTTGGCGTAGGACTTCTGGTCCCAATAGGTGAGCTGCCCCGGGAAGGGCGCGCTTTCCTCATGCAGCGGCGTCGCCTTGGGATGCACGAAAACCCCGGTCTTCGGATCGACGCCGTAATCGACGCCGGGCTTGGGCAGCGGCGGCTTCCGGTCATAGGTCAGGTCATGCCATTGCTTCACCACCGGATCGCGAATGTCGATCTTCGGCTCCCCGTCCTTTGGGTCGGACGATCGCGCCGCGGTGCCCAGCATCAGCGCCGCGCCCGCGCAGCATGCCAGAATGACCGCCCGGATGCGGGGCGAGGCGGATTTGTCGATGGTCGGGGTCAACGAAACACTCCCTGGTTCGTCTGCTCTGGCGATGAGGCTAGAGCCGCATGCTATATTCACAAAATAGTGTTTTGAGCTTTTTCTATTCTCTTATCATATATTCGCGGGCGCTTCGCCCGGCTCGACCATCACCCGCGCGCGCGCCACGTCGTCGCTCCCAGCGGACGAACAGCCAGGGTATGCTGATCATCAGCAGGCCATAGGCGAGCGGCAGCCGCGCGATCGCCGGCATGTCGATCAGCGTCACCGAAGCGAGCAGCGCGATCGCCAGATTGTGCACGCCCACCTCGATCACGATCGTCAATCGCTGGAGCGGGCCGAGCCGCGCCGCCCGCGCCAGCATGTGGCTCGCGATCATCGCCAGCAGCATCAGCGCCAGGCAGACGCCGAAGCTTTCGACCAGCACGCGCCAGCCGGCGAGATGGTGCCAGTTGAAGCCGGTGGTGGTGAGGCACATGAACAGGATCAGCACGACCGACAGCCGCCGGCCGACCTCGACGCCGCGCGCGGCGATCGCGGGCGCCATCGCGCGAACGGCCATGCCGAGCATGACGGGCAACAGCGTGAGCAGCCCCAGCGTCATCGCGGTCTGGCCCACCGGCATCGCGACGGCGCGCATGTCCCCCATGAACTGGTGCAGCGCGAAGCTGGTCCAGAGCGGCAGGGTCACCGCGACCAGCAGAGTCGAGAGCGCGGTGAGGCTGACCGCGAGCGCGACATCGGCGCGCACCGCGAGCGTGATCGCGTTCGAGGTCACCCCGCCGGGGCTGGCGGCGAGGATGATGAGGCCGACCGCGACCTCCGGCCCCACCGGCAGGACAAGCGCGAGCGTGATCGCGATCAGCGGCAGCAGCAGCATCTGCGCGGACAGGCCGACCAGCACGGCGCGCGGCGATGCCAGGATCGCGCGGAAATCGGAAAGCCCAAGCGCCAGCCCCATGCCGAACATGATCACGAAGATGATGATGGGAAAGACGGTCTGCGACAGGAACGGGAAGATCTCGGCCACGCTCGGCTCCTCAGACGAATTCGATGGCTCCGGCGAAACCGGCGGCGCGCAGGATCGAACGATGGACCGCTTCCGCCATCTCGCTGCCCGAAACGCCGATCGCCGGCTGGCTGCGCTCGATCCTGAGCCGCGATCCGTCCTTGCCCTTCGCCTCGATCAGCAGTTCCAGACGATCGAGCGCGGGATCGGCGACCAGCCGGGCATGGCACGCGTCCAGCCCGGTCGTGGCGAGGGCGCAGGCGACCATGGCGTTGACATTGTGCGGGAATTGCCGCGCGATCCGGCGCACGCTGCCGTCGAAGATCACGGTCTCGCGGTCGATCTCCGCCGCCGCCGGCCCCAGGCTGCGCGGCGGCTTGCGAAAACAGATCGACACATGATCCCACATCGCCCGCCATTCGAGCAGGCTGTCCGCCCCCACCAGCGCGCCATGCGCGACGAATAGCGAATGCCCCGTGGCGCCCGCGCGATCGATCAGCCTGGCGCGCAGATCGTCATCGGCGAGCGCCGTCAACGAAAGCGGCATGTAGTCGGCGATGGCGAGCAACGCCTCGCCATGATCCACGGTGACCCGCGGCCCGGCGATCTCGACGATCAGGTCCGGCGCGAAACGATGCGCGTCGGCAAGATCGTCGAGGATCAGCGCGGGATCGACGCCCGCCAGCCGCGCCGGGCTGCGGCTGTGGACGAACGCCAGTTCAAGCGGCCCGTCGCCCCGGGCAATGCGACGATGAATTTCGGAGCCGATGAACCCGAACCCGATCAATCCGATGCGCATTGCCCGTTCCCCCACAGTTGGAAGCGCTCCAGGGTCTGACCCAGCTGGATCAACTCATCTCGACATTCCCGCGTTCGCGGGAATGTCATGACGGGTGGTGTTTCGACATGGCCCTGGGACCGATCGACATTCAGTTCAGACCGAGCCGAGAATGGTGGTTTTTCGCGACCCGGAGCGCAGCGTACTTAAAGTACGTGCGCACCGGAAGCGCGGGAGACCGCCATTCGCAGGCCGGTATGGGCTGAATGGCGACGGTCCTAGTATTTCCAGGTCAGCGTCGCGCCATAGGTGCGCGGCGGCGCATAGGAGACGAGGACCGACCCGATCACGTCCGACTTACCCGATTCATAGAGCTTGTTGGTCAGGTTCTTGCCCCAGATCGAAAGCTGCCATTTGCCGTCCTCGGTCGACAGGCCGAACGATCCGTTGAGCAGGCCGACCGAGGACTGGCGCGTGCGCAGGCTGTTCTCGTTGTCGAAGAAGAACGCGCCGGTCCAGCTATAATCGGCGCGCAGGAAGCCGTCGAAGCGATCGGACAGCGGCAAGGTCACGTCGCCGCCGAGGGTGAAGGCGTTCTCCGGCGAGCGCCGCAGCACATTGCCCTTGAGATTGGTCGCCACCGGCACCGAGCAGAAGCAGCTCGGATCATATTGCAGCTCGGTGCTGATCAGGTCGCCGGTGATCTTCGCCTTCATATAGGTGTAGTTGGCGAACAGCGTCACGCCGTTGACCGGCACGACGGCGGTTTCCAGTTCGATGCCGCGCACCCGCGCTTTGCCCGCGTTGGAGATGACGTTGTCGGCGGGCAGGTTGGGATCGAAGATCACGAACTGCTGGGTCTGGAGATCCTTATATTCGGTCCAGAAGCCGGTGAGGTTCAGGCGCAGGCGGCCGTCGAGCCAGGTCGTCTTCGCGCCCACTTCGTAATTGAGCGCATATTCGGGATCATAGGATGCGCGCGCCTCGCCCGGGCTGGTCGCATTCTCGCCGTTCCAGCCTCCCGACTTGTAGCCCTTGGACACCAGCGCATAGAGATAGACGTCCTTGGCGGGCTTCCAGTGCAGGTTGACGCTCGGCGTCCAGGCATCCCAGCTCTGCTTCGTGGACGCCGTGAAAGAGCGCGTGAAATTGCCAGCCTCATCCTCGAACTCGGCGCCCAGGAAATCGCCGATCGTCTCGCGATAGACGGAGAAGCGCTTGCGATCCTTGGTGTAGCGGATGCCCGCCGTCACCCCCAGCGTATCGGTGATGTCGAACGTACCTTCGACGAACGCCGCATAGGTGTCCGATTTCAGGCGGGTCTCCGCGATCTCGCGCCCCTGCGCGAAATAGTCGACGAAGATATAGTCGGCATCCTCGACGCGATCGACATCCTCATGCTGGTAATAGACGCCGGCGAGGAAATTGAACGGCCCTTCGAAATCGGAGCGGAAACGGAGCTCCTGCGAGAAGCTCTTCACCTTCTCGTCCTTGATGTTGACGTAATAATCGTCGTTGAAGGCGTCGCGATCGATCGCGAAGAAGTTGATCCGCCCGCCCGCGTCGTAGACCAGCCGGGTGAAATCGATGAAGCTGCCGCCGTCATTGCCCTTCGCCGCGAAGGTCCCCTCGCGATAGGCGGTGATCGAGGTCAGCGTGCCCGATCCGCTGTCCCAGTTGGCGGTCAGATGGACGCCGCCGAGATCGGCATTCTGGCGGCCGTCGATATTGTTCGGCCCGCGCCGGCGATCGGGATTGACGAAGGGGATATTGTGATCCGACGGGATCTGGATATCGACCCATTTGCCGCTCGCGCGGCGACGCGTGAGATCGCCGGTCAGCAGGATGTCGAGATCGTCGCTCGGCTGGTAGCGGAGCTGGCCGAGCACGCCGAAGACCGACAGATCCTCGATATCGTTGCCGGTGAAGGTGTTGAACGCGAAACCGTCACGCATGCGCGACGTCGCGGCAATGCTGCCCGACAGCCCCTCGCCGATGCCGCCGCCGACATGGCCCTTCACCTCGATCGCGCCGTAATTGCCGATGCCCGCCTCTATGCCGGCGCGGAAGCTGTCGGTGGGCTTGCGCGTGATGAAGTTGATGGCGCCGCCGACGACATTCTTGCCATAGAGCGTGCCCTGCGGCCCGCGCACGATCTCGACGCGTTCCAGGTCGAACAGCTCGATCGCGGTGCCCTGGGCGCGCGGCAGATAGACGTCGTTGAGGAAGAAGCCGATCGCGGCGCTCGCCGCCGCGCTTTCGATATCGGTGCCGATGCCGCGCAGGAAGATATTGGGCTCGGAGATATTGTCCGGATTGAGCGTGAAGCCGGGAACGCGCGCCGCGATTTCCGAGAAATCGTCGATGCCCGCCTTGTCCAGCATGTCGCCGCTGAACGCCGACACCGAAAGCGGCGTGGACTGCAGCGATTCCTCACGCTTGCGCGCCGTCACCACGATTTCTTCAAGGCCGCCGCTTTCGGCTGCCTGCGGTGCGCTGTCCTGCGCCCGGCCGGTCGCCGGCATGGCGATCATGGTCGCCGCCCCGATCAGCAGCCCAATCTTCTTTGCATGTGAATAGTCGCGCACCGGCGTTGCCCCTTTCCCCTTTAATCACCGCCAGCGGATCTGCGCTCTTCATTTGAACGCTTATCGTGTCTTCGATCCGACAGCAGTCTCGATCAAGTGGGAGCCTATGGTCTAAGGCCATATGTGAATAATAATATTGTAATGCCTCGATATAGGATTCCTTGATAACAGGGCAGCGCGCGAACGGATTGCGAGACCAAAGACAAGCCTTTGCTTTTCCTCACTTAATCGACAAGCACCAATAAAAAAGCGCGATGCCTGCCCGGCATCGCGCCCTGTAACTGTTCGAAAGGGTCGATGTCATCCCCCGCCATGACGGAGGACAGGGCCGACGCGCGAAACGGCTCAGCCGTGATTGAAACAGACCACCTTGGTCTGGGACATTTCGCGGATCGCGAAACGCACGCCCTCTCGGCCCATATTGCCGCGCTTGGCGCCGCCGAACGGCATCGCATCCAGCCGGTAGTCAGTGGAATCGTTGATCATCACGCCGGCCGCCTGGAGCATTCGCGCGGCGTGATGCGCCTCGCGGACGCTCTCGGTGAAGATCGCCGCGTGGATCGCGTAATCGCCCGCATTCGCCGCCGCGATCGCCGCATCGAGATCGTCATAGGGAAACAGGCTAACGACGGGGCCGAACGCCTCCTGACAGGCGAGCCGCGCATCGGCGGGCACCGCTTCCAGCACGGTGGGATGGAGCAGCGCGCCGTCGCGGCGACCGCCGGCAAGCACATGGGCGCCGGCCGCGACCGCCTCGGCCGTCCAGTCGAGCAGCCTTTGCGCGTCCCGTTCGGAGATCATCGGGCCGATGTCGGTTTCAGCCGCCATCGGATCGCCGACGACGAGTTTCGCGGTGCGGGCGACGAACAGATCGCGGAACGCGGCATAGGCGGTGCGTTGGATGAAGATCCGCTGCACGCCGATGCAATTCTGCCCCGCCGCCCAGAAGGCGCCTGACACACAGGCATCGGCGGCGCGCGCCAGATCCGCGCTCGCCGCGACGATGACGGGCGAATTCGCGCCAAGCTCCATGCCGATGCGCTTGATCCCCGCCGCGTGCGCGATCTGCGCGCCCACACGCTCTCCGCCGGTGAACGAGACCATCGCGACATCCTCCGCCGCGACCAGCGCGTCACCGAAGTCGCGGCCATGGCCGGTCAGCAGGTTGAGCGCTTCGGCGGGCAGGCCCGCTTCCAGCAGCAGTTCGGCCAGCATGATCGCGGTGAGCGGCGCCTGGTCCGCGGGCTTCAGCACCACGGCATTGCCCGCCGCGATCGCCGGCCCCAGCTTGTGACAGGCCAGGTTGAGCGGATCGTTGAACGGCGTGATCGCCGCGATCACGCCAACGGGTTCATGAACATAATAGCCGCTGCGCGCCTCGCCGCCCGCGAAGCTGTCGAACGCCACGGTCTCGCCGGTCAGCCGCCCGGCTTCTTCCGCCGACAGCCGCAGCGTATTGACCGCGCGCGCCGCTTCCTTGGCCGATGCGGTGATGGTCTTGCCCGTCTCCGCCGTGATCATCGCGGCGAACCGCGCAGACCGGGCCGCCAGCGCATCGGCCGCGCAGTGGAGGATCGCCGCGCGCGCCGCCGCGCTGAGCGCCGCCAGCGCCCGCTGCCCGCGCACCGCGCTCGCCACCGCATCGGCGGCGTCGGCCGGCGTGGCGCAGGCGACGCGATCGATCACCTCGCCCGTGAAGGGATTGTCGATCGCCATGCCGGTCGCGGCGCCGCGCCAGACACCGCCGACGAGCAGCGAGCGCTTCACCTCGACCGGCATGAGCATCACGGCTTGTCCTTGTGGAGGACAAGCCCGTCATATTCGCGGCTGTCGAGCAACGCCTCGACGATCACCGGACCGTCGGCGGCGAAGGCGTCGACCAGCGCCGCGCGCAGCGCGTCGGGATCGGCGACGGTGACGACGGGCACGCCAAACAGCGACGGGCCACCGATCGTGCCCTCGGCGCGCACCGGCGTGCCATAGATCGGATTGTCCTTCTTCTCCTGCTTGATGCGGATCAGCGCCAGATCATTATCGGTGAAGACGAGGATGACGATGGGCAGCTTCTCACGCACCGCCGTCGCCAGTTCGCCGACGGTCATCAGGAAACCGCCATCGCCGACGACCGTGCAGACCGACGTGTCCGGCCGGCACAATTTGGCGGCGATCGCTGCGGGCAGGCCGAAGCCCATCGACGACCAGCCATTGGACATGATCTGCGTGCCCGTCGCCGGCGTCGGCCATTTCTGGCCGATCAGATGGGTATGCGCGCCGACATCGCAGGTCATGATGCCGTCCGCCGGCAACACATCCCGCAGCACATCGAGCGCGGCGCAGGGGCCGAAACGGTTACTGTCGGGCGACAGCCGCGCGAACAGCTCCGCCGTGCGGGCCGCGACCGCCGCCATGTCCCAATCCTTCGGGGCGGCATCGAGCGCGAGCAGCGCATCGAGGCTGGCGCCGATATCGCCGACGACATCGGCGGCGACCGGATGCTTGGCCGTATCGATATCGACGGGTTCGACATCGATGCTGGCGACCGCAAGACCGTCGCGCATCCAGCCTTCGAAATTGAACTCGACCGGATCATAGCCGATCGCGACCACCAGATCGGCCTCGGCATGGGTGCGGCCGACAAGATCGCTGAGCGCATGGAACAGCACGCCGGCATAGCTCGGATGATCCTCGGCGATCAGGCCCTTGGCCATCGGCGTCAGCACCACCGGCAATCCGAAACGCTCGGCGAGCGCGGCCACCTTGTCGCCGACGCGCGCATGGGCGGCGCCCAGCCCGACGGCGAGGATCGGCTTGCGCGCGGCGGCGAAGGCGGTGGTCAGCGCGGCGATCGCCGAAGCATCGGCCGGCGCGGGCGCCGTGGCGGCGACCGGCCCGGCCGTGCCGTTCCCGGCAGGCGCGGCGCTGAGGCCGACCGGCAAGCCGATATGGACCGAACCCGGCCGCCCGGAAACCGCGATGCCGGCGGCTTCGGCCAATGTCTCGCCAAGCGAGTCCGCCTCCAGCCGGGTCGTCCATTTGGTGATCGGCCGGAACAGCGCCTGATGATCGATGCCCATCTGCACCGTGCGGCTGCGCAATGCCTCCGGCATCTCGTCGGTCAGCGCGATCATCGGCGAACGATCGAGCAGCGCGCCGCCCACGCCGGTGGAAAGATTGGTCGCGCCCGGCCCGAAGGTGCCGAAGCACACGCCGGGAACCCCGGTCAGCCGCCCGCAGACATCGGCCATGAAACTGGCGCCGCCCTCATGGCTGGTCAGCACGAAATCGATGCCGTCCGTCGTCCGCAGCGCTTCCATATAATCGACCCAGCCGCCGCTGGGCACGCCGAAGACATGGCGGACGCCCATATCCCTGAGCGACGTCACCAGTGCCTGGGCTACGGTGGTACCGGTCATGATCTATCCTTCAATTCTGGGTTGGGGCGACATAGCCGGCCGCGTTGCTGTGCGCACTGCGCCGGCGGCCGCGAATGCCGCATGCGGCGAGGAAGCTCAGCACGCTGTCGTTGAATTCGGTCGCATGTTCGAAGAACCCCGAATGGCCGGCATCGACCTCGACGAGGAACGATCCCGGCACGCGCGCCTGCACCTGCCGGATCGCCTCGATCGGGAAAAGCGGATCGCGCGTTCCCGCCAGGAACAGCACGGGCTTGCCCCCGCCCACCGCTTCGGGCGCGAGTGTCGCCGGCCACGCGCCCGCCAGGCTGTGACGATCGGTGCGATTGAAGCTCGCGAGCGCCGAATAGAGCGACGCCTGAACCGGATTGGCATCCCGGAACGCGGAATCGAGCACGCGGTCGAGCTGATCGAGGTCATCGGTCGCCGCGCGCGCCGCGTCCATCAGCGCGGCGACCGGACCATCCTCCGCGATCGCGTGAAGCGAGGCGGCGAGCACCAGCGCCCGTACGCGATCGGGGTGCCCGGCCGCGAAGGCGATGCACGTCCCTCCGCCCATCGACTGGCCGACCAGCACCGCCTGTTCGATGCCGAGACGATCGAGCAAGGCGAGCAGGTCTGAGACGAAGGCGCTCCGCCCCGCGCCCTCGACATCGCTCGATCGGCCGAAGCCGCGATGATCGAAGGTCACGACGCGATAGGATTGCGCGAAGACCGGCACCTGCTGGAACCAGCTCGCATGATTGCCGCCGATGCCGTGCGCGAGCACGATCGCGGGCCCTTCGCCCTGGTCTTCATAATAGAGTTCGCTCTGGCCGATCGGCAGAAGAGGCATGGCTGTTTCCCGGTATCAGACGACGCCCATGATCCGGCTCAGTTCGACGACATGATCGCCGAACGCTGGAAGGTCGCGGGTGGTGGAGGGATCGCGCGGACGCGGCAGATCGATGCGGATATCGGCGATCAGCCGGCCGGGGCGTTCGGAGAGAACAAGCACGCGATCGGACAGCAGCACCGCTTCCGAAATGCTGTGGGTGATCAGCACCACGGTCTTGCGATCGCGCTGCCACAGTCGCAGCAGTTCGATATTGAGCCGGTCGCGGGTCAGCGCGTCGAGCGCGCCGAACGGCTCGTCCATCAGCAGCACGCGCGGATTCTGCATCAGCGCCTGGCCGATGGCGACGCGGTGCTTCATGCCGCCCGACAGTTCGTGCGGGAACTTGTCCTCGAAACCCTTCAGGTTGAGCAGTTCGATCATCGCCGCGACATCGGCCGCCGCGGCGGCCGCCTTGCCGTGCCGGATCTCAAGCGCGAGCGTCAGGTTGCGCGTCACCGTCAGCCAGGGCAGCAGGTTGGAGGTCTGGAAGACGACCCCGACATCGTCGCGCGGCGCGGTCACCGCCTCGCCGAACAGCGTCGCCGTGCCGCTGTCATGCCCGTGCAGGCCGGCCAGGATGCGCAGCAACGTGCTCTTGCCGCAGCCCGAAGGCCCGATGATCGAGACGAACTCGCAATCGCCGATGCCGAGATCGACATCCTCCAGCGCCTTGGTGCCGCCGGCGCCGCCATAATATTTGGTCAGTCCGTCGACCCGGATCGCCATCTCGGTCATATCGCCCGCCACCAGATGAATTTGGACACCAGCTCGACGATGTAGAACATCGCGAGCGAAAGCAGCGTCACCGCCAGCAGCGCGGCGAAGGTGAGCGCGGTCTGCGACGATCCGGTCGCGAGCAGGATGACGTTGCCCAGGCCATTGTTCGATCCGACGAACTCGCCGACGATCGCGCCGATCACCGCGAGCGGCATCGCCACCTTGCAGCCGTCCATGAAGTTGGGCATCGCGGCGGGCACCTGAAGCCTGCGGAACATCGTCCAGCGGCCGGCGCCCAATGCGCGGAAATGCTCCTCCAGATTGGCGGGCACGCCCGCCAGCCCACCCAGCGTCGCGATCACGATCGGGAAGAAGGCGAAGAGGAACGCCATCACCAGCTTCGATCCGAAGCCATAGCCCAGCCACACCACCATCAGCGGCGCGAGGCCGATCTTGGGGATGCTCTGCAGCGCGATCACCATCGGATAGAGCGTCGATCGCGCGATCGGCACGACATGGATCAGCGCGGCCAGCGCGACGCCGAGCACCGCCGCCGCGACGAAGCCGCTGAGCACTTCGCCCAAGGTCACCAGCCCGTGTTCGAGCAGCAATCCGCGCGCATCCCAGAAGGCCACGCCGATATCGCTGAGCGACGGCAGCAGATAGGCCTTCACGCCGAACCAGCGGACGCTGAATTCCCAGATCAGCGCCAGCGCCACGAAAAAGGCGCCGGCGATCAGCGGATTGGACCGCTTCTCCCCCTGCACGGCCATGATCAGTCGTCCTTGCGCGGTTTCAGGATCTTCGCGATCCGTTCGGGCGGCGGCACCAGGAAATGGTCGAGCGCCCAGCGATCGAAGGTCGCCATCTCCGCGCCGTCCCACACCTGCGGCTCATGCGGCGGAAAGTCCGGGCCGACCTGGATCATGTCCGAATAGAATTCGACATTGTTGCCGTCGGGATCACGGAAGACGAGGAAGCTGTTGCCGCCCGGGCCATGCTTGCCGATGCCGCGATCGATCGGCACGCCGCGCTCGACGAGCATCGCGGCGATCGCCTCGACCTCGTCGATGCTTTCGACATGATAGGAGAAATGCTCGACCGGGGACCGGCCGGGCTCGTGCCGCGCGACCTCGTCCGGGCTCATCTGCAACAGCGCCAGATCATGATGATCCTGGCCGCTGCGCAGGAAGACCATGCGATCGTCGATCCAGTCGGACACATCGAGGCCGACGATATCCCGGTAGAAGGCGAGCGAGGCCTGGACATCGCGGACCTTGAGCACGAGATGGCCGAGCTTGGTGGGCCTGGGGCGATACATCGGCCGCGCCCTATTGCGCGCCGGCGAACACGTCGCCGGGCGCGAGATCGGCCTTCAACGGATAGGCCTGTTTCAGAAAGTCGAGCGTGCTGGCAACGCGCGCGGGGTCGAAGCGGCCCGCGCCGTCCTTCATCAGCGCCGTGGTCTCCAGCATCTGCTGTCTGGTGATCTCCGGCTCCAGCATCGGGAAGCGCTTCACCATCATGCCGACGACCTCGTCGGGATTGGCGGCGGAATAGGCATAGCCGCGATAGGTGGCGTCGAGGAACTTCTTCACCGTCGCCGCGCGTTCGGCCAGCATCGCCTCGGTGGAGAGGATGCCGCTGCCATAGATGTCGAGCCCGAAGGCCGAATAGGGCAGCCAGCCAAGCGTTACCCCGGCTTCCTTCGCGCGCTTGCGGAACAGCGGCAGGCTGTTGCCTTCCCAGCATTCGCCCGCGTCGATCTTGCCTTCGACCAGAGAGGTGACGACCAGTGCCGGATCGAGCTGGAGCAGCTTCACCTTCGTCTTGTCGACGCCGTTGCGTTCCAGCCAGGCGGGCACCAGCGCCTGCATCGGCGAGCTTTGCCCGCCGCCCACGGTGAGCCCCGCCAGATCGGCGGGTTTCGCGATGTCGTGGCGCTCCTTGATGTAGCAGAGGCCGGCGGGCCAGCGCGTGTTGATCGTGCCGACCATCTTGGTCTTGCCGCCATTGTTGCGGTTGAGCACCACCGAGATCGGATCGCCATAGCCGAATTCGAACATGCCCTGGTCGAGCTCGTTCGCGGTCCGGATGCCGCCGAAGCCGCGCACGACGTTCACGTCGAGGCCGGCCTCCGCATAATAGCCCTTGTCGATCGCCGCGATCACGCCGCTCATGCTGCCCTGGGGCAGCCACGACATGTTGAAGGTCACCTTCTCCTTGTCGGTGCCGCCGCCATCGCCACATCCGGTCAAAGCAAGCGCGAGCGCCGCAGCGGCCGCGCCGATCATCCTCTTGCCGATCATACAATCACCTCCGCGCGAACCGGATTGGCGAGCGTGCCGACGCCATCGATCGTCGCCACCATCTCGTCGCCATGCTTCAGAAAAATGCCGCGCCCCATGCCAACGCCGGCGGGCGTGCCCGTCGCGATCACGTCGCCGGGTTTCAGCGCCAGCAGGGTCGAGAGATAGGCGATCTGCTCGTAGGCGTTGAAGATCATGTCGCCCGAATTGCCGTCCTGCATCATCTCGCCATTGACGCTGAGCCTGAGGCGAAGATCGTGCGGATCGCCCAGGCAATCGCGCGGCACGAACCACGGGCCCATCGGGGTGAAGCTGTCGAAGCTCTTGCCGCGGAACCAGTCGTGCGAGAACGGAAAGTCGCTGCGCCGCGTCAGGTCGCGCGCCGAAACATCGTTGACGATCACATAGCCGGCGATGTGGTCATGCGCCCGATCGACCGGGATGCGCCGCCCGCCACGGCCGATGACGACGCCCAGCTCGACTTCCCAGTCGACCCGTGCGCTTTCGGGCGGCAGCAATACCGTCTCGCCGGGTCCGATGACGCTGTCGGCGGTCTTGAGGAAGATATAGGGCTGGCTGTCCGACTTGGCGGCGAGCTTCGTCGCCATCTCATCGGCATGCTCGATATAGTTGGAGGCCGCGCCGAACACGCGGTGCGGCATGAAGGGCGCCAGCGGCGTGGCGGCGATCGGGGTGAGGGCCAGGCCCCGCGCGCGATCGGCCAGAGCCGCCAGTTCGGCGCCGATCGCATCCCAGTCGCGGATCAGCGCGTCGACCGAACCGATCCGCGCCGCCAACGCCTCACCGACCGTGAGCCGGCCCGCGATCTCGGCAAGATCGTAGAGCGCCTCGTCGAGCACGAGCGCGGATCGCGTGCCCTCCTGCGCCATATAACGCGCAAGCCCGAACCAGGGTGCCGTCATTGCCATCTCCAAAAACTGCGCCGGCGCCCATTGGCGGATCGCTTCGGCGGACCATCGTCTCTGGATCAATAAAAGGCATAACGAACGACATTCATAATATCACTTTGGAATATCTCCTCCCTATTTTCCTATAGGCGCGCGGCGCTCAGAGTCCGTTTGGGAAATGTGCGGAAGAGCACATTTCCAAAGCCGCACCGGCGCATTTCAAAACAGGCGCTCAGATGATCTCGACATCGAGCGGCGGCAGCCCGTCGATCCGCGCCTCCAGCCGCTCACCGCGCACCACCGGGCCGACGCCGGCGGGCGTGCCGGTGAAGATCAGATCGCCCGGCATCAGACGAAGATAGCGCGACAGCGCCGCGACGATCTCCGCCACTGGCCAGATCATGTCGGCCAGCCGCCCCTGCTGCCGCAACGCGCCGTCGACGGTGAGCGTGATCGCGGCATCGTCGAGCCCGGCCGCATCGGCGGCGGGCAGAATCGGCCCGACCGGCGCGGCGCCGTCGAAGCTCTTGCCCATATCCCAGGGTCGGCGCTTGTCCTTGGCAGCGCCCTGAAGATCACGGCGCGTCATATCGAGCCCCACCGCGTAGCCGAAGACATGGCGGATCGCATCGTCCGCCGCGATATCGGCGCCGCCCAGGCCGAGCGCCACAACCAGCTCGACCTCATGGTGGAGATCCTCGGTCAACGGCGGATAAGGCAGGCGTCCGGGTGTGGCGGGCAGGCAGCTTGCCGGCTTGATGAAGAAGAAGGGCGGTTCGGGAACCGCGTCGCCCATCTCCTTCGCATGTTCGGCATAGTTGCGGCCGACGCAGAAGATCCGGCCCACGGGAAAGCGACCGCCCCCGACGATCGGCAGCGTCGGCGGCACTTGCGGTTCGACGATCATGAAAACTCCTTCAGCTCGTGATCACGCGCCACGCCATGCGTATCGCGACGATCAGCAGGAAAATTCCGAACGCGACGCCCAGTTGCCGCTTCGACAGGCGATGCGCGAGCGCCGCGCCCCAGGGCGCCGAGATCCAGGTCATCGGCGCGATCAGCAGGAAGCCGATCACATTGACATAGCCGAGGCTGGCCATCGGCAGGCGCGGATCGCCCCAGCCGCCCAATATATAGCCGATCGTGCCGGGAATGCTGATCAGCAGCCCAAACAGCGCGGCGGTGCCGACGGCGCGGTGGATCGGATAATTCATCAGGGTCAGGATCGGCACGCTCAGGGTGCCGCCGCCAATCCCCATCATCGACGAGGTCGTGCCGACCGCGAACGGCAGCGGCTGCGCGGCCAGCCCATGCGGCACGCCATCCGCCAACGTGACATGATCGAGCGGCAGCAGCATCTTGGCGGCGACGATGAAGGCAACCACCGCGAACACGCCCGACAGCACGATGCTGTGCACATGCGATGCGATCAGCGTGCCCGCGATCGCGCCCAGGAAGATCGCGACGCCCCAGCGGCGGACGAGATCGCCATCGACCGCACCCTTCGCGCGATGCGCGCGCGACGAGGAGATCGAGGTCGGGATGATCGTCGCCAGCGAGGTCGCGACCGCGACCTGCATGCGGATTGCCGGATCGACGCCGAGAAAACCCAATGCCAGATCGAGGATCGGCACCACGACGATCCCCCCGCCCACGCCGAGCATGCCGGCGATCACGCCACCGGCAAGCCCCGTCGCCAGCATCGCGGCGGCAAGCGCCAGAGCCTGCGATATATCCATCGATCTTTCCCCGATCCTGAAGCGGACGATCGGAGATGATCGCCCGTCATCGCCGCGCTAGCGCCGTTTGGCGCACGATAAACCTATAAAAACCACCCGCCCATATTCGCTTTCGGAATAATGATGGCTGCACCATTATTATTCCAGACCCATATAATAAGCCGACCGATTTCTATATTTCAGTGATAGATCGATCCCCTATGCTCGCCGCCTGATCAGCGGAAGGCCAATCATGACTCACAGCGTCGGCATCGCCGGCTTCGGTACAATCGGCGCGGTCGTCGCCGCGCGCCTCGTGCACGACCTGCCCGGGCTCGCGCTCGCGGCGCTCAGTTCGGGACGACGCGAAACCGCCGAGGCGAGGATGGCGTCGCTGGGCATCGCCGTCCCGCTGGTCGGGCCATCCGAACTCGCCGAACGCTGCGACATCATCGTCGAATGCGCGCCGACCGCCGCCTTCGCGGCGATCGCGGAACCGGCGCTGGCGGCGGGCCGCACGCTCGTCACCGTCAGCGGCGCCGCGATCCTCCAGCATCCCGACATCGTCGACCATGCCCGCCGGGGCGGTGGACAGATCATCCTGGCGACCGGCGCGCTGCTGGGCTTCGACGCGGTGCGCGCGGCGGCGGAAGGCACCATCCATTCGGTGCGCATGGTCACGCGCAAGCCGCCGCGCTCGCTGCGCACCGCCAAATATGTGGTCGAGAACCGGATCGACCTCGACGCGCTGACCGAGCCGCTGCTGCTGTTTCGCGGCAGCGCGCGCGAAGGCGCGCTCGCCTTTCCCTCCAACGTCAATGTCGCGGCGGCGCTCGGCCTGGCGGGCATCGGTCCCGATCGTACCGAACTCGAGATCTGGGCCGATCCCAGCAAGGTCCGCAACTGCCATCGCATCGATGTGGACTCGGACAGCGCCAGGCTGGGCCTGGAGATCGAGAATATCCCGACCGACGAAAATCCCGGCACCGGCCGGATCACCGCGCTCAGCATGATCGCGGCGCTGCGCGGCCTGAGCGCCCCGCTGCGCGTGGGCAGCTAGAAAGGAAAACTCAAGAATGACGGTTCACCTCAAGCATGTCGCGATCGCATCGGCCGACCCCGACAACGCCTCCAAATTCTTCGTCGAGGTGCTCGGCTGGACGATCGCCGGCCGCATCGATAGCCGCAACGCGCGCGGCTATTACGTCACCGACGGCACGATCAACATCGCATTGCTCAACTTCAAGAACCGTCCCGCCGCCGGCATGGAGTTCGACGAGGGCTATACCGGCCTCCATCATCTCGGCTTCCAGTGCGAGGATATCGAGGAGATCGTCGACCGGTTCGAGAACTCCGGCTTTGCCCCGCGCCACGACGTCAATATAGCGCAGGGGCTCGGCATGAACCCGGCCAAGGACAATGCCGAATACAAGATGACCGGTCCCGAGGGGGTGATGATGGACGTTTCCGAACGCGGCTGGGTGGGCACCGCCACCTTCAAGCCCAGGCCGGCCTGACCGGCATGGCGACCGCCCCGCGCCTTCCCGCCGACCTCTCCCGCGAAGCCGCGCTCGCCCGCGACGCGGCCGATCCGCTGGCCGGCTTCATCGGCGAATTCACGCTTCCCGAAGCCACCATCTATCTGAACGGCAATTCGCTGGGGCCGAGCCCGAGCGCGGCGCTGGCGCGCGTCAACGAAGCCGCGACCGAGGAATGGAGCCGACGGCTGATCACGAGCTGGAACCGGTCTGGCTGGTTCCAGCTTCCCTATCGGCTGGGCGACCGGATCGCGCGGCTGATCGGCGCCAATGCGGGCGAAGTCGTGATGACCGACGGCACCAGCATCAACCTGTTCCGCATGGTCGCCGCCGCGCTCGCGCTGCGCCCCGATCGCCGCGTGATCGTGATGGAGGGCAGCAATTTCCCGACCGACAATTACGTCGTCCAGGGGCTGATCGCCACGCTCGGCCAGGGCCATGTCATCCGCTTCGCCGAACATGACGCTATCGCCGCCGCCATCGATGGCGATGTCGCGGTGGTGGTGCTCACCCAGACCCACTACAAGACCGGCCATATCCTCGACATGGCCGCGATCACCGCGCGGGCGCACGAAGCCGGCGCGCTGGCATTGTGGGACCTGTGCCACAGCGCGGGCGCCATTCCCGTCGACCTCAACGGCTGCAATGCCGATCTCGCGGTCGGCTGCACCTATAAATATCTGAACGGCGGCCCCGGCAGCCCCGGCTTCCAGTTCGCCGCGAAACGCCACCAGGCCGATCTCGTCCAGCCGCTGACCGGCTGGTGGGGCCATGGCGCGCCCTTCGCCTTCGATCGCGATTATGCGCCCGCCACCGGCATCGGCCGGACGCTCACCGGCACTCAGCCGATCCTGAGCATGGTCGCCGCCGAAGCCGGGATCGACATCGCCGAACGCGCGGGGCTGGATCGCGCACGTGCCAAATCGCGCGCGCTGGGCGCCCTGTTCCAGGATCTGGTCGCGGCGCGGCTGGGTGATGCCGGCTTCGAACTCGGCAGCCCCGCCGATCCAGACGCGCGCGGCGGCCATATCGCCTATGAGCACCCCCAAGGCTATCCGATCATGAAGGCGCTGATCAGCCGCGGCGTGATCGGCGATTTCCGGGCGCCGTCGTCGATCCGGTTCGGCTTCTCGCCTCTCTATCTGCGCTATGTCGATATCTGGGATGCGGTGGAGATCCTCCACGACATCATGATGAGCGGTGCCTGGCGCGATCCCGCCTTCGCCGCCGTCGAGGCCGTGACCTGATTGCTGCTTATCCGTCGCCGGCATGGTCGGCGGCGGATTCGGCGGCGACGCGCTTGAGCACGGCGACGAAATAATTCGTCGCCGGGGACCGATCGACACCCTCGCGCAGCGTCACGCCGACCGCGCCATAGCCGATCTCCAGATTGACCGGCAGCCGCACCAGATCGTGCTGGGCATCGGCCACCTGATACGGCACCGCCGCGACCATGTCGGTCTCTCGCAGGATCGCGTAATTGGCGAGGATCGAGACCGATTCCACCGCGCGCACCGGCAGTTCCAGCTTGGCCTTGCGGAAACATTCCTCGAGTTGGCGGCGCAGCGAGGTTTCAGGCGGCGGCATGATCCAGTCCTGCGCCTGGAGATCGGCGAGCGTGACCGTCGGCAGCCGGGTCAGCGGATGATCCTTGCGCACGACGATCGAGACGGGCTCGTCATAGAGCATTTCCTGCACCAGACCCTCGCGCTCGCGATATTCGGGCAGGCGGCCGACCACCAGATCGAGATCGCCGACGCGCAGCATCGGCATCAGCTTGTCGTTGGTGCCCTCCACCACCGAAACCGTGATGCCCGGCCGCTCGCGCTTCAGCGCGACGATGCTGCGCGGCAGCAGGCTGGGTGCGGCGGCGAGCAGCGTGCCCACCGCGATCTTGCCCGTCGTGCCTTCGCGCAGCGACAGCAATTCCTCGCTGGCATGGCGGACCTGCGCCAGGATCAGCTTGGCGTGGCGGATGATGACGTCGCCATAAAGCGTCGGCGTCACGCCGCGCGAGGAGCGTTCGAACAATTGCATGCCCAAGGTCGCCTCAAGATCGCGGATCATCTTGGTCGCCGCCGGCTGGGCGACGTTGAGCAGGGTGGCGGCGCGCAGGATGTTGCGCTGCTCGCCTACGGTGATCAGCAATTTCAGCTGGCGCAGCTTCAGCCGCGCGAGCAGCCGGTTCTCCACGACCTGCGGTGTCGCCTCTCCAGCCATCGCCGTCCTATCACAGTAAAGTTATACAACGCCCTCAAAATATTATTTTCGCATTATAAAAACAATCCATAGTTTTGGCGCATTCACAAAGCCCGAGCGTTGGAATCCGAATGCCGAAAACCCCCTATCCCTTCGCCGGCCGCACCCTTCCGAATTACATCGACGGCGCGTTCGTCGGATCGGAAACCAGCTTTCCGGTGGTCGATCCGGTGACCGGCCAGGCGATCGGAAATGTCGCGCTGGCGGACAAGGCGGCGGTCGACGCAGCGGTGAGCGCGGCGAAGCGCGCACTCAAAGGCCCATGGGCGCGGATGACGCTGGCCGCGCGCACCACGATGCTCGTCGCCATCGCCGACGCGATCGAGGCGCGGTTCGACGAGTTCGTCGCCGCCGAGATCGCGGACACCGGCAAGTCGCTGCTCCAGGCGACGACGATCGACATTCCGCGCGGTGCCGCCAATTTCCGCAGCTTCGCGGCGCTCGCCCAGGCGCGCGCGATGACGAGCTTCCAGAGCGACACGCCCGACGGGCGCGGTGCGATCAACTACAGCATCGCGCGGCCGCTCGGCGTGGTCGCGGTGGTCTCCCCCTGGAACCTGCCGCTGCTGCTGCTCACCTGGAAAGTCGCGCCCGCGCTGGCGTGTGGCAACACCATCGTCGCCAAGCCGTCGGAGGAGACGCCGTCGACCGCCACCCTGCTCGCCGAAGTGATGGATCAGGTCGGCCTGCCCGCCGGCGTGTTCAACCTCGTCCATGGTTTTGGCGGCGGATCGACCGGCGAATGGCTGGTCGGCCATCCCGATATCGACGCGATCACCTTCACCGGCGAATCCGCGACCGGCTCCACGATCATGCGCGGCGCCGCCGACGGGGTGAAGCCGCTCTCCTTCGAACTGGGCGGCAAGAACGCCGCGATCGTCTTCGCCGATGCCGATTTCGACGCGGCGATCGCGGGCACGATGCGCTCGGTCTTCTCCAATTGCGGGCAGGTCTGCCTGTGCTCCGAACGCGTCTATGTCGAACGGCCGATCTATGACCGCTTCGTCGCCGAACTCGCGGCGCGGGCGAATGCGCTGAAGGTCGGCGATCCGTTCGACGGCGCTGATATGGGGCCGCTGATCTCCGCCCAGCATCGCGACAAGGTGCTCGGCTATTACCGGCTCGCGGTGGAGGAAGGCGCGACGATCGTGGCGGGTGGCGGCGTGCCCGCGCTCGACGGCGACATCGCCAACGGCTTCTTCGTCGAACCGACGATCCTGACCGGCTTGCCCGAAACCGCGCGCTGCGTGCGCGAGGAGATATTCGGCCCCATCTGCCATATCGCGCCCTTCGATGACGAGGATGCGGTGGTCGAGATGGCCAATGACTCGCGCTACGGCCTGGCCGCCGCGATCTGGACACGCGACGTCGGCCGCGCGCACCGTGTCGCGGCACGCATGGAAACCGGCGTAGTCTGGGTCAACGACTGGTTCCTGCGCGACCTGCGCACGCCGTTCGGCGGGGTGAAGCTGTCGGGCATCGGCCGTGAGGGCGGCGAACATTCGCTGGCCTTCTATTCCGAACCCATGAACATCTGCATCAAATTGTGAGCGCGCTTATGCCCGATCTGGATCTCATCGCCGAACGGCTCGACACCGCCGCGCTGACCGCGCGCTCGACCGCGCAGATCACCGCCGAGCATCCCGGCTTCGCGCTCGACGACGCCTATGCGGTGCAACGGCGCCTGATCGACCGCCGCATCGCGCGCGGTGAAACGCTTGTCGGCATGAAGATGGGTTTCACCAGCCGCGCGAAGATGGCGCAGATGGGCGTATCCGACCTGATCTGGGGCCGGCTGACCAACGCGATGCGGATCGCGGACGGCGGCACGCTCGACATGGCCCGCTTCGTCCATCCCCGCGCCGAACCCGAAATCGCGTTCCGGCTGAAGGCGCCACTGTCAGGCGCGGTGACGCCGGCCGAGGCGCGCGCGGCGATCGGCGAGATCGCGCCCGCGATCGAGATCATCGACAGCCGCTACACCGATTTCCGCTTCGCGCTGAGCGATGTCGTCGCCGACAATTCCTCATCCTCGGCATTCGTGATCGGCCCCTGGCAGGCGCCGTTCGACGACCTGTCCGATATCGGCATGACGATGCGTTTCGACGGAGAACCGGTCCAGTCAGGCTCGACCGAAGCCATTCTCGGCGATCCCGTCCAGTCGCTGGTCGAGGCCGCGCGGCTGACCGCAGCATCGGGCGTGACGCTGGAGGCGGGCTGGATCATCCTGTGCGGCGCCGCCACCTCGGCCGAGGCGCTGAAACCCGGCATCCGGGTCTCGCTCGACGCCGGGCCGCTCGGCCAGGCCGGCTTCAGCGTCGTCGGAGCGTCCGCATGAGCGGGGATGCCGTGAAAGCGGGCCGGGTCATCCCCGGCAAGGCCGTGCCGCGCGGCGCCTTTCCGCATTATCGGCGCGCGGGCGATTTCATCTTCGTCTCGGGCACCAGCGCGCGCCGCGCGGACAACAGCATCGCGGGCGCGGAGGCCGACGGATTCGGCGCGACCACGCTCGACATCGCCGCGCAGACCCGCGCCGTGATCGAGAATATCGCCGACATATTGGCGGACGCGGGCGCCACGCTCGGCGATGTCGTCGATCTGGGCGTCTTCCTCGTCAACATGAACGATTTTCGGGGATTCAACGCAGTCTATGCCGAATATTTCGGCACCGACGGCCCCACCCGCACCACGGTGGCGGTGCACCAGCTTCCCCACCCCCATCTCCTCATCGAGATCAAGGCAACCGCCTATGCGCCCAGGGCGCGCGGGCAAGACGGCAGCGAGGCGAACTGAGATGCTGACATATGGCCTCCCCTTCAATTTCCACAAATGGATCGAGGAGCATCGCGACCTGCTCAAGCCGCCCGTCGGCAATGCGCAGATCTGGCAGGACAGCGACCTGATCGTCACCATCGTCGGCGGCCCCAATGCGCGCACCGACTATCATGTCGATCCCTGCGAGGAGTTCTTCTACCAGATCGAAGGCGACATGAACCTGCGCCTGTGGAAGGACGGCAAGCCTCAGGACCTGCCGATCCGCGAAGGCGACATCTTCCTGTTGCCGCCGGGCGTGCCGCATTCGCCGCAGCGCCCCGTCGCGGGCAGCATCGGGCTGGTGATCGAACGCCAGCGCCCCGCCGGCATGCTCGACGCCTTCCAATGGTATTGCGGCGACTGCGGCGAGATCGTCCACCGCGTCGAGGTGCAGCTCAAGAGCATCGTCGCGGACCTGCCCCCGCTCTTCGCGCAATTCTACGACAGCGAAGACCTCCGAACCTGCCGCGCGTGCGGCACCCTCCATCCCGGCAAGGCGTAAGTCAGATCATGTCGTTCTCGGTCGATATCCATAGCCATTTCCTGCCCGAACACTGGCCCGATCTGGAGGCGCGCTTCGGCACGCCCGACTGGCCCTGGATGAAGCAGCTCGGGCAGGGCCGCGCGATGCTGATGCTCGGCCAGAAGGAATTCCGGCCCGTGCTCGACGATTGCTGGAGCGGCGAGCGCCGGATCGAGGCGATGGACGAACATGGCATCGACGTGCAGGTGATGTCCGCCACGCCCTTGCTCTTCGCCTATGGCCGCCCGGCCGACCAGGCGCGCGAAGTCGCCCGGCTGTTCAACGGTGCCGCGCGCGAGATCTGCGCGCATGATCCCCGGCGGCTCAAGTCGCTCTGCCAGGTGCCGTTGCAGGATACCGACGCGGCCTGCGCCGAACTCGATATCGCGATGGCCGAAGGGCATATCGGCGTGCAGATCGGCAACCATGTCGGCGATCGCAATCTCGACGATGCCGGCATCATCACCTTCCTCCACCATTGCGCCGATGTCGGCGCGGCGGTGCTGATCCATCCCTGGGACATGATGGCGCAGCAGCGCATGCCCAAATATATGATGTCGTGGCTGGTCGGCATGCCCGCCGAAACCCAGCTCTCGATCCTGTCGCTGATCCTGTCGGGCGCGTTCGAGAAGCTGCCGCGTTCGCTGCGGCTGTGCTTCGCGCATGGCGGCGGCAGCTTCGCCTTCCTGCTCGGCCGCGTCGACAATGCCTGGCGCAACCGCGACATCGTCCGCGTCGACTGCCCCCAACTGCCCTCGTCCTACACCGATCGCTTCTATGTCGATTCCGCGGTGTTCAACGAGGATGCGCTCGCCATGCTGATCAAGGTGATGGGCGAGGACCGGGTGGTGCTCGGTTCGGACTATCCCTTCCCGCTCGGCGAGCAGGTGGTCGGCCAGATGATCCGCGAGGACCAGGGGCTCGACGCCAGCCTGCGCGCCAAGCTGCTGGGCACCAACGCCGCCCGCTTCCTCAATCTGGAGGAATGCATGGAGGAGTTCGCGTAAGACGATCGAGATCGGTTCGGACGATGGCGTCGGGATCAACCAGGTCCCACACCGTCATGCCAGCGCAGGCTGGCATCTGCCAACCACATCCCGCCCTGTTATGTGGACGCTGCCCGCCCGCGCGGGCAAGAGGGCCGCCGCAGGTGTTCTTGGGCACACCAGAGGGCCCTTTTTTCTGTGGAAGATGCCAGCCTGCGCTGGCATGACGGTGTGGGTCAGATATTCGTCTTAAGCCACCACCTCAGCAGCAAAAGTGGGATCGAACATCTCGCGCATCCGGCGCCGGTAACGATCCTCCGACGTCGACCAGCGCAACTCGGCGAGCATGTTGCTGTCCGCCCCCGCCGGATAGCGGATCGCATCGCCCTTGTCGGTCGCGGCGGCGAACACCGCCTCCGCCACCTCGGCCTCGGTGCAATAGGGTGTCGGATAGTCCGCCATCCGCGCGAAACAGGCCTGGGCGAAATCAGCGTAATCCGCCGGAATCAGCCCGGCCATGCGCGCGCCGCCATTGGCGGTGAAATTCGTCGTCGGCGCATAGCCGGGTTCGACGAGGCGCGCATCGATCCCGAAGGGGCGCAGTTCATAGGCCAGCGCCTCGGTATAGCCCTCCACCGCGCATTTGCTGCCGGCATAGATGGCGACCAGCGGCATCGGGCCGATCGCGGCGCTCGACGTGACGTTGACAATGGCGCCATGGCCCTGCCGGCGCATCTGCGGGATGATCGCGCGGCAGGTGGCGAAGACGCCGAAGCTGTTGGTTTCGAAGACCTCGCGGATGACGGTATCGGGCGTCGCCTCCACCGCCGAGGCCAGGCCGATGCCGGCATTGTTCACGAGGACGTCGATCGCGCCGAACCGGGCGACGCCCGCCGCGACCGCCGCGTCGATGCTCTCCGGATCGGTGACGTCGAGGCGGACAAGCTCGAGCCGCGCATGCTCGCCGCCGAAAACCGCCGGATCCGGGCGGCGCATCGTCGCGATCACGTTCCAGCCGCGATCGAGGAAAAGCATCGTGATCGCCTTGCCATAGCCCGACGAGGTGCCGGTGATGAGAATGGTCCTGTTCATGTCGATCTCCTTGTGATGGGCGGAAGATAGACAGGCCGGCAGGATGATCTATAATATATCATCCGCATTTCATTATGGATCGTCCAGAATGGACCCTTTGAGCGACATCATCGCGCTGCTGCGCCCGCACACCGCCCTGTCCAAGCCGATCGAGGGCCGGGGCGACTGGGCCGTCCGCTACGCCGCCTATGGCCAGCCAGGCTTCGCGCTGGTGCTCGACGGCAGCGGCTGGCTCACGCTCGAGGGATGCGAACCCGTGCGGCTGGATCGCGGCGATTTCGTGCTCCTGCCGGCAACCCCGGCATTCGAACTGGCGAGCCGCACAGGCATCGCCGCCATTCCCGTCGAACCCACGGCAAGCGCGGTGCGGCACGGCGATGCGGACGGGCCGCCGGACCTGCGGATGCTGGGCGGCAGCTTCCAGATCGAACCCGCCAATGCGGCGATGCTCGCAACATTGCTGCCCGCGTTGATCCATGTCCGCGCGGACCGGCGCGATACCGACCGGCTCGCGCGCATCGCCACGCTCGTCATCGAGGAATGCGCCGACGACCGGCCCGGCGGCGCGATGATCCTCGCGCGGCTGATCGAAGTCATGCTGGTCGAGGTGTTGCGGCACGAGGCGATCGGGCGCGAAAGCCATCAGGCCGGATTGCTGGCCGCCCTGCGCGATCCCGCGATCGCCAGGGTGATGCAGGCGATCCATGCCGATGTGCGCGGACGATGGACCGTTACCGGACTGGCCGGCATCGCGCGCATGTCCCGATCCGCCTTCGCGGCCAGGTTCGCGGATACGGTCGGATGCGGGCCGATCGAATATCTTCTGCGATGGCGCATGGCGCTTGCCAAGGAAGCGCTCAGCCGGGGAGGCACCTCGCTCGATCGCATCGCCGAGGAGATTGGCTATGAATCCGCCAGCGCGTTCAGCACGGCGTTCCGCCGCAGGATCGGCTGCGCGCCCGGTGCTTTCGCGCGCGGCCTTGCCGCCGGCGCCTGATTCTCAAACCAGTCCCGCGCGCGCCGCGATATGGCCGGCGCAGGCGGTGAGATCGGCCGCGACCGCTTCCACCCGTGGCCAGCCCATCCGCGCGGGCGTGGAGGACAGCGAGATCGCCGCGACCGCGCGCCTTCGGCGATCGAGGATGGGCACGGCGACGCAGAAAATCTCGTCCGCCATCTCGCCGTCATCCACGGCATAGCCGCGCGCGGCGGCACGCTCCACCTCCGCGCGCAGCGCATCGGGCTCGGTGATGGTGCGCGGGGTCAGCCGCACGAAGCTGCCTTCGAGAAACACCGACAGTTCCTCCGGCGGCAGGTGCGCGAGCAGGATCTTGCCGACGCCGGTGCAATAGGCTTCAAGCTGGCCATGTTCGCGCGTGAAGAGCCCGGATGGTTTCGGGCTTTCCTTGACCAGATAGGTCACCATGAAATCGTCGAAGATGCCGAGATGCGCGGTCGCGCCATTGGCCACGGCCAGGCGACGCAGCAGCGGCCGCGCGATCCTGGCCAGGGTCGCGTCAGGATCGATCGTCCGCGCCAGATCGGCGAATTGCCCGCCCGCAGCATAGCGCCCCTTTTCGACGCGCGCGATCAGCCCCTGTCGCGCAAGCGCGCCGAGCACCCGCCGTGCCGTCGATCCCGGCAGCCCCAGTTGCGCCGCCAGCGTCGCGGCGGGCGTGCGGCCACCATCACGGATGACCAGGGCAAGCAGTTCCATGCCCTTGTCGAGCGCGCCCGTGCCGGCGGGAGATTGGGGGCCCGATACCATCCGCTCACATTATGAGCAAAAATCGGCCGCGTAAATTGCCCGCCCACCCCGCCGCGCGATACGACGACGCGGAACTGGAGAGGTCATGACCATGGATCAGCAAACCGGCACCGCCACGCACGAGCAAATCGCCGCCCGGCTTCGCGACGCCTATCGCACGGGCGCGGTGGCGCCGCTGCGCGACGGGCTCGAGACGAGCGACGGCGCGGGCGCCTATGCCGTCCAGGCCATCAACACGCGGTTCTGGCAGGATGGCGGCCGCCGCATCATCGGCCGCAAGATCGGCCTGACGGCAAAGGCCGTGCAGGCGCAGCTCGGCGTCGATCAGCCCGATTTCGGCGTGCTGTTCGATGACATGCGCATCGACAATGGCGGCATCCTGCCCGCCGCCGCCATTCTCCAGCCCAAGGCCGAGGCCGAGGTCGCGCTGGTGCTGGGCCGCGACCTGAACGACCCGCACGCGACGGCGGCCGATGTTGCGGCGGCGACCGACCATGCGGTGGCCGCGATCGAGATCGTCGACAGCCGCATCGCCGACTGGAAGATCAGCTTCGCCGATACGGTCGCGGACAATGGTTCGTCCGCTTTCTTCGTGCTGGGCGACGATCGCCGCCCGCTCGACGGGCTCGATCTCTATACCTGCGGCATGGCGCTGGAAGTGAACGGCGCGGTCGCCTCGCTCGGCGCGGGCGCCGCCTGTCTCGGCCATCCGCTCAACGCCGCCGCCTGGCTCGCGCGCACCTTGTCCACGGTCGGCGAGGGGCTGAAGGCGGGCGACATCGTGCTGACCGGCGCGCTCGGCCCGATGGTGACGCTCAATCGCGGCGACCATGTCGTGGCGAAGATCGGCGGCCTGGGAGAGGCCGGCTTCACATTCGAAGGAGCATGACGATGACCAAGATGAAGGCCGCGATCATCGGATCGGGCAATATCGGCACCGATCTGATGATCAAGATCATGCGCACGTCCGACGTGCTGGAAGTGGGCGCGATGGTCGGCATCGATCCCGCATCGGACGGGCTGGCGCGCGCCGAACGCATGGGCGTAGCGACCACGGCGGAGGGCATTGAAGGGCTGCAGCGCCTGCCCGTCTGGCCGGAGATCGGCGTGGTGTTCGACGCCACCTCCGCCGGCGCGCACAAGCATCATAGCGATATCGTGACCGGCGCGGGCAAGGTGATGGTGGATCTGACGCCGGCCGCGATCGGCCCCTATGTCATCCCCGTCGTCAATGGCGACGATCATCTCGACGCCGAGAACGTCAACATGGTGACGTGCGGTGGCCAGGCGACCATACCGATCGTCGCGGCGGTCTCGTCCGTGGCGACGGTGCATTATGCGGAGATCGTCGCCTCTATCTCGTCGAAAAGCGCCGGCCCCGGCACGCGCGCCAATATCGACGAGTTCACCGAAACCACCTCGCGCGGGATCGAGCAGGTGGGCGGCGCCACGCGCGGCAAGGCGATCATCGTGCTCAATCCGGCCGAACCGCCGATGATCATGCGCGATACGGTGTTCACCCTGTCGTCCGGCGCGGACGAGGCCGAAATCGAAGCCGCGGTCGAGGCGATGGTCGCCCGGGTCAACGCCTATGTGCCCGGCTATCGGCTGAAGCAGAAGGTGCAGTTCGAGCGGTTCGGATCGAACAACCCCGTCGCCATTCCGGGGCTCGGCAGCTTCGAGGGCATCAAGACCAGCGTGTTCCTCGAAGTCGAAGGGGCCGCACATTACCTGCCCGCCTATGCCGGCAATCTCGACATCATGACCTCCGCCGGGCTGGCGACCGCGGAGAAGATCGCTCGCCGCCGCTTGATGAAGGAGGCCGCATGATGGTTTTCGATCCCACCCAGACCAAGCTCTATATCCAGGACGTGACGCTGCGCGACGGCATGCACGCGATCCGGCATCGCTACGGGCTCGACCATGTCCGCGCTATCGCGCGCGCGCTCGACGAAGCGGGCGTCGATGCGATCGAGATCGCGCATGGCGACGGCATCAACGGCTCCAGCTTCAACTACGGCTTCGGCGCGCATACCGATTGGGAATGGATCGAGGCGGTCGCCGACGCGGTCGAGAAGAGCGTCGTCACCACCTTGCTCCTGCCCGGCATCGGCACCGTCCACGACCTGAAACAGGCCTATGACCTGGGCGTGCGTTCGGTCCGCATCGCGACGCATTGCACCGAGGCCGATGTCGCGAAACAGCATATCGCGGCGGCGCGCGACCTGGGCATGGACACGATCGGCTTCCTGATGATGAGCCATATGATCGAGCCCGAGGCGCTCGCGGGGCAGGCCAAGCTGATGGAAAGTTATGGCGCGACCTGCGTCTATGTGACCGACAGCGGCGGCGCGCTCGACATGGACGGATATCGCGCGCGGCTGGAAGCCTATGATCGCGTGTTGAAGCCGGAGACCGAGCGCGGCGTGCACGCCCACCATAATCTGTCGCTGGGCGTCGCCAATTCGATGGTCGCGGTGCAGGCCGGCGCGATCCGCGTCGATGCCAGCCTGGCCGGCATGGGCGCGGGCGCGGGCAACGCGCCGCTCGAAGTGTTCATCGCCGCCGCCGATCGCAAGGGCTGGCAGCATGGCTGCGACCTGTTCAAGCTGATGGACGCCGCCGAGGATCTGGTGCGCCCGCTGCAGGACCGCCCCGTCCGCGTCGATCGCGAGACGCTGAGCCTGGGCTATGCCGGCGTCTATTCCAGCTTCCTGCGCCACGCCGAAAAGGCGTCGCAGGATCATGGCGTCGATACCCGCGCGATCCTGGTCGAACTCGGCCGCCGCCGCATGGTCGGCGGTCAGGAAGACATGATCGTCGACGTCGCGCTCGACATGGCCCGCAACGCCGCCTGATCATCGACCCAGGCCCTCGTAGACCAGCGCGCGCGACTGCGCCTCCAGTTGGAGGCGCACCGGGCCACCCATGCGCTGGACCATGCCGACAAAGACGATGTCATTGGCCGGATCGACCCAGAACCAGGTGCTGGCTGCGCCGTCCCAGCTCATCGTCCCCTTGCCGTCGGGCAAGCCCGCCGCCTGGGGATCGGTCGCGACCATGACCCCCAGGCCATAACCGAGCGCGGGGCTGAAAGCGATTTTGTTGGCGTTGGGCTTGCCGAGGGCGATCGCGGGGATCTGGTTCGTCCCCATCAGCCTGACGGTTTCGGGCTTCAGGATACGGCGGCCGCCCAGCGCGCCGCCGCGCGCGAGCATGCGCGCGAACCGCGCATAATCGTCGATCGTCGACACCAGCCCGCCGCCGCCCGATTCCACCTTGGGCGGTTCCGCATAGTCGCGCACCAGCCCGGTCGCCACGGCGGCGGGCGTCGCGATCACCGGTACGGGCTTTCCGCTCGCCGGATCAGTCGCATAGAGATCGACCAGCCGCGCCAGCTTATCGGCGGGCACGGTGAAGCCCGTGTCGCGCATGGCCAGCGGGCCGAAGATATGTTCCCGCATGAATGCACCCAGGCTCTGCCCCGAAATGCGCTCGACGATCACGCCCTGCAGGTCCGACGAGATCGAATAGGCCCATTCGGCGCCCGGCTGCGACAGCAGCGGCAGCCCCGCCACCATATCGACCATCGCGTTCGCGCTCGGCGCCGCCGCCACATTGCGCTGGCGGAACAGCGTGCTCGCGAGCCGCCCGTCCATCATGCCATAGGCGAAGCCGCCGCTATGGCTCATCAGCTCGCGCATCGTCGGCGGGCGCACCGCATCGGCCAGGATCGGCTTGCCGTCCGCCGTTTCGCCCGTCACCACCTTGAGATCGGCCATTTCGGGCAGGAAGCGCGTGATCGGATCGTCGAGCGTCCATTTCCCCTGTTCGTACAGGATCATCATCGCGACCGCCGTGATCGGCTTGGTCATCGAATAGATGCGGAAGATGGTATCGCGGGTGAGCGGCGCGCCGGTTACGGCATTGCGCTGGCCATGCGCATGGAACGCCACCTCGCGATCGCGGTGGATCAGCAGCGTCGATATCCCCGCCAGCTCACCGCGATCGACGAATCCATCCATCGCCGCATCGAGCTTCGCCAGTTCCGCCGTCGAAAAGGCGCCCGCCGATGCCTTGCCGGCCTGCGCGGCGACCGGCGGCGATGCGAATGCGGAGAGCGGCAGGGCGATCGCGACGAGGCCGCAGGCGATGCGCGCGAACATCCTTGTCATGCCGCTCTCCGCCTGCCCGTCAGAAGGATTTGCGCAGGCGGAGCCCATACATGCGCTCGTCGCCGACAAAGCCGCCATAGCCGCCGGAAAGCAGCGGCGAATTGAAGCCGAAGCTCATATAATCCTTGTCGAACAGGTTGTTCACCCAGGCTTCGACACGGATCTGGCCCGGCGCCTCGACGCCCAGGCGCAAATCGACCAGCCCATAGCCCTTCTGGTAGAGATACGGATCGAGCGCCTGGTTCGAATATGTACCGCTGCGATAGGAATAGCCGAGATAGCCGAAGCCCTTCCAGTCGCTCTGCCCGATATTGCTTTCATAGTTCAGTGAACTGCTGAGCGTCAGGCGCGGGGCCTGGTGAAGGCGGCGGCCGGTCAGGTCGCACGATCCCGCGATACCCTGCGGGCAGGCGCCATTCACGAAATCCGTATAATGCGCATCGACATAGCTGACCTGATTGGTCCACGCCAATCCGCGCGCCGGAAAGGCATTGAGCTCCAGCTCGACGCCGCGCGTCACGAATTCGGGCGCGTTGAGCGACAGGAAGCGCAGCCCGTCGAACGCGAGCGTCTGGAAATTCTTGTAGGTCGTGCTGAACGCGGTCAGGTTGAGAGTCAGCTTCTTGTCGAGCAACTGGGTGCGCAGGCCGATCTCGGTATTGAGGTTGGTCTCCGCCTCGAACTCGAAATTGGTGTAGGTCGCGGGCCGGCCCAGATCGAAGCCGCCGGGCTTGAAGCCGCGCGCGACGGTGGCATAGGCCATCACGTCGGGCGTGAAATGGTAGCTGGCATTGCCGGTGAAGGTGAATTGGCCGTCGGTGCGATCGGCCGCGCGGTTATAGGCCGGGTCGACGAAATTCTGGGTGACCTGCACCTGTGTCGCCTTCTGGTCCTCGAACGAATAGCGTCCGCCGATCGCCAGGGTGAATTTGTCGGTGACGTCATAGGTCACCTGTCCGAAGCCGGCATAGCTGGTGTCGCGGATGCGGAAGCGTGTGTTGGTGATCCCGCTCGCGCCCGCCGGATAGAGGCTCGGCACCTTGTAGTGGAGCTCGCTGATCGACCGCGTCGTGCGATCGAAGAAGAACAGCCCCGCCACCCATTTGAGCGGCCCGCCGCCATCGGAGGTCAGGCGGATTTCCTGGCTGAACTGGCGATGCCGCTGGCTGCCGACCGTTTCGACAAGCTTGATGGGCAGCGCGCCCGGATCCAGCCGCGTGTCGAGGTTCCAGTCGCGCCAGCCGGTGAGCGAGGTGAGCGTCAGCGCGTCGCTCAATTGCCAGTTCAGTTCGGCGGTGATGCCCCCGGTCTCCGATTTGGTGTAGGGCACGAAGGGCGAGACCGAGATGCGGCTGTACGGATAGCCCGCCGGCAACAGCGGCGCGGCCGGATTACCGAGCAGGCTGGCGCCCGGCTTCATCCGCCACGGAATACTGGTGCAGCAGTTCGACTCTTCGTTCTGATAATCGGCGATCAGCAGGAAATCGACGGTCTCACCCTTATAGGCGAGCTTGGCGCGCACGCCCGAACGATCGCGATCGTTCACCTTGCGGTCGAGCGTGTCGTTATAGATCAGCCCGTCGCGATGCGTGGTGAAGCCCGACAGGCTATAGGCCCAATTCTCCGAGATCGGGCCGGTGATCAGACCACGGATATCCCAGCGCCCCTTGTTGCCCACCACGCCTTCGACAAAGCCCGTGGTCTCGTTGAAGTTGGGACGGGCGGTGACGATATGGACGAGGCCGGCGGCGGTGTTCATGCCGAACAAGGTGCCCTGCGGGCCGCGCAGCACCTCCACCCGCTCGATATCCTGGAATTCGGCGAAGGCCATGCCGACGCGCGACATGAAGATGCCGTCGACAAAGACGCCGACCGAGGATTGCTTGCCGTCTTCCTGCGAGCTGGTCACGCCGCGCAGGCCGAGCCGCGCGCCCTTCGGATCGCTGTTGGAATCGGCGATCATGCCCGGCACCTGCGTGGTCAGCCGGCTGAAATCGGTGATGCCCGCGGCGTCGAGCTTCTCGCCCGAAAGCGCGACGATCGAGATCGGCACATCCTGCACATTCTCGGCACGGCGCTGCGCGGTGACGACGATGTCGTAGGGCGACGCACTGTCTTCGGCCGCCTGTTCGGCCGCGCCGTCCGCGGGCTGCTGCGCATGAACCGGCATCGCCGCCGCGATGGCGCAGACCGCGCATGTGACCGCAAAGCTCTTCCTCATTCCAATCCCCTCCTCCACCTGCCGCGCGCATATCCGCTTCGTCAGCATCGATGCCTATAATTATTAATATTACACTATATAAATTCCGCTCTCCGAGTCAAGCGCCGCCAACGGCCTGCACAACCGTCTGCAACTCAAGGAATTCGGCGATTCCGTAGTGCGATCCTTCACGGCCGATGCCCGACTGACGGCATCCGCCGAACGGCGCGACCTCGCTGGAGATCAGCCCGGTGTTGATGCCGACCATGCCGTATCGCAGCGCTTCCGGCAGGCGGATCGCGCGATCGGCGTCGCGGGTGAACAGATAGGCGGCAAGCCCCGCCGATCCCGCATTGGCGAGCGCGACGGCTTCCGCCTCACTGCCGAAGCGGACGACACCCGCGACCGGCCCGAACGTCTCCTCGCGGCACAGCAACGCATCGGGCGAGACCCCGGCGATCACGGTCGGCCGAACGAACACATCGTCGATCACGCTGCCGCCGGCGAGCAGCCGCCCACCGCCGTCGAGCGCGTCGCGCACATGCGCCATCGTCTTCGCCACCGCCCGCGCATCGATCAGCGGCCCCTGATCGGGCGCGCCGGCCAGTCCGTCGCCGCAGCCGAGCGCGTCGGCGCGATCGGCCAGGCGTGCGACAAAGGCGTCATGGATTCCCGCCTGTACGAGGAAACGGTTGGCGCAGACGCAGGTCTGGCCGGCATTGCGGAACTTGGAAAGCATCGCGCCTTCGACCGCGATGTCGAGATCGGCATCGTCGAAGACCAGAAAGGGCGCATTGCCGCCGAGTTCGAGCGAGACGCGCTTCACATTGCCCATCGCCCGCCCGCCGAGCATCCGCCCGACCGCCGTCGATCCGGTGAAGCTGAACTTGGCGACGCGCGGATCCTCCACCATCGCATCGCCGATCGGCGCGGGCGCGCCGGTCACGATATTGAACAGCCCCGCGGGCAGCCCGGCCTCTTCCGCCAGCACCGCCAGCGCCAGCGCTGAAAAAGGCGTCAGTTCGGATGGTTTGAGGACGACGGCACAGCCCGCCGCGAGGGCGGGCGCGGCCTTGCGCGTGACCATCGCCGCCGGGAAATTCCAGGGCGTGATCGCCGCGACCACGCCGACCGGCCGTTTCTCCACCCGGATGCGCGCATTGGCGAGATGACCGGGAATGATGTCGCCATAGGTGCGCCGCCCTTCCTCCGCGAACCAGTCGACAAAGGCGGCGGCATAGGTGATCTCACCCGCCGCCTCGGCAAGCGGCTTGCCCTGTTCGGCGGTCATCAGCCGGGCAAGATCGTCCCGATGCTCGAGGATGAGTTCGGCCCAGCGACGGAGCAGCAGGCCGCGTTCGCGCGCCGGGCGCGCCGCCCATGCGGGCTGTGCCGCCGTCGCCGCCGCGATCGCCGCTTCCGCATCGCCGCGGCCCAGATCGGGGACATGGCCGAGCGTGCGGCCCGTCGCGGGGTTGACGACCGCGATGCCGGCATCACCCCCAACCCATTCGCCGCCGACGAACGCAGCCTCGCGCAGCAGGGCGGGGCGCAGCAACGCCAGTCGGGCGCGCTCGACGGGATCGGCCAAGCTCATTCGCGCCATGGCTCGATCACCACCTTCACCTGGCCATGATCGCGACCGGACAGTTCGGCGAAGGTCGCCTCCGCCTGCGAGCGGCCGATCACATCAGTGACGACGCGGCTGAGATCGATCCGCCCATCGGCGATGCGCGCCAGAGTCTCGCGGAACTCGTCCATCGTGTACGCCGCGCTGAAGCCGATGCGCAGTTCCTTGGACAGCGCCTGATAGGGCAGGATCACATCGTCGGTCAGGCAGACGCCGACCACCATGATCTGCGCACCCGCGCTGGCGCCGGCGATCGCCTGCTGGATCATGCCGGGCACGCCCACGCATTCGAAGATCACCGCGTCGCGCGGCGGCACGCCGAGCGCCGGCCATTGCGCGAAGGGCGATTCCGTGGCTGGATCGATCGCGCGATGCGCGCCCATCGCGATCGCCATCTCGCGGCGCGCGGGCGAGAAATCGGACGCGACGATCGTGCCGACACCCTCGGCCGCGAGCGCCGCGATCACCGCGAGCCCGACGGGACCGCAGCCGATGACGAGCGCCACGCCGTCATGCCCCAGCCCGGCCCTGGCGACGGCATGCGCGCCGACCGCGAAGGGTTCGGTCATCGCGGCCTCGGCATCGCTCAATCCGTCGGGCACGGGCACCAGCATGGCCGCATCGACGCAGACCTGCTCGGCATAGCCGCCGGGGAAGCGATGCGAGAGGCCGACGGTCTCCAGCCCGTTGGGGCCGGTCGCGCGCGGAAAGGCGACGACGCGCGTGCCGACCGGCAACACCGCCTCGGTGCCCGGGCCATATTCGGCGACGACGCCGCAGATCTCGTGCCCGAAGACGAGATCGCGATCGGGATCGAGGATATTCTTCGCGCCGACGCGCCTGCCCAGTTCGGCCAGCGCCTGTCCATGCGAAAAGGCATGCAGGTCCGATCCGCAGACGCCGCAGGCCAACGTGCGCAGCAGCACTTGGCCGGGGCCGGGGCGCGGCGCCGGAATCTCCTCGCTCACCAGACGCGAACCGCGCCGAACCACCGCCTTCATGCCGCCCTCCGTCAGAACACCAGCGTCCCGCCGCCCTCTACAAGCAGCGTGACGCCGTTGATGTATGATGCGGCGGGGCTCAGCAGAAAGACGATGGCGTTGGCAACATCCCCGGCCTGCGCGAGCCGGCCAAGCGGCGAACGCTCGACCAGCATCTGGCCATAGGCGCCGGCGGTGAGATCGCCCATGCGCGGCGTCGCGACCACGCCGGGCGCGACCGCGTTGGAGCGATAACGGCCACGGCCGATCACCGCCTGGAAGCGCGTCAGCCCGCCGATCGCCGCCTTGCCCGCGCCGTACCAGCCCGAATTGGCGTCGACATCGCCGCGCCCGGCCAGCATCGCGGGCGGCGGACCGCCGGAGAGCGTGCCCGCGACCGACGCGACATTGACCACCGACGCGCCTTCGGGCGGGCCGAGCGCGAGCCAGTTGCTCGTCATCATCTGGACACTGCCCGCCGTCTTCGCCAGCCCGTCCTCGATCGAAAGCGGCATCGAACTCGGCGGCCCGGCATTGTTGACCAGAAAGGCGATCGGCCCGAACTCGGCGTGGAGCGCGGGCAGCATCGCTTCCACCGCCGCACGGTCGCCACTGTCGAGCACGCGCCCGACAAAGCCTTCGCCCGGCTCGAGCGCGGCAAGCCCTGCTTCATTGATGTCGAGCCCGATGACGCGAACGCCCTGGCCCAGCAACGCCAGCGCGGTCGCATGGCCGATGCCGCTCGCGGCGCCCGTGACGATCGCCGTCGCGCCCGCCGGAAAACCCAGGAAATCGGCCTTGCCGCTCATCGTCCCACTCCCCTTCTCAAATCCTGTCGGCGATCGCGCGGCCGAGATCCTGCGTGGTCGCGCGGCCGCCCAGATCGGGCGTGCGCGGTTCGGCGGGATCGGCGAGCACTCCCTCGATCGCGGCGAGCATCGCCTGCGCCGCCGCTCCCTCCCCCAGATGATCGAGCATCATCGCCGCCGACCAGATCTGGCCGATCGGATTGGCGATGCCGCGCCCCGCGATATCGGGGGCGGAGCCGTGGACGGGCTCGAACATCGAAGGGTGCGCGCGCTCCGGATTGATATTGGCCGACGGCGCCAGCGCGATCGTGCCGGTCACGCCGGGGCCGAGATCGGAAAGGATGTCGCCGAACAGGTTGCTCGCGACGATCACGTCGAAACGGCGCGGCTGCATCACCATGCGCGCGGCCATGATGTCGATATGGTGCTGGTCGTGCTCGATCTCCGGATAGCGCGACGCGATCTCGGCGAAACGCGCGTCCCAGAAGGGCATGGAATGCCACAGCCCGTTCGACTTGGTCGCGGAACTCACCCGCCCGCGCCCCAGCCGCCGCGCGAGATCGAAGGCATAGGTGATGATGCGATCGGTGCCGCGCCGCGTGAAGGTGGCGACCTGCGTCACCACCTCGTCGGGCGTGCCCTCGAACATCCGGCCGCCGACCTGCGAATATTCGCCCTCGCTGTTCTCGCGGACGATCCACATGTCGATGTCGCCGGGGGCGACGTCGCGCAGCGGCGAATTGACGCCGGCGAGCAGCCGCACCGGCCGCAGGTTCACATATTGATCGAAGGCGCGGCGGATCGGCAGCAACAGTCCCCAAAGCGAGATATGGTCAGGAACCCCAGGAAAGCCGACCGCGCCGAGCAATATGGCGTCATGAGGCCGAAGCTGCTCCAGCCCATCCTCGGGCATCATCCGGCCGGTCGCGGCATAGGTTTCGCACGACCAGTCGAAGTCGGTCGCCGCGATCTCGAAACCGAAGCGGCGGCCGGCCGCCTCCAGCGCGCGCAACCCCTCCGGCATCACTTCCCGGCCGATGCCGTCGCCGGCGACCACGGCGATGCGATGCGCCCTCATGCGCGCACCACCAGCGCGTCGGCGGCGAGCGCGGCGCCATTCGCGACGCGCACCGGATTGACGTCGATCTCCGCAACCTCGGGCAGTTCGAGCGCGGCGTCCCCCAGCGCCATCGCCAGCCGCGCGACCGCATCGGCCTCCGCCGCGTCGAGCCCCCTGCCCCCGGCGAGCAGCCGCCCGCCCAGCATCGCCTGCAACGCTTCGAGCACATCCTCCCGATCGAACGGCGCGCGCAGCAAGGCGGCTTCCCCGATGATCTCGACGAGCACGCCGCCAAGCCCGATCGCGACGATCGGCCCGAACAGCGGATCGCGCGTCATCCCGCACAGGATTTCGATCCGGGCGGGCACCATTTGCTGGACGAGCACGCCCGCGATCCGCGCATCGGGCGCGTTGCGCGCGACATCGCCAAGCATGGCGGCGTGGCCCCTGCGCACCGCCTCGTCACCCGCCAGCCCAAGCCGCACCCCGCCGACGTCGGACTTGTGCGGCAGATCGACCGACATGATCTTGAGCGCGACGGGGCCGCCGATCCGCGCGGCGGCGGCAACCGCCTCGTCCGCGTCGGCGCACAGCGCCTCCTCCGTCACCGGCGCGCCGTAAAGCGCGAGCAGCCGCTTCGAATCCGCCTCGATCAGCGCGGTTCCGGGTTCGGCATCGGCCAGGATCGCGCGCGCGGCGGCGATACGCGCCGGATCGGGCACGGGCGCGGGCACGGGGGGCCGCCGGCGGCGCAGCGCGAATTCGGCATTGGCCGCGAGCGCCCGCGCGGCCCGGCGCGGATCGGTATAGGCGGGCACACCGGCATCGAGCAGGCTGGTCGGCAGCAAGGTCGAGACAAAGGCGATCGGCTTGTCGGTCGAGCGATGCGCGCGGATATACATGTCCGGGTGCGTCGGATTGCCGATGATCACCGGCGAAACCATGTCGACCGCATCGCTGGCGGGCACGCCGGTCAGCACGCCTTCGAGCGCACCGGGTGCGGCGAGCGCCTGCGCGGTGACGTCGACGGGATTGACCACCGATCCCATGAAGGGCTGCGGCATGAGCGCGAGCAGGGCGCCCTGATCGCCGGCCGGCAGTTCGGGCACCGAAAGCCCTTCGAGCACGCAGGCGTCGGTCAGCATCACGCCCGCCCCGCCCGATCCGGTGATGATGCCGACGCGGCGCCCCCGCGCACGCCGGCCACCCTGGAAGATCAGGCCGAGATCGAGCATTTCCTCGAGCGACCCCGCCGAGAAGACGCCATGCTGGCGGCAGACCGCGTCGAACGCCTCGGCCGATCCGACCAGCGAACCGGTATGCGCCTGCGCCGCGCGCGCGGCCGCCTGCGAACGGCCCGCCTTCAGCACCACCATCGGCTTGTCGAGTTCGGACGCGCGGCGCGCGGTCTCGATAAACACCTCGGGATCGCGCAGCGTCTCGCTGAAGGCGAGCAGCACCTTCACCTCGTCGCGTTCGACCAGGTGGCGCAGCACGCCCGCGATATTGACGTCGACTTCGTTGCCGGTGCTGACGAACCAGCCGACGCCGAGCCCGGCGGTGAGCGCCTTGCGCACCATATAGCCGCCGAAACCCCCGCTCTGCGACACCAGGGCGACCGGACCGCCCGCCGGGATCTCATCGGTCGGATCGAGCACGAAATTGGCCATCGCGCCTTCGGCCAAGTTCATGAAACCGATGCAGTTCGGCCCGGCGACACGCACCCCCGTGCGCGCCGCGATCTCGGCGAGCCGCGCCTGCAGCGCGACACCCTCTCCCCCCACTTCGGCGAAGCCCGAGGTGATGACGACCACGCCGCCGACGCCGCGCCGCGCCAGCGCCTCGACAACCGCCGGCACGGCGAGCGCGGGCACCACCACCATCGCCAGATCGATGCCCTCCGGCAGATCCTCGACGGTGGCGAAGGCCGGCAGGCCCTGCACTTCGGCCTCGCGCGGATTGACGGGATAGATCGCGCCGCCAAAGGCGCGGATGACATTGGCGGTCACGAAACCGCCGATGCCGGGCATCCGGTTCGATGCGCCGACGATCGCGATCGATCGCGGGCTGAGCAAACGATCGAGCGATGATGTGAAGAGCGGGCGTCCGTCGGCCATCGTTCAGCGTCCCCTGAACATGGGCTGGCGCTTTTCGAGAAAGGCCGAAGCCGCCTCGCGATGATCCTCGCTGACGAAGGTCGCACCTTCGAGCAGCAGGCCGGTATCGAGCGTGAGCGCGATGCGATCGCGGACGATGCGGTTGAGCGTCGCCTTGGTTCCCTGCACCGCGAGCGGCGCGATGCCGGCAAGGCGCTGCGCCATCGCCAGCGCGGTCGGGTCGAGATCGTCGGCGGGCACCGCCTTGAGCGCCAAGCCCAGGCGCACCGCCTCGGTTCCGCTGACGCGCTCGCCGGTCATCAGATACCAGCGCGCGGCCCCCAGCGATCCGGCGAGCGGCCACAGCACCGCGCCGCCATCGCCCGCGACCAGGCCGATATTCACATGGGTGTCGGCGATCGCCGCGTCCTCGGCCATCACCAGCACATCGCACAGCAGCGCGATCGAGGCGCCAAGCCCCATGGCGAAACCCTGCACCGCGCAGATGATGGGCTGCGGCACCGACAGGATCATCTCCAGCATTTTCACTGTGTCGAGCGTGGAGAGCACCATATGCGCGGGGCTGTGTTCGTCCTTGTCCTCCATCGTCGTCACGTCGCCGCCCGCGCAGAACGCCTTGCCCTCGCCGCGCAACACGATCGCGCGCACCTCGCGATCGGCCGAGACGAGCGCGAGGATCGCTTCCAGATCATGGTGGAGCGCGGCGTTGATCGCGTTGCGGCGCTCCGGCCGGTTGAACGAGACGATCAGCACATGGCCGTCGCGGCGCGCGGTGACAGTGGTGAAATCCGAATAGGCGGCCATCTCAGCCATTCTCCTTCCAGCGGGCGCGCACGAGATCGCGGGCATGGGCGCGCGGCCCGCCGCCTTCGTGGCGCAGCGCCTGCAGCCGCATGGTCCACAGGTGCAGATCATATTCGATGGTGAAGCCCATCGCCCCGGTGAGCTGATGGGTTTCCTGGAACGCGCGCTGCGCGGCCTCGCACGCGGTGAGCGCGGCGGCGGCGGCGAGATCGGCGCGGGCATGGTGCCAGGCCGCCTCGCGCACCGCCCATTCGGCCGAATCGACCGAGACATGGAGTTCGGCGATACGGTGCTGGACGGCCTGGAAGGTCGCGATCGCCTTTCCGAACTGGAGGCGCTCACGCAAGTAGCGCGTGGTGAGATCGAGCGCGGCGCGCGCCGTGCCCGCGATCTCCGCCGCGATGGCGACCTGACGCCAGCGCCGCGCGACCGCACCGGATCCGGGTGCGAGCGGCGTGCCGCGCACGTCCGACACCTGCGCGAAGGGATAGCCGAACTTGGATTTGACAGGCACCGCCGCGAAGTCGCCGCGCGCCGCCACCCGCACCTCGTCCCCGTCGATCACGATCAGCAGATCGGCATCGGCGGCGAAACGCACGGCATCGAGCCGATCGGCATCGGCGACGGCAACCATGGTCGGCGGCGTTTCCGCGAGCAACGCCGGCGCGACGAGCAGGCGGTTGCCAATGGGCGCGAGCGCCGCGGCCTCCCCCGCCCATTCGACGACGAGCGCGGCGGTGAGCGGCCCCGCCCCGTCCGCGCCGAACAGATCGGCGAAACCGTCGCCCTCCAGCGCCTGGACCAGCGCGCGGTCGCAGCCATTGTCGCGGCGCAGGTCGCGCGCGCGCGCCGGGCCGGCATGGCGCGCGAACAGCCGCTCGCACGAATCCTTGATCGCGGCCTGGGTATCGTCGAACGCAAGGTCCATCGTCAGTTCCTCGCCGTGCCCACGACGTCGCGGGCGATCAGGTTGAGCTGCATTTCGGTGGTGCCGGTGGCGATGCCGGTGGCCAGCGCATGGCCGAACTGGAGCGCGCCGAAGCTGCCCTTGATCAGGCCGCCCGCCCCCTCCACCGCCATGCATGCGTCGTAGACGGCGCGCTCGGCGCGGGTGGTGGCGACGCGATAGACATAGGCATTGAGATCGGGCGCGCTGCCCTTCGCCTTTTCATCGACGACACGGTAAATCAGCACGCGCGCGGCGTCGCAGGCGGCCTGCGCCTTCGCCAGCGCATCGGTGACCAGCGGATCGTCGATCAGATCCTGTTCCACCGCCATCTGCGCAAGCCGGTCCAGCGTCTGCCCGGCGCGGCGGAAGCGCGCGACGCCGATGCGTTCGTTGACCAGCAACTGGCGGATGATCGGCCAACCGGCATTTTCCGGGCCGAGCCGCCAGCTTGCCGGCACGCGGACATTCTCGAACACGCACTGGTTGAACGCGCCTTCGGAGAAGATCGAGGGGATTTCGGTGATCGTCAGCCCCGGCGCATCGGTGGGCACAAGAAAGATCGAGATGCCCTGATGGCGCGGCGCATCGCTGTCGGTGCGCGCGAGCAGGAAGCAGAAATCCGCGACATCGGCATAGGATGTCCAGATCTTCTCGCCATTGATCACATAGTCGTCGCCGTCGCGCACCGCGCGGGTACGCAACGAGGCGAGATCCGAGCCGGCATCGGGCTCCGAAAAGCCCTGACACCAGGTGACGTCCCCACGCCGGATGCGATCGAGATGATAGGCCTTCTGCTCGTCGCTGCCCGCCAGGATCAGCGCCGGCCCCACCCAGTTGACGCACATATATTGGGCGGTGCGCGGCTCGCCATGCGCAACCATCTCCTCGCTGAGGATCAGTTGCTGCCAGGGCGACTGATCGAGCCCGCCATAGGCGCGCGGCCAGGCGGGAACGAGCCAGCCCTTGTCCGCCAGCTTGGCGCCGAACGCCTTGGAAAAGGCCTTCTGATCATGCGGATCGAGCGTGAACGCGTCGAAATCGGCGGGCAGCTCGGCATCGAGAAAGCCCTTGAGTTCGGCGCGGAAGGCGGCGTCCTCCGCCGACCAGTCGAAGTTCATCGGATTCCTCCCCCGATCATCGCGGCAGCCCCAGCACCTGGCCGGCGAGGATGTTCTTCTGGATCTCGGACGTGCCGCCGAAGATGCTGATCGTGCGCGAGCGCAGATAATTGGCGAGCACGTCGGGCGCGCGACCGCTGACCGCATCGGCGGCGCGCAGGCGGAATTCCAGGCTGCGCAGCGCCTGCTCGGCCTGGGTGAGCAACAGCCGCGCAACCGATCCGTCGGGGCCGGGCGGGCGGCCGGCATTGCGCAGCGAAAGCTGCTCGACGACATTCAGCCGCAGCACTTCGCCGATCACATAGGTGCGCGCGATCGCCTGGCGTATCTGGGGATCGCGATCGATCGCGCGTTCCTCGGCATAGGTCTCCAGCTTGGCGAGCGCGGTCTGGAAGGTCGCGATCAGGCCGACATCGGCGGGGCCGCGTTCGAAGGCCAGCACGGTCATCGCGATGCGCCAGCCCGCGCCGGGATCGCCGATGCGCTGCGTGACGGGCACGCGGACATCGTCGAAGAACATCTCGCACGTCTCGGGCGAACCGTCGGAGATATGGATGGGCCGCACGGTGATGCCCGGCTGGTTCACCGGCGCGAGCAGGCAGGTGATGCCCTTGTGCTTGGGCGCATCGCGATCGGTGCGCACCAGCAGGATGCACCAGTCGGCATGCTGCGCGCCGGAGGTCCACATCTTCTGCCCGTTGACGACATAGTGATCGCCGTCGAGCACGGCGGAGGTGCGCAGCGACGCCAGGTCCGATCCCGCGCCGGGTTCGCTGAAGCCCTGGCACCACTGGATCTCGCCGCGCAGCATGGGCGGCAGAAAGCGCTGCTTCTGCGCCTCCGTGCCATAGGTGAAGATCGCGCGGCCGAGATAATTGTGGAACGAGATGCGCGGCGTATCGGCCTTGCCCAGCTCGTCGTTCAGGATCGCCTCATAGGTGGCGCTGAGCCCGCGCCCGCCATAATCGACGGGCCAGGACAGACCAACATAGCCGCCGTCGTAAAGCGTGCGCTGCCATTCGCGATGGAGCCGCGCCAGATCGTCCTCGGTCGGATAGCGCGCGCGCCAGTCCTTCGGCGCGTTTTCGGCGAGCCAGGCGCGCACGCCCATGCGGAAGGCGGCTTCCTCGGCATTTTCGAGATAGTCCATGTCAGGCGGCCTTCCGGACGGCGTCGCGATTGTCGGCGATGGCGTTCAGGTGATGCGTCTCATCGCCGAAGAGCAGGCGATCGAGCATGACGCGGCGCGCGCGCAGATGCGCGACATGTTCCCAGGTCTGGCCGATCCCGCCATAGACCTGCATCAGCATCTCGCCGGCGGCCTCGCCCGCCGGCGCGCACCAGGATTTGGCGACATGCGCGGCGGCCAGCGCGTCCGCCGCGGGCAGGGCATCGACCGCCCAGGCGGCATAGCGCGTCGCGCTCGCCGCCCCCTCGATGCGGACCAGCATGTCCGCGCACATGTGCTGAACCGCCTGGAACGAGCCGATCGGCACGTCATATTGAATGCGCGTCTTCGCATAGTCGACCGCATGGGCGAGCCCGTCGCGCAGCACGCCCACCAGATCGGCACAGGCAAGGGCGACGGCGAAGGCGGCCCAGCGCGCGAACGCATCGGCGGCAAGCGGCGCACCGACGAGCTTGGCGCCCGCGCCCGGCCGCCATACGGCCAGCGGACGCGTGAGATCCGCCCCCTCCATCGCCGCCGCCCCCTCGACGGCGAGGATCACGGGCTGCGCTCCACCATTTCCCGGGGCGAGCGCAAGCACGCTATCGGCGCCTTCGCCGTCGAATATCACCGCGCCCGGCGCATCGGCATCGGCGAGGCCGGCAAGATCGGGCGCAAGCAACAGGCCGATACGGCGGCGCCCCTCGGCAAGATCGGCGAGCAGCGCCGCATCCGCGCCGGCCAGCGCCAGCAGCTCATAGGCGAGCAACGCGCCGGTGAGCGGCAGCGGCGCGAGCGCGCCGGCCAACGGTTCGATCGCCAGCGTCACTTCATAAGCCGATGCCGCGGGCACACCGCCATCGCGCGCGCGCATGCCCAGCACCCCGAGCCCGGCCAGATCGCGCCACGCGGCGTCGCGATCGATCTTGGCCAGTTCGGCGGGACTGTTGACCGCGAGCGTCGCGGCGAAGCGGGCCATCGTCTCGCGCAGCATTTCCTGATCGGGCGTCGGCACTGCGCGCATCGGATCGGCTCTCCTCTTATGGTCTATTTATTACACTATATGGAAAGAAATCCTGCTGTCACGCGAAATTTTTCGCTGCGCGATCACGCGCGCCCGCCGGCGGCGAAGGTATCGCTTGCAGCCTTCGGTTTAAATATTACACTATTAATCGCCGAACAGAAAACGGCGGGGAGGAAAGAGGATGGAGAGCGGATCGCAACGGGGCACGGCCGGCGCCTGGTACGCCGTGGTGCTGATGGGAATGCTCTACATCGTCGCCTTCGTGGACCGGGTGATCCTGGCGCTGCTGATCCAGCCGCTGCGCGCCGAATTCGCGATCAGCGACACCCAGATCAGCCTGCTGATCGGCTTCACCTTCGCGCTGTTCTACGCACTGGTCGGGCTGCCGATCGGCCGGCTGGCGGATCGCATCAACCGGCACCGGCTGATCCTGGCGAGCACGGTGGTGTGGGCGGCATGCACCTTCGGATCGGGCTTCGCGACGTCGTTCTGGATGCTGTGCCTGCTGCGCATCGGCGTGGCGGTGGGCGAAGCGGCGCTCAGCCCCAGCGCGATCTCGATGATCGGCGATCTGTTTCCACCCGCAAGGCGCGGCGCTGCGACATCGCTCTATATGTCGCTGGGCGCGCTGGGCGCGACGGGCGGTTATATATTGGGCGGGCTGATGGTGGGCGCGATCGGGCAGGCCGAATCCGTCGCGGTGCCGCTGATCGGCGCGGTGAAGCCATGGCAGTTCACCTTCATCCTGGTCTCGCTGCCCGCCGTCGCGCTCGGGCTGCTGCTCCTGTTCACGGTGCGCGAGCCCGCCCGGCCGGCGGCGGCGGCGGAAGCGCCGCCATCGCGCGCGCTCGCCTGGGCCGCGCCGATGTGGCGGCCGCTGATCATCCTGTTCTTCGCCGGATCGATCGGCCAGACCATGGTGCATGGCGCCGGCACCTGGGCGCCGACATTGCTGGTGCGCGATTATGGATGGACGATCGGCGCGGCGGGCGTGCGCGTGGGGCTGATCACCATGGTCTGCGGCGTCGGCGGCATGATGCTGTGGCCGATCTTCGCGGACCGCTGGGCGCGCGGCGGGCGCGCCGACGCGCTGCCGCTGACGCTGGCGATCGGGGTGGGCGGCGGCGCGGCGCTGATCGCGGCCTGCGCCTTCGCGCCCGGCGCGCTGGCGTTCCAGATCCTCTATGGCGGGGCGATGTTCATGCTGATGGGCACGGGCGTGCTGCTGATGGTCGCGATCCAGGCCTTCGCTCCGTCCTCGATGCGCGGCGAACTGATGGCGCTGTGCCTGTTGCTCACCGGGCTGATCGCGCTTGGCGTGGGCCCGACATTGGTGCCGCTGGCCGGCGAATGGATCGGCGCCGCCGATGGCGAACTGAAGCCCGGCTATGTCGCGATCGCGCTGCTGACCGGGCCGCTCGCCGCCGGATTGGCGCTGTGGTGCCGCCGCGGACTGGTCGGCTTGGCGCGCGCGGGAGATACGCTATGATAAGGCGGCCTCACCGGCTTCGTCGGGCAGCGCGGCGGGGCGCGTTTCGGTTTCTCCGTCCAGACAGGGAGCACAGGTCCTGACCCGCATTCCATCAGCCCCGGCGTCGCGCACCGTGCGGGTACCCAAGGCCGCCGAACTGATCGCGGCGTCGCTGCGCCAGCGGATCGCGATGGGCGAATTGCTGGAAGGCGACGCCCTGCCGCCGGAGGCCGACCTGATCGTCGAGTTCGGCGTGTCGCGCGCGTCCCTGCGCGAGGCGCTGCGCATCCTGGAGAATGAGGGGCTGATCGAAGTGCGGCGCGGCGCGCATGGCGGTGCGCGCATCCGCCTGCCGCGCGAGGACACCGCCGCGCATTCGATGGGGCTGCTGCTGCAGATCCGTGGCGCGACGCTGAAGGACATGTTCGACGCGCGCGTGATCATCGAACCGCCGCTGATCCACCAGCTCGCGCAGATCCGCACTGACGAGGATATGGCCGCGATCCGCGCGCATATCGACCTCGAACGCGCGGCGATCGACGATGTCCGCGCCTTCGCCGCCGCCGCCGCCGAATTCCACCGGCTGATGATCGGGCGCAGCGGCAATTCGGTGCTGATCCTGGTCGCGGGCATGCTCGACGAGCTTTATCTCAAGCACCTCAACCAGTTCATCGCGAGCGCGCGGCCCGATCAGGCGCAGCTCAACCGGGAAACATTGCTCAACCACCAGCGCCTGGCCGACCTGATCGAAAGCAGGGACGGGCCGGCCGCCGAAACCTTGTGGCGCTACCATATGCAGGGCGCGCGCAAGATCATCCTGGGTCAATTGGGCGAAGGATCGAAGCTGGCGCTCTATTAGGGTTCGGACTCCGATCGCGGGAGCCGGCTTGCGCGCGACGCGATGGCGCGGCAACAAGCGCGCCATCGATTAGGAGAGTCCCATGCGTAAAGCCCTTGCCCTGCTCTTGCTGCCCCTCGCCCCGCTCATGCAGGCCGGCGCCCCCGCCCCCGCCCCGGTTGCGCAGGCCGGCGCGCAGGATCAGGCGCTGCTCCAGTTCCTGGACCAAGCGTTCGACGAACAGACCAATCTGAGCCCGGAGAGCCAGACGCGGCTGGGCTTCAAGACCAATTACGACCGGCTGGACGATTATACCGACGCCGCGGCGGTGCGCTCGCGCGATCTGGCCGAGACGCAGCTGAAGGAGATGCAGGCCCGCTTCCGGCCCGATCGACTGGGGGAAAGCGCGCGCGTCAGCTATCGCCTGTTCGAATATGAGGTGAAGCGCGGCCGCGAGGCCTTCCAGTTCCGCAAGCTGGCCTTTCCCGTGTCCACCAATGGCAGCCCGGCAGGCGATATCCCGGTGCTGCTGATCAACAATCACAAGATCGACAGCGTCGCCGACGCCCGCGCCTATATCGCGCGCCTGCGTGACACCGAACGCGTGATGCGCGAAACCGCCGCGTTGATGCGCGAACAGGCGGCGGCGGGCATCGTGCCCAACAAGGTCAATTTCGCGCCGGCGCGCGCCGATGCGCTGAAGGTGATCACCGGCGCCCCCTTCGACGGCGGCGCGGATTCGACGCTGATGGCGGATTTCAGCAAGAAGGTGGCTGCGCTGAACGCGCCGGCGGCGGACAAGGAAGCGCTGCTGAACGACGCCCGCGCCGCGCTGACCGGCCCGTTCCGCAACGGCTATCAAATGCTGATCGCGGCGATCGACGAGATCGAGCCCAAGTCCAGGGGCAATTTCGGCGCGTGGAGCCTGCCCAATGGCGACGCCTATTATGCGGACCGGCTGAAGGCATCCACCACCACCGCGCTGACCGCGGACCAGATCCATCAACTGGGCCTGAAACAAGTCGCCGCGATCCGGCAGGAGATGGAGGCGATCAAACCGGAAGTCGGGTTCCAGGGCACGCTGGAACAGTTCTTCGATCATATCCGCACCGATCCCCAGTTCAAATATCCGAACACCGAGGCCGGCCGCGAAACCTATCTGAGCGACGCGCGCGGCGTGATCGCGGCGATGATGGCGGCGGCGCCACGCTATTTCCGCACCTTGCCCAAGGCCGCGCTGGAAGTGCGCGCGGTGGAGAAATGGCGCGAGGGCACGGCCCCCACCGCCTTCTACAACGCGCCTTCGGCGGACGGCACGCGGCCCGGCATCTATTACGTGAACCTGGTCGACATGAACCAGACGCAGAAGGTGCAGGTGACCGGGATCGCGGTGCATGAAGGCGCGCCGGGCCATCATTTCCAGATCGCCCGGCAACAGGAACTGGCCGGCATCCCCAAGTTCCGCAAGTTCGGCGGCTATGGCGCCTATGCCGAGGGCTGGGGCCTGTATACGGAGCGGCTGGCGGGCGAGATGGGCGCCTATAAGGATCACTATTCGCGGCTCGGCATGTTGTCGCTCCAGGTGTGGCGCGCGATCCGGCTGGTGCTGGATACGGGCATCCACTCCAAACGCTGGACGCGCGAACAGTCGATCGCCTATTTCAAATCCAACAGCTCGATATCGGACACCGATATCGCGCGCGAGGTCGATCGCTATTTCAACTGGCCGGGCCAGGCGACCAGCTACATGGTCGGCCAGCTCAAGATCGCCGAATTGCGCACGCGCGCGGAAAAGGCGCTGGGGCCGCGCTTCGACATCCGCGACTTCCACGAAGCGGTGCTGAGCCAGGGTTCGCTGCCGCTGGACGTGCTGGAGGAGCAGGTGGACCGCTATATCGCGGGCGCACGAAAATAAAGATGGTCAAAGCGCATCGTGCGGAAAGCGGTGCCGCGTTTCCGCACGATGCGCTCGGAATATCAGCGCGATCCCGCGACCTGCGCTTCGAGCTCTTCGGCCGTCAGGCCGATGATGCCACCTTGCGGCCCAGCGCCTACGCTGCTCCGCTGGATCTTGATCAACTTGCCCGACAGGAGCTTCAGCGTCACATATTGATCGTCGATGGCGTCGATCGTGCCCACTGACGTACCCTTCGATCCCGTCACCGTGGCACCAACGGCAAGCTTGGCCTGCGCCTCGGCCTGCGCGCGATCGACCGCTGCGTTGAGCTCAACCTGGGTCATACCCATGACGAGTTTGCCCGCCCCAACGGTGAAGGAATTGCTCGGCAGTTGCACGTCATGCTTGTCGGTCTTGACCGTCACGATATCGCCGGCGACAGCGGAAACGGTTCCCACTTCCCCGCCCTGGGGGTCCTCCACCTTCATGCCGGCGGTGATCGAAGTGCCGGATTCAGCCGGCTGCGCGGCGAGCGGCGCGGAAACCCCGGCAATCGACAGGAGGCAGGCAACGAGAAACGGGCTTCGAATTCGCATCATTTTCCTTTCCAAGCAATCGTAACCAGATCGTCCATGCCCGGACCGGGCCCGACGACGCCCGCCTGGTGGATCATGTCCGCCAAAAGCCTATGCCTTTGTCAGAGCCCGATCCGCGGGACAGTGGCAATGGTCTGGATCAGACCATCAGCGGCAGCGCGCGCCGTCCTTGTCGATGGCACGCCCAGCGATCGCCCCACCGGCAGCCCCCAACAGGGTGCCGAGCGTTTCGGATCCGCCGGGAGCGATGATATTGCCCAGAACGCCGCCGGCGATGCCACCCACAATGAGACCGGTCGTGCCATCCGAGCGGCGACAATAATAACGACCATCGCGTCCGCGATAGACGCGCTCGCTGTTGCTCAGCCGCCGCTCGCGATAGCGGCGGTCATCACGGTAATAACGATCGGCATCATATCCGCCATAAGCCGGATCGGGGCGATTATAGTCATAGTTGCGATAACCCGGGCCGGCGCCATAGCCGCCATCGCTGCCCATGCAGCCCGAAAGCAATATCGTTGTGGCGACAAGGCCGAGGGTAGCGGCGCGCATCTCTCTCTCCAAGCTTGATCCGATATCCGTTCAATGCCCGGGCGCATGATTTGGTTGCTCGGTTCATCGCTTGCCGCCCAGTGCGGACACTGCCCGGCTCGCGATATCGAGCCCATTCGCGGAATGCTGAACCGCTTGGCGCGATCAGAACACCAAGGCCACCTGTACGTCGCGATGGCCGGTGAACGGCTCGCGCCCATGCGCGCAGTAGATATTGTCGACCAGCATGAAATCGCCGCTCTGATAGGGGATGTTGACCGCCAGATCGTCGAGAATGGCGTAGAGCGGCTCGACCAGCGCATCGGGAATATCGCCGCCGTCGCCGTAGAGGATCTCGATCGGACGCGGGCGGCCGCTGCGGAAAACGGCGGCGAGGCGATCGTAGTTCGCCTCCAGCCGCGCCCGGTTGAAATGCATGCCATGGACCTGCGCGAACCAGGTTTCCTCGCCCGTGGCCGGATGCGCGACGAAGCCGCTGGAACGATAGTGCATGGAGAGCGAGCCATCATCCTCCCACACCGCGGTGCAGCCGACCTGGCGGCAGGCCTCCTCCGCCTGCTCGCGCGTCTCGACCTGAAGCACATCGGTCCATTCGCGGCGGAACAGCGCGACCAGCGGATCCTCCACCGGGCCAGGCGCGCGATAGTTGCGGCGATAGAGCACGCCGCGTTCCCGCACCGAAGCCATCAGCGCATCGGGAATCGCCGCCTGGAAGCGGCGCATGTCGCCCAATGTCGTGGCGCCGCGCGTTTCGGGCGGCACAAGGCAGTAAAAGGCGACCATGCGCGGATAGGCCGGCAGATAGCCCATTTCCTGATGCAGGATGATCTTCTGGTCGGCGGGTACGCGCGACGCCTCGAACACCTTGCCCGATATGTTCTTGCGCGGGGTGAGCCCACCGGCATAGCCGTGCGGATCGGTCTGGTAATCGGCGACGAGCGCGTTGAAATCGGCGGTGGTGGGAATGGCGAAACCGCGCAGCATCACGCAGCCATGTTCGTTCGCCAGCCTCTCGATCGCCGGGCGATGCTCCCCATACCAGGCCTGCACCGCGCGCGGATCGCTGCGCAGCGCGGCGGATACCGGCTCCACCATCAGCGGCAGGCCATGATCGTCATAGGGCCAGCAGGTCACGTCCGCCGGCAGGCGGGGTTCGAAATGCGTGGTTCGCGCGGAAGTCGCCATCATCCTCTCCATGCCGGCCGCGCCGGCGATACCGTTCCTAGTCCCTGAAATCGGATCCCTGCCGATCGAGCCGGCGCAACAGGGCGGGCCAGATATAATCGTCCGCCACCCATTGATGCTGGTCGGCACCCTGCCGCCGCGTCACGGCCTGCACGTTTTCGCCCGGCCAGCGGAGCGCCGCGCCGCCAGCCGTCGCCGCCACCTGCATCTGGCAGGCGCGTTCGAGATGATACATGCGCGCAAAGGCCTCCGCGACCGAGCGGCCGACCACCAGAGTGCCATGGTTGCGCAGGATCATGTAGATGGCGTCGCCCAGATCGGCGACGAGGCGGGGGCGCTCGTCATGGTCGAACGCGATCCCCTCATAATCGTGATAGGCGAGCTGCGCCTGGAGCAGCATCGCTTCCTGGTGCATGGGCAGCAGCCCCTGTTCCTGGCACGACACGCCGACGCCGGCGACGGTGTGGAGATGCATCACGCATTGCGCATCGGCGCGCGCGGCATGCACCGCCGAATGGATGGTGAAGCCCGCCGGATTGATCCGCGCTTCCGCCGGCTCGATCACATTGCCGTCGAGATCGACCTTGACCAGCGACGACGCCGTCACCTCCTCGAACATCAGGCCGAAGGGGTTGAGCAGGAAATGGTGATCCGGCCCGGGAATGCGCACCGACAAATGGGTGAACAGAAGATCGTCCCACCCATAGAGCGCGACCAGCCGATAGGCGGCCGCCAGATCCTCCCGCAGCCGGGCTTCGGCGGGGCTCATTTCCAGGCGGCGCGCCTGGCTGATCGTCGCAATTTTCATGGGCGACCTCTCCTCTTCCCCTCTATGCTCATGCGCGATACGCAGAGTCAATACCGTCGGTATCGAAATTGGGAGGCAGGATGAGGACGCCGCGAAAACAGGTGAGGGAAGCCGTTCTGGACGCGGCGGAGGCGCTGTTCCGCGCCCGCGGATTTCAGGCCGCGTCGCTGGAAGACATCGCCCGCGCCGCGAAACTGACCAAGGGCGCGGTCTATTCGAACTTCGCAGGCAAGGACGAACTGTTCCTGGCGGTGCTGGAAACGCATGTCGGCCACACCATCGCGCGCTATCGCGCGGCGACGGACGACGGGGACGGGGGTGGAGACGCGGATGAAGCCCGCACGCTCGATCGCATGGCCGAGTTCCTGGCGCGAAGCGCGATCGAGGATGCGGCCTGGTCCGCCGCCTTCGCCGAATTCGCGCTCCACGCCTCGCGCCGGCCCGCGACGGCGGCGGCGCTGGCGGCGGTGCGCGGGCGGCTGCGGCAGGAAGTGATCGCCTTGCTGCGCCCGATCGTCGACCATGGCCAGGCGGACGAAGCGCGGCTGGAGCGCGCGGCGACACTGTTCTTCGCGATCGGCAACGGCCTGACGCTGGAAGCGCTGAGCGACGCTACGCGCGTGGATGCGAGCGTGTATCGCGAAGCGCTGGAACGGCTGCTGGAGAGCTGAGGACGAAGCATGTCGACTCCGGCCTTGCCAGTCGCGCTTTCCCGCGCCAGAGGTTTGCGGGGTTCGGGGGAGGCGATCAGACACTCATGCATGGCTATGCCAATCCGCGCCGCTTCCTGTCGATCGCCAAGCCGCTTACGCCCTGGCTGGTCTGGAGCGGACTGATCCTCTCCATCGCTGGCATGACGGCCGGGCTCTTCTATACGCCGAAGGACTATCTGCAGGGGGACAGCGTCCGCATCCTCTATGTCCATGTGCCCGCCGCCTGGCTGGGCATGGGCGGATGGAGCGCGCTGGCGATCGCCTGCCTCGCGCAACTCGTCTGGCGGCATCCGCTCGCCGGGCTCGCGGCGCGCGCGATCGCGGTGCCCGGCGCGCTGTTCACCGCGATCTGCCTGGGGGCCGGATCGGTCTGGGGGCGGCCGACCTGGGGAACCTATTGGCAATGGGACGGGCGGATGACCTCGATGCTCGTGCTGCTGTTCCTCTATTTCGGCTATATCGCGCTGGCGAACGCGACGATGGATCGCGGCCAGGTGGGCAAAAGCGCGGCGATCTTCGGCCTGGTCGGCGTGGTCAACATCCCCATCATCAACCGCTCCGTCGTCTGGTGGAACTCGCTCCACCAGGGGCCGAGCATCACGCTGAAGGGGTCCAGCATCGACAGTTCGATGCTGTGGCCGCTGGGGCTGACCACGCTGGGTTTCGCGCTGATCTTCGGCGCGATCGTGCTGATGCTGATGCGCGCCGATCTGGCGCGCATCCAGGCCGAGGCCCGGCTCAGGCGGATGGCGGCGGAATGAACCACTGGCCCTTCATCATCGCCGCATATGGCATGGCCTTTCTCGGTATCGGCGGCGTCATGCTCTGGGCATGGCGATCGATGCGGCGCGCGGAGAGCGCCACCAGCGATCGCGTGCGCTCCGACTAGACCGGATCAGGCGGCGCGGCTCAGCCTGCCCAGCGCCGCGCCATATTCCGCCGCCAGCCGCGCGACGAGTTCGCCCGTCCCCGGCACCGAATCGATCGCGCCGATCCCCTGCCCGCAGCCCCAGATGTCGCGCCAGGCCTTTTTGTCGCTGCCGCCGCCCGAGCCGAAATCCATGCGACTGGGATCGGATTCGGGCAGATTGTCCGGGTCGAGCCCGGCCGCGACGATGGACGGGCGGAGATAGTTGCCGTGCACGCCGGTGAAGAGGTTCGAATAGACGATGTCCGCCGCCATGCCATCGACCACCGCCTGCTTATAGGCTTCGGACGCATTGGCCTCCCGCGTCGCGATGAAGGCCGACCCGACATAGCCGAAGTCCGCGCCCATCGCGCGCGCGGCGAGCACAGCACCGCCCGTCGCGATCGCACCCGACAGCGCGACCGGCCCGTCGAACCATCGGCGGATTTCCTGCACCAGCGCGAAGGGCGATTGCACGCCAGCATGGCCGCCCGCGCCCGTCGCCACCGCGATCAGCCCATCTGCCCCCTTCTCGATCGCCTTGCGTGCGAAAGGCTGGTTGATGATGTCGTGCATCACGGCGCCGCCATAGCCGTGGATCGCGGCATTGATGTCCTCGCGCGCGCCGAGCGAAGTGATGATCAACGGCACCCGATGCTTCACGCACAATTCGACATCCTGCTCCAGCCGGTCATTCGAACGATGGACGATCTGGTTGACCGCAAAGGGAGCCGACGGGCGATCGGGATTGTCGCGATCCCAGGCGGCAAGCTCCTCGGTGATGCGGTGCAACCACTCGTCGAGCAACGCGACCGGCCGGGCGTTGAGCGCCGGGAAGGAGCCGACGATCCCCGCCTTGCACTGCGCGATCACGAGATCGGGATTGGAGATGATGAAAAGCGGCGCCGCGATCACGGGCACCGAAAGCCGATCCGCCAGCCCATCCAGCACCGTGCCCGTCGCGCGTTCCGTCATATCCATCCTCCCGAATCTGGAAACATTGTTTCCACTTGCATCATCGTTGCCATGATTCCAGGATGACCGCAATGGCCGACTATGATGCGAAACAGGCGCGCGAACAGGTGCGCGCGGCGACACGCCGGGCGCTGATCGACGCGGCACGCGCGATCCTGAACGAGGACGGGCTTTCCGGGCTGACCGTGCGGCGCGTGGGCGAGCGCGTGAATGCGTCGGCCAAGCTGATCTACACCTTGTTCGGCGGCAAGGACGGGCTGCTGGAGGCCGTGTATCTCGACGCGTTCGCGGGGTTAGAAGCGATGCTGGAAGGCGGCGTCGATACGCTCGCCCCCCGCCAGCGCGTCGCCGCGATGGCGGATGCCTATCGCCGCTACGCTCTGGCGCATCCCGACCGCTATGCGGTTATGTTCGGCGATGCGGTGGCGGGCTTCACGCCCTCGGAAGACGCGCGCCGCCGCGCCTGGCGCACCTTCGCCGCGCTGCGCCAGGCGATCCGCGACAGCAACGATCGGCCCGACGATCAACAGACCGACTTGGCGACGCGCGTGCTGTGGGCGGCGATGCACGGCGCGATCAGCTTGGAACTGCGTGCGCTCAGCGGGTCTCCGGCACTGGCGGATGCGATCTTCGACGGCGCCGTTTCCGCCGCGACCGCGCGGTATCTTTCCGATTAGCGCGGCCCGCGGCGGAATCGCCGGTTCAGAGCTTGAAGCGTACGCCCAGCGTGAAACGACGGCCGATCGGATCGTACAGCGTATAGTTCGACACGATCGGGCTGACCGGGCCGACAAAGCTGGGGATGATCGGCGGCGCCTTGTCGAGCAGATTTTCGATATTGCCGAAGATCTGGATGTTCAGCCCGTCGCGCTTGACGAGTTGATGCTGGAACGAGGCGTCGAGGTAAAAGCGGTCCGGAAACTTGTCGATGCCCAGACCGATCGGCTGGCTGCTGCCCGGCGTGCCGTTATACTGGACGCTGCCGACATATTGGCCGGAGAGCTGAAGATCCCAGCCGCCATTGGAATAGGTGACGGCGCCTGTCGCGTTCCAGTGCGGGAAGATGACGCCGGCCGACTGGATGACCTGCCCCATCAGCCGCGATTCATAGCTGTCCGTATAGCTGGCGCTGCCGCGGAACGAGAGCTTGCCGCCCATGTTCGCGCCGATCCGTTCGAGCGGCAGCGAATAATAGAGTTCGATATCGACGCCGTTGGTCTTCAGCGTCTGCGCGTTGAAGCGGCCGTTGATCACCTGCGCCAGCTTGCCGGCGCCGTCGCGCACCAGACGCGAGCAAAGATCGGCCTGGCCGGAGCCGCAGCCATTGATGATCTGCTGCGCGGTCAGCGTGGTGATCGCCCCGTCGATCTTGATGTCGTAATAATCGACCGAGATCCGCAGATCGCCCGCCCATGACGGCTGGTAACCCAGGCCGACGGTGAGCGTCCTGGCGATTTCGGGCTTCAGCAGCGGATTGGGATTGGTGGGTACGGCGACGGTCACCGCGTCCCCGTTCAGATCGATGACCGGGAAATAGCTGGCGGCGCCGGTCGCGGCGAGTTCGCTGAAATTGGGCGCACGGATGTCGCGCGACAATGTCGCCCGCAACCGGAGATCGCCGGTGATCTCGTTGGTGACGCCTACCTTCCAGGTGGCGACGGTGCCCGTGGTGTTATAGTCGGTCACGCGGATCGCGCCGTTGAGATCGAGGCGCCTGAAGAAGGGCACGTCGCGCAGCAGCGGCACGACGGTTTCGGCGAAGGCCTCCTTGACCCTGATCGTGCCCGGCCCGGCCGACGGCCCGTTGAAGATGCCGTGGCCGAAGGCCGCGGTAAGCGGCGCGACGGTGAACGAGACAGTCTCGTCGCGATATTCGCCGCCAACCGCGATCGAGACGGGGCCGGCCCAGAGCGAGAAGGGCTCGCCCTGGATGCTGGCGGCGACACTGGTCTGGCGCACGCGCTGGCGATGCGTGAAATCGTCGGTGACATAGTCGATCGCCTGTTGCGAGGGCGATCCCGATCCGAACAGGTTGATCGGCACGCAGCCATTGCCGGGGGCGGTGAGCGTGGAGCGGCAAACGATGCGGCCGCTTGCCGGATCGAGCACCGCATCGGTCGCCAGCGCGAGATTGCGGGTGATCGTGTCGTTCACATAATTCTGGCGCTGGTCGTATTTGCCGTAGCTGGCGCTGACATCCCATTTCCAGCTACCGCCGAACTTGCCGGTGAGGCCCGCCGAGACCTGACGGTGCCTGGCGAGCGCGCTGTTGCCGTAAAAGCCGAAATCGGAATTGAGCCGGCTCATCGCGAAGCTGGTCTGGCCGGCCGCCGCCAGCGCGTTGCGCAGCGATTCGGGCAGATAGGCATTGTCGCGCTGGATGATGATGTTGCCGAAATTGAACGACGGGATCGTCGCACGGTCGTCGCCATAGAGCCGGGCATAGCCGCCCTCGACCCAAGCGGTGACATCGTCGCTCAGATCATAGGATGCGCGCCCGAACAGCGTAATCCGCTCGGTCGGCACGAGCAGCTTCAGGGTCGCGCCGACATTGGGGCCATCGCCGCCGAAGGTGCCCGCGGCACCGACGCTGGCGATGCCGGGATCGAACGCCGCCGGAAGGCCGCCGGGCAGGAACTGGGTGCCCTTCAGCGCACCGTTGACGATCAGGCCGCCATAGGTGGCGTTCGCCATGCGCGCATCCCGCCCCATCAGCACGGCGGGCTGACCGTTGCCCGGCACATAGGCGGGATTGGCGATGAGCCCCCAATTGGGCTTGGCCCATTTGCGCGAACTGACCTGCCCGATACCGCTATTGTCGTAATATTCGCCCGACAGCATCAGGTGACCGCGATCATCGGCGAAGCGCGTGCCGTAGCTGAGCGTGCCCTTGATTTCGCGCGCATCGGCGTAGCGGAAGGTCTGCCCGCCCTGGATCGAGCCTTCGATCCCTTCCAGATCCTTGCGGAGCAGGATGTTGACCACGCCGGCGACCGCGTCCGACCCATAAGCGGCGGACGCGCCGCCCGTGACGATCTCCACCCGGTCGATGATGCCGGAGGGGATAACGTTCACGTCGAAGGATTCGTCGTTCCCGGTCGGCGTCGGCCGGCGGCCGTCGACCAGGGTGAGTGTCCGGCTGGGCCCGGGATAGCCGCTAAGGCCGCGCAGGTTGAAATAATTGCCGCCGACATTGCCGCCGGTATGCGTGGCATAGGAACTGCGGCCCGAACGGAACTGGGGAAGCTTCAGCGCGATATCGCCGATCGTCGCGACGCCGGCCATGCCGAGTTCCTCGGCGGTGACCACCGATGTCGGCGTGGGCGCCACGAAACCGCTGCGTTCGATGCGCGATCCGGTGACCGTGATCTCCGGCGCCTGCGCATCGTCTTCCGGAACAGCCGCCTGATCCTGCGGCGACGGCGCATCCTGCGCGGCGGCCGGCATGGCGAATGCGGCGAGAATGATCGCGCCCGTCGCGCACAATGACGTCGTTGCCCGGCAATGCGCCGCCAACCCGGTGATCGATCGCATGACTTCCCCCCTTTTTCTGGACTGTGGACGACAGGCCGGCAGCCCCGATTCCCGTCTTCATCCTGATAGCAGCGAGAATTCACTATGCGAATTATTTTTTTCGTTATCGCATATTTTATCGATAACGCATAATCTTCGACCTGATGCCGGCGCTCGGCGGATCTGGATTTGTTGTTCTGAATCAGCCCCTTGAATCGGAAGATCGCCGTGGCGGGAAATCGGCGATCAACGGAAGCGCATGATCGGCATCGGCGTTTCCGGCCCGACCATCGATCAGCATCGCACCCAGCCTGGCCAGCGCCGGCGCGATCTGGATGCCATAACCGCCCTGGCCCGCGAACCAGAAGAAGCCGGGCAAGGCATCGTCATGGCCGACAACCGGCGAGCGATCGGGCGCGAAGGTGCGCAGCCCGGCCCAGCGATGCCGGACATGACGTACATCGATGTCGCAATGCTGCTGCAGGCGATCGATCGCGACGGCGACATCCCATTCCTCCGCCTGGACGTCGCAGGGTTCGACCGGGGTTTCGTCGGCCGGCGACACCATGAGCAGTCCGGCATCGGGCTTGAAATACAGATCTTCCTTGGCCGTCATCACCATCGGCAGCGTATCGAGGTCGAGCCCGGCGGGCGGGTCGATCAGTACGGCGGTCCGCCGCATCGGGACCAGTCCGGCCGGTGCGGCGCCGAACAGGCGGGCGATCCGGTCGGCCCATGCCCCCGCCGCGTTGACGACGATGTCCGCCTCCACAATGCCCGCCGACGTTCGCACCGACCAGGATGCCCCGGCCCACGCCGCCGCCTCCACCCGCGCACCGAGCGACAGCGCCGCGCCGCGCGCGCGGGCGGCGCGCGCATAGCATTGGTGCAGAAGATCGACCTCGATCTCCGCGCTGTCGCGATCGAGCCCGCCGGCAACCACCGCCGACGGACGAAGCATCGGAACCCGCGCCAGCACCTGTTCGACGGAGAGGAGATCGAGCGCCGCATATTCCTCGCGTGCGAGCGCATCCGCCTGCGCCTCGTTCGCGATATAGAGCGTCTCGCGCGGGCGCAGGATCGGGGTCTCGCAGAAGCCGGCAGGCGGCACGCACAGAAAGCCCCGGCTCGCACGGGTGAGCGCGCGGATCGCGGCATTGCCGTAATTGGCGACATACATGGCGGCAGATCGCCCGGTGGCGTGATAGCCCAGCACCGCTTCCGCCTCGACGACGGTGACCCGATGCGAACAGGCAAGCTCATAGGCGAGCGAGACGCCGGCAATGCCGCCGCCGATGACGAGAATGCGCTTGCGATCGCCTGGCGCCATCGGGATCGCGGGATCGAAATTCGAATCAGAAACTTCCACTGCATCACCAATCATCTCGTCGGCACGCACAGTTCGGTGCGCCCGAATGCCTCGGACATAGGAGTCCTAGCGAATAATATTCGATTTCGAAATAGACGATCGAAGCGCGGTGGTGAAATGGGGCCCGATCGCGCATAGCCGCGAGGCGCGCGATGGCCCCGGTGCGAAATATGGTGAAAGCGGCGATATCGGGCGGGATCGACCTGACCGGTCGAAACGAGTCTCGTTGGAGAGCCTCACCCGTTGAGGCATTTGCGAATGCCTCGATCGGGGATGGTGGACAGGGCTGGATTCGAACCAGCGTACGCTCACGCGGGCAGATTTACAGTCTGCTGCCTTTAACCACTCGGCCACCTGTCCAGGGTGCCTGACGTCAGGAAGGCGGCTCAATGACGAAAGGGGGCTTGCCTGTCAACCGTGCCGCGGCCTACCGGTCGCACATTCACGAGGGAGATCCCGTTTCATGCGTCATGTTCTTGCCGCGCTGCTGCTTGCATCCGTCGCCGTCGTCCCGGCGAACGCCCAGAAATCCGCGTCCGACAAGGGCGCATCCGCCGAAACCGGCCGGATCATCGATGAAGGGCTGAATCACAGCGAAGTGATGCAGACCGCGCAATATCTGACCGACCGGATCGGCGGCCGGATGACCAATTCGCCCGCGATGCGCGAAGCCGAGAAATGGACGCAGGAACAGTTCCGCCGCTACGGCCTGTCGAACGTGCGCGCCGATCCGTTCGAATTCGGGCGCGGATGGTCGATCGTGTCGTCGAGCGTGCGGATGACGAGCCCGCGCCCCATCGCCCTCACCGCGATCCCCGTCGCCTGGACGCCCGGCACCAACGGCGCGGTCAGCGCGGAGGTGATCGTCGCACCGCTGCGCAAGGCGCGCGACTTCGACACATGGCGCGGCAAGCTGGCGGGCAAGATCGTGCTGATCACCCTGCCCGACAACGGCTCCGAACCCGAAACCGCGCCGTTCCGGCGGCTTTCGTCGGAGGATCTCGGCAAGCTCGACAAGTTCGAGCAGCCCAAATACACCCCCGATTCGGTCGAGAGCGACCTGAAGCAGGCGCGTTTCGCGCGTGAGATGGACGCATTCCTGAAGCAGGAAGGCGCGCTCGCCTGGGTCCGCATGGCCTATCGCGACGGCAAGCTCGTCCATGGCACGGGCAGCGTCGCGTTCCGCACCGGCCAGACCCCGGCGGTGCCCGGCATCGAACTGGCCGCCGAGGATTATCGCCGCCTCGCCCGCCTCGCGAAGGCAGGGCCGGCGCCGGTGATCTCGATCGACAGCCAGGTGAAATGGCATGACGAGGATCTGAACGCCTACAACATCCTGGCCGATATCCCCGGCAGCGATCCCGCCGCCGGTTATGTGATGGCGGGCGCGCATCTCGACAGCTGGGTCGCCGGCGACGGCGCGACCGACAATGCGGCGGGCAGCGCCGTGATCATGGAGGCGGCGCGCATCCTGGCCAAGCTGGGCGTGCGGCCGAAGCGCACCATCCGATTCGCGCTGTGGAGCGGCGAGGAACAGGGGCTGCGCGGATCGCTCGCCTATGTCGGCAAATATCTTGCCAATTTCCCGCCCATCGAACAGGGCGGCATCAACACCCGCGAGGAAGCGATCCTGCTGCGCCAGGCCTGGCCGATCACGCCCAAAGCCGGACACAAGGATCTTGGCGCCTATTTCAATATGGACAACGGCTCCGGCCGGTTCCGCGGCATCTATGCCGAGAACAACCCGGCGGTGGTGCCGATCTTCAAGGACTGGCTGGCGCCCTTCGCCAGCATGGGCGCGAACACGGTGGCGATCGGCAAGACGGGCGCGACCGATCACGTCTATATGCAATATGTCGGCCTGCCCGGTTTCCAGTTCATCCAGGATCCGCTGGACTATGGTTCGCGCACCCATCATTCGAACGCCGACACCTTCGACCATCTGAAGCCGGAGGATCTGCGGCAGAACGCGGTGATCCTGGCGAGCATGCTGCTCAACGCCGCAAACCGCGCCGAAGGGCTGCCGCGGCCGCCCTTCCCGACCAAACCCACGCCGACCGATCCGTTCGGCTATCGCGACGACAGGGACGATTGATGAGCCGCCGTGGTCACCGCCCATCCCAGCCCGCGCATGGCCGTCCGCGCCTGTGGGGCCGTCACGCCGTGCTTGCCGCACTGGCCAATCCCGAGCGCACCGTGCGCAAGCTGTGGGGCACGCGCGATGCGCTGACCCGGCTGGACCTGCCCCCGGTGATCCCGGTCACCTATTGCGACGTCGCCGATCTCGGCCGGCTCGTGCCGTCGGACGCACCGCACCAGGGGCTGGTCGCCGAAGTCGATCCGCTGGAGGATATCTGGCTGGGCGACCTGCTGGAGCAGCATGAGGAAGGCACCCAGCCGCTGGTGGTTCTCGATCAGGTGACCGATCCGCACAATGTGGGCGCGATCCTGCGTTCCGCGGCGGCGTTCGGCGCGATCGGCATCGTCACCCAGGATCGCCACAGCCCGCCCGAATCGGGCACGGTCGCGCGCGCCGCATCGGGCGCGCTCGAACTCGTGCCCTGGGTGCGCGTCGTCAATCTGGCGCGCGCGCTCGACGAGATCGCGGAGGCCGGATTCTGGCGGATCGGCCTGACGGGCGAAGCGAGCGACTCGCTGGCCGACGCGATGGGCACCGCGCGCATCGCGCTGGTGCTGGGCGCCGAAGGCGAAGGGCTGCGTTTCAACACCCAGGCGCATTGCGACATGCTTGCGCGGTTGCCGATCAGCCCTAAGGTGGAGAGCCTCAACGTCTCGAACGCGGCGGCAATCTCGCTCTACGCGGTCGCGACGCGCTGAACATGAACGCACCGAACAAGGGGGATCCTATGACGGTTTACCGTTTCGGCCGGCTGGCGCTGGCGCTGTGCGCGCCCCTGCTGCTGCTCGGCTGCATCCTGACGCCCGGCAAGTTCACCTCGACATTGTCGATCAACGCCGATCGCAGCTTCGCCTTCACCTATAAGGGCGAGGTGATCGCGGTCGACATGGCGAACGAGATGTCGAAAGGCCTCAGTTCGGGCTCCAGCGACAGCGATTCGGAATCGATCGAGGAAACCGAGCCGGACAAGAAGGACAGCCTGTTCACGCCGACGGCGCTGCAACAGGACGAAAAAACCGACGAGAAGGCGGAAGCCGCCAAATCGAAAGCTGAAACCGAAGCCAAGAACCGCGCGATCGCGGACGCGCTGTCGAAGGAAGCGGGCTATCGCTCTGTTCAATATGTCGGCGATGGCAAGTTCGTCATCGACTATGCGATCAAGGGCACGCTCGACCACAATTTCGTCTACCCCTATAATGTCGATGCGGAGATCATCTTTCCCTTCATCGCCATCGAACTGCGCGCCAACGGCGCGGTCCGCATGAAGGCGCCGGCCTTCGGCAACGAGAAGAATGGCGGCGACAAGTCGATGGGCATGGGCGGCATGGGCGAAGACAAGGCGTCCAGACTGCGCGAAGGCACCTTCACGCTCGACACCGATGCCGAGATCATCAGCCAGAACAACGAGGACGGCGTTCAGACGGTCAATGGCCGCAAGACCATCGTCTGGAAAGTCACGCCGCTCAGCCAGTCCGCGCCGACCGCGGTGCTGAAGATGACCAAGTAAATCGCGGAAATTGCCGTCGCTCCAGCGAAAGCTGGAGCGACATGGCAGGGACCGATCTCAATCCTCGGCGGCGATGGTGATGCGCAGGCCGTCGAGATCGGCGCCGAAGGTGAGCTGGCACGAAAGCCGCGACGTCTCGTCACGGTGATCGGAGCTGTCGAGCAGGTCGTTCTCATCCTCGCTCATCGCCGGCAGCTTGTCGGCGAAGGCAGGATCGACATGGACATGGCAGGTCGCACAAGAGCAGCAACCGCCGCACAGCGCCAGCAATTCGTCGAAGCCGGCATCGCGGATCACTTCCATCACCGACAATCCGGCTTCACCCTCGACCGTCCGTTCGGACCCATCCCGTGTCACGACGACCAGTTGCGGCATCTCAATCTCCCTTGCGTTCCCGCTGGGCTAATAGGGCGTACACTCCGCAAATCAAGCGTCCAGGCGCGACAGGGCTGTTCAGCATGGTCGCCATGCGGCATGAGAACAAAATGGGACTTTCGCAGGAACAGATCATCCGATCGATCGACGCCATTGCCGCGATCGAACCGGGCTTCGCCGCGGCGCTCGGCCGGGTCGGCTATCCCGAACCACGCATCCGCGCGCGCGGATACGACACGCTGCTGCGCACGATCGTCGGCCAGCAGGTGAGCGTGAAGGCAGCCTCGGCGGTCTGGAGCCGGCTGGAGGCGGTGCTGGGCGCGGGCTGCGATCCGGCCGCGCTGCTCGCCAGCGATTTCGACACGTTGCGCGGCTGCGGGCTCTCACGCCAGAAGCAGGGCTATGCGCGCAGCCTGGCCGAACTGGTCGTCTCCAGCGGGATCGACCTCCATGCGCTGCCGGAAGACGATGAGGCGGCGATCGCCGCGCTGACCCGGATCAAGGGCATCGGGCGCTGGTCCGCCGAAATCTACCTGCTGTTCGCGGAAGGCCGGCCGGACATCTGGCCGGCGGGCGATCTCGCCGTCCAGATCGAGACCGGACGGATCCTTGGCCTCGAAGCGCGCCCGAGCGAAGCGCTCACCCGCGAGCTGGCGGAACGCTGGCGGCCGCATCGCGGCGCCGCCGCAATCATGACCTGGCATCATTACAACAGCGACATGGGCATTCCCGTCTGATGTCCTTCATCGGGACGCCCGAGAAACTCGCTTGCATCCCCGATGGTTAGCATGAAATCCTGCCTTCATGAGCCGGTTGATCGACAGGGATTCGCAGGCGGAGACCGCTCCGTCGCACGATGTGCGTTTCGCGCGCCCCTCCACCGCGCTCGCGGACTGCCTGGCCGGCTATCACAGCTATGACATCCGCCTTCCGGCGGGCGAGACGCGCGAGGAGATCTTCTTTCCCGCCTGGGCCAATATCCGCTTCAAACTCTCCGGAAACGACTGGGCGATGCGTTACGGCAAGGCGCGGATCGATCCCATCCCGATGCCCGCGCTGTTCGGGCCGACCTCTTGCGCCGGCTTCGCCGAATTCTCGGGCGGCCATATGTTCGGCGTCGGCATCACGCCCGTCGGCTGGGCACGGCTGATCGGCGGCGACGCCAGCCGCTTCACCGATGCGATCGTGCCGCTGGAGACGGTGCTGGGCGCGGATGCCGCGATGCTCGACGAACGGATCGCGGCGAAGGCAGGTGATTTCGAGGCGATGGTCGAGACGCTGGAGACCTATCTGCTGGCACGGCTGGCGCGATCGCGCCCCGCCACCGCCGAACTTGCCCGCATCATGGACCTGCTCAACAATCCGGGCATCGAAAGCGTCGAGCAGGCGGCCGCGCGGCTGGCGATGCCGGTCTGGCAATTCACCCGGCTCTGCCGCCGCAATTTCGGCTTCGCGCCCAAAAGGCTGATGCGCCGCGCGCGCTTCCTGCGCACGCTGATGACGCTCCGCGCGCCCTCACCGCTGCCCTGGACCGAGCGGATCGAGGAAAGCTATCATGACCAGTCGCATTTCATCCGCGACTGCCATGATTTCCTGGGCATGGCGCCCGGCCAGTTCCTGGCCCGCGCCCAGCCCGTCGCCAACACCTCCTTCGCCGAACGCACCCGGGTGCTGGGCGCCCCCGCCCAGGCCTTGCAGCGCGCATCCGACGACGACAGCCGGAACTGACGGGAATCGCATCGCGCGGTCTTGTCGAGGCGTCCGATCGCTCTATCTGATCTGACGATGGCCGATACCAACGCTCCCTCGCCCGCCGCCGCCGTCGACGCCGCGGCCCCGCTCATCGAACGCGCCAAGCTGTTCGGCAATCCAAGCCGGGCGGCGGGCACGCTCAGCCCGGACGGGAAGTGGCTGAGCTGGATCGCGCCGCGCGATGGCGTGCTCAACATCTGGATCGCGCCATCCGCCGGCCTGACCGACGCGAAGCCGGTGACGGCGGAGACGGTCCGTCCGATCCGCGAGCATCTCTGGGCGCCGGACAGCCGATCGGTGCTCTACATCCAGGACAAGGGCGGCGACGAGAATTTCCTGCTTTATGGCGTCGACATCGCCACGGGCGTCGAAACCAACCTCACCCCGTTCGAGAATACACGGGTGATGCTGGTCGGATCCTCGGTCACCATCAAGGACCGCATCCTGATCGGCCTCAACAATCGTGATCCGCACTGGCACGACATCCACAGCCTGGACCTCAACAGCGGTGCGCTGACCGAACTGATCCGGGGCGACGGCTTTGCCGGTTTCCTCGCCGACGACACGCTGACGCTGCGGCTGGCGGTCGGCCCCAACGAAGCGGGCGGCATGGATTATTTCCGGGTCGTCGACGGCGTGGTCGAAGACGAGCCCATCGCCTCCGCCGGCCTGGAGGATGCGCTGACCACCAGCCCGGCCGGTTTCACCACCGATGGCAAGACGCTCTACTGGATCGACAGCCGGGGCCGGAACACCGCGGCGCTGATCGCGCAGGACGTCGCGTCCGGCGACAGCGTCATCGTCGCAGAGGATGCGCGCGCCGATATCGGCGGCGTGCTTTCCGATCCGAAGACCGGCGTGATTCAGGCCTATTCGGTCGATTACCTCACCACCGAATGGACGGCGATCGATCTCGGCATCGGCGAGGATCTGGCTTTCCTGGAAGCGCGCCTGCCCGGCAAGATCGCCGTCACCTCACGCACCGAAGCCGACGACAAATGGACGGTCGCGCACGATGCCGTCACCGCATCGCCCGCCGTCTATCTCTACGACCGGACCGCGAAGACACTCGACCAGTTGTATGTCAGCCGGCCCGAGCTGGACGGCGCGCCGCTGGTTGCCATGCACGCGCGCGAGATCCCCGCGCGCGACGGGCTGACATTGGTCTCCTATCTCTCGCTGCCGCCGGGCAGCGATATGGATGGCGACGGGCGGCCCGATTCCCCGCTGCCGATGGTGCTGCTCGTCCATGGCGGGCCATGGGCGCGCGACGCCTATGGCTACAACCCCTATCACCAATGGCTCGCCAATCGCGGCTATGCCGTGCTTTCGGTTAATTTCCGGGGCTCGACCGGCTTCGGCAAGGCCTTCATCTCCGCCGCCGACCTGCAATGGGGCCGCAAGATGCATGACGACCTGCTCGACGCGGTCGCCTGGGCCGAACAGCAGGGCATCGCGCTGCCGGGTGGGACCGCGATCATGGGCGGCAGCTATGGCGGCTATGCGACGCTCGCCGGCCTCGCCTTCACGCCCGACATCTTCGCCTGCGGCGTCGATATCGTCGGGCCGTCCAACCTGGAGACCTTGCTGGCGACCATCCCGCCTTATTGGGAGGCAGCGCGCCAGCAATTCCACCAGCGCATGGGCAATCCCGAAACCCCGGACGGGCTGACGATGCTCAAGGAGCGTTCGCCGCTCCACAAGGCGGGCGACATCCGCAAGCCGCTGCTGATCGGCCAAGGCGCCAACGATCCGCGCGTCAACCAGGCCGAATCGGACCAGATCGTCACCGCGATGAAGGCGCACGGCATCCCCGTCACCTATGTCCTGTTCCCCGACGAAGGCCATGGCTTCGCCCGGCCCGAGAACAACATCGCCTTCAACGCGATCGCCGAGAATTTCCTGCAAGCCTGCTTGGGTGGCCGCGCCGAGCCGATCGGCGGCACGGTGAAGGCGTCGAGCGCCGAGATACCGGAAGGCGCCGCATTCACGCCGGGATTGGAAGCCGCGCTGAAATAAAATCCTCCCCTTCAGGGAGGATCTTTATTCCGCGAATCGTTTCCGGGCTTCGGTCATCCGCGCGATGCCCGCGTCGATCGTCTCGTCACGCTTGGCGAAGCAGAGCCGCGCGACCGATGCCACGGGATTCTCGGCATAGAAGGCGGAAACCGGGATCGCCGCGACGCCGCCTTCGCGCACCAGCATCTGGCAGAATGTCTCGTCGTCCATATGGATGCCCGATCCGGGCAGGTCGATGGAGAGGAAATAGGTGCCCTGGCTGGGGAGCACCGCCCATCCCGCCGCGGACAATCCGGCGGTCAGCCGGTCGCGCGAGCGCGCGAGTTCGGCGCGCATCTCGACGAAATAATCCTCGTCCTTGCCCAGGCCATAGGCGACTGCGGCCTGCAGGCTGGGGGGCGTGGTGAAGGTGAGGAACTGATGCGCCTTGGCTAGCACGCGCGTCAGCGCCGGGGCCGCGACCATCCAGCCGACCTTCCAGCCGGTGACCGAGAAGATCTTGCCGCCCGATCCGATCTTGACCGTGCGTTCGCGCATGCCCGGCTGCGCCATGATCGGCTGGTGCGCGCGGCCGTCGAAGATCACATGTTCCCACACCTCGTCGCTGACGACGATCGCGTCGTGCCGCACCACCCATTCGGCGAGCAGCGCCAGATCCTCTTCGGGCCAGACGCTGGCGGTTGGATTGACGGGATTGTTGATGACGACGAGCCGGGTCTTCTCGCTGAACGCCTCCTCCAGCGCGGCTTCGGTCAGCCGCCATTCGGGCGGCTGGAGGCGAACGAAGCGGGGCACGCCGCCCGCGCGCAGCACCAGCGGCAGATAGGCGTCGTACATGGGCTGGATCAGCACCACCTCGTCGCCCGGCGAGACCAGCGCCAGGATCGCGGCGGCGAGCGCCTCGGTCGCCCCCGACGTGACCGTCACTTCGCTCTGCCAGTCGAGATCGAGGCCCTGATGGCGCCCATAATGATCGGCGACGGCTTTGCGCAATTCGGGCAGCCCGGCCATCGGCGGATACTGATTCGACATGGTCGTCAGCGCATCAGCGGCGGCGCGCACCACATCGGGCGGTCCGTTCGAATCGGGAAAGCCCTGGCCGAGGTTGATCGCCCCGGTCTCGCGGGCAAGGCCGGACATGACCTCGAAAATGGTGGTGGGCATGGAAGCGTAGAGCGGGTTCATGCCGACTCCTTAAGCCATTCCATCGCCGGCGTCATGACCACCACGCGTCATTCCGGCGAAAGCCGGAATCTCTTTCCAGAAGAGGTGCTATACGTCCGGGAGATGCCAGCTTTCGCTGGCATGACGGGTATAACGGACTGTATGGGGCCATCATGGCAACCGTCTCCCTCCCTGAAGCGCGCCGGACGATCGTCGCGGTCGGCCGCTGGCTCGATTCGAAGGGCTGGGCGCCAGCCACTGCCGGCAATTATTCGATGCGGCTGGACGACGGCAGCGTCGCGATCACCGTTTCGGGCCGCCACAAGGGCCGACTGGGCGAAGAGGATGTGATGCGCGTCGACATGACGGGGGCGTCGCTCGACGGCAAGAAGCCCTCCGCCGAAACCGCGCTGCACATGGCCATCTATCGCGATTTTCCGGAAGCTGGCGCGGTGCTGCACAGCCATTCGCCCCAGGCCGTCGGGCTCAGCCGCGCCTTTCCGGAGGCCATCGGCTGGACGCTCGCGCAGCACGAGATGCTCAAGGTCTATCCGGGCATCGCCACCCATGATCTCAGCCGCACGCTGCCGATCGTTGACAACAGCCAGGACATGGCGGTGATCGACGCGGCGATGGCGCCCCGCCTGCTGGACGCCGATGCGCTGCCCGCCTATCTCATCCGTGGGCACGGGCTTTACGGCTGGGGTGCCGACATGGCGGAAGCCGAGCGCGTGATCGAGGCGACCGAATGGCTGATCGCCGCCGAACTGGCGGAGATCGGCTTCAGGAACGGGAGCAAGGCATGAGCAATCTCCAGATCTTCGCCGAAAGCGGCGAATTGCTGTCCGAAACCGGCGATGGCGATGCGATCGCGCAAGCGCTCGACGGGATCGGCGTCAGTTTCGAACGCTGGCCGACACGCGAAACCGACGGCAACATCCTCGCGGCCTATGCGCCCGAGATCGATCGATTGAAGGCCGAGGGCGGATACCGGTCGGTCGACACGATCAGCCTGGGGCCGGACCATCCCGATCGCGACGCGCTGCGCGCCAAGTTCCTGTCCGAACATATCCATGCCGAGGACGAGGTGCGCTTCTTCGTCGCGGGCGAAGGGCTGTTCACGCTTCACAGCCATGGCCGCGTGTTCAACATATTGTGCACCCAGGGCGACCTGATCCGCGTGCCCGCCGGCACCAGGCACTGGTTCGACATGGGGCCACGCCCCAGCTTCACCGCGATCCGGCTGTTCATCAATCCCGAGGGCTGGGTGGCACACTTCACCGGCGACGACATCGCCGCGCGCTTTCCGCGCCACGAACCGGTCGCCGCCTGAATGACCAAGGCCGTGCTGACCGATATCGAGGGAACGACGAGCAGCATCGCGTTCGTCACCGATACGCTGTTTCCCTATGCCAAGGCCCATCTGCGCGATTTCGTCGAGAGGAATCGCGAGATTTCCGCCCCACTGCTCGACGCGGTCGGTGCCGAGGAGCCCGGCGATCCCGTCGAGACGCTGCTGCGCTGGATCGACGAGGATCGCAAGGCGACGCCGCTCAAGACGCTGCAGGGCCTGATCTGGGCGGAGGGCTATGCCGATGGCACGCTGAAGGGGCATGTCTATCGTGACGCCGCCGATGCGCTGCGGCGCTGGCACGATGCCGGCGTCGCGCTCCATATCTATTCCTCCGGCTCGATCGCGGCGCAGAAGCTGATCTTCGGCAACAGCAACGAAGGCGATCTGACGCCGCTTTTCTCGGGCTATTTCGACACGACCAGCGGCCCCAAGAAAGACGCGGAATCCTATCGGACGATCGCGCGGGCGATCGGCGAGGCGCCCGGCGACATCCTGTTCCTGTCCGACAATATCCAGGAGATCGACGCAGCGCGCGAAGCAGGCATGCAGGCGATCCATATCGATCGCGAAACCGGCGGCGGCGAGATGGCGAGCTTCGCGGGGATCGAGCTGTGAAACTGGAGGGCACGTACCGCCGGTCGATCCAGCGGACGGCCGATGGCCGCGGCGCGCTGATCCTGGACCAGCGCAAGCTGCCCTGGACCGTGGAATGGGTGGAATTGCGCACGGCGGAGCAAGCCGCGATCGCGATCCGCGACATGTGGACGCGCGGCGCGCCGCTGATCGGCGCCACCGCCGCTTATGGATTGGCGCTGGCGCTGGCGGAAGATCCGGACGGGCTGGATGCGGCGCACGCGATGCTGCTCGCCACGCGGCCGACCGCAGTCAATCTGCGCTGGGCGCTCGATGCGGTCGCCGATGCGGTGCGTGCGCTGCCGGCCGAGGAGCGGGCCGAGGCCGCCTTCGCAAAGGCCGATGCGATCTGCGACGAGGATGTCGCGCTGTGCCGTGCGATCGGCGAGCATGGCCTGGCGCTGCTGCGCGACCTGCACGCCCGGCATCCCGATCGCCCGGTCAACATCCTGACCCATTGCAATGCCGGCTGGCTGGCGACCGTCGATTACGGCACCGCGACCGCGCCCATCTATCTGGCCCACGAAGCGGGCATCCCCGTCCATGTCTGGGTGGACGAGACACGCCCGCGCAACCAGGGCGCGCTGCTCACCGCCTTCGAACTCGCGGGGCACGGGGTGCCGCACACGGTGATCGCCGACAATGCCGGCGGCCTGCTGATGATGCGCGGACAGGTTGATGCGGTGATCGTCGGCACCGATCGGGTGACCGCCAACGGCGACGTCTGCAACAAGATCGGCACCTATCTGAAGGCGCTGGCCGCGCATGACAGCGGCGTGCCCTTCTATGTCGCGCTGCCCTATACGACCTTCGATCCGCACACTTTGTCCGGCGCGGACGTGCCGATCGAGGAACGCGACCCCGGCGAACTCACGTCATTGTCAGATGGCGAAGCGAGCGTCCGCGTCACCCGATCGCAGGCCTACAACCCGGCTTTCGACGTGACCCCCGCCCGGCTGGTGACAGGCTATATCACCGAGAGCGGCGTGAAGGACCGGATCGGCTGATCGGCCATCAGAAACCGGCCGCGCGCCGAAGCTCCCCGCGACGGACCTTGCCATTGGGCGTGCGCGGCAGGTCGTCCACGAAACGGATGATCCGCGGATATTTATAAGGGGCGATCGCCGCCTTGACGTGGTTCTGCAACTGCTCCGCCAGATCGTCTCCGGCGGCGGCATGCGGCGCCGCGATGACGAGCGCCGCTACTTGCATGCCCCGTTTGGAGCACGGCACGCCCACCACCGCGCATTCGGCGACCGCCGGGTGCGACATCAGCGCCGCCTCCACCTCCGGTGCCGCGATATTATAGCCGCTGGAGACGATCATGTCGTCGGCACGGCCGACATAGGTGAAATAGCCATCGGCGTCGCGGCGATAGATATCGCCGGTGACGTTCCATCCGCCCGCGACATAATCGGCCTGGCGCGGATCGTCGAGATAGCGGCAACCGGTGGGCCCCTTCACCGCCAGGCGGCCCATGCCCTCCGTGATCGGCCGGCCCGCATCGTCGAGCAGCGTCACCCGATATCCAGGCACCGCGCGGCCGGTGGCGCCCGGCCGGATATCGTCGCCCGAAGCGCTGATGAAGATGTGCATCATCTCGGTCGCGCCGATGCCGTTCACCAGCTTCATCCCCGTCGCGCGCGATGCCAATCGTGCCAGATCGCCTCGGGCAGATTTTCGCCCGCCGACACGCAGCAGCGCAATTTTGAAGGAAGACCATCCGCGAGCATGCCCAGCATCGCGCGATAGCCGGTCGGCGCGGTCGCCATCACGGTGGCGCCCAATTGCGTCGCGGCATCGAGCAGCGCCCTGGGGCCAGGGGTCTCGATCGTCGCGGCTGCCCCCCCGAAACGCCATGGAAAGATGAACTGCATGCCCAACCCGAAGGTGAAGGCGAGCGGGGCCGAGCAGATCCAGATATCGTCGGGACGCGGATCGAGCAGGTTGGCGGCGAAACTGTCGGCACAGGCCAATATATCGCGGTGGAAATGGACGCAGCCCTTCGGCACGCCGGTGGTGCCGGAGGTGAAGGCGATCAGCGCGGGATCGTCGCGATGCGTGTCGACCGGCACGAAGCCCGGTGCGATCTGCCGAAGCTGCTGCTCCAGCGCGCCACCGCCGGCATCACCGTCATAGGTCAGCACCGATCGCATGACCGGCGACATCGCCGCCGCCGCCGTGAAATCCCCGATCGTCCGGCTGTCGACGATCGCATGGGAAATCGCCCCCTTGTCGATGATCTTGGCGATCTCGCCCGCGCGCAGGATCGGCATGGTGGCGACAGCCACGCCACCGGCCTTCAGGATGCCGAGCCAGGCGGCGATCATCATCGCCGTGTTGGGACCGCGCAACAGCACCCGGTTTCCCGGCACAAGGCCTTCCTGTTCGACGAGCAGCCGGGCGATCCCGTCGGAGAGAGCGCGCATCTCGCCATAGCTCCAGCGTCCGGCGGCGTTGATGACCGCGAGACGATCGGGATCGCCCCTATCGATCAGCAGCGACGCCGCGTTCATGCGCGCGGGATAGCGGAGTGCCGGCAGGTCGAAACGGAATTCGGGCTGCGCTTCGGCCGGCGGCAGGCGATCGATCACGAAACGGTCGATATGGGAACTCTTCATCACCCCTGCCCCTGAACCGACGATCCTGCGATGCGACGATGCAGCGCGAAGGCGATCACCGTCAGCACCAGCCAGGCGGCGCCGATCATCACCGAAAGCCGCCAGACTCCGCCCGCCAGCATCATCGTCACGGCGATCGCGAGCAGCCCGGCCAGGCCGGCCAATTGGGCGAAGGGGGACAAGGGCGCACGGAATGCCGATGAGGGCGCCTTGCGGCCACGGCGGAAACGGAGATGGGTGATCAGGATCAGCGCCCAGGTGAACAGGCCGCCGAACAGAGCGATACCGAGCAGATATTCGAAGGCGCGCGGCGTGAGCAGCGCGGTCGCGGTGGCGACCACTATGCCCAGACCCGATGCCAATGTCGCCGGTGCCGGCACCGCCGCCGCATTCAATGTGCCGAACCGCGCCGGAGCCTCGCCGGCGCGCGCCAGCGAGAACAGCATGCGGCTGGCCATGAACAGGCTGGAATTCATCGCCGACAGCGCCGCGCACAGCACGACGAAGTTCATGACCGTCGCCGCGCCCGCGATGCCGAAACCCGCGAACAATTTCACGAACGGGCTTTGGTCGATCACGTTGGCGCCGCTGCTCGACCATGGAACGACGGCCAGGATGATCGCGATCGACAGGATGTAGAAGAGCGCAAGCCGCGCCAGCAGCGTGCGCATCGCCCGCGGCACCGACACGCCGGGATCGCGCGCTTCTCCGGCCGCGACGGCGACCATCTCGATCCCGAAGAACGAGAAGATCGCGATCATCGCGCCCATCCATACGCCGGCCATGCCGAAGGGCAGCGGACCGCCGTCGACCCAATAGTTGGACAGGCCGATGGCCGGGGCACCGACGCCCAGGATCATGCCCAGACCCAGCAGGATGAAGGCCAGGATGGCAACGACCTTGATCGAGGAAAGCCAATATTCGATGCTGCCGAAATTGCCGACCGCGCGCGTGTTCACGAAGAGAATCGCGAGGCCGGAGGCGAGCGTGGGCAGCCAGACCGGCAGATCGGGCGCCCAGAACCGCACATAATGGCCGACCGCGACGGCCTCGCTGCCGATCAGGATCACCATTTCCGCCCAATAGGTCCATCGCGCCATCCAACCTGCGAGCGGCGACAGATGGATTTCGGCATAGGTGCCGAACGAGCCAGCGGTGGGGTTGTCCACCGCCATTTCCGCGAGCGCATACATGACGACAAGCGCTATCGCCGCCGCCATCGCATAGCTCAGCAACACCCCCGGTCCGGCATAGCCGATCGCCAGACCGCTGCCCATGAACAGGCCGGTGCCGATCGCGCCGCCGATGCCGATCATGGTCAACTGGCGCTGGCTCAGGCCGCGTTTCAGCCCCTTCTCGCGCGCCTGCGCCACTTCTGACGAAATCCCCGTCACCCCTGCCATCCTTCCGGCGCCACCAGGGCGCACATCTCCAATGCCGGAACCTGTTTGTTCCGGCCGATTTTTCCGTTCGTCATCTGCTCCACGCCGGCGTCTCCGAACGGCGCTTCCCGGTGCTATCTCGCGGCGAGCGCCGCCGCGGCATCGGCCAATGAACCGTCGGTCTTCACCGCCTTCAGGCAGATCGTCGTCTTGGTGTGCTGCACCCCGGGCAGCACGGTCAGATCATGGCGCAATATGGTGTCGAGCTGCTCGGCGTCGCGGCAGTAAAGCTTGATCAGATAATCCGCAGCGCCCGCCATCGTGCGGCATTCGATGACCACCGGCGACTTGATCACCGCAGCTTCGAACTCGGCGCGACGCGCCGATTCGATCACCACCTCCACATAGGCGGTCATCAGCAGCCCCAGCGCCGCCGGCGCCAGGGCGGCATGATAGCCCGTGATCGCGCCGGTGCGCTCAAGCTCCTGAACGCGTGACCAGCACGGCGTTTTCGACAAGCCCACCGTTTCTCCAAGCGCGGCGAAGGGCTGCCTTGCATCGCGTTCGAGTTCGGCGAGCAACTTGCGATCGATCTTGTCCATGCGACTCCCAGGGGCTGCCCCGGCGGTTACCGCTCCGCGCCGGCGGCGATGATCCTGCCGCCCGTCATCATGAAATATTCCAGCTCCATTTGCCATCGCGGCTCATATCCCCAATTCATGTCCCGTCAGGTGACGGCCGCGCGAACCTTGTAATCCTGGCGATCCCAGGCCCGCTCCTCCAGAACGGTCGCCAGCGTATCGACAGCACGCCAGATATCCTCGAATCCCAGATAAAGCGGCGTGAATCCGAATCGGATCGCATCGGGTGCGCGGAAATCGCCGACCACGCCACGCGCGATCAGCGCCTGGCACAGCGCATAGGCATCCGCATGGGCGAACGAGACATGGCTGCCGCGCCGTGATGCATCGCGCGGCGAGATCAGCGTCAGGCCCTGCCCGGCACAGCGGGCCTCGACCATCTCGATGAAATGATCGCTCAGCGCCCGCGATTTGGCCAGCAGATCGGCCGGCGAGACATCGTCGAACACCGCCACGCCCGCTTCCAGCGCGGCGAGTCCGAGGACCGGCGGGGTGCCGCACAGAAAGCGGGATATACCCTGGGCAGGCACATAGTCATCGTCGAACGCGAAAGGCGTGCCATGCCCCATCCAGCCACTGAGCGGCGAAGCCAGCTGATCCTGCAGCCGCTTCGCGACGTACAGGAAGGCGGGCGCGCCGGGGCCGCCATTCAGATATTTATAGCCGCAGCCAACCGCCAGATCGACATCGCAGCCATTCATGTCGACCGGCAAGGCACCAACGCTGTGGCTGAGGTCCCAGAGCACCAGAGCGCCCCGCGCGTGCGCGGCCGCGGTGATCGCCGCCATGTCGTGCATGGCCCCGGTGCGGTAATGGACATGAGTCAGCAACACGACGGCGGTGTCGTCGTCGATCGCTTCACTCAGCCGATCCGCGGTGACTGTCCTGACGGTGCGGCCGGGCAAGGTGGCGGCGACGCCCTGGGCGATGTAAAGATCCGTCGGGAAATTGCCGGGCTCGGTCAGGATGGTCGAACGGCCTGAACGATGCGTGCAAGCGGCGACCAGCAATTTGAACAGATTGACCGATGTGGTGTCCGCGACCACGACCTCGTCGGGCGCGGCGCCGATCAACCGCGCGATGCTGGCGCCGACACGCTGCGGCGCGCGGATCCAGCCATGCAGGTTCCAGCTGCCGATCAGGTCGCGCGCCCATTCGACGCAGACGGCCCGGTCCATGCCGGAGGCCGCGGCCACCGGGGCGGCGCCGAGCGAGTTGCCGTTCATGTAAACGACCCCCTCCGGCAGCGCGAATTGCGCGCGCTTGGCGCGCAAGGGATCCGCCATATCCAGCGCCAGGGCGGCATCGCGGTCGAGCGGATCGCCCATCAACGCCTCCCCTCCGCTCGCTCGCCCGAGGCGCTCCGGAAGATTGGGCAATGGCCGTCACGATACTGCGCTGCGCGCGCCGGCCGGGCGGATTTGATGCGGGCTGGATTCATGGACAAACCATATCCCAGCATCAAAAGGTTATCGTTCTTATTATCCCACGAATTGACAAAACATCATAACGTCTGGCCTGTATATCGTTCAATATGAAGAACGATGTTCTTCATTTCGAATCGACCGCGGCCGGCGCACCTGAACGCACGGTCCCGAATCGGAAGGGCCTCGGGGACCGTCCGGAAATGTGCGGAAGAGCGCATTTCCAGAGCCGCAGACACTCAGAAGCCGATTCGTCCGCTGATCCCATAGGTGCGCGGTTCGCCATATTCGACAAGCTGGGTCTGGAAGAAATCGAAGACGCGATTGTCGATCCAGCGTTCGTCGAACAGGTTGCGGCCCCAAAGGGCGAGCGACCAGTGCTTGCCGTCGCCCACGAGTTCCACGCGCGCATCGACGGTGGTGCGGGCATCCAGCTTCTGCGCGGCGATATTCTCCGGCCCCGAAAACGCACCGGACTTGTGGCTGAGCTGCGCCGACAGGTCGAGGCTGCCGAAACCGACCGGCACCGAATAGGACGCCCCCGCCGACGCGGTCAGGCGCGGCGCGTAGGGCAGCCGCTTGCCGTCCAGATCCACGCCCGGTCCGCCGCCATCGGGAAAGCGATCGAACTCGGCATGGGTATAGCCGAGATCGGCGGTCAGCAGCAGGTTCCTGACGGGCGCCGCCTGCACGCTCGCCTCCGCGCCCCAGCTCGTCACCTTGGCGGCGTTGCGGAGCTGGAGCGAGGTCTGGCCGAAGCCGATATCGACGAACTGGTTGATCTGGTAATCATCATAGACCGCGTAGAAGGCGGCGGCGTTGAAGCGCAGCGTGCGATCGGCATTCTCGGTCTTGAAGCCGACCTCGCCCGAATCGACCCGCTCGGTCTTGAACGGCACGCCATCCAGGGTCAGCGGCAGGCTGATGAAGTCGACGTTCCAGCCGCCGCTCTTGAAGCCGCGCGCATATTTCACATAGGCGTTGGAGCGTTCGGACAGCTTGAACGACAGGCCGATCGTCGGATCGAAACTGTCGACCGAACGGGCATCGTCATAGTCGGGCAGCGATGCCAGGCCGAGCACCGCCGGGGCCGAGATCGCATAATCGGTGATCTTCAGCTTTTCATGGCTGAAGCGCGCGCCGAGATTGAGCGTGAGCCGATCGCTCAATTCCCAATCGGCCGAACCGAACGCCGCATAGGATTTGGTCTTCACCCGCGCGCTGACGATACCGCCGGGGCCAGGCTGCAGTCCGAGGCCCAGGAAGCCGATCATCGACCCGCCCGAAACCACGCTCAGCGACTTGGCCGATTCGTCGAAATAATAGAGGCCGGCGACGCCGCTCAGCGGCCCGCCCTTGCCGAAGGCGACACGCACTTCCTGGCTGAACTGGCGGAAGCTCTGGTCGAAATCGATGAAGAAGAAATCGAACGACGCATAATCGAGATCGTTGGTGCGATCGTAGCGCGTCCAGCGATAGCCGCTGATCGCGGTCAAGGTCGCGCTATCCGAAAGATCCCAGTTGAGCGTCGCCGAACCGCCCGCCAGCTCGATCCGCTGGCGCGGATCGCGATTATAGGGCGTCCGGAACGCGCCCGGCTCCTCCGACGGACCGGTGCCGAATGTATCGGTGATCGCCTCGCCCGCCTGCTTGTTGCTGCGATCGCGGCTGTAATCCGCCGCCAGATCGAGACGGACACCGTCGCTGAGATCGGCGCTCAACTGCGCGCGCGCGCTGGTGCGATCGATATTGTCGAGATCGGTGCCCGTGGGCACGTTGAGCGTGAAGCCGTCGCGTTCGCGGTGCGAGGCCGAGACGCGCAGCGCCACGCCCTCACCCAGCGGCGCATTCATCATGCCCCGGATCTCGAACAGATCCTTGTTGCCGATGCCGCCATCGACCCGCCCCTCGAACACCGATCCCGGACGTTCGGTGACGATGCTGACCGCGCCCGACACGGTGTTGCGGCCGAACAACTGGCCCTGCGGACCGCGCAGCACCTCGATCCGGGAAATATCGAGCGTATCCTGATTGATCGAGGCGAACTGCCCGGCATAGACGCCGTCGACATAGACGCCCGCGCGCGTCGAGAAACCGATATTGCGGCCGCCACCGCCGACGCCGCGAATGAAGATGGTATCGATCGCGCCCTGGCGTTCGACAGAGAAATTGGGAACATAGCGCGACAGATCGCGCAATTCGTACGATCGCGTCGCCGCCAGCGTCGCCGCGTCGACCACGCTGATCGAGATCGGCACATCGACCAGCGCCTGTTCGCGCTTCTGCGCGGTGACCACGATATCATCGAGCGCACCGGTATCGCCGGCCGCATCCTGTGCGTGCGCCGCGACCGGCGCGCAGATCATGGCGATCGCAATCGCCCGTATCGAAACCATCTGTCCCTAATCCCATTGGCACGCGCCAGAACGGCGCGCGACGACCTTCTCCGACAATGGTTAACGGATAAGGAATTAGGATTTGGTTACCCGGTGGCAATCAGGCCAAGCCGGTCGCGCCGCACCCAGCGCAGCACCATCAGAACCGCAACCGCCGCAAGCCCGCTCGCCAGCCCCAGCCAGATGCCGATGCCGCGCAACCCCAGCGGAAAGGCCAGTACGGTGCCGACGCCGATTCCGACCACCCAATAGCCGAAACCGGCATAAAGCATCGGCACCCGCGTATCGTGAAGCCCACGCAAGACGCCCGCCCCCACGGCCTGCGCGCCGTCGACGATCTGGAACAGGGCCGCGATCGCGAGGAATGACACCGCTAGCCGAACGACCAGCGCATTGGCCGGATCGCGAAGATCGAGGAAAACGCCGATCAGCAGGCGCGGCGCGCCGATCAGCACCGCCGCCGCCAGCACCGAAAAACCGAAGGCGATGGCGAGCGACAGCCAGCCGGCACGCGCCACCGCGCGCGCATCGCCGCGCCCCTGCCAGAAGCCGACACGGACCGTCGCCGCCTGGGCAAGCCCCATCGGCACCATGAAGGCCATGGCGGAGATCTGGATGGCGATCGCGTGCGCGGCGAGTGACGGCTTGTCGATCAGCCCCATCAGGAACACTGCCGCGTTGAACACCGTCACTTCGAAGGCGAGCGTCACCGCGATCGGCAGGCCGAGCGCCCACACCGCCCGATAGCGCGGCCAGTCCGCCACCCAGAAACGGCCGAACAGCCGGTAACGGCGGAACTGGCGATCGGTGACGACCACCGCCGACAAGCCCAGGAACAGCAGCATATTGGTGAGCGCGCTCGCCAGGCCGGCGCCCGCCAGCCCCATTCTCGGCATGCCAAGATGGCCGAAGATCAGGATCCAGGCGAGCAGCGCGTTGGTCGGCAGTCCCGCCACCAGCACGCCGACGGCCCAGCGCGGCCGTTCGAGCGCGGAGACGTAATTGCGCAGCGCGAGGAAGAAGAGATAGGGCAGCAGCCCCCATTGCAGCCAGCGCAGCATCGTGCCCGCCATCGCGGCAAGCGCCGGATCCTGATCCATCAGCAGCAGGATCGCCTCGCCGTTCCACATCACCGCCCACAGCGGAAGCGCGATGGTGACGGCCGCCCAGCACGACTGGCGGACGGTGCGCCGAACGTCGCGAATCGAGTTGAAGCGGCGGCCGCGCTCGCGCGCGATCATCGGCGACGCGGCGGTCATCAGCCCCATGCCGAAGATCATGCAGGCGGTGTAGAGATTGACGCCGAGCGCGGCGGCGGCGAGCGAATCGGCGCCGAGCCGGCCGATCCAGATCAGGTCGGTCGCATAGATGGCGGACTGGGCGAGATTGCCGAAGATAAGCGGCAGGGCGAGCAATATCGTCGCCCGCATCTCCGTCCGCCATTCATGCTGCGCCGTCACGGCCGTCATCGTCCCGCCCAAATCCGTGGCCGCGCTCTATGCACGCAAGCGGCGCCAAGGTGAAGGTTCAGCGGCGCAGGTCGGACGGCCGATCGATATCCGCGAGCATCGCCGCATCACCGGGCACCAGCACCGCACCCCGCAACAGGCCCCGCGCCCCGCGATCACCCTCCAGCGCAAGCAGTGCGCGCGCCGCATCGCGTGAGAACAAGGCGGGCGGCATCGCCTGCCCGTCGAGCGACGAGGCAATGATCGCTCCATCCGACGCCAGCAGCGCACGCAGATGCGAAGCGGGGACGAACGGCATGTCGCCGAGCATGACCAGCACCGCATCGACATCCTGTTCCAATGCATGCGCCACGCCGAGCCGGATCGAATGCGATTGGCCCCGTTCGGACGCATCGTTGATCACGATATCGAAGCCGGGAAGCAGCGTCACGGTCGTCCGAGCGCAGACTGCGACAAGCCCGCCGAAACCGAAGCCGGCGATCAGCGCGGCGGCATGTGTCACCAGCGGCCTGCCATCCAGTTCGGCGTGCAGCTTGTCCGCCGGCCCGAAACGTGCCGAGCCGCCCGCCGCGAGCAGGATGGCGGCGACGCGGTCAGCCGCGATCATTAGGGTCTAGCCCCTAAATGCCGCGACCATGCCGGCGGCGATCGATAGCGCGATTTCCGTCGGACCGATCGCGCCGATATCGAGGCCCGCCGGCCCATCGATCCGCGCCAGCGCTTCCGCCGGCACCCCGGCGGCAGCCAGTCGTTCGAGCCGCGCCGCATGGCTGCGCCGCGATCCCAGCGCGGCGACATAGCCGGTCGGCGCAGCGAGCGCGGCGATCAGCGCGGGATCGTCGATCTTGGGATCGTGGCTGAGCGTCACCACGGCGGTCGCCGCATTGGGGCGGCGCACGGCGACAGCATCGTCGGGCCAGGCATCGTCGAGCTCAGCCCCCGGAAAGCGCTCCGCCGTCAGGAACCGGCCACGCGGATCGATGATCACCGGCGTCACGCCGATCTCGCGCGCCAGCCCGGCCAGCGCCTGCGCAATCTGCACCGCGCCGACGATGAACAGACGGCGTGGCGGCAGGTAACGATTCTGGAAGCCCTGCCCGGCACCTTCCAGGCTGTGGCCGCTTTCGAGATCGGTCGAGACGATGAGCGTATCGCCCTGTGTCCTTGCGGCCGCGATCCGATCGAACAGGTCGGGCGCAAAGCCGATCTCGGAAACCGGCTGGACGAACACGGCGATTTCGCCGCCACAGGGCAGCCCGACTTCCCAGGCCGAGGCATCGGCGACACCGAACCGCATCAGCCGCGCCGGCGCGCCCGCGATCACCTCCGCCGCCGCGTGCAGGATCTCCGCCTCTACGCAGCCGCCCGATACCGATCCCTCGAACCGCCCATCTGCATGGACGATCAGATGGCTGCCGACCGGCCGCGGCGCCGATCCCCAGGTCAAGACGACGGTCGCAAGCGCAAGCGATGCGCCGCGCCAACGGCGCGCGGCGTCCAGGATGATGTCTATATCGGCCATTCCCCCTCCTTAACGCCGAGTGGCGGGGAGAGGGAAGCCATGCTTTACGAGGTCAGAGCCCGAGGCTGAGCGAGACGCGGAACGCCAGCGCGACGCGACCCTGCTGCTCCTCCGCGCTCGCTTCGCCGCCAAGCTGGAAATCGCCCAGCCCGCCAACGGCGCGGAACTTGCCGACCCAGCCATCGGTGCGCTGTTCGGGCTCCAGCGTGAAACGCTCGCCGCCCTTGAACTGCGCGATGGTGGCGCCGAGCGCGCCGCCGACGATCTGGCGGCGCCCGCCTTCGAGTTCGAGGCGCAGCCAGGTCGCATCGGGTTCGCGGCTGCCGAAGTTGAGGCCCGCGGCGACGCTGCCCGTCGCGGCCAGTTCGTCGCTCTTGCGCCCGAGCACGGTCAGGTTGAACGCGTCGCCGCCGCCGGTTTCGGTATAGCCCTTCTCGTCGAGCTTGTAATAATCGATCGCCGCCGCCGGGCGGAGCGAGAAGCGGCCGAAGCGCAGTTCGTACGAGAGCCCGCCCGAGGCGGAGTAGAGCTTGCCGTTCCAGGCGCCGCTCGCCGTGCGCGAGACCGTTTCGGTGCCGAGGCGGCCGCTGAACACGCGCACGCCGTCGAAATCGATCTGTGCGGCAGAGACGCGCGCAAAGGCGTTGAGCCCGCCCCATTGGCCGCGCCAGTGCGCCGCCAGCTCGATCTGGTCCGCCGTCACTTCGTTCGACACATCGCCATCGGAATCCTTGCCCGAGAGATAGGCGATCGACAGGCCGACATTGCCGAACCCGCCGGTCTTGATCTCAAGTCCGCCCGACGCGCCCCAGCCGGTGATGTCGTAGGACGAGGTCTTGCCGATGCCCTTGGACGTGCCCCAGGCGACCTGCTGCAGCCAGAAGCCCCAGCCACCCTGGTCGCTCATCGGCGCATTGGGATCGGCCAGGTAACGCGCGGTCGCGCGCGAGCCCTGCGTCACCGTTTCGAACGCGCCGCCGGCATGATCGGGCAACATGCTGGCGACCGCACGGCGGAAATCATCGCCATTGGCATAACCCAGGAAGACGTTGGCGACCTTGGCGTCGCTATCGAGCACCTTGAAGATCGCGTCATAGGCGCTGGCCTGCGAGCGATTGAGACCGAGTTCGGCGGTGGTCTTGCGCGCGACGTTGAGCTTGACCTCGCCCGCCGCATCGTTCGCGGTGACGTTGCTCTTGAACATGAAGGGCAGCGCCGCCGCTTCGCTCGCCAGATTGGCGCCCCCGGTCATCGATCCGGATTTGACGATCAGATATTCGCCCTCCGCATCGCTGACGTTCGCGAGCGATACGGCGACCTTGGATCCGGCCGCGAAATTCGCGGCGCCGCTCACCAGATACTGGGTGAACTTGTTGGCCTGCGCATCGATGTTCACGCCGATCGTGCCCTGGCCGCTCACCGCAAGCGACGAGACCGCGACAGCATTGGTGCCCTGCACGAGCAGCTTGCCGCCGCTGACATTCACGGCGGCGCCGGTGCTGTTGAGCAGCGTGCCGGTGAAGATCGAGGTGCCACCGAGCGTCAGGCTGTCGGCGCCGCCGCCGAAATCGAGCGCGCCGGTCATCGTCGAGGTTCCCGAAAGCGCGATCGTGTCGACGCCGGCACCGAAGGTGGCGTTGCCCGTATATTTGGCGTCGCCGCTCAAGCTCAGCCGGTTGTCGCCCGCGCCGAATTTGGCGGCGCCGGTCACGGTGCCGTCGGCGATATCGAGCGTATCGGCGCCCGCGCCGAACAGGATGTCCCCGCTGATGACGGGCGCGGTCGCGCCGCTGGCGACCGCGACCTGCTTGACCGTCGCGCCCGCATTGTTCGCGGAAAGATCGATGGCAATCGCATTGCCGCTCTTGCCCGTGGCGATGATCGATCCGCTGGTCTCGACAAGCGCGAGCTTGCCCGCCTTGTCGGAGATCGCGACGGCGGTGCCGTCGCCGGCCGCATCGGCCTGGATCCGGCCGGTATTGGCAAGCGAGCGGACATCGCCGCCGGCATCGATCGCGACGGCGCGCACCAGCGAGCCGGCCGCATTGCCGCCCGCCGCCGTGATCACGCCGGAGGTCTTGATATTGGGAACGCTGGCGCCGCTGCCGATGCGCAGCGCCGTGGCATTGGCGGAATTGGACGAAGCGGAGACCGTTCCGGTGACGGTGACGCCGCCGGCGACCGTCACGTTTCCGCCCAGCCCGCCGATCACGAGGCCGTTCGCCGCGACATCCTTGTAGACGCCGGCGCCGGTGATCGTGCCGTTGACGACGATGCCATGGCCATCGGCATTGCCTCCGACCGCGCCGATCGTGGTGGCGGCGCTGTCCGATCCGATCTGGACCGCCGGCGCCGCGCCATAGGAGATGACGGCCGCCGTGCCTTCATTGGCGTCGGGGATGCCGTCCTTGTCCTCGTCCGCATCGTCCTTGTTGTTGTCCGCGGGCGGAACCGCGAAGACGATGCCGCCGCCGACATTGCCCGAGACGCGCAGCGCCGGGCCGCCCTGAAGCAGATCGTCGGCGTCGAGCTTGCTGACGTCGCTGGGTGCGCTGGTCGAACGATAGCCGGAGGACGAGATCGCGCCCTGGATCACAAGCGCGCCGCCGACATTGCCGTCGATGGCGACGCCGACCGCATTGGCCCCGCGCGCCGATACCGCCGACTGGATCTTCACGTCGCCGCTGACATTGCCGGTGCGGATACCGTAGCTGCGGTCACCGGTGACCGCGATGGTGCCCCCGGTGTGCGAGAGCGATCCGGTGAGCGGCCCGCCCAGCGCGATGCCCGCGCTGTCATTGCCCTCGACCGTGATGGTTCCGCTATTGGCGACATTGCCGGTGAAGGCGCCGGCGGTGCGGATGCCGAACCGGTTGCTGCCTTGCGCGAAGGGGCCGTCGAGATCGCCGTCATTGTCGGTGTCGGTCGCGGTGTAATTCTCGTCGATCGTGATCGTGCCGCTGTTGGTGATGCCGCCGGAAACATTGGCATTGGCGAGAATGCCCGTCGCGTCATTGGCGCCGGTGATCTGGATGGTGCCTTCATTCTTGACGCTGTTGTTGCTGTCGATGGTCACCGCCGTGCCGCCGGCGGGCTTCACCGATCCTGCAGAGGTGATGCGGATATCATCGGCCGCGCCGCTCTTGATCGTCGATGTCGCCGCCGCCGTGGTGCGCGCGGTGTCAACCACCGTCTCCGCGCGCAGCGGGGTCGTGGCCGCGAGCAGGGCGATCGGTGTCAGGCAGGTGCAGGCAAGAAGAGTACGCATTTGAGCTCCGTCTTTGGGCAGCGGAGCAGGCGTGCGCGCTCCGTGAATGCCCGCATGACGGCGCGGGACGACCAGACCCGTAAGAATTTTCGATCAGCGGAGGCGCGACGACAGCGCGCGGGAAACCGGTTCCCCATCTTCTTCGGGCGGATACCCTTAAAAACGGATGTCCATGCCGATGCGCAACGTACGGGGACGCAGCGGGGTGATCTGGCGTTCGTGCGGCAGGGTGAAGGGCGATCCCAGCGCGAAGCGGTTGCCGATCGAATCGAACAAGTTGGTCGCGCTCAGGAACAGGCCGTATCCGCCCCGCCCGATGCGCGCGCTGAGGGCGGTATCGAGGTAGTTGCCCTGCGACACGCCGAGCACCGGGCCGATGCCGAGCCGCGACCGGCCGACATAGCGCGCCCAGCCAGACACGCGCAGATCATATCCGCCGGCAAGGACGGTGGTATAGTCCGCGCCGATCCGTCCGTTGAACCGCGCGACATTGGGCAGATCGTCGCTTTCCGCGATCACCGCCGTTGCGGGCAGCGGGAAGATCACCCCGGGGCCGGGGCCGCTGACCACGCCGGTGCCGCCGTCATAGGCGACCAGCGACGAGCGCAGTACCACCGCCGATGTGAACGGATCGGTGAGCTTGCTGTCCGCATAGACGCCGGACGCCTCGATCAGCAGCCCGGGCAGCGGACGCCATCCGATCGTCGCGTCGACCGACCAGATCCGGCCATCGCCGATATTGTTCGTCGAGGGGAGGCCGGTGCTGTCGACCAGATCGGCCTGGATATCGCGCCAGCGCGTGTGCGCGACCGACAGCGCCAGATTCACGTCGCCCGTACCGGTTCCGCCGTAACGCAGGCCGAGTTCGGCGGTGGCCACGTCGTCATTCCGGTAACGCTGGACGAAATTGTTACGCACCGCGATGCCGCCGGGTCGGAACCCTTCCTGATAACGCGCGAACACTGTCAGATCCGGCGCTGCGCGATAGCTGAACGCGAGCGACGGCAGGATCGTGGTTTCGGACCGTTTGGCCTGCATGCGAACATCGGCCTGTTCGAATTGCGGGGCGTCGAGCGCATCGCCCGAAAGCCGCGCATGCGTCAATCGCCCGCCGCCGGTGACGCTGAGCGAAGGCGTGACCGCCAGCGTGACTTCACCGAACAGGGTCGCTTCGTCGACGCGATTGAACACACCCACTTCACTGCTGAACATGCCCGCGCCGCTGCTGCGGCTGAGCCGATAGTCGTTCCGGACCACGCTGGTGCCGACCACCCAGCCGAGCCCGCCATCCATATCGTAGGACAGGCGATTCTCATTCGAGAGCAAAGAGATACGGCTGTTCTGCCGAAACAGCGTGGGCGGGCCGCTCTCCGGCGTCGCGTCATAGGTCTCGTCGATATCCTGGCGCACCACGCCCGTCGCCGAAACGAAGCTGAGGCCCGAATCCCATTGCTTGCGCACGACGAACTGGCCCAGCGCATAATCATTGCCGAACGCCTGGGCGACCGGGCTTTCCTTGACCAGATCGCGCAGGTCGCGATTGGCATATTGGCTGTCGCGCGCGCGGATCGACTGATAGGTGCCCCCGATGTCGATGGTCCAGCCCGGCGCGGGCTCGGCACGCAGCGAGATGCGCCCGCCATAGGTGTCTGTACGGTTGACGTCCTTCAGGTCGCGCAGCGTATCGTCGATATAGCCGCCGTCTCGCACCGCATAACCGACCGCGCGCACCGCCACATGATCCCCGGCGACAGGCAGGTTGATCATGGCGTTGGCATCGTAGCTGGGCGCACCGTGCGCGGTCGCCGCCGCCGACAACGCGGCGCTCGCCTGCGTCTCGCCCAGGCGCGGCGCCACCGGCAGGATGCGCAGCACCCCGCCGAGCGAACCCGCGCCATGCAATGTGCCCTGCGGCCCCTGCAGCACCTCGATCGTCGCGATGTCGTACAGCCGGAGATCGGGATCGGGCGCGTTATAGTTGAGGCGGGTTTCGCCCAGATACTGGCCCACCGTCGCCTGGGTGGGGCCGTTGAAGCTGGAATCGGCAATGCCGCGAATGAACAGCTTGTTGCGTCCGGGCCCGAAATGCGTGGAACCGACGCCCGGCAGGCGCTGCGCAATCGCCTCCGTGCCGACGCCTTCGGCACCGACGGGCAGATCGTCCATCCTTAAAACCGAAACGCTCCCCGGATAGGCGGAGAGCGGAGTCGCACGCTTGCTGCCGGTCACGATGATGTCGCCGGGCGGTTCTTCGGCCATCATCACCGCGGGCTGGAGCATCGGCCTTTGCGCGACTCGCAGGGGCTGGGGCGGCGGGCTGCGCCGAACGATCCGCCAGCTATCCGCGCCGATGCTGACAAAGCCCGCCTCGGTGCCGTCGAGCAGTTTTTGCAAAGCCTGGCGGACGGTGAATTGCCCACGCACCCGCCGCACCGGCATGGAGGCCAGCCGCGGATCGGAAACGCCGATGCTGATTCCCGCCTGGCGCCCGAGCGCAACCACAGCGCCGCCAAGCGATCCGGCGGGCAGATCCACCGGACGCCGCGTTTCCGCCTGGGCGGCGGACGCACTCGCCACAAGGGCGATCGCAATCAACGCACGTTCAGCGTTCCGCATCGCTCCCCGCCATGAGCACCCAGCCATCGCCCTCGCGCCGCGCGGAGACGCCCAGCACCGCGCCGGCACGCGGCACCGCCCGATCGGCGCCACCGTCGAGCAGGATCACGCCGCTGAAGCGGCGCCCGCGCACGCCCGGCGCAGCCGTCACCGGCACGCCCAGGTTGCGGGAAAGATCGTCGGCAACCGTCGCGAACGCCGCGCTGCCATAGATCAAACGACCTTCGCGCCATGCCGCTACCGCGCCGGGATCGGTATCGCCCGCTTCGGCGCGGCTGCCATCGACCGCACGGAGACGGCGGCCGATCGGCAAAGTCACGCGCTCGGCGCCCTTGTCATAGATCACCACGCCCTCGGACACCGCGACTTCGGTCACGTCGCCCGCGCGGACGACGTTGAACGCGGTGCCGGCATCGGTCAGTGTCGCCCCGCCGGTCTTGACGATGAAGGGGCGGCTTTCGTCATGGACGACGGTGAACAGCGCCTCGCCGCGCTCGAGTTGGGCGAAGCGCGGATTTTCGCGATCGAGCATCAGCCGGGTCCCGCCATTCAGGTCGATGCGGCTGCCATCGGCGAGCGCGACGCTCTGGCGCTCGCCTGCCCTGGTCTCGACGGCATAGCTCGCGCTGGCGGGCAGCAGCAGCGAATAGCCGGCCACCGCGACGAGCGACGCGGCGACCGCGCCCCAGCCCATCGCCCTGCGCCGGCTGGGGCGATAGCCGCCATCATGCCGTGCAGGCGGTGCCAGCGGCCTGGGGGCCGGCGCGACATATGCCGCGCTGTCCCAATCCATATCCTGATCGGCGACGGCCATCGCGTCGTAGACCTGCGCGTGCATCGGATCTTCCTCCAGCCACAGCATGAAGGAATCCCAGTCCGCGAATCCGGGCTCGCGCTGGCGGATAACCCAGGCGATTGCCTCGTCTTCGATGGTGATGCGCGGTCTGTTCATGTCTGTCTCAGGACCATGACGCCGCGGCCCCCGCTAACCCGCATCGTCCTGTCTCCTTAATTCGATCATCGCCCGATAGGCCTTCTGGAGATCCTTCTCGACCGCGCTCAGGCTGATGCCGAATTCCTCCGCGATCTCGCGCTGGCTGACGCCATCGATGCGAAATCTTCGAAAGACCGCAGCGGGCCGTTCGCCAAGAGCCGCCAAGGCAGCCTCGGCCCGGCGCAGGCGCTCGCGTCCGATCAGCACGCGTTCGGCCGAAGGCGTATCGGAAACCCCGGCTACGGTACTACCCGCGGCATCCGACCAGTCATGGTCGCGACGCTGCGCCCGTGTCGTCGAGCGATGGCGATCGAGCATCAGATTGTTGGCGGTCGCGTAAAGATAGGACAGGGGTTCCGCGATCGGCCCCGCCTGCGCGCCCGATACGCGCAGCCACAATTCGTGCAGCAGATCTTCCGCCGCATCGCCCGCGCCACGCGCGCGCAGGAAACGCAGCAGCGTATCGCGGTTGGCAAGGAATACCGCTTCGAGACCGCCGACGGTCATTGATCGCTGATCGGCAGGAAAAACACGGGCGCTCCATGCCGCGAATGCGGCCCCGGAAGCAAGAGCCGCGCGCTTTTGAAGAGCCCCAGAAAAAATATTTGCGGGTTTCGCGAAGCCGCGGCGTCTTACGGGCAAGCCTCGAAATGTATCCCCCCTCGAGGTGACCCACTCCCCCAGACGGTGGGCCGGGGAAGGCGGCGTATCGGCCTTCCTCGGGAATTCTCCGGACGAGAGCGCGGCGCGCGCGAAGGGCGCATTTGCTCCCCCTTAAAGCAGGCCGCCCAGCCGACCGCGTTCTCGTCCGGCTTCACAACATGCGACAGTCTCCCGTTTTCCTCGCTCCTCTTCGCGGGGCGGGCTTTGCCGCCCGGCGCACATCATCGCGCGGGCATATAACGATCGCGCAAGTCCAGCGGACGCGCCGTCAGCGGCATCTGCATTCCCTTCACGAACACCGCTTCGGGCCGCGACAACGGCTCGAGCGGGTCGCCATTCCATAGCACCAGATCAGCTTCTTTTCCTGATTCAAGAGAACCGATACGGTTAGAAACGCCGAATATCCTCGCCGGATTGATCGTGATCGCGGCAATCGCCGCCGCATGCGGCAAACCCCAGGCGACCGCATTCCCCGCGCCGTAGCGCAACTCGCGCGCACGATGCGCGACGCCGCTGCCCGTTTTAAGGATCAGCGTGACGCCGGCGGCGTTGAGCCGGGCCGCATTCTCTTCGGTCGCGCCGAGTTCGGAGAAGCTGCGCGGCAGGTTTGCGATCGGATCGACGATAACCGGCACGCCCGCCGCCGCGATCTGCGGCGCGACGCGCCAGCCCTCCGCCGCGCCGTCGAGGATGATCTTCAGCTTTTCCTCGCGCGCGAGGGTGAGCATTTCCACAATGTCCGATGCGCGATCGACCTTCACGATCACCGGCATCCGCCCTTCGACCACCGGCACCAGCGCTTCCAGATCGATCCGCGCCAACGGCTGGGGGCGTCCGCCGCCGCGATCATAGGCGGCACGGTTGCGCGCGAAATGCCGGACATCCGCGAGCGTCGCCTTCAACTGGACGATCGCCGCGCCCCGCGCGCCGCCCGCGCGCGCGGCGCCGCCTTCGCCCATCTCGAGCACCATGGCGACGCGCGGGCGCGTCACCATGTCCGGCTGCTGCGCCAGATCGATCACCGCCGCCTGCCCCGAAAATTGCAGCTCGCGACCGCGCCGGTCGTCATAGAGCGGCGTCGTCACCGCATGGGTGATGCCGGCCAGCCGCGAAACGGGCAGCAGGATCGAATCGGGATTGAGCCCGCGCGAAATATCGAAGCCCGCGCTGATCCCGGCGCTGTGCGTCGCGCGATCAGCGCTTGGCGGCACCTGACTGACCTCGACCGCGCCCAGCGTGCTGTCCGCCTGGATGAAGCCGGGCGTCACCACGCCCCCCCTGCCGTCGATGACGCGCGCGCCGGTGGGCACAGCGACGCCCGCACCGGCGGCGACGATCCGCCCGTCGCGGATCAGGACGGTGCCGCGTTCGACCTCCCCGGCGGCGGCCATCGTCATCAGTCGCGCATCGACGATCGCGACGGTTTCGGCGGACGCCTGAGAGGAAAGCATGAGCGCCAGCGCGCCGAGCATCGGCCGGATCATCGCGCGCCTCCCACCTGGCCCAGCGTAAAGTCCGAATGCGGCCGATAGGATGGATCGGAGCGATCGAAGACGATGCCGCCATCGATCCAGACCTTGTCCGCGCGCGCATAGATGCTGAACGGATCGGCGCTCCACAGCACGACATCGGCATTCTTGCCGGGCTCCAGCGTGCCGACGTTGTCGGCGATGCCGAGCGCCCGCGCCGAATTGGCGGTGAACCATTTGATCGCCTCGCTCTTGGGGATCTTCAGCCCCGCGCGCCAGGCGGACGACAGCGCCGCCGCCGCTTCCTGGTTCAATCGCTGGATCACCAGCGGATCGTCCGAATGGATGATCGCGCAGCCGCCGGCCGCGTGGATCAGCGGCGCGTTCTCCTCGATCGCGTCGAACACCTCCATCTTGTAGCCCCACCAGCTTGCCCAGGTGGCGACGCAGATATCCTCCTTCACCAGCATCGGCGCGATCTTGTACGCTTCGTTGGCGTGGTGGAAGGTGCGGATGCGGAAGCCGAATTCGCGCGCGATATCGATCATGTTCGCCATCTCGTCGGCGCGGTAGCAATGGTTCTGGACAAGGATCTCGCCCTTGAGCACGCCGGCCAGGGTTTCGAGCTGGAGATCGCGCCTGGGCGGATCGCCGACTTTCCCACCCTTTTCCCATTTGTCCCAGCGGCGCGCATAATCCTGCGCGTCGATCCAGGCCTTGCGATAGCCCGCGACATTGCCCATCCGCGTCGCCGGCGAGCGCCCCTTGGCGGCATAGACGCGCTTGGGATTCTCGCCGCAGGCGATCTTGAGGCCATAGGGCGCGCCGGGGAATTTCATGCCCTGCATGGTCGTGGCGGGCACGTTCTTGAGCGTGACCGAGCGGCCGCCGAACAGATTGGCCGAGCCGGGCAGCACCATCAGCGTCGTCACCCCCGCCTGCCGCGCGGCATCGAGCCCCGGATCCTGCGGCCAGATCGAATGTTCGACCCAGGCCTGGGCGGTATTGGGATCGGTCATCTCGTTGACGTCGTTGAGCGCGTCCGCGCTTTCCGGCTGCGACCAGGCGCCGAGATGCGAATGCGCGTCGATCACGCCCGGCGTCACCCATTTGCCGCGCGCATCCACCCGCTGATATCCCTCCGGCACCGGCAGGTTCGCGCCCACCGCGACGATCCGGCCGCCATCCATCAGCACCGTGCCGTCCGCGATCTCCGCGCCCGTCGCGGTGAGCACATTGCCCCCGACGAGCGCGACCTTGCCGACGACGGGGGCGCGATAGGTGCTCGGAAAGGGGTTGGCATCGATCGCACGGACCGGCTCGGCCGGCGCGGCGACGGTCGCCGTCGCCGCAGGAGTCCTTGCGGGCGGGGGACGCGTGGCCGCGCAGCCGGCAAGTGCGACGGCGATCGACAGGGAAAGCGCGGGCCTGATCATTTGCCGTCGGGCGTCACCGAGCGGACCACGCCGCCCTTTTCGTCGAGGAAGTCGATCGAAGCCTTTCCGTCCGCCATCACCTTCATCAGGATGCGCGGGCGGCCCATCGCGTCGTTGAGCATCACCGCGGAATCGCGATCTCGCGTCTTGCCGACATAGACACGCTGGCGGCCGAACGTGCCCTCCGCCTGGAATTTCTGCATCAGCGCGGTCTTTTCAGGACCATCGGGCAGCTTGCTGAAACGCATGGCCTCGTCGAAATCGAGCGGCGCATCGGGCCGGTCGTTGACGATCATGCCCGCCCAGCGGCGGCCCGCATATTCGCTCTGGGTCAGCTGGATCACCTGATCCTGCTCGAACTGATCGAAGCTCAGATGACCGCCGCCCGAAACCTTGCCATCGGGGCCCTTCTGGCCGCTGAAGGTGAGGCCACCATTCTCGGTGCCTTCGTTGTTGTAGAAGATGATGCCGGCGCCGCGATTGCCGCTGGGGTGCGGGCGTTCCTTGCCGTGATAGATGATGCCCGGCGATCGGCTGGTGTTCGACACGATCATGCGGATGGTGCCGTCATCCTCGCGCACATTGATGCGCTTCACGTCGATCTCGTCGAACGCGGCCTTTTTGGGCGTGGTATCCGCCATCGCGCCGGTGCCGAGCGAAAAGGCCATGGCGGCGGTGAGCACGCCCGAATAGAGGATGAGGAGCCTGTTGCCGTTCATTGTTTTTCTCCTGTCGAACGATTTTGGGTGATTGCGGGAAGATAGCGGTCGCGCAGCTCGGTCGCGCGCGAGGTCATGGGTTGTTCGACACCGCCGATCAGCACCGATACCGGCCGCGCGACGGTTTCCAGCGGATCGCCGTCCCAGATCACGACGTCTCCCGCCTTGCCCGGTTCGAGCGATCCGATGCGATCGGCCAGGCCGAAAATGCGGGCCGGATTGATCGTGACCGCCGCGAGCGCCGCCTGCCAGGGCAGGCCGTTGGCGACGGCATTGCCGGCATTATAGCGCATCTCGCGCTCGCGGTGATTGCCATTGCCCTGGATCGCGATCGTCACGCCGGCGGCGGCCAGGCGCCGGGCATTGCCGAGCGTCGCGCCGAGCATCTCGAACGAGACGGGATTATTCTCGATCGGGGTCAACAGCACCGGCACCTTCGCCGCCGCGATCTCACGCGCGACACGCCAGCCCTCGCCCGCACCCTCCAGGATCAGCTTTACCTTCTCCTCGCGCGCCATCGCCAGCGCGTCACGGATGTCCGATGCGCGATTGACCGAAACGAGCAAGGGCATCCGCCCTTCGACCACCGGAAGCAGCGCCTCCAGATCGACGCGCGACAGCGTGTAATCACGCGTCTCGCCGCGATCATAGGCGGCGCGGCGGCGCGCGAAGTCGCGCACTTCGGCGAAGATCGCCTGGAGCGCGACCAGTTCGGCGGCGCGCGCGCCGCCCGCGCGTTCGGCGCCGGCATCGCCCATGTCGAGCACCATCGCGACGCCGCGCTTCATCAGCATCGGCGCGCCACCGAGCAAGACCGCCGCCGCCTGCCCCGCGAAGAGCAGTTCGCGGCCCGCCGCATCGTCATAAGCCGGCGTCGCGATCGCGCTGGTGATGCCGCCCAGCCGCGCGACGGGCAGCAGCAGCGAATCCGGGTTGAGGCCATAGCCCGCGTCGAACGCCGCGCTGATATCGCTTTTGCGCGTGCCGCGATCATCGGTCGATTCGACCGCGCGCACCTCGATCAGGCCGAGCGCGGTGCCCGACGCGACCAGGCCGGGCGTGACGATCCTGTTCGTGGCATCGATGATCCGCGCGCCTGGCGGCACGGGCACATCCGCGCCGACCGCGACGATGCGGCCGTCACGGACGATGACGGTGCCGCGCGCGATCTCGCCCGCGCCGCCCATCGTCACGACGCGCCCGCCGGTGATCGCCACCGTCTCCGCCGCTGCCGGCAGCGCGACGGTCAGCATCAATGCGGCAAGAAGGGGCCGGATCATCGCGCGAACTCCTGTCCCGGCTGGCCGAGCACGAAATCGGACGACCCCTGATAGCGCGGATCGGCGCGGTCCCAGCTCAGCACACCGTCGATCCAGACCTTTTCCGCGACGGCATAGACGCTGAACGGATCGGCGCTCCACAGCACCACATCCCCCATCTTGCCCGGCTCCAGCGTGCCGACGCGATCGGCGACGCCCATCGCCTTGGCCGGATTGGCGGTGATCCAGCGGATCGCCTGCCCGCGCGCGATCGTCATGCCTGCATGGTTGGCGGCGGTCATCGCGATCCCAGCTTCCTGGTTGAGCCGCTGGATCAGCAATCCGTCGTCCGAATGGATGATCGCGCAGCCGCCGGCCGCGTCGATCATCGGCGCATTCTCCTCGATGCCGTCGAGCGATTCCATCTTCGCGCCCCAGCTGTTCGCCCAGGTCGCGACGCAGATATCCTCCTTCGCGAGCAGCGGCGCGATCTTGTAGGCCTCGTTCGCGTGATGGAAGGCGCGGATGCGGAAGCCGAATTCGCGCGCGACATCGATCATCACCGCCATCTCGTCGGCACGGTAACAATGATTCTGGACGAGGATCTCGCCCTTGAGCACGCCCGCCAGCGTTTCGAGCTGGAGATCGCGCTTGGGCGGATCGCCCGCCTTCCCGCCCTTTTCCCACTTCTCCCAGCGCCGGAGATAGTCGGCGGCGTCGATCCAGGCCTTGCGATAGCCCGCGACATTGCCCATCCGCGTCATCGGCGCACGGCCCTTGCCGCCATAGACGCGCTTGGGATTCTCGCCGCACGCCATTTTCAGGCCATAGGGCGCGCCCGGGAACTTCATCGCCTGGGCGGTGACGGCGGGCACGTTCTTGAGCGTGGCCGAACGGCCGCCGAAAAGGTTGGCCGAACCCGGCAACACCATCAGCGACGTGACGCCGCCGCCCCGCGCCAGCCGGAATTTGGGATCCTGCGGCCAGACCGAATGTTCGGCCCAGACCTCCGCCGTGTTGGGAGAGACCGCCTCATTGCCATCCTCGTGCGAGGGCGTACCGGGTGACGGATAGACGCCGAGATGCGAATGCGCGTCGATGATGCCGGGCGTCACCCATTTGCCGCGCCCGTCGATCCGCTGATAACCGTCCGGCACCGCCAGATCGGCGCCGACCGCCTCCACCTTACCGTCGCGCACCAGCACGGTGCCGGTCGCGATCTCCGCGCCCGTGCCCGTCAGGATCGACGCGCCGACAATGGCGAGCGGAGGATGCGGCGCAGGACGATAGGTGGAGGTAAAGGGATCCCCGCCACCCACATCCTGCGCCGCCGCAACGCAGCCGACCGCTAACAGCAGCGCCGCGCCGACCAGCCGGCCAGCACCCAAAACCGTTCGTTCCGCCGCTGACCCCATAATCGACCTCCACCCCACAGCAGAGGAGCGACGGGCGCGGAGAATCCGCCACTCGCTTTTTACATCGGACGAGTGGCGGATTTGCCCGGCCTGACCATCGTCTCGGGCAGGGGAGATCCGCTTATCCCTGCGGATATCATGAGGGGCTGGGCCATAGTGAGTGTACATCGTCTGGCGCGTCGCGCCGCCAATCTTCCGACCAGCTTTCCGGCGCCGCATTTTCCATCGGAACTCGAAGCCGATGTGATCCCGTTCGATTCGGGTTTCGCGGCGCCGCAATTGCTGCCGGACCTGACCGATTTCGCGATCGCCGCGCTCAACGCGCATCGTGAGGAAACGCTGCAATATTCGCCGACGCACGGCCAGCCCGAACTGCGCGGCTGGCTGTCCGACCTGATGAACGAGGATGGCTGCGCGCTGACGCCCGACCATCTGCTGATCGTCAACGGCGCCAAGCACGGGCTGGAGCTGATCTGCCGGCTGCTGCTCGACGAAGGCGACACTGTCGTCGTCACCGCGCCGACCTATTTCACCGCGATCCCGATCTTCCGCAGCTTCGGCGTCGATTTCATCGAAGTGGGCCAGGACGCGCACGGCATCGACGTCGCCGCGCTGGATAGCCTGCTCGATGCACGGGCGCAGCAGGGGCTCGCCGCGCCCAAGCTGATCTACAATGTCGCCGATTTCCACAATCCGACGGGCGCCACCATGTCACTGGAACGCCGCCAGGCGTTGATCGCGCTCGCCGATGCGCGCGGAATCACCATTGTGGAAGACACGCCCTATCGCCGCGTCCGTTTCGAAGGCGAGACCGTGCCGTCATTGAAGGCGCTCGATCGGAACGGCACGGTGCTGCATGTCGGCACCTTCTCCAAACTGGTGGCGCCCGGCCTGCGCATCGGCTGGGTCGCCGCCGATCCGGAAATCATCGCACGGCTGATCCGGCTGAAATCGGATGGCGGATCGTCTCCGCTCGTCCAGCGCATCATCTATGAATTCGGTCGCTCACCCGCCTTCGCCGCGCATATCGAGCGCGTCCAGGCGGTCTATCGCGAACGGCGCGACCGCATCGTCGAGGCGGTGCGCCGCGAAATCCCGGCCGCCGAGATCGCGGTGCCGGAGGGCGGATATTATGTCTGGCTGACCTTGCCGTCGCATATCGACGGCGACGTGGTCACCGCGCTCGCGGCCGAGGCGAAAGTGAACCTGATCGCGGGCAGCACCTTCTTCGCGACGCCGGGCGCGGGCAATGCCCGCGCGCCCAGGAATCATATCCGTCTGTCCTACAGCTATGCGACGCCCGAGCAGATCGACGAGGGCGTGCGCCGGCTGGCCGGCGCCTATCGGTCGGTCGCCGGCTGATGGCATCGGCCCCGCAGCCGCTGGTCGAGTTCCGCGGCGTCGAGAAACGCTATGGCGGCGGAACGCGGCCGGCCGTGGCGGGGCTGGACCTGACGGTCGCCAAGGGGGAGTTCCTGACGTTGCTCGGCCCCTCCGGATCGGGCAAGACGACCACGCTGATGATGCTCGCCGGCTTCGAAACGCCGACGGCGGGAGACATCATGCTCGACGGCCGCTCGCTCGCCAAACAGCCGCCGCACAAGCGCAACATGGGCGTGGTCTTCCAGAATTACGCGCTGTTCCCGCATATGAGCGTTTCGCAGAATCTCGCCTTCCCGCTGAGCGTACGCGGCATGCGCACCCAGGATATCGCGGCGCGCGTCGACGAGGCGCTGGCGCTGGTCCGGCTCGACGGGCTCGGCCATCGCCGGCTCGACGCGCTGTCGGGCGGCCAGCGCCAACGCGTCGCATTGGCGCGCGCGCTGATCTTCGAACCCGATCTGGTGCTGATGGACGAACCGCTGGGCGCGCTCGACCGCCAGCTCCGCGAAAAGCTGCAGGCGGAAATCAAGCGCATCCAGCGCGCGCTGGGGCTGACGATCGTCTATGTCACGCACGACCAGAGCGAAGCGCTGACCTTGTCCGACCGGATCGTGGTGTTCGCCGACGGCGCCGTGCAGCAGATCGGATCGCCGCAATCGATCTACGAACATCCTGCCAACGCCTTTGTCGCGGGGTTCGTCGGCGAGAATAACGGGCTGGCAGGCACCGTCACCGCGCGCGACGGCGATGTCTGCGAGGTCCGGCTGGACGGCGGCGAGGCGATCCGCGCGACCGCGATCGGCAATATCGCGCCGGGCGCGCGCGTCGTCACCACCATCCGCCCTGAACATGTCGGCATGGACAACGGCATCGACAGCTATTGCAACCGGCTGGATGCGCGCGTCGACGAACTCGTCTATCACGGCGATCATAGCCGCATCCGGGCGACATTGCCGGGCGGGGCGACGCTGACGATCTGCGCGCCGCGCGGACGGGGGATCGAGCCGGCCGAGGCATTGCCGATCGGCTGGTGCGCGGATCGGTGCTTCGCCTTCCCGGCCGACGACTGGGTAGAGGATCCGCTGGGGGACGCGCAATGAAGCGATGGGCACGCATGGTCGCGACGCTCGGCCTCACGGCCACCACCATCGCGCTCTCCTCATGCGGATCGGACGCGCCGACGCGGCCGCTGACCATCGTCGGCTGGGGCGGATCGTCGCAGGACGCGCATCGCAACGCCTATTGGACGTCCTTCACCAAAACCACCGGCATCAAGCTGCGCGAGGACACCTGGCACGGCGGCGTCGGCGTGATCCGCACCAAGGTGATCGGCGGCGATTCGAGCTGGGATATCGTCCAGGTCGAGACCGAGGACCTGATCCTGGGTTGCGAGGAAGGGCTGTTCCAGCCGCTCGACTGGGCGGCGCTGGGCGGGCGCGGCGCCTTCGTGCCCTCCGCCGTCCATGAATGCGGCGTCGGCGCTATGCTCTGGTCCTATCTGATCGGCTATGACGGCGACCGGATCAAGGGACCGGGGCCGCAAAGCTGGGCCGATTTCTGGGACGTGAAGCGTTTTCCCGGCAAGCGCGGCATGCGCAAAACGCCCAAATATTCGCTCGAATTCGCGCTGCTCGCCGATGGCGTGCCGCCAGCGCAGGTCTATCCCACGCTGCGCACCGCGTCGGGCGTCGATCGCGCATTCCGCAAGCTCGACGCGCTCAAGCCCAATATCGTCTGGTGGTCCTCGATCTCGCAGGTGCCCGATCTGATCGGATCGGGCGAGGTCGCGATGTCGGTGACGAGCCCGGGCCGGCTGATCGTCGCCAACCAGACCGAGAAGCGCAATTTCAAGGTGAGCTGGCACGGCAATATCTACGCCGTCGATTATTGGGTGATCCTGAGCAACAGCCCGCGCAAGGCCGAAGCGAACGAACTGCTGCGCTACATGACGCGTCCGGAAAACCAGATGCGCCTACCCACCTTCATTCCCACCGGCCTGACCAGCGTGGAGGCAGGAAAAAGGATCGATCCACGCTACAAGCGCGACACTCCGTCCGATCCCGCCAACATGACCGACGCGCTCGCGCTCGATGGCGATTTCTGGGTGGAATATGGCGACCAGCTCACCCAGCGCTTCAATGCCTGGGTCGCGCGCTGAAACCATGACCCCGTCGATATCCGTCCAGCCGGGATCGGTGCGGGCGACGCGGATGCCGCGTCGCTGGTGGACCTTCGCGCTGGTCGCGCCGCTGCTGCTGTTCCTGTTGGCGAGCTTCATCGTGCCGGTGCTGATGATGCTCTCCCGCGCGGTGACCGATCACGAACTCGCCGACAGTTGGCCGAAAAGTGCGGCGGCGCTCTCGCGATGGGATGGAGAGGGCCTGCCCGATGATGCGCTGGCGCGCACCGTCGCCGCCGAGATGCTGGCGACCCGGCAGGCGGGCACGCTCAACCGCGTCGCCAACCGGCTCAATTACGACGTGGTCGGATCGCGGACTTTGCTCTACCTGACCGCCGATCGCATGGCCGCCGGGGCGCCCGGCAATTCGCTCGCCGATCTGGTGCGGATCGATCCGCGCTGGGCCAACCGCACCTATTGGTCGGCGATGCGGCACGCGGCCGGGCCGCTGACCAGCTATTACCTGCTCGCCTCGCTCGACCGGCGGATCGACGCGGACGGCAATATCGCGGCGGTTTCGCGCGAACAGGCGGTGTTCGTCGATATCTTCCTGCGCACCTTCAAGATCAGCCTGGTCGTCGCCCTGCTCTGCACGATGCTGGGCTATCCCGTCGCCTATCTGCTGGCCTCGCTGCCCGAACGCCGCGCCAATCCGCTGCTGATCCTGGTGCTGCTGCCCTTCTGGACCTCCGCACTGGTGCGAACCACCGCCTGGGTGGTGCTGCTGCAAACCAATGGCGTGGTGAACGGGCTGCTCGAACAGGCCGGGCTGATCGATGCGCCGCTGCAACTGATCTACAACCGGCTGGGCGTCTATATCGCGATGACGCATGTGTTGCTGCCCTTCTTCATCCTGCCGCTCTACGGCGTGATGAAGGGGATCGAGCCGTCGGCGATGCGCGCCGCCAGTTCGCTCGGCGCGACGCCGCTCACCGCTTTCCTCAAAGTCTATCTGCCGCAGACCATGCCGGGCGTGGCGGCGGGCGCGATCATCGTCTTCACGCTGGCGCTGGGCTATTACATCACGCCCGCGCTGGTCGGCGGCGGCGCGGACCAGATGATCAGCGGATCGATCGCCTTCTACACCAACCAGTCGCTCAACTGGGGCATGGCGGCGGCGCTCAGCCTGTTACTGCTGATCCCGCTGCTGCTGATGGTCTTCGCCGGGCGCACGATGGCGCGAACGGTGCCGGCATGAGCACGCATGGCATCGCATCGCGCGGCTGGGGCCGTTTCGCGCTGATCGGCTATTGCAGCCTGGTCTTCGCCTTCCTGGTGCTGCCGATCCTGGCGGTGGTGCCGCTGTCGCTCAACCCCAGCTCGTTCCTGGTCTTTCCAGAGCATGGCCTCTCGCTGCGCTGGTACCGGGCGCTGTGGGACTCGCCGCAATGGATGCGCGCCTTCGGCAACAGCCTGTCAGTCGCCACCGCGACCATGCTGATCGCGACGCCGCTCGGCACGCTCGCCGCGATCGGCCTCGCCAATATGCGGTCGCGCGCCAAGCCGCTGATCGTCGCGCTGCTCTCGGCGCCGATGGTCGTGCCCGTCGTGATCGTCGCGATCGCCTTTTATTTCCTGTTCGCGCCACTGGGCCTGGTCAACGGCTTTGCCGGCCTCGTCATCGCGCACACGGTGCTTGCCCTGCCCTTCGTCGTCATCGTCGTCCATGCCTCGCTCCAGGGTTTCGATTTCGAACTGGTGCGCGCCGCCGCGAGCCTGGGCGCCCGCCCCGCCACCGTGATGGTGCGCGTGCTGGCGCCGCTGATCGCGCCGGGCATCGCAGCGGGCGCGGTCTTCGCCTTCATGACGTCATTCGACGAGACGGTGGTGGCGCTGTTCATCGCCGGCCCCGATCAACGCACGCTGCCGATGCAGATGTTCGAAGGCGTGCGCGAGCAGATCAGCCCCGCCATCACCGCCGCCGCGACCCTGCTGGTGATCGCATCGACCGTGCTGCTCGGCACCGCCGAACTGCTGCGCCGCCGCGCCGACCGGCTGCGTCCGGATCGGCCATGATTGAAGTTCCGTCCGAAGCCGAACTGCGCCGGCGCGCCGGCCGCAAATGGCGCAGCTATCCCGACGACGTGATCCCGGCCTGGATCGCGGACATGGATCTGATGCCCGCGCCGGCGATCGTGGAGACGCTGTCCGAAGCGGTGCGGCTGGGGGATTTCGGCTATGGCCTGACCATGGCGACGAACGGCGTCCCCGCCGCCTTTGCGCGCTGGGCGGAGCGGCGCTGGGACTGGCGGGTCTCGCCCGAACATGTGCTGCTGATGCCCGATGTCGTCGGCGGGATCGCCAATTGCATCGAGGCGCTGAGCGCGCCGGGCGATGCGATCATCGTCCAGACGCCTGCCTATCCTCCGCTGCTCAGTTCGGTGCGGACCGCCGGCCGCCGGCTGATCGAGCACCCTCTGGCCGATGGCCGGATCGACCTGGACGAACTCGATGCGCTGATGAGCCGGGATGGTGCGCGGATGATGCTGTTCTGCCATCCGCACAATCCCAGCGGCCACTGTTTTACCGCGCTCGAACTGACCGGCATCGCCGAGCTTGCGCGCCGTCACGACGTGATCGTGATTTCGGACGAAGTGCATGCCGACCTGACCTATAAACCGCATCGCCATATTCCCTTCGCGACGATCGCGCCCGAACGCACGGTGACGCTCAATGCGCCGAGCAAGGCGTTCAACGTCGCGGGGCTGCGCACGGCGGTCTGCGCGGCGCGGGGCGATTTGCTGGCGAAGCTCAAGGCCTTGCCCTCGACGCGCTGGAACGCCTTTTCCGCGCCGGGCGTCCGCGCCGCGCTGGCGGCGTGGAGCGACGCGGGGGAGGACTGGCTGATCGCCTGTGTCGATCATCTCCAGGCGCGGCGCGACCAGCTTGCGGCGCTGCTTGCGGAGCATTGCCCGGCGATCGGCTATATGCCTCCCGAAGCCGGCTATCTCGCCTGGCTCGATTGCCGGGCGCTCGGGCTGGAGAATCCGGCGGGGTATTTTCTGGAGCGGGCGAAGGTCGCGCTGTCGGCGGGGCCGGATTTCGGCGCGCCGGGTGAGGGGTTCGTGCGGCTCAATTTCGCGACTTCGGCTGAGATATTGGAGGAGATTGTGGTGAGGATGGGTCGGGTGCTTTCTCCCCTCCCGTTTACGGGAGGGGTCGGGGGAGGGCCTGTCAACGTCAGCACCAAGCCCAAACAGGCCCTCCCGCAAGCGGGAGGGGGATAATCACTCAACCGCCCCAAACCTCCGCGCAAAGCCTTGCGAAATTGCCGCCGAGCAGCTTCTCGATCCGCCGCGCGGGCCAGCCGCGCGCGGAGAGATCGTCGGCGAGGCGCAGGAAGCGCGCGGGCTCGTTATACTCCGGCACCAGATTGAGCACATCCGGGGCCTCGCCCGGGGCCGCCACGCCCAACGCACGACGCTCTTCATAGAAGCGCTTCTGCGCCGCCAGCGCCTCCGGACCGGTCGGCGCCGCGCGGATGCCACCATCGGTGCCGAGCGAGACATGATCCTCCCCCGCCACCTTCACCACATGCTCGACATGGCGGATGACATCCTCGGCGCGCGCCTGGCCGCCCGCACGCAGGAAGGGCATGAAATAGATGCCGGCGACGCCACCCTTATCGGCGAGTGCCCGCAATTCGATATCCGACGTGTTGCGCGGCACGTCGACCAGCGCGCGGCAGCCGGTGTGGCTGATCGCGATCGGCGCGGTGGAGGCGGCGATGGCGTCGGCGATGGTGCGCGCGCCGGCATGGCTGGCATCGACCAGCATCCGCCGCGCGTTGAGCGCCGCGACGACATCGCGGCCATAGGCGCTGAGCCCGGCATTGGCGGGCTCCAGGCAGCCGTCGCCGACGAGGTTGCGGATGTTGTAGGTCAATTGGACGATGCGCACGCCGAGCAGATCGAACAGGTCGAGCCGGCCGATCTCGGTTTCGAGCGGGACACTGTCCTGGAAACCGAAGATCACGCCCAGCCGTCCGCTGTCCTGCGCCAGTTTGAGGTCGGCGGCACTGCGGACCTGGAGCAGATGGTCGGGAAAGGCGGAGACGAAGCGCGCATAGCGGGTGATGCGGCGCAAGGTCTCCTCGAAGCGGCCCGGCGCCCCGCCGCCCGCCCCCACCGTCTGGTTGATCGCGGTAAGGCCCGAGGCGCGGAACGCGTCGAGCTGCGCCTGGATGCCCGGCGATCTGGGATCGAGATTGCCGAGCGAACCGAGCCCGTCGATCACCATCGCGCGGGCGTAGCGCTCCGCACCGAAGCCTTGGGCATGGGCCCGACCGGCGAATGCCAGCGCCGCGGCACCGGCGAGCACGGTGCGGCGGCTGGGGCAAATTGCACGAACGGAATGTTGAAAAGGTGAATTGAAGCCACTCACGGCGTCATCCCCGCCCTTCGAAAGCCGTCATTGCGAGCGAAGCGAAGCAATCCAGGGATGCACGAGCCGCTGGATTGCTTCGCTTCGCTCGCAATGACGACGGTAGTGAAACCTGCTCTGCAAACTCCAGATCGCCCCCGGCAGCGTACCTACGCGGGAATGGCGAGAAGCTTTTCACGTCCGCATCGCCGTTTCGAACCATGTCGCCTGATCGGCGCCGGCGATTGCGGTCAGATGCTTCAGGAAGATCGGCGTGGTGTGGACGGGCTCATGCGCCATCGCGATCATCAGCCGGTCCATCGCCGGCCGCCCGATCCTCTTGTCGAGCTCCCACAGGATCAGCGGCCCCTTGCCGTAGAGCTGGATGCGATTGGGGCGACCATGGCCCATCACCGGGCCGGCATCCTTGCTGCCATCGACCTTGGAGGCGATGTTCCTGGCGATCTCCCCGGCGCCGAAGGTCGCCTCGACATAGCGCATCGACATATATTCGGCGGCGGATTCGACCAGCCAGAAATCCTCGCTGAGCGGGCTCGCCAGCATCCACCAGGCATGGCCGACCTCGTGCGCGACATAGCGCGCCGGATTGACCTCCGGCACGTCCTCGCCCGATCGCCCGCCTTCGGAAAGCACGGTATAGGCGGTACGGGCATAGCCGAGACCGCTTTTGCGCCAGACCTGCGCCATCCGCACCTTGCGCGGCAGGGGACCGAACATCGCCTCGAAATAACGCGCCGCGCCCTCGGCATGCTTGACGTAGAACCCCGAAAGCCGCGTCGAAAGATCGCGGCCGAAAAATTCGACGCCATGCGCCTCGGCGCGTTGCAGCCCCTGCATCGCGACCATCGGCAGATCGATATCGATGAAGTCGCGGCGGATGCGGACCCCGGTCTTCGTCCGCTTCACATCACCCTGGGCGACGACGACGAGATCGGGGGCCAGCCCCTCGATATCGGCATCGACGGTGAAGCGCGTCTGGATGTCCGCGCCGATCGGAATCCACATATGATCGATGAACAGCTCGAACCCTTCAGGCCGCAAGGCGGCGGCGTTGCTGTCATGTTTGGTGTTGATCTGCCCGGTATAAAGGAAGCGCAGCTTGACCGGCGCGGCGGTCGGCTTCGCGAAATGGAAGGTGTAGCGCGTCAGTTCCTCGACCGGCTTTTCCGCAGGCTCGGTCGTCACCGTCACGCCGCTCGGAAGCTGCATCGGCTGCAGCGCGAACCGCCGCGACAGCAGGAAGGATTTTTCGGGCATGGCCTCCGTCAGCGTGACGGTGACGTCCGCCTTCAGATTGCCCTGGGGATCGAAATCGGCGTTCACCCGATAATGGGGCGGGGCGGCATGGGCGCTCGCCACGGACAGAAGGCCCAGAACCAGGCCCGAGACGATACGCATCATTCCCCCCTATTTCTTGTAGATCGTGCCGCCCTTCATCACGAAGCCGACATGCTGGAGTGTGGTGACATCGGTCAGCGGATCGCCGCGCACCGCGACGATGTCCGCCGCCTTGCCCGGCGCGAGCGAGCCGATCGTCGAGAGCAGGCCGAGATGATCGGCGGCGTTGACGGTCGCGGCGCGGATCGCCTCGAGCGGCGTCAGCCCGGCGCGGACCAGCAGCGAGAATTCGCGCGCATTCTCGCCATGCTTGCTCACGCTGGCATCGGTGCCGAAGGCGATGCGCACGCCATGTTTGTGCGCAAAGGCGGCCGATTGCAGCATGCGCGGCCCCGCCTCCAGCGCCTTGGCGCGGACGGCGGGGGACAGGAAGCTTTGCGGATCATTGCCCCAGCGCGTCACCGTATCGCCGGCTAGCAAGGTCGGGATCAGCCAGGCATTGTTCGCCTTGAACAGCTTCACCGTCTCCGCATCGAGATTGGTGCCATGTTCGACCGAATCGCCGCCCGCGCCGAGAAAGGCGTTCATCGCCGCGGCATTGTGCGCATGCGCGGTGACGCGGCGGCCGAGCGCGTGCGCGGCATCGACAATCGCCTTGATCTCGTCGTCGGCGAATTGCTGGCCCAGTCCCGACGCCTGATCCGCCAGCACCGATCCGGTCGCGACGATCTTGATCATGTCCGCGCCGCGATGGATCGTCTCGCGCGTCACGCGTCGGCAATCGTCGCCACCCGAACACAGGCTGGGCCGGCGGACGAGATGGCCGACATCGGGCCGGTAGCCCGCCGGATCGCCCGCGCCGCCATGCGGGCTCAGTGCGTTGCCCGCCGCCACGATGCGCGGCCCGGGCACCTTGCCGGCGGCGATGCCGTCGCGCAGCGCGAAGATCGCGTCATTCTCCTCGCCCATGTCCGCGACGGTGGTGAAGCCGGCGTCGAGCGTGATCCGCGCATAGCGCGCGCCGTCGATCGCGAGGTCGGCGGCGGTCTGCACGGTGCGGCGCAACTTATCGTTGGGGCCGTTTTCGTGGCAGATATGGACATGGCTGTCGATCAGGCCGGGCAGTACGAAACTGTCGGCAAGATCGACGACATCGCCTTCGCCGACGAAACCGGCGCGGATCTCCGCCACCTTGCCGTCGCGCACCACGATGGTCTGGCGCTCGAGCACGCGCCCGCTCGCCGGATCGGCGAGCAATTTGCCGGCATGGATATAGGTTGCCGGCGCTTCCTGCGCAGCGGCGCCCCAGCCCAAAGCCGCGATCGCCAGTGCAGCGCCGCCCGCCAACAAATGCCATGTCCGTTTCATGCGTTTCGACCCTTCCCGCCGCCCGCGATCCAGGCGGCAATCTGCTCGTCCAGGATCGGCAGCGGCAGCGGCCCGGCCCCGAGCGCGACGTCATGGAAGGCGCGCAAGTCGAACGCCGGACCGAGCTTCGCCTTCGCCCGGCTCCTCAGCTCGAGGAACTTCTGCATGCCGACATAATAGGATGTCGCCTGGCCGGGAATGACGATGTAGCGGTCGATCTCGCGCTGGTTGTCGTAGTGGCTCGACGGCATGTTTTCGTCGAAATAGGCGGTGGCCCGTTCGCGCGTCCATTTGATGTGGTGGATGCCGGTGTCGACCACCAGCCGGCAGGCGCGCATCAGTTCGAGCGAGAGCCGCCCAAAATCCGAATAGGGATCGGCATAGAGCCCCATCTCCTTGGGCAGCCGTTCCGAATAGAGGCCCCAGCCCTCGCTGAACGCGGCGATGCTCGCGAAACGACGAAATTTGGGCAGCCCCGTCATCTCGTGCGCGATGCAGGTTTCGACATGATGGCCCGGGATCGCCTCGTGATAGAGCGTCGCGGCGAGCTGGTAGCGCGGCTGCGCCTTCATATCCGCCAGGTTGATATAGAAGATGCCCGGCGACGATCCGTCCTGCGGCGGATTGCGATATTGCGCCTTGGGCGCCGATTTCTCGCGCCAGGCCTCGGTCGGCCGGACGACGACCTCCGCCTTGGGCAACACGCCGAACAATTCGCTCTGGCGCTTGCGGATCTCGTCGAGCAAAGCGTTCGCCTCCGCGACATAGGCGGCGCGACCGGCATCGTTGTCGGGATGGTAGAATTGCGGATCGCTGCGCATGAAGGCGAAGAAATCCTGCAGATTTCCAGCGAAACCGACGCGTTTCATGATGGCGCGCATCTCGTCATGGATCCGCGCCACCTCACGAAGCCCGAGCTCGTGGACGTCGGCCGCCTTGAGCGGCAACGTCGTATAGGATTCGAGTTGGGCCTCGTAATAGGCCTGGCCGTCGGGCAGCTTCCAGATGCCGTCGATGGTATCTGCCTGGGCTTCGGCGGCGCGCAGATGCGCGATCAGTGCGCGATAGCCGGTGGCGAAGCCGCCCAAAAGCGCGGCGGTGACGCGCGCGAGCAGGTCGGCGCGTTCAGCATCGGTGAAATCGGCCTTGGTTACCTTGGCCCTGAAATCGGCGAGGATCGGGCTGTCGGCCACGCCCGCGTCGAAGGGCGCGCCTTTCAGCATGTTCTCGCACGGACCGATCACCTGCGCATAGACGAAGCGCGGCGGACGGATGCCCTTCGCCTCCTGACGAACAAGCCCCGCGATCGCCTGCGCCATCAGCGGCCCGACCCCGGCGACACGCGCGATATAGGCATCGGCATCGGCGCGCGTGGCGATCGGATGACTGTTGGTGAGCGTGCTCGGCACGCGCGTGTGCAGCCCGCCCATCTGCGTCATCGCATAATCATGATCGCGCCAGCGGAAGTCGGCGATGCCGCGCTCGGCGGAACGCTCGAACATGCGATAGCTGAGCCGCGCCTGGGGCGAGAGTTTGGCGACATCGAAGCTGCGGAGCACGGACAGATCCCGCTTGAGCAGTTCATGGCTTTCGAGCGCGCGCGCTTCGCCGATATCGTCCCACTTGTCCTGATCGCGGCGGATGCCGAGCGCCGACTGGCGCGTCGGGCTGCGATCGAGGCCGCGCTGGAACACGCTCTCGAAAAACGCGTCGAGCCGGGCATCCTCGTCGGTTTCGGCCGCGAAGAGCAGCGGCATGGCGAGTGTGCCCAGCAGGAGCGCGACCGACGCGCCGAACCGACGCCGGCTGATCATGCGGCTTGCCCCTTCCCGGCGATCCATCGATCCACATTTTCCTCCAGGATCGGCAGCGGCAGCGCGCCGCTGCCCAGCACCACATCGTTGAAGCGCCGGATGTCGAAACGCGCGCCCAGCCGCGCGCGCGCGCGATCGCGCAACGCGACGAGCCTGAGCTTGCCCATTTCATAGGCGCAGGCCTGTCCGGGCGTGACGATGTAGCGCTGGATCGCGGTGACATTGTCGTCATGGCCGGAGGGCGTATTCTCGTCGAGCCAGGCGACCGCCTTTTCGCGGCTCCAGCGCAGCGCATGGACGCCGGTGTCGGTGACCAGCCGGCCCGCGCGCATCAATTCCATCGAGAGCCGGCCGAATTCCTGCCAGGGATCGCTGTAGAGCCCCATTTCGAGCGGAAGCTGTTCGGCGAACAGCGCCCAGCCCTCGCTGAAAGCGGTATAGCCGCTGAAGGCGCGGAATTTGGGCAGACCGGTCAGCGCCTGGGTGACCGCCTTCTCCAGATGATGGCCGGGCACGCCCTCATGATAGGAGAGCGCCGACAATTCGAAGATCGGCAGGTTCCGCATCGTCCGCGTGTTGACGTAAAGGATGCCCGGGCGCGATCCGTCGGCGGAGGGCGCGAAATAGCCGGCGGTGCCCGCCGACGCCTCCAGCCAGGGCTCGACCGGCTTCACCAGCACATCGGCGCTCGGGACGTGGCTGGTCAGTTCGCCCAGCCGCGCCGTCACCTCCGCGATCTTGGCGCGCATCGCGTCAAGATAGGCGGCCTTCCCTTCGGGCGTTTCCGGATAATAGAAACGATCGTCGGTCTGGACGTGCGCGAAGATTTGCGGAAGCGTACCCGAGAACCCGGTGCGCTTCATCAACGCGCGCATCTCGCCATGCAGCCGCGCCGTCTCCTCCAGCCCGATCCCGTGCACCTCCGCCGGTGAGATCGGCAGCGTGGTTTCCCAGCGCAGCGCGGCGGCATAATAGGCGTCGCCATCGGGCAGCCGCCAAACGCCGTCATTATAGGCGACGGTACGCCGGCCATGCTCGAGATGCGCGATCAGATGGCGGAAGCCCGGCTCGAACCCCTGCTTCAGCCCCGCCTCGGCGGCGCTCGTCAATTTCGCCCTCGCGGCTTCGGCAATGGCGAGCCTGGCGATCTTCGCCTTGAAATCGGCGAGGATCGGGCTGTCCGCCCCGTCCGCCTGAAAGGGGCGACCGGTGATCAGCTTCACGCAATTGCCAATCACCAGCGGATAGGAAAAAGCGGGCGGGCGCACCCCGGCAACCGCCTGCGCCTCGAGTTCCGCCACCACCTGTTCAAGGAACGGCTTCACATTGTGCAGCCGCGCGACATAGGCCTCCGCATCGGCGAGGTCGGCGATCGGATGATTGTTGATCAGCGTTTGCGGGATCGAACGCTGCGGCCCGCGCATCTGGCAGACCGGATAACGATTGCCGCGCCAGCGATGGCGCTCGATCGTCTCGTTCGCGTCATACTCGAAAAGGCGATAGCTGAGCGCGCCCTCGGGCGTCAGCGCGTTGCGATCGAAGCGTTTGAGCGCAGCCAGGTCGCGCCGAAGCTGAGCCACGTTCGCCGCCGCGCGCGCGGTGCCGATATCGGGCCAGCGATCCTGCCCCGCCTTCACCCCCATGCCCGATTGCGCACCGGGATCGCGCGCGAGATTGCGCTGGAAGACGCTCTCGAAAAAAGCGTTGAGGCGATCGGTTTCGCTCGGGCCGGCGGTAGCCCAAGCGGGCGTTGCAGCGAGTGCGGCGCCGGCCATGAGGAAGTCGCGGCGGTTGAGGGTCATGCGCCCCCTCCGTTTACTTCGAGCGCAGGTTCGAGCTTGTCGAGAACCGCAGTCGAGAAGTTGCCGGACGCAGCGCTTCTCGACGGGCGCGTCTCGACTTCGCTCGACGCTGCTCGAAGCAAACGGGGGGAGGAGGGCGAAATCGTGAACCTGGCCACGCTCACCGGCCGATCGGGAAGTCGCCGATCGGCGAAACCGGTTCGGCATCGGCCATGGCGGTGGCCGGCGCGCCCTTCACATGGGTGTCGAGGAACGCCTTGATCGTGCGATAGGCGACGATCTGGTTGGCCTTCTTGCGGAAGCCATGCCCTTCGTCGGGAAAGACGACATAGTCGACGGGCACGCCGTTCGCCTTCACCTTGGCGACGATGTCCTCCGACTCCACGGGCAGAACGCGCGGATCGTTCTGGCCCTGCAGCACGAGCAACGGCTTCCGGATGTTCGCGGCATGGAAGACCGGCGAGATCTTCTTCAGATACTCCGCGTCCTTTTCGGGATCGCCGACCTCGGTGAAAAGCAGGCGGCGAAGATCCTCCCACCAGCTCGGCGTATTGGCGAGCAGCCTGGGCCAGTTCGACACGCCGTAGATGTCGACGCCCGCCGCGAACGCGTCGGGGCGGAAGGCGAGGCCCGCCAGCGTCATATAGCCGCCATAGCTCTGCCCCTGGATCGCGACCTTCGCCGGATCGACGAACGCGGTTTCGGCGAGCATCGCCTTGGCCGCGACGACATCGTCGAGATCGGCGTCGCCATGGCGGCGGTCGTCGAGATGATAGAAGGTGCGGCCCGATCCGCTGCTGCCGCGATTGTTGATCTCGAACACGACATAGCCGTGATTGACGAGATACTGGACGAGCGGGCGATAACCGATCGAACTCTCGTCGCCCGGCCCGCCATGGACATGGATGACGGCGGGCAGCTTGTCGCCCGCCTTCGCGCCTCTGGGCACGTAGAGGATGCCGGGCACCGAGACGCCGTCATAGGATTTGAAGCGCACGACCCTGCCGGGCACCAGATCCTCTGGCGCGACCTCGGGCGAGCGCGCGCTGAGCAGTGGGGTGCGCTTGCCCGTCGCGAGATCGAGCAGCAGCACGTCGCCCGGCGTCGCGCCGTTGGACGCGCGCAGCACCGCTTTCCTGGCATGGTTGGCGAGCAGCAGGCCGACGCTCGCCTCGGGCATCGGATTGGTGAACGCCAGCGGCTTGAAGCTTTTCGCGTCGAGCAGCCAGGGCCGCGACCGCGCATCCTGGTTGACCGAGACGACGAGCGTGCGCCCGTCGCGCGAGAAGCCCGCGCCCGACACGTCCCAATCGGGCTTGAACACGGTGACGCGCTTGCCCGTCGCCACATCCTGACGGACCAGGAAGGTGAATTCGCCGCCGTCATCGGTGGTATAGAAGAGTTCGGATCCGGTAGGTGCGAAGCTCTGCGGCTCGCACGCGACCGGCTTGCCCTCGGCGGTGAGCTGGATCAGCTTCGCCGCCGTGCGATCATAGACATAGCAATGTTTGGTGGCGTTATCGACGATGCGGCTGAGCCCGACATAACGGCGATCGGCGCTGACCGCGCGCACCTGATAAGCCTTGTCATTCTCGAACAGCCGCGTCTTGGCGTAGCCGTCGGCCTGGATCTCGTAGAGATCGAAGAAACGCGGATCGCGTTCGTTGGTCTGGACGAAGAAGGATTTTCCATCCTGCGCCCATTCGACGAAGCGCGCGACATGCTTCGTGCCCGGCGTCACGTCACGCGTGGTGCCATCGCGTTCGCGGACATAGATATGCGCGAGCTCGTTGCCACCCTGATCGCTGGAAAACAGGATGCGCTCGTCATTCGGGAAATAGCCGATCGCATTCACGGTTTCCTTGACGGAATTGGTGAGCTGCGTGGCCGGGCCGCCGGTGGCCGGCATCACATAGATGTTCGCGATGCCCGTGCGGTTGCTCGTGAAGATCAGCCTGGAATCATCGGGCGACCAGGAAACCCCACCGATCGAATCGCCGGCCATGAGCTGTTCGATCGTATAGTCCTTCGCCCCCGCGACGGCGGGGGCGATCAGGCAGGCCAATCCCGCCAGGGCCGAACACAGGCTTTTAGGCATATCGCTTCCTCACGCCCGAAATCTCGTCCGGGCGGCGTGGGAGCCGCCGCCCGGACAAGGATCAGAAGTTCGCAGAGGCGCGCACGGTGAAGGTGCGGCCGATCGGATCATAGACCCCGAAGGAGCGCGTCGCCGTCGCTTCATAGGGCACCTTCTGGTCGAACAGGTTCCGCACGCTGAACTGCAGACGGAAATTCTCGTTCACACGGAAGCCCAGCGTCGAATTGACGATGGTCGATGCCGGATATTGAAGGAACGGCAGGTCCTCCACGGTCGCGGTGTTGTCGACCTTGGTCTTCTGCGACCAGACGACCTGCACATCGAGATCGAAGGGATCGAAGGCATAACCGACGCGCGCGTTGAAGCGCCATTCGGGTGTGCCGAGCGTACCCTTCACGTCGATGATCGGAGACCCCGACGAGTTCTGCGTGGTGAACTTCGTCACATGGAACGCGCTGAGGCCCAACCGCAGCACGCCCTGCTCGCCCGTCGACGAGGCGATATTGGGCAATTCGATGCCGTAATCGATCTGCGCCAAAATGCCGGCAAACTTCTGCGACGCGGTGTTGAAATAGGATTCCGAATATCCGTTGGCGATATCGCCCGCGATGCGCGCGGGGCCGGGCTGGGCGGCCGCCTGCGCGGCGGTCAGCCGGCTGAACGCCTGGCAGGCATTCTCGTTGGGATAGTTCGGGCTGTCGTAACAGGCCGCCTGCGCCGTCAGCAGCGTGAAGCGCGTGATCGCATCGCGCAGATCGATATTGTTATAGTCGATCGCGAAGCGCAGGCGCGGGATCGCCGGCGGCTGATAGACCATGCCGATCGACCAGCTGTTCGCCTTCTCGTTCTCCAGCCCCAGATTGCCCGCGATATTGCCCGCTGGCGACGCACTGCTGGTCGTCGGGTTGAACAGATTGGGCGCCGGACCGCCGACGGCCGCCAGGGCGGCGGTGCAATTGGCGAGGCGGACCGCCGGATTGGGACCGGAATTGACGCGGCTCGCGGCGCAGACGTCGTTGGCGTTGCGCAGCACGCTTGCCCCCGGCAGCGCCAGCTCGACGATCGACGGCGCCCGGATCGCGCGGGTATAGACGCCGCGGAAGGTGAGGCCATCGATGAAGTTGGGCTGGATACGCGCGCCTGCCGACCAGGTGAGATCGCCCCCTGCCGTCGAGTGATCGACATAGCGCAGCGCGCCTTCGAACTGGGCGGCGCGGATCAGCGGCAGCCCCATATCCTCGTCGATCAGCGGAACGATGGTTTCGCCATAGACTTCGTCGGTGTTGAAGCTGAAGGGCGGCGTCTGCGTGAAGGCCGCCGCGCCGCCCAGCAGGGTGATCCCGCCCTTCAGGATCGCATCGGGCGTGAAGCTGCCGAATTCGCGACGATGTTCGTAGCCGATATTGAAAGCGATCGGATCAGCAATGCCGAAGGGCAGCTTGCCGCCGAGATTGGCGGTGATCGTCTGGAGGCTGTTGACGCTGATGCCGATGCCGCGATCGACGACATATTCGGCGGCGGCGTCTGAAAAGGCGTTCTCGCCGAAGATGTTGAGCGGAACGCAATTGCCGCCGACGCGGCAGACCGGCGCGGCCGCGGTTCCGACCACGTCGATCGCCTGCAGGAAGCGCGTCAGATTGACCTGGTTGAACTCGGACTCGTTCTTGCTGCGGCCGTAATTATAGGCGAGATCCCAATTCCAGCGCTCGCCCGCAACGGTGAAATCACCCTTGAAGCCCGCGACGATCCGATAGACGTCCAGCTTCGTGCGGCCGGGCGTGCGATCCGCGATGTCGTTCATGTTGCGATTGAGCTTGAAGCTGGTCACGCCATTGGCGACCAGAATGCTGCGCGCCTGCTGGCTCAGGAACGGATTGTCGATGCTCATCGTCAATGTCGGGCCGCCCAGGATATTGGGCGCCGCATATTGGAAGAGATCGCTGAGCTTGGTGCCACTGGTGTGCGCGTAGGACCCTTCGACGAAGAAAGTGATGTTGTCGGTCAGGTCGTAATGGCCCATCGCGTTGATCAGGTAACGCTCATTGGGCGAAAGCAGACTGAAATGCTTGGCCGGATCGAGCCCGTCGCCACCGTCGCGCATGATCGCATAGGGGCCCGAACTCGCACCGAAGAAACTGCCGCCGAGCTGGAACGGAATCAGGTTTCCGTCCGGTCCGAACTGGAGCGGATTGCCCGCCGCGTCGCGGATATAGCTGTTGGTCGACGGCGCGATATCGCTTGCCTTGTAGGGCAGGCCGCCTTCGGTGAGCGCGGCATAGCGCAGCGCATCGACCACCAGCTGGGCCGCGATGCCGTCGGTGCGATTGGTGTTGCCCGACGAGGTGAGGTAACGGAACTTGAACCGGTCGCCGAGAACCATGCCTTCCTGGCGGACATATTCCGCGCCGAGCACGATATTGCCGCGCCCGCCCGCGAAATTCTTGCCGAACAGGGCACGAACGGACTGGTTGGCGGCATCGCCGCGATCGCTGATGCTCGCCTGCGCGGTCAGCTCCAGCCCTTCATAATTGTCCTTGAGGATGACGTTGACGGTGCCCGCGATGGCATCCGAGCCGTAGACCGGCGCACCGCCGATCGCGATCGTCTCGATCCGCTCGATCAGGCCGACCGGGATAAGGTTGAGATCGACCTGCGAACCCGGCGCGACGCTGGTGCCGCTGCCCGAAACCGAATTGGACGACACGTAGCGGCGGCCATTGACCAGAGTCAGCGTGCGCTGCGCACCGAGGCCCAGATAGTTGGAATAGCTCTGCGCGACGCCGAGATTGGCCTGAGCGGCGCCGATCTGGCTGTTGGCGGCGGGCGCGAACCCCGGCGTATCCTGCAAAGCCTCGATCGCGTTGGTATAGGCGCGCCGCTCGATCTGCTGCGCATCGACGACCGTGGCCGACTGCAAAGTGTCGAAGCCGGCGCGCTCGATGCGCGATCCGGTGACGACGATGTCGCTGCCCGCGCTTTCCGACGAACCCTCGGCCGATCCGGCCCGGCGGATCACCGCGGTGCCGTCGCTCGACAGGCTCACCGTGAGCCCCGTATTCGCCAGCATCTGCCGCAGCGCCTCGATCGGCGTGTAGCTGCCGTCGACCGGATTGGTGGTGACGCCCGAAAGATCGGCGTTGGGCGCCATGACCTGAAGCCCAGACTGGACGGCGAGCCGCTGCACCGTGGAACTCGCGTCACCCGCGGGCAGATTGTAGCGCTGCTTGTCCTGTGCCGCTGCGGGCGCTGCCCAAAGCAATGCGGCCGCACCGCCGAGCAGCATCGCCCGCTTGCCGAACCGAACTGATTGCCCCCAATTCATCGCGTTTCTCCCCGCCCCGAAGTGCGAACCAATCGCCTCCATTGCAGAAGAGTGACGGTGCGATGAAATCCGCTAGTCGATCAGTGCGACGGCGAATTTTGCTGGCGAACCAGCCGCAACTCCTGCCCGTTCTGGATCACGTCGGCATTGAAGGCCCGGCCGGCGGCGACCGCGAAGCCCCTGGCATCGCCGATCTTGAACACGCCCATGAATTCGGCGCGCGCCAGGGTTGGATCCTCGATGACGACGCGCAGGTCCGAATGGCGATTGACGTCGGCGGCGGCCTTGCCCAGCGGCTGGCCCTGGAAAACGAGCAGCCCACGGCGCCACGCGGTCATGCGTTCGACATCGGCCGAATCGAGCATCGCCTTGCGCGGGCCGGTCTCGGCCGCGACGAACTGCTCGTTGCGCTTCAGATAGCGGGGCGCCGCAGCACCGGGCACGCCCGCGACCGCGACCACCCCCTGCTCGACCGTGACCTCGACGTCCTTGTTCTCAAGGCCGACCGCGAATTCGGTGCCCACCGCGCGCACCGCCAGCCCGTTGGCATCGACGATGAAGGGCCGCGCCTTGTTGTGCGCCACCTTGAAATAAGCGGCGCCGCGCCGCAGCACGATCCGGCGCACATCATTCTCGTAACGGACCTGGATCGCGGAATCGCCGTTGAGCACGACGGTCGATCCGTCGTCGAGCGCGATTTCCCGCACCTCGCCCCTGCCCGTGGACACGCGCCCCGCAAGCTGATCATAAGCGACGCCGCCGCCCATCAGCGCCAGCGCCACCGAGGCCGCCATCGCATAGCGCGGCCAGCGGCGCAGCTTCTCCTCGACGACGGGCGCCTCGATCCGCGACCCGCTGTCGAGCGAGGCGACGCGATCCAGATCGAGCCAGAGCGCCTGGGCACGCACATAGGCGCCAAGATGGCGGGGTTCCTCCAGCCAGGCTTCCAGCGCCCGGCTTTCAGCCGAATCTAGCGGGCGTTCTGCGGACCGGATCGCCCAGACCGCGGCCTGAGCGTCGATATCAGCCCCATTTCCAGAACCTGCGCTCACCAGACCTTCTATCCTTTGCGCCGGACGCCGGCGTCTTCTTCATTTCTTCCGAGACCAGGCGAAGCGCCTTGGCAAGATGTTTCTCGACCGTGCTCTCCGCAATCCCCATCCGTTCGGCGATCTGCCGCTGCGACAATTCCTCGAACTTCTTGAGCTGGAACGCCTGGCGGCATTTGGGTGGAAGCTCGGCAAGGATCGCATGGAGCCGCGCCACTTCCTCCTGCCCGCTCAACCGGCGATGCGCGCCAACCTCGTCATCTATGATGTTCAGCGTTTCCAAATCCGCCACGAGCTCGATCGCCACGATCCGCGAGCGGCGGATCTGCTCGCCAACGATATGACGGGCCGTCACGAACAGATAGGCGCGGGCATTGCCGATCGCGTCGATATCCGCGGACCAGATCCGGGCATAGGCTTCCTGAACGACCTCATCGAGGTCGCACGACGCCAGCCCCCGAATGCGCCCGGCAAGCCATTTGCGCATATCGGACTCATGCGGCAGCACTTCGCGCGCAAACCAGCGGAGTCGGGCCTGATGATCCATCGCGCGCAATGGCATCATCGATTGCCCTTGCCGTCAAGGGAAAACGACACGGATCTGAAAAATTAATGAAATAAATCATTGTGTTATGCTGAATTCACGGAAACAGAAACGGCCGGAGGCGCAGCCCCCGGCACAATTTCCGATCGGCGGGCGGTGCGCCTATTGGGTGATGCGTTTCACCACCTTGCCGCTCTCATCCAGAAACTCGATGCTCGGCGCCCCATCCGCGCCGACCTTGAGCAGCAATCGCGGCTTGCCGTTCTTGTCGGCCAGCCGAACGATCGCGTCTTCCTGCGTCTTGCCCGCAAACAGCCTTTCCTGGCCCATGCCCCCCTTGGATGCGGCAAAAGCCTGCATCTCGCCGCGGATCTTCTGCTTCTCCGCCTCGGTGGTCGCACGCGCGGCGGCGTCGCTCATCTCCATCAGCGGCTTGATCGACCAGTCCGGGCGGTCCCAGACGCGCAGCCCGGCGGTGCGCCGGCCATTGCCTTCGCTATATTGCAGGCCGACGGTCTGATCCTGCTTATACTGGTCGAACATCAGGCTGCCGCTCGCCGCGCGCTTGTCGCCCACGGTGCTGCTGCCATAGCTGAGGCCGCCGACCTCATCGCCCTCGTCGTTGAAGAACAGCATGCCGCCGCCCTTGCGGGCATGATGCTTATACTCCTTGCCCTCCATGAACAGGCCCGGAAAGCGTTCCGAATTGGCGAGGACGAGGCGATATTTGCCGTCGGGCTCGACGATGTTGATGCGCTTGACGCTGATCTCGTCGAAGCTCGTCCTGGCTGGCCCGCCATCGGCCATCACCCAGGCCACCGGAATCATCGCCCCGGCCAGGAAAACGGCGCCGATCAGCGCGAAACGCTTGCCCTTCGATCCCATCGCCATTCCCCTCAATAATTCCAGTCGGCGACCGAAGCGCCGGCCGGCGCGGTCTTACGGACATGATCGGCGACCTCGCGGACGACACCCGCCCAATCGGTCAGATGCCAGTTATGGCCCTTTTTCGGCCGGCCATATTCGAAGCGGATCGGATAATCCTTGCCCCCCACCTCGCCGACCATGTCCTGGAAGCGATAGACCGCGAGGTTGAGGTAGAAATCGTCCATCTCGCCGGCGAAGAAATTGAGCTTTCCGCGTAGCTTGGGGCCAAGCACCGGCCAGTTGTCGCGGACATGGGCCGACAGGTCATAGCCATGCTCGCGCATATATTTGACGACATCCTTGTTGATCGCGCCGGTCTTCTTGTCGAACAGCAGGACGGGATAGCCGTCCGCGCCCACCGGCCCGTGCGTCGCCTGCCAGATGTCGAGCTGGTAATAGGACCGGCCCTTCGAACCCATCACGGCTTCGAGCGCGGAGAGGTTGCGCATCGAGAAGAGCGGATGCCCCTCGCGGCTGCGGCGGAACGGCTTTTCCATCGCGTTCCACTCGTTCACGCGCAGCGTGAACATATTGTCTTCCTTGTAGACGTCGGTCAGCTGGTAGCGGCTGAAATCGATCGGATCGGGATTAAAGACCCAGGCGCCGCCGATCAGGTCGGGATAATGAAGCTGCATTGCCAGCGCTTCCCAACCGCCGGTGGAGGCCCCTTCGACGATCCGGCCATAGGGCTGATCGATCAGGCGGAAGGTCTTTTCCAGATAGGGCATCAGCTCCTTGGTGATCGCATCGCCCCACGGGCCGTTATTGGCCGAGTTGAGCGCATAGCTCTCGATGAAATACGGCCCCGGCGAAACCAGCGAGATGGCGACGACGCGCGGGAATTTATCGCCCGTCCATTCCTGCGCGAATTGATAGCCCGTCTTGACATTGGCATCGGCCGCCGCCGCCCGCGCGCGCTCGTTATCGCTCTGGGGATCGGTGTTGAAATTGAACGGACCGCCGAAATGACCGAACGTATAGATCGCCGGATAACGCGACTTCGGATTTTCCGCCCAGCCCTTGGGCAGCAGCACCTCGGCGCCGATGGTCATCGGCACGCCCCAGAAATCGGACAGGATCTTGCTCTTGATGCTGACGCGCTTGATCCAGGGCGTGTCGGGCTCCTCCGCCATGGGACCGATCTTTTCGGTCAGCGCCAGCGGCACGACCGTAGACGATGCCGGATCGAGCCGCAGCTTCGCCGCCTTGCTATAGGGATTGCCGGGCGCCATGAACGCGCTGACGCGCTGCTTGGGCAACGGCACCCAGATGGTATGGCCGTCCGAGCGCTTGGCCTGGGTGTAGAGGATCAGCAGCGCCTGGACGTTATAGTCGCCGGCCGGCAGCTTCGAGAGATCGAAGGGGAAACCGTCGGCCTTGGCGTCGACGATCGCGGTCTGGCCGGGCTTCAGCCCTTCGACATCGACGCCGAAAGCCGGGGGGCCGTTCATGCCGATGGCCAGCCGGGGCTCCGGCTTGTCGCCACGCGCGGCAACGACGATCAAACGACCGGTCACCGGCCCCTTGGCGGCATCCGCCGGCAAGGTCACCTCGAAGCGAAGCTGCGCATATGCGGGCAGCGCCACGGCGAGCGCGAGCAGCGCCCCAAGGCTCAACACGATCTTCTTCGCGATCCAGCGCAACGGCATGGACATCCCCCCTCGACCCAATCCCATACCGGGATGATGCATGGGCGCGGGCAATCCGCCATTGGTGTTTTTGGAGGGAGAAGACTGAGCCACCCTTGTCATCCCCGCGCATGCGGGGATCCAGCTATTCCGTGAAGCATCCGGAGAAAGAAGAAGAAGCTGGATCCCCGCGTTCGCGGGGATGACATCGGAAGAATATTGGAAAATCTAAGCAACTTCCCGGCCTGCCCTAGCGCGACATCGTAGCTTATCGTGCGATGGCGAGCAGCTCGATCGTGAACACCAGTGTCGCGCCGGCGGGAATCTCGCCGCGCCCGGCAAAGCCGTAGCCCAGATGCGCGGGCAGCGCGATTTCCCATGCCTCCCCGACCCGCATCATCGGCAACGCCTCTCGCCAGCCGCGCACAACGCCGGCGACCGGAAAAGTCGCGGGTTCGCCGCGCGCATAGCTGCTGTCGAACACGCGGCCGTCGATGAAACGCCCCTCGTAATTCACGGTCACGCGATCGGTGGGGAGCGGGCGCGGCGCATCGGCGGGTGCCGCGCGCGTCACACGATAATACAGGCCGTTCGACGTCGTCCGCCAGCCCGGCCCGGACGCCGGGCCGGTCAGATAGGTCTGCTGCGCATGGAGATAGGCGCTGTCCGCCGGTGCGCCGGGCGGCGCCGGCTTGCGGCCGAGTTCGCGATCCAGATAGCTCAGGATCAAGGCGGTGCGATATGCCTGCTCGTTGCGATTGGCCGTGCCCGAATGGCCGCCATCGACATTCTCGTAATAGAAAAAGCCATGGCCCTGTTCCTCCAGCCGCGCCGCGAACTTGCGCGCATGGCCGGGATGGACGCGATCGTCCTTGGTCGAGGTCAGGATCAGCGGCCGGGGATAGGCGAGGTCGGGCCGGATATTGTGATAGGGCGAATAGCGCCGCAACCAACCCCAATCCTCGGCGCGATCGGGATCGCCATATTCGGCCATCCACGAGGCGCCGGCCAGCAGCTTGCTGTAGCGCTTCATGTCGGTGAGCGGCGCGCTCATCACCACGGCGTCGTAAAGGCCGGGGCGCTGGAGGAAGACGGCGCCGGCGAGCAGCCCGCCATTGGATCCGCCATAGATGCCGAGGCGCGACGCGGTCCGGTCGTTCCGCAGCGCCTCCGCGACGGCGTGGACATCGTCATAGGATTTCTGCCGGCCCGGGCCGATCGCGGCGGCATGCCAGGCGGGGCCGAATTCGCCGCCGCCCCGGACATTGACGATGACATAGGCATTGCCCGCCTCAACCCAAAGCTGTGCCATCGCCGGCAGATAGATGGGCAGGCTCGGCTGGCGGAAGCCGCCATAGGCGTTGATCAATGTCGGCAGCGGCCCCGTTGCGTCCTTCGGCCGAACGAGGAAATAGGGAATACGCGTGCCGTCTCGCGAAACCGCCCAATGCTGCGACACCGCGTAGCGCGCCGCATCGAAGCGCGGCGGCACCGATGCGATGCGGACGGGCGCACCGCCATCGGCCAGCGCATAGAGTGTCTCCGGCCGGGTCAGGCCCTGGACGACATAGAAGAGCGTATTACCATCGCGATCGGCATCGGCCAGCGCCAGCGCGCTGTCGGGCGCCACCGGGATCGCCTTGGGCGGCCGGCCAGCGCGCAGCGCGACCAGCCGCGCCGCGACATTGTGGAGCAAACCGACATAAAGCGTCGACCGTGTCGCCGCGACCGAGACGATCGATTCCCCGGCGGCCGGCACATAGACCGGTTCCAGCGACGGCGCGGTTGCGGACAGTTTCCAGGCGACCAGCGCGCCAGCGGGCAGGTCGCGCCCGGAAACGCGCAACGGCGATTGCAGCCGGGCGATCACCCGATCGCCGATCATCGCCTGATAGGTCGCGTCCTCGGGCAGCGGTGCACGCACGGTGCGCCCGTCGGGCTTCAGATGGAGCAGCTCCGCATCCCAGGTCGTGCGGTTGCGCAGGATCAGGACATGGGTGGTCGCACCGTCGCGTTCGACGATCGGCCGCAGCCACACGTCCGTCGCGGGCGCTTCGTAGAGCAAGGCGGCATCGGCCAGCACCGTGCCGCGCGTCCAGCGGCGAAGCTGGCGGCCGTAACCCGAACTGTTGAGCGTGCCCGCGCCGAAATCGGAGACCAGCAGCAGATGATCGCCATCCTGCCAGACCAGATCGGTCTTGGCTTCGGGCGTGACGAAGCCGCCATCGACGAACCGTGCCTCCACCCGATCGAATTCGCGCCAGGTGACGGCGTCCTTGCCGCCATCGGAGAGTGCGATCATGCAACGGCGATGCTCGGGGGCGAGGCAGGCGGCGCCGCGCCAGACCCAGTTGCGCTTCTCTCGCGCCGCCAGCGCGTCGAGATCGATCAGCGTCCGCCATCGCGGTGCGCCGGCGATGAAGCCGCGCCGCTCGGCCGCACGCCACAGGCCGCGCACATTGTTCGCATCCTGCCAGAAGTTGACGATATCGGCACCGGCGGCGCGCGGCATCGCCAGCCGGTTGCGATCGTTGAGGATCGTCGTCGCTTCCCGCTTGTAACGATCGAAATTCTTGCCGGCTTCAAGCACCGCGCGCGACCGGGCATTCTGCGCCGCCACCCAGTCGAGCGCGCGCTGGCCCTGGGTTTCCTCCATCCAGAGATAGGGATCCTCGCGTTCGGCCGGCGCCGCCGTCGAAAGCAGCAGCGCCGCCGCAGCCGCGAACGCGCGCATCACTCTCACGGCTTGGCCCGACTGAGCGTCGTACGCTGAACCGAACTGGGATGCAGCGTGACGACGCCCTTGCCCGCCGGCTGATCGGTCGCCGAGATGATCTCCTGCTCCAGCATGTCGCCGCGCTTGCGCGTGATCACGGTGAGCAGATGCGTGTCGAACTTGAAGATCGAATAGAGCGTGTCGCCGAGCAAACGGGTCGGCAGCTTGATGCCGTCGCCTTCGTCGACGGTATATTCGCCCTCGCCCGCAAGCCGGCAGAGCCGATAGTCCTTCAGGTGACGAAGCTCCGCACCATGGAGATACCGCGTCCGCCAAGTCGCGCACTCGCCTTCGCGTTCGGGCAACTTACCCGCTTCGAAGGTCACGTCGATCCGCTCGGCACCAGCCCGACCGGGCAGATTCTGGAGCACGCCATGCCAGGTGCCCGTCCAGCTCGGGTCGAGCGCCAAGGCTGCGGCAGGCGCCATGAAAAGCGCCGCCGCCACGATCAAGGACAATCGCATCGGTCTTCCTTCAGAATTTCAGCGAGATGCCGGAATAGAAGAAACGGCCGACATTATCGAAATTCGCGCCGCCGAAACCCGCGCCATAGATGCCGAGCGGCGGCTTGCTGTCGAACAGATTGTCGATACCGATATAGAATTCGCTGCGATCGTTGATCATCGCGCCCATGCGCAGATCATGGACGAAGCGACTGCCGGTCTTGCGATATTCGGGCGGCAGCGAATCCGGGTTGAGCGCGGGCTGGCCGCCGACGCTTTTGAAATTGGCGACGGGACCACGATACTGGCTGGAGAAATAGCGCAGATCATGGTCGAGGCTGAACGCGCCATAGGTCAGCGTCGTCCCCAGATTCGCCGCGATCCGCGGACGTGAGACCGTTTCCACCTGCTGGGTCGGGAAATCAGGCTGGGTGGGCGACAGATAATCGTCGCGATCGATCACATAGCTGCCGACCGCGCGAAGATCGACGCGCACCGGCCCGACGGGGAAGCCATAGCGCGCCTCCACATCCACGCCCGAGGCGGTCAGCTTGGTCAGGTTGACCGCGCGCTGCGCAATGTCCGTAATCTCGTGCGTCGTCGGATCGCGCGTGATCAGCGGGCAGAACACATTGTCGATCGTCGGTGAATCGACGCACTGGTTGATGATCGTATTGACCGGGATCGAGGTGATCGCGTCGGTCAGCTCGATATTGTAATAATCGACGGTGAGCGAGAAGCCCGGCAGGAAGCGCGGGGTCAGCACCATGCCGAGCGTCCAGGTCGTGCCCTTTTCGACATCGAGATTGGGATTGCCGCCGGTGGAGCCCGGAACCGTCGAGCCGATCGTGCCGGCGACGAATCCGGCGGGAATGCCGAGCGCGAGGCAGTTGTTCGCGCGCGTGCCCGTGCCCTGGTTGACGTTGCCGACCGAGCAGGGATCGAACACGCTGAAGCGCGTGCCCACCGTCGGCTGGAACAGTTCGGCGAGATTGGGCGCGCGCGCCGCGCGCTGATAGGAACCGCGGAAACGCAGGCCTTCGATCGGTTCATAGACCGCGCCGCCGCCCCAGGAGACTTCGGTGTTGACGCCGTCCAGGCTGTATTTGGCGACGCGCACCGCGCCGCTCAGCTCGAGCAGGCGCGCGCCGGGCATGTCGGCGAGCAGCGGCAGCTTCATTTCGCCATAGCCCTCGATCACGTCGAGCGAACCCTTGATCGGCTGGAAGCCGGTGAAGCTGGTCTGGCCCGCCAGGTCGCGCGGATCGGGCGAATAGCGCGTGCTTTCGTCGCGATACTCGAAACCCGCCACCAGCTTGACCGGGCCGCCGGGCAAGCGGAAGAAACCATCGGTGTCGCCGGTGACGAAGCCGCCGACGACATGCTGCTGGAGCAGGCCGGTCGCGCGCGTGTCGACGGTCAGATATTTGCGCGCCGCCGCGTCGATCGAACCGTTGCCGAACACATTGGCGGCGACGCAGGTGTCGATCGCGGCATTGCCTGTCGGCACGCCGCCCGCCTGGAGCCGGGCGCGGCAGACGATCGCATCGCGCGTGCCGAGCACGCCGGCGGTATCGCGCACCGCATCGGCCGCCAGCGCCATGCGCGCGGGATAGATGCTGTTGAAGAAGTCGGACGTCACCTCCGTCCGGCCGTAATTATAGGAGAGTTCGAAGCTCCAGCGATCGGAAAGATCGCCCTTCAGCCCAGCGACGCCGCGCAATGTCGTCCGCTTGGTGCGCTCTCCCTGCACGCCGAGATCGTCGTTGATCCGGCTCATCGCGAAGGTGCCGCCGCCGGGGATCAAGGTCGCCAGCATCGCCTGCGCCTGCTGCGTCAGGAAGGGATTGGAGGTGGAAAGCGTCAGGCTGCTCGACGTGCCCTGCCCCCAGGTGCTGGCATTCTGCCAGACGCCCTTTCCCTCGATGAAGAAGCGCAGCGAATCCGACAGGTCGTAGTGGCCGACCAGATTGACCGAGAAACGCTCGTTATCGGGCATCAGCGTGCTGGTGCCGATCGAATTGAGGCCGTCGCCGCCATCGCTGACCGGCGCCAGCGGCAGGAAATGGCCATTGCCGAAATTGGCGAGGTTCAGGCTGCCGTCGGGCGCGAAGCGATAGATGCCCGGCGGATTGGTCGCGGTGCTGCGCACGATGGTGCCACCATTGGAGGTAGCGAGAAGGCGCAGCTTGGTGATCAGGATCTGGTCGGGAATGCCGTCGGGCGGCGAGCCGGCCGGGCGCGTACGATCGGTATCGAGCACGTTGGGCACGAAGCTCGCCTGGTTCGCCGAAAACTCCCGCGCATCGTAGCGGAGCTGGTTGCGGCGCGCATAGGCGACGCTGGCCGCGATGTTCCCGCGTCCGCCGCCGAAATTGGTGCCGGCGGTGATCGACCCCATATAGGCGCCGGCATCACCGCGCGCGCTGATGCCGCCCTGCGCGCGCGCCGCCAGCCCTTCGAAATCGTCCTTGAGCACGAAGTTGACGACGCCCGCGATCGCGTCCGCGCCATAGACCGCCGACGCGCCGCCCGTCAGGATTTCGACATGGTCGAGCAGTTCGACCGGAATGGCGTTGACGTCGGGCTGCGACACGACCTGCGAGCCCGAAACATGACGGCGGCCATTCTGGAGAACGAGCGTGCGCGAGGTGCCGAGACCGCGAAGATCGAGCTGGTTGAGGCCGACCTGGCTGGGCGGCTGGTTGCCCGTCGACGACGCCTGCGACAGGGTCGAGCGAAATTGCGGAAGTTCGTTGAGTTCGTCGCCCAGCGCGGTCCGGCCGGTCTTGCCGAGGATCTCGGTCGCCGGGACGACCGAGACCGGCGCGGGCGCGTCATTGGCGGCGGTGCGGATGCGCGATCCGGTGACGAGGATTGGATCGGCCTCCGCGTCGTCGGTCGCCGGCGCCTCGACCGCCGCGGCCTGGGCGGCGGCGACGACGCTATAGGTTTGCGCGCCCGTCATGCGCGCGACAAGCCCTGTGCCGCGCAGCAACTGATCGAGCGCCTGGGGAACGGTCATCGCGCCGCGCACCGCGTTGGTGCGGCGCCCCCGCGCATCACCGGCGGAGATCAACACCTGGACATCGGCCTGACGCGCGAAAGCGGCAACACCGGTTGCGGCAGGCTGAGCGGCAAGATCGAAACGCTTGGCCTGGGCGACCGCCGGCGTCGCGACCACGATCGATGCGACGACAGCAGCGGCGGACAGGCCGTGAAGCTGGATGGACCGGAACGACATGAAAACCCCCCTTCGATTCAGCGGCGTTGTCACGCCTCGACCGTTAAAGACGCGGGGTGCGCGTTTTTCCTTTTCACCAAAGCGTCTTTTTTCTTTCGCGCGCCCGTCACGCGCTCATTTCTCCGCGGAAATCGTGATCTGTCCTTCAGCGTCGCGCGCGATCCGCGCGCCCAGGCTCATGCGGACGGCAGCGGCGAAACCCTCCGGATCGTCGGTGCGAAAAATGCCGAACAACCTTTCCCCGGCGATCGAACGGTCGACGACGATGCGTTCGCGATCATTGTAGCGATTGAATTCGGCGGCAGCCCAATCGAGCGTCTCGCCGCTCAGATCGATCTTGCCGTTGCGCCAGGCCAGCGCGCGATCGATCTCGGACGGCGCGGACGGCCGGCTGCTGATCGCGGCATTGTCCGCGACGAAGGCGCGCGCGCCCGCGCCCACGCGCACGCGATGCCCCTCGGCACCCACCACCCAGGTTTCGACCACGCCCTCCGTCACCAGCACATCGGCGCCGCCCTCGCGCCGCCGAACCGAAAAGGCGGTGCCGACGGCACGCACACGGACGTCACCCGCCTCGACGACAAAGGGCCGCTGCTTGTCCTTGGCGACCTGAAACCAGGCCTCGCCCTGCGCCAGACGGACGACACGGCGATCGCCCCGCGCGTCGAAATCGACCGCGCTCGCCGTATTGATCACCGCCGCCGACCCATCGGCCAGCGGCACGCGCCGGATCTCGCCGACGGCCGTGTCGTAACGCGCATCGGGCTGCATCAGCAGGAAAGCGGCGGCGATCGACGCCGCCAGTGCGCCGGCTCCGCCGAACATCGCGCGCCGGGCAGTGAACCATCGCCGGCGCTCGACCTCGGCGGGCTCCGGCTCGCTCACCTGCAACTGACTGCCGCGATCGAGCAGCAGCCAGGTCGCCTCCGCCTGGAGCAGCGCGCCTCGCCGGCGGACGTCGCCGGCAAGCCAGCCGTTCAGCTCCGCCTGCAACGCAGGCGTGCGCCCCTCCGCATCGATGCGCCAGACCCAGCGCACCGCCTGCTCCTCTATCTCAGCTGCGCTTTGCCGGTCGCTCATCATTCGCTTTCTTTCCGGTGAATGCGGGTTCGCCCGTGGCGCGCATCGCCTGCATGATCAGGCGCATGCCCTTGACCCCGTCATTCTCCACAATGCTTTCGGTCACCTTCAGCCGCTCCGCGATCTCGCGCTGCGACAGGCCTTCGATCTTGCGCATCTCGAAGATGCGGCGGCAGCGATCGGGAAGCCCCGCGATCAGCCGCTGCACCATCTCCAGCTCGCGCCTGGCGCCCGTCACGCGCTCGGGCGACGGATCCTCCGATCCGGCGACGAGCGTGTCGATCTCCGCGACGCTTTCGATCCGCACGATGCGCGCGCGCCGGATCTGCGTGGTCAACAGGTTGCGCACGATCTGGAAGAAATAGCCGTCGGGCCGCGCGATCTGCTCGAACGCGTCGAGCGAGGCGAGATTGGCGTAGGCTTCCTGGATCAGATCGTCGGCATCCTCGGCCGACACCATCGACCGCTTGAGCCAGGCGCGCACGGCCGGCTCATGCGGCATCACCTGGGTCGACACCCAGGCGACGAGGCGTTGATCCCGACCCCCCATGATTGCGCTTCATTCCTTTCGCTCAAACAGTCGACACGCATAGCCCAGACGAACGGCGAAGCGAGTTCCTTCGACAAAACCAATATATTTTTCCAGCCCTTGATCCCGACTTTCCAGCGCTACAGCCTCACGCGTGACGTACGTGAGAGATCGGCAGGAATATCGATGAATATCAAAGTATTGCTCTTGGGCTTCACCTTGATCGGCGCGACGCCCGCACAGGCCGAAACCATCCTCTTCATCGGCAACAGCTTCACCTATGGCGCCTATTCGCCGGTCCAGCATTATCGATCCGATGCGGTCACCGACCTGAACGGCGAGCGCATCGGCGGCGTGCCGGCGCTGTTCGAGATGTTCACGCGACAGGCGGGGCTCGATTACGAGGTGAGCTTGGAGACCGCCCCCAGCAAGGGACTGGACTTCCACCTGACCGACAAGGCGGCGGTGATCGACCGTTCCTGGGATCATGTGGTGATGCAGGGGCTGAGCGTGCTCGACGCGAAGAAACCGGGCGATGCGAGTTCGACCGTCACCTATGCCGGGCTGCTCAGCGAGCTGTTCCGCCGCCACAATCCGGCGGTACGGCTCTGGCTGACCGCGACCTGGTCCCGCGCCGACCAGACCTATCTGCCGGGCGGACGCTGGTACGGCCAGCCGATCGGCGCGATGGCGCGCGACGTGCGCCGCGCCTACGACCTCGCGGCCGCCGCGACACCCGCGATCCGCGATGTCATCCCCGTCGGCCAGGCCTGGACGCGCGCGATCGACGACGGCGTGGCCGATGCCAATCCCTATGACGGGATCGATGCCGGCAAGGTCGGTCTATGGGCATATGACCATTATCACGGCAGCACCCATGGCTATTATCTGCAGGCGCTGGTCGTTTTCGGCCGCGTGACGGGCAAGGATCCGCGCATGCTGGGCGAGAAGGAGATCGCCGCATCCGAACTCGGCATATCGCCCGCCCAGGCCAGGGCGCTGCAGCAGGTCGCGTTCGACGCGCTGGCGGCGGAGGGCGGGCGATCGCCGGCGGCGCCCGTCCACGGGCGCTGGGGGCTGGCGCCCGATGCCGGCGATCCGACGGTTCGTCCCGGCGACGATTTCTACCGCTTCGCGCAAGGGCGCGCGGTGGCGGCGATGGAGATCCCGGCGGATCGGCCGCGCCAGAACTGGTTCTCGATCCTCGACGATCTGTCGCGCGAACGCCAGAACGCGATCTTGGTTGAGGCTGCGGCGGCACCGAAGCCGGATGCGCTCGGCCTTTTCTATGCCGCCCATATGGACGAGGCGCGGATCGAGGCGCTCGGCACCGCCCCGCTCGATGCCGATCTGAAGCGGGTCCGCGGCGCGCGCGACCGCGACGCGATCGCCGCGATCATGGGATCGGCCAATCGGGGCTTCGCCGGATCGCTGTTCCAGCTCCGCATCCGCGCCGATGCCCGCGATCCCGATCGCTATGCGGTCCAGCTTCTGCAGGGCGGATTGTCGCTGCCCGATCGCGATTATTACCTCGATCCGCGCTACCGGGGCGATGTCCGCGCCTTCCAGGCCTATGTCGCGACGATGCTGAAGCTGGCGGGCTGGGCGAACGCCGAGTGCGCCGCCGAAGCGGTGGTCGCGCTGGAAACCAGGATCGCGCAGGCAAGCTGGAGCCGCGCCGACAGCCTCGATCCCGAACGCACCCATCATCCGATGACCGTGGCGGCGCTCGAAGCCGCCGCGCCGGGCTTTGCATGGCGCCCCTTCCTCGCTTCGGCGGGGCTCGCGGACAGCGACGGACTCGTGCTCGCGCAGGACAGTGCGATCGTAAGGCTGGCCGCCTTGTTCGCCGAAACGCCGATCGAGACGCTCAAGGCATGGCAGGTTTTTTCGCATGCCGACAATGCCGCCGAGATCCTGCCCGCCCGGTTCGGCGCGGCGCGCTTCGGGTTCCGCGACAAGGCGCTGCAAGGCACGCCAGCCATGCCGGCGCGCTGGCGCCAGGCGGTGCTGACGCTCGACCGCTATATGAGCGACACGCTCAACCGCCGCTATGTCGAGCGGCATCTGCCGCCCGCCACCCGCCAGGCGGTGATTCAACTCCTGACCAATCTCGAAAAGGCGGCAGCGGCGCGGATCGACCGGCTCGACCGGATGGGGCCGGAGACGCGCAAGGAGGCGCATGCCAAGATCGCCGGGCTGCTCCGCAAGGTCGGCCATCCGGATCAGTGGCGCGATTATGCGGGCCTGGAGGTCGTGGCCGGCGATGCCTATGGCAATCTGCGCCGGGGCCGGGCCTTCGACTGGGATATGCGCGTCGCACGGCTGGGCAACCCCGTCGACCGGTCCGAATGGCAGATCACCCCGGCACTGGTCGACGCGACCTATAATGGCAGCCGCAACGAAGTGCTGTTCACCGCCGCGCTGATGCAGCCGCCCTTTTTCGATCCCTCCGCCGATCCCGCCGCCAATTATGCCGCGATCGGCGCGGTGATCGGGCACGAACTGAGCCATGCGTTCGACACGATCGGCCGCCGCTACGATGCCAGGGGGCAGGTGCGCGACTGGTGGACGCCGCAGGACGATGCGCGCTTCCGTACGGAAGCGTCGCGGCTGGGCGCGCAATATTCGCGTTACGAACCCCTGCCCGGCTTTCCGCTCAATGGCGAACTCACCATGGCCGAGAATATCGCCGATCTCGGCGGCGCGGTGCTCGCGCTGGAGGCCTATCGCATGTCGCTGGACGGCAAGGCCGCGCCGGTGATCGACGGGCTGACCGGCGAGCAGCGCTTCTTCCACGCCTTCGCGCAGCTCTGGCGATCGCGCCAGCGCGACGAGACCGCGCGGCTGCGCATCCTGCTCGATTCGCACGCAGCCGAGCAATTCCGCGTCAACGGAGTCGTCCGCAACATCGATGCCTGGTACGATGCGTTCGATGTGAGGCCCGGCGATGCGCTGTATCTGGCGCAGGCAGATCGCGTGCGGATCTGGTGAGGCCGGCGCCACGATTCACGCGCTTTCAAAACAGAGATTGTGATCGGCGGGCGTCTGGGTGAAACCGCGCATCCGGCGGAAGCGATCGTCTGCACCCGTCCGCCGGATGCAAGGGGAGAAATCGAGATGGGCCGCAGCCCAGGTGCGAAACGCAAATCCAAGGCGCCGGCCAGCGCGGGCGCCCAGCCATTCGGCACGCCCAAGCAACTCGCCGATGGCGGCTTGAAGACCTCGCTCGTCCAGAGCGTCTACGCGACGATCATGGAAGCGCTGGATGCCGGCGAACTGATGCCCGGCAGCCGGATCATCGCATCCGAACTCGCGCAGCGGCTGGGCCTCAGCCGCGCGCCGGTGCGCGAGGCGCTGGCGGTGCTGGCGGGCCAGGGCCTGGTCGAGCTTCATCCCGATCGCGGCGCCATCCTGCGCCCGCTGACGGTGCACGACCTGATCGGCATCTACGAAGTCAGCGCCCCCGTCGCCGCCGTCGGCGTGCGCGGCGCGGCGCTCCGCATCGAGGAAGGCGACAATGCCGCGCGCGTCATCGCCGCGATGGCCGCCATCCGCCGCGCCGGCGAGGAGGCCACACCCAAGGTGGGCTTCTATCTGGTGCTCAACGAATTCCACTATCTGCTGAACGCCATCGCCGAGCGCCCCTATGTCGATTTCGTCCTGCGCGCGGTGAACATCGAATATTGGAATCGCTTCCTGGTCCAGGCGATCGACCTGGAGGTCCACGCGCCAAAATATGTCAGCAACTATCAGCGGATGACGGATGCCGTGCTCGCCGGCGACCCCGCCACGGGCGAATCCGTGATGCGTTATCATGGTGATTGGTGCGTCTCGCTGCTGCGTGGAGTCGGATAAAGAGCAAGATTGTCGACAATTTTACGATTTTAATCCGCTGAATCGTCATGATATTGCAAGAATCGTCGACAATAAGGTTGCATCGCGACCCGAATCATGGTCTCTTCCCCTCAAGCCGACGCCCGACAGGGGCGCGGTCCAAGGTCGGGAGGAACAGCAATGGGGATCTTTCTTCGGGTGCTGCAGGGTGGGCTGCTGCTCACTGCATCGAGCATGGCGATGGCGCAGGAAGCGGACGCGCCGAACACCTTCGATGACGGCGATATCGTGGTGACCGCCAACAAGACGGGCGCTTCGCGCCTTCAGGACACGCCGCTTTCGATCACCGCCTTCAGCGACGCCACGCTTGCGGCGACCGGCGTCAAGGACGTACGCGACCTGACGACGATGACGCCCAATCTGCAGGTCACGCAGAACGCATCCTTCTCCCAGGTCTATATCCGCGGCATCGGATCGAACAACGTGTTCGGCGGATCGGACCCATCGTCGACAATCCATGTCGACGGCGTCTATCTCGCGCGCCCTGCCAGCTATCTCAGCAATTTCCTCGACGTCGAACGGATCGAGGTGCTACGCGGTCCCCAGGGCACGCTTTACGGCCGCAACTCGGTGGGCGGCACGATCAACGTGATCAGCCGCAAACCCGGCAACGACTTCGCCGCCAAGGCCCAGTTCACCTACGGCAATTACGATCTTCTACGCGGCGAGGCCTATGTCAGCGGTCCGCTGGTCACCGACAAGGTCGCGGCGTCGATCTCCGTCATCGGCACGCGCCGCGACGGCTATCTCAAGAATATCGCGCCGGGCGTCGGCGATCTCGACAATGAAAAGACCTACGGCACGCGCGGCCAGCTCCGCTTCACGCCGTCGGAACCGCTGGAGATCATCCTGCGCGCCGATTACCTGAAATCGGACGACGCGCTGGCCGGCTATGTGAAAATGCTGCAGACGACGACCGATCCGCTCGCGAACAGCATCATCGGCGATTATCGCAAGGTCGCGACGAATATCCGCTCGTCTTCGAATCGCCAGCAATGGGGCTTGGCCGGCGAGATCAATTACGATCTCGGCTCGGACATGCAGATCAAGTCGCTCACCGCCTATCGCGAGAACCGGCTGGTCCAGGTGGGCGACACCGACGGCACGGCGGTCAACACCCGCCGCACCGATCAGTTCGAGGGCCAGCGACAATTCTCGCAGGAGCTGAACCTGACGGGCAAGACCGGCGGCCTCACCTATATCGCCGGGCTTTATTATTTCAGCGAGAACATCAAGGTAGACTCGAGCGTCACCACCTATCCGACGGTGCGCGCCAATTTCGCGCCGACGATCCAGACCAGCGCCCTCGCCGCGTTCGCGCAGGGCACCTATGCGCTCACCGACCAGTTCTCGGTCACCGCCGGTATCCGCTACACCCGCGAACGCAAGGATTTCGATCAGGTCGCGACGAACTTCTCGCTGCCCACCGGCCTACCGCTCGCGACCTATCCGCGCCTTTACTCGTCGCGCGGCATCTACAAGGCGTGGACGCCGAAGATCGCGGTCGAATACCGCCCGACGAGCGGCGTGCTGCTGTTCGCTTCGGCCACCAAGGGCTTCAAGTCGGGCGGCTTCAACTTCTCGAGCGTCAATCCGGCGCAGGGCTTCGATCCGGAGACCTTGTGGAGCTACGAGGCGGGCGCCAAGCTGGATCTGTTCGACAGGCTCCTGCGCATCAACGCCAGCGTGTTCCATTATGCGTACAAGGACCTGCAGGTTCAGTCGTTCCTGACGCCGGGCGTGATCGACATCACCAACGCCGCAGACGCGCGCGTCAACGGCGTCGAGATCGAAAGCGAACTGCGCCCGACAAGCTGGCTGCAGATCGGCGCGAACCTCGCCTATCTCGACGCGGTCTACAAGAATTACACCAACGCTCTGAAGCCTGGAAACATCGCGTTCGACGCATCGGGCAACCACCTGAACCTGTCACCGAAATGGGCTTATACGCTCTACAGCCAGGTCGATGTGCCGGTGGGCGACGGCTCCGTCTTCGGCCGGGCCGAATATAGCCATCGCACTCGCCAGTATTTCACGGCGTTGAACGCCGGGCTCGACCAGCAGGCAGGTTACGGCCTGATCAACGGCAGCATCGGCTATAATTTCCCCGGCGACCGTTTCCAGATCATCGCCTTTGGCCGCAATCTGGGCAACAAGGCCTATGTGACCAGCACGGCCAGCTTCGCGGCGGGGATCGTCGGCCGCGTCGGTGAGCCGCGGACCTATGGCCTGCGCGCGATCGTGAAGTACTGATCATGAACGCGCCCGCCCTTGTCCAGGCGGACTCCGACATGCCGATCCATGGCGTGTTCGATCCCGCCTTCGGCGCTGTCGCCGATACCTTCGCGGCGAATTTCCGCGATCGAGGAGAACATGGCGCGGCCGTCGCGGTCTATCGCGACGGCCGGAAGGTCGTCGACCTCTGGGGTGGCTGGGCGGATCCCGCCCGCACCCGCCCGTGGCGCGAGGATACGATCGTCTGCATGATGTCGGTCGGCAAGGGCATGGCCGCGCTCTGCGTGTGGATGCTCGTCGATCGCGGCCTGATCGAGATGGATGCCCCCGTCGCCCGCTACTGGCCCGAATTCGCGCAAGGAGGCAAGGCCGGCATCACCGTTCGCACGCTGATCACCGGCAAGGCGGGCCTGCTCTATGCCGATCATGCACCCGATGGCGCGGGCTATGACTGGGACGTGATGATCCGTGCGCTGGAACGGCAGGAACCCTGCTGGGAACCCGGCACCGATCATGGCTATCATTCCTCGACCGCCGGCTATCTGTTCGGCGAACTCGTCCGCCGCGTCGACGGCCGTCCGATCGACACCTTCCTGGCGCAGGAAGTCTGCGACCCGCTGGGCGCGGACTATGGCTATGGCACGCGCGGCGCCGATTCCGATCGCGTCGCCGACATGATCCCGTCGGCCGAGAGTCATACGTTCGTCCAGTCGCGCGATCCGTCGACGAAACTGGGTCGCGCCTGGCGCATGCGTCCGCAATCGCCCGATCACTATAACGACCGGCGCATGCGCGAAGGATTGATGCCGTCGACCAACGGCCATGGCAATGCGCGCGCGGTCGCGCGCATCTATGCGGCGCTGGCCTGTGGCGGATCGCTCGACGGCGTCCACCTGCTGTCCGCCGCGACCATCGATCGCATGCGCGAGGAAAGCTGGTTCGGCCAGTGCGCGATGACCGATCGCGTCTTCCGCTACGCGCACGGCTTCTTCCTCAACGAACCCAATATGTCGCCGATGGGCACCAACCCACTGGCTTTCGGCCATCCCGGCGCCGGCGGCGCGCTCGGTTTCGCCGATCCGGAGAACCGCATGTCATTTTCCTACAGTCCTTCGCTGATGTGCGCGGGCGGTGGCCTAGGCGAGCGCTGCGCGGCGCTTGCCGCCTCGGTGTACGCATGAGCGGCGCCTTCACCGGCAAGGTCGCGCTCGTCACGGGTGGCAGCTCGGGCATCGGCCAGCGCGTCGCGGAGATGATCGCGGCCGAGGGCGGCAGCGTCGCCGTCGTCGCCAGCAGCAAGGTCGAGAAGGCGGCGGCCGTGGTCGGCGATATCGAGGCCAGGGGCGGCAAGGCGAAACCCTATGCGGTCGATGTTCGCGACGCGGCGGCGCTTGGCGCACTCGTCGAGCAGGTCGAAGGCGATCTTGGCGGCATCGACCTGCTCGTGAACGCGGCAGGCGTGTTTTACCCGACGCCAGCTGGCGCGACCGACGCCACCGATGCCGGGCGCTTGCTCGACATCAATATCCAGGGTCCCTGGAACGCGATCTCGGCGGTCGTGCCCGGCATGCGCGAACGCGGCGGCGGGCGCATCGTCTCCCTCTCCTCGGTCGCGGGGCAGATCGGCGTCAACGGTTTCGCGCTCTACACCGCCAGCAAGGCCGCCGTGTCGATGATGACCCGCTCGCTCGCGGCCGAACTCGCGCCGCACGGCATCGCGGTCAACGCGGTGGCGCCCGGCAACACCGCCACGCCGATGAACGCCGATGTCCGTTCGAACCCGGACATGGCGGAAGGCATGCGGCGGATGACCCCCAGCGGCAACGCCTTCAGCGATGTCGACGACATCGCGGACATCGTGCTGTTCCTGCTCTCGGACAAGGCACGGCCGGTGCACGGCGCGACCTGGCTTGCCGACGAAGGCATTTCGGCGGCGATCGGCTGATGACGACACCGGCACCCCTCGCCACTCGGGCAAGCGGCTATGCCTGGTATGTCGCGCTGCTGATGGCGGCGGCGCACCTGCTGTCGTTCGTCGATCGTTTCCTGATGAGCCTGGTGATGGAGCCGCTGAAAGCCGATCTCGGCGTCAGCGATGCGCAGCTCGGCCTGTTGCAGGGCACCGGCTTCGTCATCCTCTATACAGTCGCCGCCGTGCCGCTGGGCCGGATGGCGGACCGGGTCAATCGCCGCAACCTGATCATCGCCGGCATCCTGATCTGGAGCCTGGCGACGGCCTTGTGCGGGCTCGCCAATTCGTTCGGATCACTGTTCCTCGCCCGCGTCGGCGTCGGCTTTGGCGAGGCAGCGCTGGTGCCCGCCGCCATGTCCCTGCTCGCCGCCTATTTCCCGCGCAATCAGCTTGGTCGCGCCGTCTCCCTGTTCACGACAGGCGCGTCGCTCGGCAAGAGTCTGGCACTGGTCGGCGGCGGCGCGCTGCTCGCCATGCTGGTCGCGGCGGGCGGGCTCTCCGTGCCTGGCCTTGGGCTGTTGGCCCCCTGGCAGGGCACGTTCGTGCTCATGGCGCTGCCGGGCATCGCACTGGCGGCGCTGCTGCTGACCGTTCGCGAACCCGCGCGCAGCGAAACCGACGGGACGCGCGCCAGCATGGCGGAAGCCTTCGCCTATCTTCGCCAGCATCGCGCGGCGTATCTGCTTCATGTGGCGGCTGCGGCGTCGGTGGTGCTCGTCGTCCAGTCCTTCAGCGCCTGGACGCCGTCCTATTATGTCCGCTACTTCGATCTGACACCGGCCGCCGCCGGCGTGGCGGTGGGCAGCGTGATCCTGATCGGCGCACCGCTCGGCCATCTGTGCGGCGGCATATTGACCGACCTGTTCCAGACGCGCCGCTTCGCCTCACCGGCCGCCCCGGTCATGATGGTCAGCCTGATGGGCAGCCTCGCCGTGCTGTTCGCCTTCGTCTCGACCACCAACCTCACTACCTCGCTTGTCCTGCTCGGCCTGCTCAACGTTTTCATGACGCTGGGCGCTCCGGCAAGCCTGGCAGGCGTGCAGATGCTGACACCGGACCGCCTGCGCGGCGTCGTCACCGCCGTGTTCCTCGCCTGCACCACATTGATCGGGATCGGTTGCGGTCCGCCGCTGGTGGGGCTGACCGCCGATCTGCTCGGCGGCCCGCTGCATCTGGCGACTGCATTGCTCATCATTCTGTCGACGATCGCGGTGATCGGCACGCTCGCCGCCCTCGCCAGCCGCACACCCTTCGCACGAACCGTCGCGGCCAACGCCGCTCATTGAACCCAGAACAGGGAGCTGTCCCATGCGCCGAACCAACAAGGCAATCATCACCTGTGCCGTGACCGGATCGATCCACACGCCATCGATGTCACCGCATTTGCCGATCACGCCCGACGAAATCGCCGAACAGGCGATCGAAGCAGCGGAGGCCGGCGCCGCGATCCTGCACCTGCATGCCCGCGATCCGCGTGATGGACGGCCTTCGCCCGATCCAGAACTCTACATGCAGTTCCTGCCGCGCATCAAACAGGCGACCGACGCCGTGGTGAACATCACCACCGGCGGTGCCCCCGGCTTCAGCGAGGAGGATCGGCTGGCCGGGCCGCTGCGCGCCAGCCCGGAAATGACGTCGCTCAACATGGGCTCCATGAACTTCGGATTCTGGCCGCTCGCCGACAAGTTCGACTGGAAGCACGATTGGGAGCGCGAGCTTATGCTCGGGTCCAAGCGCTTTCCCGCGAACCATAATTTCGCGCTGATCGAACGGATCATGGTCGAGCTTGGCCAGGGCCATGGCACGCGCTTCGAATATGAATGCTACGATATCGGCCACCTCTACAATGTGAAGCATTTCTCGGATCTGGGACTGATCAAGCCCCCGTTCCTGATCCAGGGGATTTTCGGCATCCTTGGCGGGATCGGCGCCGATCTCGAGAATTTCATGCTGTTCAAGCAGACGGCGGACCGTCTGTTCGGCGACGATTACATGCTGTCCTGCTTCGCGGTCGGCCGGCCGCAGATGAAATTCCTGACGCAATGCGCGCTCGTCGGCGGCAGCGTCCGCGTCGGGCTGGAGGACAGCCTCTATATCGGACGCGGCGAACTCGCGACCAGCAATGCCCAGCAGGTCCGCAAGATCCGCGGCATCCTGGATTCGCTCGACATCGAGATCGCAAGCCCCGCGGAGGCGCGCGAGATGCTCGGCCTCAAGGGCGGCGACTCGGTCGCCTTCTGACGGAACGATCATGCGTCTCGCAACCGATACCGGCGGCACTTTCACCGATCTGATCGTCGAGGACGATGACGGCTCGATCACGCTGCACAAGGCATCGACCGTGCCGTCCGACCCCGTCGTCGGCGTGCTCGACGCGCTGCGCGGCGCGGCTTCCACGCGCGGGCTGAGCCTGGCCGAACTGCTCGGCCGCTGCGACAGCTTCATCCACGGCACCACCCATGCGATCAACGCGATCATCACCGGGCGCACGGCGCGCACCGCGCTGATCGTCACGCGCGGCCACCGGGACATATTGCTGTTCCGCGAAGGCGGCCGCACCGAGCCCTTCAACCACACCATCCCCTATCCCGCCCCCTTCGTGCCGCGCGCACTGACATTCGAGGCCGACGAGCGCATCGGAGCGGACGGCGTCGTGATGACCCCGCTCGACGAGGCCGCGCTGGTCGAGACGCTGCGCCGCATCGGCGAGACGGGAGTGGAAGCGGTCGCGGTGGCGCTGCTCTGGTCGACGATCAATCCGGCGCATGAACGCCGCGTCGGCGAGCTGATAGAAACGCATCTGCCCGGCACTCCCTACAGCCTGTCGCATGCGGTCAATCCCACATTGCGCGAATTCCGCCGCGCATCCTCGGCCGCGATCGACGCGTCGCTCAAGCCGCTGATGACGCATTATCTGGGCGGCCTGACCACGCGGCTGGCCGAGGCTGGCTTCGGCGGCAAGGTGATGGTTCTGACCAGCGCGGGGGGCATGGTGGAAGCGAGCGAAGTCGCCGCCGCGCCGATCCGCGTGATCAACTCCGGCCCATCGATGGCGCCCGTCGCGGGGCGCCATTATGCGGGACGCGAAGGTGCATGGCGCACCGCGATCGTCGCCGATACCGGCGGAACCACCTACGATATCAGCCTGGTCAGCGACGGCCGCATCCCGATGACGCGAGACCTGTGGATCGGCGAGCCCTATCGTGGTCATCTGGCGGGTTATCCCTCGGTGGACGTGAAGAGCGTCGGCGCCGGCGGCGGCAGCATCGCCACCGTCGATACGGCGGGCCTGCTCCGCGTTGGCCCGGGAAGCGCGGGATCGACGCCCGGTCCCGCCTGCTATGGACGTGGCGGCACGCGCCCGACCGTGACCGACGCCTGTGTCGCGCTCGGCTATGTCGATCCCGATTATTTCCTGGGCGGTGCGATGCGGCTCGACGGCGATGCATCGCGCGCGGCGATCGCCCGCGACGTCGCGGACCGGCTCGACACCAGCGTTGAGGATGCCGCGTGGAGCATCCTCGATCTGGCCACCGAGAATATGGTGCAGGCGATCCAAGACATGACGGTCAATCAAGGCATCGATCCCGGCCAGGCCGTGCTGATCGGCGGCGGTGGTGCTGCCGGCCTCAATTCGGTGTTCATCGCCCGGCGGCTCGGCTGCCGCGAACTGCTGATCCCCGAAACCGGCGCCGCGATGAGCGCGGCGGGTGCGATGATGTCCGACATCGCGGCGGAGTTCGCGGTCACCACTTTCGCATCGACCGCATCCTTCGATCTGGATCGCGCGGACACGGCGATCGCCGATGTCCGGCGTCAGGCTGAAGCCTTTATCGAGCGGGCGCAACGCGCCGGATCGATCAGCTATGTGGCGGAAGCCCGTTATGAGGGGCAGGCATGGGATATCGACGTGCCGCTCGACAGCGCCACCTTTGCCACCGAGGACGATGTCGCGCGCTTCCGGGCGGCTTTCGATGCGACGCACGAACAGCTCTTCACCATCCGCGACGAAAGCTCCGCCGTGGAGCTGATCGGGCTGCGCGCGCGCGTATCCTGCCCCGCGCGGTCCGGCGCCGCTTTCCGGTTGAAGGGTGACCCCGAGGCGACCGGCGAAGCGCGGTCGCGGCCGGTCTATTTCTCCGGCCATGGCTGGATCGAGACCCCGGTGCTGCGCTGGGATGCCATGGCCGCCGAACAGCCCGTGGCCGGCCCGGCGCTGATCGAATCCGCCTTCACCACCATCGTCGTCGATCCGCCGGCCCGCTTTCGCCGGACGGCCGACGGCTCGATCCTGATCGAGGCCTGAGAGATGACCGACAAACCGATGAACGGCGCGGAAATGGCGGTGCTGCGCAGCCGGCTGGACGGCGTGGTCCGCAAGATGTCCAACACCTTGCTCCGCACCGGCCGCTCCGGCGTGATCAACCGCGCGCGCGACTTTTCCTGCTGCCTGCTGACGCGCGACGGCGATCTTCTGACCGCGGCTGACAGCCTGCCCATCCATGTCCTCTCCGGCCCCGACATGATGGCGCGCAGCATGAAGCAGTTTCATCCGGAGCTGCGCGCGGGCGACGCGTTCCTGCACAATTCGCCCTATCATGGCTGCTCGCATCCCGCCGATCTGAGTGTGATCGTGCCGGTGATGGACGCGGAGGGGCGGCATCGCTTCACCGTTCTCGCCAAGGCGCATCAGGCGGATATCGGCAACAGCCAGCCGACGACCTACATGGCGGAAGCACGCGACGTCTATCATGAGGGCGCTCTCCTGTTTCCTGCCGTCCAGGTCCAGCGCGACGGACGCGACATCGACGACATCATCCGCATGTGCGAATTGCGCATCCGCGTGCCTCACCAATGGCGGGGCGATTATCTCTCCACCATCGGCGCGGCGCGGATCGGCGAAAAGGCGCTGGGAGAACTGGCGGCGGAGATCGGCTGGGACCGGCTGGAAGCATTCGCCGCACAGTGGTTCGATTATTCGGAAGCACGGATGGCCGATGCGATCGGCAGGCTGCCCGCCGGCCGCGTGACCGGATCGAGCACGCACGATCCCTTTCCCGGGCTGCCCGCCGAAGGATTGAAGATCACAGCGACCGTCGATGTCGATCCGGCGGCTGGCCGCGTCGCGGTCGACATGACCGACAATCCCGATTGCCTGCCCTGCGGCATGAACCTGTCCGAAGCCTGCGCGCGCACCGCGGCGATGATCGGCGTGTTCAACAGCATCGATCATGACGTGCCGAAAAACGCCGGATCGTTCCGGCGGATCGACGTGAAGCTGCGCGAGGGCTGTATCGCCGGGATACCGACCCATCCCTTTTCCTGCTCGGCCGCGACCACCAACATCGCCGACCGTGCCGCCAACAGCGTCCAGACCGCGCTTGCCGGGCTGGGCGAGGGCATCGGCATGGCGGAAGTGGGATCGGTGATCGCGCCTTCGGCGGGCGTGGTCTCCGGCATCGATCCGCGCACGGGCCGACCTTTCGTCAACCAGATATTCCTGGCGATGAGCGGCGGCGCCGCGAGCCCGGCCAGCGACGCCTGGTGGACGATCGGCCATGTCGGCAATGCTGGGCTGTGCTGCATCGACGGCGTCGAACTGGCCGAATTGTCGCAACCGATCATCGTCCACCGGCGCGGCTTCGTCACCGATAGCGAAGGCGCGGGCACGCAGAATGGCGCGCCCTCGACCATCGTCGAGTTCGGCCCGGTCGGCGCGGGCATGGATATCGGCTATCTGTCCGACGGACATGTCAATTTGCCGGCGGGCGTGCGCGGCGGCCAGCCCGGTGGCGGCGCCGATCAATATCTGATCCGGCGCGACGGCACGCACGGCCCACTCGATGCTTGTGCGCAGGTGCATATCCAGGACGGCGAACGCATCGTCGCGATCTCGTGCGGCGGCGGCGGTTATGGCGACCCGCGCGAACGCCCGGCGAATCGCGTTGCGGACGACGTGGCGGGCGGCCTGATCAGCCCTGCGCGCGCGCGCGAAATCTACGGCGTCGTGGTCTCCGACGACGGCACACTCGACGAAACCGCAACACAGATCGAACGGAGGGCAGCGGCATGAGCGGCAGATCGATACTCGTCACGGCCGGCGCATCGGGCATCGGGCGCGCCATCGCGGAGCTTTTCCATGCGCGCGGCGATCGCGTCATCGTCTGCGACGTCGATCAGGCCGCGCTCGACAGCATCGCGGCCGCGCTGCCGGGCATCGTCACCAGCCGCACCGACGTCGCCGATCCGGCGGCCGTGGCGGCGATGATCGATCGCGTCGGGCCGATTTCGGTACTGATCAACAATGCCGGCGTCGCCGGCCCGATCGGCGGCATCGAAACCAACGATCCGGACGAATGGGCACGCTGCTTCGCGGTCAACGTCCATGGCGCGTTCCATACCATCCATGCGGTCGCACCGGCGATGCGCGCGGCGGGCGAAGGCGCGATCATCAACATCTCGACCGCGTCGACCGTCACCGGCCTGCCGGGCCGATCGGCCTATGTCGCGTCGAAATGGGCGCTGGAAGGGCTGACCCGGAACGTCGCGCGCGAATTCGGCCCGGCCGGCATCCGCGTCAACGCCATCCGCCCCGGCTTCATGGACACCGAACGCATGCGCGGACTGATGGCGCGCGCCGCCGAACGCCTGCAGCGCCCCGTCGCCGAAGTCGAAGCCGAGGCGCTGGGCTATATCTCGATGCGGACCAAGATCCAGCCGAGCGAGATCGGCGAGATGGCCTGGTTCCTCGCATCCGATGCCGCGCGCCACATCACCGCGCAGATCATCGGCGTCGACGGCAATGCCGAGTGGGAGGGCTGACCGATGGGCCGCATGCAATTGCTGGATGCCGATGCGCTCGGGGCGAAAGGCATTGATGTCGCGCCGTTCCTCGAGCATTTCGCCGAACTGCCCGGCAGCGTCGCCACACTGGGCCACCGACCGGCGATCCTGGGCGCGACGCTGGGCCTGTGGAATGCCGTCATGGCGACCGGCGCCGTGCCGCTCGAACTGAAATATCTCGCGGGCCATGTCGCGAGCATGGCGGCGGGCTGCCGCTATTGCGCCGCGCATACGGCGAGCAACGCCGCGCATGGCGGGAACAGCGCCCGGATCGACGCGGTCTGGGATTTCGAGCGCAGCCCGCTCTTCACCGACGCGGAACGTAGCGCATTGCGCTTCGCGATGCTCGCCGGCCAGTCGCCTTCGGGCGTCACCGACCAGGCCTATGCCGAACTGGCCGCGCATTATGATGACGGGCAGATCGTGGAACTGCTGTCCGCGATCGCGCTCTACGGCTTCTTCAATCGCTGGAACGACAGCCTGGCGATGCCGCTGGAAGAAACGCCACGCGGTTTCGCCGAGGCACATCTGACGCCGCACGGCTGGGAAATCGGCGGCCATGGCTGAGGGCCATCCGATCGATTGCGGCTTCGCCGTCGTCCATCCCTGGCTATGCGACGCGATGGGACATCTGACGACACGCCATTATCTGGGCATGTTCGATGACGCGACCTATCATCTGTTCGCGACGCTCGGCCATACCCCCGCGCAGGACATGCTCGAACATCGCGGCTGGGCCGATGTCCGCCACGAGATCGATTATCGTTCGGAACTGGCGGCGGGCGCACTGGTCAGGATCGACGGCCGCGTGACGAGCATCGGCCGCACGTCGGTCGGCATCGAATATCGCATGTTCGAACGCACCGAGGATCGCCTGTGCGCCGCGCTCGCCGCGCGCACCGTCTGCTTCGACCTCAAGCAACGCCGGGCGCAGCCGCTGCCGGAGAATTTCATCGCGCGTGTGGCGGAGCGGTTCGGGATCCACGCGTGATACGCATCGCGCTGCCAAGGCTAATCGACGGCGTCACCCGCCAGGGCCGCAACCTTCTGCGCCGATATGCGGCCGGCGCATTCGCACGGCGCACCGGCGGATCCGGATCGCATGCGATGCGGCTGGAAAGGCTGGCGCACAGCCTGTTGTCGGGACGCGGCGAGGCATCAGGCGTGCTGATCGCGACCGAATTGCTGCAGATCTATGCCGGGGCGACGACCGACGAGCGCCTCGCCTTTTTCCGCCTGCTGGCGGAACGCTTCGACACCGGCGCGACCGCGCTCGATGCGGCATGGGCACGTTACAAGGCTGACGGACCATCGGCGTTGCCGGCGCTGGCGCAGGCCGTCGAGGCGCCGCGACAGGAACTCTTCCGCAGGCTCAACCTCGCGCCGGGCGGCACTGCCGCACTGGTCGGGATGCGCGCCGATCTCCTGCGCGCGGCGAGAAGCGCGGGCGGGACGCTCGATGCCGTCGACGCCGACCTGCTCCATCTGCTGCAATCCTGGTTCAATCGCGGCTTCCTGACGATGCGGCAGATCGACTGGTCGTCGCCGGCCAACCTGCTCGAACGCGTGACCCGGTACGAAGCGGTCCACCATATCCGCGACTGGAACGATCTGCGGAGCCGGCTCGATCCGCCCGACCGACGCTGTTTCGCCTTCTTCCATCCGGCCATGCCCGACGAACCCCTGATCTTCGTGGAGGTCGCGCTGACGCGCGGCATGCCCGATGCGATCCAGTCGGTGCTCGATCCGGCGCGCGCTCCCATGGCGTCGGCCGATGCCGACACCGCCGTCTTCTATTCGATCAGCAATTGCCAACCCGGGCTCAAGGGTGTGTCGTTCGGACATTTCCTGATCAAGCAGGTCGCGTCCGATCTGAAAGGCGACCTGCCCGGCCTCGACTGTTTCGTGACCCTGTCACCAATTCCGGGCTTCATCGCGTGGCTCGGCAAGAGCGATCCGGCGCTGGCCGAAGCCTGCAAATCGGACGATTTCGACGAAGAGGCACGCGCGAGCCTGACCGCACGGGCGATCGAGTATTTCACCACCGCCCGAACCGCCGACAACCGGCCGGTCGATCCCGTCGCGCGTTTCCACCTTGGCAACGGCGCGCGACTTGAACGGCTAAACTGGATGGGCGACACGTCCGCCAACGGCATGCGGCAGAGCGCGGGACTGATGGTCAATTATCTCTACGATCTTGCGAACATCGAAACCTATCATGAAGCCTATGCCAATGACGGCGCCGTGATATTGGGCGATCCGTTCCGCGCGACGATGCGGCAACTGACGAAACCCACCGCACGCGCGATGGCGAGGAATCGACGATGACCAATCTTTATGCGCGGCTCGCGGATTGTTTCCCGGAGGATCGCGAACAGCGCTTCGCGACGCTGCCCGGCGGCGGCATCGTCAGCTATGCCGATCTCGCCGCGCGATCCGCCCGCTATGCCAATGCCATCGTCGCATCGGGCGTCGCCCCGGGAGACCGCGTCGCGGTGCAGGCGGAAAAGAGCATCGACATGCTGATGCTCTATCTCGGCTGCCTGCGCGCGGGCGCGGTCTTCCTGCCACTCAACACCGCCTATACCAGCGGCGAGCTCGACTATTTCATGCGCGATGCAGAACCCGCTCTGTTCGTCTGCGATCCCGCCCAGGCCGATCCGATCCGCGCGCTCGCCGCCACGGCCGGCGTGGCGCGCGTCGAGACGCTGGATGATGCGGGCGGCGGTTCGCTCGCCGCGATCGCTGCCGATTGCGCCGGCACCTTCGAGACCGTGCCGCGCGCCGACGACGACCTGGCCGCGATCCTCTATACCTCCGGCACCACGGGCCGCTCCAAGGGGGCGATGCTGAGCCACGACAATCTCGCCTCCAACGCCTTCACGCTGCGCGAACATTGGCGCTTCACCGGCGCCGATGTTCTGCTGCATGCGCTACCGATCTTCCACACCCATGGCCTGTTCGTCGCGACCAATGTCGTGCTGGCGGCAGGCGCGTCGATGCTGTTCCTGTCGCGCTTCGACGTGGCCGCGATCATGGCTGCGCTGCCGCGCGCCACGGCGATGATGGGCGTGCCCACCTTCTATATCCGGCTGCTCGGCGAGGCGGGTTTCGATCGCGCGCTGGTCGCGCACATGCGGCTGTTCATCTCGGGCTCGGCGCCGCTCTCCGCCGACATCCACCGCGAATTCAACGCGCGGACGGGCCATGCCATCCTCGAACGCTATGGCATGACCGAAACCAACATGAACACGTCCAACCCCTATGACGGCGATCGCATCGCGGGCACGGTCGGCCAGCCGTTGCCGGGCGTGAGCATCCGCATCGCCGACCCCGAAAGCGGCGAGATACTGTCGCAGGGAAAGATCGGCGTGATCGAGATCGCCGGCCCCAACGTGTTCAAGGGCTATTGGCGGATGCCCGAAAAGACCGAGGCGGAGTTTCGCGGCGGCCATTTCATTTCGGGCGACCTCGGCTTCATCGACGCGCGCGGCTATGTCTCGATCGTCGGCCGCGCCAAGGACCTGATCATTTCGGGCGGCTTCAACATCTATCCCGCCGAAGTGGAGACCGCGCTGGACAAACTGGCGCAGGTGCATGAATCGGCGGTGATCGGCGTGCCCCATCCCGATCTGGGCGAAGCGGTCGTCGCCGTGGTCGTGCCGCGCGATCCTGGCTTCGCCGATGGCGACGCGCTGAAGGCGGCGCTGGCCGATCAGCTCGCCCGCTTCAAGCAGCCGCGCCGGATCCATTTCGTCGATGCGCTGCCCAAGAACGCGATGGGCAAGATCCAGAAGACGGTGCTGCGCGAGCGTTACGCCGAAGCTTCATAGCGCCTGATCCAGCGGGAATGATTCATCCTTTGTCATTCCCGCGAACGCGGGAATCCAGCTTTTCCGTGAAGCATCAGGAAGAAGAAGCTGGATTCCCGCGTTCGCGGGAATGACACTGAGGGGTGTTTCAGTTGGACGAAGCCCTGTCTTCAGCCGCCATGCGCTCAAGCGCGCGTCGATAAACAGGCATGCCGACAGCGATCAGCAGGATGATGCAGGGCAGCAGCACCGCACCGGCGAGCGAGATGGAATAGCGCAGCGCGCCTTCGTCCCCGAAGCCGAAATCGGTGATCGCCGCGATGAAGCTGGCGCCCAGACCAAGCCCGATCAGGTTCACGCACAACAGGGTCAGCGCCATCACCTGGCCACGAAGCTGATTGGGCGTCACATCCTGGATCGCCGCGATGATCACGCCCTGCGCGCCCTGACCGATCAGCGTTCCCACCGCCATCAGCGCAAGCGCGAGCACCGGGGTGGGCATCAGCGGCCCGACGATCAGCGGCAGCGCCTTGAGGATCGTCGTCATCAGCACGATCCGCATATTGGCGTCGCGCCGTCCCGCGCGCATCAACCGGCCCGACAGCCAGCCGCCGCCGAGCGTGCCGAGCGTTCCGCAGATCAGCATCACCGTGCCGTAATACAGGCCGACATCGGTGACCGACATCTTGTAGGTGCGGATCAGGAATGTCGGATACCACAAGGTCACGCCGATCGAGAGCATGCCGATCAGCGAGATCGAACCGATCAGCATGCCATAGAGCCGCCAGTGCTGACGAAGATAGGCGACGACACCCGACAAGGGCAGCGTCCGCCCCTCATACCCCTTTGCCAGTTCGCGCCTTTCGGGCTCGCGCACCGTCATCAGCAGGCCCGCGATGATCGCACCGGGAAGGCCGACGACGACGAACACCGCCTGCCACGGCGCCAGCGCGCCGATCACGGGCAATGTGATGCCGCCGGTTCCGGTGAAATATTGCAGCAATACCCCGCCGATGATGAGCGCGAGCCCGCCCCCTATCGGATAGCCGATGGCATAGACGCTGATCGCGAGCGCGCGGCGCTTCGAATCGAAATAGTCGCTGATCAGCGAATAGGCGGTGGGACTGAGCGTCGCTTCCCCCACGCCCACGCCGATCCGCGCGGCGAAGAGCTGGCCGAAGCTGCGCGCGAGCCCGCACGCCATCGTCATGATCGACCAGAGCACGACGCCCCAGACGATGATGCGCGTCCGCGCGCGGCTGGTATCGACGAAACGGCCGATCGGTATCGCGGCGACGCTGTAGAGCAGCGCGAAGGCGAAGCCCTGGAGCAGGCTGATCTGGAAATCGGTGAGGCCCAGATCCTGCTTGATCGGCACCACCAACAGGGTGAGCACGCGCGCATCGATCGCGCTGAAGCAATAAGCGAGCGAGAGAACGCCCGCGACATACCAGCGATAGGCTCCGTTCGTCGCCGTTGTCACGTCCCGCACCGCATTGCTAGCCATCGTCGCGCGTTTCCCTCTTCAAATCATCCGCCTCACCATGCCGATACGGGATTGGCCCTTGCCAGCAATTCCGAAATCCTGTCGCGCAGCTTGCCGTCGCCATCCTCGCTTTCGGGCAGCAGCCAGAAACGGCCCTCGCGAATGCCCTCCAGCGCGAAGGATGCGACTTCCTCCGGCTCGGTCAGCGCCATCTTCAGCCCGGTCGTGCGGACCAGATCCTCCATCGTCTCATAGGCCGGCTTGTTGCCGTCGGTCGCGCCGTAATCGGCGGGGCGATTGCGGTTGGAGGCGAGGATCGAGGTATTGACGACATGCGGGCCGGGAAACAGCACCGCCGCGCGCACGCGGTCGCCCTCGCGCAGCAATTGCTGGTACAGCACTTCGCTGACGCTGGTGACCGCCGCCTTGGACGCGGCATAGATCGGCGTATTGGGCAGCGAGCGGAGCCCGCCGTTCGACGAGGAGGTGTTGATCACCACGCCTTCCTCGCCCGAGGCCAGCATGCGCGGCACGAAGGCGCGGATGCCGTGGACGACGCCGAACAGGTTGACGTCGAAACCCCAGTGCCAGTCATTGGCGGGCAAAGACCAGATTGCGCGCTGCGCCTCACCCAGCCCCACCCCCGCATTGTTGAACAGCAGATGGACCGCACCGTGCCGCGCCCACACCGCATCCGCAAGCGCGTCGACCGAATCCGCCTTGGTGACGTCGACCCGGATGCCCGTCACATCGGCGCCGGTATCGGCCGCGATCTCGGCCGATACCGCATCGAGCCGGGCCTGATCGATATCGGCGAGCACCACTTTCGCCCCCGCCCCCGCCAATTGCTCGCACAGCGCACGGCCGACGCCGCTGGCGCCGCCCGTGACCACAGCGACCCGCCCCGCGAAATCGCGCATCAGGCCGCCTTCGCTTCGGCAAGCGCGATCTCGACGCCGGGATTGGACGGCGCGTCGTTGCGCTGCACCCAGAAGGGCGCGATCCATTCGGACGGCACGGTGCGCAGCAACTGCCCGCTGGTATTGGTCGCCCCCTCGACATAATCGAGGCTCAGCATCCGCCGGATCGGCACGTCGACGATCGGATCATAGGCCGATTCATGGAATCGGATCGCGCCGTCGAAACCATGATGGCGGCTATAGTTCCGCTTCCAGTTGAGCCGCGTCAGATAGACGTCGCCGTCGAACTCGCCCGGCGTGGTGATCGAGGGCAGCCCCTTGTAGCAGTAGAAATATTCCTCGAACGGCTCGGGCTTGCCCTGGTCCGCGCCGATCGTGCCCTCCACCTCGAAATAGGTGATGCCATGGCGCGAACAGGTGGCGCGGACATGGTCGCCATTCTTGTCGAACGTCGTTTCCGCGATCTTCTTGGGTTCGCCGAACCGCTCGCGGCCGCTGGTGACGACGGTTTCGCCCTCCATCGCCATATGGAAGACATAGCCGCCGCGCGTGCCCTCGTAATCGCACATCACGCCCAGGGTCAGCGCGCCGATCTCGACCGTCGTCTCGGGCGTCACATGCATCGCGACATGCGCGAACTGGAGGAAGATCTCCGGCCGCGCCGCCGGCACCAGCGGCTGGGGCAGCAGGGCGCGCGCGATCTCCGCATCGGTTTCGTACAGCGCGCGCACGGTGCGGACAGTGTTGTTGAGGCCACCTGATTGCGGCGTCGCGACCGGACCCTGAACATAGCGTAGCTTGACCATATCGTCTCTCCTTTGCGGGCCATGACTCTCCGACCGCGCGAACCTGTCGCCCGCGCGCCGATCAGCCTTGATTGAATTGAGTGCGACTAGACCGCGGCCATCTGCCGCGGCGTGTCACCCTCGGTATAGAATTGCTCGAAATAGCGCCGGAAGCGCAGGATCGGGCCGTCGCCGTCGCACAGCAGCGGGCGGGCGCGATGGATCTTGTTGTGCCAGATCGGAATGTCGCCCTCGACCCCGCTCTGGCCGCACGTATATTCGATCGCGATGAGCGCCGCCTTGTACTCGGGCGAACCTTCGGGCGTTTCGGGGAAGGTGAAGCAGAAGCGCAGTTCGACCTGATCGGCCTCGACCGGCGTCGCCAGCACCATCAGCGACAGAGTGACCACGCCCTTCAACTGCGTGAATTTCTGTCCGGCCCCGTTCTGGATCGTGTTGACGCTGGACGGGATGATCTTCGTCGTGCCGTCGGGAAGCGAAATCACGCGCTCGCCCTGTGCATCGCTGCGGCGGATATGCCCGTCATAGGCTGTCTTGCCCTCGGGCACCGCCTCCATCTTGTGGACATATTCGAAATGGGCGAGGTCGACGCCGTTCTCCGCGATCTCCTGCGGGTTGCTGGCGAAGGCCCAGAAGCGGCGGACGGGCGCGCTCCAGCCGCTTTCGGTGAAGGGCGCATGCTCGATCACGTCGAAGGTCGGTTCGATGCGATCGGGGTGATACCAGGCCCAGACGACGCCGTTCTTCTCGACCACGGGATAGGGCCGCGCGATCGGCTCGCGCTTGGTGATCGGCGGGATCGCCTTGGCATAGGGAATGTCGACGCAGAAGCCGTCGGGGCGGAACGCCCAGCTATGGAAGGGGCAGCGCAGCTTGTCGCCATCGACCGTGCCGCCATGCCCCATATGCGCGCCGAGATGCGGGCAATAGGCGTCGAGCAGGCCGACATCGCCGGACTCGCCACGGAAGATCACCAGGTCTCGGCCGAAATAGTGGAGCGGCTTCACCTCGCCCACAGCGATCTCGTCGCTATAGCTGACGAAGAACCAGCCGAACGGGATGCCCATCGGGAAACGCTGAACCACCATCCTATTCTCCCATCGGCCGGCTTTGCACCGGTCCTTCCTCGATCAGCATAGCCGCTCGGGCCTGACACGGAAGCGCCCCGATGGGGACGCACTGTGCGCGGTGATGCACAATCTTTGTCCAAACAGACGGAAAGTCTGTTTGGCAATGCGCCGATGGCGCATTGCCGCACCAGCCCGCTCCCCCACCCGGCCTCCCAACGGCAGTATCTTCTGGGAGGCCGGGTGGGGGAGCGGGCTGGTGCGGCCTTGAAAATGTGCTCTTCCGCATATTTTCAAACAGACCCTATCTGCTGCGATGCAGATGGCTGGCGAGCGCGCTCATCGCCGGCTCCATCCAGGGGCGCAGCTTGCGATGTTCGAAGCTCACCGCCAGATGATCGATGAAAGCGCGCGTCGCGGCCGGCATCATCCCCGGCGAGAACACCGCCCAGACTTCCCTGTCATAATAGGCCCATTCCTCGTCGAGCGCGGTCAGCCGCCCTTCGCGCAGGTCGTCGCGGATCACGCTGATCGGGATCTGCGCGATGCCGATGCCATGCCGTGCCGCCGACGCCAGCGCGAGGCCGCTGTTGCTTTTCCAGTTGCCCGACACCTTGACCCGGCCGTTCGCCGCATCGTCGTCGTTGAAATGAAAATGCCCGCCCAGATCGGTCAGGCAGGAATGGCCGGCCAGTTCGGCGGGCGAGGATGGCCAGCCATGCTGCGCGACATAGTTGGGCGACGCGCACAGGCAGTAGGAAAGAAAGCCGAACAGCCGCGCCTTGAGGCTCGAATCGTTGAGCCGGCCATAGCGGATGACGACGTCGAACTGTTCCTGAACCAGTTCGCTTTCGCGCAGATAGGCGACGACCTCGACCGAGATGTCGGGATGCCGGGCGCTGAAATCGGCGACGATCGACGACATGTAGCTGACGCCGAAAATATCGCTCAGCCCCACGCGGAGCCGGCCGACGGGGCGTTCCTGGAATTGCGCCATCTGACGTTCCACATCGACGAGCGAGGCGCGCATTTCCTGGCAGCGCTGATGGAACACGTCCCCCGCGGCGGTGAGCGACAGCCGCCGCGTCGTGCGCACGAGAAGCTGCGCGTTCACGCGCGCCTCCAACTCGCTCACCATCTTGCTGACATAGGATTTGGAAACGCCCAGCGCCTCCGCTCCCGCGGTGAAGCTGCCGGTATCGACGACCGCCAGAAACTCCTCGATCCCTCGCCACGTCACCGGCCGCATCCCCTGCCATGCCGCGTCGAGCGCGGCGTAGCGGGAAAGGCTAGTCGGGTCCGGGGCGGATGGAAATCCCGATCGGTCGCGATTGTTCACGATACGCGACAAATCGGGACGCGACGGATCGAAATTCGATAGACCGGACAGACGTTCGCGTTCAGGCGGCACGCTTTTCGAACTGCGCCTTTTGCGGACCGATCTTCGCGGCGAGCGACCAGAGCCCGTCGGTGTCGACATCGTAGACGTTCAGCGCATTGCCGGCCAACATCTTCTGGATATCCGTATCGGGCAGGCCGCCCAGGCTGATCGTCATCTTGTCCAGCGTCGCCGGCCAGGTGCCTTCGGGATGCGGATAATCGGTGCCCCACATGATCCGGTCGATGCCGATCTTGTAATAGGCCTCGGTCGTTTCCTCGTCGGGCAGCGCCGAACAGCCGACATGGATGTTGCGCGCGAAATATTCGCTCGGCTTCATCGTCAGGTTCGAATTATAATCGCCCAGCTTGCCGCTGGTGTGCTTCACCGACGCGCGCACATCCATCAGCTCGATCATCCAGGGGAACCAGAATTCGCCGCCGGCTTCGGTGAAGACGACATTGAGCCTGGGATAGAGTTCGAACACGCCGCCGAAGATCATCGTCCACATCGGCCGCGTCAGCCAGAAGGCATATTCGGAGAGATAGGTGCCGATCCAGCCGGGCTGGCTGGTGTCATAGGCCGGCGCGCCGCCCGAATGGAAATGAACGGGCATGTTCAATTCCTGCAGCAGATCCCACATCGGATAATATTTCCGGTGGTTGTACATGGCGTAGCCGTCCATGATCGCGGGCAGGAACACGCCCTTCAGCCCGGCCTCGCGCGCCCAGCGTATCTCCTTCAGATTCTCGTCGACATCGTAGAGCGCGGGGATGACCGCCAGGCCGATGCGCCGCACCGGATCCTCGCGGCAGAATTCGGCGAGCCAGCGATTATGCGCGCGCCCGCCCGCCCATTGCAGTTCGGGATCGACGCCGAAGGGGCGCAGGCCGACATCGGCGCCAAAGGGTGGCGCGTTGCGCTCGGTGATGCCATCGGGGAACAGCACCTCCGCCGCAACGCCGTCATGATCGAGCACGCGGTTGCGGATCACCGGATCCCAGGCACCCTCCAGTCCGTCGCCAACGCGGGCGCGCCATTTGGTGTTGAAATCGTCGAGCAGGAACAGCTTCTCATGCTCCTCGCGCATCTTGATCTCGCGCGCGACGCGCTCATCGAACTGCGCATGGTATCTGCTCTCCAGATAGTCGCGATAGCGCTCGGGCGGCAGGCCCGCATGGCCGTCGGACGAAATGACGAGATAGCGATCCATGAAACTCACTCTCCTGCTGATGTCGGGCTGGGCCGGCCTTGTCGGCTCCACCGCCCATCCGATCCTTCTTCCCGAGAATACCGCGCCGCTCCCCGCCGCCACAAGGCAACCACCGCGCACAAACTATCGCTCACAGGAAACGATCGAGGGCACGGAAGCGCTGAATTCTGCCAATGCCGGGGTGATCAGGGTGTAGATGAGCAGCGCCGCCAGCGATCCGGCGAGGACGATGAAGGGCGCCGCCGGAAACAATTGATAGAGCATGACGGCGACGATCGGCGGCACGACGATCGCGGCGCCCGCGATCGCCGAGAGCGCGCCGGCCACCGCGCCCTGGCCGATATCGGGCGCGACGAGCGAGGCGCCCGCGCTGAAACCCGGCCGCGCCAGGCCGTAGCCCAGATTGACGAGCGCGAAGGCGGCGACGAGCGCTGGATAGCCCGGCAGCAACACGATGAGCGCGTTTCCGGCCAGCGCCAGCGCCGCCCCCCAGCGCAGCAGAGCGCGCGGCATCATGCCGCCGATCCCGATCAGCCCCCATTGCGCGACAAGGCCCGCGACCGCGCCCGCGACCATCGCGATGCCGATCGCCCCCTGCGCCGCGATCGGCGGCACAGCCAGCCGATCGATGACGAGAAAGCCGAGCGTATAGGTGTTGGCGGCCTGCGCCGAACTGACGACGAAGCCGTAGAGCAGGAACGGCCGCACCTTCGCGTCGCGCCAGATGTCGCGCGCCGTCATCCCGCTATCCTCGCCCGGCCCGGCAAGGTATCGCGGCGTGTCGCGTGGCAGCGCCACCGCGACGAGCAGCAGGATCGCGGCGCCGCCCAGCCCGAACAGGAACATCGGCCCGGCAAGGCCGGCCGGCGGCAGGATCAGGAACGGCGCCATCGCCGGCCCCAAAATCGTGCCGAGGCTGAGCGCACCGCCAAGCGCCGCGATCGCGCGCACACGCGCCTCGCCGCTGCTGTGATCGGCGACATAGGCCTGCGCTGCCGTGGCCGACGCCGATCCGAAGATGCCGTAGCTGGAGCGGATCACCAGGAAAGCGAGAAAGACGATGAAGGGCGCCGCCATCCGGTCGAGCCCGGCGAGCACGACCAGCCCGCAGCCCATCATCGAAAAGACGAAGCCGCACAGCCCGACCAGGATCAGCGGCTTGCGGCCGCGCCGATCGGACAGCCCCGCCCAATAGGGCGACGAGATCGCCCACATCAGCGCCGACAGCGAAAAGATGCCGGCGATCAGGAAATCGGAGATCCCGATCTCGCGGCCGACCGTCGGCATCACCGAGATCAGCCCGGTATTGCCGATCGCGGTCGCCAGCGTGGTCGCGAACAGCGCGGCGAAGGCGAGGCGCGGCAGGCGCGAACCCGCCGCGTCGATTGCCATCCGGTTCATGACGGGCCTCGCATTCCGCCGGGGTCAGAACCGCAGCCGGGCCTCCGCGCCGAAGGTGCGGGGATCGCCCCATTGGCGGACGGTGAACAGGCCGAGGTTGATCGCGGCGGTCCAGTATTTCTTGTCGGTGAGGTTGCGGCCCCAGACCGAGAATTCGAACTCCGTCCCGCCGCCGAGATCGATGCCGCCCAGGGTGACGCGCCCGTCGAGCAGGCCATAGGCGATGCGCTTGGTCAGCGGATCGGGGGCGATGTTGCTGTGCTGCGAACCGCGCCACGAATAATTGAGGCTGGGGGTCAGATCGACATCGCCCATCGGGATGCGCCACTGCCCGCCGATCTGGAAATTATGCTTGGGCACGAGCGGAATGACGTAGCTGTTCGTGACATCCTGTCCATTGGGCAGGATGAACTCGTCATATTTGGCGTCGACATAGCCATAGCCGAAATTGAGCGTGAGATTGTCGACCGGGCGCACCTGCCCTTCAAGCTCGAAGCCGGTATAGCTGGCCTTGCCGGCATTGATGATGTTGGTGGTGATGAGCGCGGGGACGAACACGCCCGCCTGAAAATCCTTGTAGATGCTGTGATAGACGGCGGCGTTCAGGCTGAGGCGTCCATTCATGAAGATGCCCTTGGTGCCGAGCTCGAACGAGGTGAGCTTTTCGGGATCGAAGGGCGTGTTGAACGCCGAATTGTTCGCCGCGGTATCGTTGAACCCGCCGCTCTTGAAGCCCGTCGCGAAGCGCGCATAGACGTTGAAGTCACGCTGGATCGCGAAGGAGATGCTCGCCTCGGGCGTCAGCCGCGACCAGGATTTCTGGTTCTCGAGCGGGATCAGGTCGTAAGGGCCGGGTCCGTTGCCGCTGGGCAGCACACCCGAAGCGGGGCCGCCGCTGCGCGTGACCGGATTCCCGTTCGCATCGCGCTGGAACACGCCAGACAGCGGATTGGCCGGATTGGCGGCATAGTTGCTGTACGAGAAGAACAGGTTGCGGACGCGCTTGGTCTCCTTGGTCCAGCGCAGGCCGGCGGTCACGTCCAGCCGGTTGTCGAGCGCCGAGGGACTCCAGGTGAACTGGCCATAGCCCGCGATCGACTTGTTGCGCGCGCCGCGATCGCTCAGGTCGTAGCGGTTCTTGACGCCGAGCTGCACCGACCAGCGCGGATTGTACACGCCATAGCTGTCGCGCATGTAGAAGGCGCCGAGCGTGTAGCGGAAATCGTCGCTCGTCCCGATCACCTGCAATTCCTGGGTGAACTGGCGATAGTCGTTGTCGAGCGTGAAGCGCAGCAGATCGGAGACGGTGCCGTCGAAATCGCTGTTGCTGCGCGTCTTGAGATTGCGCCAGGCGGTGATCGATTTCAGCGTCACTTCGCCGAAGGGCGTCGCGCCCGCATCATATTCGGCGGTCACGGCATGGCCATGGACGCTGAAATCGCTGCGCCCGGTGGCGTCGGTCGCGATGCCGCGGGGGCGTTCGGTGTAGATGGAATTGGCGATCAGCGGATACAGCGCCTTGAGCGATCCGGTGGGCGAGATCAGGCCCGGCGCGCTGATCGCCAGCATGACGCCGGTGCCCTTGCTGTCCGTGATGTCATAGGCATAGCCGATCGACAGATTGCTCGTCGGTTCCCACAATATGTCGGCGCGCGCCGCCACCTGCTCCTGCTCGCCGAAATCGCCATGCGCCGGCCCGCTATTCTTGTAGAAGCCACCGAACTGCCGGCCCGAGACGCCGAACTTCATCTTGATCGCGCCGAGCCCGCTTTCGATCGTCGGCACGTTCACCATCAGCCTTTGGGTGTAGAGACCATCCTCGCCGATCCCGAGCAGCAGCTGGCCGCCGAATTCGCCGCTGGGCTTGCGCGTGACGAGGTTGATCGCGCCGCCGATCGTATTCTTGCCGTACAGCGTGCCCTGCGGCCCGCGCAGCACCTCGACGCGCTGGAGATCGACGGTGTCGAACGCGGCGCCCGTCGACTTCGAGACGGGCACGCCGTCGATGTAGATGCCGACGGGCTGGTCGCGGCCCAGGCTGGTGTCGCCCGCAGGCGCAAGGCCACGGATCGAGATCAGCGGGCTCCAGGAATTGCCGACGGTCTCGTTGATCTGGATGTTCGGAACGACGGTGCCGATCGCGGTGACGGTGGTCGCGCCCGCATTTTCGAGCCGCTGCTCGCCGATCGCCGAAACCGAGATCGGAACATCGACCAGCCTTTCCTCGCGGCGCTGCGCGGTGACGACGATCTCGTCATTGACGGGGGCGGCGGATTCAGCGGATTCGGCCTGGGCGAAGGCCGGCCCGGCACACAGAGTGGCAGCGGCGGTGTTCATCAGCATGATCAATCGGGCGCGACGATTCATAATCCCTCCTCAGTATCCGCCGAAAGGGATCGGTATCGCGCCGGCCGACGGCCGACATTGCCCCCTCCCATCAATGCTGCGATTTTCGCAGTCAGAACAGTATCTTGCTTACGAAATGCGGACAGATTTCGTTCGAAGACCGTAACATCATCCTTGCCGATGCGCCGTTCATCAACAAGGCCACGGCCAAGATCAGACTGTTTCCGCTCGACTTTCAAAACCCCTGTGGCGGCTAGCGGGCGATCCGTGGATCGCGATGCCGAATGGGGAAGCCCGTAAAGGCCTTGCTCTGCTTCATCAGGACATGGGAGGTAATCTTGTCGATGCCGAGCGGCGAAGCGAGCAGATGGTCCGACAGCGCGCGCCACCCCTGGATATCGGGCACCGCGATCTTGAGCAGATAATCGAAGGACCCGCTCAGTTCGAGCACTTCGACGATGTCGTCGATCCGGGCGACCGCCTGTTCGAACCGGCCGAAATCCTCGGGATGGTGGCTCTTCAGCGTCACTTCCGCCAGCACGATGATGGTGGGCGCGATCCGTTCGGCCGCCACGCGCGCGTGATAGCCGATGATGACACCCGATTTCTCGAGCGCGCGTACCCTGGCCAGGCATGCGCTGGGCGACAGGTTGACCGCTTCGGACAGCGCCTGATTGGTGATGCGTCCGTCGCGCTGCAGGCGGTCCAGGATGGCGAGATCGATTCGATCCAAAAGATTCTGCTGCACGGCCGTCCTTCCGATGGGGCTTCAATCCTCGCACTAGCGCGGCTCGCGAACAAGAAGCTGCGTTCCTGACACTGTTTCACCGCAGAAATTGCGGCGATCTGACCGGCCTTCCGTCACCCCTTCGCCGACGGCAGCGCTAGAGCGTTTCCACGATAAGCGGAAACGCCCTTGTCTTTCGCGGTCGCATTTTCCGGGCCGTTGGCCGTCAACGGTCAAACTTGAAAATGCTCCAAGGCTGTCCGATCGAAATTTGAGGGGAGACAGTGCCGGCATGCTCGTCCGGATCGCGACCATCGAGGATAGCGACGCATTGCTGGCGCTCGCCCGCAAGGGCGGCGCGGGGCTGACCAACCTGCCGCCCGATCGCGACGCGCTCGCCGCGCGCGTTCGGGCCAGCACCGAAGCCATCGCCGACCCCGAAGCACCCGGCCCGATCGTGCTTGTCCTGTCGGACGGCGCGGACCTGATCGGCTGCGGCATGGTGTTTCCGCGCGTCGGCGTCGACTGGCCATTCTACAGCTATCGCATCAGCCGGACGAACCAGCGATCGGCGGTGACCGGCCGGCGCGTCTCGTTCCGCATGCTGACGCTGACCAACGATCTCGACGGCCATGCCGAGGTCGGCGGGTTGCTCGTCGATCCCGCCTTCCAGGGCCGCGCCGCCGGTGCCTTGATGTCGCGCAGCCGCTATCTCTTCATCGCCGGGCATCGCGCACGCTTCGGGGAAAAGGTGATCGCAGATCTGCGCGGCGTCCATATCGACGGACATTCCCCCTTCTGGGATGCGGTGGGCCGCCGCTTCTACGACATGCCGTTCGAGGAGGCCGACCGGCTCAACGCGCTGACCGGCAACCAGATGATCGCCGATATGGGGCCGCGCCATCCGATCCACGCCAATCTGCTGAGCGACGAGGCTCAGGCAGCGATCGGGCAGCCGCATGCCGATGGCCGGCGCGCGCGCGACCTGCTGCTGGCGGAGGGATTTCGCGAGGATGGCTATATCGACATTTTCGATGCCGGGCCCACGCTGATCGCCGAGATCGACGGGCTCGCGTCGATCCGGTCGAGCAGAGTCGACCGGATCGACGCCATCGAGCCATGCGGCGCCGATGGCGTCGACAGCCTGATCGCCGCGCATGAAGGCGGCGATTTCCGCGTGATGCGCGCGCCGGTGCTGCGCGGCGCATCGGGCATCGCGATCGCGCCGGAGACGGCGGCGGCGCTCAAGCTGGGCAAGGGCGACATGGCACGGCATACGCGTTTCTGAAGCGCATCCGGCCCATCGACAGGAAGGACATCAAATCAATGCAGGTGCGTGAGATCAATTTCGACGGGCTGGTGGGTCCTCTCCACAATTATGCGGGACTCTCGCTCGGCAATGTCGCGAGCGCGAGCAACGCCGGGGACACGTCGCATCCGCGTGCCGCCGCGCTTCAGGGCCTGGCCAAGATGCGGACATTGCTCGATCGCGGCCTGGCCCAGGGCTTCCTGCCGCCGCTGCGCCGCCCCGCGATCGGGGCGCTGCGCGGCCTGGGCTTCGCGGGCGCCGACCATCACGTGTTGCGCCAGGCGGCCGATGCGGATCCCGTGCTGTTCAACAATGCCTGTTCGGCATCGTCGATGTGGACCGCCAATGCCGCGACCGTGATCGCCGCGGCCGATGCGCGCGACGGCCGTGTCCACCTCGTCACCGCCAATCTCGATACGATGCTGCACCGCAGCCTGGAGGCCGCCGAGACCTTCGCCAATCTCCGCCGCGTCTTTGCCGACGAACGGCATTTCGCGGTGCATGCGCCGCTGGCGCCGGGCCGGCATCTGAGCGACGAGGGCGCGGCCAATCACATGCGCATCGCCCCGCATCACGGGGCGGCCGGGCTCAACATCTTCGTCCATGGCGAGGAGCGCGGCGGACGTTTTCCCGAACGCCAGTGTCGGCGCGCGGGCGAAGCGGTCGCGCGGCTGGCTGGGCTGAACGAAGACGGCGCCTTGCATATCCGCCAGTCGGCGGCGGCGATCGCGGCGGGCGCATTCCACAACGACGTCGTCGCCGTCGCGAACGAGACCGTCCTTCTCGCCCACCCCCAGGCCTTCGACGAGGATGCGCGGGCCTTCGCGCGCATCGCCGAACTCATGCCCGACGCGCATCTGATCGCGGTGGAGGGCGTGTCGCTCGACTCGGCGGTGCGCAGCTATCTGTTCAATTCGCAGCTCGTCACGCTCGAACCCGGCGTGATGGCGCTTGTCCTGCCTTCCGAAGTCGATCGCGACCCCGATGTGAAGGCGGCGATCGACCGGCTGGTCGCCGCAAACAATCCGATCGCGGAAGCGATCATCGTCGATGTCCGCGAAAGCATGCGCAACGGCGGCGGCCCCGCCTGTCTGCGGCTGCGCGTGCCGGCGAGCGAGGCCGCCATCGCCGGGATCGATCCCGCCTTCCTGCTCGACGAACGACGCTGGGACGCGCTGGCGCGGCTGGTCGAGAGCTGGTGGCCCGAGACCATCGCGCCGCACGACCTTCGCGATCCCGACCTTTGGTCGGCGGTGGCGGCGGCGCACGACGCGCTCGACTCCCATCTGGCGAAGGGATGATCAGCTCAGATCGCGACCGGCGCCAGCGCCGCACGGCGCGAAAGCGCGCCATGCGCTGCCAGCACCAGCGCAGCGCATAGGGGCGGCACGGCGACGGCGAAGAAGATCCGGTCGATCGGATAGCCGGCCGCCAGCAGGGCTCCGCCCGCCATCGGCCCCACGATCGATCCGATCCGGCCGACCGCCAGCGCCGCGCCGATGCCGGTCGAGCGCAGGGCGGTGGGATATTGCCCCGTCGTGAAGGCGCTGAGCCCGGTCTGCGTACCGACCGAGAAGACACCCGCGACGAACACGCTCACGATCAGCGGCGTCATCGCGACCCCGCTCAATCCGATCGCGACGATGCTGAGCGCACCCGACAGAAAGGCCCCGATCAGCACCGGATAGGGGCTGTAGCGATCGATCAGCCAGCCGAGCACCACGCCGCCCAATGCGCCGCCCAGATTGAGCGCCATCGCGGCGGCGATGCCGGTATCGAGCGAAAGCCCGCGATCCTTGATGATCAGCGGCAGCCAGCTCATCAGGAAATAGATCACCAACAGGCTCATGAAGAAGGCGATCCACAGCATCGCCGTCGGCCCGGCGCGGCGATCGCTGAACAAGGATGCCAGCGAGGCGCGCGTCGCGGCCGGTTCGTCGGCGAAGAAGGTGCAGCCCGGCTGCGCCGCCGCCGGCACGATCGCCCGCATGACGCGCGAAAGCGCGGCTTCATGCCCCGCCCCCGCGCGCAGCAGGAAACGCGGGGATTCGGGCAGGGCGGCGATCAGCACGGGCACCAGCGCCAGCGGCGCGAGCCCGCCGGCGATGAACACCGAATGCCAGCCAAAGGCCGCGATCAGATGCATGCTGAGATAGCCGCCGAGCACGGCGCCGAGCGGGAAGCCGCCGAAGACGAGCGCGACCATGGTCGCGCGTATCCGCCGGGGTGCGAATTCGGCGGTGATCGCCATGATGTTGGGAATGGCGCCGCCAAGCCCGAAGCCGGCAAGGAAGCGCAGCCCCAGCAGCATCCACCAGCTCTGCGCCGCCGCGGTGGCGAGCGTGAGCGCGCCGAAGCACAAGGTGGAGAGGATGATGACCCGGCGTCGCCCGAACCGATCCGAAAGCATGCTGAAGATGAGCTGGCCGAGCATCAGCCCGGCAAGGCCGGCGCTGAAGATCGGGCCGAAACTCTTGCCGTCCACGCCCCAGTCCTCGGCGATGACCGGGGTCACGAAGGCGATCGACTGGGTATCGAATCCGTCGAGCATCGCGACGAACGCGCAGAGCAGGAAGACGCGGAACTGCAATCCGCCGATCGGCGCGTCGTCGATGGCGCGCGCGATATCCAGCCTTGTATCGGCCATCGGCCCGTCCTCCCTCATGGCGCCTTCAGCAATGTCGCGATCGGCAGAACCTCGCCATCCCTGACCACGGTATCGACCTTCATGAGATCGCGGATATCGGCGAGCGGATCGCCGTCGATCACCACCAGATCGGCGAGCTTGCCCGGTTCGATGCTACCCAGTTGCGCATCGGCGCCCAGGATGCGCGCGCCCTCGATCGTCGCCGAACGCAGCGCCTTTTCCGCGCCAAAGGCCTGGGCGAAATGCATCACCTCCGCGATCTCGCCGAAACCATAGCTGACGGTGCCGCCGTCGGTGCCGGCGCCGATGACGATGCCCCGGTCGCTGAAGGTCTTGAGCGTAGCCAGTTCGTCGCGCGCCGCCTCCGACGCGCGGTCGCCATGCGTCTTTTCGAAATAGCCCATCGCGCGTTTGTAGGCGGCGATATAGCGGGGCGGGAATGCCTTGAGCTGGGGCAGATCGAGCAATCCGGGCAGCTTGCGCATCTGATAGGTGAAGCTGGTTCCCGGCAGCCGCCCGCCCGAGGTGGGGCTGATATACATGCCCGACGACGCCATGAGCTGCACGACATCCTCATAGGCGCGATTGTGCATCGAGATGCGATCGGCGAACTGCATGCGATCGCGCGTGCCCATATGTTCGATCGCATCGACGCCGAAGGTCGCGGCGGGATACAGCTCGTGCGAGGCGACCATCAGCCCGTTGCGGTGCGCGAAATCGACGATGCGGCGCTGCACCTCGTGCGTCATCGTCTCATAGGTCTTGATGAAATCGTAATCGAGCGTCAGCGCGCGCCGCAGCTCCATGTCGAGCTGCGCGTCGGGCCCGACGCCGACATTCATCCAGTAATAGAGGCGGTCGCCCTCCAGGATCACCGAATAGAATTGGCGCGGGCCGAGGCGGCGGCCGCTGGCCCAGGCCTCACGCCGCTCGAGCGCCTCATAGGGTTCCGCCCCCGGCTCGCGGACCGAGGTGACGCCGAACGACAGCCAGGTCCGCCCGGGCGTCTCGCCGTCGCTGACGAAATGATGGATATGCGTCTGGACCAGGCCGGGAATGACGGTCTTGCCCGCCGCATCGACGATGCGCGCGCCCGGCCAGTCGGCGCGGCGCGGCACGATCTCCGTGATCCGGTTGTCGTCGACGACGATATCGACGTCGCGGCGATAACCCGAGCCGACCGCGTCGAACACGCGCCCGGCGCGGATGACGGTGCGCTGCGGCTCCGTCTTCCGGCTCCAGCTCAGATCGAACGGGATATCCTCGATCGCGCCGTCGACGAGCGAGATGCGCTTGAAGGCGGTGCCGTCGAGATAGACGATCGATCGCGAATCCCCGGTCCAGCTCGGATAACTCGCGTCGCCGCGCGTCATCTGCACCGGCGCTTCGACCATGTCGCCGCGCGCATCGACCGCGACTGTCCACAGCACGCCCTGGTGCAGATAGGCGATGCTGGCGCCATCGGGCGACCAGGCGGGCGCGGTCTGGCTGCGCGTGGAGACCGAGCGGCTCCTGTCCGGCGTCGAGAAGCGTGTCGCGCCGGTCGCGAGGTCGATCGTCATGAATTCGTTGTGGCCCTTGCGGAACCTTTTGCCCGGCGTGCGCAGTGCCAGCGTCACGATCGACTTGCCGTCGGGCGACCAGGTCGGCGTGGAGGGCAGGAACAGGCCGTCATGAACCTTGCGAAGTGCGCCCGTCGCGGCATCGACGATGTTGAGACGCGCCGCGTGCCAGTCATTGGCGTCGCGCATGAACACCGCGATGCTCTTGCCGTCCGGAGACCAGGCGGGCTGCATCAGATCGTCCGTCGTTTCGGTGAGCCGGTGTTCCTTGCCCGTCGCGACATCGCGCAGATAGAGATCGGTCGTCCCGACGCCCCGGCGATCGGACAGATAGGCGATCGTCCGGCCGTCCGGCGACCAGGCCGGATCGACGTCGAGATAGGCGTCGTCGGTCAGCTTGCGCGGTTTGGGGTTGCCGATGTCGAGCTGCCACAGATCGCCCAGCGCGGTGAAGAGGATCGCCTTGCCGTCGGGCGACACGCGCGGACGCATGATGCCCTTCACCGGGCGTGGCCCGGTCGAATCCAGATCGAAACGGCGCTTGGGATAGTCGGGGCGCGACACCACGTCGAAGCGCGCGCGGAAGGGCACGACCGAGGCGTCGCCGCCGATGCGGCGGATCTTGATCCGTCCGTCCGCCGCATAGGCGAGCCGATCGCCGTCGATCCAGGACGCGCCGGTCGGGAACAGATCCTCCCGGCCATCGTCGCCGCGCGTCGCCGTGCCGGTCGCGACATCGACGATCTGGAGCGTGCTCTCGGCGCGATCCTCATTGTAGCGATTGACCGCGATGCGGCGGCCATCCGCGCTCCAGCGCGGCAAAGCGAGATCGTCGCCCTCCACCATCAGCAGCGTACGCGCCTGGCCGCCGGTCTCGACCACCAGACTCTGCCCACGGCCGGCGGCGGCGATATAGGCGATGCTGCGGCCATCGGGCGATGCGTCGGGATAATATTCCTCGCGCGCGGCATCGCTCGACGCCGCGCTGTATCTGGCGATCGCGCCGGTCGCCACATCGACGCGCCAGATGTCGAAGCTGTCGGCGCGATCCGATCCGAACAGGATCGCGCGGCCATCGGCGCTCCAGCGCGGTTCGCGATCGTCGCTGGCGCCGAAGGTGAGCTGGCGCTGGTCGCTGCCGTCGGGACGGCTGATCCAGATGTGCCAGCCGCCGTTCCGGTAATATTGATAGGCGAGCCATTTGCCGTCCGGCGACCAGGCGGCGAAGCGCGCCTCGTCCATCACCGGCGTGATCGGCCGCGCGGTGCCGCCCTTGAACGGCAGCACCCAGATCCGCCCTTGCAGATCGATCGCCACGGCGGAACGATCGGGCGAGATGGCAGCCGCGAAATTGGTGCCTTCGCGAACCTCGAAGGAAACCGGCCGCGCCATCGCGGGGCAGGCCATGGTCGCGACCAGGCCGAGCAGCAGCATCCTGACTGTCTTGCGCATCATCATTCCCTCAGCGCGGCCCGGCCAGCAGCCGGTCGAGCGTGTAGAGTTCACCGTCCTTCACGACGGCCGAGACATTGACGAGATCGGTGATGCGGGCGAGCGGATCGCCCGACAGGATCACCATGTCCGCCAGCTTGCCTGGCTCGATCGAGCCGAGCAGATCCTCGACATGGTTCAGCCTGGCGGATTCGATCGTCGCCTGGCGGATCGCCTGCGCCGGCGTCAGCCCGGCCTCGACATAATAGCAAAGCTCTCCGAACACGCCGAAACCGATATTGTAGAAGGCGGTGTCGGTGCCCGTCGGGATCGGTACGCCCGCCGCGATCAGCGTGCGCAACGGAGCGGTCGATGCCGCGAGCAGCTTCGCATCGAGCGCCGGCTTGCCCGGCACGACCGCGCCGGCGATCTGCCGCGAATTGCGGAAACGTTCGGGCAGCAGCCGCATCTGGGGAAGGTCGAGCATCGAGCGGCCCGCCTGCTGGAGATAATAGCCGCCGGTTCGCATCGATCCGCCGATCGCGGTGGGCACCACCGCCATGCCCGACTGGGCGTAGATCTGCGCGACATCCTTGTAGATGTTGCCGAGCGCCGATTGCCGGTCTCCGATCGACGCGCGGTCGCGCGCGGTGAGATGCTCGACGGCGTCGGCACCGAAGCGCGCCGCCGGATAGGCGTCGTGCGACGTCACCGGAATGCCCAGATCGTGCGCGAACTGGATGGTGCGCTTGAGCAGGGGCGCGTCGAGCTGCTCATAGGTCTTGATGAAATCGACGTCGAAGCGCGCGGCGCGATCGAGTTCGAGTTCGAGCGCGGCGGGCGAACGCACCGGATAGGACATGGGATAATAGATCCGCCCGCCCTCGATCAGCCCGGTGGTGAACAGCCGCGGCCCAAGTCGGCGCCCGCTCGCCCAGGCTTCCTTGGATTCGCGCCCCTCGCTCGGCTCGGTGCCCGGCTCGCGGATCGCGGTGATGCCGTAGGAAAGCGCGACACGGCCGGTGATCTCGCCGTTGATGATGAAATTATGGATATGGTTCTCGAACAGGCCGGGGATCACCGTCTTGTCCGACGCGTCGACGATCTCGGCATCGTCCCAGCGCGCACGGCGGGGAACGATCTCCTTGATGACATTGTCCTCGACCAGGATATCGACATCGGTGCGATAGGTGTTCGCCACCGCATCGAACAGGCGGCCGGCGCGGATCACCTTGCGCCCCTTGACGCGGCGCGGCGTCCAGTTGAGCCTCAGCGGAATCTCTTCGATCGATCCGTCGTCGACGTTCAGCCGCCTCAACTTGTCCACCGAGGTGAAGACGATCGACTTCGAATCCCCGGTCCAGCTCGGATAATCGGCGACATCGTCGGTCAGCCGGCGCGGCGTGCCCAGAAAGCCGCCATCGGGTCCGGTCGCGACCGACCATAGCATGCCATCCTGCACAAATGCCGCCTGGCGGCCATCGGGCGACCAGGTGATGCCGTTGGCGGAGCGGATGCCGAGCGCGACGCCCGGCATGGGGCTGACGAAACGCGCCGGCGATCCGTCGAGCGGCACCAGCCGCACCTCGTTCAACCCCTTGCGATAGCGTTTGGAGATATAGTCGAGCGCGACCGAGGCGATCGCGCTGCCATCGGGCAGCCAACGCGGTCCGCTGGGCTTGAACTGCGGATCGTCGAGCTTGCGCAATTGCCGCGTCGCGAGATCGAGGACATGGAGCGTATTGGCATGCCAATCGCCATGATCGAGCATGGTGACCGCCAGGCTCTTGCCGTCCGGGGAGAAGGCGGGCGCGGTCAGGCTCTCCGCCGTATCGGTCAGCCGCTCCTCGCGCCCCGTCGTCATGTCGCGCAGCCAGACGTCCATCGTGCCCGTACCGCGCCGGTCCGACACGAAGGCGAGCTTCGATCCGTCGGGCGACCAGGCGGGATCGATATCGACCCAGGGATCGTCGGTCAGCCTTTCGGGTTCGGCCTTGCCGACCGTCAGCAGCCAGATGTCGCCCAGCGCGACAAAGGCGATATGGCGGCCATCGGGCGAGACGACGGGCGCCATGATGCCCTTGGCCGGCTGCGCCGCCGCCGATCGGAGATCCTGGCGCTTGAACCGGTAGGGGGCGGGACGGTCGACCGTGAATTGCGCGGTGAAGGGAATGTCGCGCGTCCGCGCGTCGCGGCGCAGGCGGATCTTGCCGTCGGCGCTGTAGAAGAGCTGCCCATCCGGCGCCCATTGCGGCCGGCCGACAAACACATCCTCCAGCGCGCCGCTGCCGCGCGCCACCTTGCCCGTCGCGGGATCGACGAGATTGAGCGCGGTCAGGCCGGCGTCGCGCCCCTCATAGATCTCGCGATATTCGACATAGGCGAGCCGGTCGCCCGCGTCGTTCCAGTTCGGGCCGACCAGTTCGTCCTTCGAGGACAGGATCACCCGATCCTGGCCGTTCTCGCGCACGATCAGGCTGCGACCGTCCTTGCCGGCAGAAACGAACGCCAGCCGCCCGCTCTTCGAGATGGCGGGGAAATATTCCTCGGCCGATGATGTCGTGACCTGTTCGGGCGCGCCGCCATCCAGCCCGACACGCCAGATGTCGAAATTGCCGGCGCGATCCGAACTGAACAGGATCGACCGGCCATCGGGCGACCAGACGGGCTCGCGATCGTCGGCGGCGCCATTGGTGAGCTGGCGCAGGCCGGTGCCGTCGCGCGCCATGACAAAGATCCGCCATTGCCCGGCCGAGAAGTGCTGGAAGGCGATCCATCGGCCGTCGGGCGACCAAGCGGGCAAGCGTGCCTCGTCGGGCAAGTCGATCGCCTGGCGCGCGGCCCCGCCGGCGGCGGGCAGAATGCGGAGTTCGCCCTGCAGATCGATGACGATATGCTTGCCGTCGGGGGACAGGGCGGCGGCGAAGTTCGTGCCTTCATCGACCGAGAATTGCCGCGTTTCGGCGAATGCGGGGCCTCCCGCCAGCGCCGTCACGCTCATCGACAAAGCGAGCCACTTCTTCACCTGCACCTCCACACCCCGGTTTTTCTTTTTTGGGGCCGGGCGCGATCCGCGCCCGGCCAGATCCGCATTCGTTCAGTAGCGGAACCGCAACGTCGCACCGTAGGTACGCGGCGGCTGGAACTGCGCATAGCCGTCGAGCGTCGGCACTTCGGAGATCGTGTTGATGTTCAGCCGGTCGGTGACGTTCTTGCCCCAGAATTCGAGCGACCATTTGTCGTCGGGTGTGGAGAAGGACAGCCCCAGATCCAGATTCTTGAGATTGGGGATCTGATCGACCGGCGAATTGAGGATCGAAGAATAGAAATTGGAGCTGTAGGTATATTCGGCGCGCCCGGTGATCCGCAGCCTGTCCCCCACATCCACCGCATAGGTGGTGCCGATCGAGAATTTATGTTTGGGCGCGCGCGGCAGGCGGTTGCCGCGCAGGTTCGTCGTGCCGCTGATCAGTTCCTTGATGTTGGAATCGGTATAGGCATAGGTGCCGTAGAGATTCCAACCTTCCACCGGAACCGCGTTGATCTCGAGTTCCGCGCCCTTGATCGCGACCTTGCCGGCATTGCCGGTGACGCCGAAGGGCGGGAAGTTGGGATCGACCTGGCGGATCACCGTGACCTGCAGATCGGTATAGTCGGTGTAGAAGAGCGAGGCGTTGAAGCGCAGCCTGCGATCCAGCCATTCGGTCTTGAGGCCGACTTCGTAATTCCACGCGAATTCGGGATCGAAGGGTTCCATCGCGCTCAGCCGCTCGACTTCGGTGTCGCTGAAGCCGCCGCTCTTGAAGCCGCGCGAGACCGAGGCGTAGACGAACTTGGTCGGCGTCGCCTGGAAGTTGACCGAGAAAGCGGGGGTGAGCGCGCTCCACGCCGCGCGGCCGGGCGCGGTGAAGCCGGGCACGATCACGCCGCCGTCACGATAGGGCGTATAGTTGTTGCCGCCGGCGACGACGATGTGATCCTTTTCGTCGCGGCTCCAGCGCAGGCCGCCCCGCAGCTTCAGCCGGTCGGTCACTTCCCAGGCGAGATTGGCGAAGGCCGCATAGGAATCGGTGGTGTTGCTGGCGTCGAAGCGGCGGCGGCCCTGCGAATTGAAGCGCAGGAAGCGATAATCGGTGATGTTGGTCGTATCGACCTTCTCGTGGAAATAATAGATGCCGACGACCGAACTCAGCCGGTCCGAGATATCGCTGGCGAGCCGGAGTTCCTGCGAAAACTGCTTCGAATCGGTGTCATCCTCCTGGATGAACAGGGTGTGGTGATATTGGTTGCGGTTGGGATCGGTCAGTTCCGCGACGAACAGCCCGGTGGTGTTGGCGCGCGTGCGCAGCTTCGATTCACGGTAAGCGGTGATCGACGCGATCTCGCCCATCGGCGAGTCGAAGCGCGCGTTCAGGCTGACGCCGCCATTGCGGATCCGGTTGAAGCCGTCATCGGTGTGATTGCGGCCGCGCCGCGGATCTTCGTTCGCCTTGCCGATCGAGTTCGGTCCCTCGCGCAGCAGGTGCCACCAGTTGCCGGTGCCGTTGAGCCGCGAATAATCGGCGTTCAACTGGATATCGACGCCCTCGCCCGGCTGGAAGCGCAGCGCGCCGCGCACCGCGTTCGAATGCTCCGTCTCGATGTCCCTGCCCGTCGTCTCGTTGAAGGCATAGCCGCCATGATTGCGCGACGAGAAGGACAGTCCGGCGGCGACGCCCTCCGACAGCGGACCGCTGACCGCGAAGCTGCCGTCGATCTTGTCGTAATTGCCGACGGTCAGCGCGGCCTGGGCGCGGAATGTGTCGTCGGGCTTGCGCGTGAAATAGGAAAGCGCGCCGCCGACGACGTTGCGGCCGAACAACGTGCCCTGCGGCCCGCGCAGGATCTCGACGCGATCGATATCGACGAAGTCGGTGCTCGTCATCGACGGGCGCCCCATATAGACCTCGTCGACGAAGACGCCGACGGCCGCGTCACGCGCCGAACCCGCAGCGGTGCCGCCGATGCCGCGAATGAAATAGCGCGGCTGGCCGGGCGAGAAGGTGTCGACGTTCAGGCTGGGCGTGCGCGCCGCCAGATCCTTGACCGTCTCGATATTGGAGCGGGTGAGGCTGTCACCGGTGAAGGCGGTCAGCGACAGCGGCACGGTCTGCAGATTGTCGCGCGTCTTCTGCGCGGTGACGACGATCTCCTCCAGCCCGCTCGCCTCTTCGGCGGGCTGTGGCTCGGTCTGCGCGAACGCCGGCATGGTCAGTCCGGACGCCGCCAGCAGGCCGATCATGAATCTGCTACCCTTTTTCATCGCGAAGCTCCCTTATCCCTGTGGTTTCTTGTTTGAAATGGCGGTCACCACGGCATTCGCCCGGTTCCCGTCCAGGCCCAGCAGGCGCCGCGCCGTCGCGCAGTCCGCCAGATGGCTGCCCATGTCCTCGACGATCCGCCGCGCCTTCACGACCAGCGCGGCATTCGACGGGGCGAGGACACCCCGATCGAGATAGACAGTATCCTCCAGCCCGATGCGGGCATGCCCGCCGGCCAGCACCGATTGCGCGACCATCGGAAAGGCCGCGCGGCCGATGCCGAACCCCGCCCAGGGCGATCCGGCCGGCAGCAGCCCCGCCGCGTACAGCGTGGTCGCAGCGCCCGGCTGAAAGCCGTAGCGCACGCCCGTCACGATGGAGCACAAGGGCGCGGGATCGAGCGTCCCGTCCCGAACGAGATCATGCAGCAGCGCGATATCGCCCGAATCGAACAGCTCGATCTCCGGCTTCACGCCCGCCTCGCGGATCACCGCCGCCATCCGCCGGACATTGCCCGGCGTGTTGATCACCACCGCCGCGCCCGAATTCATCGTGTTGAGATCGAGCGTGCAGATGTCCGGCCGCAGCAGCGCGATATGTTCGACGCGCGCCTCCGGCGGCAGCAAGGTCGTACCCGCGGCCGCGACGCGCGGTTCGTCCTGCGAGGGCACGAAACGCCCGCCCGGCCCCGTCGTCAGGTTGATGATCAGATCCGGCCGGGCATCGCGGATGCGATCGACGGTTTCGCAATAATGCGCGATCTCCATAGACGGCATCCCCGTTTCGGGGTGGCGGACATGGATATGCGCGACGGCTGCTCCGGCATCGGCAGCCTCGATCGCGGCGGTCGCGATCTGGAGAGGCGTGATCGGCAGATGCGGCGTCTGTTCGGGCGTCGTCAGATTGCCCGTGATCGCGCAGGTGAGGATGACGGGATCGTTGATCGGGAACATCGCCGATCCCCCTAGAGCGCCCGCCCGCCATCGACCTGGACGATGTGCCCGGTCGAGTAGCGGAGGTGTGTGGCGCAGGCGAGGATCGCGTCGGCGATGTCGTGCGGGGTGGCGATGCGGCCGAGCGGCGTGCTCGCTTCCACCCGCGCGTTGAAATCGGCGCCACGCCCAGGCACGAACGCGGTATCGACGACGCCCGGCGAAACCGCGAGCACGCGGATTTCGGGCGCCAGCGCGCGCGCCAGCGCCTTGGTCATCACGTCGATACCCGCCTTCGCCGCGCAATAGGCGATGTTCGATCCCACCGCGGTGAACGCAGCGATCGACGAGATCGAGACGACCAGGCCGTCGCCCGATGCCTTGAGCAGCGGCGCGAACGCACGGATCGTGGCGAACTGGGCGCGCCAGTTCACGCGGAAGATATCGTCGATCAGCGCATCGTCGAGCGCGTCGAGATCGGCATGGGCGACGGGTTTTGTGAAACCGGCGGCGTTGACCAGGATGCTCAGGCTTTCACAATCGATTGCAAGACTGTCCCGCAATTGGGTGAGCGAGCCGTGATCGAGGATGTCCGCGGTGGCGACGCGATGCCCGGAGCCCGGCAGCCCGGCCAAAGTCGCCTGCATCCGCGCGCGATCCCCCTCACCCTCGCGATCGACGAGGATGATCCGCGCGCCCATGCCGGCAAGCGCCCCGGCGGTCGCCGCGCCGATCGCGCCGTTGCCGCCGATGATCACCGCCGTCCTGCCCTGAAGTCCCATCGCCATCGCGCCGTCCTCAATCGATCGGGGGATGCGGAAGCCGCGATTCCCCCGCATGCATGGTGAATGTCCGCATCAGGCTGAAGCGCGCGCCGTCCCCGTCTCCGGACCGTTCATAGGTGCCCACCAGATTGTCGTTCACGCCGAACACGACATCGCTGCCCAGATGTTCGTCGTCCTGGACGAAGATCTGCGTGATCAGCGTCCGATATCCGGACTTCCAGGCCAGGAAATGGATATGCGCCGGGCGGAACGGATGCCGCCCCTGACGCTCGAGCAGCCGCCCTACCGGCCCATGCGTCGGCACCGGATATCCGGCGGGCATGACGCTCTCGAACGCGAAGACGCCGTCACCGTCGGTGCGGAACTTGCCGCGCAGGTTCATCTCCGCCTGCTCGGCATCCTGATTCTCGTACAGGCCGCAGGGCGACGCCTGCCACACATCGACCTCGACATCGGGGATCGGCCGCCCGTCGATATCGACGAGCCGCCCGGCGACCGACAAGGGCTGCCCCGGCGTGGCCGAACGGACGATCGACCCGCCATTGGGCGTCACCGGCGAATGCATCCGCCAGAACGGCCCCAGCAACGCCTCGTCGCCCGCCCGCTCCTCCTCGCCATGGCAGGCGAGCGTGGTCAGGCCGAACACATCGGCAAGCAGGATCGCCTCGTTATGCGTGGCGGTCGTCGCCTGGCCCACCGCGTTGAGAAAAGCGAGGCCGATATCGAGTTCGTCGCGGGTCAGCCCGGTCTCGCGGATGAAATCGTGGAGATGGACGGTGATCGCCTGGGAAATGCCGCGCAGGCGCGCATCGCCGGTCCCTGCCAGCGCGCGCAGCACCGCATCGGTCACCACATGCGGCCGCGATACAGGCTGATCCAGTGCAATCCGTTCGGGCAATGCCCCGCCTCCCTTGGCCCCGGCCGCGCGCTCGGCGGCCATCACGTAATTTTCTTATCTTCCGAGTGCGCCATTCGACCGAATGACACGGACGCCAGGACGCCTCGGACAAGAATGACTTTACAATCGATTGCAGAAGATGCAAACGAAAAATGCAATATGCGCTTTCTCCAGTGCAATCGCGTGGCCGGCCCGATCGGAAACACTGCGATTTCTGGCTGAAATTCGGGGATGCGCGATCACCGGGCGCGAAACTGGACGGAATGAAGGAGACGAGCTTTATGACAACCGATTGCAGCCAGTCGCGCAGGCTGCGCCTCTTGAGCAAGGCGGAAAGCGTCGAAGGCCTGTCTCCGGTGATCGAGAACGGCGCGCCCCGGCGCGACAATGACAGCCAGATCGTCGTTGAAGTGGCCTGCGCCGCCGTCAATCCCAGCGACGTCAAGGCCGCGATCGGCATGATGCCCTATGCCGTCTGGCCCCGCACGCCGGGGCGCGATTTCGCGGGACGGATCGTCGATGGTCCGCGCGATCTGATCGGCGCGGAAGTCTGGGGATCAAGCGGCGATCTCGGCATCCGCCGCGACGGATCGCATGCCACGCATCTCGTCCTCGACGGCGACTGCGTCGCCCGCAAGCCCGAGAATATCTCACTGATCGAGGCGGGCGCCGCCGGCGTGCCCTTCGTCACCGCCTGGGAAGGCCTGAAACGCGCCGGCCTGCCGGTGCGAGGCGAATCGGTGGTGATCCTGGGCGCCAATGGCAAGGTCGGCCAGGCGGCCATGCAGATGGTAACGATGCTCGGCGCGCGCGCGATCGGCGTCACGCGGCGCGACGAGGGCTATATCGGCCACGCCAATGCCGAGGTGGAGATGATCGATTCGAGCGCCGTCGATGTCGGTGCCGCGATCCGCGACCTGACCGACGGACAGGGTGCCTCGCTGATCTACAACACCGTCGGCAGTCCCTATATGCAGGCCGCCGCCGACGGGCTCGCACGGCGCGGGCGCCAGATCCTGATCGGCACGATCGATCGTGTCGTGCCCTTCGACATCCTGCAATTCTATCGCGGCCAGCATCAGTATCTGGGGATCGACACGCTGGCGCTCGACACGCGCGCGACGGTGGCCTGCCTGACCGAGCTCGCCCCGCATTTCGAATCGGGCAAGCTCCGCCCCTTCGCGGTGAAGCCGGACGGCATGCACAGCCTGGAGGAAGCCGCGATCGCCTATGCCAAGGTGATGCGATCGGATCGCGAGCGCGTGGTGATCGTGCCGCGATGAGCGGCGCGATGCATGTTACGCGCTTTGCCGAGGCGCGCGAATATCAGGCGCCGGGCCATGTCGCGATGCGCTGCCTGCGCATCCAGGGCAAGGATGCGGGGCCTTCGCGCGCCATGTGGTTCGCCATTTCGACGATCGAGCCGGGCGGCGGCATATCCGCCAGCACATCGCCGCTGGAAAAAGTCTATGTCGTGCTCGAAGGCAGCGTGGAAATGACCAGCCGGGGGGAAAGCGTGACGCTCGATCGATGGGATTCCTGCCGGATCGCACCGGGCGCGGATCGCGCCGTCGCCAATCGTTCGGCGCTGCCCGCGACGATCCTGCTCGCGATGGAGAATGACGGCGCGGCGGAGCAGCCCGCATGACGCGGCTCGACATCGTCATCTTCGCCGGCGCCTCCAACTGGCCGCTGTGGATCGCGCAGCATCATGGCCTGTTCGCGATGCGGGGGCTCGACGTCCGGCTGTCGATCACGCCCGGATCGGCGCAGATGGCGCGCGACCTGTTCGACGGCACAGCACAGATCGCGCTGACCGCGTTCGACAATGTTATCGCCTATGCCGAAGGCCATGGCGCGGTTTCACTGCCTGAAACGCCCGATTTCTTTGCCTTTGCCGGCTTCGACAACGGCCTGCTCAGTCTGGTCGGCGCGGCGGGCTTCGACGGGATCGAGGCGTTGCGCGGCCAAACCATCGCGGTCGACGCGCTGACCACCGGCTTCGCCTTCGTGCTGCGCGCGCTACTGGCGGATGCGGGGCTGGGCATGGACGATTATCGCCTGGAAGCGGTGGGTGGCGGCGCGCAACGGCTGGAGGCGCTGATCGCGGGCCGGCAGGCTGCGACATTGCTCAACAGTCCACTCGATATGATCGCAGCCGAAGCGGGCTGCACGCCGCTTCGCCGCGCACGCGACGTGATCGGCCCCTATCAAGGGATCGTCGGCGCCGCACGGCGCGGATGGGCGCAGGCCAACCCGTCGATCCTGGCCGCCTTCGTCCACGCCATGCACGATGCGCTGGCCTGGCTCGCCGATCCGGCGAACCGCGACGATGCCGTGCGGCTGTTGCGAGAGAAGATGCCCCGGCTCGATGCGCGACTTGCGGACAGGGCCTATGAAATGCTGGTCCACTCGCCCGATGCGCTGACGCGCTCGCTGGAGATCGACCGCGCGGGCGCCGAAGCGGTGCTCGATCTGCGCAGGCGGCATGGCGGGCAGGCGATCGCGGCGGCCGATTCAGGGGTCTTTATCGACCAAACGATCCGCGATTCGGTTTTGACCTAGGGATAACGCCCCTTTGTCATTCCCGCGCACGCGGGAATGACAAAGGATAGATCGAACTACCGAATCCGACCTCAGCCGGCACCACGCTGCTGGTTGCGCAGCCGCGACTGCGCGCGCGGCGGAGCGGTCGATCCCCGGACGATCAGCGCGGGCGCGAGCACGACGTTGCGGGTCGAACTTTCGCCGCCGGTGAGTTGCTGCAACAGCAGATCCGCCGCCGCACGGCCGATTTCGCGATGACTGATGCGCACGGTGGTGAGCGGCGGCGCGACCATGTCGACCAGGGGCATGTCGTTATGGCCGACGATCGAGAGATCGCCCGGCACCGACAGGCCGCGCTCCGCCGCCACGTCATAGGCGCCCAGCGCCAGCAGATCGTTCGCGGCGACGATCGCGGTGATGCCCGGCGCCGCGTCGAGCAGCCGACGCGCCGCCTTCGCCCCTTCCTCTCGATTATAGGCGGCTGCGGCCTCGCAGGGATAATCGCCGGCGGGCAGACCGTGAACCTCCAGCGCGTCGTAAAAGCCCTTGCGCCGCAGAAACCCGGTCGAGATCGTTTCCGGCCCCGCGAGATGGCCGATCCGCGCATGGCCGAGCTCGACGAGATGATCGACCGCCAATTGCATGCCCAGCGCGTCGTCCGACACCACCGCTGAAATGCGCCGGCGTTCCTCCGCGCGGTTCACGAGCACCGCCGGCAAATGCTGATCCAGGCAGAAATCGACGACGGGATCATCGCGGCTGACGGTCGCGAGGATGAAACCGTCGATGCGCCGCGCAACGAGCTGGTTCGCGAGTTCCAGATGCCGCGCCGGATTGGTGCCGACATCGGCGACGACGATCGAATAGCCGTCTGACGCCAGTCGGTCGCTCGCGCCGCTCAGGATCGGCGAGAAGACGGTATTGGCGATATCGGGAACGAGTGCGCCGATCAGGTGCGAGCGCCCGGTCCGCAGCCCGGCGGCCAGCAGATTGGGCCGATATCCCAGCGCATTGGCGGCGGCGAGCACGCGATCGACCACTTCGGGCACGACCATCGATCGGGTGGCGGGGTTGAGCGCGCGCGACACCGTCGATGCGTGCACGCCCGCGGCCTCCGCCACCTGCTTCAGGGTAATCGCGCGGACCTGCCCTGTCCTTTTCGCCATCCCATAACCTCCCGCCGGCTCAGGCGCGTCGCCGCGAGGCCGGTGTTTCCGAATAACAACGAGTTTTGAATATTGACAGACTCCATGCTTCTCTGCAATCGATTGCGAGAACGGACTCCGACGAGTCCCATGGTCGAATTGCGAGTGGAGAACGGGTGATGGAGAAGAGCTATGTACGCGGCACCTGGCAAAAGACGCGGGCCTTCTCACCGGCGGTGATCACGCGCGGCGGCGCCACGATCTGGCTGGCCGGCCATACTGGGCAGAAGGACGATGCCGGCAACGTGCTGGCGGGCGATTTCGACGCGCAGGTCCACCAGACCTTCCGCAATCTGGAAGCGACGCTCGCCGAGGCGGGCGGAACGCTGAAGGATATCGTGACGATGACGGTGTTCCTCGTCGATGTGCGCCACACGACGCGCATGACCGAATTGCGCACCGAGATTTTCGGCAGCGATTTTCCCGCAAGCGCCGCGATCACCGTCACCGGCTTCGCCGATCCGGCGATGCTGATCGAGATCCAGGCCGTGGCGGTGATCGACGACGCGGATTGAACGCGACCGACAGGAAAGGATGACTTCGATGATATCGCGCACGCTCCTGACGATCGCGTCCTGCCTGGCATCGACGGCCGCGTTCGCCGCAGGCCCGCCCAAGCCCGTCGATCCGGCGACCTATGGCATGGATCCGGTGACGGGCCGCTTCATCCACCCCGAAGCCGCGCCGTCCACCACCTATGCCGGCCCCAATCCGGTGAAGGGCAGCCTCGATCACCTCGAGCAGAAGGACTATATCAAGAACATGAAGGTGCTGGGGCATTGGGACATCATCGTCCGCCCCGGCCATACCTGGCAGCATTTCGTCGACATGAATGGCCGGCGCTACATGTTCCATTATTACCGGCAATATGTGCGCGTCTACGACGTCACCGACCCGACGAACCTGAAGACCGTGCTCAACAAGGAATATAAGGACGGTTCCTGGTTCGGCGCCGCGTCGATCGCGTACAACAAGAAGCTCGGCAAATGGATCATGATCCAGACCTTCGAGGTGCCTCGCTCCAAGGGCGGCCTGGACGACAAGAAATACAGCGATCCCAGCGTCATCAACCATGTGCTCGAAGCGCCCGGCCTGCGCGGCTTCCGCGTCTATGAGTTGAAGAGCCCGACCGAATGGGTGCTGCTGGCCGAACGGAGCATGGACGTGCTCAATCCCTCGGCGGTCGTGCAGCAGGGCGGCGGGGGTTACGACGTGCCCAATTATGACGGCGGCAAATACGCCTATATGCTGGGCGCGCCGGACAACACCTTCACGCATATGGAGTTTTCCAACCAGCTCTATTCGCCGGCGCAGATGATCTACGACATGGAGGATCCGGCGAACCCCAGGCTGGTCTCGACTTGGTGGGTGCCGGGCCAGCGGCTGGGCGAGGAAGAGGCCTATCGCAAATGGCCGACGGCGGGCGACCAGACCTCCTGGACCGGCGGGCGCCTGCCGATGGAAGTGCCCGTCTCCCCCGAAAAGGGCGGCAAATATGCCTATACCGCGATGGGCAGCCTGGGCTTCTATGTCCTCGACATCGCCGATCCCGCACATCCGAAGACCGTGAGTTCGTTGCAGCTCGCCAAGGGCGCCGGCGGCGTCGAGGGCGATCATGTCGACGCCTCGCGCGTCACCCGGCGCGGCATCGTGCTGACCGGCGGCTATCCGATGAACGAGGATTGCTACGAGCCGTGGAAGGACGTGAACATCATCGACGTCAAGGATCCGGCGCACCCCAAGGTGCTGAGCGTGCTGCCGCGCCCGATGCCGCCCAAGGACGCGCCCTACAAGGATTTCTGCCTGCGTCGCGGCAAGTTCGGCCCGAAACGGGCGTCGCCGTCCTATTCGCCGGGCCAGCCCGACGCCAACATCGCCATCTATCCCTATTTCAACGCGGGCGTGCAGGTGTTCGATATCTCCGACGCGACGAAGCCGAAGAATGTCGGCTATTACGTCCCGCCGATGGGCGGCAAGTTCGGCGATCTCAATTCCTACAATTCGCCGGTCGAAAGCATCCATGTCGAATGGGATCGCAAGCTGATCTGGGCGTTCACCACCGCCGGCATCTACCTGTTGTCGTCCGACGCGCTGGGCAAGCCCATCCTCACGCCGAAGGGGCACTGAGCGATGGCGGCGAGCGCAGGATTACATGCACGGACGACGGACGAGGTGTTCAGCCGCCTGAAGCTGCGCCACCTGAACCTGCTGGTCGAGGTCGCCGCGCGCGGCAATATCGTCCATGCCGCATCGTCGCTGAACGTCGCTCAGCCCGCCGCCACCAAGATCATCCGCAATCTGGAGGCGGCGCTGGGGCGGCGCCTGTTCCAGCGGATCGCGCACGGCGTGGTCCCGACCCATTATGGCGAAGTGGTGGTGCGGCGCGCACGGCGCATCTTGGGCGAGGTCCACCATACCGGCGAGGAATTGCAGGCACTCTCGCAAGGCATGACCGGCCATGTCACCGTCGGCACCCTGCTCGCGGCGGCGCCAAGCCTGTTGCCGCACGGCATCGTCGCCCTGAAGCGCGAACGCCCCGAGATCAGTTTTTCGCTGGTCGAGGACAGTCATGAGACGCTGATGGCGATGCTGCGCCTGGGCGATCTCGACTGCGTCGTCGGCTATCTTTCCGGTCGCGCGCCCGATGCCGGGCTGGTTCAGGAGATACTCTGCCACGAGCCCGTCGCGATCACCGTCCGGCGCGATCATCCGCTGGCGGGCAAGCCGGTGGTGACGCTCGGCGATCTCCAGGCGCAGCAATGGATCATGCCGCCCGCCGAGACCGCGCTGCGCCGCCAGCTCGAATTCTGCTTCCGCAAAGCCGGCCGAGCATTGCCGCGGGAAGCGGTCGAATCGATTTCGATCCTTGCCAATTTCTCGATGCTCAAGGCGAGCGACATGGTGGCGGCGCTGCCCTGCAACGTCGTCGATACCCAGCCCGACCTGTGCCGCCTGCCGATCGATTTCGTGATCGGATCCGGCGCGATCGGCGTCACCCGCCGCGCCGAGGCGGACATCACGCCCGCGGCCGATCATTTCCTGCACCTGCTGAAACGCGTGGCGCGTGAGCGTGAGGATCGCACGCGCCACTGAACAGCAGCGGCGTTTCAGAAACGCCGCTGAACGCCGACCATGAAGGTCCGGGGTTCGCCCGGCGTGGTCCGCGTCAATGAGGCCGTCGGGAAATAGCGCTCGTTGAAGATGTTGCGGATATTGGCCTGCACCGACCAGTCGTCGAACTTGTAGTAAAGCGCGCCATCGACCAGCGTGTAGCCGTCGAGATAGAAGGGCAGCGCGGTCTTCGTCGCCGTGCTCGCCGGGCGATTGCTCTCATGGTGCACGCCCAGGCCCGCACCGAGGTTGGCAAGCGGGCCGCTCTGGATCGTATAGCGCGCCCATAGATTGGCAATGTGCTGCGGCACGCTCGACAGCCGCGCGCCGACGAGCAGGCGGCTGTCGGCCGTCACCTTGGCATCGAGATAGGTATAAGCGGCGGTCAGTTCGACCCCGGCCAGCGGGCGCCACGCCCCCTCCAGTTCGATGCCGCGCGTGCGCTGCTCGCCCGTCAGCACATAGGTGTTCGGCGGCGCCGTCGGTGAAAGATCGGCGGTGGCGACATTGGCGCGCGTCAACTGGAACACAGTCGCCATGCCCGAAAGCGTGCCGTCGGCGCGCGCGACCTTGATGCCGCCTTCGTAATTCACGCCCCGCTCGGGCGGAAGCGTCGATCCGTCGGAGGCCTTGTAGGTGCCCTGCGGCATGAACGACTTGGCATAGTTGACGTAGAGCGACACGCTGTCGCTCAGCGCCAGCGTCGCGCCGGCGCGCGGGCTGAACGCGCTGTCGCTGACCTCCGGATTGGGGACGCCGTTATTGGCGATCCGGCTGATCGCCTTGTCCCAGCGGCCGCCGAGCGTGACCGTCAGCAGCTCGCCGAGCTTGATGTGATCCTGCAGATAGAAGCCGCGCTGCTTGGTGAGCGAGGAATAGCTCGTCTTCGCCACGGCGGGATTGGGCGCACTGACGGTGCCGTAGACCGGATTGTAGAGATCGAGCCAATAGGGGCCGGGATCGAACAGGTTGGTGTCGTCGGCCGAGCGGCGCCCATAATCGAAGCCGGCGAGCACATAATGGCCGAGCGGACCGGTATCGAACTTCAGGCTGACATTGGTGTCGACACGGAAATAGGTGCCGTTCTGATCGTAGGGACCGTAATAGAAACGGCCGATCTGGCGATAGTCCGGCGATATGCTGCTGACGAACAGCCAATTGTCCCAGCTATTGTGGAAATCCTGGTAGCGCAGCGATTGATGGATCGCGATCGCGTCGCTGAACTTGTGATCGAACACATAGCCCAGATTCCAATAGTCGTTTTTCTGGACCGCCGGATATTCGCCGTCGTTGATCGACAGCTTGATCGAGATCGGGCCGTTGGGATTGGGCAGCGCGGTGCCATAGGCCGTGGTCGGCGACCAGGGATTGATATTGTCGTCGACATAGCGGCCGAGCAGGGTCAGCGTCGTGTCCGGCGTCGGCTGCCAGGTCAGCGCGGGCGCGATGAAGATGCGGCGCTGGCCGGAATGATGGACGAAGAAATCCTGGTCGCGATAGACCGCGCTCAACCGGGCGAGCAACTGCCCGTCGCCGGTGAGCGGCGCGTTCGCATCCATGCGCAATTCGAACATGTCATAGGATCCGCCGGTCAGCGCGACATCGAGAAACGCATCGTTCTGCGGCCGCTTGCTGACGAGATTGACGATGCCGGACAGCGGCCCCTGTCCGAACAGGCCGGACGCCGGCCCCTTCACCACCTCGACGCGTTCGAGCCCGGTCAGTTCGGACGTGCCATAGCCGGTATCGTCGAGCAGGCCGTCGAGATAGGTGGCGCCCGACGAGGCGTTGAAGCCACGGATATTGAAACCGTCGAAGAAGCCATAGGTGTTGTTCCGCGATACGCCGGCGACGTTGTAGAGCGCATCGCCCAGCCGGAGCACACCCTGATCCGACAGCGTCTGCTGCGAGATGACCGAGATCGCCTGCGAATTTTCGAGCGGCGGAATGTCCGCCTTGGCTGCCATCGGCGTTTCGCGGATCGCGACGCCGGTCACGATGATCGGATCCTCCGCCTTGTCCTTGTCGTCCTCGGCGGCGAACGCCGCCTGCGCAAACGTCAATGAAACGACCGCGATGGTCGCCGCCGAAGAGATCGCAATTTTCCGCATGTCAGCCCCTGTTCTGATGACGCGGGCGTCGATATTGCGAATCATATTCATTAGCAAGTGCGCTGAAGCAATTTGGTGAAATGCGCAGACCGGCATGCGGGGGGCTTTGCCGACGCCCCCGCACATCCTTCAATCAGCGTGTGAAGCTGAGCGTGGAGACATGGACGATCGACGCCATATCCTTGCCGGCGATCCGGGCAGCGCCATTCTCCTGATGCGACGCGGCCAATATGTAGCGGCCGGCCCCCAGCGCGGGCACGGTGATCCGGCCCTGCGCATCGCTCTTGAGCTCGCGCTGCGCGCGATCGGGCGCGATGACGTTGACCGAAATATCGGGCACCGGCTTGCCCCGGAAGATCACCGCCAGCGTATCGCCATGCGCTTCAACCGGCACGATCTCCAGATCGAGCGCGGCATGCGTCTCGGCACGGCCGGCGCGCGCATAGAAGATCGCGCCCTGCTTGCCCTGTTTGCCGTCCCAGGGATCGAACACGGCATCGTCGCGCACACGGACGTCGCCGGGCGCGGTGACCGCCGCCTCGATATGATCGGCCCTGCGATCGAGCGCGACGGGCTCACGCGATCCGTCGGCCAGCACGACCGGCGCACGCAGGCGATGGAATTCGGGATCGCCGGTCGCGGGCACAGGCTCGGCGGGTTCGCCCAGATAGATACGCGCGGGGCCGTCACCGTCGCGCTCCACCCACACCTCATGCGCCGATGCCGGCATCGACGACAGCGCGGCGACCGCCGCCAGCCACAAACGGGTCTTCATGATCATCTCCTTCTTGCTGAACTTCGACAGCGCCATGGAGCGCCGCGCCTGTGCGATAATCGCCTGGGCGCCATCGCTCCTTTTTCGAATCGATCCGCGGTCCTTACGAAGAGAACTATTGCGAGTCACTATCATTAGCGAATAAGGCCGGATCGAACGGGAGATTCGGACGATGCAGACACATGCCCCGCGCAAGGCCGCGCCAGCCGCGCGAAGCGCGGAACCGCCACGCTGGCATGTCGCGCTGCGACTGCTGCTCGCGATCCCCCTCGGCTATGGCTGGACGGCGCTGGCGACCGCATCCCTCGCGCGCTTCCTGCCGCTGCCCGCGCTTGAGGCGACGATCGCCGCCACGCTGGCATCCTTCGGCATCTATGCGGCGCTGATCGTCTGGATCTTCCATGCACAGCATCCGGGCCGCGCGGCATTGCTGATGGCGCTCTCCGCGGCGGCGATGGCGGGGCCGCTCTGGATTTCGATCCTCCTGGAGGGCCGGCTGTGAAGGCGTCGCTGCGTCAATCCATGTCGTGGCTGCACACCTGGTCGGGCCTGTTGTTCGGTTGGCTGCTCTTCACCATGTTCGTGACGGGCACCGCCGCCTATTTCAACGAAGAGATCACGCGCTGGATGCAGCCCGAACTGAAGGGCCGCGCCGCGCCGGAACAAGCCGTGGAGGGGGCACTCCGCTATCTCGAGCGGACCGCGCCCGATGCGAAAAGCTGGTTCATCTCACCGCCGGGCCGCCGCACCCAGACCACCAATGTCTTCTGGCAGCCGGCCGATGACGGCGGCGAGAAGCGGCGCCGCCGCCGCGACACCAGCGCGCAGCTCGATAGCGAGGGCAGCAAGGTGGAGGCGCGCGACACGCGCGGCGGCTTCTTCCTCTACCGCTTCCATTTCGACCTTCACTACATGCCCGTGATCTGGGCGCGCTATCTGGTCGGCCTCGCCGCGATGTTCATGCTTGTCGCCATCGTCTCGGGCGTGATCACCCACAAGAAGATCTTCGCCGATTTCTTCATGCTGCGCTTCGGCAAGGGGCAGCGAAGCTGGCTCGACGCGCACAACGTGACCGCCGTGCTCGCGCTGCCCTTCCACCTGATGATCACCTATACCGGGCTGGTCACGCTCGCGACGCTCTATATGCCCTGGGGGATCGCGGCGACCTATCAATCGAGCGACAGCTTCTTCGAGGCACGCTTCCCGTCGCGCGAGGAGGTGGAACGGCTGGATCGCCCCGCCCCGCTCGCGCCGATCGCCCCGATGATGGCGGCCGCGCGCACCGCATGGAACGGCGCACCGGTCGGATCGATCCGGATCGCCAATCCGGGCGACGCATCGGCGCGCATATCGCTGACGCGCGCCTCCGAAGCCTCGATCGCGTCACGCGGCGAGACACTGGAATTCAACGGCGTCACCGGCGCGCCGATCACGCCGGTCTCCGCCGGCCTCGGCGGCGCGGCGCTCACCGAAAGCACGATGATCGGCCTTCATGCCGGGCGCTATGCGCATATCGGCCTGCGCTGGCTCTATTTCCTCTCCGGCCTTGGCGGCATCGCGATGGTGGGCACCGGCCTGGTGCTGTGGACGGTCAAGCGGCGCCAGAAACTGCCCGATCCAATGCGGCCGCATCTTGGTTTCCGCATCGTCGAGAAGCTGAACGTCGCGACGGTGGCGGGTTTCCCTGCCAGCCTCGCCGGCTATTTCCTCGCCAATCGCCTGCTGCCGCTGCGCATGGAGGGCCGAGCCGATTGGGAAGTGCATGCCATGTTCATGCTCTGGGCGGCGTTCGCGGCCTGGGCGGTCCTGCGCACGGCGCGGCGCGGCTGGATCGAGATACTGGGTGCTGGCGCGCTGCTCTTCGCGGCGGTGCCGATCGTCAATCTGATGACCACCGAACGCGGGATCGTGCACAGCCTGATCCATGGCGACCTGCTGTTCATCGGCTTCGACGCGGCGATGCTGATCTGCGCCGCCCTCTTCGCGCTGGCCGCACGCAAGGCCGCGCGGAAGCGCGCGGAGCCGAAGCAACGCGCCCGGCCCGCCCCCGCGGCGAAGCGGGAGGCCGTGGCATGATCGGCATTCTGTCCGCCGCGACGGCGTGGCTGGGCTTCGCCTGCCTGTGCCTCGCCATGGACCGCCACCAGCGCGATATCCTCGGCCGGCGGCTTTCCGATTCCGCGTCGCGCAGGCTCAGGCTAACCGGCTTCGCTGCGATCGCGCTCGGCCTGGCCACCGCCATCGCGGCCCTGGGCTGGGGCTATGGCGCCGTGCTGTGGTTCGGCCTGCTCACGCTGGGCGCCGCGCCGATCATCGCGCTGCTCAGTGCATGGTCCTCGCGGGCGAAGCGGTGATCCACGCGAGACCGGGCACCGCGCCTACACGAAGCCCTGCGCGGCCAGCATGAGTGCTGCCGATGCATCGATCGGATCGGCGGTTTCCAGGCTGGTGGCGGTGATCGACTGGTCGCCGATCCTGACCGCGCGAACCACAGTGTCGTAGCGCAGATCGAGCGTGGTTCCGGCGAAGTCGAGCGTCGTCGGGTTCACGCCGATCGGGATCGCGATTGTCGCGTCCGCCGATGTCAGGACGATGTTCGATCCCACGACATGGGCCTGGAAGAGCTGGCAGCGCAGGCAGCCGAGATTGAACGATTGAAAGCGTCGTTTAACACCAAAGAGAATCTCGTTCGCGCGGAAAACGACTATTTGTATCGGGTGGACGAGAGCGGACACAAGGTTGGTTATCCGTTCCGCCCGAGATGTGAGAGCCTCGATTCACGCATGATACAGTTGGTACGAGACGGCCGATTCAATCATGCAAAATGCCCCGCCTGCGGGACAACGTATACGCCGGTCACCGCGTATTACCCTCCAGCACCTGGCCAGCCCGAAAGGTCTGATGAGCGCATGGTCAACGAGAACAAAGCTTCCAGCGAAGCATTGCGCAGCGCCGGAGCAATGCTAGGGCCTCATAGGTGGATGGCCAAATAACGCAGATGCTCGCCATCTTCGCCGCGGTCGTTGCGACCGGCTCCACATTCCAATGCACCCCCACGCGAGTATAGGACGGCGACGGGCCGATATGGTGCGCGGAGGGGCCGAAGATCCGCCTGGCCGGCATCGCCGCACGGGAAATTGATGGTGAGTGCAAGCCCGGCCATCCTTGCCCGGCGGCCAACGGCGAGGACGTGCGGGACCATCTCGTCAAATTGCTGGGCGGGTCGCGCGGACGCGCGCGCGAAGGTCACATCCTCGTCAACGGCCCGCGCCTGACATGCCAGCCCGTCGGATCGGGCAAGGGCGACCGCACAGCCGCTTGGTGCTCGACGAGCCGTGTCGATCTGTCATGCGCGATGGTCCGCGATGGATATGCGGCGCGGTGGGACGGGTATTGGCCAGGAAAGCGCTGCTAGGCGCAGCATAACAGCCAAGTGCGTAATTCGCCTTGTCTGGCCGACGACTTCATAATCGCTTAGGAATTGCGCCAATGTGGGAGGTGTGAGACCGTGAATTTCGGATCGATAGCAAAAATGACCTTCATCGGCATTGTGGCAACATTGATCGTCGGCAGCGCGACATTACTCATTTCGGGGAGACGAATCCTCATTTACGAGCGAATCGTTCAACCCGGCGAAAACTACTACGCCGGCGAGTGGGGAAACCTCGGGGCTAGCAAGCAAGCCTCTCTGGTATGTCGTTATTGGACAGGACGAAGCGTCAAACTTCAGGTCTTTTGGTATGCAGAAGGCGGGTTTCTAGGCCGAGACGAGTGCCCATTCGTGAAAACGACGAATGATTAAAACCGCTCGTCCAAGCCATAGTGGTTCTGAGCTTGAGCGGCTGCAAACCCGACAAGCCCAACGATCGAATCTACCTGACGCCACCTGCGCCCGCTTCCGGCGACTGGTTCGGGTGCGTTCACCGTTGGGCGTATCGTCTAGCCGGCGCCAGCGACGACTCGCTCGTCATTGCTCAGGCCGCCGTTACCGCGTGTGCAGATGCGGTTGCCGATCAGATAAATCGCGCTCCCGCTCACGAGCGGAATGCGCTCAGCTCCGACATAAACAGCTCGATTGTGTCGATAGCTCGATATCACGTCGCGCAAGCAAGAGCAGGAAATTGCGAGATTCCCTAGACCCTAAGCAAATTAGGCAGTGCTCGAAAAATTTGAGCGGGCTTGATCCGCCACGTATCCGCCAAGCCTCAACAAACGCACGTCGGACTTGCCGTCCCGTCGCAGCACTTCTTTCTGCCGCTTGACATGCAGACACAGACACTCCCGAGTTGCGATCAGCATCCGCTTTGCCCGGTTCGGCCCGGTCCAGCAATTCGCCGCCGTCGCAGATCGGAGCAATAGCCCAGCGCCAGCAAGCACTATCAGTTTTAGAGTTCGCTCCCCCATCCCAAGCTGAATAAATCGAGCAATCGAGTCGAGGGCCTATTCAATCTATAATAGAGCCCGACCACGCGGCCGCTTACTGTGGCGCGGTCATGGTCGCGGGATTTCATGGCGAGCTTCGGCGGACGCGCCTCGTCTCGTTTGAGGCTTTGCGCACCGCCGATCGCGACCCGCTCACGCCAGCAGTCGATGACGTTCGGCGTGAACTGAAGATGGCAGGCCGGCAGTAAAACGGGACTGGCCCGCCACTCAGGAACCCTCCGTCAACACGGCGCTCTGAGTGAGAAGCGGCCCAAGCATCCGAGTCGGCGATCAAGTGCGATTTTCGTCAAACTACCAACCTGAAAATAACTCTTGGCTACTTTGGTGGATTGGGGATAGATGGAAAGGCACGACGCGCCGGGGCCAGCCTCCAAAGCTGGCAACGCAAGAGCGGGCCGAATGATATTTCTGGGTAGCCACTGCTTGAGATTCCAAGCTCAAACAGTCCGTAACATCATTCTTCCCGCTCTTGAGCGTTACATTGTGTATTGCACTACTTGACGGTGCGGTCAACATATTCGCGGCATTCTTGCCGCATGCGCCACTACCCCGCTTCACGCTCGTCCTCTCGCCATACCCCGACACGCGCGCCCGGACGCTCGCCAGCGGGACCGGCGCGCACTTCGCGCCAGATAACGCCGCCTGCCTTGAGTTGTCCGAGAATGTCCTCATGGCGCCGTTGGTCCCAACGGCCGCGTACGCGCTTCTTGTAGAGATTCGGATTGCTCAGCAACGCGAGCGAAAAAGAAGTGATCAACAAATTTGCATGAATTAGGCTCGCAGTTAGGCGACAGAACCCCTTTCGGGATAATCTCTTTATTTTTCAACAAGTTTTGGCGGAGAGGGTGGGATTCGAACCCACGGTACCGTTGCCGGCACGCCGCATTTCGAGTGCGGTGCTTTCGACCTCTCAGCCACCTCTCCGCAGAGGAACGGGGCACCCGGACGGGTGCGGCCGGTCGAATGAGGGGCGGGCCTTAGCGCAGGCATTTCGATCTGACAAGCGCCGGGTTGCGGATGTCGAAAACGACCCTAGATTAAGATCATGACCGTACCCAGTTCCGCTTCGGCCAATGGCACACCGCCGCTGTCGATGCCGCCCGTCAGCCATGCGCGTTTTTCGATCGGCGATGTGGTGAAGCACCGGCTGTTCGATTTCCGTGGCGTGATCTTCGATATCGATCCCGTCTTCGCCAATACCGAGGAATGGTACGAGGCGATTCCCGAGGATGTCCGCCCGCGCAAGGACCAGCCCTTTTATCATCTGCTCGCCGAGAATGCGGAGAGCAGCTACATCGCCTATGTCAGCCAGCAGAATCTGGTGAGCGACGAGAGCGAGGAGCCGGTGGACCACCCCGCCATCGCGGGCATTTTCGATGGCTATGCCGATGGCCGCTATCGCCTGCGCCGGGAACACCGACACTAGCGGCTCGGCTTAAATTTTCGACACAGGCGCAACCATGGTTGACCCCCGGTGGAAACCGGGGGCATGAGCCCTTGCATGCCTTTCGAAACGCTTCTGCTGTTCGGCGCGACCGGCGATCTCGCGCGGCGCATGTTGCTGCCCTCGCTCTACGCGCTTCATGCCGACGGGCTGGTGGCGGATCATCTCCGCATCGTCGGCACCGCGCGCAGCGTGCTCGACGATGCCGGCTATCGCGATTTCGCGCGCAAGGCGCTCGACGAATTCCTGCCCGCGGACCGCAAGGACGAGACGGCGATCGCCGGTTTCATCGAGCGGCTGTTCTACCAGCCGCTCGATGCGTCCAGCTCTGAAGGTTTTCCGGCGCTCGCCGAGAAGGTGGGCGACACCTCCAGGGGCCTTGCCATCTTCCTCTCGACCGCGCCCTTCCTGTTCGAGCCGACCATCGCCGGGCTCAAATCGGCCGGGCTGGCGGGCGACAATGTCCGCATCGGGCTGGAAAAGCCGCTGGGCACCGATCTCGCCAGCTCGCGCGAGATCAACGACGCGGTGGCCGCCGCCTTCCCCGAGGACCGGACGTTCCGCATCGACCATTATCTGGGCAAGGAAACCGTCCAGAACCTGCTGGCGCTGCGCTTCGCCAATTCGATGTTCGAGCCGTTGTGGAATGCCAACGGCATCGACCATGTCCAGATCACCGTATCCGAAACCGTCGGCCTGGAAGGGCGGGTCGGTTTCTACGACGATACCGGCGCGCTGAGGGACATGGTGCAGAACCATATGCTCCAGCTTCTGGCACTTGTCGCGATGGAGCCGCCGGCGAGCTTCGACGCCACCGCGATCCGCGACGAGAAGGTGAAGGTGCTGCGTTCGCTGCGCCGCATCGATGCCGAAACCGCGCCGAGCCACACCGTGACGGGCCAATATGGCGCGGGCGCGAGCAAGGGCGAGGCAGTGCCCGGCTATGCCGACGAACTCGGCAAATCGTCCGACACCGAAACCTTTGTCGCCATCAAGGCGCATGTCGACAATTGGCGCTGGCAGGGCGTGCCTTTCTATCTGCGCACCGGCAAAAGGCTGCCCACGCGCCAGTCCGAAATCTTCATCCAGTTCAAATGCGTGCCGCATTCGATCTTCGCCAAGCGCGGCGGCAAGCTGAAGGCGAACAAGCTCGTCATCCGCCTGCAACCCGAGGAATATATCCGCCTGCTGGTGATGGCGAAGGAACCAGGGCTCGACCGCGACGGCATCCACCTGCGCGAAGTGCCGCTGGACCTGTCGCTCACCCATGCCTTTGCCGGCACGCGCCGGCGCATCGCCTATGAACGGCTGCTGCTCGACCTGATCGAGGGTGATCCGACCCTGTTCGTCCGCCGCGACGAGGTGGAAGCGCAATGGGACTGGATCGACGCCATCCGCGCGGGCTGGGCGAAGAACGGCATGAAGCCCAAGCCCTATGGCGCGGGAAGCTGGGGCCCGTCGCTCGCGATCGCGCTGACCGAACGCGATGGCGTGACGTGGCACGACTGATCTTGGCATCATTGTTTTTAGCGTGATTGAGGACCGGGCATGATCGAAGCCGAATTCTGGGATTATGAGGACGAGGATGAATGGGCCGACGCCGTTGCCGGCGATATCGGCTTCATCATCGAACAGGCGCTGGACGCGCGCGGCCAGGCGCTGGTCGCGTTTCCCGGCGGCGCCACGCCCGGCCCGATCTTCGCCAAGCTGGCCAAGGCCAAGCTCAAATGGAAGAATGTCACGATCATCCCGACCGACGACCGGCTGGTCGCGGTCAACGATCCGCTGAGCAATGTCGCCGGCATCGCCAAGGTCTTCATTCCGCTGGGCGCGCGCGTGCTGCCGATCGCCACGGAGAACAAGGATCACAAGCTGGCGGGCAATGCCGCCGATGCGCGGCTGCAGGAACTGCACTGGCCGCCCGATCTGGTCTGGCTGGGCATCGGCACCGACGGGCATACCGCCTCGATCTTTCCCGGCCCCGATCTCGACGAGGCGCTGAACGGACCCAAGGCCCGCCGCGCGGTGGGCGTGCTGCCCGATCCGCTGCCCGCCGAGGCGCCGGTGCCGCGCGTGACGCTGACCCGCGCCGCGATCCTTTCGGCGCGTACGCTGACCATCGCGATCAAGGGCGCGGAAAAGCAGAAGGTGCTGGAGCGCGCAATCGCCGACGGCCCGAGTTCCAGCGTGCCGATCGGCCGCGTGCTTGCCGATTACGAGCAGCCGATCGACATCCACTGGCTGACCGATTGAGAAGGGACCGCGCATGACCCTGCACCCCGAAATCGCCGCCGTCACCGATCGGGTGATCGAACGGTCGAGAGCGGGGCGCGACGCCTATCTCGACCTGATCGCGCGCGAACGCGAGACCGGCATCGACCGGCCCCGACTGTCGTGTGGCAATCTCGCCCACGGCTTCGCCGCGGCGGGCGACGACAAGGCCGCGATCCGCAGCGGCAAGGCGATGAACATCGGCATCGTCACCGCCTATAACGACATGCTTTCCGCCCATCAGCCCTATGGCCGATACCCGGAACAGATGAAGGTGTTCGCGCGCGAGGCGGGCGCCACGGCGCAGGTGGCCGGCGGCGTGCCCGCGATGTGCGACGGCGTCACCCAGGGCCAGGTCGGCATGGAATTGTCGCTGTTCAGCCGCGACACCATCGCCATGGGCACCGCGATCGCGCTCAGCCACGGCATGTTCGAAAGCGCGGCTTTGCTCGGCATCTGCGACAAGATCGTGCCCGGCCTGCTGATCGGCGCCTTGCGCTTCGGCCATCTGCCGACCATCCTGATCCCGGCGGGGCCGATGCCGTCCGGCCTTGCCAATAAGGAAAAGCAGCGCGTCCGCCAGCTCTATGCCGAAGGCAAGGCATCGCGCGACGAGCTGCTGGAGGCGGAGGCCGCCAGCTATCATGGCGCGGGCACCTGCACATTCTACGGCACCGCCAATTCGAACCAGATGATGATGGAGGTGATGGGCCTGCACGTGCCCGGCGCCGCCTTCGTCCATCCAGGCACCAAGCTGCGCCAGGAACTGACACGCGCCGCGGTGCACCGCCTCGCCGCGATCGGCTGGGACGGGCAGGATTATCGCCCGCTCGGCCTGTGCGTCGATGAGCGCGCGATCGTGAACGCGGCCGTCGGCCTGCTCGCGACCGGCGGATCGACCAACCATGCCATCCACCTGCCCGCGATCGCCCGCGCCGCCGGCATCCTGATCGACTGGGAGGATATGGATCGCCTGTCGGCGGCGGTACCGCTGATCGCGCGCGTCTATCCCAACGGCGCCGGCGACGTGAACAATTTCCACGCGGCGGGCGGCATGGCGTTCGTCATCCGCGAGCTGATCGCGGCGGGACTGCTGCACGGCGATATCATGACGGTGTGGGACGGGGACCTGAACGCCTATGCGGCGGAGCCGATGCTCGACGGCGAAACCCTGGCCTGGCGCGACGTCGCGGAGACGCGCGACGACAGCCTGCTCCGTCCGGTCGCGGCGCCGTTCATGCCCGATGGCGGCATGCGGCTGCTGACCGGCAATCTCGGCCGCGCGATGATCAAGACCAGCGCGGTCACACCCGATCGCTGGACAATCGAGGCGCCCGCGCGCGTCTTCTCCGATCAGGACCAGGTGATCGCCGCGTTCAAGGCCGGCGAGCTCGAACGCGACGTCGTCGTGGTCGTCCGCTTCCAGGGGCCGCACGCCAATGGCATGCCCGAGCTTCACAAGCTGACGCCATCGCTGGGCGTGCTGCAGGACAAGGGTTTCCGCGTCGCATTGGTCACCGACGGACGCATGTCCGGCGCGTCGGGCAAGGTGCCGGCGGCGATCCACGCCACCCCCGAAGCGCTCAACGACGGCCCGCTGGCGCGGCTGCGCGATGGCGACATCGTGCGCGTCTGCGCCACGCGCGGCGAGCTGACCGCGCTGGTGAGCGACGCCGAATGGGCGTCGCGCGTGCCGGCCGCCTCGCCCCCGCCGGTGATGGGTACCGGCCGCGAGCTGTTCGCACTGATGCGCCGCGGCGCCGACGAGGCCGAGCATGGCGCGTCGGCGATGCTGACCTTCGCGGGATTGTGAGTCCTGTACCCTCAATCCTTCCTGTCATTCCCGCGAACGCGGGAATCCAGATTCATAGAGCTCAATGATCGACATCGCCTGGATTCCCGCTTTCGCGGGAATGACATTGGGTGTGGGAATAGGAAAACGGACATGAAACCCATCGAAACCATCATGCGGACCTCGCCCGTAATCGCCGTGCTTGTGATCGAGGATGTCGCCCACGCCCGCCCGATCGCCGAGGCGCTGGTCGCGGGTGGGCTCAGGGTGCTGGAAGTCACGCTGCGCACAGCGGCCGCACTCGACGCGATCCGCGAGATGAAGCGTGTCGACGGCGCGATCGTGGGCGCCGGCACCGTGCTCAATCCGCAGAACCTGCGCGCCAGCATCGATGCGGGCGCCGAATTCATCGTCTCGCCGGGGTTGACCGAGCCTTTGGGCAAGGCCGCGGTGGAGAGCGGCATTCCCTTCCTGCCCGGCACCGCCAATGCCGGCGATATCATGCGCGGCCTCGATCTCGGCCTCACCCATTTCAAATTCTTCCCGGCCATGGCGGCGGGCGGCACCCCGGCGCTCAAGAGCCTGACCTCGGTGTTCGCCGATTGCCGTTTCTGCCCGACCGGCGGCATCACCCAGGACACCGCGCCGGACTGGCTCGCGATCCCTCAGGTGCTTTGCGTCGGCGGGAGCTGGATGATCGGCAAGGGCACACCCGATACGACGGCGATCACCGCCGCCGCAGCCAAGGCCGCATCGCTCGGCTGATCTATCAAAGATAGACGTTATCGATGATACTTGTCGCTTCTGATAGGCATCTTTAGACGCCCGACCACAATCCTGTTCCCTGGGGAGGAAGCCCATGAAGACCCGCGCCGCCGTCGCATTCGAAGCCAAGAAGCCGCTGGAGATCGTCGAAGTCGATCTGGAAGGCCCCAAGGCCGGTGAAGTGCTGGTCGAGATCATGGCGACGGGTATCTGCCATACCGACGCCTATACGCTCGACGGCTTCGACAGCGAGGGCATCTTCCCCTCGATCCTGGGCCATGAAGGCGCGGGCATCGTCCGCGAGGTGGGCGCCGGCGTCACCTCGGTCGTGCCCGGCGACCATGTCATCCCGCTCTACACGCCCGAATGCCGCCAGTGTAAATCATGCCTCAGCGGCAAGACCAATCTCTGCACCGCGATCCGCGCGACGCAGGGCAAGGGCCTGATGCCCGACGGCACGACGCGCTTCAGCTACAAGGGCCAGCCGATCTTCCATTATATGGGCTGCTCGACCTTCTCCAACTTCACCGTGCTGCCCGAGATCGCGGTGGCGAAGATCCGCGAGGACGCGCCGTTCAAGACGAGCTGCTATGTCGGCTGCGGCGTCACCACCGGCGTCGGCGCCGTCGTGAATACCGCCAAGGTGCAGGTGGGCGAGAAGGTCGTGGTCTTCGGCCTGGGCGGCATCGGCCTGAACGTGATCCAAGGCGCCAAGATGGTGGGCGCGGACGTGATCGTCGGCGTCGATATCAATCCCGATCGCGAGGAATGGGGCCGCAAGTTCGGCATGACCCATTTCATCAACGGCAAGGGCAAGAGCCGCGACGAAGTGATCGCCGAAGTGCTCCAGCTCACCGATGGCGGCGCGGATTACAGCTTCGATGCCACCGGCAACACCGAAGTGATGCGCACCGCGCTGGAATGCTGCCATCGCGGCTGGGGCGAAAGCATCATCATCGGCGTCGCCGAAGCCGGCAAGGAGATCGCCACGCGCCCGTTCCAGCTCGTCACCGGCCGCGTCTGGAAGGGCACCGCGTTCGGCGGCGCCAAGGGCCGGACGGACGTGCCAAAGATCATCGACTGGTATATGAACGGCAAGATCGAGATCGATCCGATGATCACCCATGTGCTCAGCCTCGAAGAGATCAACAAGGGCTTCGACCTGATGCATGCCGGCGAGAGCATTCGCTCGGTCGTCGTGTTCTGAAACCGCGAAGCGACAAGGAGAAGCTGCCATGTTCTCGCACGTGATGGTCGGTTCGAACGACCTCGACGAATCAAAGGCCTTTTATGACGCGACCTTCGGCGCGCTCGGCGGCAGGCCCGCGCGCGTCGACGATCATGGTCGGCTGATCTATGCCAATAATGGCGGCATCTTCATGGTGACCGCGCCGATCGACGGCCAGGCCGCGTGCCACGCCAATGGCGGCACGATCGGCTTCGCCGCCAGCTCGCCCGAACAGGCCGATGCCTGGCATGCGGCAGGCGTCGCCAATGGCGGCGTGGCGTGCGAGGATCCGCCGGGCTTCCGCGAAGGCGGCTTCGGCAAGCTCTATCTCGCCTATCTGCGCGATCCCGCCGGCAACAAGCTGTGCGCCCTGCATCGCCCGGCCGCCTGACCCGGTCCGACAGATCCATGACGCTCGAAACCGTTTCAACCAACAAGAGCTTCGGCGGAACGCAGGGTGTTTACCGCCATGCGTCCGCCGAAACCGGCACCGACATGACCTTCGCGGTCTTCCTGCCCCCCCAGGCGGAAGCGCCCGGCGCGAAACTGCCGGTGCTCTGGTATCTCTCCGGCCTCACCTGCACCCATGCCAATGTCATGGAGAAGGGCGAATATCGCCGGGTGGCGGCCGAACTCGGCGTCATCATCGTCTGTCCGGACACGTCGCCGCGCGGCGACGACGTGCCCGACGACGAAGGCTATGATTTCGGCAAGGGCGCCGGCTTCTATGTCGACGCCACCGCCGAACCGTGGCGCGCCAATTACCGCATGTATTCCTATGTGACGCGGGAACTGCCCGGAATCGTCGCGGCGCATTTCCCTGCCGACATGGATCGCCAGGCGATCACCGGCCATTCGATGGGCGGGCATGGCGCGCTCACCATCGCGCTCAAGCAGCCCGCACGGTTCCGCAGCGTCTCCGCCTTCGCGCCGATCAGCGCGCCGGGCCAATGCCCCTGGGGGCACAAGGCGCTCGGCGGTTATCTGGGCGAAGACCGCTCGGGCTGGCGCGCCCATGACGCGACCGCGCTGATCGAGGACGGCGCGCGCGTCGCCGAAATCCTGGTCGATCAGGGCGCGGCGGACAATTTCCTGGCCGAACAGCTGAAACCCGAACTGCTGCAGGCGGCCTGCGAAACCGCCGGGATCGCGCTCACGCTGCGCATGCAGCCGGGCTATGACCACAGCTATTATTTCATCTCGACCTTCATGGACGATCATATCCGCTGGCATGCGGAGCGGTTGTTCGCGGAGTAAGACGCATTCTTCACTGTCATTCCCGCGTGCGCGGGAATGACAGTGAGTGGCTGTTGGTCTAACGCCCAGCCATGCAGCTTCGCTTCCTCGACTATTTCGTCGCGCTCGCCCGCGAGAAGCATTTCGCGCGCGCGGCCGAAGCCTGCCATGTCACCCAGCCGACGCTATCCGCCGGCATCGCCGCGCTCGAGGAAATGCTCGGCAAGAGGCTGGTGGTGCGCGACCGGCGCTTCATCGACCTGACGCCGGAGGGGCATGCCATCCTGCCCTTCGCCCGCCAGCTTCTCGCCGATCACGAAGGATTGCGTCGCGCGATCGACGCGCCGGCGGGGCCGTTGCGCGGCGAATTGCGTATCGGATCGATCCCGGCCGCCATGCCGTGCATCGGCCATCTGATGCGCGCGCTGCGCGCCCAGCACCCCCGGCTGCAGGTGACGATCCGGTCGCTCACCTCGCGCGAGATCGAGCGCGCGCTGCTCGATTACGAGCTGGAGGCGGGCCTGACCTATCTTCACGACGATCCGCCGGCGCAGGTGCGCGCGGTGCCGCTCTATTCGGAGCGCTACATGTTCGCGACGCGCACCGATTCGCCGCTCGGCACCAGCGACGCCGTCACCTGGCGCGACGTCGCCGCGACCCCGCTCTGCCTGCTCCACCAAGGCATGCAGAACCGCCGCATCCTCGACGCGCATCTGGCGCGTCTCGGCCTCGCGATCACGCCGGTCGCCACCGCCGATTCCTATGTCGCGCTGCTGTCGATGGTGGCGCATGGCGGATTGTCGAGCATCGTCACCGACAGTCATGCCGAGTTCGTCGCCGGCGATCCCGAGTTGCGCGTGATAGAAATTGTCGATCCAGCGCCGCCCAACAGCATCGGGCTGGTCGTGCTTGACCGCGAGCCGCTTTCCCCGCTCGCACGCGCGGCATTGGCGGTCGCCGAGACGATCGAACTGACGGCGTCGCTGCGCGCCAGACGATAGAGGATATCTATCAAGGATAACGCCTCTCGATTTGACCTTTTGTGCGATTTGCGTGACCGCTTGGTCCATGAACCTGCCGAACGACGCAGCCGGGCAAGAGGATGTCAGGGCGATCATCAGCCGCCACGCCCATCGTGAGGGCGCGTTGCTGCCGATCCTCCACGCCATCCAGGCCGATCGGGGCTGGATCGACGAAACCGCGATCCGCACGGTCGCGCACGCGCTGAACCTGAGCCGCGCCGAGGTGCACGGCGTCGTCAGCTTCTATCATGATTTCCGCACCCGGCCCGAGCCGCGCCCGGTGATCAAATTGTGCCGCGCCGAAGCCTGTCAGGCGCGCGGATCCGAGCCGCTGGCCGAATGGGCGCAATCGCGGGCCGGCGATCGCGTGGCAATCGAACCCGTCTATTGTCTGGGGCTGTGCAGCGTTGGCCCCAATGCGATGCTCGGCGACGACGTCCATGCCCGGCTCGACCAGGCATCGCTCGGCGCATTGATCGAGGCACTGTGATGCGGATCCTGATTTCCGACGATGCGCTCGCCATCGCCTGCGGCGCTGACCGGGTGGCCAATGCCTTCGCCAAGGCCGCGCCCGACGCGGAGATCGTGCGGGTATCGAGCTGGGGCATGCACTGGCTGGAACCGCTGGTCGAGATCGAACTGGACGGCACCCGCACGGGCTATGGCCCGGTCTCCCCCGCCGACGTGCCCGCCATCTTGGACGGACGCGGCGACGCGATCCGGATCGGCGACGTCGCGGCCCATCCCTTTATCGCCGCCCAGACGCGGCTGACCTTCGCGCGCGCCGGCCGCACGCGGCCATTGTCGCTCGACGATTATGAAGCGACCGGCGGCTGGGCCGGCCTGAGAGCCGCCCGCGCGATGACGCCGCAACAGATCGTCGAGACCGTCACCGCATCGGGGCTGCGCGGGCGCGGCGGCGCGGGTTTTCCCGCCGGCATCAAGTGGAAGACGGTGCTCGATGCGCCGGGCGCCCGCAAATATATCGTCTGCAACGCCGATGAAGGCGACAGCGGCACCTTTGCCGATCGGATGCTGATCGAGGGCGATCCCTATCTGCTGATCGAGGGCATGGCGATCGCCGGGCTGGCGACAGGCGCCGATACCGGCTTCGTCTATGTCCGCTCCGAATATCCCCATGCGATCGCGAAGCTCGAAGCCGCCGTGGCAGCGAGCCGCGCGATCGTCGCGCCGTTCAGGATCGAAGTGCGCACGGGCGCCGGCGCCTATGTCTGCGGCGAGGAGACATCGCTGCTCAATTCGCTGGAGGGCAAGCGTGGCGAAGTCCGCGCCAAGCCGCCGCTCCCGGCGCATCAGGGGCTGTTCGGGCGCCCGACCGTCATCAACAATGTGCTCACGCTCGCCGCCGTACCCTTTGTGCTGGCCGAAGGGCCGCAGGCCTATGCCGATTACGGCATGGGGCGTTCGCGCGGGACCATGCCGATCCAGCTTGCCGGCAATATCCGCCATGGCGGGCTGTTCGAGACCGCCTTCGGCATCACGCTGGGCGAACTTGTCGACGCGATCGGCGGCGGCACCGAGAGCGGCCGGCCGGTGCGCGCGGTGCAGGTGGGCGGGCCGCTCGGCGCCTATTTCCCGCCGGCGCTGTTCGACACGCCCTTCGATTACGAGGCCTTCGCGGCGCGCGACGGGCTGATCGGCCATGGCGGCGTGACCGTGTTCGACGACCGGGTGGACATGGCGGCGCAGGCGCGTTTCGCGATGGCGTTCTGCGCGGTGGAAAGCTGCGGCAAATGCACGCCCTGCCGGATCGGATCGACGCGCGGCATCGAAACCATCGACCGGATCGTCGCGAACGAGAACAGGCTGGCCAATATCGCGCTTGTCGAGGAACTGTGCGAGACGATGAAGTTCGGATCGCTGTGCGCGCTGGGCGGTTTCACCCCCTATCCCGTGTTGAGCGCGCTCCATCATTTCCCAGAGGATTTCGGCCTGAAGGACGCTGCCGAATGACGCGCGCGCATACCCTGGGCGCGATCGTCGCCGGCGGCCGGTCCAGCCGGTTCGGCAGCGACAAGGCGCTGGCGCCGCTCGCGGGGGAGCCGTTGCTGGCGCATGTCGTCCGCGCGCTTGGCGCCCATTGCGATGCCGTCGTCATCATCGGCCGCGAGTCGGAGCTCGCCCGATCGATCGCGGACTGGCCCCGGCCCGGCCTTGGCCCGCTCGGCGGGCTGGCGGGCGCGATGCGGCATGCGATCGACCGGGGTTTCGATCAGGTGCTGAGCTGCGGCGTCGACGGAATCGGCCTGCCCGGCGATATCATCGACCGGCTGAGCCCCGCCCCCGCCTATGTCGCCAGCCAGCCGGTGATCGGCCTGTGGCCCGCCACGGCGCATGAAACGCTGGAAGACATGATCCATGGCGGCGCGAAGCTTTCGGTTCGCGGCTTCGCCGAACGGATCGGCGCGCGCGCGGTGGAACTCGACACCCCGCCCGCGAATATCAACACGCCCGAAGATCTCGCGCGTCTGGAGAAGACCCATGGGTTATGAGCGCCAGCCCGATTTCGGCACACCCGCCTCGTCATCCGAAGAGCAGGTGACGCTGACCATCGACGGCCGTCCCGTCACCGTACCCGCCGGCACCACGGTGATGCGCGCGGCGGCGGAGATCGGCACCGCGATCCCCAAGCTGTGCGCCACCGATTCGCTCAAGCAGTTCGGATCGTGCCGGTTGTGCCTGGTCGAGATCGACGGCGCGCGCGGTACACCGGCATCCTGCACCACCCCCGTCGCGCCGGGCATGACCGTGCACACCCAGACGCCCCGGCTGCAAAAGCTGCGCAAGGGCGTGATGGAACTCTATATCTCCGATCACCCGCTCGACTGCCTGACCTGCGCCGCCAACGGCGATTGCGAATTGCAGGACCAGGCGGGCGCGGTCGGGCTGCGCGACGTGCGCTACGGCTATCAGGGCGCCAACCATCTCGGCCAGGCTAAGGACCGCTCCAATCCCTATTTCGACTTCGAATCCTCGAAATGCATCGTCTGCTCGCGCTGCGTGCGCGCCTGCGAGGAGGTGCAGGGCACCTTCGCGCTGACGATCCAGGGCCGCGGCTTCGGATCCAAGGTCTCGGCGGGCACCGCCGACGACGATTTCCTCTCGTCCGAATGCGTCTCGTGCGGCGCCTGCGTCCAGGCCTGCCCGACCGCGACGCTCAGCGAGAAGTCGCTGATCGAGATCGGCACGCCCGAGCGTTCGGTCGTCACCACCTGCGCCTATTGCGGCGTCGGCTGCACCTTCCGCGCGGAGATGCGCGGCGAACAGCTCGTGCGCATGGTGCCGTGGAAGGACGGCAAGGCCAATCGCGGCCATAGCTGCGTCAAGGGCCGCTTCGCATGGGGCTATGCCCAGCATGAGGAGCGCATCACCCGGCCGATGATCCGCGCGAGCATCGATCAGCCATGGCAGGAGGTGAGCTGGGAGCAGGCCTTCGCCCATGCCGCGTCCGAACTGAAGCGCATCCAGGCGAAATACGGCCAGCGATCGATCGGCGGCATCACGTCCAGCCGCTGCACCAATGAGGAGACCTTCCTCGTCCAGAAGCTGATCCGCGCCGGTTTCGGCAACAACAATGTCGATACCTGCGCGCGCGTCTGCCATTCGCCGACCGGCTACGGGCTCAAGACCACCTTCGGCACCTCCGCCGGCACGCAGGATTTCGACAGTGTCGAACACACCGACGTGATGCTGGTGATCGGCGCCAACCCGACCGACGCGCACCCCGTTTTCGGCAGCCGGATGAAGAAGCGGCTGCGCGAGGGCGCGAAGCTGATCGTGATCGATCCGCGCCGCACCGATCTGGTCCGCTCACCGCATATCGAGGCGGCGCATCATCTGCCGCTGCGCCCCGGCACCAATGTCGCGGTGCTGACGGCCATGGCGCATGTCGTCGTGACCGAAGGGCTCGCCGACGAGGCCTTTATCCGCGAACGCTGCGACTGGGACGAATATCGCGACTGGGCGGAATTCGTCTCGCACGAGCGCAACAGCCCCGAGACGCTGGCCCCCGTCACGCTGGTCGATCCGGCGGAACTGCGCGCGGCGGCGCGGCTCTACGCCACCGGCGGGAACGGCGCGATCTATTATGGGCTGGGCGTGACCGAGCACAGCCAGGGATCGTCGACGGTGATGGCGATCGCCAACCTCGCCATGGCGACGGGCAATATCGGGCGGCCCGGCGTGGGCGTGAATCCCTTGCGCGGGCAGAACAACGTGCAAGGCGCGTGCGACATGGGCAGCTTCCCGCACGAATTGTCGGGCTATCGCCACATCTCCGACGGCGCGACGCGCGCGCTGTTCGAGCAGGACTGGGGCGTCGACCTCGATCCCGAGCCGGGCTTGCGTATTCCCAACATGCTCGACGCCGCCGTCGATGGCAGCTTCAAGGCCATCTATATCCAGGGCGAGGACATCCTCCAGTCCGACCCCGATACCCGCCATGTCTCCGCCGGGCTCGCCGCGATGGAATGCGTCATCGTGCAGGATCTGTTCCTCAACGAAACCGCCAATTACGCGCATATCTTCCTGCCCGGATCGACCTTCCTGGAGAAGGACGGCACCTTCACCAATGCCGAGCGCCGCATCCAGCCGGTCCGCAAGGTGATGACCCCGCTCAACGGCTATGCCGATTGGGAAGTGACGCAGGAACTGGCGCGCGCGATGGGGCTCGACTGGAATTACGCGCATCCCGGCGAGATCATGGACGAGATCGCGCGGCTGACCCCGAGCTTCGCGGGCGTGAACTTCCGCCGCCTCGACGAAGCGGGCTCGCTGCAATGGCCGGTCAACGAAGCCGCGCCCCAGGGCACGCCGACGATGCACATCGACGGCTTCGTGCGCGGCAAGGGCAAGTTCGTCGTGACCGATTATGTGCCGACCGACGAAAAGACCGGCCCGCGCTTCCCGCTGCTGCTGACCACGGGCCGCATCCTCAGCCATTACAATGTCGGCGCGCAGACGCGGCGGACCGCCAACACCGCCTGGCATCCCGAGGACCGGCTGGAGATCCATCCGGTCGATGCCGAGGATCGCGGGCTGAAGGACGGCGAATGGGTGCGCCTGGCCAGCCGATCGGGCGAAACCACGCTGCGCGCGCTGATCACCGATCGCGTCGCGCCGGGCGTCGTCTACACCACCTTCCACCATCCCGCGACCCAGGCCAATGTGGTGACCACCGACTTTTCGGACTGGGCCACCAATTGCCCCGAATACAAGGTGACCGCGGTTCAGGTGACGCCGTCCAACGGCCCCACTGACTGGCAGGAGGATTATGAGGCGCTCTCCGAACGCTCGCGGCGGATCGCGCCGCTGGAGGCGGCGGAGTGAACGGACAGGAGCGCCTGATCTACATGGCCAACCAGATCGCGCGGAATCTGGGCGCGATGCAGCATGATCACGCGGTGGCGGCGGTCGCCGACCATATCCGCATGTTCTGGGATCCGCGGATGAAGGCGAAGGTCTTCGCCGACGGCGCCGGCCTCTCGCCGATCGCCGCCGCCGCGATCGAGATGCTGAAACAAGGCGTGGATCCGGGCCACCAGACCCGCGCGACCGAGTTCAACGCCGTGGATGAGACCGGCGGCTCCGACGCGGGGTAGTACGGCCGTCGCAGATCAAGCATCTTTGTCATTCCCGCACACGCGGGAATCCAGCTTTTCCGTGAAGCATCAGAAAGAAGAAGAAGAAGCTGGATTCCCGCATACGCGGGAATGACAGGATAGGGCTTAACCCTCTATCAAATCCTATCCCTTCGCCAGTTCAGTCTCGATCGCCGCGACCAGCGCCGTATCGTCGGGCGCGGTGGTCGGGGCGAAGCGGCCGACGACCGTGCCGTCGCGGCCGATCAGGAACTTCTCGAAATTCCAGAGGACTTCGGGCTCGGGATTGGGCGTCATGCCGAAGCCGCGCAGCCGTTCGCGGAACGCCTCGGGATCGCCGAGCGCCGTCGGCGCTGCATTGGTCAGCGCGGCGTAGAGCGGGTGCTTGTCGGCGCCCGTCACCTGGATCTTTTCGAACATCGGGAAATCCACGCCGAAATTGGTCGTGCAGAATTCGGCGATCTCGTCGTTGCTTCCCGGCTCCTGCGCGCCGAAATCATTGGCGGGAAAGCCGGCGACCACCAGCCCCTGGTCGCGATATCGGGCGTAAAGCGCCTCCAGCCCTTCATATTGCGGCGTGAGCCCGCATTTCGAGGCGACATTCACCGCAAGCACCACCTTGCCCGCATAGTCGCCCAGCGACGCATCGGCGCCGGTGATGGTCTTCAGTGCGATATCCTGAATCGCGGTCATGTCCTTCTCCTCGGATGGCCTAGAGCATCGTGCGGAAAAGTGGGAACCGGTTTTCCGCAAAAACGGTGCGATCACAATTATCTAGAGCGGGCTGCGCGATTCACATTTCGCGCAGCCCGCTCTAAGCCTCAACGAAAAGGGGCTCCCGAAGGAGCCCCGATCCGATCAGTAAACCCGTGCCTTGGGTTTGATATAGTCGACCTCGTCGGTCAGCGTATATTCGTGGACCGGGCGGGAATCGAGCGTCACCGCACCCTTTTCGAACCAGCTGATCGTGTGCTTCATCCAGTTCGCGTCGTCGCGATCGGGATAATCCTCGTGCATGTGCGCGCCGCGGCTTTCCTTGCGGTTGGCGGCCGAATGCATCGTCACCACCGCCTGGGGCAGCATATTGTCGAGCTCCAGCGTCTCGACGAGATCGGTGTTCCAGATCAGCGAACGATCGGTGACGCCGACGTCCTGCAGATTGGCATAGACCTTGTCGATCAGGCCCTGGCCCTCGCGCAGCAATTCGGTGTCGCGGAACACCGCGCAATGCTTCTGCATCGTGTGCTGCATGTCGAGGCGGATCTTCGCCGTCGGCGTGCCGCCGGCCGCGTTGCGATACCGGTCGAGACGGCCGAGCGCCTTGTCGTCGGCTTCGGTGTTGATCGTGCCGTGCTTACTGTTGGGCTTGATCAGCTCGGCGATGCGGAAGCCGGTCGCGCGGCCGAACACCACCAGATCGATCAGCGAGTTGGAACCGAGGCGGTTGGCGCCATGGACCGAGACGCACGCCGCTTCACCGACCGCGAACAGGCCGGGGACGACGGAATCGGGATTGCCATCCTTCAGCGTCACCACTTCGCCGTGATAGTTACAGGGGATGCCGCCCATATTGTAATGGACGGTCGGCGTGACGGGCAGCGGCTGGCGCGTCAGATCGACGCCCGCGAAGATCTTGCCGGTCTCGGTGATGCCGGGAAGGCGCTCCGCCAGCACCGCCGGATCGATATGATCCAGATGCAGGAAGATATGATCCCCGTTCTTGCCGACGCCACGTCCCTCGCGCATTTCCATCGCCATCGAGCGCGCGACGACATCGCGACTGGCGAGATCCTTGGCGGAGGGGGCATAGCGCTCCATGAAGCGCTCGCCTTCGGAATTGGTCAGATAACCGCCCTCGCCGCGCGCACCCTCGGTGATGAGCACGCCAGCGCCGTAGATGCCGGTCGGGTGGAACTGGACGAACTCCATGTCCTGCAGCGGCAGGCCGGCGCGCAGCACCATGCCGCCGCCGTCGCCGGTGCAGCTATGCGCCGAGGTCGCGGAGAAATAGGTGCGCCCCGAACCGCCGGTGGCGAGCACCACCGCGTGGCTGCGGAAACGGTGGATCGATCCGTCTTCCATGCAGAGCGCGATCACGCCCTTGCATTCGCCGCCTTCCATGATGAGGTCTAGCGCGAAATATTCGATGAAGAAGTCCGCATCGTACTTCAGGCTCTGCTGGTAGAGCGCGTGAAGCATGGCGTGGCCGGTACGGTCGGCCGCCGCGCAGGTGCGCTGCACCGGCGGGCCGGCGCCCATATTCTGCATATGGCCGCCAAAGGGGCGCTGGTAGATCTTGCCCTCTTCGGTGCGGCTGAACGGCACGCCCGCATGTTCCAGCTCGATCACCGCGGCCGGCGCTTCGCGCACCATATATTCGATCGCGTCCTGGTCACCCAGCCAGTCCGATCCCTTGACGGTATCGTACATGTGCCAGGTCCAGTGATCCGGGCCCATATTGCCGAGGCTGGCGGCGATGCCGCCCTGCGCCGCGACGGTGTGCGAGCGCGTCGGGAACAGCTTGGTGATGCAAGCCGTCTTCAGCCCCTTTTCCGCGATGCCCATGGTGGCGCGCAGGCCGGAACCGCCGGCGCCGACAACCACGGCGTCGTACATGTGATCGATGATCTTATAGGCTTGCGTCATCAGGCGGGGGCTCCACCGAAGGCGATGCGGGCAATGGAGAAAACGCCGAGCGCGGCGCCGCCGATCGCGTAGAAGTTGAGAAGGACGATGCTCAGCACGCGCAGCGCATCGTCATGGACATAGTCCTCGATCATCACCTGCATGCCGATGCGCAGGTGCCAGAAGACGCTGACGATCAGCAGCATCATCGGCACCGCCGCGAGCGGGCTCGACAGCCAGGCGACCACGGTGCCGTGGTCGAAGCCGGGCAGGCGGACGAGCGAGAAGATGAACCACAGGAGCAGGACGAGGTTGCCCAGCGCCGTCATGCGCTGGATCAGCCAGTGATGCGATCCGTGCTTGGCCGAGCCAAGGCCGCGAACGCGGCCGATTCCGGTGCCGCTACCCATCAGAGGCCCTTCCCGAGAATGATAAGCCACAATCCGATCGTGGCGAAGATCGCGGCGGCGAAAATGCCGAGCGACCACAGCTTGTTCGACTGGAGCTCGTATCCGGCGCCGGTATCGAGCACGAAATGGCGCAACCCCGAAAACAGGTGCTGGAAGAACGCCCAGGTCAGGCCGATCGCGACGACATAGCCGGGCCACCAGGTCGCCCAGCTCATGAAGGTCTCATAGGCCTCCGGCCCGCTGGCGGCGGCGGCGAGCCACCACACGAAGGCGAGCGCGCCAACCACGGCAAGGCCGTTGCCCGTCACGCGGTGCAGGATGGAAACGGCCATGGCCGGCCCCCATCTCCAGATGCCCAGATGCGGCGACAGCGGCCGTTTGGGATTGCGAGTCATCATATCCCCCTTGGATTCCGGGACGCTGTTAGGGCCTGCGCCTGCAAGTCGCAATGGCCGGATCACGCCATTGGCGGCCCGGCATCACGACCTGCGCGACCGGCCCTAAGCCCAAGATTGCCGGCATGCAACACGCCATGCGCCCAACTAACAGGTCATTAACCAACTGCGGCTATGCCCGTTCCCCATGCACATTCCGGGGGCGCAGCCATGAGCAAGGCCGATCAGCAGATCACGATTTCCATCGCGGAGCGCCTGGCCGATTTCGACTGGGACGGCCAGCTCGCGCCCGCCTGCCGCGATGTCCATGCCCTGATCGGGCCATCTGCGGAAAGCATCGCCCGCGATTTCTGGGAACAGTTTCTGCGTTCCAAGGGGGCGGCGCCGATCCGGCATCAATATGGCGAAGCCAAGCTGGCCGAGGCGGTCGCCGCCAGCCGCGATTATATCCTCGCCAAATTCGCCGATCCGACCAGCCAGGCCTGGGCCGATCTGGCGATCGGCCATGCCGCCTATATCCGTGCGGCGGGGGTTCCGCTCTACAGCCTGCTCGGCGCGCTCTGCCACGCCGGCAACCAGGCGACCGAGGCGCTGTGGGAAGCGATCGGGCACGAACCCGACCGTTATCGCCGGGGCGTCGAGGCGATCCAGCGGATCGGCGTGATCGAGGCCGAGATCATGGCCGATTTCATCCGTTCGCGGAACGTCCAGCAATCGCGTGCCGAACGCGCCGAGCGCGCGGGCACCTTCAACGAACGCATCGCGAGCGAAGTCGAGATCGCGTCCGAAATCGGCCAGGCGCTGCGCGGCCAGGCGCATGGCGCGTCCGCGTCGGCGCGCGGCATGCTCAGCAAGGCGTCCGAAGTGGCGTCCGCCGCCGAACAATCGGCTCTGGCGATGCGCGAGGCCGCGCAGACCGCCGCCGGCCTGATCCGCGCGATCGAGGATGCGCGCGCCGAAGTGGAGGTCGCCGCCGATATCGCGACGCGCGCGTCGAGCCAGGCAGGCGAAGCGGTGGGCGTATCGCAGATGCTGTCCTCGCACGCCGAATCGATCGAATCGATCCTGGGATTGATCCGCGAGATCGCCGGCCAGACCAATTTGCTGGCACTCAACGCGACGATCGAGGCGGCGCGCGCCGGCGATGCGGGACGCGGCTTCGCCGTGGTCGCACAGGAAGTGAAGTCGCTGGCCAACCAGACCGCGCGCGCGACCGACGAGATCGCCGCGAAGATCGAGGCGATCCAGACCGCTACGCGCACCACCGTGCAGACCAGCGCGTCAATCCGCCAGACGGTGAGCGAGGTGCAGGCCTCTGCCGAGCGCATCCGCGACGCGATGGAATTGCAGGCCCAGACTGTCACCATGATCACCGCCGCGGTCGACGAGACCGCCCTGGCCGCCGATTCGATGTCGGGCACCATCGCCGCGATCCGTGCCGACACCGAGAATGTCGCGACCGAGATCGATCAGCTCGAAACCGGATTCGGCACGATGGCGCAGCGCATCGGCACGCTGAAACAGGCGGCCGGGAGCTATGTCGCGCGGATCGGTTGACCTGCACGCGGGCCTAGGCTGAGGCCATCTCCGCCGCTAAAGCGGCCCCATGATCAATATCCTTCTTACCGGCGCCACCCGCGGGATCGGCGCCGCGATCGCCGCGCGGCTCGAACAGGGCGGCGCCCGCATCGTCGGCACCGGCAGCGCCGATGGCGACCTTTCCGATCCCGCGACGCCGGCCCGGCTGTGGCGGAGCGCGCTCGAACGGCTCGACGGACGGATCGACGTGCTCGTCAACAATGCCGGCGTCTTCGAAGCGACGCCGCTCGATACGCCGCACGACCAATGGGTCGCGGATTGGGAACGGACGATGCGGATCAACCTGACCGCGTCCGCCGAGCTCTGCCGCCTCGCCGTGCTGCACTTCCACGAACGCGGCGAGGGTGGCCGCATCGTCAATATCGCCAGCCGCGCCGCGCATCGCGGAGACAGCCCGGCGCACTGGCACTATGCGGCGTCGAAGGCCGGCATGGTCGCGATGACCAAGACGATCGCGCGCGCCTATGCGAACGAGGGCATCCATGCCTTCGCGATCTGCCCCGGCTTCACGCTGACCGGCATGGCGGACGAGTATCTGGCGAGCCGCGACGGCGGCGGCCTGCTTGCCGACATTCCTCTGGGCAAGGTCGCCGATCCGGAGGAGGTGGCCGAGGTCACGGCATTCTGCGCTTTTTCCGCGCCACCCTCGATGACCGGGGCGGTACTCGACGTGAATGGAGCAAGCTATGTCCGATAGCTGGAAACTGACCCTGCCCTGCACGCTGGCCGAAGCGCAGGCGCTGAACGGCGAGGTCCCCGCGCTGGCGATGCTGGTGTCGCCGCCGGTGCTGATGACCAGCGAGGACGAACCGGACAATCCCGATGCCTGGCGGCTCGACGCCTATTTCGAAGTCGAACCCGACGACGAGGCGATCGCGATCATTCGCCGGCTGGTGCCGAGCGCGGGGCGCAAAAAGCCCAGGATCGAGCGGCTGGACGAGCAGGATTGGCTGACGATGAGCCAGTCCGGGCTCGAACCCGTTCATGCCGGGCGCTTCTACGTCCACACATCGACCCATGCGGGTACCGCCCCTTCCGGCACACGCGCCTTCCTGATCGAGGCAGGGCTCGCCTTCGGAACCGGCCAGCACGAGACGACGACAGGCTGCCTGCTGACGCTCGATGCGTTGAAGCAGCGGGGCGCGGTGTTCCGCGACATGCTCGATCTCGGCACCGGCACCGGCCTGCTCGCCTTCGCCGCCATGCATCTCTGGCCGCACGCCTATGCGACCGCGTCGGACATCGATCCGATCGCGATCGACGTTACCCGCGAGAATGCGGCGCTGAACGGCATCCGCATCGGCAACCGGGAGGGCCGGCTGGCCCTGGCGGTGGCCCCCGGCATGTCCCACCGTCTGCTGCGGCACCGTGCGCCCTATGACCTGATCATCGCCAATATCCTGGCGGGGCCGCTGATCGAGATGGCGGCGCCCATCGCCGGTGCACTGGAGGAAGGCGGCACGCTGATCCTGGCCGGACTTCTCGACAGCCAGGCCGAGCGCGTCGCCAACGCCTATCGCCGGCAAGGTTTGCGGCTGGCCGACCGGATCGACCGTGGCGACTGGCCGACGCTCCGGCTGGTCAAGCGGCGCGGCAAATAGCCGGGAGAGTCAGGCGGCCCCGCGCCTGAACGAGAGCGTCTCCCAGGCGGCGACAAGCAGCAGGATCGCGGTGGTCGCGACGGAAAGGGCCACCGGCTCCATATGGCCGGCGACCATGGCGAGCCCGGCGATCATGGCGAGCCCGGCCATGTGCGACAGCGGGAAATGCGCGGCCGTGGTGCGCTTGAACGCCATATTGCCCAGCAGATAGAGCGCCGGCCCGCCCAGGATCGCGGCGACCGCCATGCCCGCCGCATGACCGACCGGATGCGCGAGCACGAGTTCGTCGGCCGCCGCACTCACGATGATGCCGGCGACGATGGGCAGATGGAGATAGGTATAGGCGAGCCGCGCCATCCGCCCGGGATCGTCATGATGCGCGATCCGGTCGCTGCCGCGCACCGCGCCGACATTGAAATAGATCCACCACATCGCGACCGTGCCCAGAAAGGCGCTGGCAAACCCGGCGATCTCCGCGCCACTCCATGGCACTTCGGCGAAGGTCGCCCCGGTGATCAGAACCGATTCGCCCAGCGCGATGATCACGAACAGCCCGCAGCGCTCCGCCAGATGATGCCCCTCGACATTCCATGTGGCAGTCAATGTCCGGCCGAACCCGGGCACCAGGAAACCGAGCAGGGGGCCGGCATAGTCGATCGCGAGCGCAGCCGCCCACCAGAGCGTCCGCGACTGCCCTTCCGCCAGCGCGCCCCCGATCCAGAGCGGCGCGGAGAGCAGCGCCCAGATCAGGATCCGCTGGAAATTGCGGTAATTATCGGGGCTGCGTCCGCGCAACGCGGCCAGCATGAATAGCGGGCGTGCGATCTGGATCGTCAGGAAAGCCGCGACGAACACCGTGCCGCGCCCACCAAAGGCCTGCGGGATCGAGAGCGACATGAGCAACCCCAGCCCCATCAGCACGAACAGCAGCAGCCGCACCGCCATCCGCTCGACATCGAGCCAGTTGGTGACCCAGGCGGTGTAGATCCAGACCCACCAGACCGCGAGCAGCAGCATGGCCGTGTGAACGGCGCCAAGCGGCGTCAGATGCGCAAGCAGGCCGTGACTGAGCTGGGTGACCGCGAAGACGAAGACGAGATCGAAGAACAGTTCGACATAGCCGACCTTCGCATCGTCATGCGTGTGCGAGCGAAGGCGCAGCAGGCCCTGCGCGGCGGGATCCGCCATCTCAGGCCGGCCCGCGCGCGCGGGCGAGCAGCGCCAGCAGGAGCAGGCCGCCGATCGCGCTCATATTCTTGAGGAAATGCAGCCACTGGTCGTGGAAATCGGCCGCCGGCACCGCCCAGAAGGGATGCGAGAGGACGGCATCGACAAGCAGGAAAGCCGCCATCAGCGGCGCGATGACCGCAACCCGCCATCCGATCATGATCGCGATGCCGGCCGCCGCCTCGAATGCCGAGAAACCGAATGCGCCGGGCGAGAATGGCACGCTGCCGCCCAGCATGACGACGATCCGCTCGAGCCCCAGCCCCACGAACACACTGGCGATCAGCACCCGCGCCATCACGAACAGTGCATCGCGCCCTTCCAGCCCGGATCGGTCCATCGCCACCCCCTTGCCCACAGCACGCCGACTATTCCGTCAGCGGCGCCCCATGGCAAGAGTGAAGCGGCAAGGGCTGAGCGATCCCGACGATGCGAGAGCGGGCTGCACGGAACATGAATCGCGCAGCCCGCTCTGGATATCTGTGATCGCATTGCTTTTGCAGAAAACCGGTCCCACCCCCCGCCTGCGCAGGGCAGGCATTTTCCGCACGATGCCCTAAGGCATCCTCGATCAGTTCTCGCGTTCCTCGCGCTCGCGCCGCAGGCCGAGCCATTGGACCAGTTCTTCAAGGGGAATAATCGGCAGGAATTCCAGGCCGGCATAATCGCCTTCCTGCCAGCGGATCACGGCTTTCACCGGACGCAGGCCATCGATCGTCACCACCGCGTCCTCGTCGACGGGCAGATAATCGGACACCTTCACCTTGGCGCCGCCCTGCGAAAGATCGCTGACCTCGACGCGCCAGGTTTCCGAACCGATCCGCAGCCGCGCATAGCCCCGCACCTCAAGGCGCGGCGCGCGCGGCCGACGGCCATCCGCCACACCCCGGTTGCGCAGCACTTCGGCAACGTCGACGCGCTCGTCGAAGACGATGCCGACATTGTCGCCCTGCAGCCAGCGGATCGTGCCCGCCACGCAATGATCGGACTTGAGCTCGATCACGACGCGATCACCCACTTCGTGGGGTGAATAGACATGCGCCATCAATCCGCCTTCGGATATATTGCGGATCAGGCAGAGTTCCTGGTTGCGCGCGCAGATCATCTTGCCGACCCGAAGGATGGTGATGAGGCGCTGATCCTGACGGCGATCGGGCTGCGGAATGAAGATGCCAGCGATCGCCGGATCGTCATCCGTCAGACGAGATTTGCCTGTAATTGCACTGCCTTGGGCCATGGGGGTGTCCAGCCTTTTGCTTGAAAATGCTTTGGACGGAAACACGCCATTTCCATCCCCCCACGGCTATGGAGAATGCCCGCCAACAGTTAAAACTCTCTAAACATCGGCCAATCTACTAACATTTTATCTAATCATGCCAGTTTATTGAGCTTCGGCAACGATCCGCGCCCAGCCGGCCTCGTCGATGACGGAGATGCCGAGTTCGGCGGCTTTTTTGAGCTTCGAACCCGCGCCCGGCCCCGCCACGATCAGATCCGTCTTGGATGAAACCGATCCCGAGACCTTGGCGCCGAGCGATTCGGCCTGGGCTTTCGCCTCGTCGCGACTCATCGATTCGAGCGTGCCTGTGAACACCACGGTCTTGCCGCTGACCTCCGACGCGCGGGTCTCGTGGATCACGTCGGCGGGAGAAAGCTGACCGAGAAGATCGTCGACCGCCTCGATATTGTGCGGCTCGGCGAAGAAATCGATCAGCGCCAGCGCGACCTCCGGCCCGACCCCCGGCGTCTCGACGACCGCGGCCAGTTCCTTCGCCTCGCGCGCGAGGAATTTCTCGTCGGTTTCGCCGACCGCCTGGACGAGTTCGCCGCGCCGTTCGATCGCGCGGTCGATCAGCGCGCGGAAATCCGCCCAGCTGCGATAGCGCCGCGCCAGATCGCGCGCCGTCACCTCCCCGACATGGCGGATGCCCAGCGCGAACAGGAAGCGATCGAGCGGCGGCGCACGGCGCGCATCGATCGCGGCGATCAGATTGGCGGCCCAGACATCGCCCTTCTTCTTGCGCGCGAGCAACTGTTCTTCGCTGAGCTTGAAGATGTCCGCCGGGCTGGCGATCAGCCCGTCATTGAAGAACTGGACGATCTGCGTCAGCCCCAGTCCTTCGATATCGAGCGCATGGCGCGAGACGAAGTGGCGCAGCCGCTCGACGCGTTGCGCGGGGCAGATCAGGCCGCCGGTGCAGCGATAATCGACTTCACCGGGCTCGCGCTCGGCGGCGGAGCCGCATTCGGGGCAGGCCTGGGGAAAGAGCCAGGTGCCGCGCGCTTCGTCACGCGAGAGATTCTCGACGATCTGCGGGATGACGTCGCCGGCGCGCTGCACGACGACACGATCGCCCGGCCAGGCGTTCAGGCGGCCGATCTCGTCGGCATTGTGCAGCGTCGCATTGGTCACGACCACGCCGCCCACCGTCACCGCTTCCAGCCGAGCGACAGGGGTGAGTTTGCCCGTGCGCCCGACCTGGATGTCGATGGCGTTGAGTGTGGTCTGCGCGCGCTCGGCCGGGAATTTGTGTGCGATCGCCCAGCGCGGCGCCTTCGCCACGAAGCCCAGCCGCTGCTGCCAGTCGAGCCGGTCGACCTTGTAGACGACGCCGTCTATGTCGAAGGGCAGATCGGCGCGCATCTGCTCGATCCGCCGATAATGCGCCAGCGCCGCTTCGACGACTTCGCCATGGATCAGCAGGTCGCTGACCGGCAATCCCCATCCCGCGATCGCGCGCATCACGCCATATTGGGTGTCGGACGGCAGCGCCGAAACCTCGCCCCAGCCATGCGCGAGGAAGCGCAGCGGGCGCGACGCGGTGACCGACGGATCCTTCTGACGCAGCGAACCGGCGGCGGCGTTGCGAGGATTGGCGAATTGCCGGGCCTTTTCCGGATCATCCGCCTCGGCGAGCAGCCGCGCGTTGAGCGCGGTGAAATCGGCCTTGGCCATATAGACCTCGCCACGCACCTCGAACACATCGGGCACGTCGCCGCTCAGCCGCTGCGGGATATCGGCGATCGTCCGCACATTGGCGGTCACATCCTCCCCCGTGCTGCCGTCGCCGCGTGTCGCCGCCAGCACCAGCGCGCCCTTTTCGTAGCGGAGCGAGCAGGAAAGCCCGTCGATCTTGGGCTCGGCGGTCAGCGAGACGCGATCCTCGGCGCCGAGCGCCAGGAAACGTCGTACGCGCACGACGAACTCGATCACATCATCATCGGCGAAGGCATTGTCGAGGCTGAGCATGGCCCGCGCATGCGCAACCTTGGCGAGATGGCCGGCTGGCGCGGCCCCGACCGCCCGGCTGGGCGAATCGGCACGGATCAGATGCGGAAACTCGGCCTCCAGCGCGGCGTTGCGCCGCACGAGCGCGTCATAGTCGGCATCCGATATCTCGGGCTCGTCATCCGTATGGTAGAGCCGGTTGTGCCGCGCGATCTCCGCGGCAAGCCGCTCCAGCTCGGCGGCGGCATCAGCTTCGGTAGTCATCATGCCATTCCCGCCCGTCACGCGGCCTCCAGCAGCTTGCCCGCCTGCGCGCGGGCTTCATCGGTGATATTGGCGCCGGACAGCATGCGCGCGATCTCCTCGCGGCGCTCCCCCTCGTCGAGCGCGGTCACGCCGGTGCGCGTGACGGTGCCGTCATGGCTCTTGGCGATCAGAAGATGCGCGGCGCCCCGCGCTGCGACCTGCGGGCTGTGCGTCACCACCAGCAATTGCGCCTTGTCCGCCAGTCGTGCCAGCCGTTCGCCGATCGCCGACGCGACCGCGCCGCCGACGCCACGATCGATCTCGTCGAAGATCATGGTGCCGGCGCCCCCCTCTTCGGCGAGCGCGACCTTGAGCGCGAGGATGAAGCGCGACAATTCGCCGCCGCTGGCGATCTTGGCGAGCGGTGCGAAGGGCGCTCCGGGATTGGTGGAAATCTCGAATTCGACGCGATCGCGCCCTTCCGCGCTCCACTGCCCCTCAGGCAATGGTTCGACGACAGTGCGGAAGCGCGCGGCGTCGAGCTTCAGCGGCGCGAGTTCGGAGGCCACCGCCGCATCGAGCCTCACCGCCGCCGCCTGGCGGACAAGGCTCAGCGCTTCAGCCGCCCGCAGATAGATCGCCGCTTTCTCGGCCAGCTCCGCTTCGAGCCGGACCAGCCCCTCCGCCCCTGCCTCGATACGGCCATGGCGCTCGGTCAGTTCGCGCAGCAATTCGCCCAGCGCATCGGGTGCCACGCGGTGCTTGCGCGCCAGTCCGCGCAATTCGAACAGCCGCGTCTCGATCGTCTCCAGCCGCTCGGGATCGTGGCGCAGCGCCTCGGCAGCCTGGTTCAGCCTGTCCTCCGCATCCGACGCTTCGATCATCGCGCGGTCGAGCGCGGCGAGCGCCTCGGCGAGCAGTGGGTGTTCACCCGACATCCGATCGAGCCGGCGCGCGGCCTGGCGAAGCTGGGCGAGGCCGCCGTCGGATCCGTCGAACGCATCCATCACCGCCACCATGTCTTCGGAGAGGCGCGCCCCCTTCTGCATGTCGGCGCGTTCGGCGGCGAGCGTCTCTTCCTCGCCATCCTCGGGCGCGAAGCGGGAGAGCTCGTCGATCGCATGTTCCAGCCAGTCGCGATCCTGCGCGGCGGTCTCGATATCGGCGCGCGCGCGCGCCAGCGCCTGTTCGGCGGCGCGCCACGCACCATGCGCCGCGGCGACGGCGCGGACATCGGCCCGCGCGAAACTGTCGAGCAAGCCACGATGACCGCGCGCGTTGAGCAATCCGCGATCGTCATGCTGGCCGTGGATCTCGACCAGCATGCTGCCCAGCTCGCGCAGCAGCCCGGCGGAGACCGGCTGATCGTTGACGAAGGCGCGGCTGCCGCCATCGGCCTTCACCACGCGGCGGACGACGACCGGCTCGCCTGCCGCCGTCGCCAGACCATTTTCGGTCAGCATGGCGCGTGCGGGATGTGCGGGATCGGCGATCTCGAAGCTGGCACTGACCACGGCCTGGGTCTGCCCCTGGCGGACGAGCCCGCTTTCGGCGCGCGCGCCGAGCGCAAGACCGAGCGAATCGAGCAGGATCGATTTGCCGGCACCGGTTTCGCCGGTGAGCACGCCAAGGCCGCGACCGAATTCCAGGTCGAGCGCCTCGATCAGGACGACATCGCGAATGGACAGGACGGACAGCATCGCGGATTGATTAAAGCATCGTGCGGAAAAGTGGGAACCGGTTTTCCGCAAAAACGATGCGGCAGCACATGACAAGAGCGAGCGGTGCGATTCTCATATCGCGCAGCCCGCCCTGGCCGATCTTTCGAGCCGCGTCATTCATCCTCGAACGAGGACGGCCGACCGGGCGTTCAGACAGGATTCTTCTGCATCAGCTCAAAGGCGCGACCATACCATTTCGTGCCGCGATAATTCGTGCCGAGCACAGCCGCGGACTTCTTCGCTTCCTCCCGCATGCCGATCGCGAGATAGGATTCGGTCAGGCGCATCAGCGCTTCCGGCGTGTGCGTGGTGGTCTGATACTGGTCGACCACCGAACGGAAACGCGCCGCCGCCGCCAGCCATTGCGACCGGCGCTGATAGAAACGACCGATCTCCATCTCCTTGCCGGCAAGGTGATCGTTGACGAGATCGATCTTCAGCCGCGCATCGGCCGCATAGCGGGTGTTGGGATAGCGGCGCGTGAGCTCGCCGAGCGCCGCGAGCGCCTGCTGCGTGATCTTCTGGTCGCGCGTGACGTCCGTGATCTGCTCGTAATAATCGAGCGCGATCAGATAATAGGCGTAGGGCGCGTCCTTGTTGCCCGGATGGATCGCCAGGAAGCGCTGCGCCGACTGGATCGATTCGGTATAGTCCTTCGCCGCATAATAGCTGAACGCGCTCATCAGCTGCGCGCGGCGCGCCCAGGGCGAATAGGGATGCTGGCGTTCGACCTCGTCGAACAGCGCGGCGGCCAGCTTGTACTGGCCGCGATCGAGCCGATCCTTGCCCGCATTGTAGAGCGTGTTGACGTCGCGGGCGACATAGTTGGTGTCGGCACGCTTCTGCGAATTCTTGTTGGCGCAACCGGCCAGCGCGACAAGGGAGACGGCGGCGGCGGCAAGAGCCAGCGGCTTCAGGGAAAGGCTACGCATGGCGCGGGTTCTAGCCGAGCCTTGGGGCTTCGCCAAGCGGTTTGCCGAGCCCATGGATGCGTCGGCCGAACGTGCGGAACCGTTGCCCGCACGGGCGCATTCAGCCAGACTGATACGCAGCCAGCGCCCGGAGCCACGATGACCGCCAAACGCCTGACCACCCGCCGTGTCGAGAAGCCCTGGGGCCGGCATTCGCTGTGGCCGGGCTTTACCGATCCGCCGGCCGACGGCGCGCCGGTGGGCGAGATCTGGTTCCAGGACGAAACCGAGGAAACGCCCGAACTGCTGGTCAAATATCTCTTCACGGCGGAGAGGCTGTCGATCCAGGTCCATCCCGACGATGCGGCGGCACGCGCGTCGGGCCATGCGCGCGGGAAGGACGAAGCCTGGGTGATCCTGGCGGCGGAGCCCGATTCGACCATCGCGATCGGCACCCGCGGGCCCGTCAGCCGCGAAATGCTGCGCGCCGCCGCGCTCGACGGCAGCATCGAGGCGCTGGTCGACTGGAAGCCGGTGAAACCCGGCCAGGTCTATTACTCACCCGCCGGCACCGTCCATGCGATCGGCGCGGGCATCACGCTGATCGAGGTCCAGCAAAATGTCGACCTCACCTATCGGCTCTACGATTATGGCCGGCCGCGCGAACTGCATCTCGACGATGGCATCGCGGTGTCGGATCCCGAACCATTCGTGCCCAATTTCACGCCCGAAACTCCGGCGCCGGGCCGTACGATCCTGGCCGAAGGGCCGAAATTCGTGCTCGAACGCTGGCGCGCGCCACGGGGCCGGATCGCGTTGCCGCCGGGCATGTCCGGCTGGTTCGTGCCGATCAGCGGCACCGGCGATATCGCGGGAGAAGCATGGCAGGCCGGCGAATGTTGGCTCGTGCACGCGGATGCGACAATCGCGACCGATGGCGAAAGCGACGTGCTGTTCGCCTATCCTCTGGCCGAGCGGATCGACATATTGCGCTGAGCGTAAGGCGCTGGGAGGAATTTAACCCTCACCGTCCTATGCTGCCGGCGATGCTGCGTGTCCTCACCATCGCTTCGCTCTTTCCCGATGAGAGCCGGCCCGTTTTCGGCGTGTTCGTCGAACGGCAGACGCTTGGCCTCGCCGCGCGTGACGATGTCTCGATCGAAGTGATCGCGCCGGTCGGCATCCCGCCATGGCCGCTGTCACGCCATGCCCGCTATCGCGCGCTCGCGAAGCTCCCCGGGCATGAGCAATGGAAGGGGCTGAGCATTCATCGCCCCCGCTTCCCCGTGATTCCCGGCGCCAATGGCCGCGCGAGCGGCGCGCTGATGGCGCGCGCCATCCTGCCGATCGCGCGCAGGCTGCATGCCGAACGGCCCTTCGATGTGATCGACGCCGAATTCTTCTTTCCCGACGGCCCGGCGGCGATGCGCGTCGCCCAGGCGCTCCGCCTACCTTATTCGGTCAAGGCGCGCGGTGCCGATATCCATTATTGGGGGCACCAGCCCGCCACTGCGGACGCGGTGCATCTGGCCGGGGTCAACGCGGCCGGTTTGCTGGCGGTGAGCGACGCGATGAAACGCGACATGGTAGCGCTCGGCATGGCTGAAGAGCGGATTCGCGTCCATCACACCGGCGTCGACCTCGACCGGTTCGCACCGCGCGACCGCGCGGCGCTGAAGGCCGAACTCGGCGTGACGGGGCCGCTCGTCGCCAGCATCGGCGCGCTCATCCCGCGCAAGGGTCAGGCGATCCTGATCGATGCGGTGGCGTCGCTCCCCGGCGTCACGTTGATGCTTGTGGGCGACGGCCCCGATCGGGTCGCACTCGAAGCGCAGGCATCGAAGCTCGGCATTTCGGAACGCGTGCGCTTCACCGGCAGCCTGCCGCATGACGAGATCGCGCAGATCCTGGCCGCCGCCGACGTGATGGCGTTGCCTTCGGCGTCCGAAGGACTGGCCAATGCCTGGGTCGAAGCGCTCGCCTGCGGCACGCCGATCGTGATCACCGACACGGGCGGCGCGCGCGAAGTGGTGCAAAGCCCCGCTATCGGCCGGATCGCGGCACGCACCCCCGCCGCGATCGCCGCCGCCATCGCATCGCTGGTCGGCGATCCGCCGCCGGCGTCGGTGGTTCGGGCCGCGGCCGCGCGCTTCACCTGGCCGGCAAACAGCCAGGCGCTGTTCGCGCATCTGTCGGCAATCGCGCGCGGCGCCTGACGGTCAGGCCAGCGGCAGCAAGGCGGCGGCGATCCAGCGATCCTCGCCGCGCAATATCCCCCAGGCGCGGGCGGCGGCGCGACTGTCCATCGCCTCCACGCCGATCCCGTCCGCATCGAGCGCATCGACCAGCGCGCGCGGCGGCCGCGCCATCACGGCACCGGTGCCGATCAGGATGAATTCAGGCCGTACCGCGACCAGCGGCGCCAATGCCACCGCATCAAGCGCATCGAGAGCAGGTGCGTCCCATGCCGCCGCATTCTGCGGCGTCAGCAACGCGGCCGTCATCACGCGGCCATCGATCCGGAAGCCGCCGTCGGCGAAGCCGGTGATGCGCGGCCCCGGCCCGGCCGCATCGGGCCGGACCTGGATGCTCACGGCACCGCGCCGTCGTTGGGATCGCTCGAGCGGACACGCTCCGCCGCATTCGCCGTCGCGCTTTCCTTGGGCAGGAAGCTGTCGGGCTTCAGCTTGAGCCAGAGGAGGATCGCCGCCGAGACATAGACCGACGAGAAGGTCCCGATGCCGATACCGAGCAGCATCGATGCGGTGAAACCGAAGATCACGTCGGGGCCGAGCACCAGCAGCACCGACAGCGCGATGATCAGCGACAGCGAGGTGACGAGGGTGCGCGACAGCGTTTCGTTGACCGACAGATCGAGCAGGCCGATCATGTCCATCTTGCGGTATTTTCGCATATTCTCGCGAATACGGTCATAGACCACGATCGTGTCGTTGAGCGAATAGCCGACGATCGTCAAAATCGCGGCCACCACGTCGAGGTCGAATTCGAGCTGGGTCAGCGCGAAGAAGCCCAATGTCAGCGCGACGTCGTGGAACAGCGCGAAGAGCGCGCCGACGCCGAACTGCCATTCGAAACGGAACCAGATGTAGAGCGCGATCGCGAACATGGCGAGGCCGAGCGCCAGGGCGCCCGTGCGGAAGAGTTCCTGACTGACCTTGCCCGAGACACTTTCGGTGCCGCCAAGATGCGCGCCCGGATACGCCTTTTGCACGGTGGCGCGGATCTCTTCGGCCGCGCGGTTCGCGGCGGTCTCGTCGCCATCGGGCAACGGCGTGCGGATCGCGACTTCCTTGGGCCCGAACTGCTGGATCGAAGCCTCGCCCTGGCCGAGCGATTCCACGGTTCCGCGCAATTTCTCGATATTCACGGGCTGGTCGAAGGTGACTCGCACCATCTGCCCACCGACGAAATCGATGCCGAGGTTGAAGCCGCGCACGGCGACCAGCGCCAGCGAGCCGATGATCAGCAACATCGAAAAGGCCATCGCGATGTTCCTGTATTTCAGGAACGGGATGTTGGTGTTGTCTGGGACGAGCTTTAGCGGACGCATGGGTCGATGCCTTTATCCTGCGTCATCCCCGCAAAGGCGGGAATGCAGGAATACGGAGTTTTCCGGGAGAAGCGATGGGGCTGGCGCAACATCAGATCACCAGTTCCTTCGGCCTGTTGCGCTTCAGATATTGCGCGACCAGCAACCGAGTGAAGGTGACGCCGGTGAACACCGACGTGATGATGCCGATGGTGAGCACCACCGCGAAGCCGCGAACCGGCCCCTGGCCGAAGGTGAACATGATCGCGGCGGAGATGACGTTGGTGATGTTCGCGTCGAAGATCGCGCGACTGGCCTCCTTATAGCCGAACTCCACCGCCTGCAGCGTGTGCCTGCCTCGTCGCTGCTCCTCTCGGATACGCTCGTTGATCAGCACGTTAGCGTCCACCGCCGCGCCGATCGTTAGCACGAAGCCGGCGATCCCGGGCAGCGTCAGCGTGGCATTGAAGATCGCCATGACGCCCAGGATCATGAAGGCGTTCACGACCAGCGCCGCCGTCGTATAGATACCGAAACGGACATAGGTGACGATCATGAAGATGATCACGGCCAGCGTGGCGACAATGCCCGCGATCGCGCCCTTCTCGATCGAATCGGCACCGAGTTCGGGGCTGACCGTGCGTTCCTCGATCACCTTGAGCGCGACCGGCAGCTTGCCCGAGCGGAGCTGGATCGCGAGCGCGTTCGCGCTCTCGACCGTGAAGTTGCCCGAGATCTGCGCCTGACCGCCCAGGATCGGCTCGTTGATATTGGGCGCGGACAGCACCATCCCGTCGAGAATCATCGCGAACGGCTTGCCGACATTTTCCTGCGTCACGCGCGCGAAGCGCTTGGCGCCCTGGCTGTCGAAGCGGATCGAGACCACCGCCGCGTTGGACTGCTGGTCGAAGGTCTGGGTGGCGTCGATCAACTGGTCGCCGCTCACCATCACCTGGCGCTTGACCGCGATGAAGCCACCGCCGACCTGCGGCAGCACCTGGCTGCCGACCGGCGCGCGCCCCTGCGCGACCTCATTGGGATTGGCGTTGAGATCGACCAGCTTGAAATCGAGCTTCGCGGTCTTTCCGACAAGCTCCTTGAGCGATCCGGGATCCTCGACGCCGGGCACCTGGACAACCAGGCGATTGCTGCCCTGGCGCACCACGGTCACTTCCTTGGTGCCATCGGGATCGATGCGGCGCGCGACGACTTCGCGCGCTGTCGCCATCGCATCGTCGAGCGACTTGGCGATGCCCGCCTGGGTGGGTTTCAGCACGATTCGCGTGGCATCCACCACGCTTACATCCCAGTCGCGCTGGCCGGTCATGCCCGCGCCCTGCGTCTGCGCACGCATCAGTTCCACGGCGGCATCGACACGGCTGGCGTCGCGGACCATGAAGGACAGCTGCCCGCCCTGCGACGAGATATCGCCGATCTCGATGCGCGGGCTGGCCCGGCGCATCTCGGTGCGGACGATGTCCTCCATCGATTCGAGCCGCTGCTTGGCGACGTCGCCGGTGTCCGCCTCGAACATCAGGTGGCTGCCGCCCGCCAGGTCGAGACCGAGGTTGAAGCGTACCTGAGCGAAGCTCGGCCAGGTCGCGGTCTGCGCCTTGGGGAAGAAGCTCGGGATCGAATAGGCGCAGCTGATGACGATGAGCAGCCAGACCAGCCAGACCTTCCAGCGCGGGAAATCGAGCATCGCCGGGCTCAGTCGTTGGCCGGCCGCGCGCCGCCGACCGGCATCACGTCGCTCAGCGTGGATTTGACGACCTTCACCTTCACGCCGCTGGCGATCTCGACCTCGACATGCGCGTCGTCGACCTTGGTGACCTTGCCGACCAGGCCGCCACCGGTGACCACCTGATCATTCTTCTGCACCGCGTTGATGCGGGCCGCATGCTCGCGCATCCGCTTCTGCTGCGGGCGGATCATGAGGAACCAGAAGATCACGAAGATCAGGATCAGCGGTGCGACCTGAACGAAGAAGGCGGCCATGCCGCCGCTCGACGAAGCTGCGCCGGCGGCCTGGGCATAAGCGGGAGTGAAGATCATCAATGTCACCCGTGACAAGGGCGAGGACGCGTGCTGCATCCTCCGTGAAAGGCGGGCGCCTAACATGCCCAGACATCGCGGGCAACTTCTGCTTGTTTGGCATGGCGCGCGGCGAAGGCTTGCCAGACGCCGGACTTCGCCCTAAAGCGCCCGCCTTCGGTCGGGACGTAGCGCAGCCTGGTAGCGCATCACACTGGGGGTGTGGGGGTCGGAGGTTCGAATCCTCTCGTCCCGACCAGTTTCTTCCTCAACAGAAACATCAACGCGATCCGGCATCCCCGCGATGCGGGATGACGCCTCGCATCCCGCCTGCTATCGGCCCGCGATGCTTTCGATTTCCGGTATCACCGTGCGCCTGGGCGGGCGCCTTATCCTCGACGGCGCGACCGCGTCACTGCCGCCGCGCAGCCGCGTCGGCCTGATCGGCCGCAACGGCGCCGGCAAATCGACCCTGATGAAGGTGATCGCCGGTACGGGCGAAGCCGATTCGGGATCGGTCGACATGCCGCGCGGCAGCCGCATCGGCTATATCGCGCAGGACGCGCCGGGCGGCAGCGCGACGCCGTTCGAAACCGTGCTGGCCGCCGATCTCGAGCGCGCCGCGTTGATGGCCGAGGCCGAAACCGCGCATGATCCGCACCGCATCGGTGAGATTCACGAACGGCTGATCGCGATCGACGCGCATGCGGCGCCGGCGCGCGCGGCGCGGATCCTGGTGGGCCTGGGCTTCGACGAAGAAGCGCAGCACCGCCCGCTCGACAGTTTTTCGGGCGGCTGGCGGATGCGCGTCGCGCTCGCCGCGCTGCTGTTTTCGGAACCGGACCTGCTGCTGCTCGACGAGCCCAGCAACCACCTGGACCTCGAAGCCACGCTCTGGCTCGAGAATTTCCTGAAATCCTATCGCGCGACGATGGTGGTGATCAGCCACGAACGCGACCTGCTCAACAATGTCGTCGATCATATCCTGCATCTGGAGGGTGGGCGGACGACGCTGTATCCCGGCGGCTACGACGCGTTCGAGAAGCAGCGCGCCGAACGGATGGCCCAGCTCGAATCGGCGCGCGCCGCCCAGGCGGCACAGCGCGCCAAGCTGCAGGATTACATCGCGCGCAACAGCGCCCGTGCGAGCACCGCCAAGCAGGCGCAATCGCGCGCCAAGGCATTGGCGAAGATGGCGCCGATCGCGGCGATGGCCGAGGATCCCTCGCTGAGCTTCGATTTTCCGAGCCCGGACGAATTGCGCCCGCCGCTGGTGACGCTCGATCTGGCGAGCGTGGGCTATACCGAGGGCAAGCCGATCCTGGAGCGGCTCAACCTGCGCCTCGACCCCACCGATCGGGTGGCGCTGCTGGGACGCAACGGCAACGGCAAGACCACGCTGGCGCGGCTGCTCGCCGCGCAGCTCGCACCGATGGCGGGCGAGATCACCGCATCGGGCAAGATGCGCGTCGGCTATTTCACCCAATATCAGGTGGAGGAGCTCGACGCGGGCGACACCCCGGTCGAACATATGACGCGACTGATGAAGGGCGCGACGCCGGGCGCGGTGCGCGCGCAGCTCGGCCGATTCGGCTTTTCGGGCGACAAGGCGACGACTTTGGTCGGCAAGCTTTCGGGCGGCGAACGCGCGCGGCTGGCGCTGGCGCTGATCACGCGCGACGCGCCGCATATGCTGATCCTCGACGAACCGACCAACCATCTCGACGTCGATTCGCGCGAGGCGCTCGTCCAGGCGCTCAACGGCTATTCGGGCGCCGTCGTGCTCGTCAGCCATGATCGCCACATGCTGGAACTGGCCGCCGACCGGCTGGTGCTGGTCGATGGCGGCACCGCCAGGGAATTTTCGGGCTCGCTCGACGATTATACCGATCTGATCCTGGGCAAGGGCGGCACCGCGCCCGCACAGGAAAAGCCGGCAGCGCCCAAGGTTTCGGCCAAGGACGCGCGCAAGGCGGCCGCCGATGCCCGCGAGCGCAATCGCGCGATTCGCGAGGCGGTGAAGGCGGCGGAAGCCGACATCAAGCGCCTGACCACGCGGCGTTCGGAGATCGACCGCGCGATGTTCGATCCCGCGTCCGCCACCCCGCAGGATGCCAAGCGAACCATGGGCGAACTGATGCAGGCGCGCGGCAAGGTCGAGCAGGAGCTGGAAGAGGCGGAAGCGCGCTGGCTGGAAGCGAGCGAAGCGCTGGAGGCGCAGGAAGCGGCATAAGGCGCCGAACTCGCGATGCCGCCCCGGCGAACGCCGGGGCGCATGCGATGCTCGAGACACTCGTCGAGCGAACCCAGCATCACGGCTCCAGCGCTCGCTGGAATCGGTCTTGGACGCTAGATGTTCAACACGGGCCGGATCGGCCGCGACGCAACGCCGCAGATCTCGGCCGCGATCTCCTCGCTGCGCCAGGGCTTGCCGATCACCCGGTAATGCCGGCTCTGTTCGTCGACCAGCGCGGCGCCATAGCCGGTGGTGAGCAGCACGCGGATATCGGGGCGGCGGTCGCTCAGATAGACCGCGAGCGCGACGCCGTTCATGCCCGGCATCACGATATCGGCGAAGAGCAGATCGACCTCTCCGCCGCCATCGACCCAGGCGATCGCCGCCTCCGCATCGGGTGCGACATGCGCCACCGTGCAGCCGATGGATTCGAGTTGTTCGGATGCGATTTCGGCCAGCAGGGAATCATCCTCCACCAGCAGGACCCGGTAACCGGGTGGAACACCGGTTTCACCAAATGCACTCGCCATACGTCACCTCCCTCGTCTCGGGGTCGATGCCAGCCGGGCGCCCTCCTTTCGCCCGAAAGAGAGAGGATAACCGAATCACCGGGCATTGCGCCAGCTTTTCGACGAAAGGAGCATGTGCTTGCGGTGATGCGGGTGCCAACCCATATCGCGCCCATCGATGAAGCGGGGAACGCAGGAATCTATCTGAATGAGCGAAATGCCCAAATGGCACGGCACCACGATCCTTTCGGTGCGCAAGAACGGCAAGGTCGTGATCGCCGGCGACGGCCAGGTCTCGATGGGCCAGACCGTGATGAAACCCAATGCCCGCAAGGTGCGCAGGCTGGGTGACGGCAGCGTGATCGGCGGCTTCGCCGGCGCCACCGCCGACGCCTTCACCCTGTTCGAGCGGCTGGAAGCAAAGCTGGAGCGCGCGAACGGCCAGTTGATGCGCGCCGCGGTCGAACTCGCCAAGGACTGGCGGACCGACAAATATCTGCGCAACCTTGAAGCGATGATGATCGTCGCCGACAAGGAAACGACGCTGATCCTGACCGGCAATGGCGACGTGCTGGAACCGCTGGCCGGGGTCGCCGCGATCGGATCGGGCGGCAATTTCGCGCTCGCCGCCGCCCGCGCGCTGGTGGACTATGAAGGCGACGCCGAAACCATCTGCCGCAAGGCGATGGGCATCGCGGCGGACCTGTGCGTCTACACCAACGACCAGCTCACCATCGAGACGATGGATTCGGCCACCTGATCCGGCCGCCCATCCGATCGACAATCGACCCAGTCTATGCGCCCCGCGGTTTCGCGCGGGCCAATGGAAGATGACATGAACGACGACCTTACCCCCAAAGCCATTGTCGCCGCGCTCGATGCGCACATCATCGGCCAGAAGGAAGCCAAGCGCGCCGTCGCGGTCGCGATGCGCAATCGCTGGCGCCGCCAGCAACTCGGCCCCGATCTGCGCGACGAGGTGACGCCCAAGAACATCCTGATGATCGGGCCCACGGGCTGCGGCAAGACCGAGATCAGCCGCCGCCTGGCCAAGCTCGCCGACGCGCCCTTCGTGAAGGTGGAGGCGACCAAGTTCACCGAAGTCGGCTATGTCGGCCGCGACGTGGAACAGATCGCGCGCGACCTGGTCGAGGAAGCGATCCGGCTGGAAAAGGAACGCCGCCGCAACGCGGTGAAGGACAAGGCCGAGGAAGCCGCGATGAACCGGCTGCTCGACGCGCTGACCGGCAAGGATGCCAGCGAAGCGACGCGCTCCGCCTTCCGCCAGCGCTTCCATGACGGCCATCTCGACAATACGGAGATCGAGATCGAGCTGGAGGCGGCGCCCTCCATGCCCTTCGAAATGCCGGGCCAAGGCGGTCAGATCGGCATGATCAACCTGTCCGACATGATGGGCAAGGCGTTCGGCGGCCAGCAGCTCAAGCGCCGCAAGATCAACGTCCGCTCCGCCTGGACCAAATTGGTCGAGGAGGAAGCCGACAAGCGCCTCGATCAGGATGAGGTCAGCCGCACCGCGCTCGCCGATGCGGAAGCCAACGGCATCGTCTTCCTCGACGAGATCGACAAGATCGCGGTCTCCGACGTGCGTGGCGGATCGGTCAGCCGCGAAGGCGTACAGCGCGATCTGCTGCCGCTGATCGAGGGCACGACGGTCGCAACCAAATACGGCCCGATGAAGACCGACCATATCCTGTTCATCGCCAGCGGCGCCTTCCACGTCGCCAAGCCCAGCGACCTGCTGCCCGAACTGCAGGGCCGCCTGCCGATCCGCGTCGAGCTGAAGGCGCTGACCGAGGAGGATTTCGTCCGCATCCTTTCCGACACCAAGGCTTCGCTGCCCCAGCAATACAAGGCGCTGATCGGAACCGAGGGCGTCGAGATCGAATTCACCGAGGATGGCATCAAGGCGGTCGCCAGGATCGCCGCCGAAGTGAACGGCCAGATCGAGAATATCGGCGCGCGCCGGCTGCAGACGGTGATGGAGAAGCTGCTCGAAGAGGTGAGTTTCGATGCCGAGGACCGCAAGGACAGCAAGCTGACCGTCGACGCCGCCTATGTCGATGCCCAGCTCGCGGCGGTCGCGCGCAACACCGATCTCAGCAAATATGTTCTCTGACGGTACAATGCCATTCCCGCACCCGCGGGAATGGCATAGGGCGGGCCAGAACCGCTGAAGTGGAGCGATCGATGACCGGAATTGTCGAATCCTATTACGCCGCCTTCAATCACGGCGATGTGGAGGCGATGCTGTCGCTGCTCGACGAGTCGATCGTCCACGAACCCTGCCAGGGCGCCCCGCGCGAAGGGATCGGCAAGTTCCGCGAATTCCTCGAGCATATGAACCGCTGCTACAAGGAACGCGTGATCGATCCGGTCATCCTCTATTCGCCCGCCGGCAACCGCGCGTCGGCGGAATTCTTCCTGGAAGGCAAATATCTCAAGACCGACAGCGATCTGCCCGCCGCGCGCGGCCAGCATTATCACCTGCGCGTCGGCGCCTTTTTCGAGATCGGCGGCAACCGTATCACGCGTGTGACCAATCATTACAACCTCCAGGACTGGATCGATCAGGTCTCGGCTTGACGCCTCGCCTTCCCGGGGCTGACAACACGCCCCAGGGGAGGAACCAGCCATGTCGGTTCGTTCGCATCGCGCCACGCCGATCCTGATCGCCTTTGTCGCCTCGGCGACGGCGGTCGCGGCCGCCGCCTTGTCTGGCGGCGACTTTGTTGAACAATCCCGCCTCGCCGCGCGCTGGACGGCGCGGGCGAGTTTCCTGATCTTCCTGGTCGCCTATTCGGCCGCGGCACTCGACACGCTGTTCCCATCGGCGCTGACTCGCCGCATCCGCCAGCGGCGCCGGCAATGGGGCCTGGGTTTCGCGCTGGCGCATACCGTGCATCTCGCCGCGCTCGTCCACGCCCTCAACCTCACCGGCGAACAGCGGCCATTGCTCACCCTGATCGGCGGCGGCTTCGCCTATGTGCTGATCCTGGCGATGGCGCTGACCTCGAACGATGCGAGCCAGCGCGCGCTGGGCGCGGCATGGAAGCGGCTGCACGGCTTCGGTATCCACTATATCTGGTTCATCTTCTTCTTCAGCTATGCCGGGCGGCTCGCCGATCCCGAACGGATGGCGACGGGGCTGATCTTCGCGCCGCTCGCCGTCGCGGCGCTTGGCTTGCGCATGTTGGCATGGATAAAGAAGCGACGGGCCAGGACACTGGCGTCGGCCATATGAGGAGAGCGACATGACCAATAGCGGTGGATGCCATTGCGGGGCCGTCCGTTACGAGCTGAACGGCGACCCCATGCACCATGCCCTGTGCCACTGCACCGATTGCCGCCGCGCGGCGGGGGCGCCGATGGTCGGCTGGACCATGTATCCCGAGGACGCGCTCACCCTGACCCAGGGCAGCCCGCGCGAATATGCCTCATCGGAAAATGGCCGCCGCTTCTTCTGCGGCGATTGCGGGACCGGGCTGTTCTATCGCAACGCCGAGATCCTGCCCGGCATCGTCGATGTGCAGAGCGCCACCTATGACGATCCCGACGCCGTTCCGGCGCAGGTGCACATCCAGACCGCCGACCGCATCGGCTGGATGGCGGAGGTTCATACCCTGCCGGCGTTCGAGCGTTACCCGTCGCAATAGGCGGGGTAGCGACGGGAAGCGGGAAAAGCCTGCCCGATTTCCCTCACCCGTCATTCCGGCGAAAGCCGGAATCTCCTGTGACTTAGTGCACGAGATTCCGGCTTTCGCCGGAATGACGAGGGAAGGTTCAGCGCGCCGCCGTCTTCTTCGCGGGCGCCGCCTTCGGCACGGCGGCTTGCGGCAGCACCACCATCGACCAGTCCTTGCCGGGCGCCAGATAGCGTTTCGCGGTTTCCTGGATCTGCTCGGGCGTGATCTGCAGGAAATCGCGCGCCAGGCTCGCCATCGCCGCGATCCGGCGGGGATCGCGTGACGAGCCCGCGGTCTGGCGCAGCCAGAACTGGTTCGCGGTGCCGGCGCGCGCATAATATTGCTTGATCGGCCCCAATGTCCGCGCCAGCTCGTCGGCATCGACGGGTTTGGCCGCCAGATCGGCCGCGATTTCCCGGCTGAGCTTGAAGAACAGGTCGACACCCTCGGGCTTCAATTGCCCCAGCACGATCATATAGCCGCCATTGTCCATGCCGGTCGGCCACTGGCTCGATACGGTGGGGCTGTAGCTGGCGCCCGCCGCATTGCGGAGCTGATCGAACAGCCGGTCGTTGAAGATCGCCGCCAGCACTTCGAGTTTACGCGATTCGACGACGGTATCGAGGCCACCGCCCGTGGGCCAGGCGATCACCGCCGCCGCCTGTTCGGGCGGGCCGCTATGCGTGCGCGTCACCGGCTTGGCGACATGCACGGGCACGCCGGTCCGCTCGCTGCCGGGCTCGATCGGCGCGGGGCCACGCGGCTTCATCGCGCCGAAGGTGGCAAGCGCGGCGTTCACCGCATCCTCGGTCTTGAAGTCGCCGAAGATCTGCACCTCGATCGGGCCGGTCGCCAGCAGCGGCGCCCAGAGCGCGCGGAAGCTTTCGGGCGTCAGCGCTTCGATCTCCTTGCGGTCGGGCGTCGTCCAGCGCGGATCGCCGCCGCGCACCAGCGCATCGAGATCGCGCGTCAGCACATTGCCGGGCGAAGCCCCCATGATCTCGTAGCTGGCGAGCAATTGCGCGCGTGCGCGGACGATCGGCGCCGGATCCCAGCCGGGCTTGTCCAGCTTGGCCGCGAGCAGCTTCAACTGATCGGCCAGATCGGGTGCGCGCGTCTCCGCGCTCATCACAAAGGCGTCCTCGGTGATCGAGACACCCATGTTGATCTTGCGCCCATTGGTCAGCCGATCGAGCTCTTCCAGCCCCAGATCACCGATGCCGGTGCCGACCAGCGCCATCGGGCCGGACCAGGCCAGAGTCTCGCGCTTGGCGGGCAACGCCTTGTAACCATTGCCGAAGCGCACCGAGACATAGACCTTGCCCGGCTCGCCCTGGTTGGGGAACAGGATCAGGTTGACGCCGTTCGACAGCTTCACCGTCTCGATCGGCAACTGGGTCAGCGAAGACCGGCTCACCACCGTCCCCGGCGTGCCGAGCTTGGGCACGTCGTCGAAAGTGACCGCGCGGGCATTGGCGCCCAGCGTCGATGCGGTCACGGTTTCGGACAGCGCGGCGCTGGCGAGCTGGGTCGCGTTGGGCACCGTCTTGGGCGTGATCAGCAGGATGCGTGGGCCGGCGCCGGCGAACAGCCGCTTGGTGGCGTCACGGATGCGTTCGGGGGTGAACAGCCGCTTCGCGCCACGGAAGATGTCGAGCGCGCCCTGCGGCGTCGTCACCGTTTCGCGGATATCGACGGCGCGGACGAGATCGTCCGCCTGTTTGGAGCCCGGCTCCGCGCCGGCATTCTCGACCTGTCCAAGCAAAGCGAGATCGAACTCGCTCACCTCACGCTCGATATCGGCGGCGCCCGGCGGAACCGTCGTCGCCTCCGCGATCACCGCGCGCACGTCGCGCAACGCCGCGCGCCAGTCGTCGCCGATCGGCACCAGCGACACCGTCGTCGTGTCCGCCGAACGCGACACATCCTCCTGATCGACCTGTGCCTGGAGGAAGCTGCCGCCCGCCCGCGCGCGCGTCTCCAGCCGGCGATTGATGATGCGCAGCGCCACCGCGTCGACCATCAGCCCTTCATTATAGGAGATGGTGTCCTCCACCTGCTCCCAGGGACGCAGCACCGCCATCTGGATCATGGTGGGGAAACTCGGCTCGACCACGGCGGCGGCGGCCGGCGCCTTCATGTCGGGCTTGCCGAAATCGGGATCGGCGGGCGCCGGACCATCTCCCTTCCAGCCGCTGAAACGGTTGCGCACCATCGCTTCCATCACCGCCGGATCGAGATCGCCCGATACCACGACCACCGCGCGCTCGGGGCGATACCAGCGATCGTGGAACGCCTTCAGTCCGGTCGCCGTCGCACCGGTCAGCGTGGCCGTCGTCCCGATCGGCGACCGTGTCGCCAGCTTCTGCCCGCTGAAGAAATGCGCGCGCAAGGCATCGCCCACCTTCACCGCCGCGCCGAACTGCTCGCGCTGCTCGGCAAGCACCACCGCGCGTTCGGAATTGACGGTCTGATCGCTGATATTGGGCGAATCCATCATGCCCGCCAGAATGCGCAGGCTTTCATCGACGCTTTCTGCGGTCGCCTGGGGCAGGTCGAGCTTGTAGACCGTCTCGGTCGGGGTCGTGGAGGCGTTGCTGTCCGATCCGAAGGTCGCGCCCAGCCGTTGCCAGATGCGCTTGGCCTCGAGCTCCGGCACATCCTTCGATCCACGGAACGAGAGATGTTCGAGGAAATGCGCGAAGCCGAGTTCGCTGTCGTTTTCCATCAGCGATCCCGCATCGATGCGGACGCGGATCGAAACCTGGCCCGGCGGCACGGCGTTGCGGCGGATCGCATAGCGCAGGCCGTTGTCGAGCGTGCCGAACAGCCACGCCTTTTCCTGGGGTACGTCGCTATTGACGTACAGCCAGGGCGTGGGCCGTGGCGCCGGCACGGCAGGCACCGCGCTGACGACGCCGCGCTTCGCGGCATCCTTGGCGAACAGGGTCGCCGTGGAGAAGCCGAGGCCGGCAATGAGGGGAAGGACGGCGAAGCGCACGATGCGCCGGTACTGGAACGTCATGGACGCGATCCTACCGGTCAAAGATGAACCTTGCCAACACGGATTATTCCGCGTGCGCCCCATCCCACCGGAATGGGGCGCCGAGGTCTTTCAGCGACCGCCCATCTTCGTCACCGCGCCCTTGTGCGCACCGACGCCGCTGCGACGGCGGCGGAACGGCCGCTTCGGCCGGTCGCCCGCGGGCTGCTCGCGGCGCTCGTCATGGCGACGCGGCTGCTGCCCACGGCCGCCGCGCGGCGGCTGTTCGGCGCGCGGCGCGGCGCTCGGCTTGGGCAGGCGCGCCGCTTCCGCCGTGAAATTCTCCGGCAGCGGAATCGTGTCGAGCTTCACGCCGGTCAGACGCTCGATCTGGCGCAGCCAGCCCTTTTCCTCGCCATCGACGAAGCTGACCGAAACGCCCTCCGCCCCGGCACGCGCGGTGCGGCCGATGCGGTGGACATATTGTTCGGGCACATTGGGCAGCTCGAAATTGAAGACGTGGCTGACGCCGGGCACGTCGATGCCGCGCGCGGCGATATCGGTCGCCACCAGGAACTTGATCTCACCCTTGCGGAACGCGCCGAGTGCTGCGGTGCGCTGCGGCTGGCTCTTGTTGCCGTGGATCGCCGCCGCGCCGATATTCGCGGCGTGGAGATGCTTCACGACGCGATCGGCGCCATGCTTGGTGCGCGTGAAGATCAGCGCGCGCTCGATCGGCTCGTTCTTGAGCGTCATGGTGAGCAGCGCCTGCTTCTCCTTCTGGTTGACGAAGGTGACGTACTGGCGGACGCGTTCGGCGGTGGTCGATTGCGGCGCCACCGACACCTTGACCGGATCGGTCAGGAAACGATCACCCAGCTCCGCGATCGCCTTCGGCATGGTGGCGGAGAAGAACAGGCTCTGCCGCTTGCGGGGCAGCAGCTTGTCGATGCGCTTGATCGGGACGATGAAGCCGAGGTCCATCATCTGGTCCGCTTCGTCGAGCACGAAGATCTCGACGTCCTTGAGCGTCAGCGCGCGCTGGTCGATCAGGTCGAGCAGGCGGCCGGGCGTGGCGACGAGGATGTCGACGCCGGCGCGCATGCGCTGGATCTGCTTGCCGACAGGCACGCCGCCGAACACCGTCTCGACCGACAGGCGCATGAAGCGCGCATAGTCGCGGAACGAAACGGCGATCTGGCTGGCGAGTTCGCGCGTCGGCGACAGCACGAGCATACGGCATCCGCCGAGCGGCGTCGGCCGCGGATTCTTGTGGAAATAATCGAGGCTGGGCAGCGCGAACGCCGCGGTCTTGCCGGTGCCGGTCTGCGCGATGCCGCACAGGTCACGCCCCTCGAGCAGCGACGGGATCGCCTTGGCCTGAATCGGCGTGGGCTTGTCATAGCCCTTGGTGGCGAGCGCCTTGAGAATCGGCTCGGCAAGGCCGAGCTGGGTGAAGTTGGTCAAATCCGTAACTCACAATCTATGCGAGGCGTGCGCCAGGGCTGGCGCACGAACCGCGGGGTTCGATGACGACCCGCGTGAAAAGGGAAGCCTTGGGCAAAGCGCATCTGGTTCGGCCGGCCCCGGAAACCCGGGCGTTCACGCTGCCGATATGGTCAGGCCGGTCCACCGGCCTTGTGCGCTGCGGCGCATATGGTCGACAATGGTGGCGAAAGCAAGGCGAACCGAGACTAGCCCGCGTCGAACAGGGCCTTCGCCTCCGCACGGCTCTTGCGCGATATGAACCACAGCACCGCGCCCAATATGATGAGCCCCACCGCGAGAAACGGAATCCGGTCCTCCGCGACGATCATCAGCGTCAGCCAGACGATATTGATGATCACCACGCCCAGCGCGATCCATTCGTTGTTGCGCGGAAAATGAAAGGCAGCCCGACCATCGGGCAAGCGCACGCCGACAATGCCCTGGTGATCGATCGATTTGTAATGATAGAAGCGCGCCCTAGTACCGGGCACCAGATCGCCCTTGAGCGATGCGGGGGCAACGAATTTGGGCAGCGCCTTCCTTTGCCCGTCGGCGGTGGTGAAACTGGCGGATTTGAAGATCGCGATACCCTTGGCCTCGCGCCCCAGTTCGATGCTGTCCAGCGTGCCGTCGATGACCTGAACGCCCATGCCCCGTCCCCTTTGCTCGATATGATCAGTCGATAGGTGCGGCCCTGTTCTGGAATGACTGGATGCGCGCGATGATAGCCGCGAGCAACAGGCAAGCGGGAATCGTCAGCAGAAACGATATCAGATCGAACAGGGCCGCTGTTCGCAGATCGTCCACAGTGACGCCGTTCATGGAGAGGCGAAACGACACCCACGCCGTCATGTTCATTGCCAGCCAGCTGCCCCACCAACCAAGCAGCATACCCTCTCCACCAAGGCGGTCATCCTCACCGGGAAGTGCGCTCGCACTTGCTTCGTCGATCTCGCGCATGGCGCGAAATGGCATGAAAAGATTTGCGATGGGAACAAAATACCAGGCAACCGCCCACCCCGGCGTCACCGTCATTTCCAATGCCCCCACAAGATGCGCGCGACGGCTGGCGCTGTAGATCCAGGTCAGAACGGCAATGCCGCCGACAATATATAAGAAGGTCCCGAGCACGGAAACGAACATTGCCCGTACATTATCCGCCTCTAGAAGCCCGGAGCCGACGGGCATATGCACTGATGCCCTGCTGAGCAGATCATAGGTCCACCAAGCCGAAGCGATGCCGAACACCGCCACTCCTGCCTGAATATAAAGAAGGACGAGACAGGCCTTAGCCAATCCGCGCTGATCGCGGAACGCATATTGATCGCTCATGAAGTCCTCTCCCGGTCAGCGGGTTATCATTGCCGCTACAGCCCAACAAGCGACATGAAGCCATACCGCCACCGCATGATTCGATGCGTTCCTGCCGCTTGCCCGCCAGCGCGTCTTCACGCACAAACGCGCCATGAAGATCATCCTCGCACCCCTCGCCGCCGCCTTGCTCGCCGTCCCCGCCCATGCCGCGCTGGCCCCCGCCGAACGCAAGATGGCGGCCGCCGTCGATGCCGATCAGAACCGCGCGATCGCGCTGCTCGAAAAGCTGGTCAACCAGAATTCGGGATCGCTCAACCCGGAGGGCGTGACCAAGGTGGGCGAGATGATGCGCGCCGAACTGGAGCCCCTGGGCTTCGCGGTGCGCTGGGCGCCGATGACCGAGACGAAACGCGCCGGCCATCTGGTCGCGGTCCACAAGGGCAATGGCCGGGGCAAGCGGATGCTGCTGATCGGCCATCTCGACACGGTGTTCGAACCCGCCTCGCCCTTCCAGGCCTTCACCCGCAAGGGCGATATCGGCGAAGGCCCGGGCGCGGGCGACGACAAGGGCGGCATCGTCGTGATGGTGATGGCGCTGCGCGCGATGCATGCCGCCGGCACGCTCAAGGATGCCGATATCGAGGTGGTGCTGACCGGCGACGAGGAGGATGCGGGCGATCCGATCGAGGTGGCGCGCCGCGACCTGATCGAAGCAGGCAAGCGCGCCGACGCCGCGCTCGATTTCGAGGGGCTGAGTATCGAAAACGGCAAGGATATGGGTTCGATCGCCCGGCGCAGCAGCGATAGCTGGACCGTGACGGTGACCGCGAAGAGCGGTCATTCGAGCGGGATCTTCGCACCCGGCGTCGGCGATGGCGCGATCTACGGCCTGTCGAAGATCGTCACCGCCTTCCGCACCGAACTGCCCGAACCCAACCTGACCTTCAATGTCGGCCTGATCGCGGGCGGCAGCGACGTTGCGCTGAACGAGGGCAGGATCGCCGGCACCGTCGCCGGAAAATCCAACATCATCGCCGCGACCGCGATCGCCCGCGGCGACCTGCGCGCACTGTCCAACGAACAGATCGATCGCGTGAAGGGCAAGATGCAGGCGATCGTCGCCCGCCCGCTGGCCGGCGCGACCGCGCAGATCGGCTTCGATCCGGGCGGCTATCCGGCGATGGCGCCGACCGAGGGCAATCGCGCGCTGCTGGCGAAGCTCAACGGCATCAATCGCGATCTCGGGCTGGCTGAGATGCAACCGCTCGATCCGCTGAAGCGGGGCGCCGGGGATATCGGCTTCGTCGCGAACGATGTGCCCGGGCTGGTGGGGCTGGGGCCGTCGGGCGCGGGCAGCCATGCGCCGGGCGAGACCGTCGATCTGTCGAGCTTCCCGCGCCAGGCGAAGCGCGCCGCGATCCTGATGACGCGGCTGAGCCGCGAGACGCGATAAATCGGACACCGGCAGACCATCATGACCCGAACCGCATTGATCATCCGACATATTCCCTATGAGGATATCGCCGGTTTCGGCGATCCCATCGCGGCGGCGGGCTACGCGCTCGACAGCGTCGACGCGACCGATCCCGAATTTGCCGGTATCGACCTCACCGCGCCCGATCTTCTGGTGCTCATGGGCGGGCCGATGGGCGTCTACGAGCGCGCGGCGCATCCCTGGATCGACCACGAGATCGCGCGGCTGCGGCGCCGGCTGGACGCCGACCGGCCGACTTTGGGCATCTGCCTGGGCTCGCAGATCATCGCCGCGACGCTCGGCGCCGCCGTCTATCCGGGGCCGGTGCAGGAAATCGGCTTCCACCCCATCACGCTGACGGATACCGGCGCGAACACGCCGCTCGCCGCGCTGGGCGATACGCCGGTGCTCCACTGGCATGGCGACACGTTCGACCTGCCCGAAGGCACCGAATGGCTCGCGTCCAGCCCGCTCTACCCGCATCAGGCGTTCCGGCGCGGCGATACGCTGCTCGCGCTGCAATTCCATGCGGAGATGGGCCTTGATCCCCGCATCGACCGCTGGATCGACAATGCGGCCGAAAACCTGGCCGGACTGGGCCTGGACGGCGCCGTGCTGCGGGCCGATTATGATCGGCTCGGCCCCGCCTGCGTCGCGGCCGGCCAGGCGATGATCGCACGCTGGCTGGCTATGCTGCCTTAAAGGAGAATTGGCTTGATCGGCCGGGTCTCCGGCCCCACATGGGCGCCATGCTGATCGAGACCGAAACCACGCCGAATCCGGCGACGCTCAAATTCCTGCCCGGCCGCGCCGTGATGGGAACCGGCACGCGCGACTTCGCATCGCCCGAGGAGGCCGAGGCATCGCCGCTCGCGGAAGCGCTGTTCTCGCTCGGCGACGTCGTCGGCGTCTTTTTCGGCAGCGATTTCGTCTCGGTCACAGCAGCGCCCGGCGTGAACTGGAGCGACCTGAAGCCGCAGGTGCTTTCGGTGCTGCTCGACCATTTCTCCGCCGAAATGCCGCTGTTCCGCGCCGCGAGCGCCGCCGGCATCAGCGTTCCGGCCGAGGAGGCGTTCGCCGACGACCCCGCCGATGCCGATATCATCGCGCAGATCCGCGATCTGATCGACACGCGCGTGCGCCCAGCCGTCGCCAATGACGGCGGCGACATCATCTATCGCGGCTTCGACAAGGGCACGGTCTATCTGAAGATGCAGGGCGCCTGCGCCGGCTGCCCGTCGTCGACGGCGACGCTCAAGCACGGCATCGAATCGCTGCTGAAGCATTATGTGCCCGAAGTCACGGGCGTCCAGGCGGTCTGATCCGCCGCAATCCGACATATCTGCCAAGGGGAAAGTCAATCATGGGCCAACCGCTCTCGTCCGACGCGCTCGACACACTGTTTCGCGGCGCACGCACCTATAACGGCTATCTCGACAAGCCGGTGAGCGAAGGCCAGCTTCACGAGATCTGGGAGCTTCTGAAGATGGGGCCGACATCGGCCAACATGCTGCCGGCGCGACTGGTCTGGTGCGTCAGCCAGGACGCCAAGGACAAGCTCGCCGCGCTCTCCAGCGGCACCAACGGTGCGAAGATCCAGAAAGCGCCGGTGACCGTGATCATCGGCATGGACGTGGATTTCCACGAACAGTTGATCGATCTTTTCCCGCACGCGCCCGAAGCGCGCGACTGGTTCCCCGATCCGGCGGCGCGCGAAGTCGCGGCACTGCGCAACAGCTCGCTCCAGGGCGCCTATTTCATCCTGGCGGCGCGTGCACTGGGCCTCGACACCGGGCCGATGTCGGGCTTCGACAATGGCGCGGTCGACAAGGCGTTCTTCGCCGACACGCCCAATGTGAAATCCAATTTCATCTCGACGCTCGGCTATGGCGATCCCGCGACGATCTTCGATCGCCTGCCGCGCCCCGCCTTCGAGCGTTTCAACACGATCGCCTGAGGTTCTTCCGCCGGCATGCGCACGCTCGTGATCGAGACGGCGACCGGCGCCTGTTCGGTCGCGCTGATCGAACATGGCGCCGTCATCGCCCATGCGCATGAGGAGGTCGGCCGGGGTCATGCCGAACGGCTGATCCCGATGATCGCGGCGCTGCCCGACAAGGGCCGCGCCGGCGAGATCCTGGTTGATTGCGGGCCAGGCAGCTTCACCGGCGTCCGGGTGGGCCTCGCCGCCGCCCGCGCGCTCGGCCTCGCCTGGGGCGCAGTGGTGCACGGCTATTCCTCGCTCGCGCTGATCGCGGCCGCCGCGGACTGGAACGACGTGGACAGCCTTGCCGTCGCCATCGACGGCGGGCATGGTCAGCTCTTCGTTCAGCGCTTCGCGAAGGAGCCGATGAAGCCTCTGTCCGACCTCGCCTCGCTCGTTCCCGAAGAGGCCGCGCGCTTCGTGCCCGACGATCGGATCGTCGGCAACGCCGCCGCGACTCTCGTCGCCGCACGCGGATCGGGGCACGCCGCCTCTGTCGGCCTGGAAGCCGCGCGCGTCGTCGTCCTGCCCGTGGAGTTGCGCGCGCTGGCGGCGGTCCCGATCTATGGCCGGGCGCCCGACGCCAAGCCGATGGCATGACCATGGCCGACGCCAGAGGCTATGGCGCGATCCGCGTGGCGAGCGTCGATGCGACCTTCATGGCCCCGGTGATGGAGATCATGCGCGCCGCGTTCGATCCGGCCTATGGCGAGGCATGGACGTCGGGCCAGTGCGCCGGAATTTTGGCGAGCCCGGGCACCTGGCTGATGATCGCCGAGCTTGACGGCCGCCCCGCCGGCTTCGCGCTGACCCGCGTGATCGTCGACGAGGCTGAACTGCTGCTGATCGCGGTCCACCCCGAAGCCCGCCGCCGCGGCATCGGCGTTCGGCTGATCGCGGGGGTCGCCGAGGCCGCCCGCCGCCGTGGCGCCGCGAGCCTGTTCCTGGAGGTTCGATCGAACAATCCGGCGATCGCTCTTTATACAGGGACTGGCTTTTCGAAAGTCGGCGAACGCATCAATTATTATCGCGGCGCGAACGGCGATCTATTCGACGCGCATACTTACAGCCTGCCGCTCTGCCCCTGAAAAGCCCGGTTCTTCATTGTCAGCCGCCGGTGCCGCGTCTAATGAGCGCGCGCGTCGCGACCCCCTTGCGCCGCCAATCCGACCCAGAAGAGAGAGATATGGACGAGCATAATGAGCTTTCGGAGACGTTGATCACTTTGACCGCCGATATCGTCGCTGCGCATGTCAGCAACAACAGCGTCGCGGTTTCCGACCTTCCCCTCCTCATCCAGAATGTTCATGGCGCGCTTTCCGGCCTCGGCACCCCTGAAGCCGAACCCGAAATCAAGCAGGAGCCGGCCGTTTCGGTGCGCTCCTCGATCAAACCCGATTTCATCGTCTGCCTGGAAGACGGCAAGAAGCTGAAGATGCTCAAGCGCCATCTGATGACGCATTATCAGATGACCCCCGAGCAGTATCGCGCCAAGTGGAACCTGCCTGCCGACTATCCGATGGTCGCCCCCAACTATGCCGAGCAGCGCCGCTCGCTCGCCAAGAAGATCGGCCTGGGCACCAAGCGCCGCAAGCGCTGAAAGTCCGTTTGGACAATTTCAGAACGGGCGGCGGCCATCCCTTTCCGCCGCCGCCCTTTTCCACTCCTTCAAAAGCGGCTAGGGTTCCCCATATGGGGACTTCGGGGCGAGAAGAGCGAGAATCATGAGCCGCAAGATCGATGTTGAAGCCCTGTGCCACGAAAATGGCCTCAGGATCACTGAACAGCGCCGGGTGATCGCCCGCGTCATTTCCGAGGCGGAGGATCATCCCGACGTCGAGAAGCTGCACGAGCGCGCGTCCGCGATCGATCCCGGCATCTCGATCGCCACCGTCTATCGCACCGTCCGCCTGTTCGAAGAGGCGGGAATCCTGGAACGCCACGATTTCGGCGACGGCCGTGCCCGCTATGAAGCGGCGCCCGAAGCGCATCACGATCATCTGATCGATGTCGAAACCGGCAAGGTGATCGAATTCGTCGATCCCGAACTGGAGGCGCTGCAGAAGCAGATCGCCGAAAAGCTCGGCTATCGCCTCGTCGACCACCGCATGGAGCTCTATGGCGTCGCTCTCGATCGCAAGAGCTGACGCGCTCGGACCCGTCCGACTTTTCGCGCGGCTGCTGTCGGCCGCGCTGCTGCTGATCTTCTGCCTGCCCGCCCATTATCTGTGGCGGGCCGCACGCCAGGCATCGCCATGGCCGCGCCTGTTCCTGGGTGGCGTCGCGCGGATCTTCGGCGCGGCGGTCGAGATTCGTGGCCTGCCCCTGAAGCGCGACGTCTTCTTCATCGCCAACCATCTGAGCTGGATGGACATATTGGTGATGGCCGGCACCACCGGCACCGCCTTCGTCGCCAAGGACGATGTCGCGCGGACACCTGTCGTCGGCTGGCTTGCCCGGCTCAACAACACCGTCTTCGTCGCACGCACCGATCGCCGGTCGGTCGCGGCGCAGGTCGATGCGGTGCGCGCGGCGGTCGAGGCGCATCAGCCGATCACGATCTTTCCCGAAGGCACCACCGGCGATGGCGGCGGCATCCTGCCCTTCAAGGCGTCGCTGCTCGCGGTGCTTTCGCCGCCGCCGCGCGCGATGCGGGTGCAGCCGGTGCTGATCGATTATGGCCATGCCATGGCGGAGATCGCTTGGGTCGGAGACGAGCCGGGTGGCGAGAATGCGGCGCGCATCCTGAAGCGGCGCGGGCGGTTCGGCGCCCGCCTGACCTTCCTCGAACCCTTCGATCCGGCCGCCTGCGCGGACCGCAAGGCGATCGCCGCGGAGGCCCGCCATCGCATCGCCGAGGCGCTGGCTTCCGCATCCTGAGCCGCCGCTGTATAGGCGCGGCCATGACCGACCCCAAGACCCCCGCGCCCAAGACCTTCCACGTCAAGTCGTTCGGCTGCCAGATGAACGTTTATGACGGTGAACGCATGGGCGAAATGCTCGGCGCGCAGGGGCTGACCGCGGCCGATGCCGACAGCGCCGATCTGGTCGTGCTCAACACCTGCCATATCCGCGAAAAGGCGGCGGAGAAGGTCTATTCGGATATCGGCCGGCTCGCGCGCCGCGAAAACGGCCCACGCCCGATGATCGCCGTCGCCGGCTGCGTGGCCCAGGCCGAAGGCGCGGAAATCCATCGCCGCGCGCCGCAGGTCGATATCGTCGTCGGACCCCAGGCCTATCACCGCCTGCCCGATCTGGTTTCGCGTGCGTCGGCCGGCGGCCATGCGCTCGACACCGACATGCCCGCCGCGTCGAAATTCGATGTGCTGCCCCGCCGCGCCCGCCGCCAGGGGCCCAGCGCCTTCCTGACCGTGCAGGAAGGCTGCGACAAATTCTGCACCTACTGCGTCGTGCCCTATACGCGCGGCGCCGAGATCAGCCGCGCCTGGGACCAGATCGTCGACGAGGCCAAGGCGCTGGCCGATGGCGGCGCGCGCGAGATCACCCTGCTCGGCCAGAACGTCAATGCCTGGTCCGACGAACGGGGACGCGGCCTCCACACGCTGATCGAGACGATCGCGCTGATCCCCGGCATCGCGCGCATCCGCTACACCACCAGCCATCCCAACGACATGAGCGACGGGCTGATCGCCGCGCATCGCGATATCGACGCGCTGATGCCCTTCCTCCACCTGCCCGTGCAATCGGGCAGCGACGCGATCCTGAAGGCGATGAACCGCAGCCATTCGACCGCCAGCTATCTGAAGATCATCGACCGCGTTCGCGCGGTGCGACCCGATATCGCCATTTCCGGCGATTTCATCGTCGGCTTTCCCGGCGAAAGCGACGCCGATTTCGAAGCGACGCTCCAGATCGTCCGCGACGTCGATTATGCGATGGCCTATTCCTTCAAATATTCGCCGCGCCCCGGCACGCCGGCCGCCGACATGGACGATCAGATCGCACCCGGATTGATGGACGAACGCCTGCAGGCGCTCCAGGCACTGCTCAACGAGCAGCAGCATCGCTTCAATCTGGCGAGCGTCGGCCGCACCACCGAGATCCTGATCGAACGCGACGGCAAGCGCCCGGGCCAGAAGCTCGGCAAATCGCCCTGGCTGCAATCGGTGATCGTCGAGAATGGGCCCGAGGCCGGATCCCTTCTGCCGGTGGAGATTGTTTCAGCAGCGCCGAACAGCGTAGTCGGCGTTCCGGTTTCCGACCGTCATGCCAGCGGTGGCTGGCATCCGGCGCAGAATATGGCGCGTGCTGGTTGACAGACCCCAGCCTTCGCTGGGGTGACGGACGATCATCATTGTGCCCTTTGGGCGACAGCCGCCGGAAATTTGCGATGTCCTGCAGGTGGCGATGGACACAATCGCGTCACCGCATCATTGTAATGGCGTCCGTCGCGGGCGCCGCGCCCGCGGACGGCGTTCAAGGAGGCTTATGTCGCGCAAGCCAGTGCAAGCCCAAGTCGGCGATCGCTCGCGTCTCGAGATCGTTTTTGAAAAACCCCAGCTCCTCGGCCGGCTGTTCGGCGAATATGACCAGAATCTGGTCGCCATCGAGAACCGGCTCGGCGTCTATATCGCCGCTCGCGGAAACAAATTGCAGATAGAAGGCGAAGCCGCCGCCGCCGCGCGCGCGCGCGACGTGCTCACCGGTCTCTACAATCGCATCGTCCATGGCGAGGATGTCGATGCCGGCATGGTCGAGGCGGTGATCGCCATGTCGTCCGAGCCGACGCTCGAAGGCATCATCCGCCATGATGTCGCCGAACCGCCCAGCGTGATGATCCGCACGCGCAAGAAGACGATCGTGCCGCGATCGGCGACGCAGATCACCTATATGCAGGCGCTCGCGCGCGACGAGATCATCTTCGCACTGGGCCCGGCGGGCACGGGCAAGACGTATCTCGCGGTGGCGCAGGCGGTGAGCCAGCTCATCACCGGATCGATCGACCGGCTGATCCTGTCGCGTCCCGCCGTCGAGGCGGGCGAGCGGCTGGGCTTCTTGCCGGGCGACATGAAGGAAAAGGTCGATCCCTATCTTCGCCCGCTCTACGACGCGCTTTACGACACGCTGCCCGCCGAGCAGGTGGAACGGCGCATCGCGTCGGGCGAGATCGAGATCGCGCCGATCGCCTTCATGCGCGGCCGTACGCTCGCCAACGCCTTCATCATCCTGGACGAAGCGCAGAACACTACGCCCGCGCAGATGAAGATGTTCCTCACCCGATTCGGCGAAGGCAGCCGCATGGTCGTCTGCGGCGATCCCCGCCAGGTCGACCTGCCCGATCCCGGCAAATCGGGCCTGGCCGACGCGGTCAGCAAATTGTCGGGCATCAAGGGCATTTCGGTCGTCGGCTTCAACGCGGCCGATGTCGTCCGCCATCCGATCGTCGGCAAGATCGTCCAGGCCTATGAAGGGCCGGATTCCTGATGCTTGACGTTGCCGTCCAGACGGAGCCGGAATGGGACGATGGCGCCGACTGGGACATGCTCGCAGAAGCCGCGGTCCGCATCGCGATCGAGCACAGCCCGCATGCCGGCTGGCTGAACCGCGCCTTGTGCGTCGAGGTGACGGTGCGGTTGACCGATGATGACGAGGTGCGCCAGCTCAACGCGCAGTATCGCGGCAAGGACAAGCCGACCAACGTGCTGTCCTTTCCGATGGTCCAGCCCGACCTGCTCGAAACGCTCGCCAATACCGACGATGGCGAGGCGATCCTGGGCGATATCGTGCTCGCGCGCGACGTGTGCGTGCGCGAGGCGGCCGAGCGGGAGATCAGCGTCGCGGATCATGCCACGCACCTGATTGTCCATGGCACCTTCCATTTGCTAGGCTATGACCATCAGGGCGAGGCCGAGGCCGAAGCGATGGAGGCGCTGGAGACACGCGCGCTCGCATCGATCGGGCTGGCCGACCCATATAACAGGGACTGACACGTAAGCGCGATGCCAGACGATTCCGGGAACGGCGACAGTAGTAGCGGCCGATTGTGGAGGGGACTTCGGTCCCTGATCTTCGGAAATGAGAGCGAGCCGACTCTCCGCGACCAGATCGAGGAGGCGATCGAGGAGCATGAGGACGACAATGGCCGCAAGGCCGCTGGCGACCTTTCCCCGATCGAACGCCAGATGTTGCGCAACCTGCTCCATTTCGGCGAGCGCGACGCGGGCGACGTCGCGGTGCCCCGCGCCGACATCGTCGCGATCCCCGAAAGCGCGAGCTTCGCCGAACTGGTCGCGCTCTTCGCCGAGCACGGCCATAGCCGCGTGCCCGTCTATCGCGACAATCTCGACCAGATCATCGGCATGATCCACATCAAGGACGTGTTCGTGATCCTGGCCGAGGGCCGCAAGGCGCCGGGCGACATCACCACGCTGATGCGCCAGCCGCGCTTCGTGCCAGAAACCATGGGCGTGCTCGATCTGCTGGCGGAGATGCGCACGACGCGTACCCATCTGGCGGTGGTGTTCGACGAATATGACGGCACCGAAGGCCTCGTCACCATCGAGGATCTCGTCGAGGAGATCGTCGGCGATATCGAGGACGAGCATGACGACGAGCCCGAGGAAATGCTCGTCGCGCGCGGCGACGGAAGCTGGGACGCCGATGCGCGCGCCGAGCTGGAGGATGTCGCCGAGCGGATCGACGCGCGGCTGGCCGAGGTGGAGGAGGATGTCGACACCATCGGCGGCCTGGCGGTGGTGCTTGCCGGCCATGTGCCGCAGCCCGGCGAAAGCGTGGAGCATGTCAGCGGCTGGACCATCGAGGTGACCGAAGGCGATGAGCGGCGCGTGCTGCGCGTACGCCTGTTGCCGCCGTCGGAACCGATCGCGGTCGACGATATCTGACGCGATCGGAGCGATAGGAAAACGGGGAGTTCGACCATGGGGATCATCCGATATCCGGCCACCGCACTCCTCTTGAGCGCTCTCCTCGCCGCCTGTGGCAGCAAGCCCGCGCTGACCCTGCCGACCGATCCCGACGAGCGCGCAGCCGCCTGCTATGCCGCCAAGCTCACCCGGTTCGGCGCGGGCGACAAGAACGCGTCGCTCACCGTCGCCCAGGTCAATGAAGCCGCACATTTCCTGCTGCTGGGCGCATCGACCAACGGGATCGCCCAGCCGACCAAGGCCAAGGCGCTCGCCGAACGCGGGCAGGCGTTGCAGGCCTCGATCGCCGAACGGAAGAACGCCGCCGACTATGCCGAACCCTGCGCCAAGGCCTATCCGGAGACGTTGCCGACGGCGTTCAAGGCATTGCCGGCCGACAGCGCGGATACCCGCATGATGTGCTTCGCGCTCGCCAATGCGCTCGTCCAGATCTACCAGGCGAGCGACGTGCGCCCGGACGACAAGGGCACCGCCTATGCCCGGCTCAACGAAATGCTCGACACGCGGATCTCCGAAGAGATCCGGGCAAGCGGCGAACCCAATCTCGCCGAACTGGCGGGACGCGCCGTCCGCGGGCTCGCGCTGGGCGCGCAGGCCGGCCCGCCGACCATGGTGATGGACGCCTGCGCGGCCCGTTACCTGAAGCCCTGACCATGTGATGCGAGACGCGCGCGACGCCCCTTGACCCGCTAAGCCGCAGGCATATGGTCCGCACATGAAAAAGCCCATCCTGATCATCGTCGCCCTGCTGCTGCTGGGATTCGCGACGGCATTCTATTTCGTGTCGCGCGGCAAGCCGGCGCTGCTCTCGGTCGATGCGGTGACGGGGGCAAAACCCACCATCTCGTCGCCGCGCCCCGAAAAACTGCCGACCGTCAACATCGCCGATCCCGTCGGCTGGCCCAACGGCGCCAAGCCCGACGCCCCCAAGGGGCTGAACGTCGCGGCGTTCGCGGACAAGCTGGATCATCCGCGCTGGATGTATCTGCTGCCCAATGGCGATGTGCTGGTCGCCGAAACCAATTCGCCGCCGCGTGAGACCGGTGGCATCAAGAACTGGATCATGCGCACGCTGATGGGCCGCGCGGGCGCGGGCGTGCCCTCCGCCAATCGCATCACGCTGCTGCGCGACGGCGATGGCGACGGCAAGGTCGACCAGCGCACCGTCTTCCTCGAAGGGCTCAATTCCCCCTTCGGCATGGCGCTGGTGGGCAACACGCTCTACGTCGCCAATACCGATTCCGTGATGGCCTTCCCCTATGAGACCGGCCAGACGAAGATCACCGCCAAGGGCACCAGGATCGTCGCCATACCGGGCGGCGACGGCCATTGGGCGCGCAACGTGATCGCGAGCCCCGACGGCAAGCTGCTCTACGTCACCGTCGGTTCGGCCAGCAATATCGGCGAGAACGGCATGGACAAGGAAGTGAACCGCGCCGCGGTGCTCGAAGTCGATCCCGCCAAGAAGAGCTTCCGCATCTATGCGACCGGCCTGCGCAATCCCAACGGCCTCGCATATGAACCCAAGACCGGCTGCCTGTGGACCACGGTCAACGAACGCGACATGCTGGGCGGCGATCTGGTGCCCGATTACATGACCTGCGTCGAGTTCGGCGCCGACTATGGCTGGCCCAACAGCTATTGGGGCGGTTACCAGGACAATCGTGTCGAGCCCTACCGGCCCGACCGCCTCGAATATGTGAAGCGCCCCGATTTCGCGCTCGGCCCGCATGTGGCGGCGCTCGGCCTCGCCTTCGCCGACGGCGCCAATCTCGGCCCCGCCTATGCCAACGGCGCGTTCATCGGCCTGCACGGCTCGTGGAACCGCACGCCGGCGTCGGGTTACAAGGTGGTCTGGGTGCCGTTCGGCCCCAACGGCTATCCGCTGCCGGGTGCCAAGCCGCAGGATTTCCTGACGGGCTTCCTGGTGGGTGACGAGGCACGAGGCCGTCCGGTCGGGGTGATCAAGGACCGCACCGGCGCCCTGCTCGTCGCCGACGATGTCGGCAACACGATCTGGCGGGTCAGCGCTCCCGGTGCGGCGCCCGCAGCACCGGCCGGCGCGCCGGCGCACGCCTCCGGCTCCTGACGGGGCCGCGATCGTGACCCGGCCCGACGCGACCGTCGCGATCATCGGCGCGGGCGACCATATCGGCAGCGCGATCGCAAGGCGGTTCGCGGCCGAAGGCTTCATCGTGTTCGCCGGCCGCCGCAACGGCGACCAGTTGAAGCCGCTGGCGGAGGAGATCACCGCCGCCGGCGGCCGCATCGACACACGATCACTCGACGCGCGCGTGCCGGAGGAGGTCACGGCCTTTCTGGAGGACGCCGATGCCCGCGCCCCCTTGGCGCTCGTCATCTTCAACGTCGGCGCCAACGTCAATTTTCCGATCCTCGAGACCACCGACCGGGTGTTTCGCAAGGTCTGGGAAATGGCGTGCTTCGCGGGCTTCGTCGCCGGGCGCGAGGCGGCGCGCATCATGCTGCCGCGCGGGCAAGGCAAGATCTTCTTCACCGGCGCCACCGCCGGGCTGCGCGGCGGCAAGGGCTATGCCGCCTTCGCGTCCGCCAAGTTCGGGCTGCGCGCGGTCGCCCAGTCGATGGCGCGCGAATTGTGGCCCGCCGGGCTGCATATCGCGCATTTGATCATCGATGCCGGCGTCGATACCCAATGGGTCCGCCAGATGATCGAGCAGCGCGAAGGCAGGGACGCGATCGAGACCATGCATCCCGACCGGCTGATGCCGCCCGCCGCGATCGCCGACGCCTATTGGCAGCTCTTTTGCCAGCCCCGCAGCGCCTGGACCTTCGAGCAGGAGATCCGGCCTTACGGGGAGACCTGGTAGGAACGGCACGGGCGACAGGGGCCCAACAAGGGGAAAGACATGAAAGCCTATCTGATCGGCGCGCTCGCCGCGATATCGCTGGCCGGCGCCGCATCGGCGCAAAGCGCTCAGCCGAAGATCACCTATATCCATGCCGGCGCGGTGCTCGATCGGCCCGGCGAGAAGCCCCGGGGCCAGACCACCATCGTCGTACGCGACGGCAAGATCGCGGAGTTGCGCAATGGGTTCGAGGCGCCGCCGGCCGGCGCGGCGCTCGTCGACCTGCGCGATCGCTTCGTGCTGCCCGGGCTGATCGACATGCATGTCCATTTCTATTCGACCGGCGAACCGCTCAAGTCCCGCCTGGAGATGCCGAGCCGCGACCTGGAGGATCAGTTCGCGACCGCCGCGGTCAATGCGCGACGCACGCTCGACGCCGGTTTCACCACGGTGCGCGACCTGGGCGGCGAACCGCGCGGCATCCGCGCGCTGCGCGACGCGATCGCGCGCGGCGACCTGGAAGGGCCGACGATCGTCAATGCCGGCGGCATGGTCTCGGTCACCGCTGGGCACGGCGACGCCAACGGCCTGAAGCGCGAATTCGCGGCGGCCGAACGCGCCAATGATCCGGCGCTCTGCAATGGGCCCGACGATTGCCGGCGCGCGGTGCGCGAACAGATCTTCACCGGCGCGCTGACGATCAAGTTCGCGGCCTCGGGCGGCGTCGGCAGCAATATCGCCGGCGGGCTCGGCAAGCAGATGACCGACGAGGAGATGAAGGCGATCGTCGACACCGCCCATGCATTCGGCCGCAAGGTGACCGCGCATGCGCATGGCAAGGACGGGATCGACGCGGCGCTCCGAGCGGGCGTCGATTCGATCGAGCATGGCTCCTTCATCGACGAAGAGACGGTGCGCCTGTTCAAGCAGACCGGCGCGGCGCTTGTCCCGACGATGCTCGCCTTCCAGTCGGTCCTCGAACAGTCTCGCAGCGGCGAGCGGCCGGCGGCATCGGCCGCCAAGGCCGAGGAGGTCGCGCGCGTCGTCAAGGAAAGCCATCGCCGCGCGGTCAATGGCGGTGTCCGCATCGTCTTCGGCACCGATTCCGGGGTTGGCCGCCACGGCATCAACGGCCGCGAATTCGCGCTGATGACCGAAGTCGGCATGACGCCCGCCGCGACCTTGCGCGCCGCGACGATCGACGCCGCCGTGCTGCTCGGGCGCAGCGACAGCATTGGATCGATCGCGCCGGGCAAGGATGCCGATATCGTGGCGGTTCCAGGAAATCCGCTCGACGATGTCCGCGCGATGGAGCGGGTGGAATTCGTGATGCGCCAGGGCATCATCCACAAGGCAGGCGGCAAACGCACCGTCTTTCCCGCCGATTGACGCTTCTGCCGACAAGGGCTCTCGACTCCGGCGGAATCCGCTCTAGACTTGATCGGGTTCGCGTTCCGGAATGCGTCTGGATCTCCCCTGTCCAAGGGGATGTCCGAACGGGCAGATGATCCCATCTGCCTCGACATCCCTCCAGGCCAGGATGCCGATGACGAGAACGATCCTGCTTTCGCTGCTCGCCGCCGGCGCCGCGCCGATCGGCATCTATGCCGTGGCGCAACGCCAGGCGCCCGCGCTCGCGCCCGCCGAGATCACCCAGGCCGCGCCCGCATCGGACTGGCGCGACATTCCGGAGAGCGACCTGCTGCTGATGGATGTGGCCGGCGGCGGACGCGTCGTCATCCAGCTCGCGCCCGATTTCGCGCCCGTCCATGTCGACAATATCCGCAAGCTCGCCGCGCAGCGCTGGTGGGACGGCACGTCGATCAACCGCGTGCAGGACAATTATGTCGTGCAATGGGGCGATCCGACCGAACGCAAGGCGCTGCCCGCCGATGTGACGGCGAAACCGCCGGAGGAATATCTGCGCGCCGAAACGGGGCTGGAGCCCGAATGGATTCCATGGCCCGATCCCTATGCCAGGCGCACCGGCTTCGCGGGCGGCTGGCCGGTGGGCGGCGACGGGCGCGGCAAGATCTGGCTGGCGCATTGCTACGCGATGGTCGGCGTCGGCCGAAACATGGCGCCCGACACCGGATCCGGCGCGGAACTCTATGCCGTGATCGGCCAGGCACCCCGTCATCTCGATCGCAACATCGCACTGGTCGGCCGCGTGATCGAAGGTATGGAATATCTGTCCTCGCGCCCGCGCGGCACCGCCCAGCTCGGCTTCTACGACGATCCGCGCCAGCGCATCCCGATCGACAGCATCAGGCCGATGGCGGAGGTCGATCCGGGCGCGCGATCGACGCACCAATATCTGACGGGCAAGAGCTTCGCCGCCTTTCGCGAAGCGCGCGCCAATCGGCGCGATCCCTTCTTCAACGTGCCGGCGGGTGGCGCGGACGTGTGCAACATCCCGGTACCGATCCGGCGCAAGCCATAGACGTTCCTGTTTGCCGGGATTTCCGAGCCGACAGATGATTCCATCCGCATCGAACTTCAAAAAAACAGCCGCCCCGGCACAAGCCGGAGCGGCCGAGGCGGAAGGCTTGAGGCCGGGCGGGAACATGCCCGGCCTCAAGCCTCCTATTCGTAACGCAGCGCGTGGATCGGATTGGTGCGCGCGACGCGGAAGCTGTGCGCACCGATCGTCCCGATCGCGATCAGCAGAGCGAGCGCGCCCGCCACCAGGAAAGGCGTCGGCCCGAGTGCGATGCGTGCGTCGAAGCCGTTGAGCCAGTCGCGCATCACCCACCAGGCAATCGGCCAGGCGATGATGTTGGCGAGGATCACGGGCCGGCTGAACTGCCAGACGAGCAACCGCACGATCCGCGACGTGCTGGCGCCCAGCACCTTGCGGATGCCGATCTCCTTGGTCCGGCGCTGCGCCGTGAACGCGGCAAGGCCGAACAGGCCGAGGCAACCGACGACCACCGCGAGCAGCGAGAACGCCCCGAAGATCTGCGCACGCGACGCTTCCGACTTGTAGAGATCCCGGACGATGTCGTCGCCGAACTTGGCGGTGAAGGGCGTATCCGGCGCCAGCCGTTTCCACACCGCCTCGATCTTGCCCATCGCCGCAGCCGGATCGCCGGTATAGCGCACCAGCATTTCGTTGTGATTGTTGCGATCGTAGAAGAACATGATCGCGTCGAGCGGATCACGGATCGAGCGGAAGCGCGAATCCTGGACGACGCCGATGATCGTGACCGGCACCAGGCCATATTGATCGCCCGTGATCGCCGCGCGGATCTGCTTGCCGATGGCATCCTGCGGAGCCTTGAACCCGAGCCGCTTGGCTGCGGTCGCATTGATCATGGTGTTCGCGCCGCGTGCCACGAACGCATGCTCGGCGGCAGGATCCTCGGGCGTGGGGCGCGTGCTGTCGTCGAGCGGCCGGTTGATATCGAAACCGCGTCCGGCAAGCAGCTTGATTCCCATCGTGTCGAAGAAATTGGTGTCGACATTGTAATAGCCCAGCCCGATCGGCTCCGTCTGGCCGGGAAGCTGGACGCCGGTCACCGTGTTGTTGAGCGTGTTGATACCGATCGCCGTGCGCCCCACCGCGGTGACGCCGTCGATCTTGCCGATCTCGCGCACCAGCGTGTCCTTGATCGGATCGAGCTGGCGACGTTGCATCCCGGAGACCTGGATCAGGCCGTCGCGGCGATAGCCTGGATCGGAATTCCGCGCGTAGAGCGTCTGCGCATAGACGACGATCGTGCAGATGATGAGGCCGATCGAAACCGCGAACTGCGCGACGACGAGCGCGCTGCGCAGCCGGCCCGATCCTTCGGCATCCGCCGCCGACTTGTTCGCCTTGAGCACGCGCGCGGGCTGGAACCGGGAGAGATAGAAGGCAGGATAGACGCCGCCGGCGACGCCGACGAGCAGCACCAGAGCGATGATCGGCAGCAACAGTCCGCCGGTGCCGACATATTTGAGCGAGAGCTCCGCATCGAGGAAGGTGCTGATCAGCGGCAACACCAGCTCGGTCATCGCCAGCGCCAGCAACATCGCCAATGCCGAGACCAGGATTGATTCGCCGATGAACTGGATCACGAGCTGGCGGCGATTGGCGCCAAGCACCTTGCGCAGCGCCACTTCACGCGCACGCTGGCTCGCCCGCGCCGTCGCCAGATTGACGAAATTGACGCAGGCCATGCCCAGGATCAGCAGCGCGATCACCGCGAAGGTCATGATCGAGCGACGATCATTGCCCGGGGTCATCGCGCCTTCCTGTGCGCGGCCGAGATGGATGTCGCGGATATTGACCAGCGCGAATTCGGCACTGTCGCCCTGGTTGGTGCGCCGCTCGCCAAAGATCTGATCGGGAATATTGCGTTTTTCCCAGGCGTGGAACTGGCTGTTGATGTCCCCGACGTTCGCGCCGGGCTTCAACCGGAAATAGAGTGCGCCCGCCTGCCAGCCATATTCGGTGAGGAACTGTGGATTCTCGGCCCAATAGGCATTGACGTCGTAGCGCGCGACCATGTTGAGTTTGAGGTGCGAATTCTTCGGAATATCCTTGAGCACGCCGGTGACGCGATAATCCTGCGAGATGCCGCGCGAGACCAGGGTCAGCGTCTGCCCCATCGGATTCTCGTCGCCGAACCGGCGCTTCGCCTCGCTTTCGGTCAATACCATCCCGCCCGGCTGCGCCAGCGCGGTCTTCGGATTTCCCTGCACCAACGGCAGATCGAGCACGTCGAACAGCGGCCCGTCGACGAACTTCATCGCCTCCACCTCGGTCGCCTGGCCGTTGCGGATCACCACCGGGCCGGCGGAGAGCAGATGGACGCTGCTTTCGATCTGCGGGAAATCCTTGAGCATCGCAGCCTTGGCGACATAGGCGGACATCTGCAGGTTCTGCTGCTCGCCGGTCGTGCGATCGGTATAATAGGTCTGGAGCTGGAAGGTCCGGTCCGCCTCCGGCATCCACCGATCATAAGTGAGCTCGTTGCGCACGAAGATCAGGATGATCAGGCATGCCGCCATGCCGATGGCGAGCCCCAGGATGTTGATGGCGGCATAGGTGCGGCTCTTCATGAGCGACCGCAGCCCCACGATCAGATAGTTGCGCCACATGGCGTGTCTCCTTGCCCCGGGGGTTCAGGCGGCGCGGCGCCGTTCCTGCAGGATGCGGCCGTCGAGCATGTTGACGACGCGGCTGGCGTAATCGGCATGCGAGGGCGAGTGGGTGACCATGACGATGGTCGATCCTTCGGCGTTGAGCGTCTGGAGCATCTTCATCACCTCCTCGCCATGCTGGGTGTCGAGATTGCCGGTCGGTTCGTCGGCCAGGATCAGCTTGGGCTCGGCGACGAGTGCGCGGGCGACGGCAACGCGCTGCTGCTGGCCGCCCGAAAGCTGGCTCGGCCGGTGGCGTGCGCGATGCGCGATGCCGACGCGGTCCATCACCGCTTCCACCTTCGCCTTGCGCGTCGCCGCCGGCATGTCGTGATAGAGCAAAGCCAGCTCGACATTCTCGGCGACGCTCAGCTCGTCGATCAGGTTGAAGCTCTGGAAGATGAAGCCCAGATGCGTCTTGCGCGTTTCGGCGAGCTTGCTTTCGGGAAGCCCCGCCACCTCGATATCGCCGAAACGGTACGATCCGCTCGACGGGCTGTCGAGCATGCCGATCACGTTGAGCAGCGTCGATTTGCCGCAGCCCGAAGGCCCCATCACCGCGACGAACTCACCCTGATGGATGTCGAGATCGACCGAGTTGAGTGCCGTCGTCTCGACCATGTCGGTGCGATAGACCCGGCTGAGGTCGCGCATGCTGAGCATCGGTTGCGTCATGTCTTGGCCTTTCATGTTGGTCATTTGCGGGCGAGGTCGAGCCGATCCTTGTCGGCGAAACCGGTATAGGGAGAGGTCAGCACCTTCTCGCCGGGCTCCAGCCCGTCGAGCACTTCGATGAAATCGGCATTGCGCCGGCCCAGCCGCACCTGGCGCTTGATCGCCTGGCCGCCATCGGGCGTCACCACGAACACCCAGCTTCCGCCGGTCTCGTTGTAGAAGCTGCCATTGGGGATCAGGGTCGCGGTGCTCGGATCGCCCAAGGTCAGCTTCGCCTGCAAGGTCTGGCCGCGCTGGATCTGCGGCGGTTCGTCGCCCAGGAACTGGAGGTCGAGTTCGAACTGGCCGTTGCGCACCGTCGGATAGATTTTGGTGACGCGCATCCGGTACGACTTGCCGTTCCAGTCGACGATCGCGGTCTGGCCGGGCTGGACGCGCGCGAGATAGAATTCGTCGACGCCGGCCATCAGCTTGTTGCGGCCGGGGCTGTCGATCTGGCCGAGCCGCTCGCCGCGTCCCATCGACTGGCCGACCTGGATCGAGAAGGCAGAGAGCGTGCCCGACACCGGCGCGCGCAGATTGAGCGCGTCGAGATTGGCGCGCGCGAGCGCCAGGCTCGATTCGAGCGACACGGCGGAAGCGCGGAGCTGGGCGAGCTGGCTCGACTGCAAACGCTCGTCGGTCGCCTGCGCGCGGGCGAGCACGGCGTGGCGATCGCGCTGATAGCTGAAATCGTCGCGCGTATCGGCAAAGGTCTTGCCCGGCACGAAGCCGCGCTTCGCCAGCGGCTCCTCGCGCTCGAACTGGCGCTGCGCCTTCTTCACCGCCAGCCCGGCTTCGAGCAGGTTGCGCTCGTTCTGGATGCGGCTCTGCGAGAGCGCCAGTTCCTGGCTGCGCATCGAATTGAGCTGCTGCGTCACTTCGGTCTGGCGCGCGAGCACCGAAAGCTGGAGCTCGGCATTGGAGAGCCGCGCGAGCAATTGCCCCTTCTGGACGGTCGCGCCGTCCTCGACGAGCACCTCCTCCACCCGGCCACCCTCGATCGCGTCGAGATAGACGGTGACGAGCGGGGTGACGCGCGCGCGCAGCGGCAAGAAATCCTCGAACCGGCCGCGCGTGACGGTGGAGACGGTGACGCGATCGGCCGCGACGGTCTGGCTGCTGCCGCTGGGCATCAGATACCAGGCGATCGCGAGCAGCAGAACCAGGCCGATGCCGGCCGCGCCCAGCTTCACCTTGAGCGGTATCGCGCGGCGCTCGATCACCCGGTCCATCGCACCGCCGCTCGTCGGCTGGTCGGTGCGGCCCGCATCGCTGGTCATCCGTATCACGCTCATAGGCCGCGTCCGATTCCGAACAGTCCGTGTCCGTTTCCGGACATTAGGCGCGAATGGGTTCGCAGCCGACGAAAGCGCGCTCGATGCACACGCCGGCGGGCGACGCTTCGGTCTCGGCGACGCGGATATCGCTGGCGGAAGCGCGGATTTCCGCCTCGGGCGCGACGGTCATGAAGGTCATGACGGCGGCGGCCAGTATGGCGGCGACGGCACTGGGAAACCGGTTGGAGCTGGGCGTATACATGGTCTTTCTCCTCGTCATGCCGCCGATCGCGGCCCTGTTGCCCATGTCTTTGCAGGGCGCGTGCCAAATGCCGAAAACCGGGATTTTCCGCGCGATCGGGTGATACAGCCCAGCCTGGCACAATTATTGATTGCCCGATTTCGGACACTCGCTGTACGGGAACGGACGCATGCCGGAGGGAAAGCCATTCGAATTGTGCGTCGTCATCGATGACGACGAAGACATTTTGCTCGCGGCACGTCTGCTGCTGCGCGCGCTGTTCGACGAGGTGCTGACCTTCACCGATCCGCGCGACGCCTTCGAACGCACCGCCGCGCGCATGCCCGACGCGATCCTGCTCGACGCCAATTTCGCGCGCGGCGCGACCGACGCCGCCGAAGGCTTCGAATGGCTCGGCCGTTTCCTGGCGCGTGATCCCGACGCGGTGGTGGTGATGATCACCGCGCATGGCGGCGTCCAGATCGCGATCGAGGCGATGAAGCGCGGCGCCACCGATTTCGCGACCAAGCCCTGGTCGAACGAACGGCTGCTCGCCACCGTGCGCACCGCCGCCGCGCTCCGCCAATCGCGCCGGTTGGCGGAGGAGAAGGACAAGCTGGTCGCGATCGCGGCCACCGCACCGGGCGGCGAGACGCCGCTGCTCGGCACCTCGCCCGCGATGGCGCGCGTCCAGCAATTGATCGACCGGGCCGGGCCCACCGACGCCAATGTGCTGATCCTGGGGGAGAACGGCACGGGCAAGGAACTGGTCGCGCGCGAACTTCATCGCCGGTCACGCCGTGCCGAACGCGTGATGCTGTCGGTCGATCTGGGCGCGGTGGCGGAAACGGTGATCGATTCCGAGCTGTTCGGCCATGTCCGCGGCGCGTTCACCGATGCGCGCGCCGACCGGATCGGCCGGCTGCAGGCGGCGGATGGCGGCACGCTTTTCCTCGACGAGATCGGCAATCTGCCGCTCCACCTCCAGCCCAAGCTGCTCACAGCGCTGGAACAGCGCAAGGTGACGCCGGTCGGCGCCAACAAGCCGGTGCCCGTCGATATCCGCGTGATCGCCGCGACCAACCTGTCCACCGGCCAGCTCGGCGACGAGCAGCGTTTCCGGCAGGATCTGCTGTTCCGGCTCAATACCGTCGAGATCGTGCTGCCGCCCCTGCGCGAACGGCGCGAGGACGTGCCGATGCTGCTCGACCATTATCTGGGCTTTTACGCGCGCAAATATGCCAAGCCGGTGCGACCGATCCCGGCCGATGTGCTCGCCGCGCTCGTCGCCTATGACTGGCCGGGCAATGTCCGCGCGCTGCGCCATGCCGTCGAGCGTGCGGTGATCCTGGCGGGCGACGCCCCCTTCGGAATCGAGGACTTCTCGATCCGCCGCCCGGAGCCCGCGCCGTTGCGCGTCGAACGGGCGGCCGTGGTCGAGCCGGCAGCCGGCGACGACGACCTCAACCTCGAACGCGTCGAGCGCCGTCTGGTCGAGGCGGCGCTGAGGAAACATGGCTACAACATCTCCAACGCCGCCGCCGAACTCGGCCTGACCCGTGCCTCGCTTTACCGGCGGATGGAAAAACATGGGCTTTGACCGGCGCTTCGCGATCGGGCTGGCGCTGCGGCTCGCCCTCGCGCTCGCGGCGCTCGCCCTGTTCGCCTGGTCGCTGCTGACACCCGGGCTCGCGGCGGCGCGGATCGTCGCTGCAACGCTGGCGATGGGCGCCGGGATCGCGTTGTGGCGCTATGTCCGCCGCACCAATCTGGAGGTCGCGCGCTTCATCGACGCGGTGCGCTTCGGCGATCTCCAGGCGCGGTTCGCGCGACCGAAGGCAGGCAGCGGCTTCGACATATTGGGGGAGGCACTCGACGGCGGCATCCGCACGCTGCGCGAAGAGCGCGAACGCATCGCGGAGGAGACGCGCTTCTTTTCGGCGCTGGTCGACGACGTTCCCGTCGCGCTCGTCACCGTCGATGGGGAAGGGCGCGCCGAATGCGTGAACAAGGCGGCACGGCGGCTGTTCAACCGGCATAGCGGCGTTCGCATCGCCGATTTCGAGGTCTATGGCGCCAGCCTCGTCCAGGCGATCGCCGGGCTGCCGCCCGGGCGGCACCAATTGCTGATCCTCTCGCTCGACATCGGATCGCAGCGCGCGACGGTGCGCGCGGCGTCGCTCGCCCGGCTGGGCGACACGGTGCGGGTGATCGCGGTGCAGCCGATCCAGGACGCACTCAACGCCGTCGAAGTGGCGGCGCAAAGCGACCTGATCCGTGTGCTGACGCATGAGATCATGAATTCGATGACGCCGGTGACATCGCTGGCGCGCACCGCGGCGCAACTGATCGCGGAGGCCGATCGCGGCCAGGATCCCGCCATCGCCGATGCGCGCAGCGCGATCGAGACGCTGTCGCGCCGCGCCGATGGCGTGATGCATTTCGTCGAGACCTATCGCACGATCACCCGCCCGCCCCAGGTCAACCGCCGCCTGTTCGCCGCCGAGCCCTTCGCAGCGGAACTCGGCCGGCTGTTCGAGGCCGATGGCCATTGGGCCGATGTGCTGCTCCGGATCCTGATCAATCCGCCCGACCATCTGATCGACGCCGATCCGGACCTGATCGCGCAGGTCGTCATCAACCTGCTGCGCAACGCCGCCGACGCGGCGACGATGAACGGCGACACGCCCGAAGTCTCACTCACGATCGAGGCGATGCGCTCCGGCCGCACGCGGATCGAAGTGGGCGACAATGGCACGGGCGTGCCGGAGGCGCTGCGCCACGACATCTTCCTCCCCTTCTTCACCACCAAGAAGACGGGCAGCGGCATCGGCCTCAGCTTCGCAAGGCAGGTGCTGCTGGCGCATGATGGATCGATCGAGGTCGACCGTTCCCCCGCCGGCGGCGCGCTGTTCCGCCTGGTGCTGTAGCCCCCGAAGCGGAAGCGCCTTGCGCAGCCGCCGCAGCCGCGATAGGGAGCCGCCTTCCAAGCTATGCGGAGCGGTGGCCGAGTGGTCGAAGGCGCTCGCCTGGAAAGTGAGTATACGTCAAAAGCGTATCGAGGGTTCGAATCCCTCCCGCTCCGCCACCTGGTTCCTTTTCATTGCCGCCATTGAGGGACGCCCCACCAAAGAGGCGCGATTCCGCACGCCTTTGCGCCTGTTCCGCTAGAGGGAAGTAAATTCGAAGGTCGAGACGCACTATTTCGGGGCCGTTTCTCCGCGACTTTCCGATGCGCCACGGAATCCAAAAAACGCACACAGCATCTGAAGCCCTTCGGAATCGGGTTTTACCGACAAGCAGTTCGCGCCATTTGCGATGTAACGGACAACGCCGCACCCGGCAGCGATGGCCCTCATCGCAATGGCGGTTGCGCCCCGCTTTTCGGTATCGGTATCCGCCATCTCCGAAGCGATGAGCGCATTTGCCTTGCCCGAGCCATCCGGCCCGCTGGCGATTTCCCCCACGCGATCCCGGCTCTTGCCGGACGACGGTCATGACAGGCAGCCCTGCCCGGCGCGATTACGATCATGAAGCAGAAAACCTGATCCTTGGGACCAGAATTACTATGTTTTGCGGGCTCAAAATATCAGGCACCAGTATACGATCAGGGCGCTCGAGGGGCTTATCGGCGAAAACATGCATTAGCTACAGCGCTAATGGACTTTACCAGCCGCCGATTGAGGGAGTTTGGGGACGCGTATGTTGAAGATAGAAAATCTTACCCACATCTACCCCAATGGGACACGAGCCCTGGATTCGGTCTCGCTCGAGGTGCCCCCCGGCATGTTCGGCCTGCTCGGCCCCAATGGCGCCGGCAAGTCGACACTGATGCGCACGATCGCCACCTTGCAGGTGCCCACCTCGGGCGTGATCCGCTTCGACGAGATCGACGTGCTGGCCACCCCGGACGCGCTGCGACGGACGCTCGGCTACCTGCCGCAGGATTTCGGGGTCTATCCGCGCGTTTCCGCGTTCGACATGCTCGATCATCTCGCCGTACTGAAGGGCTATGCCAATCGCGGAGAGCGCCGGGACGTGGTCGGCGCGCTGCTCAACCAGGTCAATCTCTGGACTGTCCGCAACAAGGCGGTCGCCGGCTTTTCGGGCGGCATGCGCCAGCGCTTCGGCATCGCACAGGCGCTGATCGGCCAGCCGCGCCTCATCATCGTGGACGAACCGACCGCGGGCCTCGATCCGGAAGAGAGCAACCGCTTCCTCAATCTGCTCTCCGAAGTGGCCGAAAACATCGTGGTGATCTTTTCCACGCACATCGTTCAGGACATCGCCGATCTCTGCCAGAATGCCGCGATCATCGCGGGCGGCAGGATCATCAGCCGCGGATCCCCGCAGAAGCTGGTCGAGCAGGTGCGCGGCCGCGTGTGGAAGAAGATCATCGCCAAGGACGAGCTCGACGCGCATCGCGAACGTTACGACGTGATCGCCACGCGACTGACCGGCGGCCGCACCGTCATCCATGCCCTGGCCGACGCGAACCCGGGCGACGGCTTCGAAGCGATCGAGGGCGATCTCGAGGACGTCTATTTCGCGACGCTGCTGTCGCTGCGTCGCGCGGCCTGAGAATATGGGGATGTTCGCGCACGTCGCCGGCTTCGAGCTGAAATACCAGCTCCGCTCCGCCATGTTCTGGGGGGCGTTCATCGTCTTCTTCCTGCTCGCCTTCGCGACCGTCGCCTCGGACGACATCCGCATCGGCTGGGGCGGGCAGGTGTTCCGCAACGCACCCTATGCGATCGCGATCAACAGCATGGTCTGGACCATCTTCGCGATGTTCCTGGTGACGGCGTTCGTCTCGAACGTGGTGCTGCGCGACGACGAGACCGGCTTCGGCCCGATCATCCAGGCGACGCGACTGTCCAGATTCAACTATCTGTTCGGCCGCTTCACCGGCGGCTTCCTGACCGCGACCCTCGCCTTTCTGAGCGTGCCGCTCGGCGCGCTGATGGCGGTGCTGCTGCCGGGGCCCGACCCCGAGACGATCGGGCCGGTCAATATCGCCGACTATGTGCAGGTGTTCGTCCTGCTCTGCGTACCGACATTGTTCCTGCTGAGCGCGGGATTCTTCGCGCTCGCGACGGCGACGCGCTCGCAGATCGCCACCTATGTCGGCGCGCTGGTGGTGCTGGCGGTCTATCTGTTCAGCCGCATCTATTTCCGGCGGCCGGAATTCGGCGCAGTGGCGATGCTGACCGATCCCTTCGGCCTGGCCGCGTTCGAGCATGCCACCAAGAACTGGACCGCCAACGATCGCAACATGATGCTGCCGTCGTTCACCGGCCTGGTGCTGCAGGGCCGCGCGATATGGTGCGCAGTGGGCCTAGCGATGCTTGCGATGGCCTGGCGCTCGTTCACGCGCAAGGGTTTCGCCACGCGCGCCGACCGTCGCCCCGCGCGCAACGAGGCGCAGGCGATCGAGAGCGCGGCGCCCGTCTTCACCGGTGCGCCGCTGCCGCCGGCGGACCGCAAGCTGGGCTGGGGACCGCTGGCCGCGCTGACGCGCTTCGAGCTGCTCGGCGTGCTGCGCGGGCCGACGTTCATCGTGCTCCTCGGCTTCGCCTTCATCAACACCGTCATCGGCCTGTGGCTGGCGGGCGACGACAGCGTGACCGTCATCTATCCGGTGACGCGCGTGATGATCCAGACGCTGGCCGCGCAGTTCACCACCATTCCGCTGTTCGTGGCGGCCTTCTACGCGGGCGAACTGGTGTGGCGCGACCGCGAACGCCGCGTTCACGAGATCGTCGATGCGACCCCCTCTCCGGACTGGGCGTTCCTGATGCCCAAGATCCTGGCGGTGAGCGTGATCCTGCTCGCGATGGGCCTGATGTGCATCGCCGCCGCCGTCGGCGTCCAGCTCGCCAAGGGCTTCACCGACATCGAGTTCGTCAAATATTTCACATGGTTCCTCGCCCCCTGGTTCTCGACCATGGTGATGTACGCGGTGCTCGCCGTGTTCGTGCAGACGCTGGTGCCGCACAAGTTCGTCGGCCTGCTCGTAATGCTGCTCTACTTCATCGCCGAAACCATGCTGCCGACGCTGGGACTGGAGAGCCATCTCTATCTCTACGCCACCACGTCGCCCACGCCGGTTTCCGACATGAACGGGCTCGGCGTCCATGCCGGCCATGCGCTGTGGTATCGCGCCTATTGGGCGTGCGGCGCGGTCATCCTGACCGTGCTCGCATGGGGCCTCTGGCGGCGCGGCGCATCGGCGCCGCTGCGCGTCCGGCTGAGGAGGCTGCCGGCCCGCCTCGCCGGCGCGCCCGGCATGATCGCCGGCACGGCCGCGGTCGGGATGGCCGGGCTGGGCGGCTGGATCTACTATAACAACTATGTCCTGAACGACTTCCCCACCTTCAAGGGCAGCTCGGAATGGGCAGCGAATTACGAGAAGGCGCTGCTGCCGCTGGAATCGCATCCGCAGCCGCACATCATCGACATGAAGCTGGACGTCGACCTTCACCCCGAGGGCACCGCGCCCTGGGTGACGACGACCGGCAGCTATGTGATCCAGAACAAGACCGGCAAACCGCTGAACCAGGTCTATGTGCAGTGGCAGCACGCACTGGTCACCAAGTCGTTCCTCGGCACGACCATCGATCCGGGCGTGAAGATGCTGATGCTCGACGTGCCCGGCGCGCGGATGACCCGCGACCTGCCCGACTATAATTTCCGCATCTACACCTTCGACACGCCGATGGCGCCCGGCGAGACGCGGCAGATCCGCTTCAAGACGCTGCGCGAGCAGAAGGGGTTCCGCAATTCGGGCAATGAGGATCGGCTGGTCGCCAACGGCACCTTCCTGAACAATTTCTCGCTTGCGCCGAACCTGGGCGTGTCGCGCTGGCCGCTGCTCCAGGACCGCGCGACCCGCCGCAAATATGGCCTCAACCCCGATCTCGTGATCAACAAGCTGGAAGACGAGCATGCGCGCGCCTTCACCTATCTGCGTCACGACAGCGATTTCGTGAATGCGGACGTGACCGTGCGCGGGCCGGCGGACCAGACGCTGATCGCGCCGGGCGAGCGGGTTTCGCATCAGGTGACGGGCGACCGGCAGGTGACGCGATTCCGGACCGAGGCGCCCATCAACAACTTCTTCTCGATCCAGGCCGCGAACTATGCGGTGAAGCGGCAGAAATGGGGCAATGTGGACATCGAAGTCTACTATCACCCCACGCATGCCTTCAACGTCGATCGCTTCATTCGGCTTTCGAAGGATGGGCTCGAATATTTCTCGAAGAACTTCAGCCCCTACCAGTTCAAGCAGTTCCGCATCATAGAATTCCCCGTCTACAACAATTTCGCGCAGGCCTTCCCAGGCGCGGTGCCCTATTCGGAAGGCGCGGGGTTCATCGCGAAGATCGACGACCGCGACGGTGTGGACTTCATCGCCTATGTCACCGCGCACGAGCTCGCGCACCAATGGTGGTTCCACCAGGTGACCGGCGCGGACATGGAGGGCAGCACCGTCCTCTCCGAAACGCTCGCCCAATATTCGGCGATCATGGTGATGGAGAAGCGCTACGGCGACGCGATGATCCGCAAGTTCCTGAAGCGCGGCATGGAGGGTTATCTCGGCCAGCGCGGCAAGGAGAATGTCGCGGAGCCGGTGCTCGAGCGCGTGCAGGAACAGGCCTATGTCCGCTACCAGAAGGGCGGGAACGTCATGTACCTGCTCAAGGACCGGATGGGCGAGGAGCAGGTCAACCGTGCGCTGCGTTCGCTGATCGCGCAATTCGCCTTCAAGGGCGCGCCCTACCCCACAGGCCGGCATCTGACCAACGCGCTTCGCGCCGAGGCGAAACCCGAGCACCAGCAGCTGATCACCGACCTGTTCGAGCGGATCACGCTCTATGACCTCAAGGTGACCGACGGCCGCACGACGCGGCGCGCCGACGGGAAATGGGCGCTCTCCGCCACCGTGGAGGCGCGCAAGCGCTACGCCGACGGCAAGGGCGTGGAAACCGAAGCCCCGCTGAACGAGATGTTCGACATCGGCGTGTTCTCCGCGAACCCGGGCGACAAGGGTTTTGGCAAGGCCGATATCCTGTCGTTCAAGCAACAGCGCCTGAAATCCGGCCGGCACACATTCGAGATGGTGCTGGACAAGCAGCCCAAATTCGTCGGCCTCGACCCCTATCTCAAATATATCGACCGCAATTCGGAAGATAATGTTCGCAGCGTAGAAGCAAGATGAACCGACAATAGCAATCAACGTCCTTAATATTAAAAAATCAGGGAGATGAATATGAGGGATCTTCGAAAGACTCTGCTGATCGCGGCTTCGGCGTTCGCCGTCGCGTGCCCGGCCATGGCGATCGCACAGTCCGGACCGGCGGAAGAACAGACGGCCACGCCGGCGAGGGACGCGAACGAAATCATCGTCACGGCCACGCGACGCGCGGAATCGCTGCTCGACGTGCCGATCAGCATCGCGGCCTATTCGCAGGAAACGCTCGACCAGAAGGGCATCCGCAGCGTCGAGGATCTCGTCCGCAACACCCCAGGCGTCAATCTCACCCAAGGCTTTTCGGGCATTCGGTACATCGCGATCCGCGGCCTGCAATCATCGGTCGGCGCGACAATGACCGGCATCTATATCGATGATACGCCGGTCCATATCCGTTCGCTCGTGCTGATGAGTTTCTTCTCTCCGGCGCTGTACGATCTCGAGCGCGTCGAGGTTCTGCGCGGACCCCAGGGCACGCTGTTCGGTTCGAGCGCCATGGGCGGCGCGGTGCGCTTCATCACCGCAAAGCCGACGCTGGACAAGTTCACCGGCAACGCGCGTGCCGAACTCGGCTTCACCGAAGGCGGCGATCCGACCTATGAGCTTGGCGGCGCAGTGGGCGGCCCGATCGTCGAGGACAAGCTGGCCTTCCGCGCCAGCGCCTATTACCGGCGCGACGGCGGCTATATCGACCGTGTTCCCTTCTACGCCAACCGCGGCACGGCCGAGAAGAACTCGAACTCGAACCGGACGATGGTCTTCAACGGTTCGCTGCTGTGGAAGCCGACCGAGGACATCTCGATCACGCCATCGATCTTCTACCAGAAAACCAACCGCGACGATCAGAGCACCTACTGGACCTATGGCAACGGCTCCACCCGCGCCCAGCCGCCGGAGTTCCAGAGCGGCGAAGGCGTCGCCTCGACCGGCGAAGATAAATTCAAGCTGTACCAGCTCAAGGGCGAGTGGGACATGGGTCCGGTCTCGCTGATTAGCAACACGGCCTATGTCGATCGCCGCAACCGGTCCATAGACGACGGCACCGCCTATATCCTCGATATCTTCGACAATATTCTGAACGGACTGGGGAACGACCCTGCATTCGGCACGGGCGTCCCCCTCCGCGGCATCTATGATGCTTTCGCCAGGGCGGCGGGGGCAAATACCACCCAGATCGGTTTCGACACCGCGTCGCCCGGCCGGGCCGGCGGGCCGAATTGCGGCGAATGCTTCGTCCTCTTCTCGGACCAGATCCAGCGCAGCTTCAGCCAGGAAGTGCGCCTCCAGTCCAACGATCCGGACGCGCGCCTCCGCTATGTCGTCGGCGCATTCTACCAGAAGACCCGCCAGCGCGCGCGTGACAGCGACTTCAGCTATTCGCCCTACGACAACTATCTGTACCCGACGTCCTATCATGCGGCACCGCCAGTCGCGCTCCCCTTCCCGCTGGGCATCTTCGCAGGCGCTTTGCCGCCGTTCTTCCCGCTCGCGGCGGACGGCGTCGGGGGGTATGCCCAGACCCGTATCGTAGACCGCAGCCTGGGCCTCTTCGGCAGCGTCGATTTCGAACTTTTTGAAAATCTGACGCTGACCGCAGGGTTGCGCTGGTCGCGTCTCGAGTTCGAATCGCATGCGGAAAGTGTCGATTCGGTGACCAAAGTGACGACGACGGGCGCGCTGCAGCGCAGCGTTGAAAAGCCGCTGACGCCCAAGTTCGGCATCACCTATGAGCCTACGCCGAACCTGATGGTCTACGCCTCCGCGGCGAAGGGCTTCCGCTCGGGCGGCGTCAACACCGCCGCCGCCCAGGTCGATCCGGGCTGTCTGCCGGGCCTCCAGAAGGTTGGCTACGACACCATTCCCGCGACCTACAAGTCTGATAGCGTGTGGAGCTACGAACTGGGTGCCAAGGGCCGTGTCGGCAGTTTCGCGACATTCGCCGCCGCCGCCTTCCAGACCGACTGGACCGGCGTGCAACGCAGCCGTCAGATCGAGGGCTGCGCGAGCATCTTCACCGACAATTTCGGCAAGGCACGCTCACGCGGCCTTGAAGCGCAGATCACGGTGTTTCCGGTCAAGGGCCTGACACTCGACGCCAATATCGGCTATATCGACGGCACGCAGCGGGAGACGATCCTCGTTCCCGGCACGACCAACACCGTCACGCGCAAGGGCGACCGCTTCGCCGCGCCGTGGACGGTGAACCTGACCGGCATGTACGAGACGCCGATCGGCCCCGACGATCTGAGGGGCTATGGCACCGTCCAGTGGACCTACAAGAGCGGCTTTTCGGTGAAGCCGGGCAATGTCGGTTTCAATCCCATCCTGGCCACCACCGACGACCAGCGCAACCTGAACGCCCGCCTCGGCATCCGCACCGGCAACGGGATCGACATCTCGGTGTTCGCCAACAACCTGACCAACTCGCGCGACATCATCGGCCGCCTGCATTTCCAGCCATCCGAGCGCATCCAGATCCAGACCTGGCGCCCACGGACCTTCGGCATCACGGGCGGCATTCAGTTCTAACCATCAGCCGCGACTTCCCCTGCCGCCTCCGGACTCGCGTCCGGGGGCGGTTTCTTTTTTGGCAGATGTCCGGGATTTTTGTCCGCGAGGTCGGCGCAAACCTCATAATTCCGCGGGATACGCCGACGAGCCGGTGTCGAGACATGGTTTGCAGTCGCAGCCGAACCTCTCCTCCCTGTCGAAGATGGGGAGGGGGACCGCCACGGCATAGCCGTGGTGGTGGAGGGGAAATGCGATGGCTGATCCCGCGCCATAACTGACGGAAATACTGAGGGAATCCGGCTCAAAGACGGAGCAAAGCGGAGGCATCGTACTTCCCCTCCACCACGCCGCTTCGCGTCGCGGTCCCCCTCCCCACGCTGCGCGTAGGGAGGAGAACTCTTACCGTCTCACATCTCCAACAAAACCCCGGCCCCCAATGCACCTGCGCGCGGAGGACGGGACAGGTCCTTCGATCGTGTCGAGGCGTCCCCTACTCCGCCATCATCGCCGACTGGTCGACGGACACGACCGGCAGCCAGATCCTGGTGCCGGCGGCGCCGCGCTCCAGCGTGACCGTCGCAGCCTTGTAGTCATCCTTCTTCGCGTTGAAGATGTTGGGCACGAAGGTCTGCGGATTGCGGTCGTAGAGCGGGAACAGGCTCGACTGGATCTGCACCATGATGCGGTGGCCGGGCTGGAAGACGTGATTCACCGTCGGCAGGCGGAACTTGTAGGTCTGCGTCTTGCCTTTGGGGATGGCGGTCGGCCTGGCGAAGCTGTTGCGATAGCGCCCACGGAAAATGTCGAGGCTGATCGGCAGTTCATATCCCGCCATCTTGGGATTGGTCTCGTTCTCCTGCGGGAAGACGTCGATCACCTTCACCACGAAATCGCCGTCTGTGCCGGTCGTCCTGGCGACAATTTCGGCGATCGGCGCGCCGGAGACACGGACCGGCCTGGTCAGGACTTCGGTGGCGTAGGTCATCACGTCCGGACGGCCATCGGCGTGGCGCTGGTCGCTGACCAGCCAGACCGGCCATTCGGGGGTGTAGACCGACTTCTGCATGCTGAACGGCCGCGGCAGGAAGGGCACGGGCTTGGCCGGATCGGAGACATAGCTGTCCTCGCCCGCGGCACCCGGCTTGAACGAGAGTCCGCCTTCGGCCGCGAGATAGATGGGCGTCAACGGCGCGGGGCAGCCGCTTTCGCAGGCAAGCGGCCAGGCCTTCAGTTTCTCCCACTTGTCCTCGCCCGTATTATAGGCGGTGGCGACGGGCATGTTGGCGGGCGGGCCGTCCTTCAGATGCTGGTTGAAGAACGGCAGGATCATCTTCTTCCAATAATCGGCAACGGTGTCGCTGCTCCAGTTGAACGCGCCGGTGCTGCGGCCGCCCGCCGATCGGTTGATCTGGCTATGGAACCAGGGGCCCAGGATGATGTGGTTGTTGCCGGTCTTGCCCGCCTTGCGCAGCGCCTCGAACGCGGTGATCGCACCATAGGAATCCTCCTGATCCCAGAAGGGCTGCACCCAGAGCGTGGGCACGTCCGACGGATTGGCGGCGAGAAGCTTGTCCAGCGCCTGGCCCGACCAGGTCTGGTTGTATTCGGGGTTCGCCACGATCCGTTTCCAGGCGGGAAGCTGGTCGAAGCCGCGGGCACGCGCCCAGTCGCCGGCGGAGCCGGCTTCGCGGAAGACGTGATAATCGTCGCCGCTGCCGTGCGGCGGAGTGGCGGCGAACGCCTTGTCTCCGCTCTGCATCGCCACGAAACCCAGCATCAACTGGCGGAAAGCGCCGTGATGGAACCAGTCGTCGCCCATCCAGCCGTCGATGATCGGGCTTTCGGGCGCGGCGGCGCGCAGCGCCGGATGTGGATTGAGCAGCGCCGAGGCAGTGGTGTAGCCCTCATAGGACGAACCGATCATGCCGACGCGGCCGTTGCCCTCGGGCAGGTTCGCCTTGTCCACCAGCCAGGCGATCGTGTCGTAGGCGTCGGTCGCATGGTCAACGCCGGTGGGGTTGAGCGGCCCCGCCGCCGGCATGATCATCGTGTAATCGCCTTCGGACTTGAACTTGCCGCGCGTGTCCTGCCAGACGATGATGTAGCCGTTGCGCACGAACTCCTCATTCTCGAAGGGGAGCGCGTTGATCATCTTGCCGCTGGTCGACCGCGTCGAGCGCGCGGTGGCGTTATAGGGCGTGCGATCCATCAGGATCGGCGCGTTGGCCGCGCCCTTGGGCACCAGGATGATGGTGTGGAGCTTCACGCCGTCGCGCATCGGGATCTTCACCTCGCGCCGATCGAAGTCGGTTTCGGCGGCGATGGGCGTGTAGGACTTGGGAATGTCGCCGCCGGGAACGACGACCGGCGTGCCCTGCGCGTGCAATGCGCCCGGCGACAGCGCCAGAGCGAGGGCCAGCGAAATCTTCGACACCTTCATGGTCATATGCTCTTCCCCGTGATGGATTTTTTCGTGTGCAGATTTGCCGCCGCGCGGGCGCGCCGCAACGCCATATTCCTCAGTCTCTGAGCCAGAATAACTGTGCCTCATCCCCAGCTTTACTGGTTGGCGGCGGGACGAAGCCTATGCCAGCGTGATTCATGGATGCGGCGATGGGGGAAACGGGGATGGAGCGGGAACGGAGCGGCACCGGAGTGGGACTCTATCTGCTGCTGACCATGCTGCTGTGCGCGGCGCCCTATGCGCTGATGGCGCGCTACGGGGTGAGCGGCGGCGCGGGCGGCTATGTGACCGCGCTGATGTGGGGGCCGGCGGTGGCCGCGATCCTGACGGTATGGCTGCTGAGGCTGGACTGGTCGTCGCTGGGCTTCGCATGGCGCGGCACATCCTCGTCATGGGCGAGTTACCTGCTGCCGATCGGCTATGCCGGCCTGGCCTATGTCATCGTGTGGAGCACCGGCATGGGCCGGTTCGCGACGCCGGAGAGCATCGCGCCGCTCGCCGCGCAGATCGGCTGGACGATCGAGGACCCCATGCTGTTCGCGGTGCTGTTTTTCGTCTTCACCGGCGTGACCGGGATCATCGTGGGGACGGCGCGCGGCCTGGGCGAAGAGATCGGCTGGCGAGGCTTCATGGCGCCGCGGTTGCAGGACCGGTTCGGCTTCACCCGCGCGGCGGCGATCACAGGATTGATCTGGGCGAGCTGGCATGTGCCGCTGATCCTCTATGCCGATTACAACAGCGCCGCCCCGCGCGGCTTCGCGCTGGTCTGTTTCTTCGTGATGGTGATGAATCTGAGCTTCATCATGGCGTGGTTCCGGCTGAAGTCCGGCAGCGTGTGGCCCGCGGCGATCATGCATGGCAGCCACAATCTGTTCATCCAGCGCATCTTCACGCCGCTGACCGAACCCACCGGCGACATCACCGCCTATGCGATCGACGAGTTCGGTTTCATGCTGGCGATCACGAGTTTCGCGGTGGCGCTCTATCTGTGGTTCAGGCGCGGCGAGGCGGTGGCGGCGCACGAGGCGAGACGATCGGGCAGGGAGACGGCATGATGAACATCCTGCGGCTGACAGCGGCGCTGGCGATCGGGCTTGCGGCATCCGCCGCAGCCGCGCAGGCGCCCCGCGCGCGCGATCTGGGTGTGCCCTTCCATGGCGATCCGGGCCCGTTCAACGCGATCACCGACGTGCCCGGCGTGGAGGTGGGGCACAGCACCATCATCCAGGGCGACGGCGAGCTGAAGCGCGGCGACGGGCCTGTGCGCACCGGAGTCACCGCGATCCTGCCGCGCGGCAAGGACTCCGCCGTGCCCGTGTTCGGCGGCTGGGCGACGGCCAATGCCGCGGGAGAGATGACCGGCACCACCTGGCTGGAGGAGCGCGGCTCGTTCGACGGGCCGGTGATGATCACCAACACGCACAGCGTGGGCGTGGTCCGTGACGCGGCGGTGAAGTGGCTGGTCGACAAGAAGGCGTGCTGCCTGTTCTTCACGCCGGTCGTCGCAGAGACATGGGACGGCTATCTGAACGATGTCGACGGGTTTCACGTAAAGCCTGAGCACGCGACCGAGGCACTGGCGACGGCCAGGAGCGGCCGGGTGACCGAGGGCAATGTCGGCGGCGGCACGGGCATGGTCTGCGCCGGCTTCAAGGGCGGGATCGGGACGTCCTCTCGCAAGGTGGAGATCGGCGGCAAGAGCTATACGGTCGGCGTGCTGGTCCAGTGCAACTATGGCTCGCGGCAATTGCTGAGGATCGGCGGCGCGCCGGTGGGGCAGGATCTGGCGACACGCTATCTGCCGTGCAGCGACCTGCCGGGCGCCGCGCCCTACAAGCCGGCGCGCAAGTGCGAGCCCATCAGCCGCCAGCCCTATGAGCCGGAAGGTTCGATCATCGTGGTGATCGCGACCGACGCACCGCTGCTGCCGCATCAGCTGAAGCGCGTGGCCAAACGACCGACCCAGGCGATCGGCCGGATGGGCGACATCAGCCACAATCTTTCGGGCGACATCTTCATCGCCTTCTCCACCGCCAACGCCGAGGCGTTGAACGAGAGCGCGCCCGGTGTGCAGGCGATCTCGGCGATCTCCAATTCGGAGATCACCAAGATCTTCGAGGCTGCGGTGGACGCGACCGAGGAAGCGATCGTCAATTCCATGATCGCAGCCAAGACGATGACCGGACGCGACGGGGTGACCGTCTACGCCCTGCCCCATGACGAGCTGCGTACGATCCTGGCCAAATATGGCCGGACGGCGAAGAAATAGCACAGGAACCACATGCGCACATTCTACCCGCCGATCGAACCCTATGAGACCGGCATGCTCGACGTGGGTGACGGGCACAGCCTTTATTACGAACGCTCGGGCACGCCCGGCGCGACGCCGGCGGTCTTCCTGCATGGCGGGCCGGGCGCGGGTTTTTCGGACGCGCACCGGCAACTGTTCGATCCCGCGCGATATGATGTGCTGCTGTTCGACCAGCGGGGCTGCGGCCGATCGCTGCCCTATGCCACGCTGGAGGCGAACACGACCTGGCACCTGGTCTCCGATATCGAGCGGATGCGCGAGATGGCGGGGGTGGAGAAATGGCTGGTGTTCGGCGGGAGCTGGGGATCGACGCTGTCCCTCGCCTATGCCGAAACCCATTCCGAACGGGTGAGCGCACTGATCCTGCGCGGCATCTTTCCCGCCACGCGGAGCGCGGTCGACTGGTTCTACAGGTTCGGCGTGTCGGAGATCTTCCCGGACAAGTGGGACGCGTTTCTGGCGCTGATTCCCGAGACGGAGCAGGATGATCTGGTCGCCGCCTATCACCGTCGGCTGACAAGCGACGATCGGGCGACGCAGTTGGAAGCCGCCAAGGCCTGGAGCATTTTCGAAGGCGAGACGATCACCTTGCTGCCCGACCCCGGCCTGGCCGCGCATTTCGGGAGCGATGATTATGCGATCGCGATCGCGCGGATCGAGAACCATTATTTCCGGAATGACTGCTGGCTTGAACCCGACCAGTTGATCCGCGACGCCGAAAAGCTCAGCGGCATTCCCGGCGTCATCGTCCATGGCCGCTACGACATCCCCTGCCCCGCGCGCCATGCCTGGGACCTGCACAAGGCCTGGGCCGGATCGGACCTGAAGATCGTGCCCGATGCGGGCCACGTCTTCACCGAACCGGGCATCCTGCACGAACTGATCGAGGCGACCGACCGCTTCGCCGCCGGCTGACACACTGATTAAAAGTCGGCTCCAGCGCTCACTATCGTCATCCCCGCATGCGCGGGGATGACGATTAGGTCTTCAACACCCTGCTAGTGGATCGTATCCGACAAAAGCGTCCGCTTTTGACGGAGGTCCGATCCACTCAGCCATGGAAGAGTGGTCTGCGAAGCGACCTCGCGACCTCACTTCCGCGCGTTGGGGAACGGCACTTCCTCATGCGCGGGCTGGTAGACGCGGCCGTCCTGCAACATCAGGCGGCCGTTGACGAAGGCGGTCCTGACCTTGCGGAGCGCGGCGAAATCCTCATCGGGATTGCCGTCGACCACGATGATGTCCGCCAGCTTGCCGGGTTCGATCGTGCCCAGCCGGTCGCCCAGCTTGATGATCTCCGCGCCCGTCTTGGTGGCCGCCACCAGCGCCTCGACCTTGGTGAAGCCGATACGGGTGAAGGATTCGAGCTCGTCGATATAGGAACCGGGCAGATAATCGGTGCCCGCGAGCGCAACCACATCCAGACCGATACCCATCTTCACGCCCGCGCGGCGCATCTTGGCGGCCATGTTCTCGTTGACCGTCTCGTCGAGCTGGAAGCGGCGCGAGGTGGAGCCGAAATAGCCGCCGCTGCCGCGCATGATGACGCGATAGGCGACCAAGGTGGGCACCGAGGCGATACCGCGCTTGGCCATCAGCGCGACCGCGGCGTCGCTGCGCGGCAGCGGGTGTTCGATCGAATCCACCCCGGCCCTAATCGCCATGTCGATATATTGGGTTTCGGAATCGACCGTGACGGGGAGGCCGAGCGAGTGCGCCTCGTCGACAGCGGCGGTGATCTCTTCCTGCGTATATTCGCTGGCGAGCTTGATCAGGTCCGCGCCCTTGGCGAACTGCATGCGCACCGCCTCTCGCCACTCCTGGGGGCCGGACGCGATGCGGACCATCGAGTTCAGATTCTTGTCCGCGATCTCCGGATAGCCCTGCTGAAAGGCGTGCACCGCCGCGTGGCCGCCGGTCTGGGTGATGAGCTGCCCCGCCGCGAAGATGCGGGGGCCGAAGATTTCGCCCGCGGCCTGCTTCGCCTTCAGCACGAATGGCACATCGCCGTGCGAGGCGACGTCGCGCACCGTGGTGACGCCCGATTCCAGATAGGTCGCCATGCGCTTCAGCCCGCGCATCGTCGATTCCGCGCCGCTGTAGTTCGCGGCGGAATAGACGTTCACCGCGTCGCCCGCCGCAAAGAAGGTGAGGTGCGCGTGCAGGTCGATCAGACCCGGCATCACGGTCTTGCCGGTCACGTCATAGACCACCGCGTCCGCCGGCCAGGTCCGGTCGCCGGGCTTGAGCACCGCGGTGATCGTCTTGCCCTGCACCACGATGGTCGCCGGCCGGGCGGCCTTGCCCGTGCCGTCGAACAGCCGTCCGCCCACCAGCACGAACGAACCCTTCGGCACGTTATAGTCCTTGGGAACGGGAATGCGCAGCACGTCGTCCGACGTCGGCACCGACGGGGGCAGCACCGCGGACCGGTCGTAGATCGGGCGCGCCTCGGGGCCCTTGTCCTGCGCCATGGCGGGGGCGGTGACCGCGCCGGCGAGCAGCAATCCGCAAATCATCTTCTTCATCGTCTCATACCCCTTTTCGAATGTCCCGCGCGGTTCAGCGCGCCTTTTGCTTTGCGATCCAGATGTCGACCTGCTGCTCGAGCACGTCGAGCGGCATCTGCGCCCGGCCGATGACGGTGTCGTGGTAGCCCCGGATATCGAACTTGCCGCCCAGGGCCGCCTCCGCCTTCCTGCGGAGCTTCTCCATCTGGATCATGCCGATCTTGTAGCCCGTCGCCTGGCCCGGCATGATGATGTAGCGCTTCACCTCGGACTGGATCTGGCCGATCGCGGCGGGCGAGTTGTCGGTGAAATATCCGACCGCCTGATCCTCGGTCCAGCCCTTGGCATGCAGGCCGGTATCCACCACCAGCCGGATCGCACGCCAGATCTCGGTCGTCAGCCGGCCGAAATCCGAATAGGGGTCCTTGTACGCGCCGATCTCCTTCGCGAATTTCTCGGAATAGAGGCCCCAGCCCTCCTGAAAGGCGTTGATGTAAAGATATTTCCGGAATTCCGGGATATCGGTCAGCTCGCGCGAGATCGCGAAGTTCATGTGATGGCCGGGCAGCGCCTCGTGATAGGTGATGACCTCCACCTGCGGCTTGGGCACCGCGCGCATGTCCGACAGGTGCGAATAGAACACGCCCGGCCGCGATCCGTCCGGCGTCGAGAAATAATAATGCTGCGCAGCACCGGGGATCTCGCGATAGGGCTCGACGCGCTTCACGACGATGTCCGCCTTGGGCAGGATGCCGAAATATTCGGGCAATCGCGCCTTCATGAACGCGACATAGCGGGTGGCGTCGTCGAGATATTGCTGACGGCCCGCATCGGTATCCGGATAATAGAATTGCGCATCCTCGCGCACGAACTTGAAAAAGTCCTGCAAACTGCCCTTGAAGCCGACCTTCTGCTTGATCGCCTCCATCTCGCCCTTGATCCGGGCGACCTCGTCCAGCCCGATCCGGTGGACCTGTTCGGCGGTGAGATCGGTGGTGGTCGAGCTGCGCAGCATCATGTCGTAAAAGGCTTTGCCGCCCGGATTCTTGCCGACGCCGGTGGCGACGGCATCGGCCAGGGGCAGCTCGGATTCGAACCACGCGATCAGCTGGTCATAGACCGGCTTCCATTGCTCGATCAGCGCCGTCTTCGCCGCAGCACGATAGGCCTCGGCCCCGGCGGCGTCGATCTTGCCGGCCTTCACCAGTCCGTCGATCTTGGCGTTGGCGTCCTTCCACACGGCATTGTCGCCTTCGCCGCCGAATGGCGCGCCGCTGTTCAGCGCCTTCGCCTGGGGGATCATCATCTCATAGGAGAAGCGCGGCACGCGCGAGCCCGCCGCTGCATTGAGCTTGGCGATCTCGAGCTGCTGCGACAATGCGCGCGCGATCCCGCCGATGCGCGCGACATAGGCATCCATGTCCGACGGTTCGTCGACACGGTGCACCTGCATCAGGAATTGCGGCATTCGCGTGTGCGGGCCGTACATCTGCTGGAAGACATATGCGTTGCGGTTGAACTTCGCGAGCGCTGCGGCTTCCTCATATTGATAGATCCACAGATCATAGGAGAGCTGTGCATCCTGGGTCAGCTTCGCGCGGTCGAAATTCGCCTTCAGTTCCTCGACCTCGAGACGCATCCGTTCGAGCTGCCGCGCGGCGGCCGCTTCGGACATGTCGTCGATCTTGTCATAATCCTTCTTCTCGCCGGCATATGAGCGCGCCATCGGGCTGGCGGCCATCTGCGCCTCGTATTTCGCGTTGAGCCACGCGTTCAATCGCGCGGTTTCGGCATCGACGGCCGGCGCGGCAGATGCGACGCCTTGCGCCGCAGCAGCCATCGGCGTCGCGGCAAGCAGCGTGCCGGCCATGAACAGGGCAAGCATATTCATTCCATCATCTCCCGGGAGCAATCGCCTGTGGCGCGGGTCATTTCTTCTCGGTTTTCTGCAGGGCGCGCGCCTCTTCGGCCACATAGGCGCGGATCTGTTCGGCCTGATCGGGCGTGATCCAGCGCGAAAAGCTCACCATGCCGCTGGCGGTCAGCGCGCCGTCGATCACGACGCTCTTCCAGATTTCCCGGTCGGCCAGCGCGTTCGCACGGCGAAGATCGGGAGCGGCGACGCCCTCGTGGCAGCGCGCGCAATTCTCGCCATAGGCGGCCCCGCCCGCCGCGACCATCGCCGCGGGAAAGCGCTCCGCCGGCGGATTGGCGGGCGCCAGGGCGAGATCATATTCGGGCATGGCCCCCTTGCCGCCCAGCTTGAAGACGAACAGCCGCCCGTTGGGCTGGCGGAAGCGCGGGCGATTGGCGTCCTGAATGCCCATCGCACCGCCGCCCTTGCCGACGACCACCGCGATATATTGCACGCCGTCGATGCTGTAGCTTACCGGCCCGGCCATGATCCCGGCGGGCTGCCTGAAGGTCCACAGCTTCGCACCGTCCTTCGCGCGAAAGGCGGTGAACTCGCCATGGGCGTTGCCCGCGAAGACGAGATCGCCCGCGGTTGCGACGGTGCCGCCATTGATCATTTCGGGCTGGGGGACGCGCCAGGCCTCGCGCTGTTTGATTGGATCCCAGGCGATCAGCGCGCCGGTGCCCATGGGCTCGGCCGGATTGCCGCCGACCTGTGCGCCGATGTTGAGATGCCCCGGCTTGAACCTGAACGCGTTGTCCTGCGCGAAGGTCAGGCTCCACTGGACCGTTGGGATATAGACCAGCCCGGTCCGCGGACTGTACGACATGGGTTGCCAGTTGTGGCCGCCGACCGAGGATGGCTCGATCATCTTCACGCCCTCCTCATAATAGGCATTGGCGCTCATCACCGGGCGGCCGGTCTTCATGTCGATGCTCTCGACCCAGCTCTGTCTGACGAAGGGCCTGGCGGACAGGAGCTTTCCGTTCTCGCGGTCGAGCACATAGAAGAAGCCGTTCTTGGGCGCCTGCATCAGCACCTTGCGCGGCTTGCCCTCGATCGGGAGCGTGGCGAGCATGATCTGCTGGGTGTTCGTGTAATCCCAGCTGTCGCCGGGCGACGCCTGATAGTGCCATTTGTATCGGCCGGTGTCCGCATCCACCGCGACGATCGAGGAGAGGAAGAGATTGTCGCCCTTGCCCTCCGATCGGACTTTGCGGTTCCATGGCGATCCGTTGCCCACGCCGATCAGAAGCTGATCGAACTCCGGGTCATAGACCAGCGAATCCCAGGCGGTGCCGCCGCCGCCCATCTCCCACCAGCGGCCGAACCAGGTCTTCGCGGCCATCGCCATGGCGGAGTCGGAGGCGGCGCGGTCGGCGCCCTTGGCCGGATCTCCGGGCACGGTGTAGAAGCGCCAGGCCTGTTTGCCGGTTTCGGTATCGTAAGCGGTGACATAGCCGCGCACGCCCAGTTCGCCGCCGCCATTGCCGATGACCACCTTATCCTTGAAGATGCGCGGCGCCCCGGTGATGACATAGGGTTTGGACTTGTCGACGGTGAGCACCGACCAAAGCTGCTTGCCGGTCTTGGCGTCGATCGCGATCAGGCGGCCATCGATCGTGCCGACATAGATCTTGCCCTTCCACGCCGCGACGCCGCGGTTCACGACATCGCAGCAGGATTTTATCGCGTCCTCGCCAGGCACTTCGGGATCGAAGCGCCAGAGCTCCTTGCCGGTGCGTCCGTCGATCGCATAGACCCTGGACCATGCGGTGGAGGTGTAGATGACGCCATCCACCACGATCGGGGTCGCTTCCTGGCCGCGACTGGTGTCGAACTCGAACGACCAGGCGAGACCGAGCTGGCCGACATTGCCCTCGTTGATCTGGTCGAGCGCGCTGTAGCGCTGTTCCTCGAAGGTGCCGCCATGCGTCATCCAGTTGGCCGGATCATCGGCGGCGGCGAGCAGCCGCGCCTGATCGACCGCGGCCGGCCCGTCCGGCGTCATGCCGCACGCCTGCAACAGCAACGCGAGGAACGCCGCGCAGATACCCAATCGCTTCATGCTCACGCGGACATGTCCCCCTGGCCGGCCGCCTTGCCGGCGCCGCTGTTTCGTTGGCGAGCATCAGAGATCATTTGCGCCGGGTTCGGCAAACAACAAATGCTGGCGCAAAGAATGAGAAATTTTATCTCTTACCGGTACAAATACCGCAAGCATGCAGCGCACCGGCTGAGATCGTCTATTCCGAATAGCTGGCTGGTATCCTGCCGGAGAGCGACATCATGAATTCGAGAGGGGTCGATCCCGTCCAGCGCGCCCAGTCGTCGAGGGTGATGTCCGGCCCGATGACCGTCGCGCGGTCGAACAACGCAGGCGCCTCGCCACCGGCGTCGATCATGAGATGCTCCAGCGTGAACGCCGTGACCGCCACGCGCGCGCCGTTCATGATGATTTCGGGCGCGGCTCCGGCGACCGCCTTGCGCAGCCCGTCGCCCAAGCCGATGGCGACACTCGCCGGGTTCTTCACCGCCGCGCCCGCATAACCGCCGGACGACGCAGAAGCCTCGGCGCGGACGACCGCGGCGGACAGTGATCGGATCAGCGGGCGGAAATCCCGCGCCGGGCCGACGCCGGCGTCCAGAGGGGTCAGCCCGTAAAGTGCGTGACCGACGCAGACCGCGTTCGTTTCGTCCGGCATTTCGGCAAGCACGCCCGACGAGCCCCAGACCTGTGTGACGGGCACGTCGATCGCCGCGTCCGCCAGATCGGCAAGGAGCTGACGAAAACGCGCATAACCCTGCAATGCCCAGGCCTTGCCGTCGGCGGTGCCGAAAGGAAGGTGGGTGTAGACCCCGCGCAGATCGAGTGCGGCGCTGTCCGCGATGCGCCTGATGAGCGGCAGGGCATCGGCCACCGGCACGCCGAGGCGGCCGAGACCGGAATCGACCTTCACCCAGACCGGCGCACGCTTGCCCGCCGCCTCGGCGGCCTGCTCCGCCGCGGCGATCGAGAGCTCCTCGAACACCGTGGGCTGGAGATCATAAGCGAGAAATGCAGGCATATGCTGCGGCTCCGCACCGCCGAACAGCAGGATTTCGGCGTCGATCCCCATCTGGCGAATTTCGACGGCCTCGTCGAAATTGCCGGTCCACAGCTTGCGCACGCCCGCGTCCACGAGCGCGCCGCCGATCTCTACCGCCCCGAACCCATAGGCGTTTGCCTTGATCGAGGCGATGAGTTCGCGCCCGCCCGCCAGATCGCGGACCAGTTGGAGATTGTGGCGCAGCGCGGACAGGTCGATGTCGAGCGTGGCGGAGCGGAGCGATCGGCTCATGCGATATCCTTCAGGTGCGGGCGCGCATCGGCGTCCCGTTCATGGATCTCGGCCAGTCCGCGGCCGACATGGCTGCGGCGATAGCCGTAGAGGAAGTAGATGATCAGTCCGATCCCGCCCCAGATCGGCAGCACGAGCTGCGCGTCGACAGGCAGGTTCGCAAAGAGGAACAGACACCCGCCGATCGACGCGGGCGCGACGATCCAGACGAACGGCACACGGAAAGGCCGCTTCCGGCCGGGCTCGCGGATGCGCAACACCAGCACCGCGACCGCGACCATGAAGAAGGCGAACAACGTGCCGGAATTGGAGATGTCCGCCAGTTGCCCGATCGGCAGCACCGCCGCCACCGTCGCCACGAACACGCCGGTGACCATGGTGACGACATGCGGGGTGCCGAAGCGGGGATGGATGCGCGCCAGCTTCTCCGGCAGCAGGCCGTCGCGCGCCATGACGAAGAAGATGCGCGTCTGGCCATACATCATCATCAGCACCACGGAGGGCAAAGCGAGATTGGCAATCAGGCCGAGCGCGTTACCGACGACGGGCCAGTTTATGGCGCGCAGCACATGCGCCAGCGCCTCGTTCGAACAGACCAGCGCCTCGCGATTGGCGGGCAGCAGGCAGGCTTCGACGAACCCGGCCGAGCCCGGCATCACGGCCGCGCCATCCGGCCCCGGCACCGGCTGCGCGCCCATCGCGCCGATCGCGCCGGCGGCCACCGCCACGTAGAAGACCGTGCAGATCGCGAGGCTGCCGATCAGTGCGAGCGGCACGTTGCGCTGCGGGTTCTTCGTCTCCTCCGCGGCGGTGGAAACCGCGTCGAAGCCGATATAGGCGAAGAAGATCGAGGCTGCCGCGCCGACGATGCCGAAGCCGTGCGCCCCGCCGGTGCCGAACCAGCCATTGGGCGCGAAGGGCGAGAAATTGCCGGTATCGAGCACGGGAATGGTGAGCGCGATAAAGGCCGTGAGCGCGGCGATCTTGACGACGACGAAGATGGCGTTGAAGCGCGCGCTCTCACGCGTACCCAGCACCAGCAGGCTGGTGACCGCCAGCGCGATCAGAAAGGCCGGGAGGTTGATCACGCCATGGCTGAAGTCCAGGCTGGGCAGCACACCGTTCATCGACCAGACCGGCCCGCGCGACAACGCCTGGGGCAAGGCGAAGCCCGTGATGCTTTCCAGCAGCCCCATGAAATAGCCGGACCATCCGACCGAGACCGCACTGGCCGAAACCGCATATTCGAGCACCAGCGCCCAGCCCACCATCCAGGCGAGCAATTCGCCGATCACCGCATAGCTGTAGGTATAGGCCGAGCCCGACACCGGGACCATTGCCGCCAGTTCCGAATAGCAGAGCGCCGCGAGCGCACAGATGGAGCCCGCTATGACGAAGCTGAGCAGCATGCCCGGCCCCGCCTTCTGCGCGGCAGCGGCGGTCAATACGAAGATGCCGGTACCGATGGTAGCGCCGACGCCGAGCAGGACGAGTTGACCGAGGCCAAGGCTGCGCACCAGCGCCTTTTTCTCGGCCGTGCGGATGATCGCGTCGACGGGTTTGATGCGCCCGAAAATCATGCTGTGCGTCCCCCTCTGATGTGGCTTGGCGGACGCACGCAGACGGCAGAGCGCAACATCCCTTCGCGGAAGCGCGATCCCGGCTTGTCCCGGTGTCACATCAATTTATAGTCGTTCTTGTCCCGCCAGTTCCTCCAGAATTTTCGGGGGTCCGCAAACCACTATTCTTAGGCCTGAGGAACAGATGTCCTAATGTTGCGAGAGACGCCGAATCTCGACTGGCTGCGCGTGTTCACCGAAACCGCCGCGACCGAAAGCTTCGCGCTGGCGGCCCTGCGACTGGGCGTCACGCCCGGTGCGGTGAGCCAGCGGATCAAGGCGCTGGAATCCTTCCTGCAGATCGACCTGTTCGAACGCTATCCCCGTGGCGTGAAGCTGACCGAAGCGGGCAAACGCTATGCCCAGCGCCTTGCGCCCGCACTGGAGCAGATCATCGCGGCAACGCGCGAAGTGACCTCCAGCGGCAGCAACAAGACCGTGCGGATCACGATCCTGCCCGCGCTCGCGCAGCTCTGGCTCGGCCCCAAGATGGAGCATTTCCATACGCTGGATACCGGCGCGAATGTCGAGATCTGGGCCGATCCTGCGATCATCGACCTGCGCACCTCGAATTTCGACATCGCCATCCGCTGGGGCCGCCCGCCCTTCGCCGGCCTCGATCAGACCGAATTGTTCTTCGACGAGATCGTGCCGGTGGCCAGCCCCAGGCTGATGGAGAGCGCGGAAGTGGACGAGCGCGGCCTGCCGGTGGGCGCGCCGCTGATGGTCGATCTCTACTGGCAGCATGATTTCACCGACTGGCTCGGCCGCACCGGCCAGACCGCGCCGCCCACGCTCAACACGCAGACCTTCTCGCTTTATTCGATGACGGTGGAGGCCACGCTGCAGGGGCGCGGCTTCATGATGGGCCATACGTCGCTGGTGGGCGATCTGCTCGCCGATGGACGGCTGGTCGCGCTCTCGGAACGCCGTGTGACCTCGAGCAACCAGTTCTATCTGCTGACCAAGTCCGCCACGCCGCTGTCGGACGCGGCGCAGAACTTCGCCAACTGGCTGGTCGAACAGGCCCAGCCCGGCCAGGCGCAAGCAGAATTGAACGAATAGAGCGATTTGCAGTTCGAAGAAATCATCGAACGGCTCGAACCGCAGGCCAGTGAAGCTGGAGCGGACTGCGCAAATCCTGAATCGGGAAGTCCGCTCCAGATATTTGTGATCGCATCGTTTTTACGGAAAACCGGCTCCCGCTTTTCCGATGCTCCAAAATCGCGACAGGACGAAAGCGTGGGCATGGCGTGATCCGCTTCTGGCGGATCACGCCATGCCCCAGTGAGCGACGGCCTTGCCCGACGCCGTGCCCGTATTCGGGTTCACGGCGCTGGGAGGTTCAATCGCGAACGAAGTGCAGCGTATCGAAGCGCTTGCGGAACGCGGTGGCGCGTTCGGCGGTCGCCGCGGCGTCGTTACCGGTCAGGCCCGCCACGATCAGATCTGCGAGTTCGGGCATGTCGGCCGCGGTCATGCCCCAGCGGACGATCTCGGGTGTACCGAGACGGAGGCCGTTGAAATCACCTTCGACCGGATCGATCGGCAGGCCGATGCCCGAGGTGAGGATATTGGCCTGGCGCAGCTTCTTGGCCGCAGCGTGGCCGCCGCCGAAAGAGGCGGCCTCGATGACGAGCTGCTGCGACTCCGTGAAGCCCCGCGCCTTGCCGAACACGGGAATGCCGCGCTCGTCCAGGCTGCGCGCCAGCGCCTGCGCGCTCTCGCGCATTTCCTTGGCATAAGCGGGCCCGTAAGCCTTCCAGTCGAGCAGCGCGAGCGCGAGCGAGGCGGTCTTGGCGGCATCGAAGTTGGCGGTGAGGCCGGGATAGGCGATCGCCTCGATCCGCTCGGCCAGCGCGGCGTCGTTGGTCACCAGCAGGCCCGAAGGCGGTCCGCCGAGGCTCTTATAAGCGCTGCAGCCGAGCAGGTGCGCACCTTCCTCGAGCGGCTGCTGCCACTCGTGGCCGACGATCATGCCGCAGATATGCGCGGCGTCGAACAACACATAGGCGCCCACCTCGTCCGCGATGGCGCGGATCTCGCGGATCGGATGCCGCCACAGGTTGACGCTGCCGCCGATGGTGATGAGCTTGGGTTTCACCTGACGGGCAAGCTCCGCCAGTGCGGCGACGTCGACCGTATAATTGTCGGCATCGACCGGGGCGCTATGGACGTTCAGGCCGTAGAGGCCGGCCGCGCCCGGCGCGTGATGGGTGACGTGGCCGCCGATCGAGCCGGGCGGCGCGATGATGGCATCGCCGGGCTTGCAGGTGGCCATGAAGGCATAGAGATTGGCCATCGCGCCCGAATTGACGCGGATTTCCGCATAGCGCGCGCCGAACACTTCAGCGGTCAGTTCGGCGGCGAGGATCTCGATCTGCTCGATCGCTTCGAGACCCATTTCATATTTGTCGCCGGGATAACCGAGCGACGGGCGCGTACCGATGCCGCTGGCGAGCAGTTGCTCCGCGCGCGGGTTCATCGTGTTGGTCGCGGGATTGAGATTGATGCAGCCGACGTCATGGATCTGACGGTTTTCCTCGATCAGCTCGACGAGGCGCGCATCGACCTGATCGACGCTGCTGCCCGCGATCGACGCCGCGACCGACTGAACGAGATTTTCACTCCCCTCCCCAACCCAGGGGCGCCGTGCCAGCATCGTCATCATCTATCCTTGAATGAGGGCGCGGATGCGGCGCCGCGAAGTGCCGCATCCGCCAGGTCGTTTTGCGAAACCCGCCGAAATCAGGCGGCGATCTGGTCCAGCAGGCAATTGTCGGCGAGCGGACGGATCGGCGTCAGATCGCGGTGATGCTGGTGATCGGCCCGGTCGGTCTTGGTCAGGGCATTGGTGACCGGGTTCGCGATCATCGAGAAGATGCTGCGGTTCCACGGCGACATGTTGGGCGGCGAACCGTGCAGCATGCAGTCACCGAAGATCAGCGCGGTGCCGGCCTTGCCGGTGATCGACTGGAGATCGCAATTTTCGGAAACCCTGCGGACGTCCTTCTCCTCGATCACCCAGAGCGGCCAGCTGGTCGAGACGGTGTCGTGCCAGGTGCCGAGATGGCCGAACTTCTGCGAACCCTTGAAGAAATAGAGCGGGCCGTTGAACTCGTTCACATCGTCCAGGAAGATGTGGAGGTTGAGAGCGAGCGGCTCGGGCACGCCATCCTCGTGATGGTGCGTCGAGAAATCCTGATGCCACTGCCACTGTTCGCCGTCGAACGCGGCCTTCACATTGATCTTGGCCTGCTGGACGTAGAGATCTTCGCCGCGGAGCTGCTGCGCGGGCTCGATCAGGCGCGGATGACGCACGACCCTGGCGAAGATTTCGTCGCGCAGGTGAAGACCGGTCGCCATGCGGACGACATCGCTCTTCTTCTCGCGGATGTTGGTGGGAACGTCCTGCGCGAACACGCGGTCTGCCGCGGCGCGGATCTGCGCAACCTCCTCGGCCGAGAACAGCTCGGGAAGAATGAGGAATCCATTCTGCTGAAATTCCTCGATGCGCTCCTGCGAAAGTTTCATGTTCTGCTCCTGCCGGCCGTTCCGACCATTTTCTTCGCTGATGCCGGTTCGCGGTCCGCGGCGCCGGCTGCAATCACCCGCCTCCTTTCCTAAAATCCGCAGCCGGCATCAAACCAGAAATCTTGGGGTGATGAGTCAGTATTTCTAGGCCTTCTGGAATCCGGCCGCTGTGAAATTTCCTTGAATTGGCACAGTCGAGACTATAGCCATTCTATCACAGAAAGCAGCATCCACCGTTACGGCATCTGGTTTTCAGCATGGCAAACCATACCACAGCCGCAGTTTTTCTCTCTAGCGACGAGTGACGCGAATGACCGGCGAGACCCAGTTTATCGATCGTGTACGCGAGGCGCTGGCCGGCATCGAGGCGGCCGGGCTGACCAAGCCGGAACGGGTGCTGCTCTCCGCTCAGGGCCCGGAGATCACCGTCGCCCGCAAGGACGGCAGCACCGCGGATGCGATCAATTTCTGCGCGAACAACTATCTCGGGCTCGCCTCCGATCCGCGGGTCGTGGCCGCAGCGGCGGAAGCCATGCGAAGCTGGGGCTCGGGCGCGGCGGCGGCGCGCTTCATCTGCGGCACCCAGGGCGTCCACAAGGAACTGGAAGCCGCGCTCGCCAGCTATCTCGGCTTCGATGACGCGATCCTGTTCGCCGCATGTTTCGATGCGAACGGCGCGGTGTTCGAGCCGCTGTTCGAGGAACAGGACGCGATCGTGTCCGACACGCTCAACCATGCCTCGATCATCGACGGCATAAGGCTGAGCAAGGCGAAGCGCTACCGCTTCGCAACCAGCGACATGGCGGATCTGGAGCGGCAGCTGAAGGCCGCCCGCGCCGATGGCGCGCGCACGATCGTGATCGCAACCGACGGCGTGTTCTCGATGGACGGCCATATCGCCAACCTGCCGACGATCACCGCGCTTGCCGCCCGCTATGGCGCGCTGGTGATGGTCGACGACTGCCACGCCACCGGGCATCTCGGGCCGGAGGGGCGCGGGACGCCCGCGTTGCACGGCGTGGACGGCCGGATCGACATCCTCACCGGCACCTTCGGCAAGACGCTGGGCGGCGGCCTGGGCGGCTTCATCTGCGCGGCGCGCGAAGTGATCGCCCTGCTGCGCCAGCGCGCGCGACCCTATCTGTTTTCCAACAGCCTTTCGCCCGCGACGTGCGGCGCGGCGCTGGAGGCGATCCGCATCGCGCGATCGGGCGAAGGCGATGCGCTGCGCCAGCAACTCGCCGCGAACCGCAAGCAGTTCCGCGAGGGCATGGCGGCGGCGGGCTTCGACCTTGCACTAGGCGAGACGCCGATCATCCCCGTGCTGCTGGGCGACGATCGGGCCGCGCAGGAAATGGCGGCGCTGCTGCTGGAGGCAGGTATCTACGTCACCGGCTTCTCCTATCCGGTGGTGCCCAAGGGCAAGGCACGGATCCGCGTGCAGCTCTGCGCGAAGCACAGCCCCGACCAGATCACACGTGCCATCGAGACGTTCGTGACAGTTCGCGACACGATGGCTGCAAACGGGAGTCGATGACCATGGCGGACGATTTCACGGGACAGGCGGCGCTGGTGACCGGCGGCGCGAGCGGGCTCGGGCGCGCGATCGCGCGCGCCTTTGCCGCGGCGGGCGCCAAGGTCGCGGTGGCCGACCGCAACAGCGAGGCCACTGCGCACGAGGTGGAGCATCTCCGCACGATGGGCTGCGAGGCCCTTGCGATCGACGTGGACGTGACGGATTCCGCGCAGGTGCAGGCCATGATCGACCGGACCGTCGAGACGTTCGGCGCGCTGGATGTGCTCGTCCACAGCGCGGGAGTCGGTGTGGAGCGGCGCTTCCTCGACACCACCGACGAGGAATGGCGGCGGATCATCGACATCGATCTGAGCGGCAGCTTCTACTGCATGCGCGCCGCGGGGCGGGTGATGGCCGCGAAGGGCTATGGCAGGATCGTCCTGCTCTCCTCCACCGCGGGGATGCGAGGCGGGACCGCGCGCGCGGCCTATGGCGCGGCGAAGAGCGGCGTGATCAATCTGACGCAGGTGCTTGCGGTGGAGCTGGCCGAGCAGGGCGTGACGGTGAACGCGCTCGCCCCCGGGGCGATCGAGACCGAACTGGTGCAACGGATGCACTCGCCCGAGACGCGCAAGAACTATCGCCGCGCAGTCCCGATGGACCGCTACGGCACCCCCGAAGAGGTGGCCCACGCCGCGCTCTATCTGGCGAGCCCGGGGGCCAGCTATGTGACGGGGCATATCCTGGCGGTGGATGGCGGATTTCTGGCCGCAGGCCTGCTCAACAAACCGAACGACACTTAGGACATCTGGCGCTCGCCCCCAGCTTTATTGCGTTGTCTCGCGCCGGCATGGTCACCCATTACGGCGCCACCAAAGGGAGACGCATGATGACCGATTTCTCACGCCGGCAAATGGTGGGCGCCACGCTGGCGGCGGCGGTGGCCGCGCCGTATATCAGCCGGCCAGTGCAGGCCCAGACTTCGGCCTATCCGCCGCGCGCCTATCCCAAGCAGGTGGTCGACCTCGTCAACGAATCGCTCGTGATCGACATGCTCCATCCGCTCAAGATCGCCGAGCAGCCCGAGCCGATGACCGAGAAGCTGGCGGCGGAATTCCGTTCCAGCGGCATCACCGCCATGCACCATGCCAATGGCATCGGCGGCCCCGACGCGCGCGACATGGTGCTGACCTTCTACATGATGTGGACGCACTATATCGCGGTGAACAGCCATGTGCTGACCGGCGTGAGCAAGATGGCCGACATCCTGCGCGCCAAGCGCGACGGCAAGGTGGCGGTGATCATCGGGGTGCAGAATGCCGACCATTTCCAGAAGAAGGAGGATGTTCAGACCTTCTACAATGTCGGCCAGCGCGTCTCCCAGCTCACCTATAACAGCCAGAACCGCCTCGGATCGGGATCGACCGAGCGGGTCGATGGCGGCCTGACCGATTATGGGGCGGTGATCATCGAAGAGATGCACAAGGTGGGAATGCTGGTGGACGTGTCGCATTGCGGCGACCGCACCACGCTCGACGCCATCGCCGCCTCCAGCAAGCCGATCGCGATCACCCACAGCAACTGCCGTTCGCTCACCAACCATCCCCGGCTCAAGACCGACGAGGCGATCAAGGCCTGCGCGGCCAAGGGCGGCGTGATGGGCATCGCGGGCGTCCGCAACTTCGTCAGCAGCACGGAGCCGACCACGATCACGCAGCTGGTCGACCATTTCGACTATGCGGTGAAGCTGATCGGCATCGACCATGTCGGGCTGGGCAGCGACCTCGACATGCACGGCTATGACGACATGCCCGCCGAGCTGCGCAAATCGATGAAGGAGATCACCGGCCCCAAATATCTGTGGCGCGACAAGATCGACACCGACGGCTTCGACCATCCGCGCCGGGTGTACGACCTGACCGAGGAGCTGCTGCGCCGCCGCTATTCCAAGGACAATATCAAGGCGGTCCTGGGCGGCAATTTCGCCCGGCTGCTCACCGCGACCTGGGGCGGCTGAGGCGATTGTCGAGGCAGATGAGTCCATCTGCCTCGACATCGCTCGTGATCAGGTCGACACGAGCATGTGGAGGAATTCCACGTGCGCCATGGTGGCGTCCACCAGGCCGGCCACCTTGGGATTGACCGAGTCGATCAAATAGAATTCGTCGGGCGCGTGCGCCGCGCCGCCATAACCCAGGCCGAAGCGGCCGACCGGCACCGAGACCGGCGGCTGGGTGAAGGTGCCGCCCGGCCAGCTGCCGGCCAGGCGCGGGGTAAGATTGGGACGCACGCCCAGCTTGCGGTAAGTCGCCACTTCGGCGCGGGTGAGCGAGCTGGTTTCGCTGGTTTCCGTCGGGTCGTAGCCGCCGCTGACGTTGAGCTCGACATCGTTGAAGCCGCGCTTGTCGAGATGCGCGCGCAGCTTGCCGACGGCCTCCGTGCGCGTCTGGTTCGGCACGAGCCGCAGATCGAGCTTCGCGACCGCGCGACCCGGCAGGATCGTCTTGCCGCCCGGCCCCGTATAGCCCGCGACGAGCCCCTCGATATTGACGGTGGGCTCCTGCATCAGGCGGATCATCGCATCCTCATAGGAGAGATTGTCGATCCAATGGGTGAAGCTGAGCGCCTCCTTGAGCTGCGCCTCGCTCGAATGCCTGGTCGCCTCGCGGATCAGTGCCTTTTCGCGATCGGTGAGCGGGCGGACATTCTCGAACCAGCCGTCGATCACAGGCGTGTTTCCATCGGGCGACACCAATGTCTGGAGCGCCTGAACGAGCCGCCAGGCCGGAGAGTCGAGCGCGGCCTTCAGGCTGGAATGCACATCCTTGCGCGGACCGCGCCCCCATTTCTCGCCGCTGGCGACCAGCTCCAGCTCGATGATGCCCTTGGCGCCAAGCTCGATCGTGGCGTTGCCCTCCAGATCCGCCATGGCAGTGGGCATCATGATACCCTCGCAACGCTTGAGCCCCGCCAACACATTCGGCGTGGTCGCGAGTTGGCGGAAGTTCGGCGAACCGATCTCTTCCTCACCCTCCGCGAGGAAGACGAGATTCACGGGCAGCTTGCGCCCGGCGGCCCGAATGGCGTGAAGCGCGGCGAGGAAGGTCGCCTCCGGCCCCTTGTGGTTCGCGGTGCCGCGTCCGATCATCACGGAGCCAAGCCCCTTGCGATCGACCATCCGGCAGTCCAGCGGCGGCGACGTCCATTCGGCGGCGTCATACTGCTTCACGTCATACATGAAATAGAGCCCAAGCGTCCGCTTCGCGCCGGCGTCGAGCGTACCGAACACGCCGGGATGCCCCTTGGTGGGCACGATCTGCACGCCGGAGAAGCCCGCATCCTTGATCAGTTCGGCCATATAGGCCGCGCCTTCGGGCATGTTCCTGTTTTCGGCGGCGATCGAGTCCAGCGCCACCCAGTCACGGATGCGCTTGACCGAGGCCTCCTTGCCCGCCTCCGCCGCCTTGCGCACGTCATCGAAGCCGCCCTTCTGCGCGAATGCGCCGAACGGGCTCGCCAGCGCGGCCCCCGCCCCCAACATGGCCGCGCCGCGGATCAGATCGCGGCGGTTGAACTGATCGATGGTGCTGCGTGTCATGCGGCTGTTCCCCGTAAAGATTATCGTCTTTTCTCTCGCCCCGGCGAGGCGAGCGCAACGCGTAAAGCCTAAGGCTTAGGCTTAGCTCTTCTATCTCCAGACGGTTTCGGCGATGCGCCGGTGATTGCCGCCGAAGAGCTTGCCCAGCGTCTCGCGGCCATGCCCCCGATCAAGCATGAACCGGGCGATGTCCGGCAACCGTTCGGGCTCGACCATTTCGGCGCCGAGCGGAAACATGTCCGGCGGGAAGGTTGCCGGATCGGCCGAGATATAGTCGTTCAGCTCGTCGATATCGAAGACATAGTCGAGCGCGATGCCGACATGATCGTCACCCACCAGATCGATCATGTGCTCGACATGCGCGACATAGGACGCGGTGCCGGCATCGTTGTCGCCAAGGAACGGGCCGAAGCCGTTGATGCCGATCACCCCGCCCCGCGCCGCGCAGGCGCGGATCAGATCGTCGGGAATATTGCGTGGATGATCGTACACCGCGCGCGCGTTGGAATGCGAGAAGATCACGGGCGTCGCCGAGGCGTCGATCATCTCGCGCGCGGTGCGGTAGCCGCAATGGCTGCCACACACGACCATGCCGACCCGGTTCATCTCGGCGATCACGTCGCGGCCGAAATCGGTCAACCCTTCATCCGCCTCCATGCAGCCGCCCCCGGCGGCGTTGGCGGTGTTGTAGGTGCCCAGCATCCAGCGTACGCCGCGCGCGTAGAAATGCCCGACTCTGCCGACATCCCCGTCCAGCGCAGTCATGCTTTCGAGATCGAAGCAGATGCCGAGCCGGCCGCTCGCCTTCGCGCCATCCAGATCGGCGGCCGTCTTCACCAGCATCAGCGTATCGGGATGCTCCGCGACCCAGTTCCGGACACTATCGAGCATGGCATCTGCATGGTCGGCGCCGAACGTGCCGAACGCCGCGTTGATGGTGACGACGGTCACGCCGGTCGCGCGCATCCGCTCCAGTTGCGGCAGGAAGCGCCCGTCATCCGGCCGCAGCGGCAGGCAGGCGTGATTGTCCCAGACGAGCACGCCCGGCAGGATTTCCGAGAGTGGCGTCCTGAACGTCTGCACGCTACCAGATCCTGACGCGCTTGGACGGTTCGAGATAGAGCTTGTCGCCGGGCTTGACGTCGAACGCCTTGTACCAGGCGTCGAGATTGCGCACGACCCAGGCGCGCTGGGTCGCGGGCGAATGGGTGTCGGTGAGCAGCTGCTGGCGGAGATGCTCCTCGCGCTGCTTCACGCGCCAGAATTGCGCCCAGCCGAGGAAGAAACGCTGATCGCCAGTATAACCGTTGATCACCGGCGCGGGCTTGCCGCCCAGCGAGCGCTGATAGGCGTCATAGGCGATGGTGAGGCCGGCGAGATCGCCGATATTCTCGCCGAGCGTCAGCCGGCCGCTCATATGTTCGCCGGGCAATGGCTGATACGCGTCATATTGCGCGATCAACGCCTTGCTCGCCGCCTCGAACGCCTTGAGATCCTCCGGCGTCCACCAGCTCTGAAGCAGGCCCTTTTCATTGAACTTGGAGCCGTTGTCATCGAAGTGGTGGCTGATCTCGTGCCCGGCAATGGCGCCGATCGCGCCGTAATTCACGGCCGGGTCGGCTTTGGGATCAAAGGAGGGCGCCTGCAGGAACGCGGCCGGGAACGTGATTTCGAGCCGGTTCCAGCTGGCATTGGCGTTGACCGTCTGCGGAGAATAATACCAGTCGGAGCGCTGCGTCGGCCTGTCGAGGCGGCCGACCGACCAGGCGAACTCGAAACGGTTCGCCCGGATGACATTGCCGAAAAGATCGCCCTCCTTCACGTCCAGCGCGGCATAGTCGCGGAACGCGTCGGGATAGCCCACCCTGACCACGAAGCCCTTCAGCTTCTGCTGCGCCTTGGCCTTGGTGACCGGCTGCATCCAGTCGAGCCGGCCGATGCGATCGCCCATCACCGCCAGCAGATTGTTGGCGAGGCTGGTCATCGACGCCTTGTATTCGGGCGGGAAATAACGCCGGACATAAAGCTGGGCGACCTCGTCGCGCAGCATGCCGTTGACCAGCGCCGTACCTTTCCGCCAGCGCGGCTCGCGCTCCGGCGTGCCGTTCACGACCTTGTCGTAAAAGGCGAAGCGCTCGGCCTCGACCGCGTCCGGCAAGGCCGGCGCCAGGCTCATCAGGCTGCGCACCATCATCTGATCGCGCAGCACCTCGATCGGCGCCTCGTCCATGATCCGGGCAATGCCGATCATCGCGCTCGGGTGACTGACGATCAGTTCGCCGGCATTGGGAACGGCCGCCTTGATCACCGTCGGCATATCGAGCGTCGGCGTGGAGAATTGCGCGGTCTGCGCAAGCGTGAACTTGTTATAGGTCTTCGTGACGTCGTTCGCGTCCACGCGCGTCCATTGAACCTTGGCGATCTCGGTTTCCATCGCCATCACTGCCCTGGCTCGAGCCTCGACATCGCTTTCGCCGGCAAGCGCCAGCACGCGCGCGAGATGTGCGAGATAAGCCTCGCGCATCTTGGCGAACGCCGGCTTGTCAGACAGATACATGTCGCGATCGGGCATGCCCGTGCCATCCTGCCAGATGCTCAGGATCATGCGCTCGGGCTGCCGGTCATCGGGCCATACCCATGGGAAATAGGGGCCGCTGATGCCCATCCGCATCGATTCCGCAACCAGCGCCGAATAGCCCCTGCGGTCGTTCAACCCCTTGATCCGGGCAAGCCACGGCTGGACCGGCTTCATGCCCAGCGACTCGATCTTCGCGGTATCCATATAGGCGGCATAGGCGCGGCCGAGCTTGCTCGCCGGATCGCCCTGCGTTCCCTCGATGATGCCGCGCAGCCGCTCGCTCGTGAGGTCGCGCATGACGAGATATGATCCGTACATCGCCTTGTCGGCGGGCATCGGCGTGTTCTTCACCCAGCCGCCGCCCGCATAGGCGTAGAAATCGTCACCGGGCTTGACCGACTTGTCCATGCCGTTCTCGTCGAAGCCGAATGCGCCGATCTCGGGCGCGGGCTTCGCCGGCGCGGCTGGTTGCGGCGTATCCTGCGCGCCGAGCTGTGCGAAGCCGGCCATGGCGGTGCCGATGAGGAAGACGGACGTAAACAGGCGGCGCATGGAAACCTCTCAGGCTGAACGGACCGGTGGCGGCATCCTGCCGGGTCCGGATGAAACCGGACCCGGCAGCCCGCCCACGCATCACTGGGTCACGGAGACCACATTGTCGTTATGGTTGCGGTCGATATAGGTGAGGTACGGATCGACCCCGGCGTAGAGCGGCTTGCCCTTCGTCACGATCTTCACCTGCTGCTCGCCCGAGCGGATCGGAACCCGCTTCATCGAGAGCACATTGCCGCTGCCGAAGGCGAGATCGGCGGGGTTGGCGGTGAACACGCCGACATCGATCGGCTCGTTCAGCGCCGCCGCCTTCTCGTTGCCCTTGCCGTCCGCATAGGCCTTGCCGCCATGCACGGTGACCGTCGTCTCATACTGGCCATTGGTCAGCTTGCGGACGACCGCCGTCTTCACGCGCAGATCGTAGAGCGTGATGCGGTAGAACAGATCCCTGATCAGCTCCCGCTCCTGATCGTTGCGGGCGATGCCGAGCAGGCCGTTCACCAGATCCACCGAGCGCGCGAACGGCGGCGGCTGGAAGCGGTATTTTTCGACGATGCTGCGCAGCACGCCGTTCACGCGGTCCTCGCCCAGGCGGTCCTGGAGCAGGTACATCACCACCGAACCCTTGTAATAGTGGATGTAACCCTGCTTCTTCACCAGCGCGAGCGGGCGCTCCTCCGCCTTTTCGGCGCGGCGGCCCGACAGATAGTCGCTCTGCTCATATTGCAGGAAGCGGCGCATCCCGTCATGGCCGTAGCGCTTCTTCATCACCATGATCCCGCCAAATTGCGACGGGGTCTCGGTGAGCACCTCCGCGCCCTCGACATCGCCCGGCATCACCTGGTGGAACCAGTATTGATGGCCGTACTCATGCGCGGTGACGAAGGCGAGATAGTCCACATTCTTCGGATTGCGGAAGTCGCCGGTGAAGCCGAACCGTTCCGAATAGCCCACCGTGCCCGGCGCCGAGTTCGCGGTGCCCGCATAGTCCGGGCGCTCGATCACGCGGAAATATTTGTACTGATAGGGCCCCCAGTTCTTCTGATAATATTGGAGCGAGTCCTTCACCACGCCGAGCATGCGGTCGACGTTCATCGGGTGCTTCGGGTGGTAGTAGACGCTCAGCTTCACGCCATCGACGTCGATCGACTTGACGGCATAGCGGCCCGACTGGATCGTGATGAAGTTCAGCGTCGGGATCGGCGAGACGAACCGCGCGGTGCGGCGGTTGCCCACCACCGTGTTCGACACTTCCTGTCCGGTCACGACCAGCGTCTGATCGGCGTCGGTCGAGACCGTGATATCGGTGTTGACCCGATCCACACCGGCATAGCTGCGCATCACCGCACGCTTGTCGTCGAGCGACGGCGTCGGGGTTTCGGGCGCAAGGCCGTATTTCTTGCGCAGCGTGTTGCCCTGCAGGAAATTGCCGCGGCTCATGCCCAGCGCCGGCGCGAAGCCAAGATTGGTGAGATAGGCACCGTTCTTCGCCGGCTGAACGTCGATTTCCCAATATTGCTTGTTGGTCGGCAGCGACTTGATTCCGCGCTGCTGCATCACCGTGCGGAAGGTGAGCGTGCCGCTTGCGCCCGGCTGCAACGGCGTTTCGAACCGGTAGATCTTGTGAAGATTATCGACGTCGTCCTTCTCCAGCTTCGCGCCGGGAACGGCGATCGACTCCACCTTCGTCATCCAGCCCGGCACGTTCATGCGGACGTGGAGCAGTTCGATAGGCTTGTCGGTCTCGTTGACGAAACGATACTGGCCGTCGAACTGCACCCAGCGCTGCGACGGACGCAGGTCGACGTTGAGCTTGATGTCCTTCAGCACCGGTTCGGGCAGGTCGAGATATTTGGCGTAGTCCTTCTCGTACTGCGCCTGATCGGCTTCCATCTTGTCCTTGTCCGGACGCGTGTTGAGCACGTTCATGTTGTAGAACAGGAACCCGCCGATGACCGCGGTGGCCAGCACCGAGACCGATAGCAGCGCCAGAGGCGTGCCGCGCAGGCGCAGCGGCAGCGTGCGCCACTGTGCGCCAAGCGTGGTGGCACCGCCGCGACGCCACATCAGATGGCCGATCACCACCAGGATCAGCGCGAACGCCGTCCAGTAGGCGCGCAGCCACCAGGCGCTGGCCGCCATGTAATCGTCGCCGTTCATCTCCGAGAGCGCCATCGGCGCTTCGGCATAGTTGATCAGCGGGTGATCGAGGCCAAGCCCGGCGAAGACCGTGGTCGACACCAGATAGATCAGCATCAGCCCCCAGCCGACGAACTTGTTCGGGCTGATCGCCTGAAGCACGATCGCCAGCACCGAGAGATGGACGACATAAAGCGTGCTGGGGATGACGAACCACGACAGCCACTGGCCGAGCTCGACATCGACGACGCCGCGCGCCAGCTGATAGCCGACCGCCTGGATCATCACAACGAAGACGCTGAGCGCGACCAGCACGCCGACCACGCCGGCCAGCTTCGAAACGAGGAAGATCCAGTTGGGAATGGGCGTCGAGTCGATGATGTCGCCGAAGCGCTTCTCGCGCTCGCGCCACACAACCTCGCCGGAGAAATAGATCGCCATCAACAAGGTGATCAGCAGCGACGCACCGCGCACGGTGTCGATGATCGCATAGGTGCGCGGCCAGATCGGCACGTCGTACATGCGGCCGGCCAGGCTGAGCGTCAGGAACAGGTTGATCGAGCCGACCAGCGCCAGCACCCAGAAGGCCGGGCTCTTGAACACCAGCTTCATCTCGAGAAGCGTGCGCGTGACGAGCTGATGCCAAGCGGCACCTTCCGGGCTGGTATCGGGCAGGCGATCGACCAGCAGCGGCTGCACGGCGGCGAGCTTCTGTGCCTCGGCTGCCTGCCGCTTGTACTTGCCCTTCGAGATACCACGGTCGGCGAAGCGGAAGCGCGCAGCCGCAAAGGCGACGATGGCGACCGAAATCGCGATCCACACCAGCCGGTGGCCGAGCAAGGTCCCGGTGAGTTCGAGCGACTGGGTATTCTGCTGGATCGGCGTGAGATAGCGGACACCGAGGCTATAGGCGACCGAACCGAACGGCTCGAAATAGGAAGCCAGCGACAGGTCCGGCAGTTTCCGCAGCATCGCCGACAGCGTGAAATAGGCGAACATGAAGACGATGACGGTGAGGTAGCTATAGGTGACCGACCGCGTCCAGCAGGCCACCGCGAAGAAGATCGCCGAGGTGATCAGCAGGTTCGGCAGCGCGATCACGAAATAGGTGAAGACATAATCGCCCAGCCGGTTCGGCCCGACCAGTTCGGGATTGACCCATGGCATGAAGGTGCCGAGCCAGATCGCGAACGGCACCGCCAGAAACGCGACCGCAGCCCCCAGAAAGGCGCCGGTGAAGCGGCCGAACAGATAAGGCAGCTTGCCGACCTTGGTCGATCGGATGATCTGGCCGAAGCCGGTCTCGTCGTCGCGCACCACCACGTTGCCGACGAACGCGGTCGTCACGAACATGAAGAACATCGACATGGTCAGCATCACCTGTGCGATGCCGACGGGCGAGTTGGTGTAGGTGTTGCCGCTGACGGGGCGGATCGACTCCACGGTCGTCCACCCGAAGGTCAGCAGGAAGAAGAGGATGGTCGCAGCCCAGAAGACCGGGTTGCGCAGCTGGTAACGCGCCTCGAAGCGCGCGATCGTCGAGAACATCGGGCGGTCCTTTATGCGGCGAGAGGCGCGGCCGGGCGACGCGATCGGACCAGCGTGGAAAGATAGACATCCTCCAGCCCGCCATCGACCTGCGTGAAGCCGTTGCCGGGATCCTTTTCGGAGAGGATATGCACGATCGTGCTGCCCGAGAGCAGGCGGGTGGAGATCACCTCGTAACCCGTCTTCACCTCTTCGAGACGGTCACGCTCGATGGTCTTGGCCCAGATGGTGCCGCGGCTGCGCCGGATCAGATCGGCGGGCGCGCCCTCCAGCTGGATGCGGCCGGCGGCGAGCACCGCCATGCTGGGGCAGAGATCGGCGACGTCCTCGACGATGTGGGTGGAGAGGATGACGACGACATTCTGGCCGATCTCGACGAGCAGATTGTAGAAGCGGTTGCGCTCCTCGGGATCGAGGCCCGCGGTCGGCTCGTCGACGATGATCAGTTGGGGATTGCCGATCAGCGCCTGGGCGATGCCGAAGCGCTGGCGCATGCCGCCGGAATAGCCCGCGACCGCCTTGTTGCGATGGGTCCAGAGATTGGTCTGGTTGAGCAAGGTCTCGACCGTCGCCTTGCGGTCGGCCTTGTTGGCGATTCCCTTCAGCGACACCATATGGTCGAGCAGGTCATAGGCCGAGACGCGCGGATAGACGCCGAAATCCTGCGGCAGATAGCCGAGCGTGGAGCGTAGCCGGGTGGGTTCGGCCAGCACGTCGATATCGCCGAAGCGAATCGAGCCCGCAGTCGGCGTCTGAAGCGTGGCGATCGTTCGCATCAGCGACGACTTGCCCGCGCCGTTGGGACCCAGCAGCCCGAACATGCCCTTGCCGATCGATATCGTGACACCGTTCAGAGCCCGTGTCCCGTTGGGATAGACGTGCTCGACACCATTCAGCTCCAACAAGGCTTATCTCCTTAAAAACATGCGTAACCGGGTTGACGAGGGCGCACGGATCCGCCAATCGGATTACCGACCGATATGGTCGGTTACCAACCAATTTGGACTGGCGCAAGAAATTTGTGTGCCGCCGGTCCGTTCGGTGGCAAGGCGGACGGCAATGCCGAGACAGACCAAATCCGAGATCGACGACGAAATCCTCGACTGCGCGGCCGGGCTGTTCGCCCGGCACGGCTTCGCGCGCACCTCGATCCAGCAAATCGCCGAGGCACTGAAATATTCGAAAGCCGGGCTGCTTCATCACTATTCCAGCAAGCAGGCTCTGTTCGACGCGGTGATGGTGAAACACGAGGCGCAGACGAGCGAGCGACTCGACCATGTCCGCACATTCGCGCCGGGCATCGAGAGGGATCGCGAACTTGTCGAAGGCGCGGTCGACTTCGCTTATCAATGGCCGGGCATGGCAGAGTTCGGACATTATCTGTCGCGCGAACAGATCGGCGACAACCCGCGCCTGACGAAGCTCGGCCTCGACCTGCTGGTCGTGATGGGCGTCGACCTGACCGCGCCGGACATGCAACGGCTGACGCGCGCCTTCACCGCGCTGGCAGGTGCCAATTTCACCGCCCGGATGGCGGTGAAGATGGGCCTTCAGAAAGAATGGCGCGACATGATCATCGCGTCGGCGATGGATGCGCTGGGCCACAAGGCCCAGGACGACTGAAGACCGCCAGCCGCGCGAACCCGCAGCCCGCAACGCGGCAGCGGATCCCGATCGCGCAAGACGGCCCCTGTCCATCGAATCTCCCGTCCACCCGCGGCGAACCTTTCCGCCGCTCACCCCCACCCGACGAGCCGCGATGCGAAACATCCGCATCATTTGGGCGCGAACGGGATTGATCATTCGTAGATCGTATACTAAACACGATACTGCGCTGAGGAGTGGAGTCAAGATCGCGGCCCGAGACAGGGCCAGCGTCCGGACGAAGTTCCTGGTTTGAAGGAGATTTCAGTGGCGGCTCAAAATCCATTGTGGTCGGGCGTCTATCCCGCCGCGACGACCCAGTTTTCGCAAGACGGATCGATCGACCTCGATGCGACCCAGCGGGTGCTGACCGCGCTGGTCGACGATGGAGTCGACGGACTGATTCTGCTGGGCACCTGCGGCGAGAATAATTCGCTCGACCCGGACGAGAAGCTGACCGTTCTGCGCGCCGGCGTCGAGGCGGTCGGCGGACGCGTGCCGCTGGTCGCGGGGGTTTCGGAGTTCACCACACGCCGCGCCGCCGCCTATGCGAAGGAAGCCGAAAAGATCGGCCTCGATGCGCTGATGGTGCTGCCAGCGATGGTCTATGTGCCGACGAGCGCTGAGCTGGGCACGCATTTCCGCACGGTGGCCGAGGCGACGGCGCTGCCGATCATGCTCTACAACAATCCGCCCGCCTATCGCGTGAGCGTGGATTTCGCGACGCTCGATGCGCTGGAGGCGGTGCCGAACATAGTGGCGGTGAAGGAAAGCGCGCCGGATACACGCCGCTTCACCGATCTGCTCAACCGCTACGGCGACCGCTATTCGGTGATGGCCGGTCTCGACGATGTCGCGCTGGAAGGGCTGATGCTCGGCGCGTCGGGCTGGGTGTCGGGCCTCACCAGCGCCTTTCCGCAGGAATCGGTCGCGCTGGTCGCCGCCTTCTACCGCGGCGATATCGAGGAAGCGCGCAAGATCTATCGCTGGTTCATGCCGCTGCTGCACCTCGACGCGGAGCATGACCTGGTCCAATCGATCAAGCTGGCCGAGGAGATCATGGGCCGCGGATCGGAGCGGGTGCGCCTGCCGCGCCTGCCGCTGGCGGGCGAGCGGCGCGCCGAGGTGATCGCGATGGTCGAGGAAGCCGCGCGCACCCGACCCACACTCAGGGAGGCCATCGCAGCCTGATGCGCCACAGTTTCTTCTGCATCGACGGGCATACCGCCGGCAACCCGGTCCGCCTGGTGGCGGGCGGGGCGCCCCTGCTGCGCGGTTCGTCCATGGCCGAACGGCGGCAGGACTTTCTCACGCGCTTCGACTGGATCCGCACCGGCCTCTGCTTCGAGCCGCGCGGGCACGACATGATGTCGGGCGGTTTTCTCTATCCGCCCTGCGGCGACGCGGATGCCGCGATCCTGTTCATCGAGACCAGCGGCTGCCTGCCGATGTGCGGCCATGGTACGATCGGCATGATCACCTTCGGGCTGGAAAACGGCCTGATCCAGCCGCGCGAACCAGGACGATTGACGGTAGAGGTGCCCGCGGGGACGATCGAGATCGCCTACGCCCAAGAGGGCAACCGGGTGCGTTCGGTGAAGATCCGCAACGTGCCGGCCTATGTCGCCCAGCGCGGCATCGCGATCGATGTCCCCGGCTTCGGGCCGCTGACGATCGACGTCTCCTATGGCGGCAATTTCTATGCGATCATCGAGCCGCAGGGCGCCTATACCGGGCTGGACGATCTCGGCGCCGCGCGGATCGTGGAGCTGAGCCGCGTCGTCCGCGCGATGGTGCGCGAGGTCTATGAGCCGGTGCATCCAGAAGAGGCAAGCATCCGCGGCGTCAGCCATGTGCTGTGGGCGGACACGCCGAAGGGCGAGGGCGCCGACGGGCGCAATGCGGTGTTCTACGGCGAGCGCGCGATCGACCGGAGCCCCTGCGGCACCGGCACTTCGGCACGGCTGGCGCATCTCGCCGCGACCGGCAGACTGGCCGTGGGCGACCGCTTCGTCCACGAAAGCTATATCGGCAGCCGCTTCATCGGCCAGGTCGAGGCGTCGGCGAAGGTGGGCGGTATCGAGGGGATCATACCCTCGATCGAAGGGTCCGCCATCGCGACAGGTTACAACACGATCTGGATCGACCGCGAGGATCCGTTCTGGGCTGGGTTCACGGTCGTTTGAACGCGGCGCCCGCCACGACGATCGTGATCGGCAACGGCGTCGTGGGCCTCGCCTGTGCGATTGCGCTCCAGCGGCGCGGCATGCGGACGACGATCGTTGCGCCCGACGAACCGTGGCGCGGCGCATCCTGGGGGAATGCCGGGCATATCGCGACCGAGCAGGTCGAACCGCTCGCCTCGCCCGCGGCCATTCGCAGCGTTCCCAGGCGCCTGTTCATGCGCGGCGGTGCGCTGGCGCTGCCGCCCGGTGATGCGGCGACCTGGCTGCCCTTCGTGCTGAAATTGCTCCGCGCAAGCACCCCGACCCGGTTCGCGCATGGCAAGGCGGCGCTGAGCGCGGCACTTGCCCATGCGATGCCCGCCTGGGAGCGGCTGCTTGCCGATACGGGCCATCCCGGCCTGTTGCGCAGGGATGGGCATCTGGTGGTGTGGGAGAGCGCAGCCAGCGCCGAGGCGGGACGGGCGCATTGGCACGCGGCGGATATCGGCACGGCGACGCTGGAGGACGTGCCCGCCGACGAACTCGCCGGATTGCAGCGCCTTGTCCGCCCCCGGATCGCAGGGGCACTCCGCTTTCGCGCCACCGGGCAGATCACCGATCCGGCGGCGCTGGGCCAGGCGCTTCAGGCCCGATTCCATGCCCTGGGCGGAGAGCGGCATATGGGCCGTGCGGTGCGGCTGTCGGGGCAGACGGCCGCGCAGGTCATGCTCGACGATGGCGGCGAGCTGGCCGCCGATCTCGTGCTCGTCGCCGCGGGCGCGGCCTCGGCCGCGCTGCTGACGCCGCTGGGCGTTTCCGCGCCGCTGATTTCCGAGCGCGGCTATCACATCGAGACCACCACCACCGAATGGCCGGCCGGCATGCCGCCGATCGTGTTCGAGGACCGCTCGATGATCGTCACCCGGTTCGCGCATGGCTTGCGTGCCGCGAGCTTCGTCGAGTTCGCGCGCGGCGACCGCCAGCCTGACCGTCGCAAATGGGCGCGGCTGCGCGCTCATGCGGAGGCGCTGGGACTGGGGTTCCACGACCGGACGAGCGAGTGGATGGGCGCCCGTCCCACCCTGCCCGACTATCTCCCCGCGATCGGCCGCCTCCGCGACCGGCCGGCCATCGCCTACGCGTTCGGACACCAGCATCTGGGACTGACGTTGGCGGCAGTGACCGGCGAGGCGGTCGGCGCGATGATTTGCAACGAAACCGCCACGTTGAACCTGTCCCCCTTCGCCCTGGCCCGCTTCGGGCGAGCGCGCTCGCAAGGAACAAATATATGATATACGGGATGAACCATGTCAGGCCTCATCATTCGTAATCTTTCCGACCAACTCGTCGACCTGGTCCGCGACCGGATCCTGAACGGCTCGGTTTCGCCCGATCAGCCGATCCGGCAAGATGCGCTCGCCGCCGAGCTCGGCGTCAGCAAGATCCCGCTGCGCGAGGCGCTGACCCGGCTCGAGCAGGAAGGGCTGGTCCGCAACCAGATCAACCGGGGCTATTTCGTCCGTTCGCTTGACGCGGCCGAAGCCGAGGAGGTCTATGCGCTCCGCCTGAAGCTGGAGCCGGACACGGTCGCGCTGGCCGCCAAGCGCGCGACCGACGAAGACCGGCAGCACGCGATCGCGACGCATGCCGCGCTCGACGACGTGACCAACGCGCATGGCGACGGCGTCGGGGCGTTCAACCGGGCATTCCACCTCGCGCTGATCCGCCCATCGGGCCAGGCGATCACCACGATCCTGCTCGAACGTCTGCATGTGCTGAGCGAGCGCTATGTGCGCAAGCATCTCGAACCGCTGGGCCGCGATGAGCGCGCCAACAGCGAGCATGACGAGATTCTGAAGCTGTGGCTGGCCCGTGACAAGGCGGTCGCGAAGCTGATGCACGCGCACATCAAGAAGACGGTCGTCGATCTGCGCGGACAGCTCTCCCAGCGCGGAAAAAGCTGACCGCCGACGACCTCCCCCGCTTGCGATTTTGACTTGTCGTATTTCGTATACGGTATAACAAGGTCGCAGGCGCACCGGCGCCATGGTCAATCGGACAGGGGAGCGTCGCGTGGCAGGAAGTTGGCTGGGGCCGCGCAGGCCGATCGAGATCGCGACCGATGGCGAGAACGGACTGCGCAAGACACTGAGCTGGCCGCATCTTGTCGGCCTGGGCGTTGGCGCGATCGTGGGCACCGGCATCTATACGCTCACCGGCGTCGGTGCCGAGCGCGCGGGTCCCGCGATCATCCTGGCTTTCGCGGTGGCTGGCGTGGTGTGCGCCTGCGCGGCGCTTGCCTATGCGGAGATGGCGACGCTGATGCCGACGTCGGGCGGCGCCTATACCTACACCTATTCCGTGCTCGGCGAGACGCTGGCCTGGATCGTCGGCTGGAGCCTGATCCTCGAATATTCGCTCGCCTGCTCGACCGTGGCGGTCGGCTGGTCGGGCTATCTGGTCGGCTGGATGCAGTCGTTGGGCATATATCTGCCGCCGGCGATTCTGGCGGGGCCGCATGCCGGGGGCATCGTCAATCTGCCCGCGGTGGCGGTGGCGCTGGCGATCGCGGGCATGCTGATCGCAGGCACGCGCGAGAGCGCGACCTTCAACATCATCCTGGTGGCGATCAAGCTCACCGCGCTCACCGCCTTCGTCGCACTGGCCTTGCCCGCCTTCGATGCCGACAAGTTCACCCCCTTCATGCCCTATGGCTTCGGCAGCGAGGTGATCGAAGGCAAGACGCGCGGCGTAATGGCCGCCGCGGCGATCGTGTTCTTCGCCTTTTACGGCTTCGACGCGGTAGCGACCTCCGCCGAGGAAGCGCGCAATCCCGGTCGCGACCTGACCATCGGCATTCTGGGATCGATGGCGGTCTGCACGCTGATCTACATGTTCGTCGCGGTCAGCGCGATCGGCGCGGTGAACTATCTCCAGCTCGGCACATCGGCCGAGCCGCTGGCATTCGTGCTGCGCTCGCTGGACCATCCCTTCGCCGCCTGGGCGATCGGGCTGGCGGCGCTGATCGCCCTGCCTTCGGTGATCCTGGTGATGATGTACGGACAGAGCCGCATCTTTTTCGTGATGGCGCGCGATGGGCTGCTGCCGCGCTTCCTGAGCCGCGTATCGCCGCGCTCGGGTGCGCCGACCACGATCACCGCGGTGACCGGCGTGTTCGTGGCGGTGGTGGCGGGCTTCTTCCGGCTGGACGAAATCGCCGAACTCGCCAATGCCGGCACGCTGGTGGCGTTCATCGCCGTGGCGGTGTGCATGATGGTGCTCCGTCGTCGCGCGCCCGATCTGCCGCGCGTGTTCCGCTGCCCGCAGCCCTATCTGATCGGCACGCTCGCGACGCTCGGCTGCATCTATCTGCTGATCAGCCTGCCCACCCACACGCTGACGCGCTTCGCGATCTGGAATGTGGCGGGCATCGCTTTCTATGTGCTCTACAGCCGCACGCGCAGCGCGCTCGGTTCGAAGAATGACCATCCGGCATGACGCGGTCGCCGGAGCGGAATATGCACCGGTCGATCATGATGTCCGTGTGCGCGCTGGCGCTGGCGGTACCCCAATCGGCGTCGGCCGAATGGATCAACCGCTACCCCAGGGTCTCCACCCTGCCGCTGCAGGTTTATCTCGAAGGCTATAATCTTCCGACCTTCGCCACCTCACCGACCGATCCGGCACCCTCGCCCGACGGCAAGAGCGTGGCGTTCGCAGCGCGCGGCTGGCTGTGGATCATGGACATCGCCACGCGCGAGGCGCGCAGGGTCACCCGCGGCGCGTCCGTCGACGCACGCCCCACATGGTCGCCCGACGGCCATAGCATCGCGTTCATGCGTGACAGCGGCCGCGACACCGGCCTGTGGCTGCTCGACGTGGCGAGCGGGCGCGAGCGTGTCCTCGTCGATACGCCCACGATCGAGCTGGACCCGGCCTTTTCTCCCGACGGCAAGGGCGTCTATTACAGCTCCGCCGAGGCTGGCGATCTCGACATCTGGCGGATCGATCTGGCCTCCGGCGCAAAAACAAGGCTGACCACCGCCAAGGGGCAGGAGATCAATCCTCAGCCGGTCACCGGCGGACTCGTCTATGTTTCGGAACCCACTTTGCTGTCCGATACGGTGGAGATGCTGTCCTTCGCGGACGGCAGCACGAAAATCCTTCGCCGCGAGGGCCTGTCGCCGCAGCTGCGCATCTCGGCCAGCCCCGATGGCCGCAGCTTCGCGCTGACGCCGCTGGCGGGCGACGACCGCACCCAGCTGCTCGTCTCCAACGCGGACGGCGGCGAGACGTTGCGGCTGGCGAACGACGCCACCTATCCTGTCACGCCCGCCTGGGGCCGCGACGGCATCTGGTATGTCCAGCCTGATCGCGACGAGCGTTTCAGGCTGTATCGCGTGGCGGTCACCGGCGGTCCGGCGGAAGAGGTGACGCCGCTTTCCTGGACCATGGGGGCACCAACCGCGCGCGTCACGATCCGCACCCGTCGCGACGGCGCCGCCCTGCCCGCGCGTCTCGCGGTGGTCGACGGCGCCGGCCACCCCGCCGCGCCCGAGATCGGCAACACGACATTCGACGGCCAGCATGGCCGCATCTCCTTCCATTCACAGGGCGCCGCGACGATCGAGCTGCCGGCGGGCGAGATCGCGATCATCGCGAGCCACGGGCTGGAGGGAGCAGTCACGACGCGCCGGAATTTGCGCGCGGGCGAGAATGTGACGATCGACATCGATCTGCCGAAACCCGCCTTCGATGCGGCGGGCCGTGGCTGGTTCAGCGGCGATCTCCACAGTCATCTCAACTATGGCGGGCCGTTCCAGCTCGAGCCCGACGATCTCGTATCGGCGATGCGCGCCGAGGCGCTGGACGTTTCGACTCCCATGCTCGCCAATCTCCAGACAGCACTCACCGATGTGCGCTTCTGGGGCTGGCAGCGGACCGAGCGGCCGTTCGTGAAGTTCTCGCAGGAGGTGCGCTCGCACTTTCTCGGGCATATCGGGGTGATCGGTGCCGATGCGCCGCATACGCCCTTCTTCTTCGGCCCGGGCTATCCCGCCGCCTATGAACGGCTCGATCTGGCCAACAGCTCGCCACTGCGCTTCGCGAGGGCGCATGGCGGCATGAACATCTACGTCCATCCCGTGATAGCGCGCGACCCCTTCCCACAGAGCGGTCCGCCGGCGGGCATCCCTCTCGAACTGGTACCCGATGCGCTGGCGGGCGAGGTGGACGCGATCGAACTGGCCTGCCTCTGGACCGATGAACTCGGCACCGCCGAGCTCTGGTACAGGCTGCTCAATCTCGGCCTGACCATCGCGCCGACCGGCGGCAGCGACACCATGCACAATCTCCACCGCACCATGGCGGTGGGCTCCACGCGGGTCTATGCGAAGCCCAGGGAGCCGCTCGGCATGGCCAGTTTCCTCGACGCCGTACGAGCGGGCCGAAGCTTCGTGACCAACGGACCGATGATCGACTTCACCGCGGGCGACGCAGGGCCGGGCGCGGCGATTCCAGGCGGCCGGCGCATCCCCTTCGCGATCGATGCCTTCACCACGGCACCCGTCGATCATGTCGAGATCCTGGTCAATGGCCGCGTCGTCCGGAGCTATGGCGCGCTGGAGGGCAGCGGCCGCTATGCGGGCGAAATCGACGTGCCCATGGGCGGCTGGATCGCCGCGCGGATCCGCGGCGGCGCACCGGCATGGCCGTCTCAGGACAGCTATCAGTTCGCGCACAGCGCCCCGATCTGGCTTGGCGCACGCGGCAGCCGCGATCCCGCGGCTTCGCAGGCGGCGGCGAGCGACCTGCTGCGCTGGATGGATGTCGCCGACGCCCGGCTGAAGCAGGGCTATGGCGGAGAACCGACCGCCAAGCTGCGCGCGCGCTTCGCGGAGGGACGCGCGCGGCTGATGGAATTGGCTCGATGATGATGCGATCCGTCTGGCGCAGGCTGTGATTCGACGGAAGTGGATCGCCCGCCCTAGGTATTTGTTCAATCACGATTTTCGAGTCGCTCGATGGTTCCATCGAACGACAAATCGCTCCAGCCGCTGCCGCTTCGCGTTCGATCCGGACTGACGCTTATCCCGCCCCGATGGGCACGCTGAGCGTGCTGGGATGTTTGGCGTCGTGGAAGAGCCGCACCGTGACGGTGCGCGCATCGGCCATGGTCTCGTCCGCCACGGGCTTGCCGCTGTTATAATTGCGCTGCCAGGCGAAGCCCTGATGCGGCTGCACGACGAGGCGCAGCCGATTGCCCTTTTTGATCAGGCGCGAGACGAAGCTGAACCGGTCGAAATCGTAGCGCAGCGGCGCCTTGGTCCGAATCAGCTTTTCTGTCCGCAGGCCTTCGCGATGACGCGCGCGCCAGCGCTGCTCGGTCATGAACATGCTTGTCCCGTCGGGCGCTATGTCGTGGATCGAGACGGAAAAGTCGGTGTCGGGCTGGTCGAGCGCGATCCAGGCGGCCAGCCTGAAGACGCCGCTGACCTCGGTATCCTGTTCGAACGGTGCGGTCTGGTAGATCAGCTTGTCGTCCTTGTCGGTGAGCAGGGCGGTCTGATCGACCAGATGCGACTGGGTCTGCGCCAGCTGGGCGTGGAGCGCGCTCAGGTCGCGCGGATCGTAGACATAATGATCCGGCGTCGATTTCGCGGCGGGCGTCGGACCGAGCGTGCCGGCGCGATAGGCGCTGTTCGGGTTGCCGCTGGAATTCAGGTGCAGCGTCTCATAGCGCGCGGTGACACCCTCCAGCGTATCGGCATAGCGCCATTCGTCGGCAACCATCGCGAAATAGCTGATACGCTTCTTCAGGAACTCCGGCTTCGCGCCGCCGTCCATCGTCCAGCCGAACCAGTCGCGGTGAAGCTTGAGCGCGTCGATCACGCTGTTCTGGCTGACCTTGATGCCCAGGAAATCGGTCTCGGGCTTGCGCACCTGATCATGCCCCCAGGGGCCGAGCACCACATAATGGTCCGCCTTCGCGCCCGCGAGCTTCGTGTGCTGCCGGTAGAATTCCAGCGCGCCCGGCTGATCCCCGTCGAAATAGCCCGCCATGGTCAGCACCGGGATGGTGAGGTTCGCGAGCTGCTCGGGCGTGGGATTGCGCGCGTCCCAATATTCGTCCTGCCGCGGGTGCTTCACCCATTGCTGAAAGGTCGTGGATTGCAGGCCGTAGAATTCGTCCATCCGGCGGAACGGCAGGCCGGACTCCAGGAACCGCAGTTGTTCGGTGACTTGATACATGCCGTCGCGCATCATCGTGTTGCGCTGGGTGTGGCCGTCGACATGCGTGAGCCACGATACGGCGAAGGCGTAGAAGATGTTGTTGTTGATCGGGAAATCCAGCCCGACCCAGGGCGATGACAGCGGTGCGATGGTGGCGAGGCCGGTGGCCCCGCCGCGCACCGCGGCCCATTGGGTGTAGCCCACCCAGCTATGTCCGTTGGTCGCCACCTTGCCATTGCAGAAGGGCTGTTTCGCGATCCATTCGACGATGTCGTGGGCATCCTCGACCTCGCTGCCGAAGGGCGCGAAATCGCCTTCGGAATCGCCGCGGCCGCGCATGTCGACCGCGAGATAGGGATAGCCGTGCGACGAGAAATACGCGCCTTCGGGATGGTAGAGATCGGCGGTGTAGGGTGTGTGCGAGAAGATCGCCGGGCGCGGCTTGTCCAGGCCGCGCGGCCGATAGAGCGTAGCGCCCAGATGGACGCCGTCGCGCATCGGGATCCGCACCCGATATCCGATCTGCGGGCTGAAGGCTTGCGCCGCAGCCCGTGCGCCGGGAAGCGCGGCGAGCGAGACGGCCGACGCGGCGGACAACAGCTCCCGGCGGTTCACACCCTCAGCCCACGACGTCGGAAATGATGCGCAGCCAGTTGCCGCCCAGGACCTTCTGGATATCGGCGGTCTTGTAACCGCGCTTCATCAGGCCGGCGGTGGCGAAGTGCCACTTCTTCGCGTCGTTCATGCCTTCGGTGCCGAACGGATAGCGGAAGCGGTAGCTCGACTTGAAGTGCGGCTCGCCATAGGCCTTGAGGAATTCGTCCTTCAGCTTGAGATCGGTCGCCCAGCCGCGGATCAGCGTGTCCGTGCCGAAACCGACATGATCGATGCCGACGAGCTTCACCAGGTGATCGACATGGTCGAGCCAATGCTCGGCGGTCACTGGGAATTCGCGCTTCACCATGGTGTTCACCGTGGTCAGCCCCATCACGCCGCCCTTCTTCGCGAGCGCCATGATGATCTCGTCGGACTTGGTGCGCGGATGCTCGTTGAGCGCGCCGGCATTGGAGTGCGAGATGATCGGCGGACGCTTGGAGAAGGTGATGGCATCCATCGTGGTCTGCGGCCCCGAATGCGATGAATCGACCAGGATGCCGACTTCGTTCATCCGATGCACGGCGGCGATGCCGAAATCGCTCAGGCCCGCATTGGTGCGTTCGGTCGATCCGTCGCCGAGCAGGTTGCGCTCGTTGTAGGTGACCTGCATCGCCCGGATGCCGAGGCCGTGGAACATGTCGATATTGTCCAGTTCGCCGTCGATCGGCGAGTTCTGGAAATTGAGCATGACCGAGGTTTTCCCTTCCGCCTTGGCGCGGCGGATGTCGGCGGCCGAGCGCGCGGGGGCGAGGACAGCGCTGTTGTCCTTGATGAACTTGTGCCAGGCGACGCAGTCGGCCACGCCGTTTTCCAGCGTGAAGCCGTTCATCATATAGCTGCCGCGCGGATTTTCCGGGCGGCGCACGCCGAGCGTCGTGCTCATCGTGGTCAGGCCGCTCTGCTTGATCTGCGCCAGGCCTTCGGCGTCGCGAGTCTCGTCGCACAGCATGTCGATGACGATCGACTCCCGGTAAAGCGCCTCCGCGTCCTTCAACAGCGGCTCGATATCCGAGAGTTTGCCCAGCGCCGGAGCCGCCCATGCGAGCGCCGCCATCACCCCGCCCGCCTGCATGAGTTCGCGCCTGTTCATCGTCATGATGTGCCTCCCTGTCGCTGCTGCCGCATTTTCCTTTCCGAACTTAATGGGTGAGCGAAGGCGCGTGAGGCAACGCAGTAAAGCTGGGGCCAAGCACCAGCCCTTCTGATGCATATTTGATGGCATGCGGACAAAAAGGGATAGACGCCCTACTTCATCGCACCAAAATTAATGGGGTGGCGCCGGCCGGCCGGATTTGTCAGGGCGCTGACAGGTAAGGCTGGAGGACGAGATGGACGGACGCTTTCTGATCGCGGGCGAGCGGATTGCCACCGCGCGGAGATTCCAGGGTTGCAACCCCGCGGCGGGGGTGGCGATCGAGGGGGAATTCCATGTCAGCGGCCCCGACCATGTCGATCGCGCCTGCGCCGCCGCTGATGCCGCGTTCGATGCATTTCGCGAAACAAGCCCTCAAGCCCGCGCCGATTTTCTCGAAGCAGTCGCCTCGCATATCGAAGCGATCGGCGAGCCGCTTGTCGAGCGGGCCATGCAGGAGACCGGCTTGCCCCGTGCGCGACTGGAGGGCGAGCGCGCCCGCACCACCGGGCAGCTTCGCCTGTTCGCGCAGGTGCTGCGCGCCGGGCGTTGGGCGGGCGTGGTGATCGACAGTCCCCTCCCCGCGCGGCAACCATTGCCGAGGAGCGACCTCAGGCAGCGGCGCATCGCGGTCGGGCCGGTGGCGGTGTTCGGCGCGTCGAACTTCCCGCTCGCCTTTTCGGTGGCCGGCGGAGACACTGCGACGGCGCTCGCGGCCGGCTGCCCCGTGGTGGTCAAGGCGCATCCCGCGCATCCAGGCACCTCGCTGCTGGTGGCCGGCGCAATCGACATGGCCATCGCCGCATGCGGCCTGCCGCGCGGCATATTCTCGATCGTGCAGGGACCCGGCAATGATCTGGGCGCGGCGCTGGTGCGGCACCCGGCGATCAAGGCGGTAGGCTTTACCGGATCGCGGAACGGCGGCCTCGCGCTCGTCGCCATCGCGCAGGCGCGCCCCGAACCGATCCCCGTCTATGCCGAGATGTCGAGCGTCAATCCCGTGATCCTGCTGCCCGGCGCGCTCGCCGAGCGGGCGGAGGCACTGGGCACGGCGTTCGTCGGATCACTGACCATGGGCTCGGGACAGTTCTGCACCAATCCCGGATTGGTGTTCGGGGTGGAAGGCGCGGATCTCGACCGCTTCGTCGCGGCGGCATCGGCGGCGCTCGCCGAAGCACAGCCGCAGGTGATGCTCACCCAGGCGATCCATGTCGCTTTCGAGAGAGGCGTCGAGACGCTGAGCGCCGGCGCGGCGCTGGTGGGACGCGGCCGAGCTCCGGACGGCTGCAATCGCGGCCAGGCCGCTTTGTTCACCACCGACGCCGATGCGGTCATCGCCAATCCGGAACTCGTCCATGAAGTGTTCGGCGCGGCCTCGCTGGTGGTCCGCGCGCGCGACCTGGACCAGATCGCGCGTGTGCTGCGCACGCTGGAAGGGCAGCTGACCGCGACGCTCCATCTGGGTGAGGGCGACGCCGAACCGGCGCGCGCCCTGCTCCCGATCCTGGAGCGCAAGGCCGGCCGCATCCTCGCCAATGGCTGGCCGACCGGGGTGGAGGTGGCGCACGCCATGGTTCATGGCGGCCCTTGGCCCGCGACCTCCGATCCGCGAAGCACCTCGGTCGGAAGCGCGGCGATCGAGCGCTTCCTGCGCCCGGTCTGCTACCAGGATCTGCCCGACGCGTTGCTGCCGGACGCGATCCGTGACGGCAATCCGCTCGGACTGCCGAGACTGGTGGACGGCGAACTCACTCGCTGATCCCGCCGCTTTCCGATCGCATCGGCGGCGATCTCGGCCGCTGGCACTTGTATCAAGGCGATAGACATGCCTGCCCAACCACTGTCAGCGGCGATGAATGACACGCGAATCCAGAGCGAAGCCGCCATGTGGAGAGCGGTTGGTACGGGATTGACACCACCCAGCCACCATCGCCCGATCGGCCCCGTTTGACCGCCCAAGACAAGACCGGACGATATTCCGGTCTTGCCGCGAACCTCATTCCGATGTTTTCGGTCCGCCGAGATGCTCCACGAAATAAGCCCACCGCTTGTGCTGGAGATAGCGCGTGACGGTGTCCGACGGGTTGCCGGGGTCCACCAGCAGATGGTTGGTTCCCGGCACGATCAGCATGTCGAAATCCTTGTCGGCCTTCATCAATGCATCCGCCAGCCGCATGGTGCTGGCGGGATGGACATTGTCGTCCATCTCCCCATGGACGAGCAGCAGCTTGCCCTTCAGCCGCGCCGCCAGATCGGGGGTGACCGTCGCGTCCAGTCCTTTCAGATCGGGGCCGTTGTAGAGATCGCTCCACATCGCCTGATATATGCGCTGGTCATGGTCGCCCGCTCCGGCCACGGCCACCTTGTAGACGTCCGGATAGGTCAGGATCGCTTGCACCGATGCATAGCCGCCGCCCGAGTGACCGAAGATGCCGACACGATCCAGGTCCATCCATGGCCGCGATCCGGCGAGCTGCTTCAGCGAGACGACATGATCCTCCAGCGTGCCGGCCGTACCCATCCGGCCATAGGACTCGTTCCAGAACGCCTTCGAACGGAACGGGCCGCCGCGGCCGTCCATGGTGATGACGATGAAGCCGAGTTCCGCCAGCGCCTGGCGATCCTGGGTACCGATCCTGTTCGAAAAGGCCGAGGTGAAATAACGCGAATTGATCACCGATTGCGGGCCGGGGTAATTCAGCTCGACCACGGCGTAGCGTTTCGCCGGATCGAAATCGCTCGGCTTGAACATCGTGCCGTACAGCCGGGTCCGGCCGTCCGCCGCCAGCGTGCTGAACGGTTCGGGCAAGGGTGCCCCCGTCCGGAAGGCCTTGCCCCCGTCCGCCGTTTCCAGCATCCGCACCAATGTGCCGTCCGCGCGGCGCAGCACCAGCCTGGGCGCCAGATCGGGGCGGGAGAAGCTGTCGACGAAATAGCGGCCGCTCGCGGAAAAGGTCGCGCGCGCGGGCAACTCCGCGGGATCGGCGGAAACCGCACGGTTTGCGCCAACCGAAACACTCGGCTCCATCTGGACATGGTCAGCGTCCTCGGGCGTCAGCAGCCTGAGATCGCTGCCGTCGAACTTCACCGAATAGACATATTGGTCGTAGGGCTGGCGCGCAGGATCGCGCGCAAGGCCGCTGAAAAAGACGCGCTGTGCCGCCTCGTCAACCGCCAGCACGTTGCGCACGAGCCACGCGCCGGAGGTGATCGGATTCCGGAGCGTGCCGTCCTTGCGATAATAATAGAGATGCGCCCAGCCGCTGCGTTCGGAAAACCAGATGACGTCGCCATTGGCCAGGGTGCGCGCCAGCGGCTTTTCGCGGAACCAGTTGATCGTAAGGTTGGTATCGCCCTTCTCCGAGAGGATTCGCCGGCTCTCGCCCGTGCCGCTGTCCGCCACGTTCAGCCCGACCTCGCGATAGAAGCGATCGCGGTTGAGGAAATAGAGCTGCTGTCCGTCCTTCGACCACCAGAGCTGGCCGCCCTGGATCGGGTTCCAATATGCCGCGATCAACGGCTCGGCGGCGACGTCGGTGCGCTTGCGCGTGGCGAGATCGAACATGACGATCCGCGCGGTCGCGACAGCCTTGTCGCCGGGCAAGGGATAGCGATAGCTGTACAGCCTGGGCCGCAGGCTGCCATCCGCCGGAATGGATTCGACAAGGTGGTATTCACCGACCTCACGTTCGTCGATCCACTGGGTGGCGAGCTTGCTGGAATCCGGAGACCATAGCACCGCCGGCATTCCGGGCACGCCCGAACGCTGCTGGGTCACCGCCGACATGGTATCGCCGCTGGTACCGGCATAGGCATGATCGCGGATACCGTCGGTGGTCAGCGCGAATGCTTCACCCCCATCCGCCGGGCGCACCCACAGATTATGGTCGCGAACAAAGGCGATCCAGCGACCATCGGGCGAAACCGATTCCCCGGCGGCCGAAGGCAGCGTATCGCATGTTCCCTTTACGATCGCGCAGCGCAGGCGCTTGCCGCCCACATCGATCGCCAGCGATTTGCCGTCCGCCGAATAGCGGAAATCATCAAACGGCAGCGCATTCGCCGCAACGGGCCGCTGCAGGGTCGCCGACAGGCCGCGCGCGAGCAGGGCATGATCGAACGCCGGCTTCGCGCGTCCGCTCGCGGCATCGACGAGGACGAACGCCTTGTCGCCATTCGCGTCGGTCCGCTTGTACCAAAGGCTGTCCTTGCCCGCGATCCAGTGGGTCACGATGTCCGCATTGGCCACCGTCCCGGTGATCCGGTCGAAGGTGAAACGCTCAGCCGGAGCGAGGTCAGGTCGCTCCTGCGCCGTCGCCGGCGAACAGCCCAGCGCGGCGATCATCGCCAGCGCGCATCGTGCCACAGATCGATCCACCGACAACACTCCCCTTTTCAGACCAGATCGTTCATCGCGCCGCGAACGGCTTGCGCACCGCCCCCTCGATCATCACGGTACGAATGTTCGCACCGTCGGCGGTGAACACCGACAGATCGGTGGTCGGATCGCCGTCGACCAGGATCAGGTCGGCAGTCGCCCCAACCTTGATGCGGCCCAGCATATCCCCCTTCTGAAGGATCTTCGCGTTCACCGACGTCGCCGATCGCAGGATATCGATCGGATCGAGCACCTGCGCGCGGATCGCGAATTCGTCGCACTGATCGACATGCATCGCGCCGAGCAGATCGGTGCCGAAACCCGTCGCCACGCCCGCATCGCGCAGGATCCGCAGCGATTCCAGTCCGGCGGCCTGGACCGTCCGGATCTTGTCGAGCAGATCCTCGCTCCACCCATGCGCCGCGCCATTGGCGATCAGCGAGTTGTAGGTGGACAGCGTCGGCACGACGAAGGCGCCGTGCGCCGCCACATCGGCGGCGCTCGCCGCATCGATATGGTTGCCATGCTCGATCGTGCGGACGCCCAGCCGGACGCAGCGGCTGATCGCCTCCGGCGTATAGGCATGCGCCATCACATATGTGCCCCATCGTGCCGCCTCTTCGACGGCGGCGGCGATTTCGGCTTCGGTATATTGCACCATCCAGATCGGGTCGGAGGGCGACGCCGCCCCGCCCGATGCCATGATCTTCACCTGCGACGCGCCCCAGCGCAGCTGTTCGCGCGCCGCCTTGCGCACCTCGTCGACGCCGTCCGCGATCGTGCTGATCGCGCCGGTATAGCCGCAGCCGCACAGCCGGAGCCCGGGGACGCGGAAGTCGCCGTGCCCGCCGGTCTGGCTGAGCGCCAGCCCGCTGTAGAAGAGCCGCGGCCCATCGAACATCCGCGCATCGAGCGCATCCGCCAGGTCGCGATCCGCACCGCCCGCATCGCGCAGCGCGGTGAAACCGCGCATCAATGCGGACTGCATCACCTGTTCCGCATGCAGCGTCCGCGCGACCATCGACGCGGAATCGTTGCGGATCAGATTCGCCTCGTAAGCATAGACATGGACGTGCGCGTCGATGAGGCCGGGCATCAGCGTCATGCCGGCCGCGTCGATCACGTCGCCGTCCGTTTCGCCGCCGCCCGCGATATCGACCCGCGCGATCCGTCCGCCCTCGATCACCACCGTCCCGGATTGGGTGATGACATCAATGCCGTCGAAAATGCGGCAATTCGTGAAAACCGTCTTCGTCAAGAAATCGTCCCCCGGGGATTCGCGCAAGGCCCGCCCTCGTCCGCACTGGGCGAGGGCGGGAAGCCGAGCCGTCAATATTTCACCGCGACACGCACCCCCCAGGTGCGCGGCGGCTGGAAATCGCTGAACACCAGATTGGTGCCGGAATAGTCGTTGTTCTTGATGATGTGGTTCTCGAGATTGAACACATAGGCCGACAGCGTCCAATTCTCGTTGGGCGAGACATAAGTGAGGTTCAGGTCGCTGCGGGTGAACGGCCGGATGCGATAGGCCGGCGCGTTGATCGCCTGGGTATAGCTGGTCGACTGGGTGAAGAACGTCGCCTGCGGCGTGATCCGGCCGCCATTGGCGAGTTCGAAATCATGCGCATACTGGATGCGGAAGGTCCAGTCGGGCGCGAGCGGCAGCATATTGCCCGCCAGGCTCGGCACGATCGCGCCGGTGCGCGAATCCACCGCATTGTCGAAACGCGTGTAGCGTGCGTTGGTATAGGTCAGGAAGCTGCTGATGCGGTCGTTCGGGGTCGGCGACCAATCGGCTTCCAACTCCAGACCATAGATGCGCGCCGCGCCCGCATTCGACGTCACCGTCGTGCTCGTCGCGCCCAGCGCGATATACTGGAAGACCTGCAGATCCTTGTAGTCGGAATAGAAGCCGGCCAGCCGATAGTTGAGCGTTCCGGCGAAAGCGCGTCCCTTCACGCCCGCTTCGTAATTGGTCACCGTCTCCGGACGGAAGGTGCGGCCGAACACCAGCGGCGCGTTCGGCTGCACGCCGCCCTGCTTGTAGCCGGTGGCGATCGTCGCATAGCCCATGGTGCCGGGGGCGAGATCATATTCGACACCCGCACGCCACGTCACCTTCGACGAGGTCTCCTCGGCGAAATTCGACGTCGTCGGCGCATTGCAGCCCGTGGTCTGCGGGGTGATCGACAGCACGTCGTGCAGGCGGATGGTGGGGTTCGCGGCCAGCGAGCAGGACACCGTCGTCGCCGCCGCGATCGACTGCCAGTCGTCGCTGTAGCGAAGGCCGGCGGTGATGCGCAGCGCGTCGGTCACGCTGACCGTCGACTGGTTGAAGATGCCCCAGCTTTCCTTCGAAATGCCGTCATTCGCGGCCTGCAGGCTGAAGCGGCCGGTGATCGGATAGCGCGACGCCACGAACAGATACGGAATGTCGTTCCGGAAATAGGTCGCGCCCGCCACGTTGGTCAGCCACGAATTGCTGAAGCTCAGATTGATTTCGTGCGACGTCGATTCCGATTTGTACGCCAGTTCCTGCTGATAGCTGGGCGCCCGATCGCTCGGAATTTCGCCCGCGCTGGCCCAGGCATAATGCATCTTCAGCCGCTGATAGCCGGCGATGTAGCTGAGCGTCAGATGATCGGCGAATTCCCAGTCCAGCCGCGAACGGATCGTGTGGCTCTGCAGACGCGTCAGCGGCTCGGGATCGCCCGTGGTCGGCTGCTCGAAGATCGGCAGGCCGTTGACCGGCTTCACCGCATCGTTCGTCGCAATGCTCAGGCCCGGCGTGCCGCGCATCGCGAAACCGTCATAGGAAAGGCGCCAGGTCAGCGACGGGCTCGGCTTCCACAGCAACGTCGCGCGACCGCCGAAATCGTCGGCCGCGCCGTAGTTGCGCGCGGTGGTGCCCTGCGTATCGAACATGCCGTCGCTGCGATGCATGAAGCCGGAGAAGCGCACGGCCAGCGTGTCCGACACCGGAACGTTGACCGCGGCATGCGCCAGCACATCATCGAAGCTGCCATAGGAAAGATCGGCCGAGCCGCCGAACTCGAACTTCGGATCGGCGGTGACGATGTTCAGGTTGCCGCCGGTCGCGTTGCGCCCGTACAGCGTGCCCTGCGGCCCGCGCAGCACCTCGATGCGCTGCAGATCATACATCACATTGGCCAGACCCGCCGGCATGTCGACGTAAACGCCGTCGATATAGGTCGACACCGCAGGGTTGGCATTCAGCGCATAGCTGGCGTTGGAGATGCCGCGGATCGACAGGCCGACAAAGCTGTTCGATCCGACGGTGCGGATCTGCAGGTTCGGCGCGATCGAGTTCAGGTCCTTCACGCCAACGACACCCTGGCTCAGCAGCTTTCCGCCCTCGACCGCGGTGATCGCCAGCGGCACGCGATTGACGGACTGCTCGCGCTTCTGCGCGGTCACGACGATGTCCCCCATGTCGGTCGCGCCCTGGTCGGCGACCTCGGCGGTGGTGGACTGGGCAAGCGCCGGCTGCGCGAGCGCCGCGGTCAGCGCCAGGAACGATGTACGCAAGAACGGATTCAACTTGGACATGAAGGACTCCCTGATCATTTTTCGTTGTTGAAGGCCGCCGCCCGGGTATCGGACGGACGGAGGAAGAGGATCGCGAGGATCGCGATGGCGAGGATCGTCACGGTCGCGCCGAACACCCCCAGGAAACCGACGCTGGGGTAGAGCAGGCCAACCAATATGGGCGACACCATCGCGCCGACCCGCGAAATGCCGACAGCGAGCCCCTGACCGCTCGCGCGTGAGGAGGGCGGGAAAAGATCCGGCGTGAATGCGTAGAGCCCCGCATAGACGCCGTTCATCGCGAACGAGAGCAGCACGCTGGCGACGACGATCGCGGCCGGATCGGTCGCGACGGCGAGCCCGAGCGCGGCCAGCGCCCCGCCCGAAAGATACAGGGTGATCACGCGCCGCCGCCCGATCCGGTCGTTGAGCAACGCGGCGGAAAAGAAGCCCGGGATCTGCGCGCCGAAGATCAGGATCGAAAAGCCGAAGCTGTTGGCGAGCGTGAATCCACGCGCGACCAGCAGGCTGGGGATCCAGGTGAGAAAGGCATAATAGCAGATGCCCATCGCCGCCCAGATGATGCAGGCGAGCATCGTGGAACGGATAAGGCCGCCGGCGAACAGTGGAGTGATGCCGCCGCGCGGAGCATCCTCGCCGATGGCCGCCCGGGCGAACACCGCCTGATCGGGAACGGGCGCGGCGATACCCTCTTTCGCCACTTCGGCCGAAATGCCGCGGCAGATCGCATGCGCCTCCGCGCCGCGGCCCTTGCCCTCCAGCCACACGGGCGACTCCGTCAGCCGGCGCCGCCACCATAGCAGCATGAAGATCGGCAAGCTCGCGACGATCAACGCCCAGCGCCACCCTTCGGCGAAAGACGGGACGAGAAGATATCCGAGCACCGCCGCACTGACGAAGCCGAACGAGAAGAAGCCGGTGATCGCCCCGACGAAACGCCCCCGGAAGCGCCGCGCCGCGAATTCGGACAGATATGGCGCGATGATCACGCTTTCCGCCGACGTGCCCGCGCCGGCAATGATCCGCGGCACCAGAAAACCCAGCCAGCTGGTCGACAAGGCCGTGGCGAATGTCGCCAGCGAATAGACCGCCAGCCCGCCGAACATCACGGCGCGCCGCCCCAGCAGATCGCCGATCGCGCCGCCCAGCAGCGCACCGACGATACCGCCGATCGAGCTGGCCGCGGCGATCACGCCCGCCTCGCCGCCGGTCAGCGACCATTGGCTTATCAGCACCGGCAGGACGAAGGCGACGATGCCGACGTCAAGCGCATCGAACCAGTAGCCGAGCCCGCCGATCAGCAGCAGCCGGCGGTGGAAGCGGGAAAAGGGAACGGTTTCGACGAATCGCTCGGAAGCGAGCATCGCCTGGTCTTCCCGCCTTTCCTGAGCGCCGATTCCCGGCATCAATCCCCCATCACCCGACAAAACAATCTGATCAGATTGATTCTGATTACAGATTTGTTGCGGCGATGTCCAACCAAAAACAATCTGACCAGATTGCTTTTGGCCGGGCCTCGTATGTGCGACGGATACCGGCTAGGCTAGGCACCTTCCCGCCCGACGCCCGTTCGCACAGGACCCTTCGCCAAGTGACTGCACTCAAGGAAAAAAAGCGGAAGACGGAACGCGCCGTGCCGGCGCGGCCGCAACAGGCGCGCAGCCGGGAAACGCGCCGCAAGCTTTTGTCGGCCGCGATCGAATCGGTTTCCGAATTGGGATATGCCGGTGCGACGATGGATCAGGTGGTCGAGCGCGCGGGCGTATCGCGCGGCGCCCAGATGCATCATTTCCCGACGAAGAGCCTGCTGATGCAGGCCGCCTTCACCGAGATGCTCGATGCGATGATCGAGGATCTGGCCGCGCAGACCGAGCGCATCCGCAAGCGCCAGCAAAAGCCCTCGGCGGTGTTCCGCCACTTGTGGAAAACCTATTTCTCCAACCGGCTGTTCGCGGTGACGATCGAGTTGATCGTCGCGTCACGCACCGATGGCGAATTACGCAATGTGCTGTCGCCCGTCACCGAACGTTTCCACCGGCAGATCGACGATTGCTTCGGGGTGATCCAGTCCGACGACACGGCTTCGGCTCCGAATGTCGGGATCGTGGTCAACCTCACCATGTCGCTGCTGCGGGGAATGGGTGTCCAGACCGTTCTCTACGATCGCCCCGAGGCGTTCCGGAAGCAATTGTCCGACTGGCTATCGATCGTCGAACAGTTCCTCGATCAGGATACGGACATGACAAGCGTCGAGGCGCGCTCACCCGGCTTCGGTTCCGCCCCTGGTCGTCCGGAATGTTCTGGGTGATGGCAGCCCTCCCCAACCGCCCGGAATAGAGCGAAACCGGGAGGCGGGCGTACAGAAAACAGGCGGAGCGCCGTGGAGGACGGATCGCCGCTGCAATCCGTCCTCCCGCGCATTTCAGGCAGCCTCAGCCCGTTGCCCCCCCCCAGAGGAAGGGGGGCGTGACCGTCAGAAGCTGTAACCCAGGCTCATGCCGATCGTGCGCGGCCTGGCGATCGTGACCCATGGAAAGCCCTGCCGCGTGTAGGCGGAGAGCTCCGCGCGCCGATCGGTCAGATTCCGCACGAAGAGGCCGAGCTCGACATTGCCCTTGCGCACACCGATCCGGGCATCCAGCATGGTGTAGCCGTCGAGCAGGAAGTCCGCCGTGGAGGTCGATCCCGCCAGCGCGCCGTGGCGATCGCCGACAAAGCGGGCGACGCCGTTCACAAGGCCTTCCCAGTCGCCGGCCAATGGCTGCGTATAGGTGACCGACAGGCTGCCGCTCCAGCGTGGCGTATAGGGCAGCCGGTCGCCTCGCGCCGCGACGCCCGCCCGGGCTTCGCGGATCGTTGCGTCCGCATAGGCAAGCGTCGTCGCGATATCGAGACCGGCCGCCGGTTTCAGGATGAGCGAGCCTTCGAAGCCCATGTTCCTGGCCCGTCCGCCATTCGCATAGCCCGACAGGCCCTGCGCGGAGGCCGTCACCTGGATGTTGCGCCAGTCCAGATAATAACCGATCAGCTCCGCTGATCCCCATCCGCCCGGAAAGTTCGACTTGAAGCCGATTTCGTAATTGCGCGTCTCGTCGGCTTCGAAGGACCGGGGCAATCCGTTCACGACCAGATTGGGGCCGCCCGGCCGGAATCCCGTCGCATAGCGCGCGTACATCGTCGCGAAGGGCGAGAATTCATAGGTCAGCGTGGCCAGATAGGTTTCGAAGCTTTCCTTCGACGCGACACGGCCCGTGTCCGCCGGTGTGGGAAGCGCCTGGAGCACCGAGGTCAGCAGGAGATTATACGCAGCCGCCGCGCTCCCCCCGAACCGCTGCCGGAAGCCCTGCTTGATGGTGCCGACACGGACGCCAAGCGTAAGATCGAGCTTGTCCGTCAGCGAATAGGTGCCGTTCGCGAAGGCCGAATATTCCTTCAGGTCCGTCGGCAGATCGAAGAACAGCGTCGGCGCGAGGCTCGGGATCGGCGAGAGATCGGGCGTCACGCCGTTCACATTGGTGAGCAGCCTGTTCTTTTCGTCATTGTGGAACACGCCGACCATCCACTCGAACCGCCCGCCATTCGGCGAGGTCAGGCGGAATTCCTGCGTGGTCCTCTGGTTCGTCGCGGGAAAATCGAGCGACAATATCACCGGTGTCGGAAATGCCGGTCCGCCAAAGAGCGGCAGCGTTTGGGAGACGGTGCGCGCCAGCGACCCCCGCGTGCCGTTGAGCACCTGGAAGCTCTTGACGCGCTGATAGGAGGTCAGCGACGTGAAGGTGGCCCAGTCGAATTCGTAATCGACCGTCAGCAACCCGGCGGAGGTCCTCCGCTTGTAGCTCGGCACGACATATTCATTGTAGCGGAATTGCCCGTTTCGCGGCGTCGGATCGAGCCCGACATTATAGGCGACGACATCGCGGCCATCGATGTTCACATGTTGCTGGAAGGCCGCCGCCAGGATGGTCAGGCGATCGCTGGGCTTGAGAAGCAGCGACGCGCTCACGCCATAGCGCTTGCTGCTGTTGACGTTGCTCTCGCCGGTCAGGTCGTTGTCGATATAGCCGCCCTGCCGCTCCCAATATCCCGAGACGCGCAGCCCCGCCCGGCCGGGCGCCAGACCGCCGCTGACCGATGCGCGGATGGAACCGCCCATCTCCCCGAATTTCGTATCGGAGATCTCGCCGCGCGCGCTGGCCTCAAGCCCGTCGAGGCTCGGCTTGCGCAAGGTGTAGGAGATGAGCCCGCCAAGCGTGTTCGCGCCGAAGATCGTGCCCTGAGGACCGCGAAGAACCTCGACGCGCTCAAGGTCGATGGGATCGAGATCGAGCGAATCCTGCGCGCCGTTCGAATAGGCCGAGCTGATTCCGAAGGGTGCGCCATCGACGACGATACCTGTCGTCGGGCCGCCGATATCCGCCCCCTGGGTAAGCCCCCGGATCACCGGCACGCCGCCGCCGAGATTGTTGTTGATCTGGAGGCCCGGAACCAGCGCCGCGAAATCCTTGAAGCTGGTGAAACCGGCGGCCATGAGCTTGTCGGCGTTCAGGCTGGTGACCGCGGCGGGAACATCGATGAGCGCTTCGCTGCGCTTGGTGGCGGTCACGACGATGTCATCGGGCGCGTCGGCGCCGTCGCCTTCGGATTGACCGGTTTGAGCGACCGCCGATCCCATCCAGGACCCGGCGAGTAACAAACCCAAAACGAACCTTGCCCGCTGCTGATGGCCGCGCATTTTCCCCCCTTTTTTAAAACCAGATTGCCTGCTCGCAGCCATAGGGGTAGATGTCCAACTTATTGGGGTCATTATCCGTATGAATTTGTCTCATATAACTTTGGCTCAGCTCCGCGCACTGGTGACGCTTGAGGAGACGCAGAGCTTTACGGTTGCGGCGCAACGGCTTGGCCGCACCCAATCCGCGATCAGCCACGCGGTGAGGCAGATCGAGGAGGTGTTCGGCGAGGTTCTTTTCGATCGGCTGAAGGAGGGGACGGTCCCGAATTCGACCGGCAAGCTCGCCATCGCGGAAGCCCGGCTGGCATTTGCCCATCTCGAACGCCTGGAGTTCGCGATACGCGGGGAAAGCGCGCTCGAGACCGGTCGCCTGAGGCTCGCCTGCTTTCCCAGCGCGACGCGCTGGATCCTGCCCGAGGTCATCGGCGCATATTCGCAGCGCCACCCCGGCATCGAACTGGAGATTTTCGAGCGGGCCGACGACGCATGCGTGACGGCGGTCCGCGAGCGGCGGGTCGATCTCGGGATGATCAATGCGCCCTATGGCGATCTGATGACCATCCCCCTGTTCGACGATGAGCTTTGCCTTGTCGCCACGCATGCCTCCCTGCCGGACAACCACGAAGCGGGGCTGCGATCATTCGCCGACATTCCATTCATCTACCCTCGCGGCGCGTGCGAGCCGTTGATCGATGCGGCGTTTCAGGCGGCGGGCTTCACCCCATCGATCGCCGCCTCCATGACGACGAACGGGCCCACCCTGATTCTGTCGCTGCTGCGCGCGCGACGCAGCTTCACGATCCTGCCGGCGCTGGCGCTCCACGACCAATCGAACAGCGATCTCTACATCGATCCGATACGGCCGCGCCTCTTGCGCCGCGTGGCGCTCGCCGCCGGATCCGAACATACGCTTCCTCCCGCCGCGCGCGCGTTCGTGGACCTGCTGCGCGACCATCAGCTTCAGGCGGGCGGACCCATGACCTTCACGACGCCCACCGTTGCCGGGGCAGGCGGGATCTGAGATGACGGATGAAATCCAAGCCGGCGTGACGCGCTCCACGCTCGAACCCCAGGCCCTTCGCAGGTTCGCCTATGCATGCCCGAGCATCGAGATCCAGGGGGCGAACGCCGGCCCCCGGCTTTGCATCATGGCCGGCGTTCACATCAACGAAGCGTCAAGCATCGTCGCCGCGATGCAACTGCCCGATCTGATCGATCCGCAGCGCCTGCGCGGCCGGGTCTCGATCATTCCGGCCGTCAGCACGCATCACCTCTACACCAAGGCGATGGTCACCCCGCCATCGAGCGGCGTCGACCTGCACTGGTCATATCCGGGGGCGCCGGACGGCGAATTCAACGATGCGCTCGCGCACTGGCTGGTGAGCGACTGGGCGCAGGACGCCGAGGTGTTTCTGGACTTGCATGGGGGCGATCTCGACGAGCGGATGGCGCGCTATGTCGTCACCCAAAGGACTGGCGACGAGGCCTTCGACACATCCGTCTCACACCTGGCCGGATGTTTCGAGACGGATCTGAACGTCGCATTGGCCCCGCCCGAAAGCTGGTCGGCGGGACGGATCTGCACCGCGCTCGCGAGAAACCGACGCCATGGCATAGTGGTCGAAGCCGGCGATCACGGACATCTCGATCCGGACAGCGTCGACTGGATCACCAACGGCGTGCTGAAGGTCCTGCGCCATCTGGACATGCTTCCGGGCGACGTGGATCCGAGAACGGATCAAACGATTCTCGGGCGCTACGAATGGGTCGTCGCGCCCGTGGCGGGCGTCGTGCGGCTCGCGGTCGCTCCTGCCGAACGCGTGACGCAGGGCGATCGGATCGGGATCATGACGGATTTGTTCGGCCGGCCCGTCGCGGACGTGCGCGCGGCGGCGTCAGGCCATATCATGATGCTCAAGACGCCGCTTTTCGCACAGGCCGGAGAATGGATCGGCGCGATCGCGAGCGAGGTGTGAGCGTATGCCAGGGTGCAGGGATGCTGACGCATCTGCACCCTGGAACGCTCAAGCGCCGCGCGGGCTTGACCGGGATGCGATGTGTCGAACTCAACGCATCCCGGTATTGCCGATCACGCGAACACTTGCTGGGCGCGTTTCACCCAGCGCTCGACACGGGCGATCACCGGGCTGAACAGGCCGGAGTCGAGATTGCCGCCGCTCAGGACGATCGCGACCCGTTTGCCGCGCAGGCGATCGCGATCCTTGAACACCGCCGCGAGCGCGGCGGCCCCGGCGCCTTCGACGAGATTATGCGTCGCGGCCAGATACAGGGCGCAGGCATCGAGTATCTCATCATCGGTCACGCGAACGACGCGCTCGGCGCGCCTGACGAGCAGATCGACGACCCCTTCATCGGGCGTCCGGCAAGCAAGGCCATCGGCGACGGTTTCGGCCGTGTCGGTGGACACGCGCCCGCCTTGCTCGAAGGACAATGCATAGGCCGGGGCGCCATCGGCGACCACGCCGATCACCTCAGTCGTCAAGCCCAGCAGATCCCGCACCAGCAATGTGGCGCTGATGCCGGAGCCCATGCCGATCGGGACATAGACGACATCCACGTCGGAGATCGCGCTGAACATTTCCAGCGGATAGGTGGCAATGCCGCGCAGCAATTGCGGGGTGAACGAGCGGATCATGTGAACGCCCGTCGATTGCTCCAGCGAGATCGCATGCTCGCGCGCCTGCTGATAGTCCTGCCCCTTCACGACGACGCGGGCGCCCCAGGCGGCCATGGCCACATTCTTGTCGGGAGAATTGCCTTCGGGAACGATGATGGTCGACGAGCGCCCATATTTGCCCGCCGCCCGCGCCACGCTTTGCCCGTGATTGCCGCGCGTGGGCGCGATGACGCCGATGCCGTCCGCAGAATTCCTGACGAACCAATCCATATAGGCGAGGCCGCCGCGCAGCTTGAAGCAGCCGATCGGGCTGTGATTCTCATGCTTCACCCAAAGCTCGCAGCCGCAAATCGCCTCGAGGATCGGCCAGCGATATTGGGGCGTCGCCGGCATGTCGGCATAGACGATGGCGCTGGCGTCGCGAATGTCGTCAAGGCCGATCACAGCGCGGCCTCCACCGCGGCGACCGCGTGCAGGCTGGTCGTATCGAACAGCGGGACGGGCGACATGTCTTCCCTGATCAGCAGGCCCAGTTCGGTGCAGCCAAGGATCACGCCCTCCGCCCCGTCGGCCACCAGTGACGTCACCAGATCCCGCGCATAGGTGACAGCCGCATCGGAGACGACGCCCCGGCAGAGTTCTTCGTAGATTATCGCGTGAAGCCTGCCCTGGTCCTCTTCGCCGGGAACCAGCACGTCGATGCCATGGCGATCGGAAAGGCGGGACCGATAGAAGGGCTCGGCCATGGTGAAGGCGGTTCCAAGCAGGGCGACACGCCGGATGCCTTGACGCACGACCTCGGCGGCGGTCGCGTCGGCGATGTGCAGGACGGGCGGCGCCACGCCTTGCGAGATTTCGTCGAAGACGATGTGCATCGTGTTCGTGCAGATCAGGATGAGATCGGCGCCCGCGCCTTCCAGCGCCAATGCCGCGGCGTTGAGCTGACGGCCGGCCTCCTCCCATCGGCCGGATCGCTGCAACGGCTCGATCTCGGCGAAGTTCACGGAGCAGATCAGGAGTTTCGCCGAGTTGAGACCGCCCAGCCGTCGTCTCGTCTCCTCATTGATGAACTTGTAATAAAGAGCGGTGGACTCCCAGCTCATCCCACCGATCAATCCTATTGTCTTCATGATCATCCTCGAATTTTCCGGTTCGCGGCAAGTGTCGGATCCATGGCGATCCGATGATCTCGAACAGGAGGCGTCACGCACGCGTTGATCAGAAACGGGCCCTTGCAGAACAGCCCCATGAGGTCGAATTAATAGCTTTCATTGGCCGAATGAGGCGCTTTGCTCATTGGCATTCCCGCGCGACGCACGGCGCGATGCGATCCTGGTGGCTGCGAAATAGATGATATAGGTCGCCGCGATCCCCATCCCGGCGACCGCGATCTCGAACGTATCGGCCTGAAGGATCAGCCAGCCCATCGCACCCATGCCCAGGAAAGCCGCGACCGGCAGCGCCCGAAAACAGATGCTGCCCTCCACCGAGATGCCCCGGCGATGGAGCCGCCACGCCGCGGCGCAGGCGACGGCATACAGACAGGCATTGGCGAGCGCCGACAATGTCGCGAGTTTTTCGAACGTTCCCGACATCGCCAGCGCGAACGCGCACCCGCCATGCAGGATGATCGCGCGACGCGGCACATGATGTTCCGGATCGAGCGCCCCGAGGCTGCGCGGCAACAGGCCGTCGCGCGCGAAAGCGAACAGGATGCGGGGTCCGCCGAGCAGATTGCTGCCGACCCAGAACAGCATGGAGAGAATTGCCGCGACCAGAATGAATTGCCGCAGAAACGGGTGGATGGTGCCGACCGCATCGGCCAGGGGCGCCGCCGATTCAGGAAGCGCGGGGCCCAGCAACCCTTGGGCGACGATCTGCAGCGATATGTAGAGAAGGAGGACGGATCCCATGGCCAGCATCAACGCCTTTGGGATGGAGCGTTGCGGATTGGCCACCTCTCCGCTCGCCGAAAGGGGTGTTTCCATGCCGCTGAACGCGAAGAGCGCCAGGATGACCGCGCCGCCGAAGTCGGAACCGCCCGAACCCGAGGGCGCGAACAGCAGATCCGGATCGACATAGGCGGTGCCGACCACCACGACCACGAGAAGCGCCGAAATCTTTATGATCGTCGCAGCGACGATGAACCGCCCGGCGGCTGCCACGCCCTGGATATTCAACAAGGCCAGTCCGATGATCACCGCACCGATGATCGCGGGGCGCACGGCCGGGCCGGCGGCGGCCGGGATCATGGCGAGCACGCTTTCCGAGAGAGCTGCGGCGATACTGCCACAGGCCAGCACCGACGCGACCCAGATACCGTAAAAGCCCGCGACGAAGCCTGTCGACGGGCCGAAGGCGACATCGACGAAACCGGCGATGCCCCCGGACGTGGGCACGCGGCTTCCAGCCTCTGCGCAGCAGATCACCACCGCTCCCATGGCCAGCGCGCACGCCAGATACGCGACCGGCGCCAGATTGCCCGTGGCGAACGCCATCGCCGCCGGCGCCTTGAAAATGCCGGCACCGACGACGCAGTTCACGATGATGGCGGCGAACGCGAATGTGCCGATGCTGCGATCGAGGCCATGATCGCGCTGCACGACTTTCCCGACACCGCCCTGACCGTTCATATCGCCGCCGCCCCTTTTGTGACCCGTTGTTTTCAGCGGAATATTCGGCCGTACGCCTGCGCTCGACCAAAGGCTTTCCAGAGAAAAAGCGCCATCTATGGTGACGGCATTTCACGGCGGGAGGCACCGAGTCACGCGAACTCTCGTCATGACGATATGAAATTTATCAATGCGGTTGCGGCTTCTTGGCGGATTCCTTCATACGCTGTTCCTTGCCGAACACCGGCTTCTCTTGGCCGAATATTTCAGGGTGGACTGATATGAAGGATCGCACGAAGCTTTTGTGGCTGCCCGCAACGGCCTGGATGCTGATGCAGGCGGGAATGGCGCACGCCCATGACGCCGCGCCCCCGGTGGTCGCCGGTAACGCCGAGACGCTCGCCACTCCGCCGAAGACGGCGAAAGTCTGGGGTATCACCTCGGCGAGCGGACGCCATGGGACGATGTCGCGCTGGACCACGGAGGACGGCACCCAATGGTCCCGCAAGAGCTTCCTGGTGCGCGGCCTGAAGACCGAGATGGAGCAGCAGACGCGGTTCGCCGCCGACGGATCGATCCGCATGCTGCGGATCCGGGGGACGACCCCCTATGGCACCGCCGACGAAGACTTCACCGTCTCGGCGACGGGTTATTCGTTCAAGACCGCCGTCGACCACGGATCCGGAAAAGCGGAAAGCAATCTTCACTATCATCCGCTGAACGAGACGATCGACAGCTATGTCGCATTGACCGATGCCCTGATGAAGGCGCCGGGAAACCGGCTGCGGATCGTGCCGTCGGGTGAGGCCAGACTGTCCCGGCTGACGGCGCTTCAGGTCTCCCGGGGCGGCGAGACCAGGCAATTGACGGCCCATGCCGTTGACGGCCTTGGCGTGTCGCCGCTCGTCATATGGACGGAGGGCGAGAGCTTTTTCGGAACGATCGGCCTGTACCAGATATTGCCGGACGGCTGGGAGGGGGTTGGCCAGCAGCTCGGCATCGCGCAGGCCGAAGCGCTCGCGTCGCGGAACGCGACACTGGTCGATCGCCTCGCCCCCCGCGCGGACCAGCCGCTCGCCTTCACCAATGTGCGCATTTTCGATGCCGATGACGGGGTGTTTCGCGACGGCATGACCGTGACGGTCGAGAAGGGCAAGATCGTCCGCGTCGGCCCGGCGAAGGAGATTGCGCCCCCAGGCGCCGCTCTGGTGATCGACGGCCGCGGCAAGACGCTGATGCCGGGCCTGTGGGACGTCCATCAGCACCTGTTCAACGACGAAGCCGGGCTGCTCCTCCTCTCCCAGGGCATCGTGAACGTGCGCGATGCCGGGAACCAGATCGACGAATTGCTGGAGCGCCGGCAACGCATCCGCGATGGCAAGCTGCTGGGGCCGCGCATCGTGGCGTCGATGCTGATCGACGGCAAGAATCCCCTTGCCGCGCAGGTCGGCAAGACCGTCGCGACCGTGGCGGAGGCCCAGGACGCGGTGAGATACGCCAAGGCGCGCGGGTTCGAAGGCATCAAGCTGTACGGCAGCCTGGACAAATCGCTCGTCAAGCCGATGGTGGAGGAAGCCCATAAGCTGGGAATCCGGGTGCATGGCCATATTCCGCACGGCATGCGCCCGGGGGAAGCCGTCGCGGCCGGCTATGACGAGCTGAACCATATCAATTTCGTGATGATGGAGGCGATGCCCGACAGCGTCGTCGAGCGCTCGAACACGAATGCGCGCTTCTACGGCCCCGCGCGCTACGGCCCCGATGTGCGCTTCGACGCGCCGCCGATGAAGGCATTCCTCGATACGCTCAGCCAGCGGCAGATCGCCGTCGATCCGGACATCTCGCTCTACGAAACCAGCTTCGTGCCCGAACAGGGGGAACTGGCCATATCCTATGCGCCCTTCCGGCAGTCGATGCCGACGGCGATGCGGCGCACGCTCAGCAGCATCAGTTTCGCGCCGACCGCCGAGGTCGATCGCAAGACCATGCGCAAGGGCTATCAGAGCCTGTTCGCGCTGACGGCCGAACTGTTCCGCCGCAACATTCCCGTCATGGCGGGAACCGACGGCAACGGCCTGGAACTCGTGCGGGAGATCGAACTCTATCACGCCGCCGGCGTCTCGCCGGAACGCGCGATCCAGGCGGCCACGATCGTCCCCGCGAAAGCGTTCGGGCTCGGCGAAACGACAGGATCGATCAGGGTAGGCAAGGACGCCGATCTTTTCCTGATCTCGGGCGATCCCCGCGCCGATCTGGGAACGCTCCGCAATGTGGAATATGTGTTGCGCGATGGCCGCCTCATGCGCGCGGACGCGCTTCGTCACGCCGCCGGTTTCAACGACGCCGGCCAGCACTGAGCGAGAGGCCGATGAAAACGAGCAGGATCATCGCGGCGTCGATTCTCGCCGCGATCTGGGTGCAGCCGGTTCTCGGCCAGGCGGGCCCCGGACGCATGGCTCCGGCTCCGCCGCGCGCGGGCGAGGGCGAAGGCCCTTATGAAAGGCTGGTGATCAGGGGGGCGACGCTGATCGACGGCAGCGGCGCGCCGCCACGCGGGCCGGTCGACATCGTCATCGCCGGGAACCGCATCACAAGCGTGGCCGGCGCGGCGCCCCCCGGATCCGCGATCGACAGCGGCGCCCAGGGCAGGATGCGAGAAATCGATGCGCGGGGCATGTATGTCATGCCCGGCTTCGTCGATACGCACGGCCATAACGGCGACGCTGTGAAGGCACCGGACCCGTCCTATGGATACAAGCTCTGGCTCGCGCACGGCGTGACGAGCGTCAGAGGCGTGCCATTCTATTTCGGCGGCGAAAATGCCTCGCTCGACGACAAGCGGCGCAGCGCCGGCAACCTGATCGTCGCCCCCCGGCTTTTCGCCTATGCCGCCTTCGGAGACATATGGGCCGACGGCGCCGTGGATACGCCGGACCGGGCGCGCGCATGGGTCAGATGGGCGGCCAGGCAAGGCTATGACGGCGTAAAATTCTACAATGAGGCACCGCCGGCCGTGATTGCGGCAGCCATCGACGAGGCCAGGAAACACGGCCTGGGAACCGTCGCGCACCTTGGCCAGATCGGCAACGCCGAAGTCAATGCCAGCGTCGCCGGACGGATCGGCATAGGCACGATCACGCATTTCTATGGGCATTTCGAATCCTTGCTCAAGGAGACGAGCCTGCCCGATTATCCCGCCGACTATAATCTGTCCGACGAGCAGAGCCGGTTCAGCGAGGCCGCCAACCTGGCGCAGCAGATCGTGGAGCCGGAAAGCCCGCGATGGCAGGATTATCTCGCACGGCAGCGCGACCTGGGCGTGACGTTCGAGCCCACGCTGAACATTTATTCGGCGTCGCGGGACCTGATGAGAGCGCGCAACGCCGATTGGCACCGGCAATATACGCTTCCGTCGCTCTATCGGTTCTTCCAGCCGAGCCGGACGAACCACGGATCCTATTGGCATAATTGGACGACGGCGCGCGAGATCGCATGGCGCCGCTTCTACACGCCCTATATGCGGCTCATGAACGACTATAAGAATGGCGGCGGGCGCATCACGGTCGGATCCGATCCGGGATTCATCTACCAGACCTGGGGCTTCTCCTATATTCAGGAGTTCGAGATGCTCCAGGAGGCGGGTTTCACGCCGCTGGAGGTGATCAAGGCCGCCACCATCAACGGCGCGAAGACGATCTACGATCCCAAGGGCGCGGAACCACCCTTCGGCCTCGTCAGGCCCGGCATGCTCGCCGATCTCGTCATCGCACCGGAGAATCCGCTCGAAAACTTCAAGACGCTGCTGGGCACCGGGTTCGTCAGGCTCGATGCCCACGGCGAACAGGTCACGACCGGCGGCGTGCGCTGGACCGTGAAGGACGGCATCGTCTACGACGCGCGGGCGCTTCTGGCCGACGTGGCGAAGATGGTGGCGGAGGCCGCCGCCAGCCCGGATAGATAATCAGTCGCTCACCCAACCACTCATCGCGAAGCGACCGCCGGAACCGAGATAGGCGGGAATCGACGATGGATGGGTTTCCCCCTCATACACGCGGAGATCGACCACAAGCCCGGGCACCCTTTTGAGATCCTCGGCGAGACCTCGGGTTTTGCGAACCATCGCATAGCCTTTCAGAACGGATGCCGAAGGAAGGTCGAGCCCCCGCTTTTTGGCTTGAACAAAGTCTTCCGTCAGCTCTTCCTCGAGACCGCCGACGGTGAGCAACAGTCGGCGCGGGGCATCCCCGCTCCCCCGGCCGCTCACGAACGCGTCTTTTTCCCGCAGCACTGCGTCGCCACCCCACCAGATCGACGGACTGCCGGCGACATAGGTGTCGAAACTCTCAGGGTGGCTGAACAGGACGTGCAAGGCAAAGAGTCCGCCAAAGGAGTGGCCGAACAAAGCTTGCCGGCTCCGGTCGATGGGCATGGCCTTTTCGACGACTGGCTTCAGCTCCTCCTCGATAAAACCGAAGAACGCCTCCGCGCCTCCCGTCGGCCCCGCGGCTCCACGATGTTCGTCGTCCGCATCGGGCAACCTCGCGATCGTCAGATCATAGCTGCGATTGGCGATCTCTGCGGCACTCGGATAGCCCACACCCACGACCACGGCAGGCCCGTAGAGTCGCCTCGACTGCCAAAGCGTGTCCGCCAGCGTGGCGAAACTCCAGCTCGGATCGGTGACGTATATCACCGGATAGCCCTGTTCCGGTGGGGGTTCGTCCGGGCGGGCCACATAGATCTGGAACAGCCGGCCGCTCCTCGATCTGAGCGTCCATTCAACCGAGCCATGGCGGCTATATGGCCGAGCATCGCCTTGAACGGGCTCGACCAGATCCGACGCGGCCTGTGCGCATGCCGGCCCGGCGCACGCAGAAGCGATCAGCATAGCCGCGACCCACTTGAGCGAGCGCGTCCGGGAAAGCCTTCTCACGGACTTCATCACAGGAATTCGCCCGTTCGCGATCAGAATGACGCCGCTCCCTTTATGCCGATCGAACGCGGAACGACGCGCGTCGAGAAGAACAACGGATTCGGCGCGGTCCGGCCGCGATCGTTCAGGATGTTTTCCGCGAAAAGCTGGATATCGAATCCCTTCCAGCTCAGGCCCAGCCTGGCGTTGAGCAGGTGGAGCGTTTCATTCCCGGCAAAGAGATTGGCGGTCCTTTGAATGAGCACCGAGTCACCGCGCCGATTATAGTCGACACGGAATGTCCCTCGCACGTCATCGCTCAAGGGTGCCTGGGTTTCCACGAAGGCGCCGGCGTTGAATTTCGGGATGAAGCTCAACCGGTCGCCGACCTGGTAGCCGCTGGCCGGCGCCGATTCGACCACGCGCGTGTCCACAAGCGCGCCGGTCGTGCCCAGCGTCAGCCAGTTCGCGGGCGCGAGCCTGAAATTCCAGTCGATGCCCTTCACATGCGCGCGCCCGACATTGCCGGTGTAACCAAGGCCGACGGACAGCGCGATCACGCCGGTCTGCATATCGCTATAGCGGCTTATGAAGCCCGAGATTTCGCCCGAGACCAATCGATCGAGAGCGCTGAACTTCGTACCGACCTCATAGCTCCAAACGTCTTCCGGGCCGAAGGTCTGCGGAAAAGACGCGTTGACGGCGTTGAAGCCGCCGCTGCGGAAGCCCTTTGCGGCGCTCGCATAGACCGACCAATCCGGTGCCAGCTTGTAGACGGCATAGATGCGCGGATCGAGCGAATGAAAATCCGCCTTGAGCCGGCCGTTCACGCTCGGCGATGTCTGGCTGTCCACGAAATAGCGCAGCCCGCCGCCGATCTCGAGCCGATCGCTGAGCTGATAACTGGTGTTGCCATAGAATGACCAGCTATCCGTGTCATAGGCGGTATTGAAAGGAAGGTTTACGGTCGTACCGACGGTACCCGTATGGCTTCCGGTCTGGAGCAGGGTGTTGACGGCCGAGAATTCGGCGTTCCGGTAGAATATGCCCGCCGTCCATTTCCAGATGCTTGATGAATCCGACGACAGGCGGACTTCACCGGTTCTGGCCCGGTTGCGATTGGCATAGGTGAAAACGCGCGCGAGCGCGCCGAAACGATTGAAAAACCCGCCGTCCATATCATTGCGATAGATCGATCCGACGGCCAGCAGCTTCACGCCGCCCAGCCGGACGTTCGCGGTCAGGCTATACAGGTCGAAATCGTTGCTGACCGGCTGGACGCCGTCCTGCATGAAACCCGGAAAGATGATATTGTAATTCTCGTCTTCGCCATTGCTGACCGATCCGGCGCGATTGCGATGGATATCGATCATCGGCACCAATGAAATATCGTCCGAAAGATTGAGCAAACCCTTGATTCGGATTTCGAACAGGCGGCCATCGTTGATATTGGTTCGCCCGGCCGTGGGCGCATCGATCCAGCCGCCGATTTTCTCGTAGACGCCGCTGACGCGCAGAGCCGCGATGTCGTTCAAGGGCAGGTTGGCCGTGGCCGTCAGGCGGCCCGACGCACTCCCTTTCCGGGTGCCCCAGAGTTCGGCCGAGGTGGTGAGGCTCGTACGGCCGATAACGGGATCGTTAGTGACGAAGCGGATAGTGCCGCCGGCGGAACCCTGGCCGTACAGGGTCCCTTGCGGACCGTTGAGGACCTCGACACGTTTGACATCGAGCGGACGCAGATCGAGTTGCTGTCCATTAGGGCCGTCCACCGCCACCTCGTCCTGATAGACGCCGACGAGCGGCAGATTGCCGCCTGAGGGGCTGATCCCGCGCAACACGACTTGGGATTGCCCGAGCATGGCGCTGAACACATTCATCTCGGGAACGCTGTATGAAAGATCCTGCAGATTGTTGATGCCGCGCTGCTTCAGTTCCGTCGCGCCGAATGCATTGATCGTGATCGGCACCTCGATCGAGCGCTGCTCACGCTGCTGCGCGGTCACGACGATCTCGGAATCGCCAAGACCGTCATCGGATGCCGCGGCCACATCCTCCCTGACGGGCGCCATCCTGTTTTCCACGGACTCGGCCGACCGCTTTTCCTTCACCATGAAGATCCCGCCACTGCCCGTCGTCACCGTCAGATCGCTGCCGGCGAGCATCCTGCGCAACGCTTCCTCAGCGCTGAAATGGCCATTGATGGCCGCACTGCGCTTGCCGGCCACGCTCTTGCCGTCGAACATGACCTGTCGGCGGGTTTCACGCGCAAGCTGGCGCAGCGCGCCGCCCAAGGGTTGCGCCGCGATGTTGAGCCTGAAGCTTTTCTCCTGAGCGGCAGCCTGCGCCTGGAGCGGAGCGGGCACGGCCATGATTGCCGTCAGACATGCACCCGCAAGGCCCGCCATTCGCACGCGATCGAAAAGATATTTATTGCTCACTTGTCCGCCCCGTCATCACGCCGGAAATTCCGGCCTTCGATAACTTCGACGCGGCAGGTGCGAGACCTTGTAAGGAACAGGGAGAAAATTTTTTGCGATCCAGGAATTTCTGGCGAAATCAGCCACGAACTTTCGTCAGCACCACTTTACCGTCCTGTGTTCGGGAACGAACGGAGAAGACGCCGGCGAGACCTTCGAGAAAGCTGGAGGTATCGGTTGCGTCGAAGACACCGCTCACCAGCAGGCCCGCCGTTTCGGCATCGCCAACGACCAATCTCGTTTGGCTGTAACGGTTCATGCGCTCGACCACTTCGCCCAGCGGCTCGTCGACGAAGCTGAGTTGCCCCGATTCCCACGACAAGGCGCGCGGTTCGTCGACACCGGCGACATGGACTGGGTGATCGCCGTCCGGAAGCGTCATCTCCTGCCCCGGCCTGAGAGCCTGATCGACGGGAATCCGGGCATCGAGAGGAACAGGCCGGGGAGAGGTTCCCGGCGCCGGCTTCATCACGGCCACCTGCCCTTCGTAAAGGACGACATCGACCTGGGATCTAAGCCTTTCGACACTGAAGCTCGTGCCTATGGCGACGACCATCTTGTCGCCCGCGGCGACGCTGAACGGCCGCAGCGGATTCTTCGCGACATCGAATTTCGCCCGGCCGGCCAGGAGAGTCAGAGCGCGGCGATCGTCGGTATAATCGACTTCGACCCGTGTCGCCGCATCGAGCGAGAGCCTGGATCCATCGGCCAGTACGATCTGCCGCCTTTCTCCGATTCCGGTTTCATAGATGGTGGCTCGATCGCGCACGGCCAGGAACGTGGCCAGAAGAGCGACCACCACTGCCGCCGCCACCGCGCCCGGCAAGCGCCAGTTGCGTATCCGGCCCGCCCTTTTTACCTCCGGTCCGCGCAAGGCTTCCAGGGCCTTCAGGCGAATATCCAGCAGCGCGGGCGTCGTCTGGCTGCCATCGAGCGAACGCCAGACGAAAACGGCCCTGTCGAACGCCGCGCGATGATCGGGCGAGGCGGCCATCCAGCTTTCGAATTGCGCGGTCTCGACTTCGTCGAGATCGGCCTCGGCAATGCGGAAGCACCAAAGGCCCGCTTCGTCGCTTACGGGATCCTGATGCAGCGGTTCGACCTCGCTCATCGACGGTGCCCCAGTTTCGACGTGAGGAAACCCATCGCCCGCGCGATATGCTTGTCGACCGTACTCTCGCAGACGCCGAATTTGGCGGCTATCGTCTTCTTCGCCACCCTTTCGATGCGATACAGGGTGAAGATGTGCCGGGTCTGCTCAGGCAATTCCTCAAGCCCGGCGAAAAGGCAGGCCAGCATGTCATTCCCCTCGGCGATCCGGTGAGGGTCGAGTGGATCGATGCCCGCATCGGGCGCCCATCGCTTATCCTCTATGTAAAGCGATCGTACCTTGGCGCGCCGGGCACGATCGCGCAGCAGGTTGCTCGCCGTCTGAAAAATATAGGCTTCGCGGGCATCGAGGACGCTGAGGTCGGTACGGGCCAGACGAACGAAGACCTCCTGGGTCAGATCTTCCGCCTCGGCATGATTATCGGTGCGGCGCAGGAAATAGCGCAGCAGCACCGGACGGTACGCCCGGTCTATCGAAGCCATCTCTGCCACCAGATTCGACGTCGCCCATCTCCTTGCCTCGGCGCTTACCATAGAGACGCACGAGGCGTTCGATCTTGTAAGCTTCGGCAGAATTTCGTTCGCAGGGCCGGCCAACCCGAGCAAACCCGTATCTTTTTCCTATGAAGCGTGCGCAGCCTCCACACGATCCCATGCGAGCGCCGCCAGCCTCGGAAATTGCCTGCCGCGGTCACGTGCCTGCGCGGACACCGCGGTTCCCCGGATCACGCGTGACCGGATGCCGTGGAAGATGGCGGCAAGCCTGAACAGGTTGAACGCGATGCAGAACATGTAATCGGATCGTGCGATCCCCGCGCGGCCGGTGCGCCGGCAATAGGCGTCGACATAGTCCGCCTCTGACGGGATACCGCACCGCGCCAGATCGGCACCGGCCAGCCCCGCGACGATGTCGGGCGGCATGTGATACATCATGCTGTGATAGGCGAAGTCGGCAAGGGGATGGCCGAGCGTCGACAATTCCCAGTCGAGCACCGCGAGCACGCGCGGTTCGTGCGCATGAAAGATCATGTTGTCGCAGCGGAAGTCGCCATGGACGAGTGCGCTTTCGTCGCTGTCCGGCAGGTTCGCGGGCAGCCATTCGATCAACCGGTCCATCGCCGGATCGCGGCCGCCGGCCTCATCTTCCAGATACTGGCGCGACCATCGCCCGACCTGCCGCGCGAAATAATCGCCCGGCCGACCATAATCGGCGAGCCCGATGGTCGCGGGATCGATCGCGTGCAACGCGGCGATGGTCGCGTTCATCGCGTCGAAATAGGCCGCGCGTTCGGCGTGCGGCACATCGGGAAAGGTCGCATCCCAGAAGATCCGGCCCTCGACGAGATCCATGACGTAGAATGGGGTGCCGATGACATGTTCGTCGGCGCAGACCGCATGCACCCTGGCGACGGGAAAGCCGACCGGCGCCAGCGCGCGCTGGACGCGCGCTTCGCGCTCGATGGCATGTGCGCCCTTGAGCAGCACGCCGGGCGGTTTTCGGCGCAGCACATAGCTCCGGCCGGGCGTCACGACCTTGTAGGTCGGGTTCGACTGGCCGCCGCGGAACTGTTCCACACGCAGCGGCCCGGCAAAGCCGTCCACATTATGCGCGAGCCATGCGGCCAGGGCGCGTTCGTCGAAAGCATAGCCTGCCCTGACCGGCGCGGTGCCCAGATTGTCCGCCGCGGATGCGCTCATCGGCGCCGGCCCCAGCCAGTGTACGACATCGGCATTTTCTCCCATCACTTGTCATATGGTACCTAATCATATAATCTGGTACCACAATGAAAATCGACGTTCGGGCGAGTGGAGAGCCGATGCCAACGCAATTTTCGACAAAGGCGCTCGACCATATCGGTATCGAGATCATCGGAATCGATCCGGACAGGCTGAGCAGCGGGGATGAAGCCGCGTTGCGCGCGCTATGGGTGCGGTACGGCCTGTTGCTGTTCCGCCGCGCCGGGACCGATGCTGCCACCCATGTGCGGCTTTCGCGCATCTTCGGGCCGCTTCAGGAACATGTGATCGCGTCGCTGCGCCTTGCCGGCAATCCCGACCTCATCGTGCTTGGCGGCGAGGGCGAGAAGAAGGGGCCGGGCATGTTCGTCGACGGCGAATTGCGCGCCGGCTTTCTGGCGCTGCACCAGGACGGCGCCTATACGCCGTCGATCTCGCAAGGCGGCATGCTCCGCATGATCCGGCCGCCGGCACAGGGCGGCGATACGATATGGACCGACACCCAGGCGGCCTATGCCGCACTGCCCGGCGAGCTGAAGGCATTTTGCGACGCGCATTCGACCGTGCAGATCTGGCGCGATGCGCCCGAACGGCTCTGGGGCTGGCCGGATGTGGATTTGCGCCCCGGACCGCATGCCGCCGACCGCGAATATCAGGTGGATCGCCAACCCTTTCCGCCCGTGCTGCAACCCATGGTGATCGATCATCCCGTGTCGAACGCGAAGGCGCTGCTGCTGAGCCCGTTGGGTTATGCGGGCGTCTGGGGCATGCCCCGGACCGAAGCCGATCCGCTTTATGAGGAGATCGTCGCGCATGCGGTGCAGCCGCGCTTCTGCTATCGCCATCACTGGACGGTCGACGATCTCGCGCTGTGGGACAATCGCCGGACGATGCACGCGGCTTATGGTTTTCCCTATGCCGATACCCGCATCGTCCAGCGCACCACGCTTGCCGGCGATCAAATGACGGGACGGCTCCTGACCGATGCCGAACGCCAGTCCTGGACTGGCAGCGCCGAGAGTGGTTCCGAGGCAGGTGGTAACACCTCCCAGCTCGGGAACCACGATAAATCGAGGGAATCCGAAGTCGATCCGGTTCAATCCGAACCGGATCGACTCTAAAGCGAACCCACCATATGGCCGCCATCGACGACCAGCACGCTGCCCGTCATGAACGCCGAGGCATCGCTAGCGAGCAGCAATAACGGCGCGTCGAGATCGGCGAGGCGACCGAGCCGGCGCTGCGGAATACGCTTGATCAACGCCATGCCGGCCGGTGTTTCGAAGAAGGCGCGATTGAGATCGGTCTCGATATAGCCCGGCGCCAGCGCGTTCACGCGGATGTCGAAGCGGGCAAGCTCAAGCGCAAGCTGCTTCGTCATCTGAATGACGCCCGCCTTGGAGACGGCATAGGGCGTCACCTGCCCACCCTGGCGCAAGCCCAGAATGGAGGCGATATTGACGATCGCGCCACCCCGGCCACGCGCACGCATCGCGCGCGCCGCAGCGACCGCCACGCGGTAACCCCCTTCAAGATTGGTACCGACGACGGCGGCCCAGTCCCCCTCGTCCTGATCGAGTGCGGGCGCGGTCACCGTCACCCCGGCATTGTTGATCAGCACATCGATCGGCCCGGCCGCCTCGATCGCGGCGGCGACCATGGCGGAATCGCGGACGTCGAGCACCACCATTTGCGCCGCGGGACCGATTTCCGCCGCAAGCGCCGCCAGCTTGTCCGTGCCGCGCGCCGCCAGAACGACGTGCGCCCCCGCGCCCGCGAGCACCTTCGCGAAATGCGCGCCGAGCCCGGACGACGCACCGGTGACGAGCACGCGCCTGCCGTCGAGCGAAAGCTTCATGACGCGTGCCGCCGCTTGATCTTCTTGGCCAGGCTCCATTTATGGACCTCGGTCGGCCCGTCATAGATGCGGAATGCACGCACCTCGCGGAACACCTGCTCGACGATCGTGTCGCCCGAAACACCCGTCCCGCCCATCACCTGGACGCAGCGGTCGGCGATACGGAACAAGGCCTCGCTCACGGCCACCTTTGCCATCGAGGATTCGACGGTGCCGGCCGCGCCGCCATCGAGCACGCCGGCGCACCAGTCGATCATGAGTTCGGCCTGTTTCAGATCGATCATGTTCTCGGCGAGCATGAAACCGACGCCTTCATGATCGATCAGCGGCTTGCCGAAGGCATGGCGGCGCACCGCATAGGCGCTGGCGATCTCATGCGCGCGGTCGCAGGCGCCGAGCCAGCGCATGCAATGGGTGAGCCGCGCCGGGGCAAGGCGGATCTGGGCATATTGGAAGCCGCGATCAACCTCTCCCAGAACGGCATCGGCGCCGACTTTCAGCCCCTCGATCGCGACGATCGAATGCCCCCCCGGCATCGAGCTGTCGATCGTGTCGAGCACGCGTTCGATGCACACCGACGGATCGGGAAGATCGACAAGGAACATCGTCGCCGTCGTCGCGCCCTCGCCACCGGTCCGCGCCATGACGATGCCGACGGTCGCCCCCACCGCCCCGGTGATGAACGCCTTGCGCCCGTCGATCACCCAGCCATCCCCATCACGGCGCGCCACCGTGCGCAGCATCGACGGATCGGAACCCGCGCCGCCGTCTTCGGCCGGCTCGGTCATGAAGAATGCGGAGCGGACGCGACCCTCGACGAGCGGCACCAGGAAATGCGCGCGCTGCGCGGGCGTCGCCACCCGATCGAGCAGATGCATGTTGCCCTCGTCCGGCGCCATCACGTTGAGCGCGACCGGGCCGAGCGGCGAGAGGCCAGCCGCGCGAAAGACCGGCGCCATCGCGGCAAGCGGCAAATGCCCGCCCGATGCGGGCAGATGCGGTGTCAGCAAACCCGCCGATCGCGCCATGCCGCGCAGTTCGGCGACCAGATCGTCCGCCGGGCCATGCGCGCCGAGGCGCGCATCCCTCTCGAAGGGGATGACGTGTTCGCGCACGAACGATTCGACGCGGGCCGCGATCTCGAGCCCCGCATTCATCGGCACATGCCCTTCCCGCCAGCCGTCACGCGGACGGCTCGAGCCGAAGCATCACCTTGCCCTGATTCCAGCCGGTGAACAGCGAGAGAAAGGCTTCGGGACCTGCTTCGAGGCCATCATGGATGGATTCGCGGAAATGGATCTTCCCCTCGCCCACCCAGCGCGCGAGCGTGGCCGCCGCAGCGGCATATTCGGACGCGTAGTTGCGCACGATGAAGCCCTCCATGCGGATCGAGCGGGCGACCAGCTTGAACAGATTGGTCAGCGGCGGCGGGGGTTCGGTGGCGTTGTACTGGCTGATCAGGCCGCACACCGCGATCCGGCCGCGCTCGTTCATGCAATCGATCGCGGCGTCGAGCTGGATGCCGCCGACATTCTCGAACAACAGATCGATGCCTTCGGGCGCGGCATCGCGGATCGCGGCGGTCAGGCCCGCCAGGGTCTTGTCGCGATAGTCGATCCCGGCATCGAAACCATATTCCCCCGTAAGCCTCGCCGCCTTGTCGGCGCCACCCGCGATCCCGATGACCCGGCAGCCTGACAGCCTGGCGATCTGCCCGGCGACCGACCCCACCGCGCCCGCGGCCCCGGTCACCAGCAGCGTCTCCCCCGCACGCGGGCGCGCCACGCGCGTGATGCCGAAATAGGCGGTGAGCCCGGTCGGCCCAAGCACGCTCAGGAAATGGCTGAGCGAGGATGCGGCCGACGGGTCGATCGTCCGCGTCACCGGCCCCGCCGCCGTAAGCCAGTAATCGGCGATGCCATGATGGCCGACGACATGGCTGCCGACCGGGTAAGCGGGATCACGCGAGGCCGCGACCACCCCCACCGTGGTCGCGGTCAGCACCTCGCCGAGCTCGATGCGCGGCACATAGCTGTCGGTCAGCGTCAGGCGCTGGCGGAGCGCGGGGTCGAGCGACGCATAGAGATTGCGGACGACGAACTGCCCCGGCCCGGGCTCGGGCATCGGCGCGTGTTCGACGGCGAAGTCGCCGACATGCGGCAGGCCGTCCCGCCGGGCACGCAGCACCAGCCGGCGATTGATCTCGGTCATGTCGGAGACCTCAGCCCAGATCGGGCAATGTGAAGATCAGGATCTCCGAGGCTTCGTCACGGCCGGTGAAGCCGACCACATCCGCCTCCTCGGCGAAGGTTCCGGACCATTTGGGAAGCACGGCCCCCTGCACCGCGACCTCGCCGGTCAGCACGAAGCCGACCACCAGCCGGCCCGGCTTGTCGACGATGGCGGTGGCGCCCTTCGGAACCTGCAGAGCCTCGATCGTGAAATCGCGCTCGCCGAACCGGCCGAGCGTCTTGCGCATCGTGCCGCCATCGGCCGGCAGCCATTCGAACGAGTCGATATTCATGTAGATCGCGTCCACGAAGCGCGGCGGATCGACATAGATCATCTTGCGGCCGGTGACGTGTTCCCACGACGCCTGATAGCCGTCGATCTTCGGGCTGCCGTCATCGGGATAATAGAAGCCCTTTTCGAACTTGCCCTTCCGGCGCAGGACCTCGGTCGCCTCGTCCATCCGCGCCAAGGTCACATAACCGCCATGGCTGGCGCCGTCGAATTGCATGATGGCGCTGACCGACGGGCCGTCACAGGCCATCGGGCCATACCAGGTGCCCTCCGGATAATAAGCGACCGTGCGCGGCATCAGGCGGCTGCGCGTCCCGTATTTCATGACACCGTCGAGGCCGATGCGGATCTGATCGAAATTGTGCCGATGCGCCGGGCTCCAGAACTCATCGCCGTTGAACGCCGTGATGTTGAACTCGACGCTGCGATTCTCGACATCGCGCTGGAACACGTTCTGGACGGTGATGCCACGGGAGCGGTGCGGCGAATTGACCACCCATTCAGCGTCCGGCCGGATTTCCTTGATCAGCACCGCCATTCGATCTCTCCCAAATCCCGCGGACATGCCGTCCGATATGTGAAACGATTTTTGCCTTTCTGGTACCAGTTATGGCCTCGTGTCAACCCTGGATGTGGACGACATGCCCGTCTTATCGGCCTCATATTGCATGCGCAGCATAGACCGCCGGCCGTATATGGGAACCAGAATCACGATTCTGTTACCATTTGAGCTTGCGGGCAGGCACCGCCCCTGCCACAACGGCCGCAACGAGCGGGAGAGGAGCACGCATGGCGCATCCGGGCGCGACGCCGAATATGAGCCGCGGCTATCGCGGCTGCGTCCTGTTGCTGCTGATGCTGTACAGCCTGTGCAGCTGGGCCGACCGCACCGTGCTTTCCACCATCGGCCAGGCGATCAAGGTCGATCTGAAGCTGAGCGACGTCGAACTCGGCTTCCTGCACGGATTCGCGTTCAGCATCCTGTATGTGACCCTGTCGGTGCCCGCGGCGCGGCTGTCCGAGCGCTTCAACCGGGTCAACATCATCGCCGGCAGCATCGCTCTCTGGTCGCTGTTCACTTCGTTGTCGGGCTTCGCGCGCACATTCGGGCAATTGCTGCTGTGCCGGATCGGCGTCGGCGTCGGCGAGGCGTGCGGCAATCCCCCGGCCTATTCGTTGATCACCGATTATTTCGGACCGCGCCGGCGCGCGACCGCGCTTGCGATCTATCAGCTCGGCCTGCCGCTGGGCATCATGGCTGGCGCCATCGCGGGCGGCGTGCTTACCCAATATCATGGCTGGCGAACCGCCTTCATGGTGCTGGGCCTGCCCGGCCTCGTCCTGGCCCTGCTGCTCAAGCTGATCGTCCGCGAAGTGCCGCGCGGCCATTCGGACGCGCTTGCCGGCCGCGTCGCGACATCCGACGTCTCACCCTCGACATGGCAGACCGCCAGGCGCGTCTTCTCCATCCCGACCGCGCGCCACATGATCATGGGCGTCACCCTGTTCACCTTCGTCAATTATGGCGCGGGGGCCTTCATCGCGCCCTTCCTGGTGCGCGCCTATGCGCTCAACTATGCCGAGGTCGGGCTCATCATCGGCTTCGCGATCGGCGCGTCCAATGCGGTCGGCACCTTCGCCGGCGGTTATCTCGCCGACCATTTCGGCCGCTCGAACCCCCGCGCCTATGCCTATGTCCCGCTCATCGGCCTTGTCGTCGCGACACCGCTCGCCATCGCCGCCTATCTCCAGTCGGACTGGCGGATCGCGGTGGCGCTGCTGGCGGCGGCGGGGGTGATCCAGTTCGTCTATTTCAGCCCGACCTATGCCGCGATCTACAATATGGTCGATGCGCGGATGCGCGCCACGACGACCGCGCTGATCTCGCTGGTCGCGAGCCTGGCCGCGCTGGTGATCGGCACGGTCGCCGCCGGCGCGCTCATCGACGCGCTTTCGGGCTATTATTTCGGCACGGTCGAAGGCGCCGGCTTCGCGACATTATGCCCGGGCGGCGTCGCCGCACCGGATGCACCGGCGCTGATCCAGGCCAGCTGCCGCGCGGCGATCGATCAGGCGACGCGCACCGGACTGGCCTTCTGCACGCTCGGCCTGCTGTGGGCGGCAGTGCATTTCATTCTCGCTTCGCGGACGATCACACAGGATTTCGCGCGTGCGACCGGCGGCCCGCAGCCCCGATCGGACGAGCCCCCGGCCGAAGCCGCTCAGGCGGCGGTATAACCGCCGTCGACGAGCAGGCTGGCGCCGGTCACGAAGCTTGCCGCATCGCTTGCGAGAAACGCGATCGCTTCCGCCACCTCTTCGGGTTCGCCGAGCCGGCCGATCGGATGAAGCGCGATCAGCGCCTCGGCCTGCGCCGGACTGTTATGCGCCACCAGCGGCGTGCGGATGACACCGGGGCAGACGGCGTTCACGCGGATGCCGCGTGCGCCATATTCGAGCGCGAGCGCGCGCGTCAGATTGACCACCCCCGCCTTGGCCGCACTGTATGCGGCACGCTCCCCCAGGCCGACATGGCCGAAGATCGATGCGACGCTGACGATCGCGCCGGCGCCCGAGGCGACCATCGGCCGAAGCGCTGCACGGCTCATGTAGAAGACAGCGTCGAGATCGAGCCCGATCACGCGGCGCCAGTCGGCGTCGGTGAGCTCATGGCTCGGCCCGCGCCCGCCGATCCCGGCATTGTTGACGAGGATATCGAGTCGCCCGAACCGGGCAAGCGCGGCGGCAACGGCGGCATCGGCGCTCGCCGACCGCGTCAGATCCGCCGCAAATGCTTCCGCCGTGCCGCCGCGTGCGGCGATATCATCGCATATCCGTCGCGCGCCGTCGCCATCGATATCGGCCACCAGAATCGACGCCCCGCGCGCGGCGAGCAGCCGCACCGTCGCCGCACCGATACCCGAGGCCGCGCCGGTGACGAGCGCCACGCGGCCGGCGAACCCATGGCTCACCCGTCCCGCCCGAAGGAGATCACCGAACTTGCGCGGACGCGACCAACACGGCGCAGCACCTCTTCCACCGCGAAATCGTGCATCCGCTCGGTGAAGCTTGTCGTCAGATCCTGCGCCACCACCACGGCATAGCCATGTTCGAATGCTTGGCGGGCGGTCGATTCGACGCCGAAATTGGTGGCGATCCCGCCCAGTATCAACGTGTCCAGCCCGCGCCGGCGCAACTGGAGATCGAGATCGGTGCCGTAGAATCCGCCCCATTGCCGCTTGGTGACGATCACGTCGCCGGGCTCGGCCAGCCCATCGACCAGTTCGGCCCAATCGTCGGGCAAGGGCCCTTCGGGATGCGCGATCGGCGTATCGACCGGCTGGTGAAGCGCCGCGCGCGGATCACCGCTCATGTCCGCGCGCACCAGGATCACCGTTCCGCCCGCCGCGCGCATCCGCGCGGCGAAGGCGATGGCGCGCGCCGCCAGCGCCCGCCCAGCCAGCGGCGCGAGCGGCAGATCGACGATCAGAGTCTGCAGGTCGACCAGCACCAGCGCGGTGCGGGACGGATCGAGCAGGAGCGGCGCGTCTTTCACAGGACCGGCGTGTGCGTATCCTGCCCCGAACGCAGGATGCGCCCGGGATGGTTTCCGACGAAGTCCTGGCCGCGGATGATCTCGGTCCCGTTGACGATGACATGGGCGATGCCCAGCGCATCGGCGTAGAGCCGCGCCGCGCCGCCGGGCAGATCGTCGCGCATCTCCACCGGACCGCATGCGATGGTGTCGGGATCGAAGATGACGAGATCGGCCCAGGCGCCTTCGCGGATTTCGCCGCGATCGTTGAGGCCGAGATGGTGCGCGGGGATCGAGGTGATCTGCCGCACGCCTTCCTCAAGGCTGAAGATGCCGCGTTCGCGCACGCCCTCGCCCAGGACCATGGTCGAGAAGGCGAAGGTGTCGATCATGTCCAGATGCGCGCCGGCGTCGGAACCGCCGACGATGGTGCGGTCGTCCCGCCAGGATTCGGCGCGCAGCCGCCAGCTCTCCTCATCCTCGCCGGCCGGCGGCGGCAGGAACGATGTCTTGAGATCCTCGGCGACGGCGATATCGAGCAGGGCGTCGAGCGGGGTCTTGCCTTGCGCCGCCGCGATCTCGCCCATGGTCTGTCCCTTGAGCGCCTGGTTCTGCGACGTGAACGCCTGATCGATCCTCCATTTGGAGAAATCGGTCATCATCGCCATCATGCCGCTCTGATTGGCGGCGCCTTCGGCCAGGCGCCGGCGCACCGCGGGATCCTGGAGCGCGCGCTTCCGTTCGGCGACAGGCAGACGCATCGTCGGCTCCCAGCCATCGAACAGATCGAAGATGAAACCGCTGAACAGATTGATGCGCGTCGTCATCGGCTGGCACGACGCCAGCGCGGTGACATGCGCCCCATGCGCCTTTGCATGATCGCTCGCGGCCAGTTGCGAGACATGGCGCTCATATTGGTCGCCCACGCTCAGGAACAGGTTCCAGTTGAGCGGGCGCTGCCCGACCACCGCGACCCTGGTCATCCGCTCGACCTCAGCCTCGCTGAACGGCCCCAGATTATTGGGCTGGAACTCCAGGCATGTGCCCTCGAACTCGCTCACGACCGAAGCCAGGGCATAGACTTCCTCGTCGGTCGCCCAACGCGAGGGGATGGGTTGCCCCTCGCCGTCGGTGTGGACCGGCGCGACCGTCGTCGAGAAGCCGAGCCCTCCTTCGCGGATCGATGCGCGCAGCAGATCCTGCATCGCGGAAACATCCTGCTCGCTCGCCTGTTCGCCGACCGCCCGCGCGCCCATCACGGAACGGCGAAGCGCGCAATGCCCCACCATGAAGCCGGCATTGACCGCGAGCTTGCCGTCGAGCTTGCCGAGATAGGATCCGAACGACGTCCAGTCCCACGGCACGCCGGTCTGCAGGCTTTCGAGCGGCATGCCCTCGACGCGTGAGAGCATGCGGACGAGATATTGCGCGTCCTCGGCATTGCCGTTGAGCGGCGCGATGCTGAAACCGCAATTGCCGCCGACGATGGTGGTGACGCCATGGAAGGAGGATGGACCGACGGTCGGATCCCAGAACACCTGCGCGTCATAATGGGTGTGGATATCGACAAAGCCCGGCGCCACGACCTGGCCCTTGGCATCGATTTCCTGTTGGCCGGCTGCCTCGATCGTGCCGATCGCTGCGATCCGGCCGTCGCGCACGCCCACATCGGCGCGGAAGCGCGTCTTGCCGGTTCCGTCGATCACCCACCCGTTGCGGACGACCAGATCATAATTCGCCATGCACATTCTCCCGTCCGCGCCGCCATGCGTGTGGCGGCGCGGCCCGCAATGATCAGAATCTGAAGCTGAGCTTGGCGCCGAAGGTCCGGCCGATATCGTCGATCTGGAACGCGATCAGGTTCGACGGTTCATTGCCATAGGCCAGGAAGCGCTGATCGAGGAGATTGTTGGCATAGACGCCGAAGCTGATTCCACGGGCGTTGATGAGATCGGCCGACAGATCGACCGTCGCGAAGGAGGGCTGATGACCGACCGGGCTGGGCGGCACCGCCGAGGAAATCTCATATTCGTCGGTGAAGCGCAGCCGTGCACCGATCCGCGCCTTTTCGAAGCCCAGCCCCTCCGACAGATGCCACTCATAGGTGGGGTTGACCGATACAACATATTTGGGCGCGAACTGGAAGGGCAGGCCCGACAGGTCGATGGAGTTGCCCGCCGCATCCTGGCTCAGATAATCCTTGTAATAGGCGTCGAGATAGGACGCGCTGATCGACACGTTGAAGCCGTTGATCGGGCGCAGGACCGCCTCGATTTCGACACCCTGGGTCACGGCATCGGCGGCATTATCGATGACCTGGACCAGCGTGCCGCCCGCCCCTGTACGCGCGACCTGCTTCTGCAGATCGGTGAATTCGGTGCGGAACAGCGTCAGGTTGAACTGGAAGGCGCGATCGAGCCATTCGCTCTTGAGGCCCACTTCGTAGGAGCGCGAGGTTTCCGGACGATAGGAGCGCGCGGCCGCAACCGAGGCGGGCGTGCCGAGGAAGCCGCCGCCGCGATAGCCTTCGGCGTAGCGCAGATACAGCATCTTGGTGGAATCGAACTTGTATTGCGCACCCGCCTCGATCGAGGTGTTCTCCCATTTGCCCTGTTCGCGATTGATCGGGTCGGGCGGCGTGGTGCCCGGGATCGCCGGCGCGAAATAATGGACCGTCTTGTCCCAGCTGTGGCGGATGCCGCCGGAAACCGTCAGCTTGTCGGTCAGATCGAAATCGAGCCGGCCGAACAGCGCGAAGGTGTCGCGCACGGACCGCTGCGCCACCATCAACTGGTTGCCGAAGACGTTCTGGCCATTGTTCTGATAGGCGTCGCTATGGCTGTAATAGCCCGCGAGCAACCAGGCGAGCCGGCCGTCAAGATCGAGCCCACCCATCTCCTCCGAGGTGATGCGCACTTCCTGCGAGAACATCTCGAGCGTGGTATCGGCACGATAGAGCTCGAGCGCCGGAAACGGCGTCTTGTCGAAGTCGTTGGCGTTGAACTCGTCGAAGTTGCGATAGCCGGTGATGCTGGAGATCTTGACCCCACCCAGTTTCCAGTCGCCGACACCGGTGATGTTGATATCGTCGACGCGCGGCTTGATCGTGTTGCCCGACCGGGTCGTGCCCAGGCGGAAATCCTGGGTGCATTCGCCATAGACCGCGCAGATGCGGTCGCGCGGCAGCGGCACCGGCCGGCCGCCCATTTGCGACGAACGGTCCCAGATATAGTCGGCGGTCAGATAATAGGTGAAATCCGCGCTGGGGGTGAAGAGCAGCGCGGCACGCACCGAACCGCGCTTCTCCCCGCCCATGTCGCCGCCCGGTACCGCGAGATTCTTGACCCAGTCGTCGCGGCGGCGGAAATTCGCATAGACCTTGCCCGCCAGCACGCCTTCGGCGATCGGGAAGTTGATAAGGCCCTGCGCCTGAAAGAGATTATAGCTGCCATATTCGACGTTGAGACGCCCGTCGAATTCGCCGGTCGGGCGCGAGCGCGTGACGAGCACGGCGCCGGCCGAGGCATTCTTTCCGAGCGTGGTGCCCTGCGGGCCGCGCAGCACCTCGATCCGATCGACATCGAAGAGATCGGACATCGAGCCCGAGATGATCGGCTGATAGACGCCATCGATATAGACGGGCACGCCCGGTTCGATCGAGATGTCGGCCGCCTGGGTCAGGAAGCCGCGCAGGCTGATCACCGGGTTGGCGGGTGCGGTGCCGAGCGTGGAAACGGTAAGATTGGGCACATTGCCGCTGAGCGCGATGAGGTTCGAGCCATTGAGCGCCTCGACCTGGGCGCTCGAGAGCACCGCGACCGCGACGGGGGTCTCCTGAACCGATTCCTGCCGCAGCCGAGATCCGGTGACGACGATATCCGACCCGGCTTCGTCAACGGTCGCGTCAGCCGCGGCCGCCTGGGGCTCGGCCTGCGCGAACACCGGCACGGGCAGCATGATCGCGGCTCCGAGGCATAGTTTCGCAATGCGTGTCATCTTTGATCCTCCCCATTCCGCCGACATCACCGGATCCTTTTGGGTACCAAATGAGGACGATACGTCTCCATCGATACTCCAGCGAACACCCCCTTTGTGTTGGGATATTCTGCTGATCCGGTCGATTATCGGTAACAGTTTTCTATTGTTGGTACCGTATATGGACAAGCGACATTGTCAAGCACCGATTGCGTGAACGGCAAAACTCAGCCGCGCGCGGGCGCCAGACGGGCGATCGAATCGATCAGATTGCAGCTCGGGCAGTTCGAACGCCCGAACAGCGCATCGACCCCGGCGCGCGCCGAAACGAGCGCCCGGCCGAGCGGCCCCGGCGCATCGGCAGACTCAAGCCTTGCCGCATCCGCGCGACCATGGTCGCAGGTCTCCGCCGCGTGAAGGTGATGGCCGGGCAGATCGGGCGGCCAGCGCGTGCCGGGAAAGATCGTCGCCGGCGGAAACAGGCTGGGCCAGCAGGTTTTTTCCTCGACATCGTAATAGAGCCGGTCCTCCACCTTCATCGGCTCCGCCGCGGTGAAGATCAGTTCGCAATTGAGCGCGCCGGTTTCGTTGTTGTGCGAATGGATCGAGCGCGGCGGCGGCGGCATCCATGTCGTCCGCCCGCGCGGCAGGAAGATCTGGTCGACAAGCTCGAGATCGGCATAGCCGGCGATCGATCCATCGTCCTTGCGCTCGTACATGTCCCAGCGATCGACCCCGCGCCAGCCACAGGCGATCACCCAGAAATCGCCATGCTCGTGCACGGGCGAGAGATAATGCGGATCGAACTGGGAAAGGCCCAGCAAGGTGAAGGGCGGTTCGAAGCCAAGCAGGAAATTCTGGGTCGATCCATCGGCCGGACCGATCGGAATCGCGAAGCGTGTGAGATCGTCGCGCTGCGAGAGCAGCGACATGCGGTCGGCGATCTCCGCCTGCTTCTCGGCCAGAGGCAGATCGGTCTCCAGGATACGCTTGGCATCCTGCATGAAGCCGGCCACCGTATATTTGCCCGACCTGCTCATCTCACCCTCCACGAACTGGTACCATTATTGATATCTGGTACCAATGCGCGAGCGCGGCGCCACTGTCAAGCTGGCACGCCGCTCCGATCGACACGAGCAGATGACAGCATGGGAAATTGCGGGTACCCGTTCACCCAATGGATAACCGGACGGGGCAGGGGACGCGATGGCGGTGACGAACGGCGCAACATCGGATCGCAAGGCGTCGGCGGCGGAACGCCGGCTCGACAAGCTCGAGCAAGTGTTTCGACGCGAAGGATTTCGTCATCTCAACGTGTCGGACATGGCCGCCAAGCTGCAATGCTCCAAACGCTCGCTTTACGAACTCGCCGCAAGCAAGCAGGCGCTGATCGAACTGGTACTCAAACGGCGCTTCGCGAAAATCCGCCAGGCCGGATGGGATGCGGCGGCGCTGCATTCGTCACCGATCGCGCGGACCTGGGCGTTCCTGGAAGTGGGCACAAACGCATTGGTCGAGATGGGCGACCGGCTGCTCATGGACATCGAAAAAGACCCGGCGGCCTCCCAGATCTTCAGCGAGCACCAGCGGCGGCGTGCCGACGGCATCCGCGCGATGATCGAGGAAGGCGTGCGCGAAGGCTATTTCACGGGTTATCACCCGCATCTGGTCGCCGAGGTGATCATGATCTCGTTCCGCCGGATGCGCGACCCGACATTCCTGCAGGAAGTCGGCATCTCGCTCGCCGACGCATGGGACGAACTCACGCGCCTCATCCAGAACGGCCTGTTCCCCAGAACCGAGGCGGACATCGCCAAGCGCGATTGACTCCGGTACCATTTAATATGTTATAGTACCCCAAGGGCGACCGCCGCGTCGCGCTTGAGGGGACGGGATGAGCACGGCTTCGGCGATCGCGCCGCTCATGATTGCGCGCTTCCGCCGGTTATGGTCCGCGAACCTGCTCGCCAATATCGGCGCCATGGCGCAAGCGGTGACCGCCGCCTGGCTGATGACCGAGATGACGGCCGGCGACCCGACATTGGTGGCCGCCGTCCAGACATGCGCCTCGCTGCCGCTTGTCCTGCTCTCGTTGCCCGGCGGCGCGCTCGCCGACCTGTTCACGCCCCGCCACGTCATGCTCGCCGCGCAGGTGCTTGTGCTGTGCGCGGGCGTCACGCTTCTCGCGCTGGCCGCCAGCGGGCGGATCGGCCCGGCTGCGCTACTGTGCTGCGTCTTTGCCAGCGGCGCCGGTTTCGCGCTCGCCAATCCGGCGTGGCACGCGTCGATCCGCGACCAGACCGGTGATGACCGACTACTCGAACCCGCGGTGCTGCTCAACGCCGTCGGCTTCAATCTCGCCCGCAGCCTCGGCCCGGCGGTGGGCGGTTGGCTTATCGCGCTTGCCGGGCCGCTGGTGGCGCTTGCGGCCAGCGTCACCGCCGTCGTTCCGCTGATCGCGGCCCTGTGGGCATGGCGGCCGGCCATCGCCGGACCGATACAGCGCGAACCGCTGCGTGCGGCGATCCACGCCGGAATCCGATACGTCCGCTGGCGGCCGAGCCTGGCGGCGCTGATCCTGAGGGCCTGTCTTTTCACCTTTTCGGGCGCCAGCATCTGGGCACTCGCGCCACTGGTCGCACATCAGCGGCTGAGCGGCGGCGCGGCGGCGCGGCGATGCTGGGCGTGCTGGTCGCCATGTTCGGGCTCGGCGCCTTCGCCGGTGCGCTGGTGCGTGCACGGTTCGTACATTGGCGTCGCGCGACATTCCTGTCGGCCTGCACATTGCTTTACGCGCTCGCCACGATCCTGCTCGGCCTGGCCCAATCCCCCGCCCCCGCGATGCTGGCGATGGCCCTCGCCGGCGGCGGCTGGGTGGCGGGGCTGAGCGGCCTCAATGTCGCGATCCAGGTCCATGCCGCGCGCTGGGTCGCCGCGCGCGCCATCGCGCTGCTCCAGGCCGCGCTGTTCCTTGGCCTCGCATCCGGCAGCCTGATCTGGGGCCTGCTCGCCGACCGGTTCGGGCTGGGCGGCGCCCTGATCCTTTCGGGAGCATCCATGCTCGCGACATTGGTGCTCGGCCGCTGGCTCCCGATCGTCTCGAACGATGCGGTCGACCTGTCCCCCGCCCCCATTCCTGCCTCCGACGCCCCGGTCGCGCAGCGCCGAACCTACCGGCCGCGCGCGGCACGGCAGGCCGAATTCCAGGACCGCATGCGGCAGCTCGAACGGGCCCGTCGCCGCGACGGCGCCGTGCATTGGTCGCTCAGGCAGATGGCGGATGGCGGCTGGGTCGAAGAGTTCGCGTTCAACCACGCGGACGACGCGCGGCGCCACGCCGCGCGCCGGACGCGCGAGGACGAGCGACTGGAACAGGACATCGCTGAACTGCTGGAAGGATGTGGCGAATGAACGAGATGAACGGCAAGGTCGCAGTGGTCACCGGCGCGGCAAGCGGTATCGGCGCCGCGACGGCGGCGCTGCTGGCAAGCCATGGCGTGAGCGTCTGGCGATTGGACCGGGCGGCGGCATCGGACGCGCAGAGCCTGGCGGTCGACGTCACCGATCCCGCCGCGATCGCCGCGGCGATCGCCACGATCACCATGCACGGCCGGCACATCGACATACTGGTGAACAGCGCGGGGGTTTACGGCCTGCAGGGCTGGGGCGAGATCGATGAGGCGGATTATCGCCGCATCTTCGACGTCAATGTGCTTGGACTGACGCTGATGACGCAGGCGGCACTGCCCCATCTGCCGCGCGGCGCGAGCATCGTCAACATCGCCTCGGTCGCCGGTCGCAAGGGCAATGCCAGCTCAGTCCTTTATGCCGCGAGCAAGGCGGCGGTGATCAGCCTCACCCAATCGGCGGCGCTCGCATTCGCCGCGGCGGGCATCCGCGCCAACGCGATCGCGCCCGGCCGCGTCGAAACCGCGATGTGGGATGACGTCATGCGCCGGCGCGCCGATGCGACGGGCAAGCCGGTCGCGGAACTCAGCCGGACCATGGCCGACGGCATTCCGCTCGAACGCATGGCCACCGCCGACGACATCGCGCGCGCGGCGCTGTTCCTGGCCGGACCGGCCAGCGCCTATGTCACCGGCCAGACGCTCAACGTCGACGGCGGGCTCCAGCTCAACTGATCAGCGTTCGAGGATCGTGACCGCGCAGGCGCCCTCGTCGAAACCGACGACGCCGCCGCCGGTTTCGGCCAAGGCGATGCGGTGTCGCACGGCCTGACGCGCGCCCGCTTCTCCGCGCAGTTGGCGCACCAGTTCCTCGATCATCATCAGGCCCGTCGCGCCAACCGGATGCCCCTTGGATTCGAGGCCGCCGGACAGGTTGATCGGCAGGCTGCCGCCCAGCGCGGTCGCGCCGCTCCCGGCCAGCGCCCCGCCCTCGCCCGGCGCGCAGAAGCCCAGCATCTCGCTCTGGTAGATCTCGCTGAACGCCGTCGCGTCATGAACTTCGGCGAGGTCGATCCGGGCCGGCCCGATTCCCGCCATGGCATAGGCGCGCTGCGCGGCGACATGGCTGAGGCTCGGCTCGTCGAGGCCGCGATATTTGCCGCTGGTGAGCGCGGTGCCCGCGATCCGCACCGCCCGCGCCTGCACAGTCGCGGGCGCCCGATCGAGCCAGGCCTGCGAACACAGGATCGCGGCCGCCGCGCCGTCCCCCAGCGGCGCGCACATCGCGCGGGTGAGCGGATAGCTTACCGGGCGGTCCGCGAGCACCTGCTCCACCGTCATGGGGAAGCGATATTGCGCCTTGGGATTGTCGACCGCGATGCTGTGGTTCTTGGCGGCGACCGCCGCGATCTGCTCGATCGTCGTGCCATAGCGCGCCATATGGTGCGCCGCCTGCATCGCATAGGTGTCCATGAACACCGTGCGGTCCGCACCCGTTTCGAACCGCTTGCCCGCCACTTCGCCGGCGCGCGCATAATAATCGTGCCATTCATGGGGATCGAACTGATCGATGCCGCCATTGAACAGCGCCGCCGTGCGTTCGGGCGCGTCGGGATAGAAGGTGCGTTCGGCCGCGACCGCGAGCGCGAGGTCGACGTCGCCGGCCGCGATATCCTTGCGCGCGCCCTGCAGCGCCATCGCCGCGCTCGCACAGCCGCCCTCGATGTTGAAGATCGGCAGGCGTTCGGCGAGCAATCCGTCGCGGATCAGCGGCGTCAGCATCACCTGGCCACGAATGCTGCCCTGCCCTTCGACCCACATGCCGCAATTGGCGAACCAGGCGCTTCCGATCTCGCGGCTTTGCTCCAGCCCGGCATCGGCGACCGCCCCCTCGACCGCTTCGCGCGTCAGCGACTTGAGGCTGCGATCGGCGAAGCGCCCCACCGCGGTCGCGTGGACGCCGACGACATAGACGGCGCGACTAGCCGACATTGCGGCGCGCATCCTGCCAATAGGGCGCGCGCAGCGCCTGCTTGTCGGGCTTGCCGAGCGCGGTCTGCGGCATCGCATCGAGGATATCGATCGACTTCGGCGTGCCGACCGCGCCCTTGCTGCGGCGAACGAAGGCGATGATCTCCGCGACATCGGGCGTGCGGCCCGGCCATGGTACGATCGCCGCCTTCACCGCCTCCCCCCATTTGGCATCGGGAATGCCGAACACCGCCGCCTGCGCGACATCGGGGTGGCTGGCGAGAACGTCCTCGACCTCCTTGGGGTAGACGTTGAACCCGCCGGTGATGATCATGTCCTTCTTGCGATCGACGATATAGAGATAGCCGCGCTCGTCCTCGCGCGCGAGGTCGCCCGTCCGCAACCATCCGTCGCGAAGCGCGGCGGCGGTTTCCTGCGGCCGCCCCCAATAGCCGTCCATCACCAGCGGCCCGCGGACGCAGATCTCGCCGATCTCGCCGAGCGGCACCGCCGCACCGGCATCGTCGAGCAGTTTCACCTGCACGCCGACCATCGGAAAGCCGCATGACAGCAATTGCCCCGGCCTGTCCGGATCGTGATCGGCGCGCGACAGCGTCGTCACCGTCATCGGCGCTTCGGATTGCGCATAGAGCTGAAGGAAGATCGGCCCGAAAATCTCCATCGCCTCTGCGAGCAGCGAAGGACTGATTGGCGCGGCGCCGTAAATGACCAGCTTGAGGCTCGACAGATCGGCATCGCGGATGCGCGGATGCGTGGTGAGCGCATAGACCATCGTCGGCACGAGAAAGGCGGCCGAGATCCGCTGGCGCTCGACCAGGTCGATAAAGGCGCCGGCATCGAAGCCGTCGGTCAGGAACACGCAACCGCCCTTCACGAACACCGGCGTCGTCAGGAGGCCGGCCGCATGCGCCAGCGGCGTCGTCAGCAGAATCCGGGGCGCGGGCGGCCAATCCCATTCGGCGAGGCACATCAGCACATTGGCGACGAGCGTCCGGTGCGTATGGATGATGCCCTTGGGCCGCCCGGTCGTACCGCCGGTATAGGTGAGCCCGGCAATGCCCGCGGGATCGGCGCGACATGCGAGCGGCTCCGCCGGGCACGCATCGGCCAGATCGAGCAGATCCGGCATCTCGCCCGCAGGCCCGACCGACAATGTGCAGCGGACCCCACCGGCGGCAACGATCCCGGCGGCCTCACCGGCGAAACGATCCTCCACGATCAGAAAGGCCGCCTGCGAATCGCCGGTGATGAACTGATGGTCGGCACTGCTTCCCAGCGGGTTGAGCGGGGTGAAGCGGGCGCCGAGCAATTGCACGGCCAGGCGCAGATAGATGGTTTCCGGGCGGTTCGACATGAGCACGCAAACGCCCATGTCCGACCCGACGCCCCTGGCGGACAAAGCCTGGACGAATTGGCTGACCCGAACGCCCATATCGGCGTAGCTGATCATTTCATTCCGGTACCAGATCGCCGGGCTTCGTGCATAGCGACGGATGGCACGAACGGTCAGCTCGCCAAATGACGGCCCGTCATGCAATCGATCGGGTACGCTCCCATCCGGTGACAATTGCGCAATACCCTTCATAACGAGCGCTCGCTCCTTGCTTCGGACATCGCCTCGCGATCCGAAGCCAACGCGGCCGCCTCAAACTCCGCCATCACACCCCCAAAGTGGTACCATATTTTTCTTCTGGTACCGTTACACTGCAAGGGGCGGCTGTCAATATGGATCGGCGCTTACGCGCGACGACCTGCGGGCACGGCGCCTCCACCGCCTCGCCGGCAAGGGACGACCGGGACACGCTTTCGCGATGGCAGAGTGGCAAGGATCAAGGCGCCCGATGCGCGCGCCGTCACGCGCGACGGATATCACCCCCGGGATGCAGCCCGTCGACGAACCTGCCGCGATCATAGACAAGCGCGCCGTTCACCAGCACCGCCGCTATGCCCGCCGAGGGCTGGTTGGGCTGCTGATAGGTGGCGCGATCGGCGATGGTGGCGGGATCGAACACCGTGATGTCGGCATAGGCGCCCAGCCGGATCCGGCCGCGATCCCGCATCGCCGGCGCCGACTGCTCCATCCGCTGCGCGGGCAGCAGGGTCATCCGGCGCAACCCGTCCATCAACGGCAGGATCTTCTTCTCGCGCACATGCACGCCAAGAATGCGGGAGAAGGTGCCGGCACCGCGCGGATGGCCACGGCCGCCGGGGTCGATCCAGCCATCGCTGCCGACCGCGACGATCGGGGACCGCAGCGCGATATCGACATCGCCCTCGGGCATGGCATGGCCGATCACCCACAGGGATTGATCGGCCTGGCGATTGTCGCTCAGCGGCGGCGCCTTGGCGCGCAGCGCATCGAACCGCGCCTTTGTCAGGCGCTCGCCCGTCGAGACCAGTTCGATGTCCTGATAGGTCATCCTGAGCTTCTGCTGGAAACCATCGTCGAAGATGGTGCTGCCGATATAGGTGGACCAGGCGGTGTAAGGATAGACGCTCGCGCCGATATCGATCCCCCGGGCGCGGGCGCCGTCGATCATGCCCAGCACCGTCGCCATCCTGTGCGTGGCGCCGGCGCTGTTGAGGTGGACGATCTCCGCGCGCGCGCCGCTGATCGCGGCGGCGGCGATCACCTCGTTCACCGCCGCGATATTGCGATCCACCTCCATGTGGCGGACATGGACATGGTTGGGCACGCCATGCCGCGCCGCGACGCGGAACAGTTCAATCGTTTCCAGCGGCGAGGCGCCCGGCGTATATTCCAGGCCATAGCCGATCCCGACCGCGCCATTGCCGATCGCCTGCGCGGCCAGCGCCTTCATTCTTTCGAGCTGTTCGGGAGAGGCCGCTTGGAACCGATCGGCAATGCCTGCCGCATCGCGCAGCGCGCCATGGCCCACCACCGTGCCATAATTGGTCAGCACCCGCCCGGCGAGCCCCTTGTACCAGCCATCGACATCGACCGGCCCGGCATGCATCTGCATCGTCGTCGTCACGCCATCGGCGATCTTGGCGCGCTGCCCGATGATATCGGTGGTCGGATAACAGAGAAGATCGATGAAGCCGGGCGCGACGACCTTGCCGGCGGCGTCGATCGTCTGCCGCCCCTGCAACGGCTGCCGGCCGATCGAAACGATCCGCTGGCCGCGAATGCCGATATTCGCGATCTCGTCGCGCCCCGATTCGGGATCCATCACCCGGCCGTTGGCGATCACCACATCATGGATGTCGCCGGGCGTGCGGGCGACGCCCCTGCCCGCAAACCCCAGCGGCACCGCCGCCGCCATCGACAGGCACAGGGCGCGGCGATCGATAAGCATCGGGACGGATCGACTGTTCCTGCGCATGTCTGTTCCCCGGCTGGAGCATCGTGCGGAAAACGCCCGCCCCGTCAAAAAGCTGGCGGCAGCAGCCGGTTTCCCGCAAGTCGATGCGATAACGAACGGCGACAGCGGACCGCGCGATCGAGGTTTCGCGCGGTCCGGTGTCGCCGGGGGCAATACAATGATTTTCGCCCCGCTTGTCCATATGGACAAGCGGGGCTGATCGATCGCCGTTCAGGCGGCGCGGGCCAGTTTCGGCGACAACAGGTGGATCGCCAGCACCGCGAGGAAATATACCAGTGTGCATGCCGCGAAGATCAGCGTGTAGTTCCCGTCCGTCGCGTCGAGCACCAGGCCGGTGGATTTCGCCATGATCATGCCGCCGATACCGCCCGCGAAACCGCCAAGCCCGACCACCGAACCCACCGCGCGCTTCGGGAACATGTCCGGCGGGATCGAGAGCAGATTGGACGAGAAGGACTGGTGCCCGGCCAGCGCGATGCCGATCAGCACCACCGCCAGCCACATATTCTCCAGGCTGGTCACGAACAGCAGGGGGACCACGCAGCAGCCCGAAGCGAGCATCGTCACCTTGCGCGCGAAATTGGCGGTGCGCCCCTGCTGGATCAGCTTCGACGACAGCCATCCGCCCGCGATGCTGCCCGCATCCGAAAGCAGATACATCACGATCATCGGCAGCAGCACGATCTTGAGATCGACCGCATAGGTGGTGCTGAAATATTTGGGCAGCCAGAACAGCATCAGGAACCAGACCGGATCGGTCAGGAACTTGGCGACCGCGAAGGCCCAGGCCTCGCGCGTGCGGACCACTCCCGCCCAGCCGATCCGCTCCACCCGTTCGGGCGGATCATGTTCGATCCAGGCCAGTTCACCCGCGCTGACGCCCGATTTCTCGCGCGGGTTGCCATACCACCACCACCACAGGCCGAGCAGGATCAGACCGAACAGCCCGGAGAAGATGAAGGTCTGGCGCCAGTCCAGCCCGAGCACCGTCATGAACAGCCAGATGGTGGGCGCTGTCAGGATCACGCCGATGGTGGTGCCGGAATTCACCCAGCCGATGGCATAGGCGCGCTCCTTTTGCGGGAACCATTCGCTGCTGGCGCGCACCACCGATGGGAAATGCCCCGCCTCGCCCACGCCCAGCGCCATGCGTGCGGCCATGAACGATGCGATCGAGCCGGCGAAACCATGCGCGACATGCCCCACCGTCCAGATCGAAATGGCGATGGCATAGCCGATCTTCGGCCCGAAGCGATCGACCAGCCAGCCCATGACGAGGAAGCCCACGGCATAGGCGGCTTGGAAGGCGGTGACGATATTGCCATAGTCGTTCTCGCTCCAGCCGCGTTCCTGGCCGAGCGCCGGCGCCAGCAGGCCCAGCATGGTGCGATCGATGTAATTGACCGTCGTCGCGAAGAAGAGCAGCGCGATGATCGACCAGCGATGGCGGCCTACGCGTTCGACGGTGCCGCGTGCGATATCCATGGCAATGATCCCCTCATGATACCGGCGCCGCTTTTATCGTACAGCTTACCGAATAATCCGAACCGAAGCGCGCCTCCACCGTCTGGCCCGGAGCCACGACATGCACGCCGGTGACCGCACCGCTCGACACCCAGCAGCCATCCGCCACGGGGATGCGGCGCGCGGCGAGGTTTTCGAGCAGGAAGCGGACCGATCCCACCGGCCCGTCGGGAAAGGCGGCGGCGGTGCCGCTGCCATGTTCCACCCCGTCGATCAGCAGCCGCACGCCCCAGTCGGCGAAGCCGCAGTCGCGCCAGTCGGCGATCGCATCGCCGATGATGATGCCGTTATTGTTGCCGAAATCGGAAATTGTGACGAGCGGGCCGAGCGCGTTGATGCCGGGAAAGGGCGAACTGGCGATCTCTATGCCGACATGCACCGCGACGATATGCGCCGCCGCGTCGGCAAGCGAATAGCTGCGCCGCGCCGGATCGATCCCGCCGCCCAGCCGGATCAGGAATTCCGCCTCCGCCGCGCCGAACCCGCCCGAAAAGACCAGTCCGGCGGCGCCAGCATCGGCACGCGCGATCGCGGCGGAGAAGATCGGCCCAGCCAGGCGATCGGCGCCCAGATCGTCGGACAGCGGCGGCATGATGCGGCCGACCTTCCAGCCGCCGATACTGCCCCCGAACCGCGCGATCGCCGCGTCCTGCACCGCATAGGCCGAATCGAGCGTGGCCGGCGGCGTGCCGGGATAATCGGGCAGGGCAGCGCCGGCATGGCGCGCGGCGACGAATTTCCCGGCAATCTCGGCTTTGGCCGCTTCGTTCACCCCTGCATCCTTTCCCATTGTTCGGGGAGGGCTATAGGAAACCGGTGTCATTTACAAGAATGCTTGGCTGGCGGCTTTGCGAATTCCTGTTATGAGTCGGGGATGAGCAAGGCCGTTCCTGCAGAAAAGCGCGCTTCAGCGAAGCCCACCATCAACGACATCGCCCGGCTGGCCGGGGTTTCGAAGAAAACCGTGAGCCGGGTGATCAACCAGTCTCCGCTGCTGAACGAGGATACGCGCGAAAAGGTGAAGGCGGTGATCCGCGACACCGGCTATGTGCCCAATCCGCAAGCGCGCGCGCTGGCGCTGGGCCGCAATTTCCTGATCGGCATCATCCACGACAACCCCAATGCGCAGATGATCCTGAACATGCAGCAGGGCATATTGGAGGCGCTGCGCGACACCGAATTCGAAATGGTGGTGCGCCCGGTCGATCGCGGATCGGCGACGATGATGGACGATATCCGCAGCTTCATCATGCGCCAGCGCCTGTACGGCGTGGTGATCATGCCGCCGATTTCGGAGAATGACGAGATCGCCCGGCTCTGCCGCGAACTGGGCTGCCGCTATGTCCGCATGGGATCGGCCAGGCTGGACGACGACGCGCACATGGTCGCCTCCAACGATCGCGACGTGGTGGCGGAAGCGACGCGCTACCTGATCGCGCAGGGGCATCGCCGCATCGGCCTGGTCGCCGGGCCGCACGGCTTCCGATCGGCGCGCGAGCGGCGCGAAGGCTTTGAATCGGCGTTGGCGGAGGCGGGCATCCGGCTGCCGCGCAACCTGATCGCGGACGGCCAATATACGTTCGAATCGGGGATCACCGCCACCGAAAGCCTGCTCGACCAGTCGCCGCCGCCCACCGCGATCTTCGCATCGAACGACGAGATGGCGGCCGCCGTGCTCTATACCGCGCGCGAACGCGGGATCGCCGTGCCGGAGGAGCTTTCGATCGTCGGGTTCGACGATACGCCGATCGCCTCGCGCGTGTGGCCGCCGCTCACCACGGTGCGCTGGCCGATCGTGGCGATGGGGCGTTCGGCGGCGCTGAAGCTGATCCGCGGGCTCGATTCGGGCGATGACGAAGGCGGCGAACCATCGACCTTCCTCTCCACGCTGGTGCGTCGCGGCTCGGTCGCGCCGCCGACCCGGACGGATTGACGCCGCCTCTTGCGGCTTTGTTTGACACCGGTTACCATCAACGCGTCCACGGGCATGTACCCGCCCCGGACCACCGATCGGAGAGGCCATGTTCGACAAGACTTTCTACGCCACGCATCCCGACATGATGGAATGCGTTTCCAACGAGGAATTGCGCGACCGCTATCTGATCCAGGGCCTGTTCCGCGAAGGCGAATGCGTGCTGAACTACACCCATGCCGATCGCTTCGTGATCGGCGGGGTGCTGGTGGGCGCGGCGCCGGTCGCACTGCCGGCGCAAACCGAGCCGCCGAGCGCGGCGGGCCATCCGTTCCTGGAGCGCCGCGAGATGGCGGTGGTGAATGTGGGCGGCGTGGAGGGCACCGTGACCGTCGACGGCGAGGCATTCGTGCTGGGCAACAAGGATTGCCTGTACGTCACCATGGGCGCGGGCGAGGTGGTGTTTTCGGGCGCGGGTGCACGTTTCTACCTGGCATCCTGCCCCGCGCACCGCGCATTCGCGACGCGCAAGCTTGGCATCGCCGACGCCAATGCGCTCGATCGCGGCAGCCTGGCGGAATCGAACGAGCGGACCATCTATCAGCTCGTCATCCCCGGCATCTGCGAATCCGCGCAGCTGGTGATGGGGCTGACGGTGCTGAAGCCGGGCAGCGTGTGGAACACGATGCCGCCGCATATCCATGAGCGCCGCAGCGAGATCTATTTCTATTTCGAGCTCGACAATGTCGACACCGATCGCGTCATGCATTTCATGGGCGAAGGCGAAGCGACGCGCCATATCGTGATGCAGAACGAGGAGGCGGTGATCTCTCCTCCCTGGTCCATCCATATGGGTGCGGGCACCAAGGCCTATGCGTTCATCTGGGCGATGGCGGGCGAGAACCAGGACTATACGGACATGAACGTCCTCGACATCTGCCAGCTCGCCTGATGCGCGGGCCGTTCGATCTTTCCGGCCGAACCGCGCTGGTGACCGGCGCGAACACCGGGCTGGGTCAGGCGATCGCGCTGGCGCTGGCCGAGGCGGGGGCGGATATCGCGGCGGTGGGCCGCACGCCCGCAGAGGAAACGGTGGCGCAGGTGCGCGCCATGGGCCGCCGCGCGGAGATGGTGCCCGCCGATCTTTCGACGATCGAACCGGTACAAGGCGTGGTGGACCGGGTGATCGGCGCATTTGGCGGGCTGGACATCCTGGTCAACAATGCCGGCATCATCCGCCGCGCGGACTCGGTGGATTTCACGGAGGCGGATTGGGACGCGGTGATCGATACCAATCTGAAATCGGTGTTCTTCCTGTGCCAGGCGGCGGGGCGGCACATGATCGGGCAAGGGCGCGGCAAGATCATCAACATCGCATCGATGCTGACATTCCAGGGCGGCATCCGCGTGCCGAGCTATACCGCGTCCAAAAGCGGGGTGGGCGGGCTGACGAAGCTGCTCGCCAATGAATGGGCGGGCAAGGGCGTGAACGTGAACGCGATCGCGCCCGGCTATATCGCCACCAACAACACCGCCGCGCTGCAGGCGGACGAGACGCGCAACCGCCAGATCGTGGAGCGCATTCCCGCCGGGCGCTGGGGCCGGCCCGCCGATCTGGGCGGGGCGGCGGTGTTCCTGGCATCCGCCGCGTCCGATTATGTCGACGGCCATATCCTGGCGGTCGATGGCGGCTGGCTGGCGCGATAACCCGATGACGAGGATCGTCGGCTTCGGCGAATTGCTGATCCGTCTGGCGGCACCCGAACGGCGGCTGCTCAGCCAGACACAGAGCCTGGACGTGCATGTCGGCGGGGCGGAGGCAAATGTGCTCGTCGGCCTGGCGTGCCTGGGCCATGAAACGGCGCTGGTGAGCGCGGTGCCGGCCAATGCGCTGGGCGACGGCGCGATCGCGGCGATGCGCGCGCGCGGCGTCGATACCGGCGCGGTGCAGCGCCGGGAGGGGCGCATGGGGCTGTATTTCCTGAGCGTGGGCGCGGGCCTGCGCGCATCGGAGATCATCTATGATCGCGCGGGATCCAGTTTCGCGCGCGCGACCGCGGCGGATTTAGACTGGACGGCGCATCTGCGAGGCGCAGGCCTGCTCCACCTTTCGGGTATCACCCCGGCGCTTGGCCCCGCATCGGCGGACGCCACGCTGGCCGCGGCGCGCGCCGCGCGCGCGGCGGGCGTGCCGATCAGCTTCGACGGCAATTACCGGGCGATGCTGTGGGATGCGTGGGACAGCGATCCGCGCGCGATCCTGGGCGAACTGGTCGGCATGGCGGACATCATGTTCGGCAATCACCGAGACATCTCGCTGCTGCTGGGTCGCGATTTTTCCGGCGACGGCGCGGACCGCCGGCGCGAGGCGGCCGAAGCCGCCTTCGCCGCCTTTCCGAACCTGACCCTGATCGCCTCCACCGCGCGCCATGTCGACGATGCCGATCATCACCGCATTTCCGCCCGCATCGATCGCCGCGACGCGGCGGCGCAGACGCGCGAAGTGACGGTAAGCGGCATCATAGACCGCATCGGCGCCGGCGACGCCTTCGCCGCGGGCGTGCTGCATGCCCATCTGACCGGCGCCACGGCGGAAACCATGGCGGAAACCGGCCTGGCGCTGACCTGCCTGAAACATTCGCTGCCGGGCGATGCGAGCCTGTTCGGACGGGGGGACATCGAGGCGTTCATGGCCGGAGGGATGGACGTTCGGCGATAGGGTGCGGGCTGCACATGCCAGCTTGTGGCCCCTCATCCCCGAAAGCTGCCGCGCTTCGGGGCCGTACCCTGATCTGGCCTGGGCCGGGTGCCGACCGGCAGCTTTCAGATCGGGTTGAGCGGAAGCGGGCGTTCGAACCACCGACCCGCTCGGTGTAGCCGAGCTGCTCCGGCCATCGCGTTGATCGGGGTCGCGCCGTCAATATGGCCTCCTCGTCCGATCAACACCACCGCTGGGCCCGCAGGTTGCACCAACAATCATGGCTGGCCATGGCGTTGGCCAATAGCCCCATCAGGATAAGTTTGTCCCGATTGGAAACTTGTGCTTGACTTGAGAGATCGCGGCGACCTAGCCAATCCGCAGAAAAGACGAAGCGAATCGCAAGAGGGTTCGCACGGGAAAGCCGGGGTTTCGGCAAAAAGGAGGGCTACGATGATCCGTCGCTACGTTTGCTTGCTCGGCTTGCCGGCGCTTTTCGCTTTCCCCGGATCCGTGGCAATCGCACAGAGCGCACCGAGCGCCCAGAACGCGCCGAGCGCCAAGAACGCACGTTTCGATCTTGCGAAGACACAAGCGGTTCTGACCACCCTCATCAAGCGATCGCTCGCCGACAATGGCATTCCGTCGATGTCGATCGCGCTGGTTCGCGACGGCAAGATCGTTTGGACGGCGGCGTTCGGCTACGCCAATATGGCCACCCGCACGCCCGCCACCACCGATACGATCTACAGCACCGGCTCGTCGTTCAAGTCGGTTACCGCGACTGCCCTCATGCAGCTCGCCGAGCAAGGCAAGCTCAGGCTGGATAGCCCGATCAACAATTATCTGGGCGAAGATACGGTGCAGGATCGGCTGCAGAGCGAGAAGCCGGTGACGTTCACCAATCTGCTGTCCATGTGGTCCGGGCTGATCGGCGGCGCGAATACCCAGCCGATCTGGGGCCGGACATTGCCGAAATCCATGGAGGCATTCACCGGCAAGCTCTATTCGATCCGGGCAGCCGAAACGAAGTGGGAATACAATAATTTCGGCTACGGCACGGCGGGTCTTCTGGTGCAGAAGATTTCAGGGGTCGAGTACGAGAAATACGTGGTCGACAATATCCTGAAGCCGATCGGCGTGACGACGCCTCACCCGGTATACCCCTCGGCCGACATGGTCGAGCGGCTGGCGCTGCCATATTTGGCGGGTGGCTCGCATGGCCAGCCTGTGCCGACGGCCCAAGTGCATTTCGACGTGTATCCGGCCGGCGACATATATCTGCGCCCTGCCGACATGGCGCGCTATCTCATCGCGCAACTCAATGGCGGCGTCGTCGACGGTCAGCGGATCCTGTCGGAAGAGTCGGTGCGCGAGATGCACAAGCCGCGCTTTGGCGGCGACTATGGCTTCGGGTTCTGGAGCGTGCGTGATCCGGTCTCCGGCCACACCATGATCCATCATGGCGGGGCCATCCCGGGCCAGCGGGCATTCCTGGTCGGCGATCTCGATGCCAAGGTCGGCCTCTATTACATGACCAATTCCGATTCCCTGCCCGATGAGGCTCCGCCCGCCTGGTCGGATGTGACGGATGCAGCCCTCAAGCTGCTGCGCGGAGAGGATTATACCATCCCGGCGGAACGCAAGGGCATCGCCGTGAACGACAAGCTGCTCGACAGCTATGTCGGTACCTACGACATGGAGCACGGGAGCTTCGTCATCAGCCGCGAAGGTCGCGCCCTCGTCATTCAGCAAAAGGGCAATCCGGGAAAAAGTGAACTGCTCGCGGCAACCCCGGAGCGCTTCTCCCAGCGGGGCAGCAGCCGGACGGTTACCTTCGAAGGCGATGGCGGCAAGATCGACAGGCTCGTCCTGGAGGTCGGCGGCAGACGCATGACGGCGACCCGCGCCAAATAGCTCGGAGCGCTCCACGCAGGACAACGGAGAGCCTGCGGGATGAGCGGCGGCGGTTCTGCATTGCGGCGGAAGTGCACTTGATCCCTTCAAGCGCAAGGAGCCATAACGTCCTTCGATTGAACGCGCTGTCGCCGTAATTCCATCGCTCGATTGTCGCGTTCAAGCGATGTGGGTGACCCACATCATCCAGGCGACGATCAGTGAAGCGCAGCCGATTCCAAGCGCAAATTGGGTCGCGCTTGCGCGCGGAAGGCACCGGCAAATGTCAGCATCGCGCCTGTAAAGACCTGGATCAGCGGAAAGCCGCCCATGCCCGTCTGATTGAGCGCTTCATTGAAGCCATCACTGACGCCGTTCAAATAGACGGCTCAAATTATTCCGCCTTCTTCCCCGCCACCGGATACGAGATAATCAGCGACAGCGGCTCGGCCCCCAACTGCCGGATGCCCACCTGCGCGCCGGCGTAGAGATAGGCGGCCATGCCGGGTTTCAGGCGGTGGGTTTGGCCGTCGGACGTCACGTCACCTTCGCCGGAGAGGACGTAATAGACCTCGTCATGGTCGATCGGGTGGATGCCGATCGCGGCGCCGGGGTGGAGCACGCGGCGGCGGAATTCCATCGTTCTTGGCCGGGGCACGGCATCGGAGATGCGATAGGCGGTGCTCATGCCGATCGCGCCGTGCGGCGGCGGTTCCTGGCGGGCAACATCGCGTTCGTCGATGATCACGGCGGGCGGAGCGCTGGTGGATTGTGCACCGGCGGTCGGCTGGCCAGTGGGCCGCACTCCCATTCCCATGGGCGACAGCAGGAAAAGCGGGAGGAAGGCGGCGATCATCGCCGTATCGCCCGGTCGCGATCCGACAGCACTTCCTGCACCGGGCCGCTGGCACCGGGATAGACGCCGTTTTTCGGCTCCATCGAGGCGAGATCCCAATCCTGTTCCACAAAGGGCGCATGGACGGGCTTCACCACCGGATAGGCGCTGACATCCTTTTCATCATCGATGATCGCACCGCGCCCCTCCGCCACGAAGAACAGCACGCGCAGATCGTCCGCGTCGCGGTCCCACGGCCGGGCGCCGGCGCGGGCGAGCACATGGGTCTCGACGTCGCGCGCGGCCAGCATGTCCAGCCCGACGGGCAGGCCGCCGGGCGGCGGCGCCTTTTCCTCGATCAGCCGCGCGCGCGTCTCGCCATAGCGGCCGAACATCGGCAGCGGCCGGCCGTGGCGATCGACCGCGATATTGTCCCGCCCGTAATAGCGCAGGTCGCCATCGCCGCCGAGCATCAGGAAAGGCAGACCCTCATCGGTGGAGGGGCCGCCGCGCATCACATTGCCGACGGCCGACAGCCGCCCGTCCTGATAGGCATGGCCCGCCCATTCCAGCGCCATCAGGTTGTAATGCACCGCGCGCTTGCCCGGATCGTAGATCAGGTTGTTGACCAGCGCGGCATGCACGCCGCCCTTCAGCAAAGGACTGCGCTCCACATTATGCGCCCAGACATTGCGGTAGAACAGGATGTTGGCGGCATTGTCGTGCACCAGCGATCCCTTGCTGTGCTCGCCCTTGGGATGGCTGGAATCGGCGAGCCCCTCGGCTGCGAGATTGTAGGAGAAGGTGATGTCGTGCGATGCGCCCCTGCGCCATTCGTCCGGCGTGTTACCGGTGAAGCGGGGGCCGCTGGCGGACATGTTCTCGTCCACCCCCCAGGTGAAGGTGCAATGATCGACGATCACATTATAGGCGCCGATCGTGGAGAAACTGTCCGCTTCCCAGCCGCTGCGCTTCGCCTGCCCGTCAGCCCCCGTGCGTACGCGGATATGACGAACGATCACGTCGTGCGTCTTCAGATCGATGCCGCCCTTGATGATGGTGATGCCAGGGGACGGCGCCGTCTGGCCCGCGATGGTGAGATAGGGCTCCGTGATCTCGAGCGAACTGCGGCCGAGATCGATGACGCCCGCCACTTCGAACACCACGATGCGCGGCCCGCGCGCCTCCAGCGCGGCGCGCAGCGTGCCCGGCCCCGATGCCGCCAGGCTGGTGACGCGGATGATCCGGCCGCCGCGCCCGCCCGATGTTTTCGCGCCCCAGCCAACCGCGCCGGGAAAGGCTGTCGCTTGCGATGGCGCAGGGGCGGATGCGGGCAAATCGGCAGCCGCGACGGGGACCACCAGCAGCAATGCGGACAGGAATGCGGGGGTTTTGATCATCGGTCATCCTTCTCCAATCGCCTTCTTGACACGAACGCCATAACTGCACAATATTCTTATGACACCGGTATCTATGACGGAAAATCGTCGGTTGCCGGCTCCACTGGGCGCGTTGCCCACGCGGAAAAACGGGGGAAAACGCCTGAAAAGCGCCCCGGAATGGAGAGATGCAGGCGCGTCGCTTTACGGCGCGAATCGAAAAGACACCGGTGTCAAAACAACCGGTCGACGATAGAAGGGGAAGGTTCGATGAAATCCGCACTGATCGCCAGCCATGTCGCCAGGCTGTTCGCCGCCGCCTCCCTGGGCGTGATCGCCATCGGGCAGGCGCAAGCACAGGCCCAGACGCCGCAAGCCGATGCGCCCGCGCCTGAAAATGAAGACATCATCGTCACCGGCTTTCGCGCATCGCTGAACGCCGCGCTGGATGTGAAACGCGAATCGATCGGCGTGGTCGACGTGATCAAGGCTGAGGACATCGCCGATTTCCCCGACAACAATCTGGCGGAATCGATCCAGCGCATCCCCGGCGTCGCGATCAACCGCGATCAGGGCGAAGGGCGCAACATCTCCGTGCGCGGGCTTGGACCCATCTTCACGCGCGTGCGCATCAACGGGATAGAGGGGCTTTCCACCACCGGCGGTTCGGACGCGTCGGGCGGCGCGAACCGCGGGCGCCAGTTCGATTTCAACACTTTCGCGTCCGAACTGTTCAATTCGATCACGGTGCGCAAGACGGCCTCGGCCGATGTCGAGGAAGGGTCGCTGGGCGCCACCGTCGATCTGCAGACGGCGCGGCCGTTCGATTACAAGGATGATTTCACGCTGGCCGGTTCGGCGGCGGTGGGCCTCAACGATTTCTCCAACGCGGTCGATCCCAAGCTGGCGGGCCTGGTTTCCGCCAAGTTCGCGGACGGGCGGATCGGCGTGCTGCTGTCCGCCGCCTATAGCGAGCGCGGCATTTTCGAGGAGGGGCCGTCGACGGTGCGCTGGGAACGCGGCACCGACAATGGCGGCTTCGCCCCGGCATCGACGTTGCCGACAGGCGCCACCCAGGGTTATGCCTTTTTCGCGCCGCGCATCCCGCGTTACGACAGTTATCGCTACAGCACCAAGCGGCTGGGGCTGACCGGATCGATCCAGTGGCAGCCGAGCGACGCGACGCTGCTGACCTTCGACGCGCTCTATTCCAACTTCAAGTCGAACCGCGCCGAACAATATCTGGAGGCGATCTCGTTCAGCCGTTCGGGCACGGGCAAGCCGCAGACGGTGATCCGGCCGGGCGCGGTGGTGGATGCCACCAACAGCCTGGTGAAGGGGGTGTTCGACAATGTCGATATCCGCGTGGAATCGCGCTATGACGAACTGGAAACCGAATTCCAGCAATATACGCTGTCGCTGCACCAGGAATTTGGGGACCGGCTGCGGCTGGACCTGCTGGGCGGCTATTCCAAATCCGATTTCTCCAACCCGATCCAGACGACGATCGCGCTCGATGCCAACAATGTGCAGGGCTACAGCTTCGATTTCACCAGCGGGCGCAACCCGATCTTCAACTATGGCAATCTGAACGTCGCCAATGCCGGTGCCTGGACTTTGGGCGAGATCCGCCTGCGCCCGCAATATGTGCAGAATGATTTCAAGAACGGTCGCTTCCAGTTCGAATATGACGCGACGGACGCTGTGAAGCTGCGCCTGGGCGGCGATTACAAGAAATACAGCTTCGATTCGCAGGAATATCGCCGCGCGAGCGAAACGGCGGTGCCGGCGCTGGCGCCGGGCCAGCTCGCGGGGCTGACCCGGCTCTATTCGATGAGCCCGGACACGCCGACCAACGGCACGCCATCCAGCTTCATCATCCCCAATCTGGGCGCGTTCGCCGAAGCCTTCGGCATCTATTCGAACAGCGGCATCTATGCGCTGACAGGCACCAACAACAGCAACGCGCAGGGCAATTGGCGCGCGGTGAGCGAGCGCGACATCGGCGGCTATGTGCAGGCGGTGGGCGATTTCGACCTGGGCGGCATGCGGCTGCGCGGCGATGTGGGCGTGCGTTATGTCGACACGCGCCAGCGTTCGGCGGGCTATACCGGCGGCGCGCTGGCCGTGCTCGTCGCCGACGAGCGCAGCTATGGCGAATGGCTGCCCTCGCTGAACCTGAGCCTGGAGCTCAATCGCGACATGATCGTGCGCGGCGCGGTGGCGCGGGTGATGACGCGGCCGAACCTGGGCAACCTCAATCCCACCGGCGCCTTCAGCATTTCCGGCGGCAACCGCACCTACAATATCGGCAATCCGGCGGTGGAGCCGATCATCGCGGTGGATTACGACCTGTCGTTCGAATGGTATTTCGCACGCGAATCCGCGCTGGTCGTCGGGCTGTTCTACAAGGATATCTCCAGCTTCGTCGCCAACACCGCGCAATCGATCCCGTTCAACCAGCTCGGCCTGCCCGATTCCCTCATCACCGGCCCCAACGGCCAGTTGCTGATCCAGCCGACCGACCTGATCACGGTCACCCAGCCGCTGAACAGCAAGGGCGGCACGCTGAAGGGGCTGGAGGTCGGCTTCCAGACGCCGTTCCGCTTCCTGCCCGGCTTCCTGAGCAATCTGGGCGTGCAGGCCAACTACACCTACGTCAAATCGAACATCGAATATCCGCTGTCGACCGCGGCGGGCGCGCCGGTGGTGATCCGGCCGCTGACCGACCTGTCGAAGCACAGCGCCAATGCGACGCTCTATTATGAGGACAAGCGCTTCAGCCTGCGCGGATCGGTCGCCTATCGCAGCGGCTATGTGCAGGCCGGCGGCGTGCCGGGCCGCAACGGCGTGGCGCCGGGTGCGGGGCCGAATTTCAACCCCAATGCCGGCCAGCCGACCTTCAACGACGTGGAGGGTGTGCATTCGACGATCAATGTCGACATGTCCGCATCGCTGAAGGTGACCGAGAATGTCACGCTCACCTTCGAGGCGATCAACCTGACCGACGAATATATCGACCAGTATATCGACAGCGCCGCCGACCGGCTGAGCGTGTATCACCATACCGGCCGGCAATTCTATTTCGGCGCGCGCTTCAAATTCTGAGGGGGGCGACAGCCGGCATGCTCGCGGCTTCGGCAGCGGGCATGCCCCTCACTCCATCATGATCATCGCGATTGCGAGTTGCGTGCTTCACGCTTCGCGCGGCCCGCTATCATCGGCCGGCCGGCAGGTCGCGGGTATAATATTTGCGGCAGAAGCCGGCGCCCTGATAGCGTTCCGCGACGGGATCGCCGCTGGTGAGCCCTTCGATCGCGGAGGCATGGGGATCGGCGCTGTCCTGCGGCTGCCAGCCGATCACTTCGCGTGCATCGCCTTGCCACCATGTCATCCGCCGGTTGTTCGATACGCCCCAGATCGGGATGCAGCCGACCGCTTCCGCCAGCACGCTGCGCTCGACCAGACGAACCAGATCGGGATGCGACAGCCAGGTGGTGAGCATCCGGTCTTCGGTCGGCTGCGGGCGGCTGACGCCGATGCGGACCAGCACGCTTTCGACGCCGTGCTTGTCCCAATAGAGCCGTGCCATCATTTCCCCGTAAGTCTTGGACAGGGCATAATAACCGTCGGGCCGCATCGGGCTGTCCGCCGTCACCGTCACGCCCCGCTCGTAAAAGCCGGCGACATGATGCGAGGATGCGAAGACCACCCGCGCGCCCACCTGCCGCGCCGCTTCGTAGACATGATAGACGCCCCGGATATTGGGGCCGAGCACGGCATCGAAGGGTTCCTCCATCGAGACTCCGCCGAAATGGAGGATGGTCCCGCATCCCTCGGCCAGGCTGCGGATCGCGGCCTCGTCCTCCAGATCGGCAAGCGTGAATGCCGCCCCGTCGGGCAGCGCCGCGAGAAAGGCCAGCCGGTCGGTAAGGCGCAACTGCCAGCCTTGGGCCGACAGGGCCTGGGCAAGCATGGTTCCCAGCGCGCCTGATGCGCCGGTCAGCAGCACCGGCTTCGATGGTCTCTCCGATATTGTCGTCATCCAGCGTCATCCTGGCTTGGGGGGACATCGCAAAAGGCGATCGCGCTCGGGCTCCCGCACTGTGCGACGACTGCCCTGAACGAGAGCCGGCCATCGCCCGGAGCGCATGCGAACGCGGAAATCCGCCCCTCGCCTTCGGACGCGACAAGCAGATCGCCATTCCCGGGATCCGGCATCATGAAGCGCGGGCATGCGCCGTTCGCCGGCACCCACTCCACCGACCGGATCCGCATCGCCGCAGAATCGAAGGCGAACTGGGCGATGCTGTCATGCCCCCGGTTGGAGACGTAGAGGCTGCGTCCATCGGGCGAGATCACGATCGCCGATGCGGTGTTGGCCGCGAACATGTCCGCCGGCAGCGTCGATGCCAGGCAGAGCGGACGGATGCTGCCCGACGCCGCATTCCAGCCGCACAGGACGAGCGAGCACTCGATCTCGTTGACGACGAACAGCACGGGAAGCGTCGGGTGGAAAACGAGATGCCGGGGCCCGGCGCCCGGCCGCATCGCCGCATGACCATCATCGCGCAATCGCAGCCGGCCGCGCGCATCGTCGAATTCGAAAACCAGCACGCGATCGAGCCCCTTGGCGGGCACCAGCAGATAGCGGCCCGACGGATCGAACACGACCTGATGCGGCTGCGCGCTGAACTGCTCGGATCGCGGTCCCGATCCGGCGGGCAGGTCGACATGTTGTGCAACCGCACCCAGCGCGCCGTCGTCCCCCACCGGCAACAGGCTGAGCGATCCGCTGTCATGGTTCGCGACGATCAGGAAACGCCCGCTCGGATCGAGCGCATGATGCACGCCGTTGAGGCCGCCGGTCGATGCATGGTTGATCAGCCTGAGCCTGCCGGCGACGGGATCGATCGCGAAGGCGGACGCATGGCGCCCGTCACCATAGATGCAGAACAAGCGGTTGCGCCGCGCATCGACGCTCAGAAACGACGGATTGTCGAACGCCGCCAGGCCGGGGAGCGCGCGCCATGCCGGGGCGTCGGCATGATAGGCGGAGATGCCCGTCCCGCGCGCCCCGCGATGTTGCGTGGTGAAACATCCCACGAATGCGGTGCGGCGCGGGTGCGATCGGGCAGGCCTCGCCACCTCAGGCCTTGGCCGCCAGATGCTCCTTGAAACGGCGCTTATTGTCCTCATTGGGCGGATAGAGACCGGGCAGGCTGGCGCCGGCGCGGACTTCGCCGAGGATCCAGTCCTCCAGCTTTTCCTGTTCGATCGCGAGATCGGCGATCTCCGCCGCGATCGCCTGGGGCACGACCACCGCGCCGTCGCTGTCGGCGACGATCAGATCGTCGGGGAATATGGCGACGCCGCCGCAGCCGATCGGCTCCTGCCAGTTGACGAAGGTCAGCCCGGCGACCGAAGGCGGCGATGCCACGCCGCTGCACCAGACCGGCAATTCGGTTTCGAGCACGCCGGCGACATCGCGCATCACCCCGTCGGTGACGAGCGCGGTCACCTCGCGCAGCTTGATCCGTTCGCAGAGAATGTCGCCGAAGATGCCGGCATCCTGCACGCCCATCGCATCGACGACGACGATGCAGCCCGCCGGCATCGCCTCGATCGCGGCGCGCGTGGAGATCGGCGATCCCCAGGATTCGGGCGTGGCGAGATCCTCGCGCGCCGGCACGAACCTGAGCGTGAACGCCGGCCCCACCAGCCTGCCCTGGCCGGGCTTCAGCGGCATCGCGCCGCGCAGCCAGACGTTGCGCAGGCCCTTCTTCAGAAGCACCGTCGTCAGCGTCGCGGTGGAAATGGTCGCGAGTTTCTCGATCACGGCCGTCATGTCTGTCTTGCTCATAAGCTGTTCCATCTGCTGATCGTCAAACCGTGGGGATCAGGCCGCCATCGACGCGGAGCGTGGTGCCGGTGACATAGGCGGCACGCTCGCTGGCCAGGAAGGCGACGCCATTGCCGAACTCTTCCGGGCGACCGTAACGGCCCAGCGGGATCGACGCCTCGCTTTCCGCCGAAACCTCGCCGACCGAGCGGCCTTCCCGACTGGCCTTGGCCTCGTCCAGTTGCGTGATCCGCGCGGTGGCGATCCGGCCGGGCACGATGATGTTCGCGGTGATGCCGTCGGCGCCGACCTCGCGCGCCAGCGTCTTGGACCAGCCGAGCAGCGACATGCGCAAGGTGTTGGACATGCCGAGATTGGGGATCGGCGCGACGACGCCCGACGAGGTGCTGGTGATGATGCGCCCCCATTTGCGCTGGCGCATGCCGGGCAGGACGCGATCGGTGATCGCGATCACCGACAGGATCATCGCCTGGAATTGCCGCGCCCATGTGGCGGGATCCTGATGCGAGACCGGCGTCGGCGGCGGACCGCCGGTGATGTTGACCAGGATATCGACGGGGCCGAGCCGGCTTTCGATCGCGGACACATTGCCCTCGATGGCCGAAAGGTCCGCCAGATCCCATTGCAGGCCAAGGCTCTCGCCACCCATCGCAGCGATCTCCGCCTCAGTCGCGGCGGCCGCGTCGGCATTGATATCGGCGACCGCCACCCTGGCGCCTTCCTGCGCCAGGATGATCGCGGTGGCGCGGCCCAGGCCACCCCCGCCGCCAAGCACGAGCGCCGTCCTGCCGCTGATCCCCAAATCCATGTCCGATCCCTTTCCTGTGTCTGGTCGCGCGGCGTTATCGCCAACCCTCGCTGTCGAAGCGCGCGATGCTCTTTTCGTCGAACCGGTATCCCAGGCCCGGTTCCTCGGGCAGCGCCAGGCCGCCATCGCGGATCTCGAGCTGGCGATCGATCAGTTCGCGGAAATTGAGGACCTTCGCATCGGGGAAGAATTCGACGAACTGGCCATTGGGCGAGGATGCGACCAGATGGATATGCAGATCGTGGAACCAGTGGGGGCACATCGTCACGCCATGGGCGTCTGCAAGCGCCGCGATCTTGCGGAACTCGGAAATGCCGCCGCACACCGCCGCATCGGTCTGCAGGATCGCCGCGGCATCCTTGTCGAGCAATTCCTTGAAGCGCCAGCGCCCGGCCTCGATCTCGCCGGTCGCGACCGGAACATGGGTGAACGCGGCAAGCTTCGCGTGATTGTCGATCTGGTCCGGGCCGAAAGGCTCCTCGATCCAGTATGGATCATAGGGTTCGTAGCGTTCGAGGAAACGCAGCGCGGTGGGAACGTCCGCCCAGGCATTGTTCGCATCGAGCATCAGCAGCACATCGGGCCCGATCGCGTCGCGCGCGGCGGCGATACGCGCCTCCTCCGACCTCAGATCGCCGCGGCCAACCTTCATCTTCACCGCGTTCAGGCCGAGCGCGACATAGCTCGCCATTTCCTCGCCCAGCATTTCCGGCGATTTGCCGTCGAGATAATAGCCGCCGCTGGCATAGGCCGGGACGCTGCCCTCGAACGCGGCGCCGAGATAGCGATAGAGCGGCAGGTTGGCGGCGCGGGCATTGCAATCCCACAGCGCGATATCGACGATGCTGAGCGCGCGCATCACCGATCCCGCGCGGCCGTGCAGCAGCACTTCCTGATACATCTGCTTCCACAACAGCTCGGTTGCCGTCGTATCCCGGCCGATCAGCATCGGCGCGAGCAGTTCGCGCACCGCGACCGCCACGACGGCGCCGCCCGCATGGCCGGCATAGCAATGGCCGATGCCCTCCACCCCGTCTTCGGTCCGGATCCGGACCAGGCAATAGTCGCGGCCATGGACCTGCCGCTGCGCGAATGCGGTGGGCTGGCCAAGCGGCATGCGGACGGCGCGCGCTTCGACGGACGTGATTTTCATGTCTATTTCCCCGGATTGCTGGCGCGGGCCGTCGCAGCATCCGATGCGCTGCGACGGTTCGCGATATGGCTGTTCATCGGACGGGCGCGCGCGCCCCTCCCCGCTTCGTCAGGCGGCTTCGGCGACGCCGATCGGCTTGTCGCCCTTTGCCCAGAGGCGGTACATCAACCGCGTATATTTCTTGTCGTCGTACAGCGTGCCGGTGTGCAGCGTGCAGCGGTTGTCCCACACCAGCACGTCGCCGACGCGCCATTTGTGGCGGTAGACGAACCTGTCCTGCGTCACGAATTTGACGATGTCCTCCAGCAGCTCCAGCCCTTCCGGATTGGGCATGCCGATGACTTCCTTCACCGTGCCCGTGCTGACCCACAGGGCGCGGCGCTCGTTGCGGGGATGGACGCGCACCAACGGGTGGATCACATCGGGATTGTCCGCGATCAATTCGGGCGTATGCGCCTTGCGGCCCAGCTCGCGCGTTTCCATGAAATGCAGATAGCTGTGATGCAGCGACAGTGAATCGTAGAAGCGCCGGCGATCCTCCGGCAGTTCGTCATAAGCGGCGCAAAGATCGGCCAGAAGCGTATCCGATCCTTCGGGCGGAACCTCCACGCCATAGAGCATCGTGCACATCACCGGATTTTCGCGGAAGGAATAATCGGTGTGCCAGCCGACCCCGTCATTATGCGCGCCGACCGGTTTCCCATCGACCACCTTGTTCGACAGAAGATAGATTTGCGGATGCTCGGGCATCGTGAATTGCGTGATCGTATGCCCTTCGGGCTCGTTGAAGCGGGAGATGAAACGGATCAGGTCGTCCGGCTCGAGCTGCTGGTCGCGCAGCAGCACGGCGCCCCGCAGGTTGAAGACCTCCACCACCGCATCGAGAGTCTCGTCCGAACTCCGGGCGAGATTCACATCGAGGATTTCCGCACCGAAGCCCGGCTTGAGCTCTGCTGTTTCCAATCCCGCAACTATCACCATGTTTCTCCCGACGACTTTCAACGACAGTTGAACCGACCTAATCCCCCGATGATTTCACGTCTTGTCGAGGGGTGTCGGCGGAATTGACCATTTGTCCTTGGCGACGATTTCAGGCGGGATTGCGCAGGACTGTGCCTGTATTCCCGGCCTGGGGCGCAGCGGCATCACCGCCTGTGGCCGCGAAGACCGGCATGCGCATCAGCCAGACGGGCAAGGCCAGGACCAGCATGACGCCGCCCAGGCCATAGAATATCGGCGTGAAGCTTCCCCAGCGATCGGCGACAAGGCCGGCGACCAGCGGCCCCGCGGCCGAAAGCGTCGTCGCCAGCCAGACGCCGGACAGGATGCGCGGCCCAACGGTGCGGCCGAAATAGCGGATCAGCAGCACCGGACCCGCGACATAGGTGAAGCCCCAGCCCGCGCCGAAGGCGATCGCGGCGAGCAGCTGCACGGCGGGCGACGCGGCGAAGGCGAACAGGATATTCCCGATCATTTGCAGCAACAGCCCGACGGCGGCGATGGTTTCTGGCCTGATCTTCTCGCAGGCCCAGCCCGCCGCCGCCTTCACGAAGGTGGCGACCAGCCCCAATATGCCGAAGATGAAAGCCGCGCTGGTGGGGGTCGCGCCGTGATCGACGAGATGGCGGATCACCATGCTCGACAATGTCAGCACGCATGCCATCGTTCCCGTCATGGCGGCCGCGACCAAAATGAACTGGCGGGTCATCATCGCCTGGCGCGGCGTCCATGATTGCGCGTCCGGCGTGCCCGCGGCCGCGTTCTGCTTGCTGCCCGCCGCCGCATCGCTCGCTCTGTCGCGGACCAGCAGCAGGCAGATCACGCCGAGCAGGCCGGCGACGACCGCCATCGCCGTCCAGTGGCCGCGCCACCCGAGTTCCTTTACGATCCAGTCGACGATCGGCGGACCGAAGGCCGCGCCCAGTGCGCCGAACATGAAATAGAAGCCGATGGCGCGCGACGAATATTTTTCGAACCAGCCCGCGATCAGATAGACGCCAGGCACCGTTCCGCTGAACGAAAATCCCGCGCCGATCATGGTCATCGCGATGTAGAAGCTCACCAGCGTATCGCCGTTGGCGCAGAGCCAGAAGCCTGCGGCCAGCACGATGGAGCCGATGCACAAGGTTGCACGGCTGCCGAACTTTCTGATCGTGAGCGCGGGCAAGGGACTCATCAATCCGCAGGCAAGGCCGAGGAAGACGAAGCTCGAGCCCGCCGCCGTCTGCGACCAGCTCAATTCGGCGACCATCTTGAACAGGACGACGCCCAGCGTCTGGAATGTCGCCAGGTTCAGGAAGAAGAACATCAGCGAAACGCAGAGAAACGCCGCCCAGCCCGGCAGGGGCGGTTGCGATCTCACGTCGGAATCGGCCAGATCCGTCACACTCATTCCCCTCCGGATTGTTGTTGTCTCATCGATGCGACCCGGTGGTCGTCATGATCGTCACGGCGCGCGGCCGCGCGTCGCGCTCAGGTTGCGCACACGTCAAAAGGGATCGCCGGGTTCGACGACATCATCGGCCTGCGCACCGGCGGCGCGCCGATATTCGCGGGGCGACATGCCATATTGATTGCGGAACGCGCGGCTGAAATGCGCGGAATCGTTGAAGCCCCAGCGAAAGCAGATTTCGGAGATCGACAGCCGCATCCGCATCGGGCTGCCCAGATCCAGCCGGCACCGCTCGAGCCTGCGCACGCGGACATAATGGCCGAACGTATCGCCCGCCGATGCGAACAGCTTCTGGATATAGCGCGGCGAGGCATGGGCCTTGTCGGCCAGCCGCCGCAGCGAAAGATCGGCATCCGGCAACAGGGTTTCGATCATCTGGCAGATGCGATGGAGATAGGGCGACATCGCGCCCGCCTCGCCATTGCCGTTCTCGCTCACCACCGCCAGGCTGGCCGCGAGAAGCTCGGTCAGCGCCAGCTCCACCGGGCGCAGATCGTCCGCCGACAGATCGGGCAAGGCGTCGGCGGTCGAGCGCAGGAAGCCGGACAGAATGCCCGAAACGCCCAGCCCCGCCTCCAGCCGGCCGATCTGCAGCCCGCGCACCGACACCAGCCGATGATCGAGCGCCACGCGCGGCGCGCTGACGAAGAGGATCCGGCACGCCGTGTGCAGCGCCAGCGTCGCTGTTCGCCCCGTCGGCCCATAGGCCATGTCGCCGATCGCCATCGCCAGACTGTCTTCGCCGTCCTGGATCGTGGCTTCGCCGCTCAGCAAGACCGCCAGCCAGATCGCGGCGGGAAGATCGGTGCGCCGCCCGCTGATCGTCTGGGCGTCCGCATCGATCAGCGCGAACTCGATGCCGAGCGGCGACGTCAGGCACGTCACCGATGCTTCGGGTGGGTCCCGGTCTTCAAGCTCCCCCACCGGCAAGCCGAGCCGGCTCATCGCATCTCGCCAGGCCGTGGCCCGTTCGAGCGGGGGATAGGAATCGGTGCTGAATCGCCAAGCCTCCACTGATTTTCAAACCTCTCCTGCTTCGTCGGCTGTTTGCCTCACGATATATTTCGGCGCGCTCGCGATCGACAAGCCGCCAGACCCCGATGATTACGCCCCCTGTTCGCCCCGCGCCTTCAGCGCCTGCCACGCGGCGAGATATCGCAGGATCAGCCAGCGGTTGAACTGCGATTGCGCACCTTCCTGCCATGAATAGCGGCCGCGCGTGGCGAAGCGCGACCGCAGCCCCTGCTGCACCAGCTCGTCGACATGCATGTCCTGCGCGATGATCTTGCGCGAGGACGTCATGATCATTTCCAGCCGATGCTCGAACGCGGGATCCTTGCTGGCGCCGGGCGCCACCAGAAAACCGGTATCCTGCTCCATCGTCTCCGCGCCGTCGGGGCGAAGGATCAGATAGATGACGAGATCGCTGGTCATCACCAGCGACAATGTGGGCGGCACATTGGCGAAGGTCATGCGGCCACGATCCTCCGCGACCAGATCGGGGAAGATCGGCAGCACCGCGCGCTGCGTGGGATTGAAGCTCGCATCGGGATGAAGCGTGCCGTTGAAGCGCAGGAAACCCGCATCGGCCGGATCGGAGTCCGGAAAGACCGCGCGCTCGCTGGGCACGAAATTGTGCAACGGCCCCTGGTGAAGCCGGCTGGCGTGATAACCGTCATTGTTGTTTTCGAACATCACCTTCCAGTTCCACGGGAACTGCCCGGTGAAGGGCGTCAGCGTCTCCGCCTCGTCGAGGCGGTAATTGGCGATCGCCTTGCCGACTTCAGCCAGCCTCGGCGCCAGCGGCGCGGCATCGCGATCGAAATTGATGAAGATGAAGCCGAACCAGATCTCGACCTTGAAGACCGGCAGGCCGGCGGACGATTTCTCGAAATCGCAGGTCCGGCCCATCGCCGGCGCGCCGACCAGATCGCCGTTCAGCCCATAGGTCCAGTGATGATAGGGGCAGACGAAGCTGCGCGCATTGCCCGCCCCTTCGGCCACGAGCATGGCCCGGTGCTGGCAGACCGCCGACATGGCATGGATCACCCCGGCGCGATCGCGCGCGACGATGATCGGCTCGCCGATGATCCGCGTCGTGAAATAATCGCCGGGCTTCGCGACCTGCGCCTCGCGGCCGACACACAGCCATTCGTGATTGAACAGCGCTTCCTGTTCGAACCGATAGAAAGCGTCATCGGTATAGCAGGCCGGAGGCAGCGTGTTGGCCTTCTCGAGCGCCACGTTCGAACTCCCGAGAGACTCGAAGAATGCGTCGCTGAGCACGTCTGAATTCACGTCCACCCCCAAATACTGTCCTTATGCGGATGTGAATTTAGGGAGCATCGCGGAGAACGGTCTTGCTTCCAGATGCACGGCAATACTGCGCGAACCGACCTGCGGGCAGGAATCCACGGCGCCACGCCGATAACCGTAGAAATACAGTCTTGGCGGGTTTGCGCCGCTTCGGCATCGAAAGGCCGCAGCGGCACAAGGTGAGGAGCGCATCGCCATGGAAGCATTGATCGTCGGATGGGGCCATACGAAGTTCGGGCGGCATGACGGGCTGGACATCGAGGCGCTGATCCAGTCGGCCGCGCGCGAGGCGCTCGACGATGCCGGGATCGGCGCGGGCCAGGTGGACGCGGTATGGCTCGGCCATTTCAACTCCGGCATGGTCGCGGACGGTTTCTGCTCGTCGATGATCCTCGGGATCGATCCCGCGCTGCGCTACAAGCCCGCGACGCGCTGCGAGAATGCCTGCGCATCCGGCTCCGCGGCGCTCTATTCGGCGATCGATGCGATCCGCAGCGGCCGCGTGCGCGTGGCGCTGGTGGTCGGCGCGGAGAAGATGAGCGGGCTGGATACGGCAGGCATCACCCGGGCGCTTGGCGGCGCATCCTATCAGCGCGAAGAGGCGGGCGTCTCGTTCCCCGACATCTTCGCGCGCTTCGCCCGGGCCTATGGCGAGCGCCATGGCGATCCCGCGGAGGCGATGGCGCATATCGCGGTCAAGAATCATCAAAACGCGCTCGCGAATCCGCTGGCGCAGATGCATCGGCCGCTGACGCTCGATTTCTGCCGCACGGTTTCGGACAGGAATCCGATGATCTCCGATCCGCTGAAGGTCAGCGACTGTTCGCTGATCTCGGACGGCGCGGCGGCGATCATACTCGTCGCCGACGACATGGCGGGCGATTTCGCGAAGGCGGTCCGCTTCCGCGCCACCGCCCATGTCAGCGACCTGCTGCCGCTTTCGAGCAAGGATCCGGCGGCGTTCGAAGGGCCGGCGCGCGCGATCGCGCAGGCCTATGCGCAGGGTGGCGTCACCGTCGACGATCTCGACCTGGCCGAAGTGCATGACTGTTTCACCATCGCCGAATTGCTGTTCGTCGAGGCGCTGGGGCTGGCGCCGCCGGGCGGGGGCGGCGGCGCGGTCATCGATGGCGCGACCGGGCGCGGCGGCAGGCTGCCGATCAACCTGTCCGGCGGGCTGAAGGCCAAGGGCCATCCGGTGGGCGCGACCGGCGTTTCGATGCACGTGATCGCCGCCCGGCAGGTGACCGGCCAGGCCGGGGACATGCAGCTTCCCGGCGCGGAAATCGCGATGTGCGTCAACATGGGCGGCGGCGCCGTTACCACCTATGCATCGATCCTGGAGGCGATGAAGTGAAGCCGATCTATCACGACGCGGAGACCGCGCTGCGCGACATCCTTCATGACGAGATGACCCTTCTGGTCGGCGGTTTCGGGCTGTGCGGCATTCCGGAAGCCCTGATCGGCGCGATCGAGGCGCTGGGCGCCAAAAGCCTGACCTGCGTTTCCAACAATGCGGGCATCGACGGGATCGGGCTGGGCCGATTGCTGCGCACGCGCCAGATCGCCAGGATGATCTCCTCCTATGTCGGCGAGAACAAGGAATTCGAACGCCAGTATCTCGCCGGCGAACTGGAGCTGGAATTCTGCCCGCAAGGCACGCTCGCCGAGCGGTGCCGCGCCGGAGGTGCAGGCATTCCCGCCTTCTTCACGCGCACGGGGGTCGGCACGATGGCGGCCGACGGCAAGGAATTGCGCGATTTCAAAGGCGTCACCTATGTGATGGAGGAAGCGATCCAAGGCGACCTCGCCCTGATCAAGGCTTGGCGCGCCGACGAGACGGGCAATCTTCAGTTCCGCAAGACGGCGCGCAACTTCAACGCCTCGATGGCGGCAGCAGGCCGGATCTGCATCGCCGAGGTGGAGGAGATCGTGCCCGCCGGATCGATCGATCCGGACCAGGTTCACCTGCCCGGCATCTATGTCCAGCGGCTGCTGCTCAATCCGGCCCCCGTCAAGCATATCGAGTTCGTCACCAATCGCCCGAGGGAGGCCGTTTGATGCCCTGGACCCGCAACGAGATCGCCGCCCGCGCAGCACAGGAATTGCGCGACGGCTATTATGTCAATCTCGGCATCGGCATCCCGACGCTGGTCGCCAACAACATCCCCGACGGGATGATCGTGACGCTGCAATCCGAAAACGGCATGCTCGGCATCGGCCCCTTTCCCTATGAGGGAGAAGAGGATCCGGACCTGATCAACGCCGGCAAGCAGACGATCAGCGCACTGCCCGATTCCAGCTTCTTCTCGTCGTCGGACAGTTTCGCGATGATCCGCGGCGGCCATATCGACCTGACGATCCTGGGCGCGCTGGAGGTTTCCGAGACCGGAGACATCGCCAACTGGATCATACCCGGCAAGATGATCAAGGGCATGGGCGGCGCGATGGACCTGGTCGCGGGCGCACGGCGGGTGATCGTGACGATGGATCACCTGTCCAAATCGGGCGAATCCAAGATCAAGCGCGCCTGCACGCTGCCGCTGACCGGCCGGAATGTCGTCGACATGGTGATCACCGACCTGTGCGTGCTGCGCCGCGCGGATCCCGCCTCGCCCTTTCAGCTCGTCGAATGCGCGCCCGGCGTGACTGCCGACGAGGTGGTCGCCAGGACCGAGGCGCGCATCCGCGTCTGAAATTCGGCGCCGTGCGGAAAGGCCGGACGCAAGCGGGACACCAGTTCCGCGACATTCCGTACCGAGAGCGTGGCCTTGATCCGCGCGAGATAGGCTTCGACGGTGCGGGGCGAAAGATTGAGCATATGCCCGATATGCTTTGCCGTGTGCCCCGCGCAGACGAGCATCGCCACATCCCGGTCGCGTGGGCGGAGCGCGCCGATATTCCATTGGCGGGATAGATCCTGGAAACACCACACGGTCTGCGCGAACGGATCCTGCCGCTGCAATGCCCGGCCGGTGACGGCACACCAGAACAGCGATCCGCCCTGGCGCCGCATCACGCGCTCGTCGGCATGGCGGCCGGTGGCGCGCAGCGCGCGGCCGGCATTGCCGGCCACGCGTTCGGACTCCACGATCGCGGGATAGAACAGCTCCATCGCCAGCCCGAAGAGGCGTTCGGCGGGAAGCTCGAACATCTCGGCAAATGCAGCGTTGCCATGTTTCACCACGCGATCTTCGGTATAGATCGTCGCGACGGGCGAACATTCGAAAGCCAGCGCCGCCAGCGTGCCGGACCCGCGACCCGACATCGCATCCATCCCCTCACCGACCCCGATCATGCCGCGCCATCCCGACGATCGCCCGGCATGATCGAACGGCGGGCGTCAGAACTTGCGCTTGAGCGTGATCCGCCACTCGCGTCCACGGCTCGGCAAGGCGCCAAGATCGGCGATCACCCCGGCATCCGGCGTGAAATAGAGCTTGTCGAACAGGTTATCGACGTTGAGCGTGACGTTCCACGGGCCATGCTCCGCGAAGATCGAGAAGTTCGCGACGGCATAGCTCGGATAGACGACGGCGCCCGGCAGGATCCCCGATGTCTTGGAAGCGCGGGACACGCCCGCCGTCGAGCCCCAGCGCCCCCAGGACAGCGGGTCGCTGGTATAGGTGGTGAACGCACTCACCACCGACTTCGGCACCAGCGTGTTGATGTAGTTGCCCGGCACGCCGCCATATTGCGAGAAATCGAAGGTCAGATACGCACCGCCAAAGCCATTTTGCGGCGACACGCCGACGATGCGCGCCGGCAGATAGATGGTGCTCTTGTCAGGACCGATGATCTTGGTCTGCTGGACATTGCCGACCAGCGTGAAGCTCAGATTGTCCGTCGCCAGCCAGCGGAATTCATATTCCAGGCCCTTGCCGATCGTCGGCTGCACGATGCTCGCAAGCCCGCCCAGCTGGGTGCGCTTCTGCCGATACACGTTGAGCGCGCCCAGCAGCGTATTGTCGAACAACTGGAACTTGATGCCGCCCTCGATCAGCGACGAATCCGAGACGAAGCTGTTCGGGATGTTCGACGGGCGGATATCGCCGGCCTGCTCGACCTCGAGCGCCGCCGAGCGCGCATAGGTGATATAGGGCATGAATCCGCCGGGCAGCTTGTAGGTCGCGCTGCCGCTATAGGTGAACTTGTCCTTCTTGCCCTCGACCCCCGTCTTGAGTTCCGGCGGGCCGAACACGAACACGCCCAGATCCTTCGACTTGGCATAATAGGAATCGTAACGACCACCGACGATGAGGTTGAGCCGGCCGATGACGATGTCGCTGGTCAGGAAAATGCCGAAATCGTTCCACCGGCTTTTGACGTCGGTTTCCCAACCGAGCCCGCCCTGATTGTCGAACGGTGAATCGAAGATGTCGGTGGCCGTCGGCCCGAAGACGAGATCGCGGCGATCGAGCGAAAGCAGCCCGCTATTGTAGGATTCCTTCTTCCGGCCGCGATAGGTCCGATAGGATACGCCGACAAGGTTCCTGGAGGTCAGCCCGCCGTCGAACAGGTCGAGCGGGAAGGTGACGCTCAGGCGCGATTCCGCGGTCCAGGAATTATAGTCGGCGGGGTAGCCGTAGCTGACGAAGCGTTCGTTATCGAGGCTGTCGTAGAATTGCTGCAGCTTGATCTCGGAATTGTCGCCCAGCGACTTCACCAGATCGAAATAGAAGGTGTAGGTACTCGTCCGCGAGAAATCCGCATCGCTCACGAACACCGTGCGCGGGCTGATCTTCGCGGTTCCGAAACCCGTATCGAGAACGAAGCGGGGATCGGCCGCCGGCGTGAAGCCGAAATAGCCTTTGTAGAGCGAGGTCGTGAACGGATAGGTGCCACCGGGGCTGATCTCGGTGGGCTCCAGCCGCCCGTTGCCATTGGCGTCGACCAGCACCGTATTGCGGCCGGTGATGTAATTCTGGTTGTCGATCAGGTCCTGCGTCAGGCGGTTCCAGCCCGGCGTCTGGATATCGCCCTTGGAGTGATAGGCCATCCCGCCGAACGCGACGCTCCAGTCGGATCCCAGATCGAGATCGACCGAGATCTCGCCCAACTGACGGCGCGGATTGATGCCGCGATAGAAGCTGTGCGAATCCTCGACTTCGCCATAGGCATAGATGCCGCCCTGAACGCCGCCCAGGCGAACCGGAAGTCCGATCTGCGCGGTTGCATTCTTTTTCTTGTAGCTGCCCGCGGTCAGGGTGATCTCACCGGTGGCTTCGGTCAGATATTTGCCTTCCTTGGTGGCCGACTTGGGGATGAAATTGACCAGGCCGCCGATCTTGCCGGGGCCGAACACCGCCGCCGGTGGGCCACGCAGGATCTGCAATTCCGCAGCGCCGCCGATCGGCGTGGAGAAGGTGCCCTTGTTCTCGATCCGCTTGAAACCGCGAAAATAATTTTCGGCCAGCGTGCCCCGGATCTGCACCGCCCCGGCAATGCCGAAATAGCTGGCGGTGTAGGTGCCCGGCGAAATCGCGGTCAGCTTGTCCAGCGTCTGGATGCCGTAGCGATCCAGCGTCGTATCGCTCACGAAGCTGGCTGATCGCGGCGTTTCGATAAGGGGCTTGTCCAGGCCGAACACGGTGTCGTTCGGTACCCTTTCGAGCAGGCCGACACGGTCGGCCGTCACCACGATCTCCGGGGCATCGGTCTCTTGCGGCGGCGCCGCTTCCGCCGATGCGGGCGCCGCCTGCTGGGGCTGCGCGATCGCCGCGCCGCCGGCCAACAGGCCACCGACCGCGGCGGACGCGCGCATCAATGAAACGACAAAAGAAATCCGACGATTCAACATTGAAGCCCCTCCCTACCGATCGTTCGGCTGAATTCGAAGCCCAGCCAAATCCAATTCTAATTAATATTGATTCAGATCATCGCTCTTGTCTAAGCGCGCATCGAAATTTGCATTCGATTACTTCAGAGACAAATACATCCCATCCGCCACGAACACTTTTGCTCGACGGATTGTTACACGTTCACACTTTGTCGATTTTGCTGACTTGACCTGATTCGAACCGCGATCTTTCTTTTCTGCCTATCCGCCGAAACTCGACTATTCGCGCGTATAGTCCGATGGAATGACAGGATTTTCGCCCGCTTTCACCCACAGGATGATCTCGTTGCCCCATGGATCGGCGAACGCGTGATTGAAGCCGTTGAAGGTTTCCCAATAATGGTTGCGCCACAGGATCGAGGCGCCGCGATCGACCGCGCGCTGAAGAATATCCTCGTGCGATTGCCCGTCGCCGACCAGTATCCAGATGCGCGCCTTGCGCCCGCCCACCGCCAGGGTGCGCGGTTCGACGCCGGCGGCCTCGGGATGCGGACGCGCATTCGCCGCATCGAAAATGCCCAGGTGCAGATTGCCGATCTGGCTTTCGCTGCCATCCGAATTGAGGAAGTTCCCGCCCGGCACCATGCGGTGAAACACGCCATGGGGGCGATCATCATCGCGCCATCCGAAGACTTCATTGTAGAATTTTCCGGCGGCAGCCGGATCATCCGACGCCAGATCGACAAAGATAAGCGTATTGGGAGTAGTCATTTCCGCTCCTTCTTGATTTTCAACCTAAATATTCGTCACGCTTGGGCGTGAATATGTCGAGATTGAGCACCGGGACGTCGCCGACGACCACGCCATAATGTTCGATATCGGGTGGCAGCACGAGCAACCCGCCCGGCCCGAGATGATGGACGGCACCATCCTTCCCGACATGGAAATCGATCCGGCCCTCAAGGATGTAGACGATCTGTTCGTGGACATGGCTGTGCGGGCGCGGCTCGTGCCCGGGCTGCAACCGGTTCAGCGAAACGGTCGCGCCTTCGCCGGAGAAGACCTTGCGCTGCACGCCTTCGCGCACATCTTCCCATGCCAGCGCTTCCCAGTTCGCGGCTTTCAGATCGAGCATGCGGGGCCTCCTCAAGCCAGGCCGTAGCCGCCGCCGCCGGGCGTCTCGAAAAGCACGACGTCCTCGGGTCTCATCGTCATCTTCCGCGATTCCGAAAGCGTTTCGCCATTGACCAGGAACCGTCCCGCGGCGCCCTTCTCGCCGCCGTCGAGCCCGTCCGGACCGTCATCGAGGCGGCTCGGCACGGCATTCAGCAGCCAGGGTTCGCTGGTATTCATGTGGAAGCCGATGATCTGGCCATCGCCCCCGCGCGAACGCCCTTTTCCGCCCGAGCCGCGCCGCAGTTCGCGCCGATCGAAGACGATCGGCATCGCCGCTTCGAGAATTTCGATCGGCACCGCGGCCACACCCGTGGGATAGCAGGTCGCGCTGGGGCCGGGCTTGCTCGCGCGCGCGCCCATGCCGCCGGAATAGTTGAACATGGAGGAGGTGAAAGCCTCCCCGCTCGCCTGCTTGCCCTGGATCTGCACGGTCCAGACGGCGCCGGACCCTTCGGCGATCACGCGATCCGGGATCACCTGATGCAACGCCTTCAGGATCGGCATGGGCACGAACATGCCCACGACGTGACGCGCATTGAGCGGAGAGGGATAAGCGGCGTTGACGATGCAGCCCTCGGGCGCCTTGACCCGGATCGGCGCGAGCGAACCGTAATTGTTCGGCTGTTCGGGATTGAGGCAGCTCCGCACCGCGAAGGTGGAATAGGCATGGGTGTAGTTCATCACCACGTTGATGCCGAGCGGGCTGGCGCCGCTGCTTCCGGTGAAATCGATCACGACCTCACCCTGCTCATTGTCGATCGTCACCGCCGCCTTGAGCGTGATCACCTCGCCGCCGGGCACGTCGAAGCGGCTCTCGCCATGCCAGGTTCCGGCGGGCAGGGCACGAATGGCGTTGCGCGTCGCGGCTTCGGAACGACTGATGATCTCTTCGGCGAGATCCTCGATATCGTCGAGCCCAGCGCGTTCGCAGAGAGCGATCAGGCGCTCGCCGCCAGCGCGGCCGCTGGAGATCTGCGCGGCCAGATCGCCCAGCACATGATCGGGCGTGCGCACGTTGCGGCGGATGATGTCGTGCAGCACCGGGTTCGGCTCGCCGGATTCGTACAGTTTGAGCGGCGGGATCCACAGCCCTTCCTCATGGATGTCGCGCGCACCGGCGCCGATGCCATAACCGCCGATATCGGTGTGATGGATCGTCGAGCCGACGAACCCGATCAGCCGGTCGTCCCAGAAGATCGGCGTCAGCACCGTGATGTCGAAGAAATGCCCCGCCGACAGCCAGGGATCGTTGGTGATCAGCACATCACCGGGCACCAGCCGGTTCGCGAACATGTCCGCCAGCGTCTTGCCGGCGGCGGCAAGCGAGTTGATATGCCCGGGCGTGCCGGTATTGGCCTGCGCCACCATGCGGCCCCGCGCATCGAACAAGCCGCTCGCCAGATCGCCCGCCTCGCGCACGATCGGGCTGAACGCGGTGCGCTGCAGCGCCTTGGCCTGTTCGCTCACGATCCCGATGATGTTCGACCACAGGATTTCGAGTTCGATTCCGTCCATGCTCATTTCCTGATTTCCGCGACGATGCAGCCCAGTTCGTTGATTGCCGCATCCCAGCGCGGGGGCAGCACGATCGTCGTCTCGCGCTCCTCGATCAAAGCCGGGCCGGGGATGATCTGGCCCGCCGCAAGCGTCGCCCGCTCATAGACGGGCACCGGCCCGGCATCCGGCCACAGCGTGGTCAGGCGCTCGCGCTTCGCCGCGCCCTGCACACCCGCCGCCGGCGGGGTTCCCCTGAAATCGATATCGGGGCCGACGGCGGTGAGGCGCCAGTTCACGATCTCGAGCGCGACATGCGATGGATTGACGCCGTACTGCGCGAAATAGGCCGCCTCGAAATCCGCCTGGATCGCCGCGATATCGCGATGCTGGCGCGGGTCACCCGCGAACATGATTCCGAGTTCGTTCTGCTGGCCGAAATAGCGGAGATCGGCGCCGAAGATCAGGCGCACCGATTCATGATCGCAGCCCGCCTCGGCAAGCGCGTCCATCGCCTCGGCCACCATCTCGTCAAGAAGCAGGCCGACTTCCTGCCAATCGAGCGCATCGAGCCGCCCCAGGCAACTGCGCACCAGATCCAGCCGAACCGGCGTCACCAAGGTGCCGAACGCGGACAGGACGCTCGCCTGTGGCGGGAAGATCACGGCGGAGCTGCCGAGCAATTCCCCGACGGCACAGGCATGCACCGGCCCGGCGCCGCCAAAGGCGAGCAAGGGAATGCCGCGATAATCGACGCCCCGATCGGTCAGGTGCGTGCGCGCCGCGCTGGCCATCGCTTCGGCGACGATGCGGTAAATGCCCTCCGCCGTGCGCGCGACATCGGCGCCAAGCGCTGCTGCAAGCGACGACATCGCCTGTTCCGCGGCAGCCCGATCGAGCTTCATGTCGCCGCCCAGGAAATTGTCCGCGTCGAGCAGCCCCAGAACGAGATCGGCATCGGTGACCGTCGGCGAGGTGCCACCGCGCCCGTAACAGGCCGGCCCCGGCATCGATCCCGCGCTATGCGGCCCCACCTTGAGCAGGCCAAGCGTATCGACGCTGGCGATGCTGCCGCCGCCCGCGCCGATTTCGATCATGTCCACCGACGGAATGAGCAGCGGCATGCCGCTGCCCTCGCAGAAGCGATACATGCGATCGACCTCGAACGTCCCGGTGACCAGCGGCTCGCGATTTTCGATCAGGCAGGCCTTCGCGGTCGTCCCGCCCATGTCGAACGACAGCAGCCGGTCGAGCCCCAGCCGCTCCGCATACCAGCTCGCGGCAAGCGCACCCGCGGCGGGGCCGCTTTCGATCATCCGCACCGGATTGCGCGCGGCGACATCCGCCCCGATGATGCCGCCCGAACTCAGCATGATCAGCACCCGGTTGGGGATGCCGGCTTCTTCCAGGCCGACCTGCAGTCCATGCAGATAGGGCTGGGTGATCGGCATGGCATAGGCATTGACGGCGGTCGTAGATGCCCGGGGATATTCGCGGATCTGTGGGGCGATCGCCGAGGATAGCGAAATATGGAGCCCGGGCGCCTTCTCGCCCAGGATCGCCGCCACCTCGCGCTCGTTCGCGGCGTTGCGGAAGCTGTTGAGCAGGCACACCGCCACCGAGGTGACGCCTTCGGCCCGCAGCCGATCGGCCAGCGCCTCGACCTCCGCCCGGTCCACCTGCTTCGAGATCGAGCCGTCCGCGAGCGTCCGTTCGGTCACGCCGAAGGTCAGCGCGTCCGGAATGAGCGGCGGGGCGAATTCGATCTGCGGATCGTACATCTCATAGCGATGCTCGTTCCGGATCGAGAGCACATCGCCGAACCCACTGGTCGTGATCAGCGCGGTCGGCGATCCCTTGCGCTCGATCAGCGCGTTGGTGACGATGGTGGTGGCGTGGACGACGACGCCGGTTACGTCCTTCGGGCTGACCCCGGCCTTGTCCAGGACCAGGCCGACGCCCCGGAAGAATCCCTTTTTGAGATCGTCATGCGTCGTCAAAGTCTTGTCGAGACTGAGCGAACCATCCTCACCGCGCAGAACAACGTCGGTGAATGTGCCGCCAATATCGACCGCAAGCGAATAAGTCATGCTACCTTTACTTTCCAGACAAAGTTACCCGAAGCCGCGGCGGCAGCCGCCAAGACTTCATCAAGTTGTTGCTGAGCAGGCGGATCAGTGATGAACTGCGCCGACCCGACCAGCGCTAGGCCACCGCACCAGTCTCCGCGATGATCGAACACCGGCGCCGCAAGGGCATTCACGCCCAGCATCAACTGGTCGGGCGCCGACGCCCAGCCCTGCCGGCGCACCTGTTCCACCGCGGCGATCAGCCCCTCTTCGCTGGTGATCGTCGCGGAGGTCCAGGCCTTGAGCGGCCCCTTGGCGACGGTAGGAAGAAGGTCGGGCGGCCCAAAGGCCAATGCCAGAAGGCCATGCGCGGTGGCATGATAATCCAGGCGCGCGCCCGGCTTCACGCCGAATTCGATCAGGTTGCGGCCGTGGAGAAACTCGAGGACGACGACCGCGCCATCGATGAACGCCGATGCCGTCACGGTCTGCGAGGTCTGCTCGCGCAGCCGCGACATTTGCGGCCGCATCGCGGCGAGCAGGTCGAAACGCTCGCGCACCGCATCGCCGAGCGTCATCAGCTTGATCGCGATTTCGTAACGCTCGCTCTCGGCGTCCTGACGCACATAACCGCGCGTCATCAGCGACCGGAGGTGACGATGCGCCCTGGCCTTGGAGATGCCCAGGTCGCGGGCGATCTCGGTCAGGCGGCAGGGACGCGGCGCCTCCGCCAGCAGTTCGATCAGGCTCAACACCAGATCGACCGATGCAAGGCCGGATTCCTCGTTTCCTTCTATTTTGCAAAGATTTGTCAAAATATTTCGGCCCGTGTTCCGCTGAGAGAAACGATGATCTGCTCTGCGATCCAAGTAACCAGCAACCGCCAAATCGGGCAATGGCGCGACTTGACCAATGGTGCACGCCGACATGTCGGGAGGTTGTTCTATTGCTGAAAAGTCCGTCCAGTGTTGCCATCCACGGAAAATGAAGGAATTTCGGCCGATCATTCCTGGGGAGCCCGCCTTGACCAGCCTGCGTGAACGAATTCGACGGCGGGAGCCGATTCTCGGCACTTTCCTCAAAAGCGCGTCGCATCATGTCGCCGAGGTGCTGGGCCGCGCCGGGCTCGATTTCATCATCGCCGATGCCGAACATGCGCCCTTCGGAATCGGCGAGATCGATCGCGTCGTGCTCGGCGCCCGCAGCGCGGATATCCCGTGCTTCGTGCGCCCGGCGGATCATTCGCCTGCATTCATCGGCCAATGCCTGGACCTGGGCGCTGAAGGGATCGTCGCACCGCATGTGATCGATGGCGACGGCGCGGCCGATCTCGTCGCGGCGATGAAATATGCGAAAGGCCGGCGCGGATTTTCACCATCGACGCGCGCGGCGGATTTCGGCGGGCATGCGGCCGGCATGCAGCGGGCCCAGGCCGATGCCCGGAGTTCGCTATGGTGCCAGATCGAGGATAAGAGTGCGCTGTCGCGGCTCGACGATATCGCACGAACCGACGGCGTCGATTGCCTGTTCGTCGGGCGCGCGGACCTGGCGATGTCCCTGGGTGCGGAGGGCAATGGCGATCCCCGATTGATCGAGGCGGTCGCCACCGTCGCACAGGCCGCGAAGCGCAACGCGATCGCCTTCGGGATCTTCATCACCGATGCGGGTGAGATTCCCGAGTTCCTGCAAATGGGCGCATCGGTATTCGTGTGCGGATCCGACCAGAGCTACCTGATCGGCCAGGGACGCGCCAATCGCACCGCGTTCGCGCATGCGATCGGCGCCGGTGGAACCGTAACCCTCGTTTGATCAGCCGGCGTGGCGCCTATGCGCCCCACACCTCGCGCGCCTTTTCGTACACGCCCTGATCGTAGGAGAACTCGACATTGTTGCCGTCGGGGTCCTTGAGCATGCAGATATAGCCGACATGCTTGGGCATCTGCTTCGGACCGAAACCAAGGCATCCATCGGCGCTCGCACGCGCGGCGACCTCGTCCACCGCTTCCTTGGTCGGCAGTTCGATGCCGATATGCGCGAACGGCGCCATCGGCGGATGCTGCGCCGGCGCGAACGGATCCTTGCCCTCGAAGAATTGCGCGAGCACCAGCACAAAGGGATTGTCGGCCGTCGTGGAGTCGCCGAGCCAGGCATTATAGCCCAGCATCTCCTGCCCGCGCTGGAGCAGCTTGAGATGGGTATAGCGTTCATACCAGGCGATGGTTTTCTCGATATCCTTCACGTGCAGCGCGATATGCGTCCAGCTCGCCCGGCGGGGGCGATGGTCGTGATTGATCTGATCGGACATGGTCGCCTCCGCTGACAATAGACTTCAATCGACTGATGACATCAAATGCGCCGACGTGACTTGGACGAGCGCGCACGACATCCTGCTCTGCATATTGATCGCATCGTTGTTGCGGAAAACCGGTTCCCACTTTTCCGCACGATGCTTTAGAGTTTTTCCGCCGCCGCACAAAAGGCGCGCCACCCGCCGAAGTCCGTAATGTTCCGGGCACCGACGATCGCGCGCGGTTCGCCGACAAATCCCTTCACCGGCTCGCCATCCTCCAGCGTCAGCGTGCCGATCGCGAGCGGCGCGGGCACCTCGGCGGTGAAGCTGCCGAAGGCCGGCAGCCCCAATTCATAGACTTCCACCTCTATGGCGCCGCCGCCATCCCCGACATGCACCAGCGCCGGCTTGGGCGGCACGCTGTCCGCCATCGCATAGAGGTCGTAGCAGGGGGCGGTCCGGCACTGGCGGACCAGTCGTGCGCCACGCGACGACAATTGCCAGTTGAGCGGCATGCCCGAAAGATGGGCGCCGACAACCGCCAGCCTGACCGTATCGGCAGGTGGCGCAAGATCCAGCTGGGGTTTTTCCATTGCGATGTCCTCGAGATCGCGGGCGAGATCGGCCAGCGCCGGGTCGCTCCATGCCGGGCCGATCAGCGTCACGCCGAAACCCGTTCCATTGTCGCGAAATCCGCATGGAATCGCGATCGCGCACAGATCCAGCATATTCACGAAATTGGTGTACAGCCCCAGATTGGCGTTCAGGCCGAACGGCTCGGCCAGCACCTCATCGATCCGATAGATGGTGGGCGCGGTCGGCAGGAGCAGTGCGTCGACCGTCCCGAAGATTTCACGGCAAAGCCGCTCATAGCCTTTCAGCGCGGCCAGGTCCTCGAACGCCTGCCCCGCCGTCATCTGGCCGCCGGGCGAGACGATCGCGCGCACCACCGGATGGATGGCGGCCGGATTGTCGCGCAACAGGTCCGAAACGACGCTGTGGCGCTCGGCCACCCAGCCGCCCTGATAGAGGAGTTTGGCGCATTCGAGCAGTGGCGCGATATCGACATCCACCAGGGCGAGGCCCGATTGCTCGGCCTTTCGGCGTGCCCGTTCGTAGAGTGCCTGCGACTGGCCGTCGCCGCACCAGTTCAGGTTGCGGGCGAGCGGAATGCCGATCCTCGCGATCGCGGCGGGCGCGCTCGATGCGGTGCGCGAATAGGGATCATCGCGATCATATGCCGTCAGCGCGCGATCGATCACCAGGGCGTCCGCGATCGTCGTGGTGAAAAGGCTGACGCAATCGAGCGACCGGCACGCCGGTACGACGCCGCGCTTGCTCCACCGCCCGCAGGTCGGCTTGAAGCCGATCAGCCCATTGAACGCGGCCGGCACCCGCCCCGATCCGGCGGTATCGGTGCCGAGCGCGAAGGGCACGATGCCCGCCGCCACGGCAACCGCCGACCCGGAACTCGAACCGCCAGAGACATAATCGCGATTATAGACGCAGGCACAGGCGCCATAGGGGCTGCGGCTGCCGACCAGGCCGGTCGCAAACTGATCGAGATTGGTCTTGCCGATCGGGATCGCGCCGGCATCGATCAGGCGCTGGACGGCGAACGCGCTTTCGTCCGCGACATATCCGAAGGCCGGACATGCCGCCGTGGTCGGCACCCCGGCGAGATCGATATTGTCCTTGATCGCGAACGGCACACCCGCCAGCGGCAGGTCTTCGCCCGCTGCAACACGCCGGTCGACCTCGGCCGCGCGTCGCAGGACATCTTCGCGCGACAGGCGGGTGATCCAGGTCTGCGGCTGCACCGCGTCATAGGCATCGGCCAGGGCCAATGTCTCTTCGGCGATCGCCACCGCCGATCGCCGGCCGGCGCAGACCTCTGCTGCGAGCGCCGCCACGCCCTGTCCGACACCGGTCACAGCGGCGCGAAATCCGGAAACCCGCCCTTGTGATACAGCAAGGGCGGCACATCCGAGGCGAAGTCGACACGAACGCCGCGACCGATGAAGATGACGTGATCGCCCGCATCATAGCTGTGTTCCAGCGTGCAATCGATGAAGACCGGCGCGCCGATGATCTGCGGCGAAGCCTCTTCCAGCGCGCGATGCGGCAGATCGGCGAAGCCGCTCGCATTCGGGCCGTTCGCAAAGGCGAATGCCAATGCCTGCTGCCCCCGGCCGAGGATGTTGACGCCGAACGCCTTACGTTCGGCGATGGGACCGAAGACACGGCTGTTGCGCCCGGAACAGATCGACACCAGCGGCGGGTCGAGCGACGCCGAGCAGAACGAACTGTACGTCGCGCCGATCGGCCGATCGCCCTCCCAACTCGTCACCACCACCACGCCCGAGGGGAAGGATCCCATCGCCGCGCGCCATTCCTCCTGTGTCGGCGCCACCGGATGCATCACAGGATCGGCCATACAGGCTGCCTGGGCAGCCTGGTCCGCGCGATGATCTCCGCGCCGCGCTGCCGGGCATCCGCCATCAGTTTCTCCTCATCGATCCGTGTCGCTCGCCCGCCCTCGATCACGCGGACGCCATCGATCCAGACGCTGTGCACCGGCCCCAAAGGCGCGCACAGCGCCAGTTGATAGACCGGATCGAAGATCGCGCTCCATTCCGGGCTATCGGTGTCGTGCAGAACCAGATCCGCCTTTTTGCCGATTTCGAGCGATCCGATCCTATCGCTCATCCCGAGCGCGCGCGCGCCGTTCAGGGTCGCCAGCTCCAATATGGTCGCCGGGCCGAAGATCGTGCGATCGATGCGCGCATCGCGGAACAGATGCGCCGTCAGCCGGGCCGACGCCAATATGCCGGTCGCCAGTCCGTCGGTTCCGAGCGCCAGGTTGACGCCGGCGGCAAGCATTTCGGGATAAAGCCCGTGCTGCGAAATGCCGAAGCCGCCCTGCAGCGCGGCATGTGGACACAGGATCGCCTGGGTGCCGGTCTCGATCAGGATATCGAGTTCCGACCGGTCGATATCGGCGAGATGGGTGAGGCAGATATTGGGGCCGAGCACGCCGATCGCCGCGAGATGCTCGAGCGGACGGCGGCCATGTCTCGCCTGGAACCAGTCGGGATCCGACGGCCGCGCGCTCATATGCGCGGACACGCGGATGCCGTGCCGATCGGCCAGCGCCTTCGCCGCCTGCCAGACCTCGTCCGAGTTCGTCGAATGCCCGACCAGAACCGGCCAGGCCGCAAGCCTGGCGTCTTCGCTCTCGGGGTAACGGGCGATCTCGGATTCGAGGATCCTGATCGCATCGGCGGATTTTCTGGGCTGGTCCTCCGGATTGGCCGCACGCCCCTCCACCCATTCGCCCACGCGCCCGCGAATGCCGGTCTGCGAGAGCCCCTCCATCACCGCATCGAGCTGGCGCACCGTTCCCGCCTCGAGAAAGCAGGTGGTGCCGTTCCGCATCATCGCCAATGCCGCGCATTGCGCCGAGATCGCCTCATCCTCAGCGGATTGCGCGCGGAAGATCGGGATCACCCAGCCGCCCATCACCTGCGACGGCGCCTCTCCCGGCCCGCCCCGCTTGAAGCCACGGGTGAGCGGATCGCCGGTGATATGGATATGCGCATCGACGAAACCGGGCGTCATCACGAAGCCGCGCGCGTCCACGACCTCCCTGGCGGTGACGCTGCGCGCCAGTGCGTCACGCTTGCCGATCGCGACGATCCTGTCGTCGGCGATCGCCACCGCACCATCCTCCACCACATGCCGTTCGGCATTCATGGTGATGAGGGTGGCGCCCGAAATCAGCAGATCGGCGACAATCGCATCTTCAGCCAAGCAGGTTCCTCCGAATGATCTTTTCCAAAACGCAGTCAGCCGAAGCGGAAACCGGAGAGATGCGCTTCCATGGCGACATCGCTGAACACCTGCTCACCCGGCGCATCGCCCGCGGCACCGGCCGCGACCATCAGCGGCAACAGATGTTCTTCGCGCGGATGCGCATTGCGCGCCGCCGGCGCTTCCGCCCAATGCGCCAGCCCGCGCCAACGCGAGCCCGCGTCCTCATCCCTCACAGTATCGGTCAGCCACCGGTCGAAGGCTTCCGACGGCGCGGTCGCGGCCGGGGTCCGGAATGCGCGCATATTGTGATAGCTCATGCCCGACCCGATGATGAGCACACCTTCCTCGCGCAGCGCCTGAAGCGCTTGCCCCGCCTTCAGATGCACCTCGGGATCGAGATCGCGCGTCAGCGAGAGCGGCACGACCGGGATATCGGCATCGGGAAAGATCAGCAGCAGGGGAATGAAGATCCCGTGATCGAAACCGCGCGACGGGCTGGTTCCGGCGGCAAGGCCGGCGCCCTTCAGCAGTTCGACGATGCGCGCCGCGACCTCGGGTGCGCCCGGTGCCGGATATTGCAGTTCATAGGTGTGGGGCGGGAACCCTGTATAATCGTAGATCATCGCGGGCGCCGCGGCGGTGGAAGCGGTGAACACCTCCTCTTCCCAATGGCCCGAAATCACGACGATCGCCTTGGGCTTGGCCGGCAGAGTGGCGGCAAGACTCCGCAGCCAGGCCGCCATCTTGTCCCAGGTATCCGCAGGGCCGCCCATCTGCCGCCAGTCCATGAAAAAGCAGGGCCCGCCCCCGTGCGGGATGAACCATGTCGGAAAGATCGTATCCGTCGCGGCGCCTTGCTGGCCTGGGGCTTTGGTCATGGTTCCTCGCGCTGTCTCGACTGCGCTCCGACCATAGAATGCGCGGGCGGAAAATCTTGATCAGAGACGCGGGCAGACTTGGCTGATCCTGTCGAAGAGCGGCCAGGCCGCCGCGGCTTCGGGGGGCGCCATGGCACGCTTGCCCGTGGCGCCTCAGCCCCAGACCTCGCCGAAGACGCGGTTGAAATTGCCGCCGATGACCTTTGCGATCACCGCATCCTTGACGCCGGCCTGCGCCAGATCCCAGGCGATCACTTCCAGCCGCCGCGGCGTGTTCAGACCCGGCGTGCTGAACGGCATGCCGCTGTCTTCGAGCGGTGCGGAGATGTTGTTGCCCGCGCGCCCGGCGATGAACCGCTTGAGTTCGGCGCGATAACCGTCGTCATAAAGGATCGGCGTGATCGACGTGTCGCTGCCGATACCGACATGATCCTCGCCCGCCACTTTCAATGCGTGGACGATGTGGCGCGTCACCAGCGCGCGGCTCGGCCCCAGCGTATCGATGCCGAGGAACGGCATGATGTAGATGCCGAGCACGCCGCCCTTCGCGGCGACCACCCTGAACACCTCATCGGGCTGGCTGCGCGGGTGATCGTACACCGCGCGGCAGCCGGTGTGGGACAGGATGATCGGCTTGCTTGATTCGCGCGCGGCATCGAGTGCGGTCTGCGCGTGCGAATGCGAAAGATCGACGATCGCGCGCCGCGCGGTGATCCGCCGGATCGCCTCGCGGCCCACGGCTTCCAGCCCCGGCGCCGGATCGCGCGACAACGCGCCCGAACCGATGCTGCTTTCCTGATTATAGGTGAGTTGCATGATCAGGACGTTGGCAGCGGCGAATTCGTCGATCAGGTCCAGATTGTCCTGCATCCATTCCAGCCCCTGGAAACCGAGCATGATGCCGAGCTTGCCGCCCGCCTTGGCGCGCGCGATATCGGCATGGCTCTTCACCAGCATCAGCGTGTCCGGATGGCGGGCGATATCCTCCTTGATATTGGCGATGCGCTCGCGCGTGCGTTCGAGCGTCGGGCCGCCAACCGACATGTTGACCGCCGTCAACCCGCTCGCCCGCACATTGCGCAACTGTTCCGCTGACAGATCCTTGCCGCCGACGGGATAGTTGACGTTGAACGTATTGGGGCTGGCGAGGCAGTCGATCGCGACCGAATTCCTGTAGAGCGCCTTGATGCGGGGCGGGATCGGCCCGGGATTGTCGGCAGGCGCATCCGCCGCCCAAACGGCGCCGGGAAGCAGGCCCGTGCCGCCGGCAAGAGCAAGTCCGCCCAGCGCGAACCGGCGACGGTCCAGCTTCGGTAAGGATCGATCGGTCATCATGGCCCCCGCAATTGTTCGTCGAATTTTCCGATTCGAAAACTGTCATGCGCGGCGCGGGCGGTCAATCGAGCAACGCGCTGTAGACCAGGGTCCGGATCTGCGGCCGAAGCAAGGCGTTGCCGGGATTGCCCATGTCCTGCGCCAGCGCCACCACGACCAGATCCTTCTCGGGATCGACCCAGAAATGCGTGTTGGCGGCGCCGGCCCAGTAGAATGCCCCGGCCGAACTCATGAAGCCGGCCGCTGCGGGATCCTCGACGACCGCGAAGCCCAAGCCCCAGCCAACCCCCTTGGCGAACCCCTCCCTCTGCTTGTCGTCGAGATGATTGCGCGTCATGAAGCTGACCGTCTGTGGCCCGAGCAATCGCCGCCCCTCGAAGCTTCCACGGTTGAGCAGCATCTGGCCGAACCGCCAGTAATCGCTCGCAGTCGTCACCATGCCGTAGCTTCCCCCCTTTCTGGGGTGGTTGACCGCATAGCTGTTGACCGACCAGGGCTGACGCAGGAACACCGCGTCGGCGGGCGGAGCATGCGCCTCGTCGTTGCGCGTCAGTTTCCCGTCGCGGCTCCAGTAGAGCGTCGCCAGCCGGTCGGCGCGGTCCGGCCCCACCCACCATCCGCTGTCGACCATGCGGAGCGGCTGGAGGATTTCGCGCTCGACAAAGCTGTCGAAGGGCATGCCGGAGAAGATCTCGACCAGTCGCGCCTCGATGTCGGGCGCGACGCTGTAATTGTAGATACGACCCGGCTGATAAAGCAGCGGGATGCCGGCCAGCCGTGACGTCATCTCCGCCATGGTCACGTCCAGATCGAAGACCTTCCGCTTCACATATTCCTGATCGACCGCATTGGGATTGAAGCCATGGCCGAACCCTGCGGTGTGCCGCAGAAGATCATGGATCGTCGGTTCGCGTTCCGCCGTCACGGTATCACCCAGCGGCGATGTCGGCGTTCTCAGCACGCGAAGATTGGCGAATTCGGGAATATATCTGGAAACGGGTTCGTCGAGCTGGAAATGCCCCCGCTCGTACAGCATCATCAGCGCCGTGGCCGCGATCGGCTTGGTCATCGAATAGGCACGGAAGATCGTGTCGGGCGCCATGGCGCGCGACTTTTCGATGTCCGCATGGCCGATCGACTTGAGATGAACGATCTTGCCATGCCGCGCGATCAGGATGACGATGCCCGACATCTCACCCTTCGCGACCTTTGCCTCATAGAAGCGGTCGATCCGTTCGAGCCGCTCGGCCGAGAAGCCCGACCTGGCCTGCGAACCGGCGACGGGCGCGGCGGCGGGAAGCGGGACCGCAGCGCCGACCATCAATAGAGCCGCGAGAATCGAACCTCTCAAGCGCGTGAGCAAAACCCTTCCCCCTTGCCGCCTATGGTGCGGCCGGGAGCTTATCAGCGACGATCCGTCAGACCAGCGGTTTTGGCGACCGGCATCGTCGCCGGCTGTCAGCTCGCGCCGACGCCTCGCCAATCGGCCATGACGCGCGTCAGCACGTCGAGCGGCATCGCGCCCTTGAGCAGGCCTTCGTCGTGAAAGGCGCGCAGGTCGAAGCGCGGGCCGAGCCGCGCCTTTGCCTCGGTGCGCGCGGCGGTCCAGGCGCGCCAGCCGAGCATATAGCTGCAGGCCTGGGCCGGCTGGACGCAATAGCGCTGCACTTCGCGCACCGCCTCGGACTCGCTGTTGCCGAGCGTCGCGGTCATGTAGGCGATGCTCTGTTCGCGGGTCCAGCGCCGCGCATGAATCCCCGAATCGAGCACGAGCCGCGCCGCGCGGAACATCATCGAGGCGACATAGCCCAGCCGCGCAAGCGGATCCTCGCGATAGGCGCCCATCTCGTCGGACAGTTGCTCGGCATAGAGCGCCCAGCCTTCGGAGAAGCTGGAGAAGAGCGGCATGCGCCGCAAGGTCGGCAGGCCCTCCGCCTCGTTCGACAATGCGTTCTGCAGATGATGGCCCGGCACCGCTTCGTGATAGACCAGGGTCGGCAGGTCGAAGCGCGGCCATTCCGCCATGTTGCGCAGGTTGATCGAGAACAGGCCGGGCCTTTGCCCGTCCAGGCTGGGCGGCTGATAGGTGGCGCCCGACGATCCTGCCTCGATCGCGAGCGGCATGCGCTGGATGGTGACGCCCGCCCTGGGCAGATGCCCGAAGGCATCGGGCAGCCGCGCCAGCATGGCGTCGGCCATACGCTGGAGATCGGCGATCAGCGCGGCGCGGCCGGCATCGCTGTCGGCATAGAGCTGCGCCGGATCGCGGCGCAACGCGGCGATGCGCTGCGCCACGCTCCCCTGGGTCAGCCCGCGCGCCTTCAGGATCGCGTCCGCCTGGGCCGTCAGTTCGGCGACACGCTCCAGCCCGATCCGGTGGATCTCGTCACCCGCCAGATCGGTGGTCGTCGCCGCGCGGACGGCATAGCGATAATAGGCCTCGCCCTGCGGAACGCGCCAGACGCCGGCATCCGCCGTCGCCTTCGCCAGCGCGCCCGAAAGCAGGTCCGCCTGGCGCTGGAGCGCGGGATAGATTTCGCGCGCGACGATGCGTTCGGCGCGCGCCTGCCATTCGCCGGCGACGCCCGCCGCCGCCGCGCGCCGCACCAGGGCCGAGACCATGTCGCTCCGTTCGGGCGGCACGCGCATCAGTTCGCTCAACTGAAGCAGGGTCGTCCGCAGCACGAAATCGGGCGGCACCACGCCCGTGGCGAAATCCGCGCGCGCGCGATCGCTTTCCTGATCGAGCTGGACCGCGAAAGCGGAAAGACGCGACAGATAGGCATCAGCATCCGCCACCGTCTTGATCGGGTGCTGGTTTTCCAGAAAGGATGGAACCGAGCGATAGGCGCCGCTCAATTGCGAGACGATATAGGGAATGGCGACGCCGACATTGGGGTCGCCATAACCGAAGCCATAGCTTTGCAGGGTCGTGTCGGCGAGGAATAGCGCCGATTGATGATTGACCCAGTCGGCGGGTGAAAGCGTCTTCGGATCGAAGCGGACGAGCCCCGCCTTCATCTCCGCGAACAATCGCCGCATCGCATCGGCGCCGGCCTGCGAGCGATCGTCGAGCTTGCCGCGCGCCGCGGCGTTCGCGCCGGTATCGAGCCCCGTGATCGTCATCAGTTGCGGCGAGGAAAGGAGCGCCTGGCGCATCGCTTCCTCAAGCAGGGCGGTGATGCCGTTGCCGGCGGCGGGCAGGATACGCGGCCATCCGGCAAGCAGGGCGACAGCGGGCAGCGACAGCAACGAACGGCGATTCAACATGGGCTGCGGTTTCCGCCTTCCCGCGCCGGAATGCAATCCGCCTGCGGCACGGCAAAGGCCGCTTGCGGCGGATCGCATCGTCGGGGCATGGTCTTCGCCATCGCCCATCCCAGCCGCGGAGCCCACCCCATATGATCCCATGTTCCGCGACCGTCCGGAAAACCCGTTTCCTGTTCCGCATCGGCCTGGCGCTGGCCGTCGCGACCATGCCCGGCATGGCGCTCGCGCAATCGTCACCGAATGCGCAGGCCGAACGGCAGAAGGCCGCCCCGTTCGACGCGGCCACGTTCGACGCCAGGGTGGAGGCGATGATGCGCGACTGGAACCAGCCCGGGCTGGCCATCGCGATCGTCCGCGACGGCCGCATCGTCCATGAACGCGGCTATGGCGTGCGCAAGGCGGGCGGGAAGGATAAGATCGACGCGCAGACGCTGTTCGGCATCGCGTCGCTCACCAAGAGCTTCGCGTCGGCGACCGTCGCGAAGCTGGTCGGCGAAGGCAAGCTCGCCTGGGACGCGCCCGTCACCCGATATCTGCCCTGGTTCCGGATGCCGCGCGATCGCGACACCGATGAAGTGACGCTGCGCGACCTGCTGAGCATGCGCAGCGGCATCGGCAGTTCCGAATATACGTTCCGCCGCGCGAGCCTGGACCGGCGCGATCATGTCCGCCGGATCCGCTACCTGCCCCAGCTCCATCCGCTGCGGTCCGAATTTCTCTACACCACGGACAGCTATTCCGCGCTCGGCCAGGTCGTCGCCGGCGTCACCGGGGGCGTCTGGGAACGCTATGCCGCCGACAGTTTCTGGGCGCCGCTCGGCATGACGCGCACCAATGCCGACAGTCTGGCGGCGCGCGCCGACGCCAATGCCGCTTCCCCCCATCTGCGCGCGGACACGGGCTGGCGGCCGATCGAATGGCGTTACGAGGACGAGACGGCGACGCCGGCGGGCGGCGTCAATTCGAGCGCGCACGACATGGCGCTGTGGCTGCAATTCCAGCTCGCCGATGGCGGCAAGGGCGCACAGGCGCTTGTCCAGCAGGCGGCGCTGCATGAAACCCATGTGCCGCAGACGCCGGTGCGCGGCGCCTATTCCGGGGACGATTGGGTGACGGTCGCCGGTGAGGGCGAGGATCGCATCCGCTTCCGCAGCTATGCGATGGGCTGGTACGTCCATGACTATCGCGGCCACAATGTGATCTCGCATTCGGGTGGCATCGACGGTTTCCGCAGCCGGATGGCGTTCCTGCCCGACGACGGCATCGCCGTGATCGCGCTCGCCAATTCGGAAGAGACGCTGATGCCGCTCGCCGTCGTCCAGGCCGCGATCGACGATGCGCTGGGCGTGGGCGACCGGCAATGGAGCAGCCGCTTCCGCGCGCAGGCGGCCGGCCAGCGCGCCAAGGCCGAGGCGGCGCGCAAAGCGGTCGACGCGGCGCGTGTGATGGCCACCAGCCCCTCGCTGCCGCTCACCGCTTATACCGGCCGCTTCGCGGACAATGGCGCGTTCGGCACCGCCACCGTCACGCTGGAGAACGGCCATCTGGTGATCGCCGCCGGCCGCGACCGCTACGACCTGGAACATTGGAACTACGACATGTTCAAGGCGCGCCCGCGCTGGCCCTATGAGATGGACTCGCGCAATTTCTTCGTCGATTTCCGCCGCGATCCGCAGGGCCGGATGGACCGGTTCGATTTCTCGACCGGCTATTCGTTCAAGCGCGCGCCCTGACCGGCGCGGGTGGGCGCCGGAACCAGAAGGACCAGACCGCGAACGACCCGAGCAGCGCGAGGCCAAGGCCCGAAAGCGTCATCAGCAGCCGATGGGCGAGGCCGGTGCCCGAAGCGGAATGGAGCGGATAAAGCAGGTTGAACGCCCTGGCCTGCCACGGCAGGTCTTCGGCATCGCGCGCGCCGATCACTGCCCCGGTCGCCGGCGCGAACCATATCATCGTGCGGCCATTGGGCAGCCATTCGAACGGCCGCCGCATCCTCACCGTGATCGGCGCCCCCGGTTTCGCCGGGAGGATCAGCGCGCGAATCTCCGCATCGGGAAAGCGCGCATGCGCGGTGAGGATCATCGCATGCCAGTCTAGATCGGGCGAAACCGCGCCCGGCGGCGCGGCGGGATCGTCCAGCGTGGCCTGGATCGCCGCATTGGCGCCCGGCCCGAACAGGATATTGGCGATCGGCCGGAAGATCAGCGTCGCGCCGGTCACCAGCGACAGCAGCAGCACGGGCGCGAGCAGGATGCCGAGATCGCGGTGATGACGCACGATCGCGGGGCGGCTCACCCGCTTCGGCCAGAGGCGGAACTCGAAACTCCTGCGCGTGCGCCACCATAATATGACGCCCATGAGCACCAGTGCGATGCCTGCGATCCCGGCGATCCCGGTCGCCATCTTCCCCGCATCGCCCGCGAGCAGATAGTGATGGAATTCGAACAGCCATAATTCGGGGCGGCCCCAGGCATCGTTCCAGCGCGCAACGGCATTGCCCGCCCAATCGACATAAGCACCGCCACCGTCCGGCCAGCTCAGGCGCGACAGGCCGAACGCCTCGCCGGCGAAGAGGGTGCTGCGCGGCGGCGTGCCGTGAGACATGACCGCCTGCGCGAGCACAGCGACGCGTTCGGCCGATTGCGGACCAGTCTCGCCGGCATGGGGCAGCATGATCCAGCTATGGCGGTGCACCAGCGCCACGCCCGAAAGGCCGAGCAGCATCAGCAACACGCCGATCGTGCCACCGATCCAGCGGTGAAGAAGATCGATCATGCGCATCATGGCGCGTTGGGATCCGCGAGCAGCGGCATATCGGTCTCGTCCTTCAGCGCGATGCCACTGACCCGCCGGGACCGCGCCGCGTTGAGCAGCCAGGCGATGCGATCCGCCGCCTGATCATAGGACAGGCCGTGCGGCGGGCGGATGTTGGAAACGCAGTTGCGCTCGCTGTCGCGCCGTCCGATGCGCGGCGCCCAGGTGAGGTAGGCGCCCAGGCTGTCGGGCGAGCTCAGCCCCGGCCGCTCGCCGATGAGCATCAGCACGATCGCGGCGCCCAGCCGCTCGCCGATCGCGTCGCCCAGCGCCACGCGCGCCTGCCGGGCCAGCACCACAGGCGCGATCCGCCAGCCGGACAGGCGTTCGCGCAACACCGCGATCAGTGCCGGGGCATGCGCATGCACGGCATGGGCGGACAGGCCGTCGCCGACGACGAGCGCCAGATCATGCCCCTGCCCCGCCGCCGCATCCAGCATCGGCGCGCAGCCGGGATCGAGCGCGCGGCCGAGATCGGGGCGTTTGAGATAGGTTTCGCGCGTGTCGGCACGGCTCCGGACGGACAGTGTCTCGCCGCCGATCAGTTGCGCCAGCGTGTCGCCATCCATCGCCAGGTGCACGGCATCGCGCGCGCAGGCATGATCGAGCTGGAAGGCGAGCATCGGTCCGGTCGGCAGCGCAGCGCCGCTCCGCCCCAAGGCGATTCGCGCCTGGGTGGCGGCGCGCAGCCGCGCCGCCGGGCTGTCGTCGACAGGCAGAGTCATAGCGGCGGGGGCAGCAGCCGGGCCGCCTCGTCGGGGGACAGCCGGCGCGGCAGTCCATCAGCCTCCACCAATCCCATCTCGCGCTGCCAGGCCGCGAATTCGGGCGCGGGCGCAAGCCCCAGCGTGCGCCGCAGATACAGCGCATCGTGAAAGCTGGTCGACTGATAGTTGAGCATGATATCGTCCGACCCGGGCACGCCGATCACGAAATTCACCCCGGCGACGCCGAGCAGCGTCAGAAGCGTATCCATATCGTCCTGATCCGCCTCGCAATGATTGGTGTAGCAGACGTCGACGCCCATCGGCAGGCCGAGCAGCTTGCCGCAGAAATGATCCTCCAGCCCGGCGCGCAGTATCTCCTTGCCGTCATAGAGATATTCGGGGCCGATAAAGCCGACCACGGTGTTGACGAGCAGCGGATCGAACGCGCGCGCGACCGCATAGGCGCGCGCTTCCATTGTCTGCTGGTCGACGCCATGGTGCGCATCGGCGGACAGCGCCGCGCCCTGGCCCGTCTCGAAATACATGACATTGTCGCCGATCGTGCCGCGACCGAGCGACAGCGCCGCTTCCCGCGCCTCACCGATCAGCGCCAGCGTGACGCCGAAGCCCTGATTGGCCGCCTCCGATCCCGCGATCGACTGGAAGACCAGATCGACCGGCGCGCCCTGTTCGATCGCGAGGATGCTGTTGGTCACATGGGTCAGCACGCAGCTCTGCGTCGGGATCGCATAACGCTCGCGCAGATCGTCGAGCAGGCGCAGCAGCTCGCCTGCCCGCTGGACGCTATCGCTCGCCGGATTGATGCCGATCACGGCATCGCCCGATCCGAGCAGCAGGCCGTCGAGCGTCGATGCTGCGATCCCCATCGGATCGTCGACCGGATGATTGGGCTGCAGCCGCACCGCCAATGTGCCGGCGAGTCCGATCGTGCTGCGGAACCGCGTGACCACGCGCGTCTTGGCGGCGATCGCGATCAGATCCTGATTGCGGCAGAGCTTGGACAGCGCCGCGACCATTTCCGGCGTCAGCCCCGGCGCCAGCGCGGCGAGCATTGCCCCGTCGACCGTTTCGGAAAGCAGCAGGTCGCGCAGCCCGCCCACCGTCAGATGCGCGACGGGCGCAAAGGCGGCGGCATCATGGCTGTCGACGATCAGTCGCGTCACCTCGTCCGCTTCATAGGGGATCAGCGCTTCGTCGAGAAAAGTGCGCAAGGGCAGGTCTGCCAGCAAATAGCGCGCGGCGACGCGTTCGCGCATGTCGGCGGCGGCCAGGCCCGCCAGCACATCGCCCGAGCGATGCGGGGACGCCGCGGCGAGCAACGCCTTCAGATCCGCGAAGCGATGGCGCGTGCCGGCAAGATCGATCGCGAAGCCCATCCCTATCCGTCCAGCAGCAGCGTGTCCTCGGCGCGGAAGGCCAGGTGGACCGCGCCGGGTTCGAAAAGCTGCTCCGACTCCGCCTGGATCCGCTGATCCCCGATCGCGACCGTATAGCCGTGGCGCGCGCCGAGATAGGTGCGATCGACGATCGTGCCAGTCAGCCGGTTCTCGTCGTCGATCGGCGCGGCCGACAGCCGCAGATGCTGCGGGCGAATGGTGACCGCGAGGTCCGCTCCGGCGCCGGGCGGCGCAGTGCCGGCGGTGACCAGCCTGACGCCTTCGCCGGTCTCGACCAGCATCCGCCCGCCCTCGTCATGCCCGACATGGCGGACCGGCAGGAAATTGCCCGCGCCGATGAAATCGGCGACGAAGCGCGTCGCCGGGCGGCGATAGATGCGCTCGGGCGTATCGAGCTGGACGATCCTGCCCGCCTGCATCACCGCGATCCGATCGCTCATCGCCAGCGCCTCTTCCTGATCGTGGGTGACGTAGAGCGTGGTGAGGCCGAGCTGGCGCTGAAGCTGCTTCAGCCAGTCGCGCGCCTTGTGTCGCAGCTTGGCGTCGAGGTTGGAGAGCGGCTCGTCGAGCAGCAGCAGCGAGGGGCGGAAGACGAGCGTGCGCGCCAGCGCGACGCGCTGCTGCTGCCCGCCCGACAATTCGTGCGGCAGCCGTTCGCCGAGGCCGGTCAGGTCGACCAGTGCCAGCGCCTCTTCGATGCGTACCGCCTGTTCTGCCTTGGGTACTTTGCGCAGCTTCAGGGGGAAAGCGAGATTCTGGCGCACCGTCATGTGCGGCCACAGCGCATAGGATTGAAAGACCAGCCCGATGCCGCGCCGCTCCGCCGGCACGTCGATCCCCGCCGCCGCGTCGAAGAAGACGCGATCGCCGATACGGATCGTGCCCTCGGTCGGGCGGTCGAGCCCGGCCAGCGCGAAGAGCGTGGTCGATTTGCCGCAGCCCGACGGCCCCAGCAGGGTGACGAACTCGCCTTCGGCGACGTGCAGGCTGACATCGTCGAGCGCGCGGACCGCGCCATAATGTTTGCCCAGATTGTCGATGACGACCTCAGACATCGCGATGCGTCCTCGTGAAGCGGTGGGCGATCAACACGAACGCCAGGGTTATGATGAGCTGGATCACCGAAAGCGCCGCGACCGCGCCACCCTCGCCCTCCGCCCAGAAGGACAGCATGGTGGTGCCGATGATCTCGGCCCCCGGCGCATAGAGGAAGACGGCGGCCGAATATTCCTTCAGGAAGCTCAGGAACAGCAGCGTATAGGCGGCGAACAGCGCGGGCTTGGTCAGCGGCAGGATGATCCGCGTCACCGCCGTCCACCAGTCCGCGCCGAGCGATCGCGCGCTCTGGTCCAGCTCCGGACCGATCTGCATCAGCGCCGGTGCGATCGCGCCATAGGCGGTGGGAATACCGCGCATGGTGAAGGCGATCATGAGGATCCAGATCGTGCCCGAGAGTGCGCCGATAAAGGGCAGCAGCAGCATCGCCCAGAAGAAGCCGATGCCCGCCACGATCCCCGGCATCGCGCGCGGATAGAGCGCGACATATTCGAGCGCGCGCGCGAAGGGGAAGGACGATCGCCGTATGACCAGCGCGATCACTGCGATCAGCACGGTCGCGACCAGCCCGCCGACGCCCGCGATCACCACGCTGTTGACGATCGCGCGGACATGGACCGGATAATCGAAGATGCTCTGGAAATTCTCCAGGGTCAGCAGTTCGAAGGGCGACAGCAGCGGCGTAAGAAAGGTTGTGAAAGCGCGCAGCAGCACCGCCGCCATCGGCAACAGCACACCGACGAGCAGATAAAGGGCGAGCAGGCCCGACACGACATAGCCGCCCATGCCGAGATCGATCCGCTTGGGCCGCTGCGACTTGCCCTTGACCGACACGAACCGCCCGGCGCGACGCAGCAACAGCCCCTGCACGACCAGCAGCAGCGTCACGATCACCAGCAGCAGCGATGCGGCCGCGCCGATCATGCCGTAATCGGGCGTGATCGCGCCCAGTCCCTTGCTGTAGAGGAAGGTGGTGAAGAACTCGATGCCGACCGGCCGGCCGAAGATGAGCGGGATCGCCAGCGTCTCGAGCGAGCCGATAAAGACCAGGATCGCGCTGTAGATGATCGGCGGGCGCAGCATCGGCAGCGCCACCGACCACAGGATCCGGAACGGCCCCGCGCCAACGCTGCGCGCGGCATCCTCCAGCGTGGCATCGGCCATGCGCGCATTGCTGGCGCAGAACAGATAGACCACGGGCGCCTGGGTGACGCCGCCCAGGATCGCCATGCCGGGCACCGAATACATGTCCCAGAGCGGCACCCCGAAGATGCGCTCGCCAAGCAGGGTGAAATAGCCGGCGGGGCCGTAGAGCGTGTACCAGGAAAATGCGGTGACGAGCTGCGAGATGTAGAGCGGCCACATCAGCAGGTTGCGCAGCAGGTTGCGGCCCGGCAGCCGGGTGCGTTCGAGGAACAGTGTGAAGGCGACGCCCGCCAGCACCGCGATCACGGTCGCCAGCACCGCGAAGACGAACGAATTGCGCAGCACCGCATGGAAGTCCGGATCGCCGAACAGCCGGACATAATTGGCGAAGCCGGGCACCGCGCCCGCTTCGTAGAGCGGACGGTCGAGAAAGGATTGCCACAGGATCGGGCCGAGCGGCGCGACCACCAGCAGCAAGGTCAGCAGCGCGACGCTCCATTGGATCGTCAGCGCGCGGCGGGGCCAACCGGTCGCAGGATCGCGGGAGACTGCGATATTCATGTTCGCACCGGTGCGAAGACGCGCTTCCAGCGTGCGATGAACCCGGGATAGTCGGCGATCATCCGCCGGTCATAACCGACCAGCACGATCGGTGCGGTGCCGCCGAGCCGGCGCACGATGCCGTCGATCGTCAGGAAAGGCACCTCGCGCTCGCCGATGTCGCGCCGGCAGGGCGTCAGCCCGCCATTGGCCGCGGCGATCTGCCCGGTGTGCGACAACAGCCAGTCGAGCACCAGCCGCGATCCCGCCGGGGTGCGCGTCGCCTTGGTGATCGCCATGCCGCGCAGCGCCAGCGGAGTGCCGTCGCGGCACAATGTCCAGTCCAGCAGTTGCGCGCGCCCCTTGGTGCGCATCTGCGGCAGCACCGTCACCGCCGAGACATGGAAGCCCGCGAGATATTCGCCGGTGGTGACCTTGTCCAACATCGTCGCCCCGCCGGTTTCGAGGCGCATATAGGGCGCCAGCCGCTGCATCAGATCCCAGCCGCCGGGCTTGCCCGCGACGATCGCCGCGCGCTGCAGCGCATAGGCGAGCGCATGGCTTGCCGCGTCATAGGTGGTGATGCGGTGACGGAACTTGCGCGGGTTGGCGGCGGCGATCCGCGCCAGATGCTGCAATCCGGTCGGGCGCAGCGGCGGATCGAGCAAAGCCTTGTTGAAGATGAGCAGCATCGGATCCGCCGACAATGTGTAGAGCCCCGGGAAAGGCAGGCTCCAGCCGGGCAGCGCGGCGATCTGGCCGCTGCGATAGGGCAGCACCTGCCCGCGCCCGACCAGGCGCAGCCACGCATCGGGCGCATTGCTGATCAGCATGTCGGCACTGCGGCGGCCCGCCGCACTTTCGGCGTAATAGCGTTCGAACAGCTCGGTCGGCCCCATGTCGATCGTCTCGATCGCGAGCGTCGGATAGGCCTGGCGCAATCCGGCGAGGATCGGGCGCCAATTATATTGCGACATGTTCGAATAGATGCGCACCGGCGGCTCATGCCGTGCGGTTGCCAGAAGGCGCGTATCCGCCTCGGCGCGTTGCTCGGCGCCCCCGGCGAACAGCGTTGCGGCGCCGCCCGCCATCAGCATCCGGCGCGAAAGCGTTCCGCTTCCCTCGTCCATCTCGGTCACGCCGCGAGCGCGGCGAGCGCCGCATTGCGGAGAAAGCCGGCATCCGCGCCCAGCGTCGCGAAGCGATAGCCGCGTTCGAACAGCGCTGCCGCGCCATAGCCGGGCAGGATCGTCCCGCCCAGCGCGACGCCGCTTTCGACGATCCGCCGCTCAGCCTCCCGCCACAGGTCGAGAAAGCCGGGATCGTCCCAGCGCCCCGCCACGCCGATGCTCGCCGACAGGTCGAGCGGACCGATGAAGAACATGTCGATGCCCGTGACTTTCGCCATCTCCGGGATCGCCTGGACGCCGGCAGCGGACTCGATCATCGCGACGATCAGCGTTTCGCCGGCAGCATGGGCGGGATAGTCGGCCGCATAGGCGCCCCAGCCCGCCGCGCGCGAGACGGTGTAGTGCAGCCCGCGCACGCCGTGCGGCGGATAGCTTGCCGCCGCGACCAGGCCGGCCAGATCCTCGACGCGCTCGACACAGGGCAGCAGCAGCCCTTCGGCGCCGCTGTCGAGCACCGGCTTCACCGTTTCGGGCCGCGCATCAGGCACGCGCACCAGCAGGGTCGGCTGGGTGCCGCCATTGGCCGCGCGCAGCTGGTCGGTCATCGTGCCGATGCCGGTGCTGCGATGCTCGAGATCGGCGATCAGCGCGTCGAACGGCAGATGCGACAGCAGCTCCGCGGTGGACGGGCTGCCCATGAACAGCCAGCAGCCGACCGAGGGGGCACCGGCCGCCAGCCGGCGCTTGAGGCGGTTAGCGCGCAGCATCGCCAAGCGTTTCGGCGAAGAAGGTCATCGCCCGCCGCGCGAGCGGTTCATATTCATGCGCGGCGCCCTCGACGAGATCGAGGCGCACATCGATGTCCGAGGCGCGAAGCGCATCGTGCAGCGCGCCGATCCGCTCCACCCTGGTGTCGCCGGTATCGTTGGCGCCCTCCATCCAATGCGCGCTGCCCGGCCGATGCGTGATTTCCCAGGTCTCGACATCGCGCGTGCCGACCGCGAGATGGACGGGCACCGCGCGCATCGCCGGCAAGTTGAGCGGGCGGCCGAAGCGCGCCTCCATATCGGCGACGCCGACCCACCAGGGGCGATCCGGATCGGGCAATGTCGGCGATCCCGGCGCGCAGACCGACACGGCCGACAGGCGTTCGGGATAGAGATAATAGAAACGATGCGCGAAATGCGCCCCGCCCGAAAAGCCGAACAGGCCGAAACTTGTGTCGGTGACGCCGTATTTCGCGGCGACCTCGTCGATCATGGCCAGCAACACATGATCGAACCGGATACCGCGATATTCGACATATTTATAGTTGTCGCGATCGTCCGGATCCTCGATCCCGCAGGGGAAGAGCGGCGCGAGGATGATCAGGTTGAGCCGGTCGGCGAGCGCGACGAAGCTGTCGCGCACCACCTGGTTGCCCCGCCCGGTGCCATGCACCGCGACGAGCAGACGCCGCGTCGCCGGATCCCCGTCACGGGGCACATAGAGGCAATAGGAGAAGCGCTGATCCATCGCGCAGGCGATGGCGGGCGTCGCCCCCAGATCATAAGGCGAAAGGCTGGGTGGCTGGGTCGACGGAGTCATGCGGTTCCTCTCGGCAGCCGGCACGAACGGCCGGCTGCCTTCATTCAGGTCTGTCGGGATATGCGAACGCTCAGTAGTTGACGCCGAGCTTCACATAGACGGTCCGCCCCTCGGCCTTGGTGTAGAGCTCGTTGCGGTTGATGAGCTGTGCCGAGACCGAGAAATAGTCCTCGTTGAGCAGATTGTTGACGCCGACGCTCACATCGAACGGATCGGCCTTGAACTTGGTCGACAGATCGATGCGATCGGTCGGACGAATGCGGCCGGTGTAGAAATTGCCTGCCGCCGAGCCGGGAAAGGCGTTGCGTGAGCCCGAGTGATTATATTGCAGGCGCACCGACCAGTCAGTGGTGATGTCGTGATCGACCGCGAGGTTGAACTGGTCGGGCCCGATACGGCGATTGGTGAGCGGCGTATCGAGCTTGCCGTCCTTGTTCGCGTCGCGCCGGCCCTGATTGTGCGAATAATTCGCCATCCACCGCGTGCTGGTCGCGATGGTGCCGCTCAGGCTGACTTCCCAGCCCTGCACCTTTTCCTTCTCGCGCAAGGTCAGCGCCTCGGTGGGGTTGACCGTGTCGATCACGAAGTCGGTGCCGAAATCGGCTGTGCTGATATAATAAGCGGCGGAATAGCTGATGCCGGCGATCTTGCCGCGCACGCCGATCTCGTAATTGTTCACGAGCTGCGGTTCCGGGCGGAAACCGTTGAGGTTGGGCGCAACCACGCTGCGCAGCGGCGATCCGATATCGGGGATCGAGAAGCCCTGGGAGAAGCCGCCGAACAGCTCCAGTTCGGGCCCGACCCGCGCCGTCAGCCCGACATTCACCGGCGTTGCGCTGTATTTCAGCTTGCCGCCGGCGACATGGACATTGGTGAGGCCGGCGACGAAATCGTCGATGTCGAGCGTGAATTCGTCATGGCGGATGCCCGCGTTGAGCGAGAGCCAGGGCGTGATCGGCTTGTCGATCTGGATGAACGCCGCATAGTTCATCTGCTTGAGCGGCGGGGTGAAGGTCCGCCCATCGCCCGGCTTGTCGGTCAGCGGGATCAGCGGCTGTTCGGTCGTGTCGCGCGCGATATCGACGCCCCACAGGAAATAGCCATCGCCCAGCCCGAGCGCGTCGAACTGCGTCTTGAAATCGGCCTGCAGCCCGGTTTTCTTCGAATTGATCGTGGTCTGCGTGCCGCCCAGTCGCGCGGCGTTGAACGAGAACACCGAATAGCTGCTCAGGTGATAGAGCTGGGCGTGGAAGGTGCCGAGCAGATTGTCGTTGAAATAGGCGAGATAGCCCATGACGTTGCGGTTGATCGGGTCGATCGCGCGCGGATCGTAGCTGCCGCGCACCGCACGGACCTTCTGCCCCAGCGCGACATTGCCGCCCGTGGGAATGAAGTCGCTGCGCTGGTGCTGGTCATAATAGTTGAACATCGCCTCCAGGCGCTGTCCGCCGAAATTATAGCCGACCTTGCCGAAGAAGTTCCAGATATCGGAATCGGCGATGCCGCCGAAATTCTGAGGATCGGGCGGCAGGCGATCGCCCTCGGCGTCGAACTGACCGTTCACCCGCTCGTAACTGCCGGCAAAGGTGATGTCGAAATCGCCGATCGCCCCGGATCCGCTCTGCAGGATCATGGGATTGAGGCTGTCGCCGACATTCTGGGTGGAAAAGCCCAGCCCGGCTTCGGTGCGGAAGGTCCAGGCATCGCCCGCCTTTCCGCGCTTCGTGACATAGTTGATGATGCCGCCGGCGCCGCCCTGGCCATAAATGGCGGAAGCGCCGCGGATCACCTCGATCGCCCCGATCGCGGTGGGCGCGATCAGGCGCAGGTCGCGACCGCCGTCGCGCAACGGGTTGGAAACCGGCACGCCGTCAACGAAGATGCGCAGCGGACGGCCGCGCAGGCCCTGTTCGACATTGGCCGCGGTGTTGCTCGATGCGGACAGGCCCGGAACCGAAAAGGCGAGCACGCTGCCGAGATCGCGTGTCGTCGCGAGCTGGCTTTCGAGCTGCGCCGCGCCAACCACGGTCGAGGATCCGGGGAAATCCGCGATGGTCTCGCCAAGCCGGGTGGCGGTGACGACGATGTCGCTGTCGCCCTCTTCAGCTTGGGCCGCCGCCTGCGCATGCGCCGCCATCGGCAGTGCCGCGAGCGCCGTCGTCATCATCAGAATCATCAGTCCGCGCATAATCTCACCCCTTCCCTGTCCCCACGCCCGAAGGCCTTGATTCTCCCGGTGTCGCTCACATTGGCTACTATTTGTAGCCAATTTCAGCAACAGGAATTTTATCGGGATGAAGTATCGTGTAAAAATCGTTCCAGAACAGTGAAGTAGGCCTCAGTCTCTTCGTAGAAGGGCATGTGCGAGCTGTGGGGGAATATATGAATCCGCGACGATGGCAGCGCCGCATGCATGCGCATCGAGCAGGCCGGTGTCAGCTCGTCGTACCGGCCGCACAGCACCAGGCACGGTGCTGCAATCGCACCCATGTCGGGCACGCGATTCCAGTCCTTCATATTGCCGGTATAGGTGAACTCGTTCGGCCCCTGCATCGTCTCGTACGGCGCCATGTTCCAGTCGGCGAGCGCGTCGGTCAGCGTTGCCGGCCATTCGGCCAGACGGCAGACATGACGGTGGTTGAGCAATGTGATCGCCGCCTGATATTCGGGATGGTCGATCGTGCCCGCTGCCTCATGCGCGGTCATCATCGTCACCGTCTCGCCGCCCAGCGCCAGCCGCAGCCGCCCGAGTTCGGAGACGAGATGCGGAATGTCGCACGCGCCATCGGCGACGACATAGCTCTTCACGCGATCGGGATGGGTCAGCGCATATTCGGTGCCCAGCCACGTCCCCCAGCTATGCCCGAGGAAATGCACGCGATCCGCGCCGAACGCCGCGCGCACCTGATCGGCCTCGTCGACATAGCGTTCGAGTGTCCAGAGCGAACGGTCGTCCGGCCGGTCGGATTCACCGCAGCCGAGCTGATCCCAGGTGATGACCCGCCAGCCCCTGGTGGCGAGCCGTGCATGAGGTGCGCGCAGATACAGGCTGGGCAGCCCCGGTCCGCCATTGGCCAGCATCAGCGTTTCCGGCCCGTCACCATAGCAGTAACCCATCACCCGATGCCCATCGGTCAACCGGATCGGCATGCGCGTCGCTTCGATCGTCATTGCGCGACCTCCCCCAGGGCGAAGTCGCGGCCCTTGGTGAGCGACGGGATCGCGGTGCGAAAGCGATCGACCTCCTCCAGATCGAGATCGGCAAGGATCACCGCAGGCGCGTCGCCGGCACGCGCCATCACCCGTCCCCAGGGATCGATGATCATCGACTGGCCGTGGCTGACGCGGCCGGGATAATTGTCGCCGCATTGGGCGGCGGCGACCACGAAACAACCGGTCTCGATCGCGCGTGCGCGCAGCAGCGGCTCCCAATGAAGCGGACCGGTATAGTTGCTGAACGCGGCGGGGGTCGCGATCACCCGAGCGCCGCCCTGGCCCAGCGCACGGAACAATTGCGGGAAGCGAATATCGTAGCAGATGCTGAGTCCCAGCCCGATGCCGTCGAGGTCGGCGACCACCGCGGTACCGCCGGGCCTGTAAAAATCCGACTCGCGTGAGGATTCGCCATTGGGCAGGTCGATGTCGAACAGATGGATCTTGTCGTAGCGCGCGGCGATGACGCTTTCGGGCGAGAAGACCAGGGTCCGGTTGACGACGGCATCGTCGGCGGAGCGGACCGAGACCGAACCGGCGAGCAGCCAACGCCCCAGTTCGCGCGACAGGCGCGTGAAGCTCCGCACCGCCGGATGATCCTCTTCGGGCCGCGCATAGGCATGCATTTCGGCGGCCGTCGGCACCAGGCAGTCAAAGGCTTCGGGAAAGGCGATCCACTGCGCACCCTGCTCGGCCGCATCGCGCGCGGCGGCTTCGGCAGCCACCAGGTTCGCCCCCGCATCGGGCGTCGCGCATATCTGCACCGCGGCAACGCGCAGCGGTTTCCCATTGTCGGTCACGTCCTCGTCTCCCTTGGAAAATTGCCAGCCGCCGCTGGCCAGCGCGCCAGACAGATGCTAGAAAAGTTGCTCGTTATTGGCAGCAAAGATTGGCTACTATTGTGCGCAAGTCAACGGCGAAGGCGCCGGAGGAAAGCCGTGGCGTTACCAGCCTGCTGGAAGCCGACCTGATCGCCGGCATGTTCCGGCCCGGTGAATGGCTGAAACAGGCCGATATCGAGTCGATGTACAATGCGCACCGCTTCGACGTGCGCATGGCGTTGCTCGATCTGAAGACGCGGCACCTGATCGAGCATATTCCCAATCGCGGCTATCGCGTCATCAACCTGACCGAGCGTGAGCGTGAGGACCTGATCCACACGCGCACCGTGCTGGAAACGGCGGCGGTGCGGCTTGCGGTCAAGCATCGCGACGAAGAGGATCTGCTCGAATTGCGCACGCTCGTAGACCGCTTCGAAAATGCGATCGACACGGGCGAGATGGAGATGCTGCGCGATCTCAACTTCACTTTCCACGACCGCTTCTACGCGACCTGCGGCAACCGCATCCTGGCCGGCGAAATCACCGCGATGCGCCAGCGCGGCCTGCCCGGCGCGCGCGGCTGGCGCTCTCACGCCTCGATCCGCCAGAGCAACCAGGACCATGCCGAGATGGTGCGGCTGCTGGAAGCGCGCGACGCCGACGGACTGGTGGCGCTGGTCGATCGCCACCTCAATCGCTGGCGCGAAGGCGGCACTGTACTCGCGACGGCGCAGTTCGAGGCATAGGCCCGCTCCGTTCCAATATCCTTGATGTCATTCCCGCGAACGCGGGAATCCAGATGATGTCGATCATCGAGCTCTACGACTCTGGATTCCCGCATTCGCGGGAATGACAGTTGAGTGTGTCGTTTTCGGATTCATAGGAACGGTGCCCCCGCCGATCGCCCTACCCCCCGAAGCGCGTCTCCAGCGTGCGCCAGACGGCGCGCAGCCCACTGACATTGCCGCCATAGGGACGCGGGATATCGCGCATCACATTCCAGCTCTCGATATCGAGATGCACCCAGTCGAGCGCCGGCGGCACGAACTCCGCCAGGAACAGCGCGGCAGCGATGCTCGAAATGCCATGTTCGGGCGGCGGAAAGTTGGTGCGGCATCGGCGCGGATCGACCGTCGATAGCCGGCATGAAGCGGCAAGCGACACATCGCATCATATGTGTCAGCGGCCGCACGCAGCAGCGCAACGCCGGTTTCGTCCCGCCGCGCGAACAGCGCCGCGATGTCGGGCCCGAGGCCGGTCGTCGTCAGGCTGGCGAAGTCGATCAGCAGCGCCGGTTCCTCCTCGGCGGCGAGCGCGAGCGCATCGGCGAGCAGGACCCGCCCTTCATAATCGGTATTGGCGATCTCGATGGTCCGTCCGTTGCGGTTGCGGAGCACGTCGCCGGGCATCACTGATGTCGCGGAGGGCAGATTGTCCACGGCCGGAATCAGCGCGCGCAGCGATATGTCCAGCCCGATCTCCATGACGAGCGATGCGAGCGCAAGGACATGCGCCGCCCCTGCCATGTCGCTTTTCATCATCGCGATCTCGGGCTGGCGCTTGAGGTCGAGCCCGCCGGCATCGAAACAGACGCCCTTGCCCACCAGGGTCACGCGCGGCGCGGCCGGATCTCCCCAGCGCAGATCGATCAGCAGCGGCGGACGGACGCCGCCCTTGCCCACCGCGAATATACCCGGCAGGTCCTGCGCCAGCAACGCCTCGCCCCGGACGATAACAAGCCGCGCGCCGTGGCGTTCAGCCAGCCTCTCCGCCTCCCGCGCCAGTTCGTCAGGACCGAGCGCACCACCGGGCCGGTTGATGAGATCGCGCGCCCAACAGTCCATATCCGCCAGCGCGGCCGTCCGCCGATCCAGCCCCGCCGGCAAGCCGAGCATGGGCGCCACGGCAGCGCCACGCCCTTGGCTCCCCAACGCCCAGCCGATCGCGATCGCCTCGCACGGGGCGTCCGCGTCGATCAGCCGGTACGTCCCCGCCGGCAGGCCGCGCACCGCCAGCGCATAGCTCGCCGGATCCGCCGGATCGCCATCACCGATGCCCGCGAGCATTTCGGCCGGCGCACCGTCGGCATCGGGCAAGAGCAAGTGATCTCCCATGGAGCCATCGAATCCGGACAAGCGCAGCCAGGCCTCGGCATGCGGAACGGCCAGTTCCGGCAGGTCGCGGCCGGAAACGAAGCGCAGCGGCGTGCCGGTTTCGGTTTCGGTGAAGCACCAGGATTGCGAGCCGTGTGGATATTGGTGCATATTTTGGCTACTACACGATGGGCGATGGCGCCGCAAACCGAAGCGATCGAGCGTGACGAGTGATTTGACTCCGCCCGCATAGGGGAGCAGCCTCGGCACCGGAGCAAGGATGACCCGAACCAATTCCCCCCATGCCGATATCGTGTTCGATACGGTGCGTTCGGCAAGCAGCGCGGCGGTTTCGCCGGTGGCGGCGTCATGGTGCCGTTCGGCGCTGCATCATGGGCTCGACCCGGCGGACCGCCGCACGCGCGAACGGATCGACGCATCGTCGCTGCACGCGCTGCGCGATGCGCACCGGCCCCTGCTCGACGTCGCCAATCCCGTGCTCGACCAGATGTTCCGGTCGGTCGGACGATCGGGGTGCGGCGTGATCCTGAGCGACGCGCACGGCGTGATCCTCGAACGCCGGATCGGCGCCGGCGACGATCGCGAATTCTCGCAGGCCGGACTCGCCATGGGCGCACGCTGGGCGGAGGCGGAGGAAGGCACCAACGGCATCGGCACCTGCCTGTTCGAGGATCGGCCCGTGGTGATCCACCGCGACCAGCATTTCGCGAGCCGCAATATCGGGATCAGTTGCATGGATGCCCCCGTCCATGATCCGCACGGACGGCTGGTCGCCGCGCTCGATATCTCCACCTGCCGCGACGATCACGGTTCGGCGATGGCGGAGATCATCATCGCATTCGTCCGCGACGCGGCCCGGCGAATCGAGCGCGACTATTTCTGCAGTCATTTCGAAGGCGCGCGGATCATCTTCCTGGCGGACGATCCGACGCACGGCACGGCATTGCTCGCCGCCGACCGCGACGATCTGGTGGTCGGTGCAAGCCGGGCGGCGCGGCTGAAGCTGGGCCTGGATGATGCGGTGCTCGCCGATCCGCGCCCGCTTGATCAATTGCTGGGGCGCGAGCAGGCGCCGTCGTTCGAGGACGGCGACCGCGCCGTCCTGCGCCGCGCGCTCGCCCAGGCCGGCGGCAATGCCAGCAAGGCGGCGCAGTTGCTCGGAATCGGCCGCGCGACACTGTATCGGCGCATGTCGCGTGCAGGCTTGCGTCCATAGGGCGAAGCGCCGGCAAGCTGTCTCGATAATGAGACAGATGCGACCGTGTGTTTCTGCGCGACGCTTCCGTCGCGCAGGCGATCGGCCCTAGTCTTTCCGCAACGCCGGCAAGCGGCACCGTTTTGGGAAGAGGATCAGACGATATGGATATGCCCGTTCAGGATCGCGCATCCGCGCTGAAGGCGCCGTTCGCCGCGCGCTACGACAATTATATCGGCGGCCAGTGGGCAGCACCCAAGGCCGGCCGCTATTTCGAGAATATCTCGCCCGTCACCGGCAGGCCCGTGGGCGAAGTCGCCCGATCGGACGCCGCAGATATCGAGGCCGCGCTCGACGCCGCGCACGCCGCCAAGGATGCCTGGGGCCGTACCTCCGCCGCCGAGCGCGCGCTGATCCTCAACCGCATCGCCGACCGGATGGAGGCGAATCTCGAAGCGCTCGCGCTCGCCGAAACCTGGGACAACGGCAAGCCCATCCGCGAGACGATGGCGGCGGACATTCCACTGGCGATCGATCATTTCCGCTATTTCGCTGGCGCGATCCGTGGCCAGGAAGGATCGATCGGCGAGATCGACCAGGACACCATCGCTTATCATTTCCATGAACCGCTGGGCGTGGTCGCGCAGATCATCCCTTGGAATTTCCCAATCCTGATGGCGGCATGGAAGCTCGCCCCCGCACTCGCCGCCGGCAATTGTGTGGTGCTGAAGCCCGCCGAACAGACGCCGGCATCGATCATGGTGTGGATCGACCTGATCGGCGACCTGCTGCCGCCCGGCGTGCTCAACATCGTCAACGGCTTCGGGCTGGAAGCGGGCAAACCGCTCGCTTCGTCCAACCGCATCGCCAAGGTGGCCTTCACCGGCGAGACCTCGACCGGCCGGTTGATCATGCAATATGCCAGCGCCAACCTGATCCCCGTCACGCTGGAGCTGGGTGGCAAGAGCCCCAACATCTTCTTCGAGGATGTCGCGCGCGATGACGACGATTTCCTCGACAAGGCGATCGAGGGCTTCGTCATGTTCGCGCTCAACCAGGGCGAGGTCTGCACCTGTCCCAGCCGCGCGCTGGTCCATGAACGCATCTATGACCGGTTCATGGAGCGCGCACTCAAGCGCGTCGAGGCGATCATCCAGGGCAATCCGCTCGATCCCGCGACGATGATCGGCGCCCAGGCCTCGTCGGAGCAATGCGAGAAGATCCTGAGCTATATCGATATCGGCAAGCAGGAAGGCGCCGAGTTGCTGACCGGGGGCGCCGCCGCCGATCTGGGCGGCGAGTTGTCGGGCGGCTATTATGTGCAGCCGACCGTGTTCAAGGGCCATAACGGCATGCGGATCTTCCAGGAGGAGATTTTCGGCCCCGTGCTGTCGGTCGCGACCTTCCGCGATGAAGCCGAAGCGCTCGAGATCGCCAACGACACGCTTTACGGCCTGGGCGCGGGCGTGTGGAGCCGCGACGCCAACACCTGCTACCGCTTCGGCCGCGCCATCCGCGCCGGCCGCGTCTGGACCAACTGCTACCACGCCTATCCGGCGCACGCGGCGTTCGGCGGCTACAAGCAATCGGGCATCGGGCGCGAAACCCACAAGATGATGCTCGATCATTATCAGCAGACCAAGAATATGCTGGTCAGCTACAGCCCCAAGAAGCTCGGCTTCTTCTGACCGGCCTGGGCTGAGGCGCGGCAGGCGGAGCATATGCCCGCCCCGCGCCGCGGCCCGTTCTATCCCGCCCGCGCCATCCGGTCGCGGTCTTCGGCGTCGACGGCCGCCAGCGACGCGCCGCGCGTTTCGCGCATATAGAGCGCCGCGCCCAGGCTGACCGCGCCGGCGAAGAGGATGTAGATCGCGATCGGCGTCCAGTCCTCATAGCCGCGCAGCAGCGCGGTGCCGATCAGCGGCGCCCAGGATCCGGCGACGATCGCGGTCGCCTGATAACCCAGCGACACACCCGAATAACGCATCCGCGTCGGGAACATCTCAGCCATCACCGCCGGCTGCGCCGCATACATCAGGCCGTGCACCGCCAGCCCCAGGATGATCGCGGACAGGATCTGCACGGTCTCCCCCGTGCCGAACATCGGAAAGGCGACGAAGGGCCAGACCATCGTCAGCGCCGCGCCCAGCATATAGACGGGCCTGCGCCCCCGTCGATCGGCCGCCGCGCCGTAGAGCGGGATCAGCACGACATGCGCGATATGCGCGAAGAACAGCAATGTCAGGATACGCGTCGTGTCGACCTTCAGGTGATTGAGATAGGTGATCGAGAAGGTGACGACCATATAATAGAGGATGTTTTCGCCGAAGCGCAGGCCCATGGCGGTGAACACGCCGCGCGGATAGCGGCGGAAAACCTCGGTCAGCCCATAGCCGGCATCGGCCTGCTGCTCGATCCGCGCCTTCGCCGCTTCGAAGATCGGCGAGTCCGTCACCTGGGTGCGGATATAATAGCCGATGCCGACGATGATCACCGACAGCCAGAAGCCGACGCGCCAGCCCCAGGAGAGGAACGCCTCTTCGGAGAGCGTCGCCGACAGGATCAATAGCACGACGGTGGCGAGCAGATTGCCGAGCGGCACGCCGGCCTGGGGGAAACTGCCCCAAAAGGCGCGGCTTTTGTTCGGGCTGTGCTCGGTCACCAGCAGCACCGCGCCGCCCCATTCGCCGCCGAGCGCGAAACCCTGCACGAAACGCAGCAGCACCAGCAAGGCCGGCGCCCAATAGCCGATCGATGCATAGACGGGCAGGCAGCCCATCAGGAAGGTGGAGACGCCGATCAGCACCAGGCTGAACTGGAGCAGCGACTTGCGCCCGATCCGGTCGCCGATATGGCCGAAGACCACGCCGCCCAGCGGCCGGGCGATGAAACCGACGGCATAGGTGGCGAAGGCGGCGATGATCCCGTCCAGCTCATTGCCCGAATTGGGGAAGAACAGCTTGCCGAACACCAGAGTGGCGGCGGTGCCGTAAAGGAAGAACTCATACCATTCGACGACGGTGCCCGCCATCGACGCGCCGACCACCTTTTTGAGATAGGGCAGATCCGCGGTTTCTTCGTGCTTCATATGCCCCAATCCCCCAGCCAGCCTCTCAGCGCCGCTTCACCATCGGCAGCACCTTATCGAGCGGCAGCGCTTCGATCGTGCCGTTATGGCCCGCGACCGTCTTCGCCGTGAAGAGCGAATTGAGCACTGCTTCCTCGGTCGCCTCGGCGACGGCCTGGAACAGCGACGACATGCCGTCGTTGGGCATGGTCTCGACCGATGCCGCCGCCGCGCGTCGCTCGGGCGTCCGGCGCACCGCCGCATTGGTCGAAAAGGCGACGGCATAGTCGCCCGATCCGTTGGAAAAGCTCGAACCGGTGCGCGCGATGCCGGCAAAGGCGCGCTCGGCAATGCGACGCAGATTGCGGTCGGACACCGGCGCATCGGTGGCGATGACGATCACCACCGATCCATCGGCCTTGCGCTGCTCGATCTCGCTCTTGAAATCATATTTGCCCAGCCGGACGCCGACGGGCACGCCGGCGACGTTGAGCACGCCGCCATAATTGGACTGGACGAGCACGCCCACCGTCCAGCCGCCCAGCGATGCGGGCAGCTTGCGCGACGAGGTGCCGATGCCACCCTTCCAGCCGAACGCGACGGTGCCGGTGCCGGCGCCCACCGCGCCTTCCTCGACCGCGCCGGTCTTCGCGGTCTCGATCGCGCGGCGCGCATCGGCCTTGCCGACATGACGGCCGCGTATGTCGTTGAGATAGCCGTCATTGGTCTCGCCGACCACCGCGTTGACCGAGCGTACCTGCTCGTTGCCGGGCTGCGCCAATGTCCATTCGATCGCGCCCGCCGCCGCCTCCGCGACATTGAGTGTGTTGGTGAGCAGGATCGGCGTCTCGATCTCGCCGAGTTCGACCACCTGCGTCGATCCCATGAACTTGCCGAAGGCATTCTCCGCGACGAAGCCGGCGGGCACCTTGTCCTGGAAGATGTTGCCGCCATGCGGCAGCACCGCCGTGACGCCGGTATGGATCTTCGTGCCCTCGACCAGCGTCACCTGTCCGACGCGCACACCCTCGACATCGGTGATGCCGTTGAGCGGCCCGGGTTCCAGGATGCCGACCACGACACCCGCATCGCGGGCACGCGGCCCCGCCAGCGCGGTACCGCCGATCGCCATGGCCAGCACCAGCGCCGCCGCCGCCGTCGCGAAACTCTTCCTCACCCCATTCTCCTTCGTTGCCGTCCATGGAACGCTTCGCAGCGCCACCACGTTTGATCCTTGCTCGCCCTTACACCAAGCCACGCGAAAATCGCGCGGCTTGGTGCAAGTTTCTGTCGGCGCCGCTCGGTGTGCGGAAAACCGGTTCCCCCGCTTTCGCGAGGGCAGGCTTTTCCACGCGCTGCTGTGGCGGACGCAATCGATCCTTCGGAGTGGAAATATGCTTTGGACCATCGCCGTCATCCTCCTGGTGCTCTGGCTGCTCGGCTTCGCCTTCCATGTCGCGGGCGGACTGATCCATATCCTGCTGGTGATCGCGGTCATCGTCGGGCTGATCCAGCTCTTCACCGGCCGTCGGGTGGTTTAGCTTTTGGGTGTGGAGCGAGAAAACCCGTTCCACACCGTCATGCCAGCGCAGGCTGGCATCTGCCAACCAGATCGCGCTTTATCCTGCGGGAGATGCCAGCTTGCGCTGGCATGACGTATGGGATGAGCATACCCATATTTATCGTTTTGACCGCAAGAAGCGGAGAGCACTCGGATCGGGCGAGTGCCACTGTGTCTTCAAGAGAATAGTCTTGGAGATATGCGATGAGCACCGACGATCGCCCTTTCGCGGGCCAAACCCTGAGCTACGGCTTCATCGAAACGCCGCTCGGCGTCGCGCTGGTGGCGGCGAGCGAGCGCGGTGTCGCCGCGATCCTGATCGGCAGCGATCGCGCGCGCCTGCTGCGCGACCTGCATGCCGCTTTGGAAGGCGCCACACTTCGCGGGGATGCGACCGCAATGACGGAGACGCTCGATGCGGTGGCGACCTTACTGGCATATCCGGAGAAAGGCGCGTCCTTCGCGCTCGATCTGCGCGGTTCGCCGCTCGAACTCGCGGTCTGGAAGGCGCTGCGCATGGTGCCGGGCGGCCAGACGATCGGCTATGGCGAACTCGCCCGCTGGCTGAACATTGCCGCGACCGCACAGGAGGTCGGCGCCGCCTGCGCCGCCAATCGCATCGCGGTCGCGGTGCCGTGCCACCGCGTGGTCAAGGCCGATGGCGGCATTTCCGGCTATCGCTGGGGCGTCGAGCGCAAGCGGCGGCTGATCAACATGGAAGCGGTGGCGTGAACGACATCGAGGCGCGCGTCGACGCGATCGACCGGGACGCGATGCAGGCGGAACTTGATGCACAGGGCTGGGCGATGCTGCCGGAACTGCTGGAGGAGACCGAGTGCGACGCGCTGGCCGCGCTCTACGGGCCGACCGACATCTTCCGAAGCCATGTCGTGATGGCGCGACATGGCTTCGGCAAGGGCGAATATCGTTACTTCGCCTATCCGCTGCCGCCGCTGGTTCAGGCGCTGAGGACGGCGCTTTATCCCCGGCTCGCGCCGATCGCCAATCGCTGGCACCAGCGCATGGGAATGGATGCGCGCTTCCCGGACGATCATGCCGATTTCCTGAGCCACTGCCATGATGCCGGACAGAGGCGGCCGACGCCGTTGCTGCTGCGCTACGGCGCGGGCGACTATAATTGCCTGCATCAGGATCTGTACGGCGCGCATGTCTTTCCGCTTCAGATCGCCGTCCTGCTGTCGCGGCCGGGCACGGATTTCACGGGGGGCGAATTCGTGCTGACCGAACAGCGGCCACGCATGCAGTCGCGCGCCGAGGTGGTGCCGCTGGACAAGGGCGACGCCGTGATCTTCGCGGTCAATGCCCGCCCCCGCGCCGGCACGCGCGGCGATCATCGCGCGATGCTGCGCCACGGGGTGAGCACGGTGCGATCGGGCCATCGCCACACGCTCGGGATCATCTTCCACGATGCCGCATGACCTGTTCGCGCGCGATCGCCTGACCATCGCACCCGGCGCGGCGCTGCTCGGCGGCTTCGCCATGGACGACGCGCAGGCCTTGCTCGATCATATCGCCGCCATCGCGGCAGGGGCGCCGTTCCGCCATATGGAAACGCCGGGCGGACGCCGCATGTCCGTGGCGACGACAAGCTGCGGCGCGCTCGGCTGGACAAGCAGCGCGCGCGGCTATCGCTACGCCGCGCACGATCCGGAAAGCGGCGGCGCATGGTCGGCGATGCCCGAGGTCTTCGCGAGCCTCGCCGAGCGGGCGGCGGCGGCGGCGGGCTATCCCGGCTACGCGCCCGATGCATGCCTGATCAATCGCTATGCGCCCGGTACACGCCTGACCCTCCACCAGGATCGCAACGAACGCGACATGGCGGCGCCGATCGTCTCGATCTCGCTCGGCCTGTCCGCAACCTTCCTATGGGGTGGCGCGGAACGCCGCGACCGGCCACGGCGGATTCCGCTGCATCATGGCGACGTTGTGGTCTGGGGCGGCCCCGCGCGGCTGAACTTTCACGGCATCGACACGCTGCCGCGCGGCGAACATCCGTCGACCGGACCGTATCGCTACAATCTCAGCTTCCGTCAGACCGGAATCAGGCACATGGCGCTCTGCGACCCGATGCAATCGGATCCCAGAGCGCCATAAGCTTTTGCTCAACCGCGATTTGCTAGTCATTCGACGTTGCCGTCGAATTACAAATCGCTCCGCCCGGCCAGCACCGCGTTGATCGTGCCGGCAAGCGCGACATCGCGTTCGGACACACCATCGGCATCGTGCGTGGTCAACCAGATATCGACCCGGTCATGGACGTTGGACCATTCGGGATGATGATCGGCGGCGTCGGCCGCGACCGCGATTCCGGCCATGAAGCCGACCGCCTCGGTGCAGCTCGGGAAGCGCAGCCGGCGATACAGCGCATTGCGCGCCTCATCGAAAGCCCAGCCATCCAGGCCCGCCAGCGCCGCATCGCGCGCCTGTGTCGAGAGCGGGGTCATGCGTAAACCCTCAGCAGCGGCGCAGCCGCCTCGACGAACCGCTCGATATTCTCCTCGGTCAGCCCGGCGATATTGATGCGCCCATTGCCCGCCATATAGATGCCATGCATCTCGCGCAGCTCGGTCACCGCCTCGGGCGAGAAGGGCAGCAGCGCGAACATGCCGGTCTGCCGCGCCGCGCCGGCGAACAGCGGATGGCTCTCGGCCAGCTTCTCGCGCAGCCGCGAAATACGATCGCGCATTTCGTCGAGCTCCGCGTGCCAGAGCGCGACGAGTTCGGGACGCTCCAGGATGACGCGGACGATCGCAGCGCCATGATCGGGCGGCATCGACCAGATGCCGCGCGCCACCACCAGCATGTTGTCGCGCGCGATCTGCGTCGCGTCCGCTGTCTGGCCCTGCACCCAGAGCGCGCCGACACGCTCGCGATAGAGGCCGAAATTCTTGTCGCAGGAATAGGCGAGCAAAGCCTCGTCGCAGGCGGCGAGCAGACGGCGCGCCAGCCCCGCATCCTCTTCCAGCCCGCGGCCCAGGCCCTGATAGGCCAGGTCGATCAGCGGCACGAGGCCGCGACGCGCGCAGAGTTCGGCCAGCGCTTCCGCCTGCCCCTCGTCCAGCTCGGCGCCGGTGGGATTGTGCGACGATCCATGGACCAGCACGACGTCACCGGGCTCGGCGCTTTCCAGCGCGTTCATCATCGCGCCGAATTCGATCCGCTGCGTTTCCGCGTCGAAAAAGGGATGGGTGAGGATCTCGAGCCCGGCGCCCGCGAAGATCGGCGCGTGATTGGGCCAGGTGGGCGTGCCCGTCCAGATCCGCGCGCCGGGGCGCGATTGCGCGACGAGCTCGGCCGCCAGCCGCAGCGCGCCGGTTCCGCCCGGCGTCTGCACGCCGCCCAGCCGCGACGATCCCGCCATCTCCGCACCGAATATGATCGGTTCAAGCAGTTGCACGAAGCCGACATCGCCATCGGCGCCCAGATAGGATTTGCTCTCCTGCGTCTCGAGCAGGATGTGCTCCGCCGCCTTCACCGCCTTCAACACGGGGGTGGCGCCATCGTCGTCGCGATAGATGCCGACGCCCAGATCGATCTTGCCGGGGCGCGGATCGTCACGATGAAGCACGATCAGCCGCAACAGGCCGTCGGCGGGTTGGGGCGAGAGCCCCGAAAACAATGTGGTCATGCAGCGGACTCCAGACGCGAATGCGCATAGGCCTGGGTGCCATGCGTAAATACGACGTCGTCCGCAAGCACATCGTCGGTCTTCAGGTCGGTCGCGTCGGCGAGCGACGCATAGATCGGCGCGAAATCGGTCTCCAGCGTCTGGCGCAACAGATCTTCGAAGCTATCGATGACGAAATAGGTCTGCTGATAATCGTCGATGCGATAGTCGGTCCGCATCACGCGCTGCAGATCGAAGCCGATCCGGTTGGGCGACGGGTCGTCGAGCGCGAAGCGCGATTCACCGAAGGACGAGACGATGCCCGCGCCATAGAGCTTGAGCGCGTCGCCGTCGCGGATCAGCCCGAATTCGACGGTATACCAATAGAGCCGCGCGAGCTGCTTGATCATGCCCAGCTTGGCGGCGCGCAGGCCGCCCTCGCCATAGGCCTGCATATAATCGGCGAACACCGGATGCGCGAGCAGCGGCACATGGCCGAACACGTCGTGGAAGATGTCGGGTTCCTGCAGATAGTCGATCTGCTCGGGCGTGCGGATGAAGCGGCCCGCGACGAAGCGGCGATTGGCGAGGTGATCGAAGAACACCTCGTCAGGCACCAGCCCGGGGACGGCCACGACCTGCCAGCCGGTGGCCTTCATCAGCCGGTCCGACAATTCGTCGAAATCGGGAATGCCCGGGCGCGACATGCGCAGGATATCCAGCCCGTCCATGAAGGCGGGAACGACCCGCGATGGCAGCATCTCCGCCTGTCGCGCGAACAGCGTATCCCACATCGCATGTTCGTCGGGCGTGTACGACGCCCAATCCTGCGGAACGGTCCAATCCTCGGCGGAGCCGGGGGGGCGAATGAGATCTGATCCAGCCATGATGCGATTATACGCCATTCATGCGAAATATGATTCCTGATTCGTCGCAATCCGCGTAAGGATTGAAGAGGATTCATCGGAAACCCGGATTTTATGAAAGAAACTTATCAGCTTGATGCCGTCGATCGTCGCATCCTCGCGGCGCTGCAGGACGATGCTTCGATCAGCCATGCCGCGCTTGCCGAACGCGTCGGCGCCTCGACCGCGTCCTGCTGGCGGCGGATCAAGGCGCTGGAGGGGGCAGGGGTGCTCACCCGCACCGTCCGGCTGGTCGATGCCGGCATGGTCGGGCGCGGGGTCAATGTGATCTGCCATATCCGCATGCGCGGCCACACCGCCGAGGGCGTGGAGGCGTTCGAAAGCTTCGTGCGATCGCGCCCCGAGATCCTAGAATGCTATTCGATGTCGGGCGACTGGGATTATCTGCTGCGCATCTCGGTTTGCGACGTCGCCGACTATGAGCATTTCCTGATGCGCACGCTGCTGCGCCATCCCTCGGTCGCGACCGGCGCCTCGCATTTCGCGCTGGGCCAGGTGAAATACACCACCGCCATTCCGGTGTGATCCTTTACGCGGCCTCCGCCCAGCGATCGCGATAGGCGCGCAGCGCCAGAAACACCGTGCGATCGTCGCCCTCCGGATCGAGCATGGGATCGAGCTCGGCCAGACGCGCGCGCAGGGCCGGGCTCGCGCAACGGAGGAACGGGTTGATCCGGCCCTCCTCCGCCAATGTGGTGAAACGCAAGCGATCCGGCGGCAGGTCCGCGATTTCGCTCGCGAGCGCGCGGACATCGTCGTTGCCCGGCTCGACATGCGCGGCGAAGCGCAGATTGCGCGCGAGATAGTCGTGGCCCGGATAGACGATCGTTTCCTCCGCCAATGCGGCGGCGAGCGTCGTCAGCGTATCGAACAAGGTCGGCGCATGGCCGCCATAGCCGCAATTGCCTGCACCGGCCGCGAACAGCGTATCGCCGGAAATGAGGAAGGGGATTCCGCCTTCCTCTCCGCGCAATGCGATATGCGCCATGGTGTGCCCGGGCGTTGCCAACACCTGCAATCTTACCGTCTCGCCGACCATGATCTCGTCTCCGTCACACAGCATGCGGTCTATGGGCAGGATCGTGCCGGCGGCCGCCAGCGGCGCCATGATCAGCACATCACTATCCGCCTTCATCGCGGCATTGCGCCCGGCATGATCCCAATGTTCGTGCGTGTTGACGACCGCGGTCAGCCGCAGCCCGTTGGCGGCGACCGCCGCGCGCACGGCTTCATCGTCATAGGGATCGACCGACACCGCCTCACGGGTTTCGGGGCAGAAGACGATATGGTGGAAATGATCGAAGCGCGTGCCGGGCCGGAGCGGCAGCACCGCCATCACCAGTCGCCCGAGGCCAGCGCGTCGCGCAGATTGCCGAAGAACAGCGTGTAGTTCGCCTCCGACATGGCGCGCGCCTCGTCCTCCGCCACGTCGACGGGCACGAAGGTCGATCGCGCGAGCAGTATCGACGCGTTCGGGCCGGCGGGGATCACCTTGGCGAAACCGAGATAGCCGGCGAAGGGCACGATATCGCCGGTGTCGACGATCTCGAAGGTCATCTCCATCGCCTGCGGGTCGAAATGTACGAGCTTTTCCTTCACGATGCCGTCGCCCAGATGCCCCTCCGTCCGCATGGTGCGGACCATGCCGAGCCCTTCACCCTCGAACTCGATCGACGAGACGAAGCCGAGTTCGGCGCGGCGCTGGCCATCCTCGGTCGCGAACAGCCGCCACAGGCGTTCGGCGGACGCGTCGAAGCGGGAGGCGCGTTCGATCGTGATCATTGCCCCTTCCCTCCCTTGGCGAGCACGGCGCCGCGCGCGCCTTTGTCCAGTTCCCATTGCAGTCGCATCTTGTGGACCTTGAGCACCATCGCGGTCTCCACCGCGGCGATATCGGGCTGGCCGTAACAATGGTCGATCAGGAAGGTTCGATAGTCCTCGTGCGATCGATGATAGGTCGCCAGGCCGATATCGAAACGGCCCAGCGTCATGATCAGGTAGAAGACTTCGGGCACGTCGCTCAGCCGGGCGATCAGCGCCTCGATATCGGCGCCCGGCGCCGCGTTGATGAAGGTCTGGGCATTGAACGCGTAACCGAACGCTTCGGGCAACGCTTCCGCCTGGATGGTGATGACATTGTCGTCGATCAACTGACGGACGCGGTTGCGCACCGTTCCTTCGGACACACCGACCGCGGCCGCGATGTTGGAATAGGGCATCCGCCCATCCTGCTGGAGCAGGCGGATGATGCGGCTGTTGAGCTCATGCGTATCGTCCACGCCCGCCGATGCCAAAGGGGGACTTTCGCCCCCGCGCCGCGCGCCGCCCCGTCCCTTTTCAGCCATCACCCTGCCTCCCGGCGCTTTTCGGATCCACCATCACCAACTAGCCCAACGCAGCGCTTTCCGCAACATATACCTACATGATTTGCGCATTCCTCATCCAATTAGGCCATACAGTGATGAATCCTTATTGACTCGCCCGAAATCGAGGCATATCCACAATGCAGCCCGGCACACGGGCCTTCAGGAGAATGATTTGACCCAGGTTGCGCCCAGATTCGCGGCCCGCTCGCTCGCGCCCCAGCCGGAGGGAACCGACGGCCTGTTCAGCCAGACCTGGTTTCCGGTCTGCCGCTCGGACGAAGTCGTCGCCGGCCAGGTGCAGGGTTTCGACTTTCTGGGCGGACGGGTGATCGTGATCCGCGACGACGATGGCCAGGCGCGCGTGCTCAGCGCCTATTGCCCGCATATGGGCGCTGACCTCTGCACCGGCGAGATGATCGACGGCACGGTCCGCTGCCCCTTTCATTTCTGGCGCTACGATGCCGATGGTCGCTGCATCGCGACGGGATCAGGTGATCCGACGCCGCCGACCGCGCGGCTCTTCGCCTTTCCCACGGCCGAGCGCTATGGCTGCATCTTCGCCTTCAACGGTGAAACGCCGCTGTTCGACATTCCCGATTTTCCCGACGCGCCGAAAAAGCTGATCTGGAAGACCGGCGAATATGATCGCGAGATGCCGGCCGATCCCTGGGTGATCTGCTGCAACACGCCCGACATGCAGCACATCCAGGTCGTCCACGGCATCAGCTTCGACAATGGCATGCCCCATGATCGCGTCGAATGGACCCCCCATTCGATGGTCTACGAATTCGACGGAACGATGCGCGACGGATCGGCGATCCGTTTCCGCGTCGGCATATTCGGCGCCAATATCTATTGGCAGGACGGCTATATCGACGGCCGCTGGTTCGGCTTCGTCGCGCCGATGGGGCTTCCCCGCCCCGGCAATTCGCGCCTGTTCTTCACCGTGGGCGTCGAGGACGACGGCAGCGATCCGCCGGCGGCGCGTGAATTTCTCGACGCGATGTACGCACTCGAAGTGCATGTCGCGACCGAGGATCTGCCGATCATCGAACATGCCCGCTTCAAGCCCGGCACGCTGACGCGCAGCGACCAGACGCTCGCGCGCTTCCTGCAATATCTGCGCGACTATCCGCGCGCCCATCCGTCGGCGGCCTTTATCAGCTGACGCTCAACCCAAGGGGAAACGATCATGAGGGGCGGCATCACCGACAGCGACCTGACCGAAATCCTGGCCTTGTGCCCGCGCCTCTACGCGGCCGTGGGCTGGAACGCGGCGCAGGCGCCCGACTGGGAGACCTTCCGCGCCTGCTGTCATCCGCAGGCGATCCTGGCGCCGTTGAGCGCGGGTGCGGCCGCGACGATCGCCATCGAGGATTTCATCGGCGCGATGACCGCCCAACGCGCTTCCGGCGAACTGGTCGATTTCAACGAAGTCGAGCTCGGCCGCCATGTCGAGGCATTCGGCAACGTCGCCGGTGTGCGCAGCAGCTTCGCCGCCGTCATGAACGGGGTCGAGCGGCGCGGCGTCACCTTCGCGCAGATCGTCCGACACGAGGGCCGCTGGCTGATCCTGTCGGCGATCTGGGACAATGAGGCGGAAGACCGCCCGGTTCCGGCCGATCTCGCCTGACCGGCGGAAAAAACACGAGCATAAGACCAGGGAGGGACATCATGGGGAAAGCATATCGATCGCGGGGAACCGCCGGGCTGATCGCCATCGCGATCGCCACCGCATTCGGGGGCGCCGGGGTCGCGCGTGCGCAGGACACAGCCGGGGCGAGCGAGGACGGCATCGCCGACATCGTCGTCACGGCGCGCCAGCGCGAGGAGAATCTGCAGGAGATTCCGGATTCGATCACGGCATTCTCCGCCAGCACGATCGCGGAACGCCGGCTGCAACGGATCGACGACTTCCTGGCGCTGACGTCCAATGTGCGGATCAACAACGATCAGGATACCGCGACCAACAATATCTCGATCCGCGGCCTGGGATCGAACCGCAACCAGGCGGCCGCGGTCGCCTTTTCGATCGACGGCGTCGTGCTGCCCGATTCCGACGCCTTCACCATGGACCTGTCCGACGTGGAGCGCGTCGAGGTGCTGAAGGGGCCGCAGGGCGCGTTGTACGGCAAGGGTGCCATCGCCGGCGCGATCAACATCACCACCAAGAAGCCGACCAACGAGATGGAGGGCGAGGTGAAGGCCGGCTATGCCAGCGGCAACGCATGGCGGGTGTTCGGGGCGCTGAGTGGGCCGATCGTCGACGATGTGGTGCTGGCGCGCGTCTCGATCTCGCACCGCGACGGCGACGGCACCATCGTCAACCGGCTCGACGGGCGCGGACTAGACCGCAATCGACAGACCCGCGTCACCGGCCGTGTCATCGTCAACCCCAGCCCGGATTTCAGCATCGACCTGCGCGCGTCGCACACCAAGGAACGCGGCGGCGCCACCTGGTTCAGCCTGGTCAACGTGCTCGGCACCAGCGGCGGAGAGATCACCAGCGCGATGGCGCGCATCCGCCCGAACCTGGATGGGGAATCGATCACCCGGCGCAAGGTGACCGACCTGTCGATGACGCTCAGCTACGACACCGCGATCGGCACGCTCAGCGCGATCAGCGCCTATGACAAGATCGACGTCTACTTCAATCAGGACCTCGACATCTCGCCCTTCCCGATGGTGCCGACCGCCGCGCAGGATCGCGTGACCAGGAGCTTCAGCCAGGAAGTGCGGCTGACCTCTCCCGGCGACCAGCCGCTGCGTTACATCGTCGGCGCCTACTACCAGCATTCGAAGCGCGACATCGACACCTTCGCCGAGCTCGATTTCTGCCTGTTCGTCGCGAGTTGCTTCAGCGGCCCCGCCGGCGGTTTCGTCTCGGGCGGCGTCATTCCGGCGGTGCTTGCCGACAATCGCATCACCTTCAAGCAATATGCGCTGTTCGGCCAGATCAACTACGACATCATGGAGACGCTCGAGCTGACCGCGGCGCTGCGCTACGACACCAACAAGGCGCGGATCGACGACTATCAGGCGTCGATGGTCGATCGCGACACCTTCTCCAAGCTCCAGCCCAAAGTGTCGCTCGCCTACAAGCCGTCCGAGGCGCTGACGCTCTACGGCACCTATTCGCAGGGCTTCAAGAGCGGCAGCTTCAATCCGGCATCGGCGGGCCCCGCCTTCCCGCGCGTGATCGGGCAGGAAAGCTCGCGCAACTACGAGATCGGCGTGAAGACGAGCTGGCTAGACCGGCGCCTGATCTTCAACGCCGCGGCTTTCTACACCGAGCATCTCAACCCGCAGATCTTCCAGCTCGACGCGGCGACGCTCACCCAGGGCTCGCTCAACGCCCGGCGATCGGAGATCAAGGGCCTCGAGCTGGAACTGAACGCGCGCCCGGCGCGCGGTTTCGATCTCAACGCCTCGTTCGGGTACATCGACGCGAAGATCACGGACTTCAACGGCACCGCCGCCTATGTCGGCCAGCAACTGCCAAACGCGCCCAAATTCACGTTGAACATCGGCGCGCAATATCGCCATCCGCTGAGCGACGCGATCGAGGGCCGCATGCGCCTCGATTTCGCGGCGGTCGGGCGGCAATCCTTCCAGGATTTCCAGCTCCCCTCCAGCCCCGATGTCTATCTGTTCCAGAAAAGCTACGGCACGCTCGATGCGACATTGGGGCTGGACGGCGCCAACTGGAGCGCGTCGCTGTTCGTCAAGAACCTGACCAAACGGCATTACGCCACCTCCGCCTTCTCGCGGTATATCTTCGCGGCCGGTTTCGTCCCGCTCAACGCCGACGCTGTACAGATCGACACCGGCCGGATCGTCGGCGGCGAACTCAGCTTCAGATTCTGATCGGGAGAGGCACAGTGACGATCGACAGGCAAAGCTTCCATCTGGCGCCCGACGCCGAAAAGGCGTTCGGCTATGCCCAGGCGGTGCGGATCGGCGACCGGCTCCACATCTCCGGCTCGCTCAGCGTCGATGACGATTTCGCGCCGATCCATGCGGGCGACATGGCCGCACAGATCGGGCGGGTCTACGACACCATAAGCCGCACGCTCACGGCGTTCGACGCCGGGTTCGCCAATGTCGTTTCCGAGCGGATCTTCGTGACCGACATGGACGCCTTCCTCGCCGCCAACCTTGCGCGGATCGCGGCCTATGCCGGGTGCGACCTGCCCGCGGCCACCGCCGTCGAGGTGCGCCGCCTCGCCTTTTCCGAATGCCTGATCGAAGTGGAGATCATGGCAGCGCTCTGAACGCGGAGATCCCGATGAACAGCGACATCACCAACCCGTCCGCCCACTCCATCCATATCGACCGCGCGGTGACGCTGGCGGCCGATGCCGACGCGATATGGGCCGTGGTCGGCGATCTCGCGGACACCACGATCACCGAGGGGCTGGCCGAGCGTGTCGAGGTCGATGGAGACGGGGTCGGCGCAGTGCGCCGTTTCTTCCTGCCGGGCGGGGTCAGCATCGCCGAACGCGTGGAGCGCTTCGATTCCACGGACCGCAGCTATACCTATCGCATCTTCGATTTCGGCCCGCTGCCCTTCACCGATTATCTCGGGTTCGCGCGGGTCGTGCCCGCCGGCCCCGGCAGTGCGCTGCTGTCCTGGTCGGCGACCGCGCGTCCATTCGATGGCGCGGACGAGGCCGCCCGCGCGATGATCGCGGCCAATATCGATCATGCGCTCTCAGCGCTCGCGCGGCGCTTCGGCACGGCGGAACCCCGTTGACCGCAGCGGTCTGGGCCGACGAAGCTGACCGCTTCGACCACCCCGCGCTGCGCGGCGATGTGACGGCGGACGCGGTCATCATCGGCGCGGGTTATTCCGGCCTTGTCGCGGCGCTGGAAGCGCGATCGGCCGGGCTTTCGGTGACGGTGCTGGAGGCCGGGCAACCCGGCGCCGGCGCATCCGGCGTCAATGCCGGCCATTTCGCGCCGATGATCGTGCCGGGCACCAGTCCGGAAAAGGTCCGCACCATGCTGGGCGAGGCGCGCGCGCGTCGCTGGCTGGGGATGATCGCGGGCTCCGGACGCTGGCTGACCGACTGCATCGAGCGCCATGCCATCGCCTGCGATCTGACGCGCGGCTATCTCTGCCTCGCGCGCAGCGATCGCGGCGTCGACCGGATGCGGGCGAGCTTCACCGCCTGGACCGATCATGGCGGATCGTTCGAGATGCGCGACCGCGCAGGCATCGCCGACCATATCCGATCGCCGCGCTATGCCGGCGGCGCCTGGCTGCCGGAGGGCGGCACGCTCGATCCGCTCGCGCTGGTCCGGGGACTCGCGCGCGTGGCCAGGGCCGGGGGCGTGAGTATTTTCGGGAACAGCCGGGTGCTCTCCGCCACGCGCGATGGCGAGCATTGGATCGTCTCGACAGCGCGGGGGGAAGTGCGCGCGCGCCGCATGCTGGTGGCGACGGGGGCGGCGCACCTGCCTTTCGCCTCCCTGCGCGGAACCAGCTACCGCATGGCGGCGGCCGTCGTCGCAACCGAGCCGCTCGCCGATCGCGGCGCGGCGATGTTTCCGCTGCGCGGCGGCATCGTCGACCTTGACGACAAGGCCGTGTTCAGCCCGACGATCGACGCGCGCGGCCGTCTGGTCGGCAGCGTATTGTGCGGCGCCGGCATGCCCGGCCTGCCGCATAGCGCCAAGCCGCTGTCACGCCGGCTGGGGCGGACCTTTCCGGACATCGAACAGCCCGCCTTCACCCATCTGTCCTGGGGCGAGATGACGATATCGCCCACCGGCCTGCCGCGCATCCTGCGCTTCGGCGATGATGCCTGGGCGATCTCCGGCTGCAACGGCTTCGGCCTGACCCATGGCATCGCCGCGGCGCGTGAAGCGGCGAAGCTGCTGACCGGCCAGTCGCCCGACACGCTGGCATTGCCCATCTTCCCGCCCAAGCCGCTCAAGGGGCATCGCTTCGTCGCGTTCACGCTGCGATCGATGGTCGCGCCGGCACTCAACCGCTTCGGCTGAGCAGGCCGGAATCTACAGATGGACGGTAGGGGTTTCCCCCTTGCCGACCATGCAGAGCGACGGTTTCGCGCCACGCGTATATTGCAGCCGGCCGATACGGATGACGCTGATATGGCCCAGCCGCCGCGATCCGAGCCGGCGGTGCGACAGGATGGACGGGATATTATAGTCGGCGATGCTGCTCATCGTGCAGTCGAGCCCCTCCCGCCGCAACCACGCCTTCATCCCGCCCCAGACCGCCGAAAAGGCGCGGCTCATCCGCTTGTCCTCGCGCAACCACATGCCGGTATCCCAGGCGGCATTGGCGGGCAGGATATAGCGGACATGCATGTCGCCCTCGTCATGCACCGCCTTGCCCATCCAGGTGACGCCGATCAGTTCGTCATGCCGGTCGAAGATGCCGAGACACGTCAGCCCGCGCGCGAAACGCTCGGCCTGCGCCGCCACATCGATATCGATGGCGTGGCCGGCGAGTTCGGCCCGGTCGAGGTCACGGCATGAATAGCCGCGCGGCATCTCCGGAATCCGATCGATCGGCACCGCGATCAGCTTGTAGCGATGATAGGAGACGTGCGGCAGCCGCGTGCAGAAATAGGCGAGCGCATAGGACGCCATCCCCGTCAGGCCGAGAACCTTCAAAGCCAACATGCTCGGCATCCGGTCGCCCCCGCGCGGTCAAGACATTGTCGCGCATTATCAACATCCTGCTCCGACGTCCAATCCCGACGAACGAGTGGCGATCAGGCCAGCCGATGGGGAGAGGGATCGCCGAGTTCGCCGATGAGCTGCACCCGCGCCTCGGCGCGGCAGGCATCGAACATGGCTTGCAGGGCCGGGATGTCGATATCCGGGCGGAGCGGCGCGACATGATCCAGCAGCACGTCGTCGCCATGTCGCGCGACCAGCGCGATCAGAATGGCGGGCTCGATATCGAGCGGCGCGGCGAGCAGCTTCATCGTCCGCGCCCGCAGCCTGAACTCGAAATCGGCGAGGCGCGCGGATTCGACTTCCTGCTTCTTCAGCAACGCGCCACGCAGATCCCAGACCAGAGCGGGACTCCTTCAGACTTACGAGCCGGCAGACGCTATCAGAATCGGATCCGGCAGGATCGGATCCGGCGGAACATCGAAATGCCCCGCCGGGTCCGGATCAGTTGCTGGCGACCTTGGTATAGGGCACGAACTTGCCGAGCCCGACAAAGCCGGACTGGAACTGCGTGCCGCGATCGAGCAGGCGGACGGTGTCGAGGCTGCACAGTTGCGAGCTATAGGTCTTCGTCACCATGATATCGTCGCGATCCAGCGAGGAACCGCCGATATCGGGCCGGTTGACGTAAAGCTTGTTGCCGCTCGTCCGGTACAGGATCGCGGTCCGGTCGATGATCTCGCTGGAGCGGATATCGCGCAGATTGATGCAATCCACGGGCTTGCCCGCGACACGGCCGTCGAGCGCCTTGGCCAGGCGCGCTTCCGCCTTCACGGTCAATGCCGATGGCGCCGCCGCCTGGGCGGGAAGCGCCGCCACGAGCAGCGCCGCGCCGATCGAGAGGATGATGGGGGTACGCATATCGTTCACCTCTGCTGAGTCTGTCCATTTCCGTATCATATCGAAACTGAACCGGTGATGAGCGCCCCCAAAAGATACGGCATTTCCATGCCGCCGCCAATCCCGTCGTTCCGAATGCGGATGCGCCGCTTCATGACTCCGGCGCTTCCAGCACAAGGACGACACCATGGCGTGCGAACCGCATCCGGACACGCCGTCACCGGGAACGGATGTCGGCCGATTTCCCGCATGGCGTGCGCGACAAGCCTCGACAGGGCGTCACTGACGGACCATGACTGCCCGCCATGAAATGGCCTGTCTCCCTGCTCGCACTGCTCGCGCTCGCCGGCTGCGCGACGTCCGAACCCAATCCGCCCGCCGCATCGACCGCGCCGGCCACGACGGCGCCCGCCAACCGCCAGATCCTGGCCGCGACCGCGCATCCGATGGCAACGGAGGCGGCGCTCGCCGTGTTGCGGCGCGGCGGCAGCGCGGTCGATGCCGCGATCGCCGCGCAGGCGATGCTGTCACTGGTCGAACCGCAAAGCTCCGGGCTCGGCGGCGGCGCCTTCATGACCTATTTCTCGGCGAAGGACGGCCGCGTCACCGTCTATAACGGGCGCGAGACCGCGCCGATGGGCGCTTCGCCACGCATGTTCCTGGGCGCGGACGGCAAGCCGATCAATCGCGGCGCCGCGATGACCGGCGGGATCGCGACGGGCGTGCCCGGCGTCGTCCGCATGCTCAAGCTCGCGCATGACGAACAGGGCAAGCTGCCCTGGAACAGCCTGTTCGCCGATGCGGAGCGCGCCGCCGATCAGGGCTTCCCCGTATCGCCGCGCCTTGGCCGTTTCGCGCAGGGCGGGCGCTATGCCCAGGCGAGCCAGCCCGATGTCGTCGCCTATTTCACCAAGCCCGACGGCAGCCGCTACCAGACAGGCGACACGCTGAAGAATCCGGCCTATGCCGACTTCCTTCGCCGGCTGGCGTCGCAAGGCCCCGACGCGCTCTATGCCGGCAGGACGGCGGCGGCGATCGTCGCCAAGACCACAAGCGGTTCGCTGCCCGGCACGATGACGCTGAAGGACATCGCCGCCTACCGCCCGATCAAGGCGGAGCCGCTGTGCGGGCCCTATCGCATGATCCTGGTCTGCGTGCCGCCCCCGCCGTCGAGCGGCGTCGGCCTGCTCCAGCTTCTCGCCATCCTCGAACGCACCGACATTGCCGGGCGCGGCCCCGCCGATCCGCAGTCCTGGTATCTTTTCGCCGAGGCAAGCCGCGTCATGTACGCCGATCGCGACGCCTGGGTGGGCGACGTGGCCGACGTGCCGGTGAAGGGCCTGCTCGATCCGGCCTATGTCGCGAGCCGCGCGGCGCTGATCGGCCCCAGGGCCGGCCCGCCGCCCGCCGCCGGCACCCCGCCCGGCGCGACGGCGCCCAAACGCGACGCCACGGTCGAACCCGGGGGCACGTCGCATTTCGTGATCGTCGACACATGGGGCAATGCCGTCTCGATGACGACGACGGTGGAATCGATCTTCGGTTCGGGCCGGATGGTCGACGGCTTCTTCCTCAACAACCAGATGACCGATTTCTCGTTCATTCCCGAAGGCCCCAACGCGGTCGGCCCGGGCAAGCGCCCGCGTTCCTCGATGACGCCGGCGATCCTGCTCGACGGCAAGGGCCATCTGGCCGGCGCGATCGGATCGCCGGGCGGCAATTCGATCCTCGCCTATGTCGGCAAGGCGACGCTGGGCGCGCTCGGCTGGAAGCTGCCGATGGCGGACGCGATCGCGCTGCCCAACATCGTCGCGCGCGGCCCGAACTTCAACGCGGAGGCGGACAAGTTCGCCCCCGGCGTGGTCGATGGCCTGTTCGCGCGCGGCATCGACGTACGCGGCGCCAGCGGCGAGGAATCGGGGCTTCACGGTTTCCTCGTGACGCCCAATGGATATGTCGGCGGGGCCGATCCCCGCCGTGACGGCAACTCGGTTACGGAGGCTGTACAATGAGCACGCTCACCCCTTTCCATCTCGCCTTTCCCGTCGACGACCTGGATGCCGCGCGCCATTTCTACGGCACCGTGCTCGGCTGCCCCGAGGGCCGCAGCAGCGATCGCTGGATCGACTTCGACCTGTTCGGCCATCAGATCGTCACGCATCTGACCGACGAGCCGCGCGCCAGGCCGACGGGCAACGGCGTCGACGGCCATCACGTGCCCGTTCCCCATTTCGGCGTGGTGCTGACGCCCGAGGCCTGGGATGCGCTCGCGGAGCGGATGAAGGCGCACGACATCAGCTTCGTGATCGAGCCCTATACCCGCTTCAAGGGCGAGACCGGCGAGCAATCGACGATGTTCTTCCTCGATCCGGCGGGCAATGCGCTCGAATTCAAGGCGTTCGCCGATATGGACCAGCTCTTCGCCGCCTGAAGCGCTGCGCGACCACGAAGGTCTCTGTGACGGGCTGCACGATCCGTATTCGCGCAGCCTGCCGCAAACCGCCTGCCGCGTTCATGGCCCGGCCGGTCGTACGCTATACCCAATGATGGATTCCCAAGCGCGCGGCGATGGTGTTGATGGACGCGGGCAAAAGGAGTTTTCGGCTTTTGTATTCGCGTATCAAGGCGTCGTGCGTAAGGATTACCGGAATCGTCGGTCTGTTGGCGCTCGGCGCCTGCGCCTCGGCGATCGTTCCGTCACCGCGCACCCAGACGCCGCGCGCCGAAGCGCCGCGCGCACAGGCACCGCGTTCGCAGCCCCGCCCACAACCGCGCACCCAGCCCCGCGCGCCCGCCCCGGTACCGCGTTCGCCCACCCCCCTGCCGCCTGCCGCCGCGCCGATCCAGCGCCCCTCCGCCCCGCCCGCCGAACGCCCCGTCCAGGCATCGCGCGCGCTCGAAGCCGCGATCCGGTCGCTCGGGTCGAGCTTTTCGGGCAGCGTCGGCATCGCGGTGCGCGACGTGCATCAGGACTGGCTGATCGAATATAATGGCCGGCGGCCGATGCCGCAGCAGAGCGTCAGCAAGCTCTGGGTGGCGACGACGCTGCTCGACGGCGTCGACAAGGGCCGGATCTCGCTTTCGGACAGCGTCACCATCCGGATGGAGGACCTGACGCTATTCCACCAGCCGATCCGCGCGCTGGTCGGCAAGGACGGCTATTCCACGACCATTTCCAGCCTGCTCGATCGCGCGATGACGCAAAGCGACAATACCGCGAACGACGCACTGCTCCGCCGCGCCGGCGGGCCGGACGCGGTGCGCGCCTTCCTCGCGCGCAACGGGCTTTCCGATATCCGTTTCGGCCCCGGCGAGCGGCTGCTTCAGGCCGGCACCGCCGGGCTCACCTGGCAGCAAAGCTATTCGCGCGGTATCGCTTTCCAGGAAGCGCGCAACAAGCTGAGCCGGCAGACGCGCGAAGCCGCGCTCGATCGCTATCTCGCCAATCCGCCCGATGGCGCGACCGCCGTTGGGCTGGTCAACGGCCTCGCCCGGCTGAAGCGCGGCGAGATGCTGTCGAGCCGGTCGACCGACTATCTGATCCAGGTGATGACCGAGTCCAGGACCGGACCCAGGCGGCTGAAAGGCGGCCTCGCGCCGGGCTGGCGCTTCGCGCACAAGACCGGCACCGGCCAGGAACTGGGCGCCCGCGCCACCGGCTATAACGATATCGCGCTGCTCACCGCGCCCGATGGCCGCACCTATGCGGTCGCGGTGATGATCGGGGAGACGACCCGACCGATCCCCGAGCGGATGAGCCTGATGCAGGCGGTAACGCGGGCGATCATCGCCAATCATTGACGTTTCGGATCACGTCACCCCAGCGCAGGCTGGGGTCTGCCAACCAGATCGCGCCTTTGCCTGATACAGACCCCAGCCTGCGCTGGGGTGACGCATGGGTTATGTAAAAGCTAGGCTTGGGCCTCCGCCTTGCCCCCACGCCGCACCGCCGCAGTCGTTGCGGCCACATCCATGGTGACGTTGCCGACGGTGCGGACCAGATCGGGGATCATCTCCACCGCCACCAGCAGCGCCAGCGGTTCCAGCGGCACGCCCATCGCGGCGGCGATGGGGGCGATCGAGGTGAAGAAGCTGATCTGCCCGGGCAGGCTGACCGATCCCATCGTCGTGACGGCCGCGACCACCAGGCCGGTGGCCAGCACGCTCGGCGTCAGCGGAATGCCGAACCAGTGCGCGATATAGATGGCGACGGCCAGGTTCATCGCCGGGCCGGTCGCGCGGAAGATCGCGACCGCGATCGGCAGCGGCACACCCGCGGTCTCGGCCGGGATGCCCAGCTTCTCGCAGCTCTTGAGCATCGCGGGCAATGACGCGAGCGAACTCTGCGTCGAGATCGCGACCGCCTGCGCGGGCGCCACCGCCCGGATGAAATCGCCCAGCTTCACCTTGCCGCCGAAGATTGCGAGCGGATAGGCCATGCCCCAGACGACGATGCCCGCAAGGCTGACGACGATGACGTAATGCGCCAGCGCGCCGATCGCCGAAGTGCCGGCATTGACGCCGACGACAAAGGCCAGCGCGATCACGCCGATCGGCGCGATCAGCAGCACCCAGCCGACGATGACCAGCATCGCCTGCTCGATCGCAGAGAAGAAGCCGACCAGCCGCTCGCGCGCATCCGCGCCCAGCCGCGTGACCGCGATCGCGAAGACGGTGACGAACAGGATCAACGGCAGCATCGAATCGCTCGATGCGGCGGCGGCGATCGGATTGGTCGGCACGATCGTGCGCAGGAAATCGAGCACGCTCGGCGCCTGGCCGACGGCCTCGGTGCGCGAGCCCAGCGCCGCGCTCAGCGCCTTCGCGGATTCGCCGGGGATCGGCCAGAGCTGAAGCACCGCCGGCACCAGCAGCGCCGCGACCGTCGCGGAGATCCAGAGGACGATCGCGAAGAGGATGACCGATCGGAACGCCAGCCGCCCGCCCCGCGCGCTGTCCGCCGTCCGGGCGATGCCGGTGATCATCAGCGCGACCACCAGCGGCACGATCGTCATGCGCAGGCCGTCGAGCCACAATGTCCCGATCGGTTCCGCGACCTTGGCCAGTTCCCCCCATCCCGCCTGCCCTGCGATGATGCCGAGCGTGAGGCCGGCGACAAGGGCGATCAGGATGCGCGTGGTATTCGACATGACTTCGGTTTAGCGCGAAGCCGCATCGCGGCAAGCGGGAACGAATCCCCGCGCGGCATCATCCGTCCGCATGGCGTTCAGGCCGTCAGCCGGTGCACTTGCCATAGCCCGGCCCACGCACCGCGCGGCCGGGGGTGGCGCCGGTATGTTCGCCGTCCTTCAGCACCTGCACGCCGTTCACGAAGACATGGCGCATGCCGGTGGCATAGACCTGGGGTTTCTCGAAGGTCGCATGATCGGTGATCGTCGCCGGATCGAAGATCGCGATATCGGCGAACATGCCGGGCTTCAGCGAGCCGCGATCCTTGATGCCCAGGTTCGACGCCGGAAAAGCGCTCATCCGCCGGATCGCGTCGGGCAAGGTGATCACCTTCTCGTCGCGGACATATTTGCCGAGCAGCCGCGCGAAATTGCCATAGGCGCGCGGATGCGTGCTCGATTTCAGGAACACGCCCTCGGGCGCCTGCGACGAGGCGTCCGATCCGAAGCTCATGAAGGGCAGCGCCACCTGCTTGCGGACATTGTCCTCGGTCATCATGAAATAGGTGGTGTCGACGCGGCTGCCGTCCTCGATCACCAGGTCCATCGCCACTTCCTCGGCCGGCTTGCCGCGTTCGGCCGCCACCTCCGCCAGCGACTTGCCGATATATTTGCGCAGCTCCGGGTTCTTGAAGCCCGTGAACTTCATGTTCGCCGGGCCGACGCCGTAGAAATAATTCTCCCAGGTCGTCGCGGGCTTCTTCATCTCCTCGGCCATGCGCGCGCGTGTCGCCGGATCCTTCATCCGCCCGATCCACGCTTCCAGCCCGCCATCCTGCGCCCAGGTCGGCATCGCCGCGTCGAGCCCGGTGGCGCCTGCCGGATAGGTGTACATGTCCGTCGTGATGCGCAGCCCCTCCGCGCGCGCGGCCTCGATCTTCGCGATCGCCTGGTCATATTTCGCCCAGTTGGTGCGCCCCGCCATCTTGAGGTGATAGACCTCGGCGGGGGTGTTCGACTTGCGCGAGATCTCGATCAGCTCGTCGATCGATTCGAGCAGCCGGTCCCCTTCGGACCGCATATGGCTGATATACATGCCGCCGCACTTGCCCGCCTCGGCGGTGATCGCGATCAGCTCGGGCGTCTCGGCATAGGTGCCGGGCGCGTAGATCAGCGAGCTGCCGACGCCCATCGCGCCTTCGTTCATCGCCTGGCGGACGAGCGCACGCATCCGGTCGAGCTGTTCGGGGGTGGGATCGACATCCTTCTCGCCCAGTTCGTGGACGCGCACCGTCTCCGCGCCGACGAAGCTGCCGAAATTGGTCGAGACGCCCTTTTTCTCGAGAAAGTCGAAATAGCCGCCCAGGGTGGTCCAGCTCACCGGGAATCTCACATCGCCCTGGCGGCGTTCGGCATCGGCCTTCATCTCCGGGCTCACCGGCCCCATCGACGTGCCCTCGCCCATCACTTCCAGCGTCACGCCCTGGCGAATGTCGCTCTGCGACTTGCCGTCGACGATCAGCGAGACATTCGCCCAGCTCAGCATGTTGATGAAGCCCGGCGACACCGCGAGGCCACGCGCGTCGACCTCCGCCTTGCCCTTGCCCTCGACACGCGGCGCGACCGCGACGATCCTGTCGCCCTTCACCGCGACATCGCCGCGATAGCCCTCTCCGCCCGACCCGTCATAGATGGTGCCGCCGCGGATCACGACGTCATAGGCCGGCGGCGCGGCGAGCGCGGCGGTGGTGGAACACAGGGCGAGGAGGAGGAGCGTGGCGCGTTTCATGCCCGCAGCCTAGCCGGGTTTTCAGGATTGGCAATTATCGAGCGCCAAGCGGCCGATAATTTTCCATTCGGGCAATCGGCCGGATCGGCGGAAGCGTCGATCTCCGTCTTGTCGCCGGCCGATCCGCGCCCCATCTACCGCGTCGCGCGCCGGCTTGCGCGACCGGAACAAATCTGGAACAATTCACCCCATGCTGACTCATATTTCGGTGCGCGGCGCGCGCGAGCACAATCTGAAGGGCGTGGATGTAGAGATCCCGCGCGACACGCTGACGGTGATCACCGGCCTGTCGGGATCGGGCAAGTCGAGCCTTGCCTTCGACACCATCTATGCCGAGGGGCAGCGCCGCTACGTCGAATCGCTCTCCGCCTATGCGCGCCAGTTCCTGGAACTGATGCAGAAGCCCGATGTCGATCATATCGAGGGGCTGAGCCCGGCGATCTCGATCGAGCAGAAGACGACCAGCCGCAATCCGCGCTCGACCGTCGCGACCGTCACCGAGATATACGATTATATGCGCCTGCTCTGGGCGCGCGTCGGCATTCCCTACAGCCCGGCGACAGGGCTGCCGATCGCGGCGCAGACCGTCAGCCAGATGGTCGATCGGGTGATGCAATTGCCGGATGGCACGCGCTTCTACCTGCTCGCGCCCGTCGTGCGCGGCCGCAAGGGCGAATATCGCAAGGAACTGGCCGAATGGCAGAAAGCGGGCTTCACCCGCGTGCGTATCGACGGCGAGTTCCACGACATCGAAAGCGCGCCCGCGCTCGACAAGAAATACAAGCATGACATCGAGGTGGTGGTCGATCGCATCGCGGTGCGCGAGGGGATCGAGACGCGGCTGGCCGACAGTTTCGAAACCGCGCTGAAGCTGGCCGAAGGGCTCGCCTATGCCGACATGGCCGACGGCCCCGTGCCCGGCCGCGAAGCGGCGGGTGCCGATGGCGGCGCGATGAAGGGTGCGGGCGTGCCCGAGAACCGCATCGTCTTTTCCGAGAAATTCGCCTGTCCCGTCTCCGGCTTCACCATCGCCGAGATCGAACCCCGCCTGTTCAGCTTCAACGCGCCGCAGGGCGCCTGCCCGGCCTGTGACGGGCTGGGCGAAAAACTGCTGTTCGACGAGGACCTCGTCGTCCCCAATCACGCGCTGAGCCTGAAAAAGGGCGCGATCGTGCCCTGGGCGAAATCCAACCCGCCCTCGCCCTATTATATGCAGGTGCTCGACAGCCTGGCGCGCGAATTCGGCTTTTCGCTGGAAACGCCTTGGCAGGACCTGCCGGGCGAGGTTCGCCTGATCATCCTGCACGGCACCGGCGGCAAGCCGGTCACGCTGCGCTTCCAGGACGGGCGCAAATCCTATGAGGTGAAAAAGCCGTTCGAGGGCGTGATCGGCAATCTCAACCGCCGCATGCTCCAGACCGAAAGCGCCTGGATGCGCGAGGAGCTGGGCAAATATCAGTCGGCCGCGCCCTGCGAGGTCTGCGACGGCGCACGGCTCAAGCCCGAGGCGCTGGCGGTGAAGGTCGCGATGACCGATATCAGCACGGTCACCCACATGTCGGTGGTCGATGCGCTGCCCTGGTTCACCGACCTGCCCAATCACCTGAGCGACCAGCAGCGCGCGATCGCCGAGCGCATCCTGAAGGAGATCGTCGAGCGCATCGGCTTCCTCAACAATGTCGGGCTCGACTATCTCAATCTCGATCGCACCAGCGGCACGCTCTCGGGCGGGGAATCGCAGCGCATCCGACTGGCGAGCCAGATCGGCAGCGGGCTTTCGGGCGTGCTCTACGTGCTCGACGAGCCGTCGATCGGCCTGCACCAACGCGACAACGACATGCTGCTGGCGACGCTGCGCCGCTTGCGCGACCTGGGCAATACCGTGCTCGTCGTCGAACATGACGAGGATGCGATCCGCACCGCCGACCATGTCATCGACATGGGGCCGGGCGCGGGCGTCCATGGCGGCGAGATCGTCGCGCAGGGCAAATTGGAGGATATCCTCGCCAACGAAAACAGCCTGACCGGCGATTATCTCGCCGGCCGCCGCGAAGTGCCGGTGCCGGCCAAGCGGCGCAAGGGCACAGGCAAGAAGCTGACGGTGCACAATGCCACCGCCAACAACCTGCGCGGCGTGACCGCGTCGATCCCGCTCGGCACCTTCACCTGCATCACCGGCGTTTCGGGATCGGGCAAGTCGAGCTTCACCGTCGACACGCTCTACGCCGCGTCGGCGCGCGCGCTCAACGGCGCGCGGGTGATCGCGGGCAAGCATGAGAAGATCACCGGGCTCGAGCATCTCGACAAGGTGATCGACATCGATCAGTCGCCGATCGGCCGCACCCCGCGATCGAACCCGGCCACCTATACCGGCGCCTTCACCAATATCCGCGACTGGTTCGCCGGACTGCCCGAGGCGGAAGCGCGGGGCTACAAGCCCGGCCGCTTCAGCTTCAACGTGAAGGGCGGCCGGTGCGAGGCCTGCACCGGCGATGGGCTGATCAAGATCGAGATGCACTTCCTGCCCGACGTCTATGTCACCTGCGACGTCTGCCACGGCGCGCGCTACAATCGCGAGACGCTGGAAGTGAAGTTCAAGGGCAAGTCGATCGCCGACGTGCTCGACATGACGGTCGAGGACGCGGTGGAGTTCTTCAAGGCGGTGCCGCCGATCCGCGACAAGATGGCGATGCTCGCCGAAGTCGGCCTGGGTTACGTCAAGGTCGGCCAGCAGGCGACGACGCTGTCGGGCGGCGAGGCGCAGCGCGTGAAGCTCGCCAAGGAACTGAGCCGCAGGGCCACGGGCAACACGCTCTACATCCTCGACGAGCCGACCACCGGCCTGCATTTCGAGGATGTCCGCAAGCTGCTGGAAGTGCTCCACGCGCTGGTCGAGCAGGGCAACAGCGTCGTGGTGATCGAGCATAATCTGGACGTCATCAAGACCGCCGACTGGATCATCGACCTCGGCCCCGAAGGCGGCGTGAAGGGCGGCGAGATCGTCGCCGAAGGCACGCCCGAAAAGGTCGCGGAAAATCCGCGCAGCTTCACCGGCAGCTATCTGAAGCCGCTGCTGATGCGGGGGAAAAAGGCGCCGGCGAAGGAACTGGCGCTGGAGGGCGAAGCGGCGGAGTGAAACACGAATAGTGCGAAACGTCAGAGATCAGTACTCGTAGAGATCGAGATATAGATTACCCAGCCTAGGATTGCGTTGACGCCAACAACGCATACGGCACCCAGTGCCGCCAACCCGCGCCTCCCAGCCACAAGGTCATCAAAGGCCCTCCAAGACCCATAGGCAAGATTAAGAAGCCAAATAAGAGATGCCAAAATAAGCCACATTACTTCGGTTGCTCCGCTATCCCATACATCAACACGTTATCAGCTATCGACACCATCAAACTCGAAGCTTGTCGGGTAGCTCCCCCAATCGCCGGTGCTGACACCATTGGCTTCGCTGCCCGCATAGCCTGACCGCCCGGGTGCCGCGCGTGCCGTGACGGTGCCACCGCGCGGGCCGATCAGGCCGGCATGGAGCGCGGCGCGGCAGATTGCGGAGTCGGTGGTATAGGGGCCACTGCCCCAGACCGAGCCCGAAGCAGCAGCCTCAGCTGGACAGCGGCAGGTGAGCGTCGTGCCCGCCGTCGCCAGTACGCCGGCGCTGGCCGGACAGATCGCCACCGTCGTTTCGGGATAGCCGGGCGAAACCGAATTGGATGCGGTGGCGCGCGCGACGACAAAGCTGCGCGACCATGATCCCCAGTCGCTCGATGCCACGCCGCGCCGCGTCGATGCCTTATAGGCGCTGCGGCCCGGGCGGGCATCGACGCGGATCGTGCCGCCATCTTCGCGCACCGCACCGGCATGGAGCGCCGCGCGGCAGAGCTCCGAATCGTCGGTATAGATATCCGATCCCCAGACCGATCCGGTTGCAACCGCATCGCCCGAACAATGGCAGACCAGGGCCTCGCGGCCGGGTTCGAGCTTGGCGGGGCATTCGCCGGGCGGCATCGGCTGTGCCACGGCACGCTCCGGAAATGTCGTGGAAGCGGTCGCGCCGAAGATGAGTGCCGCCGCGGCAAGGGCAAAACGCTTCATGCCATGTCTCCCCCAGGATCCGTCCCAGGCTAACATTCCACACCCGGAACGACAAATCGGTGGATGCCTGCCGTTCAGCGGCTGTGCTGCATCCGGCGCCATTCGTCATGACCATGCGAGGACGGATGGCCGCCACTCACGTCCACCATCGGTTTCGCCGCATCGCGCATCGCCTGTTCGCGTTCGCGCCGCTGAATATCGACCCCGCGCGACGGATCGTGCGGCGTCACGCCGCGCTGCTCCGCCTCGGCGCGCTCCATCATGCCCTTGATGCGCGGCAGATCGAGATTGACGAAGCGCTTGATATCGCCGCGTTCCATGCCCCGCACCAGTTCGTCCATCATCACGCCCGATCCGAGCTTGAGCATCGCGAAATTGGGTTTCATCCCCACCGGCCCGCCATCGAGATCGATGGTGGCGCCGAGCCTGGTCTTGCCGTCCCCCGTCGGCTCCACGGTGAAATCGATATCGGCGATCTCCTCGTCGTCCGCCAGGATTTCGACCGACACCGCCTTGTTCGCGCTTTTTTCGACCTGGAAGGTGATCGTCTTGCTCCCGGTCGCGTCTGCCGCCCCCGGCGCGCGCCCGGGCACCTGCACGTCCGGCCGGAAATCCTCGATGCGCCGCTTCTCGACCAGATCGGCGCTGCCCGCGAGCAGATCATATACCGCCTGCGGCGACTGGTTCACGATGCGCTCGTGGTGCACGGCATCGTCGCCCGCCGCATAAACCCCTGCGGCCGCAACCCCCACCATGCCGATCACTGCCGTTCTCATATGCCCCACTCCCCCGGTCGGCGGGGCGTTAGATGCGCGCGGTTAACGACCGGTCTCCGTTGCGGTCGATCCCATCCGAAATGGATACATCTCCGCATCGGCCGCGCGGGGCGGAACGCCGCCATGGCCCACTCGTTCTTCCGACATCGAGAACGATCAGGACACGGCAGATGAAAGCGACTTTCCTCGCCGCATCGGCGCTTCTTCTTTGTGCGACCGCAGCCGGCGCACAGACCTCGCCACCGGCGGCCGATCCCGGCCAGCCGGGCACGCCGCTGGAACAGGATCGCGGTTACGACAAACCCAGCGCCCGCACCGATGCGATAAACGCGCCCAATCAGGCAGAGCGCGCCGCCGCCAACGCTGCGGTTGCCGCGCGTCCGCCGAGCCGAACCGACATGAATCCCGAAGCGCAGGCGCAATATGATGCCGATCTGGCGGCTTATCTCACCGCCCTGCGGACCCGGCGTCAGATCGCGGCGGCGGACGAGCGGCTGCATGAGCGGCAGCAGCGCGCTTATGCCGATGCCATGTATGTCTGGCGGCTGCAGGCGGCGGATTGCCGCGCCGGCCGCCGCGAAGCGTGCAAGGCCCCCGCGCCCGACCCGGCCGATTTTTTCGAATGAGGTGGAACAGGTTCCCGAAACAAGGAGGCACGCATGACCATCGACAATAGCGAGATCGAAGACGCCTTTGCCGAGGCGCAGAGGCAAAGGGGACAATCGGGCAGCCCCGGCGATGATGGCCGGATCGGCGCCGGCCCCGAGGACGATTTCGCCGACGATGGCTATGACGACAGTCAGCGTGCCGAGATACTCGAGGCGGAAAGCCTTGGCCCGCGCGGCGCGCGCGGCGTGGTGCAGACCGATATCGTGCCCGATCTGGGCGGCGGCGATGCCGATGACGACGAGATCGAGGACGATGCCGACCGCATCGACCATATCGAAGATACCGACGAACCCTTCACGCGGGGCGGCTGAGGAAAAGATTGGCGCTGCACGGGAACGATAGCGTCGAACAGTGCCCCTCCCGTGAACAGGAGGGGCCAGCCTTCATCAGGTCACGGAACTGCAGAGCCCGGTGAATACCGTTTCAACCGCCCCGAAAAACGCGATTGGGCAGCGTCGCGCGCGGCTGGTGCGGCGGAATATAGGTTGCGAGCAGATCGGCCCGCGCCGCCGGCCGGGGCATATCAGAAACGATCGGGCGATGCGCATTCGCGGTCTGTTTCGGCATCGTCATCGCTCGCTTCTCCGATGGGTTTCGAAGATGCGAACACGTCGCCGGATCGATGGTTCAAATCGCTGCGGCGCAGCAGAAATTATCGCGCCGCCGCATCCGCGGCATCGGCACGGATCAGCCGATACATGGGATAGGTGCCGTAGCGCTTGGCGAGCGCGATCCGCCCGACATAGCGGCAGCGATACGCATCGGGCGCCTCCAGCGCCAGGATCGCGGCGAAAGGTTCGGTGACGAAGACCGCGCCGGGCGGGGTCACCGGTTCGATCCGCGCGGCGCGCGATACTTCGGTGCCGTAAAAATTGGTACGCCCGGTGATGCGATCGAGCGTCCGGTAAGCGGGGCCGTAATGCGCGCCGATCCGCATGCCGCCGCTGTGCGACAGGCCGAGCGCGCCATAATCAAAATCGGCCAGCCGGTGCTGGAGCGCCAGCGCGATCTCGGCTGCGGCGGTCGCGCTCGATGCGACCGCGTAAAGCGCATCGCCCCAGCTGTTGCGGCACAGCACCTCATCGCCACGCTCGTCGAGCACATCGGCGACATGGCGCATCACGCCGTTCCAGAAACTCGGCAGCACGGTTTCGGCAAGGCCCGAGAAACCCGGGAAATCGGTGAACAGGATCGCGGCCAGCGCGCGATCGCTCTGCGCCTCCGCTTCGGCCGGGGGGCGCACGAGCGCCCGATCGATCGCGCCGGGATCGACGATATCGGTTGCGCCGCCGCGCCCGCGCCAGGTGGCGACATCGGCGCCGGTGCCCGCCGATCCCGATACTGCGCCCCCGTCCCAGATCGCGAACTGACGCGGCGCAATACCCAGATGCTGGGCGCGCAGCACCGCCAGGCCCATCGCGACACGGCTGCCATAGGCGAACTGATCGGGGTCGCCGACATAGGCCATCTCGCTGGCGAAGGTGCGGCTGGTCGCCGCCGCCAGGCAGCGCTCGAAGCGCGGCACCCAGGCGTCCCCGGCCGGCCGCACCGACTGCGAAACGAAATCCTCACGCGCGAAGGGCAGAACCACATGGAGTTCGCCGCCGCGCGCCAGCATCGCCTCTGCGATCAATATGTCGGCGCCCGCCGCCAGCGCGCCATAGGCGAAGCCGACATCGTCCGCCGCCAGACGGGACGCGATCCCGGCCGCGAGCGCGGATTCGGCATCGGCGTCGGATGCGAACATATGCCCGCAATAATGGATCACGCGCGGCGGCCGGATAGGCGCGAGCAGCCGATCGGTCGCGCCCTCCGCCAAGCCCATATGCGCGGCCAGCGCGGCGAATTGCCGGCAGGTGGTCGATCGCGCGCCATGATCGGCGCCGTCGAGCGTCACCGCGCGCCGCAGCATCGCCTCGCTCTCGGTGGCGTGGCCCAGGATCAGCAGAGCCTCGGCGCCGGTCGCCGCCATGTAATAGTCGCGCGGATCGTCGATCGCGGGATGGCGCAGGATCGCCTCCGCTATTTGTCGCGCATTGTCGTTCCGCCCGCACAATGCCGAGAGGCTGGCGGCGTTGATGCCGGGATAGGGATCGCCGCTATCGTCGAACAGCGCGCCATAGGCATCCGACGCGGCCACAAGGGCGCTCAATCGGCGATCGCCCGGCGGCATTACGAGCGCGCGATCCTTGAGCAGCCGCGCACCGATCGCGCGATGATGCGGATCATCGGACCGATCGAGGCCATAATCGCCGAACAATTCCGCCGCGCGATCGACATCGCCCATCCGCGCCAGCGCCAGTACCAGTTGATGCCGGATCGCGGCGGATTCGTCGCCCTCGCCGATCGCCGACACCGCCTCGTCATAGGCAGCGATCAGGTCGCCGCGCGCGATCGCCCGGCGCGCGCGATCGAGCGCTTCGGTCATCGGTTCAGTCCGCCGCCTCGCCGGCGGTTTCCGCGTCCTGGGCCGCTTCGCGCGCCATCGCGGCGCGACGGCGCAGCAGTTTCGCGGTGACGATGATCGCCGGCACGAACAATGCGACGATGCCGAAGACCAGCGAGAAAATGTCGCCCGGCCCCGCATAGCTGTCGAGCAGCTTCTTCAGCGGTGGCCAGCAGAACCAGATCGCGACGATCCAGAGCAGCGCCCCCACATAAAGCGCCAGCCGATTCTCCAGCACGATGCCCAGCCCGGCAAGGCCGCTGTCCGAGCGGCCGGCTTTCGTGCCCGATGCCGCGCGGAAGCGGGCAAGCTCCATCTCCGCCTGTTGCTGGCCCGTGCGCGCCTCCTCCAGTTCGCGGCGCATCCGCACCATTTCGCGCGCGCCGGTGGCGACTTCGCCGGATTGCGCCCTGGCCGCGTCCACCTGTTCGGCAAGCTCCGCCTCCAGCGCCGCGCGCTTGGCGCGCTCGCCGGCAAGCTGCTGGCGCAGATCGGGCATGGCGCGCTCGACGATGGTGTCGATCACGTCGGATGCCAGCGGATCGGACGCGTGCCGCGCCAGCCAGCGTTTCCAGTCGTCGATGCTGCCCGTCCGGCTCAGCCGCGCATAATCGGCAAGCCCCGGACGGCCGAGCAATTCGCCGATGCGCGCGACGATGCCGATCCACACCGGATTGTCGCTGCCCTCCGCCCCCGCCGGCAGTATCTCCGCCTGGACCGATCGGAATTCGAGCGGCAACTGGCAGGGTTCGAGCTGGACCGCGATCAGCCCGCTGCGTTCCTTGCCGGTGCGCGCCTCGTTGCGGACCCAGTCCGATTCGGCGGAGGTCTGCGACCAGAGCACGAGCAGCGCCTTGGCCGCCTCTATCTCGCGTTCGATCTCGCGATCGAACGACGCGCCGGCCCCGATCCCGGCATCGAACCACACACCGACCTTGAGTGCCGCGAGCGCGTCGCGGATCGCGATGCAGCGATCGCGGTCGTTCCGGGAATAGCTGATGAAGATATCGGCCATGGCTGTTTCCTGCCCGTCCGGTTGGCGATGACAGGACTATAGACCAGGCCGGTGGAGCGGCAAGTGATCGCCGGCACAGCGGCGGCGATCATATGCCGCTACCGCTTCATCACCCGCCCGTCCTTCATCACGAAACCGACTTTCTCGAGAACGGTGATGTCAGCCAGCGGATCGCCATCGACCGCGACGATATCGGCGAACTTGCCGGGCGCGATCGATCCGACCTTGTCGCTCATGTCGAGCGCCTTCGCCGCATTGACCGTCGCCGCGCGGATCGCCTCGACAGGCGGCAGGCCGGCGCCCACCAGTTCGCGGAACTCGCCCGATTGCGATGCCGCGAGCGCGGGCATGAAATCGCTGCCGTAGAGAATGGGCACGCCCAGCCGATAGGCCTTGAGCGCGCTGGCACGCGCCTCCCCATACAGGTCGCGCGTGATCCCGCTCTTGCGGAGGAGCGGCATGAGCCGCTGCACCACGATCAGCGTCGGCGTATAGGCCGCACCCGTCTTCTTCATCATCGCGACCACACTGTCTTCGATCGGCCCATGCTCGATCGTGTCGGCCCCGGCTTCCAGCGCCTGCAATGTCGGTGCGGTCGCCGCCGAATGCACCGCGACCTTGCGGCCGAGCCGATGCGCGGTCTCGATGATCGCGCGCACCTCCTCGGGATATTCGACCGCCCTGATCCGCGGATCGGACATGGCGAGATCGGCGGTGCGCAGCTTGATGACGTCGGCGCCGCGCTTGATCTCCTCGCGCACCGCACGGCGGCAATCCTCGACGCCCGCGCACGATCCCCGGTTCTTCACGATCGGTTCCAGCGGCTCGCGCAGCTTGAACGACGCGGTATCGAGATCGCCGCCCGCGACCATGAATTGCGGCTCGCTCACGATCATGCGCGGCCCGTCAACCTCGCCCCTGGCGATCGCATCGCGCAGATCGTAGGAAATGCTGGCGGGATCGAACAACCCACGGATCGTGGTGAAGCCGTTCGACAACACGGCGCGCAACACCGGCAGCGTATCGAGCGTGATGCGCGACTGGCGGATCAGATGCCGCCGCGCCACCCAGAAGGCGGGATCCCCGTCCCCCAGTTCGCTTTCGGAGGGGCCCGTGACGTGCGCGTGCATGTCGATGAAGCCGGGCAGCACATAGCGATTCGACAGATCGATCACGACCGGGCCATCGACGAACCCGTCGACGATATCCTTGATGACCCCGCCCTCGACGATGATCGACTGGCGCTGCCGGGGCGGCTTGCCCGGCTCGGCGATCAACGTGCCGGCATGGATGATGGTCCGCTGCGGCGGCGCAGCCGCGACCGGCGCGGGATTGGGGCTTTGCGCGGTCACGGGCATTGCCGCCATCGCGGAAAACAGGGCCAGGGGAGCAACGAGCAGGCCGTGTTTCAGCCGCATATCATCCGTCCTTCTCGATTGGGGGAAGTTCAGTCGGCGCCGAAGCGGAAGCCGAGTTCGTAAGCCGATTTCATGGCATCCTCCCCTTTTGCCCGCCCGGCGGTCACGCGCCGCCCTTAAAATGAATGATCGATCGTTTTTTATTTGCAAGGAGAACCCCGAGTCAACGGATAAAAGAATGGTCGATCTTTTTCTTGAGTTTCGGGGCGGCGCGCGCCACTTTGGCGCCATGCCCAAAAGAGACGCCGCCCATATGGAAGCGCAGCGGCTGCGCATCATGCAGGCCGCACTCCGCTGCATCGCCGAAAAGGGAGTCGAACGTACCTCGATCGGCGATATCCGCACCGCTGCCGGGCTCAGCACCGGGGCCATCTATGTCCATTTCAAGGACAAGGACGAGCTGGTGTCCGCCGTGCTCGCGCATTTCACGCCAAGGCTGGGCGGACCGAGCCCGTCGAGCTGGCTGGAATTCAAGGCCTATCTGTTCGATGAGGTCTCACCGACCGGGCTGGCGAAGACCGACCAGATCCGGGCGCTGCTGAACCTGCAGGCCGATGCCATGACCGCCGGCCCGCTGCAGGCGACAATGACGGAGATGATGGCAAGGAGCGCCGCGAACCTGACGGACAAGCTTCAAGGCCTGGTCGAATCGGGCGAAATCGCGCTGCGCTACCCGATCGAGGACAGCGCGCGCATCATCTCCGGCCTGGTCAACGGCGTGCTGTGGCAGGCGATCACCGCCGGTCGGCCGCTGGAACAGGAAATCGCGATGATCAAGGCCGCGCTCGACGCGTTCGTGCAACGACCGCCAGGCGCCTCTGCGGATTGACGGCGGCTGATTCCAGCAACCTCCATCCGGACCGAAGTGGTGGATTTACGGACCGGTTCGATCGAAACGCACATCCCGCACGCGATCGTTCCAGCCGACGTCCATCGCGGCGATCTTGCCCGCGGCATCACGGATGAAACGGACAATGGCCGTGTTCGGCCCGAAGCGGGTATCGTAGAGAAACGTGTCTCGATAAGCCGGCCGGAGCGGGACCATGATGTCCGGCCGACGCTCGAGCCGCAAAGCGATGCCCCCGTCGCGCCGCTCCACCGAATAGGCGGCTCCGAGTTCAGCGCTGGCATAACGACCCAGATAGGGCTGCGCTTCGACGCTGGCGACGGCGCTCACGCGACCGTAAAAGGCGATATTGCCGTCCGCGTCTTCGACACGCAGGCGATCCGGCCCGTCGAAGATCAGCAGATCATCCCCCATCAAGAAGCGATCAGGGCCGATCGGCCGCAGAACCGCCCGATTTCCGGCCAGCAATGCCGTCCCATCCATAGCGAAGGCCAGCGGCAGCCTGGTGCCCTGATGCGCGAACAATCCCCGATATCGGGAGAGATCGACCGGAACGGGTTTCGCGACCGGCGCCTTGCCGGCGGGCAGAAACCGATCCGCCACCGCATATCCCAGCCCCACGGCCGATCCGCCGACATCGCCGGCATTGCACAATATGGCGATCGACAGCCCCGCGTCGGGAAACCGGCCGAGCCATGCGCGATAGGCGCCGGTCGCGCCGGCATGCGATATTTCCGGCATGCCCCCTCGGTTTTCGATGCGCAGGCCGCGCGCATACCGGATCCGCCGGCCATCGTTGAGCGTGCCGCGCCGTTCGAACTCGGCCGCCACGAAGCTGCCGAGGCCGTGCGCGGTGAGTGCCCGGTTCCAGATCAGCAGGTCTCCCACCGTGGTCAGCAATCCTCCGGCGCCGATCGCATCCTCGAACGGCATGCGCTGAACATAGCCCGTCGGCGATTGCGCATAGGCGATCGCCCGTCCCTTCACGATCTGCCGGAAGTCGCTGCGCCAGCGCGTCGATTTCATGCCCAGCCGATCGAAGATCGCATCGCGACTGAAATCGGCGAATGACCGTCCAGACACCCGCTCGACGATGATCGCGAGCAGGGAATAACCGCTGTTGGTATAGCTGTATTCGGCGCCCGGCCGGTGATTGAGGCGTTTCTGGCGCGCAATCATGTCGAGTATGTCGGATTGGGTCATCGCCCGCGTCGTTCGCGGCCATCCCTCGATCTCGGTCAGGAAACCCCAATCGCGCAGGCCGCTGCTATGCGTCAGCAGATGATCGATCGTGATGACCGCTCCATAATCGGGCATCTCGGGAAGATATTTGCGAATATCATCGTCGAGCCGCAACCGGCCGTCCTGCGCCAGCAGCAGGATCGCCGCCGCCGTGAACTGCTTGGAAACCGACCCCGCCTCGAAGATCGTCGCGGGCGTGTTCGCGGCGTCATGCTCCAGATCCGCCATTCCATAGGCCCTGAATACCGCCCTGCCCCGATCCTCGACACCGACCGCGCAGCCCGGCGCGCTTGCCGACGACCAGCGCGCGAAGATGCCGTCGAAATCCGCCTGACCCGGCGGCGCGGCACGGCCAGCCGATGCCAGAACGGCCAGGGCGACACAGACTGTTCCGGCGTGCATTCGCATAACCAACCCTCCCATCCGGCGACATCCGATCGATAGATCATATAATTCGAATGAATAGGGTGCCTTGATCAAAACGCCCAAAACATCGGCGAATCCGGATATGAAATCCACAATATATACGATCTTGATGCCTCAATAGCCCCATTACAGCTCAAATCAATCCATCTTTTATTCGAATGATATTGACGAGCAGCGACAAGCTGCTACATGTCCGCCCCCAGGGCGACCCGCCCGGACATGGAGGGAACAGGATGGGGCACGCTGCATGCGGGGCGGCACGGACCGCCGCCGGAGCGATCGATGCGTAAGGGCGCGATCGAGATCGGCGCACAACGCTATCGCGAAACCGCCGGCCGCCATTACGAGGATTTCGTCGTCGGCGACGTCTACGAACATCGGCCGGGACGCACGATCAGCGAAGCGGACAATAGCTGGTTCGCCCTGCTGACGATGAACACCCATCCGATCCATTTCGACGCCGAATATGCCGCGCGAACCGAGTTCGGGCAGTTGCTGGTGTGCAGCCCGCTGACGCTGGCGATCCTGGTGGGCATGAGCGTCAGCGACGTCAGCCAGAAGGCCGTCGCCAATCTCGGCTGGAAGGAGATCGCGATGACCGCGCCGGTCTTCGTGGGCGACACGCTCTACGCCGAATCGCAAGTGCTCGAACTGCGCGAGTCGGGCTCACGCCCGCAACAGGGCCTGGTCACGGTAAAGACCATCGGCCGGAACCAGCACGGAACGGTCGTCTGCGAATTCATCCGCACCGCGCTGGTGTGGAAGCGGGGGCACGGCCCCGCCGACGCTTAGCCGCCAAGGCATCCCAATGCCGGAACCAGACCATATCCAGGGAGGAAAATGACGATGATCAACAGTCGGGAAATCCTGTCGCGCCATCGCCGCATGCTGCATCTGTCGGCGAGCATTCTCGTTTTCGCCGCAGCGCCGGCATTCGCGCAGACGGCCGAGCCGCCCCCCGCGCAACCGGAACCACAGGCCGAGGAGGCGGCCGGCGACATCGTCGTGACCGGATCGCGCATCGCCCGCAGCGGCTTCGCCGCGCCGACGCCGATGACGACGTTGGGCACCGATGAATTCGAGGCGGCGGCTCCGCAGAACCTCGCCAATCTCGTCAATACGCTGCCGGCGCTCAAATCGTCGCTGACCCCGGCATCATCGTCGAACAACAGCAATTTCGGCACCGGCAATTATCTCGACCTCCGCGGCCTCGGGCCGACGCGCACGCTGGTGCTGGTCGACGGCAAGAGGGTCGTGCCGTCGTCCATCTACGGGCTCGTCAATATCAACATCATCCCGCAGGCGCTGGTCGAACGCGCCGAGATCGTCACCGGCGGCGCCTCCGCCGCCTGGGGATCGGATGCCGTCGCGGGCGTGGTGAACTTCATCTTCAATCGCGACCTGGAAGGCTTCAAGGGCAGCATCCAGGGCGGCATCAGCGACCATGACGATCATCGCAATTATCTGGGCTCGATCGCCTTCGGCACGAAATTCGCCGATGGGCGGGGCAAGCTGCTGCTCGCCGCCGAGATCGCCGACAATAGCGGCGTGCTCCGCCAGGATTCGCGTGACTGGGGTGCGCAGGGCTATCGGCTGATCACCAATCCCGCCGCCAACGCCACCAACGGCGAACCGCTGCGGCTGATCGCGGCCGACGTCCGCACCGCCAACGCCTCCTATGGCGGCCTGATCACATCGGGTCCGTTGCGGGGCATCCAGTTCGGACCCGGCGGCCAGCCGATCCCGTTCAACTACGGAACCGCGCTCACCGCGACGACGATGATCGGCGGAGACGGCGTGCGATCCAATGCCGACGCGGTGCTTGAAACCCCGATGCTGCGCAAGGCGGCCTATGGCCGGCTGTCCTTCGAAACCTCCGATGCGCTCACCCTGTATGGCGAGGCATCCTATGCGCGCTCGACCTCCAACTATCCGCTCGCGCTGCCGGGGGTCTCGGTCGATACGCTGACGATCCGCCGCGACAATGCGTTCCTGCCCGAATCGATCCGGGCGGCGATGGTCGCGAACAATCTGCAGACCTTCACCATGGGGCGATTCTCGTCCGACTATGCGATGGTGCAGGCGGATATCGACACGAAGACGCAGCGCTATGTGATCGGCGCCGAAGGCCGGCTGGGCGGCACATGGCGCTGGGACGGCTATTATACGCGCGGCATCACCGACGTCGTCATCATCGGCGACAACAACCGCATCACCGCCCGCCACGCGCTGGCGCTCGATTCGGTGATCAATCCCGCCACCGGCGCCGCGATCTGCCGCTCGACGCTGACCGATCCCGCCAATGGCTGCGTACCCTTCAATCCCTTCGGCCCCAATTCGGCATCGCAATCGGCGCTGGACTATATGATGGGCACCGCGCGGCGCGCCTGGCACCTGACCCAGGATGCGGCGGCGCTGACAGTGCAGGGAGAGCCCTTCTCGACATGGGCCGGGCCGGTCTCGATCGCGGTCGGCGCCGAGTATCGACGCGAATCCGCCGATGTGGTCGCCGATGCGATCTCGGTCGCCAGCGGCTTCGGGGTCGGCGCGCAGATCCCATGGTCGGGCGCGGTCAAGGTGTGGGAAGGGTTCGCCGAAACCATCGTCCCGCTCGCCAAGGATGCGAGCTGGGCAAAGGCGCTCGACCTCAACCTCGCCATCCGCCAGACCGACTACAGCACATCGGGCAGCGTCACGACCTGGAAGGCGGGCCTCACCTATGACGTCAACGACAGCATCCGCCTGCGCGCGACGCGATCGCGCGACATCCGGGCACCTGCGCTCGCCGAGCTGTTCCAGGGCGCGTCGCAGGCGGCGGTGACCGTGATCGATCCCGTGACCGCGCAGACCGTAACGACGGTCGGGCCGGTTCTGGGCAATTCCGCGCTGACCCCCGAAATCGCCGATACCTTGACCGCCGGCATCGTGCTGACGCCGACCGCGATCCCGCGCCTGCGCATGTCGCTCGACTTTTTCGACATCAAGGTGAAGGACATCATCACCTCGCTCAACGCCCAGTCGATCGTCGACCGTTGCTATACCACCCAGCCCGAAGTCTGTTCGCAGATCACGCGGGTGAACGGGCAGATCACGCGCATCGCGGTCGCGCCGGTCAACCTCCAGTCACTGCGCACGACCGGCCTGGACATGGAGCTCGATTATCGCCTGCCGATGACCGGGCTGCTGGGCGACAATGCCGGCGATCTCTCCTTCCGCGCGCTCGTCAGCTATGTCGGCAAGCTCACCCTCACCGATGGCGCCACCGTCACCAGACTTGCCGGCAGCGTGGATCAGCCGACGATCCAGGGCCTGGGCGGCCAGCCGCATTGGCGCTTCAATCTCCGCACCACCTACGAACAGGGGCCCGTCACCGTCAGCGCGGCGGCGCGCTATGTCGGCGGCGGCATGATCAATCGCGCCTATACCGCGAAGGACATCAATATCCTTTCGATCAACGGACGCGTCTATTTCGACCTGTCGATGCAATATGAGGTCATCCGTCAGGACAAGCGTGCGATCGAGCTGTTCGCGGCGATCGACAATGTGATGGACCGCGATCCGCCGATCGCCGGCGGCGGCTTCAACACCGCGGCGACGGTGCGCAGCCTCTACGACCAGATCGGACGCACCTATACGGCGGGGCTTCGTTTCCGTTACTGATCGACTGCATCATGCCGGCGCCGGCCATGTCCGGCGCCGGCGGCAATCGATCGTCTCCGACAGGACAGGTTCGCAGCGGAAGGAACGGTGATGGGCTGGCGTTCGACCTGTTTTCCGTTCGCGGCCGCCCTCGCCATATCCCAGGCGCCGGCGGCCGACGCGCAGTTCAAGGAACGCGATGCCGCCGTCGCCGCACCGTATCTGGCGCGCGCGGACCATATCGCCGGCTCGAACGGCTTCGCGGCGGCGCGCGCGGCGCTGAGCCGCGACTACGAGCGGATCATCGCGGAGCTGATCACGCTGACCGAAATCCCCGCGCCACCGTTCGAAGAAGCGGTTCGGGCGCGCGCCTTTGCGAAGATGCTGGACGCCGCCGGGCTTGCCGATGTCGAAATCGATGCCGAGGGCAATGCGATGGGCCTGCGCCGCGGGCGCGGCACGGGGCCGCTGCTGGTGGTGACGGCCCATCTCGACACCGTTTTTCCCAAGGAAACCGATGTGAAGGTGCGGCGCGAGGGCGGGTGGCTGCACGCACCCGGAATCGGCGACGACACCGCCGGCCTCGCCACGATCCTCGCCTATGTCCGCGCGCTCGACGCAGCGGGCATCGCGACCGACAGCGACATCCTGTTCATGGGCAATGTCGGCGAAGAAGGGCCGGGCGATCTGCGCGGCGTCCGCCACCTGTTCGAAAAGGGGCGATATCGCGATCGGATCGGCCGCTTCATCTCGATCGAATCGGGACGCGGCCGGGTGATCAACGGCGGAATCGGCTCCAGGCGCTACAAGGTGACCTTCCAGGGCCCGGGCGGGCACAGCCTCCATGATTTCGGACTGGTCAATCCGGCCTATGCGATGGCCGGCGCGATCCAGGCGCTTGGCCGCTTCTCGGCCCCCAGAACGCCGCGCACGACCTTCAATATCGGCGTGCTCGAAGGCGGCACATCGGTGAATTCGATCCCCTTTTCGGTATCGATGCTCGTCGATATGCGATCCGAAGGCGCGGAGGCCCTGCGCGCGGTCGAGGATCATCTGATGGCCGTGCTGCCCAAGGCGGTCGCGGAAGAGAATGCGACGCGCTCGACCGCGAAAGGCGCGATCAGCTATCGAACGGAACTGAGCGGCGACCGCCCTGTCGGCCAGACGCCGGCGTCGCAGGATATCGTTCAGGCCGCCGCCGCCGCACTCAAGGTCGCCGGAATCAAGCCCATGCTGCAATGGGCCTCGACCGATTCCAACATCCCGATGAGCCGGGGCATTCCCGCCGTCACGCTCGGCTCCGGCTTTCAGGTTGAACGCGTCCATTCGCTGGAGGAAGCCCTCCTGCTCGATCGCGACGAGACGTTGCGGCATATGTCGGCAGGGCTTGCCACGATCATCGCCATAGCCGGCGGCCCGATCGACTGAAGGATTTCAGCGCCGGCGCAGCGTGCCGGAGCCCTGCGACGAGCCGGCTTCGCGCTTGATCATGTCCTGGAAAATGGTGCCCGGGGACGGAGTCGAACCGCCGACACTGCGATTTTCAGTCGCATGCTCTACCAACTGAGCTACCCGGGCATCTCTCCGCGAACGCGGAAGTGGCGCCTATAGAGAAGGCTAGTGCTCGCTGTCCAGCCCGTTTGAAGGCTTTTCGTGCAAAGCCTGCTCCGCGGGCGGCCCGGGGATGCGATAGCCCTCGCCCAGCCAGCGCAGCAGATCGCGATCCTTGCAGCCGCGGCTGCAAAAAGGCGCATGGTCGGCAACGGTCTGGGCGCCGCAAAGCGGGCAGGCATCGGTCTTGCTCATGTCGGCTAGATAGGCGCTTGGCGGCGCTTATTGAAGCGGCGCGAGCGTGACCGGCCGCCCCGTCCTGCGCGCCAGCGCCGCGATCCAGTCGGCGCGGGCCGTTGCCAGCGCATGCTCAGCGCGCGCCAGGTGCAGCACGCCGCCCGTCGGCACATCGCGCTCCGCACGGCGCAACGCAGCGCGCAGCCGCGCCGCGACCGGATCGGCGGCGAGCAATTCGGGCAGCGAGGCCCGCTGGCGCCGGCGCACGATCTGCAGGAAACCGAAACCATTGACCGCCGTCCGCTCGAACGGTTGCGGCAGCGCCGCGTCGAGCGCCTCGGCGGCGGCGCGGCGCGCCTGGCGGCCGGGCAAGGTCGGCAGGTCGATCCCGATCGATCCGCCGATGCCCATGCGGCGAATCGCCCGCCCCGCCGCCGCCGCGCCCGCGATGGCGAGCGCCTCGACCGGCGGGCCGCCATCGACGTCGAACAGCGTCATGGCGGGCGTCACCGACATGCGCAGCGCACCGCCGGCAAAGGCGATCTCGCCGGTTTCCGCTTCCTCGATCAGTTCGGACCAGCCTGCGGCTTCGAGCAGATCGGGTTCGTGCGGCTGCAGGATGCGAACGGGCGATCCATTGGCGCGGATGCGATCGATCAGCGTTGGTCCGGGGCGTGGCGATTCATCGGGCAATGCGGCCACCGCCTTGGCGAGCTTGGGCCGGCCGGCCTCCGGAATCGCTTCGCGGACGATCCGGATGCGGATCGCGGCGCCCTGCGTCGTGCCCGGCGGGATGCCGTCGAGGATCGCCTCGCCGCCATCATCCAGCGCGACACGGCCGCTCAGGCGGGGAACGAGGACCTCGACGAGCCGCGCATCGGCGACGGTGCCGACGCGCAGGGGGCCGCCCTCGGGCTCGATCCCGGCCTCCAATATCTCGCCATCGACGACCAGCGCGGCACGCGCTTCGCCGATCCCGTCCTCATAAAGCCATTCAGCCATGCGCTTCGCCGACGGCATAACCCGCCGATTCGAGCAGCGCGCGCGTCTCGAACACGGGCAGGCCGATCACGCCGGACGGACTGCCGCCGACGAAGCGGATCAACGCGCCGGCACGGCCCTGCAGCGCATAGCCGCCGGCCTTGCCCCGCCATTCGCCGCTCGCGACATAGGCATCGATCTCCGCCGCGCTCAGCCGCTTGAAGGTGACGATGGTGGTCGACAGCCGATGCCGGGCGACGCCGTCGGGATGCACCAGGGTCACCGCGCTCAGCACGCGGTGGCGGCGACCGGAGAGCAGCGCGAGGCACTGGCGCGCCTCCGCCTCGGTTTCGGCCTTGGGCAGGATGCGCCGGCCCACCGCGACGACGGTATCCGCCGCCAGCACCAGCGCGCCGGGCTGGCGCACGGCGACCAGCGCCGCCTTCGCCGCGGCGACGCGGCGCGCATAGGCGGGCGGCTGTTCGGCGGTCAGCGGGGTTTCGTCGATATCGGCGGGATCGATCGCGTCCGGCGCGACGCCGATCTGCGCAAGCAGGTCCACCCGGCGCGGGCTGGCCGATGCAAGGACAAGGCGCACGGCCCGATCCTTATTTGAAGCGGTAAGTGATCCGACCCTTGGTCAGGTCGTAGGGCGTGAGTTCGACGAGCACTTCGTCGCCCACGAGCACGCGGATGCGGTTCTTGCGCATCTTGCCGGCGGTGTGACCAAGAATCTCGTGGTCGTTCTCGAGCCGGACGCGGAACATGGCATTGGGGAGAAGCTCCACCACCTGCCCGCGCATTTCCAGAAGTTCTTCCTTCGCCATGCACTCTCTTAGGTATAATCGGGAAAATTCGCGCCGCCTTAGCGCCAAAGCGCGCCAAAGGAAAGCGCGGTCACATCTTCGTCATTTTGACCGCCGCGACGGCGGTTTTCAATCGCCGCCCAGCGACTTGCCCGCCCGGCCGGCAAGCTCGACCGCATATTGCCAGGCGATCCGGCCGGAGCGGCTGCCGCGCTGCTGCGCCCAGAGCAAGGCATCGGCGGCATCGAGCGCCAGCCCATGGCGATCGGCATAGGCGCCGACCATGGAGAGATAGGTATCCTGGTCGCAATTGTGAAAGCCGAGATTGAGCCCGAACCGATCGGCAAGCGCCAGCCGATCGTCGACCACGTCGCGCGGATTGATCGCGCTCTGCTGCTCTTCCATCGCGCGGGCAACGATATGGCGGCGGTTCGAGGTGACATGGAGCCGGGCATTGGCCGGGCGTGCTTCCGCACCGCCCTCCAGCAGCGAGCGCAGCACGCGCGGATCGGCGCCGCCGGCATCCTCGAAACCGAGATCGTCGATGAAGATCGCGAAGGCGCGCGGCACATTCGCGATCGCGTCGAACAGCGCGGGCAAGGTACCGATGCGATCGCCCGCCACCTCGATCAGCGCCAGATCGGCGCCCTCGTCGCGCAGCGCGCCGACCACGCTCTTGACCAGAGCGGACTTGCCCATGCCGCGCGATCCCCAGAGCAGCACGTCGTGCGCGGCATGACCGGAGGCGAGGCGGCGCGTATTTTCGAGCACCGCGGCCTTTTGGGCGTCGATGCCCGTGAGCAGCGCCAGCGGCAGCGGCGCGAAGGCGCGCGCGGCGGCCAAGGCCCCGTCGCGCCAGACATAGGCGGGATGCGCGGCGGGATCGGCGGAGGCCGAAGGGGGCGGAGCAAGCCGCTCGAGCGCTGCGGCGATGCGGGCAAGGTCGCTGGACGATTCGGTCATGATGGTCTCGATGGTCGCGGTCAGAAAAGATTTCAGCGTTCGCGCTGGAGCGCGACAACGCGGCCGCGCTCGCTTTCGGGAATCAATCCCTCCAGCACCGTCCAGAAACCGGCGACGGCGCCCTGCCCCGCCTGGGCATAAGCGGCGGACACCTTCTCGCGCAGCGCTTCGAACAGCCGCGCTTCCAGCGCTGCGCCCTCGGCGGTCAGGCGCAGCAGCCGCTGGCGCCGGTCGCTGGTGCCCGTCCGCTGCTCGACCAGCCCCCGCGCGGAGAGTTCGTTGAGCACGCGCCCCAGCGATTGCTTGGTGATCGCCAGCAGCTTCAGCAATTCGCTGACCGTCAGGTCAGGCTGGCGCGCGATGAAATAAAGCGCCCGATGATGCGCGCGGCCGAGCCCCTGAAGGCCAAGCTCGTCGTCGATTGCGCGGGTCATGTGGCTATAGCCGAAATACAGCAGTTCGACGCCCCGACGAATCTCGGGTTCGCGCAGAAAAAGCGGCGATGCAGCAGTCGCGTTTGGGACAGCCATATTGACGTATTTATCCTTAGTCCCTAGTCCCCCGCAAGGCGAGCGCACCCGCCAAAACCGAGAGGAAATATCATGTCGTCAGCCTCCCTATCCACTTTCGCGTTCGAACCCAATCCCACCCCGCTCGCGATCGAAGATCGCGCGAAGCTGCTGGTCGATCCCGGATTCGGCAAGGTTTTCACGGATCATATGGCGATCGTGGAATATAATGAGGGCGAAGGCTGGCATTCGGCGCGAATCGCGCCGCGCGGATCGGTGACGATGGATCCGGCGTCTTCGGTGCTCCATTATGCGCAGGAAATTTTCGAAGGCCTGAAGGCCTATAGCCGCCCCGATGGCGGCGCCGCACTGTTCCGGCCCGAGGCCAATGCCCGCCGCTTCAACGATTCGGCGCGCCGCCTGGCGATGCCGGCGATCCCGGAGGAGATCTTCCTCGGATCGATCGACGCGCTGGTCCGCGCCGATTCGGGCTGGATCCCGCAGGGCGAGGACGGCGCGCTCTATCTGCGCCCCTTCATGATCGCGAGCGAAGTGTTCTTGGGCGTGAAGCCCTCTTCGCAATATCTCTACATGGTGCTCGCCTCGTCGGTCGGCGCCTATTTCAAGGGCAGCACCCCGGCGGTTTCGCTGTGGGTCACGCGCGAATATACGCGCGCGGCGCCTGGCGGCACCGGTGCGGCGAAGTGCGGCGGCAATTATGCGGCGAGCCTCGTCGCCCAGGCCGAGGCGATCCGCAACGGTTGCGACCAGGTGGTGTTCCTCGACGCGGTCGAGCGTCGCTGGATCGAGGAACTCGGCGGCATGAACGTGTTCTTCGTCTTCGACGACGGATCGATGCTGACCCCGCCGCTGGGCACCATCCTGCCCGGCATCACCCGCGATTCGATCCTGACGCTCGCCCGCGCCCAGGGCATCACGGTGCGCGAGGAACTCTATTCGATCGAGCAATGGGAAGCCGACGCCAAGAGCGGGCGCCTGACCGAAGCCTTTGCCTGCGGCACCGCGGCGGTGGTGACGCCGATCGGCAGCGTCGCGAGCGCGGAGGGCAAGTTCACGATCGGCGGCCAGTCCGCCGGCCCGCTCACCCAGCGCATCCGTTCGATGCTGGTGGACATCCAGCGCGGCAATGCACCTGATCCGTACGGCTGGGTGAAGCAGGTCATCTGATCCCGATTGCGAAAAGGGGGCGCGGCAAACGCCAAACCCCCTTTTCAGCCGCGAGGCGGCACACTAAGGCAGCCGCTCGCCTCTGCTGGGGCGTCGCCAAGTGGTAAGGCACCGGTTTTTGGTACCGGCATTCGCAGGTTCGAATCCTGCCGCCCCAGCCACCGAGCCCTGCTGAGGGTTCGGACCGAGCCGGTAGCCCCTTCAATCTTCTCTTCAATGCCTACGATATAACTGACGTTCGGCATCCGGCGACTCGGAAGCCGAGGCCGTGAATGCGGCGCAGAAAACGAAGCGGTCATCGCCGCTGTCTATTCGCTTGTCCTCTGACGAGCGAAGTCGACTCGAACGCGAGGCCGGGAGCGTCCCGCTCGGCACGTTCATAAAGAGCAAAATCTTCGGCGAACCCGCTGGCCGGGTTCGTCGCCCTCAGTCTGTGCGCGACGAGCGCACGATAGCCCAATTGCTCGCTCGCCTCGGGGCGAGCGGGCTGGCGGCGCATATTCAGGAACTCGCCGATGCAGCGCGCAGCGGAAGCCTCGCCTGCGACGATGAAGTGGCCTCGCTGATCCGCGCGGCCTGCGCCGACATTGAATCCATGCGGTCGATGCTGGTCGCCGCCCTCGGCTTGAAAGGCCCGGCCTCCAAGCCTGAACCAACCTCATCCACCCCATGCCAAGCCTTCGAGTCCGTCTCGGGACAAGGCGGTGTCCGATGATCCTGAAAGGATCGCAACGCGGCGGTGCGGGCAATTTATCCGCCCACCTACTGAACAAGCGCGACAACGATCATGTCCGCGTTCTCAATCTGCGCGGTTTCATGGCCGACGATCTGACAGGCGCATTGCAAGAAGCCTATGCGATCTCGCGCGCCACCAAATGCCGCCAGTTCATGTTCTCGCTCAGCCTCAACCCGCCGAAAAACGCGCTCGTCAAAGAGACGGATTTTCAGAAAGCCGCCGATGCGGCGGAAAAACGCCTCGGCCTGTCCGGCCAACCCCGCGCCATCATATTGCACGAGAAGGAAGGACGGCGACACGCACATGTCGTGTGGTCGCGCATTCGCGCCGACGAGCTGAAAGCCGTCGAACTGCCTTTCTTCAAGAACAAGCTGAAAGACCTCTCCCGCGATCTGTTCCTTGAGCATCAATGGACGCTGCCGGAAGGGCTACGCACGCACGGGGGCCGCTCGCCCCTCAATTTTAGCTTGGCCGAGTGGCAACAGGCCAAGCGCCTCGGGCGCGACCCCCGCGAGATTAAGGACGCGATCCGCGATTGCTGGAATCGCAGCGACGACGCGAAGTCATTGGCGCACGCGCTGGACGAACGCGGCTATTTCTTGGCCCAGGGCGACAGACGCAGCTTCGTCATCATGGACACGGACGGCGAAGTCTACTCGCTCGCCCGCTATGCGGGCGTCAAGACCAAGGACGTCCGCGCCAAGCTCGGTGATCCCGACAAATTGCCATCGCTGACAGACATCACGATCACGCTCCAGCGCCAGACGACATCGCAGGCCCGTAATTTCATTCTCTCGATGCGCCAGCGTCATGTCGCAGACATCGCGCAGGCGAAAGCGCCGCTCGCCAAGCTGAAACGCGAACATGAAGCCGAACGCGGCGATCTGGCGGCTGCGCAATCTTCCCGCTGGGAGCATGAAACCCGCGACCGCGCCGCCCGCTTCCGCAAAGGGCTGGCCGGACTGTGGGACACGATCACGGGCCGCAAGCGCGCCTTGCGCCAACAGAATGAACGCGAAGCGGCGGACGGCCTTCGCCGCGACAGCACTGAGCGCGACAGGCTGGTTGAAACCCAACTCGAACAGCGCCGCCCGTTCCAGTTCGATCTCGACCGCACCCGCAAGCGACATGCCGAAGAGCGTCAATTGCTCGCCCGCGAACTGGCCGCGCATCGCAAGCGGCTCCGCTCAGCGGAACGGCAACAATCTCAAGATTCCGAACGACCGCGCGAACGAACACGTCGCCGCGGAACGCCTTCTCTCGACCTCTAAAAGGATCGATCCATGAATATCACCAAACATCCGAAAGCGGCGGGCATCGCCGCCGCCATTATCCTTGGCCTCATCGTGGCCACGGGAAGCAGCAAGGGCATCGTTACCGGGTTCAGCCGCCTTTACATGATCGGCATGGCGACGGGCTGCGGTTTCGGCCTCGGCTGGTTCCTCTCGCCAAAAGCCAGCGCCGTCCGGCGCGTCATTGGCTATGCCGTCGGCGCGCTCCTGCTGTTCATCGCCTTCGCCGGGCCGAAAGCGATGGGCTGGAGCGTCGCCATCGTGCTCGCGGTCGTCGGCTTCTGTATGGGCCTCGGCTACTGGCTCGGCAAAGGCGCGCGCGGTTTCTTCCAAAAACCCGTCACCTTCGGCTCCGCCGAATGGGCGACCGAAGACTATTTGCGCGAGCATCATATCATCGGCGACAAAGGTATTCGCCTTGGCGGGTTTCCCGGCAAGGACGGCATCATCCCGATCCATTACGAGGGCGACCGCCATTTGTTGACCATCGCCCCGACCCGCGCGGGCAAAGGCACGACGCTCATCATCCCGAATCTCCTCACCTATCGCGGTTCGACGATGGTCATCGATCCGAAAGGCGAGAACGCGATGATTACGGCGGGGCAGCGCCGCGCGATGGGTCAGGATGTGCATATCGTCGATCCGTGGGGCATCGCATCCGGCGCGGGCGAAGCCTCGCGCTTCAACCCGCTCGACTGGCTGGTGATGGGCGATCCCGATATAACGGAGAACTCGATGCTGCTTGCGGATGCGTTGGTGGTGCCCGACGGCAAGGGCGACAGCTTTTGGACCGAAGAGGCGAAAGCCCTGCTGCAAGGGCTTATCCTCTATGTCGCGACCGATGATTATGAGGCGAGGCACCGCCATCTTGGCCGGGTCCGCGATCTGCTGCTGCTCGACGGCGAAGACCTGCCGCAATTGTTCCGACGCATGACGCAATCGATGCATCATGTCGTCGCCTCGACGGGCGCACGCTGCCTTCAAAAGGATGAAAAGCTGCTCGCCAGCGTTTTGGCATCCGCGCAAGCCCAAACCCACTTCTTGGATTCGAGCCGCATAAGATCGTCTTTGAGAGCGAGCGACTTCAAATTCGAGGATCTGAAGGCAGAGAAGATGACGATCTATCTCGTCCTCCCCGCCGATCGCCTGAATGCGTTCGGACGGTGGTTGCGGCTCCTCATACAGCAGGCAATCACCGTCAACGCCCGCAACATTGATATCCAGCCTGACAAGCCCGTCCTCTTCATCCTCGATGAAATGCCCGCCCTCGGTCGCCTTTCGATGGTCGAACAGGCTTATGGCCTGATGGCGGGCTTTGGGATGCAACTCTGGGGGATCGTGCAGGACACGGCGCAACTGAAGAAGATTTACGGGGAATCGTGGTCGAGCTTCGTCGCCAACAGCGGATGTGTGACTTACGCAGGCTCGCGGGACAAAGAGAGCGCCGAATATTTCAGCGCCCTTTGCGGGGTGACGACCGTGTGGACCATCACGAACGCAATCGCATCCAGCTTCGGCAGTTCGGGCAATAGCTCCAACAGTTCGACCAGCAACACCACGACAACGGCGGTCGCGCAACGCAAGCTCGCCTATCCCGACGAATTGATGCGCCTGCACAGCGCCCGTGCATTGGTCCTTATAGAGAATCTGCACCCCATACAGGGGGTCAAGCAAGCGTGGTTCACCGATGACACCCTGAAAACCCTTGGCGTCAATCTGCGGGAGGCGAACAAGTGAGCGACGATCATGTGAAGCGCTTCCGGCTGAGCCTGAATCAGCCGCACAAACCCTTCAACCAGTCGGCAGCCGAAAGGCTGCCGATACGGGATAAGGACAACGCCCAGCCCGTCATCCCGCCGCCGCGCACGACCTTCATCCCGCATCCGCAACTCGCGCCGCCCGGTGCGGTCGGCATCCGGCTCGCGCAGGACGCCCGCAAGTTCATGGACGCCAAACGGGAGGAACGCGCCAACGACCGCGAGTTCAAACCGCTGGTGAAGGGGATAGGGAAGGATCGAGGGTGGGAGCGCTAAGGTTCACCCTTGCGGCAACGAGAACTCGACGTGCAATATTGAAACAACCCGGTATCGCCGGGTTCCAAATCTCCTATGCGGTTCAATATCGCATCCACAATCTGCTTGATTACCCCTTCAAATTCAATTTTGTTTTTATACCCAATATATGGGCATATCTCCATGATGACATGGAGGTTTTCTATCTTTTGAACCGCAAGAGATGAGATGTATGTCTCATACTGGGATTTGTTAAGAGCGAGCCTACCGTCATCTCGAAGCTCTTTTAGAACGCCTTTCACGACAGCCGCAAACTGGGTCATGAACGGCGCCCACCACATGTACCATTCACGGAACATGGCCTTTACGTCACCCCGTTCGAGGATGTCTTTCTCAACTAGGAAAGCGATGTGCTGCCAGAAGCGAATCCATGTCGCGAAGGCCAAGCTTTCGGACATTTCGTTGAGAACGGGGGCGCGCTCATTCTGCTTATGCCGAACATCATAGGGGGTGAAATGAGGGTGATCGCGAACATGGTTCGCGGCAATCCCAGTGTCATCTTTGATATGCACGTAAAATTTGGGGAGCCTCGTTTCCCCTAAAACGACTTTCGCTTTGTAATCATAGTCTTTGTCACGGAACCATTTTTGAGCCACTTCCCACGCCGGATACAGGATTTTGATGTAGAACTCGGGATCCACCATTTTTTCCGAAAGACGGATAAGCTCCCGGTGCTGTTCGTTCTTCTTGTTTCTCTTTTCGATACCCCCAGACACGAGAACCGACACCGTTAAGGCGGCCGCTATGGTCGCCAGACCCATGACGCCCTGTGCGACCAGATTGAATATATTGGAAAAAGAAATCCAATTGCGAGTTTCGAAGTCGAATCCACCCGAAGTCACAGCGTATGCGCCAACAAAAAATAAAACGAAAAATATCGTCAAAAGAACTATAAATATTAGAAATATAGGAGGTCCATGCACAAAGATTGGATTATTGAGCCATCGCTCTGTGTCATACCATGGATCTATTTTAGAATATTCTTTTGACTTATCGCTACTTATTGTCATATAATACTCCCAACAAGGTAGGATTTATTGACTTCTCCACTTATTGAAGGTGCAGAATTTGCGCAGAAATGTTTGGTTGTTGGCTGTCTAGCCGCTCCTGTAGGCGGGGCTGGAACTTTGGCCGGGACTGTCGCCGGGATGCTCACAAAAAGCTGGCTGATCGGCGCTGGTGCTGGAACCGCCGCCATGGCAACCGTCGTGGCGTTGCTCGCCTACGCAAATCATCGACATACCAAAGGCCAAATTCGCCAAAGCACCCCCCGGCCATAAGGTCGCAATACAACAGAGAGCTTAGCCGAAAGACCCAAACGGTCAATTTCGGTAAAAGTCGATCTGAGGCTTTATTCACTACACGTCAGCGGCAACAAAAACGGGCAGCTTTCGCCGCCCGTCGTTATTTCCGTCGCTGCGAAACTGGCGATCAGCGAATACCACAGCCACGCTTGAATGCGCTCCAGTTCGATTTCAGCCCCTTCACGGGCAACGGAAGCGTTCGCCCGGCGACCGTCATGCGAATGTTTTGCGCCGATGGCAGCGCGGCCAGCAACGGATGGACCCCGCCAAGATTGGCGCTCGCATCAACCGCGCCCCATTCATCAACGCTGACGGTGATCGGAACCGCGATTGCTCGACCGTCCACATTGAAGGTGACGGTCTGTTTCGCGGGTTTGGCTTTGGTCTGTTCAACAATCATCAGCGTGATCTGGCCGCGTCCGCCTTCGCAGGTCAGATAGAGAGGATCGAAACCGTAATCGTCCGCGCCGCTCAGAATGCCAATCTTCTGCGGTTGTCCGTCAGCCAACATCCAATAGCCCGCCGCGCCGCTATCCTGCCGATCCGTACTGGCACCGGCCCCGCACTCATCGTTCGCGCTGATGCGGTCGAGAACGCGGCCCGTCCATTCATCGACAGCGCCATTCGAGCAGCCGACCGCGCCGCCTTCCTCCATGAAGCCACGCGCGCCGCCGACAACCGCCGTCCCGCTCGGAGCGGACTGCACGGGGTTTCCTTTCTTGGCAAAGGTGCCGTCAAACCCGCAACCCATGCCATGAAAATAGGAACAATCGGTCGAGCTGGCCCGCACCGACTTCCCCGCATTGGTCAGCACGACGCGACATACGCGCCCGCTGTCATCGGGAACGGGCGCGGTCATGACAAGCTGGCCCTTGGCGGCGATAGCGCCGCCCTCGACCTCGCCGCTGCATCCGTCCCCGCTGAACGTTTCCATCGCGACATTATAGCGATTGGCCCCGCTCGGGCGGATGGACAGCGAGCCCTTGCCGCCATCCGTTGACCCTTCATACTCGCCCGTCCAGTTTTCCGGCTGGGCCGCTGCCGCCGTCGATACGGCGGCGATCGCTCCAGCGGCGCCGTCGCTAGCGGCAACGGCATTGGTCGGCACCGCGTCCGCTCCGCAGGCCGCGACCAGCAGGGCGGCGGCGCATGTCATCGTCTGTCGCATATCAGTTTCTCCCCTCGGTTGATTTCGGCGCGGTCGCGCCGCGAAGGCGTTCACGTTCCCGGCGTTCGGCCTCGCGGGCGCGCTCGCGATCAAGGCGCTGGTTCTCCGCCGCCGTGCAGCGCCGCACCTTGTCCATGTAGACCTCGCCGATGCGCCGCTCGCAGGATTGCCGCGTCTCGCCCGTTTTCCCCGCGCATTGATGGGCGATCTCGCGCGCCCGCCAAGACGACGCATCGCCCCGGCAGGATTCAAAGCTCTGCGCCATCGCGGGCGCGCAGATGCCCATCGCGACGGCTGACGCCGCCGCGCGATACAAATGTCTCATGCTCTGGTCCTTGAAGGGGCGGCCTGGTCGTCAGACCAAGCCGCCAGTGTCGCTAACTTTTATTGCCCTGCGCCTGCTTGGCGCGTTGCGCGGCGGCGGCGGCTTCTGCCGCTTGGCTGTCGCTGGCACCTTGACGTTTGAAATCAGACGCGCCCGCGTTCGGGTTCGCAGCCCCTATTTTCCCCCAATAGTTCGACTCATTCGACATGATCTTGCTCCCAATTGGCACCTGACCGCGTTTGGTCAGAGAACAAGAATCACACTGATAGTGTTTCTAGTGGCTGAACGGAATCCCTGCGAATGAAAAAAATCACACTGATCGTGTCTGGAGGATTTTGCGCTCGGCGCAGACCAAGCGGGCGTGTCAAATGACCCCGACCTTGTGGCGCTGGGCCAAACGATCCGCCAACTGCGGAAAGCACAGGAGCTGACACAGGAAGAGCTAGCGTTTCGATCGGGCCTGCATGTGAATTACATCGGCGGCATCGAGCGCGGCGAACGCAACGTGGGCGTGAAGGCGCTGTTCAGCCTAGCGCGCGGGCTTGATGTTCAGCCAAGCGAACTTTTTTCTTCTGTGACAGAATAGAATATAGCCCAGTAGGTAAATACCATTTCGGCCATCGGAAATTGTGTCTATTCTGATCGTATGCCGTTAAGCCTCACCCAAATTGATCATGACGACCTTTGCCATGGCTGGCGCTGGCATGAAGGTGATACGGGCAAACTCGTAGAGTTAGTCGCGCGTGTTGCGATGGGACAGTATCGTCACGTTGCGCAGATACTCGAAGGCTTAAATGTCGGGGCGCCAAAGACAAAAGCTGAGCAGGCCGCCGACGCCATTGAAAAGATGCAGGTCTCTGCCAACGGCGACCCATATCAACGTGATGGATGGATATTTCAGACCATTTCATGGATCGCCGCCAATCAAACCGCAAATGGCGCTATCCTCCAAATTCCTCACATTTACCGCGCTCACAAGGGGTACGACGGGCTACAACTCGAACTGACAGTTGATCAATCGGCGGTTCAGGCCCTCATCATTTTTGAGGATAAGGCCACTATCAATGCTCGCGACACAATCAGGGACGAAGTTTGGCCGGGCATAGCCGCGTTAGAGCGTGGCGAGCGAGCCGGGGAGCTGGCTCACGAAGCAACAGCAATGTTGGAGCGGCAGCAGCACGCCAACCCCAATCTTAACATTGACGACGCGATCGATAAGATCATTTGGAATGAAGCTAGACGCTATCGTGTGAGTGTTACTGTTGACGACACTCATGCCGATGACGGCAAGCGGAAAGGCCTTTTCAAGGACTACGATGCGCACGCACCGGGCGACGTCACTAGGCGTCGCGCAGAAACAATGCATTTTAGCGATCTGCGACAGTGGATGGACAATTTTGCGAATTTGGTCATCGTAAAGGTGAGAGAGTTGGCGGCCGATGTTTGATCCAGTTACATCCGCGCTCATCGCCACCTCGCCACCCTTATCCGGGCTGGATCTGGAAGCTCTGCCCAAGCAGCTAACGCAAGCGTTTGCAGAGATCGTATCGGCTCGCATCCGAATGCGTCAGGCGCATGCCGCCGAGATTTCGGAGGACCTCAGAGAGACGCTTATAAGAGTTAGAAGGCTGGCCGCTGCGCACGAGGCGTTCGTTGCCATCCTGCCAGATCGTGAGAACAGGGCGGCGGCAGCCTTTGTCGCAGGCTCTGCGCACCAAGCCTGTCTGCTTGCACGACCGCGCGGTGAAATTGCTCGCTCTTTTGTAAACGAGACAAGCGTTGCCGAAGAAGTGAGTGCAACCCTGCTATTCCTTGTTGCGGAATCCCACGCCGACGCCGCGGAAGCGTCCAAGCAGATTCAGGATGATGCCCCCCAGTCTACGGCAGTTGAAAAAGCACTCCTGACCTCCATCAAGATGCTCGCAACTGGAGAATTACGCGCCATAGTCCAATCGGCATTGCCGGAAATTATCGATGCGGAAGACTCAATGGCTGTGGCTATCGATGCTCTCCGACTTGAGTTGCTTAAAGGCGTTAAACACATCGCGCTTCGCTTGCGCAATAAGGTGGATATCGACCCGACTGTCGGTGGCGTACAACCTGCAACAGCGTTCTTCGAGCGTGTGAAAGCGCTAAGTGTATCCGAGATCGATGGAATCTTTGATGATGGTCGGAATGTCGTCAGTTTGTTCCCCGGCCTTATACATATCGCAAACCTCTTACTTGCGGTCGAGCGGGACCTAATTTCCTCCGCTCTGACTCGGGTTCCGACACCAGGCGGAGTCACAGAAGATGCATGGTGGCAAATAATCCGCCGGATGGCTGAAAATCGTCCGTACCTGTGGCGCAATCATCGTGAAGCGATCGACAAAGGCTATCTCGAGCAAGGCATATCGTCAGCGATCAGTTTCCCCACGGGTGGCGGAAAATCCACCCTAGCCGAACTGAAAATTGCGACGGCGTTGCTGCGCGGCCAGAAAGTTATTTTTCTCGCTCCCACGCATGCCCTCGTCGATCAAACGACCAAGGCTCTGCAGAAGACGTTCAACACTTTCAACTTCGACATCATCGGTGACGTTGATGAAGAAATGAGCTTTGATAGCCTTTTGATACTGCCAGAAGCTACCGTCACGACACCCGAGCGATGCCTCATGCTGATGTCGGCTCAACCAGAAGCTTTTGCTGATTTGGGTCTCGTTGTATTTGATGAATGTCACTTGTTGCATCCTCGCGATGATGATCGCAGCCGCAGAAGCGTCGATGCAATGCTTGCTGTTCTAAATCTGGTTCGCATCGCTCCCCACGCTGATTTGCTGCTTCTTTCGGCGATGATGAAAAATGCAGATGAGATCGCGGGCTGGATTGGGGAGATGACGGGCAGGCCTTGCCTGTCATTGAATTTGGCTTGGAAGCCGACTCGCCAAGTGCGCGGCAGCGTTGTCTATCCCGCCAAGCGCATCTCTGAACTTAATGAAGCTCTACGGACAGCGCGGGCGGCTAACCGGGAACCGAAAAACGCGCCCCGCGCCGTCACGCGGGGACTCACGGCCCAGCCATTTGGTTTCTTCGGCCTTCTTCAAACTTGGGCGACCCAAGAGCGTTCTGATTATGCGCTACTTCCGCTCCTGCCAGATGAGCACTCGCTTTCAACGGGACGGACGAAGGGGGGCAACTGGTATCTAACGCCCAACGGCAATCAAACGGCCGCTAGGATTGCCGCGGCCGCGGCAGCAGCGGGTTTGAAGACGTTGGTATTCGTCCAAACTGTTGTTCTTGCCGAATCTTCCACATCGGATTTTCGAAATTTGCTCAATGTTCCTGCCATCGAATTAGAGGAAGCGGAGAAGGAACTATACCGTTTAGCCGCCGAGGAGATGGGTGGCGAGGCCCACTGCTATCTCGATTTGGAAGCCAACGGCACATTCGCTGGAGGCGCGGCCAGCCACCACGCGCTTCTTCTTCGAGAAGAACGCCACCTCCATGAATCTCTCTTTAAAAGACCGGGCGGCGTGGGCGTACTCTTTGCGACTTCGACCTTGGCTCAAGGCATGAATCTACCGAGTGAGGTAGTTATTATCGCTGGCGACAATCGTTTCGACCCTGATGCAGACCGAATGGCGCAACTTGAAGCGCACGAGATTTTGAATGCAGCGGGGCGAGCGGGCAGAGCGGGCGAGCGATCAAACGGTTTTGTTTTGGTCGTTCCCAGCAAGGTCGTCGAATTCGACGATGAGCAGAACTTGATCAACGCGCATTGGCTCACGCTTCAGTCAATTTTCTCGCAGAGCGATCAATGCCTCGACATAGACGATCCCTCAACGGTCTTGCTCGATCATGTTCATGCCGGCGCTTCAGACAAGGGAATGCCCGCCTATTTTGTAAGCCGGCTTCCTCCTGCGGATGACGACGGTGGGGACACTTCTATTCGAAGCATTCTCGGCAATTCCTTCGCGGCCTTTCGGGCTCGAAAGCGTGGAGATACGGAATGGATAGAATCCCGAATTGCAGCGGCGTTTGCAGCGCGACAGGCAATGCAATCATCGGACGGCGAACAGTGGCTTGATCGCGTATCAGGTTTAACAGGAGTTTCGACCAAACTGCTCGCAGAGCTGGCTGAACTGGTTGACGGACTACCCCCCGAGCTGGATTCCGTTGCATTTATGATTTTAATTTTCGAATGGCTCGCAAAACGGCCAGAAAGTCTCCTCGATCTAGTCCGCCCCGAGAACGTAGAGGCATTTTTCGGTAAGACCTATTCGGACCTTACCACAGATGGAGAGAAAGGCGCCTTCGCATTACCCGTGCTTCATTCCATGCTGCTGCAATGGATGGCTGGTGCACCCCTCAATGAGATTGAAAAGCGATATCCAGAAGGCGGCGACCCCAAGCGATGCAAACGTGCTCGTCATTTCGTGCTGAAACTTGTGCCGGACTTGGCCTTCATCGCCGGACTTCCTGCCCTAATCTTGACCGCTCGCTCAGCTAAAGACGAGGATGACAGCCCCATACCTTCCGTCGTTGCCACTCTGGGAAGAGCGGTACGAGAAGGCTGCGATTCCCCTGCTAGTCTAGCTGCACGGAGCATCTTGGGGCTATCGGTTTCTCGCGTTGCTTCCCGCGCCGAGTTTGAAAAATGGCTGCCCCACTTGCCGCCAGGGGATCCACATGAAGATTTCGATGCAACGCGGGAGCGGGTTCGAAATGCCCAGCTGGTTGCAGGCCTCGATGACGATTGATTTTACTGGGCAAAGTTAAAAGCTGACTGAGCCGGACCGCCCTCTCCCTGAGAGGGTGTAAGTTCGGGTCATATGGCAAGGGGGGATGCAACGGGGGGACGGCACGTCACCCCTTGCCAAGATCGTGCGGTAATACCGCACACATCTTGCGATCTCCGCGAAGCGGGGAGCGGCTACATCTGTGACGCGATTTTGAGGGATCATATCGGATCACACGCTCGCCTCTTACCAGCGACTTAGCACGATTGTAGAATGACATATGATGTCGGGTGGGAATCGATCAAAAGATCATCATTGGTGGCCAGTAGCCCTGCAAGGATACTGGGCTAATAAGCATGGCAATGTTTCGTGGATTGATCCCAATGCAGAGCGAGGCACCAAGCGTTACTACAATCGCAAGATCGGCTCCAAACGGCATGGGCACACCATGCTCAAAGGCAAAGGGGTCTGGGAGACCAACTTCGAAAGCGAATTTGACATTGACGATAAAATTCACAATATCATCGCCGCGCTTAAAGGACTCAAGCCGCTAGGGGTGTCCTTAAAAGACGCCAGACCGATCCTAAAATTGCTCCTCAAAAAAGATCGCAGCATCAAAGATGGCTGTCGCCTTTATCATCTCGATGAGAGGCTCCATAGAAATTTGCTTTTGCTCCTTCATTCTCTGCTGATCCGTAGCCCCAGCTTCCGATCGAAGTATGAGCGCTTCCCAATGCGATTTGGCTTGCCCCAGAATGAGGATATCGGGAAAGCCAACATGCATCAGAACTACCGCCTCGCGAAGCGGCTTTGCACGACGGGCTACATCTCTCTGCACTCCTTCGTGCTCCTCCATTCACCGTTCAAGAAATTTATTTGCGGCGACGGCCATCTCGACTGGCTTACGGGCGGTCTTACCGCCATGCGCATTGATGGCCGGGCCCTTATCCCGCTGACGCCCCATCTCTGCGTCTATTTTTGCACGCTGAACTCGCGGCGTTCATCAGCGCCCAATTGTGCATCGCTTCTGGCTCCGCCATGGATGGTCGATCAAGCAAACGATATCGTGCAGATATATTCCGGGAACAGGCTCTTCTTTCTCGGGAAGCCGCCGAGTTTGTCGCCTCATTTTCTGAGGGGCCAATTTCTTGAGCATGACAATCATCGCGATCCGCTGATTGAAGCGCTCGATGAAATAGCCGGTAATAACCGAGATCGCGGCTTCTTAGCGGGGTTCTAGGCGGTAAATCGGATTGACCGCCGCTTAATCCTCGTCGCTGTCGAAGTGGCGAGGAATGTCCATCGCTGAATGCGGCACACCGATGATGTCGATGCCGCCATCGCGGAGCAGATAGAAGATGACATGCGCCTCGTGCGGGTAGCTGCGATAGCCGGGCGCAACCTCATCGCGCGAGCGACCGAGCATCGGTTGCCGCGCCAGCCATTCGAAGCGGGCGTCCAGCCCGCGCAGATAGGCATCGCGTTGCTGCCGTCCCCATTCGCGGAGCGTGTAGCGGCCGATATTTTTTAGGTCTTCAAATGCGCGAGGGGTAACGCGGAACGTTGGCGTCATTCCTCACCATCCAGAGCGGCGATAACGCGATCCGCCGAATAGTCTTCGACGAAGACGCCTCGGCGCGCCTGTGTCGCGCCCTCGGACAGATGGGCGCGCAGCGCGTCGAGCCGCGCTTTCTTTTCTTCCAGCGCGCGTAACGCGTCGCGAACGACCTCGCTGACCGAGCCGTAGCGCCCGCTGCCGACTTCGTTGCGGATAAAGGTTTCCCAATGCTCGCCTAGGCTGAGACTCGTGGTTGCCATGACACCTCCTATATTCATATCTAGTATATATGAATATAACAGCAAAGTCCAGTGAGACGCAGGGACGGAGAAGGCCTTCGACGATTCTGCTAAACCCTTGTTGGGGATCGGCGCGATCCGCGATATGGGAGGATATGACGGATAAGTCGAACAACGCGGACGACGCGCAAACTGGCACGCGCCGGGCTGCGCCAGTCCGCTTCCCAAAATCACAGCAGGATACCAAGAAGCCGGACAATCGGCGGGCGCTTGCAGAGGCTGCGCCGGAGGTTCGACCAAAAAGCCCTGCGCCTTCTGTGGGCGATGGTCCCATAGCATCCAAGCTGAAACGATACGAAGGACGCACCGACGCCGCTGTGGAGGGCGCGGCGAGTGGCAAGGCCTTGGCTTTTTCCAAGTACCAGCCCGGTACCGATTCCAAACAGCCTAAAAGCCCGTTTAAGAAATTTAGATCGGCCGCTAAGGCAAAAGGTAAGAATAAGGTTGCAGGTGACTATTCTCGTACATTAAATATCAAAATATTGACTTCTAGAGATATTGATTGGGGGAGTGTCAGAAAATCCTTTGCTCAGGCGGGAGTGCCTGCCGATGCCAAATTTATAGAGAAAGAAGTCGAGAAGGGCCTTATCCATTTGCTCGAGGTCGGCATATTGCGAGACCTCTCAGGCGATGATGGCGCCGAAATGATTTCAGTATTTAGCGGTATCATAGCAGCGGCTAAAAAGGATTTCGATTCAGCCTCGAATATCGATCCCGTTTCCAAGACCCTGCTTTCCTCAAGCCCATCTCCCAAGGGCTACTATGCGGACAACAAAGAGCAATGCCCTGATCCGTTGGAATTTTTAGAGGAGGCTTATGCGGGCCGCCTTGGAATCGACGGCGATTTAACTCTCACCGCGCTAGCTCGGGCTGACGAGGAACTCGCAGATGCGCTCAAACAGCTCGCTGGCTCTGATATAGCGCGGCTGCAAGCACTTCTTCCTAGTCCGAAAATTCGAAATGACGCGAAGCTCATGCGCGCGCTAGGCTATGTTCCGAATGATCCTGCGGAGCGCCAAAAGGCACTAACGACGATATCACGTGGCGGGCGGCCGGGCAGCCGCGGCCCATACAAAAAGAAGGCGCCATAACTGGGTGAAACTTAATTAAGCTTGAAACTTAGGTAAGCTTCACATAATCCGAACGTGGATCAGCTTTTGATTCGCGTTCGGAGTACGTAGATGGCCTCTGAAAATCCCGACTTCACCGCCGCCCAAGAAGCGGGCTCAAGCGAGGGCAGAACCCAAGACTGGCGGTATTGTCTTCCCGGCCTCGACCGCAAACACGGTGGCGCAGCTCAAGCCCTTTTCTACGCGATCGGTTTTTCTGAGAGCTGCCGAGCGCGCGGGCTGACCAACTGGACGATCCGATGCAACTGCATTCCGGGGACGCGGCACTGGCCGCCGATTGACGGCTCGCCTGACGATTTCGACCGCGATTAATGCATTGCCGCGACCAGCGGCGATGTCATGCGACTGTATTCAAATGGTTATTTTCTTGTTTTAGGTTCTCGCTTCATGCCATGATCTCGTCGGCAGAGCGGGACCCAATCAGAAAAGTGTTCCGGCCATGAAGCCTCTTCCAACATCCTTACATCCATCAACATTTAGCCGTGTCGGCGGAGAAGTTCGACGGAGCGCCGTGTCGCGCATAATCCATCGACGGAAATTAGTCAGGGGCAAGAATATGATCTTGTTCTCTATTTGTTCTCATTTCTGCTATGGTCTTTGACTCATGTCCAAAGAGTTCAAAAACGTCGTAGAGTTCAACGCCTGTACTGCTTCGCAGATGCAGGCCGATGAATTGTTTTTGCCGTCCATCGTCGAGGTGGTGAAGCACCTTGCCCGCATGGCGGCGGAGCGTGATTATCAAGCGTTTTTGGACAGCTTGGAATCGTCCCGAAATCAACATGACGGATTGGAGGACAGTCATGCTTAAAGTCGCGCTATATGCTCGTTTTTCAAGCGATGCCCAGAAGGAAAGCAGTATCGACCAACAGCTGCGTTTGCTCCGCGAACGCGCGGCGAACGAGGGCTGGCAGATTGTCGCCGAATATTCGGACAAGGCGCTGTCGGGTTCCAACATGCTCCGTCCTGGCCTCAAAAATCTAGTCGAGGCGGCTCGCGCGAGGCAGTTCGATATTGTCCTGTCAGAGTCCATCGACCGCCTGAGCAGAGATCAGGGTGACATCGCGAACATGCACAAGAGGTTCCGGCATTGGCGCATTTCAATAGTCACGCTGATCGAGGGGGAAGTGAACGAGCTTCATATCGGTCTGAAAGGGACGATGAGCGCCCTCTATATCCGCGACCTCGCCCGCCGGACGCATCGCGGTTTGCAGGATCGCATTCTCAACGGCGAGAGCGCGGGCGGCCATGCCTATGGCTATGACATCGAACCGCAATTGGACTCGAAGGGCAAACGCATTGGCGGCAAGCATACGGTCAACATAAGCCAAGGCGCCATCGTAGTCCGCATCTTGGAAGAGTTTGCCAGCGGTAAGTCCGCGCCAAATATCTGCATTGATCTGAATGCCGAAGGCATACCCGGTCCTCGCGGTCGGCCTTGGTCACCATCGACGATCACGGGGAACCGCCAACGCGGAACGGGAATCCTCAACAACGAGCGATATATCGGCAAGCTCGTCTGGAACCGACAGCAATTTTCGACCGACCCCGACACGGGAAGGGGGAACGGTCGTCTGCGCGATGAATCCGAATGGATACGCGCCGACGCACCGCATCTGCGTATCGTGTCTGACGAACTATGGAGCCGGGTGAAGGAACGCCAGTTCGTGTTAGAACGCCTGCACCCACTGCGTTCGAACGGCAGGCCGAAATATCTTCTCTCATTCCTCCTCAAATGCGGGGAATGCGGCGGCGGCATGAACAAGATGTCCACAACGCATATCGGTTGCGGCGCTTCGCGGAAGAAAGGCACCTGTCAAAATCGTCTGACGGTCAGCCAAAAGCGACTTGAAGAGGCCGTGCTTGATGCGCTGAGCGAGCGACTGGTGGACCCGAGATTGTGCGATGTCTTTTGCAAGGAATATATCGCGCACATCAATCGCATTCGCGCGCAAGTCGGTGACAGGCAGGCCGAAAGGCGTACGGAACTGGATCGGATTGAGCGTGATCTACAAAAGATGATCGAAGCCATTAAGCGCGGTGTCGATGCCGACCTTCTCAAGGTTGAAATGAATGGCCTCCACGCACGCAAGCATGTGTTGCTTGCGGAGATGGACACAAAAATGAATGCGCCCGTGTTCATCCATCCGAACATGGCGAAACGCTATCATGAGGCAATCAACCAGCTCTTTGAGACTCTGAACGATCCCGAATATCGGACCATGTCGATTGAGGTGGTTCGCAGCCTAATCGAAAAGATCGTGATGACGCCAAATGCCGACCGCTCGGCATTGGTCATCGATCTGCATGGCGATCTGGCGGGCATATTACAGATTGCCGCTGGACGCCCTCCGCAAACCGAAGAGGGCGCAACAAGCCTGACGCTAGAAGAGCGGTCAGAAATTCGAGAGATTCAGCATCTTGCCAAAACGCTCATGAATCATGGTAATCTGGCACTGGCAGGGCTCGATGGCTTTATGCCGCCCCAGCCAACCGAGTCCTCGAGATTCGGTTCCAGCGCAATGAGTTGCGGCAAAATCCGACAGATCTTCAGATAGACCCGGCTAGCCTCAGCTAGACCGGGTTTGACGGCTATTCTGTCAGGATTTCTGTTATGATTTGATGCGCTCGGGAGCCGACCGGAGTCGGTTATGAGTGTGAAAAACAAGAAGGTTGTGCTGACGCCTGCGATCATCGGCGCGATAAAATCTGTCAGGATTTGGGACCTGCTGACGCCGGGCCTGGCGATCGAGGCATTCCCGAGACGCCCGATCTCGCGCTAGTCCAGATCAGGGCTGATTTCAAACAGCTGCAAAACGACCGCAACCCCTATTTTGCTGCCAAGGCTGCGTTTAGGGCCGTCGGTGTCCCGGTACAAAGCGCACAGGCCGAGACCGTCGACATGCAGCCGTCCAATCTCGCCTATATGGCGAATAATCTCGCGCTCGCATCTTATCTGCGTCCTAGCCCTCGGCACCTCTCAGCCTAGGCCATAAACGCACCGCCATTCACATCGATTGTCGCCCCGGTCATGAACGCTGCGATCTCCGATGTCAGAAAGGATACGGTTCCTGCGAACTCGGCAGGATCGCCCGTCCGGCCGACGGGAATGCCGGCCAGCGCGGAGGAGCGGATATCAGGAGCGGCTTGATCGGCCATGTCGGTGGCGAAGCGGCCGGCAGCGATCGCGTTCACGGTGATGCCGCCGTCCGCCGTAACCATCGCGAGATAGCGGGTCAGGCCCAACAACCCGGCCTTGGTCGCGCTATAGGCCGCTTCGGCTGCAGGAATCCCTGTGCGGCCGGCGCGCGAGCCAACATTGACGATACGCCCCCATCTGCCCCGGCGCATATGCGGAATGACAGCGCGGGAGAGGAGGAAAGGTGCCGTGAGGTTGACCGCGAGCACCGCATTCCATTCGTCGAGCGTCAGCTCTGCAATCGACGCCGGACGATTGCCGCGCGATGTGCCGAAGCCGGCATTGTTGACCAGGATGTCGATCCGCCCATGGCGCGCCGCGACGTTCTCGACCATCGCCTCGATCGCAACCTCATCGCTCATCTCCGCTACCATCGCTTCAGCAGACATGCCGCAGGCCTTCAGCGCGGTAGCGACCGGCTCGGTGTTGCCTGAGCGGCCCACGCAGACGACGTGATGGCCATCCGCCGCGAGCCGTTCTGCGGTCGCCCTGCCCAACCCCTTTGCCGCGCCGGTGACGATGGCGACACGCTGCATGCGCCCCTCCTGCTATGCCTTGCGACCAACATGATCGAACTGGAGATTCCCAGGCGCGGTGCCGAGATTGCGGCCGGCGGCGAACGCTCGCTCGAACTTCAGCGACTCGCCGAGCGGACGCATGCTGTTGCCATCGATCAGCGCCTTGGTGGGCGCGGCGATGCCTGGCGCGCCGCTGACGATCATGCGGGCCATCGCGCGGGCAGCTTCGAGCAGTTCAGCATCGGGCACCACGCGGTTGACCAGCCCCCAATCCGCCGCTTCGCGGGCATGCAGCGGTCGGCCGGTCAGTTCCAGCTCCTTCGCGCGATAGATGCCGATCGCCCGATGAAGCCGGGCGCTGAGTCCCCAGCCGGGGAGCAGACCGACGCGAGAATGCGTATCGACGAAGCGTGTGCTCTCCGCCGCGATGATGAGGTCGCAGGCGACGGTGATCTCGAACCCGCCGGTCGCCACCGCGCCCTGCACCGCCGCGATCACCGGGCCGCGCCAGTTGGCGATCGTCTCGGAGGGCGTGAAGCCGTCGATAGCGCCGGCCCCGCCGCTCTTGAGCATATCCACGTCCAGCCCGGCGCAGAAATTGCGGCCGCGCCCGGTAAGGATCACCACCTCGATGCCCGATTCTGCATCGAGCGCGGCCATAGCCGCGTCGAACTCGGCCAACATCTGGGGCAGGATCGCATTCATCCGCTGCGGCCGGTTGAAGGCGACGATCGCGAAGCCATCACTCCGTTCGATCTCGATAAGTTCGTAGCGGTCCATTTCTAAGGCTGCGCGATCAGGAAGGTCTTGGACGAGTTGAAGATCCAGGTGTCGACGAAACCGGTTTCATCCGCCTTTCGTCCCAATGCGTTGAGCGCGCCGGCGAGGCACATCCAGTTGAGCACTTCCTGTTGCCCGCTCTCCTCGATCGCCGCCGCGGGATAATTGCGCCAGGTCGCGTAATCGCCCGCGGCCAGCGCATCGTAAAGCAGCCGGTCGGCGGGCGTATCGGGATAGAGAAAATGGTGCTTGGCGGTCAGGAAAGCGTGTGACCAGCCCGACGAGGCAACGATCGCGACACGATAGGGCGATGCAGCGAGAATGCGGGCGGTCTCTGCGCCCATGTCGAACAGCCGCCATGGCACGGGCGCGGGCGGATCGAGATCCTCGGGCGCCAACACCTTGTCGAACTGCGGCAATCCGCCGCGCTGGCAGATGACGTGGCGCCCATAGCAATTCACCGATATCGGCAGGATCGGATAGCCGAACCCTTGCCGATCATAATCGAGATAGAAGATCGCGTTGGTAAAGGCGTGGCCCAGATTATGGTGTAGCGGCTTGTAGGAGTAAGCGGTGTCGAAGCCGGCGCTGATCAGCTCGCTGGCCAGCCAGCGCCCTTCTTTGGCAACGCCGGGGACGACGAATTCCTTGTCCTGCGGTTCACCCCAAACATTCCCTGCCGGGATGTTGAAGCGGAATTCGGGATGGGCGTTGACGCAATAGGGCGGGATCACATCCTCGGTGAAATTCTCATACTGGTCGTCTCCCCACATCAGCACGAAATCGGGTTTGAACGCATCGAGCGCAGCACGCGTGCGGCGCATCCAGTCGACCAACTGGTCGCGATGCCGTGCCGCCGCCGCCGTGCCGTCGTCGTCGGCCCACTCGGCACGCATCTCCGCCGGCCAGTTCACGGGATCGCGAAGCTGCGCCGGAAGGGCTGGATTTTGCAACATTCGTTTTAGAATGCCTGACATGCGTTCGTCTTGACCGAGAAGCGGCGGATAGTGACTGATTCCTAGAGCCAATATTTCAGCCATCGCTCAACTCTCCCGGAATATTTGCGTTTCAGAGCCGCAGCGAGTCTCGCCGGCAGTCCTCAATTGCATATTCGTATAAAACGATCGCTTTGCAAATTTTTTCGTGTCAGAACGGTCGCATTAAACCGCGAACGAAGGGAGGATCGCCATGAACCGCGACCCGGTGCTCGATGAGGCGATCGCCGCCTATGCGAGCCGCGACACCGTTTCGAATGCCCAGAGATCCGCACTCGAAACACTCGCCAAATGGCACAACGCGATCGGCGCCAAGGATCTGGAGGTGCTGCGCGGCATGATGGACGCCGGGATCGTGATCGAGCTGCCGTTCAACGAATCCGGCAAAACCGATCGCGAATCCTATCGTGTCTATTCGGGAATCGAACAATGCTGCGCATTCTGGACGTCGGCGTTCGCCGCCGAGGGCGTCATTCACGGCATTTCCGAGGTCGACTTGACCGTGGACGGCGCAGGAGCACGGATCTTCTTCGAATGCCGCGGCCACCTGACCATGGCCAACGGGCGCGACTACCGGAACCGCTATGTGATGCGGATGGACCTGTGCGACGGCCGCGTCCTGCGCTGCAAGGAATATTACAACCCGATCCAGTCGGCCTATGCATTCGGAAGACCGATCGCCGGGCAATTCATGCTCGACCGGCTTTGAACGGGATGCACCGATGAGCGTGGCGATCGTCGGCGGCGGGCCGGTCGGCCTGATGTGTGCGCTCGGACTGGCGCGTCAGGGCATCGCGGTCGATCTGTTCGAGGCCGAGGCGGATATCGTCTATTCGCCGCGCGCGATCGGCTATGCTTGGCCGATCCTGCAGGCGCTGCGCGCGCACGGCTTGCTGGACGACATGATCGCGGCAGGCAGCATCGAGCATGAACGCTGCTGGCGCGTCCTGGCGAGCAGCGAAACAATCGTGTTCGATCACAGCGCTGTAGCGGACGATACCGACACGCCCTTCTCGCTGACGCTAGGGCAGCATCTGCTGGCGCGCGTGCTGCTAAACCATCTCGAGCGCAAGCCGAGCGCCCGCATCCATTGGAACAGCCGGGTTTCGAGCGTTTCGCAATGCGGCGATCACGTGGAACTGACGATCGAGCGCGGCGACGGCGTGGAAACCATGGATGCCGCCTGGACGATCGGCACGGATGGCGGGCGCAGCACGGTTCGCAGATCGATCGGACTTCCGATGGAGGGGTTCACCTGGGACCGCCGCTTCGTCGCGACCGACATCCATTATGACTTCGCCGCGCACGGCTGGCGGTCCTGCTATCTGATCGACCCGGTCCACGGCGCGGTGGTCTATCAGTTGAATGAGCCGGGCCTGTGGCGCTTCACCTATGCCGAAGACCGCGCCCTGCCGGTGGAAGGCGCGCTCGACCGGATGCCGGCGTTCCTGCGCGCCGCGCTTCCCGGCGACGAAGCATATGCGCTTCAGAATTTCTCACCCTACAATATGCACCAGCGCACCGCGCCGCGCTACCGGCAGGGACGTGTGCTGCTGGCCGGAGATGCGGCGCATCTGACCAACCCCACCAGCGGCTTCGGTTTGATGGGCGGCCTGTATGATGCGTTTCTGCTCGTCGAAGCGCTCGGCGCGGTCGTTCGCGGCGAGATCGGCGAGGAGGTGCTCGACCGATATGCGACCGCGCGGCGGAACGTGTTTCTCGACGTCATCTCCCCGGTCTCGATCGAGAGTCTGCGGCTCTGCTTCGATTCGACGAACCCGGAGCGGCTGGCATGGGATATCGCGCAATTGCGCGAGCGCATCGCGACGCCGGCGCGAATGCGCGCGTCGCTATGGGTTCCCGCAGCGCTGGAAACGCCGTCGCTCTTGACCGGCCGAACATATGTGTAGCCTGGCGGGCTGGAACAATCGACTAACAATATCATCCTGCTACTACACTTTCCCGGCTTTTGGGATTAGCAACTCCATATGAAACAGACCCTCGATACGCGGACCAGAATCAAACTCGCCGCTCGCAAGCTGTTTGCGGAGAAAGGCGTCGAGGCGGGCACGGTCCGTGACATCGTGGCCGCGGCGGGCGCGAAGAATGGCGGGTCTCTCAATTATTATTTCGGCTCGAAGGACGGGCTCGTCGCGGAACTGGTATCCGACGTGCTGCGCGCCTCCACGGAAGGCTGGCTCAAGGCGCTCAGCGACCTGGATCGCGACGGCGGCCCCAAATCCGTCCGCGACGTCATACAGGTGATGGTGTTCGGTTCGATGGATAGCTACTTCAGCGACCCCGAACCGAACTCCGCGCGTTTCCTGGCCAGCGTGCTGTTTACCCGACGGCGCATGGTGCGCGACTTGATGCAGCGCCTTGACTACCTCGTGTTTCAACGGCTGTTAAAACATATCGCAGAATTGCGGCCCGACATTCCGGCAGAGGTCATGCGCCAACGCCTGATCTTCCTGGCCTGGTACGTGATATCGGTCCAGGCGGCGCTGGAAGCCAGCATCGCAACCGGTCGAAAGAGCCGCGAATGGAGCGAATTCGATCCATTGGTCAATCTGGTCGACACCGCCACAGGCATGATCGAGGCCCCGATTTCCGACGCCTCGCAAATCCCGGCAAGGCGCCGTAATGCCGCTATGCCCAAGCGGCGATCCGCCGCATCCGCCAAGAAGCAAGCGGCAGCCGCCGAATGACGCGCGTGCCGATCAGACCGCTCAGCGTCGCCATTTGAAGCAGGAAGCAGCATGGCCGCACGTCTTTTTGTGAATGTCTGCGCCAGCATTCGCCACGACATCAGAAACGGCAAGCTGAAGCCGGGAGACAAGCTGCCGTCTGAACGCGAACTGGCCGAAACGCTGGGCGTTGGACGCCCGGTCGTGCGGGAAGCTTTGCGATCGCTGGAAGAGGCGGGCATCCTGCAGTTCCGCCGCGGCATCACCGGCGGCGCTTTCGTGAGCAGCGGCGACACGCGCACCGTCACGCGGTCGATCACCGACCTCATCTTTCTGGGCGCGATCTCACTCGACAACATCACCGAGGCGCGCACCTGCCTGTTGCGTTTCGCCGCCGAACTGGCCGCCGAACGCGGCACGGACGCGGATTTCGATGCGCTGGAAGCCAATATCGATGAAGCCGTCGCCCGTCGGGACGAGATCGACCTGCACGAGAAAGTGCGGCTGGTTGGCTCGTTCCACGACCATCTGGGGCGTGCCGCGCACAATGAAGCGCTGGTTCTGCTGATCCACTCGGTGACCGAGGTGGTGGCGCAGATTCTGCTGAAGACCCAGCCCGAGGTTTACGATCTGGTCATCGAATCTCGCCGCCGCCTGGTCACGCACCTGCGCGCGCGGGACCGGGAGGCCGCGGCGGCGGAAGTGACCGCACATCAGGCGGAACTCCATGCCAAGGTGGTGGACCGGGCGCGCCAGCTCCACACGCTCGACCTGACGGAGACACCGACTGCCGTCTCGAGCTAACAGGGCGCTGTCAGCAAAACACCGGTTGAAACGCTTGTATAAATCTGCTTCATTTCCCGCCTGATGGCACGCCGCATGGCAGGCGGCTGCGGGAGAGGAAATGCAGCTATGATCGACACCGATCGCCCCGCGATACCCGCCGCAACACTGGTGCTGTTTCATGAAACGGATGATGGTCCGGCGCAGCATCTCATGATCGAGCGCGCGGCGCGCATGGCGTTCGCCGCAGGAGCGCTGGTGTTTCCCGGCGGCCGGATTGATGCCGAAGATCATGCACTGGCGGCGGCAGGGGATCGCACGACCGGCGGCGGCGGCGACCCAGACGAGCGTGCGGCGCGGATCGCTGCGATCCGCGAAACGGTCGAGGAAACCGGGGTTACGGTCGGCTTCGACACGATCCCCGACGCCTCGATCATCGCTGAATGGCGGCAAAGCCTGAAAGCGGGAAAGCCGTTCGCCGACCTGCTGCAGGCCGAAGGCATAACCATCGACCTCGATGCACTGGAGCCGTTCGCGCGCTGGTGTCCCAATCTGGGCGAGTATCGCCGTTTCGATACGCGGTTCTACATAGCCCGCCTACGGCACAAGCCCGAGATCGTCACAGATGCCGATGAGGCTGCCAGCCATCACTGGATCACTGCCGCAGAAGCGATCGATGCGGCTTCGGCGGGCAGCTTGCAGATCATCTTTCCCACACTGCGCAATCTGGAGCGGCTGGCGCGATGCGACCGGTATGTCGCCGCCGTCGCGCATGCGCGATCGACCCGGTCGCAGATCATATCGCCCGAGATCAGGGATGCGGACGGCGATCGCTGGCTCTGCATCCCGCAAGATGCCGGCTACCCTGTCACCCGTGTGCGCCTGTCCGAAGTCACCGGGCCGTGAGCGGCGCGGCGCCAGCGATCGACCTTCATTATGCGGAAACGCCGAACGGCTGGAAGGTCTCGATCTGCCTGGAGGAACTGGGCCTGCCCTATCGCCTGATCCGTGTGCCGCTCGATCAGCCGCGCACGCCGGAATTTCTGGCGATCAGCCCCAATGGGCGCATTCCGGCGATCGTCGATCATGATGCCGCGGAGCCTATCGCGATCTTCGAAAGCGGAGCGATTCTGCTGTATCTGGCGGAAAGGGCCAGACGACTGATCCCTGCCGACACCGTGGGCCGCAGTCATGTGATCCAATGGCTGATGTGGCAGATGGCCGGGCTGGGCCCGATGGCGGGGCAGAACGGGCATTTCCGGCTCTACGCGCCGGAGCCGGTTCCCTATGCGATCGAGCGGTACGGCAACGAGGTCCACAGGCTCTACGGCGTGCTGGACAACCAGTTGGCCCGCACCGGCGCATTCATCGCCGGCAACTATTCGATCGCCGACATCGCCTGCTTCCCCTGGATCATGACACACAAGAAACAGGGGCTTTCGCTCGACGATTTTCCTGCGTTGCAGCGCTGGTTCGCGGAGCTTCGCGCGCGGCCCCAGGTCCAGCGCGGGCTGGCTGCCGGCAAGGGGATCGACGGCATGCGCAACAACGACATGGATGCAGCGGCGCGGGCGCGGCTGTTCGGATGGAAGGCGGCGGAATGAAGCTGGAATTCTTCTTCGATTGCTCCAGCCCCTGGACCTATCTCGCCTTCGAGCGCATCCAGCCGCTGGCGGCCGAGTTCGGCGTACCGATCCTGTGGCGGCCGGTCTTGGTGGGCGGCATATTCAACGCGGTCAATCCCGGCGTGGAATTCTTCAACGCGGTCGATCGCATGCCGAAGCGCAAGATCGACTATCTGCTGAAGGACATGCAGGACTGGGCGCGAGCGACGGGCGTGGAGATCGCCTTCCCGCCGAAGGGGCACCCGGTCAACAGCGTCAAGGTTATGCGCGCTTGCCTGGTGCTTGAGCCGGAGGGCAAGCTGGTGCCGTTCGCTCGGGCCGCCTTTCGGGCCTATTTCGGCGAAGAGCGGCTGTTGTCGGACGATGCGGTGATCGCGGGACTGTGCCGCGAGGTTGGCGTCGCGCCCGAACCGCTGCTGGCCCGCATCGCCGAGCAGGACATCAAAGACGCGCTGCGCGCCAATGTGGACGAGGCGATCGCACGCGGGGCGTTCGGATCGCCAACCATCTTCCTCGACGACACCGACATGTATTTCGGCGTGGACCGGCTCCAGCTGCTGCGCCTTGCCATGAAAAGGAAAACCTCATGATGCCCGACCCTACCCTCCGCTCAGTGCGTGGCCTGCGGGCGATCGTCACCGGCGCCGCGAGCGGCATGGGCGCAGCCACAGCTCGGCTGTTCGCATCAGAGGGCGCACGGGTGGCGATGATCGACCGCGATGCCGCCGGGCTTGCCGAGGTGGCGGCAGAGATCCAAGCCGCCGACGGGATCGCCACGCCGACCACGCTCGACCTGGCCGACAGTGATGCGATCCGCCCCACCGTCACTGCCATCGCGGAAGCGCTGGGCGGTGTGGACATCGTCGTCAACAATGCCGGGATCGCCGGCTTCTGCGCGTTGGATGCGGAGGGCTATGACGATCTGTGGCAGCGGATGGTGACGATCAACCTCACCGCCGTACAATTGGTCGTGCGATCCGCCCTGCCCTGGTTGCGCCAGTCGCCCCATCCCCGCATCGTCAACATCGCTTCGACCGAGGCGCTGGGAACGACCAGGCACGATAGCGCCTATGCCACGGTGAAGGCGGGTGTGGCGGGGCTGACGCGCGCGATGGCGGTCGATTTCGGGCCGGAGGGGATCACCGCGAACTGCATCTGCCCCGGAGCGATCGACTCGCCGATGACCAAATTCGTCAGCCCCGGGGACAAGCAGGAATTCGCCCGCCGTCGCACCGCGCTGCGCCGCTATGGCCAGCCGGAGGAGGTCGCGCAGATGACGCTGAGCCTGTGCCTGCCCGCCGCCTCGTACATCACCGGCACGACCATTCCGGTCGATGGCGGGCTGGTAGCGCGTAACGCCTGAGCCGGATGCTTCAGTACAGGGGCTGACGGATCAGTGCGCGGCGGGCAAGCAGGTAGCAGAGCGCTGCCGCCGGAACTGTCACGAGGCCGCAGATCGTGATCGCCGTGCCGAACGCGCCGGGATCGCCGGGCCAGCGCTTGGCGAGCGCGGCGACCAGCGGCGGGCCCGCGCCATAACCGATCAGGCTTTGCGAGAGCATGACCAGCGCCATCAGCCGCGCGCGAAGACGGGGCGGACCATAGGCCTGCACCGCAAGTGGCATGAGCGCCGTGATCCCCGTCCCCGCAAAGACTGCCGCACCCATGCCGGCCAGAAAGAGCGTCATGTCGCCCAGCGAAGGCGCAATGATCATGAATGGCGCGCCGACGATGCAGGAGATGGCGGTGCATAGGATGATCGGCTCGCGCCAGCCGCGCCGCCCGCTCAAAATGACGAGGCGGGGCCAGGCGATCGCGCCGGCAAACCCAGTGGCCATGCCGACAAAGCCGAACAGATAGCCCGCATCAGTGGCCGCGACGCCATGGCCGCGGATCAGCAGTGTCGGCGTCCATGTCATGATCGCGAACAGGTAAAGGACGATGAGCGCCGCGCCGAGATAGAAGGGGATGAAGAAACCGCGGTTGCGATTGAGATAGGCGAGGAACTCGCGGGTATCCGCCGCCTCGACCGCCCCTTGCGAGGCCGTCTCGAACTGGTCTCGCTTCGGTTCGCGGGTGGTCAGCGCGAACAGGATGCCGAGCAGCAGCGGCAGGACGCCGACCAGGATCAGCACGAGCCGCCAGGGCTCCATGCCCAGCGCGTCGCTGTAAAGTTCCGCGAGCTGAAGCGACGCCGCGCCAATGATGAGCCCACCGATCCCCATCAGCGCCGCCGCCATCGCATAGATCGACATCGGCAACACGCGCCGCTCTCGCGGGAACAGATCGGCGATGAGCGATACCGCAGCGGGCGTGAGCACCGATTCACCCAGGGCGACGCCCGCACGCAGCACCGCGAGCGTCGCGAAATTCCAGGCGAAGCCGGAGGCCAGCGTCGCCGCGCTCCACAGCAAGATGCCGGCGACGAGAATATATTTGCGGTTCGCACGGTCCAGAAAGTGCGCCACCGGCACGCCCGCGATTGAATAGACGATCGCGAAACTCGTGCCTATCAGCAACCCGAGCTGCGTGTCGGTGATGCCGAGATCCTGGCCGATCGCCGGCGCGAGCAGCCCGAGGATCAGGCGATCCACGAACGAGAAGACATACATGAAGCAGAGCAGCCCGACGATGTACCAGGCTTGGGGCGCGAGACGAAGCATTCCGGGTTCGGCGGCCGCGCTCGCCGGCGCCGATGCGCCTTGATCCGCCATGTCGTCTCTCCAATTCATGGTTACGCGCCGAAACCGTTACCGGCCGATATTCAATACATTTGCTTTAATTTATATCTGGCCGCAAGAGGGCGGCGCAAAGTCCCTCAAGCCATGCCGCCATGGATGGAGAGGATCGCCCCGGACGTGTAAGCGGAACGCGGCGAGGCCAGAAAGGCGGCCGCATCGGCGATCTCGCGTGGCGTAGCGAAACGGCCGAACGGCATTGAGGTGGCCAGTTCCTCCCAGCGCCCGGCGTCGCCCAGTTCCTGTTCGGCACGCGCGCGCATCAGCATCGTCAGCCGCTCGGTGCCCACCGGGCCGGGATTGATCCCCACCACGCGTACCCCGTCCTTCGGGGCAGACTTGCCCAGTACACGCGTGAAGGCCATCAGCGCGGCATTGCCGCTGGCCCCCACGATATAGTCAGGCGGAAGCGTCTCACCCGCCATGCCGATGATGTTCAAGACCACACCGGCACGCTCCGCCAACCGCGGATAGAGCGCGCGGGTAAGGTTGATGAAGCCGAATACCTTGAGATCCCATGCCTCGCGCCACCGGGCGTCCTCGACGGCGAACAGCCCGCCGGGCGGGATCGCGCCGGCATTGTTCACCAGAATATCGATCGCGCGCACCGCATCCGCGAGCGCCGCGATCGCATCGGGCCGCGACAGATCGGCTGGACAGACATGCGCCACGGCGCCACGCGCGCGCAGATCGTCCGCCAGCGCATCGAGCGCGCCGACATCGCGCGCGACCAGGGTCAGTTCACACCCCTCGGAGGCCAGACCCTCCGCGATGGCGCGGCCGATGCCCTTGGACGCGCCGGTCACGAGCGCATGTTTCCCGTGCAGTTCGAGATCCATGGCGCCGCCTCAGCTCGCGACCAGCGCCATGCCGCCGCATACGGACAGGATCTGCCCGGTCACGTAGCGCGCGTCATCGCTGGCCAGAAACACCATCGGGCCGCCGATATCCGCCGCTTCGCCAAGCCGCCGCAGCGGGATCCGTTCGGCGTCGGCCGCGGTAGCCAGATTGCGCGCCACCGCCTGCGCCTTCACCCGGCCCGTCGCCATCAGCCCCGGCGCGATCGCGTTGACGCGGATGCCGTGCGGGCCGAGTTCAGCCGCAAGATCGCGCGTCAGATGGCTGATCGCCGCCTTGGCCGAACTGTAATGCGATGCGCGGCCATCGGGGGCGGTCAGCACCGCGCCGATGGTCGAGACGTTGATGATCGCCCCGCTCCCCCGCGCCTTCATCCCGGGCGTCGCCGCCTGAACGCAATGGAGCGCGGTGAAATAATTGATGTCGAACATGGTGCGGACATCAGCGATCGGCACGATCGAGGGCTGGCTGATCTCGAGCGGCACGATCGCGCCGCCGGCGACATTGGCGAGGATATCGACAGGGCCAAGCTCCGCCTCGATCCGGGCAAACGCCCGCGCAACCGAATCGAGGTCGGTGAGATCCGCCTGGATACCGATACCGCGCGGACCGAGCGCCGCGATCTCATCCGCGACACTGCCCGCGCCGAGCACTTCGCCAAACTGCGCCGCGCCGTCCAGATCGACATCGACCACCGCCACATCGGCGCCTTCCGCCGCGAAGGCGAGCGCCGTCGCCCTGCCCAGTCCGCGCGCGCCGCCGGTCACCACTGCGACCTTGCCCTGAAGCCGTGCCATTCGCCCTCCTAAAACGTTCGTTTGACTAATTGATAGCGGCACTCCAAATATCCTGCACGAGAAAAAGCAAGCATTATCGGAGAGGCGGAATGGCGACGGGTCTGTTCGATCTGACCGGCAAATGCGCGATCGTCACCGGCGGCTCGCGCGGAATCGGCAAGGCGATCGCACACCGGCTGGCGGAACACGGAGCGATGGTGATCATCGCATCACGCGACGGGGCGAGCTGCGCAGCCGCCTCGTCCGAGATCGACGCGCTGGTCGGACGCGCGGCCACTCGCGTCCATCCGGTCGACATGGAAAACGCGGACGATCTGGCGGCGCTGTCAGACTATGCCGACCGCGAATTCGGCGGGGCCGACATTCTGGTCTGCAACGCCGCGGCGAGCTTTCACAACGGACCGCTCGCCGAGATCGACGACGCGGCGTTCCTGCGGACCTTTCAGTTCAACGTGCTGGCCAACAACCGGCTCGCAGCGTTTGCAGCGCCAAAAATGGCGGAGCGCGGCGGCGGATCGATCATCATCGTCTCGTCGATCGGCGCGATGCGGGCCAATCCGATGAACGGCGCTTACAGCATCTCCAAGGCGGCTGACCTTGCGCTGGTCCGGGCGCTCGCGCTCGAACTGGGCGAGGCGAAGATCCGGGTGAACGCGATATTGCCAGGGCTGGTCCGCACAGACCTGTCGCGGTCGTTGTGGGAAGATGCGGAAGCCGAAGCCGCCTATGTCGCGAAACTGCGGATCAAGCGGATCGGCGAGCCGGACGATCTGGCCGGTATCGCCGTCTATCTCGCCTCCCCCGCTTCGCAATGGACGACCGGGCAGAGTTTCATCGTGGATGGCGGGGCATTGTCCTGATGCTCAGCCATGCCGAAATCATGGCCCTGCGCCGCGAGGTGCGCTTCGAATGGTCGCGCAAGGATACGATGCTCTACGCGCTGGGGATCGGCATGCCGTCCGACCCGTTGGACGAACGCGAGCTGGCCTTCGTCTACGAGCCTCGCCAGGCCGCCATGCCAAGCTTCGTGGTCACGCCCGCCTTCAACGACGGATTGGGTGACCTGATCGGCTATGATTATTCGCAGGTGCTGCATGGCGAGCACGCGTTCACGCTGCACCGGCCGGTACCGGTCGAAGGACGCGGCACGGCGCGGCTTCGAATGCTGGAAGCATGGGACAAGGGGCAGGGTAAGGGCGCGGTGTTCGCACATGAGACGCTGCTGACGCTGGATGGCGACGACACACCGTTCGCTCGCGTCGTCACCACGGCCTTCGCGCGCGCCGATGGGGGGTTCGGCGGATCGACTGCACCGCAGCCGGCACCCCACGCGGTGCCCACTCGCGCGCCCGATCGGACCGTGGAGATCGCAACACACCGCAACCAGGCGCTGCTCTATCGCCAGTCCGGCGACGCCAATCCGCTGCACGCCGATCCGGAAACCGCACGGCGCGCGGGGTTTTCGCAACCGATTCTCCACGGCCTATGCAGCTATGCCATCTGCCTGCGCGCGGTGATGGCCAGCTATTGCGACCACGATCCCGCGCGTGTCCACCATCACGCCGTACGCTTTTCCGCCCCGGTCTTTCCCGGCGAGACGCTCCTCGTCGACCTCTGGCGCGACGACGATATCGTCTCGTTCGAGGCGCGGGTGAAGGAGCGCGGCGTCACGGTGATCCGCAACGGCAAGACTGTGCTGAAGCAGGCAGAGCGATGCTGAAAACAACGCTTGCCGATCTCCACACGCATGTCGGCGCGACGATCGGCCCGTCCGAATGGATCAAAGTGGGCCAGCAGCGGATCGACGGCTATGCGGATGCCGTGAGCGATCACAACTGGATCCATTGCGACGTGCCGCGCGCCACCGCGGCGTTCGGCGGCACGATCGCCCACGGCCTGCTCACGCTTTCGATGGCCCCGCCGATCGCGCAGACGCTGATCGATATCGACGATGTCGAGACCGACCTGAACTACGGCTTCGACAAGGTGCGTTTCCTCTCGGTGGTACATGGCGGCGATCGGATAAGGCTGTGGCTCAAGGTGCTCGAGGTGGTGCCGCGCGGTGCCGGTGTGATCTTGCGGATGGAATACTCGATCGAGGTGGAAGGCAAGGCGAAGCCTGCGATCGTCGCCGACTGGCTGTTCATCCTGTTTCCACGCGCCGAAAAACTCGCGGCACAGGCGAAGCTGGAATCTAAACCCGATTAAGACGAGGCCGTGGCGGAGACGCTTCGCGGTCTTGGCTAAGCTTAGTCCCTAGGCATCGAATAGCAGGAACAGCGCTTCGGCGACGAAGGCGGGGCGTTCCTCGCCCTCGATTTCCAGCGTGAAGCGGTGGCGGGTCATCCAGCCGCCCCGCTCCGGTTCCACCGACAGCAGCACGCGATGCATCCGCACCCGTGCGCCACCCCGCACCATATTGGTGAAGCGTAGCCGGTCGATCCCATAGTTGAGACCATTGCGTACACCTTCCACGATCAGCGTCTCGTCCGCCAGCGCCGGGATCAGCGCAAGCATGTGATAGCCGTGCGCGATGGTGCCGCCGAATTCCCGGTTGGCCCGCTCGACATCGACATGAATCCATTCGTGATCGCCGGTCAGATCGGCGAAGGCCTGAATGGCGGCTTGCGGGATCGCAACCCAACGAGAGGGCGGGATGGGCGCATCAATGAGGGTCGCGAGATCGCGCAGATGCACGCGGATGGAAGAATCAGTCATGCCAGGTCACACCTTCGTCCAATGACTGGCGTGTCGTGCGCAGGGTGTTGATCGGATGGGCGGTGTCTTCATGGCCGAGCGCCATGCCGGCCGCGATCATCATATGCTCGTCCAGCCCGAGCAGTTCGCCCAGCGTGTCGGGCCACAGAGCCCAGGCCGCCTGCGGACAGGTGGCGAGGCCGTGCTCCAGCGCCACCAGCATCACCGTCTGCATCACCATGCCGAGATCGATCCACTGCGCCCTGCCCATGCGCCGGTCGATCGCGAAGAACAGGCCGGCCGGTGCTCCGAACAGCTGATAATTCTGGGCCAGCTGGCGCAGGCGTCCGGCCTTGTCCGAACGTTCGATGCCGATGGTGCGGTAGAGATCCTCGCCATTCTCGAAGCGGCGGCTGCGATAGGGCTCCCATAGGCCCTCCGGATAGACGGGATGGTTGGGCACCTCCTGCTCCCCCGCCTCCTGTGCGAGCCGCATCGCCGCCGTCAGCCGGGCAAGCGCGCCGCCACGCACGACATGGATATGCCAGGGCTGGAGATTCCCGCCCGAAGGCGCGCGCAAAGCCGCTGCCAGTATGGCCTCGATAGCTTCGCCCGGCACCGGCTCCGCCGTGAAGGCGCGAACCGATCGCCGCGCCACTGCGGCCGCGGCGACCGGCGGCATCCCGCTCATGCCGCCTTCCGCTCGAGAATCCGAACCACATCTTCCCGCTGCCGCGACGGTGCGCCGAGCAGTTCGGCATTGCACCGCGCGCGCTTGTAAAAGAGATGGTTCTTCATCTCCCAGGTGAAGCCGATCGCGCCGAATATCTGGATGTTACGATGCGTCGCCGCACGATACGCCTCGCTGGCATAGCTCTGCGCCATCGCGGCGGCGAGCGGGGCCGTCTCGTCACCCGCGCTCAGCGCCCAGGCGGCATATTGCACGCCGACATTGGCGCATTCGGATTGGCCGGCGATCTCGGCAAGCTGATGCTTGATCGCCTGGAACGCCCCGATCGGGCGGCCGAATGCGACGCGCTCGTTCGCATAGCCGATCGCATCGGCCAGCACCGCCTCGATGCCCGCCGCGCTTTCCGCCGCCAGCACCAGATACAGCCGGTCGCGCACGAAGGGCCAGACCGCATCGGCATCGCCCGCCAGCAGGGTGGCGGCGGCACCCTCGAGGCGCACGCTGCACACCTCGCGTGTGATGTCGCGCCAGTCCAGCCGTTCGATCTGCGCAGCGGCGGCATCGACCACGAACCAGCGCCGTGCGCCGTCCAGTTCGGCGGCGACCACCAGCCGGTCAGCGGATGCGGCGTCGACCACGAAGGCCCGCGTGCCGGTGAGACGATAGCCATCGCCATCGCGCGCAGCCTTCACTTCCGCCGCGCCGGGTTCGTAGCTGCCATTTGCGTCGGCAACCGCCAGTGCAAGCTTCGCTTCGCCCGCCGCGACCGTGCCGAGCAGTTCGGCCTTTTGCGTTTCGTCACCTCCCGCCTCGATCGCCCAGCTTCCCGCCAAGGTGCCAAACAGCGGCATCGACGCAAGCGTGCGCCCCGCCTCTCCGATCACCATGATCAGATCGAGATAGTCCATGCCGAGGCCGCCATAAGCCTCCGGTACCACCATCCCCGGCCAGCCCAGCCCGGCGGCCTTGGTCCAGAGCGGGCCGTAACCGGCCTGCTCCACCGTCGCGCCTGGCACCAGCAGCGGGGCGAGATCGACCTCCTTTTCCAGAAAACCGCGGGCGGAATCGCGCAGGGCGATATGATCGTCGCTCAATGTGAAGTTCATCGCTGCGCTCCCCCTCAGGCGGCTTTGGGCGATGCACGCCCGATTTCGTTGAACGGCATCCGCGCGGTCGGATCGCTGTCGCGCGGCAGGCCGAGGACACGCTCGGCTATGGTGTTCTTCAGGATTTCCTGGGTGCCGACCCCCAGGGTCGTCGCGGGGCTGAACCAATAGGCATAGTCCCAATTGTCGAACAATCCGAAATGCTTGTCGGGCAGGGGCAGCACGTCCTTGCCATAGACCATGCCCGCCACGCCCTGGCTGCGCTTGGCGAGATCGGTCAGCGCCTGGCCGTGCGGCGATGCCACCATCTTGCCCGCATTGCCTTCCAGCCCCGCAGGCTTGCCGTTGATCTTGTTGCTGAGGTGCCGAAAGCTGATGAGACGCAGCAACTCGCCCTCGATATAGAGGCGAGCCGCTTCGTCGCGGATCAGGGGGTCGGCAATGCGCCCGGTCTTGATCAGGCCGTCCATCAGGTCACGCGCAGTCGGGCCCATGCCCCAGACCGCGCCCGGCTTGGTCATGCTCTGCCGCTCGGTCTGGAGCTGCTCCATCGTGATACGCCAGCCATCGCCCTCCTCGCCCAGCCGGCGCGTGACGGGGACGCGCACCTCTTCGAAGAAGACCTCGTTATATTCGTTGTCCTCACCGGTCATGTCGATGATCGGGCGGACGGTGATGCCGGGCGCGTTCATATCCACGATGAACTGGGTCAGCCCCTTGTGCTTGGGCGCGGCGGGATCGGTGCGCGCGATGACGACGCCGATCTGCGAGCGGTCCGCGCCCGAATTCCAGATTTTCTGACCGTTGATCACATAATGATCACCCTCGCGCCGCGCCGTGGTGCGCAACGCGCCGAGATCGGAGCCGCCGGCGGGCTCGGAGAACAGCATGCACCATTGCGACTTGCCGGAGAGCGCATCGGGCAACAGCTCCTGCCGCTGCGCGTCGGTGCCCCAGGCGAGCAGCGACTGGCCGCACTGGTTGACCGCGATCGGATTGTGGAGCGAAGGCATCACCACGCCCGCCCGCTCGAATTCGGATTCGATGATCAGCATCATCTCCGGATCGGCGCCCAGCCCCCAAGGCTCGGGCCAGTTTGCGGCGGCGAGGCCACGATCGGCAATCTGTTTGCCGCTCGGATCGGGGTTCGCCTCGAACCAGGCGCGGATCTCGATCCGGCGGGGATCGTCATCGGCGGGAAAGGTGAAATCCATGGTGAAATCCTCGTCGTTGAATGCGGATAATAATATAAAGCAAATATTCTAATTCAGGGCGTCTGGACTAGTTGATCGAGCCAGTCGCGCAGGCCGTCCGCGGCCGTCCGCGGCAGGTCGTGCCCACCGTCGTGATCGACGATGGCGAGCGAAACATCATAGGCGGCCAGCGCCGCCCGCCCGGCCTGCGCAGCAGCGAAAGCGATGGCGGGATCGGACCGGCCATGCGCCCAGAAGACCGGCTTGCCGCGGTGCGCCGGCATGGGCGGCAGGCCCGGAAGGGCCTCAAGCAGTAAACGGCCGCCAGCGACCGCGCAGCCAGCGAACAGATCGGGGCGCGCCAGAAACGCGGTCAATGCGATCACACCGCCCTGCCCGAAGCCGAGCAGCAGCGCCGGACGGTCCAGCGCCTCCGCCAGCGCGATCAGATCTGCGCGGCTGGCGGCCTCCTGCGCGGCATCCGCTACGGGGCCGCCATCAATGAAGGTGACGCCGAACCAGGCGCGGCCGCCATTCTCGCCGAACGGCAGCGCCCCGGCCGGTGCGAGAAGCGGCATGGCCGGAGGCAGCGCGGGTGCGAAGGTCGCCACCGCCGTAGCGGGGTCATGCCCAAGTCCATGCAGGATCAGCGCGAGCGGCGGGCTCATGTCGTGAAATCGATCGCCAGCTTGCCGAAGTGCCCGGCACCCTCCATCGCGCGCAACGCGTCCGGAACCTCGCCGAAAGCGTAGACATGGTCGATGACGGGACGAAGACCATGCGCTTCGATCGCGGCGGCCATATCGTCGAACATCTGACGGCTTCCCACCGAAATGCCGATGATCCGCAGATTCTTGCCGAAGATCGCCGGCATCAGAAGTTCCTGGGAACGCCCGCCCAGCACGCCGATCACGAGGATACGGCCAGCGACGGCAGCGGCGATCAGCGACTGGCTTATGGTGCCCGCGCCACCGACCTCGACGACCAGATCGGCGCCATGGCCATCGGTCAGCGCCAGCACCGCCTTTCCCCATTCGGGCGTATCGCGATAATTGATCAAGTGATCCGCGCCCAGCGCCTTGGCGCGCTCGAGTTTCTCGTCGCTGCTCGACGTGGCGATGACGGTTGCGCCGCGCATCTTCGCGAACTGGAGCGCGAAGATCGACACACCGCCGGTGCCCTGCACCACGACGACATCACCAGGCTTGACCTGCCCCTCGACCACCACCGCGCGCCAGGCTGTGAGACCGGCGCAGGGCAAGGTTGCCGCCTCGATCGCGCTTAACCCCTTCGGCGCGCGCGATACATGCTCGGCCGACAGCACCATTTCATCCTGCAAGATGCCCGCATGCGACGCCGAGCCGAGCGATATGGCTCGATTCGCCGCGGTGGGCGGCCCATCGATCCATCCATGGAAAAAGCTTGGGCAAACCAGATCGCCCGCCGCCACCCGCGTCACGCCCGCGCCCACCGCCAGCACTTCGCCGCAGGCATCCGAGAAGGGAATTTGCGGCAGCGCGCCAAACGGGGTCTTGTTGGTGACAGTCACCCAATCTCGGTAATTGACGGCAGCGGCCAGCATGCGCAGCTTCACCTCGCCAGCACCAGGCTCGGCAGGCGCATCACGATCGGCGAGCACCAACCGATCAATTCCCCAGCCATCGCGATTTTCCCAGACGCGCATTCACCGCCCTCCCTTTTCGTATGGTATTACCTAAAACGTTTGACTATATTCTGCTGCAAAGATCAACAAGACTCGAGCGTCGTCGCGACGATTTCGAGACGCCGGAGAGCGACAGGAGGAATTGGCGAATGAGCCTGCAGACCACACGCATGCGATTGCCGATGGCGCTGGACGAGGTGACGCCCGAATGGCTGAGCGATGCATTGGCGACCCGCTTTCCGGGTGTGCGCGTGGCAGCGGCGGAGCGCGACGCCGAACGCGCCGGCACCTCAACCTCGGCACGCTTCGCCCTGCTGTGGGATGACGATGGCGGCCATGCCGACCTGCCCGATACGGTTTATGTGAAGGGCGGGTTCGATCCTGTGATGCGCCGCCGCGTCTGGGCCGCTCTGATCCAGGAGGCGCGCTTTTACGCCGAACTGGCGCAGGACGCACCGATCAACATACCAACTGTCTATTTCGCGGGGATCGACGAGGACGAGCGGCAGGGCGTGCTGATCCTGGAGGACATGACCCGGCGCAACGTGCGGTTTGGCCATGCCACCGACTATGTCTCGCCCGATCTCGCGGCGGCGATCCTCGAAGGGCAGGCGCAGCTTCATGCGCGCTTCTGGAACGATCCGCGCCTGCCCGGCTATGCTGAATGGGCGCAGCCGCAGCGCACCTATCTGCGCTATCTCTATCGCCCGAAACACTGGGTCGAGGTGCAGGAACGAAGCTATGGCGACCTCCTCCGGCAGGTGCTGCCCTCGCCCGAACAATGCCTGACCTGGCTGGAGCAGATGTGGGCACATGACGATGCGCGCGTGCCGACGCTGCTGCATGGCGACTGCCACGGCGGAAACCTGTTCTTCGAGGCGGATGGCTCGCCAGGCTTCCTCGACTGGCAATGCACCTTCCCGGGCGCGCCGGGGCACGACCACGCCGAGATGCTGCTTTCCAGCCTGACGGTGGAGGATCGCCGAGCCAACGAACGAAACCTGATCGCGCATTACCGGGAGGTGCTGGTGGCGAACGGGGCGAGCGATGCGCCGAGCCTCGATTCGCTGTTCCTCTCCTATCGCCAGAATATCATGCACATGATGGCTTCGTCCGTGATGAACCCCTATGACATGCAGACCCAGGAAGTGACCGACACGACCGCCAAGCGGTCGCTGCAGGCGGCGCTCGACCTCGACATGGCGAGCGCGCTCGCCACCAACGCCTGATGATCGCCGACCCGGCCGGCCGCGGCACGCTGGGCCGCGTCATCATCAGCGCACTCGCCCGTTTCGGGGATCGCGAAATGATCAGCGACGGGACTCAGTCGCTGAGTTATCGCGATCTGGGCGACCGTATCGGCAAGGCGATCACGGCCCTGCGCGAACTGGGACTGAAGCGCGGCGATGGAATCGCGATGCTGACCGCCAATCGCGCCGAGCCCTGGGCGATCCTGTGCGCGGCGAACCTGATGGGAGTGCGCTATACCCCAATGCATCCGCTCGCGGCGGAGGACGATCATGTCCATATCGTGGCGGACAGCCTGGCGAACATATTGATCGTCGATCCCGGCAAGTTCGCCGAACGCGCGCAGGCGATCCGTGACCGAGCGCCCTCGCTGGGCGCGATCGTGGCGATGGGGCCGTGCGATGCTTTCGACGATCTCAGTGCGCGGATCGACGCCGCAGCTCCCGCGCCGCTCACCGACGAGGCGGAAAGTGAGGACATCGCCTGGCTGGTCTATACCGGTGGCACGACCGGCCGGTCGAAGGGTGTCATGCTATCCCACCGTTCGATCGTGGCGATGAACCAGAACATCACCGCGGAATGGGAATGGCCTGCGCTGCCGCGCTATGCGATGGTCACGCCGATCAGCCATGCGGGCGGCATCAACCTGTATCCGATCATGCATCAGGGCGGCTATGCCCGGCTGCTTCAGGGCTGGGACACCAGCATTTTCTGCGCGACGGTGGAACGGGAAAAGCTGAACGCCACCTTCCTGGTGCCGACGCTCATCAACACGCTCATCGATGCCGCCGATATTCGCGCGCGACACGATCTCTCGTCGCTGGAGATCATCATCTATGGCGCCGCGCCGATGTCGCCGGACCGGCTGCGCGAGGGGATCAGCATTTTCGGGCCGGTGTTCCTGCAACTCTATGGCCAGTCGGAATGCCCGCAGACGATGACGACGCTGCGCAAGGCGGACCACGACCTGAGCAAGCCCGAGCGGCTCGGCTCCTGTGGTCTGGCCGCGCCGATGATGGACATCCGCCTGCTCGACGCCCAACTCAACGAGGTGGCATCGGGCGAGCCGGGCGAAATCTGCGCGCGCGGCCCGCTGGTGATGAGCGGTTATTGGCAGCAGCCGGAGATGACCGAGCAGGCCTTTGCCGGCGGCTGGCTGCACACCGGCGATGTCGGCGTGCGCGATGCGGACGGATACATCACCATCGTCGACCGCACGAAGGACATGATCATCTCCGGCGGCTTCAATATCTATCCACGAGAGGTGGAGGATGCGCTGATGTCCCATCCTGCAATCGCGCTCGCGGCGGTGATCGGCGTTCCGGACGCGAAATGGGGCGAGGCCGTGACCGCCTTCGTCACGCTGCGCGCCGGGGCGAGCGTCGATGCCACGACGCTGCAGCAATTGGTCAAGGACAAGCGCGGCGGTCCTTGGGCGCCCAAGAGCGTGGAGTTCGTGGCGGAACTGCCGCTGACAGGCCTGGGCAAGCTCGACCGCAAGACGCTGCGCGCGCCCTACTGGGAGGGGAGGTCACGCGCGGTTTCCTGATCGGAATCGAGCATCGCGATGAACCGCGCCGCGCCGCGCCGCTGGGCATCCGGGCGGGCGAGGACCACAAGCGCGGTGCGGAGTGACGTCGCGACTTGCCGCTCGATCATGGTGGGCGGCGGTGCACCGAACCAGCCGAGCGAGACGACTGGACGGCGCAGCAGCGCGCCATAGCGGACGAGCGATGGCCCATCCCCCTCGGGCATGTCCACCGCATGCGCGCCCGCCTGCGCCAACCAGTGCGCCACCGCTTCAGAGAGCGGAATGCCATGGGCGCGGTTGAGGCGACCGATCGTCATTCCCGTCAGCGCGTCCGGCGCGCCGGCCATCTCCTCCGGCAGCAACAGGCCGATCGGCCGCTCGCCCAGCACCCAGCGCCGCACCTCGCGGCCCGCCGCAGGATCAAGTGCCGAGCGATGAATGCCGGCCGGGCTGACCTCCAGCGTGATAGCCAGATCGATCTCGTTGCCCGCCAGTTCCTCATAGAGCTGGGCATGGGTGCGCGAACGGATGCGGAGGGGCACATCCGGATTGGTCCGCATGAACCGTTCGATCAGCGCTTGTCGCTCGGGGATCTGCGCGCTGTGATGGGCCGCGCCGACACGCAGTTCATCCGACCGGATCGCGCGCGCCGCCTGGTTCATCCAATCGGTTTCCAGGACGAGTCGCCGCGCACGATCCAGGAACAGGCTGCCCTCTGCCGTGAGCGTCACATGGCGGCTGGTCCGCGCGAACAGATCGAAACCGAACTGGCGCTCCATCTCACGGATCTGCGCCGACAAGGCGGGTTGGCTGATACCCAGCTGATAGGCCGCGCGGCGAAACGATCCGAGTTCCGCCACGGCGACGAAGGCGCGCAGGGGCCGAGCGTTCAAATCCATGGCACGATCGATAACCATTTCCGATCAATTGCGCGAGACTAAACGATTGGACCGGACTCGCCGCGCGGTCTTATTTCTCCACTGAAAGCGTCGGATGCGGCGCAGCGTCGTTCAGGAGACATGTCATGTGGAGCTTTGCCAACGATCCGGAATTCCAGCCCGAACTCGACTGGATCCGCGATTTCGTGGACAGCCGCGTCGCGCCGCTCGACCATCTGCTGGGCAGCCAGTGGAACATTCACGATCCGCGTTTCAAGCAACTCGTGCGCCCGCTTCAGGCCGAGGTAAAGGCGCGCGGGCTCTGGGCCTGCCATCTTGGCCCTGAACTCGGCGGCAAGGGCTATGGGCAGTTGAAGCTCGCCCTGATGAACGAGCAGATCGGCCGCTCGCGCTTCGGCCCGATCGTGTTCGGCTGCCAGGCCCCCGACACCGGCAATTCGGAGATCCTCGCCCATTACGGCACGCCCGAACAGAAGAAGCGCTGGCTGGAGCCGCTGCTGGCCAACGAGATCGTTTCCTGCTTCACCATCACCGAGCCGCAGGGCGGCGCTGATCCACTGCAATTCAGGATGACCGCGGTACAGGACGGCGATCACTGGGTGCTGAACGGAGAGAAATGGTTCGCATCGAACGCGCGCTTTGCGAATTTCTACATCGTCATGGCCGTTACCGATCCGGACGCCGCCAGCCCCTATGCCCGCGCGTCGATGTTCATCGTGCCTGCCGATACCCCGGGAATCGCGATTGTCCGCAACTATGGTTTCCATGGCGAACCGGAGGACGTTCACGGCCATGTCCGCTGGAGCAATGTCCGCGTGCCGGCCGAGAATATGCTGGGCGGGCGCGGCGAGGCCTTCACCGTGGCGCAGGTGCGGCTGAGCGGCGGACGCATGCACCATGCAATGCGGACGCTGGCCGAGGCGACGAAGTGCTTCGAACAGCTATGCGAACGCATGGTCTCCCGCGAGACGAAGGGCAAACGGCTCGCCGATCTGCAGATGGTGCAGGAGAAGATCGCGGACAGCTGGGTCCAGCTGCGCCAGTTTCGCCTGCTCGTCCTCGAGACCGCTTGGCTGGCCGATCAGTCGAAGGACTGGAAGGCTGTCCGCAAGAATGTCTCGGCGGTGAAGTCGATCATGCCCAAGGTGCTGCACGACATCGCCGAGCGCGCGCTGCACCTGCACGGCGCGTTGGGCGTGACGACGCAGGTGCCGTTCACCGATGCGCTGATCAACTCCTATCATGTCGGGCTCGCCGATGGGCCGACCGAGGTGCACAAGATGGTCGTCGCGCGCGAGGTGCTGAAAGATTATCGCGCGATCGACACGATGTTTCCCGACTATATGCTGTGGAAGGAAGAGGAGCGCGCGCTCGCCCTTTATGGCGACGACCTGCGCGCGGTCGCGGCATGATGCGGGAGAGCGGGATGGGGCCCTTCTATTTCACCGGCAAGACCGTGCTGGTCGTGGGCGGCAGCAGCGGGATCGGCAACGGCATTGCCCGCGCCTTCCTCGATTGCGGTGCGGTCGTGCATGTGTGGGGCACGCGGCCGAACGCATCGGACTATCACGATAGCGAGGGGTCCGACCTGACCGGACTGCATTATGCGCAGGTCGACGTCGCCAATCCCGATGCGGTCGCGGCAAGGCAGCCCCCGTTCGACAAGCTCGATGTCCTGGTCCACTCCCAGGGCACGGTCGTCTATCGCCGCGGCGAGTTCGAGCGCGAAGGCTGGGACAAGGTAATGGCGGTCAATCTCGACAGCGTGATGGGCATCTCGACCAAGTTCCGCACGCTGCTCGCGGCCGATGGCGGCGGATCGATCATCGTCGTCAGTTCGATCTCGGGCTTTCAGGCCAATATCGGCAATCCGGCCTACAGCGCATCGAAGGCTGGCGCGATCAGCCTCGTGCGGACACTCGCCAAGGCGTGGGCGGGTGAAGGCATCCGCGTCAACGGTATCGCGCCCGGCCTGGTCGATACCAAGCTGACCAGAGTGACGACCGAACACCCCGAACGCTTGGACAAGGTGCTGACGACCATCCCGCGCGGACGGATCGGCCAGCCGGAGGATATGGGCAACGCCGCGCTGTTCCTCGCCTCACCGCTCGCGGACTATATTGCCGGGCAGACGATCGTGGTGGACGGCGGCCTCAGCCTGAGCTGAGCTTACTCCGCGCCGGCTCCAGACGCTCGACGGAGCCGACCTTGCTGAAGGTCGTTTCGGGCACACCGCCCCAGCTGTCGAAGGATTCGGGCACCAGCGGAAACTGCCGGGGTGCACGCGGATCGAACTCGGGGAATTCCTCCATGCCGAAGCTGTATTCCACGGTGATGCCATCGGGATCGAGGAAATAGAAGAAGATCGAGTTCGACGTCGGATGGCGGCCGGGGCCGTAGACAATCTGCACGCCCTCCCGCTTCATCCGCACGTTTGCTCGGCCGATATCGTCGATGTCGGTGACCATGAAGTTGATATGGCCGAGTTGCGCAGCATCGCCATGCCCCACGCCGAAGCTGTGGTGCAGCGGATTGGGGAAGCAGCGCATGAAAGTCACCACCGGCCCGATATGGTCCGAGATGCGGAAGTTGAGCTGATCGGTCAGGAACTGCTCGGTCTCGGTCTTGGCCGGGCTGCTCAGCACGATATGACCGAGGCGCGCGATCTGGGTGTGCGTCGGCTGGAACGGCGCAGGGGCCTTGTCCATCTGCGTGTAGAATTCGAAGGTCGCGCCGGTGGTCGGTTCGGTGATGCGGATCGCCTCGCTCACCCCGAGCATCTCCGCTTCGGCGTCGCTCACCGGATGCCAGGAGATACCCAGAGAGGTCATATGCTCACGCACGGCGTTCAGCGCCCTCGCCGATTCCATTTCCCAGCCGATCCGCTTGAGCGCGGGATCCCTACCCTTGCTCAGCACAAGATCATGATGCCGGTCGCTGCACCGCAGGAACGCGGTCTCGCCATCCGCCCCCTGCCACGCCTCGACGCCGACGACATCGCGATAGAATGCCATGGAGCGCGCCGGATCGGTCACGGTGAGCGCAACATAGCCCAGCCGGCGGTAACGAATATCATCGACAGCCATCATCCTGCTCCTCTTGCGGCAAATCCGGTCAATTGTAGCCTTGGACGAGCGCCGCCCTGAGCGCCGCCCGCCGCGCCTCATCCAGCCCCGCCTCGGTCTCGAGAAACGCGTCCGCGCCGCCATATTTGCGGTCGAGGCGGCTCCAGCTCTGATCGAGGAACGCCGCTTCGACATGAGTGAGATACCGCAGACTCGCCTCTTCGAGCGGCTTGCCCGCTACCTCGGTCATCGTCTTGCGCGCGCGCGCCAGCACGCGATCTGTCAACCGCTCGCACGTTTCCAGATAATCCGCGACGATCGCCTCGCGCGTCACGCCAAGCGCATGGAGCAGGAGCGCCACGGCCACGCCGGTCCGGTCCTTGCCGGCCGTGCAATGCAACAGCACGCCCAGTGCGTCGGGCCTGGACAGGCGATCGAACAGGGTCGTCAACGCCGGAGCCACGGCGATTGGAATCGACCGGTAGATGCTGTGGATGAGCGCTTCGACGCGTGGCGGACTCGCGTCTTCGCGTAAGACGTCCCAGAATGATCCCTTGGCCCGGACATCGGTGCCGATGTCGAAAGTCAGCACCTCCACATCGCGCGCGTGCCAATAGTGATTGGGATGGCTTGTCACCTCGGATGCACTGCGCAGATCAAGCACCAAGCCAATGCCGCATCCTTCCAGCGCAGCCAGATCGTCCCCATCGGGCCGGTGAACGAAATCGGAGCGGAACAATCGCCCCGGGCGTACCTGGCCGCCATCCATCGTCGGCAACCCGCCGAGATCGCGGAAGTTAGGCGCACAGGCGAGCCGTAGCGCGTTCCCGCCGGCCCGCCCGGTCAATTCTCGTCTCCGATGATCGACAGATCGATGGGACGCCCGAGATTGGCCGAGATCGCATCGAGGCCGAGCAGCAGATGATCGATATCGGCGGCGTTCATCCCGGTCAGCGCCTCGCGCTCTTCGGTCATCGCGATCTCATCGAGTTTGCGCAGCACGCCGGCCGCGCCCTTTCCGAGATAGACGCGCATGACCCGCCCGTCATGACGATCGGGCCGTCGCTCCACCCAGCCATTCGCTTCGAGCCGGCAAATCAACCGCCCGGCCGTCACCTCACCGACATCCAGAGTTTCGGCGATACTGCGCTGGCTGCGCCCTTCATTGTAACGGACAACGGAAAGCGCGTGCATTTGTGCTGGGGTCAGGCCCATCTGTTTCGCGCGCGCCTCATGGCGCAAGCGCAGCAGCCGCGCGACGCGGCCGATCCGAAATCCCAGATGCGTGCGGCGCGGTTGATCCATCACCGCTTGCGGGGAATGTTCGGAGCGGCCGGGATCTGCCATCAGCGGCCGATCTCGCGACGGGCGAGCGACGTGACGAGCTTGCCTTCCGCCAGCGACAGCGTCGAGCCGGGCACGCGCACCGATTTCTCGCCCTGAATGACGGTCACGAAATCGACTGCGCCATCAGCCTTTGCGCCGACGCTGATGATCGGCCCGACGCGCGATCCGTTCTTGTCCCACACCACCATGCGCGTCTTGAGATCGGCGGCCTTCACGGCGGCATCGGTCGTGACCGCCGCAGCGGTTGCAGTGTCTTCAGCCATGGCCATGCCGGGAATTGAGAGGAGCAGGCTGGCAAACAGGATCGATCGCATTCGAGAACTTCCCATCGTGATTCGGCACAGTGAAATTACTGTGCCTTGCTCACTATTGCGCGTCCGCGCACGTCGCAACAAAAAAGGTAATACCTTTAATCACTGATCCACGCCCGGATCCCACGCCCAGTAGCGCGCCACCGCGCCGGCATCGATCCGCAGATCGGAACCGGTCATCATCGCCGCATCGTCGGACACAAGGAACGCCAGCGCGCGCCCGTAATCGCTCGGCGTGGGCAGCGCCTGCATCGGAATGCGCTTCTCGAACTTGCCCATCAGCTCGGCCAGCCCCTCCGGCATCTCGACATCACGTCCCCATCGGCGGGCGCGTTCGAACATCTCGGTCGGGTCGGTTGCCGTGGGGGTCAGGCTGACGACCCGGATGCCGTGGCGAACCAGTTCCATCGCAGTCGATTTCGTGAAGTTGAGCAGCCCGCCCTTCGACGTGCTGTAGGCGACGTTGCCGGGCTCGCCCTGATGGCCAGCGGTGGAGATGATGTTGACGATCACCCCACCCCTCGGTCCGCCATTCGCGCCGCGCGTGATCATCGCTTCCGCGGCGTATTTGGTGAACAGGAACGCGCCGCCCAGGATAATCCCGCTCTGCCGCTGCCATTCCTCCCAGGACATTTCGAGCACGCCCTTCTTGTTGAAGATGGCGGCGTTGTTGACGAGGATATCGACGGCGCCGAGTTCCGCGACCGCGCGCCGGATGGCGGCCTTCACCTGCACCTCGTCGGTCACGTCGCAGGTGATGCCGATCGCCTTGCCGCCAGCCGCGCGCACCGCCGCGGCGCAATCGACCGCGTTTGCCTCGACCGCGTCGACCGCGACGATCGCCGCGCCTTCCGCCGCCAGGCCCTCTACCATGCCGCCGCCGATATTCGGGCTCGTACCCGTGACGATCGCCACCTTTCCGGCGAGTTTCATCTTCGTCTCCTATTCACGGGCGGGTGCCGCATGCGACGCCCGCCCGCCCCCTTGTCTGCGGTGATCAGTGACGGGCGATGAAGTTGCCGACGATCTCGTTGAATTCGTCGGCCCGCTCCCACTGAGCCCAGTGACCGCATTTCGAAAAGACGTGCAGATCGGCGTTCGGCATGCGCTTTAGCAGGTTGAACGCCATATCGAGCGGCAGGACGCGGTCTTCCTGGCCCCAGATCAGCAGCGTGGGGTGCTCCAACCGATCGATCGTCTCGCGCCACAGGTCGTTCTTGGGATTGTAGCCCTGGTTGCGAAGCGGCGGATGCGCCATCGTCTGCGGAAGAGTCGCGGTCTTCAGGCGCTCGGCGACCAGCTCGGGTGTGATCGACGAACGGTCGTAGACGAGCAGATCGATCACCTTGTCCAGCTTTTCAAGCGTGGGACCCTCTCCGTCATAGAAGGTCAGCATGCGGATCAGGCCTTCCGAGGGGAAGGTAGAAGTGGCGGGAATGCCTCCCCCGGGGCCCATCAGAATCATCTTGTCGACACGCTCCGGATGATCGAGTGCCAGCCGCAACGAGGTGCCGCCGCCGAGCGAATTGCCGACCAGATTGGCCTTGTCGACGCCAAGGTGATCGATCAGTTCCAGCGTCGCTTCAGCCATAGGCACGAACATGCCCGCTTCGGTCGAGCGATAATCGGACTGGCCGTATCCCGGCAGATCGATGATGACGACATGGTTGCCACGCTCGGCAAGCGGAATCAGGTTCTTGCGATAATTGGAATAGCCATAAGCGCCGGGTCCGCCACCATGAATCAGGATCAAGGTCGGGCCTTCGCCCGCCTCCTGATAGGCGACACGGCCCTTGCTCGACTCGACGAATTTCGTCTCCGGCATCACGTCCTGGGTCATTGCAGGTCTCCTTCGTGTTCATAAATCGATGCTGTGCACGCCATCAGCCGATCCGATGCAGCGCGCGGCGGAACAGGGTGATAGCGGTCTGGTGAAGCCGGCCGCCCTGATCCATCGGGTCTCGGCCGGCACAGGCACGCGCGAAGGTGCCTTCGAGAATGATGCCCAGCTTGTAGCAGGCAAGAACGAAATACCAGTCGATCGCCGACACGTCCCGTCCGCTCTTCTCCGCATAGCGCGCGACCAGCTCTTCCGGCACCGGGAAGCCGTCCCACGGCTCGACTGCCAGCACTGGGAGATCTTCGGGCGGCACACCCCGCCAGGTCGCGAGCAGCCAGCCAAGGTCGATCAGCGGATCGCCGATCGTCGCCAGTTCCCAATCGATGATCGCGGCCAGTCCCGGCCCGTCATTGCGGAACATGACGTTGCCCAGCAGATAATCGCCATGAATGATGCCGGGCTGGAAATCGGCTGGCCGGTTCGCCTCCAGATAATCCGCGATCGTGTCGACGCCGGGCAGTTCACCAGGGCCGGGCCAGCCGTCATGTTTCGCATAGCCCTCCAACTGCGACCGCCAGCGCGCGGTCTGCCGCTCGAGGAAATTCTCCGGCTTGCCGAAATCGCCAAGACCAACGGCCAGATGGTCGACGCGCGACAGCGCCGCCGCGCCATCGACAAAGGCCAGCCCCATCGCACGACGCACGGCCGGATCAGCGGCGTGCAGCGGCGGCAGACCGTTGACCGGATTGAACCCGTCGATCGGATCCATCAGGTAACAGGCGACGCCAAGCACGCTTTCATCGCTACAGGCGGCGATCAGACGCGGATGCGGCACATCGGTTTCCGCCAGCGCCGCCAGCACGCGCGCCTCGCGCCGCATGGTTGCATTGCTTTCAGGCCGGGGCGTAGGAGGAGGGCAGCGCAGGACGAAGTCGCAGCCGCCCTTGCTGAAGCGAAGCACCTGATTCTGGGTGCCTCCGGTGAGCGGTGTTACCGCTTCGATCGGCCCGCGTGCCAGCCCTTCACCGTCCATCCATTCGGCGAGTCGGTCAAGATCGAGCCCCACGCCGCTCACCGCGCCGACGCCTCGATCAGATCCTCGCCCATGAACGCACTCGCTGCGCCCACGCTCAGGCTGGCGTGCGCATCGGCGTCCAGGCCGAGATCACGGACAAAGGCTGCCGGCGCCGTCTGCATGATGTCGTAGGGATAGTCGGTTCCGGCGAAGACCTGGCCAGGCGCGACGCTGGTGCACAGATGCCGGAGCTGTTCGGGCGCGTAAATGTTGCTGTCGTAGAACAGGCCGCGCGCAGCTTCGCTCGGCCGCCGGACGAGCTTGCCGCCATAGCCGTCCGTATGATCCCATCCAGTATCGAGCCGCCCCAGGAGCGAGGCGAGCGCGCCGCCGCCATGGCTGAAGCCGATGCGCAGCCCCGGAAACCGATCCGGCACGCCCGCCAGCAACAGCGACGCGGCGGCCATCGCCACATCGACCGGAAACAGTGCGAAGGCGGTGAACAGCGGATTGGGCGGCAGCGGCTTCGCTGCGATCGGATGCAGCGCGTGGACGAACACCGCCATCCCCTCCGCCGCGGCGGCTTCCCAGAAGGGATCGAAGGCAGGATCGCCCAGCATCTGCCCATTGATGTTGCTGCCGATCTCCACCCCGGACAGGCCGAATTCGGACTTCACCCGCCGCAGCGCCTTCGCCGCGGCGGCCGGATCCTGCAATGGCACCGCGCCCAGGCCACGGAACCGGCGCGGCGCAGCTGCGATCATCTCGGCGATCTGGTGATTGGTCCAGTCGCACATCACCGCTGCATCGTCGCGCGGCAGCCAGTAGGACAGCAGTTCGGGCATCGGCGAGAGCACCTGCATGTCCACGCCATCGCGATCCATGTCTTCGATCCGCCGGCCGGTCTCCCAAGATCGCGTGTCGAGCTTGCGGAACGGCGTGTCACCCATCATCACCGTATGGACGCCCGCCTCGCACCGCATGCACGGCCAGCGGGAGCGCGATTCCGCACTGGGCGCATCGGGAAAGGCCAGCGGCGTTACATGGCTATGGACATCGATGAAGGGCGTCACGCACATCTCTCCAATCGTGCTGGCGTCGCGGGTCGCGGCGGAGGCTGTTCCGCCCCCTCTGCCGCATTCAGAGGATGATGCTCACCCTGCCTTGTGGACGCAGGCTGTTCACGTCCAGCATCACCCGTTTGGATGCGATGCGGATCGCCCCCGGCTCACCGATCAGCGTGTAAAGGCAATGGCCGATAAACGTGTCGGTCACGTTGTTCTTGGACCGGTAGCAGACATAGGTACAGCGCACCTGCACGCCCGCTTCATTCACACCCAGCACGCGCACATTGCCAATGATCCGTGCGGTATCCGACCGCGGCCATTCGGAGTGCGCCATCGGGCTCTTCAGCCGCTCCACCCGATAGCGCAGCCGGTCATAATCGTCGGCGATGTAGAATAGGGCTTCGGCCGAGCTGATATCATCAGCCGCGCCCGCTTGGGGCACGTCATAGGTCGCGCCCGGCGCGAACAGCGCGAACCACTCATCCAGTTGCCAGTCGTCGAGCAACGCGGCTTCATGATAGAGGAGATCCTCGCACTCGGCGCGGGACAGGAGCTGCTGCGCGGCCGCGCAAATTGTGCTTGCGGTCGCCATCATTCCTCCTCCATCCGGCGGGTCCATTCGCGCCAGAAGGCGCGCATCTGCGATTCATCGTCGCCACGCGGCACCTCCTTCAGCATACCGCGCGAGATGTCGTTCCACGGCGCGAATTTCGACGCGGCATAACCGCGCTGCGCCGATTCCAGTGCTTCCACGTCATCCGGGGTGGCAAACCCGCCCGGCCCCAGAAACTCGAGAAAATTGTCAAGCCGCCGCTTGCGGTCCTCGGCGCTCTCGCCGATCGGCGCGAGCGCGAAGGAATTGACGTTCATCTGGTCCGGCGCGGTCGGGAAGAAGGTGCGCACGGTGATCGCCATGATGTCGTTCATGACGAAATTCGGGAAAATGCCGAGATTGCGGTCGCGGTCCGCGATGCGCGCCGCGCGCTCCGGCCCGACCCGCTCCTCCAGCTCGGCGACGACCTTCGCGATCGCCTCCTTGCCTTCCTCGCCCCACACCGGAATGGTGCGGCCAATCGGCCGCCCCCACGGCGCCTTGCCCTCGATCATTGCATGGCCATTGCCGAGATCGAAGCCGTAGGAAATCATCGAATCCGCCTGGATCTGGCTGATGTCGAAATCGCCGATCGTCTTCATCAGGTATCCGAAATAGGTCTCGTGCGTCTCAGCGGCGTGATAGCCGTCATAGCTGTTCTCCACGAGCAGCTTCCAGTTCGCGCGGATGCTGTATTCCTGCACACCGCCTACGATCTCCATCCCGTTGGGCGAATGATCGGCAACCAGATCCAGGATCTCGGCCGCGCCGGCCAGATAGGTTTCCAGTGGCGGCGCATCGCGATCGTAATTGATGAAGTAGAAGTCGCGATAGGATTCGAGCCGGGGAACGCGCGCGAGATCGACACTGCCGTCCTTGCCGAAATCATCGGGATAGACGCCTGCGGGATTCCGCGTCCCGAACTTGCCGTTATTGTTGAACGACCAGCCGTGATAGAAGCATTTAAACGCCAGCGCGCTGCCGCACTTCTCGCGCGCCACCATCGCGCCGCGATGCGGGCAGGTGTTCAGGAAGACGTGGAACTCGCCCTTGCGGTCGCGGTTGAAAATCACCTCGCGCCCGCCGACGTTGCGCGTCACATAGTCGTTGGGCTTCTTCAATTCGGACCCGTGGCCCACAAACAGCCAACATCTGTCGAAAATCCTGGAGCGCTCCTGCTCGAACACCTCCTGGCTGGTGAACGCGTCACGGTTGACCTTGAAGATGCCGCCGGCGCGATCGTCGATGATCCACCGTCCCTCCTTGCGGCGCGGCGCGAATGCTGTTGCCATGGACTCCGTCTCCGACTTCTTATCGTTCAATGCTGCGTCTCCGGAACGTGCAGCACCAAGCCATCCAGTTCCGGGGTCATGATGATCTGACAGGACAGGCGCGAACGCTCGTCCCGGCCGACTGCGTAATCCAGTAGGTCGTCCTCGTCGCCGCCGACCGGCGCAAGACGTGACAACCAGGCGGAATCGACGTGGACATGGCAGGTGGCGCACGACAATTGCCCCCCGCAATCGGCATCGATTCCATCGATCCCGCCCATCACCGCGCCCTCCATCACGGATATGCCATCATCGATCTCGATCGACTGACTGCCCCCGCCGGGCCCAACGAAATTCACCTTCGCCATTCGATTCCGTTCCACAAATTCCGTTCCGGCCATGCCGTCCCGGTCATCCTTCCATTTCGAGATGCAGGCGCGCCAGCCCATCAACCGATGCCGGCACCGGCGCGCGCGGAAGCGCGGTCGGCGTCACGGAATAGCGCGGCGCGGGCGCTGGCTGGACGATGCCGCCAACCTCCACGAACGCGCCACGTCCACGCATCTGCAGATGAGCCGGCGCTTCGCCCATGCCCAGCACCGGCGCGAAGCAAATATCGCTATGCTCCATCAGCGCACACCATTCGTCACGGGTGCGCGTGCCGAACAGCGCTTCCAGGCGCCCCCGCATCGCCGTCCAGTTCGCTTCGTTCATCTGCTCCGCGAACAGGGGGTCGTCCGCCAAGTCCAGCCGCTCCAGCAGCAATGCATAGAATTGGGGCTCGATCGAACCGATCGAAACGAACTTGCCGTCCGCGGTGCGATAAACGCCGTAAAAGGGCGCGCCGCCGTCGATGATGTTGGCGGCACGCTCGTCCCGCCACGTGCCGCGCGCAACGCCGCCATAGAAAGGGGTCATCAGCAGCGCCGACCCCTCAGCCATCGCGCAATCGATCACCTGCCCCTCGCCGGTCGCGCGGGCATGAAGCAATGCGGATGCGATGCTGAAGGCCAGCAACATGCCCCCTCCGCCGAAATCGCCGGTCAGCGCGAGCGGCGGAACAGGCCGCTCCGCCGTGCCCACAGCGTGCAGCACCCCGCTCAGCGAGATGTAATTGATGTCATGCCCCGCATAGGGCGCATAGGGTCCGTCCTGACCCCAACCGGTCATCCGCCCGATCACCAACCGCGGGTTCGCCGCCAGCAACACGTCCGGCCCGATACCGAGCCGCTCGAGCGTGCCGGGCCGGAAGCCCTCGATCAGCGCATCCGCATCGCGCACGAGTTGCCTGAGCGCGGCGATGCCTTCGGCCGACTTGAGATCGAGCGTCATCGTCTGGCGCGAGCGGAGCAACGGGTCCGCCGGGTCGGTCGCCTGGCCGGGACGATCGATGCGAATGACTTCGGCGCCATGATCGGCCAGCATCATGGCGGCGAACGGCCCCGGGCCGATGCCCGCGAGCTCCACGACCCTGACACCTTTCAACGGACCGCCCATCTCACTCCCTCGATCACGCCTCTAATGCGATTGTCTAAATGTAAGACCATTTGACTCAGCATGCAAGAACAAGCGTTCAAATTTTGCCACGCCGCAGATTCGACGGCGTTCCGCGCCTGTGCGTAGGAGAATCGATGCACGTGTATAAGACAATCAACCTATTTCCAACCATGTGGTCGCGACGAGCACCGTCTCCCCCATAGGTCGAGTCGGATGATTCGCGAGACGCCACACCGAAAACCTGCACCGAAACCAGCCATTCCCGACACCTCGGCCGCAATGTCCCCGCAATGCTGCCAGGATCGGTGCGCGCCGATCTTTGCATCTGGACAAGTGCGATGGCCAAAGCTACCGATATAAAACAAATGACTAAATTATATCGACCGGCCCGCGCCGGACGAGCGCGGAGGAGGGATTTCGCATGATCAGTTTCGAACTCACCGAGGAGCAGGAAATCATCCGCTCGACGATGCGCGAAATCTCACGCGACGCGCTGTCGCCGGAGGCGCGGCGTCACGATCTGGATGGCGCGATCGGCACGGCCGTGCTCGATACCATCTGGCAGGCGGGAATCGTGCAGGCGCAGGCGGATCGCGAGAGCCGTTCGCCAGTCAGCAACGTGCTGGTGCTGGAGGAACTCGCGGCGGGGGACGCCAGCGTCGCGCTGGCGGTGGGCGCGGCGAGCGGGTTCGTCCAGGCGGTTACCGATCAGGGCTCGGAGGCACAGCGCGCGGTATTCCTGGCATCGCTCGAGGGCGACCGCTTCGCAGCCGGCACGATCGCCGCCATGGAGCCGGACTTTGTCGGAGACGTCACCCGCCCGGCGACCCGCGTGCTCCGCTCGGAAGACGGCTTCACGCTCAGCGGCCGCAAGACCATGGTCCCGCTGGCCGCGCAGAGCACGCACTTCCTGGTGATCGCGGACCTAGACGGCGCAAGCGACGCGTTCATCGTGGATGCCTCCGCCACCGGCGTCACGATCGAGGCGCGTCAGGCGCTGGGCCTGCGCGGTCTAGGCCTGGGCGAGGTGAACTTCGACGGTGTTGTCCTGCCCACCGATGCACGACTGGGCGAAGGCAATGGCGCGGACGTTCAGCGGATTATCGACGGCGCTCGCGTCGGCCTGGCGGCCGCCATGCTCGGCCTGTCCCGTGCCGTGATGGAGCATATCATCCCTTACACCAAGGAGCGCGTCGTTCATGGCTCTCCGCTCGCGCAGAAGCAGAAGATCGCGTTCGACATCGCCGACATGCGCATGGAGACCGATGCGATCCGCTGGATGACGTGGAAGGCGGCATGGGCTTTGGAGACGGGCCTAGACGCCACCCGCCTCGCCCAGCTCGCCTATACCTATGCCGGCGAGCGCGTGATGCAGATCGCCGATAACGGCCTCCAGTCGATGGGCGGCCATGGCTTCGTCGAGGAGCACCCGATGGAGATGTGGTATCGCAATGCTCGCTCCCTCTCGATGCTCGAATCCGTCGCCGGCGTCTGAACCAGCCATCATTCCGGGAGTACCTCCATGGTCGATTTCAGCCTTACCCGCCGCGACGAGGAACTCGTCGCGCTTGCCGAGCGCGAGAACAAGATCGCGCTCAAACATGCCCGCGCTGCCGACGTCCATTCGATCGATGGCGCCTTGCCCTTCGCGTTGCCCCACCCCGACGTGGCCGGACTGCAGGATCCGTTCGAGGCACTGGCGAACGATCATGAGGGCACCAGCAGCGAGGTGATCGCCGAGGCGCTGATGATGATCTCGAGCGCCGCCGACGCCGACTTGCGCGATCGCGATCACGCCTTCGGCTCACTGGTGCTGGAGGAATTCGGTACCGACGAGCAGAAGGCGAAATACGGCCATTTGAAGCTCGCCATCGGGTTGACCGAGCCCGGCGCAGGATCGGATCCGTCGATGATCCGCAGCAATTCGCGGTACGACGCGGAAACCGGCGACTATGTGCTGAACGGCGAAAAGACCTTTATTTCCTTCTTCAACATATATGACGGCGCCGTCACGCTGGTGCGTGGCGAACCGGACGAGAAGGGCAATCGCCCCTTCCACACTTTCGTGGTGCTGCGCGGCCAGGAGGGCGTGGGCAAAGTGCCGTCGATCCGCAAGATGGGCATGCGCCAGCACGACCTGGCCGGCTTCTCCATGCAGGACGTTCGCGTGCCGGAAATCGCGAAACTCTCGGCCGATTTCGCGAAGACGTTCAGCAAATTCAATCACAACCGCCCGCTCGTCGCTGCGGTCGCACTCGGCACCTGCCGATCAATGCTGGATTTCACGCGCGAACGGCTGGAGGCGAGAGGCATCAGCATCGATTACGCCAAAGGCGCAGCTGGACGCAGCGCAGCCGAGGACCGGCTGATCCGGATGGAGGCGCTGTGGGAGGCGGCCTGGGGCGTTACCATGTACGCCAAGTGGAAGCAGACGCAGGTCGGTACGCCGTCCTATGACTATCGCACTGAAGCCTCGATCTCCAAGGCGATCGCGGGCAAGGCGGCGCGCACCATCACCCAGACCTGCCTGGACATATTGGGCCCTGAGGCGCTCTCGGAACATTATCTGGCGGAAAAGTGGTTCCGCGACGTGCGCATCGCGGACATTTACGAAGGCGCGGGAGAGATCCAGCGCGTGCTCGTGGCGCGCGAGATGCTCGGCTACAAGCGCGAGCTCAACTGAACGATGGGCGGGCGCGGGCGTCCGCCCCGCCGCGCGGCGGCGCGAGCGTCAGGCGACCATCGCCCGGCGCGCGCGCAACCCGGCATTCCTGAAATCCCGCGCGAACGTGGCGAACCAGTCGAACGCTGCCGGATCCGCCATGGCGTTACGGTCACCGACCTGGGCGGGATCCGCGCCTTCCAGCAATCGCCGCACCGGTACCTCCATGCGCTTGCCGGTCGCGGTATAGGGGATGGCGGGCACGGCGACGATCTGATCGGGTACGTGACGGGGACTGTTCTCGATACGCAGCCGGTCGTTGATGCGCGCGCGGAAGGCGGCGTCGGCGCAGCACCCTTCGGCCGGCCTGACGAACAGGATCATCTGCGAAGCCCCGTCCGCCATCGCCTCCACGGCGATCGCGTCTTCCACCTCGGCCATGTCGCAGACGGTGCGGTAGAGTTCTGCGGTGCCGATGCGAACCCCGCCGCGGTTGAGCGTCGCATCGGAGCGGCCGAGGATGACCAGTCCGCCATTGGCGGTGATCCGGCAGCGGTCGCCCTGTCGCCAGATCCCCGAGAAATCGGCGAAATAGCTCTCGCGGTAGCGCTCCCCTTCGGCATCGCCCCACAGCGCCAGCGGCATCATCGGACAGGGTGCGGTCATCACCAGTTCCCCTGCCTCATCGATCAGCGACTCGCCGTCACTGGACCAGCAGTCGAGCGCCATGCCCAGCAGGCGCGCCTGAATTTCGCCGGCACGCACAGGGAGGATCGGCACCCCTCCCGCAAATCCGACGCACATCTCTGTACTCCCCGCCTGGGACGTGATCCACAGATCGGGTTTCACCGCGTCGTTCAGCCAGCCATAGATATCGGGCGAGGCGGGCGAGCCGACCAAGATCGCATGCTGAAGCGCCGACAGGTCGTGGGTTTCACCCGGTACGATGCCGGCCTGCATCATCCTGCAAACGAGATTGGGGCTGAACCCAATATCGGTCGTTCCCGTTTGCTCCGCAATGTCCCACATGGTGCCAGGCCCCTGAGCCAGCGGATGCCCATCGTACAGCACGATCGCCGAGCCCGTGATGAGGCTGCCGACAAGCATGTTCCAGACCACCCAGGCGGTGCTGGCATAATTGAACAGCGTGGAGCCCGGACCGATATTGGTGCTGAGAGATTGCGCGCGGAAAAGCTCGAGCGTGAGGCCGAGCTGGCCATGCACGATCGGCTTGGGCATCCCCGTGGTACCCGACGTGAACAACACCCAGAGTGGATGCCCCGAGTCGACACGCGCATAGCGGAACGCGCCGCGCGCGGGTGCCACCGTTCGCTGGATATCGTCCCAAAGGACGAAGCGCGAATCGACGGCGGGCATCGCGCATGGATCGAGATTGGGCACCAGCACGACATGTTCGATCGTGCCGATCGCGCCCAGCAAGGCCTCAGTGGCGGCCATGCAGTCATGGTCGCTGCCCATGTAGCGATAGCCATCGGTGACGAAGATCAGCTTCGGCGCGACCTGCCCCAAGCGGTCGATCGCCGCACGGACACCGAATTCGGGCGCGACCGAGGTCCAGACGGCGCCGATTGCCGCACTCGCCAGCAGCGCAACCGCCGCTTCGACGATATTCGGCAGGCACGCCGCCACACGGTCACCCGGCCCGATGCCCATCGCGCGCAGCGCAGTGGCAGTGCGGCGCACCTGATCGCCCAACTCTGTCCAGCTCAGCGTCTCGAGCGGGCGGACTTCAGACAGATGTTGGATCGCGGTCGCGCCGGGATCGCAGCGCACTTCGTTGCGCAGGATATGTTCGGCAAGGTTCACCCTGGCCCCTTCGAACCAGCGGGTGGCCGGCATCGGTTCGGCGGAGCGGACGCGATCCCAATTTCCATCCGATTCGATTTCGAAATAACCCCAGAGCGATGCCCAGAAATCGTCAGCATGCTGCACGGACCAGCGCCAAAGCGCATCATAGCTTTGGAAGGGGCGGCCCCGCGCTTCCAGCCACTGCATGTAGCGGGTGAGGTTGGAGTTCGCGGCGAATCCCGGCGACGGGCTCCACAACAGCGCGCCTTCTTCGATCATCACCCTCTCCGGTGCAGTCCCACGGGCTGGTCGCCGGCTGGTGTATCGACGCGGGAGTCCCGCTCCATCGCGCACACTTCTTTCTACCGGTCGGGGCGACCATCCCTTATTGTCTTACCATTGTCAAACCCGGTTCGGGTGGATGCGCGGACAACAAATTCCACCTTAGCACAAGATGATTAGCCCCCCCTAAAATTACAAATTCAGAATTCATCTGAAAATATAAATTTGCAATGTCGTAGAATTATCTCCCGACTACTTATAATGTAAAACACGTTTTACCCAGGAAAATCCTCGTTATTTCGAGAGATTAATACTTGACCATATGAGCCATCACGAGAGCCGATCACGGCGACTACTGGAAGGAATGAGGATGACCGACGAAGCGAAACGCCCCGGCCCATGCAGCGGCCTTAAGGTGCTGGAGATCACCACGATGGTGGCCGGGCCGATGGCAGGGCAGATGCTGGCCGATCTGGGCGCCGAAGTGACCAAGATCGAAGCGCTGGGCGGGGATCCGATGCGGCATCTACGCCCACGTCACAAGGACATGGCCGCGGGCTTCATGGCGATGAACCGCCATAAGCGGAGCATCCAGCTCAACCTGAAGGATCCGGCAGGACAGAAGATCGCACGCGATCTGGCGTTGCAGGCCGATGTTCTGCTCGAAAACGCCCGGCCGGGTGTGCTGGACCGGCTCGGCCTGTCCTACGAATCGCTGCGCGAAGATAATCCGGGACTGATCTACGCATCGGTCAGCGGGTTCGGGCCGGACGGCCCCTATGCCGATCGTCCTGCGTTCGACCAGGTGATTCAGGCGATGAGCGGCGCGATGTATCTGCAGGGCGGCTGGGTCGCCCCCGCCCCATTCCGCACGATGATGGTGGACAAGTACAGCGCCTCTGCCATGGCGAGCGCGATCGTCGCGGCTCTGCTGCATCGTGAACGCAGCGGCGGCGAGGGCCAGCGGGTCACCGTGTCGCTGCTCGACGGCTTTTCATCCTTCTCGCTGATCGACAATCTCTACAATCACATGTGGCTCGACGGTGACGACAAGATTCCGGCGATCAACACCACCCTGCCAATCCGCACCGCCGACGGCATGATCATGGGCCATATCCAGACCGACGAGCAATTCGCGCGCATCTGCCGACTGTTGGGCCGCGAGGAACTGATCGACGATCCAAGGTTCCAGGGTGCGTGGAACCGGCTTTCCAATATCGAGGCGATGTGGCGCGAACTGGAAAAGACCACCCAGACGCTCCCCACCGCGAAGATCATGGAAGGGGTGGGGCGCGAGGGCGTGCCGATCGGCCCGGTCAACAGGATCGAGGATTTCCTGGCCGACCCGCAGGTGCAGCACAACCAGAGCATCGTCGAATATCGCGACGACACCTATGGCCGCGTGCTCTTCGCCAACTATCCGGCGCGCTTCGAAAAGACGCCCGCGCATGTCGCGGCCCGTTCGCCGACGTTGGGCGAGCATACCGACGCCGTTCTGGCCGAACTCGGCTATTCGCCAGACGAGATCGAGGCCGCACGGACCGCCGGTGTCGCTGCATAGGCGGGCCCCATGCGCTATCGCCTGCCTTCGCTGAACGCCTTACGCGCATTCGAGGCGGCGGGCCGGCGTGGCAGCCTCTCCGCCGCCGCGACCGAACTGGGCGTGACGGTGGGTGCGGTGAGCCGTCACGTCGCGCTGCTGGAGGCGCATTTCGGCCGCGCGCTGCTGGAGCGCCATCCCGCGGGCACACGACTGACCGCAGCGGGCTCCGACTATTTCAGCGCCATCGGCAGCGCGTTCGATTCGATCGACGCCGCCAGCCAGACCCTGGCGCGGGGCGAGCGGCATGGACCGCTGAAGCTGCGCTTCTACAGCAGTTTCGCCACCGAATGGCTCGCCCCCCGCCTGCCCGCATTTCGCGCGACACATCCGCAGGTCGAGCTGGACCTGGTCCTGGCGACAGGCGAAGCAGACTGGAACGGTGATTTCGACCTGGCGATGACCGCGACGCCGCCGTCCGACGACCGTTTCCATCGCGACCAGCTCTTTGAAACCCGCTTCGCTCTTGTCTGCGCACCCTCGCTTGCCGCAGCGCCGGACGGCATCGTCAGCGCAGCCGACCTCACCGCCCAGACATTGCTGGCCGCGCCGCGCGAACGCGCCATCTGGCCGGTCATGCTCGACGCACTCGGCGCAGCACCATTCACGCGGCAGCGCGTGCTGGAATTCGAATCGCTGAGCCTGACCTACCAGGCCGCGCGCGGCCGGGCCGGAGTGGCACTCGGCAACTTGTTCATGATCGCCGACGATCTCCAGAACGGTCGTCTGATTTTGCCGTTCGCTCGGGTGATGCGGATTGACCTGCCCCATTATCTCGTCTCTCGGCGTAACAGGCTCGGCGACACCGCCCTGACGCTGTTCCGCCGCTGGCTGATGGACGAAGCATCAAGCTGCGAAGCCATGCTCGACCCAATGATCCGTCAATGCGAAACCGTCACCCTGTCCTTGCCGCCAAGCCCGGCCTTCCAATTTTCTCAAACCCGGTTTCAGCCGTTTGGCAGTGACTGCGACGCGGCCACAGACTAGAACAATTGTATCAACAAGACGAATGAGCGAGGAGCGGATGGGTTTTGACGGCGAATTTGACGTGATCGTGGCGGGCGCCGGTCCGGTCGGACTGAGCATGACCATCGATCTCGGCCGCCGGGGCGTTCGCACCATGATCATGGAGCGCGACATCACCACCGCGCCGTGGCCGAAGATGGACCGCTCCAACGCACGGACCATGGAACTGTACCGCCGTCTCGGCCTAGCCGACCGCATTCGTGCGCTGGGCTACCCGGCGGACAATCCGATGGACGTCATCCTGACGCGGACGATGAACGAGGCACCGATCGCGGTCATCCCATTTCCCTCCGTCGCGGAACGGCGGCGGAAGATCGCGGAATGCACCGACGGCTCGCTGCCGCTCGAACCCTATCAGCTCGTGTCGCAGAACCATATCGAGCCGCTGCTGCGGCAGGTCGCCGAACACGAGACGCCCAACACCAGCGTTCGCTATGGCCTGGAACTGGTCGATCTCGAGCAGGATGCGGACGGTGTGACAGTCACCGCGCTCACCGCGGACGGCACGCAACAGCGCTATCGCTGCCGCTATCTGGTCGGCACGGACGGCGGAAGCAGTACCGTCCGCAAGAGGCTGGACGTCAAGCTGGAGGGACGACCGGCGCTGTTCGAGATGCGCCAGGTGATCTTCTGGTCAGAGGACCTCTACGAACGAATGAAGGCGGGCAAGGGCCGGCATTACAGCCTGACCAGCGGCGGCGGCTTCGTGGCGCAGGGCGACCGTAAGGAATTCACCTTCCACACCATGCTGCCCGCCGACACCGATTTCGAGCCGGTACTGCGCAAGAAGATCGGCTTCGACTGCGACCTCACCATCCGCCACATCACCTCTTGGCGGCCACACCTGCTGCTGGCGGAGCGCTATCGTGAAGGCCGCGTGCTCATGGCGGGCGACGCGGTGCATCTCGTCATCCCCACCGGCGGCCTCGGCATGAACACCGGCGTGGGCGACGCGTTCGACCTGTCGTGGAAGCTCGCCGGCATGATCCAGGGCTGGGGCGGCGAAGGGCTGATTGAAAGCTACGAAATCGAGCGCCGTCCGGTGGCGCAACGCAATATCGAGGCGTCCGGCTGGGCTGCCGACGGCTCAGCGCTGTGGCTGCCCCACCTGACGCCCGAGATCGATCTGGATGGCCCGGACGGTGACGCCGCCCGCTCACGGCTGGCCGAAGCGTTCAAGCGCGATCATGGCCGCATGCATGGCATGGTCGGGGCGGAAACCTGCTACACCTATGCCGGCTCACCGCTGGTGGCGCACGAACCGGGCAATCAGGCGCATTGGGAGATCAGTCGCATCGTCCCGCACGCGCGTCCCGGCATCCGCATCCCTCATATGTGGCTGAAGGACGGGCGGCCGCTGCACGATCTGATCGGCAATGACTTCACCCTGCTCGACCTGCGTGGAGATTTCGACGCGTCCGGACTGGAAACCGCATTCGCCGCGATCGGTGCGCCGTTCGAAATCGTCCGGCTGGACGAACCGCACCTGATCGGAGTGTTCAACGCCCCCGCGTTCCTGCTGCGGCCGGATCTGCACGTCGCATGGCGCGGCGATGCGCCCCCGGCCGACGCGCAGGCGCTCGCGCGCATGGCGACCGGCCATGGGCCGGGCTTTCGCCGCTGAACCGCCACGCCGCCCAAGGAGACGCGGCATCCATTTGCCAGGGAGAGGCCCATGTTACGCGAATCCGGAACGCTGCCCGAAACGGTGGAGGTACTGGTGCTGGGTGCCGGGATCGCCGGCCATTGCGCTGCGCTGGCAGCAGCCGAGGCCGGCGCGCAGGTTCTGCTGCTCGAAAAGAGCGGGCAGCCGGGCGGCAGTTCGGCGATGGCCGGGGGCGGGTTCGCCTTTTCGGGCACCGATCTGACGATCTCGGCGGGGCAGGATGACAGCCTGGAAGCATTCCGGCGCGACCTGTTCGAAAGCGGCCAAGGCCAGAACAGTCCGGCCCTGATCGACCGATTCCTCGAAAACCAGCTCGAAGCCTATGCGTTTCTCAAGGCTCACGGCGTCAAGTTCGAGATCTACGCTGCAGTACCGCGCATCCATACCACCGGCACCGGGCGTGCGGTAACCAACCTGCACGTCGCGGCGCGCGCGCACCCGTGCATCCAGTTCTTCTCGAAAACCTCGGCGATGCGGCTGCATCGCTCCGCCCCCGACGGCCCGGTGGATCGCGCGACGGTATTCTACGGCGATCAGGAACTGACCATCACCGCCACGCGCGGGATCGTGCTCGCGACCGGTGGCTTTTCCCGATCGCGCGAGATGCTCCGCGTGTTCGCGCCGGAACTGCTCGATGCGGTCAAGCATGGCGGCGTCGCCAATACGGGCGACGGCCTGATGATGGCGACGATGCTGGGCGCGGGCCTGGCCGATATCGGCCATGTCACCGGATCGTTCGGCGGGGCGATCCGCAACTATCCACACGGCGTGCAGGGCGCGGACGAAGTCCCGCCGCTCATCTTCGCGTTCCAGGCCGGCGGCATCATTGTGAACCGCAACGGCCAGCGATTCATCAACGAGGACCAGAGTTACAAGACACTCAGCCCCGCAGGCATGAAACAGCCCGGCGGCATCGGCTTCCAGATCTTCGACGAGAAGCTAATCCGCCTCTCGCTCGCGGATTCCTCGGTGAACAATTATGCCGAGGCGTTGCATGGCGACTATCTCCGCAAGGCAGACACCATCCCCGAGCTGGCGGCGCGGATGGGACTCGACGCCGATGCGTTGCAGGCGACGATCGCCCGCTACAATGCCGATGTCGTCAATGGCACCGACGGCGAATTCGGGCGCGTGAAGGATCTGATCGCGATCGACACGCCGCCCTATTACATCGCCGCCACCGCCAATGCCCTCACCTCCACCTATGGCGGCATCACCACCGATGGCGGCATGCAGGTGATCGACTGGCTCGGCGAGCCGATTCCCGGCCTGTTCGCGGCAGGCGAAGTGGTCGGGGGGTTCCACGGCGCGGGCTATTACAGCGCCTCCTCGCTCTCATCGTCGGCGACATTCGGCATGTGCGCCGGCCGCGCGGCCGCAGGCGTGCCGATCTGACGCGGCCGCGCGGCCCAAACGACTGTTTCAAACCAAGGAGGACAATATGCTCGATCGCGCCGGTCCCGACGAGGACCATGGTCTTTTTCGTGAAGCCGTACGCCGCTTCATGGAGCGCGAAGTCACCCCGAATCTCGACCAGTGGGAGGATGATGGTGTGGTCTCCCGCGAGGTGTGGCGAAGCGCCGGCGAGGCCGGTCTGCTGTGCCCAACGATCACCGAACCCTATGGCGGACTGGGCCTGGACTTCCGCTACAACGCGATCGTAACCGAGGAATTGTGCTATACGGGCGCGGTGGTGTCGTTCGGCCTGCAATCGGATATCACGGCACCCTACATCCTCAACTATGGCTCGGAAGAGCAGAAGCGCGAATATCTGCCCCGCATGGTTTCGGGCGAGCTGATTTCCGCGATCGCGATGACCGAGCCGAACGGCGGTTCCGACCTCAAGAACCTGAGGACCGACGCAAAGCGCGATGGCGACCATTATGTGATCAATGGCGCCAAGACCTATATCACCAACGGCCAGCTCGCCGACATCGTGCTGGTCGCCTGCCGGACCGGCGGCGAGGGATCGCGCGGAATCTCGCTGATCCTGGTGCATGCCAGTGACGCCGGGTTCAGCCGGGGCCGCAATCTCGACAAGATCGGCCAGAACATGGCCGATACGTCGGAGCTGTTCTTCAACGATGTTCGCGTTCCCGCCGATCGGCTGCTGGGTGAGGAGAACCGGGCGTTCTACTACATGATGCAGGATCTGCCGCAGGAACGGCTGACCATCGCGGTCGGGGCGCAGGCGGTGGCGCAGCGCGCCTTCGACGAGGCCGTGCGCTTCACCAGGGAACGCCGCGCCTTCGGTCAGGCGGTGTTCGAATTCCAGAACACCCGCTTCGTGCTGGCAGGATTGAAGGCGAAGCTGCAGGCGGGCTGGGCGCATCTCGACTGGGCGATCGACCGACACGTCCGCGGAGAATATTCTCCCGAGGAAGCGGCGGCGGGCAAGCTCTTCCACACCGAACTGCAATGGGAAGTGGTGGATGCCGCGCTCCAACTGCACGGTGGAGCCGGCTATATGAACGAGTATCTCATCGCGCGGCTCTGGCGCGACGCGCGGGTCCAGCGCATCTACGGCGGCTCGTCCGAGATCATGAAGGAAGTGATCTCGCGCACCTTGTAACCGCGCATCGCCGGTGACTAAAAAAGGGGCGACCTCTGCGGGCCGCCCCTCTTTTTTTATGCGCTTCGCTTCAGGGCGTCAGCGCCGGAAGGTCAACTGCAGCGCCACCGTGCGCGGGCGGTTCAGCATCACGTATGAGCCGTTGCCCACGAACGAGATAGGCACCGAATATTCGAATACCTTCTTGTTGTTCAGGTTGCGACCGACCAAGGCGACCTCCCAGCCGGCATCGGCCTTGAGGCCGAGACGGGCATTGATCAGCCCATAGCCCGGCGAATCCGGTACAACGTTGTTCGGACGGCCGGGGAAACCAATCGTGTTCTCCTCGTTCGTCAGGAAGATGTGGCTGCGGAATTCGACGCCGACATTGCCGTTCAGCGCGAGGCCGTTGCTGATTTCCTGATCCTCGAGGTTCAGGCTGACGTTGCCGCTCCACTTCGGTGCGCCCGGCGGGTTCAGACCGGTCGCCTTGCGAACGGTGTCGGCATAGGTCAGCTGGCCCTGAAGCCGCAGGTTCGAACCGAGAGGCAGCGCCGCCTCCGCCTCGACACCGCGCGCGCGCAGATCCTCACCCGTGATGTTGAAGAACGAACCGTTGAACGTCGCCTGCTGGAAACCCTTGATGTTGGTCTGGAACACAGCGACGTTGAAGAAGCCGCCGCCGGGCAGCGTCAGCTTCTCGCCGATTTCCACCGTGTGCGCGGTTTCATTGCCATATTCGGTCTGCATGGCGCCCGCGACGGTCGAGGGGTTGGTGGCGGAATTGTTGAAGCCGCCGGCCTTGGTGCCCTTCGAATAGGAGCCATAGAGCATCAGGCGGCTCGACGGCTTCCAATTGAGCGCGACCGAACCGTCGACATTGTTCTCCTTGCGCCGCAGCGTCACCGGCGCGAACGCCTGATAGATCACGGTGGTCGCCGCACCGGGAACCAGCGTCTCGCGCTGCAACGTCGCCCGCCGGCGGCTGTTGGTGTAGCGCGCGCCGCCGCTCAAGGTGAGCGTGTCGGAGAAGTTCAGGTTCACCTGAGCGAAGGTCGCGAGATCGCGCGTCGTCTGATGATCCTGCGATACCCATGAGCCGCGCAGCGTGAACCGGCCCGTACCGGTGGTCAGAGCGGCCGGACAGCCAATGCATTGGGACACGACGCGATCGGAGAAGAACCATTTCTCGTGGAAATAGGATGCACCGACCACATAATCGAGGAACTGGCCTTCAGCGGGCGATGACAGTCGGATCTCCTGCTGGAACTGCTTGTTCGACTGGAGGTAGGTGCCGTTCAGATAGTCGCCGGGCAGCAGATCGGTGTCGCGCCAACGCTCCGAATCAAAGTCCGAATAGCCGGTGACCGACGTGATCGTGTGACCGCCGCCGATTTCGTAATTGATCGTGCCGACGATGCGATTGCCGCTGGTGCGGTCATAGGACTGGCCTTGCGCCGATCCTTCCGACTGGCGGTAGTTCGCGCCGATCTCGAGCGTGGGATAGCCGGCGAAGGCCGATAGCGCGGCGAGGTTGCCACTGGGATCGCTGTAGATTTCCCAGGGCATGCCCTTCTGGCGAACCTGGAAATACTGGTACATCAGCGTGAGATCGAGTCCATCGGAAGGCTGAGCGGCCAGCGTGATGCGGCCGGCGGCGTTCTTCGTGCGCGGCACGTCCTTGTCGAAATAGCTGTTGTACACATAGCCATGCTGATCGTCGTACTTGCCCGCCACGCGGACCTGGACGATATCGCTCAGCGGCAAATCCACGCCAGCTTCGAGCGACCTGGAGCCGAGTTCGAGATCCCAGGTTCCGGTGACGTTGAACCCGAAGTCCCGGCCCGGCTTTTGCGTGACGAGGCTGATTGCGCCGAGGCTAGTATTCTTCGAGAGCAGCGAAGCTTGCGCGCCGCGAATGATCTCAACCCGCTGAAAATCGAACAGCGCGGCGTTGAATTCGGGCCCACGGCCAGCATAGGTGCCATCGACGAACGTGGCCACTGATTGCTCGAATGCATCGATAGCGGTGCCCGTTCCCAAGCCGCGCAGCGTGAGATTGACGAGGTTGTTCGGCGTCTTGCGAACGATCAGGCCCGCAGTGACGGACTGAAGGTTCTCGATCTGGCCGATATTCTGCTCGACCAGACGATCGCCGCTGATCACCGCGACCGACATCGGCACGTCCTGAAGGGACTCTGCGCGCTTGCGGGCCGTGATGACGATCTCGTTGGCGCCCTGCGCCTCCTCAACGCCATCGCTCTGGGCCATGGCCGGCGCGGCATAGGCCGACGCGGCAATCGCGACGACGCTCGCCAGTGACAGGCATTTCTTCATTCAGTCCACCCTCCCTTCCGCGGTCAGCGGTCCTTGTCGTGACGGGCGATGGACGCCGGCGGCACGAACCCGACATGATCCGTTCATCAAACGCATTCATTCCGGTCTTTGACTCGCCGGACACAACGATCGTCTAAAATACTTGTTTTGATGATGCAACAGGGATTGAACCTAGCCCATGGAGGCGAGGCGATTGTGAAGACCTGTTGCTCGGATGCCACTTTCAGCCCGCGGATCTCCGTCGATCTGCACGCTTGAAAAATCTTACATATGCTCAGTATTCTTGGCTGATGCGCTGCATTTCCATAGCTTTAGGGAACATGTTCGCAACGGGCGGCGGACGCTGCGGCGCAGCAAGAGGCAGCCTCGCGACATCAAGCACATGTTCTATTTTTCGCATAGGATATGGCGCGTTCAATATTGACAACGCGTAGTCGTTTAAGAAAGGTAGGACCAAATGATGGCCGCCGATCGAGAACCCCGCTGCTGCGGGACAGGCAATCGCGGCATTGCGAGAGGGCCCACATGCAGCTTCACCCATCATGTCACGCCGCGTCCAGCCCGGATAAAACCGCGACGATTATGGCCTCGACCGGCGAAACCGTGACCTTCGCGCAACTCGACGCGCGCTCAAATCAGGCCGCGCAGCTCTTTCGCGCACGCGGCATCGGCGACGGCGCATGCATCGGCCTGTTAATGGAGAACAGCGCGGCCTATTTCGACATCGCCTGGGCGGCGCAGCGCGCAGGCCTCTATTATGTCTGCATCTCGACCAAGCTGTCCGCCGGCGAGGCCGATTATATCCTGGAAGACAGCGGCACCCGGCTGCTGGTCGTGTCGGCCGGACTGGCGCCGCTCGCGCGCGCGATCCGCGACCTGCGCCCCGAACTGCCGATGCTGTTGATCGGCGGCATTGCCGAAGACTTCGATTCGTTCGAAGCGGCGGTGGCAGATATGCCTGCCACCCCGATCCCGGATGAAGCCAACGGAGCGGAGATGCTCTATTCTTCCGGCACGACCGGACGCCCCAAGGGCGTGAAGCCGAACCGCACGCCCGGCCCGCTCAACCAGGGCACCGGCCTCACCGATCTCGGCCAGCGGCTCTACGGCATGGACGGAGATACAATCTATCTCTCCCCCGCGCCGCTCTATCACGCCGCGCCGCTGCGCTGGAGCATGACGGTCCATCGCTTTGGCGGCACCGTGGTGGTGATGGACAAATATGACCCCGAGCGCGCGCTCCAGTTGATCGAGCAACATCGCGTCACCCACGCGCAATGGGTGCCGACGCATTTCGTGAGAATGCTGAAGCTGCCGGAAGAGGTACGCACGCGCTACGACCTGTCCTCGCTCAAAACAGTATTTCACGCCGCCGCGCCGTGCCCTGTGCCGATCAAACAGGCCATGCTCGACTGGTGGGGCCCGATCATCCACGAATATTATGCGGGCACCGAAGCCAATGGCTTCACCGCGATCGGCCCTCAGGAATGGCTCGACCGGCCAGGATCGGTCGGCAGGTCGATGTGGGGCGAGGTCAAGATCGTGGACGATGACGACAATGTCCTGCCCGCTCGCAAGGAAGGTGCGATCTTCTTCGCGGACGGACCGAAATTCTCGTACCACAATGATCCGGAGAAAACCGAGCAAGCCACAAATCGACATGGCTGGACCACGATCGGCGATGTCGGCTGGCTGGACGAGGACGGTTACCTCTACCTGACCGATCGAAAGAGCTACATGATCATCTCCGGCGGGGTGAACATCTACCCGCAGGAGATCGAGGATCTGCTGATTGCGCACCCCAAGGTGGCGGACGCCGCCGTGGTCAGCGCGCCTTGCGAAGATTTCGGGGAAAAGGTCGCCGCGGCGATCATTCCGGCGGAGGGCATCGAGCCGTCCGAGGCGCTTGCCGCAGAACTGCGCGAATACGCGCGCGAGAATCTGAGCCATGTGAAGACTCCAAAGATTCTGGATTTCGTCACCGAGCTGCCTCGCCTGCCGACAGGCAAGCTGCAAAAGCGGCTGCTGCGCGATAAATATTGGCAGAAGGACGCGGCCGCTTCCTGACAGGGCGTCGGGGAGGCGCAAACGCCTCCCCCATCGATCACCTGCGCACCACCCCCAACGCGTCCAGCACATCATGATCGCGCGCGGCGGCAATGGTCACCTCGGCCGCGGCATTGATCATCTCGAGCGGACCGGATTCGATCGGCTCGCAAGCGCCGGATACGAAGGCATGCGCCATCTGCTGGCGGTGGGTCAGCCAGAGCGCGTCGAAATCGGGCATGTCCGCGCCGTTGGCGATCATCGCCTGACGATAGGCCTTGAGCAGCCGCCCCTCCTCAGCGCGGCGATCCTCGGTGCTGAGCCCGCTGACGATCAGCCAAGACACGTCATGCATGCCCGAGCCGCCGAAGCAGAGCTGGAAATCAAGCGTGCCCGGCCTGCCGTCCGCCTCGAAGAACATATTGCCGCCGTGAGCGTCACCATGGACCAACGTGCGCGGCGCGGCATCGTTGAGCCCCCACATCCGATCGAGCGCAACCCGGATAAGCTCGGGCTTCGGCACGGCTTCCACCAGACGCTGGCCATAGACACGGCTGGTCAGCTCGTCCCAATGCTTGTCGCGCACCAGATATTTGAGAAAGCCGCGCTGGGGCTCCTCCCAGCCCTTCAGGCCGGGCAGGCGCGGATCGCCGAGCCATTGCGCGTGCATCGCCGCGAACTGCTCGATCAACGCGGCAACCTGATCGACGCTCAGGCGCCCCCAATAGCCGAAGGTTACGCCGCGTGAGCCGAGATCCTCCAGCATGGTGATGCCCTGCTGGGCGTCGTCGATTTGCGCAAAATAATGCTGCGGAATGTTCATCGGCACTTCCGGCGCAAGCTCGTTGTAAAAGCGCGCTTCCTGCTGCAGCACCATCCAGTAGCGCTTGAGCTGCGCCTCGGTGAAGCCGCCCTTCACATAGACCGAGGCCGGCGGTTCCTCACCAGATCCGGTGTCGGCGTAGCTGATCTCGAACCGGCACGACGCGGACGTGCCGACCCGCTCACCGCTGCGGGTCAATTCGGCAACGCGCACGCCAGCGAAGCGGGGCGACAAGGCCCAGGTGAACCAATCGGGCGTGAATGCCTCGAAACTGCGCGGCAGATTTCTTTCCATCAACTCGACGCTCATCCACTCTCTCCCGATTATCGCCAGCCGCCGATCAGCCGCTTTGCATCTGGATACATCAAAGCATTTGCTTTATCCATGACTTTGGAACGCTGCTTCTCCGGTGCCGGAAAGCGCGCTGTATAAGCAACCAGAAACCGGGAGAAATGCAGATGGAAGGTCTATCCAATCGCGTACATGTCATCACCGGAGGCTATGGCGGAATCGCTATGGCGACAGCCCGCCTGATCCTAGAATCAGGTGGAACAATCGTCCTAACCGGGCGCAGCCAGGAAAAGGGCAAGGCGGCCATCGCGGCACTCCGCGCCGGCCATCGCGGCGAAGCGCATTTCATCGAACTCGATGTTACCGATGCGGCGGCAGTCGAACAGGCAGCGGCGCATATCGAGTCGGAGATCGGAGCCGTCAAAGGTTTGGTCGCCAATGCTGCGGGCGCATGGCCCGGGGCGGCATTCGATCTGGCGCCGGAGGACTGGCGCAAGACGATGGCAGTGGTGCTGGACGGCGCATTCTATTGCGCGCAATCCTTCGGCAGGCGCATGCGCGGGCGCGGCGGATCGATCGTGCTGGTCTCGTCGATCGCCGCGTCCAAGGTGACCTGGCCGCCCGCCGTCGTATCCTATTCGGCGGGCAAGGCAGCGCTGTCGCACCTCGCCGCACTGCTCGGCGTCGAATGGGCGTCCGAAGGCATTCGCGTGAATGCGATCGAGCCGGGTCACATCGATACCGAGATGACGCAGCGCGCCAAGGCGCGCCGCCCGGAAATGATGGAAAAGTGGCTCGGTGATGTACCGATCGGCCGGCTCATTACGCCGGAAGAGTGCGCGAACGCGATCGCCTTCCTGCTCTCCGATCTGTCGAGCGCCACGACCGCATCGGTGACCACCGTGGACGGCGGCTATTCACGGCGGTGAATGACGGGCCGCCGGGGCCATCCGGCGGCCACATCGTCAGGCAGCGAACTTCGCCAACCGGTCGCGAATGATCGTCTCGGCATCGATGACGATGCGATCGATCAGTTCCTTGCAGGTCGGGATGTCGCGGATCAGCCCTTGCGACTGGCCGGCCCAAACCAGACCCGCGTCCAGATCGCCTGTTTCGAGCGCAACACGCCCTTTCGCGCCGGACACATAAGGCTGAATATCCTCGAACACGGCTCCGGCGCGTGCCGAGATTTCCACGACCTTGTCCGACACCGAGGTGCGGGCGACACGACCCGTGTTGTGAAATTTGCGGAAGATCAGATTGGTCGCACGCTCGTCATTATCGACCAGCAATTGCTTCACGGCATCATGGATCGGTGCCTCCACCGTCGCGCAGAAACGGGTGCCCATGTTGATCCCCTCCGCTCCCAGAGCCAGCGCCGCCGCGAGGCCGCGCCCGTCCGCGAAGCCGCCGCTGGCGATCATCGGGACCTTGAGCTGGTCGCCCGCCGCCGGGATCAGGATCAGGCCGGGAACATCATCTTCGCCCGGATGCCCCGCGCATTCGAACCCGTCGATCGAAATGACATCGACCCCCATCCGTTCCGCGGACAGGGCATGGCGGACCGACGTGCATTTATGCAGCACGATGATGCCCGCCTCCTTGAATGCGGCGACATGCTCCTGCGGGCGAGATCCGGCGGTTTCAACCACCTTGATCCCTGAATCGATGATCGCGCGCCGATATTCCTCATAGGGCGGCGGGGTGACGGTCGGCAGGATGGTCAGGTTCACGCCGAACGGCTTGTCGGTCATGCTGCGACAACGGTCGATCTCGCGGCGGAGGTGATCCGGAGTCGGCTGGGTCAGCGCCGTGACGAGCCCGAGGCCGCCCGCATTGGAAACCGCCGCGGCCATCTCCGCGCGGCCCACCCATTGCATGCCGCCCTGCACGATCGGGTGCTCAATCTCGAGAAGTTCGGTCAGTTTGGTCTTGAGAGCCATATTTCATTTTCTCCTGGAAAGGGGTGTTCAGGCGCGGTTGCTTGCCTGAACCGCTTCGCGGAGCGCCTCGATATCGCCGGCGTCGATCACGGCGTTGAAGGCCTGGGAACGGCTTCGTTCCATCTCGAGCGCATCGCCGAATGGCAAGGCGAGGCCCTCGTCGATCAGCGCCTTGTAGGCAGCGACCATCTCGGCTGAATTACCCGCGATCGTTTCCGCCATCGCGACCGCCTCGTCGAGCAGCCGCTCTGCCGGGACCACCCTGTTGACCAGCCCCCACTCAGCTGCCGTTCGTGCATCGACGAAGCGGGCGGTAAACGACATCTCCTTCGCTCGCCCCGGGCCGATGATGCGCGGCAACCGCTGCGACAGTCCCCAGCCAGGCATCACCTGAACCTTGGCATGGGTATCGGCGAAGCGGGCGGTCTCGGAGCAGATCAGGATGTCGCAGGCGAGCGCCACTTCGAACCCACCGGTCACCGCGACACCGTTGATCGCGCCGATCACCGGCTTCCTGCAGCCCAGGATAGCGGCGACCGGATTTGCGGTGGGATCGGCACCCACGGCGTCGAACACCCCACCGGGCGTGCTGCCCAGCTCCTTGAGATCGAGGCCTGCGGTAAAGGCCCGATCGCCTGCCCCCGTCAGCACGATCGCGGCGACCTGCGGATCCGCATCCAATGTGCGGAACGCCTCCGCCAGAGCGGCGCGCAGCGCACTCGACAGCGCATTCATCGCATGCGGTCGATTCAGCGTGACGATGGCGACGGTGCCGCGGTGCTCGACAAGAACGACTTGCTCGGTCAATGGTCTGTCCTTTCGGAGCCGGAGAGAGAAGCGGGATGAGAGCTGTGATTTGCCGGGACTATGGCGGGCCCGAACTGCTGGAGATCGGCATGCTGCCCGATCCGGTCCCGACAAACGGCGAGGTGCTGATCCGCGTTCATGCCTCCAGCATCAATTTCCCGGACGCGCTGAACATCCAGGGCCGATATCAGGTGAAGCGCCCCCTGCCCTTCGTGGCCGGTAGCGAGGTGGCGGGAGTGATCGAGGCGATCGGCCCGGATGTCTCCAGCATCGCGGTGGGCGATCGCGTCGCCGCCGTGACGCAGGTGGGCGGCTTTGCGGAAAAGGCGATCGCTGCGGCCAGCGCTGCGATCAAGCTGCCCGACGACATTCCGTTCGAATTCGCCGCGACCTTCAGCGTCACCTATGGCACGGCGTATCTGGGCCTGGTGGAGCAGGCGAAGCTGCGGGCGGGAGAAACATTGCTCGTGCTGGGCGCGGCCGGCGGCGTGGGCATCGCGGCGATCGAAATCGCCAAGGCGATGGGCGCCACCGTGATCGCCGCGGCTTCCTCGCCCGAAAAGCGCGCTGCGGCGAGCGCTGCTGGCGCGGATCATCTGATCGGCTATGACGATATCAAGGATCAGACCCGCGCGCTGACCGGCGGCCTCGGGGCGAATGTGGTCTTCGACCCCGTGGGGGACCGGTTCGCCGAGCCAGCCCTGCGCGCGATGGGATGGCAGGGGCGCTATCTGGTCATCGGCTTTGCAGCGGGCGACATTCCGCGCATCCCGCTGAACCTGTTGCTGCTCAAGAGCGGATCGGCGATCGGCGTGTTCTTCGGCGAATGGGCGAGCCGCAATCCAGCCGCGGCCGCCAGCCATGCCGAGGCGCTCTTCGATCTCTACCGGCGCGGCGCGTTGACGGCGCAGATCGGCGGGCGCTTCCCGCTGGAAGGCGTGCCGGACGCTTTGGTGCAGATCATGGAGCGCCGGGCGGTGGGCAAGCTGCTGATCGAGATGTGACGCGTATGCCATCACGTGCCGGTGAAGACGGCGGGACGCTTTCCGAGAAACGCCGCGATGCCTTCGCGGTGATCGGCCGTCCGGCCGGCGTCGCGCTGCTGCCGCCGCTCGATCGCCAGCATCTCGTCGAAGCCTGTTTCTGTCGCGCGCCAGCATTGCTGACGGATGCCGCGCAGCGCCAGGGTCGGACCGCTCGCCAGATCGGCCGCGATGCGCCACGCCTCCTCCATCAGTGCATCGGCGGGCAGGACGCGGGTGACCAGTCCCCATTCGAGCGCACGTGCCGCCGGAAGCTTCTCGCCCAGCAGCATCATTTCCATCGCGCGCGTGCGTCCCGCAGCGTGCGCCAGCAGATAGGCTGAACCGCCATCGGGAACGAGACCGATGCGCCTGAAAGCCTGTAGAAAATAGCTGGTCTCAGCCGCGAGCACGATGTCGCCGGCCAGCGCGATGGAGCAGCCGATCCCCGCTGCCGCACCGTTCACAGCGGTGACCAGCGGAACGTCGAGGTCACGGATCGTGCGCATCAATGGCGCATAATGCGTGTCCAGCGCGGCCCCGGCGTCATAGCCGGGCTGGTGCGGATCGAGATCGGCGCCCAGGTTCGCGCCAGAGCAGAAGCCCCGACCGGCGCCGGTAACGATGATCGCTCGCGCGCCATCGCGCACGGCCGCCTCCAGCGCGGCCGTGATCTCCAGCGTCATCGCGAACGAGGCCGCGTTGAGCGTGCCCGGATCATTGAGCGTGATCGTCGCGACCGCACCGTCATGGTCGATCCGGATCGTGCGATACGCGGTCATACGGCCTCCGTCTGCTGCCAGGCGAGCGCGGCGAGCGGCTCGAGAGATTTCACCATCTCGGCGGCATGGGCCGAGGACGCCGTTCCCCGCACCGCGCGCGCCTTGATGCCGTGGATGATCGCGGCGAGGCGGAACATGTTGAAGGCGATGTAGAAACGGAGATCGGCGGGCGGAATGTCGTCGCGCCCAGTGCGGCGGCAATAGGCGGCGACATACTCCGCCTCGGACGGAATGTTCGCCGCCGTGAGATCGGTCCCCACGAGTCCCGCGATCACCATTGGCGGCATGCGGAACATCATCAGGTGATAGCAGAAGTCCGCCAGCGGATGGCCGAGAGTCGATAGTTCCCAATCCAGCACCGCGACAATCTTCGGCTCGGTCGGATGGAATACCATGTTGTCGCAGCGAAAATCGCCATGCACGATCCGCGTCTCGTCCCCCGCCGGAATATTGCGCGGCAACCAGTCGATCAGGCGCTCCAGCATCGGCTCGCGCCCCGCCTCGCCATGGTCGGCTTGGTATTGGCGCGACCAGCGAGAGATCTGCCGATCGAAATAATTGCCCGCCTTGCCGAAGTCGGCGAGACCGACGGCAGCCGGGTCGAGCGAATGAAGCTGCGCGATCGCCACGTTCATCGCATCGAAATACGCTGGGCGTTCCTCGCGCGGGACATCGGGGAAAGCTGTGTCCCAGATGATGCGACCTTGCACGCATTCCATCACGTAGAACCAAGTACCGATGACACTATTTTCGGTGCATAGGCCATGGATATGCGCCGCCGGAAAGCCGGTTGCACCAACCGCGCGGATCACTTTCACTTCGCGCTCGATCGCGTGGGCACCAGCCGCCAGCTTCCCCGGCGGCTTGCGGCGCATCACGTAATCGCGCCCCGGCGTCGACAGCTTGTAGGTTGGATTGGATTGTCCGCCCTTGAACTGAGTGACGGTAAGCGGCCCGGCATAGCCCTCGACATTGGCCCGCATCCATTCGTCGAGCCGTACTTCGTCGAAGCGATGCGCGTCGCGCACTGCTGTGGTACCGCTGTTGAGTTCCTGGCTGTCCATGGTCCGGCCTTTGTTCAGCACGCGGTGAAATTGGGCGAGCGTTTCTCCAGAAAGGCGCTGACCGCCTCTCCATGATCGGCGGTGGTCGTGAGCATCACCTGCTGGCGATCCTCAAGAGCGACCGCCGCCTCGAACCCCGGCGCATCGATATTCACGTTGAGCACATCCTTGGTCAGGCTGAGCGCAAGCGGCGCGACTGCCAGCATCTCTCGCGCCAGTGACAGACCGGTCTCGAGCAGGGCCTCGGGCTCGACCACGTCGCTGAGCAGCCCCAGCCGCAGTGCGCGTTCCGCATTCAGGAAACGGCCGGTCAGCAACAGCTCCGACGCGATCGACGATCCCACCAGCCGGGGCAGGAAATAGCTGCTGCCGATATCGCATCCGCCCAGACCCACCTTGATATAGGCGGCATTCATGCGCAGATCGGGCGTGCCGAACCGCACATCCGACCCCAGCATCAGCGAAAAGCCGCCCCCCGCAGCCGCACCATGGCCCAGCACGATCACCGGTTGGGGGCAGGCGCGCATAAGGCGGATAATGTTCACGATCCGCCGCTGCATGCGCAACGAGTCGACGATCGAGGGTTCCGCGATCTCGTCTTTCCACCCCTTGAGGTTCACCCCTGCGCAAAAATGCTTTCCGTTCGCACGGAGCAGCACCACGCGAATATCCTGCCGGTCGCACAGATTCTGGAAGCAGCGGGTCAACGCCTCGATCAGCGGCACGTCCAACGCGTTGAACGAGTCTGCGCGGTCGAGCGTCACGATCCGGATCGCGCCTTCGTCTTCGACGATCAGGCCGGGATAGGTCATCATGTCTGCCACGACTTCAACGCCCCATCCAGTTAGGTTCGCGCTTTTCGAGAAAAGCGAGCGGCCCTTCGCGCGCATCATCGCTGGAAAAGACAAGCGCCTCCGCCGCCTTTGACCGCTCCCAATAGGCGATCTCGTCCAGATCGGGCACGTCGCGCGCGATCGCGAGGCTTTCGCGTACCGCCAGCGGCGCGTTCACCGCGATCGCCGCAGCCAGATCAAGCGCGGCATCGATCAGCGCATCCTGTGGCACCAGCCGATTGACCATCCCAAGCTGATAGGCGCGATCGGCTCCGATCGGATCGCCTGTGGCGACCAGTTCAAGCGCGATGTTGCGTGGCAGGACGCGCTGGAGACGCAACGGCCCCGCCGCCGCCGCGAACAATCCGCGCTTCACCTCGGGCAGCGCGAAGCGCGCCGCTTCCGACGCGACGATCATGTCGCACGCCAAGACGAGCTCGCAGCCGCCCGCAAAGGCCGCGCCGCCCACCGCCGCGATCCAGGGCTTGATCCGTTTCGCGCGCACCAGCCCGCCGAAACCGCCCGCTTCAGTCGACAGTGCCGCCGCATTCCCGCGGGAGATTTCCGCCAGATCGGCACCGGCGCAGAACACTTTATCGTGCGACGAGGCCAAGACCACCGCGCGGACCGCATCGTCCGCCTCTGTCTGCCTGACGAGTCCTTCAATTGCGCTCGCGATCGCTCCGTTGATGGCGTTGCGCTGTGCCGGACGATTGAGCGTGATCAGAGCGACGTGCCCACGCATCTCCAACAGCACCTCGGGCGCCTCAGTGTCTCCTTCTGACATATCCTCGTCCTTTCGAGTCTGATGCCCTGCGCGTCAGCGCGGGTATTTGGTGCGCGACGTGTCGGTCGGCTGGATCCAGTGCTGATCGATGCGCAGGCGGATCCCCGTGATGAAATCACGCCATGCCGGCGTACCGCGGTTCATCGCCTGGAGTTTTGCCCGCACCGATGCCCGGGCCTCACCCCGCGTCGCCCCTGCGACATGAGTGAGGACGCTGCAGGCGGTCACATCGACCAGTTGGTCTTCCGCCAGCGCGCCCAAGCCCCATTGATGCACCTTGGCGAATTGCAGGTCCGACAGGTCAACCGCCATCTGCTCGGGATCGATGCCGCGTTCGAGTTGGCGGCGCGAGCGCACCTGGCGCAGCCACGCAAACCATTGCCGCCGGCCGATGTCGAGCAGCACGCGCCGGATCTGGGGATCGAGGGTCGGCGAGAAGTAGAGTGCTGTGACCGCGCGGAGATAATTCGGAATCTGCAGGTTGCGCAGGGTCGCCGCCATGACGCGTTCCAGCGCGCCATCGAAGCTGTCCTCGTCCGAGACGAAAGTCATCGATTGATGGAACGCTTCGAAATAATCCCTGATCGCCAGGGCGATCACCGCCTCCTTGCCGCCAAAGGCGTTGTAGACGGTGCGCGAAGACACTTCGGCGCGACGGCACAGTTCGCGGATGTTGAAATCATCCATCCGCCCCTCGCCGATCATTCTCCGTGCTTCGCGGAGGATGCGGCGGCGGCGTTCGAACATCGCCGGGCTGCTGTTCGTCATCGTGCCGAGCGCGAACAGGGCGTCGTCATCCATTCCCGTTTCCGACGGACGTCCCGCCTCCTGCCCTGACACGCCGGCGCTCATGCCTACAGTCGCTCGACGATAGTGACGTTGGCGATCCCGCCGCCTTCGCACATGGTCTGCAGACCATAGCGCAGCCCGCGCGCGCGAAGCGCATGCACCAGTGTCGCCATAAGCTTGGTGCCGCTGGCGCCGAGCGGATGGCCAAGCGCGATCGCGCCGCCATTGACATTCAGCCGCGCCGGATCGCCGCCGATCTCGCGCAGCCACGCCAGCGGGACCGGAGCGAACGCCTCGTTCACCTCATACAGATCGATATCGCCGATCGACATACCCGCCCGTGCGAGCGCGTGCCGTGTCGCCGGGATCGGCTCCTCCAGCATGATCACCGGGTCGCCGGCCGTGACGGTCAGATTATGGATGCGTGCCAAGGGGGTCAGGCCATGCGTCTTCAACGCCCGCTCGTTCACGATCAGTACGCCCGAAGCGCCGTCACAAATCTGGCTGGCGTTGGCGGCGGTGATGACACCGCCTTCTTCCAGCGTCTTGACCGATCCGATGGCCTCCAGCGTGGCGTCGTAACGGATACCCTCGTCACGGACATGGAGCTGTGTCCCCTCAGAGGTCTCGACTTCCAATGGTACGATCTCGGCATCGAACGCCCCGGCTTCGGTGGCCGCGGCGGCACGCCTGTGGCTTTCGAGCGCATAACGGTCGAGCGTCTCGCGCGAGAAACCATATTTGTCGGCGATCATTTGTGCACCGCGAAACTGGCTGAACTCCTTCACGCCATAGCGATCCTTCACCGTCTGGCTGATCGGCCCACTACCGAGACCCGCCTGGGCGTAGAGCGCAATGGTGGAGAACATCGGCGCCCGCGTCATACTTTCCACGCCGCTCGCGATCACCATGTCCTGCGTGCCGCTCATCACCGCCTGCGCCGCGAACTGGATAGCCTGTTGCGAGGATCCGCACTGGCGATCGATCGTGACAGCCGGCACCGATTGCGGCAACTTCGACGCCAGCACGGCGTTACGGCCAAGTGCGGTCGACTGTTCGCCGCCCTGCGTCACGCACCCCATCACAACGTCATCGATCGCCGCCGGATCGACGCCGGTGCGATCGACCAGTGCGTTCAAGACCTGCGCCGCGAGATCATTGGGGTGCCATCCGGCCGCCTTGCCGTTGCGGCGACCGCCGGCAGTGCGGACGGCTTCTACGATATAAGCTTCTGCCACGTGTTTTCTCCAGTCTCTATCTTTTCAGCGCGGCGTCATACGGATCGCGCCGTCGAGGCGGATCGTCTCACCGTTCAGCATCGGGTTGGCAATGATCGCATCGACCATCGCGGCATATTCGTCGGGATGCCCCAGCCGGCTGGGGAATGGCACCTGCGCGCCCAGCGAATCCTGCGCTTCCTGCGGCAGGCTTGCGAGCAGCGGGGTCAGAAACAGGCCCGGCGCGATCGTGACGACGCGGATTGCCGACTGGGCGAATTCTCGGGCCAGCGGCAACGTCATACCGACGATCCCCGCCTTCGACGCACCATAGGCAGGTTGACCGATCTGGCCATCGAACGCCGCGACGCTCGCCGTGTTGACGATCACCCCGCGCTCCTCGCCGACGGGATCGAGTGCCATCGCGCGCGCCGCGAATTTCGACGCCACATTGAAACTCCCGATCAGGTTGACGGTAACGATCCTGGTGAAGTCGGCCAGCGACTGCGGGTTGCCGTGACGGTCGACTGCCTTGGCGGGCGGGCCGATCCCTGCGCAATTGACCAGGATGCGCGCCTTGCCATTTACCGCTTCGGCTTCGTCAAGCGCCGCGGCGACGCCGTCCTCATCGGCCACGTTCACCTTGACGAACACACCGCCGATTTCACTGGCGAACGCCATACCCAGCGCCTCATTGAGATCGAACAGCGCGACCCTCGCCCCCTTCGACGCGAGCAGGCGCGCGGTCGCCGCGCCAAGGCCTGACGCACCGCCGGTGACGATCGCCGCCGTATCTTGCAGATTCATATCATCTCCTCATCATGACTTGGCCGTGCGCGAGGCCCGATCGGCAGTATCGGTGCGCCGGATCGACTCCCGCGCCTCGTGCCACTGTTCATCGGTCCAGGTGCGCATGCTGGAGAAATTCCCGCCGGTGGCCTGATATTCAGCACCATCGATCGCGATCACCTGCCCGTTCACATAGGTCGAGCCGGGATGCAGCAGATACACGGCGAGATTGGCGAGTTCGGGCATGCGACCGACGCGGTTCATCGGATTTTCGGGACGCGCGCCGCTAATATCCTCACCGGGCATCAGCCTCGCGGCCATCCCCTCCGTGGGGAAGATGCCGGGCGCGATCGCGTTGAAACGGATACCGCGGCCACCCCATTCAACCGCCAAGCTTTGCGTCATCGCGGCGAGGCCGGTCTTCGACATAGCGGACGGCACCACGAAGGGCGATCCGTTCCACACCCAGGTGGTGAGGATAGACAGGACCGACGCCCGCTCGCCCGCGGCCAGCCAGCGCTTGCCGCAACCGAGAGTCACGAGGAACGAGCCACGAAACACGATGCTGGCGATGGCGTCAAAACCACGGGACGACAGATCCTCGGTTCGGCTGACGAAATTGCCGGCGGCATTGTTGACCAGACCCGTCGGGGCTCCGCCCTCCCATGCCTGATCGAGCATCGCCTCGATCGCGCTTTCGTCGCGAATATCGCAAGCAACCGGCATGACCCGGCCCGGGTGCATGGCCATGATTTCCGCAGCTGTCGCTTCGAGCATGCCCAGCCGCCGCCCGGCAATCACGACATCGCCGCCCAGCGCCGCGATCGCCTCCGCCATGACCCGCCCAAGGCCCGAGCCGCCACCGGTGACGAGAACCTTCTGCCCCCGCATCAGGTCCCCCCGGAACATCTGGTCGCTTTCCGCCATTGCCCTTCCCGTTCGGCCTCACATCCTACAACGATTCGCTATCTTGTTTTCCACAAGATAACAACACGTAGTAGATATTTGAAAAGCACTTATCACTTATGTCATTGTTTTTACGTTGTTTTTTGAGAAAATTTACTGCCAGCCCCCTACCATCCTTGTAAAACTCTTGCCGCATCAAGGCTCATTGGATTATGGAACAAATGCTTTAACTCGTCCGAAGGGATGAGCAAGGGGAGATGCCAGAATGACCGTCCTGAACGTGCCCGTCCCCACTTATATGGCGGACGAGGAATTCAATTTGTTCGGAGACAGCGTCGGCAAGTTTCTGGACGAACACGCATCGCCCGAGACGGTCGCGGGCTTCCGGGAGCAAGGCATCGTGCCGCGCGCTTTTTGGGAGAAGGCGGCCAAGGCGGGGCTGCTCGCGCTTTCCACCCCGGCCGAATATGGCGGCATGGGCGGCGATTTCCGGCATGAAGTGGTGTTGATGCATGAGATCGGCTGGCGCGGCTTCGAAGGCTGGGATGTCACACTGCACAACGCGATCGTGGCACCGTATATCGAGGCTTATGGCTCCGAGGAGCAGAAGCGCTACTGGCTGCCGCGCATGGCGAGTGGGGAGACGATCTCCGCGATCGCCATGACCGAGCCGGGCACCGGATCCGACCTTCAGGCGGTGAGGACCACCGCAAAGCGCGACGGCAACCACTACCTGATCAACGGTCAGAAGACGTTCATCACCAACGGCCAGAACGCCGATCTGATCCTGCTGGTCACCAAGACCGATCCAGACGCCGGGGCCAAGGGCGTCTCGCTGATCCTGATCGACACCAGCGACGCCGAGGGTTTTGAGCGCGGCCGCAATTTGGACAAGATGGGCCGGGACTCGTCCGACACGTCGGAGCTGTTCTTCAACGACGTCCGCGTTCCCACCGCCAATCTGCTCGGCCCGATCGAAGGCCAGGGCTTTTTCCAACTGATGGAAAAGCTGCCGCAGGAGCGGCTGCTGCTCGCAGTCCAGTGCATGGCCTCGATCGAGTTCGTGCTCAAGATTACGCTGGACTACGTCAAGGAGCGCCGCGCCTTCGGCAAGGCGGTGATCGATTTCCAGAACACGCAGTTCAGACTGGCGGAACTCAAGACCGAGGCCACCATAGGCCGCGTATTCGTCGATCACTGCGTCGGCCTGCACCTGGAAGGCAAACTCGACAGCGCCACTGCATCGATGGCGAAATATTGGATTTCCGACCTGCTGGGCAAGATCACCGACGAGTGCCTGCAGTTCTTCGGCGGCTACGGCTTCATGAACGAATATCCGATTACCCAGGCTTACAAGGACGCGCGCGTGACCCGCATCTACGGCGGCACGAACGAGATCATGAAATTGCTGATCGCACGCACGCTGTGACCGCCGCCGTCTCCATTCCCGGCCGGGCCGAGGCGATCGCTGCCAGGGTCGAACGCTTCGTCCGCGATGTCGTCGCGCCTTACGAAGGCGATCCGCGCTGTAGCGGACATGGACCGGACGACTCGCTGGTCGCGGAGTTGCGCGGCTTTGCGCGCGGAGCCGGCGTGCTGACGCCGCATATCCTGCCCGATGGTTCGCACCTGAGTCAGCGCGAGACGGCCACGGTGCTGCGCGCATCAGGCCTCTCGCCGCTTGGCCCAATCGCGTGCAACACCGCCTCGCCAGACGAGGGCAACATGTATCTGATCGGCAAGGTCGGCAGCGCGGCGCTGAAGGAACGGTTTCTCAAGCCACTGGTGGACGGCAGTGCGCGATCGGCCTTCTTCATGACCGAACCGGCGGAGGATGACGGCGCGGGTTCGGACCCGTCGATGATGAAGACGACTTGCCGGCAGGATGGCAATCATTGGGTGATCGACGGACGCAAGACCTTTATCACCGGTGCGCAAGGCGCGAAAGTCGGCATCGTGATGGCGAAGTCCGAGGACGGTGCCTGTATGTTTCTGGTCGATCTGCCCGATCCGGCGATCCGGATCGAGCGGGTTCTGGACACGATCGACAGTTCGATGCCGGGCGGCCATGCCGTTATCTCCATCGACGGGCTGCGCGTGCCAGCGGACCAGATGCTCGGCCATTCGGGCGAGGGGTTCAAATATGCGCAGATCCGCCTGTCCCCGGCGCGCCTCTCGCACTGCATGCGCTGGCTGGGCGCATGCACCCGCGCGCACGAGATCGCCGTGGATTATGCCTGCCGCCGCACGGCATTCGGCAAGCCGCTGATCGACCATGAGGGCGTGGGCTTCCAGCTCGCCGAAAACCTGATCGACCTGCGTCAATGCGCACTGATCATCGACTGGTGCGCGGACATTCTCGATGCAGGGCATCTCGGCGTTCCTGAAAGCTCCATGGCGAAGGTCGCAGTGTCGGAGGCGTTGATGCGCGTCGCTGATCGCTGCGTGCAGGTGATGGGCGGCACCGGCGTCAGCGGGGATACGATCGTCGAGCAGGTGTTCTGCGAGATTCGGGCTTTCCGCATCTATGACGGCCCGACCGAGGTCCACAAATGGAGCCTCGCCAAAAAGATCAAACGCGACTGGAAGGAAGCGAACGCATGAAGGTTCTGGTCCCGGTCAAGCGCGTGCTTGACTATAATGTGAAGCCCCGCGTGAAGGCGGACGGCACGGGCGTCGACCTGGCGAACGTGAAGATGTCGATGAACCCGTTCGACGAGATCGCGGTCGAGGAAGCGATCCGGCTGAAGGAAAAGGGCGCGGTCACCGAGATCGTGGCGGTCTCGATCGGCGAGGCCAAGGCGCAGGAAACGCTGCGCACCGCGCTGGCGATGGGCGCCGACCGGGCGATCCTGATCACCGCCGAGGGTGAGGTGGAGCCGCTGGGTGTCGCCAAGCTGCTCAAGGCGGTGGCCGATGAGGAACAGCCGGGCCTGGTGATCCTGGGCAAGCAGGCGATCGACGACGACAGCAACCAGACCGGCCAAATGCTGGCGGCCCTGCTCGGCTGGGGCCAGGGCACCTTCGCGTCGAAGGTCGAGGTTTCGGGCGACAGCGTCGCCGTCACCCGCGAAGTCGATGG
>NZ_JAINVV010000009.1 GCF_019880585.1 Sphingomonas colocasiae
GAGCCAAAAACGCGGACGCCTGACCTTCCCCCTCTTACCGGGGCTGACCGGGCATCCTAGTTTTTTGCGACCGCTGCCAGAGCCAGTGTGGCCCCCCGCTGCGGTGAGAGGGCATATATGGAGGGCCCTGAGACACGTCAACGCCTTTTTGTAGGAAATCTGTAATCGGCCGAATTCCGTCATCGCACCGTTCCGGAAGGGCTGTTGCAGACCGGCATCCAAACCCCGTGTTTCCGGGCGTATGGCCACCCTCGCCACGGCACGTGCCTGATCCCCCTTTCCATCGCCCCTCTGCATATTCACCGGACCGGATTACGAACCGACATGCGCTCGCGCTTTCGAATCGGCTTGGTTGCGCGATTCGACGCCGGATCGCGCCGAATCGTGTGATCTCGGCTTCGGCCGTGAGTCGCGCCGCTCCTATGAAAACCGAATCGCCGCATTGCGGCGCGCGCTGGCGACTTCGCGTTCCGCCTGGGCAAAGCCATAGGCCGGAGCGACCGCCGCCTTGCGATCGATCACCAAGGGCCAGTTCGCCACGAGCCTGCTGCCGGCTTCCGGCCCAGCACCGATATGACACCCTTCGGACAGCATGATCTCCGCACTCGCGAAATGCCCGGCACCCGCGCACAGGATAGCGCGCGTCGGCGCATCCTCTCCCACCAATGCCAGCAGCCCGGGACTGACCAGCGCCGGATCGAGTTCCACCAGACTTTCCTCCGCGAGCACGCCATGCGTCATCTGCGTCGCCGCGGTCGGCGCAAGACTGTTGACGCAAATGCCGTACTTCTCGCCCTCGATCGCCAGGGTCTGCATCAGACCGACCAGCGCCAGCTTCGCCGCGCCATAATTGGCCTGGCCGAAATTCCCCCACAAGCCGGAGGAGGAGGTCGTCATCACGATGCGACCATAGCGCTGCGCGCGCATCACATCCCAGACCGCCTTGCAGCAGATCGCCGCCCCGATCAGGTGAACGTCGACGACCAGCCGGAAATCGTCGAGCGTCATCTTCGTGAAGCTCCTGTCGCGCAGGATGCCGGCATTGTTGACGAGGATATCGATCCGGCCCCAACTGTCCTGCACGTTCGCGATCATTTCGCCGATCGCCGCCGCATCGGTGACGGATGCGGGCGCGTCCAGCGCAACCCCGCCCTGCTCCTCTATTTCCGCAGCCACCTGGCGTGCTGCCGCCGGATCGAGATCGTTGACGACCACCGATGCCCCCTGTGTCGCCAGATACAGCGCGTGCGCCCGCCCGAGCCCGCTGCCCGCCCCGGTCACGATCGCCACGCGCCCATTCAGCGGCCGATCCGCATTCGATGCCATCGTCATGATGCTGATTCCTCTTATTCACTCTCTAGTTAGTTAATATTAGTCGCGAACTGGTCAGACATAAGGCCACTGAGAGCGCTAGACGCTTTTCGCGCTGCAGATCTGCCGGAAACCCGCCGCCATGAATGCGGCCATGCGCGCCTTGATCGCCTCGAAATCCTCGGATCGGCAGATACCGCCCGACAATTTGTCGATACGGCCGGTTCGCGCCAGCGTGACCATCAGGGCGCCGGTGACGAAATGATAGCCCCAGAAAATGTCCTCGGCCGCGCAATCGGGCATGGCCTTTTTCAGCAGATCGATCAGCCGCAGCACGACGGGATCGAAATGGCTGTCCATCATCTCGGCGCCCCATTCGGGGGTATTGGCGACCTGGGCGCTCAGTGCGCCGTAATTCTTCCAGCCTTCACCGCCATGGATATAGAGATCCAGATCGGTATCGAGGAACGCATGCAGCGCACCCTCGATCGTCGGCTTGCCGGCAGTCGCGCGATCATAGACGTCGAGCGCCTCCATCCGGCGCGTGCTCGTCACCACCGCGCGGCGCGCGAAGACCGCGTCGAACAGCGTCTTCTTGTCCGCGAAATAATAGTTGAGCAGCGTGTGATGCACGCCGACGCGCTTGGCGACGTCCTTCAGCGTGACGCCATGCAAGCCGTGTTTCGAAAAGAGATTCTCCGCCTCGTCGAGAATCTGTTCCATCGTTTCGGCGCGCTGTTCAGCCTTGGTGGATCGCCGACGCGATTTCGCCTGATCTGCCACTCGTTCCGCTTTCAATCCCTGTTCGCCGGATGCACCGGCGGCCGCGCCGACAGACATCTCAAGCCCCGCCATAGTCTTCGCGCAAGCGAATCTTATCGATTTTTCCGGTCGGCGCCAGCGGCATGGCCGGCAGCCGGACGATCGCATCGGGGATCCACCACGGCGCCACCCGCCCTTCCAGCGGCGCCAGCAGCGCCGCATCGTCCAGCTCCTCGCCATTGTTCATTTCGACGAGCAGCACCGGGCGTTCCCCCCATTTCGCGTCCTGCCGGCCGATCACCGCCGCGAGCGACACTTGCGGCAACGCGCCGACCACCGCCTCGATCTCCGCCGGATTGATCCATTCCCCGCCCGACTTGATCAGATCCTTGGCGCGACCCGTGATCATCAGATTGCCCTTCGCATCGATGCGCGCGAGATCGCCGGTCGAAAACCAGCCATCGGCATCGGTCGCGGCTTCGGCCTGCCCGAAATAGCGATCGACCACCGATGCGCCACGAACCTGCAGATGCCCCTCGCCCCCGCGCTGATCGGGGAGCGGTATGCCGGCCGCGTCGGTGAGCAGCAGATCGACGCCGATCGCGGGCCGGCCCGATATCGCGGGGTTGCGATCCGGATCGTCGGGCGGGGCGATGGTGCCCAGCGGCGAAAGTTCCGTCATGCCCCAGCTCGTCTGCACCGTCACGCCCAGGCGGCGTTCGATGCGCGCCATCAGCGCGGGCGCCATCGGCGCACCGCCGACGATGATCCGTTTGAGCGACGGCAATGCGCCCCCGGCCACCTCAAGATGCTCGACCAGCCCGAGCCATACCGTGGGCACGCCGACACCGATCGTCACCCCCTCGGCCGCGATCAGCCTCGCCAGGCTGGCGCCGTCGGCCTGGCGCCCGGGCAACACCAGCTTGCCGCCGACCGCCGGCACCGCGAAGGGCAGCCCCCAAGCATTGGCATGGAACATCGGCACCACCGCCAGCACGGCATCCCGCGCGGTAAACGCCATGACATCGGCCTGCAGCGTGCGCAGCGTGTGAAGGAAGCTGCCGCGATGCGTATAGGTGACGCCCTTCGGCGCGCCCGTCGTGCCTGAGGTGAAGCAGAGCCCGGCCGGCGCTCGCTCGTCGAAGCCGCCCCAGGACACGCCGCCGGGCGCGGCAGCGATCAAAGGTTCGAGCACGTCAAGCGGTGGTGCACCGGCGGGCCATTCGCCGCCATCGCCATCGATCGCCAGCACCCGCCCGATACCGGGCGCACGTTCGACGATCAGCCGCGCGAGCGGCAACAGATCGACGCTGACGACGAGCAGCTTTGCGCCCGACCGGACCGCCATGGCGGCAAGCTGCAGCGCGGTGAGGCGCGGATTGAGCGTGTGGCAGACCGCGCCAATGCCCATCACGGCATACCAGCATTCGACATGCGCCTGGCTGTTCCAGGCGAGCGTCGCGACGCGGTCGCCCTCACCCACGCCGAAACCCGCGAGCAGCGACGAGATCGCGAGACTGCGTGCGCGCAGCGCGGCGTAGCCGATCCGGCCGATCCCCCCATCCTCGCGCGCCGTCACCACCTCCGCATCGGGATGCCAGCGGGCGGCATGATCGAGGAACTTGTCGAGCGTGAGCGGGAAATCCTGAATCGCACCGTGGATCATGGGCAATCCGCACTTGCGGGCAGCACGGGCGAGACGGTGCCGGTATTCCAGTTCCAGGGCAGGTTGCCCGCCGCGCGACGCCGGCAGACCGCCGCTTCGTGCAGCGCATACATGCCCGGCATCAGCCGCACGCCGGCGCGCGGCACATCCGCGAACGCCATGAAGGCGGCGTCCTTGCCATAGGGTCGCCATGCCGCCTGCCCTTTCGCGACCGGATTGCCGTCGCGCGCGAACGACGCCCAATAATCGCCCATCGCCGCCGAGAAACGCTTCTCCCCAACGGTGTCGGGAATTTTGGGCCAGAACGGCGGCGCGTCGGCGGCGGTACCGAAGACGAACGGGATTTCCGCGGCATGGAAGCCGTGCAGGCCATTCTCGTCTGCCGCCGGATAGCCATGGTCGAACAGATAAAGATAGGCAGGCTGGCCGATCGCCGTCTGCCCGATCGCCAGCCGCTCCGCCGTCCAGCCATAGAGCGCGTCGCGCGGCGCGGCGAGCACGGCCTCACCCGGATCACGCGATGGATAGAGGCGCAGCCAGGCATCCGAGAGGTCGCCATAGCGCGCGCGGATCGCCGCCTCATAAGCACCTGCACTGGCGGGCGCGGGCGGAGCCAGGAACCGCAGCGAGCGGATCTCGCCGATATTGAAGCCGGCGATCAGCGGCACCGGCGCCTGCTCACCGCGATCGAAGATTTCGACAAGCTGGCGCGGCAGGACCTTTCCGTCGATCGTGCCCCAGGGCATGTAGCCGGCTTTCGCGGCATTCTCGGTCAGCGCGACCGGATCCATGGCGCGAAGCGCCGCGATATCGGGCGCGCCGAGCGCCGCCGCGACCTTTTGGCCCGTCTCCTCGGCGGCGGCTTCGCCATGGAGCGCGTCCTTCAGCGACGGCGTCGAGATCATATAGGCACTCTGCGCGATCGCCTTGTGGAACAGCCCCCGCGCCCGGGGCGCCGCCATCAGATACATGACGCTGAGCGCGCCGGCGGATTCGCCCGCGATGGTCACGTTGCCGGCATCGCCGCCAAAGGCGCCGATATTCGCCTTCACCCATTGCAGCGCAGCGATCTGGTCGAGCAGGCCGTAATTGCCCGATACACCGGCCGCCGATTCCGCGCTGAGGCCGGGATGAGCGAGATATCCGAGCACGCCGAGGCGATAGTTGATCGAAACGACGATCATGCCGCGCGCGGCGAGCTTCGCGCCGTCATACATCGCTTCATGGCTGTAGCCCGTCGTCAGCGCGCCGCCATGGATCCAGACGAAGACCGGCGCATCCTTTGCCCGTTCGGGCGCCCAGATATTGAGCGTCAGGCAATCCTCGTCGATCTTCGCGGGTGGATTGGCATAGATGCTGCCGGCACGCGGGCGCGGCTGGATGCAGGCGGCGCCGAAGCCCTGCGCCTTGCGCACCCCCTGCCATGCGGGCAGCGCGGCCGGCGGCTTCCAGCGCAGGTCACCCACGGGCGGCCGGGCATAGGGAATGCCCTTGAACACGGCGATGCCGCGCGCCGCCTTGCCCTCGACAGCACCGGCGGGCGCCTGGACGACCTGCGCGGAGGCGGTGCCGGCAAGCAGCGAGATCGCCGCGGCGACAAGAAACGGGCATTTCATCGTGCGGCCTCCTTGCGGATCGCCCGCGCGAGCAACAGGAAAAGCAGGATCGCCAGCCCGTAGAACGGAACCAGCGTGTAGAAGGCCGATTGCAGCGGCCTGGCATGGCCATGCGCGCCGAACCAGTCGCTCGCCGCTCCCAGCCAGGTCGGCCCAAGGCCCAGGCCGACCAGGTTCATCACCAGCAGCAGCAGCGCGCCGGCCAACACCCGTTCATTGGGCTTCACCTCCTCCTGCACCAGCGCCACCGCCGGCGAGAGGTAGAAATAGTTGAGCGCGAACGGCACGATGAGCATGATCATCGCCAGTTCCCAGCCCGGCGCCCAGACGAACGCGACGAAGAAGGGAATGGCGACCGTCAGCCCGATGGCGGGAATCAGCGCATAGGCCCGCTTGTCGCGCGGCGCGAGCCGATCGACGAGCCGCCCGGCAAAGAAGATGCCCCCGCCCATCGAGAACAGGATCAGCAACGAATACCAGATAGCGACCTGCTCAAGCGTCATGCCCTTTTCCTCCATCAGGAAAAGCGTCGCGAAATTGCCAGAACCATAGGTGATGAACTGGTTGGCGGCGGTGGCCAGCGCCACCAGGAGCAGCACGCGCCGCCTGAAGAACATCCGGCAGGTCGCGAGGAACGGCGCCTTGGCGGGCGGTTCATAGGCGGTCTGCGGCGCATCGGCGGGAATGTCGAGCCCGCCGCGCGGGGGTTCACGCACGGTCAGATAGACGATCAGCGCCGTCACCACGCCGATCGCGCCAACCGCGATAAACGCGTCGCGCCAGCTGAAGGCGACCGCCACCGACGCGCCGAACGCCACACCCAGCGCATTGCCGATCGGCGGGCCGAGATTGTAGAGCCCAAGTGCGGTACCGCGCGTACCGGGGCGGAAATAATCGGAGATGATCGCATAGGATGGCGGCACGCCGCCTGCCTCCCCCACGCCCACCGTCATGCGGGCCAGCGCAAGCTGCGGATAGCTGGCAGCAAAACCGCAGGCGACCGTCGCCGCGCTCCACAAGGCGCACGCGAAGGACAGCACCTTCACCCGGTTCGCGCGATCGGCGAACCAGGCGACAGGGATCGAGATCAAGCCATAGAAAAGTGCGAAGTAGAGCCCGCTGATCAGCCCGATCTGGCCGTGGGTCAGCCCGAGCTCGTCGCGGATGGGCTTCGCCAGGATCGACAGCAACTGCCGGTCGAGGAAGTTCAGCACATAGACGAAGCAGAGCACGCCCAGCACGAACCAGGCGCGCCGATCCGGCCGCGCGGGCGGCACGGCCGGAGCCAATGCGGGATCGGCACCCGTCATCGCCTAGATACCGTAACCGACGCGGATGCCGACGGTGCGCGGCCGCATCGTCCCGAAGCGGCTGACCAGAAAGGCTTCGGGGTGGATATAGGTGATCGAGTGATCGTCGAAGAGATTCTCGACATAAAGCTGCGCGGACAAGTCACCCTTCTTCAGCCCGAAGCTGAGATTGACATTGGTATAGTCGTCGGTTTTGCCGAAGGTCACCAGCGGCACGTTCGGGCGCCCCGGCGTGTTCGGGAAACTGCTGTTGAACGATCCGATATGCTGCGCATTCGCCGCGATCGTCGCCTGGACGTCGCTCGCAAGATCGAAGCTGTAGGCGACATAGGCGGCCCCCTGGATACGCGGCGCGGACAGGCGATGACCAAGCACCGCGCCGGAGATCGCGGCCTCCTCCGGCGAAAGCCGGGTGATCTTGGAATCATTGTACGCGCCGTTGACGCCCACCGCCCAGCCCGTCGCCGGGATCACGCCGATCTCGAATTCGAAGCCCTTGCTGCGCGCCGCGCCGATATTGGTCGCGAACTGGACCGAGTCCGACACGCGGTTCGCCTGTGCCTGGATATTGCTCCAGTCGATCAGGTAGAAGGCGGTATTGATCGTCACCCGCCCGCCGAGCCAGCTGCCCTTGGCGCCGACCTCATAGCTTTTGAGGTCGTCCGAGCTGGCGCCAAAGGGAATGATGATGTCATTGGGATCGACCAGGCTCGGCCGGCCGGCAAAGGCATTGACGATCGGTGCGCGAAAGCCGGTCGCGAAGGTCGCGTAGGTGGTGAGATTGTCGTTGGGCTTGAAGGTGGCGCTCGCCTTCCACGACGGCTTCGATCCCTTCGCCTTGACGCCCTCCACCGCGGCATAGGGCGTGAAGGTATTGAAGTTCACGGGGATGCCGAGCAGCGCATAGTCATAATAGGTGAAGCCGAAGGCCGAAGCGAGATAGCCGCCTGCCTCGGTGAAGCCCTGCGCGGAAATGCGGCCGTAGCGCATGCCCGCGGTCAGCCAGAACCTGTCGGAGAAACGATAGGTCAGTTCGCCGAAGCCCGCCAGTTCCTGACTGATCTGATGGGTGAACTGTTTCTGGAAATATTTGTCGGGCAGCCCGGTCAGGCCCCGCGCCTGCAGAAACGGGATCGAGGAACGGTAGAAATAGTCCACGTCGCGGCGGCGGTGCAGATAGAAGCCGCCGACGACGAACTGGAACGGCCCGTCCAGCGTGGAGGCCAGGCGCGATTCCTGTACGAAGACCTTGTCGTACGCATCGGCATCCAGGCCGAACGCGATCGGCGCGCCCGGGAAGGAGCCGGGCGCGAAGGTGCCGGCCAGATCGACATAGAAGCGCTGATCGAAATCCGAATAGGTGGAGGAACTGGTCAGCTTCGCGAAATCGAATTCATATTCGACCGTGGCGTTGGCGATCATCTGCTTGCCGGTGAAGCGATCGGGTTCGTCCGACACCCGCTTTTCGCGCCCCAGCGCCGGATTGGTGAGCGAACTGTCCCTTGGATTGCTGTATTCGTAGGACCCGAGCAGCTTGATCGAAAGCCGATCGGTCGGCTGCCATTTCAGCACCAGCCGGCCGCCATAATCGATCAGCGAATTCGAATTGTGGACGCCGGTGCCGACATTGTCGAGATAACCGTCCTCGTCCCGGTAGAAACCCACCGCGCGGATCGCCAGGCGATCGTCGACCAGCGGCACATTGACCATCGCATTATAGCGCTGGCGGAAGGAATCGGATCCGGTCAGGCCGAAATCGACAAGCACCGATGCGTCGAAATCGTTGAGATCGGGGCTCTTGGTCAAAATGCGCATCGCGCCAGAAAGCGAACCGGAGCCGAACAATGTGCCTTGCGGCCCGCGCAGGAACTCGACGCGTTCGACGTCGAAAAGATTGGGATCGACGACGGTGGTGTTGCCGATCGTCGAGACGGGCAGTTCGTCGATATAGATGGCGACCGAGCTTTGCAGATTGGCGTTATAGCCGTTGGTGGCGATGCCGCGTGCCGTGAAATTGTTGAAATTCTGCGTCGGGCGATTGAGCACGACACCCGGCGTCTCGCGACCGATGCCTTCGTACCCGACAATGCCCTTTTCGGTCAGCGCTTCCTGCGTGAACGCGGTGATGCTGATCGGAACGTCCCGGATGCGTTCCTCGCGGCGCGTGGCGGTGACGATGATGTCGCCGCTGACGGCAGCCCCCTCGTCCCTTTCGTCGGATTGCGGTGCGGCATCATCCCGCGCCTGCGCGGCAGCACCTGCCGGGATCGCGAACAGCGCGCCCGCGCATACGGACACAAACAGCCTTGCCCTCATCATCCCCTCTCCATCTCGCGCCGATCGCATGCCGGCATGACAGCTTCATGCCGCCTGTTCGCGAGGGAGTCAATATTCACTCTCACGAGTGTGAATAAAATGATGGATGGCGCGCTGGCCTTCGGATCAATCGCTATCGCGCGGTCGTCATGCCCGTTTGGAGCAGGTCGATCAGATCACCGGGATGATCGGTCATGATCAAGTCGACGCCCAGGTCGATCAGACTGCGCCAGACTGCGCGACGTTCCTCGCGCGGCAGCATATCCACCTGGAACAAGCTGCTCGCCATGATCCATGCACCTGCGGGTCGCGCACCGGTGACGACCCGCTTCACGAAGGTTTCAGCCGGTTCGCTGGACAGCATGGCCTTGGGAATGACGTAGAAGCCGACGGGCTCGATCGGCGCATAGTTCGCGATCGGACTTGCCTGGCAGGATGCGCCCGCCGGATCGGCGCATTCGTGGACGACGGGAATCATTCCGATGGCGCCACGCAAGGGCGAGTTGATCAGCCGGTCGTCATCAGCCTTGCCGGCCACCCAGGTCGTCACCTGCCCGACCATGCCGAGCCGTTTCACGATATCGGCAACCTCCTGCTCGACCGGCAGCTTGAGATGAAGATTGACGGTGAACCGGCCCTTCGCGGCCCTCAGCCCTTCTTCCAGGGTCGGCACATGTTCGTCGGTGAGCGGCGCGGCCGGGCCGCCCGCCCCTTCGCGCAGGCGAAGCGCGCGAACCTGCGTGCCCGTCATGTCCGCGATCAGCCCCTTTCCATCGGTCATCCGGTCGACCGTGTCGTCATGCATCAGCACCAGCTGCCCGTCGCGCGTGCGCTGCACATCGATCTCGACGCTGTCCGGCCCGATCGCCTGGCAGGCGAGGATCGCGGAAACCGAGACTTCGGGAGCGCCGCCTTCCCAGCAACCGCGATGCGCCATCACCATCGTGCCGCGACCGTTCTTCATCGCCGCCGCCGGCACCTGCGCCGCCAATGGACCGGCAGCCAGCAGCAACATCAATGCGAGACCGGATCTTTTCATATTATGCATCCCGGGAAAGACAGGGCGGAGCCGGCAACCCGACGTATCGGGCCGCCGGCCGCGCGGATCAGAACTTCAGATTGATGCTGGTGAAGACATATCGGCCCATCACGTCGTAGATGCCCCCCGCGCCATATTGGGCATAGGGAAAGATCGGCGGATCGACATCGAGCACATTTTCGACACCGATCGCGATGCGGAACCGTTCGTCGACCCGCAGCCCCACCGAAATGTCGTTATAGGTGCGCGACGGGATCCGGTTGTCGGGATAGGATTCGGCAGTAACCGTCGGCCCGACCGCATAATTGGCGGCGCTCACGAAGCGCGTGTTCAGATTGAAATCCAGTTTTTCGGTCGAATAACTCAGCAGCATCGTTCCCCGGAATCGCGGGTTCGAATAGGCGCCGTCATATTGCACGTCGCCGGCAGTAAGCCCCGGCGTGGTGTGCAGCATATATTTGAGCAGATAGGTGCCTTTGAGCGACAGGCCGAGCGTCCCCTCGCCCAGCGTGCGCCGATAGTTGATGCCGGCATCGATGCCCCGCGCGCCCATTTCCTGCGCGTTCACCAGGAAGGTTTCGAGCCGGGTCGCGAGATGCGTCACCGGGTCGCGCTGGATCGAGCGGCAGAAGACATTGTCGATCGACGGTAGATCGGTGCAGAGCCGATAGACATCCCCGGCCCCGAACGACGCGATGACGTTGCTGATCTCGATATTCCAGTAATCGATCGTGGCATCGAAGCCGGGCAGGAAGCGCGGGCGGAACACCGCGCCCAGGGTGAGGCTGTTCGACGTTTCGGGCTGCAGATTGGGGTTGCCGCCGGAAACGATGACCGGGCCGAGCTGTTCATAGGGCAGCGGCGCGGCGATACCGAGCGCGCGACAATTGGCGGCGCGCTCGGGCGTCAGATTATAGGCCGCGCCCATGCAGGTATCGGCCGGACTGCCGCTCGCGGTTTCGGTCTGGGGCCGGTAAAGCTCGCCGAAATTGGGTGCGCGCACGCTGCGCGAACGCACGCCGCGCAGCGCCAGGCCGGGAATCGGCTCCCAGGTGGCGCCGAGCTTCCAGGTATCGGTCTTGCCGTAACCGCTATAGTCCGAATAGCGATAGGCGCCCTCCACCTCCAGCCGGTGCGCGAACGGCAGACCACGCAGCACGGGCACGACCAGCTCGCCATAGATTTCGGATACCTTGCGCGACGCGCGGATATCCGGCTGCGCGCCCGCCAGGCCGAAATAGGCGACTTCACCGGTTGCCGCGCGCGGATCGTCGACCGTGTCCAGCGTCTCGCGCCGCCGCTCGACGCCCAGCGCGATCGACAGATCGCCATAAGGCAGGGAAAGCAGGTCGCCGGCGACGCTTGCGCCATAGACCTGCTGCGTGTTGACGCGCCGCCCGGTCCTGTCGGTCAGCATGTAATTCTGCTGCGCCTGGGTAAGCGGCTCGTTTCCGAAGATGTTGAACGGTGTACAGCCCGCCGCGCGCGCTGCCGCGCTCCGGCAGACCGGAGCGCCGGTCGCCGGATCGGCGATGACGTCGCGCGCGGCGGCATAGCGCGACGCCAGCGGAACGTTGGTGTAGTTCACATCGTCGGTGGTGCGGCCATATTGATAAAAGGCCTGCCAGTTCAGCCTGTCGGCCAGCCGCCCGCCCAGCCCCTGAAAGATCGTGAAGCTCTCATAGTCATGGAGGATCTCGATCGCCGGGAAATTGCCATAGGCGCGGTTGATGCCCAGCGCGGTGCGATTGTTGGTGAGCATGAACTGGCGCAGCGCCGACGGCAGATAGGGATTGTCGAGATAGGCGACATCGCCGCCATGATTGTTGACGGTGTTGGCGCGACTGTCCTGCCGGAACAGGCTGCCGCCGACAAAGGAGTGCGAACGGCCGTAATCGAAGCGCGCTTCATAGGTCACCGCATCGGTGACGTCGTATTTCACCTTGCCGATCACCGCCAGAGCTTCGAGCTGGGACTGGAGCATGCGCCTGTCCTCGAGCTGGCCGCCCTCGCCGCCCGACCAGAAACCGTAGTTGCCACCGCTGATCCGGGTACCGCCGATCGGCTTGCGCACGACATTGTCGGCGACATCGACGATATAATTGGTGTCGTCCGCCGCCCAATAGAAACTCGGCTGGTATCCGACGAAGATCTGTCGGAAATCCTTGATCATGATCCGGTCTGGGATACCATCTGTCGCGCTCCTGCTCGCGGGATTGGACTGGAACAGGATACGCCCGCGGGAAAAGGCGCGGTCGCCGGTATAGACCGCGCCGCTGCGCGAATAGGTGCCACCGATCGCCAGCGACCCGCGCCCGTCCGCGAACTTGCCGCCGGTCGAGATCGAGAGCACCGATCGTTCGCCATCGCCATGCTGGGAGATGCCCTGGTTGGCGGAGATGTTCAGGCCGTCGATGACATCCTTGGTGATGATGTTCACCGCGCCCGTTACCGCGTCCGCACCATAGATCGCCGCGGCCCCGCCGGTCACGATCTCGATACGGTCGATCATGGCGGGGGGGATCATGTTCAGATCCACCGCCGAGCTGGTGGCGGAGCTCGATACGCGGCGCATGCCGTCGATCAGCGTGAGGCTGCGATTGGTGCCCATGTTGCGCAGCGCCACCGTTGCGATGCCGTGATCCGAACCCGAATTGTTGACGGGATCGCTCACGCTGCGCGGGCCGATGCCCGGGCCTACGGCGGGATCGAGCAACAGCGCGTCATAGGCGTTGGTCCGGCCGACGCGCTGCGCGGTCTCCATGCTGATGACGCTCACCGGCATCGGCGATTCGAGCTCGGGGCGGGCGATGCGCGACCCCGTCACGACAATCGCGGCCTCGCCCTCGCCATCCGCGCCGGCGACCTCGATCGCGCGTTCGGCGACGCGCTGCTCGGCCACGCGGTCCTGCCCCGAAAGCGCGCCCGGCGAACGCGTGGCGCCGGTCTGCGGCCCCGATGCGCTCCGCACGATCAGAAATGCGTTGCCGCGCTTCTCGTAACGCAGGCCCGAACCCCGCAGCAACTGCCCAAGCGCCGCTTCGGGAGTCGATGCGCCACGAACCGGACGGGACCGCTTGCCGCGCAACAAAGCCGGATCGGCCAGGATCTCCACACCGGCATCGCGCGAAAGCGCATTGAGCGTCTCGGACAGCGATGCCGACGGCAGCGACAGGCCTGCCTGCGCCTGGGCCGGCGACGAAACGGAGATCGAGCCGATCGCAAGCGCGAATACGGCTGCCCTCGTACGGAGCGCACCTAGAGACATGATCACAGGAGATTCCCCTTTTACCGAACTTGAATGGGTTCGACAGGGAAGACGCCGGATCGGCACAAATCTTACAAAGTATTTTGTTGCACTTTTACTACGGAATTCACGAATCCATATTACAAATCATGCCGATCATTGAGACAATGTGATCGCATTCCCATTCTCACTAACCTTGAATTCATGAACGACCGACAGATTTCTGACTTGCCTGAGCGGGTCGGTCAGGCGGATGCGCCCGTTCACGCGTCGTTCCGCCAATGCCCCGTCGATGATGATCGGCACGGGCGAGACGCTTTCGAGATCCGCGATCACCTGGCCCAGCGTTGCATTCTCATATTCCGCCCATTCGGCGCGCCATCGCGCGACGCGATGCGGGCCGCCGGCATCTCTGCTCAGCCCATCCGGCGTCAGTGACGCAGCCTGATCCGCACCCAGTTCCAACGGCGTGCCGAACCAGCGATCGCGCCCGAAACGCACCGTGCCATGCTCCACCGCGGTTCGGACCATGTCCGGCTTCAACGCCACCTCGAAACGCGTGCCCAGCACGGTGATTTCGCCATCCCCGGCCTCGACGCGAAAAACGCGAGTCTCGTCGCGCCTGACATCCGCGAAGATCGTACCGCGCATCAATGTCACTTCGCGCTCGTGCCGGGTGTAGCGGACCTGCACTTCCGCGCCGCCAGCCAGAGTCAGCCGGGTGCCGTCATCCAGCCTCACCTCGCGGATGACGCCATCGGCCGCCGCATAATTGTGCGATGGCGCCAGAAACAGCTCGATCGCGGGCCGGGCCTGATAGGCGGCGGACAAGAACAGCATGCACGCCGCCGCACCCGCAGCCAGCCGCTTCCGCGATCGACGGCGCCGGCCATAATCGTGGAGCGCCTGATCGATGTCCGCCCCCATGATCCGCCGCCACATGGTGTCGAACAACGGCTTGCGGCGCGGATCCGCGGCAAGCCAGGCATCGAAACCCGCCTTGTCGAACGATCCCCCGTTCATGCGCGAAGCGACCCATTGCGCCGCTTCCATCTCGATGGTGTCATCGTCCGGCAGATGCGCCTCGCTTCTCCAGCGTCGCCATCGCGCGATGCAGATCGAGCACCGCCCGCGCGACATGCGTGTCGACCGCGCCCGGCGAAATTCCAAGACGTTCAGCCACCTCCCTTGCCGACGCGCCATGCAGCCGCCGGGCGATGAACACCTCTCGCCGCAATCCGGGCATTCTGCCCAGAACGCCCGCAACGATCACGATCAACTGCCGCTGTTCCGCCTGGCTTTCCAGATCCGATCGCGGGCACGGCAGGTCTTCGGACAGTTCGGTCGCCATGCCCCGGCCCGAACGGCGAAAATAGTCGCGCACCAGGTTGATCGAGATCCGGCGGAGGAACGCCACGACATTGGTGACGTTGGCGTCGGGCTTTGCCTGATAGGTGAGCAGCCGGAGATACGCCTCCTGCACGATATCCTCGCGAAGCGCCGGATCATCGACGCGGCGCCCGACATAGCGCAGCAGATCGGCGCGCTGGGCATATAAGTCTGAGCCATCCGATCCCATGGGCCGCGCACATAGGAAGATCGTGTGACAGCAATATTTAAACCGTTGCCGCATGCGACGAACCTGTTCGCGCGGCCGGCCGCGACATGGCGGCCAGAGAGAGATCGCCGCCGCACCGTCAGCCCAGGCGTCGTCCGGCCGCGTCGAACCGGCGGGCAAGCACCTCGATCATGCTCTCGACGAGCATGGCGCATGGGCCGGTTCGTTCCCAGGCATAGATCGAAGCGACCATCGCCGGTTCCGGTCCGAATGCGGCGAACGGGCGGACGCCATAGTGCGCCGCCACGCCCGCCGGCACCAGGGACAGGCCCAGCCCCGCCTCCACCGCGACAAGGACGCTGCTGAGGCTGGTGCCCGAAAAGGCGACATACCAGCGCCGGCGTTCACGCTCGATCCGGTCGAACATCGCATCGCGATACAGGCCGCCCGGCGGAAAGGTGACCAGCGGCAGCGGATCGGGCCATGCAATCGCGCGGCCGGCGGATTCGAACCAGCCGATCGCTTCCGGAAAGGATGCGCGGCAATCGACGCTCGCCTTCGGCTCCTTGACGACGATGATATCGAACTCGCCGGCCCGGAAACGCCGGTCGAGATCGCGGCTGAGCCCGGTGGTGACGTCCAGCCGGACCTCGCGGTGCCGGCCAGCGAATTCCGCGAAGACACGGCTCATCGGCGCGGTGACGATGTCGTCGGGCACGCCGATCCGGATCGCGGCGGTGCCCGCCTGATCCGACAGCAATGTCTCCGCCTCCGCCTGCAGCGACAGGATCCGCCGGGCATGGCCGAGCAGCCGCTCGCCCGACGCGGTCGCCCGCACCGGCCTGGCGGCGCGATCGATCAGATCCTGCCCCAGTGCCTGTTCCAGCCGGCCGAGCTGCTGGCTGACCGTCGACTGCGTCATGTGCAGCCGTTCCGCCGCCAGCGTGAAGCTGCCGGTGTCGGCGATGGTCACGAAAGTGCGGAGCAGGCGCGGATCGAGCATGATCATTCAGATAATGGATATTGTTTTTCCATACATCTAATTTGCGAATGCAAAAGCGCGAAGTTACCGGTCTGCTGACATGGAATTTCCGGGACTCGACGCATGAAACGCCTCCTCTCCACCCTTCTCGCCGGACTGGCGCTGCTGCCGATGCAGGCGGCGGCGAAGGAACGGGCCGATATCCTGATCCGCCACGCCACCATCGTCGATGTCGAACATGCCCGGCTGATCCCCGATCAGGCGGTCGCGACGACGGGCGACCGGATCGTCGCGGTCGGCGGCGACGCGGAGGTCGCGAAGCAGTGGAGCGCGAAACGGACGGTGGACGCCAAGGCGCGCTATCTGATCCCCGGCCTGTGGGACATGCATGTCCATTTCGGCGGCGGCCCCGATCTGATCGAGGAGAACCGCGCGCTGCTGCCGCTTTATGTCGCGCACGGCATCACCACCGTCCGCGACGCATCCGGCGATCTGCCGCTGCAGGTGCTGGGCTGGCGCGACGAGATCGCCAAGGGCGCGCTGTTCGGCCCGACCCTGCTGAGCTCCGGCCCCAAGATCGAAGGCATCAAGCCGATCTGGAAGGGTACGATCGAAACCGGATCGGAGGCCGATGTCGACGCCGCGGTCGCCCGCCTCAAGACGCTGAATGTCGATTTCGTGAAGATCACGGACAGCACGCTGAAGCCGGACCTGTTCCTCCATGCGCTACGCCAGGTGCGCGGCGCCGGGCTGCGCGCATCCGGCCATATCCCGATGGCGCTGACCGTGGGCCAGGCCGTCGACGCCGGGATCAGCTCGATCGAGCATCTGGGTTATGCCTTCAAGGCGGGTGCGGAGGACGAGGCCGCGATCGCCGCCGATTTTGCGGCAGGCAGGATCGACCGGGCGGAAGCCAATCGCCGGATCAATGCGAGCTTCGACCGGGATACCGCGATGGCGTCCTATCGCCGCTTCGTAGAGAAAGGCGTCTTCGTGACCCCCACGCTCAACGGCGGCCGCATCATCGCCTATCTCGACCAGGACGATCACAAGAACGACGATTACCTCGCCTATATCGGCCCCAGGCTGCGCGCGACCTATACATGGCGCGTCGAGCGCGCGGCACAGGCCGATGCCACGGCGATCGCGGCCCGCCACGACCAGATCGAGCGCGAGGCGGCGGTGCTGCCGCTGCTCCAGGCGGCCGGCGTCACGATCATGGCGGGCACCGATGCCGGCTTCCTCAATTCGTTCAACTATCCCGGTATCGGCCTGCACGACGAACTGGGGCTCTATACGCGCTACGGCCTGACGCCCGCCCAGGCCCTGTCGGCGGCGACGCGCGCCGGCCCGGCCTGGTTCGGCACGCTCGACCGCTATGGTTCGATCGACCGCGGCAAGGCGGCGGACATGGTGCTGCTCGACCGCAATCCGCTGGAGGATATCGCGGCGACGCGCGCGATCCATGCGGTGATCCTGCGCGGCTCGGTTCAGGACCGCGCCGCGCTCGACCGGATGCTCGCCGAGACCCGCGCCAAGGTCGCCGCGTGGAACGCCAGGCCCTGACGGCGCGCGCGATGAAGACTGAAGACCATTTCCTGCGCACGGCGATCGCGCTCGCCCATGCCAATGCCACGGCGGGTGGCCGCCCCTTCGGCGCGGTCGTCGTGCGCGGCGGCGAGATCGTCGCGACGGGCGTCAACGATGTGATCGGTTCGCACGATCCGACCGCGCATGCCGAGCTGGCCGCAATCCGCGCCGCCAGCCAGGCGCTCGGTTCGGCCGATCTGAGCGCATGCGCGGTCTTCGCGAGCGGCCATCCCTGCCCGATGTGCATGGCGGCGATGCGGCTCGCCGGCATCGGCAGCGTGACCTATGCCTATTCCAACGAGGATGGCGAACCCCATGGCCTGTCGACCGCGGCTCTCCGCGCCGAACTCGCCCGGCCCTTTTCCGAACAGTCGATGACCATCCGGCATGTGCCGGCGCGGCTCGACACCTGTCCCGATCTGTACGGCGAATGGCGGCGGTGGCAGGACGCCCGGCTGACGGGCTGAAAGCCATGCCGCGCAATGCCCTGCTGATCGCGGCCGTGGCCATGATCGGCCTGAACCTGCGACCGTTCCTGACCGGAATCGGGCCGCTGGCCGTGGCGATCGGCTCGGAAACCGGACTGGGCATGCAGGGCATCGCCTTGCTCACCCTGGTGCCGATGCTGCTGATGGGCGGCTGTGCCTTTGCCGGCCCCGCCCTGCGCGATGCGCTGGGTGCCGGGCGGACCATCACCGGCGCGCTCGCCATGCTCGCCTTGGGATCGCTGCTGCGGCTGGACGCCGGCACGGGCTGGATGCTGCTGGCGACGGCGGCGTTGTGCGGGCTGGGCGCGGCGATCGTCCAGGCGGTGTTTCCCGGCGTCATCAAACAGCATTTCCCGCGCCATGTGACCATGGTGACCGGGCTGTATTCGTCGATGCTGATGGGCGGCGGCGCGCTGGGCGCGCAGGCCGCGCCTCTGATCGCGCGCGTGTCGGGCAATTGGCGCCTGGCGCTGGCGGCACTCGCGCTGCCCGCGATCGTCGCGACGGCGATGGCGGCGCGCCTTTTGCCGCGCGGCGGGAATGCCCCGCCGCCGCGCGGTGCGACGCCGGCGCTGATCGGGCTGCCGCGCACCTGGCTGCTGATGGCCTGTTTCGGCCTCGTCAATGGCGGCTATGCATCGGTCGTGGCCTGGCTCGCACTGTCCTATCAGGAGCGCGGATGGGATGGCGCCGCCAGCGGTGGGCTGCTGGCGATCGTCGCTGCGAGCCAGGCGCTGGCCGCGCTGCTCCTTCCCATGCTCGCCGGCCGGCGGGCGGATCGCAGGCCCTGGCTATGGCTGAGCCTGGCGATGCAGGCGGCCGGATTCACCGCACTGATCCTGTCGCCCGAAGCCGCGCCGATGCTCTGGTCGATCGTGCTCGGCGCCGGACTGGGCGGCTGTTTCGCGCTGTCGATGATCGTCGCGCTCGACCATCTGCCGAATCCGGCCCGCGCCGGCGCGCTTTCCGCGCTGATGCAGGGTGGCGGCTTCGTGATCGCGGCGATCCCGCCCTGGATCCTCGCCGCGCTGCACGATCGCGGCGGCGGCTTCACGGCCGGATGGCTGTTCCATCTTGGTTGCGTCGCGCTCGTCGCGGGATTGACGGTGCGGCTGGCGCCCGGCGGCTATGCGCGCGCGATGCGCGAGCCGGAAGACAAGGCGCAGCAAAATGCGCAGCCGGTCGCCCGCCCGCGCTGGCTTTGACGGCTATCTGCTATTTGTTGCCGGGGCGGCCCGGACCCGGCTTGCCCGGCGGGCGGCCGCCACCGCCCGGCCTCGACCGGCTGTTCGGCGATTGCGGACGCCTTGGCTTCGGCCCCGCGCCACGCGGCGCATGGGCGGGCATCGGCCGTGCCGGACGATCGGGGCCGCCGGCGGGCTTCCCACCCGAGACGACATAGCCTTCCTTCTGCAGCCGCGTGAACGCGGCGCGCACGCTCGCCGCGATCGCGGTGCGCAACTCGGGGGGCAGATCCGCGAAGGTCGTGTTGACGTGCAGCGCGCCCAGATCGCGGACGAGATTGTTGGGCAATCCCTTCGACGCGGTCTTGAGCGCCTCGATACCGTCCATGACGGCGGCAAAGATGATGTCCTGCATCACGTCGGTTGCGGATCTGGTCATGCGCGCTGACTAGCCGCTCCGAATCGAATTGTCGCCTGCCTTGTTGCGAATGGAGGCAGATGATTTTCGTCGAGCCGCCGCCCATCGCCAGCGGCCATCGGCGGGACTTGCCACTGCCCGGCCGATATGTAAATTTACTTGACCATCTGAAGAGGAAGCGGCGAGGGCCTGCATGAACCTGCAGACGCGTGCATTGCATCCCCTGTTCGCTGCCGAAGCCGCGGCCGTGGACTTGTTCGACCCGGCCATGCCATCCGCCGTGGAAGCGGCGGTCGACGCCCATGCCGTGCTGGTGCTGCGCGACCAATGGCTCGACGACGACGCGCAGATCGCGTTCAGCCGTCGCTTCGGCGCGCTTGAGCTGCCGCCCAGCCTGGGCATCCGCGATGCCGCGCAGGTGCGGCGCGTGGGCGAAGGCATATTCGACGTTTCCAACCTGAATGCCGATGGGGAGATCGAACCGCGCGATTCGCCGCGCCGCCAGTTCGGCAAGGCCGATCATGTCTTCCACACCGACAGTTCGTTCCACGCGCTGCCGACCAAATGGTCGTTGCTGTCCGCGCGCATCGTTCCGGCGCACGGCGGAGAGACCGAATTCATCGATCTGCGCGCTGTCCATTCGGCGCTGCCGGAGGAGATCCGGTGCCGGATCGCGCCGCTATCCGCCTGGCACTCCATCTGGCACTCACGCGCACGCGCCGGATCGCCCCTGCCGCCCACCGAGATCCGCGATCGGCTGCCCCCGGTGCTCCAGCCGATCGTCCGCCCGGCGCCCGACGGACGGCAGACCCTGTTCATCGGCGCGCATGCCGGAGAGATCGCGGGCATGGATCCGGACGAGGGCCGCGCGCTCATCGACGAACTCAACGCCTTCGCGGCGCAACCGCGCTTCGTCTATGCGCATCGCTGGCGCGCGGGCGATCTCGTGATCTGGGACAATCGCTGCACGCTCCACCGCGCCACGCCGTTCGACGACATGCACGAGAAGCGCGACATGCGGCGGACCACCATCATGGAGCATGGGCCGGAGCGATCGGCGGTCGCGGCGTGAGCATGATCGCGACACGGGCAGAGGAACCGGCAGCAAGCGATTAAGAAAAAAGCCTGTCTATCAATATTCAGCTTAGCGGCTCGTCGCAGACCTAACACCTTATTAACCATTGATGCGCATTCTGGGGATCCTAATTTTGGAGCACTCCCCAATGCGCCAGGATGCAAAGAGCCTACTCGCGCGGTTGAACCGCAGGGATTTCAAATATCAGGAATTCCCCGATCCGTTCGCGGACATGGAACTCTGGCCGATCTTCGAGGCGCTGCTGATCGACGAACGCGTCATGGGCGAAAAGGCACCGACGCTCGCCGCCGCCGAAGTGCAGATCCGCACGCGCACCAGCCCGCCCGAACGCGTCGAGCGCCCGGCGGCGCCACCGAGGAAGGCAGGCCTTTTCAGCCGCTATGCCAAGGATGCCGCGCCGGCCGCCGAGCCGCGCGGCGAGGTCGTCAACATGCGCCAGTTCCTCGGCCGCCTTTCGGACAAGACCTGATGCTGATCCTGTTTCATTCGCCCAAGGGCGGCGTCGGCAGCACCTTCCTGACCGCGCAGCTCGCCATGCACCTCGCCGAACGCGGACACCAGGTGACCGCGATCGATTTCACCTATCAGGATTCGCTGAAGCTGCATTTCGGGATGCTGCCGAGCCAGACCGTGGCGGGCATGACCTATGCGCCCGGCGACACGATGGTGGTGGGCGGCGTCGAATTGCTCAACGGCCATGCAATCACCGAGGACAGGCGCTTCCTCGACGTGCTCGAACAGGACGATCCGGGCCTGTTCGATCCGCACCGCATCACGCTGCTGGACATCGCATCCGGATCGCGCGCGCTCAAGACGCGGCTGCTCAGCCATTGCGATCTGCACATCTGCCCCCTGCTGCCCTTCGCGGGTTCACTGGCGACGCTGCCGCTGGTCGAGCCCGGCACGCCCGTCGCGCAGCTCGAAAAAACCGCGTTCGTGCTCAACCAGCTCGACGATACCAGGCGGCTCTCGCGCCACAGCCATTCCTTCATCCGCGAACTGCTGGGCGATTCGCTGCTCGGCACCGTGCGCCGCGACGAAGCCGTGAACGAGGCGCTGGCCATGTTCGAGCCGATCCCGAAATTCGCGCCGTCCAGCGTGGTCCGCATCGATCTCGACCGGCTGACCCATGCGGTCGAGCGCCGGCTCGGCCTTGTCGCCGACGAGGATGCCGGCGCCGCCTCGCTGCAGATCTGACCGCCATGGATATCGCCGCCCTGCCGCCGCCCGCGCGCACCGCGCTGCTCGCCATCTCCGGATTGTGTGTCGCCGCCCTCGCGATCGTGGTCGTCACCGTGCCGCTCGACGAGCGTTCGCAATGGCTGTTCGCGCTGTCCTCGATCGTGGGCGCGATCGTGATCGGCCGCTCGCGAAGCCGCCGCGCGACACTCACCATCGCCGCGCTCTCGCTGGTCATCTCCACGCGCTATATCGTGTGGCGGACCACCAACACGCTGGAATTCGACAGCATCCCCGCCTTTCTGCTGGGCAGCGGCCTGTATCTGGCCGAACTCTATGCCTGGGTGATCCTGGTGCTCGGCTTCCTCCAGACCAGCTGGCCGCTCGAACGCCCGGTGATCGAGGTGGAGGGCGCGCCCGACGAATGGCCGATCGTCGACGTCTACATTCCGACCTATAATGAGAGCCTGGAGATCGTCCAGAACACCGTGTTCGCGGCGATGGACATGGACTATCCCGCCGATCGTTTCCGCGTGTTCATCCTGGACGACGGACGGCGCCCCGAATTCCAGGCCTTCGCGCGCACCGCCGGCTGCGGCTATCTGACGCGCGCGGACAATCTTCACGCCAAGGCGGGCAATCTGAACGCCGCGATGAAGAAGACCGATGGCGAGCTGATCGCGATCTTCGACTGCGATCACGTGCCGACCCGCGCCTTCCTCCAGCTCACCGTCGGCTGGTTCCAGACCGATCCCAAGCTGGCGCTGATGCAGACGCCGCACCATTTCTACTCGCCCGATCCGGTTCAGCGCAACCTGTCGGTCGCGCGCGACATGCCGGGCGAAGGCGACCTGTTCTACGGCGCGGTGCAGAAGGGCAACGATCTGTGGAACGCGACCTTCTTCTGCGGATCCTGCGCGATCATCCGCCGGTCCGCGCTTGAGGAGACCAACGGCTTCGCGGGCGAGACCGTCACCGAGGACGCTCATACCGCATTGAAGCTGCAGCGCATGGGCTGGAACACCGCCTATATCGGCACGCGGCTTTCCGCCGGCCTCGCCACCGAGAAGCTGGTGCTCCATGTCGGCCAGCGCATCCGCTGGGCGCGCGGCATGACGCAGATCTTCCGCGTCGATAATCCACTGCTCGGCCGCGGCCTCAATTGGCAGCAGCGGCTTTGCTACCTCAACGCGATGCTGCATTTCCAGTTTCCGCTGCCGCGGATCGTGTTCCTCACCTCGCCGCTTTCCTATCTGATCGCGGGGCAGAACATCATCCACGCTTCGGCGTCGCTGATCTTCGCCTATGCGCTGCCGCACCTGTTCCTTTCGATGCAGTCGAGCGAACGCATCCAGGGCGGCGACCGCCGCCCCTTCTGGGGCGAGATCTACGAGACGCTGCTGGCCTTCCATCTGGTCAAGCCGACGGTCTTCACGCTGTTCCAGCCACGCAAGGGCAAGTTCAACGTCACCGACAAGGGCGGGCTGCTCGACAAGACCTATTTCGACTTCGCGATCGTGCGGCCGCACCTGATCACCATCGCGCTGCTGGTGTTCGGCATCGCGTTCGGCGTGGTGAAATGGCTGTTCTTCCCGCACCTGTTCAACATCCAGAGCGACACGCTGGCGCTGAACGCCGCCTGGGCGACGTTCAGCCTGATCATCCTGGTCGCCGCCGTCTCCGTCGCGCGCGAACGGCGCCAGACGCGCCAGCATATCCGCATCGACGTGGATGTGCCGGTAACGCTCTATTTCGAGGACGGCTATGTCGTCGAAGGCGCGTCGAACAATATCTCGATGGGCGGGCTCGCCGCGCGGATGCCGTCCGGCTTCGTGCTCCAGGGCCGCAACGTCACCGACATCTCGATGCCGATGGGCGACGATACGCTGACCATTCCGGTCGATACCGTGCGGATGGAGCGCGGGATTGCGCAGGTGCGCTTCCAGCCGCTCGATCGCGCGCGCGAACGGCTGCTGGTCCGCGCCGTGATGGGGCGCGCCGACGCCTGGGAGGGTACCAAGGTGAAGACCGGTGTTTCGGGCCTGCGTTCGATCCGCGACATTCTGACCGTCGATATCTCGACGCTTATCCGCATCGCCAAGGCGCCGGCCAATCGCCGCAAGCGTCGGCGGCTTTCCGACATTGCCGCCACGGGCGCGGCGCTGCTCTGCGCGCTGCTGTTCCTGCCCGATGCCGCGCGCGCGCAGGCGGTGCCCAAGGATGTGCCGGCGGTGCTGCCCGCCACCGGCATCGGCACCACGCAGCAGCGCGTGACCTTCAAGGATCTGCGCGTCACCAATCCCATCCGCCTTCAGGGCACGCGCGGCGAGATCGGCATTCCGTTCGGCATGCGCGGCAACCAAGTGGTGACGGGCGCCAATCTGACGCTCAATTTCGCCTATTCGCCGTCGCTGCTCGGCGATGTCAGCCAGCTCGTGATCCTGCTCAACGGCGAAGTGGCGCGCACCATCCAGCTCGATCCGGCGCTGGCCGCCGGCCAGGTGATCACGGTGCCGGTCAATCCGGCGATGTTCCTGCCCGGCAACAACCAGCTCAACATCCGTTTCCTGGGCCATTATGCGCGCGACTGCGAGGATCCCTTCCATTCCTCGCTCTGGGCGAACATCAGCAATGTCCGCTCCTATTTCGACCTTCAGGTGCAGACCTTGCCGCTCGCGCCCAGCCTGACGCGGCTGCCGGCGCCCTTTTTCGACCGCTACGACGTTGCGCCGCTGAAGCTGCCCTTCGTCTTCGCCGGCGCGCCCAGCAATGCCGAATTCGAAGCCGCCGCGAGCCTCGCATCCTGGTTCGGCGGCATGGCGAGCTATCGCGGCTTCAGCTTCAAGCCGCTCTACAACCAGCTTCCGCGCGGCAACGCCGTGGTGTTCGTCACCCCGCGCCGGCAGATCGCCGGCCTGTCGCTCAACATCACCGGCGCGACCGTCGCGGTCGTCAAGAATCCGGCCGATCCCTTCGGCGAGTTGCTGCTGGTGATGGGCCGCGACGATCGCGAGCTCAAGCTTGCCGCAGCCGCGCTCGCGTCGCGCAAGGGCGTGTTCGGCGGCGCCACCGCCTCGGTCGACGGCGTGCGCATCCCCAGCTATCCGCGCTACAGCGCGCCGCGCTGGCTGCGCACCGACCGGCCGGTGCGACTGGGCGAGATCGTGGACGCCTATACGCTGCAGGGCATGGGCCTGCCGCCGGGGCCGCTCACCACCGCCTTCCGCGTCGCGCCCGACCTGTTCTTCTGGCCGCGCCAGGGGGCGACGCTCAACCTTGCCTATCGCTATCCGGGCGCGCCCTGGCTTGATCGCAAGGCCTCGCGGCTCGACCTGTCGATCAACGGACAATATCTGCGCACCCTGCCGCTGGCGGGCGACGGCTGGCTCGACAGCCTGTCGGGCCAGAACAACACGACCTCGCACACATCCAAGGCGTCGGTCGTGCTGCCGCGCTACAATCTGTTCGGCCAGAACCAGCTGATCTTCGACTACAACCTGATCATCGCCGACAAGAAGAAGTGCGTGGGGACGCTGCCCGACAATGTCCGCACCAGCATCCTGCCCGAAAGCACGATCGACCTGACCCGCGCCTATCACGCGCTGCGCATGCCCGATCTCGCGACCTTCGCGAATGCCGGCTATCCCTTCACCATCCGCCCCGACCTCGCCGAGACCGCGGTGGTGATGGCGGCCCAGCCCAGCCCGGCGACGGTGGAGGCGTTCCTGCAACTGATGGGGCGCTTCGGCGATTCGACCGGCGCGCCCGTCACCGGCCTGACCGTCACGCGCGGTATCGATGCCGACGCGCTCGCCGCCAAGGACATATTGGTGCTCGGCGGCACCCAGCTCGCCCAGCTCGGCAGCCTGTTCTCCGATGCGCCGGTCCGTTACGAGAATGGCCGCCTGCGCGTTGCCGAACGCGGGGCGGTGGAGCGCGTGTTCGAAGGCCAGTCGCCCTTCGACCGGGCGCCGGACCAGGCGGGCGAACTGCTCTACGGCACCGACAATTTCGCGGGCATCGTCAGCTTCCAGTCGCCCTTCGAGCGCGGCCGCACCGTGATCGCGCTGCTCGCCAACGATACCGTCAGCCTGCCGCTGATGATCGACGGGCTGGCAGATGTGAAGATCAACGCCCAGGTCCAGGGCGACCTCTCGGTCGTCAACGGCGAAGGCATGTCGAGCTTCGCGGTGGGCAACGGCTATTGGGTCGGCGATCTGCCGCTGTGGATGCGGATCGCCTATTGGTTCAGCGGCCACCCGATGCTGATGGCCTTTTCGGGCCTGCTCGTGGCCCTGCTGGTCTCCGGCCCGATCTACATGATCCTCAAGCGGCAGGAGCGTAAACGCCTGGCCGCCGTGGAGAAGCGTGATGCGTAACCCGGTTCGGCTGTTGGCCTTTTCGACGGCGGCGATCGCGATCGCCGCCCCCGCGATGCTCGCGGCCCAGGCGCCCGGCGTCGCGGCGCTGATGGAACAGGGGCGTTATTGGCAATCGCGCGGCCGCACCGATCTTGCCAACCAGGCCTATCGCCGCGTGCTCGCGATCGATCCGGGCAATGCCGCCGCGCGCCGGGCGCTGGCCGGGCCGCCGCGCCCGACGCCCGCTCCGGCCCCGGCGCCCAAACCATCGCCCGCGCCCGCACCGACAGCCGCACGCCAGACGCCGCCGGCCGCTCCCGCATCGCCGACCAACGCCACACCCGCCCGACCGCCGGCCGAACGGTCGGCCGCACCCGCAGATCGTGGCGGAGAGGCGCGCGCGGCGGGCTTCCAGGCGCTCGATGCCGGCGATCTCGCCACTGCCGCACGCCGGTTCCAGGCCGCTTTGTCGCGCAACGTCAATGATGCAGACGCGCTCGGCGGGCTTGGGCTGGTGCGGCTCCGCACCCAGCACTTCGCCGAGGCGCGCGACCTGCTCCAGCGCGCTTCGCGCGGCAGCAACGCGTCCAAATGGGCCGAAGCGCTCAATTCGGCGCGCTTCTTCGCGGGCATCGCCGAGGGGGAAGCGGCGGCGGATGCCGGCCGCCTGGACGAGGCGCAGCGCATCGCCGAAGGGCTCGTCCAATCCGACTTCGCCGACAAGTCGCCCGCTTACGACCTGCTGGGCGGCATCTACGAACGCCAGGGCCGCTATGCCGACGCCGCGCAGCTTTACGCGCAGGCGGCAAGCAAGGGCGGCGGCAAGGCGGAGGGATCGGTGCAGGCGCGCGCGATCCGCGCACAGGCACTGGACGCGGCATCGACAGGCAATGTCGTGCTCGCCGAACAGCTTTTCCAGCGCGGCATGATGGCCGACCCCAAGGACCCCTGGATCCGTTACGAGTTCGCGCGCTTCCTGGAGAAGCGCGGGCGCCGCGCCGATGCGGACGCGATCGCGGGCGGCCTGCGCACATCATCCGATCCCGAATCGCTTTATGCCGCCGCGCTGCTGCTGAGTCAGACCGACCGGGCGACCGAGGCGGAGGCGCTCCTCGATCGGATCCCGCAGGCCGCGCGTACGGCGGAGATGCGCGGCTTGGCGATCAACATCAAGGCCGATGCCGCGATCGCCCGCGCCCGCACCATGGCCGGCCAGGGCCAGGGCACGCAGGCGATGGCGGCGCTTCGCCAGCTCGCGGACACGCCGGGGCTGACCATCGCCAACAAGGGCGCGCTCGCCGATGCGCTGTTCGATCTGGGCGATATCGCGGGTGCGTCGCTGATCGCGCAACAGGCGCTGTCCGAAGGATCGGACGATCCGCGCGCCTATGAACCGCTGGTCCGCGTGCTCGCCAAGAGCGGCCAGGACGCCTTTGCCCAATCGGCCGTGCACCGCGTGGTCGAGCGGACGGGCAACACGCCCGACGGGCAGCGCGCCGTCGCCCGGCTCAACGGCATTCTCGTCGCCGCCCAATCGGACCGGTTGCGCCAGCAGGGCCAGTTCGCTCAGGCCTTCGATCTGCTCCAGGCGCAATGGAACGCCGCGCCGGGCAATCCCGAACTGCTTTCGGCGCTGGCCCGGCTCTATCAGTCGGGCGGCCTGTACCCACAGGCGTCGCAGACCTTCCAGATGGTGCTGAACCAGGCGCCGCAGGACAAGGGCGCGCTGATCGGCCTGGTCGATTCCGCCAGCGCCGCCGGCGATTTCGAGACCGCGCGCCAGGCGACGGCGCGCGCGATCGCGCTCAGCCCCGGCGACTACAATGTCTATATGGCGGCGGCGCGCATGGAACAGGCGCGCGGCGACGAACGCGCGGCGATGCGCTATCTGAAGCGCGCCCGCGAACTCTATGTCGGCGCCAGCGGCAGCACCGCCGGCGGCTTCACTGCGGCCAATCCGTTCGCCAACCGGCCACAGGGCGCGGTCGCCAATCCGTTCATGGCGGCCCAGCAGACGGTCAACCCTTTCGCGCTCGGCAATCCGCAGGCGGCGGCGCAGCAGCCGATGCCCGCGCAGCAGATGTCGGCCTATCCGGCCGCGCCCCAGGTGATCAGTCCGGGACCGATGCCCGGTTACGCGCAGGCGGCTCCGGCCTATGCCGCGCCGATGGTGCCTGCTCCAATAGCGCCTGCGGCCCAAGTGGCCCAGGCGCCGATCACAGATCCCGTGCTCCAGTCGATCGATCGCGACATGCGCGCGCTCAGCACCGAGACAGGGCCGCGCGTCGATGTCAGCACCGGTTATCGCCAGCGTTCGGGCGAGGTGGGCCTGAGCCAGCTCAAGGAACTGGGCGGCACGGCGGAAATCTCGACCGACTTCGCGGGCGGCCGCGTGTCCGGCAAGGCAAGCGCGGTGGTGCTCGATGCCGGCCGGCCCACCGGATCGGGCCTGGCGCGCTTCGGTCGCAACGCCACCGCCGAAGCGATCGGCATCGTCGAACAGCAGCCCTCGCAGCTCACCCAGGCCGACACCCAGCACGCCTCGGGCGTCGCGGTGTCGGTGGGCTATGAGAACAAGATCGTGAAGGCCGATATCGGCACCACCCCGCTGGGGTTCGAAAAGAATCAGGTGGCGGGCGGGATCACCGTCACGCCGCGCCTGTCGCGCTACGCCACCGCGCGGATCTGGGCGGAACGACGCCCGGTCACCGACAGCGTGATCTCCTATGCCGGAACCACCGATCCGGTCTCCGGCGCGTTCTGGGGCGCGGTGATGAAGGCCGGCGGCGGCGTCTCCTTCTCCTATGACAGGGACGGCAGCGGTGTTTATGCCGACGGTTCCTATTATCGCTATGACGGCACCAACGTCGCCGACAATCACGGCATCCAGGTGAATGTGGGCGGCTATCTGCGCGTCTACCGCGATACGCGGTCGAGTCTGACGGTGGGCGTCAACGCCAATTACCAGCAATTCGGCAACAACCAGAACTACTTCACCTTCGGCCATGGCGGCTATTTCAGCCCGCAGAGCTTCCTGTCGGTCAGCTTCCCGCTGCGCTACGCGATGCGCGGCGAGCGGCTGGACGTCGATGCGAGCATCGTGCCCGGCTATCAGAGCTACGATCAGGGCAGCAGCCCGCTTTACCCCACCGATCCGGCGGCGCAGGGGCAGCTCGATTCACTGAAGGCGCAGAATGACGATGTTCGCTCGCGCTTCGACAGCATCAGCAAGACGGGCTTCGGCATCTCGGCGGGCGGCTCCGTCTATTACCGGGTCAGCCCCGGCACCCGGATCGGCGGGGAACTCAATCTCAACACCTTCGGCGATTATAACGAGTTCAAGAGCCTGATCGGCATCCGCCAGCAATTGGGTGGAGGGAACGAATGATGTTTCAGAAGCGTATTGAAGTCGACGCCGACATGAAAGAGCTCGCGATCCTGTCCGGTTATCCGCTGCTGCGCTCCCATCCGGCGCTGCTGGCAGCCATGATCGGCGAGGTGAGCGACGGCGCGACCGAGGAACAGGCGCGCGGTTTCTTCAACGCCGTGGGCGTGCGGCTGGCCGCGATGCTGCAATTGACAGAGATCGACGATGTCGATGAACTGGTCGCGCAGATGAACGCCTTGTGGGACGCGCTGGGCCTGGGCCGCGTCAGCCTCGAGCTCGACGACGAGGGGATCGACATCATCCATAGCGACCTGCCCGCCGTGCTCGACGCCGGCGACGACGGCCTGTGGATGCAGGCAGCGCCGCATATCCTGGAAGGCGCCTATGAAAGCTGGTTCCGCAGCCTCGGCAGCGGTTCCGCGCTGACGACACGGCTGACGCGCGCGACGCCCGGCCTTGTCGAACTGCGTCATGGATATTGAGCGGCGCGCGTTTCTCGCCCTGAGCATGTTGATGATGTCGGGATGCGCGAGCGCGGCGCCGAAAAAGCCCGTCCAGCTCGCCGGCTGGGACGCGTTCAAGGCCCGCTATCTGCTAAGCGAGGGCCGCATCGCCGATAGCGGCAATGGTGGCATCAGCCATAGCGAGGGCCAGGGCTATGCCATGCTGCTCGCCGAGATCACCGGTGATCGCGACAGTTTCGACCGGCTCCATGGCTGGACGGAAACCACGCTGATACGCCCCCACGAAGCGCTGTTCTCCTGGCGGTTCGAACCCGGCAAGGGCGTGACCGATCCCAATAACGCCACCGATGGCGACATATTGATCGCCTGGGCGCTGATGCGCGCGGCGGTGCGCTGGCGCGATGCGCGCTATGGCGCGCGCGCGACGGCGATCCGCGCCGCGATCCACGCCCATCTGGTCCGCAAACAGGGGTCGCGCACCGTGCTGTTGCCCGGCCTGGCCGGTTTCGATCATGCCGGCCGCACCACCATCAACCTCTCTTATTATATCTGGCCGGCGCTCGACGCCTTCCGCAAGGCCGATGGCGCCGATCGCTGGGCGGCGGTGATCGCCGACGGCGAAAAGCTGCTGGTGGAGGCGCGCGCGGGCCCACTGCAACTGCCCACCGACTGGACCGATATCGGCGCCGACGGCCACGCGGCCCCCGCCGCCGACAAGCCGCCGCGCTTCGGCTTCGACGCCATCCGCATCCCGCTCTACCTGGCGCTCGGCAACCGGCGGGCGGGCGCCGAGACCATCGCGCGCTTCTGGCGGAGCTATGCCGAACCGGGAAAGCCGATCCCGGCCTGGGTGGATGTGAAGACCGGCGAGGTTGCCCCCTATCCGCTTTCGGACGGGGGCTACGCGCTGGTGCGGCGGCTGCTGGGGCCCGCCGCGCCGATGCGGCCGGAGGCCAGCCCGGCGGACTATTATTCCACGGTGCTCAAGCTGCTGGCGCAGATTTCCTAGAGTCCGGACCCTAGAGCGCCCCAACCTCAAGCAGCTTTCCGCCGGTGCCGAAATCGATCGCATCACGGGCCTCGGGCGTCAGCCATTCATAATCCTCCAGTGCGGCGAGCGTCTTCTGCGCGAAGGCGAAGGGCAGGAAGGGAATGTCGCTGCCGAAGACCAGGCGTTCCGGCCCGACCAGCGACAGCGCGGCATCGAGGCTGGCCGGCCCCGCCGAGACGGCGGTGTCGTAATAGAGCCGCTTCAGATAGCTCTGCACGCTACGCCCGCGCGCGTTGAATTCGGCATAGGCCGGGCGCGGCGAATGCTCCATCATGCTCAGGCGCCAGGCGACGAAGGGCAAGGTTCCGCCCAGATGCGACAGCACCCAGCGGATATTGGGATAGCGGTCGAATATACCGGTGAAGATCATCTCCGCCACGCAGCGCGTGGTATCGAACACGAATTCCAGGATCGGCGGCGGCAGGGTGAGGCCCAGGGCCTCGGCGCCTGCGGGAACGCCGGGATGGAGCAGCACCAGCGCGCCCTTCGCATCGAGCATTTCGAGCAAGGGCGCGAAGACCGGATCGGACCAGTAGCGCCCCTGACTGCTGGTGAGCAGGATCACGCCCTCCAGCCCCGATCCCTCCAACCGTGCCAGTTCCGCCATCGCGGCGGGCACGTCGGGCAACGGCAGGGTCGCAAGTCCGCCGATCACGCCGGGATGATCGGCCTTGAGCTGGACGAGCAGATCGTTGGTCCGGCGCGCGAGATCGATCGCCAGCACCGGATCGCCGAAATCGACGCCCGGCGCCGAGATCGACAGCAGCGACCGCGCGATACCGAGCTGCTCCATCCCCTCGAACAGGCCGTCCAGGCTCCATTGCGGAAAGGGCACGCGCCCGACCGAGGCGATGCCGGCGGCGGCGAGCGTCTCGCGATAGATGTCGGGGACGAAATGGGTGTGGAAATCGATCCGTCCGCGCCCCGCCATGCCGATGCTCTCCTTGCCATGCTTTCGGGGAAACGTTGACGCGACCGATTATTTTGTCAAGTATCTGAACAAAATCAGGAGGAGAGTCGCCATGGCAAGTCGATTGATACGGCCCATCACCGATGCCGAAGTGGACGCGTTCGAGACCACCGGCGCGGTCTGCCTGCGCGGCATGTTCGATGCCGGCTGGGTCGCGCGGATGCGCGAGGCGATGGATCGGGTGCTCGCCGATCCGGGGCCGATCCATATCGAGGCGGCGGCGGATGGCGGGCGGCTGGCGGTAGAAACCTATGTCTGGCGGCGCGACGCGGCGTTCCGCGACTATGCCTTCGCCTCGCCCGCATCAGCCATCGCGGCGCGGCTGCTGCGCGCGGAGAAGGTGAATCTCCTGTTCGATCAGATGCTGGTGAAGGAACCGATGACGCCGACGCCGACGAGCTGGCACCAGGACGGCCCCAACTGGCCGATCCACGGCACCCAGGCGCTGTCGCTCTGGATGGCGCTGGACGATGTCGACCAGCAATCGGGCGCGATGCGCTACGCCTCCGGCTCGCATGAGGGTCCGGCCTATGCATCCTCCACCAATTTCGTCCGCCATATCCGGCCCGACGCGAAGAATACGAGCGGCGATCCCTGCCCCGATTTCGATGCGATCGAAAACGGCCCGGAGGTTATCGGCTGGGACGTGCAGCCCGGCGACGTGCTGGCGCATCATATGTGGACCGCGCATGCCGCGAACGGCAACCTCTCCCCCGACCGCCGCCGCCGCGCGCACACGACGCGATGGGCGGGCGAGACCGCGCGCTTCCAGACGGGCTATTACAAGCTGCGCATGCCCTTCACCCCGACGCTTGCCGATGGCGATCCGCTCGACAGCGAGCATTTCCCGGCGGTGCCGTTCGAGCGGGACTGGGAACTGGTCGAGCAGGTTTGAGCCGCCACCCCGTCATTCCCGCGCACGCGGGAATCCAGAAGATGTCGATCATCGAACTCTACGACTCTGGATTCCCGCGTGCGCGCAGTGGTGTCCGGGATTCTTTTGGCTGAGGTAGGCGTAAGCCAAGCAATCCCTTGGGATGAGCCTGTTGTCCTGTTGTCGAGACAAGCTTCCAGGCGGCAATGGGAGAACATGGGCAGTAGAAAGCGCGCGCTTTCATCACAACTCGCGTCATTCCGGCGAAAGCCGGAATCTTCTTCGACATAGAGCACGAGATTCCGGCTTTCGCCGGAATGACGACTGGTTTTTGGGGTCATTTGAGAAGCGGTACCGCCATTATCTCACGACTCCCTGAAATCCCGGACACCCGTGCGCGTGCGCGGGAATGACAAGGTGAGAGGGCTAGGGCCGATCACCGCAGCGCCACGTCGAGCGCCTTCACCCCCCACAGGAAGTTGCTGCGCATCAGCGCCGGTTCACCGAGAATGCGGTAATCGGGATAGCGGCGCAGGATCTCGCCCAGCATCAGCGACAATTGCGTGCCCGCCAGCCGCGAACCCAGGCAGCGATGGGCGCCGATGCCGAAGGTGAGGTGGCGATTGGCGTTGGGCCTGTCGAGGATCAGCCGGTGCGGATCGGCGAACATCTCCGGATCACGATTGGCGGCGCCATAGAGCATCACGATCCGCTCACCCGCCGCGATCGCCTGGCCACCCACCTCGCTATCCTGCGTCGCGGTGCGCATGAACTGCACGACCGGGGAGACGTGGCGCACCAGCTCGTCGACCGCCTTGCCCATCATCGCGGGATTGGCGGCGAGGCGCGCGCGTTCTTGCCGGTGGGCCGCCAGGGTGAGCATCGCGCCCGACAGCGAATTGCGCGTGGTATCGTTGCCCGCCGCGATCAGCGTGGCGGCGAAACCCTTGCGGATCTCCGGATCCATCGGTTCGCCATCGACGGTCGCATGGGCGAGTGCGGTCATCACATCGTCGCGCGGTTCGCGGCGGCGCTCCTCCATCAGCCATAGGCTATATTCGAACATCTCCTCATAGGCGCTGCTCGCATCGTCGATGTCGCGCGCATAATCGGGATCGTCGCTGCCGAGCACGCGATTGGTCCAGTCGAAGATGCGATGCTCGTCGCTGGCCGGCATGCCGAGCAACAGGCTGATCATCTTGATCGGGATGACCGCGGCGATCCGCTCGACAAACTCGATAGGCGCATCACCGCTGTCCGCCAGGTCGCGCTCCAGCCCTTCGAACAGCTCCGCCACATAGGCATGAAGCTGCTCCTCCACGCGCCGGAGGCCGGCGGGCATGAAAAAGGGCTGGGCCGGCCCGCGCTGGTGCAACTGTTCGGGGGGGTCGGTCGCGATCAGCGTGCGCGCCAGGACGGAGGTGACCGAAGGCCACATGCCCGCGCGCACATCGGTGGTCAGCCGGAAACCGCGCGTCGAGGTGAAACGCGCCGGATCGCGCGACACGGTTTCGATGTCGCGGTGGCGCAGCAGCGCCCAGAAACCGGGCTGCACCGCCGATCCGGGATGGCGATAGACCGGCGTTTCGGCGCGCAGCCGATCGTAGAGCGCATGCGGGTGGCCGGCGGCGAAGACGTCGGGATCGAGCAGGTCGAGCACCGGTTTCTCCCGGTCGCGCTCAAGGGTTGCGGTCATCTCACTCTCCTGAAGAAACCCATATTCAAAGCCTGTGCCAGCCGCCATCGACCATCCATGTCTGCCCGCTGATCATCGCCGCGCCGTCCGAACAGAGGAAGGAGACGGCGGATGCGATCTCCTCCGGCGTCGCGAGACGCGGGATCGACTGGCACGCCGCGATCGAGGACGCCAGCGCGTCGATCCGGTCGAACTTCTCGCGCGTACCCTCGGTCGACACGAAGCCGGGCGCGACCGCGTTGGCGGTGATGCCGTCGGCGCCGAGATCACTCGCCAGCGCGCGCGTCAGGCCGATCAGTCCCATCTTGCTGGCGACATAGGCCGCGACCTCGCGCCGGGGCACGCCGATCGTGCCCGACGAAATCATCACCATCCGCCCCCAGCCGCCCGACCGCATCGCCGGCGCCAGGCCCTGTGCCAGCAGCATCGCGGCATCGAGATTGACCGCGAACACCCGCCGCCAGGCATCGAGCGTGAGCGTATCGGCCGGCGTGGTCGGAAACAGGCCGGCGGCATGGACGAGCATGTCGCACCGGCCCCAGGCGGCCACCTCGTCGAGCAGCGTGGCGATCGCGTCGGGATCGGCCAGATCGCAGCTGAACGCCCGGCTGCCGGGCAGTGTTGCGGCCGGCTCGTCCGCCGGCAGGCGATCGACCAGCGCCACGCGCGCGCCGCCCTGCGCGAGAGCCCGGGCGATCGACAGGCCGATCCCCCGCGCCGCGCCCGTCACCAGCGCCGTCCGTCCCGCATGCACGCCGTCCACACGCACCATCCTTTCGCCGGCATCATCGCGACGCCGGAAAAAATAATCAAGTAGATTGACTAACTGCGGCCGACTTATATGCTCGCCCCAGCATCGCAGAATGCCGGAGAGAGAGATGGCCGCAGCGTCGCCGGACAAGGGGCAGCTTCAGGGAAGATCGGCGATCGTGACGGGCGCATCGCGTGGAATCGGCCTGGCGACGGCGCGGCTGTTCGCGGCCGAAGGCGCGCATGTCGTGCTCGTGGGGCGCGATGCCGGCCGGCTGGACGCGGCAGCCGCTTCGATCGGAGCGGCCGCCACCGCCGTCGCGGGCAGCGTGGAGGATACGGATACGATCGCGCGCGCCACCGATGCCGCGCTGGCCGCCACAGGCCGGATCGACGTGCTCATCAACAATGCCGGCGGGCCGCCGCCGGACGGGCCGCTGGTCGCGATGCCGATGCGTGATTTCGACGCCGCGCTGTCGCTGAACCTGCGCGCGCCCCTGCTGTGGATCCGTGCCGCGTGGGCGCGATCGATGCGCGAGCATGGCGGCGCGATCGTCAACATCGCATCGATCGGCGGGCTTTCAGCGCCGCGCGCGATGGGCGCCTATGCCACCGCCAAGGCGGGGCTGCTCCATATGACGCGCATGCTCGCCGCCGAACTCGGCCCCGCGATCCGCGTCAACGCGATCGCGCCCGGCGTCGTGCGCACCGATGCGACCGCCGCGGTCGATTACGACGCCTTCGCACGCATCCTGCCGATGGGCCGGATCGGCGAGGCCGACGACATCGCCGATGCCGCGCTGTTCCTGGCGAGCGCGCGATCGGGCTGGATCACGGGCGAAACGATCACGATCGACGGCGGCACGCTGATCCAGACGGGGCGGCTGAAACGCGGCTGGCAGGACGATTACGGGAAAGGTGAGGACTGATGGCGATCAAGGTAATCCAATGGGCGACGGGTGCGATCGGCAAGACCTGCCTGCGCCAGATCATCGACCATCCCGACCTCGAGCTGGCCGGGCTGTTCGTCTATTCCGAGCACAAGGTGGGCAAGGACGCCGGCGAGATCGCGCGGCGCGGCGAAACCGGGATCATGGCCACCAATTCGGTCGACGAGATCGTCGCGACCGAGGCCGATGTGGTGCTGCATTTGCCGCTCAACCCGTCCGAATCCTACGACGAACATGACGAGATCATCAAAAGACTGCTGCGCAGCGGCAAGAGCGTGATCAGCACGATCGCGCATACCTATCCGCTCGCCGAAGGCGACGCGTACGCGCAGGGCTTCGAAGAGGCATGCCGCGAGGGCAATTCGGTGCTGTTCGGCACGGGCATCAATCCCGGTTTCATCGGCGAGCGACTGTCCGTGCTGCTCACCAGCGTCTGCACCCAGGTCGACAGCGTCGAGGTGACCGAAATCTACGATTGTTCCGACGTGCTGTCGCCGGGCTTCATCTTCGACCTGATGGGCGTCGGCAAGCCGGTGGAGGAAATCGCCAGCGGCCCGCGCGTGCAGAAGGTGTTCAAGCATATCTTCGGCGAAGTCGTCGGCTTTGTCGGCAATGCGATGCAGGTCGAGTTCGACGAAGTGGTCGCCGATCACGAATTCGGCGTGGCGGACAGGGATATCGTCCTGCCGGTCGGCGTGGTGAAGGCGGGTGGCGTCGTCAATTTCCGCTGGCGCTTTCGCGGCATGAAGGACGGCAAGCCCTTCTTCACGATCCAGATGCTGTGGCTGCTCGACCGGTCGATGCCCGGCTGGGATCATGACGATGGCTGGGAGATCGAGATCAAGGGCGCGCCGGGGCTGAAGGCGCGCATCGACCTTGTCGAACCCGAAGGCATGCCCGACCGTTCGAAGGCGATGCAATATTGCGTGGCCGGGCCGGTGATCCGCGCCATTCCCGAAGTGATGCGTGCCAGGCCCGGCATCCTGATCGCGCCCTCCTTCGCCGCATACAGCCCCCGGATGACGGCATGAGCGAAGCCCCCGTCCGCGACCAGTTCATCGGCGGCCGCTGGGTGCCGGCGGCGGACGGGCGCACCTATCCCGACACCAGCCCTTATGACGGCCGGCTGGTGGCGCAGGCGGCGGCATCCAGCCGCGCCGATGCGCAGGCCGCGATCGATGCGGCGGCGGCCGCCTTTCCCGCCTGGGCCGCGACGACGCCGCAGGCGCGCGCGACGATCTTCCTGCGCGCTGCAGACATATTGGCGCGCCGCGCCGACGAGGTCCGCGCGATGCTGACCGCCGAAACCGGCGCGACCCAGGGTTTCGCCGCGTTCCAGGTGGCGCGCAGCATCGATACGCTGCGTGTCGCGGCGGGCTGGCCCTATCTGGCGGTCGGCGAGGTGCTGCGGAGCGGCGTGCCCGGCCGCTTCGCCTTCACCGTGCGCCATCCCCTAGGCGTCGTCTTCGGCATCACGCCGTGGAACGGCGCGCATATCCTGGCGTGGCGGACGATCCTGACGCCGCTCGCCTATGGCAATACGGTGGTGCTCAAGCCGTCCGAGGACTCGCCGATCGTCGCCGGGCTGATGATCGCGGAAGTGATGGAGGAAGCAGGCCTGCCCGCGGGCGTGCTCAACGTGATCACCAATGCGCCGGGCGAGATCGGCCCGGTCGCCGACGCCGTGTTCGAAAGCGAGGCCGTGCGGCTGATCATGTTCACCGGGTCCGCGCCGACCGCGAGGCGGCTGGCCGAACGCGCCGGCCGGCATCTGAAGCGCACCGTACTCGAACTGGGGGGCTATAATCCGCTGATCGTGCTGGCCGATGCCGATGTCGACCGCGCGGTGGACGCCGCGCTGTTCGCGTCCTTCTACCATCAGGGCCAGATCTGCATGAACGCGCGCAAGATCATCGTCGAACGCCCGCTGTTCGCGCGGTTCACCGACGCCTTCGTCGCGCGTACGGCAACATTGGTGCGCGGCGACCCCGCCGACCCCGCAACCTTTATCGGCCCGCTGATCACCGATCGCGCCGCCGAGCTGGTCGAAGCGCAGGTGGCGGAGGCGGTCGCGGCGGGCGGGAGCATCCTCACCGGCGGCACGCGCGACGGCCGGTTGTTCGCGCCGACGATACTCGCCGACGTGCCCGCCAGCGCCGACGCCGCGCGCGAGGAGATTTTCGGCCCGGTCGTGCTGGTGGAAGCCGCCGACAGCGGCGAGGATGCGGTTCGCATCGCCAACGCCACCTGTTACGGCCTCTCCGCCGCCATATTGTCGGGCAATGCCGATCGCGCGCTTGCGCTGGCCCATGGCCTGGAAGCCGGCATGATCCAGGTGAACGAACAGACCGTGGCCGGCGAGATCGGCTTTCCCAATGGCGGCGTGAAGCAGAGCGGTTGGGGCTATACCGGCCCCGCCGGGCTTCATGATTTCACCGAGATCCGCCAGATGAGCGTGCAGGCCGCGATCGGCGCCTATCCGGTGCCCAAATGAGCGGAGCGCTCACCGGGCGCACCGCCGTTGTCACCGGCGCGGCGATGGGAATCGGCGCGGCCTATGCAAGGCGGCTGGCCGCCGATGGTGCACGCGTCGCCCTGATCGACCGCGAGGATTGCACACCCATCGCCGAAACGATCGTCGCGGCGGGGGGCGACGCCATGGCCTTTCGCTGCGACCTGACGAACCCCGAGCAGATCGACGCCACCGTCGCGGCGGTGCTCGGCTGGCGATCGGGGCCGTTGATTCTGCTCAACAATGCCGGCGCCTATCCGGTGACGCCGCTGGAGACGCTGACGCTGACGCAATGGCGCGCGGTCTTCGCGCTCAATGTCGAGGCGAGCCTGTTGATGGCGCTGGGGCTGATCCCGGCGATGAAGGCGGACGGCTGGGGCCGGATCGTCAATATCGGATCATCGATCCTGACGCTGCCGCGCCAGGGCGTCGCCGCCTATACCGCCAGCAAGATGGCGGTGATCGGCCTCACCCGCGCGCTGGCGAGCGACCTGGGCGGACATGGCATCACCGTCAACGCGATTTCCCCCGGCCTCACGCGCACGCCGGGCACCGAGCGTCAGCTCGACGCGGCGGGGCGCACCGGCCTGTTCGACGATTTCGCACGCAACCAGCCGATCGGCCGGGTGATCGAGGCGGACGACATGACCGGGCTCGCCGCCTTCCTGGCCAGCGACGGATCGGCGATGATGACGGGGCAGACGCTGCTCGTCGATGGCGGGTTGAGCCGGCTGTGACGCCCTATCTGATCTATGGCGCGGATATCTCGCCCTATATGCAGCGGCTGACAGTGCAGCTCGACATCAAGGGCCTGGCCTATGAAGTGACGCCGCCGCCGGGCGGACTCCGCTCCGACGCGTTCCGCGCGATCAATCCGATCGGCAAGATCCCCGTGCTCCGGGCCGGCGACTTCATCCTGCCCGAATCCGACGTGATCTGCGACTATGTCGAGGATATCCATCCCGAACCCGCGCTGCGCCCGACAACACCGGGGGCGCGCGCGCGAGCGCGGCTGATCGCCCGGATCGTCGACCTGTATGTGATGGGGCCGATGACGCCGCTCTTCGGGCAACTCCGCCGATCGGGCCGCGACGCCACGGTCGTCGATCCGGCGATCGCCGCGATCGATGCCGGCCTGTCCTGTCTCGACCGCGCGATCGACGATCGCGGCCATGCGGTGGGCGACGCGCTGAGCCTGGCCGATCTCGCGGCGGCGCCGGTGCTGCGCTACATCGTCCAGTATCTGCCGGTCTTCGACCGTGCCGATCCGCTGGCAGCCCATCCGCGCCTTGCCGCCTATTGGCCGGCGATCGCCGCCCAGCCCGACATCGCCCGGGGCATCGCCCGGATCGAAGCGGGATGGACGGCGCTGCGGGCTGCCGCGAAGAGCCCAAACTAACCCCAGACCTCACGCGCGACGCGCAAGAAATTCTGCCCCAGGATCTTGTCGACCCGCGCCTGCGAATGGCCCCGGCTGCGCAGCAGCCGGGCAAGATCGCGATACTGGCTCGGCCCCTGCAGATCGATCACGAAGAAGGGCGCGTCCTCCTTTTCGCCCGGCGCGGCGATCCCCTGGCTACGGCGCTGCGCGATATATTGGCGCTGCGTTTCCAGATATTCCTTCATATTGGGCACCGGCGACATCGGGCCGTCGGTGCCGATGCCGACATGGTCCTCACCGCAGATCTTGATCGCATGTTCGATATGCTGCGCCACATGCTCCGCGCGCGCCGGCCCCGAATGGGTGAGGAAGGGCATGAAATAGATGCCGACATAACCGCCGCGCTCGGCGACCAGGCGAAGCTCCTCGTCGGTCTTGTTGCGCGGCACGTCGACAAGCGCACGGCAGCCGCTATGGGTGATCGCCACCGGGCGCGGCGAATGGCGGATCGCGTCGAGGCAGGTCTTCTGCCCGCTGTGCGACAGATCGCAGAGCAACCGCCGCTCCGCGAGCTTTTCCACGACGCTGCGGCCGAACGCGCTGAGCGGACGGTTCTCCGGCGCGATCGATCCGTCGCCCACGGCGGTCGGCGCGTTATAGGTGAGCTGGAAGACGCGCAGGCCAAGATCGGCGAACAAATCGACACGCTCGACCTTGTCGCCCAGCATCGTGCTGTTCTGGCAACCATAGATCACGCCCAGCTTGCCCTCGCGCTTGGCGCGCACGATGTCGTCGGCCTTCAGCACATGGAGCAACTGGCCGGACCGCTGTTGCAGGATCCGGTTCCACCGCCCGATATCGGCCACGCTATGCTCGAAGGGATCGATATCCCCCGCGACATGACCCAATGTGATGTTCACCGCCGAGATGCCGGCGGCCAAGGTGTCGCGCACCGCGCTGTCGGTCACCATTTCCGGCCGGCTTTCGACGATCAGCGGTTTCGATCCCGGCGGCGGCGGCGGTGCGTCGAACCCGAACAGGGTGCCCAGCGAATTGACGAAGACGCCGCCACCCGATGCGCCCGCCGCGCTCCGCGCCTGCGCCATGCTCGCGGCGCCGGCCGCCACCGCCGCAGCGGTCGCCGAACCGATGAGAAAATGCCTGCGATCCTGTGTCATTTCTTGTCCCCCTTGGTGATGGTGCGTGGTTGGCGCGGCTGCATGCCGGCGGCGACGAACAATGCGTCCGGATCGAAGATCAGCCCGTCTTTCATGACGAGCGAGGTGCGGGCGACGTCGGCAATGGTCCGGGTCGGATCACCCTCCACCAGCACGAGATCGGCCAGCTTGCCGGCTTCGATCGAGCCGAGCCGATCGCCCGCCCCGGCCACGCGGGCGGCACCCAGCGTCGCCATGTAAAGTGCCTCGCCCGGCGTCAGTCCCGCCTCGACATAGGTTTCCAGTTCGCGCGGCAGCGTGATGCCCGGCGGGCCGTCGGTGCCCGCCACCATCGTCACGCCCGCGCGGTGCATCATCATGAACATCTGGCCCAGCCGATCGAGCGACTGGCGATTGCGCGCGCGTTCGGTGTCGTTCTGCGCGATGCCCCCGCCGGAGACCGAGCGCGCGACCGTCGCGGGCAGGCGATCGGCGAAGGCCGCGATGCTCGGCACCGGCTTGCCCGGCTCCGCCATCAGCGTGTCCTCCAGGATGCTCAATGTCGGATCGAGCACGATGCCGCGCTTGCGCGTCAGCGCGACCAGATCGCGCGCCGGCCGGCCCGACAGATCGATATCGCGGCCATGTTCGCCCAGCGCGGTCAGGCGCACCGGCGTGTTGGTCTTCGCCACGACCGCCGGCCCCATCAGGCCGAGCATCCAGAAATTGGCGTGGTTGATCTCGTCGAAGCCCGCTTCGATCGCCTGGGTCATCGTCATGCCGGCGGGCACATGCCCGCCGACGCGCAACCCACGGCGATGCGCCTCGGCGATGATGACGGGAACGAGATCGGTGGAGAGCGAACTGTAGAGCTTGACCGCCGGATATCCCGCGTCGGCGGCGCGGGCGACGGCGGCCACCGCTTCTTCCCTGGTGCCGACGAGCAGTTCGGTCGGCCCGGCCAGCGGATGGCGCCCGTCAATCATCGCCGAACGGAAGACGCGCGGACCGATCAGCCGACCCGAATCCCAGGCAGCGATCCGTTCGGACAGCGACGCGATCTGGTTGGCGAGATCGCGCGTGCTCGTCACGCCCGATCCGATCGCCAGCAGCCCGCCGACATTGTCCGCCAGATGGGTGTGCATGTCGAACAGGCCCGGCAGCAGCGTGCGGCCACCGCCGTCGATCACCTCGGCACCGTCGGGAATGCGCGCGGCCCTGGCCGGCCCGACCCATGCGATGCGGTTGCCGCGCACGATCACCGTGCGATGTTCCGCGCGGCCGCGTTTCGCCGCGTCGTAAAGCGTCACGTCGCGGAACACGACAGCGCCCGCCGGCTTGCGCGCAAGGCTCTGCGCCTGATCGATCTCGCGCTGGGTCAGCGCCTTTTCCTGCGCCTTGACCAGTTCGTCGCCCAGCGCGCCCAGTCCCTTGCGCCGCGCCGACACCCAGCCATTGCCTTCGAGCACCAGATCATTCGCGTCATCCAGCCAGACCGGACTGGGGGCAAACGACAGGCCATGGATGAAATAGAGCGTCGCCTTGCCGCCGGCGGGCAGCGCCCGTTCGGTCACCCGTTCGATCCGCGCCTTGCCGCGCGGCAGCAGCGCCAGCTCGCCGCCGGGCGCGCGCAGCAATGCGGCGGCCAGGCTGCTCGTCGTGTCCATGCTGCCTTCGTGCGGCAGGTAGAAGCCGGGCACGCGGCTCTCGCCCTGGTCGGCGCGGCTTTTCCATCGCCCGATACCGCCGCTGCGATCGAACCGCTCGTCGACGGTGCCGCGCAGATAATTATGGCCATCGGCCGAATAAGCGATCGGAATGCCGTTGGCGTCGGATCGCTGCTCGGTCCGGAAATCGGGGCCACGCCCGCGATCGACATAATGAAAATGGACGCGGCGCACGCCCTGGCCGGTCGCGACGGTCATGCCGCCGCGCACGCTGCCCAATATGACGACGTCGTAATCGCCATCGGCCGCCGCCGGCGGCGCGGCCAGCACGGCGGTCGCCAGCAGACATGCCGCAAGGCTTCGTCGAAGCCGACGGATCTGGTTCACGGTCCTTCCCTCCCCTTTTGTCTCGGTCGTACCGTCAGTCTGGGGAACCACCCGAACTCTTTCGCGGCGGGTGCGATTTTTCGAAGAACCGGGGGAATCACCGGCGCGCGCGCTGAATTCATCGCGCCGCGTCAACGCCGTGAAAGCAGGGAGAGCGTCCGATTCCAGCCCTTTCGAACAGGGCGCAAAAACAGCGACAGTCATTCAGTCTTCGCGATCCGGATTTTCTTTCGCGCGATCGCGCGTTTTTCTTCGTCGGTGATGATTTTCGTTTCAGATCAGCGACATTCGACGTTAGGCCCGAGCCATCGACGATCGAAAATGGTTGGACATATGGATATCGACGAGGGTCAGAAATGGTCCGCGCTGGCGACGATCTGGCAGACGCCCGCCGATGCGATCGACGTCGCGCATGTGCAGCGCCAGCTTCACCGCCGGGCGCGCAACGCCGCGATCCTGTTCGCGGTCGATCTGGCGCAAGGCATCGTCCAGATCCTTCTGGGCCTGTTCCTGCTCTATCGCGGCGACTGGCCCTCGCGGCTGGTCGGCATATCGCTGCTGCTGTTCGGCGGGTTCGCGATCGGCCTGGCGCTCTGGACGCGTTTCGCGATGGATCGCGCCAGCCTCGCCAATGCAGATGGTGCATTCCGCGTGTCGATCCGTCAGGCCGAGGCGGGAATCCGCTGGGCGATATCGGGCTATTGCGTCGCCGCGACCGGCATCGTGCTGTTGCTGGTGCTCGGCTATGCCCATGCCGACCCGGCCTATCGCAGCCTCGTGCCGCTCCCCTATTGGGAAAAGGCGGTGTTCGCGATCGCCTATCTCGGGCTGCTGCTGTGGCGCTGCACACGGTTGCTGCGCGAAAACAGACGCTATCTGCGGGGGCTGCACGCGATCGAGGACGATCTGTTTCCGCCCGAACCGGCCATGGGGCTGAGCGGAGCGGACGGCTGACCGGAATGGCGCGCGAGGAGGCATTCCAGACCCTGCTCGGCGAGCATGGCCCGATGCTCGCCCGCATCGCGGCCAGCTATGAAGCCGATCCCGCGAAGAGGCAGGAACTGCAGCAGGACATATTGGCGGCGGTCTGGCGTTCGCTGCCCAGCTTTCGCGGCGACGCGTCAATCCGCACCTTCCTGGCGCGGATCGCGCATAATCGCGCGATCAGCCATGTCGCGCGCGCCGCCGCCGAACCGCGCATGGCGGAACTCGACGAGGCGATACCCTGCGGCCAGCCCTCGCCTTTCGACGAGATCGAGCGCAACGACCAGCAGCGCCGGCTGATGGCCGCGGTCCGCACGCTGCCGCTGAGCGCGCGCGAGCCGGTGGTGCTGACGCTGGAGGGCTTCACCCCGCGCGAGATCGCCGCGATGCTGGGCCTGACCGCCAACAGCGTGTCGATCCGGCTGACCCGCGCCAAGGAGATGCTGCGCGCGGCGCTGGGAAGCTGACGCCCCGACGAACTGGCCGGGGCGTCAGGCCGGATCAGAAGCGGGTATCCAGGCTGATCCCGATCACGCGCGGCTCGACGACGGGCGAGACATAGTAGACCGTCGTCGCCCCGCGCCGCAGCGGCACGGGGGAAAGGAAAGCGCGCTTGTCGAACAGGTTCTTGGCGAACAGGCGCAGCGTCCAGCGATCGTCCGACAGCGCGGCGCCCGCATCGACCAGACCATAGGGACGCGCCCGTCGCGCCGCCGGATTGCTCTCCAGCATCGCGAAACGGCTGCCGACATAACGATAGCCCAGATTGAGGTGCAATTCACGGGCGCCCAATGCGGTCCGGTAATCGGCGGTGGCGGAACCGCTGAAGCGCGGAATGAACGAGATGCGGTCGCCATCCTTGCCGCCCAGCGGCACCGCGCCGCTCCTGATCCGCGCATCGGTATAGGCGCCGTTGACGCCCAGTTGCAGCCCGTCCACCGGGCGCAGCATCGCCTCGAACTCGAAGCCCTTGCTGCGCGCCTTTCCGCCATTGGCGAGGTAGCCCAGATTCTGCGCGGTAAGCAGGTTCACCTGGATGTCGTTCCAGTCGATCAGGAAGGCCGTGACGTTGAACAACGCGCGCCGATCGAACAATTCCGATTTCAACCCGATCTCGTAATTGCGCGTGGAATCGGAATTCACCTTGGGCGGCACGCCGGGCAGCGCGACATTGGGTCCGCCCGGACGATAGCCCGTCGCGAAGCGCGCATAGACCATCGCGTCGCGCGCCAGATGAAGCTGCGCATTGGCCATATAGGTGACCACATCTTCCGAAGACCGGTTGTTCGGCACATTGCCTTCACCCAGCATCGGCCCGGTGGTGGTCTGGCCATAGACCTGATCGTTTCTGGCCCAGCGCAGACCGGCGCCGATGTCAATCAGATCGTCGAAGCTGTAGCCGAGATTGCCGAAAAGCGATTTCTCCTCATAGCCCGAATCGAGCACCACCGTTCCGAACGGCGTGAGCCCGGCGATCAGCGTCCCGTCGGTCCGCCGCGCCTGAAGATCCTGATGGTAGGACGCGGTCTCGTCGGTATAGAAGCCGCCCACCATCCATTTGAACGCACTGTCCCCGGTCGAGCTCAGCCGCACCTCCTGCGTGAACTTGGCGACGCGGCTGCGATATTGAAGCGGCACGATCCCGGTCGTTCCCGGCGGGCACGCGGACAACAGCCCGCAGAACAGCGGGATGAACGCGGCATAGGGCTCGGTCAGGTCCGCCGTGTCGCGCGAGGAGCCGCGCGAATAGCTCGTCACCGAAAGCAGCTCGGCGCCACCCAGCGACCAGGCGAGGCTCCCCGAATAATGCTGGAGCCGTTGATCGAAGCCGGTCAGCACATGGCGCTGCTGCGGCAGATCGCCGCCGGCCGGCTTGAGCGTGACGGGATCGAGCGAGACATGGCTGGAGCCGTCGGCGCGATTGCGCTGATACAGGCCGGAAAGCCGGATGGTGACGTCGTCGCTCGCCTGCCACAGCATCGCCAGCCGGGCATTGACCTGCCGCGCATCATTGAGATCGCTCAGGCCCAGGCGCGGATTGTCGACAAAGCCGGGCGAGCGACGCAACAGGAAACTGCCGCGTACGGCCAGCGTGTCGGTCACCACCGGCAGGTTGAGCGCGCCGCGCGCGGCCCAGCCCAACCCGCCGCCATGGGCGGTATCGGACACTTCCCCGCCCAGCCGGGCGGAGACGCCGCCGGTGTCGGGTTGAACGGTCACATATTTGATCAGCCCGCCCAGCGCGTTGGCGCCGTAGAGCGTCCCCTGCGGGCCGCGCAGCACCTCCACCCGTTCGACGTCATAGGGCGTCAGATCGACGACGATCGACGATCCGGCGGCCAGGCCGCTGCTCGATCCCACCGGCGTATCGTCGATATAAGTGCCGACGGCGGCGGTTTCGCCCAGCGGCGCCAGGCCGCGCAACGCGATATAGCCATGCCCCTGTCCGCCCCGGCTGGTGAAGACCAGCCCGGGCACATAGCCCGCATAATCGGCAAGCTGCGTCGCGCGCACCGCCTGGAGCTGCTCGCCGGTGACCGCGCTCACCGATGCCGGCACGTCCTGCAACCGTTCCGCGCGCTTGTCGGCGGTCACCACGATATCCCCGAAGCCGGGCTCCTCGCCCTGCGGCGCATCCTGCGCCGCCGCCATGGCGGACAGCGCGAGCATGCCGAGCGCGGCCCCGGCGCGCAGCATGGTTCGGATCGTCGATTTCCTCATCACCTTCCCCCCTTTTGTTTCGCGCCGATCTTTCGCCGCGATGGGGGATTAGTCGGGGGGTGATCGAAATCCTTTCCGGAGGGACGAATGTCAGCGTCCGGCGCCGCGTCCCGGCGCGGCCGCCATCACCAGAATCGCCTGGTGTCGACCAGATCCTCGTGCGCCTCAGCCGCCGCCTCGACGAGATCGTCCTTCGCATCCTCGACCAGCAACGCGGATACGTCCGGTCCGTCGGCGACGCCCAACGTCTTCAATATCCGACGCGCCGTCACGAGATCGTTGAGCGCGCCGAGATGGTCTTGCAGCGCTTCCAGCGCCTTGACGAAGCGCTTGTATCGCCGTTTTTCGCGCTTGCGGCCGAAAAGCGCCGCGAAGAATTCCGCCGCGTAGCGGAGCTTCTTGGCATGTTTGCGCAGCGCGTGCCGCGCCTCGTCGTCAAGATGCGCGAGATCGCGACCCTTGCGCTTCACCTGTCGCCGGAAGCGATCCAGCGCCGCGACCGCGAAGCCGCGCGCCGGCTGATCGCCATCCGCCTCGCCGCCGGACGATCCGGACCAGTTCGCGATTGCCGCCCATTCGGCCAGGGCGAGCATCAGGCCGCGCACCCGCGCGGACAGCAACGCGTCATGCACGCGTTCATATGCGACCGCCCGCGCCGCCGCGATCCGGTCGTACAGCGGGCCATGCCCGGCGCGGTCGAGCAGCATATCGAGATTGCGGGCGTCGCCCAGTTCCGACGCCAGCCAGCGCAGGTCCGCGCCCAGCGCGTCGCCATCGGCGCCGATCATCGGTCTGAAGATCGAAAGCGCGGACCGCAGGCGGCGCAGCGCGACGCGCGCCTGATGCAGCGCTTCCGGATTCGGTCCGGTCAGCAGCAGCGCCTCGTTGAGGCGGAACTGGCGGACGCACGACTGCACGATCCGCCGGAAGGCCAAAGCCGCCGTCATCTCGCCATCGAGTTCGGTCCGCTCCGCCCTCGCCATCGCCGAGGCCGCCGCGATCAGGCGATAGCCGCGTTCGGACTTGGTGACGACGCCCAGCCGCACCGGCGCGACGGCGTCGATCCTGCGCGCGAGCACGAACAGCGCGGCCGGATCGCCGGACTTCAGTTCCAGCTCGATCTCGCAGACCGGCGAACGGCGTTCGCCCGCCACGACCTCGCCGCGATCGAGCACCAGTTCGATAACCGCATCGCCCTCCATGACGATCCATTCGTGCCGGTCGATCTTCACCTCGAACGCGGGGGCGACGGCGTCGACCGCATCGCCAAGCAGGGTGGCGAGCGGCGTGGTGCAATCGAGCACGGGATTGTCGTCGTCAACCGGACGCTCCCATTCGGAGCGCACGAACAGCCCGGCCGCGCCCGCTCCCGACGCCTTGACCGTCTGGATACGCTTGCGGCCCGAACGGCGGATGCGCAGCGAAAAACCCGCCCTGGCGAGATCCCGGTCGGGCGTATCGAAATAGATCGATCGCTGCCGGGCCTTGCGGGGATCGCCGGGCAGCAGTCCGGAGGCCTCGATCCGGGCGGCCGCGTCGCCTGTCAGCTCAAGCTTCAGTTCGATCTCGTCTGCCATATCCGCTCCGTTTTTCCGAGCGAGCATGCACGAAAAATGCCGCAAGTCGGCGGATCATAGCAGGCGATGCCCAATCAATCGTCAACGGATCGCGTGCCGGATCTTCGGTCCGCTATCGTTCTTCACGGTCATCTCCAGGATGGCGATGACGCAGGGCTTCAGCCTCGCGCCGGACAGTGCGGCGCGCAACCGGTGGCGCTATTCCCCCTGGTACACCGGCCGCCGCTTCGCACGAAACGCGTCCACGCCCTCGCCGAAATCGGCGGTGCGGCTGAGAACGACCTGGTTGCGATCTTCCAGCATCAACGCGGCTTCGAAGCTCGGCGCATCGAGATTGGCGTTGAGCACCTCCTTGGTGAGGCCGAGCGCGATCGGACCGGTCGCCAGCATCGGCTCCAGATAACGATCGGCGGCGGCCTCCAGCTCGTGCTCGGGCACCACTTCGGAAACGAGATTGAGCCGGAGCGCGCGCTGGGCATCGAGATCGCGGCCCGTCAGCAGCAGTTCGGCGGCTGCGGAAGCGCCGATCAGACGCGGCAGCAGATAGGAAGCGCCGACATCACCGCCGCCCAGCCCGATACGGATGAAAGCGCCGTTCATCCGCGCATTCTCGGCGGCGATCCGGATGTCGCAGGCGAGCCCGAGCACGAAGCCCCCGCCTGCGGCCGCCCCATGAAGCAGGCCGATGATCGGCTGCGGACAGCGCCGCATCGCCAGCATGACATTGCGGATGCCGCGCTGGACCGAGAAAGCCGCACCGACATTGCCTTCCCGGAAGCGTCGCGCAAGATCGCTGCCCAGGTCGAGCCCGGAGCAGAAGCCGCGTCCCGCACCGCGCAGCACGACGATGCGGCGATCGGGGCGGTCGTACAATCCTTCGAAATAGCCGCGCAGTTCGGCCGTCATCCGGTCGTCGAGCGCGTTGAGCCGTTCGGGCCGGTTGAGCGTCAGCCAGTCGACCGCGCCGCGCTGCTCGACGATGATGGTTTCGAACCGGTCGCCGGTCGCGCTCACGGCCGGCCTCCGGCGTGGCGGCGCGGCCCGGCATAGCCGAACAGCCATGCGCCCACCTTGCGCATCTGGATCTCCTCCGCCCCCTCCGTGATCCGGTAGCGGCGATGATGGCGATAGATATGCTCGAACGGCTTGTGCCGCGAATAGCCGATGCCGCCATGCACCTGCATCGCGCGATCGGCGGCTTCGCAGACCAGCCGGTTCGCCCAGTAATTGCACATGCTCACCTTGTCGGAGAGGCGCTTCTCCACCTCCGGCTTGGGCATGCGGTCCATTTCCCAGGCTGTCTTGTAGATAAGCTGGCGCAGCATCTCCGCCTGGGTCGCGAGCTCGACCAGCGGGAACTGGATGCCCTGGTTCGCGGCCAGCGGCTTGCCGAACGGCTTGCGCGCCCGCGCATAGGCGATGCTTTCCTCGATGCAGTAGACCGCCGCGCCCAGGCTGGACGCGGCCTGGCGGATGCGGTTCTCGTGCACGAAATGCTGGGCGAGGACGAGGCCGTCACCGGCCGTGCCCAGGATCGCATCCTCGGGCAGCCAGACGCCGTCCAGCGTCATGCGCGGATGATCGGTCGGCATGTTGAAGGTCCAGAGATATTCCTCGATCTTCAGCCCCTCGATGGGATTGGGCATGACGAAGCAGCTGATCCCCGTCGCATCACCCGCCGCGCCATCGGTGCGCGCGAACAGCAGGCAATGGCTGGCGACATGCATGCCGGTGATCCACATCTTCTCGCCGTCGATCCGCCAGCCCGCCACGCCATCGCGGCTTTCCCGCACCGCGCGCGTCTCCATATGCGTCGCGTCCGATCCGTGATCGGGCTCGGTCAGGCCGAAGGCGACGAACAGCGATCCGTCGAGAATGCCCGGGATCAGCGCCTCGCGCTGCGCATCGGTGCCGAAATCGCGGATCATCAGCGCGGTCGGGAAATTGCCGACGATCGAATGCTCGTTCTGCAGATCATTGTGCAGCCCCAGCCCCTTGGCGGCGAGATGTTCGCGGATCACCGCCATGGCGAGATTGCCGCCGTCGCGCCCCCCGAACGCCGCCGGCAAAGCGAAACGCAGATGGCCGGCGGCATCGGCGCGCCGCTTCGCCTCTGCGAGCAGATCCTCCCAGTCATGGCGGGGCAGGCCGCCGCGATCCCAATCGGTGCGCGCCCATTCGCGGCGATGATCGAAGAAGCGTTCATTGTCGTCGGCCGCCTGGAGCGGCGCGATCTCGTCGGCGATGAAGCGATCGAGCGTCGCGAGATAATCGGTCAGGTCGGACGGAAGGTCGAAATCCATAGGGCCCTCACTGCTGCGCTTCGGCGCGGAAAGGTGGGTAGGCGGGCTGATCGACCGCGAGCTTGGCGCGCGTCGTTTCCCAAAGATGCGTCATCAGCTGCGCCGATCCGGCATCGATCGCGCGGGTGCGGATCGCGGCGCACAAAGCCGCGTTGAGCACGGCGAGATCACCGGCCTCCCCGATCAGCGCCGTCAGCCGTTCGCATTCGGCGACATCGAGCGGCGCCTGCATCGCGCGTTCGCGCCGCGCGAGCGCCACCGCATTGGCCGTAACGCGCTGCGCGAAGCCGGGCGCGATCCCTTCTTTCAACGCGCGTTCCACCTCGGCCAGCAGGTCGTCGCCCGAAGGTGCGTCAAGCATCGCCGCTCTCCTTCATCAGTGCCAGCAGGTCATATTCGGTTTCCGAAGCCCGGCGCGCGATCATGCCGCCCTCGACCGAACGGACGCCGGCCGCGAAGCGCGCGCCGACCCCGGCGCACATCACGCCCCAGCGCAGGCTGCCGAACATCTGCCAGAAACGGAGATCGTCCATCGATGTCGGCCGGCCGCCGGCGGCATGATAACCGGCGAGCAGCGCCTGGCGGGTCCCGAAGCCGCCGACGGGCAGATCCGGCCGCTGGAACCGCCAGCTCGGCACGCAGAGCCAGCCCAGATCCTCGGCCGCGCAACCGATATGCGCGGTTTCCCAGTCGAGCACCGCGCGGATACCGTCCGGCCCTACGATCAGATTGCCGTTCCGGAAATCGCCATGGACGAGCGCGGGGGCGCCGCAATCGGGCAGGCGATCGGCCAGCCAGCACAAGGCGAGTTCGAACACCGGCCGCTGCTGGCCGGTCGCACGATAGCCCTCGGCAAGCGCGGCGACGGCATCGGCGGGCATCAGCACATCCAGCGCGGGCGATCCATCCAGGGGGATCGCATGGATGCGCGCCAATATCTCCCCGCACTGCCGCGCCATGCCGGCGCGGGCCCCGGCGAGCCCCTCGTCCTTCAGAATGCGTGTGCCGACGCTTTGGCCCGCGACATGCTGCATCGCATAACCGGGGCGATCGGCATCGGCGAGTTCGCAGACGACTTCGGGCACGGGCACGCCGTTCGCGCGCGCCAGCCGCAACAATGAAGCTTCGGCCGGAAGCGAGATCACGCCCGCCGATTCGAAGCGCGATTCGGCGGGCGCCGCGCGCAGCACCAGCGCGCGCTCGACGCCGTCGGACGTCGCCGAGAAGGCCCAATTCTCCTTGCTGGCGCCGCCGCTCAGCCGGGTGAGCGGCGACAGGCGCGGCACGGCGCCATGCTGGCGCGCGAATGCGCGTTCGAGCGCGGCCGCCAGCGACGCGGCATCGTCCCGTCCTTCGGGCTCAATCATGTCCTCTTCCCATGGCACACCCTTTTCGCGCGGCCGATTATATGTCAAGTAAATTGACATCATTGCCTGGAGACCGACCCAATATGACGTCCGTTCTGCCCATCCGCGAGATCGATCCGATGCTGGATGAGGAGATCATCCTGTATCGCGACGCGGTCGCCCGTTTCCTCGATCGCCACGCCACGCCCGAAACGCTCGACGGATGGCGCCTGGCCAAGCAGGTGCCGGCGGAATTCTGGCGGATGGCGGGCGAGGCAGGGCTGCTCTGCCCAAGCATTCCCGAGGCCTATGGCGGCCCCGGCGGCGATTTCCGACACGACTGGGTGGTGCTGGAGGAAACCGGCCGTCGCGGGCTGGAAGGGTTCGGCGTCGCCGTCCACAGCAGTATCGTCGCTCCCTATCTGCTCCACTATGCGACCGAGGCGCAAAAGGCGCGCTGGCTGCCGCGCGCGGTTTCGGGCGAAACGATCCTGGCGGTGGCGATGACCGAGCCGGGCGCGGGATCGGACCTGCAGGGCGTGCGCACCCGCGCCATGCGCTGCGACGGTGGCTGGCGGATCAACGGTCAGAAGACCTTCATCTCCAACGGGCAGAGCGCGGGACTGATCGTCGTCGTCGCCAAGGCCGCGAAGGAAGACGGCAGCGACGGCATCGGCCTGTTCCTGGTGGAGGGAGATGCAACCGGTTTCCGCCGGGGCACCAATCTCGACAAGGTCGGGCGCGAGGCACAGGACACGTCCGAACTGTTCTTCGACGATGTGGTCGTGCCCGAGGACGCCCTGCTCGGCGGTTCGGTCGGGCTCGGCTTCGGTCAATTGATGGCGATGCTGCCGCAGGAGCGGCTGGTGATCGCATGCATGGGCATGGCGCTGATGGAACGCGCGCTGGCCGAGACCATCGCCTACACCAAAGACCGCAAGGCGTTCGGCAAGAGCCTGATCGACCTGCAGAACACCCAGTTCAAGCTGGCCGACGCCAAGACCGCGGCGACCGCATCCAGGGCGTTCCTCCAGCACGGCCTGTCCGAACATCTCGCCGGCCGGCTCGACGCGGCCTTCGCGGCGATGATCAAGCTGTTCGTGACCGAGACCGAATGGAAGCTGATCGACGACTGCGTCCAGCTTTTTGGCGGATATGGCTATATGAACGAATATCCGATCGCCCGCATCTTCCGCGACGCCCGCATCGACCGCGTCCATGGTGGCGCGTCCGAGGTCATGCGGCTGATCGTGGGACGCACGTTGTAGATCGGGAGAAGCTACTCTCTCGTTACGCCCCCTGTGTCATCCCCGCGAACGCGGGGATCCAGCTTTTCCGTGAAGCATCAAGAAGAAGAAGAAGAAGAAGCGGGATTCCCGCGTTCGCGGGAATGACAAGGTAGGGGCATCAATCCCGATCAAACACCGCCCGTCGCCGGATCGTAACCAGCCCTATCCCTTCAGCCGCCGCGCGATCTCCGTCACCCGTTGGCCCTGGAAGCGCGCGGCGTCGAGATCGGCGTCGCTGGGCAGCGCCCCCGGCTTGTTGTGCGAGACCGCCGATGCGCCATAGGGCGTGCCGGCCTTGAACATCGCGCCGTCGGCGAAGCCGGGCGGCACGATCACCATGCCGAAATGCGCCATCGGTATGAACAGGGTCAGGCTCGTCACTTCATTACCGCCATGCGGCGTCGCCGATGCGGCAAAGGCGGAGCCGACCTTGTTGACCAGCTTGCCGCGCGCCCAGAGCGCGCCCAAGCTGTCGAGATAGGCCTTCACCTCCGAACAGACGAGGCCGAAGCGCGAGGGCGTGCCGAACAGGATCGCATCCGCCCACACCGCATCATCGGCGGTCGGCGCTTCGTACAGCGCGTTCATGCGCGTGGCATTCTCCGTCCAGCCCGGCGCCAGCGCCATCACATCCGCCCCCACCAATTCGCGCGCGCGGCGCAGCCGCACACCGCCGCCGGCCGCCATCGCGCCTTCGGCCACCGCATTGGCCAGCGCCTCGGTCATGCCGTCGCGCGAATGGAAGACGATAAGGATATTGGCCACGCTGCTTCTCCCTTGAACCCGGCCGATCGGCGCCTGTCGTTTCCCCCCTTGTAAGCCCCGACCCAAATATGTAAAGTAGATTGACTAAAACGGGTGGTGAGAGTTCATGGCGACACAGGCGAAAACGGCGGCAACGAGCGAGCGGGAGCCCGGCCCGAATCGGGAAGCGCTGCTCGAAAGCGCGCGCGCGATGATTCCGGCGCTGCGCGAACGCGGCTATGCCGTCGACAAGGAACGCCGCGTGGCCGACGAATCGGTCGCCGAGATGCTCGATGCCGGCATTCTCCAGATGCTCGCCCCCAAGCGCTTCGGCGGCAGCCAGGCCGGCCTTTCGACCTTTTTCGACACCGCCTTGCTGATCGGCCAGGGCGACGGATCCACTGCCTGGCTGTTCGGCATCCTGGGATGCCATCACTGGGTATTGTCGCATTTCGGGCTGGAAGCGCAGCAGGCGCTGTATGGCGAGACCAGTCACGCGCTGTTCCCGCTCACCTTTTCCGGCAAGGGTGGTTCGGCGCGCAAGGTGGACGGCGGCTACCGCGTCAACGGCGAATGGGGCTTCGCCAGCGGCATCGATTTCTCCGACTGGGTGGGCGCGCTCGCGGTGGTCGAGGGCACCGACGGCGCGGAGACCGTCAATCTGCTGATCCCCAAGGCGCAGGTGGAGGTGGTCGACAACTGGTTCGTTTCCGGCATGCGCGGCACCGGCAGCCGCGAATTCCATGTGCGCGACCTGTTCGTTCCCGATCACCTGACGCTGTCGCAGAATCTGCTGATGGTCGGCAAGACGCCGGGCGCCGAGGCCCTTCCCGAATATCGCGGGCTGCGTGCATCGCTTCACACCGTGCTGATGATCGCCACGGTCGGTGCGTCGCTGGGGCTGGCGCGCCGCGCGATCGACGAGTTCATCGAGTTCACCAAGGGCCGGGTCGGCTATGGCGGGATCGACCATGCCGCGCGCGCGAGCACCCAGGCCAAGATCGCCGACGCCATGGCGCGCTACGACGCCTTTCACGGGCTGATGCAGCGCCATTTCGTCGATGTCGACCTGCTGGCCGAAAGCGGCCGCACCTCCAGCGCGGAGGAACGGCTGCGCTATCGCCGCGACGCGGCGCTCGCCGTCGCCACCTGCGCCGATATCATCAACACCATGGCGGGCATGGCGGGCGCGCGCGCGCAGCACGAGCGATCGCCCTTCCAGCTGATCCAGCGCGACATCAACACCGTGCGCACCCATGTGCTGCTCGATCGCGACGATGCGAACGAACTCTACGGCAAGCATGTGCTGGGTCTCGATCTGGGGCCGGTCCGCCAGTAGCGGACCGCGCGCATGGCCGCCCCCCTGCCCGCGAGCGACGCGCCGCATATCGGCGAAGGCCGTGCCTGGTGGGCGGTGTTCGTGCTCTTCCTCGCCTATACGCTGTCCTATATCGACCGGATGATCATCTCGCTGATGGTCGAGCCGCTGCGCGCGGACCTCGATCTCAGCGACACCCAGATCAGCCTGCTTCAGGGGCTGGCCTTCGCGATCTTCTACACCAGCATGGCGATCCCGATCGCGGCGCTGGCGGACCGGCGTTCACGCACCGCGATCGTCGCGGTCGGCATCGCCTTCTGGAGCGCGATGACCGCGGCCTGCGGCCTGGCAGGCAATTTCTGGCAGCTCTTTCTCGCCCGGATGGGCGTCGGCGTGGGCGAAGCGACGCTGAGCCCCGCCACCTATTCGCTGATCGCGGACCTGTTCCCGGAGGACAAGCGCGGCCGCGCCATGGCGATCTTTTCGTCGGGCGTGTCGGTCGGCGGCGGACTCGCCTTCATCATCGGCGGGATCATCATCGGTTTCGCGACGACGAGCGGTGGCCATGAAACCCCCTTCGGCCCGGTGCGGGCCTGGCAGCTCGTCTTCCTGATCCTCGGTCCGCCGGGACTGCTTCTGGCATTGCTGGCACTGACCATTCCCGAACCGCGCCGGCGCATCGCGGCGACCGCCGCGACGCCGATGCCGCTCCGCCCCTTCCTTGTCCGCGAATGGCGGACATTGACCTTGCTGTTCGTCGGCAACGGCATTTCGGGGATGATCACGACGGCATTGCTCTCCTGGGCGCCGACCTTCCTGATCCGCGCCTATGGCGAGACGCCCGCCGGCGCCGGCCGGATGCTGGGGATCGGCCTGCTCGTCCTCGGCCCGATCGGCGCGATCGCCGGCGGCGCGATCTCGGACCGGTGGACACGCTCTGGCGCCGCGACCGCGTCGCTGTCCGTCGTCGGCGCGGGCATCGCGCTGATGGCGCTGTTCGGCGCCATCGCGCCGTTCATGCCCAGCGCGATCGGCGCGTCGGCGATGTTTTCCCTGGCGCTGCTGTTCGGCGCCGCCGCTTATCCGCCCGGCGCGGTCGCGGTGCAGAAACTCGCCCCCGCGCCGCTGCGCGCGCGGATTGCCGCGCTCTACCTGTTCGTCGTGACGCTGTTGTCGCTGGCGCTCGCGCCGACCGCCGTCGCGCTGCTGACCGACCGCATCTTCGGCGATCCCGCGCTGATCGGCCGGTCGCTCACCAGCTTCACCGCGATCGCGGGGCCGATCGGCGTGATCTGCATCGCCGCCGCCATGCGCGCATTCCGCGCCTCGCTTGTCCGCCAGGAGCCCTGATGACCACCGATCTGACCATGCTCGCAACCAAATTGTTCGACGCGCTCGAAGCCGGCGACACCGCGACGCTCAAGAGCCTCTACGCGCCCGATGCCACGCTCTGGTCGAACACGACCCAGCGCAATATCGCCGCGCGCGAGGTCGCCGCCTTCCTGCCGCTGTTCGTGAAGCGCATGCCTGATCGCGCCTATGCAGATCGCCGGATCACCCCGTTCGACGGCGGCTTCGTCCATCGGCACCGGCTGACCGGCACGCGCCGCGACGGCGCCCGCGTCGCGGTGGAATGCTGCGCGCTGGTGTTCGTGACGGACGGCGCGGTGACGCGCATCGAGGAATATCTCGACGCGCGCCAGCTCGATGCGGTGATGGGCTGAAGCTTTCCGGCTTCAGATGATGCCCCTTGCCTCCAGATCGGCGCGCGCTTCTGCATCGAGATCCAGCATCCCGCCCAGCACCGCCGCATTGTCCTGACCGACATGTTCGGGCGCCGGGCTGCGTACCGAGCCGGGGGTGCGCGACAGCTTGGGGAAGGCGTTCTGCATCTTCAGCCCATCCCAGCGAGATCCCTCCACCGTCACGATCGCATCGCGCGCCTGGAAATGGGGGTCGTCCAGCATGTCCTGCGGGCCGAACATGCGACCGGCGGGCACGCCATGATCGAGCATCGCCTGTTCGACCTCCGCCACGGTGTGGCGCGACGTCCATTCGGCGATGATATCATCGAGCTCCGCCTGACGTTCGCCGCGCGCGCCATGCGTCGCATAGCGCGGATCGGACGCCAGTTCGGGCTGGCCCATCGCCTGGCAGAGCCGCTGGAACACCGTATCCTGGTTGCCGCCGATCAGATATTCGCCGTCACTGCACGGATAGACGTTGGAGGGCGCGATGCCCGGCAGCACCGACCCCGAACGCTGGCGGACCGATCCACCCACCGTATATTCGGGGACCAGCCCTTCCATCACCTGCAGCACCGCTTCGTAGAGCGCGCTGTCCACCACCTGGCCCAGCCCGGTCGCGGCGCGGTTGTGCAGCGCCGCCAGCGCACCCATGCAGCCATAGGTGGCGGCCAGGCTGTCGCCGATCGAGACGCCCATCCGGCTCGGCGGCCGATCGGGATCACCGACCAGGCGGCGCCAGCCGCCCATCGCCTCGCCGATGCCGCCGAAGCCGGCGCGGCCGGCATAGGGGCCGGTCTGGCCATAGCCGGACATGCGCACGACGATCAGCCCGGGATTGGTGGCGTGGAGCGTATCGGGTGCCAGCCCCCATTTCTCGATGGTGCCGGGGCGGAAATTCTCGATCAATATGTCGGCCCGGTCGATCAGCCGGCGCGCCAGCGCCTGCCCCTCCGCCTCGCGCAGGTTGATCGAGACCGATTTCTTGTTGCGCGCGATCACTTCCCACCAGACGGGAACGCCCTGCCCCCATTGGCGCATCGGATCGCCCACGCGCGGCGGCTCGATCTTGATGACGGTGGCGCCCATGTCGCCCAAGAGCTGGCCGCAGAACGGCCCGGCGATCAGCTGGCCCATCTCGACCACGATCAGGCCGGCCAGCGGCCCAGTCGCTTCATCCTTCATTCCACTCATCCCTCCAGACCGGCGATCCAGTCGCGAATATGCCTGGCGGCTTCGTTGGCCAAGTCGGGCTGACCGAAATAATAGTGATTGGCGCCCGTCACCACGTGATGCGTCTGCGTACAGCCGGTGGCGGCCGCCATCAGCCGCGCGGCATGGCTGGGGGTGCAGGCATCGTCGGCGCTGTTTTCGATCACCAGCATCGGGCCGGAGATGCGCGCCGCGCATTTGATGCCGTCGGCATTGGAATCGTCATAGGACCATTGCGACAGCCAGCTGCGGAGCGTGGTGAAGCGCGCCAGCCCCACCGGCCCGTCATTCACCACCGAAGGATCGCCGAGCATGCACCAATTGGGCTTGCGGTCGCTGGGATCGATGGCGGGATCGACGAAGCGCGGATCCGCCATCGTCCCCTGCACGGTGAAGCAGCGTTCGTGATTGGGCTTGCCCGCAGCCTTCAGTGCGGCGAGTTCGTCCTTCACCCAGGCGGTGATACGCCGGTTGCGCGCGATCTGCGCCGCGCGGTATTTCTCGATGAACGCATCCGAGAATGGCGGCTTCGGTCCATCGGGCGCATAGAGATCGAGTTCGGGATCGCGATCGAACGGCCGGGTTTCATCGGTGATCGAAGGATCGAGCCATTCGGTCAATGTCAGGTTGCGCGACAGATGCGCGGCCAGCAGCATGATGCCGTCTGCCGGGATGAAGTCCGCGGCGTTCAGGTCGTAGGGATCGCCCGCCGGGGTATGCGTGACGCGTGGATCCTGCGCCTGCGCCTGATAGAAGAGCGAGAGCGCGCCGCCGCCGCTCCAGCCGCCCAGATAGACTTTCTTGTAGCCCAGCCTTTCCTTCGCATCCCGCACGCACGCCGCGAAATCCATCGCGGCGCGTTCCATGATCAGCGCGGTATCGTTGCCGCGATAGCGCGTGTTGCAATAGATGGTGTGGATGCCGTGCTTCGCGAGCGTGCCGATGAGCGGCAGATAGGCGCCACCACCGATCGGGTGCGAGAAGATCACGACGCTGTCCGACGGCGTTTCGGGCTTCAGCAGATGCGCCTCGACCACGACCTTGCCGATCTCCCCGGCATAGGTGTCCTTGAAGGCGGATTTCTCGTCGAACATGACGAGATAGGGGATGCGTTCATATCGCGATGCGGACATGGTCAGGCCCTTGCCGGCGCGCGGCCGCGCTTCGCGATCGCCTCGGCGCCGAATTTCTCGAGCTTCGCCGCGCGCGTCCGTTCGGACCAGCGCGCGAGCACGTCCGCGAACTCCGCCTTTTCCTTGGCGAAGATCGCGTCGTGATCGGCGGTGCGGCAGGTCAGTTCCACCTGGATGCCGTTTGGATCGTACATATAGATCGAGCGGACGAAATGATGGTCGATCGGGCCGAGCGCACTGACCCCGAAGCTGTTGATCCGCGCCTGCATCGCCAGCAGCGCCTCTTCGGATTCGACCTCGAACGCCCAGTGCATGTCGAAGCTTTCCTTGCGCTGGAACCATTCCGGATCGGCGGAGGCGGGCGCGTCGAAAAAGGCGATATATTCGCCGTTCGTCATCCGGAAGAAGATGTGGAGATAGGGATCGTCGGCGCCGGTGCCGGGTACTTCGTCGAGCACCACGCCGCCTTCGGTCACCAGCCCCAGCACATCCTCGTAGAACCAGCGGGTCTGTTCCGCGTCGCGGCAGCGAAAGGCGCCGTGATGGACGCCCTTGATCGGTCGGGCTTCGGGCGTTTCGGTCATCTCATCCTCCTCGATTCAGCGCGTCGGACTCATTGCCTGTCGCGAAAAAACTGTCGGACCTCACGCAAATTTTGTCAAGTAACTAGACATTATTCAGGCCAGCGACTGGCCGTCGTCGACCGTCAGCGACGTGCCCGTCACCGAGCCCGCGGCCGCCGACAGCAGATAATGGACGGCGGCTTCCAGTTCCGCGACGGGCATCAGGCGGCGGCGCGGCCAGCCCGCGATCTGGCGCTTGCCGCCCTCGCTTTCGAACCAGTCGTCGACGATGTCGGTGGGCATATAACCGGGGCAGAGCGCGTTGACGCTGATCCGGTGGCGCGCGAGTTCGAGCGCGAGCGACTTGGCGAGCATCACCACCCCCGCCTTGGTCGCGCTGTAGACCGCCGCCCCCGCCTGCGGACGCAGCCCCAGGATCGACGCGACGAACAGGATCCGGCGCGGCGCATCGGACGCATCACCTGCCGCGATCATACGCCGCGCCCCCTCCTGCGCGGTCAGGAACGCGCCACGCAGATTGACCGACAGGATCGCGTCGAGCTGGGTCACCTCCAGCTTCATCGCCGGTCCCGCATGGTTGATGCCGGCATTGGCGATGACGCTGTCGATCGGTCCATAGCGCGCCTCGCCCGCGTCGAAGGCGGCGGCGATCGCGGCCGCGTCGGTCACATCGCAATCCTGCGCGAAGGCGTTGCCGCCCGCGCCCGCGATCTCCGCCACCAGATCGTCGAGCATCGCGCGCCGCCGCGCACAGGCGACCACACGAGCCCCCGCCCCGGCCAGGCTGCGCGCCAGATCGCGCCCGACACCCGACGAAGCGCCGGTGATCAACACCGTCCGCCCGGCAAGCACGCTCATACGATCCCCCCGGTGCCGAGCATCACGCCGCCATCGACGTCGAGCACCACGCCGTTCACATAATCTGCACAAGCGAGATAACAGGCAGCCTCCGCGATCTCCGCGATCGTGCCGAAACGGCGCAGCGGCACCACGCCGGTGATCGCATCCACCGCTTCGCGGCTCGGCGCAAGCCGGCGCATGCCCTCCGTCTCCCCGATCGGGCCCGGCGAGATCGCGTTGACGCGGATGCCCTGCGGCCCCCATTCGAGCGCCAGACAGCGCGTCAGCATGTTGACGCCCGCCTTCGCCGCACAGGCATGGACCTGATCGATCATCGGCTTCGCGCCCTGCGGCGCGGTGATGTTGATGATGCTGGCGCCCGGCGTGCGCAGATGCGGATGGCAGGCGCGCGCGGCGTGGAACGTGCCGATCAGATCGATATCCACGACGGTGCGGAAACCGTTGGACGAGATGGTTTCCGCCGAGGCGAGGAAATTGCCGGCGGCACCGGAAACGACGATGTCGATCCCGCCCGCCTTCTCCGCCACCGCCGCGGCGATGGCGGCGACCGCGTCGAAATCGCGGACATCGGCGACCAGTCCGTCGGCATGGCCGCCATCGCCGCGCAGGCTCTCGACCGCGGCGTTGACATTCTCCTGCTTGCGGCTGACAACGAAGACATGGGCGCCCTGCGCGCAGAAGGCGCGCGCGATGCCCAGATTGATGCCGCTGGTGCCACCGAACACGATGGCGGATCGGCCGCGAAGCGCGGCGCCGGGAAGCTGGGTCATGACACCTCTATCCGGTTGGGGAGACACGCATCGTCCCACCCGGACGGTGCGCGGTTATTGGTCGACGAAGGCCGGCGGGCCCCAGTCGCGCGAAAGCGCTTCGGTCAGCGCCTCGAAGCGTCGCTTGCCGAGCTGCTCGCCCAGCCGGGCCTCGATGGTGTTGAGGATCTTCATCGCGTCGTCGCGAATCCCCTGCGATCGCGTGCTGAAATTGACGATCTGCGCGCGGCCGTCGCTGGGATCCGCGCTCATCGTGATCAGTTCCTTGCGCTCCATCTCGGTCAGCATCTGGCTGATCGCCTGACGGGTGACCCCCAGATTCTTGGCGAGCTGCGACGCGCGGCGCACGCCGAATGCGACGTTGGAGAGGATCAGCGACTGCGATCGCGTCACATCCCCCCAGCCATGCTGCTTCAGCCCGGCCTGCAGCGCTTCGTCGAACCAGTAATAGGCCCGAAGCAGATCCATCATCAGAAATTGCTGCACGCTGCCCCCGTTCCGGCTTCGCCTTCCCTCCGCAATGCGCCAGGAATTGAGCCGCAGCAAGGCTCATTGGCCGAACAGCTCGGGAAGGGCCCGTCGCAGGACCTTGCCCGAAGCGTTGCGCGGGAAGCAAGTCGTTTCGAAGATGCGCGTCGGGCATTTGTAATGCGCCAGCCGCGATCGGCAGTCCGCGATCACCGCCGCCGCATCGAGACTATGGCCGTCCTGCGGAATGATCGCGGCGACCACGGTTTCACCCCAGCGCGGATCGGGCAGCGAGAAGACTGCGGCATCCGCCACCCCCGGCGCCGCGGACAGCGCCTTTTCGACTTCCACCGGATAGACATTCTCGCCGCCGGTAATGATCACATCCTTTTTGCGATCGGTGACGAACAGATAGCCGTCGGCATCGCGATAGCCGACATCGCCGGTGTGCAGCCAGCCATCGGCATCGGCCACGCTTTCCCCCACCCCATCGATCGACCAGTGATGTGCCTCGGGATGCGCGAGCCGCGCCCAGATCTCCCCGATCTCGCCCGGCCCCACGTCCATGCCGTCATCATCGACCAGGCGCAGTTCGACGCCAGGATTGGCAAGGCCGGTCGCCTGCGACTTGCCCTGCGATCGCGCGTCATGCGCATCGGGCGGCAGATGGGTGATCGGCCCGACGCTCTCGGTCAGCCCATAGACCTGCGAGAAGCTGCAGCCGAACGCGGCGATGCACGCGTCGAGCAACGTCTCCGCGATCGGCGAACTGCCATAGGCGATCATGCGCAGGCTGGTGGTGCCGGTGCCGCGTGCGCGGTGTTCGGCAAGCGCGGTGCTCAGCATCGCCGGCACCCATTGCGCATGCGTTACCTGCCAGCGATCGACCGCGTCGAGCATGCCGGTCGCGGTTGCGGCGGGAAGCTGGATCTGCGTCATGCCACCGGCCAGGCCATATTGGGTCCAGGCCCAGCCGGCGGTGTGAAAAACCGGCGCGACGATCAGCAGCCGCGCGTCGGCCGAGAAATCGAGCGTGGTCGGCGCGCAGGTCATCCGCTCCACCGCTTCGCTCGTATAGGCGAGCGCCTTGGGTTCGCCGGTGGTGCCCGATGTGAAGAACAAGGTGGTAAGATCGTCGGGGCGCTGGCCCTCCACGCGAACGACATCACCAGAGGCGATCAGCGCGTCGAGCGCGCCGCCGGTTTCGGTCATCGCCTGGCCGGCGGGCAGCAACGGCGCGAATTCGGCATCGCCGATGATCATCGCGGGGCGCGCGCGATCGACCACCGCCGCGATCTCGGCGGCCGACAGGCGCCAGTTGAGGCCGAGCAGGACCAGTCGCGCGCGGCGGGTCGCGACCAGGATAACGGGAAAATCGACGCCGTTGCGCCCCAGCCAGCCCAGCCGATCGCCCGGTTTCAGTCCGTGCGCGACCAGCGCCGCCGCCAGCCGGTTCGCACGATCATCGAGCGTGCGCCAGTCGAGCGCGGCATCGGGCGAGATCACCGCGATCGCATCGGGCTTTTCACGCGCGAACCGCGCGACCTGGCGTTCGAGCGTGGTTTCGGGCCAGGACGCCCCGATCCCGTTCCACACCGGCTGCTCGTCCCGCATCTTCGCCACCGCCATGTTCACCTTGCCCTGCCGAGCGAAACAGGCAGGTGCTTGATGCCGCAAACGAAATTGCTCTGCAGATAGTCGGGCTCGCCGGCGATCGCGATATCGGGGAAGCGCGCGAGCAATGCGGTCAGCAGCGCTTCGAGCTGCATCGTCGCGACGCGGGCGCCCAGGCAATGATGAATGCCGATCCCGAAGGACAGATGACGCGACGCGTTGGTCCGCTCGACGTCCAGCCGGCGCGGATCCGCGAACATCGCCGGATCCGAATTGGCCGCGCCATAGAGCATCGCCACCCGATCCCCAGCCGGGATCGCGACACCGCCGATCTCGACGTCGACCAGGGCGGTGCGCATCATCTGGATCACCGGCGTCACATAGCGCAACAATTCGGGAACCGCGCCCGCGATCAGGCCCGGCTGCTCGACCAGCTTGCGCTTCTGGTCGGGAAAACGACTGAGCGCGACGATCGCGCCCGACAGCGAATTGCGCGTCGTCTCGTTGCCCGCCGCCAGCAACAGGGTGAACAGGCCGCGCTTGACGGCATCGCGCAGCGGCGCGCCGTCCGACATCATGGTCGCGACGATGGTCAGCAGATCCTCCTGCGGATCGGCCTGGCGCGCCTCGAACAGCGCCAATCCATAGTCGAACACCTCCTCGAACGCCGCCAGCGAGCTTTCGCGCGAACTGGCATAGTCGGGATCCGACGTGCCGACGAGCCGGTTGGTCCAGTCGAACACCTTGCCGATATCCTCGTCGGGAATGCCGAGCATCAGGCAGAGGGTGCGGATCGGCACGATCGCGGCGACTTCGGAAACGAACTCGATCTCGCCGCCATCGGGCAGGTTCGATACCAGATCGGCGACGAAGCCGTTCACGCTCGCTTCCAGCCGCCGCAATGCGGAGGGCAGGAAGCTGGGCTGGAGCGGGCGGCGGACCTCGCCATGGCGCGGCGGGTCCATCGTCATCATCGTGCTCGTCACCGCCTCGCGGATCTTCGGCGTCAGCAGCGCGATGCCGCCTTCCTCGAAGACCCGGAATCCCTGGGTGGAGGTGAAGCGGACATTGTCGCGCGAAACCGCCTCGACATCGGCATGGCGCGTCAGCGTCCAATAAGGCGGCCGACCGTCGCGGCCGTCATGGCGACGCACCGGATCATCGGCCCGCAACGCTTCGTAAGTGGCAAAAGGGTGGCCGTTCCTGAAGGTCGCGGCCTTTTCGAGATCGAACGCCGTCATCGTCGTGCTGGCCACCCTTGCCGATCAGAATTTATACGAAGCCTGCACCGCGAAGGTGCGTGGCGCATCGACGGTCAGCGATCGCGAGTCGGGCGAGAAGACCGTTGCCGCCAGGCCGCCGGCGCCGACGAACGCCACCGTCGTCTTGTCGGTCAGGTTACGACCGATCACCGCCAGTTCCCAGCTTTCGTCGGGTGCGCCGATGCCGATGCGCGCGTCGATCTTGGCATAAGCCGGCTGCACCGCCAACGGATCACGCGTCGAATCGCGGCGCGAGAAGGACTGGAACAGCGTCGTCAGGCTGCCCGTGAATTTGAGCGACGATCCGATATCGCCCGAATAGCGCGCCGTCACCGCACCCGCCCATTTCGGCGTGAAATTGAGCCGAAGGCCGGACAGGTTGCACGATCCGGGCTGGGTGCCGTTGGGCGTCTGTCCGGTATAGCAGGGCCCCGCACCATAATCGCCATATTTGGCGCTGGGCGTCCAGGCGGCATTGCCGATCAGTTCGAATCCGCGCGCGACCCGGATCAGGCCGTCCAGTTCCACGCCCTTGACCACCGCATCGCCGGCATTGCCCGTGAAGAAGGGTGCGCTGAGCCCATCGGGCGAGGGCAGGGCAGCCGATACCTGAAGATTGGTGTATTTGGTGCGGTAGGCCGCCAGGTTGAGATGGCCGACACCGGGGAAGCTCAGCTTCGCGCCCGCCTCGAAAGACTGCGAGCGCTCGGGCTCGAACTGGAAGGAGAAGGGCACCGCGTTCGAGATCGCGCCCTGGAAGCCGCCGCCTTTCGAACCCCGGCTGTAGGTGAAATAGACCATGGCATTGTCGTTGACGTCGTACTGCACCGTCGCCGACGGATCGATCAGCCCTTCGCGCAGACTATCCGAGAAATTGGCGACCTGGGTGCCGGTGCGCAGATCGGTATAGGTATTGGGGCCGGAGAAACGCTTGTAGGTCGCGCTCTTGCGCTCATGCGTATAGCGCAGCGCGCCGATCGCGCGCAGGCTGTCGCTGATGTTCGCGGTGACCTGTCCGTAGAAGGACCAGACGCGGCTGTCCTGATCCATGATGCGATAGGTGCTGGCCGCCGGCGCAAAGAGCACGCCGGTCGTGCGCTCTTCCAGCAGGTCGCCAACCTGATAATAGGCGCCGACGACATATTCGATCGTCTTGCCGGTAGGTGAGAGCAGCCGGATTTCCTGCGACATCTGGTTGAAATTCATGTCGAAATCGGCGCTGGCACCGGTCACTTCGGTGAAATCGGCGTCGATCCGGTTCTTGCTGACGAAATGCGAATAGCCGGTGATCGTGGTCAGCGTGTGCTCGCCAAGCTCGATGTCGAACTGCAGCGACGCGGTGTCGGTGCGGATATTGTCGAACTCGTTCGAGAAGGCGAGCCCGCTTTCCTTGACGTGATCGATCCCGCGCCCCTTGAGCGCGGACATGATCTGGACGGGCGACCCGTCGACCTTGACATCGGCATGCTCATATTTGGCAGTCATCGTGATCGGGCCGCCATTGTCGTAATAGAGCACGGCGCGGCCGACGATCTCCCGCCGGGCGGGCTGATCCTTGTTCGAGAAGCTGTTGTACATATAGCCGTCGACATCGGAATATTTGCCGACGACGCGGACCGCGAGATTGTCCGCGATCGGGATGTCGAGCGCGCCTTCCACCGTCGGACCGCTGGGATCAATCGCATAGTCGGCGCGGACATAGCCGCCGAATTCGAAGCCGGGCTTGCGCGTGACGATGTTGATCGCGCCGGCATTGGTGTTCTTGCCGACCAGCGCGCCCTGGGGCCCGCGCAGTACCTCCATCCGCTCGATATCGAGGAAGGGCGAGGCGAATTGGCGCGCATTGCCGCCATAAATGCCGTCGACGAACATCACCACCGATTGTTCGAGCGACGGGCTGCCGGGGCCGGAAGCAACGCCACGCATCGAGATGATGTTGGCGGCCGGTGTCTTGACCACGGTGAAATTGGGAATGAGCGGCCCCAGATCCTCGAAGGTGCGGATGCCGGTCTCCTGCAGCGCCTTGCCGGAAACGACCTGGATGGAGATCGGCACGTCCTGCAGGCTCTGCTCGCGCTTCTGCGCGGTAACGATGATCTCGCTCGCCAGATCGTCAGCGGGCGCATCCTGCGCCGCGGCCGTGCCGATGCTGGCCACCATTGCCATTGCGACGCACGAAACCCGCGCCGACAGCCAATCGCCCCTGCTCCGAATCGCGATCATCATCCTCTCCCTCCCGCCTTTTGACTCACCTGAGTGGCGTTGTTCGCCCATAGCTGCGCCAACGCCGGACGAATGTCAACTTTATTGACATTAAAAGACAAGATACTTGCCGAAACTCCTGATCACGCGGAGGTCGGGCCTCCAGGCGAAACGCTTGCAAGCCTCCGCGCATATTGTTAATTTACTTAACAATGATGGCCATGTGGCGGCGCGGGAGGATGGTTGATGAGCGGCACTTGCGGAAACGCCATGCGAACATTGCTGAGCACGCGCTGCGGCGGCCCCGAAACGCTGGAGCTGAAACATCTCGCGCGTCCGGTGCCCGGACCCGGCCAGATCCTGATTCGCGTGGCGAGTTGCGGCATCAACTATCCCGATGTGCTGATCATCGAGGATCGCTATCAGCATCGCCCGCCCCGCCCCTTCGCGCCGGGCGGCGAGGTTTCGGGCGTGATCGCCGCGATCGGCGAGGGTGTTGCCGGCTTCGCCCCCGGCGATCGCGTCGCGGCGCTCACCTATATCGGCGGGCTGGCGGACCATGTCGCGTGCGACGCGGCGATGGCGATGAAGCTGCCCGATGACCTTCCCGGCCCCGAAGCGGCGATGCTGATGTCCACCTATGCCACATCCTATCACGCGCTCGTCGATCGGGGCCGGATCTCGCCGGGCGATCGCGTGGTCATACTCGGCGCTGCGGGCGGTGTCGGTCTCGCCGCCGTCGAGATCGCGGCCGCACTCGGCGCCACGGTGCTCGCGCTGGTTTCATCGCCCGAAAAGGCGGACGCCGTGCGCGCGGCGGGCGCCGCGCATGTCATCGTCCATGACGGCGAACCCCGCGATGCCGCGTCGGCGAAGGCGATGACAGGCCTGATCCGCGAAGCGCTGGGCGACGACGGCGCGGATATCGTCTACGATCCCGTCGGCGGCGGCTTCGCCGAACCCGCCGTGCGCGCGATGGCGTGGAACGGGCGCTATCTGGTCGTCGGCTTCGTCGCCGGCATTCCATCGGTGCCGTTCAACCTGCCGCTGCTCAAAGGCTGCGAGATCGTCGGCGTGTTCATGGGTGGCTTCGCCGCGCGCGATCCGGACGGCTATGCCGCCAATCTGCGCGCATTGTTCGACCTCTACAGCGCCGGCAGGCTTCGCCCGCACATTTCGGCGCGCTATCCCCTGGCGCGCGGGGGAGACGCGATCGCGGTGCTACGAGACCGGCAGGCGATCGGCAAGATCGTAGTGGACATGGACGAGGTAGCGTGATGACGACAGACGGACTTTCGCGCCGGCAGGTTCTGGCCCAGGCATCGGCGGGCGCGGCACTCGGCCTCTCCCCTGCGGCAAGCGCCGCCACGCGCACCGCGCGATCGGGGCGCCCCAACATCCTGTTCATCCTGGCCGACGATCTCGGTTACGCTGATCTGAGCTGCTATGGCCGCGAGGATTACGCGACGCCGCATCTCGACGGACTGGCCCGCGACGGACTGAAACTCTCGCAGGCCTACGCCAATTCCTCGGTCTGCTCGCCCACCCGCCTGGCGCTGATCACCGGCCGCTACCAGTATCGCCTGCCCGCCGGACTCGACGAGCCGCTGGGCCGCAACCTCGCGCTCGGCCTGCCGCCAGGCGGCGCCACTCTGCCCTCGCGCCTGCGCGACCTGGGCTATGCCACCGCGCTGGTCGGGAAATGGCATCTCGGCACCCTTCCCGATTTCGGCCCGCTCAAGAGCGGCTATGACCGGTTCTTCGGCAGCTATGGCGGCGGCGTCGATTATTTCACCCATGCCCTCACCATCCGCGGCGTCGATACGCCCGATCTGTTCGACGGCGAGACCGCGGTGAAGCGCAACGGCTATCTGACCGATATGCTGACCGATCGCGCGATCGACGAATTGTCGCGCTTCGCGGCGGGCGAGGCCCCCTTCCTGCTCAGTCTTCACTACACGTCGCCGCACTGGCCCTGGGAAGGGCCGCAAGATGCCGCGATCGCGACATCGATCCGCGATTCCTTCCATTATGACGGCGGCAGCGCCAGAACCTATGCCGAGATGGTCACCAATCTCGACGGCAATATCGGCCGGGTGCTCCAGGCGCTCGCCCGGATGAAGCTCGCACGGGATACGATCGTGATCTTCACCAGCGACAATGGCGGTGAGCGTTTCTCGAAGAACTGGCCGTTCACGGGCATGAAGGGCGAGCTGCTCGAAGGCGGCATCCGCGTTCCCGCGATCGTGCGCTGGCCGCGTCGCATCCGCGCCGGCGGCGTATCCGCTCAGGTGACCGCGTCGATGGACTGGCTGCCGACCCTGCTCGCCGCCGCCGCCGCCCCGCTGTCCGACCCCGCCGCCACCGACGGCATGAACATCCTGCCGATGCTGACCGGCGAGTCAGCCCCCGCGCAGCGTAAGCTCTATTGGCGGCACAAGGCCAACGACCAGTCGGCGATGCGCGACGGGGACCTCAAATATCTGAAGCTGGGCGGCCATGACTATCTGTTCGATGTTGCCGCCGACCCGCGCGAACGCGCCAATCTGAAGACGCATCAACCCGAACGGTTCGCGGCGATGAAACAGGCGTTCGAAGACTGGAACCGGACGATGCTTCCCTATCCCGCCGATGCCTTCAGCTATGATTTCCACGGCAAGGGAACCGTCGCCGATCGATACTAGAGCGGTTCGATCCATTCGAACCAAACTCGCCTTGTCCTTCCCGCGAAAGCGGGAATCCCGCTTCTTCTTTCTGACGCTTCACGGAAAAGCTGGATTCCCGCGTACGCGGGAATGACACCATGGTTGGTTGTTTCGGCTCAAATGAATCGAGCTCTGGCGCTCGGTCCAGGGCTCCCCATATCGGCGGCGACTGATCGAAAGGAATTGCCGATGGCCCGCCCGATGAAGATCGACTTCGTGTCCGATGTCTCCTGCCCCTGGTGCATCATCGGCCTGCGCGGGCTGGAGGAAGCGCTGGCGCGGACCGGTGACCTGATCGACGCGCGCATCAGCTTCCATCCGTTCGAGCTCAATCCCAACATGCCGCCCGAAGGGCAGAATATCGTCGAGCATATCGCGCAGAAATACGGCTCGACGCCCGAACAATCGGCCGCGAATCGCGAGATGATCCGCGCCCGCGCCGCCGAGGTCGGCTTCACCATGGCCACATCGAACGACAGCCGCATCTACAACACCTTTGACGCGCACCGCCTGCTGCACTGGGCGGAGATCGAAGGAAAACAGGCCGCGCTCAAGCACGCGCTGTTCGAAGCCTATTTCACGAACGGACAGGCCCCCTCCGACCATGAGGTGCTGATCGCCGCCGCCGAACAGGCCGGGCTCGACGGCGCGGCCGCGCGCGAGGTGCTGGAATCGGGGCGCTATGCCGAGGATGTCCGCCGCGCCGAACAACTCTGGCAATCGCGCGGCATCGCTTCGGTGCCGGCGGTGATCATCGACGATCGCTATCTGATCTCGGGTGGGCAGCCGCCCGCCGCGTTCGAACAGGCATTGCGCAACATCGTCGCCGAGACGGCCTGAGCTTCCCAAAAAGGGGCCGCATGCGGCGTGACTCGCATGCGGCCCAGGATTTACCGGGAGAGGGAGATAGGGGAAACTCCCGGCTATTCGATCAAGGCAGCCCCGCGCCGGGCAAGCGCGGCCGATGGCCGCACGCCGCCCATGGGTGCGCAGGGCTTGATGAAAACGACTCTCCGATTTGCTTTTCGTTCGGTGCGATCGGGTCGCCGCTACCGAACGATCCGGCCCCGAATTATTAAGTCTACTAATATGATTGAGAATATCGGGATGAAAGCAACTTTTCCTTTCATCGCTGAAATCATTCTCAGCCCCTATCGCGAAACGACGTCGCCGGAGACGGTGACGCGTTCGAGCAGCCGATCGGCCGGCCAATAGTCCCCCACCGCATAATGCTGGGTGGAGCGATTGTCCCAGATGCCGATCGCATTGGGGCTCCAGCGAAAGCGGACATGATATTCGGGCACCTTGATGCGATCGAACAGCAAGGTCAGCAATTCCCGGCTCTCCTCCTCGGCGATGCCCAGGATCCGCGTCGTGAAGGTGTGATTGACGTAGAGGATCTTCTCGCCGGTTTCGGGATGGGTCCGCACCACCGGATGGGTCGCGGGCGGAAAATCCCGCGCGAGCTGTGCGCGCTTCTCCTCGCTCACCCGTCCCCCGAAGCTGCGCACGATATCGTGCTCGGCATCGAGATCGGCGATCCGGTCCCTGATCGTGTGCGGCAGCCCCCGATAGGCGGCCGCCGCATCGGCCCAGATCGTGTCGCCGCCCACCGGCGGGATCGTCCGCGCCCGCAGGATCGATGCGATCGACGGATTCGGGCGGAAGGTGACGTCGGTATGCCATTTGTTGAAGGCCTTGAAGGGCTCGACCTTCTCCTCGCTCAGCGTGACGCCTTCCACGCCCCTGATCAGCAGCAATTCGGGATGGCCCGGCGCGTGCGGGATGACCGGATGCCCCTCCAGCGCGCCGAACAGCCGACCGAGCCGGATATGGCTTTCATGGCTGATGTCCTGATCGCGGAAGAAGATCACCTTGTGCCGCAGCTAGGCCTCGCGGACGATCGCGGCCACCGGCGGGTCGAGCAGGCGATCGAGATCGATGCCCGCGATCTCCGCGCCCAGCGTGGGCGTCGATGGGCTGATCGTGATGCCCAGCGCCGCCGCGCGTTCGATCAGGTCCGGATCGTCGATCCTCAACACCGCCATGCCGCTCTCCTCGTCCCGGGCATCGCAGGCTGGCGCTCCATCCCTTAGTGGAGTTCGCCGAGCCAGGCCGAGATCATCTGCCGCCCCGCGACAACCGCGTCGGGGCCGTGCCGGTAATAGTCTAGCCGAAGCCGGTTGCCGCACAAACCCGCCGCATCGAGATCGGGGCCGGACTGGGCGATCCAGGCGTCGATGCGCGGATCGAGCCCCATTTCGGCATGGCATTGCAACGCGAGCACGCGTTTCCCACGCCGAAAGGCCTGATGACGGTAGCGATCGGTCTGCGCCAGCCATTCGGTGCCGCGCGGCAGATCGAAAGTGTCACCATGCCATTGCAGCACGCGGGCACCGTCGAGATGGCGCAGCGGCGTTTCCGCGCCGGCGGAGGTCACCGACAATGGGTAGAAACCGATTTCCTGCTCCGGCCCCGAATAGACCTGCGCGCCAAGCGCGGCGGCGATCATCTGCGCGCCGAGGCAGACGCCCAATGTCGGCCGGTCCGCGTCCAGCCGCGCCTTCAGCCGCTCGATCTCGTGCGGGATCCAGGGATGCTCCCGGCTTTCATAGACGCCCATCGGCCCGCCCATCAGGATGACGAGATCGGGCGAAACCAGATCCGCTTCGGGAAATTCGGGATCGCTGGCGTCGATCCAGCTCAGCCGGTAACCGGCGGATTCGATCGGCGCGCGGAAACCGGCCAGGCCTTCATAGGGCACATGGCGGACGATCAGGGCAGTCTTTGGGGATATGGCGACGGAACTCATGCCACCGCAATGCCATTCTCGATTCCAAAACAGGAGAACTTTTTTCTATTAATTGAGTAGAGAAATTCTATTCCGTGAACCTGTCGGCGCGACGGCGCTGCGCTTCGCATTCCGCCGCCAGAAAATCGACCAGCGCGCGCACCGAAGGCAGCAATCCCCGGCGCGATGGGAATACCGCGTGGATCACGCCGCTGCGCGGCCGCCAGTCGGGCAGGATATGCGCGAGTCGGCCCGCCTCGATATCTTCCCAGATCATCATCGTCGGCAGTTGCACGATGCCGACGCCGGCAAGCGCCGCCGCGCGCAACGCCGCCATGTCGTCGGTCACCAGCCGGGGCTGGTGATTGACCGAGGCGCTGCCGCCATCGCCATGATGCAATTGCCAGACATGCTGTCGATGCGGCGGGCCGAGATCGAGACTAGGCAAGCCGGCGAGATCCGCCGGGGATGCGAGCGCATGCGGCACCAGATGCGGGCTGGCGACGAGACATTGCCGGCTCTCGTCCAACCGGCGCATGACGAGTTCGGTCGGCTCCAGCGGCGGGAAACGCACGCGGATGGCGATGTCGATGCCCTCCGCGATCGGATCGACCCGGCGATTGGTCGCTTCCAGATGAACCTCGACCGCCGGATTCGCCGCCATGAAGCGCGCGACCAGCGCGCCGAACTGGAAGGCGAGCAGCGCGGTCGGGCAGCTCATCCGGACCACGCCGCGCGGTTCGGTGCGCATTTCGGCGACCAGTTGCTCGGCCGCTTCCGCTTCCACCAGCATGGCGACGCAGCGATCATGGAACTCGCGCCCGATCTCGGTGACCGAGAACCGGCGCGAGGAGCGCTGGAGCAACCGCACGCCCAACCGTTCCTCAAGCTGGAGGATGCGGCGGCTCAGCTTCGATTTCTGGATGCCCAGTGCCCGGCCGGCAGCGGCGAAGCCGCCATGATCCACGACCTGGACGAAATAATAGAGATCGTTGAGATCCTGCATCGCGCCGGTGCTAGACCCGTTCGAACACGACATTGCGGCGGTCGGGATCGGCCGTGACCAGACGGACCTTCAACGCGACTCCCGGCACGATATCCGCGCCATTCACGCGCGCGACGACGGGCAGATCGCAAAGCTGGATCCGTGCGCCCTTGTCCTGGATGTCGGTCGCGACCGCCGCGAAGACCTGTCCTTCGCGATCGCGGAGCATCACCGCTTCGGCCAGATCGATCGCGGCGCGGCCGATCCGGCCGCCCAGCGCATCGGCGCGCGCCATCACCTCCGGCAACGCTTCGAAGGCGCGGCCAACGCTTTCAGGCACCGCCGCGCCGTTGGCGATCGCGAGCGTCGCCAGCACGACATAACGGTCGGCCAGCCGGCGCAGCGGCGCCGTCGCATGCGCATAGGTCGCGGCCATCGCCGCATGCCAGGGCACGACGCCATCGCAATAGGGCATGTAGGACGCGCCGTTGCCGACGCGGCGGACCGCGAGCATGAAAGCGGCCTGGCGCGCGTCGCCGGCGTCGAGGGTGCGTTCGAACGCCGCGAGCGGCGCCGCGGCGGGCCAATCGAGGCCCAGCGCGGCGGCGGTCAGGCGCAGGCGCGCGACGGCCTGTTCGTCGGGTTCGGCCATGACGCGGAACAGGCCGGTATGATGCGCCTGAAGCGCATCGGCGATCGCCAGATTGGCGGCCAGCGACAATGCAGCGTTGCGATCCTCCGAGTCCAGTCGCGGCCGGAAGACGAGCTGAAAGCCGCCGCCGGGCAATGAAGCCACCTCCTGTTCGGGCGGATCGACGCGCGCGGCCCCGCGCCGCTTTTCCGCCGCCTGGATCCGCATCGCCAGATCCGCGAACCCGTCGGGCAGATCGGTGTCGCGGACGCTGTCATAAGCCAGCTTCGCCCGGCTACGGACGATCGCGCGCTCGGCGCCGTCGAGGCGCACAGTGCCGTCCCCATCCACGCGGATCGTGAAGATCACCGCCGGCCTGGGCCCGTCCGGCAACAGGCTGGCGACCCGCTCGCTCAGCACCGGCGGATAGAGCCCGGCCTTGCCGTCGGGCAGATATTGCGTCGCGCCACGCCGCCACGCCTCGCGATCGATCGCGTCGCCGTCCGCGACGAACCAGGCAATGTCGGCGATGGCATAGTGCAGCAGCAGGTCGCCGCCGTCGCGCTCGATCGCGAAGGCCTGGTCCAGATCGGTCGATGTCGCGGGATCGAGCGTCACGAACGCGCGTTCGGTGCGATCGACATGGCCGTCGAGCGGGCGGGCAGCGGCGCGATCGGCGGCCGCCAGCACCTCGGGCGGGAAGGACGCCGGCACCTGGAACTGCTCGCGAATCGCGGCGAGGCCGCGCGCCAGGGCATTGCTTGGATCGACGATCGCTTTCATCTCCATTCTTGGTACATGGATGAAGGCGCGCTTGGAAAGCCGCATCGCAGCCGCAGTGATCGATCCGGCAGCGCGGACTCTCACCGCTCGCGATTGGAGAATCCTCCGATCGATGACAATTTCCGGATTCCAGGCGCGGCCGCCCCTTTGTGACGTCAATATGCCGACGATCCGCATGCGCATGCACGACGTATCGATCGGCACCCGAAACGCCGGGCTGATCGCCGGCCGGGCCGATGGTGGCCGATCCCGGCGGACGATGCCGCGCATTTGCCGTTTTCCGCCGGCAAATGCCGTTGGCTCGACGCGATTTCCCGCAGCCTGCCCCCGAAAGCCCCCGATCTGGAGCAATTTCAACGATTCCGGCGTCTTCTTGCGACGACTCCCTCTTTTCGAAACGCGCCAAACCGCGTACGCGGCGCCTCCATCTGTCGATGGTTCGATCGACCGATGGACACGCGCCCGGCGACGGGCGTCAACGAGACAGGAAGGAATCCGATATGAACAATAACGATCTCGCCGAGCGCATTGCCGCCGATCATGGCCTGACCAAGGCCGATGCGCGCAAGGTTGTGGACTCGGTCTTCGCCGCGATCACCGATGCCGCCGCCCAGGGCGACGAGATCTCGCTGAACGGCTTCGGCAAGTTCAAGGTCAAGGCCAGCGCCGCGCGCGAAGGCCGCAACCCCTCGACCGGCGCGACCATCCAGATCGCCGCTTCGAAGAAGCTCGGCTTCACCGCTGCCAAGGCGGTCAAGGACAAGCTGAACGGCTGATCCTTTTCCCGTCCCGGTTCCGGCCGCGCCTGAGCGCGACGCCGGGACCGGGGCGGACCTTTACCCGGGACGATCCTGCCCCCTCGACATGCGCAGGACCAAGTCGCCGCACGATCGGCGCGTTCATGGCGCGACAGACAGCGCCCTCATCACAATCGAGATCGTCCCGCGTCAGCCGCGCGGCGCCGTTTGGCGCACCACGACAACGCCCTCCTTCGATCCGCAAAAAATCTTTCGATAGCGGAGTGAGGATTTCCCGCTTCCGATCGTCTAGCCTCGACCGCGGATCGAACAGGGAGGTTTCGCCACGACCCGGGCGGAATGGTTTGCCGAACATATCGTGCCGTACGAACCCAAGGTCCGTGCGTGGCTTTCGCGTGCCGGATGGAGCGCCGACGAGGTCGAGGACGTGATCCAGGAAAGCTATGCCCGGCTTGCCGCCTGCGCGATCGAAACCATCCGCAATCCTGGCCCCTTCTTTTTCCAGACCGCGCGCAACACCGCCGGATCGATCGTGCGCCGCCGCCGCGTCGTCCCGATCCGGACGGTCGCCGATGTCGACCGGCTCGGCGCGATCGATCCGGGGCTCGATCCGGAGGAGGAACTGAGCGCGCATGAGGAACTGACCCGGCTGAAGGACGCGATCGAGCATCTGCCGCCCGCATGCCGCAAGGCATTCGTGCTGCGCAAGATCGAGGGGTTGAGCCAGAAGGAGACCGCGGACCGGCTGGGAGTCAGCCAGAGCGCGGTCGAGAAACATGTGGCGCGCGGCATCCGCCTGTGCGCAGCCGTGCTGACCCGCCCCCCGCGCGAATCGGGCGTGCCGGGTGTACTGACCCGCGCTTTCTGGTCGAGGAGGGCCGGCCATGACTGACGCAGAACGCACCGAGGCCGCCGCTGCCCGCTGGCTGGCGCGCCACGATGCCGGCGCGCTCGATCCGGCTGATGCCGCCGCGTTCGAGGCCTGGTGCGCCGCCGATGCGCGTCACCTGGGCGCCTATGTGCGGCTGGAAGCGGTCAATGCCCGGTTCGACCGCGCCGTCGCGCTGAAAGGCATCGCGATCGATCCGCCCCAGGCGCGGCGCTGGTGGGTGCCCGTCGCCGCAGCGGCCGCGCTCGCCGCCGCGTTCGGCATATGGCAGATCGCCGTGCCCGGCGGCCCGGCGGGTGAGACCCGGCAGATGGCGACGCGCATGGGCGAGCAATATCGCGCCGCGCTCACCGACGGCTCGACGGTCGAGCTCAACACCGCAAGCGCGGTTGCGGTCGCAATGGCGCCGAAGCTGCGCGAGATCCGCCTCGGCAAAGGCGAAGCGCTGTTCGAGGTGGCGAAGGATCCCAAGCGCCCGTTCGTGGTGAAAACGGAGTTGGGCGACGTGCGCGCGGTCGGCACCGTCTTCACGGTGCGGGTCGATCGCGGGCTGGAAGTGCTGGTCTCCGAAGGCACGGTCGTGATCGAACGCAATGGCGAACAGATTGCCCGCGTCACCGCGGGCGAGCGCTATGCGCTCAACGCGGTGGGCGACGCCGCGCGTTCGCCACGCGACCCGGACGAGATCAAGCGTTCGCTTGCCTGGCGCGACGGCCGCATCGCCTTTGCCGGCGAAACGCTTGCCCAGGCGGCGCGCGAGTTCAACCGCTACAATGCGGTCAGGATCGAGATCGCCGATCCGGCAGTGGGCACGATGCGCTTCGGCGGCTATTTCCGTGCGACCGATCCGGAAGGGTTCGGCGCCTCGATCGAACGATCGCTGCCCGTCGAGGCGGAGCGCAGGGGCGACGTCATTGTGCTGAGCGCGAAATGAGAAATATTTGTTACGCGACGTGAGGATCGCGCCCGCAGACGCGTCAATGGCCCGCACGGCCGACCGGCCGGTTAAAAACGGGGGGACGAGAATGCGAGATTATCATTCGGCGCTGCGGGCAGCGATCATCGGAAGCGCAAGCATCGCCAGCATCGCGATCGCGACGCCGGCATCGGCGCAGGAACGCAGCCAGCGCTTCGACATTCCGGCGCAGGCGGCCGCCAATGGCCTCAACGAGTGGGCGAAGCAGGCCGATCGCCAGATCGTCTTTCCCTATGCTGCGGTGAGCGGACGACGCACGCCCACCGTCCGGGGCAGCTTCACCCCGCGCCAGGCGCTCGACCGGCTGATCGCGCCGCTCGGGCTCGCGATCACATCGACGCAGAACGGCACCATCACCCTGGCGCAAGCTGCGCAGCAGTCCGCGACCATCGCCACCGAAGACCCGCTGGCCGAGCCCGAGACCAGCGAGATCGTGATCACCGCGTCGCGCATCGATCGCGCCTTCGAGGCGCCGACACCTGTGGTCTCCGTCACCGCGCAAACGTTGAAGATGGGCGGACCGAGCAATGTCGCGGAGGCGCTGAACGACCTGCCCCAGTTTCGCGGCACGCGCGGACCGCAGGTAACGACCACCAATTCCGATGGCGGATCGTCCCCCGTCGACCTGCGCGGCCTTGGCATCGCGCGTACGCTGGTCCTGCTCGACGGGCGCCGATTTTCGGCGGACAACGACCTCAACACCGTTCCCACCATCCTGATCCGGAGCGTCGACATCGTCACCGGCGGCGCATCTGCGGCCTGGGGTTCGGGTGCAGTCGCGGGCGTCGTCAACATCGCGCTCGACGACAAGCTGGATGGCGTGAAGCTCGGCGGCGAAGCCACGATTTCCAGCCGCGGCGATTATGACGGCTATCGCTTCGAAGGCGCGTTCGGCAAATCCTTCGCAGGCGGCCGCGGCCATATCCTGATCGGCGGCGAATATTACGACAATCAGGGTATCCAGCCGCGCACGCTGCGCCGCAATGCCGGGCGCTGGTCGTCGGTCTCCAACGGCGCCGGCGCATTCTATCTGGCGCCCGATGTCGGCTTCGCCAATGCCGCGGTCGGCGGGCTGATCCTGTCCGGCGCGCTGCGCAACAAGGCGTTCAATCCCGACGGCACGCTGCGCGACTTCCAGTTCGGTACGGTGATCGGCACGTCGATGCTTGGCGGCGAGGGGCCGAGCAATGACGATATCGCGCCGCTGGTCGCCCCGATCCGTCGCTACAACATGCTCGGCCGGATCGGCTACGAACTCTCCGACGCGCTGAAGCTGACCGCCGAGATCCGGCATTCGCGCTTCTACAACCGGTACGACGCCTATGTCGACAGCAGCCGCGGCACGATCACGATCAAGAGCGACAATGCCTTCCTGCCCGCGACGGTGCGCACGCAGCTTGCCGCCGCCGGCCAGACCAGCTTCACCTTCGGCCGCTTCAACAGCGATTTCGCGACGCTGGAATTCGATATCGACCGGCCGACGACCCAGGGCACGATCGCACTCGACGGCCGGTTCGGCGAAAGCTGGCGGTGGAGCGCCTATTACAGCCATGGCGAGACGCGGAACCGGCAGAGCACGCACAACCAGATCCTGACGCAGAATTTCGCGCAGGCGATCGATTCGCTGATCAGCCCGGTGACGGGCCAGCCGATCTGCCGCGTCGCGCTGACCAATCCGACGACGAATTGCGTGCCGATCAACCTGTTCGGCAACGGCAATGTCTCCGCCGCCGCAGCCGCCTATGTCACCGGATCGCCGTCGATCCGGGCGAAGTCGCAACTCGACGTCGGCGGCATCAGCCTGCGCGGCGAACCCTTCGACCTGCCGGCCGGGCCGGTGTCGATCGCGATCGGCACCGAAGCGCGGCGCGAGGCGGTCAATCAGATCGCCGATCCGCTTTCGCTGGCGCGCGCGTTCACCAGCTTCAACACGGCGCCGCTGGCGGGCAAATTCACCGTCAAGGAAGCATTCGGCGAAGTGCTCGTGCCGATCGTCAAGGATGTCGCCCTGCTCAACGACCTGCAGTTCAACGGCGCCGTCCGGATCAGCGACTACAGCACGACCGGATCGATCTGGTCGTGGAAGCTGGGCGTGACCAACGAATTCTTCCCCGGTTTCCGCGGGCGCTTCACCCGGTCTCGCGATATCCGATCGGCCAATCTGGCGGAACTGTTCACGACGCGGACGCAGGGACAAACCCCGGTGGCCGATCCCGTCACCGGGCAAAGCTCGCAGGTGACCGTCATCGGCGGCGGCAATCCGAAGCTGATGCCCGAAACCGCCGATACGATGACGGGTGGCTTCGTCTTCTCACCGCCCTCGCTCCCCGGTCTCAGCGTCTCGATCGATTATTACAAGATCAAGATCGATGATGTGATCGTGACGCTCGCTGCGCAGGACATCGTCGCGCGTTGCGCCAACGGCAACCAGGATCTGTGCGCGCGCGTCCAGCGCGACAGCACCGGCAATATCCTGCAAGTGCTGTCGTCCAACGTGAACCTGTCGCGCTACAAGACCGACGGCATCGACGTGGATCTGTCCTACGGCTTTGCACTGGGCGACGGCCGGATGACGCTGCGCGGGCTGGCAAGCTGGGTGAACAGCCTGACCACCGACGACGGCATCAGCCGGATCGAATATGTGAAGTCGCAAAATTTCGCCTTCGGCTTCGGCGTGCCCAAGCTGCGAGCGACCGCGAGCGTCAGCTATGACGGGCCGGCGTTCGGCGCCTATATGCGCGGCCGCTATATCTCGGCGGGCAATACCGACAATACGGTCAACAACGTCAACGGCCGGATCCCCGCCTTTGCCTATGTCGATCTGGGCGCGACGGTGAAGGTGGCGATGCCGGGCGGCGGCCCCAAGGCGGAACTGTATATCGACGTCTCCAACCTGTTCGACAAGGATCCGCCCAAGTCGTCGACCTACTCGCCCTATTACGACGTGATCGGCACATACTTCTCGGCCGGCGCACGGATCCGGTTCTAGTGAAGACGGCAGGGGTTGCCCTGGCCGCGATGGCACTGAGCCTCGCGGCCGGGGAGGCCATCGGTGCGGCCGGCCAACAGCCGCCCCCCGCAGCGGACCATCATCTTCATATCCAGGGGCCGGAGGTGACGGCGGAGCTGAGAAAAGCGGCCGCACGATCGCCCGAACGCTTCGAGCGCCTCGACCGGCAAATGCTCGAAACCCGTACGCTCGAAGACGCGCTGAGGACGCTCGACCAAGCACATATCCGCCAGGGTGTGCTGCTTTCCGAAGCCTATATGTTCGCGTCGCGCTTCAGCACCTTGCCGCCCGCTGAAGCCACGCGGCTGACGCGGATCGAGAACGCCGCCACAGTCGCGGCGGCGCGCGCGTCCGGCGGGCGGCTTTTGGCGTTCATCGGCATCAATCCGCTGAGCGACTTCGCGATGGACGAATTGCGACACTGGGCATGCGAACCGGGCGTGACGGGCATCAAGGTGCAGTTGGGTAATTCCGGTTTCGATCCGCGCTCACCCGACCAGGTCGAGACGCTCGCCAGGGTCTTCGCCTTCGCCCGCGACAACCGTCTGGCGATCGTCGCCCATGTGCGCAGCGATGCCGATTATCCGGCCTCCGACGTCGACACATTCATCGAAAAGATCCTGCCCTTTGCCGGCGACTCGCCGGTGCAGATCGCGCATGGCGGCGGATCCGGGAGGCTGGATTCCGCGGCGGTCGCCGCGATCGCGCGCTATACCGACGCGATCCGGCATAGGAAGCCGGGCACGAAGAATCTCGTTTTCGACGTCGCGCTGATCGTGGTCGACGAGGAAGCGGACCCGGCACTGATATCGGCCTATTCCGCGCAGATGCGCGAGATCGGCATCAAGCGGTTCGTTTTCGGATCCGACTGGCCGACGCTTTACACGCCGGCCCGATATGATCGGCTTCTGCAGTCCAGATTGCAGCTCACGCATCGGGAATGGATGAGGCTGTTCAACAATCGCGCGCCATATTTCCGGCGCGGGGCCAGACACCGCCATGCGGCCTGCGCCAACCCCGCATGACCATGCCTATTGCCGTGCCGCCGGCCTGAACGAAATCACGGCAAGCAGCCCTCCTTCCGGTGCGGCGTCGAGTTGCAATGCCGCATCGTAGAATTGCAGCAGATCACGGGTCGCGGCGAGCCCCAACCCTGTTCCCGGCGTTGCGGAATCGAGGCGGACGCCAACCGCGACCGCATCGGCGCGCCGCTCGATCGGAATGCCTGGGCCGTCATCCGATACGGCGATCCGCGTCCCCTCACCCTGAATCGTCACGCGGCTGCGTGCCCATTTGCAGCCATTATCGATCAGGTTGGAAAGGATTTCCGCCAGATCCCCGCTTTCGCAGGCGAGCATCATGCCCGGTGCGATCTCCGCCCGGATCTCGATGGCGCGGGCGAGATGCAGCCGCTCCATCGCCGCGACGATCTGCCCCACCAGTGGCGCGACTTCGGTCATGGTTCCGGCACCGCGCGTACCCGCTGCGGCAGCACGCGTCAGGTGATAATCGATATGCCGGCGCATGGCGTCGCAACGGGCCAGCAGGAAGTCCGCCGATGCCTCGTGGCCGGTCAGGCGAAGCTGCTCCGCCTCGTCGGCGATCAGCGCCAGCGGCGTGCGCAGATGGTGCGCCAGATTGCCCGATTCGGTGCGCGCGCGCGCGATCAGCTGCGCCTGGCCATCGAGAAGCTGGTTGAGCCGGACGACCACGGGCTCGACCTCAGCCGGCACCCGCTGATCGAGCCGGCCGATCTCCCCGCGCCGCAATTGATCCACCTGATCGCCGAGCCGGTGCACCGGTTTCAAACCGAAGCGGACCAGCGCTGCAGCGCCACCGATCATCAGCAAGGCCAGAATCGCCATCGACCAAGCGAGATCGGGATGGAACTGATCGACCTGCGCTTCCAGCAGCCGGCGCGCCGATGCGATCGTCACCGCAAGACGCGCACCGCCGGGTCCGTTCACGACCTGCGTCCGCTGCAGCACGGGTTCGGCACCGGCCGTTGAATCCGCCCATGCCGCATCGTCCGGCCGGGCGATGAGCAGGTTGCGCCCCAGCGATCGCGAACGCAGTGGCGGATGCCCGGCCTGATCGATCTGCCAGTAGAGACCCGAGCCGTCGAAATGAAACAGCGGATCCGAAAGAGGTTGCCGGACCTGGCGGCCGCCGTCCGGACCGAGCTCGATCAGCGCGACCAGTTCCTCGAGATGATGGTCGAGCTCGCTTCTGAACCGTTCCGTCGTGTGTATCTGATAGAGATTGGCGATGAACAGCCCGGCGATCATGATCGCGATCGTCACCAGGATCGCCGATCCCACGATCAGACGGAATCGCAGGCTGTTGCGCAATGCCGCGTTCATGCCGACAGACGATAGCCGAGACCGCGCATCGTCGCGATCCGCTCGCGTCCGATCTTGCGCCGGAGCCGGCCGACCAGCACCTCAATCGCGTTCGCGTCCCGGTCCGTATCGATACGGTAGAGCCCGTCGATGATCGCCTGGCGGGTGAGCGTGCGCCCCGCATTGTAGAGCAGCAGCTGGAGCAGGCGGAATTCGCTGGCCGTCAACGCCAGCGGCGCATCCGCCAGCCAGGCCTCGCCGCTTGCGGGATCGAGCGCGAGCGACCCCGCCATAAGCCGCGTGCCGCTATGTCCGGCCGCCCGCCGTGCGAGGGCGTGAAGCCGCGCGACCAGTTCCTCGACGCGCACGGGCTTGACGATGAAATCGTCGGCGCCCGCGTTCAACCCCTCGACCTTTTCCTGCCAGCTCCCCCGCGCGGTCAGGATCAGGATCGGCGTCGCGATCGCGCGCGCGCGCAGCCGGCGAACCAGCTCGATGCCGGACATGCCGGGCAGCCCGATATCGACAACCATCGCGGTGAAGCCGTCACCCGCGAACCCCTCCGCATCCTCGGCCGTGGTCAGCCATTCGCAGGTCATGCCGTGACGCGTCAGGTTCGCGACCATCCGTCGGGCCAGCTCCGCCCCATCTTCGACCAGCAGGATCCGCATGGGCCGCACCTGACAGGATTCTGACAGGTTCGGCAAGTACACAGCGCCCACGTACCGAAGCACTCCCCGGGGATGAAGCCGCCATGTACCAGATGCGATCGCTGGGCCTGCTCACGCTGCTGGCCGCCTGTTCGGCCGAACCCGAGGCCGAGCCGGTGAATGGGACGGCCAACGCCGCCATGCCTGTGCGACCCGGCGCACTCAATCTCTCGGCCGAACAAATGGCTTGGATCGGGGTCCGCTTCGCCGCCGCCGAAACCGCGACCGAGATCGCGATCGGTACCGTGCCCGTCACCGTCGCGCCGCCGCCCAATGCGCGTGTCGCGGTCGCCGCGATCATCCCAGGCGTCGTCACCCGGACACTGGTGGTCGAGGGCGACAGCGTGCGCGCCGGCCAGCCCCTCGCTGTCGTCGCCGCGCGCGAGTTGCTGACGCTGGGCGCCGGCGTGGAACAGGCGTCGGCACGCGTGGCGGTGGCGCGCGCCAATGACGGTCGGCTGGGCCAGCTCGCGCGCGAGGGGATCATCGCCGGGGCCCGTGCGGACGAAGCGCGCGCGGCGCTGCGCGAAGCGCAGGCGGAGCTGAACGAGCAGCGGCGCATCGTCGCCATGGTCAACGGCTCCCCCGCCAGCGGCACCTACACGCTCACCGCCCCCATCGCCGGACGGGTGACAAGCACAGCGATCCAAACCGGCAGCCCGGTGGACGGGACGACCGCCGCCTATGTGATCGACGCCGCGAGCCGGTATGAACTGACCGCGCAATTGCCCGAAAGACTGATCGGCCAGATCCGCCCCGGCATGGCAGTGCAGATGGGGGACGGCGTGCGCGGCACCGTGAGCAGCGTCGGCGCCGTGGTGGATCCGCAAACCCGGTCGGCGGTGTTGCGCGCGGCGATTCCGGCGGCGCCGGGCATCGTATCGGGCCGATCGACCAGCGCGACCCTGCTGGGCCCGGCACCCATGGGCGCGGTCATCGTGCCTGCCGGCGCCGTGATCGACATCGACGGCAGACCGACGATATTCGTCCGCACCGACAAGGGCGTTGCCGCCCGAACCGTCGAAGCCGGAGAAAAGGCGGGCGACCGCGCCGTCATCTTCAAGGGGTTGCGCGCGGGGGAACGGGTCGCGACCAGCGGCACCAGCGAACTGAAGTCGCTGGCCGGACAGAATTGATGCTGCGCGGACTGGTCGCCTGGTCGCTTTCCTATCGGCTGATGCTTGTGGCGCTGGCGCTGGTCGTCGCGGGCCTCGGCAGCTGGGCCTATTCGACGCTGCCGGTCGACGCCTATCCCAATATCGCGCAGACCCAGGTCAAGATCATCCTGAAAGCGCCGGGCATGACGCCCGAGGAGGTTGAAACCCGCGTCATCACGCCGATCGAACTGGAGATGCTTGGGCTGCCCGATCAGGCGATGCTCCGGTCCACCGCAAAATATGCGATCGCGGACATCACGATCGACTTTATCGACGGAACCGACATCTACTGGGCGAGGCAGCAGGTCGGTGAACGGCTGGCCGGCGTGATGGCGGAACTGCCCGCCGGCGTGGAGGGCGGAATGGCGCCGATCTCCACACCGCTCTCCGACGTGTTCATGTTCACCATCGACGGACCGTTGTCGCTGAGCGAGAAACGCGAACTGCTCGACTGGACGATCCGGCCCGCGCTGCGGACCGTGCCGGGCGTCGCCGATGTCAATGCACTGGGTGGCCATGTCCGCAGCTATGAAGTCCGGCCCGATCCCGTTGCGCTCGCGGCCGCTCGCCTTTCGGTCGACGACCTGAAGGCGGCGATCGAACGCGGAAACCGCAACGACGGCGCCGGGCGACTCGGCTCGGGAGAAGAGACGCTGATCGTGCGCGCCGTCGGCGCGGTGCGCGATGCGCAGGATCTCGCGCAGATGGCGGTCGTCACGCGTAACGGCGCGATCGTGCGCGTGGGCGACGTCGCGACCGTCGGCACCGGATCGCTCACCCGCTATGGCGGCGTCACCGCCGATGGCAAGGGCGAGGCTGTACAGGGGCTGGTTATCGCGTTGCGCGGCGCCGACGCGCAGCAGGTGGTGCACGGTATCCGCGCGCGCCTGGCAGAGGTGGAGAACAGCCTGCCGGCAGGCACCAAGATCTCGATCTTCTACGATCGATCGGACCTGATCGGGCGCGCCGTCAACACCGTGCAGAAGGCGCTGATCGAAGCGACGATTCTGGTCATCGTGCTGCTGGTGCTGTTCCTGGGCAACTGGCGCGCCGCGGCGATCGTCGCGGTCACGCTGCCCATGGCTGCGCTCACCACCTTCCTGTTCATGCGCGGCATGGGGCTGTCCGCGAATCTGATGAGCCTGGGCGGGCTCGCCATCGCCATCGGCATGCTGGTCGACGGCGCGGTCGTCGTGGTCGAGAATGTCGTCGAGCGGCTGGGCCGCGCGCGCGACGAGGCCGCGCCGCGCCTCAACATCGTCTTCCGCGCGACCGCCGAAGTGATCGTGCCGGTCTCCGCCGGATTGGTCATCATCGCACTCGTCTTCCTGCCCCTGCTCTCGCTCGAAGGACTGGAAGGCAAGCTGTTCGCTCCGGTTGCGCTCACCATCATGTTCGCGCTCGCCGGATCACTGCTGCTGGCACTCACCCTGGTGCCAGTTCTCGCGTCTTTCGGATTGAAGAGCGGTGCGCATGGCGAACCCTGGATCATGCGCAAGCTCGCGCCGCGCTATGCGGCGCTGCTGGCCGGCGCCTTCGCGCGCAAGCGGCTGGTCTACGCATTGTCGGGCGCGGGCCTCGCACTGGCAGTGCTTGCCTATGGTGCTGTCGGCAAGACCTTCATGCCGACGATGGATGAGGGATCGGTGGTCATCCAGGTGACCAAGCTGCCGACCATGGGCCTGGATCGATCGCTGGCGCTGACGGGCATGATCGAAGCGGAACTGATCGGCAAGGTACCCGAGGTGACCGGCGTCATTTCGCGGACCGGCACCGACGAGATCGGCCTCGATCCCATGGGCCTCAACGAAACCGATCTATTCGTGACGCTGAAACCGCAATCCGAGTGGCGCGGCGATCGCGATTTCGTGGTGGAGGAGATGCGCAAGGCACTGGCCGGCATGCCCGGCGTGGAACCCACCTTCACCCAGCCGATCGAGATGCGCGTCGCCGAAATGCTGACCGGCGCGCGCGGCGACCTCGCCGTCAAGATCTTCGGCCCCGATCTCGACACGCTGGCGGAACTCGCGGCCCGCGTCCGGCATGAGCTGCAATCGACACGCGGCGCGACCGAAGTGACGACGGTCGCCAACGACACCGTCGATTATTTCCAGCTCGACATCGATCGCGTCGCGGCAGGCCGCGCGGGCATGCCGGTGGAGACATTGCAGGATACGCTACGCGCCCAGCTCGAAGGCCTTCCGGCAGGACTGGTGGCGGAAGCGCAGAAGCGCATTCCGGTGCTGATCCGCGGCGACGATGCGGTGCGTAACGATCCCGCGCGCTTCGCCGATCTGCAAGTGACGACGCCATCCGGCGAACTGGCACGGGTCAGCGATCTCGCACGGGTGGAGCGCACCGTCGGCCCCATTCGCCTCGATCATGAAAGCGGCGCCCGCTACGCTCTGGTGCAGGCTTTCGTTTCCGGCCGCGATCTCGTCGGCTATGTCGATGAGGCGAAGGCGCGTGTCGCGCAGAAAATTCGCCTTCCGGCGGGCTATCGCCTGGTCTGGGGCGGACAGTTCGAGAACCAGCAGCGTGCCTCCGCCCGGCTGATGCTGGTCATCCCGGCGGCGCTGCTGCTGATCTTCCTTGTCCTCTACGTCACGCTCAAGTCGCTGCGCGGATCGCTGTTGATCCTGGCGAACATCCCGTTCGCGGCGGTGGGCGGGATCATCGCGCTCTGGCTGGCGGGCGAATATCTCTCTGTGCCCGCATCGGTCGGCTTCATCGCCCTGCTCGGCATCGCCGTGCTCAACGGCCTCGTCCTCGTTTCCTATTTCCGCCAGTTGCGCGCGGACGGCATGGCGATGGCCGAGACGGTGCGCCGGGGCGCAGAGCGACGGCTGCGCCCGGTGTTGATGACCGCCAGCATCACCGGCTTCGGCCTGGTCCCCCTGCTCTTCGCGACCGGCCCGGGATCGGAAATCCAGAAACCGCTCGCGATCGTCGTCATCGGCGGCCTTTTCACCTCGACTTTGCTCACGCTGGTGCTGCTGCCCATCCTCTATGAGAGGTTCGGCGAGAAGCAGCCGGAGGCCAGGATATGACCCGCATGCTCCTCACCCTGTTCTGCGGCGTCGACGATGCCGACCAGATCGCCACGGCACTGCGCGACCATGCGGGTGCACCCGTCCATCTGCACCGCGAGGCGGTCCTCGGCCGCGATTATGCCGATGCGGCGACCGCCGAACGGGTCGCCGGGACGCTCGACCGCATGGCGATCGAGGTCGAGCTGGACGCCGGCCAACTCGCCGGCGCGCTGGACGCCGCCACACGAACGCGGCGGCGCCTGCCCTTTCGATGGCGCACCGTCAGGCTTGAGCAGGGAGGGCGGATCGCATGAGACATCTGTGGATGCTGCTGGCGACCCTTTCCGCCCCGGCCATCGCGCAGTCGAACGATCTGCCGCCCGAAGCCATTGTCGCGAGCGCATTGGACAACCAGCCGACCGTTGCCGCCGCGATGGCACGCATCGATGCCGCGCGCGCCGAAAGCCACGCGCTCCGGCGCGGATCGCACGAGATCACGGCACAAGGAACCCTGTCCCGCCGCACCATCGAGCGCGAAGGTGACCATACCGAATTCGATACCACGATCAGTCGTGCTTTCCGCTTGCCCGGCAAGGCGGCGCTCGATCGCAGTTCCGGTGCCCTGGCCGTCACCGTTGCCACCGATCTGATGGAAGATGCGCGCCATCAGGCCGCGCTGGCCTTGGCCCAGCTCTGGTATGATTGGCTGCGCGCGGCCGACCTGCATCGCAACGCATTGGCGCTGGTCACAAACCAGCGCACGCTCGTACAGGCGACGGGACGCCGCGTCGCACTGCGGGACGCGGCTCAGCTCGATCTCGAACAGGCGAATGTCGCACTTGCGCTGGCCGAAACCCAAGCCGGCGACGCCGCGGCCGATCGTGATCGCGCGCGAGCGTTGCTCGCCGCGCGGTTTCCGGACCTGCCCCTGCCCGCCGACCCGCCCAGCCTGGCCGATCCCGCCATACCCGCGGAAGGCTTCGCCCGACTGCAGGCGCTGATCGTCGAACGCAGCCATGAGATCGGCGCCGCCGCAGGCCAGGCGGACCGCCGCGCCGTCATGGCGCGACGTGCGCGTTCCGACCGTATGGCCGATCCATCACTGGGTTTCCGCCTGTTCAGCGAACGCGGCGGCGAAGAGAAAGGGGCGGGCCTGTTCGCATCGCTGCCCTTGGGCGGTGGCCATCGTCGGGCCCTGGCCGATCAGGCGGCTGCGGAAGCGACGGCGGCGCGCGCCGACCAGATGCAGGTCGAGCGGGAAATCGCGAGCAATGCCGCAGCCGATGTCGCCGAAGCCCAGGGGCGGTTGAACGCGTGGCGGGCAAGCCGCGAAGCCGTCCGGCGGGCGGAGGAAAGCGCGGCCCTCTCCGCGCGCGGCCAGTCGCTCGGCGCGATCGATCTGGCCGACCGGCTCTACGCGGAACGCCAGGCGAACGAAACCCGCGCCGCCGAGATCGCGGCGCGCGCAGCTGCGGCACGCGTGATCCTGAAACTGCGCATCGACGCGCACACGCTGTGGATAAACGAATAGAGCAGGGCCTGCGACGCTGTCGGGCGAGGACGGCTCAACGCTGAACGAAGGACCGGCGGATATCGTCGAAATCACCGTGCAGCCGCACGATCGCCTCGCGATCGAAGCCGACAACCGAATCGAGGATCGTGCGTTTTCCCGCGCGATAGAAATGCAGCAGCGTCGCGCCGATGCCGTCCTCGGCGCCCGGCATCACGCCCAGTTCCATCGTCGTCAGCACCGCGATCGCGCGCGTCATCGCCGCGCTCTTGCGCTGGTTATGGCCGTGGTCATGCGCGAACAGCGCCGATTGCAGCGCCGCGAGCAGCTCTTCGACCAGCAAGGTGACGAGCTGGCGCTGATCGGCGCCGCTGACGCGCGCGTCGAATTCGATGCGCCGATAGGTTTCGGCCGGATTGGTGCGCGTGGCCAGCATATCAGTCCTTCGCGTTCCACGCCGCGATCTGGTTTTCCAGGAAGGTCATCGTCGACTTGAAGTTCGCGACGCGCGAATCCGCGACGCTGAATTGCTGCGTCAGCCGGTCACGCAGGCGCTGCGACGCCTCGTCGAGCGTCGTACGATCCTCGACGATATCCTTCTTCATGCTGGTGTAGCGCTGGATCGACGCCGCGAGTGAACCGGGGTTCCCGACCGCCGAAGCGCTGCGCGAAATCCGGTCCATCTCCGCATAGACGCCGTACAGGCCGGGCGTGAACATCCTGGAAACCGCTTCGGGATTGGCGGTGAGCGCCGCGCCGAGCACAGTGGTGTCGAGCGAATAGCTGCCGTCGCGATTGGTCTTCACGCCCAGTTGCGCCAGCGTCGCCGGTTCCCCTTCGGCGGCGTTGGGCATGATGATCTTCGACGTCAGGTTGGAAAGTTCGCGGCGCAGCGCCTGCGCGCCGCCATCGCGGCGGATATCGCCGCTCTGCACGTTCATCACCTCGGCGATCTCGGCCTGGATCTCGTTGAGCGCCGCGACGAAATCGCTCATCGCGCTGGATATGTTGGGCGCCGGGTTCGAAAAGCCGATCCGCGTGGGATTGCCGATATTGGTGCCGCTCAGCGAAATCGAGAGACCGTCGATCGCGTCGGTCACTGTGTTCGTCTTGCTCGACATCTCGAGGCCGTCGAGCTTGAAGAGCGCGTCGGTCGCGGTCGAGAACAGTTGCGCCGACGACGTGCCGCCCGGCGCCCAGGCCAGCGCCGCCAGCCCCTCGTCGCCCGCCGTTTCAGCCGCTTCGACGGTGAAGCCGTTCTCGGCGCCGTCAGCGCCCTTCATCATCAGCTTGGCGCCCGTGGTGGTGGTCGCGACATAGGCGGTGACGCCGCTGCCCGACATGTTGATGGCATCGGCGACACCCTGCAAGGTCGCGCCCGGCGCAATCGTGACCGTCACGGGATCGCGCGCGGCATTGGCGGTGAAGCTCGATCCGTCGACGGTGCCGAAGCGCAAGGTCAGCGTGCCCGATCCGACGGTGGTGGCGGCACTGGCATAAGCCGCGCTCGCCAGCGACTGGCTGCCCGCGAGCTGCTGCACTTCGAGCGAATAGGATCCCTTGGTCGGCGCCGCCACCGACAGGCGACTGACCGTCGCGACCGCGCCGTTGGCGATGGTCGGCAGCGGCGTCAGATCGCCGGTGCGGACGCGTTCGCCGAGCGCCGTCGCCAGAAGCTGGATCTTGTTCTTGATCGAGGACGCCGCCGAAATCTGCGCGTCGAGCTGCTCGTCCTTCTTCTCCAGCCGCGCGATCTTGGTCGCGAACTGCGCGTCGACCAGCTTCGTGGTCAGCGCTGCCATATCGATGCCGCTACCGGCGCCCAGGGTGGAGATGATCGAGTCCATGATCGCTAGAACGTCCGCCGTGCCACGGACTTAATCCCCATATGTCTCATTGTTCGGCCGCCCGGCCGAATTCGTCGAAGCGCATGTGCATCGGCACGTCGATCACCGGGCGGGCCGGGCGTTCGCCGCGCTTCAGCGACATGACGAAGGCGAGCACCGATGCGACCGCGATGAACAGCTCCTCGCGGATCACCATATTCTCGCGCGTCGTGAAATAGACCGAGCGCGCGAGCATCGGATATTCGAGCACGGGCACGTTCAGTTCCTTGGCGAGCTCGCGCATCGCCAGCGCCTTTTCGCCGCGCCCCTTGGCGAGCACGATCGGCGCCGAGGCGCGCGTCGGATCATAGGTGAGCGCCACCGAGAAATGCGTCGGGTTGGTGATGACGAACTGTGCGTCGCGCATCGCGCGGTGCATGCCGCCCTTGGCGATCTCGCGCTGGCGCTGGCGGATCGCGGCCTTCTTCTCGGGCGATCCTTCGCTTTCCTTGTGCTCGTCGCGCATTTCCTGATGCGTCATCTTCAGGCGCCCGAGCTGGCGGACGATCTGGATCGGCACGTCGAACAGCGCGATGACGACCAAGCCGGCCGAGAGCGTCAGCATCAGCCGGATCAGCAGATCCCAGGCATAGTCGAGCTGCCCGATCAGATTGCCGCGCCCCAGGCCCAGCACCGAACCGATCACCCCTTGCGCGAACCACCAGGCGATGGCGCCGAGCAGCGCGACCTTGACCAGCGCCTTGCCCAGCTCGATCAGGCCATTGGGGCCGAACATGCGCTTGAGGCCCGACAGCGGATTGAGGCGGCTGAACTTGGGCGCCATGTTGCCAGCGTTGAAGCGGCCATGGCCGAACGCGAGCTGCGAGGCGAGCGAGACGACGATCGTGATCGCGCCCAGCGCCAGGATCATCGGCAGCGTCGCCCCCAGCATCGCGCGCAGCACCGCGCCGGGTTCGAAATTGTCGAGCGCGGCCCGGTCCCAGCGCAGGCCGAGATGAAAGACTTCGCTGAAACTGGCCATCATCCAGTCGTCGGCGAACCAGAGCCAGGCGACGCCGGCCAGCACGACCACGGCGGTCGCCAGTTCGCGCGAACGGACGACATCGCCATTCTTGGCGGCATCGCGCAGCCGCTTCTGGCTTGGCGCGAAGCTCTTCTCGCCGGATTGCTCGCTCATCGCGCCACCAGCATGGTCTCGACATCGGCGACGGCGTCGCCCGCCAGGCCGAGCAACTGTTCGTTGAGCAGCGGCGCGGAAATGACCAGCGCGATGATGCCGGCGAAGACGCCGGCCGGCAGGCCCAGCGCGAACAGGTTGAGCGAGGGCGCCGAACGGCTGACGATGCCGGTGACGACGTTGACGAGGATCAGGATCAGCGTGACCGGAAGCGCCAGCAGCACCGCCGTCGCCAGCATGTCGCCGCCGAAGCTCACCACCTGTTCGAACTGCGCGGCCGAGAGCCAGCTTCCGCCCGGCGGAAACACCGTGTAGCTGCGCACGATCAGCGAGACGAACTGGAGATGCGCGTCGACCGCGAGGAAGGCGAGCGTCAGCAGGATCGAGAAATACTGGCCGAGCGCGGTCGATCCCGCGCCCGAATTGGGATCGGCGGCGGTGGCGATGCTCATGCCCATCGTGCCGCTGATCACTTCGGCCGCGATCGTGGGCGCGGCGAAGGTCAACTGGATGACGAAGCCCATCGCCAGGCCGATCAGCACTTCGCTCGCCATCGCGACGAGCCCGGCGGCGGAGAGCAAAGCGGCGGGCGCCGCGACGTCGGTCCAGGCGGTGACGAGGATCGCGACGGCGCCGGTGATCGCGACGCGGAGCTGCACCGGCACGCCGGCCGAGCTGAAGATGGGCGCGGCGAGCAATGCCGCGCCGATGCGCGTCATGATGAACATCATCCGCCAGAGTTCGGCTTCGAGCGTCCCGAAACCGAAATCGACCGCTATCACCGGGTGATCTCCGGGATCATCGCGAACAGGTCCTGCGTGAAATCGGTCATCAGCCCCATCATCGAGCCGCCGAAAATGACGAGCACCAGCGCGGTGACCGCGAGCTTGGGCACGAAGGTGAGCGTCTGTTCGTTGACCGAGGTCGCGGCCTGGATCATGCCCACGACCAGGCCGACCGCCAGCGAGGCGAGGAGAACGGGGGCGGCGACGAGCGCGACCACCCACATCGTCCGGTTGGCGAGTTCGAGAAGCGAGGTTGCGTTATCCATCGGATCAGGTTCCGAAGCTGGCGGCGAGCGAGCCCATCAGCAGCGCCCAGCCGTCGACAAGGACGAACAGCAGCAGCTTGAAGGGCAGCGATACGACGGTGGGGGACATCATCATCATGCCCAGCGACATCAGCACGCTGGCGATGACGAGATCGATGACGAGGAAAGGCAGGAAGACGAGGAAGCCGATCTGGAAGGCGGTCTTGAGTTCGCTGGTGACGAACGCCGGCATCAGGATCGAGAAGGGAATGTCGGCGGAGCGGGCATAGCCCTTTTGCCCTGCCATGTCGGAGAACATCTGCAGATCGGTCTTGCGCGTCTGCGTGACCATGAAGGCGTGGAAGCTTTCGCCGCCCTTGGCGATCGCCTGTTCCGCATTGATGGTGCCCGCCGAATAGGGCTGGATGGCATTGGTGTTCACCTGCTCCAGCACCGGCGCCATCACGAACAGCGACAGGAACAGCGAAAGGCCGATCAGCACCTGATTGGGCGGCGATTGCTGGAGGCCGAGCGCCTGGCGCAGGATCGCAAGCACGATCAGAATGCGCGTGAAGCTGGTCATCATCAGCAACAGGCTCGGCAGGATCGTGAGCAGACCCATGATGAGCAGGAACTGGAGCGACAGCGACATGCTGCCGCCCTGATTGCCGCTGATCTCGCCAAATGCGCGATCGAGCGCGCCGGGCAGCGCCGCGGGCGGCGCCGGCATCGGCAGCGGCGCGGCGGCCGCGGCATGCGCGAGTTCGGGAGAGAAAGCGATCAGCGCAAGGCAGAGCGCGAACAGGATACGCTTCACTTGGCGTCTCCGTTCACCGCGGCGCGCGGCCGTGCAGGCGCTTCCGCCAGGGTGGCGAGGCCGTTGCGCGTGGCCGAGACCAGAATCTCGCGGCCATGGAATTCGATGACGGCGATCTTCACGCCCGGCGAAAGCATCGAGGATTCGATGATCTTCGCGATGCGATCGCCCTGATTGGGCGCCAGGCGCCCTTGCATATGCTTGGCGAGACGCAGGCTGCCATAGGCGAGGCCCGCGATCATCGGCAGGATAATCAGCAGCTTGACGATGTACCAGAGCATCAGGCGACATCCTCGTCGCCGCCGCCAGCGCGATTGGCGAGTTCGACGATGCGCAGGCCGAAACGGTCGCCCTGCGTCACCACCTCGCCGCGCGCGATCAGCGTGCCGTTGACGAGCACGTCGAGCAGGTCGTCCGACAGCTTGTCGAGCGTGACGACGCTGTCCTCGCCGAGCGCCAGCAGGTCCTTGAGCTTCAGGTTGGTACGACCGAGCTCGACGGTGAGCCGGACGTCGACATCCTTCAGGATATCGAATTTCTTCGCGGTGATGGTCATCGTCTGGTCCTTAGTCCTTGAGGATCTGCTTGAGGCGGACCGCCATGCGGTCCTCATGCTTGCCCATGGTGCCGAAGCCGATCGCCTGTTCACCGACGCGCAGCGCGACATGGCGGGCGAGCGAGATCGGCAGGATCTGGCCGGGTTCGAGCGCGGCGATCGTCGCCATCGAGATCGAGCTTTCCGCCATCACCGCGCGCACCGTGAGCGGCACTTCACCCAGCGGCGACTGGACGAGATCGTCCCAGTCGGCGCGGCCGGGGCGGCGGCTGGTGACGCGGTTGGCAAGCTTGGGTGCCAGCATGCGCAGCGCGGTGCCGGCGAAGACGAAATCGATATGCCAGGGCTCGCGCGCGGCTTCGCTCACTGTCATGCGCGAGAGCACGATCTGGTCGCTGGGCTCGAGATAGGCGAGATGGGCGATCGTCGCCTCATGCTTCTCGCGCTCGATCTCGGGTGTGCTTCCCATCGCATCGGCCAGGCGCGCGACGATCATCGTTTCCAGCCGTTCGATCATCAGTTCGGCCGACATCGGAAATTCCTGCGGCAGCACGGGATCGACCGCGCCGCTGCCGCCGAAATAGCGATCGACCAGCCGCATGATCGCGCCGCCGTCGACCGACAGCAGGAAACGCGCATCGGAGCGCTTGACGCGGAACAGGCTGTTGCTGGCGAGCGACGGAACGTCGGCCATATAGGTGTCGTAACGCATCATCGCCGCGGGCTGGAGCGTCACTTCGGGCAGGGTGTTGAGGATGGGCTCCAGGCCCATCTTCATGCCCTTGCGCAGACGGCCGGCAAGCTGGTTCAGCGGGTCGAGGTCGGTCGTCGCCGACTGGCTTCCCGCCAGCAGCGTTTCCGCGTGCTGCGCCGACGAGCCGCGCCCGCCGCCCTTCATGCCGACATGCGCGTTCACTGGACGATGAACGACTTGAAGTAGACGGCCTTGACGCCGCCAAAGCCTTCGTTCGTGACGAGCACCTTGTTGATCGCGTCGGTCAGCCGCTTCTGCAGCTTTTCCTTGCCGACGACGCTATAGGCCTCTTCCTCGCTGGTATCGGCAAGCACGATCAGGATGGCCGAGCGGATCGCCAGTTCGTGCTTCTTGAGCCACAGCAGCACGCGGCCGTCATAATTGGTCGACGCGGCCAGGCTGAGCTGGACGAAATGGCCGCTCTCGCGAAGGTTCGACGTGAACTCGTCGTTGAAGCTGTAATAGCTGGTGCGATAGGGCTCACCGCCCTCACCGTCCACGTCCTGCGCGGCGGCGCCCTCGCCATGCCCCTCGCCCACCGGCGCATAGGGATCGGCCTCGCCCTTGCGGACGAATTTGGGATTCTTGTCTTCCTTCACTTCGGCCGCGCTGCCGATGACGCCCTGGAGCATCAGGCCATAGGCGACGCCGCCGCCCGCGCCGATCAGCGTCGCGCCGGCGAGCAGCTTGATCATCAGGCCCTTGCTCTTTTTCGGCGGCGCTTCGGCGGCGCCCATGGTTTTTGCGGTGCTCATCTCAAGGTCTCCGGAAGGTCAATGTCAGGCGAAAATACCGCCACGGTCGCGCGTCGGTCTCGACTGCGGCCGCTGGCTGCCATGGGTTGTGGCCGCATCGCGGCCCTGGCGGGGCGCATCGTGCGAACCGCCCATGTTCGAGCCGGCGCCGCCATTGCCGGCGGTGGCGTCGCGGCGCTCGAAGCGCATGCCGTGCGGTTCGCCGGCCGATTTGAGGTCGGGCGCGGCGTCCGCGATCAGCCGCGCGAGATCGGCGTCCTGCGTGTCGAACTGGACGACGACCTTGTCGTCCGACTGTTCGAAGCGCACCGAGATCCGCCCGAAATCGTCATGCTGGATCGCAAGCGAGAGCGTGTCACCGCGCGCCTCGCTGCGCAGCGTCGCGATGGTATCGACCAGCGAGACGGCGCGGTCGCGCGGCAGCGCGTCGATCGCGGCGGTCGCCGACGCAGCGGCCACGCCGCGAAATTCGGAGGTCGGCGCGCCGGGCACCGGCGACGGATCGAACAGCGCCGCGATATCGGCGGGCAGGCGCGACTTGCGCGGCGCGGCTTCCGCGATCGGATCGGCCTGGATGGCGAGCGCGGCGTTGCGTGCTTCCGCCACCGGCTGCGCGACGAAGCGCGCCGGCCGGGCCTCCCGCACGGGCTGTTCGGCCTTGCCGTCGACCGGCCGCGCATCGAGCGCGACCTCCACCGAAGGCGCGGCCGCGAACGGCGTCGCCGTGACGGGCGTTGCGGCCGGATCGGCGCGCATCACGAACGCGACGCTGTGCGTGGGCAGCGCGGCGGCGGGCGCGGCGCGAACGGCCTCGACGATATCGGAGGACAACATGGTCTGTCCGGGTGCGGCGGTGACGGCCGGCGCGGCGACGGGCGCGACTTGCGCGGCCGGCATGGCCGACGTGACCGGAGACTGGGTCGCGACCGGAGCCGCGCCTTCGGGCAGGATCGGCGCCGTCATCGCCATCGGCTGCATGAGCGAAGGCGACGCAACGGGCGCGTCCGATGTCCCGGCAGCCGGCTCGGCCCGCACGGGCACCGGCTGCGACAGCATAGCGAAGATCGGGAACAGGATTTCGGGCATCGCCCGATCGGCCGAACCCTCGTCATCACCTTCGGCGTCGTCGGCCACCGGCATGTCGATCCCGTCCTCGGCAACGCCATCTTCGGGAACGATCACGACCGGCAATTGCAGGGCGGCAAGATCTTGCCGGCCAGCCGGCAAGATCTTGCCGGGTTCCGGCAAAGCCATTGCCGTTCCGTCGACGACCTGTTGCGCCAGCAAAGCCGCGAAATCGGCCGAAACCGCCGCATCGGCCGCCACCGGCGCACCAATCGCCAGGAATTGGGCGATCGGCTGAAGGGCGGGGACGGCGGCGTCGGGCATTGGGCAAAGCTCCTGGAGCAGGTTCGCCCTTCTCTATTCAAACTTCGTGCCAAACCCTTTTCGGCCCGCCGCATCGGCATAGTTGGCGGCCGCCGCGCGGGCCATGTCAGCCTGATATTTGTCGGCGCGTTCCTGCGCGGTGGCGCGGCTGCGCTCGGCCGCATGCACGTCGCGACCCAGGCGGTCGGCAAGATGCTGGGCGGTCGCCGCATCGGCCGAAACCTTGTCAGACATGCGATGAAGCGACTGGGAGAAGGTGAACATGCCGGCAAGCTGGCCGGCATGCGTCGAATCCGCGCGCGCGGAATAGCCGGCCGCCATCGCCCGGGTGCGTTCGGCAAGGCCGCGCAACTGGTGCAGCGTGCTTTCGGCGCGCGCCGCTTCGGCGAGCTTCATCTCCTTGGTGACCGCGCGGACCTTCTCGATCCGCCGCAGCCGCTTCAGCCGCTGGGGATCATTGGCCATGGCCAAGCAACGCGGCGAGCTGATCGATGCTGTCGGCCAGCGTCACGCGGTCCTCCTCGGCCTGGCAGATGAACTGCTGGAGATGCTCGTGCATCGCGATCGAACGATCGATCCCGGCATCGCTGCCGGCGCGATAGGCACCCATCAGGATCAGGTCGCGATTGGTTTCGTAGGTGGCGGAGAGAGCCCGGAATTCGCGCGCGACCTTCATATGCGGTTTGTCGACGATGTCGCTCATCACGCGGCTGAGCGACGCCGCGACGTCGATCGCGGGATATTGGTTGCGCTGCGCCAGATCGCGCGACAGCACGATATGCCCGTCGAGGATCGATCGCGCGGTATCGACCACCGGATCGTCCTGATTGTCGCCGTCGGCGAGCACGGTGTAGATGCCGGTGATCGCGCCGCCGCTCTCCTCCGAATTGCCTGCGCGTTCGACCAGCTTGGTCAATGTCGACAGCGCCGATGGCGGATAGCCGCGCGCAGAACAGGGTTCGCCCAGCAGCAGCGCGATCTCGCGCGCGGCATGCGCCACGCGGGTCAGGCTGTCCATGATCAGCAGCACCGAAAGGCCCTGCGCCCGGAAATATTCGGCGAGCGCGGTGGCGTGCAGCGCACCGCGCACGCGCAGATTGGGTGCGTGATCGGCAGGCACCGCCACCACCACGGTGCGGTGGCGCATCTCGCCCGCCATGCGGTGCTGGACGAAATCGGAGACTTCGCGCGCGCGTTCGCCGATCAGGCCGACGATCACGACATCGGCGCGTGCGCCGTCCGCGATCATGCCGAGCAGCACCGATTTGCCGACGCCCGAGCCGGCCATGATGCCGACGCGCTGGCCGATGCCGAAGGTGGTGAGCGCGTTGAGCGCGCGCACCCCGGTATCGAAGGGCTGACGGACAGGGCTGCGATCGAGCGGATTGCCGCGAATGCCGCCGACCGGCCACAATTCGCCGGCGCGGATCGGCGGGCCACCATCGATCGCCCGCCCTTCGCCATCGACCGACCGGCCGAGAAATTCATGTCCCACCGGCACCAGTCCCGGCAATCCGGCGGGACGGACCAGCGCGCCCGGCCGGATCAGGATCGGATCGGCGAGCAGCATCATGATGGTGAGGCCGTTGCGGAAACCGATGACCTCGGCGGCAACGCTGTGCCCCGGCCGATAGTCGACCAGGCACTGCGTGCCGATCGGCACGGCCAGGCCGCTGACCTCGAGCAACTGGCCGTCACAGGCGGTCAGCCGACCGAAGCTGTGCGGCGCGCTGTCGATTTCGGCCGTTTCGAACCGGTCGAGCAGTGCGGCCAGGCCGTTCAGCATGTGCGGATCGCCTCTTCCAGCGCGAGTTTCCAATGTTCCGGCCCGTCCTCGACGCCGCCTTCGGGCGTCATCACGCGGATTGCGCCGCGCGCGAGATCGGGATTGGCGATGACGGTCCATTCGGCCGGCAATTGGCCGCCGAGCAGCTTGAAATCGGTCGGGCTCACCTCGACGCGCTTTTCGTTGTGCGTGGCGGCGAGCATGCGCACCGCAGCCTGAATGCGCGCCGCGAGCCGCTCGGGCGCGATCGCGCAATCGTCGATCACTTGGCGGCACAATGCGACGACGGCATCGCGCATGCGGCTTTCGAGCATGTGCAGGCTCGCCGCGTCGATCTGGTGGATCTGCTCGCCCAGCGCGGTCAGCGCCGCGACATCCTCGCCCTGCATTTCGCGGGAGAGCCGTTTTTCGGTGGCGACGCCATCCTCGAATCCCGATTTCCACGCCTGGCGGATCGGATCGTCCTCGCTCGATTGCGGCATCACGCCCAATGCCCTGGCGATATCGGGATCGGGCGAAAAATGGCGCGGCATCACCGGCCCCGGCTCGGCGGCTGCGGCGGCGCGGGCCGCCTGAACGGCAAGCTCCGCGATCGGCGTGGACGGCGCCGACAACTCGGTTTCCGGCATCGGCGCCTCGGCCGATCCGCTCTCGAATCCCGTGTCTTCGAAGGCGGCCTCGCCCTCCCCGTCCCCCTGCGCCAGCAAATCGGCGAGTTCGCTGATCGACAATGCCCTAGTCATGGATCCGCTCAGACATAATCGTCATCGCCGGCGCCGAACGAGATCGTGCCCTCGGCCGCCAGCCTGCGCGCGATCTGGACGATCGCCTTCTGAGCATCGACCACTTCGCTGAGCTTGATGCGGCCCCGCGCCTCGATCTCGTCGCGCACGCCGTCGGCGGCGCGGCTGGACATGCAACGGAAAAAGGCCTCGCGATCCTCGTCCTCCAGCCCCTTGAGCGCGACGATGAGCTGTTCGGAATCGACTTCGCGCAGCAGCGCGCCCATCGACTTGTCGTCGATTGACAGCAGATGATCGAACTTGAACATCTCCCCCTCGATCTGCTTCGCGACGAAGCGGTCGATCTTGATGAGCTCGGGCATGATCCGCTTCTCGGTCGCCCGCGACGCGTTGTTGATGATCTCCGCCGCCTCGCGCGGGCCGCCGATATTGAGCGCGGCCGGGCCATGGCTGTCGGTGATGCGCTGCGACAGCACGGTTTCGAGCATCGCCAGCGCGCCGGCGGTGACCGGACCGAGCGTGGCGATGCGATGCACCACCTGCGGCTGCATCGCACGCGGCAACGCGTGGAGCACCTGCGCCGCGGTCTCCGGCTCCAGATTGGTGAGCAGCACCGCGATAAGCTGCGGATGCTCGTTCTTGACGAGCGGCGTGATCACCGAGGCGTCGAGCCATTTGGTAAGCTCGATCGAACTGGTCTTGGCCGCCGGCGCGATGCGCGACATCAGGCTGTCCGCCTTGCGTTCGCCCAGCGCCATCGTCATCAGATTGCGCACCCGGCCGGTATTGTCGTGATTGACCAGGCCCTGGCGCTGGGTGCGATCGAGGAAACCGCCGATCGTGGCCGCGACCTGCGACGGCGCGACCTCCTTCAGGTCGCACATCGCCTGGCCGAGCAGCCGCAGTTCCTGCGGCTCGAGATGGCGCAGCACCTCGGTGGCCTGCTCGTCGTCCATGATCATGATCATGATCGCGGCACGCTCGGCCTTGGTGAAGGTGGTTTTCTGCTCGGTCATGCCGCATCGGCCTTTGCGGTTTCGGCTTCGGCCAGCATCTGGCGGATCGCCGCCATCGCGCTGTCCGGCTGTTCGCTGATGAAGCGCTGGGCCAGCCCGACCTGATCGGCGAGCTTCATCCGGTCGAGCCGCTCGGTCAGCATCGCCTCGGTCGAAAGCGTGGCGGCGGCGCCCGCGTCACCGTCCTCGGCTTCGCCACTGGCCACGAGCGCGCGCGGCCCCTCGCCCTCGGCATCACCGCCGGCCTTGCCCTCGGACTTGCGGCGCATCGCCGCGATGGCGGGGCGCAGGCCGAAGAAGATCAGCAGCAGCACGCAGATCAGCGCCACGCCGTTGCGGAGCACCGTGGCGAACCAGGGCTGTTCGTAGAAAGGCGTGACGACGACCGGTTCGCTCTGGAACTTGCGCGCGATCACTTCCACCTGGTCGCCGCGCTGGGTATTGGCGCCGACGGCGGCGCCGACCAGCGACTTGATCTGCGCGATATCGGCGGGCTTGCGCGACGCCATCGCCGCGCTGCTCAGCACGACGGCGACCGACAGGCGCTTGATATCGCCCGGCGTGCCGTTCGAAACCGCGACCTCGCGGCCCAGTTCATAAGTGCGCGTCGCGCTCTGGCTCAGTTCGGGCGCGGGTGGCGTCGCCGCGGCCTCGCCCGCAGCGGGCGCGGCGGCACCAGCCGCCGGTGTCGCCGGCGCGGCTCCGCCGACGGTCTGCACGGCCGGCTTGGCGGGATTGGCCTGGGGTGCTCCAGGCGCGCCCGGCACGACCTGTGTGGGCGGCGGCGGCGTGTTGGACAGCACGCCCGGCACCCCATAGCCGATCGGGTTTTCGGGCACCGGCGAGGATTGCGTGGTTTCGGTGCGGACGGCGCCGTCCTTGTTCCAGCTTTCGCGGGCGGAGGTGACGGCGTTCATGTCGAGATCGACCTGGATCTCGGTGGAGAAATTGCCCTCCCCGAACATCGGCGTCAGCAACTGCGAAAGCTGCCCGCGCAGCTTCTCCTCCATCCGCGACTGCATGTTCAGCCGGTCGATATTGGCATTGCCGGCATTCCGGTCGGACACCAGCCGGCCATGCTGATCGATCACCTTGACCTCGTCGTTCGACAGACCCGGCACCGATCCGGTGACGAGATTGACGATCGCGGTCACCTGTCCGTCGGAAAGCTGGCGCCCGCGCGCAAGCTTGAGCATCACCGACGCGCGCGGCGGCGAATTGTCGCGCACGAACACCGATTTCTCGGCCTGCGCCAGATGGACGCGGACCGATTCCACACCGTCGATCTCCATGATCGTCAGTTGCAGTTCGCGTTCGCGCGCGGCGCGCAACCGTTCGGCCTCGACACTGCGGCTGGCGCCCAGCGGCATCGAATCGATCAGGTCGGTGCCGCTGCTGGGCGCCGCCACCGCGCCGTCCGATGCGACCATCATGCGCGCACGATAGATATCGCCCTCGCCCACCGTGATCGCGCCGGTCGCGGGATCGAGCTTGTAGGGGATCGACGCCTTGTCGAGCGCCTGGGTCACCGATGCCTTTTCACCGTCCGCGAGCTCGGAATAGAGCACGCGCTGCGGCGCGGGGCTCAGCACCATCCAGGCCAGCGCGGCCGAGCCGAGCACGCCGACGGCGGCGGCATAGGGCAGGGTCCGCCTGACCGCGGGCTGCGCGGCGAAGCCGCTGATCTGCTGAAGAATGGCCGGGCGCTGCCCATCCACCGCCCGGGCATTGCCGAGCGGAACGGGCGCCGAAGCCGGAACGAGATCGCTCATCTATCAGACTCCCATTCGCAGGATGTCGAGATAGGCGGACAGCAGCTTGTTGCGGACCTGCAAGGTCGCTTCAAACGCGATGCCCGCTTCCTGACGCGCCAGCATCACCTTGGCGACGTCCGTCACTTCGCCGCGTTCATAGGCGGCGGAAATATCCGAAGCGCGCTGCTGCGTCGCATTGACGCCGTCGAGCGCGGTCTTGAGCGCATCCGTGAAACCGCCCGCCGGGCCATTGGGCGCGACGGGTGCGTTCGGCGCCTCCGCCGGCGCGGCGCCGGCACCGGCGCCTGCGCGCAACGACTGGAGAAGCTGGTTCTTGTCGATCATCTCCTGGCGCATCGCCAGGATCTGCTGAAGGCCGGACGCGCCGCCGACGGGGGAAGTCATGCCGTGCCTCCCGCGATCATCTGGCCGGCCTCACGGAAGCGCGCCAGGCGATAACGCAGCGTGCGTTCCGAAATGCCCAGCCGCTTGGCGGCACGGACGCGGCTGCCGTCACAGGCCTCCAGCGTCGCCATGATGGCGCGCGCCTCTGAGAGCTGGACGACCTTGCTGAGCGCTTCACCGGCAACGGGTTCGGCGACCGGCGCGGCGACCTCGACCGGCTGGACCGACTGGACTGCGACATTGGTGGTGACCAGCCGCGCGGGGCGATCGAAATGGATGTGACGCAGGCCGATCTCACCATCGCCGTTCGAGAGCAGCAGCGCGCGGCGCATCACATTCTCGAGTTCGCGGATATTACCCGGCCAGTTGTGCGCCTTCAGCGCGTTGAGCGCGTCGTTCGCGATCCAGGGCAGCGGCGCGCCGGCCGGGGCATGGCGCAACGCCAGCGCGAAGGCGAGCGGCGCGACATCCTCGGGGCGCTCGCACAGCGGACGCAGCGACAGGGGAAAGACGTTGAGACGATAGAAAAGGTCGGCGCGGAAACGGCCTTCCTCCACTTCGAGCGGCAGGTCACGGTTGGCGCAGGCGACGATGCGGACATCGATCTTGATCGGACGGGTGGCGCCCAGCGGCACCACTTCGCCTTCCTGCAAGGCGCGCAGCAGCTTGGCCTGCAGCGCCAGCGGCATCTCCGCGATCTCGTCGAGCAGCAGCGTGCCGCCATCGGCCGCGCGGAAGAAACCTTCGCCGGCATTGTGTGCGCCGGTGAACGCGCCCTTCTGGTGGCCGAACAGCAAGGCTTCGAGCATCGCTTCGGGAACCGCAGCGCAATTGACCGCGACGAAGGGCTTGTCGGCCCGCGCGCTGCGCGAGTGGATGAAACGCGCCAGCACTTCCTTGCCGGTGCCGGTCGGGCCGTTGATGAGCACGGGAATATCGCTGACGGCCAGCCGCTCGGCGAGCGAGAGCACTGCCAGGCTTTCGGGATCGGCGGCGATCGGATCGCCCGCCTTGGTAACGCAGGCGATCAACGCCGCGAGCGCGGCTTCCGAACCGCCATCGGCATAGCCGAGCTTCAGCCGGTTGCCGGCAAGCCGTTCGATGAAGGGCTCATCATTGCGCTCCAGCGCGACGACGCGGCCACGACCGGCGGGCTGCGCGGTATCCGACGCGGTCAGCGTGCATCCGGCGTCGCCGCGGTTGCCCGCCGAGGCCGCGAAGATCGCCGAGGCGCGATGGACCAGCTGTCCATGTGCGCGCAGCACGATATCGTCATGATCGAGTCCGGTCATTTTCGAATGCCCCCCACCAGGCAACTTCGCAGCTTCAATACGATGGTTATGCGGGTGTTAAGGTTAACGACGCCGCAATCGGGGATACGGTGAAAACCCTGTAGAAGAGAATTATTATTCAATTATATCAGTATGTTGTCTGGTTAATTTTACCCTGCACCCTTAACTCTCCGGCCGGTTCGCCGCTCTTGCTGACGGCACATGTTGCCTGAAGCGACATCCGGCCCACGAAATGGGGCGTGGGTCAGCAAGAATTGGAGACTAGACATGACTGTGATCAACACGAACATGGCGTCGCTGCGGGCAGCGAACGCTTCGACCTCCGCCAGCAAGGCGCTGGGCAGCGCCATGGAGCGCCTGTCGACCGGCAAGCGCATCAACAGCGCCAAGGACGACGCCGCCGGCCTCGCCATCTCGACCTCGATGACCGCGCAGGTCCGCGGCATGAACCAGGCGATCCGCAACGCCAATGACGGCATCGCGCTGGCGCAGACCGCCGAAGGCGCGCTCAACGAAGTCACCAACATGCTGCAGCGCGTCCGCGAACTGGCCGTCCAGTCCAAGTCGGGCACTTATAGCGGCAGCGACCGCACCAACATGCAGACCGAAGTGACCGAGTTGACCAGCCAGATCAGCAGCATCGTCAGCAACACCAAGTTCAACGACGTCACGCTGTTCAGCACCACGGCCGCGACCAGCGTCACGATCCAGACCGGCGCGGAAAGCACCGACACCGTCGCTCTGTCGATCTCGGCACTGACCGGCGTCACCGTGGCGTTCAGCGTCGCCAGCGACACCGCCGCCGGCACCGCCATCGGCAATGTCGACACCGCGCTCGACTCGGTGAACGCCGCGCGCGCTTCGCTCGGCGCCGGCCAGAGCCGCCTTGAATCGGTGGTCAACAATCTGACGACCAATTCGACCAATCTGTCCGACGCCCGTTCGCGCATCGAGGACGCCGATTATTCGGCCGAAACCGCCGCGCTCGCCAAGGCGCAGATCCTGAGCCAGGCGTCGACCGCGATGCTCGCCCAGGCGAACCAGAGCCAGCAGAACGTTCTCTCGCTGCTGCGCTGATCCCGTCACCCGCCGGGGCCGGCACAAGCGCCGGCCCCGGCGGAACGGATCGCACCGCGATTGCACATCGCGGGTTTTCTACTCCCAGGCATCGGCACCCGGCCCCCTCGCGCCGGGTTGCGCCGAAGCCGGGAAGGACGGCCGTTTCCGATCATGCGGGCTCGTGGGGGGTGCCGCTATCGCCATTGCCTACCCAGCCAAAGGCAATGGCATCGTTTCGAGGAACGGCCGAAAAGACGCCCGGCGACCGCAAGGTCGCCGGGCGTTTCCTTTTGCGGTGACCGGACAGATACGCGTCCGTCAGCGAGAGTCTGCATCTGCCACAGGAATGGAGCGCGATCCGGTTGAGAGATGCCAGCCTGCGCGGGTTTGGCGGATTGGGATTCCACGCCTGCCGCAAGGTCCATTGCCAGCAGGGCGCGGCCAAGCATTCGCGTGAATGCATATGCCCGAAGGTCGGATGACCTGCCCCGTACGGAGGACCTTGGGAAGCCTCGATTCAGGCGACGGCGAGGAGCTCCGGCTGGTCGCGATGGCTCATCCAGATGCTGATCGCTTCCGCGATCGAATTGGCTTCCAGACGCTGGCGGATGCGCCGGCGGAACATCTCCACGGTCCGCGGGCTCAACTCCATGCGGTGTGCGATCTGCTTGGTGGCGAGGCCGGCCGCGAGCAGGCGCAGCACTTCACGCTCGCGCGCGCTGAGCGCATCGATACGCGTACGATGGGCATTGCCTGCCACCTGCGCGACTTCCTGCTCGCGCGCGCGGGCGGCCGCCTCGCGGATCTGCTCGCGCGTTTCCTGAACCGGGTGGCGCTTGTTGACGAAATCGATGGCGCCGGCGCGCATAGCGTTGACGACGATCTTGATCGAAGGCGACGATGCCGCCGCGACGATCATCGTGTGCGCCGCCTGGTTCCTGATCTGCGCGATCGCGTCGAACACGCCGTCGCTGCCATGATCGAGGTCGAAGATCACGCAGTTCGCGCGCTCCTGGTCGAAATGCTCGCGCCAGCGCGCCGGGCTGGCCGGCGTCAATGTCGGCAGATGGTGGTCGCGCAGTTCCTGCGCGAGCGACGTCGCCCATTCGCGATCTTGAGTCACGATCGTGGTCTGCACTTCGCTCGCCAATCCGAGCGACTGGACCACGGCCGCGCCGATCAGGCCCGCGGCGCCCATCAGTTGGTGACCGAACGGAATCGACGGCGCGCAACGCCGGATATCACGCAGGAAACGCCATCGCGGCGTCGCGAGAAAAGCAGCACTTAGCCCCCCACAGGCTAGAGCGACCCCAAAGCCCCCCACAGGCTAAGGCTGCCGCAACCCCTGTTTCCCATTTCGGGACATACAGGGATTTCCCGATTTGAGTCATATCCGTGCAAAATGCAACGGGAAATTGCATCTCAAATCCGGTGCTTATGTGAATATGGCGTCTCGACGCCCATCGCATCGGCCGAAATCGACCAGATCTGGAAGTCCGGGCACGGCTCCGTCGCCGGTCGCAAACCGGCATGGGCCGATGGCGAACAGCCCCAGGGTCCGGCGCCATGACTGATGATGATGCCACCCTTCGGGCGAGGAGGAATTGGATCCCTGGCGTCGTGGCTCGATTGCCGGATAGCGATGCCATCCGGCGCACTCGCGCCTGGCCATGAACCCAATTCGTCCTCGTCACGGCCTCATCAGTCATGGTGCCGGACCCTAGTCCGCGATGGTGATGGAAATCCGGCGGTTCCTGGGATCGGTGGGCGTCTTCACGATCAGTGGCTCGCGATCGGCGACGCCTTCGATCCGGCGGAAGCGCGGTTCGAGCACGCCGAAGCGCATCAGCGTCTGGCGCGTCGCCTCCGCGCGGCCCGAGGACAGCGACCAGTTGCTCGCCACCTGACCGCGCCGCCAGGGCAGCGAATCGGTGTGGCCGCGAATGGTGAGCGCGCCGCTTTCGTCCTTCACCGCGTCGCCGATGATGCGCAGCAGCTCCACCGCCTCCGGCACCAGCACGGTGGTGCCGAGCTGGAACATCGAGAAATCGGCGTCGTCGACCAGATCGATGCGGATGCCCTCACGCGTCTGGACGAAGCGGATCTGGCTGGCCAGCCGCTTGAGCTTGTCCTGCGTTTCGACGCGCTGGGTGACGCGCTGGCGCAGTGCGTTCAGCTTGAGCGCCTTCTGCTCGGGCGTCGGCCCCTGCGCGATCTTGCGATCCTCGGTCGCGCCTTCGCGCGGGCCGCCCGTTGTGTCGCGCGGGATGGTGATCGATCGCGTGCCCGTCTGCGAGGCGCGATGCGGATAATTGTCGGCGGAGGTGATCGAATCACCGCCGAACATGCCGTTGCTGCCCGCGCTCTGCTCGCGCATCTTGACAAGCGTCGGCGAGAAATAGTCGGCGATGCCCTTGCGCTGGTTCTCGTTGGTGGCGCCGAGCAGCCACAGCAGCAGGAAGAACGCCATCATCGCGGTCACGAAATCGGCATAGGCGACTTTCCAGGCGCCGCCATGATGGCCGCCGCCGCCCGCCACGATGATCTTCTTGACGATGATCGGCGGCGGCAGGTTCGACCCCTTCTTGGCCTTGGTCGTCACCTCAGCGACTCCTCAGCCCGTCGAGCATCTCCGAGAGGCCCGGGCGGAAGGCGTGGCTGAGACCCGAGCGCGCGGCCTCCACGACCAGCGGCTGTGGATAATTGTGCAGTGACGCGATGACGATCTGCTTGACCGCGTGGAAGATCTGCTCGTCGGCGTCTGCGACCTGCTTCAGGCGGGTCGCGAGCGGACCGACGATGCCATAGGCGAGCAGCACGCCCAGAAAGGTGCCGACCAGCGCCGAACCGATCATGCCGCCCAGCACCGCCGGCGGCTTGTCGATCGACCCCATCGTCTTCACCACGCCGAGCACGGCCGCGACGATGCCGAGCGCGGGCAGCGCGTCCGACAGCGACTGGAGCGTGTGGACGGGTTCCTGCATCTCGTGGAAATGCGTCTTCATCGCATTGTCCATCACATCCTCGACGGCATGGACCTCAAGCGTGCCGGAGGAGACCACGATCAGCGTCAGCGTGTCGCAGATGAGCGCGACCAGCGCGTCATTGGCGAGGATGCGCGGATATTCGGCGAAGATCGCGGAAGATTTGGGATCCTGGACATGCGATTCCATCGCCACCGGCCCCTCGGTGCGCAGCATCCGCATCAGCTTGGAGGTCAGCAGCATCGCATCAATGTGATCCTGCTTGTTGTGCTTCGGCCCCTTGAACACCTTGGCCAGGCCGCTTCCCAGCGCCTTCAGCTCGTGCATCGAGTTACCCGTGATCAGCGCGCCGGCGGCGGCGCCGCCGATGATCAGCATTTCATGCGGGATCGCTTCCATCACCGGGCCGAGCGCACCGCCGGTGATGGTGAAGCCGCCAAAGACCATGACGATCAGAACGACAATGCCGATGGCTACGAACATGCTTCCCCCGGAATGGCCGATGCGCGGCCAGGACTTTGAAACGGTCCGCCCCCAAGGCAGGGAGCGTCATCTGTTAGAACGGCATGGTCAGCGCGTTGTTAACCGCGATCGGGCGCGAAATTTCACCGGAGATAGTCGAACAGCGACAGGCTGGAGAGCTTGGTGAAGCTGGCCTGGCTCGCTTCCAGCACCGTCATCATTTCCTGCAGTTCGGCGATCGCCGTCGGCAGATCGGTCGCGCCCAGCCGGGTCTGGTCGGCCGCGCGGACCTCGCCGCGCTCGGTGGCGAGCGAGGTGGCGAGTTCGACACGCGCCTGGCGTGCGCCGATGATGGCGTGGCCGGTGCCGATCGCACCGAGCCCGGCCGTCAGGCTCTTGAGCGCGGCGCTGGCGTCGCTCGCGCCCGTCGCGGCGCCGGACTGGAGCGAGGTAGCGAGATTGTGGACGACGGTCAGCAGATCGGTGTCGGTGCCGTCGACCGAGAAATTGAGGAATTCGGGGCCGGTCAGGCTGCGCGCGACGGTGATGCCCTCCCCCACGTCGAGCTCGCCCGGCGTGGTATTGCCCGCATAGCTGGCGGTGCCGTCGGCGGCGACAGCATAGGCCGGGCCGTTGGCGGTGCCCGCGAACAGCGGCTGCCCTGTCGAATCCTTGCCGTTCAGGATCGCCACCATGCTCTTGTGGATCTGGGCGATCTCCTCGCCGTTGATCTTGCGCTGGGCATCGTTGAGCGTGCCATTGGCCGACTGGGTCGCGAGTTCCTGAACGCGGATCACGAGATTGCCGAGTTCGGTCAGCGCCTGATCGGCCAGCGCCATGTCCGAATTGGCGATCGCGGCATTGGTCTTGTGGACGGCGGCCAGCGTATCCTGGTGATCGAGCTGGCGCAGTTGCCGCGCCGCGACCGCATCGTCCGAACCGCGCTGCAGCTTCTGTTCGGTCGCGATCTGGGTCTGCAGCTTCTCGGCGCGCGCGCGCAGCGACGACAGGCTGCCGATCGAGCGATTGTAGAATCCGTCGGTGCCGATGCTGGTCATGGTCAGCCTCAGTTGATCGAGATGATGGAATCGAAGAGGTCCTTCGCAACCTGCATGATCCGGCCCGACGCCTGGAACGCCTGCTGGAAGCGGAGCAGATTGGCGGCTTCGTCGTCGAGGCTGACGCCCGCCTGGGTGGCGAGCGCGCCCTCCGCGCCACTGGCGATCACCCCGAGCGCGTCGCGCGTCACCGATCGCGCGGCAACCGCCGCGCTGGTGTCGTTCAGCAGCGCGTCGAACTTGCGCAGCGCGTTGCTGCCGCCAAGCGCGGCGATCATCGTATCGAGATTGCCGGTGTTGCGGCTGTCCGCCCCCGCGCCCGCCGGCGCCGTGGCGATCGCGCCGCCCGTGGTCGCGACCATCGTGATGTCGCCCGCGCCGGTGCCGCCGAACAGCGGCTGGCCGGCGCTGCCGTCGAGCGCGACGCCCGATGCCTGCGCGCCATTGATCGCACCGATGATGGTGGCGGCGACATCGTCGAGCCGCGCGCGCGCGTCATTGACCTGGGTGAGCCCGGTCGCGGTGCCCGCCAGCGATCCCGAGACGATCGCGACGCCGGTGCCGCCGACATCGAAGGCGAGCGATCCGTCCGCCGCGACGCCGACGCCCACGGTCGACGCGCCATCGGGCGTCACCAGCGCGACGCCGCCCAGGCTGACCTCGGCGGTGCGATGCGCGCCGATCGTCACCGAGACGCCGGCGATCTCGCTCATCGACTTCAGGATCGAATCGCGCTTGTCGAGCAGGGCGGCCTGATCGCTGCTGCCCTCGCTCGAACGGACGAGCCGCGTGTTGATCTTGGCGAGATCGGCGGAAAGCTGGTTGAGCTTGCTGACACCGTCCGCGGCATCGGCCTGCAGCGCCGTCCTGGCAGAATCGAGGCCGCCCGCCGCCGCGTTCAGCGCGTCCGCGACCGACTGGGCGTTTTCCAGCACCACCGCGCGGAGCGCGGGATTGGTCGGATCGGCCTTCAACCCCTGCAGGCTCGCCTCGAACGTCGCGATCGCCGAAGAGATCTTGGGCTGTTCCAGCGCGCTCTCGATATTGGAAAGCGCCCCCACTTCGGCGTTGACGCGCGCCAGGTCACTGCCGGTGCGGCGCACTTCGGCCAGGCGGAACTCGTCGGCATTGCGCACGATGCCAGAGACGCGCACGCCGTGAAGCGAGACGTCGTTCTGGGTGTAGAGCATCCCGCTGCCCGACACCTCTGCCATCGCGACCGAGCGACGGACATAGCCGTCGGTGCCGGCATTGGCGATGTTCTGCGCGGTGACGTCGAGCGCGATGCGCGCAGCGCTGGCGCCGCTGCGCGCGATCGAGATGAGATCGGAACTCATGGTGCGTTACCGCCGATCTGGCGCGAGAGCTGCTGCTCGATCGTACGGGCGAGGCCGAGCCCGCCATTTTCGGAGACGATGTCCGCCAGCCGCGAATCCTGCATCGACTGGAACTGTTCGACGGCGCTGTTGTCGAACAACCCGTCGGCCAGCTTCGCCTTGTGGGCGGCCGCCAGCATCTGTCGGACGAAGATCGCCTCGAACTGCTGCGCCGCCTTGCCAAGCTGAGCCTGCTGTTCCGCCGGCCTGGATGCGAGGGGAAGGGAATTGGCGATCTTCATATCACGATCAACTCCGCCTTGAGCGATCCCGCCTGCTTCAGCGCTTCGAGGATCGCGACGAGATCGGGAGGGCTGACGCCCAGCTTGTTGAGCGAATCCACGATCGCCGACAGCGACGGTCCGGGATTGAGCACGGCTAGGTGATTGTTGCTCTGTTCGACCGAGATGGTGCTGTTTTCCTGCACCGCGGTCTCCCCGCGCGAGAAAGGCGCGGGCTGCACCACCTGCGGCGCCTCGTCGATATGGATGACGAGCTTGCCATGGCTGACCGCCGCCGGCGCAAGACGCACGGCGCTGCTGATCACCACCGTGCCGCTGCGGCTGTTGACGATCACGCGCGCGGGCGCTTCGGCCGGCGTGATATCGAGCATCTCGATCGCCGCCATCATCGCGCCGCGCGTATTGGCGCCCGTCGGCAGCGCGAGCGATACGGTGACCGCATCCTCCAGCGTGGCGATGGGGCCGAATTTCTGGTTGATCGCGTCGCGGATGCGCTGCGCGGTCAGGAAATCGGCTTCGTTGAGGTTGAAGCGCAGCACGTCGCGGGTATCGAAGCCCGTCGCGACCGCGCGCTCGACCGTGGCGCCCAGCGGAATGCGGCCGACCGTCGGCACATTGACCGACAATTTCGATCCGTCGCGCGCCGAGACGCCCAGGCCGCCGACGACGAGATTGCCCTGCGCCATCGCGTAGATCTGCCCGTCGGCGCCCATCAGCGGCGAAAGCACCAGCGATCCGCCGCGCAGCGACTTGGCCTTGCCCAGCGCGGAAATCGTGATGTCGATGCGCTGGCCGGGCTTGGCGAAGGCGGGAAGATCGGCGGTGATCATCACCGCCGCCGCGTTCTTCAGCCCCGGCTGGATGCCCGGCGGCAATTGCAGGCCGAGCCGATTGGTCACGCCCTTCATCGCCTGCGCGGCATATTCGAGATTGTCGTCGCCCGTGCCCTCAAGGCCGACGACCACGCCATAACCGACGAGCTGGTTGGTCCGCACCCCCTGGAAGCTGCCGAGATCGCGGACGCGTTCGGCCTGCGCCGGCGCGGCGGGAAGCAGCGCGGCGGCGAAAAGTGCGAGAAGAAGCTTCGGCAGACGGATCATGGCGTGGGGTCCTTGAGCCTTAGAAGGGACTGATCATGTTGAAGAAGCGCTGCAGCCAGCCCTCGCGGCTGGCGCGCGCGACCTGGCCGTTGCCCGAATATTCGATCTGGGCATCGGCAACGCGCGTCGACGCGATGCGATTCATCTGGTCGATGTCGGCAAGCCGGACGATTCCCGAAAACTGCACCCATTCCTCGCCCTGGCTCAAGGTGAGCCGCTTCTGGCCCTTGACGATGGCGCTGCCGTTTCCGAGCAGTTTGGCGATGGTCACGCTGACCTCGCCGCCCAGCGCGCTCTGTTGAGCGGCGGCGCCATTCCCATTGAACGACGATCCGCCCGAAGCCTTAAGGGCATTGGGGTTCAGAAAATCGAGCGGGCCGGCCGTGGGCGGCGTGATCGAGAAGCCTCCGTCGCGCGCCGTCTTCGATGTGGCGGACTTAGACGAGGTGATCCGTTCGACCAGCACGACGGTCAGCAGATCGCCGACCGCGCGGGCGCGATTGCCTTCGTGGAGCGCGGCATAGCCGCTGCTGGCCTGGAAGATCGCGCCATCGGCAACCATCGGGGGTTGCGCGGGCGGCAACGGCAGAGTCGCCTCGAAGCCCGGCTTGGGCCTGGCCTTCTTCGCGTCGGCGGGCGACAGCATGAAGGCGAGGCCGCCCGCGAGCAGCAGGCCGACGGTGCGGTTAAAGCGTCTGGTTCGCATTGCGCAGCATTTCGTCGACAGCGGAGATCATCTTGGAATTCACCTCATAGGCGCGCTGGCATTCGATCATGTCGACCAGCTCCTCGACAACATTGACGTTCGATCCTTCGAGCATGCCCTGGCGGATCGAACCGCGGCCTTCCTGGCCGGCGACGCCGACCTGCGCCGCGCCGCTCGCGGCGGTCTCGAGCAGGAAGTTGTCGCCCGCCGCCTGCAGGCCCGCGGGGTTGGCGAAGCTGGCGAGCGTGAGCTGGCCGAGCTGGCTGGGCTCGGTCTCGCCCGCGATCGTCGCGGAAACCGTGCCGTCGAGACCGACGGTGATCTCGGTGGCATTTTCCGGGATGGTGATACCGGGCTGGACCGGATAGCCCTGCGCGGTGATGAGCTGCCCTTCGGGCGAGCGCGCGAAATTGCCGGCGCGGGTATAGGCGATCTGACCGCCGGGCATCTGCACCTGGAAATAGCCATTGCCGTCGAGCGCGAGATCGAGCGCATTGCTCGTCGTATTGAGCGCGCCCTGGGTCTCGATCCGCGCGGTGCCCTGCACCTTCACGCCGGTACCGAGATTCAGGCCGATCGCATATTTGGTCTCGCTGCTCGACTGGGTGCCGGCGACGCGGACGTCCTGATAGGCAAGCGTCTCGAACGACGCGCGATCGCGCTTGAAGCCGGTGGTGCCGACGTTCGCGAGGTTGTTCGCGATGACGCGCATCCGCGCGTCCTGCGCTTCGAGCCCGGTGCGGGCGACATGCATGGCGGAAGTGGGCATGGATCAGTCCTTCGCTGGAATCAGTTGATGCGCATGAGCGCCGCGCCGCCCTCGTCGAGGTCCTTCGCGGTGGTCAGCATCTTGGTGCGCATGTCGAACGAGCGCTGGTTCTCGATCATCTCGACAAGCATCTGCGCGCTGTTGACGTTGGATTGCTCGAGCGCGCCGGTGGTGACGCGGGCGTCGAGATCGGCCGGCAGCGCGCCATCGCCGACGACGCGGAACAGCCCGTCCACCGATTTCGCGATCTGCGTGCCTTCGGGCGAGACCAGCTTGATGCGGTCCACGGTCTCCGGAGCCTTCGGATCGCCGCCGGGCGCGACCACCTGGACCGAGCCATCGGGCGAGATCGAGACGGAGGCGGAGGTGGGGATCGAGATCGGGCCGCCATTGCCGAGGACGAGATGGCCGTCCCCGGTCTGGAGCAGGCCGGAGGGCGAGACCATCAGGTCACCGCGCCGCGTATAGCCTTCCGATCCGTCGTCGGCCTGAACCGCGAGCATCGCCTTGCCGTCGACCGCGAGGTCGAGTGACCGTCCCGTCTGCACCACCGCGCCTGCCGTCATGTCGGCGTCCTTGACCTCCATGGCGCTCGGCGCGCGGACCTCGAGCATCGGGCCCTTGAGCGTCTGCGCCTCGAACGCGGCGCGTTCGGCGCGAAAGCCGATCGTGTTCGCGTTGGCCAGGTTGTTGGCGATCGCGGTCTGCGCGGAGAGCGATCCGCGCAGACCCGAATAGGCGGTGTAGATCAGGCGATCCATGGCGTTTAGGTCCGGATGCCGATGATCGTCTGGGTGATCTGCGACGCGGTGTCGATCGCCTTGGCGTTCGCCTGGAAATAGCGCTGCGCGGTGATCAGGCCGACGAGTTCCTCGGTCAGATCGACATTGGAACGCTCGACCGAGCCCGACATCAGATCGTTGAAGCGACCGTCACCGGGTTCACCCCAGCTCGGCTCGCCCGACAGGCCGGTCGGCGACCAGTTGGACGATCCCATCTGGCGCAGGCCGGTCGGTGCGGTAAAGCTCGCCATCGCGACGCGGCCCAGCGTCTGGTTGGTGCCGTCGGCGAAAGTGGCGATCACATCGCCATTGCCGCTGACGGTGATGCCGGCGAACTTGGATCCGTCGGCATTCTCGGCCGGGATCTGCGCATCGATGGTGGCGCCGGTATCGGCGGTGCCGTCGGGCGCGACCGCGAAGAGCTGCAGGCGATCGTCGGTGCCGCGCTTGATATAGCCGTCCTCGTCGACCGAGAAGGCGCCGTTGCGGGTGAACATCACCTCTTCCGACGCGGCCGACTTGGTCGCGAAAAAGCCTTCGCCGGTGATGGCGAGGTCGAGCGCATTGCCGGTCTGCTCGATCGGTCCGTTGGTGAAGCTCTGCGTGATCGATTCGACACGCGTGCCCACGCCCATGGCGAGCTGCGGGTTCGTCGTCGACGAGGTCGCGAAGACATCGGCGAAATTGGCGCGGCTGCGCTTGAAGCCGGCGGTCTCGGAGTTGGCGAGATTGTGCGAGACGACTTCGAGCTGGGTCTGGGCGCTCTTGACGCCGCTCAGCGAGGTATAAAAGGACATGGCGTATCTCCCTTGAAGGACGGGTTCAGGTGGAAGGCGTGGCGGCGTCGCCGCCGAGCTTGGCGTTGATCAGCTTCAGCGTGTCGTTGATCTCCGAAAGACCGGCCAGGCTGGAGAACTGCGCCATCTGGGCCAGCATCTCCTTGTTATCGACCGGATCGAACGGATCCTGCGTCTGCATCTGCGCGGTCAGCAGGCGCAGAAAATCCTTCTGGCCAAGCTGGCTGGAAACCTTCGCGTCAGCCGGAACCGGCGTCGAGCTGTTCGTCGCGATGACGGAATTGAAGTTCATTTGCCTAGCCTCATCGTATCGAGCATCAGGGTCTTGGTGGTCTGGAGCACCTCGATCACATTCTGGTACTGGCGGGCGCTCTCCATCATCTCGACCATCTCCTGGGTCTCATCGACGGGGGCTGCCCACACATCGCCATTCTCGTCGGCGAGCGGGTGATCGGGATCGTGCCGGCGGATCGCCTCCGCATCGGAGCGGACGACGCGATCGACGCTGACGCTCATCATGCCGGTCGAGCGATCGAGCTCGGTGCGGAATACTGGCTTGATCGGCTTGTAGACCGCGTTGGCATCGCCGGCGATGCTGCCGGCATTGGCGAGGTTCGAGGCCGAGCTGTTCATGCGCACGAGCTGTGCGGACATGGCGCGTCCGGCGACGTCGAAGATGGTCATCGGCTTCGCCATCGTCATTCGCCCTTGATCGCGCGGGTGAGCGTCTCGACCCGCGACTGGATGAACGACAGGGTGGTCGCGTAGCCGACCGCATTTTCGGAGAAGGCGACCTGCTCGGTTGCGAGCTCGACGGTGTTGCCGTCCATCGAGGGCATCAGCGGCACGCGGTAGAGTTCGGCCTTCGCTGTCGCCGCATCGCTGCCGGCGCCGTTCAGGCGCGCGTCGAGCGCGGTCTTGAAGTCGATGTCGCGCGCCTTGTAGCCGGGCGTCGCCGCATTGGCGATGTTCGACGACAACAGGCCCATGCGCTGCGAACGCACCTCAAGCGCCGCGCCATGAATGCCAAAGAGACTTTCGGCCATCGGCCATGCTCCCAATCTGATCCGGCACGGGCCGGACCTTCGCCCGTAGATAAGCAACAGGCGTGCCAATTCGCGGAAACCCGCTTTTTTCCGTCGATCCCGCCGCGAACCGGCAAGCGGCCGGCAAGATCTTGCCGCATCCAGGCAAGAATTTTCCGCCCTGCCGCCCCCTTGCCGCCCCGCGCCGCTTCCCGCCGGCGCCCATCCGCCCGTGGATCGGCCGTTCCCGGCAATTGGCACGCCCCTTGCGAACTCCGCCTTCACGCGAATGTGCGGACGGCCACGGCCGATCCGGATCGCGATGGGAGATTGAAGAATGTCGCTCGACAGGATGTTCGATCCGAACGCGTTGCTGCTGGTGGTGCTGGGCACCCTGGCCGCCACGCTGCTGCGCTCCGGCTTCGGCGAGATCGCCAATACCGGACGCGCGCTGGCATCGCTGTTCCGGCCGCGTTTCTCCGAAGCGCGCGCGCGCGCGGCGCTCGCGGCGCAGGCCCGGCACATCGATCGCGAGGGCATGTTGCGCGCGCCGCTGGCGACGATCCCCGATCGCGACCTTTCCCAGGCGGTGGAGGCGATGCTGCAGCGCCGCTCGATCGACGCGCTGACCGAACATCATGAAGCCAGCCGGATCGCACGCGAACGCGTCGCGGCCGACGGCACCCGGCTGTTCAATCTGGCGGCCGACCTGTCGCCCGTGTTCGGCCTGGCCGGCACGCTGGTCGCGCTCACGCAATTACCCGCCGGCGGACTGGCGCCGGAAGCGATCTCGGCGGCGGTGTCCTCCGCCGTGCTCACCACGCTTTACGGCGTGCTCAGCGCCAATCTGATCTATGCGCCGCTCGCCCGCCACATCGCCCGGATCGCCGAACACGAGGAAGCCGGGCGCCAGGCGATGGTGGACTGGCTGCAGGCCCAGATCGCCCCGTCGCCCGCGATCGTGCGATCAACCCGGACGATGGCGGCATGAACGCGCCCGGCACGAGCTGGCAGATCATGCTGGCCGATCTCTCGATCATCCTGTTCCTGACGACCTTTTCGGCGCTGGCGCGGGTGGAGAGCAGTTCGGCCAAGGCTGCGGCGCCCGCGCCTGCCATGGCCCCCGCGCCCACGCCGCCGCCCGCTCCGCTGGTGGCGGAGCCCGTCGCGATGTGGCGTCCCGGCCCGGGCACGCCGCCGCTTGGCCAATGGCTGAAGGAACAGGCCGTCGATGCGCGCATGCGCGTCAACATTCATGGCGCCTATCGCCCCGGCCGGCGCGACGCGGTGCTGGCCGATGCCGCCGCCGTCAGCGCCGATCCGGCACTGCAGGGCCGCGCGGTGCGGCTGATCCTGGAACCCGCCAACACCGACACGATCACCGTGACGCTCAGTTTCGACCAAGGCTGATGGAAACATCGGCGCATTTCCTACCGAAAGCAGACCGACTCTCATGATCCACTTCAACACGCGACAATCGAAAGGCCAGACCATGATCCGTTTGATTCCAGCTCTCGCTCTCGTGGCGGCCGCCATCCCGGCGCATGCCACCATGCCGACGATCGATCACAATGCGCTCGATCTCGCGGTCCAGCGCTTCACCGGCAACGCTCTGGGCGCGCCCGGCGGCGCCGCCGCGCCGATCGATCGCAGGCTCCGCCTCTCGTCGTGCGGCGGCGATGTCCGTGTGTCCTGGCGCACGGTGCGCCGCGACACCGTCATCCTCGAATGCCCGGTTGGCGCCGGATGGAAACTCTTCGTTCCCGTCGTGCCCACCAATGCGGTGATGGGCGCAGAGACCGCCGTGCAGACCGCCAGCCTTGCCGTCGCCAAGGGTGATGTCGTGACCATCGAGGTCAAGGGCACCGGCTTCACGATCAGCCAGGGCGGACAGGCGATGGAAGCCGGCCCGGTGGGGAGCTGGATCAAGATCAAGGCCGCCGGCAAGGGCGAGGTCCTGACCTGCCAGGTCCTGCGTCGCGGCCTGGTCAGCATGCCGACCTCCTGATCGGGCACGGCCGGCGCCGCCGGCCGCTCCCGTTCGCCATCCATGAGAACCGGTCTCCGGGGTGCTCCGCGCATCCCGGATCGACCGGTTTTCGCGTTGATTCCGGCCGGCGGACGAACATCGGCGATTTTGCCCCTTAAGTCCTCCGCGCCGCTGCCGTTCTGGTGTGCTGAAAGGCTTGGATCAGGACTTGAGCAGCATGGATACCTCACCCATCAACCCGGTACGGCGCATCGCCAATACCAGGGAACAGGCTGCGGCCGGTGCGGCGACACAGGCTGGCCAGCCCGGACGGACGACGACGGCCCGGCCGGTCGTCTCCGCGGAAACGCTCGGCACCGATACGGCTCCACCGATCGACCATGATCGCGTGTCGCTGATCCGCAAGGCGATCGCCGAGGGCAGCTATCCCGTCGTCCCCGCCAAGATCGCCGATGCGATGATCGCGGCCGGCATATTGCTGCGGACCCCGAAATGAGCGCGATCAAGGACAGCCTGCGGCAAATGCTTGCCGCCCTGCAGGACGAGCGGCAAGCGCTTGCCGCCATCGACCTCGACACCATCATGCTGTGCGCCAATCAGAAATCGGCGCTCGTGGGGCAGATCGCCAGCGCGGACATCGCCGAACTGGACGACGAATGCCGCGGCATGGTGGAGGCCGCGCACCGGCTGAACGAGGTGAATCGGCAGACGCGCAACCTTTTGGCCGCGAATGTCACCGCCCGGCTCAACATGCTGACCGGCCGCACCGACGTCTATCGCGCCGCGCCGATGGGCGCGCATATCGCGCGACGCCCCGCCTGATCGGCACAACTGGCACGGCTATTGCTTAATTCCCTTCCGTCCGGACGCACCGTCGCGCCGGGCGAGGAGGAAAATTTGGGAATGCCGCAAGTTCAGCCAGTGGCGAACCAGGCCGCAGTGCGCGCGGAGATCCAGCGCGCCTCGACCAGCACCGGCGTCGATTTCGACTATCTGCTCGGACAGGCCAGCCTTGAAAGCAGCCTGGATCCGGACGCGCGCGCATCGACGTCGAGCGCGAGCGGCCTGTTCCAGTTCATCTCCAGCACCTGGCTGAACACCATCCAGAAACATGGCGGCGAGCATGGCCTGGGCTGGGCCGCCGCGCAGATCGAACAGACTGCCAAGGGGCCGGTCGTCCGCGATCCGGCGATGCGCCAGCAGATCCTGGCGCTGCGCTTCGATCCGCAGGTCTCCTCGCTGATGGCGGGCGAATTCGCCAACGACAATCGCGCGACGCTGCAGGCGGCGCTCGGCCGCGAACCCAACGGCACCGATCTCTATCTCGCGCATTTCCTGGGCCCGGCGGGCGCCACCAGCTTCCTCCAGAACGCGGCGCAGAATCCGGGCATGACCGCGGCCGCGCTGTTTCCCAAGGCGGCGGCGGCGAACCGGTCGATCTTCTTCGACGGCAGCGGCGACGCCCGCTCGCTCGGCCAGGTCTACGACATGTTCCAGAACAAGCTGGGCAACGCGATCGAGCGCAATGGCGGCGATACCGGCAGCTTCGGCGGCTTCGACATCGCGGCGATGAGCCCCGGCGCGATGCCCGCCGCCTATATGCGCCAGCAGCCCCGGCCGATGGACGCCGTCCAGCCGGCGGGACCGCCGCCACGACCGACCATGGCGGAAACGCTGCGCGCCAGCTTCGGGCTGGACGTCGCCGGCAATGACACCGGCCGCGCCAATGTCCGCCAGGCCTATGCCCGTCTCCAGGCGTTCAACCTGTGAGCGCGCTGGCCCTGCCCCCCATGATGCCCTCGGCGCGCGGCTTCGCGCTGCCCGCCGGCATCCTTGCGCTGATCGTGCTGATGGTCGTGCCGATCTCCTCGATCGTGCTCGACATCTTCTTCGTCGTGAATATCGGCCTGTCGATCGCCATCCTGATGACGGCGATCAACGCGCGCAAGCCGCTCGATTTCTCGTCCTTCCCGACGGTGCTGCTGTTCGCGACCCTGCTCAGGCTCGCGCTCAACGTCGCGTCCACGCGGGTCGTGCTCGTCTCCGGCCATGAAGGCACCGCCGCCGCCGGCCATGTCATCGAGGCGTTCGGCGCCTTCCTGATCGGCGGCAATTTCATCGTCGGCCTGTTCGTCTTCGCGATCCTGATGATCATCAACCTGGTGGTCGTCACCAAGGGCGCGGGCCGCGTCTCCGAAGTGTCGGCGCGCTTCACGCTGGACGCCCTGCCCGGCAAGCAGATGGCGATCGACGCCGATCTCGCCGCCGGGCTGATGACGCCCGACGAAGCCCGCGCGCGCCGCCAGGAAGTATCGACCGAGGCCGATTTCTACGGATCGATGGACGGTGCGTCCAAATTCGTGAAGGGCGACGCGATCGCGGCGCTGCTGATCCTGGCGGTCAACATCATCGCCGGTTTCTGCCTGGGCATGATCAGCCACGGGCTGACCGCGTCCGAAGCCGCCGAACATTACATCACGCTGGCGGTGGGCGACGCGCTGGTCGCGCAGGTGCCCTCGCTGCTGCTGTCGATCGCCGCCGCCGCCATCGTCACGCGCGTCACCAGCTCGGACGACCTGACCGGCCAGATCGGCGGCCAGTTCGCCGATGCCGCGATCTGGATTCCCGTCGCCTTCATCCTGGGTGTGATCGGCATGATCCCGGCGATGCCGCAGAGCATCTTCCTGCCCGCCGCCGCGATCTCCGGCTATATCGCCTGGCGGCTGGCCAAGCGCGCCAAGGCGCCGCCCAAGCCGGTGGCCGAACCCGTCGAGGTCGCCAATCCCAACGAGATCCGGCTGGACGACGTCAGCGACCACACGCTGGTCACGATCGAGCTCGGCTTCGGCCTGGTCCACTTGGTCGACGACAAGCGCAGCGCCCCGCTGGTCAGCCGCATCACCGGCGTGCGCAAGCAATTGTCGCAGCTCTTCGGTTTCGTCGTGCCGCAGATCCGCGTGCGCGACAGTCTGGACCTGCCGCCGACCGCCTATCGCGTGCTGCTGGGCGGCGTCGTCATCGGCGGCGCCACCATCCGCCCGGACAAGCTGCTGGCCATCAACACCGGCGAAGCCAGCGGGCAGCCCGCCTTTGCCGGCGAACCGACCCGCGACCCGAGCTTCGGTTGCGACGCGCTGTGGATCGACGCGGGCCTGCGCGACCTTGCCATCGCCGATGGTTTCCTGGTCGTCGACGCGAGCACGGTCGTCGCGACCCAGCTCAACCAGTTGCTGATCGATCGCCCGCAGGCGCTGCTCGGCCCGGACGAAGTGCTGGCGCTGATCGACAGCCTGAAGGAGCGCGCATCCGGGCTGGTCGAGACCGTCTATCCGCAGCCGCTGTCGCTGGCGGCGATGACGCGCCTGCTGCGCTCGCTGCTGGAGGAAGGCGTCTCGATCTCGCACCTGCTGCCGATCTTCTCCAGCCTGTCCGCATCGGTGCAGCAGACGCTGGATCACGAACGACTGATCGACATGCTGCGGATCGACCTGGGCGGCTATATCGTCGGGCGCATCTGCGGCCCCGCCGATCGCCTGCCGGTAATCACGCTCGATGGCGGCCTGGAATCGATGATCATGCAGGGCATGATCGATCCGGCGACCAACCAGCCGGTGATCGAGCCCGACCTAGCCCGGTCGATCGGCGATCGCATCCGCGACCTCATGGCGCAGCGCACGCCCGATCAACCGCCCTGCGCGCTTGTCGTGCAGCCGCGCGTGCGCCGCGCCGTCACCGCGCTGCTCAAGCTGCGCGCACCGCAATGCCTGGTGATCAGCATCGCCGAACTGCCCCCGACCCAGCCGATCGAAGTGGTCGCGGTGGTCGGCGGCGCCGGCAGCGAAGCCCCCGTCACCTTCAGTGAAGACCCTGGCCGCCCGGCCCAGAAGGAAAGCATGACCGCATGACTCATCCTTACAAATCGTCCGTCGCCGCGACCGTCTACCGGCAGGATCCGATGGACCGCATCCGCCAGTTCATGCCGCTCGTCCGGCGCCTGGCGTGGCATGTGCACGGATCGGGCCATGCCGATCTCGAGGTGGAGGATCTCGTCCAGACCGGGCTGGTCGCGCTCACCGAATGTGTGCGCCGCCATGACGGCGAAGGCGATGACGGTTTCGCCGCCTATGCCAAGATGCGCGTGCGCGGCGCGATGATCGACATGCTCCGCCGCAACGCCACCATCTCGCGCGGGGCGATGGAGCGACGGCGCGAAATGCGCGACAAGTCGGATACGCTCCAGATCCGGCTGGGCCGCCCGCCGTCTTCCGCCGAACTGGCGGCGGCGATGGAGATGAGCGAATCCGAGCTCGCCGCGCTGCGCGTCGCATCGACGCCGCTGCGCTTCGAAGGCCTCGACGATTGCTATTCGGATTCCGATCCCGCCTTCGCCGATGACGAGCCTGACAGTTTCGAGCAACTGGCAGGCGCCGAGACGCGGACACGGCTGACCGACGCGATCGCGGGCCTCGCCGAACGCCATCAGCTGATCGTCCAGCTCTATTTCGTCGAGGAGCTCAACCTGTCCGAGATCGCGGAGATCCTGGGCGTCAGCGTGCCGCGCGTCCACCAGATCAAGGCCCAGGCGCTGGCCGCGCTGCGCGAGGCGATGGGCGGGGACGTGGATTTCATCGGCTGATACCAGCGTGCAGGGATGCTGACGCATCCGCACCCTGGAACGCTCAAGCACCGCGCGGGCCAATACCGGGATGCGATGAGTCGAACTCAGCGCATATGACTCAGCCGGCGCAGGTGAGACCATCCGCCCATAGCCGCGGGATATGGGCGATCTCCACCTCTTCGCTTGGACATCGCCGCCCGCGCATGGGAAGCTGATCCTCCCCGAAGCATGGCCCCTGTCCATTCGGGGGACGGATCGGGAGGACTCATTGAAACAGCATCTTCGCGCGCTCTGCCTTGGCGCCAGCCTGTCGCTGCTTGCCCTTTCAACGAGCGCGCCGGCACAACCGGCCGAGCCTTACGACGTGGTCATCGCCGGCGGGCGCGTGATCGACCCTGAAAGCGGGCTCGACGGCATCCGCCAGATCGGCATTCGCGACGGGCGCATCGCCGTGGTGACCACCGAACCGCTTCGCGGCCGCACCACCATAGACGCGAAGGGGCTGGTCGTCGGCCCCGGATTCGTCGACGTCCATTCACATGCCCAGACCATCCCGGCCGCCTGGATCCAGGCGTTCGACGGGGTCACCACCGCGCTCGAGCTGGAAGGCGGCACCTGGCCCGTCGCCAGCACCTATGACGCGATCGCGAAGGAAGGCCGGCCGATCAACTACGGCTTCAGCGTCAACTGGCTGGCCGCGCGCACCGATATGGGGCTGCCGCGCACCGCGCCGGCTTCGGACGAAGATGTCGTCCGGGTGGTCGCGCGCGTCGAACAGGGGCTGAACGAAGGCGGGCTCGGCGTCGGCATGCTCGCCGGCTATGCGCCCGACACCGGCCGCCAGGAATATCTCGACGTGGCACGGCTCGCCGCGAAACGCGACGTGCCCACCTTCACCCATGTCCGCACCAAGAACACGCGCGAGCCCAAGGGCGCGGTCGAGGGTTTCTCCGAAGTGATCGCGGTGGCGGCGGCGACGGGCGCGCATATGCATATCTGCCATATCAACAGCTCGGCGCTGCGCGCGATCCCGTCGATCGCCGCGATGATCGAAACGGCGCGTGCCAACGGCGTCTCGATCAGCAGCGAAGCCTATCCCTGGGGCGCGGGATCGACCAAGATCGACGCCCCCTTCCTCCACCCCGACAATCTGCCGCAGATCAACATCAAGTCCAGCAGCATCGTCTATCTCAAGACCGGCGAGCGCCCGGCGACCAATGCGCGGCTGGCCGAACTGCAGAAGAGCGATCCGGAGGGGCAGGTGGTCATCCATTATCTGGACGAGACCATACCCGCCGAACGGCGCTTCATCGACGATGCCGTGATGGTGAAGGACAGCATGATCGCGAGCGACGCCGTCCCCTACGAGATCGACGGCAAGATCTTCGACAAACCGCAATGGCCGTTGCCGGCCAAGGCGGTCAGCCATCCGCGCACCGCGTCGACCTTCACAGCCACGATCGCCTATTATGTCCGCGAGAAGCGGATGTTCTCGCTGAACGAGATGTTCCGGCGCGCATCGCTGCTGCCCGCCCGGCTGATGGAAAGCGTGGCGCCGGGCATGCGCGACAAGGGACGCATCCGCCCGGGCGCCGATGCGGACATCATCGTGTTCGATCCCGAGACGGTGGCCGGCCAGGCAAGCTATGAGGACACGACGAAGCCCGCGCGCGGCATGGCCAATGTGCTGGTCGGCGGCCAGTTCGTGATCCGCGACGGCAAACTGATCACCACCGCCCGCCCGGGCCGGCCGATCCGTGGAGCGACACGATGAACGGCATGCTGCACCAGAGCCGCCGCCATGCGGCGCGGGCCGTCATGCTGCTCGCGCTGCTGCTTTTCTCCGCCAATTCCGCATGGGCGCAGGACCGGCCGCATGTGCTGGTGATCGCGACGGGCGGCACCATCGCCAGCACGGCCTCCGGCCCGGGGCTCACCGGCGATGCGCTGGTCTCGGCGATCCCTGCGCTCGGCAAGGTCGCCAGGCTCCAGGTCGAGGACCTCGCCGCCGGCGGATCGAGCGGGCTGAAGCGCGCGGACTGGGCCCGGCTGGTCCGCCGCATCCGTGCGGCCTTCGCCGGCGATCCGACGCTTGCCGGGATCGTCGTCACCCACGGCACCGACACGCTCGAGGAAACCGCGATGCTGCTCGATCTGGTGATCGCCGATGCGCGGCCGGTGGTGCTCACCGGCTCGATGCGATCGAGCGACGAAATCTCGGCCGACGGCCCCGCCAACCTGCTCGAAGCCGTGCGCGTCGCCGCCGATCCGCAAGCGCGCGGCCGTGGCACATTGGTCGCGCTCGACGGGCAGATCCTCGCGGCCGGCGACGCGGCCAAGCTGAGCACCAGCCGGACCTCGGCCTTTGCCAGCCCCAATCAGGGTGCTCTCGGCGCGGTGATCGAGGACGGCGTCCGCTTCTTCCAGCCGGCCGGCCGGGCCGGGCGCGTCTACGACCTGTCGCCCGAACGCATCGCAACGCTGCCGCGCGTCGATATCGTCCTGTCCTATTTCGACGGCGACGGCGCACTCGCCGATGCGGCGGTCGCGGCAGGCGCCAAGGGATTGGTGGTCGCGGGTTTCGGCAGCGGCACGCTGGCCCCGCCGATGCGATCGACGGTGAAGGCACTGGCCGAAAGCGGTTTCCCTGTGGTGCTGTCGGCGCGGGTCGCCAGCGGCGCGGTCAAGGATTCGGGATTGTGGGATGGAAAGGCGCCGGCGGCATTCGCGCGATCGGGCTTCCTCAACCCCGCCAAGGCGCGCGTCCTGCTGATGGTCCATCTCGCCGCTGGCGGAACGGAGACCTTGCAGGCTGCTTTTGCGGGGCGGTAAACCGCACTTGGCCAACCCTCCTTGTCATTCCCGCGCACGCGGGAATCCAGCTTCTTCTTCTTTCTGATATTTCACGGAAAAGCTGGATTCCCGCGTGCGCGGGAATGACAGAGTAGGGAGAAGAGCCCCCTACCCGCCCGCCACGCATTGATGCCGCAGCGCCACGCCCGCGCGTGCACCGGTCGGCTTGCCGCCGGCGATCGTCGGCACGCCGTTGACGATGACGTCGTCGATCCCTGATGACGGCCGCAACGGCTGCGCGAAGGTCGCGTTGTCCTGGATCTTCGCATAATCGAACACGACGATGTCAGCGCGCATGCCTTCGCGGACCAGACCGCGATCGCTCAGCCCCATGCGTTCGGCCGGCCAGCTCGTCATCTTGCGGACGGCATCCTCCAGCGTCAGCACGGGATTGTTGCGGACATATTCGGCGATGGTGCGCGCATGATTGCCATAGGCGCGCGGATGCGGCAGCACGTCGCCATCGGCCTTGCCCAGTTCGATCGAGGCGCCGGCATCGCTGCCGATGCTGACCCAGGGGCGACGCAGCGCGGTCCGGATATCCGCCTCACCGATGGTGAAATAGACGGCGGTCGCGCGTTCGGGCTGCGCTTCGATCAGGATATCCCAGGCGGTGTCCGCCGGATCCTTGCCCAGCGCCGCGGCGATCTTCGCGATGCTCATGCCCTGATATTGGGCGTATTTCTCGACGCGGCCATTGGCGAGCATGATATTGTCCCAACCGCCGGCCGCCGCGACATGATTGGGCCAATCGGGCTGCGGCCCCGCCGCGACTTCCTTTTTCAGCCGCTCGCGCACCTTGGGATCCTTCAGCAGCGCCAGCCCCTTGTCCTTGCCGCCCGCCCAGACCCAGGCCGGCACCGTGATCTCCAGCCCGGTGCCGCTGGCGGTGTAGAGATACATGTTCGCCGCCACATCGACGCCGCGATCGCGTGCCGTCTCGATCGTCGAGAGCGCCTGCGGCATCAGCTTGCCCCAGCCGATCCGCGTCGCGGCCTTGAGGTGGAAGATCTCGACCTTGACGCCGCCCTTTTCGCCGATCTCGATCGCTTCTTCGATCGCGGGGATCAGATTGGACGCCTCGTCGCGCATATGGGTGGCGTAGATCGCGCCGCAGCGGCTCGCCGCCCTGGCCAGCGTGACCAGGTCCGATGTCGTCTGGAAGCTCGAGGGCGCATAGATCAGCGCCGAGGAAATGCCGAACGCGCCGCCGCGCATCGCGATGTCGACCTCGCGGCTCATCTCGTCGAGCTGGGCCGGCGTCGGGCGGCCATCGGCATCACCCATCACCTTCCGGCGCGCCTGGGTGCTCGCATAATAGGTGCCCAGATTGACCGCGATGCCCTGCTTCTCCAGCCGGTCGAAATAGGCGGGCAGTTCGGCGGCGGGAACCGGCGGGCCGCCCTCGCCCGTGATCACCGTGGTCACGCCCTGAAGCAGCTTGTTCTCGGCGCCGCCATTCCGGAGCAGGCTGCGGCTCGACTGGTCCATCATGTCGATGAAGCCGGGCGCGACATAGCGGCCCTTGGCATCGATCTCCTTCGCGCCCTTGCCCTTGACCGGACCGACCTTGACGATCCGCCCGTCCTTCACCGCCACATCGGCCGAAATCCAAGGATTACCCGCCCCGTCGAGCACGCGTCCGCCACGGATGACGAGGTCGTATTCGGCCGTCGCCCCCTGCGACAGCGCGGCCCCCGCGGAAGCCAGCAGCCATGCGGCCAGAATCACTCTCGATGCCTTGGGTTTCATCGATGCGCCCCCGATCATTTTGCAGATATCGGCAATGATTCGCCGAAGATGAAAGCTGCAATTCGAATCGGAAAAACGCAACCGGAGAGACACCGCTGAGGAGCGCGGATGCCGGTATCTCGAAAGGCTTGAGCGCTCAGTCCGCGATGCGCTCAAATACGGCGGCCCGAACGCGCGCATCCCAGCCGATCGAAAGCGAGATCACCGCGCCGGATGCGTCACGCACGAAACGCACGATCCCGGTCCGTTTGCCCAGCCGGGTGTCGAACAGCCAGGCGTCGCGATAGAGCGGTTCGACGTCGAAGACGTGATCGGGCCGATCGACCAGTTGCAGTCGCAACCCGCCGGGGCGCGGCACGACGCGGTAGCGCGCCTGCAACTCGTCGCTCGCGTAGATGCCCGACAGAGCCGCACGATCGCCGCCGGCGCGATCGATCGCATGGCGACGATAGATATCGGTGGTGCCGTCCGGATCATCGCGACGAAGCATATCGGCGCCGTCGAAGCTGATCCGGCTTCCCTGCATCGCATAATGTCCGGAAGCTTCGCGCACGAGCCGCGTACCGTCGTCGCGGGCGAGCCCCCGTGCATCGCTGACCAGGATCAGCGGCAACCCCGTCTTTTCCGAAACGAAAAGCCCCTCATGGCGCGCGGCCGAACGATCGGCGCGCGTCGGCGCGGCGGCCGGTGCGATGCCGAGCAATGCATCCGCGACCGCCCTTCCAAGCTTCGCGCCGCGCCCGACGCCCAGCGCTTCACCGGCATTGCACAACAATGCGATCGACAGCCGCTTCGACGGGAACCGCGCCAGCCACGCGCGATATCCACCGATCGCGCCGCCATGCGAGATTTCCGGGATCGCGGCATCGATCGGCACGTTCAGCCCACGCGCATAGGTGAGCGTGCGGCCATCGGCGAGATGCGCATTGGCGGCCATCGCCTTTCCGACGAACGCCCCCAAACGGCCGGCGGCAAGCGCGTCGTTCCAGATCAGCAGATCGCCGACAGTGGTGAGCAGGCCCGCATCGCCATAGACATTCTCGAACGGCATGCGTTCGACATTGCCCGCCGGTGTCTCGATATAGGCGATCGCGCGATTGCGCTCGATCGTGCGGAAATCGGTCCGCCAGCCGGTGAAGCGCATGCCCAGAGGCTCGAAGAGATGGATTCGCGTGAAATCCGCAAGCGAATTGCCGGTCACGCGCTCCAGGATGATCGCGAGCAGCACATAGCCGGTGTTGGTATAGCTATAGTCCGCGCCCGGCGCGTGATTGAGCCGCGTCTGACGCGCCACGAAGGCGAGGACATCATTGTTGGCATAGGCGCGCGTCGTCCGCGGCCAGCCGGCGATCTCCATCGCGAAACCCCAGTCGCGCAGGCCGCTCGTATGATCGAGCAGCTGGTCCACGGTGATCAGCCGGCCATAGTCCGGCACTTCGGGCAGATATTTGCGGATATCGTCATCGAGCGACAGGCGCCCCTGTTCGACCAGCATCAGGATCGCCGCCGCCACGAATTGCTTGGAGACCGATCCGGCCTCGAAGCGCGTGTCAGGTCGGTTGGGGATGACATTGCCGATATCCGCCATGCCGAAGGCGCGCGTGACGGAGGGGCTGCCATCCGACGAAATGCCGACCACGCAACCCGGCACCTGTCCGGCGGTCCAGGGCGCGAAGATATTCGCCAATGTACCGTCGATATCGGCCTGCATGGCGGATGCCGGTAACGGCGCCGCCACGACGAGACCCGACATCAGCACCGCCATCAATCGCATTGCGCCTCTCCTTCGCTGGCCATCCGGCCCGAAACGCCACCGGGCTGCGCGTGCTCATGCGCGGCGACGGAGGCGAGCAACATGCGGTGCCTGCGGATGATTGCGGCATCGATCATCAGCCCGCCCGCGCGCTGCGCGCCTCCGCCGGAGCGTTCGAACGCCGTGACCGCGTCGCGGGCATGCGCGATCTGGGCGGCGGACGGGCGGAAGACCGCTTCGATCGCGGCGATCTGCGCCGGGTGGATCGCCGCCTTTCCGGCAAAGCCGAACGCCCGCGCGCGCGACGCTTCGGTATCCAGTCCGGAGGCATCGCCGAGATCGAGGAACGGCATGTCATAGGCCGGTCGGCCCGACCGCGTGCACGCCAGGACGATCGCCTGACGGGCGAACGCCAATGTGTCCCAACACGGCTCCGCCCCTATCTCGCTCGCCAGATCCGCGCCGCCGAGCATCAGCCCGGCCACCAGAGGATGCCGTGCGATCGGTGCGGCATCGGCGACGCCATCGGCGCTCTCGATCATCGGCAGCAGCGCGACCGGCCGGTCCGCGAGCACCGACGCGGCGATCGCAGCCGTACCGGCGCCGTCCACCTTGGGCAGCACCACCGCCAGCGGCCGATCCGCCGCCGCCGCCAGCATCAGCAGGTCCGCAAGACCATCAGCGGTTCCCATCGCATTGATCCGGACCGCCTGCCCGGCGAGCGCACCGTCCGCCAGCATCGCCGCAACCGTACCGCGCGCCGCCGTCTTGGCCGGAACCGGCACGCCATCCTCCAGATCGATGCATGTCATATCGGCGCCGGCCGAACGCGCCTTGAGGATCGCGCCTTCGCGATGAGCGGGCACGAACAGCATCGACGACCAGCGCCTGGCGGGAACCGGAACCGATTGTTTCGCCATATTCAATCCGCTCCGCCCGCAGCCATGTCCCGGCTTTCTCTCGCGGGCAGATGCGTCATCAACGGGCGCGCGTCAATATACATTCGTATCTTTAGGCAATATATCCGCATTAGATCCCATTAGATAGAATGTATCTTCCCCTCATCCGGACGATGGCGCTATGAGCGGACTGCAACGCAGCGGAGAAACGCGAATGCCGGAGGCGCCCATCAAGGGAGACGGCCCAAAATATCGAGAGATCTACGACCGGCTGCGTGGAGAGATCGATGCGGGCAGCTATGCCGCAGGCAGCCTGCTGCCGACGGAAGACGAACTGCAGGCCGATCTGGGGGTCAGCCGTTACGCGCTTCGGGAAGCGCTCGGCATGCTCGAACGCCAGGGCTATATCCAGCGACGGCGACGCGCCGGCACACGCGTGCTGGCGCGGCCGCCCAAGAACATGTTTCGCCACGCGGTCAGTTCGCGCGGCGAATTGTCCGAATTCGTCCACCACACCAAGATCGATTTCGGGCCGCCGACCGTGATCGTCACCGATGGCCGGCTGGCCCGCGAGCTTGGCTGCGACGAGCTTCGTCAATGGTACCTGATGGAAGGGATTCGCATGGATCCGCTGGACAACCGGCCGATCGGCGTGGTCCAGCTCTATGTCGACGCCACCCGCGCGACAATCGACGAGAATACCGATTTCGGCCAACAGCCCGTCTATGAATGGCTACGCGACAATCATGACATCCGCCCCGCCTCCGTCTCGCAGGATATCACCGCGGTGATTCTGAACGAAACGCAGGCCACGGTATTCGGCGAACGCGAAGGCGGCCCGGCGCTGCGCATCGCCCGGCGCTATTTCGACGATACGCAAAGGATCTTCCAGATCTCGGTGACCACGCACCGCAGCGAGGATTTCGTCTATAATCTTCGTCTGCAGCTGGCCTGATACCGGCAGAGCGCCGGCAATCAGCCCAGCAGCCCGTCATTGCCGGCGCCCAGCGCCGGGCCCGCCGACTGGGGCACGCGCGCACCGTCCAGCTTGATCGGATTTGCGAACATGCGCAGCGGTCCATGCGGATGGGCGATCTCCCGGATCATGCCCGATTCCTCGATCAGGAAGGGCGATTCCAGCGCTTCTTCCAGGCTGTGCACCGCGGCGACCGGCACGATTCCGCGCAGCAGTGCCAGCCAATGCGCATTGGGCTGCCCCTCGAAGATGCGGTCGAGGATTTCCGTCAGTTCCTCGCGCGCGCGCAGTCGCCCCGCCATGTCGGCAAAGGCCGGCGCGCCGACAAGATCGTCGCGGCCGAGCGTCTTGCACAGCAGATCCCAGAAACGGTCGTTCATGCAGGCGACATAGATCCAGCCGTCCCGGGTCCGGAACAGCTGCACGGGCGTGGTGGAGGGATGCGCGGATCGCGGCGCGCGCTCGGTCACGATGCCTTCGTTGAGATACCATGCCCCCTGATAGGCGAGCTGATGGATGGCGACGTCGTACAGCGAAACATCGACGTCGCGGCCAATGCCGTCGCGCGCAGCCGCATGGATCGCGCTCATCACCGCGAAAGCGAAGGTCATGCCCGTCATGTAATCGATCATCGACGCGCCCATCCGCGTCGGCGGACTGCCGGGTTCGCCGGTCAATGCCATCAGCCCGGCTTCCGCCTGCATCAGGAAATCATAGCCGGGCAGCGCCGCGCGGCTGTTGTCGCGCCCATAGGCCGAGATATGGCCACAGACGATCGCGGGATTGACCGTCATCAGCGACGCGTAATCGATCCGCCGCTTGGTGACGAGATGGCCGCGCATATTGTTCACCACGGCATGCGCGCCACCGACAAGCCCCAGGAAACGCTGATAATCGTCGGGCAGCCGGATATCGAGCGCGACGCTGTTCTTGTTCATGTTGAAGCACTGGAAATAAAGGCTGTCGCCGTCACCCAGCGTGCGCGGCCCCGTCCGGCGCGCAAAATCCCCGTCGCCGCATTCGATCTTGATCACCTCCGCGCCCATGTCGGCAAAGAACATGGTGGCATAGGGCGCGGCGCCGAATTGCTCGAAACTCAGGATCCGGATGCCGGACAGCGGCAGGGTCTGCATCAAATTCACTCCAGATATTCAAAAGGTCATCGGCCCGCATCGCCGGACGGCACGTGCGCCGGGCCCATCGGCCTCAGGTGAACGCCGGGGCGCAGCCGCTTGAATGGAAATTGCGCGGGGTCGTCGAGGAAACCGCCCGGCGCCGCCGCCAGGATCACCGCCTGCGCCAGCGGTTCGAATTCGGCGCGAAAATGCACCGCGCTCTTCACCACCACGATATCACAGCGCGGCAGATCGACACCGACATGCTCGAACGGCGCGCGATCATAGGCCTGCATGCGCCGCGACGACAGGACGATGTCGATGCCGCCAAGCCCGAGCAACGCCATCGCCCCAAGATCGGCATCGACGCCGCCCGCGACCGAGCCGGTGGTGCGGAACCGGCCGCTGCCGAGACGCTTGACCAAGAAACGGCCATGGATCGGCGCCACACCGGCCGGCCCCGATCGCCCGCCCAGATCCAGTGTGATCCACGCGCCTTCGCCGGCCGCATGCGCCGCCCGCGCGGCATCGGCGTCGCAGAAGATGCCGAGCACCGCGCCTTGCGCATCCACATCGATCAGCGCGCGCAACACGCCCGTGGTGTCGCCGCTGCCGCCGCCACCCGGATTGTCCTGCGCATCGGCGACGACGACGGGGCGGCACGCACCCGACGAAAGCGCCAGCGCTTCCCGGATCGCGGCATCGGCCGGCAGCAACCGGCTCGCGAAATCGGCTTCCCTGCGCTCGACCAGCGCGGCAAGCGCATCCGCCGCGCTATCGGCCGCCTGCTGCGTCCAGCCATAGGCAAAGATCGCGGGGCCACACCAGAACAGGTCCGATGGCGGAAAGCCCGCCGCATAACCGAGCGCAACCATATCCTCGCCGGGTTCGGCCGACCGTGCCGCGATCGATCGCGAAGGCTCCACCAGCGTGCATTGCGACGTCGCCGGAATCAGAAAACCCGGCTTGCGCAGGGCCCGGCCCGCCGGCCGGCCCCGCCGCAACAACCGCACAATCGTTTCGGCCGCGCGCCGGCCGGTTTCCGGCCGATCGACATGCGGATAGGTCCGGAATATTTCGAGCGCATCGGCATGCTCGACCATCTCGGGGGTCACATTGGCGTGATAGTCGAGACTGGCCACGATCGGCACATCCCCGACGATCGCGCGCGCACGCCGCAATATCTCGCCCTCCGCATCCTCCAGGCTTTCCGTCACCATGGCGCCGTGCAGGTCGAGATAAAGCGCGTCGACCGGCATCGCCGCCGAAAGCCGCTCCATCATCTCGCCGACGATCCGCTCGAACGCATCATCGGTCACGCATCCGCCGGCCGATCCGTGCGCCCAGACCAGCGGCAGCAGCATATGATCGTCCTGCACAGCCGCCACGAAGCCCGAAAGCGGATAGCTGCCGCCCAGAAGCGACGCGATCACATCGGCGCCGCGCACCAACGGCGGCCGATCGCGCCGCTCGCAGAAATAGGCGAAATCGGCCCGGTGGCTTACGAAACTGTTGGTTTCATGACCGAAGCCCCCAAGGGCGATGCGGCTCATCCACTGCCTCCCCAGCCCCAGCGCGGGCCCTGTCGTCGATTATAGATCATATCATTGGCAATCAAGTTTGTTATTGATGTCTATTACATCCGTATCTATTGTGACGCAATCATCGTCAATAGGGGGGCGGAAAGATATGCGCAGTTCGGGTTTGGGCGGATCTCCGGCCGGGGCCGGCAACGCCTCGATCGCGGCGCGGTTCGAACGCCTGCCCTTCACCGCCTATCAGCGCCGGATCGCGCTGATCCTCGTCTCCTGTTTCGCGATCGACGCCGTCGATCTGGCGATGCTCTCCTATCTGCTGGCGCCGGTCAGCCACGATCTGGGCCTGAGCCAGGCCGAGGCGGGCCTCGCGGCCAGTTCGGTGTTCGCGGGGGTCGGCATCGGCGCCACGATCGCCGGAATCCTGTGCGATACTTATGGCCGGCGGAAGATCCTGGTCTACACCATGTATCTCTGGGGCGTCGCCAGCCTGCTCACCGCATTCGCCTGGGACCTCACGTCATTCATGACGCTGCGCTTCATCACCGGCATCGGCCTGGGCGCGGAGATCCCGGCCGCCTTCGCGCTGATCGCCGAATGCATGCCCGCATCCCGCCGCGCGCTGATCACGGGCTGGATGCAGGTGGGATCGGCGATCGCCACGGTGCTGTTCAACATCATCGCGCTGGTGGCGATCCATCTGATCGGCGAAGCGCTGGGCTGGCGCGCGATGTTCGTGCTGATGTTCCTCGCCGCGATGTTCGCCATCTATGTCCGCCGCCACATCTGCGAGTCGCCACGCTGGCTGGCATCGTGCGGCCGCGATGCGGAAGCCGCGCGCGCGATGGCGGCGTTCGAGAGCGAGGTGGAACGCGCGCATGGCCGACCACTTCCTCCACCCGTCGCCGACGTCATCGCGGATGCGCCGCCGGTGCAGGGCACGCTCGCCAAGCTGTTCGCCCCCGGCCAGGCGAGCCGCACGCTCTTTGCCTGGGCACTCTGGTTCGCGGTGATGATGGGCTATTACGGCATCACCATGTGGGTGGGAAAGCTGCTCGTCGATCGCGGCATGAGCATCGCCGATTCGATCATGATCGGCATCTTCATCTCGAGCGCGGGCATACCGGCCGCGTGGTTGACCGGTTCGCTGATGGAGAGGCTGGGCCGCAAGCTCGTGATCATCGCGGTGCTGATGTTCGTGTCGCTGGCAGCGCTTGCCTATGGCTATGCGACCAGCTTCGCCTGGATCGCGGCGACGGGTGCCGTGATGCGCTTCTTCATGGTCGCCCTGGCGACGGGCCTTTATGCCTATACGCCCGAACTGTTCCGGACGAGCACGCGCGCGACCGGACTGGGAACGTCATCGACCATGGGGCGGATATCGGCGGTCGCCGGCCCGATGCTGGTGCCGGTGCTCGTTGCGACCTGGGGGTATATCGGCGCCTTTGCGGCCTTTGCGATCTGCTTCGGGATCTCCGCGCTGCTGGTGCTGCTGATCGGCCCCGAGACGCGCGGAAAATCGGTCGAGGATGCCACCGCCTGATCGATTGCGCAGACGACTCGCAGGCGGGCGGCGCGAAGCACGAATCGCGCGCTGGTGGATCGTATCCGACAAAAGCGTCCGCTTTTGACGGAGGTCCGATCCACTCAGCCATGGAAGAGTGGTCTGATTTTCCGAGACAGATGCGGATGCATCTGCCTCGGTCAGACCATTAGGCCCGCCACAGCGATGCCGTATCCATTTACACCGAAAGCCGGGCTCCACTTTTCCGCATGATGCTCTAGATTGCCCCCCTTTTCAGGGGAAGAGACATCCATGCCATCCGGACTTGTTGCGCTGCTCGATGACGTCGCGGCGATCGCGAAGCTCGCCGCTGCCTCACTCGACGACGTCGCAGGGGCCGCCGGCAAGGCCGGGGCCAAGGCGGCGGGCGTGGTGATCGACGATACGGCGGTGACGCCGCGCTATGTGGTCGGCCTGTCGCCCGATCGCGAACTGCCGATCATCGCCAAGATCGCGATGGGCTCGCTGCGCAACAAGCTGCTCTTCCTGCTGCCCGCCGCTTTGGCGCTGAGCGCCTTGGCGCCTTGGGCGATCACCCCGCTGCTGATGATCGGCGCCGCCTATCTCTGCTTCGAGGGTGCGGAAAAGGTCTGGGAAGCGGTGTCGGGGGACAGCCATGCCGACGATGTCCTGGAGGTCAGCGATCCCAAGGAACTGGAGGATCGTCAGGTGGGCGGCGCCATCCGCACCGATTTCATCCTGTCGGCGGAGATCATGGCGATCGCGCTCGCCGAACTGCCCGCGCAGACATTCTGGATGCAGGCCGCGGTGCTGGCGGCGGTCGGCGTCGCGATCACCGCCGGCGTCTATGGCGTGGTCGCGCTGATCGTGAAGATGGACGATATCGGCCTGCACCTGGCCGAACGCAGCGCCAGCGGCGTGCGCGCGCTCGGGCGCGGGCTGGTGACCGCGATGCCCGTGCTTTTGAAGGCGCTGGCGATCATCGGCACGGCGGCGATGATCTGGGTGGGCGGCGGCATCATCGTGCACGGCCTGGAGGTCTTCGGGCTGGAGACGATCCCGCACATCATCCATGGCGCGGCCGAAGCCGCCGCGCATGCGGTGCCCGTCGCCGGCGGCGTGGTCGAATGGCTGGTCGGCGCGGCGGGTGCCGCCGTGGTCGGCATCGTGGTGGGCGGCGCGATCGTCGCACTGCTCCACCTGATCCCGCGCAAGCACTGACACGAGCGCCGGCTCGCGGCCGGACGCCCTTGGCTCAGGCCGGAACCGCCACCATCTCGGTCAGCGTCACCGAACGCACCGTGGTGATCATGCGCATCTTCTCCGCGATGATCTCGGCGCGACGGCGATCGATTCCGGGCTGGACGATGCTGAGCGTCAACACCTCGTCACGCTGCTGACCCTCGATATCGGCGGGGATCAGGTCCTGCTGGGCGAACAGCCCGAGCAGGCGAAGATAGAGTTGCGGACAGGCATGGCCGTCCACCTGGTAGTGATATTGTTCGAACATGGTTTCTCCAGACATCATGCGACCCTCGGCAGCGGCGCATGGCGGGCATTGGTGGACGCGGCGATCGTCTCGCGCGCGAGGCGGTCTGCGGCGCGGCCCGGCGGCAGGCCGCCGGCGGCCGCCAGATCGAGCACGCTCGCCAGCCGCGCACCGATCGCATCGACGCGCTGGCGCACCTCCTCGCTTCGCCAGCCGAGATATTCGGCGGCGACGCTGATCATGCCGCCGGCATTGACGACATAATCGGGCGCATAGAGCACGCCCTTGTCGACCAGGCGATCGCCGTCCTCAGGCGTCGCCAGCACGGTATTGGCCCCCCCGCAGACGATCGTCGCGCGCAATCGCTCGATCGTCCGCGCGTCGAGCACGCCGCCCAGCGCGCAGGGCGCGAAGATATCGGCCTGCACCGCCATGATCCTGTCGGCGGGAACCACCGTCGCGCCATAATGCCGGGCGAAGGTCGCGGCGACGCCTGCGCGCGGCTCGGCGATCACCAGGCGCGCGCCTGCTTCGTGCAGCAGCGCGCACAGCGCCGATCCGACGCTGCCCAGCCCCTGAACGGCGACGGTGAGCCCGGCGAGCGAACTGCCCAGCCGATGATCGGCGGCCACTTTCATCGCATTGAACACGCCCCGCGCGGTCCAGGGCGAAGGATCGCCGCCCGGCTTGCCGCGCGCAGCGCGCCGGCCCGCGACGTGGCGCGTCGAAGCGCCCACCGCATCCATGTCAGCCATGGTCGTGCCGACATCCTCTGCGGTCACATAGGCGCCGTCATGCCGTTCCACCGCGCGGCCGAACGCCTCGAACAGGCGGCGGCGATCGAAATTGCCCGCCGGACGCCGCAACACCGCCTTGCCTCCGCCCAGCGGCAGGCCGGCGAGCGCGTTCTTGTAGCTCATGCTTTCGGCGAGCCGCACCGCGTCGACCGCCAGCGCCTCCTTGTCGGGATAATCCCAGAAGCGGCAGCCGCCGGCGGCCGGACCAAGTGCGGTCGAATGGATGACGATGACACCGGACAGGCCGGCCGCTTCGTCCTCGACGGCGACGCATTGCTCGGGCGGATGCGCATTCAGAAAGGCGAGATGAACCATGGAGACTCCGATCGATGCTGGGCATGATCGTTCATTCACCGGGAAACTTCTTGCCTTTCTCCACCACGAATTGCGATATTCAGGTCAATTTCACCCGCTTGGTCGACAATAAGGACAGATCATGTCTCATGACCTCGATTCCTACGAACGAAAAATCCTGGCGCTGCTCCAGGCGGATGCGAGCCTGTCGACCGCCGAAATCTCCGAACGGGTCGGCCTCTCTCCCTCCCCCTGCTGGCGCCGGATCGACCGGTTGCAGAAGGATGGGTACATCACGCGCCGCGTCGCGCTGATCGACCGGCGCAAGGTGGGGCTCAACGCGCATATCTTCGCGCAGGTGAAATTGAGCGAGCTCGGCCGCGCCAATCTCGACGATTTCACGGCGGCGATCCGCGAACTGCCCGAAGTGCTCGAATGCTATGTCGTGATGGGCGTGTTCGACTTCATCCTGCGCGTCGTGACCAAAGATATCGAAGCCTATGAGCGGCTGTTCTTCGACAAGCTGAGCAAACTGCCGGGCGTGCAGGAGATCAATTCGACGATCGCGCTTTCGGAGATCAAGGCGACCACCGCCCTGCCGCTGTGAAAACTCAATACAGATTGGTCTTCGCGTCTTCCTCCAGCGCCTGATCGATCGTCTCGGCCGGAATGTTGAGCTGGAACTGATCCCGCACGATCTTGCCGAGCGTCGGGAAAGCCCCCTTGGGCAATCTCCGGTCGGGATTCCACAGCTCCGAACGCCGCAAGGCCTTCGAGCAATGGAAATAGACCTCGCGGATTTCGATCAGCGCCACCGAACGCGGCGGCTTTCCATCATGGATGAAGCGATCCATCAGCGCGGGCTCGGTCGTGACCGTCGCCAGACCGTTGATCCGCAGCATGTCCTCCACGCCGGGCAGGAAGAACAACATGCCCACTGCCGGCTGGTGGACGATATTGCCCAAGGTATCGAGACGATTGTTTCCCGGCCGATCGGGGAAGGCGATATGCGTGTCGTCGATCGCATGGACGAAGCCCGGCTCGCCGCCGCGCGGCGACACGTCGGCCAGACCGTCGGCGCGCGAGGAACCGATGCAGAAGAAAGGCGACAGTTCGAGAAAGCGCCGGCTATGCGGGTCGAGACGCGGAAAGCATTTGTCGATCACCGTCTGCGACGGATCGGCATAGACGGTGCGGAGATCCGCTTCGCTGTCGAGCGTCGCAGGCGGGCGACTGCCGGGTGTCGAATCGGTCATGTCGATCGAACGGCGGCGATGCGGCGGAAACGGAAAAGATCTGACATGGCAGGGATTCTAGCCTTGGCGATCGGCTGCGTCGAGCGGCAGCCGGGCCATATCGCGCATCTTTTTTGCTAACGCGAATCACTTGCATAACCAATATCGGCCGATTAAGACGCGTTCCGCGTCTTCGATCCGGCCTCTGACAGCAATGCGTGACATGGGAAAGACGGTTTCAGCCGATTGATCGCCAAAATCGATCAGTCAGTCTCTAAAATCCAATTTCCGCATTGCAACAGAGACACCTAGATCGGCGCTCGCAGACACCGCAAACACATGGAGCATGCATGTCCCTCATCAATTCCGACCTCAAGCCCTTCAAGACCGAAGCCTTCAAGGATGGCAAGTTCGTGACCGTCACGGACGCGGACGTGAAGGGCGGCTGGGCCGTCTTCTTCTTCTATCCCGCGGACTTCACCTTCGTCTGCCCCACCGAGCTGGAAGACCTGGCCGACAATTACGACGCGTTCCAGAAGCTGGGCGTGGAGATCTACAGCGTTTCGACCGATACGCATTTCTCGCACAAGGCGTGGCATGACACGTCGCCGGCGATCGGCAAGATCAAGTACACGATGCTGGGCGACCCCACCGGCACGATCACGCGCAATTTCGACGTGATGATCGAGGAAGCCGGCCTGGCCGATCGCGGCACCTTCGTCGTCGATCCCGAAGGCAAGATCCAGATCGTCGAAGTGACCGCCGGCGGCATCGGCCGCGACGCGACCGAACTGCTGCGCAAGGTGAAGGCCGCGCAATATGTGGCCGCGCATCCCGGCGAAGTCTGCCCCGCCAAGTGGCAGGAAGGCGAAGAGACGCTCGCCCCGTCGCTGGACCTCGTCGGCAAGATCTGAGCCGGCGGATCGCGAAAGTTCCGGGGGCGGCAGCGCCGCCCCCGGGATCTTCCCGACAATCGTTCAGGTGCGCACACGCGTACCGAAGCGTCCTCCTCCGTCGTTGTGGGGAGCGTAGCGACGAAGCAATCCAATGCCGGACGCATCCCTGGATTGATTCGCTTCGATCCTCCGGATCGCAGTTTATCCTGAGCGCCCGCCTTTCCAGGCAGCCGAAGGGCTCGCGATGGCGCGGGCGTGACGAAGAAATGGGCGATAACGCCCCCATCGGAGCACCATCATGTTGGACGCCAATCTGAAGCAGCAGCTCAAGACCTATCTGGGCAACATCACCCAGCCGATCGAACTGGTCGCGTCGCTCGACAACGGCGCCAAATCGGCCGAGTTGCTCGCGCTGCTCGAAGAGATCGCCGAACTGTCCGACAAGGTGGCCCTGCTCCGCGACGGCAGAGATCGCCGCACGCCCAGCTTCATGATCCGCCGCGCCGGCACCGATATCGGCGTGCGCTTCGCCGGCATCCCGATGGGCCATGAATTCACCTCGCTGGTGCTCGCGCTGCTTCAGGTGGGCGGCCATCCGTCGAAGGCGGCGCAGGAACTGATCCAGCAGGTCAAGGATCTCGACGGCGATTTCGCGTTCGAGACCTATTTCTCGCTGTCGTGCCAGAACTGCCCCGACGTCGTTCAGGCGCTCAACCTGATGGCGGTGCTCAATCCGCGCATCAGCCATGTCGCGATCGACGGCGCGCTGTTCCAGGACGAAGTCGACGCGCGCAAGGTGATGGCGGTCCCCTCGATCTTCCTCAACGGCGAACCCTTCGGCCAGGGCCGGATGGAGCTGGAGCAGATCCTGGCCAAGATCGACACCGGCGCCTCGGCCCGCGCCGCCGAGAAGATCAAGGCGAAGGACGCGTTCGACGTGCTCGTCGTCGGCGGCGGCCCGGCGGGCGCCGCGGCGGCGATCTACGCCGCGCGCAAGGGCATCCGTACCGGCATCGCCGCCGAGCGCTTCGGCGGCCAGGTGCTCGACACCATGGCGATCGAGAATTTCATCTCGGTCCAGCACACCGAAGGCCCGAAGCTCGCCGCGCAGCTCGAGCAGCACGTCAAGGATTATGACGTCGATATCATGAACCTGCAGCGTGCGGAAAAGCTGATCCCCGCCAAGGTGCCGGGCGGCCTGCACGAAGTGCGGCTGGAGAATGGCGCGTCGCTGAAGGCGCGTACCGTCATCCTTTCGACCGGCGCGCGCTGGCGCCAGATGAATGTGCCGGGCGAAGACGCGTATCGCAACAAGGGCGTCGCCTATTGCCCGCATTGCGACGGGCCGCTCTACAAGGGCAAGCGCGTCGCGGTGATCGGCGGCGGCAACAGCGGCGTCGAGGCCGCGATCGACCTGGCCGGTATCGTCGCCCATGTCACGCTGATCGAGTTCGACAGCCAGCTCCGCGCCGATGCGGTGTTGCAGCGCAAGCTCTACAGCCTGAAGAACGTCACCGTCATCACGTCCGCGCTGACCACCGAAGTGCATGGCGATGGCGAGAAGGTGATCGGCCTCACCTATCGCGACCGCAATGCGGACAGTTCGCACCTTGTCGAGCTGGAAGGGATCTTCGTCCAGATCGGGCTGGTGCCCAACACCGAATGGCTGACCGATTCGGTGGCGCTCTCCGCGCGCGGCGAGATCGAGATCGACCATCGCGGCCATACCTCGATCGAGGGCGTGTTCGCCGCCGGTGACGTGACGACCGTGCCCTACAAGCAGATCGTCATCGCGATGGGCGAAGGATCCAAGGCAGCGCTTTCGGCCTTCGACTATCTGATCCGCCTGGCGCCGATGGAAACGGCGCAAGCGGCCTGACCAACGCCGCGCCGCGATTGGACGACAGGTGCGGGGATGATCGACATCCCCGCACCGTTGCATCACGCAAGAATCTCGATTGGCGCTTTGTTAAACGCTCCCGTCATATATCGCAGCAATGACGAGGATCATCGTTCCCCTGTTGCTGCTGGTGGTCGCGCTCGTTTCGCTGATGCCCGGCGAACGCACTCCCGCCTCGTCCGGTTCGCAATCACCGACCGCCGCCACAGCGCATCAGCCCGTCCAAACGGTGCCTTCGGATGCCGGAAACGGGTTCGCGGGCGCCACGCTGTCGCGTGAATCCGATGGCCATTTCTATGCGGACGCCCAGGTCAACGGCGCGACGATCCGCTTCCTTGTCGATAGTGGGGCGAGCGCCGTCGTGCTGAGCCGCGCCGATGCGCAGCGCGCGGGCATCGCGGCATCGGCGGGAGAATTCACGGCCGAGGCACAGGCCGCCAGCGGCACCGTCCGCCTCAAGCCCGTAGTCATCGATCGCATCGCGATCGGTCCGGTCTCCGCGCGCGACGTGACCGGCGCGGTCGCCGAGACGGATATGCCGATCTCGCTGCTCGGGCAAAGCTTCCTCGCCCGCATATCGCATGTCGAGATCGAGAAGGACGCGATGCGTCTGCGCTGACGGCGCGCCGCGACGACAAGATCAGTGCCGGGTGGCACTGCTCGCCGGGGCCGCATTGCCCTCGATCATCCATTCGGGCCAGACGTCCAGCGGCCAGGATGCCGTTTCGAATTGGCGATGGAGCATGCTCAGCCATTGGCGGACAAGCGTTCGGTCGAGCACGATGCTCGGCTGGAAATCGAGGTCGGATTCGAAGAACAGGCCGATCTTTTCGGCCGACAATTTGAGCGTGATGTTGGTGACGAGATGGACGGGTACGTCAGGATCGGTGACGACAGGCCGCGACGGCTTGATATTCGACACCGCCTGCGCCTGTTCCTGCGCCATCATCGCGTCGCGCACGGTCGGCAGCGGAATCCCCTCCGCCTTTTCCATATGGTTGGCGAGCGCCCGGACGAGCAGGCGCGCCAGCCGCTGCGTCAGCCACATCCGGACGGTGCGCGCATCGTCCAGCAAGCTGGCGAAGTGGATGCGGTCCTCCGCCTGGACATAGGACAGGGTAATGCTGGTGATCTTCGCCATGATGGCGCCAGGATAGGGATTATCCGGGGCGCCGCAACCATGGCGGCGCCCCGGAGGAACTTCACTTGCGATCCCGAAGATGCCGCGCATCCGGGATCGGCTCGCTTAGGCCTTGGAGTGAATCTGATTCACGCTCTCGAATGCAGCGCGAAGCGCTGCATCCTCAAACGATCAGGCTTCAGCCGCCGCGCGGGCTTAAACAAGTCTCGATGAGCCAAGCTCATCGAGACTTGTTTCAACGTTCGCCCATCGATTCCGATGCCGTCTTCAGGATCGGCTTGGTGAGGTAGCGGAACACGGTGTTCTTGCCCGTGATGATCTCGGCGATCACCGTCATGCCCGGCTGGATCGCGATCACCTCGCCCGGATGCTTGGGCCGCATCTTCGAAATGTCGACTTCCACATTCACGCGATAATAGATGTTCTGCGATCCGTCCTGGCGCTGCTCGGCCAGCGTATCGGGGCTGATATAGGTCACCTTGCCGTGGCCGGCGCCATAGATGCCGCTGTCATAGGCGTCGAACTTCACCGATGCGGTCTGGCCCAGCTTCACGAAGGCGATGTCGCGCGGTGCGACCTGCGCCTCCACGATCAGCTTTTCGCCGGTCGGCACGATCTGGAGCACCTCGTCACCGGGGCGCAGCACGCCGCCAACCGTCGTCAGGCGGACATTCTTGACGATGCCGTCGGTCGGCGCCACCAGGTCGGTCGCCTTCAGCGCATCCTCACGCTGCGTCATCACCTGCTGCGCGGTCACCAGATCCTCTTCGGTCTTGGCGAACTCGGTCTGCAGATCCTGGATGTACTTGGCCTGCTTGCCCGAAATCTGGCCGTCGACATCGACCATGCCGCGCTGCATGCGGATCACTTCGGATCGGGCGACGTCGCCGCTCTTCACCAGCGGCAGGTTCAGGTTCAGCTCTTCCTGCATCAGCGTGCGCATCGATCGCAGCGCCGACAGATCGGACTGAAGCGCTGCACGACGCTTGATGTAGAGCTGACGCTGATTGGCGACAAACTCGGTATAGGAGGCAACGTCGGCCGGGAAATTGAGCGGACGATCGTAAAGCTCCGCCTGGATACGGGCCATCTGGCTCTTCAGCGCCGCCACCTTGGCGCGGCTTTCGGTCACCGCCGCCTGAAGCTTCACCTTGTCGAGCACGACCAGCAATTCACCGCGCTTCACCAGATCGCCTTCGCGTACGCGAATCTCGCCGATCACGCCGCCATCGGCGCTCTGGATGATCTGGACCCGCCCGATCGGGATCACCTTGCCGGGCGCGCGGGTGATCTGGTCGAGTTCCGCCCAGAGCGACCAGGCGATGAACGCGACCAGCGCGACCGCGATCGTGATGATGATCCAGCTCGACGTCTTCATCCGAGTCAACATGGCTTCAGGCTTTCAATGCTTGGATCAACGACCCGCCGTGGCGGTGATCGGGGAAACCGTCTTGGACGGCTGCTGCTGCGCGGGCGGCTTGGGCTGCAAACGCTGGATGACTTCCGCGGTCGGGCCGTCGAGCAGGATGCGGCCATTGCCCATCACGATCACGCGCTGGACGCGCGCGAGCAGTTGCAGACGGTGTGTGACGATCAGCATGGTCTGTTGCGGGCCGAGCGCCTTTTCAAGCGCCGCCAGCACCGCGACCTCGGTATTCTGGTCGAGATTGGCGGTCGGCTCGTCGAGCAGCCAGACGGTGGGGTTGGCGAGCAGCATCCGCGTCAGGCCGACCAGGCTGCGCTGGCCGCCGGACAAGCCGCGACCGCCCTCCTGGATCGCGAGATCCAGGCCCAGCGGATGGGCCGAGATCATGTGGACAAGGCCGGTCTTCTTCGCGGCTTCCATCACCGCGTCGTCGCCGACATTGCCCATGCCCATCGTCAGGTTTTCGCGCAGCGATCCGTTCACCAGGCGGAAATCCTGCGGCAGATAGCCGATATGCTGGCGCAACACGTCGTCGGCGATCTGCGTCAGATCGAGCCCGCCGATCTTCGCCGTACCCGCCTGGGCATGGAAGATTCCCGCCAGGACGCGCAGCAGCGTCGTCTTGCCCGATCCGACGCCGCCGATGATGGCGACACGTTCGCCCGGACGGAACTCCAGCTTGGGAACATCGAGTCCCTCGCGTGCGCCGGGATAGGCGAACTTGATATTGTCGATCTGGATCGGCCCGTCGAGGCTGCCGGGGCGCAGCGAGGATTCGCTCGACGTGCGATCGAGCGGCAGCTTCAGGATGCTGTCCAGCGCCTTGAGCGACGAGCGCGCATAACCCCATTGGACGATCAGGTTGGGCAGCATCGCGATCAGCGGGCCGTTGATCCGCCCGGCGATGATCGAACAGGCGAGCAGGCCGCCCGACGTCATATTGCCCTGGCCGACTTCATAGGCGCCGACCGCCATGATCGCCACATAGGCGATCTGCTGGAGCGTCGAGAAGACCGAGCCGGCCATGGCCGAACTGCGCTTCACCGGGTCCTCGAAATGATGGACTTCGCGGATCAGGCGGTTCCAGCGGCCGAGCATGAACCAGCCGCCACGGCCCGCCTTGATCGATTCCGCCGCATCGAGCGACTCGACGAGCATGCCGTTCTTGCGGTTGCCGCTCACCTGCGCGCGATCCGTGCCGTTGCGGATCATCTTGGCCAGGCCGAACGCCATCAGCAGCGCGATCGGCAGGCTGATGATCGGCACGATCGCGACGACGCCGCCGAGCATCCCGATCACGACGATGAAGAACAGCGCGAAGGGAAGGTCCGCCAGCATGAACAACGAGCCCGACGACATCACGCTGCGGACCTGTTCGAGCCCGCGTAACTGCGCGGCCATGGTGCCGATGCCCGGCGGACGCGCATCGAGCCGCACCGCCTGCGCGCGCGCGAAGAAATATTCCGAGACCTCCGCGTCGATCTCGGCCGCCTCCCGCTCGATCATCAGCGCACGCACCGATCGCAGCGTGAAATCGATGATCAATGCGATCGTCACGCCGATGGTGAGCACCCACAGCGTGGAATAGCTGCCCAGCGGAATCACGCGATCGAAGATCTGCATCGAGTAAAGCGAGGTCGCGAGCGTGACGATATTGGCGAAGACCGTCGCCAGCGTCGCCATCACCAGCACGTTCTTGCGCCGCATGATCGCCCGCCAGAAGACCGAGATCGCGCTCGGCACCTGCCCGCTCTGCAAGGGGTCGGGAAAGGCGATGTCATAGAAGACCAGGTCGCCATGATATTCGAGCAACGGCAGATGCAGGCCCGAAAGCCTGATCATCCCTTCATTCTCCCATTGCTCGGCGACGGCCCAGCCGATTTCCGGCTGATAGACGAGCAGTGGAAACTGGTCGGCGCGCGGACGCGCGTGGAAGGGCACCGGCGCCGGCCAGCCCAGCTGTGCGCAGAGTTGCGAGACATCGGTGCCGCCCAGATCGAGTTCGATCCCGCCGAGTTCCTCGTCCCATTTGGGCGCGAGCGACATGCCCTTGACCTGGGCGAAATGCTCCACGGCGCCGCGGATGCTGGTATCTGTCGTCATTTGCCTGAATCCACCTGTTCGCCGCCGATCGGCCGGGGCTGCCAGCCGCATGTGCGCAACCATATGCGCGCGTTCGAAGACATCGCGCCGACTTCCGCATCGGCCACCGACAATTCGGAATTGGTCGCCTCGCGTACCGCGTTCATCACATCGAGCCAGGTACGGCGCCCCGCGATGAACTGACGCTTGTAGGATTCGGTGACCATTTCCGCCGAGCTTGATGCACGCGTGCCCGCCGCGACGCGGTCGCGCGACGCGCGATTGGTCACGAAATCGAGCCGCAGCGCTTCACGCAGTTCGCGTTCGGCGGTCGAGATGTTGAATTCGCTGCCCTGCACGCGCGCGCGCGCGGCGCCAACCGCCGCGACTTGCGAAAGTCCGGCCCCGGTCTGCGCGCGCAAAGCCACGCCGGCGCGAGTGCCCGTGATCTCGTTATGCGAGAGCTGACCGAGCAATTGCGGGAACAAACCGGCTTTCGCCACCTTGGTCTCGGCACGGGCGGCAAGAACCTCCGCACGCAATCGCTGGAGCTTGGGATCGCAGGAAAGCGCACGGTCGATCGCGCCCGCATCGGAGGGGTGCGAAATCGTCGGATCGTAATCGGGTACATTGCCGAGATTGATCGACGTGGTGCCGACAAGTTCGACAAGCTGACTATAGCTCGCAGTGCGCTGCGCGCGCGCCAGCGCAAGCTCCTGCTCCATCTGCGCGGTGCGCGACGTCGCCAGATCGAGATCCGATTGCGGGCTGATTTCCTGTTGCACGCGATTGGTGATGGTCGCGAGCAGGGTCTTGTGCTGAGCCAGCCCGCCCTCCAGCACCGCCTGGCGGCGTGCCGCCGCCGCGACATTGTAGAAAGCGTCGATGACGCGCAGCGCAACTTCGCGCGCGGTTTCGTCGACCGCCGCGCGGCGCACCAGCCAGATCGCCTCCGCCCGATCGATCGTTCCGCCGATCTTGCCGAAGGTCAGGATCGGCTGTTCGACCACGGCGTTGGCGGCGACGCCGTTCTGCGACGCGGTTTGCGATCCACGCGTGATCGCCAATGCTTCGACCGTCAGGCTGGGATAACGCAGCCAGCGGGCGCCGCGCAGATCGGCGCGCGATGCGCGCAACTCCGCCTCGGCCGTGCGGATGCTGGGATAATTCTCGGTCGCGATCTCGGCGGCATTGAGCAGCGCGTTCGGCACGCCCGGTGGCGCCGCAAGCGCGACCGCTTCACTTCCCGGATCGGCGGGCGGTCCGTACGTTGGCGTCTGCTGCGCTGAAAGCGCGGTTGCCCCTGTCAGGCAAAGCGACGCGCAGAGAAGGGCCGGCAGGCAAATCGACTTCGTCATGCTCTATCCATGATCACGGGCGCGAACCCCGCCACCAGTCCGGCGATACCGGACCGCGGCGTCGAGCTCTATCGACTGCTGGGCTGAATGGAGACATGGCGCCCCGGAGATTTCCAAGGGCGCCATGCGAAAAATCGGCTTATTCCGCCGTAGCCTGCGCGGCAGCATCCTGCTCGCGGATCTTCTCGATCAGCGCCTGCAGCGCTTCGGCAACCGGGATCACCCGGTTCGCCGGAATGATGATGTCCTGGCCACTGACGTCCTCACCCTTTGAATTGCGGTGGAACGTCTCGATCCGCAGAACCCCGTTCGCCACGGAGGCGCTCCCCAAACCTTCTACGTACATGAAATCCTATCCTTCAATCGAGATGCAGGCAGGCGCGGCAAGGCGCGCCACGCAAACGCGACGACTCCCCCCGAAAATCCACCTACTTAACGCATATAATAGCGGAACAGAGCTTATGCAAACTGTTAACCTGTCAGGAAAATAGAAGCGTATCGGCCATTTTTCGCGCTTTGCGGACGCCGATCATCCTCCCCCCGCCGCCAGCCCATCGACCCATTCGATCTGGCGCGGCAGGCACACCGAACGGAGATCATATTCAGCAACCGCACGCTTGCGGGCATTGGCCCCCAACTGCGCGCGCCGCGCAGGATCGTCGAGCAGCGAAATGACCGATTCGATCAGCGCGTCCCGATCGAAAAACGGCACGAGAACGCCATGTTCGCCGTCATCGATCGCTTCGAGAACGGGTGGCGTATCGCTTGCGACGATCGCGCACTCCATCGCCATCGCCTCGATCAGGCTCCACGACAGGACGAACGGATAGGTGAGATAGACGTGAACCGTCGATACGGCGAGCAGGCCCAGAAACTGCTGATAAGGGATCTTGCCGACGAAATTCACACGCGACATGTCGATCTGGTCGCTCACCTCCTGAAGGAAGATGTTGCGCCAGCTCTTTCCCTTGGGGGGCGGTGCGCCATAGCTGACTTCATCACCACCGACGATGATGACGCGGGCATTGGGCCGCCGCCGCAGCAATTCCGGCAAGGCGCGCATAAAGACATGATAGCCGCGATAGGGCTCGAGATTGCGATTGACGAAGGTGATCACCTCGTCCTCCCGACCAACCTCGATCTGGTCGTTGAGCTTCAGCTTCACGCCGGGAATGCTCTTCACCCGATCGGTATCGATGCCGTCATGAACGATGCGAATGCGGCTTCTGAACGGTTCGGGAAAGCTCGAGGCCTGCCAGTGCGTGGGCGCGATGCCGGCGGCCGCCTGATCGAAATGAAGGAAATTGCCGACATTCTTGATCAACATGCGGCATGCGCTCTCGTCGCGATCTCCGCTCGGGAACTCCGCATCGAAATTCATGTCGGCACCATCGGCCGAATAGAAGAACTCGCAATAGATGCCCAGTTTCGCATCGGGCCATACCGTCTTGAGGAACAGGCTTTCCCCCCAGCCGGGATGCGCGATGATCACATCGGGCATGAAGCCTTCCTCCCGCAGCTTCATCGCCGAGCGGAAGCTGGCATCGGCCCGGATCACCTTGCTGTCGAAATCGCGCGTCCAGGGATGGCCGTTGGTGGCCGTGTTGTGCGTCGCCTTGCTGCGCACGTAACGGATGTTCGGAAACCCGGCAAAATCGTTCATGCCCATGGCGACGACCGTGTCGCCGCGTGCGGCAAGCGCGGGTGCCAGGCTCCGGAACTGCCCCGGAAAATTCTGATGCACAAAAAGGACGTTCATGCCTGGACTGCCGCCTTCACGCGACCGCGCCCAGTTTGCGCCAGCGCGGCAAACTCTGTTCCAGGAAGGTAGCGGACATCGCGTCGATCCGCTCCTGCGCGGCGGCGCCGTCGATCGGCTGGCCGTTCTGCTGCAGCTTGCGGCCGACCTTGGCGAGCCGTTCGGCCAGCCCCTTGCCGAGCTTCGCCGCATCGGCCTTGGGCGCCCCGGCCCATGTATCGAACAACATGCAATCGATGTCGCTGACGGAAAGCGCGGATCCCAGCGCGGGTACCGCGAAATGCGTATAGGGCGCGCCTTCGCATACGGTTCGCGCGATCACCGAATTCAGGCGCTGCGCGGGCTTGGCGTCTCCGCGCTTGGCCGCACCCACACCGATACCGCCCATATGGATCAGCAGCAGCAGCGTCTGGATCGCGCTGCTCATCCCCTGCTTCCTGAAGTTGGGCAGCGCAACGAGTTCCCCGATGGTCTTCGGCCCGGTCTCGAGCGCGGCGATCGCCTCGGCGAAGGAGTCGTGCTTGAGCGAAAGTTCGCCGAACGCCGTGCCGATCTTCAGCGGCTCGCCGTCGTCCTTCGGCGCATTGACAAGATAGAGTTCACTATCGAACGCGGTATCGATGCCGCGATTGAACGTGCGGCGCGCACCGCGGCAGAATATGTCGCGGCGGAAGCTCTGGTTGATCGCGCAATCCTGCACTTCCTGGCGCAGGACGGAATCGGTCTGGGCGTTGATGATGTCGCGGGTGGCCGGCGGCAACAGGCCGGGCAGCATCAGTTCCGCGATGGTGGCGGCGCCGACGAAGTTGAGTTTCGCCGCACCGAACTCCGCAGCGGCTTCGGAGAACCACAATGGGTGCCAGTTCTCGTGGAGATATTCCTGCACCAGATAAGCACGGTTCTGCGTCTTGACCGAGTCGATCCGCGCCTTCAGCGTCGGCAGGACGCGGAAGATCGCCGAGTTGCTTTCGCCCAGGCTTTCGAACAGCTTGACGGTGTCGTCGATCACCGCGGGCCCCGGCTTGGCGGTGACCATCTGCATGCGACGCGCCATATGCTGGAACGGCATGGTGCTGACCCAGCCGGGCTTCGTATTATAGCTGTTGTAGACAAGCCCACCGGGCGGCACCGCGTGATCGAGGCAACGGACGAGCGCGCGGCGCACCTCAGGCGGAATCCAGCTGTAGATTCCGTGCATCACCACATAGTCGAACTGGCCGAGATCGGCGGGCCAGCTTGCCCCCAGCGCCGCGAAATCGCCTTCGATGAAGCGGATGTTGCTCAGCCCCGCCGCCGCCGCCAACCCCTTCGAATGGGCGATATGTTCGGGATTGAAATCGATGCCGACAAACTCCGCGGACGGATTGGCGGCAGCCAGCAGGCACAGGCCCACGCCCTGCCCGCTTCCAAGCTCCAGATAGCGGAAGCTGCCATTGGCGCCCCGCGTGGGCGGAACGAAGCCCGAGATCCGCGCGCAGAGATCGAGCCAGTCGGGTGCGAGCTCACGATAGAAGCCATACGTATAGCCCAGCGATACATTATAGCCGTGCGACCAGTCGTTCATCGCGCCGCTCCCCCATTAATCCTGTGTAAGCCCAAATGCTTAAGCGGTTCCGCCGCCATATGCCAAGCTTGAATCCATCCCCCGCCGCAAAGTCGCTCCGGCAGGGAAACGCCGATGGCATCCTCCCGCCGGACCCGACATGGCGGCGGAGAGCGGACGGCCGGGGACACCGCCCCCGGCCGTGAGACGATCAGGCGAAATTGACGATGAAGTTCGCCAAGCCGCCGCCCGCCGCGCTGTGCGCGAAGAAGCTTGCATCGATCTGCGCGCTGGCGGCAGCGGCAGCGGCATGCGCATCGTCGGCGCTCGGGATAGCGGGCGCGGCGGGCACATCGAGTGCGGCAAGCGCGGCCTTCGCCGCCGCCTGCTCGTCCGATGCCGCGGATTCGATCGCGGGGCCGGCGGCAAAGGCCGCAGGCGCCGGCGGCGCCGCAGGTGCGACCGCAGCCGCGGTTCCGGTGATCACCTGCGTACCCAATACGACATTGGTGCCGTCGAAGACCAGGGTGCGGCTGTCGCCATATACGCCGGGCGCGGTTTCGAACTGAATCGTGGCGCCCACGACGCCGATGGGAATGACCGCCACGATGCTGTCCGAAGCGCTGGTCAGTTCCGCGTTGGAGCCGGCGATACGGATGGTGAAATCGGTCGCGACGTCGCTGAGCTTGATCGTATCTCCGCCGCGCGCGAAGTCCCCCTGAAAATAGGCGATCGTCTGATCGAAGACGAGCACGGTTTCCGCGCCGGCATTCTTGCCGAAGATATCATAGGTGCCACCGATCGCGCCGGCCGTCAGGCCCGATTGCACGATAAGACGATTGTTCGCCATGCTGATTTACTCCCGTTTACCCCCGAAGCCGTCCCCGGCCCTCATCCGCACATAACCAAAAAAAAGGCCTCCGCGAAAGTCGCGGAGGCCGAATTTTTTGCAGATTTCCGCGGCCGCCCGCCGAAGCAAGCGGCCCTGGAAGATCAGACGAAGTTGGCCGAAGACCAGGTCGCCGTGCCGAAGTGATCGACAATCGCGATCGACTGAACGTCGAAGTTCGTCGAGTCGAGATTGGCGAGCGCGCCAGCGCCGACCTGCACCGCGTAGATGCCCGACTGGCCCGATCCGTCCACGTTCTCGAGAACGAACAGGTAGGTACCGGCATTGGTGATCGCGCCGATGGCGTTGCCGATCGCGGTTTCCACTTCACCATTCGCCGAGAGATCCGAAAGATCCACATCGGCAAGGCCGGTGATCGTGATGACCGCACCCGCGGCTCCGGCGAATGCCGTATCCGTGCCCGAAGCGATCTCCGTATAGTTCGCACCCGTGAAGTGGGTGGCGCCAACGGTGATGTTCAGCACATCCGGCGTACCGGCGGTGGACCAGAACGTCTCGATCCCAACCGAAGCATCCACACCACCATTGGCACCATTGGTGTCGTTGATGATGATGGTGTTGCCATTGGCGACCGCCAGATCGACCGACTGGACCGCCCGCGTTGCATCCGAACCCGCGAAGGTGATGGTGCTCGCGGTCGCGCCGTTCAGGATGTAGTGCTCGATATTATCGGCCACAACCGCCTGAGTGGTCGCCTCGAAGTTACCATTGGTGGTCAGGGTCACCTCATCGGTGGTTCCCATTCCCTTCACGTTGCCGACCAGGAAGCTGTCATACTGAGCGCCGGTCATGGTGACCGAGCCGCTCACCGAGAGCAGTTCCAGGCTCGTCAGCGTCGCACCCACGGTGGTGTCGCCATCGTCAAGCACCAGCGTATCGTTGCCGAGGCCGCCGTCGATGACGCTGCCATTCAGATTGTCAGCGGAAGCGGTGCTGCGGATGGTGTCGTCTCCGGCGGTACCGGTGACGTCCTGGCCGTTCTCGCCGATCGCGAAGTCGAAGCTTCCGGTCGACGTGCGGTTCAGCACGTAAGCGTCAATTCCAGCGAAACCAACAACGGTGTTGGCGCCAACCTCGGTGTTGACCACCGTGAAGGTGTTCCGGCCCCCATCATTGTTGGCGCCGGTCGCGGGCGAATTCACGGTGGTGAACCCGTTGTGCTGCTTGGAGGTCATGATGACGTCGTCACCATTGTCCGCAAGCGTCAGGGTTTCCGCCGTGGTCACGTCACCACCATTCACACCGGTGATGTCGACATCGCCAGTACCGCCGTTGCCGTCGATGTACAGCGTATCATCAAGACCATCGAGCGCCCAAGTGCCGCCAACATTCATGCCAAAAGCGGAATTGTTGATGGCGATCTTGTCAGCGCCGCCAGCACCCGTAACCGAGACGTTGAAGTTGCTGTCCGTGAAAACCAGGAAGTTGTTGATGTTGACGGTGCTTCCGCCAACGCCGTCTCCGTTCAGGACATAGGCTTCAACCTGATTACGACCATTGATCGTCCCGTCGTTCGACAGCGTGATCGTGTTCGTTCCCGTCGCCTGGAAGCCAACCAGCGTGTCGCTAGCGAAGGCCTCATGCTGAGCCACGGACATCGTGACGCTGGCATTGTTGGCGATCTGGATGAACTCGGCCGTCGTAGCCGCGCCACCGTTCACGCCGCTGATGTCAGCGCCATTTGCCGCGACGACGGTGTCCGCAATCGCTCCGAGGTTCCAGTTGCCGCCAACCTTGTTGCCGCCGACGTTGATCGTGTCGGACGAGCCACCGATCGCGAGGACGTTCACATCCGGCGTCGCCGCATTCACGATCAGCGTGTTCGAGGCGTTCGAGAGGTTGTAATTCTCGACATCCGCGAATGCCGTGACCGTGCCTGCATTGATGATGATCAGCGTATCCACACCGGCAGTCGCCGTGGTGGTGGCGAACGCCTCATGCTGCACCTGGGTGAGCGTGAGGTTGTTGATCGCACCGGTCAGCTCCAGCTCTTCCGCGGTGGTCGCGAGACCGCCGTTGACGCCCGAGATCTTGGTCGAGGTACCGTTCACTTCGAGAACGTCATTGAGGTTCTGAAGATCCCAGGTGCCCGTCGCCACCACATTGGTGTTGATGACGACGCGATCATTGTCACCGGTGCCGCTGGTGTCCTTGATGTTCACCGCACCGTTGAGCTCGTTCACGACGATCGTGTTCGCCGCAGCGGAGAGATCGTAGTTCTCGATCGATTCCTCTGCATTGATCAGGCCAGCGTCGGTGATCACGACCGTCTCATTGCCCGTCGCGATGAATGGAGCGGTGAAGCCTTCGTGCTGGTCAACGGTCATGGAGACGGTGAAGCCGGCGCCGAGTTCGAGCGTCTCGGCAGTGGTTTCGTTACCGCCGTTGATGCCCGAAAGATCGGTGTTGTCGGTGGTGACGACCAGCTTGTCACCGACAAAGCCGGTGTTGCCCGCCAGGTCCAGCGTGACGCCGGTGAAGTCGACCCGATCGCCCGTCCGGACAACATCATTGTTGCTGCCCGAGGTGGTCACGCTGACCGTCTGGTCGGCGAGATTTGCGAAGGAGAAGTCGTTGCCGGCGATGTTCGCCAGGACGTAGTTCTCGATCGCGTTGCGTGCGGTAACCGCGACGACCGGACCAACGAAGTTGATCGTGTCGGTGCCGGCGCCGCCCGTGGGCTGCAGCGCGTTATACTGGCCGTACTTCATCGTCACCGAGCCGTTGACTGTCACGTTTTCGAAGTTCGTGATCGACGTGGCGTTGGTGATGTCCGTGCCGGTGTTGAGGATCAGCGTGTCCGGATCGCCTGCACCGGTGCCGCCGTTGAGCGTGCCCGTGACAGCCAAGCCGTTCACGATAACCGTCTGCGCGTTGTCGGCGTCACCGGTCACGTTCTGCGCCGCGGCGCCGAGCGTGAAGGTAAAGGCATCGTTCAGCACATAGGTTTCGATCGAGGCGTTGCCCAAGACGGCACTGTCCGCACCATTGGCGCCGGCATCGGTCAGCGTGAAGGTGTTGACGAGGTTGCCGTTGATAGCGGCGAAGTCGTCATGCTGCGCCTCGGTCGCGGTGATGTCACCGGTGAGGTTCAGCGTGGCCAGGGTGGTGGCCGCACCGCCGTTGACGCCGCTGATATCCGTCGTGCCCGTGGCCGTCAGGGTATCGTTGCCGCCGCCGAAGCTCCAGTCGCCGTCCACGGCGAAGCCGTTCACGACCACTTCGTCCTCGTACACGCCGCTAACGTCATTCGCGGTGAGATCGACCGAACCGTTGCCCGAGTTCACGATGAACTTCGTGTTGGCGTTGCCGTTGGCGATGTAGCCATCGACCACGACTTCAGCGTTCACTGTGCCGCCCGAGCTGAGGCTGATCACGTCGGTCGTAAGACCGGTATCGATGATGCTGGCGAAGCCTTCATGCTGGCCAACCGTCATCGAAACCACACCGCCGGTCAGCTTCAGCGTTTCGACCGCCGAGGTGTTCGCGGCGCCGGTGATGAAGTCACCATTGCCGTCACCATAGATGGCGAAACCGTCGTTGATGCCGCCAAGATTGTCGCCGGCATCAACCGTCAGCGTATCGTTGCCGGCGCCGCCGAGCGTGCCGGAGACGTTGCTGATCGCACCCGTCAGGATCTCGTTGTTGCCGAGACCAGTGTTGACGTTCTGCGAACCGATGCCGAGCGTGAACTTGTCGTCCAGATCCGAGAGCACATAGTTCTCGATATCCGCCAGGCCGGTGATGCCGTTGATGCCGTTGAACGCCTTCTGGTTGGTCGCGCTCGCAGCGACGCTTGCCGTCGTGCTGGTCGTGATCGTGATCGTGTCGGTCGAGTCCGGGAACGCGTCACCACGATCGACGATATTGCCGGCATTGCCGTTCGTACCGTCCGTACCGTGCTGCGCCGCATTCATCTTGACCGAGGATTCGGTGATCAGCGTCTCTTCGATATCCCACAGGTTCGCACCCGAGATATCGTCGTCATGGTCGAGGACGAGCTGGTCGTAACCCGCGCCGCCATCGAGCTTGCCGGTGACGATATCGACCGCACCCGTGCGGATGATGTCGTCATTGACGCCGGTCTGCACGTTCTGGCCGCTGGCGCCGAGGGTGAAATCGTCACCCGAAACGACGTTCGCGGCGTTCTTCGTGCCGGTCAGGATGTAGTTCTCGATCGAGGCATCGCCCTGGATGGCATAGATGGTGCCGACCAGCGTGATCGTCTGCGGATTGGTTGCACCGTCCGTCAGGTTCAGGAAGGTGTTGTGCTGCAGATAGGTCATCGTGGCCGAGCCATCGATCTCCGCGACTTCGACATTGCTGATGCTCGAGCCCGAGATGTCCTGGTTCTTGATCACGACGGTGTCGTTGCCCAGGCCGCCATCGACGGTCCACGGACCGACACCCAGCAGCAGGAAGCGATCGTCGAGGAAAGTGCCGGTGACCGAGGTGCCCGAGGGAACCAGGGTCGCGCCGACCACCGCACCGGTGGCCGCCGTGTCGAGCACATCCTTCGCCTGCAGCGTCGAGACGCCCTGCATCACGATCTGGATGTCGTTGCCGTTGAGCACGCCGTCATCGTTCAGATCGACCCAGAGGGCATTCTCGTCCTGCTGATAGACGATGTCGAGCTTGCCGTCGCCGGCCGTGATCGCGCCCTGCGCCTGGCCGAAGGTGGCGAGATTGCCGACGAAGCGGATCTCGGCGCCTTCACCGTACTTGGCGATCGCTTCCGTCACATAGCGGATGTCGATGACATCCGAGCCGGAGGTGAAGCCGGTGACGGTGTCACGCGCGGTCGAGGTCGAGCTCTCCATGCGCGCCCGGTACAGGATCTGGTCGTTGCCCGCGCCCGTATCGATCACGTCGGCGCCGAGGCCGCCATAGATCTGATCGTTGCCCGCGCCCGTCGAGATCGTGTCAGTGCCGTCGCCGCCATCGACGATGTCATTGCCCGAACCGGTCGTGACATTGTCGTTGCCGGTGCCGGCGAAGACGGTGTTGTTGCCGTTGCCGGCATTGACGACGTCGTTGCCCGAACCGGTCACGATCGAGTCGTCGCCCGAACCGGCCGTGACGCTGTCGTTACCCAAGCCGGTGACGATGGTGTTGTTGCCTTCACCCGCGTTGACGGTGTCGTTGCCGCTGCCCGTGGTGATCTGGTCAGGACCGCCGCCGCCGATGACGTTCAGGTTCGCCTCTGCGGAAGCCCCCTGAAGGATCAGCGATTCGGCCGGAGCGTCGAGGTCGCTGGCATCGATGGTCTGGCTGGTCGCACCGGGGCTGAGATCCGAAGCCTTGGTATCGATGATCAGCGTGGTGCTGGCCAGGCCGGTATCGATCACCTTGATGGTCTCGACCTTGGTGACGTTGGTCAGATCGGCAGTGCCGTTGCCGGCGCTGACGTTGAGCACGTCGTTGACCGTCGTGCCGCCCGTGATCTGGTCACCCGCGGTCAGATCCGAGTCGAGCGCGTTGATCGTCAGCACCGCGGCCGAAGCCAGGGCGTTGATCGTGTCGTTGCCACCCGTCAGGTTGACCGTCGTCGCGTTGTTGAACGCCGCGTCGAAGGTCACCTTGTCGTTGCCGGCCGTGTCGTCGATGCGGACGATGCCCGCCTGATCGGCTTCGAAGCCGAGCGTGGCGTTCAGATCACCCGCATCCTCACCCGTCAGGATCTCGACATTCGAGATGTTGACGAACGCATCGTCGGTCAGCGCGGTCTTGAAGAAGCCCTGGGTCTGGACGATGCGATCGAGGCCGGCACCGCCGTCCATGGTGACCGTCGAACCGAGATCCGAACCGTCGATGAACAGCGAGTCGACGCCGGTGCCGCCATGGAAGTTGATGTTGTTGTTGGTGCCGACATTGCGCTTCACGACATTGGTTTCGGTCGACGAACCATAGACGTTGAACTGGAAGTCCGCGTCGGTCTGGCCGGCGGCCAGCGTCATGGTGAAGCTGTCATTCTGATCGGTCAGCGCCGAGGCATCGACCTTGATCTGCGTCAGCGTGCCGACATTGCCGCCCGTGAAGGTCAGCGAGTTGTCGTCGAAATCAGCCAAACCGTCATTACCGACGTCACCGTTGGCGAGGATCGTGAACTGCTCGACATCGCTGAAGTTGGTCAGATTGACCTTCGCCGTCACCGCACCGTTGGTGTTGTCGAGAATGACCGAGTCCGTACCGGCGCCGCCGGCATAGGAGTCGAAATTGGTCAGCTCGCTGCCCGTGACGATCACCTGATCGTCGCCGTCACCGGTGATGTAGCTCTGGATGCCCTCGCCACCATAGATGGTGTCGTTGCCGCTACCCGTCTTCACGACGTCGTTGTTTCCGGCGCCAACGCCTTCGACATAGACCGTCACGCCGACCGTGAAGGCCGAAGCATCGATCACGGTGCCGCTGGTGCTGTCGACCGAACGGATCGTGCGGATGCCGGCTTCCTGCGCTTCCGCCGCCAGGGTGCTGGTGTGGCCTTCGGCGACGTAGAATTCCTCGATGCTGTTCACATTGGTGAAGTCCGCATCGACGATGTCACGCGTCGAATCCGAGGCATCGATCGTGTCGTTGCCGGCGCCGCCGGAGATGCTGTCGCCGCTGGTCAGTTCGCTGTCGACTTCGATATAGTCGTCACCAGTACCCGTATCGACGCTGTCGTCACCGCCCAGACCGATATTGACATAGTCATTGCCGGCGCCAGTCGAGATCGTGTCACCGACCACGCCCGAGATCACCGCATCGTTGCCGGCGCCGCCGATGACGCTCATCGCGAAATCGGTGACCGGAGCGCTGCTGATGTACACGCCTTCGTCGCCGAGCAGCACGTTGCCGTCGATGGTCAGCGTGCCGTTCGCCGTCGGGGCGTTACCGTTGTGGAGCGTGATGTCGTAGGTATTCGCGTTCAGCGGATCCAGCTCCTCTTCGAGCAGCACGATCTTCTCGATCTCCGAGAAATTGCTGTTCGTGTCGAGGTAGGTATCGCCGTCGAGCACCAGCGTGTCCGAACCGTCGCCACCGATGATGGTGTCGTCGTTGGCGACATTGTTGTCGCCGGGCGCCTTGATCGTGTCGTCGCCCGAACCAGTGACGATGCTGTCGGTGCCGCCGCCGACACCATTGGTGTCGCCGGTATAGCCGCCGATATTGACGGTCAGGTTGGAGGTGAAGCCCGCGGCATTGACAGTGTCGTTGCCGACATAGTTCCAGTCGGTGTTGATGATCTGGATGCCGGCTTCCTGCGCCTCGTTGACGGTATCGGCATCGCCGCCGTCATTGAGGTTCAGGTTATGGCCCGCGCCCGTCTGGGTCAGCACTTCAAGGCTGGAGACGTGGGTGAAATGTTCAGCGCTGGCGACATCCTGGTCGATACGAAGTTCGTCCGTACCGTCACCGAAGGAGAAGTTGTCGCGGACGAAGTCTTCGCCATTCGCGTTGAATTCACCGGCGGCGACAGTGACAGTATCGTCACCTTCGCCGGCGATCACCGTGTCGAAGCCCGAGCCGGTGAAGATCGAGTCGTTACCCGCACCCGAGTCGACCAGATCGTCGCCGCTGCCGGCATTGATCGTGTCCGCACCCGCGCCGGTCACGACAACGTCGTTGCCGCTACCTGCGGCCACGCTGTTGTCGCCGTCGCCGGCGTTGATGTCGTCATTGCCAGCGCCCGAGCTGATCGTGTCGTTGCCGGCGCCCGCGCGGATCGTATCCGCACCGTTGCCCGAGGTGACCGAGTTCGCGCCCTCGCCCGCATCGACGAAATTGTCGCCGTTCGCGGCATTGACCGTATCGTCACCGGTGCCGGTGCTGATCGAATCGTCGGCATTGCCCGCTTCGACGATGTCGATGCCCGAGCTGCCGATATAGGTGACGTCCTGGTTGGCGCCGTCATTGTCCGAGAAGTCGATATCGACCGTCGCCGTCGACGCCGAGGCATCGATGGTGCGCACCGTGGTGTTCAGCGCGTCGTCGATCTTCAGATTCTGCGTCGCCTTGATGTTCAGCGTCGTCAGGTTGGTGTCGAGCGTATCGAGCTCCGAAGCGCCCAGTTCGTTCGAGATATTGACGGTTTCGATACCGCTATTGCCGTTCGAAACGCTGCCGATCTTCAGATTGTCGGCGAAGCTCGTCTTGATGACGACGTCGACGACCGTGTCGCCGGCGACGACGCTGTCCTGATACTGAACGTTGACGTCAGGCGCGGTGTTGCCGGGAGCGCCGTTGGTGACGTTGTTCAGTTCGATATCGGCGCCGTTCGCATTGAGCGAGGTCGCCTGCAGGAAGGTGATATCGTCCGAGCTGTTCAGCGAAACCAGCGTTTCGACGCCCTTGGTGCCCGAGAGATCGATGAGGATCGCCTGATCGTCGTCGTTGGTGACTTCGATGCGCTGGACATTGACGGTGGTGAAGCCGCCATAGGTGTACGGACCTTCGAGGAAGCCGGTCAGCGCGGTGTCGGTCGACAGGCTGAGCGTGTTGTAGCCGGCGCCGCCATCCAGCTTGTCGCCCGCGTTGAGCGTGCGGTTGAAGCCGATATAGGTGTCGTCAGCAACGCCGCCCGGGGTCGTATCGACACCGGCAGTGAGAACGATGTTGTTCTGGCTGTTGTTGTTGCCGTCCGGCGCGACCGCGACGGGCGCGTTGGTCACGACCTGCGAGCCGAGCACGACGTTGGTGCCGTTGTAGACGAGCGTACGGCTGTCGACCAGGTTGCCGGCCGAATTCTCGAACACGATGGTCACGCCGACGGTGCCGATCGGAATCACCACGGTGATGCCGTCCGAAGCGCTGGTCAGCACGGCGTTCGAGCCGCTGATCTGTACGGTGAAGTCGCTAGCGACGTCGGTCAGGCGGATCGTGTCGCCGCCGCGCGCGAAGTCGCCCTGAAAATTGGCGATGGTGTTGTCATAGACCGTAACGGTTTCGGCACCAAGATTGGTGCCGAAGACGTCAACGGTGCCAAGAATGGCGCCTGCGGTCCCGCCGGACTGCACTACAAGACGATTGTTAGCCATGATGTAATCCCCGCTTTAATCTTTGAAATAGGTTGAACAGGCGCGTGAAGCGTCAGGCGTAAGAGAAGAAATCGAAGCCGACATAAGCCTCCACTGTCTGCTCTTTGACGTCGAAGATACCCGGATTGCTGTCGAAGAAGCCTTCCAGCGTGATCCGGTTAACAACACCCGTCGTGAGATTGATGATCAGATCGTGACCATTCTGGGCGACCGTGAAATTATAGTCGCCGGGATTGGCATTGCTGACCACGATCTTGTCGTCGCTGCTGAAGTTGGCGATGATGACGTCGTTCCCGACATTGGCATTTTCCGTGTAGGTCACTGCCACGCCCTGCGCATCGAACGCGAGAACCGGATTCGGCCCCGTCGAGGATGCCGGCGTGTTGGGATCATTGTCATTGTCGAGGTCGGCGGAGCGGGTTTCGCTCGGGACCGCGCTGCTGCGCAGATAATCCACGCCGGTGGTGCCCAGCGCCGCATTGATCGCCGCCTCGGCAGCGTCCGGATTGTTCGCCAGCAGGCCGGGATCGACAACATCGAAAATGCCGTCGATCACGATCCGGCTCACCACGCCGCCATTGGCCTGGGTGATGACCAGATCGCCATTGGTGTTGGTGAAGTTGTAGTTGCCGAGCAGCGTCGAGAAGAGAATGTAATCGTTGGTGCCGAAGTTCTGGATCACCACCTCATTCGCCGTATTGCCGCTTTCGTTGAACTGGTAGTTCACGTCGAGCACGTCGGCCGGGCTGTTGCCGCTGGCGTCGATCGTCACCGGGTTCTGCGCATCACCGACATCGATCGAGAGCTGATCGACCAGATCGTTGACGCTCAGCGCCACATCCTGGCTGACACTCGCGATACCGTCCGAAACGGTGACCGTGAAATCATAGCTCTGCTTGGCTTCGTAATTGGGCGAAGCGATGATGGTCACCGCGCCAGTCGCCGAATTGATCGCCAGCAGGCCGGCATCGGCACCGGAGATGCTGTAGCTGAGCACGCTGCCCTGATCCACGTCGGTTGCGGTTGCCGTATAGATCGTCGATCCTGCGGCGATATTCTCGTTGAAGCTGCCCGTCGTCGCGGAAGTCAGGACCGGCGCATCGTTCTTGCCATTGACGGTGATGCTTGCGGTTCCCGTATCCGAGCCGCCATGCCCGTCCGACACCGTATAGTTGAACGTCACCACCCGGGTGGAACCGGCAGCGATCGAGTCATAGGACGGATGATCGGCATTGAAGTTGAACGTGCCGTTCGGATTGAACGTCAGCCCATCAACACTTCCGACAAGCGCAAACGTCAGCGTGTCGCCAGCATCGACATCCGTGTCGTTGAGGGCGACATTGCCGCTGAGCGCCGCATCTTCGTCAACGCTGAAGCTGTCATCGACGGCAACCGGCGCATCATTCACACCTGTGACCGTGATCGTCAGCGTCGACGTGGAGGTGCCGCCCTTGCCGTCGGAAACGGTGTAGTTGGCGACAACCGCCTGCGTCGCGCCGGCGCCCAGGCTGTCATAGCTGGCCGGATCGAAGCTGTAGCTGCCATTGGCATTCAGCGTCAGCCCGGTGACGGGCGCATTGAGCGTGTAGGTCAGCGTATCGCCGGCATCGACATCCGTCGCCGCCAGCTGCCCCGTGACGACCGCACCATCTTCGGTCGCAGCCGCAGTCGCGGCCACAGCGACGGGCGCATCGTTCACACCGGTGACCGTGATCGTCAGCGTCGAATTGTGCGTCGCACCCTTGTCGTCGGTGACGGTGTAGGTCGCAACGACATCCTGCGTCACGCCGGCGCCGATGCTGTCATAGCTGGCCGGATCGAAGCTGTAGCTGCCGTTGGAGTTGATCGTCAGGCCGGCAGGCGCCGTACCCGAGATCGCATAGGTGAGCGTGGCGCCCGCATCGGCATCCGTCGCAACGAGCTGACCGGTGACGACCGCACCATCCTCGGTGGCGGTGTTCGTCGCAGCCGTCGCAACCGGCGCGTCATTGACGCCGGTGACCGTGATCGTCAGCGTCGACGTGGCGGTGCCGCCCTTGCCGTCCGAGACCGTGTAGTTCGCAACGACATCCTGCTTCACACCAGCAGCCAGGCTGTCATAGCTGGCCGGATCGAAGCTGTAGCTGCCATCGGCATTGAGGGTCAGACCAGCAGGCACGGTGCCCGTGAGCGCATAAGTGAGCGTATCGCCGTCAACATCGGTTGCCGCCAGCTTGCCCGTCACGACCGGACCATCCTCGGTCGCGGTGTTCGTCGCCGCCACGCCGACCGGCGCGTCATTGACGGGCGTGATCGTCACGGTGACGGTCTGCGTCGCAGTGCCACCCTTGCCGTCCGAAACCGTGACGGTGAAGGTGTCCGTGCCGTTGGCATTGGCGTTCGGCGTGTAGGTGAGCACGTTGCCGGCCACCGTCACCGCACCCTTGGTGGGCGCACTCGCCGTGTAGGTCAGCGTGTCGCCGTCCGCGTCGGTACCGGCAACGGTGATCGTCGCCTTGGTATCTTCGTTGGTGGTGACCGCCTGGGTCGCATTGACGGTCGGCGCGGTGTTCTTCTTGCCACCACCGCCGCCACCGGCCGCGAGCGCGGCACCGCCGCCGAGCAGAACGACACCGCCGATGATCAGCGGGGTCGAATCACCACCATCGCTATCCGAATCATCCGACGCCGCAGCGCCGCCGGCATCCTGGCCAGCCTCGGGCGAAAGCGCACCGACCGCGGCACTCGCCGACGCGTCGACCATGGCGAGATGCTCGCCCTTGCCCTCAGCCTCCTCGGAGGCCTTATTAATAAGCTTGCCGTCTTCGTCGCGCTCTTCTTTCTTGACGGCGTCGACATGGGCATTGGCCTTCACCGGCGCAGGCGCAGCGACGCCAGCACCAGGCTTGCCGTTCAGCGCAGCCTTGACGGGAGCAGCAACAGCCGCCTTGGCCGCCGCATCGACAGCCCCTTGCCCATCAACCGCTGCACGACCTTCCTTGAGACTGAAACCCTGGGCATTCGCCTTATTCGTAGCATTTTCAGACGCAAGCTTGGTCATACAGAACCCCTTTAAATAGCAACAGGTCGCCTAAGTCGGCCGCCCCACGGATCGCACAGCCCAACGCCACGCTAAACGCAGGTCGCATAAGCGCAAAGTCGTGATCGTTTGGTAGATGCGCCGCGCACGCAAAGAAAGCAGTTAATGGTATCCATTGTATATATATCGATCTGTGCAGAACATATATGCGTTAACTGTTCTCACCCCCGCCCATTGATGCGATAAACCACGGGTTGGGGCGGCTTTTGCCCGGCCTCGGCGATAGGGGCCAAGGTGCCGGGATCGGCAAGATCGAGACATGATCGGCAGGGCGCGTGCCGGGCGGCGACCCGGCTGCGCACGACGGAACGAGACGAGGTACCAAGAAACGGCACAGTAAATCGGAATATAGGCGAAGGTACTCGATCCGTTATACGCGCGCTTCGCTACCGGATGTTTGCGCCGGACTGATATTCATCGATGGACGATATGAATTCGCGGCGACCAACTTGCCGATACTTTGCGACAGTGCGCGTATTGGTGGTCGAGCGGCGGGATGTAACGGATGGCCGGTTGGGCGAGGGACGCCGCCGGCGAGTGTTTTGGGGATCGGCTTTGCAGAACAATATGCACATCCAGGTGGAGAAGATTCTCGAGATCAACCGCCGATTTTCCGAGCAGGTGGGCATCGAGGCGTTGAGGCCCGAGGCGAAAATCCTCTTCACGCTCAAGACAAAGGGCAGCCTGAGCGTCAAGGAAGCGATGATTCTCTCCGGCCTGTCCTATCGCGGATTCTACATCGTGCTGGCCCGGCTGGCCAATAGCGGCTGGATCACGATGGAGGCTGACCTGAAGGATCGCCGAGTGAAGCGGATCCTGCTCGCCGACCAGAGCTTTGGGGACTATCCCCTGCGCGTCAACGTGCTTCCGCCTGCGGCCGGCTGACGCCACTCCTGCGCGCGACGATCGTTGCGCGGTCAATCCGAATCACGTTGAATTCCCGGCCTTTTCCGAATCACCCCGGCGCGGCCCCGGGGTGATCGACCGGGTATGGTTGCCGCCCGGTCAACCGCTCGGATCCCGGAACCAAGCCGTTTTGGGGCATTCGCCAGCCAGAGAAATCACGCCTTGCCAAGACTTCGCCCGGAGGATATTTTTACTAAATATATATAACCCGTGGGGGGTGTTATGGCGTCCAATAGTCAGGACGGAAGCGTGGTCGAATCTCGGACGAACACCGCGCCGAATGCCCGACAGTATGATATCCTGTTGAATCTCAATCGATATTTCCAAAGCGAACACGGCTTTGAAGTGTTGACTCCGGATGCCAAGCTGTTTTGCGTGCTGGGCGCGAAGGGCAGTCTGAGCGTCAAGGAAGCGATGTTGTTCTCGGGCCTGTCGTATCGCGGCTTCTACCTTGTGGCCGGACGGCTCGCCGGTCGTGGCAGCATCGTGCTTGAAGGCGATCCCCATGACGGCCGTGTGAAGCGGATCAGCCTGGCCGCCAACGCCAAGACCATGCTCGCGGCACTTCAGGAAACGATGCCGCTGATGGACAGCCACCAGGACGCGCTACCTCAGCTAAGAGCCGGCTAACGGCACGCACCGCCGTTTATAGGTTATAGGGCGCGACGTTCGATGACCGCCCCCCTGGGCAACGCCCGACGCATATCGTCAAGACGGTTGCGTCCGCACGTTACAGTCGCGATGCTGCGGCGCATGTCGATATCGTCGCGCATGTCGGGAACCGTCGAGGAAGCGCTGGACCTGACCAACCGCCTGTTGAGGACCGACCCCGCACGCGCGGCCGCGCAGGCGCGCGAGATATTGGCGGTCGATCGCTTCAATGCCGATGCCCATCGCCTGCTCGGTCGCGCGCTGCGCGCGACCGGCGACGCGGAGGGGGCCGCCCGCGCCGAACTGGGTGCGATCTCCGCCTCGACCCGCGATCCGATGCTGGTGGAGGCCGCCACCGCGTTGCTCGACGGCAAGCTGGCGGTCGCGGAACATATTCTACGCCCCAGGCTGAAAGCGAATCCGTTCGACGTCGCGGCGATTCGCATGATGGCCGAACTTGCCGGGCGGCTGGAACGCTATGCAGACGCGGAGAATCTGCTGCGTCGCGCGCTTGAGCTCGCGCCGGCGTTCGCGGCGGCGCGCTCCAATCTCGCCACGGTGCTCTACCGCCAGAATCGCCATGGCGAGGCGATCGCGGAACTCGACACGCTGCTGGACGACGACCCCGAAAATCCCGCGCACAGCAATCTGAAGGCGGCGGCGCTTGGCCGGGTCGGCAGCTATGAGGAGGCGATCGGCCTTTACGAGGCGGTACTGGCGCGCGTGGAACGCCAGCCGAAGATCTGGATGAGCTACGGCCATGTGCTCAAGACGGTGGGCCGCCAGGCCGACGGCATCGCCGCCTATCGCCGCGCGATCGAGATGCGCCCGCAGCTTGGCGAAGTCTGGTGGAGCCTGGCCAATCTCAAGACGGTGAAGCTCGACGATGGCGATGTCGCGACGATGGGCCGCGCGCTGGAGGACGAGAGCATCGGCGAGGATGACCGCTTCCACCTCCATTTCGCGCTCGGCAAGGCGCTGGAGGATGCGGAACAGACGGAGCAGGCCTTCGCACATTACAAGGAAGGCAACCGGCTGCGCCGTGAGTCGATCGATTATGACCGCCAGGAGATCACTGGTCTGGTCGATCGCAGCATCGCGCTGTTCACGCCCGAATTCCTGGAGGCGCGCACGGGCCAGGGCTGCCCTGTCCCCGATCCGATCTTCATCCTGGGCATGCCGCGCGCCGGGTCGACGCTGATCGAGCAGATCCTGTCGAGCCATCCGCTGATCGAAGGCACGCAGGAACTGCCGGACATCAGCCAGATGGCGCGACGGCTTAGCGGCCGCAAGCTCAAGAGCGACGACAGCGCCTATCCCCAGGAGATCGCGGCGCTCGATCCGCAGACGCTGCGCGCGCTGGGCGAGGAATATCTGGAACGTACGCGAATCCAGCGCAAGACCGACCGCCCCTATTTCATCGACAAGATGCCCAACAACTGGGCACATAGCGGGCTGATCCACCTGATCCTGCCCAATGCCAGGATCATCGATGCGCGGCGCCATCCGCTCGACTGCTGCTTCTCCAACTTCAAGCAGCATTTCGCGCGCGGCCAGGGCTTCACCTACGACCTGGACGATCTGGGCCGCTATTATGCCGATTATGTCCGGCTGATGACGCATATCGACGGGGTGCTGCCCGGCCGCGTCCACCGGGTATTCCACGAAGCGATGATCGAGGATACCGAGGCGCAGGTCCGCGCGCTGCTCGATCATGTCGGCGTCGCGTTCGATCCGGCCTGCCTGCGCTTCTGGGAGAATGACCGGGCCGTGCGCACGGCCAGTTCCGAACAGGTGCGGCGCCCGATCAACCGCGAGGGCGTCGATCAATGGCGGCGCTTCGAACCCTGGCTTTCGCCGCTCAAGCATTCGCTCGGACCGGTGCTGGAACGATATCCCGACAGCCCTTTCTGACATTTTCGTTGCATATTCGCCACACGTCGGCAACCAAGTTGCGCGCCGAATTAGACACGTGTCGAATGAGAATTGACCGGTTTCGGAAAGCCACTCAGTTTCTTGTCTGGTCTGGAGTCAAGACAGGGGCATCGAGATGGCGCGCGTGACCAATCCCATCATCATCACCACAGTTCGCGGAGCGGCGATCGCGCTGCTCGGATCGACCATGTTGTGCACAAGCGGCGCGGTCTTCGCGCAGGATGCGCCGCAGGCGGCCGAGGCGGGGCCGACCGACGAGATCGTCGTCACCGCGCAGAAGCGCAGCGAGAATCTGCAGGACGTGCCGATCGCGATCACCGCGATGGGCACGGAGAAGCTGGAGCAACTGCAGGTCACCGATTTCGACGACTATGCCCGCTATCTGCCGAGCGTCAGTTTCCAGACGCTCGGGCCGGGCGCGTCCAACGTCTATTTCCGCGGCGTCGCCAGTGGCGAGAACGCGAACCATTCGGCGTCGCAGCCCTCGGTCGGCACCTATCTGGACGAGCAACCGATCACCACGATCCAGGGCGCGCTCGACATCCATATCTACGACATCGCGCGCGTCGAGGCGCTCGCCGGCCCGCAGGGCACGCTTTACGGTTCGTCGAGCCAGGCAGGCACGATCCGCATCATCACCAACAAGCCCGACACGTCGGGCTTCTATGGCGCCTTCGATGCCGAGGTGAACACGGTGGCGCATGGCGGCGAGGGCTATATCGCCGAGGGCTTCGTCAACGTGCCGGTATCGCCCAACATCGCGGCGCGCTTTGTCGGCTGGTACAAGAAGGATGCCGGCTATATCGACAATATCCCCGGGACGCTGCACTTCCCGACATCGGGCGTCTCGATGAACAACGCCCCCTATGTCGAGAAGGACTATAACGACGTCGAGACCTATGGTGGCCGCGCCGCGCTGAAGATCGACCTGGACGACAATTGGACGATCACGCCGCAGGTGATGGGCCAGAAGCAGAAGAGCCATGGCATCTTCGGGCAGGAATCGGGCCTCGGCAAGCTGCAGGTGCAGCAATATAATCCCGAGCATTTCAACGATCGCTGGTGGCAGGCGGCGATGACGATCGAAGGCAAGATCGGATCGTGGGACGTCACCTATGCCGGCGCCTATCTGAATCGCCGCGTCTCGGGTTCGTCGGATTATTCCGAATATGCCTATTTCTACGACGCGCTCGCCGGATACGGCGCCTATTTCGTCGACAACAACGGCAATCCGGTCAACCCCAACCAATATATCCAGTCGGACGACCGCTTCACCAAGCAGAGCCACGAGCTGCGCTTCAACTCGCCGGCCGACAAACGCGTCCGCTTTGTCGGCGGCTTCTTCTATCAGCGCCAGACTCACAATATCGAGCAGAACTATATCGTCGACAATATCGCCGACGACATCACGGTGCCGGGAACGGCGAGCAATATCTGGCTGACCAAGCAGCTTCGCGTCGATCGCGACTATGCAGCCTTCGGCGAAATCACCGCCGACGTTACCGACAAGCTGAGCGCGACCCTGGGCACGCGCATCTATAAATACGACAACTCGCTGGTCGGCTTCTTCGGCTATGCCAGCGCCTATGGCGGCACGGGCGTCCGCCAGTGTTTCGGTCCGCCGGTGGTTGCGGGCAGCCCCTGCACCAATCTGGACAAGCGGACGAAGGACACCGACTTCCTTCACAAGCTGAACCTGACCTACAAGTTCACGCCCGACCTGATGGTCTATGCCACGCACTCGCGCGGCTATCGTCCGGGCGGCATCAACCGCCGTGGCACGCTGCCGCCCTATCAGGCGGATTTCATCGACAATTGGGAACTGGGCTTCAAGACGAGCTGGGCGGACAACCGGTTCCGACTGAACGGCGCGATCTACCAGCTCGACTGGACGGACATCCAGTTGTCCTTCCTGGGCGCCAACGGCCTGACCGAGATCCGCAGCGCGGGCGACGCCCGCATCCGCGGCGCCGAACTCGATGCGTTCCTGCGCGTCTCATCGCAACTGACCTTCAGCGCCGGCGCATCCTATAACGACGCCAAGATCGTGCGCGACTTCTGCGAGAGCGCAGTCAACTTCAAGACATGCGTCCCGGTGGATAGCAACCCGGTGCTCGCCCCCAGCGGCACGCGATTGCCGATCACCGCGAAGTTCAAAGGCAATATCCTGGCACGCTACGAATTCCCGCTGGGCGACATGAAGGGCCATTTCCAGGCGAGCGCGGTCTATGAAGGCCGGCGGACCACCGACCTGCGCCTGACCGAACGCAGGCTTATCGGCGCGCTGCCAGCCTACACCACCGCGGATATGTCGCTGGGCGTGAACGGCGCGCACTGGTCGGCGGAAGTCTTCGTGCGCAACCTTTTCGACAAGAACGGAGCACTCGGCAGAACCATCCAGTGCGGCGAGAATATCTGCGGCGATCCGGAGGGGAAGACCGCGATCGGCCCGAAAATCTACACGATCGTAGCGCAGCCAAGAACGATCGGACTGAAGATCGGGACCAAGTTCTGATCGCCCACCCTCACGTCATTCCGGCAAAAGCCGGAATGACGTGAGGGCAGATTGCGTGAATGCCTTGACCTCTTCGGAGGACGGGGTGCGGGAAGGGGATATGAATTGACGCACGCTTCCCGATGACAGGATCGCCGCAGCCCGTATCGGCCGCCGTACGCGGCCTCTCCTTCCCGATGTGTCTGGCGCTGGTCATGGGCAACATGATCGGATCGGGCATGTTCCTGCTGCCCGCGAGTCTGGCGCCCTATGGCTGGAACGCCGTGTTCGGCTGGATGTTCACGATCGGCGGCGCGCTCGCGCTGGCGCTGACCATCGCCCGGCTGACCCGCGCCCGGCCGGAGGCGCGCGACCCCGCCGGCTTCGTCGAGGCCGCGTTCGGGCGAACCACAAGCTTCCTGATCGGCTGGAGCTATTGGGTGTCGATCTGGGCCGCCAACGTCACCATCGCTGTCGCCGCCGTCAGCTATATCAGCATCTTCGTGCGGGCGATCGGCACGACGCCGCACCTGCCGGCGCTGCTCGCGGTCGGCCTGCTCTGGGCTGTCACGCTGATCAACCTTCAGGGCGCGCGCTCGGCGGGGCTGTTCCAGATCGTCACCATGATATTGAAGCTGGTGCCCGTCATCGTCGTGCTCGCGATCATGGCGCTGGTGCTCGGGCGCGAGGGCGCCGCCGCGATCGCCCCCTTCCCTGCGCAGGGGCTTTCCGTCTCCGCGATCACCGCATCGGCGACGCTGACATTGTTCGCGCTGCTCGGTTTCGAAAGCTGCGCGGTCGCCGCCGCCAAGGTCGAGAATCCGGAACGCAACGTGCCGCGCGCGACGATGATGGGCACCTTGCTGACCGGCCTCATCTACCTGATCATCTGTTCCGGCATCGCGCTGATGCTGCCGGCGGGCGAGGTCGCGGGATCGGATGCGCCGTTCCAGATCTTCGTCGCGCGCTTCTGGGCGGATGGACCGGCATTGCTGATCGGCCTGTTCGCCGCGATCAGCGCGCTGGGCGCGCTCAACGGCTGGGTGCTGATGCAGGGCGAACAGCCGCTGGCGCTGGCGCGGCGCGGGCTGCTGCCCGCATGGTTCGCCGCCACCGACACGCGCGGCACACCGGTACGCGCGCTGATCCTGTCGAGCGTGCTCGCCTCCGCATTCGTGCTGATCAATTCGAATCGCGCGATGGCGGACCTGTTCACCTATCTCGCGCTGCTTTCGACATCCGCGACGCTTTGGCTCTATCTGGCAGTGGCGTGCGCGGGGCTGAAGCTGCGCATCGCCATGCCCATCGCCATGATCGGCGCGCTCTACTCGCTCTGGGCGCTTTGGGGGGCAGGGCTATGGGTCAGCGGGCTCAGCTTCGTCCTGATGGCGAGCGGATTGCCCTTCTACTGGTGGGCGCGGCGCAGCAACGCCACAGCCACCTGAAAACCCTACGGCAGGCTGCGCGAAATCTGAATCACGCAGCCTGCCGTAGCCATTTGTTGTCGCATTTTTTTGCGGAAAACCGGCTCCCACTTTTCCGCACGATGCTCTATCCCCGCAACAATCGCCCGAAGAAGCTGCGATCCGCCAGGATCTCTCGCGCCGCATTGTGGCCCGGCGCGCCGGTGACGCCACCACCGGGATGCGTGCCGGCGCCGCACATATAGAGGCCCTTGAGCGGACCACGATACGCGGCGTTGCCAAGCACGGGGCGCGCGGACCAGAGCTGATCGAGCGACATATGGCCGTGCATGATGTCGCCGCCGATCAGGCCGAACTTGCGCTCAAGCCCCTTGGGCGAGAGCTTGGTCATGCCGACCACCGATGCGCGGAAGCCCGGCGCATAACGCTCGACGGTGTCGAGGATCACGTCGGCTGCAGCATCCTCCTCATCGTCCCAGTCGCGGCCGTCGGGCAGGACGGGCGCGAATTGCTGGCAGAACAGGCTGGCGACATGGCACCCTTCGGGCGCCAGGCTGTCGTCGACGATCGAGGGGATCAGCATCTCGACGATCGGCTTCTTCGACCAGCCATGCGCCTTCGCGTCGATGAAGGCCTGATCCATATAATCGAGCGTCGGCGCCAGGATGATGCCGCTCTGGAGATGCTCGCCGGGCTCGGGCAGACTGGAGAAGCGCGGCAGCACGCTGAGCGCGACATTCATGCGGAAGGTGCCCGATCCCGCCTTGAACGCCTTGGAGCGCTTGAGGAATTCGGGGCCGATATCCGACGGATCCATCAGCCGCTCGTAGAGCAGCTTGGGCCCGACATTGGCGATGACGCTGTCCGCCATCACCTCCTCGCCGCCGACCAGCTTCACGCCCACCGCGCGGCCACCGTCGACGAGCACGCGCGCGACCGGCGATTCCAGGCTGATCTCGACACCCAGCGCCTCACAGACCTTGGCCATGATCTGGGTGATCGCGCCCATGCCGCCGATGCTGTGGCCCCAGGCGCCCTTCTTGCCATTCACTTCGCCGAAGACGTGGTGGAGCAGCACATAGGCGGAGCCCGGTGTATCAGGGCTGGCATAGTTGCCGACCACGGCGTCGAAGCCGAACGCGGCCTTCACCGCCTCGCTCTCGAACCATGAATCGAGGAAGGTCCGCGCCGATTTCACGAACAGGTCGAGCACGTCGCGCTGCTGCTCGATCGGCATCTTCGCCAGCCGCTTGCCCTGGCGCGCGCCGTCGATCAGCGTCTTCATGCCGTCGCCGATATTGGGCGGAGACTTGAGCGCCAGGTCGCGCAGCACCTCGGCCACATTCTCGAGCGATTCGTAATAGGCCGGCAACGCCGCGGCATCATGATCGCTGAACTTGCGGAATTCGGCCTGGGTCTTTTCCAGCCCGCCGCCCAGCTTCAGATAGCCACCATCGTCCTGCGGCAGGAAATTGGAGATCGGCCGTTCGATCACGCGATAGCCGTGATCGGCGAGCTTCATGTCCGCGATCACCTTGGGCTGGAGCAGGCTGACGGTGTAGCTGGCGACCGAGTTGCGGAAGCCGGGCGCGAATTCCTCGGTGACGGCGGCGCCGCCGACGACGTCGCGCGCCTCGACCAGCCGCACGTTGAGCCCCGCACGCGCGAGGTAAAAGGCGCAGACCAGCCCGTTATGCCCGGCCCCGATGATGACGGCGTCGTATTTCCTGCTCATTCCATCCCTCCGGCTCCCCCTCCCCGCGCATGTGGAGCGCGCTTGAGGGATGCTTTTCGATCGCTATGTCTGGTTCGATCAGTTGACCGGGCTTACGGCCGCCCGCTGGCTCCATCCCTGAGCGGGCCTGCGATGCATGCGCGCCTCCGGGATGAGGTTGCGGATACGTCCGCAGAAATTGCGGAGCGCGACCTCGCTTTCGCCCAGCGGGCCGACGGTGAAGCTTTCGGACTCCATGCCGTCCTGCACGCGTTCGATCAGCCAGGTGTCCTCGGCATTGACCTGCCGGTTGATCCGCCAGTTGAGATAGCGGACCGCCTGCATCTCGCGGCGAGCGTCGGGCACGGCATAGGCGATCTCACGGATCAGCGTCTCGGTGGGGGAGACGGGCAGCCATTGCATGAAATCGACCTGATCGGGATAGATGTCGAACGCGACGTTCGGCCAAAGCTTGAAATAGGTCCAGAGCCGCTGCCGATCCTCCGGCAGATGCGGCACGTGCGGCAGATATTTCTGATAGGCGCGCTCCGACGGATTCGCGGAGTCGCGATCGACGATCGGCCCCCACATCTTGTCGACATGCGCCTGCGCCTCGACGCCATAGCCATTGCCCATCAGCCGCTTGAGCCCGGGATGCGCGACCGCGATGTGGAGCCCGTCGGAATAATTGTCCCCCACATTCTTCCAGTTCACGCGGCGCGGACGCAGGGTGACCCGGCCGAAGGCGCGCAAATCCTCGAATCGATAGGGCTCCACCTCATGGGCATAGGGCGCCATCATCTCCGCGACGCTGGGGCCGCCATCGTCCTCCAGCCGGACGAAGATGAAGCCATGCCAGATCTCGAGGTCGAGCCGCACCAGCCCGAGCGTGTCCTGATCGAGCGCGGGATAGCTCGCCTTCATCGGCACGCCGGTGAGCCGGCCGTCCAGATCATAGGTCCAGGCGTGATAGGGGCAGACCAGCTTCTTCGCGCAGCCCACCGGCCCATCGACCAGCCGCGCGCCGCGATGGCGGCAGACATTGGTGAAGGCGCGCACGACATCGTCCTGCCCGCGAATCGCCACCACGCTTTCGCCGAGATATTCGAGCGTGTGATAGTCGCCCGCATTGGGCATGTCGCTGACATGGCAGACCACCTGCCAGCTCGGCCGCATCACGCGCCGCATCTCCAGCGAGAAGAATTCCGGATCCGAATAGGTCCAGGCCGGCAGGCTCCAGTCTGCATCGGGATCGGAATTGTGCAATGGTGCTGGCGAAACACTGTGCATGGGCGGCTCCTTGTTATACACTTGTAAAATTAACCCGGTTCCACGTCAACTCCTTTTGCCCTGTGGCCGCCCTTCGGAGATCGGATGACGAGAGCAGTCTTTACCCGCGAAGATGCCGATACCCGCCGACAGGCGTTGATCGAGGCAACGGCGGCATCGCTCGCGGAAGCGGGAATCGCCGGCACGTCGGTGCGCGCGATCTGCATGCGCGCCGGTGTCTCCGCCGGACTTTTGCGCCATTATTTCGACGGCGTCGATGCGCTGATCGCGGAGACCTATCGCGCGACGACCGCGACGGTGGGAGAGGCGCATGCCGCGGCGGTCGCGGCGGCGGGCGCCGACCCGCGCGCGCGCCTGATCGCCTATGTCACCGCCAGCTTCCGCCCGCCGGTGGCGGATCCGGCGCTGCTCGCGACCTGGCTCGCCTTCTGGAGCCTGGTCAAGACCGACGCCGCGATCGCCGCGATCCATGCCGACACCTATCGTGGCTATCGCGGGGAACTGGAAGGGCTGCTTTCCTCATGCGGACTGGAGCAGGCGCAGTGCCGCTCCGCCGCGATCGCGCTGACCGCGCTCGTCGACGGCCTCTGGCTCGAGCTCACGCTCGACCCGACGACCTTCACCGCCGAACAGGCGAGCGCGATGGCGGTACGCTGGCTCGATTCGCTGCTGGAGGGCAATAGCCTCGATTGAGGATGAGAAAGCACTCACCCGTTGGCTTCGAGCAGCGTCGAGCGTGTCGAGACGCGCCCGTCGAGAAGCCTTGCGCCGGACTTCTCGACTGCGGTTCTCGACAGGCTCGAACCTGCGCTCGAAACGAACAGATATAGGGTCGCCCGTCTATTTGCTTCCCAGTTCCGTCAGCACCGAATGCCATTGGTCGAGCGCACCGCCGATGCCCGCGACGGGCACGCGTTCGTTGAGGCCATGGGCGAAGCCGTCCTCCGATCGCATGAACAGCGAGGCAACGCCGTAGCTGGGAATACCGGCCGCGCGGAAGTGAAGGCTGTCGGTAGCGCCCGCCGACATGCTGGGCGTCACCGCCAGCCCCGGATAGCGCGCGCGCACGGCCTTGGTGACCGCATCGACCACATCCTTGCGCAGCGGCGAGGCGTCGCTCGCCGTGGTGTCGGGATCGACGGTGATCACGGCGGTGGGATCGGCGATGACCTTGGTCAGTTCCGCCTTCACCGCATCGATCGAGATGCCGGGGAAGATGCGGCAATTGACGTTGGCGATCGCGCGTTGCGGCAGCGCATTCTCGGCATGGCCTGCGCTCGCCATGGTGGCGGTGCAGGTGGTGCGGATCTGCCCGACATATTCGGGCTTGGATGCGATCACTTCTGCCGCCGCAGTGTCGTGCGGATCGGCGGCATAGCGCGCCATGGCCGCCCCCACCTCTCCGCCGACCTGCTTGCTCGCGGCCGCCAGCGAGGCGCGGGTGAGTTCGTTGATCATGTTGGGGAATTTATAATCTCCCAGCCGCACCAGCGCGCGCGACAGGCGATAGATCGGGTTGCCGGGGGTCGGCGCGCTCGAATGGCCGCCGGGATCGGTGATGGTCACCTGGAAATCGGCATAGGTCTTTTCGCCGGCCTGGAGCGTGTAGACGATCGGCTTGTTGTCCGGCCCGAGCATGCCGCCGCCGCCATCGCCATTGAGCACCATCTCCGCGCCCACCAGCTTCTTGGCGAGCGCGCGGGTGGTGATCATCGCGGTCTCCTCGTCGCCCGAAGCGGCGAGGATGATCGAGCGTTTGGGTTTGTACCCTTCCTGCTTCAGCCGGGCGAGCGTCGCTACGACCATCGAGAGATCGTATTTATTGTCCTCGGCGCCGCGCCCGAAGATATAGCCATTCTCCTCCACCGCGGTGAAGGGATCACGCTGCCAGTCGGCGGGCTTGGCCTCCACCACATCCATATGGACCGAGATCAGGATCGGCTTGGCATCGGTCGTACCCTTCAGCGTCACTTCCAGCGTCGCGGTGTTGCCGATCGGGGTGATGACGATGTCACTGTCGGCATAGCCCGCCGTCTTGAGCACCGAGGCGAGATATTCGGCATAGGCGACGGTCTGCCCGCGCCCCTCGACCGTCTGGTAGCCGATCGATTTCTTGAGGATGTCCTTCGCCTGATCGACCTGCGCGGGCGTTGGCGGCTTGGCCGATGCGGCGGCGCTCCAGGCCAGCGCCAATGCCAGTGCCGTTCCCCCGATGATCCGTCGCATGCCGATCTCCCAAATCATTTCATGCGTTATCTTGTGTCGGCTGATGCGGGCGATTGCCAGTGCTTTGTGGGAGAGCGCTCAATGGAAATCGCGCGACTTGGGGATGATGCTGACATTGCGGGGATGGCGGTGCAGCCCCACGGGCAAGGGCTTCACGACATGGTCGGCGCGCGCGACCTCCGCACGGAGCAGATCGTCGGACAGCGCGGCCAGCGTGCCGGTGGCGTCGACCAGTTCCTGCACCACGACATGGACGACAGTCTCGTCGGTCTGCACATAGCCGCGCGCCTCCATCAGCCGTGCGGTCATCACCACCTTGCGATATTGCTCGAAGACCTTGGGCCAGACGACGAGATTGGCGATCCCCGTCTCGTCCTCGAGCGTGACGAAGCACACGCCGCTCGCGGTGCCGGGCCGCTGGCGGACGAGCACGAGGCCGGAGACCGCGACCTTGTTGCCCGATTTCATCATCGCCAACCGGTCGTTCCGTATGAAACGGCGATGATCGTAATGACCGCGCAGGAATTCGAGCGGATGCGCCTTCAGCGACAGGCGCAACGTCTGGTAATCCGAGACGACATGTTCGGAAAGCGGCGTCTGGGGCAGCATGACGGGCTGCGCCTCCACGCCTTCGTCGCGGGCGTCGGCGAAGGCGAAAAGCGGCAAGTCCGGCGCCTGACGAAGCGCGCGGCTGTCCCAAAGCGCCTGACGGCGATCGAGCCCCATCGAACGAAAGGCATCGGCCGCCGCCAGCTTGCGGATCGCGGCGACATGGATGCGCGATCGCGCCTTCAAGTCCTCGACGTCGGCGAAAGGCGTATCGCGCGCTTGCATGATCGCCTGGGCGACATCCTCGCCGATGCCGTCGATCTGGCGGAAGCCGAGGCGCAGGGCGTAGCGCATGCCAAGCCTGTCCTTACGCATCCGCGCGTCCCGGGCCGTTTTCCATCTCCCAAAGATCGATGTCGGCGGGGGATAATGCGGCCAATGATCGTGCAGCCGGCCAATGGGTTCGAGTGTGTTATCCCATTCGCTCATGTTCACGTCAGGGGGTAGCACCTCCACGCCGTTTTCGCGCGCGTCGCGGACGATCTGGGCGGGGGCATAGAAGCCCATGGGCTGCGAGTTGAGCAAGGCGGCCGCGAAGACCTCCGGATAATAGCATTTGATCCAGCTCGACACATAGACGAGGTGCGCAAAACTGGCGGCATGGCTTTCGGGAAAGCCGTAATCGCCGAACCCCTTGATCTGATCGAAGCAGCGCCGCGCGAATTCGGGATCATAGCCACGCCCGATCATGCGGCCGACCATCTTCTCCTCAAGCTTGCCGATGGTGCCGCGCGAGCGGAAGGTCGCCATGGCGCGGCGAAGCTCGGTCGCTTCCTCGGGCGAGAATTCGGCTGCATCCATCGCGATCTGCATCGCCTGTTCCTGGAAGATCGGCACGCCAAGCGTGCGTGCCAGAATCTTCCTCAGTTCGTCCGGCGGTCCTTTGTCGGGTGATGGCGAAGGATATTCCACCGTCTCGATACCGTTCCGTCGCCTGAGATAGGGATGCACCATGTCGCCCTGGATCGGACCGGGACGGACGATCGCAACCTCGACGACCAGATCATAATATGTCCGCGGCTTGAGCCGTGGCAGCATGTTCATCTGCGCGCGGCTCTCGACCTGGAATACGCCGAGCGATTCCCCCGCGCAGAGCATGTCGTAGACCGTCTCGTCATCAGGCGGGATATTGGCGAGGTCACAGTGCTCGCCATGCTTCGTCTCGATCAGGTCAAAGGCCTTGCGGATGCAGGTGAGCATGCCGAGCGCGAGCACATCGACCTTCAGCAATTCCAGATAATCGATATCGTCCTTGTCCCATTCGATGAAGCTGCGATCGGCCATCGCGCCGTTGCCGATAGGCACATTCTCGATCAGCGGGTTGCGCGTCAGGATGAACCCGCCGACATGCTGGGACAGATGTCGCGGCAGCTCCATGAGTTGGTTGGTGATCGCGATGACCCGCCGAAGCATGGGATCGGACAGGTCGAGCCCCGCCTCCCTCACCTTGGCCTCGTCGACCTCGCTGCCCCAGCTTCCCCAGACGGTGCGCGCCATGGCGGAGGTGATATCCTCGCTCAGGCCCATCGCCTTGCCCACTTCGCGCACTGCGCTGCGCGGGCGATAATGGATCACCGTCGCGCACAACCCCGCATGGTCGCGGCCATAGCGGCTATAGATATGCTGGATGACTTCCTCACGGCGCTCATGCTCGAAATCGACGTCGATATCGGGCGCATCGCAAGTGATGCTGCCATCGTCACGCGTCACGACAGAGATGAACCGCTCGAAGAGCAGCGAGACATGCTCAGGATCGACATTGGTGATGGCGAGGCAATAGCAGACCGCGCTGTTCGCCGCAGAGCCGCGCCCCTGGCACAGGATCGGCGGGTCCAGACCTCGCGCAAAAGCGACGATATCGTACACCGTGATGAAATAGCGTGCGATGTCGAGCCGACGGATCAGGTCGAGCTCTTTCCGAATCGCCACTTCGACCTTTTCCGGCAGGCCTTTGGGGTAACGCCAATTCGCCCCCTCCCATGTCAGCGCCTCAAGATGCTGCTGTGGCGTTCGGCCCTCCGGGATCGGATCGTCGGGATATTCGTAGCGCAACTCCTGCAGCGCAAACCGGCACGCATCCGCCACCTCGCGCGTCGCCGCGATGGCATGCGGCCAGCGGCGAAACAGTTCGATCATCTCGGCGGGCGATCTCAGATGCCGTTCGGCATTGGCGTGAAGCAGGAAGCCGGCACGCGCGATTATGGTCTTTTCGCGGATACAGGTCATCACGTCCTGCAACGGGCGGCGATCGGGCGTCGCATAATGGACGTCGTTGGTCGCCAGGATCGACAGGCGGTGGGTGCGTGCGATCGCGTCGAGCCGGTTGATCCGCGCCTTGTCGTCGCCGCGATAGAGATAGGCGGCGGCGACATGTTTCAGCGTCGGCAACATCGCGGTCAACCGCGCCAGTTCCTCCCCGAAACCGTCGAGATCGTCGGGCGGCATCACGATGAGCTGCACGTCTTCCGAATGTGCCGCCAGCATCGCCAATGTCAGGTGGCATTCGCCTTTGGCCTGCCATTCGCCATCCAGATCGCGCATCTTGCCGCGCGACAGCAAGGTGCAAAGCCGGCCATAAGCCGCGCGGTCCCTGGGATAGGCGAGGAAGGACGGCGCATCGACCAGATCGAGCCGGCAGCCGATCAGCGGTTTCATACCCCCGCCCGAGACGTTCATATCCATCCGCACCACGCCCGCCATGGTGTTGCGATCGGCGACGCCCAGTGCGTGATAACCGAGATTATAGGCATGTTCTGCAAGCTGCACTGCCGGCGATGCGCCGCGCAGGAAGGAATATGGCGTCGTGACGCCAAGCTCCACATAAGGGGTCGGCGGATTGGGCACGAAGCCCGGCAGCTTGGCGATGGCGAGGACGCGCAGGCCGGGCGTGAGCGGCTTGTCCGGCATCAGGCGAACAGCCCGTGGAGATACCAGTCGGGCGCTCCGCCCCGGCCATCATCGATCAAGCCGTTGCGATAGATCCAGAAGCGCGCGCCATCCTCATCCTCGACGCGGTAATAGTCACGCAGTCGCGTCGTCGATCGTTCGCGCCACCATTCGGGCGCGATCCGTTCGGGCCCCTCGACCTTGACGATCCGGTGCAGCTTGCGGCGCCACTGGAAGCGGCGCGGTTCACCCTCCGGCGTCGCATAGGTGACCCCGATCGGCTCCGGACGATCGAACAGGCGGATCGGGCGCTCGGGGGTGAGCGGCGCCGGTGCCTCGCCCCCCGCTTCATGCGCCAGTGCCGGCCGCCATTGCAGCGCGCGTTCGGGCAGATGGCTTTCGAGGAACAAGGGGACGCACACATTGCCCGCCCCCAGCCGTACGCTCAGCCGGTCGATCAGCCGGGCGAGCGAAGTCGCGTCATGCTCGGCCTCGATCAGCCCCGTCTGCGCGGGATCGAGCGGTTCGTGCCAGAGCGCGGTGAGCGCGAAGGCATCGAAGCCGAAACCGGCGTCGAGCGTCTCGAACCGTTCGGCGAACAGGCGGACCATATGGCGGGGATCGCGCATAGCCTGGCTGGTGCGCGCCTCCAGCGCCTGGACATCGCCGTCGACGCGAAAGGCCTGGAATCCGAGATGCCGTGCACCGGCATGGCGTTCGGCGAGTTGGCGGCACAAAGCCTCCGCCATCTCGACCACCAAAGGTTCGAGAATCGGCACATGCAGCACCGGTTCGACGACGCGACGCACCACGCGCGGCACCGGCGCGCGGATCGCGGGATTGACCGGCTCCTCGGTGCGACCGAACGCCTGGGCCAGCCGCAGCGGCGGATCGGCCCAGGGGCCATCGGCGCGCGCGAAACGGCGGGCGAGCCCAAGCGCCGGGATTTCGGCAAGCGCGGCTATGGTCTTGAGGCCGAGCCGGCCGAGCAGCAGCACGGTGTCGTCATCGAGCCTGAGGGCGGAGACGGGCAACGGGCCGAGCGTGGCGGCGAGTGCTTCGGGCGGGCAGATCGTGTTCGGCGTCGACGCCTCACTCCGTTGGGACTGAGCCTGTCGAAGTCTTGCCCTTTCTTTTGGCGTCGATGCCCCAGAAGGACAGGACTTCGACAGGCTCAGTCCGAACGGTGAGGTTGAAGCATAGCGCGCCAGCGCCCAGGCGGCGCCCACCGTGGGTGCGATCGCGATGCGCGCCGTCAGTCCCATCCTGCGGAAACGTACGCGCATCTCCACCGCCAGCCGGGCTTCGCCGCCGAAGAGATGCGCCGCGCCGGTGATGTCGAGCAGCAGCCCGTCGCCGCCATCGATCGCGACAAAGGGGCACCAGCGTTCGGACCAATGACAGAGACGCTCCAGCGCTGCGGAGTCACCGGGCTTGTCCGATGGCCAGACGGCAAGTACCGGCAACGCGGCACGCGCATCCGCCAGTCTCTGTCCGGGGCGTGCGCCACCGTCACGCGCCTGCGCGTTGACCGCATCGATCAGAATACCGTGTGCGCCCTCGGAAACGAGCGCGACCGGCCCTGCTCTAGCCGCGTCGCCGTTCGCCCTCGCCCAGCGCTGGATCGCGAAGCGGGGAAACCAGATCGAGGCGATCCGCCGCCCGGTCATACGCGGCATCCCATTGCCCGGGCCGTGCGCCCCGCGCGCGGAACAGTTCCAGCGACCAGATCGGCATGCCCGGCGCAGCGACATTCCAGCGCGGCACCAGCGACGGCCGGCTGCGCGCACGCCAGCGCATCCGCGCCCCGCTCAGATCGGCTTGAGATCCCAGCCGCAGCAGCAAGGCGGGCACGCCGAAGCGCTCCGCCGCCACCGCCAGCCGGCGGGTCGCGGTGAAATCGAGCGCGCGCGGATTGCCCGCCACCTCGCCGATCACGGCGGAGAGTTCGGCACATCTCAGCCCCTCCTCCATCGCCCACAGCGCCTGGCCGGCATCGCGTGCGACGATATGGAGGATGCCCGGCCCCTCCGCCTTCGGCCGGGCGCGGCACCAATGGGGATAGGGCCGGCCATGATCGCGCAGCGCGACGCGATCCTGCACCCAGAGCATGGTTCCCGATCGCAGTCGGGCACCGAGCTGCGCCATCGCGAATCCGCAGCCGGCCGCATCGCGCGACTCGGCGAAGACCTCGACGAGTCGCGGCTGAAGCGCCGTCGCTGCGGCAAATGCCTCCGTCGCGGAAGCGCGGTTTTCCGGCGAGTCTTCCTCGATTTCAGCGGACAGCAAGGCATGGTGCGTGGACACGGCAGGTCCGAATTGTTCATGATTTGTTCCATTCTCGCCGGAACGCGAGAAGAGTCAAGTTTGCTGCATGGGGTAACTCTCCTTGTCATTCCCGCGAACGCGGGAATCCAGGAGATGTTGATCATCGCGCTCTACGCCACTGGATTCCCGCATGCGCGGGAATGACAGAGGAAATTTATGCAAGAGCAGATCGGTGCCGTTCGCCGTCCGCCATGGCCCAAATCACTCGGCGCCGGCGCGGTCCGCTTCGCGTTCGCCGTCCGCCTGTTGCAACGACAATTCATGGAGTGCGCGCATCCGGGCGAAGGTCACCACCTGCTGCGCCAATATGTCGAGCTGGTTGCAGATGCCGGTGTCGGTGATCGTGCCGTCCTGGCCGAAGATCGGCACCATCGAATTGACCGCGACCGCCATCGGCGTCGGCCAGCCGCGCAGCGCATGGGTGATCGAACGCAGGGTGGCGAGCGTGGTGCCCGTCGCCTGCCAGCCGGCGGCGGCGGCGATCAGGCCGACGGCGCGGCCCTCGAAATAGACGGCCTCATCCTCCGCCATGTCCTGCACATAATCGAGCGCGTTCTTGATCAGGCCCGATACGGTGCCGTGATAGCCGGGCGAGGCGATGATGATGCCGTTCGCGCGGCGCAGACCGGCGATCAGCGCCAGCGTCTTCTCGTCACGCGCGCTTTCGCTGGGCGCGTACATCGGGATGTCGAGCGCCGCGCCGTCGAACATCAGCGTCTCCGCGCCGCGCGCGGCGCAACGCTCCAGCGCCTGGCGCAGCAGCTTTTCCGACGAGCTGTTGGGCGTTCCCGTTCCGCCCAGTCCGACGATCAACGGTGTATCGACCATGCGCAGGCTCCCTTGCTGACTGTCCGCCGCACGCCGGTGGAACATCGCCGCGCAGAGCGCAAGCGATAAGAATTCAGCTGATCGTCACCTGCCGCCCGCCGCGCAGGAACGCGATCGCGTTGCGGCGCAGATGGTTGGTGCCGGGATTGAGGATCGGTTCGGGCGAATATTGTGCCAGATAGACGCGGCGCATCTTCGGCGTGGTGTTCGATCCGGTGGCGTGGAGCGCCAGGCTGGAGAAGGCGACCACGCTGCCCGCCGGCACCTCCAGCGTCACCCCTTCCGCGTCGCCGCTATAGCCGACCAGATCGTTGCTGCCCGGCTGGCGTTCATGGGGAACGATGCCATCGCGCGTGGCGGGCACCTGCGAGAAAGGCAGGATCCGCACCGTGCCGTTGGCGACGGTCGTGTCGTCCAGCGTGCACCAGCAAGTGAGATAGGGCTTGTGATCGGGCGGGCCGCCATTGCCGACGACATAGCCCGAATCCTGGTGCCAACTGAACGGCATGCCCTTGTCCGCGCCCTTCACGACATATTGATCGTAGAAGAAATAGGCGTCGTCACCCAGGGTCGCGCGGCAGATATCGGCCATCGTCTCGCTGAACAGCATGACACGCAATTCGGGCTGAACGCGCTGGCATTCGCCGGCGAAATAGCGCTTGCCCTTGTGGCTGATGCCGTCGACCTCGACGCCCAGCGCGTCGAGCCGCGCATCCTCGCGCTCGATCACGCGGCCGCATTCGTCGCGCAGCAGATCGAGCAGCGGCCCTTCGAGCACGCGTTCGAACACCGCATAGCCTTCGGCCGCGAATTGGGCACGTTGTGCGGAATAGTCCATGATGCCTCTCCATGGTGTGGGCGCCTGCCCATCGATCGCATCATCATCGCGCAGAGCATCCATCGCATCCAATCGAATTGCGCTGCAACGTCATACGTGCATACTATGGCTTATGCGCATGCGACAGGTCGAGGCGTTCCGCGCCGTCATGATGAGCGGGGGCATCACCGCCGCCGCCACGATGCTCAATATCAGTCAGCCGTCAGTCAGCCGCCTGATCGCCGATCTGGAACGCGCCGTGGGCTTCCGTCTGTTCGACCGGCGCGGCGCGCGCGTCCATCCGACGCCGCAGGCGCATGCATTGTTCGAAGCAGTACGGCGCAGCTATACCGGCCTGGACCTGCTCGATCAGGCGGCGCGGCGCATCCGCGCCCACCCCGTCGGCACCGTGCGGATCGCCGCGCTGGCGGCGATCGCGATGTCGATCCTGCCTGCCGTGATCCAGCGCTTCCGCATCCTGTATCCCGACATCAAGATCACCGTCGAATCGCTGGGCCAGCGCGCGATCGAGGAACGGGTATTCCTGGGCCAGGCCGATCTGGGCATCGGCGTGGAGATCCCGCCGCGCGAGGGCATCCGCTCGACGATGATCGCGCGCGCCGAATATGTCTGCGTGCTGCCCGCCGGCCATCCGCTGGCGCATCGCGAGCGCCTGTCCGTCTCCGACCTGGCGGGCGAGGAATTCATCGGCCCGATGCACGAGGCGGACGCGCTGTGGAACGGCATCGACGTCGCGCTGGAAACCGCGGGCATCCCGGTTTCGCGCCGGTTGGAGACCCAGCATTCGCAGATCCTGTACGCCTTTGTCGAAGCGGGCCTGGGCGTCTCGATCGCGGAGCCGTTCAGTGCCCCCCTGTTCAACCGGCTGGGCGTGGTGATCCGGCCGATCGCGCCCGCCGTCTATCTCGATTTCGCACTGCTCGAACCCGATATCGGGCCCACACCCGAGATCGTCGGCTGGCTGCACGATGAGGTCGCGCGCGCCACCACCGCCTGCCTCGACGATGTCCGCGCGCTTGTCGCGCGAAGGTCATAGTATTCGGACATGACCAAGCGATAAATCTCGATTGGACTGCAATGACCGGTCAGGGCACTCTCCCTGATGGATTTAGAGTTGACCTTATTGTCAACTGATCCAATTGACATTAACGGCGCCGCTGGCGCCCCGGCACATGTCCAAGCGGGCGAAGATCCGGATGGACCCGGCAGGAGGGGAAGACGATGACCTATTCCAAGGCAAGACTCGGCGCTGCTCTGACCGGCGTGCTCGCCGTCGCACTGGCGGGCGGCACCGCCCATGCGCAGGACGCGGCCGCACCCGAAGCGCAGGATGGCGGCGTCGCCGACATCATCGTCACCGCGCAGAAGCGCGAACAGAATCTGCAGGACGTGCCGCTCGCCATTTCCGTCGTCAGCGGCGCCCAGCTCGAGCGCGGCAACGTCAATTCGGCCGAACAGCTTTTCCAGCGCGTGCCCACGCTGACCTTCCGCAAGGGCAACACCAACAAGGATTCGGCGCTCTCCATCCGCGGCGTCGGCACGATTTCCTTCTCCTCGGGCGTCGAACCTTCGGTCTCCACGGTGATCGACGGCGTCGTCTATGCCCGTACCGGCCAGCAGACCTCCGACTTCCTCGATGTCGAGCGGATCGAGGTGCTGCGCGGGCCGCAGGGCAGCCTGTTCGGCAAGAACGCGTCGGCCGGCGTGATCAACATCGTGACGCGCGAGCCCGGCGACACGCTGGGCGGCTATATCGATGCGTCCTATTATGAGGGCAACGAGTTCCGCGTGCGCGGCAGCGTCTCCGGCGGGCTCGGCACCGGCATCGCCGCCTCGCTGACCGGCTTCTACGCCAAATATGACGGCAATGGCCGCAACGTATTCAACAACCGCAAGGTCAATGGCTACGAACATTGGGGCGTGCGCGGCAAGCTGGTCTTCGAACCCAATGACGACCTGAAGATCGCGATCATCGGCGACTATTCGAAGAACAGCGACAATGGCTATGCCGACAGCATCGGCACCGTCTTCAGCTCCGCATTCAACAACGCCGTCTTCATCCCCTCGCTCGCGCCGCTGACGCTCGACGGCCGCAACAAGAATATCGACAACGACCTCGATCCCTATACGCGCGACAAGAACAGCGGCATCTCCGCGCAGATCGATCTCGATCTCGGCGCGGCCACGCTGACCTCGATCACCGCCTATCGCCACTGGTTCAACTATCAGCAGCGCGACGGCGATTTCCGTTCGGATGCGCCGCGCTACGTCAACACCGGCACCGCGTCGGGCGACGTGCTGTCGCACGATCGCGGAGACCTGAGCTTCGACCAGTTCACGCAGGAACTGCGCATCGCATCGAACAGCCCGCAATTCCTGGAATATGTCGCAGGCGTCTATTTCTACAAGACGAAGGAAGTCGACTTCTTCAACCGCACGGTGACCTCGTGCACCGCGTCGACCCTGCCCACCGCCAACGGCCTGACGCCGTGCGCAGCGGGATCGTCCACCTATGTCACCAATCAGGGCAATGCCGATTTCACGACCAAGCTGACCAGCTATTCCGGGTTCGGGCAGCTCACCGCGAACTTCACCGATGCATTCCGCGGCATCCTCGGCGCACGCTATACCCATGACAAGGTCGCATATGATTTCGTCCGCACCTCCACCTCGGCGGCCGCCTTTCCGGGCGTGAATCCAGGCTTCGCAGCGGCGGGATCGATCAGCGACAATGGCTGGTCGGGCAATGCCGGCCTGCAATACGACCTGTCGGACGACGTGATGGCCTATGGCATGTACACGCGCGGCTACAAGGGCCCGGCGCTCAACGTGTTCTTCAACATGCGCGCGCAGGATACCGGCCGGATCAATCCCGAAAAGTCCAACGCCTATGAAATCGGCCTGAAGACCCGGCTGTTCGATCGCCGCCTGACGCTGAACCTGGCGGCCTTCTATGCCAAATACGACAATTACCAGGCGAACTTCCTCGATCTGGTCGCCGGCCAGGTCGTCACCCGCCTGACCAATGCCGGCACGGTCTCGACGCGCGGCATCGAGGTCGATTTCAACGCGCAGGTCACCAGCGACTTCTCGCTGAACGGCGGCTTCAACTATACCGACGCGCACATCAACACCTTCAACTGCCCGGCGGGCGCCGCCATCGCCTGCGCGGCGGCGATCAACGGCAAGCCCCTGCCCTTCGCGCCCAAATACAAGGGCACGGTGACGGCGGACTGGCGCCTGCCGCTGGGCCTGGAGGCGTTCGACGTCGATCTGAACAGCTCGCTGGTCTATCAGAGCCGGACGCAGTTCGACATCAACCAGAACCCCAATGCCTTCCAGAACGGCTATGCGATCTGGGATGCCGGCATCACCTTCCGCACCAAGGACGAGAAATACAGCATCTCGCTGCTCGCCAAGAACATCACCGACAAGCATTTCGTGATCCAGCGCATCCCCAACGGCACGTCGTTCATGCGCCAGATCACGCCGCGCGACGCCGATCGCTATTTCGGCATCTCGGGCCGCGTGAACTTCTGACCGGACAGGCCCAGGGGGCGGGACATGATCATCACGTCCTGCCCCCTTGCCAGGAAATCCCCATGCGCGGATTGATGCAGGATTGGCCGCTGACGGTCGATCGCATCATCGATCATGCGGCGGACTGGGACGGCGACCGTCCCGTCATCTGCCGCGGCGGCAATGGCGACATATTGCGCACCGACTATGCCGCGATCGGCATCAGGGCGCGACGCCTGTCCGCCGCGCTCGCGGCACTCGGCATCGGCCGGGGCGACCGTGTCGCGACGATGGCGTGGAACAATGCCCGCCATCTCGAGGGCTGGTTCGCGATCATGGGCATGGGCGCGATCTGCCACACGCTCAATCCGCGCCTGTTCGCCGAGCAGCTCCGCTATATCATCGGCCATGCCGGCGATCGCGCGATCCTGGTCGATCCCTGCTTCCAGCCGCTGCTCGCCGAACTGCTGGGTTCGATGGACTGGCGCGGAATCGTGATCATCCTGGGCGACGAGGCCGAGATCGACGCCGCGCTGCTGCCGGATGCGATCGCGGTCGAGACGCTGATCGCGGCGGCGGAGGCCACGGACGCGCGCTGGGGCGGGTTCGACGAACAGACCGCCTGCGCGCTTTGCTATACGTCCGGGACGACCGGCAATCCTAAGGGCGTGCTCTATTCGCACCGTTCGACCGTGATCCATATGCTGATGACGTTGCAGCCCGACGTCTTCGGCCTGTCGATCACCGATGTCGCGATGCCGATCGTGCCGATGTACCACGCCAATGGCTGGGGCATGCCGCTGTCGACCGCCGCGATCGGCTGCAAGCTGGTGCTGCCCGGCGCGCAGCTCGACGGCGCGTCGCTCCATGCGCTGATCGAGAGCGAAGGCGTCACCTTCTCCGCGGCGGTGCCGACGGTGTGGCAGGGGTTGCTGCATCATCTCGACCAGACGGGCGGGCGACTGACCAGCCTGAAGCGCGTCATCATCGGCGGCGCGGCATTGCCCGAAAGCATCGTCCGCCGCCTGCGCGAGCATGGCGTGGAAACGGTGCAGGGCTGGGGCATGACCGAGACCTCGCCGATCGGCACCCATGCCAAGCTGACGCCCGCCATCGCCGCGATGCCCTTCGACGATCAATTGCCCTTCCGCCTGAAACAGGGGCGTCCGCCGTTCGGCATCGAACTCAAGATCGCCGACGATGCCGGCGCGCGGCTGCCGCATGACGGGACCACGCCCGGCCGGCTGCACGTGCGCGGACCAACCGTATCGTCGGGTTATCTGGGTGGAGAGGCCGGCGCGATCCTCGACGACGACGGCTATTTCGACACCGGCGATATCGCGACGATCGACGGCCAAGGCTATATGGCGATCGTCGATCGCGCCAAGGACGTCATCAAATCGGGCGGCGAGTGGATCAGTTCGATCGAGATCGAAAATATCGCATCGGGCCACCCCAAGGTCGCGCATTGCGCGGTGATCGGCGTGCCGCATCCGCGCTGGGACGAACGGCCGCTGCTCGTCGCCGCGCTTCACCCCGGCGAGAAAGCCGAAGCAGACGAGATCCTGGCGGTGCTCGACGGCCGGATCGCGCGCTGGTGGATGCCCGATGCCGTCGCCTTCATCGAGGCGATGCCGCTGGGCGCGACCGGCAAGATCGACAAAAAGGCGTTGCGCGTGCGCTTCGCCGCATTTCCCGAGACCGAAAGGAACATGGCTGATGGCGCTTGAGGCGCAAGGCGGCGGCTTCGTGCTGACGCTGGGGGACACGACGATCCTGGAACATGGCGCCGATGCGCCCTGCCTGTTCGTCGGTCGCGGCGTGCCGAACATCGAAGGCGCGCGCGGCCATTACGAGATCGACGATTATGTCGTCGAGCGGATCGCGTTGCGCCATGCCGAAATCGACGGAGGCACCATCCGTCTGGCGCCACATGAGGGCGCACCCTGGGTGCTCGCGCTCCGCATCGCGGCCGAAGGCGGCAATGCCGAAATCGCGTTCGAGGCGCTCGATCCGGCGATCAACCGGCTATGGCTGCGCGTGCCGGCCCAACCCGGCGAGCATGTGTGGGGCGGCGGCGAGCAATTCTCCTATTTCGACATGGCCGGCCGCCATTTTCCGCTCTGGACCTCCGAGCCGGGCGTCGGCCGCGACAAATCCACGCTGCTCACCTGGCAATGCGACCAGAAGGGCGCGGGCGGCGATTATTACCACACCAATTATCCCCAGCCGACCTGGATCAGCTCGCGCCGCTACGCGCTGCATGTCGACACCAGCGCCTATGCCGCCTTCGACTTCCGCCATCCCGGCTTCCACGAAATCGAGGTCTGGGAGGTGCCGGCCCGGATCGAACTCTGGGCGCGGCCGCGTTTCACCGGGATCGTGACCGCGCTGTCGGACCGGTTCGGCCGCCAGCCGCCGCTACCCGAATGGCTGCTCAAGGGTGCGGTGATCGGGTTGAAGGACGGCGCCGAAAGCTTCGAACGGCTGAAGGCCTATGAAGCCGCCGGCGTCGCGATTTCCGGCCTGTGGTGCGAGGATTGGGTGGGGCTGCGCATCACCAGCTTCGGCAACCGCCTGTTCTGGGACTGGCAATGGAATGCCGATCGCTATCCCGACCTGCCGGCGCGCATCGCCGAACTCGACGCGCGCGGCATCCGTTTCCTGGGCTATGTGAATCCCTATCTCGCGGTCGACGGGCCGCTTTATGCCGAGGCGGCGGCGAACGGCTATCTGGTGATGCGGCCCGATGCCGACGAACCCTATGTGATCGATTTCGGCGAATTCGACTGCGGCCATGTCGACTTCACCAATCCCCGGGCGGCGGCCTGGTTCGCCGATACGATCATCGGCGGCAACCTGATCGATTTCGGCCTGTCGGGCTGGATGGCCGATTTCGGCGAATATCTGCCGATCGACGTCCGGCTGGCGAACGGCATGGACGGCATGCGCGCGCACAATGCCTGGCCCGCTCTATGGGCCGAGGTCAATGCGAAGGGCGTGGCCGGGCGCGGCAAGACCGGCGAGGCGCTGTTCTTCATGCGATCGGGCTATAGCGGCGCGCAGCGCCATTGCCCGATGCTGTGGGCGGGCGACCAGTCGGTCGATTTCAGCCGGCATGACGGCATCGGCACGGTGATCTGCGCCGCGCTGTCGGCCGGGCTGCTCGGCAATGCCTACAGTCACAGCGATATCGGCGGCTATACCAGCCTGTTCGATACGATCCGTACGCCCGAACTGGCGATGCGCTGGTCCGAAATGGCGGCGTTCACCGCGATGATGCGCACGCATGAGGGCAATCGCCCGCGCCTCAACACGCAGATGGACAGCGACCCGCAGGTGCTCGCGCATTTCGCGCGGATGACGCGGATCTATGCGTATCTCGCACCCTATCTGCGCAAGCTGTCGGACGAGGCGGTCGCGACCGGCCTGCCCGTCCAGCGCCCGCTGTTCCTGCATTTCGAGGATGATCCGCACACCTATGCGATCCAGACCGCCTATCTCTATGGCGCCGACCTGCTGGTCGCGCCGGTGATCGAAGCGGGGCGCAGCGACTGGTCGACCTATCTGCCCGCCGGCGCGGACTGGGTGCATGTGTGGAGCGGCGAGACCCACAAGGGCGGGCAGGACGTGACCGTGCCCGCGCCGTTCGGCCAGCCCCCGGTCTTCTACCGTGCGGGATCGCCCGATGCCGCGCTGTTCGCGGGACTTTCCGCGCTGGGATGAGAGCCCGTTTCACGCCCTCGGCAGAAGCGCAAGCGCTTCTACCTCAGACGACCGGGCTCTGCTGATCCCGCGCATGCGCCGCCGCGCGCACCGCCGCGACGAATGCGGAGACGAGCGCGCTGCGGCTGCGGTTGCGCAGCAGATGGATCGCGTCGCGCGTCTGTTCGGATACCGGCAGCGCCACCGCGACCAGCGCGCCATCGGCGCAGGCCGGCAGCGCCAGCGAGCGCGGCACCACGGTGATGACGCGCCCGCCGCGCACCATGGCGAGGCAGGCGGCGGTCGAATCGAGTTCGTAATCGGGAAAGTCGCCCGCCGCGACGCGGGCGCGGAGCGCGCGCGGGAAATTGCTGTTGGGCGCGGGACGCGGCAGCGCCCAGGGCCAGGCGGCGGTATCGAGCCGCCCTTCCGCCTGGGCAAGCGGGTGATCGCGCGCGAACACCAGCATCAGCGGCTCTGGCGGCAACGGGATGCAGAGCACTTCATCGGCATGGCCCGAAGCGGCGAATTTCGCGCGATCGCAGACGACAAGATCGAGGCCACGATCGACCAATGTCTCGAGCAGGCGATCGGAGGGACCGCCCGTCACCGTAACCCGCACGGCGGGATGCAGGCGGGCGAAGCGCGAGATCGCGTCGGTCAGCAATGGCTCGAGCGGATAGGGGCCGGCGCCGACGCGGACGGTGCCCGAGCTTGGCTGTTTCAGCCCGCGCGCCTCCTGCTCCAGATTGGCGGCCGCCGCGATCACGTCGCGCGCGGCGCGGATCAGCCGTTCGGCATCGTCGGTGGCGCGCACATAATGGGTGGTGCGATCGAACAATGTCGCCCCAAGCTCCGCCTCCAGCTTCTGGATGCTCCGCGTGAGCGCCGACTGGGTCAGCCCCAGTTCGTCGGCGGCGCGCGCATAGCTGCCCAGCCGATGCAGGGCCTCGAAGTGGCGCAGGCGCCGCAGGTTCATCCGATGCTCACCATCTCATTCCTGTTTTGCATTACCAACGCCATGATCATTCGCATAGCGTGCATGACATGACGACGACCGCACTCGACGCACGCACGCGCCGCGCGACCTTCGCCCGGCTGGAGGACGGCGTGTTCGATCTCGCCGTGATCGGCGGCGGCATCACCGGCGCGGGCATCGCGCGCGACGCGGCGATGCGTGGGCTTTCGGTCGCGCTGGTCGAGGCGCGCGACTATGCGAGCGGGACCAGCAGCCGCAGTTCGAAGATGATTCATGGCGGGCTGCGCTATCTGGCGCAGGGCGATATCGCGCTGGTGCGCGAGGCCGCGTCCGAGCGGCAGGTGGTGCGCCGCATCGCGCCGCATCTCACCCGGCTTTCGCCCTTCCTGATCCCGACCGTTTCGATGGCGATGGCCGCCAAGCTGCGCACCGGGCTCTGGACCTTCGAGAAATTGGGCGGCGTGCCCGATGCCGAGCGCCACGAAGTGATCGGCCTCGCCGAACTGCGGCAGCGCGAGCCGCTGATGCGCACCACCGGCCTCAACGGCGCGATCCTCTATCCCGAATTCCTGACCGACGATGCCCGGCTGGTGCTCGCCAATATCCGTTCGGCGCAGGCAGCCGGCGCGGTGGTGCTCAATCATGCGGAGGCGGCGCGGCTCATCGTCGAGGACGGGCGGGTCTCCGGCGTGGTCGTGCGGTCGTCGCTTGGCGGAGAAGACACCGGTGCGCGGGTACGCGCGCGGCTGGTCGTCAACGCCGCCGGCGCCTGGGTCGATCGTGTCCGTGCGCTGGAAGCCGGCGAGGATGCGGACCGGCTGTCGCTCAGCCGCGGCATCCATCTGGTGCTGCCCCGCGCGCGCCTGCCTGTGAATGCGACGCTGATCATCCGCGCGCCCGACAAGCGCAGTATCTTCGCGGTGCCGCGCGGCGCCTTCACCTATCTCGGCACCACCGACGTGTTTCATGCCGATGCGGATTATTGGCCGGCGCCCGCGCGCGACGATGTCGATTATCTGCTGCGCGCGACCCAGGCCGCGCTCGACATCGCACCGATCGCCGATGACGAGATCGTGGCGCTCTGGTCGGGCGTGCGGCCGCTGATCGCACAGCCCGGCAAAAAGGCCAATGAAATCTCGCGCAAGGACGAGATCTGGACATCGCCCTCGGGTCTGGTCTCGATCGCGGGCGGCAAGTTGAGCGCCTATCGCGCCATGGCCGAACGCGTGGTCGACATGGCGGCGGAACGGCTGGGCGCCACCACGCATCCATGCTTCACCGCCGAAGCAGCGCTGCCCGGCGGCGGCCTGGTGATGCCGCTGGTGATGGGCGGGCTCGACGCCCTCGATCCGCTCGACGCCGAACGGCTGGCCGGACTGTACGGCGATGAAGCGGCCGCGATCGTCGCGGCGGGCGGCGGCGTCGCCGCCGAAGCCGCGCGCGCGGTGACGCATGAGGGCGCCGCGACCCTGGAGGATTATTGGGTCCGCCGCAGCGCGCGCGCCTGGTTCGACCGCTGCGCCGGGCTCGATGCGCTCGCGCCGGCGGCCGACGCGATGGGCGCGCTGCTCGGCTGGAGCGCCAGCGAACGCGCGGGCCAGATCGCCGCCTGCGAAACCATCGAACAGGAAAGCCGCCTGGTCCTGACCGGCGCGCGATAGGGAGGATCCGAATGAGCGATATCGGCGAGGCGCTGATCCAGGCGATCGGCCCGGACAGGGTGGCGAGCGACGCGGAAGCGCGCAATGCGCGCCGCTTCGACCAATGGGCGGTCAAGCATCTGCGCGACTGGCGCGGCGAGAGCGTGACCGCGCCCGGCTGGGTGGTGCGGCCCGGATCGGTCGACGATGTCCGCCGCGTGGTCATGCTCGCCGCGGAAAAGCGCGTGCCGCTGATCCCCTTCGGCCTGGGCAGCGGCGTCTGCGGCGGGATCGAGCCGGGCGCGGACGCGATCCTGCTCGACATGAGCGGCATGAACGCGGTCCGCTTCATCGACGATCGCGATCTGCTCGCGGGTTTCGACGCGGGGCTGAACGGGCTGGAGGCCGAACAGGCGGTCGCGGCGCAAGGCCTCACCATCGGCCATTGGCCGCAGTCGATCGCGATCAGCAGCGTCGGCGGCTGGGTGGCGACGCGCGCATCCGGGCAATTCTCGACCGCTTATGGCAATATCGAGGATATCATCCATTCGATCGAGGCGGTGATGCCCAATGGCGAACTGGTGACACTGGGCAAGGCGGTGCGCGCGGCGGCCGGCCCCGATCTGCGCCATCTGCTGATGGGCGCCGAAGGCACGATGGGCGTGATCACCGGCGTCACCCTGTCGTTGCGCGAAAAGGCCGCGCATCGCGGCTACAGCATCTATTACGCCGACGACATGGCCGCGGGGTTCGAAGCGCAGCGCCGCATCGTCCGCGCCGACTGGCGCCCGCCGGTGATGCGCCAATATGACGGACGCGAGGTGCGCCGCCTGTTCCGCGAGCATGAGCGCGGCGGCAAGGCGATGCTGCTGATGGTCCATGAAGGCCCGCAAGCCCGCGTCGAGGCGGAGCTGGCGGCGATCGCCGAAATCGCGGGTTCGGCAGGGCTGGAGCCGGGCGATCCCGCCGCCGCCCGGGCCTGGATCGAGCGGCGCAACCATGTGCCGAGCTGGCGCGACATGTTCGAGCGCGGCTATGTCGCCGACACGGTCGAGATCTCCGGGCGCTGGAGCGAGATCGGCGCGATCTACGACGACGCGATCGCGGCGCTCAATGCGGTGCCGGGCGTGATCAACGCGTCGGCGCACAGCTCGCATGTCTATCGATCGGGCATAAACCTGTATTTCAGCTTCGCCGCCACCTTCGAGGACAGCGCGAAGATGGAGCCCGCCTATTTCGCATGCTGGCGCGCGATCATGGAGGCGACGGCGAAGCATGGCGGTGGCATCGCCCACCATCACGGCGCCGGGCGGCTACGCAAACCCTATCTCCATCACGATCTGGGCGATGCCGGGGTGTCGCTGCTGCGCACGCTCAAATCCGCAGTCGATCCGCAGGGGATCATGAATCCGGGCAACCTCATCCCCGATGCCTGAGCTGCTGCTTGCGCTCGATGCGGGCACCACCGGTGCCCGCGCCATGCTGGTCGATCCGGCCGGCCTGGTCGTCGGGCTCGACAAACGGCCGTTCGAGACCGCCTATCCCGCCCCCGGCCTTGTCGAACAGGATGGCGCGGCGGTGTGGGAGGTCTGCCGCGCGGTGATCGCGGGGGCATTGGCGAATGCCGGGCGGACGATGACGGATGTCGCGGCGATCGGCGTCACCACCCAGCGCGCGAGCGTCATACTATGGGATCGCGGGACAGGGGAGCCGGTCGCGCCGATCCTGATCTGGAGCGATCTGCGCGGCATGGAAGCCTACAAGGCGCTGCGCGCCGCCGGCTTCATATCCTGGCCGCAAGTGCCCTCCGCCAAGCTGCCGGCGGCGATCGCCATGGCCCACCGGCCCGTGGGCGATCTCTGCTGGGGCACGCTCGATTCCTATCTGATCCACCGGCTGAGCGGCGGGACCGCCCATGTCACCGACGCATCCTGCGCCTGGATGACGGGCTATTTCGATTATGTCGGCGGCGATGGCTGGGATGGCGCATTGATCGCGCACCAGAATCTGCCCGAAAGCCTGTTTCCCCGGCTGGTCGAAAGCTGGGGGCCGATCGCCATGACCGATGCCGCGACGATGGGCGCAGCGGTGCCGATCACCGCGCTGATCGCCGATCAGCAGGCGGGCATGGTCGCACATGGCGCGCTGGCGCGGGGTGCGTGGAAGGCGACCTATGGCACGTCTGGCGTGCTGATGGCGGGCACCGGGGAAGCGCCGCTCTCTCCCCATAGCAGCATGCCCGCCGAGGCGCTGGCCTTTGCCGGCGGCCGGCGGCGCTTCTGCATAGAGGGCATGGTGATCACCACCGGATCGCTGATCGAATGGCTGTGCGGGCCGCTGGGGCTGTTCGCATCGCCGGCCGCGCTCGAGGCGGCGGCGCGATCGGTGCCCGACACCGGCGGTGTCGTGATACGCCCCTCGCTCCAGGGCATGGGCGCCCCGCATGGGCGCTTCGCCGCGCGCGGGCTGATCGGCGGCATGAGCTTCGCGACGACGCCCGCCCATATCGCGCGCGCCGCGCTCCAGGCCATCGCCTTCCGCTTCCGCGACATCGCCGATCTGATCGCGGCGGTGCCGGGGCTGGCCGTGCCGGAGGCGCTGCCCGTCGACGGCGGACTGGCCGAAAGCGGCACCTTGCTCCAGCTTCAGGCCGATGTGCTGCAACGGCAGGTGCGCCGCCATGCGGTACGCGAAGGCACCGCCTATGGCGCGGCACTCGCCGCCGGGCTCGGCGCGGGGCTGATCGGCGAAAGCGAGTTGCCGAGGTTCGCGCGCTACGATGCGGAGTTCATGCCGGCGATCGGCCGCGACGAGGCGGATGCGGCCTATGCGAAATGGTCGGCCGCGATCGGCGTGGAGGCGTGATCTCACTCACCCCCTCAATGTCATCCCCGCGAACGCGGGGATCCAGAGTCGCCCGCGCGGTCGTTCGACATCGTCTGGATTCCCGCGTTCGCGGGAATGACAAGAGAAGACTAAGGTGCCCCGTTCACCTCGCGCCAAATCCCCCGCACGATATCACGCATGTCCTGCGCCTCTTCCCAGCGATCGGTGAGTTCGCGCCCATCGGGCGCAGTGATCGCATAGGGCGGCGGGCCGAGTTCGCACATGAAGGTGAGCGCATCGTCCGATCCGGCCTGCGCCAGCCAATATTCGAAGCCGCGCCGCCACCAGGCGATATGCTGGTCCAGCCAGCCGGCATGTTGCGGCGCGCGCATCGCCACCTGTACCTGATGCGTGGTCGAGACGCGACCGTGGAAATTGCGGCAGCGCTTCAGGATCGTCTCGATCGCGGCAAGCTGGTCGGCGCGCAGCGGCAGCTCCATCTCCCCGGCGACGGGATAGTGGGAGAGGTCGCCGGTCAGCGGCAGATCGGGCCGCGCCTCGAGCAGGCGCAGGGTGAAGAGCAGATCGTTGGTCAGCCGCCCGCGATGCGTTTCGAACCAGACGGGCAGCGGCGCGGCTTCGGCGAGCGGGATCAGGCTGTCGACCAGCGCCAGCGCATCGGAGAGATAAGCGACCGGCCCCGCGACCTGGACGTTCAGGTGATGCGCGCCCAGCCGGTGCGCCTCTTCGATATAGGCGGCGAGCTGATCGGCATGATGGACCAGCACCTGCCCCTCCCAGGCCAGGCCCCGGGGATTCATCACGCGCGCGACACCGGCGGTGCGCGCAACCCGCGCGATGTTGACGCCGACGCCGTCGAAGCCAGCCGCGACGACGCGTTCGAGCGCGGCATCGAGATCATTCTCGATGTCGAAACCGGGGCATTTGTCGAGGCCCCAGACCGACTGCAGCACCAGCAGATTCGCCATATCGCCCCTTTCCGACAACGCTGCCATAAGAAGCGTGCGGATCGGCGTGTCAATCGATCCCGGAGAGGATGCCATGACTGAAGCCCCTGCCGCGGCAGCCGCCGTCGCGCCGGTCTCGCCCGGCTATCGCCGCTACGCGCTGTGCGTATTGCTGGTCATCTACATCCTCAATTTCCTCGACCGGCAGATCGTCTCGATCCTGGCCGAGCCGATCAAGCACGATCTCCATCTCGCCGACTGGCAATTGGGCCTGATGACCGGGCTGGCGTTCGCGCTGTTCTACACCGTGCTCGGTATTCCGATCGCGCGCGTTGCCGAAACCGGCAACCGGCCGCGGATCATCGCGGCGGCAGCGGGCGCGTGGAGCCTGTTCACCATCGCGTGCGGCTTCGCGCAGAATTTCGTCCAGCTCGTGCTCTGCCGGATCGGCGTCGGCATCGGCGAGGCCGGCTGCACGCCGCCCGCGCATTCGCTGATCACCGATTACACGCCGCGTGAGAAACGTGCGTCCGCACTCGCCTTCTATTCATTGGGCATTCCGCTCGGCGGGCTGTTCGGCATGGGACTGGGCGGGGTGATCGCCGACGCCCATGGCTGGCGCACCGCTTTTCTGGTCGCCGGCGCTCCCGGCATCCTGATGGCGCTGATCGCAGCGACGACATTGGTCGAACCGCGCAGCCGGCTCGCCGCCGATCTCGCCGCGCGCCGTGCGGCGCGGCCGCCCTTTGGGGAAGCAATGGCGGAGATCCGTTCCAAGCGGACCTTCTGGCTGATCGCCTTCGCCGCCGCGATCAAGGCGTTCATCGGCTATGGCGCCGCCGCCTTTCTCGCGCCCTTCTTCTTCCGCAACCATGCCGCCGAACTCACCCTGATCGCCGGGGATTTCGGGCTGGGCCTTACCGGTTTCCTCGGCATCACGCTGGGCATCGTGCTGGGGCTCACCGGCGCGGTCGGCACCTTCATGGGTGGTTATCTCGCCGACAAATACGGCGCGCGAGACCTGCGCGCCTATGTCTCCATCCCCGCCATTTCGACGCTGATGGGCATCCCCTTCTACATCGCCGGGCTGCTTTCGGAGTCGGCGGTGTTCGCGCTGGTGATGTTCGCCTTTCCGCCGCTCCTCAACACGCTCTGGTACGGGCCCGGCTATGCGGCGGTGCAGGGGCTGGTGCGACCGCAGAACCGTGCCACCGCGTCCGCCGTGCTGCTGTTCCTGATCAATCTGATCGGCCTGGGGCTCGGGCCGCTCGGCGTTGGCGCGGTCAGCGATCTGATCAGCGGACCGCTCGGCCTGGGCATGGCGGAGGGGGTGCGCTGGTCGCTGATGATCTTCATCCTGTTCGGCGCGCTCGCCTCCGCCCTATTCTGGATGGCACGCAAGACGATTCGCGAGGAGATGACGAGTTGACGGTTGCCCAGATATCGCTGCCCCGGATTTTCCGCATCGGCGGCGGCGCCAGCCGCGAACTGCCGCAGGTGCTGGCGATGCTCGGCCTGACGCGCCCGCTGATCGTCACCGATGCGTTTCTGCTGGGCCAGGGCTGGGTTACGCGGATCGAGGATGAATTGAAGGCGGCCGGCATGGCGGCCCGGGTCTTCGCCGACACCGTGCCCGATCCGACCGTTTCGTCGATCGATGCCGGCGTCGCGTTCCTCGCCGCCGGGAATCACGATTGCGTGATCGGCTTCGGCGGCGGCAGCCCGCTCGACAGCGCCAAGGCGATCGCGATGCTCGGCATGCATGGCGGCGCGATGGCCGACTACAAGGCGCCGCATGTCCAGGATGCGCCCGGCCTGCCGGTGATCGCGATCCCCACCACCGCCGGCACGGGTTCGGACGCGACACGCTTCACGATCATCACCGATGAAGCGACCGACGAGAAGATGCTCTGTCCCGGCCTCGCCTATCTGCCGATCGCGGCACTTGTCGATTACGAGCTGACGCTCACCAAGCCGCGCCGCCTGACCGCCGATACCGGCATCGATTCGCTGACCCATGCGATCGAGGCCTATGTCTCGAAGCGCGCCAATCCGTTCAGCGACGGCATGGCATTGCTGGCGATGCGCGCGATCGCGCCCAATCTCCGCCGCGTCTGCCTTGATCCCGAGGACCGGCCGGCGCGTGAGGCGATGATGCTCGGCGCGACCCAGGCGGGCATTGCCTTTTCCAACAGCTCGGTCGCGCTCGTCCATGGCATGAGCCGGCCGATCGGCGCGCATTTCCATGTGCCGCACGGCCTGTCCAACGCGATGCTGCTGCCCGCCGTCACTGCCTGGTCGGCGCCCGCCGCCCTTGCCCGCTATGCCGATTGCGCACGCGCGATGGGCGTCGCCGACGAGCGCGAAGGCGATCAGTCGGCGGTCGCGCGGCTGCTCGACGAATTGGCGGCGCTCAACGACGAGCTCGACGTGCCCGGCCCGGCGGCATGGGGCATCGATGCGGCGCGCTGGGACGCGATGGTGCCGACGATGTGCGCACAGGCGCTGGCATCGGGATCGCCGGCCAACAATCCGCGCGTGCCGGAGGCGGCCGAGATCGCGGAACTCTACGCGCGGGTCTGGGGCTGAGGGCTGCGTCCCGTCATTACCCCAACTTGTCATCCCCGCGAAAGCGGGGATCCAGCTATTCCGTGAAGCCTCAGGAAAAAGGAAGAAGAAGCTGGATCCCCGCTTTCGCGGGGATGACACCGGGGACGGAGAGGAAAGCGGAGGTTAGACCACCTTTCGTTCAAACCAACGGCCCGTGATCGATCCGGGGCAGCACATGACGCGCGAACAGGTCGGCTTCCGCCGCATGCGGGTAACCCGACAGGATGAACGCCTCGATCCCCATCGCGCGATAGCTTTCGAGCTTCGCCAGCACCTGATCGGGGTCGCCGACGATCGCGGCGCCGCAGCCCGAGCGGGCCCGGCCGATACCCGTCCACAGATTCTCCTCGGCATAGCCGTCATCGGAGGCCGCCTCGCGCAGCGCGACCTGCGCATTGACGCCGGCCGAGGTGGAATCGAGCGACTTCGCCTTGATCGCGGCGCCGGTCTGGGCGTCGAGCTTCGACAGCAGCCGGTCGGCGGCGGTCCGCGCCTCCGCCTCGGTGTCGCGCACGACGACATGGGCACGATAGCCGAAGCGCAGCGTGCGGCCATGCTTCGCCGCGCGCGCCGTCATGTCCGCGATGATCTCGCGAACGGCTTCCTGCCGGTCGGGCCACATCAGATAGACGTCGCAGCCCCTGGCCGCCGCCTCGCGGGCATCGGGCGACAAGCCGCCGAAATAGAGCTGCGGCGCCTTGCCGGAAACCGTGCCGATGCGCGGCGGATCGAGCTTCAGCTTCCAGAACTCGCCGTCATGGTCGAGCGCCTCGCCGTTGAGCAAGGTCTTGAGGATGTGCATCGCCTCCACGGTGCGCGCATAGCGCGGCGCGGAGGCCAAAGTCTCGCCGGGCATGTCGGACGAGATGATGTTGACGGTCAGCCGGCCACCCAGGATGCGATCGATCGTCGCGATCTGGCGCGCAAGCTGGGGCGGCCAAGTTTCGCCGATGCGCACCGCCATCAACAGGCGGATGCGCTTGACGAGCGTCGCGATCGCGGCGGCAAAGGCAGTCGTGTCGATGCCCAGCGCATAGCCCGACGGCAGCAGGATATTGTCGAACCCGCCGCTTTCGGCCTGAAGCACGATGTCGCGGCAATGCTCCCAGCTCGATTTGAGCTTCTCGTCGGGAACGCCGAGAAATTCGTAATCGTCGTCGCACAGAGCCGAGAACCAGCTGATCTCGCAAGCGCCCTTGGTCATGGCAGCTTCTCTCCCATCGATGTCTGCAAAACCGCGTACCATTCGGCACGCGTCCAGCGGGGGACCAGTGCCTGGGGTATCTCGCCGATCCGTTCCGGATTCTGCGTGCCGACGATCGGGATCGGCCGCGCCGGATGCGCCATGATCCAGCTATAAGCGGCGGCGGCGCGCGACACGCCATAGGCATCCGCCTTCAGATCGAGCAGCGCGGCCACCGCATGGACATGATCGTCGATCGGGCGCGCGAGGCGTCCACCGCCGAGCGGCGACCACGCGAGCACCGCCATCTCCTCCGCCATCGCCTGATCGAGCACGCCGTCGGTCAACGGACCAAGCGCCAGCGCCGAGAATTCGGGCTGATGGCTCGCGAGCGGCACAGGCAGGAATTTGGCGAGCGCCGCCGCCTGCGCGGCGCTGTGGTTCGAAACGCCGATCGCGGCGATCTTGCCCGCGCGATGCGCATCCTCCAGCGCACGCGCCGCTTCCTGCGGATGCGTCAGCATGTCCGGACGATGGATCTGCCACAGTTCGATGCGATCGACACCCAGCCGCGCCAGCGACGCATCGATCGCCGACGCCAGATAGGTGGCGCTGGAATCATAGGGCACGCCCATGACGATGCCACCCTTGGTCGCCAGCACCATGGTGTCGCGCAGACCCGGGCTCTCGGCGAATACACGCCCGAGCAGCGCCTCCGCCGCGCCGAAAGGCTCGCCGTTGTCGGGGCCATAGATATCCGCCGTGTCGAACAGCGTGACGCCCGCTGCCAGCGCCGCTTCGACGCGCGCGCGCGCCGCGGGGACATCGTCCCCGGCGAAGCGCCACATGCCCCAGGCGATCGGCGAAACGGAGAGTCCGCTCCGGCCGAGCGGAAGCGTGGATGGCGGCGGGGGAAGATGATCTGACATCGCTGTCATATGACATAATCCTGATTGTTTGGGAAGAGGGCGATATGCATTTCAGCGTTTAGTGGCCGATGATGGCCGGCGCTTCGCCAGGCACATCCTCGTCGTCCGCGACGATCCTGGGCAGAATGAGCTGGACCGCCGCCAGCGCCAGCAGATAGGTCACCGCGCAGACGAGCAGCATCGGCAGATAGCCATGGCCGGCATCGAGCGACCAGCCCGCGAACTCGATCATGCCCATGCCGCTGAGATTGCCGGCAAAGGCGCCGATGCCGATCGCCGAGCCGACGATGCGCGCCGGGAACACATCGGTGGTCAGGCCGAACACATTGGTCGAGAAGCCCTGATGCGCGAACAACGCCAGCCCCAGGATCAGCGCCGCGATCCAGGCGCTTTCGGCATGGACGAGCAGGGGCACGGGCAGGATCAGCAGCGCATAGACGAGCATCGTCGTCTTGCGCGCGGCATTGAGTGTCCAGCCCCGCCCCATCAGCCGCGCGGGCAGGTATCCGCCGGTCAGCCCGCCGAGCGCGGCCATGAAATAGACGAGCGCGACAGGCAGGCCCAGCGTACCCTGGCTCAGCCCGAACAGCCGGTGGAACAGATCGGGCATGAAGAACAGCAGGAACCACCAGACCTGATCGGTCAGCGCCTTGGCGAGGATCACCGCCCATTGGCGCCGGTCGGTCAGCAGCGAGCGCCACGGCACCTTGGGCGCCGCCGCCTCCGCCGCCGCGCCCGGCTGTTCGGGCAGGCGGACGGCGAGCCACACCACCACCCAGACAAGGCCGAGCCCGCCCGCGATCAGGAAGGTCGCCTGCCAGCCCATCGCCAGCGCCATCAGCGGGATCAGCAGCGGGGTCAGGATCGCGCCGACATTGGGCGCGATCCCGCCGATGCCGAGCGCGATCGAGCGTTCGCGCGCGTTGAAATAGGTGGCGGCGGTCTTGACCGCGGCGGGCGTGCCGATCGATTCGGCGGCGCCGAGCACCGCGCGCGAGGTGACGAAGCCCGCCACCGTCGTTGCGAAGGCATGCGCCATGCCCGCCAGGCTCCAGATGCCGACGCCCAGCGCGAAACCCCAGCGCAACCCCACCTTGTCGATGAACCAGCCGGTGCCGAGAAAGGCGAGTGCCGCCGCGAACTGGAAGGCCGAGGCCATGTGGCTATAGTCGCGGTCGCTCCAGTCGAATTCCGCCTGGAGCGTGGGCTTGAGCAAGGCCAGGATCTGGCGATCGACATAGTTGAGAACGATCGCGACGAATACGAGGCCGACGACGAGCCACCGCCTGCGATCGGCCATCTGCGCCTTGGTCATGCCCCTCATCCCTTCTCGACTTGTCGCTATAGGATAGCGCTGTCATAGACAAAGTGACAATGCTTAATCACAGCACATCGCAACAGGCATCAGGGGACAGACGTGAACGACAGCGCGATGCAGCGGCCGATGCCGGCGGTGGCCGATCTCTATGGCGAACTTTACGAGCCCGCGAGCGCGCCCAGCCTGCGCGACCATATCCCCGGACTGATCGTCACCGCCTTCGCGACCCTCGCCGCCGCCTATCTCTCCGATCACTACGGCGCACCGCTGACGCTGATGGCGCTGCTCATCGGGCTGGCGCTCAATTTCCTCAATGCCGACAAGCGGCTCGCCCCTGGCCTCGCCTTCGCGTCGCGCACGCTGCTGCGCGCGGGCATCGTGCTTGTCGGGTTGCGCGTCACCTTCGGCCAGATGGGCGAACTCGGCCCGGCCGCGCTCGCCGCGATCCTGGTGATCGTGGGGCTGACGCTCGGCGCCGGCATCCTCGCCGCGCGCGCCTTCGGCTTCAGCGCCGCCTTCGGCACGCTCGCGGGTGGCGCGGTCGCGATCTGCGGCGCCTCCGCCGCGATGGCGCTGGCGACCCTGCTCGGCGACAGGCGGATCAGCCAGGCCCAGCTCGCGCTCGTTCTGGTCGGCGTGTCCGCCATGAGTTCGTTCGCGATGTTCCTCTATCCGATCATCGCGCACCAGGCGGGGCTGGGCGACACGGCGGCCGGCTTCATGATCGGCGCGTCGATCCACGACGTCGCGCAGGCGCTGGGCGCGGGCTATTCCTTTTCGGACCATGCCGGCGAAACCGCCGCGATCGTCAAGCTGACGCGCGTCGCACTGCTCGCGCCCGTGCTCGCCGTCGTCGCGATATTCTTCCCACGCGACAAGGGCGCCAGCGCGGGCATCGCGGCACTTCCCTGGTTCGTCGTCGGCTTCTTCGCGCTCGCCGCCGTCAATTCGCTGCTCACCGTGCCCGCCTCGGTGAGCAATGTCGCGCAGACCGGCGCTTCGGCGTTGCTCGCTTGCGCCGTGACCGCGACCGGCATCCGCTCGCCGATGGACAGCCTGCTCCGCGCGGGCGCCCGGCCGCTGCTGGTGATCCTGGCGGCTACGCTGGTCGCGCTGATGCTGAGTGCGCTCGGGGCCTTCACGCTGATCGGGTAAGCACCCCTTCACTCTTGCTCCAGCGAAAGCTGGAGCAACAGTCCAGAAGACGGCTATGCCCCGCCCGGCGGCGCGGTCGATGCGCGGACGATCAGTTCATGATCCAGGCGCCGCCGCTCGACACGCTCGTCGAACGCCAGCAGCAGATCCGCCGCCGCATAGCCGAGCGCATGGATCGGCTGGCGGATCGTCGTCAGCGGCGGCCAGACCACCTGCGCCAGATCGGTGTCGTCGAAGCCGGCGACCGACAATTGGCCGGGCACCGCGATGCCGCGCCGATGCGCGGTGGCGAGCACGCCCGCCGCCATCTCGTCGCTGCTCGCGAAGATCGCGGTCGGGGGCCGCTCGAGCGCGAGCAGCGCCTCGGCCGCCGCCGAGCCCGACTGGAGATCGAACTGACCGGCCTGGACCAGCGCGGGATCGAAACCGATGCCCGCGCGCTGCAGCGCCTGGCGATAGCCGGTCAGCCGCTGGCCGCTCGCGACATAATTGGCATGGCCCATCACCAGGCCGATGCGGCGATGGCCGAGCGCGATCAGATGCGCGGTCATGTCGTCCGCCGCCTGGACGTTGTCGATGAAGGACGACGACGTCGCGGTCAGGTCGGTTCCCGGCTGGACGCGCACGAAGGGAATGCGCCGGCGCTCCAGTTCCTCCAGCGCGGGCGCGGCATCGGCGACGGGAGGCGTCAGGATGATGCCGTCGAGCTGCGCCTGATCGATCAGGCTGCCGATATCGTCGATCAGCGCAGGCGAATTGATGTCGCAGGGCTGGACGATCATGCGGAAACCCGCCTCGCGGCAGCGCGCGCCGACCCCGGCCTGCATGTTGTAGATATAATAGGGATTGGGATTGTCGTGGATCAGCCCGATCTGGAACGATCGTCGCCCAGCCAGCGTGCGCGCCGCAAGGCTCGGATGATAGTTGAGCCGCGCCACCGCCGCCTCGACACGCAGGCGCGTGTCCTCGCTGACATATTTTTCCTTGTTGAGGACGCGCGAGACCGTCTTGATCGAGACGCCGGCGGCGTCGGACACGTCCTTGATCGTCGTCCGCGTCATGCCCCTGCATCCTCGGGGGACAGCACATCGAGCGCCGCCACCTCGATCCGGCGCAGCATCGTCATGAAACCGGCCAGTTCCTCGCTGCCGAAATCCCTGAAGATCCGCGCTTCCAGTTCGAGCGCCTTGGGCGACACATCGGCGTAAAGCGCCCGCCCCTCATCGGTGAGCGCCAGCAGGTGCGAACGGCGATCGCCGCTGTGCGCGCTACGCGCGATCAGCCCGCGATCGACCAGCGCGATGGCGGCGCGACTGACCGTCACCTTGTCCATCCGGGTGCGCGTGCAGATGCGCTGCTGCGTCACCTGCCCTTCCTCGGCGATCACCGCGACCAGGCGCCATTCGGGGATCCTGAGCCCGAACAGCGCCTCATAGGCGCTGGCGATGATGTCGCTCACCACATTGGAGGCGATCGACAGCCGATAGGGAATGAATTCGTCGAGAACGAGGGAGGCGTGCGTCATGGCCGCGCACGATCCTCCCTTCGATGCGTCGCCGTCAATCCCGCAACAGTTCGTTGATGCCGGTCTTGGCGCGCGTCTGCGCATCGACGCGCTTGACGATCACCGCGCAGGCAAGGCTCGGCCCCGGCGAACCGTCGGCGAGCGGCCTGCCCGGAAGCGTGCCGGGCACGACCACCGAATAAGGCGGCACCTGCCCGACGAAGATCTCGCCGGTGTTGCGATCGACGATCTTGGTGGTCGAAGTGATGAACACGCCCATCGACAGCACCGACCCCTGGCCGACGATCACGCCCTCCACGACTTCGGAGCGCGCGCCGATGAAGCAGTCATCCTCGATGATCACCGGATTGGCCTGAAGCGGTTCGAGCACGCCGCCCAGCCCGACGCCGCCCGACAGGTGGACGTTGCGGCCGACCTGCGCGCAGCTGCCGACGGTCGCCCAGGTGTCCACCATCGTGCCCTCGCCCACATAGGCGCCGATATTGACGAAGCTGGGCATCAGCACGACGCCCTTGTCGATGAACGCCCCGCGACGGACGACGCTGCCCGGCACCGCGCGGAAGCCGGCGGCGCGGAAGCGATTCTCACCCCAGTCGGCGAATTTCGACGGCACCTTGTCGAACCAGTTGGCGCCGCCCGGCCCCTCGATCACGACATTGTCGTTGAGCCGGAAGGAGAGCAGCACGGCTTTCTTGAGCCACTGGTTGACCACCCAGTCGCCATCCACCTTCTCGGCGACGCGCGCCTCACCCGCGTCGAGCGCGGCCAGCGCATGCCCGACCGCGTCGCGGACCTCGCCGGTGGTGCCGAAACCCAAGGTGTCGCGCGCGTCCCACGCCGCCTCGATCACCGTCTGCACGTCAGAATTCATTCATTCCCCCTTTGCAAGGACATGGTCCAGCCAATCGCCGAGATCGGCGGTTATGTAGTCGATCAGGTCGCTCCGCGCGTCGGCGCCGGCCTGTTCCGATCCGTTGTTCACCCAGACGGTCGTCATCCCCAGCGCCTTCGCCGGCACCAGATTGCGCGCCATATCCTCGACGAACAGCGATTCGGGGGCGGCGATGCCGAGCGCCGCGCACATCCGCTCATAGCCCTCCGCATAGGGCTTGGGCCGATAGTCGAGCAGATGGATATCGTAGATCGTCTCGAACAGATCGCCCAGCCCGAGCTTGTCGAGCACGCGCGCGGCATAGCTCGCGTCGCCGTTGGTGAAGACGATCCGCCGCCCGGGCAGCCGCGCGATACCGTCGATCACGCGATGGTCCGGCACCAGCCGGTCCATCGGCACGTCGTGAACGAAGCGGAGGAATTCGTGCGGATCGACCTGATGGTCGGCCATCAGCCCGGCCAGCGTGGTGCCATGCGCGTGGAAATAATCCTTCTGCACCTTGCGCGCCGCGATCCGGTCGACGCCCAGCAGCCCGCCGATATATTCGCCCATCCGCGCATCGATCAGCGCGAACAGATCGGCCGACGACGGATAAAGCGTATTATCCAGATCGAAGATCCAGTTACGGATATGGGCGAGCGCGGGGACCATGACAGGACCCGGCCTGTAGCCGAGGGGCCGGTCTGCGGCAATGGTGCCTCACCCGGCCATCCCAACGAGAGTCGGGATTTCACGAAGCCGTGGGGTAAGCGGGGGTGCCGCTTCTAAAGTGATCAAAAAAGGGCGTCATTCCGGCGAAAGCCGGAATCTTCTTCGGCATCGAGCACGAGATTCCGGCTTTCGCCGGAATGACGGTGATAGGATTACTCCGACCTCGGAAACGTCGCATGCCACGCGCTCCCGTCGATCTAACGGCGGACTCCGCATCCCGGTATCAAACTGTGAAGCTTTCCCCGCAGCCGCAAGCACCCTTGGCATTGGGATTTTCGAACACGAAGCCCGCGGTGAAATCATCCTCCACCCAGTCCATCTTCGATCCGATGAGATAGAGAATCGACGCGCCGTCGACGAAGAACAGGCCGCCGGGCGTCTCGATCCGCTCGTCGAAGCCATTGGCTTCGCTGACATAGTCGACCGAATAGGCCAGCCCCGAGCAGCCGCGCCGCGGCGTCGAAAGCTTGACGCCGATCGCGCCTTCCGGCGCATTCGCCATCAGCTCCGCGATACGCTTTTCAGCGCCCGGAGTAAGCGTCAGCGCGGCGGGACGGGTACGGGTGGTCGTGGTCATCTCATTCCAATCCTGTCCCCGTTTGTGTCGAGCGAAGTCGAGACACGTCTCTCGCGCGATGCCCATGGCCCTCGACTTCGCTCGGGACAAACGGATTAACTTTCTCGATCAAAGTACCACTTTGATCGACTGCTACAGCATCCCAAGTTCGAGCTTGGCCTCGTCGGACATTTTCTGCGGATCCCATGGCGGATCCCAGACCAGATTGACCTCGGCCGAACCAACGCCGGGCACGGAGCCGACACGCAGTTCGACCTCGCCGGGCATCGATTCGGCGACCGGACAATGCGGCGTGGTGAGCGTCATCGTCACCACGGCATGGCCGTCATCGGTGATGTCGACGCCGTAGATCAGGCCGAGATCATAGATGTTCACCGGAATCTCCGGATCGTAGATCTCCTTCAGCGATCCGATCACCGCTTCGTAGAGATCGCCGCCCGGCTGGCCCGCCGGATCCGCGACGGGCGCCTGCGCCAGGAAACCTTCCAGATAATCGCGCTTCCGCTCGAAGATATCACGCGGCGCCTCCGCGTCCTCGACGCGCGCCCTGGGCGGCTTTTCGGCCGCATCGACCTGCTCGATCTCGATCCTGCGTTCGTCGCTCACCCGAAGATCCTCGTCACTCGTTCGATACCCTTCACCAGCGCGGCGACATCGGCCTCGCCATTATAGACCCCGAAGCTGGCGCGCGCGGTGGCATCGACGCCCAGATGCGCCATCAGCGGCTGCGCGCAATGATGGCCGGCGCGGATCGCCACATGCCCTTCATCCAATATGGTGCCGATATCGTGGGGATGAACCCCCTCGATGCCGAAGCTGACGATGCCCGCCGAATCCTCGGGCCCGAACAGCGTGAGGCTGTTGATCGCGGAGAGCGCGTCGCGCGTCGCGCGGACCAGCGCGGTCTCGTGCGCATGGATCGCCTCCAGCCCGATGCCTTCGACATAGTCGATCGCGGCATGCAGGCCGAGCGCGCCGACGATGTGCGGCGTACCCGCCTCGAAGCGCGCGGGCGGGGGCGCATAGGTCGTCCGTTCGAACGTCACCCGATCGATCATCGCGCCGCCGCCATGCCAGGGCGGCATCGCATCGAGGATGTCCGGACGCGCCCAGAGCACGCCGAAACCGGTGGGCCCGTAAAGCTTGTGCGCCGAGAAGGCGTAAAAATCGGCGCCGATCGCGGCGACATCGACCGGCAGTCGCGGCACCGCCTGGCAACCGTCGAGCAGCAGTTTCGCGCCGACCGCATGCGCCAGTTCGGCGGCGCGGCGGACATCGAGCACCGAACCCAGCACGTTCGAGACATGGGCGAGCGCGACCAGCTTGTGCGCGGGGGTCAGCATCGCCTGCGCAGCGTCGAGATCGATGCGGCCATCGGCGGTCAGCGGCGCGACATCGATCTCGATGCCGATGCGATCGCGCAGCAACTGCCATGGCACGATGTTGGAATGATGCTCCAGCATCGAAAGCAGGATACGGTCGCCGCGCTTGAGATGCGCCTGCCCCCAGCTTTGCGCGACCAGATTGATGCTTTCGGTCGCGCCGCGCGTGAACACGATCTCAGACGCCGATCCCGCGCCGATGAAGCGCGCCACGCGTTCGCGCGCGGCTTCGTACGCGATCGTCATGTCGGCCGAGCGCTGATAGACGCCGCGATGGACCGTGGCATAGGTCTCCGCATAGGCGCGATCGATCGCGGCGATCACCGGCGCCGGCTTCTGCGCGGTGGCGGCGGTATCGAGATAGGCCCAGCCCGCCGGGATCGCCGGAAAATCGGCGAGATGATCGAGTGGGCGAAGCATCTGCGGCCCTCCCGCTTGCGGGAGGGGTCGGGGGAGGGTGTGTGTGGAGGTCTCGGGGCTCATGTCGCAGACCCTCCGCTAACCCCTTCGCCATCAAGCCACGCGTCCGCATCCTTCACGAACGCCTCGCGAACCTTCTCCTCGCCGATCCGGTCGAGCGCGTCGGCGACGAAAGCGCGGGTCAGCAGCGCCTCTGCCTGCGCCGGCGGGATGCCCCGGCTCTGGAGATAGAACAGCGCATTCCGGTCCAGTTCGCCCACGGTCGCGCCATGCGCGCATTTGACGTCGTCGGCGAAGATCTCGAGCTCGGGCTTCAGATTGACCGTCGCGGTGCGCTTGAGCAGCAGGCCGCGCAGCGACTGCTCGCCATCGGTCTTCTGCGCGCCACGCGCAACCTCGACGCGCGCCGCCAAGCTGGCGGTCGCGCGGTCGGCGGCGACAGCGCGCCAGGTCTGGCGGCTGGCGCCGTTCTCGGCCGCATGGCGCAGCACGACGGCCGCCTCCTGGCGCTGGTCGCCACGGCACAGCAGCGTCCCGCCCATTTCGGCGAAGGCGCTTTCGCCCGACAGGTTCAGCGCGGCGTCGATGCGGCTGCCGGCTTCGCCGGCGCCAAGCACGATGGTGACGAGGCTGGCCGCCTGCCCGATCTCGGCCTCGTCGCGCAGCGAGACGAAACCCTCGCGCTGAAGCAGGCGGACCGAGCGCATCAGTCGCGCGGCCGGCGCCAGATCGATATGCGTCAGCCGGTTGGTCCAGCCGATGCCCAGAAAAGTTTCGACGATGCTCGCCTGCGCATCCGCCGCCAGCGCGATCCGGCCGGGCAGGTGATTGGCGCCGCCCGTCGCGACATGGACGATCTCGACCGGGCCGGATGTCGCATGATCGGTGCCCAGCGACAGCGTCCAGCCGGTGCCCGTCGCGGCGCGACCGAGCGGATGATCGGTCGCGGCATCGACCGGGCCGATCGTCACGCCCTGCGGATCGCTCGACGCCGCGTCGAACACGCCGTCGATGAAAACCAGGCGGGGGCCGCCAAGATCGAGGAAGAAGGCTGACGGATCCAGGGCCTCGACCGCGCCGCGCGGTGCGTCGGCGATCGCCTCCAGGCCCGACAGATCGGACCAGCGCCACGCCTCCTGGCGGACCGAGGGAAGCGCGAGGTTCACGCCGCCAGCGCTCCATAGCCTTCGCGTTCGAGTTCGAGCGCGAGTTCCTTGCCGCCCGAGCGCACGATCCGGCCCGCGCTCAGCACATGGACGAAGTCGGGCTGCACATAATCGAGCAGACGCTGATAATGGGTGATCAGCAACACCGCCTTGTCGGGGGTGCGCATGATGCGGTTGATGCCCTCGCCCACCACGCGCAGCGCGTCGATATCCAGGCCGCTGTCGGTTTCGTCGAGAATGGCGAGCCTGGGATCGATGATCCCCATCTGCACCATCTCGTTGCGCTTCTTCTCGCCACCCGAGAAACCGACATTCACCGGCCGCTTGAGCATGTCCATATCCATGCCCATCGCATCGGCCTGGGCACGCGCGACCTTCAGGAACTCGCCGCCGGAGAGCGGCGCCTCGCCACGGTTGCGTCGCTGGCTGTTGAGCGCTTCGCGCAGGAACTGGACGTTGGAGACGCCGGGGATCTCGACCGGATACTGGAACCCGAGGAACAGGCCGGCGGCGGCGCGCTCGTGCGGCTCCATCTCGAGCAGATCCTGCCCGGCGAAATCGACCGAACCGCCAGTCACGTCATAACCCGGCCGGCCGCCAAGCGTATAGGCGAGCGTCGACTTGCCGGCGCCGTTCGGGCCCATGATCGCATGGATCTCACCGGGATTGATCGCGAGCGTCAGTCCCTTGAGGATCGGCTTGCCGTCGACTTCGGCGTGGAGATTCTCGATCTTGAGCATTTCAACCTTTTCCCGACCGCACGCGCGCGGCGAATTCTTCGAGTATCGCGGGCTTACGCGCATCGATGCAGCTTCGCATCGCATCGGCGGCGACCTTGCCCTGTTTCGCGCATTTCGCGGCCGTCCGGCACAATTGCGCATCGACCGCGGGGTTGCCGCTGGACTCGCTCAGCCCGCATGCGAACTTGCCCTTCGCGTCGCGGCTCAGGATCACCGACAGCGCCTGAAGGCGGCGGCCCATCACTACGATCTCATCGTCGGCGGGCGCGGCCTGCAGCAGCGCCGCCGCAAGCATCCAGATCACCCGACGCTCCCTTCGAGGCTGATGCCGAGCAGCTTCTGCGCCTCCACCGCGAATTCCATCGGCAGTTGCTGCAGCACTTCGCGCGCGAAGCCGTTGACGATCAGCGCCACCGCCGCCTCCTGATCGAGACCGCGCTGCATCGCATAGAAAAGCTGATCGTCGCTGATCTTGCTGGTCGTCGCCTCATGCTCGATCTGTGCGCTCGGATTGCGCACCTCGATATAGGGCACGGTATGCGCGCCGCATTTGTCGCCGAGCAGCAGACTGTCGCACTGGGTGAAGTTGCGCACGCCCTCCGCCGTCGGCCCGACGCGGACGAGCCCGCGATAGGTGTTGTTCGATCCGCCCGCGCTGATCCCCTTCGACACGATGGTCGAGCGGCTGCCCTTGCCAAGATGGATCATCTTGGTGCCGGTATCCGCCTGCTGGCGATTGTTGGTGACCGCGACCGAATAGAATTCGCCGACGCTGTTCTCGCCCGCGAGCACGCAGGACGGATATTTCCAGGTGATCGCGGAGCCGGTCTCGACTTGGGTCCAGCTCACCTTGCTGTTGCGGCCCTGGCACAGGGCGCGCTTGGTCACGAAATTATAGATGCCGCCCTTGCCCTCGGCATCGCCGGGATACCAGTTCTGAACGGTCGAATATTTGATCTCGGCATCGTCGAGCGCGACCAGCTCAACCACGGCGGCGTGGAGCTGGTTCTCGTCACGCATCGGCGCGGTGCAGCCCTCGAGATAGGAGACGTAACTGCCCTTGTCGGCGACGATCAGCGTCCGCTCGAACTGGCCGGTATTCTCCGCGTTGATGCGGAAATAGGTGCTCAGTTCCATCGGGCAGCGAACGCCTTCGGGAATGTAGACGAAGGTGCCGTCGGAGAAGACCGCGCAGTTGAGCGCGGCGAAATAATTGTCGTGCTGGGGCACGACCTTGCCCAGCCACTTCTTCACCAGATCGGGGAACTCGCGGATGGCTTCGGAGATCGAGCGGAAGATCACGCCCGCCTCCTCCAGTTCCTTGCGGAAAGTGGTGGCGACCGAGACGCTGTCGAACACCGCGTCGACCGCGACCTTGCGCGCGCCCTCGACGCCCGCGAGCACCTTCTGCTCCTCAATCGGAATGCCGAGCTTGCGATAGGTTTCCAGAATCTCGGGATCGAGCTCGTCGAGCGATTTCAGCGACGGTTTCTTGCGCGGCTCCGCGTAATAATAGGCGTCCTGATAATCGATCGGCGGGATGGCGAGCTTCGCCCAGTCGGGCGATTCCATCGTCAGCCAATGGCGATAGGCCTTCAGCCGCCATTCGAGCATCCATTCCGGCTCGTTCTTCTTGGCCGAAATGAAGCGGACGGTATCCTCGCTCAACCCCTTGGGCGCGAAATCCTGCTCGACGTCACTGGAGAAACCCCATTCATACTGGCTGAGCTTGTCAGCGGCGGCCTGGGCTTCGGCATTTCTGGTGGCCATCACGCGGCTCCCGACAGGCTGGCAAGGCTTACGCCGGCCAGCGCGCCGCGAACCGCGGCATTGGCGACATTCATATGCGGCTTCACATGGCACGCCGCCTCGCGGGCGCAATCATGGCTGCCATGTTCGGTGCAGGCGGTCATCGCGATCGGCCCCTCGACCGCCTCGACCACATCGGCCAGGCTGATCATCGCGGGTGGCCGGGCAAGGCGGACGCCGCCGCCGGTGCCGCGGCTCGATTCGAGCAGTCCGGCCGATGACAGCCGGCTGACCAGCTTCTGCGCGGTGGGCAGCGGAATGCCGGTCTCCGCGCTCAGCGTGGTCGCGTTCATCTTGCGGCACCCGCAATTGCGCGCGGCCGCGGCCATCATCACGACGGCATAATCGGCAAGGCTCGACAGGCGCATTGTTGCGAATGACTCTCAATCGGATTGATTCGTTCCGATTGGGCATATGGCGGCGGACCGGGTGACAATCAACCCTTCGCGCTTCACTCCACCTCAGGTCTGATAGATGATCGGATCCACCTGCCCCGCCAGTTCGGCGCGCTTGAGCGTCAGGCGCGCCAGGGTCGGCAGATCGTCTTGGAAACGGCTGGGCGTCACGCCGGTGAACGCCTTGATCTCGCGGATGAAGTGCGACTGGTCGTAGAAACCCTGGCCGATAAGGTCCGCCATCTGGGCCTCGCCGCGCGCCAGCGTGATCGCGGCTCGCAGTGCGCGATATTTGCGCGCGAGCAGCTTGGGCGGCGCGCCGTAGAGTTTCTTGCACTGACGCTCGACATGGCGGCGCGACAGGCCGAGGCGCGCGACGAGATCGTCGACCTGCGGCGAGAGCGATGCCGCAAGCCAGTCATCGACGATGCGGGTGAAGGCGAGCGGCGCCCGGTCGATCCGCCGCGCCAGTTCGAGCGTCACGCGGTTGCCGATCGCGACCATCGCCTCCAGCGTCGGCGCGGCGCGCAATTCCATCATCACATCGACCAGGCCGGGGCCGAAAAGATGCGTCGCGTCGACCGCGCGATTGACCAGAGTCGATGCCTCGATCCCCATCAGCGCGCCCCAGCCGGCGGGGAGCAGCCCAGCGCCGAACACATGCACCGGCCCGGTGACGCGGATATGCGTGTTGCCCGTGGTCGGCCCGACGATCGCGATCGGGGGCGCCGCCTGTTCATGGCCGTCGGCGAAGCGATAGGCGCCCTCGCCCGCGAGCATGAAACGGAACTGCGCGAAATCGGCGCGCTCCTGATCCTCGAAGACCGGCAGATCCGCCCGAAAATCGTAGAAGACCGAAAGATAGTCGCGCAGTTCTGGGCATGGGGCGGCATAATCGAGCGAGACCGGCGAAGGCGCGGCCTGGTCTGCAATATCGGTCATGGCGTCCCCAGTTTCGCCCCCAGTTCACCGACGCCGATGCGCGGTCTTCCCCCTCAAACGCACGAAACGCGTTTGGGACCAAGGTCAAGCTGGATTCGCACAAAAAAAGGCCCGGCCGGACAAGCCGGCCAGGCCCGATAAGTGAAAGAACTCCCGATCGGGAGCCCTTCGGGTCGCCCAATGGGTATAGGCGATCCAACACTTTCGGTATTGTACGGAATCGACAGGTTCGGCGGAATTGCTGGCCTCCCCGGATTCTTTCGGGCCGAAAATTCGCGAGCGCGTTCCGGTCGCCTGCTCTTTCCGGCAGCATATCGGGGAAGCGAAGCTTTGACCCGGTCGCGGCGCGCTGGCATAGGCGCGCCATGGGGCTCTATTCGATCGTCCGTCCGATGGTCTTCACGCTCGACGCCGAGCGTGCCCATGAACTGACTCTTGCGGCATTGAAGCTGAAGCCGGGCGCAGCGCCGCCGGCGCCCGATCCGGTGCTGGCGACGCGAATCGCGGGGATGGACTTTCCCAATCCGATCGGGCTGGCCGCAGGCTTCGACAAGAATGGCGAAGTGCCCGACGCGATGCTGGGGCTCGGCTTCGGCTTTGTCGAGATCGGCACGATCACCCCGCTGCCCCAGGACGGCAATCCCAAACCCCGCCTGTTCCGCCTGACGGAGGATGAGGCGGTGATCAACCGCATGGGCTTCAACAATGGCGGGCAGGCGGCGGCACTTGAACGGCTCAGCCGCCGCGCCGGACAGGGCGGGATCGTCGGCGTCAATATCGGCGCGAACAAGGACAGCGCGGATCGTATCGCCGATTATGTTCATGGCGTGCGGACGATGGTGCCCGTGGCCGATTATCTGACGGTCAACATCTCCTCCCCCAACACGCCGGGTTTGCGCGCGTTGCAGGATGCCGGCGCGCTGACCGCGCTGCTCGACGCTGTGATGAACATGCGCGGCATGGACGGCCCGCCGCTGTTCCTGAAGGTCGCGCCCGATCTGGAGACCGCCGATATCGACGATATCGCCCGGATCGCGATCGATGCGCGGATCGAGGGGCTGATCGTTTCCAACACCACCATCGCGCGTCCGCCGCTCCGTAACCGGCATGCCGGCGAGACCGGTGGTCTTTCCGGCGCGCCGCTCAGGGACGTCGCGCTCCAGCGCATCCGCGATTTCCGCACCGCGACCGGCTCCGCCTTGCCATTGATCGGCGCGGGCGGGATCGCGAGCGGCGAGGACGCCTATCGCCGGATTCGCGCGGGCGCGAGCCTGATCCAGCTTTACTCGGCGCTCGTCTATCACGGGCCCGGACTCGCGCGGCGGATCGCCAGCGAACTCAAGGCCCTGCTGGAACGCGACGGCTTTTCCAGGGTGATCGAGGCGGTGGGCGAACCATAAGCTTGCCGCTGCAACAAACCGCTCTACTATCGGCCTGAATCAAGCGACACGGGGGGCACCGTGCCTTGTGGGAGAGGCCATGCGCAGACTCGAACATTTCCCCAATCTCGTCACCATGTTCTTCACGCGCGCCGCGGAGAAGGGCGACGCGCCGTTCCTGTGGCACAAGGAGGGCGGACGCTGGGTTTCGCAAAGCTGGCGTCAGGTGGCGGAGCAGGTGGCGGCGCTCGCCGCCGGGCTGAAACGCATCGGGCTGCGGCCGGGCGAACATGTCATGCTCGTATCCGAGAACCGGCCCGAATGGTGCATCGCGGACCTTGCGATCATGGCGGCGGGCTGCGTGACCGTGCCCACCTACATCACCAACACCGAACGCGACCATCATCACATCCTGGAGGATAGCGAGGCGCGCGCTGTGATCGTCTCCACCGACAAGCTCGCCCGCGTGGTGATGCCGTCGGTGATCCGCTCGTCGCGCGTGCGCGCGGTGATCGGCATCGAGAAAATGCGGATCGGCCAGACCGGCGACACCGCCTTTCACGACTGGCGCGCGCTGATCGACAGCGAGACGCCCGACATCGCCGCGATCGCCAGCGCCGCCGAAGGCATCGGCCGCGACGACCTGGCCTGCATCATCTACACCAGCGGCACGGGCGGCGCCCCGCGCGGCGTGATGCAGCATCATGGCGCGATCCTGCACAATGCCGCCGGCTGCACCGCCGTCATCTCCGAGGATTTCGGCTGGGACGACGAGGTGTTCCTGTCGTTCCTGCCGCTCTCCCACGCCTATGAGCATAGCGGCGGGCAGTTTTTCCCGATCGGGCTGGGCGCCGAGATCTATTATTCCGAAGGGCTCGACAAGCTGGCCGCCAATATCGAGGAGGTACGCCCGACGATCATGGTGGTCGTGCCGCGCCTGTTCGAAGTGCTGCGCCAGCGTATGGTGAAAACCATCGAGAAGCAGGGTACGCTGCCCCAGGCGCTGCTCCGGCGCGCGCTGGGCATCGGCGCCAAGGAACTGAAGGGCGGCCTGCCCTTCTGGGACAAGCCGATGGACATGATCCTCGATCGCACGCTGCGCCCGAAGATCCAGGCGCGCTTCGGCGGCCGGATGAAGGCGCTCGTCTCCGGCGGCGCCCCGCTCAATCCCGATATCGGCGTGTTCTTCCATTCGCTCGGCCTCACCCTGTTGCAGGGCTACGGCCAGACCGAGGCGGCGCCGGTCATCTCGTGCAACCGGCCCAAGGCCGGTATCAAGATGGACACGGTCGGCCCGCCGCTGCCCGATACCGAGGTCGCCATCGCCGAGGATGGCGAAATCCTGGTACGCGGCGAACTGGTGATGAAAGGCTATTGGCGCAACGAGGCCGAGACCGAACGCGCGCTCGTCGATGGCTGGCTCCATACCGGGGATATCGGCCATATCGACGAGAAGGGCCGGATCGTCATCACCGATCGCAAGAAGGACCTGATCGTCCTCGACAAGGGCGACAATGTCTCTCCGCAGAAGGTGGAGGGCATATTGACGCTGCAGCCGGAAATCGCCCAGGCGATGGTGGCGGGCGATCGCCGCCCCTATCTGGTCGGGCTGATCGTGCCCGACGCCGAATGGGCGCGCGAATTCGCCAAGACCCACGGCCTGCCGGGGGACATCGCGCTGCTGCGCGAGCATGAACCCTTCCGCGCCGCCGTTTCCGCCGCGGTCGACCGCGTCAACCGCGACCTTTCGACAACCGAGAAGGTGCGACGCTTCGTCTTCGCCGATGAGGCCTTCTCGATCGAGAACAAGCAGATGACGCCGTCGCTCAAGATCCGCCGCCATGTGCTGCGCGAAGTCTATGGGCCGAGGATGGACGCGCTCTACAAGGGGTGATGCGCTGGCCAGTAAAGATCCGTCCGGGCCGAGCCTGTCGAAGCCATGTTCTTGCCGGCTGGCGCTGAAGGAGAGCAGGACTTCGACGAGTTCAGTCCGGACGGGCTCATGATGAGCCCCTATTGCCCCTTTTCGTAAGGCGTGAAGCCGCCCAGGCGGCAGCTTCCCATCGGCACGTTGAGCCCGCGATCGAGAATGTCGATCGCGTCGCCACGGCAAAGCTGACTGCCCTGGAGCTGGAGCACGACGATCCGCTCCGGCCGTAATATGCCGCATTGTTCGGGCAGGTCGTTGCGCCAGACCCGCCGGCTCATGTCGCGATAGAGGATCGTGCGGCTGTCGATGATGCTCGGCCCGCTCAACCGCGCGACGTCCACGCAATCGACGGTGGCGCCGGCGACGCGCCCGGCCAGGGCCTTGTCGAGCTTCGCCTGCGCGCGCGGGCTGCGCTCGTCATCGGGCGCCGGGGCGGCGCCGAGCAAGGCCGCGACGCCGGCGATCAGCAGAGGCAAACGCATTCCAGTCATTTCCTATTATGCGATCTCGAAGATGCTCACGCATCCTCGATCGGTTCGCTCAAGCGCCGCGCAGGCTGATACCAGGTCTCGATGAGTCACGCTCATCGAGACCTGGTATAAGGCGTGAAATCGCCGAGCAGGCAGGTGCCGACATCGAACCCGGCAGTCAGGTCGACGACACGCACGATGTCGCCACGGCACAATTGCGTGCTGGGCGTGCGCGTGATGAGCGTGCGGCCGGCGGCACTCGCCGGGCAACCGCCCGCCGGATCGTTGCGATAGGCGAGGCGCGCGCTGACCTCGTAGATCAGCGTGCGATCGCCGATCGTCTTGGTCGAGCGGATGTCGCGCAGATTCACGCAGCTCACCGGCTTGCCGGCGGTCTTGCCCTTCAGCGCGTCCGCCAGCTCGGTTTCAGCCCTCGCGGCGCGGCGAGCGGCGGCCGCCTCCTCCGATGGCGAAGGCGTACCGGTACAGCCGGACAGCGCGGCAAGAGCGGCGAAGGGGATCAGAACACGCATCGAAATCTCCATCATGCGTTTCTATCTCCTTCAACCTATACGACAATCACCCGCGAAACGCATCTTTTTCCGCGCGGCGACGCGCGAGTTCGGCGACATCGGCGGCGCGCATGAACGGATTCGTCGCGCGCTCCAGCGCGATGGTGGTCGGCACCGTCGCCTCCCCGACCGCGCGCGCGGCATCGACCGCAGCCATGCGATCGCGCAGCGCCGCATTGTCAGGCTCGGCGACCAGCGCATAACGGCCGTTCGACTGCGTATATTCGTGCGCGCAATAGATGCGGGTTTCATCGGGCAACGCGGCCAGCCGCCGCATATTGCCGAACATCTGCTCCGCCGTCCCCTCGAACAGCCGCCCGCACCCCATGGCGAACAATGTATCGCCGACGAACGCCAGCGCCTCGTCGGCGATGTGATAGGCGATATGCCCGGCGGTGTGCGCCGGCACGTCCAGCACGTCGGCGATGACATCGCCCAGCGCCACCCGATCGCCTTCACTCACCAGCCGGTCGAGCGTGGGAATGCGTTCGGCTTCGGCGGCCGGGCCGGTCACGACACAGCCGGTCGCCGCCTTGATCTCCGCATTGCCGCCGGTGTGATCGGGATGCCAGTGCGTGTTCCAGATCTGGGTGATGCGCCAGCCGCGCCGTTCGGCCTCGTCGAGCACCGGCTGCGCGACGGCGGGATCGACGACCATGGTTTCACCCGAGACGGGTTCATGGACGAGCCAGACATAATTGTCGCTGAGGACCGGAATGCGGACGATCTCTAGCATGATCCCTCTCCCTTGATATGCGCGTGCGCCGCCTCGGTCAGGCGGCGGGTCAGCGCTTCGGCGGATTCGGGGCCGCCGAGCCGCGCCGACTGTCCGCTCCAGATCGTCGAGAAATCGGTCCGCCCCTGCGCTTCGGCGGCGGTGCGCAGCGCGGCGAGCGCGGCCGATGCATGGGGAAAGGGTGGCGCCGCCGGATTGACGGGGCCCAGTTCCTCGACCAACCGGTTGGGCAGGCCGCGCGCCAGCCCGCCCGAGATCAGATTGGTGAAACGCGTGGTCTCCGCCGCCTCGCTCCGCAACAATGCCCGATGCGCGGCGGACGCCAGGCTTTCGGGGCAGTGAAGATAAGCGGTGCCCAGTTGCACCGCGCTCGCGCCCAACGCGAAAGCCGCGGTGACGCCGCGCGCATCGGCGATGCCGCCCGCCGCGATCACCGGCAGGTCGATGGCATCGACGATCTGCGGCAGCAACGCGAACAGACCCATTTCGGTGCCGGGCGCCACGGGCAGGAAGCGCGCGGTGTGTCCGCCGGCCTCGAACCCCTGAGCGATGACGGCGTCGATGCCATGCGCCGCCAGCCAGCGCGCTTCGGCCACGCTGGTCGCGGACGCCAGGATGCGTGCGCCCGTCGCGGCGACGCGATCGAGCAAGGCCCGTGACGGCAAGCCGAAATGGAAACTGACGATCTCGGGCGCGATCGCCTCGACGGCGTCGCACATCGCCGCGTCGAAGGGCCGGCGCAGCGGCGGCGGAACCTCGGGCGGGCCGACGCCATATTCGGCATAATAGGGCGCGAGCAGCGCGCGCCATGCCGAATCATCGCCCGGCGCCGTCAGATCATGGCAGAAGAAATTGAGATTGAGCGGACCCCGCGCCTCGGCCCGAACGGCGGCGGCCTGTTCGATCGCCTGCGGCGCGCCCAGCAGCGCGCAGGGCAGCGAACCGATCCCGCCGCCGCGAATCGCGGCGGCCGCCAGCACGACGCCGCCCGCCCCCGCCATCGGCGCCTGAATGACCGGATGGGCGCGCAGCAGGTCCGCGACCGGTTTCACCATTGGCCGGTATTGGGCATGGACGCCCAGGGCTCGGCAGGTTCGAGACGGCCGTCCTGAAGCAGTTCGATCGAGATGCCATCGGGTGTGCGCACGAACGCCATATGGCCGTCGCGCGGGGGACGGTTGATCGTGATGCCCGCATCCATCAACCGCTGGCAGGTCTCGTAGATATCGTCGACGCGATAGGCGAGATGGCCGAAATTCCGCCCGCCCGCATAGGGTTCCGGATCCCAGTTATGGGTCAGCTCGACCTGCGCGTCCTCATCGCCCGGCGCGGCCATGAAGATCAGCGTGAAACGGCCCTGTTCGCTGTCCATCCGCCCGACTTCCCTGAGGCCCAGCAGTTCGAAAAAGCGGATGGTCTCGTCCGGATCGGTGACGCGGATCATGGTGTGGAGATATTTCACGGGAAAGGCCTGCCTCGATTGCCGCCCGGTCAGGGCCGGGCCAGGACGATATAGGCGATCCCGCGACGCATTGCAGCCTCGCGTCCAGTCCTATTGCGGCTTCGCCGGTTGCGGTGTCGCCTTCGCCATATCAGCTTCCAGCGCGGCGAGCGCCGCCGCCGCCGCCTTGCCGGCATCGCTGTCCGGCCGATTGCGTACCGCCCCCTGCCACGCCGCCTTCGCGGCCTCGGGCGCGCCGGAGAGGATCGCGATATTGCCCGCCTCCAGCGCGACCGACGGATCGTCGGGCGACAGCTTCGCGGCCTCAGCGATATCGGTCTGCGCGCGCGCAAGATCGCTGCTCCGCCGCGCGAGCGTCGCCGAGAGCAGCCAGGCCAGCGGATCTGCGGCCACCAGTTTCAGCGCCGCATCGAGATCCGTCCGCGCGCCCGGATTGTCGCCGAGCGCGACACGCGCCCTGGCGCGATCGAGATGCGCCTCGCCCAGTTGCTCCCCCTCGAGCGTACCATGCGCCAACGCGGCGTCGAAGGCGGCGCGTGCCTGTTCGGCCTGTTTCGCCGCCAGCCGCGCATTGCCCGATTGCACCCAGAGATTGGCGGCACGCGCGTCGCGCGCCATCTCCGCATCGCGCGCCGCCTGTTCGAACGCGACCGCCGCCGGCGCGAAACGCTGCTGCGCGGCATAAGCGAGCGCGAGGCAGTGGCGCGCCGGCACACCGCCGCCGCCGATCCGCCACTGATCCGCATCGGCGATCGCCTTGTTCGGATCCTCGGCGATCAGCGCGACACAGGCGTCGAACCGCGCCTCCCCACCGGCAGGGGCGGCCGTCTGGGCGGCAAGCATCAGAAGGATCGGGGTCATCCGGTCTCCGGCAGGCTGGCGACAGTCGCGCGAAGCAGGGCGATATCCTGTGGACGCGACAGGCGATGGTCGCCGTCCTTGACCAGCGCCACCTGCACATCGGCTGAACGAAGCCGTTCGGCAAGACGGAGCGAAACGCTCCACGGCACATCGGGATCGGCCTGGCCGTGGAGCAGCCGCACCGGACAATCGATCGCGATCGGCGCATCCAGCAACAGGCTCGCCTGCCCCGCCTCGAAGAAGCCGCGCGTCGTCGCATAGGGCGAATCGGCATAATCGCTCGGCTCCTCGATCCGGCCGCGTTCGACGATCTCGATCTTCTGCGCATCGGTGAACCCCCATTGCGTGAAGTCCGGCGCGGCGGCGATGCCGACCAGGCCGGTGACGCGATCCGGCCGCGCAAGCGCGACGAGCAGCATCAGCCAGCCGCCCATCGACGATCCGACGAGCAGCAATGGCCCCTCGGTCACGCCGTCGATCAAATGCAGCACATCGTCGCGCCACGAGAGCAGCGTTCCGTCCTCGAACGCCCCCTCGCTCGCGCCGCACCCGGCATAGTCGAGCCGCAGCATCGCGCGCCCCGTTTCTGCGGCCCAGGCATCGAGCGCGAGCGCCTTCGATCCTTCCATGTCCGACATATAGCCGGGCAGGAAAACGATGGTGGGTCCGCTGCCGGGACGATGCGCGTAAGCGAGGCGAAGCCCGTCGGGCCGGGCGAGGAAATCGGTTGCCATGGGATGTTCCTACCCCATCACCCGCAAAAGCGGCACCCGCTTTCCGGCTGGCCGCTCAGCCCGGAAACCAGCCTTCCTCGGCCTCGGGATCGTTCTTGCAGATATCGGAGAGCGCCCGCCATTGCGCGGCATCGAGCGCGGGCCGGTAGCGCGCGGACGCGGCCACGCCCGCCTTGAACTTGCGTTCACGCGACTCCGACAGCGGATGGCTGGACATATAACCGAGCGCCGCGCGCGCCGGGCCGAGCTTGGCCTCGTCGCGCGCGAGCCTGGCGAAGAAGCCGGCGGTCGCGGCGGGCGAAATGCCCGCGCGCGACAGGGCGGAGATCGCATAATTGTCGGCATTCGCCTCCGCCTCGCGCGAATAGGTGGCGGACAACAGCGCATTGAACGTGCCGCCGACATCGCCGCTGAATCCGCCGAGCAGAACGCTGAGCCCCATTTGCCGCAACAGCGCGGCCATCACATCGCGATTGCGGACATGGCCGATCTCATGCCCCAGCACACCGGCCACCTCGTCGGGCGATTTGGCATCGGACAGAAGTTCGCGGAAGATAACGACCTTGCCGCCGGGCAAGGCCACTGCATTGACCATCTTGATATTGGCGACACGCACCTCGATCGGATCGCCGCCATGATCGAGCTGGCGGGCAAGAGCGTCGAGCGCCTGCTGGCCACCGGCCCCCTTGCAGAAACGCCCGCCGAAATCGCCGACCATGGCGTCACCCAGCCGCTTCTCCCAGCTCGACGGCACATAGGGCGCTATCCAGCCCGGCGCGGTGACGCCGATAAAGACGACGAAACCGGCAATGACCGCCAGCACCGCGGACGCGCGAACAAGCCCGAATCGATCGATCAGCCGGCCGTAGCGTTCAGGGTGCGGCAGCAGCACATCGATCTCCGCCGGCACGCCCCCGGTGAAACCGATCCGCCAGCCGGGTTGAGACTTGAGACCATAGACGCGTTCATTCGCAGCGCCGGCCTGCGCGACAAGCGCATCCCAGCCGAACGGGCCGGACTCCACCTCATCCTCGATCAACCGGAATCCCGCCGCGTCCGTCACCAGCAGCGGATGGCGCCGGCGCGCGGTGACTCCGTCATAATGCCAGACTGGAACGCCGTCACTCACCTCAGATCGCGCCCACATCGAAAGCATCGAGCAGCCCTTCGCCTTGGGTGGGCGTGCGGGTGGTCGACTGGGTGAGCACGTCCGCGTCGATCTCGCCATAGGCTTCGAGCCACGTCACGCCGAACCGCCAGGTGCGATAGCGGATGAAGGGGCCGACCAGCGCGAAGGGAATCACCAGCACGACGAGCGTGACGACGAAGCCCAGACTGTTTTCCGAGAAAGGCGTTTCGCCCGGCTGCAGATTCGTGAAATTCGCGAGCAGGCCCAATGCCATGAGCGGGATGATCGCGACGGCGAGCGCCAGCAGCCACAGGCCGAAGTTGCCGAGGAACAGCAGCAGCCAGTGCTTGGTGCGTGCCGTGAACGCGAATTCGATCGTGCCGAGACGCAGCGCGCCGACCGCTTCGCGCATGAAGGCCGCGTAATAGACCAGCGCGGCCAGCGGTATCAGCACGTAGAAGGCGAGGACGAGCGCGAAGATCGCGATCATGATGCCCGGCCCGGGCGGTTCACCGCTGCCCGCCGCGATCATGACGACCGGGATCATCGCGAACATCAGCCCGACCGCCATCACCCAGGGCAGGGCCCAGCAGAGGAGATAGCGCAGGAAGAGGTTGCCCCAGCGTGCGTCCGACTCGAACGGCTGCGCACCGAAGCTCATCGCGTTCCAGCGTTCGTTCCACAGGCTGGCCATCGACCAGGGAATCATCAGCGCGAGCGCGAGGTAGCTGACCACGGTTTTCCAGAGGAACGACCAGCCATAGCGCCAGCCCTGATCGTCGCTGCCGCCACGTATGCCGCGCCACCAGCTTCGGCTGAGCCGATAACGCAGTGCGCGGAAACGGGCGATGCCGAACAGATAGAAGAAGAACATGTAGAGCAGGAAGAACAGGATGCCGACGGCCACGACATGCCCGCGCAGGATCATGCCCTGCGCGACGAACTGGAGCACGAACAGCGGCACGAAGACCAGCAGCAGCACGAGGACGAAGCCGATGAACAGTTCCAGTCCGGTGCCCGTCCACTCGAAACGATCGTCGATGAAGCGCGTGCGGCTCCACAGATAACGGCGCTCCCGCGTCGTCGCCCAGAAACGGTAGATGCCGAGCGTGACGATCGTCAGCAGAAGATTCGTGATCGCGATCGGCGCGAATTCGCGCCATGATCCGTCGAAGGCGAATGCGCTTTCGCCAGCACCTTGATCATGCGTTACGGCGTGATCGTCCATTGCGGCTCCCCCAGTGATGCCCTGCCGGCAGGAGGCATCAAATTCCGTGCCGCGTCAACGGATTGGCTCGCAAACGGATCAGATGACCCATTCGATGGAGGTCATTTCGATATTGGCCTCGCGCTTGGCAGCGCGCTTGGCGACCATCAATTCGTAAAGCCGCCGGACCGCGCCACTGCCTGTGGTCTGAAAGATGCCGGGCACAATCGCATGGATGATGCAGGCGATTCCACCGACGATCATCGCGACACCGAAGCCGAAAGCGGCGCGGAAATGCTCACCATAGCTTTCGCCGAGGTCGGCCGGATGGGCACGGAACAGTTTGTTGAACACGGGAAAACCCCTTCATTTGGCGAGCGAGACCCACCCATCTACCAGCCTCGCGCCGCTTTCTCCAAGCCGCCCGTGACGCCACGCATCGCCAAATGCGCAAGTCGCGCGCGATCACGCCATCGCGATGCCGGATCCGATCCCCTTCGAACCTGATCGATCGCGCTCAGATCGCGCCGACATCGAAAGCGTCGAGCAGCCCCTCGCCATGACCGGCCATTTTCGTATGAGATTGAACAAGCGCCTCGGCATCGACGACACCCCAGGCTTCCATATGGCGGATAAAGAAGCTCCAGTTGCGATAGCGCACGAAGATCGCGCCGATTCCCAAGGTGAAAACCACCAATGCGACATTGCCGAGGAACAGCTTTAGCCAATCGTTGGTGCGCGCGGTGAATTCGAACTGCAGGTCGCCCAGCGACAGCGCGCCGACCGCTTCGCGGAAAAAGCCGGCATAAAAGACGAGCGCGGCCAAGGGTATCGCAATATAGATCGCCAACAGCGCGAAAAGAACGAAGAAGAAGCCCAGATCCTCCGGATCGCTCGAAAGGGTGAGTGTTTGGGCCAGCCCCGATCCGACGAGCATGATGATGAACATGCCGCCCAGGCATAGCAGATAGCGCCCGAAGAGCGGGCCATATTCGGCACTCGCCGCAAAATCGAGCGAGCCGAAGCTCATCTTGTTCCAGCGTTCATTCCACAGGCTCGTCATCGACCAAGGGATGAGCAAGGTCAGCGCCAGTCCGCCGGCGATGGTCTTCCACACCGCGGAAATGCCATAGCCGAAGCCCTGATCGTCGCTCCCGCCGCGAATCCCGCGCCACAAGGTTCGACTGAGCCGGTAACGCAATGCACGGAAACGCGCGAGACCATAGAGAAACAGGAAGAAAAGATAGATGCCGAGCACGGCGAAACCGGCCAGCGCCGCATATCCCTGCATCACCAGGGCCTGAAGGCCGAACTGCAGGAAGAGGAACGGCAATAATATAAGCCCCACCACCATGATGAAGCCGATAAAGAGTTCAAATCCCGTTCCCGACCATTCCAGCCGATCGTCGATAAAGCGCGTGCTCTCCTACAGATAGCGGCGCTCGCGTGTCGTTGCCCAGAAACGGTAGACGCCCAGCGTGACGATCGTCAGCAACAAATTGGTGAATGCAATTGGCGCAAATTCTCGCCACGTGCCGTCGAACGTGAATGCGCTGTCATGAGCGCCTGAATTTTGCATTGTGACCCCCGCCAACTCTGGCGGCAACAGGCCCTAAACTCGATCGAGCGTCAACGGATTAGCTCGTAAATGGATCAGATTGTCCGTTCGACGAGATCATTTCGATATTGGTCCCGCGCTCGACGCCCGTCATTTCGTAAAATCGCCTGACCGTGCGGCTGCCTCGACCTGGAGGATGGCCGGAAGAAGATCATCGCAGCGATGACGCGCGCCTCTGGAAAACCCCTTCATTCGGCGAGCGAGACCACCCATCTGCCAGCCTCGCGCCGCTTTCTCCAAGCCGCCCTTGGCATCGCGCGTCGCCAGAGGCATAAGCCGCGCGCGCAATTCCGCGCAAAGAAGCAAAGGCAAACCCATTCCCATGTCCGAGATGTTCCAGATCACGCTGCCCGACGGATCCGTCCGAGAGGTTGCGCCGGGGACTACCCCCGCGGACATCGCCGCGGCGATCGGGCCGGGATTGGCCAAGGCGGCGATCGCCGCGCGCGTCGACGGCGAATTGCGCGACATCATGCGGCCGCTGGACGGCGACGCCCAGCTCGCACTGGTGACGGCGCGCGACGAAGCCGACGCGCTCGAACTGGCGCGCCACGATTTCGCGCATGTGCTGGCCGAAGCGGTGCAGCAGCTTTTCCCCGGCACGCAGATCACCTTCGGACCATCGACCGACGACGGCTTCTATTACGACTTCGCGCCGAAGGATCGCCCCTTCACCGACGAGGACCTGCCCGCGATCGAAGCGGCGATGCGCGCGATCATCGCCGCAGACAAGCCGCTGAAGCGCGAGGAATGGAGCCGCGCCGACCTGATCGCACGCTGGACCGAGCAGGGCGAAACCTTCAAGGCGGAATGGGCGGCCGAACTGCCCGACGACGAGGCGCTGACGGTCTATTGGTCGGGCGGCGACTGGCTCGACATGTGCCGCGGCCCGCACCTCGCCTCCACCGGCAAGCTCGATCCGCAGGCGTTCAAGCTGACGCGGGTTTCGGGCGCCTATTGGCGCGGCGACCAGAAGAACGCGATGCTCAGCCGCATCTACGGCACCGGCTGGCTCAACAAGAAGCAGCTCGACGCGCATCTGACGCGGCTGGAGGAAGCCGCCAAGCGCGACCATCGCAAGATCGGGCAGGAAATGGACCTGTTCCACCTGCAGAGCGAAGCGCAGGGATCGGTGTTCTGGCACCCGAAGGGCTTCATCCTGTGGCGCCAGCTGGAGGCCTATATGCGCCGCCGTCTCGACGCAGCGGGCTATGTCGAGGTGAAGACGCCGCAGTTGATGGACGCCCGGCAATGGGAGCGTTCGGGCCATTGGGGCAAGTATCGCGAAAACATGTTCGTCGTGCCCGACGAGATTCCCTCGACCGAGGACGATGCCCCGGTCCTCTCGGGCAAGGGCGACCTGATGGCGCTCAAGCCGATGAACTGCCCCGCGCACGTGCTGGTCTTCAAGCAAGGCATCACCAGCTATCGAGAACTGCCCATCCGCATGGCCGAATTCGGCTGCTGCCACCGCAACGAGCCGCACGGCGCGCTGCACGGCATCATGCGCGTGCGCCAGTTCACGCAGGACGATGCGCATATCTTCTGCCGCGAGGACCAGTTGATCGAGGAGATCGTAGCGTTCTGCGACCTGCTCGACAGCGTCTATGCCGATCTCGGTTTCGAGACATATGCGATCAAGCTGGCGCTGCGCCCCGAACAGCGTTTCGGCAGCGATGCCGAATGGGACCGGGCGGAACAGATCCTGCGCGACGCGGTGGCGGCGGCGGGCCGCGCCAATGACGACTATGGCTGGGAGGAGCTGCCCGGCGAAGGCGCCTTCTATGCGCCGAAGCTGGAGTTCCACCTGACCGACGCGATCGGGCGCACCTGGCAGGTGGGCACGATCCAGGCCGATACCGTGCTGCCCGAGCGACTGGACGCCGCCTATGTCGGCGAGGATGGCGAAAAGCATCGTCCGGTCATGCTCCACCGCGCGATCCTGGGCACGTTCGAGCGCTTCATCGGCATCCTGATCGAGCATCATGCCGGGCGTTTCCCGCTCTGGCTGGCGCCGGTGCAGGCAGTGGCGGCAACGATCGTGTCCGATGCGAACGACTATGCCAGGAGCGCCGTCGAGGCGTTGCGCGCCGCCGGGCTGCGTGCCGAAACCGACCTGCGCAACGAGAAGATCAACTACAAGGTGCGCGAGCATTCGCTCGCCAAGGTTCCGCATCTGCTGGTGATCGGCAAGCGCGAGGCGGAGGAAGGCACCGTCGCGATCCGCACGCTCGGCCAGGAAGGACAGCGCGTGATGCCGCTGGCCGACGCGATCGCGATGCTCCAGACCGAAGCCACGCCGCCCGATCTGCGGCGCGGCTGAGCGGAGGCGCGAAGGGTTCCGCACCGGCCGGACTGCGTCAAAAGCGCATTTCCAAGCAAGCCGAGTGACGCCAATTCGCAACGGTGCGGCGGAAATCTGCTTTCCGTCGCACCCTTGCCCTTTTCTCGGGCGCGGTGAATCGCTAAATGGCGCGCTCACGATCCCGATTCAGGAGACACTGCTATACGTCCGCCCATGACCCGGCGCCCTCTCGGCGCCCCGCCGGTGCCCATGAATGGCCCGCGCTACAATGAATTCATCTCGTCGCCCAAGGTCCGCGTGATCGATGAAAACGGCGAGAATCTGGGCGTGATGTATACAAGGGAAGCGATGGAGCAGGCCCAGGAGGCCGGGCTCGACCTGGTCGAGGTCTCCCCCAACGCCGATCCGCCGGTCGCCAAGTTCCTCGACGTCGGCAAGTTCAAGTACGAGGCGCAGAAGAAGGCGAACCTCGCGCGCAAGTCGCAGAAGACGCAGGAGATCAAGGAGATCAAGATGCGTCCGAACATCGACGACCATGATTACGACGTGAAGATGAAGAAGATTCACGCGTTCATCGGCGAGGGCGACAAGGTGAAGGTGACGCTGCGTTTCCGTGGCCGCGAACTCAGCCACGGCCAGCTCGGCATGGCGCTGCTCCAGCGCGTTCAGGAAGATACCGCCGAAGACGCCAAGGTCGAAGCATATCCGCGTATGGAAGGCCGCCAGATGCTGATGGTGCTCGCCCCCAAATAAGTCGGGCGTGCCGCCGGTGAACACCACCGGATTTCACCTTTAAATGCTTGAAAGGCGCGCGACTTCGGTTTGCGCGCCTTTTTGGCGTTCTTGCCGCACCGCAGCGCCGGCCGCATTCCGTAGCGTCAAATGATACACTGTGGCAAAAAGGCCGCTAACCCAAGGAAAACTGCCATTCCCGGCACGCTGCCCGCTGGCGAGCTTCGGACGACCGCGTTAGCTTCACGGACAAATAGACAAGAAAACGACAATCGAGAGGAGCCTATATGTCCAAGTCCTTCTGGCTTGTTTCCGTTGCCTGTTTCGCTCTTGCCACGCCGGCGGTTGCGCAGGACGCCGCTCCAGCACAAGCTGCGGAAGATACGGCGACCGGCGACAACGACATCATCGTGACCGCCCAGGGCCGTGCCCAGCAACTTCAGGACGTGCCGCTCGCAATCTCCGCGGTCTCCTCCGAAACGATGCAGAATTCGGGCGCCAACGATATCCGCCAGCTCAATCAGGTCGCACCCTCGCTGCTGGTGTCCTCGACCGGATCGGAGGCGAACGGATCGGTTCGTATCCGCGGCGTCGGCACCGTCGGCGACAATCCGGGCCTCGAAAGCTCGGTCGCGGTGTTCATCGACGGCGTCTACCGTTCGCGTTCGGGCATCGGCCTGAACGAACTGGGCGAGGTCGAACGCGTCGAAGTGCTGCGCGGCCCGCAAGGTACGCTGTTCGGCCGCAACGCATCGGCCGGCCTGCTCAATATCGTCAGCAAGAAGCCGGCCTTCGAGTTCGGCGCGACCGCCGAAGCAACGTATGGCAACTACGATTTCTGGCGGCTCGGCGGCAGCGTCACCGGCCCGATCAGCGAGACACTTGCCGCGCGCGTCGACGGCGTGTGGGTGAAGCGCGACGGATTTTACAAGGATGTCGTCAACGGCACGCGCATCAACGATCGCGACCGCTATTTCGTGCGCGGACAATTGCTGTTCGAACCGACCAGCGATCTCAGCTTCCGTCTGATCGGCGACTATACCAAGCGCGACGAAAGCTGCTGCGCCGCGGTGTATCTGCGCGCGGCTGACAATCCGCTGGTCGGCGGCCTGCTCGATCCGGCGCAGAACCCGATCGTCCGCGTGCTCACCGCGATGGGCCAGAACCCGGCGTCCTTCACCAACGACCCCTATCAGCGCGACGTCTATGTCTCGCCGGGGCGGACCTATGCCGGCAAGACCAAGGACATGGGCATTTCGGGCGAGCTCAACTGGAATTTCGGCAATGCCCGGCTGACCTCGATCACCGCCTATCGCGACTATAGCTCCAACCAGGCATCGGATACCGATTACAGCCAGATCGACATCCTGTACCGCGCGCCCGGCAAATCCGCCTATCAGCGCGATTTCCAGACCTTCAGCCAGGAACTGCGCCTGCAGGGCACGGCTTTCGACGACAAGCTCGACTGGCTGGTCGGCGGCTATTACGCCAACGAGAAGCTGAAGGTGACCGACAATCTGAAGTTCGGCCGCGACTATGGCCGCTTCGCCACCTGCCGGATCGTTTCGGGCAGCACGCTCGCCGCCTTCTTCGACGCATCGCAGAGCGGCTGCATCAGCGCGGCCGGCCGCGCCGGGCTGGTGGCGACCAATGCGTTCGGCGCGGCGACGCCGCTGGTGCTGGGTGCGTTCGACCGGCTCGACGGCATCCGCAACGTCGGCGACAATGACGCGATCTATCGCCAGAAGAGCGAGAATTTCGCGATCTTCACGCACAATATCGTGCACATCACCGACAAGATCGATTTCACCGCTGGCCTGCGCTGGACGACGGAAACGAAGAATTTCCGCGCGAATTTCAACAACAATAACACCGCCTGCCTCGTGCAGAAGCAGCAGCTCGGTTCGCTGCTCGCGGTGCCGGCGCTGGCGGCCACGGCCGGCGCGATCATCGGCCTGTCGTGCCAGGGCAATTCGAGCTCCGAGCTCAATGGCTACAATCTGTCGGACCGGATGAAGGACGACGAGTTCACCGGCACGGCGGTGCTCTCCTACAAGCCCAACAGCGACATGCTGTTCTACGCCAGCTATTCGAAGGGCTATAAGGCGGGCGGCTTCAACCTCGACCGTTCGGCGCTGACCACCTCGACGATCTTCCCCTTTGCCAGCGCGTCTTCGGGCTTCAACGTCGCCAATCTGCGCTTCGACGCGGAGAAGGTGGACGCGTACGAAATCGGCACCAAATTGTCGTTCGGCAACTTCACCTTCAACGTCTCCGCCTTCCGCCAGGATTTCTCGAACTTCCAGCTCAATACGTTCAACGGCACCGTCTTCCTGGTGCAGAACATCAATGGCTGTTCGAACCTTGTGGGCGGCAGCGGCGCGGATGAGGATCTCTCGCTCGCCACCGGCACCTGCGCCCCGGGCGACGTCACCTACGGCGTGCGTTCGCAGGGCGTCGAACTGGAAGCCTCGATGACGCCGGCGCCCTATGTCCGCGTCAATGCCGGCCTCACCTGGGCGCGCACCAAATATCGCGGCGACCTGGTCGGCCGCGATACCGGCGCAGCGCTCGATCCCGCGCTTCGCGTGCTGCCGGGCAATCTGATGTCCAACGCGCCGGAAATCGTGACCACCGGCTCCTTCACCTGGACGCCGCCGATCGGCGACTCCGGCCTGTCGGGCCTGTTCTATGTCGATGCGCGCATGATGGGCGACTACAACACCGGATCGGACCTGTTCCCGCAAAAGGCGCAGGATGGCTTCGCGCTGGTCAATGCCCGTGTCGGCCTGCGCGGCCGCGACGAGAAATGGGCGATCGAGCTCTGGGCGCAGAACCTGTTCGACAAGGGCTATACCCAGGTCGGGTTCAACTCGCCCTTCCAGGCCGGCGTCACCAGCGCGCCCTTCGTCGATCCGCAATATCCCGGCGGCCGCCAGATCTTCTCGGCCTATCTGGCCGAACCCCGCACCTATGGCGTCACGGTGCGCGGCAAGTTCTGACGGGTTCGCGAAGCGGTCGCCGCGCGGCCGCTTCCGGCCTTATGTCTGGGGGAGAAGGTCCGTTCCGGGAAACCGGAGCGGACCTTTCTTTTCAGGCGGCTTCGGCCGCATCCTCGCCAGCAGCCGCTTCAAGCAGCCGACGCTCGAGCGCCTTCAGCCGCTGCGCCCCCTCCACCTTGTCGCCGATCAGATCGGTTATGTAGAAGGTATCGACCGCGCGTTCGCCATAGGTGGCGATGTGCGCCGAATGGATCGTCACTTTCGACTGGAACAGCCCATAGGCGAGCGCATAGAGCAACGCCGGCCGGTCACGCGCATTGATCTCCACCACCGTGTAACGGTTCGACGCCTTGTTATCGATCAGCACCGCCGGCTGGATGGTGAAGGCTTCGGCCCGCGTGCGGGCGAGCGGCCGCTGGGCGAGCCGCTCGTTGAGCTTGTGCCGATTGGCGAGCGCATCCTCGATCGCGCGTTCGAGCCGCTTCAGCCGCTCCGGTTCGTCGAGCATGCGCCCGAACGGATCCTGGACCAGGAAATTGTCGAGCGCCATGCCGTCGCGCGTCGTGTGGATCCGGGCGTCGATCACGCTGCCGCCCGCCAGATGGATGGCGCCGGCGACGCGGTAGAACAGCCCGGGATGGTCGCTGGCATAGACGGTGACGAGCGTGGCGCCGCGATCGGGATAGACCTGCGCCGAGATCGAAAGCGGCTGGTCACCCGCCGCCGCGACATGGCGGGCATTGCGTTCGAGCACGTCGAGCGGCTCGGCGATCCAATAGGATGCCGGCAGGCGCCGCGCCGCGGCCTTGATCGTCGCATCGTCCCAGCCCATCGCGGCCGCCAGGGCCTGCTGCTTGGCAGCGATCCGTTCCTCGCGCCCCTTCTGCTTGTGGCCCAGGCGCAGCACTTCCTCCGCCGCCTCGAACAGGCCGGTGAGCAGCTGGCGTTTCCAGTCGTTCCACACGCCAGGGCCGACCGCGCGGATATCCACGACGGTCAGGATCAGCAGCAGCCTCAATCGTTCGGGGCTCTGCACCGCCTCGGCGAAATCGAGGATCGTCTTGAAGTCGGCAAGGTCGCGCTTGAAGGCGGTGGCCGACATCAACAGGTGATAGCGCACCAGCCATGCGACGGTTTCGGTCTCGGCCGGCGAAAGGCCGAAGCGCGGGCACAGCTTCATCGCGACTTCGGCGCCGAGCACGCTGTGATCGCCACCGCGCCCCTTGGCGATGTCGTGCAGCAGCACCGCGACATAGAGCACCCGGCGCGAGACGAGCTGGCGCGCGATCGTGGTCGATAGCGGGTGATCGTCGTTGAGATCGCCCTTCTCGATCTGCGCGAGCAGGCCGATGGCGCGGATCGAATGCTCGTCCACCGTATAATGATGGTACATGTCGAACTGCATCTGCGCGACGACACGGCCGAAATCGGGCACGAAGCGGCCGAACACCGTCGCCTCGTTCATCCAGCGCAGCACCGTTTCGGGATCGCGCGGCGAGGTGAGCACATCGATGAACAGTGCATTGGCGCGCGGATCGTTGCGGATGCCGGCATCGATCAGCCGGGCATCGCGCGCCGCTGCCCGCATCGCGAGCGGGTGGATCTCCAGCCCATGCTTGTCGGCCAGCGCGAAGATCTCGATCAGGCGGACCGGATCCTGCTGGAAAAAGCCGTCATCGGGCAGCGCCAGCCGGCCGCGATCAAGCACGAAGCCGGCCAGCTTGCGCGGTGTGCGGCGCAGCGCCGGCAACCCCATGAACCGCCGCCCGCGCGCGGCGAAGCTGTCGTCGAGATGCGCCAGGAACAGCCCGGTCAGATCCCCCACCTGCTTCGCGGTGAGGAAATAATGCTGCATGAAACGCTCGACGGCGGAGCGCCCCGGCCGGTCGGCATAGCGCATGCGCAGCGCGATCTCGCGCTGGAAGTCGAACGTCAGCCGTTCCTCGGCTCGACCCGCGATCATGTGCAGATGGCACCGCACCGCCCACAGGAAATTCTCGGCCTTCTGGAAACGGCGCAGTTCGTCGCGCGTCAACAGCCCCTTGTCGACCAGTTCGGCGACGGTGTGCACACGGTGCACATATTTGCCGATCCAGAACAGGGTGTGGAGGTCGCGCAGCCCCCCCTTGCCTTCCTTGATATTGGGTTCGACGACATAGCGGCTGTCGCCCATGCGCTTGTGGCGCGCGTCGCGTTCGGCCAGCTTGTCGGCGATGAAGGCGCGGCCGGTGCCCGCCATCACCTCGCGATCGAACCGGGCCCAGGCCTCGTCGTACAGCGCCTGATCGCCCCAGACATAGCGCGATTCGAGCAGGCCGGTGCGGATGGTGAGATCGCTCTTCGCCATGCGCACCATCTCGTCGAGCGAGCGGCTGGAATGGCCGACCTTCATGCCGAGATCCCAGAGCGAATAGAGCATCGATTCGATGACCTGTTCTGTCCAGCCCGTCTGCTTCCACGGCGTGAGGAACGCGATGTCGACGTCCGAATAGGGCGCCATCTCGCCGCGGCCATAACCGCCGACCGCGAGCAGGGCCAGGCGCTCGGACGCCGTGGGGTTGTTGATCGGGTAGAGGCGCTGCGTCGTGAAATCGAAGATCAGCCGCAGGATCTGATCGGTCAGGAACGCCTGGGCGGACGCCGCGTCGGTCCCGCGCGAAGGGTTCTCCGCCAGCCGCCGCGCGATCTCCGCGCGGCCGGCATCCAGCGCCTCGCGCAGCAGCGCGACCATCGCCGGGCGCTGCCCTGCCGATCCGCCATTGTCGGGAAGCGCCGCCAGCGCATCGGACACGACGCGCCGATCGATGATACGGCGGCGATTGGAAAGACTGTCGAAGCGCGCGGGCATGCGCTTCAGATAGGGACTTCAGGAAGGTTCGTCACGCGTCCCGAACCGTCATGCAGAAAACCCGATCATTGCTCCTCCGCCAGCCGCTTGAGGCGATAGAGCGCATCGAGCGCGTCGCGCGGGCTGAGCGCGTCGGCATCGATCGCGGCGAGGGCGTCGCGGAGCGCATCGCGCGCATCTTCCGGCGCCGCCGCCATCGCGGCGAAGAGCGGCAGATCGTCCAGCCCGGCCGCCAGACCGCCAGTCTGCGCGCGGCCGGCCTCCAGCTTCTTGAGGACCGCGCCGGCGCGCGACAGCACCGCGGGCGGCAAGCCGGCGAGCTTGGCGACCGCCAGGCCATAGCTGCGATCGGCCGGCCCCGACGCGACTTCATGGAGCAGCACCAGATCGCCCTTCCATTCGCGCGCGCGGACATGGTGGAGCGACAGGGCATCGAGCCGTTCGGCGAGCCGGGTCAGTTCGTGATAATGGGTAGCGAAGAGACAGCGGCAGCGATTGACCTCATGCACCGCCTCCACCACCGCCCAGGCGATGGCGAGCCCGTCATAGGTGGAGGTGCCGCGCCCCACTTCATCGAGGATGACGAAGCTGTGCGGCGTCGCCTGGGCGAGGATCGCGGCGGTCTCGACCATCTCGACCATGAAGGTCGAGCGCCCGCGCGCCAGATTGTCCGATGCGCCGACCCGGCTGAACAGCCGGTCGACCAGCCCGAGCCGCGCGCTCGCGGCCGGCACGAAGCTCCCCGTCTGCGCGAGCACGGCGATCAGCGCGTTCTGCCGCAGAAAGGTGGACTTACCGCCCATATTGGGGCCGGTGACCAGCCAGACGCGCTCGCCTTCGGACAATCTGCAATCATTGGCGACGAAGCGCTCGCCAGCCCGGCCGACCGCGGCCTCGACGACCGGATGGCGCCCGCCTTCGATCTCCAGACAGGGATGATCGACCAATGTCGGCCGCGACCAGCCGCCTTCAGCCGCGCGTTCGGCGAGCGCCGCGCCGACGTCGAGTCGAGCGAGCGCGTCGGCGGTGGCGGCGATCGCATCGCGGCCGGCCAGCGCTTCCTCGGTCAATGCTTCGAGATGCGCGGCCTCGGCCGCCAGCGCATGGGCGCCGGACTGGGTGACGCGTAGCGCCAGTTCGTGCAGTTCGGGCGCATTGAAGCGAACCACGCCCGCCAGGCTCTGGCGATGGGTAAAGCCCGAATCCTGCGCCATCAGCGCATCGGCGGATTTGGCCGGCACCTCGACATGATAGCCGAGCACGCCATTATGGCGGATCTTGAGCGTCGCGATCCCGGTCTGGGTGCGGAAGCGCGCCTCGAGCGCGGCGATGGCGCGGCGACCATCGCCGCCGATGCCGCGCAATTCGTCGAGCGCGGCATCATAGCCTTCGGCGATATAGCCGCCCTGCGCGACGTCGATCGGCGGCGCGGCCACCAGCGCGCGCGACAGATGCTCGACCAGCGCGCCATGGCCGTCGAGCCGGGGCAGCAGATCACCGAGCAGTACCGGAGGATTGGCGAGCCTCCCAAGCCGTTCGCGCAGCATCCGCGCCTCGCCGAGACCGTCGCGAAGCTGGCCCAGATCGCGCGGGCCGCCGCGCCCCGCGACCAGCCGCCCCAGCGCCCGCCCGATATCCGGCAGCGCCTTCAGCGCCACGCGCAGTCCCTCGCGCTCATGCGGATCGTCGAACCAGAAGGCGACCAGATCGTGGCGCGCCTCGATCAGTCCGCGTTCGGCGAGCGGTGCGCCGAGATCGGCGGCGAGCAGCCGCGCGCCCGCGCCGGTAACCGTGCGATCGATCGAATCGAGCAGGCTGCCCGCCCGCCCGCCGCCCTGCGCCTGCGTCAGTTCCAGGCTCTCGCGCGTCGCCGCGTCGATCATCATATGCGCGGTCGGCGCACGCCGCAGCGGCGCCTGCAGGAAAGGCAGACTGCCTTTGCCGGCATGATCGAGATAGGCGACAAGCCCGCCCGCCGCCGCCAGTTCGGCGCGTCCGAACGCGCCGAAACCGTCGAGCGTCGCGACGCCGAACAGCGATTTCAGCCGCGCCTCGCCGCGCACGCTGTCGAAATCGCCGCGCGGGCGCGGGAAGGCGCCGTCGGGCCAGTGATCGGCATTTTCCGAAACGATGATCTCGGCGGCGCCCAGCCGCGCCAGTTCGGCGCCCAGGCTTTCGGGCGCGATCTCGGCCACCTCGAAACGCCCGGTGGAGATATCGGCGGCGGCGAGCCCCAGCATCCCGCCCGCCTCGCCCAACGCGACCAGCCAGTTGGCGGCGCGCGCATCGAGCAAGGTCTCTTCCGTCAGCGTGCCCGCCGTCACCACGCGGATGATCGCGCGCCCCACCAATGCCTTGGACCCGGCGCGCTTCTTCGCCTGTTCGGGCGTCTCGATCTGGTCGGCCAGCGCGACGCGATGCCCCGCCTTGATCAGCCGCGCCAGATAGGCTTCGGCCGAATGGGCGGGCACGCCGCACATCGGGATCGGCCGCCCGTCATGTTCGCCGCGCGCGGTGAGCGCGATGTCGAGCGCCGCCGCCGCGATCTTCGCGTCGTCGAAGAAGAGTTCGAAGAAATCGCCCATCCGGTAGAAGAGCAGGCAATCGGCGGCATCGGCCTTGAGCGCCAGATATTGCGCCATCATCGGCGTCGGCTGGCTGGCGGCGGGAGCGGGGTGCTTGGTCATGCGAACCGCCGCTGATACCGGCTTCGCACCGCTTTGCCAAAGCCGCTTTTTGGCGCGATCGGGATCGAATGCGCCGGGCATGAAACGACAGGTCTTCGAAAGCCGGAATCATGCCGTGAGTCAGGCGCCGAAGCGCTTTCGCCTCGGCCGATCACGTTCTATGGCACCCATGAAACGATATGAACGGAAGGCAGAGCATGAGCGAAGGAAGCAACGTCAAATTTTCGGAAGCGGAGGCGCTGCTCTTCCATTCCTACGGCCGGCCGGGGAAGATCGAGATCATCGCATCCAAGCCGATGGCGACGCAACGCGACCTGAGCCTTGCCTATTCGCCCGGCGTCGCCGTGCCGGTGCGCGCGATCGCCGACGATCCCGCGACGGCCTATGACTATACCGCCAAGGGCAATCTGGTCGCGGTCATCTCCAACGGCACCGCGATCCTGGGCCTGGGCAATCTCGGCGCGCTCGCATCGAAGCCGGTGATGGAAGGCAAGGCGGTGCTCTTCAAGCGCTTCGCCGACGTCGATTCGATCGATCTGGAGCTGGCGACCGAAGATCCCGACGCCTTCATCAATGCGGTCGCGCTGCTCGAACCCAGCTTCGGCGGCATCAATCTGGAGGATATCCGCGCACCCGAATGCTTCATCATCGAACAGGCGCTGAAGGAGCGCATGAACATCCCGGTGATGCATGACGATCAGCACGGCACCGCGATCATCACCGCCGCCGGGCTGATCAACGCCTGCTACCTCACCAATCGTTCGATCAAGGACGTGAAGGTCGTCGTCAACGGCGCCGGCGCCGCCGCGATCGCCTGCACCGAACTGGTGAAAGCGATGGGCGTGCCGCACGACAATGTGCTGATGTGCGATCGCCAGGGCGTGATCTACCAGGGCCGCGAGACCGGCATGGACCAATGGAAATCGGCGCACGCCGCCAAGACCGACCGGCGATCGCTGGCCGAGGCGCTGGACGGCGCCGATGTTTTCCTGGGTCTCTCAGCCGCCGACGCGCTCAAGCCCGAAATGGTGATGAAGATGGCGCCGCAGCCGATCATCTTCGCCATGGCCAATCCCGATCCGGAGATCACCCCGCCGGCGGCCAAGGCGGCGCGCCCCGACGCGATCGTCGCGACCGGCCGTTCGGACTATCCGAACCAGGTGAACAACGTGCTGGGCTTCCCGTTCATCTTCCGCGGCGCGCTCGACGTGCGCGCCACCGCGATCAACGAGGAGATGAAGATCGCGGCCGCCGAGGCGCTGGCCGAACTGGCGCGCCAGCAGGTGCCCGAGGAAGTCGCGCTCGCCTATGGCGGCCTCGCCCACAGCTTCGGACCGGAATATATCATCCCCGCACCCTTCGATCCCCGGCTTATGGAGATCGTGCCCGCCGCGGTCGCGCAGGCGGCGATGGATTCGGGCGTCGCGCAGAAGCCGATCCTCGACATGGCCGCCTATCGCCAGTCGCTGCGCGCACGGCTCAATCCGACCACTTCGGTGCTGACGCTCGCTTATGAAGCGGCGCGGGCGCGACCGAAGCGCGTGCTGTTCGCGGAGGGCGAGGAAGAGACGGTGCTGCGCGCCGCGATCCAGTTCCGCGACGGCGGCTACGGCATTCCCGTGCTCGTCGGCCGCGAACATGTCCGCGATCGACTGCGCGCGATGGGCGTCGATGATCCGGACAGCTTCGAGGTGCACAACAGCGTCAATTCGCCGCTGGTGCCCAAGATGGTCGAGCATCTCTACGAACGGCTGCAGCGCCGCGGCTTCCTGAAACGCGAAGTCGAGCGGATGGTGAACCGTGACCGGAACATCTTCGGCGCGATGCTGCTGACGCTGGGCGAGGCCGATGCGATGATCACCGGCACCACGCGCACCTATGCGCAGACGATGCGCGAGCTGCGCAAGGTGATCGATCCGCGCGCGGGCGCGACGCCGTTCGGCATCCATGTACTGGTGGGGCAGACGCATACGGTGTTCATGGCCGACACCACCGTCAACGAGCGGCCGACCGCCGAGGAACTGGCAGATATCGCCGAAGGCACGGCGGCGGTGGCGCGCAAGATGGGCCATGAACCGCGCGTCGCCTTCCTCTCCTATTCGACCTTCGGCAATCCGCCGGGCAACTGGCTGGAGAATCTGCGCGAGGCCGTGGCGATCCTCGACGCGCGCGGGGTGAGCTTCGAATATGAAGGCGAAATGGCGCCCGACGTCGCGCTCAACGCGAAGGTGATGAGCAATTATCCGTTCAGCCGCCTGTCCGCCCCCGCGAACGTGCTGATCATGCCCGGTCTGCAATCGGCCAATCTCTCAGCCAAGCTGCTGCGCGAACTGGGCGGCGACCATGTCATCGGGCCGATGCTGGTCGGCATGGACAAGCCCGTCCAGGTCGCGACGATGGCGTCGACGGCTTCGGAACTGGTCACGCTCGCCGTGCTCGCCGCCAGCGATATCGCGAGCTGACGCGGGACCGCTTACGCCGCTCCGGCGACGGCCGGGGCGGCGTAAGCGGCTTCACACGCGAATCGGATTATTGCGGGGCGCCGCCCGCGCCGGGAACGCCGACCGCGCCGATATTGCCGAACAGTTCCTGGAAGAAGCCGCGATGACGGCCGAGCGTCGGCGTCTTGTCGCCCATCGGCGAGATCGACACGACCTTTTCGAGCCCCGCCTTGTCGACCGACATCACGTTACCCGCCTTGTCGAAACGGACATGGAGGATGGTCTGATCGGTGGCCCGGGGCTGGGCGAAAGCGAGCTGGCGCGTCTGGCGCGAGACATAATACCAGTCGTTGGAATCGAACTGGCCGACAAAGGTTGGGCCGCCGAGCGTCGCCTGCACCGAATCGCGATTGTCCACGCCGGGCTGGATGCCGTCGACCAGCACCTGATCGACGATATAGCCCTGATGGCCGCGGACGCGGGTGCAACCGCCCGCCATGAGCAGCGCTCCAACGGCAGCCACCGCCGTCAGCCCCTGCTTCGTCAACACCGCCATCGAGCCTTCTCCTTGCGCGCCACGCGGACGCGCGCCATTAAAAGCCGCGTCCGCTGCCTCAATATGCGCTCGGATCACGCCCGGCAAGGGCAGCGGGGCACCAAGCCCAAACAGGAGTTCTCGATCGCGTGTCGTTTCTAAGCCGCCTCTTCAACCGCAGCAGCGGTCGCGACGCGCTCGCCCCGCTTTACGCAGCCGTCGTCGCCGAAGCGCGCAATCCCTATTGGTATGTCGAGGGCGGCGTCGCCGATACGATCGACGGGCGGTTCGACATGGTGGCGGCGATCCTTTCCATCGCCTTGGTGCGGCTGGAGCGCGAAAGCGGCGACGGCGCGGCCAAGGCGGCGCTGCTCACCGAAATCTTCGTCGACGACATGGACGCTCAGCTTCGCCAGCAGGGCATCGGCGATATCGTCGTCGGCAAGCATATCGGCAGGATGATGAGTGCGCTCGGCGGTCGCCTGACCGTTTACCGCGAAGGGTTGACCGGCACCGGCGACCTGCCGGAAGCCCTGCGGCGCAATCTCTATCGCAACGCAGCACCTTCGGAAGAGGCGCTAGCAAACGCGACCGCGCGGATGCGGACGATCGCCGAGGCGGTGAACGCCGCGCCTGTCGACCGATTGCTCTCCGGCGCGCTGGTGCAGCCATGAGCGCCCCGGAGTTCAGCCGGATATATCGCCGCGACGAAGTCGGCGAGCGCCCGCGCGAGGTGCGGATCGAAGCCGACGCCGCCGAACGCGCCGCGCTGGCGCGGCGTTTCGACCTGCAGGCACTGGACGCGCTGGCCGGAACCGCGACGATCACGCAGACCGCCGCCGGCATCCGCGCCAGCGGCCGCATCGCCGCCCGGGCGACACAGAGCTGCGTCGTAACCGGCGAGGCCGTCCCCGCGATCATCGACGAACCATTCGAATTGCTGTTCGTGGAGGAGAGTGCGCTGGCGTCGGACGCGGAAGAGATCGAGCTGTCCGCCGCCGATTGCGATGTCATCGGCTATGACGGTCAGGCGATCGACCTGGGCGAGGCGCTGGCGCAGACGCTGGCGCTGGCGCTCGATCCGTTCCCGCGCGCGCCCGGCGCGGACGCGGCGTTGCGCGAAGCCGGGGTGCTGAAGGAAGAAGAGGCCGGCGCGTTCGGTGTTCTCGCCGACCTCAAGAAAGCACTGGAAAAAGGACAGGACTGAGAGTTCGTTCGGGAATGCGCTTTGGTGCATTCCCGAACGGCCCAATCCCTTCGGAAGGCATCAGAACGGAACGTCGTCGTCCAGATCGCTGTCGAACGCCGAGGGGCCGCCACGGCCACCGCCCGACGACGATCCGCCCGAACCGCCGCCGCCATAGCCGCCACCCGAGGAGCCACCGCCGCCCCAGCCGTCGTTCGAACGGCCGCCACCGCCGCCGCCACCGAAACCGCCGCTGCCGCCGCCATAGCCGCCACCCGAACCACCGCCCGAGCCGCCTTCGTCACGGCCGCCGAGCAGGACGAGTTCGCCGCGGAAGCGCTGGAGCACCACCTCGGTCGAATATTTGTCCTGTCCGTTATTGTCCTGCCATTTGCGAGTCTGGAGCTGCCCTTCCAGATAGACGCTCGATCCCTTGCGCAGATACTGCTTGGCGATCTTGCCGAGATTCTCGTTGAAAATCACGACGCGATGCCATTCCGTCCGCTCCTGACGGTTGCCGTCGCGATCGTTCCACCGCTCCGACGTGGCGACCGAGAGATTGACCACCTCGCCGCCATTGTTGAGCGAGCGCGCTTCCGGGTCGGCGCCCAGATTGCCGACCAAAATAACCTTGTTGACGCTGCCCGCCATGAGATTCTCCTATAGACCGAGCGCCGTGGCTAACCAGAAAGTCGCACCGGCGGCAAGATAGGCCAGCGCGAAGAGATAGCCGAGCGCGAAGATCGGCCATTTCCAGCCATTGGTCTCGCGGCGCATGACCGCGATGGTCGACAGGCATTGGGGCGCGAAGACGAACCACATCAGAAAGGCAAGCGCGGTGGGCAGCGACCAGCGCCCCTGAAGCTGGGTGCCCAGCGAGCGTTCGGTTTCCGCTTCGTCATCGCTTTCGATCGAATAGACGGTGGCGAGCGCCGACACCGCGACCTCGCGCGCCGCCATCGCGGGAATCACCGCCAGCGCCATTTCATGATTGAAGCCGATCGGGCGGACCACCACCTCCAGCCCCGAAGCGATGCGGCCCGCGATCGAATATTCGACCTGGCTGCGCCCCTCCGGCGCGACCGGGAAGCTGAGCAGTGCCCAGAGCGCGATCGTCACCATCATGATGATCGTGCCCGCACGGCGGAGGAACACCCAGGCGCGCTGCCACAATCCGATCGCGACGTCGGCAAGGTTGGGCATCTGGTAACGCGGCAATTCCATCATGAAACCGCTCGGCGCACCGCGTGCCACCGTCTTGCGCAGGATGAAGGCGACCGCGACCGCGCCGAGCACCCCGGCCAGGTACAGGCCGAACCAGATCAGCCCCTGAAGGCCGATGCCCCAGCCCAGATCGCGCGCTGGAATGAAGGCGCCGATGATCACCGAATAGACGGGCAGCCGCGCCGAACAGGTCATCAGCGGCGCGATCAATATGGTGGTGAGCCGCTGCTTCGGATCGTCGATCGTGCGCGTCGCCATGATACCCGGAATCGCGCAGGCGAAAGAGGAGAGCAGCGGAATGAAGGCGCGGCCGTTCAGACCTACGCCCGCCATCAGCCGGTCCATCAGGAAGGCGGCGCGCGCCATGTAGCCCGACGCTTCCAGCAGCAGGATGAAGAAGAACAGGATGAGGATCTGCGGCAGGAAGACCACCACCGAACCGACGCCCGCGATCACGCCGTCGACGATCAGCGATCGCAGGAAACTGTCGGGCAATGCCGCCGTCACCCAGGCCTGTGCCGCGGCGAACGACTCCTCGATCCAGCCGATCGGCGCTTCCGACCAGGCGAAGACCGCCTGGAACATCACGAAGAAGAGCATGATCAGGATGGCGAGCCCGGCGGCGGGATGGAGAACCACCGAATCGATCAGATGGGTGATCCGCCGCACCGGCGTTTCGGAAACGGTGGCCGCGACCGAGATGGCGCGCGCGCGCCGCTGCAGCGACGCGATATCGGCGGGCTCCGCCGGCGCGGCCGGCTGCGACGTGCCGTCGCCCAGCACCGATGCCAGCGCGTCGCGCAGCTCGTCCATGCCGCGCCGGCGCACGGCCACGGTCGGCACCACCGGCACCCCGAGTTCACGCGACAGCGCCTGCGGATCGAGCACCAGCCCGTCACGCTCGGCCATGTCGATCATGTTGAGCGCCACGACCATCGGCACGCCGAGTTCGCGGAGTTGGAGCGCGAAGCGCAGATGATTGTCGAGATTGCCGGCATCGACCACGACGATGAGCGCGGCGGGACGGCGTTCGCCCTCCTGTGCGCCCATCACCACATCGCGCGTCACCGCCTCGTCGGGGCTCGACGGGGTGAGGCTGTAGGTGCCGGGCAGATCGACCAGTTCCACCGGCCGGCCGTCGGCCAGCGCCATCCGCCCGGATTTGCGTTCGACGGTGACGCCGGGATAGTTGCCGACCTTCTGGCGCGCGCCGGTGAGCGCATTGAACAGGGCGGATTTGCCGGCATTGGGATTGCCGACCAGCGCGACGAGCGGTGCGGGGTTCATGGCCGGTCCTGCTGGACCACCGAGATCGCCGCGGCGTTGCTGCGCCGGATCGCCACGGTCATGCGGCCGACGCGGCAGGCGATCGGACCACGACCGAGCAATCCGCTGCGATGCCAGACCTCGACCGCGACCCCCTCGCCAAAACCGAATTCCCGCAGTCGCCGTGCTTCGGCATCCGAAAGGGCAGTCCAGTCGATATCGGCGATGTGCGCGCGTTCGCGCAGTGGCAATTGATCGAGGCGCAAGATGGTCCGTCCGCTTATGTCCTGCGACTGATTATCAATAACGCGGGCGAAAGGCCAGCCCCGCGCGAAATCGGCTCAAGAAAGCGGATACCGGCCGATATACGTGGTCAGACCGCCGGATAGCGCAGCCGGCCGATGAAGCGGGAAAGGCTGGGCAGATGGTCGCGCCGCGCAAGCAACCGGCCCTTGGCGCGTTCGAACCGCATGATCCCGTCGATGCGGCGATCGAGAAAGGTGCGGGTCTCGGCCAGGTCTTCGCTGTCGTCGTCGAGCATGACGAGCATCGTCCCGCCATAGACGCCCGAAAGGATCGCGCGCTTGCTGTAGTGATTATAATCGGTGGCGGTATCGCCGGCCAGGCGCCACATCGCATCGGCGGCACGCCAGCCAAGCTGCATGCCGCGCGCCAGATTGGCGGGCATGGCGAGGATGGCGAGCGCGCGACGCAACGCATCGCGATGCGGCGCGACAGCCGCGATCCGCGCCATCACCAGCGCGGCGATCCGATCGCGGATCTTCATCGCCGCGAGCGCCGGCGCCGGCAGCGACGACGCCATCGCGACATCGACCGCGCCGAACCAGCCATCGATCATGTCGACAGCACCGCCGGGAAAGGCGAGCGCCGCGATATCGGGGTCGACGCCCGCTTCCTCGGCGGCACGCGCCAGCGCGGCGGCGCTCCAGCCGTCGAATCCCGCATGAACCGCGATCATCGGCGCCAGCGCGACGCGGATCTCGTCGAGCGTCGGATCGGATGGGAGCGTGGTGGTCATCATTCCCCAATGCGCCCGGCGTCGCGGCACCGCAAGCCCGTGACACCGCGATTCGCGCATGATAGCCTCCGTCACATCAAGGGGCGAAAATAGGGGGACGGTGTCAAATGGCGAAATTCTTCGGAAATCTGAACGCGGTGCTCGCCGTCGGCGTATTGCTCATGCTGGCCGTGCTGTTCGGCGTGCAGGGGATGTTCGACAATAATTTCTTCTGGCGCTTCCTGCACGTGATCTGCGCGATCATGTGGATCGGCCATCTCTATTATTTCAACTTTACCCAGATCCCGACGATGCCGAAGGTGCCGGCGGAGCTGAAACCGGGCGTGTCTAAATATATCGCGCCGGCGGCACTCTTCTGGTTCCGCTGGGGCGCGGCCGCGACGGTGGCCACCGGCCTCGTCGTCGCGATCCAGGCAGGCTATGCGCATCAGGCGTTCACGCTGCAATCGCCGTTCCGCACAATCGGCATCGGCATGTGGCTGGCGCTGATCATGGCCTTCAACGTGTGGTTCGTGATCTGGCCGGCGCAGAAAAAGGCGCTGGGTCTGGTCGAGGCCGACGATGCGACCAAGGCGGCGGCGGCGACGCGCGCGATGATGTTCTCGCGCACCAACACGCTGCTGTCGATCGCGATGCTCTACTGCATGATCTCGGCCGAATCGGGCTACTGAGTTCGGGCTTCTTCGGCCCCCGGATGCCCGGGGCCATTCGAGCTCGGCCGATAGATATGGGCTCAGCCAGGGTGCGGATGCGTCCAACATCCTCACCCTGGCGTCAGTCGACGCTGATATCGCCCGTCATGCCCAAGCCGCTGTGCAGCAGATGCGAGCAATGGACATGATAATGGCCTCTGGCGGGCACCAGCGTCACATCGGTGCTGGCCCCCTTGGCCAGTTCCACCTTGCCGCGCTTGACCACCGCCGCGCTCGCCCGATCGATACGGGCGGCGGCGAAGAATTCGGGCGCGGCGAAATTATGCCCGCCCGAGCCGCGATTGACGAAGTGAAGCGTCACCGGCTGCTCGGCCTTCAGATGCAGCGATGCAGGCGTGAAGCTGAAATCGGCGAGAACGATCTCCTGGCCGGCCGGCGACTGGGCGAGAAGCGGTGTGGGAGCGATGAGGAGGGCGAGGACGAACGTACGAATCGCATGCATGGCGGGTCTCCTTGCCCGCGCGATTCAGCGCCCGCACGCCTGTATATGCGCTGAAGCCAATCAGGCTCGCCCCGGCGCCCAGCCCGACGGCGCGAGATCGAAGCCCGAAAATTCGAAGCCGGGGGTGACGGTGCAGCTCACCAGCGCCCATCCCCGGTCAGCCTGCGCCGCCTGCCATGCGTGCGCGGGCACGATCGCCTGGGGATGTTCGCCGCCAAGTATGTCGCCGCCCATCGGGATCTCGCGGACAGGCCCGGCCGCGTCGTCGGCAACCGAGAGGGTCAGCGGACTTCCGGCATGCCATAGCCAGATTTCGGTGGCGTCCACCCGGTGCCAGTGCGAGCGCTGGCCGGCCTCGAGCAGGAAATGGATCGCCGTGCCTGCCGCGCGAACGCCGGCCGGCGCCGCAGCCCGCCAGGTTTCGCGAAACCAGCCGCCTTCAGGGTGCGGTTCCAGCGCGAGCCGTTCGATGATCCGGCGGGCAACATCGTCCATTTAACGATCCTCAGAAAAAAAGAACTACGCCGATTCAACGCGTTGCATTGTTGTATGAGGTTCATGCAACCGGCGCGATACTCTCCACGTTGTCAACGCGTCATTGATCGAAATCAAAGGGAAATTGTCATGCGTACTCTCATGCTCGCCATTGGTGCCGCCTCGCTTGCGGTTCCCGCCAGCTTCGTCGTGCCGACCGACGGCGCATCCGCGAAGAAGCGTCATTACAGCTATCGCGAATGGCGTGGTCGCGACGGCCGCATGTATTGCCGCAAGTCCAACGGCACGACCGGCCTGATTGTCGGCGGCGTCGGCGGCGCTCTGGTCGGTCGTGCGGTCGATACGCGCGGCGATCGTGCCACCGGCACGATCCTGGGCGCGGCCGCGGGCGCTCTGATCGGCAAGGAAATCGACAGCAAGCGCCGTTGCCGCTGAGTTGAAACAGGCTGCGCGAAACCTGTATCGCGCAGCCTGTTTCAGACATTTGTGATCGCATCGTTGTTACGGAAAACCGGTTCCCACTTTTCCGCACGATGCTCCCGATCACCATCGCAACGAAAAGGCGCGCTTCGGCGCGCTTTTTTTTGGGGGCCGAGTACCGATCGTCCAGAAATCGGGTGCACGACACCATCGCATGCGTGCAGCAGTTCCATCGCGGCGCCATTCGCTCTAACGCGAAGCCATGTCACTGCCTGCCATATTGAGCGCCGCGGCCCGGACGTCCGACGGGCTGTCCTTCGAGATCCCGACACCCTGGCTGCAGGGCCGCACCAGCTATGGCGGCCTTTCCAGCACGCTCGCCCTGCAAGCGGCACAGCGCCTGGTGCCGGACCTGCCGCCATTGCGCACCGCCCAGGTCTCGTTCGTCGGGCCATTGGCGGGTGAAGTGACCGCAAAGGCGACATTGTTGCGTCGCGGCCGCACCGCCGCGTTCGTCCGTGCCGATGTGATCAGCGAGGCTGGGCTAGGGCTGGCCGCGACCTTCGTGTTCACGCACGATCGATCCTCGCATATCGATCATGTCGATCTGCCCGCGCCGGTGGCTCTGCCTGAACAACCGACGCCTACTGTCCTTTCGGCGGGCGTCCCCAGTTTCATCGGCAATTTCGACGTCATCGAAGTATCCGGCGCACCGAACGAATGGATGCGCTGGGTGCGGTTGAAGGATCGGCAAGGGCTGGACGCGATGACCGAGATCGTCGCCGTGGGCGACGCGCTTCCGCCCGCCGCGCTGAGGCTGGCGAAAACATTCGGCCCGCTCAGTTCGATGACCTGGCTGATCAACCTGCTGACGTCCGAACCGAAGACACGCGACGGCTGGTGGCTCATGCGCTCCACCACCGAATATGCGCGCAACGGCTGCTCCAGCCAGGGCATGGCGATCTGGAACGCCGATGGCGTGCCGATCGCGAGCGGCATGCAGAGCGTGGCGCTGTTCATGTGACGCGCCATGCCGCCGGGCGTGGCAGTCGCACCTGGATCAGCGGCTCTGCGGCGTGAATTCAGCGACCAGATCGTAGCGGTCGCCAGGGAAGGTCTGGCGCACCCAGGTGATCGCGGCGCCCATCCGCCACGTCCAGCGCTCGAGCTGGAGACATGCGGTGCCCGGCGCGATGCCGAGCAGTTCGGCGATGTGCGGTTCGGCGGGGACGGCCGCGATGCGATGGCGCGCGTCGCTCCACGCGACATGATCGAGCAGCCACGATCCCGGGGCGATCGCGGAGAAATCGACGTCGCGCGCATCAGGCACCGCCGCCAATGCGATCAGGCGCGATTCATGGCCGAACGGTTCCCCGGCGGCGTGATGCACGCCTTCGAGTGCGATCACCTCGCCGGCGCTGTCGAGCGGATCGGCAGCCTGACGCTTGCGAACGCGGCGGCCCGCCAGCGCGAAGCGATAGGCGTCGCCACGCGCCGCGATCACCTGGCCGATATCGGGCACGTCGAGCACGGGCGACTGGATATGCGGATGCGCGACGAAGGATCCGGCGCGGCGGCGGCGCTCGATCAGGCCGGCGCGGCTGAGCGCGGTCAACGCCTTGCTGACGGTCGCGCGCGCGCAGCCGTAATCGGCGACCAGCTCGTGCTCGAAAGGAATGCGATCGCCCGGCTTCAATTCGCCCGATCGGATCCTGTCCTCGATATCGCTCCTGATCCGCTGGTCCAGCGTCACGACAATATCCGCGCCAGGGTCTTGCGGTAGCGCGCCGCGATCGCGCCGGAGGCGACATGCCGGCCACCGACGACCTGCCGGCGCCCCGCACGCCAGACGCAATCGATCGCGCCGGCGCGCCCGGAGAAGATCCAGCTATCGAGCAGCGCGTCGCCCTTGCGATCGGCCAGCGAGACATGGCTGGTCGACAGCGAGACGATATCGGCGGATGCGCCGGGGCGGATGCCGCCGACGACGCCGAGCGCCCTGGCGCCGCCCTCCAAAGCGGAATCGAACAGACGCCGGCCGGTCGAACGCCGTTCCTCGGCCAGCATGTTGCGGCCGCGATGGGCAAGGCGCTGGCTATATTCGATCGCGCGCAGTTCGTCTGCGGCGCCGATCAGGATGTTCGAATCGGTGCCCGTCCCGATCCGCCCGCCCGCCGCCAGATAACGCATCGCCGGGAAGATGCCGTCGCCCAGATTGGCCTCCGTCACCGGGCAGAGCCCCGCCACCGCGCCGCTCGCCGCAAGGCCGTCGGTCTCGGCATCGGTCAGATGCGTGGCATGGACCAGGCACCAGCGCGAATCGACATCGGCATTGGCGAGCAGCCATTCGACCGGACGCGCGCCGGAAAAGGCGATGCTCGCCTCCACCTCGCCCGTCTGTTCGGCGGCATGGATATGGACGGGGCCGGCAGGGGACATGGCGAGCAACGCCGCCAGTTCCTCGCCGGTCACGGCGCGCAGGCTGTGCGGCGCGATCCCGCACAGCGCATCGCCGCCGAGCAGCTTCGCCGATGCGTCGAGCAAGGCGGCGAAACCGTCGAGATCGCTCAGGAAGCGTCTTTGGCCCGGCTTTGGCGGCAGGCCGCCGAAATCGCTGTGCGCGTAGAAGACGGGCAGCAAGGTCAGTCCGATCCCCGTCGCATCCGACGCGGCGACGATGCGCGCCGCCATCTCGGCGGGATCGGCATAACGCGCGCCGTCGGGATCATTGTGGAGATAATGGAACTCACCGACACGCGTATATCCGCCCTCCAGCATCTCCGCAAAGGCCAGCGCGGTGATCGCCTCGACATCGTCGGGCGCAAGCCGGTCTAGGAAGCGGTACATCACTTCGCGCCAGCTCCAGAAATTGTCGTCGGCGCGGCCCGTGCCGCGATGTTCGGACAGGCCCGCCATGCCGCGCTGAAAGCCGTGGCTGTGGACGTTGCACAGCCCCGGAATGCCGATCGCATGACGCTCGTCGCTGGGCTTGGGATCGGCCTGGGCGACGGTGGCGATCACCCCGCCCGCCATGGTGACGCGGACGCGCTCCATCCAGCCGGTGGGAAGCAGGGCGGTTTCGAACCAGAGTGTCTTCATACGAATATGACTAGACATATTCATCGGATTGATCAAGTTTAAGCGCATGGTGATTCAAGCGGACCGTGTCTGGACCAATGCCCGGCTGGCGACGATGGTGGCGTCGGAGGCCGGCGGCGCGCTGGGCGTCGTCGAAACCGGCATGATCGCATGCCGCGACGGGCGCATCGTCCATGCCGGCCCGGCGATGGCGATCGAAGCGGCGGAAGCGATCGATTGCGCCGGCCGCTGGGTCACGCCGGGCCTGATCGATTGCCACACCCATCTCGTCCATGGCGGCGATCGCGCGCACGAGTTCGAACTTCGGCTGGCCGGCGCGTCCTATGAGGAGATCGCGCGCAGCGGCGGCGGCATCGTCTCGACCATGGCGGCGACGCGTGCCGCCGGGCGCGACGGGCTGGTCGCGCAGGCGCTGCCGCGGCTCGATGCGCTGATCGCCGAAGGGCTGACCACCATCGAGATCAAATCGGGTTACGGCCTGTCGCTCGACGCCGAACTCGACATGCTCCACGCCGCCCGCGCATTGGGCCGGGAACGCGACGTGCGCGTCGTCACCAGCTTCCTGGGCGCCCACGCCCTGCCCCCCGAATTCGCGGGCGACGCCGATGGCTATATCGATCATATCGCCGACGAGATGATCCCCGCCATCGCGGCGCAGGGCCTGGCCGACGCGGTCGACGGCTTTTGCGAGACGATCGGCTTCACGCCCGCACAGATCGGCCGCGTATTCGAAGCGGCGCGCGATCACGACCTGCCGGTCAAGCTGCATGCCGAGCAATTGTCGAACAGCCATGGCGCGGCGCTGGCGGCGGAATATGGCGCGCTTTCCGCCGATCATCTCGAACATCTCGACGAAGCGGGCATCACCGCGATGGCACGGGCCGGCACGGTCGCGGTGCTGCTGCCCGGCGCCTATTATTTCACGCGCGAGACGCGCCTGCCCCCGATCGCCGCCCTGCGCGCGGCGGGCGTGCCGATGGCGATCGCGACAGATTGCAATCCCGGCACCTCGCCGATGACCTCGCTGCTGCTGGCGATGAACATGGCGGCGACACTGTTCCGCCTGACCGTGGACGAATGCCTGGCCGGCGTCACCCGCGAAGCCGCGCGCGCGCTGGGGCTGCAGGCGGAGATCGGCACACTCGAGCCCGGCAAGTCCTGCGATCTGGCGATCTGGGACATCGGGCGCCCGGCGGAGCTTGTCTACCGCATGGGCGCCAACCCCCTTCATGACCGTGTGAGAAAAGGCGAATGATGCTGACCCTTGTTCCTGGCCAGGTGCCGCTTTCCGACTGGCGCGCCATTTATCGCGGCGCGGCGCTGTCGATCGATGCGGGCGCCCATGAAGCGATCGCGGCGAGCGCCGCCGCGGTCGAGCGCATCCTGGCGCGGCACGAGCCCGTCTATGGCATCAACACCGGCTTCGGAAAGCTCGCCAGCGTCAAGATCGGCGACGCCGATCTCGAAACGCTCCAGCGCAACATCGTGCTCAGCCATGCCGCCGGTGTGGGCGCGCCGATGCCGAAGCCCGTCGCGCGGCTGATGATGGCGCTGAAGCTCGCGAGCCTGGCGCAGGGTGCATCGGGCGTGCGGCCGGCGACGATCGCCCTCCTCGAAGCGATGCTGGCGAAGGATCTGGTGCCCGTCATCCCGGCCCAGGGATCGGTGGGCGCATCGGGCGACCTCGCACCTCTCGCGCATCTGGCGGCGGCGATGATCGGCGTGGGAGAGATCGACGGCAAACCCGCCGCGCAGGCGCTGGCCGATGCCGGGCTGAGGCCGCTGGTGCTCGGCCCCAAGGAAGGGCTGGCGCTGCTCAACGGCACGCAATTCTCGTGCGCCTATGCGCTGGCGGGGCTGTTCGAGGCCGAACGCCTGTTCCAGACCGCGTTGGTGACCGGCGCGCTGTCGACGGAAGCCGCAAAGGGATCGGACACGCCGTTCGATCCGCGCATCCATGCGGTGCGCCGCCATCGCGGCCAGATCGAGACGGCGGCGGCGCTGCGCACACTGATGGCGGGCTCCGCGATCCGCGCCAGCCATGCCGAAGGCGACGAGCGCGTTCAGGACCCCTATTGCCTGCGCTGCCAGCCCCAGGTGATGGGCGCGGTGCTCGACCTGCTGCGCCAGGCGGCGGCGACGCTGGGCACCGAAGCCAACGGCGTTTCGGACAATCCGCTGATCTTCACCGAGAATGACGAGGCACTCTCGGGCGGCAATTTCCATGCCGAGCCCGTGGCGTTCGCCGCCGACATGATCGCGCTTGCGCTGTGCGAGATCGGATCGATCGCCGAGCGGCGGATCGCGATGCTCGTCGATCCGGCATTGTCGGGCCTGCCCGCTTTCCTCACCCCGCGCCCCGGCCTCAATTCGGGCTTCATGATCCCGCAGGTGACGGCGGCCGCGCTCGTTTCGGAAAACAAGCAGCGCGCCTATCCGGCCAGCGTCGATTCGATCCCGACCTCCGCCAATCAGGAAGATCATGTCTCGATGGCCGCGCATGGCGGCCGCCGCCTGATGGGAATGGCGGAGAATCTCGCGAACATCCTGGGCATCGAATATCTGGCGGCGGCACAGGGCTGCGACTTCCATGCGCCGCTGGCATCGAGCAGCACGCTCGAATCGGCGCGGGCCCTGCTGCGCGCGGACGTACCGACGCTCGACGAGGATCGGCATTTCCACCCGGACATGACCGCCGCGACCATGCTTGTGACACATGGCGAGGTCGCGGCGCTGGCCGCGTTGCCGACGCTCTGCGCATGACCGACTGGCTCACCGTCGATCGCGGCAGCGCGCCGCTGATCGTCAGCATGCCGCATATCGGCACCTGGATTCCGGATGAGATCGCGACCGACCTTGCTTCGGCCGAACGCGCGCTGCGCGATGCCGACTTCCATATCGATCGGCTCTACGGCTTCGCGACATCACTCGGTGCGACGGTGGTGCGCACATCGGTCTCGCGCACCGTGATCGACGTCAATCGCGATCCTTCGGGTGCGTCGCTCTATCCGGGCCAGGCGACGACAGCGCTCTGCCCGGTCGAGACGTTCGACGGCGAACCGCTCTACCGCGATGGCGAAGCGCCCGACGATGCCGAGATCGCGCGCCGCCGCGCCGCCTATTTCGATCCCTATCACGCCGCGCTCGCCGCCGAGATCGATCGCCTGCGCGGCCTGCATCCACGCATCGTCCTGTACGACGCGCATTCGATCCGCAGCCATGTGCCGCGCCTGTTCGAGGGCGAGCTGCCCCAGTTCAATATCGGCACCGATGGCGGCGCGACCTGCGATAGCGCGCTCTCGGCGGCGGTCGAAACGGCGTGCGACGCGAGCGGGCTCAGCCGCGTCACCAACGGGCGTTTTCGCGGCGGCTGGATCACACGCCATTATGGCGATCCGGCGCGCGGTATCCACGCGATCCAGATGGAACTCGCGATGCGCGGCTATCTCGACGAGCGTGGGGCTTGGCCGCCGCTCTGGAACGAGAGCGCCGCCGAGCCGCTGCAAGCGACGCTTCGCCATATCATCAATTCATGCCTCGACTTTGCCAGGGAAGACCAATGACCCGTATCGACAACAGCCGTACGATCGAATCGCCGCGCGGCACCGCGCTCAACGCGAAAAGCTGGCTCACCGAAGCTCCGCTGCGCATGCTGATGAACAACCTCGACGCCGAAGTGGCCGAGAATCCGCATGAGCTGGTCGTCTATGGCGGCATCGGCCGCGCCGCGCGCGACTGGGAAAGCTTCGACCGCATCGTCGACACGCTGAAGCGGCTCGATGACGACCAGACACTGCTCGTCCAGTCGGGCAAGCCGGTCGGCGTGTTCCGCACGCATGCCGACGCGCCGCGCGTGCTGATCGCCAATTCCAACCTGGTGCCCGCCTGGGCGAACTGGGAGCATTTCAACGCGCTCGATCGCAAGGGGCTGGCGATGTACGGCCAGATGACCGCGGGTTCGTGGATCTATATCGGATCGCAGGGCATCGTTCAGGGCACCTACGAAACCTTCGTCGAAATGGGCCGCCAGCATTTCGGCGGCGACCTGTCGGGCCGCTGGCTGCTGACCGCCGGGCTTGGCGGCATGGGCGGCGCGCAGCCGCTGGCGGCGGTGATGGCGGGCGCATCGTGCCTGGCGATCGAATGCCAGCCGAGCCGGATCGAGATGCGGCTGAAGACGCGCTATCTCGATCATGCCGCCAATACGATCGAGGAAGCGCTGGCGCTGATCGAACAGGCCTGCGCGGAAAAGCGCGCGATCTCGGTCGGGCTGCTCGGCAACGCCGCCGAGATCCTGCCCGAGCTCTATCGTCGGGGCGTGCGTCCCGACATGCTGACCGACCAGACCTCCGCCCATGATCCGGTCAACGGCTATCTGCCGGCAGGCTGGACGCTCGATCGCTGGTTCGAGACGCGCGAGCGCGATCCCCAAGCAGTCGCCGCCGCCGCCAGCGCATCGATGGCGGTCCATGTCCAGGCGATGCTCGATTTCCAGGCGGCGGGCGTACCCACGGTCGATTACGGCAACAATATCCGCCAGGTCGCCAAGGACCAGGGCGTCGCCAACGCCTTCGACTTCCCCGGTTTCGTGCCCGCCTATATCCGCCCGCTCTTCTGCCGTGGCATCGGCCCGTTCCGCTGGGCGGCGCTGTCGGGCGATCCCGAAGACATCTATCGCACCGACGCCAAGGTGAAGGAGTTGCTGCCCGACAATACGCATCTCCACCGCTGGCTCGACATGGCGCGCGAGCGCATCCAGTTCCAGGGCCTGCCGGCGCGTATCTGCTGGGTCGGGCTGGGCGACCGCCATCGGCTGGCACTGGCCTTCAACGAGATGGTGCGCACGGGCGAACTCAAGGCGCCGATCGTGATCGGCCGCGATCATCTCGATTCAGGATCGGTCGCGAGCCCCAATCGCGAAACCGAGGCGATGCGCGACGGATCGGACGCCGTGTCGGACTGGCCATTGCTCAATGCCCTGCTCAACACCGCGAGCGGCGCGACCTGGGTGTCGCTGCATCATGGCGGCGGCGTCGGCATGGGGTATTCCCAGCATTCGGGCATGGTGGTCGTCTGCGACGGATCCGAGGATGCCGATCGCCGGCTCGCGCGTGTACTGTGGAACGATCCGGCGACGGGCGTGATGCGCCACGCCGATGCCGGCTACGACATCGCGCTCGATTGCGCGCGCGAACATGGGCTCGACCTGCCGGGGATTCTTGGCTGATCCGTCCTGCCGTTCGGACCCGGTCCGAACGGCAACAGGATTCAACGCGCGATCCAGCGTCCGCTGTCGCGCCATTCCTCGCGGATCTGCGAGTCGGGGGTGATCGCCGCCGGGCCGCCGGCAAGCGGCTGGCCGCTGGTTTCGTAAGCGGGCTGGATATCGACGGGCTGGGCGCGCTGCACCGATGCCGGCACCTGCTGCATCGCGGGCAGGGGCGTCGCCGGCACGGCCAGCGCCGCGAGCTGTTCGGCGGGCGAAACGGCGCGCGGATACGGGCCGGGCACCGGCTCTCGCAGCGCATAGGCCTGGCGGAAAGCGCCCGGCGTGCCGGCGCCGCCAGGCCAGCGATAGAAGATATGCGCGCCGACGATCGCGGCCTTGGTCAGGCTCGGCGCCCAGAAAGGCGAGACCGCGAGCGTGTGATAATGGGTGGCGAGGCCGACCGGCGCATAGACCGCGCCGGCCAGCGCCTCGTGCGCGATCCGGCTGGCGCGCGCCCAACCCGCGCGCGACGGCGCCCGGCTGAGTGCGCCGTCGCAGGTGAAGGAGAACTGGCAACCTGTCGCCCGTTCCGATCCCTGATAGACCACGCCGCAGACGCTGTTGGGAAAGGCCGGATGGCGGACGCGGTTGAGCACCACCTGCGCCACCGCGCGCTGCCCGTCATCGCTTTCGGAAGCCGCTTCGTAATAGATCGCGGTGGCGAGGCAGACCGAGGCGCGCAGCGAGTCGGTCGCGGTCGCGGATCGGAAAAGCGCGGGCGCAGCGGCAGCGCCCGGCCCGCCGGGCATCGGCACCAGATCGCCGAGCCCCAGCAATTCCTTGGGCAACGGGAAATAGCCCGTCGCCCCCGGGGTCGACACGGCATTGTCTTCCTGGACGAAATAATAGGCCGAGCCGGGGAAATGCTCGTAACCGAGGTCACCCAGCGAATCGCTGCGCGGAATCGCGCGCTCGCTGTCCGCTTCCTCGGCAATGGCGCTCAGCCCGGCATGCGCCGAGGCCCCCGCGCTCGCCAGCACCGCCAGCGCGAACACGACCAGCCGCTGCCGGCGCTTGCCGGGCGTACGCCGCTGAAACATCGGTCCGTCGAACCTGGTCATGCCCACCCCAATTGGCGCCCGCGCATGGGCGGGGAGGATGCGCTTAGCCCCGTTCGGCGCGCGAGGCTCCCCCCGAAATCGCGCCGTCCCGTGCTGGGACATGACCGCCGGCGACCGTTAACTGGTTAATTCGGGCGGGAAGCGCGGAAATCGGCGAGCACCTGGCTCAAAGCGCGCCATAGCTCGCATAATAGCTGTAAAAATCATTGTCCGCGGCGAAGCCCGTGAAGGACAATCCGATGGTGATGTCGAGCGACTCGACATGATGCCACCAGCCGACAGGCAGGAAGAGCGCTTCGCCGGGGCCGATATCGACCTCCATCACCGCCGGCCGGCCATCGCCCGCCGGACCGGGCCCGAGTTCCTCGCTTCGCCAGTCGCTGAAGCAGTGGCGGCTGTTGCGCATCAGCGGCAATGCGCTGCTCGATGCCAGGCGGACCCGCTTGGTGCCCGCCACCTGCAACAGCAGATTGTTGGTAAGATCGTGATGCCAGGGCGTGATCGTGCCGCGCGGGCCGATCCACAAAAACCCCTCGCGGCCCGGCTCATGCGCCAATATGCCGGGGATCTCGCCGACGTCGCGCCACAGCGGCGCAAGCGCGCGCCGGTTATGATCGTGATTGTTGGCGGTCATATAGACGTCGTTGGTCGGCGCGTCGGCACGCAGCCGCGCGATGAAATCGGCGAAGCGGCAATTGCGCCCATGCGCGTCGGAATTGATCTCGTAATCGCGGTCGCGCTCGCGATCCCCCTGCACGCGGATCTCGATATCGCCATGCTCGGCCTCGAAGCTGTCGAGGTTCCAGCGCGCCATCGCCGGCCAATGATCGATCAGGCCGGTGAGCAGCACCGGGCGATGCGCGTGATAAAAGTCGCGGAAGAATTCGGCCGGATCGATCCGGTCGCGGCGCGGCACCTCCCGCAGCTCGGCCAGTTCCATCTTCGATCGATTGGCCAATATCCAGTCGCGCTTGGCGAGTCGCGCCTGGAGGCGGCCGGCCGCCATGAAATAGGGGCTCTTCTCCGCGCGTTCGACTTCCGCCGCGGCAAGCGCGCCCGAGATACCCGACGAGGCGAGCCGCTGGATCACCCGCTCGCGCGGCACGCCCAGCAACAGATCCTCGGCGATCCGCCGCCGCAGATCATCGTTCATCACCGCGCCGCCGGCGCCCTGCTTTCGCTTGTTCGTCATGATGCGCCGCTAGGCATGCAATGTTTCAGAACTGTGTCAACCAAAGCGGAACAACAAGGCTTGCGCGCCGGTTCGTCCGATAACAGAGGATTGCCATGCAATTCGAAATCGACGTCATGCTCGACTATCAGCTCGCCGAACCGGCGGACGTGCTGCTGCAGATCGAAGTCGCGCAGATGCCGGACCAGCGGTTGATCGGCGATACGCTGACCGTCAGCAGCCCCGAACCGCTGCGCCCGGTCGCGGGGGGCGACGCCATCGGCCAGCGCACCTGGCTCCGCGCCGACGGGGTGCTTCATATCCGTTACAGCGCCATCGTCGAGGTGACACGCAGGCGGCCGCCGCTGCTCACGCTCGAAGCAGCCCCCGCGCGGCTGTTGCCCGCCGAAGCCGTCCCCTATCTGATGCCCAGCCGCTATATCGGATCCGAACAGTTCGAACCGTTTGTCGAAAGCCGTTTCGGCGGGCTTGAAGGCGGCGCGAAGGCGGCGGCGATGCTCGACTGGATCGCGGCGGAAATGGCCTATGTCCCCGGCGCCAGCCATGGCGCCACCTGTGCGGCGGACAGCTTCGTCGAGCGGCAGGGCGTCTGCCGCGACTATGCCCATCTTCTGATCGGGTTCGCGCGCGCCGCCGGCATTCCGGCGCGCATGGTTTCCGCCTATGCGCCGAACGTGGCGCCTCAGGATTTTCATGCGGTGGTCGAGCTGTGGCTTTCGGACGGCTGGCATCTGGTCGACCCCACCGGCATGGCCGATCCTGACGAGATCGTCCGCATCGGCGTGGGGCGCGACGCCACCGATATCGCGTTCATGACGATCCTGGGCAGCGCCGAAATGAAGGCGCAGCGAGTCGACGTCGTTCGTCTTCCCTGAACTTCCTGGAATTTCGTAACAAAAGCGACTTTCGCGGCGACATCATCGGGCTGCCAACGCCACCTGTCGATCATCGCATGTCGTTCGTCGGCGCGAACGCACTTCGCCGATCCGCGCCGCTGCCGGTCGAAGCGCGCATGATGCCGCGCAGCAAACGGCCTATTCAGAATGGGCGCGGCGGGCAGAACGGTGTTCCCAGACCCGGATCGGCCCGCCCGCACCCCGCCGGCCTCTTCTTCCCCTTGGAAGCGGCCGGACCGACCAAAACCAGATTATTTTCGGGAAGGATAAGTCATGCACGCGTCCAAGCTTTCTTTCATGCGCCCCGCGCTGATCGCTGGGCTGGGGCTGGCGGCGATCGCCGGCGCAACCGGCGCCTCCGCACAGGATAATGGCACCGAGGCGGTAAGCGTCGAAGTCAACTATGCCGATCTCGACCTTTCAGCCTCCAAGGACGTCGATCGGCTGCGCAGCCGCGTCCGCTCGGCCGCCAAGCAGATTTGCAGCTATAACGGTCTGGCTGGCGCGGAAGCCGGCATGATGCGCCGCGACTGCCTCAATGCCGCGCTCGAAAAGGCGAACCGCGACGTCGAAGTCGCGATCGCGGAAAATGGAAATCAGCGGTATGCGAGCCGCAGGACGATCGGGGTCGGCACGCGCTGACTCCCGGCGCCGGAGAGGGGTTGAAGCGGTTTGCCCCCCTCCGGTGTGACGCCCGAAAGGGTAGGAACGCTCCCGGCCTTCCCTTGGGCCGGGAGCGTTTTTTGCCGTTTAAGGCGATCCGACTTTCAGTTCAGGCGGAAGCGAAAAGGGTGATTTCGGGCATCGAAGCGCAGGGAATCGGCTTTGCAGCCCCGCATGAACTGAAAGCTGCCCTGCCCTCAGCGGCCGGCCATGGCCTTGACCGATGCCAGATATGTCCGGCCGATCCGGACCTCGCCGTCGCCGACCAGATCCGCATACCATACGCCCGACCCGTCATGGCGCAGCCGTGCGATCCGGTCGCGCCGGATGATCGTCGAACGATGGACGCGGATGAAGCGCTCGGGATCGAGCCGCTCCTCGAGCGAGGCGATCGTCTGGTGGAGCAGGAAACTGCGTCCGCCGACATGCAGGCGCATATAATCGCGCTCGGCGTCGATCCGCTCGATATCCTCCGCCGCGATCCGGACGAGCTCCGCGCGATGCGGCACCCAGAATTCGCTGGCAAAGCGTTGCGCGTCCCCCGGCAGGCTGGCGAATGTCTGCGCCGTCGGTGCTGTATCCGGCCGCGCGCGACGCTCCGCCACGCGCTGCACCGCGCGCACGAGCCGGTCGGGCGCCACGGGCTTCAGCACATAATCGACCGCATCGATATCGAACGCCTCGACCGCGAAACTATCGAACGCGGTGACGAAGATGATGGCGGGCGGCGCCGGCCGCCGCGCCAGCGCGCGGGCGACGCCGATGCCGTCGAGTTCGGGCATGGCGATGTCGAGCAGCAGCAGATCGGGCGCCAGCGCGTCGACCAGCCGCAAGGCTGCGGCGCCATCGGATGCGGTTCCAACGACTTCGATCGTGGGTTCACGCGCGCAGATCAGTTGCAGTCGCTCGATCGCGAGCGGCTCGTCGTCGACGATCAGGGTCCGCATAACCACTCCAGATTTCAGCCCGCCCGATAGACTTCGGGCAATGTCAGCCGCACGATGAAGCCGCCGCTGTCGGGCGCCAGCCATTCGATCCGCGCATCCCCACCGAAGCGCGCCGCCAGCCGGTCGCGAACATTGGCGAGGCCGATGCCGTTGCCATGATCCGCGCCGCCCTCCACCGCGTTGCCGTTGTCGGCGACGGTAACGGTCAGGCGACCATGCTCCGCGCGTGCGGTGATCGCAATGGTCACGGCGCGGCTGGCGCGCGCGACACCATATTTGATCGCATTCTCGACGAGCGGCTGGAGGATCATGCCCGGCACCATCGCGCGACCAAGTGCTTCGGGCACGTCGATCTTCACGCGCAGACGCTCGGGAAAGCGGACCGCCTCGATATCGAGATAGAGGCGCTGCAACCGCACCTCGTCCTCCAGCGACACATCGTCCATCGGATCGCCCGACAGGCTGGTTCGATAGAAGGTCGACAGATTCATGATCATCGCTTCGGCGGCCACCGCCTGCCCCGTCATCACCAGCGAACTCAGCGAATTGAGCGTGTTGAACAGGAAATGCGGATTGACCTGGTAACGCAGCGACCGCAGTTCCGCCTGCTGTGCTGCGCGCGCATATTGCGCCGCGCGCCGTTCGGCATGGCGCACCTCGCCCGCATAGGAGATGGCGAGATACAGCGCGGCCCAGGCGGCGAAGAAGAAATAGCGCGAAATCGTCAGTTCGGCGAGTTCCTGCCACATGGCGGAACTGTTGGACTGGAGATAGGCGAGATCGGCCTCGTCATAGAGGCTCGCCGGATCGTAGAGATTGAAGATATAATAGTTGAACAGCGCCAGGATGAGCGAACAGGGGAGCGCCGCGACGAATGCGGTGACGATGCGCACCCACAGCACCTGCCGGTCGAAACGGCGCAGCAGCAGATAGAGCAGCCAGGTGATCGCGATGCCGGCCGCGGTGACGACCATCCGGCGTTGCGCCATCTCCCCCTGCTCGGAGAAATGCATCACCGCGGACCGTGCGGTGACGATCAATGTGTAGAACAGCCAGAAGCCGATGATCGAATAAAACGCAACGATCGGTCGAACGGCCGGGCGCGCATCACGCGCGTGGGTCTCGAATTCCATGGCCCTTTGTGCGGCAAAAGCACGGGATACGCCATTGCCGATATGCTGTCGGTCGAAGCCCCTTCCGGCTTGGTCGAAATGGAACCGCCGCGCCATGCCCGCCGTTTGTTTCGTCGATGCACCGAATGGAGTGGATGCCATGACACAAGACGCGAGACCCAGGCCCGGCGATGCCGGACATGATCAGTCCATTTCGGAACGGCTGGAAAAGGATCCGAAGGACAAGGACGCGAAGCTGGACGAGGCGCTCGACGAATCGATGGATGCGTCCGATCCGCCCGCGATCACGCCCAAGGGCGGCAAGGATCCGGTGCCGTCCTCCGGTTACGACCCCGAAGCCGAAAAGGCGCACGAAGCGGGCTGAACGCCCATCCGCCATCACCGGACCACACGCGCAACGATGTGTTGCGCGTGTGCCACATCGCCTCAGCAAATTTGTGCAGCGCAACAAATCGTCGCAAGTCGCTTGCCGGGCGGCGATTTCTCTGATTCCTTCGTGAATGGGAGCCGAACGCCCGGTTAAATATCCAGTAACCATGTTGGGCGCATGTTCGGTTCCGGGGCAGAAGGTCTGGAGGCGGACATGGGCACGAGAGCAAGACCGGCGGATGGCGCGATGACGCTGGCTGAGATCAAGGAATTCGCGAGCTTTCCCGCAAGCACGCAGCGCTATATCCGGCGTTCGCTCGATGTCGGGCTGGAACGGCACGATGCGCTGCAGATCTGGTCGCGCGACGTGGTCGAGGCCGCGAGCATCAACGCCCAGACGCGCATCTACGAGCGGCTGCACGAAATCCGCGCCATGGTGCCCGACGATAGCGGCCTGGACTCGGTCGAGCCCTTCATCGCGCCGCTGATCACGGTTTCGGCGTTCGATCTGGGGCAGGATCGGCTTCCCGGCTTCGCGCCCTATCGCTTCCTCTACGAGCGGCTGATCGGCGCCGGCATCCGGCCCTGGCTGCCCGCCGCCTTTTGCGGCGCGGCCGCACTGCCGCACCTGCATCCGGAAAAACGCCGCCTGCTGCTCCAGTCGATCAGCGAAGCGGCGGCTACGGCGCCGGGCTGGTCGAACCGCGAACCGATCTTCTATCCCGAATGGGTGGAGAAGGTGGACAGCACCGCGCTGCCGCATTGAATTGAAGCGGATATGAGTAAGCCCCGTCGCCAGTGGCGGCGGGGCTCCCTCGACGGCTCTTTCCTCAAGGGTCCGAGCCGGCCAAATGCTCCGTCTTTCGATCGAGCATCAAGAAGAACGGCCGGAACGCCACTTGGTTCCGCCCGATCACATCATTTTTCAGGCGAGCGATACCAGCCTCAATTGCCGCCCATTCCGGAATGGCGAGACGATCTGGCGGATGCGATCGGTCCGCGGCGATGCATAGGTCATATTGTAGAAGCTGTTGGCGACCACATCCGCGATCTGGACACCCGCCGAACGCCGGCTGTCCGCCAATCGCGCACGCCCGCAGGTACCGAGCAGGGCGACGATACTCTCGCGCACCAGCGCCAGCGTCGCCGGATCGTAACGCCCGTCATCGATGATCACCTCGGCGCAATCGCCGCTTTCGGGCAGCCACGCCTCAACCACCGTTTCGAGCAACGCCGCATAGGCATTGAGATCGCGCCCGCGTTCCTCGCTCAGCCGCGCCGGCAGCCGATCGGTGCGCACCTCGCAGACGATCGCCCGGCCATGGAAACGTTCGAGCAGTTCGAAGAACAGCGCGCGCTCGACCAGCGAGATCCGGCTGCCCTTCATCTCTCCGCGCAGCGCGGTCACCTGCTTGAAGCGCGCCAGCAGCGCATCGGCATCGTCGGCGGCGATCGACACGCCCGCCAGGACCATCGCCCCGGCCGACATGCCGCCGCTTTCATCGCAATAGATCGGCATCGACACCGCGATAGCTGGCCGGGCAGCCCATGGCTACCCGGCCGCCATCCGATCAGGCGCCCTGTGCCGCCGGGCCGCCGATGCCGGGCCGGCGCGTCTTGGGGATGGACGAGCCGCCGGTGCCCAGCGCCGGGGTCTTCTTCGATCCCGCATCGTCGCGGCCGATATCCTCGCCCGCGATCGCGCGCTTGGATTCCTCGCCCGACAGCGTCTCATATTCGAGCAGGGCTTCGGCCAGGCGGTGCAGTTCGTGCAGATTGTCGGTCAGCACCTTGCGCGCGGTCGCCTCGCCTTCCTCGACCAGACGGCGGACCTCCTGGTCGATCAGGCGCGCGGTCTCCTCCGACACGGTCTGCGAACGGGCGACGCTGTGCCCCAGGAACACCTCGTCCTGATTGTCGCGATAGCGCAGCCAGCCGAGCTTCTCGCTCATGCCATATTCCATCACCATCGCGCGGGCCATGTCGGTCGCCTGCTGAATGTCGTTGGACGCGCCGGTATTGAGCGAATCCATGCCGTAGATGAGCTGTTCGGCGATACGGCCGCCGAAGCAGAGCGCGAGCCGCGCCTTCATCTGCTTCATCGACATCGAATAGCGATCGCGATCGGGCAGGTTCCAGGTCACGCCCAAAGCGCGGCCGCGCGGGATGATCGTCACCTTGTGCAGCGGATCGCAGCCGTCGACATGCAGCGAGACGAGCGCGTGGCCAGCCTCGTGATAGGCCGTCGCCTTCTTCTCGTCCTCGGTCATGACCATGGACTTGCGCTCGGCGCCCATCATCACCTTGTCCTTCGCCTCCTCGAATTCGAGCATGGCGACAAGGCGCTTGCCCTTGCGCGCGGCGAGCAGGGCGGCCTCGTTGACGAGGTTGGCGAGATCGGCGCCCGAGAAGCCCGGCGTGCCGCGCGCGATGGTGCGCGCGTCGACATCGGGGGCCAGCGGCGTCTTCTTCATATGGACCGCCAGGATCTTCTCGCGGCCCTCGATATCGGGACGCGGCACCACAACCTGACGGTCGAAGCGGCCGGGACGCAGCAGCGCGGGATCGAGCACGTCGGGCCGGTTCGTCGCGGCGACGATGATGATGCCCTCGTTCGCCTCGAAGCCGTCCATCTCGACCAGAAGCTGGTTCAGCGTCTGCTCGCGCTCGTCATTGCCGTTGCCGAGGCCGGCGCCGCGATGGCGGCCGACCGCGTCGATCTCGTCGATGAAGACGATGCACGGCGCGTTCTTCTTGGCCTGCTCGAACATGTCGCGCACGCGGCTCGCGCCGACGCCGACGAACATCTCGACGAAGTCCGAGCCCGAGATCGTGAAGAAGGGCACATTGGCCTCGCCCGCGATCGCGCGCGCCAGCAGCGTCTTGCCGGTGCCGGGGCTGCCGACGAGCAGCGCGCCCTTGGGGATCTTGCCGCCGAGGCGCGCGAATTTGGACGGATCCTTCAGGAAATCGACGATTTCCTGAAGCTCCTCGCGCGCCTCGTCGATGCCGGCGACGTCATCGAAGGTCACGCGGCCTTCCTTCTGCGTCAGCATGCGCGCGCGGCTCTTGCCGAAGCCCATCGCGCCCGAGCCCGCATTCTTCTGCATCTGCCGCATGATGAAGATGGCGATGCCGATGATCAGCAGGAAGGGCAGCGACTGATAGAGGATGATCAGCCAGATGCTCTGGCGTTCCTCGGGTTTCATCGTCACCGAGACGCCCTTGTCGACAAGCCGCTGCGAGATCATCGAAGTGTCGTCAGGCAGATAGGTGCGGAAGGTCTTGTCATCGCCGAACGTGCCGCTCGCGACATTACCGGTGATATCCACCTTCTTGACCGCGCCTTCGTCGACCTTCTGGATGAATTCCGAATAGGAGATGCCGTCCGACACCGCGGTGCGGCCGGGGCGATCGAACATGGCGACGAACATGGCGAGCGCGACCAGGATGCCCACCCAGATCAGCAGGCTCTTCATCCAGGGATTGCCTTCAGGGGGCTGCTTGTCGTCGTTCATCTTTGTTTCCGTCTAGAGCCTGATCGGTTGAGGTGGAAGCGCTTCGCGCTTCCGCCGACGCCGTGAATCAGGCTCGCCTCCATAGCTTAGACCATGATTCACGTTTCAGATTGGCCAATCTGAAACGATCATGGTCTTAGCAATTTCCAGCCGGACGGCTCATCTGCCGGCCCGGAAATTGCGGAAAAACAACACCCCGGAGCGATCGATCCGATTCCGCCGGATCGCGGGCCGCGCCAAGAGTCACGCTCAAGATAGGCGAGAATTGCTTAAAGACAATGTATCCGCGCTGAACCCGCCATTTTCGGCGTTCATTTGCCGCCGCGACGCGCCGGCGCCGGCGCCACCCGCCATCGCGGACCGCCTCGGCACAGCGCCGCCCCGATGCTCGCCTGACCGCCGGCGCGCAAGGTCGCGAGCAGGCGGTCGAGCGGCGGGCCGCCAGGCGCGGCCACGGGATCGACGCGCGCGATCATATCGAGCACCAGCCGCCTGACGAGTTCGTCCGGCAGGCCGGCGGGATCGAGGAGAAATGCCTCATCCTCCACCACGACGCGCTCTTCGGACAGCCGCGCGACCATCCAGGCCATCGCCGCCTCGGCATCGGCGAGATGGCTCGCGCTGGCCGCGACTGCCCGAACATCGATCCAGTCGCTCCCCGCAAGCGCGGCGCGCATGCGCACGCGATCGAATCGATCGTCATGGTTGGACGGGTCCGAAACCGGTTCGATCCCGGCCGCCTCCACGATCGCGACAAGCTCGCTGTGCCGCCATCCGAGCAGCGGGCGCAGCACGAAGCCATTGGCGCGGCGAATGCCGGCCAGCCCACCAAGGCCGGCGGAGCGGTTGAGCCGCATCAGCAGGGTTTCCGCCTGATCGTCGGCGTGATGCGCAGTCATCACGCAACCAGCACCATGGCGCGCGCGCCAGTTTTCGAGCAGGCCATAGCGCGCCGTCCGCGCCGCCGCCTGCAGCGATCCGGTGATGGGGGTCGCGGGCACCAGCGTCTCGTGCGCTATGCCCCGCCGCGCGCAGATCGCACCGACATACGCAGCCTCCGCCGCCGCTTCGGGGCGCAGACCATGGTCGACGGTGGCGGCGATCACCCGTTCCGGCCAGGCGGCGGCGGCGAGCAGCAGCAGCGCCAGGCTATCCGGACCGCCCGATACGGCGATGCCCACCGCCCCCGGCGGCGGCGACGCATCCGCGCCGAAACGCGCGACCAGATCGGGATCGGGAACCGGGCTCATCCGCCCGCCTTACCGCGATCGCGCGAAATGCCCCACTCCGATTATCGCGCGGGGCGGCAAGCCCGTGTCATTTGCACTTGGCGTCGGTACGCCCCTTGACCACCTGCGCCTTCAGGCTGGCCGACGCGGTTTCGCCATAGACGTCGTTGAATTCGTCGAACACCTTGCAGGCATCCGCCGGCTTCTTGAGCCTGGTGAGCGCGACGCCGAGATAATAGAGGCTGTCGGGCGCACGCTCGCCGCGCGGCTGCTTCTGGTAATTGTCATAGAAAGCGACCGAGGCGAGCGCGGGCTTGCCATCGTCCAGATACGCGCGGCCGAGCAGATTCTGCGCGAAGCTCCAGCGCTTGTGCTTGGGATATTTGTCGACCGTCGCCTTGAGCTGCGCCTGGGCCTGCGGATAGAATTTCGCCTCCCACAAGCGGAAGCCGTACAGATAGGCATCCTCGCCCGCATCGCCGGTATCGGGCTTCGCAACCGCCTCCAGCGCGGCCTGGCGATCCGCCGTCAGCTTGGGCGGCGCGGTGGTCGGCTTGCCGGCGGCCGGCGGCGTGACCGGCTTCATCGGCAGCGAGGTCGATGGCGGTTGGCCCGTTCCCTGCGCCGGGGCCGGAGACACCGGTACCCCCGCGCCCTCGAGCGCCTTCAGGCGCGTTTCGGTCTCGCCACGGAACCTGACGAACGCTTCGTCGAGCTGACGCAGCTTGAACGCGTTCTGCTCGCTCTGTCCCGTCAGCGTCTGGAGCTGCGCCTCAAGCGCGCTGACGCGCGCGGTCAAGTCGATGACGGGCGAACTCGCGGGCGTGCCGCTGGGCGTCGCCGGCTGCGCGTTCGGCGCGATCTCGGGCTCCAGGAACTGGCCGCTGCCGCCGGGGAAGACCTTGCGCTGGACGGCGCGCATTTCCTTTTCGAGCTTCTCGACGCGCGGCGCGAGCGTATTGGACTGGCTTTGCGCCTGAAGCGGCGCGGCGGCGGCTCCAGCGAGCAGAACCGCAACGATCATGAGCGTGCGCATGGTTTGAAATCCCCACCGGATCTTTTGGTAAACGCCCTTATAGGGGCAGGATTCGCTTGTCCTCAAGTCAGGGGCGGGCAGTGTTCGCCACCGGCTGGCTCGGGGATGGAGCGGGCTGGCCCGCCATGGGCGGCTGGGCCGGGCGCGCCGCCAGCGCCGCGGCGCTGATCGCGACGTCGCGGATCGTTTCCTGCGGCGGACCCAGCGGCGCGACCTCGCGGCCGCCGATGGTGACGCGCAGTGCATCGGGGCGGCCGGTCAGGATGCGGGGATCCTTGGCGGTGGTCGGCACCTGATAGCGCTCGCCCGGCTGCATTTCCTTTTCGAACAGGCGCTGCTCGCCGGCATCGCTGATCCGGAGCCACACCGTATCGGTCGCGGTCAGCACGACCTCTCCCGTGGCGGGCGCGGCGGCCTGAGTCGTGCGTGGCGCGGCGGTGTTGGCGGCCGTCGGCGCGTCGATCCTGTCCGTACCTGCCGCAAGCGCCGCCGGATCGCGGTCACCCAGGCCATTCATCAGCATCGTCCGCCAGACCGTATAGCCGCCCACGACCAGCAGGATGAGGATGACGAGCGTCCACGCCAGGGTGCGCGGCGGCACCCGGGCGGGATCGGCGGGTTCGAAATATTCGGGCGCGGCGCGACCACCCTGCGAGTTCAGTTCCGCGCGAACGTCGCGCGCGATCGCAACTTCGTCGAGATCGAGCGCGCGGGCATAGGATTTGGCGAAGCCGATACAGTAGGTGACACCGGGAAGCTCGTCATAGCGGCCCTGTTCCAGCGCCTCCAGGTGACGCAGCGGAATCCGCGTGCGCGTGGCGATATCCGCGGTCTCGAGCCCGGCGGCTCGGCGCGCATCGGCAAGGCGCTCGCCGACGCTCCGGGGAAACATCTCACCCTCCGCTTCGCTCATCCGGTCTTCAGGCTTTCCTGTTTGCGCCCAAGGCCCCGTCCGCCCCGCGCCCATGGGCCCGAAACGATCAGGGTCTCACTCTTGTTCGGCCGAAACCCGATTGACGTCACATGCGAAACGCGGCGCGTTTCCAGTTCGGACGATCACGCCCCGGCAGTTAATCCATGTCACATCCAGCACGCTGCAATGTCAATGGGATGACACGACACGACGTCGCGGTTGATCGCTCGATCAGGCGAGTTCGACGCTATGCGCCTGCGCCCAGTCCGACAGCTTCGCACGCAGATCGCCCGTCGGCGCGTCGAGCCACCCGGCGAGTTCGCCCTCGAGCGCGCCGCGATCGAGCGAGCGCAGCATCGCCTTGACGGGGCCGATCGCCGCCGGCGTGATCGAAAGCCGCTCGATGCCCAGGCCGATCAGCGCCATCGCCTCCAGCGGGCGCCCGCCCATTTCGCCGCAGACCGTGACCGGCACGCCCGCAGCGCGCGCGGGCACCACCACCCGCCGCAGGAAGCGCAGGATCGCCGGGCTCAGCCAGTCATAACGCTCGGCCAGCTTGGGATGGGCGCGATCGGCGGCGAACAGGAACTGGGTGAGATCGTTGGTGCCGATCGACAGGAAATCGAGCTTGGGCAGCAGGATATCGAGGCTTTCGGCGAGCGCCGGCACTTCGAGCATCGATCCGTAGCGGATCGCATGCGGCATCATCCGCCCCTGCGACGCCAGCCAGGCGCGCTGCGCCTCGAACAGCGCCTTGGCCTCGTCGAACTCCCAGGGTTCGGACACCATCGGGAACATCACGCTCAGCGTCCGCCCCGATGCCGCCTCGATCAGCGCGCGCGCCTGCACCTTCATCAGTCCGTCGCGGTCCATGGCCAGACGCAATGCGCGCCAGCCCATCGCCGGATTCTCCTCCTCATCGTCGCCGCTCTGGCGCAGATAGGGCAGCGCCTTGTCGCCGCCGATATCGACGGTGCGGAAGACCACGGTACGATCGCCGGCAGCGTCGAGCACCTCGCGGTAGAGTCGCTGCTGCTGTTGGCGCAGCGGCAGCGTGGCGGAGACGAGGAACTGGAATTCGGTACGGAACAGGCCGATGCCCTCCGCCCCGGTGACGTCGAGCGCGGCCACGTCGTCGCGCAGGCCGGCATTGACCATCAGCGTGATATGCGCGCCGTCCCTGGTGGTCGAAGGCTCGCCGCGCAGCGCGGCGAAGGCGGCGCGGCGCTTCTGGGTGAGCGAAAGCTTCGCGTCGAAGCTCTCCTCCATCTCGTCGGTCGGGCGGACATAGACCTCGCCCTGGGTGGTATCGAGCAGCAGCACGTCGCCGTCGCCGATCAGCCGGCGGACATTGGCGACGCGGCCAAGCACGGGCACGCCCATCGCCCGCGCGACGATGATGACGTGCGCGGTCAGCGACCCTTCCTCCAGGATCACGCCCTTCAGCCGCCGGCGATCATATTCGAGCAGTTCGGCCGGCCCCAGATTGCGCGCGATCAGGATCGTATCCTTGCGCAGGCCCAGTTGCGCCGCCGAACCGAGCTGGCCGGAAACGATGCGCAGCAGCCGGTTGGACAGATCCTCCAGATCGTGCATGCGATCGCGCAGCAACGGATCGTCGATCTGGCGCATGCGCATGCGCGTACGCTGCTGGACGCGCTCGATCGCCGCCTCGGCGGTCAGGCCGCTGTCGATCGCCTCGTTGATCCGCCGGCTCCAGCCTTCGTCATACGCGAACATGCGGTACATCTCGAGCACCTCCTGGTGCTCGCCGCCGCCGCCGAACTCGGCCTGGCTGGCCATGCGGTCGATCTGCTCGCGCATCTTGTCGAACGCCGAATAGACGCGGTGGCGCTCGGCCTCGATATCCTCGGCCACGGTATGTTCGATCACGACGCGCGGCTGGTGATAGACCGCGACGCCCGCCGCCATGCCCTCCACCAGCTTGAGCCCGGCCAGCCGCATCGCCTGGGTGTTGTTGACGCGGCCGACCGTCGTCGCATGCTCGTCGATCAGCCCGGCATTGGCGATCAGTTCGGAGAGCACCATCGCCACGGTCTGCAGCGCCTCGATCACGACATCGTCATATTTGCGCGGTTCGGCATGCTGGATCGAAAGCACGCCCACCGCGGCCTCGCGCCGGACGATCGGCACGCCCGCGAAGCTGTGGAACAGTTCCTCGCCGGTCTCGGGCTTATAGGCGAAATCGGGGTGGCTTGCCGCCTCGTCGAGATTGAGCGTCTCGACATGCTCGGCGATGGTGCCGACCAGCCCCTCACCCAGCGCCAGCTTGGTGACATGGACGGCTTCCTGCTTCAGGCCGCGCGTCGCGAACAGCTCGAGCACGCCGTCGCGCAACAGGTAGATCGAGCAGACCTCGCTATCGAGCGCCTCGCCGACGATGTTGACGACCTGGTTGAGCTTGGCCTGGGCGTTGGAACGCGCGGCCATGACATCGTGGAGCCGCGTGAGGATTTCGCGGGCCGAAGCGGTGGCGGATGGTGTCATGTCACCATCGGCTAACAGAAAGCGGGCAGGCGTGCCAGCGCCTCCCGTCGTCTTATCAAGCCGAATCGCGGGCGCGCACGAAGCAGGCGGTTCCCCTGGCCTTCAGCCGCTCGCAGACGCGCGCCGCTTCCCCCGATGTGTCGAAGCCGCCGGCGGCGATGCGGTGCAGCGTGCGGCCGTTCGCCTCGGCCCGGGTCTGGACGAGCGGGCGCCCTTCGAGCTCGTCGTTGCGCGCCACGATCTGCTGCCATGCGCTGCGCGCGGCATCGCCCGAAGCGACGGCGCCGAGCTGGACGACGAATGCGCCGGCATCGGCGGTCTGGACAGGTTTCGGGTTGGGCCTGGATGCCGAATCGACGGCGACAGCCGCCTTTGGCAGGGCCTTCGGAACCGCTGCCGCCGCCACGCGCCGGGGTTCGGCGACCGCCTTGCGCGGCGTTTCGGCGGCGACGCGCTGGGCGGCCGGCGCCTTCTGACCCTGGCCATCGCGCCAGCGCGCGGCATCGGCCTGATAATCGGCATAGGCATCGAAAAAGGCGAAGAAGGGCCGTTCGAGCCTTGCCAGCGCCGTGGGCGCGAAGGCGACAAGCTGTGTCGCATCCATCGCCACGGCCTCCGCACCCACGCCCATGGCGGCGCGGCAGAATGCGGGCTGAACCGGCGGAAGCGCGAAGAAATTATAGGTGCGTGTATTGTGCGCGTCGCGCACCGGCACCGCCTGGGCGCCGAAACGACGGCGATAATCGGCATCGATCGCCGCGTTGGTGGCCGACAGCAGCGCATTGTGCGTCGCCAGCATGCGGTTGTAATTCTGCAGCGCCGCCTGCGTGTCGGCATTCCGGCACGAAAGCGCCGCGACGTTGAGCGCCATGCGGACATGCCAGAGCGCTTCGCGCGGGCCGAGATCGCGATTGGGGGTGATCCGCTTGCCGTCCGGTCCGACGGCCGGAATGACGAGGCCCGGCGCAGCGCCCATCGGCGGCTGCGGGCGCGTCACGATATCGACCGAAACCGATTTGGGCGGCGTCGGCGCCAGCGCGACCCGGCTGCGCCCGCCGCATCCGGCCAGCACCAGCGTCAGCATCGCGGCCGCCAAAAACCCGTCCCTCTTTCGCATCTCGTCCTCCCGTTTCACTCGGAAACGCGGAGATGCTTGGGCTCAAATGGTTAACAGCCCCTAAACCATGCGATAAACGGAGGCGCGATCAGGCGGCCCGCGCTCCATATGCGATCTTCACATCCAAGATCGCTTCGCTCAAGCGCTGCGCGGGCTTATGCCAGAGCGCGATGAACGCGCCTCATTGCGCTCTGGCATTCAGCGCCTCGGCCGCTTCGGCCATCAAGGTCGCGATGATCTCGGCCACGGGCGCTTCATCCTTGACCATGCCGACCGACTGGCCCGCCATCAGCGATCCGTTCTCGACGTCACCATCGATCACCGCGCGGCGGAGCGCACCGGCCCAATAATGCTCGATCTCGAGCTGCGCCTCGGCCATCTCGACCTGACCCTCGTCAAGCTTCTGCGCGACCTCGCGCTGCTTGACGGTGAAGGCCTCGGTGCCCGCATTCTTGAGCGCACGCACGGGAATCACGGGCAGGCGCGCATCGATCTGGACGCTCGCGACGGCGTCGCGCGCGGATGCGCGGATGAACGCCTTCTTGAAATTGGCGTGGGCAATACTTTCGGTCGCACAGACGAACCGCGTGCCGAGCTGGACGCCGGCGGCGCCCATGTCGAGATAGCCGGCGATCGCCTGCCCTTTGCCGATGCCGCCGGCCACGAACACCGGCAGCTGATCGGCGATCTCGGGCAGCATTTCCTGCGCGAGCACGCTGGTCGAAACCGGGCCGATATGGCCGCCGGCTTCCATGCCCTCGATCACCAGCGCGTCGACGCCAGAGCGGATCAGCTTCTTGGCGAGCGCGAGCGCGGGCGCGAAACAGATCAGCCTGGCGCCATTGGCCTTGATCGCATCCAGGCTGCCCGCGGGCGGCAGGCCGCCGGCCAGCACGACATGGCTGACCTGATGACGCTTGCAGACCTCGATCAGTTCGAACAGATCGGGATGCATGGTGATCAGGTTGACGCCGAACGGCTTGTCGGTGAGCGCGCGGGTCGCCGCGATCTCGGCATCGAGCAAAGCGGGCGTCATCGCGCCGCACGCGATCACGCCGAAACCGCCGGCATTGGAGATGGCCGAGACGAGATTGCGCTCCGAAACCCAACTCATCGCGCCGCCCAATATGGCGACCTCGCACCCCAGGAATTCCGCGCCGCGCGCCATGCGCCGGGCCAGTCGTTGCTGGCCGATCGTCTCGCTGCTCATTCAGTCCATCCAATCGCGGTTAACGAGGGTTCGAGGGCATTACACGTCGCCTCGCATCCTGATAAGGTGCTGGCAATAGGGAGAGAGCCCCATGCAAGGCTTTTTGACGATCGGCCTTTCGATCCTGGTCAATGCGAGCATCGTAGCGGGCATGTTCCCCGAACAACGATCGAGTGCCGTACCGTATCAAATCTTCGCTTGCGGGCCGACAGGCCCGTTCACGCATGCCAGCCGAACCTTCAACAGAGTCGATCGTATCGACTTGCCGTATCTGGCCTCTCTCAATGAAGTGTTCGGCTTGGATTTCAGCAAATTCGAAGGCCGGCGAAACCGTTAGGCTTCGATCGCCTCGGGCGCGTCGAGCCCATAGGCGGTGTGCAGCACGCGAACCGCGAGTTCGGCATAATCCTCTTCGATCAGCACGGAGACCTTGATCTCCGACGTCGCGATCGCCTGGATGTTGATGCCGCGCCCCGCCAGCGCCTGGAACATCGTCGATGCCACACCGGCATGGCTGCGCATGCCGACGCCGACCACCGAGACCTTGCAGATCTTGGTGTCGTGCTTCATCTCGACATAACCGATCGTGTCGCGCGACTTGGTCAGCGCGTCGATCGCGCGGGCGAGTTCGGCGCCGGGCACGGTGAAGGTCACGTCGGTCGATCCCGTCTCGTGCGCGATGTTCTGCACGATCACGTCGACATTGATGTTCGCGTCCGCCAGCGGCGCGAAGATCGATGCCACCGCGCCCGGCCGATCGGGCACTTCGGTCAGCGTGATCTTCGCTTCATTCTTGTCCAGCGCGATGCCGGTGATGCGTTGCCGTTCCATTTCGCTTTCCTCGATCTCGTCCTCGCCGACGATCAACGTGCCGGGTGTGACATTGTCCGTCGGCGGCTCGAAGGAGGAGAGCACCTGGACGCGCACCTGTTCCTTCATCGCCAGCCCGACCGAGCGGGTCTGGAGCACCTTGGCGCCCACGCTCGCCAGCTCCAGCATCTCCTCATAGGTCACCTTCGCGAGCTTGCGCGCGCGCGGGACGATGCGGGGATCGGTGGTATAGACGCCGTCGACATCGGTATAGATGTCGCAGCGATCGGCCTTGACGGCGGCGGCGACGGCGACGGCCGACGTGTCCGATCCGCCACGGCCCAGCGTGGTCACGCGGCCGTCCGCGCCCATGCCCTGGAAACCCGGGATCACTGCGACCTCGCCCGCGGCCATGCCGGCGATCAGCGCTTCGGTGTCGATCGTCTCGATCCGGGCGGAAGCATGCGCCGAATCGGTGTGGATGGGCAATTGCCAGCCGAGCCAGCTCCGCGCCTTCACGCCCATATTCTGGAGCACGATCGCCAGCAGGCCCGACGTCACCTGCTCGCCCGAGGCGACGACGACATCATATTCCCTGGGATCGTAGAGCGAGGAGGCTTCGCGACAGAAGCCGACGAGCCGGTCCGTATCGCCCGCCATCGCCGAAACGACGACCGCGACTTCGTTGCCCAGCTCGACCTCGTGCTTCACGCGCGCGGCGACCACGCGAATTCGCTCGATCCCCGCCATGGAGGTACCGCCGAACTTCATCACGATGCGGGCCATTGCGCGTTCCCGATGCTGAGAGAAAATGCCCTCTGGATCGAAGGCGCGGCCCTGATAATGAGGGGACATGACGAACGCAAGCACTGGCGAAAACATCGGCGCAATAACCATCGATCCGCAGGAAGCCGCGCATTTCGGCGCGCTGGCGAAGGATTGGTGGGATCCCAGGGGCAGTTCGGCGATGCTGCACCGGCTGAACCCCGTGCGACTGGCCTATATCCGCGAGGCGATCGACCGCCACTGGCATGTCGACGAGGCGGCGCTGAAGCCGCTGGCGGGCAAGACCGCGCTCGATGTCGGCTGCGGCGCGGGGCTGTTGTGCGAACCGCTCGCCCGGCTCGGCGCACAGGTGACGGGCGTGGACGCGGCGCCGGAGAATGCGGCGGCCGCGCGGCTTCATGCCGAAGGGCAGGGCCTTGCCATCGACTATCGCGCCGGCGAACTCGAAACGCTGGGCGATGCCCGGTTCGACCTCGTCACTTCGCTGGAGGTGATCGAGCATGTCACCGATCCGGCCGCCTTCGTCGCCGGCCTCGCGGCCAGGCTGGCGCCGGGCGGGCTGATGATCCTCTCCACCCCCAATCGCACGACGCTGTCGCGCCTGGCGATGGTGACGGTGGCGGAGGGAATCGGCCAGATCCCCAAGGGCACGCACGACTGGAACAAGTTCCTGACGCCCGAGGAACTCACGGCGCTGCTGGAGACTGCGGGATTGACCGTCTCCGACCTGCGCGGCCTGAGCGTCTCGCCGGGGCGCGGCTTCATCCTGTCGGAGAATGTGTCGCTGGACTATCTGCTGACGGCGGTGTGGGGGTAGAAACCCATTTACCTGTCATTCCCGCGCACGCGGGAATCCAGTACGATGTTGGTTTCAAACCAAGTCGTCGAACAGATCGCTCCATTCGGGATTGTCCCGTTCGATCAGGTCCAGCTTCCATGCACGACGCCATTTCTTGAGCGCCTTTTCGCGCGCAATAGCCAAGTGGACATCGCCAAATTCTTCGACATGGACCAGCCTGGTCACGCCATATCGTTTCGTGAATCCTTCGGCCGTGCCGTTACGATGTTGGTGAATGCGCTGAGCGAGCGATCCGGTCACGCCGATATAGAGCGTCCCATTGCGGTCGCTGGCCAGGATGTAGACATGATACAGGTTGCCCACGACCGGCATCGTACTGGATTCCCGCGTGCGCGGGAATGACATCAAAGAGTAGAAGCCACCCTCAAAAATCCGGCTTGTCGTAATGCGCGGGCGGCTGGATGCCCTCCATGCGTTCCGACAGCAAGGGCCGGAAACCCGGGCGCGACTTGAGGCCGGCATACCAGCGGCGCGCCTGTTCATGCCCCTTGAAATCGATGCCGCCCAGATAGTCGGCGACCGAAAGATGCGCCGCCGCGGACAGATCGGCCAGGCTGAGCGTCGCGCCAGCCAGCCAGGTGCGGTGATCGAGCAGATAATCGAGATAATCGAGATGGCGATGCGCGTTCTTCATCGCTTCGCGCAGGATCCGCGCATCGGGCGTCGAGCGATGGACGAGGCGCTTGGTCATCCGCTCGAACATCAAAGGTGCGGTGACGTCACCGTAGAATTGCTGATCGCACCACGCGACGAGCCGACGGATTTCCGCGCGGTTGGGCGCGGTGCCGTTGATCATCGGCGCCTTTTCGACGGTCTCCTCGAAATATTCGCAGATCGCGCCCGAATCCATCAGGACGAGCGCCTTTTCGGTCTCGACGATCACCGGGGTCTGCCCGGCCGGATTCAGATCGAAGAATTCGTCGCGCCGTTCCCAGGGATTCTCGCGGACGAGATCATAGCCGATCCCCTTCTCCCCCAAGAGAAGGCGGACCTTGCGTGAGAACGGACAAAGGGGGAACTGGAAGAGCTGCCACATGCGGGCGCGACCTTAGAGCCTGTTCAGCGGAGGTGGAAGCGGGCTCTTGTCAAATAGTTGGGCCGCGACGCCTCAATTGTCCCAATCCTCGTCGTCATAATCGTCGCGGTGCGGCGGCGGAACGTCGTTGCGATAGGCCGGGCCGCGATCATCGGGATTCCTCAGCCGATGCTTGATGTTCGCCAGCCGTGCGCGCAGTTCGGGCAGCATCGCCGAGAATTCGCCGGCCATGACGCCGGCCGCGCGGGTGGCGCGTCGGGTATCGTCGTGGATGCGCGCCTCGAAATTCGGGTCGTCGCGGGAAATACGGTCGCGCAGCGTATCGTTGCGCCGCGCGTCCGAGAACGGATTGACCGCGCGTTCGACCGCGCCGACGCGCGTGTCGAGCAGCGCCGCCACCGCATCCGACACCCGGTTCGCGACGCCTTCCTGCACGATCGGGCTGTCGAGCGCAGCCGCGACATCGGCGGGCGCGGGCCGCTGCGCCAGCGCGGGCGTGGCGGCGAGAAAGGCAAGAACGGGCACGAACAGGTAACGCATGACAATCTCCGTTACAGCGATCGCCGTAAAGGGCAGCCTGCGACTCTAGATACAGCAATCTGAGCCTCGCGTGAACGGCGGTGTGGCCGGTTCCGCGCGACTTTTACCCTGTCATTCCGGCGAAAGCCGGAATCTTCTTCGACATCGGGCACGAGATTCCGGCTTTCGCCGGAATGACGAAGAAAAAGGGAGAAGGCGGCGCTACCCTATTCCGCCGCGACCAGATCCTCGTTCGCGGCGCCCAGCGGATGTTCGAGACGGTCGATCATCTCGCGCGGGCAGACCTGCCAGAACGCGCCGCGCGTGCGATCCCAATCGTCGAGCAGCGCGTTCGACCAGCGGCTGTCGGTCGCGACCGCATGTTCCGCGATCAGCGATTTCAGCCGGGCTTCCCAATAGGGAGAGGCCAGCCGCTGCCAGATGATGCTGTCGGGATTGGCCAGGCGTTCGAAATCGCCGCGCTCGTCATAGACGAACGCCATGCCGCCCGTCATGCCCGCGCCGAAATTCTTGCCGACCGCGCCCAGGATCACAGCGGTTCCGCCGGTCATATATTCGCAGCCATTGGCGCCGCAGCCCTCGACCACCACGGTCGCGCCCGAATTGCGCACCGCGAACCGCTCGCCCGCCTGGCCCGCCGCGAACAATTTGCCCGAGGTCGCACCGTAGAGGACGGTGTTGCCGATGATCGTGTTGGCATGGCTGTCGAGCGGCGAACTGACCATCGGCCGCACCGCGATGATGCCGCCCGAAAGCCCCTTGCCAACATAGTCGTTGGCATCGCCGAACACTTCCAGCGTGACGCCCTTGCACAGGAAGGCACCGAGCGACTGGCCCGCCGATCCGCGCAGGCGGACCTGGACATGGCCGTCGGCGAGCGTCGACATGCCGTAGCGGCGGACGATCTCCGACGAGAAGCGCGTGCCCACCGCGCGATGCGTGTTGCGCACCGTATAGGTGAGCTGCATCTTCTCGCGCCGTTCGAACACCGCCTTGGCATCCGAGATCATCTGCGCGTCGAGGCTGTCAGGCACCTCGTTGCGGAAACCCTCGATATTGAAGCGGCGCTTGTCGTCGTCCGCATCGACCTTCGCCAGGATCGGGTTGAGATCGAGATCGTCGAGATGCTCGGCGCCGCGGCTGACCTGGCGGAGCAGTTCGGTACGGCCGACGATCTCGTCGAGGCTGCGCACGCCCAGCCGCGCCAGGATCTCGCGCACTTCCTCCGCGATGAAGGTCATCAGGTTGATCACCTTCTCCGGCGTGCCGACGAACTTGGAGCGCAACGCCTCGTCCTGCGTGCAGACGCCGACCGGGCAGGTGTTGGAGTGGCACTGGCGGACCATGATGCAGCCCATCGCCACCAGCGAGAGTGTGCCGATGCCGAATTCCTCGGCGCCCAGGATCGCGGCGATGACGATGTCGCGCCCGGTCTTGAGGCCGCCATCGGTGCGCAGCTTCACGCGGTGGCGAAGCCCGTTGAGCGTCAACACCTGATTGACTTCGGACAGGCCCATTTCCCAGGGCGTGCCGGCATATTTGACCGAGGTCTGCGGGCTGGCGCCGGTGCCGCCGACATGGCCGGCGACCAGGATGACGTCGGCATGCGCCTTCGCCACGCCCGCCGCGACGGTGCCGATGCCCGCCGACGAGACAAGTTTCACGCAGACGCGCGCGCGCGGATTGATCTGCTTCAGATCGTAGATGAGCTGCGCCAGATCCTCGATCGAATAGATGTCGTGGTGCGGCGGCGGCGAGATCAGCGTCACGCCCGGTGTCGCATGGCGCAGCTTGGCGATGAACTCGGTCACCTTGAAGCCGGGCAGCTGGCCGCCCTCGCCGGGCTTGGCGCCCTGCGCCACCTTGATCTCGATCTCTTCGCAGGCGCCGAGATATTCGGCGGTGACGCCGAACCGGCCCGACGCGATCTGCTTGATCACCGAATTGGCGTTGTCGCCATTCTCGTACGGCGTGTAGCGCGCGCTGTCCTCGCCGCCCTCGCCCGACACCGCCTTGGCGCCGATCCGGTTCATCGCGATCGCCAGCGTCTCGTGCGCCTCGGGCGAAAGCGCGCCCAGCGACATGCCCGGCGTCACGAAGCGCTTGCGGATCTCGGTGATCGCCTCGACCTCGTCGATCGCGATCGCTTCGCGCGCATAGTTGAACTCGATCAGGTCGCGCAGATAGACCGGCGGCAGATCGCGCACGCCGCGCGCGAATTGCAGATAGGTCGAATAGCTGTCGGTCGCGACCGCGGTCTGCAGCAGATGCATGAGCTGCGCCGAATAGGCATGCGTCTCGCCGCCATGGCGCTGGCGATAGAAACCGCCGATCGGCAGGGTGACCACGGCGGGGTCATAGGCGGCATCATGGCGCAGCACCGCGTTCAGATGCAGCGAAGAATAACCCTCGCCCGAGATCTTCGCCGGCATGCCTGGGAAGAAATCGTTGACCAGCGCGCGCGACAGGCCGACCGCTTCGAAATTATAGCCGCCGCGATAGCTGGAGATCACCGCGATCCCCATTTTCGACATGATCTTGAGCAGACCGTCATCGACCGCCTTTTTGTGGCGCTTCAGGCATTCCGCGAAAGAGAAGCCCGCGAACAGGCCGCGCGCGTGGCGATCGGCGATCGCGGCTTCGGCCAGATAGGCGTTCACCGTCGTCGCACCGACGCCGATCAGCACCGCATAATAATGGGTATCGAGGCATTCGGCCGTGCGGATGTTGATCGATGCGTAGGAACGCAGGCCGCGCCGCACGAGATGCGTGTGGACGGCGGCCGCCGCGAGAACGCCGGCGATGCCGACGCGATCCGCGCCGATGCGCTCGTCGGTCAGGAACAGTTCGCTGCGCCCTTCGCGCACCGCCTGCTCGGCCTCGGCACGGATGCGCTGGATCGCGGCGCGCATGTCGTCGGCGGTGCCGCCGGCGGCGAATGTGCAGTCGATCTCCGCCGCCTGGCTGGCGAAGTGCGATTTCAGGCTCTGCCAGTCGGCACAGGTGAGCACGGGCGAATCGAGCACGAGCACGCCATCCTGCCGCACGCCCGAATCGAGGATGTTGGCGAGGTTCCCGAACCGCGTCTTCAGGCTCATCACCTGGGTTTCGCGCAGCGAATCGATCGGCGGGTTGGTGACCTGGCTGAAATTCTGGCGGAAGAACTGGCTGATGATCCGGGGCTTGTCCGAAATCACGGCGAGCGGGGTATCGTCGCCCATCGAGCCCACGGCTTCCTTGGCATCCTCCACCATCGGCGCCAGGATCAGCTCCATATCCTCCAGCGTCTGCCCGGCCGCCACCTGGCGCCGGGTAAGATCGGCGCGCTCGTAACGCGGCGTCGCCCAACCCGGCTCGCAGCCCTCAGGCGCGCCCGGCAGATCGTCCAGCGTCAGGAAGCGGCCGACCATCTCGGCATAGGGCCGTTCGCCGGCGATGCGATCCTTGATCGCGCGATCGGCGTAGAGCGTGCCGCTGTCGAGATCGACCGCGATCATCTGGCCGGGGCCGAGCCGCCCCTTTTCGACGATCGCGCTTTCGGGAACGACGACCATGCCGGTCTCCGATCCGACGATCAGCAGATTGTCGACGGTGCGGGTGTAGCGCAGCGGCCGCAGCGCGTTCCTGTCCATGCCGGCGACCGCCCAGCGGCCATCGGTCATCGCAAGTGCCGCCGGCCCGTCCCATGGCTCCATCACCGATGCGAGATACTGGTACATCGCCCGGTGCGCCTCAGGCATGTCGTCATCGGCCTGCCAGGCTTCGGGCACCAGCATCAGCTTGGCGGTGGGCGCATCGCGGCCGGAACGGCAGATCGCCTCGAACACCGCGTCGAGCGCCGCCGTGTCCGACGCGCCCGCCGGGATCACCGGCTTGATATCTTCCGATTGCTCGCCGAACGCGATGCTGGCCATCTTGATCTCGTGGCTCTTCATCCAGTTCTTGTTGCCGCGGATCGTGTTGATCTCGCCATTATGCGCGAGATTGCGGAAGGGCTGGGCCAGCCACCATTGCGGGAAGGTGTTGGTCGAATAACGCTGGTGGAAGATCGCGATGCGGCTTTCGAAACGCTCGTCGACCAGATCGGGATAGAAGACCGACAGGCTCTCCGCGAGGAACAGTCCCTTGTAGATGATCGACCGGCACGACAGCGAGCACACATAGAAGCCCGAGATCTGCGCCTCGATCACCTTCTTCTCGATCCGCCGGCGGACGAGATAGAGTTCCTTTTCGAATTCGGCGACGTCCTGCGCGTCGGGAAGGGGCCCGGCGATCATGATCTGTTCGATCTCGGGGCGGGTTTCCTGTGCCTTGCGGCCGATCACCGAAACGTCGACGGGCACCTGGCGCCAGCCATAGATGGTATAGCCGGCGCTGATGATCTCGCTTTCCACGATGGTGCGGCACGTTTCCTGCGCGCCCAGATCGGTGCGCGGCAGGAAGATCATGCCGACCGCGAGGCGGTTCGGCAGCGGGCGGTGGCCCGAATCGACGATCGCATCGTCGAAGAAGCGCATGGGCAGGTCGACATGGATGCCGGCGCCGTCGCCGGTCTTGCCGTCGGCATCGACCGCGCCGCGATGCCAGACCGCCTTCAGCGCATCGATCGCGGAGGCGACGACGCGGCGCGAGGGGCGCCCGTCGGTGGCCGCGACCAGGCCGACGCCGCAGGCATCGCTTTCGAATTCGGGGCGATACATGCCGACTTCGGCGATGCGCGCGCGTTCCGCTTCGCTGGCCATCAGATCAGTGCGCTTCGTCATGGGCCTCGCCCTCCTCGACCTCGGCATCCTCGCGATCGCGAAGATCCTTTTCCTTCACCCCCAGCAGCGCCGCGAGCTTTTCGCGTTCCGCCTTGCTCAGTTCGGAGCTCTTGCGCGGCGGCGGCAGATGCGCGGTGGCGTCCTTCATCGCCTTCATGAAATCCGGCATCTTCTTCATCATCTCGGGCATCATGGTCTGCATCTCGCCCATGACTTCCGGATCCATGTAGAGCAGCATCGATTCGGCGGCGTAGACGCTGCCCGTGGGCGTCGCGAAGAAGCGATCGAGATCGGCGAGCTGCGCGGCGCTGAACTTGCGGGCGTAGGCGCGGGTGAGCCCGGCCTGGAAACGCGGCTCCATCTCCGTCATCAGCCCGGTCATAGAATCCATCATCGCGCGCATGCCCACCTGGGTCCGCTCGCGGAAATGCGGATCGTAGATCGCCATGATCTCGGCGATCGAGGTCTTGTCCATCTCCGCGACCTTTTCGGGATCGAGCCCGCCGAGCCGCGCGATCTCCCCCACCGGCATGTCGAGCACGCCGTCCATCATGGTGCCCATGAGCTTGTCCATGGTCTCGCCCATCATGCGCTTGTACGTGCCGGCGGGAAAAACCCGGGCGACAACGGCGCGCGCGGCTTCGAGCTGCGCGGGCGCGATCGGCGTCGCGACCGGGACCGGAGCAGGCGCGGGCTGCGCCTGAAGCGCCACGGGCGCCACCGCGAGCATCGCCGCGCCCAGCATGGTCATGCGCCGCATCATGCGATCTCCTTCGCGCGTTCGGCCGGCAGTTTCGCCTTCGCCTTCAGATAGGCGTGCATATGATCGGCGACGTCGCGGCCGTCGCGGATCGCCCAGACGACCAGGCTGGCGCCGCGCACGATATCGCCGGCCGCGAACACGCCGTCGAGCGAGGTCTGCATCGTCTTGTGATCGACGCGCAGCGTGCCCCAGCGCGTCACCGACAATTCCTCCGCGCCGAACAGGCGCGGCAGATCCTCCGCATCGAAGCCCAGCGCCTTCACGACCATATCGGCCTCCAGCCGGAATTCGCTGCCCGGATCGGGCTCCGGCGCGCGGCGGCCCGACGCATCGGGGGCACCCAGCCGCATCTTCGTGGCGCGCACGCCCGAAACCGCGTCGGTTCCGTCGAACGCCTCGGGCGCGGAGAGCCAGACGAACTCGACGCCCTCCTCCTCGGCATTGCGCACTTCGTTCTGCGATCCGGGCATATTGGCGCGATCGCGGCGATAGAGGCATTTCACCGATTTCGCGCCCTGGCGCACCGCAGTGCGGACGCAATCCATCGCGGTATCGCCGCCGCCGATGACGACGACAGTCTTGCCCGCCGCATCGAGCGCGCCGCTTTCGAATTCAGGCACCGCGTCGCCGAAGCTCTTGCGGTTGGAGGCGATCAGATAATCGAGCGATTCGATCACGCCCGGCGCGCCGACGCCCGGCGCCTTGATCGCGCGCGCCTTGTAGACGCCGGTGGCGACGAGCAGCGCATCGTGCCGCTCGCGCAGCTCGCCCAGCGTCGCATCGCGCCCGACCTCGAAACCCTGGTGGAAGACGATGCCGCCGGCCGCGAGCCGCTCGACCCGGCGCATCACCACGGGCTTTTCCAGCTTGAAGCCGGGAATGCCATAGGTCAGCAGCCCGCCCGCGCGATCGTGCCGATCATAGACATGCACGTCATATCCCTGGCGGCGGAGCAGTTCGGCGGTGGTGAGCCCCGCCGGCCCCGCGCCGATGATGCCGACCGACTGGCCGCGATCCTTGCCGGGCACCAGCGGTTCCACCCAGCCTTCTTCCCAGGCGGTATCGGTGATGAATTTTTCGACCGAGCCGATCGTGACCGCGCCGTGGCCGGAGAATTCGATGACGCAATTGCCCTCGCACAGCCGGTCCTGCGGGCAGATGCGGCCGCAGATCTCCGGCATGGTCGATGTGCTGTTGCTGAGCTCGAACGCTTCGCGCAGCCGCCCCTCCGCCGTCAGGCGCAGCCAATCGGGGATATGATTGTGCAGCGGGCAATGGACCGAGCAATAGGGCACGCCGCATTGCGAGCAGCGCGCCGACTGTTCCTCCGCCTTCACCACTTCATATTTGCGCGCGATCTCGCGGAAATCGGCGGCGCGTTCGGCCGCATCGCGCTTCGGCGGATAGGCCTGAGCGCGCCCTACGAATTTCAGCATTGGATTGTCGGCCATGAAGCGTCCCCGATCTTTGCCGGAGTCGCCATAGCGCGAAAATCGGCGGAGTCACGCGGATTCCGCAATTTATGTCAGTAAATCTGACCTATTTCGGCTCGACCCGGTCTCTTTTTACCGCCGCCCTCGCTCGAGCAACAAAATTATAGGCCGATCCGGTCCTATCTTGCCATCAGCCACATCGCCGCGACCAGGCCCAGCGCGATGCGGTACCAAGCAAAGGGCGCGAAACCGTAGCGCGACACGACGGCGACAAAGGCCTTCACCACCCCCAGCGCGACGAGGAAGGCGGCGGTGAAGCCGATCGCGATCGCGCCCAGATCGTCCATGCTGAGCAGCGCACGATCCTTCCACAGCGCATAGGCGGTGGCGGCGATCATCGTGGGAACGGCCAGGAAGAAGCTGAATTCGGCCGCCGTCTTGCGCTCCACCCCCATCAGCAGCGCGCCCATGATCGTCGCGCCCGAACGGCTGACGCCGGGGACCATCGCCAGGCACTGGACGATGCCGATGCCCGTCGCGGTGCCGAACGGGATCGCTTCGACGCTGTCGAAACGGACGCGCTTCACCATCCGCTCGATCACCAGGATGGCGATGCCGCCCAAGACCAGCATGACCGCGACGATCATCGGCGTCTGGATCGCGGCGCGGATCGCATCATAGGCGACGACGCCGATCGCCAGCGCGGGCAGGAAGCCCAGGATGATGTTGCGGGTGAAGGCGATGGCGCCGCTATCGCGCGCGATCAGCCCCTTGGCGATGCCCCAGAAACGCGACCAATAGGCGACCAGCACCGCAAGGATCGCGCCGAGCTGGATCGCGATCTTGAAGGCGACCGAGGATTCGCCCTCGAACCCCAGCAGCGAGCTTGCGAGAATCAGATGCCCCGTCGACGAGACGGGCAGGAATTCGGTCAGCCCCTCAAGGATGCCGAGCAGGATATAGGTGAGCGTATCGGAGACCATCGCAGCGTTCGCCTTGCAGAGAAACGCGCCCGCCGCCTGCCGGCGCCGGACGCTTCGGAGGTTCGAAAGATGGCGAACCGTCTATCGCCGCCCCAACGATCAAGTCGAGTGCGGATTCGGTGCAGACGGGTGCGGATGGGATCAGGCGGTGCGTTTTGCGCCGAATCGCCCGTGCCGGCGATACTGGACCAGCCAGCCGCCCGCGGCGGAGGCGAGCGGCGCTGGCACGACACCGAAGGCGGAGAGGCCCTGCGCATCGGCGGAAACGACATTGTCGCGCGCCAGCATCAGCCACTGATCCCAGGTGATCGGCGCGCCGGGCAGCCAGCCGGTGAGGCGCGCGATCGGCGCCGCGACGGCATCGGGCACATCCGCCATCATCGGATCGCGGCCGGTTTCGCGCGCGATCCACGCGAACAGCTCAGCCATGGTCAGCACCTGCGGGCCGCCGAGCTCATAGGTCTTGCCGGCATGGTCCGCCGGATCGAGCAGCGCCTGCGCGGCGGCGGCGGCGACATCGGCGACGCTGACGGGCTGCAGCTTCACCGCGCCGCGAATCACCGGCACCACCGGCAGGGCGCGAATCAGCCCGGCGAAGCGATTCACGAACTTGTCCTCGCGCCCGAAGATCAGCGAGGGGCGCAGGATCGTCGCGCCGGGGAAGGCCGCGCGCACCGCCGCCTCGCCTTCGCCCTTGCTGCGCGCATAATCCGAACGCCCCTCCGCATCGGCGCCGATCGCGGAGATGTGCACCAGCGCCCCGACGCCCGCCGCAGCGGCGGCCTTCGCCACATTGGCGGCGCCATCCTTATGGACTTCGAACATATGATCGAACGCGCCGGCGAGATTGATCACCGCATCGGCGCCGACCACGGCGCGCGCCACGCTTTCCGCATGCGTCACATCGGCGGTGACGAACTGCACCTGGCCCAGGCTGCCCTGCGGCTTCAGGAAAAAGGCACGGCGCGGATCGCGTTCCGCGAAACGGACGCGCGCGCCCGCCGCCAGCAGCCGCTGCGCCACATAGCGACCGACAAAGCCGCTACCGCCGAACATCACCACCAGCCGGTCCATCACATCATTCCCGAAAAAAAATTGCGCCTGCGCCATGCCAATCTGCGATCATGATGACAAGCGCCGTTGACAACCCCGCACACTCTCCCCTATCGGCGCCAGCCTACCCCGTGCCCAGATGGCGGAATTGGTAGACGCACCAGCTTCAGGTGCTGGCGCTCGCAAGGGCGTGGAGGTTCGAGTCCTCTTCTGGGCACCATTTTTCTGCGGGCCGGCGCTATTCACTTTCCGCGGTGAAACAAGTCAAGCTATTCCCGACACGGCGCTCCTCATCTCCAGCAAAGAGCCAACCCCACCCCGCGTCGGACGCCGCATACTGACCTTTGACGCCAGCACTGGAGCCTTCTTGACACACAGAAAATTGTGAGCGAACAAATAAAGAACAAACTTGCTCACTGGGAATCATTCTGCCAACATGTCGAAAATCGACACAGCGAGGTGCGGGGCGTGAGAAAACGGGCAGCGAAGCAGATTGAATTCAACTGGCTTTGCGACCGTGCAGGGTTATCGCCCGCCGAAGCGGGATCCTTGCTTTCCGTATCAGACCGAACAGTTGCTCGTTATGCCAATGGCACTGGCCGGCCATCGCCCTTGGCATTGCGCGTGCTAAAGAATGCAGCGAAGTCGACGTCAGAAGATTCACACCCGACGGCATTCCGTTTCATTGACCTGTTCGCCGGAATTGGCGGTCTGCGCATTGGTTTTCAGGCCATTGGCGGTCACTGCGTCTTTACCTCGGAATGGGATGAGAACGCGCAGAAAACCTATGCGCAAAACTTCCGAGATAACCATCCACTCGCCGGCGACATCAGGGACTACGCCGAAGATCCCGATCAGATTCCCGAACATGATATCCTGCTCGGGGGGTTCCCATGCCAGCCTTTTTCAATCGCAGGCGTATCGAAAAAGAACGCGCTTGGTCGTCCGCATGGTTTTCTGTGCGATACGCAAGGAACGCTGTTTTTCGATACAGCGCAGATTATCGCTCATCACAAGCCCGCGGCTTTCGTGCTCGAAAATGTGAAGAATCTTGAGAGCCACGACAAGGGTCGCACGTTCGCCACGATCATGAACGTGCTCAGGAACGAGTTGGGATATCACGTACAGACTCGTGTGATCAGCTCGGAGCACTGGGTGCCGCAAAAGCGTGAGCGCATCTTTATCGTTGGCTTTCGCGAACCGACGAAGTTCGATCTAAAGGGACTGAAGCTGCCGGCCGGTGGGCCCAAGCTGGGCAGCATCCTCGAGGCGCATGACAATGTGGACCCCAAATATACACTGACCGAGCGCCTTTGGGAGTATTTGCAGGCCTACAAGGCCAAGCACGCATCAAAAGGTAACGGATTCGGCTACAGTCTTTTCGGACCCGACGATGTGACACGCACACTATCGGCGCGTTACTACAAAGACGGCTCTGAGGTTTTGGTCGCCCAGCCAGGCAAGCGTCCGCGAAGACTGACGCCACTGGAATGTGCCAGGCTGATGGGGTTTGATCGCGGTGACCGGCGTTGGAAGATTCCGGTGTCCGATACGCAGGCCTATCGGCAGTTCGGCAACGCGGTAGTCGTGCCTGTGGTCGAATTTCTTGCCCAAGCAATGAAGCCCCACATCGAGTCTGCCCTGTCCAACAAGGTGAACCTTCCAGATCCGACGCCCATTACGGTTACCCGCCCTGATCGGGAGCCAATCCTCTCGCATGGCTGACATTGTTCCGGCTGACGTACGCAGCCGAATGATGTCGGGTATCAGGGGGACGGACACAAAACCTGAGCAGCTTCTGCGGAAGGGCCTACATGCGCAAGGTTTCCGCTTCCGACTGCATGACCGGATGCTGCCCGGCAAACCGGACATCGTATTGTCGCGCTATAGAGCTGTGATTTTCGCTCATGGCTGTTTCTGGCACGGACATGACTGTCACATGTTCAGGTGGCCTTCGACGCGCGAAGCATATTGGCGCAAGAAAATCGGAGGCAACCGGGAGCGGGACACCCGATCGGAAGAAGCGCTTCGCGAAGCCGGGTGGCGCTGTGCGGTTATTTGGGAGTGTGCCCTGAGGGGAAGAGGACGTCTACCCTTCTCCTTGGTAATCGACCGGTTAGCCAACTGGCTGAAGGAAGGTGGCGACTTTCTTGAGATCACCGGCAAGATAGATTGAGGGGGAAACGTGGCTGCGCAATTTGATCTCGTCGCCGAGGCAGCGGAAGGCAGCGTCACCCTGCTCGCAGAACTCCTGCACACCGCAGACAGCGTGCTGGTCAAAAAGCTGTCCAATAATGATCGTGACTGGGCGCAGCTGCCAAACAAGCATCAGCACGGCGTCTATATCCCGCCCGAACAGCGCGACAGCGGCTTCTTCCCACCGCTGGTTGCCAAGGAACGGGATCCCGACGCCGACGAAATTCGCGAGACCTACTTTCACACGGACTGGCCGCAGGTTGCCGAGGCGAAGAACGACACCCGCTTGGTCAATTACACCAGCAAGGGTGCGGAAACGCACATGACGCGTGTTCCGAAGGCAGCCTTTTCGACGCTCTCGCCGGCATCGCATCTCGTCATGGGCCGCTATTCTGCAGGCGATGGAGCGACGTATCGCTGCCTAACGATCGATTCAAACTCGGACGACGCGCTCGTGCTTGCCGATGTCTTCGGGCTCGATGCGGATTTCGTCATCGGGATTTTCGAACCACAGGCCTTCCTCACCGCGGAGCGCGACCGGATCGTTGATTTCGCGGAACTGGTGATCGCTGCATGGCTGGCCGGCGACATCGCCCAGTTCGCGGTCGAGAACGCGACGATGCCGGCCACGCTTGAACTCGCCGGCATGGCGCGCGCGCAATATCTCGCACAGCATCGCCTTCCCGATCTGAACCCGTTCAAGCTTGACCGGCCAGGCGATGCGGTCCGCGAGATCAGCCGCAGGATCGAATGGGACCTGTTTCGCGAATATCAGCGCCGCGAGCGTGCCACCGCGCTAGTTCGCACTGTGCTCGGAGACCGCCCGCGCGAGATCAGCGCCGGCGATTTCATCCGCGGCCTTGTCGATAATATCGGCGAGATTGACCGCCTGATGCTGTCCGCCAGCCAGCAGCGCAAATCGAGGGCCGGCTATTCGTTCGAGCATCATATTGAGGCTGTGCTGACCGCCGGGAATCTGCCCTTTGCCAAACAGGTAGTGATGGACGCCAAGAAACGCCCGGATTTCGTCCTGCCTTCGCTGCGCCAGCTGAAGCGGCCAAAGCTCGGGTCAACGCGGGGCATTATCCTCAGCGCCAAGACCACGCTTCGCGAGCGCTGGAAACAGGTGCAGCGGGAAATGGCCGGCAGCGAGTTGTTCTTGGCGACCGTCGATGAATCGATTGCCGCCAACGCAATCGAAGACATGGCCGCGCTCGGAATTATTCTTGTTGTGCCCGAAGGCCTAAAAGCCTCGAGCGATACCGAATATGTCCGCCACCCGAACGTGATCGGCTTCAAGGACTTTTTCGAGATCGAGATCACCCGAAACCGGCTGCCCGGCTGGCAATAGCGGGGCAGCCGGTTCGAGGTGTGGTGCCAATCAAACGCCGAGATAGGCTAGCGGGAAAGCCAGCGTGATTCAACAGGCCCCGTATGAAGGCAGGCTTCCACCGGTTGCAGCCGAATTGGCGTTCGGCGGAACATAGGTCCTGCGCCAGAGCGGCGAGCAAAGCGGTGTTCTCTCCGGCCAGTTCGAGCCAGCTATCCGGCTCTCCTCGAACCAGAACACAGCCTGGTTCTGATAAAGCACATCGAGCCCGAGCTTGGTGAATTGCCAACCCATTCGAGCAACGAGATTCGCGCCCGCACGCGATCATCATAGCCGGTATTGCCAGCATATTGCTTCGGTCCGCTGATCGCGAGAAACGACCACGCCTATGGACTGATCACACCGCTGTCCCGTTCGCCGCGATCGAGACTCGCGCACTGCGGGGTAATTCGGGTACGCTAGCGGTCTCAAAACTCAAAAATCCCCAGAAACTTCCTGCGCTGCTTCTTCTCGGCCTGCGGGCTGCGCTTACCGTCTTCCGACTTGGCAGTTGTCCCGCGGCCGACATCGTCGCGCGGTTCACCCTTGGTGGTGCGTTGCGCCGCCGCCGTCGCGCCCGAGAGGATCGGGCCGCAGGCCGTCGCCTTGGCGTCGCCGATATCGACGAAGGCCAGCACCGATGCGAGCGGGCTGGCGACGATGCCCAGGCCGAGGCCCGCGCCGGCGCGGCCGACGAGTTGGGGGCTGATCGCGTCGATGCCGGGCTTCGCGAAATAGCCGCCTATGCCGACCGGCGACTGGCCGGCGAACAGGCTGAATTTCTTCGAATCGGCGCGGAAGGCGAGATCGAGCGATTCGTTGCGGAAGCTGAAGCCGCCACGGCCCAGCATCACATTCTTGCGCGTGTCGATCAGGATCGGATCCGCCGCCGCGATGCCGTCGCGCACGCTGAAGGCGATCAGGCCGCAATTGATCTGCACCGGTTCCTTCAGCTTGCCTTCGAACATCTTGGTGACGAAGGTGCCGATATCGAGTTCCGAAAGCTGGATGTTGCGCGTCCAGAAACTGCCCTTCGGCAGGATCACCGCGATGCGGCCGTTCGAGGTCGCCAGCGACTGGCGGATCGAATCGCCCGATCCGCTCATCTGCACGCGCGCCTTGATCGTGCCCGTGGTGCCCGCCTGTTCAGCGCCGAAGCGTGCCAGCAACAGCCCCATCGGCGTCGGCGACAGACGGATATCATATTCGGTGAAGACCGGGCTGCGGCGCGCATCGATCGAAATATCCGAAGACAGATGCCCCTGCGCGACATCGAAGGTGAGCGGCGACAGCTTGAGCAGGCTGCGATCGAGATCGAGCGTCATTTCGATGTTCGAGACCGGGAAGCTCTCCGCCCGGACAGTCGCGACCTTGTAATTCAGATGCGCGTCGAAACGCCTGATCGCCTCCACGCGGAGCGGCGCATCGGGCAGCAGCCGGGGGGTGCCGCCGACCTGCTCGATCGCGCCAGAGCCGCCCTGCGCCTCCAGCCTTTGCGGATCATAGCCGATGAACGGGCCGATATCGACGATGTCGAGCGTGCGGGTGGCCAGATCCGCATCCAGCTTCAGCCGATCGCGCGGCATCGAAATGGTCAGCCGCCCCGCGACATCGCTGTCGCCGAACATGCCGCGCAGCCGGGTGAAGCGCCATTCGCCGCCCGCCTTTGTGAGATCCGAATCGATCCGATAGGCGCGGGTATCGGGCACCGCCACGCCCAGGAAATCGAAGAGCAGGCTGATATTGGGGCCGCGCACGCCCATGCGCAGGTCCGCGCCCTCGATCTCAGTCGCGCCGGGCAATGTGCCCGAAACGGCAAGTCGCGTTTCGCCCGCCGCGGCGGCAAGCTGGAGCTGGTTGCGCCCGCCGACCACGGTTTCGTTGGGCGACAACAGGCTGCCCGACAGGGTGAAGGGCCGATCGCGCATCGTGCCGGTACCCGAAAAGCGAATCGCATTGGCGAAACGCGTGTCGCGCGCCTGGACCGTGTCGATCCTGATATCGGCGGCAAGCTGGAGCAGCGGATCGCGATAACGGACCGCCGTGCCCTGCACGATCGCGGCGCGGATCAACGGCAGGTCGAGCGGTTTGGCGGGCTTGTCGGGATCGCCGAAAGTCCAGGTGTTGCGGCGCGAGCGCGCATCCCATTCCAGATCGATATTGCCGTTCAGCAGCTGCAGCCAGTTGATCCGGCGCTTGTCGCCGAAGATCAGCGACCAGGTCGCGATCCGCGTATCGATCAGCTTCGATTCGAAGAAATAGGGCCGGCTCGCCCATTCCGGGTTCGAGATCGTCATCCCCTCCGCCAGGAACTTCACGTTGAAGGGATTGAGATAGAGCTGGAAATCGCCCGCCACCTTCACTTCGCGCTGCGTCGCCGCGCTCACCGTGCGTTCGAACGTCCCCTTGAGGAAGCGGCCCTTGGTGACGAACAGGATCAGCCAGGCGAGCAGGATCAGGCCGATGATGGTGACGAGCACCGACAGCGCGGCAGCGGCCGCCGCACTGCTCGGATGGCGGGCGGGTTTCGCGGGCGGCGGGGGCGAATCGCCGGGGCCGCCGGTCTTGGCGGGGATATCGGTGTCGGTCACGCGATCGAGGGTTACCGCACTCTCCATTGGCGATAAAACCCCTGCCGTTGCGCCTGGGTTCCGATTCATGCCGAGGCACGATGAGACTCGCTCATCGTGCCTCGGCATGAATCCCGCGCGGCGCTTGAGCGTTCCAAGGTGCGGATGCGCCAGCATCCCTGCACCTTGCCATTACGCCCGGCCTTGCCATGGCGCGGACTCTTCGCTAATGCGCGCGCTTTCCGCGATTCAAGGAACTGTCCGGCCAACAGGGCTGCCGAGGCCGTTCGCGATCGTCGAAGTACAAGGAGACGAAAATGCCCAAACTGAAGACCAAGAGCGGGGTCAAGAAGCGTTTCAAGATCACCGCCACCGGCAAGGTGAAGTGCGGCGTGGCCGGCAAGCGCCACCGCCTTTCCAGCCACAATGCCAAGTATATCCGCCAGAACCGCGGCACCGAAGTGCTTTCGGACTCCGATTGGGGTCACGTGAAGCTCTGGGCGCCCTACGGTCTCAAGTAAGGAGGACGGATAAATGGCACGCGTCAAACGTGGTACGACCACCAAGGCAAAGCATAAGAGGATTCTGGATCAGGCGAAGGGCTTTTACGGCCGTCGCAAGAACACGATCCGCATCGCTCGCCAGGCCGTCGAAAAGTCCGGCCAGTACGCCTATCGCGACCGCAAGGTTAAGAAGCGGAACTTCCGCGCGCTCTGGATCCAGCGCATCAACGCTGCGGTCCGCGCCGAAGGCCTGACCTATTCGCAGTTCATGAACGGCGTGAAGCTCGCCGGCATCGAACTCGACCGGAAGGTCATGGCCGACCTCGCCATGAACGAAGCAGCGGCGTTTAGCGCCGTCATCGCTCAGGCAAAGGCGGCGCTTCCCCAGGCCGCCTGACCCGGCCTGGCGCGAGACGAACACAAGGGCGCGGGTGGCAATGCCATCCGCGCCCTTTGCTTTTGGGGCCGGGCTTCGTAAGGCGCGGCGGACATTTCAGAGCGGGAATCTTCGTGACCGATCTCAACACACTCCAGACCGAACTGCTCGCCGCGATCGCGGCCGCCGCGACGCCAGAGGCGATCGAGGACGTGCGCGTCAAGGCGCTCGGCAAGCAAGGCGCGGTGACCGCGCTGCTCAAATCGCTGGGCGCGATGAGCCCCGACGAGCGCCAGAGCGAAGGGCCGAGGATCCACGCGCTGCGCGAAACCGTCACCCAGGCGCTGGGCGATCGCAAGGCCGGGCTCGAACGCGCCGCGCTCGATGCGAAACTGGCCGCCGAAACGCTGGACATGACGCTGCCGCCCGCCGCCGCCGCGCAGGGCAGCGTCCACCCCGTCAGCCAGGTGATGGACGAGCTTGCGGAGATCTTCGCCGATCTCGGCTTTTCGGTGGCGACCGGCCCGGAGATCGAGGACGACTGGCACAATTTCACCGCGCTCAACATTCCGGAGACGCATCCGGCGCGCGCGATGCACGACACCTTCTATTTCCCCGACCAGCGCGATGGGCGGGACATGCTGTTGCGCACCCACACCTCGCCCGTCCAGATCCGCACGATGACGTCGCAGGAACCGCCGATCCGGATCATCGCGCCGGGCCGCGTCTATCGTTCGGACAGCGACGCCACGCACACGCCGATGTTCCACCAGATCGAAGGGCTGGTGATCGATCGCGGCATCCATCTCGGCCATCTCAAATGGACGCTGGAGACCTTCCTGAAGGCCTTTTTCGAGCGCGACGACATCGTGCTGCGCCTGCGCCCCAGCTATTTCCCCTTCACCGAACCCTCGGTGGAGGTCGATGTCGGCTACACGATCGAGAAGGGCCGCCGCGTGCTCGGCGGATCGGAAGGCTGGATGGAGGTACTGGGCAGCGGCATGGTCCATCCGCGCGTGATCGCGGCATGCGGGCTCGACCCCGATGAATGGCAGGGTTTCGCCTTCGGCACCGGCATCGACCGGCTGGCGATGCTCAAATACGGCATGGACGATCTGCGCGCCTTTTTCGACGGCGACCTGCGCTGGCTGCGCCATTACGGCTTCTCCGCGCTCGACGTGCCAACGCTCAGCGGAGGAGTCGGCGCATGAAGTTCACCCTGTCCTGGCTCAAGGAGCATCTCGACACCCAGGCATCGCTCGACGCGATCCTGGACACGCTCAACGCGATCGGCATCGAGGTCGAAGGCGTCGAGAATCCGGCCGAGAAGCTTGCGCCCTTCACCATCGCCCGGGTGCTGACCGCCGCACCGCATCCGCAGGCGGACAAGCTGCAGGTGCTTTCGGTCGATGCCGGCAACGGGCCGCTCCAGGTCGTCTGCGGCGCGCCCAATGCGCGTGCGGGCCTGGTCGGCGTGTTCGGCGCGCCCGGCGCCTATGTGCCCGGCAGCGACATCACCTTGAAGGTGGCGGCGATCCGCGGTGTCGAATCGAACGGCATGATGTGCTCGGTGCGCGAACTCGAACTCGGCGACGAACATGACGGCATCATCGAACTGCCGGCCGATGCGCCGGTGGGCGCGAATTATGCCGCCTGGGCGGAACTCGACGATCCGGTGATCGACGTGTCGATCACGCCCAACCGGCAGGATTGCATGGGTGTGCGCGGCATCGCGCGCGATCTGGCGGCGGCGGGCATCGGTTCGCTGAAGCCGCTGGCCGTCGCGCCGGTTTCGGGCGAAGGCGCCGGCCCCGACGTGCGCACCGACGATCCCGAGGGCTGCCCGGCCTTTTTCGGCCAGTCGGTCTCCGGCGTCACCAACGGCGCCAGCCCGGCCTGGATGGCGAAGCGGCTGAAGGCGATCGGCCAGAAGCCGATCTCCGCGCTGGTCGACATCACCAATTATGTGATGATCGATCTCGGCCGGCCGCTGCACGTCTACGACCGCGCCAGGCTGAGCGGCGCGCTGGTCGCGCGGCGCGCACAGGATGGCGAGAGCGTGCTGGCGCTGAACGGCCGCACCTACACGCTCGATCCGTCGATGACGGTGATCGCCGACGATGCGCATGTCCATGACATCGGCGGCATCATGGGCGGCGAGGATTCGGGCGTGCAGGCGGAAACCACCGACGTGCTGATCGAATGCGCCTATTTCACGCCCGAGCGGATCGCGGTGACCGGGCAGAAGCTGGGCCTGACCAGCGATGCGCGCAGCCGTTTCGAGCGCGGTGTCGATCCGGCGTTCCTGGAGGATGGCCTCGCCATCGCCACGCGGCTGGTGACCGAGCTGTGCGGCGGCACCGCGAGCAATGTCACCCGCGCCGGCGCGGCGCCCACCGCGATGGCGACGCATGATTATGATCCGGCGATGACCGGCACGCTCGCCGGCGTCGCGGTCGATGCCGACAGGCAGGCGGCGATCCTCGAAAGCCTGGGCTTCGCGGTCGTCCAGGGCACGCCCTGGCGGGTCACCGCGCCCACCTGGCGTCGTGACGTCATCGGCGCCGCCGACCTTGTCGAAGAGGTGGTCCGCATCGTCGGGCTCGATCATGTGCCCTCCACCCCGCTGCCGCGCGCACCGGGCGTGGCGAAGCCCACCGCAACCGCCGAGCAGCTCGTCGAACGGCGTGCGCGGCGTACGGCTGCGGCACGCGGGCTGAACGAAGCGGTGACGTGGAGCTTCCTGTCGGAGAAGGACGCGGCGGCGTTCGGCGGCGGCGCCTGGACGCTCGCCAATCCGATTTCGGAAGACATGAAGGTGATGCGCCCGTCGCTGCTGCCCGGCCTGCTCGCCGCCGCCGCGCGCAACCAGGCGCGCGGCGCGGAAACGATCCGGCTGTTCGAGATCGGCCGGCGCTATTTCGCCGATGCCGAGCGGCTGACCCTGGGCTTCGTGCTCGCGGGCGACCGGACGGCGCGGAGCTGGCAGGCCGGCAAGGCGGCGGGATTCGACGCGTTCGACGCCAAGGCCGAAATATTGGCGCTGCTCGCCGCGGCGGGCGCCCCGGTCGACAATCTCCAGAGCTTCGGCGAAGCCGGCGATCATTATCATCCCGGCCAGTCGGCGACGCTCAGGCTCGGCCCCAAGACGGTGCTCGCCGCCTATGGCACGCTGCATCCGCTGACCGCCAAGGCGTTCGACCTGAACGGCACGGTGGTGGCGGGCGAGATCTTCCTCGACGCGATCCCGGCAAAGCGCGCCTCCGGCCATATGCGCGCATCCTTCGCTCCGCCCGCCCTGCAGCCGGTGACGCGCGACTTCGCTTTCCTGGTGCCCGCCGACATGCCGGCGGACTCGCTGGTCCGCGCGGTCAAGGGCGCGGACAAGCAGGCGATCGTCGCGGCGCGGCTGTTCGACGTGTTCAGCGGCCAAGGCGTCGAGACCGGCTATAAATCGCTGGCGGTCGAGGTGGTACTCCAGCCCGGCGAGAAGAGCTTCACTGACGAGGAACTGAAGGCGATCGCGGACCGTGTCGTCGCGGCCGCCGCCAAGCAGGGCGCGGTGCTCAGGGGCTAGAAGGGGAAATAACCATGCGTACGGCGTTCATCACTGGGGCAACATCGGGTTTCGGCGAGGCGGCGGCGCGCGCCTTCGTGAAGGCGGGCTGGCGCGTCGTCGGCACCGGCCGGCGCGCGGACCGGCTGGAGCAGCTTGCGGCCGAGCTGGGTGAGGCTTTTCACGGCGCGGTCTTCGACGTTCGCGACGAAGCGGCGCGCGATGCGGCGCTCGATGCGCTGCCCGAAGGGTTCGGCGAGATCGACCTGCTGGTGAACAATGCCGGCCTGGCGCTGGGCACCGAGCCCGCCCAGGCGGCCTCGCTGACCAACTGGAAGACGATGATCGACACCAATGTGACGGCGCTGGCATCGATCACCCACCGGATGCTGCCGAGCCTGATCGCCCGGCGCGGCGCGATCATCAACATCTCGTCGGTCGCGGCCAGCTACCCCTATACCGGCGGCAACGTCTATGGCGGCACCAAGGCGTTCGTGCGCCAGTTCAGCCTGAACCTGCGTTCGGACCTGGCGGGCACCGGCGTGCGCGTGACCTCGATCGAGCCGGGCATGGCGGAAACCGAATTCACGCTGATCCGCACCGGCAGCCAGCAGGCGTCCGACACGCTCTATTCGGGTGCTGGACCGATGACCGGCGGCGATATCGCCGAAACATTGCTGTGGGTGGCCGAACTGCCACCGCACCTGAACATCAACACGATCGAACTGATGCCCGTGAACCAGAGCTTTGCGGGCTTCGCCGTTCACCGCGAAAGCTGATTCCACCGATGAACCGACCCGACCGCCGCACCTTCGCGATCATTTCGCACCCTGACGCGGGCAAGACCACGCTGACCGAAAAGCTGCTGCTGTTCGGCGGCGCCATCCATCTGGCCGGCGAGGTGAAGGCGCGCGGCGCGAACCGGCGCGCGCGATCGGACTGGATGAAGATCGAGCAGCAGCGCGGCATCTCGGTCACATCCTCGGTCATGACCTTCGAACGCGAAGGCATCACCTTCAACCTGCTCGACACGCCGGGCCACGAGGATTTCTCCGAAGACACCTATCGCACGCTCACCGCCGTCGATTCGGCGGTGATGGTGATCGACGCCGCCAAGGGCATCGAGGCGCAGACGCGCAAGCTGTTCGAAGTATGCCGGCTGCGTTCGGTGCCGATCATCACCTTCGTCAACAAGGTCGATCGCGAAGGCCGTGACGCCTTCGCGCTGCTCGACGAGATCGCCGACATGCTCGCGCTCGACGTGACGCCGATGAGCTGGCCGGTCGGCATGGGCGGCCTGTTCGAGGGGATTTACGACCTCAATGCCAACCGGCTGATGCAGCCGAGCGGCGACAGCCGGGCGTTCGAAGGCAAGACCGCGAGTTTTTCGGGCCTCGACGATCCGAAGCTTGCCGACGCGCTGTCCGCGCAGGGCCTCGAGCGACTGCGCGAGGAGGCCGAGCTGGCGGTGGGCGGCTATGGCGAATTCGATCCCGAAGCCTATCGCCATGGCGACCTGACCCCGGTCTATTTCGGATCGGCGCTGAAGGAATTCGGCGTCGGCGAACTGATCGACGCGCTGGCCCGCTTCGCGCCGCCGCCACGGCCGCAACCGGCGGAGCCCGCGCCGGTTTCGCCCGATCATGCGGGCGTCACCGGCTTCGTGTTCAAGGTGCAGGCGAACATGGACCCGCAGCACCGCGACCGCATCGCCTTCATGCGGCTCTGCTCGGGCAAGTTCCGGCGCGGCATGAAGCTGACGCCGTCGGGATCGGGCAAGCCGATCGCGGTGCACAGCCCGATCATGTTCTTCGCGCAGGATCGCGAGCTTGCCGAGGAAGCCTGGCCGGGCGACATCATCGGCATTCCCAATCACGGCACCTTGCGCGTCGGCGACACGCTGACCGAGGGTGAGGGCATCCGCTTCACCGGCTTGCCCAATTTCGCGCCGGAGATCCTGCGCCGCGTCGCACTGGTCGATCCCACCAAGACCAAGCAGCTGCGCAAGGCGCTGGACGATCTTTCCGAGGAAGGCGTGATCCAGGTCTTCTATCCCGAGATCGGATCGAATTGGGTGGTCGGCGTCGTCGGCCAGCTCCAGCTCGAAGTGCTGCTGAGCCGGCTGGAAGCCGAATATAAGGTGGCGGCGCGGCTGGAGCCCTCGCCCTGGGATACGGCGCGCTGGATCGCTGGCGACGACGCGGCGATCAAGGCCTTTGCGTCGATCAATTCCTCGCAGCTGTCGCGCGACCGCGACGGCGCGCTGGTGTTCATGGCCAAGAGCGCCTGGGAAGTCGGCTATGTGCAGGAGCGCAATCCCGACATTCGCTTCAGCGCGACGAAAGAGCGCTGATCTCAATCCTCTCCACGCGAAGCGTGGGGAGGGGGACCACCCGAAGGGTGGTGGAGGGGAGAGCCGCGTAGCGGCGACTGCGTCGCCGTCCCCTCCACCATGCCTATCGGCATGGTCCCCCTCCCCATCGCAGATGGGGAGGATTTTTAATCCACCCAGTCCGCGCGGAGCGGCTCTGCCGCCAGCGCCATCAGCAGGGCCGCGATCAGGTAGAAGACCAGCGCGATCAGCATCGAGATCTTGAGCGCATCGTCGCCATAGCTGGCGGTCAGTCCGTCGGAGAGCGCACCGAGCACGAAGGTGCCGCCGCCGATACCCACCAGATTGTTGATCAGCAGGAAGCTGGCCGATGCGGTCGCGCGCATCTCCGCCGGCACGAGATGCTGCACGGCGGTGATCACCGGGCCAAGCCAGACATAGGCGAGCGCCTGGGGTATGATGAAGAGCGCGAAGGCGAGCGCCACCGAACCCGAAAGGATGCCCGCGGCGAACAACGGCACCGCCAGCAGGAAGGCGAGCGCCGGGATGCTCGCGAACCGCCCGCGATCGCGGGCACCCAACCGATCCCCGATCATGCCGCCGCCAAGCACGCCGGCGACGCCGCCGAGCAGCAGCACGCCGCCATAGAATTGCGAGGTCTGGACGAGATCGAGCGCGAAGCTGCGCTGGAGCAATTGGGGAAACCAGAAGGCGAAGCCATAGCCCAGCATCGAGCTGGATGCGGCGCCGAGCGCCATCAGCCAGAAGCTGCGCTTGCGCGCGAGCATCGGAAACACCGCCTTGAGCGGAGTCGTCTGGGACGACTTCGGCGCACGTGCGGGTTCGCGGACGATCAGGCGGAACAACGGCGCGATGAGCACGCCCGCCAGCCCCACGGCGATGAAAGCCGCGCGCCAGTCGACACGCGCCGCGATATAGCCGCCGAACATCACGCCGAGCGCGGCGCCGAGCGGGATGCCCAGCGAATAGACGGCGAGCGCGCGGGCGCGTTCGCGCGGCGGGAAATAATCGGCGATCAGGGCATAGGACGGCGCGACCCCGCCCGCTTCGCCCACGCCGACGCCGAGCCGCGCGAGGAAGAGCTGCCAGAAGCCGGTGGCCATGCCGCACAAGGCGGTGAAGCCGCTCCATACCGCGAGCGATCCGGTGATCACCCAGGTGCGGCTGGTGCGATCGGCCAGCAAGGCCAGCGGCACTGCCAGCGTCGAATAGAGCGCGGCGAAGGCGATGCCCCCGAGCACCCCGAGCTGCGTGTCGCTGAGCCCGAGCTCCGCCTTGATCGGCCCGGCAAGGATGCCGAGGATCTGACGGTCGACGAAATTGAAGGTGTAGACGATCAGCAGCATCGCCAGCACGGCGAAGCGATAGCGCGAAACGCCCTCTTCCCCTTGCGGGGAAGAGGGCAGGGAGGCCGGCACGGGGGCGGGAGAGGAAGCGCTGGAGTCCTTGTGGGTCACGTCACGCTTTCCCTTCCCCGCCTCTCCCCGCCGGCAGGGGGAGAGGCTGACCTGATCAGAACTTCGGACCCTAGAATTTCAGGCCCAGGGTGGCGAACACCTGACGCGGATTGCCGTAGAAGGCGGTGAGCACGCCTTCCTTGCCGAGCGTCGAGACATTGCCGTTCATATAGTTGTAGCCCGAGGTGATATAGCGCTTGTCGGTCAGGTTCTTGCCATGAACGCCGATCGAATAGCGATCGTCGTCCGACGTCCAGACCAGGCTGGCATCCCACAGCGCATAGCCGGGCTGGTCTAGCGCCGGGATCGGCACTTCGAACTGATGGGTCAGGCTGCGATAGGAAAGCGTGGTCGATGCATTGACCATGCCGCCCATCGCGGGAATGCCGGCCGCGAGCGTGCCCGATGCCGTCCATTTCGGCGTGTTCTGGAAGGTCCGCTGCTTGGCGACATCGGCACCGGTGGGGCCGATGAAGCGCTTATACTGTGCATCGATATAGCCGAGCGCGCCGTTGAAGGAGAAACGCGATCCCGCGCCCGCGAAGTCGCGCGCGAGCACGGCGTTCGCTTCGAGCTCGAGCCCCTTGATCGTCGCCTTCGCCGCGTTGGTGGTGATGCCGCAGAAGCCCGGCAGGCCACCGACGAGACAGCCGACCGAACCGGGGATCTGCACGTCCTTGTAGTTCGAATAGAAGCCGGCCAGGCTGAGCGTCAGGCGGCGATCGAACAACGAACCCTTATAGCCGACTTCATAGGTATCGACCTTTTCCGGATCGAAGGAGAGGAAATTGTAGATGTCCTGATAGGTCTGGCCTGCGGCCGGATTGCTCGCCGGTGCCGACGTGCCCGAGCCGCGCGGATCGAAGCCGCCGCCCTTGAAGCCCTTGGAATAGGACGCGTAGACCATGTTGTCGTCGTCGGGCTTGAAGCTGAGCGACGCGCGCGGCGTGAATTCCTTGAAAGTGCGTTCGCCCCGGAAGTTGGTTGCCACCGCGATCGCGATCGGCGCGAGCGTGCCGCCGAATTCGGGCGAGAGGCCTGTGATCCGGTTCGCCTTGTAGACAAAGGCATTGCGCTTGTCGTTGGTGAAGCGCCCGCCGACCGACAGGCTGAGCTGATCGGTGAAGTCGAAGGTGAAATCGCCGAAGACTGACCAAGTGTCAGTCCGCACGTCGCCGGCGGTATAGCCGTTAAGGCCGGGGAAGCCGATTGGCGCGCCGGTCAGCCCCAGCAGCACGTCGAACGAGGTCGAGGCGCGGGCATCCAGATAATAGAAGCCGACCAGGCCGTGCAGCCGCTCGCTTTCGTACAGCACCTGGAATTCCTGGCTGATCTGTTCGTTGCGATAAACGGCGGGCACATCGACATCGACCGAGGGCAGCGCGTCGAAATCGATCGGCGTGAAGCTGCGATCCTTGCGCCAGGCGCTGATCGAGCGCAGCGTGATCGCGTCGCTCAGTTCGGCGGTGATGTTCATCGCGAGGCCATAAGCCTCGATATCCTGCTTCGGCTTGTTGAGTCCGGCGCGCGTGTCGAAGACATTGTCGAGCACCGGCGCACCCGAGACGAGGCCCGGGATCAGCCGGTGGCCGTTGCGCGGATCGGACTTGTCGCGCGTGTAATCGCCCGAGAGGCGGATCAGCACCGGCGCGCCGTTGCCGCCGAACTCGATCGTGCCGCGTCCGGCCCAGACATCCTTGTTGTAGTTCTCGAGGCCCGGAATGTTGAGATTGTCGCCGAAACCGCCGCGCGACAGCCGGGCGACCGAGCCGCCGATGCGGATCAGATCGCTGATCGGCGTGCTGGCGGTGACGACCAGATCGGCTTGGTTATAGGTGCCGTAAGTGGCGCGGATCTTGAGCTGGGTCTCGTCCGGCAGCGCGCGCGTCACATATTTGACCGCGCCGCCGATGGTGTTGCGGCCGTAAAGCGTGCCCTGCGGCCCACGCAGCACCTCGATGCGTTCGACGTCGTAGATGTCGAGCACCGCGGCCTGGGGCCGGTTGAGATAGACATCGTCCAGATAGACGCCGATGCCGGCTTCGAAACCGGGAACCGGATCCTGCTGGCCGACGCCGCGAATGAAGGCGGTGAGCGTCGAATTGGTGCCGCGCGAATTCTCGAGCGTGGTGTTGGGGGTGACGTTCGAGATTTCGGTGATGTCGATCGCGCCTGCACGTTCGAGCTGCGCGCCCGAAAAGGCGGTGACCGCGATCGGCACGTCGAGCAGGCTTTCCTCGCGGCGGCGCGCGGTGACGACGATATCGCCGCCATCGTCCTCGGCCGTGGCTTCGGGGGCGGCGGTTTCCTGGGCGAATGCGGGTTGCGCCGAAAGCGCGGCGATGGCGGCACCCAGGCTGAACAATGTGCGGGTGGACAGATCGATACGGGACATGGCTTTCACTCCTCCCCATGACAGATGGCTCAACCTCTACTGGGTTGTGCCGGCTCGAAACGGGCCTATACTGAAACCTGAACCAAGTTTCAACTTGGGTTGATGACGGGAGGAAAAAATGTCGGGCGAGCGTAGCGCCGAAGACACAGTGGGAGCGTCCCCGACCAGCGAAGCGAAGACGCCGCGCACCGAGCGCGGGCGCCGGACGCTGCGCGCGATCCTCGACGCGGCGGCGGCGGAATTCGGCGAAAAGGGGTTTCACGAAGGCTCGATCAGCGGGATCACCAGTCGCGCCGGCGTCGCGCTGGGCAGCTTCTACACCTATTTCGATTCGAAGGACGAAGTGTTCCGAGCATTGGTGCGCGACATGAGCGCGCAGGTGCGTGACCATGTCGGCCCGCGCGTACAGGCGGCGACCGACGAGATCGACGCCGAGCGGATCGGCCTGGAATCCTTCCTGACCTTCGTGCGCGAGCACAAGGAAATCTACCGGATCATCGACGAATCCGAATTCGTCGATCCCGACAGCTATCGCCAGCATTATGCGAGCTCGGTCGAGCGCATCGCGAAACGCCTGCAGGCCGGTGCCGCGCGCGGCGAGGTCCGCGCCGATGTCGGCGAGGTCCATGCCTGGGCGGTGATGGGCATGAACGTGTTCCTGGGCCTGCGCTATGGCGTCTGGGACGAGGATGTCAGCCCCGAAGACGTCGCGGCGACCGCGAACGAGATCCTGCGCAAAGGCTTGGCACCGAACTAATTCCGCCCTGAAGGGGAGGGTTTCAGGAGAACATCACGCCTTCACCGCCAGGCTGGTCAGCACCGCTTCCGCCGCGAGGCGGCCCGTCTGCGCGCCGCCGTTCATATAGCCGGGGAAGGCGTCCGACAGATGCTCGCCCGCGAACACGATCGGGCCGGCGGGCGCGGGCGGCGTCACCACGCCTTCCTCTTCCAGCCAGAAATGGCCGGCGAAGCGCGTCAACTGGCCGGGCGCGAAATTGGAATAGCCGCCGCGCGCGAAGGGATCCTTCGCCCAAGCGGTGCGCCGCATCGTGCGCGCGGCAAGCCCCGGCACCGCCGGCGCGATCGCCGCTTCGGCGCGGCGCAGCACGGCATCCACCTCGCCCGCCAGCAACGCATCGACCTGATCTCCACCGAAGAACCAGGTCAGCACCCCCGCCTCGCCCGGCTGGCCCGAGCTCGCGTCCCAGAATTCGGAGAACACCCCCGGCCCCCTGGTATCGACCGCCCAGGCGGCGCCTGCCGGGCCGGTCTGCGCTTCCCAGCTTCGCCGGGCATAGCCCGCATTGATCTTCTCGTTGCGGCCGCAATCGATCTCGCCGACCAGCGTGCGCCAGCTTTCCGGCAGCAGATCGCCATAGTCGATGGTGCGCATCAGCGGCGCGGGCACGGTGATGATGACCCGATCGGCCTCGTCGACGGCACCGTTGGCGAAGCGCAGCTTCACGCGAGCGCCCGCGCGCTCGACAGCGACGAGCGCATGACCGGTCGCGATCCGCGACTGCAGCGGATCCGACAAGGCCCGGACAAGGCTGGAGGAGCCGCCGGTCAGGATATAGCGCTCGTCGCTCGTCGAGATCAGTTCCGCCTGCGCCCCATCGACGACGGGCAGATTGAACAGCAGTTCGATCGCTGAGGCCTGATGCGGCTCCGCGCCGAATTCGGTGCGGATCGTCGCTTCGATCAGCGCGCGGACATGCGGGGTCAGCATGTCGCGATGACCGTCGAGATAGTGCGAAACCGAGAGCTTGTCGAAGGCCGGCGCCATGACGTCATAATTGCCGTCCAGCGCGGCGGCGTCCTTCGATATCTGCCCGGCGATCGCGCGGAGATCGCGGACCAGCGCGGCATCGTCCATCATCGTGCCGTCGACCACATAACGGCTGTGCGCATGCATCGGCTTGCGATCGATCAGCGTGATGCCGAAGCGTTCGGCCAGCTTCAGCATATCGTCGTGATCGGTGTTGATGAGGTTGGCGCCGTCCTCGATATTGAGGCCGGGCTCCGGCGCGTTGTTGGCGGTCAGCACGCGGCCGCCCAATCGGCCCCGCGCTTCGTAGAGCTTCGCGTCGATGCCGTTGGCGACGAGCCTGTCGAGCGCACAGAGCCCGGCAAGGCCGCCGCCGATCACGACGACGCGCATGGCTTCGCGCGCCCGCACGGGCTGCGGCCAGCCGATCAGCGGCACGGCGCTCGCCGCCGCCAGCGCCGCGAGCGCGCGCCGTCGGGTGATGCCTTCGGGTGCCCGGATCGGCGCCGGTGCGTCCACATCTTCCAGATTGGCGCGGCGCGCCTCGCCCAGCAGCCGCCACAATGGTCCCGAACCGCGCATTCCCGCTCTCCCCCTTCGGACGGCATGGCCTTAGCATGGTTGCGCGGCGCGCGCGATTGCGCCATGCGCTCGCGCATGATCGCACCGCAACCCAAGCCCTGGATCCTCGGGATCGCCCCCTATGTGCCCGGCCGCTCGACGAGCGACGACGGACGCAAGCTGGTCAAACTCTCCTCGAACGAAAATCCGCTCGGCACCAGCGCCGGCGCGATCGCCGCGTTCGAGGCGGAGCAGAGCAGCCTGTCGCGCTATCCGGATGCGGACGCGACCGCGCTGCGCGACGCGATCGCCGCGCACCACGGCATCGATCCGGCCCGCGTGATCCATGGCACCGGATCCGACGAGATCCTGCACCTTGCCGCCGGCGCCTATGCCGGCGTGGGCGACGAAGTGCTTTACGTGCGCTACGGCTTTTCGGTCTACGACATCGCGGCGCGGCGCGTCGGCGCGGTGCCGGTGGTGGCGCCGGACCGGGACTATGCGACCGATGTCGATGCACTGCTGGCGGCGGTGACCGAGCGGACACGCGTCGTGTTCGTCGCCAATCCCAACAATCCGACGGGCACCTATACGCCGCGCGAGGAAATCGCCCGGCTGCATTCAGGCCTGCCCGGCGACGTGCTGCTGGTGATCGACCAGGCCTATGCCGAATATCTGGCCGATGACGAACGCGATGGCGCCTTCGAACTGGCGCGAAGCGCACCCAATGTGCTGGTGACGCGCACCTTCTCCAAGATCTATGGCCTGGCGGCCGGGCGGATCGGCTGGGGATATGGCGCGGCGGACGTGATCGACGCGATGAACCGCATCCGCGCCCCGTTCAACATCACCACCGCAAGCCAGCAGGCGGCGATCGCGGCGCTGGCCGACACCGATTTCGTCGCGCACAGCCGCGCGCACAATGCCGAATGGCTGACCTGGTTCAACGCGCAGATCTCGGCACTCGGCAATGCCGGCCTGCGCGCCGTGCCGTCACGCGCCAATTTCGTGCTGGTGCTGTTCGAAGGCCGGCTGACCGCCGAGCGGGCCTATGAAGGGCTGATGGAGCGCGGTTTCATCGTCCGCTGGCTGCCCGGCCAGGGCCTGCCGCACGGGCTGCGCATCACCATCGGCAGCGAGGAAGAGACGCGCGGCGTGGTCGACGCGCTGCGCGCGCTGGCGGAGGCCGCCGGCTGATGCTGCCCTTCGCCCGCGTCACCGTTATCGGGCTGGGGCTGATCGGCTCGTCGATCCTGCGCGCGGTGCGCAGCCATATGCCGACGGTGCGGCTGACCGGCCATGACGCCGATCCGGCGGTGCGCGAGACCGTGCGCCGCCTCGATCTGTGCGACGACGTCACCGACACGCCCGGCGCCGCCGTGATCGACGCCGATCTGGTGATCCTGTGCGTGCCAGTGGGCGCGATTGCCGCCGCCGCCGAATCCTTCGCGGCGGACTTGCCCGCCGACGCCATCGTCACCGATGTCGGCGGATCGAAGGCGAGCGTCGCCGAAGCGCTGCGCGCGGCATTGCCCGACGCGACGATCGTGCCCGGCCACCCCGTCGCCGGCACCGAGCATAGCGGGCCCGAAGCGGGATTCGCCACGCTGTTCCACGGGCGCTGGTGCATCCTGACCCCCGAGGACGACACGCCCGAAGCCGCAACGGAACGCGTGCGCGCCTTCTGGGAGAAGCTCGGCTCCAATGTCGAGATCATGAGCCCGAAGCATCACGATCTGGTGCTGGCGGTGACAAGCCATGTGCCGCACCTGATCGCCTATTCGATCGTCGGCACCGCCTCCGACCTCGAGAACGTCACCCAGGGCGAAGTGATCAAATATTCGGCGGGCGGTTTCCGCGACTTCACGCGCATCGCCGCATCCGATCCGACGATGTGGCGCGACGTGTTCCTCAACAATCGCGAGGCGGTGCTCGAGATCCTGCAGCGGCTCACCGAGGACGTCACCGCGCTTCAGCGCGCAATCCGCTGGGGCGATGGCGACACGCTGTTCAACCTGTTCGCCCGCACCCGCGCGATCCGCCGCTCGATCATCGAGCAGGGCCAGGACGACGAACGACCGGATTTCGGACGCAGCCACGAATAGCGGCCGGACGCGCCCGGATCGTGGATCAGGGGTTCAGCGCGTTGATCTCCGCATGAACCAGCGCTTCCGCGGCGTCGCGGTCCAGCCCCGGTTCGATGACGTCGCCGAAGCGGAAGGTGATGATCCCCGGCCGTTTCAGGAAGCTGCGGCGCGGCCACAAGCGGCCGCTGTCGAGCGCCACGGGCACCACCGGCAGGCCGATATGGCGATAGAGGCCGGCGAAGCCTGCGCGCAGCGGCGCGCGCTCGCCATGCGGCACCCGCGTCCCTTCGGGAAACAGGATGAGCGAGCGGCCCCGCGCCGCGGCGGCGCGCGATGCCGCGACGAGCGAGCGCAACGCCTTTGCCCCGCCCGCCCGATCGATGGCGATCGCGCCGTGGCGCGTCGCGACGCCGCCCCAGAAGGGAATGTCGATCAATTCCTTCTTCATCAGCACCGCCGGCTCACCGATGAGCAGCAGGACCTCCAGCGTCTCGTACATCGATTCGTGCTTGATGGCGTAGAGCACGGGCCGGTCGGGGATCACGCCCTCCACCCGCGTATAAATGCCCAGGATTCGTTCCGCGCAGCGACGATGGAAACGCGCCCAGAGCCAGGCCGCGCGGCGCGCGCCCGCCTCCGAGCGGCTGAACACCGCCGCACGCAACACATAATAGACGCTGCCGATATAGAAGACGAACGCGAACAGCAGCGAGCGCAGGAACAGCATCGTCTCAGAGCCCGACCAGTGCGCCGAGCCGGCTCAGCAGATATTTGTGATATTCCTTGAACAACATCGAGAAACCCGCCCTGCTTTTCACCGCGTCGCTGACGATCTGGACGTCCGGCCCCACCGCCCGCTCCAGTTCGTAGCGCGCACGGCGCATATGCCAATCGGTGGTGACAAAGCGAACCGTGCGATAGCGGCGCGCTTCGATCCAGCGCGCCGTCTCGAGCGCGTTCGATCGCGTGTCGACTGCTTCCCGGCCCAGATCGACGCAGCAGTCGAACAGCGCGGCCGGCACCTTCTGCGCCAGCGCCAGCTCGTGCGGCCGCACATCGCGATTGACGCCCGAAATCAGCATGCGGCGCGCACGGCCCGCCTGGAGCAGCGCCAGCCCGCGCTCGATGCGCCCGGGGGCGCCCGTGAGCACGACGATCGCGTCGGTCGCGCCGTCGGGCGCCGGCTGGGGCAGCGCGACGACGAACAGCGCGAAGCCCAGTGCCCACAGCAAGGGCAGGATCGAAAGGATACGCCGGATCACAGCATGCGCCGCAAGGTACGCAGCACGGTGATCCGCGCCGCCAGCATCGCCAGGATCGCACCGGCGACCGGCAGCAGCAGGATCAGCGCCCAGGATCGCAGGCCGAGCGTGGCCGCGCCGAGCAGATCGGATCCGATCTCGCTCACCCTGGCGCCGAGCAGCATGAGCACAGCGATCGCCGATGTCAGCCCGACAAGGCCGCCGAACAGCGCGTCGAGCGCAATGCGGCGCTGGAACAGCCAGGCGATCTGCGTGTCGGTCGATCCCATCAGGTGAAGCACGTCGATGGTGAAGCGATGCGTGTTGAGCGCGGCGCGCGCGGCCAGCACCACCGCCGCCGCCGTCGCCGCCGCCATCAGCAGCACCAGCGCGATCGCCAGCCAGCGCAGCGAGTCGATCAGCCCGGTCAACGGCGCCAGCCAGCGGGCATGGCGATCGATCCGCGCCTTGGGCGCGGCGGTGCGCACGGCGGCCGCGACATCCGCCATCGCACGCTCTCCGCCATCGCTCAGGACGACGTCGATCAGCGCCGGCACCGGCAGTTCGTCCCCGGCAAGCCCGCCTTCGCCCAGATAGGGTTCGAGCAGCGCCGCCATCTCCGCCTGGCCGAGCCGGTCGACCGTGCGCACCACCGAAAGCCGTTCGAGCGCGGCGGCCACCGCCGTCGCCTGGCGATCGCGGATCACCGGATCGGCCTCCACGATCTGCACCGTCAGCTTGCCCGCCAGATCGTCGCCCAGCGCGCGTGCCGCCGCGCCGAGCCCGAGCCCGGCCGCCGCCGCCAGCACCGTCAGGAACATCATGATCGCGATCACCCAGGGCATCGGCCCCGCCAGCCGCCCTTCGGGCAGCAGCCGGCGATCCGCCGCCGAGGGCGTCCAGCCGAAACTCATTCGGATCCGCCCATCTCGCTGCGGCGCGGCGGATAGCGCAGCGCGCCGGTGGGATCGGACAGACGCCCACGATCGATCCGCATCATGTTCGCATGGGGGATGCGGCTGAGCAGATGGATGTCGTGGGTGGCGACGACGATGGTGGTGCCCAACTTGTTGAGCCCATCGAACAAATGCAGCAGGCGCGCCGCCATGTCGGGATCGACGTTGCCGGTGGGTTCGTCCGCGACCAGGATCTCGGGCCGGCCGATCACCGCGCGCGCGATCGCGACGCGCTGCTGCTCCCCGCCCGACAAAGTCGCCGGGCGCGCGCTCGCGCGATCCTTCAATCCGACCCAGGCGAGCATTTCGTTGACCGGGGTCTCGATCTCGCGCTCCTCATAGCCGCCGATGCGCAGCGGCAAGGCGACATTGTCGTAAGCTGAGAGATGCGGAACCAGCCGGAAATCCTGGAACACGACGCCGATCCGGCGACGCAGCGCCGGCAGGCGCGCGCGCGGCATGGTGACCGCATCCTCGCCGAACAACCGGATGAGGCCACGGCTGGGCCGTTGCGAGAGGTAAAGCAGCTTGAGCAGCGAGGTCTTGCCGGCGCCCGACGGGCCGGTCAGGAAATAGAAGCTGCCGGTGTTGAGCGTGAAGCTGACATCAGACAGCGTCTCCGCGCCCGTGCCATAGCGCAGACCGACATTCTCGAACTGCACGATGCTCGCCATCGCGACCCGAAACGCTCCCTTTGACCCTGCCGTTCAACCCCGAAGCCCGCCATCGCACAGCGGTATCGCCCGCGTAAAGGAGATGTTGGCGCCCAACCGGCCCAAGATGCTTGCAACATCGTCGCGCAGCGTGTTTACACTGGCCGCCTTATTGCGTGCCTTATCAAGATCTAGACGGACACAGCCACATCGCATGATCCTGACATGCCCTGAATGCAGGACGAGATATCTGGTCCCGGACAGCGCGATCGGACCGGTCGGCCGAACGGTGCGTTGCGCATCGTGCAAGCATAGCTGGTTCCAGCAGCCCGCCCCGCTCGACCTTGAAAGCCCGGTTTCGCCGGCAGCGCTTGCTGCGGACGCTGCATCGGAGGCACCGGAAGCCGTTCCGGCGGCCACGGCGCCACAGGCGCCGCCACTGCCTGAGATCGAGCGGACCGCGCCCACCGCGGCAGACTCGATTCCCGCCGCGACCGAGGCGGAGGCGGTGGATTATGACGCCTTCGCGCATCAACCGCCCTTCCGTCCGCGCCGCAACCCGCTGCGCCGATGGACTTTCGCCGCCGCCGCCGCTGCGGTGCTGATGATCGGCGGGATCGGCGCGATCCAGTATTTCGGTACGCCCGGCATCGCCGCCTGGCTCGGCTTCGGCACCGCCGAGGCGGACGTGCCGCTGCTGCTGGAATTCCCCACCAAGCCCGAGCGGCGCACGCAGCCGAGCGGCAATGAGCTGTTCACGGTTTCGGGCCGCATCGTGAACCCGACCGACGCGCCGCAGATGGTGCCCGATATCCTTGCGGAACTGCGCGACGCATCCGGACGGGTCGTCTATGGCTGGCGGATCGTCCCCCCCGTCCGGCGCCTGCCGCCCAAGGGCACGGCGGAGTTCGACAGCGCCGAAATGGATGTGCCCAAGAGCGCGCAGAAGCTGACGGTGAGCTTCGCGGGAAGCGGTGCGAAATAAAGCTTCGCAGCCTCTTCCCAAGCACGATCGGCTTTGCTAGAGGCCGCGCCTTACCAGCGCCGGCCGCCCCCTTCGGGGTTCATCCGGCGGGCAGGACTGTGCGGTCGTGGCGGAATTGGTAGACGCGCAACGTTGAGGTCGTTGTGGGCGAAAGCCCGTGGAAGTTCGAGTCTTCTCGACCGCACCATACCCTGAAATCCCTGATAGTCGGCAGGGCCGAAACGCTTTCGGCCCTTGGCGCGTTGTGCCCAGGCTGAACCGGATCAGCTCCGGAGTCCCTTTGATCGCCATGGCTCCCGAGCCGGCACCTGGTTCCATCTGCCCTGGAACCATTCTATAAAACCCGTTAGATGCGCCCGCGGGGAAAGAGCGCAGTCTCCAGGAAGAAGGCTGCCTGCGTGTCCGCTTATCTCAACGCCATCGGCACCGCCGTTCCCGATCACGATATCCACCAGGCCTTTATCGGCTGGGCTGAAGCGCGATTGCCGACGCGCGAACGCGCGCTGTTCGGGCGCATGGCCGGGCGCGCCGGCATCGCACATCGCTGGTCGGTGCTGCCGCGTGCGACCGATGGCGGCTCGCCGATCGAACCCGGCGGCTTCTACGCAACCGATCCGCTGCCGCCCACATCGGCGCGGATGGCGCTCTATGCCGAAGCTGCGCCCGCGCTGGCCGAACAGGCGGTCGCGGCGCTGGGCAATGCATTCGTCGCCGATACGATCACGCATCTGGTGGTGGCGAGTTGCACGGGCTTCACAGCGCCGGGCGTCGACCAGATGCTGGCGGCGCGGCTGGGCCTGTCCCCGAACGTCGAACGACTGCTGATCGGATTCATGGGCTGCTATGCCGCGGTCACCGCGCTGCGCGCGGCGCGGCACATCGTCCGTTCCGAACCCGGTGCCCGGATCCTTGTCGTCACCGTCGAGCTTTGCTCGCTCCATCTGCGGCCGATGGACGAGATCGAGCCGCTGCTCGCGGGCCTGTTGTTCGGTGACGGCGCGGCGGCGGCGATCGTCAGCGCCGATCCACGCGGGCTGACATTGGGGCCGGGCTTCTCGACGACGCTGGCCGAGGCCGAATCGCTGATCACCTGGACGATCGGCGACCAGGGCTTCGCGATGACGCTGTCGGGCGAGGTCCCCGGACGGATCGCGGCCGCGCTGACCGACGAAACGACGCGCACGCGCCTGGCCGGCGGCGACAGACCGGAGGAGATCGCGCATTGGGCGGTCCATGCCGGCGGCCGATCGATCCTCGATGCCGTCGCGCACGGGCTGTCGCTCGACGATATGGCGCTATCGGATTCGCGCGACGTGCTCCACGCCTATGGCAACATGTCGTCGTCGACGCTGATGTTCGTGCTTGCCCGCATCCTGCGGCGCGGCGTCTCCGGCCCCGGGGTCGCGCTGGCGTTCGGCCCCGGGCTCGCCGCCGAGGGCTTCGCCTTCGGACCCGTGGCATGAGAGACCTGTCCGTCCGCGCCCTGGAAGAGGAGCGGATGGACGATCCGGCGCTTGCCCCTGAAACCTATGAAGCGGTGATGCACGATCTGGCACGGGTCAATCGCGTGACGATGGCGCGCCGGCCGACCCTGCGATTCCTGGCGCGCACCCTGGCCGGACGACATCGCTTCCGGCTGCTCGACGTCGGTTTCGGCGATGGCGACATGCTGCGCGCGATCGCGCATTGGGCGGCGCGGCGCGGCATCGCCGCCGATCTGGTCGGCGTAGACCTCAATCCGAGCAGCGCGCCCGCCGCGCGCGCGCATACGCCGCCGGGCCTGACCATCGACTGGCGAACGGGCGACTATGCCGCATTCGCCGGCGAGGGGTTCGACCTGGTGATCTCCAGCCTTGTCGCGCATCACATGACGCACGGCCAACTCGTCGCCTTTCTGCGCTTCATGGAGAGCGAGGCGCGGATCGGCTGGTTCGTCAACGACCTGCATCGCCATCGCTTCGCCTATTCCGGCTTTCCGCTGCTGGCCCGGCTCATGCGCTGGCATCCGATCGTCCGCCACGACGGCACGCTTTCGATCGCCCGGTCCTATCGCCCCGGCGAATGGCCGCCGATCCTGGCCGAAGCCGGGATCGACGATGGCGCGGCGCGGATCCGCCGCACCTTCCCCTTCCGGCTATGCGTCGAACGGCTGCGCTGATCGCGGGCGGCGGCCCGGCAGGCGCCGCGACCGCGATCATGCTGGCACGTGCCGGCCATGCGGCATTGGTGATCGAGCGCCATCGCGAGACCGGCGACGCATTGTGCGGCGGCTTCCTGAGCTGGCGCACGCGCGACACGCTCGATCGGCTGGGCATCGATCGCACGACACTTAGCGGCCATGCGATCGCGCGCGTCCGCGTCTTCGCGAATGGACGAACAGGCGAAGCGCGGCTGCCGGGCGAGGCGATCGGGGTATCGCGCCGACGGCTGGACGGCATGCTGCTGGCGCGCGCCGAAGCGATGGGCGGCGCGATCGAACGCGGCGTTGCCATCCGATCGGCCGCACCCGGATCGGTCGAACTCGCGGACGGCGCGACGATCGCATGCGAGGCGCTGTTCCTCGCCACCGGCAAGCATGATTGCCGCGGTCTCGCGCGGCCCAGGCCGCAAGGAGACCCTGCGCTCGGTCTTCGCCGCCGGATCGCGCCCGCGCCGCAGCTCAGCCGGTTGGTGGGCGATGCGATCGAGCTTCATCTGTTCCGTGGCGGCTATGCCGGCCTGCTGTTGCAGGAGGATGGCTCCGCCAATCTCTGCATGGCGGTGCGCAAGTCTCGTCTGGCCGAGGCCGGCGGCGATCCGGAACGGCTGATGGTCATGCTTGCCGCCGAATCGCCCGCGCTGGCGGAGCGGCTGGCCCATGCTGGCGGAACCGCCGCGTTCGATGCGATCGGATCGGTGCCCTATGGCTGGCGCGCGCGCGACACCGAGCCGGGCATCTTCCGGCTGGGCGACCAGGCCGCCGTCATCCCCTCGCTCGCCGGCGAAGGCGTCGGCATCGCGCTGACCAGCGGCATGATGGCGGCGGCGCACTGGCTGCGCGAAGGCGCCGCGAACAGCGCGGATTTCCAAAGAATCCTGGCGACACGGACCGCGCGTCCGGTCCGCATCGCCGGGCTGGTTGCCGCCGCCGCCGATACGCGTATCGGCCGCCCGGCCGGCCCCATCGCGATCGCCGTCATGCCGGGTCTGGCCGCCTTGCTTGCGTACGCGACGCGGATCGCCGCCGCGCCCTTGACCGCGCGCGCGGACGGCACCAGATGATGGGCATGGAAAAGCTGGATCTTCCCGAGAGCGAATGGCGCAAGCGCCTGACGCCCGAGCAATATCATGTGCTCCGCGAAGCGGGGACCGAGCGGGCCTTTACCGGCATCTACAACGACAACAAGGCGCCAGGCACCTATCGCTGCGCGGGCTGCGGCGCCGAACTGTTCCGTTCCGACGAGAAATATGATTCGGGATCGGGCTGGCCGAGCTTCATCGCGCCGGCAAGCACCGACGCGGTCGTCGAACATGCCGATACCAGCCATGGCATGCGCCGCGTCGAGGTGCGCTGCGCCAAGTGCGACGGCCATCTGGGCCATGTCTTTCCCGACGGGCCGGCCGAGAACGGGCTGCGTTACTGCATGAACAGCGCCGCGCTCAGTTTCGAAGGGCGCGAAAAGCGCTGAACCGGGCCGCGACGCGGCTCGCATGTAGCGCCCGCACGCTTTTTCGGTGCAGGAACGATGCAGTCGCTTGGCACCGCGCCCAACTCCGCGTAAATCGCTGACGATCGATGGCCGCATCCCGCAAATCCCCCCGCAAGACGCCGCGCACCTGGCGCAGCACGGTCATCAGGATTTTCAAGATCCTGCTGCTGGCCGGGCTCGCAGGATTGATCGCGCTGGCGGTCGCCGTGGGCATCGCCATGTCGAGCATCCCGAGCTTCGGCGAATTGCAGCGCGATCCCAACGGCCAGATGATCCAGGTGCGCGCCGCCGACGGATCGATCATCGCGTCGCTCGGCCCCAGCTATGGCGAATGGCTGCGCTATGACGAGATCCCCAGGACCATGGTCGACGCGATGGTCTCGGTGGAGGACCGGCGCTTCCGCGCGCATCCCGGCGTCGATCCGATCGGCCTGGCGCGATCGGCCTATGTCCGCGTCCAGCGCGGCCGCTGGGTGCAGGGCGGATCGACGATCACGCAACAGCTCGCGCGCAACATCTTCCTGACCAATGCGCGCACCTTCGGCCGCAAGGCCCGCGAGATGATCCTTGCGCTCGCGATGGAGCGCAAGTTCAGCAAGGATCAGATTCTCGAGCTCTATCTCAACAAGGTCTATTTCGGCGGCGGCGCCTATGGCATCGACGCCGCCAGCCGCCGCTTCTTCGGCCATGACGCCAAGCGGCTGTCGCTGGGCGAGGCCGCCGTGATCGCGGGGCTGGTGAAGGCGCCGTCGCGCTATTCGCCCACCGCCGACGCGCAGGCCGCGATCGACCGCGCCACCGTCGTGCTCGAGGTGATGCAGGATGCCGGCACGATCACCGCCGCGCAGGCCGCCGCGGTCGATACCAAGGCGATCAAGCTGGCGCGCGAGCCGCAACAGGACAGTGTCCGCTATTTCACCGACTGGGCGCTGCCCCAGCTTGAAATGCTGATCGACGAGACCGAACGGCCGATCGACGTATGGACGACGATCGATCCGGGGATGCAGCGCGCCGCCACCGCCGCGATCGTCGCCAACGCGCCCGCCGGCGCGCAGGGCGCGCTGGTCTCGCTCGATCGCGACGGCGCGGTGCGCGCGATGGTCGGCGGCAAGGACTATGTCTCGTCGATCTACAACCGCGCGACACAGGCGACGCGCCAGCCCGGATCGGCATTCAAGCTGTTCGTCTATCTGGCGGCGCTGGAGAACGGCTACACGCCCGAGACGATGGTCACCGACGAACCGATCTCGATCAACGGCTGGAGCCCGCGCAACAGCTCGGGCCGCAATTCGGGCGAGATCTCTCTGCGCACGGCCTTCACCTATTCGATCAACACCGTCGCGGCGAAGATCGGGCAGGAAGTGGGCTTCTCGACGGTGGCGGACATGGCGCGCCGTTTCGGCATCACCACCCCGCTCAACACCCATCCCTCGATGGTGCTGGGCACCGCCGACGTCCGGCTGCTCGACATGACGCGCGCCTATGCGGCGGTCGCGCATGGCGGCATCGCGGTCACGCCCTATGGCATCACCAAGGTGACGACCGAGAATGGCGAGATCCTGTACCAGCATCGCAGCGACGAATCGCGCGTGCTGGTGGCGCCCTGGGTCGCGGCGCAGATGACCGACCTGCTGCAGACCGCGGTCAGCGCCGGCACCGGCCGCGCCGCGCAGATCGGTCGTCCGGTCGCGGGCAAGACCGGCACGACCAGCTCGAACAAGGACGGCTGGTTCATGGGCTTTTCGAGCGGGCTGACCACCGGTGTGTGGATGGGCCGCGACGACGCCAAGCGCGTCGGCGGGCTGCAGGGCGGCACCGCCCCGGCACGCGCCTTCGCCGCCTTCATGTCGAAGGCGGTGGCGAATCGGCCGATCGAGAAGTTCGAAACCGACGTCACCCTGCCCGAGGAACAGCTCGAGCCCGACGAAGACGCCTATTATGGCGAGCCCGACAACGGCACGACCATGTATGTCGACGACAATGGCAACCCGGTCTACGCGCCCGAAACCGCGCCGCCGGCCGATCCGGGCACGGAAGGCCGTGACGTGGAGGCGCCGCCGACGCTCGACCAGCAATGGCTCGACAATGTCCTGGGCCGTCCGCAGCCCCAGCGGCCGCGCCGCCCCGAGGATGCGCGCACGCCGGCCCCGGTGCCCGCCAACCGTCGTTCGTCCTGAAGAGCGCGCGGCCCCGCGCTTCTAGAGTGGACTGCGCAAAACCTGAATCGCGAAGTCCGCTCTAGATATTTGTGATCGCATCGTTTTTACGGAAAACCGGCTCCCACTTTTCCGCACGATGCTCTATTCCCGCCCGACCCAGTGCAGCGCGCTGCCATGCGCGCGCAGCCACGCGCGCGCTTCATTCGGGTCGCCGCCATAGAGTTTCGCGGCGAGCGCGTGGAAGGCCGGGCTGTGATCCATATGGATGCGATGCGCGACCTCGTGCGCCACGGTCGACCGGCGCACGAACACCGGCGCCATGATCAGCCGCCAGCTATAACGGATATCGCCATTGACGGCGCAGCTTCCCCAGCGCGCGCGCGGATCGCCGACCCCGATGCGCCCGATGCCGACGCCCGCGACCGCCGCAATCTCCAGCGTCTCGCGTTCCAGCGTCTCGCGCGCGCGCCGCTTCGCCCAGGCGACGACACGTGACGTCACGGCGTCACGCGGGCCGCCGAACACCAGACGGCCGGGTTCGTGACGCACCGTGCGGGGGCGATCGACCGACCAGTCGACCAGCAGATCCTCGCCCTCGAACGGAAAGACGCCGCCCGGCACGATCGGGCTGGGCCGGGGCAGTTTCGCCAGCGCCTGTTCCACCCAGGGCCATTGCGCGTCCGCCCAGTTGAGCGCGGGCTTCAAGCTCGCGCGCCAGGGCAGCGACAGGGTGACGGCGCCGTTGCGCGGATCGACGCTCAGCCGCATCCGCCGCGCCTGACGGCTGCGGCGGACGATCAGCGCCCGTTCACGCCCGGGCGGGCCGAACACCGCTTCAGAGAGTGCGGTCGACAATGTGAAGCTCCAGATCGCCCGCCTCGGTTTCCGATACCGTCCAGCCGCGCACCGAAATGCCGGCGGTGTGGACCGATTCGGGATCGCCGCTCACCAGCGGATGCCAGTCGGCCAGCGGCTTGCCTTCGTCGATCAGGCGATAGGCGCAGGTTTCCGGTAACCAGTCGATCTCGCGCAACAACCGTGGTGTCAGCCGCACGCATTCGGGCACATGGATGCGGCGATGGCGATAATCGGTGCAGCGTCCGCTGCGCCGATCGAGCAGCTTGCACGCGACATTGGTCGGGTGAAGCTCGCCGGTCTCCTCGTCCTCCAGCTTGTGGATGCAGCATTTGCCGCATCCGTCGCACAGGCTTTCCCACTGATCGCGGCTCATCGACGCGAGCGGCGTGGTCTCCCAGAAACGGTCGACTATTTCACCCATTGCGCAAGCACGGCCTCGATCGCCTCCGGCGTTCCGTTCTGCGGCACCAGCGCGATGGGCGCGCCATCCGGCCCCATCAGGTACGAAACGTCCGAATGATCCATCAGATAATCCTTGGCGCCCGGTTCGCCCGCCTTGCGGTAATAGACGCCATAACCCTTGGCGACCGCGGCGATCTGATCGGGCGTCCCGGTCAGGCCGATCAGCTTCGGATGGAAATTGCCCACGAACTGCTTGAGCACGGCGGGCGTGTCGCGCTCGGGATCGACCGAGATGAAGATCGGCTGGATCTTCCCGGCCGCCGCGGGATCCGCCTTTTCGAGCAGGCGATAGCCCTGCATCAACCGCTGCGTACTCACCGGGCAAACATCGGGGCAGAAGGTGTAGCCGAAATAGATCAGCCGGTATCTGCCCTTCAAATCGCTGTCTTTCACCACCTTGCCGTCCTGATCGGTCAGCGCGAAGCTGGCGCCGATCGCGGCGCCGGCCAGTGGCGGCTCGGCAGCGCCCGACGCCTGGCGATCGCAACCGGTCAGCGAGAGAAAGGCCGCAACGGGCAGCAGGGTGAGGGCGAAGCGCGCGATTTCGTTCATGGCGGTGCCAGCCATGCTTTGCTAAGGCGTCAAGCGCAAGACGTCAGGGAAGGTCGAATGAGCGATTTCATCAAGCGGACGGCACGCGCCGGACTGGCCGCGATGGCGGCGGCGATGCTGCTGCCGGGCGTGGCCACGGCGCAGTTCCAGTCGCCGGCCTATCAGTTCCTGAAGGCGGTTCGCGACGCCGATGGCGCCAAGGCGACCGAGATGCTCAACGAACCCGGCAACACCGTGATCGACAGCCGCGATCTTTCCACGGGCCAGGCCGCGCTCCATATCGTCGTGGCGCGCCGTGACCTGAGCTGGCTGGGCTTCATGCTCGCGCGCAACCCGCGCGTCGATGTGAAGGACAAGCAGGGCAATACCCCGCTGATGATCGCGGCGCAGCTCGGCTTCGCCGAGGGGGCCGCCGCGCTGATCCAGCGCCGCGCGCGCGTCGACGAAGCCAATAATCAGGGCGAGACCCCGCTGATCCGGGCGGTGCAGTTGCGTGACATCCGCATGGTCCGCCTGCTGCTCGACGCCGGCGCCAATGCCGACAAGGCCGACACGCTCGCCGGCATGTCCGCGCGCGAATATGCCAAGCGCGACGCGCGCGGCAGCGCGGTGCTTCGTGCGATCGAAGAGGCGAAAAAGCCGAAGGCGGCTACGGTCGGCCCGAAATAAGCCGGTTCAGCGCCCCTCGGGCCTGAGCGGACGCGCCAGCAGCGCCGACACGATCGTATCGGCCGATGCGCTGCCGTCGAGCAGAGCGCACACCGCATCGACCACCGGCATATCCACGCCGGTCGCGCGCGCCGCTTCCTGCAACACCGGCGCGGTGAACGCCCCTTCCGCGATCGTGCGGCGATCGGCCATCAGTTCGGCGGCGCCACGCCCTTCGCCCAACCCCTTGCCGAGTGAAAAATTGCGCGACTGGGTGGAGGAGCAGGTGAGCACCAGATCGCCCAGCCCGGACAGGCCCGACAATGTTTCGACCCGGGCGCCCTTGGCGAGGCCGAAGCGCGTCATCTCCGCGAAACCGCGCGCGATCAGCGCCGAACGCGCATTGAGGCCAAGGCCGCGCCCCTCGACCACGCCGCAGGCGATGGCGAGGACGTTCTTCACCGCGCCGCCGATCTCCGAACCGATGACGTCGGTCGAGGCATAGGGCCTGAAATTGGGGCGGGCGAGCCGGGAGGCGAGCGACGCGCCCAGTGCTTCGTCGGCGCAGGCGAGCGTCACCGCGGTGGGCAGCCCCTTCGCCACTTCATGCGCGAATGTGGGGCCTGAAATCACCGCGATCGCGGCATCGGGCTGCACCTCCTCCGCCACTTCGGAAACGAGCTTGCGGCTGCCCGCCTCGATCCCCTTGGCGCACAGCACCAGCGGCACCCCGGACGCGTCGATTCCGCTCAGGATCTTGCGGACATGCTGTGCCGGCGTCACCACCAGCAGCGCCTCGCACCCTTGCAGATCGGCGAGGCGCGTCGTCGCCCGGATCGCCGGCGACAGCGGCACGCCCGCGAGATAGACGGGATTCTCGCGCGCGGTGTTCACCGCTTCGACGACATCGGGTTCGAGCGCCCAGAGCAGCACCGGATCCCCGCCCGCCGCCGCGACCTGCGCCAGCGCGGTGCCCCAGGCGCCGCCACCGATAACCCCGATCTTCATGCCGTCCCCCTCATGCCTTCACGCCCGCGCCGCGCACCTTTTCCGCATCGGGATCGAGCGGCCAGCGTGGCCGCGCGGCGATGTCGAGCGGATCGGTCAGCCCCATGGCGAATCGTTCCGCGCCCGCCCAGGCGATCATCGCCGCATTGTCGGTGCACAACCAGAGCGGCGGTGCGGAGAAAGGCAGGCCATTGGCGGTCGCGAGCGTCTGAAGCGCCTCGCGGATCGCGCGATTGGCGGCGACGCCGCCGGCGACGACCAAAGCGGTCGCATCGGGCGCGCGGGCGATGGCGCGCCGCGTGCGATCGACGAGGCAATCGACCACCGCCTGCTGAAAGCTCGCCGCGATATCCTCCTCCGCGTGCGTGCCGGCGTCGCGCGCGCGGAGCACCGCGCTTTTGAGGCCGGCGAACGAGAAATGCGGTTCCGCGCTGCCGACGAGCGGCCGGGGCAGCGGCACGGCCCTGGGATCGCCCGATGCCGCGGCGCGCTCGACCGCCGGCCCGCCGGGAAAGCCCAGGCCGAGCAGCTTCGCGGTCTTGTCGAACGCTTCGCCCGCCGCATCGTCGATGGTGGTAGCGAAGCGGCGATAGCGGCCGACACCCTCGACAAGCAGAAGCTGGCAATGGCCGCCCGAGACGAGCAGCAGCAGATAGGGGAATTGAAGGTCCGGATCGGCGAGGCGCGGGGACAGCGCATGCCCTTCCAGATGATTGACCGCGACCAGCGGCTTGTCCGCCGCCATGGCAAGCGCCTTCGCGGTGACCAGCCCGACCATCACCCCGCCGATCAGCCCCGGCCCGGCGGTGGCGGCGACCGCGTCGATATCGGCCAGGCTGAGCCCGGCCTCGTCGAGCGCCGCGGCGACCAGCGGCTCCAGCGCCTCGACATGCGCGCGCGCGGCGATCTCCGGCACCACGCCGCCGAACGGGCGATGCGCGGCTTCCTGCCCGGCCAGCTTGTGCGACAGGATCCGCCGGTCACCTGTGACCAGCGCCGCCGCCGTTTCGTCGCAGCTCGATTCGATACCGAGAATGATCGTCATTACTCTTCCATCTAGTCGGCGTCGCGGCTAGCACAAGCGCCGCCATGCCTACCCCCGCTTCGCCCTTCAAGCTCGGCACCCGTGGATCGCCGCTCGCGCTCGTCCAGGCCAATATGGTTCGCGCCGCGCTGATGGCCGCGCATGGCTGGGACGACGGCGCGATCGAGATCGTCACCGTCAAGACCACCGGAGACCTGGTCCAGGATCGCGCGCTGTCCGAACTGGGCGGCAAGGCGCTGTGGACCAAGGAACTCGATCGCGCGCTGGACGACCGGTCCATCGACTTCGCGGTCCATTCGATGAAGGATGTGGAGACGGTGCGGCCCGAGGCGATCGCGATCGCCGCGATGCTGCCGCGCGCCGATGTCCGCGACCGGCTGATCGGGGCGGACAGCATCGCGGCGCTGCCCCAGGGCGCCCGCATCGGCACCAGCTCTCCCCGGCGCGGCGCGCAATTGCTGCGCGCGCGACCGGACCTGGAGATCGTGCTGTTTCGCGGCAATGTCGATACCCGGCTCGGCAAGCTCGCGCGCGGCGAGGCAGAGGCGACACTGCTGGCGGCGGCCGGCCTGGAGCGGCTGGAGCGGCCCGATATCGGCACGCCCATTCCGATCGAGACGATGCTGCCGGCGCCATCGCAGGGCGCGGTCGGCATCGAATGCCTGGCCGAACGCGGCGATGTCCATGCGCTGATCGCGGCGATCGATCATGCGCCGACCAGCCACTGCGTCCGCGCCGAACGCGCCCTGCTCGAACGGCTGGGCGCGGATTGCCGCGCGCCGGTCGCGGCGCTCGCCATATTCGACGGCGAGGCCATCCGGCTGCGCGCCGAGATCATCGCGATGGACGGGAGCCTGAGCGAATCCGGCGAGATCCGGATTGCGCCGGGCGATCATGCGCCGGTGACGGCGCTGGCCGAAACCCTGCTCGATCGCGCTGCACCGCCACTACGCGCATTGTTCGCGGGATGAGCCGGCCGCTGCTGATCCTGCGGCCCGAACCAGGCGCGAGCCGCACGGTGCGCGCCGCCGCCACGCTCCGGCTCGATGCCATTGCGGTGCCATTGTTCGCGGTCGAGCCGCTGCACTGGTTCCCGCCCGATCCGGTGCGCTTCGATGCGGTGATGTTCACCAGCGCCAATGCCGTGCGCGCGGCCGGCAACGGCCTGGCCCGCTATGGCGCCCTGCCCGTCTATGCAGTCGGCACCGCCACGGCGGAGGCGGCGCGCCAATCGGGTTTCTCGTATGTCCGGGAGGGGCCGGGCGACGCCGCCGGCCTGACCGCCATGCTCGAAGGCGACGGCGTGCTGCGCGTGCTCCATTTCTGCGGCGCGCATCGGCGCGAATCCGCGGCGCCGGGGCTGATGATCGAACGCACCACGGTTTACGAATCCGCGACGATCGATCGGCCGGAGGGGCTGGACGACGCACTGGAACAGGCGCCGCTCGCATTGTTGCATTCGCCCCGCACCGCCGAGCGTTTCGCCACTCTGGTGGATGGGCTGGGCCGCGCGCGCGCCGCCATCCCCATCGCCGCGATCAGCGCGGCGGCGGTCGCGGCGGCGGGACCGGGCTGGGCCCGGACCGAAGCGGCCGCGACGCCCGACGATGCGGCGTTGCTGGCGCTCGCCGCGCGCTTGTGCGAGAGATAGCCAGAGCATCGAAGGATTGGTTGGGCATGGCGAGCGAATATGAGCCGATCGAGACGGCGCCACGCGCGGCAAGGCCGCTGCGGACGCTGTTGATCGTCGCGCTTGTCGCTTTCCTGCTCGGCCTGATCGCAATGGGCGTCGCCATCCGGAAATGGGGTGGCGGCATGGGCTATTTCGGCCGCGAATCCGCCGTGGCGGACGAACGGACAGCGCTCGGGCCGATGGCACCGGTGCCCGCTCTCGGCCAACAGGTCCAGCCGCTTCCCGCCAGCCCGGCGACGCTTGACGACCTGACCATGCGCGTCCGCGACCTGGAACAGCGGCTGGCGCAGATCAGCATCAGTGCGCGCGCCGCATCCGGCAACGCGTCACGCGCCGAAGGTCTGCTCGTCGCCTTTGCGGCGCGCCGCGCGCTCGATCGCGGCGTCGCGCTCGGCTATATCGAGGCGCAGTTGCGCGCGCGCTTCGGCGAGGCGCAGCCGCGCGCCGTCGCCATGGTGATCGCCGCCGCGCGCCAGCCCGTGACGCTCGAGGAATTGCAGATCGCGCTCAACGATCTCGGCCCGCAGCTCGCCAGCGCCGGATCGACGCCGAGCTGGTGGGATGGGTTGAAGCGCGAAATGTCCGGCCTGATCGTCGTCCGCCGCACCGGCACGCCGTCGCCGCTCCCAGCCGAACGCCTGCAGCGCGCCAAGCGCCGGCTGGAAGGCGGGCAGGTCGACGCCGCGCTGGCCGAGGTGGCACGCATGCCGGGCCGCGACAAGGCCGCGAACTGGATGGCGAATGCGCGCCGCTATATCGAGGCACGCCGCGCGCTCGACATCATCGAAACCGCCGCGATCCTCGACCGGCCCGACGATGCACTGCCGCCCACCGATGCGCCTGCGGTCGCGGCGCCGGCGCCCGACCGGAAGCCGGCGCCAAGGGCGAGTTGATCCTGCCAATCGTTCTTGTTTGACGATTGTAAAATAGTGACGCAGGATGTTTGCCGAGGGAGGGTTCCCATGGCCGACAGCATCTTCACCATCGCGACGCGCGCGGGCCTGACCGCGCTTGCCCTGAGCATGGCCATTCCGGCGCATGCCGATACCAGCTATGTCCGCGCCGGGCGGCTGATCGATACGGAGAAGGGCGTTGTCCTGACCGATCGGCTGATCCGCGTCGAAGATGGCCGGATCGTATCCGTCACCCCCTATGCACCGCCGCCCGAGGGCGCGACCGTCACCGACTGGTCGGCCTTTACGGTGCTGCCGGGGCTGATCGACATGCATACGCATCTCGCCGACTGGGGCCAGACCAACAATATCGCCGAACCGCTGATGCACAGCCCCCAGGAAATGGCGTTTGTCGGCCTTCGCAACGCCCGTGCGACGCTGAATGCGGGCTTCACCGCCGTCCATGACGTCGGCTGTTTCCGGGCCTTCAGCGATGTCGAACTGCGTAACGCGATCAATCGCGGCGATATCGACGGCCCGCGGATGAGCGTGGTCGGCGCCTATGTCACCGTGCCCGGCGGCGGCGGCGAGGTGACTGGCTTCGCGCCCGACGTGACGGTGCCGGCGGACATGCGCGCCGGCGTCGTCACCGACGCCAACGACGTGCGGCTGAAAGTGAACAGCCTGTTCCAGCGCGGCGTCGATTCGATCAAGCTGATCGCGACGGGCGCGGTGCTGGCCGAAGGCACCGAGCCCGGCCAGCTCGAACTGAGCCCGGAGGAGATGCGCGCCGCGGTCGACGCTGCGGCGGCGCGCGGCGGCTGGGTGACCGCGCACGCGCATGGCGCAGCGGGCATCAAGGCGGCGATCAATGCCGGCGTGCGCGCGATCGAGCATGCCTCGCTGATCGACGACGAAGGGATCGCGCTGGCCAAGGCCAAGGGCGTCTTTCTCGACATGGACATCTATAATGGCGACTATATCGAGGAGGTCGGCACCAGGGAGGGCTGGCCCGAGGGCTATCTGCGCAAGAATCGCGAGACCACCGACGCGCAGCGCGAAGGATTCCGCAAGGCGGTACGTGCAGGCGCGAAGATCACCTTCGGCACCGATGCCGGCGTCTATCCCCACGGCCAGAATGCCCGGCAGTTCAGATATATGGTCCGCTACGGCATGACGCCGATGCAGGCGATCCAGGCCGCGACCATCGTCGCCGCGGACGCCCTGCGCTGGACGAAGGACGTCGGCGTGGTCGCGCCGGGCCGCTATGCGGACATGATCGCGGTTCGCTCCGATCCGATCGCCGACATCACCGCGCTCGAGAAGGTCGATCATGTGATGAAGGGGGGCAAGTTGATCCGGTAGCGATCTTCTCCCTGTCATTCCCGCGTGCGCGGGAATGACAAGATAGGGATTGAAATCTGCGGGCCCACCGCTTGACATGCACCTGCACAGAAAACACTGTCCTGATCGGGATTGAGGGCGCCGAACGCTGAATCGGGCCGTTTCCGACGAGGGGGCGATATGCGACGTGCGATGATCGGGCTTGCGGTGCTGATGTCGGCCTTTGCGGTGGAAGCGTCGTCGCAACCGCCCGCGAATATCCCGCCAGGCCTCGAATCCTTTATCGGCTACAGCTTTCCCAGCGACCTGACCGCCGCCGCCGATGCCGACCGCATCGCGTGGATCGAAACCGCCAGGGGCGTGCGCAACGTCTGGCTCGCCTCCGGCCCCGACTTCAAGGCGCGCAAGGTGACCAGCGCCACCGAGGATGACGGCCAGCAACTGACCGGCCTCGTTTTTTCCGGCGACGGCACCCGTCTGGCATGGACGCGCGGCGGCGAGCATCATGGCAATTACCGCGCGGCCGGCAACCTGCAGCCCAATCCGGCCTCGTCGACCGAACAGCAGCATATGTGGATCTGGTCCGCCGCCACCGCCGGCGGCGCGCCGGTGAAGGTCGCGGAAGGCGACGCACCCGCGCTCTCGGCGACGGGCAAGCTCGCCTATATCAAGGACGATCAGGCCTGGACCGCCGATCCGACGGGCAAGGGCAAGCCGGAGAAGCTGTTCTTCGATCGCGGCCGCGTGACCGACCTGACATGGTCGCCCGACGGCGCGCGGCTGGCCTTCGTCTCGCGCCGCGACGGCGATCACAGCTTCATCGGCATCTATGAGGGGCCGGACAAGCCGATCCGCTGGATGTCACCATCCACCGCATGGGATGAAAATCCGGTCTGGTCGCCCGACGGCAAGCGCATCGCCTTCAGCCGGCGCACCAGCAATGGCGGGGCGCCGCGCCCCTTCCTCCGCGAAACGCCGCAGCCCTGGTCGCTCTGGGTTGTCGATACCGTGAGCGGGGAGGGCCAGGCCGCGTGGCGCAGCCCCAAGACGCTGGAGGGATCCTATCCCGGCCGCGTTCCAGACGGGCTGTTCCTGAATTGGGCGGCGGGCGATCGCCTGACCTTCCGTGCCGAACTCCATGGCTGGGCCCATCTCTATTCGGTGCCTGCATCGGGCGGAGAGGCGACGCATCTGACCCCGGGCAATTTCATGGTCGAGCATGTCGCGCTCAGCCGTGACGGCAAGTCGCTGCTCTACAGCGCCAATACCGGCGCATCGGCGGACGACGACGAGCGCCGCCACGTCTATCGCGTTCCCGTCGACCGCGCCGCGCCCGTCGCGATCACCACCGGCACGGGCCTGGAATGGACGCCGGTATCCACCGGGGCCAATGGCGTCGCGATGATCGCGGCGACAACGGCGACGCCGCCGCGCATTCATCTTTCGGGTACGGGCAATGGCGGCCTTGGCCGCGCACTCGATGCCGGCAATCCCGATTTCCCTTCGGCGCAGTTCGTCGTGCCGCGCCACGTCACTTTCAAGGCGGCGGACGGGACGGTGATCCACGGCCAGCTGTTCGCCGGACGCGGTGGCGCCGCGAAGAAGCCGGCGATGATCTATATCCATGGCGGCCCATCGCGGCAGATGCTGCTCGGCTGGAATTATTCGGGCTATTATTCGCATTCCTATGCGATGAACCAGTATCTGGCCTCGCGCGGATTCGTCGTGCTCGCGGTCAATTACCGGCTCGGCATCGGCTATGGCCGCGCGTTCCAGAATGCAGCGCGCGGCGGGCTCGCCGGCTCCTCCGAATATCAGGATATCGTCGCGGCGGGTCGCTTCCTCCAGGCGCAGCCCGAAGTCGATGGCGAGCGGCTCGGACTGTGGGGCGGATCCTATGGCGGGCTGCTGACCGCGCTGGGCCTGGCGCGCAACAGCGACATGTTCAAGGCCGGCGTGGATCTGCACGGCGTCCATGACTGGTCCCGCCGCTCGACGCGCTTCGCCGAGCCCCAGGGCTATGAAAAGGGCGAATGGCCGGACATGGCGAAGATCGCGTTCGAAAGCTCACCGGTCGCCGCGATGAAGACCTGGCGCTCGCCGGTGCTGCTGATCCATGGCGACGACGACCGCAACGTGCCGTTCGACCAGACGATCGACCTCGCCCGCCGGCTCGACGCCGAAAGCATCCCCTATGAGGAGCTGGTGCTGCCGAACGAGCTTCACGACTTCCAGCGCTATGACAGCTGGCGCAAGTCCGACAGCGCGACGGTACGTTTCCTGGAAGCGAAGCTGAAGCCCTGAGGCACGCGCGGTACGGGTAGCCAAATCGCGGATTGACTTATTTTCCGATCAGGACAATCTTGATCCCATTGGGGCTGTTCTGGCGCAAAGAGCGGATAACCGCGCGCCGATGCCAGTTCCCGGCCACCGATGATGCGAGCAATCGCGCCGCATCGGGGCCGGATGCCCCGTCCTTGCGAGGGGGATACACCGTGAATTTCAGATCATCGATGCTTGTCGCGCTGGCCGGCCTGGCCGCGCTCGGCGGAAGTCAGGCGCTGCTCAGCCAGACCGGCCCGGCCCCGGCCGCCACGCCGGCCAGCGCCCCGCCAGCCGCACAGACGGCCGCCGTCGACGCGCTGCGGCCCACGCCGAAGCTGGCGCCGGGCCAGCCGATCCCGGCGGGCGAACTCGAAGCGCTGGTCGACGGCATCGTCCGCCAGAGCATGAGCGACAATCACATCGCCGGCGTTACCGTCTCGATCGTCCAGAACGACAAGCCCGTACTGCTCAAGGGTTATGGCATCTCCAACATCAATCCGATGCGCCCGGTCGATCCGCGCAAAACCTTGTTCCGCATCGGATCCGTCTCCAAGACGATGACCTGGATCCTGATCATGCGCGAGGTGGAGAAGGGCACGATCAAGCTCACCGATCCGGTGAACAAATATCTGCCGCCCGAATCGCAGATTCCCGATCAGGGCTTCAAGAACCCGATCCGCATCGTCGACCTGATGGCGCATGCCCCTGGCATGGAAGATAGCGCGCTTGGCCACCTCATCCTCGACAAACCCGAACGCCTGACCCCGCCGGCGGACTATCTCCGCCTGCACCGGCCCAACCGCGTCCGCGAGGCGGGCACGCTTTCCACCTATTCCAACTATGGCGTGGCGGTGGCCGGCCAGATCCTCGCGCGGCTCAACAAGGTGGATTTCGAGACGCTCGCCGATCGGGACGTGTTCGCCCCCGCAGGCATGTCGCGCAGCACCTTCCGTGAGCCGATGAAGCCGCGCGCCGGCTTCGCCGCGCCGATGCCCGCGGCGCTCGCCGGCGACGTTTCCGACGGCTTCCGCTGGGGCGGCAATCGTTTCAAGTCGATGGGCCCGGACTTTGTCGGCAGCGTCGCCTCCGCCGGATCGATCACGACCACCGCCGAGGATATGGCCCGCTATATGCGGCTGCTGCTGCGCGACGGTTCGATCGACGGCACCACCGTCTACGGCCCCGTCGCCGCCAAGGCATTCCGCACCCCGATCATGAAGGTGCCCGCGGGCGTCAACGGCTGGGCGCACGGCTTCGGCATGTCCACCCAGCCCGGCGGCTTCACCGGCTATGGTCATGGCGGCGGCACCAGCGCCTTCCTCACCCAGATGACGGTGATCCCGGAACTCGACCTGGGCGTGTTCATCAGCACCAACACCGTCGGCGGCAACGTCTTGTCGAGCAAGCTTCCGGGCGCGATCATCGAACGTTTCTATGCGCAGACGCCGCCGATCCAGCGCCCGGGCAATCCGGCCTTGCTCAAGTCGGCGGGCAATTACGAAGGCACCTATGTCGCGACACGCCGATCCTACTCGGGACTGGAGAAGTTTCTGGGCGTGCTCGGCGGCACCGCCAAGGTCTCGGCTTCGCCCGATGGCTATCTGGTGACCTCGGGCGCGCTCGGCAGCCAAAGCTGGGCGCCCGGCGATTCGCCGACACAGTTCCGCGCGATGGACGGCGAAGGCTATCTGAACTTCGTGCTCGACGGCAACGGCAAGGCGATCCGCATCTACACGCCATCGGGCGCCAACGCATTCGAGCGCGCATCGGGTCTGTTCGATCTCGGCCTGTTCGGCTGGGTCGGCGGACTGGCCGCGCTCATCGCCTTCGGCCTGTGGACGGCCTATCTCGCGCGGCGCGGCACGACCTATCAGGGATCGGCGCTGCGGCTATCGCATTACGGACTGCTTGGCGCCGGCCTGTCCTGGATCGTCGCCGTGATCGCGATCGCGACCTGGCTGCCATCGATCATGGCCAATGGGCCGTCGCTGCACTATTGGCCGCCGACGCCGCTTGTCGTGGCATCGACCGCCGCTCTCATCGCCACGCTGGCGACGATCGCCTCCGTGCTGCTGCTGGGTGTCGGCCTGCGCAAAGCACCCAGGCCAGGCAACTTCGCGCTGCTGCGCCATGTCGCCGTCGCGCTGCTGTTCCTGGCGCTGTCCGTGATGGTCGGCATCAGGGGCGGCCTGCTGCCCTGGGCGTAAGGACGAACCCGGGGCCGGCGGCGCGGAAAGGTCGCCGGCCCGGGCTGCCGTTGATCACCTGATCACGGCATCACGCGCGGCGGTGGCCATCATGTCGTCCTCGTCCGAGGCCGCGCCGCTGACGCCGATTGCGGCGACGACCTTGCCGTTCCGCGCCACCGGCACGCCGCCCGCGATCGCGATCACACCCGGTGCGGACAGCACCGAAGCCTTGCCGCCGTCCACCTGCTGTTCGAGCAGCCTGGTCGGCACGCCGACGGCGGCGGCGGTGATCGCCTTGCCTTCAGCGAGTTGCAGGCTGACGAACGAGGCGTCGTCCATGCGCTGCGACAGGATGATGCGGCCCTCGCGATTGACGACGACCACCGAGACGCTGCGCCCCTTCTCCGTCGCCAGATCGACAAGGGCACCGGCGATCCGCCGCGCCTCGTCGAGCCGGAGCGCCGCATCCGTTCGCGCTGCGGATTCGGCGCCGGCGCTGCCCGCGCCAAGGAACAGCAATGCGAGGGCGGCAAGCCACCGCCCGCGCGGATCGGCACATGTCATCATGGTCTCCCGGATCATTATCAATGCATCTTCTTGGGTTCGGACGGCGCCTGTTTCGGGATCGGCCGCGCCAGGAAGGCGTGGATATCCCTGGTGTCCTGTTCGCTGAGCACATCGGCGAACGAGGCCATGCCCGCATCGGCGAACATGCCTTCGCGCACGATCTGCAGGAAGGCGGCATGAACTTCCGCAGGCATCTTCCAGAGATTGGGATAGCCGCCCAGGGTGTCCGGCCCGCCATGGCAGCGTCCGCAATTCGCTTCGTACAGCTTCGCGCCGCGCAACGCCTGCGCATCGGTGCCGCGATATTGGGCAGGGGCGGGCACGAACGGCGTCGCGGTGCGCAGCGGCGGCAGCTTCACCTGCGATCCACCCAGCTTGAACACGATCAGCCGCTCGGCATTCTCGCGCTTCAAGGCGACGGCGCCCGGCGTATAGGCGACGTTGAGCGCACCGCCGAAGCCCGCCGCCACCGCGACATATTGTTCGCCGTCGATCTCGTAGCTCATCGGCGCGGCCATGATTCCGGTGCCGACATCGATACGGTGCAGCACCTTGCCGGTCCTGGCGTCATAGATGGTCAGATAGCCGTCGGCCGACCCCTGCATCACCAGCCCGCCGCTCGTGGTCATCGCGCCGCCGCTCCAGAAGGGCATCACCTTCGAACTCCAGACCAGCTTCTGCTTCACCGGATCCCAGGCCTTCAGCACCTGTTCGAATTTCGGCTTGGGCTGTCCGGCGAACGCGGCCGGCCGATCGCCCTCCCCAAAGCCGGAAAAGGCTGGGAAGGCGGCGATCGATCCCTGGATGGGGCTATAGGGACGATAGGGCTCGTCGCTCATCTGGAAGGTCATCGGCGCTTCGAGCACGGGGATGTAAACCAGCCCGGTCTGCTCGTTATACGCCATGGGCGGCCAGTTGTGCCCGCCCGCCTCGGACGGCCAGACCAGCTTGGTTTCCTTGCTATAGTCGGATTGGGCGGTGATCACCGGCCGGCCGGTCTTCAGGTCGACACGGTCCGCCCAGGTGACGATGGTGAACTTCTCCGCCGACAGCAACTCGCCGGTCACGCGATCGAGCACATAGAAGAAGCCGTTCTTCGGCGCCTGCATGATCACCTTGCGGACGCGATCGCCGATCTTGATGTCCGCCAGGATCATGTTCTGCGTCGCGGTATAGTCCCAGCTATCCTGCGGCGTTGTCTGGTAATGCCATTTCTTGCGGCCCGTATCGGCGTCGAGCGCGACGATCGAGGAAAGATAGAGATTGTCGCCGCCTGCGGGGCTGCGCGACCACAAGGGGTGCGGCATGCCGTTGCCGGTGCCGATATAGACGATGTTGGTGTCGGGATCGTAGACGATCGAATCCCAGGCGGTGCCGCCGCCGCCCAGATCCCAGCGCGACTTGGGATCCCATGTCTTGCGCGCTTCGGTCACTTCGGGATGTTCGTCCGGTCCCTTGGCGGGATCCCCCGGCACGATGAAGAAGCGCCAGGCGAGCTTGCCCGTCTTGCGATCGAAACCGCTGGCATAGCCGCGCACCCCCATCTCGCCGCCGCCATTGCCGATGACGACGGTGTTGCCCGCGACGCGGGGGGCGCCTGTGATCGCATAGCTGCGGCTGCGATCGGTGATCGTATCGACCTTCCACAGCTCCTTGCCCGATTTGGCGTCGACCGCCGCCAGATAACCGTCAAGCGTCGCGACATAGACGATGCCGTCGGCGACCGCGACGCCGCGATTGACCACATCGCAGCAGGTGCGCCGCGCGAACTGGCCATCCACCTGCGGATCATATTGCCACAGCAGTTTCCCGGTCCTGGCGTCGAGCGCATAGACCACGCTCCACGGACCGCTGGTGTACATCACCCCATCGACCACCACCGGCGTCGCCTCGACACCGCGGTGCGTGCGGCCGCGCACCACGAAATCGCTGAACTCCCAGGCGACGCCCAATTGCGCCACATTCGAGGCATCGATCCGCGACGTCGGATAATAATAGGCGGTTTCTCGCGCCCAGGCGGCATTTCCGCCTTCGGCCGTTCGCGTCCAGCACCCGCTCAGCAACAGCAAAGCGGTCATTGCCGGCACTATGCCGCGCGCCCGGCGCGCCATGACGAGACACTGTGAGATCATGTCGCTTTCCCCCTCAGCCTAGAAGCGCTGCCGCAATTCGACGCCCACCGTGCGCGGGCGGATCGTCGTCGACCGATCACCGCCGATGCTGAAATCGGTATCGAGCAGCGGACGCGCATCGAGCAGATTATTGGCATAAAGGCGTATCTCGGTCGCGTCGCGGGTGATCGATGCGAAGGCGTTCACGACGCTATAGCCCTGGCGGATCTCCGCGCCATTGGGCACCGTGCCGGTGACGCCATCGGCATAGCGCACCGATTGCAGCCGCTCGAACTGCCGGCGCGCCTTGCTCTGGTACTGATATTCGCCACGCATCTGCAGGCGCCAGTCGCCGCCCAGTTCCATACCGTAGCTGGCATAGGCGCTGGCCATCCATTTCGGCACCGCCTGCACCTCGTCACCGTCGCGCGCGGGCGTGCCCAAGGCGGCGGTGGTGATCTTCGCATCGGTATAGGTGCCGGTGCCGCCGATCTGGAACGCGGAGGTGACATTGATCCGGCCCTCCGCCTCCAGCCCCTTGATCTCCGCGCTGCCGGCATTGCCGGTAAAGGCGAAGCCGCAGCTGCTGAGATCGATCTGCTGCTGGATCTTCTTCCAGCTTGTGTAGAAGAGCGAGCCGTTGAACATGACGCGATTGCCGCCGAACATGTTCTTGGTGCCGATCTCGTAGCTCCACAGATTGTCGGACGAGAAGGAATCGGGCGCGGCGGTCAGCCCCAGCCGCGTCAGATCGGCCGCACACAGCACCGGATTGACCTGGAACCGGTTCGGACCGCCGGGGCGGAACCCCTTCGCGGCGGAGGCATAGAGAAGATTGTCGGCCGTCAGCTTGTACGACAGGCCGAATTTCGGGTTCACGCCCTTTTCGGTGCTGCGCCGTCCGTCGACCTGGGTCAGCCCGCCGTTGAAGGGGCCGTCTCCCAGAATGTCGACCACCTGCTCGATCTTGAACAGCCGAACGCCCGCCGTGATGTCGAGCCGGTCGATAATGGCATAGGTCACTTCGCCGAACGCCGCATATTGCTTCGTATTGGTGAAGGTGTCGCCGAAATAGCCGATCTCGGTGCCGATGATCGGCGTGGCGCCGGGCGTGGTGACGGTCTGCACCAGCCGATCGTCCTGATTCGAATAATAAAGGCCGGCGATCCAGTTCAGCCGCGCTGCAGGACCGCCATTCGAGGCGAGACGCACTTCCTGGCTGAACGTCGTCGTCTTGCTGTCGGAAACATTGCGACTGGTCAGCGGGAACAGCGGCGCCACCAGGCCGCCGATGAAATAGCTATAGTCGCGAACCCAGTTCAGATCGCGATCGAAATAGGCGGTCAGCGAGGTCAGCCGGACACCGCCGAGATCCTTGTCGATATTGAGGCTGTAGATACCCGCCTTGTCGTCGGTCGGCTGCGCGATCCGGAAGGAAGAGGTGAGGGCAGATACCCCCAGGAAGAACTGGCCCGGATTCCTGAGCTTGTAATCCTGGAAGAAAAGCGCCGGCCGGATCGACCAGCTCGGATCGGGCTGCCATTCCAGCGACAGGCGCGCCGCATAGGTATCGGAGCCGTTCTGATTCGACGCGCTGCGCGTGCTGAGCGCTGGCTGGAAGGCGGGCGTATAGACGGGGGACGGCGCGCTCGACTGGTTCGCGTTCCGGATCGAACCGGGCCCATTATCGATATAGCCGCCATCATGGCGGTAGAAGAATCCCGCACGCAGCGCCAAGCGATCCTCGACCAGCGGCGCATTGACCACCATTTCGCCGTTATAGGATGGACCGCCATGCGCCGTCGTCGCGACGCCCGCCGCCGCGGTCACGCCGAAAGCGCGAAGATTCGGCTTCGCGCTCACATATTTGATCGCACCGCCCATCGAACTGCCGCCATAAAGCGTGCCCTGCGGCCCCTTGAGCACCTCCAGCCGTTCCATGTCGAAGAACACGGGATCGAACGCACCGCTGAAGCCGGTCGCGACCGTGACCAGCGAGATATCGTCAAGATAGACGCCGACGGTCGGCGACGACGCCACCGTGCTGACGCCCCGGATATTGTAGTTCCCCAGGCCGCGCTCGGTGCCGGAGAAGGAGAAGCCGGGGATGCTGCGCAGCACATCCTTGACGTCGACGGCGCCGCGATCGCGAAGCTGATCGCCCGACAGCGCATTGACCGAGATCGGCACGTCCTGAAGCCGCTCATTGGTCTTGCGCGCGGTGACGACGATCTCGCCATCGGCGGCATCGTCCGGCACGTCCTGCGCGACGGCCGTCGACGCGGACAGCGCGATCGACGAGACGCCCAGTGCCAGCAGCGCGGGCCGGAGGATGGAATGGTGGAAAACGGTGCGATTCATATGGCCCCCCTTGAACTTGCCCGCCAGCCTGTTGGCTTTTGATGGCGCGGGCGGCGCATAATCTGCGCGGGAAAGGCCGGTGGCGCTTATCCGTTGCCCCGAACTTCCTTTGCGAAATCGGATAGTTCGCTTTTCCGTGGACAAGATCGCAGGCACGCCGCCGGATCGACGGCGCATGCCCCGCGCGGACGCGCTATTGCTGCCTCGTGAAATTTCGGTCTAGGCTGCATCCTTGACCGCGAGACAAACGGGGTTTTCCCCATTCCATCATAATGGAACCTGCCGCTTGGACATCAGCCCGACCATCACCCGAGAGGAACCCGACCCGACGCTGAGCGCGATGGTGGAGCCGGACCGCATCCTGACGCGCCAGGCTGGGCAGACAGGGCTTCTCGGGCAGACCGCGCTCATCCGGGCGAACACCCACAGCGAGAATGGCTGGTCACGCGGGGCGACGATCCGGCCGGGTTTCTCGATCGTCCTCACCGAGGTCGACCATCTGGCGCACGAGCATTATGCGTTTCTCAGCCACGATCATCTGAAGCTGCACTGCAAGCTCGACGGCAGCAGCCTGATCCGCGACGATGCCGAACATTCCTCGGCGGTCGAATCCGGGCGCCTGTCCTTCCTCGTCCAGCCGATGCACACGGTGAAGCACGAGATCGTGAAGCCCGACACGCGCACACGCGCGGTCACCATGGTGTGCAGCCGCGATTTCCTGCGTGAGCTGATTCCCGACAGCGAAGACCTGCCGAGCATTTTGCTCGACTATCTGCGCGGCCCGGTCAACCAGTTCTGCCACCGCGACGCGCCGCTGCCGCTGCCCATGCGCGCGATCGTGGAGGACATGCTGCAGCTTCAGTCCGATCGCATGGCTGACCTGATGCTGGAGGCCAAGGCGCTGGAGCTTCTCTATCTGTCGCTGCGGCAATTGTCCGGCGACGGCGCCACCGATCCGGTGCGGCCCAAGAGCCGCCAGAAGGTGCTGGAGCTGTGCGAGATCCTGCAAAGCGGGGAGGGGGCGGCGATGAGCATCGCGCAGCTCTGCCGGCAACTCGCCTGGAACGAGACGCAGATGATGGAGAGCTTCAAGCAGGTCACCGGCATGACCATCTCCGGCTATCGCCAGCGCGCGCGGATGGACGAGGCGCTGCGCCAGTTGCGCACCACCGATCGCTCGGTGACCGAGATCGCGTTCGACGCGGGCTATGAGCATTCGAGCAATTTCGCGACGGCGTTCAAGCGCATCTTCGGATTTTCACCCAAAATGGCACGCGCGCAGCTCAACTGAGCATGGCGACGCGGCCGCGTCGCCGCCGTGGCGTTTCACATCTGCGTCTTGGAGAACGCTGGAGCGGGCGAAGGGATTCGAACCCTCGACCCCGACCTTGGCAAGGTCGTGCTCTACCCCTGAGCTACGCCCGCTCGGCGTGTGTTCCGGGGCAGGCCCCGGGGGTGAGGCGCGGCTGTTAGCATCGGCTTTCGGGTGCCGCAACCCCCTTCGGCAAAGAGTCTGACATCTCCTGTCGAAAAAAGATGCGAAGCTAGGAAACGCTGGACGCGGCGGGCGCCGCCGGGGCCGGAGGCGCGGGTGCGGCCGGCTCCGGCGCGACGGCAGGGCGTTCTTCCGGAGCCTTGCCGGCCGCCGACGGTGCCGGCGCGGGCATCGCCGATTCGGCGGGCATCTCGGCGGCGTCGCCGATGGCGGCGTCGATCGTGGTGATCTCGGCGCGGCCGACCGGGCCGCTGCGCGTCTCCTGCCGCGTGTCGAACGCGATATCGGCGCTTTGCGATTGCGCACGCTTCGCATCGCCACAGGCCGCCAAAGCCAGCGACGCCATCAGAATGGCGATTCCCGTCCTCATGATCCGATCCCCCGATACAGGCATATCGCCCCCACAACGCACCAGTCGCGAATTGGTGTCGTGTCGCGAAGGAAACCTGCATCAATCAAAATGCTTGGCGCCCGCCCGCCTTGCCCTATGCTCCTGCCCGTCATCCGGGGGAGTGGCGTAGAGCGATGGCGACCGGCAGGAACTGGGATCTGATCGAGGCGCTGTTCGACGAACTGATCGCGCTGCCGACGGTGGAGCGCGCCAGGCGACTGGCACGCGCCGATGTGCCCGACGATGTGCGCATCGAGGTCGGCTCGCTGCTCGACGCGGCCGATGGCGGCGGCATTCTCGACATGACTCCACCCGCCACATCGACGGCCACCGACGCGCAGTACAGCTCACTCGCCGCCGGCGACCAGATCGGCGGTTTCACCATCGAACGGCTGATCGGGCGTGGCGGCATGGGCGAAGTCTATCTGGCGCGCCGCACCACCGCCGATTTCGAACAGCGCGTCGCGCTCAAGCTGTTGCGTGGCGACGTGGCCGGGCGCGACGACCTGTTCGAACGCGAACGGCGGCTGCTCGCCCGGCTTTCGCATCGCGGCATCGCCAGGCTGATCGACGGCGGCATCGCGCCCGATGGGCGGCCGTTCATGGCGATGGATCATGTCGACGGCACCCCGATCGACGCCTGGTGCCGCGCCAATGCAGCGGACCTGGCGAAGCGGCTCGCGCTGTTCCGCGAGATCTGCGACGCGGTGGGCTATGCCCATGCCAATCTGGTGGTGCACCGCGATCTCAAGCCGTCCAATATCCTGATCGATCGCGACGGCCGCGTCCGCCTGCTCGATTTCGGCATCGCCAAGCTGCTCGACGACAGCGATGCGGTGCCGGCAACCACCCAGGCGATGCTGACGCCCGACTATGCCGCGCCCGAACAGCTCGATGGCGATGCAGCGACCGTCGCGACCGATATCTATGCGCTGGGCGCCATCCTGTTCGAATTGGTCGTGGGCGCCGGCCCATGGCGGCGCGACGGCGCGTCGATCCCGTCGATCATCCGCCGCGTGCTGCACGAGGATCCGCCGCTGGCGAGCAAGGCGTCGCAGCGGCCCGATGCGCCGATCCCGTCGGCACGCATCGCCGGAGACCTGGACGCGATCATCCTGAAGGCGATGCGGCGCGATCCGCGCGAACGCTATCTGAGCGCCGCCGAACTGGCCGAGGATGTCCGGCGCCATCAGGATCTGATGCCCGTCCGCGCCCGCGCCGGCACCACCCGATATCGCGTCGGCCGCTTCATCCGCCGCTATCGCTGGGCGGTGGCGGCGGGAACGGCGACGATCGTCGCGATCCTGATCGGCGCGGGCGGCATCGCCTGGCAGGCGCGCAAGACCGCGATCGAACGCGACAGCGCCCTGGCCGAAGCGCGGCGGTCGGAAGCGATCACCCGCATGCTGACCGTGATGTTCCGCGATTCGCGCGACAGCGGCGCCGGCACCGACGCGACGGTGAAGCAGATGCTGGACCTGACCGCCGGGCGGCTGGTCGGCTCGCTCGACACCAGCGCAAAATCGGTGACGCTCATCACCACGCTTTCGGATCTCTACATCAATCTGGAGGATGCGGCGGGCGCGGACGTGCTGCTGCGCCGGGCGCTCGACAAGGGCATCGGCAAGGGCGATCCTGTCGCGACCGCGCAGATCCAATGGCGCCTCGCCTCGACCGCCGCCGCCCTTGGCCGTACCGAGGATATGGCGCCGCTGCTCGACGCAGCCGACGCGGTGTTCCGCACCGATCGCGCGCGTTTCCCGACCGAGAATCTCGAAATCACCGTCGGCCGCGCGCAGCTTGCGCGCCGCAATGGCGATTATGACCGGGCGATCGCCCTGCTGACGGCCGCCATGCCCGATGCCGACCGCATCTATGCCGAGAATCACCGCGATCTGCTGACCCTCTACAACAACCTGCTGGTCTATATGGTCGAGGCGAACCGGATCGATGCGATGCCGGCCGTCTTCACCCGGGCGGAGGCCGCACTGAAGCGCACCGGCCAGGAAAGCAGCATGCAGGGGCTGGCGATCGCGCAGCTCAAGGGCGTCCGTCTGCTCAGGCTCGATCGGACGGCGGAGGCAGAGGCGATCTTCGACCGCATCGCCACGCAGCGGCGCACCGTGTTCGGCAAGTCGGCGGGGCTTGCCGTCGACCTGCTTCAACTCGGCCGGGCGCGGCTGGCGCTCGGCAAGTTCGCCGCCGCGCGGCAGGTACTGGCGGAGGCGCGCCCGATCGCCATCGAGAATCTCGGGCCGGGCGCGATGCCGACGCTGATCATCGGCCTGAGCCTGGCCGAAGCCATGGCGGAGACCGGCGATACCGCCGGCGCCTCCGCCATGGTCGCGGAGGCCGCCCCGTTCATCGCCGCGATGAAGAAGCCCGGCGCCCCGCATGGCGTCATCGCGAGGACACGCGCGGTGATCCTGCTGAAGCAAGGGCGCGCGCCCGAAGCCCGCGCCGAACTGCTGCGCGCCGAAGCGATCTTCCGCACGCTCGGCTCGCAGGGAGAGGCTTATCTGAGGGCCTTCCCCGCGCTCAAGGCCAGGATCACGGCAAGCTAGGCCGCCGCCATTTCCCGGTGGATCCAGGCACGCGCGCGGATCCACCAGCGGCGCACGGTCCGGTCGCTGACGCCGAGTATGTCGGCGGTCTCCTTTTCGTCGAGGCCGGCGAAGAAACGGCAATCGACGACCTGCGCCAGCTCGGGTTCGACCTCCGACAGGGCCTTGAGCGCATCGCCCAGCTTCACGACCTCCGCATCTTCCGGGATCGCCGCCGCGAGTGAATCGAGGCTCTGCGTGAAGCTGTAGGTGGGTGCATCGCGTTTCGACGCCATCCGCGCGCGCGCCGCGTCGATCAGGATATGCCGGATCGCGGTCGCCGCGCAGCCCAGGAAATGCGACTGGCTTTCCCAGCCATCGCGCTTGCGCAGCTTCATATAGGCTTCGTTGATCAGCGCGGTGGTCTGCAGCGTCTGCGGGGCGCCGGCGCGCCAATGCTCGCGCCGCGCGATGGTGCGCAGCTCCGCATAGAGCAACGCCACCAGCGCATCCGCCGGGCCGGCGGAATTTTTTTCGGGCGGCGTGTCCGCTTCGATCGCCTTTCCCCGTCTTGCCACACGCCAGCACATCGGCGCGCCTTTTTATGTGGGCGCGGCCGGGGGAAGGCAAGCGGAAGAGTGCGGGGAACATGCGCCTGCCGTGGGTCGAAACCGTCAACCGCGCCGGCCTGGACAAGCCGCGCAACAAGGGACAGGAATCATGCGCAAGACCATCAGCCTCCTCACAGCGACCGCCCCGCTCGCGCTGGTCACGGGACTTAGCCTGCCGACACCCGCACAGGCTGGGCAGGACAATGTGATCTGTTCCGATACGGAGGGCGATCCGAGCGGCGGCGTCGATCCTGGCGTCGAGCGATCTGTCGCCTGCGGCCCGACCGCCCGCGCGACCGGCACTGTCGCCGTTGCCGTCGGAGACAGCGCCCGGGCGGCGGTCCGATCCGTCGCCATCGGATTCCAGGCAACCGCGACCAATGAAGCGACGACAGCCATCGGCCGGGCGTCGAGCGCCGAAGCCTCCTACGCAACGGCGATCGGCACATTCTCCCTCGCGACCGATAACCATGGCGTCGCGCTGGGCGCGCAATCGGTCGCCGATCGCGGCAGCGCGGTTTCGGTCGGCATGGCCAGTCCGCGCGATTCGGGCATTCCGGGTTCACCGATCCTCCCCTTCCAGCGCCAGATCATCAATGTCGCCGCCGGCACCCAGGCGTTCGACGCAGTGAACAAGGCGCAACTCGACGCGGTCGCGGCCTTGGCGATGTCGGCGAACAATCCCTATGTCGTCGTCAACAGCACGACCGGCAGCGCGCAAGCCACGGGCAACGATGCGATCGCGATCGGCAGGAGCGCATCGGCGGCGCTCGACGGCAATGTCGCGATCGGCCTGTTGAGCAGCGCCAGCGACGCGCAGACCACGGCGCTGGGGCAACAAGCCAAGGCGACGCAACATTCCTCCACCGCGCTCGGCGCCTATGCCGAGGCGACCGGCGTCAACTCCACCAGCATCGGCGTCAGTGCCGAGGCGAGCGGCTTCGCGGCGGTCGCGCTTGGCAGGGATGCGAACGCGCGCGGCGCCTATGGCATTTCCGGAGGATATAACGCCACGACCGCCGATTTCAGCGTCGCGCTGGGGCTCAACGCCAGCGCCGGCTATACCGAAGGCGTACTGACCGGATCGCGCGCGGTCGCGATCGGGGTTCAGGCTAACGCCAATGCGACCGACACCGTCGCGCTGGGCAACGGTGCGACCGCCGACAAGTTCGGCGCCACCGCGATCGGTGCCGATAGCGAAGCGAAGGGCAATTACGCGCTGGCCGGCGGTTATGAAGCGCAGGCGATCGGCAACCAGTCCTCCGCCTATGGTTATGGCGCGAAGGGCATCGGCGGGCTGAGCGTCGCGGTCGGCACCTTCGCCACGGCATCGAACCAATATGCGATCGCCATCGGTTCCGCCGCGAAGGCCAATGCCGGCGGCGGCGCGATCGCGATCGGCAATCTCGCCGAAGCGACGGCCTTCGGCGCGGTCGCGATCGGCGATCATTCGGTGGCCGATCAGGCCAATACCGTATCGGTCGGCAAGGCCGGCGCCGAACGCCGCGTCGTCAATGTCGCGGCCGGCACGGCGGCGACCGATGCGGTCAACAAGGGCCAGCTCGATGCGGTGGACGCCAAGGCGGATGCGGCGCTGACGGCGGCTGCCAACGGTGGCGCCGCCGCCGCCGCCGCGCAGGGCACGGCCGATACGGCGCTCGCCAATGCGGCAACCGCGCAGAACACCGCCAACACCGCGCTCGCCAACGCGGCCGCCGCGCAGACCACCGCCGACACCGCACGCGTCGAGGCAGCCGCCGCACAGGGAACCGCGAACACGGCGCTCGCCAATGCCGCGACCGCACAGGCGACGGCGGACACCGCGCGCAGCGAAGCCGCCGCCGCCCAATCCACCGCCAATGCCGCCGCCGCCAACGGCGCCTATTTCCGCGCCAACAGCACCGGCCCCGGGCCGCAGGCGACGGGCACCGACGCCATCGCGGTCGGCCCCGCGTCCGTCGCCAGCGGCAACCAGTCGGTCGCGATGGGCGCGGGCGCGCGCGCGATCAACGGCCAGGCGGTTTCGATCGGCGCGGGCAACACCGCGTCGGGCAACGGCGCCGTCGCGATCGGCGATCCCAATGTCGCGACCGGCACCGGCGCGGTCGCATTGGGCGCCAACAACAGCGCCACGGGCACCGGCGCCGTGGCCCTCGGCAATGCCAGCAGCGCAACCGGAGACGGCGCGATCGCGCTGGGCAATGGCGCAACCGCGGGCCAGGCCGGATCGGTCGCGATCGGCACGGGGGCCGTCGCCACGCGCGCCAATCAGGTGGCGCTGGGCGCGGCCAATTCGACGCACACCATGTCGGGCATCGCGTCATCCGCCAGCCGCACCGCGCAATCGGGGGCGCTCAGCCTGGTCACCACCGACGCGCTCGGCAACCTCGCCACGTCGACACTCGATATCGGCACGCTGGCCGGCCTGAATGGCCGGACCACCACGCTCGAGAATCGTGCGTCGCTGCTCGAAAGCCGCGTCGCCGTGCTCGATCGACAGGCGCGGCAGGCCAATGGCGGCATCGCCGCCGCCATGGCGCTGGGCGGCACACTGCTGCCGCCCGACGCCAGCTTCGCGGTGTCGTTCAACCTTGCCACCTATCGGGGGCAGCAGGGCTTCTCCGGCGCGGCGGTGGCACGGGTGACCGATACCGTCTGGGTGAGTGGCGGCATCGCCGGCTCGACGGTGAAGGGTTCGACGGGCGGCCGCGTCGGCGTCACCTTCGGCTGGTGAAGCTTTCAATCCCCGGGGCGGCAGGCGCCGCTCCGGGGCAGCGCTCAATCATCGGACAGGCAGATGCGGTCGCGGCCGGTCTGCTTCGCCCGATAGGATGCGCGATCGGCGCGGCGCATCACGTCCGACAGGCTTTCCCCCTCGCGTCGCTCGGCCACGCCGCCGCTCACGCTCATGACGGGCAGGTCCGATCCGCCGGCGGCGGCAAAGGCGGTTCGGATCGCGTCGGCGGTGAACAATGCGCCATCCGCCACGCCACCTTCGAGCAGCATCGCGAACTCCTCCCCGCCGACGCGGCCGATGATCGCCGATGGCGGCGCCATGCGCCGCAACAGGCCGGAGAAGATGACGATCACCCGATCACCCACGGCATGGCCATGCGTGTCGTTGATTGCCTTGAACCGGTCGAGATCGAACATCACCGCCGATACCCGCCGTTTCCGCCGGGCCGTCCGGATGATCATGTCCTGCGCCTGCCGATCGAAGCCGCGCCGGTTGGCGATGCCCGAAAGCGCATCGGTTTCGGCATCGACCAGCGATTGCGCCACCGCCCGTTGCACCACGAGCAGCAGCGTGAGCAGCCCGATGCCGATCAGCACGATGCCCGTGCTCGCCTGGGAGAACAGCGCATAGGTGCTCGCCATATAGTCCCTCGCGGTCGCGCCCGAACCGAAGGCATGCGCAAAGAAGGGCTTGAGCAGCAGCAGCAGCGCCAGGGCGGCATGGGCCGCCGCGAGCATGTGATGGGATGGGCGGCGCACATCCAGCCGCAGCACGATCGCGGCATTGAGCAGCGCCGCCGCCGCAAAGGGGAGTTGATAGGCCAGTTCGTAGGACAGCATGTCGCGCTGGCCGCCCCAGATCAGCGCGCGCACGAGCAGCCCCCCCACGAAGATACCGATGATGACGCGCCATCGCGGCCGGTTGCCATGATAGGCGGACAGGCCCGCCCCCATGATCAGCAACCCGCCGAGGAAACTCGCATAGCTGGTCGCGACGAACAGGTCGGACGCGGCGCTATAGCGGACGAGCAACTCGCTAATCGGCGTCAACATGCCGATCAGATAGCTCACGCTGAACCACAGGGCGGCGCGCTGCCATCGGTAGGAATAGGCGATCGCCGCGAAACTGGCGGCGAAGAGCAGCGCGATGACGGCATTGGCGGCGAGCGCGAAGGATGCGCCGCTCATGCGGCCATCCCCGATACGCGCCCGATCGACCGATCAGGTCGCCCGTCCCTGCCCTCCGATCGATCCGACCCCTGCTGCACCCCGACGCCCGCTATTATTCTCCATCCTTGTCATTCACATAGCAGCATTCGGGGGGCGCCGCCCGGTTATTTCGCGCCCAGCTTCTCGTTCAGGAAGCGATCCTGCTCGTGCCACAGTCGTACCCAGCTTTCGTGTCGCACGAAGCCATGCGCCTCGCCCGGCAGGATCACGGTGCGGACATCGACGTTACGCGCCTTCAACTTCTGCGCGAGGTCGACGGTTTCGCGGACATCGACATTCATGTCCTGGTCGCCGCTGAACAGCAGCACGGGCGAGCGCCAGCCGTCGATCGCGCCGAGCGGCGACGCCTTGAGCGCGGTCGGGCGATTGGCCTCGCTCACCCCGAAGAAGCGGCTGGGATTGAGGTGCCCTTCCAGCGCCGACGGCCAGGACCAGTCGAACACGCCATGGATCGCGACGCCCGCGCTGAACAGATCGGAATTGCGCGCCAAGGCCTGGCCGGTGAGCAGCCCGCCATAGGAACCGCCCCAGATGCCGATCCGCTTGCGATCGACATCGTCGCGCTGCGCGAGCCAGCGGCCGACGCCCAGCACGTCGCTATATTCGGACGCGGCGCGCCAGCCGCGCCCTTCTGCCTCGCGGAAGGCGCGGCCATAGCCGATGCCGGAGCGATAATTGACCGCGACGACGACATAGCCCTGTTCGGCCAGGCGCCGGTTCATCGCATAATCGTTCGCGTAATAATCGCTATAGTGGAAGGCGGGGTACATCTGGCGTGAAGGCCCGCCATGGACATAGACGAGCGCGGGATGCGGCCCTTTGCCGGCGGGCATGAAGAGCTGCGCGGGCACGGTGCCGCCATCGGCGGCCTTGATGCGGACCGCCTTGGGGGCGGGCGCCGCGAAACTGCGGCTATAGCCATAGTCGGCCGGCTTCTCCGCCATCACCGTCGCGCCCGACTTCAGATCGAGCACGCGGACGAGCGGCGCATTGTCGGTATCGCCGCCGGTGAGCGCGACATAGCCGCTGGCGCCTGCCGTGACCGCATTGGCCATGACGACGTCATCGCGCTTCACCTGACGCTCGGCGCCGGTGCGGACATTGATGATCGAAAGCTGGCGCGTGTCGATGTCGCGGCAATTATGGACGACGAACAGCGAATCGGCGCCGGCCGGCTCGCTTTCCGCCGCCTCGCAGCCGGTTGGGGTCAGGCCGCGAATCTCGCCGCCCCCGCGCGCCACCGCGTAAAGCCGGCCCCAGCCGTCATGCTCGGAATAGAAGACGATCGTGTCGTCGCCCACCCAGCGCAGCGCATTGTCGCCATCCTCGAGCCCCGCCGTCACCGCGCGGTCCTTGCTCTGCCACAACGTGCGGATCGCGCCGGTCGCGATCTCGACGGTCTCGACCGCGAAAGGCTCGCTTTCGGTCAGATCGTAGGTCACGTCATGCTGACGGCCGCCGAAGCGCAGATAGGCGACGGTCTTGCCGTCGGGCGACAGCACCGGCGAACCGACCCGGTCGGCGCCCGTGACCAGCCACTCCACCTTGTCCGCACCCAATGCGTAGCGACCCAGGAACGAATAGCCGCCGCGATCGGAAACGAAGATCAGCCCCTTGCCGTCCCTGGTCCAGATCGGCTGGCCGAACGCGGCCCCGCCCGCGATCATCAGCTTGGACTGGCCGGGCGCGGCGAGTTCGGCCGACCAGAGATCGCGGCCCTGGCGATAGATGAGCGTGCGCCCATCCGGGGAGAAGATCGGGCCCTGGCCGGCCGCGACCTGGACCGGCTTCGCCCCGGCGCGCGCCTCCATCACCCAGAGCGTCGGCTTGGGCGGATCGATCAGGCTGGCGGGATTATAGGCGCGTCCGCCGCCGAAGCCGGCCGCGGTCTGGAAAACGACGTAGCGGCCGTCGGGCGACATGCGGACATCGGTGATCGGCTGGCCATCGCTATCGGTGCGCGAGAACAGCTTGATTCGTTCGAATTTGGGGGCACTGGCGGCCATGATGATGCTGTCGCTGCCCTGGCGGATCAGCCAGGCAAAGGCGGGCGCGTCGGCGGCGCTGACCGTCGTGGCGAGCGGGAAACGGAGGAATGCGGTATCGTCCTGCGCCGCAGCGATCGCGGGAAAGGCGAGCAGCGCGGCACCCGCCGCCAGAGCCATGCGGAAAGACTTGGGCATTTCGTTCCCCTCATTCTTGATTCTCTCCTGATCAGGATGATTTTTCGGATCAGGCGGGGCGCTGTCTGCCACCCGCCGCGCCCAGTGACAAGCGGATCGCGACTCTTTCGATCGCGCCGTTCCGCCGGGCTCGATGGCGGGTTATGAAGCGGCATGATCCGACACGACCGACATGCGCAACGGCTGGCCATTTGCCTGGCGATGCTCGCGGGTTTTGTCGATGCGGTGGGCTTTCTGAAGCTGGGCGGCCTGTTCGTATCGTTCATGAGCGGCAATTCGACGCGGCTGGCGGTGGGCCTTTCCGAAGGGTCGTCCTTCGCATGGCGCGCGGCGCTGCTGATCGCGGCGTTCGTGATCGGCGTCGTCGCCGGATCGCTGCTGCCCGCCACGGCGAAGAACCGCCCGCGCGCGGTGCTCGCGATGGTCGCGGCGCTGTTGCTCTCCGCCGCGCTGGCGGACCTGCTGGGCATGAACAATGCCGCGATCGGCGCCATGGCGCTTGCGATGGGGTGCGCGAACACCGTTTTCCAGCGAGACGGCGAAGTGAGCATCGGCGTCACCTATATGACCGGCACGCTGGTCAAGCTGGGCCAGCGGATCGCCGATGCGTTGCGCGGCGGCGCCCCGATGGCCTGGATCCCCTATCTGCTGCTCTGGCTAGGGCTGGTCGCCGGCGCGGTCGCCGGATCGATCGGCTATATGCATGCCGGCCTCGCCAGCCTGTGGATCGCCGCGGCCGGCGCGGCGCTGCTCGCGATGCTGGCGCGGCAAGGCGCTGTCATCCCCGGCACGCAATAGTCCGGTACGGGGCTTGGCAAGACGCCCCTCGGCCCCACATAAGGCCGCGACATCAGCAGGAGTGAAGATCGGTGGCGAGTCTCGGAATGGGTGCTAACGAACGCGAGGCTTTCGAGGCCTTCAAGCGCGACGTGATCGAACCCTCGATGACGAGCCTGGTGATCATCGATTTCTGGGCCGAATGGTGCGGCCCGTGCAAGCAGCTCGGCCCGGTGATCGAAAAGGTCGCGGCCGATTATGCCGACAAGGGCGTCAAGCTCGTCAAGATCGATGTCGACGCCAACAAGGCCGTCGCCGCCCAGTTCCGCATCCAGTCCATCCCCACCGTCTATGCGGTGTTCCAGGGCCAGATCGTCGCGGACATGACACCCGCGCGCACCGAAGGCCAGATCAAGCAGATGCTCGATCAGATCCTGCGGCAGTTGCCGGTGCAGAGCGCCGAAGCCGATCTGAAGCAGGAAATCGCGCCACTGCTCGCCATGGGCGAGGAGGTGCTGGCGGCGGGCGATGCGGAGCGCGCGTTGGCAATCTTCGGGCAGATCGTCGAAATGGCGCCGGAGGAAGCCGCCGCGCTTTCCGGGCAATTGCGCGCCGCGGTCGCGGCCGGCCACACCGAGGAAGCCGAGGCGATGCTTGCCGCGCTGCCGGAAGCGCTGCGCAAGGATGCCGCGATCCAGCGCGCCGAGAGCGCGCTCGCGCTCGCCAAGGAAGCGCAACCCGTCGACGATCTCGCCGCCCTGCGCGCACGCGTCGAGGCCGACCCCGACGATCATGAGGCGCGCTTCGAACTGGCCGGCGGCCTGATGGCGGCGGGCGACCGCGAGGGTGCTGCGGACGCGCTGCTCGAAAGCATCGCGCGCGATCGCACCTGGAACGATGGCGCGGCGCGCCAGCGGCTGCTGAAGCTGATGGAAGTCGTCGGGCTGGAGGATCCCTGGGTGTCGCAGCTTCGCCGGCGGCTCTCCGCGATCCTGTTCACCTGATGGCTGGCGGCGGATCCCGCCTGTCGGTCTTTCCGCTGCCCGGCGCGTTGCTGTTCCCGCGCATGCAGTTGCCGCTGCATATCTTCGAGCCGCGCTATCGCGCGCTCGTCAGCGACGCGATGGCGCGCGACCGCCGTATCGGCATGATCCAGCCGATTCCGGTCGCGCTCGAATCGGCAACTACGGCCAATGAAGCGCCGCCCCTGTTCGGTGTGGGCTGTGTCGGCCGGATCGCGCATGTCGAGGCGCTGGACGATGGCCGCTACAATATCGTGCTCGAAGGGCTGGCGCGCTTCCGCACGCTGCGCGAGCTGGACGTGACCACGCCGTTCCGCCAGCTCGAAGTCAGCTTCGACGGTTTTGCCGACGACGAGGACGACGCGGTGCTCGACATCGCCCGCCGCGCCGCGCTGGAGATCGAATCGCGCCGCTTCGCCGATGCCCAGGGCTATGCCGTCGACTGGGAAGCGGTGGCGCGGCTCGACGACGAATCGCTGGTCAACGGCATCGCGCAGATCGCGCCGTTCGACGTCGCGGCGAAACAGGCGTTGCTCGAAGCTTCCGACATCGCCGAACGCGCCGACCTGATCGTGCAATTGATGCAATTCTTCGCGCGCCACGGCAATGACGACGGCGACGGAGCGACGCTGCAATGAGCATCGATCCCGACCTGCTCGCGATCCTGGTCTGCCCGCTCACCCGCCAGCCGCTGCGTTACGATGAAGCGCGGCAGGAACTGGTGTCCGAAGCCGCGGGACTGGCCTATCCGGTACGCGACGGGGTACCGGTGCTGCTGGTCGAAGAGGCGCGTACGCTCGACCGAAGCGATTAGACATCAATCCCTATTCCGTTCGCTTCGAGCAGCGTCGAGCCTGTCGAGACGCGGCCGTCGAGAAGTCTTCCGGCGCCCTTCTCGACTTCGGTTCTCGACAAGCTCGAACCTGCGCTCGAAGCAAACGGATAGTCGTCAGCCGCAGAAAGTGACGGCATCCGCCATGTCGCAGCTATCCCTCAGCACTCCACCACATTGACAGCGAGGCCGCCGAGCGACGTTTCCTTGTAGCGCTCGGACATGTCGAGCCCGGTCTTGCGCATCGTCTCGATCACCTGGTCCAGGCTCACCCGGTGCGTGCCGTCGCCCAGCATCGCCAGCCGCGTCGCCTCCACCGCCTTGATCGATCCCACCGCATTGCGCTCGATGCACGGCACCTGGACCAGCCCGCCCACCGGATCGCAGGTGAGACCCAGATTATGCTCCATGCCGATCTCCGCGGCATTCTCGATCTGCGCGGGCGTCGCGCCGAGCGCGGCGGCGAGGCCGGCGGCCGCCATCGAACAGGCGACACCGACTTCGCCCTGGCAACCGACTTCGGCGCCCGAGATCGAGGCATTCTCGCGGAAGAGCGAACCGATCGCGGCGGCGGTCAGCAGGAAATCCTCGACGCCCTCGCGCGTCGCCTTGGGCGTGAAACGCTCATAATAGCGCAGCACCGCCGGCACGATGCCCGCAGCGCCGTTGGTCGGCGCGGTCACCACCTTGCCGCCGGCCGCATTCTCCTCGTTCACCGCCAGCGCCCACAGGTTGATCCAGTCGATCACGGTCAGCGGATCGGCGAGCGCGCGTTCCTGGCGCTCGATGAGCGTGCGATAGACGCCGGGTGCGCGGCGCTTGACGCGCAGACCGCCAGGCAGCTCGCAGCTCGCGGAGCGGATGCCGCGATCGATACAGGCCGACATCGCGTCGGCGATCGCGCCGAGCCGCGCGGAAACCTCGTCCGGCGCCAGCGTCGCTTCCTCGTTGGCGCGCATCAGCCCGGCGATGGTCAGGCCCTTCTCCTCGGCGAGCGCGAGCAGTTCGGCGCCCGAATGGAAGATATGCGGCACGTCCCATCCGCCTTCGGGCGCGGCATTGCGGCCGATCTGGTCTTCATCGAGCACCGCGCCGCCACCGACCGAATAATAGGTGCGGCGCGCAAGCTCGGCCCCGGCGCCGTCGAATGCGGTGAAGGTCATGGCGTTGGAATGGAAATCGAGCCGCTCGCGCTGGAGGAAGCGCAGATCCCTGGCTTCGTCGAACGCGATATCGTGGACGCCGCCCAGCTTCAGCCGGCTCTCCGCGCGGATCGCCGCGATCGCTGCGTCGGCCGCATCGGGATCGATCGCGGCAGGCACATGGCCGGCCAGCCCCAGCAACACCGCGCGATCGGTGGCGTGGCCCTTGCCGGTCAGCGCCAGCGACCCATAAAGCGCCGCATCGACACGGACGACGCGATCGATGACGCCAAGGTCCGACAGGCGCCGCGCGAAATCGGCGCCGGCCGTCATCGGCCCCATGGTGTGCGAACTCGACGGCCCCACCCCGATCTTGAACAGGTCGAATACGCTCGCAACCATTTCAGCCCCTCAATGTCCTCTCGGCCCGAACAGGATCAGCGCGGCGCCCAGCAGACAGACCGCACCGCCCATGATGTCCCATCGATCAGGCCGTGCACCTTCGACCGCCCAGAGCCAGCCGAGCGACGCGACGATGTAGACGCCGCCATAGGCCGCGAAGGCCCGTCCCGCCAGCGCGCTTTCCACCATCGTCAATGCCCAGGCGAACAAGGCGAGCGACACCATGCCCGGTGCGACCCAAAGTGCCGACTTGCCCAGCCGCAGCCATGCCCAGAAGGCGAAGCATCCGAAGATCTCCGCCAGCGCGGCGCCAAGATAGATGAGGGGCGTCAACGGCCGATACCGGCGCCTGCCATATGCGTGATCATCCCGGCTCTCCGCGATTTTATGGCTTTCGCTTTACGCAGGCCCATCGGGTGAGGCAATCGCTGCACCCGATGATCGCCGATACCCAGCCTTTCGTCCTGCTCGACGACGCGCGCGCCACCGGCGCGGGCATGGCGCGGCTGTATCGCGATCCCGTCGGCATCGTCGCGGCATCGGCGATCGCCGATATTCCAGCCGCGATGGAACGCCTGGCCCGGGCCCGGACGGACGGCCTGCATGCCGCCGGCTATATCGCCTATGAAGCGAGCCCCGCTTTCGAGCCCGGATTGCCCATGCGGCACGATCCATCGCTGCCGCTGCTCTGGTTCGGCCTGTTCCGGGGCTTCACCGCGATCCCGGCGGATGAGGTCGCGGCATTGCTGCCCGATCCCGCCGGCGCCTGGGCGGGCACGCCCGAGCCCGAATTGTCCGCCCCCGACTATGCGACGCGCTTCGCCCGCGTCCGCGATTATATCGCGGCGGGCGACATCTATCAGGCCAATCTCAGCTTCCGCGCGCGCGTTCCGGTCGCGGGCCATCCGCTCGCGCTTTATGCGCGGCTGCGCGCCGCGTCGGAGGCGGGCTGGGGTGGCGCGTTGTTCACCGGCGAGCATTGGCTGTTGTCCGCCTCGCCCGAATTGTTCTTCACGCTCGACAAGGGCATGCTGACCGCGCGGCCGATGAAGGGCACGGCGCGCCGCCACGCGGATGCCGTCGCGGATCGCGCGGCAGCGGCGGCGCTCGGCGCCGATCCCAAGGAGCGGGCCGAGAATCTGATGATCGTCGATCTGCTGCGCAACGACCTGTCGCGCGTGGCGGAGGCCGGCAGCGTCGCTGTGCCGAACCTGTTCACCGTCGAAACCTATCCGACGATCCACACAATGACATCGACGGTCACCGCGCGGCTGTCGCCTGGCCGCGCCCCGGTGGACGTGCTGGAAGCGCTGTTTCCCTGCGGATCGATCACCGGCGCGCCCAAGATCCGCGCGATGGAAATCATCGCCGAGGTCGAGACTTCGGCGCGAGGTGCCTATACGGGATCGATCGGATGGCTTGATCCGGCGGGCGATGCGGCGTTCAATGTCGTCATCAGGACACTGACAATGAAGCGGGGGGCCGTTGACGCTGAAATCGGACTGGGAAGCGCGGTGGTCGCGGATTCGAGCGCGGCGGGCGAATGGGCGGAATGCCTCGCCAAGGGCCGCTTCGTGACCACAGGCGCGCGCGCGTTCGACCTGATCGAAACCATGGCCTTCGACCCGTCGGACGGGTTGCTGCTGCTGGAACGCCATCTCGAACGGATGAAGGCGAGTGCCGACGCGCTGGGCTTCGCCTTCGACCGCCACGAAGTCCGCAACGAGCTGCAGGCCGCGACATTCCGGCTGCGCGCCGCATCGCGCGTCCGCCTGTTGCTGGCGAAGAGCGGCGCCGTCGCGATCGAGATCCGCCCCGCTCCACCGCCAGCACAAGCGCCCGTCACGGTCGCGCTCCAACCGCTTCCCGTCGATCCCGCCGATTTCCGGCTGCGCCACAAGACGACCGATCGCGGCTTCTATCGCGAGGCGCTGGGCAGCGCCGGCAGCTTCGAGGTGATCTTCGAAGACGGCGAAGGCCGGCTGACCGAAGGCAGCTTCACCAACATCTTCGTCGAACGGAACGGCGCGCTGCTGACCCCGCCGCTCGCGCGCGGACTGTTGCCGGGCATCCTGCGGGGACGGCTTCTGGACGAGGGTCGCGCCGTCGAAGCCGATCTGACGGCGGCCGATCTCGCCGACGGATTCTTCGTCGGCAATGCCGTGCGCGGGCTGATTCCGGCGGTTCTGGTTCGCTGACCGAAAAAATATCCACCGGCCGGAATTCTTGGACGAACCGCCATTGCCGTAACGAATCGCCCGGCCTATGGGGCATGCCGCACCGCAACAGGAGCGTATTCCATGTCCCGCACCTCCGCCGCGCTCGGGCGCATCCAGCCTTCCGCAACGCTGGCGATGACCAGCCGCGTGCTCGACCTGAAGCGCCAGGGCATCGACGTGATCGGCCTGGGCGCCGGCGAGCCCGATTTCGACACGCCGGATTTCGTGAAGGAAGCCGCGATCGAGGCGATCCGCGCGGGCAAGACCAAATATACCAATGTCGACGGCACCGCGGAGCTCAAGGACGCGATCGCCACGAAGTTCAAGCGCGACAACGGACTGGTGTACACCCCCGGCCAGATCAGCGTGAACGTGGGCGGCAAGCACACGCTGTTCAACGCGCTGGTGGCAAGCGTGGAAGCGGGCGACGAAGTGATCATCCCCGCGCCCTATTGGGTCAGCTACCCCGATATCGTGAACTTCGCGGGCGGCACGCCCGTGGTGATCGAAGCGGGCGCATCGCAGAATTACAAGATCACTCCGGCGCAGCTCGAAGCGGCGATCACGCCCGCGACCAAGTGGCTGATCCTCAATTCGCCGTCGAACCCGACGGGCGCCGCCTATTCGCGGACCGAGCTGGAAGCGATCGCGGAGGTGCTGCGCCGCCACCCCCAGGTGCTGGTGATGGCCGACGATATGTACGAGCATATCGTCTATGACGATTTCGCCTTCACCACGATCGCGCAGATCGCGCCCGATCTCTACGATCGCACATTGACGGTGAATGGCTGTTCCAAGGCCTATTCGATGACCGGCTGGCGCATCGGCTTCGCCGGCGGCCCCGAATGGCTGATCAAGGCGATGGGCAAGCTTCAGTCGCAATCGACGTCGAACCCCTGTTCGATCGCGCAGGCCGCCGCCACCGCCGCCCTTACCGGCGACCAGAGCTTCCTGGAGGAACGCAACAAGGCGTTCCAGGGCCGTCGCGACCTCGTCGTCTCGATGCTCAACCAGGTCAACGGCATCCATTGCCCGCGCCCCGAAGGCGCCTTCTACGTCTATCCCGACGTGTCGGGCCTGATCGGCAAGACCACGCCGGGCGGCAAGACGATCGAGAATGATGCCGCGCTGATCGAGTATTTCCTCGACGATGCGCGCGTCGCCGCCGTCCATGGCGCGGCATTCGGCCTCGAGCCCGCGTTCCGCGTCAGCTACGCGACGTCGGAAGCGATCCTGACCGAGGCGTGCACCCGCATCCAGGAGGCATGCGCCGCGCTGCGCTGATGCGGAAACGGCGCCCCGGCGCCGTCATGGCGAAGAGACGCCCGAGCGGATGACCGGCACCGCCGCATCCGCGCGGGCGCTTTCGAAGATGAACGAAACCCTGTGATCCCGTTCACTGCGGCGTCAGGCGCGCGGTGGCATCGCGGGTTGATCGGAAACGATATTGATTCGGCCCAGCGTCGGACGAAAGAGGAAACGAGACAATGATATCGGTGCTGAAATCCGATCTGGCTCGCCGCTTCGCTGGCGGTTTTCTGGTGGGGGCGATCGCCATCCTGGCCGTGCAGCCGCCCGAAGGCGCCATCCTTGCCATCGAAGCGTTGAAGGTCGCCGCCGGCCTCGCCTGATCGAGCCATCCCGCATTCATCGGGAAACTGCTAAGGGGTGGGCGAAGGATGCCCGCCATGACTTCGAAATTCGCCGTCATTCCGTTCACCATCGCCGCCGCCGCGCTCGCGGCCCTGGCCTGGCCGATGCTGTCCGCCACCCCCGCCAATGCCGAGCAGGCGCGAAACCTGCCCCGCGCGGCGATCGACGCCGCCGCCGGCAAGGGCACGCAGACCGCGGTGCTGGCGGGCGGTTGCTTCTGGGGCATGGAGGCGGTGTTCGAACAGATGAAGGGCGTCCGCTCGGTCACCTCCGGCTATGCGGGCGGCACCGCCGACACCGCGACCTATGGCCAGGTCTCCAGCGAGCGCACCGGCCATGCAGAGGCGATCCGCATCGATTTTGATCCGGCGCTGGTGAGCTACGGCACGCTCCTGCGCGTCTTCTTCGCGGTCGCGCACGATCCCACCCAGCTCAATCGGCAGGGGCCGGACACCGGCCCCAGCTATCGCTCCGCGATCTTTCCGCAAAATACGGAACAGGCGAAGATCGCGCAGGCCTATATCGCACAGCTCGGGCGCGTCCGCGCTTTTCCCAAGCCCATCGTCACCCGTATCGAGACGGGCCGCTTCTATCCGGCGGAGCCCTTCCACCAGGACTTCTTCCGCCGCAACCCGAACCATCCCTATATCCTGCGCTGGGACAAGCCGAAGGTGGCGGCATTCAAGGCCGGTTTTCCGGCATTGGCGCGATAATACCCCGCGAACGCGGGGACGACAGGTTGGAAATTCAAGCCGCCAGCGGGAACCGCAGCAGGCGATCGCTCAGCGGCACCAGCGCCTGAGCGCCACGGCCGACCGCGCGGATGATCTCCGGGTGGCCGGCATCGAGCCCGCCCGTCAGCGCGCCGAAGGCGGGCAGGATCAGCTTGGCACCGGTCGCGACGAAGCAGCGGCGCGAAACATGCCGCCCGCGCACGGTGACGCGGAACTTGGGATGGAAATGCCCGGACAATTCGGGCCGTATCTCGAGCGGATCCGCCTCATGACGCAGCACCAGCCCGTCCACCACCGCCTCCGCGAGAATCTCTCCGCCGAGCCAATCCGCCAGCGCCCCGTCGTGATTGCCGGTGATCCACACGAAACGCGTCGCGGCGGTGAGTGTGCGCAGCATGTCGCGTGCCCGCTCGGGCAGTCGCGCCGCACCCTCGCTATCATGGAAACTGTCGCCAAGGCACCAGATCTCCACCGCCCCGGTCGCCGCGCGTAGCGCCGCAAGATCGGCCAGCGTCGCGATCGAATCATATGGCGGCAGCATCTGGCCGAAACGCGCGAACCAGCTCGCCTTTTCAAAATGCAGATCGGCGACCAGCAATGCGCGCCGCGCCGGCCAGAACAGCGCCCCCTGCGGCAGCGCGATCAGATCATGCCCTGCGAACGAAAAGGGAACCATGCCCCCTCTTAACCCGCCTTCGTCGCCGCGTTCAAGGCGGAGGATCATCATATTTGGCGGTGTTGCGATGAATCGCGCCCTGGGGTTGCGAAGCCGCATCGCCATCGTCGGGCGGCGGCTGGTGATAATGCGGAATCAGCCGCTTGAAGAGGAATTCGGACAGCAGCAGCAGCAGCGCGAGCACGGTGCCGACGGCGAGCAACTTGTACTGGCCGAGCCCCGCGACGATCCCGGCGGAGGCGGAGACCCAGAGATTGGCGGCGGTGGTGACATTGTGGACATCGCCCCGCTTCACGAAGATCAGCCCGGCCGCGATGAAGCCGATCGCCTGCGCGACACCCTGGATCACACGCAGCGGATCGGGCTGCGAATTCAGATGCTTGAGCGTATCGAACAGCAGCAGCGAGGACAGCGTGACCATCGCCGAGCTGAGCGCGACCAATGCATTGGTCCTGAGTCCGGCGTCATGCCCACGTAATTCCCGATCGAGCCCGAGCAGCAGCCCGATCGCCGTCGCGATCCCCAGGCGCAGCGCGATCTCGCTCCAGCTATCGGCAACCAGCATTCGTTATCAAATCGCAGGCATATGCCCAGGTTCCGAATTTCGGGTGATTTCCGAGCCGGCCGGTGAGTCCGCCTGCCTCGAAATCACTCGGGCCGCCATGCGCGTGCCGGTATTGCGTTCCGCGCCGTCGGGCAGCAGCAGCCGAACCTTGCGATTGGCGAAATCCACCGAGACGCGATCGAACATGCGCAATGCATCCATGCCGAGCAGGATCGCGGGACGTCGCGTCAGATCGAGCGTACGGAAGATCGGCGCGTCGGCGAAGGCGATCGGCATGTTGTTGATCGTCGCTCCGCCCAGCTTGATCTCTCGCACGCTGGTATAGCTGGCTTCGGCGCGCCCACCGGTGACGCTGATCAACTCGATCGACTTGGGCGGATGGCGCGGATTGCGTTCGAGCAGCCGCCGCCGCAACGCGCCATTGCCCACCGACACCTGCGCGCCCGTGTCGATGATGACATCGACGCGCGAGCCGTTGAGCGTCGCCCCGGTCAGGATAAGCTGGCCGGCGCGCCGCCGCGCGGTGACGATGATCTCGTCCGGATCGTGGCGATCGCTCACCTTCCGCGCGGGCGTGATCGTCATCGTGCCTGCCTTGAAATCGAGCGTGACGCGCTGATCGCGCAGGCTGTCGATGCCGATCAGGCCCGATGCGCCGATATGCTGCTGGGCGAATGCGGGGGCACGAATGTCCGTGGTCGGATTCGCGCTGACCTTGAGCGACGGGATCAGCACCGTGGTCACCCGCTCGCTGCCCGTCATCGAATGGACCAGCGCCGATCCCGCATCGCTGAGCGCCAGCCGATCGGCAAGCTCGCGCGAGATCACGGTGCGCTCCGCGCCGGTATCGACCAGAAAGGCGAACGGCCCGACGCCGCCGATGCTGACCGGCACCGTCATGCGCATGGTCTTGTCGATTCCGATATCGACGACTTCCGCATGCGGCGTCGCGACAGCCACGGTCGCGGCGGGCTTCGGCGCCTCTTGCGCAGGGGCTTGCACGGCCACGGCGAGCGCCGCGGCCGGAAGCGCGAACAACAGATTTCTCGTCATGGCGACACCCTCTCCCAAGCGTCCGGAAGAAGGCTATGCCCTTTCTCGATATCCGGCAAGCACAACGGAGTCGGCGGGCGCCGCGCCGTCGGCGCGACACCCGCGAAAACCCCGCCTATTTGCCTTTGGCAGCCTCTGCCGCGCGCAGCACCCGCAGCGTGTTGCCGCCCATGATCTTGGCGATATCGGTTTCCGAATAGCCTTCCTTGAGCAGCCGCGCAGTGATCTTGGGCAGCAGCGAGACATCCTCCATGCCCTTGACGCCGCCGCCGCCGTCCCAATCGGCGCCCATGCCGACATGATCGGCACCGACCAGCTTCAGCACGTGCAGCATCGATGCCATGAAATTCTCGAAGCTGGCGTCCTGATAGGGCGCCTTGGCGTCCAGCGCGGCAAAATCCGCCGCGAGCTTGCGCTGCTCCTCCGGCGTCATCGTGCCGATCTTTTCCTTGCGCGCCTCGAGCGCATCGCGTTCGGGGCTGCTGTTGAGCGGTGCCAGGAAGATGCTGTTGATCTGGATCACGCCGCCCTTGGCCGCAACCGCCTTGATCCGGCCGTCGTCGAGATTGCGGGGATGATCGTTCGCCGCCTTCGGCCCCGAATGCGACAGGATGATCGGCGTCTTGGACAGCGCCAGCATCTGATCGAGCGTGGCATCCGACGAATGGCTGCCGTCGATCACCATGCCGAGCCGGTTCATTTCCGCCACCCATTGCTTGCCGAGCGGACTCAACCCGCCCCAGCGCGCCTTGCCCGTGGTGCTGTCCGCGAACTGGTTGTCGGCGCTGTGGACGGGGCCCACCATGCGCACGCCGCGCCGGTAGAATTCGCCGAGCAGCGACAGGTCCTCACCCAACGGATAGCTGTTCTCGATGCTCTGATAGACGATCACCTTGCCCGAGGCGGCGATCTTCTGCGCGTCGTCGGCCGTGGTCGCGAGCGCCATCGTGTCGGGATTCTTCGCGACGATCGCCGCGATCTCATCCGAGCGCTTGAGCGCGAAGGCCTTCGCGTCGGCGAATCCCTTGGCGGTCAGCGGCCCCTGCGCGGTGTAGATCACCCAGAAGCCGCCATCGAGGCCGCCCTGCTTCATGCGCGGCAGATCGACCTGGGTCATATCGTCGCCCATGGTGTGCCGTTGCGCGATATCCCAACCCGGCCGGCCGAAATTGGCGGGCGTGTCGAGATGCGTATCGAGCACGAGCAGCTTTTCATGGAGCGCGGCGGCATCGACGGGTTCCGCGGTCTTGGTCGCCGGCCCGCAGGCCGCGAGCATCAGGACGAGTGACAGGGCAGGTAGATGGGCACGCATATGGGGAGGCTCTCCTTTATCTCTCTGTGACGGTTGCTTATCGCGTGAGGAGAGCCGCCGCCAGACCGCATCGAATCGGTGCGATTCGGCAAATCCGCCGCCGGCGCCGATAAATGCCGCCCTCTCGCGATGCTCGAGTCGTTCCGGCTCGGATCGAACCGAAGCGACTCCGGATTCCCTGATATGTCGTGGTTCCCGAGCCGGCAGCCGAGTCCGGCTGCCCCGGAGCCGCTCCAATAGCAGGGTGCAGGGATGCTGACGCATCCGCACCCTGGAACGCTCAGGCACCGCGCGGGCTGGACCGGGATGCGATGAGCAATGCTCAGCGCATCCCGGCATAAGGCGGTTGACAATCCGCCCCCCATCGCGCATTGGGCCGCCCTTGAACGAGCGGCGGTTTTCGCCGCTTTTCTTTTTCAGATTCGCTGAATTCAGATTCGCATAAGGGTTTCGGGTCATGGCCAAGCCAACCACCGTCAAGATCAAGCTCGTCAGCTCGGAAGGCACCGGCTTCTTCTACGTCACCAAGAAGAATCCGCGCACCCAGACCGAGAAGCTGTCCTTCCGCAAATATGATCCCGTCGCGCGCAAGCACGTCGAGTTCAAGGAAGCCAAGATCAAGTGATCCCTCGCACCCTTCCGCGCAAGGAAGGGTGACGACCGGGCAGACGGGGCGGGCCGCGCATGCGCTCGCCCTTTGTCATGTCCGGAACTCCTGGAAAATGTCGGATCGACGCCGCTGCGGTCCTATAGCAGCCCGCTGACCTCGCCGATGAACTTCATCACCGAGATCGGCTTGGAGACATAAGCCTCCGCGCCCGCTTCGCGGATGCGCTCCTCGTCGCCATGCGCGGCATAGGCGGTCACCGCCATCACCGGAATCCGCTTCAGCGCATCATCCGCCTTGATCGTGCGGATCAGGTCGAGCCCGCTGACATAGGGCAGCTGGATATCCATGATGATCAGGTCGGGCGAAAAGGCGCGCGCGCGGTCCACCGCCTCGCGGCCGTCGCGAACGGGCTCCGCTTCGTGATCATGGGCACGCAGCAGATCGCAGAAAAGTTTGAGATTGAGTTCGTTGTCCTCGACAACGAGCACCCTTTTTGCCACGTCCCAGCCTCTTCGATGCAATGGAGACGCTCTAGGCGATGGCAGGCCCCGAGACAAATGCAGAGCCGCTGGCGCTCTCGGCGCTGGTCTGGACGCTGAGCGAACCGGCGCGTGCCGATCGACTGCTGAGCGTGACCGGGCTGACCGCCGACGATCTGCGCGCCCGCGCGGGCGATCGCGCGTTGCTTTCGGCGGTGCTCGCCTTTCTCGAAGCGCATGAACCCGATCTGATCGCGTGCGCCGCCGCGCTCGAGGTGAAGCCCTTGATCCTGGTCGAGACGCGCAGGATGCTCGACGCATGAGCCGGCCACTGCTGATCACCGATTGCGACGAAGTGCTGCTCCATATGGTCAGCCATTTCGGCGCGTGGCTGGGCGAAACCCACGCGATCGATTTCACGCCCGACGGCGCCGATTTCTCGCGCGCGATGCGCCGGCGGACCGATGGCGAATATCTGTCGCGCGCGGAGATGTGGCCGCTGCTCGGCGGCTTTTTCGATACCGAGATGCACCGCCAGACGCTGGTGCCCCATGCACGCGAGGCACTGGCCGACATATCCCGCTATGCCGATGTCGTCGTGCTCACCAATCTGGAGGACCATCGTCAGCCGCATCGCGTCGCGCAATTGCGTGGGTTCGGCATCGATTTCCGCGTCGTCACCAACCAGGGCGGCAAGGGCACGCCAGTGCGTGCGCTGCTCGAGGAATATGCACCGAGCGCGGCGGTTTTCGTCGACGATCTCGCGCATCATCACCAGTCGGTGGCCGACGAGGCGCCCGAGGTCTGGCGGCTGCACATGATCGCCGAACCCAGCCTGGCGCCGGCCGTGCCGCCGGCCCCCGCCGCACATGTCCGTATCGACGACTGGAGCGAGGCGCGGCACTGGATAGCGGAAAAGCTCGCCCCCGCCCCTCTTGTGCGCTGAAGCCCTTCACCTTTCCGACCACCCCTTCCCAAAGACGGAGCCCAGATCATGACTGATACGCCTGCCCAGAAGCTCGAGGAACTCGGCCTGAAGCTGCCCAAGCCCGCCGCCCCGATCGCGGCCTATGTTCCCGCCGTGGAAATCGGCGGCCTCCTCCATATCTCGGGTCAGCTCCCCTTCCGCGGCGGCGACCTGATGACCGGCCGCGTCGGCGAGGACGTCAATGTCGAATTCGGCTACGAAGCCGCGCGCAACTGCGCGCTGATGCTGCTCGCGCAGATGGAACAGGCCCTGGGTTCGCTCGATCGCGTCGAGCGCGTCGTCAAACTGGGCGTGTTCGTCGCCAGCGATCCGCACTTCACCGAACAGCCCAAGGTCGCCAACGGCGCATCGGAACTGATGCAGGCGGTGTTCGGCGATGCCGGCAAGCATGCGCGCAGCGCCGTCGGCGTGCCCGCCCTGCCGCTGGGCGCCGCCGTCGAAGTCGATGCGATCGTGGCGGTCAAGCCCGCCTGATCCCATATAGACCATATGCCCACAGGTCCGTTCGCATCGCGCCGCCATCGCAATCCCCGCATGGATGATGGCTGCGCGATCCGGACGGCATCGACGCCGGCGCCCCACCGATGAACGACGGCTTCGTCGCCCGCATCGGACAGGGCGTCGGCGATTTCGACGCCGTTGCCTGGAATGCCTGCGCCGGCGATGCGAATCCCTTCGTATCGCATGGCTTCCTGAGCGCGCTGGAGGATTCGGGCAGCGTCGGCACCGCCGCCGGCTGGCAGCCCGTGCCGATCGCCGTCGACGGCGATGACGGCCGGCTGGCCGGCGTGCTGCCCGCCTATGCCAAGAGCCACAGCCAGGGCGAATATGTGTTCGACCATAGCTGGGCCGATGCCTGGGAACGCGCGGGCGGACGCTATTATCCCAAGCTGCAGATCGCCGTTCCCTTTTCCCCCGTGCCCGGGCCGCGCCTGCTGATGCGCGATCCCGCCATCGCATCACACCTGATCGCGGCGGCGGAAACGATCGTGACGCAGAACGGATTGAGCTCGGCGCATGCCACCTTCGTCGCGCCCGATCAGGTGCCGTTGTTCGAAGCGGCGGACTGGCTGATCCGTACCGACAGCCAATTCCACTGGCAGAATCGCGGTTATCGCGGATTCGACGATTTCCTCGACGTGCTGGCATCGCGCAAGCGCAAGGCGATCCGCAAGGAACGCGCGGCCGCTGTCGCAGGGCTGGAGATCGTCCATCTCCAGGGTGACGCGATCGAACCGCGCCACTGGGACGCGTTCTGGCAATTCTATCAGGACACCGGCGCGCGCAAATGGGGGCGCCCCTATCTGACGCGCCCGTTCTTCACGCTGCTCGGCGAACGCATGGCCGATTCGCTGTTGCTGATCCTGGCGCTGCGCGACGGCAGGCCGATCGCCGGCGCACTCAACATGATCGGCGGAGACACGCTGTACGGCCGCTATTGGGGCTGTATCGAGGAAGTGCCCTTCCTCCATTTCGAACTCTGCTATTATCAGGCGATCGACGCGGCGATCGCACGCGGCCTCGATCGCGTCGAAGCCGGCGCCCAGGGCGGCCACAAGCTGGCGCGGGGCTATGAACCGGTGCCGACCTATTCGGCGCATTATATCGCCGATCCCGGCTTTCGCGCGGCGATCGCGGATTTTCTGCGCCGCGAGCGCGATGCCGTATCGCATGAGATCGGCGCGCTCGCCGAACTCGGCCCCTTCAGGAAATCCTGCTGACCCTTTTTACGATGGGGTCGGCGCTCAGGCGGCGTGGCGCGCCGTCTCGATGAGCCAGGCGCGCGCCTGGCGCTGTGCTTCGGCGATTTCGCGCGGGCTCATTTCGCCCGCGATTTCGGCCCGCCAACCCTGCGCTTCATGGCTGCCACGCAACGCCGCGAGGTTGAACCATTTGTGCGCCTGGATCAGATCGACGATCGTGTTTCCCGATCCCGACGAATAGGCCATGCCCAGTTCCAGGCAGGCATCCGGATCGCCGCGGCCGGCATCGGCAAGGCGGCTTTCGATGAAGAAGCTTTCAAGCTCCGCGCTATGTCCCATGTTCCCACACCCCTGTTCAGCCTTTCGGCCCAGGGGCACAATCCACCATATGGTTTAAAGAAATGGTTAACGCATCTTCACTTTGTTTTTCCGAGGAAAAACGGGATTATTGCGCTACCGATTCCGCCTCGACGGCCAGATTGTCGATCAGACGGGTACCGCCGATCCGGGCGGCCGCCATCAGACGCGCCGGCCTTTCGAGATCGTCCACCGGCTGGAGCGTTTCGGCATCACAAAGCGCGACATAATCGATCGGATCGAATCCCGCCCTGGCGAGCGCCGCTTCGGCGCGTTCGAGCGCCGTGGCCACAGCCGTTCCGCCGCTGATCGCGCGCGCCGCCTCTCCCAGCGCGCGCGGCAACATGCGCGCGGCTTCGCGCTCCTGCTCGGTCAGGTAGATATTGCGCGACGACAGCGCCAGGCCGTCCTCGTCACGCTGCGTCGGCACGCCGACGATCTCGATACCCATGTCGAGATCGGCGACCATGCGGCGGATCACCGCGAGCTGCTGATAATCCTTCTCCCCGAACAGCGCGAAATCGGGCCGTACCTGGTTGAACAGCTTGGACACGACGGTGGCGACGCCATCGAAATGGCCGGGGCGCGACGCACCGTCGAGTCCGTCGCTGACGCCGGTCACCGAAACCGTCGTGGCGAAGCCCGCCGGATACATGACCTCCACGGGGGGCATCCACAGCAGCGCGCAGCCCGCCGCCTCCAGCATGTCCGCATCGGCGCGCTCGCGACGCGGATAGCGCGAGAGATCCTCATTGGGACCGAACTGCCTGGGATTGACGAAGATCGACGTGACGACGCGATCGGCGCGCGCCTTCGCCGCTTCGACCAGCGCCATATGCCCGGCATGAAGCGCGCCCATGGTCGCCACCAGCGCCACCGACAATCCCTCGGCGCGAAACGCCGCGATCGCGGCGCGCAGCTGTTCGAGATCACGGACCGTTTGCACGCCTGCCTTGCCTCCGATATGGCCGGGACGCGCTCTTTGCGGGGGGCGTCTTCTGGAATCAAGTGGCTAGGGGGCCCGATCGCTACATGGCGGTGAATGGCGTGCATCTGATCGTCTTTGCGAACGAAAAGGGGGGCAGCGGCAAATCGACGACCGCGGTCCATACCGCGATCGGCCTGGCCAAGGCCGGCCGCCGCGTCGCGGCGCTCGACCTCGATACCCGGCAGCGGACATTGGGCCGCTATCTGGACAATCGCGCGGAAACGGTGCGCCGCGAGTCGGTCGACCTGATCCTGCCCGTCCATGAGGTGCTCGATCCGCTGACGGTGCCCGCGCTCGAAACCGCGGTGGCGAAGCTGGGCGAAGGCAGGGAATTCCTGATCATCGATACGCCGGGCCGCGATGACGATGTCGCGCGCGCCGCGATCGCGATGGCGGACACGCTGGTGACGCCGATCAACGACAGTTTCATCGATCTGGACCTGATCGGCCAGGTCGACCCCGAGACCTTCAAGGTGAAGCGCCCCAGCTTCTATGCGGAGCTGATCTGGGACCAGCGCAAATTGCGCGCGCGCGCCGATGGCGCGACGGTCGACTGGGTGGTGCTGCGCAATCGCCTTCAGCATGTCGAGGCACGCAACATGCGCCGCGTCGGCAACGCCGTCGCCGAATTGTCGCGGCGCGTGGGCTTCCGCGTGATCCCCGGCCTTGGCGAGCGCGTGATCTACCGCGAGCTGTTTCCGCGCGGCATCACCCTGCTCGACCTGGAGGAACTGGGTGAGCTCGGCATCAGCCACATCGCCGCCCGGCAGGAACTGCGCGAGATGATCTCCGCGCTCGAACTGCCCCAGCCGCAGGGCGAGCTCGCGCTCTGACATGGCGAAGCTGATCCTCCTTGCCGGGATCGGCCTGCTGATCTGGTTCTGGTGGCGTGGCAAGATGAGCCGTCGCACGCCGCGTCCGACGATGAGCGTCGCCGAGGCCCTGCGCCTGCTCGATCTGCCGCCCGAGGCCACGCCCGACCAGATTCGCGCGGCGCACCGCCGGCTGATCGCGCGCGTCCATCCCGATGCCGGTGGCAGCGCCGAGCTGGCCGGAAAAATCAACGCCGCGCGCGACCTGTTGCTGCGTTCGCGCGTTGTGCCGCCATCCCGATAGTGCGGGGCACGGCCCCATAAGTAACGGAGTGAAGCGATGAGCCATGTCTTCGATCCCACCACGCTGCGCGAATATGATATCCGCGGAATCGTGGGCCAGACGCTGGGCACCAAGGACGCCTATGCGATCGGCCGCAGCTTCGCGACGCTGGTGCGCAAGGCCGGGGGCACGCGCGTCGCGGTGGGTTATGACGGCCGCGAATCCTCTCCGTCGCTCGAAAACGCGCTGATCAGCGGCCTGAACGAAGGCGGGATCGATGTCGTCCGCGTCGGACTGGGGCCGACGCCGATGCTTTATTATGCGGAGGCCGTGCTCGAGGTCGATGGCGGCATCATGATCACCGGCAGCCATAATCCCGCCAATTATAACGGCTTCAAGATGGTGATCCATCACGCGCCCTTTTACGGCGAGCAGATCCTGGAGATCGGCCGGCTCGCGGCGGCGGGCGACTGGTCCGAAGGATCGGGCACGGTTTCCAATGCCGACATCATGGACGATTATGTCGGCCGCTTGCTCGCGGGCTATGCCGGCGGCGCCTATCGCATCGGCTGGGACGCAGGCAACGGCGCCGCCGGCCCGGTGATCGAGAAGCTGGTGAAGCTGCTGCCCGGCGAGCATCACCTGCTCTACACGGATGTCGATGCGAACTTCCCCAACCATCATCCCGACCCGACCGAGGAAAAGAACCTCGCCGATCTGAAGGCGCTCGTCGCCGAAAAGCAGCTCGATTTCGGCGTCGCCTTCGACGGCGATGGCGACCGGATCGGCGCGATCGACGGCGAGGGCCGGGTCGTGTGGGGCGATCAGTTGCTCGGCATCCTGGCCGAACCCGTGCTGAAGGCCAATCCGGGCGCAACCATCCTCGCCGATGTGAAAACCAGCCAGGCGCTGTTCGACCGGATCGCCGAGCTGGGCGGCAAGCCGCTGATGTGGAAGACCGGTCACAGCCTGGTGAAGGCGAAGATGAAAGAGGAAAATTCCCCGCTCGGCGGCGAGATGAGCGGCCACATCTTCTTCTTCTGGGATTATTACGGCTTCGACGACGCGATCTATGGCGCGGTGCGGCTGATGAGCGCAGTGCGCATGTCGGGCAAGTCGCTGACGCAGCTCAAGGACGAGATGCCGGCGATGGTCAACACGCCCGAGATGCGCTTCCAGGTCGACGAATCGCGCAAGTTCGCGGTTGTCGACGAAGTGCTCGACCGGCTGGAGGCCGATGGCGCCCGGGTCGATCGCACCGACGGCGCGCGTGTCACCACCGACGATGGCTGGTGGCTGCTGCGCGCATCGAACACCCAGGACGTTCTGGTCGCACGCGCCGAAGCCCATGACGAACCCGGTCTGGAGCGGTTGCTGGCGCAGATCGACGCACAGCTCTCAGCATCGGGAATCGTGCGCGGAGCCCCCGTGGCGCACTGAACATGATTGCAGCCGCACGCAGCAAAATTGCGTACGGTTGCAATCTTTGCACGCATACCGGTGTCATTCGCACTTGCGAGATCGGCCACCGCGCCGCAAGAGGGACGGGCCTTTCAGGCATCCTCTCCTAAACTTTCAAAGGCCGGTCCCTCTGGATCGGCCCTTTTTTTGTCTTTTTTTCAGGTGCTTCACAATCTGGCGATCAGCGCCTTCGCCTCCGCCGCCTGCCCGAAACCGGGCGAAGCGAGCGCCGATCGCGCCGCACCCATCGCCTCGGGCTTGCGGCCGACCGCCGCATAGGCCTGGGCGAGATGCCAGTGCACGGCCGGCGAGGCCGGCGCGATCGCGCGCGCCTTCTCGAGCAATTCTATGCCCGCACGACGATCGGTGTCGGTTTCGAACAACAGCCAGCCGAACGCGTCCGCCGCCGCAGGATTGGACGGGGCAAGCGCATAGGCGCGCGCGGCATAGGCCAGCCCCTTGTCGGCATCGCCCTTGCGAAACCATGCCCAGGCCAGATTGTTGAGGATCAGCGCGTCGCGATTGCCGATGCGCGCGCGCAACCCTTCGAGGATGCGGATCGAATCGCCCCATTGTTCGGCAGCCTGGAAATAGTCCGACGCAAGCAGCAGCGCCGCGACGTTGCGCGGATTCTGTGTGAGGAACAGGTTGAGCGTCGCGATCGCATCGGCGCGACGCCCGCCGCGATCGAGCGCATCGATCAGGCGCAACGCAACGGGTTCGTTGAAGCTGATATTGGCAGCCAGGCGATAAGCGTCCGCCGCCTCCAGCGGTTGCCCGATCGCGCCAAGCGCATCGCCGACCAGGATATGCGCCGCCGGCGTCCCGGAGTGCGCCCGCTGGAGCGCGCGCGCCTCCGACAGCGCCTGATCGCCGCGCCCCACCGCGAGCAGGCCGCGAATATAGCGGATTCGTGCGGGCGCGCCGCGATCGAGCGCCGCCTCTCGCGCGAGCGTGCCGAGATCACCGCCGCCGTCGAACGGCGCACCGCCGCGCGGCGCCGATGTTGAGGCGCGATCGAGATAGGCGGCGGCTTCGTCGCGCGCATCGATCGCCTCCAGCGCGCGCCCCGTCACCGTCAGCGTGTAGACATCGGCGTCGGGCCGATCCGCGATCGGGCGAAGCGCTGCGATGGCTTCGCGATAATTGCCGGCACGCCACTGCGCCGTTCCAAGCAACCGGCGCACGCGCAGATTGTCCGGCTGCATCGACACCAGCCGGTCGAGCCGACCGATCGCCTGTTCATAGCTGCCCGAATCGATTTCGAGCACGGCCTGGAGCAGCATGCCGCCGGGCATATCGTCGAGCGCGTCACCCGTCCGTTGCAGCAGCGAGCGCGCCAGGCCGAAATTGCGGGCGCGCGCCGCGAGCACCGCCTGCAGATAGAAGGCCCGGACGTTGCGGCCATCGAGCGCGAGCGCGCGGCGCGTCATCGCCAGCATTTCGCGCGCGCGGCCAAGGTCGCCGAGCGTCGCCGCCGCTTCGAGCAGCGCATCCACATCCTGCGGATCGATCTCGGCCGCGCGCTCGAACCATGGCAGCGCCGCCACAAGCCCATATTGGTTGCGGACGAGAATGCCCTTGAGAACCATCGCGTCGACCGAACGTGGAGCGATCGCCATCGCGCGATCGGCCGCCGCCACCGCGCCCGCCTGATCCGCGACGTCCATGCGGAACCGACCGAGCGCGACCCAGGTCGCGACATCCTTGGGCGCAAGCGCGAGCGACTGGTCGAACGCGGCTTCGGCGGCCGCCATGTCGCCCAGCGCGGCAAGCGCCTGGGCGCGGATTCGCGCGGCATAACCCGCCTGATCGGCGGGCGGCGGATCGCGATCGAGCACCGCCAGCGCCGCCTCGCCATTGCCGTTGAGCACATGGGCATGGGCGAGGAACGAGGATATGCTGGCGGCCGGCACGCCGGCGCGCAAGGCACGCTCCAGTTCGGCCTCCGCCCCCAGACCGTCACCCAGCGCCAGCAGGATGCGCGCCTGCATGGCATGCGCCGCCGCCCAGCCGGGATCGGCTTTCAGCGCATTCTGCATCTCGACGCGCGCGGTGCGTGGATCGCCGGCGCCGAAGGCCGCCATCGCGCGCCGCATGGCGGCATCCGCGGCGGCGCGGTCGGCAGCCAGCGCGGGCGCCGCAAGCAGCGCGAGCGCGATTGTCAGGGTGGTGATGCGGCGCATGGATCGATCAGGCCTGCATGCCATATTGCTTGAGCAGGTCGTACAGCGTCGGCCGGCTGATCCCCAGCAACTTGGCGCTGCTCGAGATATTGCCCTCGCTGCGCGCCAGCGCCCGACGAATCGCCTTGCGATCGGCGGCTTCGCGCGCGGTCTTCAGGTTGATCACGTCGCCATCGTCGGCACGCGCCTGCCCTGGAAGATCGAGATCGGCGGCGGTGACCAGCCGGCCATCGGCCATGATCACCGCGCGCTTCATCCGATTCTCCAGCTCGCGGACATTGCCCGGCCAGTTCCAGGCATCGATCGCCGAAAGCGCGTCGGGCGCGAGGCCCTTCACCGCCGGATTCATGTCCTTGGCGAAGCGCAGGAGGAAGTGGCGTGCGAGCAACGGCGCATCCCCCGGCCGCTCGGCGAGCGAGGGGATACGGACGACGATTTCCGCCAGGCGATAATAAAGATCCTCGCGGAAGCGGCCGTCGGCGATCATCGCGTCCAGATTCTGATGCGTCGCGCAGACGATGCGCGTGTCGACCGCGATCGGAACCCGCCCGCCGATCCGTTCGATCACCCGTTCCTGCAGGAAACGCAGCAGCTTTACCTGAAGCGGCAGCGGAATATCCCCGACCTCGTCGAGGAAAAGCGTGCCGCCCTGCGCCTGTTCGATCTTGCCCTGATTGGTCTTCACCGCGCCGGTGAAGGCGCCCTTCTCATGCCCGAACAGTTCGGCTTCGAGCAGATTTTCGGGAATGGCGGCGCAATTGATCGCGACGAACGCACCATCGCGCCGGCCGCTCGACTGGTGCACGCCGCGCGCCAGCAATTCCTTGCCCGTGCCGCTCGCCCCCAGCAGCATCACCGATACGTCGGCGGTGGCGACGCGCTCGATCGTGCGCGCGACCTTCTGCATTTCCGGCGCGGCGGTGATCATCCCGCCCAGCACCGTCGCCTCGCTGCCGCCGGCCTGCGCCAGCCGCACATTCTCCGCCTCGATCGCGTGGAGCTGAAAGGCGCGGCGCACGATCAGCCCCAGTTCGTCGATATCGACGGGCTTCTGATAGAAATCATAGGCGCCGCTCGCGATCGCGCGCAGCGCGCTTTCACGCGCGCCATGGCCGGATGCGACGATCACCTTCGTATCCGGCTTGAGCGCGAGGATCTCGGCCAGCGTCGCGAACCCCTCGCTGGTGCCGTCTGGATCGGGCGGCAAACCCAGGTCGAGCGTGACCACGGCCGGTTCCTCGGCGCGCAACGCGGCGATCGCCGACGCACGATCGCCGACGGTGATCACCGAATAATCGTCATAAGCCCAGCGCAGCTGGCGCTGCAGCCCCTCGTCATCCTCGACGATAAGGAGCTTGGGTTTTTCGATCGTCATTGCATCTCCGGTATTCTGGACGCCGCCGGCAGCGTCACGATGAATTTGGTGCCTTCGCCTTCGCGGCTCTCCACGTCGATGCGGCCGCCCATCGCCGCGATCAGCGTGCGCGCCTCGAACGCGCCGACGCCGAAGCCGCCCTCCTTCGTCGACGCGAACGGCTTAAACAGACTCGAACGGACGAACTCCTGAGACATGCCCGCGCCACGGTCGCGCACCTCGATCGCGATCTCCGCGCCCTTGTCCACCAGGCTGAGCAAAACCGGCTCACCTGCCGGGCTGGCTTCGATCGCATTCTGGACAAGGTGCCCCAGCGCCTGTTCGAGCCGTGCGGGATCGGCGATCAACATCGGATCACCCACGGCCATGACCACCACTGGATGCTGGCGATTGCGGGCTGCCGCCACCGCCTCGACAATGCGCTGGCCGGACACGCGGCGCGGCTCCTCGTGCCGTCCCTTGTTGTGCTGCGACAGACGGGCGAGCAGATCGTTCATCTTGCCGACCGACGATTGCAGCGTCGCCACCATATCGGCGCGGAATTCGGGGTTGTCGGCATGGCGCTCGGCGTTGCGCGCGACCAGGCTGAGCTGGCTCACCAGATTCTTGATGTCGTGCATGATGAAGGCAAACCGACGATTGAATTCGTCGAAACGCCGCGCATCGCTCAACGCCTCCTGCCCCCGGGCCTCGGCAAGATAGCTCGCGATCTGGCGACCGACGATGCGCAACAGATCGAAATCCTCCCAATCGAGCGCACGATCGACCGGGGGTCGTTCAAGCAGCACCGCACCCTGAAGCCGGTCGAAATGGACGAGCGGCACCAATGCCCAGGCATCGGGAGTCCCCAGCATCCATTGCGGCAACAGCGCGGCTTCGCGATCGTGCCTCGGATCGTCGTGGCGCAGCGCGTCGAACTCGACGATCCGTCCGCTCGCCAGATGCGCCGCCAGACCCGCGTCGCCGCCAGCGCCCTGAACATCGAGCGACGACCAGTTCCACTGCGCCTGGACGCCCAGGCCGTCCGCCTCGCCGGGAACGAGCAACAGTCCCCCGGGTGATTCGGTGATGTCCGCAACGGCCTTGATCACCCGCACGTCGAGCGGCACGGCCCCTTCGCCAGGGCGGCCCAGCGTATCGGTGAAGCGGATCCATTCGGCACGATAGTCGTAGCGATGCCGGAAGAAATGCTTGGCGAGCTTGACGCGGAACCAGGCCCTGAAACGCGGCGACGGCAGCAGAGCGAGCGCGGCGACCGTCGCGGTCATCACGAAGCCCGCCTGAACGGTGCGCGCCAGCGCACCGCTGACCGATTCGATCACGCCCGCGACCAGCACCACCGCCACCAGATAGGCGCACAGCGCGATCAGCGAGAGCGACTGGAAGGTGACGGTGCGTGACAGCCGCAACTGCCATCGCTCGTTGCGGCGTAGCGCGAAGCCGAAAACGGGTGCCGCGACCACCATCGCGCAGCCGCGCAGCATGAACGCCTCTGAAGACCAGCCACCGCCCAGATAAGCCAATGTGTAGATGTTCAGGTCGATCAGCCATATGCCGGCCAGGCCGAACATGACGAGGCGGATTCCCCAGCGCGCTTCGGGTGCCGCCGCCGTGTAGAGATTGTGCACCAGCACAAGAGCCGCGACCGCGCTCATCATCCGCAGAACGAGCGAAAGATAGAAGAGCGCTTCCACGGTCGGCTCGGTCACCGGCAGGACGAGCGGGGCCAGATTGACCATCATCAGCCCCACGCCGAGCAGCGCGACCGCGATATAGATCAGCGTAACCCCGAACTTCTCGTCGCCGCGTCGCCCTTGGCGCAGCAGCAGATACATGAAGCCCAGCCAGCCCATGTTGCGCAACGTCTCCGCTCCCTGGCCGAGAACCGACCAGGATCCGGCCGCGGCCGCGGCGAATGCCCAGACCGCCGACAGGGCCAGCGCGCCGATCAGCGCCATGATCTGCGCACCGGCAATTCCGCGCCGCGCCTGCCAGGCGGCAAGCAGCGCGAACAGCCCGGCGGCGACCGCGTGACTCCAGATGCCGATGGTGGCGATCATCGCCCGTGCCTCAGCGTGCGCCCGCACCTTCCGGCCACAGCACGACGCGCGCGGTCTGCAGCAGGATCAGCAGGTCCAGGAAAGGTGTGTAGTTCTTCGCGTAATAAAGATCATATTCCAGCTTGTGGCGGCTATCCTCCAGGCTGGCGCCATAAGGATAATTGATCTGCGCCCAGCCGGTGATGCCCGGCTTCACCATATGGCGTTCGGCATAATAGGGCAGCTTCTGTTCGAGATCCTCGACGAACTGGCGCCGTTCCGGGCGCGGGCCGACAAAGCTCATCTCGCCCTTCAGCACGCTCCAGGTCTGCGGCAGTTCGTCGATCCGCGTCTTGCGGATGAAGCGACCGACACGGGTGACGCGCGGATCGTTCTTCTGCGCGAATACGGCCTTGCCGTCGCTCTCCGCATCGGTGCGCATCGAGCGCAGCTTGACGATGCTGAACTCCTCGCCGAACAGCCCGACACGCGCCTGACGGTAGAAAGCCGGGCCGCGGCTCTCCAGCTTGACCGCGATCGCCGCGATCAGGATCAGCGGCGCGGTCAGCACCAGCAGCAACAGGCTGGCGGTGACGTCGAACAACCTTTTGGCGATGCTCGACAGCCGCCGCCCCGACGAAAATCCGTCGGAGAAGATCAGCCAGCTCGGATTGACGCTCGCCAGGTCGACCCGGCCGGTCTCACGCTCGAGAAAGGTCGAGATCTCGTTGACATGGACGCCCGTGGTCTTGATCCGCAGCAGATCCTTGAGCGGCATCCCGTTGCGGCGTTCCTCGAGCGCCAACACGACTTCGCTGGCGTTGAGCAGCACGACATAATCGGCGAGATTGTAGATCGCGTCGCGGTTGATCGCCTCCGGGATCTCCTGCGGTCCATCGTTCATGCCGACATAACCGACGACGACGAAGCCGGCGCCCGGCTTCTGCGCCAGCGCCTTGACGCGCGCGGCGCGCGCACCCGCGCCGAGGACGACCAGACGGCGCTTGAACGCATGGCTGCCCAGCGCCTGGCCGAGCAGGATGCGCATCGCGAACAGGAAGACCGTCGCGAAGGCCATCGCGTAGAGCAGGTTGGACCGCCACAGGCTGAGTTCCGGGATCAGGAAGAACAGCGCGGAAAGGAACAGCACGCCGATCGAAATCGCGACCAGCAGGCGCGCGGCGGCGAAGCGCAGCGACTGAAGTGCGTCCGCGCCGTAAACGCCGACCGCGACCATCGCGAGTTGCAGCGTAGCGGCGAAGCTCAGCAGTTGCGGCCAGCGCGTTGCGATCGGCAACACCGACTGGTCGATCTGGCGCAGCCGGACCACCCAGCCGAGTTCGGCCGCGGTCAGCAGCAGCGCGAGATCGAGCAGACCGAGCAGCAGCACGGCATGCGGGATATAGTGCTTGAAGAATCTGATCACGTTCGCTCGTCCGTGCCGTAAAATAATCCGACAGGGGGAGTGTCGCTCAAATTGACAAAAAAATCCTGAAGACGGGGTTGCAACCATTTGCAGTGCTGCAATCTTTATCCGGCAGGTACGGCAAGTCGGGCCACAGGGGAGCCAATCCGTTTATGAACAGCACGCGCATCGTACCGGTCATCCTGTCTGGAGGATCGGGGACACGGCTCTGGCCGATGTCGCGCCCCGAAACCCCGAAACAGCTGCTGGCGCTCACGGCCGAGGAGACCATGCTGCAGTTGACCGCTCGCCGGACGCTTGACGAAGCACGCTTCGACCCGCCGATCATCGTTGCCAACGATGCGCATGCCGATACGGTCGAAACGCAACTCGCCAAGGTGGGTGTGGTCCCTCAGGCGCTGATCCTCGAACCGGTCGGGCGCAACACCGCGCCGGCGATCGCGCTTGCTGCGATCGCCGCCGATCCGGCCAGCCCATTGCTCGTGATGCCGAGCGACCATGTCATCACCGATCACGCCAGCTTTCGCCGAGCGATCGAAGCCGCATTGCCGCTTGCCGAGGATGGCTGGCTCGTCACGTTCGGCATCAGTCCCGACAAGCCCGAAACCGGCTATGGCTATATCGAGACGGGCGAGGCGCTCGCACCCGGCGTCCATCGCGTTGCCCGTTTCGTCGAGAAACCCGATCGCGCGACTGCCGAAGCCATGCTGGCGGCCGGTGGTCACGCCTGGAATGGCGGTATCTTCCTGTTCCGCGCCGACATCTTCCTGGACGCGCTTTCAGCCCACGCGCCCGCTATGCTCGCTTCGGTTCAGGCCGCCATGCGCGATGCCGAACGCGACGGCGGGCGCATCCACCCACATGCCGGGCATTTCGCCGAATCGCCGAGCGATTCGATCGACTATGCGGTGATGGAGAAAGCCGAGCGTGTCGCGGTGGTGCCGGTGGATATGGGCTGGTCCGATCTCGGCAGCTGGGACGCGCTACACGCGCTCAGCCGATGTGACGCCAGCGACAATGCCTGTGACGGCAACGCCATCCTGATCGACAGCCACAATTGCCTGGTGCGCAGCGACGGCCCCCGCATCGCACTGGTCGGTGTCGACGACCTGATCGTCGTCGCCAGCGGCAACGACATATTGATCCTGCCGCGTGGACGATCGCAGGACGTCCGCAAGGTAACCGACCATCTCAAGGAAGAGCAGAAATGATCGAGACACGTCCCCTGGGTTCGAGCGGTCTGAAGACGCCACGGCTGGTGTTGGGCGGCAATGTGTTCGGCTGGACCGTCGGCGACGCCGACTCGGACATGATCCTGGAGGGCTTTATCGAGCGGGGCGGAACGATGATCGATACCGCGGATGTTTATTCGGCCTGGATTGCCGGCCATGTGGGCGGCGAATCGGAAAGTGCGATCGGCGACTGGCTTGCGCGGCGCGGTCGGCGCGATGACGTACTCATCGCGACCAAGGTGGGCATGCTGCCCGGCGAGGGCGGCACGGGGCTGCACCCGGAGCGGATCGCGGCTGCGGTCGACGCATCGCTCAAGCGGCTGCGCACCGATTACATCGATCTCTATTACGCTCATCGGGATGATCCGGAGACGCCGATCGCGGATGTATTGGGCGCCTTTTCCCGGCTGGTCGAAACGGGCAAGGTACGGGCGCTGGGCGCGTCGAATTTCAGCGCCGAACGGCTGGCGGAGTCGCTCGACATCAGCGCCGCGCAGGGGCTGCCGGGCTATACCGTGCTTCAGCCCGAACTCAATCTGGTCAAGCGTGACGATTTCGAGGGCCGGCTGCAGATGCTGTGCATCGATCGCGGACTGGGCGTACTGACCTATTTCGCGCTGGCATCAGGGTTTCTGACAGGAAAATACCGCAAGGAAGCCGATTTCGGGCAAAGCCTGCGCGGAAGCCGCATGGCCGGCTATCTCGACGCCCGCGGGCAGGCGATCCTCGCCGCGCTCGATACGGTGGCAGGCGAAACCGGCGCGACGCCAGCGCAGGTCGCATTGGCCTGGAACGCCGCGCAGCCCGGCGTCACCGCACCGATCGCGAGCGCCACCAGCATGACCCAACTCGACGACATCGCGGCCGCGATGTCGCTCGACCTGAGCCCCGCCCAACTCACCCTGCTCGACGAAGCCAGTCTCGACAGATCCGATCGCTGATATCCCTCAGAGCCCGGACAAGTCCGAAATCACCGAGAGACAAGGCGTGCCGCGAAGCTCCAGCCTGATCCGGCCGCGCTCCGGGCGGGCGAGCCGGACGGGTGCTTCGCGCTCGTCGAGTCGGCGGCGCAGAAGGATCAGGCGGGTTTCCAGATTGTCCTTGAAATCGGGCAGGCGAAGGCGCGGATCCAGTCGCAATTCGCGATTGGTGAAATCGATCCGCCCCTGCTCCGCATGGATCGAGAGGAGATGGAACAGCAGCCGCCCCGGCACGCCCTTGATGACATAGGCATCGTCGATGAACAGGCTGTCGTCGAACGCGAAATAGCGGACATGGAAGGATCCGGTCGCCGATATGGGCGACCGCCGCGCCTCGATGCCGGAAGCGGGGGCGGATATATCGCCCCCCTCCTGCTCCGCCGCGCCGAGATGCCCTGCGAGCTGGGCGCCGACCATGACGAGCATGCGCTCATCCTCACGCGTGAAGGCGAAGCGGTGCGGCGATTCCGCGAACAGCACGCCGGCGAGCCGCCCGCGCGAAAGCATCGGCACGCCGAGCTGGCTTTGCGGATCCGCCAGCCCCGGCACGGGAATATGGCGTTCCGCGACCAGTCCGGACGTCGCGCGTGCCGCCTGGAACATGCGGTGACCACGGCTCATGTCGCTGATCCGCACCGCTACCCCGGTGGCCGCGGCAATACCGATCACGCCTTCGTTGAACGCGATTTCCGAACCGACGCCGGTATTGCCATAGCCGCGACTTGCCAGCGTGGTCAGCCGTGCCGCGCTCCCATCGGGCACGAGGATCATGAGATTGGTGAAGCCCGGCAGCGTCGTCAGCCGATCGAGCACGATGTCCAGCATCCGGTCCGGATCGCTTTCGAACGCGAGCTCGGCCGCCAGCGCGGCGCCGAAGGTGAGCTGTTCGGGCGCGGACCGATCGTCGCGCGGCGGCGGCGCGGGGCCGGGCGAGGGCACCGGCCGGCATTGCTCCACCCGGAAGATATCGGCGCTGCGCAGCGCCATCACCGATTCCATGCCGTGCTGCGAGCTGATCGCATCGAGATGCGCCGCCATGCGCCGGAACAATGTTCCCGTCCGTTCGGATCGGACAAAGACGAGGTCGAGCAGATATTGATCGCCCGATCGGCCATCGACCGCGAGCAGCGTGGCCCGGCCGCTGCGCGTGACATTGGCCGCGGTCTTGGAGAAGAACTGGTTCGACAGCGCCACATGCGCATCGTCGACATGGAAGACCTGCGACAGATAGGAGATGTTGGGCCGGCCATCACCGTCGGACGTGGCGATCACCGACGGGATCACGCCTTCGAAGCAATCGAGTATGTCGGACAGGGAAACGCTCATGCCGGAATCCGCTCGCCCGCGTGTGGCCCCGGCGTCTGATCGAACAGATCGTCCGCGCGGATCGCGACGCGCATCACCGCATCGATGCCGCACCAGCGATCGATCACATCGCGCTCGACGCCCAGCGCGCCCAGCATGCCGATCATCCGATCGATATAGTCATCGGCAAGCGCCATATCCGCCGCATCGCCCTCGCCCACCGTCTCGATCCGCCCCTTGAGCTGATAGGTGCGATATGTGCTCGGATGCACCAGGGTCAGCGCGACGGCGCGGCTCGGGCCGGCCGAGCGTGCGAGATCCGGCCATTGCCAGGCGGAGAAGACGACCTCGATCGGGCCATCTCCGGCCGGAAGCCGCAGCCCGAGGCATCGCCCCAGCGCAGCGCCGCCCGAGGCTTCACCGACGGCGATCACCATCATGACGGGTTGCTCCAGAAACGCGCGGAGCGTCGAGTGAATCATGGTGCCTGCCCCCAATCCCCACGAATGATTAGAGCCTGTTTGAGAAAGCGCGGAAGCACGCTTTCTGGAGGCGGTACCAGCCCGCTCCCCCGCCCAACCACCCGACAGGATCACGCTCGATCGGGTGGTTGGGCGGGGGAGCGGGCCGGTACCGGCTTTTCCAAACAGACTCCTAGCCGATTGCCGCGCGCTCCGAAATCACGCCGTTAGGAACCATTTAGGATGAGCGCCGAACCGTCAGCACCTAGACGCCCGCCATCCATCCGGCCGCGACGCCGGAATTGAAAGGACATGCCATGCTGACCACGACTTCATCCGATCTTCCGGCGACCGCCGGCCGCTGGGACATCTACGGCCCTGTGCACAAGGGACTGCGACGCGGGCACTGCGCTCTGCTGCAGCGCCTCGCCACCACCGATTTCACACGCGACACCACCGCGCTGATCGCCGATCTTCGCATGCATCTGATGCTGGGGGAAACGCATCTGGCCGATGAAGAGCGCTTCATCCACACGGCGCTCGAACGGCATTCGCCCGGTGCCGCATGCGATCTCGAGCGCGACCACGCGCACCACCGCGCACGCTTCACCGAGATCGAGGCCGCGATCGACGCGCTCGAAGCCGCCGCGGACCCGCGGCTTGCCGATGAGCGGGGACGGACGCTCCACCTGCTGTTCTCGCGTTTCGTTGCCGAGGATCTCGTTCATATGGCCGAGGAAGAGGAATCGGTCTGGCCACGGCTCTGCGCCCTGTTCAGCGATGTCGAGCTTGCCGAGATCGAAGCGGAGATCGTCGGCAGCCTGCCGCCCGAAATCGCGATGGGTTTCATGCAGTTGATGGTGCCCGCCACCAATGCCGCCGAGCGCGCGGCGCTGCTTGGCGGCATGAAAGCCAATGCGCCCGCCGAAGCCTATGCCGCCGTTTACGAACTTGCGGCGCGGCCCAGCCTGACGCCCGATCAGCTCGCGGACCTGGAGGCTCTCGGCCTCGCGGCGTAACGGTCAGCTCGTCGCGAGGCGCGTCTCGATCACGGGATCGCCCTGCAATGTCCGCTGGATCGGGCATTTGGCGGCGATCTCGACCAGCTTCGCGCGTTGCTCGTCGGACAGCGCCGGGCCGTGCAGGCGGATCACCTTGGTGAAATGATCGGTCCAGGCCGGGCGACCCTCGACATCGCCCTTGCGATGCGTGAGGCCCACTTCGACCTCGTCGAGTGGCCAGCCTTTCTGCCGCGCATAGAGCCGGATCGTCATCGCGGTGCATTCGCCGAGCGCCGCCAGCAACAGATCGTAGGGCGAAGGCCCGAGATTGCGGCCACCCGCGGCTTCGGGCTCGTCACCGTCGATGACATGGCCGGACACGACGATCCGAACCGCAAAATCGCTGCCGCCGCTTTCCTGGACGAGTGCGTCGATCCTGTCGGTCGCCATGATCAGCCCAGGGTCTCGGCGAGCAGTGTGTTCGCGCGCGGGCCGTTCCAGTCCATGCCGCCGACGACACGCCAGACCTCGCGGCCCTGCGCATCGTAGAGGATCGTCGTCGGCAGCATGCCGCTGCCATAGTTGAGCCCGAGCTTGTTCTCGGGATCGAGATAGGGCTTCAGCATCGCGAATCCCTTTTTCGCGAACCAGGGATGGACGACCTCGCCGCCCTTGCTGTCCTGCGCGACGGTGAGCACGACCAGCTTGTCTCGCGTGCGCGCCGCCAGCGCATCGAGCGTCGGCATTTCCTTCACGCACGGCCCGCACCACGTGGCCCAGAGATTGACGAGCACCGGCTTGCCCTTGAAGTCCGCCAGGCGGACGGTCTTGCCGTCGGGCGCCTCGAAACTGTCGGACGGCATCGGCTTGCCGCGATTCTCGATATCGAGCGAGCCGGTGAGTTCCTCCTCGGCGGGTTCGGCGCCCGTCGCATCGCCGCTTGCCTGTCGAGAGACGTTTTCGGCGTTCGCACTCGCTTGCGGGCTTGTCTGCGATTGCCTATCGCATCCGCCGAGCGCGAGGCAGCCGAGCGGGAGAAGCAAAATCAGCGATCGCAACAAATCCTCCAACAGCATGTGGGGCGGGCGCTTCAGCGAAGGGCCGGCTTCGGTGATGCGCGAGATTAACGCGTCGATTCCGTTCGACAAGCGCCTGTGGAGGCAGGACATCGCGGGATCCAAGGCGCATGTCGCCATGCTGGCGAAGCAAGGTATCGTCGCGGCGGCCGACGCCGAGGCGATCAGCGACGGGCTCGACCGAGTCGCCGCGGAATATGCGGCCGAGGGCGTTCCCGAGGATCTCGCGCTCGAAGACATCCATATGGTCACGGAAAGCCGGCTGGCCGAGCTGATCGGCCCCACCGCCGGCCGCCTCCACACCGCCCGCTCGCGCAACGATCAGGTCGCGACCGACTTCCGCCTGTGGGTGCGCGACGCGATCGATCAGGTCGAGGATGCCCTCGCCGCGCTTCAGCGCGCGCTCGTCACCCGCGCCGGCGAACATGCCGACAGCGTGATGCCGGGCTTCACCCATCTCCAGTCGGCGCAGCCGGTCACGCTCGGCCATCATCTGATGGCCTATTACGAGATGGTCGCGCGCGATCGTTCGCGCTTCACCGACGCGCGCGCCCGGCTGAACCGATGCCCGCTGGGATCGGCGGCGCTTGCCGGCACCGGCTATCCGATCGATCGCCACATGACGGCGGCCGCGCTCGGCTTCGACGGGCCGACCGCCAATTCGCTCGATTCGGTATCCGACCGCGATTTCGCGCTCGACTATCTGATGGCCGCCACCCAGTGCAGCCTGCACCTGTCGCGGCTGGCGGAGGAATTCATCATCTGGGCGAGCCAGCCCTTCGGCTTCGTCTCGCTGTCGGACCAATGGTCGACGGGATCGTCGATCATGCCGCAAAAGCGCAATCCCGACGCGGCCGAGCTGGTGCGCGGCCATGCCGGGCGGATCGCGGGCTGCATGACCGCGCTCACCATCACGATGAAGGGGCTGCCGCTCGCCTATTCGAAGGACATGCAGGACGACAAGCCGCCGGTGTTCGAGGCGCACGACCTGCTCGGCCTGTCGATCGCGGCGATGACGGGCATGGTCGAAAGCGCGACTTTCCGCACCGATCGCATGCGCGCGCTCGCCGAAAGCGGCTTTTCGACCGCGACCGACCTCGCCGACTGGCTGGTCCGCGAGGCGGGCCTGCCATTCCGCGAGGCACACCATGTCACCGGCCGCGCGGTCAAGCTGGCCGAGGATCGCGGTTGCCGGCTCGACCAGTTGCCGCTCGACGCGCTGCAGACCGTCGATCCGCGTATCGCGGAAAGCTGTTTCGCGCTATTGAGCGTCGATGCCTCGGTCGCGAGCCGCGCCAGCCATGGCGGCACCGCGCCGTCGCAGGTGCGCGAACGCATCGCCGAGGCCAGGACCAGCCTGGGAATGACCGAATGAAGAAAGCGTTCGCCGTCCTGACGATGTTCGCGCTCAGCGCCGCGCTGGCCGCGTGCGGCAGCAAGAAGCCGCTCACGCGTCCGGCCGGCGACCCGGTACCGGCAAAGCCCGCCACGGCGGAGACCGCGCCCGATTCGGACGCACTGGTGACTCCCGATTCGCAGGCACGCCCCAATCGCAACGACGAAGTGCTCAAGCGCTCGCAACGCCGCCAGGACGACCGATTCGACCTGCCGCCAACGGATTGATCCCATGGACTATTTCACGCTTCGCGACGGCGCGCTTCACGCCGAGGATGTTCCGCTGACCGCGATCGCGGACGCGGTGGGCACGCCCGTCTATGTCTATTCGGCGGCGACGATCGAGCGGCACATCCGCGTCTTCCGCGACGCGCTGGCCGGCGCCGGCGAAGGCGAGCCGCTGATCGCCTTCGCGGTGAAGGCGAATCCCAACGGCGCCGTGCTCGCGGCGATGGCGCGCGCCGGGCTCGGCGCGGACGTCGTATCGGCCGGCGAATTGCTGCGCGCGGTGGCCGCCGGCATCGCGCCGGAAAAGATCGTGTTCTCAGGCGTCGGCAAGACGCGCGAGGAAATGGCGATCGCGCTGTCGCACGGCATCGGCCAGTTCAACCTGGAATCCGAGCCAGAGGCCGTGACGCTTTCCGCCGTGGCGAGCGAGATGGGGCGCGAAGTGGCCGTCGCCTATCGCGTCAATCCGGATGTCGATGCCGGTACCCATGCCAAGATCTCCACCGGCAAGTCGGAGAACAAGTTCGGCATCCCGATCGATACCGCGCCCGAGGCCTATGCCCGGCTGTCAGCACTTCCCGGACTGAAGGCGCAGGGCGTCGCGGTCCATATCGGAAGCCAGCTCACCGACCTCGCCCCGCTCGAGGCCGCCTTCGCCAAGGTTGGGACGCTGATCACTGAACTCCGCGCCGCCGGCCATGCGATCACCCTGGCCGATCTCGGCGGCGGGCTGGGCGTTTCCTATAATCCCGCGCTGCCGCTGCCGCCGAGCCCCGCCGATTACGGCGCGATGGTGAAGCGCGTGACCACGGGCTGGGGCGTCAGACTGGCGTTCGAGCCCGGCCGGCTGATCGTCGCCAATGCCGGCCTGCTGCTGTCGCGCGTGATCCGCGTGAAGGATGGCGCCGCCCACCCATGGGTGATCGTCGATGCGGCGATGAACGATCTGCTGCGCCCGAGCCTGTACGATGCCTGGCACGATATCCGCGCCATCGCACCCACCGGCGAACGCATCGTGGCGAATATCGTGGGACCGGTCTGCGAAAGCGGCGACACCTTCGCGATCGCGCGCGAGATGGATGCCGTGTCCGATGGCGATCTGGTCGCCTTCTTCTCGGCCGGCGCCTATGGCGCCACCATGGCGGGCACCTATAACAGCCGCGCGCTGGTGCCCGAGGTGATGGTGTCGGGCGACAAATGGGCGGTGGTGCGGCCGAGACCGCCGCTGGAGGCGCTGATCGAGGCGGAAACCATCCCGGATTGGCTCAAGGCCTGAACAGGCCGGCTTGCGGACTTGGCAAGCGCCGCGCGCCGCGCGAAAAGCGGGCCGATGCACAGCCTGCCCGTCTTCCTGAAGCTCCGCGATCGCCCGGTCATCCTGCTGGGTGACGGCGAAGCGGCGGCGGCGAAACGCCGCCTGCTCGAACGCGCCGGCGCCATCCCCTCCAACGAGGATGTGACGGCGGCGCTGGCGATCGTCGCGATCGAGGATGATGCCGAAGCCGAGGCGGCGACCGCCCGACTGAAGGCGCGCGGCATCCTGGTCAATGCGCCCGATCGCCCGAAACTCTGCGATTTCACCTTGCCCGCGATCGTGGATCGCGATCCCGTGATGATCGCGATCGGCACGGGCGGAGCGTCAGCGGGCCTTGCCAAGGCGCTGCGCCAACGGCTCGACGCGCTGCTGCCCGCATCGCTCGGCGGACTCGCGGTGGCGCTCGATCGCGCACGGCGGGCGATCCGGACGCGCTGGCCGGATGCCGCCGACCGCCGCCGCGCGATCGACGCGGCCCTCGAAGGTCCGCTCGATCCATTGCGCGCCGATGCCGCCGACACGGTGAACGACTGGCTCGAATCACCGTCGGACGCCATTTCCGCCGGACTGGTCTTCATCACCGTGCGGTCCGATGATCCCGACGATCTTACGCTCGGCGAAGCCCGGCTGCTCGGTCAGGCCGACCATGTCTACCATAGCCCGGCGATCCATCCCCGCATCCTGGCGCGCGCGCGCGCCGATGCCGCACGGACGGTGGCGACGGCGCCACCGGCATCGCCGCCAGCGGGATTATCGCTCTATCTGCTCGGAAAGGCCGCGCCATGACCTTCGCCTGGATCGTGGATGGCGATGGCGGTCGCAAGGTCGCGCTCGATGCCGCAGCGGCGGCCAACGGATCGGCCGATTTCGTCTGGTTCCACCTGGATGGCCGCCAGCATGAATCGCTCGAATGGCTCGCCGCGCGCGGCGGAATCCCGGAGATCGCGCGCGGCGCGCTGATCGCGGAGGAGACGCGGCCGCGCAGCGAACCCATGGGCGAAGGCGCGCTGATCAACCTGCGCGCGCTGGGCAAGACGCCCGAGGACGATCCCGACGCGCTGGTTTCGATCCGGATCTGGGCGCAGCGCGGCAGCGTGATCTCGGTGTGCTTTCGCACGCCGTCGGCGATCGACACGGTGTGCGAGGCCGTCGCGCGGGGCGTGGTGCGCGATCCCGGCGACCTCATTTCCGAAATCGCCACCGCGATCTCGCGCGAGCTCGATCCGCAGGTCGCCGAGCTGGGCGATACGCTCGACGATTGCGAGACCGCGCTGGAAGCACAGGGCGTCTACAAGATGCGCCGGATGATCGCGCGTGCGCGTGCCAAGGCCATCGCCTATCGCCGCTTCCTCGTGCCGCAGCGCCAGGCGCTCGAACGGCTTTCGGCGCTCGATGCGGACTGGCTGGAGGAACAGGACCGGATGCATCTGCGCGAGGCCGCCGATCGCTGCGCGCGGATGGCGGAGGAACTGGAAGCGGTGCGCGAACGCGCGGCGCTGATGCATGAGGAATTGACCGACCTGCGCGCCGAACTGATGGATTCGCGCGCGCTGATGATCTCGATCGTCGCGCTGGTGTTCCTGCCGCTGACCTTCATCACCGGCCTTCTCGGCATGAATGTGAAGGGCATACCCTTCGCTGAGGCGCCCTGGGCGTTCTGGGGTGTCGTTGGTGTCTGTCTGGCGATCGGCGTGGCGATCAGCGCGTGGTTCGCCGCGCGGCATTGGCTGGGGCGCTGACCGCGATCCCCGGCCGTCAGGCGCTCATCCGGTCGATCTGCTGCTGAAGCCGCTGGCGTTCCGCCTGCATGAACGCGATTCGCTCGCGCAATTCGCCGATCTCGATCGCGCGGTGCGCGATGCGTTCGTCGAGCGCGATGTTGGACCGCCGCAGTTCGGCGATATTGCGCGCGCGTTCGATCAGCCGCTCCATGCGCGCGGCGAGCACATCGAACGCGAAGGGTTTGGCGATATGATCGTCGGCTCCGGCGTTGAGCGCTTCGATCACCGCGCCGGGATCGTTCCTCGCCGAAACCATCATGACCGGCACATGCGTCGTCGCATGATTCGAGCGGATCTCGCTCAGCACCGAAAATCCGGCCTGGCCGCGCAGTTCCATGTCGAGCAGGATCAGATCGAAGCAGCGGCCCTGCATGCGATCGAGCGCTTCGCGCGCGCTCGAGCACAGGGACGCGCGATAGCCGCCCTGGATCAGCTTGCGGCCGATTTCGTCGCGACTTCCGGAATCCCCGTCGACGACGAGTATGTCCCTGGTGCCGCCGGGCGCATGAGTCGAAGCCTGATCCATGCCGATGGCGTAACCCGGCAGCCGTCACAAAATGGTTAACACAGCGGGAACCCGGGATTCAGATCAACGCCAGCGCCGAGAGCTCCCCGCGCAGCGCGGCGGGCAGTTCGCCCAGCGCGCCATGCCCGGCATCGATATCGGCCGGCGCGTCCTGGCCCTCCAGATAGCGCCAGCCCTGATGCGCGCGACGCGGCCGTTCGAGCACCGGCACCAGCCGCGCGGCGACCAGGATCTGCCAGCGCCGCGAATCCTCCATCTCGGCGAAGCCCAGTATCTCCTGCCGCGCGACGAGCCGGTGCTTGATGATCCAGTAGAGCGATCCGCCGATCAGTTCCGCATGACGCGTCGGGCGATAGCGCGTCGTCACCACCGCGACCTCGTTTTCGGCGCGCGCGGCGATGCGTTCGGCCAATATGTCGAGCGAGGCGCAGCCGACCGCGACCTTGGTGATGTTGAGCGGAGCCATAAGTGCAATTTGGCGGCGCAGTCCGCCGGGTTCAACCCGGGTCCGTCGAGATTCCTGGAACATGCTGTGATCCGCCGGAAGCGGATCGCATGCTCCAGGTTTTGCTTTGCCGCGATTTTCGAGCCGTTCGATGATTCCGAACTGCAGATCGCTCTAACGGACCAGGCCGCTGGCGCTGGCGAGGCCGAGAAAGACCAGAAAACCCATTGAATCGGTCATCATCGTCACGAAGACCGAGGATGCCACGGCGGGATCGGCGTCGAGCTTTTCCAGCGTCAATGGAATCAGAACCCCCGCAAGGCCGGCGATCAGGATGTTCGCGAGCATCGCCGCGGCGATGACCGCGCCGAGCTGGTGATTGGAGAAGACCAGCGCGACACCGACGCCGATCACCGCGGCGACGGTGACGCCGTTGAGCATCGCGACGCGAATCTCGCGCCGGATCGTCCGCCAGGTGTTCGACTGGGTGAGCTGGTTGGTGGCAAGCGCGCGCACGGTGACCGCCATGGTCTGCGTGCCGGCATTGCCGCCGACGCCCGCGACGATCGGCATCAGCGCGGCGAGCGTCACCATCTTGCTGATCGTGCCTTCGAACAGGCTGATGATGGTCGCGGCGACCAGGGCCGTGCCCAGATTGGCGATCAGCCAGCGGACACGGCTCTTGTAACTGTCGAGCACCGGCTCGTTGATGTCGCCTTCACCCGCGCCGGACAGCTTGAGGATATCCTCCCCGGCCTCTTCCTGAATGATGTGAACCACGTCGTCGACGGTGATCATGCCGACCAGCCGGCCCGCGCCGTCGACCACCGCCGCCGAGATCAGCGCGTATTTCTGGAATCGGAGCGCGACTTCCTCCTGATCCATATCGACGGGGATCAGCGTCTGTTCGCGCTTCATGACGTCGGAGATGGCGATCGATCGCGGCGTGCGGAGGATCCACGACAGCGCGCAAGCACCGATCGGCTTGTGGCCGGTATCGACCACGAAGATCTCCCAGAAATCGGTGGTGAGATCCTCGTTCCTGCGCAGATAGTCGAGCACGTCGCCGACCGTCCAATGCTCGGGCACCGCGATCAGCTCGCGCTGCATCAGGCGGCCGGCGGTTTCCTCGCCATAGCTCAGCGCTTCTTCGATCGCGGCGCGATCGTCGGGCGCCAGCGCGCGGAGAACGGCGCGCTGGTCGTCCTCCTCCATGTCCTCGATGATCGCGACGGCGTCGTCGGTATCGAGTTCGCCCGCGATTTCCGCCACTTCGTGCGGATCGAGCGCGTCGATCAGGTCCTCGCGGACCCAATCGTTCATTTCGGCGAAGACGTCGGCGTCGAGCAGGTCCGAAATCGCGGCGGCGAGCGCGCGGCGCTCCTCCGCCGGGGTCAGTTCGAACAAATCGGCGATGTCGGCGGGGTGAAGCGGTTCGACCAGCGCGCGGGCGCCTTCCGAATCGCCCTCCTCGACGCGTTCGAGCACCGCGCTCACGAATTCCGGCTTCAGCCGATCGTCGGCATCCAGGCTGGTTTCGGGCGGCCCCGCATCGGACCCGTCCTGTTCATGGCCGGGCGGCGGCGGATTCAGCTCGTCTAGGCTCATGCGGTTCTCCGCCGGATCGTGCCGCGATTTCCGTGCCCTAGGCGCTCTTACGGCATCAGGCAACCGCCGCCATGCAACGCCCTCTTCCGCTTCCCCATAATGGCCCTATATGGGCGTTTTCCCGCGATCCGATGGAGTTTTGCCATGGCCGACACGCTTACCCTCACGCTCGAAGGCGGCGATGTCGTCATCAAGCTGCGCCCCGACCTCGCCCCCGGGCATGTCGAGCGCATCACGACCCTCGCCAATGAGGGCTTTTATGATGGCGTCGTGTTCCACCGCGTGATCCCCGGCTTCATGGCGCAGGGCGGCGATCCGACCGGTACCGGCATGGGCGGTTCGAAGCTGCCCGACCTGAAGGCGGAGTTCAGCCGCGAGCCGCATATCCGTGGCGTCTGCTCGATGGCGCGCGCGCAGAATCCGAACAGCGCGAACAGCCAGTTCTTCATCTGCTTCGACGATGCGACCTTCCTCGACGGCCAATATACCGTCTGGGGCGAAGTGACCGAGGGCATGGAGCATATCGACGCGCTGCCCAAGGGTGAGCCGCCGCGCGAACCCGGCAAGATCGTCAAGGCGACCGCCGCCTGAATTTCGGCATCGCCCCGGCAACCGCCGGGGCGATATGCCCGTCAAACGCCGGGCCGCTCCACGTCGCCGCCGAACAGATCGACCAGCCAATCGTGGAAGATCCGCACCGGGCGCATTTCCAGCGCGCGCGGGCGGCAAGCGAACCAATAGCTGTATGGGCTTTCGACGACATGGTCGAACAGCCGCACCAGCCGATCATCCTGCGCATCCGCCAGATGGCTTTCGAGCATGAAGGCCACGCCGAGCCCGGCCGCCGCGGCCTCCAGGATCAATTGTCCCGAATCATATTGGTCGATCGACAGCGGCGTCAGATCGGGCAATCCGATCGCGTTGCGATAGACTTCGAAGGTCTCCGCCATGTCGCGATGGATCAGCACCGTGGTGCGCGCGAGATCCGCGGGCGTACGGATCGCATCCGGCCCCTCGGTCGTGGCGCGGCTCGCGATCGGGCAGATCAGGTTGCGGCCGAGCCGGCGCGCATAGAGCGCGGGATCGATCTCCCGCGCCAGCGGGATCGCGACGTCGAGCCCTTCGCCCAGCCGCGACAGGCTGTGCGCGGCCGTGTCGATATCGAGATGCAGGCCGGGATGGCGCGCGCGCAGTTCGGGCAGATGCGGCATCAGCTTTTGCGAGGCGAACAGCGGCAGGATGCCCAGCCGCAACCGCATCACATCGGCGCTGTTCGACATGCCCTCGATCGCGAGCGACAGCATGTCGATCGCGGGCGCCACTTGATGGAGCAGCTTCTCGCCATCTTCGGTCAGCGCGAGCGACTGGTGCCGGCGATGGAAAAGCGGCTTGCCCAGAAAGCGTTCGAGCGCCTGCACGCGCCGGCTGAGCGCCGGCGACGACAGTGAAAGATCCTCGGCCGCAGCCTTGATCGAGCCGAGCCGCGCGACTTGCAGAAACGCCTCGAGCGCCGTCAATGGAGGCAATCGCCGCATTTTGATCCCAGGGTCCTATCCAGTCCGCGCTTTGTAGCGCGCGTGTATCAGGAATCCATGAGTGCATTCTTTGCAATCAACAAATTCCTTTTCGCACTTGCACAATTTCGTACTGCAACGCAAATTGATCCTGCCTTTCAGGCATCCTCTCCTAAAACTTTCAAGGGCCGGTCCTTCGGGATCGGCCTTTTTTTTGGCTTGGGCTCGCAAGCCCGGAACCCCGCCCCTATCTTTCCGGTTTCGAACCGATCGAGGGGAGAGCGTGACTATGGCCGAAGCTGAGACCGGGCACCGTATCCAGGTAGCCAATGCCCGGCCCGAAGACAGCGGGCGCGGGCTGGCTCGCCTGTCCCGCGCGGCGATGCAGGCACTGGGCCTGGCCGAAGGCGACGTCATCGAAATCGTCGGCAAGCGCGTCACCCCCGCGCGCGCCGTCGGCCCCTATCGCGAGGATGAAGGGCTGGACCTGATCCGGCTCGACGGTTTGCAGCGCGCCAATGCCGGCGTCGGATCGGGCGACTTCGTCGAGATCCGCAAAGGTGAATCACGCCCCGCGCAGCGCGTCGTGTTCGCACCTGCACAACAAAATCTTCGGCTGCACGGTTCCTCCAACGCGCTGAAGCGCAGCTTCATCGGCCGTCCGCTCGCCGCCGGCGACACGGTGGCGACCGCCGGGCAACAGCAGGTGGATCAGGGCGCGATGCCCGCCCAGCTTCGCCAGATGCTGGCGGCACCCGCCTATGCCCTGCAGGAGATCCGCCTTGCAGTGATCTCGACGGTGCCCAAGGGCATCGTCCATATCGACCCGGAGACCGAGGTCGAACTGCTTCCCGAATATACCGAGCCCAAGGAATCGCGGCGCGCCGACGTCACCTATGACGATATCGGCGGCATGGCGGGCACGATCGACCAGCTTCGCGAGATGGTGGAGCTGCCGCTGCGCTATCCCGAACTCTTCCAGCGGCTGGGCGTCGATCCGCCGCGCGGGGTGCTGCTGCACGGCCCGCCGGGAACCGGCAAGACGCGGCTGGCGCGCGCGGTCGCCAATGAAAGCGACGCCGAATTCTTCCTGATCAACGGCCCGGAAATCATGGGCTCCGCCTATGGCGAGAGCGAGAAGCGGCTGCGCGACGTGTTCGAGCAGGCGACCAAATCCGCCCCGTCGATCCTGTTCATCGACGAGATCGATTCGATCGCGCCCAAGCGCGGACAGGTGCAGGGCGAAACCGAGAAACGCCTGGTCGCGCAGTTGCTGACACTGATGGACGGGCTGGAAGCGCGCGTGAACCTGGTGGTGATCGCCGCGACCAACCGCCCCGAGGCGATCGACGAGGCGCTGCGCCGTCCCGGCCGGTTCGACCGCGAAATCGTGGTCGGCGTGCCTGACGAGCGTGGCCGCCGCGAGATCATGGGCATCCACACGCGCGGCATGCCGCTGGGCGACAAGGTGGACCTGAGCGAACTCGCGCGGATGACCTATGGCTTCGTCGGCGCCGATCTAGCGGCACTTGCGCGCGAGGCCGCGATCGAGGCGGTCCGGCGCATCATGCCCAGGATCGATCTGTCGGAAGGATCGATTCCCGCAGATGTGCTCGATACGCTGTCGGTGACGCGCGAGGATTTCATGGCCGCCATCAAGCGCGTCCAGCCCTCAGCCATGCGCGAAGTGATGGTCCAGATGCCGACGACGCGCTGGGACGATATCGGCGGGCTCGACGTCGCGCAGGAACGGTTGAAGGAAGGCGTGGAGCTTCCGCTGAAGGATCCCGACGCGTTCCGCCGGCTCGGTATCCGTCCGGCCAAGGGCTTTCTGCTCTATGGTCCGCCAGGCACGGGCAAGACCCTGCTCGCCAAGGCGGTGGCGCGCGAGGCGCAGGCCAATTTCATCGCGACCAAATCATCGGACCTGCTGAGCAAATGGTATGGCGAGAGCGAGCAGCAGATCGCCCGCCTGTTCGCGCGCGCGCGCCAAGTGGCGCCGACCGTGATCTTCTTCGACGAGCTCGACAGCCTTGTCCCCGCGCGCGGCAACGGGCTGGGCGAACCGCAGGTGACCGAGCGCGTGGTCAACACCATCCTCTCGGAGATGGACGGGCTGGAGGAATTGCAATCGGTGGTGGTGATCGGCGCGACCAATCGCCCCAATCTGGTCGATCCCGCATTGCTGCGCCCGGGTCGTTTCGACGAGTTGATCTATGTGCCCGTGCCCGATCGAAGCGGACGTCGGCGCATCCTGGCGATCCACACCGGCCGCATGCCGCTGGGCAAGGATGTCGACCTGGACGAGATCGCGGAACGCACCGAGCGCTTCACCGGCGCCGATCTGGAGGATCTGGTTCGCCGCGCCGGCCTGTCGGCGCTGCGCCAGTCGCTCGACGTCAAGCAGGTGACCATGGACCATTTCGAAAAGGCGTTCGACGAGACGCGCGCATCCGTCACGCCCGAGATGGAACAGGAATATGAGACGATCGCGTCGAAACTGAAGCAGAATGCCTTGAAGCTCGATCCGATCGGTTTCGTCGCGCCAGGGATGCTCAAGCCTCGTGGGCCGAAGGGCGCAGATTGAACCAGACATAGGCCATCAGCAGCACGAGCGCGGCGGCCGCGATGCCATAGGGCAGCGGCCGCCAGACCTCGTACAGGCCGACGCCCAGCGAGGGGCCGAAGACGAACGCCGCACCGTTGATCGCCGTGGTCTTGCCGGCGACCGATCCCTGCTCATTCGCGCCCACCGCCAGCGACGAGCCGGCGGTGAATCCCGGCCGGACAAAGCCGAAGCCGAGCGAGGCGAGCGCATAGGCGGTGGCGATGCCGTGGAGCGAATCGGCGATGCCGAGCAGCACGCATCCCGCCGCCGACAGCGCGAGGCCGATCAGGATCAACGCGCGCGGCGCCAGATTGAGGATGGGGATCAGGCCCCATTGCGCGAGCAGCGCCGCCCCGGCCCCCATCATCAGCACCAGCCCGGTCGACTGGAGCGCGTCGCTCAGCCCACCGCCCAATCGATCGATCAACAGGAAACCGATCGTCTGCCCGGTCATCGCCTGGGCATGGCCCATCACCAGCCCGGCAAGCATCCATGGCCAGATCCGTGCATCGCGCAGTCGCACATCGCGCGACGGCCCTGCCGTCGCCGCGGTCACGCTCGCGCCCGATGATTGCCCGCCGATCGTGGGATAGGCCACGGCGGCGCCGCGGGCATCCTCGTCGATCGCCGGGCGATCGTCGGGCAGCAGCTTCGCCGCAGCGATCACGACCGCGATGCCGACGACCGTGAAGACGAAGGCCGGCCCCGCCATCGTCACCACCGGCAACAACAGATAGGGCGAAAGCGCGGGGCCCAGGATCGTGCCGAGGCCGAAGGCGGAGGCAAGCAGGGTCAGCGCCTTGGTCCGTTCGGCGCGGGTGGTGCGCACCGCGACCATCGCCTGCGCCGCGGGCGGCGTCGCCGATCCGAACGCGCCGTAGATCAGCCGGCCGAGGATGAACAACAGGAATGCCGCGGCCGGCGTGATCCAGCCGAGAATGCCGGCCGCCAGGAACAATCCGCATGCCAGGGTCGAGATGGTGAAGCCGATCATGCCGGTGATGACCAGCCGTCTCTGCCCGTAGCGATCGAGCCGTTTCGCCCAGAACGGCGCCGCGAACACCCAGATCGCCGCCGAGACCGAAAAGGCCGCCGCGACCGCGCTGTCCATTACCCCCAAGGATCGGCCAAGCGCAGGCAGGACCGATTGCATCGCGGTATTGCCCGCCGCCACCGTCAGCATGACGACGAAAAGCAGGCCGAAATCGCGTCTGCGCTCACGATCGGCCACCATCGCGGCCGCGTCCTCCCCTGTCCGATTCGCGTCCATGCGGCCTGATAGTGCGCCGGACTGGCGCAAGGAAGGATAGGCTTGGCGACGGAAGCGTTTAGAGATGCTTGAACAAGGCCGGTTTATTTGCGACTGCCAGTGTTTCGATAAACGCCCAAAGGGGATTACATGACCGCATCATCCGCGAAGACCGGGCGCAAGCTTCCCGCCTGGATGCGGCGTATGACGCGGCGAACCGGCCCCTTGGCGATGTTTTTCAAAGGTTTTCTGAAGCACCCGGTGATGGTGGGATCGATCATCCCGTCGTCCGATGCGACCATCGCGAAGATGCTCGGTCCGGTCGACTGGGCCAATACCAAGATCTTCGTCGAATATGGCCCGGGTGTCGGCACCTTCTGCCGGCCGGTGCTCAAGAAGCTTCCCAATGACGCGAAGCTGATCGCGATCGACACCAATCCCGATTTCATCGCCTATCTGAGCGAGGAAATTCCCGATCCGCGCTTCGTGCCCGTGCTGGGATCGGCAGCGGACGTTCGCCGCATCATCGCCGAACATGGCGCCGAACATGCCGATTATGTGCTGTCCGGCCTGCCCTTCTCCACCCTGCCCGCCGGCATCGGCCCGAAGATCGCCGAGGAGACCGCCGCGGCGATCCGCCCGGGCGGCGCGTTCCTCGTCTATCAATTCTCCCCCAAGGTCCACGACTTCCTGGCACCGAATTTCGAGCGCATCGACCACGCGATCGAGTGGTGGAACGTGCCCCCCGCCCAGCTCTATTGGGCCTGGAAGGATTAGGCGTCAGTCCAGCCCGAAATTGAGCCGGCGCGTCACCGTATAGTCGGCCACGCCGACCACCAGATAGGACAGCGCCCATTTCATGCGATTGAGGAAACCCGCATTCGCCTTGTGGATTTCCGGCGTGATCCGCTCACAATCGGCGAGTTCGGCCTCGAAAAAGGCGCGCATCCGGGCGGCGAACGCCGCATCGTCGATCCGGAGCATCAGTTCCAGATTCAGGAACAGGCTGCGCATGTCGAAATTGGCGGATCCGATATAGGTGACGTCGTCGATCACGATCAGCTTCATGTGCAGCTTCGCCGGCAGATATTCATAGACCTCGACATCACGCCGCAGCAGCCCGCCATAGAGGAAACGCGCGGCGCCGACCGTCGCACCATTGTCCGACAGGCGCGCGGTCACGATCCGCGAGCGGCCGCCACGCTTCACCACGCGCTTGATACGCTTGAGCATCGAACGGCCCGGCGAGAAATAGGCCTCGATCATGTCCGCCGAACGGGCATGTTCCAGATCGTGCTTCACCGATCGCGCCCAGGCGCTCAGCCGGCGCGTCGGCCCGCCCAGCAGCCATTGCAGCCGCCCGCGCGCATGATGCTGCATCGTGCGCAACAACTTGCGCAGCCGGCGCAGGCTCGGGCGCTCCAGCCGCGCCCAGATCATCAACGCGTCGAAATAGCGCGAAAGCCAATGGACCGCCGGCCCTTCGATCTCCAGACCGAGATCGTGCCAGCCGCCCGCCGAGGGCGGCCGGAAATAATCGTCGGCGATATTGAATCCGCCGATGATCGCGACACGGCCATCGGCGATCGCCATCTTCTGGTGGTTGCGCAGCAGATAGCGCCGGCCGAAACGCGGCAGGAAACGGCAGGTGTCGCATCCGGCCTCGACGAGCGGCGCGAAGAACGCGGGGGGCGTGTTGCTGCTGCCGAAACCATCGACGATCAGCGACACGGAAACGCCGCGATTGATCGCGTCGAGCAGCGCCTCGCGCACCGCCCGGCCGGATTCATCCCCCTCGAAGATGTAATAATAGAGTTTGAGGCTGGTCCTGGCGCCTTCGATCAGCGCGATCAGCGCCGCCCAGCTCGCAGGGCCGTCGACGACCAGTTCCAGCCGGTTGCCGTCCAGCGCGGGAACGTCGTCGATCACGATCGGAGCCGCCAAAGCCATATCCGATTCATGGGTGTGCAAGGCGCGGAGAGCAAGGGAAAAGCCGCATTTCCTTGACATCCGGCGCCGTCGTCGCTACCTCGCCGCCTTTCCGATATCAGCAGAGCCTGGCTTGCCTGGATGACAGCGAGACAGACTATGCTTATGGCTTGTTTTCCGTGATTTCCGACTCATCGGATGATATCCGACGTGAAATCGCCTAGAGGATTGGTGGAGCGACTATGGCGCGCGTTACTGTCGAAGATTGCGTCGACAAGATTCCGAACCGCTTCGATCTGGTTCTGCTCGCGGCACAGCGCGCGCGCCAGATCTCGGGCGGCGCGGAGCTGACCATCGATCGCGACCGTGACAAGAATCCGGTCGTCGCCCTGCGCGAGATCGCCGACGAGACGGTTCACCCCGAAGATCTCAGCGAAGCGGTGGTTTCCAACCTGCAGCGCGTCCAGATCGACGACGACGATGTCGCGGACGAGATCGGCTCGCTGAGCCAGTCGGCCGAGGCGCTTCGCCTCACCGCCGCCGCGCCGCCGCGCAACCAGAATCTGGGCGCCGATTACGACGGCTGAACTGGTGCAGGACTGCCGTCGAAAGACGGCGGTCGCGCTTCACGCTTGATATGATTGGATGGCCTGGGCGATCCGGTCCTCTTGTCATTCCCGCGAACGCGGGAATCCAGTGGCGTAGAGCGCTATGATTGACATCGTCTGGATTCCCGCGTTCGCGGGAATGACAATGTAAGTTCCATCGACTTTTTTTTGCTGCTATTCGGCCGCCTGCGCTTCTTCCTCGCGCGACATGCTGAGCGGCCGAATCTCCTCGGCCTGTCGCCAGCACAGATCCTGCGCGCCCAGCACACGATCGTCATGCGCGCGGATGGTGACCGGCCGGATCGGCTGATGGTCGCGCTCATCGACGAGCACCGGCGTCGACGGAATGCCCGATCCCCATTGCTCGCCCCATTGGCGGAGCGCGATCATCGCCGGCAACAGCGCCAGGCCCTTTTCGGTCAGCCGATATTCGATCTTGCGACGATCGTCGGGGCAAGGGTTGCGCATCAATATGCCGTGATCGACCAGCCGTGAGAGCCGGTTCGCCAGGATATTGCGCGCGATTCCGAGTTCCGACTGGAACTCCTCGAAATGATAGATGCGGTTGAAGGCGGCACGCAGGATCATGAACGACCAGCGCTCGCCCATCGCCTCCAGCGCCACCGGCAGCCCGCAATCCTCGGCGATCAGCTTGAGCGGTTCTCTCAATCCCATGGTCCCAGCCTAACTCAAAAAAATCGGTCGCGCAAAAAATTTCAGTTTTCAGTTGCAACTAAAAATCTAGCTTGGTAAGTAGTGATTCGCAACTTAAATCGTTCGAAAGGGCCTCCCCATGCTCCGCACCGCTTCCCTGGCCGCCTCGGCGGCCATATCCGTTCTGTTGCTGTCCGCCACGGCGGCCAGCGCGCAGCCCTCCGGCGCATTTTATTCGGCCAAGCCCGTCGCTGCCTCCAGCGCGTCGAAGCTCGTCGTGCGCGACACCGTCTGGAAATGTGGCGCCGATGGCTGCGCGTCGAACACCAAGGGCAAGAGCCGCGCGGCCTTTGTCTGCGAATCGCTCGTCAAGGAAGTCGGGCAGATCGAATCCTTCCGCGCCGGCGCCGAGCAGTTCGACGCCGATGCGCTCGCCAAGTGCAACGCCAAGGCCTGAGCAGAACCCCTCTTCCCAGGTTGTTGCGATGATGCGGCACGCGATCCCCCGATCGCGTGCCGCTTTTTTGCAACCCTAGTGGCAGAAATGTCGCCTTTCTCCGCCAAAAAGCTTGCATCATCGGGGCACGACACCCCAGATGGGCGTCGTGCTGCGGCAATATGAACTGGTCGACCGGGTCCTGAGCTATGACCCCGATGCGGACGAGGCGCTGATCAATCGCGCCTATGTGTTTTCGATGAAAGCGCATGGCAGCCAGAAGCGCGCCTCCGGCGACCCATATTACAGCCACCCGATCGAGGTGGCGGGCATCCTGACCGACCTCCGGCTCGACGACGAAACGATCGTGACCGCGATCCTGCACGACACGATCGAGGACACGCTGACGACGCATGAGGAGATCGAGCGACTGTTCGGAACGAACGTCGCGCGGCTCGTCGATGGCGTCACCAAACTTTCGAAGATCGAGGCACAGACCGAGAATGAGCGCGCGGCGGAGAATCTCCGCAAGTTCCTGCTCGCCATGTCCGACGATATCCGCGTGCTGCTGGTGAAGCTGGCCGACCGGCTGCACAACATGCGCACGCTGCACTTCATCAAATCCGAGGAGAAGCGCCGCCGCATCGCCAAGGAGACGATGGACATCTATGCCCCGCTCGCCGAGCGGATCGGCATGTACGAGTTCATGAAGGAGATGCAGACGCTCGCCTTTCGCGAGCTGGAGCCCGAGGCCTATGTCTCGATCAGCAAGCGGCTGGAACAGTTGCAGGGCGAGGGCGGCGACCGCATCGCCAAGATCGCGTCTGGCCTGAAGCTGCTGCTGTCGCGCGCCGGTGTCGAGGTGGACGTGTCGGGCCGCGAGAAGCATCCCTATTCGATCTGGCGCAAGATGGCCGAACGGCACATCAGCTTCGAACAGCTTTCGGACATCATGGCGTTCCGCGTGATCACGCCCGATGCCGAAGCCTGCTACCGCGCGCTCGGCGTGATCCATCAGCGCTGGCCGATGGTTCCGGGCCGGTTCAAGGACTATATCTCCACCCCCAAGCGCAACGGCTACAAATCGCTGCACACCACGGTGATGCATGCCGGCGACACGCGCATCGAGATCCAGATCCGCAGCCGGGCGATGCACGCCCAGGCCGAATATGGCCTGGCGGCGCATTGGGCGTACAAGCAGAATGGCACATCGGACGTCCAGGCTGGCTGGATCCGCGACCTGATCGAGATCCTCGAAAATGCCGACAGCGCCGAGGAGCTGCTCGAGCATACCCGCATGGCGATGTATCAGGATCGCATCTTCGCCTTCACGCCGAAGGGCGAACTCTACCAGCTTCCCAAGGGCGCGACGCCGGTCGACTTCGCCTATGCGGTGCACACCGATCTCGGCGACCAGACCGTCGGCGCGAAGGTGAATGGCCGGGTCGTGCCGCTGCGCACCCAGCTCGAAAATGGCGATCAGGTGCAGATCCTGAAATCCAGGGGGCAGGAACCGCAGCCCGGCTGGCTCAACTTCGTCGCCACCGGCAAGGCGCGCGCGGCGATCCGCCGGTTCGTGCGGCACAAGGAGCGCGACGAAAGCATTGCGCTCGGCCGCAAGATCTACGACGAGATCGTCAAGCGCCTGCCTACCCAGCTTGGCCAGGAAGCGCTGGCGCAGGCGATCAAACGGCTGAAGAAGCAGGACGAGCCGACCCTGATGGAGGCGATCGCCAAGCAGCTCATCTCCGATACCGAGCTGATGGAAGCGCTGATGCCCGGATCGACGGGCACCGACATCGCCGGCAAGTCCCCGCCCAAGCAGCGCGAGGCGATCTCGATCCGTGGCCTCACCCCCGGCGTCGCTTATCGGCTGGCCGAATGCTGCCATCCCGTGCCCGGTGACCGGATCGTTGGCCTGCGCCGCCCCGGCGAGGAGATCGAGGTCCACACCATCGATTGCGAGCGGCTGAGCGACGGCATCGATGCCGACTGGATCGATCTGGCCTGGGGCGAAGCATCCGAAAGCGGAACCGCGCGGCTGAGCGTGGTGCTGAAGAACGAACCCGGCGCGCTGGCGGTGATGGCGGGCATATTCGGCACGCACAAGGCGAACATCCTCAATCTCAGGATGGAGAATCGCGACACCAGCTTCCACCATTTCACGGTCGATCTGGAAGTGAACGACCTGCATCATCTGATGCGTATCCTGGCGGCACTCCGGGCGGCCGACGCGGTGAGCCGGGCCGAGCGCGTCTGATCGCGCACGCATTGCGAAGCCGCGCGCACGGCGTCACACAGCCATCATGAACCGCGTGCAGACGAACACCGGATTGGAGATGGCATGACAGTACGGATCGATCGTCGCAGCCTGGTTCTGGGCGGCAGCATGGGGCTGGGGGCACTGCTCCTTCCCGGCGGCGCGCACGCCACGGCCAGCCTGCTCGGCGCGCGCGGCTTCACCCATAATGTCGCGAGCGGCGAGCCCGGACCCGATTCGATATTGCTCTGGACCCGCTATGTACCCGCGAACGGCGCGGATGCGGCGCTGGCCGTCGAGCTTTCCGAAACGCCCCGATTCGAGCGCGTCGTCGCCGGCGGCAGGGCCATGGCACGCGCCGATGCCGACTTCACCGCGCGAACGATCGTCGGCGGGCTGGAGCCGGGACGCTGGTATTATTATCGCTTCGCCGCTCCCGACGGCGCAGTGTCGCCGATCGGGCGGACGAGGACGCTGCCCGCCGGCCCATGCGCCCGCTTCGGCCTTGGCGTCTTTTCCTGCTCCAACCTGCCCTTTGGCTGGTTCAATGCCTATGCCCATGCGGCGGCGCGCGACGATCTGGACCTGATGGTCCATCTGGGAGACTATCTCTACGAATATCCGCGCGGCACCTATCCCAAACTCCAGGATGCGGTGAAGGGGCGCATCATCGACCCGCCGGGCGAGTTGCTCCACCTCGCCGATTACCGGCTGCGCTATGCGGGCTATCGCGCCGATCCCGACCTTCAGCGCATCCATCAGTTGTTCCCGATGATCGCCCAGATCGACGATCATGAAGTCGCCAACAACAGCTGGACCAACGGCGCCGAGAATCATCAGGGCGACGAAGGCGATTTCGCGGCGCGCAAGGCGGCGGCGCTTCAGGCTTGGCACGAATGGCTGCCGGTGTCCGACGCAGCGTGGAGCCGGTACGAGATCGGCGATCTCGCGACGCTGCTGCGCCCGGAAACCCGGGTCACCGGCCGATCGCGCGAACTGAAGATGTCGGAAGCGCTCAAGGATCGATCGGTGCTCGAGGATCCGGCGCGGACGATGATGGGCCTGATGCAGGAAAAATGGGTCACCGATACGCTGGCCGCGTCGGTCAAGCGCGGTGCGCGCTGGCAGATCCTCGCGCAACAGACCAATATGGGTCGGCTGTTCACCCCGCCCGATGCCCTGAGCCTGCTCGCGGCGGACGCGCCCGATTATCTCGTCGCCTATACCAAGGGCGGAATCGCGGCGACCAAGGCGGGCATCGCCGGCAATCTCGACGATTGGGGCGGCTTCCCGGCTTCGCGGGCGCGCATCCTGGCCGCAGGCGAAGCCGCCGACGCGGATCTGGTCGTACTTTCGGGCGACAGCCATAATGGCTGGGCCTTCGAATTGCCCGGCACGCACGGCCGCGCCGGCGTTGAATTCGGCGGACACAGCGTGTCCTCACCCGGATACGAGGCCTATCTGACCGCCACGCCCGACACCGTCGCGCGCATGGTGCGGGGCTCCAGTCCGGAGCTGAAATGGGCCGACACCAGCCATCGCGGCTATATGACGATCGAGATCACGCCCGATCGGGTGAACGGCGAATGGGTGTTCATGGAAACGGTGCGCGAGCGCAGCCAGGCGGTTTCAGGCGGCCACCGAATGTCGGTGCTGCGCGGGGCGCGCGCGTTCGCCGCTTGACGCGGCCGGACGGGGCGCCAATCATGCCGGGATGACTGGCCAGAGACTCTTGCGCCCCGGCTGCTTCATTCACGAGCTTCAGGAGCGTTGACGATGACCGAGCCCGTCCGGACGATCGATTATGGCGACATGACGCTGGAGATTCGCCGCTTCCATCCCGAGGATCAGGAAGCGATGCTGCGCTTCGCGCGCGCGCTGCCCGAGCATGACCTGCTCTTCGTCGGCCGCGACCTCAAGAACCGCAAGGTGGTGGAGGCCTGGCTCGCGCGGATCGACGACGGCCATATCGACAGCCTGGTCGCGGTCGGCCCGCAGGGTATCGTCGCCACATCGGCGATCATGCGCGATCCTTTGGGCTGGTCGCCGCATGTCGGCGAAGTGCGGTTGCTGGTTTCGATCGAGATGCGTGGACGCGGGCTTGGTCGCACCATGCTGCAGGAGAGCTTTCGAATCGCCGTCGATCGCGACCTCAAGAAGCTGACCGCGCGGATGACGCCGGACCAGACCGGCGCGATCGCGCTGTTCCAGAATCTCGGCTTTCGCGCGGAAGCGCTGCTCAAGGACCATGTCATGCGCCGCGACGGCAAGGTGCATGATCTCGCGATCTTCAGCCACGACGTCGCCAAGATCGCGGCACGGCTTCCGGCGCGCGACGCCGAATAAGGGGATCACGTCGCCAGCGACCGACGCGAAGCTGTCGCCGTTCCGCAAACAGGCTGACGCATTGCGCTGACAGTCTCTGGCGGGCCGCACCGATGCGGCCGATTCGCCAAGCGGAGACCATCATGTCCAACATCGAAACCCAGCAGGACGACGAAATCCTCGACACGATCGACGAAGCCCAGGACGAGGCCGGGCATGAAGCCGAAGTCGCCGAAGACGATGATCAGGACGATGAAGCCGATGCCGGCGACGAGGAAGACGATGGCGAGGAAGGAGACGATGACGAATCCGAAGAGGATTGAGTCCCGTCGCGCCGGGCGATCTCGGATGAGGTTGCCCGGCCGTTTCAGGCGCCGTCGGGAAGCACGATGTCCGGATCGAGCGCGCCGAGCAGCCGTCCGGCCGCGCGCCTGGCGAAGCGCAGCGTTTCGGCCTTGCGCCGGGCGCCGGCAAGGGGTGCCGAGCGCGCTTCGCGGATGATCGCGCCATCATAGCGATCCGCCACGATCACGCCGGTGCGATCGGGCATGAAGAATTCGCCGTCGAGCGGCGACGCGTCGAAACCCGGCGGCACCGCCCAGAAGAAACGATCGCAATAATCGAGATAGTCCGGCCATTTCATGTCGCCGAGCAGATCGCCACGCGCGACCTTGATCTCGACGATGGTGAGCCGGCCGGCCGCATCGAGCGCCATGATGTCCGCGCGCCGGCCATTGCCCAGCGGCACCTCCACCAGCGCGACCATGTCATGCGCCAAGAACAGCCGCGCGACGCCGCGCGCCACATCGACCGCGGTGATGGGAAGGGGGCTTGGTTCACAGGTCATGTGGACGGCGCTCATGCAGCCACCCTAGAACAAGACGAGAACGAATGGAAGGAGGGGCACCGCCCCTCCAAAGCGATCAGCGATAGAAGACGTGGTTGCCGACGGTCGCGATCCGACGAAGCTTCCAGCGCGGCGAGACGTGGGTGGCATGGAAGAACAGCGCATCCGAAGCGGCGCTTTCCCAGCGATCCTTTTCCGCGATCCGCGCGATCGCAACCGCCTCGCGCCAATCCTGGCTGTTGCGGTTGATCGTCGGCATACGGCCGCCACGCACGAACGAGAACTGTCCGGGCTGGTGGACGACACCGCAAACGGTGCTGGCGAAGCGGCCCGAATCGGCGCGGTTGAGGATCACGTCCGCAACGGCGAGCTGCCCATCGAGCGATTCGCTGCGTGCTTCGAAATAAACGGCGCCGGCCAGGCATTCCAGCTCGGCGGTCAGATCTTCACCGGTCGGTTCGGCGGCCACCAGCGCGCTCAGCGTGCGGGGCTCTGCTTCGACTTCGGGAACCTCCGCCGTGGTTTCGGCGTTGGCGTCTATGATCAGGGGGTCGTTCTTGACGATCTCGACGGCGGAAGCCGGAGTCGTTGTGGTGCCGGTCGCGAACGAGGGAACCGCCTGGACGGCGGCCGATGCGGCACAAAAGACGATCGCCGCGTAGCTTGCGGCGCGCAAAACAGGACTCATCAGACAATCGTTAGTGCGGTTGACGCATCCGGCGGGGTGCATACTCCAAACACCGCACCCCCGATTTGTCCCCCGACTGCGCTACCGTCCTTGCCGATTCATCCCGCAAGACGGTCTGGCGCATTGAAGTCGTGCGGCTCTGTTATTGCAGCCGGAGAGAGTCAAGCTGGGCCGATCGTTTCAGCGGCGAACCGTTCAGCGTCTGCGATATCCAGTTCGACGATCCATATATCGGGGTCGCATGTACGCCTACGCTCCAGATATTGTGATATTTCGAACGGATCGGTGGAATCGCGCGGCCCGCACGGCGCCCATATATAGGCGCCGCCCATATCCAGGATCCGTTCGAACAGCCCGGAAACCCGGCCCTTTTCGGCGCAGGCGATGATGATCGCGCCGCCCCCGGCGTCGCCCTTGGCCAGCACGGTCGCATAGCCGCCCTCGGCCTGGACCCTGCGGATCAGCGCGCCGACCAGCATGGCGCTGGACAGGCGCGGCGTCATGCGCGCTGTGCGTCCCGATATCCGGGCAGGCTGGCAAGCGGGATTCGCGATCGCATGAAAGTGCCGGTGCCGCGCGCCGCCTCTTCGCCATCGGCGTCGATCAGCCGCGCGTCGGCGACATAGACGCGCCTTTTACCGCTGATCCAGCGCCCCTCCGCGATCACCGGCCCATTGTGGATCGGACGGGTGAACAGCAGGTTGAAGGCGGTGGTCAGCAGGAAATGATCGGTGACCAGGCTGTTCGCCGCATAAAAAGCGGCATCGTCGAGCATCTTGAAATAGCTGGTGCCGTGCGCGGCGCCCGCCGCATGGTGAACGCGGTCGTCCACCTCGAAACGGATGCGGGCGAAGCCGGCTTCTGGAATCTCGAGCTCGGATTCGAACAGCCGGTTGATCGGCGCGCTGCGATAAAGCGATTCAAGCGCCCGGAAATGGGCGTCCTCGCCCCGTGCGGTTTCGCCCGTGCCCTCAGGCGGCATCGCGCGCTTCGGCGCTGACGAGCAACGCATAGAGCGCGTCGTCCGAGCCGGCACCACGCAGCTTGGCGAGGAAGGGACGATCGCGCAGCGCGCGGCTGACGCGCGCCAGCGCCTTGAGATGCTCGGCCCCCGCATCGGGCGGGGACAGGAGCATGAAGACGATATCGACGGGCATGTCGTCGATCGCCTGGAAATCGATCGGCTGATCGAGACGCGCGAACACGCCGACGACGCGTCCGAGCCCCTCGATCTTGCCATGTGGAATGGCGACACCACCGCCAAAGCCGGTCGATCCCAGCCGTTCGCGTTCGGACAGACGCTCGATCACGACACGCGCGTCGATGCCGCCATTTTTTTCCGCCAGCGCCGCGAGTTGCTGGAACAATTGCTTCTTGGCCGAGACCGAAAGGCCGGCAACGACCGTGCCGGGGGTAAGAATGTCGCTGAAATCGTTCATATCAGTTCCGATTCGGCGGGAATCGCTCCCGCCTTTAGCCCCCGGTAAAGTCGTTGCATATCACGGCGTTAGGGCGTCGCCGTCAGGCGGCGCGCTGCGGTTCGACCCAGCCGATGGTCCCATCGCCGCGGCGATAGACCATATTATAGGCGCCGGTGCCACTGTTTTTGAACAGCAACGCGTTGGTGTTGCGCAGATCGAGCATCATCACCGCGTCCGAAACGCTGGCATTGGGCACGTCCACGCGGGTTTCGGCGATGATCGGCGGATTGTCGCTCGGCTCCTCGACCTCCTCGGCCGCGTCGAACACGGTGTAGCCCGCATCAAAACCGTTCAGGCCGTTGAGCGCCGCGCTCGCCGCCGCCTGCTGAACGCCGTGGCGATCCTTCAGCCGGCGCATATAGCGGCGAAGCTGGGTCTCGATCCGTTCGGCGGCTGCGTCGAAGGAGGGATGCGCTTCCTGCCCCGTGCCGCTGCCCTTCAGGATCACGCCCTGCATGACATGGGCGACGATATCGCAGCGGAATCCGTAATCGTGCGGCCCCTTGCCGAAAGTGACGGTGGCAGACAGCGCACGCGAGAAATATTTGTCCGCGATCCCCTCGAGACGGTCCTGAACGTGCGCGCGCAGCGCATCGCCGGTGTCGACCTGATGACCGGAAACACGGATATCCATGGCATTCTCCATTTGCTGTTCGCGTCGGCGCATCTGATGCGCCGCCCTGCGATGATCAACCTGCCTGGCCGACCTGTACCCAGAGCGGGTCGGTAAGCCGGGCCACGAATTCGGCGTGCCGCGCCAGTTCCTCCGCGCTGGCGCTATGGGGACGGGGGGGACGAACCGGACGGTTCGTCGGAACGATAACGCGCGACTCGGCGATTCGGCTCACCGGCGCGCTTTCTTCGGTGGCGAGCATCAGGCCGATCTGCCGCCCGCCGGTCAGTTCGACGTAGAGCTGGGAAAGCAATTGGGCGTCGAGAAGCGCGCCGTGCAGGACGCGGTGGCTGCGATCGATGCCGTAGCGCGAGCAGAGCGCATCCAGGCTGTGCTTGGCGCCGGGATGGCGCGACCGCGCGATCGCCAGCGTGTCGATCATGCGATCGGTGAGCACGATCGGCCGCGCGCACAGGCCAAGTTCGTGATTCAGGAAGGAAAAGTCGAACTGCGCATTGTGCGCGACCATCGGACTGTCGGCGATGAATTCGAGCAGTTCCTCCACCTTGTCGGCGAAGAGCGGCTTGTCCGACAGGAAGGTTTCCGACAGGCCGTGTACCGCCTGCGCCTCGCTCGGCATCGAGCGCTCGGGGTTGAAATAGGCGTGGAAGACACGGCCGGTTTCAACCCGATTGATCAGCTCGACACAACCGATCTCGACCAGCCGGTCGCCATTCTGTGGGCTCAGGCCGGTGGTCTCGGTATCGAAGACGATTTCGCGCATTCCCGGGATTATCGGCGCAGTTTCGCACGCATGCAAGTGACGAGATGCGCCACTTCGGCACGCGTTCGCTGTCGGGTCGTCCCGGTTTCGATCACCACGTCCGCACGGCGGCGTTTCACCGCATCGGAGGTCTGGAGTTTCAGGATCCGACGGAACTTTTCGACCGTCATGCCGGGCCGTTTCAGCACCCGCCGGCGCTGCATCCAGGCGGGCGCGGACACCACGACGACAAGATCGACCAGATCCGCACCGCCCTTTTCGAAGAGCAGCGGGATATCGAGCACGACGATCGGCCGGGATCGATGGCGACGCAGAAAGCTGCGCCTTTCTTCGGCGACCGCCGGATGGACGATACGTTCGAGCGCGGCGAGCGCAGGCGCGTTGCCGAACACCGCTTTCCCGATCGCCGCACGATCGATGCCGGCGGCGCTCGTCGTCCCAGGGAACAACGCCTCGATCGCGGGCAACAGCCTGCCGCCTGGGCCCTGCAACCGATGCACTGCGGCATCCGCGTCGAAAACCGGCACGCCCAGCGACCGGAACATGCCGGCCACAGCGGACTTGCCCATGCCGATCGATCCGGTGAGGCCGATGATCACGCGAGCAGCCGCTCGCGCAGCTCCGCATCATGTTCGCGCGGCGGCGCCACACCGAAGAACAGTTCGAAAGCAAGCGCCGCCTGGCCGACAAGCATCTCCAGCCCGTCGATCGTCTCCAGCCCCCGCGCTTCGGCCGCAGCGAGCAGATCGGTCTGAAGCGGGGCGTAGACGATGTCGTAGACCACGCAGTCCTCGGCCTGAGCCGACAGATCGGGTGCGAACGGCGGCATGCCGGCCATGCCCAATGTGCTGGCATTGACGATGAGCGCGGATGGCGGCAGCGCGGCATCGAGCGGCAATGCCTGGCCCTTGAGACCGAAGGCAGCCAGCAGGCCCGCGCCCTTCAGCACATTGCGGTTGAGGATGGCGACGGGGCCGACGCCGATCCGCGACAATGCGAACAGCACCGCGCGTGCAGCCCCGCCAGCGCCGATCACCGTCACGGGCGCGCCCGCCAACGGAACCTCCGACAAGGGCGTGAAGAAGCCGCCGGCATCGGTGTTGGTGCCGGTGAGCGCACCGTCGGGCGCGCGCAGCACGGTGTTCATCGCGCCGATGCCGTCGCGGACGCCGCCGGGATCGGCGACGAATTCCATCACCGCCAGCTTGTGGGGAACGGTCACATTGCAGCCGCGCCACAGGGGATCGGCGCGGCGGCTCTCGAAATAGGCGGGCAGTGCGTCGGCGGTCACATGCGCGGCGCGATAGGCGCCCTCGATCCCGAGCTTTTCCAGCCAGAAGCCGTGGATCAGCGGCGATTTGGAATGGGAAATCGGATCGCCGATCACTTCCGCATAAGGCATGCTCACGTCTTCAAGACTCCCCTGATCCGCAGATAATCGAGCAGCGGCAGCAGCGGCAGGCCCAATATGGTGAAGTGGCTGCCCTCGACGCGCGCGAACAGCTGCGCGCCGGGGCCTTCGATCCGGTAGCCGCCGACACAGCCGGCGATCTCTTCATATTCGAGATCGAGATAGGATTGGATGAATGCCTCGGACAAGGGTCGCACCGTCATCCTGGCGCGATCGACATGCCGCCAGACCGGCCGGCCGGCCTCCGCGATCACCGCGGCGCTGTGAAGCATATGCGTCCGCCCCGAGAGCAGGCGAAGCTGCGCCGCCGCCGCGTCTCGATCCGCCGGCTTGTCGAGCATCGTACCGTCGTCGAGCGCCAGCGTCTGATCCCCGCCAAGCACCATCGCACCAGGCACGCGGTTCGAAACGCGCAGCGCCTTCAATTCCGCGAGCGCATCGGCCAGGTCGCGCGGCGACAGGCCATCGGCCCGGAGCGCCGCCTTCGCCGCCTCTTCATCGACACCTGACGCCATGGCGTCGTGCGCGATCCCGGCGGCATCCAGCATGGCGCGCCGCGCCGCGCTTTGCGAAGCGAGAAGCAAGGTCATGCGTCCGGATCCTGACCGGCCGCGCGCTCATTGTAGAGATTGATGATCGCAGCCGCCGTCTCCTCGATCGAACGGCGCGTCACGTCGATCACGGGCCAGCCATTGTCGGCGAAGATACGCCGGGCATAGGCCACCTCGCGCGTCACCGCATCCTGATCGACATAATCGGTCTCCGGCGCCTGATTGAGCGAGAGCAGGCGGTTGCGTCGCACCTGGATCAGCCGGTCGGCGCTTGTGGTAAGGCCGACGACGAGCGGATGGCGCAACCGGTAAAGCGTGTCGGGCGGCGGCGATTCCGGCACGATGGGGATATTCGAGGTCTTGTATCCGCGATTGGCGAGATAGATCGATGTCGGCGTCTTAGACGTGCGCGAAACACCCGCCAGAACGATGTCCGCTTCCTCCCAATTCTCCCAGCCGACACCGTCGTCATGCGCGATCGTGAACTGGATCGCGTCGACGCGCGCGAAATAGGCGGCATCCAGCGTGTGCTGGCGCCCGGGGCGCGCCTTGGCTTCCTGGCCGAGCAGGTTCGACAGCGCATCGGTCACCGGATCGAGCGCTGCCACCATCGGCAATCCCAGCGCGCGGCAGCGCGCCTCGAGCTTTCGGCGGGTTTCGACATTGACCAGCGTGAACAGGACAAGGCCGGGATTCTGGGCGATATCGATCAGGATGCGATCGAGATGACCTTCGGATCGGACCATCGGCCAGAAATGCTTGATCGTCTCGACCCCATCGAACTGGGCGAGCGCCGCTTTCGCGATATTCTCCAGCGTTTCGCCGGTTGAATCGGACAGGAGATGGAGGTGCAAGCGCGTCATCGACATATCTTTGTGGATAAAGTGGGGATTTTTCCAGTGAAAGCCGCGACGGCGCTTTCCATCCACGCAGATCCGGATTCAATCCACGGGTTTTCAACAGCCAATCGCCCCGGCGGACGAGTCTGTGGATAACGGGGATGAGCGACGCGACTCATGCGCTGAATCGGGGGCCTGCAGGAGTCAAACTGTTGGCAAAGATGCGGACAGGCGATAAGTCCCGCTCTTCCCCGCCCAACATCCTTCATCATCCTTATTTCCAAAGACTCTAGATAGAAGAAGAGAGCCGTTCTGAGCGACCGACCGACCGAAACGCGACCCTTGCTCTCCGTGCTCAAGGGTGAGCGCCGCCCGGTGCCCCCCGTCTGGCTCATGCGCCAGGCCGGGCGTTATCTGCCCGAATATCGCGCGCTTCGCGCCGACAAGGGCGGATTCCTCGAACTGGTGAACGACAGCGAGGCGGCCGCTGAAGTGACGCTGCAACCGATCCGCCGTTTCGGCTTCGACGGCGCGATCCTGTTTTCCGACATTCTGATCGTGCCCCATGCGCTGGGCCAGGATCTGCGCTTCGAAGCGGGGGAGGGACCACGGCTTTCGCCCCCATTGGTCGATCATGCGCTTGAATCGCTGAGCATGGTGCCTTCGCGGCTCGATCCCGTCTACGAAACGGTGCGCAGGGTGCGCGCCGAACTGCCGGCGGCGACGACCTTTCTCGGGTTCGCGGGTTCGCCCTGGACGGTCGCCACCTATATGGTCGCAGGCCAGGGAAGCCGCGAACAGGGCGAAACGCGGCGCTACGCCTATCGCGATCCCCAGGCATTCGACGCGATCGTCGACGCGATCTCGACGATGACGATCGATTATCTGTCCGGCCAGATCGAAGCTGGCGTGGACGCTGTGCAGCTCTTCGACAGCTGGGCGGGCAGCCTGTCGCCCGATCAGTTCGAACGCTGGGTGATCGGACCGACCGCGCGGATCGTGGACGGATTGCGCACGCGTCATCCCGACACACCGATCATCGGCTTTCCAAAAGGCGCCGGAGGCAAGCTTGCCGCCTATGCCCGCGAGACCGGGGTTAACGCGATCGGACTGGACGAGACGGTCGATCCCGAATGGGCGGCGGCGACGCTGCCCGCCGATCTGCCGGTGCAGGGCAATCTCGATCCGCTGGCGCTGATTACCGGCGGTGAAGCGCTCGAACGCGGGGCGAGGCGGGTCCTTGCGGCCTTTGCCGACCGTCCCCATATCTTCAATCTCGGCCATGGCATCCTGCCCGATGCGCCCATCGCGCATGTCGAGCAGTTGCTGGCGATCGTGAGGGGCGGGACGCGATGAGCGATATGGCCGGCTTCCTGGGCGCCGCGACGCTCTGGGTGAAGGCAGCGCATGTCATTTTCGTCATCTTCTGGATGGCGGGCATGTTCATGCTTCCGCGCTTCTTCGTCTATCATCAGGAAAGCCCGCCGGGATCGCCCGAGGACGCCCGCTGGGTGGATCGCGAGACGCGGTTGCGGCGGATCATCATCACCCCGTCGATGATCGTCGTGTGGGTGCTGGGGCTGACGCTGGCGCTCAATGCCGATGCCTTCTCGCAGGGCTGGTTCCATCTGAAATTCGCCGTGGTCTTCGCGCTGAGCGGTTACCATGGCTGGATGGTCGGCTATGCGAAGAAGCTCGCCAGGGGCGAACGCCCGCTGCCCGAGCGGACCTTGCGGCTGCTCAACGAGGTGCCCGGCATCGCCGCGGCGGTGATCGTCATCTTGGCTGTCGTCCGACCCTTCTGAATCGGCCGATCCGATCGCGGTTGACTTGCGCGAAAGCGCCGCTTAACCCTTTCGGCGAATTTCGTCCTCGGCCGTCCGTGCGCGAGCGACTTCCCTTCAAAGCCGATCCGCCAACACGGACATCCCAATCATCACCCGAATACCAATCGGACTCCATCAATGCATCTTAAAGACCTCAAGAAGAAATCCCCCGCCGAACTCGTTGAAATGGCCGAAGAACTCGGCGTCGAGGGCGCGTCCACGCTGCGCAAGCAGGACCTGCTCTTCGCCATCCTCAAGGTCGAGGCGGAAAACGGCACCCAGATCATGGGCATGGGCACGATCGAAGTGCTCCAGGACGGCTTCGGCTTCCTGCGCAGCCCCGAAGCCAATTACCTGGCCGGCCCCGACGACATCTACATCTCACCCAACCAGGTCCGCAAATTCGGTCTGCGCACCGGCGATACCGTCGAAGGCGAGATCCGCGGCCCCAAGGACGGCGAACGCTATTTCGCGCTGACCCGCCTGATCTCCGTCAATTTCGACGATCCCGAAGCGGTCCGTCACCGCGTCAATTTCGACAATCTGACGCCGCTCTATCCCGAGCAGAAGCTCAACCTCGATACGCTCGACCCGACGGTCAAGGACAAGTCGGCGCGCGTGATCGACATCGTCTCGCCGCAGGGCAAGGGCCAGCGCGCCCTGATCGTGGCGCCGCCGCGCGTCGGCAAGACCGTGCTGCTGCAGAACATCGCCAAGGCGATCACCGACAATCATCCCGAAGTCTTCCTGATCGTGCTGCTTATCGACGAGCGGCCCGAGGAAGTGACCGACATGCAGCGTTCGGTGAAGGGCGAGGTGATCTCCTCCACCTTCGACGAACCCGCGCAGCGCCACGTCCAGGTCGCCGAAATGGTGATCGAGAAGGCGAAGCGCCTCGTCGAGCACAAGAAGGACGTCGTGATCCTGCTCGATTCGATCACGCGCCTCGGCCGCGCCTACAACACCGTCGTGCCCAGCTCGGGCAAGGTGCTGACGGGCGGCGTCGATGCCAACGCGCTGCAGCGGCCGAAGCGCTTCTTCGGCGCGGCGCGCAACATCGAGGAAGGCGGTTCGCTCTCGATCATCGCCACCGCGCTGATCGATACCGGCAGCCGCATGGACGAAGTGATCTTCGAGGAATTCAAGGGCACCGGCAATTCGGAAATCGTGCTCGACCGCAAGGTGGCGGACAAGCGCATCTTCCCGGCGCTGGATGTCGGCAAGTCCGGCACCCGCAAGGAAGAGCTGCTCGTCGACAAGAGCAAGCTTTCGAAGATGTGGGTGCTGCGCCGCATCCTCATGCAGATGGGCACCATCGACGCGATGGAGTTCCTGCTCGACAAGATGAAGGATTCGAAGACCAACGAAGACTTCTTCGATTCGATGAACCAGTAATCCAGCGGCGCGTTTCGGGGGCACGATGATCGATCTTCTCGCACTTTCGGCGGCTGCGGCCGGTTCGATCGGTTCGCCGGTCGACATCTGGCATCATATCGTCGCCGATTTCTCGAATATCGGCCATCCCGCGCAGATGGCGGCGTTCGTCCAGGTGCTGATGATCGATATCGTGCTTGCGGGCGACAACGCCATCGTCGTCGGCGCGCTGGCGGCCGGATTGCCGGCCGATCAGCGCAAGCGCGTCATCATGATCGGCATCATTGCCGCGCTGGTGCTGCGCATCGCCTTCGCCCTGGTGGTAAGCTGGCTGCTCGGTATCATCGGCCTGATCTTTGCCGGTGGCGTGCTGCTGCTCTGGGTGGCTTGGAAGATGTATCGTGAGCTCCATCCGGCGGGCAGCGGCGATTCCCCGGAAATCCACGGCGACCAGTTCTCCGGCGTCCGCCCGGCCAAGAGCTTCGCCGCCGCCGCCTGGGCGGTCGCGCTCGCCGACGTGTCGATGAGCCTGGACAATGTGCTCGCGGTGGCAGGCGCCGCGCGCGAGCATCCCGGCATCCTGATCATCGGCCTGCTGCTCTCCGTGGTGCTGATGGGCATCGCCGCGAACATCATCGCCAAATATATCGAGCGTTATCGCTGGATCGCCTATGTCGGCCTGCTGGTGATCCTCTATGTCGCGGGCAAGATGATCTATGACGGCATCGTCGATCCCAGCGTGGGGCTGATCAGCCTGTTCTGAAAACGACCGGAGCCGCGCCAATCGGCGCGGTTTCCCCTGGACCCATGGCGAGGCGCGCGATTCACGGATCGCGCGCTTTGCTGTATTGAACGCCTTCCGGTCGAATCCGGCCGGCGCGTAAGGCCGGTGCGTCTGTTGGGGGGATGATGACGAAGCTCGAGGATCGGACTTTCCTGGCGCTGGTCGTCGTCATTTCGCTGGCGCTCGCCTGGGTGGTCGAACCGTTCTTCGGCGCAATCCTCTGGGGGCTGGTCGCGGCTATCCTGTTCTCGCCACTCAATCACCGGTTCGTGCGTCGATTTGGCGGGCGACGCAATATCGCGGCGCTGATGACGCTGCTCGTGATCGTGGCGATGGTGATCGTGCCGGCGATCCTGCTCGGCATCTTCCTGCTCCAGGAAATCTCCGCCATCTATGTGAAGATCCGCACCGGGCAGATCGATTTCGCGCTCTATTTCCAGGAGGTCCAGCAGATCCTGCCTGGCTGGGCGCGCAGCATGCTGCGCCGCCTGGGGCTCACCAATATCGGCGCGGTGCGCGAACTGATCGCGGCAGGGATCACCAGCAGCTTCCGTTCGCTTGCCGCTCAGGCTTTTCTGATCGGGCAGAGCGCGTTCGGATTCCTCGTCGCGCTGGGCGTGATGCTCTATCTGCTGTTCTTCCTGCTGCGTGATGGTGACGGGCTGGTCGCGCGTTTCCATGCGGCGGTACCGCTGCGGCCGGAGCAGAGCGGGGCACTTGCCGATCGTTTCGTCGCGGTGATCCGCGCGACGATCAAGGGCAGCGTGATCGTCGCGATCCTGCAAGGAACGATCGGCGGCATCGTTTTCGGCCTGCTGGGCATCCAGGGGGCGCTGATCTGGGGCGTGATGATGGGATTCCTGTCGCTGCTGCCCGCGATCGGCACCGGACTGGTCTGGGTGCCGGTCGCGATCTACCTGCTGGCGACGGGCGCGATCTGGCAGGGGATATTGCTGGTCTTCTGCGGTTTGTTCGTCATCGGCATGGTCGACAATATTCTGCGCCCGATCCTGGTCGGCCGCGATGCGCGCATGCCCGACTATATCGTGCTGATCTCGACGCTCGGCGGGCTCGAGGTGTTCGGTTTCAGCGGCTTCGTGATCGGACCCGTCATCGCGGCGCTGTTCATCGCCGCATGGGATATCCTGACCGAATCGCGGAAGGCGGAGAATGCCGCATGATCGGGATGTTCCGGCTGTCGCTGATTGCCGGCGCAATGCTGCCTGCGCTGGCGCAAGCGGCCCCTGCGGACCGTTCGCGGGGGATCTGGCGCAATCCCAGCAACAGCGTCCATATCCGCGCCCATCCCTGTGGCCAGACGATGTGCGGCACGGTGATCTGGGCGAGCGACAAGGCCAAGGCGGATGCGCGGCGGGGTGGCACCGAGGAATTGATCGGTGCGCAGCTCTTCAGCGGCTTCGTTCAGGAGAGGAACGGCGTGTGGCGCGGCAAAGTGTTCGTGCCCGATATCGGCAAGACCTTTTCAGGCACGATCACGGTGGTGAATGCGCGTACGATCAAAGGGGCGGGCTGCCTGATCGGCCGGATCGGCTGCAAGTCCCAGATCTGGACACGGATCGACGAGCCGGCCGGATAAACAGGATCGATCAGGGCAAGAGGACGGTGGCACCCACTGTCTTGCGCGATTCGAGCGCCCTGTGGGCTTCGGCGGCATCCGAAAGCGGGTAGCGCTGGCCGATCTCGATCTTCACGGCGCCCGATGCGAGCATCTGGGTGAGCCTGCTCCACCCCTGCGCCCGATCGGCGGGCAGCTCGATCCAGTCATAGACCGTCGGACGATTGAGGAAGACCGATCCTGCCCGTCCCAGAACCAGTGGCGCGACCGGAGGAACGGGACCGCTGGCATTGCCGTAGCTCACGATGATCCCGCGCTTGGCGACCGATGCGAGCGAGGCATCCCAGCTATCCTTGCCGACACCGTCGAGCACGGCATGGACACCGCGCCCGTCGGTCGCGGCGCGGACGGCCGCCGCAAGATCGTCGAATCCGCCATGGAGCGAGACATCCGCGCCCAGCCGGGTCGCGACCGCTGCCTTTTCCGGGGATCCACTATGCGCGATCACATGGGCGCCGACGGCCTTGAGCCACTGGACAAGGATCGATCCGACCCCGCCGGCAGCGGCATGGACCAGCACCGACTGGCTGGGCTCGACACGGGCGCAGCGCTCGACGAGCGACCAGGCCGTCAGCCCCTTGAGCAGTGCCGCTGCCGCGGTTTCGGAATCGAGGGTATCGGGCAGCGGAAAGCTGCGGACCGCATCGGCGACGACATGCGTGGCGTAGCTGCCGCGCTTGGCGAAATAGGCGACCCGGTCACCCGGTGTGAAATCGGTGACGTCTTCGCCCACCGCCTCGACGATGCCCGCGCCTTCCGTCCCCATCAGGATCGGGGAGGGGGCGGGGTAAAGGCCGGTGCGATAATAGATATCGATGAAATTGACGCCGACGGCCTGGTTGCGGATGCGCACCTCGCCTGGGCCGGGAGCGGGGAGATCGATATCCTCGCATATGATGGCGTCCGCCGTGCCGGGCTCGCGGACGATCAGCCTCCAGGCGTCGCTCATCCCAGCGTCTCCGCGAAGAAGGCGGCGGTACGCGCATCGGCGAGCTCGGCGCCGGCTTCGTCGCGCCGCTTGCTCATCTCCGCGGCGAAACCGTGGTCGAGGCCCTGATAGTCGTGGATCGTCACCTTGGGATGATCGTCGAGACCGTCATGTATCGCTTTCTGCGCATCGGGGCCGACGAAATGATCGGCGGTGGGAACGTGAAGCAGCACGGGATGCGCGATCGCGTGTTTCTCACCGAGCAGTCCGTCGATTCCGACGCCATAATAGCCGACCGACGCATCGATATCGGTGCGGGCCGCGGTCATGAAGGCGAGGCGGCCGCCGAGGCAATAGCCGACGCAGCCGACCTTTTTGCCGCCGCTCTTCGCACGGGCGAGGTGGATGGTCGCTTCGATATCGGCGATGCCCTGCGTCTGGTCGAACTTGCCCATCCAGCCGAGCGCTTCCTGGAACTCGGCCGGCACATCGGGATCGAGCTCGATGCCGGGCTTCATGCGCCAGAAGAGATCGGGTGCGATGGCGAGATAGCCGGCTTCCGCCCAGTCGTCGCATTTCTTGCGGATGCCGGGATTCACGCCGAAGATTTCTTGGATCACGATGATCGCACCACGCGCGTCGCCGGCCGGTTCGGCGCAATAGCCCTGGAAGCTTCTGTCCTTCTCCAACGTTTCGATCGCGATCATGCCGGCCATGGGAGTACCTTTCCTGAGTGACGGGATTCGTGGTCGAGCAACCACAATTTGGTCGTCGGGCCCCGGCCGCCCGAATAGGCGCCGAGCTTGTCCCCCGACGCGAGCACGCGGTGGCAGGGGATGATGATGGGGAAGGGGTTGCGCGCGCAGGCCTGGCCGATCGCGCGTGGGCCGGAATCGAGCAGCCGGGCAAGCGCGCCGTAGCTCAGCATGTCGCCATAGCCGATGCCGGCGATTCCGGCGCGCAATGCGTCGCCCCGCGAACTGGCCGCCGGCGCCAGCGGAAGATCGAAATCGCGCAGGCTTCCCGTGAAATAGGCGCGGATCTGCGCCTCGGTTTCACGAAGGACGGGCGTGGAGCCGGGACGCTCCCGATCGCTGCTGTCGGGTTCGATCGCGGTGTGTGTGAGGGTATCGCCATCGGTCACCAATCTGATCATGCCGATGGGCGTTGCGATCAGGGCATGGTCGGGCGCATAAGTCATTGACCAGAGCCTAGCAGCGCCGCTTGGGACTGCTCAAGGGGAGACGCACTCATGAAGATCAATGTCGAGGTCGATTGCACGCCGGAGGAGGCGAGGCGCTTCATGGGTTTGCCGGACTTCACGCCCGTCCATGAGAAATATGTGTCCAACATTCTGGAGTCGATGGACAAGGGCGTCAGCCCGGAGATGATGGAAACACTAATGCGGAGCTGGATGCCGATGGGCGAGGCGAGCATGAACATCTGGCGCAAGATGTTCGACCAGGTCGGGGGCGGTTCGTCCTCGTCCTGATCCGATGACCACCATCTACGCGCTTTCGAGCGGCGCGCCGCCGGCCGCGCTCGCTGTCGTCCGCATCAGCGGCATGAGTGCGGGCCCGGCCTTGCGCGCCCTGGCGGGTCGTCTGCCGGTGCCACGCCGAGCCGGACTGGTGACGCTGCGCGATCCGGCGGATGGAGAGGCGCTCGATCAGGCCTTGGTGCTGTGGTTTCCGGGACCGGCGAGCGCGACCGGCGAGGATCTTGCCGAACTTCATCTTCACGGCGGCAGGGCGGTGGTGGCGCGCGTGCTGTCGGCACTGGCCGGGATCGACGGGCTGCTGCCTGCCGGGCCTGGTGACTTCACGCGGCGAGCGTTTGAGAACGGACGGATCGATCTCGCGGAGGCGGAGGGCCTATCCGATCTGTTGTTCGCGGAGACCGAGCTGCAGCGCCGAAGCGCGCTCGCGGTGGCGGGCGGTGCGCTGAGTGCGCAGGTGAGCCAGTGGCAGGATCGATTGTTGATGATCTCCGCACAAGTGGAGGCGTTGCTTGATTTTTCGGATGAGGACGATGTGACGGGGCCGGAAGAGGGACGGCTTCAGAATGATGCGGTGGCGTTGTCCCGTGAAATCGACGACTGGCTCATGCGACCCAGTGGCGAACGTTTGCGTGACGGCGTTCGGGTAGCGCTGGCGGGACCGCCCAATGCCGGAAAGTCGACCTTGCTCAATGCCTTGGCAGGGCGGGAGGCGGCGATCGTCTCGCCGCGTGCGGGAACGACGCGCGATGTGATCGAAGTGCCGCTGGCCTTGGCGGGGCGACCGTTCGTGCTGATCGACATGGCGGGCCTTCACGAGGGCACGGGCGACGAGATCGAAGCGGTTGGGATCGAACGCGCCAGGCAGGTGGTGGCGGAGAGCGATATCATTCTTTGGCTCGGCGACGAGGCGACGGACCCGGCATTCGATTCTGCGCGGACCATCCGGGTTCATGCGCGCGCGGATCTGCCGGGACGGGAGATTGGGGTGGACGATGCCGTTGCGGTTTCGGCGATGGAAGGCTCGGGCCTTTCGACATTGGTTGATGCGTTGATCGCGCGGGCTGATGCGATGCTGCCGCGGCCGGGAGAAATTGCGCTCAACCAGCGGCAGCGTGATCTGTTGCGCGAATGTCGCTCGGCACTGGGTAGCGCATTCTCCACCGATCTTCTTCTGCTGGCGGAATCGCTTCGCTTGGCACGAATGGCGCTCGATCGGTTGACGGGACGGGCGGGGACCGAACAGATGCTTGATGCGTTGTTCGGTCGATTCTGCATCGGCAAGTGAGGCTGTTCCACGTGGAACATTTTGACTTGGGACCGGCCATACCCTAGCGCTTGCGGGTCATGGCGCGCAGTTTCGACATCATCGTTATAGGCGGCGGACATGCCGGCTGCGAAGCTGCGGCGGCAGCGGCGCGCACAGGTGCGCGCACCGCACTGCTGAGTTTTTCGCGAGACACCATCGGCGCGATGTCGTGCAATCCGGCGATTGGCGGATTGGGCAAGGGACATCTGGTCCGGGAGGTCGACGCCTTTGATGGCTTGATGGCGCGCGCGGCGGATCATGCCGCGATCCACTATCGCATGCTCAACGCGAGCAAGGGCACGGCGGTGCAGGGCCCACGGATCCAGGCGGATCGGCGGCGCTACAAGCACGCGGTCCACACATTGCTCGCCGATCAGGCCGATCTTGAGATCGTGGAGGGCGAGGCCGCTGCGCTGGTGTTCGATGGTTTGTCGCGGCAGGTCATCGGGCTCGAACTCGGCGATGGTGAGATATTGCGTGCCGGTGCAATCGTCCTGGCGACAGGCACCTTCCTCAATGGCCGGATGTTTTGTGGTCCCGAAATCACCACTGGCGGTCGGGTAGGGGAAGCGTCGGCGCAGCGGCTGGGCGATCAGCTTCGCGCGCTCGGCTTGCCGATCGCGCGATTGAAGACGGGTACGCCACCCCGGATCGACGGGCGCACCATCGATTGGGCGGTGCTGGAGGAGCAGCCATCGGACGACGGCGACTGGACGATGTCCGCATTGGGAACACGCCGGCCGGCGCCGCAGCTTTTCTGTGCGATTACCCGGACGAACGCTGAAACGCATGCGATCATCCGTGGAGGACTGGATCGTTCACCGCTCTATACAGGAGCGATCGATGCGCTTGGGCCGCGCTATTGCCCTTCGATCGAGGACAAGGTGGTCCGCTTCGGCGACCGCGATGGCCATCAGATCTTTCTCGAACCCGAAGGGCTCGACGATCCTCTCGTTTATCCGAATGGAATCTCGACGTCGCTCCCGGTCGATGTCCAGCATGAGATGATCCGCAGCATGGTTGGTCTGGAGCATGCCGAGATCGCCCGGCAGGGTTATGCCGTGGAGTATGATCATATCGATCCGCGCGCACTGGAGGCGACACTGGCGGTGCGCGGGGTTCCCGGGCTTTACTGCGCGGGCCAGATCAACGGCACCACGGGGTATGAGGAAGCGGCGGCGCAGGGGCTTGTCGCCGGGTTGAATGCGGCGGCGTTTGTCGGCAACAGGCCCGCGCTGACGCTCGATCGGGCGACGAGCTATATCGGCGTGATGATTGACGATCTCGTGCTGCAAGGCGTGACCGAACCCTATCGGATGCTGACCGCTCGTGCGGAATATCGCCTGCGACTTCGCGCGGACAATGCGCCGACCCGATTGACGCCGGTCGCGATGGCAGCCGGCTGCATCGGTACGGACCGGCGCGGATGGTTCGAAAAGCGCGAGCGGGAGCGTGCGAAAGTTGTGGACGCTCTTGGCGAAGTCGTCTCAGGCAACTTGCTTGCCGAAGCCGGGATCGAGATCGCCGCGGATGGGGCGCGCCGCCCGCTGATCGAATGGCTCCGTTTTCCGCAGATCGGCGCGGACGAGGTCTCGCGGATCTCACCGGCATTTCGGGGTGTCGACCAGGCCCTGGTCGATGAGATCGTGGAGGATGCGCGCTATGCACCCTATCTCGCGCGTCAGGATGCGGAGATTCGTGCGCTGCGCGCCAATGAAGATATCCGGATTGATCCCGCCTTCGACTATCGTGCGATCGCGGGCCTGTCGAACGAGATGACTGAACGGCTTGAGGCCGCGCGCCCCGCAACGCTCGCGGCCGCATCACGCATCCGCGGCATTACGCCGGCAGCGCTTTCGGCGATCCTCGTTCAGGCGAAACGCCAGGCCGCATGACCGAGGATGAAGCGCGTCAGTGGTTAACATCGAGGCTCGGTGTTCCACGTGAAACAATGGCGGTGTTGGAGCGCTATGTGGCGCTGCTGCTCGATGAGGCGACGCGCCAGAATCTGATCGCGGACTCGACGCGCGATCGTGTCTGGGCGCGGCATATCGTCGATTCTGCGCAGCTGCTGCCGTTGGCGGAAGAGGCGGGCGCAGGTCCCTGGATCGATCTGGGATCGGGCCCGGGGCTTCCGGGGCTTGTGATCGCGGCGCTTTCGGAACGGCCGATGATCCTGGTCGAATCCCGGCGCAAGCGCGTCGATTTCCTTGAGCACGCGGCGGAGGCAATGGGGCTCACATCGCGTGTTGCTGTGGAGGGGCGTCGCGTGGAGGTTTTGCCCGATGGCCTCTCGGCGGGAGTGATCAGCGCGCGCGCCTTTGCCCCGCTCGATCGTCTTTTCATGGTGGCTCATCGCTTTTCCCGTTCCGGGACCGTCTGGTTGCTGCCAAAAGGACGAAGCGCGCAGTCCGAACTGGAAGTCGTGCGCGGGACATGGCAAGGTATGTTCCACGTGAAACAGAGCGTCACCGATCCGGATTCAGCGATCATCGTGGCGCGCAACGTGCGGCGGGGAAATCGATGATCCGGATTGCGGTTGCCAACCAGAAGGGCGGGGTCGGCAAGACCACCTCGGCGATCAATCTCGCCACCGCGCTCGCAGCGACTGGGTGGCGTGTGCTGCTGATCGACCTCGATCCGCAGGGCAATGCCTCGACGGGCCTCGGCGTTCATCAGTCGCAGCGCGTCAATTCATCCTATGAATTGTTGACGGGCGATTGCACGCTCGACGACGCGGTCATCCACACCAAGGTGCCAAAGCTTGATATCATCGCCTCCACCGTCGATCTGTCTGGCGCCGAGATCGAATTGGTGGACTATGAAGAGCGTACCGATCGCCTGAAACAGGCGCTCGATGGCGCCACGCCGGGCCGCTGGGATATCTGCCTGATCGATTGTCCGCCGTCGCTGGGTCTGCTCACCATCAACGCCATGGTCGCCGCGCGATCGCTGATCGTTCCGCTTCAATGTGAATTCTTCGCGCTCGAAGGGCTCAGCCAGTTGCTGAGCACCGTCGAACGGATCCGCGCGCGCTTCAATCCCGATCTTTCGATTCTGGGTGTCGCGCTGACCATGTATGACCGCCGCAACAAGCTGACCGAGCAGGTGGCGCAGGATGTGCGCGCCTGCCTGGGCAAGGTGGTCTTCGAAACCGTGATTCCGCGCAATGTGCGCCTGTCCGAAGCACCCAGTCATGGCATGCCGGCGCTGATCTATGACATGCGTTGCGCGGGTTCGGAAGCCTATATCGCGCTCGCGCGCGAACTGATCGGACGGCTGCCGCGCGCGGCGAAGGCCGCATGAGCGAGGATCAGACGGAGAATAGCGCCGCCGCCGTTTCGCCGAAGCGTCGCCCGAGCGGCCTCGGCCGTGGATTGAGCGCGCTGCTCGGTGAAGTCGCGCGTGAGGAGCCCGTCACCGCATCGCCGAGCAGCGGACCGCGTGCAGGCATCCAGATGGTCGCGGTGTCCGACCTTGCGCCGCATCCCGAACAGCCGCGTCGTCACTTCGATGATGCCGCGCTCGACGAACTTGCCGGATCGATCGCCAAGCGCGGCGTGATCCAACCCATTGTCGTGCGTCCCAATGGCGCGGGATATCAGATCGTCGCGGGCGAACGCCGCTGGCGCGCCGCGCAGCGCGCGCATATCCATCAAGTACCGGTAATCGTTCGGGATTTCGATGATTCCGAGGCGCTTGAAATCGCGCTGATCGAGAATATCCAGCGCGAGGATCTCAACGCGATCGAAGAGGCGGAGGCGTATCGGAAGCTCGCCACCGAATTCGGCCATAGTCAGGAAGCGCTGGGCAAGCTGGTCAGCAAGTCGCGCAGCCATATCGCCAATCTGCTGCGCCTTCTCGACCTGCCGGCACGTGTGCGTGATTGGGTTGCCGATGGGCAGTTGCAGATGGGCCATGCCCGCGCGCTGATTACCGCACCCGATGCCGAAAGCCTGGCCGAGCAGGTGATCCGGCGCGGATTGTCGGTGCGCGAGACCGAGGGGTTGGCGCGCCAGGCAAAGCCGGGCGGCGGCGGTGTCCGCAATCAGTCGTCAAGCGGGCAAAAGGGCGGAGACGCCGATATCGAGGCGCTTGAGCACCAGCTCGGAGACCTGCTCGGTCTGAAGGTGCGCATCCAGCACCAGCTCAAGAGCGGAACGGTGACGCTCGCCTATCATTCGCTCGATCAGCTCGACATGATTTGCCAGCGGCTGAGCGGCGAGAAGATTTGACGTTTCAAGCACATGGCCGCTGAATCCCGAGGTTCGGCGGTCTTCTCTCAAGCCTGATTCAAAGTTGATGTCCGGTGCGATCGCGCTTGGTGTCGAGATATTTGGCATTATGCGGATTGGACGGCAGCTTGTGCGGCACGCGTTCCACGACGTCGATGCCATGGGCCGAGAGCTGGGCGACTTTTTCGGGATTGTTGGTGAGCAGCCGGATCCGCGTCTGCCCGATCAGCGCGAGCATCCGCGCCGCCACGCCGAAATCGCGCGCGTCGATCGCGAATCCCAGGCGAAGATTGGCGTCGACCGTGTCATGGCCCTGGTCCTGCAGGCTGTAGGCACGCAGCTTGTTGATAAGGCCGATTCCCCGCCCTTCCTGCCGCAGATAGAGCAGGATACCCCAATGTGATGCGATCGCATGGAGCGCGGCATGAAGCTGTGGTCCGCAATCGCATTTGAGCGATCCCAGCACATCGCCGGTCAGGCATTCGCTGTGCAGGCGCACCAGTGGCGGCTGGCCATCGGGTTCGCCCAGGATCAGCGCGACATGCTCGGTACCATCGTCGCGACTGCGAAACGCGACGATCTCCGCATTCTCCGATGCTTCCACTGGCAGGCGCGCGCGCGCCGCGATCATCAATGCGTTCGAATCGTCATATGCGGCGATATCGGCGGGGGTGATCCTCACCTCGGGCGTGCCGGTGCCGGCGATGAAGAAAGCGGGCAGCAGCCCCGCGAGCCGCGCCAGTTCCAGCGCCGCCGATGCCGCATCGCCTGCCGTGACGGGAACCGCGCGATAGGGGCCCTTGAGCGGCGTCGCGAGATCGAAGGCGGGGTCGGCGAGCGCGACCGCGCCGGCCAGGTCGATCCATGGCACCCGTGCCACCTGCACCGGCCGCCCAGGATCCGCCGCATCGCGCTGATTGGCGAGCTTGAGCGTGGTCGCGCGCGTCGAGGAGATCAGGATATCGGCGGTCTCACCCGGATCGAATTCCGCCAGCCGCGCCGCATCGGCGGTTTCGATCGCCAGCAGATGCACGATTCCGTCCGCGCCGGCGATGGCGATCGGCCAGCCGCGCTTGAGCGCATCGATGGCGCGAGCCGCGGCGCGGGGATCGTTCAAAGGCGGAACTCCGTGACGATCGGGATATGATCGGACGGCTTGAGCCAGCTCCGGCAGGATTCATGGACTGTGTGGCCGACCGCCAGCGCCGCGACGTCCTTGGACGCCCACATATGATCGAGCCGGCGGCCGCGATCGGAGGCCGCCCAATCCTTCGCGCGATAGCTCCACCAGGTGTAGAGTCGCTCGGGCGGCGGCACGAAATGCCGGCCGAGATCCACCCAGTCATTGGCCGCCTGCAGCCGGCCGAGCGTCTCGACCTCGATCGGGGTGTGGCTGACCACGTCGAGGAGTTGCTTGTGGCTCCAGACGTCGCTTTCGAGCGGAGCGACGTTGAAATCGCCGACCAGCAATGTCGGCACAGACAGCGTTTCGGACCAGGCGATCATCCGTTCGAGGAAATCGAGCTTCTGGCCGAATTTCGGATTGAGCGTGCGATCGGGAATGTCGCCGCCGGCGGGCACATAGACATTCTCCAGCCGCATGCCGTTTTCCAGCCGGACGCCGACATGGCGGGCCTCGCCATTGGCCTGCCAGTCGAGACGATTGTCCTCGACCATCGGTATGCGGCTCAGGATCGCGACGCCGTGGTGCATGCGCTGGCCGTTGAGCATCTGGTAGGAATAGCCCAGCCGGCGGAACGCATCGGCGGGGAAGGTCTCGTCGACGGTCTTGGTTTCCTGAAGGCACAGTACGTCCGGCGCCTCTTCCTTCAGGAAGCGCTCGACGATCTCGATCCGGAAGCGGACCGAATTGATGTTCCAGGATGCGATCTTGAGAGTGTCTGCCATGTCGTCGGCATTAGAGCGATTTGGAGTTCGATGGAATCATCGAACGACTCGAAAATCGCGGCAAGCCAACCAGCGATTTGGAGTTTGATGGAATCATCGAACGACTCGAGCCGCAGGCCAGCGAAGCTAAAATCGCGGCGAACCGACCAGCGATTTGGTGTTCGATGGAATCATCGAACGACTGGCGAATCGCCGGATCATCGGGGCGTCAATCCGTCGATCGCGGCCCAGCCATATGCGCCGGATTTCATCACCCGTTCGGCGCGTCGCGCGTTCATGCCGCCTAGCGCGATGACGGGCTTGCCGCTCTGCGCAAGGAGCGGCCGGAAACCGGCCATCCCCAGTCCTTTGACGCCGGGGTGCGACCGCGTCGCAAAGACGGGTGAGACGAAGATCAGATCGGCATGGCGGGCGCGGCGAAGCTCGGCTCCGTCGTGCACCGGTGCACTCAGGATCATCGTGCCCGCCTTGATGCGCGAGAACCTGCCATGTGCGCCGTCGGCGCCCCAGATGCGGGCCTGCGAAGGCGGGCCGGCAAGCAGCAGCATCAGGCCGCGCCGGCGTGCGACGTGTCTCACCTGTTCGAACACGGCACGCCGGGCGGTGGGATCGAGGCTGTAATGCCGGAAGACGATGCCGCCATCACGCGGCATCGTTTCGAGCGCATCCCACAGCGCGTCACCCTGGCGTTCGTCGGTCATCAGCCAGATACGCGGCAGCGCGCGGGAAGTTCGGGATCGGGGGTGGCGGCGGGGCATCGCGCTTTCTATAGCAGCGGCCATGACGATCCACGAAAGAGCTGATGATGCGGCCGTCCGTCTTGCCGCGGTTCGCGCCGCCATGGCGAAGGCGGCGGCGCTTGCCCGACGCCCGGCCGAAGCCGTCACGCTGATCGCGGTCTCGAAGACGCATGGCGCTGAAGCCATCCGTCCGCTGATCGATGCCGGCCAGCGCGTGTTCGGCGAGAATCGCGTGCAGGAAGCCGAAGCCAAATGGCCTGCGCTTCGCGAAGAGAATGCCGATCTGGCGCTACACCTGATCGGGCAGCTCCAGTCGAACAAGGCTGACGCCGCCGTCGCGCTGTTCGATGCGATTCATTCGGTCGATCGCAACTCGCTGGTCGCGGCGCTTGCGCGGGCCATGGACAAGCAGGGGCGGCGGCCCGATTGTTTCGTCCAGGTCAATATCGGCGCGGAGGACCAGAAGGGCGGCTGCGCCCTCGGTGATCTGCCGGCGTTGCTCGTGGAAGCGCGCGCAGTGGACCTGCCGGTGCGCGGGCTGATGTGTGTGCCCCCGGCCGATGTCGAGCCGGCGCCCTATTTCGCGTTGCTGGCGAAGATCGCGCGCGACAATGGCCTGAGCGCGCTCAGCATGGGCATGTCGGGCGATTACGAGACCGCGATCATGATCGGCGCCACCCATGTTCGGGTCGGCACCGCGCTGTTCGGCGGTCGCGGGTGACGATCGAGGCGATCATCTTCGATTTCGACGGCGTGCTGCTCGAAAGCGAATATGCAGGCAACCGCCACTTGGCCGAGACGCTGACCGGATTGGGCCATCCGACGAGCGTCGAGGATTCGATGGCCAATTTCATGGGACTGGCGGGCAGCGATTTCCTGGACGCGATCTCGGCCTGGATCGGCGGGCCGGTGCCGCCGGCCTTTCATGCGATTCGGGACGAGGAAGACGATCGCATGATCCGCGAAGGGATCGCTCCGGTCGCCGGTGCTGTCGACTTCGTGCGTGGCCTGTCGCCGGCGCTGCCGCGCGCCATCGCCTCGTCGAGCTCGACGCGCTGGATCGCGGCGCATCTCGATCATCTCGGCATCGGCGACGCGTTCGATGGCAGGATCTTCAGCGGGCGCGAGCATGTCGCGCGCGGCAAGCCGGCGCCGGATCTGTATCTGCACGCCGCGCAGGCGATCGGCGCGGATATCCGCAATACGCTCATCATCGAGGATTCGCCGGTCGGCGTGACCGGGGCGCTCGCCTCGGGCGCACATGTTGTCGGGCTGTGCGTGGGGCAGCATTGCGCACCCGATCATGATGCCCGGCTGCGCGCACTGGGCGTCGAGATCGTCGTGAAAAGCTTCGACGAGATTGCGCTGTTCCTGGCCGGTCTCGCGACCCATTCCATGCCCGTGCCGGGTTACGCATCCAGATGACGTCATGGCGGCACGGTCGATGCTGACCGATCCCGCTTTCTACGCGCTGGCCATTCCCGCCGTTGTCCTGCTCGGGTTGAGCAAGGGCGGTTTTGCGGGGCTCGGCGCGATCTCTCTGCCGATGCTCGCAATGGCGATCTCGCCGATCCAGGCGGCCGCGATCCTGCTGCCGATCCTGATCGCGCAGGATGTGGTCGGCGTTTGGTCGTTCCGCCGCGAATGGAACGCGCGGGTGATCGCGGAACTGCTGCCGGGTACGGTGGTCGGCATCGGGCTGGGCTGGTTGCTTGCCGCATGGGTGTCGGTCGATGCGGTAATGGCGGCGCTGGGGGCGATCACGATCCTCTTCGCGGTTCAGCGTATCTGGGTGGAACGGCGCGGGGCGATCGCGGCCGCGGCGAATGCGCCGGCCTGGCTGGGCTCGATCTTCGGACTGGCCTGCGGCTTCACAAGCCAGATCGCGCATGCGGGCGTGCCGCCGTTCCAGATGTGGGTGATCCCCAAGCGCCTCGACCATCTGACGCTCGCGGGAACCACCGCGGTCTTCTTCGCCACGGTCAACTGGATCAAGGTGCCGGTCTATTGGGCGCTGGGCCAGTTTACCCGGGAGACGCTGGCCACCGCCGCGATTCTGATGCCCATCGCGATCCTGTCGACGATCGCCGGCGTGTGGCTGGTCCGCCGGGTGTCGCCCGAGCGCTTCTATCATGCGCTCTATGCGTTGATGATCCTTGTCGGGCTGAAGCTGCTCTGGGACGGCCTGACCTGAATCCGGGTGGGCCGGCCCCTATTTCAGCAGGCCGATCTCGCGCAGCCGCTGGAACAGATATTCGTCGGCGGTGATCGGATCGGGATAGCGATCCGGATTCTCCGCGCTGACGCAGCCCGGCAGCGTCCTGATCTCGAAATCGGAACGCAGGTGCAGGAAGAACGGCATGGAATAGCGCGCCACGCCGCGCCGCTCCGGCGGCGGATTGACGACGCGATGCGTGGTCGATGGCAGGACATGATTGGTCAGCCGCTGCAGCATGTCTCCCACATTGACCACCAGCGCACCTTCGGGCGGCTTGATCGGTAGCCAATGCCCGTCGCGGTCGAGCAGTTGCAGGCCCGATTCCTCGGCGCCCAGCAGCAGCGTGATGAGATTGATGTCCTCATGCGCGCCCGCGCGCACGCCCGGCGCTTCGGGTGAGACCGGGGGATAGTGCAGCAGTCGCAGGACGCTGTTGCCGTTATGGACGGGATCGACGAACCAGTCGGGCGCCAGGCCCAGATGCCGGGCGATCGCCGACAGCAGCCGCGCGCCGACCCGGTCGAACTCGGCATAGAGCGCCGAAAAGGTCTCGTGGAACCCTTCCGGACGATCGGGCCAGAGATTATCGGGCATGGTCGCGCGATAGGGATGCCCCGCCGGCAGGTCGCGACCGACATGCCAGAATTCCTTCAGGTCGTGCTCGCTCGCATCCTTGGCGATCTCGGTCCCGAAGGCGGTGTAGCCGCGCGCGCCGGCCTTTCCGGCCAGGTGATACTGCATCTTATAGTCGGTCGGTTCTTCGAAAAACGCCTTGGTGAGCGCCCAGGCGTGATCGATCAGTCCCTGATCGATGCCGTGATCGGCGATCACCGCGAAACCATAGCGCTCGAACGATGCACCGAAATCGCGCGCGAAAGCGTCGGGATCGCGCGCCTCGTCGGCAAGCGATAGCGCGGGGACGGATGGGGAGGGGGTATCGAGCATGATGAAATCCTTTGTGCGCCAATCTAGCGGCTTGTGGCGCGGGCGAACAGGGGCTGTGACCTGCGCCACAGCGGGCCGCGTCCGCAACGGGCAAATCATCGCGCGAAGGGGAGAGTCGCGATGCAACCGATCTTCTACGTGATGGCGATACTGGGCTGCGGCGATGCCGGCACCGGCTGCGAGACTGTTCGGACGGCGCCCACGCTCTATGCGAGCCCGATGGCCTGCCGGGCCGCCGCCAGCGACGTATTGCTCGCGAACGCCGATCTCGACTATCCCATGCTGCGTATCGTCTGCCGCAAGGCGGCGCGGCAAGCAGTTCTGCGCAGCGCGAGCTAGAATTTCGCCATATAGTGGCGAATTTTCCCATATATTGGATTGACGTCGGGGGGCGTCTGCGCGCTGAAAAGGAAAAAATCGTCGGGAATCCGGGATTCCTGGAAATTGGCACGGTCCCTGCAATCTGATTGGCATCTCCGCCCGATGGTCGGGTGGAGCGGTTCAAATTCAGGGAGTGATCAAATGTCCATCGACCTTTCCAACGTTCAGCGCGCGGCGGTTTCGCTGGTCGGCGCCCTTTTCCTCGCGACCGTTTTCGTCGGCACCGCCGTTGCGCCGTCCGAAGCCCAGGCCGCAGTCGTCGCGCCGGTCCGTTGAGGACCGGCATCCGACCCTCTCTATTCACCGCATCAGCATCTCACAGGAAACCGCAGACATGACCGCCCGTTTCGCTCTCGACAAGACCAACGCCAAGGTGATGGGCGTCTGCGCCGGCTTTGCGCGCTGGACGGGCATCGACCCCACGATCGTCCGTATCGCGGCCGTCGCGCTCACGCTGCTCGGCGTCGGATCGACGATCATCCTTTATCTGCTGGTCGGCCTGATCGCACCCGCCGCCTGAGGTTTCAGGCCTGGCGCGACTGTGCCCGCCGCTCCGCCGTCCAGGCCGGATCGGAAAGAACGGACCCCGCGAACTGACCGATCGGGCGGGGTTCGCTGATCAGATAGCCCTGGACCTGCGTGCAGCCCTGCTGCCGCAACTGATCGAGCTGCTCCTCGGTCTCCACGCCTTCCGCGACCACCTCGAGATTGAGGCCGCGCCCCAGCGAGATGATCGCCTCGACGATCGAGCGGGCCTGGCCGTTGTGAAGCATGTCGGCGATGAACGACCGGTCGATCTTCACCTTGTCGAACGGGAATTGCCGGAAATAGCTCAGGCTCGAATAGCCCGTTCCGAAATCGTCCATCGCGATCTGCACGCCGGTTTCGCGCAGGCGGCTGAGGATCGCAATGCCGCGTTCGGCATCCTGCACGAATACGCCTTCGGTGATCTCGAGCTCCAGCCGCTTGGGCGGCAGCCCGGCATCGGCCAGCGCGCGCGCCACGGTTTCGCAGATGTCGGCATAGGCGAATTGCGCGGGCGACAGGTTCACCGACAATTTGAGCGGCGGATCCCAGCGCGCCGCATCGGTGCAGGCCTTGCGCAGCACCCATTCGCCAAGTTCGATGATGAGGCCGCTATCCTCGGCGATCGGGATGAAATCGTCGGGCATCATCAGGCCGCGCTCGGGATGATTCCAGCGGACCAGCGCCTCGAAGCCCTCGACGCGTCCCGCTTCGATGCCGACCAGCGGCTGATAGTCGATATGCAGGCTGTCCTCGGCGATCGCCCGGCGCAAATCGGCCTCCAGCGCGGCCCGGTCCCTGGCCATGGCGTCCATCGCCGGTTCGAAGAAGCGGAATATGCCGCGTCCGTCGGCCTTGGCGCGATAGAGCGCCAGATCGGCATGGCGAAGCGCCACATCCGCCTCGGTCGCGTCGCCGGGGATCATCGCGATCCCCAGGCTGGCGGAGATGCGCAGCATCTGGTTGCCGATCGTGACGGGGCGATTGAGCCGAGCAAGGATCCGGCGCGCGATCGAGGCCGCGTCCATGTCGAGCTCGCGCATCCGGCACATCATCGCGAACTCGTCGCCGCCAAGCCGCGCGGGCAGCATCCCGGTGGTCGAAACCTGCTTGAGCTCGTTGGCGACATGGCGCAGCAGTTCGTCGCCCACCGAATGGCCGTAGAGATCGTTGATCGACTTGAACCGGTCGAGGTCGAAGCAGAACACCGCGATCTCGTCGCCGGGGCCGCGCGTGGCGGCCGCTTCGGCGACGCGGGTGTTGAACAGCGAACGGTTGGCGATGCCGGTCAGCGGATCGTGATAGGCAAGGTGGTGGATGCGCTGTTCGGCTTCCTTGCGCGCGCGGATGTCAGTGACCACGAGCACGGTATGCGGCCTGCCGCGCCATGCGATCGGCCGCGCCGTCACCTCGACGTCGATCATGTCGCCATCGCCTGCGCGCAGGATCATCTCGCGGGTCTGGCCTGATTCGATCAACTGCGTCAGCGACTGGCTGTCGGCCAGGGCGGGCAGGGTGACGGCGAGCGGCGCAACGGCGGCATGCGGCCAGCCGGCCAGCGTGCGGAGCGCCGCGTTGACGTCGACGATCCGGCTGCCCTCGATCACGGCCAGTCCCTCGATCGCGGCATTGGCGAAATCGGTGACGCGTTGCTGTTCGGCGATGCGGCGCAACGCCAGGCGGTGGTCGAACCACAGATACATGCCGCCGACCAGGATCAGCATGAAGGCGCCGGCGCCGACGAGGATCGCCAGCGTGTCCGAACGGATGGCGTCTGCGGGCATGGCGATGCGCGGATCGGGCAGGATGCTCGCCGCCGCCATCGCGATGAAGTGAAGGCCGCAAATGGCGAGCGCGAACAGCAGGGCGGCGGTGGCGACCGATCCGCGCCGAAGCCGCCGGTGCGCGATCAGCGCGGCCCAGGCGAGCGCCGCGCCCGCGGCGAGCGAGGCGAACACCAGTTGCCCGTCCCACAGCACATGGCCCTGCACGCGCAGCGCCGCCATGCCGAGATAATGCATGGTCGCGATTCCGGCCGCGAGCACGAGCGCGGGCAGCGGCGACAGCGACCGTCGCCGCGTGCGCAGCTCCAGCCACCAGGCGAGGCCGCTCATCGCCACGGCGGCGGCGATCGACAGCAATGTCAGCGGAACATCGTAGCCCACCGGCAATTGGGGTTCGTACGCGATCATCGCGATGAAGTGGGTGGACCAGATGCCGAGGCCGCTGGCGAGGCCCGCCAGCGCGATCCATTGCGGCCGCTGTTCGCGCCGAAGCGCCGATGCCCGCCGCGCGACGAGCACCGCGAGAACCGAGGCGAGGATACAGATGATGCCCGCCAGCAGGACCAGCCGGTGATCGTGCTGCTCCGCGATACAGGCATAGACTTTGAGCAACTTCACTCCCCCGAAGGCGACTGTATCGACCGCGCTTAGCGGGGCGAGAGTTAAGGAAGCGACAATCGAGCAAGCCGCTTCAAAGGCGCGCGGTTTGCGCGTAGGTTGACCTGCCTACCGAGGCGATCCGGTTCGGATTGGACCGGATCGCCTCTGGATGTCTTTTGTCGTCGTTGTTCCCGGGCCGGCAGATGAGTCCATCTGTCTCGGAACCACTCTGGAGAAGGTGCCGTTCCATGAAGACGCTTCGCTACGCCATCGCCGCCGCCTCGCTGCTTGCGCTGACGCCCGTCCAGGCGGCGCTCGCGCCCGGCGCCAAGGCGCCCGATTTCACGACACAGGCCTCTCTGGCGGGCAAGCCGTTCAGCTTCACCCTGTCGCGCGCGCTGAAGAAGGGGCCGGTCGTACTCTATTTCTATCCCAAGGCGTTCACCAAGGGCTGCACGATCGAGGCGAACATGTTCGCGGAGGCGACCCCCGATTTCGCCAAGGCGGGTGCCACGGTGATCGGCGTTTCGGCCGACGAGATCGGCGTGCTCAACGAATTCTCGCGCAAGGAATGCCGCGACAAATTCGCGGTGGCTTCAGCGACTCCCGCGATGATCAAGGCCTATGACGTCGTCTTCGCCAAGTCGCCCAACCTGTCCGACCGCACATCCTATGTGATCGCGCCCAACGGCAAGATCATCTATGTCCATTCCGAGCTCAATCCCGCCGATCATGTGAAGAACACCCTCGCCGCCGTCCGCGACTGGCGCGCCAAGCACAGGGGCTGACACGAGCGAAGCCGTTCTGGCCAATTCGGATCAGGCCGGAGCGAGAATGGTACCGCCCGAGAACCGGCGCGCAGCGTACTTCAGTATGTAAGCACCGGAAGCGCGGGGCGGTGCCGTTCGCACCCTCCCAAGCCCTTCCAGCGATGCTGCGCATCGCCGGAACCTTGGGCTGCTCTGCCCAGCCTCACCCGAATTTAGAAGCTGCGGCCGTCGATTTGGGTGATCTTCACCGCACTCAGATCGATTCCCTCGATGCAGCGCAGATTGACCGCCGCCATCTCCGAGCCGTCAGGCCCGGTGCCCTCGGCGAAGGGCGCGCAGCCGCAGGTGCCGCAGAAATGATGCGCGATGCTGTGCTTGTTGAAGCGATAGGTGTGGAGTTCGCCGTCGACGGGATCGAGCGTCAGCACGCCGCGCGGCACGAAGGCGAGCAGATAGCCCTTTCGCGAACAGTGCGAGCAATTGCACTCCATCGCCTCGTCGAGCGGCGCATCGACATCGAACGCGACATTTCCGCAGTGACAGCTTCCACGCTTCGCCATGGTCCACCTCCAGCTTTGTCGTCCTTAGCCCGGATGGTGATCGTCGTAAAGAACAAATATAGAACATTCAGGCCGGCGCGCGCAGGAAGTCGCCATCGCCGATGTGGTTCGCCTCGTCGACCGGCCAGGCATAGACATAAGCCCAGGCCGTGCGGGATCGCCCCCGATGGCATATGTCGATACGGACACGCTGATATTCGTGCGGGGCGTCGTCGTCGGGGCCGCACCCTTCATAGATGTCGAGCTCGGCGAGCAGGGCGCCTGGATCAGCGGCCTCGAACACCGCGCCTTGGACGACGTCATCCCCGGTATCGGCCACGAAGCCGGGATAATGCGAGATGCGGTACAGCCGACCCGTCGCCGTGGCGGGGCCAAGCCAGCGGCCATGACCGATCATCCGCGCTTCCGCCGATCCGCCCGGCCGCAACGTGCCATAGACGAAGATCAGCGCGTCGTCGGCCATGCGGTCATCCGCCCGGCGTATCGACGATCAGGTCGTCGGTCACCGTCATGGTCAGGATCGGCGCGTGGCCCGGCGGCGTTTCGGCGACGGCATCGATGAACATCGCGCGCGCCTCCGCATCATCATAGACCATCTTCACGTCCATCGCCGCCTGCCAGGTCGCTTCGTCGGGCCACATCGCATAGCCGACGAAGCGGCCGTCGCGTTCCTCGTGCAGCCGCGATCCATGGCTTCCATAGATGCGGGTGATCGCGCGCGTGCCGCGCCGCCATGCTTCGCGGAACTGGTCTTCCTTGCCGGGATGGACGCGCCACCAATAGACGGCGACGAACATCAGTCCAGTCGCGCCGTCAGCGCTTCCGCGGCGGCGGGCGCGCGGACCTTGGCGCCGTTGATCATGAAGACGAAGGTATCGCGGCCGCCCTTCGCCCATCCCTTCGCGCGCTTCGCCCAATCGTCGAGCGCGGCGGCGGAATAGCCGGTCTCGATCTCCTCCTCGGCGCTTTGCAGCCGCGCATAGGCGAAGTCGGCGGTGGCTTCGTCGATGGTGGGATAACCCGCCTTGTCGGCGAAAACGATCGCGGCGCCGGTATCGCGCGCGAGCGCGACGAACGCCGCGTCCTCGAAGCTCTCATGCCGCACTTCCAGCGCATGGCGCAGCGCCACGCCGTCCACCTTTTCCGGCAGCAATTTCAGGAAGGCGCCGAAATCCTCGCGGTCGAACTTCTTGGTGGGCATGAACTGCCACAGGATCGGGCCAAGCTTGTCGCCAAGCGCCGCGAGCCCCTGATTGACGAACCTGCCGACCGACTCGCCGGCATCGGCCAGCACCTTCCGATTGGTGCAGAAGCGCGAGGCCTTGACCGTGAAGATGAAATCCTGCGGGGCCGCATCGGCCCATTTGCGGAAGCTCTCGGGCTTGAAGCTGCTGTAATAGGTGCCGTTGATCTCGATCGCCCCCATGCGCGAGGCGGCATGCTCCAGTTCGCGCGCATGCGGCAGCTTGTCGGGATAGAATGTGCCGCGCCATGGCTCATAGGTCCATCCACCGATGCCAACCCTGATGCGTCCGGCGCTCATCATTCCGTCTCCTTCATTCAGCCCTGCACGGCGCAGCTCACCGTCCAGATCGGCGACACATTACCCTGCAACAGCATGTCCCAGGTCACGCCCTGGGGGCCGCGCTTGCCGCTCGCATCGGTCCAGCGGGCGCCGCGCTTCGGCACGGTGATCGCATCCGACCAGACCGTCGGGATCAGGCCCGAACGGCTGGCGTCGCCAAGCGAGAAACCGAAGGCGACCTTCATTTCCACCGGCCTGACGCGCAGGTCGTTCTCCAGCCCGATCCGCGCGGTCCAGCGCCCGTCGCTTGAAAAGCGCACCCAGCTTCCCTCCGGCGCGCCGCCGACCATGCGCGTGCGTTGCGACTGGCCGAAGGGATGCGTGGCGTTGAGCGCCCAGGTGACGCTCTTGACCTTGCCCTGCTTGTTCACCGTCCGCGCCAGTTCCCTGGCGTCGATCGTATAGGTGGCGCCGCACGCCGTCGCCGTTCCCATGGTCGCCTGGGTCAGCACCAGGGCGCCCAATATGCGTGCGATCATTCCACCCTTTCGCAAGTCTCATCTCCCGATACGCGAAGGGGCATGCTCTTAGAGCGATTCCCGGTCGGAGGAAATCATCTGGCATATGTTCCTGTTTTGTTCAATGTTCATCCCATGCAGGCGCGATTCGATTCCGCCATTTCCGATCTGGGCCGCTGGCGGGGGATGCTCGCACCGCTGCTGGCGGATCTCCGTTTGCGTCCGCCGCGCCGTCCGATGAGCGAACTGATCAAGGCGATGATCAGTGGACGGACGCTCGATGCCGACTCGCAGGCCGCCTATGATGCCATCGTGTGCCGGTTCGTCTCGATACGGCAGTTGGCGTGCGCCGCACCCGACGAGATCGAGGCCGTGATCGCCCGGGTGAACTACGCGCCGATCAAGGCGGAGTGGATGGCACGCACGCTGCGGATCATCGGTCGCGACAGGCCGGATTATCGGCTTGAATTCTTGGGTGGCGTGCCGCTCGCCGAGGCTCTCGTCTATCTTGAGCAACTGCCCGGCATCCGGCGCAAGGTGGCGGCATCTGTGCTCAACGCCAGTACGCTGCGCCGCTCCGTCTTCATCGTCGATACGCATGTGCGCCGCGTGCTGCGGCGCCTTCGCTATGTCCGGCGCAACGCCGACTATTGCGAGGCGAGCGAAGCGGTCACCGCCGATCTGCGTGACTGGTCGGGCGAGGATCTGCTGCTGCTCCATATCGCGATGAAGCGGCTCGGCCAACGCCACTGCCATGAACGCGCGCCCGATTGCCGGGCATGCCCGTTGCGGCGGGAGTGTCCGGGCGCGTGAAAGGGCTCAGGCCGCTTTCTGCGTACAGGCCGTCAATGGCCAACTGCCGTGAACGATATGCCGGGTCTCGCCATGCAGGCTTTCGACCAGGCACAGCCGGTCGGCGGTCCAGCTTATCGGATCGATCGACCGTGCGGGCATCGGCCGGCCATTATAGCCAAGCGTGATATGCGGCCGGAAATGCGACCAGAGCGCCGGGTGCAGGCCGATCGCGGTTGCGATCCGTATCTGCAGCGTATCGAAACCGCGCAGGCGCTCGCTCGGCTTCAGCAGCGCCGATCTGGGGCCGCCGATGACGGTATCGAACACCAGGCCGCAAGACGGCAGCGTCAGATCCGCCAGCGCTTCGACGATCAGTGCGATCACGCCGCGCGGCGTCTCGTCATATCCGCCGGCGGTGCCGATCGTGACATGGAGCCTGTCCTCGCGCACGGGCGTTCCAACCAGTGTCGGCGAACACCATTGCGCGATTTCGCGCCGGATCTCGGCCGGCGGCGGCAGGAAGAAATACATATGATGACGGCGCTGCCGATTCATTGCGAACCCCCTGAAAAAGATTTCAGGCCGGGCTGGTTCGCCCGGCGAATCGACGAATCGACATGGTATTCGCCGTCCGCGTCCGGCGAGTCGGACGCGGTTTGCCCTTATAGAACATATATGGAACATTTAAAGCGTAAACGGAGTGGAGCCATGACCATGATCGCCCGGGGTGCATTCCATCATATCGACCTGAATGTGAGCGACCTTGCGGCCTCGCGCCGCGTCTACGGCCCGGTGCTGGAATATCTGGGCTATCGGATGGTGAAGGACGAGCCCGACGGATGCGAATGGGATCTTGCCGAGGCGGGGCGCGGGGCCGCGCTTGGGCTCAAGGCCTGCGATCCGGCGCTGCGCGATCATGTCCATCGCCGCTATGCGCCCGGGCTTCATCATCTCGCCTGGCGTGCGAACAGCCGCGACGATGTCGATGCCGTGCATCGGCTGCTGGTCGATCACGGCATAACGATACTCGATCCGCCGGCGCATTATCCCGAATATTGGGGCGATTATTATGCGGTGTTCTTCGAGGATCCGGACGGGATGAAGCTGGAGGTCGTCCATGCGCCGGGATGGATCTGAACCGGCTGGCCCTGCCGCGGAAGCTGGTCTAGCATCCTGCTGAAATCGCGTGGAGTAGGGCGATGATTCAGCGGCGACTGGGAGCGGCGTTGGGCGTGATCGCGATGCTGTCCGCCTGTGGCGGTGGCGGCGACGGATCGAGCGGCGGATTCACGCCGACACCAACACCCACGCTGACGCTGACGCCCACACCAACCCCGACGCCAACCGCCTGCAGCGTGCGTGATCGGCAGATCTGGGCGGCGACGCAACTGCGCGAATGGTATCTGTTCCCCGAAACATTGCCCGCAACGCTCGATCCCGCGCCCTATGTGACGGTCGAGGCCTATATCGACGCGCTGACGGCGACCGCGCGGTCGCAGCGTCGCGATCGTTTCTTCACCTATCTCACCTCGATCGAGGAAGAGGATGCCTATTACGCGTCGGGATCGAGCGCGGGATTCGGTTTCAGGCTCTCGACCGATACGGTGCAGCGCCGGGTGATCGTCTCCGAAGCCTTTGAAGGCGCGCCAGCGCTCGCGGCCGGGATCGATCGGGGAACGGAGATCCTTGCGATCGGCGCCAGCACCGCGTCGCTGCGCACCGTCAGCGATATCATCGCGTTGGAGGGAAGCGCCGGCGTCACCAACGCGCTGGGCGCATCGACCGCGGGCGTCAGCCGTGCCTTCCGTGTGTCCGACGGCGCGACGACGCGGACGGTGACGGTCACCAAGGCCGATTATGATCTGACGCCGGTTTCGTCGCGCTATGGCACCAGGGTGATCGACGATGGCGGCCGCAAGGTCGGCTATGTCAATCTGCGCAGTTTCATCACCACCGCCGATCCCGCGCTGCGCAACGCCTTCGCCACCTTCCGCGCACAAGGGGTGACCGACGTCATCGTCGATTTGCGCTACAATGGTGGTGGCCTCGTCTCGATCGCCGAATTGTTCGGCGACCTGCTGGGCCGCGATCGCTTCGCCTCCGATGTGCTGTCCTACACCGTCTACCGCCCCGAAAAATCGGCGGAGAACGAAACGCGCAATTTCCGTTCGCAGCCGCAATCGATCGCGCCGACGCGCATCGCCTTTATCGGCACCAGCGGCACGGCGTCCGCGAGCGAGCTCGTGATCAACGCCTTCATCCCCTATCTCCATGCGCGCGCCGCGCTGATCGGCACCAACACCTATGGCAAGCCGGTGGGGCAGATCGCGATCGATCGCGCGGCCTGCGACGATCGATTGCGCGTGATCGCCTTCGCCACGCAGAACAGTGCGCGCCAGGGTGATTATTATGATGGGCTGGCGGGGAAGGTGGAGGCGAGCTGCCAGGCGGCGGACGATCTCACCCGGCCGCTCGGCGATCCGCAGGAACAGTCGGTCGCGCGCGCGCTCGATTTCCTTGCCGGGCTAAGCTGTACCCCGATCGCGCCGGGCGCGGGCGCACAGGCGTTTCGCGGTGGCCCGGCGCGGTTCGAACTGCTGACGCCGGAGCGGCCGAGCACCGCGCAAAGGGAAGCGCCCGGTTCGTTTTGACGTAGGTCATGGCCAGGCGGCCGTCATGCGCTATGGGCGTTGGCGATATGCACATGGCCGGGGAATGACGATGACCGAAGATGAGGATGCGTTCGTCTATGACGAGGCGACGGGCGAATGGATCAGTGCCGGCGAGGCGACGGCGCGTGCGCCGGCGGATGGCGTCGAGGTGCGCGACGCCGTCGGCAATCTGCTTGCCGATGGCGATCAGGTGACGCTGATCAAGGATCTGAAGGTGAAGGGCGCGGGCCAGACGCTGAAGCGCGGCACGCTGATCAAGTCGATCCGCCTGACCGGCGATCCGCAGGAAATCGATTGCCGCTACGAAGGGATCAAGGGGCTGGTGTTGCGCGCGGAGTTCGTGCGCAAGCGGTGAGGCGTCAGACCAGCCGGATGGCGCGCGCGAAACCCAGCGAGTCGAACATCTCGAGTACGCGCACCGCCTTGCCGTCGCGGAAATGCCAGATATCGACCTTGGGGCTGTCCACTTCCGACAGGCTGGTGCGGCTGCGCCAATGGCAGCGGCCGATCCAGATCACGGTATCGCCCTGGGCGACGATCTCCTCGGTGGGAAAGGCGATCATCTCCCAGTCCCGGCGCAGCGCGTCGAAATAGGCGCGCGCGGCATCCAGCCCGATGGCAGGGCCGGCGATGGTATCGGGAACGTCCGGGCCCAGCACCGATCGCATCTCGATATCGGGCGCCATCAGCGCCAGATAATCCTCGGCCGACGCCCCGCGCGTTTCCTGCCAGCGCGCATAGGTGGCGCGAATCCTGTCTGCGGGTGAAAGGTCTCCGTCCATCGAGTCGCCCTCGGCCGATAGCGCCTCTATAGCATGGCGATTGAGGGGGAGCGCGGCCATGACGCCAAAACGGATACAATTGGGCATCGCATCGGTGTTCTTCATCCTTGGCGGATGGGCGCTGCTGGCGCCGCGGAGCGTGATCGATCTCTGCTTTCTGCCCGAATATCGGGTGGGGACGCCGATCCTGCCCTTCGTCGTCGCCTGCTTCGGGGCGCAGGCGATGATCTCCGGGTTGTTCGCGGCGTTCAGCCGCTTCACCCGCACGACCTTCCTTGCCTATGGCATCGCCATTATTCCCTTCTTCGCTTTCAATGCTTGGTTCACCTTCATCGATCCCGTCTTCACGTGGGTGGGGCTGCTCGATGCGCTCGGCAACGCCGTGATGCTGGCATTGTGCCTGATGGGATGGCGACGAACGCCGGCCTGAAGCGGTTCCAGGGCAGGCGGCTTTGCCTGCCGGTCGAATGCATTGCCGATTAACCGGCTTGATAAACATACAATATCATATGATATAATATAGATATCCGCCGGCAAAACCGGTACCGATGGGGAGGAATATAGATGATCGGCAAGGTTGCGGCGGCGTGCGCCGCGCTTCTGGTTCTGACGCCGCAGGCGGCAAAGGCGCAGGGCGTGGATGCGCCGGAGGGCCGGAGCGCATTGCACGATGCCGATTATCCGGGCGTCATCGGTCTGGGGATTGACGCGCGCGACGTCGCGCGCGCGATCCTGCGCGGCACGATGACCCTGCCGGTCACCAGGCCGGGGCCGATGACCATCTATTTCCCGCGCTGGGTGCCGGGCCATCATGCGCCATCGGGGCCGATCGCGCGGATCGCTGGCCTGGCGGTGCGCGCGAAGGGGGCGGAGATCGGCTGGAAGCGCGATCCGGTGATGATGCATGCGATCCATATCGATGTGCCGCAGGGTGCGGAGACGATCGAGGTCGCGTTCCAATATCTTTCCCCAACCGATCCGAAGATGGGCCGGATCGAGGTCAGCCCGGAGATGATCGACCTGCAATGGACGTCGCTGGCGCCCTATCCGGCGGGCTATGCATCGCGCCGGATGACGGTGCAGGCGTCGGTGAAACTGCCCCAGGGCTGGCAATTCGCGACCGCACTCGCAACCGACAGCGTCGTTGACGGCATGATCCGCTTCAAACCCGTGGATTACGAGACATTTGTCGATTCGCCGATCCTCGCCGGTCGATATTCGGTGCGTCATAATCTCGATGAATCCTCGGGCGCGCCGGTCACGCTCGCGGTCTTCGCCGATCGGCCCGAACAGCTTGCGGCCAGCCCGGCGCAGATCGAGGCGCATCGACGGCTGGTGGACCAGAGCCTCAAGCTCTTCGCGTCGCGCCATTATGATCGCTACGATTTCCTTGTCGGCCTGACCGGGAAGATCGGCGGCCTGGGGGCCGAACACAGCCAGTCGAGCGAGAATTTCACGGTGCCCGACTATTTCACCGACTGGGCCGGAACCGCGCCGAGCCGCGAACTGCTGCCGCATGAGTTCGTCCATAGCTGGAACGGCAAGTTCCGCCGTGGCGCGGACCTGCTGACGCCGACGCTCGATGCGCCGATGCAGAACAGCCTGCTCTGGGTCTATGAAGGGCTGACGCGCTATCTCGGCGCGGTGCTTGCCGTCCGCTCGGGGCTGCACAGCGTGCAGGACGGGCTGGACAATTTCGCGCTGACCGCCGCGACCATGCAGAATCGCGTCGGCCGGCAATGGCGTCCGCTGCTCGATACCACCAATCATTCCATCTATGCGGAGGGGGCGCAGCCCTGGCCGAACTGGCAGCGCGGATCCGACTATTATCTGGAAGGCCAGTTGATCTGGCTCGACGTCGATACGCGCATCCGCGCGCTTTCCGGCGGCAAACGCAGCCTCGACGATTTCGTGCGCGCCTTCTTCTCGGTCGAGGACGGATCCTATCGGCCGGTCCCGTATGTCGTCGATGACGTCGTGACGGCATTGAACGCCGTCGCCCCGTGGGGCTGGGCCTCCTTCTTCCGTGACCGGGTGGAAAAGGTCGCGCCCGACGCGCCGCTCGACGGGCTGGCGCGCGGCGGCTACCGCCTGATCTATACCGATACGCCCACCGCCTTCTTCCGCAGCGGAGAGGCGCAGCGCGGCGTGACCGATCTGAGCTGGTCGATCGGGCTGACGGCGGACAAGGGAGGCACCGTCACCGATGTGGTGTGGGATGGCCCCGCCTTCGCCGCCGAACTGACGATCGGCACGCAGATCGTCGCAGTCGATGGCCAGGTCTATGACGGAGAGCGGATCAGGAACGCGGTCGCGGCATGCAAGGGGCGGTCGCAGCCGCTGACCTTGACGGTCCGGCGCGGCGATGCGGTGCGCGATGTCCGGATCGCTTGCGCCATGGGCCTGCGCTACCCCCGGCTCGAACGCGATCCGGCCGCGCCCGCGCGCCTCGACGCGATCCTGGCGCCGCGCCGGTAGCGCCGCTTCGCCGGCCGCCAGTGCGGCCCGTTCGCGCGAAAAGCATATTCATTCATTTTCATATGCGCTTTTCTATTTTATTTTAGGCATAAACTAATTATACCGGCGTCGAGGGGCCGCGAGAGCTCGACCCATGGATGCCGGGATACGGCGATGAGAGGGAGGCAAATCAATGAGATCGATGACCAATCACATGTGGCGCATGGCGGGTAGCGGCACGGCCGCGATCGCGGCGCTGCTGGCGATGGGCGGCCAGGCATCGGCGCAGGATACGACCACCGGCGCTGAGGATCAGGGGCTGGAGGACATTGTCGTCACCGCCCAGCGCCGCAGCGAAAGCATTCAGGACGTGCCCGTCGCGGTGACCGCGTTCAGCGCGCAGGAATTGCAGCGCGCGAACATCCAGGATGTCGGTTCCTATTTCCAGAACACGCCGAACGTGTTCATCACCGACAGCCCGGTGCGCAGCGGCAACAACGTGTCGAGCAGCGCGCTCGGCCTGGCGCTGCGCGGCATCTCGAACGTCGGCGGCAACGCATCGTCGTTCGGCATCTATCTCGACGATTTCAACATCTCGCACATCGCGCTCAACCCGCACCTGATCGATATGGAGCGGATTGAGGTGCTGCGCGGTCCGCAGGGTACCTATTTCGGCCGCAACGCGTCGGGCGGCGTGATGAGCCTCAACACCCAGAAGCCGGATACGACGCGCTTCGCGGGAGAGGCCAATGCGATGATCGGCCGTTTCGGCACCTATGAACTGGGCGGCATGGTCAATGTGCCGCTGAGCGACACGATCGCGATCCGCGCTGCGGGCAAATGGGAAACCTCCGACGGCGAATTCAACAACAAGCATCCCGTGGGCGGCGGCAATGGCCGCGACTACAAGGCGGCCCGGCTTTCGGCGCGCGCCACTCCCACCGATTCGCTGACGATCGACCTGTCGTACAATTACGCCAAGGAACATGACGACGATTTCGGCCTGATCCACACCGGCGTGCTGAGCGACTTCATCAAGTCGATCTGCCCGGGCGTCACCTTCTCCTGCCCGGTCGATTCCAATCTCGGCTTCTATCCGAACAATCGCCGCAACTATGCGCATGACGCGCCGCTGGTGGTGAACAACGAATATCATATCGCGGTCGGCCGTATCGCATGGACCGGCGAGAATGTCGGCGTCACCAGCATCACCGGCTATGGCTCGGCGAAGTTCAACCGCAGCGGCGAACTCGACTTCTCGAGCGTCGATTTCCTGCGCGAAGGCTTCAATTACGACAGCCGCAAGAGCTTCTCGCAGGAACTGCGCATCCAGTCGGTGGGCGACAAGCGGCTGAACTGGATCGTCGGCGCGGTCTTCGCGCGCGACAAGCATCGCGAAGGCGAATTCATCGCGGCGGGCAAGCAGAACGATATCGGCCTGCCCGAGGATTTCCCGATCGAGCTGTCGCACTTCAACCAGAAGATCACGTCGAAGGCGGTGTTCGCGGAGGCGACCTTCGACGTCACCGATGCGCTCTCGCTCACTGCCGGCGCACGCTATTCGCACGACAAGCTCGACCGGTTCGAGGATCAGATCGAATTCGGCGGTCCGCTCCAGAATGTGCGGGGCAGCCGCAGCTTCAGCGATGTCTCGCCGCGCTTCGCGATCAAATATGCCGCGTCGGATGACGTCAATATCTATGGAAGCATTTCGAAAGGCTGGAAATCGGGTGGTTTCGAGCTCGATCCGCAGCGCGCGCGCAGCGATTTCGGCGCGGAGACGTTGTGGAATTACGAAGTGGGCGTGAAGAGCACGCTGCTTGACAATCACCTGCGCGCCAATCTCGCCTTCTTCTACATCGACTGGAGCGACGTTCAGGTCAGCTCCGGCGTGGTCGGGCGCGACGCCAACGGCAACATCATCAACTATGCCGGTATCTCCAACGCCGCGAGCGCAACCAGCAAGGGCGTCGAGCTCGAACTGTTGGCGGCGCCCACCGAGCGGCTCGAGCTCGGGCTGAACGTCGGTTACCTCAAGGCGCGGTTCGACAAGTTCACCGATGCGCGCACCAATTTCGGCACGCTCGATCTGTCGGGCAAGCCGCTGCCCAAGGCGCCCGAATGGACGCTGTCGACCTTCGCGCAATATACCGCGCCGCTGACCGACAGCCTCGATGCGTTCGTGCGCGGCGAATATTTTTACACCGACGATGCCTATACCACGGTCAACAACATCGCGGCGGTGATGGCGGGCCAGCCGACCTTCCCCTATCTCGTCAAGGGCTATGGCAAGGTCAATCTGCGCCTCGGCCTGGAAAGCGACCGCTTCCGCATCGCCGCCTATGTCGAGAATCTCTTCGACAAGAAATATTACAGCGCTTCGTTCGACTTCGGCTTCGCCAACGGCGCCGCCGTGGTGCCCGGGCTGCGTCGCTGGGGCCTGCGCGGCAGCGTCAAATTTTGATCGATCGGATGGCGGCCATCCGGCCGCCATCCATCAAGAAAAACCCCGTCGGCGGAGCGCCGGCGGGGTTTTTCGTTGGCCCGACCGGTCGGATCAACGCGGCTGGCTGGCCGTCCAGCTCAGGATCTCGATCGCATAGCCCTCGGGGTCCTTGAAGATGAAGGCGTGGATCGATCGTTTGTCGTCCAGCCTGGTCGTCTTGCGTTCCTCGCTGATCGTGATCCTCTGCGCGCGGACGCGCTCGTACCAGGCATCGACCGCACCGACGCCGTCGACCACCACCGTCACCATCACCGGCTTGTTGTCCGACGGACGCAGCGTTCCGTCCTTTGCATTGACCAGCCCGAGCGTTGCGGTGTCGGTCAGGTCGAACAACCGCACCCATGCCGGCGTGTCCCGGGGCGGTGTCCCGAGCAGCCTTTCATAGAAGGCGGCGGCGCGTGGCAGGTCGTTATAATAGAGGAATGTCATCTGCCCTTTGACCGGTGCCGCAGCCGGCGGTGCGGGCCGCTCCGCATTGGCCGGGGGCAGCGCGCAGGCGGTTCCCAGAAGCGTGAGGGCCAGGCCGATAGTCCGCATTTCGATCTCCCATAAATATGCTTTTTCATATGAAATGAATTGACTTAAATCCAGCACATTCTAGACTTCGAGCCCATTGGAACACCCAGGAAAGGACAGGAGATGGACGAGAAACTGGTCACCAGCCGCCGCCAGGCGCTGGGGCTCGCTTCGCTCGCGGTGGCGGGCGTCGCGGTGGGGGCGCCGGCTGCCGCGGCGACGGCAACGGGCGCCGATCCGCGCCGCCCCAGCGATGCCGAACTGGAGCGTGTTTCGCGCCTGTACGGCGGTGAGTTCGGTGGCGGCAGGGGAGCGCGCTGAAATGGCGATCTTCGAAGCCGAAAGCTGGTTTCCGATCCAGGGCAAGGAAGCCGAACACAAAGCCGCGATGACGAATTTCCTCAAATGGGTGGGCGCAAACCGCCACCTGTTCAAGGAATGGAAGAGCTTGCGCTACTATGTGAAGGAAATCGCGGGCCCCAATAGCGGCCGTCATTTCATCGTCTGGGAATATGAGGATCTGGCGAGCTTCGAGGCGTACAAGAAGCGCCGTGGCGATTATCCCGGCCCCTATGCCGAATATAAGAAGAACGATCCCTATCACCTGGGCGTGATGGATCACCGCAACATGGAAGTTGAGATCTGGTACGAGATCGACCGGCCGCTCTGGCTCGAATGATCGCAGGATAGCGAATGATCGCCGTCGCCGATCCGACAAGGCGGCGACGGCGAATATATGGGTTCAGGGAGAGTATCGATGGGCGAAGCCGTCGTGGCGAGCCGCAAGCCGTTCTACAAGGAATTGAAAGCCGGGCGTTCCTATCTCTGGTGCGCCTGCGGACGATCGAAGCGGCAGCCCTTTTGTGATGGCCGTTCTCATGACGGCACCGGCATCGAACCGATCCGCTACGACTGCACCGTCGATGGCGAGGAAGTGCTGTTCTGCGGCTGCAAGCAGACCGCGACCGGCCCGTTCTGCGATGGCGCGCACAGCAACCTTCCCGGCGGCTATGCCGAGGAAGCCGAACTGGCCGAGGATCTGCCCTGGGCCGAAAGCGATGCGGCGGGCGTCCGTTCGCTCGACGGCCATTGCTATGTGATCGCCGCCGAAGCGACGCGCCCCGATGCGGGCGGCGGCTGGTGGTGCCGCACGATCGTGTCGAGCGCGATGGGCGCACGGCATCAGGCGCAATTCTATGGCGAGCTCCGGCACGGCCAGTCGCCCGTGCTCGCGTCTCCTGCCGGCGATGTCGTGCTCTGGACGATGGCGGGGCAGGGCAGCGTGGAGATTTCGGGACGTACCTTCGCCCTGGCGAAGAATATGGGCGTCTATGTTCGCGGCGGCGAGGCGTTCCGCTTCACCCAGCAAGGGGAAGATTCGCTTGGCGTGCACATCCATGCCTGCCCCGCGACCGATATGCTGGACGAACTTGCGGCGATGCCCGCCGATTTCGACGCGAACTGGCCCGATCGCACCGTCGGTGTCGACGAAAGCCAGCGCCACGCCATGGGACCGCGCTATTTCCAGATGCTCGTCGACAAGAGGATCGGATCAACCACCGCGACGCAGTTCATCGGCCATATTCCGCAATCGCGCGCGGAGATGCATCGCCACCTCTATGAAGAGGCGCTGATCATCCTCTCGGGCGAAGGGGTGATCTGGAACGATGGCATCCGGGCCCGCGTTCGCGGCGGCGACGTCATCTTCTTCCCGCGCAAGCATCGCCATTCGCTGCAATGCACGCATCCCGACGGGATGGACGTGGTCGGGCTGATCCATCCGGGTGACAATCCGGGAATCAATTATTGAGATCGGTCGGCGGACGGGCTGATGTCGTCCGCCCTACCCGCAAACGGTTGGAGAGTTTGCGCGCCATCCTGACGGATGAGGCGGTTCTGAAGAGCGGCTCGGCCGCAAGCCTTCTATCCCACCAGCTCGCGCCGTCCGAAGCACTGGCCGCTGCGGGCCAGCGCCTCTACCAGCCGCTCGACATCCGCCTTGTCATTATAGGCGTGGAAGCCGGCGCGGATGTTGCCGTCGCGGCTCGACGTTACGATGTTCTGCGCGATCAATCCGGTGACGAGTGCATCGTCGTCGCGCGCCGGAATCGCGATCATCGGTCCGCGCAACGCATCGTCATCGGGGGTTGCCACCGCAATATCCGCCTGCGCCAGCCGGTCGAGCGCGAGGCGGGTGAGCATACGCACGCGGCCCTCGATCGCATCGACGCCCAGATCCAGGATCAGATCTAGCCCCGCCTTTGCGGCGTAAAGGCTCGGTACGGGCGGCGTGCCGCCCTGGAAGCGCCGGGCGCTGGGGCTGGGATCGTGCGCGAAAATGTCCATCGCATTGGTGTCTGCCTGCGCGAACCATCCCGACGTGCTCGGCGCCAGCGCGGAGGTCAGGGCGTCGCGCACCCACAGGAAACCGCTGCCCGCCGAGCCGAGCAGATATTTGAGCATGCCGCCGACGCAGAAGTCGACGCCGAGCGCCCGCACGTCGATCGGTTCGGTGCCGATCGACTGATAGCAGTCGAGGATGACCAGCGCGCCGCGTTCATGCGCGATCCGGGCGATCTCACGGATCTGGCCGGCCGGCAGCTTGCCGCCATGCCGATAGCAGACATGCGACAGCGCGACGATCGCGGTGTCCTGGTCGATCGCGGCATCGAAATGCGCGAGCGGGATGGTGCGGTCCTCGGCTTCCGCGACATGGACGACCTCGGCGCCGCGCTTTTCCTGCGCGTGCCAGATCTGCGCGCTGGTCGGGAATTCATAGTTGCTGACCACCGCCTTGTGCCGTGCCGAAAAGTCGACGCTGCTCGCCACCGCGTTGATCCCCGCCGATGCCGATGCCGTCACCGCCACTTCATGCATATGGGCGCCCAGCAGCGTCGCCATGCGCTGGCGAACCGCATCTTCCAGCGCCACCCAGGCGCCCCAGTCCGCCCCCTTGGCGATCCGGTCCGCCAGATAGGCTTCCATCGCCGCGCGCACGCCGTTGCCGAGCAGGCCATAGGATCCGCTGTTGAAATAGGCGATCGTCTCGGTCGTCGGAAACTGCGCACGAAATTGACCGAAATCGGCTTCAGCGGTCATGCGGATCTTGCTCCATTCCGTCATTATTCATTCAGATATATATGAAGATGACTATATATACAACATGCTCTAGGCGAGCAGGTGAACGGCGAGCCCGAAAATCGCGAGCGGCGCGGCGTAGCGGACGATCGCGGCCCACAGCCTGAAGCCGCCCGCGCCGAGATCGGTTTCCTTCGGGCCGATGATCGCCCGGCAACGCCAGCCGACGAACAGCGCGAGCAGGAACGCGCTGGCGGGCAGCATCAGGTTCGCGATGGTGAAATCGAGCAGATCGAAGGCCGTCTTCCCCTCCGCACCGAAGGCGGCGAGCGGATGGAAGTCTGAAAGCACGTTGAAGGAAAGCAGCGAGGGCAGGCCGATCAGCCAGATCGCCAGCGCGGCGGCTATGGCGAGCGGCGCGCGGCCGAGCTTCACCTTTTCGCGCAGCCAGGCGACCACGGGTTCGAGCATGCCCACGGCGGTGGTGAAGGCGCCCAATGCGATGAGCCCGAAGAAGAAGATCGCGATGATCCGCCCGCCCGCCATCTGCCCGAACACCACGGGCAGCGTGACGAAGATCAGATTGGGGCCTTCGGTCGGTTTCAGGCCATAGGCGAGCACGGCGGGGAAGATCGCGAAGCCGGTCAGCAGCGCGACGACGATCACGCCCCCCGAAAGCGCGAGGGACGAGCGCGGCAGTGACGCGCCCGCGGGCAGATAGGCGCTATAGGTCATCAGCACCCCCGCGCCGATCGCGGTGGAGAACAATGCCTGGCCGAGCGCGGTGAGCACCCCGGTGGCGCCCAATGCCGCGAAATCGGGCTTCAGCAGGAATGCGGCGCTGGGCATCAGCCCGATCGTGATGGCATTGTAGATGACGAGGCCGATGAGGATGGCGAACAGCGCGATCATCTTGATCCGCGAGACCGTCTCGATCCCGCGCTGCACGCCCAGCGCGACGACCGCGGCGGTCGCCATGATGAAACCGAGCTGCAGCAGTCCGCCGCGAACGGGCGACGCGGTCAGCGTCTCGAACGTGGTGCGCGATCGTTCCGCGTCGAAGCTGGAAAAGCCCTGCGTCACCGATACGATGCTGTAGTCGATCGCCCAGCCAGCTACGATGCTGTAATAGCTGAGCCCGAAGAACGGGATCAGCAGGCCGAGCGAGCCGACGACGCGCCAGCCCCGCGATCCGCCGCTTGCCGCGATCGCGGCGTCGACGCTGGTGATCACGCTGCCATGGCCGCGCCGGCCGATCGCCATCTCGGCGATCATCAGCGGCACGCAGATCGCGATCACGAACAGTGCGTAGAGGATGACGAAGGCGCCGCCGCCATTCGCGCCCGCGACATAGGGAAAGCGCCACAATGTGCCCAGGCCGATCGCGGCGGCGCCGATCGAGTAGATGAACGACAGCCGCGACGACCATTGTTCGTTCACGCGCGATGCGTCAGCCAACCGCTCCTCCATAAGCATGCATTTATATATGTTTCATGATCTGTAGGCACTGTTTGACCGATTGACCAGCGCAATAGTTGCTATAAGTTGCCCCGCGTGACCAAGCCGCAAAAGACCCGCGAAACGGCGCGAACGAGCGCGGAAGAGGCGCAGGCCGGAAACAGCTGGCTCAACGACTACCTTCCCTATCAGCTCTATCGGCTGACAAACCGGCTCGACCAGAGATTGCAGGCTCGCCTGCGCAGCCAGGGGATCAAGCCCTCGCGCTGGCGTGTGATGAGCGTGCTGCGTTCCTATGGCACGCTCACCATCGGCAAGATCGCGGAGCAGGCGCTGATGGAGCAGCCCACGGTCAGCCGGGTGATCATGCAGCTTGAAGCCGATGGCCTGGCGACGCGCCAGGCGTCGAGCGAGGATTCGCGCGCCACGGAAGTGACGTTGACGCCGGCGGGGATCGAAAAGCTCGAAGCGATCGTGCTCACTGCTTATCGCCATCAGCAGGAAGCGCTCGCGGGCCTGTCCCGCGCCGAGCTCGACACGCTGCGCGCCACGCTCAACCGGGTCGAACAGAATATAGATTTCTACCAATGACCGCCGCAGCATCGTGATGACGGGTCTGGCGGGGGACAGGCCCGACATCGCCGGGGCCATCACCTTCTTCTATTATGACGATCACGAGGCCGCGGTGCGCTGGTACCGCGAAGTGCTCGGGTTCGAGCCCTATTTCGAGCAGGACTGGCTGGTGCTGCTGCGGATCGCGCCTGGCCACAGCCTGGGGCTGGTCGATGCCGTGAACGGCAGCCAGCGTCCGGTGCCAGGGCTCAACAAGGGCGCGACGCTCTCGATCGAGACCGATCAGCTCGCCGAATGGCACAGCCGGTTGAAGGCCGCCGGATCCGCCGGGCTCGACGATGATTTCCAGCCCGGTTGCCGTGGACGCACCACCGAGTTCCGCGTGCGCGATCCCGGCGGCTATTTCGTCGAATTCTTCCGCTGGGTCGATCCGCCCGTCTGATCCCCTTTGGGGTTCCCCGCGTCTCTGCAGTGATGATGAACCGATCGGCTGCGCCCGCGCGCCCGATTGACTCCGTCCGAATCGCATACTAATTCATATGCAAAGACATATAAAAACGGAGGGGATTATGATGCGGATCATGGCCTGTCGCGTGCGTATCTCTGTGGCGGGGCGTCGGTCCTCGCTATTGCTGGCCGGCGCCGCGATCGCGATGCCGGCGGCCGCGCTGGCCCAGCAGGCCGAGGATCCGGAGCCGCAGGACATCATCGTCACCGCCACCAAGCGCGGTGAGCAGGCGATCCAGGATGTGCCGATGAGCATCGCGGCGATCGGCAGCGACCGGCTGAAGCAGATGGGGGCCGACAGCTTCATCGGCTGGTCGCGTTCGGTGCCCGGCCTGGCGGTGCAGGATCAGGGGCCGGGCGACAAGAAATACATCATCCGCGGCATCCAGTCTGTGGGGGCGGCCACCACCGCGCTCTATTTCGACGAAATCGTGATGACCGGGAACAACCGCCAGGATGGCGGCGGCCGCCAGCCCGACCCCAAGCTCTACGACATGGAACGGATCGAGGTGCTGCGCGGGCCGCAGGGCACGCTTTATGGCGCCAGTTCGATGAGCGGCACGATCCGGATGATCACCAACAAGCCCAAGTTCGATCGCTTCGAGGGCGAGGTGGACGGCACGGTCTCCGGCACCCGTCATGGCGGCGCCAGTTTCCGCGTCAATGCGATGATCAACCTGCCGGTGGTGAGCGACCGGTTCGCGGTGCGCGGCGTCTATTATCTGCGCGACGAAGCGGGCTTCATCGACAATCCGCTGCTCGGCCTCAAGGGCATCAATGACGAGCATACGCAGGGCGGCCGTCTGTCGGCGCGGCTCAAGCTGGGAGCGGTGACGACCCTGACCGCCAGCGGCATGTATCAGCAGACCAGGTCCAACGGGCGATCGGGCTATGATCCGCTGGCGGGCGATCTGAAATTCCCATCCTATGTCAGGATTCCCTGGAAGGATAAGATCAAGGCCTTCAACGTCACGCTCGATCACGATCTGGGTTTCGGATCGATCCTCGCGACCTCCTCCTATTTCGATCGCGACATCGACTATAACAGCGACGCGACGATCATCATCGCCGACCTGCTGAAACGCCCGCGCGAAAGCGTGCGATCGGTGCTGACCCAGCCGCAAAGCCGCAGCATCTGGAGCAACGAGCTGCGCTTCTCCTCCTCCTGGGACGGGCCGTTCAGCCTGATCTCCGGCGTCTATTACCAGAAGGAGAAGAGCCACTTCACCAGCGTGGTCGAAAGCGCGACGGCGCTCGGCGAACCCGACACATCGGCCGGACGCATCGTCTATCTCGGCCGTTCGATCGACGGCGTGATCGAGAACTACTCGCTGTTCGGCGAGCTTTCCTATGCGCTGTCGGATACGCTCACCGTCACCGGCGGCGCGCGCTGGTTCCGCTTCGATATCGTGGAGCAGAGCAATCTTCTCTATGCCTGCTGCAACGGCAATGTGCCCGGCAGCGGGCTGGCGCCGAAGACGCGGTCGCGCGATTCGGGGGTCAATTACAAGTTCAACCTGTCCTATGAGCCAACGAAGGATCTGCTCCTTTATGCTCAGGCCGCGCAGGGTTTCCGCGCGGGCGGCAATAACGAGCTGGGGATCACCAACGATCCGTCGTGCCTGAAGCTGCGCGCCTTCGGATCGGATACGCTGTGGACCTATGAAGCCGGCGCCAAGCTCGGCTTCGCGGGCGGTCGCGGCTCCTTCAACGTCACGCCCTATTATACCGACTGGACCGACGCACAGCTTCGCGTGCGCGACAATATCTGCAATTTCAGCTATGTCGCCAACGCCGGATCGATCCGCGTGCTGGGCCTCGAAGCCGAACTGGCCTTTCAGCCGGTTCGCGGCCTCGATCTCACCGCCGGCCTCAACTTCGCCGATGCCGAAGTCAGCCGCAATCAGAGCGAGACGCCGCCGCCGGGCACGATCCCGGGGGTGAAGGGCGACAAGGTACCGGGGCAACCGCGCTTCTCGGGCAATTTCGCAGCTCAATATGGCTTCGACATTCCCGGCGCCGATTTCCGCGGGCATCTGCGGTTCGACTATGCCTATGTCGGATCGTCGACCACGGCGTTCAACCGCGCCGATCTGGTCAATTATCGCCGCCAGCCATCCTATTCGCTGGTCAATCTGCGCGCGGGGCTGGGCGAAGACGACTGGAACGCCGCGATCTTCGTCTCCAATCTGTTCGACGAGCGCGCGGAGGTCACGCGCGTGACGAGCTCTCAACGCTCGGACATCGTGTTCACCAACCGGCCGCGCGAAATCGGCGTCAACGTAACGAAAAGGTTCTGACGATGGCTATCAAGACGATCATCAGGGGCGCGGCGCTGGCCGGGTTGCTGCTCGCGGCTACCGCCCCGGCCGTGCGGGCGCAACCGGGAGCGTCGCTGGCGGACGCGCCGCACCCGCCGCTCAACAACCAGGTGACCTTTCTCTATTATGCCGACGTTGCCGCCGCCGCGGCGTTTTACGGCGATGTGCTCGGGCTCAAAAAGACCTTCGACGAGCCCTGGGTCAAATTCTACCAGGTGACCGAACATTCCTATGTCGGGCTCGTCGACGGCAAGAACGGTTTCCACAAGGCGACCGAAGGCAAGGCCGTGATGGTCAGCATCGAGACCGATCAGGTCGAGCAATGGTATGAACGGATGACAGCGAAAAAGGCCGACTTCATCAAGCATTTCGATCCCAAGGGCACGCATCCCTTCGTGAACGGTTTCCTCGTCAGGGATCCCGGCGGCTACACCGTCGAATTCTATCGCTGGAAGAAGAAGCCGGCCGGATGATGGCGTCGCGGCGTCGTCAGATCCATATGTCCTTGAATAACCGATCGAAATTGCCGCCGATCACTTTCTCGATCACACGCGGCGGATAGCCGGCGCGATCGAGTTCGGCGGCGATGATCTCGATCCGGCGCGCGCTGTTGAGATCGGGAACCGCGATCGGGCTGTCGCCTTCGCCCGGCGCGCCGATGCCTGTCTTCTGCCGCGCCTCGGCGGTCTTGCGGACGATGTCCATATAGGCGGGGGAGATATCGACCGGCGTGATGCTCTGGTCCGAACCGATGCCGACATGATCCTCGCCGCATATGTCCAGCGCATGGCGAAGATGGCGAACGAACAGGGCGCGTGACGCGGCGACGGGATCGTTGCCCAGGAAAGGCATCAGATAGATGCCGACGACGCCGCCCTTGTCCGCCACCGCGCGCAGCACGCTGTCCGGCTGGTTGCGCTGGCTGGCGAACACGGCGCGCGCGCCGGTGTGCGAGCAGGTGATCGGCCGGCTGGAGGCGGCGACCGCGTCGAGCGCGGTCCTGGGATTCGCGTGGCCGGTGTCGACCAGGATGCCGCGCGCGTTCATCCGCGCCACCGCTTCTCGCCCCAGCGGCGTCAGCCCCTCGCTGTCGGGCAGCGAGCTGCCCGCGCCCAGCGCGTTGCGGTCGTTATAGGTGAGCTGCATGATCTTCACCCACAGCCCGCCCAGGCTGTCGATCAGGCTCAGATCCTCGCCGATCATGCCCATGCCCTGAAAGCCGAAGATGATGCCGAGCTTCTTCTCCGCCTTGGCGGCGGCGATATCGGCATGCGTTTTCACCAGCCGGAAATAGTCGGGATGATTCTCGATATGCTGCAACCATAGCGCGATCTCGCGCAATGTATTGGCGAGGTTGCCGGGCTTGCCCACGGTCAGGTTGATCGCGGTGATGCCCGATGCGCGCACCTGGTCGAGCTTGGCCTGGGTCATTTCGCCTGGGGGCGGGAAGGGCACGTTCCATGTGTCCGGCGATGCCAGCGCATCGATCACGATCGCCTTGTCGTAGAGCGCGCGGATCGCGGGCGGAATGACGGGTTCGGCGGCCGCCACGGCGCGCGCCGGTCCTGCCGCCAGGGCGCCGAGCGCGAGGCCCGCCGCACCCATGGCGAAGCCGCGCCGGTCCAGCATGAAGCGATCGTCGGTCATTTCCACTCCCCCGATATCGATATGAACGGCTGAAGGCGGGGGCATGTGCCCCCGCCCGCGCACCAGGTCATGGCGCCGGGATCGGCGCCGGCTCGGGCGGCGCCACGTCGGTCAGCCCCAGTTGCTTCCAGTTGATCACCGCATTGTAGAGCATCCGGAACTCGCCCAGATTCTGCCAGCGCCAGATCGGGTTGGTCGCGAACATCACGATGCGCCCCTGGCCCTGAGGAATATTGACGATGGCCGGGCGGTCCTTCACCTGCTCGGCCCCGCGCATGAAGCCGCTCATCACGCCGTCCTTGCCCCCAGGGAACTGCATCAGCACGCGATCCTTCAGCCGCACCGGCACGCCCAGCAGCGCATTGGATGCCCAGCGCACCGGCATGGTGGTCTCGTCATAGCCATAGAAGATCGGGTTTGCCGGACGCAGCACCTTGGCGGTCACGATCGGGCCGGGCGCGTAAAAATTGCCTGAGGTCCGGGTGACCGTGATGTCGTCGACCAGCCCGAATTCGACGGGCACCGCGCTCGCGTCGCCGGTGGTGATCAGCGTGCCGCCCTGTTCGACGAACTTGCGCAGCTCGACCATGCCTTCCAGCCCCATGCCGCCGCGCACATCATCGCTCGATCCGTAATCGCCGGAGAAGCGATATCGGTCGGTCTTGGTATAGGGCAGCGGCTTGCCCTTCACGGGCAGGTCGAACACGATGTCCTTGGTGGACCGGCCCTGGGTGGGCAGGATGATCACGTCGTATTTGGCGCGCAGGTCGCCGGCGCGAACCTGTTCCTTGAAGATCAGATCATAGGGCGTTTCGTGCTGGTCGAACGCATAGCGCAGCCAGCCGACCTTCTCGCTCGATCCCCAGGTGCTGAACACGGCGGTGCGCGGCAGCACGCTCTCATGCGCCTTGACGTCGGGTGCCCCGGAAACCGCGACAGCTTCGAGCCCGAGCTGCTCGACCGCCGGCTTCAGCGTGGCATAGGCGGCGCCGTCGACCAGCAGCGATCCGGCGGGCACCGTCGTGCCGCCGGCCTTGAACGCGGTCTCGACGATCCGCACGCCCGCATCCTTCAGCCGGAAGCGCAACGTCGCCATGCCGACCGATCCGTGATCGAGCACGGCATAGCTGCGCGCGCCGGCGGCCGGCATGCGGCCTTGCGGCACGAACCGGTCGACCGGCGTCACCGCGATGTCGAGCGCCGCCTTGTCCGCCACTTCGACGATGTCGGTGTGCGTCATCATGCCCATCGTCCATGCGGCGTCGTCATAGGTGGTCAGGTTTTCGTCCGGATAATCGTCCTGCTTCTTCAGCAGCATCTTGGCGAGCCGGCCATAGGGCTGGTCCAGCTTGATGATCAGCGATCCGGCGGGATAGCTGCCTTCCTTCACCTTCACCGGCTGGGTCGCGCGGCCGATCTCGATGCCCTGCATCTGCAAGATGTTGGTGACGAAGGCGATGCGCGACGGATCGGCCTGACCCGCCGGGATGACATAGGCATAGGGCGGCCTGGACTTGCCCGCCTCGACCCCGTTCGCGCTCTTCTTGTAGAAATTCTCGAGGATCGTTCCCGGGAAACGCGCCGCGAGATCGAGCGCGGTCAGCACGCCGGTCTGCATATAGTTGGTGTTGTTGCGCATCGACCAGACGACCTCCTTGTAGGGAGGGGACGGGCGATACCAGTCGCGCTTGGTCCAGTCGCCGCCGCGCACGCTGCTCTGCACCTCGGGCGCGACATGGCGGAGCATCGTGGTCGCGCCGGCATTGCCGAACGTCTCGTACATGCGCAGCATGCCATTGTGGTTCGATGCCATGAAGGCGAGATAACCGGGGGTCCACGCATCGACGAAGCCGTGCGTCCACACGCCGGGCATGCCGTATTTGGTGAGCTGCGCCATCTCGAAATTGGAAAACCAGGGCAGTTCGCCGAACAGGATAGGATCGAGATCGGGGTTCTGTGGCGCCTGCCCGCTATAGGTGTACATGAAGGGCACCGATTCATGCAGCTCGTGCATGATCGGCGGGTGCCAATCGAGATAATATTTCAGCAGGTGGCGCGCGCTGACGTCCGAGAAATTGATGTCGCGATTATTGTCGTGATAGATGTATTTGCCCCAATAGGGCGGGCCGCCGGGCTTGTTGCGATCGTCCTTCTCGTCGATCAGATTGCGGTAGTACCAGTCGACATAACGGTCGCGGCCATCGGCCTCCAGAACGGGGCTGATCGCCACCACCAGATTGTCGCGGATGCCCTGGATCATCGCGCTGTCCTCGGTCAGCAGGCGATAGGCGAGTTCCATCAGCATTTCGGGCGGACCGGTTTCCGCGCTGTGGAGGCCGCCGGACAGATGATAGATCGGCTTGGTCGCCGCGATCACGCCCGGCGCGTCGGCGGCGCTCAGCTTGCGCGGATCGGCGAGCAGCGCGAGATTCTTCTTGTAGCTGTCGAGCTTCGCGAGATTCTCCTCGGACGAGATCATGACGACCACATTTTCGCGGCCTTCTTCGGACTTGCCGATCTCGATGATCTTCACGCGCGGCGATTTGGCGGCGAGCGCGCGATAATAGCCGATGATCTGGTCGTAATAATGCAGCGTGTTGGGCGCGCCGATATGGTTGCCCAATATGTCCTTGGGCGACGGGATGGTCGTCGATGCGGGCAGGTGATCCACCAGCGGGCTCATGAATTCCGGCTTGGTCGTCCATTGCTTCACCGTCTTGGCGAAGTCCGCATCCATGGTCTGAGCCCAAGCCGTCTGTGCCGACGCGGTCGTCATCAGCAATGCCCCGATTGCTGCACCCAGCACTGTCTTTCCTGCCACCCGCTGCCCCTTTTGATGATGATGCGCCCCTGGCGGGCGGCACCGGTCCGGTAAAGATACAAGCTGGCTTCCGCGCCGCAACACTGCCGCCCGGGATCAGCATGGTGCATGATGGTTTCCCGTTTCCGCTTCCGAGCGCAACTTGTTTTCGTCACAAATGAGACAAGTGCGCGGATGTTACGGCGGATATTGCATTACATGTTATCGAGTGTTGCGTTTGGCGCAAAAACTGTTGCCCAAATGCACGGAAATGTCGCCAATCGACCGGAAAGCGCAATCCGGGCGGCGATCCGCGCCGGCAAACGCATGATTTAGATTGACCCTCCAAACCGGCTGCGACACGTTTCGACGCAGCAGGGGCGTGGGCGCGCTGGGTCGAACATCGTCTTCGGTCGAAACAATATGGGGCGTCCGAATTGGGCAGTCGTCGGCGGAAGGGGAATCCAGACAGTTCCGGATCATGAGCCATTGGGGGCGGTCGCCTCCGATGCGCGAAGCCGTGTCGGCCTCTGCTGAACAAGGATGGCGGATCGATCCGCCGTCGCAAGATTGGGGTAACAGGGAGAAGAGAAATGGTGCGTCTCGGATTGAAATCGCTGCATGTCGATCGCTGCCGGGTGATGCTGCTCGCCGCCACGGCGATGGCGGGTGTGAGCGGAACCGCGTTCGCGCAGGAAACCGCCACTGCGACGACCGGCTATGAGGACGAGATCGTCGTCACCGCGCTGAAGCGCAGCACCAACCTCCAGGAAACGCCGATCTCGATCTCGGCGGTCACCGGAGACGCCATCGCGAATTCGGGCGTGCAGAGCATCGCCGATCTGAACGCGTCGGTGCCCAGCCTCACCTTCGTCGATGGCGGCCCGTCCAGCCGCCGTGTCGTCATCCGCGGCATCCAGGCCGCGGGCGAGCCGACCGTCGGCACCTATTATGATGAAACCCCGGTCACCGGCGCGATCGGCGCCGGCAACGACGCGGGTGGATCGACCCCCGAACTGCGCCTGTTCGATGTCGAGCGCGTCGAGGTGCTGCGCGGTCCGCAGGGCACGCTCTACGGCTCCGGATCGATGGGCGGCACGCTGCGCGTGATCTATGAAAAGCCCAAATTCGATACCGAGTTCGCGGCCGATGTCAGCCTGTCGGGTACGCGCGGCGGCGGCGCCAATTACGAAGGCAGCGCGATGGTCAACGTGCCGCTGGTCGACGACAAGATCGCGGTCCGCGCGGTCGGCTTCTACCGCAATGCGGAGGGCTTCATCGACAACACCACGCTCAACATCAAGAATATCAACGACCAGAAGAGCTATGGCGGCCGTCTGCTCGTCCGCCTGCAGCCGACCGAGGATCTGACGATCGACGCGGCCGCCTATATCAACCGTTCGCGCACCGACACCAATGCCTGGACGCTGAGTTCGGGCAAGTACAAGTCCGACGCGCTGACCCGCCAGCCCGTCCGCGACGATCTCGAACTCTACAGCCTCACGGCCAATTATGATTTCGGCGGCGTCACGCTGACGGGTATCGTCTCCTATCTCGAACGCGATCTGGATGCGGTGTCGGACGTGTCGCGCTTCATCCGCTCAACGCGGACGGCGGCGGGTTGCGCCGCGCGCGTCGGCGGCGGTGCCGCCTGCACGCCCACCCAGCTCACCAACTATTATGCGCTGGTCGATTCGCAATCGAGCTCGGCGCTCTATCCGCAGCAGACCATGTCGAGCTGGACCGCCGAGCTGCGGCTGAGCTCCGACGGCAGCGGCCCGTTCAACTGGACGGTCGGCGGCTTCTTCTCGGATCGCGACACCCATGTCGCCAATCCGCAGGTCAACACCGATCCGGTCACCGGCCGGGTGATCGAGCCGCAGCAGATCGCGACGATCCGCTTCATCGACGACAGCCTGCGTCAGGTCGCGGTGTTCGGCGAATTCTCCTATGACGTCACCGACAAGCTGAACCTGACCGCCGGCGCGCGCTACTTCAAATATGACAAGGACATCAGCGGCCAGACCACGATCGGGTCGATCCTGGTCGGCGCCGTGGTGCGCCCGCTGTCCTTCGTCGACTCCTCGGAAGACGGCACCGCGTTCAAGTTCAACGCGTCGTACAAGATCACGCCCGACGTGATGCTCTATGCCGAAGCGGCGCAGGGCTTCCGTCCGGGTGGCGCGAACCAGGTGATCGGCCTGGCGCAGGAACTGACGCCCTACACGTCGGACAGCCTGTGGAACTACGAGATCGGCCTGAAGAACACGCTGTTCGACCGGCGCCTGTTCCTCAATATCGACGTGTTCCAGATCGACTGGAGCGACATGCAGATCACCGGGCGCACGCCCAACGGCGCCTTCGCCTTCATCACCAATGCGGGCAAGGCGCGGGTGCGCGGCGTGGAGTTCGAAACCACGATCCGGCCGGCCGAGGGTTTCTCGATTACGGGCAACGCATCCTATATCGATGCCAAGCTGCGTGAGAACCAGTCGAACGCCAATGTCAGCGCGCCGGGCCTCAAGGGCGATCGTATCCCCTATGTGCCCAAATTCTCGGCGGGCATCGCCGCGCAATATCAGTGGGCGCTGAGCGATACGCTGTCGGGCTTCGTGCGGATCGACGCCAACACCGTGGGCGGATCCTATTCGGACTTCCGTCCGAGCGGCCAGCCGACGGTCAACTTCACGCGATATATCGACGATTATCAGCTCGCGAACATGCGCGTCGGCGTCGAAGGGCCGGAGAATCGCTGGGGCGCCTATCTGTTCGTGACGAATTTGTTCGACAGCACCGCGATCACACGCGCCTCGTCGAGCGCGATCGCGGTCAGCCGCACGTTGGTCAACAGCGCCGCGCCGCGCACGATCGGGGCGAATTTCCGTACCCGCTTCTGATCTTCGCGATTGATAGAGTGAATAAAGGGGGCATCTTCGGATGCCCCCGCTTCCTGGAGTTCCCATGACCATTTCCAAGACCTTCCGCCTCGGCGTCGCGGCGCTCGCGCTGTGCGCGGCCACCGCTCCGGCATTCGCGCGCGATGTCGTCATCCATGCCGGCCGCCTGATCGATGGCGTATCGGCGCAACCGCGCGAGAAGGTCTCGATCGTCGTGAAGGACGATCGCATCGTCGATGTGCAGGCGGGCTTCGTCACGCCGGCGGGCGCGGAGGTCGTCGATCTGTCTTCGGCGACGGTGCTGCCGGGCCTGATCGACATGCACGATCACATCACCGGCCAGTATAGCGGCAGGAATCCGATCGCCGAACGCTTCACCACCAGCGAGATCGACACCGCCTACCAGTCGGTCGCCTATGCGCGGCGGACGCTCGACGCGGGCTTCACGTCCGTGCGTGACGTGGGCGGCGATACCGGCGTCGTCGTCGCGTTGAAGCGTGCGATCGCCAACGGAGCGATCGCCGGGCCGCGCCTCTGGGTCTCCGGCCATCCGCTCGGCCCCAGCGGCGGTCACGGCGATCCGCAGAACGGCATCCGCACCGATCTCGATCTCCATGGGGAGAACCAGGTGGTCGACGGACCCGACGATGCCGTCCGCATCGTCCGGCAGATGCACCGCGACGGCGTCAACCTGATCAAGATCATGCCCAGCGGCGGCGTGCTCAGCATCGGCGACGATCCCAACGCCACGCTGATGACCGATGCGGAGATCAAGGCGGTGGTCGATACCGCGCATCGGCTCGGCATGCGCGTGGCCGCGCACGCGCATGGGCAGGATGCGATCGTCCGCGCCTCGGCGCTCGGCGTCGATTCGATCGAGCACGGCTCGTTCGGCGATGCCGCCGCGTACAAGGTGATGAAGGAACATGGCACCTGGCTGGTGCCGACGCTGCTGGTGGCGGACACTGTCGTGAAGATCGCCAAGGCGCGTCCCGACTCGCTGCCGCCATCCTCGGCCAAGAAAGCGCTGGAGGTCGGCCCGATCACCATCCGCAATCTGGGCGCGGCCTATCGCGCGGGCGTGAAGATCGCCTTCGGCACCGATCAGGGCATGGCGCCGCATGGCACCAACGGCCAGGAATTCGCGCTGATGGTGAGCGCGGGCATGACGCCGATGGACGCGATCCGCGCCGCCACCACCAATGCCGCCGAACTGCTCGGTGCGCCGGGCGATGTCGGTTCGGTGCAGGCCGGGCGTTTCGCCGATATCATCGCGGTTTCGGGCAACCCGCTGTCCGACGTCACCGAACTGGAACGTGTGCGTTTCGTGATGAAGGGCGGGGCAGTGGTGAAGCCCTGGGTCGCCGCCGGCAAATAGGATGATCCAACGGGCAGTCGATGCCGCTGCATCGGTTGCCCGTCATTCTCCGGAACATGGGTCGATCGATCAATGTGACCCAGAAAACCGATTTGCGCTTATTGCGATCGATTCTTATCTTTGGGCTTCGGACATCACGGAAGCCCAGCCATGCCAAGCGATCTCGCCAAGACGCTCACCTATCTCGCGCTGCACCTCACGATCGGCTTTTCGGTTGCCTATGTGCTGACGGGGTCGCTCGCCATCGCCGGCGGCATCGCGCTGATCGAACCCTGCATCAATGCCGTCGCCTTCTTCTTCCACGAGAAGGCGTGGAAGCGGATGGGCCAGCGGCGAACGGCAGGGGCGGCTCTCATGGCCGCCTGAATGCACCAACATCCTGTCATTCCCGCGCACGCGGGAATCCAGGCGATGTCGAACATAGCGTTCCACGACACTGGATTCCCGCATGCGGGGAAATGACATTGGATCACTCCGCCGGCAGGTAGATCTCGCCGCCCTGTTCTTTGAACTTCTCGCTCATCTCCGCCATGCCGGCTTCGGCGTCAGCCTCGGCGATCGGCGTCGCGGCGAGGAAGTTCTCGGCGCCTGTATTCTGCTTCGCCGCGAAGTCGCGCACTTCCTGCGTGATCTTCATCGAACAGAATTTGGGGCCGCACATCGAACAGAAATGCGCGGTCTTGGCGCCCTCGGCGGGCAGCGTCTGGTCGTGATACTGCTCCGCCGTGTCCGGATCGAGCGACAGGTTGAACTGGTCGCGCCAGCGGAATTCGAAGCGGGCGCGGCTCAGCGCGTCGTCGCGCAGCTTGGCGGCCGGATGCCCCTTGGCGAGATCGGCGGCGTGGGCGGCGAGCTTGTACGTCACCACGCCCACCTTCACGTCGTCGCGGTCGGGCAGGCCGAGATGCTCCTTGGGCGTGACGTAGCAGAGCATCGCGGTGCCGAACCACCCGATCATCGCCGCGCCGATCGCGCTGGTGATATGGTCGTATCCCGGCGCGATATCGGTGGTGAGCGGCCCGAGCGTGTAGAAGGGGGCCTCGCCGCACGCCTCGAGCTGCTTGTCCATATTGGCCTTGATCTTGTGCATCGGCACATGGCCGGGGCCTTCGATCATCACCTGAACGTCATGCTTCCACGCGACCTGAGTCAGTTCGCCCAGGGTCGCGAGTTCGCTGAACTGCGCCTCGTCATTGGCGTCGGCGATGCTGCCGGGGCGCAGGCCGTCGCCCAGCGAGAAGGCGACGTCATAGGCCTTCATGATCTCGCAAATCTCTTCGAACCGCTCGTAGAGGAAGCTCTCGCGGTGATGCGCCAGGCACCATTTCGCCATGATCGATCCGCCACGGCTGACGATGCCGGTGACGCGCTTCGCGGTCATCGGGATATAGGGCAGGCGCACGCCGGCATGGATGGTGAAATAATCGACGCCCTGTTCGGCCTGTTCGATCAGCGTGTCGCGGAAGATATCCCAGGTCAGGTCCTCGGCGATGCCGCCAACCTTTTCCAGCGCCTGATAGATCGGCACCGTGCCGATCGGCACCGGCGAGTTGCGCAGGATCCATTCGCGCGTGTCGTGGATGTTGCGGCCGGTGGACAAGTCCATCACCGTGTCCGCGCCCCAGCGGATCGACCAGACCATCTTGTCGACTTCGCTTGCGACGTCCGACGCGACGGCGCTGTTGCCGATATTGGCGTTGATCTTGACCAGGAAATTGCGGCCGATCGCCATCGGTTCGGATTCGGGGTGGTTGATGTTCGACGGGATGATCGCGCGGCCGCGCGCCACCTCGTCGCGGACGAACTCCGGCGTCACGAAATCGGGGATCGAAGCGCCGAAATCATTGCCGTCGCGAATATGTTCCTTCAGTTGCGCGCGGCCCATATTCTCGCGGATCGCGACATATTCCATCTCGGGGGTGATGATGCCGCGCCGCGCATAATGCATCTGGCTGACATTGGCGCCGGGGCTGGCGCGCAGCACCTTGCGGCGGACATTGGGAAAGGGCTGGACGCCGCCCGAACGATCGGGGCCGGACATCCCGTTATCCTCGGGCTTCACCTCGCGCTGCGGCACTTCCTCCACATCGCCGCGGCCGCGGATCCAGTCGCGGCGCAGCTCGGGCAGGCCGGCCATGATGTCGATCTGCGCATTGGGATCGGTATAGGGGCCGGAACAGTCGTAAACGCGCAGCGGCGGTTCGCCCGAGCTCGGTTCCAGGTCGATCTCGCGCATGGCGACGCGCAGCGGGCCGACATGGATCTTGCGGCTGCCGCGAATGGGGCCGGTGGTCACCTTCAATTCGGTGCGGGCGGGGATATCTGCCATTTCAAGCCTTTCGGGGGTCAGGAGAGGGGAGAAGCGCGGCCGGTAAGGCCGGCGACGACAAGGATCAGGCCAAGGACGATTGCGAAGATCGACCAGGCCCTGGCGAAGCGGAGTGCAGGGCGGATCATGCCCAGATAGGCATGGGGGATGGCGAGCAGCGCCAGCCCTTCGACGAACGAGGCCCAGCCGATCAGCGATACCGCCACGGCCAGCGGATCGCCCCAATAGGGATGGGCGAGGATGATGATCAGGCCGAAGACGACACCGACGAACGCGACCGCGAGCATCAGCCCGGGCGATCGTTCGAATTCGTCGATCATGTCCGGCCAGCGATTGGGGCCGGTCAGGCCGCCCAGGCCAGTCGCCAGACACACGAGCCCGATCATGACGGCAAGGTGCAGGGTGATGACGGACATGGTCTCCATCGGTCTCGCTCCTTCGCTCGTTATCGGAGCAAGGCCACGGATTCCGATCGGAAAACCGCTCCCTCCCTCCGCCGGTGTCAACCGGATCAGGTTCGGCGGGTCGCGGCCGTATCAGCCGCCTCTCAACCCTGTACGCAGGGTCCCCCGGGGAGCGCGCATCCTAGACGCAATGTCGTGCGGGCGAAAGCGGGATATTCGTCTCCCTCCGGCGCTGGAGCGTTTCCACCATCAGCGGAAACGCTCAGGTCTTTTGCGGTCGCATTTTCCGAGGCGTCGACCGTAAACGGTCAACTCGAAAATGGTCTAGCCTCCGCTCAGTTCCTTCAGTAGCGAACCGGCGTCGTAGACCGTCTTCAGCGCTTCGGTGATGGCGGCGCTCGAGACCACGACGGTGCGGTTGAGCGCGGCGTCATAGCCATAGCTGCCGCCGATCGAATGGATATTGCCGTCGAACGCGGCGCCGATCACCGATCCGTCGCGCGCGATCACCGGCGATCCCGAATTGCCGCCGATGATGTCGTTGGTCGTGACATAGTCATAGACGGTGTCCTTGGCGATGCGGCCTTGCGCCGCCAGCCATTTGGGCGCGGCCTCGAACGGTTCGGCGCCGGTCGCGCGGTCGTAGAGCCCACCGATATAGGTGAAGGGGGGCACTGCCGTGCCCCGATAGGTCCAGCCCTTCACGCGGCCATAGGAAATACGCAGCGAGAAGGTGGCGTCCGGATAGATGCTGTCACCGTAAACGGCGAACCGCGCGGTCGCGAGCTTCGCCTGGGCGGCGGTGATCTGCCCGCCGACCTCGCGGTCGTAGCGGCGCGAAAGCGCGCGGCCGCGTTCATCGTTGATCAGGAAAAAGCGGATCAACGGATCGTCCGACGCCCGGATCGCGGCCATGCCGCCATCGAACAGCCGCTTGCGGACCTTGGGATCGGCAAGGCGGCTGCCGCTCACCAGCCTTTCGGCAAGCGCCTCGGGCGATTCCTTGCCCAGCATGCGCTTCACATCGGGGTTGTCGACGGTCAGGATCTCGCGCGTCTTGGAAAGCCAGAAGGAGAGCGTCAGTTCCTCGAGCCAGGGATAGACGGGCTTCTCGTCGGTCAGTTGCTTTTCGAGCAGGGCCAGGCGCGAACTGGAATAGCCCGGCAGCCGTTCGGCATCGGGTTTTTCGCGCTCGGTCGCGGCACGGACCAGCGCTTCGGCATAGCCGTACAATGTCGATCCATAGCCGGCATTGGCTTCGAGCAGATAGAAATCGGCATAGAAGTCGCGATAGGCGGCATCCGCCTTGGCCACATTCGCCCAGGGATCGCCGATGCGCCCGCGCAGCCCGGCCTCCTTGGCGACGGCGGCGCGCAGCCGCGCCTCATTGGCGGCGAGCGTGCCCGAAAAGCCGGGATCGCGCAGCGCCTGCCATTGGCCGACATACACCTTGTAGCCGTTCTCGATGCCGAACAGCGTGTCGGCGCCGGTCCGCGTGCGTTCCTTGTCGCCCGCCATCGCCGCGATCAGCCGGCCGCGATATTCGGACATCAGCGGCACGGTGAGCGGGAAGATCACGTCGCGGCGCAGCGCGAACTGATCCTGGGTGAACAGCCGTTGCGTGCTGCCGGGGTTGCCGACGACGAACGTGGCGTCACCCTCTTTCGGCGCCGCCGGATTCCAGCGCAGATGGCTCTCCGCCGCGATCGGCCGGCCATTTTCGTAGAGGCGCAGGAAACCGACATCGAGCGCATAGCGCGGGAAATTGAAATTGTCGGGATCGCCGCCGAAAAACGCCGCCTTGAACTCGGGCGCAAAGACCAGCCGGACATCGCTATATTTGCGATAGCTGTACAGCTTATACTGGCCCCCCCCGTACAGCTTGATCACCTGGCAGCGTTGGGTGGCGCCGTCGGTGCAGTTGCCGCTCTCGATGCGTGCGATCGCGGCGATCTCCGCGCGGACGAGCGCTTCGCCGGTCGCGGTGCCGATCGCTGCCTTCACCTGCGGCGTCACATCGGTGATCGCGGTGACGATCTCCGCCTGCTGGCCGGGGCATTTGCGCTCATCCTCGCGAGATCGCGCGGTGAAGCCGGCCTGCACATAATCGGCCTTGTCGGTCGACAGATCCTGGACGCAGGCGATCACGCAGTGATGGTTGGTCAGCACCAGCCCTTGCGGCGAGACCACCGAGGCCGAACAGCCGCCGGTCAGCCGCACCGCCGACGCGCGGACGGTGTCGAGCCATGCCTTGTCGGGCGCCCAGCCCAGATCCTTGCGCACCTTGGCGGTGGGAAAGGCGTCGAAGGTCCACATGCCTTCCTCGGCCGATGCCGGGACGGCGGACAGGGCAAGCCCCGCGATGCCGAAGGCGGCACCGCAGAACAGTGTCTGGCGAATTGTCATGGGAAAGCTTTCTCGGAACTGTCGATATGAGGAGAGTGAAGCACAGCCGGACAATGGTTGGAAGGGGCGTGAGGTCCATTCCATGCAGTGTCGCTCCAGCGAAAGCTGGAGCCCAAGCAATGCTGGAATCGTCGGATATCGAATAGGTTCCGGCCTTCGCTGGAGCCACGCTTGTGGGTTCCTAAGCCGCCTTGCCCTGCAGCGCCTTTTGCCGGCGCCGCTGCACCGAACTGCCAATCCCCATCGCCTCGCGATATTTCGCGACGGTGCGGCGCGCGATGTCGAAGCCCTTTTCGCGCAGCAGGTCGACCAATGTGTCGTCCGACAGGATCTTGGCCGGATCCTCGGCGGCGATCAGCGACTTGATATGGCTCTTCACGGCTTCGGCCGAAACCGCGTCGCCGCCATCGGCCGACTGGATCGCGCTGGTGAAGAAATATTTGAGCTCGAACATGCCGCGCGCGCAGCTCAGATATTTGTTGCTGGTGACGCGACTCACCGTCGATTCGTGCATGCCGATCGCGTCGGCGACCATGCGCAGCGTCAGCGGCTTCAGATGCGCGACGCCATGGGTGAAGAAGTCGTGCTGCTGCTTCACCAGTTCGGTCGCGACTTTCAGGATCGTGCGCTGGCGCTGGTCGAGCGCCTTGACCAGCCAATTGGCGCTGGCCAGGCATTCGGACAGCCAGGCCTTCGATCCCTTGTCCTGTCGCCCGCCCGACAGTTCGGCATAATAGCGGCGGTTGACCAGCAATCGGGGCAGCGTCGCGCCGTTGATCTCGACTGCCCAGCCGGCGCCGCGCCGCGCCACGAAGATGTCGGGCGTCACGGCCTGGACGCGTTCGCCGCCGAAGCGGAGGCCGGGCTTGGGGTCGTAGCCCCTCAGCTCGCGGATCATGTCCGCCATGTCCTCGTCATCGACGCCGCACATGCGCTGGAGCTGGGCGATGCGGCCGGATGCCAGCATGTCGAGATTGGCGATCAGCCTTTCCATGCACGGATCGTAGCGATCGGCCTCCTTCGCCTGCAGCGCCAGGCATTCGGACAGGCTGCGCGCGCCGACGCCGGTGGGATCAAAGGTCTGGATGACGGAGAGCACGCGCTCGACATGGTGGAGCGCGATGCCCAGCCGCTGTGCGACGTCGAGCGGGCTGGCGGTCAGATAGCCGGCCTCGTCGATCAGGTCGATCAGATGAGTCGCGATGAAATGATCCTGACCCGACAGGCAGGTGCCGGCCTGGCCGAGCAGATGGTCGACGAGCGAGGGCGCATCCGCCGCCATCGCGTCGAAATCGGGGCCGTCCTCGCCAAAGCCCGTGCCGCTCGCGCCGGTCAGCCCCAGTCCGCCGTCGAGGCTGCTGTCCGCCGCGCTGTCGTGGTGGAAGGTCTCCGCGCCATAATCGACGTCGAGCGGCGCGTCGGCGCCGGCATCGCCGGCTTCGATCAACCGGTCGGCGGTAATCGGTTCGTCGCCGAAATCGTCGCCGCCCGAATCGCCGTCGCCGTCATAGTCGCCGCCATCGTCCGACGATCCTGTGTCCGGCGCGGCGCGATCGTCGTCGCCCGGCCCACTCTCGAGCAAGGGATTCTTCTCGATCTCCTCGGCGATGAAGGTCTCGATCTCCAGGTTCGACAGCGCCAGCAGACGGATCGCCTGCTGAAGCTGCGGCGTCATCACCAGAGACTGGCTCTGGCGGAGGTCGAGGCGGGGCCCGAGTGCCATGGCTAGAGCATTTTCAAGTTGACCGTCAGACGGTCAACGGCTCGGAAAATGCCGCCGCGAAGGACAAGAGCGTTTCCGCTCATCGCGGAAACGCTATGGCGGGCGTGATTCACGGGAGAGCGCTCACAGGAAGGGACTCATAGGGCGAAACCTTCGCCCAGATAGAGGCGCCGCACATTCTCGTCGGCAACCAGCGCTTCCGGAGAGCCGGCGAACAGCACGCGGCCATCATAGATGATGCAGGCGCGATCGACGATGTCGAGCGTCTCGCGAACATTGTGATCGGTGATGAGCACGCCGATGTCGCGGCTCTTCAGGTCCTTCACCAGATCGCGGATGTCGGCAATCGAGATCGGATCGATGCCCGCGAACGGCTCGTCGAGCAGCATGATCGACGGATTGGCGGCCAGCGCGCGCGCGATCTCGCAGCGTCGGCGCTCACCGCCCGAAAGCGCCATAGCGGGGGCGTCGCGCAGCCGCTGCAGGCCGAATTCGTCGAGCAACTGGTCCAGCCGCCCGCCGCGCGCGGATTTGTCGGGTTCGGCGAGTTCGAGCACCGCCATGATATTCTGCGAGACAGTGAGCCCGCGGAAGATCGAGGTTTCCTGGGGCAGATAGCCTAGGCCAAGGATCGCGCGGCGATACATGGGCAGGCCGGTGATGTCGTCGCCGTCGAGCAGGATGCGGCCGCTGTCGGGCTTCACCAGCCCCATGATCGAATAGAAGCACGTCGTCTTGCCCGCGCCGTTGGGGCCGAGCAGCCCGACCACCTCGCCGCGCGCGACCGAAAGCGACACGTCGGAAAGGACGCTGCGCTTGTCATAGGCCTTGGCGATCGAAACCACCGCGAGCCCGTTGGTGACCGCGCGCGCGGCCTCCGCGGTCATCGGCGATTCCATCGTCGCTGCGTCGTCCATGCCCGTTCCTTCCGGCAAACCCAGAACCTGATCCGCTTCAATGCGCGCGGAGAGTTACCAAGATGCGACGCTCTCGCCAATTGGCAAGATTCATGCATGGCTAAATTTGTCGCGCTTTGTCGTCGTGCCGGCGAATCCGGATCGGCGGCGCGCGGGCGGGGATCAGTTCGTCTTGCGTTCCGGCACGGTGAAGCGGCCGGTCACGCGTCCGCCGGCGCCGCTCGTCACATTGCCGCCGCCGCCCACCGCGCTGCCGTCGATCACCGAACGGCCGCTGTTGAGGTCGATGACCAGCCGGCCGCCATTCACCCGGTTCGCGCCCTGTTCCAGCGTGACTCCACCGACCATGGTGATCAGTCGGCGGTTGAGATCATAGATGGCGACGCTGCCGCGCGCGGTTTCGCTCGCGGTGCGGACGACCACGCCGCCCGAGGCGTCGAGCCGCTGGATATCGACGCCGCTGCCGCTGCCGCCGCCGCTATTGGCATAGGCGACGGTCAGTCGCGCGGCGTCGAGCGTCATCCCGCCCTGGCGGACGCGGACATTGCCGGAAAAGACCGCGCGGTCGGACCGGTCCTGCACCTCGATGCGATCGGCCTCGACGTCGACGGGGCCGCTGGCATTGTGGTTGCGCAGCGCCTGGCCGATCGCCGGCGCGCCGATGGTGGCGGCGACGATCGCGGCGCCCGCCAGCGTGCCGAGGAAAATGGTGCGCATGGTCTTCATCCTATTTCACCCCGCCCTGCACGATCCGCATCCGCACGCGACCGTCGAGCGTGACGGTGCGGTTGGGCAGATCGGCGCGCAACTGGCCGGCCTGGAAGGTGCCGAGCCGCATCTTGCCCTGAACCGGACCGGTGCTCGTCACCTGCCGGCTCTTCAGATCGACCGCGACGTTCGATGTTTCAAGCTGATATCCGTCGGCCGCCGCGAAATGCACGGGGCCATCGACAGCCACCGTCTCGCGATTCATGTCGTACCGGCCCTGATCGGCGTTGAAGGTGGCCGGCCCGTCGGGCAGCTTGATCGACGCCGACAGGCGCGACAGGTTCACCACCGGGTCGCGCGACGTCTTCTGCACCGCCGAACCGGCGGTCAGCGAAAAGGGCTGCCCCTTGCTGTCCTCGCCGCGATAGGTGGCCTGGGTCACGCGCATGCGTTCCTTGGCGATCTCCACCTTGTCCTTGGCCAGCACGAAGCTGATGTCGCCGCGCACCGCGAGCGGAGCGATCGCCAGGAACGCCGCAAGCACGCCGATCCCGCTGGGTAGCAGCCAGCCGAGGAAACCGATCAGCCGATCGTGCGATCCGCCGGGCGCCGCCCAGATCTGGCGTTGTCCGCGGACGCGATCGGCGATTTCAGACATGGGCGAAGATGTCGATCTCGGGCCAGCCCTCCAGATCGAGGGCGGCCCGGTGCGGCAGGAAGTCGAAACAGGCCTGCGCCAGCGCGGTGCGGCCCTCGCGCGCGAGCCGGATGTCGAGCTCCGCCTTCAGCCGGTGCAGATACCGGACGTCGGACGCCGCATAGTCGCGCTGCGCGTCGTTGAGTTCGGGGCCGCCCCAGTCGGAGCTTTGCTGCTGCTTGGAGATGTCGGTCTGGAGGATCTCCTTGACCAGCTCCTTCAGCCCATGACGGTCCGTATAGGTGCGCACCAGCCGCGACGCGGTCTTGGTGCAATAGACCGGCGCCGCCACCACCCGCAGATAATGCTGGATCGCCGCGAGGTCGAAACGCGCGAAATGATAGAGTTTCAGCCGCGCCGGATCGGCGAGCACCGCGCGCAGATTGGGCGCGGCATAATCGCTGCCGGGTGCGAAGCGGACGAGATGCTCGTCGCCGCCGCCGTCCGAGATTTGCAACAGGCACAGCCGGTCGCGCGGCGTGATGAGGCCCATCGTCTCCGTATCGACCGCGACGGGGCCATCGGCCAGCACGCCGGCGGGCAGGTCTTCTTCATGGAAATGCACAGTCATGGCGCGGCCTTACGCGTTTCCGCTCGGCGGCTCAATCGGTCCTTGCCGATCGATGACGAGCCGGTCAGTCCTGCGCAGGGGGACGGGCCTTTCGCGCCTGGGCGCGGCGCGCCACGATATTGAGCGTCTCGACCAGCGCGGAGAATGCCATCGCCGCGTAGATATAGCCCTTGGGCACATGGACGCCGAAGCCATCTGCGATCAGCACGGCGCCGATCATCAGCAGGAAGCCGAGCGCGAGCATCACCACGGTAGGGTTGCGATTGATGAATTCGGCCAGCGGATCGGCGGCGAGCAGCATCACGCCCACCGCGAAGATGACGGCGACATACATGATCTGGACATGCTCGGTCATGCCGACCGCGGTCAGGATCGAATCGATCGAGAACACCATGTCGAGCAGCAGGATCTGGACGATCGCCGAGGTGAAGGTGAGCTGCGCCACCTGCTTCTTGTCGAGCACCCCGTCGTCGGACGGCACCGGATCGATCGAATGATGGATCTCCTTGGTCGCCTTCCACAACAGGAACAGTCCGCCCGCGATCAGAATCAGGTCGCGCCACGAGAACTGGGTTTCGAACGATGGCTCGCCATGCGATCCGACCGGTCCGACCAGGCCGAGATCGAAGACCGGTGCGGTCAGCCCGACGATCCACGCGATCATCGACAGCAGCGCCAGCCGCATGATCAGCGCCAGCGCGATGCCGATTCGCCGTGCTTTCTGGCGCGTCGCTTCCGGCAGCTTGTTCGACAGGATCGAAATGAAGATCAGGTTGTCGATGCCCAGCACCACTTCCATCACAACAAGCGTGACGAGCGCGGCCCAGGCGGCCGGATCGGAGAGAAGTACTGAGATTTCCGTCATGATCGCCAGCCATCGCACGCCCCGCGCGGCGGCTGCAAGGGGCGATGTGGGCGCTATCGCATTGGCAAGATGAAATATGTCGCAGTGTTGTGTTTTTTGCTTTATGACGAATCATGGCGTGTCATATTTTCGCGCCCAGATTTCTGTGTCCGTCGCCCGGCGCCGAGCTTCTGATTAGAATGGGGCGAACCGGGAAAGACCAACAGGGCATGAGTTTCGATAGAGGACGCCGCGGCGAGCGCGGTGGTCGTGGCAGGGATAAGCGCGACGGTTTCGGCGACGACAGCTTCGGTGGCTACGAGGATCGCGGTCGCTTTGGCGGCGGCGGCGATCGTTTCGGCGGCGGCGGCTTCGGTGGTGGTGATCGCTTCGGCGGCGGTGGCGGCGGCGATCGTTTCGGCGGTGGCGGCGGTGGTGGCTTCGGCGGCCCGCGCGGCGGCGGTGGCGGCTTCGGCGGCGGCGGCGGTCGTGGCGGCATGCCCGCCCAGGTGATCGGCGAAGGCACCGGCATCGTCAAATTCTTCAACGGCCAGAAAGGCTTCGGCTTCATCGTCCGTGACGATGGCGGCGAAGACGTGTTTGTTCACATCAGCGCGGTCGAGCAGGCCGGCCTGACCGGTCTGGCCGAAGGCCAGCCGCTCGGCTTCACGCTGGTCGATCGTGGCGGTCGCGTTTCGGCGACCGATCTGAAGATCGAGGGCGAGCCGCTTCCCGTTCAGGATCGCGGCGCGGCAGCGCCGCGCGCCGCCGGCCCCGGCGGTGCGGGCGGACCGCAGCGTCAGCTGACCGGTGAACGTGCATCGGGCACGGTCAAGTTCTTCAACGCGATGAAGGGCTTCGGCTTCATCCAGCGCGACGACGGCCAGCCGGACGCATTCGTCCATATCTCGGCGGTCGAGCGTGCGGGCATGAGCAACCTCAACGAGGGTGACCGTCTCGATTTCGACATCGAGGTCGATCGTCGCGGCAAGTTCGCTGCGGTCAACCTCCAGTCCAAGCACGACTGACCGGTTCGCGCTACGGCTAATGAAAAAGCCCCTTCCGCCATGCGGGAGGGGCTTTTTTCGTATCGGCCGACGTGCATGACGGCTTGCAATTGGGTGGCGGGCAAGTGAGGTTCGTCACATAGAACAGATATGGGTCGCGCTAGATCACGCCGATAACGGTAAAGGGAAGCGCGAAGATGGACAGCCCGAACAATCCGAACATTCCGAATCTGATGCCGGAGCGCGCCGCGCTCGTCGAACGCACCAAGGCGATCCTGCTTCAGCCCAAGACGGAATGGGGCCGTATCGATACCGAGCCCATGACCGTCGCCGGCATCTATCGCGCGCATGTGATCCCGCTCGCGGCGATCCCGGCCGTGTGCACGGCCATTGGCAGCCTGGTGCTCGGCCATACCATGTTCGGCATCACCTATCGGCCGTCGGTGGCCGGGGCGGTGACGGGCGCGGCGGTCGGCTATGCGCTCACCCTGCTGGGCGTCTATGTGCTGGCGGTGATCATCGATGCGCTTGCGCCCAATTTCAACGCGACGCCCAATCGCGTCCAGGCGTTCAAGGTCGCCGCCTATTCATGGACCGCATCCTGGGTGGCGGGCATATTTGGCCTGATCCCCGCGCTGGCCTGGCTTTCCTTGCTCGGCGTCTACGGATTGTTCCTGCTCTATCTCGGCCTGCCGCGCCTGATGAAGGCGCCGGAGGAAAAGGCGCTCGGCTATACGGCGCTGACCGTGGTCGCCGCGATCGTGCTGGCGCTCGTCGCCAGTGCGATCACCGCGCCGGTGGTGGCGATGTTCGCGCGCACCGCGCCCGCGGGGCAGCTCGAAGGCAAGCTCGCGGTCCCCGGCGTCGGCTCGGTGGATCTCGGCAAGCTCGAAGCCGCGTCGAAGAAGATGGAGGCCGCCGCCAACCAGCTCAATCAGGTGGGAACACCAGGCAACGGCGCCGCGATCGCGCTGCCGGCCGATCAGCTTCAGGCGCTGCTGCCGGCGGCCTTGCCGGGCTATGGCCGCAGCGAGGTCGCCAGTTCGTCGGGCAGCGCCGCCGGCGTCGGCGGTTCGCATGCCGAGGCGCGCTATACCGCCGGGGAGAGCAATATCCGCCTGGAACTGACCGACATGGCGGCGGTCGGCGCACTCGCGGCATTGGGCAGCGCGCTCAACGTCCAGTCGAGCCGCCAGACCGAGACCGGTTATGAAAAGACCCAGACGATTGACGGCCGCATGGTCAGCGAAGAATGGGACAGCCAGTCGAAAAGCGGCAAGTTCAGCGTGGTCGTGGCCAATCGTTTCCTTGTCGAGGCACGAGGCGACAATGTCGACATGAATGCGATCAAGGGCGCGGTGATGGCGGTCGGCATCGATCGGCTGGAAGGGCTGGCGAAGCAATGATGGGCGATCTCGGCGAAGCCGACGCATCTTCGATCGGTTCGCTCAAGCGCCGCGCGGGCTGATACCGGGGATCAGTCGCGCAGGGCGGCGATCCGGGCTTCGATATGGCGGCGCTCGACCATGTTGGCGGCTTGGGTGGCCGCCTGCCGAAGCGCCGCGATCGCATCGCCGGTGCGGCCGGTTCGGGCGAACAGTTCGCCGCGCACGAGCGCGAGCCGGGCATGGTCGCCAAGCCTGTCGTCCAGCCCTTCGAGCAAGGCGAGGCCCGCCGCCGGATGGACCGCTTCGGCGACCGCGACCGCACGGTTGAGGCGCACGACCGGCGATCCGGTCAAGGCGTCGAGGCGCGCATAGAGTGCGGCGATCGTCGGCCAGTCCGATCCTTCGGCGGTGCAATGCGCAGCCGCGATCAGCGCCTGCAGCCGATAGGAGCCTTCGGGCGCGGGCGTCGCGATCAGTGCGCGCGCCGCCGCGATCTCGTCGTCTTGCCACAGGTCCCGATCCTGATCCTTGAGCAGGATCAGCGCGCCATCCTCGTCCACGCGCGCGAAACGGCGTGCATGCTGCAACATCATGAGCGCGAGCAGCGCCGCGACCTCGCCGTCGCCCGGCATCAGCATATGGAGCAGGCCGCCCAGCCGGATCGCTTCCTCGGCCAGCGCGGTGCGGATCAGGGTTGCGCCCGAGCCGGCATAGCCCTCGGTGAACAGCAGATAGATCACCGCCAGCACGCCATCCCGCCGTTCCGCGCGTTCGGCTGGCTCGGGTTCGCGAAACGGGATGCGCGCGGCGGCGATCTTGCGCTTCGCGCGCGTCAGGCGCGCGGCCATGCTGGGCTCGGCGACCAGGAACAGCCGCGCGATCTCCGGCGTGGCGAGCCCCACGACCAGCCGCAGCGTTAGCGCCACCTGCGCTTCGCGCGCTAATGCCGGATGGCAACAGGTGAAGATCAGCGCCAGTCGTTCGTCGGGCAGAGTGTCGGGATCCACGGTATCCATGCACCCGTCCTCCGCGTCGATCACCAGCAGGCGCCGGGCATTGTTGGCGGTGGCGCTACGGCGCAGCCGGTCGATCGCCTTGCGGATCGCCGCGCGCATCAGCCATGCCGAGGGGCGCTCGGGAACGCCGCCGGCGTCCCAGGCCCGCGCCGCCGAAGCGAAGGCATCCGCCAGCGCGTCCTCGGCGAGATCGAGATCATCGAAGCGGCGCGCGAGCAGCGAGAGCAGTCGTGCCCAGTCCGCCCGATACGCTGCTTCGATCGCCCGCGCGGAGTTCAGGGCGTGCCGCAATGGTTGACGACCGGCCGCACCTCGACCGTGCCCGAGAGCATCCTGGCGAAGCCCAGCGCCTCGTCGAGATCCGCGGCCTCGATCAGGTAGAAGCCGCCCAGATGCTCGACGGTTTCGGCGAAGGGGCCGTCGGTGACGATGCTCTGGCCGTTCGTCGTGCGCACCGTCGTCGCGGTGGTGGTGAGATCGAGTTCCTCACCCGCCAGATTGCGTTCGCCCAGCGCGTCGCTCAGCCGGCCATGTTCGGCGAAGATCGCAGTCATCTCGTCCGGGCTGGCGTTCGCCCAATCCGATTCCTTGCCATAGATCAGCAGCGCATATTTCATCGTCGGTCCTCCTCATGAATCAGGAAACCGTATCGCCATGAGCGCGGCAATGCGATTTCATGCCCCATGACGCGCGGCATTTCATCGAATCGACAGGGTGCTTCAAAAAATCATGTGATCAGCGCCATCAGCGTGCCGATTCGGTCGGCTTCCTCGGCGGGCTTGTCGGTGCGGATGCGCGCGATCCGGGGAAAACGCATCGCGACCCCCGATTTGTGCCGCTTGGAGGCGTGGATCGAATCGAACGCCACTTCCAGCACCAGCGTCTTCTCCACCTCGCGTACCGGGCCGAAGCGGTTGACCGTGTGCTGGCGGACGAAACGGTCGAGCCATTTCAGTTCCTCGTCGGTGAAGCCGAAATAGGCCTTGCCGACCGGCAGCAGCTCGCCCGCATCGGTCCAGCAGCCGAACGTATAGTCCGAATAGAAGCTGGATCGCTTGCCCGATCCACGCTGCGCGTACATCATCACGCAATCGGCTGTCAGCGGATCGCGTTTCCATTTATACCAAAGCCCCACGCGGCGGCCGGCGATATAGGCGCTGTCGCGCCGCTTGAGCATCACGCCTTCGATCGATGCATCGCGCGCGCCGGAGCGGATCTCCGCGAGCGCGTCGAAACTCGCGGCGTCGATCACGCGCGACAGGTCGAACCGGTCGGGGGCGAGCCGCTTCACAAAGACTTCGAGCCGCGCGCGGCGTTCATGCCATGCCAGCGCCCGGACATCCTCGCCGCCGTCGATCAATATGTCGTAGAGGCGGACAAAGGCGGGGTAATCGGCCAGCATCCGCGCGGAAACCTGCTTGCGCCCAAGCCGTTGCTGGAGCGCGTTGAAGCTTGCCGCTTCGCCGCCCTGCGCGTCTCCCTTCACCAGCAATTCGCCGTCGAGCACGCCATCGGCGTCAAAATCGGCGGCGACCTCGGGAAAGCTGTGGGTGATGTCATCGCCTGCGCGGCTGTAGAGCCGGGTCTGGCCGGCGACGCGGACGATCTGGACGCGGATGCCGTCCCATTTCCATTCGGCGGCATAATCGTCGAGCGAGACCACCGCATCGTCGAGTGGATGGGCGAGCATGAAGGGGCGGAACACCGGCAGGTCGGCGGCGGTCGGCTGATCGCCCCGGCCCTCCGCCCAATCGAACAGCGGTGCATAGGGCGGGCGGATGCCATGCCACACTTCCTCCACCGCATCGACGTCGAGCCCGAAGGCCTGGGCGAGCGCGGTCTTCGCCAGCCGCGCGGACACGCCGATGCGCAATGCGCCGGTCGCCATCTTCAACAGCGCGAAGCGTTCCTCCGGGCTCAGCCGGTCGAGCAGATCGGCGAGCACCGCCGGCGCATCCGATCGCGACAGGGTGGAAAGCCGGTCGACGATGCCGCTCAGGCTCAGATCGACCTCGCTCGCTGGCGGCACGGGCGGATCGGGCCAGATCAGCGAGACCGTCTCCGCCGAATCGCCGACATAGTCGCGGCTCATCCGGAACAGCACCGGATCGACCCGCGCGTCGACCATCGCGCGGATGATCGCGGGCTTCACCGCCGGCAGATCGAGATCGCCGGTCAGCGCCGCCATCGCCCAGCCCCTGTCGGGGTCGGGCGTGGCGATCAGATAATCGGCGATAAGCTTGAGCTTTGCGTTGCGCGAACGCGTGTAGATCAGGCGATCGAGAAGCGCGGCGAAGGCGTGCATTGTCGCTCAAATATAGAGTCGAGGCGGGGGGGGGTTTAACCGGTGGACCGCCGAAGTTGGGTTTTTTTGGATGTTTTTGAAT
>NZ_JAINVV010000010.1 GCF_019880585.1 Sphingomonas colocasiae
GCGGGGGGTTCGGTTCCCCAACATTTAGTGCGGGTGGGGGTGGCGTTGTCCCCCGCCTCGACTCCGAATGTTCGTTTGTTTGCCATGATTTCCAAGCCGGCAGGTGAGTCCACCTGCCTCGAAATCACTGTGGGCGCGAATGCGCGCTGACGCCATCGCGCCGCGCGCATTCGCATTCAGGTGACTTTCTTCACGGCCGTCAGGCCAAGGACCAGGAAGATCAGGAAGACGGCGATGGCGACGAAGAACAGGATCTTGGCGATGCCGACGAACGCGCCGCCGATCCCGCCAAAGCCGAGCGCGCCGAGAACCAGACCGGCGACGAGGAAGATAAGGGCAGCCTTGAGCATTTTCCGTCTCCTTTCGGTGCAGACATGATCAACAAATTGCCTCGCCCGACGGTTCCGTTAGAGTGATTTCGAGACAGGTGGACTCTCCTGCCGGCTTGGAAATCATGGCAAACAAACGAACATTCGGAGTCGATCCGGTTCAATCCGAACCGGATCTCTAGGAAGCGGCGTTGATGAAACTCCGTCTCGCCCTGATCCTGCTCGTCCTGATCGGAATCGGGCTGATCGCGTCCGGCTATTGGCAGGCGACGCGTGATCCGATCATACGCTCCACCTATGTGTCGCTGCCCGAATGGCCGGCGGGCCAGACGCCGATCCGGGCGGTGCTGATGTCCGATCTCCATGTCGCCGGGCCGGATATGCCGCCCGAGCGGCTCGCGCGGATCATTGGGCAGGTGAACGCGCTTTCCCCCGATATCGTGCTGATCGCGGGCGATCTGGTGAGCGACAAACCCTTCGCCACGCGGCACTATGCCGTCGAGGCTGCGGTGGCGCCGTTTCGCGGGTTGCGTGCGCCGCTGGGCGTGATCGCGGTGCTCGGGAATCACGATCATGCCCGCGACACCGCCGCCTTCCGCCGCGCGATACCCGCGACCGGCGTCACCCTGCTCACCAACCAGGCCGTCCGGCGCGGGCCGTTGACGATCGGCGGGATCGACGACGAGATCACGCGCAACGCCGATGTCGCGAAGACCATCCGCGCGATGGATGCATCGCCCGGGCCGCGACTCGTCCTCAGCCACAGTCCGGACGTGGTTCCGCTGCTGCCCGCGCACATCCCGCTGGTGCTGGCGGGGCACACCCATTGCGGCCAGATCCGCCTGCCGCTGATCGGCCGCATCTCCACGGCATCACGCTATGGCGAACGCTATGCCTGCGGCCGGATCGAGGAAGCGGGACGTACGATCATGGTGACGGCGGGCCTCGGCACCAGCGTCGTGCCGCTGCGCTACGGCGTACCTCCCGATCTCTGGATCGTCACGCTTGGTCCATGAAGGTGAGTCAGCCGAACAGATCGAGCAGCGCCCAGATGCCGAGGATCGCGAAGATCGTGGCGGCGGCGATGCGGATCGCGGCCATCGGCAGGACGCGGGTGATGCGATCGCCCAGGAAGACGGCGGGGACGTTCGCGATCATCATGCCCAATGTCGTGCCCATCGCGACCAGCGCCACCGCCTGATATTGTGCGCCGAGCGCGACGGTCGCGATCTGCGTCTTGTCGCCCATCTCGGCGAAGAAAAAGGCAATGGTGGTGGTCAGGAACGCGCCATAGCCGGATTTGGGCTCGGCTTCTTCCTCATCGATCGAATCGGGCACCAGCGTCCATGCCGCCATCGCGATGAATCCGAGTGCCACCGCCATGCGGAACCAATAGCCGTCGAGCAGGCCGGCGATGGCGGCACCGGCCCATGCCGCCAGCGCATGATTGACGATGGTGGCGGCAAGGATACCGGCGACGATCGGCCATGGCCGGCGGAACCGGCAGGCGAGCACGATGGCGAGCAGCATGGTCTTGTCGCCGATCTCGGCGAAGGCGACCAGCAGCGTCGAGGAAAGCAGGACTTCCATGGGAAACGAGACTCCGGCCGGACGGAAGGCACTACCAACGACGCATGACCACCCCGCCCGGCATGTGCGGAGGTCAGGCGTCATCGGTCTTGCCGATCCCAGCCCGGGCTGGGATTCGCCGCGCCATGGCCTCTCGGCCAAGTATGTTGACGCGGCATCCGTGCCTTTGCCCGATGGGCTGGCGCGGCCGGCTACTCCCCGGATGACCGGGAGGCTCTATAATGAGACGGGCGGACCGTCAACGGCCCGCCCCATCCGGTGCTTCAATCGGAAGTGCGGAATCAGGTCCGGCTGGCTTCGAACAGGAACCAGGCGCGCTGTTCCGCCTGATCGGTCCAGTCGTCGAGAATGCCCGAGGTCGCATTGTCCTTGGCCTCGTCGACGATGTCCTTGGCCTCGCGCAGGCTGGCGACCAGGGCCAGATTGTCCTCGCGCAGTTCGGCCAGCATGTTCGCCGCGGAGACGAATTCGTCGTCATTGTCCTTGATCGACTGGCGACGGGCGATGTCGCCGATCGAGCGCAGCGTGGTGTTGCCGGTCTTGCGCACGCGTTCGGCGATCTCGTCGGTGGTGGCCAGGATCTGCGTCGCCTGCTCGTCGAGCATCAGGTGATAGTCGCGGAAATGCGGGCCCGAGACGTGCCAGTGGAAATTCTTGGTCTTGATGTACAGCGCATAGCTGTCGGCGAGGATGCCGTTCAGCGCATCCGCGACGGTCTTCGCGGCGTTGCTGCCGATATCGGTGGGGGTCTTCAGTTTCGCTTTGCCGCCCTTGGCCATGATGTCCTCCTTGGGTGTTCGATTTCGAGTCGGAAGCATAACGAAAGAGCGGGGAAAAAGTCGCAGCTCTTTTGGTGTAAGGGCCCGGAAAAATTCGCTTTCGGTGATCGATTATATCGATCGACGGGGAATCTTTATGGCAGGTGATCGCTGATGTAGAGGCCGGTCGATCATATCCGGAGAACCTCATGACCGCCTTTCCCATCGACGATGTGCGAGCCCAGTTTCCCGCGCTTGCGGCAAAGGGGGCCGAAGGCGCGCCCATCTATCTCGATGGCCCGGGCGGAACCCAGATCTGCGCGCCCGCGCTCGCGGCGATGGTGCGGCATCTGGAAGCGGGCACGGCCAATAGCGGCGGCGCGTTCCGCACCTCGGTCGAAACCGATGCGATGAGCGAGGCGGCGCATGCCGCGATGGCGGACCTGCTCGGCGGCTCGCCCGACGAGATCGCGTTCGGGCCCAATATGACGACGCTGACCTTCGCGGTCTCGCGGGCCGTGTCGCGCGACTGGCGGGAAGGCGATGAGCTGGTCGTCACCCGGCTCGATCACGACGCCAATGTCACGCCCTGGCTGATGGTGGCGCAGGATCGCGGCATGACGGTGCGCTGGATCGATCTCGATCCGGAAACGGGCCTGCTGCGGATCGATGCGCTGCCGGAGATATTGGGGCCGCGCACGCGGCTGGTCGCGGTCGGCGGCGCGAGCAACGCGATCGGCACGCTTAACGATGTCGAGGCGATCGTGCGGATCGTCCGCGCGCATTGCGATGCGCTGGTGTTCGTCGATGCTGTTCAGTCGGTGCCGCATGTCGTGACCGACGTTCGTGCGCTCGGCTGCGATCTGCTCGTCTGCTCGCCCTATAAATTCTTCGGTCCGCACCAGGGCGTGCTGTGGGGCAGGGATGAACTGCTCGAACGGATCCAGGCCTATAAGGTGCGCCCGGCATCGATCCATCCGTCGGCGCGGCGCTTCGAAACTGGCACGCCCTCGTTCGAGGGGCAGGCCGCGGTGCTGGGGACGATCGACTATCTCGAAACGCTGGGCGCGCGTTTCGCACCCGACGACGCCACGCGGCGCGAGCGGCTGCGCGCCGCGATGCTCGGCTGCCATGCCTATGAGGATGCGCTCGGCGAGCGGCTGTTGGCCGGGCTCGGCACGATCGACGGGCTGAAGCTGTGGGGGCCACCGACCGTCAGGGGGCGCGTGCCGACCTTCGGCGTCACCATCGCCGGCCATGATCCGCATGCCCTGTCCGAAGCCCTGGCCGCGCATGACATCTTCGCATGGGCGGGCAATTTCTATGCGGTGGAAGCGATCGCCCGGCTCGGCCTCGCCGAAAGCGGCGGGCTGCTTCGCCTTGGGCTATGCCATTACAACACGGTGGACGAGGTCGATCGTGTCGTCGACGTGTTGACCCGGATCGTCAGGTCAGCCTCAGCGCGCTGACCGCGGCGATCGCGCCCAGCAGCAGGAACAGCGCGGCGCCGACGCGGCGGAGCACGCCCAGCGGCAGCGCGTCGAGCGCGGCGCGGCCACCCGCCACCGCGAGCGCGCTCATCGCGAACACGCCAGCCGCCGCCCCCGCCGCCGTCAGGATCGGCATGCCCGTGCGCGTCGCGATCGCGAAGGTCAGGAACTGCGTCTTGTCGCCCAGTTCGGCGATGCCGAAGGCGGCGAAGCTGGTCAGGAAGGCGCCGATGCGCCACCCGTCAAGGCCCGGCGCGGGCCTGGCCTTGAGCACCATGGTGATGCCCGCCGAAACCAGCGCGAACGCCAGCATCAATGTTGCCGCCTCGCGGGTGAGCATGGTGCCGATCGCGGCGCCGGCCGCGCTGGCGATCGCGGCGTTGACGAGTCCCGCCAGCGCGATCCCCAAGAGCACGGCACTGCCCTGATCGCGGAACCGGATCGCGAGCGCGAGCGCGAGCCACTGGGTCTTGTCGCCCAGCTCGGCCAGCGCGGCCGCGAGCAAGGCGGACAGCAGGGCTTCCATCGATCAGCCGGTCGGCTTCAGCCGGCCATGCGAACGTTGATCGCGGCGAGGTAGATCGCGCCGGCTTCGGCATCGAGCCGTTCGCAGCCGACGGCGTCGCGCATGGTATCGAGCCAGGGCAGCACCATCGCGCCACGCCCGGCATCGGCCAGCGCCGCTTCCAGCCCGCGCGCGAGCTGTGCCAGCGGATCGAGGCCGTGGTCGAGCGCGGTGCGGCGGATATCGTCCACCCCGTTGCAGAGTTGATCGAGCGTCAGATGCGGAAGCTCGTTCGCGATCCGGTCGATCCGGTCGCACAATCCCCCGCGCACCTGCATCATGGCTTCGACGGCGATGCCCATTTCGGCCCCCTGTTTCCGCTTCGGAGATCAGGATGCGCCGACATGGTTAAATATTGGTTGCAGTCGTTTCTCGCGGGCTATTTGCCGTCTGCATAGGCCATCACCAGATCGTGGAGATAGTCGCGGCCGACCATCACCGATTTTACTTCCATCCGCTCGTTCAGGCCGTGTGCGCCATTGCCGTCCGGGTCGCCCCAGGGGCCGGGCACACCATAGACGGGAATGCCGATCGCGCCCAGGAAGATGCCGTCGGTTCCGCCCGTCGACATCACGGGCACGACGGGCACGCCGGGGAAATATTTGGCGGCGAGCTTCGTCGCCGGCCCCATGATCTTCGGATCGAGCGGCGGCGGCACGGCGGCTGGCCGGATCGGCGGGACCACGGTGACCGTCATCCCGGGATTGCCGATCACGGAAATGAGCGCGGCCCGCGTTTCCTCGATCGAACGGCTTGGGAAGATGCGGCAGTTGATGTTCGCGCCGGCGCGTTGCGGCAGCGCGTTGTTGGCATGGCCGCCATCGACCAATGTCGCGACACAGGTGGTGCGCAGCATCGAATGATAGATACGGTCCTTCGATACGATGGCGTCGGCCGCCTTGTCATCGGGATTGGCGGCGATCGCGATCAGCGCAGCACCTTCCTCGCCACCCTTCGCCTTGCCGACCGCCTGGAAATAGGCGCGGGTGGTGTCGGTCAATTGCGCGGGAAATTCATAGGTGCGGATCTTCGCCAGCGCGTCCGCCAGATCGTAGATCGCATTGTCGCGCACCGGGATCGAGCTGTGCCCGCCGGGATTGGTCGCCTCGATGCGGAAATTCTGCACCGCCTTTTCGCCGACCTGCATCGATTGGCTGACCAGTTTGCCCTTGCCATCGGTATCGCCGCCGCCGCCTTCGTTCAGCGCGAACTCGGCGGCGATCAGCTCGGGCCGGTTCTGCGCCAGCCACTGCGCGCCGTTGAAGGCATAGGTCGTCTCCTCGCCGCAGGTGAGCGCGACCTTGATGGTGCGTTTCGGTTTGTATCCGCTTTCCTTGAAGCGGATCAGGCTGTCGGTCCACATCGCGGCCATCGCCTTGTCGTCGGCGGTACCGCGCGCGTAATAATAGCCATTCTCCTCGACCATCACGAAGGGATCGCGCGTCCAGTCCTCGCGCTTGGCCTCCACCACGTCGATATGCGCGAGCAGCAGCATTGGCTTCAGCCTGGGGTCGCTGCCCTTCAGCACCGCGACCAGCCCGCCTTCCTTGGGGTGTTCGGGCGTCGCGAACAGCGTGATGTCCTGATCGGTGTAACCCGCTGCCTTGAGCCGCGCCGACATCTTCTCCGCTGCGAGCGTGCAGCTTCCGACGGAGAGCGTCGTGTTGGTTTCGACCAGCTCCTTGTAGAGATCGCGGAATTTCACCTGATCGGGGCGAAGCGTGCCCTGGGCGGCGAGCGGCTGGGTGGAAAGGGCAAGACCAAGGCAGGACAGGACAAAAGCGCGCATCGCGGACCCCCGTGAACGGAAGGCGCGACTAGATCGCAGATCTGCAGGGAGCGCAATCGTTCAATCGGGGCGCATCGCCTGCGCCGCCAGCGCTTCTGCCTCGACCAGCAATTCGTCGTCGACAGTGCCCTGCGGCACATGTTCGCGCCCGATCATGACGAGCACGGGCACGGCCAGCGGCGTCACGCGCGGCAGGTCGACATGGACCATCGCGTCTTGGGCGCCGTCCAGCAGATCGGCCAGCCGTCCGACATCGGTGACGCGCGCGCGCGCATCTTCCCAGGCGGCGCGCAGCAGCAGATGATCGGGCTCGTAGCGGCGCAGCACGTCGTAGATCAGGTCGGTGGAAAAGGTGACCTGCTTGCCCGTCTTCTTCTTGCCGGGGTGCTGGCGCTCGACAAGGCCGCCGATCACCGCGACCTCGCGAAAGGCGCGTTTCAACAGGTGCGATCCCTGCACCCATTCGACGAACTCGTCCTCCAATATGTCGGGGGAGAAGAGCGGCGCCGGATCGGTGACGGGCTCGAGTCCGAAGGTGGCGAAGGCATAGTCGTTGGCGACGAAACCGATCGGCTTGAGCCCCAAAGTCTCCATGCGTTTGGTGACGAGCATGCCCAGCGACTGGTGGGCGTTCCAGCCCGCGAAGCTGTAGGCGACCATGTAATGCCGGCCTTCGTGCGGGAAGGTCTCGATCAGCAACTGATCGGGGCCGGGCAGGATCGATCGATAATCCTGCACCTCCAGCCATTCACGGACATCGTTGGGAAAGCGGCTCCATGCGGTGCGATCGTGCAGGAAGCCGCGCACGCGCCGCGCCAGATTGGTTGAAAGCGCCATGCGCGCGCCCATATAGCTCGGCACCCGCGCCGATCTGGTGGTCGCGCGGACGATCAGGTCGGTCGTGTCCATCCGCTCGACCTGCAGGCTGAGGCCGGCGAAGAAGAAGGTGTCGCCGGGCGAGAGGGTGGAGGCGAAATATTCCTCGACCGAACCGAGCTTGCGGCCGTTCCTGAACCGCACATCGAGCGTTTCGGCATCGACGATGATGCCGGCGTTCAGCCGGTGCTGCTTGACGAAATCGGGATGCGAGACGCGCCACAGCCCGTCATGGCCGTGCGTCAGCCGCTTGAAGCGATCATAGGCGCGCAGCGCATAGCCGCCATCCGCGATGAAGCCGAGCACGCGCGCGAAGGTCGCTTCGTCGAGCGCCGAATAGGGAAGCGCGGATCGCACCTCGTCGAGCATTGCGGCCTCGTCGAACGGCGCGGCGCAGGCGCAGGCCATGACATGCTGGGCCAGCACGTCGAGCGCGCCGGGGCGGAAGACATCCGGATCGAGCTCTCCGGCATCGACCGCGTCGAGCGCCGCGCGCGCCTCCAGATATTCGAAACGGTTGCCGGGCACGAGCACCGCTTCGGACGGTTCGTCGAGCCGGTGGTTGGCGCGGCCGATCCGCTGGAGCAGCCGCGAGGAGCCCTTGGGCGCCCCCATCTGGACGACGCAATCGACATCGCCCCAATCGACGCCGAGGTCCAGGCTCGCGGTCGCGACCAGCGCGCGCAACTTGCCGTCGGCCATCGCCGCTTCCACCTTGCGCCGTGCCTCGCGCGCCAGGCTGCCGTGATGGATGCCGATCGGCAGCTTCAGCTCATTGGCCTTCCACAGATCCTGGAAGATCAGTTCTGCCAGGCTGCGCGTGTTGCAGAAGACGAGCGTGGTGTTGTGCGTTTCGATCTCGGCCATCACCTGCGGGGACGCATAGCGCCCCGAATGGCCGGACCAGGGCACGCGGTCCTCGGGCAGCAGGATCGAGATATCGGGTTCGGCGCCGGGTTCGCCGATCACCTTTTGGACCATGTCGATATCGCCATGCGGCGCCAGCCAGGCGCGATAGCCGTCGGGATCCGCGACCGTCGCGGACAGGGCGACGCGGCGGAAACCCGGCGCCAGCCTTTGCAGCCGCGAGAGCGAGAGCGAGAGCAGGTCGCCGCGCTTGGTGGTGGCGAAGGCGTGAACCTCGTCGATCACCACCGTTTTCAGGCCTTCGAACATCAGCATGCTGTCCGGATAGGACAGCAACAGGCTCAGCGATTCAGGCGTGGTGAGCAGGATTTGCGGCGGACGGGCGCGCTGTCGCGCTTTGCGGTCGGACGGCGTGTCGCCCGTCCGCGTCTCGACGCGGATGTCGAGCCCCATCTCCGCGATCGGCGTCAGCAGATTGCGCTGCACGTCCACCGCCAGCGCCTTGAGCGGCGAGATATAGAGCGTATGCAGCCCGTCCATGGGTGCATCGATCAGATCGGCCAATGTTGGCAGGAAGCCCGAGAGCGTCTTGCCCGCGCCGGTCGGCGCGACGAGCAACGCGTGGCGGCCGGCCTGGGCTGCCGCCAGCATGTCGCGCTGATGGCGGCGCGGCGCCCAGCCCCTTTCGTCGAACCATCGTTCGAGGATGGCGGGCAACCGCTTCAATCCGCTTTCCGCCCGGCGGGGATGATGGAGGGACGGGAAGTTTCGGCCATTATGCCCTATATAGGGCCTATGGCCAGACTCGGTAACTGGATCGCGCCGCACCCGCACGGCATTCATATCCCCGCCGCGGACATCTGGGTCGATCCGTCACGTCCGGTCGCGCGTGCGTTGATCACCCATGGCCATGCCGATCATGCACGCGGCGGGCACGGCCAGGTCTGGGCGACGCCGGAGACGCTGGCGATCATGGAATGCCGCTATGGCCCCCAGCATGGCATTCCCGTGCAATATGGCGAAACGCTGGTCCTGGGCGATGTCGAGGTCGGTTTCGTGCCGGCGGGTCATGTGCTGGGATCGGCGCAGATCGTGCTCGATCATGCCGGCGAGCGCATCGTCGTCTCGGGCGACTACAAGCGTCGCCCGGATCCGACCTGCGCCGGCTTCGAACCCGTCGCATGCGACGTCTTCATCACCGAGGCGACATTCGGCCTGCCGGTGTTCCGCCATCCCGAGACGCGTGACGAGATCGACAAGCTGCTCACCGCCCTGCGCGCCAATCCCGATCGATCGGTGCTGGTCGGCGCCTATGCCCTGGGCAAGGCGCAACGCGTCATCGCGGAGCTGCGCGCGATGGGCCATGGCGATCCGATCTATATCCATGGCGCGCTCCAGCGGCTGTGCGACCTTTATGTCGAACATGGCGTGGAGCTGGGCGATCTGCGCCCTGCGAGCGATGCGAGCAAGGAGGAGATGAAGGGCGCGATCATCCTGGCGCCGCCCTCCGCGCTCAACGATCGCTGGTCGCGGCGCCTGCCCGATCCGATCACCGCGATGGCGTCGGGCTGGATGCGCGTGCGCCAGCGCGGGGTGCAGCGCAATGTGGAGCTGCCGATCATCCTGTCCGACCATGCCGATTGGGACGAACTGACCCGCACCCTGACCGAGATTGCGCCTCGGGAAGTCTGGGTGACGCATGGGCGGGAGGATGCGCTGGTCCATTGGTGCGAAACCCGCCAGATCAAGGCGCGGGCGCTCGATCTGGCGGGTTATGAAGACGAGGATGACTGAGGGGGATCAGAAGCGCTTGGTCAGCCCGATGCCGATCGTGCGCGGACGATTGGCGTAATAGGTGACATCCGACGTCGCGAAATTGCTGTTGGCGAAGGTGAAGCTTCGCGACGTCTTGAAACGCGCATCGAACAGATTGTCCGCGAAGATGCGAGCGCTCCAGCTATCCCCTTCCAGGCGCAGCGAAAGGCTGGACAGCCAATAGCCGGCGATCGGCAGATATTGCCGATTGACAGTGGTGGAGGGAATCAGCGAGCCGGCCGTCGTGCCGCGCACCGGCTGGAAGCGGCCGAAATCGGCATAGCTGCCGCTGGTATAGCTGGTCAGCCAGTTCATTCCGGCCTTCAGGCCACCGCTGAGTTCGGTGCTGTAATCCGCCATCAATGACAATGCGTGGCGCGGCACCAGCGGCATCCGCTCGCCCTTGAAGCCGATGCGTTCGATCGACTCGGTCAATTTGGCGTCGGTATAGCTATAGCCCAGGTTGAACGAGAGGCCGCGCGTCAGGATGTCGCGCGCATTGAGTTCGATTTCGATACCCTGCGAGACCGCCTTGCCGGCATTGCCCTGATAGGAAAAGCCGATCGGGGTGCGGACGGTGGTCTGGATGTCCGACCAGTCGATCCGGAACAGCGCCGAACTCACATAGATCCGGTTCTGCGCGAAGGAGAATTTGCCGCCGAGCTCGTAGCTGATCAGGTCGTCCGAATTGAACTGATATCCTTCGGGCGGAACGCCGGTATTGGGGGTCAGGCGGTTGAAGCCGCCCGGCCGGAATCCCTGAGCGATCGTCGCGTAGATAAGGCCGGCGCCGAGCTTGTATGAGGTGTTGAAGCGCCAGACGGTGCCCTTCTCATGGTTGCTGCCGTAGGAGAATTCGTCCGCATAGGGCACGGTGCGCGCCAGTCCGTTCGCGTCGCGCGCATTGCGGCCGAACCATTGGTCGATCGCGTAGAATTCACCATCGCCGCGTACGTCGAAATAGCGTCCGCCGACTGAAGCCTGCCAGGCGTCGGTGAATTGGTATTTGAGTTCCCCGAACACCGCATATTGCCGCGAACGATCGGTATAGGCGTAGTTATATTCCTTGTTGTCGTTGATCTTGGCTCCAATGATGTTCTGTTCGAAAGCGGCCTGCCCCGGGAAGGGGATAGGCACGAATTCCTGGTCGTTCTCGCCGGTGCGTTCCTTGTTGTAATAGCCGCCGATGATCCAGTTGAACGGGCCGTCCGATGCGGAGACCAGCCGGACCTCCTGGGTGAAGGCGTGCGATCGCGCGCGGCGCACCGAATATTCGGTGAATTCCGGAATATCGTCGGGATCGAGGAAGCTGCCGAAGATCGAATCGCGGATGCCGAAAGTGCCGTCATTCGAGGAATCGTGCTTCTCGTCGATATAGGAGGAGCTCGACGTCAGCTTCGCCCAGCCGAAATCATAGGCGAGCGTGAGGTTGGCGAGTTGCGCCCGATAGCGGGTGATGCCCGGGTGGATATAGTCGACGGTCAGCCGGGGCTGGCTTTCGCGCTGCAGGACGGATTCGCCGTACCGCGCGGTCTGGCGATAATAAGTGAGGCTGACTTCCAGATCGTCGACCGGTTTCATCAGCACAGCGATGCGGCCGGACGTCGTCCGGTCGTCATTGACGTTCTTGGCCCCCGTCCGGACATTGTCGATGAAGCCGTCATTGTCGAAGCGGCCCAGATTGGCGCGGATCGCGATCCAGTCGTTGACGGGCACGTTGATCATGCCGGTCAGGTTGTAATTGGCGCCACCGTGGCGCGTCGTCGAAAGTTCGCCGCCCACGCTGCCTTCGAACTTCGTGGTATCGGGCTTTTTCGAAATGTAGCGCAGCGTACCGCCGATCGCGCCGCCGCCGAACAACGTGCCCTGGGGGCCGCGCAGCACCTCGACGCGCTCGATGTCGAGCAGTTTCAGGTCCAGCGGGGTGCCGCGATAGGGCATGTCGACCTGCACTTCGTCGACATAGACTGTCGTCGTCGGCGCCAGACCCGCCTCGCTGCCCGTTCTGAGGCCGCGCAGCACCAGCTTGGCGCCGCCCGAGGGGCCATAGTCGTTCATCGAGAGCCCGGGCACGGTGCGCGCGAAATCGGTGAGGTCTGTCGCGCCGGTCTTCTCCAGCGTGTCCGCCGAGATTGCCTGGATGTTGAACGGCACGTCGCGCACCGTTTCGGCTCTGCGGGTCGCCGTCACGACGATCTCGTCGGCCGCCTGGGGCGCCTCGTTCGCCGCGCCGTTCTGTCCGGGATTCGCGCCGGTCTGCGCGAAGCCCGGGCTCGCCGCCACGACGATCGATGCCGCCGACGCCAGCGCCGCCGCGATCGTCCGTTGAATGTTCCGCCCGTTTCTCATGCTCTCTCCCCTTTTTCGATGCCGGGGCCTGCCCCGGTCTGTTCGAATCCTGTCAGCGCGTGTTATTAGGGTATAAATATACCATTATGTCAATATGTGATAGTTATGTAACATCGGTTTCGCGGGCGCCGGGGGGGCGGGCTTCCTCCCCGGCCGATCAGGCTCTAGGACTTGCGAAGATAAGGAATCCGGGGAGAGACGATCCGTGGCAGATGAAACCGATACGTCCCACGATCTGCTGCAGCGGCTTGAGGACAGTCTTGACGGCTTCACGCCCGCCGAACGGACGATCGCCAATTTCATCCTCACCAATCGCGGCGGCATCGCGTTCGAAACCGCCAATTCGATCGCCGACAAGCTGGAGGTGAGCGCGATCACCGTCGGCCGGTTCTCACGCAAGATGGGCTATCGCCATTTCAAGGATCTGAAGGCGGGGCTGCGCACCACCATGTCGGGCGTGCCCTGGCTGGTCGGCGATCAGGTGACCGAGTTCGTCGGCGCGCGCGGCGAGAGCAACCGCACCAAACGCAGCCTAGAACTTGAGCTGGCCGGTATCATCGAAGTCTATGGCTTGGCTGAAACCGAGACCTGGAAGGACGTGGTGGCGCTTCTGGCGCACAGCCGGCACGTGCATGTCGCGGGCTTCCAGACCGAGCGCGGGGTCGCGATCACGCTGGCGCATCTGCTGCAATATGCGCGTGACGGGGTCAGCATCGTCGACATGACGGCGGGCAATTACCACGAGATCTTCGCGGGCGATCCCGAGGGGCGCTGCCTCGTCCTTGTCGATATGCGACGCTATTCGGAACAGGCTTATGACCTGGCGGCCAGGGCCAATCACGGCGGCATTCCCGTCGTGATGCTCACCGACAAATTCTGCGACTGGATCCGCAAGTTCACCAGCCACATCATCGCGGTGTCGACCGAGGTCGAGCTGTTCTGGAGTTCTCAGGTCTCGCTCGGTTGCGTCGTCAATCTGCTCGTCAACGACGTGATCGGCGAACTGGGCGCCCCGGTGGAAGAGCGGCTGGAGCGCCTGTCCGAACTCTACCAATCCTATACCGGCCATGTCGGCAGCCCGGCGGCGCGCAGGGCCGGCAAATCATGACGTGGATTGGCCGTTCCCTGCTTCGCGCCGGTTTGCTTCAGGCGGGTTTGCCTTTTCGCGCCAGGCCATAGAGCCAATAGACGCCGCCGCCGATCGCCAGCCAGATGACGAGCCGGACCCAGGTGTCCAACGGCAGGCTCCACATCAGATACAGGCAGGCCGCGATGCTGAGCAGCGGCGTCCAGGGGTAGAGCGGAACCTGGAACGGGCGCGACACATCGGGTTCGCGTCGCCGCAGGACGATCACGCTTGCCGCGACCATCACGAACGCGAACAATGTACCCATCGAGATGAGTTCGCTGAGCAGGCTCAGCGGCAGCACGCCCGCCGCGATCGATGCGATCACGCCGGTCACCAGCGTTCCGGCGACGGGAATGTGCGATCGGCCGCGCACGCGCGTGAAGGCCGCCGGCAACAGGCCGTCACGCCCCATCGCATAGAAGATGCGGACCTGACCGAGGATGCTGACGAGCAGCACCGAAACCAGCCCGGCGATCGCGACGAAGCCCACGATCACCTTGGTCCAGGCGAGCCCCGGCCCGGCGGCGTTGAGCGCGACATAGACGGGATCGGGAACGTCGAGCAGGCGATAGCTGACCAGCCCCGTGATCACGAGCCCGACAAGCGCGTAGAGCAAGGTCGTCACGCCGACCGAGGCGAGCAGGGCGCGGGGAACGGTGCGCTGCGGATCGCGGACGTCCTGCGCCAGCGTGGAAACCGCGTCGAAGCCGACATAGGCGAAGAACAGCACGCCCGCGCCCTGCATGACGCCCGACCAGCCGAACTGGCCGAACACGCCCTCATTGGGCGGAACGAAGGGCGACCAGTTGGCCTGGTCCACGAACGCGAAACCGGTCAGCACGACGAGCAGCATCGCGCCGATCTTGGCGACGACGATCAGCGTGTTGATCCGCGCCGAGAATTCGGTGCCGCGCAGCAGCATCGCGGTGCAGAAGATCGTCAGCAGCACCGCGGGCAGGTCGACGATCGACCCCGTCGCCACCAGATTGCGGTCCGCCGAGATGGTGAACGGCGCCTGCGCGAACATGGCCGGAATGCCCAGCCCGATATCGTGCAGCACCGACTGGGTATAAGCCGACCAGCCGATCGCGACGAGCGCGCCGGCAAAGAGATATTCGAGCACCAGGCACCAGCCCACCGACCAGGCGGCCGCCTCCCCCATCGATGCATAGGTGTAGGAATAGGCGCTGCCCGCCACCGGCATCATCGCGGCGAGCTCGGCATAGCATAACCCGGCCAGCAGGCAGACGCCGCTGGCGATCAGAAAGGACAGCGCGACCGCCGGCCCCGAATGCTGCGCGGCGACGGTGCCAGTCAGGATGAAGATGCCGGCGCCGACGGTGCTGCCGACGCCGAAGCAGATCAGCGCGAACAGCCCGATATCGGATGACAGTTTCGTGTCTTTCCTGTCCGCGCTCGCCTGGAGCGCGGCGACGGTCTTGCGTGCGAACGGGGTCATGCGCGCGCCGTTCCGCAATCGCGGGTCCGTGATCGACGGGGCAGGGGTGGGTTGGGCAGGCTTTTCAAGCGTCGTCTCCAGCGCGTCGTCATCGGTCGGCCGATGATGTTAAATTTATGTCAGTTGACTTCTAGAGTGATATTTATAACTATCAAGCCGTTCGCTGCCATGCGGACGACATGTGCCCATTCGCAGCAGGAAAGACCGCGCCGAGATGATCATCCCCGGAAAATATCTGTTGTTCCTGGGCGATGTCGCCGATCGGCTCGATGCGAAGACGGCGTGCGGACTGCTCGACTGGGCGCCGGAGCGGTGCGCCGGCCAGTGGCGGCTGCCCTCCTGCGGCGTCGATCTGGGCCTGGAGGACATGGATTTCGAACAGGCCCTGGCCGCTGGCGCGCGGACGCTGGTGATCGGCGTCACGCCCTTTGGCGGCGCCATCGCCGATAGCTGGATCGCGCCGATCACGGCCGCGCTCGATGCCGGGCTCAATGTCGCGAGCGGCATGCACCGGCGGCTCGGCACCGTTCCCGAAATCGCCGCGGCGGCGGAGCGGTCGGGCGCATCCTTGTTCGACGTCCGCGTGCCGGGCCGGTCCTTTCCGGTCGGCACCGGCCGAAAGCGCACCGGCCGGCGGATGCTGATGGTCGGCACCGATTGCGCGGTGGGCAAGAAATACACGGCGCTCGCTATCGCGCGCGCGCTGACGGAAAGCGGCGGGAAGGCGACCTTCCGCGCCACCGGGCAAACCGGCATATTGATCGCGGGCGAGGGCGTGCCGATCGATGCGATCGTGTCCGATTTCGTCGCGGGCGCGGCGGAGAGCCTGTCGCCCGACAATGATGCCGATCACTGGGACGTGATCGAAGGGCAGGGTTCGCTGTTCCATCCCGCCTATGCGGGCGTCGCGCTTGGCCTGCTCCACGGTTCACAGCCCGACGCGATCATTCTCTGCCACGCGGCGGGCCGCACGCATGTGGACGGATATCCGGATTTCCCGCTGCCCGAATTGGCCGAATGCATCGAAGCCAATCTGGAACTGGCGCGCCGCACCAACCCGGCGGTCCGCTGCGCGGGCATCAGCGTCAATACGTCGGCGCTGCCGGTGGAAGAGCGGGCCGCCTATTTGCAGGCCATCGGCGATCGCTTCGGACTTCCCTGTTTCGATCCCGTGGCGACCGGGGCCGACGCGCTCGTCGCGCATGTCGCCGCCACCTTCGACTAGGCGCTTCCATGGATATCGCGGTTCGCGTCGAAACCTGGCCCCTGATCCATCCGTTCCGCATCACGGGATGGACCTATGACGCGCTCGACCTCGTCGTCGTGACCGTTCGCGATGGGGAGCATGAAGGCCGTGGCGAAGCCGCCGGGGTCGATTATCTGGGCGAAACGCCGGCGGGCATCGCCGACACGATCGCGTCGGTGCGCGACGCTTTTCGCGGCGGCATGGATCGTGCGCGCCTGCAATCGCTGCTGCCGATCGGCGGCGCGCGCAACGCGCTGGATTGCGCGCTCTGGGATCTGGAGGCCGCGCGCTCGGGGCAACCTGCCTGGCGGACTGCGGGCATCGCCACGCCCAGGCCCTGCCTCACAACCTGGACGATCGGGGCGGAAGCGCCCGATGTGGTGGCCGAGCGGGCGGCATCCTATGCGCATGCGCGCGCGCTGAAGCTCAAGCTGACGGGTGACGGCCTGGATGCCGATCGCGTCCGTGCGGCGCGCGCGGCGCGGGGCGATGTCTGGCTGGGCGTCGATGGCAATCAGGGCTTTTCGCTCGACGCGCTCGAGCGGCTGATGCCCGTGCTGGTCGAGGCCGAAGTCGCGCTGATCGAGCAGCCTCTGCCCATCGATCGCGATGTCGATCTCGACGACTTCCATTCGCCGATCCCGATCGCCGCCGACGAAAGCGTCCAGGGGCTTGGCGACATCGCGACGCTCTCGCCCGGATTTTCGGCGATCAACATCAAGCTCGACAAATGCGGCGGGCTGACGGAGGCGCTGGCGATGGTGGAAGCGGCGCGCGCGCGTGGGCTGCAGGTGATGGTCGGCAACATGCTCGGCACTTCGCTCGCCATGGCGCCCGCCTTCATCGTCGGCCAGCTTTGCGACGTCGTCGATCTCGACGGGCCGGTCCTGTTCACCGCCGATCGCGAGCCGCGCGCCGACTATCGCGACGGCATGATCTGGTGCTCCGAAGACATATGGGGCGGTGCCCGCGTCGCGGTGCGGCCGGGGTGACGCGCATCGAGCGCCAAGACGATACGAAGAGATCATGAGGGGAAAAACGATGTTCAGCCTGGCCAAGACCTTCTGCGCGACGGCGGCGCTCTGCGCCGCGGCGCCCGCGCTCGCCGCACCCGATCCCGAGACGTTCCGCAAGCAGCTCGACAGTTTCATCGAGCAGGAGATGCGCCAGGAAAAGGTGCCCGGCGTATCGGTCGCGGTGCTGCGCAAGGGCGAGATCGTCGTCGCCAAGGGCTATGGCCAGGCCGATGTCGAGAACAATGTTCCGGTGACCACCGAAACCATCTTCCAGTCGGGTTCGGTCGGCAAGATGTTCACCGCCGCAGCGGTGCTGACGCAGGTCGAGCAGGGCAGGATGGGCCTTGACGACCGTGTCTCCAAATATCTGCCCGGCGTGCCGGCAAGCTGGGGCGCGATGACCATCCGTCACCTGCTGACCCACACCTCGGGCGTGGCCAATTACGGCCGCGATTTCGATTACCGGCGCGATTATACCGATGACGAACTGGTCAAGCTCGCCGCCGCGATGCCGCTCGATTTCGCGCCCGGCGCGCGCTGGAACTACAGCAATACCGGCTATGCGCTGCTCGGCATCCTCGTGAAGAAGGCGACGGGCAAATCCTATCTGGAGGTGCTCGATTCCGAAGTCTTCAAGCCGCTCGGCATGAAGACGGCGCGGGGGATCAGCGACGGCGATATCGTGATGCATCGCGCCTCCGGCTATCAACTGGATGGCGGCGTGCTGAAGAATCAGGATTTCGTGTCGCCGACGATGAACGCGACGGCGGACGGATCGCTCTACTTCTCGCTCGACGACATGATCGCCTGGGCGCGGGGCGTCGAACAGGGCAAGGTGTTGAGCGACGCGAGCTGGAAGCAGGTCTATACGCCCGCGCGGCTCAACAGCGGCAAGGCGTATCCCTATGGCTTCGCCTGGCGCCTGGATAGCGCCGCCGGCAAGCCGCGCTATCATCATGGCGGCGCATGGCAGGGGTTCCGCACCTATTATTCGCGCTATCTGGGGGACGATCTGTCGATCGTGCTGCTGACCAATTCCGCCGCGACCGACCTCGACGCCTTTGTTGACGGCATCGCGAAGCTCTGGGATCCGGCGCTGGTGGCGCCCGCTCCGCGCCCCAAGGCCGAACCCGACACCGCCCGCCGCGTCACCGCATTGATCGAAACCGCGCGCACGGGCGCGTTGCGCCAGCAGGATGTTCCGCTTGTCGGGGCCGAACGGCTCGCGATGATGAACCCGCACTTCGCCGATCTGATGAAACCGCTCGGGGCGCTGACGAAGCTGGAACTGGTCGAGCGCGAAGAGCTGGGCGACGATATCAGCTACACCTTCGATGCCAGCTTCGGCGATCGCAAGATGAAGGTGCGCTACGCCGTGGCGCCGGGCAATCAGGTCTCGTCCTTCTTCATTTCCCAATAACCCGCGCGACAAAGGGACGGAATGGCCATGGCTTTCGAACTGACTCAGGCGTCGCGATCCTTCCGGGTGAGCGGCTGGCGGAAAATTCTGCGCGGCGCATGCGGCCCGATCCTCGCCGTCGCCGCGATGACGGCATCGACCGTCGCGGTCGCGCAATCGACGCTGATCACCGGTGCGCGGGTGGTCGACGGCACAGGCGCGCCGGCGCGTCCCGCGTCGGTCCGCATCGAAGGCGGCAGGATCGTCGCGGTGGGCGATCTCGCGCCGCGCAAGGGCGAGCAGGTGGTCGATGGCGCCGGGCAGGTGCTGTCGCCGGGCTTCATCGACACCCATAGCCATCATGATCATGGATTGTTCGAACAGCCCGATGCGGTGCCGGTGACGAGCCAGGGGGTCACGACGATCATCGTCGGCCAGGACGGCGGATCGGAACTGCCGCTCACGCCGCTGTTCGCGAAGATGAAGAAGACGCCGGTCGCCGTGAATATCGGCACCTATATCGGCCATAATTCGGTTCGCGCCGCCGTGCTCGGCAAGGATTTCAAGCGCGTCGCCACCGCCGCCGAGATCGAGCGGATGCGCGTACAGGTCCGCCAGGGCATGGAAGCCGGCGCGATCGGCCTGTCGACGGGGCTGGAATATGATCCCGGCATCTATGCCAGCAAGGATGAGGTGCTGACGCTCGCCAAGGAAGCCGCGCGTTTCGGCGGCCGCTATATCAGCCATATGCGCAGCGAGGATCAGTTCATCTGGGCGGCGCTCGACGAGATCATCAATATCGGCCGCGTCACCGGCATGCCCGTGCAGGTCTCGCACATGAAGCTCGCCATGACCGACTGGTGGGGGCAGGCGGACCGTTTTCTGGGCATCATGGATCGTGCGCGCGCCACCGGCGTCGACATCACCGGCGACGTCTATCCTTACGAATATTGGCAATCGACGCTGACGGTGATGTTCCCCAAGCGCGATTTCACCAATCGCGAAAGCGCCGAATTCGCGCTGAAGCATCTCGCGCCGCCGGAAGGGCTGATGCTCTCCGAATTCAGTCCGGACCGGAGCCTGGTGGGCAAGACCGTCGCGCAGATCGCGGCGCAGCGCGGCGTGGATCCTGCTGTCGCGCTGATGCAGCTGATCGCCGAATCGCAGGTGCCGGGCGCGCGCGAGATGGTGATCGGCACCAGCATGCGCGGCGATGATATCGCGAAGCTCATCGCATGGCCGCACGCCAATATCTGCAGCGACGGCATGCTGGGCGATCTCCATCCGCGCGGCATCGGGTCATTTCCCCGCGTGCTGCGGCGCTATGTCCGCGAGGAGAAGATCCTGACGCTGGAACAGGCGATCAACCGGATGACCGGCGCGACGGCCCGGCATATGGGCATCACCGATCGCGGCGTCATCCGCCCCGGCGCGCGTGCTGATCTGGTGCTGTTCGATCCCGCGCAGATCGCGGATCGCGCGACCAGCGAGGATCCGAGCGCGCAGTCGGTCGGCGTATCGCGCGTCTGGGTCAATGGCGGGCTGGTCTTCAAGGACGGCCAGGCGACGGGCACGCGTTCGGGCCAGCCCGTGCTGCGCGGCCCGTCGACCGGGAAAAAGGCTGCCGGCCGCCGGTAGAATGCCTCAAGCTTTGAACATCCGCGATGCCATTCCCGCGTTCGCGGGAATGGCCATGAAGCGGTTCAATCGAGCTCAATCAAACCCCGACAAATTGGGCGCCAGGACCGATCGGTATTCAGTTCAGATCGAGTCGAAAATGGTGGTTTTTCGCGACCCGGAGCGCAGCGTACTTACAGTACGTGAGCACCGGAAGCGCGGGAAACCGCCATTTGCAGGCCGGTATGGGCTGAATAGCGATCGGTCCTAGATCCAGGGGCGTTCGCGGAACCACTTGGTCACGATGTGCTTGACACCTGTCGTTACCGGCAGGCCGGCGTGCAGGCTGTCCAGATTGGGGGCACCGTCCGTGCCCATATTGTTCCAGGCAAGCAGCAGTCCGGTACGCGGCGCCACCTTGGCGCCGGCGGCGGGAAAATAGGTTTCGCCGCCAGCCTCGGGTTGGTTGAGGTAGATCATCGCGGTCCAGCTTCGCTGTCCGCCATGTCTTTCCTGTTCCGGCCAATAAGCCTGGCTGACATGGAAGAAATCGTGATGCTCTTTGAACTGCTGGCCCGGCGCGTAGCGCTGGCCTTGCATCGTTTCGCCGTGATTGACCGGAATCCCGAGCAACGCGCAGATTCTGGTGTCGATCGCGTTCACGCCGGGGTCCCACCGGTCGAGATCGCCGCTCGAGCTGGTGCGAAAGGCCGGATCGCCGCCGTCGTAGAACACCGTCGACGGGCGGCTGCAATCATCGACCAGCCCGATGAGGAAGCGGCAATCCGCTTCGCTCAGGAAATTCTCGCGCACGAACAGGTCCAGGCCGCCCACCGGCACCTTCAGCACGCCCGGCGTCCGCGCCAGCCGGGCACTCACATGGGTGCCGATTTCAGCCAGCGCGGGCGAAGGCGGCCCGCCATATGCGTTGCTTGCCTTGCTCAAACGTCGAGATTCGCCACGTTGAGCGCATTCTCCTGAATGAACTCGCGCCGCGGCTCGACGACGTCGCCCATCAGGCGCGTGAAGATCTCGTCGGCCATGTCGGCCTGCGCGATCTCGACCTTCAGGAGCGAGCGGTTCTGCGGATCGAGCGTCGTTTCCCAGAGCTGTTCCGCGTTCATTTCGCCCAGCCCCTTGTATCGCTGGATCGACAGTCCCTTGCGGCCGGCGGCCAGGATCGCTTCGAGCAGTTCGGACGGCCGCGTGACCGCTACGCCCTTGGTATCCGTGATGGGCGCTTCTTCCTCGCCCTCACCCTCGGCCGCTTCCTGCTGGGCGGCCGCGCCCTTGGGCAGCGTCACCAGCTTGGCGATGCCGGCATAGCTTTCGCGCTGTTCGTCGATCAGTGCATGGAGGCGACGTGCCTCCTGGCTTGAGAGGAACGCGGCCTCGATGATGTGATGATCGGTGACGCCGCGCCACATGCGCTGCAGGTGATAGCCGCCCTCGGCGCTGAGATTGGCCGACCAGCGCGCTTCGGGATCGGCGCGATCCAGCCATTGCGCGACGCGGTTGAGCGCTTCGCTGCGCTGGCCCGGCTCCAGCGCGGGATCGAGTGCGCCGACCAGCGCCAGCGCTTCGATGATGCTCGAATCATAACGGCGCGGCACATAGCGCATCAGGCTGCGCATCCGCCGGGCGTGATCCGCCAGTGATTTCAGATCCTCGCCGAACCGTGTGCCGCCCGAGGTTTCGAGGCGGGTCGAGCCCACGCCGGCCTCGACCAGATAATTGTCGAGCGCGGTATCGTCCTTCACATAGACTTCGCTGCGCCCGCGCGCGACCTTGTAGAGCGGCGGCTGCGCGATGAAGAGGTGCCCCGCTTCGATGATCTCCGGCATCTGGCGGTAGAAGAAGGTGAGCAGGAGCGTGCGGATATGCGCGCCGTCCACGTCTGCGTCGGTCATGATGACGATCTTGTGGTAGCGCAGCTTCTCCAGGTTGAAGTCGTCGCGCCCGATGCCCGTGCCCAGCGCCTGGATCATCGTGCCGATCTCCTTGGAGGAGAGCATGCGATCGAAGCGCGCGCGCTCGACGTTCAGGATCTTGCCCTTCAAGGGCAGGATCGCCTGGACGTTGCGGTCGCGGCCCTGCTTGGCCGATCCGCCTGCCGAATCGCCCTCCACCAGGAACAGTTCGGACTTGGCGGGATCACGCTCCTGGCAGTCGGCAAGCTTCCCGGGCAGCGATGCGATGTCCATCACGCCCTTGCGCCGGGTCAGTTCGCGCGCGCGCTTGGCGGCTTCGCGTGCCGCCGCGGCGTCGATCACCTTCTGGACGATCGAGCGTGCGTTGGCGGGATTCTCCTCCAGCCACTCGGCCATCTTGTCGGCGAGCAGGCTTTCGAGCGGCTGGCGCACTTCGGAGGAGACCAGCTTGTCCTTGGTCTGCGAGCTGAACTTGGGATCGGGCAGCTTGACCGAGACGATCGCGGTCAGCCCCTCGCGCATGTCGTCGCCGGTCAGCGAGACCTTTTCCTTCTTCAGCAGGCCGGACTTCTCCGCATAGCCGTTGAGCGTGCGCGTCAGCGCCGCGCGGAAGGCGGCCAGGTGCGTGCCGCCGTCGCGCTGCGGGATGTTGTTGGTGAAGCAGAGGACGTTTTCGTAATAGCTGTCGTTCCACTCCAGGGCGACGTCGATGCCGATATCGTCGCGCTGGCCGGTGATCGCGATCGGCTCCGGGAACAGCGCGGTCTTGGCGCGGTCGAGATATTTGACGAATGCGGCGATGCCGCCCTCATAATAAAGCTCGTGCTCCACCCGCTCCTCGTGGCGCGCATCGGCCAGGATCAGCCGGACGCCCGAATTGAGGAAAGCGAGCTCGCGATAGCGATGTTCGAGCTTCTCGAAATCGAATTCGGTGATCTTGAAGGTGGCGGGGCTCGGGAAGAAGGTGACCTTGGTGCCCTTCTTCCCGTTCGCCGGGCCGACAACCTTGAGCGGCGCCACGGCATCGCCGAACGCGAAGCGCATGTAATGTTCTTCATTGTCGCGCCAGATGGTGAGATCGAGCCATTCGGAAAGCGCGTTCACCACCGAGACGCCCACGCCGTGCAGGCCGCCGGAGACCTTGTAGGCATTGTCGTCGGACGTGTTCTCGAACTTTCCGCCGGCATGGAGCTGGGTCATGATGACCTCGGCCGCCGACACGCCTTCCTCCGGGTGGATGCCCGTCGGGATGCCCCGGCCATTATCCTCCACCGAAACCGAACCGTCGGCGTTGAGCGTGATGCGGATCAGGTCGCAATGGCCCGCCAGCGCCTCGTCGATCGCATTGTCCGAAACCTCGAACACCATATGGTGCAGGCCCGATCCGTCGTCGGTGTCGCCGATATACATGCCCGGCCGCTTGCGGACCGCATCCAGCCCTTTCAGGACCTTGATGGAGTCGGCGCCATAGGCGTTCTGATTGCTGGTCTGGGAAGGTTCTTCGTTCATGCCGATTCTATAGCGAAGGGTCGGGCGAAGCCCAAGGAAAAGCGACTGGCTGCGATGTCGGGAGTTAGATGGATATAATCATTCCATCGGCGATTTTGAAGGCCGAAGCGGAGTTCGGGAGCCCGGCGAACAAGGCGTCCTCGGTGCCCGTCATCCACACCTGTCCGCCGGCGTCCGCCAGCCTTTCGAACAGCGCGGTGCGGCGGCTCGGGTCGAGATGCGCGGCCACCTCGTCGAGCAGCAGCACCGGGCGCCGGCCCGCGCGTTCCGCGACGAGATCGGCATGGGCCAGCACGATGCCCAGCAGCAGCGCCTTCTGCTCGCCGGTCGAGCAGCGTTCGGCCGGCTGGTTCTTGCCGATATGGGTGACGATCAGGTCCTGGCGGTGTGGGCCGGTGAGCGCGCGTCCGGCCGCGGCGTCGCGTGCGCGCCATGCCGCGAGATCGCCGAGCGCGCCGCCCTCGATGGCGAGGCCGGCGCGCGCGAACGGTCCTTCGGGCGCATCCGCCAGCCGCGCACCGAGCGCGGCCACGGTCTCGATCCGGGCCTCCGCCACCGCCGCGCCATGTTCCATCATCTGCGCTTCGAGCGCGCTGAGCCAGCCGGCATCGGGCCGCGTCTCGCCGGTCAGCAGCTTGGTGCGCGCGCGCATCGCAGCCTCGTAGCGCGTGGTCTGGACGGCATGGCCGGGGTGGAGCGCGAGCACCAGCCGATCGAGGAAGCGGCGGCGGTTGCCCGCTCCATCGACGAACAGCCGGTCCATCATCGGCGTCAGCCAGAGGATCGAGATCCAGTCCGACAGGGCGGTCGCCGCCGCTTGTGCGCCGTTGATGCGGATCTGGCGGCGTTCGGGCGCCGTCGCCAGCGTGCCCGTGCCGATCGAGACCGGATCGCGATCGTCCTGCGGCGATTCGGCGAGTTGCGCCGCGACCGCGAAGCCGCCAGGACCGCCGTCGCGCGCGATTTCGGAGAGCGCCGCGCGTCGCAGCCCCCGGCCGGGGGCCAGCAGCGAAACGGCTTCGAGAATATTGGTCTTGCCCGCGCCATTCTCGCCGGTGAGCACGACGAAGCCCGCCCCGGGCGTGATCAGCGCATCGGCATAGGAGCGGAAATCGCTCAGCGACAATCGGGTCAACAGGCTCATGAGAATCCGATCAAAGCAGCACCTTGATCGGCCCCGACTACACCCGCATCGGCATGAGCACGTAGAGCGCGGGTGACTTGTCGTTTTCGCGGATCAGCGTTGGTGCCGCCGCATCGGCCAGATGGACCTCGACGGTGTCGCCTTCGATCTGGCCCAGGATGTCGAGCAGATAACGGGCGTTGAAGCCGATCTCGAAGCCTTCGGACACATAGTCGCCCGGCACTTCCTCGGCCGCCGTGCCGTTTTCGGGGCTGGTGACCGACAGGGTGATCTTGTCGCGCTCCAGCGCCATCTTGACCGCGCGCGTCTTTTCGGTGGCGATGGTCGCGACGCGATCGACACCCTCCTCGAAGCTGCGCGGATCGATCTTGAGCATCTTGTCGTTGCCCGTCGGAATCACGCGGCTGTAATCGGGGAAGGTGCCGTCGATCAGCTTCGAGGTGAGCACGGCGCTGCCCAGTCCGAAACGGATCTTGGTAGCCGACAGCGAAACCTCGACCGATCCGTCGACCTCGTCGAGCAGCTTGCGGAGCTCGCCGACGCATTTGCGCGGCACGATCACGTCGGGCATGCCTTCGGCGCCATCGGGGCGTGCGACGGTGACCCGCGCCAGACGGTGTCCGTCGGTCGCCGCCGCCTTCAGCACCGGCTGCGCCTCGTCCGAGACGTGCAGGAAGATGCCGTTGAGATAATAGCGCGTCTCTTCGGTCGAGATCGCGAAGCGGGTCTTGTCGATGATCTGGCGCAGCGTCTGCGCGGGCAGCTCGAATTTGGTCGGCAGCTCGCCTTCGGCGATCACCGGGAAATCGTCGCGCGGCAGTGTCGAGAGGTTGAAGCGCGCACGGCCGGCGTTGATCTGCATCTTGCCGTCGGCGGCGGCGAGCTCGACCTGGCTGCCCTCGGGCAGCTTGCGGGCAATGTCGAACAGGGTGTGCGCGGACACCGTCGTCGCACCGGGCTGGTCGATCGCGGCTTCCACCGATTCGACGATCTGCAGGTCGAGGTCGGTCGCCATCAGCCGGATCGTGCCGTCCGCGCTCGCTTCGAGCAAAACGTTCGACAGAATCGGGATGGTATTGCGCCGCTCGACCACCGACTGAACGTGGCTGAGGCTTTTCAGCAGCGTTGCGCGTTCGATCGTCGCCTTCATGTCCGTGTTCCCCCGGGCGTACCACTATGGCTGAAGCCGGAGCGCGGAACCGGCTCGGCCAGTCTCCCTCATTAGCAAGAAAAAGGGCCGGAGCAAGCGCCCCGACCCTCTTTTCTCAGGCATGTCGCCGCCGGTTCAGAACCGGATGCCGACACCTGCGAGCGCCTGGTGGCGCTCGACGCCCTGCTCGTAGTTCGAGTAGCGATACTCGCCCTTCAGATAGACCCGGTTGCCGAGCGACTGCTCGACGCCCGCACCGACGCGGATGCCGTCCAGATGATTCTTGGCCAGCGTGGTTTCGGTGGTGCCGTTGTCCGAGGTGAACTTGGCATCGGCATTGGTGTAGCCCGCCTTCGCATAGAGCAGCGTGCTGCTGCCGACGACGGTGCCGACGCGTGCGCCGGCGTAGAGATCGCGGCCGGCCTTCAGGCACAGGCGCGGATCGGCGACGGTGCGCGCGCCCGTGCAGGCGCGGTTGCTCGAATCGCTATATTCGACTTCGGCGCCGATCACGGCACCACCCATCTGGGCGTCATAGCCGGCATTGATGCCGTACATGACGTCGTCGCTCTTGCTGCCGCCGCCCTGAACGCGGTCCCAGCCGACTACGCCTTCCACGCGCGGGCCGGTGAACGGTGCATCCTGGGCCATGGCGGGGGTGGCGAAGGCGATCGCGACGAGCGAGGCCAGAACAAGTTTACGCATAATTTCACTCCACTCACTTTGCCCCGAAAGGGCGGGGCAGGTGCTCAGTGCACTATTCCGGGAGAGGTTGCATGAACCTCACATAAACAGCGCCAAGCGTTGCATTTTTGCCACGAACGCGCGATGGCCCTGCCATGGATCGAACGACGCGCTTCTTCATCGCACGGCATGGCGAAACCGTTTTCAACGCTGCGGCGCGCATGCAGGGCGACCATGTCCATACACCGCTCACGCGCGCCGGCTTCGCGCAGGCGGACGAGATGGGCGGGGCGTTGAAGGCCTATCTCGATCGGCATCCCGGCCCGCTGCCGACGCTGTGGGCGTCGGACACCGGCCGCGCGTTGCAGACGCTGGCGGTGGTCGCCGAACATATCGGTGCCGACTGGCATCAGACGCGTGTCGATCCACGGTTGCGGGAGATCGATCTCGCCGAATGGGGCGGCCGCAATTATGCCGATGTGATCGCGGAAGGCGGGCCGCTGTTCGATCCGGCCTCGGGCTTGCTGACGCGTACCGCGCCGGGCGGAGAATGGTATGATCATATCGCGGCGCGTCTCTCGGCCTGGCTGGCCGATACCCGCGACGAGCCGGGCGACCGGCTGGTCATCATGCATGGCTTGTCCTCGTGCGTGCTGCGCGGAGTGATGACGGGAATCGCGCATGATCCCATACTCAAGGCCGGCGTTGCGGCCGGGCTGCCCCAGGGGTCGATGGTGATGGTCGCGGATGGAACGGAAACGGTGATCCATCGCGGGCGAGGCTGGGCGCCGGCGTGATCCGGGCGGCCGCCGCGCTCGCCGTGGCTGCCATCGCGGCGCCGGCGACGGCGCGCGATTCGCTTGGCATCTTCGAAGGCTGGGGTGCGTTCAGGGACGATCGTCCCGCCCGCTGCTACGCGATTTCCGAACCTGCGGCGCGCAGCGCCGGCGGGCGCTGGCGGCCGTTCGCCAGCGTGGCGCACTGGCCGGGCCGCAATGTGCGCGGCCAGCTCCATATCCGGATGAGCCGAACCCGCGCCGCCGATGCCGTGGTGACGCTGACGGTCGGCGACCGCCGTTTCCGCCTTGCTTCGGGAGGCGCCGATGCCTGGGCGCCGGATGCGCGCGCCGATGCGGCGATCGTCGCGGCAATGCGCAACGCCACCAGCATGGCGGTTGCCAGCCGCGACGGAAGCGGTCGCGCCTTCACCGATGCCTATCGTCTGCGTGGCGCCGCCACCGCGATCGATGCCGCGGCATTGGGCTGCGCCCGGCGCCGATAGGGATGTATCGGAAAGGCCTGATCGAACCCGTTCGGGATGAACGGAGATGGGGAGGCGCGTGAGCCAAGCCCGCCCACGCGATCATTTCTGGAAAATATCGGCGTTTTTCCCTACATGGCGCCGATGAACGCCCCCCAGACCATCACCATGCCGATCCCCGGCCATATCGATCCCGTGCCCGTGCCGCGCCCGAATGTGCCGCGCGCCGATGGCCGGATCGATCTGGTCGGCCTGTCGCGCGACCAGATCAGGGCCACGCTCGCGGAAGCCGGCATGGAGCCCAAACAGGCGAAGCTGCGCGCGAAACAGCTCTGGCACTGGATCTACAATCGCGGCGCGACCGAGTTTTCGGCGATGACCGATATCGCCAAGGCCCAGCATCCCTGGCTGGCGGAACGATTCGTGATCAGCCGGCCGGAGGTGGTGGAAGCGCAGGTCTCGACCGACGGCACGCGCAAATGGCTGCTGCGTTCGGACGATGGCCAGGATTACGAGATGGTCTTCATCCCCGATGCCGATCGGGGCACCTTGTGCGTGTCGAGCCAGGTGGGCTGCACGCTCAATTGCCGGTTCTGCCATACCGGCACGATGCGGCTGGTGCGCAACCTGATGCCCGGCGAGATCGTCGGGCAGGTGATGCTCGCGCGCGATTCGCTCGGTGAATGGCCGTCCCAGCCCGAAGGGCGGATGCTCACCAATATCGTCATGATGGGCATGGGCGAGCCGCTCTATAATTTCGACGCGGTGCGCGACGCGCTGAAGATCGTGATGGACGGCGACGGGCTGGCGCTGTCGAAGCGGCGGATCACGCTCTCCACCTCGGGCGTGGTACCGATGATGGCGCGCGCCGGCGAGGAGATCGGCGTCAATCTGGCGGTGTCGCTCCATGCGGTCACCAAGGAGATCCGCGACGAGATCGTGCCGCTCAACCGCAAATACGGGATCGAGGAACTGCTCCAGGCGTGCGCCGACTATCCCGGCGCCAACAATGCGCGGCGGATCACCTTCGAATATGTGATGCTCAAGGACAAGAATGACAGCGACGAGGATGCGCGCGAGCTTGTCCGGCTGATCAGGAAATTCAAGCTGCCCGCCAAGGTGAACCTGATTCCGTTCAATCCCTGGCCGGGCGCACCTTACGAATGCTCGACGCCCGAACGGGTGCGGCGCTTTTCCGACATCGTGTTCGAGGCAGGTATTTCCGCGCCGGTGCGCACGCCGCGTGGCCGCGACATCGATGCCGCCTGCGGCCAGCTCAAGACCGCCGCCGAGAAGAAGAGCCGCGCCGAACTGGACCGGCTGGCAGAGGAAAAGCAGGCGGCGCTTGGCTGATCCCGCCGCTGGGGCGGTGCTGGCATTGGCGGCCGGCCTTGCGGGCGGCGCGATGAATGCACTTGCCGGCGGCGGTACGTTCGCGACGATGCCGACCTTGATCGCGCTTGGCCTGCCGTCGCCGATCGCCAATGCGACGAGCAATGTTGCGCTTCAGCCCGGCGCGATCACCAGTGCCTGGGCCTATCGTGACGGACTGGCGCCCTTGGGCGGCATCCAGGTCCGCACGCTCGTCGCGATCACCTTTTTCGGCGGTCTTGTCGGCAGCCTGCTGCTGGTCGCCACGCCGACGCGCACCTTCGACATCGTCATTCCCTGGTTGCTGCTGCTCGCGACACTCGTCATGGCGTTCGGCAAGCGCGCTTCCAATGCGCTGCACAGCCGCGTCACGATCGGCCCGGGCACGATGGTTGCGGTCCAACTCGCGCTCGGCATTTATGGCGGCTATTTCGGTGGTGGCGTCGGGCTGATGATGATGGCGGCCTGGGGGCTGCTTGCCGGCGCCGAGCCGCATCATCTGGCGGCGCCGCGGACATTGATGCTCGCGGTCGCCAATGCCGCCGCGACGATCATCTTTATCGGCGCCACGATGGTGGCGTGGCAGTTTGCGGTGCCGATGCTGATCGGGTCCATCGCCGGCGGCTATCTCGGCGCTCGGGTCGGGCGGATCCTGGCGCCCCATGTGATTCGGGTCGTGACGTTGCTCGTCACCGCCACGATGACCGTCATCTTCTTCTTGCGCGCCTACAGCTGAGAGTCTGTTTGGAAATGCGCCTTTGGCGCATCGCCGCACCAGCCCTGGAAATGTGCTCTTCCGCACATTTCCAGACAGACTCTCAGCCGGGTTTACAGCCGGACCGGCGAATGGGATTGTCCGCATATGGCGGGCCTGGCCGAGAGTGAGCAAGATGCGGCGGAGGCGCCGCCGCCGGTTCCGCATGTGCTCCGCCATCGCCTGTCCACGCGGATCTGGCACTGGAGCAACGCGATCGCCGTCTTCACGCTGCTGATGAGCGGGCTGATGATCTTCAACGCGCATCCCCGCCTCTATTGGGGGCAATATGGCGCCAATTGGGATCGCGCCTGGTTGCTGATCGGCTCGGATGACACGCGCGGTTATCTCCAGATCGGCGATCGTCGCTGGGATACCACAGGCGTGCTGGGGCGCTGGGAAGACGGGCAGGGCCGGATCCAGCGCCGCGCATTTCCGCATTGGGCGACGATTCCCTCCACCTATAATCTCGCGCTGGCGCGCCGCTGGCACCTGAGCTTCGCCTGGCTGTTCGCGTTCGGGCTGCTGGGCTTCATGGCGCGCGCGTTCTGGAACGGCCATGTCCGCCGCGATCTCAGCTTCACGCGCGCGGAGATCGCGCCTTCGGCCATCTGGCGCGACGTGAAGGACCACCTCAAGCTGTGCTTCGATCATGGCGGCGGCTATAATGTGCTGCAAAAGGCGAGCTATGTCGGCGTCATCTTCATGCTGCTGCCGCTGATGATCCTGACGGGGCTCACCATGTCTCCGGGGATGGATGCCGCCTGGCCCTGGCTGCTCGATCTGTTCGGCGGCCGTCAGTCGGCGCGATCGATCCATTTCATCGCGGCGGCGGCTCTCGTCCTGTTCATCGCGGTCCATCTGTTGCTGGTGGTGCTCGCGGGGCCGTTGCGCGGCATCGCCGGCATGATCACCGGGCGTGTGAGGGCGCGCGGATGAGTGGCATCGTCAGCCGGCGGCGATTGCTGACGGGCGCGGCGCTCGGCGCGGGTGGGCTGCTTGGCGGCTGCGACCGGCTCGGCGAGAGCCCGGCGTTCCGCAAGATCCTCTTTTCCGCCGACGCGATGAACCGCCATGCGCAGCGGCTGATCACCGATCGCCATGCGCTGGCGCGCGAGTTCGAGACGGCGGACCTGTCGCCCTTTTTTCGCGGCAACGGCACGCAGAACCCGCAAGGCGCGGACTATCGCGCGCACGCGGCGGAGAATTTCGCGCGCTGGCGGCTGGAGATTCGCGGGCTGGTCGCGCGGCCGCTGAGCCTGACGATGGCGCAGATCCGATCGATGCCCGCGCGCGCGCAGATCACGCGCCACGACTGCGTCGAGGGCTGGAGCGCGATCGGCAAATGGACGGGGGTGCCGCTCCACCGCCTGCTGGATCTGGCGGGATTACGCGAATCGGCGCGCTATCTGGTCTTCCGCTGCGCGGACGAGATGGGCGGCGGCATCGCCTATTATGAATCGATCGACCTGATCGACGCCTTCCATCCCCAGACGATTCTCGCCTGGGCGCTCAACGACCGGATCCTGCCGATCCGCAACGGCGCGCCGCTGCGCCTGCGCGTCGAGCGCCAGCTCGGCTACAAACACGCCAAATATGTCCAGGCGATCGATGCGGTGGCGAGCCTCGACGGGATCGGGCTGGGCAAGGGCGGCTTCTGGGAGGATCGCGCGCAATATGAATGGTATGCGGGTATCTGATCCGCTTTCGGCCGGATCGCCGCATCGGCCTTGACCCTGCGCGCCGCTTTTCGCATTCGGGTGGCAAGGGGGATCGACAGCGGGAGGCCTGATGGCTCTGATCGACGTTTTCCTGTCGCGGCTGGTGACACGCGGCACGCTCACTCTCACCGATCATGCCGGGCGCAGCCGCAGCTTCGGTACACCCGATCCCGATTATGGCGAGGTCGCGATCCGCTTCACCGATGCGGGCGCGGCCGGCTATGTCGCCAGTCATCCGCGGCTGGGTGCGGCGGAAGCCTATATGGACGGCCGGCTGGTCGTCGAGCAGGGCGACATTCTCGATCTCATCACCCTGGTGCGCAAGAACCAGCCCTGGGAACGCGGCGGCCAGCTCAAGATCCGCAATCCGCTGCGCCGCGCGCTCAGCAATGCCGGCAGCCGGCTCTCGCGGCTCAACTGGCAGGCGCGATCGAAGCGCAACGTCGCGCATCACTATGATCTCGGCAATGATTTCTACCGGCTCTTCCTCGATACCGACATGCAATATAGCTGCGCCTATTTCACCGATCCGGCGAACAGCCTGGAGCAGGCGCAGATCGACAAGAAGGCGCATATCGCCGCCAAGCTTCATCTGAAGCCGGGCCAGCGCGTGCTCGATATCGGCTGCGGCTGGGGCGGCATGGCGCTTTATCTTCATCGCACCTGCGGCGTCGACGTGCTTGGCGTCACGCTGTCGGAGGAACAGCTCAAGATCGCGCGCGAACGCGCGGCGGCGGCGGGCGTTTCGGATCATGTGAAGTTCGAACTGATCGACTATCGCAATGTCGGGGGGCAGTTCGACCGGATCGTTTCGGTCGGCATGTTCGAACATGTCGGCCCACCGCATTTCCGAGAATTCTTCCGCAAATGCCGCAATCTGCTGACCGAGGATGGCGTGATGCTGATCCACACCATCGGTCGCTTCGGCGTGCCCGGCACGACCGACGCCTTCACGCGCAAATATATCTTTCCCGGCGGCTATATCCCGGCGCTTTCCGAAACGCTGGCGGCAAGCGAGAAATCCCGCCTGATCGCCGCCGATGTCGAGACGCTCCGGCTGCACTATGGGCTCACCATCCGGCATTGGTACCAACGCACCGTCGACAATCGCGAGGCCATCGTCGCCATGTATGACGAGCGCTTCTACCGGATGTGGCTATTCTACCTCGCCGGCGCGATCTCGACTTTCGAATATGGCGGCATGGGCAATTACCAGATCCTCTACACCCGCCGCCGCGAAGCGCTGCCCATCACCCGCGACTGGATCGCGGCGGAGGAGAAGCGCCTCGCGGCACTGGGGTGAGAACGGGCCGGTGCCGCCTCTGGAAAACGCTCTTTCGCGCTTTCCTCGAACAAGTCCTCAGGCGCCGAAGCCGCCGTCGATGGTCTGCATCGATCCGGTGATCATCCCGGCTTCCGGCCCGGCGAGATAGGCGGCAAGGCCCGCCACCTCGTCGGCATGGATGTGGCGCTTGATCGCCATGAAGCCGTGCATCGTGTCGGCCATCGGCCCGGCGGCCGGGTTCATGTCGGTATCGGTCGGGCCGGGCTGGATGTTGTTGACGGTGATGCCGCGCGCGCCGAAATCGCGTGCCAGCCCGCGCACCATGCCCTGGATCGCCGATTTGGTGAGCGCATAGGCGGCGCCCCCCGCAAAGGGCATGCGGTCGCCATTCGTCGATCCGATCACGATGATGCGGCCGCCTTCGGGCATGGTCCGTGCCGCCTCGACCGCCGCGTGATAGGGCGCGCGGACATTGACGTCGATCATCCGGTCGATCGCATCGGCATCCAGGGTCAGCGGATCGCCCATCACCAGCGCGCCGGCATTGATCACCAGCACGTCCAGCGGACCGCGCCCCGCCACCGTGGCGGTCAGCGCGTCGCGATCGGCGCTGTCGGTACGTACGGCTTCGGCGCCGGTTTCGGCGAACAGGGTTTCGGCGGCGGCCTGCGCGCCGGCATAGGTGAAGGCGACGCGCGCGCCGTCGCGTGAGAAGCGGCGCACGATCGCGGCGCCGATGCCGCGGCTGCCGCCGAGGACGAGGACATTCTTGTCGGTGAAATCGGTCATGGGAAGGTTCCTTGCGGTCTTGTGTAGTGATCGCTACATATTATCGTGGAAGAGTGCCGGCAAGGATTATTTTAGTGACTGCTACACAAAATCGGAAACCCAGCGTTTCGGGCGGCAGGGGCAGGCCTCGCGCGTTCGATGCCGATCGCGCCGTGGAGACGGCGATGACGCTGTTCCATCGCAAGGGGTATGACGGGGTGGGCGTCGCCGAGATCGGCGAGGCGCTGGGCATTCGTCCGCCGAGCTTCTACGCCGCGTTCGGCAGCAAGGCCGGTCTGTTCCGGCGTGCGCTCGCGCTCTATGCGCGCGGCGAAGCCAATGTGTTCGCGACCGCGCTGGCCGAGGGCGGCGATGTCGTCACCGTGATCGCGCGGATGTTCAGGGTCGCGGCGGGGATCTATGCGGTTCCCGGATGCGCGGCGGGTTGCCTCGTGCTCGATGGCACCCGCAACAGTGTCGATGCCGAAGCGCGCGCCATCACGACCGAAGCCAAGGCCGCCAGTCGCGCCGCGATTCGCGATTTCATCGCTGGCGAATATCCCGATCGCGCCGATGAACTCGCTGAGTTCGCGACGATCGTGCTCGCCGGCATGTCGGCCAGCGCCCGCGACGGGGATGACGGCGCGATGCTAGCGCGCTTCGCCGACAAGGCGGCGCGCGCCTTTGCCCGGGAAGCCACTCAATCGGGGTGATGCGCGTCCATATAGGCGAATGATTCGGCGGCCAGCCTTTCGAGCACCGCCATGTCCACATCGGCGAGGCGCTTGATGTAGAGGCAGCCTTTGCCGCTTTCATGTTTCCCGAGCGTGGCGAGCAGGGCTTCGAAGGCCGGTGTCCGCCCGTTGAAATAGAGGACGAGCGCCGCCTTGCGCGGGCTGAAGCCGATCCGGCACATCTCGCCTTCGCGTCCGCTTTCGTAGCGATAATGATAGCGGCCATAGCCGATAATGCTCGGCCCCCACATCGCCGGAGCCATGCCGGTAATCCGGCGTAGCAGCGTGTCGAGCGTGCGGGCATCCTCGCGGCGGGCATCGGGCCCGACCGAGTCGATGAACGCCGCCACGTCGTTTTCGGTGGGCCTGGTCTTGTTTTCAGCCACTGCGATCACGCCTTTCTCACGGGGAATGTTGCACATGCGCGGCTTTGCGCATAGGCGCACTGGCGCGATTCCCGGCATGAGAAGGAACCCTGATGAGCGACAAGATCAACCGTGTGGTGCTGGCCTATTCGGGCGGTCTCGACACCAGCGTGATCCTGAAATGGCTTCAGCAGACTTATCAGTGCGAGGTGGTCACCTTCACCGCCGATCTCGGCCAGGGTGAGGAGCTGGAGCCCGCGCGCCGCAAGGCGGAGATGGCCGGCGTCAAGCCCGAGCATATCTTTATCGACGATCTGCGCGAGGAATTCGTCGGCGATTTCGTCTATCCGATGATGCGCGCCAACGCGCTGTACGAGGGGCTCTATCTGCTCGGCACGTCGATCGCGCGGCCGCTGATCGCCAAGCGCCAGATCGAGATCGCGCGCCAGGTGAATGCCGATGCGGTCAGCCATGGCGCGACCGGCAAGGGCAATGATCAGGTCCGTTTCGAGCTCGGCTATTATGCGCTCGCGCCCGACATCAAGGTGATCGCGCCGTGGCGCGAATGGGATCTGACCAGCCGCACCCGGCTGATCGAGTTCGCCGAGGCGCACCAGATTCCGGTTTCCAAGGACAAGCGCGGCGAGGCGCCGTTCTCGACCGACGCCAATCTCCTCCACACCTCCTCCGAGGGCAAGGTGCTCGAGGATCCGTGGGAAGAAGTGCCCGACTATGTCTTCTCGCGCACCGTCAATCCCGAGGACGCGCCCGACACGCCGGAGATCATCACGATCGATTTCGAGCGTGGCGATGCCGTCGCGATCAATGGCGAAGGCCTGTCGCCGGCCAGCCTGCTGACGAAGCTCAACGAGCTCGGCCGCGTCCATGGCATCGGCCGGCTCGATCTGGTCGAGAACCGCTTCGTCGGCATGAAGTCGCGCGGCATGTACGAAACGCCGGGCGGCACGATCCTGCACCTGGCGCATCGCGGCATCGAGCAGGTGACGCTCGATCGCGGCGCCGCGCACCTCAAGGACGAATTGATGCCGCGCTATGCGGAGCTGATCTACAACGGCTTCTGGTTCAGCCCGGAGCGCGAGATGCTGCAGGCGGCGATCGATCACAGCCAGGAAAAGGTGACGGGCACCGTTCGCCTGAAGCTTTACAAGGGCGCGGCGCACATCATCGGCCGCAAGTCGCCCTATTCGCTCTATTCGGAGAAGGTCGTGACCTTCGAAGACGATCAGGGCGCTTATGACCAGCGCGACGCCGAAGGCTTCATCAAGCTGAACGCGCTCAGGCTGCGGTTGCTGGGGCGCCGCGATCGTTGATGAGGACCGACTGGGCACGCAGGGTGCCTGGAATGGTCAATCGATTGACGAGCATGATGGTTGCCAAGGCGACAAGAGCGCCCGCGAGCAAGTCGACGAAATAATGTGCGCCGTGCGTGATCGCCGACGCGAACATCGCAACATTAAGCGCGAGCATCGGCCAGCGCAGCAATGAACTGGCCAATGCTGCCCAGGCACACAGCACCGCTGCGCCGGCATGCACGGATGGAAACGTGACAATGCCGGATGCGACGCCAAGCGAGAGCCTGAATGTCGGATCGTTGCGGACAGCGTTGAAGCTGTCGGAGAACTCATAGCCGAAACGCGCGTCGATATTGCTCAAATCAGCCTGGGTTAGGCCGTAATAGCCGAATGCCCCCAGCGACGGAAAGCCGATGGCGATAAGCGAGCTGATCGCGCAAAGAACAAAATAACAGCTTGTAAAGCGATAGGCCTGATCGGCCCTGCCGAACAACGCCAGCAACGGCGGCAACAGGAGAAGCTGGAGCCCCAAGCTCATATAGGCCTGGTCCAATATCCACGCCAGGGCTGGAAACCGGTCCACCCACTGTACGATGTCGGGCGTATGGATGCCCAGTTGCGCGTCCATTGCCGCGAGCCAGTCGTCCGCAAGTGGAAAACCGAGCCGCATTGCGCAGTAGGTGAGTACCAGAACGGGCACGGTGAAGAGAAACGACAGGATTCCGGTCTCCATCGCCGCGCGCAGCCGGTACATCTTCCGCCAGTTAAAATAGGGTAGAAGGGCCGCGAACATGCCGGCGAGAAGCAGGAACGGCGCGAAGGATGGCAATTCCACGTCCACACCGGCTGCAAGCGGAACAAGAAGCAAAGAGATCAGCGCAAAGACGGCGGTCATCATCGCCATTCTGCGCGGCTGGAGCATGCAGGTGGATGCGGCAATCATCATGCATCGCCCTGATGGCCGATAATGGGTAATTCTAAGTTAAATTCCGCGCGCGATCGATATCGGATTTTCTTGTGTTTACCGTGATTCAGCGTCGCCGGCCCGCGCATCCGAGCCGGCAGCCGCCACCTGTCTTAGTGTCTGAACGTCCACCATCGATTGAGTGCGAAGCCGAACCAGGGCGTCGCGAGGATCATCGGTGCGATGGAGAGCGTGACGCCCAGCGACAGTTTCTGGACGAACAGCCAGACCCAGAAGCTGTTGAGCAGATAGGTCAGCACAGAGACGACGACGAACCGGCCGGGCGCGCCGAGTCCCTTGGCGGCTGTATTGGTGTGGCCGAAGGTCCATCGGCTGTGCAGCAGATAGCCGGTGATGCCGGCGACGATCGCCGCGATCGTGTTGGCTAGAAAGGCGTTGACGCGGATCGGTTCGGCCAGCAGCCAGTAGACGCCCGAGTGGAGCAATGTGATCGCGCCGCCGCCGATGGCATAGGCCGCGATCTGGCCGAACAACGTCTTGGGTGCGCGGATCATGCGGGATGCGCCGCCCAGTCGCGGCCCGATCGCCAGGCGGCGAATGCGAATGCCGCCAGGATCGCGACCGGCGAAAGCCAGACGCCCTCGCGCGCCAGCGGCACCTGGGCGATGGGCGCCACGAACATCGCTCCATAGGCCAGGCGTTCCGGCGACCACCAGCGCGCCGGTGAGCGCGCGGCCCAGACCAGCGCGATCAGCGAAAGCGCGACAAGATCGTAATTGAACGAATAGGGGAGGATCAGCATGGTCCCGGTGATCGAAAGCAGGCCGATATCGGCGAGCCGCGCTCCGCGCCGGTCCGCCCAGACGAGCATCGCCATCGTGATCAGGCCGAACAGGATCTGACCGAGCAGGATGGGGCCTTCGCGATCGATCGCCATCAGCATCCGGCCGACCGTCGGCATCATGTAATAATATTCGCGCTGGGCGCCGGGGTCGATCAGCCCGACCTGGAAGCTGAGCGTGGAGGTGAGCCAGGTCGTCCAGGCGTCCATGCCGAAGGCCAGCGTCGACGCCAGCACCAGCGCCAGCGTACCGAAGGTTGCCCAGGCGATCGTCGACCATTGATGCTTCGCCGCCAGGATGAAGGGTACCATTATGCCCATATGCGGCTTCACGCTCATCAGCGCGAAGCTCGCGCCCGACAGGCCGGGGCGGCGGCCCGCGTGCCACCAGCCCAGCAAGGCCAATCCGCCGATCAGATAGCCGAAATGGCCCGCCCATAGATTCACCAGCGCACCGGGGAGCAGCAGCACCGACCAGAGCGGCAACCCCGCTTCCTTGAGCCACGGGCGCGCCGCCCAGATGAAAAGCGCGAAGGTGCCGATCAGCCACAATGCCAGCGACCAGAGATAGGGCGGAAAACCGAACGGCACCGACAGCATCAGCATGTGCGGCGGATAGGAAAAGGCATAGATGCCATAGACATCGGCGGCCGCGCGCAGGGTACGGCGATATTCGGTGCGGTCGTAGATACCCTCGGCGCCCTTCAGCGCTTCATGACCGCCATGCCAGATATTGACGAAATCGCGCCCGACGATCGCGGACGGGGTGACGTGCAGGCCGGGAAGCGCCTGGAATCGCGCATATTCGTCGGACACCAGATCATGGCCATACCATCCGGCGGCCGGCCAGATCACCAGTCCGAACAGCCCGAACGCCATGATCAGGCGTTTGAGCTTCGGCCATTGCCGTAGCAACGCTGCCGTCATCGGTCAGGCGATCCGCTCTCGGTAGAAGATGTCGCGCCCGATGCTTTCGATCGCGTGATCCTCGGGGATCGGCGGCAGCCAGCGCAGGAAACTGTGCGGATAGGGAAAGAAATGGAGATGCGGATTGAAGGTGAAGCGATATTCGCGTTCCTGCGGCACCACCAGGATCAGCGTGCCGCGCGTGACGCGGCGGAGCTCGGAGAGCGCCTGGCGGAAATCGAGGATATGTTCGAGCACATGGGTGCAGATCACCGTGTCGAAGCTGCCGTCGGCGAAAGGCAGCGCCTCGATCGGTCCCTCGACGAAGCTGATCTCCGGGTGGCGGGTCCTTGTGCCGTCCTCGATGATGAAATCGGTGCCGGTGATGTCGAGCTCCGGCCGGCGATGCTTGATCCAGTCGACCAGATAGCCGGTGCCGCAGCCGACATCGAGCACCGTGGCGCCGCGAATTTCCGAAAGGATGCGATCGAGGCAGGCGGCACTGTTGTCGGTTTCGTGCTGAACGCGCGGCAGTCGCTCGTAGATTTCCCGATATTCATCCGCCGTCACGAACGGGATGCGTTCGCGGAAGCGCTCGATATCGTCGACCAGTGTTCCCCAATGCCGCCGGAACAGCCAGCGCATGGGGCCGGAATCGCGGATGAAGGGTGGAATCACCTCTTCGAGCACGGTGCGGATGGCATTGGTTGTCTCGCGCTTCATCGCGTGCGGCTCGTCTGATCCCTTGGCGCCGCTGCCGGCGCATCTGCATTTTCGCGGCGACGCAATACGGTTTGTCCTCGCTTCCCGCAATGCTTCTCGCTCGTCGAGGAATCCGGTGATGCAATGGTGTGACGGGCGTTGCGGGAAGCCCGGACGGGCTCTAAGCAGGAAGCGAGCAAACAGGCGGTGAGCAATGACGACGAATGATCCGGTCCGCCCGGGCCGGCGCGACGACCGCTGGCGGCTCGCGACGCTCATCATCTGGCTGGCTTTCGCCATCGGCCTGATCTCCTGGTATTGGGGGCGGATCCACTGGTTCGCGCTCGGTGATACCGACGATAATATGCGGATGATGGAGGTTCGTGCCTGGCTGAACGGCCAGGGCTGGTTCGATCTTCGCCAATATCGGCTGAGCCCACCCGGGGGGTTCAACATCCACTGGTCGCGTCTCGTCGATCTGCCGATCGCCGCGATCATCCTTGCGGTGAAGCCGTTTTTCGGCACCGCGATCGCCGAACGCGCGGCGATCGCGATCGCGCCCGTCCTGCCGCTTTATGTCGTGCTGATCAGCCTGGGGCTGGTGGCACGCCGCCTGATCGCGTCATGGAGCTTCCTGCTCTCCGCATTCGTGCTGCTGGGGGCGGCCTCCACGCTCGGCATGTTCACGCCCGCCCGTATCGATCACCATGGCTGGCAGCTTGCCATGGTGGCGCTGATCGTCGCGGGGCTCGCCGATCCGCAGGCGCGGCGCGGTGGGGCGACGGTGGGTGTGGCGAGCGCGCTGTCGCTCGTCATCGGTTTCGAGATGATGCCGTATCTGGCGCTTGCCGGCGCAGCGATCGTGCTGCGCTGGGTGATCGATGCGGGGCAGGCGCGACGTTTGCAGACCTATGGCATCGCGCTCGCGGGGGGCTGCGCGTTGGGCTTCGCGGTGTTCGCGTCGAATGACAATTGGCGACCGGTCTGCGACGTGCTGTCACCCCCCTGGATGTCGACCATGGTGCTGGCGGGCGGGCTGCTCTTCGTGCTCGGGCGGATCTCGCTGCATGGTCCGGTCACCCGGTTGAGTGCGGCGATCGTCGCGGCGGCACTGCTCGGCGGTTTCATGGCGCTGGCCTGGCCGCAATGCCTGGGCCGCCCTGAAGGCGTGTCGGACGAATTGCAGCGCGACTGGCTCGACAATATCCGCGAGGCGCGCCCGATCACCGTGCAGGAATGGCGGACTGCGGCGATCATGATCACGCTGCCGGCCGTTGGCCTGATCGGCAGCATCCTGGCGCTGCTGAACGCCCGCCATGCGCGAGACGCCGATCGGCTGGCGGCCTGGGGATCGATCGCCTTGCTCTCGACCTGCGGGCTGGCGCTGCTGTTCTTCCAGATCCGCGCGGCGGCGGCGGCGCAACTGCTCGCCGTGCCAGCCGCGACCTATCTCATCTGGACGATCGTGCCGCGCCTGCGGGCCAGCGGCAACATTGTCGTCCGCGTCGTCGGTGTCGCCGCCCTGGTGCTCGCCGGATCGGGGTTGCTTGTGCCGTTCCTCGTCCGGCTGGTGCCCAAGGCGCCGGACAAGCCCGTTTATGCGGCTGTACGCAAGGCGGGCGCGTCATGCTCGACGATCCCGTCGATGGCGCCGTTGAACAAGGTGCCGCGCGCCACTGTGCTGACGATGGTCGATCTCGGTCCGCGGCTGATCACGCTGACGCATCATGACGCGATCGCCGGCCCCTATCATCGCAACGGCACCCAGATCCTCGACGTCCATCGCGCCTTCAACGGCGACGAGGCGAAGGCGCGTCAGATCGCCCGCAAATATGGCGCGACATTGCTGCTGATCTGCCCCAATTTCGCCGAGGCGACGGTCTATCGCGCGAAATCGCCCAAGGGCTTCTATGCGAAGCTGGAGCGTGGAATCGTGCCAGCCTGGCTGGAGCCCGTGGCATTGCCCGCGAAGTCGCCGTTCAAGCTCTGGCGGATCAAGCCCTGACATGTATTCTCTCGGCGAAACTGGCGCCGGGTGAAGCCAGGCGTCAGGTGAAGCTGGCGCGGATCCCGTCGATCACGAATTGCGCGGCGAGCGCCGCCAGGATCACGCCCAGCAGGCGCGTCACCACCGTTTCGACCCGGTGGCCGAGCAGCCGCATCAGCGGCCCGGCCAGCAGCAGCGCGACCAGGGTGAGCAGCAGGATCGCACCCAGCGCGCTCAGCACGACGATGCTTGCTTCGATGCCCTGGCTGCGCGCCATCAGCAGCATGGTGGAGGCGATCGAGCCCGGCCCCGCGATCATCGGGATCGCCATCGGGAAGATCGAAACGTCCTCCACGGGCGCCTCCATCACTTCCTTGGCGCGTTCCTCGCGGCGCTGGGTCCGCTTCTCGAACACCATCTCCAGCGCGATCAGGAACAGCATGATGCCGCCGGCGATGCGGAAACTGTCCAGGCTGATGCCGAGCGCGCCCAGCAATTTCTCGCCGAATAGCGCGAAGACCAGCAGGATCAGCGCCGCCACCACGACCGCGCGGATCGCCATCGACCGGCGATGCGCGGCATCGGCGCCCGTGGTCAGGCTGGCATAGATCGGCGCGCAACCCGGCGGGTCGATCACGACGAAGAATGTGACCAGCGCCGAGACGAAAAGTTCGATCATCGCACACCCACCGTTTCGTAAAGGACGAGCTTCCAGCCTTCGCCGCCGCGCCACTGCCAGACTTGCAGATCGTGCGCGCCGGGCTTGCCGGCGATCGCATGGACGCGCACGGCCATGCTGGCGTCGATCGACTGGAACTCCCGGATCAGTCCGGTCGTCGTGAAGGCCGGCAGGGCGGCGGCGCCGGCCTGCGGCATCACGCATTCAAGCTGGACGACGATGTCCTTCGCGAGATGCGGCTTCAGCGCATCGGACTCCGAACCGGGGCGGGCGGCGTTCGATGGCGGCGCCTTGCGATCGGTGTTGCCGCAGTCGGCCACGATCTCCCGCGCCTTCGCGCCGGCGGGTATGAAGCCGGGCGTGTCGCGGCCATGATCCATCTGCCATCGCCATCGGGGCTGTCCATCGACCATGTCGCGTTGCCAGATGGTGGTGAAGCTGCCGGTCGCGCCCCCGGCGGCACGGATCCACGGGCCGGTATTGACCGCCAATGTTCCATCGCAGGATCGGAAGGACAGGCGCGGCCACCACATCACGGGGACGGGCGGTTCCGCCCGATCCTTGAGCCATGGCCCGGCGGGTACGGGCTCCGGCGTGAACAATATCGCCTTGTCGCCGGCGAAGGTGCGGAAGGCGGCCCATTGGCCTTCGGCCTGGGCGGTCGCGGCAAAGGTGCGCTCCGCCTCCACCGCGGTCTGCGGCGTCCCCGTCGCGAGCAGCGCGAGGACGGCGGCGATCACAGCGTGCCGGCCTCGAAGGCGATGCCGGCATTGCGGTGCGCGGCCACCAGCGTGTTGCGGAGCAGGACGGCGATGGTCATCGGCCCGACGCCGCCGGGCACGGGGGTGATCGCGCCCGCCACCGGTGCAGCCGATGCGAAGTCGACATCGCCGACCAGCTTGCCTTCGACGCGGTTGATGCCGACATCGATCACGGCGGCGCCCGGCTTCAGCCAGTCGCCCTTGACCATTTCGGGCAGTCCGACGGCGGCCACGACGATATCGGCGCGACGCACCAGCGCCGGCAGGTCGCGCGTGCGCGAATGCGCGACGGTGACAGTGCAGCTCTCGCGGATCAGCAGTTGCGCCATCGGCTTGCCGACGATGTTCGAGCGCCCGATCACCACCGCGTCGAGCCCCGACAGATTGCCGAGCCGATCCTTGAGCAGCATCAGGCAGCCGAGCGGCGTGCAGGGCACGAAGCCGTCGAGCCCGGTCGCCAGGCGCCCGGCATTGACCGGATGGAAGCCATCGACATCCTTGTCGGGCGAGATTGCGGCGATGACGGCGTTCTCGTCGATATGCGCGGGCAGCGGCAGCTGGACCAGAATGCCGTCGACGGCATCGTCCGCGTTGAGCGACGCGACCAGCGCGAGCAGTTCGTCCTGCGCCGTCTCGGCGGGCAGGCGATGTTCGAAGCTCGCCATGCCGGCGGCGACCGTCGCCTTGTGCTTGGAGCGGACATAGACCTGGCTGGCGGGATCCTCGCCCACCAGCACCACGGCCAGGCCGGGCACGCGGCCGGCGCGTTCGGAAAACTGGGCGGTGCGTTCGGCGACGCGTTCGCGCAGCCCTTGTGCAAAGGCTTTGCCGTCGATGATCTGAGCGTTCATGCGCGCTCCCCTACAATGTCTCCAGCAGCGAGGCCAGATGCGCCGGATCGCCTGACAGGCGGACGCGCTTCAATCGCGCGTTTTCGCCCGAAAGAATGGAGACGCCACGTCTGGGCAGGTCGAAATGGCGCGCCAGGAATTCGATCAGCGCCGCGTTTGCGGCGCCGTCGACCGGTGGTGCGCGCAGTCGCACCGCCAGTCGATCGGCATCGCCGGGCCCGATCGAATCCTTCGACGCGCGTGGCGTCACCTTCAGCGAAAGGATCGCGCCTTCGTCGTCGATGCGCCAGCCGCTCAATCAGGCCAGCGACGCGGCGATGTTGGGAATGACGATGTTCATCAGGATATAGAGGATCAGGAGCACGACGAGCGGTGACAGGTCGAGCGCGCCGAGATCGGGCATCAGCCGCCGGATCGGGCGATAGAGCGGCTCGGTGAGCCGCTGGAGCGTATAGAGAATCGAGCGGACGAAATCGTTGCTGGTGTTGATGACGTTGAACGCCACCAGCCAGGAGAGAACCGCCTGGATGATGATGATCCACCATACCACATACAGCAGGAAGGCGACGATCGAGAGCAGGGTATACATGCGTGTCCTCTAGTGAACTGAGCCCAGCCTATCGCAAGCCGCGCGGAATGTGAATCGCGCAGCTTGCCCGGTTTTTCGTGATCCTGTCGTTTCGGCTCAGCGATGCACCAGGGTGCCGGCGCCCTGCTTCGTGAAAATCTCGATCAGCATCGCATGCGGTACGCGGCCGTCGAGGATGACGGCCGCGTCGACGCCGCCTTCGACCGCCGTCACGCACGTCTCCAGCTTGGGAATCATCCCGCCGCTGATCGTGCCGTCGGCGCGCAGGCCTTGAATCGCGGCCGGATCGAGATCGGTGAGCAACTGGCCCTGCTTGTCGAGAACGCCGGCGACGTCGGTCAGCAGGAACAGGCGCGCAGCGCCCAGCGCCGCGGCGATCGCGCCGGCCATCGTATCGGCGTTGATGTTGTAGGTATGGCCATCGGCGCCGACGCCGATCGGCGCGATGACCGGGATCATCCCGGCATTGGATATGGTATCGAGCACCGAGCGGTCGATCGCCGCCGGTTCTCCGACAAAGCCGAGATCGACGACATTCTCGATGTTGCTGCCGGGATCGCGCGTGGTGCGCGTCACCTTCTCGGCGCGGACGAAGCCGCCATCCTTGCCGGAGATGCCGACCGCGCGTCCGCCGGCGCCGCCGATCCACGAGACGATCTCCTTGTTGATCGCGCCGGACAGCACCATTTCCGCGACCTTGGCGGTTTCGGCGTCGGTCACGCGCAGTCCGTCGACGAACTGGCTCTCGACGCCCAGCTTCTTCAGCATCGCGCCGATCTGCGGCCCGCCGCCGTGCACGACGACCGGATTGATGCCGACCGCCTTCAGCAGCACGATATCTTCGGCGAAGTCGCGCGCCAGTTCGGGATCGCCCATCGCATGGCCGCCATATTTCACCACGAAGGTCTGGCCGGCGTAACGCTGCATATAGGGCAGCGCCTCGGTCAGCGTCTCCGCCTTGGCGAGCAGCGCGGGATCGGGGGCGTGGTTACGGGTCATTCGGCAGTCTTTCCATCGAGCCGCCGTCCAATGGCGACGAACAGGGTGATGAGCAGGGGCACCAGCAGGATCGACAGCACCACCTTGGTGAGCATCTGCCCCGCCATCAGCCCCAGGATCGGGCGTTCTCCCAGAAAGGAGATCGAAATGAACAGCAAGGTGTCGATCACCTGGGAGACGACGCTCGCGATGATCCCGCGCAGCCAGACCAGCTTGCCTTCGCCGCGCGACAGGCGGGCGAAGATCAGCACGTTCAGCGTCTGCGAAATGCCATAGGCGATCAGCCCGGCGATCATCATCCGCGCGCTCTGGCCCACGACGATCGGGAACGCCTCGATCGCGGGCGGATACATGTCGGCGTCATGCGGCAGGGCCATCACGATCTGGATCAGCGCGGCGGAGACCAGCAGCGGGATGAATCCCAGGCGCACCAGCGACGTGGCGACCTTCTGGCCGTGCAGTTCCGCGATCGTGCTGCTGATCACCACGAGCAGCAGGAAGGCGAAGATGCCGGCCTCGACGGCGAGCGGACCAAGCGCCACCTGCTTGACGCCCAGCACGCCGGCCACAGTGACCATGCCGCCATAGAGCACCGAAAAGACGAACAGCGAACGCGGTATCGAAACGGTCATGTCCTTCCGGCCCCCCGAGAGCGATTGGCCCGCATAGCGCGTGGGGACCGGACGCAAAACGAAAAAAGGGCCTGAAGGCGGAACGGTGACGGGCAATGCCGGGCAGGAGCGAACGCCGGATGCCCCATCCATCGTCATCAATGATCAGGATGACGATGGATGAAGAGTGAACCCCGCGCTTGCCTCAGCGCGTCGGAACCGGCTCGTCGCCGGAATAATCGTAGAAGCCCCGGCCGGTCTTGCGGCCCAGCCAGCCGGCTTCGACATATTTGACGAGCAGCGGTGCGGGGCGGAATTTGGGATCGCCGGTGCCCGAATGGAGGACGCGGCAAATCTCCAGGCAGGTGTCGAGCCCGATGAAGTCGGCCAGCGTCAACGGCCCCATCGGATGATTGAGGCCGAGCTGAACCGCCGTATCGATGTCGCGGATGTTGGCGACGCCCTCGCCCAGCGCGAAACAGGCCTCGTTGAGCATCGGCAGCAGGATGCGATTGACGATGAAGCCCGGCGCGTCATTGGCGTGCACCACCTTCTTGCCGAGCGACTGGGCATAGCGTTCGACGATCCCGACCGTCTCGTCCGACGTGGCGAGGCCACGGATCAGTTCGATCAGCCCCATCAGCGGCACCGGATTGAAGAAATGCACGCCGACGAAGCGCTTCGGATCGGGTGACGCCTGGGCGAGCCGGGTGATCGGGATCGACGAGGTGTTGGACGCGAGCACGGCCTGGTGCCCCAGGATCTTGCCGACCGCTTCGAAGATCGCGCGCTTCACTTCCTCGCGTTCGGTGGCGGCCTCGATCACGAGCCCGGCGGACGCCATCGGCGTGAAATCGGCGACGGGCTCGATCCGCGCAAGGATCTGGTCGCGCGTCTGCGGGTCGATCTTTTCCTTCTCGACCAGCCGGCCGAGCTGCTTCTCGATTCCCGCCTTGCCCTTTTGCGCCAGCTCCAGCTTCGCATCGGCCAGATAGACATGATAGCCGGCCTGCGCCGAAACCTGGGCGATGCCCGCCCCCATCTGCCCCGCGCCGATCACGCCAATCGCTTGCATCGAAAATCTCCCGTTTCGGATTCGGGACGCTCCTAGAGCATCGCACGGAAAAGTGGGAACCGGTTTTCCGTGCCAGCGATGCGACAACGACAAGGTTGCATCGCACGGAAAAGCCTGTCCCCGCGAACGCGGGGATTGGAACCGGTTTGCCTCTTCCTCAGGAGGAGGAGACGATGATCACCACGCGTCGATTCTCGGCGCGTCCGGCGGCGGTGCGATTGCTTTCCAGCGGCTGGCTCTTGCCCAGGCCGATCGCCGCGATCCCATCGCGGGGCAGCCCGCCGGCGGCCAGCGCCCGGGCGACGGCGTCGGCGCGCTGTTGCGACAGGCGCTGATTGTGCGCGACGGTGCCCGTCGCATCGGTATGTCCTTCGACGCGCAGCCGCATGATATCGACCGCGACGAGCGCACGGGCGATGGCGGCAATGCGCTCGGCCTGCGCCGGCACCAGGCGGCTGCGGTCGGTCGCGAAGAGCAGCCGGTCGGCCATGCCGAACTGCCATCCGTCATCGGTTTCGGAAAAACCCTGTTCGCGCAGCACGGCCACCTGCGCCGGGGTCAGCCCGGCCGGCTGGGCCGCGGGGGCGGGGCGCACGGGCGGTTGGCATGCCGCGAGCGGCAGGAGCATCAGGGCGGTCAACGGAGCAAGGGCCTTACGCATACTTTCCCTCGGTTGGTTGGCTTCAGCCGGGTTGGTTCTGGATCGGCCGGATCGGGATCGGCGCGTTGCGGACGGTTTCTGCCTGGCCCGTCTGCTTCTGGCCGTACATGGCGGCATCGGCATGGTGCATCAGTGCTTCGACGGTGCGGCCATTTTCCGGGAATACCGCGATGCCGATGCTCAGCCCGGCGTCTACCGTGCCGCCGCCGGGCAGTGCGACGGGATCGGCCATGGTGATCGCGATCGCCGCGGCCGCGCGCTCCGCCTCGCTGCGGCCGGCGCATGAGGCAAGCAGGATCGCGAACTCGTCGCCGCCAAGCCGCGCGGCCGCATCGCCGGGACGGAGCCGGCGCTTGATCCGCGCCGCCACCTCGACCAGCACGGCGTCGCCGCCGGCATGGCCATGGGTGTCGTTGATCTCCTTGAACCGGTCGAAATCGAGATAGAGGATCGCGAACCAGCCTTCGGCGGCGGTCGCGTCGGCTGCCGCACGGGCGATCTGCGCTTCGAACGAGGCGCGATTTGCAAGCCCGGTCAGCGCATCATGCGTCGCGCGGTGCGCAAGGCTTTCATGCTCCGAACGGATATGCGCCTGCCAGGTTTCGAGTTCTTCGAGCAGCGCATTGAAATCCTGGCCCAAAGAATCGATCTCATCGATCTCGGCGCGGGGCGCGCGCAGGCCGAAGGCGCGGCGCGCGCGCACCGCATGCGCGGTTTCGGCGATCGCGCGCAGTGGATTGACGATCTTCTGCTGGAAGCGGCGCGCCAGGAAATAGGAGAGAGCCGCCGTGACCAGCAGGCAGATGATCATGCCGGCCAGCCCTTGTCCGATGAAGCGGACGAGCCCGCGTGCATCGGCGCGCAGGCGGATCTGCCCGATCACGCCGCCCTGATGACGGACCTCGGCGGTGATCGGTTCGGAAAAGAGCATCGCCGCCACGGCATGCTCGATCAGCCGGGTCGGCCCCTGATCGTTCCGCCGCCATCCGGCCATCAGCCGCCCGTTCGCGTCGTGGACCGTCAGCTCGGCGACATCCTCGTTCGCGGCGAGCGGGGCGATACCCTCGGCGGCGGCGACGGTATCTCCGAACACCAGCGCCGCCTCGACGGTATAGCTCGCCGATTTCGCGACGAGTTCCAGATTGTGCTGCGCATAGCCGCGCACCGCGACGATGCCGGTCAGCAGCACCGTGATTCCGGCCAGGCCGACCGCGATCAGCGTGACGCGGAAATGGACATTGGCCAGAACCTGGCGGATCGTGGGCAGGGTGCGGTCAAGGCTCATGTCCGCTCTCCCCGACGCGAGAGCAGCAATACCTTGGGATCGATCCGCACCGTCGACCGCGAAACCGCGTCGAGATTGAGTTCGAACGCAACGCTGTTCGCCGCGACGTGCAGGCAGAACATCGCGCCGGCCCGGCACGGCGGATCGTCCTCGTCGATGGTGACGACCGCCTGCCCGCGCGCGGAGGCGATCAGGCGGCGGCGCTCATCCGCTTCCAGCCGGCCCAGATAGAGCGCCTTGCATCCTTCGCTGGCGGCGGAGGTGCCGGTGATCCGCAGCACTTCCATCCGGCGCGGCGATCGCGCCGGCAATGTCGAGAGGCCGCCGGCGAAACGCGGCGTGCCGGCGACGCACAGCCTGAGCGGCGCGGGCTCGGTCGGCCAGCGCGCATAGCTCAGGATTCCGCTGACGACACGCGTGACCGCAACCGTCTGCCCGGCAGCACCCTCGGGCACCGGCGTCTGCAGAAAGCCGATCGGCGTGGCATGGACGGACGCCGGCAAAGCCGACGACAATACCATCATCAGGAACAGCAAAGCACGCAAAACCCACCCCTGGCGGAGCATCACCAGCTCCGTGTGGCAACCCTGAACATCGTCCCCACGCATCTTCCATCTAGCCCGATGATGCGTGCAAAGCCATAGCCGAGACGAAAAGGTGGAACCGGACAGTGGTTCGGTGCTTTGGTTCAGGGAAGGGAGACTTGCATGATCGGGAAAGTCATCGGCGCGCTGGTGGGGCGCGAGATCGACCGGCGCAACGGGAACAGTGGTTTGAAGGGCGCCGCGATCGGCGCGATCGCGATGGGCGGGTTGCGCCGGCTGGGGCCGCTGGGCCTGGCGATCGGCGGCGCCTATGTCGCCAAGAAGGCGTTCGATCGTCGCCGTGCGGCGAAGCAGGCGGATGCGCCGTCACCCGATAGCCCGGTATGAGCCACCGTCAGGCGCAGCGCGTTTCCTGACAATCGTTATGCTGCCCCGTCTCGATCTGGATGGTGACGTGGTGGATGCCGAATTTGCTGTTGAGCCGTTGGCGGACCTCGTCGAGGAACGCGTCGCCGGGGTGATCGCGCGGGATCACGATATGCGCGGTCAGCGCCACCTCGGTGGTGCTCATCGGCCAGATGTGGAGATCGTGGACCTTGGTCACGCCGGGTGAGATCAGCAATTCGATCTCCACCTTGTCGCGGTCGATCTCGCCAGGCACGCCGGCCAGCGACATCGTCACCGAATCGCGCAACAGCCCCCAGGTGCCCCAGAAGATCACGAAGCAGATCGCGACGCTGACCAGCGGATCGATCCAGGCCGCGCCGGTCAGCAGGATCGCGGCGCCGGCGATGACCACGCCCGCCGAAACCGCGGCGTCGGCCGCCATGTGGAGATAGGCGCCCCGGATATTGAGGTCGCCGTGGCGGCCGCTCATGAACAGCATGGCGGTGCCGCCGTTCACGACGATGCCGATGCCGGCGATCAGCATCACGGTCGCGCCCGGCACCGGCTGCGGATGCGCGAAGCGCTGCACTGCTTCGAGAGCGATCGCGCCGATCGCGATCAGCAGCAGCAGCGCGTTGATCATCGCGGCCAGGATGGTCGATCCGCGCAGGCCATAAGTGAAGCGCTTGCTCGGCGGCCGCTTGGCGAGCGTGGCGCCGCCCCAGGCGACGAGCAGGCCGATCACGTCCGACAGATTATGTCCCGCGTCCGCGAGCAGCGCCATCGATCCGGTGGTCAGCCCGGCGATCGCCTCCGCCGCGACGAACAGGATGTTGAGCGCGATACCGATCGCGAAGGCGCGCCCGAAGTCGGCTGGGGCGTGGACATGGCCGGGGCCGTGCGAATGGCCGGCATGCGCATGGGCGTGGCCATCATGCGAATGCCCATCATGCGAATGTCCGTCATGCGAATGCGCGTGATCATGGGCCATCGAATCAAGCTTAAACCGGATTTGTCAGGATATGCTAGGACATAGGCCCTAGCCCGCGCCCTGCCATGTCTTGATCGCCTCGATCGGCCAGGCCAGCATCAGCACATTGAGCGTCAGATTGTCGCGGATCACCCAGAGCGTCAGCAGTTCGAAGCCGATGGCGAGCGACACCGTCACCCAGACTGGCGCGCGGCGGGCGAAGGCGAAGCCCAATGCCATCCAGGCCACATCGGCGACCGAATTGATCACGCTGTCTCCCGAATAGCCGAGCGCCATCGTCGCATCGCGATATCGGTTGATGATGATCGGCGAATTTTCCAGCACTTCCCATGCCGCTTCGATCGCGACCGCCAGGATCAGCCGCTCACCCGGCGGACGGCTGCGCATCACCAGCCATCCCAGTCCATAGAACAGGAAGCCGTGGATGATGTGGCTTGGCGTGTACCAGTCCGCGATATGCTGGCTGTTCCCCGCATCGAGCGCGCCGTGCCAGAGTTCGACGGTGCCGCATGCGCAGATCGCCGAGCGGCCGGCCCAGAGCAGCGCGGCGGCGGTGACCGCCAGGATGACGGCGACGACCGCCCAGTGGCGCGCGCCGATGTCGCGGATCGACGGCGCGCTCATGCCCGTGCCTCGATCATGTCCTGCAGCTTCTGCACGGTGTTCCAGTTGCGCGCGGTCACCGTCGATCCCGCCAGCTTGTCGAATATTGCCGGGGTCAGCTTCGATCGCGCGACGCCATTGCCGCCGAAATCGACCCACAGGCCGTCGCCGATCAGTTCGATGCGTTCGCCGTCCCGCGCGCGCTCACGCAGGCCTTCGACCAGTCCGGGCTTCAGCGGTGCGCGTGCCAGGCAAAGATGGACCATCTTGGGGATTGCGTTCGCATCGTCGGCGAAGGGATTGGCGTCGCGATAGGCTTTCCAGTGGCGCGCATCGCGCAGGATCACGTCGGCGAAAAAGCCGAAGCGATCCTTGATCGCCTTTTCGAGGTCCGCCGCGACCGTGTCTGCCGCGCCTTTCGCGCGGAAGATCAGGTTGCCGCTCGCCACATAGGTTTCGGGCGCCTCATAGCCCAGCGTCTCCGCCAGCGCGCGCAGCTCCTTCATCGGCATCTGGCGCTTGCCGACATTGATCGCGCGCATCAGCCCAACGAATATCGGCATCCGGCCCCCTTTTTGTGGCGTCCGCATTGTTGACGCGGCCCGCTCCCCACGTCACTAGCGGCCATGGCCGATCCCATCCAGTCCGACCCGCACGGTTTCAAGCGCCGCGGCGTTCTCTTCGTTCTTTCCTCGCCGTCGGGCGCGGGCAAATCGACGATCGCGCGCAAGCTGCTGGCGGCCGATTCCGGCCTCGCCATGTCGGTTTCGGCGACGACGCGTCCGATGCGCCCCGGCGAGAAGGACGGCGTCGATTATCACTTCGTCGATGTCGCGAAGTTCAAGGACATGGTGGCGAACCACGAATTCCTCGAATGGGCGCATGTCTTCGGCCATCGCTACGGCACGCCGCATGCGCCGGTCGAGGAGATGCTGGCCAATGGCCGCGACGTGCTGTTCGACATCGACTGGCAGGGCGCCCAGCAGCTCCACCAGATCGCCGGGGGGGACGTCGTCCGCGTCTTCATCTTCCCGCCGTCGCTTCAGGAGCTGGAACGGCGGCTGCGCGGCCGCGCGACCGACAGCGAGGAAGTGATCGAGGCGCGAATGTCGCGCGCCGCGGCGGAAATCGCGCACTGGGACGGTTATGATTATGTCCTGGTCAACGACGATGCCGAAAGCTGCTTCCAGTCGGTGAAGACGATCCTTCAGGCCGAGCGGCTGAAGCGCAGCCGCCAGACCGGCCTGATCGGTTTCGTCCGCTCGCTGACGCGCTAGGTTACGGCGCGGGCACAAATTCGGGAACGTCCGGCCACCCTGATCGGTTGAACTAGCCAAGCCGTGCGGGGCAACCTAGTCTCGCCCGACCGAACTACTGCATGCGATCCACTTCTAGCGGATCGCATGCAGTACGCTTTGTTTTAAGGCGATTTTCGAGTCGTTCGATGAGTCCATCGAACTGCAAATCGCTCTAGGGGAGGCCGATATGCCCAGGATGCTGATTGGCTCGTTCGCGGCGGCGATCGCGATGTTCGTCACCGGCTTCATCTTCTTCGCGACGCCGCTTTCCTATCTCGCTTATGGCTCGGCGGATGTTCAACAACAGGCGACGGTGCAGCAGGTGCTTGCCGCCAACCTGAAGCAGACCGGCACCTACACCATCCCGTCGGCCGCGACGGCGGCCGGCGCGGTCATGTATGGAAAGGGGCCGATCGCGACGATCCATTATAATTCGGGCGGTTTCGGCGTGGCCGATCCCGCCGTGCTGATCAGCGGTTTCGTCCATGAACTGATCGTCGCGCTGCTGATGGGGTTCGCGCTGCTGACCGTTGCGGCGCGTGTTCCCGATTTCGTGTCGCGCGCGAAGCTGGTCGTGCTGTTTTCGGTGGCCGGCGGGGTGCTCGCGCATCTCGGCGAACCGATCTGGTATCACCACGACTGGGGGCATTTCATCTATCTCTTCGTCGGCGACACCGCGATGCTGGTCGTCGGCGGCCTTATCATCGCGCGCTGGTTCCTGCCGCGCGCAGAACCGGGAGTTTCCGCCTGATGCTCAATATCGTTTCGCTGGTTATCGGCGTCATCGCCCTGATCCTGGCGGTGTTCGCATTCATTCCGCTGCTCGGCTGGGCGAACTGGTTCATCATTCCGGTCGCGGTGATCGGCGCCGGGATCGGCGTGCTCTCGCGCAGCACGGCCGGTCGCAACCTCAATCTGGTCGTCATCGGGATCGGTGTGATCCGCTTGATGCTGGGCGGTGGGCTCTTCTGAATCAACGGCAGGGACGGCGGCTCATCGCCCCGCGCCGCGCCTGATCGATATGCAGGTGATCGGCGTGCGCGGCGTTATAATCGGGTGAGAGGACCGTCGAGAACAGCGCACATGCCCCGTCGCGGACGGTGCGCAGGAATTCGGCCTTCTTCGCATCGCCCTTCCAGTCGCGCAGCACGTTGATCACGGTGCCGTCGGCCAGCCGGAATCCGGCGACGTCGATCGCATCGGCGGTGGCGTGCTGGCTCCAGCTGGTGCTGCCCGCGATATGGCGGCAATTCCAGGTGCCGAGATGGTCGATGGCCTCGACCCGCTGGTTGAAGATGCGCCGGGCGGCGGGCTGCACGATGTTCCATTCCCACATCGCCAGCCCCGCCGCCACCGGGCACGCCATGCGCGGATTTTCGGGCAGCAGCGTGATTCGCCGGGCCCCCCCGGCAAGCTTCAGCCCGTCCTCGACCAGGCATTGATCGGCGCCGAATGGCGGGATCGCATCGAAATGCGCGCCGGCCCGGTCGAGCAGCGCGCGGCAGAGCGCCGGTTGCTCGGTCAGCGCGGCGATCTTCCGGCCGGTGAACAGGCCGATGGGCTGGCCCAGGTCGAGCGGCGTCCATGGCACATCCTGCGGCCGCGCGCGCGAAAAGGCGTAGAGCGCAAGCAGCATCGCCGCGGCGATGGCGAGCAGGATGAGCATCTGCGCCGTCCGCCGGGTCTTGCGCGTCGTCCGGCGGCGAGATTTGGGCATCAGGCCCGCGAGACTTCGCTGAGCGGTTGCTCGGTCACCGGATAGCCGAGATCGTCGGGAATCAGCAGATAGGGGCCGCTTTCCCGCTGCTCGACCCAGGGACGGATCAGCCGGATCGGATAGTTCGCGCTATAGGCGGCGGCGGCATCGAAATCGGCGAACAGCGCGAGCCGTTCGAGGTTGCGCCAGGTCGGGAAAATGACGCGCGCCGCGCCGGACCGCGCGCGATCGAGCACCGTATCGGCATCCGCCCAGAAAATATGCGTGTTCTCGCTGGCGTCCACGCTGGGCTCGGGCGCATTTTCGGGCAGGCGCGCGATATAGAACCGTGTGTCGAAGGCGCGGGTCTCGCGGAAATTGGGGCACCAGCGCGCCCATGGGACCAGCATGTCGAGATCGAGGCGCCAGCCGCCGCGCGCGATCGCCTCGCCGAATGCCATGCCGTCGACCATCGCCTGGCGCAGCGCCGCCACGGTTTCGGGATCGGGCATGGGGTCGAAGCCGATCGCGATCCCGCTTTCCTCCAGCGTCTCGCGGATCGCGGCGACGCGGGCCGCGCCATCCTCCGGATCGGCGGCGCCCGCCGCCAGCACATGGTCGCCGGGATCGACCCGCCCGCCCGGAAAGACCAGGGCGCCGGCCGCGAAGCTCATCACGCTGGCGCGCTTGACGATCAGCAGTTCGGGTGGCGCGCCCTTGCGGTCGCGAAACACGATCAGCGTCGCCGCCGGGGTGGGTTGGGGATCGGTCATGCCCTTCGAGCTAGGCTCGACGTTGGGCTTTGGAAAGGGGGCTTTGGAAAGGCGGCTTCGGAAAGGGAAGCTTTGGCGGGGTGGTGGAGCTGAGGGGAATCGAACCCCTGACCTCTGCAGTGCGATTGCAGCGCTCTCCCATCTGAGCTACAGCCCCGCCCCGTACCCGGCGCTTCCGCGCGGGCCGCTCCCTTTAGCTTCACATTTCAGGGGATGCAACGGGCTTGATCATGCAAAATTCCTGATCGTTTCGCCTGCGTCAGGCGGTTCGTCGGCATGGCGGAACGATTGGACGACTCGCCCCGGAACTCCGCCATGAACTCTCCATTTTTTCAATGGATTGCGCGCGGCGTGACGCCCGCGCTCCGCTGTTGAGGAGGTGTTCGATGGGCTATTATCGAAACGAACGCGGTTTCCAGACGGGATCCCGCGAAGAACGCGACTATCGCGATCATCGCTTCCGGGACGATCGCGGCGCCAGCGCCTATGGAGACCGTTTGCGCGGTTACGATCGCGAGCGCTACGATCAGCCGCGTGGCCGTTCATATGAATCGTGGAGTGATCGCGAACGAAGCCGTTATGGCCGCGCCGATATGCCGCGCGATTATGATTATGACGATCGCGGCTTCTTCACCCGCGCGGGCGACGAGGTCCGGTCCTGGTTCGGCGACGAGGATGCCGAGCGGCGGCGCGAACTGGATGCGCGCCATGACGAGCGTTATGAAGCCGATCGCCCGCAGCGGGGATCGCGCCATCATGATCCCAGCTACAATCATTGGCGCAACCGCCAGATCGCGGCGCTCGACCGCGATTATGATGAATATCGTCGGGAAACCCAGTCGCATTTCGACAATGAATTCGGTTCCTGGCGCAGCCGCCGGTCCAGCCAGCGCGATTCGCTCCAGCTGGTGGCCGAACATATGGAGGTCGTCGGCAGCGATGGCGCCCATGTCGGCACGGTCGACAAGGTACGCGGCGATCGCGTCATCCTGACGAAGGGCGACACCGATGCCGGCGGCCATCATCATTCGATCCCGTCGGCCTGGATCCAGTCGGTCGACGATCGTGTCACGATTTCGAAGTCGGCGGACGAGGCGCAACGCGCCTGGCGCGACGAGGAGCGTCGCGGCGCGCTGTTCGGTGATGTCGATGACGGCCGAAGCGCGTCCTACAGCTATGCCCGCTTCATGAGCTTCTACTGATCGCGAGCTCCCTCTCCGGGAGGGATGTTCCGCACATCCGCAGATGCGGTGCGGAACGAACGGGAAGGGCCGGCATGGCGACATGCCGGCCCTTTTCGCGAAGAGCGCCCGGTGCGGAGAAATGCGCGCTTTTCGCTGGTGGACGGGGAAGGAATTCGCACCTTCACAGCAATTGCGGGGGATTTACAGTCCCTTGGGTTCACTCATACCCAGCCCGTCCGCGCGTGACGGGCACAGCTCGCCCGTCAGTTGGAGCGGGGGTATCGATAGCCGAGAGCGAACATCTTCATAGGCGGGCCTTTAGCCCTGATGGCGGCGCCTGTCCATCGTGCGGCCGATCGCTTCAGATCGCGCCGCTGAACGTGTCGCATTGCGCGGGATCGCCCGTTTCCAGCCCGCGCTTCAGCCATTTCATGCGTTGGGCCGAGGTGCCGTGGGTGAAGCTTTCGGGCACGGGGCGCTGGCCGGCGGCTTTTTGCAGCGTATCATCCCCGATCGCGTTGGCGGCGGTCAGCCCTTCCTCCATGTCGCCGGGCTCCATCAGATTCTTGTCGTTCGCCGCCCAGACACCGGCATAGCAATCGGCCTGCAGTTCCATGCGCACCTGCAGCGCATTGCCTTGCGCGCGGCTGGCGCGTGCACGCTCCGCATGGACCCGTTCGGCGGTGCCGGTGATGGTCTGGACGTGATGGCCCACTTCATGCGCGATCACATAGGCGCCGGCGAAATCGCCTTTCGCGCCGAAACGGTTGGCGAGCTCATCGAAGAAGGAGACGTCGAGATAGATGCGGTGATCGGCCGGGCAGTAGAAGGGACCCATCGCCGCCTGCGCCGCGCCGCAGCCCGACTGGTCGTTGTCGGTGTAGAAGACCAGCACCGGTTTTTCGTAGCTCTGGCCGTTCGCCTGGAAGATGTCGCTCCAGCGCCGTTCGGTCGAACCCAGCACTTTCAGGATCGTGCTGCGGAGCTGCGGATTGATCGTGGACCCGTCCGGGCCCGCCTGTGTGGAAGGTGCCTGTGTCTGCGACTGGGGCGCAGGTGTGCTGAGTTGGCCGCCGCCGAATGAATCGAGCCCGAACACCAGCGCGATGATGATCAATATCACGAGGCCGCCGCAGCCGATCTTCCCGCCGCCCAGGTTGAGGCCGCCGCCGCCCATCGGAAAGCCGAAACCGCGACCGCCACCGCCGCCGCTGCGATCCTCGAAGCTGGTGCTTTCCTGTTCGTCGTCCAACCGCATGGCGCGCTCCCCAGCCTGTGTGCGTCTCGATCCGTTTCAACGTTGCGCCACCCGAAGGCGTTGCGCGAAGCAAGTTATGGCGCAGCCCGCGCGTCGTGGACAGTCCTCTTGCATTGGCCTTCGCACACCGGAAGCGATGGCCCTGCGGAGCGTCTTCTGATATTGCGCTGCACAATGGCTCGGCCCGATCCCGCTTCCAGTCGCCGTACGGCACGCAACGCCGCGTTGCCGCTGCCCGATCAGGTCGCGCTCGTCCTGCAAGGTGGCGGTGCGCTGGGCAGCTATCAGGCCGGCGTGTTCGAGGCGCTGGCCGATACCGGCATCGAGATCGACTGGGTGGCGGGCATCTCGATCGGCGCGGTCAATGCGGCGCTGATCGCGGGCAATCCGCCCGAACGCCGGGTCGAACGGCTGCGCGCCTTCTGGGATCGCGTCACCAGCGCATTGCCGAGCTTTCCGGTCTGGCACGACGATCAGCTCCGCGAGTTCCTGCACGAATGGTCGGCCGGCTTCGTCGCGGGTTTCGGCGTGCCCGGTTTCTTCAGTCCGCGCGCCATTCCGCCGATGCTGGCCGTGCCCGGCACGATGCAGGCGCTCAGCTTCTACGACAGCGCGGCGCTGGCCGGCACGCTCGACGCGCTGGTCGACTGGGATCTGCTGAATGATGGGCCGATGCGGTTTTCCGTGGGGGCGGTGAACGTCGAATCGGGCAATTTCCGCTATTTCGACAATCGCATCGAACGCATCGACGCGCGCCACATCATGGCGTCGGGCGCGTTGCCGCCCGGCCTGCCGCCGATCGAGATCGACGGCTGCCTGTGGTGGGATGGCGGGCTGGTGTCGAACACGCCGCTCAGCCATGTGCTCGACAATCAGTCGGGCGACCTGCTGGTCTTCCAGGTCGATCTGTTCTCCGCCGCGCATGATCGCCCGCGCACGATCATGGACGTGATGGCGCGCGAGAAGGAGATCCGCTTCTCCAGCCGCACGCGTCAGGTGTCGGACCAGTTGCTGAAACTGCGCAAGGAGCGGGAAGCGATCCGGCGCGCGCTCTCGAAACTGCCCGCGGACCTCGCCGAGGATCCCGATATGAAGGCGCTGGCGGAGCTGGCGCGCGAAAGCGCGGTCAATCTGGTCCATCTCATCTATCGCGCCAATGCCTGGGAGGGCGGTTCGCGCGACTATGAATTCTCGGCGCGCACCATGGCCGAGCATTGGCTGGCCGGGCATCAGGCGGTTTCCGGCGCGATCTCCAAGGCCGGGCTGCTCGCGACCAACATCATCGACGGCAAGACCGCCGCGTTCGATTTGTCTCCGCCGGCGACGGCGAAACCGGACATATGAGTTTCCTGAACACCTTGTCATCATCCGGAAAGCGGGATTCCAGCCAATCTCCGGCATCATGCCCGGAGACCCTGGAGTCCCGCCTTCGCGGGAATGACACCGAGATATCGAAAGGCTGACCAGAATGTTCCTCAAGGGCAAGACCGCGCTCGTCACCGGCTCCACCTCCGGCATCGGCCTCGCTTATGCCAAGGCGCTTGCCGCCGAAGGCGCGAACCTGATCATCAACGGCTTCGGCGATGCGCAGGCGATCGAGACGGAGCGTGCGGCGCTGGCGCAGGCGAGCGGCGGCGATGCGATGTATAGCGGCCACGATCTGACCAAGGTCGATGAGATCGAGGCGATGATGGCGGAGGCCGCCAAGGCGTTCGGCGGCGTCGACATCCTGATCAACAATGCCGGAGTCCAGCATGTCGCGCCCGTCGAGGAGTTTCCGCTCGACAAATGGAATCTGATCATCGCGCTCAATCTGAACGCGGCGTTCCACACCACCCGCCTTGCCGTGCCGCACATGAAGCAGAGCAAATGGGGGCGGATCATCCAGACGGCCTCCGCGCATTCGCTCGTCGCCTCGCCGTTCAAATCGGCCTATGTCACCGCCAAGCACGGTCTGGCCGGCTTCACCAAGACGGTCGCGCTCGAACTCGCCACGTTCGGCGTCACCGCCAACTGCATCTCGCCGGGCTATGTCTGGACGCCGCTCGTCGAGAACCAGATCCCGGACACGATGAAGGCGCGCAACATGACGCGCGAGCAGGTGATGAACGACGTGCTCCTCGCGGGCCAGCCCACCAAGACCTTCGTCACGGTCGAACAGGTGGCGGCGCTCGCGCTGTTCCTGTGCCGCGACGAAGCCAGCACGATCACCGGCGCCAATCTGTCGGTCGACGGCGGATGGACGGCGCAATAATTCGGTAGGGGTTTTCCGCACTGGTCCTTTCGGTGGCGCCCTGTCATGCTGGCTCCCGTCAGTTACGATAGGGTCGCCATGAATGCAGTTTTCCGGGGGGCGCTCATTGCCCTTCTGGTCGCGGGATGCACGTCCAAGGGGCCGTCCGGGGTAAGATCGTCTTCCGCTCCGATGGCGGCCGACTGGCGCAAGGTCGCGACCGCGGCCGATCGCCAAAGGCTGCGGGATTGGCGGACCGCCTTCACGACGGCGTTGCGGCAGGCGCGCCTGTCGCATGCCGCGCAGGTCGCGAACCAGGGCGCGCTGCTCGAACCCGATGCGGCGATCGCCGATCCCGACGGCATCCCGCCCGGCGCCTATCGCTGCCGCGTCATCAAACTGGGTGCGAAAAGCGCGGGCATGAGCGACTATACCGCTTATCCGGCCTTCAACTGCGACATCGCGGACGAGGGCGAGGTTTCGAGCTTCACCAAGACCAGCGGATCGCAGCGGCCCGTCGGCCTCGTGTTCAACGACGATGGCGGCCGCCAGATCTTTCTGGGCACGCTGATGCTGGGCGACGAGACCCAGGCGATCGATTATGGCCGCGATGCCGATCGCGACATGGCCGGCGCGGTCGAGAAGATCGGCCCGCGCCGCTGGCGGATGATCCTGCCCTGGCCGCGTTTCGAATCGATGATGGACGTGATCGAACTGGTGCCGGCGGGCTAGAGCGGACTGCGCAAAACCTGAATCGCGAAGTCCGCTCTAGATGTTTGTGATCGCATCGTTTTTACGGAAAACCGGTTCCCACTTTTCCGCACGATGCTCTAAGGATTTCTCTCTTGTCTCGGCTCTTCTCTCCCTGTCGCTCCAGCGAAAGCTGGAGCCCATGCGATCCTTGCAGATTTCGCGATGTTCCAGCCATTGCATGGGCTCAAGCTTCCGCTGGAGCGACGAAGGGTTTTGAGTTCAACGGCTTTTCGGCCTAGCGTCCCGCGCATCATCTGGGAGACCCGAATGCGCCGCCTTGCCCCCGTCCTTGCTCTGCCTCTGCTGTTCGCCACCCCCGCGCTTGCCGATCCGCTGCGCGATGCCGTCGCGAAGGACATGCCGGCGGTGATGCCGCTCTATCGCGACCTGCACGCCAATCCCGAATTGAGCATGAAGGAGGTCAACACCGCCGCGAAGCTCGCGGTGGAGGCGCGCAAGCTGGGCTTCAAGGTGACCGAGAAGGTCGGCGTGACCGGCGTGGTCGCGGTGATGGAGAATGGCCCCGGCCCGGTGCTGCTGATCCGCGCCGACATGGACGGGCTGCCCGTTCCCGAACAGACCGGGCTCCCCTTCGCCAGCAAGGCCAAGGGCGTGAGCGCGACCGGCGTCGAGACCAGCGTGATGCACGCCTGCGGGCATGACACGCACATGACCGCCTGGGTCGCCACCGCGAAGCGGCTGGCGGCGATGAAGGATCAATGGTCGGGCACGCTCGTCATGATCCTGCAGCCGGGCGAGGAGACGAGCGAAGGCGCCAAGGCGATGCTCGCCGACGGGCTGTTCACGCGATTCCCCAAGCCGCAATATGCGCTCGCCTTCCATGACAGCGCCTCGCTGCCCGCCGGCACGATCGGCTACACGTCCGGCCCCGCCGCCGCGACGGTCGATAGCGTCGACCTGATCGTGAAGGGGCTGGGCGGGCATGGCGCCGTGCCGCAGGCGACCAAGGATCCGATCGTGCTCGCTTCACGCATCGTCGGCGCGTTGCAGACGTTGGTGAGCCGCGAGCTCGATCCGCAGGATGCCGCAGTGGTCACCGTCGGCAGTTTCCAGGCCGGTGCCAAGCACAATGTGATCCCGGACGAGGCGAAGCTGTTGCTGACCGTGCGCACCTATAACGACAAGGCGCGAGAACTGATGCTGGGCGGCATCGCCCGCATCGCGAAGGGCGAGGCGATCGCGGCCGGAGTGCCGGAAGACAAGATGCCGGTCGTGACGGTTCAGCGTGACACCTCCACCCCGGCCGCGATCAATACCCCGGAATTCACGGCGCGCATGGCCGGCTTCTTCGCCGCTCGCTTTGGAAAGGATCGGGTGACGGCCGTGCCGCCGCCGATGGTGGGTGAGGATTTCGGGCGCTATCGCGATGCCGACAAGTCGATCCAGAGCCTGTTGTTCTGGGTGGGTGGCGTGCCCAGGGCGAAATGGGATGCCGCGGGCGGTGATCTCACGACGCTGCCCTCGCTGCACAGTCCGTTCTGGGCGCCGGAGGCGGAGACGGTCATCTCCACCGCAACGGAAGCGATGACGGCGGCGGCGCTCGATATTCTGAAGAAGGGCTGATGCTTTTCCGCCGCGAGACGCTGGATGGCATCGCGGCGGGACGCATCACGCTCCAGTTCCGCCGCTGGAAGGCGCCCGCGGCCAGAACGGGCGGCGCCCAGCTTACATCGATCGGCCTCGTCGCGTTCGATCGCGTCGAGCCGATGGCACTGGATGCGCTGACCGACGAAGACGCGCGCGCCGCCGGCCACCCCGATCTTGCTGCGCTGAAGGCCGAACTCTCGGCGCGCGATGGCGACCTCTATCGCATCGCCGTCCGCCCGGCCGGCGCAGACCCGCGCCCGGCGCTTCGCGAGGATGCGGACCTGTCGGATGCCGCGATCGCGGACCTGCTGGGGAGAACCGACCAGGTGTTCGCCCGCGCGGCGCTTGAGCTGATCGAACGCTTTCCCGGACGGCGCGCGCCCGATCTCGCCGCGGAACTCGGGCTTGAGACCGCGATCTTCAAACCGCGTGTCCGTGCGCTCAAGGCCAAGGGGCTGACCGAAAGTCTGGCGGTGGGATATCGGCTTTCGCCGCGTGGCGAGCGGGTGTTGCGGTGGCTGGAACTGAATATCTGATGCTTCTTCGAGCCATCCATAACCACCCTTGTCATTCCCGCGCACGCGGGAATCCAGCTGCACTACGTTTTCCGGACAGATCTGCGCCACTGGATTCCCGCGTTCGCGGGAATGACAAGGAATTGGCCTGATCAGATCTCCTCGAAATCGCCGCCGCGACCCTTTCCTCCGGTGAAGCGCGCGGCGCCGGCTTCAGCGCCATGGCGCAGCGGGGCTTCGCCCTCGCGGCCCTCGAATCGCAGCGCATCCTCGATCGTCATGTCCCATTGGCGATGGGCGGACATGCGATCCGTCTTCATGCACAGCGCTGGAAAACGGGCGATCTCGGCGGCCAGCGCCTGCGCCGCCGACAGCGCGCCGCCGGCGGGCACCAGCCGGTTGGCGAGGCCCATCGCCAGGGCTTCGGGGGCTTCGACCGGCCGTCCGGTCAGGATCATGTCGAGCGCGTGGCCTTGCCCCACGATGCGCGGCAGCCGCACCGTTCCGCCATCGATCAGCGGCACGCCCCAGCGCCGGCAGAACACGCCGAAGATCGCGGTCTCGGAAGCGACGCGCAGGTCGCACCACAAAGCGAGTTCCAGCCCGCCGGCGACCGCATGGCCTTCCACCGCCGCGATCACGGGCTTGGACAGCAACATGCGGGTCGGCCCCATCGGTCCGACGCCCTCGGGCTCGTACCGGGTCTGGCCGACAGCGCCCAGATCGAAGCCGGCGCAGAAGGTGCCACCCGATCCAGTCAGGATCGCGACATCGACGGCATCGTCCGCATCGAACGCGGCAAAGGCGTCCCGCAGCGCATTGGCGGTCGCGGGATCGACAGCATTGCGCTTGTCGGGCCGGTGGATCGTCACCGTCCGCACCGGGCCGTCGTCGGAAATCAGCACCGTCATCCGGCTTCCCCGCTCATGGCCCGTCACATCGGCTCAGGCCGGCTCGGGCGTCAGTCGTCCGGTCGTCCGCGCGGCCGGTTGAGGGGCCGGATTGGAAAAGCGCATCGTGCCGTCGTCGACCTTGCCGTAGCGCAGCATCATCAGGTCGCGGGCATAATTCTGATGGACCTTCCAGGGCAGCTTGGATCCCTGGCGCGGAAGCTTCGCCCGGGCGCGCTGGACATAGCCGGAACTGAAATCGAGGAAGTCCTCGTCGGTGACACTCGGATCGTCGAGCGTCGGCGTGCATTGGCGCGTGCCCGTCCGGTCCATATGATTGAGCAGCCGGCAGACATATTCGCAGGTGAGATCCGCCTTCAGTGTCCATGACGCGTTGGTGTAGCCGAAGCTCGTCGCGAAATTGGGAACGCCTGAAAGCATCATCGCCTTGTAGCTGAGGCATTGCGACGGCTCGACCGCGGCGCCGTCGACATCCAGCGTCATGCCGCCGAGCAACTGCATGTCGAGCCCGGTGGCGGTCACGATCAGATCGGCCTCGATCTGCTCGCCGGATGCGAGCTTCACGCCGGTTTCGGTGAAACGGTCGATCGTATCGGTGACGATCGACGACTTGCCCTCGCGGATCGATGCGAACAGGTCGCCATCGGGCACCAGGCAGACGCGCTGGTCCCAGGGATTGTAGCGGGGGGTGAGGTGGGTGGCGACGTCGTAACCGCCGGGCAGCTCCGCCTTGGCGAGCGCGATCAGCTTCGCTTTCACCTTGGCCGGCTTCCGGCGCGCCATGCGGAAGAAGAACATGCCGAGCAGCACATTCTTCCAGCGGGTGATGCCATAAGCGAGCTTGCTCGGCAGCACGCGGCGCAGGCCGTTGGCGATCGCGTCTTCGGCGGGACGCGAGACGATATAGGTGGGGGAGCGCTGGAGCATGGTGACGTGCGCGGCCCGTTTCGCCATTTCGGGCACCAGGGTCACCGCCGTCGCGCCGCTGCCGATCACGACGACATGCTTGCCGCTATAGTCGATATCGTCGGTCCAGAGCTGGGGATGGACGATCCGGCCCTTGAAATCGGCGCGTCCCGCGAAATCGGGCGTATAGCCGGCGGCGTAATTGTAATAGCCCGAACACATGAACAGGAAGCCGCAGGTGAAGCGCGCGGACTGGCCGTCGATCTCGACATCGACCGTCCAGCGCGCATCCGCCGTCGACCAGCTCGCATGGCGGACCTTGTGGCCGAAGCGGATATGCCGGTCGATGCCGTGATCGCGCGCGGTCTCGTCCAGATAGTTGAGGATGGCGGGGCCGTCCGCGATCGCCTTGGCCTCGGTCCATGGGCGGAAGGAATAGCCCAGCGTGTACATGTCCGAATCGGAACGGATGCCGGGATAGCGGAACAGATCCCAGGTGCCGCCGATGCGCGCGCGGCCCTCCAGGATCGCATAGCTTTTACCGGGGCAATTGGCCTGCAGGTGATAGCCGGCGCCGATGCCCGAAATCCCTGCACCGACGATCAGCACGTCGAAATGTTCGATCGCCATCACACCTCTCTTTCGCGGCTCGACCCAGTGATCGGGCCGTTGCCGTCACCCAGTTATTAACATGACTGTCAGCGCCGCGATAGCGGTTCACTGATCGCTTCAGTTGATCATAAACTGTCAACAAATCGATTTTTCTGGCGATTTCGGTGCTGCTAGCCTGATGATGCCGCAAATATGCGGCCGACTCAGACAGTTTAGCGAGGGACACCGCCATGACTTTGAAGGGTACGAAGACCGAGGATAATCTGAAGGCCGCGTTCGCCGGCGAAAGCCAGGCCAATCGCCGTTATCTCTATTTCGCGCAAAAGGCCGATATCGAAGGCTATAATGACGTCGCGGCGGTGTTCCGCTCGACCGCCGAGGGTGAGACCGGCCATGCCCACGGCCATCTCGAATTCCTGGAGGAAGCCGGCGATCCGGCGACCGATCTGCCGATCGGCCCCACGTCCGATAACCTCAAGGCCGCGATCGCGGGCGAGACCCACGAATATACCGACATGTATCCCGGCATGGCGCGCACCGCGCGCGACGAGGGCTTCGACGAGATCGCCGACTGGTTCGAGACCCTGGCCAAGGCCGAGAAGAGCCACGCCGGCAAATTCCAGAAGACGCTCGACACGCTCGACGCCTGAGGGCGCACTGAACGTCTCTACCGTTCGGGCTGCGCTTGTCGAAGCCCTGCTTTCCTTCGCCAGTGCAAGGGAAGGGCAGGGCTTCCACGGGCCCGGTCCGGACGGATTGTTGTTCTCCGAACAAGGGGGATCCGCATGAAGGAAGGCAGTCTCGACGCGCCCATCCGCCATCCGATCGACTGGCGATCGGATGGTTTCTATGACGAGGAAGCGCTCGACGCCGAACTGCGCCGCGTCTTCGACATTTGCCATGGCTGCCGCCGCTGCTTCAATCTGTGCGACAGCTTCCCGACGCTGTTCGACATGGTCGACGAAAGCCCGGGCGAGGATGTCGAAAGCCTGGAGTCGGAGAGTTTCAAGGCCGTCGTCGATGCCTGCACGCTGTGCGACATGTGTTTCATGGTGAAGTGCCCCTATGTGCCGCCGCACGAATTCGACCTGGATTTTCCGCATCTGATGCTGCGCTATCGCGCGGTCGAGCATCGCAAGGGCGAGACCGGACTGGCCGATCGCGAGCTCGCGAAGACCGATCGCAACGGCAAGCTCGGCACCCTGCTCAACGATGTCGCGAATTGGGCAACGCAGGAGTCCAACGGGCTGACGCGCGGCGTGATGCAGGCGACGCTGGGCATCGACAAGCGCGCGCATCTGCCCGGTTTCGCCGAGGTGCCGCTGACCCGCGCGGTCGCGAACCGCATACCCGCGCCCAACGCCCAGGCGCCCGGTTTCGGCCGCAAGGTCGCGCTCTATGCGACCTGCTACGGCAATTTCAACGATCAGACGCCCGGCGAGGCGGCGATCAAGGTGCTGGCGCATAACGGCGTCGAGGTCCGTGTGGAACATCCGCAATGCTGCGCGATGCCCAAGCTCGAAAACGGCGATCTCGCGGCGGTGGCGGATGCCGCCGAGCAGGTCGCGGCCTGGTTCGCGCCGCTGATCGACCAGGGCTATGACATCGTGCCGCTGACGACGAGTTGCGCGCTGATGCTCAAGTTCGAATGGCCCTTGCTCCATCCCGGCAATGCGGCGGTGAAGCGGCTGTCCGAACACACCTATGATCTGTCGCAATATGTGGTCGCGCTGTCGAAGGAGGCGGGGCTTGTGCCGATCGATGCGATGCCGGCTTCGATCGGCGTGCATTTCGCCTGCCACAGCCGCGCGCAGAATATGGGGCCGAAGGCGATGGAGATGCTGCGGCTGATCCCCGGCGCGACGCCCGCCCTGACCGAGCGTTGTTCGGGCCATGGCGGCAAATGGGGGATCATGGCGGAGAATTTCGAGACGGGCGTCAAGGTGGGCCGTCCCGCCGCCGGTGCGCTCGCCAAGACGGATCCGGACTATATGGTCAGCGAATGTCCGCTCGCCGGCCCGCATCTGCAGCAGGTGATGAAGCTGTCCGGATCGGAAAAGGTGCCTGAGCGGATCGGCCACCCGATCGAGATCATGGCCAGGGCCTATGGATTCGAGGACTGAACGAGATGCCCCGCGAAACACGTACCATTACCCCGGCGGATATAGTGCCCGTCGCCGACTATGAGCGGATCCGCAAGGCGAAGCGCGACGAGAATATCGTGCGCAAGCGCCTGCGCCGGCTCTCGGTGGGGCCGCATGCGACCGTGCTTTTCGAAAGCTGGGATTCGATGTGGCTCCAGATCCAGGAGATGCTGCGGATCGAAAAGGGGGGCGATGCGCAACTTCCCGACGAGCTGGCCGCCTATAACCCGATGATCCCCAATGGCGGCGAACTCACTGCGACGATGATGTTCGAGATCGACGATCCGGTGATCCGTACCCGCGTGCTCGGCCAGTTGGGCGGCGTGGAGGACCGGATCTTCATTTCGATCGGTGACGAACGCGTGCCTGCGGTGCCGGAGGGCGATGTCGAGCGTAGTCGGCCCGACGGCAAGGCATCGAGCGTGCATTTCTTCCACTTCCCCTTCACCGCCGCGCAGGTCGCGGCATGGCGTGCCGGCGGCGCGCCCGCGATGTTCCATGTCGAGCACCCCAATTACGGCCATATCGCGTTGATCGGCGACGATATGCGGCAGGAACTGGCACGGGATTTCGCGTGAATCGGGCACCGGATTGGCCATTCGCGCTCCGATCCCCTAGATAAGGGGCATGGATCCGGTGACCGACATCCTGCCTGAACGGCCGCGCCTTGCGCGGCGCCTGTTGTCATGGCTGGCTTTGTTGCTGCTTGCCGGCCATCTCGCAGGCACCGCGCCCCGGCTCGGCGCCATCGAGGCGCCGAACAAGCCGCTGTCGATCGAAGTGCGGCCGATCCAGGCCGTCGTCGCGCAGGGGCGTGGCGCGGATATCGTCAAGGCGGGCCGTTTCCAGGCACCCGAAAAGCCCGGTCAGGGTGGCGGTGATCCGCCGCTTGCGGGCATCGCGCCGATGGTGGCCGCACCGGCCGCCGAGATTGTTTCGGCTTATGCCGCGTTCGAATCCGATGCGTCTCGAAGTAGAATCTCCGGCGCTTATCACGCCCGCGCGCCCCCTGTAGCGTGATTCTGACCGGCTGAATCCCACCATGTCATCCCCGCGTATGCGGGGATCCAGCGGCGCGGATTTATCCGGACAGAGCGGTGCAACTGGATCCCCGCATACGCGGGGATGACAACATAGGTGGTCCGAACGTTCGGCCATGCCTCCCGCATCGCATGAAGCGCGAGCTCAAAGCTCAATTTCAACACCGGTGACCGTCGCGCCGTTCGGCGCACGGCACTGCCGCGCATAGGCGCATCGAAGAGAATATCATGACCAATATCCAGATCATCGACCATGTTCCCGCGGACGACCGCGATCATCGTGACCATATCGCGACGCTGCTGCGCCGCTATCCGCAACTCGACGCAGCGGAGACCGAAACCCTGCTCGATTTCCTCGCGACCGGCCCGATCATCGAGGTGGGCCATCTTGCCGGCGATCCGGAGCTAAGTCCGATCGTCGAACGGGTGCGGCGCGAGCATGCGAAACGCTTCGGCGTCGGGATCGGCCGCAACCTGCTGATCGGCCTGGCGCTGATATTGCCGCTGCTGCTGTTCTGCTGGGTCGCGTGGGATCTCGGCGGTAAATAACCCGAAAGACAGCGCCCGCCGGTGGGCTTCCCCACCGACGGGCGTGCTTTCCTCCCCAGGAAACTTTCAAAGGCCGGTATGCCGGTCCTTCACCAGGGTGCGGGTGGCTTAAGCGGCCTCGCTGAACTGGTTCATCGTATTGTCCTTGCCGCCGGCTTTCAGGGCGGCTTCGCCGGCGAAATATTCCTTGTGGTCGTCGCCGATGTCCGAACCCGACATGTTCTGGTGCTTCACGCAGGCGATGCCCTGGCGGATCTCCTTGCGCTGCACGCCGGCGACGTAGCCCAGCATCGCCTGTTCGCCGAAATATTCCTTGGCGAGATTGTCGGTGCTGAGCGCGGCCGTGTGATAGGTCGGCAGCGTGATCAGGTGGTGGAAGATGCCGGCGCGCTTCGCGGCATCGCGCTGGAAGGTGCGGATGCGCTCATCGGCTTCGGCCGCCAGCTCGCTCTCGTCATAGCTCGCGCTCATCAGGTTCGCGCGGTCATAGCCGGACACGTCCTTGCCCGCCTGGGTCCACGCATCGAACACCTGCTGGCGGAAGTTGAGCGTCCAGTTGAACGAGGGCGAATTATTATAGACCAGCTTGGCGTTGGGAACGGCCTCGCGGATGCGGTCGACCATGCCGGCGATCTGCTCGATATGCGGCTTCTCGGTTTCGATCCACAGAAGGTCCGCGCCGTTCTGGAGCGAGGTGATGCAATCGAGCACGCAGCGATCCTCGCCGGTTCCGGCGCGGAACTGGAACAGGTTGCTGGGCAGCCGCTTGGGGCGCACCAGCTTGCCGTCGCGGGTGATGACGACATCGCCATTGCCGATGCTCGAGGCATCGATCTCTTCGCAGTCGAGGAAGCTGTTATACTGGTCGCCGATGTCGCCGGGCTCGCGGCTATAGGCGATCTGCTTGGTCAGGCCCGCGCCCAGCGAGTCGGTGCGGGTGACGACGATGCCGTCCTCCACGCCCAGCTCGAGAAAGGCGTAGCGGCAGGCGCGAACCTTCGCGAGGAAGTCCTCGTGCGGCACGGTCACCTTGCCGTCCTGGTGGCCGCACTGCTTCTCGTCGGACACCTGGTTCTCGATCTGCAGCGCGCAGGCGCCGGCCTCGATCATCTTCTTGGCGAGCAGATAGGTCGCCTCGGCATTGCCGAAGCCGGCATCGATATCGGCGATGATCGGCACGACATGCGTCTGGAAGGCCTCGACCTTGGCGAGCGCTTCCTTCTCGCGGCCGGCATCACCGGCATCGCGCGCCGCGTCGATCTCGCGGAACAGGCCGCCCAGCTCGCGCGCATCGGCCTGGCGCAGGAAGGTGTAGAGCTCCTCGATCAGCGCGGGCACGCTGGTCTTCTCGTGCATCGATTGATCGGGCAGCGGCCCGAATTCGGAGCGCAGGGCAGCAACCATCCAGCCCGACAGATAGAGATATTTGCCCTTGGTGGTGCCGAAATGCTTCTTGATCGAAATCATCTTCTGCTGGCCGATAAAGCCGTGCCAGCAGCCCAGCGACTGGGTGTAGTTGGCCGGATCGGCATCATAGGCGGCCATGTCGGCGCGCATGATCTTCGCGGTGTAGCGCGCGATGTCGAGCCCGGTCTGGAACCGGTTCTGCAGACGCATGCGCGTGACCGCCTCGGCGCTGATCCCGTCCCAGGTTCCGCTCTTGGAACGGATGAGCTGGTTCGTCTGCGCGATCTGGTCCTGGTACGACATTGGAATGGGCCTTTCGTTCGATTGGCCCTGTGATGACGCAGGCGACGGGACGGTGCGACTCAGGATTGTAAATTTTCGTGTGTAAATGTCGCCCGCGGCTGTTCCTGTCTTGTCATTTTGTGAATTTCTTGACAATGCTTGGCGATGGCCGAAGCGAAGCTTTTTGCCGGGCATGCGGTGAAGCGCGTGCGCCGCGCACAGGGAATGACCCAGTCGGCGATGGCCGATGCGCTGGCGATCTCGCCCAGCTATCTCAACCTGGTAGAGCGCAACCAGCGCCCCCTGACGGCGGCGCTGCTGTTGCGGCTGGCCGAGCGCTTCGATTTCGATCCGCGCACGCTGTCGGCGGGTGAGCCGGGCGGCGGAGCCGAGGCGATCCGCCGCCGGCTGGCGGATCCGATGTTCGCCGATCTGGAGATCGACCGCGCCGAGCTCGCGGACTGGCTGGCGGGCGCGCCGAGTGGGGCGGAGGCGTTCGCGCGCGCGTTCGACGCGTTGCGCGCGGGTGCGCCGGCCGCGCCCGCGGATGACGGCATTTCCGACGTGCGCCGCGAGATCGAGCGCTGGCGCAATCATTTTCCCGATCTCGATGCTCAGGCCGAAACGCTGGCCGACGAATTGCGATTGGGCGCGGGCGATCTTTACGGTGCGATCGCGGAGCGGCTGCGCACCAGGCACCAGCTCGCGATCCGCATCCTGCCCGTCGATGTGATGCCCGATATGCTGCGCCGGCTCGATCTTCACGCGCGCCAGCTTCAGCTTTCCGAAACGCTCGACACCGCCTCACGCACCTTCGCGGTCGCCTTCCAGCTTGCGCAGAACGAGGCGCGCGCGGAGGTCGATGCACTGGTGCGTGGCGCGGGCTTTGCCGAACGCGCGAGCGAGCGGCTCTATCGCCGGCATCTGCTCGGCTATTTCGCCGCCGCGATCATGATGCCCTATGCCCGTTTCCTGCGCGCGTGCGAGGCGACGGGTTACGATGTCGAATTGCTCCAGCGCCGCTTCGGCGCGGGCTTCGAACAGGTTTCGCATCGGCTGACCACATTGCAGCGCGTCGGCGCGCGCGGGCTGCCCTTCTTCATGATCCGCATCGACCGCGCCGGGCAGGCGTCGAAACTCTATGCGGGCGCAAGCGGATCGGCGCTCGCCGAAAGCCCGGTGCGCTGCCCGTTATGGCGATTGCACAATGCGTTCGACCGGCCGGGGCATCTGGTGCGGCATCTCGTTGTGCTGGAGGATGATAGCCGCTGGTTCACGATCGCGCGCACCGTTCAGCCGCAGGGCCGGCGCTTCGGCGCCGTCGCCGCCGAATTCGCGATCGGTCTGGGGCTGGATGCAGCGCTCGCCGCGCCGCTCGCCGCCGCAACGGGCATCGATCTGCGCGCGGGGCGGGCAACACCGATCGGCCTTGGCTGCCGGCGTTGCACCCGCGCCGATTGCCCACAACGCGCGCATCCGCCGGCTGGCCGGTCGTTGCTGATCAACGAACGCGAACGCGGGGTTTCGCCGTTCAGTTTCGCGGGGGATTGATTCCGCGCATCGACTGGATTCCACCGGACGGAATATCCGCGCTGCGGGATGGTGCCGATCCGGCGGTGGCGGATTATACGGGGGGATCGGAAGCGACTCGTCAGGAGTGCCGACATGGAAAACCGCATCGTCTATCCGGGGATCAGCCCGCACCTCACCATCCGCGACAATCGCGCGATGGAAGCGATCGATTTCTACACGCGCGCCTTCGGCGCGGTCGAACGCTTCCGCAAGGAAGCCGAGGACGGGGCACGGCTGATGCACGCGCATCTCGAGGTGAATGGCGGCGCGCTGTTCCTCAACGACGATTTCCCGGAGATGATGGGCGGAACGCCGTCTTCGGCGCCGACCGGGGTGACGCTGCATCTGGAAGTCGCGGATGCCGACGCGGCCTGGGAACAGGCGCTCGCGGCGGGTGCCTCGGTGCGTTTTCCGCTCGAAAACCAGTTCTGGGGGCAACGCTATGGGCAGCTATTGGATCCGTTCGGCCATTGCTGGTCGATCGGCGGGCCGGTGAAAGGCTGATACCCGCTCCCGTCAATGCGCGCAGGCCAGGCCCTCGATGATGTCGTCGATGCGCGCTGGATCGCCGGCGGCGATCACATCGCCACGGCTCTGTTCGCCCAGCGGGTCGCCGTTCCAGTCGCACATCCGCCCGCCCGCGCCCTCGACCACGGGCACCAGCGCGGCGAAGTCGTGCAGCTTCAGCCCCGATTCGACGACCAGATCGACATGGCCGGAGGCGACCAGCCCGTAATTATAGCAATCCCCGCCGAACAGCGTGTCTCCGCATTGGCGTGCGAGCATCGAGAAATGCTCGGCGGAATGAGGGCTGAAGAATTGCGGACCCGTGGTCGCCAGGATCGCGGTGTCCAGCGCCCGGCAGGCGCGGGTCGTGACCGGATCGCCGTTGAACAGCGTCTTTCGCCCGACCGCGCCCAGCCAGCGTTCGCGGCCGATCGGCTGGTCGATCACGCCGATCATCGGCCAGCCTTCGCCGAGCAGCGCGATCAGCGTGCCGAAGATCGGCCGGCCGGCGATGAAGGATCGCGTTCCGTCGATCGGATCGAGCACCCAGGTCCGTCCGCTGGTGCCGGGCTTCTCGCCATATTCCTCGCCGATAATCCCGTCGCGCGGACGCTCGGCTTCGATCAGCCGCCGCATCGCCGCCTCGGCCGCGCGATCGGCCTGCGTCACCGGCGACGAATCGTCCTTGGTCTCGATCTCGAAGCGCGCGCGGAAAAAGGGGCGGATCGCCTGCCCCGCCGCGTCGGCAAGGGCATTGGCGAGGGCGATGTCGTTCTCGGTGAAGCTCATGGCCGTGCGGTAGCGCAGCCCGTGCGGCGCGGCTAGGCTTCCGGTGTTGAAAGCGGCGATGTGCCGTTTCCAGTCCTTCCCGCTTTGTCATTCCCGCGAAAGCGGGAATCCAGCTTCTTCTTCTTTCTGATATTTCACGGAAAAGCTGGATCCCCGCTTTCGCGGGGATGACAGAAGAAGTTCAGTTTTAATCGAAGAGGCTGGAGACCGAGCTCTCGTCCGCGATGCGGCGGATCGCTTCGGCGAGCAGCGGCGCGATCGTCAGGTGGCGAATCTTCTTCGCATCCTTGATCACGTCATGGCCGCCGATCGAATCGGTGATCACCAGCTCGGTCAGCTCCGATCCCTCGACACGCGCGACCGCGCCGCCCGAAAGCACGCCATGCGTACAATAGGCGACGACTTCCTCGGCGCCCGCCGCCTTCAGCGCGGCGGCGGCGTTGCACAATGTGCCCGCCGAATCGACGATGTCGTCGATCAGGATGCAGAAACGTCCCTCGACATCGCCGATGATGTTCATCACTTCCGATTCGCCGGCGCGCTCGCGGCGCTTGTCGACGATGGCGAGCGGCGCATTGTCGAGCCGCTTGGCGAGCGCGCGCGCGCGGACCACGCCGCCGACGTCGGGCGAGACGACCATCATCTTGCGGCCGCCGAAGCGCGCCTGGATGTCGGCCGACATCACCGGCGCCGCGAAGAGATTGTCGGTCGGGATATCGAAGAAGCCCTGGATCTGGCCGGCATGGAGATCGACCGAAAGCACGCGGTTCGCGCCCGCGACGGTGATCAGGTTGGCGACGAGCTTGGCCGAGATCGGCGTGCGCGGGCCGGGTTTGCGATCCTGCCGGGCATAGCCGAAATAGGGGATGACGGCTGTGATCCGCTTGGCCGATGCGCGCTTAAGCGCATCGATGCAGATCAGCAGCTCCATCAGATTGTCGTTGGCGGGATAGCCGGTCGATTGCAGGACGAACACGTCCTCGCCACGGACATTCTCGTGGATTTCGACGAACACTTCCTCGTCGGCGAAGCGACGGACGCTGGCGTCGGTCAGCTTGATCTCGAGATAATCGGCAATGGCCTTGGCCAGCGGCAGGTTCGAATTGCCGGTCAACAATTTCATGCGCGCATTCCCGCAAAAAATGATCCGCGAACAGCGGTGGGTGATGAACAGGGGTTGACGAAAAGCCTTTAACCGCACTCGCGCGTTCGTAAAGGGGGCATTGCCCGCCTCGTCGACCTTAGGCGGCGATGGGCCGCATCGTTTTTGCCGAAAACCGGTTCCCACTTCTTCGCGCGATGCTCTAATGCGGACGCGATATGACGGACCGGCTCACCATCGCGCTCGCGCAACTTTCGCAGACGGTCGGCGATCTTCCCGGAAATGCGGATGCGATGTTGGAATGGCGCGCCCGCACGCCCGGCGCCGACCTGATCGTCTATCCCGAACTCCAGCTCATCGGCTATCCGCCTGAGGATCTGGTGCTGAAGCCGGCGCTGATCGCGCGCGCCGAATCGGAACTGGCGCGGTTGGCGGCCGCCACCGCCGATGGCGGGCCGGCGATGCTGGTCGGAACCGTCGTGCGCGAACAGGGGCTGCTCTACAACGCGCTGGCGCTGCTCGACGGCGGCAGGATCGCGGAGATTCGCCGCAAGCACGAACTGCCCAATTACGGCACTTTCGACGAGAAGCGCCTGTTCGCGTCCGCGCCGCCGCCCGAACCCATCGTTTTCCGTGGCGTGCGCATCGGCCTGCCGATCTGCGAGGATATCTGGTTCCCGGCGGTATGCGCGCATCTGCGCGCGCGCGGGGCCGAACTGCTGATCTCGCCCAATGGCAGCCCGTATGAGGTCGACAAGGACGATCTGCGCAGCAGCGCGATCGCCGCGGCGCGCGTGGCGGAGACGGGGCTGCCGCTCGCTTATCTCAACCGCGTCGGCGGGCAGGACGAGATCGTCTTCGACGGTGCGAGCTTCGTGCTGAACGCCGACGGTCTGCTCGCCCACCAGCTTCCCGACTGGGAGGAAACGGTGGTCGAGACGCAGTGGCAGCGCGGTCCCGATGGCTGGCGCTGCCTGCCGGGCGTGCTCAACGCGCTGGAGCCGCACCCCTCCGACATCTATCACGCGATGGTCGTGGGACTGCGCGACTATGTCGACGGCAATCGCTTTCCCGGCGTCGTGCTCGGCCTGTCCGGCGGCATCGATTCGGCGATCTGCGCCGCGATCGCCGCCGATGCGCTCGGGCCCGATCGCGTCTGGTGCGTGATGCTGCCCAGCCGCTTCACCAGCGAGGCCAGCCTAGACGATGCCGCCCAATGCGCGCGGATGATCGGCTGCCGGCTCGACACGATCCCGATCGCGCCGGCGGTCGAGGCGTTCGACGCCATGTTGTCGGACAGTTTCGCCGATCGCACCGTCGACATCACCGAAGAGAATATCCAGTCGCGTATCCGTGGCGTCACCCTGATGGCGCTCAGCAACAAGTTCGGCCACATGCTGCTGACCACCGGCAACAAGAGCGAGATGTCGGTCGGCTACGCCACCATCTATGGCGATATGGCCGGCGGCTATAATCCGCTCAAGGACGCATACAAGACGACGGTGTTCGCGATCTCGCGCTGGCGCAATGCCAATCGCCCGCGAATCGGGCTGGGGCCGGACGGGCCGGTGATGCCCGAAACCATCATCACCAAGCCGCCATCGGCGGAGCTGCGGCCCGATCAGAAGGATTCGGATTCGCTGCCGCCCTATGATGTGCTCGATCCGATCCTGCATGGGCTGGTCGAAGAGGAATTGTCGGTCTCGGCTTTGGTCGAACGCGGTTTCGATCGCGATACGGTCATCCGGATCGAACGGCTGCTCTACATCGCCGAATATAAGCGGCGGCAGGCGCCGCCGGGGGTGAAGCTCGGCACGCGCAATTTCGGCCGCGACCGGCGTTATCCGATCACCAACGCGTTTCGGACGTCATAGGCGGGTTTCGACGCGCGCGGTGATTGCCGGTTCCGCCGCAATGGCGGTAAGAGCGCGCGCATGACAGTCGTGACCCGTTTCGCCCCGTCGCCCACCGGGCGGCTCCATGTCGGCAATATCCGCACCGCGCTCCATAACTGGATGTGGGCGAAGAAGCATGGCGGCCATTTCCTGCTGCGTATCGACGACACCGATCTCGCACGTTCGACCGAGGAGAATGTCGAAGCGATCCGCGCCGACCTTGCCTGGCTCGGCCTGCATCCTGATGGCGAGGCGCGTCAGTCCGAACGGTTCGCGCTTTACGAGGCGCGTTTCGAGGCGCTGCGTGCGGCCGGCCGCGTCTATGCCTGCTATGAGACCGCCGAGGAGCTCGATCTTCGCCGCAAGATCCTGCTCGGACGCGGGCTGCCGCCGGTCTATGAGCGCCCGGCGCCCGGCACGCCGGTGCCCGAGGGGCGCAATCCGCATTGGCGTTTCCGGCTCGATCATGACGCGCCGATCGTCTGGGACGATCTGATTCGCGGGCCGCAGCGCTTCGATTCGAAATTGCTGTCCGATCCCGTCATTCGCCGCGCCGACGGGAGCTGGCTCTATATGCTGCCCTCGGCGATCGACGATCTCGACATGGGCGTCACCCATGTCGTGCGCGGCGAGGATCATGTGTCCAACACCGCGACGCAGATCCAGATGTTCGCCGCGATGGGCGGCACGGCGCCTGCCTTTGTGCACGAGGCGTTGCTGACCGGTAGCGAAGGCAAGCTTTCCAAGCGCCTGGGTTCGCTCGGCGTCGATCATTTTCGCGAGATCGGCATCGAACCGGTCACGCTCGTCGCCAAGCTCGCGCGGATCGGCACCAGCGATCCGGTGGAGGCGGTCACCGATCCGCAGCCGCTGATCGACGCATTCGATTTCGGACATTTCGGCCGCGCGCCCGCGCGCTTCGACGAGGCGGAATTGCTCCAGCTCAACGCGCGTATCGTCCATCAGCTCGATTTCGATGCCGTCGCCGATCGGTTGCCGGCGGGCATGGATCAGGCCGCCTGGGACGCGATCCGCCCCAATCTCGAAACCGTCGCGCAGGTGGTGGACTGGTGGTCGGTGGTCGAAGGGCCGATCGCGCGGCCAGACCTGTCTGACGAGGATCGGGCCTACATCGCGGAAGCGGCAACAGTCGCCGAGTCGCTCGACTGGTCGGTTGATCCCTGGCACGCGCTCACCGCCGCGCTCAAGGAAAAGACCGGCCGCAAGGGCAAGCCGTTGTTCCTGCCGCTGCGCCAGGCGCTCACCGGGCGCGACCATGGCCCCGACATGGCGGCTTTGCTGCCGTTGATCGGCAAGGCTCAAGCGCTCGAAAGACTGGGCTGACCTCTGGATTTCAAGAAATGATACAACATCACTTATCGCTTTACTTGGTTATGTGATGTTGTAACATCCTTCATTGCGGGACCATCCCGTGATGGAGGATGTCATGTCTGTCTATGCCAAAGGAGGCTATCTCGATCAGAAAACGCGAAGCCCGCTGAGCCTTGGCGCGGCGATCGCAATCAACGGTGTGATGGTGGGCGCGCTGGTGTTCATGAGTCCGGCCGTGCGCGAGAAGATCCCGACCATCTTCGAAACGATCAACATCCCGGTCGAGAAGCAGCCGGAACCCACGAAGCCAGAGCCGCAGAAGCAACACCGGCAGGCTGCGACTGAAAATATTATTCCGGTGAAGCCGCCGATTGCAGAGCCGACGACAGGTTTCAGGGTGCCGGATATACCCATTCCGCCAACGGGCAGCATTCTCGGCCCTATAGCCGACCCTGCTCCACCGCCGCCCCTGCCACATGTTCCCGTCTTCAAGGGGTCACAGGTCGACCCCCGTTACGCAGGAACGCTCCAGCCGCCTTATCCGCCGGGCAAGATCCGCTCGGGCGAAGAAGGCGTCGTGGTGGTCCGCGTTCTGGTGGGGCCGGATGGGCGGGTGAAGGACGTGCAGAAAGTGGAGGCGGCCGACGAGGTCTTCTTCCGCGCGACTGCCGAACAGGCGATGAAGCGTTGGCGTTTCACGCCCGCGACCAGTGACGGCACGCCGGTCGAAAGCTGGCGGACCATGACGGTTCGATTCAAGCTGGACACCTGACGTGCCGGGGACGGGGCTGGCGTCGCCGCGTTCGCGCGCCTATCTTGGTGCCATGGCGATCTTTCCCCGTCCCGTCTCGCCGGTGCGCGCGATCCGCGATCTTCGCGGATTTCTGGCGCAGCGCCAGCGACACGAGCTGCTTTTCGGATTCCTTTCGGTGATGATCACGACGCTGATCATCGCCGGCTTCTATGTCGATTCGAAGTTCGAAAAGCCGTGGAAGCGCGACATCCAATATTTCGAGAACTGGCCGGCCAATCGCACGGATGAAGAGATCCGCGCCCGGCTCGCCGCCGATCTGATCAAGGACAAGCAGCGCAAGGCCGAGCTCGAGAAGCTGCGCCAGGAACGGATGAAGTCGTTCCAGCGTCTCGACAAGAAGCTCGACGATCTCGGCATTTGAGCGCCGACCCCCGCTATCTGGCCGCAGCATTGGCGCTTGCCGAACGTGGCCGCGCGACCACCGCGCCCGCGCCTTGTGTCGGCTGCGTGATTGTCCGGAACGGTCATGTGATCGGTCGTGGCTGGTCGCAGTCCGGCGGCCGCCCGCATGCGGAGGCGATGGCGCTGGCCGAGGCCGGAGGCGCGGCGCGCGGCGCCACCGCTTATGTCACGCTTGAACCCTGTGCGCATGACAGTCCGAAAGGTCCCAAATGTTCGTCGCTGCTGATCGATGCGGGCGTGGCTTGCGTCGTGGCGGCCATCGGCGATCCCGATCCGCGTACCGACGGGCGCGGTTTCGCGGCGCTGGAGGCGGCGGGCGTGGAGGTGGTGCGCGCTGTCCATGCGGATGCGGCCCGCCGTTCGATGGCGGGATTCCTGACGCGCAAGGCGCTTGGCCGGCCCTTCGTCACGCTCAAGCTCGCGACCTCGCTCGACGGCTGCATCGCCATGGCGGACGGCAGCGCGCGCTGGATCACCGGCGATGCCGCGCGCCGCCATGGCCATCTGGAGCGCGCGCGCGCCGAAGCGATCCTGGTCGGGCGGGGCACGCTGGAGGCGGACGATCCGACGCTCGACGTGCGCCTGCCGGGTCTCGAGGCGCGCTCGCCGGCCCGTTATGTCCTGTCGCGCGACGGTGCTGTGCCCAACGGGTGGGCGCGGCTGTCCTCGCCACAGGCGATCGCCGAATTGCCGGGCGATTTCCTGCTGGTGGAGGGCGGGGCCGGCGCGGCCTCGGCCTTCCTCACCGCGGATCTGGTCGATCGCCTGCTGCTGTATCGCGCGCCGATCCTGATCGGTGGCGGGTGCGCCGCGCTCGGCGATATCGGTCTTGCCGATCTCGCGGCGGCGCATGGTCGCTGGCGCCTGCACGATGCGCGGGTGCTTGGCAGCGACCGGCTCGAAGTCTACGAGCGGGTCCGGCAAATATAGAAGGGCGGCTATGTTCACCGGCATCATCACAGATATCGGCACCATCCGGGCTGCGGAGCAGCGCGGCGATCTGCGGCTGGTCGTCGAAACCGCCTATGATACCGCGACCGTCGATCTGGGTGCGTCGATCGCCTGTTCGGGCGTGTGCCTGACGGTGGTCGACAAGGGGCCGGGCTGGTTCGCCGTCGATGTGTCGGGCGAAACGCGGTCGCGCACCGCCGACGGGCAATGGCTGCCGGGCAGCCGCCTCAACCTCGAACGCGCGATGAAACTGGGCGAGGAGCTTGGCGGGCATATCGTGACGGGCCATGTCGACGGCATCGGCAGCGTGGTTTCGGTCGAGGCCCAGGGCGATTCGCATCGCGTCGTCGTTGCCGCGCCTGCCGATCTCGCGCCCTTCATCGCGCCCAAGGGATCGATCGCGCTCGACGGCATCTCGCTCACCGTGAACACCGTCGAGGACGATGCGGCGGGCACGCGCTTCTCGATCAACATCATTCCGCACACCGCGGAGATGACGACCTTTTCGACGCTCGAATCCGGCCGTCCGCTCAATATCGAGATCGATGTGCTGGCGCGTTATCTCGGGCGCATGCGCTCGGTTCTCGAGAAATCGACAGCCTGATGTGATTCCGTCGTTGCGATATCACATTCTGATGTGATATCGCGTCGTCATGAGCACGCAACTGATCGATCGCATTCGCGACCTCGTCACCGATGGCGCGATTTCGCGCTCCGGCCTTGCCCGCGCCGCCGGGCTTCACGCCAATTCGCTGCGCAATCTCGACGATTCCCAATGGAATCCGACCGCCGAGACGCTGCGCAAGCTGGAAAGCTATCTGGTGCGCCGAGAGGCGGCGCCGGCGCTGGTGCCGATCGAGGAGATCATCGACGAGGCGCGGAACGGCCGGATGTTCATCCTGGTCGATGATGAGGACCGGGAGAATGAAGGTGACCTGATCATTCCGGCGCAGATGGCGACGCCGTCGGCGATCAACTTCATGGCGAAGCATGGCCGGGGCCTGATCTGCCTGGCGCTGTCCAAGCGGCGCGTCGATCAGTTGGGCCTCGACCTGATGAGCCGCAACAACGGCACCCGCCACGAAACCGCCTTCACCGTCTCGATCGAGGCGCGCGAGGGCGTGACCACGGGCATCTCCGCCGCCGACCGCGCCCGCACCGTCGCGGTCGCCATCGACGCATCCAAGGGCCCCGAGGAAATCGTGACCCCCGGCCATGTCTTCCCGCTGGTCGCGCGCGAAGGCGGCGTGCTCGTACGCGCCGGCCATACCGAAGCCGCCGTCGACGTCTCGCGCCTCGCCGGCCTCAATCCCTCCGGCGTCATCTGCGAGATCATGAAGGACGACGGCACCATGGCCCGCATGGACGACCTCGTCGCCTTCGCACAGGAACATGGCCTCAAGATCGGCACCATCCGCGACCTCATCGCCTATCGCAGGCAGCACGACCATCTCGTCCAGAAAAAGGCCGAGGCGCGCTTCGAAAGCCGCTGGGGCGGCGACTGGACCGCGATGACCTTCTACAACAAGGCAACGGGCACCGAGCAGATCGCGCTGGTCAAGGGCCGGATCGATCCCGAACAGCCGACCCTGGTGCGCATGCACGTGCTCTCCCCCTTCGGCGACCTGTTCGGCGAGTCGGGCGATCGCGGCACGATGCTGCAGCGATCGATGGAGATCATCGCGGCGCAGGGCACCGGCGTGGTGGTGGTGATCAACCGCCAGCGCAACGACGCCTTCACCACCGCGGTGCTGCGCAAGGCGGGCCTGCCCACGCCCGACATGGAGGAACTGCGCGACTATGGCGTCGGCGCGATGATCCTGACCGAACTGGGCGTGCAGGACATGATCCTGCTCACCAACACCCACCACACTCTGGTCGGCCTGGACGGCTATGGCCTCTCGATCGTCGGCGAGCGCCCGATCGACTGCAAGGGAGCGGCATGATGGCAAAGTTTCTGATCGTCGAGGCGCGTTTCTACGACCATCTCAACGACCTGCTGCTCGAAGGCGTCCGCGCCGCGCTGGAGGAGGCGGGGCACGGTCATGAGACCGTGACGGTTCCCGGCGCGCTGGAAGTACCCGGCGCGATCGCGCTGGCGGCGGAGAGCGGCCGTTATGACGGCTATGTCGCCCTGGGCGTGGTGATCCGCGGCGAGACCTATCATTTCGAGATCGTCTCCAACGAAAGCGCGCGGGGCATCATGGCGCTCACGCTTGACGGTCTTGCGATCGGCAACGGCATCCTGACCGTCGAGAACGAAGCCCAGGCTTTGACGCGCGCGCGCCGCACGGAGAAGGATAAGGGCGGTGAGGCGGCCAAGGCCGCCATTGCAATGCTCGCGCTGCGCGGTCGTTTCGGCTAGACGCATCTGAACATCGTCATTCCCGCGTAGGCGGGAATCCATAACCACCAGAGTTTTCGGACATGGTCGCGTTTATGGATTCCCGCCTACGCGGGAATGACGGTTCCATTCGAACCAGCGGCCATCGATCGGAAACGCCACCATGTTCAACGGACCGCTGCTCGTAACCGAGCGATTGATCCTGCGTCCGCCGACGCGCGACGATTTCGACGCCTGGGTCGATTTCCACGCCGATCCCGATACGATGCGCTTCCTCGGCGGTGTCCAGCCGCGTTCGGTCGCCTGGCGCGGCTTGTGCGCGATGGCGGGTGCCTGGCAGATTTCGGGCTTCGCGATGTTCTCGCTGATCGAGCGCACCACGGGGCGCTGGGTCGGCCGCGTGGGTCCGTGGCGACCGGACGGATGGCCGGCCAATGAAGTGGGCTGGGGCGTCTCCCGCGAGTTCGCGGGGCAGGGCTATGCCCATGAGGCCGCCGTCGCGAGCATGGACTATGCCTTCGAGATCCTGGGCTGGACCGATGTGATCCATATCATCGATCCCGAAAATGCCGGATCGATCGCGCTGGCCAAGCGCCTCGGGTCGGTCAATCGGGGGGCGACGCGGATGCCGGAACCCTATCATGAAGCATCGGTCGATGCCTGGGGGCAGAGCGCCGAGGAATGGCGGGCGCGGAAAAGCGGCCTGACGAGCTGAAGACTCGCCCGTCTCCGCGTCTCCGTGCGGGCTGCCTTTTTCCCGCGCGAAGACGCGAAGCGGGTAGCGGCGCTCAGCGGGCCGCGATCGCGCTCACGAACTGTTCGTTGCCGACCATGCCGAGCCGGGTGATTCCCGCCTTCTTCGCAGCCGCCAATGTGCGGTCGAATATCTCATAGCGCGCGGCGCCGTCCGCCGCGATCTGCAGGACGGGCTGCGCCGGATCGGTGACGAGCCCATGGAAGCGGCCGGGCAGACTGTCCTCGCCGATCGCGCTGCCGTTCCAGCGCACGACATCGTCCGCGCCGATGCTCAGCCGGACGATCGGGCGATCGGCGGCCGGCCCGGGCTTGCCGGGCAGGTCGAGCGGCACTTCGTGGAACTGGACCGGGATCAGCAGGATGAACATCACCAGCAGCACGAGCATGACGTCGATCAACGGCGTGATGTTCAGGTCCTGAAAGGGGCGGGGTTCCGCGACGACAGCCGGACGAAGCCTTCTCATATCCACCTCCATCGTTATGTTATATGATTACATATCATCGTGCCTCGTGGCTGTCGAGGGCGGGGAAGCTGATCCATATTGGGGCAGATCTTAACGAAAAATTCAGGAATTAACGATGTTTTACAGGGATTTTTAACCCTGGCTGCGTCAGAAGGGCGGGCGAAGGAGCAACATCGATGATCTCGTCCGCAATCCGGCTGAGCCCGTTATTGGCGCTTGCGCTCGCGGCCTGCGGCAGCGGGCAGAAGAACGATCAGGCGCTCAATGCGCTCGACCGCAGCCTGGCCGGCAATGCCGTGAACGCGCAGGATGTCGATCCCGCGCTCGCCGCTTCGCTCGAGGACCAGATCATGGTCGATCCCTCGCTGAGCGCGCAGGCCAATCGCGACAGCGTCCGCCCGCCGGCCGAACCGATGCGCGCGCCCGTTCCGGCGGACGGCCCCGCCACGGCCAATGTCGGCACCGGCAAATTGCTGTCCGCACCGAAGGCGGTGGCGATGGATGCGCCCGAGGCGCCGACGACGCTCGGCGCGCTCGCCAGCCAGCAGGCGCGCCGCGCCGGCCAGAGCTGCGGTGCCGAACTCGGCTATAGCCAGGCCTGGGCGACCCGCTTGCCGGCCGATCTGCCGCTCTTTCCGCAGGCGCGGGTGACGGAGGCGGCGGGCAGCGACGCCGGCGGTTGCCGCGCGGTCAGCTTCACCAGCGGCGCCGCGCTCCAGACCGTGCTCGACTATTATTATACCCAGGCCGTGCGTGGCGGCTTCACCGCCGAGCATCGCGTCGATGGCGGCGAGCACACGCTGGGCGGCACGCGCGGCAAGGACGACGGCGCTTTCGTCGTCATCGCGCGCGCGCGTCCCGGCGGCGGCACCGAAGTCGATCTGATCACCAATAACGGGCGCTGATTCCCGCTTCCTTTCCAGCGGGGCTCCGCTGCGCTAAGCGCAGCGCATGATCCACCTGTTTCTTGTCATGCTGGGCGGCGCGCTCGGTTCGGGCGCGCGCTATGGCGTCGGCCGTGCGTCGCTCGCCATGCTCGGCCCCGGCTATCCCTGGGGAACGCTGACGGTGAATCTGGCCGGCGGCTTCGCCATGGGGCTGCTCGCCGGGCTGATCAGCCGGTTCGTCTCGGGAGAGGAATGGCGGCTGCTGCTCGGCGTTGGCGTGCTCGGCGGCTTCACCACTTTCTCCGCCTTCAGCCTGGAGGTCGCGAACATGATCGAGCGCGGCACCATCGGCACTGCTGCACTGTATGTCGCCGTCTCGGTCGTGGGATCGGTCGCGGCGCTTTTCGTCGGGCTCGCGCTCGCCAGGGGATTCGCATGAACGAGAGTGTTTCCGCCGATGTCCGGCAATTCACCGTCGGCGACGATGACGACGGCATCCGGCTCGATCGCTGGTTCAAGCGCCATCTGCCCGATGTCAGCTTCAATCTCGTTTCGCGCTGGGCGCGGACCGGCCAGTTGCGCGTCGACGGCAAGCGCGCCGCGCCGGGCGACCGGATCGAGGCGGGGCAGGTGCTGCGCGTGCCCCCGGCTGAGGCGCCCAAGCCTGCGGCCGCGCCGGCCCGGCGCCAGCGCGCCCCGCTGAGCGAGGACCAGATCGATTTCGCGCAAGCGCTGGTGATCCATCGCGATCGTCAGGCGATCGTCGTCAACAAGCCGCCGGGCCTCGCGACGCAGGGCGGCACCAAGACCGAAATGCATCTCGACGGGCTGCTCGACGCGCTCCAGTTCGAGGCGGAGGGGCGGCCCAAGCTGGTTCACCGGCTCGACAAGGATACGTCGGGCGCGCTGCTCCTCGCGCGGAGCGCACGGGCTGCGGCGCATTTCGCCAAGGCCTTTTCCAGCCGCACCGCGCGCAAGGTCTATTGGGCGCTCGTCATCGGCGTGCCCTCGATCGAAGACGGCATGATCGAACTGCCGCTCGCCAAGCAGCCGGGCACCGGCGGCGAGAAGATGCATGTCGACGAAAAGGAAGGCCTGCCGTCGCGGACGCGCTATCGCGTGATCGAGCGCGCAGGGAACCGCGCCGCCTGGGTGGAACTCCAGCCTTTCACCGGGCGTACCCATCAGTTGCGCGTCCATATGGCGGCGATCGGGCACCCCATCGTCGGCGACGGCAAATATGGCGGCAAGGAAGCATTCCTGTCCGGCGGGGTCAGCCGCAAGATGCATCTTCATGCCCGGCGCATCCGCGTCGATCATCCCGATGGCGGCCATGTCGACGTTTCGGCCGAGCTTCCGAGCCATTTCGCCGAAAGCGTCGCGACGCTGGGCTTCGATCCCCTGCTCGCCGAGGCGCTGCCGTTCGACGAGGTGAAATTCTCCGAAACCGCCGAGGGCAAGCGTCGCAAGGCGGCGGCGGTCGCCAAGGACAAGCGCCGCGAGCGCAAGGGCGAACGCCGTGGTCGCAGCCGTACGGGGGAAAAGCGCGGCTGATGCACCCCGATCCCAAATTCCGTTGGGAGGATCGCGCCGCGATGCGCGATTTCGTCACAGAGATCGGCTTCGGCACGCTGTTCGCCGCGACGCCCGACGGGCCGCGCGCCGCGCATGTGCCCGTGATCTTCGTCGCGGAGGACCGCATCGGCTTCCACGTCTCGCGCGGCAACGGCATCGCCCGCCATCTCGACGGCGCGACCGCGCTGTTTTCCGCCCATGGCCCGGACGCCTATGTCAGCCCGGACTGGTACGGGCTGGAGGATCAGGTGCCGACCTGGAATTATCTGGCCGTCGAACTGGAAGGGCGCGTCGCGAAAATGGATCGCGATGCGCTGCTCGACCAGATCGATCGCCTGTCGGCCGAACATGAGGCGCGGCTGGCGCCCAAGCCGATATGGACGCGCGCCAAGATGCACCCGGGCACGCTCGACAAGATGCTGGGTGCGATCACCGGCTATACGCTGGAGATCCAGGCCTGGCGGGGAACGCGCAAGCTTGGCCAGAACAAGTCCGATGCCGCGCGCCTGGCGGCGGCCGATGGGCTGGACGCATCGGGCAAGCGCGCGATGGCGCATCTGATGCGCCATCTGCCATTATGAAAGCCGCGATATGAATCGTCTCGCCATCTTCGATTGCGACGGCACGCTCGTCGACAGCCAGATCAATATCTGCCGCGCGATGGAGGAATGTTTCACGCGCGCGCGGCTCGACCCGCCCGAGCGTGCCGCCACCCGGCGCATCGTGGGGCTCAGCCTGGTCGAGGCGATGCAGGCGCTGCTGCCCGAGGCCGATGCGGGCACGCATCACATGCTCGCGGCCGAATATAAATCGGCCTTTCATCGCCTGCGCGGGCTGGGCGAGGTGGAGGAGCCGCTGTTCGACGGCATCGCCGAGGCGATCGCGGCGCTCGACGATGCCGGCTGGCTGCTCGGTGTCGCGACGGGCAAATCGGATCGCGGGCTGGCGATCTGCCTGGAACATCATGGGCTGACGCGGCGCTTCGTCACACTGCAGACCGCCGATCGCCATCCATCCAAGCCGCACCCGGCAATGGCGGCGGCGGCGATCGCGGAAGCCGGGGCTTTGCCCGAAACAACGGTCGTCATCGGCGACACCAGCTTCGACATGGTGATGGCGCGTGCCGCCGATGCCCATGCGGTCGGTGTCGCCTGGGGCTATCACCCACCCGAGGAACTGACCCAGGCCGGCGCGCATCGCATCGCCGGGCTGACTGCCGACATCCCCGCACTGCTGGAGGAACTGGTATGAGCACCGATCCCGACACGCTGGCGCGCAATCGCTTCTTCGCGATCGGCGCGTTGCGCCTGACCGGCGTGGCGATGCTCGTCGTCGGGCTGATGGCGGTTTCCGGCCGGATCGCCGCCATCCCGCCCGTTGCCGGCTATATATTGGTGCTGATCGGTCTTGCCGATTTCCTGGTCGTGCCGCGCGTGCTCGCGCGCCGCTGGCGGAGCCCGCGCGGGGAATGAAGCGCTTCTACACGTCGGTTTCGGTGACCTCCGATGGCGGGATCGCGCTCGACGGCCGGCCGGTGCGCACGCCGGGGCGGGCGCCGCTGGTCGCGCCGACCGCCGCACTGGCGGATGCGATCGCGCGCGAATGGGCCGAACAGGGCGATCAGATCGATCCGCGCTCCATGCGCTTCACCGGCCTTTCCAATGCCGCGATCGACCGGGTCGCACCCGATCCGGAGACGTTCGCACGGGGCCTTTCGGTCTATGGCGAGAGCGACCTGCTCTGTTATCGCGCCGAAAGTCCCGAAACATTGGTCGCTCGTCAGGCGGCCGCATGGGATCCGTTGCTGGCCTGGGCGGCGACGCGTTACGATGTCGCCTTCACCGTCGCCACCGGCATCGTCCACCGGCCGCAGCCCGATGCGACGCTCGATCGGCTGACGGCGGCGACGGTGGCGCGCGATCCCTTCGCGCTCGTCGGCCTGTCGCCGCTCGTGACCATCTCGGGCTCGCTGGTCACCGCGCTCGCGGTGGCCGAAGAGGCGGTATCGCCTGATGCGGCCTGGCTGGCGATCACCGTCGACGAAGCATGGCAGGCGGAGCGCTGGGGCGAGGACACGCTCGCCGCTCAGGCGCTGGAGGCACGCCGCGTCGAGTTCATCGCCGCGGCGTCCTTCCTGTCTCTGTTGCGCTGAGCGGCGGCCCGGTCAGGATGCGGCCGGATAGTCGGTATAGCCTTCCGGCCCCCGGCCATACCATGTCGCCATCACGTCGGGATTGAGCGGCAGGCCCCTTTCGAAGCGCGCCGGCAGGTCCGGATTGGCCAGGAAGGTGCGGCCGAAGGACACCGCGTTGGCGACGCCGCTGTCGAGCACGGCCTGGGCGTCGTCCGCGCGATAATCCGAATTGACGACCAGGGGGCCGTCGAACACGCGCCGGATCGCCGGTGATTGCTTCGCCTGTTCGGTGCGGCCGAAACTGCCGTCCGGGCCGGGTTCGCGCAGTTCGAGAAAGGCGATGCCGATCTTCGAGAGCGCGGCGGCGGCGGGAACGAATACGCTCGCCGGATCGCTGTCGATCACGCCCTGGGTATCGCCATTGGGGGAAAGGCGCACCGCCGTGCGGTCGGCGCCGACTTCGCCCGCCACCGCTTCGGTCACTTCGCGCAACAGCCGGATCCGGTTCTCCGGGCCGCCGCCATAATCGTCGTCGCGGAAATTGGTGCCGTCGCGCAGGAACTGGTCGATCAGATAGCCGTTCGCGGCATGAACCTGCACGCCGTCGAAACCCGCCGACCGCGCATTGCGCGCGGCGCGGACATAGTCGCCGATCAGCGCGGGAAGCTCGTCCAGCCGCAGCGCGCGCGCCTCCACATAAGGCTGTTTGCCGTCATAGGTGTGCGCATAGGCCGGCGCGGTGGTGGCTGAGGCGGAGACCGGACGTTCGCCGCCCATGAAGCTGGGATGGACGACCCGCCCCATATGCCAGAGCTGCGCGAAGATCCGCCCGCCCGCGCGGTGGACGGCTTCGGTCACCGGCTTCCATGCCTCGGTCTGCGCGTCGGTCCACAGGCCCGGGGCATAGGGAAAACCCAGGCCCTGCTGGCTGATGCCGGTTGCTTCGCTGATGATCAGGCCCGCGCTCGCGCGCTGCGCGTAATAGGTCGCCATCATCTCCGACGGCACATGGTCGCGGCTCGACCGGCCGCGCGTCAGCGGCGCCATCAGCATGCGATTGGGTGCCGCGATCGCGCCGAGCTGGATGGGATCGAACAGGCTTGGCATATCAGTTCCTTTTTGAAACGGGACTGCGTGGACATAGGGCGTTATGGGGCGCCATGCATCAGGCCGATCCTCCAAGTTTTTCTGTCGCGACGCCAAGCGGAAAAGTGGCGCCGCCGCGCTTTGCCTTCGCGGCGCTGCTCGGCAGCAATCTGTGCCTCGCTTTCGGCCCGCTGCTCGTGCGGGCGTCCGATGTCGGCCCGGTGGCGGCGGGTTTCTGGCGCGTCACGCTCGCCGTGCCCTTCCTGCTGATCATGCTCGGCCTGTCGCGTGAGCGGATTTCGCGCATGCGCGCCGGCCTCTGGGTGACGCTGGCGATCGCCGGCCTCTTCTTCGCGCTCGATCTGGGGGCATGGCATCTCGGCATCCATCAGACCAAGCTGGCGAACGCGACGCTGTTCGGCAATGCCAGCATCCTGCTGTTCCCGATCTACGGTTTCATCATGGCGCGCGCCTGGCCCAATCGCAGCCAGGCGGTGGCGCTGCTGCTCGCGGCGTTCGGCGCGGCGCTGCTGATGGGGCGATCCTATGAAATGTCGGCGGATAATCTGATCGGCGATCTCCTCTGCCTGCTCGCCGGACTGCTCTATACCGGTTATCTCGTCGCGATGACGCGGGTGCGCGGAACGCTCGGTTCATGGAGCGCGCTGATCCTCTCGACCATGGCGGGCATATTGCCGCTGCTCGCCATGGCCAGCCTGCTCGGCGAGAAGATTCTACCGACGGACTGGACGCCGCTGATCATGCTGGCGCTGGTCAGCCAGGTGGTCGGCCAGGGGCTGCTCACTTATGCGATGGTGCATTTCCAGCCGATCGTCGTCGGCTTGGTGCTGCTTGTCCAGCCCATCATCGCCGCCACCATCGGCTGGCTGATCTATGGCGAGCGCCTGGGATTGCTCGATTTCGTGGGCGCCGTGGCGGTCGCGATCGCATTGGTGCTGGTCAGGCGACCCGATCGTCCGCGCGGCGATTGAACGGACGGGTGCAGAATGTGCGGCGCCTGAGAATTGTCATTCGAGGATGGTGATATTCTCCCCGATTTCCCCGTTATCCACAGCTGGAAACGCTTTGCGCGACTCGCCGGATCATGAAAGCTTGGCCTTGCGGACGAGAGAGTTCGGACGGCGACGGACGAAGCCTCCTCACCCGCAGGCCGCTGTGGATGCCGATTTTCCTTAGGGATTTGAAGGCTGGAAACGGCAGTCGGGCGACGGACCAAGCGTCGGGATGCAAGCGCGAGAGTGCATGCGGAACGCGATTTGAGGATGGAGCCATCGGCGATCTCCGTTTTCGGGCGGGGCGCCATACCGCCGAGGCGCGGACGGCCGGTCTTCGGGCCGGACATGTCGGTTTCGGCAGCGTGGGGGCTGGCAGCGATGCCCGCCCCCATTTCGCATGCGTGCGATGCCAACCGCGATGCCAACCATTGTGTCAGCCGGAAAATCCGCTAATCGCGCTGCGTCGCGGCGCGAATCGCCATGCGCCGATCCGGCGTCCGAAGCGCCGCTCACTTATCCCCGTTTTCCCCGTTATCCACAGGCTGGACAGCCGATTTTGCGCTTGGTGCGACTCGGTTTTCATGACAGCTTCGTGACGTGGAAGAGAGAGTTCCGCGGGATACCAGAGAAGCCTCGATCAACCACAAGCCGCTGTGAAAGCACAGGATTTTCTTCGGAAAATGGCTGGACGGAAGCAGATGGCAGGCGCCGGAAGCGGTGTAAACGAGCCGAAACGCAAGTGGAGGCGGCGCGACACCCCAAGAAGGAGCCGGTGAACGACCCGGAGGCTTCGGCCAAGGGGTGGAAAGCACCGACGCCTGAGCGAGAATGGATCGCCGCAAGGCTGAGATGTTCGTAAAGCTCGGCGCAGTGGGGGCTGGCAGCGATGCCAGCCCCCATTTACGTTCGGGGATTCGGCGCTTCGGCCGACCTGCGGGTGCAAAGCTGGAGCGATTTGCAGTTCGATGGACTCATCGAGCGACTTGAAAATCGCGGTAAAGCAAAAACCTAGACCATCATCCCCTGCAGCAGCTTCGGCAGATCGCCGGACTCGCCGCGCGCCTCCGCCATGAACCGCGCCTTGAGCGGCGGAATCCGCTGAACCGCGCCCAGCCCGAAGCGGCGGATCGCAGAAGCTGTGCGGCCTTTCACGCCGAACAGCCGGGTCAGGCCGTCGGTCGATGCCGCGACCATGAAGGTGTCGAGGCTGCGCCAGCGTTCGTAGCGGGCGAGCACTTGCGCATCACCCAGGTCGAGGCCCAGCCGCGCGCCGGTGACGATCACCTCCGCCAGCGCCGCCGCGTCGCGAAAGCCCAGATTGAGGCCCTGGCCCGCGATCGGGTGGATGCCATGCGCCGCGTCGCCGATCAGCGCCAGCCGATCGCCGACGATATGCGCGGCATGGTGGAAGCCCAGCGGATAGCTCGAGCGCGGCGCGGCGGGGGAGAGTTTGCCGAGCAGCCCGCCCATCTTCTTTTCCGCTTCGGCCAGAAAGGCGCGGTCGGACAATTTGAGCATGCCGGCCGCGTCCTTGCGCGTGACCGACCAGACGATCGCCGAACGCCCCAATCCTTGCGTGGCCGACAGCATCGGGAGCAGCGCGAAGGGGCCGGCCGGATAGAAGATCTCATAGGCGACATTGTCGTGCGGCCGTTCGTGGTCGAAGGCGGAGACGATCGCGACATGATCATATTGCCAGCGCGCGACATTGATTCCCGCCGCCTCGCGCGTCGGCGAATTGCGGCCTTCTGCCGCCACCAGCAGCGGCGCCGCGAGCATGCGCCCATCCTCGAGCCGGACGGCCACGCCATGCGGCCCACGTTCGACATGCGCCGCGCGCGATAGCGCATACAGCGTCACGCCGGCCGCGTCCGCCGCGCATTGGTGGAGCGCGCGGCGCAGCCCGCGATTCTCGAACATGACGCCCAGGGGCTCGTCGTCCTCGCCCGGCACGAAATCGAGGCCGCCCGGTGCCAGGCCGTCGGCGACGCGGATTTCCCGGATCGGACAACCCTGCCCGGCCAGTTTCTCGCCGACGCCGATCGTCTCGAGCAGCCGCCAGCTCGCGCTCGACACCGCCGATGCCCGGCCATCGAAGCCGGGCGCGAGCTGGGTCGACGGATCGAGCGGATCGATCACCGCGCTGGTCAGGCCATGGGCGTCGAGCGCGATGGCGAGCGTCAGGCCGACGAGTCCGCCGCCCAGGATGATCACGTCGCTGCGAAGAATTGCGGTGTCCATGTCGTCCTCCTACCCCCTTCGCCCATCCGGCAAAAGCCCGCCGAAGATTCGGCGAAAATGTGGGACTCTTGACGCAGAGTCCCGCAAAAAGGCATTGTGCCGTCGCGGGACAAGGCCGTTCCGCGGCGTAGGGGGTCGCATGGCGAGCCGAGGCGGGACCAAGTCCGTGCCGATTTGGCGGGAAACGATGAAGCGTGGCGCCGTGCGCAGCAGCGCGCTGGCGGGCGCGCTGGCGCTCGGGCTGCTCGCGCTGCTGCTTGTGCTGGCGCTGGCCAGCTATCGCCCCAGCGATCCGTCGATGATGACGGCCGCGGGCGGGCCGGCGCGCAACCTGGTCGGCGGCGTCGGTGCCTGGACGTCGGACCTGCTGCTCTGGATCTTCGGCCCCGCCGTGATTCTGGTCGTGCCCCTGCCGGTGATCTTCGCGACGCGGCTGTGGCGCGGTGTTCCCGTGGGTGAATGGCGGTCGATGCTACTGCGCGCGCTGCTTGGCATCGTCCTGGCGGCGGTGGCGCTGGCGCTGTTCCGCGCTGACGCGGTACCCTATCTGCCCGGCAGCTTCGGTGGCGCTCTCGGTCTTGCCGGCGCCAATGCCACCGAATGGGCATTGGGCTTCATTCCCGACGAAACCGCGCAGGGCTGGACGCGTTTCGCGGCCGGTCTCGCTTTCGCGCTTGCCGGTATCGTCATCTGGGCGCGCAGCCTGGGGCTCGATGACGAGGAGCGCGCCTGGCTGTTCCGCCGCCGCGATCCCGGCGACGAGGATTATGCCGATGATGACGGCGATGCCGAGGTGCTGGTGCGCGAGCCGGCGCGCAAGCCCGAGCCGCGCAAGGTCCAGACCGCCGAGGAGCGCCGCCCGCCGATCATCTCGCTGCCGGGCAAACGCCCGCCGCCCGAACCGGAAAAGGCGCCCCAGCCGCCTGTCCAGGCGTCGTTCGACCTGCGTGACCGCTACAAGCTGCCGGGCGGAGATCTGCTGACGCCGGCACCGCCCTCAACCGGCACCGTGCTCGACAAGGCCGCGCTGGAGCGCAATGCGCGATTGCTCGAGACCGTGCTCGACGATTTCCACGTCAAGGGCCAGATCGTCGAGGTTCGCCCCGGCCCGGTCGTGACCATGTACGAGCTTGAGCCCGCCGCCGGCATCAAGGCCAGCCGCGTCATCCAGCTTGCCGACGATATCGCGCGCAACATGTCCGCGCTGTCGGCGCGTGTCGCGACCATTCCTGGCCGCAACGTGATCGGCATCGAGCTGCCCAACAAGAATCGCGAATCGGTTTCGCTGCACGAACTCGTCACCTCGTCCAATTTCCAGGATCAGACCGCGCAGCTCTCGCTGATCCTCGGCAAGAATATCGCGGGCGATCCGGTGATCGCCGATCTTGCGCCGATGCCGCATCTGCTGGTCGCGGGCACCACCGGATCGGGTAAGTCGGTCGGCCTCAACTGCATGATCCTGTCGCTGCTCTACCGGCTGAGCCCGGATCAGTGCCGGATGATCATGATCGATCCGAAGCATCTGGAACTCTCGATCTACGAGGGCATCCCGCATCTCCTGTCTCCCGTCGTCACCGACCCCGCAAAGGCGGTGCGCGCGCTCAAATGGGCGGTCGAGCAGATGGAGGAACGCTATCGGATGATGGCTTCGGTCGGCGTGCGCGGGCTGGCCGGCTTCAACGACAAGGTGCGCACCGCGCGCGCCAAGGGGCAAAGGCTCGGCCGCCGTGTCCAGACCGGTTATGATTCGGAAACCGGCCAGCCGATCTACGAGGAAGAGCAACTCGACTATCAGCCGCTGCCGCAGATCGTCGTCATCGTCGACGAGCTGGCCGATCTGATGATCACCGCGGGCAAGGAAGTCGAATTCCTCATCCAGCGGCTGGCGCAGAAAGCGCGCGCCGCCGGCATCCACCTGATCATGGCGACGCAGCGCCCGTCGGTCGACGTCATCACCGGCGTGATCAAGGCGAACCTGCCTACACGGATCAGCTTCGCCGTCACCTCCAAGATCGATTCGCGGACCATCCTGGGCGAGCAGGGCGCCGAGCAGCTGCTGGGCAAGGGCGATATGCTTTACATGCCCGGCGGCAAGCAGATCGCACGCGTCCACGGCCCCTTCGTGTCGGACGAGGAAGTGCTGCGCGTCGCCGATCACTGGCGCGCGCAGGGCACGCCCGAATATATCCAGGCGGTCACCGAGGAGCCGGAGGACGGCGGTTATGCGCTGGATGGCGCGCCGACCGGCGACGACAGCCCGGAAGAGCAGGAATATCGCAAGGCTGTGCAGCTCGTCGCCGAAAGCCAGAAGGCGTCGACAAGCTGGCTGCAACGCCAGCTGCGCATCGGCTATAATCGCGCCGCACGGCATATCGAGCGGATGGAGAAGGAGAATCTCGTCTCCCGTCCCGATCATGTCGGGCGTCGCGACGTGTTGATGGATACCGACGGCCGGCCGCTTTAGAGTGGTTCCGAGGCGGGTGGGCTCACCGGCCGGCTCGGGCTCCGCGACAAATCGGCGGAATCCGGAGTCTTCAATCCGAACCGGAACGCCCCTAGAGCGCTGTGCGGCTATTCGCGGAACCGAGGGGGTTCACCCCGCATTCAAGGCGCGTTCGGCAATCCGGGCCGGAATCGATCGGGAGTTTTTGATGTTTCGCCGTCGTCTTGCCTTTGCCCTCACCCTTGCGCCGCTGGCCGCTGCCGCGCTGATCGCGCCTGCGGTCGTCGCGGCGCCGGGCGATCTCGACAGGGTTTCCACGCATCTCCAGGCGGTGGAGAGCATGACCGCCAATTTCGTCCAGACCGATCGTGCGGGCAAGGCCCTGACCGGGCAGCTTACCATGAAGCGGCCGGGCAAGGTGCGTTTCCAATATGAAAAGGGCGTCCCGCTGCTGATCGTCGGCGACGGCAAGTCGCTGACCATGATCGACTATCAGGTCCGCCAGGTGCAGCGCTGGCCTGTCGGCAATTCGCCGCTGGGCGTGCTGCTCAATCCCAAAAAGGATATCGCGAGCGTCGCCAAGATCGTGCAGACCGCCGACGATCGCATCGTGCTGGTCGAAGCGCGCGATCCCAAGCGCCCTGAATTCGGCACGCTGACGCTGGCCTTCGCGCGCAACGCGTCGGCGCCCGGCGGATTGATGCTGCAGGGTTGGGTGGCGCTGGATTCGCAGAATAATCGCACCTCGGTCCGGCTCAGCGACCAGCGTTTCAACGTGCCTGTATCCGACAATGCGTTCAAATGGAGCGATCCGCGGCGGCCGATCGGCCGTCCCTGAACAAAATCATTCATGCTGGCGACAGGTACGCCCCGCTATTGATGATGCTGCGGATGTGGGCAGACCCGATCGGGATTTCCCCCCTGTTGCCTGGTTGGCAGCCCTCATCCAGCCTCGCGTGACGAACGCCAGGTCGGCCCCTGCTCCACGCCCCCGGAGCGGGGGCCTTTGGCGTTCTGGGCCTCACGATATTGACGATCGATGCGCTGGCCGGGATGGCTCGTGAACCCGGTGGGATGGATGTGCGCGCTCGGGCCATGGTCAGGAACCGCCGATTCCCTGTGCTCATGAATTTCCGGGCCCGAATCCGGGCCGACGCATTTGAATTGACCGTTTAAGATCGATTGTCCGGAAAAATCGACCGCCCTGACCGTCAGAAACGGAAGGCGGTGCCGAGATAGACCGCCTGGCTGTCGCGGCGATTGTCGGACAGCGGCTGGAGGCGGTCACGCTCGTCCATGCGGTAACGCACGCCGGCGGTGACATCCAGATTGCGCGTCAGGCGATAGCTGCCGCCGACATCGAGCGAATAGCTCTTCTCAGGCGTGATCATATGCGGTTGCCCGCCGATGCCGCGATCGGCATCGACCTGCACGCGGCCGACCCATTTGGGTGCGACATAGCTTGCGCCCGCGCTTACGATCTCGCGACTGCCCGGTGCCAGGCCGGTATCGATCCGCGCGACGTCGCCCGAAAGCGCGAAACGCTTCCATCCGATCGAGGCGCCGAGATTATAGGCGGACGGGGTCACGCCAAGCGATGCGATCGTCGGCGCGTCGGTGCGCAGGGTAAGCGCGGAGCTCATGCCCAGCGTCACGCTCCGCGCGCGGACGGCCACGGTGACCTGGCGGCTCTTGCCCGATTCGCCCGAAGGGGTGAATCGGAAGCTCCCGCCGGACAAGGATGTCCGGGCGAGCAAGGCGGCCAGTTTCGGGTCTGCGGCGGCCGGCGTGAACGAGCCGACCCCGCCACGCGCGCTCAACGAAACCCGCGGCATTGAGCCATTTTCTGCGGTTTCACGGGCGGCGACGATCGCGGGCGACAGCAAGAGGCCGGCGACAGCGATGGCTGCGCCTATTCCTCCCAATACTGTGCGACTCGCGACCATTTGATGGGCAATCCTCTGCTTGGCTTCGCCCATATCATGCTCTCGCCGGAATTTTCCAGCGCTTCGCGTCCTTTTTTGGTCATCTGTTGCACATCGCACACAGCACGCGCCTGATCGGGCCTTGAAACCGCCGAATCGGGCCGTCAAACGCGCGCTTGCGGGCGACGCCGGAGCATCTATAACGGCCCGGTTCAAATACCCGCGTATATCAGGATTTTCACATGGCCCGCCCGTCCCGCATCGCGATCGCGATCGCCCTTGCCGCTTCGCTCTCCGCCTGCACTGCGATCAAGAAGGATCTCAGCAAGGGACTGTTCGGCATCGGTGCATCCGAAGATTCGCTGTCCGATGCCAAGCGCGCCGATCTGGCGGCGTCGAAGGTCACGACGATCGGCGTGAACAGCTATCTGTGGCGCGCCAGCCTCGACACGCTGTCCTTCATGCCGCTGCTGCAGACCGATTCGAACGGCGGTGTGATCGTGACCGACTGGTATGCCAATCCGCAGAATCCGTCGGAACGGATGAAGGTGACCGTTACCATCCTCGATCAGGATCTGCGCGCCGATGCGCTGCGCGTCTCGGCCGCGCGCCAGGTGAGCCAGGGTAGCGGCTGGGTCGATGCCCCCACCCAGGCGGCGACTGTTCAGAAGCTGGAGGAGATCATCCTCACTAAGGCGCGCGACCTGAGGCGCAGCGCGATCCAGGGATAATCCAGCTCCATGCGCTTCAACCCGCTCGCCGCGGATGCGCGCTGGCAACAGGTCTGGGACGAACGGCAGACCTTCCGCGCCGACGACGCTTCGCCGAAACCGAAATCCTATGTGCTCGAGATGTTCCCCTATCCGTCGGGGCGCATCCATATGGGCCATGTCCGCAACTATACGATGGGCGACGTGCTTGCGCGTTTCCGGCGGATGCGTGGCATGGAAGTGCTCCATCCGATGGGCTGGGACGCCTTCGGCATGCCCGCCGAAAATGCCGCGATGGAGCGCAAGGTTCATCCGGGCAGCTGGACGCGCGCCAATATCGAGGCGATGAAGGCGCAGCTCAAGCGGCTGGGCTTCGCGCTCGACTGGAGCCGCGAGCTGGCGACCTGCGAGCCCGATTATTACGGGCATGAACAGTCGCTGTTCATCGATCTGTACGAGGCGGGCCTCGTCTATCGCAAGGAATCGGCGGTCAACTGGGATCCGGTCGACCAGACCGTGCTTGCCAACGAACAGGTGATCGACGGCAAGGGCTGGCGCTCGGGCGCGCTCGTCGAGAAGCGCAAGCTCAGCCAGTGGTTCCTGAAGATCACCGACTTCGCGGACGACCTGCTCGCCGGGCTCGGCACGCTCGATCAATGGCCCGACAAGGTCCGGCTGATGCAGGAGAACTGGATCGGCAAGAGCCGCGGCATGCGGATCACCTTCCATTTCGTCGGCCGGCCCGGCGGCTTCGAGGTGTTCTCGACGCGGCCGGACACGATCTACGGCGCCAGCTTCACCGCGATCGCCGCCGATCATCCGATCGCGCAGGAATTGGCGACGCACAGCCCGCAGCTCCAGGCGTTCATCGAGGAGTGCAAGCGCACCGGCACCGCCGCCGCCGATATCGAGACCGCCGAGAAAAAGGGCTTCGACACCGGCCTGCGCGTCACGCATCCGCTCGATCCGAACCTGCACCTGCCGCTCTACGTCGCGAATTTCGTGCTGATGGAATATGGCACGGGCGCCGTGATGGGCGTGCCGGCGCACGACCAGCGCGATCTAGATTTCGCGCGGAAATATGATCTGCCCGTCGTCCGCGTCGTCGCGCCCGATGGCGATCATGGCGAGATCGGCACAGAGGCTTATACCGGCCCCGGCCGTCTGGTGAATTCGCACTTCCTGAACGGCATGGAGGTGGAAGAGGCCAAGGCCGCGGTGATCGCTCGCGCGCAGCACGAGCATTGGGGCAAGGGCACCACGGTGTGGCGGCTGCGCGACTGGGGCGTTTCGCGCCAGCGCTATTGGGGCACCCCGATCCCCTTCATCCATTGCGAAGGCTGCGGCGTGGTGCCGGTGCCCAAGAGCCAGCTTCCGGTGACCTTGCCCGATGATGTCAGCTTCGACATTCCGGGCAATCCGCTCGACCGGCATCCGACCTGGAAGCATGTCGATTGCCCGAAATGCGGCAAGCCGGCCCGGCGCGAGACCGACACGCTCGACACGTTCGTCGATTCGAGCTGGTATTTCATCCGCTTCGCCAGCCAGCCCGGCGACCGGCCGTTCGACCGCGCGACGGCGGAAAGCTGGCTGCCTGTCGGCCAGTATATCGGCGGGGTCGAGCATGCGATCCTGCACCTTCTCTATGCGCGCTTCTGGACGCGCGCGCTCCAGCGCGTCGGCCTGATCGACGTGAAGGAGCCGTTCACCGGTCTGTTCACGCAGGGCATGGTGACGCACGAGACCTACAAGGCGCCCGATGGCCGCTGGCTTGCGCCCGACGAGGTGGAGAAGCGCGACGGCCGTCTGGTCATCGTTGAGACGGGCGAGGCGGCGACGCCCGGCCGTGTCGAGAAGATGTCCAAATCGAAGCGCAACACCGTCGATCCCGGCCCGATCGTCGATCAATATGGCGCCGATGCGGTGCGCTGGTTCATGCTGTCGGACAGCCCGCCCGAGCGCGACCTGCCGTGGAGCGAGTCGGGCATCGAGGGTGCCTGGCGCTTCGTGAACCGGCTGTGGCGCCAGATCGACGGCATCGAGGATGCCGAGGGCGAGGATCGCGAACTCGATCGCAAGCTGCACAAGACGATCGCCGGCGTCGCCGAAGACGTGGAATCGCTCGGCTTCAACAAGGCTGTCGCCAAGCTTTACGAGCTGACTGGCGCGATCGAGAAGGCGAAGCCCTCGGCATCGCGTGCGAACGCGATCCGCACCATCGTGCGGCTCGTCGCCCCGATGGTGCCGCATCTGGCGGAAGAAGGCTGGGCGAAGCTGGGGCAGGACGGGCTGGTGGCCGATGCCGCCTGGCCCGATGTCGATCCCGCATTGCTCGTCGATGACGAAGTGACCATCGCCGTCCAGATCAACGGCAAGCTGCGCGACACGCTGACCGTCGCCAAGGGCACCGATCGCGCGACGCTGGAAACGCTCGCGCTCGCGGCACCCAATGTGGTCCGCCAGCTCGATGGTGCGGTGCCGAAAAAGGTGATCGTCGTGCCCGACCGGCTGGTCAATCTCGTCGCATGAGACGCGCGCGCGCCTCGCTGCTGATCGGGCCGCTGCTGCTGGCCTCGCTCACGCTGGCGGGCTGCGGATTGAGGCCGCTTTATTCGAGCGGCTCGCGCGGCGCGGTGGCGCAGGCACTTGGCGGGGTCGAGGTCGCGCCGATCGAAGGCAAGGCGGGCTGGCTGGTCCGCAACGCGCTCGTCGATCGGCTGGCCGCGATGCCGAAGGGCGCGCCCACTTATCGGCTGAAGATCGAACTCGACGACCAGATCACCGGCTTCGGCATCCGCGCCGACGATTCGGTGACGCGTGAGCGGCGGACGTTGCGGGCGCGCTATCAACTGGTTGAAGCTGGGCGGGGCACCGTCGTGCTCGACGCGACGGCGGGGTCGGACGCCGGCATCGACATCGTCAGTTCGGAATATGCGACGATCGCGGCGGAGAATACCGCGCTCGAAAACCTGTCGCAGGTGATCGCCGATCAGATCGTCGCCCGGCTCGCGCTCTATGCGCGGCGCACCGGCGAGGCGTCGCCCCCACAGCAGCCGTGAAGGCCAATAAGGGCCAGATCGAACGGGCGCTCGACGCGCCGCCCGCCGATATCCGACTGTTCCTGCTCCACGGTCCGGACGAGGCGGGCTCGCGTGCGCTGGCGGAACGGATCGAACGCGCCATGGGGCCGGAGGCCGAGCGCATCGATCTCGATTCGGCGGCGCTGAAGGGCGATCCCGCGCGGCTGGCGGACGAGGCCGCTTCGATTTCCCTGTTCGGCGGGGCGCGGCACATCCGCGTCGCTATCGCCAATGCCGATGATTGCGTGCCGGCGGTCGACGCGCTGCTCACCGCCGCCGTCGCCGGCAATCCCGTGGTCGCCATCGCCGGCGCACTCAAGGGCACGAGCGCGCTGCTCAAGCGCGCGCTGGCCGAACCAGCGATCATGGCGTTCGCCAGCTACGCGCCGGAAGGGCAGGATGCCGATCGGCTGGCCCAGGCGATGGCGCGCGATGCCGGATTGCGGCTCGCCTCGGCCGAAGTGGCGCGGCGGCTGGCCGGCGCCGCCAATAACGACCGCGCGGTGCTGGCGCGCGAGATCGAGAAGCTGGCCATCTATCTCGATGCGGCGCCCGATCGCCCCGCCGATCTCGATCATGCCGCGCTCGACGCGCTGTCGGCCGATGCCGACGAGGGCGACATGTCGCGTCTGGTCGATGCGGTGATGGGCGGTGATCCGGGGGCGGCGGCGGCGGAAATGGCGCGGCTCGGCAGCGTCGGCATCGAAGGGATTCCGCTGATCCGCGCGGTGATGAAACGCGCGCAGCTGCTTTGCCAGCTTCGCGCCGATGTCGAACAGGGCAACAGCGTCGATTCGGTGATGGCGGCGGCGGGCAAGGCGATCTTCTGGAAGGAGAAGGCGTCGATCCAGCGTCAGCTTCAGCGTTGGAACATCGATCGCCTCGCCACCGCGCAATCGCGGCTGCTGGATGCGGAGCGCGCCATGAAATCCTCGGGAACATTGGGCGTCGCCGCCGTCGAAGCGGAGTTCGTCGCGATCAGCCGCGCCGCGCAACGCGCGCGCTGACGTGTTCGGAGAGGTCCCGGGCGGCTTCGTTGTGTTTCCTGGCAATCCCGGGATCGGCTGGCGCATCGTGCGGAAAATGAGAACCGGGTTCCCTGGAAAACGATGTGACAACAAATAGCCGGGGCGAGGAAACTCGGCCGGGGCCATCAACTGCGCCATCAAATTGCTGACGCTTCAGATTGTACCCGAACCGACCAGGCTTGCCGGGAAAATCGCTTGAGGGTGAGGGCTTTCCGCCCCATCCTCTTCGCAAAGATCGCATCAGGGGATCCCTATATGTTCAAGACTTTCGCCGGCTTCGTCTCGCTTGCCGCACTCGCTGCCCCGGCCATGGCGCAGGATAAGCCCTATCAGCGCCAGGCAAGGGATATCTACGAAAAGCTGATCTCCTACCGTACCGCCAAGGATCATGGTCAGGTTCCGGCGATGGCCGCCTATATCGCCGACACGCTGAAGGCAGGCGGAGTTCCGGCCGAGGACATCGTGATCGTCCCGCACAAGGAGACCGCGGCCCTGCTGGTGCGTGTACCCGGCCGCGACCGATCGACGCGCAAGATCATGTTCTCCGCCCATATGGATGTGGTCGATGCCCGGCCCGAGGATTGGGAGCGCAGCCCGTTCAAGCTGATCGAGGAAAATGGCTATTTCTTCGGCCGTGGTACCGGTGACAACAAGCAGGGCGTTGCCGCGCTCGTCTCCACCATCCTGCGTCTGAAGGCGGACAAGGTCGTGCCCGGCCGCGCGCTCGTCTTCGCCTTTGTCGGCGATGAGGAGACCGGCATGGAGACGACCCGCCTGATCGCCGATCATGAATGGGTGAAGGGCACCGAATATGTGATCAACACCGATGCCGGGGGTGGCACGCTCGACGAGCAGGGCAAACCGACTTCCTATGGCGTCCAGGGCGCCGAGAAGACCTATGCGACATATACGCTGACCCTCCGCAACCCCGGTGGCCACAGCAGCCGGCCGCGTAACGACAATGCGATCTACGAGATGGCCGATGTCCTGAACGGCATCCGGGGGCTGAAATTCCCCGCTCAGGCCAATGAGCTGACGCGCGCCACGCTACGCCTCGCAGCCAAGTCCGCGCCCGGCGAAAAGGGGATGATGATGTCCCGCTTCGCCGAGAATCCGAAGGATACCGAAGCCGCCGCTTATCTGATGGCCGATCCCAGCGTCGCCTATGAGATCAGCACCACATGCGTCGCGACCATGGTGGATGCCGGACATGCTGAAAATGCGTTGCCGCAACGCGCGAAGGCGACCGTCAATTGCCGCATCTATCCGGGTGAGACGATCGAAGGCGTCAAGGCGCGCCTGGCGGAGGCGGCCGGCAACACCGCCGTGGCAATCGAAGTGATCGGCAATCCGGTCGTCAGCCCGGTTTCCGATCCGCGACCCGATGTCATGGCCGCGATCACCAAATCGATCCATGCCCGTTATCCCGGCATTCCGATTACGCCGTATCTGGAGGCGGGCGGCACCGACGGCATGATCTATCGCACCAAGGGCATGCCGACTTTCGCGAGTTCGGGCGTGTTCATGAAGCCCAGCGACGTCTTCTTCCACGGCCTCAACGAACGGCTGCCGGTAAAGGCCTTTTACGAAGCGATCGACCATGTCCATGATCTGGCCGTGGGTCTGAGCGGTACCCGAAAATAGGGGCGCGGCATGCGGCCCCGGATGTCGCGCGGATTGTTCGCGAAGGTTCGGTCTCGATTTCTGTCCGTACCGCCGTGCCGGATGGCCGCCGCCGTCAGCCGGACAGCAGGTGCCTGACCGTCAAACCCGGCCTGGCTGCGGCCGGCCGGGTTTATCCGGATATCCGTCAGGATTGGTCGCAATACTGCGCTGGAACCGAATCCCACGGACTCGGTTGGCTGGGGCGGCAGGATTCGAACCTGCGAATGCCGGTACCAAAAACCAGCATGTCACCATTTGACGACGTCTCAACCTTCCCGAGACCCGCAGAAATCTGCGGATTTTCCAACCTTAGCAAATGCAGAATCCGGCTGAAAGAAAAATCCTGACAGAAATCCTGACAGAATCGAGCAGATCTAAGCAGCGGTCGTTGGGCCGCCAGAGTTGGTGAATCAGATGCCGTCATGGAGCTGTCAGTCTTGCGCGACCCGCTCTCCAGCTGATGGTCCCCCGGTCTTTGAAGCTGGCGGCCTAGCTCGCCAAGATTTGCCACTGGGCGCCTGTCGGACCGGCAGGCCGGCCTTTCAGGCAGCGATGTTCCGCCAACCCGCGAGTACGGCCGAGTGGCGTTCCTTGTAGAGTTGACGGCTGACGAGGTGGCGTTCGAGGCTGAAGTGATTGCCGATACTGGCGTGGACGAAAGCGAATTTCTGCATCCCGGCACCTCTTCAGCCCCGGAGGTATCGACGCGCCACACATGATTTCGTTTCATAATTGACACGGTGTATCACTGATGGCACATGCGCTTCACGGTCAACGAACCGCTGGAGGGGATGATGGGTAATCACGGGGTTCTGTCTCAGTTGCGTGCTGCCATGGTTGGAACGGCAGGCTGGTCGGCGATCGCCGCCGCCGCCCTTTGGACGCCGACGGCATCCGCGCAGGCGGATACGAGCGCGGACGTCAGCCAGGAGGAACCGGAGGTGGTCGTCACCGGGTACGCCGCATCCATCGCGCGTGCACTCGCCAACAAGCGTTCGGCGGATGTGGTGAGCGACGGCATCGCCGCGGAGGACATCGGCAAATATCCAGAGCAGAACATTGCCGAGTCGCTTCAGCGCGTGACTGGTGTCCAGATCACCCGCACCTTGGGCGAGGGCCAGTTCCTGAGCGTGCGCGGCCTCGATCCGAAATTCACCAATACGCTCTATAACGGCCGGCAGATGCCGAGCGCTTCAGGAACCCGCGCGTTCGATTTCCAGGTGCTCACCTCGAACTTCGCGAGCCGTGTCGACGTCTACAAGTCACCGAGCGCCGACCTTATCGAGAGTGGCCTCGCGGCGACCGTCAACATGCAATCGATCGATCCGCTCTCCGTCGGCAGCCGCAAGATCGTGGTCAGCGCCGAGGGTAATTATGACCAGCAGCTCGATGGCGGCGTCGATCCCCACATCGCCGCGCTCTACAGCGATACCTTCCTCGACGGGAAGCTGGGCATCAGCGTTGCGCTCGACTGGAATGATCGTGCGTTCAACAGCCAGAACTTCAGCACCGACGGCGTCGTGCCGGACGGCACCTATGCTGGCCCCGGCACGCAATATCGCGTGTTCGGCATCCATCAGAACGATCTGGTCGGCAGCAATCGCCGCCGCAGCGCGACCGGCGCGATCCAGTTCAGGCCAACCGACAATTTCGAGATCAAGCTCGACACGATCTATTCCCGGCTCTCGCAGAAATACGACATGAGCCAAGGCAATAACTGGTACACCGGCGCCGGCGCTCTCGGTCCGTCGCCGACCAGCACATCGACGGTTGACGAGAATGGCGTGCAGACCGCCTGGCGCGGCACCAACGTCTTCGCCTGGGTCCAGGCGAACCGCTATTCGTTCTTGCAGGAAACCCACTCGACCGCGCTGTCGACCAAGCTCACGCTCGGCAACTGGGCGATCTCCGGCGAAGCCTCTTATGGCCGCGCCAAGGAGGAGGCGACGCAGACCTTCGTGTCCTGGGCCACGCGCTCGCCCGGCGCGAGCCTCTATTATGACGCCAATGTCGATCCGGGCGGCCCGCTCAGCTTCGGTTTCTACAACGGCTTCAATCCGCTCGATCCGTCGAGCTACTATTTCTTCGGCGTCCAGGGCCCCTACAAGGAGCCGACCACCGACGAGATCTGGAACGGCAAGATCGACGTCGCCCGCAATTTCGAGCGCGGCTGGCTGCGCGCGGTCAAGTTCGGCGTGAACATTCAGGAGCGGACGCTCGCGACCACGCCCAACAACATGACCAACTCGGCGGTCGGTCTTCCGGCGGACATGACCCCGTATCTGACCGTCAACCGCAACCCGAATTATTTCGCGAGCTATGACGGACCGGCGCAGTTTCCGCGTACCTTCCTGACGGTCGATCTCGACAAGCTGTTCGCCGACTACCCGCTCGACACGCTTGTGGCGCTCAACCCGCCGCAACAGGCGCTGACGCGGACCACGAGCATCACCGAAAAGTCGCAGTCCGGCTATGTCCGTTTCGATTTCGCCAGCGGCAACGATCTGTTCAAGGCCAATCTCGGCGTACGCGCCGTGCGGACCGAACAGGCCTCCTCGGGCTATATTCCGGCCCCCGGCGCGACGCTGGTCTATGGTCTGTTCGGTGGTCCGAACTCGCTGAGCTACAGCGCGGCCGACCTGCTCTCGCAGAAGCATGACTATACCTATGTCCTGCCCTCGCTGAACGCGCGCTACCAGATCGGCAACGACCTGCTCGTCCGCTTCGCGGCGGCGCGCGTGATGCAGCGGCCGGACATGAACCTGCTCGGTCAGGCGAGCAGCCCCAATGCTTCTTCCGGTCCGCCGCCTGCCGGAACGATCTGGCGCGGCACGCTGACCCGCGGCAATCCGAACCTGAAGCCCTATCTTTCCGATCAGCTCGATCTCTCGTTCGAATGGTATTTCGGTAACCAGAACATGCTTGGCGCCGCGGTCTTCCTCAAGGAAGTGAAGAACCTGGTGCTCACCAACTATAGCGACCAGAACGCGACCGTCGCGATGCATCCGAGCGGCGAGATCCGCGACATCACGCTCTCGGTCGCACAGCCGGTGAACGCGGAGACCACCACGATCAAGGGGCTCGAAATCGGCTATCAGCATGCGCTGACCTTCCTGCCGGGCTTCCTGAGCAAGACCGGGATCCGGGCGAACTGGACGCATATCTGGTATGGCTCGGTGGTGCTCAATCAGGGTTCGCCCGCCGTGCCACTCACCGGCATTTCCAGCGACACCTATAATCTGGGCGCCTATTATGACGATGGCACCTTCAGCGTGCATGCCGGCTATAATTACCGCAGCCGCTGGGTGCAGGACCCGCTGAGCTTCTTCGGGGACGGCATCTTCACCGAAGGCTATGGCCAGCTCGACCTTGCGGCCAATTACCGGATCACGCCGAACATCAGCCTCAACGCCTGGGTGATCAACGTCACCGAGTCGGCGCTGCGGCAAACCAATCGCTACGGTATCACGCGTCTCTACGAGTTGAGCGGGCGCCGTTTCACGCTCGGTGTGCGCGCCAACTTCTGACGAGCGAGAGGAGAAGATCGTGGCGGCCATCCAACCCGTGATAGACGCGCCAGCGCCGGATGATCCGGCGGCGGCTTTCGGCAATGGCAATCTGCTTTACGTGACACTGGTGAGCCTGGTGTCCGCGATGGGCGGGTTCCTGTTCGGCTATGAAACCGTCGTCATCGCCGGTGCGCTGGGGCTGGTGAAGGCGCAATTCGCCTTCGGCGCGGTGATGGAGGGATGGTTCGTCACGTCCGGCCTGTTCGGTTGCGCCGCGGGCGTGCTGATCGCGGGGCGGCTGTGCGATATCCTGGGGCGCAAGCCGGTGATGCTGATCTCGGGCCTGCTGCTCGGCCTGTGCGCGGTGGTCTGCGCGCTGGCGGGCAGCGCGGACTGGGTGATCATCGGCCGGATCATCGGCGGCCTCGGCGTCGGCGTCGCCTCGATCGTCTCGCCGCTCTATATCTCGGAGGTCGCGCCGCCCGCGATGCGCGGACGATTGGTGTCGTTGTTCCAGCTCACCATCTGCATCGGCATCGTCACCGCGATGGTGACGAACGCGGTGTTGCTCGACTTCGCGCTCGCGAGCGATGCCGCTGCGGGCACAGGGTTCTGGCATTGGCTGCTCGTCGCCGAAGCGTGGCGCGGGATGTTCCTGACGCAGCTTGTGCCTTCGATGCTGTTCTTCGGTCTCGCCCTGCTGGTGCCGGAAAGCCCGCGCTGGCTCGCACTCACCGGAAAGTCCGCGCGCGCAAGGGCAGTGCTGACCCGGCTGCGCGGCAGCGAGACGGCGGCGGACGCCGAGGCCGCGCAGATCGACCAGGCGATTCGCGCCGAACAGGTGGGGGCGGGCCAATGGTGGCGTGGCGTGCTGCGCCGGCCGCTGCTCCTGGGCGTGTTCCTGGCGGTTTTCTCGGAACTCAGCGGCATCACCGTGGTGATGTATTACGGGCCGACGATCCTGGAGCGCGCGGGCATCTCGGCTGGTTCCTCGCTCGGCGGCCATGCGGTTATCGGCGTCGTCCTTGCCAGCTTCACGGTGCTCTCCCTGTTCGTCGTCGACCGTTTCGGACGGCGGCCGGTGTTGCTCGTCGGCTGCGCCGGGGCCGGCTTGGCGCTCGCGGCGACCGGCATCTGCTTTTCGATGGGTGTGAATGACGGGGCGATCATCATCGCCTTGCTCTGCGCCTTCGTCGCCTTCTTCGCTTTCTCGCTTGGGCCGATCAAGTGGATCGTCATTTCCGAGATCTTCCCGACCAGCATCCGCGCGCGGGCGATGGGTGTCGCGACGGTGGCGGTGTGGATCACCGACATCGCGATCAACCAGGCCTTCCCGGTGGTGCGCGACAGCTTCGGCGTCTCGGCGATGTTCCTCGGCTGCGCGGTGTTCCTCGCGATCCAGTTCGTCGTGGTGCTCGCGAAGCTGCCCGAAACCCGCGGCCTGCCGCTCGAGGATATTCTGACCCTGTGGAACGGCGGCAAGGCCGGAAGGAGCGAAGCGTGAGCATGGATTTCACCGGAAAGACCGTCATCGTCACCGGCGGCGCCGGGGGGCTCGGCAAGGCCTTCTCGCTCGAATTCGCGCGGCTGGGCGCGCAGGTCGTGGTCAATGATCTCGATCCCGATGCGGGGCAGGCGCTGATCGCGGAAGCGGCGGGCCTCGACGGCGCGATCCATTTCGTGCCCGGCAGCATGGGAGAGGCCGAGACATGCGACCGGCTCGCCGCCAGGGCGGCGGAACTGGGCGGTGTCGACGTGCTTTGCAACAATGTCGGCATCCAGCCAGCGTCGAGCTACGTCCCCGCGCATGAACTCGACGATGCGATCTGGGACGCGATCCTGACGGTCAACGTCAAGTCGTTCTTCTGGATGACCAAGCGCTGCGTCCCCCAGATGCTGGCCAAGGGCGGTGGCGTCATCCTCAATACCGGCAGCGTGCAGGGCATCCAGTCGCAAAAGGGCGCGGCCGCCTATGCCGCATCGAAGGGGGCTGTGCTCTCGCTGACCCGGCAGCTCGCGCTGGAATATGCCGAGCGCAATATCCGTGTCCTGTCGATCGCGCCCGGCACCTTCGATACGCCGCTGATGCGCCAGGTCGAGGAAGGGATTGCGGACAAGACGTACATCCCCCGGCTGCGCGACGCCTATCCGATGAAGCGCTTCGGCCGGCCCGAGGAACTGGCGCGTGTCGTCGCCTTCCTCGCCAGCGACGGCGCGTCCTTCATGACCGGCGAATGCGTGACCGTCGATGGCGGGATCATGGCCCAGGGCGGCTGGGCGCAGTGACACAGATTTTCAGGAGGGATTGGGCATGAAACTGACACGGAAGGATTTTCTGCGCGGCGGTGTCGCGGTCGCGGCTGCCTCCAGCCTGCCGGTGTTGGCGGCGGGCACGCGCGGATCGGCTTCCGCTGCACCCGTGGGTGGGTCCGCGGCGCCATCGCCGCTGACGGGCATCGACACGCTCAACCCGATCATCCGTCTCTATCCTGAAAAATCGGTGTTTCGCGGCGGCGATATCCGCTTTGGGGTTGGTGAACTGGAGATGATGCTCCCGTTCCTCGGTACGGGGGAGATCGTCTGGAACTTCAACGTGACCGAGCCGGGCCGCTATCGCATCGGCCTGTGCTATTCGACGGTGAACGCGGGTCAGCCCGTGACCATCACGGTGAATGGCCGCCAGGATCTGCGGTTCGCGGCCCCGGTCACCAAGGGCTATTTCATCCCGCACCCTGAAGGGCCGGTGGAGGATCCGGGCGATCCCGATACCGACGGCTTCTGGCGCATGCGCGAATATTATCTGTTCGAGCGCAAGCCGGTGGAAGGCGAAGTCGATCTGGTGCGCGGCGTCAATGTCGTGAAGCTCCAGGTGACCGCGCCCAAGGGCAAGGAGGCCTTTCGTCTGCGTTCGGTGGAGCTGACGCCGGTGGCGAAGCTCGCCGAGGTCGAGGCCGCCACGCGGCGCCAGCGCGCCAATCGCGCCAACACCGACTGGTTCGCCGATGCCGGCTACGGCATGTGGTTCCACTTCCTCGATCTGACCACGCCGCGCAGCGGTCCGCGCAAGTCCTATGAGGAGGCCGTCAACGCGCTCGACGTGAAGAAGATCGCGAAGATGGTCGATGATTGCGGCGCGCGCTACCTGATCTGGACCGTCAATCACGGCAACCCGACCTGCCCCGCGCCGATCAAGTCGTGGGAGCGGCTGCACCCCGGCATGACCACCAGGCGGGATCTGATCATGGAACTGGCCGACGAGCTGGCGAAGTACCGGATCGAGCTGATGCTGTATCAGAACTGTCCCGGTACGGGCCGGCTGATCCAGCAGCACCAGCGCGCGATCGACACGCCGACCTTCAGCGAAGCGGAATATGCCGCGCAGTTGATCGAGGTCTTCAACGAGTTCGGCGCGCGCTATGGCGCCAAGGTGAAGGGCTGGTGGCTCGATTCCTGGTTCCAGACCATGGAAAGCTATCCCAACCTGCCCAATGAGGCGATCGATCGCGCCATCAAGAGCGGCAACAGGGACTGCATGTCCTCGTTCAACGGCTGGGCTTTTCCGAACGAGGTCGAGTGCCAGGACTATTGGTGTGGAGAAATCACCGATCTGCCCGCCAAGCCGTTCGGCGCGCGGTACCTGAAGGATGGCCCCGCCGCCGGGCTGCAGGCGCATTCGGCGATCAAGCTCGACGCGCCCTGGTTCCATGTCACCGAGAATATGGAGATGGAGCCGCCGCTCTACTCGGCGCAGCAACTGGCCGAGTATATCCGGCTCTGCCAGCGCGATCGCGCGCCGGTGACGCTGGGTGTCGGCATTTATCAGGACGGCACGATCGGCCCGAAATCCTATACGGTGCTCAAGGAACTGCGCGGGCTGATCCGCAAGGGCGGAAAGCGCGCCTGATGCATGAGCCGGCGGCGATCGTGCTTTCCCCGGCGGATAATGTGGCGGTCACCCGTCGCAATGTCCGCGCCGGGGAGGTGCTGACGATGGAAGGCGACGAGGCCGTCGCGTGCTCGGACGTGCCGCTGGGGCACAAGATCGCGCGCCGTTTCATCCCGTCGGGCGCCGAGGTGGTGAAGTACGGCATGGCGATCGGGTCCGCGACGGCGAATGTCCAGCCCGGCGAGTGGGTCCACCTCCACAATCTGAAGAGCAATTATATTTCCACCCATACCCGGGACGCGAGGGCACGTTCATGATCATCGGCGACGGCTATCTTCGAGCCGACGGCCGCAAGGGCATCCGCAACGTCGTCGCGGTCGTCTATCTCGTCGAATGCGCGCATCATGTCGCGCGCCGCGTCGTGGATCGGGCGGATGATCCGGATGTGCATCTGCTGGGTTTTCCGGGCTGCTATCCCAATGATTATGCGCTGCGCATGATGAAGGCGCTGGCGACCCATCCCAATGTGGGCGGAGCGGTGCTGGTTTCCCTGGGCTGCGAGGGGTTCGACCGCGAGGGCTTGTCCGCCAGCATCGTCGCCAGTGGGCGCCCGGTCGAGACGGTGGTGATTCAGGAGGCGGGCGGCACCCGCTCTGGAATCGACTCCGCGCTGCAGGCGGTGCGGCGCGTGCAGGCGGAAATGCGGGTGCTCGAGATGCGTGTGCCGATGCACATGTCGGAACTGTCGATCGGCACAATCTGCGGCGGATCGGACGGGACAAGCGGGATCGCGGCCAATCCGGCGGTGGGACGTGCCTTCGATCGACTGATCGATGCGGGCGCTACCTGCATCTTCGAGGAGACGGGGGAGATGATCGGGTGCGAGGGGGCGATGGGCATTCGCGCCGCCAATGCGCAGGTTGCCGAGGCGATCCGGATCTCGATCGAGAATGCCGAAAACTACTATCGCGCGATGGGCTATGGCAGTTTCTCGCCCGGCAATGCCGAGGGCGGGCTCTCGACCCTGGAGGAGAAGTCGGCGGGCGCCTATGTGAAGTCGGGCAGCCGGCCGATCGACGGCGTGATCCGTCCGACGCAGCAGCCCGACCTGCCCGGCCTCTATCTGCTCGATGTCGTCCCGGCCGAACCGCCGCGCTTCGGCTTTCCGAATATTTCGGACAATGCCGAGATCGTCGAGCTGATGTCGTGTGGGGCCCATCTGACGCTGTTCACCACCGGGCGCGGCTCGGTGGTCGGCTCGGCGATCGCCCCCGTGATCAAGATCACCGGCAATCCCGAGACCTACGCGAAAATGCGGGACGACATGGACGTCGATGCCGGACGCATCATGCTGGGCGAAGCGACCCTCGACGATCTCGGCACCGAATTGTTCGATCTGGTGCTCGCGGTCGCGCGTGGCGGGCAAACCAAGTCGGAGGCGTTGGGCCACCGAGAATTCATCCTGGGCTACAAGTCGATCGAAGCGGTCGGCCCGGCCTGTCATCCAAGGGGAAATCGATGACCCGGCTAGCGGGCAAGACCGCGCTTGTCACCGGCGCGGGGCAGGGGATCGGCCGCCACGCGGCGCGGCTTTTCGCGAGCGAGGGGGCCACGGTGCTGGCCAGCGACCGCAATGCGGACGCGCTGGACGGACTGGACGATTGCCTGCCCGTGGTCCTCGACGTGACCGACGCCGCGGCGATCGACGCGTTGCGGGACCGCATCGATGGGGTCGATATCCTGTTCAACTGCGCGGGGGTGGTCGTCGGCGGAACCGTACTTGATTGCTCCGATCGGGATTGGTCGCTTTCGCTCGACGTCAATGTGACCGCGATGTTCCGCCTGATCCGCGCCTTCCTGCCTGCGATGCTGGAGCGCGGTGGCGGATCGATCATCAACATGGCCTCGGTCGTCGGCGCGCCCAAGGGGGCACCCAATCGCTGCGCCTACGGCATGTCCAAGGCGGCGGTGGTCGGGCTGACCAAGTCGGTCGCGGCCGACTATGTGACGCGGGGAATCCGGTGCAACGCGATCTGCCCCGGCACGATCGAGACACCTTCGCTGCACGACAGGCTGCGCGAGACCGGCGATTTCGACGCCGCGCTGGCGGCGTTCAAGGCTCGCCAGCCAATGGGGCGGCTCGGGCAGGCGGGGGAGATCGCCGCGCTCGCGCTCTACCTCGCCTCGGACGAATCCGCGTTCATGACCGGGCAGAGCATCCTGGTCGATGGTGGCTGGTCGATCTGATCCGATCACGAGAAGAGAGGGGACCTGACGATGACGAAAATAGTTCAAGCCGGCCTCGGCTCGCTTCTGGGGGCGTTGCTGGTCGTGGGCATGGCACCCGCGATGGCGCAGGCACAGACGCGCGACCTCAACGTAAAGGTCGATTGCGGCGCGAAGGGTGACGGCGCCGCGGACGATACTGACAAGATCCAGGCCTGCATCAACCGCGCGGCGGGAAGCGGTCAGGCGGTGTATCTGCCCACCGGTGCCTACCGGATCACCGGCCAGCTCCGGATCGCCAACAACAACACCACCCTCTACGGCACCAGCAGCGCCACCACCACGATCGTCCAGACCAACGGCAGCGCGCACATCCTCCACATCTCGAACGACGGCAATCCGATCGACAAGATCCAGATCCGCGACATGGAGATGATCTATTCGACGCCCAACCCCACCGGCTTCGGCATCCTGTGCGACAATTGCTGGCGCACCTATTTCCAGCAGCTCAACATCGGTCGCGCCGCCACCGACGCGTTCATGAGCACCGGCATCTGGGTGAATGACGGCAATCAGGTGTTCGTGCAGGACAGCGTGATCACCTATGCCAGCAAGCAAAGCCTCTACTTCACCGAGGTCGGGGATGTGTTCCTGTCGGACGTCGAGATCAATCAGTATGACGACAGCACCAGCTCGGCGGGCGCCGTCTTCGATACCGGGGTTGGCGGCATCTATGCGATCAACGTGAACGTCACCGGCGGGCACACCGGCTTCCTGTTTCAGAACACGCAGAAGAAGGTGCCGCCGAATTTCGGATTCTTCACCAATTGCCTGGCCGACACGTTGAACGGGGTCGGCTGGAACTTCCAGTCGGCCCAGTCCATGCGGCTGACCAACAGTTGGTCGGCGACCGCCGCCGTATACGGTATTCAGGTGAAGGATGCCGATGGCCTCAGCATCACGGATTCGCGCATCTACAATAATGGCGCGGACGGAATTCTGGTCGAGAAGGGCGCGAAGAACCTGACGATCAAGGATTCGACGATCACCGGCAATTCACGCGGCGCGCCAAGGCGCTATTACGGCGTCAACGTCGCGGCGGGCGTTAGCGATTTCCAGATCATGGGCAACATGATCGGGCAGGCGGACGGCTTCGGCAACCATCAGGCCTACGGCATCCATATCGCGCCGGGCGCGACCGACAATTACATGATCGTCGGCAACGAGATGCGCCGCAATCTGGCCGGTGGGCTTGAGAATGGCGCGACCGGCGTCAACAAGGTCGTCGCGAACAACCTCTGAGGGAAGCCCGGGCATGCACGTCGTCGATACCCATGCGCATTTCTGGGATGTCGATCGGCTGCACTATCCGTGGATCGAGCCCGGATCACCGTTCGACCGGAGCTTTCACCTGGCGGACTACCAGCGGGCATCCGCCGGGGTTCCGGTCAAACGGATGGTCTTCGTCGAATGCGATGCGCACGCCCGATGTTCCCTGGACGAAGCGCGATGGGTGGCGGGCCTCGCGGAGACCGATCCGCGCATCCAGGGCATCGTCGCGCGCTGCTCGCTGCTCGACGATGCCGCCGGCGAGACGCTCGACGCACTCGTCGCGATGCCGCTGGTGCGCGGCGTACGGGACAATATCCAGAACAACCCGCCCGGCTTCGCCCTGAGGGACCGCTTCGTCGCCGGCGTACGTGCGGTGCACCGACATGGCCTGCATTTCGAGCTGTGCCTCAAGCACAGCCAGTTCGACGAGACGATCGAACTGGTCCGGCGGTGCCCGGATGGCGCGTTCGTCCTCGATCATTGCGCCAAGCCGGGCATCGCCGATGCCATGCGCGAGCCCTGGGCCACGCGGATGCGTGACATGGCGGCGTTGCCCAACGTGGTCTGCAAGATCTCCGGCCTGATCACGGAAGCCGACTGGACGGGCTGGGTGCCCGACGAGATCCTGTGGTACGCCCGCACCGCCGCCGAGGCGTTCGGGCATGATCGGATCATGTTCGGCAGCGACTGGCCGGTCAGCGAAGTGGCGGGGGGCTATATGGCATGGTTCAGGCTCGCCGATGCGCTCACCGCCAACTGGAGCGCGATGGACAGGGACAAATTCTTTCGCCGTAACGCCGAGCGCGTCTACCGGCTTTGAGACGCAATCGCATCAGCCATTGCCCTTTCGCTCGCATGATGCCTAAGTCGTCCGGCGTCAGATTTGCATATCCGGTGCCGCGAGAGAGAGAAGCAGAGAATGCCCAACGGTAAGACGAAGGAGAAGGGGACCGCGTATCACGCGCCCGCGCTGGAAAAGGGCCTCGATATTCTGGAACTGCTGTCGAGCGCGCCGCGCCCGATGGGTTTGTCGGAGATTTCGCAAGCGGTCGGACGTTCGAAGAGCGAGATCTTTCGCATGCTGCATGTTCTCGAGCGGCGACGCTATCTGGAGCGGGCGCCCGGCACCGATCATTATCTGCTGACCAACCACCTGTTCCTGCTCGGAATGGAGCGGCCGCCGCTCAAGGGGCTGCTCGAAATCGCGATGCCGATGATGCACGAACTGGCGGATTCGACGCAGCAATCCTGCCATCTGGTCGTACCGTCCGAAGATTCGATGGTGGTCATCGCCCGCATCGATCCGCCCGCGGATCTCGGGCTTGTCGTTCGTATCGGGCACCGTCGTCCAATTCTCGCCGCCACCTCGGGCCTTGTGCTGACCGCGTTCCAGTTGCCGGTGGTGCAGGCGCGCTGGTTCGAAGACTACGGCGCCGACATGTCCGCCAAGGCGCGCCGGGATCTCGAAGTCAAGCTGGAGGACATCAGGTCGGCGGGCTTCGCGGCGATCGACAGCTCGGTCGTGCCGGGCATCACCGACGTGTCCGCGCCCGTCATGCAGAACGGCGTCGCGGTGGCGGCGCTGACCATTCCCTATATGAAGCGCGCCGGCGTTCCGGTTTCACCGGCGGAAGCGGCGAAAATGATCCGCAGCACGGCGGATGCGATCTCGAGCCGGTTGTGATCGCATCCGCCGTGCTGCGGGATAGTCAGAGCGTTTCCACGATGAGCGGAAACGCTCTGGTCTTTTGCGGCCACATCTTGCGAGCCGTCGACCGTAAACGGTCGACGCGATAATGCTCTAGCCGCGCACGTCCTGTCGCTGGCTGCCGAGCCGATCGATGCCCAACTCGATGACGTCGCCGGAGCGAAGATACCAGGGCTCAGGCTTTTGCCCCAGGCCGACGCCGGGGGGCGTTCCGGTGGTGATGATGTCGCCGGGCAACAGCGTCATGAATTGAGAGATATAGGACACCAGATTGGCGACGCCGAAGATCATCGTCGCGGTGTTGCCCGTCTGCACCCGCTTGCCGTTGATATCGAGCCACATCGACAGCGCCTGAGGGTCTCCCGCTTCGTCCGCCGTCACCAGCCAGGGGCCGACCGGGCCAAAGGTCGGGCAGCCCTTGCCCTTGTCCCAGGTGCCGCCGCGTTCCAGCTGATATTCGCGTTCGGACAGGTCGTTGACGACGCAATAGCCGGCGACATGGTCGAGCGCATCCGCCTCGCTGACATAGGAGGCCGTGGTGCCGATCACCACGCCCAGCTCGACCTCCCAGTCGGTCTTGGTCGATCCGCGCGGAATGACGACGGGGTCGTTCGGTCCCTGGATGCAACTCACGCCCTTGGTGAAGAGGATGGGCTCGGACGGGATCGGCATGCCGGATTCGGCGGCGTGATCCGAATAGTTGAGGCCCACCGCGATGAACTGCCGCGTGCCGGCGAAAGGCACGCCAAGTCGTGCGCCTGCCGGCACAACGGGCAGTGCGTGCACATCGATCGCGGCGATCGCGCGCAGCGTTTCCGGCGCGAGCTGGTCGGGGCCGAAATCGGCGATGTGCGACGAAAGATCGCGGACATTTCCGTCAGGGTCGACGATACCGGGGCGTTCCGCTCCCGCTTCGCCATGGCGGCATAATTTCATGGGTTTCTCCGTTGCAAGACTGGTGGATGAAAGCTGGTGCGATCAGCGAGACTCGCCGTGGTTCCTCAACCGCGATGTGCGGCCGATGCCGGGGTTGAACAGGTTCGCGGGGTCGAGCGAGCGGTAGAAGCGCGCGAGCTCGGGCGCGGCGTCATACGCATGGCCGACATTGTGTTCGGCCGGGTAGCGCGCGCCGCGCGCATCGAGCCCCGTCAGCATCGCCGCCTTGATCGCGGCGGGATCCGCGCCCTTCGCCAGGACATAGTCCTGATGCAGGACGTGGCACAGGAAGTGGCCATAATAGATGCGATGCACGATCTGGCGCTCGATATCGGGGGGCAATGTCTCGAACCATTGATCGTCGTTGCGCCGTAGCGCGATATCGAGCGAGAGGCCTCCCGCGACCCGCTTTGCATTGACCGCCTGATAGCGGATCGCGGCGCCGGCGATCACGAACCGGTGCAGAAACGCTTTCGCGCTTTCTTCGGGCGTGCATTCGAAACTGTCACCATCGGCCGTGGCAGCCCAGTCGCCGAGCAGCGCGCGTATCTCCGGCACCGCCTCCGCCGACACTTTGAGCAGCAGGTGATGCTCGAAGCGGTCGCGCCAGTGGCGCAGTCGCGCGGGCAGGTGATCGCGCATCAGTTTTCCGGCGGCATGCAGCAGGCGGTCGGCCAGATTGGCCGGCAGCCACCCGTCGACCCGGTTCTTGATCGCGAAGAACCTTGGCAAACGATCGGTGCCGATCCGTTCGATGAGCAGGAACTGATCCTTGCCATAGGTATCCGCGAGGTCGAACGCCTCCCGGTGCAGATACTCGGCCGCGATCGGCAGCATTGCGCAATCGCTCAGGATGTGGCGGCGCAGCGCCCCCAGCGCGGCTGGATCGTTGCAGCCGATATAGAAGGTGCGCGTGTCGGTCTCGGCCTCGAATGTATCGAGGCGCACGGCGAATATGGCGAGCTTGCCCGCCGATCCAGAGGCTTCGTGCAGGCATCGCGGATCGGCATTGTGCCGGGCCGGGGTCGCGGCCTCGATGTCGCGAACGCGCGCCGCATAGCCCGTGTCGCTCGCGGATCGGCCGTCTTCCCGAACGGTCGCCGGGTCGAACGCACCTGTCTCCAGCCGTTCGAGCATCGTCACGGCATCCTCTCCCAGATCGATGCCGAGGTGATTGACGAGTTCGATCCCGCCATTCCCGGTCGAGCGCGCGAACAGCGCATATTCGGTGAAGGCGGTGCCGCGCCGCACCAGCGATCCACCCGAATTGTTGCAGACGCCGCCGACCACCGAAGCGCCGAAACAGGATGATCCGATCGTCGAGTGCGGCTCCCGTCCGAGCGGATGCAGCACCCGCTCGAGTTCGTGCAGTGTCGCGCCCGGCAGGCACACGACTTGTCGCCCATCGTCGATTGGAACTATGCCCTTGAGGCGTCGTGTGCTGATGACGACCGCCGGCCGGTCATAACCGCCGGGCGCCGGGGTAGAGCCGCCGGTGAGGCCGGTATTGGCCGCCTGCATGATGATCGCGACGTCGGATCGGACGCACAGCTCAAGGCAGCGCCACAGCTCGACCAGCGAGCCTGGCCTGACGACCGCCAGCGCGTCGCCGACGCCGGCGCGAAATCCGGTACGATAGAAACGGGTCGCGGCGGCGCGGGTCAGCAAATGCCCGCGCCCGACGATTCCGGACAGCGCGTCGGCGAGGGCGTTCGCCTGTCCATTGCTGGTCGCCATCATCCTCTCTCTTTCACTTGCGTGTCATATATAGAATGATATCCTACTAATGGAATACAAAAGATGGGGGACGGATAATGGCGGAGCTTCGATCGGCGCGGGCGATGCTGGTGATGTGCGCGATGCTCGGGGCAGCGGCGGGAGCACAGACCGTCGGCTCCGACGGTACCGTGCACGTGCCGGCGATCTCGATTCCCGAATCGGCGCTGCTGAGCGCGGAGACACGGGCTCAGCTCGATCGCCAACGCAATCCGCCGCCGGCGTCCATGCCCGGCGGGGCGCCACGCACCTGTCCGTCGATGGCCGGCGCGCCGTCGGCCCGGATACCCGAAATCCGCGCCTGCGAGGCGGAAGCCTTTTATGAATCGCCAGCCTATGCCCGATTGAAGGCGCTGTACGATGTCGTGATCGACCAGCGGTCGATCGGCGGTGTTCCGGTCGAGACTTTCACGCCGGGAAACGGCGTCACCGCGAAGAACCGCACGCGCGTGCTGATCAATCTGCACGGCGGCGCTTTCCTTGGTGGAGCGCGGACCCTGAGCAGGGTCGAATCGATGCCGATCGCCGCGTTGGGCCGGATCAAGGTTATCAGCATCGACTATCGTCAGGGGCCGGATTTCACCTTTCCCGCCGCCAGTGTTGACGTCGTCGCGGTCTATCGCGAACTGCTCAAGGAATATTCGCCGGGCGACATCGGAATCTATGGATGTTCGGCTGGCGGGCTGCTGACCGCGCAAAGTGTCGCGCGGTTGATCGAGGAGCGGCTGCCGCTGCCGGCGGCGATCGGTATGTTGTGCGAGGGCGGAGTGTACTGGACGGAGGGCGACTCTTCGCGGTTCGTCCATGACACCTCGCAACACACCATCGCGACCAACCCCTATTTCAAGGGGACGAGCGCAAGCGATCCAATGGCCTTTCCGGCGCGCTCCGATGCATTGCTGGCCAGATTCCCTCCGACCTTGCTGGTATCGAGCACCCGCGATTTCGCGCTGAGCTCGACCGTCTACACGCATTCCCGCCTGGTCGCGCGGAAGGTCGAGGCCGAGCTGCATATATGGGAAGGCCTGCCGCATGCATTCCATATGGATCCGGACCTTCCGGAGTCCAAAGAGGTCTATTCGGTCATCGTGCGCTTTTTCGACCGAAGGCTTGGGAAGCGGCTGTGACGCGGCTTCGCCGACCGCTCATCCGGCAACGGTTTCCGCGATTCTGAAAACCGCCGATCCCGCTGCACGCCGCCCGTTCAGAGCGGCTGCGCATAGTCCCGCAGCGCCTGTTCCGTCGGCGTGCATCCGGCCCCCGGCGTTTCCGGGAGCGCATAGGCGCCGTCCGTGACCAGGATGGGTTCGGCGAAGCAGTCGCGTATCCAGGGGATATATTCGAGCATCGTCGTGGCCGGGTGCCAGAACGAAAGATGGACATGGACCTGCCCCATGTCGCCGACATGCGCGACCACGGGCCGACGACGGCCATGCGCGGCATCCGCGACGCGGATATATTCGGTGATGCCGCCAAGGCGCGTCACATCCGGCTGAACATAATGGACCGCGTCCATGTCCAGAAATGTCTGGAAAGCGTCCGCCGTATAAAGCTGTTCGCCAAGTGCGATCGGCACTGACGCGGATGCCGCGAGCTCGGCGTGCGCGTGTACGTCATCGTACCACATCGGCTCTTCGATCCAGACTATGTCGAGGCCTTGCGCGCGCCCGCAAAACCGCTTGCAGGTTGGCAGGTCCCATTTGCCGTTGGCATCGACCGCGATGGTGACAGTGTCGCCCAGTCGCGCGCGGACCGCTTCGATGCGCCCGATGTCGATCATCGGTTCGGCGTGCCCCACTTTGAGTTTGATCCGCTTGAAACCGTCCTCCTCCACCGCCTTGGCGCAACCGCTCACGAGTTTGTCCCTGGTGATGGAGAGCCAGCCGACATCGGTATTATAGGCCTCCAGCCGCGCGCTCGTCGCGCCGCCCAGCATCTTCCACAGCGGCATCCCGGCCCGTTTCGCGCGGAGGTCCCACAGGGCGATATCGAGCGCCGCCAGCGCCAGATGAACGATGCCCGCGCGCCCAACCCATTGGATCGGCGGATAGCGCGCGAGCTTCAGCCAGAGCCGCTCGCCATCCATCGCGTCTTCGCCTTCGAGCAGCGGCGCATAACAGTCGCGGATACAGGCTGTGATCAATCGGTCCGAAGCCAGATGCGCATGCGTGCCGGTGAAGCCATATCCCGTCAGCCCGTCGCTGGTGGTGATGCGCGCGCCCACAATACCCCAATGCGAAATGCTATTGGTCGAATCCGAGATCGCGCCGCGCGCGATCGGCGCGTGGAGAATAAATGGCTCAACGGACTGAATTCGCATGGCATCCCCTTCCGGTCGCCGCCGGGACCTGGTGGCGAGAGCGGCCGCACCCCTTGGCGCGCGACCTGCGATGTTTCATTATTGACACGTCATATCATCAGTGACACTTCACGACAAGGCCAGCCACCCGACGCGGCGCGCGTTCGACGGCAACGATCCGGCGCCGGCGTGATGACGCTTGAGACCAGGCGCGGGGCGGTTCGGCATGTTTGGAGAGGGACAAGGTCGATGATGAATCGTAAGGAATTCCTGCGCGGCGGCCTGACCGCGATTTCCGCCGCAAGCCTGCCGGTCTCCGCCCGAACTGTATCCGCGGCGAGCGAGGCCGTGTCCGGCGCGCAAGGTCCGGTCTCGATCACCGGGTTCAATCCCACGATCCGGCTTTATCCGGTGAAGGCGCTGGGCCGGCTCGGCGATATTCGCTTCGCGACCGCGGAGATCGGCACGATGATGCCTTTTCTGGGGCCGGGTGAGATCACCTGGACCGTGACCGTTCCCGAGGCTGGCCGCTATGACATCGCCTTGTGCTGCTCCACGACCAGGGCAGGATTACCGGTGAAGATCAAGGCCGGAAGGACCGAGGTGGATTTCGCGGTGCCGGTGACGGAGGGCTATTTCCATCCGCATCCCGAAGGGCCGGCCGAGGACCCCGGCGACCCCAGCGGCGAGAGCTTCTTTCGGCTGAAGGAGTTCTACAATTTCGCGCGGGTGCCCGTCCCGACCGAATTCGATCTGGTGCGCGGCGTGAACGTCGTCCGCCTGCGCGTGATGGGTGAGAAGGCCGGGAAGGGGCGGGAAGTTCTCCGCCTGCGTTCGGTCGAGGTGACGCCGGTGGGCGCGCGCGCAGCGATCGAGGCGGACAAGAGCCGCGCCCGATCCAGGCGTGCGAATACCGATTGGTTCGCGCGTGCGGGTTATGGCGTGTGGTTCCACTTCCTCGATCTCACCATGCCGCCCAGCGGTCCGCGCATTCCCTATGAGGAGGCCGTCAACCGGCTTGATGTGGAAAAGCTGGTCGGCATGGTGACCGAAACCGGCGCCAGATACATGATCTGGACGGTCAATCACGGTAATCCGACTTGCCCGGCGCCGATCAAGGCCTGGGAAAAACTACATCCCGGCTGGACGACAAAACGTGATCTCATCAGTGAGCTCGCCGATGCGCTGGGCCGGCGCGGTATCCGCCTGATGCTCTACATGAACCCGCCGGGCGTGGGTGGGATGGCGCTCAATCCGGGTACGGTGAACGGAATCCCCGCCTATAATGAAGAGGATTACGCAAACCATCTGATCGACGTCTTCCGTGAGTTCGGCGCGCGATATGGCAGCCGTGTCGCGGGATATTGGTTCGATTCCACCTTCGAAGCGACGGAGTGTTTTCCGAACCTGCCGTTCGAGGCGATCAATGACGCGGTCAAGACCGGCTATCCCGATCGTCTGGTCGCCTGGAACAACTGGGTGTTCCCGCATGAGACCGAGTGGCAGGACTATTTCGCGGGAGAACTGACCGACCTGCCGGTGAAATCCTATGGTGGCCGCTATATCGCGAGGGGCGTGGCCAAGGGCCTGCAGGGGCATGTCGCGCTGCGCTTCGATGCGGACTGGCTGCACATCAAGCAGGACACGCCCATGCCGGTACCGCGCTTCAAAGCGAAGGAACTTGCCGATTTCATCATCGCCAGTCAGGCCGAGCAGGTGCCGGTGACGCTGGGTGTGGGGATCTTCCAGGACGGCAGCTTCGGCCCGCAGGCGATGCCGGTGTTGCGGGAGGTGAAACGTCTTGTCCGCGACCATGGCCGAACGGCTACGAAGGCGCGCGCACTCTGAACCTTCGTGACGCCCGATCAAAGCGTCGTAATCCGCCGATGATTGATCTCGCTCGTTTCGAACCTCCCGGCAAAAGCATCTCCTGCATCGCAAGAAAATTGCTCAGCACCTGCTGCTTGGCCTCGGTCAGTTCCGCTGGGGCCGCCTCCTGCTCGGGCGGCTCGAAGGGTAAGAGGATGGACACGACGTTCATCGTCGCGTGCCTGTCGCCGTTGAGGGCGGCCGCGCGCATCCTCAGCGACATGATCTTGAGCGCCTCGAACTTGATCGACTTGCCATTCTTGCGATAGGGCATTCGCTCGAAAAACACTTCGCGTGCGATCGTGCGGACATTCTTGGCGCTCTTTGAACGTCCTTTGCTCCGCTTGTGTCCGGGCGCGAACTGACCGCTCTTGGCATCCCCTTCCATCATCAGCGCTCCTCGACGGTGGGCAGGTCGGAATATCGCGGAAAGTGAGACGCTCGATCAGTTGCGCCTTGGTGAGAACGCGAGTCTTCAGAGTGTCCGAAGCGATAGCATAGCGCTGTTAATCAGCCAGTTCGTATCGGTCAGTCTAAGGGCTTTGCGGGATCCGCCAGATAACGATCGAACCACTCGAAGATGCTGCCCCACATGTGCCGGACATTGCCCGGACTGGACGGCGTATGCCCCTCTCCGGCGTACCGCAGATAGCGCGCTTCCTTCTTTTGCTCGTAAAGGGCGGTGAACATCATGTCGTACTGATTCATGTTGAACACATCCATGTCGGAATGGATCAGCATGACCGGTGCCGTGATCTCGCGAGCGTTGAAAAGCGGACTGTTGCGCACATATGCGTCGGGATTGTCCCAGATGCTGACGCCAGTACCTGTGTCGCTGTCGATGCCGTTGGCCTCGTAACGCATGCTCTCGCCTTTGAACGGCAGGCGGTCGGCATAATAGCGGCGGTGGATGATCCCGTCGAACCGGTGGCTGTACATGTCCGACCAACCGTTAAGCGACACGACCGCCTTGAACCGCCGCATCTGCGTCGCGAGCCAAAGCGAGGCGTAGCCGCCTTGGCTGACGCCGATCAGGCCAATCCGGTGCGGGTCGGCGTAACCCTGCGCTATCAGGGCGTCGAGACTGGCGTCGACGGCATCCGGCATTCCACCCATCGGATTGGGCGGCCGGTTGGTCAGAAAATGCGACGTGTTCGGCTTCAGGACGATGTAGCCGCGCGCTGCGAGAAGGTGCCAATCGAGCGTGGAGGATGATCCCAGCCGGTTGTACTGTTGGCTGATGGGCTCGTCACACCGGCCGAGGACGCCCGGATAGATGTCTACCACGACAGGGTACCGTTTGCCGGGCTTGTAACCAGACGGCAGGATCATGCAGGAGGTGATTTCGCGACGCCCCAATGACGTGTCCATCGCATAGCGAAGGGTGGTGAAGTGGGTCTGGTCGATCTGCTTCAAATTGTCGTTGATGCTGGTGACGTCTTGCGTCGGCTCTCCGCTCCTGCGGGTCTGGACGAGCGTGCCGTCCTCGCTGGTAGTCACGAACAGACCTTGACCGCTCGCACCGCTCATCGCCAGCAATTGCGACGACCGCGACGGAAAATCCGCGTAAGTTTGCCGGCCGTTCGCGAGATCGAGCGACAGCACGCGGAACCCTTCGCGACGCCGGACCATGAATTGTGCGAATCGGGCGTAGGGCGGATGATAGGATTCATAGGCCTGGGCGGTCGTCAGCTCCAACGGCCCGTCCGCCGCATTGGTTAGCGGGGTCGCGTCGCGGCCGGGAGTAACGCGCCATATCCGCCCGCCGGCGAGGACGGCCATAGAGCGGCCGTCCGAGTCGATGGGAAGCGCGCTGGCGACCGGGAGCGATTGCGTTAGATTGTCGTGGCGGCCGCTGGCGTCGAGCAGATACCAGTCGGCCCGCGCGGGAGGATTTGCCACGTTGTCCAGCGCCGGTCCCCGATAGGTGAAGGTCGGGTTGGCGGCGGGATCGGCGAGCGCGCGGGCAAACACCGCCAGCCGGTCGCGAATCCATACCGCGCGCTCGGGCTTCTGGAAAATGCCGCGCTCGCGTTCGCTGGCGAGATCGAGTCCCCGGTGTGGCAGCGCGCGCACCGAGTTACGCGCGACATCGACATCGTGGAACATACCGCTGCGCACGCCGGCACCCATGGTCCAACCGAAGAACGCCAGGCGATTGCGATCCTGCGCCCATTGCAACGTGTTGGGATATACGTCCTTTGTCGGGGCGGGATCCATCACGGCGCCGGTTCGCAGGTCGATGATTTCCAGCTTCGATCGTGAGGTGACCCAGTCCAGATCGGCGACACCCGGGTCTGACTGAACCTTCGCGAACTGGCGAAGCGCGGCCACAAAGCGACCGTCGTGCGACACCGCAATCGAATGGTATAGCGCGTTCGACAGCGTCGACATCGTGCCAGTGGCGAGATCGACCTTCATCAGGCGGCCATCCAGCGGCCGTTCGCTGCGGCTCGTGGCGTGGCTCTCAACCTCGCTGACCGAAAGCCCGCCGCTCCACGCCGTGTTCCAGTCCCGCCACAGCGACTTGCCAGTCGTGCGGCGCATCGCCTCGATCGGCTGATGCCCCGCCGTGAAGGCGGGAAAAACGAAAGCTTGCGGCGAAACCCAGACCGCTGGCGTTCCCGAGAAGTTTCTGAGGTAGGGCGCGGCGTCGAAGTTCGATGTCTTGCCGGTCTCGAAATCATAAACGCCCATGGAATAGGCGCCCGCGGTCGTGCGGTGATAGGCGAGATAGCGTCCATCGGGCGAAAAGCTTTCCAGCCAGCGACTGTCCGCGCCATCGTCTTCGCCGAGCTGTATTGGCGCGGCGTGCGGGTTCAGCGTGTCGATCGCCATCAGCCGGTTGCCCCGCGTGCCGTACTGGTCGTCGCCGCTGTAATCGCGCACGCTGTCATAGGGCGGCGCCTGTTCCCAGACTAGCCACCGGCCCGTCGGGTCGCTGATTGCTTCGTTCACGCGCTCCAGTTGCAGCATGTCGTCAAGCGAATAAGGCCGCTTGTCGCCGGTCGAGGCCGGGGTTGGTTGCGCCGCCGGCCCGGAGGCCGGTGACCGTACCTCTGCCGCCCGCAGCGACGCGCCGGAGATCAGTATCGCGGTTCCGGCCACCATGCCGAGCGCGAAGCCCGTCCTGACGGTGAACGGCCTGTGGCGACGCGCGGCAGTTGTCCGCCTCACCATGTCTTCGTTACCGAGAAGGAAATCCGGCGTCCGATCACCGAATAATTGGTCGAATCATAGTTGGGACGGTTGGCGATCGAAGCCGCGAACAACGGTGGCGGCGTATCTAGCGCATTGTCCACCGTCACCGCGAATTCGAGGTTCGACAGCAGTCCGCGACGTTCGCCGACGGCGTAGCGAAGATTGAGATCGACTGTGTTGAAGGCATCCGTTGTTATCTGTTGAGCCGCGAAATAATTGGCGAACACTGCGCCGGTGTGATTGAAGAAGGCCGACAGGCCGAAGCCGTCATTTTCCCATACCAGACCCGCGCGACCGCGGAATTTGGTCGGATTGTAGATGATACCGACCGTGTCGACGGGCGGCCCGCCTTTAAGCACGGTTCGCGTACCGCTCAGCCAGCTTCCCGAGCCGCGCAGTTCCAGCTGGCCGCCGACAAAATCAAAGCGATAACTTCCGTTGAGATCGAAACCCGACACCTTGTCAGCGGAAGCGTTGGTCAGACTGTTGTCGACTATCGCTACTGCGGCATAGGGATCGCGGCCGGTACTGTTGGTGAACCGCGCCCCGGTCGCCGCCAGCACCGCCGCAACCTGCGCGCTCGTCGGCGCATAGGTCACGAAAGGTGCATAGGCGGGATTACTGAGCGCCGCGAAGATATTGTTGACCGGCGAAACCACCCGATCGGTGTAATTAACGTTGAAATAGCTCAGTTCCAGGTTGAAACCGGATACCATCCGCGGGTGGAGCCTCAGCGTCACGGTAAAGGTTTCAGCGCGTTCGGGACTGAGGTCGAGCGAAGGGCCCACATAGAATAGCGCGTCACTGCCCGTGGGATAGCCTGTTCCGCCCAGAATACGTGCGGTGGCGAGTTCGGCATAAGCCCGCTGGAATTGTTGCAGGAGGCCCGCCGCCTTGAATGAGCGGCCCCACGATCCCTGCAGCGCGACGTCCGGCGTCGGCTCATAGACCAACCCCAGCTTCGGAGTGAGTTCGCCGCCGATCAGGCGATATTTCTCATATCGCAATGCGCCCGTCAGGCTGAGGCGGTGAATGGCTGCAACGTTCATCGCGGGCGACACGAAGGGGATACTCAACTCGCCGTAGGCAAAGCTGCTAGCGGTGCTGCCGCCGGCCGGATTCGAATTTCCAGGCCGGCGAACGAACAGGGAGTTGTGTCGATAGCCGCCGCCCGCCGCGATCCGCAGCGCGCCGCCCGGTAGCTCGATCAGCGGCCCCTCTACGCCGATCTCAGCTGTACGGGTGTCCGTACAGTAACAGCCCGAAGAGTTGTAGATTGACTGACCGGTAACGGCGTCGGTGATTATAGTCTTGTAGCTGTTCTCGTCGTGCCCGTACGTGCCGTGGATCCGCCCCGTCCATCCGCCGGAAAGGTCCAAGTCGATTGCGGGCGAAATCAGGGTTGTCTGTACGTTGGTCGGGCTATTGGTCAGCTCGGTGCCGATCCTGCGGAGACTCCCGCTGTCACGGCGGTTGTAGTAGGCGTCGACGCTCACAACCACGGCCTCGCCCATAGCCTGGTGACCGCTGAAGAGGACGCTGTCGTGGTTGGATTGCTGCAACAACGTCGTTGGGTCCGCAAACCCCACGACGAAATTACGCTGCCGGGCATAGATCGGGTCGGTCTTGCCGCGGTTATAGGCCAGCAGAAAGCCGCCGCTCAGCCATGCGCTGCCGGCGGTCACGCTCACCTGATATTCGGATCCGCCGCCCCGTGTCGTCGTGCCGCCTCGGATCGCGGTTGTAACGCCGCTATAGTCGCGGCGCAGGATGACGTTCGCCACTCCGGCGACGGCGTCAGAACCGTAGATGGCCGAGGCGCCATCCGTCACGATCTCCATCCGCTCCACCGCGGCCACCGGGATCGCCGAAATGTCGATCGCATTGGAAAACCCGGAGTAGGTCAGTCGCTTGCCGTTCATTAGGGTCAGCGACGCATCCGGCCCCAAGCCGCGCAAGTTGATAGCCGAACCGCCGCCGATATTCTGGTTCGCGCCATTCGGCCCCCCAAGAAACACACCCGGATTCTGACCGCCGTTGAAGTTCTGCGACAGGTCGCGGATCACAGCGCCCAGGTCGGCCCGGCCCTCTTGACGGATCTGCTCGGCAGTGATGACGGTCGTTGGCGAGGCAGTAACGGCGCCCCTGATGCGGCTCCCGGTAACGAGAATATCGGCCCCTTCCGAGACAGTTACATCTGACAGGTCGGTCTCGACATGTGTTGTGCGCCTCTCAACGATGATCGCGCCGTCGGAACCCGTGCGGTGACCGAGGCCGCTCCCGCGCAGCAGCGTCTCCAGCGCCGCTTCGACACTGAGTTCAGCTTTCAACGCCAGAGCGCGGCGGCCCCGGGTCACTTCGCTAGAGAAATGGATCCGGCGACCGCTCTGCTGCGCAAGCTGGGTCAGCGCAGTGCCCAGCTCCTGCGCGGGGATATCAAACCGCACCAGCGGCGCGGGCTGCGCCCATGCCGGCGCGGACATTGTGATCGCCAGTGCCAGCGCGCATGCAGCACCCGTATAGTTGCTTCTGGTCATATTCCCCCTCGTTCGATCATGTTGGATCGCAGCTCAGGGACGGACGAGAATTCGAAGTCCGCAGATTTTTTCTCACGGGGTCCGTGCGCGCAGGACCGCCGTGCCGTCCTCGCGAAAGTGAACACGGACCGGCAGGATTTCCGTCATCGAAACCGCGAACTGTCGAGGGTCAGCGGACCGGAAAACCCCGCTGATCCGGTAATTTTCCACCGCGACGTCCGCGATCGCGATAGGCTGGACCGTGTAACGATTGATCTCCGCGACCGCCGAGGCGAGCGGCGTGTCGTTGAAGACGAGCTGTCCCGTCTTCCAGCTTGCGGCTTGTTCGACGTTGGGCGCCACCGCTACCGACTGCCGCGTGTCGCTTGCCTCCATGATCTCGCCGGCACGCATCACCGTCTCCGGCATCCGCGCGGATTTCCCCTTACCGGTGGGCTGCATTGCAGCATCCACCCGTACCAGGCCATGGAGCAATGCGACCCGGACTTTCGGTCCGTCGATCCGAACATTGAACCGCGTGCCGAGCGCCGTGATCATCCTGCCACGGGCATTGACCACAAAGGGTCGGGTGGCTTTGGCGACCTCGAACAGCGCCTGACCGCGCACCAGATTGAGCCCGCGCCTATGCCCATTAAAGTCGACGTGCAGTTCGCTGTCGGTATCGAGCGTCACCACCGACCCGTCGGGAAGGGTGATGCTGGAGCGTTCGCCGATCGCGGTTCTGTAGACCGCGCCGTTTTGTTCAGGCGATGCGCCCATCTGGCCGCCCGGCGTCGGATTATCGGGGACGAGCGGCGAAGCCAGTAGCGCAATAATTGTAGCGGCGGCGACGCTGGCGAGGACTGCCAGATATCGTGGACTCCTCCGAGGCTCCACAGCTCGCGCCGTTAGTGCAGCCGAACGGATGTCCAGCAGCTCGGGGGAAGCAGCATGGCGCGCTGGCGCGTCGAGTGCCCAATTTACATCCTCCCATGCCAGAGCATGGGTCGCGTCTGCCGCGATCCATTGTTCGAACGCGTGCTGCTCTTCGGCGCGGAGCGGTCCATCCTCGTGACGCAACGCCCATTTCGCTGCAATCACATGCGGCGTCTCGTTGCTGGTTTCGGAGGTGAAAACGCGAGTCATGTCGCTCGTCTCCGGCGCGCGGCGAGAAAGGCGGTGGCCAAGGCGAGATCCTGCTCGATCGTGCGTTTCGACATGCCCAGTCGCAATGCAATTTCGGCACGCGGAACGTTTTCGAGCCTTGCCAGCACGAACACGTTACGCATCCGCTCGGGCATCTCGCGCAAAATTTTTATAATCAGATCGAGTTCTTCACGGCCCTCGATCAGGCGATCCGGCGCGAACTCGGCCGAGCAATGGAAATTCTCGTAGAAATCCTCGGGTGGATGAGCCTGCCTTATGGCCTTTCGCCGATAATGATCATGGCAGAGATTGCCGGCGATCGTGAACAGATAGGCTTCGGGCTCTGTGATGCGCTCGACGACCTCGGGACGGGTGAGCTGCACGAATACTTCCTGAGACAGGTCCTGAGCCTCGCTCACCGTGAAGCCGCGCCGGGCGAAATAGCGGAGCAGCACGCCCTGATAACGGCGCGCGAGCAGTTCCGCGGCGCCGTGCGAGCACGCTTTGTCCTGTTTTCCATCGAGATGCTCGGTTGCCACGATGATGATTAAGCCTCCGTCAGACCATAGACGGTTGAAACCGATGGGGCCGCAGATTTTTTCGGGCGTTTTTTGGGGCTGGTTGGTGACGCAGAAGATGTGGCGGCGCGGATTATTTCGATGAAGTTTTAGTTCCCAAGGGCGGCCAGCGCCTGGAATATCGGGCAAAAGCCGCCCGGCAGAAATGCGGCCTGCAGGGATTCATTCGGTACTTGTCAGCGGGAGCCCATAAACGGTCGCTCGTTCCTGGTGACCTGCTCCCCGTTTTCAGGGCGCTGATATGTTAGCTTCGTTGTCCATATACCCCTGGCGGGGGCGGTTTGTGAACTCGGCGGGTGCCAACCCAGATCAAGGGGTAAATGGCTGTTTGCAACCCGATTGTTGGCGTGCCGGCCAATGTGCTGTTTTTCGCGATTGCCGAGCTCGTCCATGGCCGCACCGTATGATCGCAGGCCATCCGTGGTGATTGTCGCCGGTGATCGTATCGCCCGAAATCCAGTTGCCGAGCACCAACCCATTGCCGGTTCCGGTCGCGCAGCCCGATCCCGATACTGTTGCGTGCTGGCTAATTCCACCAGCGCATCCTTCTGTCATGTCTGCGGCAGCAAGCGCCGTCTTGCTGATCGATGAGGCTTGCACAGCCTCCGCTGGTGAATTAATGCGACTGTATTGATTTGCCATCTATGGCGCTGGGTTGAAAATGGGAAAGGCGGGCAATGACGGACGATGAAGCTGTGATGCTCGCCGGTGCGAGGCTGCCGACGGCGACGGCCGATATAGCCAAGGCCGAGCTGGACTTGAAGCAGCACGGCATCTGCATCATCGAGGATGCGCTGGACGGCGAGATGCTTGCGCGCGTGCGAAACGCGATCTACCGCGTGGCTGATACCGATGCGCTCCATGCGCATGAGCCGGATTTTCCGCTCGACTATGGCGACAGTAACCACCGCATCTGGAATCTGCCGAGCCGTGATCCGGTGTTTGCACAGTTGGCGGAACATCCCGTGGTCGTTGCCTTGCTGCGCTCGCTGCTCGGCTGGCCGGTTCTGCTCAGCAGTTTCTCGGCCAACATCGCGGGGCCAGGCGGCGATGACAGCCAGATGCACGCCGACCAGTTTTTCGTGCCTGGCCGTTGGGACAAACCGCAAAGTGTGAATTGCGCCTGGGTGATCGACGATTTCACTGCGGAGAACGGAGCGACCAACTTCGTCGCAGGAAGCCATCTGCTCGGCCGCAGCCCGCGCGATGACGAGCAGGATCTGGGCGTGCCGTTGATCGCGAAGGCGGGCACGCTGATCGCGTTCGAAGGGCGGCTGTGGCACAAGACAGGAATCAACGTCACCCAATCAGAGCGCCGCGCCGGGCTGTTCGCAAACTATACGCGCAACATCTATCGCACGCAGGAGAACTGGTTCCTTTCGCTCGATCGCTCTGTCGTCCAGACCGCCTCGAAGACATTGTTGACGTTGCTCGGCTACCATACCGAGGGGCTCGGCATGGTGAACGGCCTGCCTCCGCTATGGCAGAAAACCGACTATGCTGCGGTGGCGCGCAAGAAGGCGCCATCCGGATCACCGGCGATGTAAAGGGGGCTGTGGTGACGAACAGAACGGCGCTGGCCGTCGCAGCCCGGTTTTGCGAAGCTATGGAGCGGCGGGATGCCGATCTGCTCGCTGCGCTCTACTCGGAGGACGCCGTCATCTGGCACAGCCATGACGAGATCGAGCAATCGAAAGATGAGGGCGTGGCGACGGCGCGCGCTTTCTTCGCGACTTTGCGAAGTTGTTCCGTCGAGCTGACTGCACTCCAGTCGAGCGATACCGGTTTCGTTCAGCAGCATCGCCTGGTCGGCGAGCGCCTCAATGGCCGCCGGTTTCGCGGCGCGCCACTCTGCGTGATCGCGGCCGTGCGGGACGGCCGGATCGTGCGGATCGACGAATATGTCGGCTTGAAGCCACGGGCCGCCTGAGCGGCGCGCAGCCGGTCAGCCGCTAACGATTCCCAGCGCGTCGAGGACATCGTGATCCTCGGCCGCGATCGTCGTCACCTCGCCAGCGTTGTTGATCATGAACAGCGGCCCACCCTCCAGGGGATTGCATGCGCCGCCCAGCACAGCATGCGCCATCTGCTGTCGATAGATCAGCCAGCTCCGATCGAAATCATGCAGTTCCAGTCCGTTCGCGCGTGCCGCGTCGAGATAATGGCGCAACAGATGCGCTTCCTCCTTGCGCCGTTCCTCGACCGGCAGGCTGCTGACGATCAGCCATGAGGCGTCGTGCATCGGCGTACTTGCGAAATAAAGCTGGAAATCGAGTACGCCCGGTGTGCCGTCGCGCTCGAAGAACATGTTTCCGCCATGGGGGTCGCCATGGCACAGGGTCGCCGGTTCGCTGTCGTTTAGCGCCCACATGGCGTCGAGCGCGTCACGCAGCGACTGCACATCGGGGAACAGCGCGTCCAGTCGGTGGCCGAACTGACGTTGTTTCAGCTCCTCCCAATGACTTTCGCGGATCAGGTATTTGAAATAGTCGCGCTGCGCTTGGCCGTTTCCTTTCAGCGGGCCAAGCCGCGGATCGCCCGCCCAGCGCGCATGCATGCTCGCGAACTGCTCGAGTAACGCCGCGACCTCGTCGCGATTGAGCGCGCCCCAATTGCCGAACCTTGCGCCGCGGGTGGCCTTCATGTCCTCGAGCATCGTAATGCCCTGCTGCGCATCGTCGGTCGCCGCGAAATAGCAATCCGGGATATTCATCGGAATCTCGTCCGCCATATCCAGGAAGAAATGCGCCTCCTGTTGCAAAACCGTCCAGTAACGCTTGAGCTGTTTCGGCGTGAAGCCGCCCTTGATGTAGACCGATGAAGGTGCATCGCCCGCGTCGCCGCGGCTGGCGTAAGTCAGGCTGAACTGGCACGAGGCAGAGGTGCCCACCCGTTCACGGCTGCGCTCGATTTCGGTCACCTCCACGCCCGGAAAGCGTGCCGCGAGCGCACGGGTGAACCAATCCGGTGTGAACTCCTCGAAGCTGCGAGGCAGAGCGAGACCGGGGACGGTTGATCGCGACATGGATTCGGACATGATTCTCTCCTTCTGACCCGGCTCGCACATGGATGGGTGATGCATTCGCATTAATCAAGTGTTCTAAATGGTATGCGCAATACTTTTACGGGTGAACCATCTTCATCTGGCGGCTGTGAACGCCTAATCATCACAGGGGCAAGGAGATGCGAATGTCGAAAGCGCAGCAAGTCGATACCCGAACGCGCCTGAAACGCGCCGCGCGCGGTCTTATCGCGCAGAAGGGCGTAGAGGCGGTCGGCATCCGTGAGATCATGCAGGTCGCAGGCGTGCGCAACGCCAGTGCGGTCGGCTATCACTTCGGTTCCAAGCAAGGGCTGATTTCGGAACTGGTCCAAGACATATTCGACGAGGTTCGGGGCCGTTGGCGTGCCAGGCTGGGCGAACTCAAAACGCGTGGCGACTGGACCGTTCGCGACATCGTGACGATTATCATCGAAGAAACGCGCTGGTCGACGATCAACGATCCGCAGCCGACAGTGGTGCGCTTCCTCGCCGCCGTGCTGGCGGTTCAGCATCGATCGGCGGCGGGCATGCTGCTGGCCGAACAAAGCCCGTACAACCTCCTGATGCGCGAAATCGTCGCGCGGCTGCCACACATCCCCAGCGGAATCATGCGGCAACGACTGGTCTTCTTCTCTTGGTATCTGCTGTCTACCCTCAGCATTCTTGAGGCCCATCTGGCCGGGCCAGCCTCCCCGCAAAGCGCCGAGCTTTGGGGCGGCGGTGATGTGGAAGCGAATATCATCGAAACGGCGTCGGCAATCCTCCAGGCGCCCATTCCCGAGCATCGAGAGAATAGAGCTTGATCATTTAATACAATCGCATTAGTCAACGGTCCTAGCCTGAATCGTCACATTGCCGTGGCGGATGGTCACGGAAGAGCCAGCCTTCCGGCGCAGGCGGAGGGAGCGGATGCGATGATTGATGCCGTCGCGGATCAAGGTGCGGCAGCGCGGGCCAAGGCGGACCTCGCTGCGAGTGGCGTTGCGGTCGTCACCGATGTCCTGTCGCCGGAGCGGCTTGCCGCCGTGCGTGCGGCTGTGCAACTCGCCATCGACAACGACCGTGCGTCTGGAAGACAAGTCTCCGGCTACAGTTTCGATCCCGACGATCACAACATCCGGTTATGGGATCTGATCTTGCGCGATCGCATCTTCCGCGATCTTGCCGAGCATCCGCTGGCTCTAGATCTTGTCGCGCACTGCCTTGGCGATGATTTCGCCTTGTCCAACTTCACTGGAAACATCACGCGGCCGGGCGGCGGGCGCATGTATATGCACGCCGATCAGGGCTTTCTTCCCGCGCCGTGGCCGCCTTATCCGATGAGCGTGAATGTCGGCTGGGCGATCGACGATTTCACGTTCGAAAACGGCGGCACGATCTATGTGCCCGGCACGCACGATCGCACCGAAGGCCCGAGGCCCGAGGGCGGTTATCCGGATGAACGGGCTGTCGAATGCCGGGCCGGGTCGTTCTTCGTGATGGACGGACGGGTCTGGCACCAGACCGGAGCCAATGTTTCACAAAACATCGAGCGAACCGGACTGTTCGCTTATTATGTCCGGCCCTTCATCGTGCCACAGCGACCATGGGCGCGGATCATTCCGCCAGAGATGGAGGCCGAATTCACGCCATCATTGTGGCGGCGGCTGGGCCTTGCCGACCTTCCGATCCTGACCCTGCGTTCCAGCAGCGCCCAGACCGGATGAATCACGGATATTCGATATACATAAATGGGAGGGTGACGATGAAGTACCTGTTGTGGACGTCGGTGGCCGGTGCGGCATTGTTGTCTTTTGCCGATCCCGCCAGAGCGGGTGAAACGCAGAAAGGGGAATCGGCGGCGGAAGCCGAAGACAGCCGCACCTATACCGATGAAATCGTCGTGACGGCGCGCAAGCGCGCGGAATCCGTTCAGGACATTCCCATTTCCGTTGCCGCACTGTCCGGCGACGCGTTGCAGGCGAGTGGCATCACCACCTTCGAAGGTCTGACTTCGGCCACCAGCGGCTTCACGGCGCTGCGCAACGCGAACAACAATCTCACATTCCGTGTGCGCGGACTGGGCACCGGTGCGGGCAATGACGGCTACGAACAGTCGGTAGCCCTGTTCATCGACGGCTCCTACGCCGGACGGTCGCCGGAATATAACCAGGCGATGTTCGATGTCGAACGCGTGGAGATCATCAAGGGCACCCAGGCTGCGTTGCTCGCAAAGAATACCAGCCTCGGCGCTGTCAGTCTCACAAGCCGCAAGCCCGGTGAGGATTGGGCGTTCAACGGGACCGCGACCTATGAGATGGCGTTTTCGTCTCTCAAGCTGGACGCGGGTGTCGACATCCCGCTGAGCGATACGCTGTTCCTGCGTCTGGCCGGTCAGAGCGATGCGACGCGCGGCTATATCCGCAATGTCGCGCTCGGGACGCGTACGCCACGCATCGACGCGTTGGCAGGTCGCGCGGTGCTGGTGTGGAAACCCAACGCCGATCTAGACGCGACATTGCTTTATCAACAGTTCCGGTCCGATACGCATGGCGTTGGCGAGGAGGTGGCGATCGACAGCCTTGGCGTGGCTGCGGGCCGCGCCGCGCTGGCGGGAGTGCCGTTCCAGCCTGGTCTCGATTATCGCCAGCATGTCAGCGGCGGCAGCTTCGGCGATACCTACGACCGGACGACGGGCCATCGTGCGATTGGCACGGTCAACTACGATATGGGCGGTTATACGCTTACCTCCGTGTCCGCCTATTCGCGGTTCCAGCAGAACCGTCAGATGGACGCAGACGCCTTTGTCGGCATGTACACGACACAGGTGCCGTTCAATAACGGCAACCGCCAGTTCACCCAGGAACTCCGCATCAGCTCGCCGGCAGAGGATCCGTTCAACTTCGTCGCCGGTCTGTTTTATCTCAATGAGGATTTCGACCTGATCCGATCGGTCGATGTTCGACCTGACGGTCTTCCCGGCGGCAGCACGCTCAATGGCGAGAACATCGACTATTTCGATCAGAACACAAAGAACTATGCAGCATTCGGCCAGGCGAATCTTGAAATCGGGAGCGGGTTGAGTGCCAGCCTCGGACTGCGCCTCAACAAGGAAGATCGCACGGTCACGCTCTCGCGCGAGATCGTTCGGGCGGGCAGTCTCGCTTTCCTGTTTCCCGGCTTCGCGCCAGCCACGCTCAGTCGCAGCGCGACGACGCTCGATGGTTCGGTGGGCCTGCAATACAAGCCGGACAGCGACAAGCTGTTCTACATTTCGGCTTCGCGCGGAACCAAGAGCGGTGGTTATCTGACACAGGGTACCAACGCATCGACCGCAGCTTATCCGGCGGAGCGTGCCGATACGATCGAGGCGGGCACCAAGCTGTCCTTCGGGCGCAGCCATCTCAATTTCTCCCTGTTCCAGACTGATATCAGCGATCTGCAGCAGGCGCTCTTCCTGGGCGGCGTGTTCGATACCACCCCGCTGGACGTGCGCTCGCGGGGCGCGGAACTCGATTTCAGTCTGCGCGCAACCGATGCGCTTCGATTCAGCGGATCGGTGACCTACAGCGACGCGAAAATCCTGACGGGCGTGGCGCCGGTGAAGGGTTCGCAGCCGCTCAACGCGCCGAAATGGACCGGCAATGCCGATATCGACTATTCGGCACCGATCGGTGGCGACTTCAGCCTCGACGCCAATCTCGGCGCGGAGTTTTCGTCCCAGCGCGTTTGGAGCACCTTTACCGGAAACGTCTGCACCGGCCCCAACCCGGCGTCTGCGCTCGTTCCTTGCACCGATCCCTATGTGCGCTTCAACGCGCGCCTGGCGATCGGGCCGGATAGCGGACGCTGGAAGCTCTCGCTGATCGGCCGCAACATCTTTGACCGCAAGGTGGTGGCGTATGCGCGCGTCGCGACCTTCATCACCGGTGCAAGCATGGCGACCCTGGCTCCGCCGCGTACCATGGCGATCCAGTTCACGCTCAACCGTTGACGGCCAGGCGTGCGGGGATCGGCCTGCGCGCCCTCGCCTGCCTAGAGAGTCCAATGACGATCGCGACCACTGACAGCGATGCCGATTTCCCGACGGCGCGAAAGGCTTGGTACGTCGTCGGCCTGCTCGTGTTCGCCTATGCGCTGTCGATGATCGACCGGTTCATCCCGATCCTGATGGTCGATCAGCTGAATGCGGAGTTCAATCTGAACGACGCCCAGCTCGGCCTGTTGATCGGGTTCGGATTTGCGTTCGTCTATGCCTTTGCCGGGTTGCCGTTGGCTAATCTGATCGATCAGGGGCAGCGTCGGCTTATCGTTGCGATCGGCATCATCATATGGAGCATGGCCACGCTCGGATCGGGGTTTGCGACCTCCTATTGGCAGCTGCTGGCGTGTCGCGCGATGCTGGCGATCGGCGAGGCGGTGCTGACTCCGGCGGCGGTGTCGCTGATCTTCGATCTGTTTCCGGCGACGCGGCGGGCGCTGCCGATGTCCGTCTATGCCGGCATCGCCAGCATCATGGGAATGGGGTCGCTGGTCGTGGCAGGCGGCGCAATGGCGTTGGCGGCGATGCTCTCGCCGATGCTGGACATGGCGCCATGGCGGGTCACTTTCCTGCTGCTCGGCGCGCCGGGCATCCTGCTCGGCATTCTGTTCCTGACCACGGTGACGGAGCCGCTGCGACAGAGCCGTGCGGTCGCACCGGCGGCAAGCGCGGCGCAGTTCTTCGCCTATCTGCGTGACCGCTGGACCTTCTTCATTCCGCTGTTCGCGGGTGTGGCTCTCACGTCGATCGTATCGTTCGCACAGGTCACCTGGGTACCGAACATGCTGGTGCGGAGCTATGGATTTCCCGCCGCTAGCGCCGGGATCACCTTCGGCCTCATCGTCGGCGCCGCTGCGATCATCGGTGTGTTTGTCTGGCCGCAAGTCGCACAAAGGCTTCGCAACGGGCTCGTGCGCTGCCTGCTGATCGGTTCGGCTAGCGGCGGCATCGCGATGATGATCGGCATGTTGGGGGAAAGCGCGGGGGCGCTGCTGGTGCCCGCTACGGTCGCCAGCTTCCTGGTGGCCACGCTCGGGGTGCTGACGCCGTTGGCGATCCAGCGATATGGCGATGCGCGGATGCAGGCGCGGCTGACCGCGGTCTATCTGTTCCTGACGAACATGCTGGGACAGGGATTGGGGCCGCTGTCCGTGCCGCTCATGGTCGGCGTGCTCGGTACCGGCGCGATGCTGGAAAGTGGTTTGCTGGTGACGGCGGCGATTGTCATTCCGCTGGCTGTAAGCTGCTATTGGCTCAGTCTGCTCAGCATAAGGCGCGGAACGGTTGAGCCGGGCTGAATGCCGCACAATCTCAGCGGTTGGCGTGAAAGCGATAGTCATGTTCCGTCATCGACGGTAAGTTAAAACATATGTTTGATTCCCGCCGCGCCTTGGATGAAAAGAAGAGGCGCTTTCGTCTTGTGATCGCATTGTGTGTTACGGCGACGGGCGGAATCACGTCCGCGATGCAGCCCCTGCTTCTGGGCGCTTTGCGTGAGGAAGGGGTCATCAGCGCTGTCCGGCTGGGGCAGATTTCCACGGTCGAGTTGCTGGCGATCGCAGTGTCTTCCGCAATCCTCGTGTTGTTCTTCCGGCTCGATCGTCCGCGCAGGGTCGCGACGGCAGGGGCTTGCCTCATGCTCGTCTCGCATCTTGCTGTTCCAGTCGTGCTGCATGAACTGATCATTGTAGTGCGGGCATTCGCCGGGCTGGGCGCAGGTTTGCTGATGTGGGTCATCACCTCGGTGGTCGCGTCGGATGCCCATCCCTCGCGTGTCGCGGGCACCTACATCTTCCTGCAGACTTTACTCGGGCTTGGGCTCAGTTCGGTACTCGGCGTTGTTGTGCTGCCCGCGTTCGGTGCGGGCGGTGGCTATGTCGCGTTGGGCATGGTCGCGGCGGCGGCCGCGATCTTGTCCCGATTGCTGCCCACGCGGGACGACGCTGCAAGGCCGCCGCTGGGCCTGAATGGCACTTTCGGCAGCGGTCGCGCGCTCGCCGCCTTGATGGGGGTGATGGCGGTGCTGGGCGGCATGACCGCGATCTGGGTGTATAATGGACCGATGGCGGGCGAGCGCGGCTTCGGTGTTGCGACGGTGCGCGTCGCGGTCGTCGTCGCGATCGCGTGCCAGATGGCGGGAAGCCTGGCCGCGCTGTCGATGCCGCGGGGATTTCCCGCCGGGATGGCGGTGGTCGCCATGACATTGCTGACCGGCGGGGTCGGCGCACTGCTACTGTTTGGCGCGCGGACGCCGGACATCTATATCGCATCGTACGGGATGCTGGGCTTTGCTTGGATGTTCATGATCCCGTTCGTCATCCCGTTCCTGCTCTCGCTCGATCCGACCGGGCGTATCGTGATGATGGCGACATCGGTTCAGGTGCTGGGCAATGCTGGCGGACCGTTCCTCGCGTCCTTCGTCGTGGCGCAGGCGGGAGCGAAGGGTGCGCCGATGACCAGCCTGGCGCTGGTCATCGGCGGGCTGATCCTGTTTGCGTTGGCGGTGCGCGCCCGCAGTGTCGCTTGCTCGCAGGATGCGATCAGACAGTCACGATGATCTTGCCGGCATGTTCGTTGCGCTCCAGTGCGCGATGCGCTTCGGCCATGTCGGCCAGCGCGAATTGATGTGCGATGGGCATCCGCCAGCTTCCGTCGGCCAGATAGGGCGTGATCGCCGCCAGCGCCCGTTCGCGGCGCGCGTGATCGACGAGCATCGGATTGAAGTTGAAGCCCCGCATGGCGAGGTTGCTTCGGATCATCAGATGGCGCGGAAACACCGCTGGCTGTTTCGATAGCCCACCATAGATGATCAGCGTGCCGTTGTCGGCCAGGGCTTCGCACAGCTTTTCCGCGAGCGGCCCGGCGACAGGATCGAAGATGAGCGACGCACCGTTGCCACCGGTCAGTGCACGAATGCGCTCGACGACATCTTCCTCATCCGTGGCGATCACTTCGATTGCTCCGGCGGCAAGCAGGGCACCAGCCTTGTCCGCCGTCCGCGTTGTAGCAATGGGGATCGCACCCGCGGTGCGCACGATCTGGATCGCTGCGATGCCGACGCTGCTGGAGGCCGCGGTGATGACCACCGGCTGCTCGGCGTGCAGACCGCCCGCTTCGATCAGCCCGCCCCAGGCCGTCAGGAAAGCGACCCAGCTGGCGGCGGACTGGACCGCGTCGAGCGTGTCGGGGCGGCGCACCAGCCGGTCGGCGGGAAACAGCGTTTCCTCGCCATAGGTGCTGTAGCGTTCGAGTGGCTGGGCGGGCAAGGTGGAGACGCGGTCGCCGGCCTGCCATTGCGTTACACCGGGGCCGACCGCTTCGACGATGGCCGCGGCTTCCGAACCCAGCCGGGAGGGGAGGGGCGGGGCGACGATATAGTGGCCGCCGCGCATCGCTGCTTCACCGCGATTGACGCCGATCGCCTCGATCCTGAGCTTGACCTCGCCCGGACCCGGGTCACCAATCTCGATATCCTCTAGGCGCAGAACCTCGGGGCCGCCAAGTTCGTGGAATCGAAAAACCTTCGCCATCAGAACCCTCTCCTAGGTCATTTCACAGCTTGCCGGTGAGTTCCGGGACGACCTTGAACAGGTCGCCGACCAGGCCGATGTCCGCCACCTGGAAAATCGGCGCGTCCTCGTCCTTGTTGATCGCGATGATCGTCTTGGAGTCCTTCATGCCGGCCAGGTGCTGGATCGCGCCCGAGATGCCGATCGCGATATAGACTTCCGGTGCCACGATCTTGCCGGTCTGGCCGACCTGATAGTCGTTGGGCACATAGCCTGCATCGACCGCGGCGCGGCTCGCGCCGACGCCCGCGCCCAGCTTGTCGGCCAGCGGCTCGATGATGGTGTGGAAGTTCTCGCTGTTCTGCAGCGCACGGCCGCCCGAGACGATGATCTTCGCGCTGGTCAGTTCCGGACGTTCGCTCTTGGCGATCTCGGCGCCGACGAAGCTGGAAAGACCCGCATCGCCCTTGCCGGAGACGGCCTCGACCGAAGCCGAACCACCGTCCTTGGCGGCTTTCTCGAACGCGGTGCCGCGCACGGTGATCACCTTCTTCGCATCCGCCGACTGGACGGTCGCGATCGCGTTGCCCGCATAGATCGGGCGGGTGAAGGTGTCGGCGCTCTCGACCGACAGGATCTCCGAGATCTGCGCGACGTCGAGCAGCGCGGCGACGCGCGGCGCGATGTTCTTCGCCGACGACGTCGCCGGGGCGACGAACGCGTCATGGCCCGCCATCAGTTCGACGACCAGCGGCGCGACATTCTCGGCCAGCGCATGCTCATAGGCCGCATCGTCGGCCAGCAGCACCTTGGAGACGCCCGCGATCTTCGCGGCGGCATCGGCGACGCCCTGCGCGCCCTTGCCGGCGACGAGCGCGACGACATCGCCGAGCTTCGTACCGGCGGTGACGGCCGCGAGCGTCGCGTCCTTCAGTTCCTTGTTGTCGTGTTCGACCCAAACGAGAACGCTCATGCCGCCACTCCCATCGCCTTCAGCTTCGCCACCAGTTCATCGACATCGGCAACCTTGATGCCGGCGCTGCGCACCGGCGGTTCGGAAACCTTCAGCGTCTTGAGACGCGGGCTGACATCGACGCCGTAATCGGCGGGCGTCT
>NZ_JAINVV010000011.1 GCF_019880585.1 Sphingomonas colocasiae
GGGGACGACACGCTGATCGGCGGCGCGGGCAACGACACGCTGACCGGCGGCGCCGGCAAGGACGTGTTCGTCATCGGCTTCCAGGACGGCCATGATGTCATCACCGACTATACCCCCGGCCAGGACGCGATCCGCCTCGCCGCCGGCATGGACATCCTCAGCACCGTCGCCGCCGATACCAACAACGATCAGATCGTCGATCTCCGCATCAACCTCGAACAGGGCGGATCCGTCACCCTGCTCGGCATCTCCGACATCAACCAGATCACCTTCGCATGATCGGGCGCGTCGCGAATTAAAGCACAGCGCGGAAAAGCCGGCCCCGCATCGCAGGGCCGGCTTTTTCAGGCCTTTCGAAGCGCGCGATAGACGAAATCCTGCGCCACCACTTCGGGCGGACGCTGATCGGTGCGGATGCGCTGGCGGTTCGTCATGCCGATACAGACGATGTCATGTTCGGGATCGATCCAGAACCAGGTGCCGAACGCACCGCCCCATTCATAGGTGCCTTTGCCGACCGGACGGCCGGCGCGCGCCGGGTCCACGCAGACCATGCCGTTCATGCCGTGCCCGTTCCCCTGCCCGATCGTGTAATGCATGATCGGATAGGCGGTTTCCATGAACGCATCGCTCAGATGGTTCGCCAGCATCATATCGGCGCTTTCGGGCTTCAGCACCCGCACATCGCCCAGGCTGCCGCGATTGAGCAGCATGCGCGCGAACCGCGCATAATCGAGCGCGGTCGATTTGAAAGAGGTGCCGCCCATCGGGAAGATTGACTCGATGCGCTCCTCCGCCCTGGATTCGCGCAGCCGGCCGGTTTCGGGATCCAGGATATGGCCGGTGACGAGGCGGCGAAGCTGCGAGTGCTCCAGCGCGAAACCGGTATCGTCCATGCCCAGCGGATCGAACACGCGCCGCTTCAGGAACAGATCGTAACGCTCGCCGCTCAGCCGTTCGACGATCTCGGCCTGAAGATCGGTGGCAACGCTGTATTCCCACGCGGTACCCGGTTCATAATCCAGCGGCATGGCGGCATAGCGCCCGATCAGTTCCTTCAGCGAACTCAACCCGCCCCAGTTGATCCGCTGCAGCTTCTCCATCATCGCCTCCGGCGTTTTCCCAAAGCTGAAGCCCGCGCTGTGCGTGAAGGTCTCGCGCAAGGTCGGCTCGCGCGTGGCGGCGCTGCCGGGCAGCGCGTGAATATCCCTGAATTCGGGAAGATGCAGCGAAACCGGATCGTCGAGCTGCCATTTCCCCTCTTCATGGAGCAGCAGCATCGCGACCGCGGCGAACGGCTTGCTCATCGAGAACAGGGTGAAGACGGAATCGGGATGAAGCGGAGTCTTGCTGTTCCAGTCGGCAAAGCCGGTGATATGGCCGCGCACCAGCCTGTCGCCGCGCAGCAGCAGCATCGCATGGCCCGGCAGTTCGCCATTGGCGACCATCGCATCATAATGCGCACCCAGCTCCGCCAGGACCGGCGCCGAAAAGCCCGCCTCCTCCGCGTCCGCCACCGTGAACATGAACCGGCTCATCTCGATCTCCCGTCTCTTGCCCACCAATAAAGCGAGCACATTCTTTCTTTTGCATATCAGCGCAATTTGCGTATGAAAAGGGGGAGCGATGCCGGGGAGCCGAAATGCCGAAACGCAGTCAGGAATATATGGACCGGCAGCGCCTGCGCTTCTGCGAGGCGGCGATGGCCTGTTTCCGGCGCAAGGGCGTGGTGGCGACCAACCTAGCCGACATCTGCGAGGAAACCGGGCTCAGCATGGGCGCGCTCTACAAGCATTTCGCGAGCCGCGACGAATTGCTGGAGGCCATCCTGTTACTGCGGCTGGAACGGCGCAACGCGATGCTCCACGGCGAAAGCTGGCCGGAACTGCGCGCGGCGATCCTGCGGCTGCGCGACGATCACGACAGCAACCCCTTCTGGCGCGAATTCCTCGCCATGGCCGATCTGCACGAAGGCATGCGCGAGCTGCGTCTTTACGAGGGCGGCGTCATCCTGGCGCAGATCGAACAGCAATTGCGCCGCTATGCCGAAGCCGGCGAAATCGCCCTGCCCTTCCCGCCGCGCCAGAGCGCGCAGCTCGTCAGCGTGATCTTCGACGGATCGCTGATCGAAATGCGCAGTTCGACCCGGCTGCGCGTCTCGCTCGACGAACTCGCGGCCTATCTGGACCATGCCGTCGGCGCGCAGCCGGGCTTTCGCTCAGCCGGCTGATCCCTCCACCGCCGCGATCCAGCGATCGAGCAGCGCGACGCCGAAGCCCGTCGCCCCCACGCCCGATCGCTCGGTGCGCCGCGTCGCCCAGACGGTGCCCGCGATATCGATATGCGCCCAGCTTCGCCCTCGCGCGAAGCGTTCGACGAACTTGGCGCCCGCCGCCGGAGAGCCCACGCCCAGCCCCATCAACCCCGGCGCACCGAGATTGGCGACATCGGCCACCTGCGAATCGACCAGATAATCCTGCCGCGACGTCAGCGGCAGCCGCCACAACAACTCGCCCGTCTCCACGCCCGCCGCGAGCAGCGCATCCGCCAGCCCGTCGTCCGATGCGTAGATTCCGCCATATTCCTCATGCAGCACGCCGGTGATCATGCCGGTCAGCGTCGCGACATCCACGATATGGCGCGGATCATAATCCGCGATCGCATGGGTCACGCCATCGGCCAGGATCAACCGACCTTCGGCATCGGTGTTGAGCACCTCCACCGTCTGCCCGGAAAGCATCCGGATCACGTCGCCGGGCCGATAGCCGTTCGATCCGATCGCATTCTCGGCCATCGGCACGACCACCGCGACATTGGCGGCGGCGGCGCGCGTCACCGCCGCCTCGAACGCCCCCAGCACCGCCGCGGCGCCACCCATGTCGAACTTCATCTTCTCGATGATCGGGCGGGTCTTCAGGTTGAGCCCGCCGGAATCGAAGGTGACGCCCTTGCCGACCATCACCGCATCCCAGCCCGCGCGCGCCGGTGCGCCGCGCCATTCGGCGATCAGTACACAAGGCGCGTTGCGGCTCGCCTGGCCGACCGCGAGCACCCCGCCAAAGCCGCGCCGCTCGAGTTCGGCGCGATCGAGGATCCTGGTCTCCGCGCCACATGCCGTGAGCGCCGCCGCCGCCTCCTGCGCGAACACCATGGGCGTCAGCAGATTGGCGGGCTGCTCCACCCAGGCGCGCGCGCGATTGACCGGGCTGGCCGTGCGGATCGCACGATCGGCGGCCGGCTGGTCGGCCGCATCGATCACCAGCCGCAGCGGCATTGCATCGGGCGACGGATCGCGCCGCCCATGATCGAGGCTGAAACCGTGCAGCAGCGCGCCCGTCAACAGCATCTCCAGCCCGTGCGCGCCGTCCTTCGGACCGAAGGCGGAGGCAGCGGGCAGGCGAAGGTCCGCGATGCGCGACGCGCGCATCGCCGCCACCAGATGGCCACCGAGCGACAGCCAGTCGAGCATTTGCGGCGCCGTATCATGCCCCAGCACCAGCGCACGCGCGCCGCCTGCCCCGATCCAGTCGAACCAGCGCCCGGGCTTCGCCGCCCAGCCCGCGCCGCGCAACGCCACGGCGATGCCGGGATCGACGCCGGGCGCGATCGAGAGCGTATCGCCCTCCCCCTGCGCGAGCACGAGCGATGGAGAAGCGGCCGTCATGGCCTGGGCGGTTACCGCGATGGTGGTCCAGTTCGTCATGACCGCATGATTAGCCGCTTGCGCGAAAAAAGAAAGCGTGCATAATCTTTTTATTCATCGAGACCATAATCGCTTCAGGGAGAAGATCCATCATGCGTCGTGCGTTTACCGGAGCCTCCTTGGCGGCCCTGCTTGCCGGGCTTTCCACCCCCGCCCTCGCGCAGAACATCGACGCCGCCGATGCCGGCGACGAGATCGTCGTGACCGCGCAGAAGCGCAGCGAACGGCTGATCGACGTGCCGGCGGCGGTCACCGCGCTGGGCGCGGGCGATCTGATCGCGCAGGGCGCACAGCGTTTCGAGGATTATCAGGCACAGATCCCCGGCCTTTCGACCACGCAGGTCGCGCCCGGCTACAGCCAGATCAACATTCGCGGCATCAACACCGGCGCGAACCAGCTTTCCTCCACCGTCTCCACCTATTTCGGCGAAGTGCCGACCAATTCGAGCACCTCGGCGGCGGTCGGCAACCGCCTGACGCCCGATCCCGACCTGCTCGACATTGCCCGGATCGAAGTGCTGCGCGGGCCGCAGGGCACGCTCTACGGCGCCAACGCCCTGGGCGGCGTGCTCAAATACGTCTTTGTCGAACCCGAATTGCAGGCGGTGCGCGGCCAGGCGCAGTTCGGCGCGACCACCGTGGCGCATGGCGGAACCGGCTATGTCGCGCGCGCCGCGATCGGCGCGCCGATCGTGCAGGATCGGCTGGGCGTGCGCGTCAGCGGCTTCATCGGCCGCGATCCCGGCTTTATCGACAATGTCGCGCTCGGCCGGCGCAACGTCAATCGCTCCACCAATCGCGGCGGCCGCATCGCCCTGCTCTGGAAGCCCAGCGACACGCTCACCATCAATGCGTCGAGCGTCTATCAGAAGCGCGACAATGGCGGTCTGCCGCAGGAAACCGTGATGCGCGACACGCTCGCTCCCACGCGCGGCGCCTATCGCCAGGCCTCGTTCAACGATGAGGTGATCGATACCGAATATCAGCTGCATTCGCTGGTCGCCGAACTCGATCTCGGTTTCGCCGATCTCGTCTCCGTCACCAGCCATGGCCGGCAGAAGACACGCATCAGTCTGGATTACAGCGACAATCTCGGCACGCTGCTGGTCTCGCTCGGCATTCCCACGCCGATCGTCGCGCTGCCCGTCGACAATGACGTGCGCAAGTTCACGCAGGAAGTGCGGCTGGCGTCGCCCACCGGCGGCGTGGTCGATTATGTGCTCGGCGGCTATTACACGCGCGAACGCTCATCCTCGCTCAACGAGGCGTTCGGCTATGTCTCGCCCGGCGTGCTGGCACCGGCGCCGTTCAATCCGCTCCAGACGGTCGATCTGCGCAACCGCTACCGCGAGACCGCGCTGTTCGCCAATGCGACGCTCAATCTGGGCGAGCGCTTCAACATCCAGGCGGGCGGACGCTGGAGCCGCAACCGACAGCATTCGAGCGAACCGCTGGAGGGCCTGTTGTTCGGCCCGCTTTCGGGCACCGTCTTCACCAACAGTTCCAGGGAAAGCGCCTGGACCTTCGCGGTCTCCCCGCAGTTCAAGGTGACGACGGACTGGAATCTCTATGCCCGCATCGCCAAGGGGTTCCGCCCCGGCGGCGCCAATCTGGTGCTGCCCGGCGGCGGCGCACCGCTCACCTATGGATCGGACACGCTGATCAATTACGAGGCGGGCACCAAGGCCAGCCTGTTCGATCGCCGCCTCAACCTGTCGATCGCCGCTTTCGCGATCGACTGGAAGGATATCCAGACGACGGCCAAGGACGCGGTCGGCTTCAACTATCTGATCAATGGCGGCAAGGCGCGCAGCCGCGGCATCGAGATGGAGGCGCGATGGAGCGCCGACGGCCTGACGCTTGCGGGCAACCTCAGCTATACCGACACCAGCCTGCGCGATCCGATCGTCGCGGTGGGCGCCCAGCGCGGCGACCGGCTGCCCTATTCGCCGCGCTGGGCGGGCGCGCTGATCGCGGACTATGTGCTGGAAACCGGCGGACCGCTCAAGCCGTCGATCGGCGCGGGCCTGCGCTATACGGGCACGCGCCAGGCCTATTATTCGCTGGCGACCGCCGGCAATCCGGGCGATCTGAAGCTGCCCGGCTATATGCTGGTCGATCTGCGGGCAGGCCTGGCCTTCGATCGCTATCAGGCCAGCCTGTTCGTCAGCAACCTGACCGACAAGCGCGCGATCCTGTCGGCGACGACCGAAAGCGCCAATCCGCTGACCGGCGACGGCGCGCGCGCCGCCATCGCCCGTCCCCGGACGATCGGCCTTTTGCTGGGCGTGAATTTCTAGGCTCCTCCGCCATGTCGAGCCTGAGCCACGCCTGCAACATCGCCGATCTGCGCCGCATCGCACGCCGCCGCCTGCCCCGCCCGATCTTCGACTATATCGACGGCGGCGCCGACGACGAGGTTTCGCTGGACCGGAACCGCAGCGCGTTCGACGGTCATGCGCTGGTGCCCGATGCGCTCGTCGACGTTTCCGCGATCCGCACCGCGACCACGCTGTTCGGCCAGCCGGTCGGATCGCCGCTGATGCTGTCGCCGACCGGGCTGACGCGCATGTTCCATGGCGGCGCCGAACGGGCGGTGGCGCGCGCGGCGGCGCGTCATGGCCTGGCCTATGCCCTGTCGACGATGGGCACGACGCGGCTGGAAGACCTGGCGGCCGGCTTTGCCGGCCCCCGCATCTTCCAGATCTATATCTTCAAGGATCGCGGGCTCACGGCGGAATTCGTCGCGCGTTGCAAGGCGGCGGGCTTTCACGGGCTGGCGCTCACCGTCGACACGGTGGTGGCGGGCAATCGCGAGCGCGATCGCCGCAACGGCCTCTCGATCCCGCCGCGCCTCACATGGCGCTCGATGCTGAGCTTCGCGATGCATCCGCGCTGGTCGCTTTCCACGCTCTTGTCCTCGCCTTTCGATTTCCCCAATGTCAGCCACCGCGTCGATGCGCTGGCCGGTGGGCCGATGAGCCTGTTCGACTATATCGGCGGTCAGTTCGACCGGTCGATCGTCTGGAAGGACGTCGAATGGCTCGCCGGCCAATGGGGCGGTCCGCTCAGCATCAAGGGGCTGATGACGCCGGGGGATGCGAAACGGGCGATCGCATCGGGCGCCACCAGCGTCACGGTCTCCAACCATGGCGGCCGCCAGCTCGACGGCACCCCTGCCCCGGTCGACCGGATCGCCGCGATCCGCGACGCGCTCGGTCCCGGGCCGGAAATCGTCTGTGACGGCGGCATCCGCCGCGGATCCGATATCGTCAAGGCGCTGGCGCTGGGCGCCACCGCCTGCTCGATCGGCCGCCCCTATCTCTACGGCCTCGCCGCCGGCGGCGAGGCCGGCGTCGATCGCGCGCTCACCCTGCTCGTCGAGGAGTTCGAACGCTGCCTGGCCCTGCTCGGCGTCAACGACATCGCCGCGCTGGAGCCACGGCATGTCCGGCCATGCGGAGTGAAATGATCGCCTGCCGTCAGGCGCCGCGCACGCCCGCGCGGCGCACGAGCAGCAGCGACAGGACAAGCGCCGCCAGCGAGCCGGCGACCGCCGACCAGGCGACGCCATGGACGCCCCAGCGATCGATGCTGAACAAGAGCAGCCCGGCATAGACGATCGCCCCGCCGATGCGGGCGATCAGCGCATGCCCTGCCCTGCCCGCGGCAAGCAGCGCGGGTTCGAGTGCGAAACCGGCCAGGTCGATCGCGGCCGAAATCGACAGGATCGTGAGGATGACCCCCGCCGCCGCATAGGGCGCGCCCGCGATCAGCGCCAGCGCCGGTTCGCCGGCCAGCAGCGTGAGCGCGACCATCGCGACCCCGCCGATGCCCGCCATCGCGGTCGATCGCCACACCGCCGGCCCGGCATTTCCGGCAGCCCCCAGCCGCGCCAGCTCGGGATAGATCACCCTGCCGAGCAGCATCGCCGGCTTGGCCAGCGCCTGGGCGATCTGGAAGGCGATGCGGTAGCCGCCGGCAGCGGCGGTGCCGACCACCGCCCCCACCGCAAGCGTGCCCAGTTGCTGCCAGACCAGATTGGTCGACGCCGTCGCATTGCTCGCCAGCGCGAAACGCCACAGACCCGGATTTTCGGCCGTCACCCGCCGGGGCCATCCCGGCGACATGGCGACGCCTTCGCGCCGCAGGGCCGACCGGGCGAACATCCACAGCAGCAGCGACGCGGCCGCTTCCGAAATCGCCCAGATGACCAGGAAAACGGTCATCGACGGCGGCATGGCAAGTGCGGCGACCGCACCCGCGAACCGGATCATGGGCGTCAGCGTCTCGGCCAGGGTCAATCGATCGAACCGGTCCAGAAGCCGCAGCACCCCCGTCGGCGTGGCGCGCAACCAGAAGACGAGCGACAGGCTGAACCATTGCGCACCCTCGACGATATCGCCCGACCAGCCGAACAGCCGGCCGCACAGGCCGGCGAAAAGAAAGCCGATCGCCGCGCTCGCCACCGCGCTGCCGATGTCGAGCAACGCGCTGAACCGCAGCAAGGCGGTGAACCGATCGGGCATCATGCCGTGCAGATGGGCGGCGCCGAAACGGATGACGAGTTGCGACGACTGGAACTGGATCAGGTTCGCGATCGCCTGGCCGAAGGAAAGCACGATCGCGAACACGCCGAACTGATACGGCCCCAGCAACCGGGCCGCGACGGCAAGATAGACCAGGCTGAGCAGGCCGCCCAGCGCCTTGCCGCCGAGCAGCCAGCCGATATTGCGCGACATCCGGCCATAAAGCGTTGCCTGAGCCAAGAACCCGCCTTTCCCAGCGTCTACAGGGGCAATGCGAGTTCGACGCAGAGCCCGGGCGCTCCGTTTCGAAAGCTCAGTTCCGCCTTGTGCAGCGTCGCGACGGCGGCGACCAGCGTCAGCCCCAATCCGATCCCGGGCGAGGCGACGACCTGCCGGCCGCGATAGAAACGCTCGGTGGCGCGGTCGAATTCCTCTTCCGTCAGGCCCGGTCCTTCGTCGCACACCGCGATCCGGCATCGACGGCCGTCCGCGCGCGCCGAAATGCGGATGGTGCCGCCGGCCGGCGAATATTTGATCGCATTGTCGAGCAGATTGGAAACCGCTTGGAACAACATGTCCTTGTCGCCGCGCAGAACGAGCCCTTCCGCGATATCGGTGCGCAGGAGCATCGAGGAAAGTTCGGCCTGGGGCACGTAGAATTCGACCGCGTCCAGCAGCAATGCGGTCAGATCGACGGTTCCGCTCGCCGCGCCATGACGGCCGCCCTCGATCCGGGCGATCCTGAGCAACGCATCGAACACACCGTTGAGCCGGGCGGCTTCCCCGATCGCGTCGCCGATCAGGCGGCTTCGCGCATCGGGATCGTCGCGCGCGGCATCCAGATCCTCCAGATCGGCCTGCAACCGGGCGAGCGGCGTGCGCAATTCGTGCGCCACGCTGTCCGAAACGCGCCGGATCGCTTCGACGGATTCGTCGATCCGGGCCAGCATCAGGTTGAGCGTTTCCGCCAATCGGTCGAAATCGTCGCCCGAACCGCGCACCGGAACCCGGCCGGAAAGATCGCCCGAGATCACCCGCCTGGCGGTGGCGTTGATCGCCTCGATCCGGGTCGCGATGGCGCGGCTCATCAGCGCGGCGCCGATGATGCCGAGCAATATCGTGAAGATCACGATCCACACCACCGACTCGGCAAGCGTCTCCTGTCGCTCGGAAATATCCTGTACGTCGCGGCCGACGATCAGGCGGGCGCCGTCGCTGAACACCCGGTCATAAGCGAGCGCATCATGATCGGATTCGTCGCCGTCGCGGTAGAGATCCGCTTCGATCATCGTCCAGCCGCCCGCCACGGGCTTTCGCGGCCAGGACGGCAGATTTGCCGAAAGCAGCGAGCCATCGCGCGAAATGAAGGCGTGGAACGGCTTGCGCACATCCAGTGCGCGCGCGCGCATGTCCGCCGCCGCCAGCAGTGCCGCCTGGCCGTCGCGGACATAGACGTCGTGGAGCCTGTCTGCCTCCCGGATCACCTGATAGCGCGTCTCCGCCATCGGGCGGACGATGTTTATCCAGTAATAGAGCCCGATCAGCGCGGCCACCGACAGCGCGAACAGCGCCAGATAGGCCAGCGCCAGCCTGAAGCTGAGGCTCCGGAACAGCCTCACGGCGCACGCATGACATAGCCGGTGCCGCGCACGGTGTGCAGCAGCGGCGCCGGGAAATCGCGATCCAGCTTCTGCCGCAGCCGGCTGACATGCTGGTCGATGATGTTGGTCTGGGGATCGAAATGATAATCCCAGACATGTTCGAGCAGCATCGAACGCGTCACGACGCGTCCGGCATTGCGCGCCAGATATTCGAGGATCCGGAATTCACGCGCGGTCAGATCCAGCCGCTTGCCCGCGCGGTGGACGGTACGGCCCAGCAGATCGATGGCGAGATCCCCGATCGCGATCTGCACCTCTTCCTGGATGGACGGCCCGCGTCGTGAAAGCGCCTCGACCCGCGCGACGAGTTCCGAAAGCGCGAACGGCTTCGACAGATAGTCGTCGCCCCCCGCGCGAAGCCCCGCCACGCGCTCGTCGACATCGCCGAGCGCGCTCAGCAACAGCACCGGCGTCATGTCACCGGTCGCGCGAATCGTCTGCAGGATCTTCAGCCCGTCGACGGCGGGCAGCATGCGGTCGAGCACGATCACGTCATAACGCTCGGTCGCGGCCTGCAGCAGCCCCAACCGGCCATCGTCGCGATGGTCGACGATATGCCCCGCCTCGCGCAGCCCCTTGATGACATGCTGGGCGACGCGGGGATCGTCCTCGATCAGAAGTATGTGCATTTCGCCTCGTTTCGCCGCGTCCGCGCGATCATTATAAACGAAAATCCCGCGATGACCGCCATCGCCGGCAACGCGGATGCCATGTTCACCTCCCCCGGGAATTGGCGCCTGCTAATCCCGCCAGCTTGCGCATAGCTCGCGGGAACATTTGTTTTTCGCAATGTTGGCGTGAACCGGGTTCGGCCAAAGCCCGAAATTCGGCGGTTTCGCCGTGCGGCGGCCAGCAGCCAACATTTCGAAAAACAAATTCTGGGCCAATCAGACGATGAGGTTGCGGCGGCAGTGATCGGCGCATGGACATGCCGACCCATTCCACCACCCTGCCGAAAAGCGAACCGGAATATCAAGGCAACCCCCTCCCCATGCCGCCGCGTCCGCGCGCGGGGGGATGGACCGCGATCGTGCTCGCCGGTCGGCGCCCGGGCGTCGATCCGCTCGCCCGGCAATTCGGACAGACGATGAAATCGCTGATCCGCGTCGATGGCGAAGCGATGGTCAGCCGCGTCGTGCGAACGCTTCGCGCGACGCCGGCGATCGGACGGGTGCTGGTGATGGCGCAGGATCCCGGCGCGCTGGCCGAATGCGCCGATCTTGGCTGGATCCGTCAGGATCCGGGGGTTCGTTGCACGCGATCGGGCGACGGGATCTCCCGCTCGATCCTCGATTTCCTCGACGCGGAACAGGCGCCTTTCCCGCTGCTCATCACCACCGCGGACAATGTCCTGCTGACGCCGGAGATGGTGAACGCATTCGTCGGCGGCGCATCGGGGGCGGATATCAGCGTCGGGCTGGTCGACCGGCCAACCATGATGGCGCGCTATCCGGGCACGCAGCGGACATGGCTCAAATTCCGCGGCGGCGCCTATACCGGCGCCAATCTGTTCGCGCTGCGGTCACCGGCCGCGCGATCGGCGCTGGAGGTCTGGCAATCGGTCGAGCAGGATCGCAAGAAGCTGCTCCGCATCGCCGGCCGCTTCGGTCCGGCGCTGCTGTTGCGGGTGCTGACGCGCACCATCAGCCTGCACGGCGCGATCGCGCGCGCCGGGGATCGGCTGGGCGTCCGCGCCCGCCCCGTGCTGCTCGCCCATGCAGAGGCGGGGATCGATGTCGACAAGCCCAGCGATCATGCGATGGCGGAGGCGATCCTGCGCGAACGGCGCTCGGCATGACGATGATCTCCATTTACGACGTGGACCGCACCCTGACGCGGCTGCCGACCTATAGCGCATTCCTGCTGTTCGCCGCGCGGCGGGCCCGGCCCTGGCGGCTGGGCCTGATCCCGCTGATCGCGCCCTGGGCCGTCGCCTATGCGTTCGGGCTGATTTCGCGCAAGCGGATGAAGGAGGTCATGCACGGCCATATGCTCGGGCACGGCCTTCCGCGCGCCACCGCGGAACGGCTGGCGGGCCTGTTCGCAGACCGGATCTTCGCAAGCGGGCTTTACGACGAAGGCGGCGCCCGGATCCGGGCCGATCACGAGGCGGGGCGCCGCGTCATCCTCGCGACCGCAGCGCCCTCCCTCTATATCGATCGGCTCGCCGCGCATCTTTCGGTCGACGATGTCGTCGCCACCGGCGGCACATGGCTGGACGATCGGCTGACCAGCCGCATCGCGGGCGAGAATTGCTACGGCGCGGCGAAGCAGCGGATGATCGCCGATCATCTCGCCCGGCGCGGCATCACACGCGGCGATGCCCATATCCGCTTCTATTCCGACCACGCGTCGGACCTGCCGAGCTTCGAATGGGCGGACGAACCGGTCGCGGTCAATCCGTCGCCGAAACTGCGCAGGATCGCCGCCGAACGCGGCTGGCCGATCCTCGACTGGGCGGCCGGCGGCGACACCGGCGCGAATCGCGCGATCACGACCGGGCGGCGCTGACGCCATCATGCGGATCGGTTTCCTGTTCAATCACGAGGCGGCACACCAGGTGGCGCACAGCCTGCCCGTCGCGCTCAGCCTTGCCCGGCGCTGCCCGGACATCGACGTCCGGATCCTCCCGGCCTCCGGCGCGGCGGAGGACGAGATCCGCCGATTGGCGGGCGAAACGCCGTCGAATCTGCGCGTCACGCCCTTGCGCGGCGCCCATGGCGCGGCCCGCATGCTGAACCGCGCATCGGGCGGCAGCATCCCGATCGACCGGATCTCGACCCTGTATCGCAACCGCGATCGCTTCCGCGATCTGACAGCCCTGGTGGTGCCGGAAAAGACATCGCTGCTGCTCAAGACCCATTTGGGCCTTCCGCAACTCAAGATGATCCATACCCGCCATGGCGCGGGCGACCGCGCCGTCGGCTTCGATCGCGCGAGCGGCCGGTTCGATCTGGTGCTGCTCTCGGGTCCCAAGATCCGCGACAGGCTCGACGCGGCCGGATTGCTCAGGCCCAACGGGCATGCGATCGTCGGATATCCCAAATTCGACCTGAAGCCGCCGCGCGCGAAACGGCGACTGTTCGCCGACGATCGCCCGGTCGTGCTCTACAATCCCCATCCATCGCCGGCCCTGTCGTCCTGGTATCGGCATGGCCCGTTCATTCTCGATTATTTCTCGAAAAGCAGTGCTTACAATCTGATCTTCGCACCGCATGTCATGCTGTTCGCCAAGCGGTTCAACATCTCGCTCTCCCCGCCGGCATTCCATGCGGTGCCGGGCGTCCCGAGGCACATCTTCGACGCGCCCAACATCCATGTCGATCCGGGCAGCGCCGCGTCGGTCGACATGAGCTACACGGACGCGGCGGACATCTATCTGGGCGACGCCAGCAGCCAGGTCTACGAATTCATGCGGACGCCCCGTCCCTGCATCTTCTTCGATGCCCATCGACAGCGCTGGCGGGACGATCCGAATTTCGCGCATTGGGCAGCCGGGCCGGTCGTGAACGACATGGCCGCGCTCGATGCGGCGCTGGCCGATGCCGTCGCAAGGCCGCATGGCTTCGAAACCATCCAGAAACGGCTTTTCGCCTATAGTTTCGACCTGGCCGACACGCCGTCCGCCGATCGTGCCGCCGCCGCCATTGCCGCATTCCTGGGGGCCTGACCGCATGCGGATCTGCTATGTCATCAATTCGCTGGACGGCGGCGGCGGCGCGCTGCCCCTGCCCCATGTCCTCGCCGTCATGCGCGCGGCAGGGCATGATCCCTTCGTCGTCTCACTGATGGAGCGAGACGGCCGCGCGCGTCGTCCGCTCGAACAGGCGGGCATCGATCACATGGTGATCGGCGGCGCCACGCGGCGCTGGGCGAAACCCGCGCTTCGCCTGGACGCGATCGTACGCGATCGCCGCCCCGACACCATCTGGACCTCGCTGACCCATGCCACGCTGACGGGCGAGCTGATCGGCCGGCTGCGGCGCGTTCCGGTGGTGAGCTGGCTGCACAATGCCTGGCTGAAACCGGCCAACCGCGCGCTGCTCCGCCGGTCCCATCCCCTGACGCGCCACTGGGTGGCGGATTCGGAGACCGTGGCGCGCTTCGGCGAGGCCGAACTCGGGATACCGATCGAGAGGATCAGCATCTGGCCGTTGTTCCTGGCCGATGTCGCAGCCCCGTCCGCGCGGCGATGGACGGACGAGCCGTTCCGGATCGGCAGCCTTGGCCGCCTCCACCGCAACAAGGGATATGACGTGCTGGTGCGCGCGCTGGCGATGCTCGTGCGGAGAGCCCCCATGATCGCGGGCCGGATCAGCGTCCATCTTGCCGGCGAAGGGCCTGAGCGCGGCGCCCTGCAAGCGCTGGCGCGCGACCATGGCGTCGCCAATCTTCATTTCGAAGGATTTCAGGATCGGCCGCGCGATTTCCTGTCGACGCTGCACGGCTATGTGCAGCCGTCGCACCATGAAGGCCTGTGCATCGCCGCGCATGAAGCGATGCAGGCCGGGCTGCCGGTGATCGCCTCCCCCGTGGGAGAGATGCACCGGAGCATCGTCCGCTCCGGCGGCGGCTCCATCGTGCCCTATGGCGATGCGGAAATGCTCGCGAGCCATATCGCGCGGCTTGCCGAAGATCCGATCGGCGCGCACGCGATCGGCCAGGCCGGCAGGACATGGGTGATGGCCGAATATTCGCGCCCCGCATTCGATCGGCGCGGCCATGACGCGCTGAAGGCGGCCGGCATCGGCTGACCGGCACGGGCCGCGTGCCGGGTCAACCGCCCAATTGCGCGTCCCAGGCCTGAAGCAGCCCGGTCGTCACTCCGATTCCGCCGCACACCACCACGACGATATCCGCGAAGCCGGCGATCGCCTGATGCCGGTCGTAGACAAGCGACAGCGCCGCGCCGCAGGCGGGCTCGACCAGCGCCTGATGCTCGTCGGCGAAGCGCTTGCAGGCGTCGAGCGCGCTGCGATCCGAAACCACCACAGACGAAACCGGCCGGCGCGCCTGCCAGTCGAGCGCCGCCTGCGCCACCGTACGGGCGCCCAGGCTTTTCGCGATCGAGCCGATCGCGGGCAAGGTCACCTGGCGGCCCGCGCGCACCGACTGATCGAACGCGTCGGCGCCCTCGGCGCCGACCGCGACGATCGGCACATCGCTCCATCCCGCCCGTTCCATGCCTTCGGCGATGCCGCTGAACAATCCGCCACCGCCCACCGCGACGACGACGGCATCGGGCCGTGGCCCCTGCACGGCCAGTTCGTCCACCAGCGTCGAATTGCCCCGCCAGATCAGCGGATGATCGAAGGGGGGGACATAGCCGGCGCCCTCGCGCTCGACCAGGTCGCGCGCCGCGCGATCGGCGGTATCCCAATCGTCCCCATGCACGATCACATCGGCGCCGACTTCCCTGAGCCGCTGGATCGCCGCCGCCGATGTCGTCGACGGCACGATCACGCTGATCGGCACCGACAATCTGTGCGCGGCATAAGCGGCGGCGAACCCGGCATTGCCGCCCGAGGACGACACCAGCCGCCCCGCCCCGTCGGCATGAAGCCGCTGGCAGAGATGGCCGATGCCGCGGATCTTGAAGGATCCGGTGGGCTGATGGCATTCCAGCTTCAGCCGCACGCGCGGCGCGGCGCCCGGCGGCAGCCCGCGACAGGCGAACAGCGGGGTTTGGATGTGAAAGGCGGCGTTGGGCGATCCGGTCATGATCCGGTTCCTATCCAGACAGGCGGGGTATGGGCAATGGGCGATCAGCGCGGCAGCGAATAGCCCGTCAGCATCTTGTCCCGGGGATTCTTCGGATAGCTGAGCGCGCTGTGGGTGACGCCGTGGCGAACGAAGGCCGCCGCCATCAACGTGGCGAAGGGCAAGGGATCGATCACGGGCACATGATAATCGAGCGCGGCCAGCCGCTCGCGGATATGCTCGGCGCAGCCGAAAAAGCCCGTGCAGCCCAGGATGATCGCCTCCGCGCCCAGATCGCGCACCAGGACGATCGCGCTCTCGGCCAGGGCCGCGTGCAATTCGCTGCCATGCGTCTTCAGGTCGAGCACGGGGATGGAGATCGATCGCGCGCCGACGAAATGGCGTTCATGCCCATAGATGGCGACCAGGTCGCGGAAGATCCCCCGGGTGCTGGGCGAGGTGGAGACGATGCCGAAATTATGCGCCAGGCTGCTCAGCGCCGCCATCGCGGACTGCGCCACCCCCACCACCGGGATCGACACCGCCTCGCGCAGCGCGGCAAGGCCGGGATCGCCCATGCAGTCGATCACCAGCGCGTCGACGCCTTCGGCTTCCGCCTCCAGCGCCAGCGCCACCATCGCGGGCACCGCGAACACCTCGTCGAAACGCGACTCGATCGATGTCGGCCCGGTCTCGATAAAGGCGATCGAATAGCGAACCCCCGGCTGCGCCAGATGCTCGACATCGCCGGCCTGGCGGACGGCGGTGGTGGTGACGGGAACAAGAACGCGAATATGAATCATGTGGCTGGCCTCGATGCTGGGCATGGCGCAGCATGTCCGCTCGCCACGCCGAATGCCATGGACGCAGGACGGGCCGGCATGGCGCCGGCCCGTCCCGTCGCCCGGATCAGAATTTGACGGCGAACGTGGCGCCCGCCTCCAGCGGACGGCCGAACCAGACGACGCTGAGATCGGCGGCGCCCGCTGTCTGGCCGAACACATTGTAGCGCTTGTCGGTCAGGTTCTTGCCCCAGAGCGAAACCGTCCAGGGCTGGCCGGCGGGCTCGAAGGCGATGCGCGCATTGACCAGCGCGTAGCGGGGTTGCCACGATCTCTTGTCGGGATTGAACTGCGGATAGGCGCCCGTGCGGAAATTGACGTCGCCGCCCAGCGTGATCCGGCCGCCGCTCGCCAGTTCGTGCGCATATTTCAGCCCGGTATCGACGATGAACCTGGGCGCGTTGGGCAGCGCGGTATCGCCGAACGTGAAGCCGGCGACCGGCGAGATCTCCGAATGCAGCCAGGATCCGTTGACGAACAGTTCGACGCCCGGCGCCGGCACCGCCGTCACCTCGATCTCCCCGCCATAGATCTTGGCCCTGGCGGCATTGGCGTTGCGATAGACATAGACGCCGTCCACCTGATTGGTGGCGCCGATCTGGATATCGCTATAGTCGGTGTAGAAGGCGGCGGCATTGACGCGCAGCCGCCGGTCGAACGCGTCCAGCTTCATGCCCGCTTCGTACGCCGTCGATTTCTCGGGCCGTGTCGGGATCAGGTCCGTCGCGGAAAAGGGCAACGCGTTGATCGCGCCGCTGCGGAACCCCTTGCTGAACGACGCATAGGTCATGAAGCGCGGCGACCACTGATATTTGATGTTCGCCATCGGCGTCACCGGCTGATAGCTGAACCGCACCCGCGTCTGCGGCACCAGCACCGCGCCGCCCATGATCGTCGTCACATCCTCGGTCTTGCGCTCATAGGTCCAGCGCACGCCGCCGGTCAGGCTCAGCCGGTCGTCCACATTATAGGTCAACTGGCCATAGGCGCCGAAATTCTCGGCGGTGACGTCCAGCGGGATCGACAATTCCATGCCCTGCACCCAGGCGAACTCGCCATTGTGCGCCGATTCCTTGAAATAATAGAGGCCGAGCGTGTATTTCAGCCGATCGTCGAGCAAGGTTCCCGTCGCCTGCAGTTCCTGGCTCAGCTGCCATTGCCGCTGGTCGGTCTGCTGCGCCAGATAGGGCAGCGGAATGCCGCCATAATCCTGGCCGGACACGCCATGCTGCCAGCGATAGGCGGTGATCGACTTCAGCGTCACATCCTCCCCCTGATAGCGCATCGTCACCGATCCGCCCAATGTGTCGACATCGTCGTCGGGCTTGATGAACAACCGGGAATCATAGCCCTTCACCAGCCAGCCCGGATCGATCGGCAGGTCGGGCGTGGCGGTGTAGCCGACCAGCCCCTGCGGCGGCGAATTGCCGCGCTGGCGCGTCCCGTCGGCGGAGATCAGCATGTCGAAGCGGTCGGTCGGCTGCCAGAGCAGCTGGAAACGCCCGCCGATGATACGGGCACGCCCCATCGAATAGGTCTTGCCGTCCGCGCCCAGATTCTTGCCCCAGCCGTCGCGGACATTGCCCATCAGCGTGAAGCGCGCGGCCAGCCTGTCGTCGACGATCGGCGTGTTGACGGTCAGGTGCCCGAGCGCCCGGTCGATCGTGCCGACGGTCAGGTCCGCATGGCCCTCGAAATCGAAGACGGGCCGGTTCGTCGTCACCGCCACCGCGCCGCCGATCGTGTTGCGCCCGAACAGCGTGCCCTGCGGCCCCTTCAGCACGTCGATCTGCGCGATGTCGCCCAGGCCGAAATTCGCGCCCATCGAACGCGCCATATAGACGTCGTCCAGATAGACGCCCACCGCGGGATCGGCGGTGAAATGCGCGATATGCTGGCCGATGCCGCGAATATAGAAGCTCGCGGTGGTCGAGGATCCGCCGCCGGCGGAGCTGAAGTTCAGGTTCGGCGTATATTGGGCGATGTCGCCGACGCTGAACACCTGCCGCTCCTGCAGTTTCTCCGCCGAGAAAGCGGTGATCGCGATCGGCACCTGCTGCATATTCTCGGACCGCTTCTGCGCGGTGACCACGATCTCCTCCAGTTGCGACGCCTCCTCGCCGCCGGCCGTCGCCGCTGCCTGCTGCCCATGGGCCTGGGTCGTGCACAGCAGCGACAGGCCAACGGTCATCATCATCTGCTCGCGGAGCTTCATCACGCGGTTTCCCTTTCTCGTTGCACGCGGTTCGCGCCGCGTTCTCCCTGTCCTGGCCGCGAATCCTATCGGCAACTAGCCAGCCGCACAGGCAGGTTGAAGAGTAGAGAGCGGGCAGCCGTGGAGTAGCGGGCGGGCGGATGCGGTGAGCGATCCGGCCCGGCCGCCGCGAAGAAGGGTGGCCCGCCCCGATCGAGTTGCCGTGCGACCCGTTTATGCTAGTCCTTCCGCACCCGGCCCTGTCGGCCGGGCGGAGCGGAGGCGATTTGGGCGCGACGGCCGAATGGACGATGAATGCGCGGCACGCGCCGCCGCCGCCATTGCAGGATGCGGTGCGGCGCGCGGCGCTGCTCGCCGCCGTCCAGGCCGAACGCCACCGCCCGCTGCTGCTGCTGCAGGCGCCCGCCGGCTTCGGAAAGACCATTTTCCTCGCGCAATGGCACGACGAGATCCGCGCATCCGGCGCGCTCGCCGCCTGGGTCAGCCTGGAAGCGGGCGACGGGAACGGCGACGCGCTGGTCGCGGCGCTCGCGCTCGCGCTCGTCAATGCCGGCATCCTCGACGCGGCGGGCACCCTGCTGCCCGCGCCCGATCGCGCCGCCATGGCCGCGCTCGATGCGCTGGCCGGGCGGATCCAGTCGGTCCGGCGCGAAACCTGGCTGGTGATCGACAATTGGGATCTCGCCCAATCGGACGAGGCGACCGGACTGCTTGCCGCGCTGCTGCGCCGCCTGCCGCCCAACTGGCATGTCGCGCTGGCCGGGCGCGCGCCGCCGCGGCTGCCGCTGGCCGCCCTTCGCGCCGGCGGCCGCCTGATCGAGATCGGCGCGGACGCGCTCCGCCTCGACGATGCGGAGGCCCTGGCGCTGCTCGCCTCGGCCGGCTGCGCGCCGGCTGCCGGAGAAGCCATCATCAACGCCACGCGGGGCTGGCCGATCGCGGTCAAGCTCGCCGGACTCGGCGGCGGCGCGGGCACGGCGGCCCCGCTCGCCGCGATCGAGGGCATGGGCGATTATCTGGAGGAGGAGGTGTTCGCCGCGCTCGATGCGCCGATGCGGAATTTCCTGCTGGAAATCTCGATCTGCCGCCAGTTCAGCCGCGAAATGGCCGCGTTCATCCGCGACACCCCCGATACCGCCGCGATGATCGACGCGCTGAAGCCGCTGCGCGGCATCGTCGATACCGCCGGCGACGGGCTATGCCTGCATCCGCTGATGGCCGTTTTCCTGGCGGACCGCCGCCACCGGATCGATGCGGAGCGGCTGCGCCAGCTCCATCGCCGCGCCGCCGACTGGTTCGAAAGCCGGGGCCAGTTCGACGAAGCGGTGGGCCATGCGCTGGCAGGCGGCGACCAGGCCCGTTCGGTCCGTCTGGTCGAAAGCGCCAATTGCCTGGATCTCTGCATCCGGACGGGGGCACCCGCGGTCCATTCGCTGCTCGAGAAACTGCCCGAGAATATCGTGCGCGAACGCCCGAGGCTGCGCGCCGCCTGGGCGGCGATGAACCTCAAGCGCGGCAGCATCGCGGAGGCGCGTTCGCTCACATCCGAATTGCGGCGCGGCCTGGCGGCCAAGGACGACGATGCGCTGGAACGCGACATCTTCATCCTCGAGAATCTCTCGCTCTGCTTCATCGACACCAGCCCCTCGGCCGACGAGATCGCGGCCTATCGCCGCGAAATGGACAATGCCGGCGCCGAGGAATGGTGGATCGATGCGCTGCGCTGCAATGTCTATGGCCGGCTGGAGATGCGCGCCGGCCATCTGAAGGAAGCCCATGCCGCGCTGGAACGCGCCTTTGCGATCCTGGAGGGCGGCGGATCGGCGCATGGCTGCTTCTTCATGTCGATCCACATCGCCTTCTGCAATCTGTTCCTCGGCCGGCTGACGGTCGCGGAGGACTGGCTCAGGCGCGCGCGGACGGTGCTGGCGCGCGATCTGGACGGCGACGCCATCTATGCCTGCATCGCCAGTTCGGCGGAATCGCTGCTTCACTACGAAGCCAACGACCTGGCGGAGGCCGGCCGCCTCGCCCAGATCGCGCTCGCCGGACTGGAACAGGCGGAGGGATGCTTCGAGCAATATCTGGTCTCGGTCTATGTCGGCGCGTCCTGCGCCTTCGCGCTTTCGGGGCTGGATGCCGCGATGGAAGTCCTCGGCCGTGGCCGCAAGCTGGCGCTGTTCCACGGGCTGGACGTGATGGACCGGGTCCTTGTGGGCATGACGGCGGGTTTCCACGCCCGCGCCGGCCAATGGGATGCCGATGCGGTGGCACGGTTCGGCAACGGCGAACGGCCGGACTGCGCCTGGCTGGAGGCCGATATCACCGCCCCCGTCCACGGCCTGATCGCCCGGCACGAGGGGCGGCCGGACGATGCCCGCCGCCATGCCATGGCCGCGATCGAGCGCAGCCGGGCGGGCGGGCGGATCGCCGCGGAGGTCCGCGCGCACCTCTCGATGGCGCGGATCGCGGCCGACGAGGGCGAGGGCGCCGCCGCGCGCGACGCGCTCAGCCGCGCCGTCGTGCTGGCATCGCCGGAATCGCTGTTCCAGCCCTTTTTCGAAATGGACGATCATCTGCTGCCGCTGCTGCGCGACCTGTCGAAAAGCGCGCCCGCGCGCATGCCGCCCTTCGCCGCCAGCTTCCTGTCGAACCTGGTCCTGCGCATGGTGGCGACGCGCAAGGCGCGCGACCATGGCGAAACCCTCACATCGCGCGAACGCGAGATATTGGCGCATCTCGCCGACGGCGTCTCACGCAAGGAAATCACGTCGAACAAGGAAATCGCGCGCGCGCTCGATCTCACCGAGAATGCGGTGAAATTCCATCTGAAGAATGTGTTCCGCAAGCTCGACGTGAAGAATCGCGACATGGCGGCGGCGGTGGCCCGGCTGCTGGAGACCAACGCGCCCGATCCGGCCGGGCACAACCATGGCGCGCCCTGGCCGACGCATCACTGATCGGGGCCTGCCCGGAAGAGGCCCTTCGCCTGTTTCCAGAACAGGCTCTCATGCGCGATCCCGACGATGCTGACGCATCCTCGATCGGTTCGCTCGGGCGCCGCGCAGGCTGATACCGGGGGCCGACGAGGCAGGCTCATCGAGGCCCGGTATCAGGCGGGCTGAGGCGCCCGCGCATCGCTCTGGGCCACGGCCGGCTCCGCCAGCGATCCCACCGCCTTGATCCGCAGCCGCACGACGCCGCCGGGCATGTAGCCGATCGGCACTTCCTCGATATCGACGATGCGCACGGTCGCGGGATCCGCGCCAGACGCCACGGCCTCGGCGCAGGCCCGGTCGCGCGCGCGATCCAGCACCGCCTGCCGCCCGTCCCCTTCATAGGAGAAATAGCCGTCCACCTCTCCGCTGACCTCCGCGATCGCGGCGCCCACGGCATTCGCGACGTCGTAATTGGGCGGGCGGCGCACATCGGGCGTGCCGTTCAGCGCGCGCGAGATCAGGATGCTGCCGCCGCCGACCAGGATGACGGGAATGTCGCGCCGGTTGGTGCGCATCCGGTCGATCGCGGTTTCCGCCTGGCGGTGAAGATCGTCGAGCGCGCGTTCGACCAGGCCGGCCGGCAGCCCGGCCAGGCGCGACGCATCGCCGATATCCGCAGCCCCCGCCGCGACCGCGATATCGGTTGCTGTCAGCACGTCGCCGCCGAAGACGAGCGCCCGGCTGGAAAGCTCGAACCCCACCGATCGCGGCCCGACCATGCGGGCGCCGGCGGATGCGCCGCGATCGACGATGCTGCCGCCGCCCACCCCCACCGAAACCAGATCGGGCATGCGGAAATTGGTGCGCACCCCGCCGATATCGACCGCGACCGCCGATTCACGCGGAAATCCGCCGACCAGGCAGCCGACATCGGTGGTCGTGCCGCCGATGTCGACGATGATCGCATCCGCAACGCCCGACAGAAAGGCCGCGCCGCGCATCGAATTGGTCGGTCCCGACGCAAAGGTAAGCACGGGCCGCGCCTCGACATCGTCGGCGCTCATCAGCGTGCCGTCATTCTGGCTGATATAGAATGGGCAGCCCAGGCCGATCCGCGCGATCGCCTTGCGGAAGGATCCGACGACGCGTTCGGCCAATGCCGCCAGGCTGGCATTCATCGCCGCCGCATTTTCCCGGTCGATCAGCCCGATCCGGCCGAATGCGGACGATAGCGAAACGCGCGCCTCCGGCATCTCGCCGCGCACGATTTCGGCCGCGCGCACTTCCATCGCGGCATTGACCGGCGCGAAACAGCAGGAGATCGCGACCGCGCCGATCCCCGCGCGGCGGAAGGCGCGGGCCGCCTCCGCCACCGCGCGTTCGTCCAGCGTGCCGATCTCGCTGCCGTCGAATTCGTAACCGCCGCCGACGATCGCGGTCTGCCGGCCGACCACCGCGATCAGATCCTCGGGCCAGTCGTAGAGCGGCGGGATCGCCGTGGTCGCGGGCGCGCCGATCCGGATCACGCCGATGCGCGAAAGGCTGCGGCGTTCGATGAATGCGTTGGTGAACTGTGTCGTCCCGATCATCAGCGCCGACACCGCCTCCACCGGCACGTCGCCGATACGCAGCAGTTCTGCGATCGCGCGGCACACGCCCTGCTCGACATCGGCGGTGGTCGCGGTCTTGCAGCTGGCGATCATCCCGCCGTGCCGGAGCAGCACCGCATCGGTATTCGTGCCGCCAACGTCGATGCCGATCTTGAACAAGCGATTTCTCCTGGCGCCCCTGCGCCGCACATGGTTGCGTGAACTGACGCGCCGATCTTTAAGGCGGCCGCATCCGGCGCCAACGCCCGCGCCGGGGTGTCTCCGGCGGCATGAAGAGTAGGAACGGGGGTAGCGGCGGGGCGTCGCCCCCGATCTCGCGGGATTCCGGCGATGCGCCCCCGCCGCCTGCCCGGCCGCCGCCGGCACCTCCCCCGCGCCCTACCCTTTTTCGCACCGCCTGTGCTCGCCGCCATGATTGGCATTTCCCCCGCCGGGCATATCGGAGGATGACGGCAAACATGACGAGGGCGCACCAATGACAGGCAGCATGGCGGACGCGGCGATCCACGAAGCGCCTCCCGGCGAAAACGGGGGCGATCGCGAATTCGCGCTGTCGGCGGTTCCCGCCGCGGCGACCGCGCCGTCCTACAAGATCGGCGTCGTCCTGCTGGGCGCGAACATCTCGCTGCCCACATTGGTGATGGGCGGCGAACTGGGCGTGAAGCTGGGCTTCGACGCGACGGTGACCGCCTGTATCTGGGCGGGCATGATCCTGGCGCTGCTGGCGGGCACCTGCGCCTATGTCGGCGCGCGATCGCGGCTCACCACCTATGTCATGATCATCCGCGCCTTCGGGCAACGCGGCGGAGAGATCATCAACCTGCTGCTCGCCATGTCGGCGATCGGCTGGTTCGGCGTCGTCGTCGTGCTGTTCGCCGAAACCATGATCCGGATGACCCAGGCATCGGCGCTCTTCGCCAGTCCGTCGCTCTGGGTGATCTCGGGCAGCATATTGATGGCCTACACCACCATCGTCGGCTTTCGCGCGCTCGATATCCTGTCGAACATCATGCTTCCGCTGAAGCTGGGCCTGATCGTCTGGGCGCTGGCGGTCGCGATCCGCACATACGGCACCGGCTTCACCGAACCGATGGCGGGCGCAGTGCTGATGGACGAGAAGACCGCCGTCTCCTTCATCGTCGGCGGCTGGGTGGTCGGCGCGATCATCGCCCCCGATTTCTCGCGGTTCGCGCGCAGCCCGGTGGGCGTGGGCCTCGCCTGCGCCTTCGCGCTGGGCGTCGGCTATCCGCTCGTCCTGCTCGGATCCTCGGTGCCCGCGATCCTGACGGGGGAAAAGGACATGCTGATGACGATGGGCGCGCTCGGCATGGGCTTCGCCGCGCTGTCGATCATCATGCTGGCATCGTGGACCAACGGCGCCACCAATCTCTATTGCGCATCGCTGATGCTCTCCACCGTGTTCCGGCGGTTCAGCCGCAAGGCGCTCGTCTGGCTCTCCTGCGTGCTCGGCCTCGTGCTCGGGCTTGCCGGCATCACCGATCAGATCGTGCCCTATCTGGTGCTGCTGAGCGCGGTCGTGCCGCCGATCGCCGGCGTCTACCTGCCGCGCTTCTTTCTCGACCAGCATCCCGGAGACGCGCCGCTGGCCGATGCGGACTGGCAGCCCGGCGCCATCGCCGCGCTGCTGCTGGGCATCGCCGCCGCCGCGATCGGCCATTTCCATGGCGGCTGGCTGACCGGGCTGGTCGCGATCGATTCGCTGCTGGTGAGCAGCCTCAGCTATCTCGCCTTCGAATGGATCCGCCGCGCCGCCGCGCGCCGCGCCACGGCGCGGGCCTGATCGTCGGGCCCGGCCATTCGCGCCGGCCCCATATCCCGATATTTCAAGAGACTGGAGACCGGAATGAACATCGAGCTTGAGGATCTGGACGCGCTGAGCATCGGCGCGGCCATTCTGGGTACGGGCGGCGGCGGCGATCCCTATATCGGGCGGCTCGCGCTCCAGAACCTGATCGAACGAACGGGGCCGCCCAGCGTGATCGAACTCGACGATCTTGCCGACGATGCCTTTGTGATCACCGTCGGCATGTCCGGATCGCCATCGGTCATGCTCGAAAAACTGGTCGATCACAGCTTCGGGGACGCGGCGCTGCGGCGGTTCGAGCGGCTGGTGGGCCGCCGCGCCGATGCCGTGATGCCCGTGGAGATCGGCGGGCTCAATTCGCTGATCCCGCTGATGACATCGTGCCTCACCCGCCTGCCCGTGATCAACGGGGACGGCATGGGCCGTGCCTTCCCGACGCTCGATCGCACCAGCTTCGGCATTGCCGGCATTTCCGCCTTTCCCGTCGTCACCGTCAACGAACGCGCCGAGGTGGCGATCGTCGAGGCGAGCAGCCATGAACGCGGCGAACGGATCGCCCGCAGCGCGCTCGTCGCGATGGGCGCGTCCGGAAGCTGCGCCTTTTATCCGATGACGGGGCGAGAGGCGAAGCAGACCGCGGTCAAGGGCACATTGTCGCTCGCCCTCGCGCTCGGCCGCGCGGTGGAGGCATCGCGCGCCGTCAAGGCAGATCCGTTCGAAGCGATCCTCGGCGTCGCCGCCGCCGCCAGCCCGCCGATCGAGGGGCGGTTGCTGTTCCAGGGCAAGATCAGCGATATCAGCCGCCAGACGGTGGGCGGCTACAATATCGGCTCGGGCATTCTCTCGCCGGTCGACGGGGGAGAGGAAGCAAGCTTCTCCTTCCAGAACGAATTCACGCATATCCGCCAGGGGGAGCGGCTTCTCGCCGTCGTGCCCGATCTCATCAGTTTTCTCGACAGCGAGACGGCGCAGCCCATCACCTGCGAAACCATCCGCTACGGCCAGCGCGTCACTGTCATGGGTTTCTCCGCCGCGCCGCATTTCCGCACGCCCGACGGGCTGGCGGTGACCGGCCCCGCCTCTTTCGGCCTGGCCGACGATTATGTGCCGATCGAAACGCTCAATCCCCCGGTGGCCGGGCACGCGGCGGCCCCGGCATGACGCGCATTGCGCGATCGCCCGCGCGGCGCCAGTCAGGGCCATGACCAGCCGCCATCTCGTCGATCCCGAACTGCTCGGCCTGCTCGACCGGGAAGACTGGCTCGATCTGGACGCGGCCGCCCTGCCCTCGGCGCGGGCACGGCTCGCGGCGCTGACGGCGGCATCGGCGGCGCCGGGCATCGCACCGGAGGTGGTTCATGTCGCGCGCGGCGATGCGCCGCCGCTGGCGCTGCGCATCTTCCGCCCGCCCGCCCCCGCCGCCACGCCATGCCCGGCGGTGTACGAGATCCATGGCGGCGGCTTCGTGCTGGGCAGCGCCGCCATGTCGGATATCGCCAATGCCGCGCGCGCGATCCGCCATGGCTGCGTCGTCGTCTCGGTCGATTACCGGCTGGCGCCAGAAGCGCCGTTCCCCGCGCCGCTGGAGGATTGCCATGCCGGACTTGTCTGGCTGGCGGCGAATGCCGCGATGCTCGCCATCGATCCCGCGCGGATCGTGATCGTCGGCGAAAGCGCGGGCGGCGGGCTGGCGGCCGCGCTCGCGATGCTGGTGCGCGATCGTGGCGGCCCCGCGCCGGCCGGCCAGTTCCTCACCTATCCCATGCTCGATCATCGCACCGGCACCGCTGACGACCCCTATGCCAATCCGGTGACCGGCGAGTTCCGCTGGAACCGGGCATCGAACCGTTTCGGCTGGGCGGCGATGCGCGGCGCGGACGAGATCGCGGCGGCGCGCCTGCCCTGGTTCTCGCCCGCGCGCGCGACCGATCTTGCCGGACTGCCGCCGACATTCATCGCGGTCGGCGCGCTCGACCTGTTCCTGGATGAAGACATGGCCTTTGCCGCCCTGCTCTGGCAGGCGGGCGTCGAAGTGGAGGCGCACGTCTATCCCGGCGCGTTCCACGGCTTCGATCTGGTCGCGGAGGCCGGCGTCGCCCGCCGCTTCCGGCAGGATGCGGATCGCGCGCTCGCCCGCATGCTCGGCGCATCGCTCCACCAGGGCGTCGCCACGGCATGAACGATCGCGGCCCCATCACGATCCTCACCACCGGCGGCACGATCGACAAGGATTATTTCGACGCGCTCAGCGCCTATCATATCACCGGCAGCGCCGCGCCCGCGCTGCTGGCGGCGGCGCGCGTCACCCATCCGTTCGAGATCGTGGAAGTGGCGCGCAAGGACAGTCTGGACCTGACGGACGAAGACCGTAACCGGCTGCGCGACGCCGTCGCGCGCGCGCGCGGCGACCGTGTCGTCATCACCCATGGCACCGATACGATGGCAGCCACCGCGCGGCACCTGGCGCCGGCCGCCGGCAAGACGATCGTGCTGGCCGGCGCCTGGTCCCCCGCCCGCTTCGCGGAGAGCGACGCCCCGTTCAATCTCGGCATGGCTTTCGCCTGCTGCCAGACGGCCCCGCCCGGCATCTATATCGCGATGAACGGCACGGTTTTCCGGGGCGACGAAGCGGTCAAGGATCGCGATCGCGGATCGTTCGTGCCGATCCCCGCGCACGGCGGCTGAACGGCAGCGGCGCGCTCAGCTTTCGTGCAGATGCGCGGCCAGCGTGTCGATATCGGTATTGGTGCCGCAGACGAGGATGCCGACGCGCTTGCCCTCCAGTTCCTCGCGCAGCGGCCCGAGCAGCGCCGCCGTCGCGGCGGCTGCGGCGGGCTCCACTGCCAGCTTCATCTCCTCGAACAGCAGCCGCATCGCCGAACGCATCTCGCCATCGCTCACCTTCGCCAGCGCATCGACATTGTCGCGGCAGAGACCCAGGGTGAAGGTGGCGGAATAGGGCGCGTTCAAACTGTCGGCGATCGTGCTCGGCGACACCGTCGATGCGACGGCGCCCGCCGCGAAGCTGCGATGCATCGCGTCCGATCCTTCCGGCTCGACGCCGTAGACGCGCGTGCCGGGCGAGAAGATCTTGGTCGCGGCGGACATGCCGCCGCACAGCCCGCCGCCGCCGATCGCGATGATCACCGCGTCGAGCCCGGGCGCCTGGCGGCAGAATTCCAGGCCGAGCGTGGCGGATCCCAGCGCCGTGCGGCGCCCTTCGAAGGGATGGACGAAATAGCGCCCTTCCTTGTCCCGGATCTCGTTCGCGATCTCGAAGGCCTGGGTCACATTGTCCGCGACGATCAGTTCCGCGCCGTGCTTGCGGCATTGCGCCATCCGGAACGGGTTGGCGCCGCGCATCATCACCACTTTCGCGGGCGTGCCCATCAGCCGCGCGGCATAGGAGGTGGCGACCGCATGATTGCCCGAGCTGACCGCCGTCACGCCGCGCGCAAGCTCGTCGGGCGAAAGCTGCATGATGTTGTTGAGCGCGCCGCGCAGCTTGAACGATCCGGCGAGCTGGAACAGTTCCAGCTTCAATATCACCTGGGTTCGATCCCCCATGATCGCTTCCAGATCGGGGCCGCGCCAGCGATGCACCGGGGTTTCCGCGATGTGCCCGTCGAGCCGTGCCCGCGTCTCCTCTATCTCCGATGCGGTCAACGCGGGCTCGGCCATGGCGGTCGCGGTCATCGCAATCCTCTCCTGATCATCATATGCCGGGGGAATCGCGGCGAACAGACAGCTACAGCGTGCTGGGCGAAATGTGAATCGCGCAACACGCCGCCACCCCCTGTTGTCGCCTCAGTTCAGCGCGTCGCCCCGTTCAGCCCCGCGCGATCCGGAAATCCCTGCCCTCCGCCAGCCAGGCCAGCCGCTCGTCGCGCAACGCGGACCGGCGCACCTTGCCCGCCTCGTCGCGCAGCGGCGCGTCGGTCGTCTCGTAGCTTTCCGGGCATTTATAGCCGGCGAGCCGCGCCCGCACGAATGCGTCGATTCCGGCCGCCGGCAGGTCCGCCGCCAGTTGCACGATCGCATGGACGCGCGCACCCAGATCGTCGCAGGGCAGCCCCAGCACCACTGCGTCGGCGATGCCGGGATGCTCGATCAGCGCCGCCTCCACCTCGGCCGGATAGATATTGGCGCCGCCGCGCAGGATCATGTCGGTGCGCCGGTCGGACAGGAACAGATAGCCGTCGGCATCGATCCAGCCGAGATCGCCCAGCGACATCCAGCCCTCGCCGTCCAGCCGCGGCTCGGCGCCGATATAGTGAAAGCGCGTCGCGGCCTCGGCGGCGAAGAAGATCTCGCCCACCGTGCCGGGCGGACAGGGCCGGCCCTGCTCGTCGCGGACGCTCAGCGCGCCGTCCGCCGGCTTGCCCACCGATCCCGGCCTGGCGAGCCATTCGGTGCCGGTGATCAGCACCGCCGCCCCCTCGGTTCCCGCATAGAGCTCCAGGATGCGATTGGCGCCCAGCCAGTCGATCCAGGCGCGCTTCAGCCAGGGCGGGCACGGCGCCGCCAGATGCAGCACCGTGCGCAGCGCGGAAAGGTCGTAACGCGCCTTCACCGCATCCGGCAGGCTCCAGATCCGGTGCATCATCGTCGGCACCATGCACACCCATTCCACCCGCTCTTCCGCGATCAGGCGCAGCGCCGCCTCAGCATCGAAACGGTCCATGCCCACCACGCGCGTGCCCGCGAGCAGCGCCAGGCTGGTGAACAGGAACGGCGCATTGTGATAAAGCGGCCCGGGATTGAGCATCACCCCGCCCCGCGGCATGCCCGTCAGCGCGACGATCCCCTCCAGCCGCTCGCCGAACCGCGCCTCGGCATGATCGACGATCAGCTTGGGCCGGCCGGTCGATCCGCCGCTGGTGACCGCCTTCCAATGCGCGGCCGCCAGATCGGGCGGCAGATCGGATGGCGGATCGACGGACACATCGCCGGCATCGGCCGCGATCCCGATCACGCCGCCCACGCCAGCTCCGCCGTCACTCACGATCAGGCGCGGCGCCGCCAGCTCCACGATCTGCGCGAATTCATGCTCCGGCAGCCGCGTCGGCAGGATGCAGGGCGTCGCCCCCGCCCGCCACGCCGCAAAGCTCGCCACATGATGATCCACGCCGTTGGGCAATGCCACGCCCACCAGATCGTCGGGCCGCACGCCCGCCGCGATCATCCGCCGCGCCAGCGCCGCCGTCCGCGCCTCCAGCACCGTCCAGCTCAGCGTGCCGCCCGGATAGGCGATCGCGATCTCCGCGCCGCGCGCATCGGCATGATCGCGCAGCACCGCGCCGAAACTCCGCACCATCACAAATCCCCCGTCCAGATCGGCGGCGTCCGCCGATGCCATTCCACCGCCGCCTCCAGTTGCAGGCCCAGCGCCAGCAGCAGCGCCTCCCCGCCCGGCCGCGTCGCGAACTGCATGCCCACGGGCAGGCCGTTGTCACTGAACCCCATCGGCAGGCTGATCGCCGGCGTGCCCGCGAAATTGTCGATCCAGCAATAGCCGGCATAGTCGATCAGCCCGTCGCGCTGGTCGTGCCAGGCGATATCGGGCCCGAACACGCCGATGCGCGGCGCTTCGGTTCTCACCGTCGGCGTCATCCAGATATCGATCGTCCCCAGCCGGTTCAGATAAGCGGCGACCACAGCCTCCATCGCGGCCCAGGACGCGGCATAGCGATCGTCGTCGATCGCCTTGCCCGCCGCGATCAGGGTCACCGATCGATGCTCGAGCGCCGCGGGATCGACGGTGATGCCGATCTGCTGCGAAAGCATGCCCAGCCGGCGCGTGAACATGCCCTCGGTGATGTCGCGCAACAGCCCGATCGCATGTGGGCCGTCGAAGGGCAGCGCCGCATCGGACACGAGATGGCCGAGCCGCCCGAGCAGCGAGACCGTATCGGCGAAGACGCGCCGCACCGCCGGATCGGGTAGCTCGCCCGTCCGCATCACCCGGCCATAGGCATGGATGGTCAGGCGCTGCTCCACCGGCGTCGTCACCGGCGGCATCGGCGGCAGGCAATCGGGATCGTGCGTCTGCGTCGCTTCCAGCCAGCGCGCGGTATCGCCCACCGTGCGGCTGACACAGCCATTCACCGTCAGGTCGGTGATCGCGCGGAACGCTTCCTCCCCCGCATTGCGCCGGCGCGAGGGCTTCAGCCCCACCAGCCCGCACGGCGCCGCGCCATGGCGGATCGATCCCAGCCCGTCGCTGGCATGCGCCACCGGCACCACCCCCGCCGCCACCGCCGCCGCCCCGCCGCCGGAGGAGCCGCCGGGCGTATGATCCGGGTTCCACGGATTGCGCGTGATCCCCGTCAGCGGCGATTCGGTGACCGCGTTGAGCCCCAGTTCGGGCATGGTCGAACGTGCGATCGAGATCGGCCCCGCCGCATCGATCGCGCGGGCATAGGGCGCATCGTCGGGCGCGATGAAGTCGCGCAGTGCGGCGCAGCCGAAGCTGGCCGGCAGCCCCTTTTCGGGCAGCATATCCTTGATCAGCGTCGGAATGCCGGCCAGCGGCCCGGGACGCGGCGCCGACGCCTGGGCGCGCGCGCGATCGAAATTCGGCCATGCGATGAAATTGAGTTGCGGATTGGCCGCCTCGGCGCGCGCGATCGCACGCTCCACCAGCATAGCGGGCGTCGTGCGGCCCGCGTCGAGCGCGGCCAGCATGCCGGCCATATCGGTTATGCCGTGCGGTCGATCGGGGTGCGATATCGTCATGCGTGGTTCCCTGTTACGTCGAATCCCATGGCCCGGACGGTCGCGGCGAAAGGCCGCCGGGCGAGCGAGACCAGCAGCGCCGCGACGACCAGCGATGGGATGCTGACGATCGCGATCGCATACAGCATGCCGCGCGGGCCCGCGATCGCGCCCGAAAGCGCGCCGATCGCCAGCGGAGAGAGCGCCATCGCCAGCGCGTTGAAGATGCCGAGCAGCGACAGCACGCGCGATCGCAGGTGCGACGGCGACAGATCCTGGAGGATGCCGGGCATCAGCGCCGATCCGGCGACGCCCGCCGCCCCCTGCAGCGCGGCGACGGCATAGGCCTGGAAGGGCGTCGCGGCGAAGGGCAGGAACAGCGCGGGCAAAGGCGCCATCCAGAAAAAGACGCTCGCCGCCCGGATCGGCGAGATCCCGCCCGCGCGCCGCGCCAGACCGATCAGCATGCCCGGCAGGAACACGCCGATCGCGGTGGCGGCGGTCACGGCGGTGCCCAGCCCCACGCCGACGCTCGCGGGATCGACGCCGAAGGCGCGTGGCAGCGCGATCGGATACCACACCAGTCCGGCCATCATCGCCACCCCCATCGCGAAGATCGCACCGAACACGCCGCCCAATGTGCGCCAATGCGCCCGCGCATAGGGCAGGAAACCGGCCGCCGCATCGTCCACCCCTACGGCCGGCCCCATGGGCGCCCCCATAGTCGACGGGGCGGCATGCGCGCGCAGCGGCATCGTCGCCACCAGCAGCAGGAACAGCGGCCCCGGCAGCGCGATCGCGACCATCGCGATCCGCCAGCTGTCTATGCCCGCCAGCCACGCCGGCAGGCTGGCGGGGGACGCCGCCAGCCATTGCAGCATCGCCCCGCCCAGCGCCATGCCGATGCCCGTGCCGAACAGCGATCCGCCATAGAAGATCAGGTTCGCGGCGTTGCGCTTGCGTTCGGGAAACAGGTCCGGGATCATCGCATAGACGATCGGTGCCAGCCCCGCCTCGCCGATGGCGATGCCGATCGTACCCGCGAACAGCCCGCCGAAACTGTCCTGGAACGCGCAGAAAAATGTGGCGAGAGACCAGATGCCGACGCCGATCGCCAGCAGCAGCCGGCGCCCGTAACGGTCCGCCAGCCATCCCATCGGATAGCTGGCGACGCAGGCGAAGATCGCCATGCCCAGCCCCTGGAGCATGCCGATCTGGAAATCGCTGAAATGGAGCGACGCCTGCAGCCCCGGCGCGATCAGGCTCAGCATCTGGCGGATCACCAGTGCGAACAGGGTCGTCATCAGCAGCACGCCCAGGCCGTACCAGGCCCAGCCGAGGCCGCCGGACGATTCGCCCTCCATTGCCTGGCCGTCCCCCCGTCCATCCGTGGCCACCGCGATTGCCCTGTCCATATCCACTCTCCCGCGCTGGCGCCGCCTTGCCCGGCGTCGCGATATGCCATCTAATAAACAAGTTGACTTTATTGTAAAGTGAGCAGATGACTCGGGCCATGATCGGCACAGGCACAGGCCTGCGGCGTTTCCGTTCCGGCTTGATGGAGTTCGGTCGATGGCATTTTCGGTTCGCGCGTCCCTCGAACAATTCTCGCTGCCCCACCCGTCGGGCGAAGGGCAGCTCAGGATCAGCGTCGCCGCGCCGGCGGCGCTGCCCGCGGACGGCGCGGTGCCCATCGTCTACGTCACCGATGGCGATCTGCTGTTCGGCATGGCGGCGGAGATCGGGCGCGCGGTCTCGAGCGTCGCGGGCTTTCCCGCCCATTATGTCGTCGGCATCGGCTATGATGCGGGCCATGCCGAATTCCTGAAGCTGCGCACCGCCGATCTGACACCGCCGATCGGCGCGGAGGCGCTGGCGGCATTGGGCGCGATCGGCACCGCGATCGGCGGCGATCGCAATGGCGGCGCCGATGCCTTTCTCGCCTTCCTCACCGATACGTTGCGCGCCGAGATCGCGGCGCGCTATCCGCGCACCATGGCGGGCGAACAGATCCTGTTCGGCCATTCGCTGGGTGGCCTGTTCGCCGCCCATGCGCTGCTCACCCGGCCGGACAGCTTCTCCGCCTTCATCGTCAGCAGCCCCTCGCTCTGGTGGGACGGCTTTTCGATCCTCGCCCGCCTGCCCGGCTTCCGCGCGCGCCTGGCGGCGCTGCCGCGCCAGCCGCGCGTCTTCGTCGATGTCGGCGCGCACGAACAGGATATGCCCGCCAGCGTGCCCGACGGCCTCGGCGTCTCGCTGGAGGAAGCACAGGCGCAGATCCGCGCCGCGCGCATGGTCGACGCCGCCCGCGAATTCGCCGATGCGCTCGCCGACGCAGGCCTCGCCCGGATCCGCTACATCGCCTTCGCCGAGGACGACCACGTCTCCGCCGCCCCCGCCGCCATCCTCCACGGCATGCGCTTCGCGCTGGGGCATGGAGCGTGACACACAGGAAACACCCTCTCCTCCCCATCGCCGATGGGGAGGAGAGGGAGACGGCCTCAAACAAGAAACCGGATCAGGAGAGGACCCCCATCATGCGCCATCTGAAGCAGCTCTGCCTCGGCACCGCTCTCGCCGCCGTCATCGCCGCGCCCGCCGCCGCGCAAGAGGTGGAGGCCGGCACCAGCGACGAGATCGTCGTCACCGCGCAGAAGCGCAGCCAGACGTTGATCGACGTGCCGCAATCGGTCTCGGTCGTCACCGGCGACACGCTGGAACGGCAGGGCGCGACCAGTTTCGCCGATTATCTGAAGAACGTCCCCAGCCTCCAGCTCGTGCAGGACACGCCGGGCCAGGGGCGGCTGGTGCTGCGCGGCGTCAACACCGGCGGCGTCGCCTCCACCGTCGCGGTCTATGTCGATGAAACGCCCTTCGGATCCAGCACCGGCCTTGCCAACGGCGCGATCCTGGCCGGCGATTTCGATGCCTTCGATGTCGATCGCATAGAGGTGCTGCGCGGGCCGCAGGGCACGCTCTACGGCGCCAGCTCGCTCGGCGGCGTGCTCAAGTTCGTCACCAACGAACCGAGCACCGCCGGGTTCGAGGGCAAGCTGCTCGGCGGCGTCGAATTCACCGATGGCGGCGATGCCAGCTATCGCGGCGCCGCGATGATCAATCTTCCGCTGGGCCACACGCTGGCGCTGCGCGCCTCGGGATCATGGCGCAGGCAGGGCGGCTATATCGATTCCATCGGCACCGCCGGATCCAGTGTGCGGCGCAACATCAACGATTTCGACACTTATGGCGGCCGCGCCTCGCTGCTCTGGAAGCCGGATGACGCGCTCAGCATCCGCCTGAGCGCGCTCGTCCAGAACCTGAACGTCGACGCGCCGAGCGTGGTGGAGGCCGATGCGGCGACGCTCAGGCCGCTTTACGGCGGCCTCACCCAATCCGAATATCTGCCGACCTTCAGCAATGTGAAATACCGGCTCTACAACGCCACCATCGCCTATGATTTCAGCGGCGCCACCCTCACCTCCGCCACCAGCTATGGCGAGCAGCTCCAGTCGTTCCGCGCCGACTATACCGCCAATCTCGGCGCGGTGCTCGGCGGCCCCTATGTCTATTTCGATCAGCTCACCCAGAACCGCAAATGGACGCAGGAACTGCGCCTCGCCTCCAATGGCGGCCGGATCGACTGGCTCGTCGGCGGCTATTACACGCATGAAAAGGCGCGGATCTTCCAGAACCTGAAAAGCGCGGTGCCCGGCACCCCGGGCACGCTGACGCCGATCGACCTGCCCTACAAGCTCGCGGTCTACGACCTCGCGTCGCGCTACGAGGAATTCGCGGGCTTCGCCAATGCGACGCTGCATCTCTCGTCCCGCTTCGATATCGATTTCGGCGGCCGCTACAGCCACAACCGCCAGCGCGCCGACCAGACCACCGATGGCGTGCTGCTGGGCAGTTCGGTGATCGGCGATCTCAAATCGTCGGACAATGTCTTCACCTGGTCGGTCGCGCCCAAATTCAAGCTGGGCGATCGCGCCTCGCTCTACGCGCGCGTCGCCAAGGGCTATCGCCCGGGCGGCCCCAATGTGATCCCGATCGGGTCGCCGCCGGGCACCCCCACCAGCTTCGATCCCGATACCGTCACCAGCTATGAAATCGGCTTCAAGGGCGACACGGCGGATCGCAGCGCATCGATCGAGGCGTCGCTCTACCATATCGACTGGAGCGACATCCAGCTCGCCGCCGTCGTCAACGGCTTCGGCGTCAATGTGAACGGCGCGGGCGCGAAGATCGACGGGGCGGAAGTGGTGGCGACGCTGCGGCCGATCACCGGGCTCACGACCGCGATCAACTTCACCTACACCGACGCCCGGCTCAGCGGCGATACCGATCCGCTGGTGGTGGGCGCGGTGAAGGGCGATCCCCTGCCCTTCAGCCCGCGCCATGCCGTCAGCGTGAATGCCGATTATCGCTGGGCGCTGGGATCGGGGGCGAGCGCGTCGATCGGCGGATCGATCCGGTCGCTGTCGCGCCAGCGCGGCACCTATGATCCCGTCTATCTCGCCAGCTATGGCCATTTCCCCCGGATCCGCGCCTATGAACTGGTCGATCTGCGCGCCGGGCTGGATTTCGGTGGCTATGCGATCAACGCCTATGTCAGCAACCTCACCAATGCGCGCGGCATCACCGCCACCCAGGGGCTGACGGGCGTGGCCGGGCTGCCCCGCTATCCCAACGCCGCGCTCGGCACCGGTGTGGTCCGCCCGCGCACGATCGGCATTAACCTCACCATGGGTTTCTGAACATGAACCGTCATCGCGAGGGGCGCAGCCCCGCGGCGATCCAATGCCGGGAACATGCCCGATCCCCGATCGGGGAACACGCGCCGTGCTTTTAAGGTCTGGACCGCCGACCGCCGCTGTCGCAGATGATGCGAGCATGACGACAGCCGCGAAACGCCCCAGACGCAGCCAGGCCGATCGCAGCGCCGCCACCCGGGCCAAGGTGCTGGCGGCGGCGCGCGATATCCTGTGCGCACAGGGCTATTCGGGCGCCACCATGCACGCGATCCGCGACGCGACGGGCATGAGCCTGGGGGCGATCCAGCATCAATTCCCCACCAAGGCGAAGATCATGGCGGCGGTGGCCGCCGAATTCTCGGCCTATCGCACCCATGTCTATACCGATGCGATCCGGCGCGGCACCACGCCCCGGCAATCGATGGAAAATCTGATCGACGCCAATTTCGAGATGGTCCGCCGCCCCGAAATGGCGGCCGTGCTCGAAATTCACCTGGCCCGCCGCAACGATCCCGATCTCGATCAGGAAGTCGGCCCCAGCACCCGCCGCTTCGATCGCCGCGTGCGGCTATGGGGCCATCTGATCCTCAGCGCCGCCGGCATCGACAACGACCGCGCCTATCAAAGCCTGCAACTGCTCAACAACGCCGTCACGCGCGGCCTGACCGTCGAATTCATCCGCAATCCGGACATGGCCCTGATCGACCGCTCGATCGCGATCTGGAAAACGCAGATGCTGGAACTGGTGTTCGGGCGGTGAACCGGCCTGCCGCGAGCCTTGCTGAGAGTCTGTTTGGCAATGCGCCTATGGCGCATTGCCAAACAGACTCTCAGCGTATGCCTTTCACCTGCCTGACAAGCTGGCCGAAGAGATGCCAATAGACATCGATCGTCGCCATTTCCAGATTGTCCACCGCGTCCTTGCCGGTCAGGAACAGCGGCTTCTTGTAACCGACGCATTCGTCATGACGCGGCGGCTTTCCGCCCTTCGCCAGCCATGATCGGTAGAAATCCGCGGCCAACGCGGCATTGCGATACCGGATCAATTCCATGTCGTGGAACGATCCCAGATTGCACGGAATATCCAGCGCCTCGCCCGATCCCGGCTCGAACATCACCACGCCGGGGCGATTATTCTCGAACCGCTTGATGTCGACCGCGAACACCCGGCCCAGCCAGTCATAGCCGAAACTGATGATCCGCCCCTCGAAGCGCGGAAACCCAACGATCACCCGCGCATTCCACAGGGAGACATCGGCCTCGCGCATGATCCGGTAAAGCCCGTTCTCGAACGAGCATCCGCCGAACTTGCCGAACAGGTCCCTGAAATCCTCGCTGCCATAGACCTTGCCCAGCGTGGCGTTCGCAACGGACAGGCCCCGATCGACCGAGTAGCTTCTCGCGAATTTCTCGAACATCACCAGCACCTTCCGGCATCGATTTCGATCGACACCTACTCCGGAGCGAGGATGCGGATCAATATGGCGACGGCGCATCGCCCGCCCTGCTCGATCCGATCGTCCCCGTTTCGCCCCCCTGGTCGTAGCGTCGGGTCCTGTCGCGCTCGTCGCCGCTGTCCAGCAGATGCCCGCCGATCTGTGGCAGCGCACTCGGCCTCGATCCGATCGGCCGCGATTTGCGCGGCTTCCGCATGGCGGCCGGGCAGCATGAAGCTGCCATCGCGACGCGGCAGCGCACGCCGCAGGATAGATCTTCTACGAAATCATCGCCAAATCCGCGCCATCAATGATCATCGACCCAGAGGCGTCGTACCATACCCGCAACACGCCCGATTTTGCCGAAAACGCTAGGTAATGCTGGCGACGCGAGGCCAATTTATAAACAAAATACAAAATTCATTTTTTCATATCAAAAAATCTAAAATGAATATGATTGTCATGTCCGTCTATTTTTTTGACAACCCCAATTTTACTATCTCTGGGCCATTAAAGAACACCACTGTATTAGGATACTTTTCCTTTACCAATTTTATCAGCTCTTTCGTTTTTCATCTATCGTATCCAGGAATGTTCCATTGCATATACTTAACAGAACCATCAACATTAAACGGCCTTACATCCACATCAATCCCAACCTTATGCGATCTATGCTCAGGCTTTCCGTTAGGACCAATGGGAGTACCACCGCCGTCCCTACTTATATTTCCTACCTGCATGACGGGATTTCTTCTTTTAGCCCATTCATCTCCAATATTTTCAATCCTGCTTATTGTCCCAAGCGTGCCAAATTGGTCGTCCCCACTCCTATTATAAGCGGTAAACCCATTTCCTTTCTCGGGAAGCTCCTTGTTAATCGGGCCAGACACAGTCTTATCCCAGCGAATGACAGGCGGCAGCTTCATTGTCACGGAGCCATCCGTGTTTTCCGTATAGGTAAACCCATCCGGATTTGTGACAATCACCGATCCATCCTGCCTTCTCGATCGGCTAACGCCTGTCCTGAAGTCGAACTCGGCAGCCGGCCTCTTCGAAGAGGCCAGATATGTATCCATACCTCCGGGAAACTTCTCGGCGAGTTGGCGCAGATATTCGTGCGGCTGCCTCTCGTCCGCTTCCATGTCCACGCCATCGAACGCACCGGTCGGGTTCGGAATCGGGTCGAAACCCCGCTCTTGATCGCGCCCCATGATATCGCCCGGAGCCCACATTTGCCCGCGCCCGAGCGCTTCGGCGGCAATGCGCGCATCGGCGATCGCATCTCTTATCTGCGCCCCGTAACGCTTGGGCAGCACCAATGCGCCATCGGCGCGCGACAAGGGGCGCACCCCATTGGGCAGAATTTCTCCGATCAGCGCGACCGTATCGGCATCGGGATCATGGATGATCGTCTGGCGTCCGCCGATGGATACGCTGGGCGATATCGCTTCGGCCATGGAGCGCGGCGTTCGTTCATTGATCGGCGCGTCCCACACGCGCCTTTCCAGAACGGACTCCATCTCCACAGGGCCGCCCCGCAAGTGCGATTGCCCAGCGAAGTCACGCATGCCCGCCTTGATCGCGTTCAAATCCGCCTGTCGCACCAGATGATTGTCGGCAGCCTTGGACGTCAGGCCTTGCGGCGACGCAGGCTCAGCTTCGGAGGTCGTCCATTGCCGGTCATAGACGTCGCGGGGCTCCACGGTCGTAAGTGGAGAGCCGATGTCGAGGTCGCCGCCATCGCGCAAGATCAGTTCATTTTGCCGCGCGGCGAGCGCCTGTTCGCGCGCCCTCAAAGCCTTCATCCGGCGCTCGTCCAACAGGGCAACGCCTTCCTGCGTCAGATAATTGCCCAGGCCCGCCGCCAGGCCACGCGCCAACCGTCCAACGAAACTCATGCCAGGTCCTTTCCGTGCGGAATGCGCGCAAGGGTTCGGCGCCGGGCACGGCCCGACGTCGGCGCCCTGCGGCTGCCTTGTTCCTTCAGCTGATCGTCCCGGCGATCGTGCCGGGCCGGCGCGATATTACCCCCGCCGGAATCGCCGCACTACGGCCCAAAAAATGGGAAAACGGGCGGTACAAAGGGGCATATCGGCCCGCCGTTCATTTGGCGGTCAGGTGCTTGCGGTCCATAAGGGAATGATGACCCGCTCGACGCCACCCAACCTCCGCGCTCTGCCCCTCGCGCTCGTCGCGGCCGCCTGTAGCTGGCCGGTCGCCGCGCTTGCGCAATCGGCACCCGCGCCCGTCGCTCCCCCGGCGATCGACAGCGATAACGGCAATGGCGGCGCGATCCGCCTGAGCGACGCACAGCGCGACGCGATCCTGGACGCAAGCACCGAAGACCGCGCCGCCGCCGCTCGCGGCGAACCAGCGGGCGCACAAGGGCCCGATCGCCGCATCCACGGCGAAATGGGCGTGATGATCGGCACCAACGGCACGCGCGGCACCTATGGCACCGCGGACATTCCGCTCGGCGAGAATGCCGGCGCCACCGTCTCCTTCGAAACCAGCCGCTTCGGCTATCCCCGCGCCCGCCGCGCCGACCGTCGCCAATAGGCCCAACGATCCAGAACCTCTCCCCCCATCTCAGATGGGGAGGAGAAAGCCGCATCACCTCCACGTCTCCGCGCGAACCATTCCGGTCCGGCGGACGCCCGGTTTGAGGGTTCACGCAGAGGCGCGGAGGATCGCGCATCTTCAACGCCGGCAGGCGAAGTCCAGCCCCCCGGGCCGATCGACATTCAGTTCAGATCGAGACGGGCCGCAGGCGACCGCTTCATGCGGTCAATATGGTGATTTTTCGTGACCCGGAGCGCAGCGTACTTTCGGTACGTGGGCACCGGAAGCACGGGAAATCGCCATTTGCTTGTCCGTTGGGCCGAATGTCGATCGGCCCTAGTCGCGCGCGAACCGCAGCCCCACTGCCCGATTGGCATTGATCACCAGCCCCGCCCCTTCGGCATCGAAGGTGACGGTGAAGCCGATCACGGAGAACACCCCCAGGCTCGATGCCTTCCAGATCGTCGCCGTCAGCGGCTCCAGCTTGTACGAATGGCTGCCATGCCGCCCGCTCAGCCGCAGCCGCGCGCCCTCCGCCGTGTCGGAGACTTCGGCGGTCGCGGCGAACGGTGCCGATCGGTAGAGCCCGGCAAGATCCCCGATCTTCGCCTCCGCATCGCGCGCCACTTCGTCCAGTGCGTCGGCATTGCCGAAATCGCTGAAGGTCAGGCCGCAGCCCGAAGGCGTCACGCCCCATTTGATGAAGTCGACCGGGGGCGCGAGTTCGAAGCCGCCATCGCCGTCCGCCTTCAGCGGAAAGGGCATCGCCGCGTCGACCGAGACGAAGGGCTTGTCCTCCACCGCCAGCAATTCGACCACCCGGCCCGTCCGGCTCGATCGGAACAGCCCGGTGCGCATCTCGCCCGGCGTCTCCTCCGCCTCCGCGACCGGCGCCAGCCCCTCGACACAGGCGTCGATGATCCTGTTGGCGAGGTCGATCGAATTGAGGTCGGCGCGGTTGGTGGCGATCGAGATGTCCAGCCCCGCGCCCGGCACCTTGATCATCTGCGAATTGCCGCCCATCACGCCGCCGCTATGCGCGATCGTCGGCACGCCGCGATACAGCGCGCTGATCAGCCCCAGCCCATAGCCGGTGCTGCGCCCGTTGGAGAGGGTGCGCGGCGTCTTCATCAGCCGCCATGTCTCGGCCGATCCCACCACCGGCGCGTCCATATGGCGCAGCCAGCGGAGCATGTCGTCCATCGACGACACCATGCCGCCCATGCCCGAAATCTCCATGCCCATATATTGCTTGGTATAGCCGCCGGCCGCATCCACCATGTGCAGCGTGGCGCTGTTGGGCACGAAGCCGGTATCCCAGCGCCGCATCATCGTGTCGTTCATGCCGATGGGCCTGAACACGCGCTCCGCCAGGAAATCGTCCAGGCTCTGGCCGCTGATCCGCTCGATCGCGGTGCTCAGCATCGCATAGGCGCCGTTATTGTAGCTCCAGTTGGTTTCGGGCGCGAAGTCGATATCGTCGATCGTCTCGTAATAAGCGAGCATCTCGCGCTCGGTGGTGGGCACGCCGGTGCCGTGGATCAGCATGCAGAGCGAAACCACATCGCGCAGGCCGCTGCTATGCCCCATCAGCTGGCGGATGGTGACGCGGCGCGCGACCTCATGGAATTCGGGGAAATATTTGCCCACCGCGTCGTCCAGCCCGGCGCGCCCGTCCTCGCAGAGCAGCAGATAGGCGAGGCACGCGAAATGCTTGGAAGTGGAGCCGATGCGCATCCGCATCATGGGCGAAAGCGTAACGGGCAGCTCCATATTGGCGAGCCCGAAGCCCTTGCGATAGACCGGCACGCCATCGATCGCCACCGCCACCGCGACGCCCGGCAACTGGCTTTGATTGACCGGCGCGAAGATCGCATCGATCGCGGCGGGATCGAGCTTGGCGGCCAGTTTCACGTCGGACATTCGTCTTCTCTCCATGGTTGATCGGCCCGCCGCCCGGCGTTGGGCAGCGGAAATCCGCGACGGAACAGCGGCCCGGCGGCATCGCCGGCCCGTTGCACCAGATCATGCGCATCGGATTCCCAGCGCCCGATTCGAAAATGATTATTGATTCAGTTTTGAAACGGCCATGCGGCGGCGTCAATAAAAATGAATCCCGATTACATTTTTCTTGTGCGCCCTTCGCCCCGCGCGGCATAACCCCGCCATGCCCAAACGAAGCCCCGCCTATATGGCCGCCCAGAACCGCCGCATCCTGGAAGCGGCGATCGCCTGCATCGCGGAAAAGGGCGTGGAAAGAACGTCGATCGACGATATCCGCAGACAAGCGGGCCTCAGCGGCGGGACGATCTATCTGCACTTCGCCAACAAGGAGGAACTGATCCTCGCGGCGATCCGCGAATTTTCCTACGTCTCACCCCGGCCGCACCAGACGCTGGCCGAGTTCCGGTCGTTCCTGGAAACCATCCCGATCAAGACCGAGCTCACCCCCGAACAGATGATCTCCGCCAGCCTGCGCCTGAGCGCCGAAGGCTTCCCCCCAAGCTCCTTGAACGACGAACTGGTCACCCAGCTCCAGAAGAGCCTGGCCATGTTCGCCGCCACATTCGAGGCGCTGGAAAGAAACGGCGAACTCACCCTCCCCTTCCCGCCCGATCGCATGGCGAAGCTGGTCTATGCCGTGGAATACGGCACCGGCTGGCTCAACCTCATCCTCGGCCTGCCCGTCGAGCAGACGATGAAGGAGGTTTATGAGACGCTGGATTTCCTGCTTGGGGCGCGGGGTGAATAGGTCGCGAACCCATAAATCATGCATGGCTGAGATAGGTTGAAGGCAGCCATCAGCTCGGTTATCGTTTGGCGATGCTGTTCGCTTGTAAAATTATTCTTCACGTCCCTTAATAGGAATCACAATAGCCAACAACAATAACCCCATGCAAATGAATATTACACTATCTCGATCTAAAATTTCCCTGATCTGAACAATATAATACCAACTCGTATGAATGATAAGTGCCAAACAACCTATGGCGATTGATACAACATAACTCACTCTAAATCTAAAAATCCTCACCTTCACCCCCTCTCATACACCTTATTGCCACTATTAGACACAATCTTGACCTCTAATCATCTTAACCATTGAACACCAAAAGAGTGCGCCGCCTTCCTTAATTTCCGCGCCCGTGGAAAGCCCTCAGAATAGGCGTTGCAAGTGTTCGGTTCGCGGCGACCGGCCGTTTCGGCCTCGCTTCGCTGAGAGGTGCAAAAACTCCTTGAATCACTGACGAATTACGCGTCGGAAAGTCTATGCCTCCCTCCCATATTCCACCACCCCCATCCCCTCACAAATCCCCAGAAACGCCCTTATCCCCGGCGTAATATATTTCTCCCGGTGAGACAGGATGAAGAACCGCCGCCGCAGGTCCAGGTCCGGCGCATCCAGCCGCACCACCCGCCCCAGCTCCAGCGCCCCGCGCGCCGCCAGGTGCGATACGCAGCCGATCAGGCTGCTCACCGCCACCGTCTCGATGATCGCCTCGCCCTGCTGAAGCTCCAGGCCGATCCGCCATGCGTCGCTATGGGCATGCATGGCGCGGTCCAGCGTCTGGCGCGTGCCCGATCCCTTTTCGCGCACCACCCAGCGTTCGGCCAGCAGCGCCGCGATCGATACCGGCCCCTGCCCGGCCAGCGCGTGCGCGGGGTTGCAGATCAGCACCAGCTCGTCGCCCAGCCATTCGCGCATCGAAAGGTCCGGATGCGCCAGCTCGCCTTCGATCAGCCCCAGATCGAGCGAGAAATCCGCCACCTTCGCCGCCACCGCCGCCGTATTGCCGATCTCCAGCGTCAGCGGCGCTTCGGGATAGGCGCGCGCATAACGCTCCATCAGCATCGGCGCGACGTGATTGCCGATCGTCTGCGTCGCCCCCAGCCGGAATGATCCCGGCCCCAGCCGCCCGCTCAGCAGCGCGTCGATCTCCTCCGCCCGGTCCAGCAGGTCGCGCGCGGCGGGCAGCAGCGATCGGCCCGTCTCGTTGATCCGCAGCCGCTTGCCCGCGCGATCGAACAACGGCTTGTCGTAACGCCGCTCGAGTTCGAGCAACGCCGCGCTCGCCGCCGATTGCGACATGGAAAGTTCGGCGGCGGCGGCGGAAATGCTCTCCAGCCGCGCGGTCACGGTGAAGATCTGGAGGTGGCGCAGGCTGAAACGCATAGCTGTTTTATCGATGATCCTTACCGATATTACCAGTTTTTTCAATTTGGCGCAGTCGCGTAACAGGCAAGGCTCATCAGGAGCATCCCCAATGGCCAGCCTGCGCACCGAAACGATCATCAGCGTCAATCACTGGAGCGATCGGCTTTTCAGCTTCAAGACGACGCGCGATCCCTCGTTCCGCTTCGAAAACGGCCATTTCGTGATGCTCGGCATCGATCTGGGCGGAAAGCCACTGCTGCGCGCCTTCAGCATCGCCAGCCCCAATCACAGCGAGGAACTGGAATTCCTGAGCATCAAGGTGCCCGATGGCCCCCTGACCTCGCGGCTCCAGCATATCGCGCCGGGGCAGGATCTGTTCGTCAGCAACAAGCCCGTCGGCACTTTGGTGGTCCGCGATCTCCGGCCGGGGCGCAACCTGTATCTGCTCGCCACCGGCACCGGCCTGGCGCCGTTCATGAGCATCATCCAGGATCCGGAAACCTACGAGAAGTTCGAACGCGTCGTGCTCGTCCATGGCGTGCGCACCTGCCAGGAACTGGCCTATGCGGATTTCATCACCAACGAACTGCCGCAAAATCCGTGGCTGGGCGAGGATGTCCGCGCGAAGCTGCTTTATTATCCCACCGTCACGCGCGAACCGTTCCGCAACACCGGCCGCATCACCCAGGCGCTGGATACGGGCAAGCTCACCGAAACCCTCGGCCTGCCCGCGCTCGATCCCGCGCTCGATCGCGCGATGATCTGCGGCAGCAACGCGATGCTGGACGATCTCTCCGCCCTGCTCGACGCACGCGGCTTCGCGATCTCGCCGGGCGTGGGCGAACCGGGCGATTATGTGATCGAACGCGCCTTCGTCGAACGATGATCCGATGCCGGGCGATCCCGCCCGGCAAGCCCTCCGCCTGTGCCGGAGGTGCGATCCGCCGGCGCATTGACCGGCCCCCCGCCACGCCGCCGCCGCAAGGAGGACGAGCCATGACCCATGTCGTCACCGATGCCTGCATCCGGTGCAAATATATGGATTGCGTCGAGGCCTGCCCCGTCGATTGCTTTTACGAGGGCGAGACCATGCTGGTGATCGACCCCAATGGATGCATCGACTGCTCGATCTGCGTTCCCGAATGCCCGGCGGACGCCATCCTGCCCGATATCGACGCGAATGCCGCCCGATGGGTGAAACTGAACGCGACCTATGCGGCACGCTGGCCGAATATCGCGCGCCGGAAGGACGCGCCGGCCGATGCGGACGACTGGCGCGACGTGCCCGACAAGTTCGACAGATATTTCTCGGAAAAGCCCGGCTCCGCGGATTGAGATCGGGCGGCGGGGCTTGCGCGCGAAGGGCGGGCCGATCACAAGCCCTTGTCGATCTGAATGGGGGCCGGGCATGGGGATCAATAGTCACGCGGGCCGCGCTCGCCGCTTCTGGCTGGGCATCGCCCTGGCCTCGTCTGCCGCCGCGCATGGCGCGGCCGCGCAGCCGGCTTCGGCATCGCCGGCGGTTTCCCCGTCCGACAGCTTTCGCGAGATATGCGTGCGTTCGGGTGCGCAGATGGACGCCGTGATCGCGGCGGCCCGTGCCGCCGGATTTGCCCCCGCACAGGCGAACCCGGCCGCCCCGCCCGGCTTCACGAAGGCGGTGGCGCTCGAACGCGGCAAGGATGCCGCCAGGCTGGTCGTTGTCGTCTCCACCGGCAAATCGGCGATCAGCAAGGCGATTCCCACGGAAATTCCAGCGCGCGCGTGCGCGGTGACGGCCCCGTCCGGCGCATGGGATGCGCGGGCCTTTGCGCGCGAATGGGTCGGCATCCCGCCGCAACTGGATGTCGAAGGGCTGGTCGCATACAGCTATTTCGAACGCGCGCAGGGCAATGCCGCCGCCGCCGACAACGATCTTCCGGCATTGATCGCGGGCGCCAATGCCGGGGAATTGCGCACATTGGTGGTGCGGGAGGCCGGCGAACTCCGCGCGCTTTCATGGGTGGTCGTCGAAGCGCCGTCCCCGCCCCTCTCCATCCCGGCCACCTCCATGCCGCTCCCCTCCACGCCGCCCCCCTCCACGCCTGCCGCACAGTCACCCGCCGCTCTTGCCTCCCGCCACGAAACCGATCCGTTCGCGCCGTGCAGATGGGAAGCGTCGGGCAAGGGCCGGAACGCGCGATCCAGCTTTTTCTGCCCGGATGAGACCGGAAAGTTCCGCGTCACATCCGCCAGAGGGGTGACGGAGCAGACCCCCGCGCTCGCGGGTGGCGGCGACGTCGCCGCCATGCTGAAGCTCGCGGCCTTTTACGCGGACGGTCCCCAGCCCGCCCGCGATTCCGTCGGCGCATTTGCATGGTCCCGCCGCGCCGCCGAAGCGGGCGCACCCGGCGGCGCCTTCAACACCGGCCTTGCCTATGACGGCGGCAACGGCGTGGCGGCCGACAGGGCGGAGGCGCAGCGCTGGTATCGCGCCGCCGTCGACCGGGATTATCCGCCGGCGATGATCAATCTGGCGGCGATGCTGCTGGCCGGTGCGAACGGCGACGATGCCGTGAACCGGCAGGCGGCCGCGCTTGTCCGCCGCGCGGCGGATGCGGGTTCGCCCGATGGCCTGTTCAACATGGGGCACCTGTCCGAAACCGGATTGGGCGTGCCGAAGGATATGGCGGAGGCCCAGCGCTGGTATCGCCTTGCCGCCGATCGCAAGGATTCCCGCGCGATGCTTCGGCTCGGCCAGATCCACGCCGATGGCATCGGCGGCGTGGCGCGCGACGATGCGGAGGGCGCCCGCTGGATGGCCCAGGGCGTCAAGCCGATGCTCGGCATCGGGATGGCGATGAACGAGATATATGCCGGCATCTACCGGCTGGACGATGCCGGGCGCCGGGCGGAATTCGCGCGCGCCGCGGAAAAGGATCCCGGCCTGGCGCTCAAGCTCGGCATGCATCTCGCCTATGCGAAGAATCCCGCCCGCAATCCGGGGGAAGCGCTTCGCTTCCTGCGCATCGCCGCCGATGCCGGCAGCCCGATCGCGGCATTGGTCATCGGCGTCATGCATGCGGAAGGCGATGGCGTGCCCAGGAACGATGTGGAGGCGATCAAATGGCTTCGCGCGGATAACCGGCTGCGCAGCACCGGTTCGTTCCAGCGGATATCCAGGTTCGCCGACAGCCCGGCGCCCTGAGCGGCCCGCCCGGCAATCCGCGAACGGCGTGGGCGATGCGGACGACCGGCGCGACGTGCCCGGCAAGTTCGACAGATATTTCTCGAAAAGCCCGGCTCAGCAAATTGAGATCTGGGCGACGCCCGTTTTTCTTCGGCACGACACCTTCTCCCACGGCGATTCATGCGGCAGGATCGGTCGACATGGCGAGGTGAAGGGGGTGAGTGGATGAAAGCGACCGGCTCGCTCTTTCTGGGTCTGCTCAGCATGATGGGCTGTTCGATCGGCAAGCCGCCCGCCGACGAGGTGGCGGCGATCGAGGCGGCTACGGCGAAGGACGCATGCGTCGGCCCGCTCGGCCGCTGGCACAGGGTTTTCAGCTATCAGGCGCGCGGCGAACGCGTCGATCGCAACATTATCTCGGTCAGCTATATCGAAGCGGGCCATCGCGGCCGGCCGGCCGGCCGCGTGATCACTGAACCCAATTGGAAGATGGTGATGGACGATGCGCAATTTCGGTATGCGCTCGGTGAATATGACCGCAAGGCGCACCGTTTCGTCGAATGGTCGTGCGGGTGCAACTTCCAGTCGGAGGATGTGGAGGGCCAGATCGAATGCCCGCCGCACGGGGCTTGATCTGATGCGGAGCTGGTTGCTTGCCTGCACATTGCCGCCACTTGTCGCTGGCGGAATGATCAGCCCGTCTTTCGCCGCCGCTCCCCCGAAAGCGCCGGCCTCATATCCTGCCGCAGTTCGGAAGCTGGTCAGGGAAAATGCCTCCATGTGCCGCCGACTGGTCGGCAAAGGAGGCAGCGCAGGCGATATGGTTCGCAAACTTGACGCGAACGGCGACGGCCTGGTGGACTATCTGGTGTACAGCGGAGGATATCGCTGCCCCGGCGCGTTTTCCGCGTTTGCGCCCGGCGCTTCTCATGGTGCCCCCGCCTATCTCTTCCTGGGCCGGGGAAAGGGTCGGCTTCAGCAGGTATGGACGGACAATAGCTGGAAACCGGAAGTCGCCAGGCAAGGGCGCCGGAACACCATCACGGTCCCGATGAGAGGACGCATCTGCGGCGACCATCGCGGTCGCGAAATATCAGTGGCCGGCCGGTATTCCTGTGAGTTCGAACTGCGCCCCGATGCTGAAGGACGGTGGCGTCTGCGGGATCGCACCATGAAATGATCCGGCCCCTGTCGTCTCCAGAAGCGTGCGGCAAGCCAGGACATATGCGCGCCGGGGCCTGCACCCTCAGCCCTCAATTCCAGTCCCGCGCCAGGAACCGCTCCTTCGCCCCGCCCAGAACGCGGATCGCGCGCTCGACATTGCGTTGCATCGCCTCGTCCGATTTCAGATTGGCGAGGTAGCGCAGGATCTCCTTCCGCAAGCTCGGCGGCAGGTTCTCCCACCGGTCCCGCGCCGCGCCGTTCCCCTCCAGCGCACGCGCCAAGGCCGGTGGCATCGCATGCTGCGGGCCGCTTCGATAGGCGGGATCGAAGACCACCGAGACATCCACGGTGTCGCCCGTATCGGTGCCCGACGCCTTGCGCACCGTGCCGTCCAGATAGAGATAGAAGCACCCATCCCCCGCCGGCATCATGTTGATCGGCCATGCCGGCTCCGGCTGGCCGTTCACCCGCACAAGAACGGGCATCGGTTTCTTCCAGCCCGCCCTGATCCGCGCGGCACGCGCGGCGCTCACCAGCACATATGGATTGATCCCCTTCAGCTCGATCCTGGCCCTGAACTTCATGCACGCCATATCGCCGGGGAAGGCTCGATCGTCGAGCCTTGAGAGTCCGGCCCGCCGGGATCCGGCGTCGGCCCATGATCGCCCGAACCCCGCCTCGCCGATTTTTTCTGGAAATTCGCATCCGTCCAACGGAAACTCCACGCTCGTGCATCGTCCCACTGAATCAGGAGCGGCGCGGGTGATGTGAGCAGCGACAGGCAGGCACGGATCATGGCTTGGGTGGGAAGCGAGATCCTTCCCCACGAGGCGGACGTGCGCGCCTGGCTCCGCCGCACGCTCGATCCCGAAGACCTGGAGGATGCGATCCAGGAAACCTATGCCCAGATCGCCGGGCTCGCCGATATCGCGCATATCCGCTGCGGCCGCGCCTATTTCTTCGCCGCCGCGCGCACATCGGTGCTGATGCGGCTGCGGCGCGCGCGCATCGTGCGGATCGAGACCGCCACCGAGATCGAGAGCCTGAACATATCGGAAGACACCCCCTCCGCGGAGCGTGTCGCGGCCGGACGGCGTGAACTGGCACGCGTGCAGCGGCTGATCGCGGGCCTGCCCGATCGCTGCCGCCGCATCTTCGAATTGCGCAAGATCGAGGGGCTTTCGCAGCGCGAGGTGGCGGCGCGCATGGGGCTGGCCGAACATATCGTCGAGAACGACGTGGGCAAGGGATTGAAACTGATCCTGAAGGCGCTGGCCGAGGGCGAGGCGCAGGCGGAACAGGCTTTGGCGAAGATGGGAAAAGATGGACGAGCGCGAAACAGCACAGGCGATTGAGGCCGCCGCCGCCGATTGGGTCGCGCGCCTCGATCGCGCCGACGATCCGGCTGATCGCGCCCGGCTTGACGCATGGCTGGCCGGCGATGTCCGCCGGCGTGGCGCCTTTTTCCGCGCCCAGGCGGCCTATGCCATGCTCGATCGCGCCAGCGTGCTGCGCGGCGGCCAGGTTGAAAGCGCCCCGGCCGGGATCGGCGCACCCGCCGGTGAGGATCACACCCGGGATGGCGGGGATGGCGGAGACAGGCCCGCCGACGCCCATGCGCCCGCACCGGGCGGTTTCCCGCGCCGCCGCATGCTCTGGGGCGGTGCCGCCGCCGCCGGCCTCGCCACATTGGGCATCGGCTGGATGTTCCGGGGCGAAGGGGAACAGCATATCGAAACCGCGATCGGGGAAATCCGCCGCGTGCCGCTCGACGACGGGTCGCTCGCCGCCGTCAACACGCGGACCAGCCTCGCCGTCTCGCTGAAACCCGAATTGCGGCGCATCACGCTCGATAGCGGCGAAGCCTGGTTCCAGGTGGCGAAGGATCGCACCCGCCCCTTCGTGGTGGAGGCGGGCGATGTGCGCGTGCGCGCTGTCGGCACCGCCTTTTCGGTGCGGCGCACCGATGCCGGGGCGGAAGTGCGCGTGACGGAGGGGGTGGTGGAGGTGTGGCGCGTCGGCGACGAGGGCGACGCCCGCCGCGTCTCCGCCGGCTCCGCCGCCATGGTCGATATCGCCGCCCAGGCGCCGCCGATGGTCGCCGCGCGCGACGATATCGATCGTGCGCTGTCGTGGCGGACGGGCCAGCTCATCCTGGATGGAGACAGCGTCGCCGAGGCGGCGGCCGAGTTCAACCGCTACAATCGCGTGCAGTTGCGGGTGGCCGACGATGCACTGGGCCGCGAAAAGATGATCGGCCGTTTCCGCACCAACGAGCCCGACGCCTTCGCTCGCGCCGTCGCCGGACTGATGGGCGCGCGCGTCGAAACCGCGCCCGATCTCATCCTGCTGTCACGCGACTGAAATAAATTTGGCCACCGCGAACGGAAGCCCGCGATGAAGGCATCGTTCCCACTGAAATCCGAACGCATTCGGATCCGGCAAGGGGGGAATATATGAGATATCCGGGCTATCGCGGCGCGCTCGCCGCATCGGTCGCCATCTGCGGGGTCGCGGCGGCGACACCCGCCGCCGCGCAGACGCGCAGCTTCAACGTACCCGCACAGGCCGCCGCCACCGCCATTCCCGAACTGGCGCGCCAGGCCGATGTCCAGATCCTGGTCAGCGAAAGCGCGGCGCGCGACAAGCGCACCAATGCGGTGAAGGGCCGCCTCACCGCCGATCAGGCGGTGCGCCGGCTGATCGCGGGCACCGGGCTGCGCATCGCCTCCAGCGACGGGCGCACCTATACGCTGGCCAATGCCGCCGCGCAGGCGGCGCCGGGAAAGGACGGCCAGGCCGCCGCCCATGAGGGCGATGCGGCGGACGGTCAGCAGATCGCCGAAATCGTCGTCACCGGCACCAATATCCGGGGCAGCGCGCCCGCCGGTTCCCCGCTGATCCGCTACGATGCGGAAGAGATGCGCCGCACCGGCGCCGGATCGGTCGACGATTTCCTGCGCAAGGTGCCGCAGAATTTCAGCGTGCTCGATACCAGCACCTATATCGGCGGCATCGCCAGCGGAACGATGGCCGCCGCCAATTTCACACGCGGCGCGGCGGTCAGCCTGCGCGGGCTGGGGCCGGAAGGCACATTGGCGTTGATCAACGGCCAGCGGCTGGCGCCCGCCGGACTGCAAAGCGCCTATGCCGATATCTCCGTGATCCCCATGACCGCGGTCGAGCGTATCGAGATATTGGGTGACGGCGCCTCCGCCATCTACGGATCGGACGCGATCGGCGGCGTCGTCAATTTCATCCTGCAGCAGAAGCTCAACGGCGGCATCACCTCGCTGCGCTACGGCGCCGCCACGCGCGGCGGCGGGGAGGAGATCCGCGCGTCCCAGGCGGTTGGCGTCACCGACGATCGCGGCCGCCTGATGATCGCCTATGAATTTTTCGACCAGAACCATATCGAGGCGAGCCAGCGCGGCTTCGTGACGCAACGGCAGGGCCGGCGCGTCGATCTGACGCCCGATCGCCAGCGTCACAGCATACTCGTCTCCTCCGCCTATCATCTGACGCCCACCACCGAAGTGTCGTTCGACGGGCTCTATTCGCGCCGCACCTATCGGCAGATCTATTATTCGCAATCGCTGCCCGAACAGGTGGACGATAGCGGCCAGGCGGCAACGACGCAGGCCAGCCTGGGCGTGGCGCAGCAACTGGGCGACTGGCGCGCGCGGCTGAACGGCACCTATTCCGGGTCCACCGTCCGCCGCCTGATGGTGCAGCCCAGCTTCACCACGCCCACCAACGGCTTCATCCGCTACAAATATCTCGATTTCGCGGTGGACGGCCCGCTCGCCACCCTGCCCGGCGGGCCGCTGCTCCTCTCGATCGGCACATCCTATCGCAAGGAGGAATATCGGCCGACGGACGGCCGCACGATCGGCATGACGCTGGCCCGCAAGGTCGAAAGCGCCTTCGCCGAATTGCGCGTTCCGGTGATCGGGCCGGAGAACGAACTGCCCTTCGCCAGATCGATCAACCTGTCGGCGGCCCTGCGCCACGATCGCTACAGCGGCATCGGCAACACCACCAATCCCAAGCTCGGGGTGGAATGGAACGTCAATGATTGGCTGCGGCTGCGCGGCAGCTATGCCCGGTCCTTCCGCGCGCCCTTGCTCTTCAATCTCTCGCCCGCGCTGCAATCGGCCTTCACCTACGATTTCGCCGATCCTGCCTCGCCCACCGGCTTCACCAACACGCTGGTCGATTCATCCTCCTACAACCCCGATCTTCGGCCCGAACGCTCGCGCTCCTTCACGCTCGGCTTCGACGTGCAGCCGGCGGGGCGGTATGGCCCGCGTCTGTCGGTCACCTATTTCGACGTCGATTTCCGCGATCGCATCACCACGCCGCCGCTCAGGGCCTCGCTCTTCCTGGCCTATAGCCAGCTCGATTCGCTCAGGTCCTTCATGAACTTCGCGCCCAGCCAGGCGGATCTCGCGTCCTATTTCGCGAGCCCCTTCTTCGTCGATATCGCCGGGCGCGGCCCGGGCGACGTCAAGGTCATATTCGATTTCCGCCCGCAGAACCTGAAATCCCAGGTCTCGCGCGGGCTCGATATAGAGGGCAGTTACGCCATGCCGCTGGGCCGGGGCACCCTCACCGCGGACGCCAATATCAACTACATGCTCGATCTGAAGGTACAGGCCACGCCGGACATGGCTGTCACCAGCCTGCTCGATCAGCTGGGCGGTCCGTTGAGCTTCCGCGCGCGCGGCGGCCTCACCTGGTCGAACGACGATGTCGTCGCCTCGCTCAAGCTCAATCATGCGCGCGGCTATCGCAACATCACCATCGTCCCCAACGAACAGGTCAGCGCCTATACGACCGCCGATCTCCACCTCTCCTGGAAAATCGCCGAAACCACGGTGTCGCTGGATGTGGACAATCTGTTCGATCGGAAGCCGCCCGTCGTCCACACCAATATTCCCGGTGCCTATAATCTCGGCTTCGATGCGGTGAACGCATCGGCGCGCGGCCGCTATGTCGCGCTCGGCCTCACCCATCGCTGGTAACGCCGCCGCCCTCCCTCCCCAATCCCATCTCTCCCCTATCAAGAGGTGATCCCATGAAAACGATCCACCGGCGCCTTGCCGGCCCGTCCCGCCATGTCCTTGCGCGGCCGCTGCTCTGTTCGATCCTGGCGGGCGCAGCCGCCATCGCCCCGGCGGGCGCCAGCCCCGCCGGAACGCCCGCCACCGGGGCCGCAGCCGCCGAAAAGCCGGTGGTCACGCTGCGCGACATCTTCGCCATGCAGGCGATGGGCGCCATGGTCGCGGGCAGCGACGGCAGCTTCGCCTATGCCCGCCAGCGCCCGGCCGATGCCGGCGGCGATTTCGGCGGCGGGCGCCTGCTCAGCTACGAAGCCGGCGGAGACCTGGTCCTGTTCGAACGATCGGCCAAGGGCCACGCCATCCGCGTCGTCGCTTCCGCATCGGCCGAAGCGAGCTTCCTGCCCATCGCCTTCTCGCCCGGCGGGCGGCGGCTGCTGCTGCTCAGGGTGACGAAGGCGGGCACCCAGGTCGGTGTCCATGATCGCGACAGCGGCACATTGCGCTTCTTCGATGCCGCCCCCAGCCTGACGTTCGATCCCGTCCGCCGGCTGACGGGCACGGGGCAGAACAACCTGGTCTGGATCGACGAGGATCGTTTCGCCTATGCCGCGCTGCCCCGGGGCGAACAGCCTTCCTATTCCAATCTGCGCTGGGACAATCAGGCGCGCCTGACGGCGGGCCGCGAAGCAAGCTGGGCCGGGCGCGAGCCATCCTTCCGGCTGATGGTGTCGGGCGGCGATCCCGCCCCGCGCGACGGCGTGCTGATCCTGGCCGATGCGCGCGACGGCGCCAGCCGGGAACTGGGCCGGGGCCTGTTCTCCGATCTCGAACGCTCGCCGGACGGGCGTTTCCTGGCCGCTAACCGCCTTTATGATTTCGCGCCGCCGCCGGCGGACCAGCAACTCAATTCGCTTTACGACGCCAGCCGCTCGTCGCGCCTCAGCCTGTTCGATCTGCACGCGGGCAGCCAGCTTGCGCTGCCCCTGCACCGCGCGGTTCGCGGCACCATCTCCTGGTCGCCATCGGGCCGGCTCGCCTTTCTGGAGCCCGATCCCGACAGCCGCGATCGCGCCGTCACGCTCAACGTGATCGATCCCGCCACGCTCCGCGTCGCGCCGCGATCGCTCAAGGGGCTGGCGGTCGCGTCGGCGCGCCAATGGGGCGGTTTCCAGTTGCCGCTGCGGCCGCTGTGGCTGGGCACGACGATCGTCGTCATCGCCCGCGCGGCGGATCGGGAAACCGCGGGCTATTTCAAGCCCGTCGAAGTGGGCGGGCGCGGCGCGGGGGAGAAAGCGCCGGGCAAGCCCCCCTCCCCCTTCCTGATCGCGGAAAGCGGCGATCCGGTTCCGCTGGCGGCCGATCTCGGCGATCCCGCCACCACGCTCCGCATCATGGACGATCGCCTGCTCGCGATCAGCGGCGGCGCGTTGCGCAGCTATGACGCGCAGGGCCGGGCAGCCGTGATCGCGACGCTGCCCGGCGCATCCGGCTTCGTCGAAACCGGCGCGGATCGCACGGCGATGGCGGAACAGGCGCTGGTTTCGCTGACCAGGCCCGATGGAACGCCCCAGTTCGCGCGGATCGATCTCGCCAGCGGCCGCCTGGGCCAGCGCATCGCGGTGCCCAGGGGCGAACAGGCGCTGGCCGCCGGCGCCGACGCCATCGTGACCCGGAAGGACAGCGCCGCCGGCTCCAGCATCACCATACGCGGCTTCGACGGGCGCGAGAACCGCATCGAAACGTTCAACACCTTCCTTGCCGGGCGGACGATCCCGCGCTGGCGGCCGCTCTCCTACCGGTCGTCGCAGGACGGGCGCGCATTGACGGGCTGCATGGTGCTGCCCGCCGATTACCGGCCGGGGCGGCGCTATCCGCTGATCGTCGAAGTCTATCCGGCGGTCCGCAACAGCGGCTGCACCGATCCCGCCAGGGATCCGCACCCCTTTTCCGCATCGGCGGTGGCGGCGATGAAGGGCGAACTGCTGGCCGCGCGCGGCTATATCGTGCTGCAGGCGAGCATGCCCGCCGATCTCCACCGCAGCGACGCGGGGCCGATCGACCTGATCGATATCGCCGCGAAGGACGCCGCCGATGCCGCGATCGCGCAGGGCTTCGCCGATCCCGGGCGCATCGGCCTGAACGGCATGAGCCAGGGCGCGATCTGCGCGCTGTGGGTCGCCACCAAGCAGCCGATGTTCCGCGCCGTGCTCGCCACCTATGGCTGGGCCGACAACTGGACGCATTATTTCGAAAACGGCCTCACGCGGATGTTCAACGCCGATTTCCCGCCCACCGGCAGCGCCGAACGCTTCGAGATCCCCTTCGGCGATTTCGGCCTGGGCACCACGCCCTTCGACGATCCGCTACGCTATATCCGCACGAGCCCGCTGGTGAATGCCCCGAAGATCACCGCGCCCGTCCTGCTGATGAACGGAGAGATGGACGCGTTCGACAAGGCGCAGTTCGACGCGATGTTCATGGCGCTGTTCCGCCTGAACAAGCGCGCCGACTACATCACCTATTGGGGTGAGGGCCATTCCCCCTCCAGCCCCGCCAATCTCCGCCATATGTGGGCCGCCACCCTCGCCTTCTACGATCGCGCCCTCGCCGTCGCCCGCGACGATCAGGGGCTGATCGTCTGGGACGGAGACGTCGCGAAAACCGCCGCCACGGGCGAAACGAAGGATACGGACTGGTTCATGCGGCACGACGGTGTCGGGGATGCGGGCGGCCGATAGGCCGGGCGATCCCCGCGCCTTCGCCGCCCGGCGCAAGAGGACTGGCGCGACGGCCGTCGCCCGCTATGCTGTCGCGCATGGCACGCCCCGGCGATCTTGCGGCACGCATCGGGCGGTGGCTCGTCACGCCGCCGACAAGCGCCACGCTCTGGCGGCGGGCGGCGATATCGCTCTGGCTGCTCCCGCCGGTCATGATGTTTCCGCTGCTGCTGCCGATCCTCGAACCTTCCGCCATGCCGGGCGTGCTGATGGAGTTCTGGCAGCCTTACCTGCTCGTCTTCGGCATTCCCTTCGCCCTTGCGGCCTTGTGCTGGCGGCGCGCCAATCGATCGCGGTCGCGCTGAGAAATCCCGCCCGTGGCCGCCGAAACGCGGCCGGCCGATCCGATCGGCAGCGCCTTGCACGCGTCATATGCCGGGCATAGGGTCGCCCGCATGATCACGCTGCGCCCCTGCATCGCCGTCGCCACGCTTCTGGCCTCCGCACAGGCGCCGGCCGTGCCGCCGCCGCCGATCGTCACCGATCAGGGCATCGCCATGCAGCGCAAGGTGCTGAACTGGATGCCGGGAGAGGTCCGTTGCGGCGGACAGGCGGTCGCCGTGATCGCCATGCCGCGACCGCTCGTCGAATTCGGCCTGTCGCCACAGGGCGATACCGCGCAGCGCAGCTACCGCTTCCGCATCGATGCGGCTGGCCGCCCGCTCTCGATCGTTCAGGACAAGTCGGCGGGCTGGCATGTCGTCGCCGACGATCTGGGGCCCATGCTTGCCGCCACACGCTTCGGCGCCGGGGCACCGCGCGTGGACTGCGTGATCACCTTCACGGCGCAGGCCTCATCCATCGACGACGCCGCCGTGCGCGATCTGATGGCCTACAGCATCTCGCCCATATCGGGCCGCCTGCCGCCCGAGGGCTGGAAACGCATCGCGCCCGCCGGATCCACCTGCATGACGGCGCCGCGCCCCGCCCCGCTCAACCGCGCCTTCCCCGATTTCGACGCGCTGCCCGCCACCCCGGGCGCACGCGAATGGTCGATGATCGGCTATGATCTCGACGCCAGGGGCCGGCCAGTCCATCTCCGCATCGTGGAGGGCACGGGCAATCGCGCGCTCGATGCCGCATCGATGAAGGCGGTTCGCGGATCCCGCTTCACCGGCGGCGCGCGCGCCGGCTGCCTCTATCCCTATTGGCGCGCCGCCGCGACGCTGGCCGCGCCGCAACGTCCCGATCCGGCAAGCCTGCGGCCCGAAAACGGCAATTGCCCCGGCGGCCATGCTTGGGCGGTGGAACCGAAGCTGACCTATCCGGCCGCCTGGCGCCGCCGCGCGATAGAGGGTTGGGCCGCGATCGCCTATGATGTCGCGCCCTGGGGCGGGATCGGCAATGTCCGCGTGCTCGCCAGCGAACCCGCCGCCGCATTCGGCCAGCAGGCGCTCCAGATCGTCCAGTCCGCACGCAAGGCGCCCTCGCAGAGCGGCGCCAGCGGCTGCGTCGAGATGATCCGCTTCGTGATGGACCGGAACGACATGCCGGCGGACGGCGAAGCCCCCGGTTTCGGGGAATAACCTGCCCCAGGCCCCGGCCGTGACGCCCGGCTATATGCGAATGCTATGCGATTTCCGGGAATCGCTCTCGAATTGATACGCAGCATGGCCCTAATCGGATGCCCTCATCAATCCAGGCCGCACGCCTCCGGCGCGCGGTTTCATGGGGGTATCCATGTTCAGATTCGCGTTGTTCGCTGCCGTCAGTCTCATCGCCCTGCCCTGCGCGGCCCGGGCGCAATCCGCCGCTGAAGAGGCCCCGGAAGCGCCGCCGGCCGTCACCGTCAGCGGATCGGTCGCGCTCGCGTCCGACTATCGTTTTCGCGGCGTTTCGCAGACCGATGGGGACATGGCCGTCCAGGGCGGCGTCACCATCGCCCATGAAAGCGGCGCCTATATCGGCGCCTGGGGTTCCAATCTTTCCGGCTGGGGCACGTTCGGCGGCGCCAATCTCGAACTCGATCTGATCGCGGGCTACAAGGCGAAGCTCGGCGACAATGCGGCGCTCGATATCGGCGCGGTCTGGTACATGTATCCCGGCGGCGCCGACAAGACCGACTTCGTCGAACCCTATGTGAAGCTCACCGGCACCACCGGCCCCGCCACGCTCACCGCCGGCGTCGCCTATGCGCCCGCGCAGCAGGCGCTCGGCCGCTGGTATTTCACCGGGCAGGATGCCGCGAACGGCGTCTACAACGCGCCCGGAGACAAGGCGGACAATCTGTACCTCTGGGGTGACGCGGCGATCGCGATCGGCGGCACGCCGCTCACCGCAAAGGCGCATATCGGCTATTCGAACGGCAATCCCGGCCTTGGCCCCAATGCCACCAGCATCGCCCCCACCGGCGAATATTGGGATTGGTCGCTGGGCGTCGACGCCGTTTGGAAAAACCTCACCCTCGGTATCGCCTGGGTCGACACCGATATCTCGAACAGGGACGCAGCCTATCTGCGCCCCAGCTTCAGCAAGGGACAGGACGGCACCGGCAATATCGCCGGATCGACCGTGCTGGTCTCGCTGACCGCCGCTTTCTGAAACCGGGAGACCATCCATGCAGGATCTGATCTGGCTCGCGATCATGGGGGGATTGGCGGCGCTGACGTTCGCCTATGTCCGCCTGTGCGACCATGCGTGAGGGGGCGGCGATGACGCTCGATCTCTGGCTCGCCGCGCTCTGCGCACTCGGCCTTCTGGCCTATCTGGTGGCGGTGCTGATCCGCCCCGAACGCTTCTAGACGGGAGGCCCATCATGACCATACAGGGCTGGTTCCTGATCCTCGCCTTTACCGGCATCCTGCTTCTGCTGGCCAAGCCGGTCGGCATGTGGCTTCACGCGATCTACGAAGGGCGGCGGACGCCATTGCATGTCGTGCTCGGCCCCGTCGAACGCGGCTTCTACAAACTCGCCGGGATCGATCCGACCGCCGAACAGGGCTGGCGGCGCTACGCCGTACACATGCTGCTGTTCAATATCGTGCTGATGCTCTTCACCTATGCAGTGCTCCGCCTCCAGGGGGTGCTGCCGTTCAATCCGCAGGGGCTGGGCGCGGTGGGCGGGCATCTGTCGTTCAACACCGCGATCAGCTTCACCACCAACACCAACTGGCAGAGCTATGGCGGTGAATCGACCATGTCGAACCTCAGCCAGATGCTGGGGCTGACGATCCACAATTTCCTGTCGGCGGCAACCGGGATCGCGCTCGCATTCGCGCTGTTCCGCGGCTTCGCGCGCCATCACTCACCCGAAAAGGGGCCGGCGACGATCGGCAATTTCTGGGCGGACGTGACGCGGATCACGCTCTATCTGCTGCTGCCCGCCTGTGTGGCGATCGCGATCTTCTACATCGCGTCGGGCGTGCCGCAGACGCTGGCGGGCGCGATCGACGTCTCGACGCTGGAGGGCGCGAAACAGTCGATCCTGCTTGGCCCCGTCGCCTCGCAGGAAGCGATCAAGATGCTCGGCACCAATGGCGGCGGCTTCTTCAACGCCAATTCCGCCCATCCCTTCGAAAATCCGACGGCACTCACCAATTTCGTCCAGATGCTGTCGATCTTCGTGATCGGCGCAGGCCTTAGCTGGACCTTCGGCAAGGCCGTGGGCAATACCCGCCAGGGCTGGGCGATCCTCGCCGCGATGATGGTGCTGTTCCTGGTCGGCACCGGCATCGCCTATTGGGCGGAAGCGGCGGGCAATCCCAACCTCCATGCGCTGGGCGTGCCCGGCGGCAATATGGAGGGCAAGGAAGTCCGCTTCGGCATCGCCGCATCCGCGCTCTATTCGGTCGTCACCACCGCCGCCTCGTGCGGCGCGGTCAACGCGATGCACGACAGTTTCACTGCATTGGGCGGCATGATCCCGCTGTTCAACATGCAGTTGGGTGAGGTCGTTGTCGGCGGCGTCGGCGCGGGCATCTACGGCTTCCTGCTCTTCGCCATCCTCGCGGTGTTCGTCGCCGGGCTGATGGTGGGCCGCACGCCCGAATATGTCGGCAAGAAGATCGAGGCGCGAGAGGTCAAGCTCGCGGTGCTCGCGATCGCGGTGCTGCCGCTCGTCATCCTCGGCTTCACCTCCTTGTCGTCGGTGATGGACGCGGGCCTGGCCGGCCCGCTCAACAAGGGGCCGCACGGCTTCAGCGAGATCCTCTACGCCTTCACCTCCGGCGTCGCCAACAACGGCTCGGCCTTTGCCGGCCTCACCGCCAACACGCCCTATTACAACGCGCTGCTCGGCATCGCGATGTGGCTGGGCCGCTTCTTCATCATCGTGCCGATGCTGGCGATCGCCGGCTCGCTCGCGGCGAAGAAATACACGCCCGCCGGCGCCGGTTCGTTCCCCACCACCGGGGGTCTGTGGGTCGGCCTGCTCGTCGGCATCATCCTGATCCTGGGCGGCCTCACCTTCCTGCCGGGCCTCGCGCTCGGTCCCATCGCCGATCATCTCGCGATGATCCGCGGGCAACTCTCCTGAACGGGGGCGCCACCATGGCAAACACCCAAGCAAAAAGCCTGTTCACCGTCGATCTCGTCGTGCCGGCGATCAAGGCGTCGTTCCTGAAACTCGATCCGCGCGAATTGATCCGCAATCCGGTGATGTTCACCACCGCCGTCGTCGCAGCGCTGCTCACCATATTGCTGGTCGTCGGGCAGGATGCGCTGGCCACCGGCTTCAAGCTGCAACTCGTCATCTGGCTCTGGCTGACGGTGCTGTTCGGCACTTTCGCGGAGGCGCTGGCCGAAGGGCGCGGCAAGGCGCAGGCCGCGTCCTTGCGCGCGACCAAGGCCGAACTCACCGCGAAACGGCTCAGGAACGGCGCGATCACATCGGTGCCCGCCAGCCAGCTGCGCGCGGGGGATGTCGTCCTGGTCGAGACCGGCGATCTGATCCCGGCCGACGGCGAAGTGATCGAGGGGGTCGCATCGGTCAACGAATCCGCGATCACCGGCGAAAGCGCGCCGGTGATCCGCGAGGCGGGCGGGGACCGTTCCGCCGTCACCGCGGGCACGCGCGTGATCTCCGATCGGATCACGGTGCGCGTCACCGTCGATCCGGGCCAGGGCTTTCTCGATCGCATGATCGCGCTGGTCGAGGGCGCCGAACGGCAGAAGACGCCGAACGAGATCGCGCTGACGCTGCTGCTGGTGGGCCTCACCATCATCTTCCTGATCGCGGTCGGCACCATTCCGGGCTTCGCCAGCTATGCCGGCGGCAGCATCCCCGTCGCGATCCTCGCGGCGCTGCTGATCACGCTCATCCCCACCACCATCGCCGCGCTGCTCTCCGCCATCGGCATCGCCGGCATGGACCGTCTGGTCCGCTTCAACGTGCTCGCCAAATCGGGTCGCGCGGTGGAGGCGGCGGGCGATGTCGACGTGCTGCTGCTCGACAAGACCGGCACGATCACGATCGGCGATCGCCAGGCCAGCGAATTCCGCGCGGTCGGCGGCACCTCGGCCCAGGAACTGGCCGAAGCGGCGCTGCTCGCCAGCCTTGCCGACGAAACGCCTGAGGGTCGCTCGATCGTGGTGCTCGCGCGCGAGAAATTCGGCCTCGCCCGCAGCTTGCCCGCCGATGCGGAGGTGATCCCCTTCACCGCCCAGACCCGCGTGTCGGGCGTCCGGACCGGCGGTGCGCTCGTGCAGAAGGGCGCGGTGGATTCGATCCTCCGCGCCAATCCGGGCGCGGGAGAAACCGCGGCGGCGACCGAACTGCGCCGCATCACCGACGAGATCGCGCGCGCCGGCGGCACCCCGCTGGCGGTCGCGAAGGACGGCCGCCTGCTCGGCGCCATCTTCCTGAAGGATGTGGTGAAGGCGGGCATTCGCGAACGCTTCGCCGAACTGCGCGCCATGGGCATCCGCACGGTGATGATCACCGGAGACAATCCGTTGACCGCCGCCGCGATCGCCGCCGAAGCGGGCGTCGACGATTTCCTCGCGCAGGCGACGCCGGAGGACAAGCTGGCATTGATCCGCCAGGAACAGGAAGGCGGCAGGCTCGTCGCGATGTGCGGAGACGGCACCAACGACGCGCCCGCCCTCGCCCAGGCCGATGTCGGCGTCGCGATGAACACCGGCACCCAGGCCGCGCGCGAAGCCGGCAACATGGTCGATCTCGACAGCGATCCGACCAAGCTGATCGAGGTCGTCGGCCTCGGCAAGCAGTTGCTGATGACGCGCGGCGCGCTCACCACCTTCTCGGTCGCCAACGACGTCGCCAAATATTTCGCGATCATCCCGGCGATGTTCGTCACGCTTTATCCGGGGCTCGGCGTGCTCAACGTCTTGGGTCTCGACAGTCCGGAAAGCGCGATCCTCTCGGCGATCATCTTCAACGCGCTGATCATCCCGCTGCTGGTGCCGCTGGCGCTGAAGGGGGTCGCCTACAAGCCGATGGGCGCGGGCCCGCTGCTGGCGCGCAACCTGGCGGTCTACGGCCTTGGCGGCCTTGTCGCTCCCTTTATCGGCATCAAACTCATCGACCTGGTGGTCGGCGGCCTCGGCCTGGCATAAGGAAAGAACCATGGGCAAGGATTTTACCTCCGCACTGCGTCCCGCGATCGTCATGACGATCCTGTTCGCGGCCCTGCTCGGGCTGGCCTATCCGCTGGCGATCACCGGCATCGGCCAGGCGATCTTCCCCGTCCAGGCCAATGGCAGCCTGGTGGTCGAGAACGGCAAGGTCGTCGGCTCCACCGTGGTGGGCCAGGCCTTCACCAGCGACCGCTATTTCCAGACGCGCCCCTCCGCCGCCGGCCAGGGCTATGACGGGCTCGCCTCGTCGGGCTCCAACCTCGGCCCCACCAGCCAGGCGCTGATCGATCGCGTGAAGGGCGATGTGGAGAAGCGCCGGGCGGAAGGCGTGTCGGGCGCCCTGCCCGCCGATCTCGTCACCGCGAGCGGATCGGGGCTCGACCCCGATCTCTCGCCCCAGGCCGCGCTCGCCCAGGTCGAACGCGTCGCGCGGGTTCGCGGCCTGCCAGCCGCGCGCGTCCGCGCGCTCGTCGCGGCGCAGGTCGAACAGCCGCTGCTCGGCGTGCTCGGCGAACCCCGCATCAACATCCTGTCGCTCAATCGAGCGCTCGACCGGCTGCGTTGAACCAACCGGCGCGCCCTTCGCCCGAAGCCCTTCTGCGCCAGGCGGCGCAGGAGGGTCGCGGCACGCTGAAGATCTTCCTCGGCGCCGCCCCCGGCGTCGGCAAGACCTTCGAGATGCTGACCGACGGCGCATCGCGGCGGCGCGAGGGCGTCGATGTCGTGATCGGCGTGGTCGAAACCCATGGCCGGGCCGAAACCGAGGCGCTCACGCGCGGCCATGAGATCATGCCCCGGCGCGCAATCGATTATGAGGGGCGTACGCTCCACGAAATGGACCTCGATGCGATCCTCGCCCGCGCGCCGCGCCTGGTTCTGGTCGACGAACTGGCCCACACCAATGCCCCGGGCAGCCGGCATCCCAAACGCCACCAGGATGTGGAGGAACTGCTCGCGGCGGGCATCGACGTCTATTCGACGCTGAATATCCAGCATATCGAAAGCCTGAACGACGTCGTCGCCAGCTTCACCCGCGTCCGCGTGCGCGAAACCGTGCCCGATTCCATCCTGGAGATGGCGGAGATCGAAGTGGTCGATCTCCCGCCCGACGAGCTGATCGAGCGGCTGAAGGCGGGCAAGGTCTATCTGCCGCAGGAAGCGACGCGCGCGCTCTCGCATTTCTTCTCCAAATCCAATCTTTCGGCGCTGCGCGAACTGGCGCTGCGGCGGGCGGCGCAGGCGGTCGATGCGCAGATGCTCGATCATGTCCGCGCGATCGGCGTCGGCGGCACCTGGGCGGGCGGCGAGCGCATCGTCGTGGCGATCAACGAATTGCCGGGCGCCGAGACTCTCGTCCGCGCGGCCAAGCGTATCGCCGACGCGCTGCACGGCCCCTGGACGGCCGTGTTCATCGAAACCCCGCGCAGCCAGGGCTTCGGCGACGCCGAGCACCGCCGGCTCGCCGCCGCGATCAACCTCGCCACCCGGCTCGGCGGAGAGATCGCGACGGTGCCGGCCGCCAATGTCGTTGATGGCCTGAAGACCTTCATCGCGGAGGCCCGCGCCACCCAGCTCATCGTCGGCAAGTCGCAGCGTTCGCGCTGGTTCGAACTCCGCCACGGCTCGGTCGTCGATCAGCTCGTGCGTGAAACACCCGATGTCGCCGTGCATGTCCTGCCGCTCGAAGCCGCGCCGGCGGAACCGGAGAGCCGGCGCAAGCCGGGTGGCGGCCAATGGGGCAGCCCCGCAGGCTATCTGTGGACGGCGGCGATGGTCGCGGGCATCACGCTGGCGGGCCGCGCGCTGCTCCACATTCTCGATCTCGGCAATGTCGCCCTGCTCTATCTGTTGCCCGTCATGGCGGCCGCCAGCCTGTTCGGGCTGCGCACGGGGCTGTTCGCCGGGCTCACCTCCAGCCTCGCCTATAATTTCGTGTTCCTGCCGCCGGTCGGCACGCTTTCGATCAACAATCCGGAGAATGTCATCTCCGTGATCGTGCTGCTCGGCACCGCGGTCGTCACCAGCCAGTTGACCGCGCGCGTGCGTGCGCAGGCGGACCTCGCCGCGTCCAGCGCGCGCGCCAATGCCGCGCTCGCCGGTTTCCTGCGCAAGCTCACCACGCTCGGCACCGCCGACGATGTCGCGCGGACGATCGTCGAGGAAGTCTCGCGCCTGTTCGGCTGCGCGACGATCCTGCTCACCCACACCGAAGGCCAGGGCATGACCGTGCAGGCCGCCAGCGACAGCGGCTACCGGATGGAGACGATGGACCTCGCCGCCGCGCAATGGGCCTTCGATTCCCGCGCCGCCGCAGGGCGGGGCACCGAAACCCTCGCCGCGTCCGACTGGCGGTTCCAGCCGCTGATCGTCGGCGAACGCACGCTCGCGGTGCTCGCGGTCGCCAACGAGCGCGGCGGCGATCCGGTGCGCCCCGATCAGCTGCCGCTGCTCGTCAATCTTGTCGACCAGGCCGCCCTGGTGCTCGAACGCTTCCGGTTCGAGGCGGAGATGCGCGACGTCGATGCGATCCGCACGCGCGATCGGCTGCGCGGGGCGCTGCTCTCGTCGGTCAGCCATGATCTGCGCACCCCGCTCACATCCGTGATGGCCGCCGCCGACGCGCTGGAACATGGCGCGACGCCCGAACTGATCGGCACGATCAAGGCAGAGGCGGCGCGGCTCAACCGCTTCATCGCCAATCTGCTCGACATGGCGCGCGTCGAGGCCGGCGCGCTCAGGCTCAATATCGAACCGGTCGATCTGGGGGACGCCGTCACCAGCGCGGCGCACGACGTGCGATCGGTGCTGCACGGGCACGAACTCCGGCTGGACGTGCCGCCCGATCTGCCCTTCGTGCGCGCGGACCCCCAGCTACTGCACCACTGCCTGCTCAACCTGCTCGACAATGCCGGCCGCTATGGCGATCCCGGCACGCCGATCGTGATCGAGGGCGCGCACCAGTTCGGCGTGCTGCGCCTGGCGGTGCTCGATCAGGGGCCGGGCCTGCCTCCGGGCCGCGAGCAGGAGGTGTTCGAAACCTTCCGCCGGGTCGAGGGCTCGGATCGCGCGGCGGGCGGCACCGGCCTCGGCCTCGCCATCGTCAAGGCGTTCGCCGATGCGATGGGCGTCGGCATAGAGGCCGCCAATCGCGCCGACGGGCGTGGCGCGCGCTTCGGCCTGGTCTTTCCGTCCAACCTCATCGTGCGCGCTGATGCGCCGGGAGACGCCTGATCCATGTCGGCCACCATATTGATCGTCGATGACGAGCAGCCGATCCGCCGCCTGCTGCGCAACACGCTGGAACGCGCGGGCTATCGCGTGGCGGAGGCGATGAACGGCGCGGAGGCGATGACGCAGCTGCGCGCGGAGGCGCCCAGCGGCGTGCTGCTCGATCTCGGCCTGCCCGATCGCGACGGGCTGGAACTGGTGCCGCTGATCCGCAGGCAGGGCGAAACCGCGATCCTGGTGATCTCCGCGCGCGACGCGACCGACCAGAAGGTCGCCGCGCTTGATCTCGGCGCCGACGACTATGTCACCAAACCCTTCGATACGGAGGAACTGCTCGCCCGGCTGCGCGTCGCGCTGCGCCACCGCAGCCTCTCCGCCGCGACACCGAAGATCGTCCGCAAGGGCGATCTGGAGATCGATCTGGACCAACGCGTGGTGCGGCGCGGCGCCGAGGAAATCCATCTGACGCGCAAGGAGCATGACGTGCTCGCCATCCTCGCCCGCAGCGTCGGGCGCGTGGTGACGCACGATCGCATCCTCGCCGCCGCCTGGAGCCGCGAAGAGGATCCCCGCATCGAATATCTGCGCATCGTCGTGCGCAACCTGCGCCAGAAGCTGGAAACGCCCGGCCCGGTGGGATCGGTGATCGCCAACGAACTCGGCGTCGGATACCGCCTGCTCGCCGAAGCGTAACGCCGGCCGGCATCCATATGCCGGCACTATGCGAAACCCGGCTTTCGCTCTCGAATTGCTATGTCGCGATCGATAGCTGGGCGCCATGTCGACGCGATATCCCGCAAGCTGGTGGACCACCCGTTGGGGCGATCTCGCGATCCGCGCGATCGGCATGGCGGCGCTCGGCCTTGGCGGGCTCGCGATAGATCTGGTCGCGGCGCTGGTCCGCGCCGGCGCGGGCCAGGCCGCCTCCACGCTGGGCCTGGCCGCGATCGGCTTCATGAGCGGCAGCCTGGGCGCCGCCGCGTTCATGGTCGGACGCGGCCTGCTCGAACGCGTCGAACGAAGCGCCGCCTGGCGCACAAGCGAGCCCCCACCTCCCCTCCCCACGCTTCAGCGCCGGGAGGGGGATCAGCACGGCTTCCCCAGGATGGCGGAGGGGAAATGCGGAGTGTGATGATGTACCGCAATTTAACGTCGCCGGCCTGCGGCTCCAAGCCGGCAGTGAGTTCACCTGCCTCGGAACCGATCTAAAGCCGGTCCATCCGCAGCCAGCGCCGATCCCCCTGCCACGCCCTGGCCAGCGCCTGCTTCGCCGCCGCCGCCTCCGCCGCGCGCCCCTGCGCCGCCTCGCTGCGCATCAGCCCGTACAGCGCCCAGCCATTATTGGGGGCCTGCGCCAGCGCCGCGCGGAACGCGGCAGCGGCTTCGCCATGCTTGCCCTGAGCAAACAGCGCCGCACCCAGCGACTGGTTGACCGGATAATACCAATATGACGGCTCCTGATAGGGAATGCGCCCCTCGATCGCGATCGCGCGGGCATAATGGCCCGCCGCCTCGCCATGCCGTCCGTTCGCCGCCGCGAACCGGCCCCGCGCCACGGCTTCCGCCAGCGCCAGCAGATCGGGCGCGGGCACGCCCTGCGCGATCATGTCGGCGAAGGCATCGGATGCCTTCAGCGCCGCGATCGCCGCCAGTTCGCCGTCGAAACCCTTGCGGTCACGAAGCTGAGCATAGGCGACGGCGCGCGCATAATGGCGCATCGCGGCGGGATAGGGCAGGCGCGGATCGGGCGCCGCCATCGCCAGGATCGCCCTGGGCGCCGCGAATTGCGCCGCCGCCAGATAGGGTGCCGCGTCGATCGCCTGGATCCAGGCGATCCGCGCCGATGTGTCGGGGTCGAGCACGGTGCGCAGCCGCCGCGCCTCGCGGATCGTGGTGCCCATGTCGCCCGCCATCTGCGCGGAGGCGACGATGAAATGGATATTGTGCGGATAATAGCCATAGCGCACGAGGCTGCGGTCGTCGGTGTCGCGGATGAATGCCTCGTCGGCGCGCGCGGCGGCGACATTCACTCTGATCGAGTCCGCATAGCGCCCGCGCCGCATATAGATATGGCCCGGCATATGAACGAGGTGCCCGGCGCTGCGCGTCGACGCGGCGGACAGCCGGTCCGCCGCCGCCTCCGCCCGCTGCGGATCGCTCGCCTCCAGCAGATGGACATAGAGATGCGCCGCCTGGACATGGCCGGGATCGCGGCGCAGCACGGCTTCCACCAGCCGGATCGCCTCCCCGCTCCGCCCGATCGGGGTGCGCAGGTCCGCCTCCCAGTAATTCCAGGGCGTCGTATCCATCGCCGCCTCAGCCGCCAGCACCGCGATATCGCTGTCGTCGGGGAACCGGCGCGCCACCGCGATCATCGCATCGGCATAGGCCGCATCCAGCGCCGCGCGATCGGCCTTGGCATCGCGCGAATAGCGCAGCGCCACCGCCTCGATCAGCGCGCGCTCGCGCGGGGATGCGCCACCGCGCAATGCCATCGCCTTGTCCATCGCCGCCAGCGCCGCCGGCCGGTCGCGCTCGTCCATCGGCGCGTTGATATTGGGGCCCAGCGCCACCGCTTCGCCCCACCAGCACATCGCGCAATCCGGATCGATCCGCTGCGCCTCGCGGAACGATCGCACCGCGCCGGCATGGTTGAAACCGTAATTGAGCAGCAGCCCCTGGCTGAAATAACGCTGCGCCTGCTGGTCGCGCGCCGTCACGCGGAAGGGCGAGCCGGCAAGATCGGGATAAAGCGGGATCGGCTTGCTCCGGCTCGCCGGCGCCGCCACCGCCGCCGCGACGAGCAGTTCGCGCGCGAACATGTTGCCCACCCGCTTCGAACCGCAGATCAGCTCAGCCAGCCGGCTGGGATCGAGCGCCGCCAATGTCTCGGGCGAAACGCGCGGCGCGGCGGAGAAACTCGCCAGCATCACCCCGGCTCCGCCGATCGCGCAGACTTTCCAGAACCGTCCCATGCACTTGCCCCTTTAGCGATGCGATGAGCCACAACCGGCGGGAGAGGCTAACATGAGTCCTAGAGCGTAACAAACCGGCGCCGTCCCGCGCCGCTAAAAACGCTTCAAGCCAGCGACACCGATATCACCTGACGGCCAATGAACAGGATCGTCCGTGATGCACGAGAGGGATTACTTAGTAACATCTCGATATGTTCGCACCGCTCGATCACTTGATCTTCAAGCGCAACCTTTACCCGGCCACACCACTCGGAACACCGTGGTATCAGATGGAGGAAATTTTCGCGCTGCGATCTGCTTCTAGGCGGCGTGAACAAATTTGCGCCACGAGAAATTGCTCGGTTGCCGCATCGTCCACTCACTGCAATTATTAGATCTGGAGCGGTAGGGCGGCATGCAAGACAAACTTCTCAGTAAAACAATCGCGATGGTGCTCGGTGAGTTGGAGCGCGATGGAGACTTGGTGATCACCTCGCCGAGCATCGAACCGGTCGCGGATCGTATAGCGCAAGCTGTGCTGTCCGTTGTTCCGAACACGGCATTGTCGCATTTGGAGATGCTGGGTGTCAGGAATTTGGTGCTTCATGCAATCTCTGACAAGCGGTTCTTCGACTGGGAAATGCCTACCTTGACCGGTTTCACGGCGGCCGAGTTTGAAGGTATCGCGGAGAAATTGCCCCGAGATTAAGTAGGCACAGAGGGTTTGAGTTAGGGCGCATCGCCGCGAACAGAGCGTGAGGCTTGACCCGATCCGAGAGGATTGATTCAAGGCTGCTTTTTTTGGGGGAAGCTTTGAGCCGAGGCGATCTGACAGAGGCTGAATGGCGGGCGCTGAAAGGCCTATTGCCCATCGATCCTGAAAATCGCGGCCGAGGCAGGCGTCCCGAGCAGAACCGCGCAGTCGTCAATGGCATCCTCTGGCGGCTCCGATGCGGTGCCCCATGGCACGACGTTCCGCCCAAATATGGCAGTTGGAACACCATCTATCGGCGGTTCCGGCGATGGAGTGAAGCCGGGGTCTGGTAGATCGTTGCCGTGACGCTGGCCGAGATTATGGTGGACAGCGGCCACTACAGCATTGACAGCACCACCGTTCGCACCCACGTCTCGGCAGCGGGTAGAAAAGGGGGACTCATCGACGCGCTCTTGGCCGCTCGAGGGGCGGGTTCACCTGTAAGCTTCACTGCTTGGCTGATGCCCTCGGAAGGCCTCTCGCCCTCCACCTGACGGTCGGAGAGGCAGCAGACTACAAGGCCTATGATGCCCTGATCAGCCTCACCGAGCGCGCGCCTGACGCTTTGCTCGCCGACAAGGGCTACGACGCCGATGCAATCCGTGCCGACCTTGCTGAACGAAATATCGAGGCCGTCATTCCCGGTCGATCAAACCGCCGCGTGAAAATCGAACATGATCGGGCACTCTACAAGCAGCGCAATCGCATCGAGCGCATGTTCGGACAACTCAAGATCAACCGAGCCATCGCTACCCGATATGACCAACTGGCCAATAGCTTCCTCGGAATGGTCCATCTCGCCACCGCCAGATACTGGCTCAAATTTGCCCACACCGCCTAAGCTTTAGCTTACCGCCATGCGAGGAAAATACTACAAGCCACCACCAAGAGCGCGCGGCTAGCGGGGCGAATAATATTTAGGTTTAGTGACATGGTTACCACAAAGACTATAATGCCACTTCGAACAATTCAATCATGCAACCAAAAGATCAGCACTTACCAACAGCTTTGGCGGCATCGACGACAGCAAACACGGGGGTCGCGCTCCATTTCACGTTCGACCCACGCAGATATTCTGCAGTCTTCTGCAGGTAATCTAGCTCTTCCTTGGAAGGCCTCTCGCCGTGACCACGCGGTATTGCGAGACAATCGAACCGTTCGACACTGATTTTCTGCGCCTCGTAGGCAAGTCCTGCGAACTCACCTGCCCCCTTGATCTCTTCTTCATTCGGCTCGATCGGCCAAAATAGGATCCCCTTGAGCCATCCGCCCTTCCTCACATGCGTTTGCATCCATTCGTCGTAGCGCAGCAATTTGGCGATTGCGGCCGCGCGCTCTTGAATACCCTCCTTCGTTTCGATCGTGTGGCTAATGGGCGTGGCGGACCAAAACCGAATACCGAAGTAGGTGATCGCCCCGATGCCGGCCAAGACCCACGGGGCGGATTTGATAGCCTTCCGCGTGCGCGGATTTCGGCCAGATTCCTTTTTCAGATACGGCAGTAAACTGTCGGATGTATAATTGACCGCAGGAAGCCAGGATGGGTCGCACGTCGCTTTGATTTGCTCGATGTCATCAACAACCAATTCGTAGGCCTCCGCATGCCCCTCCGGCGTCCCGAGCAAGGCATCGACGTATTTATTGCGAACCTCTTTGAATTTAGCTTCCAAACCATCGTGCTGCTCCTTGGCCTTTTTCCAGTCCCGCTTATCAAGCGTTCTTTCAGCATCGACTAAAACTACGATGTCTGCCGCCAACTCCAAAAGTTGATCGAAGTAATCGCGAGTCATACGTTCGCCCCCTCTGAGCGCGATGGACCACATCCCAATTTATAGGTCAATCCTCGACCTACGTGTTTTCCTGCCATACAATTCCATCATCACTGGATGGCAGGCGATATTCGTGACTCAATTTTGCGTTCCAAGTCGGTTCAATCCTACCCATCACAGTGAACGCTGAACAATCACACCCCGTTGAGACTGTCCCAATCACAGGGCATGATGCCCGCGCGACAGCGATCCACGGGAGCACCGTCGGCATGAGAAACGGGGGCGTGCGCCATCCGGAGCGCAATACCATCATTTGCGGCGTCATCGCGCTGGGCGGCATCGTCGCCGTCGCGTTCGGCGCGTACGAGATGCAGACGCTCGGCCACGAAACCGGGCGCAGCGCGGCATCGATCAGCCTTGGCCTGCTCGCCGCGATCCTCGGCACCGCGCTTTTCGCCAATTTCCTGTGGGCGGTCCGCATCGTCCGCGCGATGCGGAGCGGGCGGACGGCGATCGCGCGCTGGACGGTGCCGGCGGACCAGGTGGAACGCTATCGCGAGATCGACGCCCGCTTCGCCGAACGCGAGGCGGAGAACGACTATCGCCTGCCTCGCGCGATCCCGGCGGACGGGCTGGAGGTGATCTTCTCCGAAGACGGCGTGCTGATCGGCGACTGCTATTTCGGGCTGGCAACGACGGGCATGACGCGATTCCAGCGCGTCGCCTCTATCGCGTCCGATCCGCCGATGATCGAATTCGGCACGGCGATGACGGTCGCGCGCAATCCCGGCCGGTTCAGCCTGCAGACCGTCCGGGGCACCCTGCGCGTCCCCGTCTCGCGCGAGGCCGCGCAACAGGCGGACAGGGTCGTCCGGCAATATCTGGACGTCATCGAACGGCGCGTGATCGTGAAGCCGCATTTCTGGACGGTCCGCATCCGTGGCGGCCTGATCGTCCTCGTCGTCTGCGCACTGCTGGCGCTGACCGGCTTCGCGCTGGCGGACAGGAACCAGGAACTGGGCAACATCCCCCTGTTCCTCGCCGTCGCCGGCACGATCTTCGCCATCGGCGGCGCGATCATGGCGCTGCTCGCCTGGGCGCTCCGCCGCAGGCAGATGGAGGGGTGATGTCCATCGGCGCGGCCTGAGAACCGCTTTGAGGAACTTGCTCCAGAATGGAGCAAGATCAGGCATTTTAACCTGCCTATCTCTTGCGGCGTTCCTGACAGGAGATTATCAATTTCAGATGCGGCACTGGGAAATGCCGCATTGTGGAGGGGGCTCCGATGAAATCGATATTTGGATGGCTCGCGCTGGCGAGCTGTCTTACCATGACCGTGGAACTGCCGGCCAATGCGCAGGAACGCTCTGCCGTAAAGCAGGGTTTCAGCCTTGCACCCAAAAGCGGCAAGAAGATCCTGGTCTTCCGCCCCTCGGTCAGCGTCGGATCCCAATCGACCGGCGGCATGTTCGAGCCCAATGCGGAATGGACCGAACAGGCCAAGGCCAATATCCAGGCCGCGCTCGAGAAACTCCAGGGCCAGCTGGGCAACGAGGTGATCGCAGCCCCCGAAGCCTATGGCGACGACACGCGCAACGTTCAGGAACATATGGCGCTGTTCGCGGCGATATCCCGCTCGATCATCGAATATCAGTTCTTCGTCGGCAACAGGCTGCCCACCAAGAAGCGCGACAATAAGGATGCTGTTTTCGATTGGTCGCTGGGCAAGGGCGTCGCCGATCTGCCGGGCGCGAAGGATGCGGATTATGGCATCTTCATATACAATAAGGATGCCTATGGCTCGACCGGGCGAAAGGTTTTGCAGGTCCTGGCCCTGATCGGCCCGGGGATCTCGGTGAAATCGGGCGAGCATCAGGGATATGCCGGCCTTGTCGACCTCAAGACCGGGGATCTGCTCTGGCTTAACGCCGATGCCGCGATGGGCGGCGACGTCAGGGAAAGCCTTGGCTCGGAAAAGCGCGTCAGCCAGCTTCTCGAGCAATTTCCCGGCAGCGAACTCGGAAAGCCGTGATGGCCGCCTCCGGGCGACACGGCCGGGCCGCACTGGCTGGACTTCTGGGCTGCCTGACATGGAATCACGCGGTCGCGCAGGTCGCGCCGCCCCCGCCCCCATATCAAGGTGCATACCAGCCGCAGGGCGTGGACGAGATCGGCCTCTGGCGCGAAGATGACGAAAGCGAACGCGCGCTCGCCGCCTCCCGGCTGGTCATCAACGACGAAAAGCTGACGGCCTATCTCCGCAAGGTGCTGTGCGATGCCGTGGGCACGGATCGCTGTGGTTCCGCACGGATCTATGTGCTGCGGGAGCCGACATTCAACGCCACCATGACGCCGAATGGTACGATGCGCATCTTCAGCGGCATATTGCTCAGAATACAGAACGAAGCCGAACTCGCCGCAGTGATGGGTCATGAATTCGGCCATTTCGAGAAACGCCATGGCCTGACGCGTTTCAAATCGACCAGACGCGGGTATGACTTCCTGGCCTGGGGAGGGCTGCTGGCCGGCATGTCGCCAAGCTACAACACCCGGCAGGCTTATCGAAATCTGGAAATCACGGTGTATGGAAGCTTGTTCCGGTACGGACGCGACAACGAACGCGAAGCCGACCTGCTGGGGCTTGGTTATCTGAATCGCAGCCGACTGAGGCCGCAGGCCGCATCAGCGATCTGGCAGAACCTCATGGGTGAAATCGAAGCTTCGGCCCGTACAAAGGGGCTCCAGAAACCCAATTTCGATGCGATCGCCTTCACCGCCTCCCATCCACCCAATGCCGAGCGCGCCGCCACCCTGGCCGCGCTGGCCGCGCCCGACGGCGATGGACGCGACGACGGCGCCTCGCGATATCGCGAGGCACTGGCGCCATGGCTGCCGATGTTCCTCGATGATCAGATCAAGTTGAACGATTTCGGGGCCAGCGAATATATCATCGCCAACCTCGCGAAACAGGGATGGACCGCCGATCTATGGCTGGCGCGCGGCGAACTCTATCGCACGCGGGGCAATCAACGCGATCTGGCCAATGCCGTCGAATTCTACGCCAAGGCCGTCGAGCTCGACGGCACCAAGGCCCCGGCATTCCGCGGGCTTGGCCTGTCACTGATCAAGCTCGGCAAACCATCCGACGGCAAGGCCGCGCTCCGGAAATATCTGGAACTCGATCCCACAGCGTCCGACGCAAAAATGATCAAACTCCTGGTCCCTGAGGAAACTGCGCAATGAAAATCCGGAATATGCTTCAGGGCACGGCCTTCGCCATTTTCGCGACAACCCTGTGCGCCACCGCCGCGCATGCGCACAAATTGCGCGTGAAGGGGGAAACGGTGACGGTCGCCGATTCCACCCTGGCCGTAACACCGTCGCGCGACTGGAACCGCCTTGATATCAAGCCCGGCAAGAACAGCGAAACCTGGACGCTGGACGGCGAACAGCTCAACGACGTGACATTCTTCGCCGGCATCGAATCGGGAAAACCCCTGGTTCGGGAAGCGAATGCGAAACGGGATCCACTGCCGAAATTCAAATCGAACATGCTGCTGATCGAGATACCCGAACTGCTGGAAGGCACCTATCGCACCTACAAGAAAATCGGCGCCTTCCAGTTGCTGTCGACCGAGCCGGGCAGCGCCTTCGGCCATGACGGCGTGCAATTCACCTATGAGTATACCGATGCGGACGAACTCACCAGAAAAGGGGAAGCAAGGGCATCGATCATCAAGGGCAAGCTCTACATGATCACCTTCGACGCCCCTCGCCTTCATTATTTCGATTCGACGCTCACCGATTTCCGTACGCTCGCGGATACGGCAAAACTCCAATAATGTTCTTTAGATAATCAACAAATCCCGCGCCCGCACGATCGCCTGCGATCGGCTGGCCACGCCCAGCTTCTCGTGGATCTTTTTGCGGTGGCTTTTCACCGTGCCTTCGGAAATGCCCAGCCGGGTCGCGATCTCCTTGGTGATATAGCCTTCGGCCACCAGCGCGATGATCTCGGTTTCGCGCGGGGAGAGCGTGAAATTGTTGGCGAGCTGCTCGACGCCGCGGCGCGGGCTCGCCTGTTGCAGCGCGGCGCCGCTTTCCGATCCGTCGGCGCGGCGCAGCACATCGTCCACATAGGCGCCGATCCGCGCGGGCAGATGCCGGCCGTTGCGCACCGACCAGTCGAACATCTCGATCAGGTGCAGCCGGTTGTTGAGCGCGCGCCGCACCAGCCCGGTATGCCGCGCCAGATCGACCGCCGCCTGCATATGCTCCACCGCCGCATTGTAGCGGCGCAGGCCGTGCGCCGCGCGCATCGCCATCACGCGGAAGGTGAAGCGCAGCCGGCTGTCCGCCTCGTCCAGGAACGCCTTGTTGATCCGGTCGAGCCAGACCTGCGCGTCGTGCGGGCGGCCCAGTTCGATCATCAGCCGCGCCGCTTCCAGCAGTGCCGGCACCTGCACGCCCAATATCGCGGGCGACAGGCTCTCCGCCGCCAGCAGATCGGCCAGCGGCGGCGCCTCCATCGCCTCCATCGCCAACCGCCATTCGCCCGCGCGCGTCAGTTCGCGCAGCCGCGCGATCGCCATGAACTGCAACAGGCGCGGCAGGTTGCGTTCGCGCGCCAGCGCCTCTCCGGCGCGCAATTGCGCCTCCGCCGCATCCAGCCCCTGGCGGATGCCCGCGATCGCCGCCGCATTGGCGAAGCCCGCGGCATAAAGCCGCACCCAGCCGTTGATCGTGTGCATCTGCGCCAGCGCCGGCTCCAGCATGCGCAGCGCGATATCCAGCTCGTTATTCTCGTAATGCAGGTTCGCGCGCAGCACCTGGGTGGAGAGCACTTCATAGCTGCTGCCGCCGCCCTCGATCCGCGCCAGCCGCTGCGCATCCTCGATATGCAGCACCGCCTTGTCGATCGTGTCGCGCGCCAGCGCGACGTCGCCCTGGTGGATGCGCAGGAAGATCGCGACCTTGCTCGCGCTATATTCCTGCAGCGCCTTCAGCCCGATGCCGCACACCGTCGCCGCTTCCGCATAGCGCGACAATTCCAGATAGACGAGCGTCAGCAGCGATGCGACGCTGCCCGCCAGCACCGGCTGCGTGCCGATATAGGCGGCCAGCGCCGCCTCCAGTCCGGCGATCCGGGCCTCGGTGATCGGCCGGTCTTCCGACGCTTCCAGCACCATGCTCAGCAATTGCGCGAAACCCTGGATGGCGACGCGGTCCGCCCCGTCGCGCAGCGCGGTAAAGTCGTGCGTCACCGCGCGCGCATCCTCCAGCGCGGTGCGCGCCTCCACCAGCCGGCCGCTACGGATGCGGAAATAAAGCTGCCCCAGGAACAGCAGCGGCAATTCCCCGGCCTGGCTGGCCGAGACGCGCTCGCCCAGCCCGACATCGGGTCCGTCGCGCAGATCGACCAGGATCGCGCCCACATTCTCCATGATCCGCGCGGCGAAAGCGGTGTCCGCCACCGTCACGGCGTGGCGGATCGCCTCCGCCGCGAAGCCGTTATGTTCGAACCAGGTCGCCGCGAAGCGCTTCAGCTGCTCATGCCGGGCGGGATCGAACCGGCGCAGCCGCTGGCGCAGATGGCGGCCGAATGCCGGGTGGAACGCCGCCCAGCTCCGCCCATCGTCGAGATAACGGATGAACAGCCCGTCGCGGATATGCGCGTCGATCCGCGACCATGGGCAGGGCGCATCCGGCATCGCCGCCAGCGCCTCGGGCGTGAAGCGATCGAGCACGCTCACATCCATCAGCGCCGCCAGCGTCTCCGCATCCATGCCGGCACAGATCACATCGTCGAAATAATCGGCCATCTCGGCGGGGATCGCCGCCTGTTCGCCGCTGTCGTGGAGCAGCCGGCGCGCGGCATCGGGCATGCGCGCGAAGAAACGCAGCCCCGCCGCCCAGCCATCGGCGATCTGGTTCAGCCGCTGCGCATCCCAGCGCGTCCAGCCCTTGCCGAGCAGCGCCGCCGCCTCATCGTCGGTCAGCTTCAGCCGGTCGGCGCCGATCACGCACACCATGCCGCGCAGCCAGCCGTCGTGCAGCGCGGTGCCGCGCATGCGGTGGCCGGTGACGAGGAAGCGGCTGTCCGCCGGCGCCGCCAGCAGGAAGCGTTCGATCAGCGCATGGGCATGGGGATCGCTGATCCGCTCCAGCCCGTCGACGAAACCGGTGATGCCCGCCGCCGCATGCGGCGCATCGCCGCCCTCGCCCGCATCGTGCGTGCACGGCGCATCCCCCGCAAAGGCGCGCGCCAGATGGCGGGCAAGCAGCGCGGGATCATTGTCCTCGATCGAAAGCGTCAGCCAATGGACGGGCGCGCCCTGTTCGGCCAGCACCGCATGATGGCCGGCGAGCAAGGTCGTCTTGCCGCTGCCCGGCGGCCCGGCGAGCAGCACCACGCCCCCTTCCGCCTCGGCGATGCGCCGGGCGACGCCGGGGCGCGGCACCAGCGCCTCGATCAGGCGCGGCGGGCGATAGCGGCCATTGGCCGCAGGGGATCGCGACGCGGCCCCGGCGACGCCGAACGCACCGTCACCTGCCGCGCGCGTGCCGGCGATGCTGAGGATCTTCGACGTCGCTTCCTCCCTCGTTCGCGCTCCGACGTGCACGCTCGATAACGACCACACCCGTTCGGACTGAGCCTGTCGAAGTCCTGCCCTTTCTTTCAACTGAGTTTCCGGAAAGGTCACGGGCTTCGGCAAGCTCAGCCCAAACGGCTTAAAAAGACAATATCACACCGCGTCCGCCGCTTCCCGCGCAAAGGCCGCGAGCAGCGCCTCGGCCACCAGCGGTGCCGATGCCGGATTCTGCCCGGTCACCAGATTGCCGTCGGCCTCCACATGCGCGCCGAACGGCTCCGCCGCCTTGGCATAGATGCCGCCCAGTTCCACCAGCCGGGTTTCGGGCAGCACCGGCACCAGCGTGTCGAAGGTGGTCATCTCCTCCTCGACATTGCTGATCGCGGTCACGCGGCGCCCGGCGACCAGCGGGCCACCGTTTCGCGCACTCGCCCCCGCCAGCGCGAGCACGCCATGGCAGACGGCGGAAACCACGCCGCCCTTGCCGTCGATCGCCTCGATCGTCGCACGCACCGCGCCATCCACCGGAAAGTCCCACGCGGCGCCCGCCCCGCCGACGAAATAGACCGCGTCGAAATCCGCCGGATCCAGATCCCCCAGACGCGGCGTCGCCGCCAGCGCGGCGGCGGCGGCCGCGTCGTCCAGGAAACGCGTGCCCGCATCGGTCAACCAGGGTGCTTCCAGGCTGGCGGGATCGATCGGCGCCGCCCCGCCCGCGACGGAAGCGAGCGTCAGCCGATGCCCCTTGTCGGCAAGCACATACCAGGCCGATGCCAGCTCCTCCAGCCACGTCCCCGTCTTGCCGCCGCTATCCCCCAGCGCGTCATGAGAGGTCAGAACGAACAAGATTTTCTTCGACATGGGCGCCTTCCCTGAATGATCCAGGCTACCGCTATGCGCCGATGCGTGCAGGGGTGCGCCTCAACTTAAGGGGGTATGTGATGACCGATCCGCCTGCAGGCGTTGCGGATATGCTCCATTCCCGAGCAAAGTGCCGTTGCATGCAGTTCGAATTCATGGAAACCAAGTTATCGAGAGTGTCAGGGTGATGGGAAGCTTTGTTCTTTAGGGTCCAGCCCCATCGACACATGGTCAGGCGGGCCGCGACGCTTTTCCTTGTGGGTCTGACGGCGTCGATTTCCGCCGCCTCGTCCCCCGATGCGGCTGCCCCGCTGGTGCCTCGCTGCGGTGGGCCATTTCGACTATGCGGTCATGTCGACCAGGATAGCGGCATCCCGCACATCCCCTTTCGTTTCGAAATCGCGCAGCATTTCAGCGAAGGGCTCGCGGCCGTCAGGACCGGCGGGCGCTTCGGCTATATCGACCGATCGGGCAAGCTGATCATTCCCGCACGCTACCGGGCGGCGGGCCCGTTCCTTCACGGATATGCGGAGGTTCGGACCGGGCGGGGATCCGGCATCATCGATCGCACCGGACGTTTCGCGGTGCTGCCGAATTTCGACAGGATCATGCCGTTCGGTCCAGACAGCTTCATCGCCACGCCGCGGCGCCCAGGCCGCGCGGCCAGCGACGTGCACGACGGATCGCTCTCCGGCTTTCCCGATCCAATAGGCTATCGTCAGAGCGGTGCGGGGCTCTATCACATCGCCAAAGGCTGGCTGACCGCGCAGGATTTGAGCTTCACCCCGTTCGACGGCCCGGGCCGCGACCTTGTCTGGGCAGCCATCGACGATCCGGTGACAGGGGAAAAATGGGGCCTGATCCGTGCCGATGGGTCATGGCAAGTCCGCCCACGCTACAGCCATGTTGAGCGCCTCGACGGTGCGCTCGCTGTCGTCAGCGGCGTGCCCGACGGTCAAGCGGATCGCCGCGATGCCATCCGTTCCGGCGTGGTCGATCGCAATGGCCGCCTCGTCATTCCGCTGCAGTTCGACAGTCTGCACTGGTGGGGCCGTTATGGTCTGGCCGCGAAGGCCGATCCGACAAATCAGGACGGCATTCACCGCAATCCGGGGGAGGCGATCGTCCGCCCCGATGGTACGCTGCTCACCGGTCGCTATTTCGACAAGGTTGATCTCTCAAGCGCCAGCCCATTGCCGCGCGTGCGGACCGGCGACAGGTGGTACGGCGTCACGCCAGACGGCGTCCTGCGGACCGATCCGCTCGACGGCAAACGCCTGCTGCAATGCCCAGGCGGCCTCAGCATCATCCAACGGGGCGATCTGGACGAAATCCGGCACGGCATGCCCGGCCGGCTGATCGGCAGGTTCGATCATGGCTATGGAACACGGCGCTGCGACGGGCCGCTCACCGTCCGGCGCAACGGCAGATCGAACATCATTTCTCAGGACGGTCGCCTGCTCGGCGGCGCGGATGGCTTCGAAGATCAGGGAGATTTCCGCAATGGCTTCGCCACCGTCCGAACGGGCGGCAAATGGGGTCTCATCGATGGAGAGGGCCGATTTACCGCACCGCCCACTTTCGACCGGCTGACCCTTGAAGGAACAGGCGTCTACCGGGTCGGCGACGGCGATGCCGCCCGCTGGATCGACGTCCATGGCAAACCGGTCGCGCGTCCACCGGCGCGGCGGCCGAATCCAGAACGGGCGCTCACCTGCCCAGGCGGATTGCGCTTGTTCGAACGGCGTGGTCTTTGGGGCTTCAGGGACGCCAACGGACAGGTCGTGATCGGCCCACGATATCGTGCACTTTCCTGCTTCGATCAGGGTGTGTCATGGACAGCGGCATCCTATGGCAGCGCCTGGTGTCCGATCGGGCCGGATGGCGCCCGGGTTGCGGCACTGGGTTGCCGCCAGGTCTTTTATCCCTATGTCGCCCGCCACTCAGACCCCGAGTTTTTCGACGAAGATCCATATGAAAACAGCGTGCTGTGGACGCGCGCATTGCTGGATCATCTGGTCGGCAAACGTGCCGAACCGCCCGGCTGGGTTTCCCCGCGCGCCCTCCCTACGATGTTTGAACGCTGGCGGCCCCGCGCTCTGATCGGCGGGGTGATCGTGATGCTCATCTCCTTCGCCTGGCTCTATCGGCGGCGGCGATTGGCCACCGGCGCGGCGTCATAGGTCGAGATCACCCCTCAATAATCTGCAGATGACCGCTCGTCTCCCATTTCCAGCCGTTCCGTTCCAACCACTATCGCCCAACTCACCTCCACAACTCGGAGCGCCTCAGGGTGAGACAAGATGTCCCATCGACAAAGCGCCGATCGCATCTAAGGCAAAGCCGATGACCGCCCGGATCAGAGAGTCGCGCCAGGCGCGGGGCCTGTTTGCCCTGCTGCTCGTCTGCGTGCTGGCGATCCGCGCGGCGGTGCCGATGGGCTTCATGCCCGTGCCGTCCGCTCAGGGCATCATCGTTTCGCTCTGCACCGGCGAAGGCGCGACGACGGTCCTGCTGCCGATCGAACGCAAGGACGGGCATTCCGGCGATCACAAATCCGCCGAACCGCCTTGTGCCTTCGCTACCGGGCTGGGCGGCGGCATGGTCGAGCCGCCTTCCGCGACATTCGCGGTCCGTGACCACGCCGGTCATCGCCCGCCCGCCTTGCCGGCGGTCGCGGACCTGATCCTCCATCGCCTCGCGGCGCCACCGCCGCCCGCGCTCGGGCCGCCCGCGCACGCCTGATCCGCCGCACGGCGAAGCGCCTCCCGCTTTCGCCGCTGAACCGCGCATGGCCCGCCCATGCGCTTCGCCAGCCCCACGCACGGGCCGGCGGGCAAAAGGCATGAAGATGATCATAATATCGGGCCCGCACGGCGCCTTTATCGCGGAATTGCGACGTATCCGCCGGTCGAGCTGGCTGCTGGTCGCCGCCTGCGCGGTCTTCCAGCTCGGCGACGCCGCGATCCATTCGGCGCCAAGCACGGCGCCAATCCCCCATCAGGAAGGACTTTCATGAACTATCCCCTCATGGCCATCGCGCTCGCCGCGACGGCCATCACCCCGCTGGCCGCGCAGAATGCCCGCCAGGGCAATATCGCGATCGAGAATCCCTGGTCGCGCCAGACCGCGCCGGGCCAGGGCAACGGCGCCGGCTTCATGACCATCGTCAATCGCGGCAAGGCGGCGGACCGGCTGCTTGGCGGCACCTCCCTCGCCGCCGCCAGGGTGGAAGTCCATAGCATGACGATGGACGGCGGCGTGATGCGCATGCGCCCGGTAACGGGCGGCCTGCCGATCCCGGCGGGCGGCGGCGTCGCGCTGAAACCCGGCGGCTATCACATCATGCTGATCGGGCTGAAACAGCCGCTTGCACCCGGCGCGCAGGTGCCGGTCACGCTACGTTTCGAAAATGCCGGCGCCATCGCCGTGCGCCTGAAGGTGCAGCCGATCGGCGCGACCGGAGCGGAGGCCAGCCATGGACGTCATTGATCCGCCCCCGCCCGCTCCGCAGCCGCCTGCCCCGTCCCCGCTCGGCCGCCTGCGCCTCGCGCTCTGGGCCCTCGTGCTGATCGCCGCGTTCGGCGGCGGCGCGCTCTATTTCGCGAGCCGGCAAAAACCGCCCGGCGCGGCCGACGCCTATGCCTCCGCCTATGGCGGCAGCTTTGCGATGACCAACCAGGCCGGCCGCACCGTCACCGACAAGAGCCTGCATGGGCGGCCCTATGCGATCTTCTTCGGCTTCACCCGCTGCCCCGATGTCTGCCCCACCACGCTCAACCGCATGGCGCAGCTTCGCAAGAAGCTGGGAGCGGACGGCGACAAGTTCGATATCGTCTTCGTCTCGGTTGATCCCGAACATGACAAGCGCGAGGATATCGGCCGTTATGTCGAACTGTTCGGTACCCCGATCATCGGCCTCACCGGCACCGATGCGCAGATCGAACGCATCGTGAAGGCCTTCCGCATCTATTATGCGAAAGTCCCGATCGAGGGCGGCGACTATACGATCGATCACACCGCCTCGATCTTCCTGATCGATCGCGAAGGTAGCTTCGTGACGACGATCGACCATCAGGAAGGTGACGATGTCGCGGCGGAGAAGCTGAAACGCGCGATCACCCAGGCTTGACCGCATCGACACGCCGAACCGCGGACCGGTCAGGCCCGCGGTTCGGTTCATCCGTTCAGCGGCATTTCGGCGAACTGCCGATATCCACCAGATTCACCACCCGCCCATCGGCGACGCCCATCTGCATGCACTGCCGCGTCGCGCGGCTGTACCAGATCGTATAGGCGGTATTGCCGCTCTTCAGCGCGTCGACATTGGCGAAGCCGCGATTGCGCATCTCGCTATCGGCCGAACTGCCGCGCGCGCCCTGAAGGTCGCTCACATCGATCGCGGACTGATAGCCGCCGGCGCGGCGATGGTCGTCGCGATAGCCGGTCTCCCGCCCCTGCCGGCGCACGCCCGATTCATAGCCGCGCACATAGGGATCGGACCGGCCGAAATTCTGGTAGCTTTGCCCGTACAGGCCGTCACGGTGGCCGCGTTCGAAATCGGCTTCGGAGCGGTCATTGTCGTAATGATTGCCATCGTCATGATGGTGCGACTTGTGCGCCAGCGCAGCCACGCCGATCAGCGCGGCGGCGATGCCCGCCGCCGCCACGGCGCCGCCGCTCCCGCCGCCACCCGCCTTCTGGTTGCAATCGGCGGGCAGCGTTCCGGTGATCGAATCATAGCGCCCCTCGACCGTCGCCACGGTGATGCATTGCTTGCTCGACCGGTTCCACCAATAGCCCCAGGTCCGGTCGTCGCCCTGTTCCGAATGGGTGAGCGAATAGCCGCGATCCGCCAGCGCATTCTCGCCCGAACTCGCCCGCGCGCCGACCAGATCGCGCACATCGCCCGGCGTGGCGGCCACCGCCGGCATGGCGGCGAAGATAGAAGCGGCGGCGGCCGTCGCCGCCAGATAACGCGAAAATCCCTGTTTCATCGTCTGATCCCCTTGAACAACCCCAGATCCGTCAAACACAAGAAACTCGATCGGGTGTTAATAGAAAAACAACCCGAATTACCATGCCGAACTTCAGCATTTTTCTTTTGAATATACAGAAAGATGATACATGATCTTGCCCACCCGACAAGATCAGACATAAAATTTTACTGTAACGAAATCGTCACCATTTCGGATATCGCATTTGCCAATTCGGGAGAACAGCCATGATCAGGAAATTGACCCTCGCCGCCATCCTCCTCCTCGCCGCCGCGCCGTCGATCGCGCAGGCGCCGATCCGCAGCGAACGCGTCCAGTTCGCGCGGGGAGCATCCGCAAAGGCGATCAAGGCCGCGATCAAGGGTGACCAGATCGTCGATTATATGGTCGGTGTGCGCGCGGGCCAGACGATGACGGTCTCGCTCAAGACCGGCAACGCCTCCAATTATTTCAACATCACCGCGCCCGGCGCGGAGGCGGCGCTGTTCATCGGCTCCACCAGCGGCAACAGCCACAGTTTCCGCGTCCCCTCCAGCGGCGATTATGCCGTGCGCGTCTATCTGATGCGCAACGCCGCGCGCCGCAACGAGACCGCCGGCTACACATTGACGATCAGCGTGAAATGATGCGGATGCTGGGCGGCGATCGGCGCCGCCAGCATCGACGCGCATATCCACGGGGCATATTGAATGGATTTCCTGCGCATCGTCCGTTCGCTGGAGGAATTCCTCTACGAAGTGATGTCGTGGCTGGTCTTCTATCCCAAGACGATGTGGCGCGCGCTTCGCCATCCGCTTGAGATATTGCGCTATTCGGAACGGGAGATGTCGGACAAGCCCGACGATCAGTTCACCGATCTGCTCAGCCCGCCCCTGTTCCTGATGATCACCATATTGCTGTCGCACAGCATCGAAATCGCCTCGCATCAGGTGCTGCCCGCGCCGAGCACCAGCATCGGCAAGGAATTGATGGCGTCCGAGCAGAATCTGCTGATCCTGCGATCGATCCTGTTCGCCATCTATCCGCTGATGTTCGCGATGCGGCGGCTGAAACGACAAAAGCTGCCACTCGATCGCGAAACGTTGCGCAAGCCGTTCTTCGCGCAATGCTATGTAGCGGCGCCGGCAGCGCTGGCGATGGGCATCGCCGCGATCCTGGCGCGCGCGCACGCGGTGGAGGCACAGCTCGCCGGGATCATCCTCTGCCTGATCACGATCATCTGGTATGTCGGTGTGGAGGCGACCTGGCTACACAGGCAGACGCGGGTCCGCATGGCCCCGGCGATCCGCAGTGCGCTTGGAACCTGGCTGGCCGCCACGCTGCTCAACTCGGCGATCAGCGTGATGGTGCTGGGGCTGTGACGGCGCACGGCCGGCTCCAGCGCCGATGCCGCGCGATGGCGCCGGCACTGGCGATGGCCTTCGCGTCCGCATCGCCCGCAACCGCGGTTCCGCCGCCACCGCCCGGCCCGCCCATCGTCGATTGCGCACGCCCGATCTATGCCGTCGACACGCTGATATGCGAGGATCCGCAACTGCGCGCCGCGAATGATCGGGTGCGCGCCCTGCTCGATGCGAATCCGGCCGGCGCCGCCGACCGCGCGGCCCCGGCCGACTGGATCGAATCCCAGCCCGACTGGTTCCGCCGCCGCGCGCTGTGCGCCTTCCGCAAGGAGGGCCGGGTCTGCGTGGCCGATGCCTATGCCGAAAGGATCGCCGTGCTCACCGCGCTCGGCGCCCCTCCCGCCGAAGCCTGGCGGGAAACGCGCTGCACGAACGCGCCATGGGCGGGCAAGCTCGCCATCGCGCGGCAGCCGGGCGCCGTCCTGCTGGGCGATGGCCGGGGCACGATCCTGGCCGTGGCCATCGCGGCAGGCGGATCGGGCTGGACACCGTTCGTGACGCTGAAACGCGACGATGGCCGGCGGATGCGATTTCAGGGGCCTGCCGGCACCGTGGAATGCACCGCCCGCCGGCGCGATTGATCCGGCCGGCCGGTCGTCGGGGAAGACCCTGCCAAGGCTCGGCTATCGCCGCCGCGCCGTCACTTCGATCTCCACCTTCGCGCCGGGCGCCGGAATGCCGCAGATCAGCGTGGTGTTGGCCGGCGGGCAATCGCTGAAGCGTGCGCGCAGTCCTTCGGCCACCGCCATCAGATGATCGATATCGGTCAGGTACACGCGGGTGCGCACCACCGCGTCCAGGCCGATATCGAAACCCGCCAGCACATCGCCCACGATCCGGAAGATATTGTCCACCTGTTCGGAAACCGCTTCGGGGATCGCGCCCGTTTCGGGATCGGCGCCCACCGTCCCCGAAATATGGACATAGCGATCGTCCGCCACCGCGCGCGAATAGGCGGCCAGCGTTTCGAAACGCGATCCGGACGACAGGCGCGTGAGATCGGACACGGTCATTCTCCTTCTGGAAAGCTTATAACGCGTTGAAGAAACGCGAAAGCCTGTCCATGCCTTCGTCCAGCCGCTCGGCGCTTTCCGATCCGAAGCACAGGCGCAGATGGCCCTCGCCGCCGGGTCCGTAGAAGCTGCCCGCCTCCACCACCACATGCGCCTCGTTCAGGATGCGCTCGGCCAGCGCCTGCGCCGCGATGCCGGTGCCGGTGATGTCGGGAAAGGCGTAGATCGTGCCCTGCGGCGGCGCGCAACGCACGCCGGGCATCTGGTTGAGCCGCTGCACCAGCCGGTCGCGTTTCGCCCGGTCGTCCTCGACCATCGCCTCCATCGCATCCTGCGGCCCGGCGACGGCGGCCAGGCCGCCATATTGGATGAACGCGTTCACATGCGTCACCGCGCTGGTCGATATCTTCAGCAGGCCCGGCATCAGCGCGGCGGGCGCCACCGCATAGCCCAGCCGCCAGCCGTCCATCGCATAGGCCTTGGTGAAGGCATGGAGCGAGATCGTGCGCTCCGCCATGCCCGGCAGGCTGGCGATGCTGACATGCTCGGCCCCGTCATAGGTGATATATTCATAGACCTCGTCGGAGACGACCGACAGGTCGTGGCGGATCGCGACCCCGGCCAGCGCCTCCAGCTCCGCGCGGCCATAGACGCGGCCGGTGGGATTGGCCGGATTGACCAGCACGATCATGCGCGTGCGCGGCGTCACCGCCGCCTCGATCCAGTCGGCGCGGATCGCGAAATCCGCGGCCGCGTCCAGCGGCACCGTCACGATCCGCCCGCCCGCCATCTCGATCTTGCCCAGATGCTGCGGATAATAGGGGTCGAGCAGGATCACCTCGTCGCCCGGATTGATCAGCGCCATGAACGCGGCGAAGGATCCCTGGGTCAGCCCGTTGGTGACGAGGATCTCGTCGGGGCTCACCTCCATCCGGTTGAAGCGGCGCAGCTTCTCCGCCAGCGCCTCGCGAAAGGCGCGCTCGCCCGCCATGTCGCTGTAATGGACATGCCCGGCGAACAGCGCGTCGGCCGCCGCCTGCTTGATATGGTCCGGCGTGTCATGGACGGGGCGCCCGAACTCCATATGGATCAGGTCGATGCCGCGTGCCTCCAGCACCATGGCCTGTTCGTACATGCCATAGCTTTTCCTGGGCGTTCGGGTGATGCGGTCGGCCAATTGAACCATGACGCGGTCGCTCCTTCAAACCGATAGCGAGACGACGCGGAGCAGGCGCATCCGCCCGCCATCGACCAGCGCATAGGCCATCGCTTCCTCGGCGCTTTCGCCGTCGCCGCTCCGCGCCCTGGTGCGGCAATGGACAAAGGCATGGTCCTGGGTCGCGAACGCCTGTTCCACGGGCAAGATCATTTCGACAAGGTCGAGCCGGTCGGCGATCGCCTGGTAATGCACGGCGAGTTCAGCCGGGCCGGTGGCGCGGAGATTGCCGTTGACGATCAGCCGGCCATCCTCGTGGAAGAAGGGCGCGAAACCCTCCGCCCGCAGCGGATCGCTGCCCGCCATCGCGGTGTTCCACCAGGCGAAGAAGTCGAGGATGATATTGTCGGTCTGCATGATTTCTCTCTTCGGGCGGGGCGTTCAGGGGGCAGGCGTTCGGCGGGTGTCGATCCAGTCGAGGATCGGCCCCATCAGGGGATAGAAGCGGCGCAGCCGCCGCTGGATGCCGGCGGTGCGCGCGCGCCCCGCGTCCAGCAGCGGCATCGGCGGCGGCGTGCCGTCCAGCACGAAACGGGCCAGGCTGTCGCCGATCACGGTCGACAGCGCGATGCCGCGCGCGTTGCAGGCGGTGGCGCTGATGATGCCGCCATCGACCAGCAATGTCGCGGGATAGCGCGACGCGGATACCGAACTGGTGCCGGTCCACAAATGCGTGATCTCCGGCAGGTGCGGCAGGCGCAGCATGGTCCGCAGGCGCCGGGCCATCGATGCGCGCTGGCGCGCCGGCGAAATGCCGAAGGCGTCGAGCGCCCCGGTGATGATCCGCCCCTCGCTGTCGACGCGATAGGTGAAGAGATGCTCGCGCGTGTCGGACAGCGCCTCGCCGCGCTGGAACAGGTGCCGGCGCTGCTCCGCCGGAACCGGGGCGGTCGCGCATTGCCACACGTCGAGCGTGACGATCGATGCGGTCATCGGCGGCACCAGATCGCCCGAAAGGCCGTTGGTGCACAGGATCACCTTGTCCGCGATCACCCGGCCGGCGTTCAGGCGCAGCGCATAGCCGCCCGGTTGCCGTTCGATGCCCAGCACCGGCGATCGTTCGAACAGGCGCGCGCCGCCGGCGACCGCCGCATCCGCCAGGCCCCGGCAATAAAGCAGGGGATGGATGGTGCCGCCCGAGGGGGCGAACCAGCTCCCCTCATAGCCCTCCACCCCGGTCCGCTCCGCCGTCTCCCCGGCGGACAGCATCTCGACCGCGAAGCCGCGCGCATGCCATTGGCCCGCGACATCCTCGATCCGGGCGCGCGCCGCCGCCGAATGGGCGGGCTGATACCAGCCGCCCTGCCGGGCATCGCAATCGATGCCGAGCGCACGGACCTTGGCGAACAGATGATCCGCCGAACCGCCCGTGGCCTGGACCAGCCTTTCCCCGATCTCGCCGACGCGCTCGATGATGGCGTCCGGCGATCCGACGCTGAAATGCGGGACGACGAAGCCGCCGGGGGTGGAGGATGCGCCGCTCCCCACCGCCCCGGCATCGATCAGGATCACGTCCAGCCCCGCCGCCGCCAGTGCCTGGGCAGTGGTGGTGCCCATGATCCCGGCGCCCACCACCGCGACGTCGCAGCGCAGTTCGCCGGTCGCGGCGGGAGCGGCCGGGCGCCGGCCGGCGGACGCCCACCAGAGATTATCGGATCGGTCGATCATGTATGCCCCGATTGGCGGTTCGCCGCGCCGATCAGAAACGCACGGTCAGCGAGACGCCGTACGTCGCCGGATCGCCCAGGAAGTTCTGCGACGGGAAGATGCCGCCCCAATTGTCATAGGCGGACGCGACATAGAGCTTGTTGAGGAGGTTGCGGCCGTAGATCGCGGCTTCCCAGCGGTCATCCTTGTCGTGCACCGCCAGCCGGCCGTTCACCAGCCAGTATCCATCCTGCGCGGAAAGGTTGCGGTTCGCCAGCGAATAGAAGGTCTTGCTGCGATAGGATGCGTCGCTCAGGATCGCTACGCCCCAATCGTCCCCCTGGATCGGGGTTTCCCAGCGCGCCATCGCGCTGGCGCTGAATGCCGGGGCGTTGGACAGGCGGTTGCCGGTGAAATCGTCGGCGCCCGGCGCATTGTTGAAATCGGTGATCTTGCTGCTCTGCCAGTTCAGCGCGCCGCGCAGCGTCAATCGGTCGGTCGGGCGATAGGTCGCCTCCGCCTCCAGGCCATAGACGCGCGCATCGCCCGCATTGGAGAGCACGATCACGTTGATGCCGCTGCGGATCTCGGTGACCATCGCCTGGAAATCGCGCCAGTCGTTGTAATAGCCCGCCAGGTTGAAGGTCAGCGCGCCGTCCAGCAGGCTGGTCTTGGCGCCCACTTCATAGGAATAGACGGTCTCGCCCTTGAACGGCCGCAGTTCCTCCGGGTTGAAGGCGATCGCCGCCTTGAAGCCGCCGCTCTTGAAGCCGCGGCTGGCGCTCGCATACAGCATCACATCGGGCGAGACCTTGTAGTCGATGCCGATCTTGCCCGAAAGATTGTCCTGCTTCACCCCGTCGACGATGCCGGCGACCGGCACGGGCAGCGTCGAATTGCCATAGGGATTCAGGTCGATGCTGTCATAGGTGAAGCGCTTGTCGTCGCGGGTGAAGCGCAGCCCGGCGGTCAGCGTCAGCGCGTCGGTCAGCTTGTAGTTCGCCTGGCCGAACACCGCATAGGCGTCGGTCTTCTGCACGAAGCCGGTATCGACGCGGGTGTGGAAGAAGTGATCGTCCAGCGCCTGCAGCGCGTTGCCGGCGATCCGGTCCCACGAATAATAGACGCCCGCCACCCAGCTGAGCGGGGAATCATTGTCCGATGTCAGGCGCAGTTCCTGCGTGAAGGACTTGATGTCGTCGGTGAAGCGGGTGTCGAGCTCGATCAGCGCGCCGCCGTCGCTGTCGTCGCCCGATACGCGGTTGAAATGATTATAGCCGGTGATCGAGGTCAGGGTGACGCCGCCGAAATCATAGGCGACGTTCAGCGCCACGCCTTCGGAACGGCTCTTGTTCTCATAGCCATAGGTCGCGCTGTTCTCGACGGTGCGCCGCCCGGGCGTCGGATCCGAATAGCCCAGTCTGTCGACGCAGGTCGTCGGATCGAGCTTGCCTGCGAGCGCCGCCGCGCAATAGCCGCTGCCGCCCTTGGCATAATAGCCGACATGCTCGCGCAATTGCTGGTCGCTCTTGTTGTAGACATAGGTGCCCTGCAGGTTCACCGTCAGTTCCGGCGTCGGCGTCCACAGCGCCTGCCCGCGCACCGCGATGCTGTTGACATCGCCGATCGTCTTGCCGGTCAGCGCGTTGGTCTGCCAGCCGCCGGACTGCTGCACCGTCCGGGCGGAGAAGCGGACGGCCAGCGTGTCGGTCACGCCGCCGCCGGCGGCGCCCTCCAGCTCCAGCCGGTCGAACCGGCCATAGCTGAGCGTGGCATAGGCTTCGGGCTCATGCGTCGGCTTGCGGCTGATGAAGTTGATCGCGCCGCCCGTGGTGTTGCGGCCGTACAGCGTGCCCTGCGGCCCCTTCAGCACCTCCACCCGCGCGATGTCGAACATCTGGAACGACATCATCGGCGTATAGGGCAGGTTCACATCGTCGAAATAGATGCCGACGGTCGGGTTGTTGTTCGAAAACGTATCGTTCAGGCTGAGCCCGCGGATCGAGAATGTCGGATTCTGGTCGCCGCGCGTGGCGTTGACGAACACGCCGGGCGAAATCGCCGCCACGTCGGCGGGCTGCGTGATCTTCAGTTCCTGAAGCTGCTTGCCGGAAAAGGCGCTGATCGAGATCGGCACGTCCTGCACCGATTCCGAACGGCGCTGCGCCGTCACGACGATCTCGTCGTCGAAGCTTTCACCCGCTGCCGATGTCGCCGCCTGGGGCTGCTGCTGGGCCTGCGCATGGGCCGTGCCCGCCATCAGGGCAAAAGCGGCGCTGGCCGTGAAAAGTGCGATTCGAGTCCGCATGAATCTGCTCCCCATCTGGAGTTTTTGACGAATCGGACCCGGCTTTTTGCCTGGTGCCCGCTCTTCCTGCGCCGCCATCCCTAGCGTGAAACAAAATCGGATCCAATATTCTTTATCCTCTTGTCGCATTTTTTTTTGCGGCTAGGTTGGCGCACGATCTCCTCCACCTGACAGGGAATGAAATGCGTAGTTCCAGTGCATTTGTCGGCATCGACGTCGGCGGGACGTTCACCGATCTGGCGATGTTCGACGCGGCGACCCGCCAGTTTTCCACGGTGAAGGTGCCGTCCTCGCCCCCGCTCTTCTGGCCGTCGGTGATCGACGCGCTCGACAAGGCGGGCATCGATTCGCAGCGGGACGCGACGATCCTGCACGGCACCACCGTGCATCTGAACGCCTTTCTGGAACGCAAGGGCGCGCGCATGGCGCTCGTCACCACGGGCGGTTTTCGCGACGTCTATGAAATGCGGCGCGGCAACCGCCCCCAGCCCTACGACATGCATTTCCGCTATCCGACGCCGCTGGTCGCCCGCCGCGACATTTTCGAACTCGCGGAACGCGTCGGCGCCGACGGCACGATCCTGACCGCGATCGATCCCGACGAGGTCCGCGCACTCGCGCAGCGGCTGCGCGCAGGCGATTATCAGGCGGTGGCGATCTGCTTCCTCCACAGCTATCGCAATCCCGCCAACGAGGCGGCGGTTGCCGAACTGCTGCGCGCCGAACTGCCCGGCATGCTGGTCGCGCCATCGCACGAGGTGTGCCGCGAATGGCGCGAATATGAACGCACCAGCACCGCCGTCATCAACGCCTATGCCTCGCCGGTGCTCAAGCGCTACCTCACCGATCTGCTCGGCGCGCTGGAGCAGAAGGCGGAATCGCGCCTGTTCCTGCTCCAGTCCAATGGCGGGCTGATGCGTGCCGAGGGGGCCGGCGATCGCGGCATCCTGTCGCTGCTTTCGGGCCCGGTGGGCGGCAATGTCGCGGGCCGGGCGCTGTCGCAGGTGGCGGGCATGCCCAATCTCATCTGCATCGACATGGGCGGCACCAGTTTCGAGGCGAGCCTGGTGATCGACGGCGAATCCGTCGTCCGCAACGAACGCGAGGTCGGCGGCTTCCCGATCCTGACGCCGATGGTGGATATCCACACGATCGGCGCGGGCGGCGGATCGATCGCCTGGAACGATGCCGGCGCGTTGCGCGTCGGCCCGCAAAGCGCGGGCGCGCGGCCGGGCCCGGCAAGCTATGGCCATGGCGGCGCGCAACCCACCGTCACCGACGCCAATATCGCGCTCGGCCGGCTGGAGGATGGCTGCGCCTTTGGCGACCTGCGCCTGGACGCCGGCCTGGCGCGCGCGGCGATCGCCGGTTTCGCGGAGGATTTCGGCCTGTCGGGCGAAGCGATGGCGCAGGGCATATTGGACGTCATCAACGAACAGATGGCCAATGCCATCCGTACCATCACCGTGCGGCGGGGGATCGATCCGCGCAGCTTCGTGCTGGTCGCCTATGGCGGCGCCGGCCCGATGCATGCGGCCGATATCGCGCGGCTGCTGGGCATCGGCACCATCGTGGTGCCGCGCGCGGCCGGCGCATTCTCCGCATGGGGCATGCTGCAATCCGATCTGGTGCATGATCGCGCCGAAACCATCCTCGTCCCCGCCGCCGAACTCGACTGGGCAGCGCTCGACGCGCGCTATGCGGCGCTGGAGGCGGAACTGGCCGCAACGCTCGTCGAAGAGGGCGTGGCGCAGGACCGGATCCAGTTCACCCGCAGTTTCGACGTGCGCTATCTCGGGCAGGAACAGGGCATCGGCGTGCGCGTCGATGCCGGCAGCTTCGCCGACGCGGCGGGCCGTGACGCCCGGCTGCGCACCGATTTCGAACGCGCCTATGCCGATATCTTCGGCCATATCAACGACGACGAGGCGCTGGAGGTGGCAACCGTCCGCCTGCGCGCCAGCGGCCGCACCGGGCTCGACGCGCAGACGCTGATCATGGCCGAAAGCGCGCCGGAGGCCGATGGCAAGGGAGAGCGCACGCTCACCGTCCGGTTCGACGGCGCCGATCGCGACACGCGGTTCCTGCCCCGCGCCGCGATGGTGCCGGGCGAACGCGTGGCCGGCCCCTGCGTGGTGGAGGAACAGACCTGCACCACCATCGTCCCGCCCGATTTTTCCGCGACGATCGATCCGATCGGCAATCTTGTCCTGACTTTCGAGGGAGCCGCCGCATGAGCATCACCCCGGATCCGATCACCAGTGAAGTCGTCCGCAACGCCTATAACGCGATCGCCGACGATATGAGCGCGATGATCGCGCGATCGGCCTATTCGCCGATCATCTACGAAGCGCATGATTACGGCATCGCGCTGTTCGATCGCCATGCCCGGCTGCTCGGCCAATATGCCGGCCTGCCGCTGTTCACCGGCGGGCTGGACGCGGGGCTGCGCGCGACGATCGAACGCTATGGCCTGGACGATATGCGCGCGGGCGACGTCTTCACCGTCAACGACACCTATATCACCGGCGGCCATCTGAACGATGTCGACGTGATCGGCGTGATCTCCGACGGCGACGAGCTGCTGGGCTTCATCGCCATCCGCGCCCATTGGGCCGATATCGGCACGGCGGAGCCGGGTTTTCCGGTCAACAGCCGCAACATCTTCCAGGAAGGGGTGCGCTGGGGCCCGACGCGGATCATGCGCGGCGGCGAATGGATACGCGACGTCATCGACCTGCTGTGCCTCAACAGCCGCGTGCCGAAGACGCTGATGGGCGATCTCAAGGCGCAGATCGCCGCCATCCGGCTGGGCAATGATCGGATGACCTGGCTGAAGCGGCGCTTCGGCCAGGACGTGCTCGACGCCTGCTCCACGCAGATCTTCGACGCCACCGACGGCAAGTTCCGCGCCTTCCTGCGCTCGATCCCCGACGGCGTCTATACGGCGGAGGGCGTTTCGGACGATGACGGTGTCACCGACGATCCCGTGCTGTCCCGGGTGACGGTCACCATCGCCGGCGATCGCATGACCGTCGATACCGCCGGCTCCTCGCCGCAGCGCGCGGGCAATCTCAACACCGGCTATGCCAACACCGTCTCGGCGGTGCGCCTCGCACTCGCGCTGCTGTTCCCCGCGCGCGAGCCCGACATCAACGACGGCAGCTTCCGCGCGATCGAGGTGCTGGCCGAACCCGGATCGATCTACGCGGCGGAGGCCCCTGCCCCGTGCATGCGCCCGCACCCGGTGATGCTGCTGATCGATCTGATCATCAAGGCGCTGAGCGACGTGCTGCCCGATCATGTCGCGGCCGGCCTGCCCGGCGACAGCTGGAACATCTTCCTGATGGGCGTCGATCCCGCCACCGGCAAGCGCTTCACCAGCGGCGAGGCGCTCGACGGCGGCTGGGGCGCCAGCGCCCAGGGCGACGGCCCCAGCGCGATCATCCACAGCGCGGCGGGCGATTTCCGCAACATGCCGGTCGAAACGCTGGAACACCGCACCCCCGTGCGCATCAACCGGATCGAACTGGGCCGCGACAGCGGCGGCGCCGGGCGGTTCCGTGGCGGCCAGAATGTCGTCAAGGAATATGAGGCGCTGGTCGACATGACCGTGACGCTGCATTTCGACCGGTCGAAGACGCCCGAATGGGGCCTGTTCGGCGGAGAGGACGGCGCGCCCTCCCGCGTGACGGTGTATAACGGGCAGCATCCGGAGGGCTTCATCGTGCGCAAGGTCGAACAATTGCCGCTGCGCCCGGGCGACCGTTTCGTCGCGGAAACCGGCGGCGGCGGCGGCTATGGCCCGCCCTCCGAACGCGCGGCCGAGGCGCTGGCCGCCGACATCGCCGACGGCGTCGTCAGCCAGGCCGCCTGAGCGATGACCGCCGCCGCCCCGCCCGAAACCCGCAAGGATTTCTCGCCGCTCCAATGGGTCGCGCTGCTGGTGGTGGTGTGCAGCGCCTTCTCGTCGCAGATGGTGATGCCGCTCTGGGTGGGCGCGGTCATCGACGATCTGCATCTGTCGCAGGCGGCGGCGGGGCGGATCGGATCGTTCGAATTCATGGCGGTGGCGGCGGTGTCGCTGCTGGTGGCCCTGCGCATCCAGGCCTTTCCCACGCGCCTGACCGCCGCGATCGGCATCGCGCTGCTGGCGCTCGGCAATTTCGCCTCCGCCCATGCGGGCGGCGAAGGCGGATTGATCGCCGCGCGGATGCTGTGCGGGGTCGGCAAGGGGCTGGTGGTCGCCATCGCCTTCAGCCTGGCGGCGGGCTCGTCGCGCCCCACCCGCGCCTTCGCCCTGCTCAACATCGTCTACGGCCTTTTCGCCGCGCTTTTCTACATGACCGTGCCCTACGCGATCCGCTGGGACGGCGCGGCCGGCGCCTTCATGACCATGGGCGCCGTCGCACTGGTCGGCGCGCTCTTCATGGTCCGCTTCCCCGCCGAACGGCTGACGTCGAGCGAACTCACCGGCCTCAGCCTGCGGGCGCTGCCCGCATTCGGCTTCCTCGCCTTCGCCGCGCTCATCATCCTGTGGTCGGGCCATAATGTCGTCTGGACCTTCATCGAGCGGATCGGCGTGCGCAACGGCATGAGCGTGACGGAGATCGGCGCGATCCTGTCGCTGTCCGCGTTCCTGACGATCGCCGGCCCCAGCCTGGTGCGCCTGCTCGATACGCGGCTCGGCTATGGCGCGCCGATGATCGCCGCGATCGTGCTGAAGATCGGCGCGGTCCTGGCGATCGGCTATCTGGTCAGCCCCCGCGCGTTCATGCTGGCGGTGCCCGCCTTCATGCTGCTGTCGCTGTTCATCACCCCCTATGTGATGGGCATATTGTCGCTGGCCGATCCCGCCGGCCGCCTTGCCGCCGCCTCGTCGGCGGCGATGACGGCGGGCAGCTCGATCGGCGCCTGGATCGGCGGCGCCAGCCTGGAGGCGGCGGGATGGCCCGGCCTCACCTGGGCGTCGCTTTTCCATTTCCTTCTCTTCACCCTGATCATCATCGGCGTGGCCCCGCTTGCCAACCGCTACGGCCGCCGCGCCGCCGCATGATCGATCGCCTGCCGGAGTAGCCCCATGATCATTTTCGCCAATTGCCGCCTGATCGACGGAACATCGGATGCCGTGCGCGAGGATTGCCACGTCCTGGTCGAAGGAAACCGCATCCGGGAAGTGTCTGACACGCCGATCCGGGCGGAGGGCGCGCGCGTCGTCGACCTGGGCGGCCGCACGCTCATGCCCGGCCTGATCGACGCGCATGTCCATGTCTATTCGACGCATCTGAATTCGGACAAGGAACGCGGCATGCCGCACACGCTGATGATGGCCCATGCCATCCACCGCGTGCGCGCGATGCTGATGCGCGGCTTCACCACCGTGCGCGACGTCGCCGGCGGCGACTGGGGCATGAAGATGGCGGTGGAGCTGGGCCTGGTCGAAGGGCCGCGCATGTTCGTCTCCGGCCGCGCCCTCGGCCAGACCGGCGGCCATGGCGACCATCGCCACCGCACCGACGACAGCATTCCCTGCGCCTGCACCTCCGCGCTCGACATCATGACGCGCATCGCCGACGGCCCCGATCAGGTGCGCCATGCCGTGCGCGAGGAACTGCGCAAGGGCGCCGACCATATCAAGGTGATGGTGTCCGGCGGCGTCGGCAGCCCGCACGACGCGCTGGAACATACCCAATATTCGATGGACGAGGTGCGCATCGCCGTCGAGGAAGCCGCGGCGCGGGGCACCTATGTCGCGGCGCACAGCTATACCGCGAAAAGCACGCGCCGCGCGGTCGAATGCGGCGTGCGCACGATCGAGCACGGCAATTTCGTCGACGCCGAAACCGCGCGATTCATGGCGGAAAAGGGCGCTTTCATGGTGCCCACGCTGATCTGCTACAGCGAATCCGCCGACAATGCCGATGCCTATGGCCTGCGCGCGGAAGTGAAGCGCAAGCTGGCGGAGGTGAACGCCGCCGGCCTCCAGATGCTCGAGGTTTGCCGCGACGCCGGCGTCACCATGGGCTTCGGCACCGATCTGATGGGGGAGATGATCGCCGCGCAGACCAAGGAATTCGAACTGCGCGCTAACGTCCTGCCCGCCATGGACATCATCCGCTCCGCCACGTCGGTCAATGCCGAGATACTGGGCCAGACCGGCCAGCTCGGCTGCATCGCGCCGGGCGCGCTCGCCGACATGATCGTCGTCGACGGCGATCCGGTCGCGGATATTTCGCTGCTGAATGAAAGCCGTGGCGCGATCGTCGCGATCATCAAGGATGGCCGCTTCTGCAAGGACGAGTTACAGTGAGCCGTCGACCATATGGGATGATTTGATAGATGCCGCCCACGGGGAAGCTTGCGCGTAGTACGACGGCACTGGATGTAACACGGGTTTTGAAGGAACGGATCCTCGCCGGCCATTATGCCGAGGATCAGTTCATCCGGCAGGATCTGATCGCGCAGGAACTGGGCGTCAGCCGGATTCCGGTGCGCGAGGCGCTGGCGCTTCTCGAAGCGGAAGGCCTCGTCATCCGCGAGAAATTCCGGGGCGCCGTGGTGCCCCGGCTGTCGGCGGCGGAGATCGAGGAGATCTACGCGCTGCGCGGCCTGCTCGAACCCTATCTGCTCGAGGAAGCGATCGCCCGCATCACGCCGGAGATCATCGACACGCTCGACGATATCGTCGAGCGTTCGCGCCGGGCGTCGGACAAGACCGAATGGGCCGGGCTGAACGTCGAGTTCCACCGGACGCTCTACGAAGCCGCCGACCGGCCGTTGACGCTGCAGATGCTCGACAAGCTGCTGGTGCGCGCCGATCGCTACCTGAAGATGCAGCGCTTCATGTCGCCGCAGACGCAGCAGGAAAGCGACGCCGAACATATGCGCATCCTCGATTGCATCAAGGCGGGCGACAAGGATGGCGCGCTGGAAAGCCTGCGCCAGCATATCCGCTGGAATGCCGTCGACGTCCGCAGGACGGTGGGTTTCGACAGCTGAGAGCCTGTTTGGGAAATGTGCGGAAGAGCATATTTCCGGAGCCGCACCAGCCCGCTCTCCCACCCGGCCTCCCATAAGATACCGGCGCTGGGAGGCCGGGTGGGGAGCGGGCAGAGCAAGCCGAGGTTCCATTTTCCAAACAGACTCCAACGTCTGCGGCATTCCGCGGCGGGCGGATCCGGTATCAGCCCGCGATCGCGCGCAGCGCGGCGGCAGGCCAGTGATAGCGCAGCTCCGCCTGGCCCGGAATGCCGCCCGGCGGATCGTCGATCCGCTCCGCGACGCGCCCGCCCAGCCGGTCATAGACGCGGCAAGCCGCCTGATTGGCGGCATAGACGAACAGATGCAGGCCGGCGCCGGGATGACGGGCGGTCACATCGCGCGCGCCCGCGGCGAACAGCAGCTTGCCGATGCCCCGCCCCTTGGCCGCGGGATCGACATGGAAATTGTCGAGCAGCACGCCCCAGTCGGGATCGGCGCCGGGCGCGAAACCCGCGAAACCGAGCAGCGCCGCCCCCGCTTCCGCCATGAACACGCGGAAACCGCCGCCGCCCAGCCGCTCGCCCCATAGCCGCCGGCGATCCGCGTCGAGCGAGTGATCCAGAAAGTCATCGGAATAGATGCCGCGATAGGCGGACCGCCAGCTGCGCGCATGCAGCATCGCCACCGCCTCCGCGTCGCCTGCCCCCGCCATGCGGACCGTCGGATCGCCGTTCATGCCCGCATCATCGGCCGAAGCCGCGCCGGCCGCAACCGGGATCACCCGACCGGCACCAGCGCCTTCGCGGTCATGTCGAGCAGGGCGGCAGCCGAGAACGGCTTGGCGACGATCGCGACGCTTTCGAACCCTTCGGGCAGGTTTTCGCGGCCATAGCCGCTGACGAACAGGAAGGGTATGGCGCGCGCGGCGAGCGCGGCGGCGATATTCTCCACCGTCTCGCCCTGAAGATTGCCGTCGACCAGCGCGATATCGGCGTCGCCCGCCGCGATCAGCGCCAGCGCCTGTTCCGCCGTCGCCGCCGGGCCGATCACCGCCGCCCCGGCATCGGCCAATATGGTCACCAGCTCCAGCGCGACCAGCGGCTCGTCCTCCACCACCAGCACCCGGCGGCCCGTCAGCCCCGCAACACCCGCCGCCGATGCCGTTGCCGCCTTCACCTCCGCCCTGCGCCCGCGCGCCGGGGCATGCGGGCGCGTCGCGGCGCCATGCGGCAGGGTCAGCGTCCAGCGCACGCCCTGCCCCGTATAATCGGGCACCGCGCTGCCGCCCTCGGCGCGCAGGCTGCGTTCGATCAGCGCGGTGCCGAAGCCCTTGCGCGTCGGCGGCGATACGGCGGGGCCGCCGCTCTCCACCCAGTCGATGCGGAGCGTGCCCTCCACCACCGCCCAGTCGAGCACCACGCGGCCCTCGGGAACCGAGAGCGCGCCATATTTATGCGCGTTGGTCGCCAGTTCGTGGATGACGAGCGCCAGGTGCAGCGCGGGTTCCGGGGCCAGTTCCAGATCGGGGCCGTTCGCCGCGAAGCGCGCGGGATCGATCGTGCCGATCTCGCGCTGCCCCTCGATCAGCTCGCTCAGCCGCGCGCCCTGCCAGGTCGTGTCGCTCAACAATCCGTGCGCGCGCGCCAGCGAATGGATGCGGCCGATGAAGGTGGGCGCAAAATCGGACGGGCCGGAGGAATGGCGCAGCGTCTGGGTCGCGATCGCCTGGACGGAGGCGAGCGTGTTCTTCACCCGGTGGTTGAGCTCGCCGATCAGCAGCCGCTGCGTTTCCTCCGCCCGCCTGCGATCGGTGACGTCCAGGATCTGCGCGTTGACGGAGACGAGCCGGCCCAGCGCATCGAGCAGCGCCGAACAATAGAGGTCGCAATCCAGCACCACGCCTTCGGCCGTGCGCATCCGCAGCGCGCCGGTCTCGCGCAGCGATCGTCCCTCGATCATCGCCTGCATCAGCGCGGCGAAGCGCGCGGCATCGTCGCTGTCGATCCAGTGCAGTTCGCCGCCGCGAAAGCCCGCCACTTCGGGCGCGCGCCAGCCGAACATGCGCTCCGCGCCCTTGGACCAGCCGATGATCCGCGCCTCCGCGTCGAACTCGACCACGGCCAGCGGCGAATTGTCGATATGCGCGTTGAGCCGCGCCAGCGCCGCGGCATGGCGGTCGCGCTGGCGGGCGAGTTCGCGGCGCTGCGCGAACAGCTCGACGAACACGTCCACCTTGTTGCGCACGATCTGGGTGTCGACGGGCTTCAGCAGATAATCGACCGCGCCCGCCTCGAACCCCCGGAACCGGCGGCGCTCGTCGGTGGCGACGGCGGTCAGGAAGATGATCGGCACGCCGCGCGTCCGTTCGGTGCCGCGCATCAGTTCGGCCAGTTCGAACCCGTCCATGCCCGGCATCTGCACGTCGAGCAGCGCCAACGCGACATCGTTGACCAGCAGCAGCTCCAGCGCCTCCTCGCCCGATGCCGCCGTCAGGATCTCCAGCCCGTCGCGCTTCAGCAGCGCTTCCAGCGCGACCAGGTTCTCGGGCACATCGTCCACCGCCAGGATGGTGACCGGATCACGCAGCATGGATCGCCTCCCGCATGTTCGCCGCATTGCGCCGATAGATTTTCTCGTCCGCATCGAAATCGGCGAACCGGTCCGAAACCGTCGAAAAGCGCAGGCTTTCGCGCGCGCCCAGCCCCAGGAACCCGCCGCGCACCAGCGAATCCCCGAACAGGCCCAGCGCGCGATCCTGCAATGCGCGGTCGAAATAGATCAGCACGTTGCGGCTGGAGACGAGCTGGACCTCGCTGAACACCGCATCGGTCGCCAGGCTGTGTTCCGCGAACACCGCGCGCGCGCGCAACGACCGGTCGAACACCGCCGATCCGTAGCCGGCGGTGTAATAATCGGAAAGCGATGTCCGCCCGCCCGAGCGACGATGATTTTCGGTGAAGTCCGCGATGCGGTCGAGCCCGTAGATTCCGGCTTCGGCCGCCTGCAGCGCCGCCGGGCTGATATCGGTGCAATAGAAGATCGTGCGATCCTCCAGCCCCTCCTCGCGGAACAGGATCGCGAGCGAATAGAATTCCTCGCCATTGGCGCAGCCCGCGATCCAGACCTTCAGCGAGGGATAGGTGCGCAGATGCGGCACCACCTTTTCGCGCAGCGCGCGGAAATAATCGGGATCGCGGAACATCTCGCTCACCTGGATGGTCAGGAACCCCATCAGGGCGGCGAAGATCGCGGGATCGCGCAGCACCAGATGCTGAAGCTGCGACAGGCTCTCGCAGCCGAAGCGCGTCCGCGCCCGCGCCAGCCGGCGGTGCAGCGATCCGCGCGAATAGCCCCGGAAATCGTGATGATGGTGCCGCCAGATCGCATCGAGCAGCAGGTCCAGCTCGATCTCCTCATGCGGCAGGACGGCCTCTTCGCTCATCGCGGCATCCACACGCGCACCAGGCTCAGCACCTTGTCGACGTCCAGCGGCTTGGCCAGATAGTCGTTGGCGCCCGCGTCCAGGCAATCCTGCTGGTCGCGCGCCATCGCCTTGGCGGTCAACGCGATGATCGGCAGCCCGCCATGTTCGGCGCGGCCGCGGATCTCGCGCGTCGCGGTCAGCCCGTCCATCTCGGGCATCATCACGTCCATCAGCACCAGATCGAAGGGCTGGCAGAGCTTGCGCTCCGCCTCGTCGAGCGCGGTCAGCGCCTCGCGGCCGTTGCGCGCGATCCGGATCTTCACGCCATGCGGCTCGAAGATGCTGGTGAGCGCATAGACGTTGCGGATATCGTCCTCGACGACCAGGATGTGCCGTCCTTCCAGCGTGGCGTCGCGGTTGAGCGACTTCACGATCAGCTGCTGCTGCTGTTCGGGCAGTTCGGACACCATCTGGTGCAGGAACAGGGTCACCTCGTCGAGCAGCCGCTCGGGCGATTTCGCGCCCTTCACGATGATCGACTTGGAATAGCGCCGCAGCCGCAATTCCTCGTCGGCGTTCAGGTCGCGCCCGGTATAGACGATCACCGGCGGGAAACCGACGCTGTCGTCGGCGCTCAGCCGGTCGAGCAGGTCCAGCCCCGATGCGTCGGGCAGGTTCAGGTCGAGCACCATGCAGTCGAAGGTCTGCTCGCCCAGCCGCTCGAAACATTGCGCGGCCGAATGCGCCTCCACCGTCTCCACGTCGCGCGACGCCAGCAGCAGCCGCACGCTTTCGGCCTGTTGGGCGTCGTCCTCCACCACCAGCACGCGGCGCATGCGCTGCGCCATGCGCGCCTCCAGCCCCTCCAGCATCTCGACAAGCTGTTCGCGCTTCACCGGCTTGAACAGATAGCCGATCGCGCCGCTCGACAGCGCCGCCTGGCTGGCATCGTCCACCGAGACGACATGGACGGGAATATGGCGCGTGCGCACGTCGCGCTTGATCCGGTCGAGCACCGAAAGCCCGGTATGATCGGGCAGGTTCATGTCCAGGATCACCGCGTGCGGAACATATTGCCGCGCCATCAGCGCGCCTTCGTCGGCGGTGCCCGCAACCAGGCACTGGAAACCCTGTTCGCGCGCGATGTCGCACAGGATGCGCGCGAATGCCGGATCGTCCTCGACGATCAGGATCGTGCGCTTGTCGCCCGCCAGCTGCTCGCGATCGTCGCCGGCCGCCGGCCGATCGGCCCCGCGCTTCGGCCGGACCGGCCTGGGCGCGGGCATGGGCGGCGACGGCAGCGGCTTCGCCCCTTCGAAGCCGCGCGGCAGCATCAGCGTAAAGGCGCTGCCCTGCCCGCTGGCGCTGGCGACGGAGATCTCGCCGCCCAGCAGCCGCGCCAGTTCGCGCGAGATCGAAAGGCCAAGGCCGGTGCCGCCATATTTGCGGCTGACCGTCCCGTCGGCCTGGCGGAAAGCCTCGAAGATCAGCCCCTGATCCTCGGGCGCGATGCCGACGCCGGTATCCCGCACGGTGAAGGCGATGCGGCCATCCGCCTGTTCCGCCACCGCCAGCGTCACCGTGCCGGCATCGGTGAACTTGACGGCGTTGGAGAGGAAATTCTTGAGCACCTGTTCCACGCGCAGCGCATCGGTCTCGATCTCGGCGGGCAGGCCCGGCCCGGTCTCGGTCACGAACATCAGCCCCTTGGCCTCGGCGGCGGGCGCGAACACCGCTTCCAGCTTGGCGGTCATGCTGCGGATCGCGACGGGCGCGGGCTCCAGGTCGATCTTGCCCGCCTCGATCTTCGAAATGTCGAGAATGTCGTTGATCAGCGTCAGCAGGTCGTTGCCGGAGGTCTCGATCGTCTCGGCATGCTTCACCTGCTCGGCGCTGAGATTGCCGGCGCGGTTCTCCGCCAGCAGCCGCGCCATGATCAGCAGAGAATTGAGCGGCGTGCGCAGTTCATGGCTCATATTGGCCAGGAATTCGGATTTGTAGCGGCTCGCCCGCTCCAGTTCGCCCGCCTGGTTCTCCAGCGACGCCTGGCTGCGCGTCAGATCGTCGCGCTGCACTTCCAGTTGCCGCGCCTGTTCCTCCAGCTGGGCATTGGTCTGCTCCAGCTCGGCCTGCTGGGCCTCCAGCCGCGCCGCCGAATCCTGGAGCTGGCGGCTCTGCGCCTCCAGTTCCTCGTTATTGGCGCGCAGTTCCTCGCTCTGGACCTGGAGTTCCTCTGCCTGTTGCTGCGTCTCTTCCAGCAGTTCGCGCAGCCTTGCGCGATATTTGCCCGATCGGATGGCGACGCCCAATTGCCCCGAAATCCGTTCCAGCAATTCGGGCGCGGTCGCGCCCCGCCCGCTGCGGAAGCCCAGCTCGATCACCGCATTGGCGCTGCCGTCGGCGCGCGTCGTCGCGATCGCCAGCCGGCCGGGCCGTGCGCGGCCCAGCCCCGATCCGAAATAGAGATAGCCTTCCGGCACATCGTCGATCACGAAGCCGCGATCCTCGGCCGCCGCCTGCCCCAGCAGCCCGTCGCCGGGCAGGAAGCGTTCGGGCACCGGCGCATCGGCGGGCACGCCATAGGTTGCGTGGCGGCGGAACCCCTCGCCATTGCGGATGAACAGCGCGCCGGCATCGGCATCCAGATAATCGACCAGGAAATCGAGCGCGCTCTTCGCGAGTTCGTCGAGCGGCTGTTCGCCGCCCACCGCCTGCGCCAGCCCCACCTGCCCCGATTGCAGCCATTCCTGATGCGCGATCGCCAGCCGGTTGCGGATGAACAGCGCGCCGATGATCGCCAGGATCCAGGTGACGCCCACGCCCAGCGTGCGGTTGACGATCGCCACGCTCGGATCGACGCCGGCGGGCGCCATCGCGAACCCGGCGATCACCAGCAACGTCGCGAGCGCGGCCACCACCAGCGGCGCCTGCGGGCGCGGCGCCAGATAGGCGGCGACGACGGGCAGCAGATAGGCGACCCACACCGCCGTCCCCAGCGGAAACACCAGATCGGCCACGAAGGGCAGCGCCAGCAGCAGTGCGGCAATGGCATAGACCCAGGGGGCCCGGTCTCGATAGGTCAGCGTGGACATCAGGCGCCTCTGCAGGATCGCGGGAAAGCGAACGGCGCCATGCGTCCGTCCGGGAAGGCCCTGCCCGCATCATGCGCGCCGGCCGCCGGTCGATCGAATTGCTGGTTCACCCCCGCCATGTGGCGCGCCAACGCTTCTCTTGTCAAACCGTTCCCAACATTGGGAATTTTCTGCGCGATCCGGGCTCAGCGATCGGCGGCGTCCGCCAGCGCAGAGGGCGGCGTGCTGCAAATATCGCGCAGTTGCGCGACATCCATTGCCTGGCCGTAGAGCCAGCCCTGAAGCCGCGTGCAGCCTGCGATGCGGGCGATCGCCGCCTGCGCCTCGGTCTCCACGCCCTCCGCCGTGATCTCCAGCCCCAGCGCGCGGGCGAGCGACACCACGGCGGAAACCAGTTCGGCGGCCTGCGCATCCTGCCCCAGCGGGCGGATGAAGTCGCGGTCGATCTTCAGCCGGTCGAAACTCAGCTGGCGCAGATAGCCGATGCTGGCGAAGCCCGTCCCGAAATCGTCGAGCGCGATGCGGATGCCCAGCGCGCGCAGCTCGGCGATCACCATGGCCGCCGCGTCGGGCCGGCGCAGCAGGTAATTCTCGGTGATCTCCAGTTCCAGCCGGTCGGCTGGAAAGCCGGTTTCGGCGAGCACGCCGCGCACCTCGTCGGCCAGCCGCCGATCCCAGAATTGCGCGGGGGAAAGATTGACGGCGACGCTGACGTCGAGCGGCTTCGCCTCGCGGCAGGCGACGGTCAGCACATGGCGGCCGACGGCGTTGATCTGGCCGCTCATCTCCGCCAGCGGGATGAAGATATCGGGCGGCACATCGCCATGCACCGGATGCGTCCAGCGCGACAGCGCCTCCACCGAAACCACGGCGCCGCTGCGCGCGTCGACGATCGGCTGGAACAGCACGCGGATATCGCCATTGTCGAGCGCGGCGCGCAGATCGCCTTCCATGCGCATGCGCAGATCATGGCCCCGGTCCATATGCGTCGCATAGCCGCGCCAGCAATTCTTGCCGTCGCCCTTGGCCGCGTACATGGCGACGTCGGCGCGGCGCATCAATTCGGTCTCGGTTTCCACCGCCCCCGCCGAAAAGGCGGCATGCCCGACGCTGATGCCGACGCGGACGCGATAGGCCCCCACCGAGAACAGCCGGTTGAACGCCGCGACGATCGCGTCGGCGGCGCGCTCCGCCTCGCCCGCCGGCGGATCGACCAGCAGCACCGCGAATTCGTCGCCGCCCGCGCGCGCCACCAGCCCCTGGCGCACCGCCGCGCGGATCCGGTCCGCCGCATCGCGCAACAGCGCGTCGCCCGCGCCATGGCCATAGACGTCGTTGGCGTCCTTGAATCCGTCCAGATCCATATAGAGCAGGCCGACCGCGCCGCCCTCGGCCAGCGCGTCGCGGATATGCGCGACCAGCGCGCGCCGGTTGGGCAGGCCGGTCAGCGTATCGTGATTGGCATGGTGGCGCGCGCGCGCCTCGCTCTGGCGCAGCGCCTCGATCGTGCGGCCGCCGCGCCGGACGATGAAGCCCGCCATCAGCAAGGCCAGCGCCGCCACCGCCAGGAACGCGGGGAACACCGCGCGCCGCAGCGCAGCGCCCGGCCGCGCGGGTGTCCAGGCCAGCCAGCCCACCGCCCCGCCGTCGCTGCCCGGCAACGCCACCGCCGCGAGCTTGCCCGCGGGCCGGCGGGCATGAAGGGCAAGGCCGCTCAACTGTTCCTGCTCGCCGATCGCGCGCGCGAAGGCGTCGTCCACCGGCCGCGCGATCACCAGCATATGCGTTGGCCCCGGCGGCAGCACGACCTTTCGGGTGAGCGGGATGATCGCGCCGACGGCATAGAGCATCACCGTGCCGTCGTCCGCCCGGCTATATCCTCCGGCGAGCGGCCGGCCGTCCACCGGCATGCGCCGCACATCGGCGAGCGACTTGCGGAATTGCGGCCCCAGCGCCGACAGCGCATTCGCCTCCACGCGCTTGCCGCCGTGAAAGCCGTAGATGGTCCGATCGCGGCCATCGAGCACGAAGATATGCTCGTAACCCTGGCTTGCGGACAGATAGGCGCCCAGATTGTCCGCGAGCCATTCGGCATCGAGCGTGAAGACGATGTTCCGCATCGCCTCATCCCATTTGGCGTAATCCTCCAGATCGCGCCGCGTCATCGCGGCCGCCGCCTCCAGCGCCCCCGCCGCCGCCGCGCGCTCCTGATTGAGCTGCAGTTCGTTCTGCGTGCTGGTGGTGCGGTAAAGCAGCAGCAGGATGCAGCCGAAACAGGTGACCAGCAGCAACAGCACCGGCCAAAGATATTGCGCGGGCACATGACGCATCAGGCGCTGGACGGAGCGAAGATCGGAACCAGCCATCGCCCCGATTCTAGAATCCGGAGCTTTAAGATTGGCTTAGCCGGTCATTGCGCCCCCGGTACGGCCGGCGGGAGAACGGCCGATATCCGGGCCGACGGGATGGACGGCCATGTCCTTAAGGGGGCGGCAATCGCCCGCCGGAAGCGGACCACGGCATGGCCGAATTGTCGCTTGACCGCGATCTGGGGCCGTTCGATGAGTCCGGCGGACAGCGATTGCGTCCGCCGGAGGGGGAAAGATCGATGACCAGCCTGCCACCCGAATCCGCGGCGCCCGTCCGGCGATCGGTCAACCCATGGCTTGTGCTGATCTGCCTGTTGCCCGTGCTGTTCGCGATCCAGAACGCCTTGATCGTGCGTGCGGCGATCGGCGCGCTGGCCGCGTTTGGCGCATCCGCCACCGAATTCTGGATCTATCTGGCGCTCGGCCTGATGCAATTGGCCATCGCCGTCCTGCTGATCGCCAATGTGCGGAAAGGCTATGCGATAACGGCGCTGGTCATCTGCCTCGCCTATTGCGGCGTCGTCGCTCCGCATCTCTACGGTCTGATTGGGGTGGCCCAGGGCGGGCCGGCCTATTCCACGCCGGTCGGTCGGCTCCTGAGCACCACCTCGCTGCTTTCGATCGCCGCCATCGTCTATCTGCTGCGCTCGAAGCGGATCGAGGCGGTCTATGGAACCGATTTCCGCAGCCGCTGATCCGGAGCGGCGCAGGCCTTCGCCCGTTTCAGTTGCCGACCGACACCAGCCCCTGAAGATTGTCCATCGGCAGCAGCCCGGTCGTCACCTGCTGGCGGCGCGCGATGTTGAAGGCGACCAGCGTGTCGATCTCATAGACGTCGATCCTGCCCTTCAGGCCGACAAGCTGGTACAGCCAGCGCCCATTGCCGCTGATCGCGAGATCGACATAGCCGTCGGCATTGGCGAGCGGGCTGGCGGCGGCGGGATCGACGGCGATGCCGCGCGCGACGATCTCGCCGCGCGCGATCGTGCCGTCGGGATTCAGGCCATGGCCCGATATCGTCGCGCCCGCCGAGGCCGCGACCCAGAAGGTCGAATAGATCGGTGAATAGACGAGGAAGCCCGCCTGGGTCGGCCCCGAAGCGACCGACGGCCCGAGCAGATAATCCTGCGAACGGGGCAGGAAACCGCCGTCGGCGGCGATCTCCCAGGTCGAGACCGAAGCGGTCTGCAGCGCACCGAACGTGGCGGAGGGAACACCGGTGGACGACACCGTCCGCGCCTCCGCCGCGATCACGAACTGGCGGCCACCCAGGCGCCAGGTCTCGATGCCGATCGCATTGGGCAGGTGCCGCCCCGCCGCATTGCCCAACAGCGTCGACATGCCGGTGCCCGCGGGCGTCGCGGCGAGCGTGCCGTCGGCCTGGATGCGGAAACTCGAGATTTCGGCGGCCGTGGGTTGCGGGATCTGGGGTGACGCCGCGTTCAGCGACGATGCGATCAGCCATGCGCCGTCGGGCGTCACCTCCAGATCCGCCGGGCGCGCGCGCAGGCTGAGCGAGAAGCCGGCGATGCGCGTCAACTGGCCGGTCGCGGGGTCCAGGCGCATCGCGGTGATGTTGCCGCTCTGGTTCGGCGGCGCGGTGAAGCTGCCGTCCTCATCGGCATTGGCGACATAGACGACGCCGTTCGCATAGGCGAGGCTGACCGGCGCGGTGCCCCCGCTCGCCTCCACGTCCAGCCGCGACAGGCTGTAATCATTGTTGATGCGGAAGCTGGTGACGTCGTTGGTGCCGGCGTTGACCACCAGCAGGAAGCGATCGTCGACCGCGATGATCGAATCCTCCGCGATCAGCGAATTGAGCCGGGGCGGCGTCGACGACAGGCTTGCCCGGCCGACCCCGCCCGTCTCGTAGGCGCCGATCGGATCGAGCGTTCCGTCCGCCCTGCGGCCGAAGCCCACCACGAAATTGCCCCCGGGGCCGTTATTGTTCGTGCCCGCATAAACCGCGCCGACATGGGTGACGGGCGGCGGCGGTGGTGGTGGTGGCGGCGGTGGCGGCGTCGGGGTCCCCGGCGAGACGATGGTGCCGCCCCCGCCCGCCGGCGTGCCGTCGCCGCCGCAAGCGGCCAGCAGCAGCGTGATCGCCAGCGCCGCCGCCGGCATGATCGGGATCGCATCGCGTTGCATGGGCACCCCCAATGGCCTGGTGGATCGGCGCTCGGCCGCATCCGCTTCTGGCGGATATGATCCGCCGGCTTTGCCCCTGTCTTGTCAGCGCGGCGGGTGTGCGGCCATGATGGAGAACCGATGATTCCATGATGGACGGAAGGAACGGGTGACCGCGCCGCTCAATCCGAACAATCTGATGCCGTTGCCCGATTTCTCGCTCGGCGGCGCCACGATCAGTCCGTCGACGCGCAATATCAGCGGGCCGGCGGGCAGGATCGCGGTCGAACCCAGGATGATGCAGGTGCTGATCGCGATGGCGGAGGTTCCCGGCGGCCTGGTCACGCGCGAAAGCCTGCTGGAGCGCTGCTGGGGTGGCGCCGTCGTCGGCGACGACAGCCTCAACCGCGCCGTCGCCGGGCTGCGCCGCGCGCTGGGCGAGGCGGTGGGCGAAGCGGTGCGGATCGAGACGATCTCGGGCGCAGGCTACAGGCTGACCGTCGCGGAGGTCGCGCGCGACAGCGCCGACGATGCCGGAGACCGCGCGATCGATAGCGGCTGGCAATCCTGGAAGCTCGGCCTGCCGGTCGTCGACGACGAAGCGATCGCGCGGCTGCGCGCGGCGGCGGCCGCGCAACCGGGGCGCGCCGATGTGCCCGGCATGCTCGCCCTGGTGCTGCGCAATGCCGCCGAATATGCCGATCTGGCGCAATGCCCGGCGCTGGTGCGCGAATGCGAACTCGCTGCCGCACAGGCGCTGGCCCGCGATCCCCGCCAGATCCATGCGCGCGCGGCGCTGATCGGCCTGCCGCCGCTTTATGGCGACTGGACGGCGCGCCGCGCCGGGCTGTGCGCCGCACTCGCCGAAAATCCCGACAATTTCGCGGCGGAGCATGATCTGTGCATGCTCGAAATGGCGACGGGGCGGCCATCGGTCGCGGCGGCGATCAGCAGCCGGCTGATGGCGATCGATCCGCTCACCGCGACGCTGCATTACAAGCAGGTCTACCAGCTCTGGTCCGTCGGCGACCTGGCGGGCATGGACCGGATCGGCGATCGCGGCATGCAGCTATGGCCGCGCCATCCCGCGATCTGGCTGGCGCGCCTGTGGAGCCTGGCCTTTACCGGGCGCGTGCGCCAGGCGATTCAGCAACTGCGCGAAAGCGAAGCCCGGCCCGATCTGCCGCAGCCCGCGATCGAAACCTTCGCGATCACGCTCGACGCACTGGCCGATCGCGATGATCGGACGCGGCATGCCCGTGCGGTCGAACGCAATCTGCGCGCCGCCGAACTCGGCCCCGCGCAAAGCCTTGCCGCGACGATCCATCTTTCCGGTCTCGGCGAAGCCGAGGCCGCGCTCAGCGTGGCCGAGGGTTATTTCCTCCGGCGCGGCACCGTCAGCGTCGGCGTCTACAAGACGGTGTCCGATCCGTCGGTGACGGACCAGCATCGCCGCGTCACCCAGATGCTGTTCCTGCCGGTGTGCGCGCCCCTGCGCGCTCATCCGCATTTCGCGCGCCTGTGCGCCGATATGGGGCTCTCCGCCTATTGGGAAAGCGCGGGCATCGCACCCGATTTCCTCGATCGATAAGGCCCGCCGCATCGGCGCGATTCACAATCCGCGCGCCAGCCTGTAGGGCGCCCATATGGGCGAACGCCTGTTCACGATGGTCTGCGAATATCGCGGCGGCACCTATATCGCGCAGGTGCGGGCGGTGGATCCGCGCGGGGCGATCGCGGCCTGGGCGGTGCTCCTTCGCACGGATCGCCCCGTGCCGCGTTCATCGGCCCATCTGGCGCGCGCGGTTTCGGCCAATATCGCGCGCGGCGATCGCCCCGTCGCCATGGACGGGCTCTCCGGCGTCTGGTGCTTCACGGCGCTGTGCGGCGGCGACCTGATGATCCTGGACATCGTGGATTCGGTGCCCACGCCCGGATGACGGCGTCACGCTCGCGGGTGCGGCCATTAATGCCGGGCCGATGGACCGGTCACCGCCCATCCTTCGGCGCGGCGGCAGCGTCGGCCGCCTCTTCCAGCTCTTCCAGCAGCTTCGCCGCTTCCGGATCGTCCCCGGCAAGCCGATAGATCATGCCGCCGTTCCAGCGCCCGATCCCTTCCCCGCACAGGCCATTCTCCGCGCAGCCGAGCACATCGTCCATCTGCCCGCGGATCCTGCGCACCATCGCGCATCCGGCCTTGGGATCGACTTCCAATATGACGACAGGTTGCGGCTCCATCACCTTGATACGGGCCAGATAATCATCCAGCGTCTCGCGAGAGATCGCCGCGCGATTCCAGCGCAACGAACCATCGCCCCGGATGCGGAGATGATTGAGGTCGACGTGATGCCAGCCGAAACCGGGCCTTTGCCATCCCGGCAGCGGCGTGTGGCACGACGCCGCATAACGCTCCTCCGGCGCGGCGGCGCCGAGCAGCAACAGGCAGGCGATGGGCGGAGCGAAGCGGAACATCATCGCGCGACAATCACCCGAACCGCGCAAGGACGCAATGGCGCCCTCGATGCATGCCGCCATGGAAGCCGCCCATATTGGACGCGATATGAATATTATAGATTATCTATCTGATTTACCTGATGAATATGTCCTGACAGCGACGTATCGAGCGTCCAGCCGCAACCGGCTTCTCGACGGCGCTCGAAACAGGCTTCTCGATGGCGCGCGAAGCGAACCGAGATCGCGCACCTGCCTTGCCCGTCCGCTTCCGCGTCCCGCTACGCCAATCGCAGCTCGAGATAGGAAACGGTCTTGCCGTTGCCGAGCAGCGCCTCGCCCACCGGCGCGAAACCGAAGCCGCGATGGAACGCCTCCGATCCGGGATTGGGCGGATCGGAATTGACCTCGCACACGATCCGCACATGGCCGGCGGCGCGCGCGCTGTCGATCAGATCCCGATACAGCAGCCGGGCCAGCCCCCGTCCCCGTGCCGCCGCCGCGGTCACCACCCGATCGACATAGATGAAATGCGAGAAACGTGACCGAAACCATTGAAAATTCGGGCTGTCATAGTCGCCGGACTGATCGAAGGCGATCAGCATCGCGTCCGCCAGCCCCACCCGCCGCGCGACCAGCGCGCCGCCCACCAGCCGCGACAGCCCCGCCGCGTCCAGCCAGGACAGTTCCACCGCATGATCGTTGTTGAGCGTCAGCAACGCATCGCGCAGCTCGGCGGACATATCGAGATCGGCGGCGGTCAGGGGCAGGATCATCATCATCCGCTAGGCCAACATGCCCGACCTGCCAAGCCATGCTGTCGCCTTGCGCACATCGTCCCCTTTCGAAACCGGGTCCGATTGTGCCCCGGCATCGCGGCCGACGGAAGCTGACAATAATTCCATTATAAACAATATCTTAAAAAAAAACGCCGTCATGCCGCCAACCAACTGCGCCGCCTTGGCGATCGACCGTGGAAACCTTGGGCCTTCTCCGGGGGTTTGCATGCGATGGGTGCCGTGGGGGGCGAGGAAGGAGAGAGAGAATGAACAGGATCCATCCGCTGATGGCGACGCTGCTTGCCGGCACCGTGCTTGCGGCGTGCGGCGACGCCGGTGAACGGCGCGCGGAAAATGCCGCCGATGCGCTGGAGAACAAGGTGGAAGCCTATGAGGACCGGATCGAGAATGCCGCCGACAATGCGGCGATCGCGGTCATCCCCACCCCCGCCCCGCAGGATTTCGTCAACCGCGCGGCGCGCGGCGACGCGTTCGAGATCGCCGCCGCGCGGCTGGCCGCGAAGAACGCCGCATCCGCCGAGGTGAAGGCCTTCGCCCAGGCGATGATCAAGGCGCACACCGAATCCACCGCGAAGCTGAAGGCCGCCGCCGCCAAGGCCAGCCCCGCGATCGTCGCGGATGCGACGCTGTCCCGCGACCAGAATGAGGATCTGGCCGAGTTGGGCCGCAAGACCGGCGCCGCCTTCGACGAGGATTATATGGACGGGCAGGTCGACGCGCATGAGGATGCGCTGAAGCTGATGCGCAATTTCGCCGCCGACGGCGCCGATGCCGGGCTGAAGACGGCGGCGGGCGAAATCGCGCCCGTGGTGGAGGGCCATTTGAAGATGGCGCGCGATCTGGAAGCGAAGGTCGATCGCTAGGGCCCGAACCGGCTTTTCCGGCGGCCTGTCAGCGGGAAACCCCGCCGGTCTCGGCGGGCTTCTCCTCCACCTTCAGGTCCGGCGTGTCCGGGCTCAGCGCGGTCGGCAGGGGATCGCCGAAGATGTAATGGCCGAACCAGGCCTCATTCTCCTCCAGCACCGCGCGGGCCTGGCGCGGCTTGTTGATGCTGTGGCCGAAACCTTCATAGACGACCATCTTCACCGGCACCTTCCGGTCCTCCAGCGCCTGGCGCAGCTCATATGCGTTGGCGATGGGCACCCGGCGATCGTTGGAGCCATGCTGGATCAGCGTCGGCGTCCTCGCCTTGGCGACATAGCTGATCGGGGAGGTTCTGGCGTAGATCGCCGGGTCGTCCCAGGGCGTGCCCTTCAGATATTGCCGGGTGAACGGCGTGATGTCCGTATTGGCGTAATAGGTCATCCAGTCCGAAATCCCCGCGCCCATCGAGACCGCCTTGAAGCGATCGGACGAGGTGGTGATGAAGGCTGAGATATAGCCGCCCTGGCTCCATCCCATCGCGGCCACCCGGTTCCTGTCGACAAAGCCCCTGGCGATCAGCGCATCGACGCCGCTGATCACATCGGCATAGTCGCCCACGCCCAGGTTGCGCACGTTCAGCGCCCGGAACTTGCCGCCATAGCCCGCCGATCCGCGATAATTGGGCCGCAGCACCAGCGCGCCCTTCGCGAGGAACCGTTCGAGCGGATAGACGCGGTCGGGCGCGACGGCGGGCGTATCGATGCCCGTGGGGCCGCCATGGATCACCACCATCAGCGGATATGCCTTTGCCGGATCGAAGCCCTTGGGCGTGTAGAGCACGCCCTCGATCGGCGTGCCGTCCTTCGACGTCCAGCGGACCAGCTCGCGCTTCGCGGTGTCGAACGCACCCGCCTGGTCGCCGGCGCGCGTCAGGCGCTTCGTCCGGCCGGTGCCGAGCTCGGCCGAATGGATCTCCGCATAGATGTTGGGCGCCGATCCCTGATAGGCGGCATGGCTGAAGTCGCTGGAGAAGCTGAAGCGGGCGGCCATCGGCGTTTCGGCCAGGGTTATGCGGGTCGATGCACCGCTCGCGGGATCGAGGCGCCACAGGCCGGATTCGGTCTTCTGCCGGGCGCCGAACCAGATGCCGTCGGCGCTCCAGCCGAGCAGGTCGGCATCCTCGTCGAACGCGGCATTGACCACCCGGGGCGCGCCGCCGGTGGCGGGGATGACGGAGATCTTGCGATTGGCATAGTAGAAATAGGGCTCGCCGCCCGCGCTGGTGAAGGCAATCCGGGTGCCGTCGGGCGACCATGTCGGGCTGCCATAGGGGCCGGCCTCGCCGATCAGCGGCTTCGCCGCCGCATCGGCCACGCTGACGGCATAGATCAGGCCGGTATGGCTGGAGATCAGGTCCGGATCGCGCTGCGCGGCGAAGGCGATGCGGGCCCCGTCCGGCGACCAGGCGAAATCGCCCACGCTATAGGCGTCGCCATTGGTGATCGCCCGGGGCTCCGCCGGCGCGGGGGTGCGGCCGGCCTCATCCGCCTGGGGCAGGTCCAGCGTCCAGAGCTGCACCATCCCGTAATCGGCTTGGATCACCCGATACTCGCCGAAGGTCTCCTTACGGTCCTTCATCGCCTTGGGCTCGGGGCGCTCGGCGGTGAAGGCGATCCGGCGGGAATCGGGTGCCCATTTGAGGGCGTTCACGCCCTTTTCGCTCCGGGTCAGTTGCTGCGCTTCGCCGCCATCGGCGGGCATCACCCAGATCTGGCGCAGATTGGCGGGCGATTTGGGCAGCACGGCGGGGCGATCCGAAACGAAGGCGATCCAGCGCCCGTCCGGCGACCAGGCCGCATCGGTGCTGGATTTGGCGGCCGTCGTCAGCCGGTGCCGCGCGCCGGTCGCGACATCGGCGATCCACAGATCGGTCTCGAAGGCATTCGCCTCCCAATTGGTGCGGCTCTGTTCATAGACCACGCGCCGCCCGTCGGGTGAGATCCTGGGGGCGTTGACGCTGTGCATGTCCAGCGATTGCCGGATGGTCGGCGCGCGCATCGGTGAAGCCGCCTGCGCCAGCGCGGCCGCGGGCAGCAGGCCGGCGGTCAGGGTAAGCGCAAGGAGCGGACAGGCGACAAGGCCGGCAAGACGGTTCGGGCGAATGGACATGAGACGCTTCCATCTGATGTTGATGCTGCCGCGGCGCCGTGGGACCGCGCCGATCCGCGCCGCCCGGCTGGCGTCCCGGATCGCGTTGCAGAGCCCCCCTCGCCGCCATGCAGCCGAAGACGATCTACGCACCCGCATGGTCGTTTGCAAACCGGACGGCCGAGATCGCAAGCCCCTGCCGCGAACGGCATGCCTCGCTCCGGATGCTCGGCGTGGCGCCTCAGGCGTGCCACATCGTCCGGACGGTGCCTTCATAGGCTGCCAGCGGATCGATCTCCTCCGCATCGTCGGTAAAGGGCAGCGCGTGCAGGAACAGCGAAAGCAGTTCGGCCTGGCTGCCGATCTCCAGCTTGCGGTGGATGTTCTTGCGGTGGTTCTTCACCGTCCCCACCGAAATGCCGAGCCGTTCGGCGGTCAGCGCCGCCGAATAGCCGCGCAGCGTGTGGCGCAGCACTTCGCGTTCGCGCTCGCTGATGATGCTGCTTCCGAAATGATCAAAGGCATGTTCGATGCTGCGTTCGATCGATGTGCGGCGGACATTGGCCTGCGCATCGCTGCCCGCCAGTTCGACATGGCGTTCGATCGCGTTGCGCAACACCGGCTCCAGCGCGGCGACGGCCGCCGGATTGGGCGACACCGGATGCGGCCCGTAATCATGGCTGCCCAGCCAGATCACCACCGCGAAGCCGTCGAAACTGGGAAACAGGAAATCGATTTCCTCCGATATGCGCGTGCCCGCATAATATTCGTGGAAATACGCGCTTTCGCGCAGATTGGGGGCCAGATCGCGGATGCGGTAAAAGCCCGGTTCGGCGCCGTCCATATAAGCGCGGAAAATCGGATCGTCGCGATAGAAGCCGCTGAAATAGATTTCCGGCGCAATGCGGCGCCCTTCAAGTTGCAGGCGGCTGGAAATCGGGCGCGGACCACCCTGCTTGCGAAAAACGATCGCTTCCCCGAGATCGTAATTGCCGATCCGGCACAGGCTGGCGATCGTACGATCGAAAAAGTCGGGCGCGCCGATCCGGCCGACGAAATCGCCGCAAAGCTCGAGATGTTCCGCCAGGCTCAATCCCTCGTCCTCCCCGGACATGATCGCACCCTGCATAGATGATGGACAGGCGACCAAACAAGTTGCCGCCCCGATCGATCGCCCCCCACCTGTCCCCAAAGGGCTATGCCGTGTCGCGCGGCAGGTGGCGGATGGTGCCGGGCGCTACCCGGAAAATCGTCGGAAAAGCGCCATTGCCGGGTTTCTTCGCCGGCCTCCGCACCCCGGTCCGTCCAGTTCCTGTCCCTTGAGGGACATTGTCCGCACGCCCCGCCCCGTTCGAGTCCGGCGCGAAATTTGAAAGGGGCAATCGATGATTCGGATGACGCGGCGCACGGTTTTCGCGCTCTTCGCCACCACCATGCTGACGGGCGGCCTGCCGGGCGCGGCCGCTGCGCAGGAAACGCTCGACGATATCGTCGTCACCGCGCAGAAGCGCGAACAGACACTGCAGACCGTGCCAGCCAGCGTGCAGCCGCTGAGCAGCGAAACGCTGGAACGGCGCGCGCTCCGCAATCTGGAGGAGTTCAGCCGCTTCATCCCCTCGCTCACCTTTTCGGGCATGTCGGGTGCGGGCACGCGCAACATCATCCTGCGCGGCATCGCCCCCTCGGGCGGCGGAGATCCTACCGTCGTCACCTATCTCGACGATATCCTGATCCCCAATGCGCTCGATCCCCAGCTTTACGATATCGCGCGGGTGGAAGTGCTGAAGGGGCCGCAGGGCGATCTCTACGGCGCATCCTCGGCGGGCGGCCTGATCCGTTACATCTCCGCCGCGCCGGATCATGAGCATTTTCTGGGCAAGGGCGAATTGAGCGCTTCCACCACCCGCAACGGTGATCCCAGCTATGGCGCCGCAGCGGCGATCAATGTCCCGCTCGGTTCCGGAATTGCGGTTCGCGGCAGCCTGGTCTTCGATCGCAAGGGCGGGTTCGTCGACAATCTCCATCCGCCGAGCGGCACGATCGAAAAGGACGTCAACGACGAGAACCGCCTCACCGGCCGGCTCGCCCTGGGCCTCAAACCCTCCGAAACCGTGGATCTCACGCTTTCATTGCTTTACAACAAGCGGGATATCAGCGGCCTGGCCGACAGCGACCGTTCGATCTTCACGCCAATGGGCAAACCGTCCGACCGGCTGGCCGTCAGGTTCCATCGCGAATTCGTCGACGATGAAAGCTGGGTATTCAACGGCACCGCCAATATCGATCTGGGTATCGGCGCGATCACCAGCTCCACCGGCTATGTCCGCCAGGATCAGCGCCTGCAATTCGATCTGAACGGCCTGTTCTTTCTCGATCCCGCATTGTTCGGCGGCTATTCCTATCCGGGGTTCGATCCCCGCGTGAACGGCCCGTTCGCGACCAATCCGAACACATTGAAGCTGGCCCCCGCCACACGGCCGCGCAAGACGCGCCAGGTCTCGCAGGAAATCCGCTTCGCTTCGGCCTGGCGCTTTCCCGTCCAGCTTCTGCTCGGCGGTTATTATCTCGACGGCAAGGCGATCGAGGATTATTCCAACGGCTTCTTCACGCCGATCCCCGACTATGCCGTGGGCGTCTATGGCGGCGATCCGAACAGCCTGACCGAGATTGGCTATCATGATCGCACCGATTTCCGCGAAACCGCGATCTTCGGCAATCTCTCATGGAAATTCGCGGGCGATCGCGGAGAGATCACCATCGGCATGCGCCATTATGACCGGAAAAGCAGCCGCGTCGTCACCGATCATCCCGATGTGCTGTTCCCGCAGGGCACGTCGGGCCGGGTCCGATCGAAGGGAGAGCTTTATTCGGCGACCGGATCCTTTCAGCTTACGCCGCGCCTGTTCGCCTATGCCCGCTATTCGGAGGGGTTCCGCCCCGGCCAGTCGCGTGCCTTGCCGGGGGCGCTGTGCGATCTCGATTTCCGCAATCTCGGTATCGATCGCGCATCGCTTCAGCCCTTCACCGATCCCGAAAAGCTGAAGAACAAGGAAGCCGGCATCCGCTTCACCAGCGCGGACAACAGCTTTTCCGCCAATATCACCGGATTCCACATCCGTTATGACGGCATCCAGCAGGGCATCGTGCTGCCCACCTGCGGCAATTTCTTCGCGATCAACGGCGGCAGGGCGACCAGCCAGGGCGTCGAGATCAGCCTGTCCGCCGCGCCCGCGCGCGGGCTGACGCTGGGTTTCGACCTGGGTTATACCGATTCCCGTTTCGACAACGACAATGCGATCGGCCGCATCGACAAGGGCGAGCGGCTGCAATTCGTTCCCGAATGGACGGCCGCGCTGCGCGCCGATTATCGTTTTCTCCTGTCCGGCCGGCTCGACGGCATCCTGCGCGGAGACCTGACCTTCACCGACACCCGCCAGACCGGCTTCGGCGGTGTCGGCACGCGTCCCGCCCTGGCGACCGAGCTTCCGTCCTTCGTCCTGGCCGGGTTGCAGGCGGGGGTTTCGAAGGATCGCTGGGAACTGGTCGCGATCGTCAGCAACCTGTTCGACGTCACGCCCGTCTACAATAATTCGGTCGAACGGTTCGGCTCGTCGTCGCTCGACGGGCGGACATGGTCGATCGGCCGTCCCCGGACGATCGGCGCGCGGCTCAGCTATGATTTCTGACCGGATCGTTGTTTCGCCGCGACTTTCGAGTCATGCGATGATCCCATCGACCTGCAAATCGCTCTCGTGATCGGACCGACGACAATGCGCTGGCTGACGCCCCTTCTGGCCCTTTCGATGTTCCCCCTTTCGCCGGCCGCCGCCACGCCGCTCGAAACGATCGCCGACCGCGCGCCCGTTACGAAGATCGTCGGTGACGCGCGGCGCATCGCCACGCCCGAAGGGATCGAGATCCTCGAACAGGTCGATGTCGGTGACGACAGGCAATGGATCTCCATTCGCGGGCGCAATCGGGCCAATCCCGTGCTGCTGTTCGTCCATGGCGGGCCGGGCACCGCGATGATGCCGCTCAACTGGGCCTATCAGGCCCCGTGGGAGGATTATTTCACGGTCGTGAACTGGGATCAGCGTGGCGTCGGCAAGAACGCCGCCGGGGCGGACCGACAGAAGCTGTTGCCCACGCTTTCGCTCGATCGCGTCGTCCAGGACGGCGCCGCCGTCATAGATCATGTCCGCACCCGGCTGGGCAAGGACAAGGTGGTCGTGCTGGGATTCTCCTGGGGATCGATGGTCGGCGCCCATCTGGCGCACCGTTTTCCGGACAAGGTGAGCGCCTATGTGGGCGTCGGCCAGGCCGTCGGCCCGGATGACGAGGCGATCCTCTACCGCGAAACCATCGCCGCGGCCGAACGCGCGGGCGATGCCGCCGCCGCCGCCGAACTCAAGGCACTTGGCCCCTATCCCCGCGCGAACGGCGAATTGCCGCTGGATGTCGGCTCCGCGCTGCGGCGTTACGCCGCGCGCTATGACGGGATGTGGTACGGCCATCGCGATCTGAAGCCGATGTACGACATGGCGGAACTGGCGCCCGAATATTCGGATGCCGATGTCGCGGCCTTTCGCCAGGGATCGGCCTGGCTGTCCGAAAGCCGGATCATGCACGATATGATGACCGACGACCTCCGCCGGCTCGGCGGCTTTCAGGTGCCCGTCGTCCTGCTGCTGGGCCGCTACGACCTTGCGACCCCCTATGCGGCGGGCCGGGCCTGGTTCGAAACGCTGAAGGCACCTGCAAAGACGCTCGTCACCTTCGAACGCAGTTCGCACTTCGTCATGCTCGAGGAACCCGGCCGCTTCCTCACCGCACTGGTATCGCGGGTCCTGCCCCTGACCGAGGGTGCCCCCCCCTATGCCGTTCTTCCGCGCGCCTCGGAGAAACCGCGATGAGCGCGCCGCTCGGGGCGATCGCACGCCCTTATCTGCTGTTCCTGGGCGACGCGCCCGATCGCGAAACCGCCAAGACCGCGATCGGCGTCCATCACTGGCGCGGCCGGGATTGCGCGGCGCAATTCTCGCTGCCGGGTTGCAACGTCGATCTGGGCCTGCCCGAACTCGATCCCGCCGCCGCGGCAGCCAGGGGCATATGCACCTTGCTCGTCGGCCTGGCGCCGCTGGGCGGCGCAATTCCCGAACATTGGACGCGTGCGATCGTCGCCGCGCTGGAAGCCGGGCTGGATGTGGCGAGCGGGCTGCATGTCCGTCTGGGCGACGTGCCCGCGATCGCGGCAGCGGCGGCGCGACACCAGCGGCGCCTGATCGACGTCCGCCATCCCGAACGCCTTTTTTCGGTCGGCGATTATCGGCGCCGCAACGGCAAGCGGCTGCTGACGGTGGGCACCGATTGTGCCGTCGGCAAGATGTTCACCGCGCTCGCGCTCGAACAAGCCATGCGGCGCCGGGGCATCGCGGCGGATTTCCGCGCCACCGGGCAGACCGGAATCTTCATCGCCGGCGGCGGCGTCTCCGTCGATGCCGTGGTGTCGGATTTCCTGTCGGGTGCGGCGGAAAGCCTCAGCCCGGATGCGGCGGACATGCATTGGGATCTGGTCGAGGGCCAGGGATCGCTTTTCCACCCCTCCTATGCCGGGGTTTCGCTGGGATTGCTGCACGGCAGCCAGCCCGACGCGATCGTGCTATGCCATGATGCGGGCCGGCGGACGAACGGCGATTTCCCCGGCCTGCCGCTGCCGTCGCTCGCCGAATGCGCGCAGACAAACCTCCAGCTTGCGCGGCTCACCAATCCCGCAGTGCGGCTGGTCGGCTGCAGCCTCAACACCAGCCGGTTGACGCCCGACGCCACCGAACGCGCGATAGCGGACGCGGCTACGGCGCTGGGCGTGCCCTGTGTCGATCCGGTGCGCACCGGGGTAGACCCGATCGTGGATCACATTCTTGCCCGGTAAGCCCGTGGCCGACGGCTGGTCGCGCCGGGCCGCGATCGGTGCCGTGCTGGGGGCGATCCCGGTGATGGGCGGCGCGTTGCGCGCGGCGAGCGGCGGGCATGACCTGCTGGTGCGCGGGGGGCAGGTGATCGACGGCACCGGCGCAGCGCGCATCCGCGCCGATGTCGCCATTCGCGCCGGCCGCATCGCCGCGATCGCGCCCGACCTGGCGGCGGACGCGCGCGACGTAATCGACGCATCGGGCCTGATCGTCGCGCCGGGCTTTATCGAGCCGCATGCGCATATCACCGATATCGCGACCTTTCCGCGCCCGGAAAACCTGCTGCGCCAGGGCATTACCACGATCGCGAACAGCCTGCACAGCCTGGATCAGCCCTATCCGCTCGCTCCCTTCCTGTCGGCGCTGCGCGTCGCGCCCAACACGCTGTGGACGGCGGGCCATAGCTGGGCACGGAAACATGTGATGGGTCTGGCGAACCGCGCGCCAACGTCCGGCGAACTGGCGCGCATGCGTCACCTGGTCCGGGAAGCGATGGACGACGGCGCGTTCGGCCTCGGGACCGGGCTGGAATATATCCCCGCCGCCTATGCGCGCACCGACGAACTGGTGGCATTGGCCCGCGCCGCCGCGCGCCCCGGCGCGCTGTATGTCACCCATCTGCGCGACGAAGGCGCCCGCCTGCGCGAAGCGATCGACGAGGCGCTGGAGATCGGCCGGGCCGCGAAGCTCCCCGTTCATATCAGCCATCTCAAGATCACCGGCATGCGCCATTGGGGGCTGGCCCCGGCCATGCTCGCCCGGATCGACGACGCGCGCGCCGCCGGCCAGCGGGTCAGTTTCGACGTCTATCCCTATACCGCCTACAGCACCTATTCCACGGTGTTGCTGCCGCCATGGTCGCTCGCGGGCGGCGATCGCGAATTCGCGGCGCGCGCAGCGGACGGCGCCACCCGCGCGCGGATCGTGGCGGAAGCGCGGACGCTCTATCCGATACAGACCGGCGGGCAGCTCGACAGCCTGCGCTTCCGCGACGGCGTCTCCGGCTTCGCCGGGCGCACGCTGGGCGACTATCTGGCCGCCAACGGGCGCCCGCCCACGCTGGATGCAGGCATCGACGCGATCGTCGACCTGCAGGCGCGCGGCGGCTTCACCGGCATATTCGAAGCGATGTCCGAACGCGACATGCTGGATTTTCTCGCCCATCCCGCCGCATCGCTTTCGTCGGACGGCGATCTGTTCGCCTTTGGTGCGGGTTTCCCGCATCCGCGCAGCTATGGCGCCTTTCCGCGCTTCCTGGGCCATTATGTCCGCGATCGCGCGCTGATGCCGCTGGAAGCCGCGATCGCGAAGACGACGTCGGTTCCCGCCCGCGCGCTGGGATTGAAGGGGCGCGGCGTGCTCGCCATCGGCCACCACGCCGATATCACGATCTTCGACGAAGCCGCGATCGCCGATCGCTCCACCTTCGCCGATCCCCACCGTCATTCCGAAGGCGTGATCCACCTGCTGGTCAACGGCGTTCCCGTCATTCGCGATTCCAGGCTCCGCGAAGCCCTGCCCGGCCAGGTGATCCGCCGCGGCTGCGCAAGAACTGCCTGCCGAAACCGCGATCCAAGTGGCTGATTGCATTGTGGCGAGCAAGAATATCGGCTTTGCCGATGAAGCCACGCAAGACGCCCTATCGTTCATCGACGATGACAGCGCCCGCTTCATTGATGGGCGCAGCGGGATGTGGACGCAGGACGAGATGACGAAGCCCCCGGCAGTGCTCGATCGCGCATCGATCTTCGATCCTGCCGCCGTGGATCTGCCTGTCCGTCCCCAACCCGCTCACAAGCATCGCGTCGGCACGAACATGTTTCGTGCCTGCGCAACCGATATTCGCAAAGCCGCCCCACCCGCCATCTTGCCCGCGCAGGCAAGGCGTGTTTGATGGTCGCCGGGCGATCTCATCCGCCCGGCGGGGGGCGGATATGGCGAAATGGGCGCAATTGCCGGCGATGATGGCCCTGGCCTGCGGATCCGCCGCGATGGCGCGCCCGGCCAGTGAGATCGAGCGCTATTATCTCGGCCATTATGTGGTGAAGACCGAGGATTCGGCGCGCACGCTGTGCCGCGTCGAGATCGCCTGGGCCGACGATGTCGGCGGCCAGTTCGCGGCGAAGGGCTGCGGATCGGTGCCCGCCATCGCCGAATCCGCGCGATGGGTGTTCGATGCGGACACGGGCGAGGCGCGGTTCGAGGATCCGCTGCACCGTCCGCGCTTCCGCCTGGCCGAAACCGATGCCGGCTTCATCGCCATCCTGCCCGACGAAAGCCGATACTGGTTCGAAACGCCGCCCGCGCCCGCCAGGGCGCCGGCGCGCCGCAAACGCTGACCATCCGGCAAGCCGATCCACCAGCCAGAAGGACATCATCCATGATCAGACCCCTTGCCGCCTCGCTCTGCACATTGCTGCTGACCGGCCTCGTCGCCGGCTGCGGCGGCAACGGAAACGGCGGCGGCGCGGATGGCGGATCGGGCAAATCGGCGGACTGGGCGGCCGACGCCTGCAAGACCTTCCCGGCGGACGCGGCCGGCAAGGCCGCCGGATTCGCGGTGGCGAAGGCCGAAACGCCGGGGCAGACGGGCAACGAACAGACGCTCGTTTCCACCTGCAGCTATTCCAGCGCGGACGGCAAGAGCAGCTTCACCGTGCTGCTGCGGCAGGACAGGAGCGACGGATCGACGATCGACGCCCAGATCGCCGGCCTGAAATCGCAGCCCGACGCGACCGGGCCGTCGGAGGATGTGGCGATGCCGAAGGGCAAGGCGATCTGGGCGCCCCGGCTGAACACGCTTTCCTATGTGCCGCAGGATGGCCGGATGATCGTGGTCACGCCGCCCGGCGCCCTCATTTTCGGCGCCAATCCGGCGCCGGCGGGGGATCTGAAATCGAAGGCGGTCGCGATCGCCATGGCGATCGAGGGCTGAGCCGATTTTTCGCCGCCGCGGTACCTTTTCGCGACTCGGCATGCGCGTCCGATCGCCGCACGCGCCGCGCCCGCCCGCATGCGGCGAAGCGTTTTTCCACATAACCTGCTGGAAAATCCCGATTCATGGCCGTTGATCTGGATCAACACATAAGCGGCCGGCGCCTGTATGATGATCGCATTGACGCCACGGTTGAACCGCAAGCGGGCGTCGAATGACGGCAATCATGTTGCGCCGCCGCTTGTGAAAGCCGGAGGCACATCATGCCCCAGGAAAATCAGCACGATTATTATCTGCGCCGCGAACAGGAATGCCGCGACGCCGCCGAACGCACCAGCGATCCCGCGATCCGGCAGACGCACCTGAATTTCGCGCAGCTTTATGCCGATCGGATCGTGACGCAGCCGATCCCGCCGCACGAAGGGCCGATCTGATCGCGAAGCCCCGTTGCGGTTGCCGCCGAAATCGTCGATCCTACCCGGGAAGGCCGGCAAGGAGAGACGATGAAGCGGGACTGGATCTGGGCCTGGCCGGGCGGTCTTGCCGGGCTGGCGATCGCGTTGCTGGCGATGGGGCGCCTCGGGCTCCGGCCCGAATCCTACGGTCTCACCACGACGCTGCTGTTCGGCATCGTGATGGCAGCCGCCACCGGCGCGGTATGGCTGAAGAACCGCCACAGCATCAGTGCGATCCGGCGCGCGGGCGGTGAGATCGAACTGGTAATCCGGCCGGTCGATGCCGTGCTCAAAGCCCTGTTCCGCTTTCCGACGGCCGTTGGCGTCTTTGTGTTGTGGTTCCTGCTGATCGATGGCCGGATCGACGATTGGGGGAAGATTCTCCTTCTCAGCGCCTGCGCGAGCTATTACCACGCGTTGACTTATACGGCGTACAAGAAGGACGAGATCCAACGCCCTGCCCCGGAACCGGCATGAGCATCTGGGAACCCGGCACACTGAAGGCGATCGGCCTGATTATCCTGTTCGGCGGCGCGTGTTTCTTCGGCAATGGCATTTACCGGAACCTCCGGCTTGAAGCGCCGGCTACGAGAATCGTCATCGGCGCCGCTGCGCTGACCGCATCGGTCGCGATCTTCCTTGCGATGATATTCCTCGTGCCGAGACCGGCGGAAACCGGCCATCCCGCGATAGCCGAAGCCATCACCTATGCATTGTCCACGACGTTCGCGACCGCACTGGTATTTGGCATGATGCTGATCCTGGCCGGCAGCGTCCAGGCATTCAAGCGATGGCGCCATTACCGGCGCAATCCGCGCTGATCCCTGTTTCCGGACGCGGCATCGCCGCGCGTCACCACAGCCGGACGCGCTCGTCCGGCGGCAGATAGAGCGCCTCGCCGGGGCCGATGGCGAAGGCGTCGTACCAGCCGTCCAGATTGCGCACCACGCCGTTGACGCGGCAGGCGGCGGGCGCATGGTAGCTGTTGGCCACGATATGGCGGATCGCGTCGTCGGGCGCCTTGTAGCACCAGCATTTCGCCCAGCTCGCGAAGAAGGCGCGCAGCGCGGTGCGCTCGTCGGGCGCGCTGCCGGGGTGATCGGCGCGATAAAGCTGCCAGGCCCTCAGCGCCAGCGACACGCCCGACAGGTCGGCGATATTCTCGCCCAGCGTGCGGCGCCCGTTCAGCTTCAGCCCGGGCAGCGGCTCGAACCCCTCATATTGGCTCACCAGCCGTTCCGCCCGTTCGGCGAACGCGGCGCGCGCGGCGGTGGACATCCAGTCGCACAGCACGCCAAGGCTGTCGTAGAGCAGCCCCTGATCGTCGAATCCGTGCCCTATCTCGTGCCCCACGATCGCGCCGATCGCACCGAAATTGGCGGCGGGATGGCGATCCGCCGAAAAGAAGGGCGGTTGCAGGATCGCGGCCGGAACCTCGATGCTGTTCAGCAGCACGCTGTAGCTGGCGTTGACGAATTGCGGCGCCTGATACCAGAGTTCGCCCCCGTCGCCCGCCAGCCGCGTGCGCTGCAACGCCCAGTTGCGCCGCGAGAGCGTATCGAGATTGCCCGCCGCGTCGTCCGCGCTCAAGGCGGGGCCATGCCAGGCGGGCCAACTGCGCGGATAGGCCGCCTTCAGCCCCATCGCGTCGAGTTTCGCCAGCGCCTCCGCCTTCGATCCGGCATCCAGCCAGTCCGCCGCGCGCAGCCGCTCCGCCATGGCGCGTTTGAGATAGCTGAGCATCGCGGCGGTTTCGCTGCGCGTCCGCGCCCCGACATGCGCCTCCACATAGAGCCGGCCCAGATCCATCGGCATGCGGCGCGTCAGGAAACGGATCGCTTCCGCCGCGCGCGCGGGCGGCGGCGCGTCCCGCCCGCTCGGGATCAGCGATAGCCGGTGAACCGCCGCGCGCAATGGCGAGGGCAGCACCGCCGCGCCGTCGCGGATGCGGCCCAGCGCCAGCCAGCTCCGCCAGCCTTCCACCGGCGTTTCCGCGAAGAAGCGCGCCATCGCCGCCACCGCGCCGTCGGTGCCGAGATTGACGCGCGATATCCCCTCCAGTCCGCGCACGCGCAGCATCGCACGCCAGGGGAGCCCGGGCGCGAACGCCTCGAGCTCCGCCACCGTCATCACGTGCAGGTTGGCGCGGCGATCGCGCAGCCGCTCCAGCGGCCATTGCCGCGCGGCCAGCCCCGTTTCGATCGCCAGGATATCGGCGGCGCGTCGCGCGCCGTCCGCGATCCCCGCCAGCCCCAGCAGCGCCGCGATGCCCTCCGCATAGGCGGCGCGCATCGCGATCGAACGCGCATCGTCGGCCGCATAGGCGGTGACGGGCAGACCCAGGAACGGCTGTTCGTGATTCTGCGTGTCGAGATGGGCCAGCCATTCGCCCTGTGCGGGAAAGACGTTGAAGGCGAAGGGCGATGGCTGGCACGGATCGGCCATCCGCAACGCGATCGCATCATGCGTGCCGGCCGCGAAAATGGGGGCAAGCCGCTCGGCGAGCGCCGCCGCGCCGCGCCCGGCGATCGCTCCCTCGTCCAGCAGCGCGCGCCAGGCGGCCACCACCCGCCCCTCCTCGTCCGATCGCGGCGCACCGCGCCGCGCGGCCGCCACCCGGACCAGCGCCTCCATCTGCCCCGCGACGCGCATGCTGACCAGATCGAACTGGCCGAGATCCCATTTGCCCGGCGGGATCGTCATCGCATCGATCTCCGCCGCGTTGATGTGACGGTAGAAATCGTCGCCGGGCGCAATGCCGTCCCCGGAACCGCCTGCCCATGCCGGGCCCGGCACACAGGCAAGGCCGGCGGAGAACGCCCCCAGCCCGATGATCGCGTCCCGCCGTGTGGAAAGCCCAGCTTTCATCATCGATGCCGCGCTCCATCATTGCGTCGCGAACATTGACTACATATGTAATCATCGCGTGGCAACGACCGGCAAGCGACGAGGTGAAGCCGCGAACCGGTTGCGCCCGGCCGCCCGGCCGAGCAGTCTGCGGCGCGCATTGGTTTGGGGGGCGGCAAATGACGATCCGGTCGGCAATCGCGGCGGCGCTGGTTTTCGCGGCAAGCGCCGCCGCCGCCGCGCCCGCATTTTCGTTCATCACGGCATCGCCCCATGCGCTGCGGACGACGCACGCGATCCGCCTCGAACTCGCCCGCCCGGGCAGGTTCAGGGTCGCGGCGCCCACCAGCCGCGACGCCGTCTTCAACACGCGCCCCTATCAGGTGACGCTCGCCGGCTTTCTCGCCCGAGACCGGGCGATCCTGCTTCATGCGGAGCGGGTGGCGGACCGCAGCGGCGCTTCCAATTACGATCATCTCCCCACCGGCGACCTGCCGGAATTCCGCGTGCGCACGCAATGCGCCGCGATCACCGCCGCCGACGCGGCGGAGGAACATGATCTGTCCTGGCTGGCGCGCCATGGCTGGAATCCGGCCGGCGCGTCGCTGGCGATCCGGCAATATCTCCGCACGACGCCCGACCATAACGAGGAGGTGGTGATCTCGCTGATCGCGAAGGTCGATCGCTGCGACAACGAAGCCGCGATCGCCGGAGCGTTCGCCGATCTGCGTCAATTGCTGAAACTGCGGGAGATCGGCTGAGGCCGCCGCTCAGCCGGGGAACTCGGCCGGCAGACTCAGCCGGGAGACAGGGGCGCCCAGGTCCCGAACCGCCCTTTCCAGCGCTGCCGGCCCGAATAGATCGCGCATGCGGCAAGGGCGCAGCCACCGATCAGGAACACCCATCCGATCTCCCGGAAGTCGACAAGGAACAATGCGGCCAGGAGCGGAACAGAAAGCGCGCCATAGATCAGCGGAGGCAGCACATAGGCCCGCTTTTCCGCCGCATCCATCTCGCTCCAGGGCGGCGTCGGAAGCGCCTCCTCCCCTTCCCGGTTCCGCTTTGGGTTGATCTTTTCTTCCCACTGGCCGGCAGACATGCCCAGCGCGAACAGGAGGAAACCGGGCCAGAAGGCCTCCGACGGCAGCGCGATCATCGCCAGCGCCGCTCCGGCCAGCAGCAGCAGCAAATCGGCATGACGCCTGATCCTGCCGCCAAGAGCCGTCAAGATTCCGTCCAGTGCCATCGCCGATCCTCCCATGCCCGAACCTGCCGCATCGCATGGCCGGGCGCAATCGCGGCGCAGGGGGGTCAGGAGGCGATCTTCGCCAATCCGTTCCGGGATGCGGCATCCGCCCCGCCCTGAATATCGGCAAGTCCAGAACCCGTCCGGCGACTGTCGGGCGGCAGTTCCGATCCGGATTGCGCCGCTATCACGCGCGGCTATAGGGCCGGGTCATGACGCAGAACACGCATCCGCCGGCACCGCGCATGACCGTGGAGGAACTGTCCGCATTTCTGGATGCGACCTTCCCGGCCGAAACCCGCCCTTCGCTTGGCGAGATCGTCGGCATCGCCCCGGGTTCCGTCCGCATGTCGCTCCAGCCGACTGCGAACATGCTGCGCCCCGGCGGCATCGTTTCGGGCCCAACGCTGATGGCGCTGGTCGATGTTGCCGCCTATGCGGCGATCGCGGCGCATCATGGGCCGGAACCGATGGCGGTGACCAACGCGCTCTCCATCACCTTCCTGCGCGCCTGCAAGGTGGAACCGATCATGGCCGACGCCCATATCCTGAAGCTCGGCCGCCGCCTTGCGACGATCGACGTGCGCATCTGGCAGGGCGCCGAGGATCGCCTGATCGCGCAATCCACCGTGGGATATGCGCTTCCGTGATCCCATCAGGGCAGGCGACATGCATCAATGGCGTGTCGTCGCCCAATCGCGGAAAGCCTCGAGAAGCGAGCGCAGGTGCTGAACACCGCCCGTGCATGCACCACAAGGCCACAAGGCCGGGCAACTCCCGCAACGGATGCCGCGACAACCGGCTGGACGGATGCGGCGTTCGCTGGCACGGTCCAGGCCATGGCTTTTCCCGTTCACATCGCCGGTATCGCGACCGGCACGCGAATTATCCGCCCGGCCTGATCCGTCGGGCCGGGCTCCCCCGCATAGAACCTTAATCGCGCGTCCCGGGCCGGCAACCATGCCCGGCCGGGAACCGGCGCATCGAAAGTCCATCGCCATGCCAACGAACGCAGCGACATTGCATCTCGTCTGCGGCAAGATCGCCGCCGGCAAATCGACACTGATCCGAAAGCTCGGCAGCATGCCGGGCGTGATCGTGGTCGGGGAGGATCAATGGCTCGCCCGCCTCTATCCCGACACGCAGAACAGCCTTGAGGACTATGCCCGCAACGCCGCGCGGCTCCGCGCCGCCATGGGCCCGCACCTGATCGCGCTGTTGCGGGCCGGCCTGTCGGTCGCCCTCGATTTTCCCGCCAACACGCCCGCCAGCCGGCGATGGATGCGCGGCCTGTTCGAGCAGGCGGGCGTCGCCCACCAGCTTCACGTCCTCGACGTCACGGATGCGGTCTGCAAGGCGCGCCTGCGCGAACGCAACGCCACGGGCGAGCATGAATTCACGGTGACGGACGCGCAGTTCGATCAATTCGCCAGCCATTTCGTGCCGCCGACCGAAGATGAAGGGTTCGACGTCGTGCTCCATCGCGATTAGAACGTCGTGTGGAAAAGTGGGAACCGGTTCTCAGTGAAAATGCAGCGTGCTGCGCGATTCACATTTCACGCAGCACGCTGCAAGGGGCTGCCACGCTGATGAGGCGAGTTGTTACCGGCGTTCTCCTACAATGGAGATCGAGTGGGACAGCCCACCCTGAAGCATGGCGGCAAGGGGATCGAGACGGCATAAGAGGCAGAAGCAAACGATGACGGCGGCGATCATGGTCCTGATGATGTGGGCGGCCCTGGCGATTGCCGGGAATACGCCGTTCGGCCGCCTGCTCCATCGCATGATGGTGGATATGCCCGCCCGTCTCGCGAACCGGCTCAGCCGGGCGCATGTCGCGGTCACCTTCGTCATCCTGGTCCTGGTCGTCCTCCACCTGAGCGCCGGAGAGGCGGATCCGGTCCGCCTGCTGGGCCTGTTCGCGCCCGATCTGGCGATGTGGCTGATCGGCTTCGAAATCAGCACCGTCATCGAACTCGCAGCCGGCTTCGCGGCATTGGCGACCTGGTGCTGGATCAATGCCAGAAACGCCGTGGCAGCCCTTGTCGCCCGCCTTTGGAAGCGGCCCAGGGCAAAACCGAAGCAGGCACGCCGCCGCCAACGCCGCGATCGCGTTTCGCCCGCCAATGACGACGAGGACGGGGCGGAACTCGCACTGGCGGGTTGATCCGCCGCCAACCGGGCAGTCGTGAACGAGTGGCCTGGCCGCGAAGCAGTGGCCGAACCGGCGCAGACATGGGGGAAGGCCGGATGCGAAACCGGGATGAAGACAGGATCGTTCGATCGAAGACACCCGAATCCGCAGCGATGGTGGCCGAAACGCGGCGCGCGATGGCGATCACCGCCCGGCTCAACCGGCTGGGTTTCGACGATACCGCCGAAATCCGCGCGCTGTTCGGCGAACTCATCGGCCGCCCGGTCGATGACGGTTTCCTGCTGATCCCGCCCTTTTATGCGACCGGCGGCACCGAAACCCGCATCGGGCGCAACGTGTTCATCAACCAGAATTGCACGCTCTACGATCTGGGCGGGGTGGAGATCGGCGACGATGTGCTGATCGGCCCCAATGTGAGCATCATCACCTCCGGCCACCCGCTCGATCCCGCGCTGCGGCGCTCGGTCACGATCGGCCGGCCTATCGTTATCGGGCGCAACGTCTGGATCGCGGCGGGCGCGACCATCATCGGCGGCGTGACGATCGGCGAAAATGCCGTGGTCGCCGCCGGCGCGGTGGTGACGAAGCATGTGCCCGCGAACATGATGGTGGCCGGCAATCCCGCGCGCGTGATCCGCGCGGTTGCATGAACATCCTGCGCGGCGGGGCGCCGGTCAGCCTTTGCGCCGATCGGGCATGGCGGGATCGTTATCCGGCAGGGCGGGGATGCCCGCGCATCCCGGACCGGCTTGCCTGGAATGCCGACGCGTCGTTCAGTCGATCATCTCTGCGATGATCCGGCGCAGTTCGCGCCGCGAAAGCGTGGCGGATGTCGCCTGGCCGGCGATGGGCCGCTTCAGGCGGCGATGATTGGTATCGAAATGGGGAAATTCGGAATTCGGAATTCGTATCTGGATTGTCATATTGTCCTTTGGCGCACCCTGCGCCGTGATTTGGGGGAGGATAGCGGCGCGGCCGGACCGGAAACGATCCCCGCCGCGCCGATATCCGGCTGGATCAAGCCGACTGGAGATTGACCGCGGAGGTCTTGCCGCGGCGATCGGTCTCCAGTTCGTAGCTCAACCGCTGATCCTTGTTGAGCGTCGCCATCCCCGAACGCTCGACGGCGCTGATATGGACGAAGCTGTCGCCCGAGCCGTCTTCGTTGGAGATGAAACCATAGCCCTTGTCGGTATTGAAGAATTTGACGGTGCCGATCGGCATCACGGCTTCCTTTCGATAAAAATGCGTTTTCCACGGGCATGCGCCGGTGGAGCGAGTAGCGTGGGAGGAAGGATCAGCCGGAGGCATCAAATTCGTCGCAGGCGACGTTAGCCGGCCCGATATAGGGTATATTCGGCGATCTGGCAATGAAGGGCCGTCACCGATCCGAACCGGCGCCGCGCGGCGGGCCGGCCTCGCCCGCGCGGAACGGCGCGAAATCGCGGAGATTTTCCCGGCATTGGCGGCAAGCGGCCCGGTATGGCGCGATGCCGGAATCGTTCCCGTGGCTACAGGAAGGGCCCACCCGTCCGGCCGCGATTGAACATCGCCCGCGCCAGCAATGGACTGGCCGGATCGATCTCTCCCGGCCGCGCGCCTGTCCGATCGCACAATATGACGGCGAAGCGCGTCCAAAGATCGGGCCGACGGGCTTCGATCGGAAGCGCGTTCAGAAGCGAGGCGAACACATCGCCGGCGGTCTGCCAGCCCGGCGCGTCCGCCATGTCCAGCGTCACGCCGAACGCGCGCTCGACCGCCTCGATCGCTTCGATCTCATCGCCGTCGCCGCCCAGCCCGACGCTTCTGGAAACATGCTCCGCCATCGGGCCGAGGATATCGCAATTCGCCCTTCCCGCCAGCCCGTCACTGAAGCGCAGGCGATCGGATGAAGCGACCCACTCAGACCACTAGGGTCCGGCCCCATTACGGATGAGGCCGGCCCCTAGGGCATGACGAACCCCACCATGGCGCAGACCAGCGCCAGCACGATGCGCCCTCTGGCGATCGGGCCGGGCCAGCGCCATTTTCGCGGCCGATCGCCGCGCGGCGGCGGCGGGCGGTCAGTCGACATTGGATGCGCTCTCGAACCGGGCCTCGCCGATCCGGTCGCGGTTCCGCGCGGCGAAGCGGAAGGCGGCGAGCGCGAGGATCGCGGTGGCGGCCAGGATCGCGCCGGGCGCCTGATAGTCGGCGAGCGTGCCACTGTCGCCAACGGTGCGCGTCGCCGCCACCATGCCGGTCGCGACGATCACGGTGAGCGCGCTGCGGGCCGGGGTGGGGTCGGCCGGCGGCGGCAGCGCCTTGCGCGATCGCCAGTCGAGGACGAACCGGACCAGCGCCGCGATCATGAACGCCGTCCAGGCGAACCAGCCCATGGCCGGGGGCAGCACGACAAGATCGAACAGTTGCGCCAGCAGCGCCGCGCCCGCGATCAGCACCACCGCGCCCGCCAGATGTTTCGCCCTGCTCATCCGCCACCTCCGTCCACGATCTTGGCGCCCGTGATCTTGGCGCCCGTGATCATGGCGGCGGCGGGCGAAGGGCGCAACCGGGTGCGCCGCGCGCGGAGATTTTTCGCGCGGCGATGTCACATCCCGCCGCGCCGCCTCGTCATGCGGGAAAGGCCGATGACCGGCCCGCATATCGAAAGGAAATCGCCATGACCCGTTTGAACTGGGCCGCCGTCGCCCCCGATGGCGCGAAGGCGCTGTTCGGCGTCCACCACTATATCACCACGCGCACCGGCCTGCCGGAGGAGCTGGTCCATCTCGTCTTTCTGCGCGTGTCGCAGATCAACGGCTGCGCCCATTGCATCGATCTCCACACCCGCGATCTGCTGAAGACGATGCCGGTGGAGATTGTGGCGCTGCTGCCGGTGTGGCGAGAGGTACCGCACCTGTTCGCCGACCGGTATCGCGCGGCGCTGGACTGGGCGGAGGAGGTGACCAACCTCAGCATCACTCATGCGTCGGACGAAGCCTATGCAGCCGCGGCGGCGGTGTTCGAGGAGAAGGATCTTGTCGACCTGACCATCGCCATCGCCGCGATGAACGCCTTCAACCGGCTGGGCGCCCCCTTTCGCCTGCCCGTGGCGGCGAAGCGCTGAGGGGCGCGCACATTCCGATACACGCCGCAACCCACCGCTGCACCGCCCCGAAACGTTGGATCGGGGGAGCAGGTTCACGCCGGACGCTTCAATAGTAAATCGTGAACCGCGCCGGCCAAGATCTTGTCGAAAAGATTCTCGGGGAGGAAGGCTGTGCCACATCCAGATTGGCCACTCTGGCTTTTTGATCGAAACTCCTGACGGTAACCTTGGCAAATCCAAAATCAAAACTCTGCGGGAGAGGATCTTTCCTCTGAACAAACTGCCAATTGTCCAGCTTCAGGATCATGCGAGGATTGTCGAACCCCTGAATCACCATCCCGGGCGTGGAGACCTCCTTCCCCTCCACGACAACCTGATACGCCACATTCGGCCGCCCGGCCCCGCCATTATAGTAAATCAACTCTATATAGCATTTTTCGCAAAGTGGGGCATTTTCCACAACAGTGAATGGAGACAAGCCACCATCGGCAATACCCTGCGATCGGTTTTTACTGCCGTCCAATATATATGATTCGAAAACATGATTTTGATCAGAGTCGAGAAAGCATAGCTTGAAGCTTTTGCCAAAACTGCTTTTGATATTCCGGTCTATTTTTCTTTCTTCGGTGCAATAAGCCGAAATCTCGTTCGCGGCATCGACGGAAAAATGTCTCAGCAAAACCTCTCCGGCAGCAACGTTCCAGGTGATACCGTCGATGCTACCGGTCATCGCCTGACTGACGGTGGCCTTGGCCGTGACGCCGATCGGCACCTGGTAGAAACCGGCCTCATCGGAGACGTCGATATTTGTCTGGCTTCCAGGATCACGGGGCAAGGCCAACCAGTAATCCCTTTTGAATGCATTTCCCGACTGCGCCGATGCCGGGACGGAACCGATCGGAAAGAGTGCAATGGCCAGTATTGGCGCGATCCAGCGCTTAATCGACATCCGCCTGCTCCATGCGCCCTGGCAGACATCGTCCGGGTGGACGGTGCATCCGCCCGTTATTGCAGGCAGGGATAACCCGATCTCGGCCCGGGAGGAAAGCAAAATGGCTTGGCTTCGCCGCGACATTGCCGTGCAGGCCTGCCGGACATGCGGGCACAGCCTCTCGTCCTGCGGAACGATCACCGGATCGACATCGAGCTCGGCCGGGCCGGACGCCCCCAGCCGCGCGATCAGCCCATCCGGTGTCCGCCGGTTGCCGATGATCGCGCTGATATGATGCCCCATGCGTGGATCATGGCCGAATATGGCGTCGTCTCAACGGCGCGCCACGCCGGGCTGGCCGGCGCGGACGACGAATTGCGTGGTGCAGGCGATCGTGTCGGGCGCCAGTTCGTCGCGCACCATGCGCGCGCCGCCTTCCCGCCACAGGGTGAAGGCGCAGCGGTGCCCCTGCGCGTTGGCGCGGCAGGCCATGTTCCGGATATGGAGCTGCGGCGCGTTCTCGTCCTCGCTGCCGGCATTGTACCACAGCGACGCGAGCGCGCTGCCGTTGTAGATCATGCCGTTGAGTTGCAGATCGCGCCAGAGCGCGCCGCGAAGCTGGCCGGCCAGCGGCCCCTCCGGAGGCGCCATCGTCGCGGCGGCGAGCAGGATCGGCATGGGAAGCACGGCCAGGCGATGGCATCATCGCGCGTTCCTCCAAATAGGCGGGATTGCCCCCGGACAACAGGCCATATGGGCCGAGGCATACACCATGGCCTTATAACTCAATTTATGCGATAATATGAGTTATAAACGGAGATCTTATAACTCATGCCATGGAACTGGGAACAGCCCGGATGGCCGGATTTCACATGGGACGCAGCGGCGCTGACGGCGCGCGAGGCGCGTTTCCTGCGGGAGACGGGCATCCAGATCGGCTCGATCCGGCATTTCGACGAACATATCCGCACCGGCATCATCGTCGACATGATGACGGGTGAAGCGCTCGATACGTCGGCGATCGAAGGCGAGGTGCTGAACCGGGACAGCGTGCAATCGTCGCTGTTGCGCAATTTCGGCCTGGCGACGGACAATCGGCGGGTTCCCCCGGCCGAACGCGGCATCGCCGAAATGATGACCGACCTCTATCTGGGATTCGGCAAGCCCCTGTCGCACACCGTCATGCATGCATGGCACCGGATGCTCATGCAGGGGCGCATCGATCTCCACGGGATCGGCGGCTACCGCACCGGGGGAGACCCGATGCAAGTCGTCTCCGGCTATGTCCATCAGCCCAAAATCCATTTCGAGGCGCCACCCGCACGGGCGGTGCCGGGGGAAATGGACAGGTTCATCGCCTGGTTCGCCAGCACCGCGCCGGATGGTTCCAATCCCTTGCCCGCCCTTACCCGCGCAGGCCTCGCACATCTCCATTTCGTGAGCATCCATCCCTATGAGGACGGCAATGGACGCATCGCCCGGGCGCTTGCCGTGAAGGCGTTGGCGCAGGCCGCCGGCCAGCCCAGCCTGCTGTCGCTTTCGCATGTCATCCATGGCGATCGCCGATCCTATTACGACGCGCTGGAAGCGAACAACAAGCATGTCGCGGTCACCGACTGGCTGGTCTATTTCGCGGACACGATCCTGGAGGCGCAGGGCCATACGCAACATCTGATCGACTTCCTGATCAGCAAGACCAAGCTCTACGATCGTGTCCGGGATATGCTCAACGACCGTCAGGCGCGCGTCGTCGAGCGTATGTTCCGCGAAGGACCGGGCGGGTTCGAGGGTGGGCTCAGCGCCGCCAATTATATCAGCATCACGCGCGCCCCGCGCGCCACCGCGACCCGCGACCTCCAGGATCTGGTCGAAAAGGGCGTCTTGACGGTGACGGGCGTACTCAAATCGACGCGCTATCATCTGAATATCGGTGATGGCGACGAAGATCTTCGCCACCCCTGAGATCCTTCGCGCGCCGCTTCACGCGCCCGAAACCGGAATGCTGAAGCGGCCGCCCCGCAGATAGTCGACAAGGATCGTCTCCACCTGCGCGGTGCTCAGCGCATATTCGGGCGGCGGTGCGGTGATCGCCGCCGCGATGCGCCGCCATATCGTGCCGGCCGCGCGGCTTTCGCGCGCCCGGCGCGCGCCGTGGTCGGTCGTCATGCTGGCGGTGAAGGTGGTGCTCGTCCACCATCCGCCCCGGCGGGCGACGGCGGACCATGTTTCGCCCCGGCGCGTCGCGCGGACATGATCCTGGGGCCCGCGCGAAAGCATGATCGTCCCGCCCGATCCGGTCCGCGACAGGGTTTTCAGCGCGGCGCGCAATTCGGCTTCGCTTGCCACCCGCACGGCGTCCCCTTCGGGCAGCGCCAGCATGGCGGGGGGAACGTCCGGATCGTGGCGGGCGCCGGTCATGGGCCGCTTGTGCCATGCCGCCCACCCCGCCGCCAGCCCCCGCGCACAGGCCGTAGCATTCTTGCAAATGATTCGCATTTGAGTTAGCAGCACCCCAACAAGGGGAAACGTAAAAATGATCCGCAAGATGATCGTGGGCCTGTCGCTCTCGGCGGCCACAATCGCGTCCGGCGCGCTCGCGATGGAGCCGGGCGAGGATGGCAGCGGCGACGACATCATCGTCACCGGGCGCGTCGCCAAGCTCTACCGGGTGGAGGAAACGGCAAGCGGCAAGATGCCGACCGAGCCGCTGGCGTCGTCGCAGGCGATCACCGTGCTCACCGCCGACCTGATCGCGGACCAGGGCGCGCGCGACGCGCAGGACCTGTATCGCAACATCTCCGGCGTCAGCTTCTTTTCCTATGCCGGCGTCACCGCGCGCGGATTCCGCCAGCAGGAGAATTTCTACGACGGGCTGCGCGGCGATCCCTATATCGGCTTCGCGGTTCCCCAGCTTTTCAACATCGAGCGCGTCGAGTTCCTGAAGGGGCCGGCGGGCATGCTGTACGGCCAGTCCGCGCCGGGCGGGCTGTTCAACTATGTGACGAAGAAACCGTCGCAGACCTTTTCCGCCTCCGCGCGGATGGTGGCGGGCACCGGCGATCGCTACGGCGCGCAGGCGGAGGTGACGGGGCCGGTCAACGATGTCGTGTCGCTGCGCGGCGGCGCCTTTTTCGAGGATCGCGATCTGCCGCGCACCTTCGCGGGCAATCGCTCGCTGCTGCTCGATGCCGGCGCCACCTTCGATCTCGGCATCGCCAGGCTGACGACGCAGGCATGGCGGATCGAACAGGATCTGGCGGCAAACCGCCTGCGCGGCATCGCCGTGGACGCCGATGGGCATTTTCTGGCCAACCGGCGCTGGAATCACAACGAGCCCAGCGATTTCCTCGATCTCCGCTCCACCGCGCTGCAGGCGAAGCTGGAGATCGAACCGACGGACAATCTGAAGCTCGACATTGCCGGCCGCCGCATCGACGCGAGCGAGAAGCAGAAATATCACGAGCCGATCACGCTGCTCGACAAGAATGGCGACGGCCGTTTCGACGCGGTCGCGCGCCAGTATCGCGATCAGTATCGCGGCACCAAAAGCTGGTCGTTCGGCGGCAACGCCGTGTGGTCCGCCGCGATTTCGGACGGGGTTTCGAACCGCGTGCTCGCGGGCTTCGACTACAGCACCGAGGATGCGACATCGACGGCATCGCAGCTCACCGGCCGGGCGACCGCCGCGATGGGGCTGCCATGCCCGCTCGATTTCGCCAACCCCGTCTATCGCGCGTGCGATCCGGCACGATACGCCATGCCCGCCGCGACGACGACGCTGAGCGAAACCAGGCGCAACGGCTTCTACCTGCTCAACGAACTGACGCTGGGCCGGCTCGTCGCGGTCGCGGGCATCCGCACCGACAGTTTCGAGGATGTCGCCATCGCGGCCAACGGCACGCGCACGGGCTTCAAGGGCCGCGACGAAACCTACCGGCTCGGCCTGGTGTGGCGCGTGCGCGACGATGTCTCGCTGTTCGGCCAATATGCGACCAGCTTCGAACCGCAATCGGCGGCGGCGCAGGATCCGCGCGCCGGCGGCCCCTTCGCCCCGACGACGGGCGACATGATGGAGGGCGGCGTGAAGACCGCGCTGCTGGGCGGCCGCCTGCAGAGCAGCCTGTCCGTCTACCGGATCAAGCGGCAGAACCTGCTGCAAGCCGATCCGCGCGGCGATCCGGAAGGCGACGGCATCAACAATTCGGTGGCCTTCGGCGAAGTCACGTCCAAGGGCGTCGATGTCGATATCGCGGCGGACCTCACCGACAATTGGGTGCTGACGCTGACCTATGCGTATAACGATACGCGCGTCACGAAATCGACGACGCCGGCCAACGGCAATATCACCAATGTCGTCGCGGGCGGCCGCTTCGCCAACGCGCCCAGGAACAAGCTGGGCTTCTGGACGCGCTACCAGATTCCGGCCGCCGGCCTCGCCTTCGCGCTGGGCGGCGATTATGTGTCGAAGCGGATCAGCCTGTCGAACCAGCCGGTCAATCCCTATTTCATCTTCGACGGATCGATCACCTGGGCGCGCGGCCCATGGGACGTGCGGCTGCGCGTCGACAATATCCTGGACAAGACCTATGCCGCGTCGGGCTTCAATGATCGCGGCGGGCATTTCCCCGGTGAGCCGCGCTCGGCCTTTGTGGAAGTGGGATACCGGTTCTGAACGCACAGCCCGCCAGACCCAGAGCCAGGAAATCCGGCGGACGGCGGCTGTGGTGGGCCGTCCACCAATGGGTGGGGCTGAAACTGTCGCTGTTCCTGGCGTTCGTGCTGTTCACCGGAACGCTGGCGGTGCTGAGCGCGGAGATCGACTGGGTGATCCACCCCTCGCTGCGCGTGGCGCCCGCATCGGCGGAAGCGCCGCCACGCTGGGATCTGATCGCCGGGAATGCGGCGCGCCATCCCGGCGTCGCGACGATCAACTATATCGCGCGCCCGCATGCCGGCGCCTTCGCCGCGCGGGTCGCGTTCCAGCGTGCGGACAAGAGCCGGGGCTATCTGCACGTCCACCCCGCCACCGGGCGCGTGCAGGGCGAACAGGGTTTCGTCGATGCCCAGCGCGTGCTGCGCAACCTGCACCGCCATCTGAACCTGCCCGTCAAATACGGCGTGCCGATCGTGGGTTCGCTCGCGATCCTGCTGCTGATCAGCCTCGCCACATCCTTCGTCGTCTATCGCAAATGGTGGCGCGGCTTCTTCCGCCCGATCCGCTGGCACGATGCGCGCACCGCCTGGGGCGATTTCCATCGGCTGGCCGGGGTGTGGAGCCTGTGGTTCGTCGCGCTGATCGCGCTGACCGGCCTCTGGTATCTGGTCGAACAACTGGGCGGCGACGCGCCCAACCTGCCCGAACCCCCGGCCATCGCCGCGCCGCCAACGACAATGGCGGACGCGACGGGCGCGGCGCACGCGCTGCCGGCGAGCCTCGCCGCCGTGCGCCGCGCCGATCCCGCGCTCCGCATCGAGATGATCCAGTTCCCCGACAAGACGTCGGGCGCCTTCACCTTCCAGGGGCAGCGCGGCGCCTGGCTGGTGCGGCCGCGCGCCAATGCCGTCTGGGCGGACGCCGCCACCGCGCGTGTCGAGATGATCAGCGACGGGCATGATCTGAATGTGCACCAGCGCATCTCCGAAATGGCGGATCCGCTGCATTTCGGCAGCTTCGCCGGTTATTGGACGCGGATCCCCTGGTTCCTGTTCGGCCTGGCGATGACGGGGCTCGCCCTGTCCGGCGCCGCCATCTATTCGCACCGCATCGCGCACGGCGCGCGCGTCGCGGCGGCGGCCAGCCCGGTCTGGAACGGCCTGTGGCGCGGCATGGGCCAGTGGCGCTGGCTGTCGCTGGCGCTGATCGCGACGGGCGCGGCGATGATCGTCCGGATGTTCGTGGAGGGTTGACGCCGCATCGCGGTTCGCCGCGCGCACGTCCGGCCTCGTCGCATGGGAAGGCTGCCGGGCGCATGGCGGGCCGGCTTCGCAGCAGGCGCGTCGATCGCGGCGCCGCACCGCCATAGGCGGGCCGGGTTCGCGGCATCCTGCCGCATGGAGATCCGCCATGGCCCGCCCGCGTTTCCCGCGAAATGCGACATTCCCCGCGCTGTTTCCGGCGCTGTTCCCCATCCTGTTCGCCATGCCCGCCGCCGCATCCGCGCAGGAGATCGCGATCGTGCAGAGCGGCGCCGACGGCCGGTACGAACGGCAGATCGATCCCAGGGCATCGGTGCAGGGCGTCGATGCCGCCAGCTTTCGCCGGTTCCGCGCGGCGATGGACCGGCTTGTCGCGGGCTTCGCCGCCATGCCCGCGGTCAACGCGCCGCCCGCGCCCGTCTGTCACCGGCTGAAGAGCTTCATCGAAACCACCCGGCCGCATGGCGTGCTCAGCGGATCGGTTGCGGTGATGAGCCCGATCAAATTCGAGAACGGGCGCTGCCACCGGATGACGGGGGGCGGCATCGAGCTGACCGTGAACCGCGCCGACGCCGCGTTCGAACGTTCGCGCGCGCAGGTCGCCGGGGCGGAGGGCGGCCGCGCCGACTGGTTCGTGATGAAGCCGGAGATCGCGGACGGCGTGATCCGCCTGGCGAACGGCGCCATCCTCGTCACCAACGGCAAACCCCTGCTGATCCCGGTCTCCGGCCGCCGCTATGCCGTCGAACAGACGAAGCGGGAGGATGCGGACCTGCCCGCCGGATCGCCATATCCCCGCCGATGGCGCGATCTGTCGCAGCGCCTGCCCGCCGCCGTCGCCGATCGGCAGGCCTGTCTCGACGAGACCATGTTGTCGCTGGAACTGACGGACGATTGCCTGCCGCTGCGCCGGGTGTGGGAGGTCAATCCCGACTATTTCGACAAACGGGCGATGGGCGACGCACAACTGATCGTGCTGCGGACGCCGCAGGGGCGCTATCATGGCGAAAGCGATGCGCGCCTGCGCGCGCGTGAGGCGCTGTGGGCGTCGATCGACATCGCGGCGATCGCCGCGCTCATGCGGGGCTGATCCGGCGCCGGTTTTCCGATCGGCACGCGCCGGGATTGCTCCCCGTCACGCGGTGCATCGTGGGCGGCGCGGGGGGATGGCGGTTTCGATCGCTTCCGTGCCATCATCGCGCGAAATTCGGGGCGCCGCCGCTATGGTCGATGTGATTCATGTGCATGAAGACGATTGGGGAATGCGCAATCTGTATCCGCTGACCGCCCGCGCCGAAGTGGAGGCGGATATCGCCAGGGCGGCGGCGGCGGCCGAACAGAACCGGCATCCCTCGGGCATCGGCTTCACCGATCTCTACATGGTGGAGACACCCTCCACCGGCTATGCCGATCTGGGCCTGACGCTGGCGCGTGCCGAGGCCGCGCTCGCGCCGATCCTGCCGCGCGTGCGCCGTTTCAACGCCACGGTCTTCTCGGCGATGGGCGGCGGCGGGCAGGATCCCTTCGGTTCCTATGACGACGATGCCTGGTGCTTCGGGCTGGGCGCCCATTGCTATGTCAAGCTCGATGCCAAGGGGCCGCTGGTCGACGGCATCTGGTTCGATCTGAATACCGACGATGCCGACGCCATTGCCCGGCTGCGCAGGGCGATGGAGGCGATCGACGCCATCGCGCCGAGCGTCGTCGCCGATTATTTTCTCGATTTTTCAGGGCCGGTTGCGGAAGCCGGAACCCTGGACCACTATTTCGCCGAGCTGGAGGAAAGCCGCCGCAACGCCGAACGCGCCATGCTGGAATATCGCGCAGGGGATGGGCAGCGGGCGCAACCGCCGGGATTGATCCGCAAGCTGTTCGCCATCTTCGGGCGTGCCCCATGAGCCTGTACCACGCCCTGTGCCGCCGGGTGGATGGGATGCTGGCCCCCACGCCGAGCAGGATGATGGCCGTGATCCCCGTGATCCCGCTACTGGCGACGCCGCTGATCGGCGCATGGTGGTGGATCCCGTCGCTGATCTTCGCGGTCGCGTGGCTGATCTTCCTCCTGTGGCGCGCCTCGGTGATCGCCAAGACCGGCTTGATCGGCGCCGACGCGGCCGATCTCGAACGGATCGGCGGCACCGGAACCGCGCCCCGCCCCGTGCCGCCGCCGCCCGGCCCCGAAGCATCGGCCGGGATGGACCCGCTGCAAAGGGCTGTGCTCGCCCTGGCGCAGCCCGCCGATGTGCAGCTTTCGCTCTTTCCCGATTTCGTCTGCAAGGGTGACGAACTCGCGCTCGATTTCGAGGACGCGCTCCTCGCATCGCCCGACGCCGCACGCACCGACGCGCAACGCGCCGCGCTCGGCGCGCTCGACGGGTTGATCACGTCGATGAGCGGGGAACGGAACAGCGACTTCTGGTTGGATGAAGGCATGCTGCGATCGCACCCCATCTGGGAGGAGATCCGCGCATCGGCGCGGGCCTGCGCCGCCGCCTTTGGCTGGGAAATGCGGATCCCGCCACCGTCCGGCGCGACCTATATTCCCGCCGGAGCGTGGAACGGCTGATCGAGGTCGATCGAAAGACCGGGGCCGGACGATCGCGATCACATCGCTTTCGGGCATTTCCCTCAATCGATCGCCTCCACCCCCGCCGCCTTCAGCCGCGCCAGATTGTCCTTCATCTCCTGCAATCGCTCGGGCGAATGGCCCTGCCACTCCGCCACTTCGCCGATGATGCGCAGCGGATCGCGCGAGCGATAGGATCGCGTCGGATTGCCGGGGAATTTCCTGTCGGTCAGGTTGGGATCGTCGATGATCGGGCCGGTCGGCTCGACGATGTAGATGCGTTCCCGCCCCTCGCCCGCCGCCAGTTCCGCACCCCAGATCGCCGCGTCGAGCGTGCCGGTGAGGTAGACCCAGCTCGCCCGTTTGCGCGCGCCGTAATTGGAACCATATCCCGCCGCGATCAGGTCTCCCGGCTTCAGGTCCGCGCGCGTGCCGTGGTAGAAGCGCGTCGGCAGGCGGGTGCTTTCGTTCGTATCGATGGCTGTCATGTCATGCCTCTCCAGAGAATCGAAGGGCAAGGGTCATGGACCAGGCACCCGGGCTTGCCGCAAGCCCCCTGCCCGGCTAAATCATCATGGCGGCGGACGATGGCCCCCGGCGTCAGCGCTTCGCCTTTGCCGCCAGTTCATCCAGCACCTCGAAAATCGCATCCGCCACTGCCTGCGGCGCGTCGATCTCGATATTATGGCTGGTGCCCGGCACGGTGCGCTGGCGGCCCCGGCGCGAAAGCGCGGCGGTTTCGGCGTGCAGCCATCGATAGGATCGGTAACTGGCGGCATCCATCGGATCGGCCGCGTCGAAATCGCCATGGGTCAGCACGATCAGCGGTTTCGCGCCGAACGGCGTGCCGCTGAACAGCCGGCGATAGACCGCGTCGCCGCGCCCGTCCCCATAAACGCTGTTGGCGAGTTCGGACGCCTGGCTTTCCTGATAGGCGGCCCCCACCTGGATGCGCATGCGCGCCGCCGCGATCGCCGGGCCGAGCGGGGCGCGCACCGGATCGGTGCAGCGCCGGTATTCCGGTGATGCGGGATCGAGCGGCCGCACGCGCGCGGCCGCCGCGCAGCCCTGATAATGGGCGATCAGCCGCTTCATCCAGTCCGCGTCGCTCAACTCAAGCCGCGCGGCCACACTCTCCCCGAATTGCCCGCGCAGCCGATCGCGCACCCGTTCCGCCGCGCGATCCTCCGATGGATCGACCAGCACCAGGCCCGCGACGTCGCCGGGATGAAGCGCCGCATGAAGCTTCATGTTGAACCCGCCCAGCGAATGGCCGACCAGCACCAGCGGCGTATCCAGCCCGGCCGCGCCGATCAGCGCATGCAGATCCTCGACGATGGCGACGGGCGAGCGCGGGCCCGGCGCCGGATCGCTATGGCCCAGCCCCGCGCGATCATAGCTGCACGCCCGCGCCCGCGCCGCCACCAGCGGCTGCACCAGCGCCCAGATGACGGACCAGTCGCTGCCCCCCGCATCGAACAGCACGGTGCGCGCGCCCGATCCCGTGCAGAAAAGATTGATCCGCCGCCCGCCGCCGATATCGACCATCCGGTGCGCATGCACGAACCGGTCGAGCATGTCCGCCGGTACCCCCGCCCCCGTCCCCGCCGGCCTCCCCGTCCCCACCGGATCGCCCGTCACCGCCTGCGCGAACCCGCCACCGGGCATCGCCACGCATGCCAGTATGGCGGCGCCGCACAGCCGCCAAAGCGCGCGCGCGCAGCGAAAACGGCGAAAGCGGTGGAAATGGCGGGCACGGCGCACGCGGCGGATCAGCCTGATCATATCCCCTCATCGCGCGGACGCGCCCGGCCGGCGAGCGGCGGAGCGGACAATGTTCGGGGCGATCTCGCCGGCCGGGGCCCAAGCGCGCCGCCGATCGCATTGCAAAGCGGCCCCAAAAGCGGGATAGCGGGCGGGTATCGCGTAGAATGGGCGGGGAAGCCATGACTGGAACGAAAACGACATGCCGGTGAGCATCATCCCGGCACTCCCCACCCGCCCGTCCACGCCCACCGCCACCGGCACCGTGGTGCTGACGGGCAGCCCCGTCGCGACGGTCGCGGCCGATGCCGTGCACTACGGCGTCTCGATCACCGATCCGACCGACGGGTCGACCTATGGCTGGTATTATCGCGCCGGCTGGGGCGCGCCCTTGGTGTTCGTCAGCGACGAGTTCATCTTCAACTGGAAACTCGACAATGCGGGCCTGATCTGGAGCACGTCGACGATCGACAGCGTGATCGCGGTCGAGGTCGACCAGCTTGCCAACAGCGGCACGATCGTGGCCGAGATCGGCAGCTATACCGGACCCCTGTCGAGCAATTCGAACTTTGCCGTGGGCGTGCTGCTCAGAGGAACGGTGATCTCGCTCGGGCCGTCGAATCCCGCCTTCATCAACAGCGGCGGCATTTTCGCGATCGCCGAGGACGGCAATGCGATCGGCGTCAACACCGAATCGGTCAGGCACAGCTTCGTCAATTCCGGCCTGATCGCGGTGCGGGCCACCGAAGACGATCCGGAGATGCACGGCGGTGCCCAGGGCATCCGCCTTGAGAACGGCGGCAATCTGGTCAATCAGGCGGGCGGACGGATCCTGGTCGAGGGATCGGGCCTTGCCTATGGCGTCTATATCGGCCGGGGCACCCATGCCGCCTTCGATTACGGGCCGGAGGTGGACAATGCCGGGCTGATCCAGGTGACGTCGACCGATCCGGCCGTGCGCTCGATCGGCATCTACGCGATCAATCTGGGCGTCGCCAGCAACGGGATTGGCGGATGGATCGTGATGGAAACGCTCTCGATCGTGAACAGCGGCACGATCCGTGCCGATATCGCGATCTACGCCCCGTCGGATACGGGCACCTTCATGGAATCGCGGCTGATCAATCCCCAGACGATCACCAACGAGGCGGGCGGGCTGATCGAGGGCGATATCCAGCTTTTCCGCGGCGACGACATCCTGATCAACCGCGGCACCATCACCGGCCGGATCGAGCTTGGCGAGGATAACGACCTGCTCGACAGCAGCGCCGGCACGATCAACGGGCTGGTGCTGGGCGGATGGGGCGATGACACACTGATCGGCGGCAATGGAGCAGTCCAGTTTCGCGGCGGATTCGGCGCGGACGTGCTGACCGGCGGTGACGGCGACGACATGCTGGCTGGCGATTTCGGCGACGACACCATTACCGGCGGCGCAGGCAATGACGGGCTCTATGGCGGTCTCGGCAACGATACCCTGCTCACCAGCGGTGGCGACGTTGCATGGGGCGGGCTGGATGCCGACCTGATCGAGACCGGAGACTATAGCTTTGCCGAAATCCGCGGCGGCGGGGGCATCGATCGTTGGGTGATGGCAACAGGTGCACGCTCTCTCGATCTCTCCGCAGTGGCGATGAGCGGCCGCGTGTCAGAGATCGACGTCATCGTCTCGAGGGGCGACAAGCTGCTGGTGATCCGGCCGGGCGACGTAACCGCGATCAGCGATGGGCTCATGCTCTATATCGATGCGCTGCCGAGTGATCAGATTCATCTTGCGGGTGGCTGGATCGCGGTCGACCAATCAGTCCATGATGGCGACGCATATCTACGCTACACCGCCGGCGCCGAAACCATATTCGTTCGAGAGGGTGCACAGGTGGTGCTGAACGGCCCGCCTCCAACCGTCGGCGGGCTCGACACTATCGCTGAAGGTACAGCAGCCCCCGCCCCCCCGCCAAATACGGACGAAGCGAACGTCTTCATTTCCGGCGTGGTAGTGGCGAGCGACCTGCATATCACTGAAACGGAGGTTTGGAGTTCGTCGACGGGGGCACCGGTTTTCGTGTTCGCAGTCACCGGTAACCCGCCCGATATCGTCAATCACGGACGTGTTCTCAACGATAACGCCACCAGTCTTTATGCCTTCGCGATGGGAGCACCAGATTTCGAATTCGGGCCCCCTGTGTTCGGAACTTTCACCAACTATGGCCAAGTGATGACGCACGCCGCCGGAGCCGACACCCATGCCTTCGGTTTCTTTGGCGCCAGCTCAGGAAAGGTGGTGAACAACGGAGAAATCCACGCCTTTGCCCAGAACGGCGACGCGCTGGCTCTTACGAGTTACGAAGGTTCGCCGGGCGCAGAATCGCCCGCCATCGTCAACAACAACGATATCTACGCCCTGTCCCATGGCGGGTTCGCGACCGGGGTCAGCACGCACAACGGCGCCGCCGTCATCAACACCGGCGTGATCGAGGCGGCCGGCGGCGACGGATCGATGGCCGTGGACATGATCTCCGGCTTCGGCACCCTTATCAACAGCGGCGACGTCATCTCCTATTCTCCCGATACCAGCCGCTTCTACGCGGTCGGCGTCGGCCTGTTCAGTTCGGGGGTGATCCACAACCAGGCCGGCGGCCTGATCGCGGGCGATATCGCGATATTGCTGGAAGCGAGCCAGGGCGGCCTGTTCGACATCACCAATGACGGCGATATCCTGGGCGCGATCGTGATGGAGCGCTGGGGCGGATATCCCGATTATGCGAGCACGCTGCGCTTCACCAACAGCGGGCAGCTCGACGGCGGCATCGTCATCGACGACGTCAACGGCTATTCCTCGTGGCTGAAGATCGACGGCGAGAACCGGCTGCTCAACGATGTGATCGTCAATCGCGGATCGATTGCCGGAGACGTCTTCCTGTCGGGCGGCAACGATCTTTACGACGGGCGCGGCGGCACGCTGGGCGGCCTGCTCGACGGCGGCGACGGCACCGATCATGCGCGCTTCGCCGGCAACCGCGCCGATTACCGGATCACCGCCGAAGGCCGGGGCTATCGCGTCACCGATCTGCGGCCGGGGGCGCCCGACGGGTCGATCCTCATGGCCGATATCGAGATCCTCGAATTCGCGGATCGCGACATCTGGCTGGTGCCCGCGCCCGGCGCGGACACCGATTTCCGCTTCATCGCCGCGAACGGTTTCGTCGGCGGCGTCAGCGGATATGGCACGGTGTTCGGCACCAACGGTTTCCAGGACCTGACGGTGCTGGACGACGGCCCGTCCAGCCTGCAGCTCGACGGATCCTTCGCGCGCGGCGGCGATATCGTGCGGCTGCCCGGCAATGCGGCCGACTATATGATCGAGATCGCCGGATCGAACGCGCTGCTCACCGGCGGCAGCGTCGCGATCGCCATCCCGATCGGCACCGCCGGCATGCCGATCGTCTTCGACGACGGCGCGCGCACCCTGGTCTATGATGCCGGGCTGCGCGCGGTGATGATCGGCGTGCAGGCGATCGGCGCGGGCGGAACCATCACCGCCGCCGCCGACGGATCGGTGCTGCCCGGCGGCGGCAATCCGGCGGCGACGGCGCGGCTGGTGCTGCGCCCGGATATCGACGCCCCGGCGGTGGTTTCCGGCAAGGTGAACATATTCGGCACCAATGGCGGCGATCAGGTGACGCTGGGCCACGGCCATTTCGAACTGGACGGCTCGTTCGCGCGCGGTGGCGACACCATCCATCTGTTCGATCCCGCCTCCGAGTTCAAAGCCTATATCGCGGGCTCCAACCTGGTGCTGCTCTCCGCCGATACGGTGGTCGCCATCCCCGTCGGCCTGGAACTGACGGCGCTGGATTTCGACGGAACGACATTGCAGCTCCGCTACTATGGCGGTGTCAGGATCGGCGATCAGGTGATCACCGCCACCAGCGCGGAAACCGCCGATCCGCTCGCCCTGTCGCCCCTGGCCTTCGCGGCGGAGGGCTTTGCCTGAAACGGACCGGAACGGACGGCAGCCGCCCCTATCCGGCGAAGCGGGCGGATCCGGCCTGATGGAACGAACGCGGCGGGAACGGAAACGCGCGCGGCTTCTCGAGAGCGGGTCTTTCCGCTCGATGCCCTAGAAATGATGCTCCAGCGGCAATGCGGCCAGCTCGAGCGTCCAGCGATGCCGGCGCTCCTCATAGACCGACACGCGCGGCGGCGGGAAATCCGGATCGGCGAAACTGCCCACCGCCACAGAGACGAAGCCGGGAAAGGCGCTTGGCTCCCAATAGACCGTCGATCCGCAATCCGGACAGAAATGGAAGGTCGCGGCGGCGCCGCTGTCCCCCACCCGCGTCCAGCGCGACGACCGGCCGGCGATCGTCACAGTGTCGGTCGCAAAACGCGCCTGCACCGCAAAGACGCTGCCCGTGCGTTTCTGGCATTCGAGGCAGTGGCAGATCGAGATGCGGACGGGTTCCCCCGCGCAGCCCAGGCGAAGCTGCCCGCATCCGCATGTGGCCGTCCGCCGCGCCATATCGTCGTCCTCGCGCTCGGCGGCGATCATCCTTCGCCCCGCTTCGCATCGGCCGCCGCGAAATGCGCCATCTGGTCGGCACGCGCCTTTTCGAAAGCGGGCCGGGCCAGCGCGCGCCGGATATAGGCCTCGCTCGCGGGCCGATCGCCGCGCGCGCGCACCTGCGGAATGCGCAGCACGTCCGCCATCAGCAGGTCGGCGACGGTGAAGCGCCCCTCCACCAGCCATTCGCGCCCGCCCAGCACCGTTTCCACATGCGCCAGCCGGCTGTCCAGCCAGCCCGACAGGCCGTTTTCATGATCGCCCGAAAGCCCCAGGAACCACCAGGGCACGCTGACCATCTCGATCGAATTGAGCGCGGCGATCACCCATTCGGTGGTCTCCGCCTCGCCGCGCGGTGTGCGCGGCATCAGGATTTCGCTCTTCTTCGCCAGATGCAGCAGGCACGCGCCGCTTTCGAAGATCGAGATGTCGCCTTCGGTCAGGAAGGGCACCTGCCCGAAGGGCTGATGCGCGAAATGGCTCGGCTGGCGATCCTCGAACGGCACCGCGCCGATCTCGTAAGCCAGCCCCGCTTCCTCCGCCGCCCAGCGCAGCCGCAGATCGCGCACAAAGCCGCGCGGCCCCTTGGGCACCCAGTCATAGGTGAAGATCGTCAGCGTCTCGCTCATGCTTCGGCACCTCTCCAGTCCGCGCGTATCGCGTCGGCGCGCCTCGATAGCAGGAACGGCGGCCGCGCGCAGCCGGGCAGGGCGCGGCGCGGGCAAGGTCGCCGCGCTTCCACAACGCCCCGGCGCGCGACTATGCTGGCACGATGAAAAAGGGGGCGGCGATGACGGCGGATGAAACGGGCACGGAGCTGGACGCCATCGCGGCGCTGCTATGGGCTGAATGGGATCCGATCGGCGTGAATGACGATCCCGATGCCGCCGGAGAATATGACGGCTATGCCGAGCAGGTCCACGCGATGCTGAAGCGCGGCGCGGATGCGGACGAGGTCGCGCGCCATCTGAGTTGGACGGTGCGTGTGCTGATCGGCCTGAGCACGACCGACGAACACAGCCTACGGATCGCGCGCAAGGCGGTGGCGATCCATGGCGCGCGGGCGGGCGGGTAGCGCAGCGGGAGCGATGATCGCCGCGACACCCCGGCGCGTCATTCCCACCCGGCGGTTTCGCAGGCGGCGAGGGCTTGGGCGGCCAGTGCATCCATGTCCGGATCTTCCGAGGGTTCGGCCCAGATGCGGAGGTCCGCGATCAGCGAGGGATGGGCGCAAAGCAGCGCCGTTTCCAGCATGAGTTCGTCCACGGTTCTGCCGTGCAGCGCCGCCTGCACGAACGGCAAGGCGACAGCCGGATCGCGGCGAGTGAGGCCCCATATGGCCTGGCTGCGCACCACCATGTCCTCCGTCGTATTTTCCGCCGCGTAAAGCAGCGCCGCGCGCACCGACGGACTGTCGATTTCTTCTTGCGCCAGCAGAAATATCGCCCAGTCCCGGTTCGAAAAATCGGCGTCGCGCGTCATCGCGATCAGCAGCCGCAGATTGGCGACCGCCATCTCGCTGCCCGACAGCGGCACTTCATCCGCCGCCAGGCATTTGAGGAAATCGGAACTCGGCTCGTAACGGTCCGCCATGCGCGGGCTGGTCGCACATCGCACGGGCGGCGGCAATCATGCGCCAAGCCGATCGCGCCAGCGGCGGTCGCGCGGCGACGGGCGGCGGTGCAGTCGGCGGTCGAGTCACGCGGGCCTTTTCGGTTTCGCCGGCGCGCATCCAGGCGACGATCAGCGTATCCTCCACCACTTCCCGCTGCGCGCCCGATCCGCCGATCCGCACCACATCGCCCGCCACGGGCTCCAGCAACCGCGCGGTTTCCGCATGATCACCGTCGGCGAAGGCGCGCATCGCGCGGGCGATGGCGGGCACCACCGCGCCCGCGCCCGGCGCGCCGCGCGCGACCATGTCGTCAAGCGCGGCGATGCGGCGATCGAGCGCGGCGCGGTCACCCGCCATCGCCTCTATCATCGCCATATGCGGATCGATGAAACCATGCCCCGCATCGGGGAAAGCGGCTGCCGCATAGCCGGCGATATCGCGCCACGCACCGTCGGGCACCGCATGGCCATAGGCACCCAACCGCCACAGCAGCGACGCCGTGTCGCTGACGATGTTGATCGGCATCCCCAGCGATGCGCCGGGGCGCACCTGATCGGCATGGATGCGCAGCGCCGCCCCGGCGTCGCCGCGTTCCAGCGCGACGAGCGCCGCGTGCCACGCGATATGGCCGTGCAGGATGCCGGCGCGGTCATAGCGCGGCAGCCAGTCCGCGATCAGCGCCGCCGCATCCGCGCCCGCGCCCGCTTCATGCAGGGCATGGGTGAGCGCATGCACGCCGTTCGCATTCTCCACGCGCCGTTCGAACGCGCGTTCCAGCATGTCGCGCCCCCGCGTGACCGCGCCGTTTTCGGCCAGCGCCCAGCCGCGATAGGTGAGCATCCACCAGTCGTCGGCGGCGAAATGGCGCGCATGCCGTTCGCACAGATCGACGCGCGCCTGATCGTGATCGGCCGCGCCCGAAAAGGCGAACAGGCCGAAGGCGCCGAGCGGCAGGCCAAGGATGATGACGTCGCGGGGCCAACGCTCCGCATGCGCCAGCGCGCCCGCCAGCGCCGCGCCCGATCGTCCGGCGATCGCATGGCCGATAATGCCGATATGATCGCGTTCCCGTTCGGTGCCGCCGCGCGCGGCCAGGCGGGCAGCGGTGGCGATGCCCGCCCTGGCGGCGGCCGTTTCCGCGCGGATCGCGTGCAGCCGGGCACGGGCGGCATGCGCCAGCGCGAAGCCGGGATCGAGCGCGATCGCGGCATCCAGCGCCTCGGCCGCGCCCGGCCATGCCGAAAGCAGCAGCGCCACCCCCTCGCGATAGGCGGCGGCGGCCGCCTGCGATGCCGTCGTCAGCGTCAGTCCATGAATGTCGGTTTCGGCCATGGCGGAGGATTAGCGCAAGACGCATCGTCGCGCTTTCGAACAAATGCCCGATTATATAGAATAACGGCCAATGACCCGATGGACGACGATCCACGCCCCCGCCGATGCGGCCGCCCCCGCGCCGCTGGCGGTGCGCGCGCAGACGATTCCGCCGCATGGCCGGTTTCCGCGCCACACGCATGATTGGGGGCAACTGGTCTATGCGATCGACGGCGCGCTTTCCGTGACGCTCGACGCGCAGAGCTTCGTGATCTCGCCGGAACAGGCGGCATGGCTGCCCAGCGGCGTCGCGCATCAGGTGGGATCATGGCCGGGCGCCGCGTTCCGCAGCCTGTGGATCGCCGATGACGTGGCGGGGGCGATGCCGCCCCGCCCGATCGTCTTTCAGGTGACCGCGCTGCTGCGCGCGCTGATCGTGGAGGCCGCGGCGCTTGGCAGGGACGCGGCCGCCACCCCCTATGGCGCGCGGGTGACGCGGCTGATCCTCGACCAGCTCGAACGCGCGCGGCCGCTGGAGCGCTCGCTCCCCTGGCCGACGAGCGCGCCGCTGACCCGAATGTGCGAAGCGATCCATGACGATCCCGCCGATCCCCGCACCGCCGCCGATTGGCAGGCGATGCTCGCCATGTCGGCGCGCACGCTGTCCCGCCGGTTCGAGGCGGAAACGGGGATGAGCCTGCGATCCTGGCGGCGGCGCGTGCGGCTGTTCCGCGCGGTGGAACTGCTCGGCGCGCGGGCCGATGTGACGCAGGCCGCGCTGGCGCTGGGCTATGGATCGACATCCGCCTTCATCTACGCGTTTCGCCGGGAATTCGGGCTGAGCCCGCTGGCGTTCATGCGATCCAGGAATGCCCCACCGCCTCCGCCGCCCCGCTGACGGCGACGGCGCCCCCTTGCCGCGCCGGTTTCCGGGCGCTGCCCGCCCAAAGCTCACCAGATCGGCAAAATCTTAACCATTATTTGAGGGTTTGGTCCCCACAGGGCGGCTGGGGAATTAGGGCCGGGCCAGCATGTTGCGTTTTTACTATTGCATCCAGAATGATCATGACCTGCGCCTGGTGGTGCTCGCCGCGCTGATCTGCGTCGCCGCGTCGTTCGCGGCGGTGATGCTGCTGCGCCATGCGCGCTCCGCCGCCGGGGCGCCGCGCCGCATCTGGCTGGGCGCCGCCGGGGTGACGAGCGGCTTCGGCATCTGGGCCACCCATTTCGTGGCGATGATCGGCTATGATCCCGGCGTGGTCGTCGGCTATGCGCTGGGGCTGACCGCCGCGTCGCTGGCGGTGGCGGTCGTCTCCACCGGGCTGGGCTTCGCGCTGGCGCTGACGAGCCGGCGCTGGCCGATGCGCGTGCTGGCCGCCGTGGCGGTGGGCGCGGGCATCGCATCCATGCATTATCTGGGCATGGCCGCGGTCGAGTTTCCCGGCGAGTTCCGCTGGTCGGCGGATTATGTGTCCGCATCCATCCTGTTCGCGATCGTGCCGGTGGCGCCCGCGCTGGCGCTGGCGCTCGATCGCCGCGACGTGCGCTCCGCGATCGGCGCGGCGCTGCTGCTGGTGCTCGCCATCGTGCTGCTGCACTTCACCGGCATGGCCGCGATCACGGTGATCCCCAGCCATGAGGCGGCCGACGGCGCGACATTGCTGTCGCCGATCGCGATGGCGATCGCGGTGGCGGCCACCGCGTTCGGCGTGCTCGCCTTCGGCATCCTGGCGGCGCTGCTGAGCGGCCGCGCGCGCGCCGCGATCGTGGCGAGCGAGCGTGAATTCGGCGCGCTGGTGCGCGGCATCAGCGATTGCGCCATCTATATGCTGGACGAAGACGGCCGGGTGACGAGCTGGAACGCCGGCGCGCAGCGGCTGAAGGGCTATGCCGAAGGCGAGGCGCTGGGCCTTGGCGTCGCCGCCTTCCATTCGGCGGAGGACCGCGCCGCCGGCGTCGCGCAACGCGGGCTGGAGGCGGCGCGCGAACAGGGCCGGTTCGAAACCGAGGGCTGGCGCTATCGCAAGGATGGCAGCCGTTTCTGGGCGCATGTCGCGATCGAGGCGGTGCATGACGAGGATGGCGGCTTCCACGGCTTTTCCAAGATCACGCGAGACATGACGCGCCACAAGGCGCACCAGGACGCGCTGGAGACGATGAGCGGCAATCTGAACGCCGCGCTTTCCAACATGCGCCAGGGGCTGTGCCTGTTCGGCGCGGACGACCGGCTGGTGGTGGCCAATGATCGCGTCGGCGAGATTTTCGGCATGGCGCCGGGCGAATGCCCGCCGGGCACCGCCTTTGTCGAGGTGATCCGCCTGTGCCTGTCCAAGCGCGCGGGGGGAGAGGTTGCCCAGGCGCTGCTGGACGAGGTGATCGCCCGCCACCGCGCGATGATCGGCCAGCCCGGCGGCGGCACGATGATCGTGCCCTTCACCGACGAATGCACGCTTTCGATCTCGCACCGGCCCACCGCCGAGGGCGGATGGGTGAGCACCTTCGACGACATCACCGAACGCCGCCGCGCCGAACAGCGCATCGAGCATATGGCGCTGCATGACGGGCTGACCGGCCTGCCCAACCGCGCGCATTACAATGAACGGCTGGCCGCCGAGATCCAGCGCGCCGAGCGCACGGAGACCCGGCTGGGCGTGATCGGCATCGATCTGGACCGCTTCAAGGAAATCAACGACGCGCACGGCCACGGCATGGGCGATCTGGTGCTGAAGGCGCTGGCGGAGCGGATGCAGGCGGTGCTCGACGGCGGCGAGATGATCGCGCGTTTCGGCGGCGACGAGTTCGCGGCGTTCAAGCCCTTCCGCGACGAGCATGAGATCGCCGATTTCGTGACCCGGCTGGAACGCTGCCTGACCGAGACCGTCGACCTGGACGGGGTGACGGTGATCCCCGGCGCCAGCATCGGCATCGCCATCTATCCCGAGGACGGGCGCAGCCAGGCGCAGATCCTGAACAATGCCGATCTCGCCATGTACCGCGCGAAGGACACGGTGGGGCGGCAGATCTGCTATTATGAGCAGGGCATGGACGAAGCGGCGCGCGCCCGCCGCGTGATCGCCAACGACCTGCGCGAGGCGATCCCGCGCGGCGAGTTCAGCCTGGCCTATCAGGTGCAGCGTTCGGTGAGCACGGAGGCGGTGACGGGATACGAGGCGCTGCTGCGCTGGCGCCACGCGCGCGACGGCTGGGTCTCTCCGGAGGAATTCATCCCGATCGCCGAGGAAAGCGGCGAGATCATCCGCATCGGCGAATGGGTGCTGCGCACCGCCTGCAAGGAAGCCGCGCAGTGGGAACAGCCGTGGCGCGTGGCGGTGAACCTGTCCGCCGTGCAGCTCATGCATGTCGATCTGATCAACATCGTCAGGCTGGCGCTGCTCGATTCCGGCCTGCCCGCCACCCGGCTGGAACTGGAGATCACCGAAACCGCCTTTGTCGCGGACAAGCAGCGCGCGCTCCACATATTGCGCCAGATCAAGGCGCTGGGCGTATCGATCGCGATCGACGATTTCGGCACCGGCTATTCGTCGCTCGACACGCTCAATTCCTTCCCCTTCGACAAGATCAAGATCGACCGGTCCTTCCTGCTCGAATCCGAAACCAGCCACCAGGCGCGCGCCATCGTGCGCGCGGTGCTGGCGCTGGGCCGCAGCCTGGAAGTGCCCGTGCTGGCGGAAGGGCTGGAAAGCGCGGAGCAGCTCCGCCTGCTGCGCCACGAAGGCTGCGACGAGGCCCAGGGCTATTTCTGGGGCCGCCCCATGCCCCGCCCCCTGCCCCACCACGCGGCGGAAGCGGCGGCGGCGGAGCGGGCGGAGCCAAGGCCCCCGATCGCGGCGGTGGGGTAAGGGCGATCCCGCCCCTGCCCGTCAGCCCGAGGCCCGTAGGCGGGACCTGCTCTCGACCTGCCATGTGATTTGGCGAGCGCTTGTGCCTGTCGCTCCAGCGAACGCTGGAGCCCATGCGATCTTTCCGCCCCGGTGCGGCTGGTCGCGGATCAATCCCGCAGCCGGGCCAATGCCGCCTCATAAGCGGCGATCGCCTCGCGAAGCGCTCGCCGTTTGCGATCGAGCATCGCCTGGCGCACATATGCGATGAACGCGAACAGCATGGCGCCGCCGAGCATCGCCATCGTGCCGTCGAGCGCATGCCATGTTCGGAAATACGCCGCAGCCCCGATCGCCGAAACGGCCGCCATCGCCCACGCCGTCCAGGTGGTGAAGCGCTCGACCTGCCATGATTCATGCGGCTTCGGACGACCGCTGTGCTTGTCGACGACATGATCATGGAAACCGAACATGAGATGCATGGTCTTTCATGATGCGGCGCGATTGGCAACAATGCCCCCCACCCTTGCGCCTGCCGCGTCCATCCCCCATCCTGCGCAGATCGGTGGCGTGCGTGCGGGGCGTGATGAAGCGGGACTGGTTCTGGGGGATTGTTGCCGGGTTCATCGCGTTCGTCGGCGCGCTGATCGGGTTCGGGCGGATATTGCCCGGCCCGGCCTTCGAGAGGATCGGCCTTGCGCTGGCGACGGGTGCCCTGGTGATCGCCACCATCGGCGGCTCCTGGCTCAGCAACCGTCGCAGCATCCGCCGGATCCGGCGCGCGGGCGGCAAGATACGGATGATCGTTCACCCGGAGGAGGCGATTATCCGCTTCCTCTGGCACTTCATCCGGTTCTTCACGGTGATGTACGGCGTGTCCATGCTGTTCACCCTGCTGTTCGACTATCGGATGAGCGCCAGCGCAGCGCCTCTCTGGGTCACGGCCACCGGGGTGGCGCTTTACCATAGCCTGAGGGATTCGACCTACTACGCGCCCAAGCCGGAGAAGGCCGCCGCCTGATCGCCCGGCCCGCCGCCGCGAAGGTGTTGCCGGCCGGCACCGGCCGATTGTCGATCGGGCGGAGCGAAAGCCCCTGCCCCACTCAGCGTCCCGAATAGGGTTCGCAGGCGATGCCGTCGCCGTCGCGGTCCAGCGCATCGCGATAGCCGGGCTCACCGCGATAAAGCGGTGCCGCACCGGCCCTGCGGGCATCGGCGCAATAACGATAGAAGGCCGCCGCCGCGCGCGCGGGGCTGCGGCCTGCCCCTTCATCCACCGCCCCGCCCGCATCCGCCATGCCGCCCGCCGCCGCCATCGTGCCCGAAAGCGTCTCGGGCGGCTCGGCGGCTTCGGCGCGCCGCAGCGTTTCGCTTCGATCCTTCACCCCATGATCGATGAAGCCCCGCGCGAGCGCGGGCGCGGGTTGGGGCTGGGTTTCCGCCGTGCCCGAAATCACCCAGCCCAGTGCCACGCCGGCGGCGACCGCCGTACCGAGCTGAAGCGTTGTGCGCGATCCGCGTGCCGATCGCCGCGCCGGCCGGAAGGGTTTTCAAGCGACATGACGCGATCATAGGTCCGGTTGCTTATCGGACGGTAAAATCGCCGGGCGCCGGCGGTGCTTTTGCCCGGCGGCGCTTTTCGGTACAGGATCGGGCATGACAGGATCGGCCCCGGACGTTTCGCAATCGGCCCAGCATTCGGATCGTGTGGCCGCGCTGGTCGATGGCGGGCCGGGTTCGGACGCGGTCGTTCGGATGGCCGCCGCGCTCGCACGCGCGTTCGGCATGCCGTGGGAAGCCATATATGTGGAAACGCCGGATGGCGGGCGCGAAGGCCCGGTGGGCGCGCGCGCGGCGGAGGCGCTGAGCCTGGCCACCCGCACCGGCGGCATGGTCGGCACGATCGCGGCGGCGACACCGGCGGACGGCATTCGCGAATATCTGGGCTCGGCCCCCGCGGCGCATCTCGTGATCGGGCGGGACCGGCCGGCGGCACGGGCGCGGTGGTGGCGCCGGCCGCTGGCCGAATCTCTCGCCGCCGATCTGCCCGGCATCGTCCTGCACATGGTTCCGGCGGTGCCTGCCGGGGACGAGGCGGCCGTCGCGCCGGATCCGATCGCCTCGCCGGCCGGGGCCTGGCGCGAATATCTGATCGCCGTGGCGCTTGTCCTCGTCACGCTGGGCGTTGCCGAGTTGCTGCAGTTCTTCACCGGCACCCGTTCGCTCGATCTGGTCTTCCTCTTTCCGGTGATCGCGGTGGCGGCGCGGCTGGGGCTTCGCCCCGCGATTCTGGCGGCCCTTCTGTCCGTCTTCTCCTATAATTTCTTCCTGCTCGCCCCGGCGCTGAGCTTCGACGTCGCGGCGCCGCAGAATCTGGTGATGTCGGCGGTTTTCCTGGCCGCCGCCGCCTATACCAGCATCGTCACCGGCCGGATGCGCGGCCGGCTGACGCTGAGCGATCGCAGCGCGCGCGAGAATGCCGGCCTCGCCACGCTCGCCCAGCGCCTGACGCGCGATGCGGATTGGGAAGCGACCGCGCTGACGCTGTGCGAGCATGTCCACGGCCTGTTCGATGTGCAAGCGGCGGTGTTCCGCGAAGGGGATGACGGCCTCGTGATGACGAGCGCAGCGCCCAGGGGTGCCGCGCTCGGCCCGGTCGACCAGGCCGCGCTCGACTGGAGCCTGGCGCATGGCGAGGAAGCGGGCGCGGGAACCGGCGTGATGTCCGCCGCGGACTGGCAGTTCCAGCCGCTCAAGACTTCGCTCGGCACGCTCGCCATCCTCGGCCTCGCGCGGGAGGACGGGCGCGATCCCGTCCGGCCGCATCAGCGCGTGCTGCTTTCGACGATCGTGGCGCAGGCGGCGCTCGCACACGAACGGCTGAAGCTGGAGGACGGGATGCGCGCGGCGGCCAGGACGGGCAAGCGCCGCTGACGCTCCCTGCCTGCCGCTGGTCCAGCAGGTCGTTGAAAACCGCCTCGTCATCCCCGCGCAGGCGGGGATGACGACGGAGGTCGCTTCAAGTCACTTTTTCAACAACCTACTGGAGCATGCTGTGATCCGCCAGAAGCGGACCATGCTCTCGTCATTGTTTTCCGGTTCAGTTGCGCGCCTCATGCGCGCGCAGGCAATCGGCATAGCCGTTCCTGCCCGAATTCCAGCGATTGACCTGCTTGCAGGCGGCATGTGCCGCGTCCGACGCGCCAAGTTGCGCGCGCGCTCGCCACACCCCGTTGCCGATCGACAGCAAAACGACCCCGAACGCGAAGGTGTAGAGAAGATATTTCAGCCCGGGCCTCATCGCTTCGGAATATCGCCATGGGCTTAACAAAATGCGAGGATGCCCCGCCTCGGCCTATTCCGCCCCCCGGCCGGAGAAGGCCCCCGCCTGATCGCCCGGCCCGCCGCCACGGGCATCGCCGAACCTTGCCCTGGCCGCCGCCGCGAAGGTGCGGCCGACCGGCACCAGCCGGTCGTCGATCAGGCGGAGCGAAAGCCTCTGCCCCTCCGTCCGCGTGCCCGCCACCGCCGCCTGGGCGACCCACCAGCGGCGATGGACCTGCGCGCCCAGCCGGGGATCGAGCAGGGCCACCGCATCGGCCATCCGCATCAGGATCAGCGCGCTCCCGCCCGTCGCATGCACGCGCAGATAATGATCCTCGGTTTCGAGCGCGATGATGTCCCGGCCGATCTCCGGCGGCAGCCGGCCGAGCAGCGCCGACGGAAAACCGGCGGGGGGCGGCGGGTTCGCCTGTCCGGGGCTCGCCGGTGCGGGCGCCTCAGGCTCCTCGGCGGTGGGCGAGCGGGGCGTCGTCGCATAGACGATCAGCAGTTGAACGGCGGCGACCGCCGCGAACAGCGCGGGCAATTGCCAGGGCGTGAAGACGCGGCCGGGCTGGACGAACGACATCGCCCACGCGACCACGAAGGTCATCGGCGCCGCGGAGAGCAGGGCGACGGCGCCGATCCGGATCGCGCCGGCGCGAAACCGCGTGACGGGCAGCGCCGCGCCCGCCGCGACGGCGGCCGCCACGCCCGCCACCGTCAGCCCCATCCAGAATGCGTAGCGGGTCGCGATCGGAAAGGCCGGGTAGGAACCGAACGGCCCCGCGAAGCCGAGGAGCAGGCCCACGGGTATCGCGGCCAGCACCGGCCTCCATCTCTCCCGGGCAAGGCGTTGGCGCTGCGTGAACTGCATGCTTCCCACATTGGCGAAAAAAACGACGCTATTGCCGAAATCCCGGCTTGTCGATGCGGCCGGACCCGGCGGATGCCGATCGCGGCCGGCGCGATCCGCGCCCTGAAGCATGCCCGAGATGGAGACCGACGATGAATGACCTGATGAGGCTCGCCCTGGCGGCCGCCTTCGCCGCCCCGGCGGTGGCCGCCGCCCAGCCCGCGACGCCGATCGCGATGCGCTGCGCCCCCGAACGCAACGCCGAAGCGGCCGCGCGCGGCGAGGCCCCGAACCTTCACGGCAATTGGGATTTCCTGATGGATGTGGGGGGAACGCCCAGTTTCGGGTTGTTGTCGATCGGCCTGATCGACGGTGGCTATGGCGGATCGCTCACCCCGGTGCGCACCGCGCCCGTCGTGCTGCGCGGGATCACCGTGACCGGCGACGCCATCCGCATGGTCGTCGCCTCGCGCGAGGGGGACGTCCTGTTCGACGGCAGGCTCTCCGCCAAGGGCGACCGGATGTGCGGCACCGTGACCTATCACAATGGCCAGAGCTTCCCGATGGCGGCGCAGAAGCGGCCTTCGGCATACCAGCCGCAGCCCTAGCGGCGAAAAGTCCGCCATTCCCGCCTGAGCGCCCTTGGCGTCCGGGATCGTCCAAGAACAGCCGGAAATCGGCGGCGCGCCGGACGATGCGCCCGGTGCCGTCATCGCGGCGATTTAAATAAAGGCCGATATTGTGTTGAATCGTGCGAATTGATAGCAGCCGCGCTACAAGTCTCAACTCCTGGGGGAAAGATGAGCGCTGAAACGAGAAGAATGCGAACGCGATATTTTCGTGCCGCCGGATTGATCGCCATCCTGATGCTGCTGGGCGGCGCGCGGCCGATACTACAGGCCGCACGTCAAATTGTGTTGCCGCTGGAAACCAATCCACCGGCCGGCACCGAGTTCAAGGTGAAGGTTGGCGAAACCATCTTGGCCAGCCGCTTCATGGACTGGAACATGGCGCGCCTGGACGCGCCGGTATCCGTATCGATCGACCGTTTTTCCCAGACGGTCGGTCCTGACCTTGACCTGGAGGGCTTCGGTGCCACACGCGGTTCGCAGGAACGGACAGGGCTGAGTGCGCGAGCCTATTATTGCGCCGACAAGGTGAAGGCGCACAGCGGCCTTTCATACCAATTGCTCAGCAGCGTCACTTCGAATGTCGAGCAGTTCGTCCGCTTCTGCTTTGTCGACGAAAATGACGACGGGCGACTGGATCACATATTCCTATTGGGCGCGAAATCCCGCGAATTGCAGGTCGCGCACGCGATCGAGCCCGTCGCTTTCCACAAGCTGGAGCTGCAACCGGACAAGAAGGATACGGAACTTCACCTCATTCTGAAGCGGCTGGATCCCGCAAGCCGCAACATCCTCCTCTACCAGCGGCCACGGCGGAACGGAAAGGAACCCTGGCTAGGACCGTTCAGCCTGTGGAGTGTGGCGACCGGCACGGAATATCGGCAGGAAGACAAGGTGAATGTCCGCTATCCGCTGAACGGGCCGGTGACGCTCAAGAACATCATGGGCTATGATCTGACGGTGAAGAGCGTCGATCCGGCGACAGGCGAAGTGACCTTCACATGCGACCGCGTCAGCGAGCCCATGCTGGCCAATGGCGAAGGATCGGAATACGCGACAATCGTCGTCTATCGCTGAAGGCCGTCGGCTGGGACAAGCGCCCTGCCACCGACATCAACGCTCGCCGCGCCGTGCGTCGACGGTCTGGAATGCTAGCCGTCGAACGCGATCACGCCGGGGTCGCCCACGAACAGCCGGAAATCGGCGATGCGCCGGACGATGCGCCAGGTGCCGCCGTCGCGGCGCCAGCTATCGCGATATTCGCCGCTGGTGTCGAACCAGTTGGCGGCACCATCGCCCGCGCCGATATGGCGCGCCTGGACATAGCAGGCGCTGAGCGGCATCGCGGGATCGCCAAGGTCGATGATCGGGCTGCCCAGCAGATGCTGAGAGGGACCGCAACGATCGAGGTAGCGCCGGAACATGGCCCGCAACGCCGCCAGCCCGGATCCCGTCCGCCCCTCGCCATAGTCGAACCGGACATCCTCGGCGAAAACGCTGTCGAGCCCGTCCCATTGCCTTGTGTCGAGCAGGCGCGCGAAGCGCCCGAGCTGGTCCGATACCGCCGCGCGGATATCCGCCGCCCCCTCCGTCAATGCGCTTCGCCGATCTCGAGGATCGAACAGACCGTGTCGAGGCCGAGGACATGTGCCACGCGGCCGCTGGCGATGAAGGAGGCGACGCACTGGCTGAGATCGACGATCTCGTCGTCGGTGAATTGCGCCTTGGCGGTGGCCCAGAAGCTTTCGTCGCGCGCGAGGCCCTGCGGATCCTGGCAGAAGCGTTCGGCATATTCGATCGCGGTCCGCTCGCGCTCGCTATAGCCCGGATAGGTCCGCCAGTTCGTGACGTTCCGGTAGAAATCCTCGTCGGGCGCCGCGCCGTTCTCGATCACCGTCTGCGACGCGTCGATCGACTGGGCGTCGTAGAAATCCCTGAGGTCGCGCTTCGCGCGAAAGGCGCGGCAGACCATGCAGCCGTTGATATCGGCGGTGCGTGCGCGCGCGCCCTCGAAGATCCGCAGCGGCAATCGGGTCTTGCGATACACCGCCTGCGAGAAATTCTTCGACGCCGCGACCATCTCGGCCGAAAAATAGTCGCCGAGCGCGGAAAACGGATCGGGATTGTCCTCGGGTATCGCCACGCGCATCGTCTCTCTCTCCTTTATCGGTGAATGCATCTGGAAAGGCGCAGCCGCCTACAGCAGACTGCGCGAAATCTGAATCACGCAGCCTGCTGTAGCCATGTGTTGCCGCATCGTTTCGTGCGGAAAACCGGTTCCCACTTTTCCGCACGATGCTCTAACCCTCCAGGATCGCCATCTCGTAGCTCTGGCAAACCGGATCCATCGTCAGCATGCCGCGCCCGACGAGCTGGACCTGGTTCAGCCAGGCGAGCGTCGGATGGGCGGGGTCGATCTCGATCTGGCCGGTCAGCATGATCGGCGCTTCGCCGCGCAGATGCGCCGCCATGTCGCCCACCGAGACATATTGGAAGAAGAAGGGCGTGCCGTCCCCGGCCTTCAGCGCCATGCGGACGGTGACGTGCGCCGCGTGCGGCCCTTGCAGATAGCTGCCCATGCCCACGCTCAGGCTGACCGCGCCCAGCGCGTCGTTGCGCCAGTCCACCCGGCCGAGCCGCGCCGCCAGCCGGGTCGCGATCGGGCCGTCATGGCTGACCGAGAAGTCCGGAAACACGTCCAGCGTGCCGAACGGACGCAGCTTCATCGTCATATCCCCGGCACTCCATTTTGCGCCGGCCGCCCGGCCGTGCGTTTCACCATCGCCATATGCCGGCGCCGCGCGCGCCGCACCGATCGCCGAAACCGCGCAAAGCCCCGTACCGAAGCTCCGCAGAAGGGAGCGCCTGTCAAGCTGTTCCATGCCCTCTTCCCGTTCGCCCGGCCTCGCGCCGATGTGCGGGGCCGTGCGGCCCGCACGCGCACTCAACAGATGTCGACCTTAAGCTTCAACTCGCGTTCTCATGCCTGGCGCCGGAGCGCGCCGCGCGAAATCCGGACCGCGCGGCACGTGGCAGCCATTGCCCCGCATCGTTTCGCGGAAAACCGGTTCCCACCTCTCGATATGCTGTCCAGGCTCGGCCGATGTCCCCTTATGTCAGGGCCTGGGCCTATGTGGCCATCGTCGCGTCGCTGCTGCTCGGCGCGTCGATATGGGGCGATGGCGGCGTGCCGCCGGCGGTGCTGCCCTATCTTGTCGTGCTGTTCCCGCTGCACGTCGGGCTGACGGCGGTGTTCTTCAAATGCCGGGCGTGCGGCACCTCCGTCTTCGCCCATCGCCCCGGCATGTTCGGCCCGTTCACGCCCTGGCCGCACCGCCATTGCCGCAAATGCGGCAACGACAATCATGCGGGCTGATCGGCAGCTCGGATCGAGCGGTCGCCAGCGGTGCATTGACTTCCATGCGCGGATCGCCACAATGGCGGCCATGCAACGGACAGGCTCCCTTCAACGAATGTGTCGATTCAGCAGCGCGCGCTGTTGAAGCACATCCGTGTCGCTTCACTGCGCAATTCGGCAGTGTAGCTTAGAGGTAGAGCAGGGCCTTCATACGGCCAAGGTCGCTGGTTCGATCCCAGCCATTGCCACCATCAGAATTGCCCGGTCGTCCGGGCTTCCACGCCGCGATGCCAGAGTGGTCATTGGCTTCGGTTGCAACCCGAATGCATGTGGGTTCAATTCCCACTCGCGGCTCCATTCTTCGAATGCCAGGCTGAAGCGTCATCCCGACGCGAACTGTGATCTCCCACAGGATCAGGCGCGATCTGGTTGGCAGACCCAGGCTGTCGTTCGAGCGACGGTACGTTTGATATCTTCGAAAATGTCCACCCCATGCGTCATCCCAGCGCAGGCTGGGATCTTCCACAAGATCAGGCGCGATCTGGTTGGCAGACCCCAGCCTGCGCTGGGGTGACGCGTTGAACGGGATCCGGTCGACCTTGCACGCCACTCCGCGCGGGGAATGTCGCCACCCCGTCCCGACAGGCTCAACCCGATGCGGGAGTGCCGATCACGAGGCGGAGGGGGCCGTCGAAGAATGGCTGGGTGCGGAGATGGCCGAATTTCTCGTCCCACCGCCCGCTTGCCAGATCGTCCGCAAGCGCGCGCGCAAAGCGTTCGACCGAGGCCCGTGGAACAAGGCTCCAGCTGGAGCAGGCCAGCCGCGCTTCCGCGTCGAGCAGCGCTTCCGGGCGGCCATAATAGGCTTCGTTGAATCCGTCCGCGCAGTGGAGGGGAACGGGCACCGGTTCGACCCGGACCGCCCCGCCGAGCGCGGCGGTGATCCGATCGATGGCGGGGAAGCGGCTCGCCTCGATCTCGCGCACTTCGGGGATATAGTCGCTCAGCCAATACTCCATCATCCGCGCCGGATCGCAGACGAGCAGCACGACCGGCCCCAGCGTGACCCGGCGCATTTCGGCCAGCCCCTTTTCGAGATCGGACCATTGGTGGACGGTGACGGTGGCCATCGACGCATCGAAGCGGCCGTCTTCGAACGGCAGGTTTTCCGCCACCGCGTCGATCGCCACGGAAAGATGCGCGGGCCGCTGCGCGCGCATCGACGCCGACGGCTCCACCGCCGTGACGTCACGGTCCGGCGGTTCGTAGGATCCCGCCCCGGCGCCGACGTTCAGCACGGTCCGCGCATCGCCCAGCGCCGCGTGGATCTGCGCGGCGATGACGGGATCGGGCCTGCGGAACCGGCTGTAGGTGCCGCCGATCCGGCCATAATCGACATCGCCGGCGCTGCCGTCCGGATGGCGTGCTTCAGTCATGGGGGCGCTCCGGCAAGGGGTGTCGCGATCATGTCTGGAACCATTGACGGTGAATTGAAACCACCTGTGCGAACGATCGCGCGGGCGGGAAGCGGGCCATGACAGGTGGCCGACCACCCTGCCCCAGCCGCTCCGGAAGGCCGTTGCGTGCGCCCCCCTCCCCGCCGTCGCTCCAGCGAAAGCTGGAGCCCATGCGATCCCCGGACGGCGATGCGGATGGGCGCATCGCATGGGCTCCAGCTTTCGCTGGAGCGACGGGGATGTTGACGGCGATGATGGTGCTGAATCGGATCGCCTTGCCAGTGCCGCGGCGCCAATGGGCCAGGGATCGCCCCTAGCCCTCCCCCGCGAACACGCCATATTGCGCGCGCCACGCGGCCACTTCGGCGCGGAGGTGCGCGGGCGCCGGTTTGCCCGAGATGACGAGGCTGGCGACCTCGTTCGGGGGGTGCATCAGCATCTTCTTCGATCCGTCGCTGAACCACACCGCCACCAGCCGATCGCACAGCACGTCCAGGATGGCGCCGGCCATGCCGTTCTCGATCGCCTTGCTGCCGGGCAGCAGGCGGACCATGATCGAGACGCCTTCGAAGCAGTTGCGCGGTTCGCGCACGAAATCGAGCGAGACGAGGATGCCGGAACGGTCCGGCCGCGCATCGTCCGCCAGCCCCGCCACCCGCCGCCAGGCGCAGAACCATGTGCGGCAGATATGCGGCCGCACCGCATGGATGCCGCACCCGCGCGCCGAAAGATGCATGCAGGGCGTGCCCGCCGGCTTGCTGAATTCCGGCGTGTCCACGGTCAGGGTGGTGCAGCAGGCCACGCAATCGCCGCAATCGCGATCGGCGAGCACCGGCCCCAGCAAGGTGGTTTCCAGATCGGTTTCGCCGCGCATCGCGGCAACGGCGTGCCTTGGCGGATGTGGGAATGCAAGGGGGGGATCACCCCGGCGGGGCGTTGATCGCCAGTTGGGCGGCGAAGGCGCGTTGATAGGCGGGGCGCGCCTCGCCACGGGCGACATAGGCGGCGAGCGTCGGATATTCGTCGAGCAGGCCGGACATGCGCAGGCGCAGCAGCACGGAGACCATCATCAGATCGCCCGCGCTGAACGCGCCGTCCAGCCATTCGGCGTCGCCCAGCCGCGCGGCCAATTGCTCCAGCCGGGCGCGGATGCGGTCCATCACCAGCGGCAGGCGCGCGCCCGCCCAGGGCCGGTCCCCCTCCAGGATCTTCGCGGTGGTGAGGTCGTGGATCGGCGGCTCCACGCTGCTGAGCGCGGCGAACATCCAGGTGATCGCGCGGGCGCGGGCCTGTTCGTCCGCCGGCAACAGGCCGGGATGCCGCCCGGCGATGTGGAGGATGATCGATCCCGTTTCGAACAGCGCCAGATCGCCCTCCTCATAGGTGGGGATCTGGCCGAAGGGGTGGAGCGCCAGATGCGCCGGCGCCTTCATCGCCACGAATGGGACGAGGCGGACCGCGTAGGGCAGGCCCGCTTCCTCCAGCGCCCAGCGCACCCGCGTATCGCGCGCCAGCCCCTTGCCGCCATCGGGCGAGCGTTCGAATGCGGTGATGGTGATCGTCATGACGGTTCCTTTCCTTGCCCGCGCCGCCGGACAGGGCGCTTCCATCCTCACGACGAACGGGCGCGCCCGGAATCGACATGGTGGGCACGAAATAATCGCGCGGGCGGAAACTGCACCGGCCTGGGCCCGATGGGAACCGCCTTTGCGCCGGGCGCCGGGCGCGCGATCGGGAGGGCGGGGCGCCCACTGGCCGATCGCCGGACGCCGCCCTATCTTCGGCTGAACGGCCCGTCGGTGCGATGGGCGCGGTGGAGGGGCGGTTCATGCAATCGATGATCGTGGCGGGCCTGATCGTCCTCATCGCCGTTTCGCTGCCCTTCGCGATCATCGCCGCGCGCAAATCGGCGCGGAAAGGCGGCCGGGGCGGAATGGCGGGCGTGGTGCTCTCGATCGGCCTGGCCTTCTCCATCCTGTTCGATCCCCGCAAGCAGGAAGTGATCGAACGGATCGGCAAAAGCGAGAAGGAGGGCGAGGACCGCAACAAGCAGGGGGAGGTTTAGCGGGGGATTGCGGCCTTGGCGTGGGGCCGCCAAGATTCATATTCCCGGGAGGCTTTCGGAGATGTTCATGAAGTGGCCATGGTCGAAGAAAATATCCCAACCCCTGGAGCCGCCACCGGGCGTTGCTTCCGGACGTTATGCGGGAAAGCCGCTGCTGCGCTTTCTTGAAGCATATGTTCTGTGGTCAATTGATGAGCTTCCGATCGAAAGCGAGCCTGCTTTGACGGCGATGGCGCCAACGCTGACACAATTGTTCGGTGGGGACGGTAGCTGGCAATCCGCTATTGCCGCGACGATGGAACTCCCGGCCAACATGCCCGACCTTATCCGGGAGAGGTGGGCGCACAACACCGGCATCGCCGCCAGGAATGATGTGCATTTATCGCCCCAGCAGTTCGCGGAAATGTTTGTCGACGCGAATCTGACCTAGGGTAACGCCCCTTCGCCCAGGCCATGAGCCCGTCAATCATGAATTGAGCGCGATCGGCGCGGAAAGGCATGCGTGAATATCGTCAGGCTTGATGCCCGGCACTGGACGGCGCCCGCCGATTTCTACACGGCGCTGCTCCGGAAACTGGGCGCGCCGGATTGGCATGGCGATTGTGTTCCCGCCCTGATCGATTCGATGATCGCCGGGGATATCAACGAAGTCGAGCGGCCATTGCGCGTCGTGGTGACCGGGCTGGATCAGGCAGGCGAAGCGGCGTTCGACGAGATGGCCAGGGTCTTCAGCGCGCTTGCCCGATACGGAGCGGTCGCGCGCATCACGTCCGATCAGGCTTCGCTGGAGATCGCCGAGGATGTGTCTCCATTCCTTGCCGGCCGCGCCTGAGCGGCGATGTCGCTTCCCGTCATCCACCGTCACCCGCGAAGCGAATGGCGGGAAACGGCCTATTTCGCGATATTCGCTGCCGACCGTAGCTAGCTGTCAAATCCGAAAACGATCCGCTCCACTCCGCTATGTGTCAACCGATCAAGCTCTTCGAAATAGGCTTCGCCGAGGAAGGCTCGTAACGTCATGCGGACGCCACTACCGGCTGGCACGGTATGGGAACCGCTTATCATTCCGTCGATCATGCCTGAAAAACGTCGATCTTCCATGGTTTGATTATAGTCAACGCTCAGTAGCTCCGACAACAGCAACCATGAATAGTCATGCTCACCGAGCCATTCATCGAGGGGCCCGTCGTAATCTTCTGATGGAGGATCTACACCTTCCGGCAAACCTCTGGGCTGAGAGATTGGCGTCACCGCTGAATAGTTTCGCACGTCGGCCAAGAAGCCAAACAGCCCGTATGTGCAATGGCCATCGAACGGAGTGACCCCAGGAATGAATTCCCATGATCCGTTGATCAGGCGCTGCGCGCGAGCCCGAATATCAGTCACCATGATTTCACAATAATCTCTCTGATGCGTCTGCTCGAATCCTAAGTATGACATGGTCAGTTTTCCACCCGCTTCTGCCTGTTCGGGCGGCGACCGTGATGCGCGTTGGAGCGGAGCCGGGCTTCCGCTGCGGGCGTGAGATGCGGACCGGCGTCGATCGCTGCGAATGGGGCATCGACGCGGCGGCCGGAGATCGCCACAATCGGCGACGATCGCGGCCTTCGCGCGACAAGGGAGATCGGAATGATCGCAACGATGCTGCTGGGCGCCACGCTTCAGGCGGCGCCTTTGCCCCCCGAAGTCTGGAAGGAGCGCAATCGGCCGGACATGCCCGTCCTTCCGCCCTGCGACCTGGGTGGCGGCGCGACGATCGCGCATTCCATCAAGGGGCTTCCCGCCGATGTGGTGAGTGAACTCACCCGGTTCTTCGATGCCGCGATACCGATGTCAGATGCCGGCGGTCCGTTCAACAGCACCGATGTTGTCGACGGGCCCGTTCCCAACCGGCGCTTCCTGCGCGCCTATCAGGCGGGGCGTTATTGGGTGATCTGGTACGAGTTGGGCGGATTCGTGTCAGGCCCCAGGACGATCGCGCTGCACCGGAACCCGGCCCGGGGAAACGGCGCATCGACCTTTCGGATGGCGCCGGGCACGGCATTCGCGGGCGATCTCTGCATCGCGACCAAGGCGATCCTGGCCGGCGTGCGATCCGCATCGTCCTGAAGGATCTGCCCATGCCCGCCACAGCCCTTCGCGGGATGGCGGGGAACGCCCAAATTGCGGCCATTCAACCGAGAAACTCAGCCGCTGCTAAAACGGCGGTACCACCTGACCCAAGCGCAATCTGAAGCTGATCCGCAAAGTGCTCGACATCCGAATGCACGCAGCGGAAGTGAGTCGATACCTTTCGGCTTCGATCATCGTCGGCTGCCAGCGAAACATGAACGCTCAACGTCCCGCGCCGATCGGCTGGCTGTATCGTAATGGAGAGCAAAGGTCCGTCGGGAAACTCAGTGCCGACGCTCAATCGAACCGGATCCGAGATCGGAAAAACGGCCAACGCGCCTAAAAAGTCCTGCATCTGCCGAGCATCAATTATGTAGCCGGTCGCTCCAGAAAAGCCAGCCGCCCGGACGACAGCGTCGAACTGATTTACGTCCTCGCCGCCCTCCAAATGGAGGGTCAGTTGATCCCGCGCGCTCTGCTTTGACATGAATGCAGGCTAGCTCACGCAATGTCCGCTTTCTACCCGCTACTGGCCATCCGCTGGCCATGGACGACCGCTGAGTCCTGCCAGCCAGCAAGCGCCCCAATTGCGGTCGTCGCGGCGCTCAAGCTGGTCGCCTGTAACCCGTCATGCAGTCATCTGGACGTAGAGCTCTGCTTCCGGGTCGGAAGCGGACGCGCGCACCACAAGTCGGCTACTTAGCCCGCTCGCTGTAGCTGATTGCCGAAGAACCATTCGTGTAGTTCTCAATGATGATCACTCGGGCGATCCTGGTCTTGTCCAGTTCAATTGGGCCCTCCAACACAATTGCCTTTGCCCCATCTTTGTCCCCGCCGGTAATGCGTTTGAATGTTGTCCGCGTCGCAGCCTCGCGTGACATGCGGGCGACCTGCTCGTATCCGGACCCCGCATAGTTTGTGATGCATCGCTTTTTAACAGGGTCATAGGTGAACAGTAGCGACACTCCGTCTTGGGTGGACTTGAACGTCATAGCTCCCGGTTCCTGCGGCGATGCTATCTCGAGGTCCAGTTTTTCCAATTCAACGGCCGGCGGTGGAGCATCCGTCCTAATGAGGTTCGGACACAAGTAAAAAGTCGTCCTTGCGGCGACATATGCAGGCGACTTCGGGGGCAATTCCGCGCTCACTGCCGCAGACCATGCCGCCACGAGAGCTGCTGCAATCACGAATCTTGCAGCCGCACTGTACATTTTAGCCCTCACGCCGGATACCATCGTCGATCCAAGAACTATTCCTTAGCAGCGATCCGGAAGCTCGCAATCATCTTGCTGTCGAATTTCCGTTGTCGGGACAGCTTTTGCATCGGCGCCCAACCTCATACCTGCAGCTATTAAGCCCTCTGTGCTGGAACCGGCCTTTCCAGAATCCACCCATTAGGAGCCGATTGGAAGCGGGTTCATTATCCTGTCCAGTGTTGGTGGCGATAGCAGGATTAGCGCATCAACTATTCCATCTTTACGGCTTTCCGTCAGCGGCTCTCTCGGGTCCAGCAGATCGTGCAAATGTCCTGTCAGGCGATGAATTGCCTCGTTGCCTTCGACCAAACACGAGTGTGCATCCCGACCATCGTAGTGAGCGCGGTTGCGAATCGTCAGTTGGTTTAGACCACGAGCAAGGCGCTTGAGGAGTTCATCGCGAGAGACGTCGAAGAGATGAGCGCGAAGGACAGACATTATCAAAGTATCCCACAACGCATTATCGCAAACCAGTCAATTTCCAGCATTTGTTCGCAAGGTAATATTTGAAGCGGGCGATGCCTAACGACCACTCCCGCCTATCCAAGTGCTGTAGACGGACGCCGAATCCGGTCGGTCAGGAAACGCCGCGCTTGCGGGCATTTGGAGGCAAGGTCATGCTGACGCGATGAAGGGGCTCGGTTTTGCCGCATATGGCGCTGGGATCGCAGGCGCGACGCTGTTTGCCGCGCCGTTTGCGATCGACACCATCAGCTTTCATGCAAGAGCCGAGGTGAGCCCGGTTCAGCTTTGGGCTCTGTGGCTTGCGGCAACCTTGTCGCCGCTCGCGCTGTCCGCAATCGCATGGGCGGCCGCTTGGCAATTCGCGCCGCGATGGCTGCCCCATCTCATATTCATCCCGGCCGCGATCATCGCGTACCTGCAATGCATGTCCTTGTTCCTGCGCGTATCGGAGCTGATGATCCATGACGGACCGGCAGGGGATGCGTCCGCATTGGGCAGCCTGTATCTGCTTCTGGCCCTGCTGGTTCACCTCGCTGCATTCGCGACGGCGGCAAGGGCGAGCCTGAAAGGTCGGGCAAAGGGCGGCTAGCCACCCATTCCCGGCCATGCCGCGTGACGAGGATGCGCGTGCCCCGATTGCCGCCAGCCCCTGACAATGCCAGAAACGCGCGATGAGCCTGATGCTGATCGTCCTCGCGCTCGCGGCGCCGGCGCCTTCGGGCGAGTTCCGGCTCGAATGCGTATTCGCGGGCGATCCGGAGGGTGGCCCGCCGGTCGAGCCACAGACGGTGAACATCATTCTCGGCACGCGAACTTCGGGAAAGCCGAACAGCGTGCGCTTCGACGATCCATCCAACATATTGGGCGACGATTATGGAGAAAAAACCGCGGCGTCCCGCCGATGGACGGTGAAAGGCACCGGCTTCGACGGAATGAACGGTTTCGTCGAAATCAATTCACGCCCGCCGCGCCCCGGCCATGCCGCCAGGGTCTGGTTTTCGGGCGACGGCGCCGGGCTGTTCAAGGGCCGCTTCGTCGTCAATCGCGGCATGCTGACCGAGTTTTTCGCCGAAGGGGAGAGCGGTGAAGTGACGTGCAGGAACGATCCCGACGGCGCGGGGCCGGGGCGTTAGCGGGGGGCGGTGATCGCACACGCCCGGCCATGATGCCGGCAGGCAATTCATCGATACGGCACGCAGCCGCGATTCATGGATCAGGCCAGTATCCGATATCGAGGCTGATGCTCACCTGCTGACCGCCGTCGATCCTTTCGGCTCCGGGCAATCTGGCGAGCAGCGCCGCCGTTACCGCCGCTTCGCCGCCATAGATGCCGGATTTCTCCCCCGACGGGCTCCAATAGGCATAATGTTCATCGGTTTCCAGCATGAGGCGTTCGAGCGCATATTGGAACAGGCCGTCATCTCTTCGGCAAACGCGGCCGCGTTCATCGCCGCCCGGGCCCCTGTATATGGCGATCGATTCCACCAACATGCCCAAGCCCTAACAGGATCGCGCCGGCTTTCCACTCCGCCCGGCTGACGACCGCCTGGTTTCAGTGCGCCCTAGGCATGACGAAGGAAAACCGATCACCGCGACCGTTCCGCCTCATAGGCCGCCAGAAGCGACCATAAGGCGGGGGCATCCGTGCCCGGCTGATCGGCCGCGTTGCGGACCGCGTGGAACTCATCGTCAGTCTTGATCCGCCCGCGCCGGAGCACGCGCTGAATGGCGCTCGAGAACCGCGATCGCACCGCCGTCAGCGTCGGCAGTTCCTGCCGCGACAACAGGTCATCGATTTTTGAAACCTCGGCGGCGGACCAGCCGCTCGTGAACTCGACGATATCCCCGATCGCCATGCCCAGGCCGCGCCGGGCCCGCGCGGCCGAGCCGGCGGTGATGCGATCCAGCGCGGTCAACGGATCGGTCTCCGCCGTCAGCAGCTCGGGCGGAAAAACCCTTGCCGCCATGAAACCGAGCCATCGCCGCATGCGTTCATAGTCGTCGGGGCCGATGCGCATGCGGGCTATGCTGGCAGCGCCGCTCCGCCAGGGCAATGGCGGAGATCGCCGGACACTCCACACACACCGGCCTCGCGACGGCAATGGTGAAAGGCGCCGTCGCGCCTGCAATGGCGACGCTGAAAGCTTCAGGCTTTCATGGAGAAATAGAAAATTATAGATCCGATGATAAATCCTAATAATCTTGCGACGATTCTTCTCGGCTTGGACATCGATTTAGACAATCTATTATAATCTTCAGAAAATCCATCGACATCCTTGTTGGCTCTTATATAGGCAAAGAGCCTGTCATTTAATGGCTTAATAGACAAATGAGTTACAATTGCAATTGATAGAACAAAAATCACTATCGGCAATGCGATTATAAGGAGGTCAGTCAGAGAAAATAGGTTTCGCGCAACGCGAAAGAAAATCCATATAAGTGACGCGAATACCGATAATCCGAATAGAAATAGCGATATTTTGGATCTGAATTCGTATTTTGCGACAGTATTGTCATAGTCTTCAGCACTAACGGGTACTCTGGCGTTAATTTCTCGAATAGCGTAATAGAATTGACCATCTTCGTCGACTTCAAACATGTTGTGTATTGACATGTTCGTAATTTCCGGCGCGCCATACGTCACGTGATCCTGCCCCTTCAATCTCTCGTCCAGCGGTTCGTGATTGCGCCTGTTTTCCTATTGAAAAACGGATGGGCCGCAAACCGCCAATGATGGGTGTGACGGCATGCTGAACATCCGGCCGGAATCTTGCCGGACCTTCATCGGCCGTGATCTAATGGCGCGGTCCGTTATCGTCCGGACGGCTCCATTTTTTCTTCGGTATCTTCTTCTTTTTCTGCTCCGGAATCCGCCATTTGCGGATGTCGGTGCAGCTGCCCATCGAACTGATCTGTGTCGAGCAACCCAGAAATTCGCTCTCACGTGGGTCGAGGATCAGGTGCCGGGGCGTTTCCTCTCCAGTGATGTTGCATCCCGGCCCCGATTGCTTCCAGCGCTCCAGTACGATCACGTTGATCCGCCGGTTGGTGAGGTTGCGTGCGCGATAGGGCGCGTGGCAGCCGGGCGCCTGATAGACAGGATCGGGCTCCAGCACCGTCGACGACGCGGACTTGGCGCCTTTCTTCGGTCCGCCACCACCACCGCCGGAGCCGATCCTGATCTCCGGCTCCCAGCATTTCGGCCAGCCCCCGTCGCAACTGGCGCTCGCCTGCGATGGCAGGCCGATGAGCAAAACCCCGCCCGCGGCGATCAGGAGCAAACGGACGCGCCTCGACATCACCGGCATCGTATCCTCCCCCTAATGCGGCCTGCCCCCCAGGCCGGACGCGGAGGAAGCATTCGAGCTAAGCCACTGTCAAAAAAACGCTATTCAAACTGGGTACCAGTCATTGGGATCTTTTCGATAACAGTGCCCTAAACCCACTCGAGCAGTGATTGAGTGCACGCTGACAGAAAGCTTCGCCAAAGGCGACAGCGATAAGGTGACGTGCAGAAACACACGCGCCGGCGCGTGACAAGGACGCCAGAGGAAAGATCGCCAACCCCGATGCGGTGCGGGATCGTGCGGATCAACCGTTCAATTATTGTTGCACTGGCCGCCGGTGCAATTGTCGGGATCGCCCGAATCCTTGAGCGCGAGCAGCAGCCCGCCGCCGGCCAGCACCGCCAAGCCGATGACGATCGCCGCCGTGGTTCCGCCGCCTGAAAGATTGCGCCGCGCCCCCGCCGGCGTTTCGCCGCCCGGCGCATAGCGCGCGGGGCCGAGATATTGGCCGGCCAGCGAGAGATGCGCGACGGGCACATCGCCGCGAAAGCGGAATTCCAGCCCTTCGCCGATCCGCAATGTGCTCGCCGCCTGCCCCTGCCCATCCCGCCGCAGCATCGGCGCCAGCGCCAGCCCGGCGCGAATGGCCCGGCGCTCGCCGCACGCGCCGCCGAACGGAATGCGGATCCGCGCGCCGGCAAAGCCCCCGGTCGCCACCGGCCCCGCCCCGCTGATGCGGGCGGCGCCACCGATCGTCTGCGCATGAAGCGGCGACGCGCAGATCGCGAAGCCCAGTGCCACGGCAAATAGCTGTTTCATGAAAGCCCCTCCCCGGATCACGATCCTGCGCCGCATTCACCGCGAAATCAATGGATCTTGGATCCTTTTTCTACCCACCCCCACCGGCTTGACTTTCCCGCCACCGGGACCATCTTCGCCCCGTCATGAACGACGCCTTTTCTCCCCTGCGCCTGACGCATCACGCGGGCCGGCTGCTCGAAGGCTAGCCGCCCCGGGCCTGCATGTCGCGGGGCCGGGGTGTTTCCTCGATCATTTGATGCGGTGCGCCCGGATTGCGGCGCCCGGAGCCGGACATGACACGCACGACACAGGATGAATCCGCGGATCCAGCGGAGCCCGGCGAACAGCAGCCAGGCGATTGCGCGCGCGACTGGGCACGCGCGAAGATATTGCCGTTCACGCCACGGCCGAAAACCCCCGCCCCGCCCGACGAGCCCCGCCCGCCGGAACCGCCGCGCGCGGCATGATCGCGGAACCCCCGTCATGCCGGACGATCCCATGGGCACGCTCCTCCACTGGCCCCATCATCTCGAAGACATGCTCGGCCTGGTCATCGTCGCGGCGGTGGTCGGGGCGTACAGCCTGTTGTTCGCCTTCACCCGCCGGCCATGGCAGGGCTGGGCGATCACCGCATTCGTCGCCTTCGCCGCGATGACGGCGCTGATCTGGGCTAGTCCGACAAAGCCCAGCGCGGCAGTCGGCGTGGAAATCCCCGACGGATGAGTTCGCCGGGTGCGCCGCCGCGCCCATTCCCTATACTCCGTTCATCACTGCCCCGCGTCACCCATGGAGCCCGTCTTGCGCCTCACCCGTTTCACCCCGCTGGCCCTCAGCATGTTCCTCGCGCTGGTCGCGGGCCTGTGCCTGCCCGCGCCCTGGGCCTGGCCGCTGCTGATCCTGGGCGCGGGGCTGGCGCTGATCGGGCTGTACGATCTGCGCCAGCCGCTCCATTCCGTTCGCCGCAATTATCCGATCGTCGGCCGGCTGCGCTGGTTCTTCGAAGAGATCCGGCCGGGCATCCGCCAATATCTGCTCGAGGACGAGCATGAACAGACGCCCTTTTCGCGCAGCCAGCGCTCGCTCGTCTATGCGCGCGCCAAGAACGAGGTGAGCGATCGCGCCTTCGGCACATTGGTCGACGTCTATCGCAACGGCTATGAATTCATCGCCCATTCGACGCAGCCGGTGCCCGTGGCCGATCCCGCCGGCTTCCGCATCCGCATCGGCGGAGACGCCTGCACCCAGCCCTACAGCGCGTCGATCTTCAACATCTCCGCGATGAGCTTCGGGGCGCTCAGCGCCAACGCCATCCGCGCGCTCAACGGCGGCGCGAAGCTGGGCGGTTTCGCGCACGATACCGGAGAGGGATCGATCAGCCCCTATCACCGCGAACATGGCGGAGACCTGATCTGGGAAATCGGCAGCGGCTATTTCGGCTGCCGCACCGCCGACGGCGCCTTCGATCCCGTCCGCTTCGCCGAACAGGCGGCCGATCCGCAGGTGAAGATGATCGAGCTGAAGATCAGCCAGGGCGCGAAGCCCGGCCGGGGCGGCATCCTGCCGGGGGAAAAGGTGACGGCGGAGATCGCGGAGACGCGCGGCATCCCGATCGGCAAGGATTGCCTGTCGCCCGCGCGGCACAGCGCCTTTTCCACGCCGATCGAGATGATGGAATTCATCGGCCAGCTCCGCCGTCTTTCCGGCGGCAAGCCGATCGGCTTCAAGCTGTGCATCGGCCAGCCCTGGGAATTCATGGGCATGGTGAAGGCGATGCGCCACACCGGCATCCTGCCCGATTATATCGTCGTCGACGGCGCCGAAGGGGGCACGGGCGCGGCGCCGCTGGAATTCACCGATCATGTCGGCATGCCGATGCGCGAAAGCCTGTTGTTCGTGCACAACACGCTGGTCGGCGCCGGGCTGCGCGGCAAGATCAAGGTGGGCGCGGCGGGCAAGATCGTCAGCGCCTTCGATATCGCGACGGTGATGGCGCTGGGCGCGGACTGGACCAATGCCGGGCGCGGATTCATGTTCGCGATCGGCTGTATCCAGTCGCTCTCCTGCCACACCAATCGCTGCCCGGCGGGCGTCGCCACCCAGGATGCGATCCGCCAGCGCGCACTGGTGGTGCCAGACAAGGCGGAACGCGTGTTCAATTACCACCGCAACACGATGCTCGCCCTGTCGGAGATGATCGCGACCGCCGGGCTCGACCATCCCAATCGCCTCGGCCCGCACCATCTGGTCCGCCGCGTCAGCCTCACCGAGATCCGGCTGTTCTCGCAGCTCCATATCTTCCTGGAGGAAGGCGAACTCCTCTCCGGCGCATCGAACCGCGATTTCTACAGCGCCGCCTGGCGCCTGGCGCGCGCCGACAGCTTCGACATGATGCCGGCGGGGGTTTGAAGGCCGTTGCAAGCAACCCTCACCCCCGGCTGCGCACCTCTGTCCAGGATTTTGCTGGAAATTTGAGGCCGCAAGAATTCTCCTCCCTACGCGCAGCGTGGGGAGGGGGACCACGACGCGAAGCGGCGTGGTGGAGGGGAAGGACGATGCCTCCGTCGCGCGCTGCCTTCGAAGCGGATTTTCACAAGATGTCCCGAAGCTGCGGCGCCGGATAACCCATCGCATTTCCCTTCCCCGAAGCGAAAAGCCGCCCCGGCACGAAAAAATCGCATTCCGCCTGTGTCGCCGATCACAGACCGCACCATCCGGCGGGGTTAGGCATGGTGCATCCAGATCACGGAGGATGCCCATGAAAGCCCCACCACGCCTTGCCGCCGCCGCCCTCGTCCCCATGGTCGCGCTCGGGCTGGCCGGAACCGCGTTCGCCTACCCCGCCGCGCAGCCGCACAGCACATCGCCGGCGGTGTTCGGCGAAGCCCGCGCCGGGAGCGGGATGCTTCGGGCGACGGCCGCACCCCGCGATGCCGCCACCGGCCGCGCGACCGGTCGCCGCCAGCACGAACCGATCCGCGCGGACGCCGGATCGGATACATCCGCCACCGCCCATGCTCCGCGCGACGCCGCCAGCGGCCTCGCCACCGGCCGGCGCCAGCACCAGCCGGTCCGCGCCGAAGAGGGATCGGGCCGCGATCCGGCAAGCGCGGACGGCGGGAGCACACCCTCGCCGCGCGGCGCGCCCTGAACCGAGCGCCCCCTATTCCTCCACCGAGATCACTTTCCGCACCTCTTCGGTCCTGAAACCGATCACGGCGGGATTGCGGATGCCGGGCAGCGCGGCGACGTCGTAGAGCTCGCGCACCACGCCGCCGATGCGCCCATTGCACCATGTCTCCCGTCGCAAGATCGACGATCGCCAGGCCGCAGCGCGCCTCCGCCCTCCGGCGCGCCAGCGCATCCTGCAGCGGCAGCCCGGCAAAGGTGCGGTTCTCGCGCGGGAGCGACAGGCCGATCACGGCATGATCGCCGACAAAGGCGAGCCCGCGCGCAAAGCCGGGACAGGCCGGCGCCTTCGCCTCGGCCGGGATCGGCGCGAACATCGCGATCATCGTCGCGGCAAGGGCGACGAATGGCGGAGCAGGCAACATCGCATCAGCCTGCCGCTTTCGGGCGCGACATGCAACGGCATCGCCGGCTGCGGATTATTTCCAAGATTCCCGACGAACTCTTCCAGTTAATGGATTGGTATATATCGACAATATACCAAACCCGTCACCGCCCCTTCCCCGCCTTGATCCACGCCGCGACATCGTCGATGAACGCGGGCGAGACCGGGCGGGTCCATTTATATTCGGCGGGGGTCATCCGGCCCTCCCCCTCCTGCATGATATGGTTGAGCACGGGATAGCGCTTCAGGGTGACGCGCGGCTGGCGATCCAGCGCCTGCGTCCAGGCCGCCCAATCCTCCTCGGTCACCAGATAGTCGCGGTCGCCATGCATGATGATCACGCGCCCGCCGCGCGCCGCCAGCTTTTTCACCTGGCCGATCGGGTCGATCGCCGCCATGTCGCGCCAGTACCAGACCGGGCTGCCGTGGATCACTTCGTCCGCGTCGCTCGCGGGGGTGATCGCGTTGATGCGTTCGCCGTTGCGCCGCACCTCCGCCGCGCGCGTCCGTTCGGCGGGATCGGTGGAGATGCCGGTCACATAATCGGCCTGCTGGATGATGATGTCGCCCACCGGCCGGGGCGAACTGGCCATGATCAGCGCGCCCGCCAGCCCGTTGGCATTGGCGATGGTGGCGGCCAGCATGCCGCCCTGGCTGTTGCCGAACACATGGACGCGCGCGGGATCGACGCCCGGCGTGCGCCTGAGCAGTTGCGCCGCGCTCGACGCGTCCTCCACGAATTCCTCGGTCAGTTTCGGCGGACGGCCCAGCGCCTTGAAGCGTTCGCGATGCGCGGTGGTGCGCTTGATATAGCGCAGCACCGCCACGCCGCGCGCCGCCAGCCCCCAGGCGAGATCGCGATAGATGGTGCTGCCGCCCACATTCATGTCGAGCGTGCCGGGGCCGGAACCGTGGACAAGCACCACCGCCGGGAACGGCCCCTTGCCCTGCGGCATGGTGAGCGCCCCCTTCACCTGCCAGTCGCCGCTGCCCAGCATCACCATGCGCTCGGTCACGCCGGCGGGCGGCGCGGGGGCGGTCACGCCGGCGGGCGGCGCGGGGGCGGCCTCGACCGGCGGGGCCGGGGAAGCGGCCGGCGGCGATTGCGCGCCCGCGACGCCCATCGCCGCCATCACCAGCGCGATCGCCGCGCCCACAGCCGAAATCCGCATCGACACTATCTCCCCACGGAGAAAGACCGCGATCGGCAAACCCTATCGGCCGCCGCGCCATGCGCCGATCCGATTTCGACGATCGGCTTCTGTCGATGGGGCCCGCCTATTTCCTGATCGAGAATCCATAGGGGATATAAAGGAACACCTCGGTATTGCTCACCTGCTTCCAGGCGATGCCCTGATCCAGGCCGGTGACGTCCAGGCCATAGTCCGGGCCGTAAAAACTGTTCGCATGCTTCGCGCCGGCGGCGATGCGGCGATAGATCTCGTCGCGATATTGTTCGGGATTGATGATCGTCAGCGCCAGGCCGCCCCTTGGCTGGATCTGCGCGCGGCCATTGGCGGGAACCGATTTGACGAACGCGCCGATCTTCTGCTGGGCGCTGCCGATCGATCCGTCCAGCTTCGTCTTCACCTTCAGGCGGACGGTCGCGGTGCTGCCGTCATCCTCGAACGCCGCCGGGGCGGCATCGTCTTCATCTTCATCATCCTCGTCTTCATCGTCTTCGGTGGCATTCGGCTTGCCCGCCAGCCCGGGAAACTGATCCTGCCAGTTGGCGCGCGTCACCTCCACCAGTTCGAACTGGCCGGTGACGAGGTTGAAGCCGTCGCGTTTCGCGCGATCGATCGCGTCGAGCAGCATCGCCTGCACCTCGCGCCTGCGCATGCCCGCCTCGCGCGAGTCCGAGACGATCTCGATCGTGCGCACCGCCGAATCCGCCATCCGCTTCAGGCCGATCACGGGCGGATTGGGGCTGGCAAGCTGGATGGGCGAAACGCTGTTCGATAGCCTTTGCGCGGTCACGACGATTTCGCCGGCGCCGTCCTGCGCGAACAGCGCGGGCGCGAAGGGGATCGTCGCGAACAGGGCCAGGCCGCCAAAAGCTGCGAAGGGGATCGCTTTCATGCCGTCTCTCCGGACAGGGTCATTTGGGAAGAATGGTGTAGCGATAGGGCAGATACAGGAACACATCGGTGCCGCTCACCTGCGACCAGGAAACCTGCCCGTCGATGCCGTTCACCTGCACGGCGTAATCGGGGCCGAAGATCGCGGCATTGTGCCGGGCATTCTCCGCCACCAGCTTCACGATGGCATCGCGATACTGATCGGGATTGCGGATGGTCAGCGTCAATGCGCCGGCCTTGTCGATCGCGCCGCGCCCGGTGCGCGGAACGCCCTTGATGAAGCCGTCCAGCCTCTCCCCCGCGGCCGCGATCGATCCGGCGAGCTTCACCTTCACCATCACATTCGCCTGGCTGGTATCGACGCGGCCGGCGGAGATCAGCGGCAGATCCTGGTAATTGTCTTTGGTGACCGGGATCAGCTCGAAATTGCCCGTCACCAGTTCCACCCCGGCGGCGCCCGCCCGCCCCAGCGCGGCGAGCAGCATCGCATGGATTTCGCGCTTGCGCGTCTCCGCATCGCGCGAGTCCGATGAGAACGCCGCCTGCACCACCACGGAATCGGCCTGCCTGCGCAGCCCCACCACCGGACGATCCTGCTGGGCATAGCGCGCATTCAGCCGATTGGCGGTGACGACAACCTCGCCGAGCCCGGGCGCATCCGCATCCTGCGCGGCCGCCGGAATCGCGGTGCCGCCAAACAGGGCCGCCGCCAGAAAAATCGCTGTTTTCATCGCCTTCCCCTCCGCGCCCGAAGTGTCGATCATTCGAACGGAAATGGCAATCGCGGCGGAGGGCGATTAGTCGCACCCGGCATTGGCGGCGATATCGCCAACGAACAAGGCAGCCACATACCCTGAAAGGTATATTCCCTACTTATACCTCATAGGGTATAATGCAATTTTAACCCCCACAGGTTATATTGCGATTTCATACCTTTCAGGGTATATGGCGCCGATTGGAGGGTTCGATGCAGCAGATCGTCAGGCTGCCCGGCCAGTTGGGCGCGATCATTCGAAGCGAGCGGCTGCGCCGGGGCATGACCCAGGCGGAGTTGGCGGGCCTGACCGGCACGCAGCAGAAAACCATATCCGCGATCGAGGGCGGCAGCGCGGGCACGAAGCTGGAAACGCTGCTCGGCGTGATCGCCAGGCTCGATCTCGACATCCAGATCGTGCCGCGCCAGCGCGGCGGCGCGATCGAGGATGTCTTCTAGCCATGGCGCGCGGCAAGACGCATGTGCCGCTGGACGTGCTGATCAACGGCCGCATGGCCGGCCGGCTGGAAAAGGCCGCCAGCGGCGCGATCGCTTTCCGCTATGACGGGGACTGGCTGGCATGGGAGCATCGCTTCGCGGTCTCGCTGTCATTGCCGCTCAGCCCGGCCCCCTATCGCGGCGCGGCGGTGGCGGCGGTGTTCGACAATCTGCTGCCCGACAGGGATGCGGTGCGCCGCCGCGTCGCCGAACGCATGGGCGCCGCAGGCACCGATTTCTACAGCCTGCTGGACGCGATCGGGCGTGACTGTGTCGGCGCGATGCAGTTCCTGCCCGAAGGCGGCGGTGAACGCGGCGAAGCCCGTGCGGAGGGCGAACCGGTCAGCGATGCGGCGATCGCGGCGATGCTCGCCGATCTGGCGCAGGCGCCGCTGGGGGTGGACCGGGATCGGGCGTTCCGCATCTCGATCGCGGGCGCGCAGGAAAAGACGGCGCTGCTGCGCAGCGACGGGCAATGGCTCCGCCCCATCGGCACAACGCCGACGACGCATATCCTGAAGCCGCAACTGGGGCGGATCCCGAGCGCGGACGGCATGATCGACATGACCGACAGCGTCGACAACGAACATTATTGCCTGGCGCTGATGCGAGCCTTCGGCCTTTCCGTCGCGCGCACCGATATCGCCACCTTCGGCGCGCGCCGGGTGCTGGTGGTGGAGCGTTTCGACCGGCGCCGTCGCGACGACGGCACGATCCTGCGGTTGCCGCAGGAGGATTGCTGCCAGGCGCTGGGCCTGCCCCCGACGCTGAAATACCAGAGCGACGGCGGGCCGGCGATGCGCGACATATTGGGCCTGCTGAAGGGTGCCGACGATCCCGGCGCGGATCAGGCCGCCTTCTTCAAGAGCCAGATCCTGTTCTGGCTGATCGGCGCGACCGACGGCCATGCCAAGAATTTCAGCATCTTCCTGCAGCCCGGCGGCGGCTATGCCCTCACGCCCTTTTACGACGTGCTCTCAGCACAGCCCGCCTTCGACAAGGGCGAGATCGCGCCGAACAGGTTCCGGCTGGCGATGTCGGCAGGGAAGAACCGACATTACCGGGTGTCCGACGTGATGGGCCGCCATTTCGTCCAGACGGGCAAGGCGGCGGGGCTTGGCGCGAACGCGATGCGCGCGGCGATCACCGACCTGCTCGATCGCGCGCCCGATGCGCCCGGACAGGCGCGCGCCGCGATGCCCGACGACTTCGCCGACGCCGTCCACCAAAGCATCGCCGCCGCCATCGCCAACCGCCTGCCGCATCTGGCCGGCGCGCTCGAGGAACTGTGATCCCGGCTTCGATCGACGATGCGTCAGCATCTTCGAGATCGCCTATCATGCGCCGGGCACCGTCATTCCGTTCGGGCGACACCGGCGAAACCCCGTTCATGTTCCGGCCAGCGAGGCTGTGGTTGATGATCGGGGCCGGTTGAGACTTGCGAGGTGCAGATCATGACACGTTTCCCTGGCTTGCCTGCCTTGGCGGCAGCGTCCGTCATCGCTCTCTCCGCCATGGGATCGCCCATATCGGCGGCGGACCGCGGATATCGCGCGCTCGCATATAGTTGCGCGGTTTTCGGCGGCGACGGCAAAGCCTTCGATACATTCGATATGGCCCTGAAGCCGCACGCGAACGGAGGCCTCGAATATGACGTCGAAATCACCTCACCGACGACCGGATCGCTGAAAGCGCCGACCACCGCCAAGGCCCTGGCCGGCGGACACTTCGAAATCGTGAGCCGCCCGGCCGGCCCGAACGGCGAACCGCCCAGCGCCTCTTCGCCCAGAACCGGGATCAGGCTCGTTTTCGAAGACCTGCACGCCCGAAGCAACGGCTATGCGGTGATCTACAAGGATGGGCCATCCCCGCATTTCGAAGTCGCGGGCTATTATCCGGTCGCCGCCGGCATTTGCACGCCCTCTGGCGTGCCGGGATCATGATATTCGTCCAAATTGCAGCCGATGCGGCTTTAAGGTTGGGAGACCCAGATGATCTAACGACCACCGGCCCGGCGCCTCAGATCTGCGTGGCGCTTGCATTTGTGCACCATCCCTTAATCTCCATTTCATGCATTTGGTAAACTGGCACCGCAATTCGAGACAATGATCTCGATCCCCCTTTTTGCCGTCGCAGCCTGCTGGTGAGCGCGAACGGAGGTGCTGTCGATCATCTGGATGTCGCCGTGGTGGGCGGCGGTGATGGCGTCCATCATCCGATCCCAGAAGCCCGCCTTCGGCCATCGCACGAAGCGGTTGTAGCAGGTGGTGCGCGGGCCGCATCGCTCGGGCAGGTCACGCCATGGCGCACCGGATCGCAACACCCAGAAGATGCCATTCAGCACGCGCCGATCATCGACGCGCGGCACCCCTCGCGGCTTGTTGGGCAGCAGCGGCTCGATCACGCGCCATTCGAAGTCGGTCAGATCATATCGGCTCATGCCAATGCTGAGTCAGATTTTCAGGCTATGCGAAAGCCCGACTGGCGCACGATCTGCCTTCTCGATACGAAGTTCGCATGGCTCGGATGATGTTCTTTGCAATTGCGTTCTTTTATGCCGTAAGCAGCGTGCACACGGTTGCCGTTTCGCAGCCGATCCTTGCCCCTCCCGAGTTCGAGCGCAGCTTGGTGATCGTCCGAGTAGATCGGTTCCAATTTCAACCGGACGAGACCGTATCCTTCCCGAATAAGCCGGACGATTTCTTCCTTGGCGGTGTTTACCGAGCTAACTCTACGGCCTTGAAAACTCTATCGGGGCCTTCAATTAAAGGGCCAGTTGAGATCAGCTTGGCCGGCCTGCACATTGACCGATGGCGCAACGTAAAGCTGCTCATGGTTATCCGCAAAGACGAAGCGGGCAGGCTGTGGGCAGGACAGCAATGGGAACGGATCACGGACAAGATTTGCCTGTCCGATGATGAAATCAGAACTTGGCAAATTGAACCGCTGTTTGCCTCGGCAAAGCGACGCGATGACGGATTTCAGTGCATTCGTAGCTGACGGTTTATGGGTTCACGGCCTAATTCATGGCGACGGCAATCCCGTTCCATGAACCGCCTACGAAATGCGAACTCGGTGCCGATGGTAGTCAGTGGATGCTCGAACGCGCCAGCAACGGTGCTTATGACTATGCCAACCGATGGTCACCACAAAACGGGTCGATGCGTGATTTTGGTATATTGGCCCTGCAACTGACCGGATGGAAACTCGAAGAGGTCTACTGACTGCGAGCCTGCATAATCTCTCCAAACTGCGCCTCCCCCCTCACACCACTCCCATCCGCCGCAGATCCGCGATCACCCTTCGCACCTTGCGATAATCATACATCCCGCACGCCCGCGCGATGCGGGCGAGGCTGACGGGTTCACCGGCGGCGGCGGCGGCCTGATACTGTTCGAGCACCTGGCGGCGGCGGGTGGTCATGATGTTGGCGGGGCGGCCCCGGCGGCCGGGTCGGCTTGCCGTTTCCGCACCACTCTCCATCTTCCGCCCCTTGCCCCTGGCGTTCGCCGCGTTCGTCTCCTTCGCCGCCAATTCCCGCGCGACCGTCGCGGTCGCCATCTCCTCGGCGGAAAGGCGTTCCCCCATATCGTCCCGCGTCTTTCCCATGGTTTCCCATCCTTTCATGGCGTGCCGCCCGCATTGTCCCGGTTGCGGTAGCGGGCGGCCTGGTGGAGCAAGCTGTCGAGCGTGGCGGCGGCGGCCGGGGTTTCGCCCGTCCGGCCCGCACGCCCTGCCCCGCCGCGTGATGCCGGGGCGGCGTTCAGCCGGCGCGGGATCCATTCGACGGGGTTGCTGATCGCGCGCTCCCGCGCGTCGATCAGCGCGGCCAGCACGGCGGCGTCGCCATGCTGTTTGCGCCAGCGGCCGACGATCGATCGTGCGGCGCGCGGCTGGTGCCCCGAAGCGGCCAGGAGCGTGACGGCGGCGTCGAAAACGGCCTTCACGGTGCCGGCGGGCGGGGCGACCGGTTCGTCAGAACCGGAATCCTGTTTTCCTTGTTCTTGTGCGGCCCCGGCCCGGCCCCCGGCCGGCCCCTTCCCGGCCCCCTTGGGTTCCGGCGGCTGCTGATATCTGTCGTAATTGCACAGGCTTATGACGGTGCCGGACTGGCCCCGCACCGCCACGATCATCTCATGCGCCGCCAGCCGATCGAGATAGCGGCGCACGCGCTTGCGATCCCAGCGAAAGGCGGTGGCGAGCGAGCGATCGGAGACATGGAGCTGCCCGCGCTCCAGCCGGATCGACTGGCCCTGGCCGGCGGCGCGGCGGATCGGTTTCCAGGCGGCATGTTCGATCAGCCACGCCCAGGCATCGGCATCGGACATGGGATCGCGCGGTTCCTCGAACGCGTCGCAATCGCGCCAGCCGCGATGCAGGCTGATCCAGCCGCTCATCCGCGCACCGCCTGGTTGGCGCCGTGGAACCGCGCCTGCGCCCGCCCGGTGCGGCCGTTGCGGCGCTTGGCCAGGATCATGTCCAGCATGCCTTCGCAGGCGGAAAGCGTGTCGCGCCACGCCGCGTGGCGGGCGTCGCCCGGCTCCGGCTCCGCCTGGCGGAGATAATAGTCGTGGCGATAGAGGAACAGCACGGCATCGGCGTCCTGCTCGATCTGGCCGCTGTCGCGCAGATCGGAGAGCTGCGGGCGCTTGTCCTCGCGCTGCTCCACCGCGCGGCTCAACTGGGCGAGCGCGAAGACGGCGACGTCATGATCCTTGGCGATCGCCTTCAGCCCGCGGCTCACCTCGGAAACCGCCTCGTAATTGGATCGCCCCTTCATGTCGGGCTGCACGAGTTGCAGATAATCGATCACCACCAGGTCCAGCCGCTGCCCGGCGGCGGCCATGCGGCGCTGGTAACGGCGCACGATCATGTTGAGCCGCCCGATGGTGACGCTGCCATGATCGGCGACGATGAAGGGCGCATCGGCGATGCGATCCGCCGCGCGCGCCACCGCCAGCTTTTGCGCGGTGGTGAGCGTGCCGTCGCGGATCGCATCGAAGGGTACCGGGGCGCCATCGCCCCGCTCGTCGAAACAGAGATCGGCCGCCAGCCGCATCGCCAGTTCCCCGGCGGACATTTCCAGCGAGACATAGAGCACGCCATGCCCGTTCAGCGCCGCGCCCAAGCTGTAGGAGAGCGCGAGCGCCGTCTTGCCCATGCCCGGCCGCGCCGCGCCGATATTCAGCTGTTTGGGGCGCATCGGCCCCATCAGCGCATCCAGCGCGGTGATGCGGCCGCACAGCACGCCGCGTCGCGGCCCGTCCATATCCGCCAGCATCGCCTGGATGCACCGGGCGGCGGGCAGTTCGGCGGCGGCGGCATGGGTGGCGGTGGCGGCGGAAAGTGCGGCTTCCGCACGGTCGATCACCGCCGCGTTGCTTTCGGCCGGATCGGCGGCCAGCGCCGATGCCGCGTCCAGCCCCATCACCAGCGCGCGCCGTGCCGAAAGCGCACGGATCTGCCCCGCCAGCGCCACCGGATCGCTCCACGAGGCGGCATCGCTGGCAGCCAGCCGATTGAGATAGGTGATGCCCCCCGCCTCGCCCAGGCTGGGATGATCGATCAGATAGGGGCGCAATGTGATCGGGCTGGCGGGGCGGCCCAGCGCCACCTCCCGCACGATCACCGCATAGATATCGGCCAGGAAGGGCTCGCTGAAATCCTCGGGCGCCAGCCGGTCCGCCACCGCGTCCACCCGCGCATTGTCACGCAGCAGCGCGCCGCACAACGCCGCCTCGCTGTCGACATTCGACAGCGCCTGCCCCGCTTCGGCCGCGATCATCGCGCGCCATCGGCGCGCATATAGGCGGTGAACCAGGCGCCATGCGCGCGCGCCATCGCGCGGCAATGCTCGGCATCGCCCCAGAGCCGGCGATCCGCGTTGGCACGGCGCACCAGCGCATCATAAGCGTCCCAGGCTTGCGATGCGTCCGGCACGATCGGCAAATGGAGCAGCACGCCCATCAGGTGACGTCCACGTCCAGGATCGATCCGTCGTCGTCACGCGCGCGGCGCACGACGATGCGCGCGCCCCAGCCCTCCGGGATCCAGCCTTCCTCGCTCCAGCCCTCCCCCTCCTCGTCGTCGTCATCGTCGCCGGCCGCGTCGCCATTCCAGGCGAGATCCCAGATATCGCCGGCCGGGCCGCCATCATCATCCTGCCCGTCGCCGAAGCGGCGGCGCGTGCCGCGCGCGCCGCTCATGGATTCACGGCCTTTTGCGTGGTGCTGACGTCATGACGGATCGGCGCAGATACCGGGGCCGGCACCGGCCGCAACAGCGCATAGCCGCGCCGCGCCAGTTCGGCGCGCAGCACCGCCAGCGGCACATGTTCCAGCGTGGGCGGCGCATCGCCGCGCTGGGTGGGGGACGGCGCCACCACCTCGATCGCGCGGGCGCGGCGGCGGGCGCGGCGGATCGCGCCGCGCGCCTCCAGCCCGGCGAGCAGGTGATAGACGCCGGCGGGATTGTTGAATCCCATCGCCTTCTGCATCTCGCGGAATGTGGGGCAGCGGCCGTTCGCCGCCTGGGCGCGGAGATACTCCAGCAGTTCGGCCTGGCGCGCGGTCAGCATCTCACACCCCGCTCGCCCCGCGCCGCGATGTCGCGCAGCTTCAGATAGGTGCCGTCGGCCCATTTGGCGCCGGTCGCGGCGCGCACCTGATCCAGGCTGCGGCCCTCGCGAAACAGGCTCATCACGAATTCGGATTGGCGGCCGGTCATCGCCGGGCCGCGCCGTCCACGCGCTTTCATCGTCCAGTCTCCTCGAACGGGGTTGGGGATGGGATGGGGAGGGCCTGCGCGAATGGCGGCCCTCCCCCTTCTCCCCGCAGGGGAGTGGGGTGCGCGGGGAGAAGCGCCGCGTCGGCGGTGAAGGCAGGGAACGCCTGACGCGGCTGAAGAATTGCGGCCACCTTCTGGTAGGAAAGGCCCAGATCGCGGGCGATCACGCCAGGCGCGGCGCGTTCCGGCCCGTAATGCCGGGCGCGGATGGCGCGCACGGCATCGGGCAAGCGCCCTGCCCGGCCGATCGGGCCGGCGATCCGTTTTTGCTGTGGAGTTGATTCGTCCATGCCCGATTCATGCGACGGATATATCCGTCGTGTCAAGCGATCGACGGATATATCCGTAAATTGCGCCGGGTATATCCGTCATGCGATGGACACATCATGTCCGCTTCCGTCGATATCGATCGCATCGTCGCCGTGCTCCGCCAGGCGACCACCCAGGGTGATTTCTCGCAGCGCGGCCTGTCTCGCGCGGCGGGCGAAGGGCGCGACGCGGTGGGAGACATCATCAACGGGCGCAACAGGAACCCGACGGTGAAGGTGCTCGCCAATCTGGCGCAGGCGATGGGCCATGATCTTTCGATCTTCGGCCTGACCCCCGCCGCCGAGCGTGCCGAGATTCCTAGTGCAGATGAGCTCGAAGCCGCGCTGCTCGCGGTTCTTCCGGGCATGCCGCGGGGTTCGCTGGAGACGCGCGCGCGATATCTTGCCGGCACCGTTGCAGATGTTCTTGGGCTTCCTGGTAATCGGCAAGCCACTGATCCGACATCCCCGAAAGCGCACGATCGCGCAGCAGCCGCTCCTCCTCCCGAGCCCACCAGCTGAACTGGATCCGCGCGACCGCACAGGCGCGCGGGCACACCGGGCACCCGATCTCGCAGCCCGGTTCGGCAAGCAGTTGCGGCTGTGGGTGCAAGCGGATTCCCCTCCGATTCTTCGTTCCCGTTTCGTTCCATATCAATGAAAGGAAATTTCCTACATTGAAATAGGAATTTTCCTATTCGCCCTGTGGATAACGGGGATAAGATCGGGACGCTTTACTACCAACCTATTGAAATCAATATTGATCCCACGCGCGCCTCCGCGTGAACCAATTCGCCGTGACGACGCGCAGCCCAACAGGTTCACGCAGAGACGCGGGGACGCGGAGAGAAAAAGGGATCGGAAGCCGAAGGCTCTCCGCCCCTATCCCGCCATCGGCTGCAGCGTCACGCGCCGGCGGATCGTCGCTTCCAGCAGGCAGGCGGGGATTTCGACCATGTCGATCGTGCCGCCCACCGCCACCGCGCGGCACTCGGCGTCGCGGCGCCTGATCCAGGCGCGTTCCTCGGCGCGCAGCCGGGCCTGGCCGGCGGCGTCCCGCTTCGCCAGCGCTGATCGATAGGCGGCGTTCAGCCGATCGTCCTGCACTTTCAGTTCGGCATGGAAGCATCCGCCCATCGCCACCGAGACACCCCGGGCCGCGTCGCCCGAATTGAGGCAGGCGTCGAGCGCGGGGCTGTGCTGGGCGCGCACCTGTTCCTCGCTCAGCCGGTCACCGGGATCGCGGCCGTCCGCCGCCGTGGCGGGATCGGCCGGGCCGTCCCCCGAAGGACCGGCCCCGGCCGGCACATCGCCGACGGGCGCGGCGTCGACGGGCGCGCCCATGATGTCCGCCGCTCCATTCCCGCCCGCCATATCCGCCACCGGCCCGCGCGAGGCATCGGCCGCCATCGCGGGCGCGCCGTTCGCGGCGCCATTCTCCGCATCCGCCATCGGCGTGGAGGTGCCGCTGCCGCCACAGCCGGCGACGGCGAACAACAGGGCAAGCAGGGGCAATCTCATCGCGGTGATCTGGCGTATCGCGGTCATCGGCGCATCCTCTTCATGGCCGCATCATAACGCACGAATGCCGAAGGGGAGCCATCGCCCCACACCCCCCTCACCCGATCCGGTTCGCCCCCCCTTTCCGTTTGCTTCGAGCGAAGTCGAGACGCCTGTTCGGGCAACGTCTCGACGGCTCTACGCTGTTCGCCCGCCCCCTCCCTTTGCTTCGAGCGAAGTCGAGAAGCATGTCCACACACCCGGCACAGGTTTCTCGACGGGCGCGTCTCGACAGGCTCGACGCTGCTCGAAGCGAACGGTTTTCCTGATGCATCCGCCGCGTACCAGGAGTCCCGGATGCCCAACCGCAGCACAATGCTCTAAAGCCTGAACCATGACCGAAGATTTCACCCCCGACGAACTCGCCCGCCTGCGCGCCGACACGCCCGGCACCGCGCATCGCATCCATCTGAACAATGCCGGCGCCGCACTGATGCCAGCGCCGGTGCTGGCGGCGGTCACCGATCATCTGCGGCGGGAGGCGGAGATCGGCGGTTACGAGGCCAAGGCCGAACAGGCGGACCGGATCGAGGGCGTCTATCGCAGCGTCGCCCGGCTGCTGAACGCGCATGTCGACGAGGTCGTGCTGGCGGAGAACGCCACCGTCGCCTGGCAATGGGCCTTCTACGCGCAGCCCTTCGCCCTCGGTGACCGCATCCTCACCACCACCGCCGAATATGCCGCCAATTACCTGGCCTATCTCCAGGTCGCGCGGCGGACGGGCGCGGTGGTGGAGACGATCCCGGACCGGACGGACGGCACGCTCGATCCCCAGGCGCTGGAGGCGATGATCGACGATCGCGTCCGCCTGATCGCGATCACCTGGATCCCCACCAATGGCGGGCTGGTCAATCCCGCCGCCGAAGTCGGCCGGATCGCGCGCGCGCACGGCATCCCCTATCTGCTCGACGCCTGCCAGGCCGCCGGGCAATTGCCGATCGATGTGGAGGCGATCGGCTGCGACATGCTGGCCGCCACCGGCCGCAAATTCCTGCGCGGCCCGCGCGGCACCGGCTTCCTCTATATCCGCCGGAACCTGATCGAGCGCACCGAACCCGCGATGATCGATCTGTTCGGCGCCGAATATGCGGGCGATGCCGGCTATCGGCTGCGCGCCGATGCGCGCCGGTTCGAGACATGGGAATCCGATCATGCCGCCCGGCTCGGCCTGGGCGTCGCGATCGATTATGCGCTGGCGATCGGACTGGACCGGATCGAGAAACGCTGCCGGCTGCTCGGCGACCGCCTGCGCGCGCGCCTCGCCGAAATCCCGGGTGCGACGGTACACGATCTCGGCCCCGATCCCGCCGCGATCATCGGCTTCACGCTGGACGGCATCGCCGCGTCGGAGATCGCCGCCCGGCTGACGGCCGAGCGCATCAACCTGTCGATCTCAGTCCCCACCAGCACGCCGATCGACGCGACCCGGCGCAAGCTGCCCGACCTCGTCCGCGCATCGCCGCATTATTACAACAGCGAGGACGAGATCGACCGGCTGGCCGATGCGCTGAAGGTGCTTGCCGCGAGCGCGTGAGAACCCGATCCGTTTCGGAGCTTTATGGGCGGTGCCGGGATTGGCCGCGCCGCAAACCGCCCCTAGAGTCGATCCGGTCAGGGGGAAGGATCGATATGAGGAAAGCCATCACCGCCGCTGCGTGCCTGTTGGCGCTTCCCGGCGTCGCTTGTGCGGAATCGGTTCCGATCGAAGAAACGAACGGTTTCACCTTGAGCAAGCGTATGTTGATCGACAAGGCCAGCAAGCTCGCATGGACACAGCTGACGAGATTGGCGCGCGACGGAAACACGGCCAGCTACGAACAGTTGCGCACTCAATTCCTGTGGCTCAAGATCGGCGTGGAATTCAACGCGTGCCGCGCCTTTGCGAGCGAAGCGGAAAAAACTGCCTGGCTCGACAGGCTTGAGACGCTTGATGTCGACAGTCCGGACGTGACAGACGCCACGCGGAAATACCTACGCGATCTTGCCCTCAGCGCCTTCAAGGACACCAACATATCGGATTCGCCGGAACCAGAAACGGACTGGAACCCCTGCGACTATATCGTCCCCGCGGGTCGCGCCATCCTCGCCGAATTGCCCAACCTGGCCGATCCGCCCACGCGGTTTCAACTGCACTGGACTGTCGATGAAGCCAAAACCGTCATGATCGAAAGCGCAAAATCATCCGTCCGGGCCATCATTCGAGACAATCGCAAGGATCCCAGGATGAGTCATCTCGAGATCCCCGAGAAATACGGCTGGATGCTGTGGGCGCAACTGGGCTTCACTTACAATATCTGCAAGGCATTCGCGATCCGGCCGGAAATGGAGCAATGGGTTTCGAAGCTGCTGGTCTTCACGAAGGATGAGGATCCGTTCATGCAGATGATCAAGCCGCGCCTGCGCCAACTGGGCAAGAAATTCCTGCAGGATCCGATTCCGGCGTCCTTCACCAGTCTGGATGAGCCCGAACGCGCCGCATATTGCGAAACCCAACTCGCCGCCGCCAAGGAACTGATTGTACAGATGAAGTGAAACATGTCCGGCACATCCAGCCTTGGGCGCATATGATGCTGGGAGCCATCTTCCTCCACCCACTCCCAGTCATTCCGTGTGGTGAGGACGTGGATTGAACGCCTGAAGTCGACAGTCGGCTGTCGGGAAGGAAACCAGCCGGGCAGCAAACCACCCAGTAGCGGTCACTGATGGGGGATCGTAAACCCCCGGCCATGATACCCGAACACCTCTGGCGATTCCCGACGCGTGCGGCGATCGATGCGCTCGCCATCAGGTTCGAACTCCCCAATCACCACGCGATGCAGGATTGGGATTATGAGGTCGCCGATCCCGAGAGAATCGATGCGTTCATCTCCGGCTACCGATCCGGAGAGTTGGACGAAGATGAGCGCTTCGCCCTGATGCGGATTATCCTGCAATCCTTTGAAGATCTTGGGTGCGATATTTCCCTGGATCCGCGATGGACGGTGGTATCCGATCTGCTGGAAGCGGATATTCCGCTTCACGCCCATAGCATCTGGTACTGGTCATGCCCCGAGACAGCCGATCCGGAAGAGCAATGGATGATTACGCCGGTTATCCGGCCGATATGGGACAGGCACCGCACCGATCTATCAGCATCCGGATAGCTCCGTCCGAATAATGCGAGCGCAACGAACAGCAACTGCTTGCGTCCCGCCTCCGGCGTAACGCCTCGCCACTCCACACAAAAAAGCGCCGGCGGCGCGGCCGTGCCGAAGCACGTCCGTCGCCGCCGGCGCCTTTATCCCGTCGTCAGAAGTTCGCGCGAACGCCGACGTAGAATTTGCGGCCGATCACGTCGTAGATCGACGCGTTGGTCGCGGAGTTGGAGATGAAGTCGACCGGCGCGACCGGCGGCTTGCGATCGAACAGATTGTCGACGCCGGCATAGATTTCGGCATTCTTGCCGACCAGGCCGTCCAGCTTGTACTTCACCGACATGTCGACATAGACGACCGCGCCGATGTTGTTGTCTTCCTTCGACAGGTCTTCGGGGCCGAAGGTCACGTCGTACACGCCACCGTCGATATAGCGCGCCTGCAGGAAGGTGCCCCAGCGATCGGTCTCGTAATTGGCCGAGAGCGTCGCCTTGAAATCGGGCATGCCGCCGGCGTTGCGCCCGCCCACTTCGCCCGCCACGTCAAGCGGCGCGCCGCCCGAGGGTGCGATCTTCTTGTGGATGAGATAGCTGGCGACGGCGCCCAGGTTCAGCCTGCCGGCGCCCAGTTCCATGCCGTAGCGCGCCTCGAAATCCAGGCCCTGCAGCTTGTAGGTACCCAGGTTCAGGTTCTGCTGCTTCACTTCCTCCAGCGTCTGGCCGGGGCCGAAGGTGATCAGCGAGCAGATATCCTGTTCGCCGGCATAGCAGCGATTGACGATATCCTGCGGCGCCAGCGAACCGATCGCGCCCTTCAGATCGATATCCCACCAGTCGAGCGAGGCGCGGAAGCTGCCCGCCGTCAGCACGGCGCCGAACGTCTTGGTCAGCGCGCGTTCTTCCTTCAGGTTGGGATTGCCCGAAAGCGGAACCTTGACGAGCGAGGTGCCGCTGCCACCCACGAACGGGTTGCTGAGGTTGGTGAACAGCAGCACCGTTTCCACGAAGGATTCGCCGATGCTGGGCGCGCGGATGTCGCGCGAGATCGTGCCGCGGAAGCGCAGGAAGCTGACGGGCTCGAACGTCAGGCCGGCCTTCCACGTCACCACATTGCCCATCGTGGAATAATGGGTGTAGCGCGCGGCGCCGTTGAAATCGAGCTTCTGCGCGCCGTCGAGCAGCGGCACCGCGATTTCGGCGAAGCCTTCGGTCACGTCATACTTGCCGTCGAGCGGCTGCGCATTGACGATCAGGAATTCCTCGTTCGCGTTGGGCGCGTTGACGGTGCGGTGCAGCTTCTGGCGGCGATGCTCGCCGCCCACGGTCGCCAGGATCGGGCCTGCCCAGCCGTTGAACAGCTCGCCGCCGATTTCGGCCGCGAACACCGATTGTTCGATGCGCGTGTTCGAAATGCCGGTTTCGGTGATGTAATCGATCGCGGCCTGGCTGGGCGAACCCTTGCCGAACAGGTTGATCGGCACGCAGGCCGGATCATTGTCCGCCGGATCGGCATTCACGTTGACGCGGCAGGAATCGACGCCGCCGATCCGCACCACATCCGCGGCGCGGATCAGGTTGCCGACGATCATGTTGTTATATTGCTTGTTGCTGAAATCGGTGCGGCCGTACTGGCCGGAGACTTCCCAGTTCCATTTCGAACCGATATTGCCCTTCAGCCCGCCGACGAAGCGCATGCTCTCCGTCACCGAAGCGGAGGTGATCGGCGGGAATTCCTCGAAGGTGCGGAACAGGCTGAAGCTCTCTCCCAGCGCCGCGACATTGGCGGGCAGATAGGGATTGTCGGGCGTGATCGTCACATCGCCGAACGAAAAGGCGTTGACGAGCGCGCCGCGCGACTTGGACCGCGCGAAGCTGGCTTCGGCAAATGCGTTCACGCCGTCGGCCACGTCGTAATTGACCGCAGCCAGCACGTTGAAGCGCTGCGTGGGCACGACCAGCGCGGTCTGATCGGCCAGCCGCGATCCGCTGCCGCCGATCATCAGCGTTCCGCCCATTTCACCGAGCACGCGCTGCCGCGCGGTGCCGTCGGGGAAGAATTCGAGATTGCCGGTCGCGCCGCCGGGCAGCGTCACGCCGTTGGGGCTGCCAAGGAACAGCACGGCATTGTCGCGGAAGATGAACTGCGGAATGCCGTCATTGGCGCCGGTATTGGCCGGATTGCTGACGATGGCGGGGCTGCGGCGCTGCCATTTGCGCGCGGAGGCCTTGGGAATGCCCTTGTTGTCGTCATAATCGGCGGCGAGCAGGAAATGCCCGCGGCCACCGCCGAACGCACCGCCCCATGCGGCGGAAAGGCGCAGGTTGTCGGCATCGCCCTTGTCGGAAATGCCGTATTGCGCGTTGAGCTTCAGCCCTTCCAGGCGCTCGTCATAGATCAGGTTGATCACGCCGGAGACGGCGTCCGAACCATAGGCGGCCGATGCGCCGCCCGTCACCACGTCGACGCGCTGGATCGCGAGCGAGGGGACGACGTTCAGATCGACATTCTCGAATTCATCGAAGGGGGTGGCGCGGCGGCCGTTGATCAGCACCAGGTTGCGATTGGTGCCCAGGCCGCGAAGGTCGACCACGTTCACGCCGTTCTGGCGGCTGTTCAGATTGGTCGAAGCCGGGGTGAGCGTGCCGGTGAAGGCGGGGATTTCGTTGAGGACATTGGCGATGTTGGTCGTGCCGCGCTGATCGATCAGTTCGGTGCCGATCGCGAGAACGGGCGTGGGCGCCTCGAAATTGCCCTTGATGCGCGATCCGGTGATCGTGATCAGGCCTTCATCCTCGGCCGCATCGACGCCGTCGGGGGCGTCCGTCGACTGCGCCGGCGATTGATCGGCGGGCGCGGTCTGCGCAAGGGCGGGAACCGCCATCACCCAGAGTGCGACACCGGCCAAGCTCTTCAAATTACGCGTGAAAGACATGGTAATCCCCTCTTTGCCCCGGCGCGTTCATTCGCATTGTCGGGGCGCCGACGGGTGCGATAGTACATTTATAATCGGGATTAAAGCAGCCTTATTTGAAATTTTGGCAGCATTAATTTCCGATCCGGATATTTCGGGCTGGGTCCGGATGTCGCCGGGCGCCGCCTGGATGGCGCGACCGCGGCGGAAAGCGTGGCAATCCCGCGAGTCCCCGCCGCCCCTCTCGCCCCGCCGGTCCGGATCGTCAACACCGCCCGGCCGCGCCAACGGCTCGCCGCAATTTCGCTGCAATCGGGCGCGATCCTGCGCGCAACGGGATGAGGGGAGACCGATCGGTGGGCATCGATGGCTTCGCAACCGGCATGACGTCGCCGCCGGTGACGCTGCTGCCGTTCGCGGATGCGCATGTCGAACCGCTGCGCGCGGCGTGTGCTGCCGATCCGGATATCTGGCACATCTATCCCATCGCGATGGTCGGCGATCGTTTCGACGGTTCGCTGGCCTTCATCCGCGCGCGGCCGAACTGGGTGATGTTCGCGGTTCTCCATCACGAAGAACTGGTCGGCATGACCAGCTATATCGGCCTGGACGAACCCGGCCAGATCGAGATCGGCGCCACCTATATCGCGCCCCGGATGCGCGGCGGCCCCTTCAATGCGGCGATGAAGCGCCTGATGATCGATCGCGCCTTCGCCCATGGCTTCGCCGCCATCCAGTTCCGCGTCGACACCCGCAACACCCGCTCGATGCGCGCGGTCGAGAAACTCGGCGCGAAACAGGTGGAGATCCGCAAGGCCGATCTGCGGACCTGGACGGGCTTTGTCCGCGATACGGCGGTCTATCGGCTGGATCGGGGCGATTGGGATCGCGGCTGATGGAGGAGGCGTCGTCGCCTGAACGGTGGACCGGCGAAGATTGCCGAGGACGGGCGACATTGGGTGATGAGCAGTCTGACAGCTTATGTGAGCGTTCGACAATGGAGGGAATATGAGCGCAAGCGCCTGTGTCGCCTTTTACGGCCTACGTTTCATGATATTACCCGATGAGATTGAAGATCTTGAGGCGCGCACCGACCCTCGACAGATCGCGGCAAGGAGGGCCGGCCTTGCTACGTACTGGGGCAATTTCGGCGGAGAAAACGATGGATACGTTCTATTCGTCGGGACAAAGGTCGCTTTCTTGGGACCGGAGAACGCACCCGCCTCGGCGCTGCCACATAAGCAAATGCTGCAGCTAATGTCCGACACGATGGAACGTCTCAACGTTGTCGGTCTGGCTGGGGATGTAGGCCTTTACATGGAATGGCAGCCGGACGCCTGAACGGCCGCAAATGGGGCATCAGCGGGAAACTGGTGCCGGGGGAGCGGTGGATGCTCTTCTGCCTGTCTCCAGGCCCCGGCTGATCACCTTGCCGAGCCTGACCCACCGGCTCGACCAAGGTTCCGGCGAACATAACCCACGCCCGCCATTGATGCCATCACCAGCTATCCGCCCTGTCCGCCCCGCGCCGGGCTGCGATCATGTCCCGCGATCGCATCGGGAAGCTCAAGCCATCGATGCCGCTCGTCGCACCAGACCGCCTGTTCCGGCATCGGGAATCCGGGATCGGCAAAGGCCCCCACCGCCACACCGACCCGATCCGGCATGCGTTGCGGCTCCCACCAGAGACTGGAACCGCATTCGCCGCAAAAGTGGAAATCGACGTCGAAGCCGCTGGCCGATCCCCGGCGGAAGACCTTGGCCGGGCCACCGGCCGGTCGTGCCTGATCCTTGAGAAAGAACGCCGCGACGCTGAACAGCGATCCGGTCCGCCGCTGGCAATCGAGGCAATGGCAGAGCGAAACCTTGATGGGCTCGCCGGTGCACAGCAAGGCAAGGTTTCCGCAGTGGCAAGTGGCCCGCCTCTCCATCCCGCCGGCATATTCCATGATATCGGCGTTGTCGCGCTTTCGGTTGCCGCTCCCGGATTCCGGTGGCAGCGGATCGCCCGATCAGCGGACGCGCCCGCGATCTTGCCGCCCCGTCTGGCGATCGGATATGGCCGCGGCGATGAAATACCGCCGGTTCCTGTTCGACCTCGACGATACGCTGCTCGATTTCAGGGCGTCGGAGGCGCTGTCGTTCGCGCGGGCGCTGTCGATCATGGGGCTCGGCGATGAGGCCCCGTCGATCCTCCCGCATTACCAGAGCGAAAACGCCGCGCTCTGGCGCGAATTCGAGCAGGGCCGGATCGACAAGGACGCGCTGAAGGTCGAACGGTTCCGGCGAACCTTCGCGACGCTCGGGATCGATGCCGATCCCGATGCGGCGAGCGCGCATTATCTCGCCTGCCTGCCCGAAACCGTGGTGCTGGTCGACGGCGCCGATCGCCTGTGCGCGGCGCTGTCCGCCATCGGCGAAATCGGCATCATCACCAACGGCATCGAAACCGTGCAGGCCCGGCGCATCGCCAATTCGGGGCTCGGCCAATGGCTGTCCTTCGTCGCGACGTCCGAAACCTGCGGATATGCCAAGCCCGATATCCGCTTCTTCGAATATTCGGCCGGCAAGTTCCGGTCCTTCGCCAAAAGCGAGGCGATCATCGTGGGCGATCGCCTGGATGCCGATATCGCCGGCGGATGCCGGTTCGAAATCGACAGTTGCTGGTACAATCCGGCCAGGGCCGAACGCGGCGCCGATATCGCCCCGACATTCGAGGTCGCGCATCTCGACGAGATCCAGGCCGCGCTGGCATCGGGGTGATCCGGGCAGGATCGCCTATCTGCGGAGCGCGAACGGGACGGCGCGGCCGAATTGCGCGGGCAGGCCGGAAAAATGGTCTTCCTCCGGGAACAGGTCGAAACGGACCTTCAGCCCCTTGTCGCCCAGGATCCGGGCCATATCGCGGGCATTTTCGACCATATGATAGTCCTGGCCGCGCCGGCGCGCCATGATCGCCTGCACGCTGCCGCCGCCGAACGCCTTGGGATCGGCGGCGAGCCGGGCCCGCACCTCGGCCTCCATCTCCGCCTGATAGCTGGCGGACATATATTCCTCCGCCTCGCCGACACCGATATAGACGCGCGCCGCGCCCTGCGCCGGGCTTGGCGCAAGCGCAAGCGCTTCCCCGATCAGTGCCGCATCGTGCCACCAGATCGAGGGGCTGAGCGCGAGATAGGTCTGGAACCAGTCGGGATGGTTCATCAGCGTGCGCAGGGTGAACAGTCCACCCAATGAATGGCCCGCCAAGGTCTGGCGCGTGCGATCGATCGGAAAGCGTTTCTCGATATCGGGCTTCACCCGATCCTGGACGAAGCGGATCATCGCCTCATAGCCGCCGCTATTGGCGGGCACGACCCCGGTGGTGGGGCGCGGCCGATCAGTCGGCGTGGTCAGGTCGTGCGGGCGGCGCTTCATGTCGAAGACGCCGTCGACCGGATAGCCGATGCCGACGACCACCGCCGGCTCCACCTTGCTGCGCCCGCCGAAATCCAGATTGGTGCGGATCACCTCCGACACCATCGGCGTCCAGGCATTGCCGTCCATCACATAGATCACCGGATAACCCGTCGCCGGCGCCGGCCCCTCGGGTGGCGCGACGATGATGCGATAGGCGAGCCCCTCGGCGGAGGTCATGTCATGCGATGAGAGCTTCAGAAAGGGTTCGTCGGCCCGCGCCGCCGTCGCCATGGCGAGGCTCGCCGAAAGGCACAGCGAGATGAGTCCGATGCGTTTCATTCCGAAGCCTGCCCGATTTGATGGAATCCCGGCAGGATCGACAATCGAAGCGGCTAAAGCCGTAATGTCCCGGGGTGGGGCCTCATGAAGCGGCCCGTCTGCTGACACCCCACTTGCGGACTTCCAACCTGTCGAACATGCTGACGCCATGCCGACAGCCGATGAGAACTCCCCACCCTACACAGATGCCGATTATTATGGCTTCGTGCTCACGGGCCTATTCGGCGTGATCGACGATGCGGAGGCATCGGACTGCGACGCGGAGGGCATCGCACTGCTAAGGCGCGCACGCGATCTATTCTTGGCCGAGTTTCAGCAGCGGCATCCCAGTGCTTGGGAGAAAAAGGAGCCAGACTGAAGATAATCAAGCCTCTTACCTGCAGTTCCGCATTTGGAATCGATGCGAGCCCGCCATTGCCAGTCGGGACATTCCCCGCCATCAATCAATATATGGCGGATTATCTGATTGGGTGGAGACGGACGTCGCGGGACATTGAACTTACGCCATTCTCGCTGAGCGAATTGAGTGACATCAAGGTCAGCTACCAGCTTGCGAACGGAGCGCACGCCAGCATTCTCATCGTCGCCTACGATGGCATCTATCGCCCTGGCTCCGCCGGCAATACGGATGCCAAATTCATGTATGCCGCCGCTCTCGCCGGAGCCGCTGGGGCCGATGCAATCAATCTGATCCTGGATTTTCGAAAACTGGATTACGTTTGGGGCGACATGCTCGAACTCGTCTACGACGCAGCGCACCAGACCGGATCGGACAGGTCCCACTTTGCCGTCGTTGTCGGCGATGGCTGCCGCGAAGCAGTTCGAACGCTGGAGTTGGGAGAAAACAGCACCGAGCCCTTATCGTCAATTCCGTGGGCGCACGAGACGATCGAGGACGCTTACCACTATCTTTCAAGGCGGTGAGCGAACAACGCGAGGCAACATCCCTTCATCCTGCCACCCCGGCCTTTATCCTCGCGTATGAAAACGCCTCAAACCTGGCCGTCCCGAACGGCTTCGGGTATTTCTGAAAGCCGCCTCTATCCCCGACGTGTGGGGTTGCCCGCACTTGGGACAAAGCGACCGTTCGCTACACCTCTCGCGAATTGCAGCTTCTTAACTCGACAGCGGACATTCCAGTGACGCGGGATCACGGGCTCAGGCGTGCCATCGCTGGCTGATTGCGGACCGGCTGGTTCGCGTCAGCAAAACTCGATAGCTGCCGTTCCATGCCCCGGCTAAGTCAAAGCCGAAACCTCGTCCCAGACCGCCTCGCCACACTGAGCCTGCAGATTAATTATCTTGGAAGCGATTGGTTTCTTGCGGATATCCGGCACATAAAGATGACCATGGCGTCCCCTCTCAGTGCTCAGAAAACCATTTCGGATGAGAATTCTGAGAATATCCCGGGTGTTATTATCTTGGTCGACCTGCCCCAAACCGCGAAGCAAAGCTTCTTCTTGCCTGCCCCGACCGGGCTGAAAGAACGTTTTATGCAAAATGACGCATAGAATTCTTTGTGCGGTAGAAAGTTTCAAATTTTTAATACTTGCTATATTGCCAATATTATCAAACTCTCCAATATTAGATTCTGAAATCCATGTTGGCACCCCCTGCCTGTTTGCCACTCCGATGATTTTTCCAATTTCACAATATTTAATTCTGATAAATTCAGCCTTGTATGATGGAACTTGCAAATGGTGAATAATACAAGATTCGAAAGTTATATTCTTATATCTACATAATGATAGATCGAGAATTCTTATCTCTGCTCCGGATATAACCATCCCGCCGCCGTCAATTTCTTCATAGTCGGAAAATCCTATTGCCGAAATAAGATCCGCCGCAAGCACACTATTTCCACGATCTGCGGCGCGCTTTGCAAGCGCAAGAACTGGAGACAATAGTGAACATTCGGAAATCTCCTTGCCAACTATGGACAGGCCCAGCGCCTCAAGGCTGTTGATCCAAGTATCGTCGGATAAATCCTCATCTTGTATATGCAAAAAAGTGGATAGGTCGCTACCTCTAAACCCATCTACAAGATATTTGTCTACAAACCGACGATCATTGGAATCGTATGAAATTCTTCCTAGCCCCGGAAGCTTTTGTAACAATACAGCATCCTCATCTGCAGGCTCGTATCCACGTATATTTTTATACGCAGATTTCAAATCTTCCAAAGTTACAGGCTCAACATCATCTCTATATTTTCGACTTTGACGTCCAATTCTTTTCAAAAGATCATAAATCATATCTTCTTCAAAGTTAAGATTTATACGAGCCTCTCGGCGGCAAATTAGTTTAGCGATGTGGTCCCATAGCTCAGCATGACCATTTGCTTTGTCAATCATAATAGGCTGACCTGCAGCAGTCAGTTCAACAACTATCTGATAAAGAAGAGGTCTTTTCGGAAGCCAATCAGGAAGGGCTGTATCAATTTCATAGCTATTCAAAAATTGATTAATCTGTTCCTGAGAAAATTCTTCCTGGCACTCCAAATGCACGCTCTTGTCAGCATCAATTCCTAATGCATCTAGTAATTCTTCATCATTATTAAAATAATGATCGCGACCGGATATGAATGTCGCCCTTGATTTCTCAACTAATTTACGTACGGGGGCCAGCGTTCGCCGTCGAATTTCCTTCAACCTTTGCGGATCGTCGCTCCATTGAGCGCCACCCATTTCATCAAATCCATCGAGCAAAATGATGAGTCTACCAGTATTTAAAAGGCGAATCGCAGGTTCGCCGAGATCGTCAAGGGCGATTTGTTCAAAATGAGCACGTATTATCTGATGATCTGATGCCAGTGCCCCGATTTCTCTGAGGTCTATTGATATACAGTAAGTGTTTTCTTGATTCGAAATCACCGAAAATACTTCTTTGTAACATCTGCTTTTTCCAGAACCAAAAGACCCCGTTAAAACAACGTTCTGGCCTGACGTAAGCTTGCGAGAAATTTCGTTAATGTCGTATGATTTTGATCGCGTCTTATCATCGTAAGATACAGGAATGTATGGTCTCGTATCAGGATTTCCTGAAATTATATCGACCGCGCTGCCGAACTGCACATCATTGCGAACACTGTTGTACCGACCTTGGTCAAAAAATATTGAAATGAATCTGGACGCACTTAAAATTTGTATGCCATTCGATTCTGCAGCGTCACGCATAGATGGTGTCGGTTCAAATCCTAAAACAATTATACATTCACACATAATATGATTCTGAGTGAATTTTTGCGATCTAGTCATGACGAGGCGGTTGACATCAACTCTTATTTTATCTACGTTATCATTTCTTGTTATTTCAACAATGACCCAATTGCGCTCAGATATCTTGCAGACGCAATCGTGATTTACGCCATTATCTAGTCTAATAGCTTCCGCAGCCCTCCCGTAGCGTAAATTTACTACGGCTCGAACTTCGCTTTCCAGCTTGGCCCAAGACATCCACCACCCCCATTATTTTGACGTAGGCCATCATTGGCGTAGCATCGGCCATTTTGCAAACTGATCGGTAAAGGCGCTGTGGCAGCCGAGTTGCGAGTCCTGGGCGCCTGGGAAGTCCCTCGGTTAGTCCGGTTCCCGGATTAGAAAACGACCTCTGAAACGACTGCCAATGGCAGTGCGGCCAGACTGCTCAATGGAATGGGACTGGCAGGTTCGGGCGGAAGCGGCCATTCATGCGCGCGCGGGGAACGGCTTAAGTTGGTCGAGAGCCGCCATGTCGCCCCCCTGTGATCAACTCCAGCTATCCCATTGCGCCGTTCCGCAAGCGGTCAGGCAAAAGCCCACCCAGTTGCAGTCGCCCCCTAAGCCTGCGACCTAACTCGAAATCCTGATCACCGCAGCATCCGCCTCCACCTTCAGCCCATAGGCATCGCGCAGCAGCGCCACGAAATCGTCGACGCCCGATGCGCGGAAGGTGCCGCCGATGCGGATATCCGCCGCTTCCGGATCGGCGATCTCGATGCGCTTGCGATTATAGCGGTTGAACTCGGTGGCGGCTTCGGCGAGCGTCGACTGATCGAAGGTCAGCATGCCGTTGCGCCAGGCGAGCGCGCTTTCCACGCGTTCCTCCGATCGGGCGGCAAGCAGGGTCGATGGGCCGCGCGCGATCGCGATGTCGCCGGCGGTGATGATCGCGGCGGGCACCGTCTGCGCGCTCGCATCATCCACCCGCACCCGCCCTTCCAGAACCGAAACGGTCACCTTCTCGCCGTCGCGCCGCACCGAGAATTTGGTGCCGAGCACCGTCACCGTGCGGCTGCCGGCATGGACGATGAAGGGCTGCCCCGCGCGGTGGGCGACCTCGAAATAGGCCTCGCCCGTGTCCAGCCAGACCTCGCGGTTTTCCCCGGTCATCGCGGTGCGCACCAGCGTCGCCGTGTTCATCTCGATCCGGCTGCCGTCGGACAGGGGCACGATCCGGTGCCCGCCGACCGGGGTGGTGAAGCGCGCATCCGCGATGGCCTGCGGCTTTTCCGGCCCGAAGCCGTAGATCGCGGCGCCGGCGCCGGCCACCGCCAGCAGCGATGCGGCGATCGCGGTCCACCAGATGCGCCGGGGCCGTTCCCGCCGCGTTTCGAGGGGCTCGACCGTGCCGCCGCCCAGCGCGCGCAATTTGTCCGCCCTGCGCCAATGATGTTCGAGCCGCCAATAGGCCGCCTTGTGCGCCATCGACGCGTCGAGCCAGGCATCGAGCGCGGCCTGCTCGGCATCGGACCAGTCGGCCTCTTCCCGGCGCATCAGCCACTGTGCGGCGCGATCCTCGATTTCGGCGGCGGGGCTCATGGTTCACCCCGCGTCTTGCGAGCGCGCTGGCGATTCTGCCAGACGATCTTGCCCGTGCCCCCGGCCATGAAGTCGACGAGCGCGCGCATGCCCATCACCAATTGACGTTCCACCGCATCCTTGCCCACGCCCAGCCGCTCCGCCGCCTCGCGCGTGCTCAGCCCTTCCAGCTTGCGCAGGCGCACCACTTCCTGGCAGCGCGGCGAAAGGCGGGCCAGCCCCTCCTGCGCGCGGCGCAGTTCGTCGCGCGCGGTCAGGTGGCGGTCGGCGGCCAGCATGTCGACATCGCGATCGACACTTTCGAGATCGGCGACCAGATCGAAGGACACGATGCGCGCGCGCTTGGCGGAATTGATCAGATGGTTGCGCGCCAATGTATAGACGAAGGACGGCGCATGGGCCGGCAGGCCGTTGCTGGCGCCGCTGAGCACGCGTTCGTAGATTTCCTGCCGGATATCGACCACCTCGTCCGCCACTCTCCAATTGCGCCGGATAAAGGCCGTCAACGCCCGTTCGAGGGGGAGCACCTCCTGGCAGAACCAGGCATTGAGGGTCTTGCTGTCGATCATCCGCCCGCCGGATTCCTCTCAACATCTGGTTCGATATATGCCCCATGACAATCGGGCGCGGCAAAGCCGTAATGTCCGGTTGCGATTATGTGCGGAAGATCTGACGATCGGGTCTGCGCGACAAGCCCTCTCCTCCCCGCGCTTCAGCGCGGGGAGGGGGACCACCAGCCAAAGGCTGGTGGTGGAGGGGAAATGCGATGCCGACGCAACAAGGGGGCTTCGAGTCCTATTTTCCGAACAATTTCTTTTGGATACAGCAAGGAATTGCGCACCGCAGTTCCCCTCCACCACGGCGCTTCGCGCCGCGGTCCCCCTCCCCGCGCTGAAGCGCAGGGAGGAGATGATCCCGTTCTCCTCATCCGGCGAACGAAATTTGCGACATTACGGCTTTGCGATACCCGATTGTCTTGCCCCCTCGATGGACCATGGGAACGTGGCCGGCCAATCAGGGGGATGACGATGATCAGGAACATGGCGGCGGCATTGGCATGCGGGGTTTGCGTCGCGGCGATCGCGGCGCCCGCCCAGGCGCAGCTCCGCGAATATCGCGTGCCCGCGGGCAGCCTGAAATCCGCGCTCGACGCCTATGCCCGCCAGTCGGGCCTGCAGGTCATCTACAAGGTCGACGACGTCCGGCGCGCACGATCGGCGGGTGCGAGGGGGGCGGTCTCGGCAGAGGCGGCGCTCGCCGCGATCCTGGCGGGCACGGGGTTCAAGGCGCAGCGGCAAAGCTCGGGCGCGATCGCGATCGTGCAGGGCGCCCCCGTCGCGGCCGCGTCATCGGGCGAGGACGCTGACGGAACCGCCCTGGCCGACAGCGAAAAGGCCGATATCGTCATCACCGGATCGCGCATCGCGCGTGCGGGCTTCGACGCACCGACGCCGACGACGGTGATCAACCCCGCCGATCTGCGGCTGGGCAATCCGGTGAGCGTCGGCCAGGCGCTCAACGAGCTGCCGCAATTCCGCGCGACGATCTCCCCCTCCACCACCGGCGCCAACGCCTCCAGCGGCCGGGCCGCAGCCGATCTGCGCGGGCTGGACGATGTCCGCACGCTCACGCTGCTCAACGGCCATCGCTTCGTGGGCAGCGACGATCTCAACAGCATTCCGCAAAGCCTGATCAAGCGCGTCGAGGTGGTGACCGGCGGTGCCTCCGCCGCCTGGGGATCGGGCGCGGTGGCGGGCGTCGTCAACGTCATCCTGGACGACAGGCTGGAAGGGCTGTCGGTGGGCGCGCGCACGGGCATTTCCTCACGCGGGGACGGCGCGCGCCATGGCGCGGAGATCAGCTGGGGAACGCGTTTCGCGGGCGGACGCGGGCATGTCATGGCGGCGGGCGAATATCTGCACGACGCCGGCATCTTCGGCCGCAACGACGGATCGCGCCCCAATCTGGACGCGAACACATTCACCCTCCCCAACGGGCAATTGCTGCTGGCGCGCGACGTCAATTTCGTCGACGCGGCGCCCGGCGGCATCATCCGCAGCGGTGCACTCGCCGGGCAGGTCTTCAATCCCGACGGCAGCCTGAGCCCCTTCATTCCCGGCAGCCAGAGCAACAGCACCACCACCATCGGCGGCAATGGCCGAAGCACCAGCGATTATTATCCGGTCAGCGCCCCCTATGAGCGGCTGAACCTGTTCGCGCGGGCGAGCTTCGAACTGAGCGACGCCGCGAAACTCTGGGTCGATGCGAGCTGGACGCGGATCTGGACCGATGGCTACCAGATGTTTCCCGAGGCCTTTCGCGCCAGCGCCACCAGCGGCGGCTTCGCGATCTCGCGCGACAATCCCTTCCTCTCCCCCGCGCTCCGCGCGCAGCTCGCATCGGGGCCGGCGACCTTCCGGTTCGGCCGCATCTTCGACGATATCGGGCCGGCCGGCGGCGTCAGCTACCGCTATCAGCGCGACGCGGTGGAAGGCGCGGTGGGCATAGAGGGTTCGCTGGGCGGCGGCTGGAGATACAGCGCCTCCTACGATCATGGCGAATTGCGCAACGAACAATATACCTACAACCAGCGCAATCTCCTCACCTTCAACAACGCGCTCGATGCCGTCCGCAATCCGGCCACCGATCAGATCGTCTGCCGGATCGCGCTGACCGATCCCAACACGCCCTGCCGCCCGCTCAACCTGTTCGGGCGAGGCAATGCCTCGCCCGAAGCGATCGCCTATGCCTTTGGCGGCAGCAAGGTGATCCAGACGACCAAGCTCGATGCGGCGAGCGCGGCGTTGCGGGGCGATCCCTTTTCCACCTGGGCCGGGCCGGTCTCGATCGCGCTGGGCGTCGACTGGCGACGCGAGGAGATGACGACCGATTACCGCGATCCGCTGACCAATGCGGGCGCGTTCCTCTATTCGATCGGCGCGCTCAACGGCAGCTTCACCGTCAAGGAAGCGTTCGGAGAGGTCGTCCTGCCGCTGCTCAAGGTGAAGGGCGCCGCGCTCGAACTCAACGGCGCCGCACGATACAGCGACTACAGCACCAGTGGCGGCATCTGGACGTGGAAGGCCGGCGGCACGCTGCGGCTGTTCGACGATCTGCTGCTGCGCACCGTCTATTCGCGCGACATCCGATCGCCCAGCATCACCGAACTCTATACCGGGGTCAGCACCAGCACGGGCACGATCGCCGATCCGTTCAGGAACAATGTCTCGGTCTCCTATATCCGCTATACCGGCGGCAATCCGGACCTGAAGCCGGAGACGGCCAATACGCTGACGATCGGCGGATCCTATTCGCCGTCCTTCGCGCCCGGTTTCCGCATCTCGGCCGATTATTACCGGATCGACATCGCCGATGTGATCGGCACCGTCGGCGCGCAGGATCTGCTGACGCAATGTTTCAACGGCAATACGGCGCTGTGCGCGCTGATCGCGCGCGACGCGGCCGGCAACATCACGACATTCTACAGCACCCGCCAGAACCTGGCGGCGTACAAGACGCGCGGGCTGGACCTGGAGGCATCCTATGTCCTGCCGCTCGAGCGGCTGGGCGGTGCGAGCGACGCCAGCATCCGCATCCGCGCGCTGGCGACGCATGTGTTCAAGCTGCAGATAAACGACGGCGTGAACGTCTATGACCGTGCGGGCGATGTCGGCGACAGCGTGGGCTTCACCACCCCGAAATGGAAAGCCTCCGCCAGCATCGGTTATGAGGACAGCCGGCTCGGCGCCGATCTGCGGCTGCGCTATGTCGATGGCGGCCTGTTCAACAGCCTGCTCAACATCGCCAACAACCGGATCGCAAGTCGCACCTATGTCGATCTCGGCCTGCGCGCCACGCTGGAACGGTTCACGATCTTCGCCAACGTCAACAACCTGTTCGACAGGGCGCCGGCGCTCGCCAGCTACCGGAGCAACAATTACGATCCGGTCGGGCGCTATTTTTCCGGCGGCGTGAAGCTGAAATTCTGAAGGGCTTTTCGGCCGGGAGAAATTCCATGATCAAGCGTGGCTTGTATCCGATAACGGCGATCGGCATCGGTCTGCTGTCGCCCGCCATTGCCCCGGCGCAAACCGCCCCGGAACGGATCGCCCGGCTGGATGCGGTTTTCGCCCGATGGTCGGGCGCGGCCAGCCCCGGCTGCGCGGTATCGGTGATGCAGGACGGCGAAACGCGCGCCGAGCGCGTCTATGGCGCGGCGGACCTCGATCTCGGCGTCGAGGCGCGGATCGACAGCATCTACGAGGCGGGATCGGCGTCCAAGCAGTTCACCGCCGCCGCGATCCTCCTCCTGGCGCGCGACGGCAAGCTCCGGCTGGACGACGATGTCCGCGCATATCTGCCGGAACTGCCCGATTACGGCGCGCGCATCACCATCCGGCACATGCTCCACCATGTCAGCGGCCTGCGCGACTGGGGCGGGGTTTCGGTGATCGGCGGATGGCCGCGCAACAGCCGCGCATCCACCAACGCCGATGTGCTGGACATTCTCGCGCGCCAGACCGCACCGAATTTCGCGCCCGGCAGCCATTATCTCTACAGCAACAGCAACTACAATCTTCTCGCGATCGTGGTGGAGAGAGCCAGTGGAGAGACGCTGGCGGCCTTCGCGAAGGCGCGGATCTTCGCGCCGCTCGGCATGGACGATACGCGCTGGCGCGACGATCACGCGACGGTCGTGCCGCGCCGCGCCCATGCCTATAACCGGGAGGGCAAGGCCTATGTCGTCGCCCAGACGATCGAGGATGCCTATGGCAATGCCGGGCTGCTGACGACCGTCCGCGATCTCCAGCGCTGGAACGCCGCGCTCGATGCCGTCGGCTGGGTCCCGGCTTCACCAGCCAGATGGAAGGCGGCATCGCCCTGAACGGCGGCGGCCGGATCAGCTATGCCGCGGGCCTGTTCGAAACGCGCTATCGGGGCCTGCGCGAAATCGGCCATGGCGGCGCGACGGGCGGCTATCGCGCATGGCTTGCCCGCTATCCGGCCCAGCGCCTTTCCATCGCCCTGCTCTGCAACGCCGGCGACGTCAGCCCCGTCGCGATCGGGCATCGCGTCGCGGATATCTTCCTGCCGGATCATCGCGCGCCCGGGGTGGATCAGGCACAACCGCGCCGGCCCGACGGGCTGTATGTGAACGGCGTATCCGGCCAGCCGGTGCGCTTCGCCAGCGCCGGCGGCCTGCTTTCGATCGATGGCCGCCAGGCACAGGCGACGGCGCCGGGGCAATGGAAGGCGAATGGCGGATCCTATCTGTTCGGCGACGGGAACAGGCTGACCTTCGAAACGGAGCAGGGTGAGAGCATCGCGCTCCACAAGGTCGATTTCAGCCCGCATGCGAATATGGCGGACTATGCCGGGCGATATTGCAGCGTGGACGGGAATGGCTGTTTTTCGGTTCGATATTCCAGGGGCCGGATCCTCCTGCAGCTGGCCAGGGCGCCTGGGCTTACGCTCGATCATATCAGTGGCGACATCTTCACCTTCCAGCCGGACGGGCTGGTGAACTTCATTCGGGATCGGCGCGGAAAGATATCGAGCCTGATCTACGGCGACGCGCGAAACTACAACATGCTGTTTTCGCGCGCCGCCGGGAACTGAAACCACGACATATCGGACATCGGGAGAGATCGGCCATGCAGACGATAATCCGGCGCAATCCATATCGCACGAAACCGCATCAGGGGCGCTCGGCGCGAAAAGCGACGCCCGCCGGATCGGCGCATCTGCTTGCCGTGGCCGCATTGCTCGCGTCGCAGGCGGTTTCCGGCGCCGCATTCGCCGCGGGCCGGGGCCCCGGCGTCTTCCTGGAGGACATGACGACCAACGAAGTGCGCGCGAAGCTCGATGCGGGCTGCCCGGTCGGCATCATCTTCAGCGCCGGCGGCGAACAGACCGGCCCGCATGTCGTGCTGGGCAAGCATATCTTCCGCGCGCGCGCCTATGGCGAGGCGATCGCGCGCAACCTGGGCGACGCGATCGTCGCCCCCGTCCAGCCCTTCGCGCCCAACAGCAGCCCCAGGGGCGATCCCCACGCCGCCTTCGCGGGCAGCATCGGGATATCGACGCAGACCTTCATCGCACTCAACGAGGAGATCGCGCGCAGCCTGGTCGATGGCGGTTTCAGGCGCGTCGCCCTGCTCGGCGATCACGGCAACGGGCAAAAGGAATTGCGGACGCTCGCGGCGAAACTCGACGGCGAATATGCCGGCCGGGGCGTCCGCGTGTTCTTCGTCGGCGGCGGCTATGATCGCGCGCGCCGGCAGATCGAGGCGGAAAGCATGGCGGCGGGCATTCCCGCCGGCGGCCATGGCGGATTGTGGGACACCGCCGAAACGCTGGCCGCCAAACCCGGATCGGTGCGGATGAAGCTGCTGCGCGCCGGCGACGTTTCCAATGGCGGCAACGGCAGGATGAACGAAGAGGGTTTTTCGGGCGATCCGCGCAGGACGACGGTGGCGCTCGGCAAGCGCTATGCCGCGATCCGCGTCCGCCATGCGACCGACGAACTGCGCACCTATCTGAAGGACGCCGGCCCCTGCCGTTGAAACCGCGCCGGCGGGCCGCTCAATTCATCGGGAATATCCGATGGCAATTGACCCATCCAAAAACATCGGTATTTTCCGATGAATGAATACCGATTCAGCCCTTGCCGCGCTGGCGGCGCTCGCGCACCCGACCAGGCTGGAAACCTTCCGACAGCTCATCCGGCATGAGCCGGAAGGATTGTCGACCGGCGCGCTCGTCGCGGCGAGCGGCCTGAGCCAGAGCACTTTTTCGACGCACCTCGCCGTGCTCGCGAAAGCGGGGCTCGTCATCGCCGAGAAACGCGGCCGCCAGCAGATCCAGCGCGCCGACGTTTCCACGCTGGTCGCGCTCATGACCTTCCTCGCCAGGGATTGTTGCCAGGGCCGGGCCGAACTGTGCGAGCCGCTGCTCGCCGAGCTCACCTGCTGCTGAAAGGCTGCCCCGTGACCGATATCGTCATCTATCATAATCCCGCATGCGGCACGTCGCGCAACACGCTGGCGATGATCCGCAATGCCGGTATCGAGCCGCACGTCATAGATTATCTTCGGACGCCGCCGTCGCGAGCCATGCTGATCGCCCTGATGGCGCGGGCCGGGATCACGCCGCGCCAGCTTCTTCGCGAAAAAGGCACGCCCTATGCCGAACTGGGCCTGGACGACGAAGGGCTGAGCGACGACGCGCTTGTCGATGCGATGATGGCGCATCCGGTGCTCATCAACCGTCCGCTGGTGGCCACGCCGCTCGGCGTGCGCCTGTGCCGCCCGTCGGAGGCGGTGCTCGATATCCTGCCGGCGCCGCAGCGCGGCGCCTTCGCCAAGGAGGATGGCGAGCGGGTGATCGACGATGCGGGCCGGCGGCTGCGCTGATGGGGGCATTCGAACGCTATCTCTCGCTCTGGGTGGCGCTGTGCATCCTGGCCGGGATCGCGCTGGGCCAGGCATTGCCCGGCGCCTTCGCCGCGATCGCCGCAGCCGAGATCGCGCGCGTGAACCTGGTGGTCGCGGCGCTCATCTGGCTGATGATCGTGCCGATGCTGCTGAAGATCGACTTCGCCGCGCTCGGCGCGGTTCGCCGCCACTGGCGCGGCGTGGGCGTCACCCTGTTCGTCAACTGGGCGGTGAAGCCGTTTTCGATGGCGGCGCTCGGCACGGTTTTCCTGGGCTGGCTGTTCGCGCCGCTGCTGCCGGCCGGCGAGATCGCGTCCTATATCGCCGGGCTGATCCTGCTCGCCGCCGCCCCCTGCACCGCCATGGTCTTTGTGTGGTCGAACCTGTGCGATGGCGACCCGGCTTATACGCTGAGCCAGGTCGCGCTGAACGATCTGCTCATGGTCTTCCTGTTCGCGCCGCTGGTCGCGCTGCTGCTCGGCGTGGCATCGGTGACGGTGCCCTGGAACACGCTGCTGCTGTCGGTCGCGCTCTATATCGTCGTGCCGGTGATCGTCGCACAGGCCCTTCGCCGGTCATTGCTCGCGTCGGGTGGCGCGCCCGCGCTCGAGCGGCTGCTTCGTCGCCTTGGCCCCGCCTCGCTCATGGCGCTGCTGGCGACGCTGATCCTGCTTTTCGGTTTCCAGGGCGATCGGATCGTCGCGCAACCGCTCGTCATCGCGCTGATCGCCGTCCCGATCCTGATCCAGGTCTATCTCAATGCCGGCATCGCCTATTGGCTGTCCCGCCGGCTCGGCGTCGCCTGGTGCGTGGCGGCGCCCGCCGCGCTGATCGGCGCCTCCAATTTCTTCGAACTCGCGGTCGCCGCCGCGATCTCGCTGTTCGGGCTCAAGTCCGGCGCGGCGCTCGCCACCGTCGTCGGCGTTCTGGTCGAAGTGCCGGTGATGCTCTCGGTCGTCGCGATCGCGAAGCGCAGTCGCGGCTGGTATGAAAGGAAGACCGTTTCGTGAACCGCATCCGCCCCCTGCCCGATCCCGGCCATCTTCCCGCACTCGATCCCGCATTCGCGCTGGCCCGGCCCGCGCTCGGCATCGGCGACGATCAGCCGCCGCCGCGCATCCTGCTGCTCTACGGTTCGCTGCGCGAACGCTCCTTCTCGCGCCTCGCCGTCGAGGAAGCCGCCAGGCTGCTTCGATTTTTCGGCGCCGAAACGCGGATCTTCGATCCGTCGGACCTGCCGCTGCCCGACCAGGTCGCCGGCGACGACCATCCCGCCGTCCACCAACTGCGCGACCTGTCGCTATGGTCGGAGGGGCAGGTCTGGTGCAGCCCCGAACGCCACGGCCAGATCAGCGGCATCATGAAGGCGCAGATCGATCACCTGCCGCTGGAGATGAAGGGCATGCGCCCCACCCAGGGGCGCACGCTGGCCGTGATGCAGGTTTCCGGCGGATCGCAATCGTTCAACGCCGTCAACACGCTCCGCCTGCTCGGCCGCTGGATGCGGATGTTCACCATCCCCAACCAGTCGTCGGTCGCCATGGCCTATAAGGAGTTCGACGCGGCGGGCCGGATGCGGCCGTCCGGCTATTACGACCGGATCGTCGATGTGATGGAGGAACTGGTGCGCATCACCGTGCTGATGCGCCCGCACGCCCGGCAATTGGTCGATCGATATTCCGAACGCAAGGCGGCGGGCCCGAGCATGGCGGCCGAGGACCATTCGGCCGTCGCGATCGGCCGGCGCTGACCGCACTGGAATATGCGCGGCGCCTGCGCCGTCCGCCGGCGGACTCGACCCGGCATCCAATGTCTGCGATCGATAGACCTGACATGGCGCGTCGCGCCGCCTGACCGGGGAGGAAATCATGTCCCTTTTGCAAAGCCTGTTGGCGATCCTGACCGGCGGTGGCCAGGATGGCGGCGCACGCAAGGCGCCGACCGGTCCCGCGCCCGCGCCGCCGCCCCCGCCCGCCCCCTCACCCGCGCCTTCAAGCAACAATCCCCGTATCTTCGAACGACGGGGCGATCCCCTTGTCGCGCTGGACGATCAGCTGGAGGCCGATATCCGCGTGTCGCTGGTCGATTGCCGGTCGCTCGTCTCGCTTCCGTCCGGCCTGCGCACGGGATCGCTCGACCTGAGCGGATGCACCGCGATCGAGGCGTTGCCCGCCGGGCTGGACGTGGCGTTTCTCGATCTGGCGGGCTGCGGCGCGCTCAAGGCCCTGCCCGCCGATCTGCGGCTGCGCGGCGGCAGGCTCAATGTTCGGGATTGCACGAAGCTGTCCGCGCTGCCCGCCGGCATGGGATCGGTCGCGCAACTCGATCTTCGCGGCTGCACCAATATCCGCGCGCTGCCCGACGATCTGGAGGTCACGTCGTGGATCGATATCGGCGGCAGCGGCATCGATCGCCTGCCCGCCCGTTTCGCGCACCTCAGCATCCGCCGCCACGGCGAAGCCGTCGCCGCGTCGGAGATATTCTAGAGCGATTTCAAGCTTATAAATTCTCTAAAGCAGCCGCTTTCGGTAGAGGGACCGAACGACTGAGATTGGGCGGCTTCTGCCTGACCGCTTGCGGAACGGCGCAATGGGATAGCTGACGTTGATCACGGCGGGCGACATGGCGGCTCCCGACCAGAATGCGTCGTTCGCCGATCGGGCCTGGGCCGGCGGCTTCTGCCAGAACCGGCCATTCGCTCAGCGCATAGGCGGCTGCATGTCTACCATGTGGGAAACGCTCCCCAATTTCGGCCGTTGCGGACACTATTGAGACATCCTGAAAGCCGACATTGCAGGACATGGAAAATCGAAAAGTTGTGATTGGGGAGACTCTGACCAAACTACTCTGAAGAGCTAGGCGCTTCGAATTGCGCGGAGGCAAGGCCCTTAGCTCACGGCAAGGCAGAAGGGTTCACCGAGTCGGCCCAATTCCCCGGCCACATCCTTGCAATGAGCAGATATTGGGCACGGCACCTTTCCTACGTGAAAGGCTACCAATTTGGTTCAGGCGCTCTGTCTCGCCAAGCAAATAGTTGTAAAGGCGAGTCACTTACTGTTCTGATAAAAAGAGCCGTTCCGAGAATCAATGAAGCGGCGTGGATTCGACGAGATCATTTGCTGATGATATGGTTTGCTTAACAGGGGGCACCATGCTGCGAGTTTCCACCTACCTGATAGTGACCGAACTTGGCGACGCCAGAAGCGCTTTGATCTCGCATGGCGTAACAGGTGCGCTGGACAAGGTCCCGCTCGAAGTTGGCCAAATGCTTCTCAAGCATCGCGGCCAGCCCGCGCCCACCAGCTTGTTTGATACCCAGACCCTGAGTGTCTTGCGCAGCCGCGGCTACGTTACCAACCAATCCGCCAGCGGCGAGCGCGAAATGCTCCAGCTCATCGCCCAGCGTATGCGCACGCGAGGTCTTGCGAACAAGGTGCCTTCGATCGCGTTCGTGCCGACTTATCAATGCAATCTGCGCTGCTTTTATTGCTTTCAGCCCCACAAGGCCCACGCCGGCCACGGCAAGTTCGCGGCCGTTCTGACGGACGAACAGATTGCGGACGCCTTCAGCGTAATCGACAAGTTCGCCTATCCGGGGGCGCTGGCGCGCGAAGTGGACATGCTGACTGGCGCGGCAACCCCGCGAACGGTCTCGGCGAACCCACACTACGATCACATTGGTCTGTTCGGCGGCGAGCCGCTGTCACGGGCAACGGTCGCTGCGGTTCGGACGATCTCGGTGGAGGCAGCGAAGCGCGGGGTCTCCCTGTGGGCGATTTCCAACGGGACCGAACTCGAGGCTCACAGCGACCTGATTGGCCTCGGTCCCGGTCAGATCCACGAAATCCAGATCACCCTCGACGGAACTGCCGAGACGCATAATGGCCGCCGACAGGGTCCAAGGCTGCTCTCAACGTTCGACGGGATCATCGATAACATCCGCGGCTGCTTGGAACTGGGCGTGCAAATCAGCGTCCGCATGAATACCGACGCCGAAATCCTGCCTGAGGTCGAACGGCTCGGCCGGTTCTTTGCCGAGCAGAAGTGGAGCGATCTGCCCCATTTCTCATTCTCGTGCGCGGTGGTAACATCGCCAGGGAAGCAGCCGAACCCGGGCTGGCCCGAGCTAGTGCAGCACACCACCGCCGCCCGAAGCGCCGGGATAGCGGTGCATAGCTACGAACACTTCGCGAGAGATTTTCTCATTCATTGTCTGACCCCCGGATCCGACGGCCTGGTGCACCGCAAGACCGCCAATTGCGCCGCGGAGGAAGGGCAGTTGATGTTTGATTGCTTGGGTGAGGTTCACGGCTGTTGGGAGGATGTTGGGTTCAGCGACAAGCGGATCGGGACTTACGATTCGCAAGGGCTTCACCTCGATGCGCCGCGCGTGGCCGAATGGTTCGGGCGGCATCCCGGCGCGCTCGATGCCTGCTCGGATTGTCCCTACGCGCTAATCCATACCTCCGGGTGCGCCGCGCAGGCCCGCGAGGCCGCGGGCACCATTCTCCAGAACGACTGCGCGGGCTTCCAGGCGTATTTTCCGCCGAGCTTAGCCCATGCCTATCAACAGTTTGAAGACCAGATGATGAACGCTAGTCCCAAGGAGACAGTCGATGCCTGACCCGAAGCGCACCATCGTGCCGCTCAATGATCTCACCCGGCTCATCAATGAGTACTCAACTGGCAACATCGAAGATGTGCTTGCTTCGCTCGACCCGATGAACGCAGGCACCGAGCAATGCGATTGCCGGTGCGGCTGCGTCGGGGTCAACTGCGACTGCCGCGGACAAGTCGGTCAGGTCTCGATCGATGATGAGAGCTGGCGCAAGCTCCAAGAAGGTCGGGAGAGCCTCGCCGAGCGCCTACGTCAACAATTCAATTTCGAATGAGCTCGCCGCTCAATTGAGCTTGAAGCCCATCTGGTCTCCGGTCCTCGATGCCGTTGAGTGGGCCACTGAGGGCACGAACGATCCCCTGAGGCTCGTGATGGAGAACGCTGCGCCGGTCAAAAGCGTCGCGGTGGACATCGCGGCGAGGTTCCGCCCCCAGTCCCATCATCTCGATGACGGGCAGAAGGCGACCGCCACAACGGAGATCATCGCGGAGACCGTTGGTGAAATGCTCGCGCGGCAGCTCGGGGCCATCGCATTGCCACAGCCGGCTCTCGTCGGCCTCGGGGCATTTGACCGTAAGGCGCTCGCGGTGAACAAGGCGGTGGCGGAGCGGGTTCACCCTGGCCAAACGATCGCACCGTTTGGGAACGGAGCGGGTCCGTATGTCCCATTTCGCGAGATCAGGTCGCTGGACGCCGCTTCGCAATTGATTGCCGCGTCTGGCACTACGCTTGCTGCATTCCGCTTCAGCCCGGCCGAGCTTTCGCAAACGAGCGCATCGCGACATTTTCCTAACGGCGGCGAAATTCCATGGCTGGCGCTCCCGATACAGTTCGCGGCGCCTGCGGACGAGGCGGACCAGCAGTGGCTGAACGCACTTCTAATCGACCTTCGCGCACGGCTCGACCAGTCTCCTTGGGATCATTGCCGGCGCCTTTGTATCGACGCACGCTGCTCTACCGACGGGACCGCGCTTTTGGGCGGGTTCGCGCTTGCATTCGTATCACTGAGTGCGACTTGGCCAGACTCCTTTTTCTTCGAGTATTGCTTGCGGACTATTACCCTGCTTGATCCGGAAGAACTCGATACGGAGGGAGCGACAGCCGCGATGATGCTCGCCCGATGCGCGCATTCGCGGGCGCTAGGTCGGCGAGCCGTGGCGGCGCTCGAGAAATTCGATTCGAGCGATGCCCCTGATACGATCAGGGCCCGGTTCGCGCTCGAGCTAGCTAACGTCCACGCGCAGAACAAAGACGCCGCAGCCACCGCCAGGGCAGAGGCACTCGCGGAGGCGGGGCTCGCCGCGGCAACTCAAGATCCGATGATGACCGCGCGGCTGCTCAACGTTTTGGCGCTGGTCCGCTATCGACAAGGGCGGGACGACGAGGCGCTCCGTCTCGAACGCGTCGCTTGGCAAAAGGCCGAGTCCGTCGATGATCCCGCCGCGCTCGCCTGGGCCGGGACGGCATTGCTAAGCAACATCGCGAAGCTACTGGAGGTGCGCTTCGGCGATCGGCAAGGGGCTCTGGATACATATCTTGAGGGCGCTTGCCGCGAAACCGCTATCGGATCGGTTCGGGCCCGGCTCCACGCCGCGCGCCTCCTGCTCAAAGGCGAAGCTTGGCGAGAGGTCTTGGATTTGCTTGGATCGGTCCGCGGATCAAACTTTCGCACCACGGCTGAGCAAGTCCACATTGAATTGTTACTAGCGGCCGCGAACGTGGGTCTTCGCAACCCTGCAGCGGCCCGCTCACACCTTGTCGATGCTCAAGGTCTGATCGCGCGGTATCCGGCGAACCCGCTCAGCGCCGATATCGCGCATCTCGTGCTGGCGCTCGCTCCAATGGTGACTCCACGTCGTCCATTAGGACGCAAATCGAGCCGCGAGCTGCCTGACCGCTCTCGGTCAGCCTCCGTCGATGTTTGACGGCGGTCGGCGCAGTGCTGGACGTCGACTTCTGGCAGGACTTGCCATTCGACACATCACCTAGGAGCGGCAGGAATGTCCCAAGTGAGGGCAACCCACACGTCGGGGATAGAGGCAGCTTTCAGAAATACCCGAAGCCGTTCGGGACGGCCAAGTTTGAGGCGCTAGCGGAATGGCCGCTCCCATCGGTGCCTTTCCGATCGCGGACGGTGAAGAATGAGTGGGAAGCGGGCAGGCCGCGCCTGTAAGTCTACAGCCTGGCCGGACGGCTTCATCCGACAACGCGGAGTTGCAGGCCGGCGAAGCCAAATCGCGGCGAAACAATAGCCTGGCGTGGCCGATCCGATTCAGCCGGATGGGAAACCGCCCTGGCGCGGTATCGCGTCGAACCGCGCGAGCCGCGCCTGCGCCGCCGCGCGCGTCGGGAACGAAGCGCGGCGTTCGGTGAGCCCCGCGCCGAACAGGCCCGGAAAATCGAGCGCGTCCAGTTCGCCATAGCCGATATGGCAGTTGCATTCCGCCCGGGGGCAGGGTCGCGGAAACAGGCTCTGTTCGAACCCGGCATCATAGATATTGCCGATCGGAACCTGGACGAAATGGCATCGCCATGCCGTGCCGTCGCCGCGCACGCTGATGCTCGCCTCCCCCGCCGCGCAGGCGAGCCCCGCGCTCGCATAGGCGCGGTTGTTCAGTTCGAACAGCGGATCGATCGCGGCCAGCCGCTCCACCTCGTCCTCCGTATAGCAGCCCTGCAGGCTCTCTTCGGCGTTGATCCAGAGATAGATGTGCGGCGGCAGTTCGGCGCGCAGCCGCGCGATCGCGTCGAAATGCGCGCGCACCGCGACCACGCCGACGCTGTAGCCGATGCCGAGCCGGTCGAGCACCGCCAGCCGCGCCAGGAACGGCGAAAGGCCGGCCTCGGTCGGGTGCCAGGTGATCCAGAAGGCGATGCGCGCGGTATCGGCGGCGGCCGCCCAATCGGGCGCGCGCGACAAATTGGTCTGGATCGCGACGGTGCCGATATGCGCAAGCCGCGAAAGCCGGATCATCGCCGCGCGATAATAGGGCCTGACCAGCGCCTCCCCCCAGGGGGTGAACAGGATCGATACCGGCCGGTCGCGGTCCGCCACCCAATCGCAGAAGCGATCGAGCGCGGCCCTGTCCTCCGCCAGGGTTTCGCGGCTGTCGCTGGTCTTGGCGAACGGGCAATAGCCGCAATCGTAATTGCAGCCGGAAAGCGGGCCGCGATAGCGGATCGTCAGCGCGGGCGCGGCGGCGCTCATCGCGGCACGGCCCCGCCCATGCGCGCGGCGACCTGCCCGGAATAGAAAAGCGGCGGGATCGCATCGCCATGTTCCAGCCCGGCGGCCGTGGGCCGAAGCATGCCGCCCTCCCCCACGATCAGGCCCATCGCCGCCAGCCGATCGAGCACCGGGATCAGCATCTCCGCCGCCTCCCCGAACAGCGAGCGGAAGCGCCGCGTATCGAGGCCTTCGGTGCGCAGGATCGATTTCAGGACGAAGCGGCGCGCGCGTTCCCCCGCATCGATCGCGATGCCGTGCCGCGCCGCGCGAAACATGTCTGCCGGGCGCGCGGCGTAATCGTCGAGAATGCCCAGCACGCCCCGGCGGCTGACCGCATAATCGGTCGCATAATGATGGGTCGCGGTATAGGAACGCGCGCCCGCGCCCAGGCCGATCACCCCATCCTCCTGGCACGAGAATTCGCCCGACGCCGATGCGCGGGTGCGCCGGAACGCGCGCATCGAAACCTGTTCATAGCCCGCCTCCGCCAGGAAATCGCGGCCCGCGCGATACAGCCGGCGGCGGTGCTCGTCGGCGACGGCCGCCTTGCCGTCCAGGCCGGTGCCGCGGCGCACATAGAGCGGATACAGGTAGATTTCCTCCGGCGCCCAGGCGAGCGCTTCGGCCAGCGACCCCCGGAAACTCTCCGGCGTCTGGTTTTCGGCGCCGTAGATCAGATCGATATTGAGGCGGGGAAAGGCGAAGGAGCGGATGGTGTCGAGCGCGCGCCGCACGGCTTCGGGGCGCTGCGGCCGCCCCATCGCGCGCGTTTCATCCTCGATGAACGACTGGACGCCGATGCTGATCCGTTCGATGCCGCGCGCGGCGAGCATCGCGATCGTCTCCGCCGTCGCGGTATCGGGTGAGGTTTCGATCGCGGTCGGCACCGAAGCGGCATCGGCGCCGAAGCGCGCGGCGATCCCGTCGAACAGCGCATCGAGCGCGGCCGCCCCCAACAAGGTGGGCGTGCCCCCGCCCACCGCCATCTGGACGATCCGGACGGGGCCGATCTCCGCGCGCACCGCATCCATCTCCCGATCGAGCGCGGCGAGATAGGCCGCGATCCGATCATCCGGCGCGTTGGCGGTGGTGAACAGGTTGCAGAAGCCGCAGCGCATCTCGCAAAAGGGCAGATGCGCGTAAAGGAACAGCCGGTCCTTCGGTTCGTCCGCCCAGATGCGGCCGAGCGGCACCGGCGGCTCCAGCGCGCGATAGGCGCTCTTGTGCGGATAGCCATAGGCATAATCCTGGTAGAGCGGCCCGAGTTCGGCCAGGTCCGCCACGGTCATGCGCCGCCGCCGCGAAACGGCAGCACGGCCTGGGCATAGGGCACATCCCACACCACCGCATGGCCAAGGCGATGGCCGTGATAGCCGTCCTCGCCATAGGCCTCGCCATGATCGGAGCAGATGACGAGCAGCACGGGCGCCCGCGCCTGCGCGGTGGCGAGCAGTCGCGGCAATTCCCGGTCGAACGCCGCGAGCGCCGCCGCCTGGCTGGCGGGCGTGTCGTGCGTCGCCCCGGGCAGATAGATGCAATTGGGCTGATGGCAGGCCGCGACGTTGACGAAGGTGAACAGGCGCTCGCCCGCCGGCCGCGCCGCCATGCTGGCGATCGCGCGATCGGCCTGGTTGGCGGGCGATGCGGGATCGGCGACGCCCAGGCTTTCATCCCACCAGCTTTCGGAGAACAGGCCGGGCAGCACCGATCCCAGCGGCGTCTGCTTGTTGAAGAAGCCCGTCCCGCCGATGCAGATCGTGTGATAGCCGTTCATCGCGAAGCCGGTCACGATATCGGGCGCATCGAACGCCAGCGTGCGCGCGCTCGTCGTCTCGCTGCCGGCGAAGCGGGCCGCGAACAGCCGTTCGTGCGCGGCAGGGTCCTGCCGGACGGGGGTGACGGGCGTCGGCAGGAAGCCCGCGAAAAACGCCTGGTGCGCCGCATAGGTGAAGCTGGAGGGCGAATGCCGCTTCTCCCAGGCGCCGCCCGGCAGGATCGCGGCCAGCGCCGGCGTCATGCCAGCGCGCAACGCATCGGCCGCGACGTCGTGGCGCAGCGTGTCGATGGTGATGAACATGATGTCGTGGCTGCCCAGCAGGGCCCGCGCGTCGATGCCGGGGGTCACGCCGCCTCGCGCCCGCCGGATGCGCGCCGCGCCGCCATGATCGCGGCGATATGCGCTGCCTGCGCCTGGTGGACGCTCTGCCCGTCCATCGCGAAATCCCGGATATGATCGCCGAAGATATTGACTTCCAGCACGGCATGCCGCCGGCCGCCGGCCAGCACCGCCATGTCGATGCCCACCGACAGCGCCGATGGGAAGCACCGTGCGCTCCGCCGCGCCGTTTCCAGCAGATCCCGCCAGGCCGCATCGCCCATCGCGGCCGCAAGCGCATCGGCGCCGCCGCGCTCGCCGCCGATATGCAGGTTGGTGATCGGGTGCCGGCTGGCGCGCAGAACGGGAAAGATCCGCGTGCCGCCGATCACGACCAGGCGAAGATCGACGATGCGGCCGGCAAGCCCGATCTTGGGCACCCATTGTTCGACATGCAGGCCGAGCGGCGCCAGCCGATCGACGATGCGCGCAATCTCCCGCCGGTCGTTCAGCCGGCGGATCGCGCGCGTCGCATAGGGGCGGCCGTCCTCGCCGATCACCGCCGTCGTCGTCGCCACCCAATCCGGCCCGTTGCGCGCGAGCGCGATCATGCCCGCCGCCGCCGATCCGTGGCGGAGCTTGACGAACACGCGGGGCATCCGCGCCGCCGCCATCGCGCCGGCAAGCGCGTCGAAGCCGCCTTCCGCCGGCAGCGCCGCCGGCACCGCGATTCCGGATGCGGCCAGCCGATCGCGCGCGGCCGCCTTGTCGAACGCACAGCCGATGTCGGGCGGTTCGGCGGAAAAGGCCGCGCCCCGGGCCTTCCCCGACGCGACCAGTTCGCGCGCGGCATCGGCAAGCCCGAAGGCAAGCTGCGCGGGCGATCCGATATCGCCGTCGCGCATCGCCGCGAACGCCGCCGCAGAAAGCGTCTCGATCCCCGCCTCAGCCGCCGCCCGTTCGCCCCGCCGGTACAGCGCCGCGAGCGCGGCCCGATCGGCATCGGGGGAATCGAAGCGCACGAAACAGTCGCCGCCCGCGCGCCCCTCCAGCCAGTCGCGCCCGTCCAGCGCCTCCGCCCAGGACAGGCTGTGGGGCATCCGCGCGGTCACCCCCGCGCAGCTTTCGACGAAGCTGTCGCGCCTGGGCCCCGATGCGGCGCCGATGGTGACCAATCTGAACGGGGCGGCGCTGCCGGGCACGCTGATCTGCTCCGGCTATTCCGATACGGCGACGTAATAATGCGGCGCGCCATCCCAGTCGTCGGGCGTCTGCGGATCGTCGGCGATCAGCTTCGGCGTGGCGCGCGCCAGTTCCGCGACGACTGCGGGCGAAACATAGTGGAAACTGATGTCCAGCCGTTCCAGCGTCCCCAGGCGGCCCGATGCGATCAGCGCCTGCGCGCCCTTGTCGGTCAACGTGCCCTTCGAAAGATCGAGGGCGGAAATGCGGTCCAGCAGCGGCGATGTCGCCAGCCGCGCCGCGATGTCGTCGCTATAGTCGCTGTTGCAAAGGCCGAGCGTCGCCAGCTTCGGAAACAGGCCGCCGGCCATCAGCGGTTCGAGATCGGCGATCGCGGTGTCGCCGCCATAATCCTCTATGCCGAACCACAATTCCAGATGATCGATCGGGGCGTCGATCTCCAGCGCGTCCCGCAGCACCGCCTTGGGCAATCCGCCGGTCTGCACCACCAGCTTGCGCAGCCCGCCATGGACGACGCGGCCCAGGCGCAGTTCATTGCCGCCGCGGATGCCGACTTCCCGGAGCCCGGGAAAGGCCGCCCAGATCGGTGCGAGATCGCCCTGGGTGATCCACGAAATCTCGTTTTCCTCCGAGATGATGTCTCCCACGAACAGCGCCTCGAGATTGGGCAGGCGATCCTTCATCGCCACCAGCAATTCGATCGCGCGCGCGGGCGTCACCTCATAGGCCTCGCCATTTTCCATCCAGAGGCCGAGCACCAGCGCAGTGGTCGCGGCGGCGCCGGGCTGGTCGATCAGCACCGACAGGAAATCGACGAGCGTTTCCTTGTCGTCATATTCGCAGCGCACGCGCGGCGCGACGGCCGCGAAATCCGCGATGTCGCCGGGGCGCTTGAAATCGATGACCGGCTTGCCGCCGAACGTCGTCAGATTCTCATGGATCGTCATCGGCATCCTCCCCGATCGGATGATTGATATGGGGGTGATAGACCGGCGGCGAACCTCCACGCAACGAGGCGTTGGCACGGACGACACTTCCGTGACGGCTGCGCCGGGAACGGCCCCGGTTTTCGGATCGGCCTGTCCCTGCGGATACCGTTGCGGCGCGGTCGGCCCGCCATTATCGTTCCTTCATGAATGCCCCCCAGCCCATGCCGGCCCGGCGCCGCTGGCGCGCCGCTCTCGCCCTCTCCGCTGCGGCGGCGCTGGCCGTGCCCCCGGCGGATGCCCAGACCGTTCTTGTGCCCGCCCCGCAAAAACCCTCGCCCCGCCCGGCCTGGAATTGCCGCGCGCAGCAATCCGTCGGCGCGACGAAGATCCATGCCTCGCGACAGCTCGACGCCGCCGGCGCCAGCCTGACCGACAATGCGGGCTGGACCGATGTGCATACCGCCGATCCGAAAGCGCCGCTGACGGTGTCGGTGACCTGGCACCCCCGGCCGAAACCGATGAACTTCGCCGATGGCATGGCGGCCTTCTATTTCCGCACGGCGGAACCGATGGCCGGCCCGATCCGCGTACAGCTGGGCCACCGGCGCGCGATCGAAGTTCCCGCCGGCCAGTCCTACGACAACCCCCGTCATTTCAGCGCCTATGCGCGGATCGACAAGCTGCTCGGCCTGCCCGGCGACGATGGCGCGCTGCGGTGGACGCTGGGCGGGACGGCGCCGGGCAAACCCGGCAAGCCCGTCGTTCATGAGGGCGCCTATCCGGCCGGCGAATTGAGCGCGCTCAAATCCGGCTTCGCGGAGCTTCTCGCCAGGCTCGATGCAATGCAGGCCGATTTCGCGAACCGCTGCCAGCGGAATTGATCTATTGCGGTAAATCTCGACAATCGCGCAGTGAAGCCCTCGCCGCCATCGTAATTCCCATTCCAAAGCCGAGGCTTTCGGGCGCGCTGGCGGAAAGCGCCCGCTCTATCGGGATCGGAGCATGATATATATCGCCACCGCCTTCTGCCTGATTTTCACCCTTGGCTTCGCATGGCTGCTTCAGCATGCATTGCGAACCGGAAAACTGATCGGGATCGCCTGGTCAGCGGACAGGCTGGAGCAGCCGGTCAGATATTGGCTTGGCTTCGGCGTCTATTTGACGAACATGATCATGGGCCTGTTTTTTACCGCATTGATGGCCTTTGTCCTGACCCGTTGACGGATGCTCCGGATGCCCGCCCCCATTTCCGGATCGATTGATCCAGGACGCCCTTTCCGCACGCCGTTCTAGAAATTCAGACTATGCTCGTTGAGCTTGCCGTGCGTGAAGATGGCGTTGAGCAGCCGGTCCTCGCAGGCGGAGATCATCATCATCGCATGGCGGCGGATCTCCTCGGTCTGGTTGTCGCGCACCAGATCGAGCAGGTTGCGATGCTGTTCCCATGGAAAGGGCATGAACCCCGTCAGCTTGATATAGATCCAGTAGATCCGCATCGTCGTTTCCTCGAGCTGGCGGACCCAGCTGATCAGCAGCGGGAATTGCGTCTGCTGCGCGATATAGACGTTGAAATCGCGGTTCGCCTTCAGGATCCGCAGCGCATCCGCGTCGGTGGCGATCGGCCCGTCATGGAAGATCGCGTCGTTCCTGCGCTTGAACTCGTCATCGTCGATCTGGGGTGAGATCATCGAGAGGATGCTGGGCTCCACGATCTTCCGGATCGTGAAATTCTCCCGCACATCCTTCAGCGTCAGCGATGCGATGCGCGTGATCCGGGGCGAGGGCGAAACCATGAATTGCTGCGCGGTCATCTGCTCCATCGCGTTGCGCGCGGCCGTGCGGCTGACATCGAACATGCGCGTCAGGATATTCTCCGACACTTTCTGCCCCGGCGCGAGCCGCTGGGTCACGATCGCGTCCATGATCCGGCCATAGACTTCCAGCGTATCCCTGTCGGCCTGCCCTTCCTGTGCGGTCGTCATGCTGCCCCCTCCCCGTCCGGACACTACAGGCCGTGATCGACAAATCAAATGCCGCCGCACCCGCCGGGCTCGGGCAGGAAAACGAAGATTGCCTTTGGCGATCAACCGTGAAAGGACAGATCCAATTGTTGCGGGGAGTGGTTCGTGAGCGTCACCGAGTATCCCGATCGCGTAACCTTCAACACGGATACGACGATCGCCGCGGGCGATGAAATAATCGCCCCCCGCATAACTGTCCTGCCCGTCGGCACCCCGCTGGCGACATTGACGAACAATGGAACGATAACGCTCGTCGCCCCGGGCGAGAACGGCATTTTCGCGATCGAACTTGCCAGCAAGGTCGATTATTATGAAAATTTCGACAGCCGCCTGGTCAATCACGGGCTGATCAGCGTCACCGGATCGCTGGCGCCGGGCTTCAGCTATGCCGATGCCACCGGCATATCGGTCGGCGGCCTCGTCCCGCTCGAAAATTACGGAACGATCCGCGTGCACGGCGTCGGCACCGTCCGCGCGATCGGCCTGGGCGGCAAGCGGATCCTCAATGCCGGGCGGATAGAGGCGCTGTCCGATGCCGGCGAGGCCGTGGGCATGTGGATCGGCGAAGGCTATACCAGGATCGTCAACAGCGGCGAGCTGATCGTGCGGGGCGGCCGATCGCCCTTCGAATATCCCTATGGCGTGGTGGGGATCCGGGCCGGGCAAAGCACCGGGCTGTTCATCGACAATAGCGGCACGATCGACGTCGCCGCCAGCAACCCGGCGCAGCCGACCGTCGGCATCTACATCTTTCCCGACAGCGGCAACGTCCATTCGGCCGCGACGGTCATCAATTCCGGCCGGATCATCGCACAGATCGCGCTGATCGCGAGCGACGCCTATCGCGTCAGCCTGACGCTGGAGAACAGCGGCTATGTCGAAGGCAGCCTGATCCGCGATTACGGGATCGACCTGATCACCAACAGCGCGGGCGCGGAATGGCATGGGAACTGGACGCTGGGATCGGGGCCGGACCAGGTGCGCAATGCCGGGCTGATCGACGGCGATATCGCGCTCGGCGGCGGCGGTGATCTGTATGACGGGCGCGGCGGCAGCATCGGCCAGCATCTGCTGGACTCCGGCGACGGCAACGATGTCGTCCATGGCGGCGACGCGGGCGAAAGACTGGCCGGCGGCAACGGCAACGACATCATCTTCGGCGGCGGCGGGGCGGATACGCTGACGGGCGGCGCCGGGGCGGACATCTTCGCCTATGCGCTGGCAAGCGACTCCACCGCCCTCGCCAGCGACACGATCGCCGATTTCCAGAGCGGCGTGGACAGGATCGACCTGAGCCGGCTGGCGCCGACCAGCGTCTCGATCGCCGCCAGCGGCAACGGCAGCATCGTCCGGGCGCAGACCGCGGGCGGCGAACTCGTCATCCGCACCACCGGCACGGTCGCCAACAGCGACATCATCCTGGATGCGTCACCGGTGACCGGCGGCCCCGCGACCGGCATCCAGCTATCGAACGGCCTGGGCGTGACGCTCCATGGCGGTCCGGACGGCGATCTGCTGATCGGCGATGCGGGCGACGCCACGATCGACGGCGGCGCGGGCGGCGACACGATGATGGGCGGCGCGGGCGACGATGTCTATTATGTCGACAGCGACGATGATCGTATTTCCGAACGGCCCGGCGAAGGCACGGACGAGGTTCGCACCACGGTCGATTATTCGCTCCAGGCCTGGGTGGAGAACGGCGTGCTGCTGGGCCATGCGGCGATCGGCATTCGCGGCAACGATCAGGGCAACCGGCTCTGGGGCAATGACGCGGACAATTACATCGACGGCGCGAACGGAGACGACACGCTGTATGGCGGCCTGGGCGGAGACCTGCTGCTCGGCAACCAGGGGGCGGACACCTTCCTGTATCTGGCGCCCGCGGAATCGATCGCGTCCGACATGGACTGGCTGCGCTATTTCCAGCACGGGACCGACATCATCGACCTGCGCGCCGTGCAGCCGGTGCATTTCGCCCATGAGCGCTTCGTCAATCCCTGGTCCTCGTCCGACTGGACGACGGTGACGATCACCACCATGTCGGGCGAGGTCATGACGATCCGCGTCGACGGCGAAGCGACCGTCGCCGATTTCCTGCATGATCCGCTTGCCGCCGAAATCGCCGGCAGCCAGGCGGCGGACGCGATCGCCGGCACCGCCGCCGCCGATTATCTGCGCGGCCTGGATGGCGACGACAGCCTGTCCGGCCTGGGCGGCGACGACGTCATCCATGGCGGCGCGGGCAACGATCTGCTGATCGGCGGCGCGGGCGATGATGCGATGAACGGCGGCGACGGCGCGGATATCTTCCGCTTCGGCGGCGCCGGCCAGGGCGCGGACCGGATCTTCGGCTTCTCGACCGCGCAGGACCGGTTCGACCTGCGCGGCCGCGCCTTCACCGCGGCGACCGCATCGGACACGGGCGGCACCATCCTGAGCCATGCCGGCGGCACGATCGAGATCGAGGGCGTCGCCGGCCTCAGCCTCGACCAATGGAACGCCCTGCGCATCACCCATGCGGCCGAGCCCCCGGCATCGCAGGCCGCCAACAACCGCATCATCATCCCGGCGGGCGGCACGGCCGGCGCGATCCAGGGCTATTACGAGATATTCGGCAGCAACGACGCGGCCGAGCGGATCACGGTCCACGCCGGCACCACCATCGCGCTGCAGGGCGATTTCGCGCGGGGCGGCGACATCGTCGCGCTGACGGCGCCCGCCGACGAATTCACCGGCCGGCTCAGCGGATCCTATGTGATCCTGACCAACCGGATCGACGGGATCGAGGCGCTCATCCCCGTCGGCAGCGTGGGGCTGACGCTGATCTTCGCGGACGAAACGGGCGCGCTGACCGACAGCCGCACGCTCCGCTTCGACGGGAACGGCGTGATGCTGGGATCCGAAGCGATCACCGCCACCGAAACCGCACTGGCCTTTCAGCCCTCCGCACCGCTCGACCTGGCCATGGGCATCGCTGCCGGATGGGCCTGAACCGCGCGCCGTGCGCGAAGGCGCGCCTTCGCCCGGCACAGCGGATCGAAACGCACCGGTGACGCCCCCGCCCGGCCATGCCGGCATGGCCGGGCGGAGGGTTCGGCGATCCGCCGGCGGATCGCGCGGAATCCGGTTCCCCAACCCGTGCCATTCATGATCTGTTGTCCGCATTCCGCGAGTCGTCGGGTGAGTCGGCCTGACTTCAGGATGCTCCAGGAAGGAGAAACCGATGTCGAAACCAGCCGCCACCCTGGCCGCGATCGCGCTCACCATGGCGCTCGCGGCCTGCGACACCGCCCACGCCCCCGCCGCCGACAATGCGGCCGGCAATGCGGCTGAAAACGGCGCGGCCATCGCCGCCGGCGAACCGGCCGACGATGCGAACGCCGCGACGGGCGAGATGCCCGCGACGATCACCGCCGCCTATGATTGCAAGCCGGCGATCGCGGTCTCGGTGGTTTACGACAATGGCGACGCGCGGAACCCGAAGGCGCGGGTCACGGTGGACGGCGCCGCCTACGACATGGCGATCGCCCGATCGGCATCGGGCGCGCGTTACATCACCGACAAGGGCCGCAGCCCCGGCAAGACGCTGGTCTGGTGGAACAAGGGCAATGACGGCACGCTGCTGGAGGGCAAGGCCGGCACGTCCGACGCCGCCGACGAAACGGTGATCGCTACCTGCACGGGCAGGAACTGAGGCACCCGCCGTCTCGATTGGGCCATGAACCCACAGAAGACCGAGAGACCGATCTCGCGTTGAACGGGATTGATCAGGGTCGTATCATCGTGGGATGGGCATCTTCGATCAGCGACGAAAATGGCGGGATCTGGCCCGGGTGCTGGGCAGCGCGGTGGAGATTGAGCTGGATAGGCTTGGATCGAAGCAGGCGCACATCGTAGCAGATTTCATAGCCCACAATGAATTTGGGTTGGCCCACGATCAGCTTGTCGATGCGTTGTCCGATCTCGACCTCGCTCCGCTTGAACCGACAAGGAAGTTATTGGAGCAAGCCAATTCGCTGATGGGTCATGAGGCGAAGTCATAACTTCACTTTTAAGCGGTCGCCTGATTTCAGCGTCGGCATGGGCCGATACGACCTGACCGACTTCGAGTGATCCCGCGCGGCGCTTGAGCGTTCCAGGATACGGATGCGTCAGCATCCCTGCACCTTGATATAGGGCCCCGATCGAGCACCGATGTTGCAAGGTGAAATCCACGCGCCTACCTGTTCGGCAGACATGCAGGCGGCGAAGGAGGCCGGAAACCAATGAGCGACGAGACTTCGGTGTTGAGCGAATGCCTGAAAAGGCTGCGCGCGCGCCGGGGATGGTCGATCGCCGAAACCGCGCGCCGTGCCGGCCTGTCGTCGTCGATGCTGTGGAAGGTGGAGAACGGGCAGACCACGCTCACCCATCGCAAGCTGATGCAGCTTGCCGAAGGGCTGGCGGTGCCGATCAGCGATCTCTTCACGCCCGTCGAGCCGCGGATCAGCAAGAACGGCCGGCGCGTCGTCAATCGCAAGGGGACCGCCCCCACCGTCGATTTCGGCGGCAACCTCCACCATTTCCTGGCGACCGAGATCGCCAACAAACATTATTATCCCTGCCTGGTCGAAGTGAACGCCAAGGGCGACGGTTCCGATGCCGAGAAACATGGCGGCGAGGAATTCGTGTTCGTGATCGACGGCAAGGTGGAGATGCACTGCGAGGGCTATGAACCCGTCGTGCTCGCGGCCGGCGACAGCGCCTATTTCGACGCCGCGCTCAAGCATCGCTATATCAGCCATGACGGACCGGCACGGCTGCTGTGCATCTATTCGCATCTCGAACCCGCGCAGCACGAACATACCGCCGGCACCGAAGCGCATTCGCGCGCGATGCGCGTGCTGCAGGGCGATCCCGTCGTCATGGAACTCGCCCGCACCGCGCTGGCGCCCCGGGGGTTGCCGTCCCGCCCGGCGCGGCGCTGAACCGCCCGGCTTTTCCCATCGCCGATCCGGGCCATTTTTCGCCCATCAGGATCATGATTTTTAATATATGAAATAATCCCGATTGAATGTCCCCAGCAGGTGTGTCACACACCTATAACACCACGGCGTATCGCGCGGGCGAATCGGGCGATGTGGTGGGCCGGACCGTTTCCGCAGCCGGCGGAGGCATGTCCGGCCACGGCGCCGCATGGTCCGGGCCACCAGGTCCATTGGAATGGGGAGGAGTTTGTCGATGAGAAGAGGTTTGATCCTGGGAGGGTTGCTGGCCGCCGCCGTCGCGGCATGGCCGGCGGTCTCGCAGCAGACGGCGCCGGCCGTCGCGCCGGCGCCCAGCACGGCGGCGCCCGCGCTGAGCGCGCCCGCCACCACCGCGCCCGCCGCGCCGGTCCAGCTCCCCACGGGCACGCCCGAGTTGACCGCCGCCGATGTCGGCGCCTGGCTCGACGGCAATATCCCGGCGGCGCTCAAGCAGGGCAAGATCGCGGGCGCGACCGTCGTCGTCGTCAAGGACGGGCAGGTCATCGCCAAGAAGGGCTATGGCTATGCCGACATGGCGGCGAAAAAGCCGATGGATCCCGATCTCACGACCACGCGCATCGGCTCGACATCGAAGCTGTTCACCTGGACGGCGGTGATGCAGCTCGTCGAACAGGGCAAGATCGATCTCGACGCCGATATCAACCGCTATCTCGACTTCAAGATCACGCCGCGCGGCAATCGCCCGATCACGATGAACGACCTGATGACGCATCGCGGCGGCTTCGAAGAGGGGCTGAAGGACGTTCTGGAGACCGATCCCAAGCGGCTCAAGACCAACGAGGCCTATCTCAAGGAAAACCAGCGCCCGATGCTCTTCCCCGCCGGGGAAGTGCCGGCCTATTCCAACTATGGCACGTCGCTGGCCGGCTATATCGTCCAGCGCGTCTCGGGCATGCCGTTCGACGATTATATCGAGCGCAATATCCTGGGCCCGCTCCAGATGGCGCATACCAGCTTCCGCCAGCCGCTGCCCGCCAATCTCGCGGGTAACGCCTCCAAGGGCTATACGCAGAGCAACCGCGCGCCCGACAAGTTCGAGCTGATCACCACCGGCCCCGCCGGCAGCGTCAGCGCGACCGGCGCGGACATGGCCAATTTCATGATCGCGCATCTGCAGAACGGCCGGTTCGGCGATATGCAGATCCTGAAGCCCGAAACCGCCGCGCTGATGCACAGCTCCACGATCAAGCTGCCCGACGGCTTCGACACCATGGCGCACGGCTTTTTCCGCGGCCACCGCAACGGACAGCTCTTCATCGGCCATGGCGGCGACACCATCGTCTTCCACACCGACATGAACCTGCTGCCCGAAAAGAATGTCGGCATCTTCGTCAGCTTCAACAGCCGGGGCGAGAACGGCGCGGTCTATGGCGCGCGCGAGCGGCTGTTCGACATGTTCATGGATCGCTATTATCCCGCGCCCGAGCAGAAGGATCCGCCCGCCATCGCCTCCGCCGCGCAGGATGCGCAGGCGCTGGCCGGCCGCTACGAAAGCTCGCGCCGCGTGGAATCGGGCTTTATCAGCCTGTTCTACCTGATCCAGCAGGATCAGGTGACCGCCAATGAGGACGGCACGATCAGCCTGTCATCCGTCGAGGACAAGAAATTCCGCGAAGTCGCGCCCAATCTGTGGCGCGAGATCGGCGGCACCCGCGAACTGCTGGTGAGCCAGACCGGCGGGCGGCTGACGATCGCGGACAGCACCAACCCCACATCGGTGATGCAGAAGGCGCCGTTCCTGCGCAACGCGATGCTCAACACCATGATCATCGTGCTGTCGCTGCTGACGCTGCTGGCGACGCTGATCCTGTGGCCGGTCGCCGCCTGGCTGCGCCGCAAGCACCAGCTGCCCGCCACCGTCACCGGCCGGCCCGCGCTGGCGCAGCGGCTGACGCGCGTGGCGGCCGGCGCCGACCTCGCCTATCTCGCCTGCTGGTACACGGTGCTGTCGCCGCTGCTCGAAACCCGGCTCGACGTCTATAATAGCGGGCTCGACGGCTGGCTGCGCACGCTCCAGTTCGCGGGCATCGTGCCGATCGCCGGCGCCGCGATCGGGCTGTGGAACCTGTGGCTGACCGTGCGCTCCGATCGCGGCTGGGGTGACAAGACCCGCGCCGTCCTCGTCGCCGCGGCGCTGCTCGGCTTCCTGTGGTTCGCCACGATGGGCGGGCTGATCAGCTTCAACACCAACTATTGACGATACACCCGCGGGGGCGGGCAATGCCCCGTCGATCGTTCCGGCGCGCAGCCGGGCGATCGGCGGGGCCATTTCTTTTCAGGGCATAGCGCGTCGATCACCTCCATTCCGGAGCAAATTCCGGTTTCGGCGACGATCCGGACTGCCTATCCGGCCACTGCCCTTTCCCAAGGGCCTGTGCAGTTGCGTACGCGTTCCCGGACGCCCGAGAGTGTATTTGAACACCCTCTCTCCGCGTCTCCGCGTGAACCATCCCGGCGCGGTCGCGGCCGGGGATGACGGGTTCACGCGGAGACACGGGGAATCGCCGCCGCCGATCTCAGATTTGCCTTTGCTTTCAGGCCATGTGCTTGCAGGCTGCAGCGTGCGCGACGCCGCGTCGTCGCTGCGGGAACGGTACCGGGTCTCGATGAGCCTGACTCGTCGAACCCCGGCATCAGCCCGCGCGGCGCTTGAGCGAACCGATCGAGGATGCGTCGGCATCTTCGAGATCGCATGAAGGAACGGGAGGGGGAATGCCGGTTCACGTCATTTCGGTCGGCGTGCTGGCGGCGGTGTTCGCCGTCGCCACGCTGCGCCCGATCAACATGGGGCTGCTGGCGCTGGCCACCGCCTTCGCGGTGGGCGGGCTGATCGCCGATGCGCCGGCCAAGGATGTGCTGGCGGGCTTTCCGGCGGACCTGTTCGTCACGCTGGTCGGCATCACCTTCCTGTTCGCGATCGCCGAACGCAACGGCGCGATCGACTGGATGGTGCATGCGCTGGCGCGGCTGACGGGCGAGCGCGCGGTGATGATGCCCTGGGTGGTGTTCGCCGCCGCCGCCGCGCTCACCGCCTTCGGCGCATTGGGGCCCGCCGCCGTCGCCATCGTCGCGCCGGTCGCGCTGCGTTTCGCGGCGCGCCACCGGATCAGCCCGCTGATGATGGGGCTGATGGTGATCCACGGCGCGCAGGCCGGCGCCTTTTCACCCACATCCATCTATGGCGGCATCACCAACGGCGTCGTCGCGCAAGCCGGCATCGATCCTGCGCCGACCGCCCTGTTCCTCGCCAGCTTCGCCTTCAACGCCGCCGTCGCGATCGCGGTGTTTATCGTGCTCGGCGGCTACCGTCTGCTGCGCGATCCGCCGGAGCCGCTGGAAGCGGATGCGCATGAAACCGCCGATCCGACGGGGGCGATGCGCCGCGAACGCGTGCTGACGCTGATCGTGCTGGCGATCGTCGCGGCGATCGCGATCGGCTTCGACGCCAATATCGGCGTGCTGGCGACCGCCGCCGCCGCCTTGCTGGCGATCGCGGCGCCGCAATCGCAGAAGGGCGCGGTCGATCGGGTCGCCTGGTCCACCGTGCTGCTGATCTGCGGCGTCGTCACCTATGTCGCGCTGCTCCAGAAACTGGGCACGGTGACGGTGGCGGGCGATGCGATCGCGGCCATCGGCATGCCGCTGATCGGCGCGCTGCTGCTCTGCTATCTGGGCGGCATCGTTTCCGCCTTCGCATCCTCCACCGCGCTGCTCGGCATCGTCGTGCCGCTCGCCCTGCCCTTCCTCGCCGCCAGCCAGATGAATCCGATCGGCACCGTCATCGCGATCGCCATCTCGACCACGATCGTCGATACCTCGCCCTTCTCCACCAACGGCGCGCTCGTCGTCGCCAATGCGACGCCCGAACGCCGCGACGCGCTGTTCCGCCAGTTGCTGCTCTACAGCGCGGTGATCACGCTCGCCGGGCCGCTGCTCGCCTGGGCGATCTTCGTGCTGCCGTCCTAGCGTCCGGACCCTAGAGGGCTTCACACCGTTTGCTTCGAGCGAAGTCGAGGCGCCTTGCCGGTCTCCGCGCCTTCCGCTTCTCGACAAGCTCGAAGTCAACGGTATCGGAACACGCTCTCCCGGATTCCGTCGGTTTCGAGCAAAGTCGAGAAGCCCTGTCCGCCTTCCGCCTCCGCGCGCTCACTTCTCGACAAGCTCGAAGCAAACGGGGGAAGGACATGATCGCCCAGGTCCGTTCGGTTCGAGCGTGTCGAGAACCCCGTCCGATGCGCGGGGCTGGTCGCGCTTCGGCACTCACGCGAACCGTCGCGCCCCCGCCACGCACAGCACCACGATCACCGTGGAGGCCACCATCGTCCAGCCGACCGGTTCGCGCAGCAGCAGCGCCGCCAGGACGAGCCCGAAAAAGGGCTGGAGAAGCTGGAGCTGGCCGACGCCCGCGATGCCGCCCAGCGCCAGCCCGCGATACCAGAAGATGAAGCCGACCAGCATCGAGAAGACCGAGACATAGCCGAGGCCCAGCCAGGCGGGCACGCCCACATCCGCGAAACCGCCGGGCATGGTGACGAGCGCGAGCACGGCCATCGGCGGCAGCGCCAGCAACAGCGCCCAGCTGATCACCTGCCAGCCGCCCAGCCGGCGCGAGAGCACGCCGCCTTCGGCATAGCCCAGCCCGCACAGCAGGATCGCCGCGATCATCAGCAGGTCTCCGGCCATGGAGCCGCCGTCGCTGCGATACAGCGCGAAGCCCGCCACCGCGGCCGCGCCGATCGTCGAGAACAGCCAGAAGGCCGGCTTGGGCCGCTCGCCGCCGCGCAGCACGCCGAAGATCGCGGTGGAGAGCGGCAACAGGCCGACGAACACGATCGAATGCGCGGCATCGATATGCTGGAGCGCCAAAGCGGTCAGCAAGGGAAAGCCCAGCACGACACCGACGGAGACGATGGCGAGCGGCACGATATCGGCATGGGCCGGCCGGGCCTGGCGCAGCCCGAACAGGAATGCCGCCCCCAGCAGCGCCGCGATCGCCGCGCGCGCGGAGGTCAGGAACAAGGGCGAGAAATCCGCGACCGCCACACGCGTCGCCGGCAGCGATCCGCTGAAGATGATGACGCCGAGCAATCCGCTGCCCCAGCCGGCCGTACCACGTTCCATAATACCTCGCTTTCAGGCGGCGGGCGCTAACCGATCGCGGGTGGCCGAGACAGGAACAATGCAGTACAAAACTAACAAACTGTATGGCCACTCATGGCCATACGGATTCGAGGACGATCGATGGACGGCCAGCCGGTGACACGCACCGAAGCATTGATGGACGCGGTGCGCGCCAGGCTAGCGAGCCGCGCGCTCGCCGCCGGGGACAGGCTGCCATCGGTGCGCCGCTTCGCGGAGACGATGCGCGTCTCCCCCTCCACCGTGGTCGAGGCCTATGACCGGCTGGCGGCCGAGGGGCTGATCCATGCGCGGCGCGGTTCGGGCTTCTACGTGACGGGATCGCACATGCCGCCGATGGCGCTGGGCGAGATGGGGGAACGGCGCGACCGCGATATCGATCCGCTCTGGGTGTCGCGGGAATCGCTCGATGCCGATCCGTCGGCGCTGAAGCCCGGCTGCGGCTGGCTGCCGGCGGACTGGATGCCGCAGGCGCCGATGCGGCGCGCGCTGCGCGCGCTCGCCCGTGTCGAGGACAATATCCTGTCCGATTACGGCAGCACGCGCGGATCGGCGGCGCTGCGCCGGCTGCTGCTCGCCCGCTTCGCCGAACAGGGGATCGAGGCGGATCCCGGCCAGTTGATGCTGACGGGATCGGGCACCCAGGCGATCGACCTGATCTGCCGTTTCCTGCTGCGCCCCGGCGATACCGTGCTGGTGGACGATCCCTGCTATTTCAATTTCCAGGCGCTGCTGCGCGCGCACCAGGCCCGGATCGTCGGCATTTCCTACACCCCGACCGGGCCGGACGTGACGGCGTTCGAGGCGGCGGCCGCGGCGGAACGCCCGCGCCTCTACATCACCAATTCCGCGCTCCACAATCCGACGGGCGCCACGCTTTCCCCCCAGACCGCGCACCGGCTGCTGACGGTCGCGGCGGCGCATGACGTGACGGTGGTGGAGGACGACATCTTCGCCGATTTCGAGCCTGCCCCCTCCCCCCGCCTCGCCGCGCTCGACGGGCTGAGCCGCGTCGTGCGCATCGGCAGCTTTTCCAAGACGCTCTCCGCCGCGATGCGCTGCGGCTATATCGCGGCGCGCGCCGACTGGATCGAGGGGCTGGTCGACCTCCAGGTCGCGACCAGCTTCGGCGGGCCGAGCCCGATCGCGACCGAGATGATCGCGCATGTGCTGGCGGGCGGCGGTTATCGCAAGCATATGGACGAACTGCGCCGCCGCCTGACCCATGCCAGGGGCGAGGCGGCGGCACGGCTCGCCCTGCTGGGCATCACCCCCTGGATCGATCCGCGCGGCGGTTTCTATCTCTGGTGCCGGCTGCCCGACGGCCATGAGTCCGCGATCGTCGCGCGCCGCGCGATGGCTGAGGGCGTGGTGCTCGCCCCCGGCAATGTCTTCAGCCCGTCCGGAAGCGCGGGCGGCTTCATGCGCTTCAACGTGACCCAGATGGACGATCCGCGCATCGACGACGTCCTGCGCCGCGCGATAGACGGTGCCTGACGCCGTAGCCTGACCATCCAACCCGCTTCGAACCTGCCGAAAGGCGCCGCGCCCTATGGGAACGGGTTCTCGACAGGCTCGAACCAGACGGAAGTAGAGCTTCTAGAGCCCCGTATCGTGGAACCGGCCGTAACGCGAACCGGAGAGGCTCAGTATCTGCGGCCGGCCGCCGATCGGGTTCAGGAACCAGACGCGCTCGCACGACGCTTCCGGATCCTTGTAGCGCCAGCTGCCGTCCGCCGCCGCGACCAGTTCCTCATTGCCCAGGAACAGCCGGTCGCCGATCGCGAAGACCTTGGGGCGATTGCCCCATGAACTCGGGCTGTAATAGCTGCCGACCAGCCCCGCCAGACGCGGGCTCGGCGGCTGGGCGGCGGGAGCCGCGCTGCGCCCGAACAGCCTGCCGCCCAGCCGCAGCGCCTCACCCTCCAGCACGAAGCTGTAGGGCGCCAGCCCGGCATGATCGGTGACGAAGCTGTTCTCCCCGCCGGCGCGCAGCCGCGCCTCGCGCCCGCCGCTGGCGACGAACAGCGCGCCGCCGCGCTCGACGATCGTCAGCGCCATGCCGTCGGCGCTCCGCCACTGGCCTGCCATCCGCGCGCCGTCCTTCACGGGCGGCGTGGCCTTGGGGCTGCGGACGGGCGGCAGCGGCTGGCCAGCGCTCGCCGCGCGCAACAGCGCCATCGCATATTCGGTGATCTCGGTCGGCCGATAGCCGCCCGCGCCGCCGACATTGACGCTGGCATAGCAACCGACGCCGGCCTCCTGATCGAGCGTGAAGGCGGAGCTGAAGCCATGCACGCCGCCGGTGTGGCGGAAGCAGGGCCGCCCATCGACCGCCAGCGTGATCAGGCCGTTGCCGTAACGCGCGCCGGCCGGCGACGAATCGATCGTCGGCTTGCGGTACCGCTCGGCCAGCGCATCGGAGAAGAGCGGCGCGCCCTTGCCCTTGGCGACGCCCTGCAGGAACTGGAGGAAACGCACCATATCCGCGCCGCTGGCGGCGACCGATCCCGCCGCGTGCGAGAAATCGAACCAGCGCGCCTGCGCCAGCCGCACCCTGGGCAGCCACGGCATGTCGTCGCGGAAGCGGACATGGCCGCTGGCATAGGCGGCGCGATCGGAAATGCGGAAGGCGGGCACCGCCGTCTTCATGCCCAGGGGCTTCAGCACCAGCGCGTCCATCGCGGCGGGATAGCTCATGCCCGAAGCACGCTCGATCACCGCGCCGAGCAGCGCATAGCCGAGATTGCAGTAGGAATAGCGCGATCCCGGCGCGAAGCCCGTCCACAGCCGCCCGCCCGGAATGTCGATCTGCATCGGATCCTCGAGCAGATTGGGGATGCCGGAGCTGTGATCGAGCAACTGGGTGAGCGTGAGCGTTTCGGGGGGCAGCGGATAATCGGGCAGCAGATCCTGCACGCGCGCGTCCAGGTTCAGCTTGCCCCGATCGGCCAGCACGAACAGCGCCATGGCGGTGAGCGACTTGGAGATCGAGCCGATCTGGAAAAGATGCTCGGAGGCGGCGGGAACGCGGCGATCGAGATCGGCGAGCCCGGCGACGAAGGTCGCCTGGGCGCCGCCGGGGCCGATCAGCGCCACGGTCATGCCGGGAAAGCCCTTGTCCGCCAGATCGGCATCGGCGAACGCCTTCAGCCGCTGGACGACCTGGGCGAGCGGGCCGCCCGCCGCCGCCTTCGTGGCCGCCGCCAGCGGCTCCGCCACCGCGATCATCGTCGCCGCCGAAGCGACCCCCAGCATATCCCGCCGCGTCACATCCATTCGAACTCTCCCTTGCCTCTGTTTCGTTCGTCATCCCGGCGAAAGCCGGGATCCCGCTTCCCGTTCACTGCCTTTACAACGGCAAGGGGATCCCGGCCTTCGCCGGGATGACATGAGCGGACGGACAATGCCGTCCGCTCAACAACGTCCCGGCCTCACTTCGCCGGCTTCTCCACCTTGGTGAAATCCAGATCGTGGAAATCGAAGCTGAAATCGGTCGCGGGCGACACCGCCTGCATCTTCATGCCCGTCACCTTGCCGTCATAGCCCTGTTCGAAGCGGACATAGGAATCGGCCTCCAGGCTGCGGTCCTTCCAGCGGGCGATGAAGATATTGCCGCTATAGGGCAGCAGCGGCCCTTCCAGATCCTTGGTCCGGCTGAACTTGAGCACCAGCCCGTCACCCTCGCGCCGGACGGTCGCGTCGCCGCGCCACGGATCGTTATAGGTGCCGACATAGGTGTCGAGCGGCAGCGAGGGCGGCCCGGCGCTCGCCAGCACCTTGGCGGCGGCATCCTCCACCGCGCGGGCACCGTCGTTGCGCGTCTTGGTCTGCGCGGACGCGATCTCCACCCAGTCGCGCGCCGGCGCCTTCAGATAGGCGTCGAGGATCTGGTTGCCGACCGACGTCATCGCCGCGCCCGATTGCTGGTTGGTGAAGACGAGCACGCCCAGCTTGAGTTCGGGGACCATCGCCACCCAGGTGACGGTGCCCGCGACCCCGCCGGTATGCGCGACCTTCTTATATCCGAACACATCCTCCAGCCCCCAGCCCAGGCCGTAGCCGGAGAAATGGGTGCGCATCATCTCGGTGGAACGCGGGTTGACGGGAAGCGGCGTGTTGACCGTCCACATCTCCGTGCCGCGCGCCGCGCTGAACAGCTGCTTGCCCGACGGACTCTTGCCCGCATCGAGCTGCGTCATCAGCCATTTGGCCATGCCGTTGATGCTGCAATTGATCGTGCCCGCCGGGCCGATCGCATCGATGTTCATCACCGGAATCGCGGTCAGCTTGCCCTCGACCACGATGTGGGGCGACGCGAGATTGCTGCGGTCGCGAATCCGGCCATAGGTGGAGGAGCAGGGCTGCATGCCGAGCGGCGCCAGGATCCGCGTCTCGACGAATTCGTCCCAGGTCTTGCCCGTCACCGCCGGGATGATCTGGCCCGCGACCATATAGAGCGTGTTGTCGTAATCGAAGCGCGAGCGGAAGCTGGAAACGGGCTTCAGGTAGCGCAGGCCGTGGATGATCTCGTCGCGCGTGATGTCGCTTTCGGGAAAGACCATCAGGTCTCCCGCGCCCAGCCCCAGGCCGCTGCGATGCGTCAGCAGGTCGCGGATCGTGAATTCGCGCGTCACATAGGGATCGTACATGCGGAACTGGGGCAGATGATCGATCACCTTGTCGTCCCAGCCGATCTTGCCTTCGTCGATCAGGATCGAGAGCGCGGCGGCGGTGAACGCCTTGGTGTTCGATCCGATCTGGAACAGCGTGTCGGCATCGACCCTGGCGGACTTGCCCTGCTCGCGCACGCCATAGCCCTTGGAATAGATCAGCTTGCCGTCCTTGACGATGCCGACGGCCATACCGGGCACTTCGAATGCCTTCATCGCGCGCGCCACGGTTTCGTCGATCTTCGTGGGCGAGATCGGCATTGCGGCCGGGGCGGCCGCCTTGCGCGGCTGCGCGGCTGCGGGCATGGTCGCCGATGCGGCGGCAAGCGCGAGTGCGAGGGCGATGGATGTACGTCGAGCGAAAGATGTCACGGCTAACCTCCCGATGGCCCGGGATGCGTTGACCGTCCCGATGGCCCGTTCTTCGATTTCAATGCGGCGCCCCCAGCAGCGCCATCGGTCATTATTGAAAATCCTGTCCTGATTCATCAAAAAAACATCCTCAAAAGGCCAGACCAATGAATATCTTCGTCCATATGGGATCGGCGCTGATGCTGGCCGCGATTCCGGCATCTTCATGGGGTGCGCCGGCAGCGCCCATCCAGTCCTATGACGAATATCGATCCTGGCTGGTCGCCTGCGACAATGGGCTCTCCTGCGTCGCCAAGGGCTTCGACGACGGCGCGTCGCGCGCCGAACTGAAGATCGAGCGGGAGGGCGGCCCGAACGGCCAGCCGACCGCGACGATCGCGACCGAAACCGCCTTCACTGCCAAGGATCTCGCCGTCGACGGCACACCGCTCAGGCTCGACATGGCGGCATGGACGCTCACGACCGAGGATGGCGACGGCACGACACTGACCACCGACGACCCTGCCGCGATCCGCGCGCTGGTCGCGCGGCTGCGCGACGGCGTCATCTTGCGCGCGGGCGGCGCGGAGATCCCGCTCGACGGCTTCACCGCCGCCTTGCTGCGCATCGACGATCGCCAGGGGCGCGTGGGCGGCGCGACCGCGCTGATCCGGCCGGGCCCGCGCCCGGCAAGCGCCGTCCCCGCGCCGCCCGCCATCCCCAGGATCGCCAAGCGCCCGATCGCCGCGCGGCTGTCGCCGGGCGAAGCCGACCGGCTGATCGCCAGGGTGCGCGCCGAACAGGCCGCGCTGTTCGAAAAGGAAGGCTGCGAGGAGATGCCGGGCGCGATGACGGCCGAGGCGAACGCGCTGAACGACATGCAGGCGATCGCCTTCGTCCCCTGCATCATGGGCGCCTATCAGGGATCGTCGCTCGCCTTCGTCGTTCCGCGCGGCAAAGGCGCATCCCGCCAGTTGATCCTGCCGACACCCTATCTCGGCGCGGATGCCGAGGGGGAAAGCCTTTCCTATTTCACCGAAGCCTGGTTCGATGCGGAAGGCGGCACGGTATCGACCGCCGCCAAGGGGCGCGGCCTGGCCGATTGCGGCATATCGGCAAGCTGGATCTGGGACGGCGCGGCCTTCCGGCTCACCGCGCTCGACCTGCAACGCAATTGCGGCGGCCGCTATCCCGGCGACTGGCCGAGCCTGTTCCGGTCGGTGCAGTAAACTTCGCCTGGACCGGGGCGATGGATGCCCGGTTCCGCCCCCTTCACATCCTCGCCGTATAGCGTGCGGACGCCGCCTCGAACGACATGATCGGCGCGCGGATCGTGCCGTCGGCCAGCCGGCGCCCGCCCAGCGGATCGATCGCCTGGATCTCGTAATCGGGCGCACCGGCGTCGAGGCCGGAGATGACGACATCGAAAGTCCGGGCCGGGCCGCCATCGGGCACGAACCAGTGGATATTGTCGCGATCGGGCGACATGGCCGAAAGCGTGCCGGTGCGCGCACGAAAATCGCGCGTCGGGCGGATCACCATCGCGCCGGGCGCGTCGCGCACGCGATCGAAATTGCGGACGCGGAAGGCGCCGGCGACCACCAGATGCGCGGAGGCCATGTGGCGATGACCGTGCGGGGTGATCACATTGTGCGGCGCGAAATCGAACAGCGCCGCGCCATAGGCCAGCTTGCGCGGCGCGCCATCCGCATCGAGGAAACGGACATGGCGTTTTTGCGGATCGTTGGTGGGCGGCATCGCCGCCGCCGTCACGCGCGCCTGATCCAGGCTCGCCATCAGTTCGGCGACATCGATCTCGCCGGCCAGCCCCACGACCGCGTCCATCCACGCCCGTGGAGAGAGCGTGCCGCGCTTGAGTGCGCGCGCGATCTCGTCCTGGCGATCGATCCAGTCGCGCGCCGCCATGCGCCGGCCGGGCCGCGCGGCCGCCAGTTCGGCGGCCAGCGCATAGCCGGCAAAGGCCGCGATCATCGCGGTCAACTGCCCGCGCCGCGTGAGGCCCAGATCTTCCGCCGATGCCGGCGCCGCCTGATCCCGGTCCGATACCGTCATCGCCCACCCCCAATTTATCTGTACCCGTTCATGCTACGCCCAACATGAAGCCGCGCACAAAGGAGATGATCTGGCACCAGACCCCAATTTTTCTAAGAGTTTCACCCTCTTTGCATTCTCTATCTTTGTGATAATGTTTCACACGGTTTCCCAGCGTGAAGGATGCCGTTTATGTCGAATGCCCCCTCCGTTCGTCACCTTTCCCTTCTTCCCCTGCTCGCCATCCCGCTCTGGCTCGCCGGCTGCGGCAAGCCCGAACCGCGATCCGCCGACGGCCGCGACGCCGTCGCCGACTATGCCGCCGTCGAAGACGCCGCCGAGGCCCCGCGCGTCACCGCGCGCAGGAGCGAGTGGAATGTCGCCGGGATCGTCAAGGGCAAGACCGAGACCCTGACGACCGAGCCCGTCGAACCCGCCGCGCCACCGCCCGTGCCACCTCGCCCGCAGCCGCCCGCGCAATCGGGGCTGCTCACCGCCGGCGATCATGACGACCTGCTCAATCCCGAACTCTATGCCGATTATGCCGAGCGTTTCCTGCAGGAGAGCGGCCAACGCGACCTGCCGTTCGTCGACACGCGCAGGCGCGTCGCGGTGAAGGTGGTCGATGCCGGCGGCCGCCCGGTTCCCTTCGCGCGCGTCGACGTGCAGCGCGGCGGATCGCCGCTGCGCCTGGTCGCCGCCGCGGACGGCACCGCATCCTTCTATCCCGCCTTCGATCGCGTGCCCGCGCGCACCACCGTCCGCGTCGCCTCCGCCGCGGGCAATGCCGCCCGCGCGCTCGACCTAGGTGGGCGGGGCGCGCGCAGCATCGCCATCGCGCTGCCCGGCACCGCGCCCGCCGTCACCGCGATGGACCTGGCGCTGGTGATCGATACCACCGGCAGCATGGGCGACGAGATGGCCTATCTCCAGGCCGAGATCGATTCGATCGTCGCGCGGCTGAAGCGCGAGGCGGGCAATCTCGATCTGCGCATCTCGGTGATCGTCTATCGCGACGAAGGCGACGATTATGTCGTGCGCTCGACCCCGCTCACCGCCGATATCCGCAGCGTGCGCGCCACGCTGGCGCAGCAGGAGGCGGGCGGAGGCGGCGACACGCCGGAGGCCGTGGCTCAGGCGATGGCGGCGGCCGAGCGGATGCAATGGCGGCCGGGCGCGGCCAAGGCGATCCTGCTGGTCGCCGACGCACCCCCGCATGAGGAGGATTTCGGCCCCACCCTCGCCTCCACCGAAAGGCTGCGCGCACGCGGCGTCCAGATCGTGCCGGTAGCTGCAAGCGGCGTGGAGGAGAGCGCCGAATATGTGATGCGAACGATGGCCGCACTCACCCAGGGCCGCTACATCTTCCTCACCGACGACAGCGGCGTCGGCAATCCCCATGCCGAACCCAATCTCGCCTGCTACGCGGTCACCCGGCTCGACCAGCTGATCGGCCGCGTCCTCGCCGGCATCGCCGAGGGCCGCCGCATCGAACCCCGGCCGGGCGAAGTGATCCGCATGGTCGGCAATTACGATCGCGGCCGTTGCCTGGGCGCGGGGGTGACGCCGCGACAGGGGTAGCGATCCAACCGGATCGACTCCGTGGCCGTCCATCGGCACAAGGCGCCGCATGCTGCTGAACGACAGGCTCGAAACATCCCGGCTGATCGTCCGTCCGTTCGCGCCGGAGGATGCCGGGTCGCTGGTCGCGCTTTTCGCCGATCCGCGCGTCCATCGCCATGTCGACGACGGCCAACCGCTCAGCGACGATATGGCGCGGCTCTGGGTCGTCCGCTCGGGCGAGAATCTCGTTCGCCATGGCTATGGCACCGGCGCGGTCGTGCTGCGCGAAACGGGGAAGCTGATCGGCTGGGCGGGATTCGCGCGGCCGGGCGACGGCAGCGAGGAACTGATCTACGGCCTCGCGCCCGCGCATTGGCGCCGGGGCCTCGGCACCGAATTGCTCGACGCACTGGTCGCGTTCGGCCGGACGCGCGGGATCGATCCGCTGCGGGCGACGGTGGCACCGGCGAATATCGGATCGGTCCGGCTGCTGGAGAAAGCCGGTTTCGTACTGGCCGAGCGCGGTTATGATGGAGATGCCGATTGCGATCTCTATCTGCGGCGGCAATAGCCGGGCCAATGCCGCCCGCCGGGACGGTCAACGGCCGCGTCAGGCGGGCGGCACCACCACGGGATCGCCGTCATATTCGATCCGCGTCATCACGCCATCCACTTCGAAGCCGACCGGTTCGCCCGCCCGATCGAAGAAGATGCCGGCCTCTGGCTGCGAGGGATGGACGAAGCGGATGCACTGGCCGCCGCCCGACGGGCAGGGCGCCGGGCTTTCGGTCGCGCGCTGCCGCGAGCGTGCGACATCGCGGCGCATCAGCTTCAATCCTTCGACCAGGATCAGCGGCCCCTGGTTGAGCGCATTGAGCTTCAGCCCGTCCTTGTCGAGCGGCACGTCGAAAAACGCCATCGTCCCCGGATGGCCCCCGCCGATCGCCGTGTGCGGAAAGCGCATCCATCGGCCCGTCTCGTCATTCAGGCCGACCATGCCCTTCGCATCGATATAGGCCGGCGCCTGGCCGTCGCCGCCCTCCACCCGTGTCGCCTTCGCATCATCGTCATAGGTCATGCGGCTGTCGTCAGAGATGATGACGATGTTGCAGCGCGATCTGACGTCCAGTTTCGCGAAGGGCGCCCAGACATCGCCCTTCACCCCGCGCGCCTTCACCATCAGCGTGTCCGGCCCCGGCCCCGCCGGCGCGGCATAATCGCCCCCGGTGAAGCGGCCGCGCTGCGCCTTGAATTCGGGCGTCGGGTTCGTGCCCAGCGGATTGCTCTCCAGATCGATCCTGACCGGATAGGTCTTGCCGACGCTCGCGCAGCCCGGCCCGCGCAGATGGACGTTCCGGGTCAGCAGATTGAAGCGCGCGCTCGCCGCCCCGGTCTCCGCCGGGGCGGCGGCATCGATATTGGTGGCGCGCGGGAAATAGCCGATATCCTGGCCTTCGGGCAGGATCAGCCGGGTGAAGGGTTTGCGATCGACCCATTGATCCGCCACCGCCAGGCCGACGCGCTCGTCGCCCTCCTGCTTGTCGATCAGCAGTTCGAACCAGACCAGCCGGCTGCCGGGCAGTTCGCGGTCCTCGGCGGGCTGGAGATGCTTGCCCCGCATGATCGTGTAGAATCCGCTCGCGGCGAGCCCGGCGATCTCCACCGGATCGGTGCGGACCTCCACCGCCTGGTCAGGCGAATTCGCCTCGAATTCAGGGAATTCGTACGCATTCACGCCATCGGGCACATATCGGCCGGGATCGGTCACCTGGGCGATCACCCGGCCATAATCCTCGCGCAGGCCCCCGCCCGCCGCCCGCAACTGCGTATCGAGCCAGCTGATCGACTGTTCATAGCCGCCCGCCGGGATCGCGTCGGTCGACTTGTGCAGATCGAACAGGAATTTCATCGGCGCACCGGCATTGCGGTTGCGGGCGAGCAGATACCAGAATTCGCCGCGATCATAGCCCTTGTCGGCGGTGCGGTTGAGCGCGCGCGCATAGCTGGTGTCACGCGCCTGGCCGGGCTGGCCCAGCCGCTGCGCCTGATAGAGATAGCCCGCCGCCTCGGCCGTTCCCTCATGAATCCAGGAGACCGAATAATCGGTGCTGCTTCTGGAAAAGGAATAATAGCTTCGGTGGAAGGGCGATGTCGCCTGATAGGCGTGGAACAGTTCGTGCGCGCTGAACTGCATCAGCTGGCGCCACCCCGAATAGCCTTCCCGCGTGATCAGTTGCGGCGGCCGCGGATCGCCGGCGGCCGGCTGGAACAGCGGGCCGGGCCGGGTCTCCACGCGCGGCGCGGCCTCACCCATTTCACGCTGGGTGAAGCTGATCCAGCCATATTCCTTCGAATAGCCGCCGACCGTGTCGGCCATGACGCCGCCTTTCGACCGGTCGTAATCGACATAGAGGATCACCGATTTGCCGGTTGCGGGATCGGGCTTCAGGCCCGGCGCCTGGGGCCAACCGCGAAGACCGTCCATCATCTGCTGCACCCGCGACATCTCGTCCAGATGCGGCCGGATGACGGCGCCGACCACCGCGCAATCGGCGGCGGGAACCAGCGTGCCGATCGCGCCGCAGCGGCCTACCCATTCGCCGACGACGATATCGCCCGCCGCCGCCGGCGGTGCACCGCCCTGCCCGGCGGCGACCGGAGCCGCCGCTGCCAGCGCTATCAGCGAAACGATGCCGATGGCCCCGCGCCGCGCCCGATCAGTCATCGCGGCGATGCGCCCCGCGCGTGCCGCCGCTGGCGGCGGACATCGTCTTCACGCCCGAAACGCAGCATTCGGAGGTGGATGGCTCGGGAACGCCGCCCTTCAGGAAACATTCGCCATGCGGCTGGCGGCCGGGCAGGACATAGGTGAACGCCTTGCACTGGCGATCCGCCTCGCACGTCGCCATGCATTGCTGCCAGGTCGAACCGGGCCGGTCGTAGACGATCTCGCGATAGTCGCCGCCGAACAGATCGGTATTGTGCATCGTCTGCCAGTTCACCCCCGGCTTCCCACCCGGCGCGGCGGGCCTGGCTTGTCCGATCGCCGACATGCCCGCCACACCGCACACGCCCAGTGCGGCCAACACCGCCATCACCCGATATTTCCGTGTCATCGATCGTTCCTCCGAACTGCCAGCGGCACCGCGCGCGCTTTCGAAGGACAGAACAGCAAGCGATCGCGAAAGCGGACATGCAGCGAAAAATGCATCGACCATGTCCGCTCTGCCGCACGGATCCGGTTCTTTCCCTGCAAGCGGGGCGATCCGTCCGATCGTCAGCCCGCGACACCATGTCGGGAGGATTGCAATGCGTTTCGGAATCATGGCGGCGGCGGTGCTGCTCGCCGGCTGCGGCGGGGGCACGCCGGCGGAGGAAGGCCCGGCGGGCCGGCCCGAGGTGAAGCTTGCCGGGCCGGGCGCCGGTGAGGTCGCCCCGCCCGCCAATCTGCCGCCCTTCGCGCCGCTCTATCCCGGCGCGCGGGTAACGACGACGACGCTCAATCCGCAGGATCCCGGCAAGGGCATGATGGCGATGGCCGTTCCCAATGCGGACAGCGCGGCGATCATCGCCTTTTACAGGAGCAAGGGCGAGGCGGCGGGGCTGAAGGCCGACATGGAGACGGCAAGCGGCCCGGCACGCATCATGATCATGAGCGAAGGCAACGAAACCGCCGGCGATGAAGGCCGCGGCATGCAGGTGACGGCGGCCCCGGACGATGAAGGCGGATCGATCGTCACCCTTGTCTATACCGATGGCAAATAACGTCGCCCGCGCAAAACCGATCCGAACCGCAAAGGAGCCCTGATGCGTACATCCCTTCCTTTCCTCGCCATCGCCGCCGGCCTGCTGCTTGCCGGCTGTTCCGGCGGCGATCCATCGACGAACGCCGCCGACAATGGCGCGACGCCCCCGAACGCCGCCGCACACTCATCCGCCGCCACAGCCGGCGTCGGCCCGGCCGATGTCGAATTCGCCTATCGCTGCCGTGGCCTGCTTTCGGCGGCGTCTGCATCGTCGCGGATCCTGCCCGCCGGGGAAACGCCGCCCGAACTGGCGCGGATCACGATGAAGGCGGTCGCCTGGTGGACCGGCGAAGCCGCGCGCCGGGACGATGCCGCCGGCATCGGCGCCGACAAGCGCGCCGAACTGATCAGCGGCACGACGCGCGTGTTCGTGTCGCGCGCCAGGCTGGAAGAGGCCTTGCCCGTCATCCGTGATTGCCTTGCGCAAATGCCTGGCTGATCGTGGCACACGCCGCACCGGGCGGGTTCATCCGTCCGGTGCGTCACGCTTTGGGTGGAAAGCAGGAAGCGTATCCGCATAATGGCCCGATGCCCGCCGATTCCCCCGACGCACTGGCCGAGACGCTTTATCCCCAGCTTCGGCGGATCGCCCGCGATCTTCACTGGCGCTACGGCGCGGGGGAAACCTTGCGATCGACCGCGCTGGTCAACGAATGTTTCCTGAAGTTGCGCGCCAGCCACGGCTTCGCCGACGAACGGCATTTCCTGCGCACCGCCGCGCGCGCCATGCGCCAGATCCTGATCAATCACGCGCAGGCGCGCCTGACCGCCAAGCGCGGCGGTGGCGCCGTGCTGGCCGCGTTCGAGGATGACTTGCCCGATATCTATTGGGAAAGCGACGAGCGACTGCTGGCGCTCAACGATGCGCTCGAACGGCTGGCGGTCTTCGCCCCGCGCCTTGCCGAAATCGTCGAATACCGGTTCTTCGGCGGCTATTCGGAACGCGAGATCGGCGACATGCTCGACATCACCGAACGCACCGTCCGCCGCGACTGGACCAAGGCCAAGGCGCTGATGCTGATCGAGATGGAAAGCGCCGAAGCCGCCTGAGCCGCACGCCCGGCCGCCCCCGTCAATCCAGATAACGCCCGCGCACCCGCCTTGCCCCCTCGGCCAGCCGGGCGGCGGCCGGGCCGAGCGCGGGCAGCATTGCATCGAAGCGCGCCAGCGTCGCCTTCGCCGCCGCCCTGTCGCCCGCCGCCCCTTCAGCCCTTGCCAGCGCCAGCAGCGCCATGGCGATGCCTGGCGGCGGCGCCTTGCCGGCTTCGGCGGCCGCGATGGCGGCGCGCGCGGTCGCCAGCGGCGCACCACGCCCCGCCGCGATCTCGGCTTCCGAACGCCCGGCCAGCGCCGCGACATGATGCATCGATCCCGCGCCCGCAAATGCCTCCGCCATCGGCACGGCTTCGCCGAGCGCGGCCAGCGCGGCATCGACCTTGCCGGTCTGGAGCAGCACCTTGCCGTGATTGGCGATCAGCGCGGCGGTCGCCGCCGACGCGCCGAACAATTTCCGCCGGATCGCGACGGCCTCGGCGAACAGTGGTTCGGCGCGTTCGGGCCGGCCGGCCAGCGCCTCGATCGCCGCCAGATTATTGGCGGTGTTGAGCGCGTCGGGCGTTTCGACCAGCCCGGTCCGCCGCCAGACGGTGCGCGCGGCTTCGAACGCCCCGCCCGCGCCCGCCAGATCGCCCAGCCCCTGCAGCGACACGCCCAGATTATTGTGGAAAACCCCGGTCTGGCGATTGTCCGCACCGTGCATCGCCAGATGATCGGCCAGCGCAGTGCGCAGCAGCGCCGCCGCCGCCTTCGGATCGTCCGCGCGCAGCACTTGCGCCTCCACCAGCCGGCTGTCGATCAACCGCGCACGCCATTTGGCGGGATCGGCCGCCCAAAAGGCCTGGGCCGCGGCAAGCTGCGGGCGGGCAGCATCCAGATCGCCCATGCGGACCAGTGCCTGCGCCAGATCATAGCGCGCGGCGGCGAGCGTTTCGGGCGGCACCGTTCCCGCCCTGGCCGTCACCACCGGCAGCAGCGCCGCCTTCGCCGCCGCATAGTCGCCCAGATAGAAATGGAGTTCGCCCAGCGCGTGCAGCACCGGCGCCGCGCCGCCGGGCCGGCCGGCATATTGCGAAACGATGCGCTGCGTCGCGCGATCGAGCACGTCGCGCGATCCCGCCTCCGCACCCGCCATCTCGCCGCTTTCGGCAAGCAGCAGGTAAAGCGACTGGCGCACCGCCTCGCTGCGCGCCTCCTCCGCCAGCGCCGCGTCGCGCGCGGCGATCGCCTCGCGCTTCTGGATCAGCGTCGCGGCCAGCCCGCCGGCCAGCGCCACCACGATCGCCGCCGCCGCCGCGATCGGCCAGCGCGCGCGCCAGGCGGCGCGGCGCAAGCGGTAGCCGCGCTCGCCCGCGCGCGCCGTCACCGCGCGCCCGTCCAGCACGCGGCGAAGCTCCTCCGCAAAGGCGTCGAGCGTGGGATAGCGCGCGTTCGGCTCCTTGCGCAGCGCGCGGGCGAGCACGGCGTCCAGATCGGAAACCAGCCGCGCCGGCGCATCGGCCAGCACCGGCACCGCCGCGCGCAATTCGGTCAGTCGCCTGGGATCGCGTTCGAGCACCCGGCCGATGCCGAGCGCGACGGGAACGCCCTCCAGGTCGATCGGCGGGCGGCCCGTCGCCAGTTCGTAGAGCAGAGCCGCCGCGCCATAGACGTCGCAGGGCGGCCCCGCCGGCTCGCCGGTCAGCAGTTCCGGCGCGGCATAGGGGGCGGAAAGCGGCAACGCGCCCTCCGTCCGGTCGCTCAGCGCCAGCTGCTTGGCGATGCCGAAATCGATCACCCGTATGCGGCCACCCGCATCGATCAGCACATTGCCGGGCTTCAGATCGCGATGCAGCACCAGCATGCGATGCGCCTGCGCCACCGCCTCCGCGACCTCGATCGCCAGCGCGATCCGCCGGCCGAGCGCCAGGCGATGCGTGTCGCACCAGCGGTCGACCGGCCCGCCATCGACGCGTTCCATCACCATCCAGGGGCTACCATCGGCCTCCATGCCGCCATCGAGGATGCGGGCGATGCCGGGATGATCGAGATCGGCGAGAAGCTGGCGCTCCGCCTCGAAGCGGGCCCGGTCGATCCGGCCGTCGGCATGGCCCAGCTTGAGCGCACCGCGCTGTTCGAACCCGCCGATCGCGCGCGAAACCGCATAGACCGTTCCCATGCCCCCGCGCGCGATGACGCCGTCTATCCGCCATGCGCCGAAGCGCCGGCCGGCGGGGATGCCCTCGGCCATGGCTTCGGCGGGGCCGGCATGTTCCAGGAAGCGATCGTCCTGCATCCGCGCCAGCATGTCCCTGGCACGCTCCAGCAGCGCGGGATCGTCGGCCAGCCAGCCGGCCAGAAAGGCGTCGCGCGCATCCTCGGCAAGCTCCATCGCCTCGTCGATCAGCGCCGAGAGACGCGTCCATTCGCTTGCCTGCATTGCCCGTCCCGGAATCGCCTGCGATCGCACAGACTTGGCGGATCGCGCGCGCGGGCTCAACCGCTCCCGTTCCATAAGCGTAAAGAAATGGCCGATGGCGCTTTCCTGTTTACAGCGCCCATCGCCGCCGCTAACGGGGCCGCGATGTCCAGCTCGATGATTAAATCGATTAGCACTAAGCCGACCCGCTGCTGCGGGGCGGTCCTTGGTGTGCTGACGGTTTGACGTAAGGCACAACAGGACAGAGCCCCGCGAAGCGCGGGGCGGTCTTGAAATCCACAAGCCAGCACGATCCCGCGCCTCCGCACCAACAGGAGACGTACGATCATGACTCAATCCCACGCACTGCCCGCCCGGCCCAATGTCGGCATCGTCGGCGCCACCGGCCTGGTCGGCGGCATGATGCTGAGCCTGCTGGCCGAGCGCGACTTTCCGCTCGGCTCGCTGCGGCTGTTCGCATCGGCCCGTTCGGCGGGCAACCGCGTGCCCTTCCGCGAAGGCGAGGTTGTCGTGGAGGATGCCGCGACCGCCGATTATGCGGGGCTGGACGTGGTCTTCTTCTCGGCCGGCGGATCGACCTCGCGCGCGCTCGCGCCCAAGGTCGCGGCGGCGGGCGCGATCGTGATCGACAACAGCTCCGCCTGGCGCGCCGATCCGGAGGTTCCGCTGGTGGTGGCGGAGGTCAATCCGGAAGCGCTGCGCAATATCCCCAAGGGCATCGTCGCCAATCCCAATTGCACGACGATGGCGGCAATGCCCGTGCTCAAGCCGCTCCATGCGGCAGCGGGGCTGAAGCGGCTGGTCGCCAGCACCTATCAGGCGGTGTCGGGCGGCGGCATGGAGGGCGTGGAGGTGCTGCGCAAGCAGATCGCCGCCGGCGCCGCCGATTGCGCCGCGCTCGCGATGAACGGCGATGCCGTCGATCTGGGCCAGCCCGAGAAGTGGGCGGTGCCGATCGGCTTCAACGTCGTGCCGCTCAACTATGTGCTGGAGGAAGACGGCTATACCGAGGAAGAGCTGAAGCTGCGCGACGAGAGCCGCAAGATCCTCGACCTGCCGGCGCTCACCGTTTCCGCCACCTGCGTGCGCGTGCCCGTCTTCACCGGCCATGCGCTGTCGATCAACGCCGAGTTCGATCGCGCCATCTCGGTCGAGGCCGCGCTCGCGCTGCTCGGCGTCGCCCCCGGCGTGGTGGTGACCGAGGTGCCCAACCCGCTCGACGCGACCGGCAAGGATCCGGTGTTCGTCGGCCGCGTGCGTCGCGATCCCACGGTCGAGCACGGCCTGGTCCTGTTCGTGGCGGGCGACAATCTGCGCAAGGGCGCCGCGCTCAACGCGGTGCAGATCGCCGAAGTGCTGCTCGCGCAGAAGTGACGCCTCCCTCTCCTCCCCATCGCAGATGGGGAGGAGAGATTCCCCCGCTCCCAGGTTGAACCCTGCCGCCGGCTGGGCCAGAGAGTGCATCCCCACCTGAGGCCCGCCGATGCAGCTTTATCATTGCCGCGATTCCCGTTCGCTCCGGCCGCTCTGGGCGCTCGAGGAAGCCGGGCTTTCCTATGAACTGGAAAAGATGCCCTTCCCGCCGCGCTATTGCGTGGAGGGCTATCTCGACATCAATCCGCTCGGCACCGTGCCCGCGCTGCGCGTCGGCGATACGGTGATGACCGAATCCGCCGCGATGTGCCAGTTGATCGGCGAACTGGCGGAGGATGCGTCGCTGCGCCTCACCCCCGCCGAGCCCGATTATCCGCTCTACCTCAACTGGCTGCACCGCAGCGACGCGACGCTCACCTTCCCGCTCACTCTGGTTCTGCGCTATTCGCGCTTCGAAGCGGAGGACCGGCGCAGCCCGCAGGTGGCGGAGGATTACCGGCTCTGGTTCCTGAAGCGCGCCCAGAGCGTCGAACGCGCGCTGGAAAACGCCCAGCATCTGTGCGGCGGCCGCTTCACCATGGCCGATATCGCGGTGGGCTACGCCTTGTATCTGGCCGACCGGCTGGGCGTCTCCGCCGATTTCGAACCGCGCACCCGCGACTATCTGGCGCGCCTGACCGCACGGCCAGCATTCCTGCGCGCCGCCGAACTTCAAAGCGACATGGCGCTGGTGGTGTGAGAGTCTGTTTGGAAATGCGCCTGCGGCGCATCGCCGCACCGGCGTGATCGGGCGCCTGGCCGTCGCCGGCTATCGCTCGCTGCGCGATATCGTGCTGGAGATGGGGCAGTTGACGCTGATCACCGGCGCCAATGGCAGCGGCAAATCCAGCCTCTACCGCGCGCTGCGCCTGCTCGCCGAGACCGCGCAGGGCCGGCTGATCGCCACGCTCGCGGCCGAAGGCGGATTGTCCTCCACATTATGGGCGGGGCCGGAACGGTTCAGCCGCGAGATGCTGAGCGGCGAACGCCCCGTGCAGGGCACGGTGCGCTCGGTGCCGATCGCGCTCAAGCTCGGTTTTTCGGGCGAGGATTTCGGCTACGCCATCGAACTGGGCCTGCCCGAGCCCATGTATCCCTTTCAGCGCGATCCGGAGATCAAGCTGGAATCGATGTGGACCGGCGAATTGCCCGGCCGGCTCAGCCTGTTCGCCGAACGGCGCGGACCGGCGGTGAAACTGCGCCGGGCGGAGAGCGGCGAGTGGCGCGATGCGCTGGGCAATCTCCTCCCCTTCGATAGCATGGTGACGCATTGCGCCGATCCGCAGGACGGGCTGGAATTGCTGCTGATGCGCGAGCGCATGCGCAACTGGCGCTTCTACGACAATCTGCGCACCGATGCCGACGCGCCGGCGCGCCGCCCGCAGGTGATGACCTATACGCCGGTGCTGGCGGGCGACGGCGCCGATCTGGCCGCCGCGATCACGACGATCCTGGCAGTGGGCGATGCCGATGCCCTGCACGACGCGGTGGAGGATGCCTTTCCCGGATCGCGCATCGCGGTGCAAGGCAGCGATTACGGCGTGGTGGAGATGCGCCAGCCCGGCCTGCTGAGGCCGCTCGACACCAAGGAATTGTCGGACGGGACGCTGCGCTATCTGCTGCTGGTGGCGGCGCTGCTCTCCCCGCGCCCGCCCGAGATCATGATCCTCAACGAGCCCGAGGCGAGCCTTCATCCCTCGCTGCTCGATGCGCTCGCCCGGCTGCTCGTCCACGCATCGCGTCGCTGCCAGATCATCCTGGTCTCGCACAGCGAAAGGCTGATCCACGGCCTGCGCACCGAACACAAGATGCACGAGATCGCACTCTCCAAGCGGCTGGGCGAAACGCATGCCGAGGGCGGAGAGGCGCCACGCTGGATCTGGCCGAAGCGCTGAACGCATGCCTGTGACCGGCCGCACAGCGCCGGGCGCGGCGCGCGTATAAACGGGGCGCGTTACCCATGGTTCGACCGGCCTGGCTCCTGTACATTGATCGGGCCGCGTATCCCGGCAAGTCTCGAACAGGGAGGTGTTCCCGTGAGATTGTCCGCATTCGCGCTTCTGCTCTCCGCCTTCGCGCTGATCGCGCTGCCCGCGCCCGCCCGGGCGGATCGCACGCCCGTCGAAACCCATGCCGATCGCTGGCTGGACCAGCGCGACGGCGAGGAGACCTATTCCGAGTGGGCGGTGCGCAACCTGACCACCGATATCGTCGAGCGGCTGATCGGCCCGGCGGCCACGGGCACCAAGAAGCAGATCGCCGATCGCGTCTCCGCCGGGGTCGCGCAGATGCGCGGCCAGCGGATGAGCAAATGCGCAAAGGCGGCGGTGGAACTGGCGCATAGCCAGACCTTGGTGATGGACCGCCGCGAGGTCATGGTGGGCTCGGGCCAGATGCTGTGGGGCACGCTCTCCGGCGCCGCGGGCGGCGCCGGCACCGCGCAGGACCTGACGCGCTTTTTCGGGCGCGAGCTGGCCGACAAGATCCTGGAATCGGTCCGGCAAAAGGCGATGGACCGCGCCAGGGACGATATCCGCGATTTCTTCAAGCGCGACGGCGTCGAGACCGATCAGGCCAACGACACGCGCGGCCCGTGCAAGACCTTCTACCGGATGGTGTGGGACAAGGGCCAGGAACGCTACGACTTCATCATCGTCGGCGATTGCGGCTGCGCACAGACGGCGGACGGCGTGCGGCTGGCGCGCTGGTCGGTCCAGGGATCGGGCAGCGTGATCCCCTCGCTCCATTACAGCGAGGCGCAGGGCATCTCGATCCGCTTCGATGTCGGCCCGGCGACGCTCCGGGTGACCGCCGCCTGTTGCGACGCCGGGGGGCGGGAAACTTACGAGCGCTTCCCCAATAGCAGTGAAAGCGGAGACGCCTGGGTGGGCGCCGAATGGCGCAACGCGCCGGACAGCGGGCGGACCGCGACGCCCGGCGGCAGCGCCTTGCAACCGCGCCCGATCGCGGAACCCGAGCCGCCGACCACCGCCACCGTCCCCCTGCCCCCGCGCGCCGATGGCGAGCTGATGTCGATGCCGGAGGACCGGTTCAACGATCTGTTCGACAAGGTGCTGGAAGGCGTGGAATCCGCGCAGGCGGCGTCGGAGGCGGCCGAACGCAAGCTCGATACGCTGCGCAACCGCCCCGGCGCGAAGGAGGAGGATATCCGCAACGCCGAACGCGAACGCGACGCCGCCGTCGAAGCGCGCAACGAGGCGACCCGCCGCCGCATCGAGATGATGGACACCCGCCGCGCCCGCAACCGCGCCGGCCAGCCGCAACAACAGCAGCAGCAACAGGAAGAACGCGAGGAACACGAACAACGCGACGACCGCCGCGACCGCGACCTCCTCCGCGACCCGTTCCGCCGGCTCGACAATGAGGAACGCCGGCGCCCACGCGGCGCGGGCGCCGATCACGGATGCTGATCGGGAAAAGCACGATGTCATCCCCGCGAACGCGGGGATCCAGCTTCTTCTTCTTTTTCCGGATGCTTCACGGAATAGCTGGATCCCCGCGTTCGCGGGGATGACAAGTTGGAGCCTGCCTGTAAATCAGGGCGTCACTTACCCCGCCCCGCCCTCGACAACCCTGAACACCGCCCCGCTGCCCGCGTCGCGGACCAGATCCACCGTGGCGCCGTTCCAGTGATAATCCAGGTGCCGCCCCTGGCGCGGCGCCGATGCGCAATCGGGATGGAACAGCGCGACGCATTCGCCGCCCGGATGGCGGACGCTCGGATAGATGATGCCGTCCGCGCCCGCGCCGCGCAGCGCGGCGGCCAGTTTTTGCGCGGGGGCATAGTCGTCGGGGTCGAGGATCGGGTCGCTCGCCGGGTCCGCGCCGCGCAGGTCGTGCAGGTCGGCGGAAATATCGAGCACGATTTCGCGGAATTGCGAGGTCCAGCCCGGCGCCTCCGCCGTGCGCGCCATGAAACGGCCATGATGGTGGATCGTCTCGAACAACGCGGTCTCGTAGCTTTCGGCGACATAAAGCGCGCCATGGCTGCCGTCGGAGAAGCGGCTCGGCCGATCGGGGCTGACATGGGTGAACGGCGCCATCAGATAGGAAGCGCCCGGCCCGCCCACGCGCCGCCCGGCGGGCACCAGATCGAGATTGCCGATCGTTTCCATGATGCGCGGATTGGTCTTCTGCTCCGCCGACAGCAGCAGCGGCCAATCGGCCGGATCGGCGATATCCTCGAACAGGTCGATCGGCGGGAACAGGCTGCGGATGATCCGCACCGCCCCGTTCCATTCAACCCTCGCGACCGGACTCTCCTCCGCCGCCGTCACCACCCGCCGCGCTCGGCGTCGAGATAGCGCCGCACCCGCATGATATCGGTCAGCTCGCCGCCCAGCATCACATCGAGCGCGCTGGCGCCGGCAAAGCCCTGATTGGCCGCGCGCACCCAGGCATAGCCGCGCTGCGCTTCGTTGAAGATCATCCGCAGCGCCTTGTGGATGCCCATCAGGTTGGACAGCCGCGCCCGCCCGTCGCGCGAGAGCCGCCCCGGCCCCTCCGCCTTCCAGCGCCGATAGGTGCGCAGCGGCATGTCGAGCAACGCCGCCGCCTGATCGTCGGTCACATTCCATTTGCCGAACAGGTTGAGCACGGCGCGAAACATCGCCTCCCCCTCCTCCTGCGTGATGGGGTCCGCGCGAAACGCCTGGGGCGTGGTATCAACGGGCTTCAATGCCAGCATGGCCAATCTCCATATGGCATCATATAGGATAGATCATGCCATATGGCAACGCGGGTGCAATGTTATCCGCCGCTGTCCTGCTCGTCGATCGGCAACCGGATGATGCCCGCCTCGTGCTGGCGACGCGCGGCGCGGCGGCGCATGCGCCGGATCCGGCGGGGAACAAGCAGAACGGCGGCGATCGCGATCGCCGCGAGAAGCATGAGAATGGCGGCCTTGATCATGAAAGCCTCCTTGAGCGGACAAGCATATCACTCACAGGCAACACGCACCAATCGAATTGTTGCATCGCAACATGGACATTGCCGCTCCCGATCGACTCCAGCGCCAGTCATTGCAGAGCATGTATAATCCGATGCAGATATCCTCATGACGGCGGGCGGTCGCCACTGCCGTGCGGAAAGGCTTGCCGATTGCCCGATCTGATCGTCACCATCGTCATATCGCTTGTCGCAGTGCCGGTCGCGGTCGGGATCTGCTGGGCCAGGCACCTGATCCCCGGCCCGGCACTCGGCATCTTCATCCTTGCAATGGGCACCGCTCCTCTAATGGCGATGCTCCCGGAGACGGATGCCGAAACCTATACGATCCTGTTCAGCGTTCCTGCCTGGTGGGGAATCATCGGATGGGGATGGATGGCGGGTGCCCCCCGACAGGGAGATCGAAAGAACCGATGGACACTGCCGTCATTGCTTATCGCGGTGGCCGCGTTCGATGCGATCTGTTTGTCCGCGATCTTCATTGCCACCCAGCTTGAGCGCCACGATCGCATGCGAGTCGCGCGCGAATATGAGCAACGCGAGAACCGCCGGATAGCGACCGAGGCTCGTCGATGCGCAGTCGAGCTTGCCGCGCGCGATCCTGTAGCGGACGCGCGCACCGATGTGGCACGCGGCGACGCGACCCCCATAGGGCTGACGGCGATTCCGCATGACGGCCTGGACAGCAGCTTTTACCCTGAGGCTTGCGACAATGCGCCTGAGGGTCATCGCTACCAAAATACGGGAAAATGGTTTCGCCGCAATTTCACGTCCTTCGCCATCGGTCTTGGGACCCCACACAACGCCCCCGAATGCGCACGCGCCATTCGCGATTATGCGGTGCGCTACAATCAGGCGATGATATGGCTGGCGCCGAGGCAGGTTCGGCACTTTTGCTCGAATCTGAAAGTGCTACCCCTACGTCGTCTTTAAATCACCGGCCCGGCCTGTCCGATGACGGCGCCATCTAAACCAGGCTGCTCTTGTACATCTTGAGCAACTCGCTCCACGCCTTTTCGGCGGCGGCCTGATCATAGACCTGGCTGCCCGGCACGCACCAGCCATGATCGGCGGGATAGACCTCCACCGTCGCCTTGCGTTTCGCGGCCGCGAAGGCCTTTTTCAGCTCGTCCTTGGCGGCGGGCTGGCGCGCATCGTCGTTCTTCGCCACCGCGATCAGATAGGCCGCATGCGTCTTCGGGATCAGCAGATGCGGGCTGGCGGGCGTATCGGTGACGAGGCCGCCGCCATGGAAGCTGCCGACCGCGCCGATCCGGCCCGATACCGCCGCCGCGGTGCGGAAGGAAAGCGGGCCGCCCATGCAATAGCCCTGCACGCCCGCGCGCTTGCGCTTCGCGGTCTGCGGCTGCGCGTCGAGAAAGGCGAGATAGGCGACGGCGTCGCGATCGACCGCATCGTCGGTCATCGCCTGGCGATAGCCGATCAGGATCTTGCGCGTTTCGGGATCGTTGAAATCGATCGCCCCCGCCATCACCGGCGCGCGCTTGTTGCGATAGAAGGGATTGGGAACCAGCACGACATAGCCGTCGGACGCCAGCCGCCGGCCCATTTCGCGGAACACCGGGCGCAGGCCCATGATATCGGGCCACATCAGCACCGCCGGCCACGGCCCCTTGCCCGCCGGATGGAACAGCACCGCATCGGCCTGCCCGTCGGGCGTCGTCACCGTCACGTCCTTTTCGGTGACCTTGGCGGCGGCGGCATGGGCGGCGGTCGAAAGCCCGGCGATCAGCCCCGTCGCCACGAAGCCCCTGCGCGAAAGCGTCCAGTTTTCGACCAGACCCGGATGGATATCATTGTCGCACATGCCGCCTCTCCGCGATGGGTGTCACGGGCGCGGATGCTCCGCCTGTGCGGGGCGTCTGTCAACTGGGCGCAAGAGCCTTCCACACGCCGTTCGGACTGAGCCTGTCGAAGTCCTGTTCTTCCTTGGCTCCGCGCCGAAGAAGGACAAGGACTTCGACAGGCTCAGTCCAAACGGTGATGGTGTCGAACACCCCCTCAATACGCCACCGCCGCGCTGTTGTTGCGGTTGTGCGATGCGGCGTGGAGCGCGCCGGTCTTCGGATCGCGGCTGATCGCCACCCATTTGCCCTCGCCGCCCAGCCGCGCCTCCTCCAGCGGGATGACGCGCCAGGCAAGGCCGGTGCCGGCCAGCACCTTTTCGTCGAACCTTCCCTCCGGCACGGTCAGCGTCGTTTCTCCCGTCGCGGGGTCGACCGCGGGCAGATAGAAATCGGCGGTGTTGATCGCCTCCTCCACGTCCATGCCGAAACAGGTATAGTTGAGCAGTCCCTGGAAGGTCCGCTGGTGCAGGCCCGCGCCCATCGATGCGAAGCCCAGCACGGGAACCCCATCCTTGAACAGCACGCCCGTCTCGGTCGGCGCCGGCAGGCGTTCGCCCGGCGTGACGCGCGCGATCATCGCCTGCTGGAACGATGCGGGATCGCCGATCGAGATGCCGTCGACGAAGATGCCGGTCTTGCCCCAGTTCACGCAATTGATCGAATGGGTGATCGCGGCGATATTGCCCTCGCTGTCGATCGCGACGATGTCGTCCGAATGCATCGGGGAATTGCGCTTCCATTTGGTGAAGGTCTTGCCGCCCTCGATCTGCTTCCACAGCGCCGCCGCATGATCCTTGGTCACGCGCGCCGCGTCGCTGAAGTCGATGCCCGGATAGATCGCCTCCTGCGCCTGTTTCGGGAACATGGAGATGGCGAAAAGCTGCGTGATCTCCGCCGCCTTGCGCAGCGCGTCGGACGATTTCGTCCAATGTTCGCCGCCGCACAGCCCCGCCGCATCGGCCAGGTTCTGCGCCTCGATCAGCGATACGCCGCCGAAATTGGGCACGGGCGAGGTGCGAACCGAATAACCGCCGCGCAACGGCGCTTCCAGCGGATCGGCCCAGATCACCCGATAGGATTTCAGATCCTCCAGCGTCATCTTGCCGCCATCGGCCTGGATCGCCTTGATCAGCCGCTCGCCCCATGGCCCGCCATACATATAGTCGGCGCCGTCGCGCGCCACCGCGCGCAGCGTCCTGGCGAGCGCGGGCTGGCGGAAACTGTCGCCCAGCGCATAGGCGCTGCCGTCGGGCTTCACCAGCGTCGCGCGGGTTTCGGGCAGGCGGCGGATATCCTTGTCGCGGAACTTGAAGACGCTGTCGAGCAGCGGCGTCACCGGCATGCCCTGTTCGGCGATATGGATGGCGGGATCGAACAGGCTGGCGAAGGGCAATTTGCCGAAGCGGCGATGCGCCGCCTCCACCCCCTTCATGAAGCCGCCGACCAGCGCGGTGCGGCCGCTCGGCGCGCCCTTGCCCTGCAGCGCCTCCGTGCTGGAGAAATCGATCTGGCCGGGGATGGACATCGGATCGCTCTCGCCGCGCACCGTGTTCCATTCGGCGTTCATCGTATAGGTCTTGCCGGTCTTCGCCTCGTGATAGACCAGAGACATGATGCCGAAATAGCTGATCGGCGCGCCCATGGTGAGCGCCACCTGCGCCAGCGCGCCCGTCATCACCGCATCGATGGCGTTGCCGCCCTGTTTCAGCGCCTCCAGCCCCGCGCGCGCCGCCAGCCCGTTATAGGCGACGGTCACCGCGCCATGCGTGCCCCTGGCCGCGCCCGCGCGGGTGCGATCGACGCCCTGCGCGGTCATGAAGCGATCATATTCGCCCTTCGGCCAGCGCGCGGGCGAAAGATCGACCTTGCTCGCGGCGGCGGCGAGATGCGGGGCAAGGCCGGTCGCGGCTCCGGTCGCGATCAGGCCCTTCATTGCGGTGCGGCGCGTCACTTTCATTTTATCCTCGTCTGGAAACAGGGGTTCAATAACCAGCAGCCGGCGCCGCCGCGTTGAATTGCAGGCGGAAATCGGCGGGCGGCGTGGCGCCGAGCAGATGCTCGACGAAATAATCCCACATGCGCTGGGTATAATAGGGGCTGGTGCGGAAGAATCCGTGGCCCTGATTGGGCAGGTACATCAGGTCATAGGGCTTGTTCGCCTTGATCAGCGCGTCGACGAATTGCAGCGTCACGCTGGGCAGCGCATTCTCGTCATGCTCGCCATAGACGAGCATCAGCTTGCCCTTCAGATTGGCGGCGCGCGGCATCAGGTCCAGCTTCGCGTAATTGGCGGGCACCGCGCCCGCATCGGGCCGCGCCGTCCGGCCATTGCCGTAATCGGGCACGGGGAAGATGCCCTCCACCGGATAGAAGCCCTGGAAATTGAGCGGGCCGGCCGAAGAGACCGCGACCTTGTAGAAATCGGGATAGGCCAGGATGCCATAGGCGGAGGTATAGCCGCCGAAGCTGTGGCCATAGATGCCGACGCGATCGAGATCGAAGCTGCCGAATCGTTCGGCGAGCTGGCGGATGCCGGCCACATGATCGGCCAGTTCGGGCGCCGCGAAATCCTCGTAGCTTTCATTGTTGAACGCCTTGGACCGGCCGGGCGTGCCCCGCCCGTCGATGGTGACGACGATGAAGCCGAGTTCGGCCAGGCTGGCGCGCGAACGCGGGTTCATCGTCACCACCGCCTCGCGATAGTCGGCGGGCGCGTTGGTCACCTGCGGGCCGCCATAGATCGCGTCGATCACCGGATATTTGCGGCCCGGCCGCATATCGGGCGGGAACCAGACCGTGCCCCAGATCGGCGTCCTGCCATCGGCGGACAGCGTGCGCACGCGCGTCGGCGCGCGCCAGCCCGCCGCCGCGACCTGCGAGACATCGGCGGTTTCGAGCGTGGCGATCACCCGCCCGTCAATCGCCGAGCGCAGCACGCTCACCGGCGGGCGATCGAGCGCGGAATGGCTTTCGACGATCATCGCGCCGTCGGGCGAAAGCGCGCCGGTCGCCGCCGGCGCCTTCGCCGCGCTTCCCGGCGCCGTCATGCCCGGAAACGTCCAGCCCGCCATCGCATTGCCGATCGGCGCGCGCGCCGCGACATGGACGGCGTTTTCGGGGGTCAGCAGCACCTGCCGCCCGCCATCCAGGCCCACGGCATGGATGCGGACAAGATAGGGATCCTCCCCGTCATCGGCGCCGCCGGCGGTGAAGATCACGCGCCGCCGCGCCTCGTCCACGCCGACGATGTCGCGCACCGTGCGCTTGCCGGTGGTCAGCTGGCGCTTCAGCCGGCCGCTCTTGAGATCGTAGAGATAAAGCTGCCCCCAGCCGTCACGCTCGGAGAACCAGATCGCCTCGCCCGTCTTCTCCAGGATGCGGACATTGGGCGCGCTGTAAATGAAGGCGTTGAACCGGCCCCAGACCGGCGTCGCTTCCTGGATCACCAGCCGCACCGCGCCCGTCGCCAGCTCGATCTCGACCAGGCCGATCGCCTTTTGCGCGCGCGTCGATGCCAGGCCATAGGCGCGGCGCCCATCGGCGGACCAGTGGAAGACGCTGGGCGATGTGCGCCAGCCCTCCGGCAATTGCACGCGCCGGTGCGTGCGCGCGGCGATGTCGAAGACGGTCAGGTCACTCTTGATCGCCTCGCTCTCACCCAGCAGCGCGATGCGCGGCTGCCACAGTTTCGGCCGCAGGCTGCCGTCGAGCGGCGCCGCCTCGATAAAGGGCATCGGCGCCACGGCGCGCTGGTCGACACGGTCGCTCAGCAGATGGCGGCCATCGGGCGACCAGGCGAGGCCGACCGGCGGGCGAGGTGCTGTGGAACGCATCGTCGGGATCGCGAACAGCGACATGTCCGACGGCGCGCCATAGGCATTGTCGGCGACGCCGTCGGTGGTGAGCGCCACCGGATCGCCCCCGTCCGCACCGCGCAGCCACAGATTATGGTCGCGCGCGAACACGCTCTGCCGGCCATCGGGCGACCAGATCGCGTCGGCCGCGCGGACGGGCAGCGCGGCACGGCTGCATTCCAGTCGCGGCAAACGACACGTGACGATCCCGTCCGCAAGACCGATCGTCACGCTCTCGCCATCGATCGCGCTCACCGGCAGCACCCCCGGCAGCGTCGCCGCGCCGATCGCCGCCTGCGCGGCCGCACGCAGCGCCGCCGCATCGAACGCTTTCGTCCGCGCGCCCGTGCGCGCATCGACGATCAGCCATTCCTGAGCCTGGCCGGCATCCCTGCGATACCAGAAGCTCTTGCCATCGGCCGCCCAGTGCGGCGTCACCTCCGCATTGCGGATCGCGCCCGTCAGATTGGCGTCGAGCACCCTGGCGGCGCGCCCATAAGCCTCGGTCATGGAATCCTGGGCCTGGGCCAAGCCCGGCAGGGTCAGCGCCAGCAGGAAAGCGAGCGACCGCATCAGCGCAGCCCGTCCGCCACACCCATGCGCCGCGGATCGGCGGAGGCGCCGAGCGCGCCCTTCGCGTCGCGATAGGCCATCTGGAACGATCCCATATGATAGTCATAGGCACCGACCGCGCGCACCTTCACCCCCATCGCCGCCAGCCCCTTCAGCGCTTCGGGCGACAGACGATCCTCGATCACCATCTCGCTGCTGTCGGTCAGCGGCAGCATGCGCGGCGCATCGGAGGCGTCATAGGGCGACATGTTGAAATCGAGCGCATAGGTCAGCACCTGCGGCACCGTGCAATGGACGTTGCCCGGCGATCCCAGCGACAGCACGGGCCGGCCGTTCTTCAGCACGATGGTGTTGCCCATCACCGTGCGCATCCGCGCATTGGGCGCCAGCAGCTGCATCATCGACGTGCCGGGCTGGTCGAAGGTGCAATGGCTGCCCACCATCGGCACGCCGCCGACGACCACGCCGGGGATGCCGCCCGATTGCAGCGTGTTCATCATCTGCACCCAATTGCCCTCGGCATCGACGACGGCGAGTTCGCAGCTTCCGCTCGGCTGCTTCTCCAGCCGGTTGCCCGCCCCCGTCGCCTCGCCGCCCAGCGAACTCGCGCCGCTCGTCATCGCCACATGGCGCGACAGGTCCACCTTGGGCATGATGCCGCGGATCAGCCGCGCCGAATGCGCGAAGAAGGCTTCGTCCAGCAGGGCCGCGGTGTCGTAATCGGCCACCGCCACCGGATCGCCGCTGAAGCCGGCATGATAGATGGCATGGCGCAGCGCATGCGCCATGTAGAACAGATGCTCGGCAGATCCCGGCTGCACCTTGCGGATGCCCAGATGGCGCAGGATGCCCAATGTGATCGCGATGCGCAGCCCCTGGTTCTGCGGCGGGGCAAGGCTGGCGATCTCATATTCATTGTGCGCGAAGCGCAGCGGATCGATCCAGCGCGGCGGCGTCGCCGTCATGTGGCGCTTCTCGATCCGCCAGCCCATCGCATTGCCGCGCGCGATGAAGGCATCGGCCCATTCGCCCGTGATCATGTGATCGGGCCCTTCCTGCGCCACCTTGCGCAAGGTCTGCGCCAGCGGCTTGTTCACGAACAGATCGCCCACCTTCACCAGGAAGCCGCCGGGAGCGAAGAAACGCCGGCCATCGGCGAAGTGATTGTAGAAATTGGCGCCGAATTCGTTGACCTGCACCTCGAAGGTGGAAACGGGGTGCCCCTCCTCCGCCCAGCGGATCGCATCCTCGCACAGCGACGCCCAGGGCCTGCTGGCGAAACGCGCATGCATTTCCTTCAGACCCGGCATGAAGCCCGGGATCACGGCGGAAGGCGGATAGGCGGCATAGCCCGATCCGGGCATCGGCGGCACCGGGCGGAAGGGCGGCAGATCGGCCGGGAAGGTGCCGGTGCTGTCGAGCTGGTAAAGCTTGCCGCTCTTCGCCTCGTAATAGAGGAAGGTGACGGTACCGGTGTGATTGGTCATGAAGGGTTCGACCGTCGCCTGCACCATGCAGCCCGCGATCGCGGCATCGACGGCGTTGCCGCCTTCGCGCATCACCTTCAGGATCGTTTCGGTGACGATCGCATTGTCGGTGCTGCACGCCGCCTTCACGTTCGAAACCGGCGTCTTCGGCCCCGGATCGCGGACATATTTGCGCATCTGATCGGGCGTGGCGCGCGGCAGGTTCTCGGCGGCGGCGCGCGACGCCGCCAGCAGCGCCCCCGCGCCGACGGCGGAGCCCGCGATGAATTGGCGGCGGTCCATTCTACTCTCCTGAAGCTCCGGGACGGATATGTTCAGCATTTCCCACCCGTCACCCCAGCGAAAGCTGGGGTCCATACGATCTCCGGTTCACGTGCCGGCACCGCATGGATTCCAGCTTTCGCTGGAATGACGGCAATTCAACGGCGGATCAGAACTTCACCCCCAGCCCCAGCGACACGGTGCGCGGGCGGATCACCACCGCGCCGCCGGCCGCGTCGATATTGGTGAAGCCCAGCGTATCGAACGCATTGTCGACGCGAAGCTGCGCGGTGTAGCGCTCGTCGAAGGTGACGGCGGCGCGCAGGTCGAGCGTGGTGATATCCGGCAGCTTCTGCGTGCGGCCGGGATCGAGCGCGGGATAGGTGGACGGCATGTCCGACTGGAAACGCAGCGTGGCGCCGACATTGCCGATCGCGCTGTCGGAGAAGGGCAGGCTGTGATCGGCGATCAGCGCGACGGTGTAGCGCGGGGTCAGCGGCAGCCGGTCCCCCGCCCGCGCGCCCAGCACGGCGGCGGCGGTTGCGGTGATCGATTTCAGCTTGGCGTCGGTATAGCCCATATTGGCGCCGATCGTCAGGCGCGAATTGGGCCGCGCCTGCAGCTGCATCTCCAGCCCGTCCACCGTGGCGCTCGCCGCATTGCCGCCCAGCACGAAGCCGTTGACCAGCGTGTTGAGCTGGATGTCGTCCCAATCGATATGATAGGCGGCGATATCGAAGCTGAACGCGCCGTTCAGCGCCGATCCCTTCATGCCGATTTCGTAATTCCACACGCCGTCGGGCCGGATCAGCGTCTGCGCGCCCGGCGGCGGCGCCGAATTGGTCTGCGGGCCGCCGGGGCGATAGCCGCTCGCCGCGCGCGCATAGAAGCTGAGGTTGCGCATCGGCCGCCAGCGCGCGGTCGCCAGCCAGGTCGTCGCATTGTCTTCGAATTCGAAGGTGGAGGCTGCGCGCGGCAGGAAGAAGCTGAGCGCCCCCGGCCCGCCGGTGCCCGCTGTCTGCTCGTTATGCGCGTAACGCACGCCGCCGGTGACGTCCAGATTGTCGGTCAGGTAGAAGGTCAGGTTTCCGAAACCCGCGATTTCCTTGTACTTCGACGTGGTCGTCGCCAGGATCAGCGTCTGGAACGGCGCGGGCAGCGGCGCGCCCGCCGCGTTCAGCGCGGACACGCGCGTGATATAGACGCTGTCCTCATCGGTGTAGAACAGCCCGGCCAGGAACTCGATCGGCCCCAGCCGCTTCGATGCGAAGCGCAGTTCGGCCGAATATTTCTCCGCCGCCGGATTGATCAGCGCCTGCGCGCGCGAGCTGGCGGGCAGGATCGTATCGATCGGCGCACCGAAGACGATGCTGGAAATCGGCCCCAGCGTGGTGCGCGCCAGCGGGATATAGGCGCTGGTGTAATCCGCCCGCGTCGCCACATTATATTTGGCGTAGCTGGCCGATGCGGTGATGTTGCCGATGCCCGTCGCATAATCGATCGATCCGTTGATCAGGCGATATTTCACCTTGCCGGGCAGATCGCGGAAGGGATCGTAGCTATAGCCGCCGAATTCGGGGGTGAAGCTGCCGGGAATGGTGCTGATCCCGCTCGATCCCACCATGTCGATCTGCTGGATCTGGCCGGCCAGGTTGATCGTGAGATCGGCCACGGGCTCCACGAACAGCGCCACGCGGCCGCCCTTGATCGTCGCGCGGTTGGCGTCGCGCTTGCCCGTCGAGACATTGTCGACAAAGCCCGGCAGGCGGCGATAATAGCCGGTGGCGGTGATCGCCGCGACATCCTTGATGATCGGGATATTGACGGTGCCGCGCGCCAGGAAGCCTTCCTCCCCGTGCGAGACATGGCTGACCTCGGCCCGCGCGCTCATCGAGAAACGCGTGGGATCGGGCTTTTTGGTGACGACGCGGATCAGGCCGCCCAGGCTGCCGGCGCCGTACAATGTGCCCTGCGGCCCCTTCAGCACCTCGATCCGCTCGATCTCCGCCAATTCGGGCTCGGGCGTCATCAGCGCGCTCACCGCCAGATAGCCGCTGGCGCTGAACGGCGCGTCGTCGATATAATAGCCGGCGGTGTTGGTCGTCTGCTGCGCGCCCGAATTCAGGCCGCGCATGATGATGGTGCCGACGCCGGGCTGGCCGGTGTCGCGCTGCGACAGGCCGGGCACCAGGCTGGCATAGTCGCGGAAGCTGGAGATGCCGAGCGTCTCGATCGTCTCCGCGCCCAGCGCGGTGACCGATGCGGGCACGTCCTGCAACCGTTCCTCGCGCTTGCTGGCGGTGACGACGATCTCGTTGGCGTCGGGCGTGTCCGCGCCCTCCTCCGCGCTTTGCGCAAAGGCCTGCCCGTGCGCCCCGGCGATCGCCCCGATCGCGCACGCAACCATCAAACTCCGCTTCATCTGCATGTTCCAATCCCCAGCCTGAACCCGCCGCGATGCCTGGACGGCCCGTCAGCGATCATCTTTTCCATGCACTACTGTCATATAAAATCCGCGCATTTGCAACGGGGTTTGTCATATACGGTTTCGGGCCCGATGCGCCCGACTATATTTATTGTATTTCAATTATTTAAATGAAATTTCCATACAGTGACCATGGCTGAAACACACAGAAAAAAATACAGAACTGTTTGGACGTGAATCACTTCAAACAGACGATAGTGCATGGAAAACATGCATGGGCAGCGGCGCGATTCGGGGCATGGCGGGCGGGCGGCGGCACTGGATGCTGGACATTCGGGCACTTTGCGCGCAACGCTGCCGGCCTGATGACCGACGCCGCAAAAGCCGACAAACCGGCAAAGCCCGCCAAGCCCGCCCGCCGACTGGGCCGAGAGGACTGGATCGCCGCCGCGCGCAAGATCCTGGTCGATCGCGGCATAGACGATGTGAAGGTGGATCGGCTCGCCCGCCAGATGCGCGTGACGCGCGGCAGCTTCTACTGGCATTTCCAGGACCGGCGCGAATTGCTGGATGCGCTGCTCACCGATTGGGAAGCGCGCAATTATTTCGAGATCGCGCAGGTGCGCGCGCGTTCGGCGCGCGCGACCGACGGCATGGTGGAAGTGTTCGGCATCTGGCTGGGCGAGGATGCCAGCGTGCTGCTGTTCGATATCGCGGTGCGATCCTGGGCGCGGCGATCGGCCGAGGTGGCGGCATCGGTGGCGCGCGTCGACAAGGCGTGGATCGAACTGATCCAGGAATTCCTGGAGCGCGACGGCTATTCGGGAGACGAGGCGCTGGTGCGCGCGCGCGTCACCTATTTCCACCAGATCGGCTATTGGGCGCTCAATATCGACGACGAGCCGCTGGAACGCCTCCGCCTCGTCCCCGTCTATTATCAGGTGCTCACCGGCCGCGAGCCCAGCGCCGAACTGATGCGCGTGCTGAAACAACAGGCCGCGCGCATGAAGGCGCCCAAGACGGCAAAGCCCCGCGCGAAACGGGTGAAGGCGGCGGGGTAACCCACACCCGTTCGGGCTCCTTGCTCTTGTTCTTCCGCATCCAGGCTCAAGAAGGACAGGGCTTCGACAAGCTCAGCCCGAACGGTGTTGAGGCCGGCCCTCACGGACGGGCGGAAACATCGCTGCCCTCCCCACGTCACCCCGGCGAAGGGCTCTCCTGAGCATGGTCGAAGGGCCGGGGACTCCCAACCAGATCGCGCCTTGTCCGTCGGGAGATGCCGGCCTCCGCCGGCATGACGGACTGGATCGCGATGCGCGTTCGCATGGGCCGGCGCGATATTGGCCACCCGATCGCTTCGCCGCTACGCTCCCCCGCAATGACGATTCGAAACGGCACGATCCCCTTCTCCTCCCTATCGAAGATGGGGAGGGGGACCATGGCGCGAAGCGGCATGGTGGAGGGGAAATGCGGTTCATCCCCTCTCCCGCATTCTCCGAAGAGACGGGCAGCCATCCGGTCCGGCACGCGCGAACGGCATCGTATTTCCCCTCCACCACCGGCCTGCGGCCGGCGGTCCCCCTCCCCCCGCTGCGCGCGGGGAGGATAAGGACATGGCAGGCCGTTTGAACATCATCCCCAACACCCGCCCCCATTGGCTCATCGCCGCTACCGCCGCGCTGCTGGTCTTCGCCCATCCCGCCCTGGCCGAGGCGCCGGCGCACAAAACCCCCGCCACCGCCACCGCCAACCAGGAAACCCGCTTCTCCCGCGCCTTTGCGGAGGTGGATCGGTTCGTCGCCGAACGCGCCTTTCCCGGTGCAGTTCTGGCGGTGGGGCAGCATGGCCGGCTGGTCGCGCTGAAGGCGTTCGGGCGCATCGATTCCTCGCCCGGCGCGCCGCCGATGCCGGTGGACGCGATCTTCGATCTCGCATCGCTCACCAAGGTGGCGGGCACGACGATGGCCGCCGCCCTGCTCTACGATCGCGGCCGGCTGGATCTGGACACGCCCGTCACCCGCTACCTGCCCGAATTCGCGGGCACCGCCGGGCATGACGCGATCACCGTCCGCCACCTGCTCACGCACAGTTCCGGGCTGAAGGCGGGCGATCCCTTCTGGTGGAAGGCCAGGGACAAGGCGGCCATTCTGGCGGCGATCCACGCGCTGCCCGCCGCCGATCCGCCGGGCGCCAGCTATAAATACCAGGATTTCAACCTGATCCTGATGGGCGAGATCGTCGAGCGCATCACCGGCCGCCCGCTCGATCGCTTCCTGCAGGCGGAGGTCTTCGGCCCGCTGGGCATGAAGGACACGGGATTCCGCCCGCCGCGCGCCGAATTGCGCCGCATCCCACCCACCGAACAGGACGACACATTGCGCCACGCCATGGTCCACGGCGTCGTCCATGACGAGAATGCCTATCTGATGGGCGGCGTCGCCGGCCATGCCGGGCTGTTCTCCACCGCCGCCGATCTCGCCCGGCTCGCGCAGCTCTGGCTCAACGGCGGGCGACTAGGCGGCAAGCGCCTGTTGAAGCAGAGCACCGTCGACCTGTTCCGCCGCGCCCAGGGCCTGCCGGCGGACAGCAAACGCGCATTGGGCTGGGACATGCCGGGCACGGGCGGCGGCTTTGCCGGGCCGCTCGCATCCCCCAGCGCGATCATGCACACCGGATTCACCGGCACCACCATCTATATCGATCCCGCGCGCGACGCCTTCGTCATCCTGCTCACCAACCGCGTCAACCCGACGCGCGAGAACAGCCTGATCGGACAGGCCCGCCCCGCCATCCATGGCGCGGTGCTCGCCGCGCTCGACGGGGCGGAACCACAGCCATGAGATTATCCCCCGCCGCCATGCTCACCGCGATCCTGGCGGTATTGCTCACCCTGATCGCCACCCCCGCCGCCGCGCGCGTGCGGACGGGTATCGACGTGCTGCAGGATCAGCGCTTTGCGCAGTTGAAGCAGGTGGCGGCGCGCCATGGCGGGCGGCTGCGGCTGGGCATATTGGCGAACCCGATCAGCGTGGACGGGCGCGGCCGGCGCACGATCGACGTGCTGCGGCAGGATGCCGAGGCGGCGGTGCCGGGGCTGAAGGTGGTGAAGCTGTTCAGCGGCGAACATGGCATCGATGCCGCGCTGGATGTCGAACATATCGATGATGGGGTGGACAAGGCCAGCGGCCTGCCGATCGTCAGCCTGTATGGCGGCAACCCGGCCGATCGCCGCCCCGGCGCGCGCCAGCTCGCCGGCGTCGATGCGGTGGTGATCGATCTGCAGGATGTGGGCGTGCGATACTGGACGTTCCAGACGCTCACCAAATATTTCCTCCAGGCATCGGCCGCGCATGGCGTGGAGCTGATCCTGCTCGACCGGCCGAACCCGATCAACGGCGTCGCGGTGCAGGGCCCCGTCACGCTGCCGGGCCAGGAGAATTACGTGACCCCGCATGCGGAGCCGATGCGCCCGGGCATGACGCTGGGCGAGCTGGCGACGATGTTCAATGCGGAGGACCGGATCGGCGCGAAGCTGACGGTGATCCGCATGACCGGCTGGAAACGCACCGACTGGTATGATCAGACCGGGCTGTTGTGGATCAACCCCTCCCCCAATCTGCGCAGCCCCGCCCAGGCGACCGCCTATGCCGGCACCGCGCTGCTGGAAGGGACCAACGTGAATGTGAAGGGGCCGAGCGAACCCTCCTTCCTCCGCTTCGGCGCGCCCTGGATCGACGGCGTCGCGCTGGCCGATCACCTCAACCGCCGCGCCATAGCCGGCGTGCATTTCATGCCCATCGTCTATGTGCCCGCAGGCGACGCGCATTTCCCCCATGTCGGCCAGCGCGTGGAGGGCGTGGAGGTGATCGTGGACGACCGCGACCGTCTGGACGCGCCATTGCTGGGCGTGGAGGCGGTCTCCGCCCTCTGGAAACTTTACGGCCCCAAGTTCGAGATCGACCGCGTGGACCGCCTGCTGCGCGACCGCGCGATGCTGGACAGGATCAAGGCCGGCGAAGACCCCCGCAGGATCGCCGCCGCCTGGCAACCCGCCCTCAACCGCTTCAAGGCCCGCCGTGCGCGATATCTGCTGTATTGAAGGGCTCGGCATGCGGCCTCACGCCTCCGCCCACCCGTCACGCCCACCCGGTCGCACCCTCCCCTTGTCATCCCCGCGCACGCGGGGATCCAGCTTTTCCGTGAAGCATCAGAAAAAAGAAGAAGAAACTGGATCCCCGCGTGCGCGGGGATGACAGGTTGGAAGCACCGCGAATAACGCTATGCAAGGAACCCGAGGAACAACCACTAACCCCCTCCCGTCATTCCGGCGAAAGCCGGAATCCATACGATGCCGGTGCAGGACACCAGCCCGGCATGGATCCCGGCTTTCGCCGGGATGACGAAGACGGAACCCGAACGACCCGCCGATAGGAGCCCACAATGTCCCTCCCGTTCAGCCTGACAGACTGGGCCGTCATCCTCGGCTATTTCGCCTTCCTGGCGGCGGGCGCCTGGGTGTTCATGCCGCGCCATACCGATACCGCGCATGATTATTTCCTGGCCGGCGGCACCGTGCCCGCCTGGCTCGCCGCCGTTTCCGTCCTCTCCGCCACGCAATCGGCGGCGACGTTCCTGGGCGGGCCGGATTTCGGCTATCATGGCGATTTCACCTATCTCGGCACCAATCTGGGCGGGCTGATCGGCGCGATCTTCGTCGCGCATGTGCTGATCCCGCGTTTCTACGCGGCGCGCGTCACCACCGTTTACGAGCTGCTGACCATGCGTTTCGGCACGCTGGCGACGCGCTGGACGGGGGGCATGTTCCTGTTCGGCCGCGTGCTGGCGGGCGGCGCGCGCGTCTATCTGGCGGCGATCGCGGTGGCGATGGTGATGACGGGCACGGTCACCGCCGGCGGCATATTCGTGGCGGCGGCGGTGCTGGTGGTCGCCAGCTTCCTGTCCACCTTTGTCGGCGGGCTGCGATCGGTGCTGTGGATCGATCTGTTCCAGTTCGTGATCATGGTAGGATCGGCGATCGCAGTGCTGATCTTCCTGCGCAACGCGATCCCGGCCAGCGATGCGGAAATCCTGCAGGGCCTGATGCATGCGCCGGGCGGCGTCGACAAATTGCGCCTGTTCGATTTCTCGACCGACCTCTCCCGCCCCTTCTCCCTGCTGGCGATCGTGACGGGCATCGCGCTGCTCTATATCGCATCGTCGGGGCTGGACCAGGATACGACGCAGCGGCTGCTCGCCTGCAAGGATGCGAAGACGGGCGCGCGCGGCCTGTATCTCTCCGTCTTCGCGACGGTGCCGGTGGTGGCGATCTTCATCACGATCGGGCTGCTGCTCCATATCTTCTACGACCGGCCGGAACTGATGGGCGGCGCCACCAACAGCGCGGGCCAGGCCTTCGCGGGTGAGAAGATCAGCATCTTCATGCACTATATCCTGACGGGGCTGCCGCAGGGCCTGCGCGGGCTGGTGACGGCGGGCATCATGGCGGCGGCGGTGGCCACCACCAATTCGGCGCTCAACGCCATGTCTTCCGTGCTGATCCAGGATTTCTACCGCCCCTGGCGCGAGCGCCGGGCGGCGGCGGCCAACAACAACGGCGCCACCGCCGCCGCCGTGCCCGAACATCATTATGTCCAGGCCGGCCGCGCGGGCATGGGCGTGATCGGCCTGGCGATGCTGATCGTGGCCGTCCTCTCATTCTACTGGCAGCACTACGCCAAGCTCGGCCTGCTGGAATTCGCGCTGCAGGTGATGGTGTTCGCCTATGCCGGCCTGCTCGGCGTCTATTTCGCCGCCATCTTCACCCGCCGCGGCACCACCGGATCGGTGATCGCATCACTGATCGCGGGCTTCATCACCGTGCTCCTCCTCCAACCCGCCATCGCGGCGGCGCTGGGCCTGCCCGAGATGCTGCAAGGGCTGGCATTCCCGTTCCAGCTTTGCGTGGGGACGGCGGTGGCGTTTCTGGTGGCGGTGGGGCGTGGGGGACGGGAGGCTGGGTGAGTTTGTTTGATTGTGGAGGATTGATGTGATTTGGGCCGGGGGGCGCGACGGGCCGGAGGCCTTGCCGTTATCCGTGCTAAGTTCATTAGTTTATGTTTTCTCGTCACTTATCGCGGGGGGCACTCGCTTGGTACGAGGTGAACAATACCATTGTGGAGGTATCTCCACTTGACGCCACAGCGGTACCAATCAAGATTTCTCTTACGACTTACATCGGGGGCTTCGATGGCTTGGTATAAGGACAGCAGAAAGCTAACCAAAAACGAGCATGCCAATTTTGACAAGATCTGGAAGCCTGGAGAGACGCCGCCCGACAACGGCATCTACGAATGCCAAGGTTGTGGTGATGAGATCGCCTCGAACAAGGGCGTGCAGCTACCGTCACAGAACCATAGGCAGCACTCTCCGGCGCAAGGCGCCATACGATGGAAAATGATCGTCTGTTGCGAGAACCAATGACGCGGATTGGCTCGACGATACAGCGCAAGGCTTCCTGTTACGAGCAGATTCAACCTCGCGGTAGAACTCGAATTTTTTCAGAACCATTACCCTTTCAAAGCTACAACGAAACAATTCCGAAGGCTCGGGCATTTCCTCGCGCCTACTCATATCAGACGTTCGTTGATAGTGGCCTCGCCCTGAGTCAGTCTCAACTCCATCCGAGTGCGTTCCCGAGCAGGTGACGGTCACGGCATCGAAGCGCTGGCTCGCCCAAAAATCAAGGTCCCTACGTAACTTTCCCTTGCTTTTTCACAAAAATCCATGTGCTTAATAGGCATCAATGTAGATGAGTGGACTACGCATGTCTGTCCTGGATATCCCTCTTCGAAAAGCTTTACAGCTGTTCTACGCAAATCAGTCGTTAAGGCGATCAATAATTAAGAATGATATCCGACTCGATCTCAAAAAGGACGCCGGTGGAACAAGGAGCCAAGGCGGAGATTTTTACCTACCATTTTGGTCGGATGTGAAGAAGCATATCTCTGGAACCGGTGATCTGACTCAACTAACTGCTGAACGCGTGACATCCAATGGGAGTTTTAAGCGTCTATACCCATTGCTGAGGGATGGTATTCTCGATTTACTCACTGCAAAACTGCGCTGGTCGAACGAGCCAGTCGAGATTATCCCACAAAGCGTACATGGCAACTTACGACTTGCAAATCTTGGCGGCACAATTCGCATACGGGATGCGCTGCACGCACGCGTAAGAGATAAGTATACGCGCGTCGTATATCCATATTTCAGTGAAGAACCAGCACTTACCGAAGAGGGAGGAAGGTTGGGCCTATGGGCTATGCAACAAACTTTGACAGAATTAGACCCAAGAGACATGCGCATTATTGATCCTCTTTGACGAGTATTCTTCTCTCCGGAAACAACACCCCTCGAAGGTAACGAAGAATCGGTTTTTATTGAAAAATATATAGCCCTGATAGCCGATTGGGAGCATCTCAAGCTCGAATGAGGCATGGTGGCCCAGAGTCGAACATCGGCAGCTCAACCAGCCGATCACGGCGATGCATGCAATGCCCCCCCCCCAAGAAAACTTACAATTGAATGACAGATACGAAAAATGACTCGTCGGTCGAGCGAGTGAGGTAGCTTTTTTGGTATTTTGCAACTGCAATTGCAATGGAAGATACGAAATCAGAGGGCAGCACGCCCCTCGGTCGTGGAACGCGGAGATAATCGAACGCAATGGCAGGGTGGCGCAAGTTTTTCGCGAAGGCGGTAGGAGATACCAAGAGGCCGCGCCTTGCAGTTCAGAAACTGCGCGGACGCCTAGCCGACGCAAGTCCCGAGGCCGTATTCGATGAGCTCGCCAGCAACCAGATTTTCAGGGCAGCAATCGCGCCGAGCCTCACGCCCAAAACGCTTGCCCAAGTACGCGGCTCATCACGGCTCAAGCCCCAAGGGTTTGTGAAGGATCTCATTTGGACTTCATATGTTGCTGCTGCTTTTCCGGATCAGATTGTCCGTTTTTGCGAGTATGAACGCGTCTTTGACGATGCGTATATCCTTGGAAACAATAAAAAATGTCTTCAGACTCTCGATGAACTCGAACGCAATCTTGGACTTTCCCTCTGGCTAATTTCCCGGCGTATTTCAATACTTCAACGTAGTGGCAGTAATGAATCTGGCGACTACATTGACACACTTGTTGAGGGCGCGGGCTCGACACTCGAATCTTGGCTTATATACATGATGGGGCACCGGGCCGACCCTAACGTCACTCCACCAGCATATTTGCAAGCTGCGACGCGGTCGCTCAATGCTTCAAACATGCCCGAATCCGTCAGGACATACGCCCAATACCATGTCCTGAATATGCCGCCTCGCACAGTTGACCACGCAAGCGCTATCCTCGCAGTTTCGGAAAGCGGAACACTTGTTGATCGTTATATTGCCTTGCTGGACGCACTTCAGTTGACAGCCTGCCTTAAGGGGGAGAACGCGGAACATCGGATCGCCGCAGCTCAAGCAGTCGCAGTCCTAGCCCCCCACATCCGAGATGACCGACTGCAAATGCTTGCGGATATTTTAACCGGTGCATCAACACGGTTACTCGGTCGACTAGAAACCGGTGCGGCGGACGCCTATACCTTAGGCGATTATAGCGCTGCGGTTGACGCCTGCGTCAAGATCGTGCGTACCGAACCAAGTCGGACAGCGATGTTCGGCCTTGTCGCCCGCAGCACACTACGCGTCAGCGAACGGCCAGCCCTACCAGCAACAATCGATCAGATCATAGACTGGATGGCGACAGCACATGTCTTTCGCGAGGACGAAGGTATCGCTGTCACTGGACTTCTCAGAGAGGCCCTGATCGGCGCGCACCGAGGGCTGTCAATGTCCATTCGCGCACTGTTTGCAGGTCGCGTCATCGATCCGAGCGACACCAATCTTGATGCTCAACTCGAGGCGCTGAACTCGCCCAAACTAACACCGCTTCAGCTACGGGTAGTTCCGGTCGACGACTCCCATGCGCTACTTGATGAGGCCGTCGGCATTTTTCCTGGCTCCGCAGCACTCCTGCTCCAGCGCGAGGTTTTGAGCTTCGGACGGCGCGAGCTCGATCCGACTCTCGCTATGAGATTGCCGCATGAACGAGCTTCGCTGTATAGCGCACGCGCGCTCGTCCGAATGTCTCGATATGAAGAGGCGATCGCCTGCCTTCAACCGTTCGACGATCATCCGGTTGCGATGATTGCGATCGATGCCGTACGCGAGTTATTCAACGCGTTCGCGAGCTCCGGGAATATCCACGACGCCCTGCGAACTGTAGCACGCGCCTATCGTCGCAACCCCCTCCTGCACGAGATATTTCCACTGGAACCGCTGCTCGACACGGTGGAGAATCAAACGGAGGGCCCTCCCTTCGACCAATTGCCCCTGTCCATCTGCTATCATGTCTACAATCGCTATAATCAGGATAAACGCATTAGCGCCCAGGCAGATGCGGCCGAGGAGTTTGCGCTCAGCCGAGGCGCTGACCTGCCGTCAAAAATCGTCCACGCAGAAGTGGGCGAGGACCTCGACCTTTTTACAACTTATCTATCGGAGGTGTGCTCACCACCCGTCCTCGACAAGTTCATCACTATCGAGGATGTGAACGATGCAGAGCAAGAGAGGCTCGAGATATGCCGCATTCTAGCGGAACGCGATGCTACAGCACGTCAGCGATACCAAGAGGAAATACAAGAGATCACAAGGCGGCGGGTCGTGCGTGATCGCTTTAACCAAGTTGAACGCACAAAAATCTATGTCGACACGGAAGGCGTCAAGCGTCAGGCAGAAACGAATCTGCGGGATAATTTCCATCGATATACAACTGCGCTAAGCGATGAAAGCCATAGCACGGAACGACTTGAGAGATTTCGTCAAGTTCAGCGCCTAGTTTCAGAAATTCACGTTGATGGCGTACAAATTCATTTCCCTGATCTTCCAGGAAGCGAGCGGGATATATTATTCGAGCGACTTGTCCATGACGCCATGCGCCTCCTGATATCCAGTCAAGAATATGGACTTGAGGCGTATCTGAGTACACGAGTTCGTCACGGCACTATGGGGAATCAGCTGCGCAGTGCATTTGAGATGAACTCTCTGATCACGCAAAGAGATGGCGATATTTATCAAGCTGACACATTCTGGGTGCAGGCTTTGGAACTATGGCATATGCCTGATCAATCGCAATGGCTATCAGAACGATTGTCCAGATTCTCAGAAGAAGTTGATTCAGCGATTGCAGAACTGGTTCGAAAAAGAGTCCAAGTACGATCAGAAGAGACTCCAGATGGCCTGTTTGTATTCCATCAGACCAACTTTGATACATTTCAAATTCAGACAGATATTAGATCTGAAACAAATTTCGATGAGTTCATGGATAAGGTCATCGACCGATTCTGGAAAGTTCTGGATACAAGCCTTGTTACAGTTCGTAACTACATTGAAGGAGATTTTTTAGATACAATCCAATCTATCACCGATAATTTTCAACGCGATATTACAGCAGAATTCATCCGGTACAATTTTTCGCTCTTGAATGATGCGATTGCCAAGGCACGAACGGCAGTCGCAGTCAATATCGCGAACGTGGCTGGCTGGTTCACACTCGCCCTCGACATGGAACGGCCCGATTACGAGTTCGGCATTGCGGTTGAGGTTGCGCGCGAAAGCATCAGGGTTTGCCATCCTAGCCTGGACATTAAGGTCGAGCGATCCGATGACGTCTCATTCGAATGCCGCGGTCGCAGCCTGGAGAGCCTAGTGTACATTCTGTTTACGGCGCTCGACAACGCTGTGGAACATTGCGGATATGCGGATGTCGCTCCGGATCTGCTGCTGGAGACCAAGCTGGAGGGTGGTTGGCTCGAATGCACGCTTATCAACACATGTGCACCGATTGACTGCGTGGAAACCGAGAATACAAAACTCGCGGCGCGTCGCGAACGCCTCGAAAATATCGTTACGGTTCAGGATCTGGCGACGACTGAAGGCGGATCTGGCTATGCGAAGATTATTCGTATCCTACGCCATGACCTCCTTGCCAAGCATAGCCTTGAGTTTGGATACCGCAGCGATACGAAATATGCTGTCACAATAGGAATTGACGCGAAGGCGATCGTAAAATGAGCGCACTAATCATCGAAGACGACGATTTCAAAGTAGATCGGATGACCGGCTTTCTGCAGACTGAGGCCCCACAGCTATCCGTCGAGATTGCACGCTCATACAAGACCGGTCTTCGAGCACTCGTAGCAAAACCTCGAACCCTTGTTCTACTTGATATGACGCTTCCGACTTTCGATGTACAAAGAGGTTCTGATGGTGGAAGGCCCCTGAGTTTGGGTGGTCGCGAGCTGCTTCGCCAGATGAAACGCCGCGGCGCCACCTGGCCGGTGGTCGTCGTGACCGGCTTCGATACCTTTGGCACCGGACCGTCACACTTGACACTGGAACAACTCGACACCGAACTCCGGCGGGAGTTTGACAGTTTCTATCTTGGCTCCGTGTACTTTAGCGCGACTAGCGACACATGGCGAGATCAACTTCGTGTCCTGGCCGACGGCGCACTGACTGGACCTGCATCATGATGAGAATACTTATCGTCGAGGACGACCCATACAAGTTGAGGAATCTCGCAGCTACACTGCTTGAGATCGACGGCATTGAGTCGGGCAACATCCGTCACGCCAACGACGCTGTCGAGGCCAAGCGGATTCTGCGCGAACACCAGATTGACTTGATTGTACTTGACCTACATCTTCCAGACCGTATCGACCTAACTCCGCAGCCGACCGGCGGCCTGGATTTCATGAGGTCGATCTCGTCCCGCCCCAATTTTTTTGTTCCAGCACACGTAATAGCAGTATCCGGAAATGCCGACGCCCTAGCCGCCTCCGCCGGCGATGTCGGAGAATTGTGGGGGGTCATCCGCTACGATGCAACCGATACACAATGGCGCGATCAGCTACGAGCGCGCGCCAGATATGCGCTGGCCGCACTCAGGTCCAGTGCTGGTCGGCCACGGGAGACCCGTCCATGCGATATCGCCATTCTAACGGCGCTAGACGAAGAACTTGACGGCGTATTACGACTGCCACTGGCCTGGAAGCGCTTCAGCCCCACCGGGGATGGCACGATCTATCACGAGGGCATTATCGATCTGCAAGACAAGTCATTCAAGGTGACTACTGTCTCCGCGAGCCGCATGGGAATGGCAGCCACAGCCGCCTTGGCTTCGAAGGTTATTGACATCTATAGGCCAACCTATTTGGCGATGGCCGGCATCAGTGGAGGCATTCGCGGCCGGACCGAGCTCGGCGATATCCTAATTGCCGATCCGAGCTGGGACTGGGGATCCGGTAAATATGAGGTCATCGATGGTAAGCCCCGATTTGCCGCAAGCCCCGAACAGTTGCGCCTAAGCCCGGACATCCGGCCCATGCTCGTAGCAGCGTCGAAAGACGAGGCAATGCTGGCGTCGATTCGGGCCTCGTTTCCAGGAGCGAAGCCGCCGAACAGTCTCGCGTGTCATGTGGAGGCAGTCGCAAGCGGTGCATCAGTTCTAGGCGATGATGCAGTAGTCGAAGAAATTAAGAACCAGCATCGCAAGCTTTACGGCGTAGAGATGGAAATATTCGGACTCATGATGGCGGCTGATAGTTGCGCACAACCTCGACCAATCGCCTTTTCAGCAAAATCAGTCTCAGATTTTGCAGATCCAACAAAGTCAGATGACGCCCGACCATACGCCATACATGCAAGCGCTAGCTTTATATATGAATTTATATGCAAATATCTAATTAGACCATAACAAACAGGAATTATTATTTTATATTATAGTTGCATTTTCAATACAAGTGGATTCTGCATCACATCACATATTAACTTCAAACCAACAATCGATTAAGAATCGCGCTAGATGTTTGGCCGCGCGGAACTTTAGAATCTGCGCCCTTTGAAAGATAATGGTGTCCGAGATGATCAGGCGGGGATGTAAATCCCTCCCTACCCCTTCACCACCTCCCCGCCCCGCACAATCACCGTCAGCGCCTCGCCGCCCTTTGCCAGCAGGGTGATGTCCTTCAGCGGGTCGCCGTCCACGGCGATCAGGTCGGCATAGGCGCCGGGTTTCACGCAGCCGAGCTCGTCCTGCTGCTGCAGGATCTCCGCGCCGATCGATGTGGCCTGGCGGAGGATCTCGATTGGCTGGAAGATATCGGCGCGCAGCGTGAATTCGCGGCTTTGCTGATTGTATGAATCGCCCAGCAGATCGGTGCCCAGGCCGATCTTCACGCCGGCATTGCGCATCCTTTCCATGCCGGTCAGCGCTTCCCGGTACACGCCCTCCAGCTTTTCCAGGCTGACGGGCGGCAGGCCGAGCGAGGGGCCGAGTTCGCGCAGCGCGAAGATCGTCGCCATGGTGGGCACGATATAGGCGCCGCGTTCGGCGACGAAGGCGGCGGTCTCGTCATCGATCAGCGTGCCATGTTCGATGCAGCGCACCCCGAATTCCACGCAGCGCCGGATCGCGCTGGGCGGATGGCAATGCGCCGCCGCATAGCTGCGCCGTTCGGTGCATTCGTTCACGATCGCGCGGATCTCGTCCTCGCGATACTGGTTCATCCAGATCGGATCGGTGGGCGATGCCACGCCGCCCGATCCCATGATCTTGATGCAATGCGCGCCGCGCCGATATTGCTCGCGCACCGCCGTCACGCACTGTTCCACCCCGTCCGCCACCACGCACAGGCTGTTCATCGCGCCGCCGCACGAGCAATAGCCATGCGTGTGCGCCGCCTCGTTCGCGGCGCGGAAATCGCCATGGCCGCCCGTCATGGAGAGGATCTTGCCCGCATAGAAATAGCGCGGGCCACGGATCAGCCCGTCGCGCAGCGCCTGCGCCAGGCTCCAGTCGCCGCCGCCGATATCGCGCACCGTGGTGAAGCCGCTGTCCAGCGCATGGCCCAGCATGCGCACGGCATGCGCGGTGCGATAGGGTTCGCCCGCCCCGTCCACCCGCTTCACGTCCATGCCCGATGCATAGGCATGGACATGCAGGTCGATCAGCCCCGGCATCAGCGTGCGCCCTTTCAGGTCGATCCGGCGCGCGCCGTCCCAGGCGATCGGGGTTTCGGAGACTTCGCGGATGCGATCGCCCTCGATCGCCACGAACACACCCTCCGGGCAATCCGGGGAGACTCCGTCGAACAGGCGCGCATTCTCCAGAACAATCATTGTTTCATTCCTCTCCATACGGGGTGTTGAGGATGGGGGCCGGAAGCCCGCCGTCCTCGCCACCATCATCGTCATCTCCGCGAAGGCGGAGATCCATAAACTCGAGCGCCTCCGCTAAATTCGCGAAGCTCGGTGTTTATGGATTCCCGCCTACGCGGGAATGACAAGAAGCCTCGACATCCCGACTACGTCTCCCGCCTACGCGGGAATGACGGGAATCCTCGACATCCCGATTCGCCTCATGGTGCCCCAGAGGCATATTCCATGCAACGCTGCACTTTATCGATGCAGCCGATGCAGAGATGGATCGGCGGCACTGCCATACAGGCACCGCGCCAGATCCGGCGGAGAATCTTCGGAATAATTTATTTTAAAACAATATATTGATCGGATTTCCCGCGCCCATCGCCTCGCCCGCGCACCGAGCCACACCGCTACGAATGTCGCCGATATGCGGCATCGATCACGGCATATTTGCCGCTTGCAACCAAACAGAACTGTATCTAAAGTTGCCGCATGTTCAGGAGAGAGAAGATCAGCATCGGATGCGGGCGATGACGCGCTACTCGGCATGGTCGCTGCTGCGCGCCGGGCTTTCGGGCCAGAAAAACTGGGCGCCCGCCTGGCGCGATGCCAGCCCGAAAGCGGGTTACGACGCGGTCGTGATCGGCGGCGGCGGCCATGGGCTGGCCACCGCCTACTACCTGGCGCGCGTGCATGGTCTGCGCAATGTGGCGCTGCTGGAACGCGGCTGGATCGGCGGCGGCAATACCGGGCGCAACACCACGGTGATCCGTTCCAACTATTTCTTCCCCGAAAGCACGCGCTTCTACGATTTCGCGCTGGGCCTGTACGAAGGCCTGTCCAGCGAGCTGAACTACAACATCATGTTCTCGCGCCGGGGCATGTGGATGCTCGCGCATGATCGCCACGGCGTGGAGATGCTGCGCCGTTCGGCCAACGCCATGCTGCGCAACGGCGCGGCGGTGGAGATGCACGACGGCGAGGAGGTTCGCCGCCGCATTCCGGGGCTGAACCCCGATCCGCGCTTTCCCGTCATCGCCGGGCTGTTGCAGCCGCGCGGCGGCACCGCGCGGCACGATGCCGTTGCCTGGGGCTATGCGCGCGGCGCGGATGCGCTGGGCGTGGACATCATCCAGAATTGCGAAGTGCTGGGCTTCGATATCGCGGGCGGCCGCGTGCGCGGGGTGAAGACCAGCCGGGGCGACATCGCCTGCGATCGCATCGGCATGGCGGTGGCCGGGCACAGCAGCGTGATGGCGCAACTGGCCGGCTTCCGCCTGCCCATCACATCCTATGCGCTGCAGGCCTTTGTTTCCGAACCGATGAAGCCGGTGCTCGATACCATCGTGCTCGCCCCCGCGACGGGCGTCTATGTCAGCCAGTCCGACAAGGGGGAGCTGGTGTTCGGCGGCGCGCTGGATCTGTTCCCATCCTATGCGCAGCGCGGCAGCCTGCCCGCGCTGGAACAGGCGGTGGCCGGGCTGATCGACATGTTCCCCCAATTCTCCCGCGTGCGCATGCTGCGCCAATGGGCGGGCATCGTCGATGTCGTCCATGATTCCACGCCGATCCTGGGCGAAAGCCCGGTCGACGGCCTGTATCTCAATTGCGGCTGGGGCACCGGTGGGTTCAAGGCGATCCCGGCGGGCGGATATTGCCTGGCGCACCAGATCGCCACCGGCACGCCGCATCCGCTCGCCGCCGCATTCTCGCTCGATCGCTTCCGCACCGGCGCGCTGATCGACGAGGCCGCCGCGTCCGGCATCGCGCATTGAGGATCCCGCCATGCTGCTGATCGATTGCCCCTGGTGCGGCCCCCGTTCGGAACATGAGTTCCGCTGCGGCGGCGAAAGCCACATCGCCCGCCCCGGCCCGCCCGAAAATGTCGCCGACGGCGAATGGGCGGATTATCTCTTCTATCGCACCAATCCCAAGGGGGAGCATCTGGAACGCTGGCTGCATCGCTTCGGCTGCGGCCGCTGGTTCAATATCGCGCGCAACACCGTCGATCACCGCATCACCGCCATTTACGGCATGACCGATCCGAAGCCGGAGCCGCGGGCATGAGCGGCGCGCGCTGCGATGGCGGCCATGCGATCGATCGCAGCCGCCCCGTCAATTTCCGCTGGGCGGGCCGCGACTATGCGGGGTTCGCGGGCGATACGCTCGCCTCCGCATTGCTGGCGAACGGCGTGCGGCTGTTCGGCCGCAGCTTCAAATATCACCGCCCGCGTGGGGTGATCGCCGCCGGGCTGGACGAGCCCAACGCCATCGTCCAGCTGGAAACCGGCGCGAACACCATCCCCAATCTGAAGGCCCCCTATGTGGAGCTGTATGAGGGGCTGAACGCCGCGCCCGTCAATGCCTGGCCCAGCCTGGAATTCGATCTGATGGCGGTGAACGGGCTGTTCAAGCGCTTCATCCCCGCCGCCTTCTATTACAAGACCTTCATGTGGCCGAACTGGCTGTTGTTCGAACCCGCGATCCGCAAGGCGGCGGGGCTCGGCCGCGCGCCAGAGCAAGCCGATCCCGACAGCTATGCCCAGGCATCGGCGCGGTGCGATGTGCTGGTGGTGGGCGGCGGCCTCGCCGGCCTTGCCGCCGCGCTGGAGCATGGCCGCGCCGGGCGCAGCGTGCTGATCGTCACCGGCGGCGCGCATTGGGGCGGGCGGCTGGCGGGCGGCGCGGATGTGATCGAGGGCGCGAACGCCGATGCGTGGATCGCGCGCGCGCTCGCCGAACTGGCGGCGCTGCCCAATGTGACCCTGCGCAACCGCACGCTCGCCACCGGCAGCTACGATCACGGGCTGGTTTCGCTGTGCGAAAGGCTGACCGATCACCTGCCGCTCGCCGCGCGGCGCGGGCCGCGCCAGAAGCTGTGGCGCGTGCGCGCCGGCCGGATTATACTGGCGACGGGCGCGTTCGAACGGCCGCTCGTCTTCAGCAACAATGATGTGCCCGGCGTGATGCTGGCGGGCGCGGCGCTCGCCTATCGCCGCCGCCATGGCGTGCTCGCCGCGCGCAATCCGGTGATCGCCACCAATAATGACAGCGCCTGGGCGGCGGCGTTCGAACTGGCCGATGCCGGCGCGACGATCGCCGCCATCGCCGATGCCCGCCCCGCCCCGCCGGAACATCTGGTGGCGGAGGCGAAGCGGCGCGGCATCGCCGTGTTCACCGGCAGCGCGCCCGAAAAGGCGTTCGGCGGCAAAGGCGTTCATGCCGTCGCCATCGCCGCGCTCGACGGTGCGGGCCGGCTGACCGGCGCCGCACAGCGCATCGCATGCGACGGCGTGCTGATGTCCGGCGGGTGGAGCCCGGCGGTGCATCTCCATTCGCAATCGGGCGGCAAGCTGGCGCTCGATCCCGCGCTGCAGAGCTTCGTGCCGCAGAGCCTTTCCGGCGCGCCCAGCCTGGGGGCGGCTGCGGGGGATTTCTCGATCGCGAACACGCTCGCCACTGCGCGCGGCGCCGGCGCGAAGATCGCAAACGATCCCGTGCGCCCGCTCTGGTCGATCTCGCGCGGGGACGATCCCCATGCCGATGCCTGGGTGGACCTGCAGAATGATGTGACGGCGGGCGACGTGGCGCTGGCCGCGCGGGAGAATTTCCGGTCGGTCGAGCATCTGAAACGCTACACCACGCTCGGCATGGCGTCCGATCAGGGCAAGACATCGAACGTCAACGGCATCGGCATCCTTTCCGATCTGCTCGGCCGGCCGATCCCCGAAATCGGCACCACGCGCTTCCGCCCGCCTTATGATCCCGTCACCCTGGGCGTCTTCGCCGGGCACCGGATCGGCGACGGGCTGCACGCGCGCCGCCGGCTGGCGCTTGCCGCCGCGCATGAGGCGGCGGGCGCGAAGATGGAGGAATATGGCGGCTGGATGCGCCCCGTCGCCTATCCCCGCGCGGGCGAGAGCGAGGATGAAGCGATCGCGCGCGAGGTGCTGGCGGTGCGCAATGCCGTCGGCCTGTTCGAAGCCTCCCCGCTGGGCAAGATCGAGGTGAAGGGCCCCGATGCCGCGCGGCTGCTCGATCGCATCTATGTCAACACCGTCAGCACGCTGAAGCCCGGCCGCTGCCGCTATGGCCTGATGCTCGACGAGAACGGCACGATCTTCGACGACGGCATCGTCACGCGGCTGGCGGAGGATCATTTCCTGGTCGGCACCACCAGCGGCCATGCCGTCACCGTCGCCGAACGGCTGGAGGAATGGCTCCAGTGCGAATGGATCGATCTGGAGGTGGTGACGCAGGATGTGACGGGCTGCTGGGCGGTGCTCAACATCGCCGGCCCGCTGGCGCGCACGGTGCTGGAGGGGATCGAAAGCGATATCGACTTCGGCCGCGAAGCCTTTCCGCACATGACGCATCGCGAAGGCAGGCTGGCCGGTCTGGAGGCGCGGATCGCGCGCGTCAGCTTCTCCGGCGAGCTTTCCTACGAGATCGCGGTGCCGTGGCGCGATGCCGCGCGGCTCTGGGATGCGCTGTTGCAGGCGGGTGCGCCGCATGGCCTGTCGCTGTTCGGGATAGAGGCGCTGATGACGCTGCGGATCGAGAAGGGCTTTCTCCATGTGGGTTCCGAAACCGACGGCGCCACCCAGCCCCAGGATGTCGGCTTTGCCGGCGCGCTGGCGGCCAAGAAATCGGATCATGTCGGCCGCCGATCGACCAGCCGGCCGGATTCGGTGCGCGACGGCCGCCGCCAGCTTGTCGGCATCGCGATGGCCGATGGCCGGCCGGTCGAACCCGGCGCGCATATCGTGCGGCCCGGCGCGGAGGGGGAGATCGGCAGCGACGGCTGGATCACCTCCGCCGCATGGTCCCCCACCCTCTCCGCCCCCGTCGCGCTGGCGATGATCGATGGCGGTTTCGCGCGGCTGGGTGAGGATGTGCGCGTGTGGAATCTGGGCCAGTGGCGGGAGGCGCGCGTCGTCGAACCCTGCCGCTACGATCCGCAGGGAGCGCGGCTGAATGTCTGAACTCATGCCCCTGCAGGATGCCATCCTGGCCCGCGATCCCGGCGTGATCATCGTCCGCGCGCGTAGCGGCGATCGCGATGCCGGCATCCGCGCCGCGCTGAACGGCGCCGCCTGCCACCGCACCGCCCCCGGCGAATGGATCGTGATCTGCGATCCCGCCGAAACCGCCGCCACCCTGGCCGCGATCCGCGCCGCCTGTGGCGACGGCGCGGTGCTGGCGATCGACATCAGCCATGGCGTGACCGCGCTGGAACTGGTCGGCGCACGCGGGGCGGAACGGCTGGCCGCCTATTGCGACCTCGATCCGGGGAGCGAAAGGCTGGCAAAGGAAGGCGCGGTGCGCACGCGCTTCGGCGAGATCGGCGTGGTGATCGCGCGGATCGACGATCGCCCGGCCTATCTGCTGATCGCCGACCAGAGTTACGCCGAATATCTGGCGCTGCTGATGCGCCATGGCGTGGCGGGGTGAGCGGGGATGCCCTCACCCTCTCCTCCCCATCGCGGATGGGGAGGGGGACCGCCAGCCAAAGGCTGGTGGTGGAGGGGAATTGCGATGCCAAAACCTCGCCCAAGCACCCGGCACGCCATGACGCACCGAATTTCCCCTCCACCACGCCGCTTCGCGTCGCGGTCCCCCTCCCCCCGCTGCGCGCGGGGAGGAGAGGGTTGCGGCGCGTGGAGATGAGTCCGGCGGGAGATCGGATGACGTGGTTGCCTCACCGCCATCCCCCACTCCGTCATTCCAGCGAAAGCTGGAGACGCAGTCGACCGCAGGTCAATCCATACGATGCCGGCACCTGTCGCCGGACTCCGCATGGACCCCGGCTTTCGCCGGGGTGACGAAGGAGAGTGGATCAAAATCAACAGGTAAACGCCCAAGGCCCGGAGAGAAGACAGACCAATGATTGCCCCCACCGCCGCCTCCTGCGTCCTGCGTTTCCGTTGCCCCGATCGCCCCGGCATCCTCGCGCTCGTCACCCCCGTGCTCGCCGAGAGCGGCTGGGATATCCGCGAAGCCTCCGTCCATGGCGACGAAGACAGCGTCACCTTCTTCGTCCGTGTCCATCTGGCGAGCGAGACCGCGTCGATCGCGGCGCTGGAGGAACGCATGGTCGGGCTGGCCGAACAGCTCCAGCTCGATTGGGAAATCCATGATCTCCGCCGGCCGGTGCCGGTGCTGATCGCGGTCTCCAAATTCCATCACTGCCTGGTCGATCTGATCCACAAGACGGAGATCGGCGCGCTGCCGATCCGCATCGTCGGCGTCGTCTCCAATCACGAGACCGCACGGTCGCTGGTCGAATGGCATGGCCTGCCCTTCCACCATCTGCCCGTCGACAAGGCGGACAAGGCCGCGCAGGAAGCGCGCTTCCTGGCGACGATCCGCGAAAGCGGCGCGGAGCTGACGGTGCTCGCCCGCTACATGCAGATCCTGTCCGACGAATTCGCCGCCGAACTCGCCGGGCGCTGCATCAACATCCATCACAGCTTCCTGCCCAGCTTCAAGGGCGCCAAGCCCTATCACCAGGCAAAGGCGCGCGGCGTGAAGCTGATCGGGGCCACCGCCCATTATGTGACCGCCGATCTCGACGAAGGCCCGATCATCGAACAGGATGTGCGCCGGGTGAGCCACGCCACCTCCGCCGACGAGATGGTCGCGATCGGGCGAGAGGTGGAGGCATCGGTGCTTTCGCGCGCGGTGCGCTGGCATGCCGAACACCGCATCCTGCCCAATGGCAACCAGACGGTGGTGCTGGCATGAACGCATCCCCGCTTCCCCGCCCCGTGCCCGCGCGCGTGATCGACGGGAAAGCCGTCGCCGCCGCGCGCACCCAGGCGCTGGCGCAGCGCGTCGCCGGGTTCCGCGAACGCACCGGCGTGGTGCCGGGGCTGGCGGTGGTGCTCGTCGGCGACGATGCCGCCAGCGCCATCTATGTCCGCCGCAAGGCGCGCCAGTGCGAAGCCGTGGGCATGCGTTCGGTGCAGCATGTGCTGCCGGGGGCGACGACGCAGGCCGAGTTGCTGGCGCTGGTCGAACGGCTCAACCGCGATCCCGATGTGCACGGCATCCTGGTGCAATTGCCGCTGCCGCGCCCGCTGGACGAGGCCGCGATCCTGGCGGCGGTCGATCCCGACAAGGATGTCGACGGCTTCCACACCATGAATGCCGGGCGGCTGGCGCTGGGCCGCCCCGCGCTTGTCCCCTGCACGCCGCTCGGCTGCCTGTTGCTGCTGCGCGAACTGGGCGTCGCCCTGCGCGGCAAGCGCGCGCTGGTCGTCGGCCGATCGGTGATCGTCGGCCGGCCGATGGCGCAATTGCTGCTGATGGAGGATTGCACGGTCACGATCGCGCACCGCCATTCGCAGGATCTGGCGATGCTCTGCCGCGAAGCCGATATCCTGATCGTCGCGGTCGGCATTCCCGGCCTGATCCGGGGCGACTGGATCCGCCCCGGCGCGGTGGTGATCGATGTCGGCATCAACCGCGTCGACGACGGCGCGGGCGGCAGCCGGATCGTCGGCGACGTCGCCTATGACGAAGCCGCCCATGTCGCGGGCGCGATCACCCCGGTGCCCGGCGGCGTCGGCCCGATGACGATCGCCTGTCTGCTGGAGAATACGCTGGCGGCCGCCGCCGCGATCGAGGGCGGTGCGGCGGCGTGAGCGGCGGGGCTGCCCTGGATTGCCCCCTCCCGCTCGGGCTGAGCCTGTCGAAGCCCTGTTCCTTTCTTTCTGCACCGCGTTCGAAGAAGAACAGGGCTTCGACAGGCTCAGCCCGAACGGGATCATGGGGCGTGCGCCTTTTTTCCCATTTCAATGCCCTGCCCCTTTTCTCCTCCCCATCGCAGATGGGGAGGGGGACCATGACGCGAAGCGGCATGGTGGAGGGGAATTGCGGTGCGTCATTCCCCATCGGCTTTCGGGATTGTGGCGACATCGAATCTTCCCCTCCACCACCGACCTTCGGTCGGCGGTCCCCCTCCCCGCGCTGCGCGCAGGGAGGAGAGGCGGTAACGACCAAAACCCCTATAACCGGCGCAACGCCGGACGCTTCGGCAGGATGAGGAGACACGCATGACGATCGGCACGACCGACCAGACCGCCCCGCACGGCGTGGCGCGCAATTCGCGCTATTGGGTGCTGTTCGTCATGACGATGGTCTATGCGCTCAACATCGCGGACCGGTTCGTGCTCTCCACGCTGATCGAGCCGATCAAGGCCGAATTCGCGCTGTCGGACAGTGCGGTGGGCTTCCTCACCGGCGTCGCGCTCGCGCTGTTCTACACCACCGCCGGGCTGCCGCTGGGCGCGCTCGCCGATCGCGTCAATCGCCGCAACATGATCGCCTGGGCGCTCGCCATCTGGTCGATGTTCACCGCCTTCTGCGGCATGGCGGGCAATTTCTGGCAATTGCTGCTCGCGCGGATCGGCGTGGGCGTGGGCGAAGCGGGCGGCACCCCGCCCTCGCATTCGATCCTGGCGGATTATTTCCGCCCGTCCGAACGCGGCGTTGCCATGTCGATCTACGCGATCGGCGTGTCGATCGGATCGGCGATGGGCGGCATCGGCGGCGGGCTGCTGGCCGAACATTATGGCTGGCGCGTCGGGCTGATCGCCTTCGCCGCCGCCAGCCTGCCCGTGCTGATCCTGCTGTGGACGGTGCGCGAGCCCAGGCGCGGCGCCAGCGATGCCCATGCCGACGCGCAGGAGGCCCAGCCTTCGTTCCGGGAATCGCTCGCCTTCATCCGCTCGCAGAAATCGCTCGTCCATGTGCTGGCCGGCGCCACGATCGCGACCTTTTCGGGCGGCGGGCTGGTCTGGTGGACGCCCGCGTTCCTCGGCCGCTCGCACGGCATGTCGGTGGGCGAGGCCGGGCTGGACGTCGGGCTGATGAACGGCGTGGGCGGCGGCATCGCGATGGTGCTGGCGGTGTTCGTCATGCTCCGCCTCGCGCGGATGGAGGCGAAATGGCATTGCCAGTTCGTCGCCTGGCTGACGCTGCTGATCTCGATCCCCGGCGTCGCCGCGCATATGGTGAGCGACCGCGCGACCGCCATCCTGCTGCTGTGGCTGTTCATCCCCTTCATCAACGTGATGATCGGGCCGTCGCTGGCGCTGATCCAGAATCTGACGCGGCCGGGCATGCGCGGCTTCACCGTCGCGGTGCTGCTGTTCACCGCCAATATCGCCAATCTCGCGCTCGCGCCGCAGCTGATCGGCTTCGCATCGGATCTGCTCGCGCCGCGCATCGAGGATCCGGCGCAGTCGCTGCGCTATGCGCTCGCCTTTGCCGGGCTCACCGGCCTGTGGGCGGCCTATCATTTCTGGGCGGCGATCCGCACGCTGCCGCAGGACCTCGCCCGCGCGGGCAGCGCCTGATGCGCGGCATCCATTTTCCGGAGGGAATAGCCATGAAGACGAAACTCGGCCTGATCCTGTCGTCCGCCATGCTCGCGACAAGTGCACCGGCCGCCGCCCAACCCGCCGCGCCGTCCACCCAGGCGCAGGGCGAGAATGCCAAGCTATCCGCGCTGGCCGATGCGATCGAGCAGGACTCGCTCGCCACCAATTTCAGCGCGCAGTTCCGCGAGGGCAAGCGCATCTCCGGCTTTGTCGATTATTCGCCGGCGGAGGTCGCCAGGAACGCGGCCAAGCGCGAACGCTGGAAACACCAGCTCGCCGCGATCCGCGCCGATGCGCTGGGGGAAGTGGAGCGCGAAACCTACGACATTCTCCGCTTCACCCTTATCGAGACGCCCGAGGACGAGAACGAATATTGGCTCACCTTCGATCTGACGCCCTATCAGGCGCCGATGGCGATCGGTTACGTCCAGCAGGTGCTGGCCGCGCATCCGCTCGCCACCGCCGCCGACGCGGCGGATTATGTGCGGCTGGCGGGCGCCTATGCCGCGATGCTCGAAACGCTGGCCGCCAAGGTGGAGGCGCAGACGGCGCGCGGCATCTATCTGCCCAAACCCGCGCTGCCGCCGATCCGCGCGACCTGGACGACGCTGGCGGCGAGCGCGGACGCGCTTCAGCCGGCAGCCGCGCGGCTCTCCGCGCTCGACGCCGCGGCGCGCGCATCGCTCGAAACCGGCGTGCGCACCGCTGCGGACGGCCGGGTGAAGCCCGCCTTTGCCCGTATCCAGACGCTGCTCGGCCCCGCTTATGAGGCCAAGGCGCCCGAGGCGGTCGGGCTCGGCCAATATCCCGGCGGCAAAGATCTCTACCGCAAGCTCATCCAGCGCTACACGACGCTTCCGCTGACGCCCGACCAGATCCACCAGCGCGGGCTGGAACAGGTGGCCGATGTCGCGAAACGCATGCAGGCGATCCGCACGCAACTGGGCTTCACCGGCAGTTCGCGCGCCTTTTACGACAGAATCAGCACCGATCCGCGCTTCCTGGCGAAAACGCCCGCCGATGTCGAAGCCACCTATATGCGTTACATTCACGCGATCGAGCCGAAGATCTCCAGCTATTTCCGTACCCAGCCCAGGGCGCCCTATGGTGTGAAGCGGCTGCCGCCGGCGGCGGAGCCGGGCCAGACCTTCGGTTATTACAGCCCGCCCAACGCCACCGAACCGCGCGGCATCTATCATTACAACGGATCGAACCTCGACAAGCGATCGCTGATCAACGCGGGCACGCTGATCTATCACGAATTGCTGCCCGGCCATCATTTCCAGATCGCGGGGCAGAGCGAGAACGCCGCACTCTCCCCCTTCCGCAAGAATTACATGGCCGGCGCCTTTACCGAGGGCTGGGGCGAATATGCGGCAAGCCTGGGGATCGAGCTGGGCCTGTACGACACGCCGGAGGCGCTTTACGGCCGCTATATCAACGAGATGTTCCTGACGGTGCGGCTGGTCGTCGATTCCGGCATGAACGACAAGGGCTGGTCGCTGGAAAAGGCGCGCGCCTATATGCGCGAGGTCACCTCGCTCTCCGATCTCGAGATCGATTCGGAATCGCTGCGCTATTCGGTGAGCATCCCCGGCCAGGCGCTCGCCTATCGCACCGGTTACGACGCGCTTTGGGACTTCCGCCGCCGCGCGGAAAAGACGCTGGGGCAGCGCTTCGACATCCGCGATTTCCACGCCGCCGTGCTGGGATCGGGCGCCCGCCCGCTGCCGCTGGTGGAGGCGAGCGTGGACAGGATGATCGCGGGGAAGAAGAGGAATTGAGGGCGGCCTTGTTGTCCCAGCCCTAAAACCGTCATTCCGGCGAAAGCCCGCTACTGTCCGGGATTTTTCGCGGGAGATCTGCGCAAACCTCGCAATTCCGCGGAATGCGCCGACAATGCCGGTGCAGAGACATGGTTTGCAGTCGCAGTGCACCTCTCCTCCCTATCGAAGATGGGGAGGGGGACCGCCGACCGCAGGTCGGTGGTGGAGGGGAAATGCGATGGATCATCCAGCGCCGCAGCTCCAGGAAGCCTGAGAGAATCCGGTTCGACGGCAGCGCGAAACGCAGGCATCGTCCTTCCCCTCCACCACGCCGCTTCGCGTCGTGGTCCCCCTCCCCACGCTGTGCGTAGGGAGGAGAATTCTGGCCGCCTCAAGCTCCCAACGAAATCCCGGACAGCAATGGGCGAAAGCCGGAATCCCGTGCTCCATGTCGAAGAAGATTGACCTACGGTCGACTACGTCCCCGGCTTTCGCCGGAATGACGTTGAGCAGGCTTACCGCCCCTACCCCGCCGCTTTCGCCAGCAGCGCCTCGCCGAGCAACGGCTGCTCCGCGAACGCGTCGCGCTGCCAGCCGGGCACCAGCCGGTCGATCGTCAGGAACAGCGCCAGCCCCTCGTCCTGAGACCAGAAATTGCGCTTGCGCCGGACGGCCTCGATCGCGGCCGGCGCGGGCACGCCGGATTTCACATACCAGGCATAGGCGAGCCATTGGCCCAGCCCCTCCATGGTCAGGAACAGATCGTCGAGCGGCTGCCATTTCGCATTGGCGCCCGTGAAATAGCCGGCCCGTCGCGCGCGCATCTTCGCCAGCGCCTTGCCCGCCAGCACCCGCGCCTCGCCATCGGTGGCGGCCGTCGCCGCCGCATAAAGCAGGTCGCGTTCGGCCTCGTACGCGGCGACATAGCCGGCATCCGCCTTGAACGCGTCCTGCAATGAATCGTCGCCGATATCGTCGGGCAGGCCATGATCGCGCGTGAGCGCCGCCAGCCGGGGATTGGCGAAATAGAATTGGCGGGTGTGCATCAGCTCGTGGAGCATCACGCCGTCCATCAGCCGCTCCAGCCCCAGTTCGCTGGTCACCCCGGCCTTGCGCCACACCGATGGCAGGCTCATCGCGAAATAGCCGGTGCCCGCCGCGCCATTGTCGGGCGACGCGAACGAGATCGGGCCGATCGGCGCGCTGTTGCCGCCCGGCAGCGCGACGGGATCGCCATGCGCCGCCGCCGTCCATCGCAGACGCCCCTGCCGATCCGCCTTGCCCGTATAGGTGCAGGCCGCATCGATCGCGATGATCGTGGGGAGCGGCGCGGGCATCAGCTTCAGGATATCACGCTCGCTCGCGCGCCAGTTCGCGATCGCGCCGTCGAGCCAGGCCTTGTCCGCTCGCGACATGGCGCAGCCCGCCCCGGCGGCGGGAAGCGGCGTCAGGGCGAGCGACGCCCCGATCGTCAACAGCCATGTACCGGATCGCCGCATATCGCCTCCATCGCCTGAAGACATGGCTTCGCATCTGGGCCGATCATCCGCAACTCGGCGAATGATCGATCTGCTTCGTTCCAGCGTCATCGCCAGGAGCGAAACGACGAAGCAATCCGGAGGTCGATGCCCCCTGGATTGCCTCGTTTCGCTTGCAATGGCGAGGGAGCCGAGGCTCCCCCGGATCAGAACTTCACGTTCGCGCCGACGGTGAAGTAGCGGCCCAGCGTGTCGTAATGCGGGCTGCCCGTCGTCGAGAAGGGCAGCTTGCGGTCGAACACATTGTTGACCTTGGTGTAGAAGGTGAAGTTATCCGTCACCTTGTACTGGGCGCCAAGGTCGAGATAGACGCGCGCGCTGATGTCGTTGTTGGCGAGCAGCGGCCCATCCACGCCGTTGAGCAGATGGTTGAACTTGCCGCCGCCGACATAGCGGACACGCGCGTCGAAGCCGAGCACATCGTCCTGATAGCTGGCGCTGAAGGTGCCGCGCCATTTCGGCAGGCCGAGCGCCACGCCATCGCCGACATCGCCCGCCGCATCGTTGCGCGTCAGGCCATTGTCATAGACCAGCTTCTTCACATAGGTCGCAAGCGCGCGGAAGCGCAGTGTCGCCGGGCCGGCGCCCGCGATCTGCTTCATCGGCAGCACATAGGATGCCTCGAAATCGAAGCCGCTCGTCGCGAACTGCGCGATATTCTGCGCGTTCGAATAGACGGTCCGCAGCGTCTGCGTCACCGGATCGCGGATGATCTGGTTGCACGCGGCCTGGCTGCCGAGCGCGCACGCCGCGGTCAGGTCGGATGCGCTCAGGGTCGCGATCGCGCCGTCGATCTTCACGTCGTAATAATCGACCGAGAATTGCAGGCCGCGCGCGAAGGACGGCGAATAGGATCCGCCGATGGTAAGCGTGCTGCCGATTTCCGGCTTCAGATTGACGTTGCCGCCCGAGAAGGTGGTGACCTGCGACGGGGTGGAGGTATAGCCCGGAATGCCCGTGCGGCCCGCGCTGTCCTGATCGACCTGCGGCCCGATATTGATGCTCGTCTCGTTATAGAGATCGGCGATGTTGGGCGAACGGATGTCGCGCGAGCGCGTGGCGCGCAGCAGCAGATCGTTGAAGAGGCGAACGGTGCCGCCCACCTTCCAAGACCAGATGCCGCCGCTGGTGCTGTAATCGGAATAACGCGCGGCGCCGTTCAGATCGGCCTTGAACGCGTCCGCATCGAACAGCGGCACGACGATTTCGGCAAAGGCTTCCTTGACGTTGAAGCCACCCGAAAGCGGCGCGACATAGACGGGCAGGCCGAAGCCGCCGGCCGTCGCCCCGGCATCGAGCCGCGACTTCATCTTCTCCCAGCGCGCCTCGACGCCCACCGCCGCCGTCACCGGCCCGGCCCAGAGCGAGAACAGGTCGCCCTGCAGCTTGGCGCCCAGCGAATCGAGCGTGCCCTTGCTGTATCCGCCCTGCGTGCCCGTCACATAATTGACCGCGTCGGCGGAGGCATTGCCCTCGCCGAAGATATTGAGCGGCCGGCAGGCGGCGTCGTTGTTGCTGGGATCGGCATCGGCATTGATCGCGCAGACGATCTGGCCGCCGCTCAGCACGGCATCCAGCGCATTGTTGAAATTGACGGCAAGCCGGCTGTTGAGCAGCGCCGAATATTCGTCGAGCTCACCATGGCTGTAATGCGCGCTATATTGCCATTTCCCGCCGCCGAAGCTGCCCTTGATGCCGATCGCGCCTTCCTTCAGCTCGCGATCCGATGCGAAGCGGAAATTCAGGACGTCGCGATAGGCGCGGCTCAGCAGGAAGCTGGTCTCGCCCGCCGCGGCAAGCTGGTTGCGGACGGTCTGCGACAGATAGGGATTGGTCGCCGAAACCGTCAGCAGCCCGCCGCCGACATCGCCCGGTGCGGTGAAATCGGGGAAGAAATTATAGTTGGATTTGGTCTTGCCGTAGGTGGCGTCCGCCCAGATCGTCGCGCCGCCGATATCGTAGCTGAGCCGGGCATAGGCGTTGAGGCGCTTGAACGGCGCCGCCAGATAGATGTCGTCATACAGGTTCGATGCGTCCGCGCCGCCGATGCCGTTCGCATCTGGGCCGCGATAGGCGCGCAACGTCCCGTCATTGTTGAAGGTCTGCCCGGCGAGCACGCCGCTCAGGATCAGGCCGGTATGGCTGCGGATCGGGATATTGACGTCATCGGCCAGCATCACGTTGCCGTTGATCACCGTGATGTCCGCGCCGCGCACGCCGTGGCGATCGAGGCGGCTGCCGGGCGGCAGGCCCTTATCCTCCACATATTCGGCGCCGATCATGAAATGGCCCCTGCCATCGGCGAACTTGGTGCCCCAGGAACCTTCGAACTGATAGCGCTGGCCGTCGCCGCGATCGGAAATGCCGGATTCGGCGCCGAGCGAGAAGCCCGTCAGATCGGTATTCATGATGATGTTGACGACGCCCGCGACCGCGCCCGATCCCCAGGCGGCGGATGCGCCGCCGGTGACGACTTCCAGCCGCTTCACCATGCTGGTCGGCACGAAATTGAGGTTGTTCTGGCCGACGAAGCGGCGGCCGTCGATCAGCGTCAGCGTACGATCGATGCCCAGGCCGCGCAGATCGACGGGCGCGGTGCCGCTGCCCGTATTGCCGACCGTGGTCGCGCCGATCACCGTCGCGCGCACCTGCGGCTGATCGTTCAGCACCTGCTGCAGGTTCGATGCGCTGCTCTGGCGCAATTCGGTATCGCCGATCACCGCCGTCGGCGTCGGCTGGTCGAAGCCCGCGCGATCGATGCGCGATCCGGTGACGACGATTTCATTGTCCGGCGTTTGCGCGGCGTCATCGCCCTGCGCGGGCTGGGCCCAGGCGGGCATCGCCACGGCAAGCGCCATGCCCGCCGATGTGATCAAGGCAGCACGAATGGTCATTTTGGAACGATTCACGGTCAACACTCCCCAGTAATTCAAACCGTTGTCGCGCCCGACGCCCGTCAGGCGAGAAGCGAAAAACACACACCTGAACAGGATATTTTTGTTCTTCTCAGGATCATTATTGCATATTTGCGTCAGAAGATAGCCGATTTGAATGGGCCTAGAGATTCATCGCATGGTGTTGCGAAAGTGGCACAATCGGCCCTTCGCGCCGTCGTCCGGCGCTATTTCGCCAGCAACAGCCGCATTCCCCGCGCATAGCTCGCGGCCGATGCATCGACATGGCCCAACCCATGATGGATCTCGCCGAACAGCCTGAGCGAGGGATATTTCCGGCTCCGGAGCATGCCGCCCAGGCGTGCCTGGCCGCTGACGATCTGGCCCACCCCTTCCAGGAACGGATCGTCGATCTCCAGCGATCCCGATCCCATATAGATGCCGACCGGAAAATCCTGATGCGTGCGCGCATAGGCCTCCTCAAGCCGCAGGATCTCGCCATTGCCATATTGCATGGCCGGGCTGGAGATGACGTAGTTGCGGAACGGGCTGTCGGGCTGGAACGCCATCCACAGGCCGAAAAAGCCCCCCGCCGAAATCCCGCCGAGCGACAGCCTGTGTTCGTCGATCGGGAAGGCCGCCGACAGGGCGGGCAGCAACTCGCGGGTTATGAACTGGGAGAAAGCCGGTGCGCCACCGGTGCATCGCGCCGCGGACACGCCAAGCTTTGCGCAGCCCTCCGTCACGACCTTACCGAACGGGTCCTGACGATCCCAGCCGGGCGGAGAGAATTCGAAGATGCGCCTGATCCCGCGTTCCTCGGCCGTCGTGCCGGGCGGCGCTCCGATCGCGACGACGAACATGGGGCCGGGCATTGCCTCGCGCGCGCCGCCATAGGCGATCTGCGCGGGCGCCAATGCCCAGTTGCCATCGGTCAGGATGAAGGCGGGATAGCGCTTCGCCGTCTCCAGCGGCTCGTCCGGCACGGCCACGCTGATCAGATAATCGCGCTGCATGATCGCGGAATGGATGGTGTAGCTCCGCACATCGTCGACCACGCTTTTCTCGACGAGTTGCAGCGCCGGCTTGTCCGCCGCCCGCAACTCGGCCTGCGCGCCGGCGCCCATGCCGACGATCGCGAACATCGCCAGAAAGGCGCATCCGAACGTCATTCCCCGACCCATGGACCTTCCCCCCCGGACGCGGTTTTGCCCCATTCGACGACTCGGGCCCAATTGGAGAATATCAACCCGATCAAGCCTGCAACACCCTGATCGGATATAGTTGCCCGAATGCCGGGCCGCGCAATCGCGCGTTCATCGCCCCCGCCGCACGCCGACGGTTTGCAGTGGACGCCGGCGGCCACCCGCACTACCCGCTCGATCCGTCGTCCATCCGTCCGGGCGGCGTCACAACGGGTTGCGCGGACGATGCATTTCGATCTGATCCAGACCATCAGCCTTTCCGGAAAATCCGGCGTCGCCAATGACGATCGCATCGGCAGCGGCGAACGCCATGCCTGGGTGATCGACGGCGCCACCGATCTCGGCGAACCGGGCCTGCTTGGCGAACGCGGCGGGGCGGCATGGCTGTCGACCGTCGCGAACGCTGCCTTCACGCGCGCATCGGGGCCGGTTTCCGCCATATGCGATGCCGTTTTCGACGAGGTCGCCACACGCTACGCACAGGAAAAGCGGCGCGAACCGCTTGGCGACTGGGAATTGCCGATCGCCGCCTTTGCGGCGCTGGCGATCGAGGATGACGGACTGGCCTGCGCCTTTGCCGGCGATTGCGTCGTCATGCACCGGAGCGCCGATGGCGTATCCTTCCTGACGCCGGTTCCAGACGCCGCGCCGGAACGCGCACGCGCGGTGGCGCTTGGCCCGCTGGCCGGCGCCGACGGCGTGCGCGTGCCCGACGTCGTCGCCGGGCTGCGCGCGTCGCGCCAGGGGCCCAAGCGCGTGCTCGGCACCGATCCGCTTCATTGCCGCGCCGTCACCGAATTTCATCGCGCGCCCGTGGCGAAGGGCGACGACCTGCTGCTGATGACCGACGGTTTCGGCGCCCTGATCGACGATTATGGCGTCTATGACGCGGCCGGGCTGTTCGCCCGGATGATGGAGGCCGGCCTCGCCGAACTGGCGGTGGAATTGCGCCGCATCGAGAATCAGGACGCCGAATGCCGCCGCTTCCCGCGCTTCAAGATCAGCGACGACGCCTCGTCCATCTGGCTGCGCGTGGCGGGATCCTGACGCGCGATTGCCTTCGTCGCGCAGGCGGCGCACAGTCGCCGCCTTTACGACGATGGAGAAAAGCCATGGTCATCGCGTCATCCACGCCCCTTCCCCGCTGGTTCCGGCCGGTCGCACTGCTTGCCGTGATCTGGAACGCCTTCGGCGTCGTCATGTATCTCAGTTCCGTCGGCGTCTTCGGCGATCCCTCCGCCGGCTTGAACGAAACCGATCGCGCGGCCGCCGCCTCGATCCCCGGCTGGATCATGGGCGCCTTCGCCATCGGCACCTTTGCCGGGCTGATCGGCAGCCTGGGCCTGTTCCTGCGGCAGGGCTGGTCGGTGCCGGTGCTGATCGTCTCGCTCGTCGCGCTCCTGATACTGGAGGGCTGGATCGTCTTCCTGAGCGGCGCGCTGGCATCGTTCGGGCTGGCCGTGCCGGTGATGGTGAGCGCGGGCGCGGTGCTGCTCGCCTGGCTGGCGATCCATGCACGGCGGAGCGGCTGGCTGGCCTGACGCCCGCCCCGCAATTTCATTGCAACGCCATGGAAACATGATGGCGCCTCACGCGTAGATACAGTGCCCCCTTTGACTGACGGGGCGCTCGTGCTCCCATGAGCGCCCCGGCCCCGGCCCACCCACTCGGGCCGGGGTTTCTTTTGCGTGCACCGTTTCTCCTTGGCGCCGCGATCATGGCTGCAACCCGCCATCGTACAGCTTCGCACGTCGAAGGAGAGCGGCATGATCACGAAGCGGGCGCAAGGCGGAACGGATGCGGCATCGATCGGCGGCGCGGTGATCGCGGCGGCGGCCCTGGCAGCATTGCTCGTGCTCGCGGCCGGACGCGACGGAACCGGCGATCGCATCGCGCTGACCGGCAACCGGCTGGCATTCGGCCCCGATGGCGCGCCGCTCTGGATCGGCGCCTTCACCAACCGCGCCGGCAGGCTGTATCGCGACGTCGCGGTCGCGGTGCGCTTCCTCGATCGCGAAGGGCGCATCCTGGGCCGGGCCAGCGCCCATGCCGATCGGCTTGCCCCCGGGGAGAGCTTCGATCTGACCGCGCCGCTGCCCATGGGCGCGCAAGCCGTGCAGCTCGTCGCGATGCATTGGCGCCACCGCGCCGCGCGGGCCAGCCTCGGCCCCTGGCCGCTTCAAGTGCTCGGCGCGTTCGCATGACAGGGCTTCCGCCCGCGCGGTAAGCCACAGATCGCTCCGTTCAAGCGCAAGACCGAAAAAAATCCGGTGATCGAATATCGGACGATCGGCAAATAACGATTCCACAAGCCAAATAAGCGAATCCGATCGCCATTTGGTTCATGCAGCGTCAGAACTTGCATAATCATTCCTGCACCGGAACCGCTCTGCCCCTAGGCGACAGGACTGTTGCACGATTGCAATAGTCGGCGGCGATGCGCCGGGTTTTTGTTACAAATTCATGGCAAGCCGCACGCGCCGCGCCTACATGGCGCTCGTCAGGTGACTGGGACGGCTGACCCAACAGAGAGCATTTTCAGGTTGATCGCATAGGGTCAACGGCTCGGAAAATGCAGCCACGAAAGACAAGAGCGCCACCGTTCAGCGTGGAACGCTCGAACCACGAAGGAAAACCAATGAAATCTGTACTGTTCGCAACCGCCGCTCTGGCGGCTGTCGTCGTCGCGCCCGCCGCTCGCGCGGAAGGCCTGCGCGCCGAGGTCCATGGCGGTTACGACAATGTCAGCATCGCGGGCGAGTCCGGCGACGGCGTCGCCTATGGCGTGGCGCTGGGCTTTGACAAGAATGTCAATTCGAACATGTCCCTCGGCATCGAGGCCGGCATCGACGATTCGACCACCAAGGAATGCGCGGCGTCCGGTGCCGGCCGGGCCTGCATCAGCGCGGGACGCGACCTGAGCGCGGTCTTCCGCGTCGGCTATAACCTCACCGAAACCAGCAAGCTCTATCTGCTGGGCGGCTATACCAACACGCGCGCCGTCGCGACCTATCGCAGCGGCACGACCAAGACGCGCGCCGCCTCCAATCTCGACGGTTTCCGCGCCGGCGCCGGTTATCAGTTCGGCATTTCGGACAAGTTCTACGGCAAGGTCGAGTATCGCTATTCCAACTATGAAGCCGATGTCAGCCGCCACCAGGGCCTGGTGGGCGTGGGCGTCAATTTCTGATTCGGGCACGGGCCGGCTCCGGCCGGCCCGTCACTCAAGCGCCGGCGGGTTTCCCGCCGGCGCTTTTTTCTTGTGATCGCGGTGCCGGGTTCGATCGCCATGCCCATGGCCCGCCACGCCTTATCGTTCCCGAAAGACATCATCGGCACAATGGCCACATGCTGGTGCAGGAACAGGATGCGATCATCTATCGCGAGCAGCCGCTGGGCCTGCCGCTGAGGCTGTTCATTCTGGTGCTGGCGGCGGGGTTGATCATCGTCGTGCCGGCGCCCTTCCTGATCCATGCCGACTGGACCAGCGCCTCCCCCACATTGCTGCTGGACGCCGCATGCATCGCCTTCGCGGTGTCGGTCGGCCTGTTCTTCCTGGTCGTCGCCTTCGCCAGCGCGACCGAGTTGCGGCTGGACGGCCGCACCGGCCAGGCGGTGCGCATCCTGCGCGGCCCGATCGTCAATCGCCGCGACTGCTATCCGCTCGCGCAACTGGGCGCGCCCGATGTCAGCATGCGCGAAAGCTCGGAAGACGGCCCCTTCCCGATCCTCACCCTGAGGCTGCCTGGCGGCGGGGCGCTGACCATGGCCTGCTTCGCCGACCGCGCCGAGGCGGAGCTGTGGCGGGACAGGATCGCCGCGCTGCTCCCGGCCGGCGTTTAAAGTCTGTTTGGAAAATGCGCCTCTGGCGCATTGCCGCACCGCCCTCCACAGGCATTCCAACGATGCTTCGCATCGCCGGAACCTTGGCCTGTTCCGCCCACTCCCCCACCCGGCCTCCCAACGGCAGTATCTTCTGGGAGGCCGGGTGGGGGAGTGGGCTGGTGCGGCCCTGGAAATGTGCTCTTCCGCACATTTCCCAAACGGACTCTTAGCCGGGCGTGGCGGCTTTGCCGATTGCCCGGCCACCGCCATCCGCTACCATCGCGCCGGAGCGTGAAGTCAGCCGGCGGAGTCTCAATGCCATTGGTCATCGCCGCAGGCGCAAGCGGGCAACACGCCAGGGTCGTCCATGAAGCCGCCCGGCTTTCGGGCATGGCGATCGCCGGTTTCGTCACCATCGGACCGGCACCGCCGCCGTCCGTGTTCGATTGCCCCTGTCTTGGCGGGCCGGATGCGCTGGCAGGGCTGGCGACGGACGGCCACGGCTTTGTCGTCGCCTGCGGATCGAATGCGTTGCGCCGGTCGACGGCGGATCGCCTCGACGCGCTGGGCGCGGCGCTGCTCAGCGTGATCCATCCGGCCGCGATCATCTCCCCCAGCGCGACGATCGGCGCGGGTGCGATGCTGCTCGCGGGATCGATCATCGGCCCGTCGGCGCGGATCGGCCGAGGCTGCATCGTCAACCATGCCGCCAGCGTCGATCATGACTGTATCGTCGGCGATCACGCCAATCTCTGCCCCGGCGCGCGGATCGGCGGCACGGTGCGGATCGGCGACGATGTCTTTGTGGGGCTGAACGCCGCCATATTGCCGGGACTGCGGATCGGCGACGGCGCGACCGTCGGCGCGGGCGCGGTGGTCACCGCCGATGTCGAGCCGGGCATCACCGTTGCCGGCATTCCCGCCCGTCCGCTGCCATCGCGCGCATAATGCCATCGGGGCGGCGGCCATGAAAATCTTCTTCGACGGCGGGTGCCGTCCCAATCCGGGCATGATGGAGATCGCGGTGGTCGCGGGTGGGCGGGTGCATGTCCGGCGTGATCTGGGCCATGGCGCCCGCGTCGATGCCGAATGGCTGGCGCTGATCGAGGCGCTGCGCATCGCCCGCTCGCTCGCGCTCGACGACATCCTGCTGCTCGGCGATGCCGCCGACATCATCGGGCAGGCCAATGGCACGATCCGCTGCCGGGGCGCCGGATTGGCGCATCTGCCTGTTTTCCAGGCGATGGTGCCGGATACCGGCCGGCTGCGCATCCGCCATGTGAAGCGGACGCAGAATCTTGCGGGCATCGCGCTCGCCCGGCTGCATCCGCGCTGACATCGGCGCATCATGACCGGGGATGCGCGCCGCCCGATTCATGATAACAGGCGCGCGGGGCCAATCTTTCACGACAGGGCATGATGACCGACCTCGCCGCCGAACCCGACGCGACGCCGCCCGCCTATCATCCCGGCGCGAACTGGAAGCTGCGCTATTTCTCGATCTTCGGCGGACAATCGCTGTCGCTGATCGGATCGGCGCTCACGCAGTTCGTTTTGATCTGGTGGATCACCGATACCACGGGCAGCGTCGCCGCGCTCGCCATGGCCGGCGTAGCGGCGTTGGCGCCCCAGGCATTGCTCGCGCCGATCGGCGGCACGCTGGCCGATCGCTACAGCCGCCGGATGCTGATGATCGTCGCCGATCTCGTCACCGCGCTCTGCATGGCGGTGCTGATGTGGCTGTTCGCGAGCGGCGGCATCGAACTCTGGCACATCTATGCGGCGATGCTCGTGCGCAGCGCGGCGCAGGCGTTCCAGATGCCCGCCGCCGCCGCCAGCGTGGCGATGCTGGTGCCGGGCAGCTTCCTGCTCCGCGCATCGGGGCTCAGCCAGATGATGATGGGCGTGGTGACGATCGCCGCCGCCCCGCTCGGCGCGCTGGCGATCAGCGTGATGCCGATCGGCTGGGCGCTGGGCATCGACGTGATCACCGCCGTTCTCGGCATCGTGCCGCTGCTGATCTTCGCGGTGCCGCAGCAATTCGCCTCCGCCGACAAACGCGCCAGCCTGTGGCGCGAATTCACCGAAGGCGTGGGGCTGGTGTGGCGCGACACGGGGCTGCGCAACCTCTACGGGCTGGTCGCCGCCGTCGTGCTGCTGCTGATGCCCGCCTCCACATTGGTGCCGCTGCTGATCAAGGCGCATTTCGGCGGGGCTGCGGCGCAAGTGGCGATGCTGGAAAGCGTGGCGGGCATCGGCATGATCCTGGGCGGCGCTGCCGCGGCGGTGCTGGTGCCGCGCCGCGCGATGCGCCGCGCCATCGGCGCGCTGATCGCGGCGAACCTGGCTCTGATGGCGACGGGGCTGGTGCCCGGCCATCTCTTCTGGATCGGCGTCGTCTTCTGGGCCGCCGCCTGCGTCGCGATGGTCGTCGGCAACGCTCCGCTGGCCGCCGTTCTCCAGGCGATCGTGCCCAATCAGCTGCAGGGCCGCGTCTTCGCGCTGCTCAACATGCTGATGGGCCTGGGCGCCCCGATCGGCCTCGCCATCGCGACGCCAGTGGGCGAGGCGCTGGGCGTGCGCTGGCTGTTCGTGGGCTCGGGCCTGCTCGGCGCCTTGCTGTGCTTCGCCGGCCTGTTCTCACGCCCGCTGATGCGGCTGGACGATCGCATGCCGGCACCGGACAAGGAGTGAAGCGTTCGGCAGGCATGCCCCATTGCGGAGCCCGGCAAGGGCTGCCAGGTTGCGTGAAGGGGGATGCCGGTGCGCCGATTGCTTCTCATCTGTCTTTTGGCGATGGCCGCGCCCGTCGATGCACAGCGCGCCGGAGAGCCGATCATCGACATGCATCTCCATGCCCGCGCTGCCCGTTATGCCGGCGACACGCCCCCGCCAATGTGTACGCCGTTCCAGCTCATGCCCAGATCCGATCCGGGAAACGGCGTCTATGAAGGGATGAGCTTCGATGCGCCGCCCTGCGAAAAGCCCGTTCCAGCCGCCACCACCGACGAACAGGTCATGCGTGACACGATCGCGGCCATGAAGCGCTACAATATCCACGCCATGGTCAGCGGTGAGCCGGACATGGTCGCGCGATGGCAGGCAGCCGAGCCGACACGCATCATGCAGGCGGTCGATTATCGGTTGCCGGGAACCGCCGGCCAGCCCCACGTCGCCACCCGGACGATCGAAGAGCTGCGCAACCTGCACGCGCAGGGGCGGCTGGCGGTGATCGGCGAGGTCATGGCGCAATATGAGGGCGTTGGGCCGGACGATCCCCGCCTCGAACCGCTATGGGCGCTGGCCGAGGAACTGGACGTGCCCGTCGCCATCCATATGGGCCCGGGCGAGCCTGGGCAGCCCTATGCGCAAGGCGGCTACCGGGTCGCGCTCGGAGATCCGCTGTTGCTGGAACCGGTGCTGCTGCGCCATCCGAGGCTTCGGATCTCGGTCATGCATGCGGGCTATCCGATGGCCGAGCGGATGCGCGCGCTGATGTTCAGCTATCCGCAGGTCTATGTCGATATCGGTTCGATCGTCTACACCGAGCCACGCCCCGCCTTTCACGCCTATCTGCGCGAGTTGGTGGATGCCGGCTATGGCGATCGCATCATGTTCGGTTCCGACCAGATGATCTGGCCCGGCGTCATCGGGCCGTCCGTCCAGGCAATCGAGGAAGCGCCGTTTCTGAGCGCGCGCCAGAAGCGCAACATATTCTATGACAACGCAGCGCGCTTCCTTCGGCTGACCCACGAGCGGATCGCCGAACATCATCGACGCTGAACGCGTGCGCGACATCCGAAATTCTACAATCAAGCCCCCCAGGCGCCCGATCGGAAAATTCCGGTCGACGCCACCGCCATACTGTATTAAATCAGCAGCACTGGGCGGCGGCCATTGTGCCTTTGGCCGCGCCGACGACACCAGAACATCGGAGGGGCGCCATATGCATCGGTTCAAATTTCTGCTGGTCACGCTGGCCGCGCTGGCCATTTCGCATCCCGCGATCGCGCAGGATGCCTCCAAGCGCCGCTCGGTGCTCGTCACCGGCGCCAATTCGGGGATCGGCCTGGCGATCACGCAATATCTCACAGCGCGCGGTTTCCATGTCTATGGCAGCGCGCGCAAGGACGAGGATCTGAAGGCGCTGAACGCCATGCCCAATGTGACGGCGGTGCGGATCGACGTGACGAAGCAGGCCGATATCGACGCGGCGGTGAAGTTCGTGGAGGCGCAGGGTCGCGGGCTTTACGGCGTGATCAACAATGCCGGCGTCGCCGCCGTCGGCGAACTGACCGCCGTCTCCGACCAGGACGTGCTGTGGCAGCATGACGTGAACGTGATGGGGCCGCTGCGCGTCAACCGCGCCTTCGTGCCGCTGCTCAAGCAGAGCAAGGGCCGTACCGCCATCATCGGATCGCTTTCGGGCTTCGTCGTCGGCCCGTCGGGCGGCGCCTATAGCATGACCAAGTTCGCGACCGAGGCCTATACCGACACGCTGGCGCAGGAACTGGCGACATCGGGCGTCACCGTCGGCATCATCGATCCGGGCTCGTTCAAGTCGCGCGGCCGCGAAAAGGTCGCCATGAAGATGCTGACGGGCAAGTATGACCTGAACCAGCAGCTCACCGACGAGCAGAAGAAGGTGCTGACGGGCGTGCAGGAGGCGGAAGCCAAGCGCAAGGATCCGACCGAGGTCGCCGAACAGGTCCATCACTTCCTGAGCAGCGACACGCCGCGCCTGCGCTACATGGCGTCGCCGGGCAAGGAGACCGTCGTCGCGGTGATGCGCGCGACATTGGGCCGCACCGCGCAGCTCAACGCCAGCCAGCCAGCCTATGCGCTCAGCCGCGACGAGCTGGTGAAGATGCTCGACGAGGCGCTGGCGGAGGCTGCGAAGAAGTAAATGGCGGGGTAAGCTGGCGGGGCGCGCGATGCCCCTCTCCCCCCCGACATTGTCGCTCCAGCGAAAGCTGGAGCCCATGCCATCTGTCCATCATCGCCGAAGTGGACGCATGCGATGGGCTCCAGCTTTCGCTGGAGCGACAGGGAACAGGGTCCCGCGCGTTTCCCTACAGGCTGCGCGCGATCACCATGCGCTGGATGTCCGACGTGCCTTCGTAGATCTGGCAGACGCGGACGTCGCGATAGATTTTGGCGACGCCATATTCCTCCAGATAGCCATAGCCGCCCAGCGTCTGCAGCGCGCCGGACACGACCGCCTCGGCGGTTTCGGACGCGAACAGCTTGGCCATCGACGCTTCGGTCAGGCAGGGCAGCCCCTGATCCTTGACGCGCGCGGCGTGGAGAACCAGTTGGCGCGCCGCTTCCAGCCGCGCGGCCAGATCCGCCAGGCGGAAACCCACCGCCTGATGTTCGATGATCGGCTTGCCGAAGCTCTTGCGATCCTTGGCATAGGCGACCGCGATCTCGAGCGCCGCCTGCGCCATGCCGACGCATTGCGCGGCGATGCCGATCCGCCCGGTCTCCAGATTGGCGAGCGCGATGCGATAGCCCTGGCCCGGCGCGCCGATCAGCAGGTCATCCTCGACGAACATGTCGTCGAAGCGCAGCGCGCAGGTGTCCGAAGCGCCCTGCCCCATCTTGTGCTCGACCTTGTCGACCGCATAGCCGGGCCGGTCGGTCGGCACGATGAAGGCGGAAAGCCCCTTCTTGCCCGCGTCCGGATCGGTCACCGCGATGATCATGACGAGGCCGGCGATCCTGCCGGAGGTGATGAACTGCTTGGCGCCGGTGATGCGCCAGCCGCCCTCCACCTTCACCGCGCGCGTGCGTACGGCCGAGGCGTCCGATCCCGCATCCGCCTCGGTCAGCGCGAAGGCGCCGATCGTCCGCCCGCCGATCAGATCGGGCAGGAAGCGCGCCTTCTGCCCCTCGCTGCCGTCCTTGAGCAGGCCGGAGACGAGGATCGAATTCTGGATCGAGACGATGGTGGAAAGTGCCCCGTCCGCCGCCGCGATCTCCATCAACGCCAGCGCATAGGAAACCGCATCGGCCTCAGCCCCTCCGAACGCCTCGGGCGCGGTCATGCCCCACAGGCCGAGCCCCGCCATCTCCTCGAACAGGGCGGGCGGATAGCCGCCCTCCGCCTCGAACCGGGCGCTGTGCGGACGGATGGTTTCCTGTGCGAAGGCACGCACCGTATCGCGAATGGCCGTCTGGAGCTCGCTCAATCCCTTCATCGCTTCCGTCCCTTTTCATATTGCGGCGCCGGCGGCCGGCGGAGTCGTTCGCGCATATAGGCGAGATGGCTTGGCAAAAGCCGCCAAAACCGAGGCGGGAACGACAGACTGTCAGCAATATTTTTCACAGGATGATCCAATCATGCTAATATATGCCATCAAACCCAATAAGCTCAGCACATCCCTCCGCGCACCACCTTGTTTCTAGAGGAACCGACCATTGACGGCCACGCCAGCGCTCGACGCCTATGACCTCAAGATCCTCAGGACGCTTTCGGCAGACGGGCGCATCACCTGGAGCGATCTGGCGGAAGCGATCGGCCTGTCGCTGACCCCGACGATCCGGCGCGTCCGCCAGTTGGAGGAGGCCGGCTATATCAGCGGCTATTTCGCGCAACTCGACGAGAAAAGGCTGGCGGGCGGCATGATCGCCTTCGTCTCGGTGACGCTGGAAAAACAAGTCCGCGAAACGCTCGACGCGTTCGAGGCGGGCGTGATCGACCTGCCCGAGGTGATGAGCGGATTCCTGATGTCGGGCGGCGCCGATTATCTGCTGCGATCGGTGGTGCGCGACCTCGATCATTATCGCGATTTCCTCGACAGGCTCACCCGGCTGCCGGGCGTCGCCCATATCCAGAGCAGCTTCGCGCTCAACGCTTTCGTCAACCGCCCGTCCCCGCTGATCACCGCGATGAAGTGATCTGTACGCAGCGGCTTGACGCCCCGCACCGCAGATGATGGAACACAGGCCGTGAGCGACGATCCCATTCAATCCGACCCGACAGCTTCACCCGAAGCAGAGACGCCGGCGCCGAAAGCCACCGAAAAGGCGGAGGCGCGCGCCGCCGAAGCCGCGGCGATCCGGCGGCGCTGGATCACGCTGGGCGAAATGCTCGCGGTGATCGCGGTCGTCATCTCCGGGCTGACGCTGTGGAACAGCTGGAGCGAGCGCCGCGACAGCGCGGCGACGAAGACCGTCGACGCGCAAAAGGCCTCCGCCCGCGCCACGACCCTGCTGCTGATCGCGTCCAACGCCGGAGACGGCACGCTGGCGCTGAAGCCCGCCGACGCCGAGCAGTCGGTGCAGAGCCAGACGATCCTCTTCCCCGCCGCACTGGATGCGGCGCCCGCCGAAACCACCGGAGAACCCCGGATCGAGGCCGAATGGTTCGAGCGTGCGCTCAAGAAAGCGCGCGACGCGGCGAAACTGCCCGACAACAGCCGGGGCGACGAGCGGCTGCCCGTCGCCATCACCACGCGTTTCCTGGTCGATGGCGCGCCGCACGAGGATATCGCGATCTACGATATCGGCTACACCATCTCCGGCCGGTTGCTCAGCGGCCACAGCGTCACCCTGCGCGGCCTTTCGCTGGTCACGCGCGTGAAGCGCGGCAATGCGCAGGCGACGCTCGACGGGCGCTGGCGGGATCTGTTGCCGGCGAAATAACGCCGGGGGTCCAGGCGCAGCGCCCTACTCCGGCCCGAAGATCGTCGCCAGCATCTGCGCCCGCCAGATCCGCTTGGTGCGTTCGATCGCGGCCGCGTCCGGATTGCGGATATATTCGACGATCAGGCCGCAGGTGACGGCATTGCTGAGCATCTGCATGCTCCGCGTCGCATCCTCGTTGTCGATGCCGGCGGCGCGCAGGATGCAGCGGCTCCAGCGAAACATGCGCCGGTCGAAACGCCTGGCGATGGGATCGACCTCCATCTCCAGTTCCGGATCGTTCCGCCGCGCGAGATGAACCTCCAGCGCGGCCGCAGCGTAGGGGGAGCCGACCAGATCGAGATTGGTGTCGATCAGATTCTCCAGCTTTTCCCTTGGGCTCGCGCCCCGCCGGATCGCCGCCATGTAGATATGGCTCTGCTGGATGGAGAACGCCTCCACCACCGCCGCCATCAGCCGCGCCTTGGTCGGGAACTGATGCTGGATCGCCCCCATGCTCATGCCCGTGGCGTCGCGGATCACGTTCATCGTCGCGCCCGAATAGCCCTGCGCGCACAGCACGTCGCGCGCGGCGGCAAGCACCCGCGCCCGGGTGGTTGCCCGGCGCTCGGCATGGCTGCGCCGGATGGGGGCCTGAACGGTCATCCGCCATCGCTATCACGAAATACAATATGATCAACCTGTTTATACTTGCGCAAATAAAAGTAGGTTGTATTAAATTTGATTTGCAGGCGAGATCGCCGCCAACGCCGCAGGGAGGGCGCCAATGATCAGGATCCGGAAATTCATGGCCGCAGTATCGGTGATCGGGCTGTGCCCGTTCGCGCCGACGCCCGGCCTTGCCCAGCAATCGGCTGAAACCCAGGCCGAAACCCCCGCGGACGATGCGGGGGAGATCATCGTCACCGCCAACAAGCGCGCCGAAAGCATCCTGGATGTCGCGGGCGCGATCAGCGCGTTTCGCGGCGACGATTTGCTGAAGAACGGCATCACCAGCATGGCCGATTTCGCGGGGCAGACGCCGGGCGTGCAGTTCAATGCGGGCTTCAGCACGGGCACGCCCGTCATCCGGGGCATCAACACCGGCGCCGATTACGGCCAGTCGGTGGGCATCACCGTCGATGGCGCGCCGATCGGGCCGAGTTCGAGCTTCCAGGCCGGCGGCGCCAGTTCGCTCGATCTCGATCCGATCGATCTGGAGCGCGTGGAGGTGCTGAAGGGGCCGCAGGGCACGGTCTATGGCGCCAACACGCTGGCCGGGCTGATTTCCTACACATTGCGCGAACCCGATCTCCAGGCGCCGAACGCGGTGCTGCGCGCGGGGCTGGGCGGCACCGAAGGCGGCGGCACGAGCTGGTCCGCGCGCGGGGCGGTCAGCGTGCCGATCGTCACCGATCGGCTGGCGCTGCGCATGTCGGGCTTTTACGATCGCCGCGCCGGCTTCGTCGACAACCGGATCACCGGCGCCACCGACCAGAATCGCTGGCGCAGCCTCGGCGTGCAGGGATCGCTGCTGTTCAAGCCGACCGACCGGCTCCGCATCTTCGCCGCCGGCTTCTATCAGCGGCAGAACCAATATGCCCAGGATCAGGTGATCTATGCGGCGGACCGCACACCGCGCGACGGCGACCTCGTCTATAACGACTATCTGGTGCCGGGTACCGATCGCCGGACCAGGCTGGCGATCGGCAAGGTCGATTATGATCTCGATTTCGCGAGCCTGACCTCTGTCACATCCTATCAGCATCTGAACGCCGATCATGCCGTCCCGCAGAATAGCGGCACGCTGAACCTGATCTTCGTGCATGTCCTGCCGCTGCTCGGCGGCGTGACGATCCCGGCGCCCGGCCTGCTCAGCAACGATACCAGCAACGATTTCAGGAAGTTCACGCAGGAAGTGCGGCTCGCGTCGACCGGCAGCGGCCCGCTGAGCTGGCTGGTCGGCGGCTATTACACGCGCGAGCGCAGCCGGCAGGAACAGGCCGTCAATGCGCGGACGACCGATGGCGCGCTGGCGCCCGCGATCAACCCGACACTCATCGTCACCATCCCCACCCGGCTCACCGAATATTCGGCCTTCGGCAATCTGACCTACGCCTTTTCGCCGGCTTTCGACCTGACCGGCGGCATCCGCGTCGGCCGGATCGAGCAGGTCAACCGCACCTTGCTGGGCGGCGCCAATGCCGATGCCTATCGGCTGTTCTTCGTCGTCAACGGCCTGGGCGCCGGACCGCCGGCCGATACCGGCGCGCAAAAGGGCGCGAAGACGGTGGCGACCTATCTGGCGACCGCACGCTATCATTTCTCGCAAGACGGCATGATCTTCGCGCGCTTCGCCACGGGCTTCCGCCCCGGCGGCCCCAATTTCCCCGTCCCCGGCCTCGCGCCGGTCTATGATCCCGACCAGACCTATAATTACGAACTGGGGATCAAGACCAAATTCTGGAACGGGCGCGGCTCGATCGACATCACCGGCTATTATCTGGAATGGAAGAATTTCCTCGCCTTCGCCAGCGCGGGCGGGCTGAACGGGCTGGCCAATGCCGGCGATGCGCGCGTCCAGGGCGTGGAGGCGGCGGCGACGCTGCGGCCGATCGCGGGATTGAGCCTGTCGGGCACGCTCGCCTATTCGGACAGCCGGATCACCCGCATCAGCCCGGCGGCGGGGATCGCCGCGATCGGCGATCCCCTGCCCTATAATCCGAAATGGAGCGGTTCGCTGTCGGCTGAATATCGCGCGCCGGTCAGTGCCCGCTGGCAGGCGGTGGCGCGCGGCACCGCGCGTTTCGTGGGCGCACGCAACAGCTCGCCGCGATCGAGCCTGGCCTTTCCCAATTATGTGCTGCCCGCCTATTCGCTGTTCGACGTGCATGCCGGGCTGGAAAGCGACCATGTCGATATCGACCTGTTCGTCCGCAACCTGACCGACAGGCGCGCGCAGCTCGCCGCCTTCACGCAGCTCGGCATCAACCAGGTCACCATCCAGCAGCCGCGCACGATCGGCGCGGCGGTGACGTTCAAATATTGATGGCAGTTGCTACACCATGATCAACCCAGGGAGCAGCGCATGACGGACATGATTTCCCCCATTCCGGGCGTCGAGAGCTTCGTCGTCACGCCCGGCGGCCTCGGCACCGGCCTGCGCATCTCGATCGCACGCCCGCCGCTGTCCGCGACCGGCGCGGCGGCGGCGCCGTCCTCGACCATCTATGTGACCGACGCCGATTATTGTTTCGGCACCGTCGTCGAAGCCGCGCGGATGGGGCATTATGGCGGCGAGGTCGGCCCGGCGGTGATCGTGGGTATCGGCTATGCCGAGGAGCGCGGCGACTATGCGTTCGTCGGCCGGCGACGCGGGCTCGACTTCTATCGCGGGCCGCGCCGGTCGCTCGACCTGCCGGGGCTGGGAACGCTCGAACTGGGCGGCGCGGACAGTTTTCTCGCCGCGCTGATCGAGGGCGTCGTGCCGGAGGTCGAGCGCCGCGCGCCCGAAACGGCGGGCACGAGGCGCATCTTGTTCGGCACCTCGGCGGGCGGGCATTTCGCGGCCTTCGCGCTGACGCAGCGCCCCGACGCGTTCACAGGCTATGCGATGATGAGCCCCGCGCTCGTCGATTTCCCGCCCATGCCCGGCGCGGCGCAGATGGTGGAGGCGGTGTCCGCCCTGCCCGCCGGCGCGATCCCCGCCGGGATATCGGTATTCCTCTCGGCCGGCGCACGCGAGGAGGAACCGGGCGAAGCCGTCGCCGCCGCATCGATCATCACCAATGCCTATCGCATGCGGACGGCGCTCGCCGCGCATGGCGTCGCGACCGAACTGGCGATCTTCGCGGATGAAACGCATATCTCGGTGATGGGTGCGGCGATCGCGCGCGCGCTGCGCTTCCTGGTGCCCGCCCAGGATGCGCCCTCCTGGCAGGCCGCGCTCGAACCCACGCAATAGCGCGGCATCCACTCTCCAGTTCCGGAAAATCCCATGACCAAGAGCCCCTCGGTCGCCACCCAGGCGAACGACATGATCGACATGCGCGCCGCCCTTGCGGATGGGCGCACGACCCCGGCCGCGCTGGTGGAACGGGCGATCGAACGCGCGGACGCCGCCAACGCCCAGCTCAACTTCATCGCATGGCCGGCCTTCGAACGCGCCCGCGCCCAGGCGCGGGAACCACGCACCGGCGCGCTCGCAGGCATCCCGACGCTGATCAAGGACATGATCGACGAAAAGGACATGCCGGCAAGCTGGGGCGCCAATGTGCTGCGCGATCATGTGGCCCGACAGGACGGCCCCTATACGATGGCGATCGCCGATGCCGGGCCGATCTCGATCGCGCGCTCGACCATGCCCGAACTGGGGCTCAACGTCGCGACGGAATCGCCGCTGACCGGGCCGACGCGCAACCCCTGGAGCCTCGATCACGCGCCCGGCGGCTCCTCGGGCGGCGGATCGGCGGCGGTGGCGGCGGGCGTCGTGCCCGTCGCGCATGCGAGCGACGGGCTTGGTTCGATCCGTCACGGCGCGGCCCCTTGCGGGCTGGTCGGGCTCAAGCCATCGCGCGGGCGCAATATCGGCGACGAGGCGATGCACGGCTTCACCGATCTGGGCGTCAATGGCTGCGTCAGCCGCACGGTGCGCGACAGCGCCGCCTGGCTGGAAGCGACGCAGACGCGAGATCCAGGCGCCGCCTTCGCGCCCGTCCCGCTCGTCACCGAAGCGATCGACAGCGGGCTGCGCATCCATTGCCATGCCACCGTCATGCGCACGGGTGCGGGGCCGGATGCCGGCGTCGCCCGCGTCTTCGCTGAAACCGTCCATCTGCTCGAACGGCTTGGCCATAGCGTGTGCGACGGCCGGCTGCCGTTCGACGGCCCCGATACGATCGCGGCGCTCAACAGCTTCATCGAAGGCCGCTTCACCCGCCAGCTCGATGTGCTTGCCGCGCATATCGGCATCCCCATCACACCCGCGGATCTGGAATATCGCTCGGCGACACTGGTCGCGGCGGGCAAGCTGATCGACGATGCGCGCTTCGCCGGCGCGACGCGCGCGATGGAACGCGCCGCCATCGCCTATCTCGCCGGTTTCGAGACGTTCGATATCTGGATGACGCCCACCTTCAGCACGGAGATCGTGCGGATCGGCGTGTTCGGTCCCGACGGCGCATGGCAGGACCAGCGCGACCATCTGGTCGATTATGCCGGCTATTGCTGGATCGACAATTTCGCGGGCACCCCGGCGATCAGCCTGCCCATGGGTTTCAGCGACACCGGCTTGCCCATCGGCATCCAGTTCGCCACCCGGCCCGGTGGCGAAGCGCTGCTGCTCGCGCTCGCCCATCAGCTCGAGGCCGCGGTCCAATGGTGGCGCCGCACGCCGCCGATCTGGTTCGGGGGCAATATCGCATAGCCGCTCAGCGCAGGAAGAACGCGACCGGCAGGTCCAGCTCGATCTCCTCCGGCAATGCCTCGGGAATGGCGGGCAGCGGCTGCGCGCGCCGCACCGTTTCGAGCGCGGCCCGATCGAGCGAGGGTGACGCCGAACCGCGCAGGATGCGCGCGGCCAGCACCCGGCCCGCGCGGTTCATGCGAAACCGGATATGCGCCACCCCCTCCTCGCGACGCGCGCGCGCATCGGCGGGGAAGCGGCGATGGCGCTCGAGATGGGCGAGCAGGCGCGCTTCCCAACTGTCGCGCATATTGCTCGACACCGCCGGGGCCGGCGGCGCCGGAAGCGATCGGGGCGCGGTCGTCTCGGGCACGGGCGGCCTGGCGGCGGCCTCGATCGGCTCGGCGGGCTTTGCCGGCTGCGCCGCCGGTACGGGCGTCACCGGCGGCGTCGCCGGCTTTTGCGGCGCCGCGCGCTGCCTTGGCTGCTCGACCTGTTCGGGCCCTTCCTTCACGTCGCGCACCGGATCGGGCGGCGCCGCGAGCGGCAGCAGGTTCACCGTCAGCAGCGATTGCGGCGGCGGCGGGGAATGCCGGTGCAATTGCACCAGCAGCCCCGCCAGCGCGCAGCCATGCAGCAGCAGCGTCAGGGCAAGCCCCTTGGCACGCACGCCGCGCACATCGCGATCGCCATAGCGCGCCACCGGCGCGGCGCCGCGCACGGGGGGCGTGCGGATATCCCAGGGATCCGGCAATTTCATGGGCCCGGCAAGTTCACGGGCATCGTCCGGGCGCCGGGCGCGTGACGATCCACAACGCGCAGCCCAGCAGCAGCACCGCCACGGCCGATGTCACCGCGAATGAGGGATGCGCGCCCATTTCGAAGAACAGCAGCCCCAGCGCCATGCCCGCGCATGCGCCGATCTTGCCGCGTGTCGGGATCGCGCGCTCGGTTCGCCAGGCACGAAGCGCGGGGCCGAAACGCGGATGATCGAGCAGCCCGGCCTCCAGCCGGGGTGAAGACCGCGCGAAACACCCGGCGGCCAGGATCAGGAAGATCGTGGTCGGCATCAGCGGCAGCAGCGCGCCGACGATGCCCAGCCCGACAAGGATCCAGCCCAGCAGCAGCCAGCCGGCGCGCACGGCGCCGGCCGGCCGCCGCCGGGGCCCGCGATCAGGCAAAATGGCGTTCCACCAGCGCGTGCACGCGCGTGAAGGCGGCGCGGGCGCCGTCGATCACGCGCGCATCCTCCGCCCCGCTCAGCGACAGCCCGTCGAGCGCGCCGGTGAATGCGCGCCAATGGCGGGCGCGGCCGTCGGGGTGGCCGGCCAGGTGGCGGGCGCCGCGATCGCCATCCAGCCCCAGCGCCGCCGCCGCCTTGTAGAGAAAGGCCGCCCCCAGGTTCGACCCTTCGGCGACATAGAGCCAGCCCAGCGCCGGCGGCAGCTCGATCGCGCCCGGCGCGAACGGCGCCGTGCCATCGGCGGCGGGCACGGGCGCATCGAGATCGGCGAGATCGGCGCCGATCCGCTCCAGCCGGTTGCGCGCCGACAGATCGGGCAGCAGCGATGCCAGCACCGGATCGGCGTAAAGCGCGTCGAGATCCCGGTGAAACGCATATTGCACCGCCAGGAAGCGGCGATAATTGGCGATGTCGGCAAAGGGCTCCGCCGCCATGATCCGCCTGTCCAGCCGGTCATGCGTCTCGCCGGTCATGGATTTGAGGCGCTGGGAAAGCGGCGCCGTCATCGTCTCCGTCGGTGTCATGATCGGTCCTTTCAGAATCTGAGGTTCACGCCCAGCCGGACCTGATCGGTCTTCAGCCGCGTCTTCGCCTGGAAATCGAAAAGCTGGTCCCATTCCGCGATCTCGTAAGTGCCGGTGAACCGGGTGCTCTTCATGTCCTGGAAGCGATATTCGGCGCGCAGCGCGATATGATCGGCCAGCGCGAATTCGACGCCGCCGCCGGCGGTATAGCCCTGCGAGCGGCCGCTATCGGCGAACGAGACGGTGCGGTCGCGCTTGTAGAGGAGTTCGGTGTCGGCGCGCACCCAGCCGGCGCTGCCATAGACGAACCAGCGATCGAGCGTGACGCCCGCGCGTGCCCGCACCGACAGGAACTTGTCATAGGAAACCTGCGCCAGCGCCCGCGTATAGGGAATGCCCGATATGCCGGCCTTGCTCCAGCTGTAATCGCCCTCCACGCCCAGCGCGAACAGGCTGTTGAGCTGATAGGTATAGCCCGCCTGCACGCCGTAGATGCCGGCATCGGCATCGCCCAGTTCATATTCCCGCCACTCGATCGGCTGCGCGTTGACGCCGATTTCCAGCCCGGTGATCGCCACGCCGCCATTCTGGTAGCCGCCGCTGGCGCCGATATGGAATCCGGTCCAGTCATAGCTGCCCTCCGCGCGGGCATGTTTGCGCGACCAGAAGGGCGCGATGCCCGCACCGTCGTTGGTGGCGGGGGAAAGCGCCGCCGTGATGCCCAGCCGCACGGTGCGGCCGGGCGCGGGCACCAGGCCCAGGCTCAGCGGCTCGACATAATAGACGTCGCCGACATTCTCGACGCCCAGTTCCAGATCGACGCCCTTGGCGATCCGGGCGGAGGCGAACAGATCGACGGTGGTATAGGGATCCCAGGGAATGGCGGAGATGAAGGGTGAAGCGCCGCCCGCCGGCACCTCGAACGGCACGGTCCGCTTGCCGACATGGCTCAGCCGCCCGCTCAGCGTCAGCCGCTCGTCGAACAGCTTCTGCGTCAGCAGCAGGTTCAGCGAGAATTCGGGCGGGATGTGGTTCGTCGCGTAATCGGCCGCCAGCGAACTCTTCTTGCAGGGTTCGGCGCGCCGGCAAAAGGCGATGTCGGTATAGCGGGTGGCGGAAGCATCGAGCGAGAAACCGCCCGTCTTGTAGTTGAGCGCCGCTTCGACCCCCGCGAATTTCGCGCGATCGATGTTGAAGATGAACATCGAATAGGTGGAGGTGTTGTAGCGGCGGCTGATATAATCCTCGATGTCATTGTCGAAATAGACCAGCTTCAGGCCCAGATCGTCACCGTCGGACAGCGCGTTGCGGCGCGAGAAATTGGCGCCGAATTCCCAGTCGTGCGCGCGCTCGGGCCGCAGCGCCGGATCGGCCGACATGATGAAGCCGCGCGTCGCCTCCAGCAGCGCGGGCATGCGCACCGCGTCGCGATAGCTGGCGAAGAATTGCAGCCCGTCGACGGGCTCGACCGTCGCGCCGAACGAAAAGCCCAGCGCATTGTCCTTGCGCTCCGGATCGGTGGGCCGGGCCAGCTTGTCGTGCAGCCGGTAGCCGGTGTAGCGGAACCCGCCATCCACCATCAGCCATTTGGCGGGCGCCAGCCGGGTGCGCAGCCATGCGCTGGTTTCGTTGCGCGATCCCTCGCGCCCCGGAATGCCGTCCCACATCTCCGCGACCGGGCCGGTCTTCTCGTACAGATATTGCAGGCCATATTCGGCGACGAACTCGCCCCCGCCCAGCCCGACGCGCGATCGGTTGCTGATCTCTCCGCCGCGCATCTTCACGAATTTGGGGCCGCTCGATCCATTGCCCAGCGCCTGGCTCGCCTCGACCAGATCGGTCGCCCAGGCATCGGCCTTCAGATGGATCAGCTCGCTCGCCGGATCCCAGGCATAACGGGCGGCATAGCGATCGAGATCGGAGGTGGAGAGCCGCCCCTGGCCGACCGTATCGGTGTTGCGATAGATGCTGGCGGGATAATTCTCGCCGAACTTGCTCACATATTTGGCATAGCTCAGTTCCAGCGCATGATCGGGCGCGAAGCGCACCGTCGCCTTGACCAGGCCGGACTTGGTCTCGTTCGAGGTGTTCAGCACCTCCTCGCCGCCGACGAAGCGCGTGCGGCCGGGCGCCGCATACCATTGCAGCACATCGCCGCACCATTCGGGATTGGCGATGCAATAGGACGGCGCCGAACCCGGCCTGGGCGCGCCCTTGCCGTTGGTGCCGGCATGGTAATTGCCCGCGCGGCGGTGGGAGAAGCCGCCGACCAGATCGAACAGGTCGCTCTTGATCCCCAGCGCGATGCTGGCCGATCCCGCCGTGGGCGACAAGGCGCCGGGCCGGTCGATCGGCTGGCGCAGGCCATTGTCGTCACCCAGCTTGCTGGCGCGATAGGCGATGTCGAGGCCAGTGGTGTTGCCGGTGAGCGATCCCTTCAGCCGGATGCCGATCGATGCGCCTTCGGCGACGATATCGTCGGGGGTGATCGTCGTCATCGCCACGGTGCCGCCGATCGCTCCGGTGCCACCCGGCCCGGTCGCCGGCCCCTTTTCGATCGCGATCGATCCGATGAAATCGCGATCGACATAGGTGCGGCTGCCGATGCCCTGATAGCCGCGATAGACGGTGGTGCCGTTGGTCGTGCCGTCGACGGTGACGGCGACGCGGCCCTGGCCCTGCAGGCCGCGGACATTGGGGTTGAGCCCGCCCGAACCGCGCGCCTCGCCGGAAAACACGCCCGGCGCGCTTTTCAGAAGATCGGCGGGCGATGTGCCGGGAAAACGCTCGATCACCTCGCGCCGCACGATCGCGACCGATCCGGGCGTGCGATATTCGGTGCCGGGGGTGCCGTCCCACCCGGCGCTGCCGGTGCCGGCGGCCCCACCGCCATCGGCGGCGCCCTCCACCCGCAGCGTGCCGAGCAGCGTCGCGCCGTCGGCGCCCGCCTGCGGCGCGGCCTCCAGCGTGAAGGCGCGTGTGCCGGTCTGGCGATAGCTCAGGCCGGTGCCGTCGAGCAGCCGCGAAAGCGCGGCGGTGGCGGACATGTCGCCGGACACCGCCGCCGATCTCTTGCCCGCCGAAAGCGCGCTGGAATAGGTGATCTGGATGCCGGTCGCATCCATCAGCGCATGCAGCGCGCTATCGAGCGATTGCGCCGGGATCGATATCCGTTTCTGCGCCTGCGCCTGCGCGGCCGGGGGCGGCAGCGCCCCCGTCAGCGCGGCGCCCGCCAGCAGCCCGGCCATCAACCTGATACGCGAAATACCCGTCATCCCGTTTCCCCGAGACCGATCGCATCTCCACCCTGTAGATGCTAATGAAAGTCAGTCTTATTAGTGGGACGCAAAGCCGGGGGCGATCCTGCAAGGATGGATTCATTTTCTCCGATTTTTTTCAGCGCAGGATCAGGATGCGCCCGGCGATGCTGGTGATGCGCGTGCCCGAAAGGCGCGCCAGTTCGGCCATCGCCGCATCGGGATCGTCCAGGCGCAGGCCGCCGCTGATCCGCATCGTCGCGGCGTCGCCATTGGCGACGACGATCCAGCCGCGATGATAGCGGCGCAGTTCATCGACGACGTCGCCCAGCGGCCGGCCGGAGAAATACAGGCGCCCACGCGTCCATCCGAACGCCTCGAACGGTTCGATCGCGTGCACCGGGGCCAGCCCGGCGCCGCGCGCCGCGCTTGCCTGGCCCGCGCCCAGCACCGCGCGCGCGGGCGCGTCCGCCGTCGCGCGCAGCTCGACCACGCCCTCCTCCACCGCGACCTGTTCGCCCGCCGCGCCGCGCGCGACCGCGAAGCGCGTGCCGATATCGCGGATCACGGCATCGCCGCTCAGCATCCGGAACGGCCGGGCATCCTTGGCGACGGTCACGAAGGCGCGGCCGCGCAACAGGCGGATCTCGCGGCGGTCGCCGCCGATATCGGCATCGATCGCCGAACCGCTGTCGAGCGTCACCAGCGTGCCGTCGTCGAGCCGCGCGGTGGCGATCTCGCCGATCGCGGTGGCGTGATCGGCGGGCCAGGCGATCTGCGTGCCGGTCAGCCTGAGGCCGATGCCGGTGACGGCGAACAGGCAGAGCGCAAGCGCGCTCGCGGTGGTTGCCGCCCGCGTGCGGCGCCCCGGCCGCACCCGCCTCGCCGCCCCCGCCAGCGCGGACGATCCCCAAAGCCGCTCGATCCGGGCATAGGCGGCGTCATGCCGGGGATCGGCGGCGCGCCACGCCTCGAAGCCCTGCGGGTCGTCGCCCGCCTGGTTGGCGACAAACCAGGACAATGCCCTTGCGTCGGTCGGCGACAATGCATCGCCCGCTTTCCTGCCGCCCGTCATCGCGCCTCTCCCCTCGGCCTCTGCCGATAAGACGCATGGCGGCGCGCGATCCTGCAAATCATCTCAATCCTCCCGCTCGATCAGCTGCGAGAGGCAGAGCGCGAGCGCGCGTTCGATGTCGTTGGATACGGTGCGCAGCGATATGCCCAGCGCTTCGGCGATGCGCGGATAGGTCCAGCCTTCCACGCGGCTGAGCAGCAGGACCTTGCGCGCGCGCGCGGGCAGCCCGCGCAACGCCGCTTCGAACGCACGCTGCTGTTCGGCGGCGATCAGCGCGGCATCGGCGAGCGGCGCCTGCGACGCGACCTGCAGCGCCTCCTCGTCGTCGATCGATCCCGCTTCCAGATGCGCGCGCACCTTGCGGCGGCGGAGATGATCGATCGAGAGGTTGCCGGCGATGCGATAAAGGAACGCGCGCAGGTTGCGGATCGCACCCTGCTCCTCCTCCTCCGCGATCCGCGCCATCGCCCGGATCCAGGTTTCCTGCACGATATCCTCGGCATCGCCGGGCGAACGGACACGCCCCTGCACATGCGTCACCAGCGGCGCATGATGTTCGCGGATGATCCGGGAAAGAGCGTCGTCGGCCAGGGGAAACTCGTGCGCGGCGCGAGTCATGGAAGCGACCCGCCGGAATGGCCTAAGGCAATTGCGATTCATTCGCAATAAATTCCCGAATGCCCCAACAGTTTCCGTTCACAGAAACCATATTGACAGCGGCGCAAGAAATAATAGTTTCCACATATAGAAACTATTGGACTCGGACGATGCTGGCTCAACCCCTTGATCGCATGTTCTTCGCGCTCGCCGATCCGCAGCGCCTCGCCATGGTCGAGCAATTGAGCGCCGGCCCCGCGACCGTGAAGGCGCTCGCCGCCCCCTCGGGCATGCGGCTGCCCTCCGCGGTCAAGCATCTCAAGGTGCTGGAGGATGGCGGCATCGTCGCATCGCGCAAGATCGGCCGCGCGCGCACCTTCAGCATCCGGACCGACGCGCTGCACCTGATCGGGGACTGGGCGCGCGATCGCGAAACCGCGTGGAACGCGGCGTTCGACCGGCTCGCCGCCGCGATGCTGGAACTACGCCAAGAGGAGGATGGAGAATGACGACCGACCCTGTCGCGCATCACAGCTTCGTGATCGAGCGCGAATTGCCCGGACCGCCCCGTCAGGCCTTCCGCTTCTGGAGCGATCCGAAGCTCAAGGATCGCTGGAGCGGATGCCATGCCGACTGGACCATCCTGGAGGATGCGTTCGATTTCCGGCCCGGCGGCCTGGAGATCAAGCGCTGGCGCACGCCCGAGGGCGAGGAACTGACCTTTCACGGCCATTATCTCGATATCGTGCCCCGGGAACGCATCATCTATGCCTATGAGATGAGCTTCGGCGGCGTCCGGCTCTCCGCTTCGCTGGTGACGATCGAACTGACGCCGCAGGGCGATCGCACGCGGATGAAATTCACCGAACAGGCCGCCTTTCTGACGGGCGACGACGCCAGCGAGCAGCGCCGCCAGGGCACGCAGGAGGGCGTCGACCGGCTGGTCGACGCGATCGCGGCGGACATGCCGGATGCGGCGTGACGTCCGCCGGACGATCGTCGCGGCGGCGGCGATCCTGTGCCTGTCCGCCACCGCGCCCGCCCAGGCGCAGCCGGCGCCCGGCGGCCGTTACGAGCAGATCGGCCCGCTCCGCCTTTATTACGAGGTGCATGGCCAGGGGAAACCGCTGCTGATCCTGCATGGCGGCGGATCGACGATCGAGACCAGTTTCGGCGCGGTCCTGCCGATGCTCGCCGCCCGTCGCCGTGTCATCGCGCCCGAGCAACAGGCGCATGGCCACACCGCCGATATCGATCGCCCCCTCTCCTTCAGCCGGATGGCCGACGACACCGCCGCGCTGCTGCGCCGGCTCGGCACCGGCAAGGTCGATGTGCTTGGCTTCAGCAATGGCGGCAGCGTCGCGATGGAACTGGCGATCCGCCATCCGGATCTCGTCGATCGGCTGGTGCTGGGATCGGTCTATTATCGACGCGACGCGATCAGGCCGGAATTGCTGCGCGCCTTCGCAACCGCCGACGCGCGCAGCATGCCGGACATTTATCGCCAGGCCTATCTGAAGGTCGCCCCCGATCCGCGCGGCCTCGATACGCTGACGCCCAAGCTGATGCGCAACCTGCTCGGCTTCGACGGCTGGAGCGACGCGCGGCTCGCATCGATCAAGGCGCCGACGATGATCGTGCAGGCGAATGACGATGTCGCGCCGCTGGAGCATGTCGCGCAGATGGCCCGGATCATCCCCGGCGCGCAGCTCGTCGTCCTGCCGGGCGGCCATGGCGCCTATCTCGGCGAGGCGATGGCGGCGATCCCGGAGAGCGAATTGCCGGTCCATGCGATGGGGATCATCATGGAGTTTCTGGACGCGGGGCCAGCCGCCGGGATGGCACGAAAAGCCCGGTAGATCGCTGCTCCCCCTCCATCTGGCGGTGGCCGGATATCCGGCTTTTCCGCAGTGATCGGCCATGACAAGGCTTCACCTCCGCCCGCCCTGCATGGGCATCGCCGCCACCGGGACTCATCGGCCGGGCGGATGCCGCGCATGACCGGCGCCGGATCGCTGTTCGACGCGTTCGGCATCGGCGGGCTGACGCTGCGCAACCGCTTCGTCATGTCGCCGATGACGCGCAGTTTTTCGCCGGGCGGCATACCGGGCGGGAATGTCGCCGCCTATTATCGGCGACGGGCCGAAGGGGGCGTCGGGCTGATCGTGACCGAGGGTACTGGGATCGACCATCCCGCCGCGATCGACCACGCAGACATTCCGAGGATGGCCGGCGAAGCCGCCGCCGGCGGCTGGTCGACGGTCGTGGAGCAGGTCCATGCCGCGGGCGGGCGCATCTTTCCGCAGCTCTGGCATCAGGGCCCGTTGCTCGGTGCGCTCATCGGCGCATCGCCCCCGCAGCAATTGCGCCCCTCGGGCCACTGGGGTTCACCCGGCGTGCATTCGCTCGATCCCGATTATGTCGAACGCGCAGGGCCGCCCGCACGCGCCATGACCGAAGAGGATATCGCCGATGTCGTCCATGCCTATGCCCGCAGCGCCCGCGCGGCGCAGCGGATCGGCTTTGACGGGATCGCGATCCACGGCGCGCACGGCTATCTGATCGACAGTTTCCTGTGGGAAGACACCAACCGGCGCGACGATCGCTGGGGCGGCGACCTGACCAGACGCAGCCGCTTCGCGGTGGAGACGGTGCGCGCGATCCGCGCGGCGGTGGGCGAAGGCTTCCCGATCCTGTTCCGCTTCTCCCAACACAAGTCGCAGGATTATCGCGCCCGGCTCGCGCAAAGCCCGGACCAGCTCGAAACCCTGCTCGGCCCGATCGCCGATGCCGGCGTCGACATCTTCGATGCGAGCACGCGCCGCTTCTGGGACGCGGCCTTTGCGGGATCCGAGCTCAACCTGGCCGGCTGGGCGAGGAAATTGACGGGCCGGCCCGCGATGATGGTCGGCGGCGCGGGCCTGCCCCCCGGCCCGGCGGACGGACACTGGCGCGCGGGTGCGTCGGGCGCCGACACGATCGCGCGCGCCGCCGAGTGGATCGCGCGCGGCGATGTCGACCTGATCGGCGTCGGCCGCGCATTGCTGGCCAACCCCGATCTGGTCCGCCGCGTGGCGGAAGGTCAGCCGCTGGCGCCATTCGATCCGGCGCTGACGCGGACGCTTGCCTGAAGGGTGGATGGGTAAAGCAGCGCCAGGGATCCAGCCGGAACAAGCCCCCGTCAGGCAAGCAGCGCCACGCTGTTGAGCACCAAGCGGACGAGATCGGCCTGCCGGCTGACGCCCAGCTTCGCGAACACATATTTGCTGTAGGTCCGCACCGAGCTTTCGGCGAGGCCGAGCGCCGCCGCCGCTTCGGCCAGGCTCATGCCGTTGGCGAGGTGCATGGCGAGCCGCGCCTCGGTCGGGCTGAGGCCGAAGATGCGCCCGACAAGCTGGTCCGAAGCCAGCCGTCGCGTCGCCGCCTGCGAGACATAGACGATGACGGCCGGATAGACGTCTCCGCGCGTCTGATCGGAGCATTCGACGCTGCGCACCAGCAGGCCCAGGTCGCTTTCCTCGCCCTCCACCTTCAGCGCATCGATGAAGCTGGCCGCCCCATTCCGGCTGCGATGATCGAGCGCTTCCTTGACGAGCGCCTGGAACTGCGCGTTCGCTTGGCTCGACGAAATGGCCAGCCGCCCCCGATTGATCAGAAGCTGGGGAATGTCCTCCACCATCCGGCTGGCTTCCATGATCGCGCCGGTGCCGTCGAGGATCACCGTGCCGATCGACATCCTTTCCAGCGTATCCGCCAGCACCATTTCGCGCGAGCGCGCCTGTTCGAGCTTGGCGTAGGTTTCCAGCGCGCGTTCCAGATGAGGAATCAGCCGCTGGAGGCAGGCCTTGTCGGCGCGATCGAAATTTCGCTTCGACGGGCCGTTCATCAGGCCCATGCCGCATTTCCATCCGCTCGGTTCGGATACGAGTATCCCGAGCTGATATTCGATGCCGAACGGCGCCATCAATTCGGTGTAGAAGCTCGTCTTCACCAGCTCTTCGCGCGCGATCACCTCGTCCAGGATGCGCACGTCGCCCGAACGCGTCAGCGCCTTGCCCAGCGGATCCAGATCGCAAAGCCGCAGGCGCGATCCGCGCACCGCCTCGGCATCGTCGCCCTGCCCGCCGCTTTCCCAGATGACGAGTTGCGGCAGGTCTCGGGAGAAATGGCGCAGGGTCATCGCGGCGACATCGCTGCCCAGGTGACTCCGCAGCCGCTGGAGAAAGCCCCTCCAGGGCTGTTCGTCGAGCGGCCCCTGATAGACGAGCGCGACAAGCTCCTCATAGGCTTGCGACCACTCATGGTCCGGGGCGGCCGCGCCCGCGCCCGCAATGTCGTCATCCGTCATCGGCCTGGCTCGTCGCGCGCGATCGTCTGCTTGCGATCGGCAATGCGGCATGGTGCCGCCGCCGATCGTCGCAGGACTGATCCGTGGCCAGCCCGATGTCAACCGATGCGCCGAACCATCGGCGCTATTGCGCGAGATAGCCGCCATCGATCGCGAGTTCGGTGCCGGTGACGAAACTGGCTTCGTCCGATGCCAGGAAAAGCACGCCATAGGCGACTTCCTCGGGTTCGCCGAGCCGGCCGAGCGGCGTCGCCTCGATCGCCCGGCTCGGCCCGGCCGCAACGCCCCTGTTCTCGAGCGCGCCCTGCGACATCGGCGTGCGGATCCATCCCGGAAGGATCGCATTGACGCGGATGCCGTTGCGCTGGGCGGCGCAGTGGAGCGCGGCGGATTTGGTGAGCAGGCGGACGCCGCCCTTGCTCGCCACATAAGCGGCGGTGTTCGGGCTGCCGACCATCCCGAGGATCGACGAGAAATTGACGATCGAACCCCCGCGCCCGGTGCGGCGGATGGCGCCGATGCCATGTTTGACGCCCAGGAACACACCGTCCAGATTGACGCGCATCATCGCGCGCCACTCGTCGAGGTTCAGCGCCTCGACGGTGCCGAGCGGATCGCCGATCCCCGCATTGTTCACCACTATGTCGAGCCCGCCGAACGCGGCATGCGCCTGATCGAGCGCCGAGATCCAGCTTTCCTCGTCCGCGACGTCATGGTTCGCGAAGATGGCGGAACCGCCCGCCCGGCGGATATCGGCGGCCACCTGTTCACCGGAATCCGCGCGGATATCGGTGACGACGACCGCCGCCCCCTCCCGCGCGAGCAGCGTCGCCGACGCCGCGCCCATGCCCGATCCGGCCCCCGTCACCAGCGCGACCTTGCCCTTCACGCGATCAGCCATCGATATCCGTCCTTGACGAGAGCGAAGAAACCGCCGGCTTCATGCGCATTGGCCGCGCGAAACGGCGGAGATCGTGGCCCCGCCATCCACGACCATCACCTGCCCGGTCATGCCGCGCGATGCGTCCGACGCCAGGAACAGCGCCGCCGACGCGATGTCCGCCGGATCGATCAGCCCCAGCAGATGGCGATCCATCCAGCTCGACCGGATCTTGCCGTCCGCCGCATATTGCGTGACGCGTCTTGTGCCGGTGGCACCCGGCGCGATCGCGTTGACCCGGATATTGTCGGCCGCGAGCGAGACCGCCATCGATCGCGTCAGCGACGCGACCGCGCCCTTCGCGGCGGTATAGGCGTCATAGCCCGGATGGCCGATCAGCGCCGCGGTCGAACTGGTGTTGATGATCGCGCCACCGCCCCCTCGGCGCAGCGCGGCGATGCCGTGCCGGCACACCAGCCAGGTGCCGAGCACATTCACTTCATAAGCGGCCCGGAACACCTCCATCGGGGTATCCGATACCGGCCCGTCCCCGGCCGAGGATCCGCCCGCATTGTTGTAGAGGATGTCGATACGGCCGAATTGCGCCTCCGCCCCCGCGATCGAACGGGCGACGCTGTCGTCGCTCCGCACATCGGTCTCCACGAACAGGCAGCGATGGCCCGCGCCGCGCAATGCCTCCGCCAGGGCCGATCCGCCCTCCGCATCGACATCGGCGATCACCACCGCAGCCCCCTGCGCCGCGAAGCCATGGCATGCGGCCTCGCCGATGCCCGCCGATCCGCCCGTGATATAGGCGACCTTGCCCCGGAGCATCATGTGCGCGGCCGATCGTAGAAACCCGGCGAACGCTCGAGATGCAGCCGGGTCAGCTTGCGGAAGGAGATCAGCCAGCGACCGTCCACCTTGCGATAATGCTCGTGATAATGGCCATGGCCGTGCATCGTCTCGGCGCGCTCCCCGTCGCTCCACCACAGCCGGTCCTCCATCGCCCAGATGCCGCTGGCCTCGGTTTCGGAAAGCAGGGTGATTTCCGGATTATGCCCGTGATGGCAGGTGATGAGCGGCACCGGCCCCTCGATGAAGTCGCGGATGCGCGCGATCATCTCCGGGATGCCGACATAGTCGTAGACCGGGGCATTCCCATCCGGCGTCGCGGCGCCGGGATGATCGCCATAGGTCTGCCCGCGAACATCCCCGGTGTGGCAGGCGGCGTAGAGATCCCAGTCCTTCATATCCAGCGCGCGCAGCCGCGCCGCGAAAAGCTGGTGAATCTCGATAATGTCGGCCAATCGATGCAGTTCTGTCATCACGCTCCCTCTCCCGGATCATGCGGATGATTGTCGCGGCCGGCGCGCCTTCGATATCCTCAAACGGGGATGCCGGGCCCAGGCGGAACCGCCCTGTTCTTTCATCCATAAATGGGGATTCTTGCCCCGCCCTTGCCCGCATAGGCTCGGATCGTGGCGTCCGGTCCGGCCGGGCAGCAGAAAAGAACAAGGGGAGAGGGGAATGAGGTCGAGCCTGTTTCTAGCGTGCGCGGCACTGATCGGCGTGATGCCCGCGGCCGGCCGGGCGGCGTCCGATCCGCCCGGCGGCGATGCGCCGGAGCTGGAGGAGATCATCGTCACCGCGCAGAAGCGCGCGGAAAAGGCGCAGGACGTGCCGATCCCGATGAACGTGCTGGGCGCAGCCGCGCTGGAACGGATCGGCTTCACCGACATCACCGATCTCGTCAAGGAAGTGCCGGCGCTCCAGTTGCAGCCCTTCAACTATTCGAGCAGCGTGGTGGACCTGCGCATTCGCGGCGTCGGATCGCTCAACACCATCTCGGTCAGCAACGATCCCGCCGTCGGCCTCTATGTCGACGACGTCTATGTCGCCCGCTCCGCCGGGATCGTCATGGACATGGGCGATGTCGAACGGATCGAGGTGCTGCGCGGGCCGCAGGGCACGCTGTACGGGCGCAACACCATCGGCGGCGCGGTCAAGTTCATCTCCGCCAAGCCGACCGGCACGTTCGGCGTGAACGGAAGCTTCGATTTCGGCAATTTCGGCCATGCGCGCGCGCTGATCAACGTCAACCTGCCCAAATTCGCCGAATTCTCGCTGAAGCTCAGCTATCTGCGGTCCGGCTTCGACGGCTGGGTGAAGAACCCCGGCGCCGGACGCGACTTCGGCCGGCGCGACCGCGAAGGCATCCGCGCGGCGCTCCGCTGGACGCCCGATCCGGACATGACCGTCGATTATGTGTTCGATCGCGGCACGCAGGACGGCACCGCCAATTTCTTCCAGAACGGCTTCCCCCGCAAACGGACCTCGCCGCCGATCGCGACCGCGATGCGCGACGATTTCACCGCGAGCGGACATGCGCTCACCATCGACTGGCGCACGGGCGCCAACATCTCGCTCAAATCGATCACCGCCTTCCGCAAGATCGGCACGAACGCGGTCACCGACACCGCGGGCGCGTTCTTTTCGTTGCCGATCACCGGCTATACCGCCGTCCATCAGAAACAGTTCAGCCAGGAATTGCTGCTGACCGGCGATGTCCCGGACGCGTCGGTGCGCTACACGCTGGGCGCGCTGTTTTTCAAGGAAAGCGGGCGGACGCGGTTCGGCATCGCCACCGGCTTCCCCACCCCCTTCTTCTTCCTCGATCCCGGCCGGGCCCGCAATGTCGCGGCGGGCATGTACGCCAACGTCACCTGGACGCCGCCGCTGCCCGGCCGCCGGCTCGACATCACGATCGGCGCGCGCGCATCCTATGACGAGCGCGAGGCCGCCGGCGGCGTGACCGCGTTCAGCCGTGCATCGACGCATTCGAGCAGCTTCGATCCATCGCTGACGCTCGATTATCGCTGGAGCGACGATATCCACAGCTATGTGAAGATATCGCGCGGCTATCGCACCGGCGGATTCTCGCTGTTCGACGAGGATCTGAGCGCCTTCGATCCCGAACATATCGTCAGCTATGAGGCCGGGCTGAAATCGACGCTGTTCGACAAGCGCCTGCTGTTCAACATCAATGCCTTCCACAATGATTACAGCGATATCCAGGTCTCCGATATCGTGCAGACGCCGAACTGCCCCTTCGGCTGCGCATCGACCGTCAATGGCGGCAGCGCCGATTTCGACGGGTTCGAGGGCGAAGTCGAGGTCCGCCCGGCCGCCGGGCTGCGGCTGCAGGGCAATCTTGCCTATCTCCACACCAGCGGCAGCGTCATTTTCCTCAACGCCCCCAGATGGAGCTACACCGTCGGCGGCGAATATAGCTTCCCGCTCGCATCGCTCGGCACCTTCTCCGCCCTGATCAACTATGCCTATTCGGGCACGCAGGTCAGTTCGACCACCGGCGCGATCGCGTTCCTCAACAACCGGCGAGGGCTGCTCAACGCGCGATTGAGCCTGTCCGATATCGATATCGGCGGCGTCAGGACGAATATCGCGCTCTGGGCGAACAATCTGACGGACAAGGATTATACGGTCTATGCCAATAGCGGCGCGCTGATCTTCGGCGAGCCCCGGACCTACGGCCTCACCTTGCGTCTGGTCTATTGAGGGGATGGTTGCGATGATCGACGAAGCGGGAACGGTCCGTGTCCGGCCGATGACGATACCGCTGCCCGGCTGCCTGAGCGAAGCGGCGAAGGCGCAGTGGATCCGGGCGGTGTTCGATCCGCCGCCGCTCGATCCCCGGCTGCCCATCGCCGAGCAGCGGGCGGCGATGGACCGGATCTTCTACGCGCCCCGGCTGGCGGCAGCGAAGGCGCTGTATCCCGCCCGGATCACGTCTGCGGAGATGGGCGGCGTCCGCGTCGATATCGTCGAAGCGGAGAGCGATATCGCCGATCGCACCGACGATCGCGTGCTGATCTGCCTGCATGGCGGCGGCTTTCGCATCGGCGCGGGCATGGGGGCGCTGCTGGAGGCGATTCCGGTCGCTTCGAAAACCGGGATCCGGACCGTCGCCATCGATTATCGCATGGGGCCGGAACATGAATTCCCCGCCGCCAGCGAGGATGTCGCCGCCGTGTACCGCGCATTGCTGCAATCCCACGCCCCCGGCCGGATCGGCATCTACGGCAATTCGGCCGGGGGCGTGCTCACCGCCATGGCGGCCGCCTGGTTCGCCGAACAGGGCCTGCCGGCCCCCGGCGCGCTCTGCATCGTCTCAGCGCCCGCCGACAATGTCTGGGGCGGCGATTCCCGCTACACCGTCCTCCCGCTGGTGGGATGGCCGGCGCCGGCGGCGGCGCCCAATCCGCCGCCCACGGGCATGCCCTATGTACGGCCGGAGGATCTTCATCACCCGCTCGTCTCGCCCGCCCTCTTCCCGGAGGCCGCGCGCGGCTTTCCCCCGACGATGTTCGTCTGCGGCACGCGTGACGGCGCGGTCAGTTCCGCGATCGCCTCGCACAGCCGCCTCGTCGCCGCGGGCGTCGATGCCACGCTCGAACTCTGGGAGGGCATGGGGCACGGCTTCGTCTTCGACGATGTGAACACTCCGGAGGCGATCGAGGCGCTTGAACTGATCGCCCGCCATTTCGAAGACCATCTGGGCGCCCGCGACGCACGGCAACCCGCCCCCGCGGGATCGGAGCGGACATGACCGACGAGCCCCAAGCCGAAACCGCACCCGCCCTGTCGCGCGTCGACGAACAGGGCACCGCCCATATCCAGCCGTTCGACATACCCGTTTCCAGCTATTGGAGCGACGAGGCGCGCCGGGCCTTCATCGCGCGATATCGCGATCCACCCGAATGGATCGGCGACGATATCGGCGTGACACGCCAGCGGGCGGACGAATTGCTTTATACGCCGCATCTCACGCGCCACCGCGAACGCTATCCCTGCACGATCGACGAAGAGATGATCGGCGGCATCCCCGTCGCGGTGGTCACGCCCCTTGCGGGCATATCCGCGCACAATGAAGGCCGCATCCTCGTCAATCTTCATGGCGGTGGTTTCGAGATCGGCGCCGGATTGGGCGGGCTGGTCGAAGCGATCCCGATCGCAGCCACCACGGGCATCCGCGTGATGGCCGTCGATTACCGCCAGGGGCCGGAACATCGCTTTCCGGCCGCCAGCGAGGATGTCGCCGCCGTCTATCGGGCACTGCTGGACCGGCATCGCCCGCAGGATATCGGCATGTTCGGATGCTCGGCCGGCGGAATGCTCACCGCGATGTCGATCGCCTGGTTCCTCGAGCAGGGCCTGCCGGTGCCGGGCGCGATCGCGCTGCTGTCCGCGATGGCCACCACCCGCTGGTCCGGGGATTCCCGCTTCTGGGGCCTCGCGCTGACCGGGGAAGCGCCCGATCCGGGGAACAGCGATCACTGGTCCAGCTATCTGGAGGGCGTCGATGCCGAAGACCCGCTGGTCTCGCCGCATTTCTTCCCCGAGCTGTTGAAGCGCTTTCCGCCGACGCTGATCGTCGGGGGCACGCGCGACTTCGCCTTCACCGCCGCCTCCGCCGCGCCGGCGCCAGGGCCCGGCTGCATATGTGGGACGGCATGTGGCACGCCTTCTTCAACAATTCGGACCTGCCCGAATCCCGGCAGGTCTACCGGGTGGTCGCCGACTTCTTCGCGAAGGAACTGGGCGGGCGCTGAGGCCGGATCCTGACGAGCCCGGCTTATCCGGGCTTGCCAGGCACCAGCATCGTCCGCGCCCGCACGACAGCGTCGACCGCCCGCTTGCTGAAGGGCAGCTTCTGCATGCGCCCGGCGAGCCAGGGGCCATATTGGTCGCGATAATGCGGCGATGACGGATCGGCGGACTGACCGGGCAGGTTCAGATACAGGCTTTCGTCCCAATTGCCGACATCGATCACCTGCAGATAGCTGGCCCCGCCCGAGGTGCGATAGCCCTGTTTCGCCGCCACCCAGCGCGCATTGACCGTGAAATTGTCGCCGGGCGATTCCCCGCCCTCGATCGGCGGGAAGGCGGCGGCGATTTCGGGCAGGCGCGACAGCGGATGGGCGATCCGCACACGGTGGAGCGCGCCCCAGCGCCAGCGCGCCGGATCGTCGCCCATCAGCGTCTTCGCTTCGGCCCAGGCGGCGGCCAGCGCCTCGCCGAACAGTCGATCGCGCGTCGCCGCCCGGTCGGGCCCGAAGCGCGCATCGGGATCGCGCATCAGCCGGATCAGTTCGCCCGCCGCGATCGAGGGCACCAGCGCGCGCGCCTGTGTCGGCACGATCGCGTCGAGCACGCGCTTGCCGAGATCGGCCCACAGCATCTGGAACAAGGCCGCCTGCCCGCTATCGGCGTCGAGCCGCCCGTTCCAGCCGCGCAGCATGTCCGCCGCCGGCCTCGCGGCGGCGGCGGGCGCCGTCGGGATCAGCGCGCAAAGCTGGCGCGCGGGCGTGGACATCACATCCTGCTGCAGCGCCGCGCTGTCCGCCAGCGTGTGGCGCGGCTGCGCCTTCAGCACTTCGACGATGCGTTCGTAGCGATAGGGTTCGCGGAAGGAGAAGGCGAGCGGCCCCTGCGTCTTCGAATAATCGGCGGGCAGATTGTCCTGGTTGGCGGTCGCGAACCAGCCCTTGGCAGGGTTGTAGTCGCGCGGCAGCTTTTCCGCGCCATAGCGTCCAGTCCAGTCGTAGCGGCCATCGCCGGGCGCGGGCAGCAGCCCGTCATGCCCGCCGCCGCGGATCGGCGCGGCACCGATCACCTGCCAGCCATGATTGCCGTCGATATCGGCATAATGGAAATTGGTGGGCGACGGGTGCCATTTGAACGCGGCGCGCAGGCTTTCCCAATCGCGCGAAATATTGATCGCGATCATCGAGAAGCCGTCCATCGCGCCCGGCATCATCGTCACGCTGGCAAGCGCGGTCGCCCGCCGCCGTTTCGGATCGTGCAGCAGCACCGGTCCATGCACCGAATAGCGCAGGGTCACCCGGCGCGGTTCGGCGCCCTTCACCGCGATCGCCTCCTCGACGATCTCGAACCGCTTCCAGCCGCCGCCATGGCGATAGCGTTCGGGATCGGCGGGATCGAGTTCGAGTATGAACAGGTCGCTCTGGTCGTTGTGCGAATTGGTGCGGCCGAATGCGAAGCGATCGGTGTGGCCCTGCATGATGCCCGCCAGCCCCGGCGATCCGCCGCCGATCACGTCGAGCCCCGGCGCGGTCAGATGCGCCACATGGCGCGGCGCGAAGCCGCCGATGCCCAGATGCGGATCATTGGCCAGGATCGGCCGGCCGGTGGCGCTGCGCCCCGGCCCCACCGTCCATGCATTGGATCCGGCATTCGCCCCCTCGATCCGCGCGCCCGCCGGATCGCGCACATCGCGCACCGGGCTGGGCGTGGCGCCGAACGGCAGGCCGCCCTCCACCTGCCCGAGTATGCCCAGATCCGCCTCGGAGATCGCCGCCACGTCCAGCCCGTCGGGCACGCGCAGCCGCCAGGCCGGGCGCAGCGGCGCCACCAGCGTATCGAGTTCCAGCATCCCCAGCGCCGCCAGCCGCGCGCGGCGGATCTCGTCGTCGACATTGCCGATCGATGCGCCGCGTTCGGTGACGATGTCGCGCACGTCCCAACGCATCGGCGCGGCGCCCAGGATGCGATATTCGGCGGGCAGCAGCGCGGGATCGGCCGTCACCTCGTCGATGCGGGCATTGATGCCGGCGACATAGCCCTTCGCGCAGGCCAGCACTTCGGCGGGCAGCTTCGCCAGTTCGGCGTCCAGGTCGCCGCGATAATGGAACAGCCGCTCGGCATGATCGTGCGCGACGAAGGCGGGGCCGAACGCCTCGGCCAGCCGCCCCATGCCGCGCCGATGGCCCAGGTCGAGCTGGAACAGCCGGTCGCGCGCGACGACATAACCCTGGCCGAAAAAGGCGTCGGCCTTGCTCCGCGCGCGGATATGCGGAACGCCCCATTGATCGTCGAGGATCTCGATCGGCCCGGCCGCGCCCGTCACCGTCCGGGTCTTCACGCCCGCGTCCACCTTGCCCGCGCGCAACGCCGAAAGCGGCATCAACGCCGCCAATGAGCTTCCGGCCAGAAAGGCGCGACGGTCGAATTTCATGGCTGGTCCCTCCAATGGCCCTCGCGGCGCGCCGGTCGGCAAACCGGTCTTCGGTGCGGGAGAGGCTATCCAAAGCCGCCCTGCCATCCCATAACCAAGCAGAAGCCAGGCTATGCAACAAGGCTATCGCGCCGGTGCCGGCGAACTCGACTCGATCTGGATCCGTGATCCGCCCGCGCCATGCTCCAACAGGCCGATTCCGGATGCATCGGCATCCTCCAAATCGCGTTTTATGTAATTATGTTGCCTTTTTGCATCGCTTTCGGCGCAGTCCATACCCCCGGGTTATGGATGATGTAACGCAAAGAAACCCCTTCGGCTTGACTTGACCTGCCCGGGGCCGGACCATCCGGGCGGGACAGATGCCACGCCGACATAAGGGAGAAATCCGACGGCCCGTCCCGCCGAAACGGCGCGGCAGACAGAGGAGAAGATTATCGGGCTGCCGCCCGTAAGAAATTGCAAAGAAATGCAAATCATGAAGCGGCAGCGCACCCATTGCGACTCCGGCGAACGGCCGGGCGCATCGCGTTAGTATCAAGGGGGATTACCATGCAGTTTACCACGCACCATGCCGGCCGCCAGGTCCGCCGCCTCGCCACGCATGCCAGTCTGGCGGCGATCGCGCTGGCCGGGCTGATGCCCGTCGCCGCCCAGGCGCAGACCGAGGAGCCGCAGGCCGAAGCCGCGCGCGACGACATCATCGTCACCGGTTCGCGCATCCGCCGCGACGGTTTCGAGGCGCCGACGCCGGTGACCGTGGTTTCGCAGGAAGAACTGCAGAACCAGTCTCCGTCGAACAACATCGCCGATATCGTCAATCAGCTGCCCGCGCTCGCCGGTTCGACGCGCCCGGCCAACTCGCGCCTCAACCTGTCGAGCGGCCAGGCGGGCATCAACGCGCTCAACCTGCGCAACCTGGGCGAGACGCGCACGCTGGTGCTGCTCAACGGCCGCCGCTCGGTGGGCTCGACGATCACCGGCCTGGTCGACGTCAACACCATTCCGCAGGCGCTGGTGAAAAGCGTCGAGATCGTGACGGGCGGCGCTTCGGCGGCCTATGGTTCGGACGCCGTCGCCGGCGTCGCCAACTTCATCCTCGACAATAAATATACCGGGCTGAAGATCTCGGGCGACACCGGCATCACCACCTATGGCGACGGTTTCAACTATTCGTTCAGCGCGGCGGGCGGCATGTCGTTCGCGGGCGGACGCGGCCATATCCTGCTGAGCGGCGAAGTCGCGCATCGCGACGGCATCTTCGAGGTCGATCGCCCCTGGAACCAGACCGGCTATGTCCGCATCCAGGATCCGAACTGGACCACGAACAGCACCACCCCGCAATTCCTGATCCGGCGCCAGGTCGGCGCCGCGAACTCGACGCCCGGCGGCCTGATCACGGGCTCCAGCGGTGGCGTCGCCAACCGGCTGCGCGGCATCTATTTCGGCGATGGCGGATCGATCAACCAGTTCGTCTATGGCGGGCTGACCTTCCCCTCGCCCACCGGCAGCGCCGCGCCGACGCTTACCCAGGGCGGATCCTGGCAGGTCAATGATTCCGGCCGGCGCATCGGCCTGGATCCCGAAGACGACCGCTACGGCCTGTTCGGCCGGCTGAGCTTCGAGGTTTCCGACGGCGTCGAGCTGTTCGCCGAAGCATCGTACAACAAGCAGAAAGTGTTCTTCAACGCCGGCCCCAACCTGGCGACGGGCATCACGCTCCAGGCCAACAACGCCTTCCTGATCAACACGCTGGGCGCCGCGCAGCTCGCCGGCATCAACACCGTGACCCTGGCGACCACCGCCGCCGACCTGCCCTTCCGCGCGGTCGACAACCGCCGCGAGGTCCAGCGTTACCTGATCGGCGCGGAGGGCAAGTTCGAGGCGTTCGGCAGGACCGCGACCTGGGACATCTACGGCCAGTACGGCCGCGCCAAGATGCGCGAGCAGCTGCGCAACATCATGCATGTGAACCGGATGAACCAGGCGACCAACGCGGTGTTCGCGCTGGCGGGCAATCCCGGCGGCTATGCCGTGGGATCGATCCAGTGCGCGATCAACGTCGATGCCGATGCGGCCAACAACGATCCCAATTGCCGGCCGCTCAACCGGCTGGGCATCGGCGTCGCCGATCCCGCGGCGATCAACTATGTGCTCGGCAGCCCCTATCGCGACGAGGTGGCCGAACAATATGTGGCGGGCGGCAACCTGACGCTCACCCCCTTCACCACCTGGGCCGGCGACGTCAGCATCTCGACCGGCGCGGAATGGCGCAAGGAGAAGATCAGCGGTTTCGTGCCTGCTGAATTCCAGCCGATCATCAACGCCAACGGCACCACCACGAACCGCTGGTCGGTGGGCAATTATCTGCCCACCAACGGCGACTACAGCGTGAAGGAAGCCTATCTCGAAACCGTGGTGCCGCTGGGCTTCGGCCTGGAATTCAACGGCGCGGTGCGTGCGACCGATTATTCGACCGCGGGCTATGTCACCACCTGGAAGGCGGGCGCCACCTGGCAGCCGATCGAGGATATCCGCGTCCGCATCACGCGCTCGCGCGATATTCGCGCGCCCAACCTGAACGAACTCTATCAGGCGGGCGCCGCGAACAGCGACTCGGTGCGCAACCCGGCCTATAATCCGGCCGATCCGTCGAAGGGGCCGGCGACTTTCGGCTATTCGGCGACGGTGACCGGCAATACCGCGCTGAAGCCCGAAAAGGCGGATTCGTGGAATATCGGCGCGGTGGTCACGCCGCGCTTCATCCCCGGCTTCGCCTTCTCGGCCGACTATTTCCGCATCGACCTGAAGGACGCGATCGACACGCTCTCCGCGCAGGAGATCATCAATCGCTGCTATGAAGGCATCCAGGCCTTCTGCGACGCCATCACCGACGATCCGGCACGCTCGGCGCCGGGCCAGCCGTACAAGCTGTTCCGCAGCCAGCCGTTCAACTTCGCGAGCAAGCTGGTGCGCGGCATCGATTTCGACGCCTCGTACCGCGTGCCGCTGGATCAGCTGTTCGGCGGCGGCAAGGGCGTCTTCACGCTGCGCGGCGTGGCGACGCGCTATATCGACAACATCACCGATACGGGCGTCGCGGGTGTCGTGCCGCTCAACACGGTGGGCGTGAACGGTGGCCAGTACAGCACGCCGAAGTGGATCTTCCGCGCCAGCGCCAGCTATGACGACGAAAGCTTCTCGGCCACCGTCGTCGGCCGCGGCGTCAGCTCGGGCAAATATGCCGCCAACGGCATCGAGTGCCAGACCGGCTGCCCGCTTTCGACCACCCAGTTCCCGACCTATGACGACAATCATGTGAAGGGCACCTTCTACGTCGATCTCAACATCGCGCAGAAGGTGAATATGTGGGACAAGGGCGAAGGCCAGTTCTTCATCAACGTGACGAACCTGTTCAACAAGAGCGCGCTGCTGCTGCCCGAGACCGGGCTTGCCGCCAACAGCACCTTCTCGGACCTGCTCGGCCGTTCCTTCCGCGTCGGCTTCCGCATCCAGATGCGCTGACCCGAAAATCACGGCGCGTTTCGCCAAACGCGCCGTGGATTGCCTTACGGCTCCGTTCCGCATGGAACGGGGCCGTTTTCTTTGTCCACGCTTGAGAGGCAGGGCCGTATCGCCCCCGTCTTATTCCCCGTCTTCGACGGGCACTTTCAGGATGATCGCATCGCCGGCCTCGATCGGGCGCCCATCCTCGGTCCGCACGTCGAGCCGGACGGGCCGGCCGGTTTCGCGCTCGACCAGCCTGGAATGCGCTTCGCCGGCTGCGAACAGATGGCGCTCGCCCCATTGCCGCAACGCCACCATCACCGGAAAAAGATCGCGGCCCATCCGGGTCAGCCGATATTCCTGGTGCGCGCCGCCGCCGGGCGCGGATATCGTTTCCAATATGCCGCGATCGACCAGTGTGCGCAGCCGATCGGACAGGATGTTCCTGGCGATGCCCAGACTTTTCTGAAATTCGCCGAAACGCGCCAGCCCATCGAACGCATCGCGCACGATCAGCAACGACCACCAATCGCCGATCGCGTCGAGCGATCGTGCGCTTGGGCAATAATCTCCTTTGAGGCTCTTGCGCCTGACCATCCCGCTCCCTCTTCATACCAACCCGCACAGGGCGGCCGGCGCAATCATGGTTGCATCATAAAACCATTCTGATACCAATCAAATGGTTTCATCATTAAACCGAATCGAGGCTGATCACCATGCCGGTCCCGAATGAAGCGGCGTGCGCCAGCACCGCCGCGAATGCCGACGCGCGTGCGCCGAACCGTCCGTCCGCGCGCTCCCCCAATCCCGCCGCCGGCCTTTCGCCCGGCCTGACGCTGTTGTTCGCCGTCGCCAGCGGGCTTGCGGTCGCCAACGCCTATTTCGCGCATCCCCTGCTCGACATGATGGCCGACGATATCGGCCTGTCGCGCGCGCATGCCGGGTTGATCGTGGCGGCGACGCAACTGGGTTACGGCCTGGGATTGATCCTGCTGGTTCCCATCGGCGATCTTGTCGACCGACGCCGGCTGGTGATCGCCCAATCGCTGCTGTCGGTGCTCGCGCTGGTTGCGATCGCGTTCGCAACCGGCCCCGCGATGTTGCTGGCGACCATGGCAACGATGGGCCTGCTGGCGGTCGTCACCCAGGCGTTCGTCGCCTTCGCGGCAAGCCTCGCGCCGCCCGATGCGCGTGGACGGATCGTCGGGGCCGTCACCAGCGGGATCGTGATCGGCATATTGCTTGCGCGCACGATCGCCGGGGCGCTCACCGATCTCGCAGGCTGGCGCTCGGTCTATCTGGCATCGGCGCTGTCGACATTGTTGGTCGTCGCGCTGCTCTACAAGACGCTTCCCCGTCAGCCGAAGCCGGCATCGTCCATGCCTTATGCCAGGCTGATCGCGTCCCTGTTCGCACTGATCGCCACCGAACGCGTGCTGCTTGTCCGCGGCCTGATCGCGATGCTGATCTTCGCCGACATCACGACGCTGCTGACGCCGCTGGTGCTGCCGCTCAGCGCCCCGCCCTTTTCGCTGTCGCACGGCGCGATCGGCCTGTTCGGGCTGGCGGGCGTGGCCGGCGCGCTCGCCGCCGGCCGCGCCGGCCGATGGGCCGATCGCGGGCATGCGCAGCGCGTCACCGGTGCGGCGCTGTTGCTGATGTTCGCTGCCTGGGGGCCGATCGCCATGCTGCCCCATTCGATGCTGTGGCTGGTGCTCGGCGTCGTGATCGTCGATTTCGGGCTGCAGGCCGCGCATGTCACCAACCAGGCGATGATCTATCGCACCCGCCCGGAGGCGCAGAGCCGGCTGACCGCGGGATATATGCTCTTCTATGCGATCGGCAGCGCACTGGGCTCTTCTTCCTCGACAATCGTCTATGCGCATGCGGGCTGGGGCGGCATATGCATGCTGGGCGCCGGCATCGCGCTGGCGACGATCTTCCTGTGGGCGGCAACGCTGCAGGCGATGCCCGCAAGCGCCACGCGCGCGCTCTGACCCGGCATGGATGGCGGCGTCACGAAATGTTACACGGCCATCCGCGACATCAAGGCCGCCAGATGGTAACGCTTTGCCGATGCAGCTTTCCACTTTCCGCCTGCCGCTCGCCTGGCTGACGGTTGGCGCGGTGTTCGCCGCGCCCGCCATCGTCCCGGCCGCACTCTCTCCGATCCTCGCCGGCCTGCTCTTCATGTGGCTGCTCGGCATCATCTTCTGGTCCGCCTTCGGCGTCGTCCACGAAGCGGAGGAGCTGGCCGAAATCCTGGGCGAGCCCTTCGGCACATTGGTGCTGACGCTTTCGATCGTGATCATAGAGGTCGCGCTGATCTCGGCGGTGATGCTCAGCCCCAATGCCGTGCCGACGCTGGGGCGCGACACCATGTTCGCGGTGCTGATGATCGTGCTCAACGGCGTCGTCGGGCTGGGGCTGCTGGTGGGCGGATTGCGGCATCACCAGCAAAGCTTCAACCTGCAGGGCGCCAGCGCCTATCTCGCCGTCACCATCCCGCTCGCCGTCATCGCGCTGGTGCTGCCCAATTTCACGACATCCAGCGCGGGCGGCACCTTGTCCCCGCTTCAGTCCGGCCTGTTCTCGCTCCTCACCATCGCGCTGTACGGCATCTTCCTGTGGCTCCAGACCGGCCGGCATCGCGGTTTCTTCCAGCCCGAAGGCGGCGGAGAGGAATGGCAGGACGCCAGCGCGCTTCCGCATGTCGAGCATTCCGGTTCGCCCGGCCGGCACGTGCTGTTGCTGATCGCGAACATCCTGCCGATCGTCATCCTTTCCAAAGGCCTGGCGAAGCTGCTGGACGCGGGGATCGAGGCGCTGGCCGCGCCGACCGCGCTGGGCGGCATCATCATCGCCATGATCGTGTTCACGCCGGAGGGGATATCGGCGTTGCGCGCGATCGCGGCGAACCAGTTGACGCGCGCGATCAATCTCTGCCTGGGCGCCGCCACCTCCACGCTGGGGCTGACGGTACCCGCCGTGCTGCTGATCGGCCTGCTCAGCGGGCAGCCCGTCATCCTCGGCCTGTCCGCCGCGAACATGGTGCTGCTGGCGATGACGCTGGTGCTCAACGGCGTCACCTTTTCAGGCGCGCGCACCTCCATGCTCGAAGGCGCGGTCCATCTTTCGCTGTTCGCGACCTTCCTGATCCTCGTCTTCAGCCCCTAGGGCCGGTCGCCATTCAGCCCATACCGGCCTTGAGAGTTCGCTCACCAGGCGTAGCGCACCGATGCCATCACCGTCCGCGCCGCGCCGTAATAGCAGCTATTGTTGAACGGGCAGGCCGTCACATGCTTCTTGTCGAGCAGGTTGGCGGCGTTGACCGCCAGGGTGACGCCCTCCATCGCGGGTGAGAGGCGGCCGAGATCGTAACCGATCAGCGCGTCGACCAGCAGGAAGCTCTTGGTGGTGAAGCGCTGGAAGGTGGTGACGTTGTTGATCACGGCATAGCTGGTCGTGCCGTCCGAACCGCCGACATAGCGCGCCCCGCCGCCGAGCGTGAGGCCGGCGAGCCCGCCCGAGACATTGCCCGACTTGCCGAAATCATAGGAGAGGAAGGTCGATGCGATCCATTTGGGCGTGCCGAGCTGGCGGGTGCCGGTGGTGGTCGGCGTGCCGCTGTTGGTGGCGGTGGGCGCCACCGCCGGCGTGCCCTGGGTGATGATCGCGTCGGTATAGCTGAGCGCCGCCACCACGTCGAAGCCGGGCACCACCTCGCCCCGCCCTTCCAGTTCGGCGCCGCGCACGCGCACCTCGCCGATCTGGATCTGCGCATTGGCCGGGATTCCGCCGGTGCCCGCGCGCGGATCGCCGACGGGCACGTTCTGGCGGCGGAGATCGTAGACCGACAGGGTGAACAGCGCATTGGTGCCGGCGGGCTGATATTTGACGCCCGCTTCGTACTGGCGGCCGGTCACCGGATCGAAGGGCTCGCCCAGATAGGTGGCGCCCGCCTGCGGCTCGAACGATTCCGAATAGCTGACATAGGGCGAGACGCCGAAGGGGAATTCGTAGAGCGCGCCCAGCCGCATGGTGAAGGCGGTCTGCGACAGGGTGGTCACCGCGCTGTTGCGCTTGTTGAGCGTGATCTGGTCGTACCAGTCGTAACGGCCGCTGGCGATCAGCTGGAGCCGGCCGATCTCGATCTGATCCTGGATATAGATGCCGGTCTGGTCGCGCTTGCCGAAGGTGTTCACATAGGCTGAGGAGAGCTGGGTCAGGTCGAATGTCGGCAGCACCCCGCCATAAACGGGCGCAAACAGCTTCAGATTGGGGATGCTGGTCAGCGGATTGGCGGAAACGCCGGTGTTGAACTGCTGAACATTCTCGCCCGCGATATGCTGATAGTCGATGCCGACCAGCAGATTGTGCCTGATCCCGCCCGTCTCGAACTTGGCGTTCAGATTATTGTCGAGCGTCAGCGTATCGAAATCCTCGTCGGCGCCGCCGCCGCCGCGGATGATCGTGGTGAAATCGCTGTTGCGCGCGGCCCCCGTGCCCGTCGTCGCGAAACCGCCGACATAAAGCTGGCGATAGCTGAGCGTGTTGTTCTGGAAACGCGCGCTGGAACGGAACGCCAGATGCTCGTTGAACTCGTGGCGGAACAAGGCCGCGATCGATTTGGCGCGGTGATCGTAACGCTCATAGCCCGGATCGCCGGTGTTGATGTCGCGCGGCAGTTCGCCGCCCGGATTGGGCAGCACCGATCCATAGGCCGGCACGCCCGAATAACCGCCGCCGCTGGGCGAGCGCTGATAGGTGGCGATGATCGTCAGGCTGGTCGCCGGATCGGGCGCGAAGGTCAGCATAGGGCTGACATGCCAGCGCTCCGCGAAGGTGCCCTGGGTCAGCCCGTCGCTCTTCTGCCAGCCGGCGACGATCCGCGACAGGATCCGCCCTTCGGCATCGAGCGGCAGGTTGATGTCGCCCGCCGCGCGCCAGCTGTCGTAATTGCCCGCCTGCAGTTCGATCCGGCCCGATGCCGTCGCCTCCGGCATCTTGCTCGTCAGGTTGACGAGGCCGCCCGGCGTGGAATTGCCGTAGAGCACCGATGCCGGCCCCTTGACCACGTCGATATGGTCGATCCGGTTGAAATCGATCTGCGGCATCGAATAGGGGCCGGCGAGCAGACGCATGCCGTCCAGGAAGACGCCGGGCGCGAAGCCGCGCAGGATCAACTGGTCGTAACGCGTCACCATGCCGCCGCGCTGATTGGCCGACACGCCCGCGACATAGCCCAGCGCCTGGTTGATCGACTGGACGTTGCGGCGCGTCAGTTCCTCGCTGTCGATGATGGTGATCGTCTGCGGCGTTTCCAGCAGCGGCGTATCGGTCTTGGTGCCCGCGCCCGTCTGCTTCTCGCGCAGGCCGGTGACGATGATCGTGTCGGCGCGCGCCGTCTCGTCGGCACTGTCGTCGGGCGCCTGCTGGGCATGGGCCGCGATCGGCGAAAGCAATGCCAGAACAGCGATCAGCGCGCGGCCCGAATGGACAATCCGCCCCCGATTCGAATTGACGATCACGACTGACACTCCATGTTGATAACGATTCGCAGTTGCTGCTAAAGAGCAAGATGTTGCGGCGCAAGAGTCGAAGCATGACGGGGCAGGAAACGGCGTGAGAAGCGCGGGGACATCGAAGGGGCGGGCACAATCGCCACGCGCGGGCTTGGCCATGGCCGCGCGCGCAAGCACGGCACTGGTCGGCGGCTATGCCGCGGCATCGGGGCTCGCCGCACTGCTCGCGCGATTGCTTCCGGTCGCGCGCGTCGAGGCGACGGGCTGGGCGCTGATCCTGTCGTTCCTGTTCTATGCCGTCATCGGCCTGTGGTGCTTTCATGAGCCGCGCCTGTCGCGCGTCGCCGGGCTTGTCTGGGGCCTCGCCGCGTTCTCGATCGCGGCCGCCATGCTGCTGGGCGTACGGCCATGAGCGCAAAACCGGCCAGGGAAACCGGCCTGCGCCAATCGATGGCATGGATCCACACCTGGCTTGGACTGCTTGCCGGATGGATATTGTTCGCGATGTTCCTGACCGGCACCGCCAGCTATTTCCGGCCGGAGATCACGCGCTGGATGCAGCCGGAGATCGAGCTCCAGTCAGCATCGCCCGAGCGTGCCGCACAGACGGCGATCGCGCATATGCAGGCGACGCATCCGCAGGACGAGCAATGGACCATCTATCTGCCGGACGAGCGGACGGTGGGTACGCGCATCTTCACGCGCGCGCGTGAAAATCCCGATCCCAAGGCGCCAAAGCCGCCGCGCACGCCGGAGATCCGCCTGGATCCGGCGACGGGCAAGACGGTCGCCGCGCGCGAGACGCGCGGCGGCGAGCATTTCTACCGCTTTCATTTCCAGCTCCAGATCCCGCATCCCTGGGGCCGCTGGCTCGCCGGACTGTGCGCGATCTTCATGCTGGCCGCGATCGTCTCGGGCGTGATCACCCACAAGCGCATCTTCGCCGACTTCTTCACCCTGCGCTGGCGCAAGGGGCAGCGAAGCTGGCTCGACGCGCATAACGTCTCGGCCGTGCTCGCGCTGCCTTTCCATGCGATGATCACCTATACCGGGCTGATCACGCTGATGCTGATGTACATGCCCTGGCCGATCGCCGCCAATTACGCGGAACCATCGGCCTTCACCGCCGAAGCCTATGGTCGCGACGAGGAGAGCGAGGCCTCGGGCCGCCCCGCACCGCTGACCGACATCGCCCCGCTGCTGCGCGCCGCGACCCGGGAATGGCATGGCGGTGCACCCGCGCGCATCACCGTCCGCAATCCCAATGACGCGGCGGCGACGATCACCGTGGCGCGCGACAGCGCGGACACGCTCAATGCGCGCGGCCAGTCGATCATCTATTCGGGCGTCACCGGCGCGCGCCTCTCCGCCTCCGCCCCGCCGGGGCCTGCGATCGAGACGGCGGGGGTGATGCTGGGCCTGCATCTCGGCCATTTCGCGAGACCCTTCCTGCGCTGGGCCTATTTCCTGCTCGGCCTTGCCGGCACCGCGATGGTCGGCACCGGGCTGATGCTGTGGACGGCCAAGCGCGGCAAGCCGGGCGCCCTGCCCTTTTTCGGCTATCGCCTGGTGCAGCGCCTCAATATCGGCGCGATCGCCTGCCTGCCGGCGGGCATGGCGGCCTTCCTGCTCGCCAACCGGCTGATCCCGGCGGCGCTGCCGGGGCGGCAGGACATGGAGGTCGCGGCGATGTTCTGGGTCTGGTTCGGCCTGGCCGCTGCCTCGCTGATCCGCCCGGTGCGGCGCGCCTGGATCGAAACGCTGACGATCGCGGCGACGTTGTGCGCGGCGGTGCCGGTGGTCAACGCGGTCACCACTGATCGCGGACTGATGCGCTCGATCATGACCGGCGACGGGCTGTTCGTCGCGTTCGACATCGTCATGCTGGCAAGCGCCGCGCTGCTCGGTTTCACGGCGTGGCAGGCGGCGCGCCGGCCCGCATCCTTGCCGAGCAACCGCCGTCCCCCGGCGCCGATCGCCGCCACCGCGCGCGAGGTGGCCGATGCCGCTTGAGATCGCCTGTCTGGGCTATGCCGGCCTCGCCAGCCTGGCGCGGGCCAGCCACCGCCATCGCAAGGCCGCGCCGCGCGGTCCGCTCGCCTCGCCGCGATCGGCGCGGGCGGCGGGCTGGGCGCTGATCGCCGCCTCGTGCATCGCGGCGTTCCTCCGCTTCGGCCCCTTCCAGGGCAGCATCGCCTGGATCGGCCTGCTGAGTCTAAGCGGCATCGCGCTGGTCCTCGCCATGTCGCGCTGGCCGGACAGGGCGTTGCAGGCCTGGCTGCCCGTGCTGGCGCTCGCGGTGCCGCTCGCGCTGGCGTAGGGGCAAAAACCCCTATTCTCCGCCCCACACGTCACCCCAACGCAGGCTGGGGTCTTCCCCAGAATCAAGTGCGATCTGGTTGGCAGACCCCAGCCCTCGCCAAAGGCGAGGCCTGTCCTGAGCGCCTGCTTGCAGGCAGTCGAAGGGCTGGGGTGACGTGTGGGATAAGGACCAGCAAACCTTGTCGCTCCAGCGAAAGCTGGAGCCCATGCGATCCGTCCGCTTCAGCAAAGTTCCAGGCCTTGCCTAGGCTCCAGCTTTCGCGGGGGCGACAGGAGGAGGTGAAAAATCACCCCCTCCCCCTTCATCACGCCGCCGCCAGCGCCCGTTCCAGATCCGCCACCAGATCGTCCGGATGCTCGATGCCGATCGAAAGCCGTATCGTGGAGTCGAGCACGCCGATCCGCTCGCGCACCTCCACCGGCACGCCCGAATGCGTCATCGTCGCCGGATGGCTGGCGAGCGATTCCGTGCCACCCAGGCTGACCGCCAGCTTCATGATGCGCAGCGCATTGAGGAAGCGGAACGCCGCCGCCTGCCCGCCGACGATATCGAAGGCGAAGGTGGAGCCCGCCCCGGTGCATTGCGTCGCGAAAGCACGGCCTGTCGGCGTATCGGGCGCCGCGAAGGGCAGATAATGGATCGCGGCCACCTTGGCATGGCCGGCGAGATGCTCCGCCACCGCGCGCGCGTTCGCCGCCGCACGCTCCATGCGGATGCCCAATGTTTCGAGCGATCGGCCGAGCATCCAGCAGCTATGCGGATCGAGCTGGGTGCCGATCGAGCTGCGCAACTGCTTGACCCGCTTGATCAGGGCCGCCGATCCCAGTGCCGCCCCGGCGATCAGGTCCGAATGGCCGCCGACATATTTGGTGAGCGAGTACAGCGAAATATCCGCGCCGTGCTCGATCGGGCGCTGATGGACCGGGCCGAGAAGCGTGTTGTCGCACGCCAGCACCGGGCGATGGCCGTCCTGCGCCACGCCGATCCGGTCCGCGATCCGCGCCATCATCGCCAGATCGACCAGGCTGTTGGTGGGATTGGCCGGCGTCTCGATCAATATCGCCGATACGCGCCCCTTGGCGCAGGCGGCGTCCGCGGCAACCTGGACCGCTGCTTCATCGAGACCGTCGGAGAAGCCGACGCCCGAAATATCCATCTCCGCCAGCGTCTTGGCGATCAACACTTCCGTGCCGCCGTAAAGCGGCTGCGAATGGAGGACGACGTCGCCGGGGCGGACGAATGCCAGCAATGTCGTGGCGATCGCCGACATGCCCGACGAGAAGAGCGCGCACGCCTCGGTCCGCTCGTAGACGGACAGGCGATCCTCGACGATCTCGCTATTGGGATGGTTGAAGCGCGAATAGACCAGGCCCGACTGGCGCCCCGCCGGCGGCTCCTTGCGGCCCGACGCATAGTCGAAGAAATCGCGGCCTTCCTCCGCCGAACGGAACACGAAGGTGGAGGTGAGGAATACCGGCGGCTTCACCGCGCCTTCGGACAATTGGGGATCATAGCCGTAATTGAGCATCTGGGTTTCGGGATGCAGCGGATGATCGCCGATATGCGTCTCGTACGGGTGCGGCGCGGTCATGGTCTCTCCTGGAGTGGCTGGTGGACGATGCACGCAATTTATCGATAATCACGGCACAGGTGCTTGCCAATTCGGCCGATCATTCGCATTGATCGAGCAACGTTCATCGATATCAGGCCAGTCATGCAGCAGAAAATTGCCGACCCCATCGATCGCCGAATCCTGAAGGCCCTGATCGCCGATGCGCGGATCAGCAATGCCGACCTGGCCGAACGCGTCGGCCTGTCTCCCTCCCCGTGCCTGCGCCGTGTCCGCCGCATGGAGGAAGCCGGAATCATCCGCGGCTACACCGCCCGCGTCGACCCGGCGGTGGACGGCTGGACGATGAGTGCGATCCTCGTCATCCGGCTGAGCCGCCAGCATGAGGACGAGATCGACATGTTCGAGGATGCGGTGCGCGGCTGGGACGAGGTGATCGAATGCCATCTCGTCGCCGGCACGCCCGATTATGTGCTCAAGGTGATGAGCAGCGGCCTCGACAGCTATGAGCGCTTTATCAAGGAAAAGGTCGCCCGCCTGAAATGCGTGGCGTCGATCGAGACCAATTTCGTGATGAGCACGATCAAGGAGCGGCGGGCTTAGGGAAATCCTGATAGTTCTCAATAAAAAATAATTGCAACTAATTGAAATATCTAATCCAGCACGTCACCCCAGCGCAGGCTGGGGTCTGCCAACCAGATCGCTCTTTATCCTGTGGCAGACCCCAGCCCTCGCCAAAGGCGAGGCCTGTCCTGAGCGCCTGCTTGCAGGCAGTCGAAGGGCTGGGGTGACGTGCTGGGCTTAAAAGGAAAACACCGTCGCTCCAGCGACAGGAAGGGCTCGCGTTTTGAGCCAAACCCACCCCCGTGACACACCCCGGCAATCCCGCTTATTCTCCCCGGCATCCACCGAACGGAGCGCCTGCCATGATGCGTCTTTCCGGCCCCCTCAAAGCCCTGCTCTGCGCCGCGCTCGCCATCGGCGCGCAGGCCGCGATGGCCAAGGCGCCGCCGGGCAAACATATCGTGCTGATCGGCGGGCGCGAAAGCCATGCGCCGGGCGAACATGCCCATCCCGACGGCATCCGCGTGCTGAAGGCATTGATCGAGACCTCCCCCGATCTGCGCGGCGTCAGCGTGGACGCCTATCCCGAGGGCTGGCCGGACGACCCGGCGGCGCTGGAGCACGCCGCCACCATCATCTGGTATTTCGACGGGCTGGCGCGCCACCCGCTCAACGATCCCGCCCGGCGCGAACAATTCGGCCGGCTGATGAAAAAGGGCGTTGGCCTCGTCACGCTCCACCAGTCCTCCACGCTTTCGCCCGACGACCGCGCCATCCCCCTGCCCGCCTGGCTCGGCGCCGCGCGCTACGGCATGCTCAACCGCACCGATGAACTGGCCGAACTCACGCCCGCCCGCCATCCGACGATGCAGGGCGTGCGCCCCTTCCGCTACAAGGACGAATTCTATCCGACATTGCGCTTCGATACCGGCCATGGCCGATCGGTGCCGGTGCTCAGCGGTCCGCTCGGCATCCAGTTCCAGTCGGGCAAGACCGTCGCGATCGCGCCCGAAACGCGAACCGTCGCCTGGGCCTATGAGCGCGACGGCGGCGGCCGCGCCTTCCTGTTCACCGGTGCCCATTATCTGAACGCCTTCGACGAACCCGATCTCCGCCGGATGCTGCTCAACGCGATCGTCTGGACCGCCGGCATGCCGGTGCCCCGAAACGGCGTCCGGTCGCTCGCGCCCGTACAGGCGATGGGTTCCGCTCAGCCGCGATAGGGCGTCCCGTCGCGGTGGCGATAACCCGGCTCGCCCGGCCGGGCGATCATGTCGATATCGGGATAGTCGCATGCATCCACACCCGGCCGACGCGAGCCGAGTTCGAGATAGACGGCGTCGCGCGCTCCCCGGTTCTGCAGGCAATGGCCGTTGCGTACCCCGGCCTTCCAGCCGATACAGTCGCCGGCGACAAGGCGGTGATCGCCATCCTCTTCGACCGCGATCACCTCTCCCTCCAGCACCATCACGAATTCGTCCTCATGGCTGTGCCAGTGGCGCTGGCTGGACCATGTGCCCGGCGGCAGGCGGACGAGATTGACGCCGAAATCGGTCAGCCCGACGGCGTCGCCCAGCCGCCGCCACGTCGATCCCAGGCAGATCGCGCGAAAGACGTCGGGATAGTCGCATCCGGTTTCCACCGGCACCGATGCGATATCGATCCTGGGCATTGCATATCGCTCCTCTCCATATCGTCGGCATCCAACCCGCAACGGCGCGATCGGATCCGGCGCCGGCGATGATCAATAGCTCGTCGTGAAGCCGATCAGGCGAAAGGCGAGTGCCGTCCATAGGAGGATCGCGGCCGACATGACGAGGGCGACGTTCCACAGGCGTGCCGGCCAGGCGCTATCGCGTGCCCATGCCAGTCGCAGATTCCAGAGCGACGCAGCAAAGGCGGCCGGAAAAACGAGCAGGCTGGCGATCTGCATGAACCAGAGGATGACGTCGATATCGATCGGCAACGACTGTGCGCCATGTTCGTTGACCGCGGCGCTGATCGCCACGCCCCATCCGACGAGCGTCAGCAGCGCCAATGCCGCCATGATCCGGATCACGAGATAGGCGCGCCGTTCGGGCGGCTGCAGATCGAGCGATGCGCCATGGCGGCGGCGGACCAGTGCGGCGACGGGCCAGAGGATCAGCATCGCCGCGAATGCGCAGAGCGCGCCATACAGGCCGGGGACAAGCCAGGCCGCCGATGCCCACCATGGCGCCCGATCGAACACGATGATCGGCGCGGCGCCATCGATGCTGAAGCGCACTGGACGCCCCGCCTCCAGCTTCGCGGCGAGCCGCTCGCCGCTGTCGGCATCGCGCCAGACGAAAGGCGCGATCTCGATCCATTTGCGTGGAGCGCCGTTCGGCCCCTTGAACGGGGCCTCGATCGATCCGTCATGTCCCACGTCGAGCGTGAGCTGCGAGAAGAGATTGACGATCCTCATGAAATTGCTGTCCCAGCGCCGGGAACTGATCCAGTTGCCCGCCATCATTCGCGCGTGGAGCGCCGCCGTGCCCGGATCGATCGGCCTGCCGCCCGCCTGCCGGGAGAAATAGCGATCAGCGAAGCCCGTTCGCACCGCGTCGATCAGCGCCGCCGAACCACCCGCGACGCCATTGCTGTTCACCGCGACGAACACGCCGATATTCCGGTCGAGGAACAGATTGAGATCGGTATGGAACGCGCCGGTATCACCGCTATGCGCGATCACCCGCTGGCCGTTGATGTCGTTCTCCCAGAAACCCAGCACCATGCGGTGCAATGGCGGCAGCAACGACATCGGCGTGCCATGCATAGCCATGGCGGTTCGCGGGCGCAATATGGCGCGGCCTTCGAAAGCACCGTTCTGGAGATGCGCGATCATGAACCGCGCCATGTCGCCCGCCGTGGCGGTCAGCGCGCCCGCCGGCGGCAGCCCGATGATCTCGAAAGGCTTGGGCGCTCCGTCGCTCGCGTCATAGCCTTGAGACATGTCGCCGCGCCAGGCCGGGGGAAGCGGCTGACGGAAGGTCGCGCGCGTCATGCCCAGCGGCGCGAAGATATGGCGGTCCACATAGGATTCGAACGGCTCACCCGAAACGCGCTCGACGATATAGCCGGCCAGGGCGGCGCCATAATTCGAATAGGCGGGGGTCGTACCCGCCTTGTAGATCCGTCGCGGCTGAATGGCCTTCAGCCGCGCGCCGAGCGGAACGATATAGGCGGGATCGGTGAAGACGATGCCCTTGGCGGTTTCCTCGAAACCGGCGCTATGCGTCATCAGATGGCGCAGGGTCACCGGCCCGTCCGGGCGCCGCGAAATCGGGAAATCGAGATAGCGGCTGATATCCGCATCCAGATCGAGCCTGCCCTGCTCGACCAGTTGCATCACCGCGGTCCAGACGACCGGCTTGGCGAGCGATCCCATGCGGAACAGCGTCCGTTCCGGCAGTACCGGCCGTCCCCTGGCGACATCGCCATGTCCGTAGCCTTTCTGGACCAGCACCTGGCCGTCCTTCACGATTACCACCACCGCACCGGCGACGCCGCCCCGTTTCAGCGCGATCGGCACCAGTCCGTCGAGCCAGGCCTCCGCATCGATCCGGTCGAGCGGCCGCAGCATGTCTGAATGCGCGGGCGCAGCATTGGGCAAGGCCTTCGCCATTGCAGGCTGGGCGACGAGCACCAGCATCCAGAACAGGACGGACAGGATCTTGGGCATGATGTTCACTCGATTTCCGCAAGGGCCCCCGCCAGGCGAGGCCGGGACGGCGACGCCGGCAACCGGCATCGCCGCGATGGGCCGGGGTCGTTTCAGAACGACGCGCGAATGCCGGTCGTGAAATAGCGGCCGACAATGTCGTAATGCACCGGATTGGGGTTCAGCGGCGGCGCGCGGTCGAACAGGTTGTTGACGTTGCCGAACCAGCTCAGGCGACGTTTGGCATCCGAAAGGATCCGATATTCGAAGCCGAGATCGACATAGGTCCGGGCATCGATATGGTTGTTCGCGATCGAGAGGTTTTTGTCGATCGCGCCTTTGCCGACATAGCGCGCGCGCAGATTCACCGTCAGGTCGCGATCGCTGTAGGTGGCGCTCGCCACGCCGCGCCAGCGCGGCACCGCCAGCACTTCGGATCCGAGATCGCCCAGCGCATCGATCCGCGAAACGCCGTCGTCATTGATATATTTGTCGACATGATTGGCGATCAGCCGGAACTGGATGCGCCCGGGGAGCGTGGACGACAGAGCCGTGAGGTCGGTCTCGTAGGACAGCTCGAAATCGATCCCGCGCGCCTCGAAACGGGCGAGATTGATGAGCGCGGCATTGGTCGAAACGATGTTACCCGCCCCGTCACGCGCGATCAGTCCGCACAGATCAGCATTTCCGCCCACGCAGCGATTGACGATATCCTGCGCCGAGATCGCCTTGATCGCGCCGCTGATGTCGATCGAATAATAGTCGGCCGACAGATTCAGCCCCGGCGCCCATTTCGGCGAATAGATAGCGCCGAGCGTCAATGTGTTCGCGGTTTCGGGCTTCAGGTCGCGGTTGCCGCCGGTGAACTGGACGATCTGGACCTGCGTGTCCTTCACCGGATCGAATATGCTGGTATGCAGCGTATCGCGTGCCGAGAAGAGTTCGGAGACGTTAGGCGAGCGAATATCGCGTGACCGGGTCGCGCGCAGGCGAAGGTCGTCGGTCACCTGATTGGTGAGGCCGATTTTCCACGAAAAGATGCCGCCGCTGGTGGAATAGTCGCTGAAACGGACCGCGCCGTTGAGCTCCAGCGCCTTGAACAGGGGCACGTCCTTGACGAGCGGGACGACCGTCTCGAAAAACCCTTCGCGAACCGAAACTCCGCCCGAAAGCCCCGAGGCGTTGATCGAAGCGAAGCGCAGCCCGGCCGACAGCGGATCGATGGTCAGCCGCGCCGATTCCCGTCGCCATTCGGCGCCGGCAGCGACCGAAACCGGTCCCGCCCAGAGCGAGAACGGTTCGCCCCGGATGCTCGCCGCCGCGACATGGAGTTGCCCCCTGGTGTTGGCGAACAGATCGCCCTGGATATAACGCAGGGCTTCGGCCGACGGTGCCCCTTCGCCGAACAGGTCGATGGGCACGCACGCGGTGGTGGGCACGGTCAGCGCCGAACGGCAGATCGGCCGCCCCGTCACCGGATGGATCACCGAATCCACCGACTCCAGAAAATTGGACGCGATCCGCAGCTTCTGAAGCTGCACGATCGATCGCGTCACGCCATAGGTGTAGTAGGCGTCCCATTTCCAGCCATCGCCAAGGCTGCCGTCGAGACCGATCGTGCCCTGCGTCGATCGGCGCCGCGTATCCGCGCGTACCAGTCCGAAATCGGCATTGTATCGGCCCATGATGAAGCCCGCCTCCGCCGGATCCTGGCCCGGTGCGACGATCGCCGCGCGCACCGCGGCCGGCAGGAAGGCATTGTCGCCACGGATGAACAGATCGGCGAAGTTGGAATCCGGCCGCGTGTCGGAAACGCTCCTGACATCGGCGTGCGACGCATCGAAGGAAAGGCGGATGTCGTCGCCAAGCGCATAGGTGGCCCGGCCATAGGCGGTTATCCTGCGGACCGGCGCGGACAGCGCCGAACCGTCGTCGAACGACGGCGCGTCGTCGCTCGTCGTATAGGCGCCCGAAACGATCGCGCCATAATCGAACGGCGCCAGCGCGCCGCCGCGCAGGAACTGCTGGCCCGCGAGCGGCCCCGAAAGGATCAGCCCGCCACGGCTCAGGATCGAGAAGCCCACATTGGGCACGGTCACGAACAGCGGCCGCCCATTCTCCTCGGTCGCATCGGGATCGCGGATCAACGCCCAGCGCCCCACCCTGCCCCGGCTGGTCTTGGGCCGGATCGCGCTGGTCTCGACATAGTCGGCGGCAACGCTCAGATGGCCGCGTCCATCCGCGAAATCGGTGCCGAAGGAGCCGCCGAGCTTGTATTCGTCACCGTCTCCGCGTGACGACACGCCATATTGGGCGCTCAGGTCGAGCCCCTTGCGGCGATCGTCGAGGATGATGTTGACGACGCCGGCCACCGCGCCCGAACCCCAGGCGGCGGACGCGCCCCCGGTCACCACCTCGACGCGTTCGACGAGCGAAAACGGCACGTCGTTCAGGTCGACCGTGCCGCCGCTGCCGCTCGATATCGGCCTGCGGCCGTTGATCAGCACCAGCGTCCGGACAGACCCGAGACCGCGTAGATCGGCGGTGGCGGAGCCGGTATTGGTGGTGGTGGTCGTCGTCGTGGGAGAGTCGGTCGATCGGAATTGCGGTATGTCCCCCAGCACATTGGCGATATTGGTCCGCCCGCCCTGCGCCAGTTCGGCGGGGCCGACCACGGTGGTGGGGGTCGGCGCGACGAAACCGTCCCGCCTGATGCGCGACGCGGTCACGACGATCTCTTCGCCCGTCTCCTCGCCGCTTCGCGCCCGCGCGGTCTCGTCGGTGGATTGCGCCATGGCCGGGCCGGCCAGAAGAGCGAAGGCAAGCGGCAGCGCACCGGCCCAGGCGGCTCGTCCTCCACGGCGCATACGGGTCATCGATCTGGTTTTCATGAACCTCTCCCCTGTTTTCCGATGTGATCATGCTGATGCGCGGCGCGGCCGTCGGTCGTGGCGGAACACGGGCGCGCGCAAGACTCTCCAGCCATCACCGGCTGGCGCGACAATGATGTGCGAATTTATTTGAGCAGATGCCGAAGTTGATTTCGGATCATGGCCTGCTCATGCTTTTTCCAGGATAGCTTTCGAGAAGACCGCGAAAATGACGACACCCTGTTCCGATCGCATATCGCGATCGGAAACATCATCTCGCGCACAATCTTCTGCAAAGGCGAGCATATTGCCTCCCCTTCCCCGACATAGGGATTCATCGATCCTCTCCAGGATGAAATTAAACCTTGCCCGAGGTCGCCGAATCTTCCGCCGGGCTGACCTGATCCGTGTTTACAACCGCCCGCGCCATTTACAATACATTTTTGTTGCGTAATGATAGCAGCGTTGCCGATCGGCGATGAAGCGCGGTGCGCGCCTTGGTGGAACGCCGCCCGGCGCGGCAAGGGAGAGCGATTTGAAGATCTATTATGGTGGCCTGTCGACCGAGACGAACGCCTTTTCCCCGATCCCGTGCGGGGTCGAAGATTTCGTCGATTCTGGGCTGCTGACAACAGACAGGCCCGATACGGATCTGGTCTTCGAGGCCGTTCATGCCGTCGGCGGCACCGTGACCAGGGGCCTTAACCTGATCGCACAGCCCGCCGGCCCGGTGATCGCCGCCGCCTATGAAGCGCTGACGCGCGCGCTGATCGACGACATTGCGGCACTCGGCCCGTTTTCCGGCATCATCCTCAATCTGCATGGCGCCATGGCGGCTGAGACGGTATCGGATTGCGAAGGCGATATCCTGCGTCGCGTGCGCGCGCTTGTCGGCCCCGGCGTCTTCATCGGCGCGGTGCTCGATCCGCACAGCCATCTGACCCCCGCCATGCTGGGGCATGCCGATGTGCTGATCGCCTATCGCGAATATCCGCATACCGACATTGCCGATGCAACGGCGAAGCTGTTCGATCTCTGCGTCCGGCGCCTGTGCCTAGGGATCGCGATGCTGCCCTGCGTCTTCGATTGCGCACAGATCGACATCTACTACACCGCCGCCGCGCCGATGCGCGATCTGCTGGCGGAACTCGAGCAGATGGAGGATGATCCGGAGATCCTCTCCATATCGATCATCCATGGTTTCCCCTGGGGAGACAGCGCCGATCTGGGCACCAAGATCCTCGTCTATGTCCGGTCCGACATCGAACGCGGCCGGGCGCTGGCGGCGGATATCGGCAGCCGCATGATCGCCCTGCGCGGCAAGTGCGGACCGAAGCCGCTGGATGCCGCCCGGGCGATTTCGATCGCGCGCGAACTCGACGGCATCGTCGTGATGGCCGATATCGCGGACAATGCTGGCGGCGGCGCCCCCGGCGACTCCACCTTCCTGCTCAAATCCCTGCTCCAGCAGCCCGGGCCGCCGAGCCTGATCGGCGCGATCTGGGATCCCGTGAGCGTCGGCCTGGCGTTCAAGGCCGGCCTCGGCAACCGGATCGCGCTCAGGATCGGCGGCAAGGTCGGCGCCTCGTCGGGCGATCCCGTCGACATCGTCGGCGAAGTGGTCGGCTTGGCGCGCGATCATCGCGAAACCGCGCCAGGCTATGGCGACGTGACCATCGATTTCGGCGATGTCGCGGCGATCCGCATCGACACGCTCACGGTCGTGATGTCGACGCTGCGCAGCCAGGTCTTTTCCCCCGCCATCTTCCGAGCCGTGGGTATCGCGCCAGAGGAGATGAAGATCATCGCGGTGAAAAGCACCCAGCATTTCCGCGCCGGCTTCGATGCGCTGGCCGATCATGTGCTTTATGTCGACACGCCGGGCGCGCTGTCGCTGCGCTTCGAACGCCTGCCCTACCGCCATGTCCCAAGAACGCATTGGCCCCGGCTGGAGAGCGCGGCATGACGGTCGCGCTTCGCGTGCCCAGGCCGTTGATCCCACTATGCAGCGCCATCGGCATCTCGTGCGGCGTCACCGTCCTGCTCATCACCGTCTTCAGCTATCTCGCCCTGCCGATGGCGCGCGATCTGCGGATGACGCCGGCCGAAATCTCCGGCGCGATCAGCCTGCATATGGGGTTGCTGATCTTTGCGCTGCCGGCCGCCGGCATGATCGCCGACCGGATCGGCGCCCGCGCGACGATCGTCGCCTCGGCGCTGCTCTATGCCGGCTGCCTCTGGTGGATATCGACACTCCCGCCCGGCCACCTCGGCCTCTATCTGGCCTTTGCGCTCGCGGCGGTCTTGGGCGCCGGCGCATCGCCCGTCACCTATATCAGGCCGATCGTCGAACGGTTCGAGCATAACCGCGGCATGGCGCTGGGCATCGCGCTGTCCGGCGTCGGCGTGGCGGCCATGGTGTTGCCGCACATCGTCGAACCGGCCGTTGCGGCACAAGGCTGGCGCAGTGCGATGCGGCTGCTCGCCGTCATCGCGCTGACGGCGGCGCTGATCGGTGCGCTGGCGGCCGGCGATATGCGGCGAAAACCAGGCGCGATCGCACCCGAAGGAAACGGCCATTCGCTGGGCGAGGCCGCACGAACGCCCGCCTTCCTCATCATGGCCGCCGCGTTCCTGCTGTTCGGCCTGGCGCTGGCGGGCGTGATCGCTCAACTCGCCCAGATCTGGGATCGGCTGGAAATCGATGTGCTCAGCGCCTCGGGCTTTCAACTCGGCATCGGGGCCGCGACGATCGGCGGCCGGCTGCTGGGGGGCTGGTTGATGGATCGATATCCGGCAAACGCGATCGGCGCGATATTCGGCGTGATCGGCGCCGCCGGGCTACTCATGCTGGCCAGCCTTCCCGATCAGCGCGCGGCCCTGATCGGCGCCTCCCTCGCCTTCGGCCTGTGCATGGGGGCCGAAAGCGACGTCGCATCCTATCTGGTCAGCCGCCTCTTCGGCCTGGCATATTTTTCCCGCATCTATGCGATGCAGGCGGCCGCTTTCATGCTCGGCGCCGCGATCGGGCCGGTCAGCGCCGCGCTTCTCGCCCAGGCGATCGGCTATCCCGCGCTGGTCGTGCTCGCCGCCGTCGCGCTGCTGCTTTCAGCGCTGCTGCTGGCGCTGTTGAGGGCGCCTTCAAGCACCAATGTCGCGACATTGTCGACATAGGTCTCGTCGATCTCGGTCTCGCCGAAGAACTGGTGGAAGAACATCGCGCCGGAGATCACCTCGATCAGCATCGGGACGTTGATGTCCGGGCGCAGTTCGCCCTTGTCGATGCCGCGCTGAAGCACCGCCGTGGCGATCGTGCGGCGCTGGCGGACGATCTCCATCGTCGCCTCGCGCAGATCCGCGTCGACCGCCATCTCGGCGATGAGGAAACGGAAGACGCGGCCAAGCCGGCGGTCCGCGACGAGCTTCGCCATCGCTCGGACCATTTGCCGCAGATCGGTGATGACATGGCCCGTATCGGGCGGCGTGGGATAAGTATCGGCATAGACGTCCCTGATCGCCGCGATCACGACTTCGTTGACCGTTTGCCAGCGCCGATAAAAGGTGGATCGCGGAATGCCCGCATGCGCGGTGATCTTGTCGACGGTCAGGCCGCTGAAACCGACCTCGATCAACAGGTCGATCGCCGCATCCAGCATGCGCTTCTCGACCGCGGCATCCTTCGGCCTGCCCCTTGGCTTGAGTTCGGCGTCCATCTTCCTCGCGTCCCGTCGTGCGGGATCGAAATTTTCGTTTCAGTTCAGCGCAGTCTTAGCCTGGCACTGACAATTTCGCCACTCCGGTGGAGCGATATTTGACATTACGCTACTTTAATGTAGCGTAAATATGCTCGGCGCGATCGTGACGCCGTGGCCCGGCAGAGCGGCCCAGCCCCCAGAAAAGAAGGAACAGCTTCGTGACGAAAGCCCTCGCAAAACGGATATGCCGATACGCCCTGCTCATATCGGCGATAGCGCTGCTACTCTTCGCCATGTGGCTTGTCGGTGCATTGTGGACGCGATCGCAGATACAGAGGATCAACGCCGGCATATCCGAAATCTACCGCGCCGATGGCGTTGCCGATCAAGGTTATGTGACGATCGGTGGCGTCCGCCAGTGGATCACGGCGCGCGCCATGTCGAAGGGCCAGCCGTTGCTGCTTTACGTGCACGGCGGCCCGGGGAGCGCGGTGAGCGATTTTTCCTATGCCTTTCAGAAGCCGTGGGAGGATTATTTCACCGTCGTCCAATGGGATCAGCGCGGCTTCGGGCGATCGGCCGTCGATCTCGACAGGATGGGGCCCGTCACCAAGGACCAGTTGGTCGCCGATGCGATCGAACTCATCGAAGTGCTGCGCAAGCGCTATCGCCAGGACAAGGTCATCCTTGTCGGCCATTCCTTTGGAACGATCATCGGCGCCAGCGTCGCACGCGCGCGCCCCGATCTGCTGCACGCCTATGTCGGGCTCGGGCAGGTGACCAATTGGCCGACGCTTTTCCAGGACAGCAAGGATGCGATGCTAGCGATCGCACGCGCCTCCGGCGACAAGGATTTCGCCGCGCGGCTGACGCGCATCCCCCCCGGCCCGCCCGCTTCCAATGTCGAGGCCTTTGGCGAATGGAGCGGCACCATCCAGGCGGAGGCCGCACCCAAGGGCTATTTCTGGTACAATGCCAGAAGCGGCGAGGATCTCGCACGGCGCACGTTGAGCTGGCCGCTGCTGTCACCCAGCCTTTCGCTCCGGGAATTCGCATCGACGCTGTTTCGCGACGATTCACGGAAGACCAGGCTGCCGCTGGTCCGTTCGGTCGCCGCCTGGGATTTCCGCAAGGATCTGGGCAGGCGCTTCGACGTGCCGATGATCTTCGTTTCGGGGCGCCATGACCTGACGACACCCGTCGGCAAGACCGCCGAACTGGAGCGGGAGATCGACGCCCCCTATAAGGCGATGAACATCCTGCAGCATTCGGCGCACGTCATGTTCCTCGAGGAGCCCGCACGACTGCTCAAGATATTGACGGATGAGGTGCTGCCGCTCGCGACGGCTCCGGTCCCGGCACCGGCGCGACAAGGGACCGGCCGGTAGCGGAACTCAGGAAAAGCCGGGCTTCGCGCAACCGGCTCGGGGGCACCCGTCATATCTAGGATATAGCCAGCGCGTCTCCCGCCCCCGTAAATCCCGACACGCCAGACGGCCCGAAGGCCGCGGCATCGCAGCGGGAATTTGCGAGGCATTGCAGGGAGAAACGAGAATGAACGCGCACGCCCCCATCACGTCGCTTGCCGCCGTCGCGCTCGCGGCGCTGATTCCCGCCGCCGCCGCCGCCCAGACGGCGGAGGCCGCGCAGGCGGAGGATCCGCTGGGCGGGGAGATCGTCGTCACCGCGCGCAAGCGCAGCGAACGCGCGATCGACGTGCCCGCCTCGCTCAACGTGTTTTCGGGAGAGACGCTCCAGTCCAGCGGCGTCGCGACGATCGCGGACCTGCAATATCAGACGCCGGGGTTGAAGGTTGCGGTGGGCGGCGGTTCGACGCGCATCTCGCTGCGCGGTGTCGGCACCAATATCGCAGCGGGCGGTCCGTCGGTCGCGGTCCATCTCGACGGCATCTACGTGCCCAATACCCGTCTCGCCATCGCCGAAATGTTCGACGTCGATCGCGTCGAAGTGCTGAAGGGGCCGGAAGGCACGCTCTATGGCCGCAACGCCACGGGGGGTGCAATCAATATCGTCTCGCGCGCACCTGGCGAGAGTTTCGCGGCCGACGGTTATATAGGCTATGGCAGCCGCGACCTGATGACCGCGCAGGCGGGCGTCACGGTGCCGCTTGGCGAGCACGGCGGCCTGCGCCTCTCGGGCGCCTATGCCAATGACGACGGCTATACAAAGGCTATCAATGCCGCGGGCGGCGAGATCGACGATCGCCATTATGCCGGACTGCGATTGCGTGGCCATTATGCGCTGACCGAAACGCTGACCGCCGATTTCACCGCGCAATATGCCCGCGATAAAGGCACGACGGGTTTCGGCGGTAGCAACAATCCCGACTCCCCGGTCTATGCCAGCATCGCGCCGCAGCGTGAAAATCCGCGCCGCGTCAATTTCGACGTGCCGCCGGAATTCGACCAGAAGGCGCTGCTGCTCTCGGGCACGCTCACGCTCGACCTTGGCGGCATCACGATCAAATCGGTCACCGGTTATATCGACTATTCCACGCGCGAGCGCAGCGATGTCGACGGCGCGGGCGGGCTGATCGCCTATGTGGTCTCCGAAGTGGACTCCGATTTCTTCTCGCAGGAATTCCAGATTTCCGGCGGCGGCCCCGGTGCGACCTCCTGGACGGCGGGCGCCTATTATGCGCGCGAGACGTTCGGCGGTTTCGGCACCGAGATCGATTCCGATTATCCCGTGATCGATCCCTATGTGTACACCGACGTCTCGCAACATCGCGTAAGCAAGAGCCGGGCACTGTTCGGCGAGGTCTCGGTGCCGCTTTCCCCCCGCTTGTCGCTGCTGGCGGGCGCGCGCTACACGCGCGAGCGGCAGGTGAGCGAAGGCGTCTTCGCCGCACCGCTGTTCCTGCCCGATCCCGATCGCGCTGGAAGCGGTGGCCAAAAGCGACGCGTTCACCCCCAAATTGCTCGTCGAATACCGGCCCTATGACGGCGGCAAGCTCTATGCGAGCGCGACGCGCGGTTTCAAGAGCGGCGGCGCCAATCTGGAGACGACCGCCACCGTCTTCCGCCCCGAGCGGATCTGGGCCTACGAGATCGGCAGCAAGAACCGCACCGCCGACGGCCGCGCCGAATTCGGCATCGCCGCCTTCTATTACGATTATACCGACCTTCAGCTCCGCACGACCTTGTTCACCCCCGAAGGCATTTTCACGCGCATCACCAACGCCGCCAGTGCATCGATCCTCGGGCTGGAACTCTCGGCGATGGTGCGGCCCGCCGAAGGGCTGTCGGTCGATTTCAACGGAGCCTGGCTCAAGACCAGGCTCAAGGAGTTCATCTCGCCGGTCACCGAAGAGAGGGTCGTCGGCCTGCCGATGCCGCTCAGTCCCAGGGTCAGCTTCACGACGGGCGCGCAGTACCGGCTGGATCTGGGCACCGGCGGATCGCTCACCGCGCGCGGAGAGGTCAGCTACCAGTCCTCGGTCAACTTCCCGCAATTCACCGATTTCGAACGCGAGCGCCAGTCAGGCTATGCGCTGCTCAACGCCAATCTGCGCTATGATCTGCCGGGCGGACGGATGCATGTCGCGCTGATCGGCCGCAACCTGACGAACCGCCTCTACAAGACGCAGCGCTTCTATTACGCCGGCTTTGCCGACACCGAATTCTACGGCGCGCCGCGGACGGTGGAAGCACGGCTGGGTTTCAGCTTCTGAGGATGACAGGCATGGTGATCGCGGCGAAACCCTTCGACTATCCCTATGACGGGCGGCTCGATCCCGAGCGGACGGCGCTGCTCGTCATCGACATGCAGAACAATTATCTGGCGCCGGACGGCTATTTCGCGCGCAGGGGCTATGATCCGGCGCCGATGCGCGCGATCGTTCCCATGCTTGCCCGGCTGGTCGACGCCGCGCGGGCGGCGGGCTGCCGCATCGTCTGGACGCGGCAGGGCAATCGCGCCGACCTGGCGGACGCATCCCCCTATGATCTTTGGCGCGCGGCGCGTGCGGGCATCGTCTTCGACGACGGCGGCGATGCCGCCGCCTTGCTGCGCGGCACACCGGGCTTCGATATCGTCGACGAACTGCGCCCTGCCCCGGGCGACATCATCGTCGACAAGACCGCCAACGGCGCCTTCTGCCAGACCGATCTCGACATGGTGCTGCATGCCCAGGGCATCACCCATCTGCTGTTCAGCGGCATCACCACCGATGTCTGCGTCCACACCACGTTGCGCGAAGCGGTCGACCGCAAATATCAGTGCCTGACCGTCATCGATTGCTGCGCGAGCGGCGACGCCTATGCGCACGAGGCTGCGATCCACATGATCACCGTGGAGGACGGCATCTTCGGCACGATCGCGACCGCCGATGCGGTGATCGCGGGGCTCGGATCGGCGCGCGCGGGATAACGCCGAAACGCTTGCGCGGAGCAGCAGCGAATGACCCACACAGCCATCGAAGCCCCCTCCCCCTCTTCTCTCCATCGCCTTGTCCGGCCGCAATGCCGGCGTGATGCCGGGCTTGCATCGGCCGCGACGCCGCGCTCTGTTCATCGGGCGGACCATGTCATGGACATGCCGTTCGCCGATGCGGGGACGAGGATGGAGCAGGACCGAAACGAAACGGGGCTCGCCGCCGCGGCCGAAGCGGGCGCGCGGCTGATCGACGCGATCGCCACGCCCGACGGCTTCGGCGCACTGTGCGCGGAGCTGGGCGCGATCTGCGCCTTCCAGAATTTCATCGTCTATGTCTTCCGCGCCGATGCGTCGCCCGCTCTGATCCACAGCAATCGCGGCATGCCGCGCATGCAGGACAGCATGGCCGGCTATATCCACGGGCTCTACGCGCTCGACCCCTTTCACCGGCTGACGCTGGAGGGCGCATCGGGCCTGTTCCGGATGCGTGACATCATGCCGGAGGCCTTTCCCCAGTCCGAATATCATCGCCGCTTCTACAAATTCACCGATGTGTCGGACGAGTTGCGCTACATCGTCCAGCCAGACGCCGCGCGCACCGTCCATATCTTCATCGAGCGGGAGGGCGGCGCCCTTTTTTCGGCCGCCGAGATGGCGCGGCTGCACGCCGTTGCCCCTTTCGTGCTGCGCTTCGTGGCCGCGCATATCGCCTGGGCCGATCAGGGAGAGCCCGAACGCCTTGCGCCCGCCCCCGCCTTCGACCTGCGCGAAAAGGTGCGCGCGATGCAGCCGGGCGCGCTCACCCCGCGCGAGGTCGATACCGTGGAGCTGATGCTCAAGGGCCATTCGACCAAGTCGATGGCGCGCGTGCTCGGCATCGACGCCGGCACCGTCGCCAATCACAAGCGCCATATCTACGCCAAGCTCGACGTCCATTCGCAGGCGCAATTGTTCGATCTGTTCCTGCGCAGCCTGGCGGCTTGACGGCCGCGCGCATAGCGCACAACCGTGCCCCCGTTTTCCGGGAGATGACATGAAACGGCTTTTTCGCCTGGCCCCATTGGCCCTGCTCGCCGCCGCCGCGCCGCCGGCCGGCGAGGGTCCGGCGATCCTGACAGACGATGTGACGCGCTTCTATGCGCTCTACGATGCGGCCGGCGGCAAGCCGACTGCCGAACAGCTCCAGCGCGACTATCTGGACAAGGGCAGCGCGGGTCTTGCCGAATTCGCCCGGCTGCGCACCATCACCGGCGAACGCATGGCGGCGGCCATCGCGGCGAACCCGAAGATGTTCGACGATGCACGGCGCTGCAACGCCGTGTTGCCCCGGGTGAAGGCGCGGCTCGCGCCCGCGCTGGCGAAGCTCGCGGCACTCTATCCCAAGGGCGTCTATCCGCCGGTTACGCTCGCCGTCGGGCGCGGCAAGACCGGCGGCACCGCCAATGCGTCGGGCGTGATGATCGGGCTGGAAACCTTGTGCGCCTTCGATTTCATGGAGCCCGACCCGGAGGATCGCTTCGTCTATGTGATCGCGCATGAATATGCGCATGTGCAGCAACCCGCAGCACAGGTGGAGAATCCCGACGAAAGCGTGCTGACCGCCGCATTGACCGAAGGCGCCGCCGAATTCGTCGGCGAACTGATCTCGGGATCGGTCAGCTATCGCCATCTGATCGCCGCGACCAAGGGGCGCGAGGCGGAGCTGGAAACCGCCTTCCTCGCGGACAGCGACAAAAAGGCGCTGGGATCGGACTGGCTGTACAATGGCCGTGGCACCCCCGAGCGCCCCGGCGATCTCGGCTATTGGGTCGGCTACCGCATTTCCAAGGCCTATTACCGCAAGGCGAAGGACAAGCGCGCCGCGCTCAAGGCCATCATCGAGATGCCCGATCCCAGGGCCTTTCTCGCCGCAAGCGGCTGGAAGCCGGGCATGAAGCTGGATTGAACGCGTTATCTCAATGACGCTGGTGGTGGCCTCAGAGTCCGTTTGAAAATGTGCGGAAGAGCACATTTCCAGAGCCGCACCGGCGCATTTCAAAACAAACTCTCAGCCCTGCTCCGCCATCACGCGCTGGAATTCGGCGGTCAGCCGTTCGAGCACCGGTTCATGACCTTCCGGCAACGGCGTCCCGAGGTGAAGGTGGCGCAGTTCGTCCATGAACGCCGCCCATAAGGCCGGGCCGCCTTCCTCCAGCAATTGCTGGCGGATCGCCAGCGGCGGCGTCACCGGCAGATGGCGCCGCCCCCATGCGCCCAGCGCGACCAGCATCGGCACCAGTTCGATCGCCTTTTCGGTGAGGCTGTAGACCGCCTTTTGCCGGTGCGTCGGATCGTCGGCGCGCGTCAGCAGGCCGTTGTCGAGCAGTTTCTTCAGCCGGTCCGACAGGATGTTCGATGCGATGCCCTCGTCGGAACGCGACAGCAATTCGCGGAAATGCCGGCGATTGCCGAACATGATGTCGCGCACGATCACCAGCGTCCAGCGATCGCCGAGCAGTTCGACGGTCAGGTTGATCGGGCAGCCGGAACGGATGGTCGTCATACTACTTGCAATATACAACTGGTTGTGACAGACGCAACTGATTGCAAATCAATATCGGTCAGGAGATCGCCATGGGCAAGGTCAAGGTCGCCGGTTTCGCGCTGTCGCTCGACGGGTTCGGCGCGGGCCCCGAACAGAGCCTGGAGGATCCGCTGGGCAAGGGCGGCCGATCCTTGCACGAATGGGCCTTCGCCACGCGCACCTTCCGCGAGATGTTCGGCGAACAGGGCGGCGAAGAGGGTGTGGACGAGCGCTTCGCGCGGCAATCCATGGCCGGGTTCGGCGCCTTCATCCTGGGGCGCAACATGTTCGGCCCGGTTCGCGGCGACTGGCCCGACGATCAGTGGAAAGGCTGGTGGGGAGACAATCCGCCCTATCACGCACCCACCTTCATCCTGACGCACCATCTCCGCGCCGCGATCGAGATGGAGGGCGGCACCGTCTTCCACTTCGTGACCGACGGGATCGAGGCGGCGCTGGAGCGCGCGCGCCAGGCGGCGGGCGCGCTGGACGTGAAGATCGGCGGCGGCGCCGAGACTGTCCGCCAATATCTGCGCGCCGGCCTGATCGACGAGATGCACCTGGCGATCGCGCCGGTCCTGCTCGGCCGTGGCGAACCGCTGTTCGCCGGGCTCGACCTGCCGGCGTTGGGCTATCGCGTCGCCGAAAGCGTGGCGGGCGAACGCGCCACCCATGTCGTGATCACGCGATAGGGCATCGTGCGGCATGCACCGCGTGCATGTCGCAGGCACATGCTTGCACTTGTCCAAAGCGACGGAGGCGCCCACTGGGGATGCACAGGCACGCCCCAGGCATGCCGGATCGCATCAGGGCAGCGCTGGTTCCCATTTGCGACCGCGATGACATTGTCGCAAATCATCCAGTTCCGGGAGCTTTCCATGTCGAGAACCGCCGTCCGCCCCTATCTTGTTGCCAAGGATGAAGATGGCGTGTTTCGCGTCACCGTCCGGACGACGCGCTATAATTCTCAGGGCTATCCGCTGGTTTCGAGCGAGATGCTGGCGGACGGCTTCAAGACGCAGACCGCCGCGCGCGCCTTCGTCCGCGAGCAATATCGCGTCGAAACCGATCAGATCGCCAGCAAATAAGCAGCGCTGGAGCATCGTGCGGAAAAAGCCTGCCCTCGCGAAGGCGGGGGTGGGAACCGGTTTTCCGCAAATATGATGCGATCACAAACAGCGCGAGCAGGTTGCGCGATTCAAGTTTCGCGCAGCCTGCTCGCGCCGCGGCGGAGGTTGATGTGAGCAGTTCGCTGGACGACCAGATCATCGAAACGCCCGACGGGCCGATGACCTGGGCCGAATGGAAGAAGAAGCATCCCGTGCAACTGCCGTCGCGGCGCAGCAAGGGCAAGGACCTGCCCAACAAGGTGAAGCGCTTCACCGACGACCGCTGAAGCGGCCGATCTCCGTCGCCGGCTCCTGACCGCGTTGTTCCGGCCCGCCTCCGGTCGATTCCGCTTGACGGCGGGGGCGGTTGACGGGTTTCGACGCGGCATGATCCGATCCGGACCCGCCACCGCCATCGGCGCCGTCGCCATCCTGCTGTGGGCGAGCCTCGCCACGCTCAGCATGGGGGCCGCCGCCTATGGCCCGCTGCAATTGATGACCGCGGCGTTCGGCATCGCCTTCCTCGCCGGCGCGTTGTGGCTGGCCGCCACCGGCCGCGCCGCGCTGCTCGATATCCGCCGGCTGCCGCGTGCCTTCGTGATCGAGGCGGGGCTGTCGCTCGCCGGCTATCACCTGCTCTATTTCCAGGGGCTGCGTTCAGCGCCCGCGGCAGAGGCCAATCTGATCAATTATCTCTGGCCGCTGCTGATCGCGGTGTTCGCCGATCGCAGCCGGATCCTGCGCACCTTGCCCGGCGCGTTGATCGGCTTTGCCGGCGTCGCGCTGCTGCTTTATCAGCCCGGCGGCTTCGCCCGGCCCGAACCTGGCCATGCGGCGGCGCTTGCCGCCGCGATCGTCTGGACGCGCTACAGCATCCGCAATGTCCGCTATGCGGCGATCCCGAGCGAAGCGCTGATCGGCATATTCGGCCTGGTCGCGCTGATCGGCGGCGCGGCGCTGGCGCTCGGCGGCGCGGCGCTGCCCTGGCCCGGCACATCCCAGGCGCTGATCATCCTCGCCATCGGCATCGGGCCGTTCGGCATCGCCTTCCTGGCATGGGATCTCGGCACCAAGCATGGCCGGGTCGGCCTGCTCGGCATCCTCGCCTTCGCCGCCCCCGTGCTCTCCACCTGCCTGCTCGTGCTCACCGGCCATGCCGCGGCAAGCGGGCGGCTGGCCATCGCCTGCCTGCTGGTCGCCGCCGGCGCGGCGCTGGCCGCGCTCGCCGGGCGCCGTCCCGCCCCTTTACCCCAAGCCTGAAAAAGGATCTCCGATGCTGCTCCATATGTCGACCTGGCCCGAGATCGCCGCCTTTCTCGAACGCTCGCAGACGGTGGTGATCCCGATCGGATCGAACGAACAACATGGCCCCACCGGCCTGCTCGGCACCGACTGGCTCTGCCCGGAGATCATCGCGCATGAAGCGCAGCGCGATCGCGATATCCTGGTCGCCCCCACCTTCAATATCGGTATGGCGCAGCATCACCTGGCCTTTCCCGGCACGATCTCGCTGCGCCCCTCCACCTTCATGGCGGCGATCGCGGACTGGGCGCGGTCGCTTGCCGCGCATGGCTTCACCCGCCTCTATTTCCTCAACGGCCATGGCGGCAACGTGCCGACGATCGAGGCCGCCTTTTCCGAAATCTATGCGGAGGCGAGCTTCGCCCGCCGCTCGCTCGGCTACACGCTGCGCCTGCGCAACTGGTGGGATCTGCCCGGCATCGCCAGGCTCGCCGAACGGCAATTTCCCAAGGGCCATGGCAGCCATGCGACGCCGTCGGAAATCGCGATCACCCAGTGGCGCTACCCCGATCAGATCAAGCAGGCCGCCTGCGAACCGGAGATCGCATCGAGCGGCCCGGTGCGCGAAGCCGCCGATTTCCGGCAGCGCCATCCGGACGGACGGATGGGATCCAACCCCCTGCTCGCCACGCCCGAAGCCGGCGGCGAACTCGTCGCCACGGCGGTCAGCGGCCTTGCGGAGGATCTTCTGGCCGGCTGGTGATCGCACCGCGGGTGACGGTGCGATGCGCCGCCGTCACCGCGCCTTGCGGGGCGACACCCTCGGGTGCGTGAAATAGGGCGCTTCGTTGCCGAAGATCACCGCCCATTCCTCCGGCGTCAGCGGCAACTGGGTGCGCAGCAGCGCATAATATTGGTCGGGCGTGTAGATGGCCGGCCAATCGGATCCCAGGATGAAGCGGTCCATGCCGATCCGCCGCATCTCCTTCACATAGTCGCCGGCGAGCACCGGATCGGTCTTGTCGTTCACCACGAGCAAGGCCAGTTCGATCCGCAGGTTCCTGGTGCCCTTGGCCTGTTTCGCGATCGCATCGCCATAAAGCGCCAGCGCGTCGATGGTGATCCGGTCGAGTTCGCCCCAGCTTCCGCCATGCGCGATCTGGACAGGCACATCGCCCATGCCCGGCAACACCCGATCGATAAAGGCGCGGGCGTCGTCGGCCGTATAATCCTTGGCATTGCGGACATGGATCGCGATCGGCAGCGCGTTGCGCCCGGCAAAGGCGAAGACGGCGGCGAGCTTCTCGATATCGGCGTCGGCACGCGGATTGAAACCGCTATTGGCCAGATGCAGCTTCAGCCCGCTGACGCCCGGCCGGTCGCGCCAGTAATTCAGTTCGTCCATCGCGTTGGCCGCCAGCGGATTGACCGAGATGAACGCCTGGAGCCGGCCGTTCGAGGCCAGGCCGGCGGCGACATTATAGGCATTTTCCGTGCGGGTCAGCGCGGCCATGTCGGCGGGCGCCGGCTGCATCAGCGGCGACGCGAACATATAGGCGACGGACAGCAAGGTCCCCTGGCGCACCCCGGCCTTGTCGAGCACCGCCAGCGCATCGGCGCCGCTGCGCTCGTTCATCATATCGTCGGACATGCCGGCGAAGATCTCGGGCTTCGCCGCCTTCATCCGCCTGAGATCGGCGGTGACCGCCGGCCCCTGGATATGCATGTGATAATCGCCGATCGCCACCGGCGCCGCGGCCGGCTTGTCCTCCGCCCGCGCCGTCATCGACCAGGCTGCCGCGAAAAGCGCCGCACCGACGGCCAGGCTGGATCGTAGCGTCGATTTCGTCATCGGGTTGTTCCCCTTTTATCGCATGTTCCGGCATTCGCCGTCCGGGTGCCCCGGCAGCGAATGCCAATTCCGGTTTAAACTTTCGGATCAAACGAACCGATATGGATCAGAATGTCTTCGATAGCGAGACACCGAAGGTCCGTGGCTGGATGATCGCGATGCGCTGGATCCCGCCGGTGCCCGAATTACTGAGAAAGGCGCGCGTATCGCCGACGTTGCGGACATAGACGTCCAGCGCATAGCCGTTGTGCGACAGGCCCGCGCGCAGATCCACCGTGTCGTAGGACGGCATCACGAAGCGCGGGATCGCGGCACTCGCGGTGAAGATCTCCAGCCGGCTGCCGACATGGCGGTAATTGGCGCCAACATAGCCGTTCCACGCATCGGCGATGGCGAAGCCATATTCGGCGCCCAGCAGCCCCGCCCATTTCGGCGTGTTGGGCAGGCGATCGCCCGGATTGGCGAAGGTCGGCGCCGCCGATGCCGATCGCGTATAGGCGTCGGTATAGGCGATATTGCCGTTGATCGTCAGGCCGGTGACGGGCCGAAGCGCGAAGGATCCTTCCACGCCCTTGCTGCGCGCCTTGCCGCCGTTGCGATAGAAGTTGAGCCCGGTGACCGGATCGGTGCCGCGGATCTGGACATCGTCCCAATCGATGAAGAAGCCGGCGAGATCCAGGCTCAGCATGCGATCGAACAGATCGGCCTTGGTTCCCAGTTCATAATTGATCACCTTGTCCGCGCCATAGGTGGCGAACGGGCCGGTCAGCCCGGCATTGGGGCCGCCGGGCCGGAAGCCGGAGGCGACACGGGCATAGACCATCAGCGTGTTGCTGATCCGGAAGCGCGGATTGATCGAGAAGGTGAGCTGGTTTTCAGAGGACGAAGCCGGGATCACGCCCGCACCGGTCAGCAGCCCGTCGGTGATCGATTTCGACCGTTGGCTGTTATGGCTGTATCTGAGCCCCGCCTGCACGTCGAAACGCTCGCTCAGGTTGAGCGTCAGATTGCCGAAGCCCGCGATTTCCTCGTAGCGCGTCGGGCCGTCGACCGACAGCAGCAGCGGAACGGTGGGCAGCACCGCCCCCGTCGCACCGTCGAGATTGCTCGTCTCCTGGTGCAGCGTGCTGGTTTCCCGCGTGTAATAGGCGCCGACCTGCCAGCCGAGCAGCCCCGACGCGCTCGACGTAAGCCGCACTTCCTGCGTGAACTTGTTGGCGCCCAATTGGGTGACGAGCCCGCCGCCCGCGCCCGGCACGCCGAAGAATTGCGTGATGAGCGGCCCGAGCACCGGCGAATAATCGACGATGCCGCTGAAGCGCCGGCGACTGTAGCTGGTGTCGGAGACGAGTTCGAACCCGTCGAAATCACCCTTGATCGCGAGATCGAACAGCCAGAGCGAAGCGTTGGACACGTCGGTGCCGGGCACGGGCGCCGAAACCAGGTCTCCACCGATCGGCCGCCCGGTGGCGGGATCGACATCGATGACGGGATTGCCCCTGATACGGATCCGCTGGTGCAGCGCGGACAGGTTCATGCTGATCGTCTCTGTGGGCTTCAGCGCCAGCGCCACCCGGCCGCCGTCGTAGAGCGAACGGTTGCGATCCTTGCGCCCGCGCGCCGGATCGTCGAGAAATCCGGGGTCGACACGGTGAAAGCCGCTGGCGACCACCGCCGCCGTCTCGCTGAGCGGCAGGTTGATGCGGCCCCGTGCCGCCACGCCGACATCGCCGCCGTCGATGGCGGTGGCGCCGATCTCGACACGACCGCCGACATTGCTGAAATCGGGGGCCTTGTTGACGAACTTGATCAGCCCGCCAAGGCTGGCCGCGCCGTATAGCGTGCCCTGCGGCCCGCGCAGCACCTCGATCCGTTCCAGATCATTGGGATCGAGATCGGGAATCGAATTGCCACCGCCGAAAAAGGTGCTCGTGGTGACCGGCGTGTCGTCGATATAGACGGCGACCGTAGGGTTGCCCGATCCGGTGGTGATGCCGCGGATGCTGACGCCCGATTGCGCGCCGCCCGTCGCGTTGTTGGTCACGTTCAGGCCGGGCACGCGCGCCGCATAATCCTCCAGCCGCACTTCGCCGTTGCGCGTCAGCGTATCGCCCTTGAGCGCGGTGATCGAGAACGGCACGTCGAGCAGCCGTTCGTTGCGCTTGCCGGCAGTGACGATGATCTCGCTGTCGGCGAATGGGTCGGCCTCCGCGGTTTCGGGGGCGGCCTCGGCGGGCGCGGCCGACGATGTCGGGCGCTGCGCCTCCCCATATTTGAGGATGATCATCGATCCGTCGTCACTGGCGATCGACAGGCCGGTGCCCGCGATCATCGCGCGCAGCGCCGCCCGGGCGTCGAGATCGCCCTTGATCGCGCGGGTGCGCACGCCGCGCAGCCGGCCGGTCGGCGCCGAGATCTGGATGCCGGCCTGACGCGCGAATTGCGGGATCGCCTGGCGTGCATCCTGCGCGGGCACGTCGAAGCGGCGCTGCTGCGCATGAGCGGGCTGGCCAAGCGCCAGAGCGGCGATCGCGCAGGCGGCCGCCAATGTCGAGATGCTTTTCTTCCGTGTCATATCCGTCCCCCCAGAGCCCGCTTGCTGCGGGCGTTCGGGCCTAGACGCGCGGCCGATTTCAAATCCGCTATCCGGTACTGAAAAAAATCTGAAATATATTTGGGGGGGCTGGACGCGGCGGTCATACGCTGGATTGCTCCACCGCTTCACCCGCAGTGCTCCATCCTGTCATTCCCGCGCATGCGGGAATCCAGCTTCTTCTTCTTTCTGATGCTTCACGGAAAAGCTGGATTCCCGCGTGCGCGGGAATGACAGAGACAGGCAGATCGAAGTCTCAGCGCGACAGCCTCACCTCACCCGGACCGATCACTGCCTTCAGTTCCAGGCTCGCCGCCGCCGCCCTGGCGAAGGTGACGGGATCGTTCGACGCGAACAGCCCGGTGATCTCCTCGCGGCCGATACCGGGATCCTCGATGATGATCCGCGTGTCGCTGTAGCGGCCGAATGCGGCGGCGGCCTGCGCCAGCGGCTCGCCTTCGAAGGCGATGCGGCCGCTGCGCCAGGCGATCTCGCGATCAACCTCGGTCGGCGCGATCGCGACCGGCTGCGCCACCGCATGGCTGGTGACGATGCGCATATTGGCGGTCATCCGCACCGGCCGGGGCGTCGCGGGTTGGGCAACCTCGACGATGCCTTCGCGCACCAGCACCTCCACCGGCGCGTCGCTCAGCCGCTTCACCGAAAAACTGGTTCCCACCGCGCGGACCGAGGTGCCGCCCGCCTCGACGATGAAGGGGCGCGCCGGATCCTTGGCGACGTCGAACAGCGCCTCCCCCTCCTCCAGCGTCACCGTTCGCCGTGCATCGGCAAAGGCGACGCGGATGCGCGAGGCGGTGTTGAGCGTGACGGCCGATCCGTCCTCCAGCGTCACCACGCGCATCTCGCCCAGCTTCGTCTCGTACACCGTGTCGCGCATCATCAGGCCGAGCCCGATCGCGCCCAGCGCGGACGCCGCGACCGCCGATCCGCCCAGCCAGAACAGGCGGCGGCGCGTGATCGGCGTGGCGGCGGGCGGCTCCGCCTGCGCAAAGGCCTCGGGATCGAAATCGGGGCCGAGCGCACGCGCGCTGTTCGACTGGAGCGCCACCGCGCGCATGCGCATGAACGCGCCCAGCCGGCGCGCATCGCCCGCGATCCACGCGTCCAGTTCGCCCTCGTCCGCCGGAGAGAGCGCGCCGCGATCGATCCGCGCCGCCCAATCGGCCGCGACGGCGTCAATCTCCTGGCTTGTCTCTCTGTGCATAAGTCCCGGCATTTCCTTCCGTTGCTTCCCTAGACGCGCCAGCCTCCGCTTTTCCACCCCTGCCCAGAATATCGGCGAGGCGGCGAAAGCCCTTGCTCATCTGTTTTTCGATCGTGCTTTCGGCGACGCCCAGTTCCTGCGCCACTTCGCGCTGCGACATCGCCTTCACCCGGCGAAGCACGAACACCTCGCGCGTGCGCGGCGGCAATTGCGCGATCGCCTCGGCCAGCTTGCGCAGCTCGTCGCGATCGGCGGCGACGGTTTCGGGATCGGGCTCGTCCGACACGAAGTCCATCGCCTCGAGCTGGGTCATCGAATGCATCGGCACCACGCGAGCATGGCGGATATGGCTGAGGATCACCGATCGCGCGGTGGTGATGAGGTAGGTGCGCGGATTGCGGATCTCCTCCACCGATTGGGTGGTGCTCAGCCGCGCATAGGTTTCCTGGACGATATCGTCGATGTCCAGCCCGTCCACCGGCCGCCGCGACAGCCACGCGCGCAGGGCCGGCTCGTGCGGAAGCACGTTGCGGGCCAGCCACAGGGCGCGTTCGTCATAGCGATGCATAGCCGGCTAATTGATACGAAACCGCGCCCGCCGACAAGAGCATGGGCATGCAACGCATGGACAGCCGCCCCGATGCTATGACAATTAGCCTTTCCGAAGACACGTCTGGGAAGGATTGATGAGCGAACGGACGCCGCGACGGCGGCTGCGCCAGAACGAACCGGTGGGCACGCGCAGCCTGATCCTCGAGGAAGCGATGCGCCTGATCGCGCGCGACGGCGTCGAGGAGATGCGCCTGAAGGACATCGCCGATGCCGTCGGCATTCGCATCCCCTCCATCTACCGTCATTTCGAAAGCCGCGAGGCGATCATCGCCGAACTGGCGCGCGCGATGGTGGAGGAACTGGCGCAGTTCCTGAGCCCCGATCCCGCGCTTGACCCCGTCGCCTGGATGGAAAGCTGGGCGCGCGGCCTGGTCTGGTTCTTCGCGAACAAGCCCGCTTATGGCCGGATGATCCTGCGCGACCTGGCAACGCCGGGCGGCTTCGGCCCGATCTCGGCCGCGCTGGGCGCGGTCGAGGATACGCCCCGCCTCGACGGCGTCTCGCGCATGGTCGACGCGCTGCGCGCCGCGCATCGGCGCGGCATCGCCGATGGCGCGTTCACCGCCGATCTCGATCCCGGCTTCTTCTCGATGATGTTCGGCACCGTCCTGGTATCGCTCGTCTGGCCCTATTCGGGCACCAGCGCGGCGATCGGCGTGGCCGAACTCGAACGCCTGCAATCGCGCGCGGCTTCGCTCGCGCTCAGCCTGCTGCGATAGAGGCGATCACCAGGCCAGTCTGGACCGGGCGAGGATCATGCTCGTATCCGCCCGGCCGACCGGCACCACATTGGCGGGCCGCGCCGGCACCTTCGCGCCCGCCGGCCAGCCGTCGCGCACCTCGACCAGTTCGACCTCCAGTCGCCCGCGCGCACCCGGCGTCACCGTCAGCGTCACCGGATCGGCGCCGCTGGCATAGAAGGGGAATTGCGACCATTTGCCCGCGCTGAGCTTGCCCGGCAGCGGCCGGCCCTCCAGCGTCAGCCCCGTCATATCCGCCGAAGGCTTCATGAAGATCTGCAGATACCGGCCGCCATTGGCATTGGCGACGCGCAGATTGATCCGCCGTGCCGCGCCCTCTCCGGCCATCGACAGATCGAGCACCGGCCGCACGAACGCCGCCTGCCGCGCGCGCGCCGACAGCAACGGATCCTTGAACAGCGGCTCCATCGGCCGGCGCGTCGCGGCGCCGCCATCCTGCTCCAGCACCGATTTCGTCCAGCCGAAGGGATCGAGCTTGGTGCTCGCCCAATAGCTGGCGCGCTTGTCGATATCGGTCAGGTAAAAGGCCTGGACCAGTTCGGGCGTCGCCGATGTCGGCGTACGCCCATGGATGCCGGTGAACACGCACAACAGCACGCCGGCCGCAAGCACGGCCGCCCCGGTCCAGGCAGATCCCCTCAGCGACCAGAACAGCGGCGCCAGCCCAAGCGCGGCCAGCGCGACGAAGGGCGTGACGATCATCGGCAGCATCGGCCCCATCAGCACGAAGAAGCCATAGCTCTGCGTCGCCATCAATCCGATCAGCAGGGCCGCGGCGACCGCGATGCCCGCCAGCGCGGCGGTGCGCCCTGCCCGTTCGGGCGCGAGCACCAGCAGCGCCGAGACGCCGGCCAGCGGCAGCAAAGGCCAGACCAATGCATGCGCGCCATTGGGCAGCGCAATCTGGAGCGCGACGGTGAACAGCGCGACCAGCGCGACCGCGCCCGCGAAGAACCCCGCAAGCCCGGCCGGCCGGCCGAAGCTGACAAAGGCGAGCAAGGCCGCGACCAGCCCCACCGCCATCGCGACCAGGCTGAAGCTGCCGAGCACGCCGCACAGCAATCCCGCCCCGAGCAGCCAGAGCGCGGCCGCGCGGCGCTTGCCATTGGCGGCGGCACGCAACAGCAGCACGCCCGCGCCGCCCGCGATCAGCCCGGCGGCGGCCAGCAGCCAGCCGAATTGCGCGATCAGCGCATAGGGCGAGGCGACGTCCTTCAGCAGGAAGGACGCCAGGCGCAGTTCGACGAGCAGCGCGGTGGCGATGCCGAGCAGCAGCGCCAGCAATCCGCCGGCACCCCGCGCCGCCTCTTTCCAGGCGATGCGGCGCCGGGCGATGCCCAGCCCCAGCGCACCGAAAGCGGTGACGACCGCGACGAGCGCGAGCAGCCAGCCGAACCATGCGGGATAGGAGACGAAGGTCAGGCCCAGCAGATCGGCATAGACCATCTCGTCGAGGCTCTTGGGCAAGGTGCCCGCCTGCGCGAAGGCGCGCACCGTCGGCAGCACCTGATCGCCCATATGCTGGAGGCTGCCGACGCTCAGGCTCTCGGGCGTCGAGACCGGCGTGTGATAGGCCATCTGGTTGCCGGCAAAGGCGAAATTCAACCCCGCATAACCCTTCATCAGCGGGATGGTGAGATCGGTGTCGTTGGGCATCCGCTTGTAGAGCGTCGCGGTGAGCGAATCCGCCGAGGGCGACGCCACGACATCGCGATAGACCTCGATCAGCCCGCGGCTGTTCGGGCTGGTCTGGAACATCTGGCTGCGGCCATTGTCGCCGCGCGCCTCCAGATTGATCACCAGACCGATGCGGCCGCGCAAGGGGTCGTCATGGAAAAAGGCGCTCGCGCCGAGCAGCCCGGCTTCCTCGCCATCGGTCATCAGGAAAACGACCGAGCGCTGCAGCCCGCCCGATGCCTTGAGCGCGCGCGCCGTCTCCAGCGCCACGGCCACGCCCGACGTGTCGTCGCCCGCGCCCGGCGAATGCGGCACGGTATCGTAATGCGCCATCACCATCACGGCGGGCAGTTTGGGATCGCTCCCTTTCAGTTCGCCGACGATGTTGCGCACGCGGCCGGCGAGCGCCAGATCCTTGAAATGCGGATGCGTCGTGATCGCGGTCTGCGTGCGCATCTGCGGATCGAGCCCCAGCGCCTGCATGCGCGTCATCAGATAGGCGCGGGTCTGCTCGATCTCCGCCGAACCGATCGGATGCGGGCGCACCGCGATCGCGCGGACATCGTCCATCGCGCGTTCGGCCGAGAAAACATCGGCGGGCGCGGACCTGGGCGCGGGCGCTGGCAATGTCGTCGTGCCCCAGGCGAGAGCCAGGCCGATCGCGAGCGCAAGGCCGATCAGCAGCCAGTTGAGCGCCCCGCCCGTTCCGGCGTCCGGCTTCGTTCCCTGAGACACCTGATCCATGTTCCCGTCACCTTCATTGTCGCGGCCCGCGCGGCGGATGCTAATCCAACTAGCTTGCCCGCCGATGATCGTACACCCTACAATGCCCGCCATATCGGCTGCCATCGTCGGCGATGGGCGGGGCATGCCATGCGGCTATATGGCCAGAGGCCGATCAGCGCCGGCCGCCTGCCCCGGCATCCGCCTTGGGAAATGCGAATGCGGCGAACGCGAAGCGGATGCCGCGCGCCAGCGCGGCGGCCACGGTGCCGACATGGGTTTCGCCCTCGAAAAGCGCGAAATCGGTGACGAAGCCCGATCCGGACGGCAGCTTTGCCAGGCGGCCGGCCATTTCGCGGGCATTCTCAACGGTCCGTGCCTCGCGAACATATTGGGCATAGCCGGCACGGTCGGCCTCGCCCGGCAACGGCAGGTCGAGCACCGTCTCCTCCAGTCCGCCGACGGTGATCAACAGCCTGGGGCCCTTGCCGCCCGCCGCCACGCGGCGCGCGAAATCCTTCTCGCGCGCCAGCAGATCGCCGCCGCCCCAATAGATTGACGGGCTCGCCGCGACGATCGTGCGGAAGCTTTCGGGATGGGTGAAGGCGGTGTCGAGCGCGAAACGGCCGGCCAGCGAATGACCGAACAATGCGGTGTCCGCCGCGTCGATCCGATAACGGCGCGCCAGTTCGGGTTCGAGTTCGCGCTTCAGGAACTGCAGGAAACGCGCCGCACCGCCGACAGGGGCGCCGCCCATCTGGCGGGCGACCAGCGCCTCCGCGCCCTGGGGGGCGTCGGGCGTCAGATCCATCACCCGCTGCAACCGGCGCCGCTCGCGCGTGGCGGCGGGATCGTCGCCCAGCGGATAGCCAATGGCGACGACCAGCACACCACGCGTTTCCATGCCCAGTTCCTGGATGCGCGCCATATCGGTCGCCGTGCCGAAACATCCGTTGCCGTCGAGCACATACAGGACCGGCACGCCCGCCGCCGGCATGCCCGAAACCGGTTCCGCGACCGAGATCCTGTAAGTCGCCCCCGTCGCTTCGGAGCGCATGTCCCATTCGGCGGACGCCGGCACGACCGCGCCGGCCTGCCCCGCCGGCGGCGCGGCCGCGATCGCCGGACCACCGAGCGCGCACAACTGCGCCGCCGTCAAAGCTAATGCAATTCCGAATTTTGCCTTTGCCACCACCCCGAAAACTCCTCTTCACTGGCCGATTTACGAATTTAAGCTAATTCATATAGCTTAATGCCCGGCAAGCCGATTCGATGCGGCCCGCATGAGCGCAAGACAATCGGGATCATCCGAACCCTGTGCCGATTCCCGCGCCGGCCATCAGCGCGCGCGCATCGGCATTTTCGAAGCCAAGGGTTTTGCCGCGCTCGATTGTCGTCGGAGCAGGAGGCACATGGTCGAGCGCAGCGAAGTCAAATCATGGTTCTGCCGGGAAGTGCTGCCGCTTGAGCATGTGCTGACGGCGTTCCTGCGCCGGAACTGGCGGACGGGCGAGGATATCCCGGACTTCCGGCAAGAGGTCTATGCCAGGGTCTTCGCGGCCGGATGCCAGGAACTGCCGCGCAATGCCCGGGCCTTCGTCTTCACCACGGCGCGGAACCTGCTGATCAACCATGCGCGCCGCGCGGCGATCGTCTCCTTCGAACTCGTCGCGGATCTGGAGGAGGTTCCCGCCCCCGCGGAGGAACTGACGCCTGAACGCCATGCCGTCGCGCGCGACGAACTGCGGCACGTGCGCGCCGCCGTCGCCCGGCTGCCGGCGCGCTGCCAGGAGATTGTGATGTTGCGCAAAGTCGAGGGCATGTCGCACCGCGACATCGCCGCGCATACCGGCCTCAGCCTGAAGACGGTGGAAGCGCATCTGACGCGCGGCATGCGGGGCCTGGCGGACATGATGCGCGAGGGAAGCGAACCCGCCGATCCGGGCACGGTTCATGGCGCCGGGGCACGGAGCCGGGGCGCATGAGGACGGCCGCAATCATCGAACAGGAAGCCGCCATCTGGCTGGCCCGCCAGGATGGCGGCGACTGGAACGCGGCCGACGCCGCCGCGTTCGCACACTGGCTGGACCAGTGCATCGAGCATGAGGTCTCCTTCTACCGGCTGGAAAGCGCCTGGCGCGCGGCCGATCGGCTGGCGGCGCTCAGGGTGCCCGCGCGCGGAACCGGGCGCGCGGCGCGCCCGCGCATCTGGTGGCCGATGGCGGTCGCGGCATCGCTGCTTCTGCTCTGCGTGTCGGCGGTGCTCATCCATCGATCACCGCCGGTCGCGACGCCCGAACGGTTCGCGACGGCGCGCGGCGGGCATTCGGCGGTGCCGCTGGCCGATGGATCGCGTATCGAACTCAATACCGACACCGTGATCCGCACCGAGATCGCGAACGACCGCCGCCGCGTCTGGCTCGAACGCGGCGAGGCCTTTTTCGATGTCGCGCACGATCCGGCCAGGCCCTTCGAAGTGCTGGCGGGCTCGCATCGCGTGATCGTCGTCGGCACAAAATTCTCGGTGCGGCGCGATGGCGCGGATATGCGCGTCAGCGTGCTCGAGGGGCGCGTTCGCGTCGAACCCGTCCAGCCGGCCAGCCTGGGCACGGCCCCGCTCAGATTGCTCGGCCCCGGCGATCAGGCGATGGCATCGGGCACGAACGCACTGATCCTGCCCACCTCGCAGGATCGCATCGCGGCGGCACTGAGCTGGCGGACCGGCGCCCTGCTGTTCGACCGGACGGCGCTGGCGGACGCGGCGGCGGAGTTCAATCGCTATAATCGCCGGCAGTTGCGGATCGGATCGGGCGCGCTGGACCGGATGACGATCAGTGGCCGGTTCGACGCCGACAATGTCGACGCCTTCGCGCGCCTGCTGGGCAAGGCCTATGGCCTGAAGATCCGCGAAACCGCCGACACGCTGGAAATCAGCGAATGAGGACCAAGGGTAATTCGCCCCTCGCCTGTCCAACCTTGCAGGGCCGCCCTGGAGCCGCCCGCACAAAGGGGGGAAGACCGATGAGTTCCAGCCATGTATTTCGCAACATCCTGGCGGCCGGCGTCGCCGTCATCGCGGTATCGACGGCAGCGCACGCGCAGGACCGTGCATTTTCGGTTCCGGCCGGCGATCTCAAGACCGCGCTCGACAGTTTCAGCCGCCAGGCCGGCATCCAGATCATCTACAAGCCCGACGAGGTAAGCGGCGCCCGGACGAAGGGCATTCGCGGCGTCGCCCCGGTGGACGCCGCGCTCGCGCGGATCCTGGCGGGCAGCGGCTTCGTCGCCGAACGCGATTCCTCCGGCGCGATCGCGATCATGCGCGCGCACGAGACACAGGCGACGGGCGCGGCCGCCGACGACGAGCAGGATGCCGCGATCGTCGTGACCGCGTCGCGCGTCGAACGCGCGGGCTTCGCCCAGCCGACGCCGACCACGGTTCTGGGCAAGAGCGAGATCCGCCAGGCCGCGCGCGCCAATCTCCAGCAGGTGCTGAACGATCAGCCGCAATTCCGCCCCACGATCAATCCGGCCGTCACCGTCGGCGGCACGCTGACCGGCGTGGCCCCCGTCGACCTGCGCGGGCTTGGCAATGTCAGGACGCTGGCCTTGCTCAACGGCCGCCGGTTCGCGGGCGAGAACAACCTGAATTTCGTGCCCACCGGCCTGGTCGAACGCGTCGAGGTGGTGACGGGGGGCGCCTCCGCCGCCTGGGGGTCGGGCGCGGTCGCGGGCGTGGTCAACATCATCCTGAACGACGATCTCGACGGGTTTTCCGCCGGCGCATCCAGCGGCATCTCGTCGCGCGGCGACGCAGCCCGTCTCGGTTTCGACGCGAGCTTCGGCACGCGCTTTGCCGGCGGGGCCGGCCATTTCATGATCGGCGCCGAATATGTCGACGACAACGGCATAGCGGACCGCAATTCGAGGCCCAATCTCGGCAGTTCGGGCATCGTGCGCGTTTCGCCGGGCAGCCTGACCGACCTGCGCACGCAACTGGCGCGCGACGTCAATGCCTATCAAAGCCATGGCGGCGTCATCGCCAGCGGCGTGCTGGCGGGGCAGATGTTCAACAATGACGGAAGCCTGCGCCCGTTCGACGGCCCCAATGCGCAGGGCATCGGCGGCCGCGACGCCGTCGGCCTGTATGACGATCTTTACGCCGCCTCCCCCTTCGAACGCTTCAACAGCTATGCACGGGCGAGCTACGAGATCGGAAACGCCAAACTCTGGGCCGATATCGCCTATGGACGGGCGACATCCAGCTATGTGTTCTTTCCCGATTTCCTGATCGCGCCGCTGACGATCCAGGCAAGCAACCCGTTCCTGTCCGCCGGCATCCGCAACCAGCTCGCCGCCGCCGGCCAGACCAGCTTCACCCTGTCGCGCGTGTTCATGGACGTGTTCCCGATGCGCTTCGGCTCGGTCCGCGAGAACAAGGAAGGCGCGATCGGGATCGAGGGCCGCTTCGGCAAGGGCTGGAAATACAGCGCGCATTACAGCCATGGCGAAGTGGACACGCGCTCCCGGTTCGAGAATTCAAGGATCGCCGCCAATTTCGCCAGGGCGATCAACGCGGTTTCGAGCAACGGCCAGATCGTCTGCGCGGTGAATGCCGATGCGATCGCGAGCAACGACGATCCCGCCTGCCGCCCGATCAATCCGTTCGGGGAGGGCAACAATACGCCCGAAGCGCTCGCCTATGTGCGCGGCACGCAGGTTTCGAACGTCGTGACGAAGCTGGATTCTGCGGGGTTCGAGATCCAGGGCGATCCCTTTTCGCTCTGGGCCGGCCCGGTCACTGTCGTCGTCGGCGCGGAAGCCCGGTGGGAGGAACAGACCGGATCGCGCGGGGCGCTCGACGCCGCCGGCGCCTTCGGCCTGTCCGGCTTCGGCGCGCCCGTTTCGGGCGGGTTCAGCGTGAAGGAGGGCTTTGGCGAGATCGTGGTGCCGCTGATCGATGCCGAAGGCGCGGTGAAGGCCGATCTCAACGGCGCGGTCCGCTATTCGGATTACAGCACCAGCGGCGGCATCTGGTCGTGGAAGGCCGGCGCCACGGTACGGCTGTTCGACGATCTGCTGCTGCGCGCCACCCGATCGCGCGACATCCGCTCCCCCAATGTCAGCGAACTCTTCTCCAACCGCGCGATCGGCATCGGGCCGCTGGTCGATCAGGATACGGCCGGCCGCACCGGCACGCCGGGCTACAACCCCAATCCCGCGCAGGTGACGACCTATGGCGGCGGCAATCCCGATCTGGTGCCGGAGATCGGCAAGACGCTGACGCTGGGCGCATCCTATGCGCCCGCCTTCCTTCCGGGCTTCGACATCTCGGTCGATTATTACGACATCAAGGTAAAGGGCGCGATCGCAACACTTTCCGGATCGAACCTGACGCTGGCCTGCGCGCGCGGCAGCACCGCCGCCTGCGCACGCATCACCCGCGACGCCACCGGCACGGTGACGCAGGTACTCTCCAACGCGCAGAATATCGCGAGCTTCCAAACGCGCGGGCTCGATTTCGAAGCGTCCTATTCGGTCGCGATGGATCGGATCGCGGCGAGCCTGCCGGGCACGCTGCGTTTCCGCGCGCTGGCGACCTATGTCGATCGCTTCATCTTCGATACCGGCCTCACCCGCGTCGACACGGCAGGCGATGTCGGCGATGCGACCGCCAATGCCATGCCGCACTGGCGCGGCGTGCTCAGCGTGAATTACCAGAATGACCGGCTGGGGCTCGACGCGCGGCTGCGGCATATCGGCGGCGGAAAGTTCAACCACCTGCTGACCACGCTGGTCGACAACAGCATCGATGCGCGGACCTATGTCGATATCGGTGCGCAGTTCAAGGTTGCGGAGCGGTTCACGCTGTTCGGCAACGTCAGCAACCTGTTCGACGTCAAGCTGCCGATCACGACAACCAGCAGCATCTATTACGACACGGTGGGCACCATGTTCACGGCCGGCGCGCGCGTGAGTTTCTGACCTGGACGTGAGCGTTGAACCAACCTGTCATCCCCGCGAAAGCGGGGATCCAGCTATTCCGTGAAGCATCAGGAAAAGAAGAAGAAGCTGGATCCCCGCATACGCGGGGATGACATCGGAAGGGCATGATATTCCGCTTTGCGTGACGATTCCGCATGCGCGCCATCAGCCCGCCTCGTCCGGATCGACGCGCATCGCCACCCCCGGCCGCGGCGTCTCGTTCACCCTCAGCTCGAAGATATCGGGCCGCGCATAATGGCCGACGACGTCGAGGTCGTAGCGCGCACCGGCCAGTTCGGCGGTATCGATCGTCGCGGTGATCAGCGCGGTCTCCATCTCGATCGGCCCCGCGAGCACATCGCCCAGCGGGCCGACGATCATGCTGCCGCCACGGATCAGCGGGCGATCCGTCTCCCATCTGTCCGCCTGCGTGCCCAGTTCGCCGGGCGAGCCCATCACTTGGCACGCGCTGACCAGGAAGCAGCGCCCCTCATGCGCGATATGGCGCATGGTGCTGCGCCAGACGTCGCGATCGTCGACGGTGGGCGCGCACCAGATCTCGACATTCTTGGCGTACATCGCCGCGCGGAACAGCGGCATATGGTTTTCCCAGCAGATCGCGGCGCCCAGGCGGCCGGCGCGGCTTTCGACCACCGGCATGGTCGATCCGTCGCCCTTGGCCCAGATCAGCCGCTCCAGCCCCGTCGGCATCAGCTTGCGATGCTTGGCGACAAGGCCCCGGCCGGGCTCGATGAACAAGGCGGTGCAATAAAGCGTCGATCCCGCGCGCTCGATCACCCCCAGCACGATCGCGGCGCCCGTGCGATCCGACAGCCCGGCCAGCGCCGCCACTTCCGGCCCGTCGAGATCGACGGCATTGGCATGATAGCGCGCGAACGCCGCCCGCCCCTCGGGCAGGCGATAGCCCAGCCGCGTTCCGAAATCCTCGCCCTTGGGATAGCCGCCGAGCAGCGCCTCCGGCATCACCACCAGCGACGCGCCGGAAGCGGCGATCTCCGCCTCGAAGCCGAGGATCGCTTCCAGCGTCGCGGCCTTGCCACGAGGGTCCGAGCCGATCTGGAGGGCGGCGACAACGGTGCCGCTCATGCGCAGCGATCCAGCAGCGGCTCTGCCTGCCCGGTACCCGGCGGGCCGAAAGGCCGGGCGAAGGTGAAGGCGTCTTCGCTCGGACCCTGCCGACGCAGCAGTTCGAGCCGCGCCTTGCCTTCGGCCGGCGTCGGGCGATGGCCGGCGGGAACCCACCAGAGCACCATCGCGAATTCCATGCGCTCGAACCATTCCTTGCGGCGGCGCATGATCTCCAGATGCGCGGGATCGCGATAGGTGAAGGCCGCCAGCGCATCGATATCGGCCCAGGTCGACATGTTGACGATCACGTCCGGATCGTCGAACGCTTGGATATCTGTGGCGTTGCCGCCCTCGCCCACCAGCCGCCAGACGAAGCCGGGGCTCCCTTCCGCGATCGCGTTGACGCGATCGAGATTGGCGATGAAATCGGCATTGACCGGATCGGCCATCGGCACGCGGAACCGCGCGATGTTGATCTGCGCCAGATGATGGTCTCGGATCTCGGGCATGGTAGATTCCTGAAGCGTTGAATCGACCGTGACAGCAATGCACAGGCTGCACCGTCTTCACAAAGTTTTTCAGCCCGCCAGCAGCTTCGCCAGGCGCGGCGCGACGTCGCGGACGAAATAGCGCACACGCGGCGTGCGTTTCAGATCGGGGTGATAGAGCAGCCAGAGATCGGAGCCGAGCGCGTCGATCGGCCCTTCGACCGGCGCGATCGGCAGGCCGCGCGCCAGATAGGTGGGAAGCACGGCGCGGCCAAGGCCTGCGGCCGCAGCCTGCGCCGCCGCCCACAGGCTGTTGACGCGCAGCCGCAGCGCCTGCCCCGCCCGCTCCTCCAGCCAGACCGCCGCCGGCACCGCCGAAAGGCTATCATCGAAACCGATCCAGCCCTCCGCGCCGCCCGGAGCCGCGAATACGGCGAAGGTGATCGCCCCGATCCGCCGCCCGATCAGCGTTTCGGGCGGAGTGCTTGTCGGCCGCACCGCGATATCGGCCGCGCGACGCGTCATGTCCGCCATCGCATTGCCGATCGCGATGTCGATCCGCAATTCCGGATGGTTGGCGATGAAGGGCGCGATCGCCTGGCTCAGCATCGGCAGAACGGTATCGGTCGTGGTGACACAGAGCGTTCCGGTCAGCCGCCCGTCATGCCCCGCCGCCTTGCGCGCCAGTTCGTCGAGCGTCGACTGCATCGCATCCGCCGCGGCGATCAGCTCCTCGGCGAAAGGTGTCGGCAGATAGCGCCCGTCGAGCTTTTCGAACAGGCCCAGCCCCAGCCGATCCTCCAGCCGATGGAGCCGGCGATAGATTGTCGCGACATGCGTGCCGAGCGCGGCCGCGGCGCGCACCGGTCCGCCCGTCCGCGCGATCGTCGCCACCAGGCCGATATCGTCATGCTCGATCATCTTCGCATCGATGCGAAACCGATATGCACCGAAACGTCAAGTCTTTGCAGAAGTGCGACACTAGATCTCCCCCACCACCCAATGGGAGATCGCAATGCCCATCCTGCTCCATATCGAAGCCTCGCCGCGCGGCGCGCGATCGGCCTCGACCGCGCTTGCCGCCCCCTTCGCCGCTGCGTTCGCAGGCTCGGGCTGGACGGTCGATCACCTGCCCTTGTGGCGCGATCCATTGCCCGAATTCGACGGCGCGATGCTCGACGCCAAATACAAACGCCTCGCCGGGCAGCCCTTCGATCCCGAACAGGCACGCGCCTGGGCGGAGGTCGCAGCACTGGTCGATCGCCTGCGTCGCGCCGATCGCGTGCTGCTGTCGACGCCGATGTGGAATTTCGGCATTCCCTACAAGCTCAAGCACTGGATCGATCTGATCACCCAGCCCGGGCTCAGCTTCAGCTTCGATCCCGCCACCGGCTATGCACCATTGCTCGCGCCTCGCCCGGTGACGATCATCCTCGCCAGCGCCGGCGATTATCGCGAAGGCCCGAGTTGGGGCCGCCCCGATCTCGCCAGCGACTATCTGCGCGCCGCATTGGCGTTCATCGGCCTCACCGACGCAGAGATCGTGAGCGCAGGCCCGACGATCGGCGATCCACAGGCGATGACGACGGCGCGGCTGGCGGCGATGGCTCGCCTGTCCGCGATCGCGGCGGAGGGCTGAGCGATGGGCAATGCCATGGCTTGGGCGATGCTCGTCGCCTCGGGTCTTATCGACGTCGCCTGGGCCTATGCCGCGAAGCGATCGGCCGGCTTCACCCATATGGGCTGGAGCGCGATCTCGCTGCTGCTGCTCGCCGCGTTCATCATTTTGCTGACCCGGGCTTTGCAGGTCCTGCCGCTCGGCACCGCCTATCTCGTCTGGACGGGGATCGGCGCGGTCGGAACGCTCGCGCTGGGGGCGATCATGTTCGCGGAGCCGCTGGGCGGACCGCGACTGGCCCTTGCGGGCATCGTCCTGCTCGGCATAGCGGGTCTCAAGCTGGCCGATTGAGCCATTTTCGGTGCGGCCGGCCATGGCGGAACGCGTCCGTTTCCCATATTGACCACCCATGCCGATCGCCGTTTTCGGACTGATCCTGTTCGCCGCCCTGCTTCACGCGGGCTGGAACGCGATCGTCAAGCGCGGCAGCGATACGCTGCTGACGACGGTGCTGGTGACGGCATCGGCGGCACTGGTCGCGGCGGCGGCGCTGCCGCTGCTGCCCGCCCCCGCCCCGGCGAGCTGGCCGTTCATCGCGGTCTCGGCGCTGTTCCAGATCGTCTATTTCATCCTGGTCGCCGCAGCCTATCGCGTGGCGGACATGAGCCAGGCCTATCCGCTGATGCGCGGCGCCGCGCCCCTGCTCGTTGCGCTGGCGAGCGCCGCCTGGATCGGCGAGCCGCTGTCCGCATCCGCCTGGGCCGGTGTCGCGGTGCTATCAGCGGGCATTTTCGGCATGGCGGCGGACGGGCGGCGCGGCGGCGACCGGGCCGGGCTGCTGCTGGCCCTGCTCAATGCCCTGGTGATCGCGGGCTATACGGTGATCGACGGGCTGGGCGTGCGCCGCTCGGGCGCGCCCGCCGCCTATACGCTGTGGATCTTCCTGCTGACCGGCCTGCCGCTCGCCGCCTGGGCGCTGCTGGCGCGGCGACGCGCCTTTGTCGGCTATGCCGCGCGCAACTGGCATCTGGGGATGGCCGGCGGACTGGGGACGCTCGCATCCTATGGCCTGGCGCTGTGGGCGATGACGATGGCGCCGGTGGCGGTGGTCGCGGCGCTCCGGGAGACATCGATCCTGTTCGGCGTCGCGATTTCGGGCATGGTGCTGAAGGAACGTGTCAGTACGGCGCGGATCGTGGCGGTTTGCGTGATCGCGGCGGGTGCGGCCATATTGCGATCGGGTTGAAGGACGAACGATGAAGATGTGGAGATCGATCGCGGTGCTGATCGCGCCACTACTGCTCGCCGCCTGCTGGGAGGGTGAGCCCTGGTACCCCGCCACCGAAGGACAGGCCGTGATCCCGGCCGGCGACTATCGCCTGGTCGAGCCCGGCGCCCCGCCCGAAGGCGACGAGATCCTGCTCGTCGCGGGCAATGACGATGGCAGCCAGTCGGTCACCGTCGAGACGCCGTGGCGCATCGTCAGCGTGCCGTTCGGGCCGGCGGCCGAGCGCAATTACCTCGTCCAGATGCAGAAGATGGGCGGCAAGGGGCATGATCTGGGCGCATCCTTCCTGCTGATGCAGGTCCGCGATGGACGCTACCTGATCACGATCCTGCCCTGCGGCGGATCGGTGCGCGCCGCCGTCGAGCGCGCGGGCGGATTCGTGTCGAGCGATCCCAACAGCGCGCCGACCTGCAATTTCCGCGATCGGGCATTGGTCGAATCCCAGTTGAAGGCCTTTCTCGCCATGCCCGACAGGCCGGCGCCCGACATGGAACTGGTTCCGGTTTCCCGCTGACACGGCGATGCATCGACAGCATCGGATGCCGATGCCATGATCCCCGCTTCGGGGAGACGAGACATGCGTTTTTGGGGATTTGCGATCATTTCGGGGCTGATGGCGATCGCCGCGCAGGCGCAGCCGGCACCGCCCGCAACGCCCGATCCCCTGCTCACCCCCTATGTGAAGCCCGGCATACTCGCCCGCCTGCCCGACGGCCGCCGCATCCATCTGAAATGCATGGGCAGCGGATCGCCCACCGTGATCATGACCGCGGGGCTCGGCGACTGGGCGCAGACCTGGCGCAACATCCAGCCCGCGATCGTGAAGGACAGCCGCGTGCGGGCCTGCGCCTGGGATCGCGCGGGCTTCGGCTTCAGCGACGGCAGCACCATCGAACAGGGCGTCGACACCACCACGTCCGATCTGGAAGCCGCGCTCAAAAGCGCGGGGATCAAGGGGCCTTACATCCTCGTCGGCCATTCGATGGGCGGCTATGAAACATTGCTGTTCAAGGATCGCCACCCGCAAGAGGTGATCGGCATGGTGCTCGTCGATCCCAGCATCCCGCACCAGGAAGCCCGGCAGAAAAAGGCCGCCCCAGCGCTGCCCGCCTTTGCCGACGAGATCTATGCGGGCATGCGGAAGAAAGCGCGCGATTGCGCGGCGGCGGTGGCGAGCGGCAAGCTGACCCCCACCTCCCCCGATCCCGACAATTGCCTGGCCTATCCGCCCACTTACCCCAGGGCATTGTCACAGGCGCTGAAGACGCGCGACATGAGCCAGGCGCGCTGGGCGGCGACGATCTCGCTCACCGCCAATTTCTCGCGCAGCACCGAACTCGTCGCCAATCCCGCGCGCGACTATGGCGCGATGCCGCTCATCGTCCTGTCCGCCGAGAAGATGCAGCAATTGCCCCCCGGCACGCCCCAGGCCGTGTTCGACCAGATCCCGGCCTTCCAGCTCGATCTGGCGCAAGCGCATCGCGAACTCGCGGCGCTGTCGTTACGCGGTGAAAATCGCCGCGTCGCCGACAGTGCCCATTACATACAGGACGAACGCCCCGATCTGGTGATCGCCGCGATCAAGGACGTCATCGCGGCGGCACGGAAAACGGCGCGGTAGCCCGTTCAAGGCTGGTTCGCGTACGCCTTGACCAGATCGTAGAGGAATTCGCGCCCGACCATCACCGATCGGATCGCGCGTCGTTCGTTCAGGCCGTGCGATCCGTTGCCGTCAGGATCGCCCCAGCCGCCGGGCACGCCATAGGTGGGGATGCCGATCGGCGCGAGATAGGTGGCGTCGGTGGCGCCGGTCGACATGGTCGGGATCAGCGGCACGCCGGGAAAATAGCGCGCGACCAGTTTTTCGGCGGGCTCCATGATCTTGCGGTCGAGCGGCGGGGTGACGGCGATCGGGCGCAGCCGCCCGACCAGGGTGACGCTCACCTTGGGGTCGCCGATCGCCTGTTGCAGCGCGGCGCGCGTCGTGTCCTGGTCCTCGCCCGGCGCGATCCGGCAATTGATCGTCGCTTTCGCCCGCTGCGGCAGCGCGTTGGCGGCATGCCCCGCCTCCGCCATGGTCGCGACGCAGGTGGTGCGCAGCATCGAATTGAAGCCGCGATCTCTGGAGACGATCGCCTCAGCCGCCTTGTCCGCCGGATCCTGCGCAAGCCGCACCATCGCCTGGCCAAGTTCGTCGCTGCGCGCCGCCCCCGCCTTGGCGAAGAAGGCGCGTGTCGTGTCGTTGAAACGGATCGGGAATTTATAGGCGCGCACCTTCACCAGCGCATCGGCCAGTTCGTAGATCGCATTGTCGTCGACAGGGATCGAGCTGTGACCGCCGGGATTGGTCGCTTCCAGATCGAAGCTGCGATTGGATTTCTCGCCCACCTGCATCGATTGGGTGACGACCTTGCCCGTGCCGTCGGTACGGCCCCCGCCCCCTTCGTTGAGCGCGAATTCGGCCGCGATCAGATCGGGCTTGTTCTCCGCCAGCCATTGCGCGCCGTTCATCCGCGCACCCGATTCCTCGCCGCAGGTGAGCGCCATCTTGATCGTGCGCTTCGGCTTGAAGCCTTCCTTCTTGAACCGCGCCATCGCATCGACCCAGGCGGCGACCATCGCCTTCATGTCCGATGCGCCACGGCCGTAATAATAGCCATTTTCCTCGATGAACTTGTACGGATCGCGCTCCCAGTCCGCGCGCCGCGCATTGACGACGTCGAGATGGCCGAGCAGCAGCATCGGCTTCGCCGTTTTCGACGAACCCGGCAATATCGCGACCAGCCCGCCGTCGAGCGGGAACTGGTCGAGCTTGAACACGGTCAGCTGATCGTCGGTATAGCCCGCCGCCTTCAGATGCGCCGCCATCTTCTCGGCCGCCAATGTGCAGCTTCCCGTCGCGACCGACGTGTCGGTCTCGATCAGCTCCTTGTAGAGTTCGCGAAACGCGACCTGATCGGGCCGAAGCTCGGGCGACTGCGCCGATGCCCCGCCGGAGGAGAGAAGCGCGAGCGCGCTGACGGCGGCGGCGAACGGATATTTCATCGGAATTCCCCCAGGACAATCGGCCGAACCAAGGGCTATGGGGCCACCGCGCCGCTGTCAAACCGGTTGCGCGCGCCCTCTTGTCATCCCCGCGCACGCGCATTGCTGTCCGGGATTTCATTCGGAGTGCGAGACGGCAAGAATTCTCCTCCCTGCGCGCAGCGTGGGGAGGGGGACCGCGGCGCGAAGCGGCGTGGTGGAGGGGAAATGGGATGCCTCCGCCCCGCACGATGTTCGAAGCGGATTCTTTCAGGATTTCCGTCGGCTACGACAGGGAATGATCCATCGCATCTTCCCCTCCATCACCGACCTGCGGTCGGTGAGTATCGGGTCGATCGTGCCCCCGGCACGATCTTGGATTGCCGGGGGCAATCCAACCCGCCACTCCCTCCCCATCTTCGATAGGGAGGAGAGGTTCGGCTGCGACGGCAAGATCATGTCTCGACAACGCAATTCCAGGCACTTTCGTCCAGTTTACGGAGCGCTCGCGGAACTTCGGCAAACAAATCCCGGACACCAATGCGCGCACGCGGGGATGACAGGTTGGAGAAATCCCCGTCACCCCTCGTAAACCGTCCGCCCCCCCGTCACCGTCCGCAGCACCTTGATGCCGATGATCTTCTCCGGATCAACCTTCTGAGGATCCTCCGCCAGCATCACGAAATCGGCGAGCTTGCCCGGCGTGATCGATCCCTTGATCGCTTCCTCATGATTGGCGAACGCGCCGTTCCAGGTGCTGATCCGGATCGCCTCCGCCACGCTCACGCGCTGCTTCGCGCCCCAGGTCTCGCCGTTCCAGCCCTTGCGCGTCACCATGCCCTGGATGCCCATCAAGGGCGCGAACGGGCCGGGGAAATAATCGGAGCCCGCCGCCGCCGGGATGCCGGCATCCAGGAAGGATCGGAACGCCATGCAGTGATCCATGATCTCCGCGCCGTAGAATCCGAACTTGTCGGTGTTGTAATAGGCATAGCTGGTGAAGGGCGCCGGGATCGCGCCGAGCGCCTTGATGCGACGGATCAGATCGTCGTTGACCATCGTGCAATGCGTGATCTTGGGCCGGCTGTCCGCCACCGGCATCGCGCCGAGCGCGCGTTCATAGGCAGTGAGCGTCGCGGCGATCGCGCGATCACCATTGGCATGGCAGTTGAGCCTGATGCCCGCGCGGTGGACGCGCTCCACCCAAGCGTTCAGCGCATCCTGGGTTTCCACCAGGATTCCGTAATTGGGCGGGTTCGATCCGACATAGGGCTTGGACATCGCCATCGTCCGTTCGGAGAAGGATCCGTCCACCGCATGTTCGGCGGTCGCGCCCAGCCGGATCCAGTCGTCGCCGAACCCGCTCTTGATGCCGTTCTTGATCATCCCCTCCAGCAGGTCGCCCGACACTTCGAAGCTGACGCGGTGGCGCAGCTCTCCTGCGGCGCGCACGGCCTGGAGCGCGACGAGATCGTCATATTGCGCAGTGCTCGATTGCACGCTGGTGACGCCGTAGCGGACAAGCTGTTTCGAGAAATGCGCGGCAGCGGCGCGGGCGCGCTCCTCCTTCTGCGCGGGGGTGAATTCAGGCTCCTTGCCCACCGTGTAGAAGATCCGGTTGGCTCGTTCGGCGGCACGGCCGGTCAATTCCCCCCTGGCGTCGCGGAAATATTCGCCGCCCGGCGGATTGGGCGTGTCGCGCGTGATCCCGGCCAGCTCGAACGCCTTGCTGTTGTACCAGCAGGTATGGCCGCCGCGATGGCGCACGCGGATCGGATGCTCGGTCGAGACCGAGTCGAGATCCTGGCGGGTGAGCGGGCGCCCGTCCTTCACCTTGGTATCGTCGTAAAAGGCGCCGTCGATCCACACGCCCGGCGGCGTCTCCTTCGCGCGCTGGCGCAGCCGGTCGAGGATCGTCGCGATCGTCATGAACTCGACCTCGAAGGGATTGCCGACAACGACGTCGTACAGCGCGGCATCGCCGCTGGCATGGATATGCGCATCGATGAAACCGGGCACCACCGTCGCGCCGCCCGCATCGATCCGCTGCGTTCCCGGGCCGGCATAGCCCTTGATCTCGTCATTGCCGCCCACCGCGACGAAGCGGCCGTTCTTCACCGCGAAGGCCTGCGCGCCCGGCTGATCGGGATCGACCGTCCAGACATTGGCGTTGAAGACGATCAGATCCGGCGCCGCCGATCCCCGCGCCCAGCCGCTGCCCGACAGCCCCAGCATCCCCATGCCGAAACCCGCCCTCGCGATGAAATCGCGCCGGCTGTGGATCAATTCGCCCATTGCTGCCCCTCCGCTTGCGGCCGCGCGCGCCTCGCCAGGCCGTTCCGCGGAGGTGATATCATGGTTGCGCGCGCTGTCACGCGCTCGCGCGCATTCGCGAAAGCTCAGTCGCTGATGCCGTCGCGCCCGGCGATCACCATCAGCGTGGCGGTGAGATAGGCGACCAGCCGCTCCCTGCCCTCGCTTTCGGCAAGGATATCGGTCTGCGCGAAGATCAGCGTCCTGCCCGCCTTCACCACCCGCCCTCTGGCGCGGATCAGTTCACCCGTCGCCGGCGCGAGCAGATTGATCTTGAATTCGGTCGTGAGCACGCCGCTGTCCGCCGGCATCACGCTGAGCGCCGCATAGCCCGCCGCGGTATCGGCGATCGCACTCAGCGCGCCGGCATGGACGAAGCCGTGCTGCTGCGAAACCGCCGCCCGCGGCCGCAGCACGATCTCGACCGCGCCCGGCGACACATCGCCGAGTTCCGCCCCCAATGTGGCCATCAGCCCTTGTTTGGCGAAGCTTGCGGCGATGCGGTGTCCCGGGTCGGGAAGGTCGTCCGTGTGGCGCGTCGTCATCGCTCAGCGGTGGCAGGAAGCACGTGCCGCCGCAATGGCGATGACGCCCGATCGATCAGACAGCGTCGATCAGGCGGGGCCGATCGCCCGCGCCTTCAGAACCGGAACCCCATCGTCGCCATCACGTTGCGCGGCGCCGCCATGAAACAGTCGCCGCGCGCCAGGCACGACGCGAAATAGCGCTTGTCGAGCAGGTTGGTCGCGTTGATGGCGAAGCGCCATTTGTCCCATGTGATCTCCGCCAGGGCATCGACGGTGGTGCGCGACGGGGTGACGACGGTGTAGAGCGTGCCGGCGGGAATCAGGGGATTCAGGCCATAGGGGTCGAGCGGGCCGGTCGACTTGCTCTTGCCGCTATAGACGACGCCCGCGCCCAGCCGCAGCCGCGCGCCATCGGCGACGCCGAAGCTCTTCGTCGACCAGATCGATGCGGTGTGGCGCGGCATATAGTCCAGGCTGGTGTTCGTTTCCGAGCGCAGCTTGCTGTAGCCGTAATTGACCAGCAGTTCGAAATCGCCGGGCAGGCTGTGGCTCGCCTCGATCTCGATGCCCTTGGTCTTCAGTTCGCCGGACTGGGTGGTGGCGCCGTTGGCGAGATAGAGGACGCGGTTGCGCTCCTTGATATGGAACGCCGTCACCGTCACCAGCGTGTTGCGCCCCGGCTGCCACTTCACGCCGCCTTCGAACTGGGTGCCGGTCTGCGGCACGAAGGGGTCGCCGATGCTGCCATCCGGATTGGTGAGCGATCCGGCGATCGGCAGGAAGCTTTCGGTATAGCTGAAAAAGGGCGACAGGCCGGCCCCGATCTCGCCGATGATGCCCGCGCGGAAGGTGGTGGCATTGTCGGTGTTGCCCGACGAACCCGTCACATGGTCGCGCCGTGCCCCCAGGACGACCGAGACGCGATCGTAGAAGCGGATCTGGTCCTGCACATAGATGCCGAGCTGCTTCTGCGATTCGTGGAAGAACGGCCCGCTGGGCTCATAGGTCAGCAGCGCGTCGTAATCGATGTCATAGAGGTCGACGGTTTCCGGCGTCGTCACGGCGTAGCGCTTGCCCACCTTGTTCCAGCTGTAATCGACGCCGATCAGCAGCTTGTGCTCGATATTGGCGCCGGTGTTGAACTTGATCTCCAGATTATTGTCGGTGGAGAACACGTTCATCCGCGCGTCGCTCGCGTCGGCGGTCATGCCGATGGTCCGGCCGTCGGTGCCGTAAACCGAATAGGGATTGGTGGGATAGCTGTAGCTATCGGCATAATGCGTGAAATATTGGAGGTCGCTGTCGATATAGCGGGCCTTGAGGCTGAGGCGCACCGCGTCCGAGAATCGGTGGGTGATGGATCCGCCGCCCTGCAGCGAACGGCCATTATAGCGATCCCAGCCCGCCTTGCCGACAAAGGTGTAGCGATCGAGCCGGCCGCCGGGATTGCCGGGGTTCGGGCGGAAGGTGCCGACAATCGGCAGGAACTGCGAGGTCGATCCGGTGTCGTCCTCCTGATACAGGCCGGTCAGCACGATATCGGTGGCGGGCGTCGGCTGCCAGCGGATCGAGGGCGCGAACATCACGCGATCGTCGGGCACATGATCGACATAGGTGTCGGCGTCGCGGACGCGGCCGACCGCGCGGATCGCCAGCGTGTCCGACAGCGCGATGTTGATGTCGCCCAGCGCTTCCTTGCGGTCATAGCTGCCATAGACGAGGTTCAGTTCGCCGCCGGTGCGGAATTCCGGGGTCTTGGAAACAAGATTGACGAGCCCGCCGATCGAGCCCTGGCCGAACAGCACCGAAGCCGGGCCGCGCACGATCTCCACGCGCGAGAAATTATAGGGATCGGAGGTGATGCTGGCATAATAGGAGAAGATGTCGCGCATGCCGTCGCGGAACTGGAGCGCATCGAGCCCGCGGACGTTGAAGCCGTCGACGCGCGTGTCGCGGCCATAGGGATTGGCGAGCACGCCGGCGGCATATTTCACCGTATCGCTGATGCTGATCGCACCCTGCGAGATGAACTGTTCCGAGGTGACGATGGTGATGGGCTGGGGCAGCTCGACCAGCGGGGTTTCGGTCTTCGTGCCGGCAATGGCGCCGGTGACGACGATATCGTCCTGGTCTTCCCCGGCGGGCGTGGTGTCGTCCGCCCAAGCGGCCTGGCTGACCAGCGCGCCCGCCAGCCCCGCCATAAGGATCATTCTCGCCATGTCGCGCCCTTTTTTATTCACTGAGTCCGGAATCCGGCTCGCCCTATATTATTGCGAAGAATTATCAATAGCATTTTTCTTGCTAATGAATCGCAACCGATTTACCCCGGCCATCATGCGCGATCAGATGGAAGCAGTGCGGCCCCGCTCCCGGCGCCGATGGGCGCGGATCCTCCTCGCCGGGCCGGGCGCGGTCATCGTGGCGCTGACGCTGCTGGCCGGCATGCCCCTGTGGCTGCCCGGCGGCGCGGCCGGCATCGACAATCTGGCCTTCCCGCTCGTTCTCGCCCCGCTGATCTGGGCGGCGCTTTTCTTCCATGCCTGCCTCGATCGCAGCATCGCGCGCGTGGCGCTGGTCGCCGCAGCACTCTTCCTGGTGCATGGCGGGCTGATCGCATCGCGCTTCATAGGCCAGGCGCCGGTTACGGAGAAAGCCGGATGATCCATCTCAAAAAGGATGAGACCAAGGCGATGGTCGCGGTGCACGGCTGGTCCGGCATCCTGCTCGGCCTGCTGCTCTATGCCGTCGTGCTGACGGGCACCGCCGCCGTCTTCGCGCACGAGATCGGCGCATGGTCGGCGGGCCATGTCGCCAGCCGTTCGGCCTTCCAAACGCCGATCGACGCCAGGATCCGCCGCCTCGCCGCGATCACGCCGCCCGAATATCGAGAGGCGGCCAGCCTGTTCGAGATCGGCGATCATGGCCTGGGCGTGTTCTTCCACCGCGACCAACTGGACGCGAAGGGCATGCCCACCGAACGCGGCATCTATTATCAGCTCGACAATGCGGGCCGCCTCCGCCGCACCGTCCAGGGCTTCAGCGAGGATATCTTCGGCCCGCGCAACGACGATGCGCTCAGCAGCTTCCTGGTCGACACCCATGTCCGCCTGCACGTGCCCAATCCCTGGGGCCTGTTGCTGACCGGCATATTGGGGCTGGCCATGCTCGTCGCGGCGATTTCCGGCCTGCTGATCCATCGGCATCTGTTCAAGGACATCTTCACGCTGCGCCGCCGCGCCAATCCGGTGCTGGTCGATCGCGACCGGCACAGCGTGGCGGGCACATGGAGCCTGCCCTTCGCCTTCATCCTGGCCTTCACCGGCAGCTTCTTCTCCTTTTTCGGCAGCATCGGCGTGCCCGTCGTCGCGATGGCGGCGTTCGGCGGCGATGTGGAGGCGTTGAGCGAGGCGGTGTTCGGCAATCCCGGCACGCCCGATCCGCGCCCGATCGCCATCGGCAATCTCGATCGCGTCACCGCCGACGCCATCCGCCGCACCGGCGAGGCGCCGACCTTCATCGCGATCGAGAATTTCGGCCGCGCCGATGCGAGCATCACCACCTTCCACAACCCCAGGGCGAGCGACATCGAACCCGTCTCGCTGCTCTATGATGGCGCGACGGCGCGCTTCGAGCGCGCCAAGCCGACGGTGGGCACACGCCCGTCGGCGGGCGGAACGCTGGCCGGGATCATGGGTCCGCTCCATTTCGGCAATTTCGCGGGCATGCTTTCAAAGGCGATCTGGTTCGGGCTGGGTTTCGCCATGTGCTACGTCACCTTCACCGGCATGCGGCTCTGGGTGGTGCGGCGCAAGGCGGAGGCCCGCTCGCTTGCATGGCTCGAACGCACGGTGACGGTGGTCGGCTATGGCCTGCCGTTCGGGCTCGTCGCATCGGCCGCCGCGTTCCTGGTCGCCATGCCGATCGGATCGGCGGTATACTGGACCACAGCCGCCTTCCTGATCGCGTCCGGTGCAGCGATACTCGCTGGCGCTCTCGTCCGTTCGAACGAGACGCTCACCCGGTTGCTGAAAGGCGCGACCGGGGCGGTCGCGCTCATGCTGCCGCTGCTGCGCCTGACCGTCGCGGGCGGCCCCGGCTGGGGCGAAGCGGTCGCCGCCGGCCAGCCGGTCATCGCCGCGCTCGACATCGCCTTCGTCGCCGCCGGCATCTGGATGCTGCATGGCTGCCGGACGGCGCTGCGCACGCCTGATCGCTCCGCCCCGATCGTCGCCAGGGCGGTCGACGCATGACGATGATCGCCCTGGCGCTGGCCGCCCTCGTCGTCTCCGCCATCCCGATCCTCCTGCTCTGCATCGGCGATCCGAAGCGCAGGCGCACTGCCGGCGACAAGAGCGGCGGCATGCCCATGGGCAAAAGGCGATGGCTCGTCGCCGCCGCCTGTCTGCCCGGTTTCGCCTGCGCGTGGCTCGGCGATGCGCCGGCCTTCCTGATGTGGCTGGGCGGTTGCGCGCTGCTGGGCTGGGCCCTGGCCGCCTGTTTCGGCGCACGCGGACAGCCGGAATAGCTTCCGGTCGATATCGGCCCGGTCACCGGCCGCTCCTCAATGCGCCCAGTCGAGCGTCAGCGCCTCGAAGTGCCAGCGCAGTTGCGCCGGGGTCGCGCCCTGGACATCGTTGACGCGCCGCAACACCGCCTCCCCTTCGATCCGGACGGGGCGGCCATCCCTGTCGTCGCCGGTGATGGTGACGGGCGCGGTGTAATAGCTTGAGCCCGCCGCGCCCTCTATCCTGCCATCGGGAATGGCAACGGTGATTTCGCCCATATCCGCGAAAATGGCGGCGAATGCGGGCCGGCTCCATTTCTGCCGATCCGCGGGAGCGAGCAGCGCGCGTGCCTGTTCATAGTTTTTCCGTTCGATCGCCTGCGCGAAGGCAAGCAGGATGTTGCGTGCGCCCTTGACGCCGGCTTCGGCCTCGGGCGTCAGCCCCGGTGGCGTGGAGGCCGGCCCGGCGACAGGCGCGCCCTCGCCCGACACCGCCATTTCATGGCCGGCATTGGTTTCGGTCACGGGCGGCGCGACCGGCTTCTCCGGGCTTCGGCCCTGCTCGCACGCCAGCAGCAGCAACGGGCACGCAAGCGCGATGCGGATCTTCATCCTGTCCATGCGCTCCAGAACCGCGGAGATCATCGGGTCGTTCCATCGGTGCGGATCCCCGCCCCCAGCCGACATATGCCGAACCCAGTCCGCCTTTCGCAGATAAGCGGCTTGAGGTCGGCGCGCCTGCTCGCATAGACCAATGCTATCGCAGGGAGGGGCCGGAGATGACGACAAGACGGGATTTCGTGAAAATGTCGGGAGGCGCCGGCATCGGCCTGGCGCTGGCGTCCGGCGCCGCGCGCGCGGCAGCGCCCGCCGGCAAGGCGCGCGCGCCGCTGCGCATCCTCATTCTGGGCGGCACCGGTTTCATCGGGCCCTATCAGGTGCGCTACGCCGTCGAGCGCGGCCACAATGTCACCGTCTTCAATCGCGGCAAGCGACAGGCCGATCTGCCCGCGGGCGTGACGCATCTGCAGGGCGATCGCAACGGGCAGCTCGACGCGCTGAAAACCGGAAGCTGGGATTGCGTGATCGACAATTCGGCCACCAACCCGGATTGGGTGCGCATGTCCGCCGGGCTGTTGCGGGGCCGCGCCGGCATCTACCAATATGTCTCGTCCGCCAGCGTCTATTATCCGTTCCTGACGACGAATATCGACGAGAACGTCAAGCCGCGCCTGGAAGCGATCCCGGAGGATCCGGGCAGCACCTTCGGGGTCAGCAAGGCGCTTTCGGAGATCGAGGCCCAGAAGGCCTTTCCCGGCAAGGCGATGATCGTGCGGCCGCATTATATCGTGGGGCCTGGCGACACCACCGATCGCTTCCCCTATTGGCCGCAGCGCGTGGCGCGCGGGGGCGAGGTGCTGGCGCCGGGCCGGCAGTCGGACCGCGTCGAACTGGTCGACGTCCGCGACCTTTCCGAATGGATGGTGCGGATGATGGAGGACCGGACGACGGGCATCTTCAATGTCGCCGGCCCGCGATCGTCGCTGTCGATGGGCGAGTTGCTCGGCGGCGTGCGCGCGGCGGTGAGCACGGACAATCCGCTGCAATTCACCTGGGTCGACGATTACGACTTCCTGGAAAAGCACGAGGTGACAAGCGCGGTGCCCTGGGCGCTGCCGCGCGGCAATGCGCTGGGCTTCTCCACCGTCAATTTCGACAAGGCGCTGGCGCACGGCCTCACCCATCGCCCGCTCGCCCAAACGGTGCGCGATACGCTGGCCTGGTGGAATTCGGACGCCGTCTCCGCCGAGCGGCGGACAAAGGCGAGCTTCGCCATCACGCCCGAAAAGGAAGCGGCGGTGCTCGCGGCCTGGAAGGCGCGGGCCGGCGCTTGAGGAAATGGCCGGTAGTTCAACCGCCGGCACAGGATTCCGATTGTGACAACCGCCGCCGGGACCATGTCCCGGCGGCGGTCCGCAGCTTTTAGAAGTTGAAGCGCACGCCGGCCGTGAACTGGCGACCGATCACGTCGAACAGTTGCCGGGGCGCGGCATATTCGTCGTAGCCGGTGATCGGCGGCATCTTGTTGAACGCGTTCAGGACCGAACCGAACAACGCCACCCGGCCATCCTCGCCCGGACGGAACAGCGTCACTTCCGCGCCAAGGTCGAGATAGAAGCGGCCCTTCACGCGGATCGGATCGCTGATCGGCACCAGCGGCTTGTCCGAATCGATGTCGCGGGTCACGCGGCCGCCGCTGACATAGCGGCCGGTGGCGCTCACCCGGAACGCGTCGTTGCTGAAGTCCAGGATCGTCGAGGTGCGGATCCGCGAGGTGCCGCTGGGACCGTCGATCGCCACCTGCGCCGTGGTGCCGGCCAGTTCGGTGATCTCGCCCTGCGACCCGATCAGATCGAGCTGGTCGACATAGGTCGCCAGCTGGCGGATGCCGAGCGTTCCGTTGGCGAACGGGAAGCTATAGGCCGCCTCGAAGTCGACACCCTGCGTCTTGATACCCTGGATATTGGCGGGCGCGAGCAGGATGTTGGTGATCCGGCCCGGCGACAGTCCGTTGGTGCTGGATTCGCGCGAGATCAGCGAACAGAGCGCATTGTTGCCGTTGAAGCACTGGTCGAGGATCGCGCCGGTGCCCAGCGTCGAGATCGCGCCGTTGATCTTGATGTTATAATAATCGAGCGAGATCCGCATCCGCGGTGCCGGCGACAGAACGAGGCCGGCAGTGAACGTGTCGGCCTTTTCCGGCTTCAGGCCGGGATTGCCGCCCGAGGTGGTTGTCGCGGTGTAATTGTCCGGACCGACCACGCCGTTGAGGTTGGGGACCTGGCGGGCGCGATCGCTGACCGTGAAGACCAGCGTCTGGCCCTTCGCGAACAACTCCTGCAGGTTGGGCGCGCGGATGTCGCGCGACCGCGTGGCACGCAGCCGGACGACGTCGTTCACCTCGTAATTCACGCCGACCTTCCAGGTCTCGACCTGGCCGGAGGTCTTGTAGTCGGTGATACGGCCGGCAAGGTCGAGTTCGAGCCGCTTGCCGAAACGCGAGTCGACGAAGATCGGCGCGAGCACTTCGCCGAACGCTTCCTTCACCGTTTCCTCACCCTTGAACGGCAGCGTGTTGCCGACGCGCAGATAGGTGCCGCCGGTGGGCGTACGCGATGCCGACAGCGGATCCGAGCGGACGTCGGTCGTGAACTTGCGCCAGTGGACGCCACCCGCGACGGCGAGCGGCCCGGCGGGAAGCTGGAGAAGTTCGCCGCGGACGATCAGGTCGGCGCTCTGCTGGACCTGATGCCAGTCACGCAGCGACGGGGCGAGGATCTTGGCGATCGCCGCCGCCTGTTCGCCGGGCGCGATCGGGCCGAACAGGTTCAGCGGAATACAGCCATTGTTCGGATTGGTCAGCGTCGAACGGCAGATCGGGTCGACGACACCGGGGGTGTTCGGATTGTCGATCGCGTCCACCGCATCGCGCCAGGCCTGCGTGATCCGCGTGCCGGCGAAGACCGTCTTGTTGCGGCTCTTTCCATAGGCATAGGACAGATCGTAGCTCCACGAGCCGGCGATGTCGCCGCGCAGTCCGGCGATCGCCTGCCAGCTCCAGGCCTTCTGGTCGAAATAGCCGCGACCATAGTCGTTGAGCGTGCGGCCCATGGTGAAGCTGGTGACGCCCGGATTGGCGTTCAGGATCGAACGGACCGAGGCCGGGATGAAGACGTTGTCGGCCTGGATCGTGATCTGATCGTTGCCGATGATGCTGTCGCCGCGCAGCTTGGACTGGCCATAGCTGAAGCTGCCATAGGCGGTGGCGTGCGGGGAGAATTCGAACTCGGTCGCGCCGAACGCCGCCCAGCGCTTATAGGGCTGTTCGAGCACGAGATCGCCCGTGGCCGCAACGCCGGTGCCGCCATTCTGGGTGCCGCCGGCCTGAAGCGTGCCATAGTCGAAGCGGCGCGTCTGGCCGCCGGCCAGGAATTCCGTACCGATCAGACCAGCGGGATTGCCACCCGCCACGCTGTTGATCACGCCGCCATAGGCCGACTCGGAAAGGCGTGCGTCATCGACCAGGATATAGGCGGGCTCGTTGTTGGTGAGCGTATAGGCCGGGTTGTTGATGACGCTGTGGTTGGACCAGGGGCGACGCGAAACACGCTTGATGCCCTTGTTCTCGGCGATTTCAGCGCCGAGCAGCAGGTGGCCGCGGCCATCGCCGAACTTCGTGCCGTATGCGATCGAACCAAGATAGTTCTTGTGATCTCCAAAGTCGCTCAGACCATATTGCGCGCTGCCGCGAACGCCATCGAGCTTGTGGTCGAGCCGGAAGTTGACGACGCCGGCGACGGCGTCCGAACCATAGGCCGCGGATGCACCGCCGGTCACGACTTCGACGGAGCCGATCACCGCCTGCGGGATGATGTTGACGTTGACGACGCCTTCGGGGCTCGACGGCACATAGCGCTTCCCGTCGATCAGGGTCAGCGTGCGCAGATAGCCGAGGCCGCGCAGATCGAGATAGTTCGCGCCCGCCAGCTTCGACAGATTGGTGGTCGCCGCCGGCGTGATGCTCGGCTTCAGCGCGGGCATCTGGTTGAGCGCGTCGGCAATGTTGGGGGCCGCGACGCGTTCGAAATCGGCGACGCTGACGACGGTCACCGGCGTCGGCGTATCGAAGCCGGTGCGCGCGATCTGCGAACCCGTGACGATGATGTCTTCAGCCGCGGCATCCGCCGAGTCGCTGGCGGCAGCCCGTGTCGCGCCGGCTTCCTGGGCCAGCGCCGGCGCCGCGACGAAAGCCAGCGAGAGCGCGGCCGTGCCAAGAAGCGCGCGCATCATTTCCCGATGGCGCAGCGAATTCGTCACGTTTCCCATTGAAATCCCCTCTTATTTCGGCATTGGGCGGTCCCTTGCGCCTCAATTGCGCCTATTTCTCCATTTCGCAATAATTCGCAAGTAAATTTTCCGTCATGGAGAGAATTTTCCAAATTGGAAATAAATTAACCCCGATTCTACGGGGCTTGGCGCGCATCCTTATCGCGCGGCGGACATCGTTTCCTGCTCGCATACGCTTCAGCACAGCGCAGAATATGCCGAGAAGCGGGATTTCAGCCGAGTCTGCCGGACGAACCGGCACTCCGGTTCAGCGGCTTGCCCCCAACGCGCCGAAGCGGGCGTCACGCAGCCCGGTCAGGATCATCTCGCCATCGGCGCCGACCCGGAACTCGCCATAGGCGGCGGGTTCATAGGTCTTCGCCTGCCCCTCTTCGAAGAAATAGGCGTTGGTCGCGAAGTTGGGCTGCCCGTTTCGGACACGATAACGCAGCGCGATTTCGTCCGGCGCCAGCGGCCGGCCATCGAAGAAGCGGCGGAACCGGCCGACGCCATGCTTATCCAGTGCCGCCACGATCCGGCCATCGGCCTGCGGCTGCCGGCGATCGAAGGGAAAGGCCTGGTTGGCGAGCGCGAAATCGAGCCGCATATAATCGCCCTGCATCAGCGATCGCGGATCGACCGGCGCCAGTTCGAGCAACACGATCCGGCCGTGCGTCAGCAATTGCTCGCGCTGATGGATTCCGAAATTGACGACGGCCAGGACGGCGACCCCGGCAATCAAAGCCACCAGCTTACGCATGCCCGGACTCCATCGTGCCCGACACGGCAAAACCACGCCGCAGCGCGAACCGCACGAGAAGCAGGCACAGGCCGGTGGCCGCCAATATGGCGGACTTTTCCAGCAGCGTCGCGTGCAGGCTGTAATAGAAATGGGAAACGAAGCCGAGCAGGCTCAAGATTCCCAGGCCGGCGAACAGCCTGTCGCCGACCGCAAAGCCCAGCAGCAGGATCAGCAATGCCGAGGCCAGGCCTGGCGCCGCCAGCGAGACCAGCGCCAGCACCAGGGCGATGGCGCCCGCCCCGCGCGCGACCGGACTTCGCGGCCCCGCCCCCTCGCGCGCGATCAGAACGGCGGCGACGAAGAGCAGGATCGCCGCCGTCAGCACCCGTCCGATCAGGGGGCCGTGGATCGCGATCCAGCGCGGCGCCTGTGCGGACGCGAACAGGCCCCCATCGCCGAACAGGCGGAAGGTCTCGACCAGCAGCAGCGCCAGCACCAGCCCATAGCCGACCGGACGCCAGATCCCGCCCCTGACGGCCCAGAGCTTCGGCTCCAGCCAGACCAGCGCCAGGCCCAGGCACAATATGGGGGCGGACAATCCGTGCAGCGCCGCCGCGTTCACCGCCAGCGCGCCCGCGATCGCGGCGCCGCAGGTCGCGAGCAGGCGATGGAGGAAATTCGGGACGAGAAGCGCCAGCACCGCCTGCATCGCGGCGATGGCGATATAGAGCAGCGGCATCCAGGCGTCGAGCAGGTCGGCAAGCCCCATGATCATGAGCCCCTGGCCGGCAAGACTGACGGCCAGGCCGAACTGTTCGGCAAAGTCGTTGCCGTCCAAGCCCCGGAGCAGGGCGAAGGCGCCGCCGCAACAGGCCGCACCGGCCAGCAGCGCCGATGCGGGATCGCTCATCAGGAACGAGAAGGCGGCGCCGGCGAAGACCAGCAGGAACAGGGCGCCGATCCATCCGGCGATGCCGAGCATCACGCGGACATACCAGGGCGACGTCGAACGGTCCGGCGCCGGCATCTCGCCTTCGACCAGGCCCTCGGCACCGAGCCGGGCCCATAGCTCGGCCGCGCTCATGCCGCCTGTGCCCGTGAGACCGATTTGAGCCAGATCGCACCGCCCGCCGACATGCCGATCACCACCAGCCCGATCAGCAGAAAGGCGCCGGATCCGGATTCGACCATATGATGCGTCAGGAAAGCCGCGACCGTGACGATCAGGCTCAGCACGCCGCCCGCCAGCATGAACAGATCGGGGCGGCAGTGCCTGTACCAGCCGTACAGCGCCGCCAGCCAGGCGAGATAGGCCAGCGCGGCCAGCGCGCGCATGCCGGCGATCTCGTCGCTTTCGAAGATCGCCCAGACGGCCAGCGCCGTCGCGCCGCACCCCGCGGCGATCGACACCAGCCGTGGCGGCCAATTGTCCCGCAGCCACGAAAGGCCCGCGCGATGCGCCGCTTCCCAAAGGATCAGCGCGGCGGTGTTGAGCGCGAACATGCTCCAGAGCAGGGGATCGGCGGACCGGGAGAGCGAAAAATAGAAGAACAGGGCAAGATTGATGAGGGCCAGCCAGATCAGCCATAAGGGGCTGAAGCGGCTCACCGTTACCCAGGGCAGGATCAGCACGGCCCACCAGGCGAACAACTCATAGGTATCGGCGCCGGTCTGGTAGATCTGACCCGACAGGGCGAGCAGCGCACCGGTCAGCAGGCTCAGCATCACCAGCATCGCCTTGCCGGGCATCCCGTCCAGATCGAGCCGCCAGCAGGCCAGCAGCCCGGCGAGGATCGCCGCCTCGACCAGCCCGAACTTGGCGAAACGGCCGAGATCGGCCCAATTGAACGCAAAGAAGAAGATGACGGCGGCGGCCAGCGCGACGGTCCCGAGCCACAGGGTGAGATGCCCCAGGAAGGTGCGCCAGTCCGCGGGCGATGGCGTCACATCTGCAATGCGCAGCACCTCCCGCTCACGCCCGGCCACGGCGCGCCCGGCACCCAGCCAATCCAGCACCTCAGTTCGAAATCGGCTCATCAGGCTCCCCCGGGGCAAGCCGTCGCTTGGCGGTATCGGCGCTTGTTCCCCACCATGATCGGTTCGCGCAAGCGGATAATCCCCGCCGGAGACGATCCGGCGCCGCCGCCGTCGAAAGCCTGGCCTTCGCCTCGTCGACGCATTTTTGCTCTCGCGCCAGTTCCTGATGGCAGACAGCCGATATTCGAGCGCGCCGCCTATCCGAATGGCGTCGCGAACTCGATCCGGATCCCGCCGGGAATGAAGATCAGGAAATGCCGCGTCGCCGATCCCGGCCGGATCGGGCCGGGGGCTGCATCCACCACCACGCCCGGATGCGCGCGTATCTTTTCCCACACCGCCTGAAGCGCGTCATCATCGGCCACCGCCAGCGACAGATGATGAAGCCCGATATTGGCGCGCCGGTCGAATGCGCGGGCGGTCAGCGGATCGGCCGCGCGCCACAGGGTGAGCAGGATCCTGCCGTCGGAAACGAAGATCGAGGGGTAATCGGGCACCCCGCCGACCTCGTCGAAGCCGAGCAGACCGCAGAAAAAGGCGCGCGCCTGATCAAGATCGGGAACGGTGAGGCCGATATGATGAACGCCGCGCGTGAGTTTTTCGGTCATGGCCGATCTCCTTCCAGTTTTGCGATATGCGTACGCAGCCGCGCCAGTTCGGCGAGCAGCGGCTGAGTGGCGTGGCGGACCTCCGCCTCGGTGAAGCGCGGCGTGATGTGCTGCGGGCAATTCCAGTCGAACCCGATCACGTCGATCACGAAGGCGCGTTCCGGTTCGGCGGCATAATCAGGCGCCATCAGCGCCGCGATATCGGCGGGATCGGCGCTGCCATGAGCGTGGCCGATCAGCTTCAGCCGGCGGCGATTGGGATAATCCATCAGGAACAGCGACACGCGATCGTCGGCGGCGAGATTGGCGGCCGAGAGATATTGGCGATTGCCGCGATAATCGGCAAAACCGATGCGATTGCCCGCGATATGCCGCAGGAAGCCGGCCGGGCCGCCGCGATGCTGGACATAGGGCCAGCCATCCTCGCTGACGCTCGCCATGTAGAAGCTGTCGCGCGCCGCGATGAAGTCGAGCTCGCGATCGGAGAGTATGTCCATCTCGCCCGCCCCCGCCTCCATCCGCGCATAGGATGCGCGCGATCCAGCCGCCTGTTGCAGCGCGCGGGCGCCGTCGCCGAACATGGTGTGGAGATAGGTCTGTGCCATGCCGCGGACGATATCGCGTTGCCACATACGCGATAATCACCGAATATTCGCATTCACTATTTCACCAGGAGAAATAATGGACCGGTTCGAAGCCCTCACCGCCTTTGTCGCGGTGGCCGATCAGCGCGGCTTCGCGGCGGCGGCGCGGACGCTCGGCATCTCACCGCCGGCGATCACCCGCGCGATCGCCGCGCTCGAACGTCATCTGGACGTCCCCCTGTTCCACCGGTCGACGCGCGCCGTGTCGCTAACCGACGAGGGCGCAGCGCTGCTCGATCGCGCGCGCCGGATCCTGGCCGATCTGCGCGAGACCGAACAGGTGGTGACGGGCGGGCGTTCGGTGCCACGCGGCCAGCTTTACGTGACCGCGCCGGTGATGTTCGGGCGGCTGCACGTGCTGCCGGTGATCGACGCGCTGCTTGCCCGGCATGACGGGTTGAGCGCGCGGATGATGCTGCTCGATCGCAATGTCCGCATCGTCGAGGAAGGCATCGACGTCGCGGTGCGGATCGGCGCGCTGGCCGACAGCGCGTTGCGCGTGATCGCGATCGGATCGGTGCGGCAGACAATCGTCGCCAGCCCCGCCTATCTCGCCGAACATGGCGCCCCCGCCGCCCCCGCCGATCTGGCGCGCCATCGCTGCATCACCGGCAGCGGCGTGCGCGTGGGCGCCGCCTGGCCCTTCGGCGCGAAGGGAGAGACGGTGGTGGAGGTCTCGCCGCGCCTGAGCGTCAACACGATCGACGCGACGATCGCGGCGGCGGAAGCGGGACTGGGACTGGCGAATGTGCTGAGCTATCAATCGCGCGAGGCGATCGTCGCCGGGCGATTGATAGCGGTGCTCACCGATCATGCTCCGCCGCCGATGCCCGTCAGCCTGCTCTACGATTCCGGCCGCGCGGCGATGCCGGCAGTACGCGCCTTTATCGAGGCGATGCGCGAACGCGCCCGCCAAGGGGCCTGGGGGTAAAGCGCACCGGCACCCGGAATTTCGGGATCTTGAGGCGGGCCGGGCCTGCCCTGCCGCACGCCTGATATAAAGGTGCGGGGATGCTCACGCATCCACACCCTGGACCGCTCAAGCGCCACGCCGGCTCGACCAGGATGAGGTTTTCGTCTCATGCCGTGGCGTGTTCGTCGCCGGCCGCCCTCCCCGTCGCCCCGGCGGCGGCTTCGGTCGCGACGATGGCGATGCGCGCGCCGCACTTCGGCATGTCCCGACCGATCGATTCGAGGAGGACGCGATGCACTATCCCATCACTCTCGCGCTGCTGGCGGCGGGAACCGCGCTTGCCGTCGCCCCATCCGCCGCGCAGGCGCGGGAAGACTGCGCCGAACGGGCGCAGCCCCAGAAGAAGCGCGGGCTTGGCGGGCTGCTTTCGGCCGCGCGGTCGAGCGGAGTGGCGGATTCGATCCTGGGCGCGGCGGTGGAGGCGACGGGTGATGCGTTGGCGTCGGGCGGATGCGCCGAACGCCCGGCCGAGACCGGCCCATCCGATCCATCCGCGAAACCGGCGGCGGCGGCCGAGACCGCGACCGCGACCGAACGCGCCCGGCGCAGAATGGCGGAGAACGACGCCAGATATCCCAGCCGCATGACGATCGCCGAGGAATGGAAGACCGCGAAGGCGGCCTATGACGCGTTCGGCAAGGTACGGTGCACCGGCTGCGAGGGCGGCTATACCCAGGCAGGCTGGATCGATTGGCCGCGCGACGAATATTCGGGCAAATATAATGGCGCCGAAACGCGCCTGTCGCGGCTGCCGATCGGCCATGTCCAGCGCTGGAATTCCAACGGCTTCGCCGGAACGCTGACCATCGACGGCGAGGAACAGGTGAATGGCTTTCGCTGCCGCAAGATGACCTATCGTATCGAAAAGGACGGTCAGAGCGCCGCGCGGCCCGGCCTGATCTGCTGGGGCAAGGCCAATGAATATGCCGGCAGCGACAGCTGGGTCGGCGTTTTCTGAATCGATCGGGCACAAGGACCATGGCGATGAAGACGCGTTGCATTCTGCTGATCGCGGCTGCCGGTGCCGTAGCATCCACGGCGATCCGCGCCCAACCGGCGCCCGCCGGCGCCGCCGGCCGCTGGGTCCAGTCGAGCAGCGGCAAGGAACTGGTGCTGGCGCCGCGCATCAAGCTCCAGCCCAATGTCGGCGTGTCGCACGGCACCAATCTGGGCGGCACCGTCGGCTATGGATCGATGACGCGCACGACGATCGTCACCGAAGCCGTGCCGATGGACGTCGCCCGATCGATGACGCTCGCGATCCAGGCCAATGGGCGGTTCGAATGGACGATCGTGCGGCGCCATGCCGAGAAACCGGATTGCACGCTCACGACAACCCAGGTGAAGCGGGGGCAGGTCGCGCAGGGCAACGGCAAGGCGGTCTTCACAGTGGAAGGCGGCACCGAAAGCTTCGCGTCGAGTTGTGGCCGCAAGGGCACGTCCGCGCTCGCGAAGGCGACGGAGCGCTACGACATGCAACTGGCGGGCGGCCGGTTCGTGCTGAGCAGCGGCCCCAGCCGCTGGGCCTTCACGCGCGGATAGGAATCGGCAGGTCAATCCTGGCCGTGCAAGCCGATCTCGAGCCGGTCCAGCACCGCCTGGCTGAACAGCGCTCCGAGATCGCTCACGAACTTCTCCGCGACGGCGGCCGTATCGAACGCGACGGTGTGGCCGCGCAGCAATCGGCCATTGGTGATGCCCTTCAGCTCGACCCCGCTCGCCAGCAACAGGCCACGCAGCATGTTGCAGATCGGCGCGGCATCCTCCTTGCCCTCCAGGCGAATTGTGATGCTCGACAATTCCCCGGAATTCTTCTCGTCCAACTGATCGTTCCTTCATCCTCGGTCATGGCCGCGATACACAGGCCCGGATGAAGCCGAAAGCCCCGGCGTTCGTAAAAAGGATCAGCCCGAAAGCGCGGCGGCGACGGCCTTGGCATAGTTCGGCCCCACCGCCACCTCGGCGCCGTCGGACAGCACCAGGGTCAGCAGCCATTTGTCGATCCGGCGGATCTCCACGACACGCGAAAGCCGGACAAAGGCGGATCGATGGACGCGCATCAGTTCGGCGGGGTCGATCCGCCTTTCGAGCGCGGACATGGTGGTGCGCAGCAAATGGCTGCGCAGCGGCGTGTGCAGCATCGCATAATCGCCCGCCGCCTCGATCCAGTCGATCGCCGCCACCGGCACGCGCGTCTGCCCGTCGCGTATCTGCACCCAGATCGCATCGTCGAACGCGGATGCCGCCGCCGGCGGGGCCATCGCCGCCTGCAATGCCGCGCGGCGGCCGGCCTGGCGGCGCTTCGCGCGCTCCACCGCCTGCCGCAGCCGATCCAGCCGCACCGGCTTCAGCAGATAATCCGCCGCTTCCACCTCGAACGCGTCGGGCGCGAATTGTTCGAAGGCCGTGACGAAGACGATTTCAGGCCGTTCGTCGAGCGGCAATGTGCCGGCGAGCGCGAGGCCGCCCATTTCCGGCATCTGGATGTCCAGCATCACCAGATCGGGTTGCAGCCGCTCGATCGCCGCCTGCGCCGCGATCCCGTTGACGGCGGTTCCGACGATCTCGGTTCCCGGAATATTCGCGAAGAATGCAGCCAGCCGCTCGATCGCGGGCGGTTCGTCGTCGACCAGCAGGACACGCATCGCCCCGCTCATCCGCCCACGGGCCAGCGGACACAGGCGCGATAGCCCGCCTCCGTCGGCGCCGCGTCGAGCGCCGCCGCCGCACCATAGATCGCGGCCAGGCGTTCGCGGACATTGGCATGGCCGAGCCCGGTGCCCGGAACGCCGGATGCGCGGCCATTCCCGCCGGCATCGTCGGCCACGCAGATGCGGACATGCCCGGCATCCCGCGAGACATCCACCAACAGCACCACCGGCCGGCTGGTCGACCCGACGCCATGCTTGATCGCGTTTTCGACAAGCGGCTGCAACAGCAGGGCGGGGATCGGCACGTCGCGCAATTCGGGCGGGCAATTCATCTCGACATTCAGCCGTTCGCCCAGCCGGGCGCCCTCGATCGCGAGATAATCGGCAAGGGTCTGCAATTCGTCCTCGATCGCGACCATGCCGCTCGCCGGCGCGGTCAGCGTCGTGCGCAGAAAATCGGAAAGCTTGCCCAGCATCGACTCCGCCGCATCGGCGCGGCCGGTGACCACCGAAGAGGAGATCGCGTTGAGCGTGTTGAACAGGAAATGCGGGTTGAGCTGATAGCGCAGCATTTCGAGCCGCGCGGCGGTGGTCGCGCGCTCGGCCTCCGCCGCCGCGAGCGCGGCGCGGCTCGCGGCCTCGCGCGCGGCGGCGACCTCGCGCGCGCGGGCCGCCAATTGCTCGTTGTGGATCAGGATCAGATAAAGCGCGGCGATCAGCGCGAACAGCGGCACCCAGCCGGCCAGGCTGCCGAGCGCGCGGAACATCACGCGCTCCGGCCCCATTTCGGGATTGAGCAGATGCATCAGCCACGCGCTCTTATAGGCATCGATCAGCGTCACCCCGATCGCCACCGCCAGCGCGACCGCGCCCGTCACCCCATAGCGCCACGAGGGCGCGGCATCGCGAAAGCGCATGGCGACCCGATAGATCAGCGCCGAAACCGGAATGCCCAGCGCCACCGTGCTGCCGACGCCCGCAAGCATCGATGCCGACATCGGCACGCCCAGCAGCATCGACGGCAACAGGAAGAGCGCGGCGGTGGCGAGCCACAGCCCGATCGTCAGCAGCGCCGCCTGGCGGGCAAGGATCTGTCGGCTGGTCCCCATCGCGCGCGAGCCTAGCGTGCCGCACGATGCCGCGCGAGAGGACCGGTCGCGCGACGGTCGGTTTTCGTCGCCGATATCCGCGGGAGCGAAGCTCTACGCCTTCTCCCGATCGGCCTCTTCACAGGCCGCGATCATCCGATCGCAGGCGTCCGCTTCATCGTCCAGCCCGCGCCGGCGCCAGATCTGCCAGGCCCAGGTCAGGATGGCGGCCGCCCCCCATGTCGCGGACTGGAACGCCGCCAGGCCCGGCCGCGCATATCCGGCGGCGGCCATCAGCCAGACCGCCGCGCACAGGGCGATCAGGATGATCGCGGCGCAGCGCGCACCCCATAAGGACCGGCGCGCCGCGGCGATCAGCCGCCGGTGGAGGCGCAGGAAGTCGAGCGGCGTTTCCTGGCTGTCGACGAACCGGTTCCTCAGCGATTTGACGAACCCGACCGAGACGGCGACCAGCGCGACGAGATAGGCGAACGCGCCCAGCGCCGTCACCGGATCGCGCCGGTCGAACGCGGCGAGGGCGAAGCCCAGGAACAGGCCGCCCATCAGCAGCACGCTCGCCAGATTGCCCCAGGGCGCGGCCCGAAGCCGTGCCTTGCGGCGCGCGACCCATTTGCGGAGATGCGCGATATCGGCCGTGTCGGACCGCCAATCCCGCTTCAAGCCGTCGAGAAACACATCATCCATCGAGCATCGCCTTCAACTGCGCCTTGGCGCGATTCACGCGCACCCCCACGTTCGAGGCGCTGATCCCCAATGTCTCGCCGATCTCGGCATAGCTCAGATCCTCCAGCAGCAGCGTGATCACCTGGCGATAGGGCAGCGGCAGCCGCCGGATCGCGCGGTGCACCCGCTGCGACGAATCCCCGGCCATCACATGCCGCTCGGGGCCGCCGGTGTCGGGCTCCGGATCGATCTCGACCGCCCTTTGCCGCTTGATCCGCATTTCCTTCATCACATGTTCCACGCCGCGATTATGCGCGATGCGGAACACGAACGGCCCCAGCCGGTCGATCGCGCGCAGCGACGGCAGCGCCCGGTGGATCGCCAGCAATATGTCCTGCGTCAGATCCTCCTGCAGCATCGGATCCGCCTCATAGGAGGCGGCAAGCCGGGCGATCCCCGCGCCATAGCTGTCGATGATCTCCTCCAGGCTGCGCATCCCCGTTCAGTCTTTCCGCGCGCCGCGTTTCTTACAAAGAATATTTCGCCCGAAATCCGTAATGACGCGCCGGCCCGGACGGACTGTGTTCGCACAATCCTGATGGAGCCTGATGTGTTGCGAAACCTCAAGACCGCACTGGCCCTGGCCGCCGCCATGGTCGCGCCGCCCGCGCTCGCGGAACCCGCCGAACGGCATGTCTATCATGGGCTCACCATCCTCGATCCGGTGCGCGAGCGGGCGGTGCCGGACAGCTATATCCTGGTCGAGGGCAAGCGGATCGCGCGGATCGGCCGGGGCCGGCCCAATATCCGCGGCGCGACCGCGCACGACATGCGCGGCGCCTTCGCCATGCCCGGCCTGATCGATACCCATGCGCATCTGACGCTTGGGCCGATCACCATCGAGAAGACGCCCGCCCCGCCCCATCTGGCGATCGGATATGATCCGGCGATCACCCGCCACAATGCCGCGATGCTGCTGTCCTACGGCGTCACCACCGTGCGCGATCCCGCCGGCGATCCGGCGATCGCGCGCGGCTACGATGCCGATATCGCGCAAGGCCGCTATCCGGGGCCTGAAGCCCTCCATGCCGGAGAGGTGATCACCCGCTCTCCGGCCGCGTTCAAGGGACTGGCGCTACGGCTCGGCCCGGATGGCGACATGACGACGATCGTCGCGCGACAGGCGGATGCCGGCGCCGCCTATATAAAGCTGTACGAGGGGCTGAACGCGGCGGACCTCGAACAGGGCGTCAAGGCCGCCCATGCCCGCAAGCGCAAGGCCATCGCGCATCTCGGCGACGTCAGCTGGACACGCGCGGCCGAAATCGGCGTCGACGGCATCGTCCATATGATGCCGATCAGCCCGGATCTGCTGCCGCGATCGGCCCGCGCGGACTATCTCGCCCAGCGCCGGCCCGGCGCGTACGCCTTTTTCGAATGGTATGAAGCCGCCGATCCCGATTCCACGGAGATCGCGCTGATGATCAAGACGATGGCGCGCCGCAAGATCCATCTCGACGGCACGTTGATCGGTTTCCGCCAGATGTTCCACGGCGACGATCGCGCGCTGATCACGCAGCGGCTGGATCAGGCGCATCCCGCTATGCGTGCCAGTTTCGAGATCTTCCGCCACGACGCGGGATGGACACCGCAGGATCGTGCGCGGGCGCGCGCCGTCTGGCCCAGGGTGCTGGATCTGACGCGGCGGATGTACGAGGAGGGCGTGCGGATGACGATCGGCACCGATCTGGGGGGCATGGCCTTTCTCGTGCCCGGCTTCAGCATGTCGCAGGAAATGACGCTTCACCGCGAAGCCGGCATTCCCGCCTGGGCGGTGCTGCGCATGGCGACCAGCGATGCCGCCGACGCGCTCGGCCTCGGCCGCCGCACCGGCCGGATCGCGCCGAAGATGGAGGCCGATATCCTGTTCCTGAACAGCGATCCCCGGCAGGACATGCGCGACATCACCGACGTCCGCGCGGTCCTAGCCGATGGCAGGCTTTTCGATCCGGCCGCCCTGCGCCGGGCGCCGGCGGGCCGGGGTGGGAGCGAAAAATGAAGCGCGCCAGCCCCCGCCTCCGCCGCATCCTGGGCATTGCCGCGCTGTCGATCGTCGCCATGACCTGGGCGAGCGTCGCCATCGTCATCTTCCTGCTTCCGTTCGACAAGACGCGTTTCGCGGTCAGCTGGACGGTCGCCGTGCTCATGACCGAGGCGCTGTTCTGGGTCGCCGTGGTCATCGGCGGCATCAGCGCGGTGAACCGCTTCCGCTTCTGGCGGCGCAGGGCGCATCCACCCTCGGGCGACGGGAGTCCCGAATCAGGTTCTCGCGCCGGAGATCGTTGAGGGCGCCGCCGCGTCAACCGGCACCCGACCATGTCGACAGGACGACGTCGCGCGCCACGGCCTGATCCTCGTTGCGCAATGTCAGCCTCCAGATTCCCCCGGTGACCGCACGGTCGACGAAGATCGAACGGAAGATCTGGCGCGCCTCGGGCGTGCCGCTCCTGTTCTCGCCCGCCACCGCGCCCTTGTCGTCGGTGAGCGTCGCGGAGACCGTGCTCGCGGCGACGAAGGTCAGGCCGAGATTCCTGGCATCCCTGACGGGCACGGTTACGTCGATCGTCTCGCCCGGCGCGAGCGTCACGATCTTCGAGAAATCGGGGGCGGCGGCGGGATCGCCTTCCACGCCCATCAGCATCAGCCGGCCGCGCGCCGGCGCGGCGGCGCGCGATGACGCGTTCGCTTTCGCCGGCCCGATCGCGACGCGCGGCTTCACGAAGGACGAGAACCCCTCCGCACCGGTCATGTTGATGTGCAGCACGCGCTGCTGCTCCACGTCCGTTATCGTCCAGGTCGCGGAGGGCACGGTGACCACGCCGTCATTGGCGTTCAGCATATAGCAGATGGCGGGGAGCGGATTTCCGGCGAGAACCGAGAACTCCACGCCCTTGCGCTCGGTATGGATGGCGTTGAATTTCTCCACCACACTCGGCCGCAATTCGCGCAGCGCCTCCATCGAGCGCCCGTCGAACTCCAGCGGCGCACTGATCAGGTCCGCGCAGCGGCTGCCCATATTGGGGGTGCCGAGCATCACCAGATGCGACACCTGCGGCTTGCCGTCGGCATAGCTGGGCATGGCGGCATGGATATAGCGCCGGCTGATCAGCCCGCCCATCGAGTGCGCGACGATGTCGACATGCCAGGCGTTGCGGTCCTTCTGCGCATAATCGATATAGCGCCGCAATTCCTCGGCATTCTGGGCGATCGTGTTGGTCGGCTGCAGATTGCCCAGTTCCTCGCCGGTGCGCATCCGGCCATGTTCGGGCCTCTCGCCCACCGGGAACGCCTTCCAGTCATAGCTGTGGCTGGTGGTCAGGATATTCTGCCAGACCTCCCATGTCCGCCAGTTGGACCATAGCCCGTGGACGAGCAGGACGGGTTTGGGCGCGACCTTCAGGTTGCGCGTCATGTCGTCGGCCTTCTTGCCCGCATCCTCGATCTCGGCCTTGATGCGCTGCACCAGGCGCGGGCGGCCGTCGTCGAACCAGGAATAGCCCGAACTGTCCCATTCGAAGACCGCTTCGCGCTGCTCGCCCGACGGCACGGTGACGGTGACCTCGCCCAGCATCCCGTCGGGGCGGGCGCCGTCCCATCTGTCGCCCTTGTAGGTGTCGCGGAACTTCACCGTCGTCGATTTCTCGTCCGGCCCGTCATTGGCGACGATCGCGGTGATCCGGACGATATTGCCGTCGATCGTGCCTGTCTGTTCGGTGATCTCCTGCCAGGCTTCCCAGGTCGGGAAACGCATATCCTCGAACTTCATGTCCACCAGCCGCAGCGCGCCGCCGCAGCGGCGCAGGCTCCAGCCCAGACTTTCGGTGACGCCGAGCGCGCTGACCGAATAGCTGCCCGAGATGCGATCGGGATCGGCGGGCGAAACCCGATCGCCGCCGCCGCTGGAAAAGACGACCGCGTCGATCGTCGTCGGCATGTCGGCGATGCTGTTGTTCACCCCCTTTTTGGGCGTGCACTGGCCGCTATAGCTCGCCGTCGATGATCCCGAGACGGTGCCCTTCATCTCGGGCAGGCGGACGCCGACGCTGTAGCTGCCGTCGCTGTTCATGCCGACATGGACGTCGGCCTCCATCCCGCTGCCGCTGGCGCGGGTCTCGCTTTTCGTCACGAAACTGCCGGACATGCTGCGCGGCGTGCGCTCATGCGGGCAGATGTGCCGATCCTCCGCCGCCTTGGTCTCGGTCGAGATCGAGCTGAGGCTGACATTCGCCAGCGCGTCGCTGATATCGGAATTCTGCGTCGCGCGAACCGCCACCTGCGCGACATAGTCATAGGTCATCGACCAGTTGGTGGTCTCGGTGCCCGTGCCCGAAACGCGTTTCTCGGTCTTCGAATTGCTTTGCGCCTGGTTGCGCGAATAGGTGACCGATCCGGCCCAGCCGCCCGAGCATTTGGGGGCGGCGGTCCTGGCCATGGCCGGAACCGCCGCGCTCGACAGCATCAATATCGCCGCGAACGCGGGCAGGCTGCGCGAAACCATCATCGATATCCTCTTGTTCGTCGGACGGGCGGTTAGAGCGGTTTGCGATCTGATTGAATCAGATCAACCGCTCTAAGTCTTTGTTAAACCGCGATTTCCGAGTCGTCAGATGATTCCATCCGACTGGAAATCGCTCTAGGTCGCGGCGCGCGGCGGCGCCTGCCCGTTGCTGTCAATCCGGATCGCGGCGCGACCGGAACATCCCCCCGGCGACGAGCCCGGCCCCAGGCGCGACGAAGCAGCCCGCCCGCCGCTCCATCGCTGCCCGGAAATTCGTTCGGAGGGGGACGCGCCACAGGCTTCTCCTCCCTGTCGCGCAGCGATGGGGAGGGGGACCGCCAGCCAGAGGCTGGTGGTGGAGGGGAAATGCGATGTCGGCGCCGCGCAACGCTTCAAATAGCGTTTATCGAGCGATTTCTGTTGGATGTCGGGAGAAATACCGCATCGTAACACCCCTCCACCACGACGCTTTGCGTCGCGGTCCCCCTCCCCGCGCTGAAGCGCAGGGAGGAGAAAATCGCGCGAGCGTTTCAGGGTGCGGATGCGTCAGCATCCCTGCATCCCGATATCGACCGCCGGACATGATCCAGAACGGCAGCGCGCTTTCGCGGGAATTTTGATCCGCCCTATACCGTCAGGCGAGCCCCAGCCGGTCGAGCACCGCCCGCACATAGCTCGGCCCCACCTGCACCACCGCGCCGTCCTCCATTTCGAGCGCGATCAGCCCCTTGCCCAGCCTTTGCACGGCCTTGACGAGCGCGGGGCGGATGAAGGACGAGCGGTGGACGCGCATCAGCTGCTCGGGATCGAGCACGTCTTCCAGCGCGGTCATCGAGATGCGATGGATGTAGCTGCGCGTACTGGTGTGGAACAGCACATAGTCGCGCGCCGCTTCCACCCACTCGATCTGCGCGACCGGCAGGCGCAGATTGCCGCTGGGCACCTGCACCCAGATTGCCGCGTCGCGAACCTCCGCCGGCGCCATGCCCGCCAGCCGGTTTTCCGCGTCGCGCATCGTCCGGCGGCGGCGCGCGCGCTCCACCGCCTGGCGCAGCCGGTCGAACCGCACGGGTTTCAGCAGATAGTCGGCGGCGTCGACCTCGAAGGCGTCGGGCGCATATTGCTCGAACGCGGTGACGAAGATGATTTCCGGGCGCGGATCGGCGGCGAGATCGGCGGCGACGCGGATCCCGCTTTTCTGGGGCATCGAGATATCGAGCATCACCAGATCGGGCTGCAGCGCCGCGATCTGGCGTTCCGCTTCCCCGCCGGTCGCCGCGGTGCCCACCACCACGACATCGTCGATATCGCCGAACAGCGTGTCGAGCCGGCGGAGCGCCAGCGGCTCGTCGTCGACAAGCAGGATCCTGAGCGCGCTCATGCCACTGCCCCCGCGATGCTGCGCCGGAGCGGCAGGCGCGCCGTCGCCACGAAGCCGCGCTCGCGCTTCAGCGTCTCCAGCCCGCCCGCCGCGCCATAGAGCGTCTCCAGCCGCTGCCGGATATTGGCGATGCCCACGCCGGTGCCCGGCCGCGCATGTTTCTCGTCGGCCGTGCCGTCATCCTCCACCGAAACCACCAGCATCTCCCCTTGCGTCGATGCCTCCACCCGGATCGTCACCGGTGTCGCCGATGGCGCCAGCGCATATTTGATCGCGTTTTCCACCAGCGGCTGAAGCAGGAAATTGGGCACGAGCGCGTTGTTCAGTTCGGGCGGGCAGACGAACTCCACCGCCAGCCGGTCGCCGAAGCGGACGCTTTCGATCTCCAGATAATGCTGGAGCGTCGCCAGCTCGTCTTCCAGCAGCAGCAGCGCGTCGGGCTCCGCCGACAGGGTCGCGCGCAGGAATTCCGAAAGCTTGGCGAGCATCGCATCCGCCGCGCCATAATCCTTGATGACGATCAGCGACGAGATGGCGTTGAGCGTGTTGAACAGGAAATGGGGGTTGAGCTGGTAGCGCAGCGCCGCAAGGCTCGCCGCGCTCGCGGCGGCCTCCGCCCGGCTCGCCGCCTCGCGCGCCACCGCCAGTTCCAGTTCGCGCTCGCGCGTCACCAGATTCGCCTCGATCACCGTGAACGCCGCGCCGAGCAGCGCGAACTGCCAGATCAGCGCGATGAAATTGTTGGTCGCGCGCAATGCGAAGGGCGCGGACTGCTGCGGCGAAACGACCAGCCGTCCGATCCACTCGCCTGTGGTCGCGTCGATCAGCGCCAGCATGCCCGACGCCAGGCACACCGCCGCGCCCATCGCGGCCAGCCGGACCAGCGCGCTGTGCCGGCGCGTTCTGCGGACCGCCCAATAGACACCCCCCGAAAGCAGCGCGCCCATCACGCAGATGTTGATCACCGAAAGGGTGACGTAGACGCCCGCGCCGCTGAACACATGATAGGGGATGATGTAGAGTATGCCGGACAGGATCCAGGTCGCGGCGATCAGGATCAGGGTCTGATAATGTTCGGGCTTCAGCGTCATGCCGGTTCCATCGTGTAATGTGCGTCGAGCATAAAGGAAATGCAGGCGGCTGACGCCCGTGCTCGTCGCGCCAGCGTCCGCCTTCGTCGCGCCGCCTCCCGCTCCGGCGAAGCGATATCGGCCTTTGTCGCAGACGCGTGGAGCGCGTGCTGCGTCCGCCATAGTCGAGCCCCGTTCGCGGCACATCGCCGCCAGGAGATCGGCCATGACCCATATCCGTTATCGACATCACCTCATCATGTTCGGCCTGCTCGGCGCGCTCGTCGCCGTGGAGGCGCAGAAGAGCGCGAGCGCGCAGACCGGCGCCGCGGACGCGCCGGCAAGCACTGCCGCCCCGGCGGGGCAGACCCAGCCGCTGGAGATCCTCCGCTCCGGCCACCCCGTCGTGCAGGTGAGCATCGACGGCGCCGCGCCCCGCCGCTTCGTGATCGACACGGCGGCGAGCAGCACGACGATCCTGCCCAGACTGCGCGCGGAAATGCCGGGCCTGGTCGCCAGGCCGTCGGCCGAGCCGCTCGACGGTGCCGCCGGATCGACCGAGGTGGAGACCGCGACCGTCGGCCAGTTGCAGACCGGCGGGCATATGCTGCGCTCGCCCGAACTTATGCTGCTGCCGCCGGGGCCGAGCGACCGGCTGGGCGCCGACGGCATATTGGGCGCCGACATCATCGCCGATTTCGCGGTGGAGATGGACATGCCCGGCCGGCGCTGGCGCATGACGCCCAGGGTGGAGACGGCGATGCTCGACGGGCTTCCCGCATCGGTTCCCTTCACGCTGGATGATCAGCGCGCGCCGCGCCTGACGATCCGGATCAACGGGGTGGAGATGCCCGCGATCCTCGATACCGGCGCGCGCGGCACCGTGGTCAACTGGGCCGCCGCCAGGGCGATCGGCCTATCGCCCGACAGCCCCGGGCTGGTGAGGGCGTCGGACATCCGTGGCGCGACCAGCCATGCGGTGCCGAGCGTGGAGGCGCGCATCGACGCGCTGACGATCGGCGATGCCAGGGTGGACGGCCGCAATATCCGCATCGCCGACCTGTCGGTGTTCAAGGTGCTGGGATATTCGCTCGACCAGCCCGCCGTGATCCTGGGCATCGACATGTTCGCCGATCGGCGCTTCGTGATCGATTATCCCGGCAAGCGCCTCCACATCTCGCCGCCCACGCTGACCGCGACCGCACTGGCCTCCGCGCCGGCCGCCGCCCCAGCGCAACCCTGATCTGCAAGGATTCGAACATGAAACCGATCCTGATCGCCGGGGCGTCGCTGTCCGCGCTCGCCCTCGCCGCCACCGGCGCCTTCGCGCAACAGGCGGCGAAACCGAAGATCGACGCGGTCTATTGGCTGTCCGCCGAAACCGTGTCGGGAATGGCCGCCGGCCAGCCGAACGGCGTCGAGAAGAACCTGCTGCTCCAGCTGGGCTCGGTGCGCCGCAATCCGGCGCCAAGCGCCGATCACCTGCCGCCCAGCGCACTGCGCGCCGGCGACCGGTTGCCGCTCGTCACCCCGGCGGGTGCGCCCAAGGCCGATGGCCGGCCCGATTACCGCCCCGGCCCGCAGCAACAGCCAAAGGGACGGATCGAACTCTATTGGGGCTGCGGCGAAACCGCGCCGTCGGGCCAGCCGGTGGTCATCGATCTCGCGACGATGAAGCCCGGCGCGCCGTCGCCCTTCGGCGCGGTTCCCAATGTCCGCGCGCTGACGCCGCCCTCGGCGCTCCGCCACGCCACCTATGGCGAATGGCCCAATGAACGAAAGGACACGCGCGTGCCGCGCGACGCCTCGCTTGCCGGCGAGCATCTGGTACAGGGCAATTATTCGCCGGACATGCGCTTCACCGTGGCGCCCGCGAACGATTTCCTCGCCCCGCTCGCGCCGCGCAATGCCCCGCTCGCATCGGGCGCGGTCAAGGTCGCCTGGCCCGTGCTCGCCAATGCGCGCGGCTATATCCTGACGGTCACCGGCGCGCGCGAGGACGGCACCATCGTCATGTGGACGTCCAGCGCGGTGCGCATGCCGGGCATGGCGCTGCCCGACTATCTCGATCAGGGGGATATCGCCCGGCTTGTCCAGCAGCGCATCCTGCTCGCGCCCGAGGCCACCGAATGCGTCGTTCCGACGGCGGTCGCCAAGGCGGCGTCATCGGCGATGCTGATGATGACGGCCTATGGGCCGGAGGCCAGTTACGGCTCCCCGCGCGACGCGAAAGAGGGATGGGCGGTGAAGCTGCTCACCAGGGCGCGGCATATGGGCATGCTCGGCATGGACCTGGCGGCGATGATGTCCGGCGGCGACGATGACGACGAAGATGGCGCGAACGCCCGCGACCGGCCCGCCTCTCCGGCCGAAGCCAGGCAGAAGAGGAAGCGCGGGCTGCTGCGCGGCCTTGGTTCCGCGCTCGGCGTTCCCCTGCCCTGAATCCGCTCCCTCCCGTCCTCGCCAGCAAGGCAATCCCGATGACCTATCCTTTGCTCCGCCGCGTGCTGCTCGCCGCGCTGGTCGCCACGCCCATCGCCCCGGTGCCCGCCGTCCCGGCCGACAGCCGCGCCCCCGCCAGGCTGATGCAGCGCTGGGCGCAGCCGGCGCCCGCCCCCGGCGCGGGCCTGCCCGGCTGGTATTCGAAGGCCCCCGACGTGCATGTCCATCAGCCGCGCAACCTGTCGGCCATTCCCCTGGCCGAAGTCGATCTGCTTCGCCGCCGTGCGATGGTGGCGTTCCAGGCGGTGATGCGGCAGCCCTCGCTCAGCGACGTGCGCGGCGCCAGCCTGCACGCCGACATCAACATCTCGGTGGTGCCGACGATCGACGGCGTGCGGCTGGTCGGCGCGACGCTGAGCATCCGGGCCAAGAGCGTGATCGCCGGCAAGGCCGATACGGTGATGCGCGACGGGCGCTACGTCACCCCGTCCGAGGAAGGGGCGGTGCTCAGCATCCTCCTCAATCCCTATGACATGATGGCGCGCCGCCGGGTTCAGGCGGAAGGCGTCGAGGCCGGCGGCCTGCAGATCCGCACCGGATCGGCCTATGGCCTCTATCTCGCCGACCGGCTGCCCGACTATGATCCCAGGTCCGAATATGCCTGGGCGCCCCGGCCGCTCGCGATGCAGTTGCAGGGCGATCGCAGCTGGTACCAGCCGGGCGCGCCGGGCGTGCATCCGCTCGTCGCCCATATGTCGAGCCACGCGCACGAGAATGACGCGCTGCGCGGCGACACCCTGGATCCCGAACGACCGGCCGCGCGCCTCGCGGCGGCGATGTTCATGGTCGACTGGGACGATGTCCGCCGCCGCATGAAGGCGGTGACGTGATGCGCGCGCCGCCCCTCCCCATCATCAACGACAGGACCCCGTTCATGCGACATGCGATCCCGATGGCGGCCGTCGCCGCCGCGCTTCTGGCGACGAGCCAGGGCGCGCAGGCCCAGGGCTTTCTGAAACGCCTTGCCGACCGCGCGCTGGACAAGGCGGAACGGACCGCCGAGACGATCGGCGAGTCCGCCGCCAGGGGATCGCCGCGCGGGCGCAAGGCCAAGGACAGGCGCGAAGCGGCGCCGGCCGCCGCGCCCGCCGCATCCGAACCGGTCGGCCCCGCCGGCCCTGCCAGGGCGGCGCCCGCCGCTGCGCGCTATATCGACAGTCTGCGCACACCCCCCGATGTCGAGGCGCAGAAGACCGCGTACAACAGGTTCGGCGAAGTCAGCTGCAATGATTGCGAAGGCGGCATCGATCTCGATGGCCGGCCGAAATTCGCCTATGACCAGTATAGCGGCAAATATAACGAGCGCGCCGCGCGCGCCGGAAGCTGGCCGGTGGGCCACACGCACAACTGGCAAGGCCGGGCGTCGAAGGGCACGCTGACAGTGCTCGCCGAGGAGAGCGTGGACGGTTTCCGCTGCCGGCGCCTCGAATATCGCCTGGTCAGGGGCGACGCCTCCGCCACCCGGCCGGGGCTCATCTGCTTCGGCCTGGCCAACAGTTCCTCCGAAGTGGAGAAATGGCACGAGATCTATTGATCGCGGCGCCCCGGCGACGGCCCATCGGCGGGGCGCCGCTCCGCCTGGCGCAGCCCCTGTTCGAACAGCGCCCGCATCTGCGCCGGATCGAACAGCCTGCCATCCGACAGCGGATAATCCTCGTCCACCGTCACCATGTCGAACGCGATCGCATGATCCTCCGCGAAGCGGCGATAGGATCGGATCCGCTCGCGATCGGCTTCGTTGATCAGCGTGTCGAGCGCACGCCCCGCGATGGCGAAGGCCCTGGGCCGGACGACCTTGTACGTCCGGGCGAGCTTGCCGTTATAAAGGATGGTGAGCGAGGCGCCGGCGGGCGCCGCCACGCCGTCCGCATCGTCCCAGACGATCGCCGGCGGCACGCCGAACACGCTGCCGACGGTCCCGCCGTCGACATGCATCTCGGCAAAATGCCGCGCGCCATCGGCGACGTCGATCAACACCGGCGGGAACAGCGCGGGAATGCTTGCCGACGCCAGCAGGATCCGGCGGGCAAGCGCCAGCCGGGCGGTGGACGGGCTGGCCGCGATCGCGCCCAGATCCCATATCACGGCGCGGCCCGCGTCCAGATTGGTGGTGGCGATCAGCAGCCGTCGCCCCCCGTCGATGCTCCGCCGCGATGCGATCGAGCAGTTGCGTGGTGACATGCCGGGCGATGAGACGTTCGAGCGGCCGGGAATCGGCAAAGGATGGCCCGCCGGCCAGGCCAGACACCAGGCGCGCGCGATAAATGTCCCTGGCGCTGATCGACGTGTAGAGTTCGCGGAGCGTCGCGTCATGGCGCGGCCCGAGAAACGCGAAGGGCGCGATCAGCGCGCCCGTGCTGACGCCGGTCACCACCGCGAATTCGGGGCGGTCGCCGCGCGCCGTCCAGCCCGCCAGATAGCCGGCGCCGAACGCCCCCTTGTCCGATCCGCTCGATATGGCAAGCAATGCGGGCCGCGTACGGATGCCCGCGGCCGCGCGGTCCGCAAGCCAGGCGGCGCGCCACTCGCTCCAGTCGGACAGCGGCGCATCCGCCCAATGCCGGATCGATCCGAACCCCGGCACCTGCGCGGCGGCCTGCGCGGCGGCGGTCACCTGCGGCCGTTCCGGCCATTTCGCGCACCCGCCCGCCGCGACGAACAGCAGCAGCGATGCCAGGCGCATCCCGGATCGCGACATCGGCCGGCGCCGGCTCACCGGCCGCCCTGCTCCAGCCCGTCGCCCTGCCCCATGTCGCCGTCCGCAAGCGCGGGCGCGTTGCCGATCGCCTTGTTGATCGCGGCATAGCGCGTGCCGATGCGCGCATCGCTGTCGGCCAGGTCGCGCGTCGACTGGATCCAGCCGCGCTGCGCGTCGATCACCTCCAGATAGGTGGTGATACCGCCGCGATAGCGCGCCGATGCCAGGTCGAGCGCGTCGCGGCTGGTGGTCACTTTCTCGCGCAGCGCCGCGTTGCGCTGCCGTTCGGCGGCATAGCCGTTCAGCGCGTCGCCGATCTCCTGCCAGGCCCGTAGCACCGTCTTCTGATAGGCGACCGCCGCCTCGCGCTGTTCCAGTTCGCGCAGTTGCACGACGCGCCGGCGCCTGCCGCCGTCGAAGATCGGCAAGTCGATGCTCGGGCCGATCGACCAGCTGCGGCTGGCCCAGTCGAACAGGCTGTTCGCCTTGTAGGATTCCAGGTTGAACCCGCCGCCCAGCCGGATGCTGGGATAAAGATCGGCGGTGGCGACGCCGATCCGCGCGGTCGCCCCGTGCAGGCGCGCCTCGGCGGCGCGGATGTCGGGACGGCGCAGCGCCAGTTCGGACGGCAGGCCGAGCGCGATGTCGGGCAAGGCGGCCGCCGCCGTCGCATCGGCGGGCTTCAAAAGGTCCGCCAGCGCCCCCGGCCGCTCGCCAAGCAGCAGGCCGAGCTGGCTGGCCTGTGCCCCCTCCTGCGCGAGCAGATCCGGCAGCGATGCCCGCAGCCCCTGAAGTTCGGATTGCTGGCGGTCGATGTCGAGATGCGTGCCCTGCCCGCGCCGCACCTGCGCCGCGACGATGCCCGCGCGCGACTCCAGCGCCGCGATATCCTGCCGCGTCATCGCGATCTTGCGCTGCGTCGCGCGCAATTCCAGATAGGTGCGCGTCACGTCGCTCGCCAGCGTCAGCCGGGCCTGGGCGAGCAGCGCCGCGCGTTCGGCCAGATCAGCATCGGCCGCCTCGAGCGAGCGGCGCACCTTGCCCCACAGATCGATCTCCCACGCCGCGTCCAGACCGCCCTGATACAGGGTGAAGGGTTCGGCGAGCAGCTTGGCCAGGGTATCGCGGTCGCCGCCCGAATTGCCGGAGACGACGTCGAGCAGGCGCGTGCCCGCGCCATTCTCGCTCTGCCGCTGGCGGGTGACGCCCGCGCCCGCATTGATCGCCGGCAATCCCGCCGCCGCCGTCGCGCCGCGCTGGACGCGCGCCTGGGCGACATGAAGCGCCGCCGTTCTCAGATCGGGGCTTGCCGCCACCGCGCGCTGCTGGAGATCGTCCAGAACCGGATCGTTGAAGGCGCGCCACCAGTCCGGCGGCAGGGTCGCATCGCTGGCGACGGGCAGGCGCAGGCTCGCATCGCCGCTGCGCCAGCTCGACCAGTCCGCCGGCGCCGCCGTTTCGGGGGGGATGTGGTTCGGGCCGACGGTGCAGCCGGCAAGCGCCATCGCGATCAGCGGCGCGGAGCGAAGGGCATATGGCGGGACGGGCATGATCTTGCCTCTCACGACAGGCGGTGGCGGAAGAGCCAGGCGGCGAGCGGCAGCGTGACCGCCATCATCACCAGCAACGGCACGAAATCGAACCAGATATCGGTGAATCCGGCCCCTTCCAGATAGACGCGGCGAACCAGGTCGATGCCCCAGCGCAGCGGATTGATATAGGTCAGGATCTGCAGCAGCTCGGGCATGTTGTGCACCGGGGTGAGCAGCCCGGAAAGCAGCATCAGCGGCATGATGATCAGGAAGGTGTAGAGCATGGCCTGCTGCATCGTCAGCGACACCGCCGAGATCGACAGGCCCAGCCCGACACCGGCGCCGGTGAAGCTGACCAGGCCCAGATAAAGCAGTCCATAGGATCCGTTCATCGGGATCTGGAACCAGAAACGGATGATCAGCAGGATGATGGTGGACTGGATCAGCCCGACCATGATCGAGGGCAGCGCCTTGCCGATCAGGATCTGGATCGGGGTCAGCGGCGTCACCAGCAATTGATCGAACGTCCCCTGTTCGCGTTCGCGCGCGACCGAAAGCGCCGCGATCAGCAGCGTCTGCATCAGGCTGAGCGCCGCGATCAGCGCGGGCATCAGCGTCCAGCGCGATTCCAGATTGGGATTGTACCAGGCGCGCCGCTCCACCACGATCGGCGGGGCGCCCCCGCGCGACGCCGCGTAATCGGCGGCGATCGTGCCGATCTGCCCCGCCGCCGCGCCCGCGGTGGAGCTGTTGCGGCCATCGAGTATCACCTGGATCGGCGCGGTCTCGCCCGCCGACAGCCGCCGTTCGAAATCGGCGGGAATGCTCAGTGCCAGCAGCACGTCGCCATTGTCGACCAGGTCCGCGATCTGGTCGTTCGACGCCAGCGTCGCCTTGCGCCTGAACACCCCGGTGCCGTCGAGCCGCGCCAGGAACTCGCCCGATGCCGCGCTGCGGCTCTGGTCGACCACGGCATAGGGCACGCGGGTGAGATCATAGGTCGCGCCATAGCCGAACAGCAGCGCCTGGATCAGCGCCGGCGCGAACAGGATGGTGCGGTTCGCCGGATCCTTGACGAGCGCCAGTATCTCCTTGCGGATCAGCGCCAGGATCGGAACGAGCATGGGGAGGAACGCGGCCATCGCCGGTCAATCAAGCCGCTTGGCGAGCGTGCGCCGGGTCAGCACGGCCAGCAGCACGGCATAGGCCGCCAATATCGCGCAGCTCTTGATCACGATCGGCCAGATCGTGCCCGCCAGGAACAGCGTCTTCACCAGCTGCATGAAATGCGTGGCCGGCAGCGCCTGCGCGATGATCTGGATGGCGAGCGGCACGTTGCGCAGGTCGAAGACGAAGCCGGACAGCATCATCGCGGGCATGAAACTGGCGAGCAGCGCCATCTGGCTCGCCGCGAACTGGTTGCGCGTCGCACCCGATATGAACAGCCCCAGCAGCAGCGAAACGATCAGATAGAGCAAGGATGCGAAGATGATCAGCAGCAGCGATCCGCGGATCGGCACGTCGAACATGAAGCGCGCGCAGATCAGGCAGATCACCACGTCGATCGCGCCGATCACGGCATAGGGCGCCAGTTTGGACAGCACGATCTCCGTCGGTCGCACCGGCGTGACGAACAGCGATTCCAGCGTGCCGCGTTCCCATTCGCGCGCGATCAGCAAGGAAGTGAGAAAGGCGCCGATCAGCGTCATCACCAGCACCAGCAGCCCCGGCACCAGATACCAGCGGCTGTTGCCGGCTTCGTTGAACCAGGTGCGCTGCACCAGCGTCACGCCGCCCCGCGCGCCTACGCCCGCGCGATCCGCCGCGTGCAGCGACGCCGTCTGGAGCGCGCCGTTCACATAGCCCTCGATCGCGGTCGCCGTCGTCGAGTCCGCGCCATTGACGATCAGTTGCACGCGCCCGTCGCCGGCCGCGCGGGCGGCGGAGAAATCGACAGGCAGGCGGACGATCCCGTCCACCTTCCTGGCGCGCATCAGCGCCTCCGCATCCGCCATGCTCGCCACCATCACCGGCGCCAGATAGGGCGAACCGTCCAGCCCCGCGACGATATCGCGCGCGCCGGGCGATCGATCCTCCAGCACCACCGCGACCGGCGCATTCTCGACATCGAAGGACAGGCCGTAACCGAACAGCAGGATCAGCGCGAAGGGCAGCAACAGGCCGACGAGCAGGTTGCTGCGATCGCGCAGCAATTGCCGCGTCTCCTTGCGGGTGAGCGCGATCAGGCGCGTGTGGAAGCCCGATCGCCCGCTCATGCCGCGTGCCTGTCCTGCCGATCGTCGACGCGCCCCTGCTCGACGATCGCGATGAAGGCGGCGTTCATGTCCGCCGCATCGCCGCCCGCCTGCGCGCGCACTTCGGCGGGCGTGCCCAGCGCCAGCATCCGGCCGGCATCCTGGATCGCGATGCGATCGCAATATTCGGCCTCTTCCATGAAATGCGTGGTGACGACGATGGTGACGCCCGATCGGGCGAGCGCGGTGATCGTCCGCCAGAAGGCGCGCCGGGCCAGCGGATCGATGCCGCTGGTCGGTTCGTCCAGGAACAGGATCTCGGGTTCGTGCAGCAGCCCCGCCGCCATCGCCAGCCGCTGCTTGTAGCCGGTGGGCAGGATGCCGCTCGGCGCCCTGGGATCGAGCTGGAACTGATCGATCACCGCGCCGATGCGATCCTGCGCGCGCGCGCCGCTCAATCCATAGGCGCCCGCGAAGAAATCGAGATTCTCGCGGACGGAGAGATTGGCGTAGAGCGCGAATTTCTGGGAGACATAGCCGATGCGCGCCCGCGCCTGCGCGCGCGCCGTGCGCAGATCCCGCCCCGCCACCTCCAGATGGCCGCTCGTCGCCGGCAGCAGCCCGCACAACATGCGGAAGGTGGTGGTCTTGCCCGCGCCGTTGGGGCCGAGCAGGCCGAAGATCTCGCCGCGATGCACGTCGAAGGATGTGCTGGCCACCGCCGTGAAATCGCCGAACCTGCGCACGAGATCGCGCACGACGATCACCGGCGCATCGTCGTCCGCCTGTATGTCTCCGCCGCCGTCCCGCCCGGCCGCTTCGTGCGCCGGCGTGCCCGTGCCGCCGGTTCCGTCTCCATCCTCATGCGCGTGCAGCAGCAGCATGAAGGCATCTTCCAGTTCGGGCGCGCGCGGTGCGAAGCGCGTATCGGGCAGCAGCGCGCGGAGCGCGGCCTCGTCCGTTTCGGGCCGGCGGATGAACCAGATGCGCCCGCCCTTCGGCACGGCATCGACGATACTGCCGGGATCGTCGATCAGCCGCGCCTGCACGTCGCGCGGCGGCAGGCCCGCCACCGGTTCGGCGACATAGGTCAGCCCCTCCGCACGGCGGCGCAGCGCCTCCGGCGATCCTTCGGCCAGCAGCCTGCCGCGATTGAGCACGAACACCTGCGCGCAGCGTTCCGCCTCGTCCATATAGGCGGTGCTCACGATCACGCTCAATCGTTCGTCGGCGATCAACTGTTCGATGATCTTCCACAGGTCGCGGCGCGACAGCGGATCGACGCCCACGCTGGGTTCGTCGAGCAGCAGCAGATCGGGCGATCGCACCAGCGTGCAGGCCAGCCCCAGCTTCTGCTTCATGCCGCCCGAAAGCTTGCCCGCCGGCCGCGCCGTGAAGCGCGCCATGTCCGTCATCTCCAGCATCCGGCCGAAGCGTTCGCGGCGCACCGCCTGCGGAACGCCGTGGAGATCGGCATAGAGGTCGAGATTTTCCTGGACGCTCAGATCCTCGTACAGGCCGAAGCGCTGCGGCATGTAGCTGATCCGATCCTGCACCGATTGCGGATCGGCGCGCACATCGATGCCCAGCACCGAAAGCGTGCCGGCATCGGGGCTGAGCAGCCCGGCCATCATGCGCATCAGGCTGGTCTTTCCCGCGCCGTCCGGCCCCACCAGCGCGGTCAGCTCGCCGGCCCGCACGGTCAGCGAAACCGCGTCGACCGCATCGAAGGGCGTGCCGTCGGGCGCGTCGAAACGCTTGATCAAGCCCTGGATCGCGACCGTCGGGTCGGGTGCGCTCACTTTTTCGGGCCGGCCAGGTCGATCCGGACGGTGACGGGCTGGCCCAGCCGCAGCCGGTTGTCCGGATCGTCCACCGTCACCCGGATTTCATAGACCAGGCTGGCGCGCAATTCCTGGGTCTGCACCGTCTTGGGCGTGAATTCGGCCACCGACGAGATATAGCCGATGCGGCCCGCGATCGGCCGGTCGGGCTGGCTGTCGCTGACGATGCCGGCGGCCATGCCGGGGCGGATGCGGCCGAGATCGGGCTGCTCGACATAGGCGCGCACCCATTTGGGGCGGACCCGCGCGATTTCGAACACCGGTTTCTGCGGAGAGGCGATGTCGCCCGGCTCCAGCAGTCGCGCGCGGATCACGCCGTCAACCGGCGCGCGCAGCACGCCCTGGCCGATCTGGTGCTGGAGCAGCGCAAGCTGCGCGCGCGCCGCCCCCAGTTGCGCGGCGCCGCCCGCGACATCCTCGCTGCGCGGCCCCTGCCTGGCAAGGCTGAGCGCCGCGGCCTGCTCGCGAACGGCGGCATTGGCGGCAGCCGCCTGTTTCCGGGCGGCATCCATATCCCGGCCGGCAACACCCCGGCCCTGCGTATCCCCGGCGATGCCCTGCAGCCGCGCGAGTTCGTCGGCGGCCCGCCGCGCCTCCGCCTCGGCCGAGGCGAGCCGCGCCGCGGCCTGCGCGATCTCCTGCGGGCGCGATCCGTTGCGCAGGCGGCGCAGGCTCTGTTCCTGCACCTCCACCCGCGCCTTCGCTTCTTCCGCCTGCAGCTTCAGCGTCACGGTATCGAGCAGGCCGAGAACCGCCCCCGCCTTCACCATATCGCCTTCCTGCGCGCCCAGCTCCGCGATCCGCCCGGTCTGCTCGAAGGCGAGCGACACCTGGCGGACATCGACATTCCCGGTCAGTTCCAGGCGATCGTCGTCGCCGTTCCGGCCGCCGCACCCGACGACGAGCAGCGACAGCAGCGCGATGCCGAAGACATTGCGGCGGGCGGCGCGAAAGCCGGTTCGCACTTTTCCGCGCGATATGGATCCGTCGTCGCATCGCTTTTGCGGAAAACCGGTTCCCACTTTTCCGCGCGATGCTCTGAACTCATCGCATCGCTTTTGCGGAAAACCGGATTCCACTTTTCCGCGCGATGCTGATCCGTCGTCGCATCGCTCTTGCGGAAAACCGGTTCCCACTTTTCCGCGCGATGCTTGAAACCTGCTCATTCCGGCACTCCGCAGCCCGCGCCCGGCATGCCGCCGCGGCAAGTTCAAATTGCATTTAGTCTAAATATGATTTAACGTCCAGAGCGGTTTTTGAAACGGGCAGGCGCCGGTGCCCGACGGGTGGCCCGGGCACGTTCGAGGGAGGGAGGATCATGGCCAGGCCAAGGCGCGCACTCCGCTCCGATGGAGAGGAAACGCGCGCGCGCCTGCTGGAGAGCGCGGGCGAATTGTTCGCCGCCAACGGATATGGGGAAACCACGGGAAAGGCGATCGCCGCGCACGCCGCCGCCGATCTCGCATCGATCAACTATCATTTCGGCGGCCGCGACGCTCTGTACCGCGCCGTCCTGATCGAGGCGCACCGCCGGATCGTCAGCCGCGACGCGCTGGAGGAGATCGCCGCGCTGGACCTGCCCGCGCCGCGCAAGCTGCGCATGCTGCTCGACATGCTCGTTTCCGTCGTCGTGCGCACCGAACATTGGAGCAGCCGGGTGCTGCTGCGCGAACTGGCGTCGCCATCATCGCATTTCGTGGTGCTGCGCCAGAACGAGGTGCTGCCCAAGCTCGGCATCGTCCTGTCGCTGATCAGCGAGATCACCGGCATTCCGATGGGCGAGCCGGCGCTGTTCCATTGCTTCCTCAGCACCGCCGCCCCCTGCGCGATGCTGATCATGACGCGCGGCGCGCTCATTCCCGAAGGCATGCCGCCGCTGGCGCCCGAATTGCTGGCGGATCACCTCCACCGGTTCGCGATGGCCGGGCTGGACGCGGCGGCGAAGCATCACGCCGCCGCCCGGGCCGGGGCGGAACCACCCGCCGGATCATAGCCCGGATCATGCCGGCGTGCGACGAGCGCCGCTCATCGCACCCCGGCAAAGCCCCGCGCCCTATTTGAGCTGGGTGGTTACCGGCAGTTCGTTCTTCATCGCCGCCGCCGCCTTTTCGGCGCCTTCCATCGCGCGCAGCACATTGCCGCCCGCGACCTTGGCGACATCCGCATCCTTCCAGCCGCGGCGGAGCAGTTCGGCCATCAGCGCGGGATAGGTGCTGGCGTCCCCCAGCCCTTCGGGCAGTTCGTTGCCGGTGCCGTCGAAATCGGACCCAAGCCCGACATGATCGACGCCCGCCACCTTGGCGATATGATCGATATGGTCGGCGACGTCGTTCAGCGTCACCTTGGGCGGCGGATTCTTCCGCATCCATTCGTCCATCGCGGCCTTGGCCTTTTCGGGCTGGCCGATGAACAGCCCGCCGAACGGCGGCATGTTCAGCCGCGCCCGCTCGGCACCACGCTCGGCATCCCAGCGGCGGAACGCCTCGGTGACATAGAATGGCGCATAGTTCACCATCACCACGCCGCCATTCTTCGCGACCAGGCGCAACGTCTCGTCGGACACGTTGCGCGGATGATCCGAAAGCGCGCGCGCGCCCGAATGCGAATAGATGACCGGCGCCTTCGAGATACGCAGCGCGTCCTGCATCGTCTCTTCGCTGACATGGCTCAGGTCGACCAGCATGCCCAGGCGATTGAGTTCGTGCACCACGGCTTCGCCGAACGGGGTGAGCCCGCCATGCTTGGGATTGTCGGTGGCGGAATCCGCCCATTCGATGGTGCGCGAATGGCTGAGCGTCAGATAGCCCGCGCCCAGTTCCGCATAGGTGCGCAGGATCGAGAGATCGCCGTTGATCTGGCCGCCGCCCTCGACGCCGATCATCGATGCGATGCGCCCCGATGCGTGGATGCGGCGAACGTCGGCGGCGGTGCGCGCCAGCGCGAAATCATTGGGGTAACGCGCGACGATGTTCTTGACGAGATCGATCTGCTGGAGCGTTTCCATCACCTGTTCCAGCCCGGGCAGGTTCGCGGAAACATAGACCGACCAGAACTGGCCGCCCACCATGCCCTTGCGCAGCAGCGAGATATCGGTGTTGTAGGGAACCGGCTTCTTGTCCCAGCCCTCGCGCAGGTCGAGCGTCCAGCGGGCATCGCCCTCGCGCTCGCGCATCGTTTCCGGCCAGTCGTTATGGCCGTCGATCAGCGGCGTCTTCTTCAGGATCGCCGCGACGCGCGCGCTGTAATCGGTGGAGGGTGCGCCATTGCCGAGAAGCAGCAGCGCAAGCGGTGCGAGGAGCCATGCCTTTTTCATGGCGCCCTCCATAAGACGCGATGTTACACTGTTGCAATCACCCGCGCGGCTTCGGCGAAAATAAGCTGCACAAGGGCGAGACCGGGGGAGTCTCACCCTCATTATTTCTCCTGCTCGTGCCGGCGATGCGGGCCCTGAGGCCTGTTGCGGCCGCGCCCCCCCCCCCCCCCCCCCCCCCCCGGGGGCGGGGGGGGGGGGGGGGGGGGGGGGGGGGCCCCCGCCCCCACCCGGCCTCCCAACGGCAGTATCTTCGGGGAGGCCGGGTGGGGGAGCGGGCGCAACAGGCCAAGGTTCCGGCGATGCGAAGCATCGTTGGAATGCGTGTGTAGGGCGGTGCGGTCATGGAAATGTGCTCTTCCGCACATTTCCCAAACCGACTCTTATTCCTTCATGTCGATCCTGTAGCTGCATCCCGCCAGCACCTTGCCCGGATGCGTGGTGACGGTGGAGACGTTGAGCGAGATGCGCGTGGTGCCCTGGAACGCCTCCGATCCGCCGTCGAACGCCGCTTCCGTCACCATGCGTTCGCCCATGAACTTGCCGGGCGCGTCGATCACCGGGGGCACATCCAGTTCCTTCGCCAGCGCCTGCGGCGTCACGCCGGACAGCACCGCCATCAGCCCCGAACTGCTGAACGCCACCCGATCGGTCGTGCGGCCGAATATCGCGATCGGCGTGGCGAGCCGATATTCGGAGAGGAAGGGATTGTCGCCCTTCACCGGCGTCATGCCGTAATGCCGCCGCGCCTCCGCATTGTCATAGAACCAGAGCGCGAAGCCGTTCCATGTCGGCACATCGGGCAATTCGCAGGCGATGATCTCCGCCAGCGTGTGGCTGGCGGGATCGACGGCCTCCTCCTCGTCCTGCGCGGCGGATACGGGCGCCGCCGCGAACAGGGCCAGCGGCAGGATGGACAGGACGGGGCGGAGTTTCATGACGGTGACGATCCTTGCGACGATGCCCGGCCCATCGCACGATACGCGACCGGACCGGATTCAGGCGAGCGTGAGGAAGATTTCGGCCTCCAGCACCCATTCCCCCCGGCTCTCGCGCCATTTGGCGCTATAGGCGCCGGATGCCAGCATCCGGCCGTCGGCGGCGGACACGCCCTGCCATTGGCCATGTTCCATCGCGATGGGCTCGACCGGGGAGACCAGGATGCTCTCGGGCGTGCGCGTGTAGATCGCCCGCGCGGAAGCAGCGAATTCGCGCTTCCACGCCTGCAACTGCCCCTTGCGGCCGGACAGGACGGCGCTGTCTGTGCCGGTGACGAGCACCGCATCCGGCGCCAGGATCGGCCCGATCGCCGCCAGATCGCCATCCGCCAGCGCGCGATTGAACGCGGCGCGGCGCATGCGGACGGCGAGATCGGCGGGAGAGGTCATGCGGAACTTTCGGCGATTGGAGAGATTTCCAGTCAGATGACATCATCTGACGACTCGGAAATCACGATAAAACAAGAAGCTGGAGGGTTGATCTGATCAACCCTCCAAGCCTGGAGAGCCCCCCTTAACGCCGTCGCCGGCAAAATCGAAGCGTCATTGCCGGGGCACGGCGATCCGATACCGGCACAATGTCTCGCGGTCAGCCGCCGCTTCAGCCATCAGGCAAGATGATCGGCCAACCAGGCGCCGCCCCGCCCCTCAAGTCCAAGTTGCGACGACCGGCCATGATCCGGCCGCGCGCGTTCCTGTATGATGGCGCGCCGCTTCGATATCGGAGCCGCTGTCGATTTGAGGATCATGCCGTGTCTCGGCCATCGATGAACATTGGGGTCGCCACCCCTTCCCTCGCCCCGGAGCTTGCCGCGCGGGGCTTCGTCCGTCCGGCGCCCGGCACGATCGATTGGCTGCCCGCGCCCGGCCCGGATCCGGACTGGACGGACTTTGCGGGCTCATGGGATCGGCTCGGCCTCGATCGCTACATGGCCGATGGCGGCCGCTATCGCCGGCGTCGGCACGCCGCCCTGGCGATCGCGCCCGACGCGATCATGCGCAAGCCGCACCAGCCCCATTTCCAGAGCCGCGACTATAACCGGCTCAATGGAGACATTCAGCGCTGGTTCGAACCGATGGACGACGCCATCGTCGAAAGCCCGATGATGCGGCGGCTGCTGCGCGGCGCGACAGCCGTCTTCGAAGCCGCCGAAGCCAGGGCCGGGGCTGTGCATTGGCATGTCGAGCTGCACCAGTTCCGGATCGAGGCCACGGCGCGGGAACCGGGCCGCCCCACGCCGGAGGGCATGCACCGCGACGGCGTCGATTGGGTGCTGGTGATGCTGATCGATCGGCAGAACGCCGCTGAGGGCGTGACCGAGATCCAGATCGACGGCCGGCCGGAGATCGACCGCTTCACCCTGGCGGCGCCGGGCGACGCCGTGCTACTCGACGATCACCGGGTGATGCACGGCGTGACGCCGATCCGCCCGATCGACGCGACCATGCCGGCCTGCCGCGACGTGTTCGTCGCGACATGGCGGGCGGAGGGGGGTGAACTTCGGTGAGGTTGCGCAATCTGATCCGGCACCAGGCGGCAAAATGGACAGCGACGATGAAGCTGATCGGACGACTGGCGATTCCGGCATCGATCGCGATCTCCACCGCCGCGCACGGCGAAACCCCGCAAGCCGTCGTCGAATTCCACGATTTCGAACAGGGTCCGGACGTCATCCGGAAAACGCTTACGGATGCATGGAGGGACGACGCAACATTCCGTTATGAGAGCGGCAATTGCACAGACGGCACGTCCTTTACGGAGAATGACGGCCGCAAGGACAGGCAACCGGTCCGGATAACGGCCATTCATGCACTGGGCGACCGCCGGCTCAATGCCCACCCGGCCTATCTCGTTTCAGGCACCCGCACCCTCTGGCTGAAACATGCAGCCCCCGCCCCGCTCTTCGTGGATCTGCCATGCACCTGGCTGGTCGTGTTCGAGGGCAATCGCGTCGAAAGCGTCCGCGAAGCGACGGAGCTTGAATATCTCCTTCCGACGGACGCCGCATCCGCTGAATAACGCCCGGTGCTGATCAACAGGAATGCCCGTTGGGCCGCACGCTGACACCGCCCCCTCTGCTCCTGCCCAATCCTCATGCCGAACGATGGGCAGCCGAACTCGTCAAGGCCAGGGGAACGGTTCCGCCGCCTGGAGCAATGCCCGCTGCTGCGACGGCGTTACGAGATCCCGCACCAGCTTGCCGCTTTTCCACTTGTGTTCAGAATTACGGCAGTATGTACAAAAACCCTTGAATATTCAATCCACTAGCCGGTCTATCACCGGAAAAATTAGGGATTTTTTGCACCTGTCACCGTAACTGCAAGGCCGCGCACATGTGGCGGCAGGCTGATGAGGGGTGAATTGCCTGCGGCGTTATCCTTGACCCTGCGGAAAATGGGGCACTATCAGAGGTTACAATTCCAGCGGTGATCCGAAGCATATGTGTTACGTTGATGGATGGCCGAATAGAGATGGACCTATGGCTTATGACAATAGAGCTGGGTGTGAAAATGCCTTGTGCTGAATTCAGCATAGGGTCTTTTGCAGATAGAATGGTAGAATGTTGGTCTGGGTTCAGCGAGTATTTTGGGGTACCGACTTTTGAATTTCATGATTCGTGCGATTGTGACAATGTTGTAAGGCACGGAGATTATTTTGATATACATGTAAATAATGATTGTGCCGCGAGAGTTATGTTTATCCATGTTCCAGTAGTTGAAGGATATGAAGATGACTACGACGGTGGATGTTGGGCAGACGTGTCTGTTTTTGTGAGAACGAGCGAATCAAAGTTTTTAATGGTATTTACTGCAATTCAGATGGCGAAATATGTCAAGTCTTCGGTTGTTGATGATAGTTTGATTCTTGGATGGTCAAGAATTATCGATTGCAGCGAAATTTTCGATCTCATGGAAAAATCAAAAACGAATGATTTATTGGAATCGTCGAATATATTTTCGACGAAATTGATAAATTGAAGAAGATTACGGTATCAGGCGCAGAAACCCCTAAATACAATCCGCCAACCGGTTGATCGCCAGATAAAATTAGGGTTGCACCTGTCGCCGCAACATCGGCAGCAGATCGGCTGCCGCGACGGGCTATAACCTTCACTTCCCTCCGCACGGTCGCCACCGATCCCGCCGCATCGCGAATGGATGACAGCCGCCGCCGTCTTTGGCACTGTACCCATGCCGTTGGTCGCGGCTCGATGACTCGAGCCACCGATCCACGGCGTCCGTCACGATACTCTGGGGGCTTCGATGAGGTATAATTCGGCACTTGTCGCCATGGCTGCGATGCTGGCCATCGCATCTCCGGCCGCTGCGGCGGCGCCGGCCGCTTCCAAGAGCATCGATGTGGCGCAGGCGAAGCAGCGGCTGGTCGAGAGTTTCGCGCGCCTTGCGCAGCAGACCGACGGCACCACCGGCGTTGCCATCCAGCGGATCGGCGGGGGCGACGTGATCACGCTGAACGCGGGCACGCGCTTTCCGATGGCGAGCACCTTCAAGATCTCCGTGGCGGGCGCGATCTTCTCGCTGATCGACAGCGGCAAGCTGACGCTCGACCATATGATCACGGTCGATCCCGCGCTGGTCGTCCCGTCCGACGGGATCGCCGATCAGTTGCCGCATCGGGGCGTATCGCTGTCTGTCCACAATCTGCTCGAACTGATGCTGACGCGCAGCGACAACACCGCGACCAACGTGCTCTCCGAAACCGTCGGCGGCCCGGCGGCAGTGACCGCATGGCTGCGCTCGATCGGGATCACCGGCATGCAGGTCGATCGCGATACGCGGCGCATCCGCCCCGATGGAACCCCGTTCGACCTTGTCACGAGCAACAACAGCACGCCCGAAGCGATGCTGAACCTGCTGCTCGCCATCCGGGCGGGCAAGGCGGTGAGCGCGACGAGCACAAAGGCGCTGATCGAGATCATGGAGCGCTGCCACACCGGCGAGGCGCGCCTGAAGGGGCTGTTGCCGCCGGGCACGATGGTCGCGCACAAGACGGGCACCCTGCGGGACGTTGCCAATGATGTGGGTTTCGTGACGCTGCCGGACGGCAATCAGTTCGCGATCGCGGTATTCGTGAAGGGCGACACCAAGGGACCCCAGACCCAGGAACGCGTCATCGCCGAAATCTCCCGCGCGGCCTATGATTATTTCCTGCTTCTCGGGCGATAGGCCCGCCCCCTTGCCGCGATGACGGACGACAACGCGCCACGCAAGGAGCCGCCGCTTCTTCGGGCGGTTCAACATGCGCTTCGGGGAGAATGGAACGAAGCGCACGCGATCGCTCAGGACGACATGACGGCCCCCGGAGCATGGGTTCATGCCTGGCTCCATCGGATCGAAGGCGATCTCGGGAACGCCGATTATTGGTACCGCAGAGCGGGGCGCCCCGCCTCTGCCGGAACGACCGAAGACGAAGGACGCGAAATCGCATCCTTCCTGCGGGCCGGCGAAGCCGAGAGCTGATCGCCACAGCGCCATCAGCCGGATGCGACAGGGATACCGGCAGCGTGATTACGGTGACCCGTGCAAAAACCCCTAAATATTTGCTAGCTGGTTGATCACCAGAGAGAATTATGGATTTTTGTACCTGTCACCGTAATCCCGCAATCTTCGCCGTTCGTGATCAGAAATGCACCACCGGAAGCGGTTTGGCGAGAAGCGACCATGCTACTAGGATTGGAGCATGATCTACTTCACCGCCACCTTCTGCCTGATGTTCACCTTTGGCTTCGGGTGGCTGGTTCAGCACGCATTGCGGTTTGGCAAACTGATTGGCATCGCCTGGTCTGCAGACAGAGCGGAACAGCCCATCAGATTTTGGCTAGGCTTCGGTGCTTATTTTATGAACATGATAATGGGGCTGTTCTTTACCGCATTGATGGTCTTTGTTCTCGCTCATTAGCGAACGATCGGTTCCCACCCCATTCTTCGCCGTTCGTGATCGGAAAGCGCTGCTGGAAGCGGTCGGGCAGGAAGCGCCCAGTTGCGGACGTTTGGCTCATGACGTAGTCTGATTCAAAAAGGGGGCTGACGTGCGGCTGTTTTTGTTCTGGATAGCGCTCCTAACCCCTTATTTCGCCGCAGAAAATTATAATGATATCGACGTAGATTTTCAGAGGCAAAAATATAAAATTACGTCCGAACAAGTTCATATCGAAGAGAGACTGAAATTGCTCGACGAAAAAATATATTATATATCCTCTGGCGTTTGTGAAAATGCATCTCGCAAGATAATTTTAGATAATATTTCTCATTCGATTAATAAAATTGTAGATCGATACAATACGTTGATGTCCAGATATGTGGCCGGTGACATACTTTTACTTGAATATTATGATTGCCCTAAAGTAATGTACAGAAAATTCTACAAAATGGTTCGTGAAGCGGCGAGCGAGATCAAAGCATTAGACGCCGCAGTGCAGCAGCTTGAGGCTATGAGGCTAAGCAGCAGCTAACCACCCAATCCTCGCCGTTCGTGATCGGGAAAGTGTCCCAGGAAGCGGTCGGGCAGGAAGCGCCCCAAATTGCGGACATTGAACGATTGCGTCGCTGATGCTAGCGTGTGCACATGGTTTACTGGATTAAACGTATCGCCTTGAAGTCGGGCGAGGTCGTGACGGAAAGAGAACTTCGCGAAGATCAAAATCGGTTCGATGGTCCAGCCCCCATTGTTGGCGACATCGTAGAAGTCGAATGCAGGGGGCGTAAGTTCTCGGCAAAGGTTGTTTGGGGGAACTGGCCCGATCGGGTGCACGCTGACGATGCAATTGTTCCGCTTCGTGTCTCAGAGCTGGGCTTGCTCCCTGAAACAGCGCTGTGGATGCTTCTCAGAAGCGAAGGAGAGCCCGAACGAAAGGTGTTCATGGGCCCCTTGTCCAATGACTGTTAACCATCCATTCTTCGCCGTTCGTGATCGGAAAAGCGTCCCAGGAAGCGGTCGGGCAGGAAGTGCGCCAATCTTAGCCGTTCAAGTTAGGCCCTGCTGAACTCGGTTGCGGTCGGGCCCTTGCCGTTGAATGATAAGGTCATGAAATCGCTTGCTCCGCTGATTCTCCTGGCTACCGCACCTTCTCACGAAGATCAGCCACGCACTTACCTTTTGTCTATCGGCTCCATACCCTTGAAGGAAACCGAGAGTATCGAGGCGTTCCACTTCGAAACCTGGGGGGTCCATTTCCAGTCGATATGTCGAATACCCAGCGGATGGAGAATCAAAGCCGGCAGCAGCGCAACTCCCGGCGGTGAATTGTCCGGCGGAGGGAGCCAGGGAGCGACTTGGTTCAATCAAAGCAGCCCGAAAGAGCTTCAGGCATTCGTACTCGTTACGCTGTACGGACCGGTGCAAAAGGAAGACATCGGCTCACCTGACAATGGAATCCCGGCCACCTTCAAAGGAATCGCAACTATCAATACCGACGACGGCGACGTGCAACGTCCTCTGACTTACAAAAACATCACCCTCACTCCGGCGCCGCGCTGCCCCGCGCTATAGGCCCGAGGTCCGCTATGGATCGATCTTGTCCGCGAGCCGGCCGTCCGCTTCCCACCCAATGTCGGCCCTCGGCGTGCAGTGGACGACCTCCGAATCCTGCCAGTCAGCAAGCGCCCCAGTTCCGGTCGCCCGCTTCCTGGAAAGGCAGTCCAAAAAGCCGGCGTTTCGAAAACACGATCATGATATGCCGGCACAATGAAGCCTGTCGCGCTCACCGTGCTTGCCGTTGCGCTTGCCTGCCTGTCCAGTCATGGGCAGGCACGATCCGCCAACGATGCCGATTGTCGCAGCGGCATTTTACCCGCTCTGGCGGCCGGCAATTTCTCCGGATCTTTGGACTGCCGCCGGGACGATCTGAAGATCAGCAAAGTGGGCGAAATCATCGCCGATCGCCATGTCTTCCAGATTTACGACTATCGATATCGCCTCGCCCCAGCCTGCCCGGAATGTGCGATCCACGGAGGGCAGAGAATTATCATCATGAGCTCCGGTCGTTATATTGGGCAATATAAACCCTACGGCACTCATGTCGCCGTTGAGAAAACCTCCCTCATTCTATCGCCCAGCGCAAAAAGCGATCATCGCACAGCAGTCAATTTTGCCCCGATTGGCCCTCCACGTCGAATTTGGTTCGACGGCGAGGAGTTGATTTTGTTCCGCTAGTGCAGGACAGTCTCCCACTCCGCCGCCCCTAGAACCGCCGCGTCAGCACCAGCCCGATCGTGCGCGGATTGGGCGGGTTGTTATAGGGATCATAGCCCAGCACGCCGTCCACGATGCGCGGCGGCTGGCGATCGAACAGGTTGGCGACGACGATCTGCGCCTCGCTGTCCTTCAGCCAGCGCGCCGATGTCAGGCGGCCGAGATCGAGGCCCAGAAACAACGATGCCGTGGTGAAGGATCCGATGCTGCGCACCGGCCGGCCCGGCCGGTCGTCGGTGAAGCCGTCGATGTAGTTGATCACCGATCCGATCGAGACGCCGCCGCGCGCCCAGGCGATGGTGCCGTTCAGCCGCAGGTCGGCCGGCTTGGCATAGCCGTCCAGCCGCGAAATCGCGGTCGATCCGCCGGCCTTCAGCGACAGGTTCAGGATATACTGCCCGCTCAGCTTCACCATCGCGCTGCCGCCCAGCAGCGGCCCACGCCAGGCGAGATCGAGATCGATGCCGTCGGTCGCCTCCACCGCGAAATTCTGCGCGCGGATGTCCGCGATCAGTTGCACGCGCGAAAGCAGGTCGGCGGGCACCTGGCCGGCGGAATCGAACATGGTCAGTTCGCCGCCATTCACCCATGGCACCTCCGCGAAACGGCGGAAGACATCGGGATTGTCCAGCACCTCGCGCACCGCGTTCAGGCCGGGCTGGGCGATGTTGAAGATCTGCAGATCCTGAACGGACAGGCTGTCGTCGGGTGACGGCGTTCCGACCCGCCCGGATATCCTGATCCGGTAATAGCCGGCCTTGATCGTCAGGCCGGGCGCGAATGCGGGGGTCAGGTCCATGCCCAGCGTGAAGGTATCGGCATTCTGCGTCTTGAGATCGGGGTTCGCGCCCGCGCGGAACATCACCAGCGCCTGCCCGGGCGCCAGCGCCGGATCCTGATATTTCGGATCGAGGAATCGATAGTCATACAGCCCGAAAGAGACCTGTTCGGCGATGCCGATCGTGCTGCGGAAACGCGGCACCAGGAAGGATCGGGCAAAGGTGCCGCGCAACGCGATCGCGCGATCGATCTGCCAGCGCAGCCCCAGCTTGGGCGAAAGCGCGGTGTCGAAGCGCAGATCCTCATAACGGGCCGCTGCCGACAATGTCAGCGATCGCATCAGCGGCACGGCCTGTTCGGGCCCGACGACCGGCACGTTCAGCTCGCCGAAGATCGACTTCACCTTGCGCGTGCCGCCGCTGCGGTTGAAGAAGATCGTCGCATCGGTGCGCAACGTCTCCTCCCGATACTGGAGCCCGCCCGCCGCCAGCACCGGCCCGCCCGGCAGGGGCATCAGCTCGGTCTGGCCGCGCAGTTCGGCGACGAACAGCCGGTTCGTGGACTCGCGCGTGCTGGGCGGGCGCCCCACCCGGCTGGAGCTGCTGTCGGTATGGGTGCGGTGATAATCCACCGTCAGGTCCAGCGCGGTCGCGCCCTGCCCCTGCCAATGCGCGCCGCCATAGATCGACACGCCCGTCGTCCGCGTCCTGAACAGCCGGTTATAGGCGGGCTCGTCGAGGTAGAGCTGGCGCGAACTGCGGTCGCGCTGGAAGCGTGAGGCATCGACGGAGAAGGTGAAGTCGCCCGCCTCCTGCCGCACCCCGCCATACAGGCCGGTCAGCCGCTCGTCGGGAAGCTGGGTGATCTGCAGCCCCTCACCCGCCACATCCACGGGATCGCCGACAAAGGGCGATCGTTTCTGGTACATCGCCATGCCATAGACGCTGCCGCTGCCCCAGGAATGGCCGGCGAGCAGGCTGGCCTGAAGGTCCGCCTTGCCCGTCTGCGTCGCGATCGCGCCGCGCACCTGCATCTCCACGCCCTCGCTCGGCCGGCGCGTCACGATGTTGACGACGCCCGCCACCGCATCGGCGCCATAGGTGGCGGATGCGCCGTCGGGAATGATGTCGATCCGCTCGATCAGCATCGCCGGGATGACGGAGACGGTCGGTGCCTCGGTCAGGCCCACAGACGGCATGCGCCGGCCGTTGAGCAAGGTCAGCGTCGCATCCGAAGCGAGGCCGCGCAGCGCGAAGCCGGCGAAACCGTCGAACTGGTTGAAGCTGGTCGCATCGCCCAGCGGGCTGCCGATGCCCGCGCCCGTCGTCGCGAATTCGCTGAGGTCGCCCGTGAAATTCTGCGGGATGGTCAGCATATATTCGGAAACCGCGCCCGATCCCGATCGCACCATATCCATCCGGTCATGCGTATAGACCGGGCTCGCGACATATTCCCGCGGCAGGCCGCGGATCAGAGATCCGGTGACGACGATATCCCCGCTATCCGCCCCACGCGCATCCGCTTCCTCGCCCGCGCGCCGCCCCGCGCCGTTTTCGCCGGCGGGATCCCCGGCCGCCTGCTGCGCGGCGGCGGGAACGGCGCAGGCGCCGACAAGCGAAAGCGCCGACAGCGCCCGGAAAACCAGTTTGCTCAAGAAAACCCCCGATGAAACACTGACACGAATCAATGTAATATTATAACATCACCTATCTTGAGCCGGGGGGATGTCAATCCGGCCTCTTGCGGCAGGGTCACCGGGGTCGGCCGATCGGCCGCGATCGCATCGTTCGGGCCGAACAATATCCGGAATGAAGCGCATCCGCGTTATGCGCTTGCCACTCCCCCGCCGCCGCCATAGCAATCGCCATCCTTCACGCCCAACGATGGAACGTCATGCGCACCCTGCCGATCACCCTCGCCGCCCTTCTGCTCAGCACCACGCCGCTTTCGGCCAAGCCGGCGGACAAGCCCGACGACAATGCCCAGGTGCTGCGCATCATCGATGAAGGCACCAACCGGTCGCAGGTGATGCAGACCGCGCAGCACCTGACCGACGTGATCGGCCCGCGCATGACCAATTCGCCGGGCATGCGGAAGGCGGAGGCCTGGACGCAGGAGAAATTCCGCGAATGGAAGCTGGCCAATATCCACAAGGAAGGCTTCGCCTTCGGCCGGGGCTGGTGGATCGAGAAGTCGAGCGTGCGCATGGTCACGCCGCGCCCGATCCAGCTGACCGCCATCCCCATCGCCTGGACGCCCGCGACGAAGGGCGCGCTCAGCGCCCCGATCATCGTCGCGCCGATGAGCAAGCCGCAGCATTTCGAGAAATGGCGCGGCAAGCTGGCGGGCAAGATCGTGCTCGTCTCGATGCCCGGCGAGGGATCGGAGCCGGGCAAGCCGGCCTTCCAGCGGCTGAGCGACGAGGAACTCGGCAAGCTCGACAGCTATGAACAGCCCGATTGGAATCCCGACAAGCTGGCCGAATGGATGAAGCAGGCGCGTTTCGAGCGTGAACTCGCCGATTTCCTCGCGCGCGAAGGCGCGGTCGCCTACGCCACGCGTTCGCGGCGCGACGGCAAGCTGCTGCATGGCGAGGGCTATCTGCATCGCACCGGCGAGACGCCCGCGCTCCCCGGCGTCGAGATCGCGGCGGAGGATTATCGCCGCCTCGCCCGGCTCGCGCTGGTCGGCGACGCGCCGACGCTGGAGATCGACAGCCAGGTCCATTTCGACGACAGCGACCCCCAGGGCTACAACATCATCGCGGATATTCCGGGCAGCGATGCCAGCGGCGCCTATGTGATGGCGGGCGCGCATCTGGACAGCTGGGCCGCGGGCGACGGCGCCGCCGACAATGCGGCGGGATCGGCCATGATCATGGAGGCCGCGCGCATCCTCTCCGCCATGGGCGTGAAGCCGAAGCGCACGATCCGCTTCGCGCTGTGGTCCGGCGAGGAACAGAGCCTTTACGGCAGCATCGCCTATGTCGAACAGCATCTGGCGAATCGCCCCGCGCCCGATCGCAAGCTGGATGCCGGCGAACTCTATTACAGCTGGGCGACGCGCTACCCGATCACGACCTTGCCCGGGCACAAGAATCTGGCGGCCTATTTCAATCTCGACAATGGATCGGGCAAGATCCGCGGCATCTATGCGGAGAACAACCAGGCGGTGGTGCCGATCTTCCGCCAATGGCTGGAACCCTTCGGCCCGATGGGCGCATCGAAGGTCGTCATCCAGAAAACCGAGGGCACCGATCACCAGTTCATGCAATCGGTGGGCATCCCCGCCTTCCAGTTCATCCAGGATCCGCTCGATTACGGCAGCCGCGTCCATCACAGCCAGATCGACACCTTCGATCACCTGAAAGCGGAGGATATGCGCCAGGGCGCGATCATCCTCGCATCCTTCCTGCTCAACGCCGCCAATGCGGACACCCCGCTGCCGCGCGGCCCCGTGCCCACCCAGCCCAACGTGACCGATCCCTTCGCCTATCCCGATCCGGATCAGGATCGGTAAGGGCAAATCGTCTTATAGACCCGTTCGGGCTGAGCGCTCCCTCAACCGTTTGGGCTGAGCCTGTCGAAGACCTTGTCCTTTCCTTGCTGCATCGCGGTTGAAGAAGAACAAGGGCTTCGACAGGCTCAGCCCGAACGGTTGTCTTTCTCCCGCCCCCGCTTCGCCAGAGCCCCATCCAGCAACCGTCTGAAATTCGGGCATTCCATATGGCTCGGCGCCCGGCACGCCGCGATGTGGCGCAGGCCGTCGCGCATCGCGGAAAGGCGGCGGATCGTGCGGTTCAGTTCGCCCGCCTTGGCGGAGAGCAGGCCGCGATCGATTTGCGGATTGCCGTCCGGCCCGAACAATTGCCCGATCTCCGCGAGCGAAAACCCGCCCGAACGGCCGAGCGCGATCAGCACCAGGCGCTGCAGCACGGCAGCATCGAACAACCGCCGCAGGCCCCGTCGTCCGATTGATGCGATCAGCCCCTGTTCCTCATAATAGCGCAAGGTGGAGGCCGGCACGCCCGAACGCCTGGCAACCTCGGCGATATCGATCGCTTCCATGCTTGACCTCAAGTTGACTTGAAGTGGCAGACTGCATCGCACGACTCGCAATGGCAATCGAAAGGATGCGGACAAATGGGTGATCAGGTGAGCGTGCCGGCCGACCAGCAACAGCTCTGGAACGGCGTCGCCGGAAAGGGCTGGACCGAGGCGCAGGCGGTGCTCGACGCGATGTTCGCGCCGTTCGAGGATCTGTTGACCGGGATCCTGCCCGGCGACCCCGACGGCCCGCTGCTCGATATCGGCTGCGGCACCGGCGCGCTGACGCTGGCGGCGGCGCGCGGCACGCGCCGCTGCACCGGCATCGACATTTCGGAACCGATGCTGGCGCGGGCGCGGGAACGTGCGCGCGAACAGGGGATCGCCGCCGATTTCATCCGGGCCGACGCCGAAACGCATCGCTTCGAACCCGGCAGCCATGCGCGGATCATCTCGCGTTTCGGGGTGATGTTCTTCGACGATCCGGTCCGCGCCTTCGCCAATCTGCGCGGCGCCTGCATGGCCGGTGCGCGGATGCGCTTCGCCGCCTGGCGCGCACCGGCGGCAAATCCGTTCATGACCACGGCGGAACGCGCCGCCGCGCCGCTGCTGCCCGCGCTTCCCAAACGCGATCCCGACGGCCCCGGCCAGTTCGCCTTTGCCGATCCGTACAAGGTGCAAGCCATCCTGAGCCAGAGCGGCTGGTCGTCGATCGGAATCGCCCCGATCGACATCCCCTGCACCCTGCCCGTACGCGAACTGGACGGCTATTTCACGCGGCTGGGGCTGTTGCCGCTGATCCTGCCGTCGCTCGACGCCGGGCTGCGTGCAGAGGTGATCGAAACCGTCCGGGCCGCATTCGCGCCGTTCGTCGATGGCGAACAGGTGCGCTTCACCGCCGCCTGCTGGCTGGTCGACGCGACGGCATGATGCCAAGGTGCGATGAGCTTGACTCATCGCACCTGGTCAAGCCCGCGCGGCGCTCGAGCGTTCCAGGGTGCGGATGCGTCAGCATCCCCGCACCCTGTTGTAAGCCCGGAAAAATCGCGACACACTTGTCACTCCCGCCCCCGATCCGCCTGCCCCTAAACCGCCCTCGCATCCGCCGTCATGGCGGCGCGATCGGGAGACCGGCAGTGACGGACATCATGGCAGGGATGGAGCGGCGGAGCGGCCGGGCCGCGCGCGGGCTGAGCCTTGCCGCGGCCCCCGCCTTCGCCGCGATGGCGTGGATCAGCGCGATCGGCACGCCGCCGATCCCGCTCTGTTCGGCGTCCGCCGCCCTCCCGATCGACGCCATGGCCTGGATGTATGCGTTGATGTGCCTGTTCCACCTGCCGCCATGGCTGAACCGAACGGCGCGCAGGGCGCACCCACACGCACTGGATCGAGGAGAGAGACAATGACCCATCGTATCGCATCGCGCGAAGACTGGCTGACCGAGCGCAAGGCGCTGCTCGCCCGCGAACGCGCACTGACGCACGAGCTCGACGCGCTGCGCGCCGAGCGCCGGCAATTGCCCTGGGTGCGGATCGAGACGCCCTATGCCTTCCAGGGGCCGGACGGCCCGGTCTCGCTCGCCGATCTGTTCGACGGGCGCAGCCAGCTCGCCGTCTATCATTTCATGCTGACGCCGGGATCGGACCATATCTGCCCGGGCTGTTCGTTCACCGCCGATCATATCGATGCGGCACGGCAGCATTTCGAACAGGCGGACCTGTCCTTCGCGGCGGTGTCGCGCGCGTCGATCGAACGGATCGAGGCGGTCAAGGCGCGGATGGGCTGGCGCTTTCCCTGGGTCTCCTCCGCCGGCAATGATTTCAACTTCGATTTCGCGGTGTCCTTCACGCCCGAGGATCGCGAAGCCGGCGCCGCCATCTACAATTACGGCACGGTGATCCGGAACAGCCCGGACATGTTCGGCATCAGCATCTTCGTGAAGGACGATGAAGGCGACATCTTCCACAGCTATTCCACCTATCATCGCGGCACCGAGCTCACGATGGGCGCATTCAACTGGCTGGACCTGACGCCCAAGGGCCGCAACGAAACGGGCGGCACGATGAGCTGGGTGCGGCTGCACGACAGCTATTGAAGGATCGGGGGATAAAAGAGGGGCGGCCGGGAGACCGCCCCTCAATGTCGCAGGCACCTCACGTCTCCGTGATCCCCCACAGTCACGCCGGGCATTCCAGAACCCGGCGCGGGGCCTGCGGCGATCAACCATGGGCTCGGTTGCGCCATGTCCGGCATAATGCGGACCGATTCTTGAAATATTGTTAATATTGGATCATAAGTATTTGATATTAAAGATATACATCCTAAGATATAGTCGCAAATATTCGCGACATGGCTTGTCCCCGAACATGCCTGTCCGATCGACGATCGCTCTATTTGCCAGGCGCACTCGCCCCGCCTGCGCGCACCGCCGCGACGACCTCGCTGACCGCGCGAACGACCGTATCGGGCCGATCGAGCTGGATATAATGCCCGGCATCCGGCACCAGTTCGTGCCGCGATCGCGTCGACCAGCGCGCCTCGTCCTCATGCAGCCCCTGCCACAGCTTTTGCCGGGCCAGCGCTTCGTCCGGCGTCAGTCCCTCCAGCTCCAGCTCTTCCGGCGAACCGGGTTTCGCGGCGGTCAGTACCACGATCGGCCGATCGCCCAGGGTCCGCAATTCCCCGCCCTGCGCAAAGATCTTCGGCACCGCCTTCATTTCAGCGACGGCGCCCTGGATACTGTGGCCCAGATAGGCCTGGCGCGCATCGGTGATCGCCTTGGGCTCGCCCGGACTGCCCGGTTGGGCGGGCAGCAACCGGAGGAGACCGGTCCATGACAGCTTGCCCATGATGCGCAGCGCAAGCGGCGGATCCTGCGATTCGGGCGGCTTGCCCGGCAGCCTCATCCGGGCGATCTGATCGGGGTGCGAGGCGTCGACGAAGACCAGCCCCTTCACGTCACCGCCGAACTGGCGCGTATAATTCATCATATAGGGCCCGCCGAGCGAATGACCGACCAGGATCAGTGGCCCGTCGATCCCGGCGGCGCGGAGTGCCGCATGAAGATCGCGCGCGGCATGATCGCCATCCTGGGCATGCGGGGGCGCATCGCTCCACATGATCCCGGCGCGATCCGACGAACAGACCCGCGTCGTCTTCGCGATCTCGTCCTGTATCTTGTACCAGCCCAGCGAGCCGTTGATGTCGAGGCCGGCCTCCAGGACGACGGTCGGCGATCCGCTGCCGCGACAATCCAGATGGATGCGCCGCCCGCCGATATCGACCATCTGGCCGGGCGGCGGAAAGCGTTTGGCGGCGTCGCGGCGCGCATATTGTTCGTACAGCGCGCCGCCGATCAGCGCGATCAGGATGATCGCCGCGATCCCGATCGCAATCCATTTCACGATCATCCCGATCCACCGTATCGCCCTGGCCATCTCAGAACCGACCGGACAGCGAGATGCCGATGGTCCGAGGTTGGACGATGCTCCCGCTGCCAAACCCGTCGGGCGCAATCGCCCCCGATCCGTAAGAGGTCAAGCCGCGGCTGTTGCCGGCATTCTTCACATAGAACCCGGCGGTATAAAGCTTGTTCTGCACGCCCATCCGCAGGTCGATCGTGTCGTAATGCGGCAGCAGTTTCTGGCCGGTCAGGTCGAAACCCGAATAGCGATCGCCGACATAGCTCCACCGGCCGCCGATATAGGCGCTGAAGTCGGAGGACAGCGGCACTGCATATTCGGCGTCCACCGACTGGCTCCATTTCGAGACGAACGGCAGCGGGCTTCCCGCGACGGCCTCGATCGAAGAGGGGCTCGATGTCGTCAGCTTCGCATCGGTATAAGCGCCGACGAATTTGAAACTGAGGCCCTTCACCGGGGTCACCCCGATCGACCATTCCAGGCCCTTGCTCCGCGCCTTTCCGCCATTGGCGTTGACGCCGGTATTCTGCACGACCTGCAACAGCTGGATATGGTTCCAGTCGACGAGGAAGGCGGTCAGGTCCAGCGACAGCCGGCCGCCGAGCAATGTCGATCGCAGGCCGAGTTCGTAATTGGTGGTGGTGTCGGCATCATATTGGCGCGGCACCGCCGGATCGGTCAGCGGCGGCAGAACATTGGGGCCACCAGGGCGAAAGCCGCTCGCCACCCGCGCATAGACCATCAGGTCGCGGCTGATCGTCCAGCGCGGCGCCACCGAATAGGTGAACACCTTTCCCACCGATCTGGCGGTGAACGAAATGGGATTGCCCCCGAAGAAGAAGCCCTCCCCCTCCTGGAGCGCATCCTGGCGGTTGTACGAATATCGCCCGCCCGCCCGCACGTCGAAAGCGGGGCTCAGCTTCAGCGTCACCGTCGCGAAGCCGGCATATTCGGAATAGGTCGATGCCAGCGTGATGGTCTCCAGCAGCGGCAGGTTCGCCGACGGCGTCTGCGTTCCCAGCACATAGCCGGTGAAAAGCTGGTCCAGATTCGCCTTTTCATGCGTGTAGTAACCGCCGATCTGCCATTCCAGCATGCCCGATCCGGCAGAGGCCAGGCGCACCTCCTGCGTGAATTTCTTCAGATTGATGTTCTGAAGCATGCCCAGCGCCAGCGGCTCCCCGAACAATATGTCCGAAAGATATTCGCCGAAGGTCGTCTGCCCCTCCACATAGGCGGAGGTGAAATCGATCGGCTGCCGCGCGTCGAGCACGCCGTAGCTGGTCGCGGATATCAGCGATGCGCCGCCCAGGTCCCAGTTCACTGTCGCATTGTAGTTCTGGTAGCGGAACCGCATGTTTTCCCGAAGATAGCGCTGCTGCACCAGATCGCCATGGCCGGGCTCGAGCGTCACCGGATCGATATCGACGGTATAGCCGCCACCATATCTGGTCTGCTGGCCCATCGCCGTCAGCGCGATCGACAGGCTCTCGCTCGGCCTCAGCAGGATCGCCGCGCGTCCGCCGAATTTGCGGCCGCCGTTCAGGTCGCGAATGCCCAGCAGGCTGTTGTCGATGAACCCCGGCAGCGTCTGTTCGTAGCCGCTGACGCGAACCGCGACGCTGTCGCCCAGCGGCAGGTTGACCATGCCGCGCACCGCAAGTCCGGCGCTCCCGCCCTTCACCGTATCCCAGGCGAGTTCCGCCGCGCCTTCGGCCTCTTTTGTATCCGGCGCATTGGCGACGAACTTGATCAGCCCGCCCTGCGCGTTGGCGCCGTACAATGTCCCCTGCGGTCCGCTCAGCACCTCCACGCGCTGCTGGTCCCAGGTGTCGATATCCCCTGCCAGCGATGCGCCGTTGAGCAGCGCGGTGCTCGATCCGAACGGCGATTCGTCGACATAGATCGCCACCGTCGATCCCACACCGCCCGCGTTCAGGCCGCGCAGCGTGACGCGCGTCACGCCCGGCCCCTGCCCCTCCAGCGACAGGCCGGGCACGGAAGACGCATAGTCCGCGAAACCGTGCTGCTGGCGCCTGGTCAGCGTCTCGCCCTGAATCGCCGTCACGCTCAGCGGCACCGTCTTCAGCGCCTCGCGGCGCTTCTGCGCGGTGACGATGATGTCGGCCGCGGCGTCCTCGCGCGCGTCGGCGATCGGGCGCGGCGCCGATGCCGGCGCTTCGACGACATAGGCATTGGCGTTGACCGCGCGGAAGGTCAGCCCGGTGCCCGCGAGCAGGCGGCCCAGCGCCTGTTCGACCGGATACGCGCCGCGCAGCGGTTTCGATCGCGCCCCCGTCAGCCGATCGCGGTTGAACATCACCGCCTTGCCGCTCTGCCGGCCGAATTCCTCCAGCGCGGCGGCGACGTCCTGTGCGGGAATGTCGAAGCCGCGGCGCGCGCCGTCCCGCTTTTGCGCCGCGACGGCCGGCGCCGCCATCGCCATGGCAGCGCTTCCCGCCAGCGCCGCAGCCAGAATCCGCCCGATCCGCCTGTCGTGCATCATGTCCTCCCCTTTGTCCCCGCGGCTGTTGCCGCCCATTTGGTAGGACGAGGGAAATCGCGCGCTCCGAACGGCGCCCCCATGAATTTTTTACGGCGCCCAGCGCAGCACGATCGCGCCCGGCGACCGGCGATGCGCCTCCACCGGATAGAAGGCGGTCAGAGCGGCGACGAAATCCTCCTCGCGGCCGGCCGGGAACACGCCGCTCACCAGCAGGTCGCCGATCTTCGGATCCTCGATCACCAGCATCGTCGTCGAATAGCGGTTGATCTCCGCGACCGCGTCCGCCAGCCGGTCGTCGCGGAAGATCAGCACGCCCCGGTTCCACGCGGTCTCGCGCTCGATGTCGCCAGGCGCCACCACCGTGCCGCCCCCCGCAGCCGCCGTCAGCCGCTCGCCGGGCTCCAGATCCTCGCGATCGAGCCACGGAAGCACCCGCGCCAGCCCCCGGGGTCTGGCGGCATCCACCCGCACATGCCCCTCGACCAGCAAAACCGCGACGCCCCCGCCCTTCCCGACCTCCACATCGAACGCCGTGCCCGTCGCGGTGATCAGCCGGTTGCCAGCGGCCACCACGAACGGGCGCCCCTTGTCCCGGGCGACATGGAACAGCGCCTGCCCCGCCAGCAGGCGAACGTCGCGGCGCTCGCGGGAATAGTCGACTTCAAGGATCGATCCCGTGTTGAGCGCGACCCGCGACCCATCCGCCAACGTGATTTCCCGTCGCTCGCCGACCTTGGTCACATAGCGATCGGCGGTGGCCAACGGCCGCGATTGCGGGCTGGCGGCGGGGCCGATCGCGGTCGGCGCGCTGGACCAGACGACCCCGGCGGCCAGGCTCGCCGCCATCGCGATACCCGCGATCCAGTATCTCCGCCGGTCCGGCCGGCGCGTCCGGACCATGCCCAGCGCCGCTTCGCGCATCTCGCGAATCTCGGGCTGCGCGGCGAAATTGCCGATCAGATCGACGCGCGTGTCGATCTCTCCCCATGCCTGCGCGTGGCGCGGATCGGCCAGCCATGCGGTGAAGCGCGCATCCTCGCCGAACCGCTCGGGGTCCATCTGGCGGCGGGTCGCCCACCAGATCGCCCCATCATCGGGGTCGATGGGCGGCCGGTTCAATCCCGGCGTCACTTCAGTCGCTCCCTCAGCAGCTTCAGGACGCGGCTGATGTCCTTTTCGACAAGGCGCTGCGACACCCCCAACGCGACGGCGATCTCCCGGCCCGGCATCTCCTCGAAGCGATTGAGCACGAAGACCAGCCGCACGCGTTCCGGCAGTTCCTGCAGCGCATCGATGAAAGCGACATAGGCCTCACGGCCCAGCAATTCGCGTTCGGGGGAGATCTCGTCGACCAGCCGGTGGTGCGGATCGGCATAGCCTTCGCTTTCGATCACCGGCCTGATCCGGCTGAGCCTGAAGCGATCCCGCAGCAGATTGGCCGCGATCTGGAAAATGTAGCGTTCGGGGTTGTCGATGGTGTCGAGTTCGGCGCGACGGGCAAGCGACGCGAACACGTCCTGCGTCATATCCTCGACATCGTTGCGGTCGCCGATGCGACGGCTGAAGAACGCCATGACGGCCGACCGGTATCGTGCCGAAAGCGCGACGATCGCCCCTTCGTCCGACGCATGATCGGGGCGCGTCATCGCCGCTGAACCAGAATCGCCGTCATAATCGTCAATGACGAGCCGATGCCGCCTTTCCGAACAGGCGTTTCGCTATTTTTTCCGAGGTCCGCGAACGAAGCTAGTCACCGATGCGCCTGAACGTCGCCCCCAGCAGCGTCATCGACGCGATCCTGCCATCCGGCCCCATGGTGAAGGGCACGAATTGCGGGCCCGCGACATCGGCGACGCTCGGTTCGGCGCGCAGACGGAACAGCCCCGGTTTCCAGGGTTCGAGCGCCGCCGAAAAGGCGCCCGCGCCTTCGAACGCCAGCCGGAGCCCGCCGCCCTCGGCACGCACCCGGACCACGCCCGATCGCCCGGCCTTGTCCTCATAGGATCCGGCATAGGGATCGAGCGGCTGCGCGGCGGGCGCCGGGCCCCGCGCCGCCAGCAGATCGCGCTCGCGCTTCGCGATCGCGTCCTTGACCGATCGGGCGCGCGCCAGCGCCTCCCCCCGCCAGTCGCGATCGGGCGCCTTGAGCAGACGGTCCATCACATGAAAGACGATCGCCTTGTGCAGCGTATAGCCGTCCCCCACCGACTGGAAGCCGTTGGCGAGCACGACCACGCCGATCTTCCTGTCGGGCAGCATCGCGGCATAGGCGGGAAAACCGATGATGCCGCCGCCATGCGCGACATAGCCGAGATCGCGATAACGCGCATTCTGCCAGCCCAGCGCATAGGTTTCGCGCTGTCCTTCGAAGGGAAACTGGCTGCGCCCCTTCAGATTCTGCGGCGCGTGCAGTTCCGCCACGGTCTCCGCGCGCAGCACGGCGGCACCGTTGGCGCGGCCCTGGTTCAGATGCGGCACCAGCCATTTCGCCATGTCGTTCGCGCTGGAGACGACCGCCCCGGCGCCCGCCGCATTGTCGTAGCTTTGCCACGCCATCGGCACCATCGCGCCATCGGCCCCGATGCCGTGCGGCATCGCGACATTGCCGTCCTTCGCGCGTGTCAGATCGGCCCTGCCCGACGGCGCCTTGCCCATGAAGGTGGGCGTGGCGTCCGCGGCGTCCCACAGATCGAGCACGCCCGTCCGGCTGCGCGCCATGCCCAGCGGGCCGAACAGCCGGGTCCGCACGAATTCCTGCCAGCTTTTGCCCGATGCCGCTTCGATCACTTTCTGAGCAACACCGTACATCAGGTTGCTGTAGAAGAATGAATTCCGGAACTCGCCGGCTTCGGGCGCGGTGCGCAACAGCGCCATCGCTTCGTCCGGAGACATGATGCCGAGCGCGAACCAGGAGGAATCGGCGATGCCGGTGCGATGGCTGACCAGGTCGCGCACCGTCACATGGCTGGTCAGCCAGGGATCGCGCAGCCGGAAAGCCGGCACATGATCGATCACGGGATCGTCCCATCGCAGCTTGCCGTCGTCGACCAGCAGGCCGAGCGCGGCGGCGGTGAAGGCCTTGCTGGTCGATCCCACCTGGAACAGGGTATCGGCATCGACCTTTTCGGCCCTGCCTTTCTGCCGGATCCCGAAGCCCTTGGCGTAGAGAACCCTGTCCCCCTCCACGACCGCGACCGCGACGCCGGGGAAGCGCCAGTCGGTGCGGACCTGTTCGACATAGCGGTCGAGATCGGCCAGGCGCGGATCGGCTTCCTGCGCGGATACGGGGCCGAACTGCACCAGCATCCATGCGGCGAGCACCACCCGCGCGAACCTGCCTGTCGTGACTTGCATCATGCGCTCCACTTCGACTCAGAGAATTTTCGCTATCGAATACATCGCTCTCTATGCCCGCAAGGATGCGCAGAAATCCAGCAATTAATCGCCGGTATCCAGCGGCAATTGCCAGCGACAAAAGTTTCGATTACGAAAATGCGGGGATGGAGGTACGACGATGAAGACTGCGCGTGGCTATGGCTTTCTCCTGCTGTCGGCGATCGTCTATGCGGTCAACATCATCGACCGGCAATTGCTGCCGCTGATGGCGGAAGCCGTGCGCAAGGATATCGCGCTTTCGGACTGGCAGATGGGCCTGCTGACCGGGATCAGCTTCGCCGCCTTCTACGCGATCTTCACCCTGCCCATCGCCTGGATCGCGGACAGCGGCAATCGCCGCAACCTGGTCGCGATCTGCCTGGGCGTCTTCAGCCTGGCGACCGCGGCCTGCGGCTTCGTCCAGAATTTCGCGCAGCTCGTGCTCGCGCGCATGGCGGTCGCGATCGGCGAAGCGGGCACCACCCCCGCCTCGCTCTCGATGCTGGCGGATACATTTCCCGATCGAAAGGGCTTCGCATCGGGCGCCTTTACCGCGGGCGGCAATCTGGGGCTGCTGGGCGGGGTGCTGCTGGTATCGGGCCTGGCCAGCCAGATGGGCTGGCGCGCGACCTTCGCGATCACCGGCCTGCTCGGTATCGTCACCGCCGCCATCTATATGCTGGTGGTGCGCGAACCCGTGCGGCTCAGCCCCGTCGTGCGGCAGGATTACAGGCAGGTCCTGCGCCGGCTGGGCAGCCATTCCAGCTTTCGCCTGGCGACGCTATCGATGATCGGCATCCTGTTCTTCACCAACGCCACCGGGGCATGGACGCCCGCCTTCCTGGCACGCGCGCACGGCCTGTCGATCGCCCAGGCCGGCCTGTTCGTCGGCCTCACCTCCGGACTGATCGGCATGATCTGCGTGCTGCTGACCGGCCCGCTGATCGATCGCCTGGCGCGCCGGGACCTGCGCTGGATGGGCTGGCTGCCCGCGATCGCGCTGGCGATCATGATCGCATCGATGGCGATCGGCGTGCGGATAGAGGATACGCGCATCGCGTTGCCGATCCTCGCCATCGCGCCCTGCCTAGCGCTCGTTCCGCCCACCTGCATCTTCGCGGTGCTGCAGACGGCGGTGCCCGCCGGGTTGCGCGCATCGGCGACGGCGATGCTGTTCCTGGCGGCCAATCTGCTCGGCATGGGCATCGGGCCGACGCTGGTCGGCGCGCTCAGCAGCTATTGGGAAACCTCGAGCGCGCTCAGCCTGCGCCCCGCGCTGTTCTACGGCATAGCACCGAGCATGATCGGCGTCGTCGCCTGCCTGTTGCTGGCGCGCACCATCGCACGCGATGTCCGCGCGCTTTCGGATGAAATGCCCGCTTCAGCCTGAAGCGCCCGCGTGAAACTTATTTGTCGGTTTTATGACCGTGCGTCGTCTACCTCTTGAGCGCATGGGGCATGTCGATCCCCGGCGGCACGTCAGGGGGAGCATAGATGACGAAACTCGGTTCGGTGATGCGGGTCTGCGTGGCGATTGCCGCGCTCGGATACATCTCTGCCGCCGCTGCGGAGGAACCCGGCTACAAGCCGGCGCCCGGCGAACTCGATCGGCTCATCTCGGCGCCGCTCACCCCGCACATCCTGCCCGCACCCGGCAAGGCGGGCGTCGCGATCGTCGCCCAGCCCTATGGCGTCCGCACGATCGGCGAACTCGCCGAGCCCGAACTCCGCCTCGCCGGCTTCCGCTTCAACCCGGAGGTCTGGGCGCGCGGGCGTGAGCCATGGACGGTCACCTATTATCGCAGCCTGTCGCTCATCGATCTGGCCAATGGCCGCACGCGGGCCATCAGCGGCCTGCCCGCCACCGGCCGGATCACCGGTGTCGCCTGGTCGCCCGACGGCACCAGGGCGGCGGTCAGCGTCGCCGGTTATGACGATGGCCGCCGCCACGGGCTGTGGCTGGTCGATGCAGCCACCGGTCGCGCGACGCGGATCGACGGGATCGACGTCAACAGCGTGCTCGGCGCGCCCTGCACCTGGCTGAGCAACAGCACCCTGCTCGCCTGCCTCGCGGTACCGTCCGCCCGAGGGGCAGCACCGGTCGCCTCCGCCGCGACGATCGCGCCCGCGATCGAAGCGAATGACGGCAAGGCCGCGCCGGGGCGGACCTATCAGGATCTGCTCAAGACGCCGCTCGACGAAAAGCTGCTCGACCATCACATGACGACCGAGCTGGCGCTGGTCGGAACCGACGGCACGGTCCGGCGGATCGGTCATGCCGCGCTGCACGATCGCATCGCCCCCTCACCCGACGGGCAATGGCTGCTCGTCAGCGAGCGGGTGCGCCCCTATTCCTACCAGTTCCCGCTCGACAAATTCCCGCAGCGGCTATCCGTCCTCCGCCTTGCCGATGGCAGCGTCACCAAGCTTATCGAGAAACCCCTCGAATCCGAGGTGCCGATCGCGATGGACGCGGTCGGCCCCGGCCCGCGCGCGGTGGAATGGCGGCCCGATGCGCCGGCGACGCTGGTCTGGGCCAATGCGCTCGACGGTGGCGACCCCGCGCGCACCGTGGCCGAGCGCGACGAACTCCTCACCCTCTCCGCGCCTTTCACCGCCGCCCCCGCCAGCCTCGCCCGGCTCCAGGCGCGCTTCCATGAGCTGAGCTGGAGCGCCGACGGCAGTGCCCTGATCGAGGAAAGATGGAGGAAGACGCGGCTGCGCCGCCTGTCGACGCTCGACAGCGCGGGGCCGCGCAAACTCTACGAGGGATCGAGCGAGGATGGCTATGCCGATCCCGGCGCGCCGCTGATGACGGTCAACGCGCAGGGCGCATCCGTGATGGCGAGTGCCGGCAAGGGGCAGGTCTGGCTGACCGGCGCCGGCGGCACGCCGCAGGGTGACCGGCCCTTCGCGTCGCGGCTCGATCTCGCCACCGGCGCGCGCAGCATCGCCTGGCGGTCGGCCACGGACCGCTATGAGGAAGCGCAGGCGCTGCTCGCCGACGGGCGCCTGCTCGTCCGCCGCGAAAGCGCGACCGTGCCGCCCGATTACTATCTGGTCGCGCCCGGCGGCCGCGCGACGCGGCTGACCCATTTTCCCAACCCGTTCGGCACGGCCGCGCTCGCCCAGAAGAAACTGCTTCACTATAGCCGCGCCGATGGCGTGCCGCTGACGGCGACGCTTTACCTGCCGCCCGATTACAAGCCCGCGGACGGCCCGCTGCCGACGGTGCTTCACGCTTATCCGGCGGAGTTCAAGTCGCGCGAAACCGCCGGGCAGGTGAAGGGTTCGCCCAACCGCTTCCCCGTCTACGGCTTTTACCAACTCTATCCGCTGCTCGCCTATCGCGGCTATGCGGTGCTGTTCAACACGGCGCTGCCCGTGATCGGCGAAGGCGCCAGCGAGCCCAATGACAGCTTCGTCGAGCAGCTTGTTTCGGGCGCGAAAGCCGCGATCGACGAGGGTGTGCGCCTGGGTGTCGTCGATCGCGCGCGCGTGGGCGTGACCGGTCACAGCTATGGCGCCTTCATGACCGCGAACCTGCTGGCGCATTCGGACCTGTTCAAGGCCGGCGTGGCGCTGAGCGGCGCCTATAACCGCACGCTCACGCCCTTCGGCTTCCAGAACGAGGCGCGCACCTATTGGCAGGCGCCTGAGCTCTATGCCCGCATGTCCCCCTTCTCCTTCGCCGATCGGATCAGGCAGCCGCTCTCGCTGATCCATGGCGCCGCCGACGACAATATGGGCACCTTCCCGATCCAGACCGAGCGTTTTTATGCGGCGCTCAAGGGCCATGGCGCCACCACCCGGCTGACCATGCTGCCGTTCGAGGCGCATCGCTACGATGCCCGCGAGTCGCTGGGCCAGGTCGTGTGGGACTGGGACGACTGGTTCGGCCGCTATCTGAAGGACGCCAGGTGAACCCGCTCTCGATCCTGTCCAAAACCCCAGACAGGCTTCCGCTAGTTTGCACCGCGCTTTACACCTGTCGCATCGTCCTAGCGGAAAACCGGTTCCCACTTTTCCGCACGATGCTCTAGACAAGCGTCCAACTCCATCTGGACCCGCCGGAGACTCACCCATGGACCGTCGCAACTTCGTCATCGGCGCCGCCGCCGCATCGCTGGCCGGCACCCTGCCCATCCGCGCCGTGGCCGCCGCCGGCACCAACAAGGCGGATGCCGATCTGCGCGCGCTGCTCGATCGCTTCTTCTATGCCCGGCTGGCGGAATCACCCGAACAGGCGACGCGGCTCGGCCTCGACACCGGCCCGCGCGCCGCGCTGAAATCGAAGCTCGACGACGAGTCCGCCTCGGCCCAGGCGCGTGCGCTGGCGCGCGCCAAAGGCGAACTGGCGGAACTGGGCAAGGTCGATACGGGCAAGCTCTCGCCCGCCGCGAAGATCGATCATGAAGTCGTCACCTATCAGCTCACCCAGTCGATCGCGGGCGCCGAACGCTTCCGCTATGGCAGTTCGATGGGGCGCTTCGCCCCCTATTTGCTGAGCCAGCTCACCGGCCCCTATCGCGACGTGCCCGATTTCCTGGACTCGCAGGTGCGCGTGCGCGACGCGGCGGAGGCCGATGCCTATCTGGCACGGCTGGAGGCGTTTCCGGAAGCGATCGACACCAGCAGCGAGAACCAGCGCGTCGATGCCGCCAAGGGCGTGTTCGCGCCCGATTACATCCTCGACACGACATTGAAGATCCTTGCCGCCGCCCGCGAAAAGCCGGCGGACCAGACGGTGATGGTCGCAAGCTTCGCCGCCAAGCTGAAGGCGGCGAACCTGCCGGCGGATCGCGTCGCGCAGGCGACCGCGATCGTCGAGCAGAAGGTGTTTCCCGCGCTCGACCGCCAGCGCGATCTCGTCACCCAGTTGCGCGCCAAGGCCGTGCATGATGCCGGCTGCTGGCGGCTGCCCGATGGCGACGCCTATTATGCCGCGGCGGCGGAGGCGGCGACGACGGTGAAGATGAGCGGCGACGAGATCCACACGCTCGGCCTTGAACAGGTGAAGGAGATCAGCGCCCGGATCGATACGATCCTGAAGGGCGAGGGCATGAGCCAGGGAAGCGTGGGCGACCGGCTGGTCGAGCTCAACAAGCGCCCCGACCAGCTTTTCCCCAATACCGACGAAGGCCGCGAGGCGCTGCTCGCGCAGCTCAACCGCCAGATCGAGGCAATGCAGCCGCGCCTGTCCGAAGCCTTTTCAGTGCTGCCCAAGGCGCCGGTCGAAGTGCGGCGCGTGCCGCCGACGATCCAGGCGGGCGCACCCGGCGGCTATTATCAGAATGCCTCGCTCGACGGTTCACGTCCGGCGATCTACTTCATCAATCTGCGCGACACGTTCGACCGGCCGAAATTCGGCCTCGCCACCCTCACCCATCACGAAGCGGTGCCCGGCCATCACCTGCAGGTGAGCGTGGCGCTGGAAAGCCCGGAGATCCCGATGATCCGTCGGCGCGGCTTTTTCAGCGGCTATTCCGAAGGCTGGGCGCTCTATGCCGAGCAGCTCGCCGACGAAATGGGCATGTTCAAGGGCGATCCGCTGGGCCAGGTCGGCTATCTCCAGTCGCTGCTGTTCCGCGCGACACGGCTGGTGGTCGACAGCGGCATGCATGCCAAGCGCTGGAGCCGCGAACAGGCGACCGATTATCTGATCGCCACCACCGGCATCGCGCGCGGCCGCAGCCAGGGTGAGATCGACCGCTATACCGCCTGGCCCGGCCAGGCCTGCAGCTACAAGGTCGGCCACACCGTCTGGACGCGGCTGCGCGCCGAGGCGCAGAAACGGCCGGGCTTCACGCTGAAGGATTTCCACGCCGTACTCTCCGATGGCGCGATGCCGCTCGCCGTGCTCGAACGCGTGGTGCGGCGGCGCTGGTCGATCGGCTGAACTGAGCGCTATCGGACGGCGTTCGAGGCTTCATTGCCGGATGTAGTGTTTTCCGCACTCTCCTGCTCGCCGCCCGCAAAATCCGAAGCGTGCTTCGCCAATCTCGTCGGCAGCGTCGCGGTCGAGCCGTTCCACGGATTCATCGTGACGCAATAGCCGCTATGGTCGCCGCACTGCCGTACTTCCCCGCTATGGCTGTCGAGCACGACAATGATGTGCTCATCGTCGGCAATCCGGGCGAGATCGGCATCGGCCGCACTCTCGGGCACCTTCATCTCCGCCCAGAGCCGCCCGGCATCGAACACACCGATACCCGCATAGCGGCCGGCGGCCTTGGCGCCGGCCGGTGTTACCACAGGCTGGCTGTCGCACCCCGACAGGAGTGCCGCCGACAACAGGCTCGCCAAGGCGATGGTCGCGGTCCGCATCCACATGCTCCACAGACAATCATATGACCGCAAGCAAGCTGCCACGCCGCCCGTTTATTTTCCACCGTTTTTGTTGAAAACACTTCCACCCGCCAAGTTGGATGACGGATGACTGTAGCATCAGCCCCGCATCACGCGACGATCGCCGGCAGGCGATCCCGCCAAGGCCGTTCCGCCTCGAGCTGCGCCGCGAGGCGGATCAGCGTGTCTTCCCTGCCCCGGTTGGCGATGAACTGGGTTCCGAGCGGCATCCCGTTCGCGGCGGCCTCGATCGGCAGCGATATCGCGGGCAGGCCGGATACGCTGATCGGAGCCGAAAACACCATATGGCCGAAAAGCCGCTCGAAATAGGCGTCGACATCGTCCCATGCCTGCGACGGATCGCCGATGGCCGGCGCGGTGACGGGCGTGGAGGGCGTGATCACCACGTCATAGCGGCTGACCGCAACGCAGATGTCGCGGCCGATCTGGCGCAGCGTCTCGACGTCGCGGGCATGATCGATACCCGATACATTCTTCGCCAATCCGCGGATCGCCCACACCACCGGCTGGAGCTCGTCGGCCTCCGCCTTGCGGCCAAGCAGGCCCTCCGCCGTATCCAGGCCATAGGCGGTGAGCACGTTGATGACCCGGATGAAGGTCGTGCAGAAGCGATCATAGTCGATCGGGATCTCGACCGGCTCCACATGATGCCCCAGCCTTTCGCACAGCCCCGCCGCCGCTTCGGCCGTGCGCACGGCATCGTCGCTGGCCGCGGCGCGGCCCGGCGAACGGGTCATCACGCCGATGCGCAGCCGGCCCGGATCCGCCCCGACTTCCTGGAGCAGCGGCCGCGCCAGCGCCGGGATCTCATAGGGATCGCCGGGCGTCGATCCCCACATCGCATCCGAATAGGCGGCGGTATCGCGGACGGTGATCGACAGGCAGCCATCGGTGCCGCAACCATACCAGACATCGGCATAATCGGGATAATAGCTGTTCCTGCCGCGCGAAGGCTTCAGGCCGACCAGGCCGCAATAGCTGGAGGGCACGCGGATCGAGCCGCCGCCATCGCCGCCATGCGCCAGCGGCATGATGCGCGCCGCGACCGCCGCCGCGGCGCCGCCGCTGGAGCCGCCCGGCGTGCGCGACGGATCCCAGGGATTGCGGGTGTCGCCGAACAGCGCGTTGCCCGACTGGAGGTTGATGCCGAATTCGGGCACGTTGGTGGAGCCGAGATAGATGAGCCCCAGCGTCTTCAGCCGCTGGATCATCAGGCTGTCCTGCGCGGGCACATGATCGCGGAAGAAGCGCGAGCCCGAGGTTTGCGGCACCCCCGCATGACCCAGGATCAGATCCTTCAGCAGCCAGGGAAGCCCCGCAAAGGCGCCATCCCGCGGCGGATCCGCCGCCATGGCACGTGCCTGGTCATAGCCCTTGTACGTCATGAAATTGAGCGTCGGATTCAAGCGCTCGATGCGTTCGATGACGACCTCGACAAGCTCCGCGGCGCTGATCTGGCCCGACCTGATCAGGTCCGCCAGGCCAAGCCCGTCATATCCGCTGAGTTGATCCGTCATGATAAGTCCCGTCTGTCTGGGTTGGAGCGATCCGGAGATCGCGGCACGGCAAATGGTCAGAATTTGATCGAGTAGCGCACGCCCACGCGACGCGGCGGCACCACCGACGCGAAGACACGGCTGCCATCGGGCATGAAGTAGAATGTGTTGAAGAGGCGCGTCTCCGCATAGACGTCGAACAGGTTCGTCGCGAAGAGCTGGAGCTTCCAGCTCGGCCGTTCGAACGAGATGCTCGCATCCACCATCTCATAGCCCGGAACGCTGAGCGAGGGATCGAAGGCGACATTATATCCCTGGCTTTGCGCGCCGATATGGCGGCCGTCCAGGTTGAAGACGAGTTCCGATCCCGCGGATCCGACCGGCGTCGCATATTCGATTCCCGCGCTCGCCGTCCATTTCGGCACGAAGCGCAGCCGCTCGCCTTTGTGCTGGATGCCCGATCCATCGACATAATCGTCGAACTTCGCATCGGTATATCCGACCGCGGTGGTGATGCTCAGCCCCTGCGCCGGCCTGAACTCGGCATTGAGCTCGAAGCCCTGCGAATGGGACTTGCCCGCATTCGCGGTCGTCGCGATCGCGATCGCGCCGTCGGTGATGATGGAAGTGAGCTGCTGATCCGTGAGGTCGATATAGAAGAGCGAGCCGGACAGTCGCACGCGGCCGTCGGCGAGCCGCCCCTTGAACCCCAGTTCGTAGCTCAGCGCCTTTTCGCTCTTATAGGGAATGAAGCTCGCACTGCTGGCGGGCGTCAGCGGCAGGCCGCCGGAGCGGGCGCCCTGTGCGACGGTGGCATAGACGATGCCGAAATCGTCGATCGAATATTTGATCGATCCCGACGCCGTGAAATTGTCGAAGCTCGCCCGGTTCCGGCCCGATCCGCCGATCGGGATCTCATAGGGATGGATGACCGCATAGGCATCATAAGTGCCCTTCACCTTCTCATGGCCGTAGCGGGCGCCCAGGGTGAGCTCGAGATTGGTCGTCGGCGAATAGGATGCCTGGCCGAAAGCGGCCAGCCCTTCCTTGGTCAGATCGACATCCTGATGGTCGATCGTCAGCCCCGTCGTGGGGATGCCGATACCCATATCGTCGAAATCCTGGAGATCGTAGCTGCGCCGCGACCGGACCTTGTCGCGAAAGGCGTAGAATCCCGTCAGCCATTGCAGGGGTGCGGTGCCGTCCGACGACGCGATGCGCAGTTCGCTCGAATAGAATTCCTGCGCATTGCGATAGTCGTGACGGTTCGGCCCGCGATCGCCCCCGCCATCGAAATCGAAGGGCAGCTTGCTGTCCAGCTTGCGATATCCGTTGAGCGAGACGATGTCGATCGCGTCACCATGCCAGGTGAAGCTCGCCGTCAGGCCGCGATTCCGGTTGACGCCCTCGATCTGGTAATCGCTGTTCACGCGATAGCAGCGGCACCCGCTGGGCACGCCGGGCAGGCCGGTCTGGCCGCGCCATTCCTGCATGTCCGCCGTCAGATAGGCTTCGAACCGCTCGCTGGGCTTCAGCAGCAGCGACACGCGCCCCTGATAGCTTGTCGCCCGATCGGCGCTGACCGTCCCGCTCTGGCCGGCAAGCGCGGGGATGACCCCGTTCTTCAGATAGCCGTCGGTCGTCGAAACGTCGAACGACGCCCCGGCATAGACGCCGTCGGCCAGGCCGCCGCTGACGCTTGCCTGGCCGCGGAAGGACAACAGGCTGTCCGCCTCGGCGAACAGGCGGATCCGCGTGTCCGGCCCCGGACGGCGGAAATTGATCGCGATCGCACCGGCTTCGGTGTTGCGCCCGAACAGCGCGCCCTGCGGCCCCTTGAGCACCTCGACGCGCTCGACGTCCAGATAGCGCGTGTCGAAGCCCAGGCGCGGCTGGTAGATGCCGTCGACGAACACCGGGGCGGCCGGATCGCCGCCGCCCGCATTGGCGCCGACGCCGCGAATGACGAGCGAGAGGAAGTCGCGCCCCGGGCTGTTGATGTCGGACGAGGTGGAAAGGCCCGGCAAGCGGCCGATCAGGTCGGACGTGTTGGCCATACCCTTCGCCTCGATCGCGGCCGGCGTGACCACGTCGATCGAGGCGGGCACCGATTCGAGCGTCTCTTCACGCTTGCGCGCCGTCACCACGATCATCTCGTCGTCGCCGGCGGCATTCGCCTCCTGCGCATGCGCGGCAGTGCTCACCGAGCACCCCATGCCCCCAAGGAACAGGCCACACGCGATCAACGATACAGACTGATATATCCGAGGCACGTACATCTCCCCATTCGTTCCGATTCCGCCCGTTCGGGCTGTGTCGGCGCGATCATGTGGAGGCGTCGCAAAAATGTCAATTACATTTCATCATTGACTAATACGTATATTTTGTAATGAGTATATCACGATGGTGGTGACATGACGATCAAAGAGAAACTCATTCAGGGGTCGGACTCGCTGACGAAGGCGGACAAGCTCATCGTCCAGGAGCTGCTGGCCAATTACCCGACAAGCGGGCTTTCGACGGTATCGGACCTCGCCGCGCGCTCGCGCGTCAGCGACCCCAGCGTCGTGCGGTTCGTGCGCCGGCTCGGCTTCGACAGCTATCCCGCCTTCCAGAAGGCGCTGCTCGCTGAGGTCGACGAGCGGATGAATTCGCCGCTGTCGATGTTCGACAAGGCGAACCGTTCGACCTCCAACGACAGTTTCGGCCAGTATCTCGACGGCTGCGCCGATCTGCTGCGGCGTGCCGGCGAACTCAATCCGCCGGGCGAATATGAGCGCATGGTGACGGCGCTGGCGGATCCCGATTGCCGCGTGAGCGTGCTGGGCGGCCGCTACAGCCGCTATCTGGCCGGCTATCTGAACCAGCATCTCGGCATGCTGCGCGCGGATACCCGCACGATCGACCCGATCGCCCCGGAAGAGCCGCATATGCTGGAGGCTTTCGGGCGCCGCGACCTGTTGGTCGTGTTCGATTACCGGCGTTATCAGGCCGATGTGATCCGCACCGCCGAGCTCGTCCGCAAGCGCGGCGCGCGCATCTGCCTGTTCACCGATCCATGGCGATCGCCGATCGCACGCATCGCCGATGCCAGCCTGTTGGCGCCCGTGGAATCGCTGTCGCCGTTCGACAGCACGCTTGTCGGCATGGCGCAGCTCGAGGCCGTGGTCGCCGGGCTGACCGCCAGGCTGGGGGCTGCCGCCGAGGCGCGGATGCAGGCGTTGGAAGAACTGGCCGGAGACCTCCGGGCCGGCAAGGAGCGCGACGGTGACGGCTGAACCGCGCTTCGCCAGGCTGCCGCGCCGCGCGGAAACCACGACGCTGCTGTTCGTCGACATGCAGCGGATCTGGATCGACGATGCGACGGGCTATTATCACGACCGGCTGCACGGCGGCGTGCTGCATAACCAGCAGAGCCTGTTGCGGGCAGCGCGGGGTGCGGGCGTACAGGTGATGCACACCATCATCGAAAGCCTGACCAGCGACGGGCGCGACCGTTCGATGGATCACAAGCTGAGTGACATCCATGTGCCCAGGGGGCATCCGTCCGGCGCGATCATCGACAGTCTCGCGCCGGTGGAGAACGAGATCGTCCTGCCCAAAACCTCGTCCGGCCTCTTCAATTCCACGCCGGCCGATTATGTGCTGCGCAATCTCGGCACCACGCACCTGGTGGTGTGCGGCGTCATCACCGATCAGTGCGTGGACATGGCGGCGCGCGACGCGGCCGACCGGGGCTATCTCGTCACCGTGGTCGACGATGCCTGCGCCACCTACACGCCGGAGCGGCACGCGGCGGCGATCCGCACGCTCGGCGGCTATGCCGATATCCTGGATACGGCCGCCGCGATCGAACATCTGTTCCACCTCCCCCCAGCAAAGAAGACATTGTGAGCGAACACGCCCCATCCCCGGTTGCCGGGACGCCCCTTTGCGCCGTCCTGACCACCGATCTTTCGAGCATAACGCGTGGCCGAAGCTTCCCGTCCGACCAGATCGACGCCTATCGCGCGCGCGGCATCGGCTGGGTTCCGGCGAATATCGCGATCGACGCCTTCGGCAGCATCGCGCCGCATCCCTGGGGCTCGTCCGGCGACCTGCGCGTGATGCCCGATCCCGAAGCGCATGTCCGGCTGGGGGCGACCACCGCGCCGGCGCTCGAATTCTTCCTTGGCGATATCGTCGAACTGGACGGCTCGCCATGGATGTGCTGCGCGCGCGGCTTCCTCAAGGCCGCACTGGCCCGGTTCCGCGCCGAGACCGGCCTGGAACCGGTGATGGCCTTCGAGCATGAATTCCGGATGGAAGGTGCCTCCTGGGCCGACGAGCCCGCCTTCTCGCTGGGTGCGATGCGGCGCGCGGCCGGATTTTCGGGGCAGTTGATGGCGGCGCTCCGCGAAGCCGGAACCGAGCCGGAAATGATCCTGCCCGAATATGGCCGCGACCAGTTCGAAGTGACGCTCGCCCCCGCTCCCGCGCTGGCCGCATGCGACCGCGCCGTCATGCTCCGCGAAATAACGCGAGAGATCGCGCGGAACGCGGGCATGCGCGCCAGCTTCACGCCCAAGCCCGAGCCCGACGCCGCCGGCAGCGGCGTGCATATCCATTTCAGCCTTGCCGGCCCGTCGGGCAACGTCACCTTCGATGCGTCGCGCCCGGGCCGGCTTTCCGAAAGCGCCGCACATTTCGCCGCCGGGCTGTTGCGGCACCTGCCCGCCATCACCGCCTTCTCGGCCCCCGCGCCGATTTCCTATCTGCGCCTTGTCGAACATAGCTGGAGCGCCGCTTATGTGATCGCGGGCGAACGCAACCGGGAAGCGGCGCTGCGCATCTGCCCGACCTTCCCCGTCGGCGGGCCTGACGAGGCACGGCAGTTCAATGTCGAATTCAGGGCTTGCGACGCCACCGCCAATCCCTATCTCGTCGCGGTGCTGATCGTGCTGGCGGGGCTTGAGGGAATCCGCGGCCGGCTGCCCCTGCCCCCGCTCGTCGATGTCGATCCCGCCGAGCTGCCGGATGCCGAGCGGTCGAGGCTGCAACGCCTGCCGCAAAGCCTGGACGAGGCGCTCGCCGCCCTCGCGGCGGACGCGACCGTCCGGTCCTGGCTGCCCGACGAGCTCCATGACTGCCATGTCGCGATCAAGCGCGGCGAGATCGAGCGGGTCGCCACGCTGTCCCCAGGCGAAATCTGTTCGCTCTACGGCGCGATCTATTGATGCTCGACGATTTCAGCGATCCGGCCGCGGTCGAGATCGTCAACATGGCGGGAAGCGCGCCGATCCTGCTGACGTGCGAGCATGCGTCGAACCATGTGCCCGACGGCATCTCGCTCGGCGTCGGCCCGGACGCTCTGCAAAGCCATATCGGCTATGATATCGGCGCGGCGGCGGTGACGCGCAGGCTCGCCGAACTGCTCGACGCACCCGCCATCCTGTCGCGCTGTTCGCGGCTCGTGATCGACTGCAACCGGCCGCTGCTTTCGCCCGAAAGCATTCCCGACAGCGTTGCGGGCATAGAGATTCCGGGAAACCGGGGCCTCTCCGCCGCGGCGCGCGCCGCGCGCGCGCGGCTCTATTTCCAGCCCTTCCACGATGCGATCGCGGGCATGCTGCACCGGCGCGACGCGGATGTCCGCCACCTCCTGGTTTCGATGCACAGCTTCACCCCGCGCCTCGGCGATGTCGAGCGCCCTTGGGACGTCGGCGTGCTCCAGCGCCGCAGCCCGACGATCGGCACGGCGATGGTCGATGCCTTCCGGGCGGCGGGCCTGAACGCCATCGCCAACCAGCCCTACCAGATCGACGACGAAACCGATGCGACGGTGCCGATGCACGGCGAGGCGCATGGACGGCCCGCGATCCTGATCGAACTGCGCCAGGACCGGATCGACACGGCGGCGGGCGTACAAGCCTGGTCAGCCCACACCGCCGACGCGATCCGGGCGGTGCTGCGCTGAGGGCAAGCCGCCCTATCATCCCCGCCCTGAGCGCCTGCCTTGGCAGGCAGTCGAAGGGCGGGGATGACATGGTGAGGGTTTGATATCGAGCTTCATCCACGGACTCTGCCGCTGTTCGCCGACGGCTTGAAGGTCGCAGCGTCCGCGAAGTCGGCGAACCGAACTCAGAAGCTCTCGCCCACCATCTCCTCGCTCTTCGCCCACAATGCGCGGGCATTGTCGGGATCGATCGCATAGCCGCGCACGCCACCACGAATGTCGTCGCCCTCGACGATCTCGGCGACATGGCAGTCCTCGCAATAGCGGCCGCCCACCGCCTCCGGCGCGGCGACGATGCCGGCCCAGAGCGACGTCGCGGCCCCTTGCGGGATCGACTTCCAGGTGAAGGCCGGCGCGCCATCGGGCTGGGTTTCATCGATCGAGGCGATCAGGCGGTTCAGATCCTCCTCGCTCATATGGCGGGCAAGCTCGGTCTGGATCACGCCGGGATGGACGGCGGCGGCGCGGATGCCGCGATCCTTGTGGCGCCGGTCGAACTCGACGGCGAACAGCACGTTCGCCGTCTTCGAACGGCCATAGGCGACGAATTCGGCATAGGGCGTGCGTTCGAAATTGGGGTCCTCCAGATCGACATCGGCGAAGCGATGGCCGGCCGAAGCCAGGCTGACGACGCGCGAACCGGACCGCAGCAGCGACGCGATCCGGTTGATCAGCACGAAGTGGCCGAGATGATTGGTGCCGAACTGGGTTTCGAAACCATCGGCCGTCTCGCCCTTGGGGCAGGCCATCACGCCGGCATTGGCGATCACCACGTCGAACGGCCGCCCGTCCGCGACCAGCGCGTCTGCAGCGGTGCGGACGCTGGCGAGCGAGGCGAGATCGAGCTGGATCAGTTCGATGCCGCCGCCATTGGCGGCCTGGGCGCGCACCACTTCGGTCGCGCGGCCCGCCTTTTCCAGATCGCGCGCGGCACCGACCACCTGCGCGCCATGCGCGGCGAGCGCGCGCGCCGTTTCCACGCCCAGCCCGGCCGACACGCCGGTCACCAGGATGCGCTTGCCCGACAAGTCGATGCCCGCCAGCACGTCGTCCGTGGTCGATTGCTCTCCGAAAGTCGCAGTCATATCGGTCTCCTCGATTGCTCGCCGCCATCTGGTTTCGCGCGCCGCGATCCGCGCGCCCGATCGTGTCGAACTCTTGCCCGATCCTCTCAGCGAATGCGCGATCGACGGAAAGAGCGCTTGTTTCGCGCGCGCGTCGCCCCAATCTTGCCGCCATGCAGGAACAGCTCGGCCGATTGCGCGACATGGCGCTCCGTCATTGCAGCCCCGGCAAGATGGCGACGCCGATCCCGCGCCTCGCCATCCATATGGGCCAGGTGCGCACAGCGCTGTCGCCCGCGCTGTGCGAACCCATGCTGTGCCTGGTGCTGCAGGGCGCCAAGACGGTGACGATCGGCGACCGGGTGCTGCGCTACGACCCGGCAAGCTATTTCGTGGCGACCGTCGACCTGCCGGTATCGGGCTGCATCATCGAGGCGAGCGTCGACCATCCCTATATCGGCCTCAGCATGCGGCTCGATCGCGACTGCCTGACCGGGCTGATCGCCGAACTGCCCGATCCCGGCGATGCCCCCGCTCCCGGCTTCGCGGTAAGCGCGGTAACGCCGCAGCTTCTCGATCCATGGCTGCGGCTCCTTTCGCTGCTCGACGAACCGCGCGACCTGCCCGTGCTGGCGCCGATGCTGGAGCGCGAGATCCTGTACCGCGTGCTGCAGGGGCCGCAGGGCGGCATGATCCGTCAGGCGGCGATCGCGGACAGCCGCCTGTCGCGCGTGCGGCGCGCGATCGGCTGGATCCGTGCCAATTTCGATCGGCCGCTGCGCGTGGAGATGCTGGCCGAGCTCGCGGGCATGAGCCCGGCATCCTTCCATCGCCATTTCAAGACCGCGACCGCGATGAGCCCGCTGCAATATCAGAAATCGATGCGGTTGCAGGAAGCGCGCCGGCTGCTCATCGCCAATGCCGAGGCATCGCGCGCGGGCTATGCCGTCGGTTATGAAAGCGCATCGCAGTTCAGCCGCGAATATGCCCGGATGTTCGGCACCCCGCCCGCGCGCGATGCCGAACGGCTGCGCCGCCAGGGGCCGGGCGAAACCGTCGCGAACCTGTTGAGCGCAAGCTTCGGGAAGCCCTTGCCGGGATGAACGCCCAGGGATGATCCAGACGGCGGGACATCCCCGGCCGACCGGAACGAGGAACCGCCATGTCGCTCTGCTTCAAGACCACCCAGTCCCCCGTCGGCACGCTGACATTGGTGGCGAGCGATGCCGGGCTCGTCGCGATCCTGTGGCCCGACGACCGGCCGGGCCGGGTACGGCTCGGCCCGTTGACCGAGGATGCCGATCACCCCGTTCTCGTGGAAACCGCCCGTCAGCTCGACGCCTATTTCGCGGGCACGCTGACGCGTTTCACGATGACGCTCGATTTCCAGGGCACCGATTTCCAGAAACGGGTCTGGGCGGCCTTGCTCACCATCCCGTTCGGAGAGACGCGCAGCTATGCGGAGATCGCGCACCAGATCGGCCGCCCCGCCGCCGTCCGCGCGGTCGGCGCCGCCAATGGCCGCAACCCGATCTCGATCGTCGCCCCCTGCCACCGCGTCATCGGATCGAACGGCGCGCTCACCGGCTTCGCCGGCGGGCTCGATGCGAAGCGGCTGCTGCTCGACCTGGAAAGCGCGCCGCGACTGATGTGAGGGGTTGGCTTGCTCCCCACTTGTCATCCCCGCGAACGCGGGGATCCAGCTATTCCGTGAAGCATCAGAAAGAAGAAGAAGCTGGATCCCCGCGTTCGCGGGGATGACATCGAGAGAAAAGACCCCAAGACAGGAAAATCCCCCGAAGCCGGGCTCCGGGGGACTCTCCACTGCCACCTATTGCAGCGTCAGGCTCAGCGGATGGCGTTGCCGATCACCGCGCCGATGATGCCGCTGACCAGCGCGACCATCACCGCGTCATTGCCCGACTGCACCCACTGATAGCCACGCGGCGCGGCGTTCAGGTGATAGGCGCGGGGATTGTTGATCACCCGGTAATTCTGCGCCTGGCGACGGTCGAAGCGCTGGCCCTTGGCCCAGCGATGCTGGCCGTAGCGATAGTCGTTCTGCGCATAGCGGCGGTCATTCTGGCGCACGACGGTCTTCTTCTTCACGACCGTGCGGCCATTCGCGCCATGATGCACGCTCTTCTGTTCGACGCGCTGCTGGTAGGGCGCCGCCTGCGCCTGGCTGGCGACCAGCGGGCTGGCGATCATGCTGGTTGCGGCCAGCGCCATCAGAAACTTTTTCATCGTTCGTTCCTCTTGTTCCGGCGCCTTCAGCGGCGTCGAAAACAGAAATAGGCGGCGACTGTCGCAAGGATGTGCCGGCAGCGAGCAATTTTGTCGAAAAGTGTAACAGCAATTACACCGACAGGAGCAGCCCCGCCCCCGCCGCGATGCCGAGCAGCGGCAGCACGCCCAGTTTGAAGCGGAACAACAGGATCGCGGCGGCAACGCCGAGCAGCCCGGCGCGCCAGTCGAAGCTCTGCCAATCGGGCAGATACAGGCGCAGCGGCCCGAAACGCCCCTCGCCGACCGCCCTGAACAGCACATGCAGCGCGAACCAGAGCGCGAGGTTGGCGATCACCCCCACCACCGCGGCGGTGAGCGCGGCCAGCCCGCCCTGAAGCCGGGGCGCCCGCTCCAGCCGTTCCATCCAGGGCGCCAGCGCGAAGATCCAGAGGAAGCAGGGCGCGAAGGTGACCCAGGTGGTGAGCGCCGCACCGATCATGCCGGCCGCGAGCGGGCTGAACGGATCGGGCGCGCGGAACGCGCCGAGGAAACCGACGAACTGGGTGACCATGATCAGCGGCCCCGGCGTCGTCTCCGCGAGGCCGAGCCCGTCGGCCATCTCGCCCGCGCTCAGCCAGTGATGGGACTGGACCGCTTCCTGCGCCATATAGGCGAGGACCGCATAGGCGCCGCCGAAGGTGACGATGGCGAGTTGCGAAAAGAAGCTGCCGATCCGCCACAGCACATGATCCGGCCCCAACAGCAGCAGGATCGCCAGCATCGGTGCGGCCCAGACCAGCAGCCAGCCCAGCACCGCCCGGATCGTGCCGACGACAAGCGTACGGCGCGATGCAGGCGGCGCGGCCATGCTCGCTCCGCCATGTTTCGCATGGGCGCCGAGCCAGTCGGGGCGCGACGCGGCGACAATCATGCCGAGCACACCGCTGCCGAGCACGACGAGCGGAAACGGCAGGTCGAGCAGGAACAAAGCGACGAAGGACGCGGCGGCGAGCAGCCGCTTGAAGCGTGTATCGAGCGCGCGCCGGCCGATCCGGATCAGCGCCTGTGCCACGATGGCGAGCACCGCCGCCTTGATCCCCAGGAACAGGGCCGCGAACCATTGGAGATCGGCGGCATAGGCATAAAGGATCGACAGGCCGAGAATGACGAGCGCACCGGGCAGCACGAACAACAGCCCCGCCGCCAGTCCGCCCCTCAGCCCATGCAGCCGCCAGCCGATCCAGGTGGCCAGTTGCTGCGCCTCCGGCCCGGGCAGCAGATGGCAGAGATTGAGCGCGCGCAGATACTGGCCCTCATCCACCCATCCGCGCTTCTCCACGATCTCCTCGTGCATCAGCGAGATCTGCCCGGCGGGACCACCGAAACTGATCAGGCCGATCCGGCCGAAAACACCCATCATGTCGCGAAATTGCGGTTGCGTCATCGATACGTCCCCAACGGCCCCGAAAGAGCCGGATTGCCGCAACGCTTGGGCGGGGACGCCTGATCGGGAGGTTGCCTTGCCCCGAAGCTTCATTCTAGCGATAGCCGCCCGGCAACGCCAGCTTCAACCCCTATGCGCGAAGACATGTTGATCCCGGCGCGCGACTGTGACACAGACACTGGCGATGACGTACTTTACCACCTCGCATAAGGGCTATTGGCGCTTCCTGTAGGGAGCGGCGCGTCATCATCCATGACCATCGCCGCCGGGTACGGTGAGCGCATGGAACCAAGCGAAATTTCACCTGCCGCGGCGGCCTTCGAGAAAAGGCGAACCGTGACACATCATCTCGAAATCACCACGCCGCGAAGCGTGATCGCGCCGCTCGCCGATGCCGACGCGGCGGACGTGCAGCGCATCACCGACGCATCGGTCACCGCGCGCGTCTCCTTCCTGCCCAGCCCCTTCACGCTCGAAGACACATATGCGCTGATCGCCGCGCGCGCCGATCGCTGCTTCCACGGCGTGCGCGACCGGGCGACGGGCGAACTGCACGGCGTGATCGGCGTGCATGGCCGCCCCTTCGGCATGGTCGAGATCGGTTACTGGTTCGCCGCCGCCGCTCGCGGCCGGGGGCTCGCTACCGAAGCGGTGGACGCCGCGCTCACCGCACTGGAGGATCTGCCCGGCTGCAACGGGATCGAGGCGGAATGCGCGCTCGACAATCATCCATCCTGGGGCCTGCTCGAAAAACTGGGCTTCCGCGCGACCGGCGATGCCGGCCAGCGCCCCGAACGCATGCTGATGCGCTGGCATGGCCGGCCGGGGATCAGGATCGACGTATGCTGAAACGGTTATCGCCCGCGCGGCGATAACCCGCCACTGGCCGATGGATCCGCCCTTTTTCGCGTGACGTCGCGAAAATGATGACGATAGTGAAAGGGTCTGCATCGGCGGGGGGCGATCTTGACCATATTCGACATCGGGGAAGCTGACGGCTGGGCGGCGATCGCGGACGCGCTGGCCGGTGCCGCCCCGGGCGATCGCGTCGAGATCGGACCAGGCACGTATCGCGGCGCGAAGGGGTTGCGCGTTCCAGCCGGCGTCACGCTTCACGGCGCGGCGGCGCTGCTCGAATATACGGGGCCGGACGCCGCGATATCGGCGGTCGGCGCCGACGATGTGGTGATCACCGGCATCCGGCTGAACATGCTGAGATTGGCGGCGAGCGCGCCCGTCGCCCCGGTGATCACACCCGCGCAGAAATCCGGCTTCACCCTGCCCTACCGTTTCGAAAGCGCCTATGTGCCGACATCTTCGGCGCAACGCAGCGGCATCGCCCTGACCCGCGCCAGCGGCGCACGCGTGGAGGACTGCCACGTCACGGCCATACGCGGCATCGATTGCTGCATCATCTTCAGCCTGTCGAGCGACGTCCATGCGCGCGGCAACGTCACGCGGGGCGGCCGGTCCGGAATCAAGCTGATCGGATCGACCGGGCTGATCGAAGACAATGACTGCGCCGAAAGCGACAATGCCGGGATCGAACTGCATCACGATCATGCCCCGGTCCCGCCGCCGACCCGGGCGATCCTCCGCGACAACCGGTGCGGCGACAACCGGAAATTCGGCATCGCGGTCACCTCGGCCCATGCGGAGCGCATGATCGGCAACCAATGCAACGGCAATGGCGAGACCGGCATATTCCTGTCGAGATGCCCGAACAGCCGCGACGTCCCGGCGCGCGCGCATATCGACGGGAATAGCTGCTGCGGCAACGCACGCTTCGGTATCGCGCTCAGCGCCTGCGACGAGACGCTGGTCCAGGGCAATCAATGTTCGGATAACGGGCTTTGCGGCATTCAGCTCGAAAATGATGCCGTTCTCCACGCGCATGTCGGGAATGCGATCATCACCGGCAATATCGCGTCGGACAATCGACAGTACGGCATATTGGTGATGTCCAGCACCAGCGAACTGATCGGCGACAACGACTGTTCGTCGAACGTGGTGGGCGGCATCAGCATCCAGCGCGCCCGGCACAGCCCCGGCATTCCCGGCTCGGCGACGATCAGGTCCAACATCTGTTCGAACAGCGGCGAGGGATCCGGCATCGTCGTGCTTTCCTCGGCCTGTCCGGAGATCGCGGACAATGACTGCCATGGCAACGCGCAGTCGGGGATCGTCATCACCCAGGATGACATGGACCAGCACCTGCCGTCGCGCGCATCGATCAACGGCAATCGCTGCAACGACAACGGCCTGGACGGGATCCTGATCACCTGGTCCGCCTGTGATATCGTCCAGAACAACGATTGCATGCGCAATTCCACCGGGATCTTCCTTACCCAGGCGCAGGCGACGCCCGGCACCCGCTCGATCGTGCCGCTGATCGGCAATCGCTGCGGTCACAACCGGGCATCGGGCATCGTGCTGGGCTCAACCGCGAGCACGCTGATCAAGGACAATGACTGTTTCGACAATGCGGAACACGGCATCTGCCTTTCGCGCGGGGTTTCCGCCGACGAGCCGCCGACGACCGCGCCCGTTCAGGCCAATCACTGCCGCGACAACGGAAAATGCGGAATCTTGCTGATCTCCTCGTCGAGCGACGGGATCGACGACAATCTCTGTTCGGGCAACGGCATCCATGGCATCTGCCTCGAACCCGGCAACCAGACGCCCGCCCATTCCTCCGCCGCGCCGATCCGCGCGAACCGCTTATGGGGCAACACGCGAAGCGGCATCGCGCTGCTCTCGTCCGAAAGCCAAGGCATCGACGGCAATCAATGCTGGGAGAATGACAATCACGGCATCGTGCTGGATCGTGCCGATGTGAGCCCCCAAACGCCGTCGCGGGCAACCATCACCCGCAATATCTGCCGGCACAATCAGCTTTGCGGCATCATCCTGGTTTCCAGCGAAAGCCCCGATCTCGCCGACAATGCCTGTTGGGGGCAACCGCGAAGCGGCATCGATCTGGAACGGCGGGTCAACGGCATCTCCGCGCCCTCCCTCGCGTCGATCCGCGGCAACCAATGCCATCATAACGGCCATAGCGGCATCAACATGCTGTCGTCCTCGGCCCCCGCCATCGCCGAAAATCATTGCTGGTCCAATGGCTGGCACGGCATCATCCTGCAACGGCAGGATATCAGCCTGGACAACCCCTCATCCGCCCCGGTCATCGCCAATCTCTGCCACAACAACCAGCAGAGCGGCATCCTGCTGGTATCCGCCGAATCCGACGGAATCGAGGGCAATCACCTGTCGGGCAACAGCGCAGATCTGAATTTCGCGATCCACAAGCCCGACGGCAACGCGGTCGTCGAACCCTATCTGCCCGCTGCGGACAACCGGTTCGGCGACGATGCGGAGACGGTGCCGACGGGCATGATGGGCGATGCCGCCATGGCGATCGAGAATGACGGCCATTCACCGGCACAGGCACGTGCGATCGTCCGATATCTCGCCTCGGCCGGCTGCCCGGACTGTTTCGCGGCCGCGCTTTCCTCCAATCGCGCCGGCGCCCCGGCCGCACGGCGGAAACAGGATGATCCGACGGGCGACCGGCATCGCCATTTCCAGGTGCGGATGCATGATGGCCGCCCGCAGTTCGAACCGGCAATCGCGAAGCATCGCAGCGAACTTGCGAGCATCGGCACGGTCCTTCAGCAGCTGAAGGCGGCGCTCCAGGCGGGTTTCGAACCCAAACCGGCCTGGTTCGGCCTGGTCACGGCGGATGATGCGGCGATCGATCAGATCGCCGATCTCGCCCAGAACAGCGAAGCGGCCGCCCCGCAAAAGTCGAAATGGGGGCGACGGCCGATCCATGCGCTTCAGCGGTTCGACCATGGCCCACGCAACGCCCTCGACGGAACTCAGCCGGAGACCGGACTGTTCGAAGCGCAGCTCGCCGGGTCCCGTCGCTGGGGCGACCGGCTCGCCGCGACGGCAAGGCTGCCGGAACTCTGGATTGCCGCGCTTGTTCCCATCGCCGTCTGGCGACTGTTCCCGGGCTGGACGCACCAGCAGGTCGCCGCGATCGGGAAATGGCTCGCCGGGGGCATCGGCAATTGGGCGACGCTTGTCGCCGGGCTGATCATCGCCGCCAGCGCACTGATCGGCTACGCCAATCTGCGCCTGCCCAGGATCCTCGCCTATCGGCAGGATCCCCTGGCCTGGGCTGCGGGACTCGCCAACGCGCTGTTCTCGGTGATCCAGATCAAGGACCCATGGGAAAGCGTCTCCCGCAAGTTCGGCACACAGATCCGTACGCATATCGTGGCGCCGATCGCGGACCGCGCATGGCTCCATTGGGTGCGCCGCAAGCTGTTCCGCCACGGACCCGGCGTCTATCCCATCGTCATCACCCATGTGGAACAATGGCAGGATCGCGATCTTGCCCGGCTGGAACGGCTGGCGTGCTCGCTGCCCAAGGGCGTCAATCTTTGCTGCATCGTCCAGATGGATGGCCGGGTGTGCGTTCACCCTGCGATGCTTGCGGTGGCGGGCGCGCCATGGTCGACCGGTTTCACGCTGCTGCTCAACGATCATGACGAAGCGCTGCGGCTGGATCTCGATGCCGTTCACGCCGCCTGCGCGGACGCCGGCGAACCGATGCTCGATCTGCTGGGCCCGGCCGAGAACAGCGACGAGCTTACCCGCCAGGAGTTTCGCGGATCGCTGACCGACGACGAATGGTGGCCGCTCGACCTGCTGCCCTCACTCTCGATCGGATCGGCACCCACCGGGAAATTCTCGCTCCGCCGGACGATCATGCGCGGCGTGGGCGCACCGCTGATCGCGGAGCTCGAGCGTTATGAGCGGCTGTTCGTCGCGCGGACGCCGGAGCGGAGCTGGTCCGAGCCGGGCGTGCTCGAACTGTTCACCTTCGCCGCGCAAGCGCCGTCGCTAAGAGTGTATCAGACCGAGCGGGGGCGCCAGCGGTTCGAGCGCATCGCCGGACGCGTCGGACGGCGCAATGCGGTCGCGCGGCTTGTCGCCGGCCTGTGGCATGATCCCGCCGACACGATGGAGTATATCGCGAGCGCGCTGGCATGCGGCATCGCGCATCACCAGGCCGTCGCGATCGAAGCGATCCCGCAGGCGCGGGATCGGGGCCGGGCCATCGTGGCGGAACGCGCGTTCGAAGCGATCATCTTCCTGGCGGGCGATCTCGACCGGGTGATGGCGACGGGCTGTGCGGTGCATGGCCATGAAGCGCTCGACCGCAATTGGCAAACCCTGTTCGCCATGTTCGAAGAGGCGGCGGCGGAGCAGGAGGACGCCGCATCGATCGCCAGACTCTATGGCCCCTGTCTCGGTGCCTGGTCGGCGCATCGTCCGGATGATTGCGGCGGCATCGTTGCACAGGATCTCGACCGGATCCTGTCTCGGCATGCGGAAAAGCGCGAACAAGCCGCCACGCGCTCGATCCGCGACGTCGCGGTTGAGGGCCTCGTCCGCGATCTCGATTTCATGTCGGTGATGGATGTCGAGCTTGCGCTTCAGACCATCACCAGGATGCGCGCGCAGCAATGGCGATTATTGCCGCGTGCGCTGGCCGACGGGGTGGAGGATGCCGCCGCGGATATCCGGTCGCGCGGTCGATCGCTCGGACAATTGCTCGACGGTGCGGTGACGGATACCGATCTGGAACTGATCATTTCATTGCACAGCGCCTGGCCGGAGCGCGTGATCTACGCACTCAGCCATATCGCGATCGATCATGCACGGCGCGCATCGGCCGATTGGCGCGCCGATCCCGATTACGGCCGCACGCTCCACCATGTCGGCCGCACATGCGCGTATGTCGCGTCGCGACTGAGTACGGCGCTCAACGCCGGCGGCCTGGAATCCCGGCTCCGCGCGGATCTCAACCTGCTGATGCAGGCACCACGGCGCGACGGCGCGGCGGCGCATGCGTGGCTCGCGACCGGGACGGCGGGTGAAAGACTCCTCCAGCTGCTCGAACAGTCCGGCGCGCGATCGACCGTGATCCCGAACGTGATCGATCAGGAACTGGAGCGGCTTCTGCTGATCGCGGAAACAATCGTCGCACGCACGATCCGTCCCACGGCCAGTCCGCGCACGGACGGCTGATGCCTTCGACGCCCCTCCCGCGAACGGGAGGGGCGATCGAGCGCCTTACGCGAAGGTGATCTGGTTGATGTCGGAGATGCCGAGCAGGGTGACGGATCCGCCCTGTTCGAGGTTGATGCGGAGATCGACGATCTGATCGTTGTTGGTATCGGCGGCGACGGTGCCGAGGATGTCCATGCCGGCGGCGAGGCGGATCACGTCGTGGCCGGGGGTATAGTCGGTGATGACATCATGGCCGTCCTGGAAGCCGATGACGAACACGTCCTTGCCGGCGCCGCCGGTCAGCGTGTCGTTGCCCGCGCCGCCGATCAGCGTGTCGTCCCCGCCCATGCCGTTGAGGCTCTGCGCGCCGGAGAAGCCGTAGAGCGTGTCCTCGTCCGCCGTGCCGGTCAGCACATTGCCGGTGCGGCCGCCGCCCACCACCTGCTTGCCGTCGACGATCGCGGTGACGGTGAAGGTGACGGTGGCGGTGCTGGTGAGGCCGCCGGCATCGGTGACGGTGTATTTGAAGCTGTCGGTCAGCGTCTGGCCGGGGCTCAGCAGATCGAACGCGGCGGCGTCGGCGACATATTTGAGCGACTGGCTGGCGGCGTCGAAGATGACATGGCCGCCGGTGCCCGCGCTGTCGACCGAGAGGATGGCGAGCACATCGCCATTGCCGTCGGTGTCGTTGCCGATCAGCGTCGACCAGAGATTGGCGCTGGTCTTGCCCTCGTCGATCGCCAGCGCATCGGCGACCGCCACCGGCCGGTCGTTGACCACCACGGTCAAGGCCTGCTCGGTGAACAGCCCGCCGGCATCCGCCGCGCGCACGGTGAGGCTGTAGCTCGGCCGGCTCTCGAAGGTCGCGGTCGTGCCGGTGGTGGTGATCACGCCGTTGGCGTCGATATGGAACAGCCCGGCATCCGCGCCCGAGAGCGACCAGATGATGGTATCGCCATCGACATCGGACGCGGTGGCCGTGCCGACGACCGTGCCGGCGGCTGCGCCTTCGTTGATCCGGTCGCTGTCGATCACAAGGTTCGCGGGCGCATCGTTGACCGAATTGACCGTCAGCGTGACGGTGGTGGCGTTGCCATAATCCACACCATCGGTGGGCATATAGGTGAAGCTGTCAGTGCCGTGCCAATCGGCGTCGGGCGTATAGGTGAAGCTGCCATTGGGATAGAAGAGCAGCGTGCCATGGGCGGGCTGGGTGAGGAATACGGCGGTCAATGAACTGCCTTCGGCATCGGTGTCGTTCGACAGCACGCCGGGGGCGCTGATAACCAGCGCCGTGTCCTCGTCGGTCGCATAGTTGTCGCCCACACCCACCGGCAGGTCGTTGACCGCGGTGATGGCGATGGTCTGGCTGGCCGATCCGGTGAGCGCGCCGCCGCTGCCGCTATTGCCGCCGTCATTGATGCCGACGGTCAGCGTCGTGCTGGCGGGCGGCGTATCAGTGTTCGCGGTGAAGGTGACGCTGCTGGTGGCGTTGGTGTTCAGCAGATCGTTGATCTGTGCCAGCGTGCCGGTGAGCGTGACGCTGCCCGTGCCGCTGCCCGAGACGTTCGCGCCGCTCGTGCCCGCGCTCACCGTCAAGATGCCGTAGCCCACGCCCAGCGTCACCGTGACGCTGCCGCTGGCCGCATCGGCATCGGCGACCGACACCGTGCCCTTCAGGCTGAGCGCGACCTGTTCGGTCGCCGCATAGGCGCTCGCCGAAACCGCCGCCGTCGGCGCGTCGTTCACCGCATTGACGGTCAGATTGACGGTGGTGACATTGCCGTTCGCCGTGCCGTCATTGGGGCGGTAGGTGAAACTGTCGCCGCCATTATAATTGGCATCGGGCGTGTAGGTGAAGCTGCCGTTCGGGTTGAGCGACAATGTGCCATGGCCGGGGCCCTCCACCAGCACCGCACTCAGCGCATCGCTTTCGGCATCGGTGTCGTTTGTGAGCACGCCGGGGCCGGCGATGACGAGTTGCGTGTCCTCATCGGTTGAATAGCTGTCGGTGTTGCCCACCGGCACATCGTTGACCGCCGTGATATTGATGGTCTGCGTCGCCGAACCGGTGAGCGCGCCGCCGCTGCCCGTATTGCCGCCATCGTTGATGCCGACGCTGAGCGTGGTGCTGGCGGGTGGCGTATCGGTGTTGGCGGTGAAGGTGACGCTGCTGGTGGCGTTGGTATTCAGCAGATCGTTGATCTGCGCCAGCGTGCCGGTGAGCGTGACCGTACCCGTGCCGCTGCCCGAGACGTTCGCGCCGCTCGTGCCTGCCGTCACCGTCAAGATGCCGTAGCCCACGCCCAGCGTCACCGTGACGCTGCCGTTGCCCGCATCGACATCGGCGACCGAAATATTGCCCTTGAGGTTGAGTGCGACCTGCTCGATCGCGGCGTAGTCCGGCCCCGCCAGCGAGAAGGCGACCACGCTGGACGGGCCCCAATCGATTGGATTTTCCTCCTGGACGCTCGAATAAGCGATGGCTCCGGCCGCGGGATTGGATGACCGCACGGCAAATATCTCCGAGCCGTCAGATAGCGATCCCCAGGCGCCTTCATGCAATATGAGGAAATAGCTGCCGGCATCGAGCGTCACGCCCATGTCGATCGTCGCCATGACGATGTCACGGGTGGATTCGGCCCGGTTCAGCCCGGTATCGACCAACAGCGGCGTGGTATCCGTTCCGCTGAACAGAAGGACACCCGGCTGGTCATTCCCCCCGACGGAATAAATCGCCCAGCTCAGCGTCCCGCTGAAACCGTCCAATATGCCGTTGTCGGGCGTCGCCAGGGCATCGGCCAGCGCGGTCGTGATCGTGCTTAACGTCTGACGCTGGCTGAGGATGAATTTTTCCGCATGCGCGAATTCCGACAGGTTGAATGCCGCGCTGTTGTCCAGACCAGCCTGATCCAGGATCACGCCGGGCGCGCCGATATAGACCGTCGGCGCGTCATTGACCGCGGTGATGGCGATGGTCTGGCTGGCCGATCCGGTGAGCGCGCCGCCGCTGCCGCTATTGCCATTGTCGTCGACGTTGACGGTCAGTGTCGTGCTGGCGGGCGGCGTATCGGTGTTGGCGGTGAAGCTGACGCTGCTGGTGGCGTTGGTGTTCAGCAGATCGTTGATCTGCGCCAGCGTGCCGGTGAGCGTGACACTGTTGGTGCCGCTGCCCGAGACGTTCGCGCCGCTCGTGCCCGCCGTCACCGTCAAGATGCCGTAGCCGACGCCCAGCGTCACCGTGATGCTGCCATTGCCGGAATCGTCGGCGACCGAGACCGTGCCCTTCAGGCTGAGCGCCACCTGTTCGGTCGCCGCATAGGCACTCGCCGAAACCGCCGCCATCGGCGCGTCGTTCACCGCCGTGATATCGATCGTCTGCGTCGCCGTTCCGGTGAGCGCGCTGCCGCCCGAATTGCCATTATCATTGATCGACACGCTCAGCGTCGTGCTGGCGGGCGGCGTATCGGTGTTCGCGGTGAAGCCGATGCTGCTGCTGGCGTTGGCGTTCAGCAGGTCATTGATCTGCGCCAGCGTACCGGTAAGTGTGACGGTGCCCGTGCCGCTGCCCGAAACATTCGCGCCGCTCGTGCCCGCCGTCACCGTCAAGATGCCGTAGCCGACGCCCAGCGTCACCGTCACGATGCCGCTGCCCGCATCGGCATCGTCGACCGACACCCTGCCCTTCAGATCGAACGCGATCTGCTCGGTCGCCATATAGCTTGGCCCAGAGAGCGAGGCGACGGCGGAAGCCGAGGGAATCGACTGCCAGTTGGACGGATCTTCGGGCGGCAAGGCCGCATAAAGCGTATCTCCGGCCGGATCCGCTACGGTCGACATCCACCAGATGAGCGAGCCGTCCGACGGTGATTCCAAAGCACCCTCGCGCAACGCGATGAAATAGGTGCCAGGCTCGATCGTCACGTTGCCGAGGTCGATCGTCGCCACAATGATATCTCTCTCGTAGAGCGCGCTGTCCAGACCGCTGTCCACGAGCAACGGTGTGTCTGTTCCGCTGAACAGCAATGTTCCGGGTTCGCCATTCGCCGACGAATAGATGCCCCAGCTGAGCGTGCCGCTGAAACCGTCCAGCACGCCATTGCCGCCGGTGCCGGTGTCGGTCAGGGCGGCGGTGAATGTCGACAGCGTCCGGCGTTCGGCGAGCGTGAAACGCTCAGCCGCTATGGCGTGCGATATGCCCGACATGCCGCCCGTGCTGGTCACGGCACGATCGAAGATCATGCCGGGCGGGGCGATATAGGCCGTCGGCGCGTCGTTCACCGCGGTGATGGCGATGGTCTGGCTGGCCGATCCGGTGAGCGCGCCGCCGCTGCCGCCATTGCCATTGTCGTCGATGTTGACGCTGAGCGTCGTGCTGGCGGGCGGCGTATCGGTGTTGGCGGTGAAGCTGACGCTGCTGGTGGCGTTGGTGTTCAGCAGATCGTTGATCTGCGCCGGCGTGCCGGTGAGCGTGACGCTGTTCGTGCCGCTGCCCGAGACGTTCGCGCCGCTCGTACCCGCCGTCACCGTCAAGATGCCGTAGCCCACACCCAGCGTCACCGTGATGCTGCCGCTGCCCGCATCGGCATCGGCGACCGAAATATTGCCCTTGAGGTTGAGTGCGACCTGCTCGATCGCGGCATAGTCCGGCCCCGCCAGCGAGAAGGCGACCACGCCGGACGGGCTCCAATCGATTGGATTTTCCTCCTGGGCGCTCGAATACGCAACGGCTCCGGCTGCGGGATTGGATGACCGCACGGCATATATCTCCGAACCGTCAGATGGCGATCCCCAGGCGCCTTCATGCAATACGATGAAATAGCTGCCGGCATCGAGCGTCACGCCCAGATCGATCGTCGCCCTGACAATATCGAAGCTGCCGCTGAAGTTCTGCCCCGTATCGACCAGCAGCGGCGTGGTATCCGTTCCGCTGAACAGAAGGACACCCGGCTGGTCATTCCCCCCGACGGAATAAATCGCCCAGCTCAGCGTCCCGCTGAAACCGTCCAATATGCCGTTGTCGGGCGTCGCCAGGGCATCGGCCAGCGCGGTCGTGATCGTGCTTAACGTCTGACGCTGGCTGAGGATGAATTTTTCCGCATGCGCGAATTCCGACAGGTTGA
>NZ_JAINVV010000012.1 GCF_019880585.1 Sphingomonas colocasiae
GAGCCAAAAACGCGGACGCCTGACCTTCCCCCTCTTACCGGGGCTGACCGGGCATCCTAGTTTTTTGCGACCGCTGCCAGAGCCAGTGTGGCCCCCCGCTGCGGTGAGAGGGCATATATGGAGGGCCTCCACACCCGTCAACCGCCATTTTTGCAAAATTGTTTCAGGCTGCCGTTCTATGCTCGGCAAAGCCGGAAAAACCGGGCTAATGGCGCAGTGACACGAGAGCGAAGCCAGACGGAGCGATTGGGTGGAAGACGCGGAGATTCAGGACGGCACCTTCGCGAATCGGGTGAGAAGCGCTGTTTTCTGGCGTTCCGGCAGCCAAATCGCGTCGCAGATCGTGATGTGGGGCTCCACCCTGCTGGTCATCCGCATCCTGAATCCCAGTGATTACGGGCTGTTCGCGATGACGCAGGTGATTCTCGCGCTCTTCAATTTCCTCAACGGCTATGGATTCGCGAGTTCGATCATCCAGTCCGATTCGGTCGAACCGCATCGAATCAGGCAGGCCTTCGGCATGTTGCTGCTGCTGAACGGCGGCCTTGCGATTCTCCAGCTCACGATCGCCCCTCTCGCGGCCGACTATTACAACCAGCCGATGGTGGCGGATCTGCTCCGCGTTCAGGCGCTGCTCTATCTGGCCACCCCCTTCATCGCCCTGCCCGACGTGTTGCTCAGCCGCGCGCTCGATTTCCGCAATCAGGCCAAGGCCAATTTCGCATCCGCGATCGTCGGCGCCGCCACCGCGCTCGCCTGCGCGCTCGCCGGCTGGGGGGTCTGGACGCTGGTCGCCGCGCCGATCGCGCTCTTCTATACGCGTGCGATCGCGCTCAACCTGGCGGCGCGCGTGCTGGTGTGGCCCAGCTTCGATTTCCGCGGCGCCGGCGCCATGTTCGGCTATGGCGGCGCGATCCTGATCACCCAGCTTTTCTGGATCGTCCAGAGCCAGTCCGACATCTTCATCGGCGGCCGCACGCTCGATCCCCATGCGCTGGGCATCTATGCCGAAGCGCTGTTCCTGACGCAGATCGTCGCCACCAAATTCGTGCCGCCGCTCAACGACGTCGCCTTTCCCGCCTATTCGCGGCTCCAGCATGACCGCGAGGCCTTTTCCGCCGCCTTCGTGAAAGCGATCAAACTGATCATGCTGGCGACCATGCCCATCTATTTCGGTCTCGCCGCCACGGCGGAGCCGCTGGTGGTCGCGATCTTCGGCATCAAATGGGAGGAGATGGTGCCGCTGGTCCGCGTGCTGGCGCTCGCCATGCCCTTCGTGACGCTGCAGATCCTCTATTCGCCCGCCACCAACGGCGTCGGCAAGCCCTGGATCGCGGCGCGTTCATCGATCGCGGGCGCCGCGATCATGACCGCCGCCTTCCTGATCGGCGTGCGCCATGGCGGCATGGGCCTGGCGCTCGCCTGGCTGATCGGCTTCCCGCTGTTCGCATTGGTCGCTTCGGCGATGTCGCTGCCCGCGATCGGCGTCTCGTGGCGCAGGCTGGCGCTGGCGATCGCGCCCGCGCTACTGGTCTCGGCGGCGATGGCCGCTCTGGTCTGGGGGCTCGACGAACTGCTGCCCCCGCTCAATCCCTTCGCCCGGCTCGCTCTGCTCGTGCCCGTCGGAGCAGCCGCTTATGGCGCCCTGCTTTTCCTGTTCGCGCGCGCCACGCTCGACGAGTTGCTGCGCCTGGTGATCAAGCGCAAGGCGGCGGCATAGGAATAGAGCTAAAAGTCTGTTGAGAATGTGCGGAAGAGCACATTTCCAAGGCCGCACCGCCCTCCACGGGCATTCCAACGATGCTTCGCATCGCCGGAACCTTGGCCTGTTCCGCCCGCTCCCCCACCCGACCTCCCAACGGCAGTATCATCTGGGAGGTCGGGTGGGGGAGCAGGCCGGTGCGGCATGCGCCAAAGGCGCATCTCCAAATGGTCTCTAGGCGCTCTGGATATAATCGCGCATCGCCGCCGCCTCCGATTCGATCCGGTCGATGCGATGCTTCACCAGATCGCCGATCGAAACGAAGCCGACGAGCGCGCCGCCGTCGATCACCGGCAGATGGCGGATGCGCCGGCGCGTCATCATCGACAATGCGCCGATCGCGGGGTGATCCAGATCGACGGTGATGACCGGCGCGGTCATCGCTTCGCGCACCGATCGCCCAAGCGCGGCCGCGCCGTCGCGGGCCAGGCAATAGATCACGTCACGTTCCGAAAACACGCCGACGACGGCGCCCCCTTCCACCACCGGCAATGCGCCGATCCGCTTTTCGGCGAGCAGCGCGACCGCGTCCGCCACGCTCGCGTCGACGCCGATGGTGATGACGGTGTGGGGATTGCCCTCGACGACCTTTCTGATGGTCATGGCTCGACTCCTCTCCAATTCCAGTGTCGTGCCCGGTTGATGTTCCCACGAACCGGCCGCAAAGGAAAGGCATGACCGACGAGAAGCCCGATCTTTCCGATCCGGATTATGCGCGATTCGCCTGGGCACGCTATCGGCGGCTGATGGCATGGATGGCGCTGGTCGCCGTCCTGTCCGTGATCGCGGCGATCGCCTATCTCCACGCCGTGCACGGCCCGATCCCGATCCATATGCTGATCGCGACGATCCTCGGCATCGGTCTGTCGGTGATGCTCGGTGCCGGCCTGATGGGGCTGGTGTTCCTGAGTTCGGGCACCGGCCATGACGAACGCATTCAAGATCATAGCGAGGACGAACCACGATGAGCGCCGATTGCCCCCAGGATCCCGTGCTGCGCGTCGTGCCCGGGCCCAGCGACATCAATTCCAACGGCCATATCTTCGGCGGCTGGGTGCTGAGCCAGATGGACATCGCGGCCGGCATCGTCGCGGCACGAACCGCGCAGGGGCCGACCGCCACGGTCGCGATCGATTCGATGGCCTTCATCGCGCCGATCCACCTGGGCGACGTGATCTCCGTCTATGCCAATCTCGAACGACGGGGCCGCACATCGATGGGCATAAAGATCGAGGTGATCGCGACGCGCGATCGCGGCAACAGCCAGGTGAAAGTGACGGAGGGCCTGTTCACCTTCGTCGCGCTCGACGAGAATCATCGCCCGCGCCCGCTGCCGCCGGCGGAGTGATATGTACCAAGACGCGATGAACTTGACTCATCGCATCTTGGCCAGGCTCACGCGATGCTTGAGCGAACCGGCCCCGGATGCGTCATTCGGGGCCCCATATGAATCAGCGTCCCCGTTCCAGCCGGACGACATAGGTGATGGACGCGGTTCCGTTCTCCGGCACGGTCACCGGCAACACCCAGCCGCCCCGCCCGCGCTCGATATCGGGTGATCGCTCGATCAGGTCATAGGGCACCAGGATCTCGGCCTTGACCGGAACGGGCCGCGCATTGGTCAGGTCCACGCGCCAGTCCTGCCGTTTCTTCGTCTCCGAGACCTTGATCAGCCGCCATTGCACGTCCGCGCTCTGCCCGATCGGCAGTTCGACCCGCTCGTCCACCGCCAGATCGGACAGGTCGGCATTGCCCACCAGCAATTCGTGTTCCTCGACCGTCTCGAAGATCGCCACCGCCCCGGCCGGCAACGGCAGGCCCAGCCCTTTCTCCTTGCTGTTCTTTCCCCTGAGCAGGAACGGCATCGCCCGATAATCGGGCTGCCCCATGCCGGCATTGACCGAATAGATGCGATCGAACGCCGCATCCGACTGATCGATCATCGCGACCTGCTTCTGCCCCTGCGCGGAGACGGTCACGCGTTCCGGCACGCGATAGAGTTTGAGATCGCCCAGATCCTCCTGCTGCGCGACCATCGCCACGGGCGCGGGCGGCGGAGGGGGTGGCGGTGGCGGCGCCATCGCATAGGCGACGCGCCCCCGGCGCTGCGCGGTCACGACGATGGAATCGGCCGATTCCATCATCACCTCCTCCTCGAATTGTGGCCAGGGCAGACGCGTGAAGACATATTTGGGATGCGTGCTGGTGATATCCATCGGCCAGCATTGCAGTTGCAGAGCCGATCTGGGTGGAGCGAGCGGCGGGGCATTGCGCTCCTTGCGCGGTTGTCCGGCGACAACCTGCAACCGGGCGTCCTTGAAACTCTGCACGCCGCCGTTCGCGACCGTCAGCCAGGCGAACAGGCCCAGCTTGCCCGTCGTCGCGTTCATCCGCGCGACATAGCTGGCCGACCAGTCGAAGCCCTGCGCCATATAGGTGAGCTGGATCGTCGCGGTCACCGGCCGATCGCTGCTCGTCAGCACCGACAATGTCGGGCGCGCCGACAGATCGGCCGGCACCTCGGGATAGAGCATCCGCTCGGGCAGCCCCGAACACCCCAGCGCCTCGAAACCTTCGGCGGTCTGCAGGATCACTCCGCCATTCGGCCCGGCCTGCACGATCGCATCCTGCTCGATCACCTTGCCCGTCTTGCGGTTGGTCCGCTTCAATCGCACGCTGCGCTTGAGATAGGCGTCGACCAGTCCGGCGGGCGAGATCAGCCGCGCATCGCGATTCTTTTCGCGAACGCCGTTGGGCAAACCGGTGACGATCGCCGTTTCCGGCAACAGCCCTTCCGCCACGCCTTCGAACCGGATCACATTCTCGCCCGCGGGAATCGTGATCGTTCGCGTCTCGCTGATCAGCGCGTAACCGCGCGGCCAGTTGCGATCCATCGCGCCGCTGCCGCGATTGGGCGCGCGATAGATGGTGACCGACGCGTCGGACACATCGCGCGATACCACGGTCTGCGCCGGCGCGGAGGCCGCCCAGCCCAGCAGCATCAGGAAAAGCGCGAAAGCGCGCACGCGCTCAGTACCGCGTGTCGAAGGTCGCGGTCAGCTCGGTCGTGCCGTTGGCGGCCACCGGCACCTTCCATTCGATGCGATCGGCCGAAACGCGCGCGCCCTCGATGCTCTGTTCCGCGATGCGGACATCGCCCCACAGTCCGTTCTGCGCGACATCGACCGTCACGGCCTCGGGTCGCGCATTGGTGACGATGTAGCGCATCCTGGTCTGCCAGCGCCGATTGGACAGCTTCGTACGCGCCTCGACCACGGTCTTCACCTTCACGTCGAAAGCCTCGCCGGTGCGGATCGCCATCGCCGATCCCATCGGCGTGTGATCGATGCGGCTTTCGCCGATGAACTGCGGATCGCCGCGCGCGTCGCGCAGATAGACGCGGATCGTGCCGGCCGGCAGCTGATCGCCCAGTCCACCCTGTTTGGAGGTCGAGAATTTGATCGCCGTCACCGCGCTGCGCGGCGTATCGTTGCTGCCCAGCCAGCCATTGACGAACTCATAGGCCTTGCGCGCCGGGGCCCCCTTCACGTCGAGGAAGCTCACCTGTTTCTGCTGCGCATTGGCGATCGTGGTGCGTTCGGCGAGCGGATAGAGATAATAGTCGCCCAGCCGCTCGCGCGTGCCGCTTTCGGTGCCCGCCGCTTCAAGCGTGGCGTTGAGCGCATTGAAACGGTTCTGCCCGCCACCGACATTGCCGGCGACCAGCAGCGTATCGGCATTGGTATAGGTGGTGCCGGTGTTGTTGGTGAGCGTGACCCAGCCCTGCATGTCCGCCGCGCCCGATTTCTCGTCGAACAGCATCACATAGTCGCTCGTCCAGCCCATGCCCGGCGTCAGATAGGAAAGGCGCGTCTGGACCGCCCCCGCCTTCGCAGCGTCGATCGTCACCGACAATGTCGGCCGCGCGCGCAGATTCTCCGGCACCTTGTCGAACACCACGCGCACCGGCAGTCCGTCGTCGCGCAGCACTTCGATACGGCCGCCGATCTGGAGGACGATGCCGCCATTGGCGGCGAGCACGCGCGCCTGCTCGCGCGTCTCCGCGCCCGTCGCCGGGTTGGTCCGCACGATGGTGATCATCTGGCCGACCGCCTTCTCCATCAGCTTGTCGGGAGACAGCAGGTCATAATCGAAATTCTGCTCGACGATCGCGATGCCCGATCCCGCCAGGCTCGCCGTCTCCGGCCGGATCTGTGCGGAGACATCGGGAAATTCCTGGCGGCTGCGCCCGGACGGCACCGTCAATGTCCGCGAATCCTGCACCAGCGCGATATTGTTGTTGTAGATGGTGACCGCGACATCGCCCTGCGCGGTCTGCGCCGCCGCGGCGCCAGGCATCAGGATCGCCGCCAGGATCAGGCCGTTACGCATCACGCATCTCCCCTTCAGACGCGGCGATGATGCCGCATCGGGGGATCGATGCGAAGCGCAAAAAATGCTCTGACCACGGAACCGATCCCCTCCCGCGGACGGGAGGGGGATGTTCAGAATTCCACCTGTGCGCGCAGCACCATCAGATCGGTCGAATATTGCCGCTTGTCGACAGGCAAGGCCGATCCCGGCACGACCAGCGCCGCCGATGGTCCGCCTTCCAGCTCCAGATGCGAATATTGCATCAGGAAGCGGATGTAATCGACCGGGTTCCAGATCGCGCCCAGCGAATATCCCGTCTGCTTGCCCCCATTGAGCAACACCGTGCCGCCGACCACGTCGGTCAGATCGACCAGGTCGACACGTGCATTGAGCTGGAGCGCCCCCCAGCCGCCATTGCCGACCGGACGCAGCACCCTGGTGCGATCCCATCGGCCGGTTCTGTAGCCGCGCGTCTCCCCGGTCAGATAATAGCCCATCTCCGCATAGCCGCTCACATAGCTTGGGCCGTTCGCGTAGAAGAGCCCCCCCTTGTCGAGCGACGCGCGATAATCGCTGACCCACAGTTTATGACCTTCGCCGGCGATGTGGAACGGCCCGAAAATGCCCGCCAGCTCCACGCCCAGCACATCGTCTCCGCCCGCGGTCAACAGCCCCGAATCGATGAAGCGGAAATCGGTGATCGTCGTCAGCGGCCGGGTGCGATACCGCACCTGCGGCACATCGGTCCGATTGCTGCGATGCTGGAAGCTGGCGCCGATATGAAGCCGCGCCTTCTCACCCAGCTTCGGCGAAAAGGTGCCGCGCACGCTCGCCTGCCAGCCATCGTCGCCGAAATCGCTGGTGACGCCGGTCTGATAGAGGCCGGCGGTGATGGTATAGCGATCGGCCGGATCGAGCAGGGCCAGCGATGCGCCGATCCGCCGATTGAAGTTGAACGCCTCGGTTGCCTGATCGCGATCACCGAACGAGGTCAGCCGCGAACTCGTCATCACGTCGAGGCCAGACAGCGGATAGGCGTTGCCGATCGTCAGCAGCAGCGGCGTGCCCTTGGGCTGCCAGGTCAGCACGACATCTTCATAACCGACATTGCCGTCGGCGAAGTTGAATTCGGCCTTGTAGCCGAAGCCGCCAGGCAAGCTTCCCTCGGCGCCGAAAACCGCGCGACGCAGACGCGTGCGATTGCCGAAATTGCCCGTCGCGTTCAGCGCGTCCGATGGATTGTAGACACGGCCGCTGTCGAACTGGAGGAACCCCTTGGGCTTGAAGCTGAAGCCCGACGCCTTGTCCTCGAACTGCGGCGCGCCCTTCCAGGCGATCGCGGTAGCCGGTGGTGAGGCCGGCGCGGCAGCTGGTGCCGCGGCGATGGCCGGAGCCGCCGTGGCCGCCCGCGATTCGGCGAGCTGCCGTTCAAGCTGATCGACCTTGTTGCGCAACGCATCCAGCTCGGCCCGCAACGCCTTGAAATCGGCGGTCGCGGGATCGGACTGCGCCATGACCGGCGCATCCACGAGCAGGGCTGCTGTCACGCTCAGCAGCACCATCGATTTCATCGCACCCTCTCCGCTAAAAGGAAGGGCGACGCCTTGCGGTGCCGCCCTTCAAAGTCAATCGATTCGGAGCCTTCAGCCCTCCGCCGCCGGCGCCTCGGCCACCTTGCGCGGCCGGCCACGGCGCTTGGGCGCCGGTGCGGGCTCGGCTTCGGTCGCTTCGAGCGCGAGCTCGGGTGCGCTTTCCTCGACACGGATGCCAAGCGAAGGCGGCAGACGATCGGCCTCGATGCCGGCGTCCTGCTCTGCGTGATGATGGCCATTGGCGGCGCCGTTGCGGCGCGGACGCAGGCCGCGCGCGGCGCGCGGCGCCTCGACCGGCTGTTCCTCGCGCACTTCGACGGGCGCTTCCTCGACTTCGGCCTGAACGGGCTGCTGGCGCGGGCGACGCTCCCGCTGCTCGCGGGGCTGGCGCGGCTCACGCGCTTCCCGCGGTTCGCGCGCCTCGACGGGCTCACGCTCTTCCCTGGGCTCACGCGCCTCGCGCGGTTCGCGATCGTCGCGGCGCGCGCGCTCACGGCGCGGTTCGCCACGATCCTGATCGCCACGGCCACGGTCTCCGCGACCCTGATCGCCCCTGGGCTGATCGATATCGTCGCTGTCGACGCCGGCCTCGCCGCGCAGTTCCTCGCCCTCGTCCTCATCGTCCTGATAATCATCACGGGGGCGACGATTCTCTTCGAAACGGGCGCGGCTTTCGCTCAGCACGCGGAAATAATGGTCCGCGAACTGGAGGTAATATTCGGTCATCACGCGATCGCCCTGGGTCTGCGCATCGCGGGCCAGGGTCTTGTATTTCTCGAGCAACTGGCTGGCATTACCGCGCGCACGATTGTCGATGCGGTTGCCCTGCTCGGGACGGCCAGGACCGCCCTGTGGGCGCTGACCGCCACGGCCGCGACGGCGGCCGGACTGACGATTGTTCATCAACTGACTGGTGTCCTCGCTCTTGGCGTACTTACACGACGCTCCCGGTCTTCCCGTACACAGCCCCCAATCCGAGCGCGGCGCCAGCTTCGCGAAAAGCGGGCGCTTCCCATCCTCCTGCCGCGATCCAGCGGACCTCAGCGACAGCATGACCATGGGGGCAGGGGTACGGCAAATCCAGCGCTATAAGCTGTCGATCTGCCCGTCCCTGCCCCCTATCTAGCGATCCGGATGGCCAAGGCCAAGGGGTAATCTGATCGATCTGTCGCGATTATCGCGCGAACAGGATGGCGCGATCATGTCCCGCCAGATCGCGACGACATGTGACGCTCTCCCCCTCCGCCGCGAACAGCGCGCTGACCGCTTCGCGCTGGCTCGCGCCGATCTCGAGCGCGGCCAGTCCGCCCGGTGCGACGAGCCGGACGATCTGCGGCACGACGATGCGATAGGCATCCAGACCGTCGATACCCGCGAACAGCGCTTCCGCCGGTTCGTGCCCGACGACGTCGACAGCGAGCACCTCGTTCGTGCCGATATAGGGCGGATTGCACAGAACCAGATCGAACGGTCCGTCGATCCCTTCCGCCCAATCGCCTTCGACGAAACGCACGCGCGCGCCGAAGCCGAGATCGGCGGCATTGCCCCGCGCGATCGTCAGTGCCTTGGCGCTCGCATCCACGCCGATCCCGTTCGCCTGCGGCCATTGATCGAGCGCGGCGAGCAGCAATGTGCCGGGCCCGGTGCCGAGATCGAGAATCCGCGCGGGCGGGCGCGACGCGAAATGGTCGACCGCCGCCTCGATCAGCGTCTCGCTGTCGGGCCGCGGGATCAGCACGCCCGGGCCGACGGCCAGGCTGATCGTCCAGAAGTCGCGGCGCCCGGTCAGATAGGCGATCGGTTCCCCTGCCACACGCCGCGCGACGAGTGCGGCGAACCCCCTAGGCTCGGGCGTGTCGCGCCGTCCCATCAGCAGGGCGCCGCGCGAAATGCCCAATATATGCGCCATCAGCAGTTCGGCATCCAGCCGCGGCGTCGCGCTCGCCTCCGCCAGTCGCGCGGTCGCGGCGCGCAGCGCCGCGTCAACCGTTTCCGGCATCCAGATTCGCCAGCCGCTCCGCCTGATCCTCGGCGATGAGCGTGGAGATGAGTTCGTCGAGCTGCCCTTCGAGGATCTCGGGCAGCCGGTGCAATGTCAGGTTGATGCGATGATCGGTCACCCGCCCCTGCGGGAAATTATAAGTGCGGATGCGTTCGGACCGGTCGCCCGATCCGACCATCGACTTGCGCGCGCCGGCCTGCGCGCTCGCCACGCGCTCGCGCTCCAGCTCGTAAAGCCGCGCGCGCAGCACCTTCATCGCCTTGGCCTTGTTCTTGTGCTGCGACTTCTCGTCCTGCTGGCTGACGACAAGGCCGCTGGGCAGGTGAGTGATGCGCACCGCCGAATCGGTGGTGTTCACATGCTGCCCGCCCGATCCCGACGCGCGGAACACGTCGATGCGCAGGTCCTTGTCGTCGATATGGACATCGACCTCCTCGGGTTCGGGCAGCACCGCCACCGTCGCCGCAGATGTGTGGATGCGCCCACCCGATTCGGTGACGGGAACGCGCTGCACGCGGTGAACCCCGCTTTCGAACTTCAGGCGCGCGAACACGCCCTGCCCGGTCACGCTGGCGACCACTTCCTTGTAGCCGCCGATGTCGGAGGCGTTGGCCGAGATCAGTTCGATGCGCCAGCCCCGGGTTTCGGCGTAGCGGCTGTACATGCGGAACAGGTCGCCCGCGAACAGCGCCGCCTCGTCCCCGCCGGTGCCGGCGCGGATCTCGAGCATGGCCGGGCGCTCGTCCGCCGCGTCGCGCGGCAGCAGCCGGATGGCGAGCGCGCGTTCCGCCTCGGGCATGCGCGCGTTGATATCGGCCAGTTCCTCGCTCGCCATCTGGCGGATGTCGCTGTCCGGATCCTGCGCCATCTCGCCGAGCACGACGATTTCGGCACGCAGCCGGCGCACTTCGCCAGCGGCCGCTGCCACGGGCTCGATCTCCGCATATTCCTTGGACGCGGCGACGAACCGATCGGGCGGCAGGTCCGCCGTGGCGAGCATCGCCTGCAATTCGTCGCGCCGCGCCTCGATCGCGGCGATGCGCTCGGCCGAGATTCGCGTCATCCGTTGCCGAGCGCCCCGACGATCGCGCCGAACGCGACTTCATCCTGCTGCCCCGTCGCCAGACGCTTGACCGAGGCCATGCCCTTGGCGACCTCGTCGTCGCCCAGGATCACCGCGAAGGTGGCGCCGCTCGCCGATGCGCGCGTCATCCGCTTCTTCATATTGCCCGAAAAGCCCATATCGGCGGCGATGCCGGCGCGGCGCAATTCCGCGATCAGCGCGATCGCCTGCGCTTCGGCGGCCGCCCCCATCGGGACCAGCACCGCAACGGGCGCTTCGGGCGCGGGCTGCGCGATCAGCATGGCCAGCCGCTCGATCCCGGCGGCCCAGCCGACGGCCGGCGTTTCCGGCCCGCCAAGCTGGCCGATCAGGCCGTCATAGCGGCCGCCGCCCAGCACGGTGCCCTGCGCGCCCAGCCGATCGGTGATGAACTCGAACGCGGTGTGGCGATAATAGTCGAGGCCGCGCACCAGGCGCGGGTCGCGCGTCCAGGGCACATTCGCGGCATCCAGGCCGCGCGTCACCTTCTCGAAGAAATTGCCTGCCTCGACCGAGAGATAATCGTCGATCGACGGCGCGGAATCGGCGATCGGCCGATCCTGCGCTTCCTTGCTGTCCAGGATGCGCAGCGGATTCTTCTCCAGCCGCTCCAGGCTCTGCTCGGAAAGCTGGTCGCGATTGGCGGTGAAGTGCGCGACGAGCGCATTGCGCCAGCCCGTGCGCGTCTCTGCGTCACCCAGCGTGTTGAGATTGAGCGTCACCCCATCGGCGATGCCGAGTTCCTCGAGCAATTGCTGCCCCAGCACGAGCAATTCGACATCGGCGGCGGGCTGATCGGTGCCGATGATCTCGGCATCGAGCTGGTGGAACTGGCGGAAACGCCCCTTTTGCGGCCGCTCGTACCGGAACAGCGGACCATGCGTCGCCAGCTTGAGCGGCGTGAACTGCTGCCAGCCCTCGGTCAGATAGGCGCGCGCGATCCCGGCGGTGAATTCCGGCCGCAAGGTGAGCGAATCCCCGCCGCGATCCTCGAAGCTGTACATCTCCTTGGAGACGACATCGGTGGTTTCGCCAAGCGAGCGCGCGAACACCGCCGTCGCCTCGAACACAGGCACTTCGACGCGCTGGAATCCATAGAGCCGCCGCACGCGATCGAAGGTATCGACGACATGCGCGAAAGCGCGCTGGGTTTCCCCCAGCATATCCTGGGTGCCACGGATGCGATTGGGTGTCTGGGCCATAGGCTGCGCTCTCTAGTGCGTCATCGCCCAACGTGGAAGCGCTTTGCGCGGCTGGCGGACCAACGCCCGAGCCGCTAGCCTGCCCGCGATGACAGCGCGGCAAACAAACGGCATCGGCAACCGGATCGCGCCACCGCGCTTCCTGTGGTTCGGCGCGACGCTGCTCGCCGGCTTCGCCGTCGCACTGCAATGGCTGGACTGGCGCCATGCGGTGCTGGCCGCGTTCAGCCCCGCCGCCGCGCTCTTTCTCGCCTCGATCGTGCCGCTGCTCGGGCAGGATGCGGACAGGATGCGCGCCAACGCCGCGCGCAACGACGCCAATCGCGTCGTGCTGCTGCTGTTGACGGTGCTGCTCGCGCTGGTGGTGCTCGTCGCGGTCGCCTCGGTCCTTGCCGAACGCGGCACGCCAAGCCCGGGCGCGATCGCGCTGATCGTGACGACGCTGGTGCTGGCCTGGACCTTCGCCAACACCGCCTTCGCGCTCCACTATGCACATCTCCATTATCTGCCCGGCAAGGGCGGCGATCGCGGCGGCCTGCAGTTTCCGGGGACGAAGGAACCCGATTATCCCGACTTCTTCTATTTCAGCTTCACGCTCGGCATGACCTTCCAGACCTCCGACGTGACGATCGCGACGCGCCATATGCGGCAGGTGGCGCTGCTGCAGAGCGTGGCCGCCTTCGTCTTCAACATCGGTATACTCGCCTTCACGATCAACGCCCTGGGTGGGTGACGGGCTGGACCTTCGGGTCTGGCGGGGTAAATTGGCTGTTTCCCCCCTCCCCATGAAAGCCGTTCATGAAATCCTGCCTGATGTTTCCGCTGCTCCTCGCCGCAACGCCCGCGCTCGCGCAGAACACGCTGCCCCAGCCCGCCTTGCTGGTCGATACCATCCCGGCGCCACGCGACGTCGCCTATCCCGGCACCATGACGATCGACGTCGACGCCACCGATGTCGATCGCGCGATCCTGAAGGTGAAGCAGATCATCCCCGTCGCCAAATCCGGCCCGATGACCCTGCTCTTCTCCAAATGGCTGCCGGGCAAGCATGCGCCGCGCGGCGAGATCGAGAAGCTGGCGGGGCTCCGGATCAGCGCGGGCGGCAAGACGATCGCCTGGCGGCGCGACAATCTGGACGTCTACGCCTTTCATATCGACGTGCCCTCGGGCGCCCGGCAGCTCGACATCGCGTTCGATTTCGTCTCCGCCACCCAGGGCGACCAGGGCCGCATCGTCATCACGCCCGCGATGATGAACCTCCAGTTCGAAATGGTCTCGCTCTATCCCGCCGGCTATTTCACGCGCCGCATCCCGGTGCGCGCCACCGTCACCTATCCCGATGGCTGGAAGGCGGCGTCGGGCCTGCCCGCGCGCGCGACGGGATCGACCTATGCATATGAGACCACCGACTATGAGACGCTGATCGATTCGCCGGTCTTCGCCGGCAGGCATTTCCGGCAGGAACAGCTCGCCCCGCGCGTCCGGCTCAACATCGTCGCCGACGAAGCCGCCAATCTCGCCGCCACCCAGCCGCAGATCGACGCGCACAAAAAGCTCGTCGATCAGGCGATCAAGCTGTTCGGATCGCAGCCATATGACCGCTACGAATTCCTGCTGGCGCTCACCAGGCAGATGGGCGGAATCGGCCTCGAGCATCACCGCTCCTCCGAAAACGGCGTGAACCCCGAATATTTCACCGAATGGGACAAGGGGCCGGGCCGACGCGGATTGCTGCCGCACGAATTCACGCATAGCTGGAACGGCAAGTTCCGCCGGCCCGCCGGCAACTGGACGCCCAATTTCAACACGCCGATGAACGACGACCTGCTCTGGGTCTATGAAGGGCAGACCCAGCTCTGGGGCTATGTGCTGGCCGCGCGGTCCGGCCTGTTCACCAAGCAGGAGGCGCTCGACGCGCTCGCCACCGTCGCCGCCAGCCTCGACATTCGACGCGGGCGCGACTGGCGCCCCCTGCGCGACACCACCAACGATCCCGTGATCACCGCGCGCCGCCCCAAGGGCTGGACGAGTTGGCAGCGGTCCGAGGATTATTACAATGAAGGCATGCTCGTCTGGCTGGAGGCCGACGCGATCATCCGCGAGAAGACCGGCGGCGCACGCGGGCTCGACGATTTCGCACGCACCTTCTTCAAGGGGCGTGACGGCGACTGGGGCACCAGCACCTATGAGTTCAACGACGTCGTCACCGCGCTCAACGGCGTGGTCGCTTATGACTGGGCGGGTTTCCTGACGCAGCGGCTGACCGAAACCGCCAGGGGCGCGCCACTGAACGGCTTCACCAAGGGCGGCTATCGCCTGACCTATGGCGAGACGGCGACCGGCGCGGTCAAGGATGCCGAACGCACCGGCGAATCGGTCGATCTCGTCTATTCGCTGGGGCTGAGCGTCGGCAAAGGCGGCAAGATCAGCCAGGTGATCTGGGATTCGCCCGCCTTCGACAAGGGCATGACGGTCGATGACGAGATCGTCGCGGTCAACAACCGCGCCTATTCGGGCGACGGCATCCGCACCGCGATCACCGATGCCAAGGACGGCAAGTCGCCGGTGCGGCTGCTGGTGAAATCGGGCGACCGATATCGCGATGTGACCATCGACTATCGCGGCGGGCTGCGCTATCCGCGCTTCGAAAAAATAGGTGCCGGAGAGGGCAGCCTGGACAAGCTTCTGTCACCACGATCCTGAAACGGAATAGCATGAATATCGATCTGATCCCGGTGGGCGACAATCCGCCGGAAAGCCTGAACGTCATCATCGAAGTTCCCGTCGGCGGCGAGCCGGTGAAATACGAGTTCGACAAGAAGTCGGGCGCGTTGTTCGTCGATCGCATCCTGCATACGCCGATGCGCTATCCGGCCAATTACGGCTTCGTTCCCCACACCCTGTCGCCAGACGGCGATCCGCTCGACGCGCTGGTCGTGGCGCGCTCGCCCTTCATCCCCGGCAGCGTGGTCCGCGTCCGTCCGATCGCGGTGCTCAAGCTGGAAGACGAAGCCGGCGGCGACGAGAAGCTGCTGACCGTGCCGGTCGACGGCACCTTCCCCTATTATGAGAATGTCGACGAGAAGGAGCATCTGCCCGCGATCGTGATGCAGCAGATCGAGCACTTCTTCACCCACTACAAGGATCTGGAGCCCAAGAAATGGGTGCGGATCGGTAGCTGGGGCGACGCCACCGAAGCCCGCCGGATCGTCATCGAAGCGATCGAGGCCGCCGAAGCCGCCAAGAAGGCGAAGTAAGGGCTGCCGCCAGTCCTGGCAGCCCCTTTTTCCAATGCCCTTCGGATGTCATTCCCGCGAAAGCGGGAATCCAGCTTCTTCTTTTTCCTGATGCTTCACGGAATAGCTGGATCCCCGCTTTCGCGGGGATGACATTGTTGGGCCGGCCGGCGAGACCAAACGCCCCGGGCCTTACCGCCCCTCGAACGCCAGGATCGTTTCCAGAAACGCCTCGCCATAGGCTTCGAGCTTGCGCGCGCCGATGCCCGAGATTCGCCCGAGCGCGGCGAGATTGATTGGGCGGATCATCGCCATTTCGCGCAGCGTCGAATCGTGAAAGATCACATAGGGCGGCACATCCGCCGCCTGCGCCAGGTCGCGGCGCCTGGCGCGCAGCGCCTCGAACAGCGGATCGCCGATCGGATTGGCCGAACCATCGCGCTTGCGCCGGCGCTCGCGCTTGGGCGGCAGCACCAGATCCACCGTCTGCTCGCCCTTCAGGATCGCACGCGCCTCCGGCCCGAATTCCAGCCCGCCATGTTCGGACGTGCGCAGCGCGTCGCGCAGTTGCAACGCGCGCGCGACTGGCTTGATCAGCAAGGCTTCCTCACCGTCGACGATGCCGAACACCGAAAGTGCGTCATGCCCGCGCTGCATCACCTTCTCGGTCGACTGGCCGAGCAGCACCGCTTCGATATGGCCGACTCCGAAGCTCTGACCAGTGCGGTAGACCGCCGACAGGAATTTGCGCGCGGTTTCGGTCGCATCGATCGCGGCGGGCGGATTAAGGCAATTGTCGCAATTGCCGCAGGTCTCCGCCGGCTCCTCGCCGAAATGCTTCAGCAGGATGCGGCGACGGCACCCGCCGGTCTCGACAAGCGCGCCGAGCGCACTCAATCGCGCCCGCTCACCGGGCTGGCGCTGCGGCTCGACCTCGCCGATGCGCTGGCGCGCGCGCACGAAATCCTCGGCGCCCCAGAAGAGATGCGCCACCGACGGTTCGCCGTCACGGCCGGCGCGGCCGGTTTCCTGATAATAGGCCTCGATCGACTTGGGCAGGCCGGCATGCGCGACGAAACGGACATCGGGCTTGTCGATGCCCATGCCGAAGGCGATCGTCGCCACCATCACCATATCCTCGCTTGCGACGAAATCATGCTGGTTCTTCGCGCGCACCGCCGGATCGAGCCCCGCATGATAGGCCCGAACCTGCCGCCCCTTGCCCGACAGGCTGGCGGCGAGCTTCTCGGTCGCGGCGCGGGTCTGCACATAGACGATGCCGGGGCCGGGCTGTTCGGCGACGAGATCGGCGATCTGCTGCGTCGTGCCCTGCCGGGGGGTGATATGGTAACGGATGTTGGGCCGGTCGAAGCCGGCGACGATCAGCCCCTCATGGGGAATGCCGAGCTGGACGAGGATATCCTCGCGCGTGTGCGCATCCGCCGTGGCGGTCAGCGCCAGCCGCGGAACATCGGGAAACTCGTCGAGCAACGGCCGCAGCAGGCGATAATCGGGGCGGAAATCATGCCCCCATTCGGAAACGCAATGCGCCTCGTCGATCGCGAAGAGCGACACTTTCGCGTCGCGCAGCAGGTTGCGGAATCCCTCGCCCGTCGCGCGTTCGGGCGCGGCATAGAGCAGGTCGAGCTCGCCCGCGCGGAACCGCGCCAGCGTTTCCGCGCGATTGTCGTCGGCGGAGGTCAGTGTCGCCGCCCGGATCCCGATCGCGGTCGCTGCGCGCAACTGGTCGTGCATCAGCGCGATCAGGGGAGACAGCACGATGCACGTCCCCTCAAGCGCGACGGCGGGAAGCTGGTAGCAGAGCGACTTGCCGGCGCCGGTCGGCATGACCGCCAGCGTATGGCGATTGCCCATGACCCGATCGACGACGTCGCGCTGGACGCCGCGAAAACCCGGGAAGCCGAATGTGGTTTGGAGGATCGCCTCGGGGGATTGCATGGCTTCCCCTAACCGCGCCCGCCGGATTCGTCATGCTGAACTTGTTCGGTCTCTCCGTACAACCGTGACCATGCATGTCGAAGGCCACCGATCCATGCTCCCGGCGATGTCGCCCCAGCGAAAGCTGGGGCCCATGCGATCTTTGAACCACGGTGCGATTGAACGCATCGGATGGGCTCCAGCTTTCGCTGGAGCGACAGAGAGAGTCACGCCAACTTCAAGCTCATACGCGGGTATGGAACCCATAACTGCTGGTCACGCCTCTTCCATCTCCGCCTCTGCCTGCTGCCGCATCCACATCTCGGCATAGAGCCCGTTTTTCCTGAGCAGACTGCGATGGGTGCCGCGTTCGGCGATACGGCCGGCTTCGAGCACGACGATCTCGTCTGCATCGACCACGGTCGACAGCCGGTGCGCGATCACGATCGTCGTGCGCCGCGCCGCGACCGTGCTCAGCGTCGCCTGGATTTCCGCCTCGGTGCGGCTGTCGAGCGCGCTGGTCGCTTCGTCGAGGATCAGGATCGGCGGATCCTTGAGCAGGGTGCGCGCGATCGCGACGCGCTGCTTCTCTCCGCCGGAAAGCTTCAGGCCGCGCTCACCCACCTTGGCGTCATAGCCATCGGGCAGGCTCTCGATAAAGCCATGGATGGCTGCCCCCCGCGCCGCGGCTTCGATCTCGGCCTGCCCGGCATCCTCGCGGCCATAGCCGATATTATAGCCGATCGTGTCGTTGAACAGCACGGTATCCTGGGGGACGATGCCGATTGCGGCGCGCAGGGAGGTCTGCGTGACCGCCGCGATATCCTGCCCGTCGATCAGGATGCGCCCGCCCGTCACGTCGTAGAAGCGGAAGATCAGCCGCGCGAGCGTCGATTTGCCCGCACCCGATGGCCCCACCACTGCCAGCGTCCCGCCCGCCGGTATCTCGAAGCTCACGCCCTTCAGGATCGGGCGCTCCGCATCATAGGCGAAGGAGACGTCCTCGAAGCTGAGCCGCCCCGCCGTCACCACCAAAGGCGGCGCACCGGAATGGTCCGTCACCTCCGCGCGGGTGTCGATCAGGTTGAACATCGCATCCATGTCGATCAGGCCCTGGCGCACGGTGCGATAGACCATGCCGAGCAGGTCGAGCGGGCGGAAAAGCTGGGCAAGCAGCGTGTTGACCAGCACCACGTCGCCGGTCGTGAAGCGCCCCGTGCTCCAGCCCCAGACGGTATAGCCCATCGCCCCGGCCATCATCAGGTTGGTGATCAGCGACTGGCCGACATTGAGCATCGCGAGCGACGTCTCGTTCTTCACCGCCGCATCGGCATAGGCTTTGACCGCCTTGCCATAACGCGCGGCTTCGCGGCGTTCGGCGTTGAAATATTTGACCGTCTCGTAGTTGAGCAGCGAATCCACAGCGCGCGCGACCGCGCCGGTGTCGAGCTCGTTCATCCGTTCGCGGAGCTTCGCGCGCCAGTCGGTCACCGCACGGGTGAACCAGATATAGGCGATGACCATCGCGAGCGTCGCGGCGACCAGCCCGAAACCGAACTTGACCTGAAAGATGATCGCGACCGCCCCAAGCTCGATCACCGTCGGCGCGATGTTGAACAACAGGAAATAGAGCATCACGTCGATGCTCTTGGTGCCGCGCTCGACCACCTTGGTCACCGCGCCGGTCCGCCGTTCGAGGTGGAAGCGCAGCGACAGGCCGTGGAGATGTTCGAAGACATGCGCGGAGAGGCGGCGCGTCGCGTCCTGGCCGACACGCTCGAAGATCGCGTTGCGGATATTGTCGAACAACACGCCGCCGAAGCGCGCGGCGGCATAGGCAACGACCAGCGCGATCGCCAGCGACGCGGCCGGCTCCATCCCCGGCACCATCCGGTCGATCGCCGCCTTGTAGGCGAAGGGCATCACCAGGGTCATGCCCTTGGCGATCAGCACCAGCAGCAGCGAAACAACGACACGAACGCGCAGCCCCGGATCGTCCTTGGGCCAGAGATAGGGCAGAAAGCGGCGAAGCGGTGCGAAGCCGGTCGGCGGGCGGTCTGTGGAATCGGTGGCGATCGGCGGCATCGCGCCTATCTAGGATGCGGCCGGCCTTCCGCCAATGGATGGAACCGGCCCCGCCATCATCGGTTGTTTCCTTGGAAGGAGCGGCCATGATGGAAGCACTGACCTATGTGATGGCGATACTGGGCTGCGCGGACGGCGGCGGCGCGTGCACGGAGGTTCGCCTGTCGCGCTATCGCTTCGCGGATCGCGCGCAGTGCGAACGCGCGATCGCTCCGATCCTCTCCGGTTCCACCGATGTCAGCTACCCCACCATCGCCGCGCGTTGCATTTCCGAACGGCATTATGCCGCACACAACGGCACAGCCGCGACCCGCGCAACGCTTGCGAGCCTGCAGCGATTCACGAACTGACGACCAGTCCGCTGAAGCGTCCAGCGAGTTCGGGAAAAGCCAGCGAGTTCGGGAAAAGCCAGTGAGTTCTGGAAAAGAAAGTGAGCCGGCGACGACAGTGTGGGGTTAGCCGCCGCCGGCTCGGAGATGCGCACATCTGCCGCCTGAGCGCGTCCGGTGGGGACTGAACGCAAGTGTCAGGCATTATCCGCACACATCGGCTCCGAACCGTGACCCGGCAAACGCAGCAAGACCAGAATCGCCACATTTACCGGCTCGTGCACGGAGCCGGATCGAATTTCGTTCCACCGTTTCCGGCCGCTGATGGTCGCGATATCGCAACCATCGAAACCTCACAGTGCCGAACAGCGGTTCAAAACCTTCGATCGAGTATGGATATGCCTGCCGATCGGTAGTTACGGGAGTTTCAGACCGTCTCATACCGTTACTTGAGCGGCCAATGCCCCCCGCCCCGGTCGCACGGGAAAGTTTCCGTTAAGGATTTTCTTTAGGGTTCCGTTACTTCCGGCGCTTTTTGACCCATGTTATCAGGTTGCCGCGCAGGTGCTTCAATCAACCGTTTGTACCGTTCAAAAGGTTACACTACCGAAATGACCACTGATTCTCCTGCGTTTCCCTGCTGTTTGCTGGTGATCTGGTCAGATCATGGGGAAAGATTGCGTTCCAGTATGATGGGTATCGCGTGACATGAACGTCGATGTAACCTGCGAATGATGTATGATGTAACCGTTACATGGCATCCGAAGCCGCGTGGCAACCGAAGGGAAGCTGATGGCCGCTGAGGAAAAACCTCAGGAGACAGGGCCCGAGCCCGGCCGGATCATGGCGGAGCTCGAAGCGATCTTCCGCACGCCCGAATTCGAGCGTGCACCCGTGATGCGGCAGTTGCTCAGCTTTCTTGTCCGTACCACGCTCGCCGGCGGCGGTGACGAACTCAAGGCCTATACGGTTGCCGTCGAGGGGCTGGGCCGCGATCCGGACTTCGATTCACAATCGGACAGCTATCCCCGCGTCCAGGTCGGCCGTCTGCGCAAGATGCTCGACGCCTATTATGCGAATAACGCGAACGCCTCGCTCGAAAACGGGGTCCGCCTGCATGTGAAGCAGGGATCCTATCGCGTTCACTTCGCCCTGCCCGATACACCCTCCGCGCCCTTGCGATCGCCGGTGTGGGAGCAGGCCGAGGATGTTCCGGCCAGGACATTGTTTCCGGAAAGCCCGCGTCGCTCGCCTCCTCTCCGGCTTCCGCGAGCGCCGTTCCCCTGGCGTCTGGTGGTGATCGGGACAATATTGCTGATCGCGTTCATCGCGTTGGTCTGGATCGTCCGCAGCGCCGGCGACCTTCGTGCACCGCTGCGGCAGGTGTCGCAGGCGCCGGTGCTCGAACTCGGCGAGATAACCGCCAATGGCGGGCCCGATGCGCGGGTGCTCGCCGCCGCCGGACGGACCTTGCTCGAAGATGCGCTGCACCGCTCCTGGTTGATACGGGTGCGCGAAAGCGATCCTGCCAGCAGTCGCGATCTGCCCGATGTCGATCAGCCTATCTACCGGCTGATCGGCCGCGCCGATACCAGTGGCGCATTCGGAGGCAGGCAGATCGCGCTGACCCTGCTCGATCTCCAGACGGGCGACCAGCTCTGGTCCGACGTGATCGACGTCACACCGCAGGCCTCCGTCGCCGGACAGCCATCCACGACACTGACCGATCGGATGCGCCCAGCGATCATCGCCCTCATCTCGCCATTCGGCGTTATCGCCTCGCATCAGCGCAGCCTGCTGCAGCCGGTCGGCGAGCCGGGCTATGCCTGCATGCTCGATTACGAAGAGTATTTCCGATATCGTGATCCGGCGGCGCGTACGCGCGTCCGCGATTGCGTGCGCGAAACCGTTCTGCGGGAGCCGATGGATCCCGTTGCGCTCGCGGCGGCCGCGTTCATGAATCTGGATCCGGCAATCGGCGGCGGCGGCCCCGACGGGCTCACCCGTGCCGCCGATCATGCACGTCGCGCGGTGGCCGCCAATTCCAAGAACGCCGAGGCACTGGTTGCGGATTCGCGGGTCGCGATGATGCACGGCCAATGCACGCGCGGCCGCGACCTCGGGCTGCGCGGCACAAGCCTGAACCCCTATAATCCGGAACTTGCCGGCATGGTCGGCTATCTGCTGATCACTTGCGGCGACCCTGACGGCGCCACAATGTTGCAGCGCGCCGTTGCAGAAGATCCCGACGTTCCGGCCTTTTACGGTGCGGCGTTGATCCTGGCCCTGGTCGAACGGGGCGAAACGCCGGCCGCCCTTCATGTCGCTGACACCATCAGGCCGCCCGGTGCCGGCATGTATGGGCAATATGAGGTAACGCAGACCTTTGCTGAAGCCGCGCGCGGCAATATTCCGGCGGCGCGCGCGCACTGGGCCAAAGCGAGCCGGACCGCCGGCAAATCGGCGACGGACGTCAATGCCGTGCTGTCGCGCTATTTCTACGTCGAATCACTGCGCGCCCGCATGGCGGCCTATCTGCGCCGAACGGGCGTGATCACCGAGCCCGGCGCGACGCCGCCAGCCACCGATCGGCCAGCCAGCTAGAGCGCTGTTCGGAAGAGCCCTCCCGCTCGGGAACGCAGAGCCGGGCTCCCATGGAATGACATCATCGCAAATATCCGGAGCAGAATCGCGACGAGCACGAAAAAGGGCGCCCCGCACGATGCGGGGCGCCCTCCGCCCTAGCCCCTCAGGGCTTACCAGAAGAAGTCGTGGATCACATCGACGACATAGCCGGTCCGGACATCGACCAGGATGACGTCGTCATAATAACGGACCCAGCGATACGGGCCGTAGGCGGGCGGCAGGCGATACGACCAGGGATCGTCCAGCCAGTAGCTCGAACCGAACAGCAGCGAGTTCAGCGTGACGCCGATCGAGAAGCGGCGATAGCCATAACCCCATCCACGCGGCGCATAGTAGCGCCCGACCCGATAGGCGTTGCGGTTATATTGGCGATAGCGCTGCCAGTCGTAGCGATTGTCGCTGCGCCAGTTGCGATCCCAACGGCGATTATCGTTCCGGTCCCAACGGCGATTGTCATTGCGATCCCAGCGACGATCATTGTTGCCGTCCCAGCGGCGATTGTCGCCACGATCCCAGCGGCCGTCATTGTTGTTGCGCCAGTCGCGGCGGTCGTCCTGCCGATCGCGGCGGAAATCCTGGCGATCGTCACGACGATCGGCACGGAAATCGCGGCGGTCGTCACGGCGGTCGGCGCGGAACTGATCCTGCGTCACCACGCCGTTCCTCAGGTCGCGACGGTCGTCGCGCCGTTCGCCACGGAAGGCACGCTGATCGTCGCGGCGCTCACGGCGGAAATCCTGCCGATCATCGCGCCGTTCCTGGCGGAAGCCCTGACGCTGACCGTCAAATTGCGGCCGTGCCTGCACGGGCGCGGAGGGCGCGGCCTGACGCACCGGCGCCTGACGCTGAAAGCGTTCGGACCGGGCCTGAGCGCGCTCGGCGCGGTATTGCCCGCGGTCGGCGCGTGGGGAGAAGCTTTGGCCCTGGCTGCGCTCCGCGCGCGGAGCGCGATCGCCACCGCGATCACCACGATCGCCGCGCTGTGCCATCGCCGGGGTCGCTGCCGTCGCGGCAAGCAGCGCCAGGATCATCAATTTCCTCATCACTGATACTCCACCGGCGACACCCTTGGCCGCCATCCATGCCTTAATGGACGATCACGCATGAGCGCGCGCTGAACCGGGTTGAAAGCGCGCTGAAAGCTTCCGATCAGCGTTTCCGGGCCCTGGGCGGCGGCGACAGCGCCGGAACGGCGCGCGCGGCATCCTCCGGATCGATGCCCGGCGGGGGTGCCGCCGCGATCCTCTCGCTCCCCGAAGCGATGCCCGCGGCGTGCCGGATCGCGCGGCGTATGCGCGGATATGTGCCGCACGGGCAGATATTGGTGATCGCGGCGTCGATATCCGCGTCGGTCGGATTGGGGTTCTTGTCGAGCAACACCGCCGCCGCCATGATCATGCCCGACTGGCAATAGCCGCATTGCGGCACATTCTCCGCCGCCCAGGCCTGTTGCACGGCATGGCTGCGGTCACGCGACAGCGCCTCGATCGTCGTCACGAAGCTGCCTTCGAGCTGGGCGATCGTGACGGTGCAGCTCCTGACGGCCTCGCCATCGACGATGACGGTGCAAGCCCCGCAATCGCCACGCCCGCAACCATATTTGGTGCCGGTCAGGTTGGATGCGTCGCGCAATGCCCAGAGCAGCGGGGTCTGCGGATCCATCCGATACTGGACGGGCTGGTTGTTGACGGTGAAGCGGGTCATGAAGCCTTCTAAATCCGGAAACGATGGTTTTCCAATCCCGACATCACCCGGCCATTGATGCGATTGTCCGCCAGGCCGATATTCGGGGCATGACGATGCCCACCCTCTTCATCCCGCATGGCGGCGGCCCCTGCTTCTTCATGAACCCCGGCGCGGCGCCCGATGCGATGTGGCGGCCGATGGAAGCCTATCTCAAGGGCCTGATCGCATCGCTGCCCGAACGGCCCAGGGCGATCCTGCTGATCTCGGGCCATTGGGAGGAAGCGGCGTTCACCGTCCACACCGGCGAACGGCCGGGCCTGTATTTCGACTATTACAACTTCCCGCCCCACACCTATCAGCTCCGCTGGGACGCGCCCGGCGCACCCGATCTGGCGTGCCGCGCGGCGGGCCTGCTCGAAGCGGAGGGTTTCGCGACGGGCGAGGAAGCGGTGCGCGGCTGGGATCACGGCGTCTTCATCCCGATGATGGTCTCGCTGCCAGACGCCGATATTCCTGTGGCGCAACTGTCGCTGCGGCGCGATCTCGATCCGGCCGCGCATATCGCCGCCGGCCGCGCGCTCGCTCCGCTGCGCGACGAAGGCGTGTTGATCGTCGGATCGGGCATGAGCTTCCACAATCTGCGCGAACGCGGCCCCCACGTCACCGAACGCGCCGATATCTGGGACGATGCGCTGACCGCGGCCGTCACCGATCCCGATCCGCAAACGCGCGCGAACCGCGTCGCCGCATGGACCGATCTGCCCGAAGCCCATTTCGCGCACCCGCGCGAGGAACATCTGCTGCCGCTGATGGTCGCGCTCGGCGCGGGCGGAAACGCCCCCGCCACCCGCGACTTCAGCGACCATGTTCTCGGCTGGACCGTCTCGGGCTACCGATTCGGTTAGCTGGGCCGGAGGACGGGCCGCATTTCGGGCCAGGCCGGAGCGAGAATGGTGCCGCGCGAGAACCGGCGCGCAGCGCACTTCAGTACGTGAGCACCGGAAGCGCAGCGCGGTGCCGTTCGCAGCCCGGCATCGCCCGAAAGGCGGCCCGTCCTTAGTCGCGCCAGCTTGTGTCGATTCTATCGACCTTCCGCACCATCGCGTCGAAATCGGCCTTGCCTGGTTCGGCATGCGCCTGCGCCATATAAAGGTCGCGCTGATGGACGGCGACAACCTCGGCCGGCACTTCGATCGGCGTTCCCATCGCGGCGGTGGCGACCTGGATCTCGCAGGCACGCTGAAGCGCCCAGTGCTTGACGAAGGCCTCGGGCAATGTTCGCCCCATCACGAGGATGCCGTGATTGCGCAGCAGCATCACCCTTTTATCGCCCAGTGCCTCGATCAGCCGCGGCCCTTCCTCGTCGCGCACGGTGACGCCCTCGAAATCATGATAGGCGATCTGGCCGGCGAAATTGCAGGCATAGAAATTGGTCGGCCGCAGTCCGCCTTCGACCGAGCTCACCGCCATGCCCGCCGTTGTATGGGTGTGCATGATGCAATGGGCGTCGGGCAGATTGCGGTGGAACAGGCTGTGCTGGACGAAGCCGGCGCGATTCACGGGCCAGGGATTATCGTCCAGCTTGTTGCCGTCGATGTCGATCTTCACCAGGTTGGACGCGGTCACTTCGCTAAAGTGCAGTCCGAACGGATTGATCAGGAAGGCGCCCTCCTCATCGGGCAGCTTCACGGTGATATGGTTGTAGATCATCTCGGACCAGCCGAGCATGTCGAACACCCGGTAGCATGCCGCAAGCTGCTGCCGCGCCTGCCACTCCGACTCGCTCCATTGCGTATTGCGCCTGATTGCGGTCGCCATGACGATCTCTCCTTGGTCCGTGCGAATTTCCTTGCGGCCGTTCATATCGTATCACGGGCGGACCGAGCAAATACGCTACGAGAAATGCCGCTTGCGGCTTGAAAATCGGCCGCCGCACTGTTAGGGGCCGCGCGATACGGCGCGGACTCGGTTCGCGGCGACCCCTGATTATTGCTTTTCGACTCACACAGAGCGTGAGTCGTTTCGATGGATTGGAGATAGACGGCCTTATGCAAATCCTCGTTCGCGACAATAATGTCGACCAGGCGCTGCGCGCGCTCAAGAAGAAGCTGCAGCGCGAAGGCGTCTACCGCGAGATGAAGCTGCGCCGTCATTACGAGAAGCCCTCCGAAAAGCGTGCGCGCGAGCGCGCTGCCGCGATTCGCCGCGCCCGCAAGCTGGAGCGCAAGCGCATGGAGCGCGACGGCGTCCGTTAAGCGTCAAGGCCCTTTCGGGAAGTTCAGTCCATGTCGGTGACCGCCGTTCCGCTTCGCCCGATCAAGAAGGGCGCGCTTCTCACTCTGTGGGTCGGCGTCGGCCTGGCCATCGCCGCTGCGGCGGGAGCCGCCTGGTACGGCACGCAGTCGCCCGCATTGCTCAATGCGGCGACGCCCGAGCAGTTCCTGGCCTGGAATGCGAAGCAGGATGGCGTGGTCACCACCGGCTCGGGCCTGCAATACAAGGTCCTGACCGCGGGCACGGGCGGCAGCCCGACCGATTCGGACGCGGTGCTGGTCGGTTACAAGGGCACGCTGCGCGACGGCACCGTCTTCGACGAGAATCCGCAGGCGAGCTTCCCGGTCGCGGGCGTTGTTCCGGGCTTTTCGGAAGCGCTCAAGCTGATGAAGCGCGGCGGCAAATACCGCCTCTGGATCCCGCCTGCGCTCGGCTATGGCGATCATGCCCAGGGTGATGCGATCCCGGCGAATTCGCTGCTCGTCTTCGACGTCGACCTGATCGACTACAAGTCGATCGCGGAAATCCAGGCCGAGATGGAGCGCCTCCGCGCGCAGGGCGCGCTGCCCTCGCAGGGCGGCATGCCGCCGGGTGGGATGCCCCCAGGCATTCAGTAATCGCCAAATTCCGTCACGGAACGAAAAGCCCGGAAGATGCCTTGTGAAGGCTTCTTCCGGGCTTTTCGTTTGAGTGGCGCTTCACGCCGGGAAGGATCTTCCAGGAAAACCTACCCCCCGCCGCGCCGCGCGATCCGCTGGCCGGCGGCCGTCGCGCCGGCCGGCACCTGCTCCGCTCTGCGCTCCAGCGCGACGCGGATCATCGCGACGATCGGATCGGCCAGCGCCAGGCCATAGATGCCGAACAATGTGCCGAAGATGATCTGCGTGCCCAATGTCAGCGCGGGCGGCATGTCCACCGTGCGCTTGGCGACCATCGGGATCAGCACATAGCCGTCGAAGGTCTGGACGACGAAATAGGTGCCGATCGCCCATAATCCGGTCTCGACGCCGGCGCTGAAGCCCACCGCGACCATCAGCACGCCGCTGACGAACGCCCCGATATTGGGAATGAAGGCCAGCATGCCGGTCAGGATGCCCAGGATCAGCGCCATCGGCACGCCGCCGATCACCAGCGCGATCCAGGTCAATATGCCTTCTGCGACCATGCCGATGATCCGCCCGAACATCAGCCGGCGCATCGTCTGGCCGATCCGCTCGAGCGTGATGCGCGCATCGTTGCGCTTGTCGGCGGGCAGCAGCCACTGGAAGCCGCGATCGTAAACGCGCGGCTCCATCGCCAGGAACAGGCCGATCACCACGATCATGAACAGGCTGGTGAGCGCGCCGAAGGCGGTGCTGACGAACCCGGTCACCCGGCCGATCGAGCCGACCGCTTCGCGCGCCAGCCCCTTCATGTCCTCCGCGCCGGGCATGATGCCCATCTGCTCCGCCCATTGCAGCAGCCGATCGCCCTGCACTTCCACGGTGTCGCGCAACTGGCCGGCCTGCTGCGCCAGCTCGACGCCCGTCATGTAGAGCGTGCCGAACAGGAAGGCGACGGCGGCGATCATCAGGATCGCGATCCGCCAGCCCCGCGCGATCGGCAGCGCCCGCCCGAGCAGCCGCGCGCCGCCGTCGAGGATGATCGCGAAGATGATCCCGCCCAGGATGAGCAGCAGCGGCTGGATCAGCAGCACGACCAGCGCGAAGGCGCTCGCCATGCTCAGCCAGATGAAGGCGCGCTTGATCTCCTGACGGGTTTCGGGATCGCGAACCTCGCTCGGTCCCGGAGCCTTGACGGTCTTGGCGCGCTCTCCGGTCATGCTGTCTGCGTCCTATTCCTTGTCGGGATGAAGGCCGGTCCAGGCCCGTCCGCCGCGCAAGGCGGTGAACCAGCTGATCGGGTTCCACCAGGCGGCGGACCCGTCGAGCGAGAAGGTGATGAACTCCGCGCGGCCGCCGACATTCTCCCACGGCACCGGGCCGCCCAGCCCCTTGCCCTCGACGGGGAAACGGCTGTCCGCCGAATGGTCGCGATTGTCGCCCATCAGGAAGACATGGTTCTTGGGGACCGCGACCGGGCCGTAGTCGTCACCCGGCGACCAGCCCGTATCGAGCACGACATAGTTGCGCCCGTCGGGCAGATATTCGCGGAAGGCCGGCAACTCGCAATAGAACCTGCCGTCGGGCCCGGGGCGGCGCGCCATCGGATAATCGTCCGGGCTGCACGGCGAATTGACGTCGACCGGAATCCGCGTCGCGCCCAGCGACACGCGGCGAAGCGGCTGATCGTTGAGCAGCACGATGCCGCCCCGCACCTCGATCTTGTCGCCGCCCACGCCGATGACGCGCTTGATATAGTCCTCGCGCTTGCCCGGCGGGCTCGCGATCACGACGTCGCCGCGTTCGGGCATCCGGCCGAACAGGCGGCCGTCGACGCGCGGCATCACATGGAAGCTGGGCGAGACATAGGACCAGCCATAGGGATATTTGGATACGACCAGCCGGTCACCGGTCAGCAGCCCCGGCATCATCGATTCGGACGGGATGTAGAACGGCTTGGCGATGAAGCTGTGAAAGCCGAGCACCGCCAGGACCAGCCAGAAGATCGCGCGCATCTCCGCCCACCAGTCGGTGCCGCCCTTGGGCTTGCCGTCGGTGGCTCTGGCATCGGTTGCGGGGGCGTCCTTGTCGGCGACCTCATTCTCGACGATTTCGGTCAAGCGTCTGCATCCTTGATGGGAATGGCTTCCAGGATCACGAAGGCCTGGGCCCAGGGGTGGTCGTCGGTCAGCGTCAGGTGCACGGCCATGGCGTGGCCCGGCGGCGTCAGCGCGTCAAGCCTCGCCTTCGCGCCGCCGGTGAGCGCGAGCGTCGGCGCACCGCTGGGCGCATTGACCACGCCGATATCCTTCATGAACACGCCGGCCTTGAAGCCGGTGCCCACCGCCTTGGAAAAGGCTTCCTTGGCGGCGAAGCGCTTCGCCAGCGTTCCCGCCTTGGTGAAAGGCCGTCGCGCGGCTTTCGCGCGTTCGAGATCGGTGAAGACGCGCTTTTCGAAGCGTTCGCCGAACCTGTCGAGAGAGGCCTGGATACGCTCGATGCTGCACAGATCGGATCCCAGGCCGATGATCATGCGGTCCTCACCGCGCCAGATCCATCAGTTCGCGCATCCGCGCCACGCTCGTATCGAGGCCCGTGAAGATCGCCTCTCCGATCAGGAAATGGCCGATATTGAGCTCGGCGAGCTGGGGAATGGCGGCGACCGGCGAGACATTGTCGAAGGTCAGGCCATGCCCCGCATGGGGCTCGATGCCGTTCTTCGCGGCCAGCGCGGCCGCATCGGCGATGCGGCGCAATTCCTGCGCCCGCGCCTCGCCGTCCAGATGCGCGTAACGGCCGGTGTGGAATTCCACGACCGGCGCCTTCAGCCGGATCGCGGCTTCGATCTGGCGCGGATCGGGCTCGATGAACAGGCTCACGCGGATATTCGCCGCGGACAGCCGCTCGATGAAGGGCTTCAGATGATTGTCCTGCCCCGCCGCATCCAGCCCGCCTTCGGTCGTCCGCTCCTCGCGCCGCTCGGGCACGATGCAGGCTGCATGCGGCCGATGGCGCAGCGCGATCTCGAGCATTTCCTCGGTCGCCGCCATCTCCAGGTTGAGCGGGATGGTCAGCGCCGCCATGAGCGCGTCGATATCGGCGTCGGTGATATGGCGCCGGTCCTCGCGGAGATGCGCGGTGATGCCGTCCGCCCCCGATTCGGCGGCGATCAGCGCCGCCTTCACCGGATCGGGGTGCGCGCCCCCACGCGCATTCCGGATCGTGGCGACATGATCGATGTTGACGCCGAGCCGGAGAGTCACGCGGCTTCCTTGCGGCTACCGGGCTTCACCGCCGGGATCGCCTCCAGCTCGGGCGGCAGCGCGTCGGGCGCATAGGTGGGAACCGCCAGCGTCAGCAGCGGGAAGAACGGCACATCGAACTGCGCGGCGCCGTTGGAGCGATCGACCAGCGCGGCGGCCGCGATCACCTCGCCGCCGGCCTCGCCGATCGCCGCGATCGCCTCGCGCGAGGACAGGCCGGTCGTAACCACGTCCTCCATCATCAGCACCTTCTGTCCCGGCTTCAGGCGGAAGCCGCGGCGCAGTTCGAAAACGCCCTCCGGCCGTTCGAGGAACATCGCCTCGACCCCCAGAGCGCGCGCCATTTCATGCCCGGCGATCACCCCGCCCATCGCGGGCGAAACCACCGCCTCGACGGAGGACCGGATGTCGCGCGGCATGCGCGCCACCAGCGCCGAAGACAGCCGCGCGCCGCGCATCGGGTCCATCAGCACGCGCGCACATTGCAGGTAGCGCGAGCTGCGCAAACCTGACGAGAGAATGAAATGCCCTTCCAGCAGCGCGTCTGCGGCGCGGAATTCCGCCAGAATCTCGTCGTCGTTCATGCCTTTGCCCCGGTGTTTCTACGAAGGGGGCCTTATAGTGGCTGGCGCGCGAGCGGCAACGGGGTCAATAAATCGTCACGCATGCTTGAGACGCGCGAATAGCGTGCCTATAAGCCGCCGCAAAATGACCGGTCGATCCGAGGAATCGGCGCGCCCGGTCCTCCAGGGGACAAGTGAGATCGAGACGCCTATGAACATGCTGAAGACAGCCCTGGCCGCACTTTGCATGGCGCTCGCGCCAGCAGCGGCGCAGGCGCAGCAGCCGGCGACCGCTCCGGCCGCGGCGGCGCCCGCCGCCGAGGCCGGCACGGCCGCCGAGAACGCCGCGACACCGGCAGCCGCGGATAACGCCGCGACTCCGGCCGCCAACGCGGAAGCAGCCAAGCCCGCCTTTCCGGAAGCGAAGCCGGTCGACGGCATCGGCCAGCCCGTCAACGGCGCGATCGGCCTTCAGCCGCAGGTGACGAAGCTGGGCGGCGAAGCGCACTGGATGCACGACTACATCCTGATGCCGATCATGACGATCATCTCGCTCTTCGTGCTCCTGCTCATGCTCTGGGTCGTCGCGCGCTACCGCGCCAAGGCGAATCCGGTTCCCTCCAAGACCACGCACAACACCTTTATCGAGGTGATCTGGACGCTGGTTCCGGTGCTGATCCTGGTCGGCATCGCGATTCCGTCGATCAGCCTGCTGGCGCGCCAGTACAAGCCCGCCCCCAAGGATGCGGTGACGCTCAAGGCGATCGGCAACCAGTGGTATTGGGGTTATGAATATCCCGATCACGGCATCGAGCTGACCGCGAACATGCTGCCGGAAGACGAAGCGAAGAAGCGCGGCGAACCCGGGCTTCTGGCGGTCGACAACCGTGTCATCCTGCCGGTCGGCGTGCCGATCAAGGTTCTCGTCACCGCCAACGACGTGATCCACAGCTGGGCGGTCCCCGCCTTCTGGATCAAGATGGACGCGGTTCCCGGCCGCACCAACGAGGTCACCTTCACCATCGACAAGCCCGGCGTCTATTACGGCCAGTGCTCCGAACTGTGCGGCGCGCGTCACGCCTATATGCCGATTGCCGTCGAGGCCGTTTCGCCCGAGCAGTTCGCCGCCTGGGTCAAGACCAAGGGCGGCAAGATGCCCGCCGAGAAGGCTGCCGAGGAAGCGGCGGCCGCCGCTGCCGAGGCTGCGAACGCGGCCAATGCCGCGAACGCCGCCGCAGCGAGCAACGCCGCCGAGGCGCCTGCCGCCAACGCCGCGAACGCCACCAATGCCGCCGCCGCGGCCACCGGAAGCTGAACCCATGACAGATATCGCTGCAACGCCTGCCGAGTTTCATGACGCGCACGCGCATGACCATCATCACGACGCCGATCACAAGCCGGGCTTCTTCGCCCGCTGGTTCATGTCCACGAACCACAAGGATATCGGTACGCTTTACCTGATCTTCGCGATCATCGCGGGCATCATCGGCGGCGGCATTTCGGGCCTGATGCGCCTCGAACTCGCCGAACCGGGCGTCCAGTATCTCCAGGCCTGGGCGGCAACGCTGGAAGGCCCGGGCGCCACGGCCGACCAGGCCAACCATCTCTGGAACGTGCTCATCACCGCGCACGGCCTGATCATGGTGTTCTTCATGGTCATGCCGGCGATGATCGGCGGCTTCGGCAACTGGTTCGTGCCGATCATGATCGGCGCCCCGGACATGGCGTTCCCGCGCATGAACAACATCAGCTTCTGGCTGATCGTACCGGCGTTCCTGCTGCTGCTCGGCTCGACCTTCGTCTCGGGCGGCACCGGCCTCGGCGCCGGCACCGGCTGGACGGTCTATGCGCCGCTCTCCACCTCGGGTTCGGCGGGTCCGGCGGTCGACATGGCGATCCTGTCGCTCCACCTTGCGGGCGCCAGCTCGATCCTGGGTGCGATCAACTTCATCACCACCATCTTCAATATGCGCGCACCGGGCATGACGCTGCACAAGATGCCGCTGTTCGTGTGGTCCGTGCTCGTCACCGCCTTCCTGCTGCTGCTCGCGCTGCCCGTGCTCGCCGCTGCGATCACGATGTTGCTGACCGACCGCAATTTCGGCACCACCTTCTTCGACGCGGCCGGCGGCGGCGATCCGCTGCTCTACCAGCACCTGTTCTGGTTCTTCGGCCACCCCGAAGTGTACATCATGATCCTGCCGGGCTTCGGCATCGTCAGCCAGATCGTCGCGACCTTCTCGAAAAAGCCGGTCTTCGGCTATCTCGGCATGGCCTATGCCATGGTCGCGATCGGCGTGGTCGGCTTCGTCGTGTGGGCGCACCACATGTTCACCGTCGGCCTGACCGTGAACATGAAGATGTACTTCACCGCGGCGACGATGGTCATCGCGGTGCCCACCGGCATCAAGATCTTCTCGTGGATCGCCACCATGTGGGGCGGCTCGCTCAGCTTCAAGACGCCGATGGTGTGGTCGCTGGGCTTCATCTTCATGTTCACCGTCGGCGGCGTCACCGGCGTGCTGCTCGCCAATGGCGGCATCGACAACTATATGCACGACACCTACTATGTCGTCGCGCACTTCCACTATGTGCTCTCGCTGGGCGCCGTGTTCTCGCTGTTCGCCGGCTTCTACTATTGGTTCGCCAAGATGTCGGGCAAGAACTACAACGAGTTCCTGGGCCAGCTGCACTTCTGGCTGTTCTTCATCGGCGTGAACATCCTGTTCTTCCCGATGCACTTCCTGGGCCTGCAGGGCATGCCGCGTCGCTATCCGGACTATCCGGCGGCCTATGAGTACTGGAACCACATCGCCAGCACCTATGGCTATACGCTGATGCTGGCCGGCATGGTGGTGTTCTTCGTGAACGTCATCATCTCGCTCGCTGCCGGCAAGAAGGCCGCCGGCAACCCCTGGGGCGAAGGCGCGACGACGCTGGAATGGACGCTGTCCAGCCCGCCGCCCTACCACCAGTTCGAGACGCTGCCCAAGGTCGACTGACCGCGGCGAAACGGCAAAGAAAGAACGCCCCGGTGAAAACCGGGGCGTTTTTTTTTGGCTTCGTTTCCGTGAGAAATGCGGGAACGCCCGCCGGGAACATGATCGACGAACCGGACCATGCAAGGCATGGGATCAACGGATTGCCACGACCGGGCATGGCAGGAATATGACGGCATGAAAAAAGCCGAAGACCATCGACATCTGATCGCCGCCTTGTCGGGCATCGTCGGCAGGCGCCATGTGCTGACCCAGGCGGGGGCGACGCGCTTCTACCGGCTCGGCTTCCGCAGCGGCGCGGGCGACGCACTCGCTGTGGTCAGGCCGGCAAGCCTTGTCCACCTGTGGCAGGTGTTGCAGGCGTGTGCGGGCGCGGACGTCGCCGTCATCATGCAGGCCGCGAATACCGGCCTGACCGGCGGCTCCACACCAGCGGAAGGCGGCTATGATCGCCCTGTGGTGATCGTCAGCGTCAGACGCATCAAGGGCATCGTGACGCTCGACGATGCCCGACAAGTCCTTTGCCTGCCCGGCTCGACTCTGCATGAACTCGAACGAACGCTGCGCCCGCTGGGTCGCGAACCGCATTCGGTGATCGGTTCGTCCTGCTTCGGCGCGTCCGTCATCGGCGGCGTCTGCAACAATTCCGGCGGATCGCTGGTCAGACGCGGAACCGCCTATACGCAATATGCCCTGTTTGTCCGATCAACGCCCGATGGCGGGCTGGAACTCGTCAACCATCTGGGCATTGATCTGGGCGACGACCCGATCGAGATGCTGCGCAGGATCGACGACGGTCATTTCACGCACCCGACAGCCGATGGCTCACTGTCGGCGAGCGACACCGGTTATGCCCGACAGATCCGCGATATCGATGCAGCAAGCCCGGCGCGCCACAACGCTGATCCGCGCTGCCTCTATGAAGCCTCGGGCTCCGCCGGCAAGGTCGCGGTGCTCGCGGTCCGCCTCGACACCTTCCCGCTCGAAGCGGAAACCCGTACCTTCTACATCGGATGCAATGATCCTGCCCGGCTCGCCGAACTCCGCCGGCGAATTCTTGGGGATTGCGACACGCTGCCGATTGCGGCGGAATATCTGCACGCCGAGGCCTTCGATCTCGCCGATCGTTACGGCAAGGATCAGTTCCTGCTGATCGACTGGCTCGGTACCGATCGACTGCCCCGATTCTTTGCGCTCAAGAGCCGGCTGGACGGGATGTTTTTCCGGTTCCGATGGCTGCCCGCCAACCTTGTCGATCGCGCGCTCCATATCGCCGGCCGATTCTGGCCGGATCACCTGCCGCACCGCATGCGCGCGTGGCGACAACGTTTCGAACACCATCTGCTGCTCAAGACATCCGCCGGCGCCGCGGCGTCCGAAATGCGTGAACTCTTGCACGATTGGCAGAGCCAGGATTGCGACGTTTTCGAATGTTCGGCGGCAGAGGCGCAGAAGGCCTTCCTTCACCGGTTCGTGATCGCCGGTGCCGCGATTCGCTGCCAGGCCGTCAATCCACGGCGAACCGGCGGCGTCCTAGCCCTGGATATCGCGCTGCGGCGCAACGATCGTGACTGGTTCGAGACGTTGCCGGAACCGATCTCCGCGCAACTGCTGCACCGCCTCTATTACGGTCATTTCCTCTGCCATGTGCTGCATCAGGATTACATCACCGCGCCCGGCACCGATTGCGAGGCACTGAAAGCGCAAATGCTGGCGCAGCTCGACGCGCGCGGCGCACGCTATCCGGCGGAGCACAATGTCGGGCATTCCTATCGTGCGCCGCCCGCGCTGGCCGACTTTTATCGCGACCTCGATCCCGCCAACCGGTTCAATCCCGGTATCGGCTTCACCTCCCGTCTACGCAACCACGCACCGGATCGCTGATCGATCGGCCCTTGCGCACCCGCGTCGCAAACGCCCGAATCGCCTACACCCTTTTCTCCGCGCCGCCTTCGGCCTATAGGCCCGGCTGAAATGACCCCGGCGACCTTGCCTTCCACTTCGATTCCGGCCGACTGGCGGGATTTCCTGGCGCTCACCAAACCATCGGTGATGCGCCTGGTGGTGTTCACGGGTCTCTGCGGCCTGCTCGTCGCCCCCGGCGGCATCCATCCGGTGCTCGGCTTCACCGCGATCCTCTGCATCGCGCTGGGCGCAGGCGCGGCCGGCGCGCTCAACCAGTGGTACGAGGCGGACGTCGATGCGAAGATGAAGCGGACGGAGCAGCGACCGCTGCCCGCCGGGCGCATGGATCGCCAGTCCGCGCTCCACTTCGGCGTGGGCCTGTCCTTCTTCTCGGTGATCCTGATGGGCGTGGCGACCAACTGGCTGGCCGCCGGCATCCTGGCGGTTTCGATCCTGTTCTACGTCATCGTCTACACGATGTGGCTGAAGCCGCGCACGCCGCAGAATATCGTGATCGGCGGCGCCGCCGGCGCCTTTCCGCCGCTGATCGGCTGGGCGGCCGTCACGGGTGACGTATCCGCGCTGCCGGCGCTGCTGTTCCTGATCGTCTTCCTGTGGACGCCGCCGCATTTCTGGGCGCTCGCGCTGTGGGTGCGCATCGACTATGCCGCCGCCGGCATTCCGATGCTGCCCGTCGTCGCGGGCGAGCGCACGACGCGGCGCCAGATCTTCCTCTACACCCTGCCGATGGCCGCCGCCGCGGTCGCGCCCTGGCCGCTCGGCCTGGCCGGCCCCGTCTACGGCATCTCGGCGATCGCGCTCACCGGCTGGTTCCTGGTCCGCGCCGCGATCGTGGGCTTTCGCCAGAGCACGCCCGACGATGCGATGAAGCCCGAAAAGGCGCTGTTCGCATGGTCGATCCTCTATCTTTTCCTCATCTTCGGCGCGCTCGTCGCCGACCATTGGCTGTCATGACCCCCGAAGAACAGGATCTTGTCCGCAAGCGCCAGAAGTCGCGCGCGATCGTCATGGGGCTGCTGCTCGTCGGCTTCGTCGTGCTGATCTATGGCATCACCATCGCGAAGCTGGCCGGATCATGACCGACGCGACGGCAGGCACGCTGGAGCGCGGCAAGCGCCGTACGGCCGTTTCGATGGTCATGCTCGTCACGGGCATGGTGTGCCTGGGCTATGCCTCCGTACCGCTCTATCGCCTGTTCTGTCAGGTCACGGGCTTCGGCGGCACGACGCAGCGTGCCGAGGCCGGCGCGATGGTCAAACCCGTCGCCGGCAAGACGATCTCGATCCGATTCGACGCGAATCATGCGCCGGCGCTGCCCTGGAGCTTCGAGCCGGAGAAGCATGTCGAGACCGTGACGATCGGCGCCAACGAAATGGCGTTCTATTCGGCGAAGAATCTGTCCGACAAGCCGGTGAGCGGTATCGCCAGCTACAATGTCAGCCCGACCCAGGCGGGCAAATATTTCACCAAAGTCGAGTGTTTCTGCTTCAGCCAGCAGACGTTGGAGCCGGGCCAGCAGGTGCGCATGCCCGTGATCTTCTTCGTCGATCCGAAGATCCTGGACGATCCGGACGCAAACGATATCAGCGAAATCACCCTCTCCTACACCTTCTTCCCGGTGGACCCGGAAAAAGGTTGAGGTTAGGGAACAGCCAAACAGGGTAAGGGACACGCCAAAATGGCCGGAGCGAAGAACCACGACTATCATATTCTGGCGCCGAGCCCGTGGCCGATCATCGGCTCGTTCTCGGCGCTCGCCATGGCGGCGGGCGGCATCATGTGGATGCACGACGTCGCGGGCGGCGGCTGGGTGTTCCTGGCCGGCCTGGCCGGCGTGCTCTTCACGATGTTCTCCTGGTGGTCCGACGTGATCAAGGAAGCCAATTCGGGCGATCACACGCCCGTCGTGCAGCTTCACCTGCGCTACGGCATGATCATGTTCATCGCGTCCGAAGTGATGTTCTTCGTCGGCTGGTTCTGGGCCTGGTTCGATTTCTCGCTCTTCCCGCGCCCGATCCAATATGTCGAAGGCGCGGTCGAGGTGATGGCGACCGGGATCGGCCAGTGGCCGCCCAAGGGCCTGGAAGTCCTGAACGCCTTCGAACTGCCGCTGCTCAACACGCTGATCCTGCTCTGCTCGGGCTGCACCGTCACCTGGGCGCACCACGCGCTGATCCATGGCGATCGCGAAGGCCTGAAGAAGGGCCTGTGGCTCACGATCCTGCTGGGCGCGCTGTTTTCCGCCATCCAGGCCTATGAATATGCGCATGCGCCGTTCGGCTTCGGCGGCAGCACCTACAGCTCGGCCTTCTACATGGCGACGGGCTTCCATGGCTTCCACGTGCTGATCGGCACGATCTTCCTGATCGTCTGCCTTGTCCGCGCCTATCGCGGCGATTTCACGCCCCGCCAGCATTTCGGCTTCGAAGCCGCCGCCTGGTACTGGCATTTCGTCGACGTCGTGTGGCTGTTCCTCTTCGTCGCCGTCTATGTCTGGGGCGGCTGGGGCGCGCCGGTCCACGGCTGACCCGATTGAAATACCGCCAATGACCCATCAGGCCCCCGATGCCGCGCGCGCCGCGCTCGGGGGCCTTTGTCCGCGCTGCGGCGCGAAGACCTTGTTTTCAGGCTGGGTGAAATTCGCGCCCGCCTGCCGGACCTGCGGCCTCGATCTTGCCCAGTTCAATGTCGGCGACGGGCCGGCCGCCTTCCTCATCATGATCGTCGGTGCGATCGTCACCATCGGCGCCGTCGCCCTCCAGCTTTCCGTCGAACCGCCCTTCTGGCTGCATATCCTGATCTGGGTGCCGCTGACGCTGGCGCTGGTGATCGGCCTGCTCCGCATCGCCAAGGGGGCGCTCGTTTCGCTCGAATATCGCAATCGCGCGCGCGAAGGCCGGCTGGTCGAATGAAACGCTGGCCTATAATCCCGACGATCATCGTCGCGGCCGCGATTCTTATCATGATCGCGCTCGGCATCTGGCAGTTGCGGCGCGCCGACGAGAAAGAAGCGCTGATCGCGGTCTATGCCGCCAACCAGAGCAAGGGCGAGATCGCCTATCCGACGCTCGCCCCCATTCCCGAATATGCGCTGTTCCGCCCGTCCTCCGCCAATTGCCTGGCGGTGACCGGATGGCGCAAGGAAGCCGGGCGCAGCGCCGACGGCCAATCCGGATACCGCTTCATCGCCGAATGCCGGACGGGCGCGGAAGGCCCGGGCCTGCTCGCCGATATGGGCGTGGGTCGCGATCCGCAGGCGGTGCCGAAATGGACCGGCGGCATGGTGCATGGCCGTATCGGCACCGAACCGCAGCATACCAGCCTGATCGATCAGTTGCGCAGCAAGGCGCCCCCGCCCCGGCCCATGCTGATCTCCCTCCAGGCCGCACCCGGCCTCAGCCCCAGCGCAAGACCCTCGCCCGAAGACATTCCCAACAATCATCTGGCCTATGCGGTCCAGTGGTTCCTGTTCGCTGGGATCGCGGGAATCATCTATTGGCTGGCGCTGAAACGACGCAGGCGCGCTCAAACGGCTTGAGCTCGGTTGCGCGGCCGCCCGCGCGCCGCTAAGGCCGCGCGGTCATGCGATATATCAGCACCAGGGGGAGCGCACCTGCGCTCGATTTCGAGAGCGTCACGCTCGCCGGGCTCGCCACGGACGGGGGGCTCTACGTCCCGGAAAAATGGCCATCGCTGTCGCAGGACGAGATCGCCGGCATGGCCGGGCTCTCCTATGTCGAGACCGCCGTCCGCGTCATCGCGCCCTTTGTCGGCGACGCACTCGACGAGGATGCGCTGCGCGCGCTCTGCACCCAGGCCTATGGCCGGTTCGAACATGACGCGGTCACGCCGCTCGTCCAGCTCGACCACCGCCACTGGCTGCTCGAACTCTTCCACGGCCCGACGCTCGCCTTCAAGGACGTCGCCCTCCAGTTGCTCGGCCTGCTGTTCGAGCGCTTCCTGAGCAATCGCGATACGCACCTGACCGTCGTCGGCGCGACATCGGGCGATACCGGTTCGGCGGCGATCGACGCGCTTGCCGGCCGCGCCAAGGTCGACATCTTCATGCTCCATCCCGATGGCCGCGTGTCCGACGTCCAGCGCCGGCAGATGACGACGGTGCTCGCGCCCAATGTCCACAACATCGCGATCCAGGGCGATTTCGACCAGGCCCAGGCGATGGTGAAGGCGATGTTCGCCGATCCCGATTTCTCGGGCCGGTTCGCGCTCTCGGCGGTCAATTCGATCAACTGGGCGCGGCTGATGGCGCAGGTGGTCTATTATTTCTACGCTGCGGTCCGGCTGGGCGCGCCGCATCGCCCGGTTGCCTTCTCGGTGCCGACGGGCAATTTCGGCGATGTCTTCGCCGGCTATGTCGCGGCCAAGATGGGCCTGCCGGTCGCGCGGCTGATCGTCGCCACCAACATCAACGACATCCTTCATCGCGCGCTTTCGGCCGGCGATTATTCGCAGGGCACCGTGGTGCCCACCGCGACGCCGTCTATGGACATTCAGGTCAGTTCCAATTTCGAACGGCTGCTGTTCGATCTGAACGGCCGCGACGCGTTCCAGCTCGCCGAATCGATGCGCGAGTTCGAAACCAATCGCGCGATCTCGCTCACCACGCGCCAGCGCGAGGGCGCGAGCGCGATCTTCACCAGCGCACGCGTCGATGGTGACGACATGCAGATGGCGATGCGCTGGGCCTGCGAACGTGCGGGCCAGGTGATCGATCCCCACAGCGCGATCGGCCTCGCCGCCGCCGCGCGCGCCGAGGATCTGGCCGCCGGCGTGCCGATCGTCACGCTCGCGACCGCGCATCCCGCCAAATTCCCCGACGCGGTCGAACGCGCGACAGGCGCCCGCCCGGCCCTGCCGCCGCGCGTCGCCAATCTGTTCGAACGCGAGGAGCGCTATACGGTGCTGCCGGCGACGCTCGACGCGGTCACCGCCTATATCGCAGAGCGCGCGACGCCGCGGGGATGACGCTCGAAACCCTGATCGCCGAACCCTGGGCCGATTACGGCCTGATCGACTGCGGTCATGGCCGTAAACTGGAACGCTATGGCCGGTATCGCTTCATCCGGCCGGAACCACAGGCGATGTGGGCGCCCGCGTCCGACGATTGGGATGCGCACGGCGAATTCGTGCCCGGATCCGACGAGGATGGCGGCGGGCGCTGGGAATTCGCGAAGCCGATTCCACGCGAAGGCTGGCCGCTCGGCTGGGACGATGTCCGCTTCACCGCGCATTGCACCCCGTTCCGCCATCTCGGCTTCTTCCCGGACATGAGCCCGGTCTGGTCGTGGATGCGCGATCAGGTGAGCGATCTGCCCCACCCCGCGATCATGAATCTGTTCGGCTATACCGGTGTCGGCACGCTGGCGATGGCCGCGCGCGGCGGCGAGATGGTGCATGTCGACGCATCGAAGAAATCGGTCGAGGCCGGCCGCCGCAATGCGACGCTGTCCGGCCTGGCGGACCGCCCGGTGCGCTGGATCATCGACGATGCCGCCAAGTTCACCGCACGCGAGGTACGGCGCGGCCGTCGCTATGACGGCATCCTGCTCGATCCGCCCAAATATGGCCGCGGCCCGGAAGGCGAGGTCTGGAAGCTCGAAGAAGGCCTGCCCGGGCTGATCGGCGATTGCAGCAAGCTGCTCGACGCCGAATCGCGCTTCTGCTTCCTCACCGTCTATGCCGTGCGCATGTCGGCGCTCGCGATCGGCGAACTGATGCGCCAGGCCATGGCCGGCCTGCCCGGCAAGGTCGAGGCCGGCGAACTCGCGGTGCGCGAGGAGCGTCGCGGCCTGTTGCTGCCCACCGCGATCTGGGCGCGCTGGTCGCGGTGATCGTCAGCCTCAGTCTCAGCGCCAGAGCGATTTCCAGTTCGATGGAATCGTCGAACGCCTCGGAAATCGCGGTAAAACAAAAACCTAGAGCATGTGATCCGCTTCCAGTGGATCACATGCTCTAAGGTACGTCGATCACGCTCAGCCGCTGCGGCAATGTGCCCGCCGGAACTTTCCTGATCTCCTTCAACCCGTCGAGATCGACGACGGAAATGCTGTTCGATTTGCGGTTGCTGACGAAAGCGACCTTCGAATCGGCGCGGATAGCGATCCAGTTGGGATCCTCGCCGACCGGCACCGTGCCGCGCAGCTTGAGGTCGGGCAGGCTGTAGACCGCGACATAATTGCCGGTCGAGGCCGCCGCGACGATCGCGCGGCCGTCGGGCGTGATCGCCAGCCCGTGATCGACGGTATGCGGATAGGCCTCCGGTGCCGGCACGCTGGCGGGCAGCTTGGGCAGTTCGACCACCTTTTCGAGCGCGCCGGTCGCGAGATCGCGCACTTCGAAGCCGTGGAAGCGCGAGAGCTGGTAATAGACCTTGCCCTGCTTATCGAACTGGAAGGGGCGCACCCCCTCCCGCGTATTGATCGTGCGGACGACATCGCCGCTGGCCGCGTCGTAGACGAGCATCGCATCGATGAACATGTTGCCGACCACGAGATGCTTGCCGTCCGGCGTCATCTTCGCGCCGTGATTGCCCATCACGCTGAACAGGCGCTTCAGGATACGTCCGGTGCGCGTGTCGAGCACGACGATCCAGCTCCTGTCGGCAAGCGTCACATAGAGTTCGCGGCCGTTGCTGTTGACGGCCATGTGATTGGGCAGCCCGTCAACGAAGGTTTCCCAGACCAGCTTGTTCGTCGCGGTATCGATGCCATGGACCAACCCGCCCTCGCCGACCGTGGACCCGAGCGGACTGTTGTTCGAAAGCATGACGTTGGTGAAGGCCATCGTGCCGTCGGGCAGCCCGACCACATCGTCGGTATAGCCGCCGATCGGGATGCGGGTGACCGGCTCGAAACTGTTCGCGTCGATCACGACGACTTCCTCGGACTTGCTGGCCTGGACATAGACCAGCTCGCGCGCACTCGCCGCACCCGGCACAAGCAGCGCCGCAGCCATCGCAACCGCGCTCATCGTCGCGCGCAGGCGTCCATCGAATCTCATTTTTCCCTCCCCGTGAATTGCCTCGCCGTCGCCGCGATCAGAATTCGTAGCGCGCGGAAATGCCCATGGTGCGCGGGGCGCCGATGGTCTTCACCGTGTATCCAAGGCCGGCCCCCGCCACCGAGACGCCGCTGGTGTAATATTTCTTGTCGGCGATGTTGCGGACCCAGACGCCCAGATCGAGCGGCTGGCCGAACGGCTGACGCCATTCCAGCCGCGCATTCATCGTCGTGTATCCGGGGTTGATGCCTTCGGGCAGGATATTGTCGTCCGAAAGCTGGGTCTTCGACTGGGTATAGACATCGAACTGCGCCGTCGCCTCGCCGGCATTGCCGCCCAGTTCGTGACGCAGCAGGATGCTGCCGCCGCCCGAATGCCTGGGCGTGTTGGCGAACATGAAGCCCGACCGATCCTGCACGCCACCGCCCACGATCGGCACCAGCCAGCTCTTATATTTGGCGTCGGCCAGGCTGTAATAGCCCCGGATCTGGATCGCGCGGATCGGCGACCAGAGGACATCGGCCTCGAGGCCGCGCACCCGCGCCGACGCCGCGTTGACCACGCGCGTGATGAGGATGGTCGAACTGCCGGTCGAGACCGTCTGGGTCTGGGTCCGCTGGATATCCTCATAATCCTGGTGGAAGAACGCCAGATTGGTGCGCAACGTGCCGCCGCCGATGTGCCAGTCCGCCTTCAGGCCGATCTCGTAATCGGTGACGAATTCGGGCTCGAACGGCGCGAACTGGGCGGGGATGTTCGCACGCTGATTGACGCCGCCCGACCGGTAGCCCTTGCGGCTCGCCACATAGAGCAGATGATCGGGGCTGATCTGCCAGTCCAGGCCCAGCGTCCAGGTCGGCGCGTCGGCCTTGTAGCCGGCCTGGCGGACGCAGGGGGAAAGCGGGGTGCCGCCGACATCGGCGGTCAGGAGAGCGCAATTGCCGTTGTTGAACGAAGTCCGCGCGATCTGCCGCTGATCCCAGGTATAGCGCAGCCCCCCGGTCGCGGAGAGCCCGTCCAGCCCCGGTATCTTCAACGTCGCCTGCGCGAAGAGCGACTGGCTCTCATTCTTGACGCGGCCGATGCTCTGCGCGTTCTGGATGAAGGTGGGGCGGTAATCGAGCAGCGTGTTCTGCCGCTCGGTACCCTTCTCCATGAACAGATAGCCGCCGCCGATCCATTCCAGCGCACCGCCGAACGACGATCCGCTGATCTGCAATTCGTTGCTATACTGGTTGCCGCGCAGATTGACGGTGCCGTTATACTGGTTCTGCGTGGTGCCGTCATAATCGAAGGGGGTCAGCGAGCGGACCCAGCGATATCCGAATATGTTCTTGATGGTCACATCGTCCAGATCGAACTCGGTGGTGTTGGCGATGGTGAGCGTCTTCACGTCGGTGCTGTCCGCCGGGATATTGGTGCGCACCGAATGGAAGGGTTCGTTCCGGCTCGACGCCAGTTCGCCCAGCGCAAGCTGGCCGAGCGTGGTGGAAGACAGCGTCGAACGCGCATTGAAGAGCTTGAAGGCGGTGCCGTTTTCGCTGGCCGCGAAATTGGTCACGAACAATGTGTTGGTCAGCCGGTCGCCAAGCCTGGCCTTGACGCCGAGGCGCAGCGAATAATTGTCGGCATCGTCATAGCGGACGCCGGTGCCGATGCCCGGCGTATAACCGCGATGCGCATAGGTGCGGCCGGACAGGCGGATCTGAAGCGCGTCGCTCAGCGGTATGTTCACCGCGCCCTCGAACGAGCGCAGGCCGTAATCGCCCAGTTCGGTCGCGACATAACCCTCGAACGAATCCGTCGGTGCCTGGGGCACGATCAGGATCGCGCCGCCCGTCGAATTGCGGCCGAACAATGTGCCCTGCGGGCCTTTCAGCACCTGGACCGACGCCAGATCGTACATGGCGCCATTAAGGCCATGCGCGCGCGCCTGGATGACGTCGGCGAAATAGACCGCGACCGACGGATCCTGCGAGAAGAGCGGTTCGAATTGCGATTGGGCGCGGATGACGAAGCGCGGGATGTTGGCGCTGAATGCGCTCGGCAACACCTGCAGCGACGGCACCGTGCGGGTGAGATCGGACAATGACACGACCGACTGGCGCGCGAGATCCGCACCGGCGATCGCGGTGACCGCGACGGGCACGTCCTGAAGCTGCTCCTCCTTGCGCCGCGCGACGACGACGATTTCCTCGAAGCCCGGCGCGCGTTCCTCCGCGGCGGTTTCGCCCTGTGCGGCGGCCGGCGTCGCCTGGGCATGCGCCGTCGCGGCGGCGAGCAGCGCGCCCGAACAGACCGAAGCGGACAGCATGAGGCGAACAGCCGGGTGCTGGATGAAGCATGTCATGAAATCTGATCCCCCGAAATGTGAAGCTGGCGGCCGGCGAGGAAGCCCGTGAACGGGCAAGCCGGCGGCACGGGAACAGAGAGGCGCAAGACGGGCGACAGGCATCGACGCAAGCCGAAACCGGCGGCGTGAACCTTGTTCGGATGATCCATGACACCCTCCCTATCCGCGGCCTCTCTGGGCGGCTCGGGACTCAATATGACCAAGATAATATCAATCGTCAACCTGGATAACGATTGTTCCAGCAATCCACCTTGCGCCGCAATCTCTCGTATTCTCAAATAATATATAATTATATCATATATTTATTTGATATATCAGAATCGATGCGGCGAAAGATTTTCCCACACCATCGATATTTAATCGTATTGCTGGTTTACGATCTGGACGCGACACGATAGGTCGCCGGCCGCAACGAGGGAGACAGGAATTGCGGGAATTGCCCAAGACCATGCGCGCGATCGAGATCGTCGCCCATGGCGCACCCGACATGCTGCGGCCGACCGAACGCCCCTGCCCCCGGCCCGAATCCGGCGAATTGCTGATCGAGGTCGCGGCGGCGGGCGTCAATCGGCCGGACGTGTTGCAGCGGGAGGGCAATTATCCGCCGCCGCCCGGGGCAAGCGATCTGCCGGGACTGGAAGTCGCGGGAATCGTGCGCGCCTGCGGCGACGGCGTTTCGCCGTCCTGGCTCGGCCGGACCGTCTGCGCGCTCGTGCCGGGCGGCGGCTATGCCGAATATTGCATTGCCGCCCCCGAACTGTGCCTGCCCGGCATTGCAGGCTTCAGCATCGCGGAAATGGCGGCGATCCCGGAGAACTGGTTCACCGCCTATGACCATGTCGTGCGCGGCTGCCGACTGATGCAGGGCGAGAGCCTGCTGGTGCATGGCGGAACGAGCGGCGTGGGCATCGCCGCGATCCAGCTCGGGCTGGCAACGGGCGCGCGCGTCTTCGCGACCGCCGGCAGCGACGCCAAGACCACCTGGCTTCGCGATCTCGGCTGCACCGAGGCCGTCAATTACCGGGAAGCGGATTTCGTATCGGCGCTGCGGCAGGCCACCGGCGATGCCGGCATCGATGTGATCATCGACATGGTCGCCGGCCCCTATCTTGCGCGCAACATCGATCTGCTGGCCGAACGCGGGCGCATTTCACTGATCGGGGGGATTGGCGGCGTGGTCGCGGACGGGATCTCGATCGCGCCGATCATGCTCAAACAGGTGACGGTGACGGGCAACGTGCTGCGCACCCGCCCCGCCGCCTACAAGGCGGAACTCGCCGCCTCGCTTCACCGCGCGGTCTGGCCGCTGTTCGAGCGCGGCGACGCCCGCCCGGTGATCGATCGCAGCTTTCCGCTCGACCGCGCCGCCGACGCGCACCGGCTGATGGAAAGCTCCACGCATATCGGCAAGATCATCCTTATACCAGGTCTCGATGAGCATGACTCGTCGAGATCTGGTATCAGCCCGCGCGGCGCTTGAGCGAACCGATCGAGGATGCGTCAGCATCTTCGAGATCGCGTATTACGCCCTGATCGCCTCCACAGCGGCACCGGCCTCTTCGTCCAGCGCCGCGAGATACGCCTTGCGGCCGGACATCAGCAGGAGGATCGCGATCGACAGGACGACGCCGCCGACCAGCGCGATCGATTTGCCGACGGCCAGCGGATCGCCGAAAAGACGATCGGTCACCAAGGCGATCAGCAAAGGACCGACGCCCAGGCCGACGGCATTGTTGACGATCAGATAGACCGCCGAGACACGCCCCCTGAGCCTGCCCGGCGTCATGAGCTGCAGCGACGCCGCGGTGATCCCGCTCCACACCGCGCCGAACAGCGCGAACAGCAGCACACCGGCGATGACGAGCGCATGCGACGACGCAAGCCCCATCGTCACGCCGGCGACGCCCAGGCCGAGCCCGATGACCGGCCCCAAGACGAAGGGCGCGTCGCGCCGCCCCCTGCTCACCAGCCGATCGTTGAACGCCCCCCAGAACAAGGTGCCCGACGCGCCGAGAATGATCGTGCCCAGACCGATGAGCAGGCCGACCTGATGCACCGGGAAGCCGTGGCTGCGCATCAGATAGGTCGGCAGCCAGGCGCCCGCTCCATAGCCGAACAGCGAGAACAGCCCGAAACCACCCATCAACGCCAGATAGGCATGGCGGCGGCGCGACAATTGGCGCCACAGCCCCCCGGCCTCGACGGCGGCGACAGGCGCGCGTCGTGGCGGCTCACGCACCGCCATCATCAGCGCGGCGAGCAGCAGCCCGGGAAGCCCGACGCTGACGAACACCACCTGCCAGGGGCGCAGCACGCCGAGCAACGGCACCGCCACCGCCCCCACCGACATCGAGGCTTCGATGACATAGCCGCCGATGATCGATGCGAGCCCGCTGCCGAAGACCACGCCAAGGCCGAAGACGGACATAGCGCGCGACAAATGGCTGGCGCGGAAATAGTCGGTGATCATCGAATAGGCGCCCGGGCCCAGCGTCGCCTCCCCCACGCCGACACCCATGCGCATCAGGAACAATTGCGCGTAGCTGGACGACAGCCCGCACCCGGCGGTGAAGAGCGACCAGGCGGCGACCCCGGTCGCGATCACGCCCTTGCGCGACACGCGATCGACCAGCGCGCCCATCGGCAACCCCATCAGCGCGAAGAAGATGGCGAAGGCGGGGCCGAGCAACAGGCTCATCTGCGTGTCGCTGAGCGCCAGGTCCCGCTGGATCGGTACGACCATCAACGCGATGATCTGCCGATCGATGAACGAACAGGCATAAAGCGCGCTCAGCACGCCGACCGCGAACCATCCTTGCGACGCGCGTGGATAATTTTCAGCCCTTTGCACGCCGGTTGACGTTTCTTCCATGCCCGATGGCTCCTCTGCCCAGACGCTCCATGGCCGACCGGATCGGTCCATCACCTGTGCGCCACGGCATGGCAATAGAACAAAACTTCGCCGGCCCAAACCACCAAATGGCTACCCGGTTGACCCTTGCCAAGAACCGCTTCAGGATCTAACCGCAACCGCCTGTTGAATCGAAAGGCAACTGGGTTGACGATAGATATCGCGACATTGGGCTTCTGGATGCACGACGAAGTCGCGGCATTGCTGGGCGGCGGATTCCGCCTGCACAAGCTGTGGAACGCCGACGATCTCGACGCCGCCGGCCCCGCGCTCGACGGGATACGCGCCATTCTGACCTATGCGGGTGCCCAGCCCGTCGGCCGCGCATTGCTGGATCGCCTGCCCGCGCTGGAGCTGATCGTCGTGATGGGTGCGGGCATCGACGCGATCGACGTCCAGACGACCTCGGAACGCGGCATCGCCGTCCGCAATACCCCCGGCACCAATGCCGACGACGTCGCCGAGCTGGCGATCGGCCTGATGATCGCGGCGGGCCGCGGCATCGTTTCGGCCGATGCCGCGATGCGCGCGGGCGACTGGATCAACCGCACCAGCGATCGATTGAGCGGGCGGCCGATCGGGCTTCTCGGCATGGGCAATATCGGCAAGGCGATCGCGCGCCGCGCCGCCGCCTTCGACATGCCGGTGCATTACCATGCACGCGCTCCGCAGCCCGATCTGCCTTATCATTTCCATGCCGAGCCCGGCGCGCTCGCACAGGCGGTGGACGTGCTTGTCGTGGCCGCGCCCGCGACGCCCGAAACATATCATATCGTCGACGATGCGATCCTGACGGCGCTCGGCGCCAGGGGCATCTTGGTCAATATCGCGCGCGGCTCGCTGGTGGACGAGGATGCGCTGCTCGCGGCGCTTTCCGAAGGACGGCTCGGCGCGGCGGGCCTCGACGTGTTCGAACATGAACCCGTTTATGCTCCCGCCTTCCGCACGCTGCCGAACGTCGTGCTGAGCCCGCATAACGGCGCCAACACCTTCCAGGCGTTCGCCGCGACCCGGTCGCTCGCGACCGCGCTGATGCGCGCGCATTTCGAACAGGAAACAATCGAGGGAGAGGTGTGAGATGACCGTGACCGCCATTGCGCCCGTAGAGCGCCGCAGCGCCAAGATCGAAAGCATCCCGATCGGCGACCCGGAAAGCTTCGTCACGCCGCAGCGCCAAAGCATCGAGGAGGAGCGGCTGTCGCGCAAGCAGCGCCTGGCCGCCGCCTATCGCATTTTCGGCCGCTTCCGGTTCGACATGGGTGGCGCCGGCCACATCACCGTGCGCGACCCCGAACATCCCGACCATTTCTGGGTCAATCCGTTCGGCGTGCATTTCACCAAGATCCGCGTGTCGGATCTGATGCTCGTCAACCATGCGGGCGAGATCGTGACCCCGCCGGCCCAGGTGAAGCCATGGCTCAACCAGGCGGCGTTCGCGATCCATTCGCGCCTGCACGCCATGCGCCCGGACATTACCGCCGCCGCGCATTCCCACTCGCTCTATGGCAAGGCCTTCGCGTCGCTCGGCCGCCTGCTCGATCCGATCAGCCAGGATTCCGCGGCGTTTTTCGAAGCGCATGCGCTCTTCGATGAATTCACCGGCGTCGTCTTCGACACCAGCGAAGGGGACCGGATCGGCGCCGCGCTCGGTCAAAATAATGCCGCCATCCTGCAGAATCACGGGCTGCTCACCGTCGGCCAATCGGTGGAAGCGGCGACCTGGCGCTATCTGGCGATGGAGAATGCCTGCCAGACGCAGTTGCTTGCGGAAGCGGCCGGCACCCCGATCAAGATGTCGCCGGAAATCGCCCGCCACACCCGCGACCAGCTCGGCGGCGAATGCGGCGCCTATTGCGGCTTCCAGCCCTATTGGGAGCAGATCACCGCCGAGGAGCCCGACCTGCTCGACTGAGCGCCCCCCCCAATGGCGACACGCAAGACAAAACAGGAAAGGGAGAGATCATGCCGGATGCCGCGCCCCCATTGGTGCTGTACGATCAGGATGTGCCGGGCGTGGCCCGGATCAGGCTCAATCGCCCGGAACAGCGCAACGCGCAGGATTTCCCCCTGCTCTACGCGCTCAACGACGCATTCGATCGCGCGATCGCGGACGAAACGGTACGCTGCATCATCCTGGGCGGCGAAGGCCGCGACTTCTCGGCCGGCCACGACCTCAAGGGCGCGGGCATGGCGCTCGGCCGGGATCGCCCCGCAACCGGCCAGTGGGGTGGCTTCGACGAACCCGGCGCGCATGGCTGGTATGCGAGCGAGCAGGAAATCTATCTCGGCCTCACCAAGCGCTGGCGCAACCTCGCGAAACCCACCATCGCCGCGGTCAGGGGCAATTGCCTCGGCGCCGGGCTCGCGCTCGCCTGGGCCTGCGATCTGATCGTCGCCGCCGACGATGCGCGCTTCGCCGATCCCGTCGTCACCTTCGGCATGATGGGCATCGAATGGTTCGCCCATCCCTGGGAACTGGGTCCACGCAAGGCCAAGGAACATCTGTTCACATCCGATTCCTGGGATGCGCAGGAGGCGTGGCGGCTGGGCATGGTGAACCATGTCGTTGCCGTCGACGCGCTGGACGGGTTCGTGCTCGACATGGCGTCCAGGATCGCCGCCAAGCCCGCCTTCGCGCTCAAGCTCGCGAAGGAAGCGGTCAATCGCTGCGTCGATACCGGGCAGCAGGCGACGGCGATCGACTCCGTCTTCGCGCTCCATCACCTGTGCCATCAGCATAACCAGTTGCTGTTCGGCCAGCTCATGGACCCGACCAACGCGCCATCCTTCCTGCGCAAACCCGACAGATGAGGCTTGAAACGGCGCCCGAGCAGCGGATGCTGGAAGACAGCATCCGCCGGCTGCTTGCCGATCGGCATGATCCGGCCGCCCGCCCCGCGCCGGGCGTGTTCCAGCCGGGCCTTTGGACCGCGCTGGCGGAACTCGGCATTCTCGGCATCGGGCTCGCCGGCGACCTTGGCGGCAGCGAGGGCGGATGCGACGAGATCGCGATCGTGGCGCGATCGCTGGGTGAGGCGCAGGTCCGCGCGCCGTTCGTCGAAACCGTCGTCACCTGTGGCGGGCTGATCGACCGGATCGGGACCGACGAACAGCGCGGAACGCTGATACCACCGCTCACCGCCGGCAAGACCGTGATGGCGCTGGCGACGGGGCGGATCGACGCGCACGCGTCCGGCGACAGCACGGTCCGGATCACGGGCTCCGCGCGCCTCGTCACCGCCGGGGGATGGGCGGACATGTTCCTGTTGGCCGCCCGGGAAGCGGATGGCGCGACCGCCATCTATCTCGTCGCCCGCGACGCACCGGGCCTGTCGCTCTCGCCAGTGCCGACGATCGACGGGTGCCTCTCGGCCGATCTCGATTTCGATCTTTCGCTCGCCGCCGGCCATCGGCTGGGAACGGGGGACGCGACCGGAATCCTCGCCCGCATCGCCGATCGCGCCGTCGCGGCACAGACCGCCATGATATCGGGCGCGATCGACGCGATGGTCGAGGCGACCCTGCAGCACAGCCGCATCCGGGAGCAGTTCGGCCGGCCGATCGGCGCGTTCCAAACGGTGCAGCACCGTGTCGCGCGCATGGCGGTGCTCGCGCAGGAAGCGCGCGCCGCCGCCGCTCTGGCGGTGATGGCCGAACGCGCGTGCCCCGCATTCCGTACACGCGCGATCGCCAGCGCCGTGCTCAGGGCGGCGGCGGTCGGCGACCATGTCGCGCGCGAGGCGGTGCAACTGCACGGTGCGCTCGGCATGACCGAGGCGCTCGGCATCGGCGGACATTTGAAGGCGGTGTTCGCCTTTGCGCAACTGCACGATCTGCGGGGCAAGAGGCGCGCGCTGGCCGCCGCGATGCGCGACGCCGATATCGCACGCGCCCCGCTCGTCCAGCCGCCCGACCCCGACGATAACGGCGTCGGCAGGACGCTGGCGCTTTCCCCGGACGAAGACCGGTTTCGCGCCGGCATCTCCGATTTTCTCGAAGAATCCCTTGATGAGGAGACGAAACGCGGCGCGAGGCTGACCGTGGGCGTGTTCGCCGAACCATCGATCGCTCAGCCCTGGCATAAGACGCTGTTCGAACGGGGCTGGATCGCGCCCTATCTTCCCGCCGATGCAGGCGGCACCGGCTGGAGCCCGCTCCAGGCCTATCTGTTCGAGAGCGAATATGCCCGCGCGGGCGCGCCGCCCCTGCAGCTTCAGGGCATTCGCATGCTCGCGCCCGTGCTGCTGCGCTTCGGCACGGCCGAACAGCAAAGCCACCATCTGCCCGGCATATTTTCGGGCAAGGACATATGGTGCCAAGGCTATTCGGAGCCGGGCGCGGGATCGGACCTCGCCGCGCTGCGCACGACGGCGGTGCGCGACGGTGATCATTATGTCGTCAACGGGTCGAAGATCTGGACCACCCAGGCCCAGCATGCGAACCGGATGTTCGCGCTGGTGCGCACCGCGAGCACGGGGCGGCGGCAGGACGGCATCAGCTTTCTGCTGATCGACATGGCCACCCCCGGCATCACCGTCCGGCCGATCGAGACGATCCCCGGCGAGCATGAGGTGAACGAGGTCTTTTTCGACGATGTCCGCGTGCCCGTCGCCAACCGCGTCGGTGTCGAGAATCACGGCTGGACATGCGCCAAATTCCTGCTCGAGCACGAACGCGGCGGCAGCGTGGTCGCACCGTCGCTGCGCGGCTATCTGGCCGGCGCGCTCGAATGCGTCGATGGCGATGCGTTCGATGATCGCATCGCCGATATCGCGGCAGCGATCGACGCGATCGAAATGCTGGAACTGCTTGCGATCGCCCAGCCCGAGGACGGGCTGGAAGCCGGCCTGTCCGCTTCCGCCCGCAAATTGCGGATGGCGGAGGTCCGGCAGCAGATCGGCGCGCTTGCCTGCGATGCGCTGGGCCCGGACGCATTGCGCTGGCCGCTCGCCCGGCCATTGCACGAACAGCCGGCAAGCGATCCGGTGGCGGAACGCCGGCGCGCGGCGGTGCCGATCGCGCTCAACGACCTCGCTTATTCCATCTTCGCCGGATCGAACGAGATCCAGCTTTCCATTCTTGCGCGCGGCATCGGGATGCCCGACCCGCGATGAGGGGCACGACCATGTCAGGCGGTTTCACGAACACACGCGACCTTTCGGCGCTGCTCGACCCGAAAAGCATCGCGATTGTCGGCGCTTCGCCCAACCCCTTGCGCATCGGCGGGATTCCGCTCGCCAACCTTTTGGCCCGCGGCTTTCCAGCGGACAGGATCCTGCCGGTCAATCCCAATCATGCCGAGATCCAGGGGCTGCGCTGCTATACCGATATCGGCGCCCTGCCATGGGCGCCCGACCTCGCGATCGTGGCGGTCGCCGCCGACGCGGCGCTCGACGCGCTCGATGCGCTCGATCGGCTGGGCGCCCGCGCCGCCATCCTGTTCGCCGCCGGCTTCGGTGAGGATCCGACCCCGGAAGGCCTGGCGCGCGACGCCCGGCTCAAGGCATTCATCGCCGGCAGCGCGATGGCGATCGCGGGACCGAACACGATCGGCATCGGCAATATCGCGACCGGCACCACCGCATCCTTCCTCACCACATTGGGCGAGCCGCTGCCCGCCGGGCCGCTCGCGCTGATCGGGCAGAGCGGCAACAGCGTGAGCATGATGGCCAGCGACGCGCGCGATTTCGGGATCGGCATGTCCTATTTCGTTTCGACCGGAAACGAGGCGGGGGTCGATTTCGCCGCCTATCTCGATCATTTCGCGGCCGATCCAGCGACCGGGGCCGTGCTCGGCTATTGCGAGCAGGTGCGCGACGGCGCCGCGTTCATGAACGCCGCCCTCCGCCTCCGCGACGCCGGCAAGCCGTTGTTCCTCGCCAAGGTCGGGCGATCGGAGAAGGGGCGCGAAGCGACGATATCGCACACCGGCGCGATGGCGGGCGACGCGATCGTGACCCAGGCCGCGTTCCGCCAGCTCGGCATCGGCATGGGCCGCGATCCGGCCGAAATCATGGATCTCACACGGCTGTGGAACACCGGCGCGCGCCCGGCCCGGCCGGGCGTCTGCATCGTCTCGCTGTCGGGCGCCGGCTGCGCCTTTCTTTCGGACATGTTCGACGATGCCGGCGTGCCCGTCCCCACCCTGCCCGATGCGGTGCAGGCGCGATTGCGCACCGCCATTCCCAGCTATGGCATGGTCAGCAATCCCGTCGACCTGACCGGCAATGTCATCAACGACATGAACCATCTGCGCACGGTTCTGGACGCGCTGATCGAATCCGACGCGATGGATTGCATCCTCATCTACATCATGGGCTCGCTGCTCGATGCCGCCGCGCCGATCCTGCTCGAAATCCGCCAGCGCACCGACAAGCTCATCGTCGCGCTCGATCCGTCGAATGCGCACTCGGCGGCGTCCCTGCGCGCCGCCGGGGTCGAGGTGTTCGCCGACGCCCTGCGCGCCGTTTCCGGGATCGCCGCCTATCTTCGCTGGGCGCGGGACATGTCCGAAGACCAGTGGCGGCCGGTCGCGCCGCAAGCGATCGCGGCCCCGGACTGGCTTGAACGCCTGCACGCCAGCGGCAGGCGGAGCCTCACCGAAGTCGAAGGCAAGAAATGGCTCGCTGAAGCCGGCGTCCCGACGGTCGAGGAGGTCGAGGCGGCGGACGAGGCGACGGCGTTGGCGGCAGCCGAAGCGCTCGGCTATCCGGTGGTGGTCAAGCTTTCGAGCCCCGATATCGCCCACAAGACCGAGATCGGCGGCGTCGCGCTCGACATCCGCGACGCGGAGCAGCTTCGAACGGCGTTCCGGTCTATCGTCGCACGGGCGAGCGCGGAACGGCCCGATGCAGAGATCCGGGGCGTGGTGGTGCAGAAGCAACTGGCCGGGCAGGACATGTTGATCGGCATCACCCGCGATCCGACCTTCGGGCCGGTGATGACATTGGGGCTGGGCGGCGTGCTGACCGAACTCTATCGCGACATCGCCGTGCGCCTGCTGCCGGTCGATCGCCGGACGGCCAGAGCGATGCTGGAAGAACTCACCTGCGCGCCGCTGCTGACGGGCTTTCGCGGCAGGCCCGTCGCCGATATCGACGCGCTGGCGGACGCGATGGCCACGCTTTCGGACCTGGCGCTCGCCAGCCCGCACATCGCCGAACTGGAGGTCAATCCGATGATCGTGCGTCCCGCGGGCGAAGGCTGTTTCGCGGTCGATGCGCTCGTACGGCTAGCCGATTGAACGGCTTCGCAGCCGATCCGCACTATCGCGACAGGAATTCGAGCGCGGCCGCGTTCACCGCGTCCGGCCGTTCGGTCATCGGCCAATGGCCGACCCCCGAATAGACGATCACGGTCGCATCGCCGCAACCGGTCGCGAATTTCAGCGCGCCCGAAACCGGGCAGATGCCGTCCGCCGCGCCCCAGATCACAAGAACCGACTGGTTCAACGCATCGAGGCGGTCGGTGAGATCAGGTAATCGCATCATGCCCAGCACTTCAGGCGGCTGCGTCCGCGCCACCAGCGTGCGCGCGGCCACGGCCTGGTCGCTGACGGCTGACGGGTCGGTCACGAAACTTTCCAGCATGGTCCGCATGCGGGCTTCGTCCATCGCGCCCGGCTGCGGCGCCAGCATGCGCTGCACCATCGGCTGCGCGAAATAGGTTTCCCGGCTTTCGAGTGCGCCGGGCGCGATCAGCACGGCACGCGACACCAGATCGGGATAGCGCAGCGCCGCATCGATCGAGACCGCACCGCCGAGCGAATTTCCGAAGAACGCGCCCCTGCTGATACCGGCACGCGTGAGCGCCTCTACCAGAGTGTCGGTGAAACGCTCCAGCGGATAACCCTGGTCATCCACCGGTTTGCCGGAGGCGCCGAAACCGATCAGGTCCGGCACCACCACGCGGTATCCCGCATCGACGAACGCATCGATATTGGCATGGAAATGCACCGGGCCGCTGGCGCCGAGCCCCGCGCCGTGCACCATGACGATGGGTGCCCCCTGCCCGAATTCGGCCAGGCGGATATGCCCGCCGCCGTCGAGCGGCACGTCCTGAACACGCGGCTCGGCGCGGATCCTCATCGCGAGGCCAACTCGGCGGCCTTGCGCTGCTGTTCCCACAGCGCGAATTCCTGCGCCACGCCCTTGTCGCGTTCAGCCATGCCGCTCAGATGATTGGCTTCCGCCCAATCCCAGGACCGGCTGCGCGCATCGTTCATGCGCTGGATATGCGGGATCACATATTCGGCGATCAGTTCGTAATGCCGCTTGGTCGCGGGATAATCGGCCCAGTTGTGCGCGCAATCGAGAATGGCGCCGAAGCCGCCGTTCGACTGCTCCCATAATTTGTCGATGCGCGCGATCAGATCGTCGGGCGTGCCGATCACCGTATGCTGCGCGATCATCGCGTCGATCTGTTCGTCCAGCGTCGCCGCGTGCGCGCCGGGCTTGGCCACCGGGAAGGTCGCGACGCGCTGGAAATAATCCAGCCACTGGCCCAGCCCATGGCGCACATTGGCGCGCGCCTGCTCGCGCGTCTCGGCGATGTGGAAGTTTCCGACCACGCGCCAGTCGGCGCGGTTGATCGTCTGGCCGTTCTGCCGCGCCGCATCGTTCCAGATGTCATAGGCGGCCTGAAGCGCGTTGAACGCCGCATCGGAAGACGTGGTGGCCGAAAGCAGCCCCAGGCCATAGGTGCCCGCGATGCGCGGGCCGCCCGGCGAAACCGCCGACGACATGAAGATCTGCGGGTGCGGCCGGGTATAGGGAAGGATGTGGCAGCGGGCATCCTTGAGCTCCCAATGATCGGTCTTCATCGACACCGTCTCGCCGCGCAGCAGTGGCAGCAGCGCATCGAATCCCTGCATCACATTGGTGCGCAATTCGGTCTGCGCCCGGCCGATCATATGCACGTCGGAGGGCAAGGCGCCGGGTCCGAAGCCGAACATGACGCGGCCGCGCGTCTGGTGATCGAGCTGGATGATGCGATCCGCCGTCATCAGAGGATTGTGATAGGGCAGAGAGATCACGCCGGTTCCGAAGCGGATATGCTTGGTGCGCTCGGCGGCGGCGGCGATGAAGATTTCGGGCGAGGCGATCACTTCCACGCCGGCGGAATGATGCTCGCCGATCCACGCCTCGTCATACCCCAGCCGATCGAGATGTTCGACAAGGTCGAGATCGCGATGGAGCGCCAGATGGACGCTCTTGTTCAGATTGGCGTGATAAGGCGCCATGAACGCACCGAACCGCAGACCCTGTTTTTCCAACACCTCGCGCATCGCGCCACTCTCCCATGACGCCGGACGCTCCTCGACGCCGGCACCGGAAAACTATGTCCGCACGCCTCAATCGTCAACCCGGTTTATCTATCGCGAAATATCGCTTCGATTTCCGGGCCTTGGATCAGCCCCGGCCGATAAAGGGCATGGTGGTCGGCATGATCGTGAGCGCCGCGATGTTCGCCTCGACGGGAAGCGCGGCCATCTGCGCGACCGCCTGGGCGACGAGGTCCACGGGGATCGTCGGTTCGCTGGCGATGCGTCCGTCCGCCTGCATCACGCCGGACACCATCTGGCCGGTCATCGCGGTCGCCGCGTTGCCGATATCGATCTGGCCGCAGGCGATGCCGTGGCGGCGCCCTTCGAGCGCCGTTGCCTTGGTCAATCCGCTGACCGCATGCTTGCTGGCGGTATAGGCCGCCGCGTCCGGACGTGGCGAATGCGCCGAGATCGATCCGTTGTTGATGATGCGGCCGCCCTGCGGATCCTGTGCCCGCATCAGCCGCATCGCGGCGCGCGTGCACAGGAAAACGCCGGTGAGATTGGTATCCACCACCCGGCGCCAGTCCGCCGGATCCAGGTCCGCGATCGGCGTCGGCGCCATGCCGGTGCCGGCATTATTGAACAGCAGGTCGAGCCGCCCGAACCGCGCCGAGATCTCGGCGAACAGCCGGTCGACCGAGTCCGCATCCGCCACATCCGCTACGATGGCGCATGCGCCGGATATCTCCTGCGCGGCCCGATCGATCGCCTCCCGCCGCCGTCCCGCGAGTACGCATGTGAAGCCGAGTTTCGCGAGTTCCGTCGCCGATGCCCGGCCGATCCCGCTGCCGCCGCCCGTTATCAGTGCCACCTTCATCCGCCACCTCCCTGATCGATCGCGAAGCGGTGGCATCGACGGCGGCGAATGTCGATCAAAAAGACATCCGGGTTGACGAATCGATATTCGGCGACATCATTCGGGTACAAGCGAGGGGAATGACGTGAACGAAAATCAAGGCGACCGGCGTTCGTCGGCATGGTTCGGGCTCGACAGTCCGACCGGGCTGATCCACCGATCCTGGCTGCGCAACCAGGGCATTCCCGCATCGATGCTGGATGGCCGGCCGGTCGTCGGCATCTGCAACAGCTGGTCCGAACTGACGCCCTGCAACGCCCATCTTCGGGATCTTGCCGATTATGTGAAGCGCGGGGTCTATGAAGCCGGGGGGCTGCCGCTCGAATTTCCGGTCATGTCGCTCGGCGAAACGCTGATGCGGCCAACGACGATGCTGTACCGGAACCTCGTCAGCATGGATGTCGAGGAATCGATCCGCGCCAATCCGATCGACGGCGTGGTGCTGCTATGCGGCTGCGACAAGACCACGCCGGCATTGGCGATGGGGGCCGCGAGCGTCGATCTGCCGACGATCGTGGTTTCCGGCGGCCCCATGCTCAACGGCAAGTTCGAAGGCGCCACCATCGGTTCGGGCACCAGCCTGTGGAGCATGTCGGACGATGTGCGTGCGGGGCGGATGACGATGGCGGAGATGGCGGGCGTCGAAGCGGCGATCTCGCGCTCGGCGGGAAGCTGCATGACGATGGGCACCGCCTCCAGCATGGCGGCGATGATGGAAGCCATGGGGCTGGCCTTGCCGCAGAACGGCGCCATCCCGGCGGTCGATTCGCGCCGCCGCATGCTCGCGCATGAATCGGGCCGCGCGATCGTCGATCTGGTTGAACGCGATGTCCGTTTGTCGGCCCTGCTCACGCGGAGCGCCTTCGAGAACGCGTTGCGGCTGAACGCGGCGCTCGGCGGGTCGACAAATGTCGCGATCCACCTGCTCGCCATCGCCGGGCGTGTCGGCGTAGCGCTCGATCTCGACGATATCGACCACCTCAATCGCGACATACCGCTGCTCGCGGACGTGATGCCGGGCGGAGGCCGGTTGATGGAGGATTTCTATTATGCAGGCGGCGTGCCCGCGGTGATGCGCCGGCTGGGCGAATTGATCGATCGCAGCGCCCCCACCGTCACCGGCACGATCGGCGACATGATCGCGGGTGCGCCCTGCTGGGACGACACGATGATCCGGCCGATGACGGACCCGATCAAGCCCGCGGGCGGGATCGCCGTGCTGCGCGGGAACCTCGCGCCCGACGGCGCCGTCCTCAAGCTGTCGGCGGTGACGCCCGCCTTGCTGACGCATCGCGGACCCGCGCTGGTGTTCGACGGCGTCGCCGATCTCAAACGCCGGATCGACGATCCGTCGCTCGGCGCAACGGCGGACAGCGTCCTGATCCTTCGCGGCGCCGGCCCGCGAGGCTATCCCGGCATGCCGGAGGCAGGCAGCATCCCCATTCCAGCCACCCTGCTTGCGCAGGGCGTGAAGGATATGGTGCGGATCTCGGACGCCCGGATGAGCGGAACCTCCGGGGGCACCGCCATTCTCCACGTCGCGCCCGAAGCGGCCGTCGGCGGACCGCTGGCACTGGTCCGCGATGGCGACATGGTCGAGCTCGACGTCGCGGCACGACGCCTGCATCTGGACATATCGCCGGAGGAACTGGCGAAGCGCGGCGCTGAATCCTGGCAGGCCCCATCACCCGTTTATACCGGCGGCTATGCCGATCTTTACCAGATGCATGTGCAACAGGCCGATCGCGGCGCGGATTTCGATTTCCTGATCGGCTGCCGCGGTTCGGATCCGCCGCCCGCCTACTGACCGTCCGCCCCGGCCGTCCGCTGCGTCAGGACCGGCTGGCGGCGACGGCGCGCGCCTGCCCACCCGATCGCGCAGGGCCCTGCTGCGTCACCTCCTCGATATTCCACGCGTCTTTGGCGAGGTTCGGCGCGGCGGCGATCTCGACCATCACCTCCGCCCATATCTCCATCTTCTCCTGGCCGACGCGTTCGGCGACCGTCTCGAGCACGCTTTCCTGGCAACGATCCAGCGCGGCTTCGAATTTCCGGCCGGCGGGTGTGAGCTTCACCGATTTGGCGCGCCGATGCAGCGGATCGACTTCGACCTGGACCAGATTTGCGCGAAGCAGCCCGTGAATTGATTTGTGCAGCGCCTGTTTCGACGTGCCGTTGCGCACCGCCAGTTCGCTGAGCGAACGAGCAACGCCCTTGCTCAGCGAATCCAGCACGCGATGATGATTGCGCCACAATTTACGGCGCGTGAGCAGAACATCCGATTCCTTCGCGACATTCATCAGCGCGAACCAGACGAGATGCACATAACGCTTGAGATCGTCGCTACCAGCGGTGCTCGGCACGGTTCATTGTCCTGTCAGACCAATATCATGAAATGCGATAGGGCAGTCGCATGCGGTTGTCGATTGGAGCGCATGGCGAAGCAGCTTGCGGCCTCTGCCGCCGCTCTTTCCATCACATCGCTCGACGGTTCACTCAGCTCGCGAAATAGCCGTACCACAAGAGAAGCAGGACCAGCCGGGGCGCGAAGGCCGAGCGGCTGAACCCCGTCAGCATCGCGGCAACCAATGCCGCGGCCAGACCCGTGGCCAGCGCGAGCAGCAACGGCACGGCAGAGAGTTGCGCGATCGCGGCGGGCAGCGCCATCAGCACCGCCCATGCCGTTCCCGCCAGGACGAAGGCGATCCGGCGCGGCATCGGCGCCAGCATCGCCACCCCGCCAAGCGTGCGGAGACGTTCGCTGCGCGCCGCATGCGCGACCAGGCCGAAGATCAACGGCAGCAGCGCCGCCGGGCTGCCGATATGGCGATAATCGCCGAGCAGGCCGAGCATCGCCGCACCCGCCGCCAGGATCAGGAACGGGCGCCCATCGCCGATCAGACGGAACTCCGCCTTGAACAGCCCGATCAACGGATGCGCGGTGAGTGGCGCGGGCGTCGTCGAGGGCGTCGCGGGCGCGGCGGGACGAAAGGCGAAGAGACGCGCGAAAAGCCCGGGTCTCGCCGCTTTCGGCCTGGCGATATGCGGGGCGTAGATCAGGCCGGACAGCGCGGCGAGCGCGACCGCGAGCACAGCCCAGGTCGCGCGCGACGCCAGATAGCCCGGGGCGGCCAGCCCCGCCATCGCATCGAGCGGCACGCGGCCCGGCAGGATGCGCGTGACGCCGATGCTGAAATCGCCCATCGCCAGCGGCTGCGGCCCGGTCAGCGGACGGACGAAACCCGTCAGGTCGAGCATGTTGGCCGCATAGGAGGATGGCAGGCTGCTGAGCACCGCCGGCACCGAGATCATCGCCAGCCAGATGATGAAGAACATGGTCTCGCCCCACCCGCCGCGCGTGAACCGCAGCGAATCGACGAGGCTGCGGATCGCCGCGAGCGCCATCAGGCTTGGCGCCGCGACGATCCACAATGTCAGCGCGACATGCCCGATATTGAGCGGACCGCTGCCGACCAGCCAAGCCAGGAACCAGCCCGCGACCGTCAGCGCGGCAAGCACCGCGAACAGCACCGCAACGTCGGCGCCGAAACGCCCGAGCGCGATCGCCACGCGCGAGGCCGGCGTGACTTCCTCGATCTGCCAGGGCTGGATGCGCGTGACGTTCGAGCGGAGATAGAGAAAGCCGACGGGCAGCAGCAATGTCGAGACGATGATGCCCAGCGTGACGCCCAGCGTGGCGGAGGTCATCACCGGCAGATGCCCACCGATCGCGACCTGCAGCCCCGTCCCGTCATCCTGCGCGACCATATAGCGCGCGCCGATCGGCGCGATCAGCAGCAGCAGCCACAGGCCGCGACTGGACGAATAGCGCGTGAGCGTGGTCCGGAACGCGGACGCCGTGACCGCCGCGCTCATGCCGGCTGCACGCGGCCGCCTTCGACGCGCAGCACGGCCGCCGCATGCGGCGCGAGTTCGTCGGCAAGATGGGTGGTCATCACGACCGCGGCGGTCCGCGCACGCTCGACGACGAGCGCGCCGAGCAGGCGGGCGGTCTCCCGGTCGAGTTCGGCGGTCGGCTCGTCCAGCGCCAGCAGCCGTGGCGCACCAAGTAGCGCCTGGGCGAAGATCAGCCGGCGCCGCATGCCGCCCGAATAGGTCCCGATGCGATTGCCGATATCGGCCCCCAGGCCGATCGCCTCGGCAATGCCCGCGAACTGCGCATCGGCCGCAGCGAGATCGAGCCCCTTCAATGCCGCCATATGCATCGCGAAGGCGCGGGCGCTCAGATCGTCGGGCAGATCGACCGCCTGCGGCGCATAGCCGAGCGACCGGCGCAGCGCCGCACGACCGGCGGGAAGCGGCGTCCCATCCCAGATCACCCGGCCCGCGCTGGGCCGTTCGGCGCTCGCGACAAGGCGCAGCAATGTCGATTTTCCGGCCCCGCTGGGGCCGGTGAGCAAGGTCAGCCCGATGGGGAAATCGATGGTCACGCCGTCGAGAACGCATTTGCGTCCATAGGACTTGCGAACCTGATCAAGCGCGAGAATTTTCATATCAGGTGTATTATATTGGCAAGACAGTTCAGACAAGCGCTATATGGCTATTCCCGCCCCGCCCGGATCGCCGCCCCGGCGGCGAATGGCCCCATGCCGACCAGGATCAGGCTCGATGCCGCGAGCAGCTTGAGCCCGCCGCCACCGAATTCGCCGAGCGAACCGGCGCCGAAGATGATCAACGGCACGGCGAGCGGCAGCAGCAGCAGCCCGGCAAGCGCGCCCGCGCCGCGCAGCCCGGCGGTGATCGCGCCGATCATCACGCCCAACGCGGCGAGCCCGGGCGTGCCCACCGCCAGTCCGAGTTCGAGCCGCCAGAGCGTCGCGCCGTCGAGATTGAGCAATGCGGAGGCCGGCAGCGTCGCCAGCATCAGCGGCGGGCCGAAGCTCAACCAGTGCGACAGGATCCGGGTGGCGGCGACGGCTTCGTCGCTGACGCCGCGAATCGCGATCTGGTCGAGCACGCCGGCGCGCGTATCGGGTTCGATCAGCCTTTCGATCGGCAGCAGTGCGGCGAGCAAAGCCGCGATCCAGACCACGCCGCCGCCGGTTCGCGCAAGCAGTTGCGCATCCGGGCCGACCGCGAAGGGAAACAGGGTGGCGACCAGCAGGAAAAAGGCGACGGGCAAGAGCGCCCCGCCCGCGCGATAGGCCAGGGCGACGTCGCGGCGCACGAGCAGCAGCAACAGCTTCATCGCGCCGCTCCCAGCGAAATCGTGCGCGCGCCATCCAGCTTCAGCGGCTGATGCGATGCGACGAGCAGCAGCCCACCGCCCGCGCGATGCGTGGCCATCGCGGCTTCGAGCCGGCCGATCGATTCGGCGTCGAGCCCGTTTCCGGGTTCGTCGAGCAGCCAGATCGGCGCGCCGCTCGCGATCGCGCGCGCCAGCGTCGCGCGCTTGCGCTGTCCGGTCGAGAGCATCCGCACCGGTACCGATGCGAGCCGTGCAAGCCCCATCGCGTCCAGCGCGGGCGCGACACGATCGATTCCACCATCCAATCGCGCCCAGAAAGCGAGCGCGTCACCAAGGCTCGCCTGCGGATCGAGCGCGGTATTCTCGTCGGCAAGCGCGATACCACCGTCGCGCTCCACGATGCCGGCGGCCGGCAGCAACAATCCGGCGGCCAGCCGCAGCAGGCTCGACTTGCCGATGCCGTTGGGGCCGGTCACCAGCGCCGCCTCGCCGGCGCCGAGCGCGAAGCCCAGTCCCTCGAACAGCAGCCGTCCGCCGCGCATGCAGGCGACGCCCCGGAATTCGAGCCGCGCGCCGGTCACCCGCGCTCGACCTCTCGAACCTCGTCCTCCAGCGCATGCATGTCGGCGTCCGACAGGCCGAAGTGATGGCCGACCTCATGGATCAGGACATGGGTCACCAGCGCTTCCAGCGACACGCCGGTTTCGACCCATTCATCGAGCAGCGGCCGGCGATAGAGATGGATGGTGGCGGGCATATCCCCGGTCGCGGCGGGCTGACCAACGGGACGGCCGGAATAAAGGCCGGTCAAGTCGAACGGATCCTCGATGCCCATCTCGTCGAGGATCACCTCTTCCGCGAAATCATCGACGATCAGCAGCACCCCCGAAAGATGGATGCGAAATCCCTCCGGCAATCGCTCCATCGCATCGCGCGCCAGCGCCTCGATATCCGCCGCGCTCGGCGCATGGCGCGCCTGTTGACCTGTTCCCGACATGCCGCGACATAAGCAGAATAGCCGAGAGATGCCTAGGGAGGGATGCATGGTGGATCAGCTCAGCGAAGCCGAACGTGAAGACGCACTCGACGGGCTGCCCGACTGGGATCATGACGAGGCGCGCGACGCGATCTCGCGCAGCTTCACCTTCGAGAATTTCTCCGAAGCCTTCGCGTTCATGACACGCGTCGCGCTGCTCGCCGAAGCGGCCGACCATCATCCCGAATGGTCGAACGTCTATAATCGCGTCGATATCCTGCTCACCACCCATGACGCGGGCGGACTTTCCGAACGCGATATCGAGATGGCCGAGGCGATCGACGCGCTGGTGGATTAACGCGCTCCCGCTGTTGCGCCTATTTCCTGCCCAGCCGCGTCCCAAGCTGCTTGCGCAGCACGCCCGGCATCCAGCGCGCGGCGAACGCCATCGACTTCGCGGTCTTGCCGACGACCGTATGAACGCGATCACCCTGCACGGCGTCCCAAGCCGCCTGCGCCACATCCTCGACGGGCGTGAATTCCAGCCCCGCCGCCGCGACATTCTCGCGCGCGGTGCCGTTGCTGCCCGCCGTCACCGCATCGAGCAAAGGCGTGTCGATAAAGCTGGGCATGATCGATCGCACCTTGATGCCGAACGGGCGCCATTCGATGTCGAGCGCTTCGGTGAAGCCGCGAACGCCGAACTTGCTGGCCGCATAGACGGCGAGCCCCGGCCCGCCATAGAGCCCGGCGGCCGAGCAGGTGTTGAGCATGCATGATCCCGGCGTTTGCTTGAGCAGCGGCAGCCCGGCATGCGCGCCGTTGATCACCCCTTTCAGGTTGATGTCGATCAGCCGGTCGCTGTCCGCCGGATCGCTGACATCGAACTGACCGCCCGCCGCGATGCCGGCATTGTTGAACAATATGTCGAGCCGTCCGCCGCTCGCCCTGGCGAAATCGTCAAGCGCCACCTGCCACTGATCCCGGTCGCGCACGTCCATCCGGTGCGTGCTCGACCGGTCCGCCGGCAGCATCGCCGCGGTTTCGGCGAGCCCGGCTTCGTTGATATCCGCGAGCCCCACGAACCAGCCGCGATCCGCGAACAGTTTCGCCGTCGCCCGCCCGATTCCCGATCCGCCGCCGGTGATGAAGATCGCCTTCATGCTCGCCTCCCAATCTCGCACGGCTACACGATGATGACGGTGCGATTCCGGCTATTACTTACATAATGGTCAGTTGGATCAAGCCGCGCGATGCAGGAATCGTGCGGCGCTGCCCTGCCCCTTGATATCGCTTCGCTTTGTGCGCCCAATTTTCCGTTCGATGCGTTAAACAATGGCGATGGCCGATGCCCCCGCAGTCCGTTTCGATGCCGTGACCAAGGCCTATGACGGCCGGCCGGCGGTCGATTCGCTCTCTCTTTCGATCGCGCGCGGCAGCTTCGTCGCACTGGTCGGCGGATCGGGATCGGGCAAGACGACGTTGCTCAAGACGGTCAACCGGCTGGTCCAGCCCGACAGCGGCGGTGTCTCGATCGACGGCGAAGATGTGGCCGGGCTCGAGCCGCATCTGCTGCGGCGACGGATCGGCTATGTCTTCCAGAATATCGGGCTGTTCCCGCACATGAGCGTCGCGGAGAATATCGCGATCGGCTTCCGCCTGGAACGGCGCGATCCCGGCGACCGGGTCGCGCAGCTGCTCGATCTGGTCGATCTGCCTCGCGACATGGCCGATCGCATGCCCGACGCGCTGTCCGGCGGGCAGCGCCAGCGCGTCGGCGTGGCGCGCGCGCTGGCGGCGGAACCCGCGCTGATGCTGATGGACGAACCGTTCGGCGCGCTCGATCCGGTGACGCGCGATCAGTTGGGCAACGCCTATCGCGCGCTCCATGAACGGCTGGGGCTGAGCACGATCCTCGTCACCCACGACATGGCGGAGGCGCTGCTCCTCGCCGATCGGGTGCTGGTGATGGCCAAAGGCCGGATCGTCGCCGACGCGACGCCACGCGATCTGCTGGCGGGCCAGGGTGGCACCGCCGCCGATGCATTGGTCGCGGTGCCGCGCGCGCAGGCCGAACGGCTATATCGGCTGGAGCATGGCGGATGAACGAAGCGCTCGCCCGCCTGCCCGGGCTGCTTGCCGCGCATGTCCTGCTGTCGGCGGCGGCGCTGGTGCTGGCGCTCGCGGTCAGCCTGCCGCTCGCCGTGATCGCGGCGCGGCGGCCGGCTGTCGCGCGGGTCGCGCTCGCCGCCGCCAGCCTGATCCAGACGATCCCGGCGCTGGCGCTGCTGGCGCTTTTCTATCCCATATTGCTGGGCCTCTCGGCGCTGGTCGGCGCGCATATCCCCGCGCTCGGCTTCCTGCCCTCGCTGCTGGCGCTCACCCTCTATGCGCTGCTGCCCATCCTCCGCAACGCGGTGACCGGATTGACCAGCCTCGATCCGGCGGTGATCGAGGCGGCGGACGGCGTCGGCATGACGCCGGGACAGAAATTGCGACTGGTCGAAGCCCCGCTCGCCGCGCCGGTGGTGATGGCCGGCATCCGCACGGCGGCGGTCTGGACGATCGGCGCGGCGACGCTTTCCACCACGGTCGGGCAACCCGGCCTGGGCGACCTGATCTTCGCGGGACTGCAAACGCAGGACTGGACGCTCGTGCTCACCGGCTGCCTCGCATCCGCCGCGCTGGCGCTGATCGCGGATGCACTGCTCGGCCTGATCGCGCTCGGCCTCGCGAAACGACGCCGGCTCGCGGTGTGGATCGGGTTTGCCCTGCTCGCCGGCGGCACCATCGCCGCCGCCCTGCCCCGGCTGCTCCCGGCGCCCGCGCGCGACACGGTGGTGATCGGCGCCAAGAATTTCTCCGAGCAATATATCCTCGCCCGGCTGATCGGCGAGCGCCTCACCGCGGCGGGCTACGCCGTCGAATATCGCGAAGGGCTCGGTTCGGCGGTGATCTTCCGCGCGCTCGCGGCGGGCGATATCGACGTCTATGTCGATTATTCGGGGACGCTCTGGACCAACGAGATGAAGCGCGGCGACGTGCCGGCGCGCGGCGCGATGATCGCCGCGATCGGGGATTGGGCAAGGCGCGAGCATGGCGTCGAACTGGTCGGGCCGATGGGTTTCGAGAACGCCTATGCACTGGCCGTGCGCGGCGCGGACGCCAAGCGGCTGGGCCTGCGCACGATCGACGATCTCGCACGGGTGAGCGCCGGAATGACGCTGGGCGCCGACCTCGAATTTCTCGATCGCCCCGAATGGGCGATGTTGCGCCGCGCCTATCCGCTGCACTTCGCGGCGCAGCGGGCCTATAGCCCCACCTTCATGTTCCGCGCACTCGAAAGCGGGCAGGCGGACGTGATCTCCGCCTTTTCATCGGACGGGCGGATCGCCGCGATGCAACTGACGGTGCTTGCCGATCCGAAGGGCGCGATCCCGGGCTATGACGCGCTGCTGCTCGCGGCCCCCCGGCGCGCCGGAGACGAACGCTTCCTTGCCGCGATCAGGCCGCTGGCGAACGCGATCCCAGTCGAGACGATGCGCGAGGCCAATTACCGCGTCGATCGCGATGCGGACAAGCAGAGCCCCGAAGCCGCAGCGCGCTGGCTGCAGACGCGCATCCGGCATTGACCGCAAGAAACAGGATGTTCCCCTCCTGTTCTTCTGATATATCGCGATCATGAGCACCGCACAGACCGAGCGCGCACGCGCCTTCGCCGCCCTCCACGTCAAGGGCGATCCCATCATCCTCTACAATATCTGGGATGCCGGCAGCGCAACCGTGGTCGCCAAGGCGGGCGCCAGGGCACTGGCGACCGGCAGCGCCTCGGTCGCCGGCGCCAACGGCTTCACCGACGCGCAAGGGCTGCCGATGGCTGCGGCGCTCGCCAATCTCGAACGGATCACGGCGGCGGTGGAGTTGCCGGTGACGCTCGATTTCGAGGGCGGCTACGCGACCGATCCCGCCGAAGTGGCGGCCAATGTCGCCCAAGTGGCGGCGGCCGGCGGCGTGGGCATCAATTTCGAGGATCAGGTGATCGGTGGAGAAGGCCTGCACGGCATCGCCGACCAGTCGGCGAAGATCGCCGCGATCCGCGCCGCGCTGGGTGCGGACTTCTTCATCAACGCCCGCACCGACATCTTCCTGAAGGCATCGGCCGACACGCATGACGAAGCGATGGTCGATGCCGCGCTCGAACGCGCACGCGCCTATGCCGACGCCGGGGCCAGCGGCTTCTTCGCGCCCGGCATGAAGGACGAGGCGCTGATCGCCCGGCTGACCGAGGGCACAACGCTGCCGGTCAACATCATGGACTATCCGGGCGTGCCCGCCGCCCAGCGCCTCGCCGCGCTGGGCGTGGCGCGGATCAGCCATGGCCCCTTCCCCTGGCGGCTGGCGATGAAGGCGCTGGAGGACGGCGCCAGGGCCGCTTTCGCCTGAATCTTGTCATTCCCGCGTGCGCGGGAATGACAAGGGAGGTCGCTATTTTCCGCTCACCCGCTCCAGCGGGTTGCTGTGGCTCCAGACGCGGACCGGCTTGCCGTCCTTGCCCATTTCGAAGGTGAGCGGCTCGGCGAGGGTGTCGTCCGGCCGCACGCGGCGGAAGACATTGCCTTCGACATGGCGGTAACGATCGAGATCCTCGACCGGATTGCCGGCATAGAGGCCGATGCCGACCAGTTCCTCGCCATAGGGCAGGATATAGGTGTCGTAATCATAACCCGGCCGGTTGTAGACGCCCTCATAGACCGACAGGTCGACCTTCGGCGCGGGCTTCGCCGGAGCCGGCGTCGCCGGCTTGTCGGGGAACGCCGCCTTGATGTCACCCGCGACCAGATCGTAGAGCCCGCGTGTGATCGCTTCCGGGCTGACATCGTTGACGTTGACCATCGCGATCACCGCCACCTTGTCCTGCGGACGCATCATCAGGCTGGTGCGATAGCCGGGGCAATAGCCGCCATGGCCGACCAGGGTCTTGCCCTTGTAATTATAGACCGCGAAGCCGAGCCCCCAGGTTTCGTCGGTCTTGTCGGGCGACATCCAGTGGACGCGCTGCATCTCGCGCAGCGTCGAGGATTTGATCACCGGATCGCCGCCATCGAGCACGCGGAACTGCCATGACGCGAAACGGCCGAGATCCTCGACCGTCGAGGCGAAGCCGGCCGCCGGCGCGATCGCGTTGACGGTGTAGAAGGGGAAGGTCGCACGCTCGCCCTTGCCGTTGCGCGCCTTGTAGCCGACCGCGAACGCCTTGCCGTGCAGCGCTCTCGGCAATTCGGAGGTCGTGCTCGAAAGCCCGATCGGATCGAGCAGCCGCGCCTTCACATAGGCGTGGTAATCCTGGCCCGACGCCGCCTCCACCTGCTGGCCCAGCAATGTCAGCCCCAGGTTCGAATATTGGAGATAATCGTAGGTGCGATAGAGATTGGTCTGTTCGGACAGCCGCTTCTTCACCGTATCGAGATCGGGGAAGGACGCGGTCGACCAATAGGGCGTATCCGATTCGCGCGGCAGCCCCGCGACATGCGACATGATCGCGCGCGCGGTGACCGGGCCGTCGGGCTTTTCGACGTCATGGATATTGTACCAGGGCAGGTAATCGCCGACGGGCTTGTCGATATCGAGCTTGCCCTGATCGCGCAGTTGCATCGCCGCAAGCGCGGTGAACAGCTTGGAGACCGAACAGATGCTGTAGCGCGTCTGCGGCGTCGCCGGCACTTTCGCGGCGAGATTGGCGTAACCGAAGCCTTTGGACCAGATGATCTTCTGATCATGGACGATCGCGACCGACGCGCCCGGCACCGCTTCCTGCTCCAGATAGGTTTCGAGCCATTTTTCCGCGGCGCGCAATTTCGCGTCGAGCTTCGCCTGGCCCGCCGCATCCTGCGCCTGCGCCGGAACCGCCAGGCCCAGCGCCGCCGTGGCCGACAGAAAATGCCCGAATTTCATGCCTCTTCCCCCGTTTGCCAAAGCCGGAGGCTAGGGCGGCGGGACGCCGTTGAGAAGTGGGCTTTGTTACAATTTGCGACAGAGGCTTTCGCGATGCTGACCGATCCATTCCCGGAACGTTCAGCGCGAATCGGGCATTCAGCATGCGTGCCGACGAAATCGCCCCGAAATCGGGACGCGCGCCGGCAGGAGAATGAGGAGTAAGATCATGCGTAAGTTGATCATCGGCATCCTGATGGCGGCCACCGTCATGCCCGCCACCGCAATGGCCCAGTCGCCCGGCGAACTGCGCCGCGACCGGCAGGACATCCGTCAGGAACAGCGGGAGTTGAACCGCTCGATCCGTCGCGGCGACCACCCGCGCGAGGTTCGCGAACAGGCGCGCGACGTGCGCGACGCCCGCCGCGAATATCGCGAGGACCTGCGCGACCGCGATCGCGCCTGGGGCCGCAACGACTGGCGCAACCATCGCCAGGGCAATCGCGCGCTTTATGCCCGCGGCAACTGGCGCGCTCCGTTCCGCTATCAGCAGTTCCGCACCGGCGTGCGTATCCAGCCGGTCTATTACAGCCAGCGTTACTGGATCGCCGATCCCTGGCGCTATCGCCTGCCGCGCCCCGGCATCAACCAGCGCTGGGTGCGCAACTATGACGATCTGATGCTCGTCGACGTCCGTCGCGGCATCGTGATCGACGTGATCCGCGGCTTCTACTGGTAACAGCGGAAGCACGCTGAACGGGCGGCCCCGGGGGAGCATCTCCGGGGCCGCTTGCCGTTCAAGGCCGTGGCGTTATATCCGGGCAATACACGAGTACCGGAGTTTCCCATGTCCAGTTTCCCCATCCGCGCGCTGCTGCTCGCCGCAGCGGCCGCCTTGCCCGTTCCGCTTCTCGCCCAGCCCGCCGCCCCCGCGCCGGCCGCCACCGAAACGCCGGACGCCGCGCTCAAGCGGCTGTTCGCCGAAAGCGACGAAGCCGGCCTGAAGCGCAACCCGATCTCCGCGATCTTCCGCGGCGACCTGCGCTATGCCGACCGGCTCGGCGATTTCGGTTCCGATGCCTATTTCGACGCCGAACGCGCCGCCGCGCAGCAGGATCTGAAGCGCCTGAAGGCGATCGACCGCGCCGCGCTGACCCCTGTCAACCAGATCGCCTATGACGTGTTCGAGTATAATATGCTCGACACGCTGGAGACGCTGACCCCCGAATATCTGGCGGTGACCGCGGTGCGGCCGATCGACCATTTCTTCGGCCTGCACGTCTTCTATCCCGGTTTCGCATCGGGCAAGGGCGCCGCGCCGTTCAAGACGCTGACGGACTATGAGAACAACCTGAAGCGCCACAAGGATTATATCGCGGCGCTCGACCGTTCGATCGCCCGTTTCCGCGAGGGCATGAAGAGCGGCGTCACCCAGCCCAAACTGATCGTCAACAACATGATCGATCAGTTCGACCTGCAGATCGCGCAGGGCGTGGAAGGATCGACCTTCTACGAACCGGTCAACCAGTTCCCGGCCGGCATCTCCGCCGCAGATCAGGCACGGCTGAAGCGCGATTACGCCGCCGCCATCCGCGACGGCATCCTGCCCGCCTATGTGCGGATGCGCGATTTCCTGAAGACCGAATATCTGCCCGCCGCGCGCGACGGCGTCGGCCTCGTCCATATGAAGGGCGGCGCCTGGCTCTACGAGAAGCTGATCAAGAGCAACACCACGCTGCCGATGACCGCCGAGCAGATCCATCAGCTCGGCCTGTCCGAAGTCGCGCGGATCCGGGGCGAGATGGACGCGATCAAGAACAAGGTCGGCTTCAAGGGCACGCTCGCCCAGTTCTTCGATCACATCCGAACCGATCCCAAGTTCAAGATGACGTCGCGCGACGCGATGCTCCAGCGCTATTACGATATCGGCAAGCGCGTCGACGCGCGGGTGCGCGAGCAATTCTCGACCATCCCCAAGATGCCGCTCGAGATCCGCTATTACGAAGCCTATCGCGAAAAAACCTCGGCGGGCGGTTCGTACGAGTCCGGCCTGGCGGACGGATCGCGCCCCGGCGTCTTCTATTTCAACGCCTACGACCTGCCCTCGCGCACGACGCCGGGCATGGAGACCCTGTTCCTCCACGAAGGCGTGCCGGGCCATCATTTCCAGATCGCGCTTTCGATCGAGAACACCGATCTCCCCGCCTTCATGCGCTTCGGCGGCAACACCGCGTACAACGAAGGCTGGGGGCTTTATGCCGAAACGCTGTGGAAGGAACTCGGCATGGAGACCGATCCCTATCAGCGCTTCGGCGGGCTGGACGACGAGATGCTGCGCGCGATGCGGCTGGTGGTCGATAGCGGCATCCACGCCAAGGGCTGGACCCGCGATCAGGCGATCCAGTACATGCTCGACAATTCGAGCATGGGGAAGACCGACGCCACCGCCGAGGTGGAGCGCTATATCGCCATTCCCGGCCAGGCGCTCGCCTACAAGGTCGGCCAGCTCACCATCTCGCGGCTGAAGGCCAAGGCGCGGCAGGCGCTGGGCGCGAAATTCGATCCGCGCGAATTCCATGCCGAGGTGCTGATGACCGGATCGCTGCCGATGCCGGTGCTGGAGAAGAAGATCGACGACTGGATCGCGTCTAAGAAATAAGGGCCTTCCGGACAAATCATCGTCGCTCCAGCGAAAGCTGGAGCCCATGCAATGCCTGTGGTCTCACTGAAGCCGACAGATCGCATGGGCCCCAGCTTTCGCTGGGGCGACGCGCCGTTTTCTGACCGCATTGCATTTCATCGACGCCTGTCCGCCGTCGATCGACCAGCGCTCCCGCTCTCCCGGCAACCGCACTATCCGCGCGCGATCATGAGACCGCAGCCTGCCCCGACCTCGCATCCGCTGATCCGCGCGCTGATCGCCGCGGCGTTGCTGCTGCCGATCGCCGCGCTGCCCTTGGTCTATCCGGACGATCGGCCCAGCGCGACGGTTCGCGGCTGAATCTACGCAAGCGCCGAACATGCGGCGCTTTCCCGTTCACTTCGAGCAGCATCGAGCGAAGTCGAGATGCGCCCGTCGAGAAGCGCTGCACCGGACTTCTCGACTGTGTTCTCGACAAGCTCGAACCTGCGCTCGAAGCAAACGGTGGGGGCCTCAAACCCGCTTGTAGAAGATCGTCGTCGCTTCCGGCGTGCCCGCCACGTTGAGCGCATAATCGGGAATGCCGCCGACCTCGATCCAGCCCATCCGTCGATAGATGCGTTCAGCCGCCGCGCCCGCTGTATCGAGCACGAGCAGTGTGAGCCCCATCGCGCGGGCCTGCGCCTCCGCCCCCGTCATCAGCGCCACGCCCGCCCCCTGGCCGCGTGCACCGGGATGAACGAGCAGCTTGGCGATATCGCCGCGATGCGGCTGATTGTCGGTGCCCGCGCGCACCACCATCACGGTGCCGACGGGCGCCTCGCCTTCGAAGGCGACAAGCAACGCGCATCCGCCATCCGCGACGCCGGCACGGCGCGCGCGCCAGAAATCGGCCGCGCGATCCTGAGTCAGATCGGCCAGGAAGCTGACCGAGGCCCCGTCCGCCACACAGGCGAGCAATATCGCGCCGAGCGCATCCGCATTGGCGTCGACCCATTCGGCATCGACGGCGCGGACCGCGATCACGCCGCCAGCGCCTCTGCGATCAGCTTGCGGCTGTTCTCCATGCCGTAAAGCGCGATGAAGCTGCCCATGCGCGGCCCCTGTTCGGCGCCCAGCAGCGTCTCGTACAGCGCCTTGAACCAGTCGCGCAGAGTGTCGAATCCGCCTTCCTTGCCGACGGCATAGACCTCGTTCTGGATCGTCTCCGCATCGGCATTCGCGGGCAATGCCGCCAGCCGCGCGTCGAGATCGCGCAGCGCCCCGGCCTCCAGCTCGGTCGGCGCACGGCGCTTGAGCGTCGGCGCGACGAAATCGCGGTGATAGGCGAGCGCATGGTCGATCAGCCGGTCGAGCGCCGGATATTTGGCGGGATCGGCGTCGGGCACATAGTTGCCCAGATAGCCCCAGACCTGATCCTTGCCCGCCTCTCCCATCACGCCGACCAGGTTGAGCAGCAGGCCGAAGGTGACCGGCAGCGCCTCCGCCGGCACGTCGCCATTGTGGATATGGTGAACGGGATTGCCGAGCTTCTGTTCGATCGGCTGGTTCGGCCAGTTGGCGCGGAACTGCCAATAATCGTCCACCGCGCGCGGGATCACGCCCATGTGCAGCGCCTTCGCCTTGCGCGGCTCGCGATAGATATAGAATGCCAGGCTCTCGTCGGGCCCATAGGTCAGCCATTGCTCCAGCGTCAGGCCGTTGCCCTTGGACTTGGAGATCTTCTCGCCCTTCTCGTCGAGGAACATCTCGTAGTTGAAGCCCTCGGGCGGGCGGGCGCCGAGCACGCGCGCGATCTTCGAGCTTTGCGTGACCGAATCGATCAGGTCCTTGCCCGACATCTCGTAATCGACGCCCAGCGCGACCCAGCGCATCGCCCAGTCGACCTTCCATTGCAGCTTGGCCGCGCCCGACAGGATCGATTGCTCGACGGTCTCGCCCTCATCCTCGAAGCGGACGATGCCGTTCTCCGCATCGATCACGGTGACGGGCACCTGAAGCACGATGCCCGACTTTTTCGAGACCGGCAGCACCGGCGAATAGGTCGCCTGACGTTCCTTGCCGAGCGTGGGCAGCATCACGCCCATGATCGCGTCGTAGTTCTTCAGGATCAGCTTCAGCGTCTCGTCGAAGCGGCCGGACGCATAGACCTCGGTCGAACTCATGAACTCGTAGTCGAAGCCGAACCGGTCGAGAAATTCGCGGAGCATCGCGTTGTTGTGATGCGCGAAGCTCTCATATTTGCCGAAGGGATCGGGAATCCGCGTCAGCGGCTTGCCGAGATGTTCGCGCAGCATCTCCTGATTCGGAACATTGTCCGGCACCTTGCGCAGGCCGTCCATATCGTCGCTGAACGCGATCAGCCGCGTCGGCACGTCCGAAATCGCCTGATAGGCCTGGCGCACCAGGGTGGTGCGCAGCACTTCGTTGAAGGTGCCGATATGCGGCAGGCCCGAAGGGCCATAGCCGGTTTCGAACAGGATATGGCCCTTGGCCGGCGCGCCGTCGGGATAGCGCTTGAGCAATTTGCGCGCTTCCTCGAACGGCCAGGCCTTCGAGTCCATCGCTGCGCCACGCAAGTCGCTCACTGGTGTTGCCCTTTCGTTCCTGGTCGTCATAACGGGGTGAATGGCGGCCTCTTTGCCCTATCCCGCGCTGCATGCAAGCCATGCCGGCATCTGGATCGCATCTCCCGACGGGGAGACGCGCGGCGTGAGCCGTGGCGAGGCGATCGCGCTGGCCGCGGAAACGCCGATGATCGTGCTCAACGCGCCGCTTGTCGGCCAGCGGCTGGGCTATCCCGAACTCTCCGGGCTCGACCTGCTGGAACTGTTCGCCTTCATCCATCCGGCGCGATTCGCGGTGCCGACACCCAAGGGGCTGGCGCGCGCGATCGGGCTGGCGCCACCCGAGGACGATGCAAGTGCCGCCGAATTCCTGCGCCGCGCCGCCCAGGCGCTGCTGGCGCGGTCGGACGATCCGCATTGGGCGGAGCGCGAAGGCGCCTATGGCATGGCGCAGTCGCTGCAACGGCTGCGCTGGCCTTGGGGCGGAATCCTGCTCGACACGCTGAAGCGGCCCGAGCGCAACGAACGCTGGCTGTTCGCCCGGCTTCCCGAATGGGAGGAAAAGGCGCCGCGCGCAGCACCGCGCTCCGTTTCGCTCGCCCTGCCCGACGTGATCGACCGGCTCGACCTGCTGACCGGCCACGGCGCGGAGGTTCGCCCGGGCCAGCGCGGCTATGCCGAGGTCGTGACCGAAGCGTTCGAACCGCGCGCGCGGCGCGACGAGCCCAATATGATCCTGGCCGAGGCCGGCACCGGCATCGGCAAGACGCTGGGCTATCTCGCCCCCGCCTCGCTCTGGGCCGAGCGGGCGGACGGCGCGGTCTGGATATCCACCTACACCAAGGCGTTGCAGCGCCAGCTCAATCGCGAGAGCGAAAGGCTGTTTCCCGATCCCAGGCTGCGCCGCCGCAAGGTGGTGGTGCGCAAGGGCCGCGAAAATTATCTGTGCCTGCTCAACCTGGAGGACGCGCTGCAGGGCGGGTTCGCCGGGCGCGCCGCGATCCTGGCGCAGCTTGTCGCGCGCTGGGCCGCCTATTCGGCGGATGGCGACATGGTGGGCGGCGATCTGCCCGGCTGGCTGCCCTCGCTGTTCCGCCGCAACGGATCGACCGCGCTGACCGACCGGCGCGGCGAATGCGTCTATGCCGGCTGCCCGCATTACCGGAAATGCTTCATCGAACGCGCGGCGCGCGCCAGCGCGGATGCCGATATCGTCATCGCCAACCATGCGCTGGTGATGGTCAACGCCGCGCGCGGGCGCGAGGCGGCGAACCGGCCGAGCCGAATCGTCTTCGACGAAGGCCATCATCTGTTCGACGCCGCCGACGCGATGTTCTCGACCGCGCTGTCGGGCCAGGAGGCGATCGAATTGCGGCGCTGGATCACCGGGCCCGAAGGATCGTCGCGCGGGCGCCGTCGGGGCCTTGCCGCCCGCCTGTCCGACGTCGCGAGCTATGACGACGAGGGCAGCCGTGCGATCTCCGCCGCCGTCAGCGCGGCACAGGCGCTGCCATCGGACGGCTGGCTCCAGCGGCTGAACGAAGGCGCGCCCTTCGGCGCGATCGAGGCGCTGCTCGCGGCGGTGCGCGGCACCGTGTTCGGCCGCGATGCCGGCGAGGATGCAGGCTATGGCCTGGAAACCGAGATGGCCGAACTCGACGGTGCGATCGTCGAAGCCGCGCAGCCCGCGGCGGCAGCGCTCGACGCGATCCTTCGCCCGCTCGTGGCGCTCGGGCGTCGGCTGGAAGCGGTGATGGAGGATGGCCCGGACTGGCTCGACGGCCAGGCGCGCGCGCGCGTCGAGGGCGCGATCGCCAGCCTCGGCTGGCGCGCCGACATGCTCGGCGGCTGGCTGTCGCTGCTCTCTCGCATCGGTGGCCCCGCCGATCCCGATTTCGTCGACTGGCTGGCGGTCGACCGGATCGAGGGCCGCGAGATCGATATCGGCCTGCATCGCCACTGGCTCGATCCGACGCGCCCGGTTGCGGAGATCGTGCTGAAACCGGCGCATGGCGTGCTCGTCACCTCGGCGACGCTCAAGGGCGGTGGCGACTGGGATACCGCCGAAGCACGCACGGGCGCCCCGCATCTCGCCCATCCGCCGCATCGATTCGAGGCGCCGAGCCCGTTCGACTATGCGACGCAGGCCGAAGTGCTGATCGTCACCGATGTGAAGAAGGGCGATATCGCGCAGCTCGCCGGCGCCTTCGGCAAGCTGATCGTCGCGGCCGAGGGTGGCACGCTCGGGCTGTTCACCGCAATCCGGCGGCTGCGCGCCGTCCATGCCCGCATTGCCGACCGGCTGGCGCGCGACCGGCTGCCGCTTTACGCCCAGCATGTCGATCCGATCGATACCGGCACCCTGGTCGATATCTTCCGCGACGATCCGCGCGCATCGCTGCTCGGCACCGACGCCTTGCGCGACGGCGTCGACGTACCGGGTGAATCGCTGCGGATGGTGGTGATGGAGGGGGTGCCGTGGCCGAAACCCACCGTACTTCACGCCGCGCGCCGCCTGGCCGGCGGTGGCAGCGCCTATGACGATCGGTTGATTCGTGCGCGGCTGGCCCAGGCATTCGGCCGGCTGATCCGCCGCGCCGACGATCGCGGCATCTTCGTCATGCTTTCCTCCGCCATGCCGTCGCGGCTGCTGACCGCCTTTCCCGCCGGCACCCCGATCAGCCGCGTCACGCTGGACGAAGCCGCCGCGCGCGTGCGCCAGCGACTTTCATCCGTCACGATTTCGGGGCAAGAGGCCGCGGAAAGGATCACGGAGAGGAAATGAAGACGCTCAGCCTGCTGCGCCACGCGAAATCGAGCTGGGACGATCCGGTGGCGCGCGATTTCGACCGCGCGCTCAACAAGCGCGGCATTCGCGGCGCGCGGCTGATGGGCGAATATATGCGGCGCGAGGGGCTGGAATATGACCATGTCGTCTCGTCCCCCGCCGTGCGTTGCACCGAAACGCTCGACTATCTGTGGGAAGGCATGGGCCGCACGCTGCATGCCACCTGGGACCGGCGCATCTATCTCGCATCGTGCGTCACCCTGCTCGACGTGGTCAACGACCGGCCCGATTCGGCCGATCACGTGATGATGTGCGGCCATAATCCCGGGCTGGAGGACCTGATCCTGCTGCTGGTGCCCGATCGCGCCGGCGATGCGCTGCGCGACTCGGTCGAAGAGAAATTCCCGACCGCCGCGCTCGCGGAAATCACCTTTGACGTGACGCGCTGGGCCGATGTGAAGGCGGGAACCGGCAATTTCGTCCGGCTGATGCGGCCGCGCGACCTGGATGCCGCACTGGGCCCCGAAATCGATGGCTGAGCTGCTGCTGCGCCGTGCCACAGCATCAGACGCCGACCGTCTTTCGCTGCTGGGTCAGGCGACCTTCCTTGTCGCCTTCGCGAGCGATCACCCCGGCGATGCGCTGGTCACGCATTGCCGCACCCAGCATTCGCCCGAACTCTATGCAGATTGGGCCGAACGGCGCGATCATGCGCTATGGCTGGTCGAAACCGAACTCGGCGCGCCGATCGGCTATGCGGCGCTGACCCCGCCCGCGCTCGACATTCCCGTCGATCAGGGCGATCTGGAACTCAAACGCATCTATGCGCTCACCGGCTGGCAGAATGCGGGGCTGGGACGGCGGCTGATGGACGCGGTGATCGCCGAAGCGCGCGCGCGCGGCGCGAAACGGCTCTATCTGTGCGTCTACGAGATCAACGAAGCCGCGCAGCGTTTCTATGCGCGCTGCGGGTTCGTCCGGGTCGGCCAGCAGGCCTTCAAAGTCGGCGAAGCGGTCTTCAACGACTGGATCCTGGCACTCGAGCTATAGAGCGAGTCGATCCGGCGCGCCGGATCAGGCGTCGGCGAGCGCGCGGGCCAGATCGGCGCGAACCTGGCGGATCGCCGGCAGCATGCCGGCGGCGACCGCCGGGGCGGATGGCTGGGGAGCGGCGGGCGCCGCGGCGGGCGCAGGCGCCATATCGGCCGAAGGGCCCATGCGCTGGCTCAGCAGCTTCTGGACGCCCTTGATCGTATAGCCTTCCTGGTTGAGCAGCCGATTGATCCGCTGCGCCAGCGCCACATCCTCAGGCCGGTAATAGCGCCGCTTGCCGGCGCGCTGGAGCGGCCGAAGCTGGGGAAAGCGCGTTTCCCAATACCGCAGGATATGCTGCGGCAGGCCGAGCGAATCGGAAAGCTCGCCGATGGTCAGGAACGCGCCGGCGGCCTTGTCGCTCACGGCGCGGTCACCCGGCCTTGACGATGCGGTCGCGCAGCATCTGGCTGGCGCGGAAGGTGAGAACGCGCCGGGGCGCGATCGGCACCTCTACGCCGGTCTTCGGATTGCGGCCGACGCGCTGGCCCTTGTCGCGCAGCACAAAGCTGCCGAAACCCGAAATCTTCACGTTCTGACCGTCGGACAGGGCACCGCACATATGCGCGAGGATCTGTTCGACGAGCTTGGACGATTCCGCGCGCGACAGCCCGATTTCGCGGTGTACCGAATCGGCGAGATCGGCCCGGGTCAAAGTGGGTGCAGCCATGGAGAATCCCTCAGTCTAAGCGCCGATTTTCATATTATCGTTACAGTGCCGCACGTCAATTCACCGACTGTCCCCATAGCGGGACTGTCTCACCAGCGGACAACCGCGGCGCCCCAGGTGAATCCACCGCCCATCGCTTCCAGCACCACGATATCGCCGCGCTTGATGCGGCCATCGGAAACCGCGGTATCCAGCGCCAGGGGGACCGACGCCGCCGATGTATTGGCATGCTGGTCCACCGTCACCACGACCTTGTCGGGCGACAGGCCCAGCTTGCGCGCGGTCGCATCCAGGATGCGCGCATTCGCCTGATGCGGCACCATCCAGTCGACATCTTCGGCCGAAAGCCCGGCGGCTTCGAGCGACTCGCCCAGCACCGACGCCAGATTGACCACCGCGTGGCGGAACACTTCGCGCCCCTTCATCCGCACCTTGCCGACGGTGCCCGTCGTCGAGGGGCCGCCATCGACGTACAGCAGTTCGTTATGACGGCCATCGGCGTGGAGCTTCGACGAAAGCACGCCGCGCTCACCCTCCTCCGCGCGCATCACCACCGCGCCGGCGCCGTCGCCGAACAGCACGCAGGTGTTGCGGTCTTCCCAGTCGAGAATGCGGCTGAAGGTCTCGGCGCCGATCACCAGCGCAGTGTTCGCCGCGCCCGAGCGAATCATGCTGTCGGCGACCGACACGGCATAAAGGAAACCCGAACAGACCGCCTGAACGTCGAACGCCACGCAATCGTCGATGCCCAGCGCCGCCTGAACCCTGGTCGCCGTGGCGGGAAAGGTCTGGTCGGGCGTCGCGGTGGCGAGCACGATCAGGTCGATCGCAGCGGCCTCCAGCCCGGCGGCGGCGAGCGCCTTGCGCGAAGCGTCGGTGGCAAGCGTCGAGGTGGTTTCGTCGGGACCGGCGATGTGGCGGAACCGGATGCCGGTGCGCTCGACGATCCATTCGTCCGAGGTATCGACCGTCTCCGCGAGCTCGGCATTCGATACACGGCGCTTGGGCAGTGCCGATCCAGTCCCAACAATCGCCGCGCGACGCGTCATGCCGTATGTGTCTCCGGGCGCTGATGCGCCTTGAAATTGGCGAGATCCTCGGTGATCCGCGCCGTCAGATTGTCCCGCACCATGCGCGCGGCGACGCCGATCGCATTGGCCACGCCGATTTCGTTGGCGCCGCCATGGCTTTTCACCACCAGCCCGTTGAGGCCGAGGAAAACCGCGCCATTGTGATTGTTGGGATCGAGATGATGGCGCAGCAGCTCGGCGGCGGGCCGCGAGATGATGAAGCCCAGCTTCGAGCGCAGCGAACTGGTGAAGGCGCGCCGCAGCAGGTCGGTTACGAAACGCGCGGTGCCCTCGGCGGTCTTCAGCGCGATGTTGCCGGAAAACCCGTCGCAGACGATCACGTCGACTTCGCCGCGCGACAGCCGGTCACCCTCGATGAAGCCGGTGAAGTTCATCGGCAGATGCGTCGCTTCGCGCAGCATCGCGGCGGCATCCTTGATCTCGTCGGTGCCCTTGAGTTCCTCGGTGCCGATGTTGAGCAGCGCGACGCGCGGGCGCTCGAGTTCGAGTGCGGACCGCGCATAGGCGGCACCCATCACCGCGAACTGGATGAGGTTTTCGGTGTCGCACTCGGTATTGGCGCCGAGATCGAGCATCACCACGTCATTCTCGCCCAGACTGGGGAGCAGCGCGGCCAGCGCCGGACGATCGATACCGGGCATGGTGCGCAGCGCGAGCTTGGACATCGCCATCAGCGCGCCGGTATTGCCCGACGACACGGCAGCGCCTGCCTCGCCCGATTTCACTGCCTGGATGGCAAGCCCCATCGACGTGGTCTTGGCGCGACGAATCGCCTGGCTGGGCTTTTCGGCGCCCGCCACGGTTTCAGGCGCGTGGACGATCTCCGACGCGGCACTGAGATTGGGATGAGTCTTCAGCCCTTCGCGGATCTGCGCTTCGTCGCCGACGAGCAGGAAGCGCATCCCGTCATTGGCGCGGCGCGCACGCGCCACACCCGCCAGCATGACCGCAAGGCCCTCATCGCCGCCCATCGCGTCGATTGCGATCCGCGGCGATGTGGACACCGGTCAGTGCTCCTCGAAAGGGTGCGGCGTCAGCCTTCGGCCGAGACGATCTCGCGACCGTTATAGTGGCCGCAGGCCGTGCACAGATTGTGCGGGCGCTTCAGTTCGCCGCAGTTCGGGCATTCCTGGTACGACTCGACCTTGAGCGCATCATGGCTGCGACGCATGCCGCGCTTGGACGGCGAGGTTTTTCTCTTGGGGACAGCCATTCCGGCACCTGTTCCAGTTCTTCAAAGCCTTGGGTGCGACTACGCCTGCGCCATGATAACCAACGGCGGATGAAGGCCGCAGGCCATGCGGCCGGCTCGTCGCGAGCGAACCGCGCCTATAGCGATTCTGGCCGGAGTTGCAAGGGCTCAGCATCCATGCGAGTTTCCCATCGCAACGGACGGGGGTGCGCGAATGATCATATTGCCGGTGACGCTGACGATCGCGGGCGCCGCGGCGCTGCTCAACATCTGGCTCGCAATGCGCACGGGGCGCCTGCGCGTAAGCGAGAAGGTGTCGATCGGGGACGGCGGCAATCCCAGGCTGCTCGCACGGATGCGCGCCCACGCCAATTTCGTCGAATATACCCCGTTCTTCCTGATTCTGCTTGGTCTGATCGAACTGGCGCGCGGCACCTCGCCCTGGCTGTGGGGAATCGGCGTGGTCTACATCCTCGCGCGAATCGCGCATGCGTTCGGCATGGATGCGGAGAAGCCGGGCAAGCTGCGGCTGATCGGCATCGCGGCGACCTTCATCGCCCTGATCGTTCTGGCGGGCTGGGCGCTCACCATCCCCTATTTCGGGTTCAAGCCGACGGTGACCGAGATCGCGGCGGTCGGCTGACGCTGGCTCAGGGATGCTGACGCATCCGCTCCCTGGAACGCTCAAGCGGCGCGCAGCCTGATATCACAACCGGAAAGCGATGCTCTCCAGCCGCCAGCGATCGTCGAGGCCGGGAATCTCGAACGTCTTCGAATCGAAATTCCGGGGCGGGCTGACGCCGACGACCTCCGCGCGGATATAGCGGCCGGTTTCGCGCATCAGGACGCGTGCGCCGGGGAAACGCTTGCGCAGCGCCTTTGCGACGGCGGCCGCCTCTTCCGACTGTTTCGAACTGTCCAGTGCGCAGGGCACGCCATCGACCAGTTCCGAGGTCGCGACACGCAGCGCCTTGATGCCGTCGGCGATGATGCTGAGCGAGATGATCGCCGCGGCGACCGAATCGGCCCACCACCAGCCCATGCCCAGCCCCGCCACACCCAGGAAGCCGGCGACGCCGGTCTGCCAGTTGGCCTTGTTCATCAGGGCGTCGGTATGGAGCAGCTTGTCGCGCAGCCTTTTGGCGAGCGGCAGTTCCATGTGGCCGATCACGAGCGGCGGGATGGTCGCATAAGCCTGCGCCGCGAGCATGAACCAGCCCAGCCAGAGGTCATGCCCGAACAGCCGGGCCGAACCGATCGAGACATGTTCGGCCGTGACCAGCGCGACCACGGCGTCGCGCAGCAGGAACAGGCCGACAGCCGCCAGCGCGACGGCGGCGATCAGGAAGCCCAGGCCGTTCACCCGATCGAATCCGTAATGGAAGCGCGCATTGGACGGGCGCCTCTCGAACCGCGCGGCGATCAGGAAAGCGATCGGGGGGACCAGGCCGAGCATATCCTCCACCCAGGCCGTCTTCATCGCCTGGCTCGATCCCATCGCCAGCCCCATCGCGACGATGATGCTGATCGACCAGCCGACATTCCACCATTCCAGGCGAACCGCCGCCGCCATGTCGGCACGGATCTCCGCCGGATGGCCGCGCCTCTCGCTCATGCGCCGTTCTTCGGGCGACCGTCGCGAACCGCACGTTCGAGCAGTATGATCCAGCGATTCTCACCGTTGCGCGCGATCGGGCTGAGCAGGATCCGGTCCTTGCCGAGCATCGTCTCCGCAATCGGCTCGATCACCATCGCATCAGCGATCCAGGGAGAGTCCTCCGTCATATCGCCGATCACAAGGTCGAGCTGCCCATGACCGAGCCGCAGCAGCAGAGGTTCGGCGGCGCCGCGCACGATCTCCGACCTCGCGCCCGCCGCCCTGCCGACCCGATCGAGATAGGCGGTGATCGCCGCGCGGTCGCGCGTTTCCGCCTCGCCCGCGACCAGCCCGACGCGCATCACCCGCTCGGCGCGGATATGATCGAGCGTTCCCCCGATATCGCGCGGATAATCCTGGCAGGCCGCCAGCGTCGCCAGAAGAAGGGCGGGCGCATATTTCATTGCGCAGGCCCAACGGCCCGCGCGCCATCCCGGTTCCGTCAGCGTCCGATCGCGGCGTCGCTCACATAGGGATTGGTGCGCCGCTCATGCGCGAAATTGCTCATCGGGCCATGGCCCGGCACGAAGGCGGTATCGCCGCCCAGCGGCCACAGCTTGCCGGTGATCGCGTCGAGCAGGTCCTGATGGTTGCCCATCGGGAAATCGGTGCGCCCGATCGATCCCTGGAACAGCACGTCCCCGACGATCGCCAGCTTCGATTCGGGGTGATGGAAGACGACATGGCCGGGCGTGTGGCCGGGGCAGTGGATGACGTCGAACACCAGATTGCCGACGCTCACGGTGTCGCCATCCTCCAGCCAGCGATCGGGCTCGAAGACCTTGCCGTTGACGCCATAGTTGCGGCCGTCATCCTCCAGACGCGAGATCCAGAACCGATCGGCCTCGTGCGGCCCCTCGATCGGCACGCCGAGTTCCTTCGCCAATGTGCCCGCTTCGCCGCAATGATCGATATGGCCGTGGGTGATCAGGATCTTCTCGATCTCGACGCCCGCCTGCGCGGCAGCCGCCTTGAGCCTCGACAGATCGCCGCCCGGATCGACGAACGCCGCCTTGTTGGTTTCGGTGCACCACAGCAATGTGCAATTCTGCTGGAGCGGCGTGACCGGTACGATCGCGGCCTTCAGTGGAGGCGTGGGCTTGTTCATGAGGGTGGACATGGCGGCGAACGCCATGGGATGCAAGCCGGGGCGGGAGGACGCGTCACCATGGGACTATTCGGGCCAAAACTACCGATCGACCGTGACGAATTCGACTGGCAGCTCGCCTGCTTCAAATGGATGATCGAAGAATTCGAGGATCTGGAACGCCACCGCGCGGCGCCGCTGGTCACCCCGACCGTCGATTTCTTTCCGGACAGCGCCGTCGCGGGCCATGCGCGCGCTGCCGAGTTGTTCGATCAAGTCCGAATGCATGCCGGGCTGGAGCAGGTCCATTTCCGCCTGGAAGCCGGCGCGGAGAATCGTCCGCACCGCGTGCAATCCGGCCTCGGCCTCGTGCATGACGGCAATGCGCCGCTGGGCACATATCGCGTCGAGGATCGCGGCGGCGGCGTTTACGAGCCGGTGATCACCTATAATCCGTCGCTGCTCGACAATCCGGCCGGATTGGTCGGCACATTCGCGCATGAATTCGCGCATTACATCGTCGACGGCGCCCGGCGCCTGCCGCCCGGCGGCCACGATCTTCACGAACATGCCACCGATCTGGCCGCGGTGTTCATCGGCTTCGGCATATTTCTCGCCAATGGCGCGAAGAATTTCCAGTCTCATCAAAGCTTCGACGAGATGAGCTGGTCATCCAGCCGATCGGGCTATCTGAGCGAAGCAGCATTGGTCACCGGCCTCGCGATCAGCGAGGGGCTGGCCGGTCGCGATCCGCTTGCGGCTGGCCAATGGCTCAAGCCGCATCTGGCGTCAGACCTCAAACGCGCGGCCATCTATCTCGCGAAGCGACATCCCGATATCGCCGCCGATGTCGCCGCCATCGACCTTACCGATTACGGCCTGCAGCCGATTTAGGGCGCGCTGCGCTCGGCATGCGCACCCGCCAGGATCAGCGCGAACATATTGTCGGGATCGGTCCATTCCCTGAGCGGGGTCCAGCCGCCCGCGCGCAGCAGCAGCCGGGCATCGCGCTCGCCATATTTATGGCTGTTCTCGGTATGGACGGTCTCGCCCGCCCGCATCGAGAAGAAAGCGCCCTCGATACGGAATTCGACATCGCGAACCGCCTCCAGATGCATCTCGATCCGGGCGTAGAGGTCGTTCCAGATCGCCAGATGGCGGAAGGCGTCGACCGGAATCGTCCCGTCGAGCTCGCGATTGATGCGGTGGAGCAGATTGAGGTTGAAGGCGGCGGTGACACCCTGCGCATCGTCATAGGCGGGCACCAGCACATCCTCGCCCTTCACCCGGTCCATCCCGATCAGCAGCAGCGATCCGACGCCGAGCGAGCGCCGCATCGCGCGCAGCAGGTCGACCGAGGTGCGCGCGATCATGTTGCCGATGGTCGATCCCGGAAAGAAGCCGAGCTTGGGCATCGCCTCGATCGCGGGGGGCAGCGGGATCGGCTGCATGAAATCCGCCTCGACCGGCTCGATCCTCAGCCCGGGAAAGTCGCGCGCGAGCGCGGCCGCCGATTCGCGCAGGAACGCGCCCGAAATATCGATCGGCACATAGGCGCCGGGATCGACCGCGCGCAGCAGATGCGGCGTCTTGGTCGACGACCCTGATCCGAATTCGATCACCGCGCGTCCCGGCCCGGCAATCTCTCCGACATCGGCGCAGTATCGCGCCAGCAGACCGGTTTCGATCCGCGTCGGATAATATTCGGGCAGCCTGGTGATCTGCTCGAACAATTCGGACCCGCGCCGATCATAGAACCAGCGCGCCGGAATGGCACGGCGGCGGGTGTCGGCGAAGCCCCTCAGCACATCGGCGCGAAAGGCGGGGTCGGCGGTCTCCGCCGGGCGCGGCGGGGCATCCTGCTCGAGCAACATGGCTAGAGATCCTTGGCGAGGCGGACGCCGGCGAATTGCCAGCGTTGATGGGGATAGAAGAAGTTGCGATAGGAGGCGCGCGAATGGCCGCGCGGCGTGGCGCAGCTCGCCCCACGCAGCACGCACTGCCCGCTCATGAACTTGCCGTTATATTCGCCGACCGCGCCGGCGGCCGCGCGAAAGCCGGGATAGGGCAGATAGGCCGATCCGGTCCATTGCCAGACATCGCCGAACATCTGCCGCAGGCCGGTACCGGCGGCGGCCGCGCGCGGGCGCACCGGCCCCGCCTGATCCAGCTGGTTGCCCGATGCGGAATCGACGGCGGCGGCCGCGCTTTCCCATTCCGCTTCGGTCGGCAGTCGCGCGCCCGCCCAACGGGCGAAGGCGTCCGCCTCATAAAAGCTGATATGTGAAACCGGGGCGGCGGGGCGGACGGGATGGAGGCCATCGAGCGCGAAATCGGCCCAGTCGCCATCGACGCGGCGCCAATGGAGCGGCGCTTCGATCCCTTCGCGCCGCACCCAGGCCCAGCCATCGGACAGCCAATGCTCCGCCCGTTCATAGCCGCCATCGTCGATAAAGGCGCGCCATTCGCTGTTGGTGACCGGCCGATCCGCCAGCGCGTGCCGGCGCAGCAAGGCCGGGTGGCGCGGCGCTTCGCAATCGAAGGCGAATTCCCCTTCACGCACCGGCATGTTCCGCCCGATCTCCACGATGCCGTGCGCGCCTTCGATCCAGCGGATCGGCGCGGGCGGCGGGGCGGGCGGATCGCGCTCGGCGCGCCACATCGCCGGCGCCAGCGGGTTGAGCGCGAACAGGCTCAATATATCGGTCTGCAACAATTCCTGATGCTGCTGCTCATGATGGCAACCCAGCTCGACCAGTGTGCGGACAGCGTCAGGAAGGCCGGGCAGCGCGACATCGACCGCGGCATCGACATGGGCACGCCACGCACGGATCTCGTCGAGCGAGGGCCGGGTGAGCATGCCGCGCATCGGCCGGGCATGGCGCGGCCCCTCCGCTTCGTAATAGCTGTTGAACAGGAAGGGCCAGCGTTCGTCGTACAGCCGGTAATTGGCGACATGATCGCGCAGCACGAAGGTTTCGAAGAACCAGGTGGTGTGCGCCAGATGCCATTTCGCGGGCGACGCATCCTCCATCGACTGGACGCTGGCATCGGCATCGGACAGCGGCGCCGCCAGCGCCTCGCTCAGCCCGCGCACCCGCCGGAACAGCGCGTGCAGCGCATCGGGAAACGCGGTGTCGAGACGAGTCGCCATGTCAGTCCCCTATTTCCAGGATCCCCGTTGCGCCGGTTTGGCCGCAAGATCAGTCATTTAACGCACGATCGATCCAAGGGGTCCTGCCATACGGCATAGCGGCGCTTCTAGCGCGTGAACATATCAAGAACAATAGGTTTGAGGAGCGGGCCTCGAATCAGCGCGACGCGCCAGGAATCCACAATATATCGCCACCATTCGCCGCATTGATCGCGCGCGTCATGACGAAAAGGTGATCGGACAACCGATTGAGATAGGCGAGCGCCTGAGGGTTGAGGCTGACGGCGCGCGCCGCGCCCACGGCAGTCCGCTCGGCGCGGCGCACGATTGCGCGGGCGAGATGGAGCGCCGCCGCTGCCTGGCTGCCCCCGGGCAGGATGAAGCTCCTGAGCGGTTCCAGCGCCGCGTTCATCACGTCGATCTCGGCCTCCAGCCGGGCGACCTGCGCGGGCACGATGCGCAATTCCATCTCGGACGGCTCGAAGCTTTCGCCCGGCGTCGCCAGATCGGCGCCCAGATCGAACAGATCGTTCTGGATGCGGCGCAGCATCACCGCGTGATCGCCCTCGCCCAGCGCGGCGACGGCGATGCCGATCGCGCTGTTCGCCTCGTCGACGTCGCCGATCGCCTGCATGCGCGGATCATGCTTGGCCGTGCGCGATCCGTCGACAAGGCCCGTCGTGCCGTCGTCGCCCGTCCGTGTGTAGATCTTGTTGAGCTTGACCAGCGGATCAGCCCTTGCCGCCCGCCGCCACCATCAGCAGCACCACCAGGATCACCGCAACCGCCTGGAACAGGATGCGCATCTGCATCGCCTTGTTCTGCTTGCGCCCGGAGATGCTCGGCCCCGTGCCGTTCAGATCCGCCTCGGTCGTGCGCAGGAAGATCACGATCCCGCGCACCAGCGCGCCGACCGTCGCGACCATGGCGAGGATGAGGAGGATGGTGAGGAATGTGCCCATCGTTTTGATGTAGGCGCTTCGGGGCGTGAATCCAAGCGGCTAGAGCATGCGGTAATCGTCGGGAAACCGACCCGCGCGCATCGCTTCGACCAGCGCCGCCGCGTCCGTCCCGCCCGCGCGCAGATCGGCGATCGCCGGTGCGCCATTGCGCTTGGCCAGCCGCTCGCCGGATGCGGTGCCGAGCAGCGGATGATGGATATAGACGGGCGTCGGCAGATCGAGCAGCGCCTGCAACAGCCGGTGGACATGCGTCGCCTCCAGCAGGTCGCGGCCGCGCACGACATGGCTGATCGCCTGCGCGGCATCGTCGATCGTGACCGCGAGATGATAGGAGACCGGCGCATCCTTGCGCGCCAGCACCACGTCGCCATGCGCCGCCGGGCTTGCCGGATGCGCCGCGCCGTCGCCGTCGATCCAGAGAAGCGGCCCGGCCTCGTCGATCGCGGGCGCCATGGCGAGCCGCCAGCAATGCGGTTCCGCCGCCATCCGGCGCATGCGGGTTTCGGGATCGAGTGAACGGCAGGTGCCGGGGTAGACCGGCCCATCCGGGCCATGCGGCGCGCTGGCGCTCGCCGCGATGTCCTTGCGCGTGCAGAAACAGGGATAAGCGAGGCCGCGCCGCTTCAGATCCTCCAGCGCCATCGCATAAAGCGCCGTCCGCTCGGACTGGAAGACGATTTCCCCTTCCCAGTCGAGCCCAAGCCACAGCAGATCCTCGATGATGCCCGAAACATGCTCGGGCCGCGCGCGGCCGGGGTCGATATCCTCGATCCGCAGCAGGAAATGGCCGCCCCGCGCCGTCGCGAAGTCATGCGCGCACAGCGCCGACCAGGCATGGCCGAGATGCAACCGGCCGGTTGGCGACGGCGCGAAGCGGGTGGCGATCTCGGTCAAGCGTCGATCGTCCAATTTGGCTCTTGACCACGAGTCGCGGGAAATGCTGTCATGACGGCGTCATCATTTTACCTGATTGGGACGATGGCAATGGGGGAGCGTGTGGCGTCATGTACCATCCCGACCTGATCCGACACCCGGACAGCTGTCCAGCGCTTGTGCTCAACGCGGACTATAAACCGCTGTCCTATTATCCGCTGTCGCTCTGGCCGTGGCAAACCGCCGTGAAGGCGGTGTTCCTCGATCGCGTCGCGATCATCGACGAATATCAGCGCGAGGTGCGAAGTCCCACCAGCGCGATGCGGCTGCCCTCCGTCATCGCGCTCAAACAATATGTGAAGCCGTCCGAACACCCCGCTTTCACCCGCTTCAACCTGTTCCTGCGCGATCGCTTCCAGTGCCAGTATTGCGGCGTCTCGAGCGACCTGACCTTCGATCATGTGATCCCCCGCGCGCAGGGCGGCCGCACCACCTGGGAAAATGTCGCCACCGCCTGTGCACCCTGCAACCTGAAGAAGGGCGGGCGCACCCCGCGCCAGGCGGGCATGCAGCTCCATATCGCGCCGATCCGGCCGACAAGCTGGCAGCTTCAGGAACATGGCCGCGCCTTCCCGCCCAATTATCTCCATGAAAGCTGGCGCGACTGGCTCTATTGGGACATCGAACTGCTCGCCTGAGCGGCACATATATTGTTTGATTATAATAATTGAACAATCAATAATATAATTTCACAATTAGATCGCATTGCAGTGCCGCAATGATATTGACGCCGAACGTGTTGCGGTGCAGCAACACGCCATGCCACGTCCAGCGATCAGCCAGAACCCCGACATCCGCTATCTCGGCAAGCTGCTGGGCGATGTGATCCGCGCCTATGGTGGGGAGACATTGTTCCGCCGCACCGAATATATCCGCTCTACATCGGTCGACCGCCATCGCGGCGTGGCGGGCGCCGATGCGATCGATCCCGGGCTGGACGCGCTCGACCTGGACGAAACCACCGCGTTCGTGCGCGGCTTCATGCTGTTCTCGATGCTCGCCAATCTGGCGGAGGATCGCCAGGGGATCGCGGCGGAGCCGGGCGCCGATCTGGCGCATGCGCTCGAACGGCTGGCAGACGAGGGCATCGACGGCGATCAGGCGATCGAACTGCTCGGCCACGCCCTGATCGCGCCGGTGTTGACCGCCCATCCCACCGAAGTGCGCCGCAAGTCGATGATCGATCATCGCAACCGCATCGCGGAGCTGATGAAGCTGCGCGACGGCGGCGCGACGGAAACAGCCGAGGGCGACCTGATCGAGGAGGCGATCCATCGCCAGATCGCGCTGCTCTGGCAAACGCGGACGCTGCGTCGCGAACGCCTGTTCGTCGCCGACGAGGTGGAAACCGCGCTCGCCTATCTGCGCGACACTTTCCTGCCGGTGCTGCCCGCGCTCTATGCGCGCTGGGAACGTGCGCTCGGCAAGCGGCCCGCCAGTTTCCTGCGGCCGGGAAGCTGGATCGGCGGCGACCGCGACGGCAACCCCTTCGTCACCGCGGACTCGCTGACGCTGGCGCTGTCGCGCTCGGCGGAAACGGTGATCGCCTGGTATCTCGACGCGCTGCACGGGCTGGGCGCCGAATTGTCGATCTCCACCGAACTCGCCGAAGCGAGCGACGCGGTGCTGGCGCTGGCCGACGCCAGCGGCGACACCGCCAAGAGCCGGCAGGACGAGCCTTATCGCCGCGCCATCACCGGCCTTTATGCGCGGCTGAGCGCGACCCATCTCGCGCTGACCGGCAAGGCACCACCCCGCCCCTCTCCGCTCCAGGCGGAAAGCTATGACGGGCTGGAAGCCTTCCGCGCCGATCTGGTCGAGATCGCGCACGGGCTGGCGGGCGCCGGCGGCGGTGCATTGTCCTCGGGCGGCGCGCTCGGCCGCCTCATCCGCGCGGTCGAAACCTTCGGCTTCCATCTCGCCACGCTCGACATGCGCCAGAACAGCGCGGTGCATGAGCGTGTCGTCGCCGAACTGCTCAGCGTGGCGGGAGTCGAAACCGACTATGCCGCGCTCGACGAGGAGGCGCGCGTCACGCTGCTGCGCCGCGAACTCGCGACGCCGCGCCCCCTTTCCAGCCCGCATTTCGCCTATTCCGAGGAAACGGCAGGCGAACTCGCGATCGTCCGCGCCGCCGCCGAGGCGCATCGCCGCTACGGCGCGGATTGCATCCGCAACTATATCGTCTCGATGGCGCAGGACGTGTCGGACCTGCTCGAAGTCCATATCCTGCTGAAGGAAGCCGGGCTCTACCGCCCCGGAGACACGCCCGAGGCGGACATCATGGCGGTGCCGTTGTTCGAGACGATCGGCGACCTGGAAAACGCCACCATCGTGATGGGCAAATGGTTCGCCCTGCCCGAAATCGCGACGATCACGCGCGCGCGCGGCCATCAGGAAGTGATGATCGGCTATTCGGACAGCAACAAGGACGGCGGTTATCTGACCTCGACCTGGGGCCTGCACCAGGCCAGCCGGGCGCTGGCGCCGGTCTTCGCCCAGGCAGGCATCGGCATGCAGTTGTTCCATGGGCGCGGCGGCGCGGTCGGGCGCGGCGGCGGATCTAGCTTCGCCGCGATCCTCGCCCAACCGCGCGGCACCGTGCAGGGCCGTATCCGCATCACCGAACAGGGCGAAGTGATCGCGGCGAAATATGGCACGCGCGAAAGCGCCGCCGCCAATCTGGAGGCGATCGCATCGGCGACGCTCCTCGCCAGCCTCGAGCCCGATGCGCTGGCCGAAGCCGATCGCGCGCGCTTCGGCGCCGCGATGGACACGCTCTCCGCCGACGCCTTCCGCGCCTATCGCGGACTGGTCTACGAAACCGAGGGTTTCCGGAGCTTCTTCCGCCAGATGACGCCGATCGCGGAGATCGCGACGCTCAAGATCGGATCGCGCCCGTCGAGCCGCAAGAAGACCGACGCGATCGAGGATCTGCGCGCGATCCCCTGGGTGTTTTCATGGGCGCAGGCGCGTGTGATGCTGCCGGGCTGGTACGGCGTCGGTGAGGCGCTGACCGGGTTCAAGGATCAGGGGTTGCTGCGTGAAATGGTCCAGAGCTGGCCGTTCCTGCAGGCGGCGCTCGCCAATATGGAGATGGTGCTCGCGAAATCCGACATGGGGATAGCCGCGCGCTATGCCGGGCTGGTCGAGGACAAGGCGGCGGGCGAAGCGATTTTCGGCCGGATCAAGGATGGCTGGCAAGCCGCGCATGACGGGCTGCTTTCGGTGACGCGCCAGACCCGCCTGCTCGCGAAATCGCCCGCGCTCGACGCGTCGATCCGGCTGCGCCTGCCCTATATCGAACCGCTCAACCTGCTCCAGGTCGAATTGCTCAAGCGCCACCGCGCGGGCGAGGCCGATCCGCGCATCGCCGAGGGCATCCAGCTTTCGATCAACGCGATCGCCACCGCGCTGCGCAACAGCGGCTGAAGCGGGAAAGCCGGAGCGGGCAGCATAAGATCCGGGTCGCGCAGCCCGATCCGGATGTTTGCGATCGCATCGCATTGCGGAAAACCTCCCACCGCCTTCGCGAAGCCAGCTTTTCCGCGCGATGCTCTATTTCTTCGCCGCGCCGCAATAGACCTGCCCCGATCCCAGCGCGGTCACCGTACAGGCAGGCGCGCCCGCGATGCGGACTTCGCCGGAACCCGTCGCCTTCACCGTCGCGCTGTTCCGGGCGCCGAGCGCAACGGTACCGGCGCTCTCGCTGCTGACATTGAGATCGTTGGCGACGAGCGCCGCCCCATCGATCGACGCTGAACCACGCACAATGGCGCTCGCGGATTTGACCGCGCCGGCAATCGCGATCGCGCCCGATCCGAGCAATGTCATGTCGAGCCGATCGGCTTCCGTCCGCCCTATCTTCAGTTGCCCCGAACCTTCGACGCCAAGCTGGACACGAGCCCCTCGAATCCGGTCGATCGAGATCGAACCGCTGCCACTGACCGACGCAGCCCGCAATTCGCCGGTGGTGACGCGGATCGTGACCGGTCCGGCCTTGTCCTCGCCCGGCCAACCGCCGGTCCAGCCGGTGCGGTTCGTGCGGATCGTCAGCGACGTACCCTGCACGTTCACCGTGATCCGATCGAGCGCTTCGCGCGATCCGGACAGTCGCGCGGAAGCGCCGCGACCGGTGATCACCTCCACCCGATACGGCCCGTCGATATGAATGCGATCGAAACTGGTGACGGTTTCGACGCGCTCGGCGGCGGTCAGCGGCGTCGCCGGCGCGAGGAGCATGAAGGCGACCGCGAATTGCCGGATGTTCATGCCCGCACCATGGCGGCGCAGCCGCTGGCGGGCAAGCAGGCTTATTGCTTGGGAGTCGATGGTGCGCCCGGCGTGCAGCGGACGTCGCCCGACCCCATTTTCGAAACCTTGCACTGGGCGTCGCCGATGATGTCGACATCGCCCGAACCGAGGATCGAAACGGCGGCGCGTTCGGAGACTCCGGCTTTCACGTCGCCCGATCCGGCGATCGAGATGTCGGCGGTGCGCGATGCGAGCCCGGCCGCATCGACATTGCCCGATCCCGCGATCGACATATCGGCATCGGTCGCCGTACCGGCGGCGAAATTGGCGTTGCCCGATCCCGCGATCGAGACATTCAGGCGATCGGCCTTGAGCGCGCCCACCTTGAGCGAGCCGGAGCCCGCGACCGACGCGCTGAATTTCGGCGCTTCGGCATGGTCGACATCCATGTCACCCGATCCTGCGACCGACGCGCCGGTCAACACCGGCAGCGTGACGGTGACGACGGCGCCCGAATTGTTGCCCCAGTTGAAATGGACGCCGTTGCGGCGTTTGCGACCGATACGGAGATCGCCATCGACCACTTCGATCTCCAGACGATCGAGGATCGCGATGTCGCCCACCGCCTTGACCGACATCGCCTTGCCGACCTGGACGATCACATTGTCCGGTCCGCTGAGCGAGACCGACTCGAAACCCTTCACGTCGAAACTGCGCGAACCCGAAACGCCGCTCAGCTTGCCCGCGCCGTCATCGGCGGATGCCGAGCAGGCCGTGGCGAAGGCGAGGATCGGAAAGGCGAGATAGCGCATGGCATCGGCTCCTACTGTATTGTGTTAATAATACAGCTCGGCGCGATCGGTGGCAAGCGCAAAAGAAAAGGCGGCCCGAAGACCGCCTTTCCCGTTTCTCGAAAGCAATGCTCGAGGGAGCCTTACTCGCCCTTGTCCTTGTTATGGATCAGCGCGGCCTTGTTGAGGATCTCGAGGATCTTCTGCTGCGCGCCAGGCTCGTCGGTTTCTTCCATCGCGGCCAGTTCGCGCGCCAGGCGGCTGGTGGCGGCTTCGAAGATCTGGCGCTCGGAATAGCTCTGCTCGGGCTGATCGTCGGCGCGGAACAGGTCGCGCACCACTTCGGCGATCGAGACGAGATCGCCCGAGTTGATCTTCGCTTCATATTCCTGCGCGCGACGCGACCACATGGTGCGCTTGATCTTCGGCTTGCCCTTCAGCGTGTCGAGCGCTTCCTTCAGCGTCTTGTCCGAAGACAGTTTGCGCATGCCGACACTCTCGGCCTTGTTGGTGGGCACGCGGAGCGTCATCCGCTCCTTTTCGAAACGCAGCACATAAAGTTCGAGCTGCATGCCCGCGATGTCGGTGCTCTGCAATTCGATGACACGGCCGACACCGTGCTTGGGATAAACGACATAATCGCCAACGTCGAAGGACAAGGCCTTGGATGCCATGCTTTACAACCTTTCCGTGGAATACCGCCGATATGGTGATGCCGGCCCGCTGTTAAAGCCAGTGGCCGGTCCAATCGGGGCTTGCAGGTGGTGAGTCTCCTCTAGCGGCGCGGTGACCCCGCGCGCTCACAGTGAGTCTCTTTAACAGAGTCGCAACAAAAATGCCAGCCCGCAGTCTTTTGTTGCGAAATTGTAATCGGCAGCGACCGGCCGGCTCAGAATCCGGCCGGCTCCGGCAAGACGGGATTACTTGCTGGCGATTATGCGCCGAGGATCGGCGACCTCAGTCGCCGGCGCCGGGCTCAGGCGAGAAATACTTGTCGTACTTGCCTTCTTCGCCCTTGTGTTCGTCGGCGTCGGCAGGCGTCTGATCGGCCTTGCGCGTGACATTGGGCCATTGCGACGAGAAGGTCGCATTGAGCTCCAGCCACTGTTCCAGGCCGTTCTCGGTATCCGGCAGAATCGCTTCGGCGGGGCATTCGGGCTCGCAAACGCCGCAATCGATGCACTCGCTGGGATTGATCACCAGCATATTCTCGCCCTCGTAGAAGCAATCCACGGGGCACACCTCCACGCAATCCATATATTTGCAGCGGATGCAGGCATCGGTGACGACGTAAGTCATGGAATAGCTCCCTCCAATTCGGCCCTGCTATGGATGCGATTCGTCCGCGTCAATATTCCCCGCACTGCTGCAAGTCGTTCTCATTTCGGGAGCCGCGGCAAGGTCGGTGTAGCAGGCCTGCGCTTCGGGCGCGGGTCCACGCCGCACGGGCAGCCTGTCGATCCGGATCGCCCGGACGCGGCCTTGGACGAACAGGCTGACGACATTGCCCACGCGCACGGGCGCATGCGCCCGCTCGATGCGGCGTCCGTCGACGCGGATATGCCCCTCCTCGCACAGCGCCTGGGCCTGGCTGCGCGTCTTGGTCAGCCGCGTGAACCACAGGAAGCGATCGATACGCTGACTGCTCCCCGCATCAGCGGCCATGCGCGACCAGCCTTTCCAGATCGGCGAAAGCGCTGCCGGGACGTACCGCACGCACCGTTCGCGGCTTGACCCGGCCGCGATAGCGCCAGGCCTGCTCGTGCGCCTCGAATCCAAGCAGGCGCATCAATCGCGCCAGCGCGTCCGCGCCCAGCCCCATCGACACCGCCAGCGACGGATCGGGCACGAAGGGGCGTCGGCCATCGCGCGCGTCGTGCGCCGCGCGGGCGATCCGCTCGACCAGGTCGACGCGGAGCGCCTGGCTGCCCAGCATCCGAAAATCCGATCCGGGCGATGGCGCCGCGACGACCGCCGCCCCCGGCGGGGCGGTCAGCGGCATCGCCGCTTCCGCGCGAATCGCGGCCAGGGCGGCACGCCAGCGCATCGCTTCCGGCTTCAGCAGTTGCGCATGAAACAGGTCGAGCGCGCCGATGGTCAAGCCCAGCCTGCGCGCGCCATGACGCCCGGCCTTGTCGAGCGCGCCGAGCGCAGTTTCGAGCGCCGCCCGCTCGATCACGCCGCCCGCCTCGGCCAATGGCGCGAGCAGCGCGCGCAACGGCGGCGGCGTCGCCGGATCGGCGGCGGCCGCCGTCATCCGCACAAGGGGCCGCAGTACATGATCGATCCGCCCGGCCAGCCAGCGATCCAGCCGTGCCGAGACGGCCTTGCGGTCCGCCCCGTCGAGCATGTCGAGCGCGCGATCCAGCCGGAGCCGCGGCGCGAGCAAGGAACGGCCGGCCTGCGGCTGTGCGACGACATGCCCGTCCCAGACGATCGCCGGCCGCTCGCCGGCGAGCGTGATCAGGGTCAGCGCGGCATCCGGCGCATCGGCGAGCAAGCGCGCGCGCCGCGCCAGTTCGCGCCCAAGCCGGCGTTCGGCGACGGCGAGCAGCTTGCGCCGGTCGGCCAGCCGCGCATCGGGCGCCACGCTGAAGCGGAAGCCGACCAGCCGGCCGATCGGTTCGTCATCGACAGACACCTCGCCATCTTCCGCGATCGTCACCGGCATGGCATCGGGATCGCTGCCGATCTCGCGCATCAGCACCGCCGTCCGTCGATCCACGAAGCGCTGGGTGAGCTTGGCATGCAGCGCGTCGGACAATTTCTCCTCCACCGCGCGCGTCCGCTCCGCCCAATGCGCGGGATCGGCCAGCCAATCGTTGCGATGCGCGATATAGGCCCAGGTGCGCGCCGCCGCGATCCGGTCCGCCAGCGTCTCGACATCGCCCTGGATGGTATCGAGCCGGGCGATCTCGTCGGCGAACCAGGATACCGGAACATGGCCGGCGCCTTCGCTCAGATGCCTGAACACCCGCCCGACCAGCCGCGCATGGTGATCGGCGCCGGTCTTGCGGAAATCGGGCAGGCCGCAGGCGGCCCATAGCCGGCGGACCAGTGCGGGCGCGCGGACGCGATCGCGCACCCATGGTTCGTCGGCCAGCCGGCGCAATACCGCCAGGTCCACCGCCTCGGGCGCCGCGCGCAACAGCGGCTCGGTCGGCCGCGTCTCCAGCGCGGCGATCAGCGCGTCGAGGCTCGACAGATCGGGCAGGCCGTCGCGCCAATAGAGATGGTCGAGCGGCGGGAAGCGATGCTCCTCGATCCGTTCGATCTCCTCGGGGGTGAAGGCGATGCCGCCTTCCTCCGCCCCCAATGTACCGAATGTGCCGTCGCGCTGATGGCGGCCGGCGCGGCCCGCGATCTGCGCCATTTCGGCAAGCGTCAGCCGCCTGCGGCGATGGCCGTCGAACTTGGCGAGCCCGGCGAACGCGACATGCGCCACATCCATGTTGAGGCCCATGCCGATCGCGTCTGTCGCGACCAGATAATCGACCTCGCCCGCCTGGAACATCGCGACCTGCGCGTTGCGCGTGCGTGGCGACAAGGCCCCCATCACCACCGCCGCACCGCCCTTGGTCCGGCGCAGCATCTCCGCGACGGCATAGACTTCCTCGGCCGAGAAGGCGACGATCGCCGAACGCGGCGGCAGCTTGGAGAGCTTCTTCGCGCCGGCATAGCTGAGCGTCGAGAAACGCGGGCGGCCGATGATCTCCGCATCGGGCACCAGCGCGCGGATCAGCGGCTTCAGGCTCTCCGAGCCCAGGATCATCGTTTCCTCGCGTCCCCGCGCGCGCAGCAGCCGATCGGTGAAGACATGGCCGCGCGAGGGATCGGCGCCCAGTTGCGCCTCGTCGAGCGCGACAAAGGCGACGTCGCGGTCGATCGGCATGCTTTCCGCAGTGCAGAGGAACCAGCGTGCCTTGTCGGGCAGGATCTTCTCCTCGCCCGTGATCAGCGCCACCTGTTCCCTGCCCTTGATCGCGACGACGCGATCATAGACCTCGCGCGCCAGCAGGCGCAGCGGGAAGCCGATCATGCCGCTGGCATGACCGCACATCCGCTCGACGGCGAGATGGGTCTTGCCGGTATTGGTCGGCCCGAGAATGGCGGTAACCGGCGAACGCGCGAAACGGCTCATACGGCCAAGATCGGCAATCACGCGGCTGTGCGCAAGCACCGGCGAGAAAGATTTGCACCCGCCGACCGATCGGCACGGCCCGCCGCACTTCTTGCAGAAACATACCGGCTTAATTTGACTTTAACCCTCTGCCTTCACAGACATGCTATAGCTCATTGGGAGTCGCGGTGTGCGGGCACCGCTTTTGAGGGGCGCAACTTGTACCAGCGCAACGACCATGGTTTCGGTGACGGAGGGCCTGTCGCGGCCCTGACGCTCGACAACGCGCTTTCGGGAACCGCGCTCTCCCGGCCGTTCGGCCGCAAGGCCCAGCCCGAAGGCCGTTGGAACAAGCTTGAAGCGCGGCTCGCCGATGTCGAGCTGGTTCCCGATCTGGGCGCCGGTATCGGATCGCGCGAATGGTTCCGCGGTCTTGCCACCTGCGTCGTCTTGATTTCCGCCGCCTGGGCGCTTTCGCCCGGCTTCCGTCCGGTCGCCGGGCTCAGCCCGCAGCCGATGAGCCCGGATAGCTGGGACGAAGCCCGCGCCCAGTCGATCGCGCCGCTGGCGCTCGGCGGCGACACCGGGCGCCGCATGTCGTCGACCGACGCGGTCGTTCCGCTGACGAACACGCCCGAACGCCCATCGATCGATCTTGTCGCGACGCTCGGCCAGGGCGACGGTTTCAAACGCGTGCTCGAACGCGCCGGCATCGCCGAGAACGAAGCCGCCAGGGTTTCGGACATGGTCGCCGGCGTGGTCGCGTTGGGCGATATCAAGCCGGGCACGCGCATGGATGTGACGCTGGGCCGCCGCGCCAACCGCAACGTCGCCCGGCCGCTCGACTATCTGGCGTTCCGCGCCCGCTTCGACCTTCGCCTGGAGATTTCGCGCGTCAACGGCGTGCTCGTGCTCAACCGCGTGCCGATCGCCGTCGACAATACCCCGCTGCGCATCCAGGGCCGCGTGGGCGACAGCCTCTATCGATCCGCGCGCGCGGCCGGCGTACCCGGCAAGGCGGTCGAGGCCTATATCCGCGCCTTGGCCACCAAGGTTTCGATCGGCGGCGACGTCCGTTCCGACGACCGGTTCGACATCATCGTCGAACAGGCCCGCGCCGAAACCGGCGAGGTCGAGATCGGCAAGCTGCTTTATGCCGGGCTCGACCAGGGCCGCCGGCGCATCCAGTTGCTCGAATGGACGATCGGCGGACGCACCGAATGGTTCGAGGCGTCGGGCGTCGGCCAGAAGCGCGGCGTGATGGCGACGCCGGTCGCGGGGCGCATGACCTCCGGCTTCGGCATGCGGCGCCATCCGCTGCTCGGCTATTCGCGCCTGCACAAGGGCATCGATTTCGGCGCGCCTTCCGGCGCCCCGATCTACGCCGCCACCGACGGCGTCGTTTCCTTCGCCGGTCGCCATGGCGGCCACGGCAATTATGTGCGCCTCAACCATGTCGGCGGGCTGGGCACGGGCTATGCGCATATGAGCCGGATCGCCGTGGGCGTCGGCACGCGCGTCCGCCAGGGCCAGGTGATCGGCTATGTCGGCTCGACGGGCCTCTCGACCGGTCCGCACCTCCATTACGAACTCTACAAGAACGGCGTCGCGATCAATCCGCGTTCGGTGTCGTTCATCCAGACCTCGCTGCTCGCCGGCGCCGATCTCGCTGCCTTCCGCAGCAAGCTCGGCAAGCTGCTTTCGGTGCGCACGGGCGGCGGCAGTGCGCCGCAACCGGCGCAGGTGGCGGCGCGCTGAATCCGCTCCGGCGGGAATGACAGCGCGCCGAAATTCGCCTATCGGCCTCGCCATGGCTTTTCCCTTCACACCCTCGCGTCCGCTCTGGCTGCTCGGCTGCGGCAACATGGCCGGCGCCATGCTCTCCCGCTGGCTCGAATCGGGGCTCGATCCCGCCGCCGTCACGATCGTCGATCCGATGCGCACCGATGCGCCCGAGGGTGTCCGCCTGTGCGCCGTACCACCGGCCGACGAGCCCGCCCCTGCCGCGCTGCTCATCGGCATCAAGCCGCAGATCTTCATTGAGACCGCCGGCACGATCGACGCGCTCACCGGTCCGGAAACCGTGGTGATCTCGATCATGGCCGGCATCGACGGCGCAACGCTCGGCGATCGCTTCGCGCGGGCCGGCGGCATCGTGCGGCTGATGCCCAATCTGCCCGCGGCCCTGGGCCAGGGCGCCTCGATCCTCCACATCTGCCGCGATGGCGCCAACGCTCATGACGTGGCGGACGCATTGGCGCGACCGCTTGGCCTTGCATTATGGGTCGATCGCGAAGCGCTGATCGATGCCGGTACGGCCGTCTCCGGATCGGGGCCGGCCTTCGTCTATCGCTTCATCGACGCGATCGCCAAGGGTGCGGAGAAACTGGGGTTCGCGCCCGATCAGGCGGCGGCGCTCGCGCTGGCCACGGTGGGCGGGGCGGCGGCGCTTGCCGCAGCGTCGGATGTCAGCCCCGCAACGCTCGCCGACCGCGTCGCCAGCCCCGGCGGCACCACCCGGGCCGGACTCAACATACTCGATGCCGATCAGTCGATCGACTCGCTGGTGGCGCGCACGCTGCAGGCGGCGTCGGATCGTGCCGTCGAACTGGCGGAAATGGCGCGCAACTAGAGCATCGTGCGGAAAAGTGGGAACCGATTTTCCGCAACAACGATGCGATCACAAATATTTAGAGCAGGCTGCGTGATTCGGATTTCGCACAACCTGCTCTAGATCTTACTGGCCACGAACTTCATCGCGGTGCCGTTCATGCAATAGCGCTTGCCCGTCGGGCGCGGGCCGTCGTCGAAGACATGGCCGAGATGGCCGCCACAGCGGCGACAATGCACCTCGATGCGCAGCACGCCCAGGTCGAAATCGCGGCCCGTGCCCACCGCGTCGGGCAACGGCGCCCAGAAGCTGGGCCAACCCGTGCCACTGTCGAACTTGGTCTTCGAAGAGAAAAGCGGCAGTGCGCACCCCGCGCAGACGAAAGTGCCGGCGCGCTTTTCCTTGTCGAGCGGGCTGGTGAACGCCCGCTCGGTATGCGCCTGACGCAACACCGCATATTGGGCGGGGCTCAACCGCTTGCGCCATTCGGCATCGCTGAGCGTCAGCGGAAAGCGCTGCTGGGGCGCCGCCAATGCGCGCAAGCCGAGAAAACCGGCGCCCGCACCCATGGCGACCGCCGATCCGATCAACACGCGCCTGCTCATCACCGCCATCATCGACCGTCTCCGCCGGTCAGATCCACGTTTTTGTTGTCGCATCGCTTTGCGGAAAACCGGTTCCCACTTTTCCGCGCGGTGCTTCAATAACGACTGAGCGTCACCGGCAGTTTCTTATAGCCGTTGACGAAGCAGGCCGGAACCCGCTCGACCGCTCCCGAGACATTCACGCGCATCCGCCGCTTCGCCATCTCCTCCAGCAGGATCGAGATCTGGAGTTCGGCGAGCCGCGCGCCGACGCAGCGGTGGATGCCGTAACCGAACGACAGATGCCGCCGCGCATTCTCGCGATCCACCTTCAGCCGATCGGCATCCTCGAACACGCTCTCGTCGCGATTGCCGGAAATATACCAGAGCGCCAGCTTGTCGCCCTTGGCGATCCTGTGGCCGAACAGCTCGCTGTCCTCCGCCGCCGTCCGGCGCATATGCGCGAGCGGCGTCTGCCAGCGGATGATCTCCGCGGTCGCATTGGCGATCAACCCCGGATCCGCCTCCAGCTTGGCGCGCTCGTCCGGAAACTGGTCGAGCCCATAGACGAGGCCCGACATCGAATTGCGCGTCGTATCGTTGCCGCCGACGATCAGCAGCACGAGATTGCCGATGAATTCGTTCTGCTCCATGTGGCTCATCGCTTCGGAATGCGCCATCATCGAGATCAGGTCCGGCTGGGGCGGCGCGCCGGCCTTCGCTGCCCAGAGCCGCGCGAAATAGCCCGCCATCTCGAACATGATGTCGAGCCGCTGCTTGCGCGTTTCCTCGTTATGGACAAGCTCGATATTGCCGGCCCAGTCCGACCAATAGGGCAGCAGCCGGCGATCCTCCCATGGGAAGTCGAACAGGATCGCCAGCATCTGCGTGGTCAGTTCGATCGAGACGGTATCGACCCAGTCGAATTCCTTGTCCCAGGGCAGTTCGTCGAGCAGGTCGCCGGTGCGGTGCCGGATCGAATCGGCAAGCCGGGCGATCTCGCTGGGGGTGAAGGCGGGAGCGACGGTGCGGCGCTGCTCGGTATGTTTGGGCCGGTCCATCGCGATGAACATCGGCATCGAGAAATTGGCGGTTTCCTTGGGATCGGCCAGCGTGATCCCGCCATATTGCCAGGACGACGAATAGAGTTCGGGCAGCGATTCGACATGAACGATCGGCTTGTAGGTCGAGATCGACCAGTAAGGGCCGAAAGCGCTATCCTCGCAGCGATGGATCGGCGCTTCTGCGCGCAGCCGCCGGAACGGTTCCTGCCAGCGATGTTCGGTATAGAGCTCGGCGCGGCTGACATCGAGCGGATCTGCGGGCGCGAGCGGCGTGGCTGCGGGGGCGAGCGTGGCCATCGGCATTTCTCCTATATCGCGTGTTCATGACCTGGGCGGATGCGATCCGCCCGGGCAACGCGTTGAGTTGCAGAATGCCACTATTTACATCTGTGTCAACGAGTCCGGATCGGCTTCGGCAAGATCTCCGTCGCGCTTGCGCCCGAACAGGAACTTGAAGCCGCCCGAACCCGATTTGAGCACGCCGCGACGGAACAGGCGGGCCGCGACGGTGATGGTAAGCGCCACCCAGAACAGTTGCCAGCCCAGGGCCAGGAGATGCGGCCAAAGCCGCGGATCGGTGGCACCCCGCGCCGCCATCGCGAAGGGGGAACTGAGCGGAAAGATCTGCGCGAAGAAGGCGAGCGTCGATCCCGGCGACGATGCGGCGGCCGAGGAAAGGCCGAACATGCCGACCTGGACGATGGTGATCGGGAGCGACAGCATCTGGATTTCGCGCACCGTCGAGGCCTGGGCGCCAACCCCCAGGAACACCGCGCCGAGCAGCATATAGGCCATGGTGAAATAGGCGGCGCCCAGCAGGAAGAAGAGCGGAAAGCCGATGGCCGGGACCGAGGCGGCGATCGACGCGGCGTCGGGCTGGATCAGGACCGCGCCACCGGCGATCGTGCCCCAAAAGGCGATGAACAGCAGCGCCACCCCGAACATGCCGATCAGCTTGCCGAGGAACACCGCCTCCAGCGGCACCGCCGCCGCCAGGATCTCGATCACCTTGTTGCCCTTTTCCTCCGCCATCATGCCGACGGCCTGACCGGCGAGCAGCAAGGTCAGAAAGAAGATCACGAAGACCGCACCGAAGCCGATGCTCTGGCGGCCGCTGCGGCTGGGCGCCTCGCGCGTGACGGCGGAGATATCGGGATGGCTCAGCCGTTCCCCGGCGACGATGCCGGCCCGATCGTTGCGCAGCGCCTGTTCGGCCAGTTCGGCCAGATAAGGCGCCGAAATCTCGCTGGTCGACGCGCGCAGGATCGTCGGGCGATCGAGCGGCCCGTAAAGCACGGCATAGACGTCGGTCTCCTTGTCCGCCATCAGCGCACGCGCCTGCGCATCGGGATCGGCGGCCGGCGCCAGCACCCGCAGTTCGGCCGGCTTGTTCTCCGACCGATAGGTGGCGCGCAGCGTCGCATCCGCGCGCTGCAGTTTCGCGCCATCCACGGCGGGCACGAGCGCCGCGATCGCCGCCCGCTCGGTGACGTTCGACGCCATTTTCGATGCGCCCAGGCCCCCGACCAGGCCGAAACCGATCATGAAGAGCGGCGCGAGCAGGAAGACAAGGAAGGTCGGCGTCGCCACCGTGGCGACGAAATCGCGCCGTGCGATCACCGCGGTCTGGCGGAACAGGCGCTTCATTCGACGTCCCCGATATTGGCCTGGCCGACGATGCGTACAAAGGCGTCGTGCAGGCCCGGCCGCTCGATCGACAGACCGGCAATGCCATGGCCCCGCGCGATCAGCTTCTCCAGCAACGGCTCCACCCCATTATCGGGCACGATGAAACGCCAGCGATCGTCGCGATGCTCGGCGCCGGGGGGCAGCAGCGCCGCCACACCCTCGCTATCGTTGCGCGGGGTGTAGGTGGCGCGCATCGGCAGCATCGCGCGCGCATCGTCGACCGTGCCCTCGAAGCGCCGCTTGCCGCCGGCGATGATCGCCAGCCGATCGCAGAGGCGTTCGGCATGCGCCATGACATGGGTGGAGAAAAGGATTGTGGCCCCCCGCGCGCGCTCCGCCACGATCAGCGCCTCGAGCCGTTCCTGATTGACGGGGTCGAGCCCCGAAAAGGGTTCGTCGAGGACGATCAGATCGGGGCGATGCACCAGCGAGCCGAGCAACTGGACGAGCTGCGCCATCCCTTTCGAAAGCTTGCGGATCTTCTCGTCCACCGCATGGCCGAGACCCGCATTCTCCAGCAGCGTCGCGGCGCGGGCGCGGCCCTCCTGCCAATCCAGCCCACGCAGCGCACCCATGAACGCGATCGCCTCGCGCGCTTTCATCGCGGGATAGAGACCGCGCTCCTCGGGAAGATAGCCGATCCTGTCGCCCACCGCGCGCGGGCGCGGATTGCCGAAGATGGCGCGCGTGCCGCGATCGGGCTCGATGATGCCGAGCACCATGCGCAGCGTCGTCGTCTTGCCCGCGCCATTGGGGCCGAGCACGCCGTAGATCATGCCCTGCGGCACCGAAAGATCGACGCCGTCCACCGCGGTGCGGCTGCCGAAATATTTGGTGAGCCCCGATGCGCGGACCGCCGGCTGATCGGCCATCAAATCTCCCTGGACGCGTGCCCGCCGATTGACGGTTTGGCCACTCCGCCGGCATAATGGCGGATCGCGGCGATGATCGCCAGCCCGGCGACGAGCAGTGAACAACCGCCGAACAGCCACCATTTGGCCTGGGTCACCAGCGTCTTGGCCGGAATCACCGCCGTATCGCCCTGAAGCATCAGCGCGATCAGCACATTCTCGGTCAGATCGACCAGGATCAGCGCCAATCCGGGCGCCGCGACCAGCAGCTTGTTGCGATCGACCAGCCGTGCCGAAAGATTGGCGAAGCCGCCGCCATAGGCGATCGGATAGATCATATCGAGCGTCAGCGTGATCAGCAGGTGAGTCGAGCGCTGGTCCGCCGTCATCGCCGCCAGCCGCGCCTCGTTCGCCGCCGGATCGGACAGCATGTCGAGCAGCGGCCCGCCAAGCCCCGCGCCAAAATAACCGAACGCCATGCCGACCAGAATCGCCACGGCAAGTAGAAAGATCAGGAAGCGGCCGCTTCCCACATACGAAATACAGGCCTTCATCGTCCGTTTGTGTCCCCACACACATCCGCGATCGGGCGGATCAACCGGCTGGTCTCGAACCGTTGTCGCGTCTTATGCTAGCAAGCGGTTAGTTTATGATAAACAGCGACTTCCAATCCGCCCTGAAAAAGGAAGCGGCCCGGATCGGTTTTGCCGCATGCGGAATCGCGCGCGCCGACGCCGCGCCCGAAAGCGCGGCGCGGCTGCATCAATGGCTGGCGGAAGGCCGGCATGGCGACATGATCTGGATGGAAAGCCGCGCGGCGGAGCGCGCACGGCCGCAGGGATTATGGGCACAGGCGCGATCGGTGATCATGCTGGGCATGAGCTATGCGCCCGGCGCCGATCCGCTTCGACTGGAGGCGGAAGGCGGCATCGGCCGGATCTCGGTCTATGCGCAGGGCGGCGACTATCACGATGTGGTCAAGCGCGCGCTGAAGGAACTCGCGCGCTGGATCGTCGCCAATGCGACGAGCGACGACTCCGCGCCCGAACTCAAGGTGTTCGTCGACACTGCCCCGGTGATGGAGAAGCCGCTCGCGGAAGCCGCCGGGATCGGCTGGCAGGGCAAGCACAGCAATCTCGTCAACCGCGCGCATGGCAGCTGGCTGTTCCTGGGCGCGATCTATACGACGCTGGAACTGGCGCCCGACGCGCCCGGCGGCGGCCGCTGCGGATCGTGCGACGCCTGTCAGCGCGCCTGCCCGACCGATGCCTTTCCGGCACCGTATCGCGTCGATGCGCGGCGCTGCATCTCCTATCTCACGATCGAGCATAAGGGGCCGATCCCGGAGGAGTTCCGCGCCAGGCTGGGCAACCGCATCTATGGCTGCGACGATTGCCTGGCGGTCTGCCCCTGGAACAAGTTCGCCGCCGCCGCCGCCGCCAATCGCGCCTTCCTGCCGCGCGCGGAACTGGCGGCGCCGGCGCTCGCCGATCTGCTCGCGCTCGACGATGCCGGTTTCCGCCAGGTCTTCGCGGGCTCGCCGATCAAGCGGATCGGCCGCAACCGCATGGTGCGCAACGCCGCGATCGCGGCGGGCAACAGCGGCGACCCGGGCCTGCTCGAGCGCCTGTCACCCTTGACGGAGGACGAGGATGAAGCGGTGGCCGACGCCGCGCGCTGGGCGATCGCGAGGTTGGCTTGCGATCCGGCTTGAACTGCTTCAGCGGCGCGCGAACGAGGCGACGCACGACGCGCGATCGACGTCCGAACCGTCGAGCTGGCGTGCGTCGACATAGGTGACCACCGGTTCCTGCCCGTTGCGGCGCGCATAGAGATAGGCGTCGAGCACGCAGACGCCGCTGCCGAACTGGAGCTTGCGGCCATTGGCCTCCCGCACATCCTGATCGGGGCGGCCGAACATGCTGGTCAGCGACTTGGCGGTCTGCCCCATCACGCGTTCCAGTCCCGCCGTCGGGATCGGCGCCGGGCGAGACGGCGGGGGCACGGGCGCCGCAACCGGCCGGACCGGGGCGCCGCCGCCACATCCCGCGAGCAGCGCCAACATGGCGCCACAGGCCCAGCGGGCTATCCTCATTCATCCCTCCCGTGAAACAGATGCGTCGCCATCGCCGCTCCCAGGATCGGCGCCAGCAGACCGGCGACAGGAACCACGAACAACCCGGTCACGACAAGCCCCAGCGCGAAGCGGCTGGTTCGCGTCGTCCCGAGCCAGCCCCGGATCGCCGACGAATCCATGTGGCGGGCGGCGACCATCTCGCCCAGATCGCGGCCGAGCAGCAGCGCGTTGACCACCACGAACAGCGCGACGGTGCCGATGCCGGTGACGAGCAACGCCAGATAGACGGGCAGCGCCAACAGGTTGAACAGCAGCGCACGACCGGCCGAGGCCAATCCCATATGCACGGTCCGCGCGAGCGAAACCGGGCGCGCACGCGCCAGCGCTTCGGGATAGTGCCGCCGCTCGACCGCCTCGACCACCGCATCGGCGAACAGGCCGATCACCGCAACGGCGACGACGCGGAACAGCAGCCAAGCCGAGATCACTGCGATCATCGCGGCGCCGGCCGCGACCGCGAAGCCGCCATTCGCACCCCACCCCCATGATGCGGCCAGGCTGGTCACCGCCCACCAGAACGCCGCGCCGAGGAGAATGACGATGGCGAGCGTGGCGGCCAGGCTTTTCCCCAACACCTTCAGGATCGGCGGATCGGCGAGCTGACCGAGCGAAGACAGGAAAGCACGAAGCATGACAGAGGGATGCGGCATCATGGCCGCCCCCGTCAACGTGCGGTTGCACCGGTCACCCTCCCTCACTAGAGGCCGGAAAATATACGCATCGCGCAGGAGTTTTCGAATTGAGCCAGCCCAGTCATGACATCGTCGCCATCGGCAACGCGATCGTCGACGTGATCGCCCGCGCCGACGATGGCTTTATCGCGCAGGAAGGGCTGGCCAAGGGCTCGATGCAATTGCTCTTCACCACCGAAGAAGCGGAAGCGCTCTACGCCAAGATGGGCGCCGGCCTGGAAGCGAGCGGCGGATCGGCGGCCAACACCGTCGCCGGGCTCGCGGCGCTCGGGCGCAAATGCGGTTTCATCGGCCAGGTCGCGCCGGATCAGCTCGGCGCGGTGTTCGCGCACGATATCCGCGCGCAGGGCGTCTCCTTCACCACCGAAGTCCGCGCCGAAGCCGAACCGCCGACGGCGCGCTGCCTGATCCTGGTGACCCCCGATGGCCAGCGCACTATGAACACCTTTCTGGGAGCCTCGCAGTTCCTGCCGGCGGCAGCGCTGGACGAGGCGCTGATCGCCGATGCGGCGATCCTCTATCTCGAAGGCTATCTCTGGGATCCCGAGGAACCCCGCGCCGCGATGCGCAAGGCGATCGCGATCGCGCGCGGCGCCGGCCGCAAGGTGGCGTTCACCTTGTCCGACACCTTCTGCATCTCGCGCCATCGCGCCGATTTCGTGAAGCTGATCGAGGATGGCGATATCGACATCCTGTTCGCCAACGAGGCTGAGATCACCGCGCTGACCGAACTCGACGATTTCGAGGCGGCGGTGGCCAAGGCGAGCGCGAGCGTGCCGCTGCTGGTGGTGACGCGCAGCGAGAAGGGCGCGATCGCGATCAAGGACGGCGCGCGCTTCGCGGCGCCGGCCGAACCGATCGACACGGTCGTCGACACCACCGGCGCCGGCGACCTGTTCGCCGCCGGCTTCCTGGCCGGGCAGGCCGAGGGCCGCTCGGTCGAGGACAGCCTGACCATGGGCGCGATCTGCGCCGCCGAGATCATCTCGCATTATGGCGCCCGTCCCGAGGCCGATCTCAAGGAACTGGTGACGAAGCGCTTTGGCTGAAGTCAGCACAGTTCGGTAAAGCAAAAAAAGGGGAGGCCGAGGCCTCCCCTTTTCTTTTTGCGTTCAAGCCCGATCAGAATTTGGGAACGGGCGGGACCGGCTGCTGCGGCGTGTCGGCATCGGTTTCATGCACTTCGTCATGGCCCAGGCCGACATGGCTCCGGCGACGGCCGTACAGGAAATAGACGACAAGGCCGATCGCCGCCCAGCCGAGGAACATCAGCTTGGTTTCATGACCCAGGCTGATGAAGAGATACATGCAGCCCGCAACCGCGATCGGTGCGGTGATGATGACGGCAGGCGTGCGGAACGGACGGCGGCGGCCAGGATCGGTCCGGCGCAGGATCAGAACCGCGATCGACACGGCGGCAAAGGCGAACAAGGTGCCGCTGTTCGAGATATCCGCCAGCTTCCCGACGGGGAAGAAAGCGGCGAACAGCGCGACGAAGACACCGGTCAGGATCGTGATCACGTGCGGCGTGTGGAACTTCGGATGGATCTTCGAGAAGACCGGCGGCAGCAGGCCATCGCGGCTCATGACGAAGAAGATGCGGGTCTGGCCGTACATCATCATCAGGATGACCGAGGGCAGCGCCAGGCCGGCGGCGAGGCCGATCAGGTTGCCGATCTGCGGCCAGCCGATTTCACGCAGCGTCCAGGCCAGCGCTTCCTTCGAGCAGACCACCGCTTCGCTGCCGGTGCTGGCGGCATGCGCGACGCAGGCCTTGGCGAGGTCGGTGCTGCCCGGGGGCAGCGCGGCGCCGTCGGGGCCAAGCAGCGGCTGCGCACCGACGCTGCCGATCACGCCAGACGCGACGAGCAGGTAGAAGATGGTGCAGATGGCGAGCGAGCCGATCAGGCCGATCGGCATGTTGCGCTGCGGATTCTTGGTTTCCTCGGCAGCGGTCGAAACCGCGTCGAAGCCGACATAGGCGAAGAAGATGGAGGCTGCGGCCGCCGAAACGCCGGCAAAACCGAGCGGCGAGAAGGGCGTGAAATTCTCCATGTTCATCGCGGGCAGCGCCAGGATGATGAACAGCGTCAGCGCGGAGACCTTGATCGCGACGAGGACTGCGTTGACGAACGCGCTTTCCTTGGTGCCGATCACGAGCAGCCAGGTGACGAGCCCGGCGATCGCCATGGCGGGCAGGTTGACGATACCACCGTCATAAGGCCCGCGTACCAGCATATCCGGTATGTCTATCGAAAAGGCGTTTTCTATCAGCCCGACGACATAGCCCGACCATCCGACCGAGACGGCGCCCGCCGCCACGGCATATTCGAGGATCAGGGCCCAGCCGACCATCCAGGCGATCAACTCGCCCATCACGGCATAGCTATAGGTGTAAGCGGAACCGGAAACCGGCACCATCGCCGCCATTTCGGCGTAGCAGAGTGCCGCGACCGCGCAGACCACGCCGGCGATGACGAAGGAGAGCATCATGCCCGGCCCCGCCTTTTGCGCGGCTTCGGCGGTCAGCACGAAGATGCCGGTTCCGATCACGGCGCCGATGCCGAGCATGGTGAGCTGGAAAGCCCCCAGCGAGCGCGTCAGCGATTTTTTCTCGGCGGTTGCAAGAATTGCATCGAGTGACTTGATGCGCCCAAATATCATCAATGATTCCCCCACGCCTTTATCAGGCGCTTTCCTCGTGGTTGTGATGGCGGCGGAGCCTAGTGGCTAATGACCTGAGCGCAATAGTCTATATGGCATAGCCTATCGCGCGATCATCAGCCCCAGCGGCTTGCCTGCGAAGATATGGATATGCAGGTGCGGAACCTCCTGCCCTCCATCCGCGCCGATATTCGCCAGCAGCCGGTATCCCGGCTCGACCATACCGGCTTCGCGCGCGACATGGCCGACCGCGCGAATGAAGCCCGCAATCTCCGCGTCCGAAGCCTTGGCGGAGAAATCGTCCCACGAAACATAGGCTCCTTTCGGGATCACCAGGATATGATGGGGCGCTTGCGGATTGATGTCGTGAAAAGCGAGCGCGTGATCGTCTTCATAGACGGTCCGGTTCGGGATTTCCCCACGCAGGATCTTCGCGAAGATATTCTGGTCGTCATAGGGCCGGGTGACGTCGATCGGCATGTTCGGTCCTTATGTTTTCGATCGCTCTCTGGCGATCAATCCTTCGGGCGCGCCGCTTTTTCCGCCAGCCCCGAAACGCCCTCGCGCCGGTCGAGCTCGGCGAAGACGTCGGCGAAGGACAGATCGAGATCGGCGAGGAGCACGGCGAGATGGAAGATCAGGTCCGCCGCTTCCGAGGTGACCCCCGCGCGGTCGTCCGCGATCGCAGCGATCACGGTCTCCACGGCTTCCTCGCCGAGCTTCTGCGCCATCTTTGCGCGGCCCTTGGCGGTCAGTTTCGCGACATAGGATGTATCGGGATCGGCGGCGCGGCGCGCGCGGATCACCGCTTCCAGCCTGTCGATCGCGTCGCTCATGCCCGTGCGTCTGCCGCGATGCGCGCATCATGTAAAGGCGCGCGCACCGGAATCCCGGCCGCGGCAAGCGCCGCGTGCGCCTCGGCGATGCTGTGCTGGCCGAAATGGAAGATCGAAGCGGCCAGCACCGCGCTGGCATGACCCTCGACGATGCCGGCCACGAGATGGTCGAGCGCGCCGACGCCGCCGCTGGCGACGACGGGCACCGTCACCGCATCGGCGATGGCGCGCGTCAGCGCCAGATCATAGCCGTCGCGCGTGCCGTCCCGGTCCATCGAGGTGACGAGCAGTTCGCCGGCGCCGAGTTCGGCCAGGCGGACCGCGTGTTCGAGCGCGTCGATCCCGGTTTCGCGCCGGCCGCCATGGGTGAAGATCTCCCAGCGGCCGGTCGCCACCTGTCGCGCATCGACCGATGCGACGACGCACTGGCTGCCGAAACGGTCGGCCATGTCGGCGACGAGTTCGGGCCGCGCCACCGCGGCGCTGTTGACCGCCACCTTGTCCGCGCCGGCCAGCAGCAGCGCGCGGGCATCCTCCGGACTGCGCACGCCACCGCCGACGGTGAGCGGCATGAAACAGACCTCGGCGGTGCGGCGGACCATGTGGAGCAGCGTGCCGCGCCCTTCGTGGCTGGCCGAGATATCAAGGAAGCAGAGTTCGTCGGCGCCCGCCGCGTCATAGGCGCGCGCAGCCTCCACCGGGTCGCCCGCATCGCGCAGATCGACGAAATTGACGCCCTTGACGACGCGGCCGTTCGCCACGTCGAGACAGGGGATGACGCGGGCGCGGACAGTCATGCGCGAAGACCCGCCCCATCCCGTTCGGGCTGAGCCTGTCGAAGTCCTGTTCTTGTCTTTTGTTCCGGCGCCAAGGAAGGACAGGGCTTCGACAGGCTCAGCCCGAACGGATTCGGGAAACAGATCATACCCGCGCGACCGACAATGCCGCCGCCAGATCGAGCCGCCCGTCATAAAGCGCCCGCCCGGTGATCACGCCCTCGATGCCATCGCGCGCATGGATGGCGAGCATCCGGATGTCGCCGATGCCGGCGACGCCGCCGCTGGCAATCACCGGAATGTCGCAGCTCCGCGCGAGATCGACGGTCGCCTCGACATTGCAGCCCTTGAGCAGGCCGTCGCGGCCGACATCCGTGAAGAGCAGCGCGGCGACGCCGGCATCCTCGAACCGGCGCGCCATGTCGACCGCCGAAACCGTCGAGACATCCGCCCAGCCCTTGGTCGCGACCATGCCGTCGCGCGCATCGACGGCGACGACGATACCGCCCGGGAAATCCTTCGCGGCGGTACGCACAAGCTCCGGATTTTCGAGCGCGGCGGTGCCGATCACGATGCGCGAGACGCCCAGATCGAACCAGCGCTCGATCGCCGCCCGGTCGCGAATGCCGCCGCCCAATTGCACATGGCCGGGAAAACGCTCGACGATCGCCTTCACCGCCTCGCCATTGACCGACTGGCCGGCAAAGGCGCCGTCGAGATCGACGACATGGAGATGTTCCGCCCCCGCATCGGCGAACAGCATCGCCTGCGCGGCCGGATCGTCGCCATAGATGGTGGCGCGATCCATGTCGCCTTCGGCCAGGCGGACGACCTGGCCGCCCTTCAGGTCGATCGCGGGAAAGACGATAAGGCTCATGGTTTCCAGTCCAGAAAACGTTCGAGGAAGCTGAGCCCGTAACGCTGGCTCTTCTCGGGGTGGAATTGGACGCCGATCATCGTGTCGCGCCCGATCGCGGCGGTCACCGGGCCGCCATGGTCGGTCAACGCCAGCACGTCGGTGCCTTCAAAGGCGAAACCGTGCAGGAAATAGGCTTCGCCGGCTTCCAGCAGCGTATGGCCGATCGTCGGCGAGACGCTGTTCCATCCCATATGGGGCACTTTCAGCGCGGGATCGGCGGGAGCGAGCGCGGACACCGTGCCCCGGATCCAGCCGAGCCCCGCATGCCCGCCCAGTTCCTCGCCATGGTCGGCCATCAGCTGCATGCCGACGCAGATGCCGAGAAAGGGCCGTGCATTGACGCGCACCGCATCCTCCAGCGCCTCGCGCATGCCGGCCACGGCGTTGAGCGCCGTGGCGCAGGCGGCATAGGCGCCGACGCCGGGCAGCACGATCCGATCGGCGGCGCGCACGATCGCGGGATCCGCGGTCACCACGACACCCTCGGCGCCCGCCGCCTTCAGCGCGTTGTGAACCGAATGGAGATTCCCCGCGCCATAATCGATCAGCGCGACGGTCTCAGTCACCGGTGGCCGAGCCCCCGAGCGTACCCTTGGTCGAGGGAATCGCATCGGCCTTGCGCGGATCGATCTCGACCGCCTGGCGCAGCGCGCGCGCCAGCGCCTTGAACGCGCTTTCGATGATATGGTGGTTGTTGCGGCCGTAAAGCGCCTCGACGTGCAGCGTGATGCCGGCGGCGCCCGAAAAGGCGTGGAACCAGTGCTCGAACAGCTCGGTATCCATCTCGCCCAGTCGCGGCTGGCTGAACGCCGCCTTCCAGACCAGGAAGGGACGGCCCGAAATGTCGATCGCAGCGCGGGTCAGCGTCTCGTCCATCGGCGCATAGGCGGTGCCGTAGCGGGTGATACCGCGACGGTCGCCCAATGCGCGGCTGATCGCCTCGCCGATCGCGATTCCCGAATCCTCGGTGGTATGATGCTGGTCGACATGCAGATCGCCGACGATCTTCACATCGAGATCGATCAGCGAATGCCGCGAAAGCTGTTCAAGCATGTGATCGAGAAAGCCGATCCCGGTCGAAACCGTATAGACTCCGGTGCCATCGAGATTGACGGTGACGTCGATCTCGGTCTCCTTGGTCTTGCGGGCTATGGTCGCTGTGCGCATGATGCGCCCCTATAGCGCGCCGGAATGCTGGCGCAATCACTTGACCAGCCGCGCATCAGCGTTCACCACGGCGCGATGAGCGACGAAACGCCCGACAGCCTGATTCCCTATGACGAGATCGTGCAGGAAGCGCTGCGCGCCGTCGTCGGCCGTGTGCTGGGCGAAGTCGAACGATCGGGCGGCCTGCCCGGCCAGCATCATTTCTACATCACCTTCAAGACCGGCGCGCCCGGCGTGGACATTCCCCGCCATCTGAGCGAGCGATTCCCCGACGAGATGACGATCGTCCTGCAGAATCGCTTCTGGGACCTGAAAGTGGCCGAAGACGGCTTCGAGGTCGCGCTGAGCTTCAACCAGGTGCCCGCGCATCTCGTGATTCCCTTCGCGGCGGTGACGGGCTTCCACGATCCCGCCGTCAATTTCGCGCTGCAATTCCAGGCGCAGGGCGACGAAGCCTCCGACGCCGAGCACGAAGCCGAGAACGACCGCCCGGTGGCGGTGCCGGTCGAGGACGGATCGAACGTCGTCACCGTGGATTTCGGGCGGAAGAAATAATCCGCGCCGGCCTCTTCGGGGCTGGCATATCCTTTCCGTAAACGCCATTTGCCCTCCGCAGCCACGACGGAGGATGGAATGACGGCCACGCGCACCGAAACCGACAGCATCGGCGCCATCGCGGTGCCGGCCCAGGCCTATTGGGGCGCGCAGACCCAGCGATCGATCGAGAATTTCCCCTTCGGCGAGACCGAGCGGATGCCGATCGGCATCGTCCATGCCCTGGCATTGGTGAAGCAGGCGGCGGCGCGGGTGAACCGTGCGCACGGCCTGCCGGGCGAGATCGCCGACGCGATCGAGTCGGCGGCTGCCGAAATCGTCGCCGGCGATCATGACGACCAGTTCCCGCTCGTGATCTGGCAGACCGGATCGGGCACGCAATCGAACATGAATGTCAACGAGGTGATCGCGGGCCGCGCCAACGAACTGCTGACGGGCACGCGCGGCGGCAAGAGCCCCGTCCATCCCAATGATCACGTCAATATGGGCCAATCGTCCAACGACAGTTTCCCGACCGCGATGCACATCGCCGCCGCGCGCGCCGCAACCACGGCGCTGATGCCCGCGCTCGCGCGGCTGCACGACGCGCTCGATGCCAAGGCGAAGGCGTGGGACCATATCGTCAAGATCGGCCGCACCCATTTGCAGGACGCGACCCCGCTGACGCTGGGCCAGGAATTTTCGGGCTATGTCAACCAGCTCTACCGCTGCCGCAACCGGATCGAGCCGGCGGTGACGCACGGCATGTGCCAGCTCGCCCAGGGCGGCACCGCCGTCGGCACCGGGCTCAACGCGCCGGCGGGCTTCGGCGCGGCGATCGCCGCCGAACTCGCGGGCCTGACCGGCCTGCCCTTCTTCACCGCCGAGAACAAGTTCGAGGCGCTGGCGTCGAACGACCCGATCGTCCATCTCTCCGGCACGCTTTCGACGCTGGCGGTGGCGCTCACCAAGATCGCCAACGATATCCGCCTGCTCGGATCGGGGCCGCGATCGGGCATCGGCGAACTGATCCTGCCCGCGAACGAGCCGGGCAGTTCGATCATGCCCGGCAAGGTCAATCCCACCCAGTGCGAGATGCTGACGATGGTCGCGGCGCAGGTGATCGGCAACCATCAGGCGATCACCGTGGGCGGCCTGCAAGGCCATCTGGAACTCAACGTCTTCAAGCCGATGATCGGCGCCAACCTGTTGCGCTCGATCCATCTGCTCGCGGTCGGCATGGAAAGCTTCGCCGAACGCACCGTCGACGACATGGAAGCCGACGAGACGCGAATCGCCGAACTCGTCGATCGATCGCTGATGCTGGTCACCGCGCTCGCGCCCGAGATCGGCTATGACAATGCCGCGAAGATCGCCAAGCACGCGCATCTGAACGGGCTGACGCTCAAACAGGCAGGATTGGCGCTCGACCTTGTCGACGACGAGACCTTCGACCGCCTCGTCCGCCCGGAAACGATGATCGGGCGATAAGAGAATCTCCCCTCCCGCGAGCGGGAGGGGAAAACACGATCACCGCACCGTCATCAGATGCGCGCCCGATTCGACCTGCTCGAACACGCACCGCCGCCCAAGGAAACGCTCGATGATGTCCGCCGCGGTCAGCGCGTGCTGGCTCGGCTTGACCGTGGTGAAGCTGCCGCCGCCCGCCAGCGCGAAGGGCAGCAGCAACTGATCCGCCAGATAGGGTCCGGCAAAGGCGTCGCTCGCCAGATACCCCTTCATGCGCGACGCCGCGGTCTTGGCGACCGTTTCGGCGGTAACGCCGAGCTTGCCGAAACCGCTGACGATCTCGGTCACATGTTCGAAGCCGGCCTCGAGCAGCAGGATATTGCCCGGCCCCTGCTCGGCGGGAAGCTCACGTACCGCGAAAACCGCTTCCGGCCAGTTGAGCAGCTTGCGCGCCGCTGAAAGCTCACGCTGGGCGATCTCGAACGGCAGAGCCGCGAACAGTGCGGTCGCCGCGCGGTGCAGCGATGCGCCGCGCGACAGGCAATCGATCGGCGACAGCGGCGCCGGCGTGATCTCCACCTCGATCCGGCCGCCGCCGCGCGGATAAAAGCCATGCCGCGCCAGCCGCGCCTCGACATGCGGGCCCATGCGGTTGACGATCGGCAGGAAGCTGCGTTCGATGAAATCGAACGGCGGCGCGAGCATGTTATGCGTGCCGCCTTCGAGCACGATCCGCGACGGCCCGTCCGCCAGCATCAGCGGCGGCAGGATCGTCTGAAGCACCAGCCCCGTGCTGCCGGCGGTGCCGACCGAAAAGCGATATTCGCGGGGCGCGACGCGGCCCGGGCGGAAGGCGATTTCGGATGCACCGACCGCCAGCCCCTCGCATTCCGCATTGCCGAGCGTGCAGGCCGCCTCGATCGCGGTGACATGCTGGCGCATCAGGCCGGGCTTCTCACGCCCGCCGCGTATATTGACGATGCGGAACGGCTGGCCGGTGACGAGCGACAGCGCGCATGCATTGCGCACCACCTGTCCGCCGCCTTCGCCCTCAGATCCGTCGATGATGATCATTGTCTGTTTTCCAAATGATAATTGATGTCGGGCATCCACCAGAACATCCAGGGATCGGCCTTCCGATCCTCCGAAGTGCGGACATCGAAATCGCCACCGCCCTTCTCGACCAAGGCGAAGGCCGAAGACAGCTTGTGTATCCGCCGATCACCCACGGTCATGAGCAACCGCTCATCCTCGGCCGCGAGATGCAAATCTTCGAAATCGGGCAGATACGAGATCCGCAATCTCTTGAAGTGCACCTCGATCTTCCGGCCAGCGTTCGGCACGCTCAAAATTGCGCCGGTGACAGGCGCAAGCCCAAACTTCCGCGAACATGCTTCACCTCCCTGCATACAATCGAGCAGCCTCCTCAGCGAGCGGCACCCCACCGGATCCGCGGCGAGATGCCAGCCTCGCCAGTTTCGCCCAGGATCGGCATAACGCCATATGCAGAGGCGCCCGTCCGGGTGCCATTCCTTGACCCAGTCTCTCATGGTGCCGAACGATGCGCGCGAAGGGAGCGTAGGGCCGATCGACATTCAGTTCAGACCGAGTCGAAAATGGTGGTTTTTCGTGACCCGGAGCGCAGCGTACTTTCTGTACGTGAGCACCGGAAGCGCGGGAAACCGCCATTTGCAGGCCGGTATGGGCTGAATGTCGATCGGCCCTAGCCCTTCACGCACACCACCTGCTTCAGCCTGTGGACGATCTCGACCAGATCGGCCTGCGCGGCCATCACCGCCTCGATCGGCTTGTACGCACGCGGCGTCTCGTCGATCACGCTTTCGTCCTTGCGGCATTCCACCCCGGCCGTGTCGGCGATGTGCTCGGCGAGCGACACTTCCTTCTTGGCCTGGGTGCGCGACATCACCCGCCCCGCGCCATGGCTGCAGCTGTCGAACGATTCGGCATTGCCCAGCCCGCGCACGATGAACGACTTGGCGCCCATCGATCCCGGGATGATGCCCATCACGCCCTTGGCGGCACGCACCGCGCCCTTGCGGGTGACCAGCACATTCTCACCGAAGTGATTTTCGCGCTGGACGTAGTTGTGATGGCAATTCACCGCTTCCAGCTCGGCATCGAATGGCTTGGCGATCTGCTTGCGGAGCGCACGGATGACATTGGTCATCATCATCCGCCGGTTGAGCGCCGCATAATCCTGCGCCCAGCCGACCGCCTCGACATAATCGTCGAAATGATCAGTGCCTTCGGGAAAATAGGCGAGATCCTGATCGGGCAGGTTGATGTGCCATTTGCGCATGTCCTGCTTCGCCAGTTCGATGAAGAAGCTGCCGATCGCATTGCCGACGCCGCGCGAGCCGGAATGCAGCATCACCCAGACGCGCTGTTCCTCGTCCAGGCACAGCTCGATGAAGTGATTGCCCGTGCCCAGCGTGCCGAGATGTACGAGGTTGTTCGTGTTCTTCAGCCGCGGATATTTGTCGGTGATCCGATCGAAGCGCGCGACGAGCGTCGCCCAGGCCTCGACGATTGCCGGGGGCGGATCGCCCCACGAACCCGTGTCACGCTTGCCGCGCCCGACCGATCGGCCATGCGGCACCGCCTGCTCGATCGCCGAGCGGATGGCTTCCAGATTGTCCGGAAGGTCGCTCGCGACCAGCGAGGTCCGTGCCGCCATCATACCGCAGCCGATATCGACGCCGACGGCGGCGGGAATCACCGCGCCCTTGGTCGGGATCACCGAGCCCACGGTCGCGCCGATCCCCACATGCACGTCGGGCATCGCCGCGACATGCTTGAAGATGAACGGCATCTGCGCCGCGCGCGCAAGCTGCGCGCGCGCCTTGTCGTCGACGGGCACGCCGCGCGTCCACATCTTGATCGGCACGCCGCCCTCGACATGCTGGTAATCGTACATCGTCTCGGTCATCGCGACCTCCCATTCAAAATCTGGCGCCCCGCGTACCGCAAGGCGAAAAACTGGTCAGAGCGGCTGGACTCGAACCAGCGGCCTCCGGCTCCCAAGGCCGGCGCTCTCACGCACCTGAGCTACACCCTGTTTGTGCGTCGATCATTGCCGGCGACGAGCAATGGCGAGACATTTCCCTGAGCTATCCGGTTTCCCGGAGGCGGAGTTGAACCGCCGGCCTCCCGCAAGCGGGCGCTCTGTCCTGTAGTCCCGCCGGCATTCGCCGGCGCGCATCCGATGGCGACGAGGATTTGACGGACGTTTCCCGCTCTACCGCTGAGCTACGGACCGATTGACGGCCCGGCGGGATTCGAACCCGCGACCAGGGGATTAAGAGTCCATGTAGTCCGTCAGGCATTCGCCTGGATGCACATTCGTTCACGGCGACGAGTTGGTCGTGAAACAGCCTCATGCTCTATCCACTGAGCTACGGGCTTTCGCCCGGCCGGAATCGAACCGGCGACACTGAAGTCCGTGTAGTTCCACTGGCATTCGCCATGATGTCGACAGGGCCGTGGCGACGAGTTTCGGCGAGACGGCGGTCCTTAAGCTACGTTTCAGCGGCGGGATTCGAACCCGCATCTCCCGTGATCGCATCGCTGCTTTCCCAGGCGCTTTACTCGTCGGACCTGTCTTCTGGTGGATGTAGTCCCGCCAGCATTCGCCACGACCCTGTTGATCAAACCTCCACTTGCTTGATGATGCCGACCCAGTCGCGCGTCTCGCCGGAGACGAAGCGCGCGATCGTGTCGAACACCGCGTCGGAGAAACCCCCGACATTGATGATGTCGGCGCGATCCCGGGCCTGGGTCGTGCCGTAAGGCTGGATGTCGATGCAGACGAGCTTCGCCGCCGGATTCCGGCGCTTCAGCACATCCCATTCGCGCATCGTCGCGGTCGCGCCATAGCGGCTGGCGTCGATCCAGGACTCGTTGTCCGAAACGATCACCACCAGATCCACCGCGGCCTTTTCCGCATTGAGCATCGCCAGCGGCGCCGAAACATTGGTTCCGCCTCCGCCGATCGCCGCCAGCTTCGCCGCATTGACCGCGACGCGGGCATGCGGCGCGAGCGCCAGCGGAACCACCCGCTGTTCGAACGGCATCACCCGCGCCTGGCGGTTGGTCCGCAGCATCGCCGCCGCGACCAGCGCCGCGACATCGATGCACCGCACCTTCGACGAAGCGCCCTTGCGGTACCCCGTCACCGGCGAACTCATCGAACCCGACACATCGGGACAGACGACGATCCGGCCCGGCACCTTGGGCACGCCACGGAGCGAAAGCTCCAGCGCATCCTCGAGCGCCGCCTGGATCTTGAGCGGCACACCCGCATCGACCTGGCCCAATGCCACCATCAACTGATAGGGCATGGGCCGGACCTTGCCGAGCGCCTGCGCGTCGGACAGCCGCGCGGCGACCCTATCGGCCACGCCCTCGACATCGAACGCACCCTTGCGAGCGAGCATGTTGAGGTTCATCCGCAGCGCCTGCCAGCCCATGCGGGCCGCCAGTTCGCCCCATTGTTCCGCGCCGAGCGGAAAAGCAGTCAGCCATTCGAATGGCACCGCCGGCAACGGCAACGCGGGATCGCGCTTCCACGCCTCGAACGCGGCGATCTCGACGGGCAGCGCGGCGACGTCATAGGGACGGCCGATCAGCCAGCCGTAAAAGGCGCGCCGCGCGGCATCCGCCGGCTTGGGGTGGACCATCCTGACGATGTCCGCGAGCGACGGATCGCCGCCGGTGGCGGCCGCCATCAGATCGCGCATCGACGCCTGTTCCAGCCAGCGCTGGACCAGCCGCTTCGGGCGCGAGCCCAGCGAGCTACGGCCGACCTGACCCGAACGCATGATCTGCACGAAGTTGCGCAGCATGCGGCCATTGTCGATCACGCGCCCGAAAACACGGACAGCGAGATCGGGATCGGCGACCGTCAGATACGCGGCCAGCAAGGCCGGCATATCCTTCATCGCACCCGATGTACGGGCGTAGATGGCGGCCTGCGCGACGAAATATGGATCGGCCGCGCGGGCCGCGTCCAGCACATCCGCAAGCTGGCCATCGGCCCGCCCGTAGAAATTGTCGGCCAGCGTGCCGGTCGCCGCGAGCTGGGCAAGCTTCGCCTCCGGCCCATAGGCATAGGCGGGCGCACCCTGACGGTTCACGGCATCCGCGCGCGGCAAAAGCATCGCGACGGCGGAAGCGAAAAGGCTCTTGTTGGCCATGGGCATCTTCCTTGTTCTTGGGGCGGCCGGCCGATTCCGGCCGCCCCTCTGGCTGCACTGTCGGCACCCGCATGACGCGCCGTCCGACATGCTCTTCATCAGCACATGCCGTGCCAGTTCGATCAGCCCCGCCTGAAAATTCTAATATCTATCTGATATAAATTGATATTTATTCCAGTTTCACTGAAACCCGCAAAATCGCGTCAGGCAGCAACTTCCAAAAATCCTATCGCTACCGATAGGATTTTATCCTATAGGATAGGCATGAGACCGCTTGTGGTGATCGGATTCCTGGGATCGACGCTCGATGCGAGCAAATTCGGCCCGTCGCGCTGGAACAAGTGGCGCCCGTCGGTCGGGCTCGCCATGCATGACGATCTGCGCGTCGATCGCTTCGTCATGCTGCATGGCTCCCAGCATGTGCGGCTGGCCGAATATATCGCGGAAGACATCGCCGCCGTGTCGCCCGAAACCACAGTCGATCGCCGCCTGCTGAGCTTCGACAATCCCTGGGATTTCGAGGAGGTCTACGGCAAGCTGCTCGACTTCGCGCGCGCCGAGCCCTTCGATCCGGACAGCGAAGACTATCTGATCCACATCACCACCGGCACGCATGTCGCGCAGATCTGCCTGTTCCTGCTGACCGAGGCGCGTTACCTGCCCGGCCGGCTCCTCCAGACCCAGCCCAAGCGCGGCATGCCCACGGGTGCGCCGGGAAGCTGGAACGTGATCGACCTCGACCTGTCGCGCTATGACAGCATCGCGACGCGTTTCGCGGCGGCGAGCGCGGAAAGCACCTCCTTCCTGAAATCGGGCATCGACACGCGCAATGCTGGCTTCAACCGGATGATCGACGAGATCGAGCAGGTGGCGATCCGGTCGCGTGCGCCGATCCTGCTGATGGGGCCGACGGGTGCCGGCAAGAGCCAGCTCGCGCGCCGCATCTACGAACTCAAGCGGCTCAAGCACCACGTGAAGGGCCCGTTCGTCGAGGTGAATTGTGCCACGCTGAAGGGCGACGGCGCGATGTCCGCGCTGTTCGGCCATCGCCGCGGCGCCTTCACCGGCGCCGCCGCCGATCGGCCGGGCCTGTTGCGCACCGCCGACACCGGCACGCTGTTCCTCGACGAGATCGGCGAGCTCGGGCTGGACGAACAGGCGATGATCCTGCGCGCGATCGAGGACAAGCGCTTCCTGCCCGTCGGCGCCGACAAGGAAGTGGGCAGCGACTTCCAGCTGATCGCGGGCACCAATCGCGATCTGGCGCAGGCGGTGGCCGAAGGGCGTTTCCGCGACGACCTGTTCGCGCGGCTCAACCTGTGGACCTTCACCCTGCCCGGCCTCGCCGAGCGGCGCGAGGATATCGCGCCCAATCTCGATTACGAGCTCGATCGCCATGCCGAGCGCGACGGCATGCGCGTCACCTTCAATCGCGAGGCGCGCGACCGCTATCTCGCCTTCGCATGCGGTGCGGAGGCGCGCTGGCCCGGCAATTTCCGCGACCTCGCCGCCAGCGTCACACGCATGGCGACCTTTTCGCCCAAGGGACGGATCGATCTGGATTGCGTCGATGCGGAAGTCGCGCGACTGGGACGCCTCTGGTCGTCCGGCACGCAATCAACGGATGATCTCGATCGGTTATTGACGCCCGACCAGATCGCGGCGCTCGATCCATTCGACCGCGTCCAGCTCGCCCATGTCGTCGAGACCTGTAGCCGTAGCCGATCGCTGTCGGAAGCCGGCCGCACCTTATTCGCGGCGTCGCGATCGCGGCGGACCTCGGCCAATGATGCCGACCGACTGCGCAAATATCTCGCCCGGTTCGACCTGTCCTGGCAACAGATCACCGAGCGGTAGCGCGCGGAAACCCGCGGTTCCGGCGGCAGAATGCCCCATGCGTGCGATTCAGAGCCTTCACACCCTTTCCACCCCCGAAACCCCCTGCTAAAGCCCGCGCGACTCCCGCATTTGCGGGCTTTTCCATAACCCGCACGGGCCGCCTTGAACGGCGTATCCCCGCCCGTGCCGCACAGCGAAGGGGCAAAAGCATATGACCGCCATTGGCCAGGACACGCTCTCCACCCGCACCGCGCTTTCCGCGGGCGGACAGACGGTTCATTATTATTCACTGGCCAAGGCGGCCGGCAAGCTGGGCGATGTGAGCCGCCTGCCCTTCTCGATGAAGGTGCTGCTGGAAAACCTGCTGCGCTTCGAAGACGGCGTGACCGTCACCGTCGAGGACATCCAGGCGATCGTCGACTGGCAGAAGGACCAGCGCTCCAACCGCGAGATCCAGTATCGCCCCGCGCGCGTGCTGATGCAGGACTTCACGGGCGTTCCCTGCGTCGTCGATCTGGCGGCGATGCGCGACGCGATGAACGCGCTGGGCGGCGACGCGCAGAAGATCAATCCGCTGGTGCCCGTCCATCTCGTCATCGATCACTCGGTGATGGTCGACGAGTTCGGCACGCCCAAGGCGTTCGAGGACAATGTCGAGCTGGAATATCAGCGCAACGGCGAGCGCTACGAGTTCCTGAAATGGGGTTCGAAGGCGCTCGACAATTTCAAGGTCGTGCCCCCGGGCACCGGCATCTGCCACCAGGTCAATCTCGAGCATATCGCGCAGGCGGTGTGGACCTCGGTCGACGGCGCGGGTGAAACCGTCGCCTATCCCGACACCTGCGTCGGCACCGACAGCCACACCACCATGGTCAACGGCCTGGGCGTGCTCGGCTGGGGCGTCGGCGGCATCGAGGCCGAGGCCGCGATGCTCGGCCAGCCCGTTTCGATGCTCATCCCCGAAGTCGTCGGCTTCAAGCTGAGCGGCACCCTGGCCGAGGGCGTCACCGCCACCGATCTGGTGCTCACCGTCACCCAGATGCTCCGCGCCAAGGGCGTGGTCGGCCGCTTCGTCGAATTCTTCGGCCCGGGCCTCGACGCGCTCAGCCTCGCCGACCGCGCGACCATCGCCAACATGGCGCCCGAATATGGCGCGACCTGCGGCTTCTTCGGCATCGACGACAAGACGCTCGATTATATGCGCCTGACCGGCCGAAGCGAGGAACAGATCGCGCTGACCGAGGCCTATGCCAAGGCGCAAGGCATGTGGTGGTCGGCCGATGCACCCGATCCGGTCTTCACCGACACGCTCGAACTCGACATGGACAGCGTCCGCCCCAGCCTCGCCGGCCCCAAGCGCCCGCAGGACCGCGTCTCGCTCGACGCGGTGGACGAAGTGTTCAACGGCGACCTCTCCAAGGTCTATTCCAAGCAGCGCCCCGCGCGCGTCGCCGTCGACGGCAAGGATCACGATATCGGTGACGGCGACGTCGTCATCGCTGCGATCACGAGCTGCACCAACACCTCCAACCCGTCGGTGCTCGTCGCCGCCGGCCTGGTGGCGCGCAAGGCCAACAAGCTGGGCCTGAAGCCCAAGCCCTGGGTCAAGACCTCGCTCGCGCCCGGCAGCCAGGTCGTCACCGACTATCTCGACAAGGCCGGCCTGACCGAAGACCTGAACGCCGTCGGCTTCAACCTGGTCGGCTATGGCTGCACCACCTGCATCGGCAATTCGGGTCCGCTCGCCGCGCCGATCTCCGCCGCGATCAACGGCAACGACATCGTCGCCGCCTCGGTGCTTTCGGGCAACCGCAACTTCGAAGGCCGCGTCTCGCCCGACGTGCGCGCCAACTTCCTCGCCTCGCCGCCGCTCGTCGTCGCCTATGCGTTGAAGGGCACCGTGACCGAGGACATGACCGAAACGCCGATCGGCCAGGGCTCGGACGGCCAGGACGTGTTCCTGAAGGACATCTGGCCGACCAATGCCGAGGTTCGCGAGGTGATGGACGCCAATATCGATCGCGGCATGTTCCAGGCGCGCTACGCCCATGTCTTTTCGGGCGACGAGAAATGGCGCGCGATCGAGGTCGAGGGTTCGGACACCTATACGTGGCGCGCGGGCAGCACCTATGTCGCCAACCCGCCCTATTTCGAGGGCATGAGCATGACGCCCGCCCCGGTGCAGGACATCATCGAGGCGCGTCCGCTCGCGATCTTCGCCGATTCGATCACGACCGACCACATCTCGCCCGCCGGCAGCATCAAGGCCGACAGCCCGGCCGGCATCTTCCTGCAGGAGCATCAGGTCAGCAAGGCCGACTTCAACAGCTATGGCGCGCGCCGCGGCAACCACGACGTGATGATGCGCGGCACCTTCGCCAATATCCGCATCAAGAACGAGATGCTGCCGGGCGTCGAAGGCGGCTATTCGGCCTATAAGGGCGAGCAGATGGCGATCTATGACGCCGCGATGCGCTACAAGGCGGACGGCACGCCGCTGATCGTGATCGCCGGCAAGGAATATGGCACCGGCTCCAGCCGCGACTGGGCGGCCAAGGGCACCAACCTGCTGGGCGTGCGCGCCGTCATCGCCGAAAGCTTCGAGCGTATCCACCGCTCCAACCTGGTCGGCATGGGCGTGCTGCCGCTGCAGTTCGCCGAGGGTGTCGACCGCCAGACGCTGGGCCTGGATGGATCGGAGAGCTTCACGATCGAGAATGTCTCCGCGCTCCGCCCGCGCCAGACCGTCACCGTCAAGCTGACGCGCGCCGACGGCTCGGAGGAAAGCTTCGAGACGCTGTGCCGCATCGATACCGTCAACGAGCTCGACTATTTCCTCAACGGCGGCATCCTGCCGTACGTGCTGAGGAAGCTCGCGGCTTAAAAGAAAAGAGCGGGTTCGAAAGATCGGGCCATAACGATGGGTGCGGGTGATGAACCCGCACCCGTTGTCATATCATCGACCGCGCTTGAGTGCGGAAACCAATAGCCTTATATGACATTGTCATAGGAGGCCGCATGACCGATCGCGCGATCAAGCCCATCACCGTAACGCTCGGCGAGATGACCAAGCGCGCCCAGGCGCATGTCGCATCGGGGCGCTATGGCTCGATCAGCGAAGTGGTACGCGCGGGCCTGCGCGCGCTCGATCGCGAGGAAGCTGCACTCGACGCGCTGATCAAGGCCAGGGTCGAGCAAGCGCTGGCCGATCCGCGCCCCTTGCTGTCCGGGGAGGACGTGTCGGCCTCGATCGCGGCGCATCATGCGAACCGCCGGGCACGTGACGCATAGCATCCTCTGGCATCCGGCAGCACGCGACGATCTGCTGGAGCTTTACGACTGGATCGACGAGCGTGCCGATATGGATGTCGCGCACGGCTATGTCCTGCAAGTCGAGGCATTTGCGAACGGGCTTGCCGATTTCCCGGGCCGTGGAACCCCGCGCGATCATCTCGTTCCCGGAATGCGGACGATGACGTTCAGGCGCCGGACGATCGTCGCCTATCGCGTGGACGGCGAGGTGGTCCATATCCTGCGTATCGTCCGCGCGGCACGCGATATCGCCGCATTGCTCGGAACGGAGTGAAACCATGCGCAAGCCCGCCAGCGTCGATGCGCTCAGCAACCTGGGCCGCGTCCGCCTGTCCCGCTCCTTCTTCATGCGCGATTTCCTGTTTTCGGAGATCGCGGCGATCCACGGGATCGCGAACGTGCCCGACGATCCCGATCTCGCCATCGCGGCGGGCACGCGGCTGTGCGAGGACTTGCTCGAACCGCTGCAAGACGCCTTCGGCCGCATCGCGATCCGTGGCGCCTATCGTTCGGTGGAGGTCAACGGGCTTGGCAACCGGCTGATGCGCAAGGGCGCCAAGGGCTATAATTGCTCGATGAACGAGGCGAGCGCCGCCGACCATATCTGGGACCGGCGCGACGCCCATGGCTTCATGGGCGCGACGGCCTGCATCGTCGTTCCCGGCTTCATCGAACGCTTCGACCAGCCGGGCGACTGGACGCGGCTCGCGTGGTGGATCCACGACCATCTCGATTATTCGAGCCTGTGCTTCTTCCCGATCAACCGGGCGTTCAACATCCAGTGGCATGAAATGCCCGTGCGGCGGATCACCAGCTTCGTGCCCCCGCGCGGCTGCCTGACCAAACCCGGCATGGCCAATCACCAGGGCAGTCATGAGGAAGCATGGGCGGGGATATTGCCCTGAATCTTACTTCCGCGCAGCCGCGCTCCGCTCGCGGAGCGCCTTGAATTCGGATCCGTCCTTCCAGCCGGGCCAACGGCTGGATCCCGCAAGCTCGACGGCGAGGCGGCGGACCAGATCGATATCCATCACCGCCCCATCGAGATTCCAGTCGGGCGTCCAGGCATCGCAGGGCTGGTGGTAACAGCGGCCGGTATAGTCATCCACCCAGCGCTGGCCCGCCGCGCGACCGCCATCGACCATGTCCGACGCGCCCGCCAGACTCATCATCAGCAGCACCGGCACACCGCGCTTGGCGAAGGGAAAATGGTCGGCGCGGTAGAACAGCCCGCGCTCCGGCAGGTTTTCGGGTGTGACGGTGCGGCCCTGCGTCGCGGCGAGACGGGCCAGATCGTCTTCGAGCACCGTCTGCCCCTGCCCGACCAGGATGACGTCGCGCGCACGGCCCGCGGTCTGGAGCACATCGACCGTCAGGTTCGCGACCGTCCGGTCGAGCGGATAGATCGGGTTCGCCGCATAATAATCCGAACCGAGCAGCCCGCGCTCCTCGGCGGTCCAGGCCGCGAACACCAGGCTGCGCGCGGGTGGCGGCCCGGCCTTGAGGGCCCGCGCGATCTCCAGCAACGCGGCGATGCCGATCGCGTCGTCATTGGCGCCCGCACGGATCGTCCGCCCCTGCGCATCGGGCGCGCCGATGCCATAGGCGTCCCAATGCGCACCGAGCATCACCGTTTCCTGCGCGCGGGCAGTACCGGGAATCCGCGCCAGCACGTTGCGGCTCCGGACCACCTCACGCGTGACCGGGATATCGGTGGAGAAGCTCAGGCCGGAAAGCGGCACGGGGCGAAAATCGGCGCGGCGCGCGGCGACGCGCAACGCCGCCAGATCGAGCCCCGCATCGCGGAACAAGGCCGTCGATGCGTCACCGCTCAGCCAGCCCTGCACCTTCAGGCTCGTCACCTCATGGGCGGGCCGGACGATGCCGTAATTCTCGCCCCCGGCGCTCACCACGACATTCCAGCCATAGCCGACGCCCGCCGTATCATGCACGATCAGCGCACCGATCGCGCCGCGCCGCGCGGCTTCTTCGAACTTGTAGGTCCAGCGCCCATAATAGGTCATGGTCCGCCCGCCGAACCTGCCGACGGCATCTTCGCCGGGAACCGCCTCGAAATCGGGATCGTTGATCAGGAAGACCGCGATCTTGCCCTTGAGGTCGGCGCCCTTGAAATCGTCCCAGCCGCGTTCGGCCGCTTCCACGCCATAACCGACGAACACCAGCGGCGCGCCATCGACCAGCGCCCGGTCCGTCGGTTGCAAGGTGCTGAGATAGATGTCCTTGCCGGTCGTCAGCGGACGGAACGCACCGCCGCGCGTGGTGCCGAGCTTCGCCGGCGTGCCCAGCCGGGTGTGGAGCAGCGGTACATCCTGCGTCCAGCCGCCGTCGGTGCCGCCCGGCTCCAGCCCCAGCGCCTTGAAGCGGCCGATCAGATAATCGATCGTCTTCGCCTCGCCCGGCGTGCCCGGCGCGCGTCCTTCGAACGCATCGGAAGCGAGCGTCTTGACGGTTTCGGTGATGCGGCCGGCGTCGATGGGATTGTCCGCGGCCATCGCGGGCGCGGACAAGCAAAGCGCGGAGAGGAACAGGGCGGCGCGGCGCAGCATGTGGAGAACCCTCGGAAAACGATGCCCGCCAGCCTTACGCCGCCCGCGACGCGGGGCAAGCATCATCGCCATGCCATGGGCCGTTCAGCCGCCATGCAGCACGCTTCATCCAGATACCGGCATCCATCCAGGAGATCGCCGATGATCCGCGCCCTGTTCATCCTGCTTCCGCTTGCCGTGGCGACGCCGGTGCTCGCCCAGTCGGACCGCAATCCCCAGATCGACTATCCGGGCTTTCGCGAGCTGACCATGAAAGTGGAGGCGCAGCGGCGAGACCGGCTGATCGACTTCGCGCGCTTCAAGGCGGAAGCCGCCAGGCCGGGCGTGCTGATCCTGGATGCGCGCTCCGCCGACGCCTATGCGCGCGGCCATATCGCCGGGGCGGTCAACCTGCCCTTCACCGATTTCACCGCCGAAAGCCTGGCCCAGGCGATCGGGCCGGATCGCGATCGCCCGATCCTGATCTATTGCAACAATAATTTCCGCAACGACCGGCCGCCGGTGATGCTCAAATCCCGCCCGCTCGCGCTCAACATCCAGACCTTCATCAATCTGGTCGGCTATGGCTATGGCAATGTCTGGGAATTGAACGACGTGATCGATTTCAACGATCCGCAAGTCGGCTGGGTCAACACGGGTGGGTGAATCCCATTCGGACTCCTACAATCCGTTCGTGTCGAGCGCAGTCGAGACACTTAGCGCGGGCCCCGAACGTCCCTCGACTTCTCCGCGAAGCGGAGAAGCCTGTCCTGAGCGCCTGCCTTGGCAGGCAGTCGAAGGGCTCGGGACAAACGGTGAGATTTAGCCGCTAACGCGCCTTACCCAGCCTGATCTGATACAGCACCGGCCAGTTCTTGCCGGTCACGAACAGCCGGTCCTTGCGGCTGTCATAGGCGATGCCGTTGGCGACATCGTCGCGCCCGCGCCGGCCCGAGGCGGCCGACAGCGCCGAAACGTCGATCCAGCCCTTCACCTTGCCCGTCACCGGATCGATCCGCGCGATCCGGTCGGTCAGCCAGATATTGGCGAGGATCTCTCCCTTCACCCATTCGAGTTCGTTGAGCCGGGGAACCGGGCGGCCGTCCGCCGTCACCTGCAACCGGCGCTTCTCCTTGAGCGTATCGGGATCGAGGAAGCGCAGGAACGGCGTGCCGTCGCTCATCACGATCTCGCGATCGTTGCGCGTCAATGCCCAACCTTCGCCGCGATATTTGAACGTGCCGATCTTCCTGAAGGTCGCACGGTCCCAGATGAAGCCGATGCCGTGCTGCCAAGTCAGGCTGATCAGCTTGTTCTTCCAGTCGACCAGCCCCTCGCCGAAATAGCGCGCGTCGATCTCCGCCTCGCGCAGCACCTTGCCGTCCTCCAGCCGCACTTCGCGGACGACGGACTGGCCTTCGAGGCCGGTGCTTTCGAACAGCCGGCCATCGAGATAGATCAACCCTTCGGTGAAGGCGGTGGCGTCATGTGGAAAGGTGGCGACGATTTCCGGCTGCTCGACGGGAATCGGCGCGGGCGCCGCGCCGAGCAGCAGAAGCGGCAGCAGCGCCGCGAACAGCCGCCTCATGCGACCGCGTCCGCCAGCCAGGCCGGCAGGATCACGCCCGGCGTCGCAGCCAGCGCCTCGACACGCAGCCGCATCACCGCCAGGCCAAGCGCGGGATACCAGGCCATCGCGGCTTCGCCCGGATCCGCATCAACGCGCACGACCGCCAGGCGACGATTGACCTTCTGCCGCCAGTTCATCCGCGCGGTATTCTCCTGGCCGACATAGCAGCCCTTGGTGAAGCTGACGCCGCCCAGTTCGGCGGCATTGCATTCCAGCCAGAGCGTCTTGTCCTGGCCCAGCTCCGCCGCGCCTTCGGCGACGCCCAGCGACAGGCGGTGCGCGTGCCAGCCCGTCGCCGGCTCGCCCGGCGGCGCGATCCAGCGATGGCCAAGGCCGCCCAGACGGGGATCTTCCGGCGCATCGGCCTGCAGCGCCCAATGGACGGCAAGCGATTCGTCGCGCGCGATCGCGATCTGCCGGCGCAGCCGATAGAGCGACAGGCGGCGAATCAGCGCATCGGCCTGCCCGGCTTCGCAATCGATCAGCACATCCTCGCCATCGGCCCACAGGATGAAATCGAACAGCGCCTTGCCCTGCGCGGTCAGCAGGCCCGCCCAGACCGGCAATGCGCCGCTGACGTCGTTGGTGACGAGGCCTTGAAGGAAGCCGCGGACATCGTCTCCGGAAAGACGGACCACGGCGCGGTCGCTAAGGGTGGTGCCGGTCATCGCCACTAGTTAAGGACGGTCGCGAAGAATCCCAAGCCGGAGCTGCAATGACCGCGACAGAAAATACGCGACTGGAAATCAGGCGCCCCGACGACTGGCACGTCCATCTGCGCGACGGCGAGATGCTGGCCGCCGTCGCCGGCCAGACCGCGCGGCAATTCGCGCGCGCGATCGCGATGCCCAACCTGTCCCCGCCGGTCACCACGGTCGCCGCCGCCGCCGCCTATCGCGACCGCATCCTGGCGGCGCTGCCCGGCGATGCGGATTTCACGCCGCTGATGACGAGTTATCTCACCGACGGCGCCGATCCCGACGAACTGGCGCGCGGTTATGCCGAAGGCGTGTTCGCCGCCGCCAAGCTCTATCCCGCGCATGCGACGACGAACGCCGCGCATGGCGTGACCGATATCCGCGCCATCTATCCCGCACTGGAGGCGATGCAGCGCATCGGCATGCCGCTGCTCGTCCATGGCGAGGTGACCGATCCCGATATCGACATTTTCGACCGCGAAGCCGTGTTCATCGATCGCACGCTCGCCGGGCTGGCGCGCGACCTGCCCGAACTCAAGATCGTGTTCGAACATATCACCACCGCCGAGGCCGCGGATTTCGTGCTCGCATCCGGCCCGACGATCGGCGCGACGATCACGCCGCAGCACCTGATCATCAACCGCAACGCGATCTTCGCCGGCGGCATCCGCCCGCACGCCTATTGCCTGCCGATCGCCAAGCGCGAGCATCACCGGCTGGCGCTGCGCCGCGCCGCGACCTCGGGCTCGCCCAAATTCTTCCTGGGGACGGACAGCGCGCCGCACGCGATCGATCGCAAGGAAGCGGCGTGCGGCTGCGCCGGCATCTTCAACGCGCCCTTCGCGCTCGAAAGCTATGCGACGGTGTTCGAGGAGGAAGGCGCGCTCGACCGGTTCGAGGCCTTCGCATCGGAGAACGGGCCGCGCTTCTACGGCCTGCCGCTCAACGAAGGCCGCGTCGTGCTGGAGAAAGCCGCCGTGGCGGTGCCCGAAACCATCGGCGCCGGCGTGACCTCACTCGTGCCCTTCCATGCCGGCGAAACGCTTTCATGGCACTTCATAGGCAGGGTCGAATAGCGCTCGGTGGATCGATCGCCATTCAGGTCAGGCCGGAGCGAAAATGGTGACGACCGAGAACCGGCGCGCAGCGTACTTCAGTACGTGAGCACCGGAAGCGCAGGGCAGCGCCATTTGCAGCAAGGCATCACCTGAATGGCGATCGATCCTCAGAACGGGACCCAGCGTCCCTTCTCGCTGAACTTCATATAACCGATATTGGCGCCGAGCCGCAGGCCGGCGCCAAGCCGGATCGGAATCAGCACGACATCGCCGCGACGCAGATAGCTGGCGGTGAAGCCGCCGACGAAATAGGCGGTGCCTTCGCCCTGCGGATAGCGGCGATACAGCTCCTGGCTGTCGTAGAGATTATAGACGAGCACGAAGCTCTTCGAAGCATTGCCGCCCATGTCGAAGCCGATCGACGGGCCGGTCCAATAGACCTTGCGCTCGCCCTCCACCTTGTGATGGAGCATGCCAGATCCGTAGCGCAGGCCGACGACGATCGCGCCCGAGGCTTCGGAGCCGGTGATATAGGCGTTGGGCTCGCCCTGATCCTTCAGGATATCCTCGATGATCTTGGCAAGGCCTTGGGCGCCGCGACCGAACACGCCTTCGGCGGCGCCGATCAGGTCGCCCTTCTGGAAGGTGCCCTGCTGCGTGCCCACCGACGAAGCCGTCGTGGCAGCGGCCGATGGCGACGCCGGTTCGGCGACCGAATCGGCGGGGAAGTCGTCACGCGCAGGCGCGGCCGGCGCGGTATCGCTCGGCAGCTGGGTCTGCTGGTCGGGGGGCAGCAGATCGGCGTCGATCGCCTCGTTGGGATCGACGTCGCGCACCTGCGCCGTGGCCGGCACGGCGGCGAAAGAGAAAGCCGCGGCAACGATGATCGAGCGCGCGAACAGGGTCTTCAACATCTTCTACCCCCGGAACTATCCATTCCGCAGGTTATCGCCCCGATGCATGAGCCTGCAATGAACGGGCGGCGAACCGAGTCGATCACGCGCCCACCCGAGTCGAAATAGATGACGGGTATCGCCAAAAACTCGTTTTACCCCAGTTGATCCCCGCACAACCGCCCGCTATAGCCGCGCTTCGCTGCTGCTTCGGAGACGTGGGTGAGTGGCTGAAACCAACGGTTTGCTAAACCGTCGTATGGAGAATTCCGTACCGAGGGTTCGAATCCCTCCGTCTCCGCCACCTAGTCCTAAGTATTAGAGAACGAAGGACTTTTCCTCGCAAGAGTGGCGTAAATTCGCGCCATTTCCGCATATTCCGGTAGCACGGAGAGCGTTCTCCGACCCTCAAAACAGGCAAAATCTCCCCGCTTTCTCCGCGGCCTTGTGATGCAGTACGGAATCGGCTTTCGGCCGGTTTCGCGGGTTCGATCGCGCCTGTTTCTGCGAGAATGACCGTTCCCTGATACCCTGCGATTTACAGGGAATCGCGCCCGTAAACAGGCACCGACTGACCGCGCCGTCTCTCGGAACCCGCGCATATCCGCGATTCTGGCAGGTATTTCCCTGGAACGCGGAACAGGGAATTTGCCCTCGCGAACAGGGAACCTCTCCTCCGCGATCAGCGAATGGGTGCCGGCGATGCAGCGAAGGCTGAGCCGATCCTCGGCGTCAGCATATTAACCATCGCGATTGACATCTCACGCGCTCTGCGCTCTTCTCGGCCTCACCGGGGAACTCACCGAGAGTGGCATCACCGGAGCATTGTAATCGCTCGTCGCGAGGCGAGGGAGGTCATGCTCTGTCGTGATGCTTCGCGCCCGAGCCCCTTCCGAACCTTCCGCGAGCCACGCGGAGGTTTTTATGGCTTATCCAAGGAATGCCCCGTTCGATGCCGATGCCATCCGGCTGGGTATCGAGTATATGGCCCCCAAGGCGCTGCAGCGCCCGAACCGGTCCACGCGCAAGCACAGTGACCGGCAGAGCAGCGCACTGGAAGCAGCGCTCGACACGTTCGGCGTCGTCGCTCCGGTACCCGTCGATGCGGACAACCGGATCATCGATGGCGATGCCCTCGTCCAGGCCGCGATCAGGCTTGGGCTGACCGAGGTGCCGGTGGTCAGGATCTCGCACCTGTCGCCGGCCCAGCTTAGGGCGCTGCGCCTGACGCTCAACCGCCTCTCCGAACTCGGCGCTTGGGATATCGATGAGTTGCGGATGGAGATCGGTGAGATCCTGACGCTCGACGTCGACTTCCCGCTCGAGGTGATGGGCTGGAACACGGCCGAACTCGATGTGCTGATGACGCCGCTCGCGTCCGCTGACGCGAATGAGCCGGAAGAGGTGCCGCCAGTGCAACCCGTTGCAATTTCGCAGGCCGGGGATGTCTGGCAGCTGGGGCGGCACCGGCTGATCTGCGGCTCGTCGCTGGAGCCGGAGGTCTGGCGGATCCTGATGCAGGGCCGCCGGGCCAGGATGGCGTTCAGCGATCCACCATTCAATTGCCCGGTGGCAGGCCATGTGTCCGGACTGGGCAAGAAAACCCATCGCGAGTTCGCGATGGCCAGCGGCGAGATGTCCGACGCCGAGTTCGAGGCGTTCCTGAACACCGCGCTGACCCGGATGGCCGAACAGGCCGAGGACGGCGCGATCCTCTCGGTCTGCATGGACTGGCGCGGACTGCCTATATTGCACGCCGCGGCGCGGGCAGTGGGATTATCGGTTCTCAACCTGTGCGTCTGGAACAAGACGAACGGGGCGATGGGGTCGCTCTATCGATCGAAGCACGAGCTGATCTATATCTTCAAGGTCGGCAAGGCCCCGCACATCAACAATGTCGAGTTGGGCAAGCACGGCCGATATCGCACCAATGTCTGGGACTATGCTGGCGCCAACAGCTTCGGCAAGGGCCGGATGGCGGATCTGGCCGATCATCCGACGGTCAAGCCCACCGCACTGGTCGCCGATGCCATTCGGGACGTCACCCGTCATGGCGACATCGTGATCGACGGCTTTATCGGCTCGGGCTCGACGATCCTCGCGGCCGAACGCGCGGATCGCATCTGCTACGGCGTCGAGCTCGACCCGCTCTATGTCGATGTCGCAATCCGGCGCTGGCAGGAGGCGACCGGCAAGGAGGCGATGCTGGAAGCCGGCGGCCTGCCGTTCAGCGCGGTCAAGGCGGAGCGCTGTCCCGAAGACGGTGCATCGGTTGACGAGCCGGACGTCGATGAGTGCGACGACGAGACCGTTGTGCCGATCGCGCCGCCCTTGTCGCGCCCGCGCCCGTTCCGCCGCGCAGCCTGATCATGCGCCCGCTGCGGCGCCCTGCCGCGGCGGGCCTTTGCAATGTGGATTTCGAAGATGACTGATACAGCACGCAAACCCATTTTCCGCCAGCGCCCCCGATTGTCGCAGCCAGCAGCCTCCGCCACCCAGGATTATGAGGTCGGCTACGGCAAGCCGCCCAAAACCACGCGCTTCAAGCCCGGCCAGTCGGGTAATCCCAGGGGACGCCCGAAAGGCTCGCCGAACGTCAGGACCATCGTCCGGGACCTGATGAGCGAGAAGGTCCTGGTCGAGACCGGCCGGGGCAAGCGCAAGGTGCCGGTGATCATGGCATTGATCATGCGCAAGCGCGCCGAGGCGATGAAGGGCGATCACCGGTCCGCCGCCTTCCTGCTGACTCTTTACAGTGAGGCCGTACCCGACACGACGGAACAGCACAGCAAGAGCCAGAGCGCGGAAGAGCTCAGCGAGAGCGATCGCGCGATCCTCGAAGCCTATGAAGCCGACCTCGCCAGGCGGCTCGGAAAGGACGGGGAATGAACCGGCAACGCATATTCGAAGCCCTTCTGCGCCGTGACTTTTTCGTCTTCCTCCAGAAGGTCTTCGCGACGCTTCATCCCGACGATCCGCCGCTCGAGCGCTCGCCCTATCTGATGGCGGTCTGTCATGTGATGATCCTCGCCTTCACGGGTGAGATCCGCCGGCACGCGATCAACATCCCGCCCCGGCATCTGAAGTCGATCACCGTGGCTGTCGCGTTCCCCGCCTTCGTCCTGGGGCACCGCCCCTCCGCCAAGATCCTGGTCGCGGCCTATAGCGAGGAGCTCTCGCGCAAGCATGCGAAGGACTTCCGGACGATCGTCCAGTCCGACTGGTATCGAAGGCTCTTTCCCGAGATGGTCATCGACAGGGGATCCGACCGGCAGCTCGAGGTCGTCACCACCCGGACCGGAGCACGCCGGGCGGTATCGGTGGGTGGCACGCTCACCGGTCTGGGAGCCGACTATATCATCATCGACGACTGCATGAAGGCCGAAGACATCAGAAGCGCGGCGGTCAAGGACGGGCTGCGCCACTGGTATGAGAACACATTGCTGACCCGGCGGAACGATCCTGCCAATGGCGTGGTGATCTCGATCAGCCAGCGGCTCAGCGAGGACGATCTGACCGCCTATCTGCTGGAGAAGGGCTATGGCCATCTCAACCTGCCCGCCATTGCCGATGAGCGTGCCGAGATCCCGATCGGCGATGGAGAGTATTTCGTACGCGCTCCCGGCGACCTGCTGTTCCCGACGCGGTTTACGCAGGCGGTGCTCGACGAGTTTCGGCGCGAGCTTGGGCCCCAGATATTCTCGGCGCAGTTCCAGCAGAACCCGGTCACGCCCGAGGGCAATCTCATCCGGATGGAGTGGTTCGGCGAATATGAAGGCGTCATAGACCCGAAGCACCGGCATCGCTGGCACAAGATCGTCCAGAGCTGGGATACGGCCGAGACCGCGACACCGACCAGCGACTGGTCGGTCTGCCACACCTGGGGTTACCGGGACGGCCACTGGTTCCTGCTCGACGTGTATCGTGCACGCGAGGAATATCCCGACCTCAAGCGCTCGGCACTCCGGCTGCGCCAGCTCTGGAAGCCCGAGCGCATCCTCATCGAGGCGGCAAGCGTCGGCAGGGCGCTGGCCCAGGAACTCCGCAAGGAGCATCAATGCCTGGAAGTGAAAGGCGTGACGCCGCGCGGCGACAAGCAGACGCGCGTGGTGGGGATCACGGGTCAGCTGGAAAGCGGCCGGTTCCTGCTGCCGGTCGACGCGCCCTTTCTGCGGGAATTTCGGTCGGAGCTGCGCGCCTTTCCGACGGGGAGCCGGCATGACGATCAGGTCGACGCGCTGGCCCAGTTCGTCAAGTTCCAGTTTGATCGCCGCGGCTGGGTGGAAGAGGAATATACCTCCACCGGACGCCCGACGGGCAGCAACCGGCCGCGGGGGCAGCGACTGAACCGCCGCTACTAGCCGGCGGCGGCACCGATATACGCATCATACCCCGCCAGCATGGTCGCCACGACCGCTGGCGGGGTAACTTGTTTGAGGGGCCCTGCTGGCGGCGTTGCTGCCTCGTATCCGGCGAACGACCATTTCCACCACTCGCCGCCCCGCCACATCCGGACGCCCGAGCGAGCGGCATCAGTGACCATCAGGCCATCGACCGGTGCATTGTCTTCGAACGGCACCAGCCGCCCGCGCTCCTCGCCGAGCACCGCATCGACCTCGGCCACTTTGGGTGGCAGGTTCAAATCATGAGCCCGCTGCCAGGCCAGCCTGAACGCCCGCCATCGCTCTGGCCGGCAGGATGCGCAGGGCCGATGCCCGGCGGCCAGCGATGTAGCCTCATCGAGAAAGAACAGTTCGGTATAATGGCCCGGCCGCATCAGCTGGCGCCGGATGCCCGGCCAGCGCGGCAGGCAGGTGATCCAGGCGTCCCTGGCGGCGTGTCTGACGATCTGTCGGTTCGCATCGTGCAGGCAGCCGCGATTGCCCATGAACATGCCTCGCTCGGGGGTGGCGACGATCTCGCCGAACGGGTTGACCCGGTTGCGCAGAGGTCGCTTCGCCTCAGGCATCAGCGCGGACAAGCAGGCGTGGCCGCAGGCTGTTGGCGAACTGGTTGGCCGCGCTGGCCAGCAGCGCGATCTGGCGATCCTCTTCGGCCCCATCCCATGGCGTTGGCGAGGACCATTCCAGCTCGATCGCGGCCTGATCGCTCTTCTCGCTCCAGACGGGTCCCGGCAGCCCTGCATCCTCGAACTCGCGGTCGATCGCCTCGCGATCGGCGATGAGCCGTTCGTAGAGCGCGAGCCCTTCCCCACCCTTGAGGCCAAGGAATATGCCGACCTTGCGTTGCGGCAGGCTGCGCCACAGCGTGACATGGACATCGCCGGGCAGGTCCATGCGCATCCAGTTGTGTCCGGCAATGCGTGGCGGGGGCTGGCCGGGATCGTCGAGCCTGAGCTCCGCCTGGAATCGCTCGGCGAATGCGCGCCATTGCTGAGCCATCTCGGGATCGGCCTTTGTGCCGGCCGCGCGCGGCCGGGTCTCCGGTTCGGGTTCGATCCGCGACACGCTGACGCCCATGGCTTCGTTGCGGATGACCAGCCGCTCGATATTGGTGGTCTTCACCAGCACCCGGGGCTGGACCACGACCCGTTCGCGATCCTCGCTGTCGGTGAAGCGATAGTGCGGCATCTCGATCATGCCGAAGGAGAAGCCGAGATTGGCGTGGCCGTTCAGATACTCGCCGATGCGCGAGGTGCCCTCGGTGATGCCGTCACCCACGATCAGCAGCAGGAAGCGTCCCGCCGCCAGATCGCGCGAGACCTGATCGACCAGCCGCGCCTCGTCGATGGTGGCGCCGCTGTCGCGGACCAGTTCGTAGAGCACATTGCCGGGCCGCTTGGTCGCCGCCGAGATCTGGCGCTGCAAATCCTCATAGGAGAAATGCGCGAGTTCGCGCGCATAATCGAGGATCTGGCCGACCACTTCCCTGCGCGCCTGCGGATTGCGCCAGAGCTTGCACTCGACGATCACCAGCCTGCCATGCTCGTCCACCAGCAGCGCGTCGATGCGGCCGACGCCGGGGATGACCAGTTCCTTCGCGACCGAGATCAGACTGCCATAGCCCGGATCGATATCATGGACCGGCAGCATCGCCGGATGGTCGAACAGCAGGTCGCGCAGCATGTCCTCGCGGTTGGCGACGCCGACGGCTTCGCGCTGGACGATCCGGGGCGGTGCGCCATCGTTCAGGATGACGAGGTTGCTCATGATGGCGTATCCGCTTTTGCGATCTCGATCACCCGGCCGTCGGTGAGGATGAGCTGGACGGTGCCGGTGGCGGCGCCGATCAGCTGGGAGACGACCGAAGCGCCAAGCCCCTGCAGCGCCACCCCGTTCATCTGGATGATCACCATGCCGGATTTAAGCCCCGCGACCTCGGCGCGGCTGCCGGGCCGGACCTCCGCCACTTCGGCGCCGTCGGCATGGGCGGCGACCGAGAAGCCGAAGCCGGAGGATTTGGCGGTGGCTGCCATCGTCGATGCGGGCGGGAGGCCGAGGCGCTTGCAGGCGTCGGGGAGCGTCGACCATTCGCTCTGTTCGACCACGGCGTCGATGACGCTGTCATTGTCGATGATGACCGCAAACTGGCGGCGTCCGACATAGCCGCCAAAGCCGTTGCGGGCATTGACATAGCCGCAGCTTACATAGCCAAATCTCTTGCCTGCCAGTGAGGTCTTGAGCCCGTCCGCCTTGTAACCGCTCGGCCATTCGAAGCGGGCGCTCTCGGGATCGAGAAGCTTCGCGCGGATCGCCTGTTCGCCGAGTTCGCGGTAGCGGTCCCAGTCTGGCGCGGGCCCGTATTGATGGGGCGGCTCGGGTGCTTTCTTCGCCTCGGCCGGCACGGCGATGAGCGCGGCCAGCGGGATTGCGCAGGCGCTGGTCCAGCGCCGCGCGGATAGCTTCATGAACGTCATGACGTCTCCCCGTTCGGGCGACGTCTTCAGCTCGGGCCTCTTTCGTCGCGCCTATGTCCTCTCGGGGCGACGGCCGAAGCCGGATGTTGGAAACCTGAGGTAGCCCACAGGCGCATGCGCCTTTACCGGCAAGCCGGCTGGACATGCGCGCATGCCACCCGGCCGAGAATTCGACCGAGTTGGCTACCTTTGGGGTTTCCACGCCCCACCTTCCGGCTTTCACGGAAGGCGGGGCCAGATTGCTTGGTTCGGACAGGAAGACAAGTCTTTTAGACGCCCCTGTGCACCGAAACGTCGGTCAAAACGGGGCAGGTCGGTTTGGATATTTGGTCCATTTTGGATAGAAACGGGGTCAAGCGAATATGTGGGGAGGCCAATCCATGTCCGACACCGAAAACAACGCCGAAACCAGCACCGAAACCAGCGCATCCAGCATCGATGCCGTCGAGCTTGCCGCCGATCTGACCATGGCCTGGCTGGCCAATCCCAATACCCGTGCCGATGCCGCGGACGTGCCCAGCTTCCTCAAGCTCATGCATGGCGCGGTTGCCGAACTGGCGGCGGCCCAGGCACCCGCGGCGACCGCCGCCGTTGAAGCGCAGCCCGACCATGCACCGGCGGTGACGGTCCGGAAGTCGCTGGGGTCGAAGGATCACATCATCTCGATGATCGACGGCAAGCCCTATCGGACGCTGCGCCGACATCTGAGCACGCATGGGCTGACGCCCGATGCATATCGCGAGCGCTACAATCTGAAGCCCGATTATCCGATGGTGGCCGAGAGCTACTCCGAAGCGCGGCGGGCGATGGCGATGAAGATCGGACTTGGCCGCAAGCCGGGTGAGAAGGCGCCGGTGAACAAGGCGCCGGCAAAGGCCACCCCTGCCAAACCCGCCAAACCTGCCGCAGGCAAATCGCCGGCTGCCGCAAAGAAAGCGGCGCGGAAACATCTGAGCGGAGAAGGCTGAGCGGCTCCCTCCGTCTCGTCTTTCCGGACATGACCTCCGAGCAGGAGCGCTGGGCGTTCGCCAGCCAGCTCATCGACATCCATGGATCCGACATCGGCCGGTTCATGACAAAGCGTTTTTACGCCATGCTTGAAGCCGGTGACGAGAGTGGTCGGCGGTTCTGGGAGGACATCGCCGAGCGTGTCCTGGCGCTCACCGGCCCCACCACCGGAGCGAAGCGGCAATAGCCCGCGATTCGAAAAATGTCGTTTTCTTACAATACCGAATCTGCTTGCCTGACTAGCAGCAACCCGCGACCCGAAGAGACCTTTTAAACAGGGGGCCTCTTCACTTGGAGGCCCGGGCGGCTTGCCGCTCGGGCCTCCCTTTATCTCGGCGCCGGCCCCGAACCGGCGATAACAGGCATTCAATGGGCGGGGGCCAGATGACCGGAGCATGGTCGCCCTGGTGGCGATATGCTTTGGTCATTCATATGGCGGTTGCATCACCCGGGCGTATCCTATCTGTTTGAACGCGCGATCTGGTTCGTTGGAACGTTACGCGCCTCTGCTCGCCTGGAGTGGGAAGGAGATGTTCATGAGCAATTGGATTGGTGCGTTGATCGGTGCGGCGATCGATCGCCGTGATGGCGACAGCGGGATCAAGGGCGCCGCGATCGGTTATGCGGCTCAGGGGCTTGTGCGTGTTGTCGCACCTCTGGCGGTGACGTTCGCCATTGGATGGGCCGTGCAGAAAGGCGTCAAGGCTGGCATCGGCGCATTGCGGGAGGGACGGTCGAAGACTGACGCGGAACAGTCGAGCGCGGACTGATCCGCGTCCGCACACGATGCCACTTCACCTTTAGCTCGCTCACTGCCTGGCTGACAGGCCGGCCCTGGTCTCCGGCCTGCTGGACATGCTGTGGGGCTGCATGCCCGGAAGCCAACGGCGTGGGGCACCGGTTGGCAACAGGGTCCAGCTAGCCGATTGACGGACTTTCGCAAAGATGATTGTCGAGCGCGGGCACCATGCAAGGGTCGGCCCGAAGACAATTTGCACCCCATCAATTGACGCTGCTTTCGTCTCCTTCTGGGCCGCGAGTTGCCTGTCCGCTTTGAGGACTACGCCCCCTGTGAAGCGGACATGCATCATCGCCGTCCCGACTCGAATCGCTCCGCCGCAATCACGTCCAGCCAGCATCGGTCAGTCGAAATCATCCTCTAGGTCGGTCCCGAGTCCGACCTCGGTCAACAGCATCCGCCCAAGGCCCGACACCTCGACAGAGTGCTTGAAGTCCCCGCTCCTCGGATCGAACTCGGGCACCTGCCCCTTCTTCACGTTACCGTAGTTCTTCCTGAGCAAACCAAGCCTGATCAGGTGCGCTCGGCCAAGATCGAAGAGATAATTCCGCTCGATCTCGTCGCGACCCGACTGCATGTGGACTGGGTTGGGACGGTTTACCCGCTCGAATGCGTCCCGGTCGCGTCCACCGTATGAACGACCGTAGGCGTTGAGCAAATTGAGCTCGTCGTCGTCTAGTTCCCCGAGCAGAATAAGAAGGCGCTTGCGGCGAACCACGTCGGCGTCATCCTCGGCAAGGCCGCGCTGCACGGCCGCCACGATGCGCTCGATACGCTCGCGGGAAGTCGCGCGGGCAGCCTGGTAGCCACCCTCCTCTATCAGGTCGATCTTCTCAGCGTTGGACGCGAGCCCGTCGCGCAGGTCAGCATCGATCTGGTCGAGCCTAACGGAGAGTTGGCGAACGTAAGTTGCGATCCGGTCGGCGCGCTGACCGGGGATGGCAACGCCAATCACCTCGGCAAGCGGGCCACCGAACATCGGCACGAGGCCCGCTGCGCCCTTCGTCGCGGCGACGGCCTTGTCGACCCAGTTGTCATCGAGGTCGTCATCCGGCCGTTGGTCGCTGTCGCTCACACGTGCTCCTTCATTTGGTCGAGATAGTCGCCATGGCCCTGCCCCTCCGTCTCGGCGCGCAGCTGCCGCACAAAGTGCATTCCAGCCAACGGTGGATCAATAGGCTGCCGGTATTGAGGCGCCGACAAACGACCGCAATCGGGGCAACCGTGAACCGCTAGTATCTCTGATAGCAGGGCGCGTTGCTGCCGCGATATCAGCGATTGCATAGCTCGGCAGCTCGCGACCAGAGCCAGTCTTTCGCCGGTCGGATTTTGAACGGCAGTTTCTGACACAACTTGCCATTCGCCGCTCGCGAAGCCGCGAGGCAGCAACGCGCCTCAAAGTCGCTCATTCGATGGGACTTACCAAAGCCTGAAAGCTGCCAAGCGAGGGTGGCCAGTTGTCAGGCCTCGTAACGACTTTTCCTGACCGCCATCGTCAAACTGATCTCACGATGTAACATGAAGCTGGCCATTAATTGAGGTTGGTGGACACAACGAGACTCGACTTTGGTGAGCCGATATGTTGCCTTTTGAACCTGGAGGGAGCCATGCCACTAGAAAATCTGACCATTCGTCGCGCGAGCTTGCACGAAGTTCATCGCCGTGCTGACGATCGTAACATCGTGCCTCCGACGTATGCCACCGAACTTTTCGAGTTGAATGCCGCTGGTCTCGCGACTTTTCAGAAACGAGTTCAACAGGCTTTCCAGAGCGACGCCAAGTGCCTCCGCATGACGATTAACGCGCATGCCGCGGGCTCAGTCGCGGCGATCGGCGTTGGCCTGATTGCCGCGAACGACGCGGATTTCGTGACCCAATCGCAGGCAATGGCGGATCTTCTTGCAGCTGCGCAGACTTCTCGCGGATACCCAGGCGGCCTGGTCGTAACGTTCGACGGAACTGTGGGGCACCCGGTGCGACGCTTCTTCGGCATCATGAAAGCTGAGATGCATGAGGCGTTTCTGAAAGGCGAGAATCTGCAGGCCAGTTTTGTGGACAGCGTCTTTCTCAGCCCGAAGACGAAGCTTTACAAGATCGGACTGTTCGTTGCTGCGAATGAGCCGCCTCGAGCGCTCCCCAGGGGCTGGAACGCAACCGTATACGACAGTCAGTTGACTGCGGCAGCCCGCGACGGCGCGGCACTTTATTTCCACGAGACGTTTCTCGGCCTAGCGTTTCCAGAGAACAGCGCCCAGCAAACTAAGCACTTCTACCAGAAGACGCGTGAGTTCATCGCCTCGGCGGCGTTGCCTGAGGAAGAGAAGGTTGATCTCTACAATGGTCTATATTCCTATTTGAAGCTCGACCGCGAGCCGACCGTTCAGGTGGCCACATTCGCCGAGCGCTTCATGTCGGAGGAAGTCGGGGACGACTATCAGCGACACATGCGTCGCGAGCGATTTCCTGAAGAGGCGATCCAGAAAGACATATCCGAAATCGCCGGTGGGATGCGCATCCGCAAGCTGCGGTTTGGTGGGCAGATCACCTTGTCGGGCCCAGCGCAGGCGATCAGCGATCAGGTGCAGGTCACACCGATCGATGGCCCGGGGGGGGAGCAGTGGACCCAGATCACCGTTCACAGTCGGCTGGAAAGCCAGCAGTGACAAAGGAAGACGCGTTCTTAGCGAGATGGCAGGCAGAACGTGCCGCGTATTTGGCCTGGGGACAGCACATTTCGTTGGTGATCAGCGAGGCGTTGATTCCGGTCATCGCACCGGTCAGCGTCGGCTACTTTCTCAAGGCGCCCCCGGCGCCGCGCCTTAAAGACGATCAGAAGCTTGTTGAGAAGGCCTTCTACCGAAACAAGCCATACGCCGATCCTTATACTGACATAACCGATAAGGTGGGCACCCGGTTTGTCGTGCTGTTGGGAACGCAGGTCAAGATTGTGACCGAGGTTCTGGAAGCGGTAGAGGGCTGGACATGGAGCCGGGATCGCGACTATGAAGAGGAACAGAGCAAGAACCCGGTGGCATTCGAATATGCTGCCGTCCACTTTGTCGTCCGCCCTAACGCCGACACATTGGTGGGCGACATCTTGGTTCCCGCTGGCACGCCCTGTGAAGTGCAGGTAAAAACGATTTTGCAGCATGCCTACAGCGAGTTAACGCATGACACGATCTACAAGCCTCAGATCCAGGCAACACCGGTCATGCAGCGTAACGCGGCGAAGGCTATGGCGCTGCTGGAAGCTACCAATGACTACTTCGAGCGTGTGGCAACCGATGTCGCCGCCGCATTGAGTGCTGTGAGGGACATCACCAACGAACTCTCCACCGTCTATCGCGACGTGATTGGTCTGGAGCCCAGCCCAACCCTGCTAGAGGGCCTACTGCTCGAGGCGTATGAACCAACCGCTGAAGGCGACTATGCCGATCGCGCCCGGGCGATGCTTCGGGAACGGCCATTCCTAATCGACAGCATCAAGGCTAAGGTCGCTGAGCGGAATCCAATTTTTTCTCAGCCGGCGGTGCTGCTGGCTTACATGGACGTCGTCGATCTCGGGAAGCGTGCTCTCCGTCGATGGCCCCTGACACCTGCGGAGATGGAGCCGATACTGTCGGATTTAGGTCAGACCATCCATTGATCAACCGACGAAAATAGCTTCGGCGATCACCGCATCAACACACCGCGCGGCACCGGGACTTCAGTGCACGATTCACGGCGACGTTGTAGGCGGCCGAACGCTCGGATGTCGCCTCGTGTCGGAAGCCGACATTTGACGAACCGGGAGGTAATGGCCGCTTTGTTCCAGCCCCCGTGCCCGGCTCTCCCTCGGACACGGGGCCATCGGGGTTAGATCTCCGTATTCTCGGCGAGGGCAAGGGCATCTTCCACGTCGATTCCAAGGTAGCGGACCGTATTCTCGATCTTGCTATGCCCGAGCAAGATCTGAACGGCGCGAAGGTTGCCGGTGGCCCTGTAGATTATCGATGCTTTCGTTCGGCGAAGTGAGTGCGTGCCGTACTCGCTTCGCATTAGGCCGACACCTGTCACCCATTCGTCGACAAGCCGAGCATACTGCCGTGTGCTCAGGTGTCCATTGTGATCAACCCGGCTTGGGAAAACATAGTCGTCCACCGTGCCGCCCCGGCGTTCGAGCCATGCCAGCAAGCTCGCTCGAGCATCTGGCAGCAATTCGAACTGAACGGGCCGGCCCGTTTTCTGCTGCATTACGATTGCGCGCGTTCGGATCTGCCCTCCGCTGACAAGGTCGCCGATCTTCATTTGTACCAAGTCGCAGCCTCGAAGTTTGCTGTCGATCGCCAGATCGAACAGCGCCCGATCTCGCAGGCGACGGTGCTGATTGAGGTAAAAACGGATTTCCCAAATCTGCTTCGGTTTCAGAGCCCGCTTTGCACCCACGGTCCTTCCGGCATTCCAAACCGGGCGCTTGGTGGCGGTGAGTTCTGTTTCAGGCGTCTCCATGATCGTTCTCCTATGGCCACATTGGCCATCTGGAGAACGCTTGCCGACGAGGATGCGCAGGATTTGCTGTGGGGCTCGTGCCGACCAACACAAGCCGTTCCACGGCGCGTGTGTAAATGGCCGCTCCTGCTGGAACCCGCCATTCCTGTCCCTTTAAGCGTTCCGGCACCAAAGCGCCCTAAAATCGGTCGTTCCGCTAGACCGTCGGCGACACCGGAAGCAGCCGTTGTTTATGGCGCACGACGACGGCTGTGAACGGCGACCTTTAGGAACAATCTAGGCTGTACGGGATAGTGGTTCCGGGCGAACTAATCCGACCTTAAATTTTATATTCGGGATGGTGCTGATCCGCAGCGAACCAAGCGCGCGAGTCAATCCGTTTTGGAGAGGAATTTACGTTATCGGAACAGTACTCAATCGCTAAGGAGTGAAACCGGATCGAACCTCCGATAGGATGGGCTACGGGGCGCCGATGCCCGCAAGGTCGACGGTATAAGCTCGGGCGCGCTTGAGGAGGGCAAGACAGCATTATGACGGCGATCGGGCTTTCCGCAATTCTTCCCAATATCGGCAGCGGCCTCAACAATAGCGGCTTCCTGTTCGGGGCCGGGACCTCGCTCGAGGCGGGCTATCCGATGATGGCAGGGCTCACCCGCGACGTGGTGGGCGCGCTGTCGAGCGACGAGCGCGCCGCTCTCGACGAGGCGTTGGCAGTCACCGCGATGGTCTATGACCCTGCCGCCGGCGAACCCAATATCGAGCTGATCGCGGATCGGGTGATCGCCCATTCGATCAATTCGGGCGAGCCGCGTTTCGCAGCCCTCGAGGCGCAGCTGCGGGCGCTGGTGACCGACGTCATCCTGAGCGTTGCGAGCCCCAAGCTCGACCATCATGTGCGGTTCCTCGAGCAGCTCAAGGCTCGGACCTATGGCCGTCCATGCTGCATCTACATCTTTACCACCAATTATGACGTGCTGTTCGAGCTGGCCGGCGCGATCACGGGAGTGGTTGTCGAGACTGGTTTCGTCGGCTCGGTCGAGCGCTTCTTCGACCCGCAGCGCTTCACCACCGCCTGCGGGTCTATGCTCGCCCATTCCCGGTTCAGCGAGCATCCCGCGCTGACTGTGCGGCTGGTCAAGCTGCACGGCTCGGTCTCCTGGTTCGCCCGCGATGGTGCGATTTTCGAGCGGCATCCCGATGCGATTGCGGGCGGCGACAAACGCATCATGGTGCTGCCTCGCCGGGGCAAGGTGATGGATACGCTCCAGCATCCCTATGACATGCTGTTCCGGGTGACCGCTCAGGCACTCGGTACCCACTGCAAATATCTGGCGAGCTGCGGCTTCAGCTATGGCGACGACCATATCAACGCCAATCTGCTCGTCCCGGCGGTGGTCGATGCCCGGATCCGGCTGTTCGCGCTCTCGGCGGCGGAAAGTGCGGGCATGGCCGCGATGAAGGGCGTGCCGGCGTTCAGCGCGGGCTTCGATGGCGCCGGCATCGCCCAGGGCGTCGCCCATGACACCGGCACCGACCTGTGGAAATTCAGCAAATTCGTGGAGCTGTTCGCATGACCGACCCGGCAAGCGCCTATCGCATCGGCAAGGTGATGGCAGTAACCGGCGACCAGGTCTTCGTGGCGTTGGCCGATCCGGACATGGCCGAGCCCGCCTCGGGCGTGCCGCCGACGATGACAGTCGACATTCCCAGCGCCGCGGGGCCGACACCGCTGTTGATCGGCCAGCCGGGGACCTTTGTGATGGTATCGCTGCCCGCGGGCTTCCTGCTCTGCATGGTCACCGGTATCGAGATGAAGGAAGAGCGGATATCGTCCGCCGACCTCAAGCAGGCCGACCAGGAGGCGACCCTGCTTCTCGACCGGGTGTCGCGCAGCCTGGCGACGGTGCCGGTCGGCACGATCGACACCAGCGGCCTGTTCGAGCGCGGCACCGACACGATGCCGACCGTCAATGCGCCGGTCTTCGCGGTCGATGCCGGCATGATCGACCGGATCTATGCCGGCTATGCCGAAGGCGACTTCTCGCTGGGCGCCCTGTCGCTGATCCCGGGCCAGGCGGCGAAGATCAATCTCGATGCCTTTCTCACGCGCCATGCCGCCATCCTCGGTCAGACCGGCGGCGGGAAGTCCTGGACGGTGGCCTCGGTCGTCCAGAAAATATGCGAGTTACCCCAGTCGACGATCGTGATGTTCGACCTGCATGGCGAATATGGCGCGACCTTCGGGGATTGCGCCGACGTGATCTCGGCGGCCGATCTCGAGCTACCCTATTGGCTGATGAACTCCGAGGAGTTGCTTGGCCTGATGGTCGACCGCAGCGAGTCCGCGGCGCCCAACCAGATCGCCAAGTTCAAGGAGCTGCTCCAAGCCGCCAAGGAAAGCCATGGCGAGAATCTGGCGCTTGGCATCCCCAAGATCACCATCGACACGCCGGTCTATTTCGATTTCGCCGCGCTGGTCGATCGGTTCCGAGCGCTCGATGTCCAGATGGTCCAGGGCTCGACCAAGGACATCAAGGGCCCGCTCCATGGCCAGTTCACCAGGCTATTGATGCGGATCGATTCGCGATTGAACGACCGGCGCTACGACCTCATCTTCAACCCAACGACCTATGCGACCAGCGCGTCGATGGACGTGCTGTTCCGCCGGCTGCTCGGTGAGACGACAGGCGCGCGCAAGAAGGTCGTGGTCATCGACATGAGCAACGTGCCGTTCGACGTGCGCGCCTCGGCAATCTCGCTGATCCTGCGCTGCCTGTTCGACTTCGCTTATTGGTACCGGCGTCTCAACCGGGTCAAATATCCGATCGCGGTCTTCGCCGATGAAGCCCATCTCTATCTGAGCGATCGCGACAGCAATGCCGAGGCGGCGCGCAGCTCGGCCGAGCGGATCGCGAAGGAAGGCCGCAAATATGGCATCAGCCTGACCGTGATCAGCCAGCGGCCGCGCGAATTGTCGAGCACGATCCTTTCGCAATGCGGCAGCTTCCTGTGCCTGCGCATCTCCAATCCCGACGACCAGGCCTATGTCCGCAACCTGCTGCCGGACTCGGTGCGCGGAATCACCGCGATGTTCTCGACACTGCGGCGTGGCGAGGCGATCCTGCTGGGGGATTCGGTGATGATGCCGACGCGGATCCGCATCGACCGTCCCGAACCCGCGCCCGAAAGCGACGATGCGTCTTTCGCGCGGGCCTGGGCGTTGCCGCCCGTCGATATCGACATGCCGGCGGTGCTCGCCGCCTGGCGCAACCAGAGCGTCTGAGCCGGCGATGACCGCCGACCTGCGCGCGCCGGGAGGACAGTGATCCGATGCGGAGCACTACCCAGAAGGGCAATGCGTTCCGCGATGCGGTCGCGCAATTACTGCGAACGGCGGGCTTCCGCGCCGAGACCGAAATTCAAATCGGCTACAAGAATGCCGATGTCGCGGGGATCTGGTCGCGCGACGAGATGGCGGGCGAGCAGCGCTATGCCTTCGAGGCGAAGGACTATGAGGGCACGCTGCCGCTCGGCCAATGCACCAAGTTCGCGCATGATTATGCGAACCTCGTCGCAGAGGACGAGATCGATCACGCCTGGCTCATCTCGAAAGGCGCGATCTCGCCCGAAGGCCGCAAGGCGGCGCAGAGCCGGCGCGGGCTCCAGGCGATGACCTTCGCCGAACTGCAGCGCCGGCTGCTGCTGCTCGATCCCTACCTGAAGGACCTGATCGGAGCGCACGATGCGAGCCGCCTGGCGGATTATTATATCCCGCCCGAGACCCCGCAGGGCGAGGATCTCGAGGCGCATGTCCGCGCCTGGATCCAGGCGGCCGATGCGCCGCCGCTGTTCGTGCTCGGGCCCTATGGCAAGGGCAAGTCCACCTTCGCCAATTATCTCGCGGCGACCTTCGCCAGAGAAGCGATCAGCGATCCGACCGCGCGCGCACCAATCCTGGTCCGGCTCGGGGAGATCGCCGACGAGCAGTCGCTCGAGGGGTTGCTCGGCAAGGTGCTGGCCAGCCAGCACCGCGTGCAGGGCTATCATTTCGAGACCTTCCGAGAGCTCAACCGCGTCGGCCGCTTCCTGATCATCTATGACGGCTTCGATGAGATGAAGCATGGCCTGACGCCGGCCAAGTTCCAGCAGGTGCTGACGGAGTTGATGAAGCTGGACGAGGGCGACGCCCGCATCCTCGTGCTGGGGCGCGATACCGCCTTTCATGACGAGGCGGAATTCCGCGCCGTCATCGACGGAATGGTTGTCACCGGCGCGGGGCGATCGGTGCCGGCGCTCGATCGCCGTCCCTATCGTCATGTCGACATTCGCGGGTTTACGCCCGAGGAGGCGCGCCGCTTCGTCGAGCGTTATCTGCCGATCCGGATCGAACGCGAGGGTCGCTCCCCCGATCCCGCCTGGATCGCCGGCCGGGTGGCCGAGCTTGTCTCCGGCCAGTATGATGAACTGCTCAAGCGGCCGGTCCATGCCCAGATGCTGTGCGAGATCGCGGTGCATCCCGACCAGCTGCGCCCCAATATGTCGGTCTATGAGCTGTTCGACACCTTCGTCCATTATCTGCTTCACCGCGAGGTCGGCAAACGCGGCCGCGACAGCGATTTCCCCATCGAGGTCCGGCGGCGCTTCAACGCCAGCCTTGCTTGGTGGCTGTGGGAGCGCGGCGGCGCCTCGACCACGACGCTGAGCGACATTCCGCAGGCGCTGTGCGACGATGCGGTGCGCGATATCCGCCACGGCCTCACCCGCGACGAGATGCGGCGCGAACTGATCCAGGGGTGCCTGGTCCAAAAAGGCGCCACGACAATCTATTTCCACCGCTCGTTGCAGGAGTTTCTCGCGGCCGAGCATCTGATCGAGACCGACCTGCTGATGCGCTCCACGCCGCCGATGGGCTGGCTGCAGGCGGTCACTTCGGCGCTAACCCCCGAGGTGATCGAGTTCATCGTCGCCGGGATCGATGTCTCGCCGGGACGGCGGCACCGGGCGGTCGACTGGATCGGTTCACTCGGCACGGCGGTGGCCTATCGCGTACCCTTTGCCGGCTTCGATCTATTCATCCAGCTCGCCCGGGTCACCGTCGCCGATCTCGGTGCGCTGCCATCGGCACCCTGGCTGATCTGGCTCGCTTTTTTCCAGCGTAGCGGCGCCAAGGATTTCACCCATCGCGGCCGCAACACCTTCGCGGTCCTCGCCGATTTCCTGATCGCCGCGCGCAGTGCGTCCCGTGAGCTGCAGGCGGCGGTGCTCTACGCGGTAGTGCGCACGCTGTTTCATCCGGTCGAGCGCAATGGGCTGGCAGCGGCGCCGGTGTTCGCCGCGATGATCCCCGTCGCGCGGTTGCGCGAGGCGGTGTCCCAGGCCCAGGTCAAGAAATCCGAACGGCAGATCATCAACTATGACGAGGATTTTCTGTTATGGGCGTTGCTGCGGAGCTGGAGCGTCACGACCGACGATCAGGATCGCCAGGTGCTGGTCGTCGACCTGCTCCAGCTGCATCAGGATGTGCTGGGGATTTCGCCCAACGGCTTCGCCCCGGATGAGGATCCCGGCCAGACCTCGATCAGCATCCCGGTGCAATCGCTGTATCGGGCGCTTGCCGCGCAGCGGCCCGCGGTGAGCGAGCGCGACATCGAGGCGCTGCGGCCCTTCTTCAACGACGCGGCGGTGCGCGCGGCTTTCGCGCCGATCCAGATCGAGCATCGCCAGGCGCCGCAGATCATCGAGGGCGCCCCGATCAACAAGCGCAAGAGCAAGCCTATCCTGGGCTTGCGCTAGGCCCGCCTGCAGGAACGGTCGGGAACTCCGCTTGAGCTCGTTTTTCACCGCGAGCGATGATGGCGTACTATTGGAGGATTTGATATTGAGCACGCGCCAATTCTGGCGGAACGAGCATAAGTTCGTTCTGGGACGCCGTCTCGCGTTTCGAAGAGCCGCTTCGCTTAGCTTTAATCTGAAACCTGCCATTCCGCTATCGGCCCAGCTTTACTCGTAATTCGTCGCTGCTGCGAACCAGCGGGAACGTCCGATTTTGACGAAGGCCGCCGTTCACGGAGGCCATCAGGAACGACCTTTGTTTCCCAGGACCTTCCGGCAGCACGCGACGGAAGCGCGGTCAGCGCGGTCCGGTCAGCGCGAGGATGTAATCGAGGGTGTGCCTATCGAGCTTGTCCGGCGTCGTTCGCAGAAGACCGGCAGCGGTGTCGAGCGAGATGAGATTCTCGACAAGCGCGCGCGCGACGACCCAGGAAAACCGTCCGACCACCGAAGGTGGGAGGTTGCCGATCGGAAAATAATCGACGGTGAAATCCTCCGTTGCCCGCATCTCGTCCGACGCTTCGGCCGGCTGGCCGGGGCGCGGCATGACGACGCGGACGCGGTTGACATTGCCGACATGGGCCTGGGCCGCGCTCACGGAGATGCCGAAATGCCGCGAGACCTCATAGACGGCGGAAGGGACGTCATTGGCGGTCTGGACGATCCGGTCGACAGCAGCCGGCGGCGCGAGCAACGCGATCGCGAAGGCATTCGCGCGGATTTCGACCGGATCGCGGCGTTCGGGGCTATTGACCTTGAGATCGTCGTACCGATCAACGGTAAGGCGGTTGAGGTGCTCGGCGGGATCCCAGAGGAGATGGCCGAGCTCATGTGCAAGCGTCATGCGCCGGACCCAGACGTTCTGGTTGGCGCCATCGATGTTGACGACAATGCCGCGCTCCGCGCCGTGCGCGATGGTCGCGCCGGCGAAGCTCGCGCCCATCTTGGTCTGCACAAGCGGAATGTCGAGCGTGTCGGACACCAGCGCCCGCATGCTCTCGATGGGAGCTTCAGGATCGAGGTTCAGCAGGTCACGGGTCTGGGCGGCCAAGCGGTAGCCGTTCAGATAAGTGGGATAGCCGTAATCGCCATCGGGCTCGAAGCGATCGCGCACGAAGATTGGTCCGCGTTTGAGCTGGGCCTCAAGCGAGCGCTGGCGCGCGATCACCCAGGCGCCTTCGGCAAGCGCCGCGACCGCGGTCGGTGAGAGCCGGAACGGGTAATCCTGACCATTGGCGAGTTCGCGTAAGCGGACCCCGAGATCCTCGCCGTTGGGCTGATCCCGCACGCCCAGGTAGCGCTCATCGATCGCAAGCGGGATAGCAAGCCGCTCCAAGGTCCAGATCGAGGAGATCTTGCCGGGCGTCTCGGCCCTGACGATATCGTCGACCGGCACCTTTGCCAGCCGCGCGAGATGCTCGCGCGCATATCCGAGCGCATCACGGTAGCGCGTCAAGGTCCGCGCGGGCTCAGCGCGTTCCCGCACGAGTACTGCCTGTCCCTTCTCGACGGCGGTCAGGAGGGTGCCGAAACCGTAGTTGTAAAGCGCCTCCGCCGCCGCCATGCGATGCCCTGTCGCTTCGGGACTTGCCTCGGCAAGCATGGTCTGTCCCCGCACGAATTCGCGGCGCGAGTTCATGGCGCGCGCCTCGGCGGTATCGCCGGCAACGTCGGCACCGAATACCTTGTCGAGATCGGCTGATGAGACAGCGGTCATAGCGAGATCCATTCAGGATCGATGTCGGTTTCGAACGTATTCGGGCGATTGGTATCCTGATTGTACCCCATAGACCACACATTGTAGCCGGATTCGGCGAACGCAATCTCGATGGCTTTCAGTTCCTCAGCCGAACGCAGGCGATAGCGTCCCGAACTGCCAGTGATCGCGATGGTTCTCTCGTCCAAGACCGCGACCTCTCCACCAACAAAAGCTGAGCCGCCGCCGGTAAGATTGCTGTGCTTGGCGAAGCCTGCGCCGCGCTGCTGACCGAAGATGCACGCTTCGGGGGCATGAAGAACATCGTCCGCCGTCACGATCCAGAGATGCTGACCAGCGGGTTTTCCACCGAAGACCGGGCGCGCGGCGGGCTCCTCCAGGCGGTCATCGACCGGCCCGTCGACCCAACTTTCCAAGCCATCCTCCGCAACCATCTGATCGGTGTCGCCGGCAAATCTGGCGGCATTCGGGTTCATCGGCTGATCGGGCTGATGCGCGGCGCGATACTTGCCGAAAGAAATGACCGTGCGCGCATTGGACGCCATCAGCGAATCTGCTCCCCAGAGCCGTTCAAAATAAAAGCCTGTCCGCTCGGTAGCTAACGTCGCCCGCACAAACAATCACCTGCAAATCGCTAATATCCGATTTCGATGAGATCAATCCAAGATCCGAATGACGATCTTGCCGAGATGATAAACGGCTTCCATCCCGAAATAGGCATCCTCGGTCTCGCTGGAAGAGCCGGTCGATTTCCGACTTTATGCCCGTGGAGACGACCGACTTCAGCGCGGCGACAGGGCCGACGTCGATACGCTGCTGGGTGATGCGCTTGCGCAGATGACGCGGGTGTCGATTGGGCCATCAAATTCGGTAAGCCTCCCATAAGTAATATGCGCCCGTCGCCGCGCACCGCTCGGAGCATGTGATTGAGTGTGGGGGGGGCCGCGACGTTCGCTGCAATGTCCGCATCTGGGACGAAGGCCAACCGCCAGTATCAGTTAAAACGTGACCGCACGGTATTGCGGCTGCTTTCTCGATTCTTCGCCTTAAGAACTGCCCAGGAGGACGCGGCCCATTCTCTGTCGTTCTGACGTGTCAGTCAGATGGACACACGGCGTGTCTGCTCTTGGCATAACCTGCCGTCTGAGACATCGCATGAGAACGATGGCTTCGTCCCCAATTACAGCCTTCCGAACGCATTTCGCCCAGCGTCCGCTTTCAGGCGATCGGCACGAGAGCCTAAGCGACCGGCATTAGGGCGCGTTGCGGTCCGAAAGCTTTTGCATAACAAATGGAAAGTGCGTTCCTTTGACAGTCGGTGGCGGCAGAAGATGCAACATTCACCGGGGCCAAGCGCTTGAGACACGCCGGGATGATGCGACCGCATTACGCACACAGCAACCGAGCGGACGCAGGGCTTCGATGAGGCAAAGCTGAGGGTACGCTCCTATTCGGCCGTCCAGCCTCCATCCACGAGCAATGAGCTTCCAGTCACAAGCGCCGAAGCATCGCTCGCTAGGTATAAGAGCGCGCCCATCAGGTCCTCCGGTCGGCCAAACCTGCCGACCTTGATTTTCTGCAGGATGCCGGCCCTGAATTCGCTGTCTGCCAGAAAAGGTTTGGTCATTGGCGTCTCGATAAAGGTCGGTGCAATCGTGTTGGATCGGATACCGTGCGGGGCCAGGTCGAGCGCGAAGGCCTTGCTCATCCCCTCGATCGCCCATTTTGACGCGCAATAGAGCGAGCGGTTCGGCGCACCGACATGGCCCATCTGACTGCCGATATGAATCAGGCTGCCGGGGCCTCCTGCGGCGATCATTTGTCGCACGCAGGCCTGGCTGACAAAGAACACCGATTTCAGGTTGAGATCGAGCACCGCGTCATAGTCATCCACGTCTACATCGGCCACCGACATTGGCCGGTTCGTTCCGGCATTGTTGACGAGGATATCAAAGGCAGGGCGATCGGCGAAGAAGGCCGTGACGGCGGCCAGATCGGTGACGTCGAGTACCGCCGGCACGGCTTGGCCACCCGCATCCCCAATCGCGCGCGCCACGCTCACGATCTCGTCGACCGAGCGTGCAGCCAGCGTCACCTGCGCGCCGGCTTCGGCGAGGGCGGCCGCCAAAGCGACACCAATGCCGCGGCCCGCGCCAGTGACCAGCGCGCGGCGCCCGTCCAACCGAAAGCTCGGCGTTGCAGGCAGCACCATCTCAGGCGGCGACCGGTTCGGCGCGACCGGCATAGGGTACGTCGCGGTGGCCATAGCGGCGGACGCGGATATTGGCCTGTTCGCCATGGCCGGCAAAGCCCTCCAGCGCGCACAGCCGGCTGCAATATTCCCCGACCAGCGCGGAGGCTTCGTCGGTCAGCACGCGCTGATAAGTGCAGGTCTTGATGAACTTGCCGACCCACAGGCCGCCGGTATAGCGCGCCGCCTTCTTCGTCGGCAGCGTGTGATTGGTGCCGATCACCTTGTCACCGAAGCTGACATTGGTGCGCGCGCCCAGGAACAGTGCGCCGTAATTGGTCATATGGGCCAGGAAATAGTCGGGATCGGCGGTCATCACCTGAACATGCTCGGACGCGATCTCGTCGGCGATGCGCACCATCTCCGCATCGTCCTCGGCAACGATCACCTCGCCGAACGCATCCCAGGCGCGACGCGCGATATCGCGCGTTGGCAGGATCTCCAGCAGCCGCTCGACCTCCGCCATGGTTTCGCGCGCCAGTTTCTCCGACGTGGTGAGCAGCACCGCCGGACTGTCCGGCCCATGTTCGGCCTGGCCGAGCAGGTCGGTGGCGGCAAGCTCGGCATCGCAGCCGATCTCGTCGGCGATCACCAGCGTCTCGGTGGGGCCCGCGAACAGATCGATGCCGACGCGGCCGAACAACTGGCGCTTGGCCTCCGCGACAAAGGCGTTGCCGGGGCCGACCAGGATGTCGACAGGGGCGATCGATCGGGTGCCGATGCCCATCGCCGCCACCGCCTGGATGCCGCCCAGGCAATAGATCTCGTCGGCGCCGGCCATCGCCTGCGCCGCGACGATCGCGGGGGCGGGCTTGCCCTGGAAGGGCGGGGCGCAGGTGACGACGCGTGGCACGCCCGCCACCTTGGCTGTGATCACGGACATATGGGCGGAGGCGAGCAACGGATATTTGCCGCCGGGCACGTAGCAGCCCGCCGCGTTCAGCGGCAGATGCCTGTGGCCGAGCACGACGCCGGGCAGCGTCTCCACCTCGACATCCTTCATGCTGTCGCGCTGGATCCGCGCGAAATTGCGCACCTGTGTCTGGGCGAATTCGATGTCGCGGATATCCTGCGGGTTCAGCGTGTCGATGCACGCCTGGATCTCGTCATCGGTCAGGCGATAGCTGTCGCGATCCCATTGATCGAAGCGGATCGAAAGCTCGCGAACCGCATCGTCGCCGCGTGCCTCGATATCGGCAAGGATCTCCTCAACTGTATCGCGTACCTGGCGGCTGGTTTCCGCCTTCGCTTCAGCGCTCGCGCCGCGCTTGATCCAATGTGCCATATGATCCTCGCTGATCTCGAAATACGGAAAAAAGAAATGGGCGGTCAGGCCTTCATCCGCCGCCATCCCCAGACCAGGCAGATGACGGCGGGGATAAGCGCCAGTTGCGACAGAAGCAGCGCCTGTTGCACCGATTGTTCGGCGCTGACGCCCCAGACCATCAACTGGTCGCTCAGCGCGCCCACCACGAACGGCGCCATCGCGGTGCCCAGGAAGACTTGGGTGACGATATAGATGGCCGATGCGGTGGCGCGGATATTAGGTGGCACCTGGCTGCTGACATTCGCTGCGGCCGGCGCCAGCCACATCGCGCTGAAGAAATTGAAGGGCACCGTCCAGGCATAGGCGACGCTGGTCGAAGCGGTGAGCAAGCAGGCAATCAGCGCCGCCGACGCGCACGAGATGGCCGCCGCCGAGAAGACCAGCCGGACCCGCTCGCCATGACTCAGGATCAGTCGGTCGGTCAGCATCGCTCCCAGCGTGATCCCACTGAACCCGGCTACCGCATAGGAGAGGCCGAGCATCAACCCGACATCGGACGGCGTCGCCCCCAAGGTGCGCTGAAAATAAACCGCCAGCCATGCGAGAGGACCGATCGTCAGGAAGCAGCATCCGGCAAAGCCGCCAAAGCCCAGCAGCAGCGACCGATTGCCGAAGATCGACTTGAACCCGTCCGGATCGACCGCGCGGAATTTCTGGGTCCAGGTGCAGACGGCATAAAGGCCGAAGGCCAGCACGCCCCATTGTAGGTGATCACCGGTCAGTCGTCCGACCAGCGCGCCGCCAAGAGCGGTCGTCAGCGCGATGGCGAGATTGGTTAACAATGCCCGCCGCCCGGCCACACGGTACAGCACCATCGCGCCGGTTGCGGGGAGCATCGTCAAAGTCTCAATCGCGATGGCGCGCATCGGCCGTCGCTCCGGCGCGATAGTTTGCCCGTCGAGCGCGCCGCGTATCGGCTCGCGCAGCGCCGCAACGAACAGCGCGAGCAACAGCCCGGGGCAGCCGACGATCACGAACGCCGCCTGCCATGCCTTCAACTGTAACGGCGCCAGGGCGGGATCGGGATAGGCGCTGGTCCAGGCCGAAAGCACCCAACCGCCCAAGGTGAGGCCCAGGCCCGCGCCGATGAACAGACCGCTGGTATAGATAGCGATGGCGGTGGTGCGCTGGTGCTTGGGGAAATAATCGCACAGCAACGAATAGACCGCGGGTGAGGCACTGGCCTCGCCCACCCCCACGCCCATGCGGCACATCGCCAGGAAGCCGAAGCTGCGCGCCGCGCCGGACAATGCGGTCATCACGCTCCAGGCGGCAAGGCCGATGCTGACCAGCCGGGTGCGGTTCACGATGTCCGCCGCCTTGCCCAGCGGGATGCCAAACACCGCGTAGAACACGGCGAAGGAGATCCCTAGGAGGAAACCGATCTCGGAGTCCGAGATGCCGAGATCATGCTTGATGCTTTCGGCCAGGATCGAAAGGATCTGCCGGTCCAGCAGATTGAAGACATAGACCAGCATCAGGATAAAAAGCACATAGGCCTTGTAAGCGCCGCTGGCCGGCCTTGGCTGGTCGACATTGGTCGTCAAATCACGCGCTCCAAACCTGGCGGGCGGCGGCCGTGCGGCCGGCCACCCGCCTATCTGTCAGAATTGGAAACCGAATGTCACGCCGATGGTGCGGGGGGCACCAAGATAGGCCGCCCGGAACGTGCCGATATCGGTCCCGGACGAATAGAAGATCTTGTTCGTCAGGTTCTTGGCGTACAGCGAGATGCGATATTTCCTGTCGGCAGTGGTGAAGCCCAGATTGGCGCTCAACAAGCCGTAAGGCGCGAAGAAGAAGGTATTCGCATCATTGCCGGCCCGTTCGGCGGTGTGATCGAAGGCGATCTGGGCATTGATGCTTCCTGCGGATCCGATCGCCGTTTCATAGGCGGCGGCGAGCGAATAGACCCATTTGGGCACCCTGGTGAGCTTCAGATTGCGCGCCAGCGCCGGATCCGGAATGCCGTCCCCGGTCAGATCCAGGCCGTTATATTCGCCGTATTTGGCATCGGTATAGGCCAAGCTGCCGCTCAGCGAGAGACCGTCCACGGGCACCACCACCAGATCCGCCTCGACACCTTGGATGCGTGCGCTGGCCGCGTTGATCGTGCGTTGCCGTGCCTGATCGTCGAGCACCTGGCGCTGCAGGTTGCGGAAGTCGTTGCGATAGAGCGACAGGTTGGCGCGGACATGCCGGTCGAGCCACTCGCTCTTGATGCCCAGTTCATAGGCATCGACATTTTCCGGATCATAAGGGCCTGCCGGGCCGATCGAGTTGCGCAGGTTATAGCCGCCCGAACGGAAGCCGCGCGTATAGGACGCGTAAAGGGTCAGATCGTCGGTCGGCTGGAATTTCAGCGCCGCTTTCGGGGTGAAGTCGCGCCAGCTGGTGCTGTCGTCGGTACCGATATTGCACACTGTGACCGTCGCGTTGCACTGGCCGAAATTGGCGACCCGGGCATGTTTACGTTCGATCGTGTAGCGCCCGCCGAGCGTCAGGGTGAAGCGATCGATGAAGCGCCAGTCGGCCTGAGCGAACACGCCGCCCGCCGTGTGGTTCAGCAGGCCGCGGCCGCTTGGCGTGCTGCGGCCGGTATTGCTGGTGATGACGCGCGCTTCCTTATAGTCGATCGTCTGGTGGAAGATGTTGGCGCCGACCGTCAGATCGATGCGCGATCCGATCTCGCCGGCATAGACGATCTCGCCGACCAGTTGCTCCTGCCGCAGCCCGGTGGGATCGACGAAGTGGAACAAGGGGGCCGCAGTGCCGTCCAGCTCGGCCTGATTGTCCACCTTCAGCTTGCGATAGCCGGCATTGGCGGTGATCCTGCCGCTGCCCACATCGAACACGGCCTCGCCGGTCACTTGCCGCCACTGGGTTTCGGTATGGGTGTAGAAATCGGTGACCAGATCGAACTTGCCGGCCGGCACCGGCGGGGTGATGCTCGCGGCCGGCGCCTTGATCAGCAGGTTCTTGATCGGCGTACCCTGGTCGGTTTGCTTGCCGACCTCGCCGATCAGCGTGACGGTGACGCCGTCGTTCGGCTTCCATTCCAGCACCGGGCGGATGATCAGGTTATCCATTGCCGCGATGCGCTTGCGGGGATTAGCCGCGTTGGAGAAAAGTCCGTCACGATCGCGATAGAGGATCGCAATCTTGCCGTTTAGCGCCCCTTTGACGATCGGCGCCTCGATCGAGATCTTCGCCGACTTGTCGTCGAACGAAGCATAGCCCAGTTCGCCGCGCACCTGGAATTCACCCGATGGGCGCCGCGTGCGCACCAGCACGGCGCCGCCCGTCACGTTACGGCCAAACAGCGTGCCTTGCGGGCCACGCAGGATTTCGACCGAGTCCAGATCGAACAGATCGGTGAGAGCGCCGATGTTGACGCCCTGATAGATGCCATCGACGAACACGCCCACGGTCGGATCGTCCGACGGATTGGTGGTGTTTATGCCAATGCCGCGGATGTAGAAATTGGCGGAGGCGGGGAAAGTGCCGTTCGTATCGAGTTGCACGCCCGGCGAGCGTCGGCCCAATTCGACCAGATTGACGATATGGCTGGATTCTATCTGACTGCCGGTGAAGGCAGAGACTGAGACGGCGACGTCCTGCAGCGCTTCCGCCCGGCTTTTGCGCGTGCCCGTTACCACGATCTCTTCAAGCTCGCCGCTCCGCGCGGACGCCTCGGGCGCCGAAGCCTCCTGCGCCCATGCCGGCCGCGCCAGCAGCATCGGCGCCAGCGCCACGCTTGCCGCCAATGCGGCCCGGATCAGGTTCGCACGATAATGCCCCATGTAATCTGTCATCATAACCCCTTCCCTTTGTCTATCATTGTCGGTTTGAATTGTGCTTCATGATTCATGATCACCTCCGAAAACGCCGCGCGTGATCGCGCCGGCCAGCCGGAAATGCAGTTCGGTCGCGGCGATCTCCATGGCATCGGCTGCGTCGTGCAGGCCGATTCGCTCGCCCCCCTGCGTGCCGATCACGGTCACCGCCTCCCCGATCGCCGGCGTGTCGATGCCGCTCAGATCGACGATCGAATGGAACAGGGTACGGGCAATCACCGGCGCGCGGCGACCGCGCACCAGCACGCTGCCCAGCGCGGCGCCGGTGGACAAGCCGTCATTCCAGCCCAACGGGAACACGCCGGTCGCGCCGCCGGCCGGCAGCATCACGCCGGATCCATAGCCCACCGACAGGCTTTGCGCCTCAGCGATGCGGTTCACCTGGATGATCGGGCTGGTGACGCTGCGCAGCACCGGCGCGAAGCCCGGCGCCACCGCTGCCGGCACCATGCCATAGAGCAGGCTGCCGGGATGGGCCCCCGGATAGGGCAAGCCGGGTCGCCAAACCAGGCCATGGCTGGCGGCCGCCATCAGCAGCTGATCGTCGCCGAAGGCGGCCCGCAGCATCGCGCCGAAGCCGTCGAAACGCCGCAGCCCTTCATCGAATGCCGCGCCGGCACGACTGCCGAAATGGGTGTAGCCACCCAGGCATCGTGGCCGGGTGCGTTGCCCCTCGCGCGCTAGCAAAGCGTCGAAGGCGGCATGGTCCAGTCCGAACCGGCCGAAGCCGCAATCGAATTCCATCATGAAGCGGGCGCCTTCCAGCCCGTCCAGCGCCTGATAGGCCGCAACGCTGTTGACCGTGACGATCACGCCTTGGCACGCGACCCCAGCGAGCAGCGCCGGTGGACAGGCCGTGAACAGCAGGATGGGATGGGCGGGTGCGAGAGCCTTGGCGCGGAGCGCTTCCTGGATCGTGCCGACGCAGAAGCCATCGACCCCGGCATCGAGCCCGAGGCGGATCGCCCGCTCGATGCCGAAGCCATAGCCATCGGCTTTCACGACCTGATAGAGCGCGGCCCCCGGCGCCATCAGCGTGCGGGTGCAGTCGACATTACCGGCGAAGGCGCGCACGTCGATCGCGATGACGTTGCCGCGGCCGTCAGCGTACTCGTCCTTTCGCGACTGGAGCAGTGCCTGCACTATATCCTCCCATAACAGCCGTGAGACGTGAGCCATGACTCATGCCTCACACCGATTTGTCATACGCACTGTCGTTGCGCAACTCATTTCTGGAAGCTGCGCATTTCCGCCATTCCTAGATAACATCGCTACCTCTCTGCCAAAACCCTCTTGCGTGCGACCGCGATTTCTGCGAGCGAATCTATGAGTGATGATTCACAGCTCACGCTCGAATCGCAAAAATCTTTTCAGGAATCGCCATGACGCAACAACGAAGCTACCGGGTAGGTGCGGATATCGGGGGGACGTTCACGGATATCGTGATCATGTCGTCCACGGGCGAGATCTTCAAACGCAAGCAATCTTCCACCCCGGATGATTACTCGCGCGGGATCGTGATCGGCCTTGGCGAACTAATGGAGGCGGAGGGCATTCCCGCCGACGCCATCGTCGAGTTGGTCCATGCGACGACGGTGGCGACCAACACCGTGCTGGAAGGCAAGGGCGCGCGCACCGCGCTGATCACCACCCGGGGATTCCGGGATGTGCTGGAGATCGGCCGTGTTCGCGTGCCTCGGTTGTACGATCTGGATTATGAAAAGCCCAAGCCGCTGGCGCTGCGCCGCCACCGTTATGAGGTGGACGAACGGGTGCTGGCCGATGGCGGGATCCTGACCCCGCTGGACAGCGATGCGCTGGGCGCCATCGCTGAAGACATAGTAGCCGAGGGGCTCGAGGCAGTCGCGATCTGCCTGCTCAACAGCTACGCTAATCCGGTTCACGAACGGGCGATCCGCGACGCACTGGAAGCGCTGCTGCCGCCTGACATCTTCGTGACCTGCTCGTGCGATGTGCTGCCCGAGATCCGCGAATATGAACGCACCAGTACCACCGTGGTGAACGCCTATCTGGGCCCGATCGTTCGGAAATATCTCGATGCACTGTCGGGGCGGTTGCGCAAGATTGGCGTTTCCTGCCCGATCCGCATCATGAACAGCGCGGGCGGGCTGATGAGCATCGACGCCGCGTCGCGCAAGCCCGCCTATATCATCGAATCGGGCCCCGCCGCGGGCGTGATCGCTGGCGCCTACATGGCCAATCTGGCCGGCTATCCCGATGTGATCACGGTCGATATGGGCGGCACCACCGCAAAGGCGGCGCTGATCGAGGCGGGCCAGCCGGCCCGCACCACCGAATATGAAGTGGGCGCCGGCATCAACGTGTCCAGCAAGCTGGTGAAGGGCGGCGGCCATTCGGTAAAGCTCCCCTTTATCGACGTGTCGGAGATCGGCGCGGGCGGCGGCAGCCTGATCGGCTTCGACGGCGGTGGGCTCTTGACCGTGGGCCCGGAAAGCGCGGGGTCCGTGCCCGGCCCGGTCTGCTACGACAAGGGCAATGACACGCCGACACTGACCGATGCCTTCATTACGCTGGGTTATCTGAACCAGGATGCGATTGCGGGCGGCGCAGTACGACTGAACGCGGCCAGGGCGCGCATGGCGCTGGACAAGGTCGTCGCCCAGCCGATGGGGCTGAGCACCGAAGATGCAGGGCTGGGCGTGCAAGCGATCGCCACGGCCACGATGTCGCGCGCGGTGAAGGCGGTCTCCACCTATTGCGGGCGCGATCCGCGCGATTTCGCGCTATTCGCGTTCGGCGGCAACGGCCCGATGATTGCCAACGAGATCGCCCGCACCATGGGCATCCGCACCGTGATCATCCCGCCCAGCCCAGGCGTATTCAGCGCGATGGGCTTGTTGTTCTCGGCGATCGAGCATGAATTCACCGCCACCGATTTCCGGCTACTGGTGATGGATGCGGGCGACAGCTTCCTGGCGGGCTTCAACCGCTTGGACGGCCGCGCGCGCGATGCGATGTTGGCGGAAGGCTATGCGGACGCGGCGCTGGAAAGCGAATGGTTCGCCGACCTGCGCTATCAGGGCCAAGCCTATGAACTGACCACGCCGGTTCCCGCGGGCCAGGACGGCGCGGCGTTGCTCGCCACTGCGCTCGACAATTTCCATGCCGAGCATAAACGCACCTATGGCCATGCCAATTCCGCCAATCCAGTGGAACTGGTCAGCTACCGCGTGAAGATGCGCGTGGTGCGCGATCAATCTGACGATATGGACCATTGGGCGGTGGCGCCCAACGATGCGCCGCATGACGCGCGGCGCGCGGTCTTCCCGGACGAACCCCATCAGGAGATCCCGGTTTTCAATCGCGGCCATCTGGTTGCGCAAGCGCGGCCAGGGCCATTCATCGTGGAAGAATATGATTCGACCTTCGTCGTTCCGCCCGGCTGTACTGCACATGTCGACAGCTTCGGTAACATCGTCGTGACCCTGGGGAGTGAAATCCGATGATCGCATCCGATCCGATCACGCTGGAAATCGTGAAAAATGCGCTCAGTTCGCTGGCAGACGAGATGGCGCTGGTGATCCTGCGCAGCGCCTATTCGCCGATCGTGCGCGACTCCATGGATTATTCGACCGCGATCTGCGACCGCAATGGCGAGATCGTGGCGCAGGGGCTGACCAATCCAATCCATCTGGGCGCGTTCCCCGATGTAATGCGCATCCTGGTCGAACAACATCTGGACGGCATGAAGCCTGGCGACGCCTTTCTGGTGAACGATCCCTATGGCGGCGGCGGCATGCATTTGCCCGACGTGTTCCTGATCAAGCCGCTGTTCATCGACGGGGCGCTGGAAGGGTTCGCCGGAACGTTGGTCCATCATTCCGATATCGGTGGGCTGGCGCCGGGTAGCATGGGCCTGCAAGCGACCGAGATCTTCCAGGAGGGACTGCGTATCCCGATCGTGAAACTGTTCGACGCGGGCACGATCAACGGGACCACGATCGCTTTCCTGAAGGCGAATTCGCGCACACCGATCGAATTGATGGGCGATCTTTCCGCGCAGATCGCCTCGGTAGACGCGTGCGAGCGCGGCTATGTGCAACTCGTGCGCAAATACGGCAGCGCGTCGTTTCGTGGCTTCCTGGTCGAACTGCACAACTATGCCGAACGGCTGATGCGCCAGCAGATCGCCGCGATGCCCGACGGGCGCTACGACTATGTCGATTATGTCGACGGGCTGGGCGATGATCCCCGGCCGATCCGCTTCGAAGTGTGCATCACCATCGCCGGCGACAGCGTGAACGTGGACTGGACCGGCACGAGCCCCCAGGTTCAGGGCGCTATCAACGGTCCGATGCCGACCACTACATCTATGACCTATGTCGCGCTGCGCGCGGCGATCCATGCCGATATTCCAAATTTCGCCGGCTATATGCGCCCGGTGCGGGTGAGCGCGCCTTTGGGCACGATCGTCAACCCGACGGCGCCCGCCGCCTGCGCCGCGAGAGGCGTGATCGCATATCGCATGCTCGACACGCTGTTCGGCGCGCTCAACAAGATACCGGGCAGTCGCATTCCGGCGCTGGGCGAAGGCGGCCCATCCGTCGTCTCGTTCAGTGGGTGGGACGAAGGGAAGGCGTGGATCATCACCGACGGCATCCTCGGAAGCTGGGGTGGCCGATCGGGCAAGGACGGGGTGGATGGGATATCCAGCCCGGGCACCAACCTGTCCAACCAGCCGATCGAACTGATTGAGGCGCGCATGCCGCTGCGCGTGCTGAGTTATGCCTTTGCGCAGGACAGCGGCGGCGCCGGCAAATATCGCGGCGGTCTGGCCATGGTCAGATCCTATGAGATGCTGGCGGACGAGGGGCTGGTGCAGCTCCGTTCGGATCGGCGCGATCATTTGCCGGTCGCCTCCAGCGGCGGGCTGCCAGGCAGCCCATCCTACACTTGGCTGGAAGATGGCGGCGCGGCGCGGCTTTTGCCGGTGATGCCGATGGGCCCGATCGCGATCTCGGCCGGCGCCCGGCTAGTGCATCTGGCGGCTGGCGGCGCGGGGCTGGGCAATCCCTTCGATCGCGATCCGCAGGCGGTGCTGGGCGATGTGCTGGACGAGCGGATCAGCCCGGACATGGCACGCGATGCCTATGGCGTGGCTCTGGATACGGCCGGGCGATCGGTGGACGCGGCCGCAACAGCGGTGCTGCGCGCAGCGGCGACCACGGCCGAGCAACTGACCGCTCAGCAACAGGCGATCTTTGCGCGCACGAACAACGCGGCACGGCTGCTCGGCTGACCGGAGATGGGCGGCCGATTGCGGCCGCCCCCTTCGCATTTGACATCTCATGAGCCGCCGTTCACGACGCTCTGCATGACGTCCAAGAAACCGTTCACCGTTGCCGAGCATCAGTCGTTCGACACCCTGATGATGGCTGCGTGCCAGGTGATCGGCCGACACGGATACAAAGGCGCGTCGGTTGCGCGGATCGCGGAAGAGGCCGGCATCTCGCAGGGCCATTGCTACAAGTTTTTCAAGTCCCGCGACGATATCCTTGATCACGTAATCATCTGGATTATGGCGCAGTTCGAGAACTGGTCGCGCAAGCCCTCGCGCGAGGGGCTGGGTTATCTGGAGAGCGAGCATCACGCGCTCGAGCAATTCTTCTCATACCAGAAGAAATATCCCTTCTTCTTTCGCATCATGCACGAGGCAGAAGTTGAAACCCCGACTGCTTGGAAAAGCTTCGCCGATCGGCGCCATGCTCAATATGTCGACTCATTGCGATCGGCGATCGATAGCGGCGAGATCCGGGGCTATGGCCCCGATCAGGTCGACGATTTAGCGCGCTTCCTGTCCGCCGTTCGTCGAGCCATCGTCTTTGGCGCCTATGAAGGCACGATCACGGATAAGATCAAGGTGATCGCGAATTACGACCTATTCCTTCGACAGGCATTAGGATTCCCGATCTAGGTTGTGAGCCCAACCACTGGCCTCCGACTTGCAACTTTCGTGCGAACGCAGGCAGGAGAGGACATGCAGAAAAGCATTTCCCAAGATCTCCGCGAACTGATCGCCAAAATGCCCCAATGGCTTCGAACTGATTTGTCGTCAGCCGATCCCGGGTTACGCGAGCGCGCGGAGGACACGCTGCATGCCATGCTGACTGCGGCTCTGGATGCGGGACAAGCGCCCCTGCACGAACATCACGCTCCGCGCTAAGCTCGTCCAGCGAGATACAGCTTGGCCTGTCCATCCCAATCGACAGGCACGCCCGCGGGAGCAGTGAGCGATGCACCATCCACGCCGGCCTTGGCAGTGCCTGCCATGATCGCCTCGACCACCGCCGGCGACAGAAATGCCAATCTCACAACGCGCGTCATGTAAGAGGCGGTCACGCCTTCCCGCACCGCCAGCACATCGATCGTCATATCGCCTTGCCGCAACACACGCCACCAGCGCCGAGCCCGCCCGATCAGCCGCAACAGCTTCTCGTCCGTAGGCGCAGCGCTAGCCGCGACGCCATTGTCCTGCACAAGCTGCACCACCCGCCCGGTCCGCGTCAGCCGCACCGAGGTGCCGAGCATGATCATGGGTGTGGCGGGATCGGCTTCGATGCCCAGCCGGTTCGCGATTGCCACAGGATCGACGTCGATCTCGACACGGCTGGGCAGCACACGCACCTGCATCAGCAGTTCCGCCAGCCCGGCCCGCACCTTGCCCGAGAGCGCCTGCGTCACCTGAGCACAGGCCTCCTGCATCACACCGATCCGATGCGGCGCGATATCGACTTTGAGCCTCGCCATGAGGTTGAGCGGATCGGCGAACAGGGATTTCACTTCGTTTACGACCAGCGCCTCGATCTCACGCGCCGGGATGCGCAGACCATGGTTGCTGATCCTGGCTGTTTGACCACCATGCTGAAGCGCCCGGCTCACATAATAGCGATAGCTGACGTTGTTCTTGCGCGCATGGGCCGCCACCAGCGGGTCCCCTGCCTCATCGACGATCCTGCCGGCGAGGATGCTGGGACTGGCCTGCCTGATCCTGCGCTTGCCCCTGACATTGTCGGCAAGCTTCGCCTGTACCGCGTCCCATAGATCGCGCTCGATGAGCGGCGGGTGCTGGCCGGTATGGGATTTCCCCCGGTGCCGGATCTCGCCGATATAGATGGGATTGGAGAGGATCGCGTAGATCTGTCCCCGGGTGAACCGGCACCCGCCGAAGGTGGCGCCCGATTTCCGCGCGCGGATCGGCGAGAGGATGGTCTCGCGATCGAGTGCCTCCGCCACCAGCCGGACATTGCCGATCTCGAGATAGCGCCTGTAGATATCGCGCACGAGAGCCGCATGATCCTCGACGATAGCGAGGGTGCGGCCATCGGGTTGATAGCCCAGTGGTGGCGTGCCCCCCATCCACATGCCCCTGGCCTTGGAGGCGGCGATCTTGTCGCGGATACGCTCGGCGGTCACTTCTCGCTCGAACTGGGCGAAGGAGAGCAGCATGTTGAGGGTGAGCCTCCCCATGCTGGTGGTGGTGTTGAACGACTGGGTGACCGAGACGAAGCTGGTGCCGGCTCTGTCGAAGGCTTCGACGAGCTTGGCGAAGTCGAGCAGCGAACGGGTGAGCCGGTCGACCTTGTAGACCACGACGATATCGATCCTGCCTGCCTGAATATCGGCGAGCAGCCGCTGGAGCGCGGGACGGTCGAGCGTGCCGCCCGAGATGCCGCCATCGTCATAAATATCGTCGACAAGCGACCAGCCCTCGCTGGCCTGGCTCATCACATAGGCCGCGCACGCCTCACGCTGGGCATGGAGTGAGTTGAAGTCCTGTTCCAGCCCCTCCTCGCTCGATTTGCGGGTATAGATGGCGCAGCGCTGTTTCATGCCGCCTGCCTCTTCTGCTTCTGCTTGAGGCCGAAAAAGGCCGGTCCCGACCAGCGGGTGCCGGTGATCGCGCGGGCGACCTCGCTCAAGGAGCGCCAGTGCTTCTCGTTCCACATGATAACACCATCCTCGCCGATGGTGACGACATGGAGCTTGCCCTGCCATTCGCGGACCAGCCGCATGCCGGGTTGGGCATCTGCGGTGCGTGTCTTCGCCACAGCGATCTGATCCAGCCGCTGGCTGGTCTTGCGCGACAGGCCGCCATGGACTTTCTCCTGCAGCGCATAGGCGATGGCCAGCCGCAGCAGCCCCGCGCTGACGCGCGGGATCGGGCCGTCTGCGACCTCGGTCCAGCGGACACGCAGCCGCGCCAGCGACAAGGTCGCCAGCGCAGCCAGTTGCGCGTCGAGCGAGACCCGCATCAGCCGGCCTCGGCAATGCGGTAGCGGCGGGTGCCGTCCACCTTGTCGCTGGTCACATCCATGCCGCCTTTACGCAGGCCGGTCATGGCGGCGCGGGTGGTGTGAGGGAGCCAGCCGGTGGCGGCAATCATCTCATCGAGGGTGGCGCCGCCTTCGCGTTTGAGCAGGTCGATCAGCAGGCTGCGCTTGGTCACGCGCGGGGCGGGTTCTAGCTGGGGCTGCTTCGGCAGCACCTGTTCCGAGCCGCTCTCTCCATCCTGCTGCTCGGCGTTGATGGCGGCGCGGCCCGCATCGGTGATGATGGCGCCGAACCGGGTGTCGCCATCCTCGCGCCAGGCGCTCGCCTTGGTGGCGTCGGGCAACTCCGCAACCAGGCCTTTCCTGATGAGTTGCTCGACCGCCTTCTTCGCGCGGTCGGCCTGATCAACGATACTCTCGGGCAGCGGCATCAGGTTGCCGTCCTCGCGCTGGGCCGCACTCGCCAGCAGCACCAGCTGCATGTCGTTCAGTCGGATCTTCGTCATGTGGGTTTTCTCCGGTGTCCGGAGCGGCAACGCGCCGCTCCCACCACCCACAGCCCTGCCGATCGCCATCGGTCAGGGCACACAGCCCTCTCGGCCGCCGTTCAATGCAGCCACCAATGCTCGAATTGCAGCCGAAGTCGAATGGAATGTCGGAAGCTTGCCAAGAAAATTCGGGGATCAGTCGTCAGGCGCCACAGCGTCAACATCGATCAGCCCATCGGCCACGACCACCCCTGAGATGCGGACACGCTGCTCAGCAAAATCGGATGCGACGCGATGCAGATCCAGCATCCAGCGACCTCCGATATCGCGCCTCAGCATGAATCCCTCGTCCCCGCGCAGCAAGGCGCCTGTCTCCTCGACCCTCGTTCCGATGATGCTCATTGTGCTGATCTAAAAGGCGGCAATAACTCATGCCAGCGGCAAACAGCGTTATCCCCCAGATAACCAATCACGACGATATTGTGAGAGCAACCAGGCTGTGCACCTTCAAACGAAATCCCCTTCGTTTGACTTGGGATTCTAAGGCAGACGCTAGAATATCCGGGCGTCACCAAGTCCGTGAAGCGGGCGACGAGCTTGTCGATTCCGAGCGTGGAGAAGCGGTCGGCATCCGATCCGCTATCGCCAATGGCACGCGGCCGGATCCGCGAGCCCCGATTGACAGAAACGCAGGTCCGAACGATCATTTTACGCTGGCTGCAGCATAGGACACCCATATGCAGCGCAATGCGCTCGACATCCTCGCCATCGGTGCGCTCAACATCGACTATATCGCCGACATAAATGTCGATGCGGTCGAGCATAGAGGACTCGTCGAAGCGTTGCGCGCGCAATTTCGATGGGGCTCCGAGACACCGGTGGCCCCCACTATATTCACCGAATTACTGACCGTGCTGAACGCGCACATCGGATCGACGCGCCTCGGCGGGTCGGCATTCAACGCGATCCGGGCGGCAAGGGCGATCAACTCCGAGCTTCATCTGGGCTATCTCGGCACGATCGGGGATAGCGAGGATGCACGAGGGTTCGCCGACTGGTTCGATCGGCACATCATCGAGACGCCGTTCGTTACGGTCGCGTCGGGGACAGCGCCAGGCGCATGTCTGGCGATCACCATAGACGGCGAAAGGACGCTCGTCACGACGCGCGGCGCAAATGATCGGACCGCGCAGTCACTGCGGGACCAAGCCCCGCACATTGTGGGATGGGCTGCAGCCGCCGCATGGATTCATGTGACATCCTTTCTGGATGATGCAGCGCCCGCTGCACTAGTCCCGATCCTCGCCACCTGCTTGCGCCGCAACCCGGCACTCAGGATCAGCGTCGATCCGGGCGCAATTTGGGCGGCGCGCCACGCCACGGATGAATCGATCCGCCGGCTATTCGATCTTGCGGCACTCATTTTCGTCAACGTGGAAGAGTTCGAGATGCTCTGGGGGGATGGGGTGGTCTCGCCAGCGGACTTCACCCGGTGTATTCGGTCCAGCTTCGAAGGGAGCGCCGAAATCCTTCTCAAATCGCCCGATGGCCTGATGCTTTTCGGGGCGGACAGCCGGCTCATAGACGCGCACCGCCATCAGCGAATCGCAGCTTCGGAGATCACGGATCCGACCGGTGCCGGAGATGTGGTCGCGGGCGCCTATCTTGCCGCCATGCTCGAACCGGCAGTCTCGCCCGGCGCCGCACTGGCAGCGGCATCGGGAATTGCCCGCGCCGCGCTGAAGGAAGGGCATCAAGCGGAAGCAATTTATCCCCGTCTCTTCGCCAAAGCCCTGGCGGCTTCACATCGGCCGACATGACTTGCGGTCATCGGGATGCGGCGTCTATCCATCGGGATATCGTCCCCGGCGGACAGGGGGCGATTGGCCGGCCGGGACGGCGTGGCTGTGAATTAGCACAAGCACCTCGCTGCTAGCCGGAACACTCCCTTGTCGGGTATCCGGTTGCAATCCGGGTGATGCCGTTTTCCTCGGAGGCTCGAATTAGTCCTAGCGGATATAGCCGCTCAGCACTCCACGGACGATCCCATCTAGACGGGTGTCGTCGGCAAGCATGCCCCAGGCCAGCTGGTCGATCTGAAGAATACCCGTCCCGTCGTCACGGCAGTCGTAGATCGCCTTCACATCAGCGCCTGCCTCAAGGCTCTCCTTATAGGTCATGGAGAAATCCTTGAGATATTTACTGCTCGGAATGAGCGCCACACGACGGTCGTCGGCCAACCTGAGCGCATTGAGGCGCCGGTTTGGGTCGCTCGCCTGCGCCAGCAGGGTAGCGCTGCGCGCGTCGGCTGCAAGTACGACACCGAAAAGCGTACCGAACCTGGTCACAAGCGCGTCATAATCGCTGACGCGCATACCCGGGTCGCGCGCAAGGCGCGAAAGCGCTTCGCGCAGTTCGGGCAGCCGGTCCGGCACGGCGGCGAGTGGCAGCTTGGACGCCGCGGCCGATCGCTTCGTCCAGTCGTCCAGTCCCGGCCGTGGCTCTACGGCACCGCGATGGGAATCGTCGACGGATTCATGGAGCCACGATCCCCGGCGAGATGCGCCCGAGTCTTCACGCCCGGCTCGCCCAGTGCTCAGTTGTGGCGACTGTTCGCGCCAAGTCTCGGCCGCTCGGAAACGATCCGCCAGTACGTCGATCCTTACATTGAGGTCGCCGATGCGCCTGTCGAGATCGACCACCGCCTGTTCGAGCGCCCGTTGCGGCGCGCGCATCGCGACGAATATCGCGATTGAAGTCAAAATTGCCGCAATGAACGGCGCGCCAATCAGCGTCAGCCAGTATAGCCACCCTCCTCCGGCGGCGATCGGTGTGAAGTCGTCGCGAGGGCCGGAGAGACGTTCCGGCATTTCCACGAGTTGACCCTGACGGCTGTCCAGACCATCGGGCGCGAGCAGCCGCGCATCATTCTGCTCGGCGTCCGGTATACGCGCAGGCGCCACATCTTGCGCGACCGATCTCGCTTCGTTCGACTGATTTTGAGCGCCTGCTACGCCGAGCGGCATCGCCGCCAGCGACATGGCAAGCAGCTGAAGGATGAGCCTGCGCATCAATAGAAATCCATGCTGAGCTTCCCATTACGCTCCTTAGAGGGCGACGCCATTATGCCGATCAGGCTCCTGAGCGCGGTCACATAAGGCGATTCGAGCGCGAGTCGTTGGTCGGGCTTTTCCAGTAAGCTGTTGATCGCGTCGATCACTTCGGCGCTCATCGCGCTCAGCGTGCCCTGCTTGCTATCGGTCTTGAGATCGATCTGGATATTGGCAACCTCGAGCAAAGCCGCGAGCATGGCCTCAATCTCGCGCAGATCGACCTCGCGAACCCTCTCGATTACCGCACTCCGCTCGAGCTTGGCAGCCGCATCAATGGTTACCTCGTTTTCCAGAAACAGTCCGACACCACCCAGCGTGAAGGTTTCGGCATCCGCCTTGCCGCTCGCCGCGCTGATATCGACACGGCCCTCGTCACCGATCATGCCGCGAATGACCTCAAGCTTGGCATCCGCGGTGGTGAAGAGCTGCGGTCGCGGCAGGCCGTCGATCGCGGCACTTATTGAGAACACGCTGAGTGCCCGAGTCACCTCGCTTTCCGCATCGGCGTCGCGTTCGGCATGCATCTTCTTGAAGATGCCCGCACCCCGGCCGCATAGCGCGAAGGCCGGATTGACGAGTTGATCCTCACGCAACCGGCCATCGGCTACAAGCTGGCGCACGACGCGGCCCATATGCCAGGCAAGGCCGGCGAGAAAAGTAAGCGCGATGATTCGGAGATTCTTGCCGGTGTCGACGCGAAGGCGTGAATCCCAATGCGTGTCGATCGCATGCTGCAGTGCCGGGCCGCTGAACAGCATCTCCGCCAGATCGGGCACGTCTTCGATCCGCACCGGGCCATCCTTGGACGCCGACGCCTCGAAAAGCGAATGCCACAAGCCCAGCCCGATCGGCGTCAATATCTCGGGATTCTGGCTGATTGCACTGGTGAAGAAGTCCTTACCGGCCAGCTTGAACGAGCCTTTCCACTTTATCTGCCCGATATCCCAGATCGTGATGTCCGTGGTCCCACCGCCGATGTCGAAAACAATGTTGATCGAGCCGCGCGTAAAGCGGTCGCCCTGAAGGATGAAATTGGCCGCCGCCAGACCCTCGGAATAGAGGGGTTTTAATATGTCCGCGCTGGAGGCGATGTCAGTTGAGATTGACGCGGTGATCCGCTTCAGGTCGTCGTGGAATTTGAGCCGCATCTCTCCATCGAGCGAATCCGGAATCGAGAACCGCCATCTGAGGCGCCTGGGATCGCGCCCAGCGGCGGCCGCCTCGGCGGCGATCATCAGCGCGAACTGATGCAGGAAGTCGGTCGCGGCCTCGGCATGTTCGGGATCGTTCGACCATTTGAGATTGAATTTCGCATCGTCCTTCAGCCGCCGGAATTCCTTGAGCTCGTCGAGCGGAGCGTTGGCAACATGTTTCTGATGCGAATGGAAATAGATTACGTTGCGGAAGACATGGTGCGTGGCCTGGCTCGGAAATGCGAGGCGCTGCAGCGCGACCGTCGGCGTCGGGGTGTGACGCAGTTCGGGCGGGAAGAATTTGGTCATCTGCCACCGCGCATCGCTGAGCATGAGCGCCAGCTCCTCGGGATTGCGCAGCGTGACGGGATGCAGCAGCCGCCGTTCAAACCGGATGGGCTGGCGATTGTCGAAACAGGCGACTGAGTTGGTCGTGCCGAAATCAACGGCGACATCGGCGCCGCTGCCGCGCACGTCGATCACCGGCAGGTTAACCAGCGCCATGCCGGCCTGCGCATCGACGCGATCGCCAAACGCATCGACATAAAGGACAGCCTCGAACGGCAGCGTCGAGAACTGGACATCCTCATATTCGAGGCTGGCAGGTTTTTGCGAGTTCTTCCAGCGGGCGCTTTGAGCAAAAGGCCGGCCCGCATTGAGCTCACAGATGCGCGTCACCGCGCCCTGCGCGGTCGATTGCTCGGCGACATCCTGCGCGATCATCGCACCCGACATGGCAAGGGTCGGGCGCACCATATGGCCGCGCTTCTGCTCGGAATAGGTGATGCGCGCGAAATAGCTGCTCCACGCGGGCGACCTGAAATCCGGCCACAACGACGCGTGGTAGAAATTCCAGTTCTCGTCCTCGACGAGCAGGCTCTCGCCGGGAGCGGGTTTGGTCGAATAGTGACGGGTAAGCTGCAGCGGCCGGCCGGCATCTCCTTCGTCTCCAAGGACCAGCGACAGCGTAAACGACACGCGTTCGCGGGCGGACCGCGCAGTCAGGCGGTCACGGATATTACCCGGGAGGAGCAGCGCCAACGGCCGCACCGGCGCCAAGACATCTTCCATGCCATGCGGGTTGCCTGCGACCAGCGCGCCATTGTCGAACCGCGCGACGCGTGGAGTGAAAAGATCGTCCCCCGTCGCCAGCAACCAGCCACGCGACGCGGCCTCGGCCGCCACATCCTTGAAAATGGCGGGGGAGTCGAGCAATTCGCCGAGCGTCCGCGTACCCCACACCAAGGTGCGCCTCGTGTCGAACCGATCGTCCTTGGCCAGCGCCTCATCCACTAGGATCACGCCCCGGAACGCACCGAGATCGTGGCCCGCCTCCAGTCTGAGGCGTGTCTGGGATGTGGTCGACCCATCGCTGATCGGCGCGAGCGACGCGGTGGCGAACAGCAGCGAATATGGCCGCGGCAACTCGGCGTACAGTGTCGCACCGACATTGGCGGTCAGCGCGAGCCGGCCAGTCGCCGCGTCGCATTCGCCGGCATAGTCGAGCAGCAACTGGCGGATGCTGTCCGCGACACGCCCGGTCGTCGAGGCAAGCGCGGCATGGAGCTCACGCAGCCAGGCGGACAGCAGGAAAAGTTGGGTGACGGGCAGACCGCATTTGAGAGGGTCGCGCAAACCCTCGCGATACCATGGTACGGATTCGAGCGAGAGATCGGGCGTCAGGCGCCCAGGTGAGACGAGGCAGGCGGGATTGCCCATCGCGATCGCGCGCTCGGAGCGCCCGTCGTCGCTCATCATGAATATCACCGGCCGCGCCCACAAGGCAACATCGTCACCGATCGCCACCTGCGGCGAGAGATGCGCAAGCACGCGATCGAACAGTTTCTCTTCCGCCAGCGCGATGCTGCGCGGGACGATGTCATAATCCTTCGCATAGAGGTCGCGCAGCGCGAACAGCGCGAGCAGCCCGCGCCATTGGCCAAGCGCCTCGGCATGAAGCGAATGGCCGTTGCGGCCGGCGATCAGTGCTTCCGCGAAGGTGCGCGCCTGCGCCCATGGATCGGGAATCGCCCGGATCGGTTCATGCGGATCGCCCGAGGTCTTCGAACTGAGCTTGAGCGACGTGCCAAGATTCTGCAACGTGCCATCGGACAATTTCCAGTGTCCAGGCGACGAAGCCGCGGGAAACGGCGCATTTTCGCCAAAGTCGGGCAGGTTCCAGATTGCCATCGATTATCCCCTACCCTTCAGGCTGGCGGCCTTCGCGACCGTGTTGACGGCAATGCCCAGCCCCTTCGAGCCGTTCCTGACCTCGATCCGCCCCGCGGTGAGGTCATGGTGCAGGTCATGACCTGCGCGCGGGGCATATTCCCCGCTGTCGACGCGGATCAATTCGTCGAACCCGTCATAGATCGCGTCCTCGCCGAGCGAGCTAACGAGGCTGACCGGTTCCGTCGGACTCCCGGTCTCGCGCACGAAGCGGCTGAGATTCCAAGGTCCCTGCGCCCATTGCCTATCGCTGGTCTTCTGCACTGTAGCCGCCCATAGCAGGATACGATCGAGCACACTGCGCAATGCGTTCAGCTCATTCTCGGACTCGATCGCCTTTGCGCCCTTGGTCAGCTTCTGGATCCAGTTCTTGCCGCGTAGCAGCGAAGTCTTCTCGTCGATCATCCGCTCGGCGATGTAGCGCCAATAGACCGCGAACCGAATCAGCTGTCCCAGCCGCTGCTCGATAATCCCGCCATCGGGCATGCCGCGCCATTTGATACCCTGATCCTCGCGCGCGGAGACGAGCACGCGTGTGCCGCGCATCGCTTCGGTTGCTTCGCCGCTCATGAAGTCGATCACCGCGGTGGCGGCGAACAGTTCAGGCGCGAGCGCAGGATTGGACTGTTCCGCAGCACCCGCCTGGTGATAGCCCAGCGGGATCAACCGCTCCCAGCCCAGCGCGTAGAATGTGTCGAACGCCTGTTCATGCTCGAATAGATTGTCGTAATATTCGAGCGCGAGCTTCGCCTTGGGAAGAAGTTCATCGGGCGCGACCACGGCATGGCCATCGCCATCCTCGTCATTGAAGCTGAAATAGGGTAGCATCAGCATGCCGCCAATCGTAACCTTCCCCTGGTTCCTGAAGCCTTGGCTGTTGCGCAACCTGTGCAGCGCGCGCGCCAGTGTCGGGAAACCGGCGGCACCGGTCCCGCCAAAGGCGGAACCGACAATGAAGATGCGGATCCGGTTGCCGCCGGGGTCCTCCATGAGCTCGCGCAGGCGCTTGAGCAGGAGGCTTTCGGTCTCGAGGATCGCGGAGACCAGGGCTGTGGCACCGACATGGGCGCGCCCCCGATATCCCTTGCCGAGCGGGAGATCCTGTTCCTCGGGGCCACGCATGAACAACATGTCGAATAGATTCCGGCGGTCGCCGTCTAGATTGGCCCCGATGATCGTCCGCAGCGTGGTTTCGTCGCGCTCGGGACACCAGAGCGCATTCTGCGTCTCCGCGAAGAGCGGCGAGATCTCGATCGAGCCGAACGGCATCGCATCGTCCGTCGATTTCCAGTCGATGAAATTGACATCGGATTCGCGGCCCCAGAGCTGACGCAGCCGCTGCAGGCCGTCGAGCAGCGAACGCGTCCGCTCGACATTGCCGTTCGACTGGTCCTGATCGACCAGCCCGACATGGACCTTTTGCGGTCCCACCCCCGCCGCCATCAGGACGAGCGCGGCCTCGACCACCTTCGCGCCGGTGCCGCCAACACCGATCAGGATATGGACGTCGTCTTGTGCCATGATTTAGTTCCAGACGGTGGGGAGACGATCCGAAAGCGGGACCGAGGGACGCATGGTGATGGTCACCGTCATCGCGCTTGCGAGCCAATAGGCCAGGATGACCCCGATGAAGCCGGCACCCAGCGCGGTCGAGTAATTGCCGGGCAGGATCACGGTCCCCACCTCCTGCAGCGCGAGCAGGCGCCACCAGAAAAAGAGCGCGATGCCCAGAACGACGAGCAGGAGCAGCACCCAAGCGGCCAGACGCGCCCGCCCCTCGACGCGATTGCGCGCATACATGGTGTTCGTCACGAGGAGGAAGATCGTCGCGGCCACCCAGGATACCAAGAACGAGACCGCGTACCAGCTCCAGAGCTTGACGCGCGCGGTCGCCAGCAGGATCGCCACGGATTCGGGATCATAATCGGCCTGGGTCTTCTGGCTCGCCGCGTCGAAGCCCATGGTCATCCAATAGGCAATGCCCGCGACGACCAAGCCCACCAGCGCATGGATCACGAATGCCTTGCCCGACCGGATGATCCATGCCCCCGTCGTGCCCCGTTGTTCCGCCATCGAATCCACTCTCCCCATCGCGCGCGCGGGCGCGCGCAAAATCAATCCTCGACCTTCACCAGTGTCGCGAAGCCCGCGATCGGCTGGTCCTTCTTCTGCGCGGCGGCAGCCAGCGCGCCTTCCATGATCCTGCCGAACTCGCTCAGATTGAGCGTAGGAAAGACGCGGGGCCTTGCCTGCGCGACTGATTGTGCCTGTTCGGGTTCGAGATTCCAGTCACCCCGCATCCAGGCCGATGCCGGGTTGGGCTGGGAGACCGAGGTCCGCCGAACCTCTCCCACGACGAGATAGACACCCTTGCTCGAAAAGGCCGATACCAGCCGTGCCGGGTCGAGCGAGAATCGCCGCTGCCCCTCGCGCGCTGCCGACCAGCCCAGATCGCTCTCGCTGCGGCTGAGCCAGGAACTCTTCGTGCAATTCTCGTCGTTGCGCAGCCAGATCCGCGTCCTGCTTTCGGTAGGGCCGCTCCAGACGACATCCTTCAGGAAATCGCTCGACTTGGGCCCCGTCCATTGCGGCAGGTCCGGCGCCGCCGCGCCACGTTTCTCTGGCAAGCCACGGGTCAGCGCGAAACGCTGGATCTCCACGCCCTGCGGGAGCGGCAGATAGTCTGGACGCAACCGTGGATGTTTGCCGAGCGACAGGGGCGCCTTATCCGCGCGGACCTGCTGGCCAGGATCGATCGCGAACAGCGCCCGCCGGACCGTCCCGGCGGCAAGCCCCGTCGCCAGGAACTTCGGACCTGAGCCGGCCAGCTTGTCACCGAACTCCACCACCGACGCCTTGGAACCGATGACGAGCATATAGAGCGGATGGCGCCCGACATAAGCCATGGTGGTAGCACCGAGACCCGGCTGCGGGAGATCGTAAATCTTGCCGGCGAACGGCGAATCGATTCCGTAGATTGCGACGACGCGGCCGGAGAGAAGAATTTCGGTGAGCAGCGGCTGAAGCGCGGTGATGCCCGTCGTCTGGATATCCGAGTTGGAGAACCAGAGGTCGGAAATGACGACCGCCAGTTCGTCCTTGGACTTGACCGCTTCGAGGACGACGTCGAGCCGGGACTCCTTGTTGTCGCACGAACCCGCAGCGCCCGGCGCACAGGTGAACGCAGCGCGTCCCGCCAGTCCCGCGCCGTTGTCGAGCGGTGCGCTGATCGCGGTTCCGAACGAGCGGAACGCGCTCTTGTGGCCCATCAGCCTTAGCGTCGCGGGCAGGGTCGTGATCAGATCCTGCAGCGGGCGCTCGAGATTATTGGCGCCGTCGAGATAGCCGACCATGCTGCCGGAGCGATCGACATAGACCGTCGCATTGCCGCCGGCCGCCTGCGCCGCCGCAGCGAGTGATTTCGGCTTTTCGGAAATGATCCAGGGCTGGGCGGCCTCGGGAAAGCATTGCGCCGCAGTCTTTACAGAGGGCGCGGCCTCGCATCCGCCCAGGCAAGCGATCGCAATACCCAACTGAACAAAGACAAAGCGCTTTTGCCGCACATTTATCCCCCCATCACCCGATCTATATCTTTATGGCGATGGCAAAGCTTGTCCAGTATCTATCGTCGGACCGGCATGACCCAATCAGGCCCATTTTGAAGCTGTTTGCGTTTTGCGTATGAATCGCGGACATGTTTTCGCTAGGCAGCGAGACTGGTGCGAGCCGAGGGGCAGACTGGCGGGGGAGCGATGTACCGGGAGTGGCAGCGGGCCCATTATGAGCTGCGCGGAGAACGCAAGCTTCTGAGGACATGCGAGGCGGCCGCGACGGACGTCGAGCGCGGGCTGCTGACGCCCGCCACGATCATCACGCTCGATCTTGCGAACGGCGACCGCAAATCGGCGCGCGCCGACGAGATCGATCAGTTCGCGCCGCTGTTCGGGCAGGATCGCGACGATGGGCAAGCAGACGATCCCGCCGTCGATGACATGGTGGTGGTCGAGACCGGAGAAGGCGCGGAGACAGACGACGGATCCGTCGGCACGCAGCAGAGTGCTCAAGCCGGGGAGTACGCCAAGGAGCCCCGGACGAACGAAAGCGGCAAGCCGCCAAAAGACCGGTCCGGCACCATCCGTCTCCCGCAACGCCCTTCGGGGACAGACAATCGCGGTGTTGCGGCGCCGCAGCCCCACCCCCTGCCCCGCTGGATCATTCCGCTCGTCGTGATCGTCGCGGCCGCGCTGCTCGGCCTCGGCTATCTCGCTCTGCCCGGCCAGCGGCAATCGCTCTTCATCGTCGGCGACACCGCCACCTTCGCTAATCCGGCGCCGATGTCCGGGCGATCGGGGACTTTGGTGCAGGGCAGCATGATCAGCGTCGAACCCACCGATGACCGAAACTGGCTCAGGATCGTGGAGGGACAGTATCAGGGCCGTTTCCTGCCGGCGGTGCTCCTCGACAAAGCACGGCCACCCGCGCTCGACCGCAGCGCCGCGGGCACGGTATCGCTTGCCGCGCCGATCGTGCTGCGCGCCGCGCCCGACCCTTCGAGCGCGGAGGTCGCGCGGTTCGGGATCGAGAGCCATCTTCTGCTCGCCGGGCTTGTGACCGGCGTCGACGGTCAGATCTGGCACCAGTTCACGATCCGGACCGCCGATGACATTCGCCGCCCCGCCTTCGCGCTGATCACCGCGCGCCCGCCCCCGCCCGCGCGGAGCGACGCCCCGCCCGAGCTGGAGCCGGTGCAGGCGCCGGAGCCGGAGCTCACGACGAATCCCGGACAGGTGCCGGCAACGACCTCCGCCGCATCGGGTTCCGCCATGACGACCGCGCCCCCCGCCATGCCCCGCACGCGCCCGGTGCCGCCTCCGCCGTCCGGTCGGGAAAGCTGCCGCGCGGCGCGATCGGGCCTCGAACGCTTTTACTGCCAGTCGCCCGACCTGCGCGGATATGAGGCGCGGCTCGCCGCTTCGCTGGATGCCGCGCGACAATTGCGCGTGACGGTCCGGCCGCTCGCCGAATACCGGTCTGTCGCGAGCGAATGCCGCGACATTGCCTGCGTGCGGACGGTTTATGAGGAGGGCATCGTGACCGTATCGCGGGCGCGACGCGAGCGGCTCGCGGACCAATGAGACCGCCCGCCCCTGTGCCCTCACACTCGGGGCAAGGGCGCGGCCCCGCACGGCGGCGCAATCGGGCGGCATGCCTATGAAGCCTATCAGTTACGAAGCGAACGGGTTCCCTGAATTCCTGCGCACCGAGGCCGCATGCCAACGCGCGATCGAGAAGGGACAGGTCCGAGCTGAAACGCCAATCGTCGCTTATGGTGAGGATGGTGAACGGCTACGGATGGCGGCTGGCGAACATCCGCTGCTACGGGAAATGCTTGGGCTGGGCACCACTGCAAGCGAGGAGAAGCCCCACGCTCCTGAGGACCCGGCGAATGGAGGCAAATCATCACAGCCTGTATCCACTGCCGAAACAATCGCACCGGACGTGATCGTGACGCCCGAGGATGCGGCAAATCCGGAGACGAGGCAGCCGCTACCCGCCTCCACAGGTCCAATCCGAAGTCGCACGCCGACCGATCCGGCGCCCAGCTTGCGGAAGATTTTCGGCTGGCTCATCGCGGCTCTGGTGGTGAGCATGATCGCGATGCGCGGCTGCGCATCCGACTCCCCGGTCGCCAACACTAAGGGATCGAACGAGTCGAACACCGTCGCAGCGGCAGTGGACCCTGACGCTGGCCTCGTCGAGGAGACTTTTTACGCCGTGCGCCAGATCGCGGTGCGAGCGAAGGCCAATTCCGGTTCCGTCGAAGTCGGGCGACTGGAGCGTGGTGCTGAACTGGTCGGCGTGGTGGTTCCGGCCGAAAGCAACGCCAATTATCGTTGGCTGAAAATTAAGCAGGGTCCATTTACCGGCAATTTTGTCTCGATGCTGAATCTATCTGAGACCCAGCGCCCTGTACTGGACGCCGCACAAGCCGGCACCTGGTACACTCTCGAGGCGCTGACGCCACTCCAGGCTCCGAACGATTCATCGCCACAAATGACCAATGCTGCATGGTCACTCGCAACCGGGCAGAAACTCGAGGTCGCGGGCGTCACCGGTGCAGGTACGTTCACCAAGGGTTGGGCTGAAGTGATGATGGAGAAGCAGACCGGCGTCGGCTACGTCCCATTCGATCGCCTGACCCAGAACGGCGACCTTGCGCTTGATGGTCCAATGGATTCGGTGGAAGAGCCGCGAGCGCTAGGCTTGGTCAACCAATGCGGCGAGCCGATCACTCTACTGCTGCGATTCCAGGACCATTATGGCTGGCAGACTGTCAGGACCAGGCTGCCGGACGGGATCGAACGCGACCTTGGACTCAATGGCGCGCGCGCGCAGCTGGTTTCCGGCGAGGTTTATTTTGCATTTCTCACGATCGGCGATGTGCCGGTTGCTTATCGCGGCACCAAGCTTACCACAATGTTCGAAGGAAAATCCTACGATCTGAACCGGCTATCTTTCGACGTAGTCAGGGACGACCGATATCGAGCGACATTCACCTGCAAGTGACAGTGGCGCTGTGGTGGAAGCGATTCGGACCAACGTTTGCCGACAATATCCGCCGGCAGCGGGTGTACCGGATGCAGGACTTCGGGCACTGGCGGCGGCGCCTCAACGAAATGTACGCAAATCTGGTGAGCAGTCAAATTACAGACTCAACGCCACTCACACACGCTTCAGCTCGCGGCAACCGCACAATGAGCCTGAATCCACTTGGTTCTTCAGTCGACCAGGCATCTCCGCCATGGCGGCGTGCCACCATCCGGACGACATAGAGGCCGAGGCCATGCCCTCCCTTCGTCACACCGCGCTCGAATATCTGGTCGCGCAGATCAGCGGGTACTTCCGGACCACGATTGGCGACCTCGAGCAGGACATCGGAATTATCGTGCCGGAGCGAGATCGAAACGGTCGAACCACTGTCGGCAAACTTCAATGCGTTTTGTAGGATATTGTCGACAAGCAGCTCGAACATGTCGAGAAGCTCCGATAGCTTGGCGAAGTACCGCCGGTTTGGCCGGCGGTGCCCGCCCCGCAACAGCGCGTCGATCAGAAATGCGCGCATTTGCGAAACTTCCCCGTCGTCCGGATGGAAATGCTTGATGGTGCCGATCGTCACATCGTGAAGGGTTTGTTTGACGCCTTCGTCAATCCGGTTGGACATCACGACCGTCGCCAGGACGCTTCCCAAGGCTTGCGCGGCGGCGTGCGGCACAGTTCCAGGATATTCCGGCCGATCGGGTGGCGTGCGATGGACGGCGCCTTCCGGCAAATGCCGAAAGATCTCCGTCCAGCTCGTTAGATGTCGCGTTAGATCATAGAGCAGATGCGCACCGCGGGTCACCTATCTCGATGCGATCATGGCACGCAATTTCGGTGCTATCGCACGGCTCACCGTCGACTACCAGCGCATTGTCGGCGATCAGGACCCCGCTATGATTGATGTCGCCGATGATGCAGCCGGTTGCATGAACGGCACCCACCGCTTTTGCAAAATTAAGCGCGCTCTGGACCAGGAACGAATAAGTCGCGGCTGGAAAATTCGCTTTGCGCTCGCCGGGCGCATAGAGCTGGAACAGCGGCTTATGGCCGCTGATGCGCCGCATGACGAAACCTGCAAAATCGCCGCCCTTGTTGCGAACAATCTCGATTGGAAAGGCCGCGAGCGGGGTTCGCTCGAAGAGACGTGCGGCGACCATTGCCACGATCTTATCACGGCGCTCCGCGCCGCCGCCGGTGTAGATCTTGACGGCGACCTTGTTGTCGTTGGCGACGGCGTAGACAATTCCCTCGCCACCACAGCCAATCGGGTCAGCGACAGCGAGCGGAGAACCGTCTGACCTGAATATCAACGGCCTTGTCATCGGCGAACGGCCAATATGAGGCTCTTGTCATCGTCGGTGCGCGCGTTGACGGTGTCGCCGTCGAGATACGCGGCCAATGCCCGCGACAGAGCTGCGTCGCGCCCGTCCCCCGTCGATGACCGCAATGGCGCGATCATCCCGTTGAAGAATGGGTCATGCGGAATTTTGCAGGAGAAGTTCAGCGCTAGACGTTCAAGCCCATCGCTCATCAAAGCAATCGCATTGATGGGATCGGCGACACGCTCGATCCGCACTTGAGGTTGAGAATCATCAGTCACAAAATAGGTCGCCGAGGCATATTCTCCGTGCGCCGGCCAGAGCGGAACGGACCAGCCGCCCCCAAAATCACCTAGAAGGGCAGCCACGCCGTCACCGACTTGAATGATGCTGGTCTCCTTTTCGCCGATGAGCACTGCCACGAGAGTTGCAGAGAAATCGCGTGGCACCAAGCCACGCACTTCGGCCGCCAGGCCAATGCGGTCGCGCGTATCGTCGATCCAGCTCCAGACCACGTCGTCGCTTGGAGCGTCCCGGCTTCGCTCGAAATGCACACGGGCATGACGCATCAAGGTCCGGCAGACCAGTTGAGCACCTTGGCCACCATAGCTCGCACTTCCGGCGCCGTCGGAGACCATGGCGCAAAGGCTCTCGCCCACGGCAGCGACCGCGTGCGCGTCCTGGCACCGTGTTCCGGTCTTGGCATGCGAGGTGCCGCGGACGCCTGCCGCCGCCCAAGTCCAAACGCCCACTTAGCCCGCGATCGCCCAACCGTCGGGAGCCGTGGGATTTTGTAGTGGAACACTGTCGTCGACATTGGAGCGCGAAACCGATCCCAACGAGCTTGACAGCCAGGCGAACAGTTCGCGAAAGGCCAGCCCCTTGAGTTTGAGCGGTGCGCGGACCGACAACTCCGCCAGGATGTTCATATCCGCATTCTCGACTCCCACCGGATAGAACATGAACTCCTTTCGGTCCTCGCCCGTACGGATCAGATCGGCGGCACGGCGCCATTCGTCTGTCGGCTCCCCATCCGTGATCATGAAGATCCAGGGCCGAAAATAGCTGATGCCGTGCGACCGATACTCGTTCTTGCGAGCGCGCAACATTTCGATGCCGCGTTCGATCGCCTCCCCCATGGGAGTAGCCCCCGAAGGGCCAAGATGGGGTGGGTAGAAACCGGTCACGGTGCTGAAATCGCTGCGTATCTCGACCGGGCCGAACGTGACGAGCGCGACTTCCACCCGCTTGGCCGCCAAAGCATCCGAATTCAATTCGTCGCGAAAGGTCGCGAGGCCGTTATTCAACTCCTCGATGGGACGTCCGCTCATCGAGTGAGAAGTGTCCAGCAACAAAAGACAAGGGCATCGCGGCTCCGGATTCTCGGCAAATTCTGCGCCGCCAAATGCAACTTGTTCGAAATATCCCGGCATATTTCTCCCTGAGATGAAAGGCACATGACGTTATGACCATCACTGGACTCGCTGCCCGTTTCTGCCCTGGCCGCGCCTCTCACATTGTCTCTAAAATTTAACAAAGTCTACGACTCGAGCCGACAGAATATGCGACAATGGCACCGATTGGCGATTTCGATAAGTTTTCCCCTCGCTGCATTGTTTCAACAATGCGCCGCTCCACGACCTCTCTTTGTCTGAAGCCCTTTCGATCGTTTTTCACACGCAAGGAAACCGATCGAAATCGTCTCTTCGGGATCTTGGCGGAATAGCCTTGGCCCTGCGCGCCCTCTTCACACCAGCCCACCCGGAAAACCGGCTCTAGCAGTTGGGAGCCGGCTTGAGCGCCGCCATCGCACCTGCCTGCAATGCCCGGCAATGCTTGTCGGCGGCGGCCGCGAATTTGGCCGACTCGCTTATGTAAGCGACCGCCATGAACCCCAGGAACATCGCGCGCATTCGATCGGCGTCGGCACCGCCGTAACCGCGCGAATATTGCTGCGCCTCGAAAGCGGACAGGGCTTGTCTCGCGGCGTCCGGGATACCCGGCGTCGTGCTTTGCTGGGCGATGGTGAAATGCTTCTTGGCGCGCTGCAGCAGCACTTCGATCTCGGGGTCGAAGTAGCGGGTATTTTTCCGATAGAGAGTTTCGGAAGCGACGATATCCTGCACGCCGCGTTCGAAGTTCGCGTCGGGATGACCCGCCTTGGCTGCCTCCGACAGGAGAAAATCACATACCCGGTCCGGATCACGCGAAACTGGCATCCGTCCGCCACCCTCAAGGTCGATTGCTTCGCCAAGGGACTGGCTCGGCCGGTCGCAAAGGCTGTCGGTCTTCAGCTGCTTGTAAACGTCGAACACCTTGTCGGGTTCAGCGCGCGCGGCGGCCTCGATACGGTCCGAGACTCCGCGCTCGGCAAGAATCTCGATCGGCAACAGCCCCTGATCGTCCTTGAGAGCCCCGCTCATCTCCCGCTCGAACGCGGACGGGACGGCGGGGAAGTGCGAACCACCCGAAACCTCGCTCGCGGCAGCGGTTGCAGAGGCACCGGGTTCACCAGTCGCCGATCTTTCCTGGCCGCAGCCTGAGAGCATCAAGGTCGCGGCGGCGCAGGCCAGCGTAGCAGTGCGAGCCATCATCCCGCGGCTGAGCAGTTCATTCATCGATCGACCTCTTTAGATAGGCGCAAGCCAAAACATGTGGATCAATTCGGGATTTACAGTCCGCTTCCAGGCGCACCATGGGCGCCCGCCCCAGCATCATCCTCGGCATCATGTGCGCCAGAAGGCCGATCTCACCGGGGATCATGCGGCAGAAAACGGCATTCAGCAATTGAGCGACATGGACGCATACATGCTGCCTACATCGCCGTTATAGGCGTTGGAAATAAGATGCGTGCATTCCAGCCAATTGCCACGCACCGGCGTCGATGGCGCCGCCGAGAACATCTCATCCATTCGCCGGGCATAGGCCCCGCTCTTGATGTCGTTTTCCATCAGCACCAACAAGGTTCCAATAGCCGCCGCCATTTGCCGGTCACCGCGGGTTTCGATCTCTTCGATCATCTCTTTCGCTCTCGCAATCCTGGCGGGCTCGATGCCGCCATCGATGGCGGTCTGGATACGGCGCTTGGCACGCTGAAGCGATTCATGCGCGCCATATTCCCGGAAGATCCCGCCGCGCCGATAATCATGGTCGGCGTCGGAAATGAATTTCTCCGCCTGGACCATCGCAGCATCTGGATGTTTGCCATTCGTTGCCGCGGCTTCGAGCATGGTCAGATAAGTGAGCTGAAAGGCTTCGGGAACACGAAATTGCTGCGCCCTGGCGGTCGCCCGCATGTCCATCGCCAGCCGGAACAGGACCTCCGCATACCCCCTGCCCGCCGCCTCATGAAGAGCGCGCCCGGCACTTCCGAAACTCGTGATTCCTTGGGGCTTTCCGTCAGGATAGATCATGACCGTAAAAGCGTACCCGATGCGGCCATCATCATGGCCGGCTTCATTCTTCCTCGAAAATCCGGTCAATGCACGCTGGAGATAGAATCGGGTGTTCGGCTGATCATCGATCCTCGCCGCAAGTAACCCCAGTTGATAATCCGCCAACGGATAGCCAAGCGCGCTAGCGGCCAGATAGCTTTTGGCAGCCGCCTCTCCATCCCCCGACGCCTCCTTGGCGCGTGCGAGATGGAAATGCGCGGCGGGATCCTTTGGGCGCGCCGCGACGTCCTCAGCGCACGCCTTCTCGGCTGCCGCGGCATCGAGATCCCGCCCCCAAACGCCTTTTTTGGGACCATCGAGCTCCAGAGGGTGCGTTGCCAGATCAGCGCACCCCTTTGGCGCACCTCCGAAGATGGTCGCACTTCCGGTCCGCCCGTCACATCCGCCGAGCAGAGAGAGCGCAACAAAAAAGCTCAATTGTGCAGTTTTCATTATCGCGCTCGCGGTGCTGGAGGGCTTTTCCGAAGTGCCTCGACGATCGCCAGTGTGTCGCGCTGATCGTCGATCGCAAGGCTGTAGGACAGAGCCTGCCCAGTCTCGCTCGAGCGGATCGAATAATTCACTGTCGCGCCGCAATAGGCCTCATTGCTGTATTTGAGGATGTTGAGCTCGCACTTCGTCGGGATTCCGGGATGTTCGTCAAACGCCTCGGGCGCGGGCTCCTTGCCGTTCACGCCATAAACCGTACCGAATTTCGTAGCATAATCCGTGACGCCGAACCTCACTTTGAGCTGAGCTTTCAGTTCATCGACCTTTACAATCTGCCCCTGCGGATAGCGGACCTCCTGCTCGATCCTGATGACCCGCTCCTGATCCGGCTGTCCTGCATAGTAGAGCTCCACGCTCGTTTGGCCGCGCCGTGCGGTAACGCTGTAGAACGGATTGTTCGCGAAGGTATGCTCGCTGTAAAATGGCTCGCCAACGTCAAAACCCGCACAAGCGAGAATCGATGTGGCCGCATCGATCGGCATGCCCCGCACCACGCCCTCGACGGCAAATGGCGGTGTATTCTTCGGCAGGCAACCTGCGCCTGGTGCCTGGATCCCTGCTCCGGCGGGCGGCAACTTGTGTTGCGCTTCGGTGAGCAGCCGGCTGATCGCGGCGGCATTCAGTGTTCGCGCAGCAGGTTGCGCATTTCGGGCGTTGGAATCCGCCGCATCGGATGCGCTTCCCTGCGGCGAACAGGACGTACCAAGCAACATCAATGCGCATGACAACCGCATCCATATCCTCCCCCGAAGATGCATGGATCATAACCTACTTTAGAATCCGGGACAGTCCAGAGCCCTCCAAGGCACAGCTGGGCTTTGCCTGGCCTGCTGCCGGTTTGGCGGACACCGAGATAGGCTCGTTCAGGCTACACCAGCTTCCATTTCGAAGTCGATGGGGCTGAGATAGCCCAGGGTCGAGTGTCGCCGGGTCGGGTTGTAGAAGCATTCGATGTAATCGAACACGTCGGCCTTCGCCTGGACCCTCGTTCGGTAGACCTTCTTCCCGATCCGTTCGGTCTTGAGCGAGGAGAATAAGCTTTCCATGGCAGCGTTATCCCAGACATTGCCGGACCTGCTCATTGAACAGGTGACGCCGTTATCGGCCATGAGCCGCTGGAACTGCTCGCTGGTATACTGGCTGCCCTGATCCGAGTGGTGCAGCAGGGCATCGGGCTTGCCGCGCCGCCAGATCGCCATGATGAGCGCGTCGGTGACGAGCTGGGCGGTCACGCTCGAATGGGTCGACTGGTTCAACAACCGCCGGCTCCTTGCACCCATTGGCAATATACCACCTGCCGAAGCCGAGGAACGCTACTACCCATGCTGGACGACACTCCCATGGCCGCATAATTTAAGCCGAATGGCCTCCGGCAATCCCGGGGCGGTTCAGTTCCGAGGGCGTGGTCTCGACATTCACCGCTTGCTTCACCAAGCGGCTCACCGAGCGGCTCCGTGGCCAGGGATGGACCTATGGTGTGTCCTGTCAGGCCCATATGGATCGCGATCTGGGATTTCTGCAGATCACGACGTCGGTCCAGGCCGATCGCACCATGGACGCGATCGAGGCGATCGAGGCGGAGATTGTCGCGCTGTCGTCAGCCGCTCCGATCACCCAAGACGAGTTCGCGTCGGTGCACGACGCGCAAGTCCTGGGTCTCGTCAACATGTGGACAACGAACAATGAGGTGCTCAACAGCTTGCTGCACGAGGATGCAATGGGGCATCCGGAAGGATATGCCGCGGATCTCGAACGGCGACTGTGCGCCATAACGGTCGATCAGGTAAATGAGATCGCGCCAATGTTCGGCGATCCTGGCAAATATGTCTGGGTTGCGGCAGGCGATCGCAAGCACCTGTCAGCTGGCCGGTTTGTCATGGTCGACCGCGACGGGCTGCCGGTCTAATCGACGAAATAATGGCCAGATCAGCCAAGGCGAAGATCAAAAAGTTGTTCACAACAAATCCCTGTCCATAACAGTCCAAGATATCGACTTTGAAGCTGGTCAATCGAAACTGCGGACGGTAGCCTTCATATCAGCTTGGGGGAGCCGATATGGATGGCATGTCGTGGCGCGCGGCGTTTGTCTTTGCAATGCTTTCGGCCGGTTTGGGCAGCGCCAGCGCTCAGCCTCAATCCGGCGTGATCGAGTTTAGCGACAAAGCTCCACCACCCAGCGAGCAGGATAAGCAGGAGGCAAAGACCTTTGGAGATCGCGCGGCGGTCCTCGCCGAGCAGATACAGCGAATGACCGCAGCGATACTGGTGACGGATCAGATCCTGTCCGCGCTTGCAGGCAATCTGGAGTCGACAGACCGTGCCGGGCCAATCGAATGGACGATGTGGCGGAGTGCCGGCAACGCGGTACTCATCTTTTCCGGTGATCAGCCATCCTGGACATTCAAGGCGGATGCGGTTGCCGACTATATCGGCGCATCCCTGACCCTCGTCGCGACGATCTCGCAAACGCCGTCATCATTCCGGACGCATGAGCTTGGTGTGGCTGTCGCCGGCATGAAGGACAGTCTCAGTCTCGCCTTTGACGAGCTGGTTGCTGAGCATGGCCTGCTGAACGCCCAGCTTCGCAATTATCCCTTCAGTGTCCTGACATCCCAGGCGCCGCTCAACTGTTCGACGATCAACCGTTATTCCCGCGATTTCCGGTGCATGTCGAAGTCCGAAATCGACATGCCCAAAACCGGCCACTGGTTGTTCAACCGGGATTATGTACGCGCCGACTGGTGCCTCGCGCCTCGGGTCCAGAATTTCAACAAAGATCTGGGACCCGATACCGTCACTCTCGTTCGCAAGGCGTCTTTCACGGATCATCTGATGTCGCAGGCCAATACCGAAACGTTGATCGCGGCACCGCATGCCAGCAGCAGCATCAGGCCGGAATGTTGAGGGCAGGTTGGCATCGCACGGTTGCGGGCGCTCTTGGTGTGGTAGCCATATGCGCAACCACGTATGCCCATGCTGGCCCCGCCGAACTGGCCGACGCCTATGCCGACGTCGTCACATTCGGAGCATGGGGCCGGTCTCGCGACCTGAACGAAGCAAGGCTGGAGCGGCTGAAGGCGCAGTATGAGCTCCAATTGCAACGAGAGCGAAATCTGGCTTCAGCCCAGATCTATTCGACCAGGATAGTTGCGACCGCGGAAGATGTCGCCAACTCGCAGGATGTCGGTCAGCAGATGCTGCAGGGGCTGGCGACGATCAAGATATTGGAAGCGCAGCTCAAGCAGATCGTCGTGGAGCGCTACCAGTCTCGATCGAACATCTCACGCTTCTCGACCTGGTTTGACGGGTTCGTCACGGGCAATGACAAAAAGCTTGTCGCCATTCTCGAACTCCTGCGCGAATTGGACCCGGACGACGACAAGACCGTCAAAGCATTGCTCGTCGCCGCCAAGCTGGATGCCGCGCAAACGAGGGAAGATGCTGCAATTGCTTCGGAATATCTCAAATCGGCATTGCAGGCCGCGAGCTCTGGTCGCGCGCGTGAAACGCTTGCGACGGTTGCAATGCTCCGTACGAGACTGACCGGCGTTCTCGAACGGCAGCGTGAGCGCATTCGACGACTCGTCAACAGGATGGCGGCCGACGATGCCGCGCGGAGGACATTGTGCGACCCGCCCTATGTTCTTTCCGTGAATTGCGACGATAAGGGTGCCTGTTCCTATTATTCGGCAGACCCATCCATGCCTTTGCCATGTCAGGGCCTAACTTATTTCGATGTGTTTCCGGTGAGCGCCGTCCAGTCGATCGTCGCTCATCCTGAGAATTATGCGGTCAATGCCGAATTTTTCGTGGACCTCGGAAAGCTGGCCACCCCAGGAAAGATCACCAAGGAGCGGTTTCGCTCGACCACCGAAATATTCGGCGATGAACTCAAGCCGGAGGCGTTGTTGCCGGCGGCATTCATTTTTCCCGACCGCTGCTCCAATGCCGAACGTTATGCCCAGCGCCTTCGCGAGGCATTCGATTATGTGAACATTTTTGCCGCTTCGGATGAAACCACGCCGGCCACCCGCGCGAATATCAACCGGCTGAAGGCGCAGCGCCCCATCATCGATTTCTGGTTGGAGTCGCTGCACGATATCATACCTGACGCGCAAGATTGCGCGTCCATGACCGCCATTGCCCGGCGCCGATCGACGATGCTGGTTCTTGCGGTCGCTGCCGCGGAGGCCTTCAACACTGCGCTTACGGCAGGGGATCGGAGCAGCGAGGATCCGGCAAAGCTGGCGCCGATCGACATATTGACCCAGGACTTTTGATGCTTGTCGCCCGCCTGATAGTCGCAACCAGGGGACTAGCTGCAGCGCTCGCGCTGAGCTGCGCGGCGCCTTGTGCCGCAGACGATGAATTGCCGGAATCCGTTGCACGGGCCTTTCTCGAAGCCGAGGCCAAGAATTACGTCAAGGTCTGGCTCGATGCGCATCCGCCGGTAGCGGGCGTTACGTCGTTTGGCGCCAAGACATTGTTCGTGCTGGGTCTGCTCATGGCGGCTGACGATTATCGCCGTTCCGACACCGACAAGCAGAAATTCCATGCAGTCGCCAACGGCGCGGTGGCATTTGTGGCATATAGCTATGCGGCGACGCCGGTTGTGGGCCTTATTGTCACCGGGGTCTGGGCGTGCGCGCAGATCGTCGAATCCAGCGTCACCGGATCCTATGGCGAGGCCATGCTCGCCATCCAAAAGGATATCATTCGTATCGAGCAGCAGCGCGAGGAGCTCGTCTTCAAATCCTCGCTCTCGCGCGCCTACCGGATCCTTGTTCTTGTCGACGGCGTGCGCGATTTGATGGACCGCAATATCGAGCTGGAAGCCTACTTCACCGCTGACTGCGCGCAGCGTGCCGGCGACTACGATAGGCTGGCCAGCTGCATGGAAATGCTCAGCCGCATCGTCTCACAGCGTGAGGGTCTTGTCAGGGCCCTGGATGGCTTGCTTGCCTTGCCGGATGCCGATCTTTCCCTGCTGGGCGAGGTTGCCGATCCCGGACAGGCTGCGCCAAAGGGACTGCGCGAACGCCTCCAGGATGCAAGAGCCAAGGCGCAGACTGAAACCGACAAAGTGAATGCCGTCTACACGCCGATGTCTCGAAACTTCGCGAAGCTCGCGGCCGCCTATATGGAAAGCGAAGCGATCGAGGAGGACCAGCGATTGAGCGCGGTGACTGCGGTTGAGGCAAGCTGCAGGGCGCGGCGCACGCTGATGTCGAATCAGGCAGTCGCCAATATCGCCGATCTGGCGCGGGTTTCGCGGCAACTTAAGAATGACACACCGCGTGAGTTGCTGTTGACCCAAAGCCGGGAGATCCGATCGGCCAGCGCAGACCTCATAGCCGACCATGCACAGATCTCGCTGGCCTGTCCGATCATTGCGAAGGACCAGCGAACGAAAAGATTGATCGCGCTCCTCAGGCAGGCCGCGGCTCGTCCCATCTCATGAAGCGACGGGACCTCGTCGCGTCGCTCGCATGCAGCGCCTTTCTTGGCCCCGGCGTCGCGTTCGGAAAGCCGCACAAATGGCGGACTGATCCGAAAACCGGCCGGCAATATTGGGACGAATATGTCTTCGTGCCCGGCTCAAGCGTGGGCAGCTTGAAGGGCGGCAAAATCCGGCATTGGAAGACTAAGGCAGTCTATATCTCGTTTGAAACGGACGTGAATATCGCAGCCAAGCCCCAGCCGTCGGGTCCGGAGATCCAATCGGAAAGCGACGCCACGGCGGCCAGGGCTGCCGCAAAAACCGACAATCCCGAGATGGTGGTCGATACCGTAGGATATGCCTTTGGGGCGGCCGGCGTGAACGCGGCCGGGACTGCGCTCGCCTATGGCGTCGCCTCATCGATTGCTGGCCTGGGCGATCAGGCCGGCCGCATTGCGGCGCTTCAGCAGGATATACGCGCCCTCCAGGACGGTCTCGCCGCCCAGATTGCCGAGCATGGCGATATTCTCGACAGGGCAGCGGCGATCGTCGCTGCTCGTGGCACCACGATCCTCAATTCGACGAGCGAGCCCTCGATATTGCCGGTCTCGGCCTTCGACGACATCCTGCGCACGACCGATCAGACCTATTTGTTCGCAACGCCGGATCCCTATCTCGCAACGAGACTGCACAGGATCGTTCTTGCGCTCGAGCAGTCCGATCCCGCGACAACACCCAATGCCGTTGCCGACCTCACCCGCGCGATGGTCCGGCAGGCGGATGCGACGAGCGCCGTCGGCAACGACGCTGAAGCCGAAGCAATCTATGCGATGGCCCGCAACGTTGCGGACCTGGCGGTGGGCCTGGATCCGGTCAGCGGTGTGGTGCGCGGCGCGTATGAACTGGCGACCGGTCAGAATATGATCACCGGAGCCGCCTTGTCGCAAGGCGAACGCGCTTTTGCGGCAGTCAATCTGGTGCTGCTCGGCGGCTTTGGCACGATCGGCCGCGGCATGACGGCAACAGCCAAGATCGGACATATTCTTGGCGGCGCTCGCGGCACCGCGATCGGCAAGGCGGTGGTTGAGATCATCCAGCATTGGCCGACCAAGACCATCGAGAAGTTGATGGCAGGCTACGCGGCTCGAATGCTCTCGAGCTCGACCGAGCATGTGGCCTTGTCGGCCAACAAGGCTCTGGTACCCGTTGGCCCCGTTAATGGTGTCTACGCACGCGTCATGAGTGCGTCCTATGCAGAGAAGCTCTTCGACGGTGGTCGCCTGGCTGTTGACGAGTTCGCTTTCATCACCGATTCCAAGGCGATCGAGGGCCTGACCAAATGGGATGAGGTCCGCCGCCGCCTGAGCTTGATGGATACGGTGAATATCGGTGAGTTCCGCAAGTTCGCCGACGATGTGGTTGTCGAGTTCAAGTTCAAGCTGAACGAACCGTTGGTGTATCTGCAGAGCCCTTTTGGCGAGGCGGGACGATACGGCCCGGCGTTTCTCCCTGGGGGCTACACGTCCGGCGGCGCGCCGGAATGGGTTGTGGACGCACTGGCGGTCGAAAAGAACATGATCGACATTGGAAGCATCACGATCCGGCCGCTTTTTCCCTGACGCCGATATTAGATTGGGTCACCAACTTTGGGGTTCTGTCAAAAGGATGCGGCAGCGGCAGGGACTGGCTGGTAGCGGTGGTGAATGAGCCGCAAATCCCGCGCCAAGCCACCCTGCCCGTTCCGCTATTTCCACTCCGCGCCCGAGGTCATCCGCATGGTGGTGATGCTGTACGTGCGCTACCCGCTATCGCTTCGGAACGTGGAGGACCTGCTGTTCGAGCGCGGCTATGATCTGTGCCACGAGACGGTGCGGCTGTGGTGGAACCGCTTCGGTCCGATGTTTGCCGGCGAGATCCGCCGCCAGCGCGTAAGCCGGATGCACAGCTTTCGGCACTGGCGCTGGCATCTTGACGAAATGTACGTTCGGTTGAACGGCGATATGGTCTATCTCTGGCGAGCTGTCGATCACGAAGGCGAGATCCTTGAGAGCTACGTTACCCGGACCCGCGACAAGGCTGCGGCCGTGGCGTTCATGAAGAAGGCGCTCTGGCGCCACGGATCACCGCAAGCCATCGTTACGGACGGCCTGCGCAGCTACGGCGCCGCGATGGACGAACTGGGCAACCGGAAAAAGCAGGAGGTCGGTCGCCACCTCAACAACAGGTGCGAGAACAGCCATCTTCCCTTCCGACGACGCGAGCGCGCGATGCTAAGATTCCGGCAGATGAAGTCGTTACAGAAATTCGCATCCGTCCACGCGTCGTTGCACAACCATTTCAACTCCGAACGCCATCTCGTCAGCCGTGAAGTCTACAAGGAGCGCCGCTCAGCCGCACTGGCCGAGTGGCAGATCCTCGCGAGCTAGACCGGCAATCTCATAGGCCGGATTCCGCCAGGTGGAGAACGGTTCGCATCCGACTGACAGCACCGTTCCAGCCGCTGGCTGGTCCTGCGTGACAGGCCGCCATGGACTTTCTCCTGCAGCGCATAGGCAATCGCTAGCCGCAGCAGCCCCGCGCTGACGCGCGGGACCGGGCCGTCACAGACCTCGGTCCAGCGGATACGCAGCTGCGCCAACGACAATGTCACCAGCGCAGCCAGTTGCGCGTCGAGCGAGACCGGCATCAGCCGGCCTCGGCGATGCGGTAGCGGCGGATGCCGTCCACCTTGTCGCTGGTCACGCCCATACCGCTTTTACGCAGGCCGGTCATGGCGGCGCGTGTGGTGTGGGGCAGCCAGCCGGTGGCGGCGATCATCTCATCCAGGGTGGCACCGCCCTCGCGTTTGAGCAGATCGATCAGCAGGCTGCGCTTGGTCACGCGCGGGGCGGGGTCTGGCTGCGGCTGTTTCGGCAGCACCTGTTCCGAGCCGCTGTCACCGTCCTGCTCCTCGGCATTGATGACGGCGCGGCCCGTATCGGTGATGACGGCACCGAAGCGGGCATCACCATCCTCGCGCCAGGCGGTCGCCCTGGTGGCGTCGGGCAACTCCGCAACCAGGCCTTTCTTGATGAGCTGCTCGACCGCCTTCTTCGCGCGATCGGCTTGGTCGCCGATGCTCTCGGGCAGCGGCATCAGGCTGCCGTCCTCACGCTGGGCCGCAGTTGCCAGCAGCACCAGCTGCATGTCGTTCAGTCGAATCTTCGTCATGTGGGTTTTCTCCGGTGTCCGGAGCGGCAACGCGCCGCTCCCACCACCCACAGCCCTGCCGATCTCCATCGGTCAGGGCGCGCAGCCCTCTCGGCCGCCGTTCACTGCAGCCACCAATGCTCGGATTTCAGACGAAGTCGAATGGAATGTCGGAGGTTTACGAAGAAAGGAGATCAGGCATCCGGTTCGATATCATCGCCATCGATGACCTCGGCACCGGGGGGCCAAGCCCGAGCCACGAGGGAAAATTGCATCCATATCGGATGGATGCCTCATCCCCGCCGCTGGCCAGCCTATAAACTGCGGATCAGTATAGAATCTCAAAAGGACGAGCCGTTGGGTGCGGATCGCGCGATTTCGATGCTCGACGGAATGCTGTGGCGAGCGGCCCTTGTATCCGCGCCATTGTTGTTCGCGATTCTGTTGGTGGGCGTGATCATCAGCATCGTGCAAGTCGCCACGCAGGTCCAGGAAATGACCCTCACCTTCGTACCCAAGCTGATCGTGGCCACTCTGGTGCTCGTATTTCTCGGTTCATGGATGATGCGCCAGGTCAGCCAGTTTGCGGAAGCGCTCTTCCTCTCGATTCCATCGCTGGTAAATTAGGACCGCGCCAGTGATCGAGGAGTTGGCCGGGTCGTACATTCTCGTATTGCTGGGTGCCCTCAGAATCGGGCCGGTTTTTGCCTTTGCGCCCCCGTTTACCCTGATGCGCATTCCTGCGACGATCAGGGTTCTCCTCGCGATTGCTCTCGCAGCGAGCTTCATCGCCTCCCACACCGCGACACCGCCGAGATGGGAAATCGGCGAGCTTCTCGGCATGGCGGCAGGCGAACTCCTGCTCGGGTTGAGCATGACATTGGCGCTTCAGCTTGGGTTCGCCGCGATCGCCGTTGCCGGACGAGCTTTGGACATTCAAGCGGGCTTCGGATTCGCGTTCCTGGTCGACCCAACGACCAAGGCGCAAACACCCTTGATTGGTGCGCTGTTCACCTATGCCACCGCCGCGATATTCTTTGCCACGAGCGGACCGAGCGATCTCGTCGCCGTGTTCGCTGCGTCGTTCACCCAGATACCGGTGGGCGGTTTCACCATGTCGAATGGTATCGGACCAATGCTGGCGTTCTTCGCCACCGTCTCGATCCTGGGGTTCGGAACGGTCGGAATCGCACTGCTGGTGCTCTTTCTCGTCGATCTCGTCATTGCGATGATGTCGCGAACATTGCCGCAAATGAACATGCTGGTGCTCGGCTTCCAGGTGAAAGCGATGGTCACCCTCGTCTTGCTGCCCGTGACGCTGGGGCTGGCTGGCGGCGCTATCATGCGCATTCTCCGATTGACCACCGAAGCCATGCTGGCGCTCGGCTGACCATGGCTGAACAGTCGGAAGAACAGGACAAGAGCGAGAATGCGACACCGTTCAAGCTGGATCGCGCCCGACGCCGCGGCATGGTCGCGCGGGGGACGGATCTCGGCTTCTTTTCCGCCCTCATAGGCTTCGTGATCGCGGCCCAACTGACGGGCATGGACCTGCTCAACGCACTGAAAACAGGCATGTGGCGCCAATTCAGCGTCATCATTCCGCGCGGCGCCGAGCCGCTGGTGGTCGAGACCGCCGCCGGCCGGGCGGCGGTTGCCGTTGCGACAACCCTGATTGTACCGGGTATCGTCATTCTCGTGATCATCGTCACGATCGAAATCGCCCAGCTACGTGGGCTCGTCTTCAGCGCCACACCCCTAAAGCCCGACTTTTCACGCCTTAATCCTGCCAAAGGCCTGAAGCGTCTGATGTCGCTCAGAATGCTCAAGGAATTGGCCAAAAGTATCTCCAAAATGGTCCTTTATTCGATAGCTGCCTTTCTCCTCATCCGGTACGAGGCCAGCAATCTGGCACTCCAGGCAAGCGATGGCCGGCAACTGGCAGGAGCGGTGGCTGGCGCGGCAGGACGGTTGCTGCTCCTCTTCATCGTATTGGCGGCTGTGGTGGCGCTTGGAGATCAGCTGCTCGCGCGCGGCGAGTTCGCAAAGCAGATGCGCATGAGTCGGCGGGAGGTAACCCGGGAGAATCGCGAGAGGGAAGGCGAACCGCGCCAGAAGCGCAAACGTCGTCAGATTCTGGCGGAGATCCTCCAGCAGGCCAGTGCCGGATCCGATGTGAAGGGAGCGGATGTTCTGATCGTCAATCCTACCCATTACGCCGTCGCTTTGCGGTACAGAACCGATGGCCCTGATGCGCCCGTCGTGCAGGCCCGTGGCCGCAATCTCTATGCAAAGCGCATGCGTGATACAGCCCGCCGGGAAGGCATCGCGATTATTCGCAATCCAAGGCTCGCGCGCGCCCTTTATCATGAGGGCCGGATTGGTGACCCGATCGGCAAACGGCATTTCGTCGCCGTCGCGGACATCTACATCATGCTGCGCAGAGCCTTGCAGGACAACACTCGCAAATGATCAGCCGACTCTATCGCCAGAATCGCGATCTCGTTCTGGTCGGCGGACTGCTCGCCATCCTGCTGATCCTGTTCGCTCCGATACCGCCGGCGGTCGTCGACCTGGCGATCATCACCAATTTCGGCTTCGCACTGACCATCCTGCTGATGGCCTTTTATGTGCGCCGACCCGTCGATTTCTCGACATTCCCCTCATTGCTCCTCATGGTCACGCTGTTGCGGCTCGGCATCAATGTCGCGGCGACCCGCCTCATCCTGACCGAAGCGGAGGCGGGCGACGTCATTGCCGCGGTTGGCAATTTCGCGGTTGGCGGAAATTACATCGTTGGCATCGTAGTGTTCAGCATTCTGGTCGTCGTCCAGTTTGTCGTGGTGACCAGCGGTGCCCAGCGCGTTTCGGAAGTGGCAGCGCGCTTCACGCTCGATTCAATGCCGGGTCAGCAAATGAGTATCGATGCTGATCTCAACATGGGACTCATCGATCAGGCGGAAGCGCAAAGGCGGCGCCATGAGATCGAGCAGGAGGCTTCCTTCTATGGGGCGATGGATGGCGCCAGCAAATTCGTAAAAGGTGACGCCATCGCCGCGATCATCATCCTGCTGATCAATATCATCGCGGGCTCGCTGATCGGCATCCTGCAACTCGGCTTGAGCTGGTCCGAATCCCTCAAGCACTTCACGCTGCTCACAATCGGCGATGGTATCGCCGCGCAGCTTCCAGCGCTCATCGTCTCGGTGGCGACAGGCATTATCGTAACCCGGTCGTCCGCCGATCGAGATCTCAGCACGGAAGTGTTCGCCCAGCTCTCATCCATCCCCAGAGTGTCATGGATCGTGGCGGCCGCGTTGTTTGTCCTCATGCTCCTTCCGGGCATGCCCAAATGGCCGATCGCAATCCTTTTCGGGATCGTGGCGCTGATATGGTGGCAATCACGCAACGCGGAGCCTGAGGAAATGCCATCCGAGATGACGGTCGCGGCAGCCGACGATCTCGCTCAGGAGACGCGCGCCGATGGTCCGGAGATCCTGCTTGGCGCCGATCTCGCGGAAGCCTGGAAGGAGCACCGAGGCCTTTTGCTCGATCGCATCTCGGCGGTGCGCAGAGCGCATATGCAGGAGTTCGGCGCCCCTCTCCCGCCGGTTCGGGTCGTCGACGGCGAAGGCCTGGGCCTTTCGGAATATGAAATCCGGTTGTTCGGGACGCGGTTCGGGCTGGGAACCAGTCATCCCGACATGTTGCTGGCGATATCGGCAAAGGATCCCAATGCCCGCATCGAGGGCCTGGAAACAATTGAACCGATGACCGGCCAAAAGGCGTTCTGGATCCAGCCAGGGCAAACAGATGATGCGAGGGATCGCGGCTTCTCGGTGGTGGAACCAATCGTCGCACTGACGGCGCATTTTGCTGACATCATCCGCGCGGAAGCGGCAAGGCTTCTCTCGCGACCGGTATTTACCGAGATGGTCGAAGCAGCCCGTCAGCGACAGCCGAGTCTGATCGAGGATCTTATCCCGACCATCCTGTCACTCTCGGATGTGCAGAGGGTGATGCGCAACCTGCTCGGCGAGGGCGTTTCCATCGCCAATCTCGACCTGATCCTGGAGAACCTCCTGGACCTGGCCCGCAATCAGCGAGACCCTGACGAGTTGTCGGAATTGCTGCGGCAAAGGATCGGCTTTGCCATCTGCAACAAGCTGCGCGGGCCGCATCGCGAACTTTCGGTGATGAGCCTCGATCCAAGACTGGAGAATGAAGTGACGGCCAATCTGGGAACCGTCGGGCGCGGCCTCGATCCTCGCACAGCCGAAGGGTTGGTGCGTCGTATCGCGCCAATCGCTGAGCAGATGTTCCGCCAGGGCAGAAATCCGGTCCTCCTCTGCGCCACCGAGATTCGCAGGGCGATGAAGCTTTTGACGCAGCGCGCCATTCCGCGACTGTCAGTCATATCCGTCAATGAAATCCCCGAGCGAATCGATCTGTCGTCGTTCGATGTGGTAAGGATCGACGGCTAATCCATGCCCGCATTCCCAAGCTCCCGGAATTCTCAAGAGGAAACCGCATCATGAATGCGACTGACAGCGACAAGCTGGCCCGACTGCTGACGTATCTGGAAAGCGATCCATTCAACGCCGACCTACTGACCGATGCGGTCCAGACATCGCTCGATACTGGTGATCTCGATCGGGCGGAAACCCTGAACGAACGACTGATCGAAGTTCTGCCGATCGACTTTCGAGGTCCCTATTACAAGAACATGATCGCAATGAAGCGCGGCGAGTTTGCTAAGGCCGCAGCCGGGCTTGCACGCTTGCTCGAGGAGCATGACTATCCGAACGTTCGCTTCGGCCTCGCCTGGTCGGAAGCCATGATCGGCAAGAAGCATGAGGTTCTTCCGTTGCTCGATGACAGGACGGTCGAGGCCATTCCTGCCGCCGCGATGCTGAAACTGCAGGTGATGCACGAGAATGGCGATTTCGATGGTGCATTCGCATTCGCTCATCAAGCAATGGAACTGCATCCGGCCGACCAAGGCCTCATGGCGGCGGTCGCCACGCTGGCGACCGATATGGAAGACATGGAGTTAGCCCGGCATTGCGCCGATAAGGCCGGAAATCATCCGGAAGGTCTCGCGGTTTCCGCGTTGGTCCAACTTCAGAATGGCGATCCCGTCTCTGCTCGAGACTTGTATGATCGATCACTCTCGATCCGCGACCATAATCCACGCGCCTGGGTCGGACGTGGATTATCGGCATTGATGGACCACGCTCCGCAAGAGGCCGCACGGGACATCGACAAGGGCGCGCAGCAATTTGGCGATCACATCGGATCCTGGATAGCCGCGGGCTGGGCACACTGCATTGCCGGGGACTTGAACGCGGCGCGCCAGCGATTTGAGCATGCCCTGGCGATCGATCACAATTTTGCCGAGACTCATGGCTCACTCGCCGTAATCGACATACTGGAGGGCAATCAGGACGCAGCGCGCCGCAAGGTCGCAACCGCTATCAGGCTGGACCGCGAATGCTTTGCTGCGGCGCTGGCGCAAGTGCTGCTATCCAGCGACGATCCAGCCAGGGCGAACCAGATTGTCGAACAAGCCATGCAGACGCCGCTCAACGAGAAGGGGCTGACGATCGCTGGCTATCTCGCGGGCCTGTCCGGTCGGTCAGGCGCCACCATACATTAATTATTGCACGACAAGATCCGCGTGGAGCGCGCCAGCCGCCTTTAGCGCCTGCAGAACGCTGATGATGCGCCGGGTATCCACACGGAGGGTTGTCAGACCCTGGACAAGGTCCCCGATCGTGGTGGAGCCAAGCCGGATCGTGGCGTCGTTGCGCCCCTCCTCGACATCGAGCCTGGTATTGGAAATAACCAGGCTCGAAACATCAGTGGCAAATCCCGAGATGTAAGAGGGTTGAGACCCTTCGTTTCGCGTCTCGACCTTGACCCTGATATCACCCTGCGCGATCGCGACAGGAGAGATAGCCACGTCCGCGCCGGCCACCACCGTCCCCGTCCGCTCGTTCACGACCACCCGATACTGTCGTGGAGGACGGATCTGCAGCTTCTCGATGGCCGCGACATAAGCAGCCAGTTCCCGGCGATCGGACGGGGCCCGAATCTGAACGCGATCGGCGTTTTGCACCCATGCGGCCCCGGGGCCATAAAGTCCCTGGACGAGTTGGGCGATATTCTGGGCGGTCGCGAAATCAGGCTCGGCCAAAAGAAAGGAAATCTCGCCATTGCCCTGGACGATATTCGCGTCGACCGAACGCTCGATCGTCGCGCCCTCCACGATCCTGCCCGTCGTCGGATGATTGCGCTGCATCATGTTGAGCTGCGCATCGAACTGATAGCCGCCGACGACCAGGGCTCCCTGCGCGAGGCTATAGACCTGACGGTCAGGGCCCTCCAGAGCCGTCAAAAGCAAGGTGCCGCCAACAAGGCTCCGAGCGTCCCCGATCGACGAGACGGTCGCATCGATCTTGTCGCCGATATTGGCGGACGCAGGCAAGGTGGCAGTGACGATCACCACCGCCACGTTACGGCTGCTGATATCCTGGTCGGTCACAGTGGTCCCGAGTCGGGAGAGCACATTGCGAAGGGCCTGCCTCGTCACCGCGTTGCTGCGGGTATCGCCGGAGCCGGCCAGGCCGGTAACGAGGCCATATCCAACCAGGGCATTTTCGCGCCAGCCATCGAACCTGCCCAGCGCATGAAGTGGCACTTCCTGCGCGCTTGCGGTCGTCGACGAGATAAACAGGGAAAGGCTAAAAACCAGAAGCGAGAGAATAGGACGCATCAACTCAGTCCGAGAAAGCTGAAAAGGCGCTGGATCAGGCCGGGTTTCGCGCTTCGCGAGACGAAACCCTTGCCGTTATAGTTGATCTGGGCATCGGCGATCCTGTTCGATGCGACGCGATCTTCTCCGTCGATATCGGCGGGGCGAATACGCCCGCGAACCTCCACGAGGGTTTCCTCGCCATTGATTTTCATCCGCTGGCTGCCGTCGATCATGAGATCGCCATTCGGCAGCACCTGCACGATCGACGCACTCATCTGCGTGACGAACTTTTCCGAGCGCCGAACTTCCCCGCGACCGTCATAACTCCCGCCCAGGGCCAGCTCCGCGCGTTCGTTGATCGAACCCGCGGCAAAACGACCATTCAGTGCCGAGCTTTTCCGCGAGCCATTGAGCATCGTCGAACTCGATTCCGCGGCCTGGACAATCACGACGGTCAACAAGTCACCGACGGCCGTGGCCCGGCGGTCGGTGCCCAGGGATTGGGTTACGCCATGCTTATACAAGTCTTCGGCAAATGCCGGGCCCGAGACTATCATTAACGGAATCAATATAGCGCGCCGACGAGAGGCGCAAAATCCCCGCACTGCCGTTGCGGCAGCAGATATGAATGACATCTCGCTTCCCCTCGCCCACATCATCTAAATCGGGGCGCGCGCAAGCTCACCTGAAACAGCATCCATTATGGATAGTATTCGTGCCCTATATCGGACCATTTCCCAGCCGAAACAATGACATCCAAACTGATCTGAGCGGGGGTGGGCGCTAGAAATTTAGGTCCATTTATCAATGTGCTGACCAGACTCACGCAGCAACCCATTCTGATCAAGGCGGTAGCGCCAGCAACGCTCCCAAACTCACACCGCGGCGCCTGCTTGCCAGAAAACAGCCTCAATCCGCCGTACTCGGGAATCACTCCATTCTGGATCCATCTGCAATTGCGCGGCTGAACGGGCCTGTCCATGAACTCCTTGGGAACAGGGCGCGGGGGATATGAATGGCTGGAGTATCAGAGCTGGCCATTGCTACAATTCAGTCCGCGCAGCACCGAATCGAGCTCATCGCCAACAATGTTTCCAATATCAATACGCCCGGCTTTCGAAGCAGCCGGGTGTTCCAGCAGGTCGTAGACAGTCGATCTGGCATTCCTGAAAGCATGTCAGCCACGGTCAGCCCGGCCAATTCGCCAGTCATGAGAACAACAGACCGCCCGCTCGATATAGCGGTTGCGGGAAGCGCATTCCTGCTGTTACGACAGGGAGATCGCTTGATTCCGGTCTCATCGGCCCAACTGCATCTGGATGCCAACAAGCAACTGGTCGATGACCATGGCCGCATTCTGCAATCGGTCGGCGGCGGAGATCTTGTCGTTTCGGCAAGCAATCCGCAGATCCTGCAGGACGGAACCATTCTGGTCGGCGGACAGCCCGAAGGGCGCGTTGGCCTGTTTGTCATCGACCCCACTGAAGCCGCCAATGGCGCGAGCAGACTCGGACTAAGCGTCGATGCCGCGCCGCCTCAATCCGAAGATGCGATCGTGCGCCAAGGCATGATCATCCCGTCGGACGTGGATCTTTCAGTGGAGATGGCAAACCTCACTCAGGCCTCACGCATGGCCGAAACCGGTGCGCGCATTTTCAAGGTAGCGGACGAACTCCTGGGAAGTGCAGCAAGCAAGCTTGGAGATCTGAGATAATGAGCGGCGCGTTGGAAATTGCTGCCATCGGGATGCGTACGCAGCAGCGTGCCCTGGATGCGATCGCGAATAATGTTTCGAACATGAACACTCCGGCGTTCAAGGGGTCGGAACTGCGCTTCTCCGAGTTGATCAGCGCCGCAGCGACACAGACGGCCGATGCACGTTCATCGCGGATCGATCCCATTTCGGGCGTCGAGCTCCTTCTCAGTCCTTTGATCGACGCACAGGGAAAACTGCAATCGACAGGAGATCCGCTCGACATCGCTATCGACGGCACCGGCTTCATGGAATTGATGGGACCGGCGGGCCAGACCATGCTCTGGCGCGGCGGCAAGCTGAAAATCCTTGAAGACGGCACCTTGGCCACCGCGGCGGGATTTCCGCTGAAAGCCAACATCTCGGTTCCCGAGGATGCGGCCACGTTGCGCATCGACCGGTCAGGCAAAGTCATGGTGACGCTTGGCGATGCACCTGATGAAGTCGAGTTGGGTATAATCAATCTGGTCAAGATCAGCGATCCGACGTTGATCGAGCGGCTGGCCGGCGGCGTCTATTCGGTCCAGGATGAAACGATCGTCACCGAAGGGGGGGCCGGGGAAGACGGGCTGGGTCAGCTCGTACAGGCGTCACTCGAGCAGTCGAACGTCGACCTCAACCGGGAGATGGTCAATCTGATCGTGACGCAGCGCGCCTATTCAGCCAGTGCGCAAATGCTCAAAGCCGCGGATGAGCTTTACAGCATCGCCAATAATCTGCGCAGCTGATCGATGAGTCTGGCGATCCTGCTGCATGCCCTGGCGGCTGTCACGCCTGCCGGCTCCCCAGATCACCAGATCTGCAGGGAAATGACGATGTCCGTGCCGGCAGGAGCGATTCTCGACGCCGACAATACGCGAACCGTCATCTGCGCCGATACGGTGGAAACCGGCAAGGTTGCGTATGATCGCCGTGTCGGCGTCGTGCGTGCCCGGATATCGCTGACGCAAGACGAACCGATCGGAAGAGTCTGGCTCCCGCTGAAGCCAAGAGTGTTGCCGGGGGACAAGCTCATGCTCACAGCCCGAATAGGCGCAACCACGGTATCGCGCGACGTAACCGCATTGCAATCGGCTGCCGATGGTCATCGCTTCTTCGTGATTGACGCGGACGGCCAGGTTTTCGCGGCCCCCTCACTCGCCACCTCGGAGAATTGAGATGTCCCAGGTGCTCCCGATCATGATCGCGGCGAAGGCGCTCGACGGACTTTCAATGCGAATGACGGCGATCGCGCAGAACCTTGCCAACGTGAACTCGCCAAGGTTCCAACCGGTAAAGGTGGACTTTGAAGCTGCGCTCAGTCGCGCTGCAGCGCAAGGGCCGGAAGCGGTAAAGTCGCTGACCTTCGATTTCGTCGCCGACAAGGCTTTTGGCCCTGGCGACGATCGACGGATCGACCTCCAGATTGCCGATGCCGCGGCTACTGCATCGAAATACATGTCGCTGGTCGATCTGATCGGCCGCCGCATGGCGATCCATCAAGCCCTTACCGGAGGCAGATGATGCCCGTCGACGCAATTGGAATTGGCCGAAGCGCGCTTGATGTCGAATGGCAGCGGCTTCAGATCATCGCCCAGAATCTTGCCAACCAGAACACCTCGCGGATCGCGGGCGGTGGGACATATCGGCCGCTCCGCGTCATATCCGGCCCGGCAGGCGACTTTTCGAGAATGATCACAGCAGGCCAGCCTGTCGCCACGCCGCAGGGTGTGCGCGTGATTTCGATCGAGGCGGACGGAGGCAATGTCCGACGGATATATGATCCCGGACATCCAGATGCCGGAGCCGATGGTTTTGTCGCATATCCGGGCGTCGATCTGGCCAGCGAGATGACCCTGCTGAGCAAGACGGCTCGCGTCTATGAAAGCAACCTGACGCTCATCTCCCTCGCCCAGCAGATGAACATGCGCGCGTTGGAGCTTGGAAAACGATGACAGGGATCGAGCCCCTTGCCGCGATCACATCGTCCGCCCTCCAGCTTGCCGGACCGATGTCGTCCTCCACGCCGGTCGCGGGAGCGAGCGGCTTCGGAGATCTGCTCGTACGCGGCTTGCAGAATGTCGACGCAAAGATCGGGAAGGCCGATGCGCTCATGCAATCCTTCGCCAAGGGCGAGCCTATTCCTCTCCATCAGGTCACGCTGGCATTGGAACAGGCACGGATGTCGGTCGACCTCGCGATGGAAGTGCGCGCCCGGCTGGTTGAAGCCCATCGCGACTTCATGAGCATGCAGGTGTAAGCGTGGATGGCAAAGTCCAGCCAGGTGACACTCCATCCCCGCGTGCAGATATCACGGCACCGCGGACCTTCTGGATTGTGGGCGCCCTCATCATAGGGTTGCTGGTCGCCGGCTATTGGTTCTTCATCCGCAACGATTATGCGCCGGTCTTGACAGACATAGCGCCGGAAGAGGCGGCCGAGGTCGTCAAGGTCCTGGACGCCAAGAAAATCCCCTATCATCTGGCGGATGGCGGAACCACCATCCTCGTCGAAAGGGGGCAGGCCGACAAGGCCCGGCTCGAGTTGATCGGCTCGGAACTGCCGATACGCGGACAGGTCGGCTTTGAGCTTTTCAACCAGTCGGATATGGGCCTGACCGAGTTTGCCCAGAAGATCAATTTCCAGCGCGCGCTTCAGGGTGAACTTGCCCGAACGATCCTTTTACTCGACGGCATCCGTTCCGTTCGGGTCCATCTGGGGCTTGCCGAGAACCGCCTTTTCCGAGGCGAGCAGTCTCCGCCAAAAGCCTCCGTCACTCTCATCCTGGCACCCGGAGCGAGCCTGACCGAAAGCAGGGTGAGCGGAATCCAGCGCCTCGTCGCGGGCGCTGTGCCCGATATGACGCCAGAGGCAGTCGCTGTCCTTGATGGCACCGGAAAAGTCGTCAGCACCGATGCAGTCGACCAAAGTGGATTGCCTGGCTCCAGTGACGCGGTCCTGGAGAATTACAGGCAGCGCGTAACCGCCGCTATCAGAACGAGCCAGCCCTGGCTGCGTTTCTCGGTGAATATCAGCCTGAGGCTGCGCCAATCATCGCAAATTCCGGTCGATACGAACCCGGCAACGTCTCGCGCCATCTCGCCAAGGGGTGAACCAGATTATGTCGTGAACGTCCGCGTGACGACACCGACGCAACTGGACGAGCAGGTTCGCCTGGAATTGATCAGCACTATAAAATCAGCGGCTGAAATGGACGCAGCCTATGGCGACTCCCTCGTCTTCCTTGTCGGCGAACCAGCACTGCCCCCCGTCAACCCAAGCCCCGCCGCCCGCAGTGACCGCGTTGTCGCCAAGACCGCCAATCTCGATCCCGCCCCCTCCTCGGGCATGCTGTCCATGCCCTGGCTGCTCGCGATCGGAGCAGGCTTGGTCGCGATCTTCCTGGCGACGGTGGTGATCATCGAACGACGTCGACGCGGTCGCGCGAAGGACGACGAGCTCGAAAGTTTTGCCGATCAATTGAGAAGCCGTCTGACCGGCTCGCCGGAGGTGCCGCATGGTGGATAATGCGGACCCGGCACTGGCCGTTATGCTACGCCGTTTCTCCGAATTGCGGCCCGCCGATCGTGACCTGGTCATGGATCTGCTGGGAACGCCGGCACGGGACGAATTGCAGGCCCTTTTGGCGAAGAGCGCGGGCGAGCCGGCCTCACCCGCGCTGCGAGAGCTGATCGCGTCCTGTCATTCACGCATTCCTTCACCGCTATTGACCCCGAGAGCGGTTGAAGCATTGAGCGCGGCCGCGAGGATGGGAACTCCACGCTTTTCAGCCGAAGAAGCAATTGATGGCGCCGCGGCCATCTCGGCAAGATCGAAGCCGGGCGTACGAGGGCCGGGGCTGTGACGGGCATGCTGTTCAAGAAGAGCAGCGATGTTGCGCGTCTCGCGACGCTGCAACTGGCTGTTCCAATCGAAGATCTGCCGCCGCCTGACGTCGTGACAGAACCGGCGGCGCCAAGTCTCGAAGCAGTCGAGCTTGCAAGGCTCCAGGCCGAGAATGCGGAACTCAAACGACATGTGCAGGCGATGAAGGCCGATCATGATGTCGAAGTCGAAGCCGCCTATCGCAAGGCACTGGTGGAGGCCGAGAGCCGCCATGTGCGCAATGACAAGCAATTGCTCGAAACGCTCGACCGCGCGCTCGCCTCGGCAAGCCGCCAATTCGAAACCGTCCTGTCCACCGCCTGCGGTCCAGCAGCGGTGAAGCTGGCCGCGGCCGGATTCGGCAAGCTTGTCGAGCTGCGGCAACAGGACGAGGATTGGCTTGTCCGGATCGTTGTGCAGCGTCTGGCGACGATTTCCACACAAGCCAGCGTCATACTGCATGTCTCCCCCGATATCGGCCAGTCAGCTCAAGAGGCGCTCGCCGCCAGCGGCCGAACCGATGTAGCGCTCAAGCTCGACAAGGCAGTTCCCGCAGGCACGGCGCGCATTTCACTCAAGCTCGGTGAGATCGTGATCGATCCTTCGCAGGGTGTGGCCGCGATCATGGCGCTGTTCGAAGACCGGGAGGGCGAAGATGAATAGTCTCGCGCTCATCGACCGCGTCCAGGCACTTGATCTGTTCCCGTCAACCGGGGCGATCCAGCGCCTCTCCCCAGGAGAGATAGAGGCGAATGGCCCGGACGCACCAATCGGCGCGCATTGCGAGGTTCTTTCGTCAAGGAACGGCAGCGTCCTCTTTCGCGCGCAAGTCGCTTCGGTCTCGTCGGATGCCATCACACTGGTTCCATTTCAGCCCGTTACCCGAGCCCATATCGGAGACCAGGTGAGGCTTCTTTCTGGCCGGGGCGGAAGCGCGGTCGGCAATGACCTGGCAGGTCGTGCCATCGATGCACTGGGTCGGCCGCTTGACGGCGGCGGCCCGCCCAATCTCAAGCACCGCAGCAGCGGCATGACCGATGTTCTTGATCGTATCGCGCCGACCCGACCGTTCGCGACAGGCGTGCGCGCGATCGATGGCCTTCTGACCATTGGCCTTGGGCAGCGGATCGGTATTTTCGCGGCAAGCGGTGTGGGCAAGACAAGGCTCATCGAGCAGGTCATTCGGCAGGCAGATTGCCAACGGATCATCATCTGCCAGATCGGTGAGCGCGGCCGCGAGGTCGAGGCGCTCTGGTCGGAGTTGAAAGGCTCAGGAGAGCTCAGCCGGGTCAGCATAGTCGCCGCGACGTCCGACGAGAGCGCCCCCATGCGGACGCTCTGCCTTGAGCAGGCGCTCGGCATGGCGGAATTCTGGCGGGACCAGGGGGAGGATGTGCTCCTGGTCGTGGATTCGGTCACGCGTTATGCGATGGCCTTGCGCGAGATCGGCCTGATCGCAGGCGAGCCGCCGATGTTACGCGCCTATACGCCGAATGTGTTGCGAGAACTCCCGCGCATCGTGGAGCGCTGCGGCGCCGTACGATCGGGCGGGTCCATCACCGGCTTGTTCACGGTGCTGAGTGAAGGAGACGATGTCGACGATCCGATCGTCGAGGTGATGAAGTCGCTGCTGGATGGTCATATCCTGCTGTCGCGAAAGCTTGCCGAGGCCGGGCACTTTCCGGCAATCGATGTCGGCCGGAGCATCAGCCGGCTGTTCGATCAGCTGGTCGAAGACCGCCAAGTCGCGGCTGCCCGCATCATACGCGCCAGGCTCGCCCGCTACGAGGAAGCGCGGGTGCTTGTCGAAAGCGGCATGTATAAACAGGGTTCCGACCCTGCCATCGATGTCGCGATTTCAGCGAGGGCGCCGATCGCCGAGTTCCTGCGCCAGTCCGATCGGCACAGCGAAACACCCTCTCGGACGCTGCAGCATCTGTTGAGCCTGTCCGGAGGTGCTTCCTGAGATGCGGAGCCGGAACAGCCTCGAAACCCTGCGTGACATCACAGCACTTAGAACGGCACAGGTCGATCTCGCGACCCAGGCGCTTCAGCAGGCCGACACGTCCTGGACGAACGCACGTCGTCAACGCGACGACGCATGCCGCGAACGCGACGCTGCCGCGGACAACTGGTTGACCGTGCTGCAATCCCGTTCGCTTGATCCAAGCCTGGCGTCACTATCGGGCCAGTGGCTGGTCGATCGTGAAGCAGCGCTGCGTTCGGCAACGCTCAGCGAGACCATCGCCCAGAGCAATCGCGACACGGCAGCCTCAACGCTGGCCCAACGCCATGCGGAGCTCGACACCAGCAGGGAGATCGCAACACGCGTCAAGCGCGGCATCGACAAGCGCAATGAAGAGGCTCGCGCGCTGGAACTGGCGGACAGCCATCTGCGGAAACGCTCGATATGACTCTCCAGATCGCGTACTCCGCGCTTCCCTTCCTTCCCGCCGGCCCGCCCGCGCTCGCGCAAGCGCCGCTTTCGCCCGAAGCGGACACCGGCTTCGCTCAACTGCTCGCCGCGCGCTCAGTTGCGCCGGCCACCAGCGAAACCCCAGGTGCCCTCTCTCCAGCCGAAGCGGCGATGGGCAAGTTGGTCGCAGCATCTCTTTCCGCGCCGAAAGAGATGCTGAAGAACGACCAACATGCTCGTGGCGAATTTCGTGACGTCGACGCGCCCGCGCTCTCCCCAACACTTCCAGCGCCGATCCAGCCCGATGCGTCACAGCCTGAGCCAGCGACGATCTCGACCGTCGAGCATCGCACGCTGCCGCCGGATCGATCGGAGAATCTGGCCGTCCGCGCCGATTTGCCAATCCGGGAATCGATCAGTCCCGATGAGCATATCGTCCACCAGCAGCCTGCGAACGACAAGCCCCTGGCCTCGCCCTCTCCTGCAAGCGCATTAGGGCTCGCCGGCTCGGTCGAACGGACGATATCGAACGCAGACATGCGCAAGTCGGCGGACCGGGAAGCTGCTCCGCTCGCCATCGCGTTTGTCGCGGCGGGCATCTTCGAATTGCCAGCGCCCGATGTCGATGGACTGGTCACGCTCTCGCCCCTTGAGCCCCTGCATTTGCCTCGTGGATTGGACAGGGCGCCATCCATCCAGTTATCGGGCCGAAGCGCTCACCAAATATCGCATCCACTATCGCCCGTAGTTGGTGGCGAGATGCCGACCGCGCTGTTGGCACCTCCTCGATCCTTCACGCGCCATATGCCGGTGATCGCGGCAGGAACAGCAAGCAGCAAAGCGCCCTCCTCCACAGCCGACGACGCGGCGTCGGTTCAGAGTCCGCCGATCGACCAATGGCTGACCTCCGTTTCGGGGGAGCCGGGTGCTTCAGAGCCCGCACTCGCCGAGCCTCTCAATGCCGAGCCTCGCCGAAATGTAGGCGCGCATTCTCAACGCTCGGAATTCGTCGCGTCGCTTCTTCCGGTTTGCGTCACGCTCCATGCCATGGGCGAAAGCGTGAAACTTACGGTCCGAATGGCGGCGAACCAAAGCAGTGACGATCCCGCAGAGTTCGAGAGGATGGCTGCCAAGTTGCTCTCCTCGGAGGGCTTCGATCTCAGGACCGTCATCATGAACGGAAATCAGGCTCATACCGCGCGAGGGAATCAGCGATGAACATCATGCCTCTTATGGCGGGGCAGGCCGTGACGCCGGCAGCGGGTGCTGCAACCAACACCGATTCGACCGCGAAGTCGGTGACCGACGCCTTTGGACTAAGCTTTGAATCGCTCCTCAAGATCGTGCTGACGCAGCTGACCTACCAGGATCCGCTCAAGCCGATGGACAATTATGAGTTCGTCTCGCAGCTCGCGCAATTTTCTCAAATTCAGCAGGGCCAGAAAACCAATGACAGCCTGGACACGCTCGTTCGCGCCCAGGCGACCTTGCAGGCCACATCGCTTCTTGGCCGGCGGGTCGACATCGACGCGGGATCGACCACGCTGACCGGCAAGGTGAAGGCGATCACATTCCGTGACGGTGAAACGAAGCTCACCGTTGAGACCACGCAAGGCCTCACCATCAACGATCTATCGCTCACTTCTGTTGTTCAGATCAGGGAAGGGAATTGACATGCTTGGATCAATCTATGTCGGACTGAGTGGCTTGCAGGCCTATTCAAAGGGCCTTCAGCAGGTCAGCAACAATGTCGCCAACCTGAATTCGCAGGGCTTCCGGTCATCGGTGGTGACCTTCTCGAACCTCCAATCGTCGCGCGAGTCGGGGGGGATCGGTTATTCCAGCGTCTCGGACAATCCGAGCGGCGGTGTAGCCCTCGGCCAGTCCATGCTCGACTTCACCCCGGGCCAGTTGCGGCAGACCACGCGCGATCTGGACCTTGCAGTCGATGGATCCGGTTTCCTGGTCCTGATGAGGGGCAGCGAGATTCGTTACGCACGCACCGGGAGTTTCGAGGTCAATGAGGACGGCTATGTAACCCTCCAGGGAACCGATTGGCGCCTGGCGACGCTCGATGCCTCGGGACGCGCGGTCTCGCTTTCGGTCGATAACGCGCGAACCAGTGCGCCCGAAAAGACCACGAAAATCGCGTTCGCCGACAATCTCTCCTCCACCGCGACCACCCACAGCATCAACAACATCAAGGTCTATGGTGCAAATGGCGAAGAGCATGTCTGGAAGATCGATTTCAGCCGCGAGGAAACCTCCACTGACTGGACCGTAAAAGTCACCGACGAGAAGGACCGCGTTATCGGTGAGAAGACCCTGAGCGTCAGCGGCAGCGCGCCGACAAGCGAGACCAACAAGCTGCTCTTCGCCGATGCCGATAACGGCCTGTCGGTCGAGTTCGATTTCAGCGGAAAAGTCACCTCCTATTCCTTCGGCACTGTCTCCTCGCTGCGCGCCTCTTCGGTCGATGGACAAGGCACCGGGGCACTCTCCTCGATTGCGGTCAATGAGAAAGGTGAACTGGAACTCGCCTATTCGAACGACAAGAAGGCTTCGTTCGGCGCGGTCGCTCTGGCGACCTTCCGCGATCCGCAGGCGCTGAGGCAGGAAGCTGGCGGCCTCTTCACCTTTGACGGCAGCACTGAAGTGCAGATGCTTTCAAGCAGCGATCCGCGCGTCGGCTCGGTGGTCTCCCGGCGGCTCGAGGCGTCGAACGTGGATCTTTCGCAGGAATTCGGCGAGCTCATTCTCATCCAGCGCGGCTTCCAGGCCAGTTCCCAGATCGTCAGCGTCGCCAACGATATGATCCAGCAACTCTTCGGCATCCGTGGGCAGGGATGACGCTAAAGCCTACCGCCTGGCTTCCACCTGAACAGCCCGGAGAAAGTCTGGACATATTGAACAATATGTTCAGCAACTGGCTGAGCGAATGGATTGTCGAGCCTCCGGTCCACCACGTTGAGGAATCGGCCTGCGAAGGCAGGAAGTTCCGGTGGTGGGGCGGTCCGCTCTTCGCCATTGGCATTTCGGAGCAGGATCGTATCGCGCTCGGAAAGTCGGTGCTGGGCGGGGAAGGCGATGTTTCGCACGAAAGGGACCGCCGGATCTTCGAGGCGGTCGCCATTTCCTCCCTCTCGGCGCTGGCGGAAACCATGCGCCAGGCTATCGGAAGCGAAAGCCCCGCCTTGGAAAGCACCGCGCCCCCGACGATCGGAGAGAGCCGCACATATCACCTCGCTTGTCCAGAGAGCAGTTGGGCAATCGAGTTGGCGATCACGCCCGGCGCGGCCATTGCCTTGCGAAAACATCGCGCCGGGCGCCGGACGGTTCCTGAACTCACAACGCTCGGCGCCGCGCTTGCCGATGTCGAGGTCGATCTGGGATGCCATCTTGGCGGCGCATCGCTTTCCGCGGGTCAACTGGACGATCTGGCAGTGGGCGATCTGATCGTCCTGGACGGCCGGTTGAAAGACACCCTCCCCCTGACCCTCGGCGGCGAAATCACCCGGCACGGCAGGGCGGAGATCGGCGTGGAAGGCGCGTCCCATCATCTGCGTATCACCGAAACCCCGGATCTATATTTATGACCATCGCTGAAAAATTCCTCGACCAAACGGCTGCGTCCGCCCGCGATGTGGTGCGCACCGCCATTGATGGTCTGCCGGTCAGGGTCGAGGCCATTCTGGGCGCGGCCAGCGTGAAGGTCGGCGAACTCTCCAGCCTGAAGCCTGGAGACACACTGCCGCTCGAAAATCTGCTTGGCGATCCGGTCTCGCTCCGCCTTAATGGCAAGACGATCGCCTATGGCGAACTCGTGTCGATGGGCGACAATTTCGCGGTCCGCATCCAGGCCATCGCGCAGGAATAGTTCCGGATGCGCGCAACCAGTGTGATCCTGGCCATCGGTGGCGCGCTGTGTGCGCTGCCGGGCATCGCGCATGCACAGCGTCTGGCGGGCGGTGAAGCCGCCAATGTTTCGATCATCCGCGTGGCAGCCGCGCTTGCAGTGAGCGTCGCAGCCGCTTTCGCGCTGATCATATTGATCCGGAGCCGCATGGCGAATGGACGTAGCCGGACAATGCCGGGCTTCCTGGGCGGGCTCAAGCAAAGCCGGCGACTGTCGGCGATCGAAGTGCTCAGAGTCTCGCCACAAGCCGAACTCGCGCTCGTCGATTGTGACGGGACCGAATATCTTCTCTTTTACGGGCAATCCGGAATCGAGATTCTGTCGCGCCGCGAGCGCAGCAATATCGATGCACAGGGCGGGGTCGACTAAGATGCGCCGGCGCCTGCCACTGCTCAGCGCGGCTCCCGCGATGATGCTTGCTTTCATGCCGCAGACCGCGCTTGCAAGCCCATTGGCCGCTGTCGGATCGAGCGATATCGTCCGAACCGCCGTCATCCTGACCCTTCTCGCGGTCTTGCCGACACTCATCATCGCCATGACGAGTTTCACGCGCATCGTCATCGTGCTGTCTATGGTCCGGCACGCTTTCGGCATGCCGGAGACGCCACCCAACGCCGTCCTCGTCAGCCTGGCGCTGTTCCTCACCATGTTCAGCATGAAGCCCGTCGCCGAGGAGATGCACAAACAGGCCTTGCAGCCCTATCTGGCCGGGCGAGTCACGCTGGAAGCCGCAATGGAAAAGGGCACCGCGCCGCTGCGCCGCTTCATGCTCGCCCAGACCCGCGACGAGGATCTGGCGACGATCTATCGCGCGTCCCGCACGCCCCTGCCATCGACGCCAGATCAGGTGGAACTGGCGAAGCTGGTGCCGGCGTTCATCATCAACGAATTGCGCGTAGCCTTCACGATCGGCTTCGTGATCCTGCTACCCTTCCTGCTTATCGACCTAGTGGTATCGGCGATCCTGCTTTCGCTGGGTATGATGATGGTGCCACCCACCACGATCTCGCTCCCCATCAAGCTGCTCATGTTCGTGCTGGTCGATGGCTGGTCGCTGATCATCCTGGGGGTCCTGGGAAGTTTCCGGTGACGCGGCGGCAGCGGCTTCCAACCGGCATGGACCTACTGGTTCGCCCGGACCGGGCCGAAGCATCGCTCTGGCGGCGTTTCAAATCTTCGGGACATCCGCGGCTTCGAGAAAGCCTGTTTGAGCGATATCGTCGCTTTGCCCGCTCCCTGGCACGCCGCCATGCGCGCCGCAGCGCTCTGGGCAACGATGTCGTCGCCGATCTGGAGCAATGCGCCTATGGCGGCTTGCTCGAAGCCATCGACCGCTATGATCCAGCCAGAGGCACCTCGTTCCTCTCATTCGCAACTGCGCGGATCGCGGGAAGTATTGTCGATGGTCTTGGCAATCTGGACGAGCACAATGCGCAATACCGGTTTCGACGGAGGGCTGAGCGCGAAAGACTCGATTCGCTCATCGGCGACGAAGCCAGGACCGGACAGGGAAATGCGATCGGGCAGTTGACCGACCTGATTGCCGAACTTGCGCTTGGGCTCATCCTGGCGGCTGAGGAGAACGAGGCCAGCGGCCCTTATAGTGGAAGACCTGACAGCGGTTTCGACACTCTCGCCTGGCGGCAAACGAAAATCCTGCTCCACCAGCGGGTTGATTCGCTGTCGGAGTTCGAGCGCATCGTCGTTCGGCAACACTACCAGAACGACCTGCTTTTCTCGCAGATAGCCACTATGCTTGGCCTATCGCGTGGCCGGATATCCCAGATCCATAAAAGTGCACTCGGGAAACTGCGAAAAACGATGAGGTTCATACAATGACGGATTCGCTCTGCGCCGAAGATGCGCTCCAGGATATCATCCTGACCGCGCAAGCTGATTCCGCCCGCGCGGTCGACAAGATCGATCAGCTTTTGCAAAAGCACCCTGGGGATGCACGTCTGCATTTTCTGAAAGGCTCCTTGCTCGTCGAGCTCAAGCGCCATTTTGAGGCCCATCGCGCGATGTCGCAGGCCATCGCGATTGCGCCGGATTTCGAGATCGCCCGCTTCCAGCTCGGTTTTTTCGAACTGACATCCGGCGAGGCGGATCGCGCCATCGAGACCTGGAGGCCATTGAAGGATCTCCCGATCGAACATTATCTGCGCCGGTTCGTCGTCGGGCTCGAACATCTGATCGACGACCGTTTCGAACAATGCGTGACCGAACTCGGCGCTGGCATCGCCGCCAACACCGAAAACCTGCCACTCAATCGCGACATGGAACTCATTATCGCAAGATGCGCGGAGATCCTGACGCCGAACGCCGATGCCACGCAGAAGGAGAGTGATGTGGTTTCAGCCACATCGTTCCTGCTTGGCAGCAAGTCCCGGTAGATTGCCGTGACTTCGATCAATCGTGTCGACCAGGCGATCCTGCTGCTCCAGGATCGCCTGAAGCGACTTCAGGAGCGTAACGGCAGCAAGGCGACCGATCCTGGCAAAGCCCAGAGATCGGACAAATCTGACGCCCTGGCACCACTGCGCCGGATGACCCGGCAGGGCGGCATCAGCGAGGAAGATTTGCGGCGCGCCCTGGTTCGGACGCTGCTCTCGAACGCGCTGGGCGGGGAGCAGGTGTCGAGCCTGGAATTCAACTCGATCGCGGATCAGGTGTTGCGCATCCTCGAGAGCAACGATGCCGGCCGCGACCTGTTGCAACGCGCCTTGTCCGACCTCGAGTAGATCAACACCAACGGCCCGCTGGAGGGCGGGATCGGGCGCAATCGCGCTTACAAAGATTCTTCTAAACAGTTCCCGAAGCCGCCCGACACTTGTTCTGAGTGGGGCAAATCCCCGCGTTCATTGCGACAACGGGTGATCGAGATGGTTGCGATTTTTACGGGTACCGGCGCTGGGTTCGACCGCGGTTCGGGTTCGGTGCTGGGCAGCATGGGCCTTCTGGGTTCCGCGTCGCAAGGACGCGGCAACGAGGGTATCTTCGTCAATGCGGCAAACGGCAACCTGTTGCTCAGCAAGCAGGACGAAGTTCTTATCGGCCGAGGCCCGGACGCTATTGTCGCGCGGACCTACAACGACATTCTGACGCCTGAGGAAAATGGCGATCGCTGGCGCTATGCTTATGATCGGCGTGTCTATGGCCTGACAGGCACCGTGAATACCATCAGTAGCACCGTCAAGCGCCTGTCAGCCGATGGCAGCGAGATCACCTATTATTGGGACGGGACCAGCAAGTACAAATCCTATGATGGCGGAGGTGCACACGACACTCTTGAGTGGGATGGCACGACCTGGATCTGGAGGGACGGAAACAGCCGTATCAAGGAGGAGTACGAATCCTACGGAACCACCAATGGAACGCCATCCTTCAGGCTGAAGAAGCAATCCGACACCGACGGAAATACGGTAACATTCACCTATAGCGGTGCAAGGTTATCACGCTCCACGACGCAGGATGGCGGATATATAGAGTATTCGTGGGACGGGAATGGCAATATTTCTAATGTTGTCACAAATTTCACCAACTTGGAAACGAGCGCGGCCTCCACAATAACCCGTACCAGTTATGAGTATGAAAGCTATATCGATGGCGGCGTCACAAAATATCGCCTTAACAAGGTTAAAATCGACCTTACACCAGAGAATGGGTCAGATAACGTCGTTTATATAACGACGTACAGGTATGATTCTTCAAATCGAATCGACCTTATCACCCAGAGCGATGACTCGTCCTTGGCAATAACCTACAATGTATCTGGAAAAGTATGGAAGCTAGAGCAGACATCGACCTCAGGAGTAACGAGGAAAACCGAGCTTACATATTATACGGGATACACAACAATTGAGGACCCGACCGGCCAAATCACAACTCTTGAATATTACACTTCCGGAACTATCGTGGCCGGAAATCTGAAAAAAATCACGGCCCCGGCCGCCTACTCTGGCGCCCCCCAACAGACGGTTGAGTTCACATATTATACAGACGGAAACATTTCCACCATCAAGGATTCTCTTGGGAACACCACGACCTTTGACATCTATGACACGAGAGGCATGGCAAACCGCATATATGACAGAGAAGGCAATGCGGTCGTTCGCACATACGGCTCCAACAGCGAGCTCGTGCTGGAGCAGTTTGTTGCAGCCGATCAGGACAGCGGCGCATCCAACCTTGCTTCAAGATATGTATATGATAGCGAGAATCACCTTCGATACATGATCAGCGCCGACGGAAGGGTTACCGAGTATCGATACCAATCTTCTGGTGAAATTTCTTTCAAAATCGAATATCCGGAACATTATTACTCCGTTGGGTCGACAGTTCTCAATGAAACGACGATGGACAGCTGGCGCGATGGCCTGACGGACCGCTCCAGTACAAAAATTACTAAATATAATTACGACGCACGAGGTAACCTCACATCTCAATTTTCCTACGGTATCGCGAACACCTCAGGTATCGAGAGCAACAGCGAAGGCTATTCTCAGACCAACTTCATTTACGATCAGGCAGGTCAGCTACTGAAGCGGCAGATCGTGGGCGAAGGGCTTGAGACATTCGTTTACGACGGCATGGGACGCCTTACATCAGTTACTGATATCAATGGCGGAACGACGACCTTCGTCTTCAATGACCCCAATACGACCACGACTGTGCAACTGGCGTCCGGTTACGTGACGACCAAGACCTATAACAAGGCCGGTGATCTGCTGACCCAGATCGACAGCGGCAGCTATGTCACTGGGGGCACGACGACGAACCAGTACGACAAACTGGGCCGGTTGCGGGTGACCACGGACGCGAGCGGTCGCAAGACCTGGTTCGTTTACGACAAGGCAGGCCGCAAGGTTGCCGATATCAAGTCGTACGGCACCCACGGCGAGGTGGTCGAATATCGCTACGATGCGAACAATCGCGTTATCGCGACGCGACGCTACGCGACCCATCTTACGCCCACAGAACTGAGCACCACCTTCGACAATCCCGATGCCGTATTCGACTTTGCCGATAAGGATCCGGCAGCACATGCCGACGATATCTGGAACTGGACGGTCTACGACAAGGAAGGCCGGGTTCTGCAGTCCATTAGCGGCGATGGGAGCACCGTCGTCTATGCCTATGACAAGTCCGGCAGGTTGGTATCGACAACGAACTATACCGGAAAACTGACTGCAGGTCAGATCTCCACCCTGATGTCCACGCCACCCACGGTGGTGACCCTGCCGACCACGCCCGGCGATGTCAGCGTGGCACGCAATTTCTACGATCGTGATGGGCGAATGATCGCGGTTCTGGATGGCGAGGGCTATCTCTCCCGCACGATCTTCGACGGCGCCGGGCAGAAGGTGAAGGAGATCGCTTACGCCAACGCGACGGGAAGTGCTGGAACGGTCAACCGTGCGACCGCGAGCCTGACCCAGCTGATAGCGAGCATCACCGCCTCCGCGACCGCGGACCGGACGATGAACTATGTCTATGACGGTCAGGGCTTGCTCCGTTACGCCGTGGACGGCCTCGGCCAGGTCACCGAATATGTCTATATGGGCAGCACCGCATCGACCGCGGTCGGCCGCGTCCGCTCCACGGTCCGCTATGCTGGCACGATCAGCACAAGCGATTTCACCTATGACAATGTGAAATCACTCGTCACGCCCCTGGCGTCGAACACCGACAATCGGAAAAGCTGGGCGGTTTACGACAATAAGGGCCGATTGATCTACTCGATCAATGCCAGTGGCGCCGTCACAGGCTTCACCTATGACAATATGGGCCAGATCACCCGCCAGGTCGAATATGCGACGCTCCGTTCGACCACCAGCCTGCCCGATCAGACGACGATGGACAGCTGGCATAGCAGCAATATCGGCAACGCCGCCAATCGGATCACGCGCACCTGGTATTCGGCGCGCGGCGAGGTCCGCTTCACGGTCGACGCCGAAGGCTATATCGTACGCAACGGCTACAACGCGGCCGGCGATCTGGTCACCGTTACAGCCTGGGATAATCCGGTCACAGCGACCGACTCGACCACCATTGCGCAGGTCGATACATTGGCAGCAGGCGCCGGAACGTCCCGGGCACAATCCTTTTCCTACGATGTGCAGGGCAGGCTGCTGCTCGCCCAGGATGCCGAGGGCGTAGAGACTGCCTATGAATATTATGCGACCGGCCTGCTGAAAGCGCGCTGGGTCGCCTACGGTACTGCGGATGTCTCGGCCACCACATTCGGCTATGACCTGGCCGGGCGGTTGATCAGTCAATATGATGCATATGGCACCACCGAACAGACGTTGACCACATATGCCTATGACGGCCTCGGCAACCTGACATCCACCACCAACCCGCGCAACCAGACCACCACCTATACATATGACAAGCTCGGTCAGGTGAAGACGGCTGTCGATGCAGCGGGCACGACATCGTATGATTACAATGCGTTCGGGGAAGCCTGGAAAGTTACCGATGGGCGGAACAACGCCACCTATAGCTGGTTCGACCGGCTCGGGCGGGTCACTCACGTCCAGGATGCCCTCAACTATGTGACGACGACAAGCTACACCGTCTTCGGCGAGATCCTGAACGTCAAGAGATGGGCGACGGCCGTTGTCACCACCCCCGCCATAGGCACGCCGCCCAGCCCGTCGGGAACGGTGGCGACCACCGCCTTCACCTATGACAAGCAAGGCATGGTGCTCAGCAGCACCGACGCAAATAGTCAGACGGAGAGCTATGCCTATAACGCCTTTGGCGACCGGACGACCGTCACCAACAGGCTGACCCTCGCCACCACCTACAGCTATGACCGCCTGGGCCGGTTGACGCGCACGAGCTACGATGCTGCCACCGTCAATCACAATGCGGGCGGCACCGTCGTAACCGGCAACCAGATCGTCAAAACCTACAGCTATGACGCATACGGCAACCGCAAGCAGATGGTGGAAGGATTCAGCACCACTGCGGGTGGGGCAGTCACCGCGCTAAGGACCACTGATTACACCTATGACCGCACGAACCAGCTGACGGAAATCAAGCACGACAGCGTCACGGTGATCGCCGACGACATGGTCACCACATCGTCGACTATCCCGAAGGAAACCTATGCCTATGATAAACGCGGCAATCTCATCAAATTTGTCGATGCAGGACTCGCTGCAACCTTCAGCTATTACGACGACCTCAACCGCAAGATCGCCGAAATCCGCCAGCTGAACGGAACGCAGGGCGCCTATACCAGCTACACTTATGACAATAACGGGAACATAAGCTCGACCAAGGTTTATGAGACGATGGTCACATTACCATCGTCGGCAGGCGGCACGCCGCCCACTGTTCCATCCGGCGTGTTCCGTGAGACCGCGTTCACATATGACAATGCCGATCGCATGCTCACCAGCACGATCGTCAGCAACACCGGCAATGTCATCACAACGGGCAACTGGAACGGTTCCAGCTACGTCACGACGACGGGCAATCTGCAGACGCAATATGAGTACGATGCGAACGGCAATGTCGTTAAGCTGATCGACGCGAACACCAACGCGGCCTGGAGCTGGTACGACAAGCTCAATCGCAAGACCCATCAGCTCGACGCCGAAGGCTATATCACGAAATGGGACTATGATGCCGAGGGCAATGTCCTCGTTGAAACGCGATATGCGACAAAGTTCACAGGCACGCCCAATGTCTCCACCCCACCCACGGTCAGCACCCATGGCGATGATCGGATCACCACCTACACTTATGATGCGAACGGCAATCGTCGCACGGAAACGCGTTCGAACGTTACCGCATGGACGGTCAACGCCTCGACCGGAGCGGTCAGCGCCGCCGGCACCAGCGCGGTCATCGAGTATACCTATAACGCCCTGAATCAGGTGCTCACGAAGACGGTCGCCGGGGCGGTGATCGCCACCTACACCTATCATAATTCCGGCCGGCTCGAGAATGAGCAGCGCGCCTCCTATTCGGATGCGAATAGCACAACCGGCAGCCCGACGACCGTCACGCCCACGACCATATATGCATATAACGCGACCGGAGACCTGACCCGACAGACCCAGTCGGGGAATTCGGGCACCTATTCCGCCGCGGATCGGGTGACCAATTATCGCTATGGCGAGGGTGGCCGCCTGATTTCGACGACCGATGCCGAGGGCAATGTCCACAATTATTTCTACGACGCAGCCGGGCGCCTGAAGAAGGACGGCTATACCCGCATCATCAATGCCAGCACCGCCTCGAACTCCGCGACGACCAGCACCGTGACGGAGGCGATCACCACCAGCTATGACATGGGCGGGCGGGCTCTCAAGAAGGGCGTCTACAGCACGATCGGCGGCACCTTCAAGCTCGTCGATTATATGAGCTTCCAGTATAACGTCTTCGATCAGGTCACCCAGCAGGGGCAGGGCAGCAATTCGTCGACCGACATCAACAGCGGTTCCGCGCTGTACCAGGTCACGAATGTTTACGACGCCGCAGGCAACCTCGTTGCCAGCAATGCCGGCGACGGCATCTGGGATTTCTATAGCTACGACAAGGTCGGCAACCAGACCGGCGTGATCACCTCGGCCGGCGCCAGCGACACCGGCACCAATTTCGCGACCGCGCTTGCAAAGACTATATTTGCCGACGTCAACGGCACCTGGACCGTTTACGACAAGCGCGGGCTTGCCAGGCAAGTGATCGAGGAAGGGCGGGATCGCATGCTGGGCGGATCTAGCGAAACGCTGACGACCAGCCGCGCCTATAATGCGTTTGGCGAGAAATCGAGCGAGACCGACGCGCTCAACAACACCATCACCTATACCTACAACACGATGGGCCGGATGATCCGTTCCGAAAGCCCGGCGATCCGCATCAAAGACGAAACCGGCGCCGAATATTGGGTGAAGCCCTCGGAGGATTATTATTACGACCTGGGCGGTCGCCTGGTCGCCACGCGCGATGCGAACGGGACCTATGCGAAGACCGGCACCGCCCCGGGCACCGCAACGAGCAAGGCGACAAACACCGGCAATCTGCTGAGCTACGATCTGCTGGCGGGCACCGGCTACGATGGAAGCCAGTCGCTGATCTCAACCGAGTTCCATAGCGACGGTGGCAAGAAGCAGACGCTCTACGATCGCATGGGCGACGCGCGCGTGCTGCGCAGCGAGATCTTCGACTATGCCAACGTCGGAACGACCACACTCGCATTCACCGAACAGTCCTTCAACAAGCTGGGCCAGCTCACACAGGTGAAGCACGCGCGATATGAAGCGGACACGGGCGACAGCAAGCGGCTCATCGACAACTACCGCTACGACCAGTTCGGCCAGCGCATCCAGCATACCAACAATCTCTATGGAAGCTCGGTGGTCGAGAAGACCGGTTATGACGCCATCGGTCGGGTCACGAGCCAGACCGACATGGAGAACCACCTCACCACCACTGCCTACGCATGGGATGGTACCCTGGCGACAGGCGGATTGCTGACCTTTGGCGGCTGGGCGGAAACGACCAGCTACTCCCCGGACTCGTCGCTGACGTCGACGATCAAGAGTGATATCTACAATCGCGAGGTCTACAAAAGCGATCTTGGCGGGCACGTGTTCACGACCACCTATGACAATGCCGGTCGCATGACGACGCGCTCCGCCTCCCCGACGGCCACCCAGACCTGGTATTGGTACAATACCGGCCTTCTGTACCAATCGGCCGGTCTCACCGGTATTGCCACCTTCAGCTACGACAAGGTTGGCAACCGGTTGACGGAGAAGCTTGAGAATGTCGGCACGACGATCAAGGACGCAAGCGCCACTTATGATGCGCTTGGCCGACTGACGACCTTTACGCAGGCATCCGCCTACTACTTGAATGGTTCCGCCAGCTACACCAACCCGGATATCTACAACGAATATTTCTACGATGCGAATGGCAACATCCGCCAGACGATCAGCACGTACGACAAACTGAACAATGATGGAACTGTTCTTACCGCGAATGCGACCGATAACTTCTGGTACCGCTACGACAGCATGAATCGCCTGGTCGTGGACAAGGGCAAACTATCTGGAACCGCAGGAACGGCAGGTACCACGATCGTGCGGCGTGACGCGTCCCTCTATGGCCAGGCGAACAGCGTGGATATAGGCTATGATCAGGCGGGCCAGCGTACATACACGGTCCGCAGCAACTTCACATCAATCCCGGGGTCACCCTTTACGCTCAACACGTTCACGGAAGTGCGCGAAATCTACGCCTATTTCGGCAATGGCACGCTGAAATCCATCAGTACCACCGAAGGCACGATGGTGCTGGCGACGTTCAATGCCGGCACGGGCCTCTACGAGCCGAATAGCGCGATACCGGCCGCTCCCACCACGGGCGGAACGCCCCGCTCCTCCTTCAGTTACGATCTGATGGGGCGTCAAACCGCGCAGACGGACTATGATACAAACGGGACGAGCGCGGTTTACAACCGATCGTCGACCTACAACATGATCGGTCAGTTGACCTATGAATCGTCGTCGACGCTCAAGACCGACGGCAAGACCTACGGCTCGACATCCAGCTACAGCTATTCGAATAGCGGCGGATACCTGCTTGGCGCGGTATATCAGGTGAGCGGGACCAGTTCCGTGTCGGGCACGAGCACCAAGAGCACGCTGACGACGAACAGCTATGAGTGGTATGACGGCGCGGTGCAGAGCTCGATCTCCTACAAACCCGACACGGGCGCCAGCACCACCTATACCACGACCTTCTACAACAATGCGTTCGGCCAACCCTATGAGGTCAATATCGCTGATGGGCGTCCGCGCCGCGTGTTCTTCATGATGGATACCGATGGCCAGATCCTTCGGCGCGATGAGGTGGACGGCAACCTCTCGAACGGCGATCCGCACGAGGTGTGGTATCGTTTCAATGGCCGAGAACTGGGTTATACGGGTAACGACAGCACCGACAATCTCAACGAAGCGGCGTCGGTCGCCGATCGGCGCGTGGTCACCGGCTCTGGCGCTTTCCACAATGGTTCGACGACCGGCGCTGCCTATACCGATACAAGTGGCGGATCCTACGAGGCGCTGAACAGCTTTAACCAAGGCTCATCGGCAGGCGGCTATGTCGTGCAATCCGCCGGCGAAAACCTGCGTTCGGTTGCGCTGGCGCTCTGGGGTGACGCCTCGCTCTGGTACAAGCTGGCGGAGGCAAACGGACTTCAGGCGGATACGGCACTGATCGAAGGGCAGCGGCTGAACGTGCCCGCCGGGGTAACACGTTCGGGATTCAGCGCCGATACGCTCAAGCCCTATGATCCCAACGACACGATCGGCAACGTATCGCCGACCACGCCGAAGCCGAAAAAGCCCAACAAGTGCGGGGCGTTCGGGCAGATCCTGCTGATGGCTGTGGCCATTGCGGCTACCGTCATTCTCAAGGCACCGATCGTAAAAGCCCTTGGGCCGGTTCTCGGGGGCGCCGCGACTGGCGCTGCCGCGTCCGTCATCTCGCAGGGCATCGGTCTGGCCACCGGCATCCAGAGCAAGTTCTCCTTCAAAGGGGTGGCGATGTCCGCGATCGGCGCCGGTGTCGGCGCCGGTCTCGACAAGTTCATGCCTAGCAACATCGCCGGCAGCGCTTTCCTCGGCGATGCGGCGCGCGGCGCGCTGGGCAGCGCGATCTCGCAGGGGATCGGGGTCGCAACCGGGCTGCAGAACAAATTCAGCTGGACGGGCGTTGCGGTCGCCGGGATCGGCGAAGGCGTGGGCGCCGGTGTTGCACGGGAATTTGGCAGAGACGGCGGGCTGTTCGGCATCAAGGCCACGAACGGCAAGTTTGGCAACGACTTCATCTCGACCAGCGCATCGGTGATGGCCAATGCCGCAACCCGATCTGCCCTGTCGGGCGGCAGCTTCGGCGACAACCTGATGCGCGGACTTCCCGATGCCATTGGCGGCCTGCTTGGCCGCACATTGGGTAAGGCCGGCAACGAAGTTATCACTGACATCACCGCAAAAACCGAGCAGGTTAGCGGTAATCCTGTTGATAGAAATCGCTCATCCCATATCCAATTTGCCAGCAATGGCATGATAAATGGCATGACAAAAAGCGATTCCTCCTCTTATATGGAAGACATCGTATCCGACATTATCATCACAGCTAAAATACGCGCTGCTGAACTTAAGGAAGATGGACGTGGAATTCTGGATCGCATCGATCGATTTTTGGGATTTTCAAACCTAAGTGGCAACTATCCGCATAAGAGACGAAATTCTTCTGAGCGCGATAGAACTTACGAAGCCAGCTTAAGGATACGGGCCAGCTCTGGTCCAAAATATCACAACAACGATCCCGGATCATATCTTTTTGCTCCCGACCACCCAGTCACCGGTTCATTTACGACACGATCTAGAACATCACTTCTACGAGCAGGCGATGCGATTGGAGGATTAATCAATAGCAATATTGGAAACGGCACCGCATTCGACAAATATGTCTCTTCACCAGGAAGAACCGGCTTGAACTTCATTAACGATAATGTGCTTGGGCCGGGCACGCTATACGATACAGCAATAGCAAAGCCCGTCTATGCCTTAACCGGCTTAGCAGATTCTGTTGATCAAGGCCTCATTATGACGCTAGAAACCAGCGGCGTACTCCGACCGCTAGGGATGGGGCTTTCCGGTCTTCGCTCCCTTAATGCACTCAGAGCCCAGGCCCTAGCCGCAGAAACTGCTGTCCCGCAGGTGACGGCGAACCGACTAGCTGGCAACGCTTTCCGTGACGAAATTGCGGCTGCCCTGCGGGCCGAAGGGCGCGGTGTTCAAACGGAAGTTTATAAGAAGACACCTTTCGGCGCTCGATATATGGACATTGAAGTCAGCGATGTACCGGGAGGAACGGTCCTTGGCGGCATCGAAACGAAACTGGGCAATTCACGCTATACTCCGTCTCAGAGAGCCAAAGATATGTTCTTGAAGATGCGGGAAAACTACCCGGTCAATGTGGTGAGGGAGCCTCGATAGTGGCAACCTCGCTAGATTTGATTTTGAACGAGGTGATCGCGAAAACGGCGGCGCGGCTGTCGGCAGATGGCTTCAAAAAGAGCGGCAACACGTTCCGGCGAGTATTTGATTCCGGTGCGGCCTTGATCGAGTTCCAGAAGAGCCGGGGCAATACTGGCGATACCTTGTCTTTCACCATCAATCTCGCAGTGGTCTGCGGCCCATTGCTGGAACCGGATGGATTGACCCTACAAAAGGCCCGCGCAATCGATGGCCATTTGCGTCAGCGCATCGGCGTTCTGTTGCCGGATCGACAGGATAAATGGTGGGAAATTGATGCCGCTACCGACGCAAATGCTTTGGCAACCGAGGTCGCGAACACCATTGGCGATATAGCGGTCCCGTACCTTTTACGATACGTCGATCCTCACGACCTGATGGTCCTTTGGGAAACAGGACAAGCTCCCGGCCTCACAGAAGGCGCGCGGGTCCGGGACCTTCGGATGCTGAAAATCGCTCTAGGAACGGATCGAAAATGACTCTTGTCGGTACATGGGTTGTGGATGAATCAGACCGGCACGCATTGGCTGAGCTTGGCGATGTCTTGCTTGATTTTGATGAAAACGGCGCGCTCACATACGTCATACGAGCCGACGGAAAGCAGCAAATTATCTTGATGCAATACGAGGTGGATGGGGACGCGATCGTGACCGATCAGCCCTCAGCACCCCGGGTCGAGCGGACCTCGTTCTCGCTATCCGATGATGGGAAGCTGGTGCTGGCCTTTGGGGGCGAGCCTTTTACGTTCAGGCGAGCATCCGAGGGTTGATGACGGATCGGGGCGTCATGGGGCTGAAAGGCAAGATAAAGGGAATGGCTCCCCCTATGGGGTAAGTCATTGTCTGCACATCGTTATTTAGAGAGACTGGCGGCACTGGGGTGGAGACTCCGGTGCCGTTTTGGTGCGGTAGCGCGGTCAAGCTGCTGGAATGCTTGGCCTTAATCGAGAGGTCGCCGGGAGCATGTTGGGGGCGATCGTTGGCAGGCAAGATAAAAGACCTGCCATACGGCTGCGGTCATGTGGCTGATATAGTGAGGGAATATCGTATGGCAGCGCGGGGCTGCTGCCAGCCCTGTCGGGCCATTGCCCCGCCGTTCCAATGACTTGCGATATGGCAATGTAGTTAGAGGGGGATCGATCCCCCGGATCGTTCCCCATGCGGACGCCGTTCGCTTGTGGCGATCGGCGGCGTTGGTGGCCTCCGGCCAGCGGTGCGGGCGGTCGCTACCCTCTAGCCCCGCCGCGGCGCGGCGCAACCGGCTGCGCCGGTCCTCCTCTTCGTTGCGGCCCTTCGGGTGCGCCCCGCCTTCATCGGCGGGTCTGCCGGTTCGCTCTTGCCGCCCACCCCGCCGTCCGGGGCCGTGGCGGTTTAGAGAAGGAAGGAGCGGAGCAATGAAGATGATCGAGAGGGTGCGCCTGATCGAGGAGATCGGGTCTGCGGATGGCCGTCGCGGGGTGAGGAAATGGGTGCGGGGCTGGCGCCGGTTGCGGTGGCTTCAACGGCATGCCAAAGATGCCCCCCTTGCAACATGCGCAGATCATCCCGTCGAGTCGGTATCTGCGGCATGGCTCAGTTTCCCGCCGCGTTGTTCGCGAACATGCTCATTGCCGCTTCCTGGATGTAGGGCGGCAACGGCCAGGCCCCCAGCCTACGCTTATGTTCGACGCGCCGCATGCCACCCCTGGAGAAAGGCACCTACGTCACCCCCGATACGATCGAGATTATATCCGCCCTCCATGATGAAGACGGTTGGAATGGCCAGCGATGCGATGCGGGCACCGATCGCGGCGAACCCCGACGTGTCGATACGCAGTTGGGATGTCGGATCGCCTTCCCCGGCATCGACGCCCAAGGCGACTATGATCGCGTCCGGCCCATAGCGACCGATATGATCGAGGCAGCCGATCAGAGCATGTTCGTAAGCGGCAAGGTCGCTATTGGCCTGCAACGGACGATTGAGGTTGAATCCTTCGCCCTTGCCCGCCCCGGTCTCGTCGGAATAGCCGGTAAACCATGGGAACTGGATATCGGGCGTCCCGTGTATCGACACCGTCATGACATCGGACCGTTCGTAGAAGATCTCCTGAGTGCCGTTTCCGTGATGATTGTCGATATCCAGGATCGCGACCCTGCCGGCACCGGCCTGAAGGAGCCGCTCGGCCGCCAATGCACCATTGTTCAGGAAACAATAGCCGCCATAGCTCCTGCGCCCAGCATGGTGGCCGGGCGGTCGGCACAGCGCCATCACGGGTTCGTCGGCAGCCCTCAGCAACTCGGCGGCATGAACAGCCGATGCCGCGGAGGCGCATGCCGCCGTCCAGGTTTGCGCCGTGATCGGCGAGCAGGCGTCGGTGGCGAATTGGCCAAGCCGCGCGACCGCCGCCGTCGCAGGGCGCACACTCCGGCCGCTGAGAAAGACGTAGGGAAAGGCATCGCAGTCACCGTTTTCGGAAACCCAATGCGCGTGGATGGTCTCCAGAAACTCCAGATAGTCCGCGTCGTGAACCTTGCTCAGCAGCGCATGGTCCAGCGACGGCGGTGCGACCACTGGCCCGAGATTCAGGGCCTGAACGGATGCAAGGATGCGCGCGGCACGCTCGGGCACCTCGTAGCAATCCATCATCCGGCCGGCGAAGAACTCGCCTTGCCCCCAATGATCCTTATGTGCCGGGCTGTAGACGGTGATCACGACGCCGGCCCTTTCCAGCCGTAGATTTCAACGGCTCGCTCGGCGGAGATCAGGCCTTCCCTCACGTCATGGTCCAGCGCGGCGGGATCACGATCGAGGGGATCGCCATAGCCGCCGCCGCCGCAGGCCACCGAAATGATCGTCTCCCCGACATTGACCGTCACTTGCGCACAGGCCGGCAGTTCCTCCTCCCGGCCGTCGCGTCGCCGCAGTCGCTGCTGCGATCCCTGCCCCGCCAGTCCGCCCCGAACGCCAAGCGGCGCGTTGATCGTTCCGTCACTGACATAGGCGACCTCGATCGGCCCCGATGTCGGCCCGAACTCGACGAGCATCGCGGGGGCACCCGTGAAGGTACCCGCCCCTTCGCTATCGCTCAGCAAGTGCCGCTTCGAGACGAGGATGGGCTGGGCCTGTTCGGCCATCTCTATGCTGTCCTGAAAGCTCAGCCCGCCATTGCCCACGTGCGAGACCGACATCCAGGCATCGCCATGGGGCGTCGCAGCGCCGCCGGAAAATCCGAGAAAGACCTGGTTGATGAAGGCCTGGCCGGTTTTCTCGTCAATTCCGGAAATCACACCCGCAGCGGGTGCGATGACCGAGCCGACCTCGGCCATGCCGAAGCCCGGCGCCAGATCGGCGACCGCGCGCTGAACCGCATTCGCCACCCGATCGGCGACGTTGGTCGTGGCGACCGAGCAACTGGTCGGATGTACGGGAATTCCGGCGATGCAATTCTCCCGCAGCCGGACGTTGATTCGACGGAACGAACCGGCATTCTTGGGCACGTCATGATCGATGCTGTTGAACACGCCGATCAGGGCAGCGGTGCGCGAGCACGCCTCGCTCAGGTTCAAACCGCAGGGCATGCAGTCGGGATTGTCGGTGAGGTCCACGACCACCCGACCTTCGTCGGCAATCACCTCGACCAATGCGGAGATCGCGATCCCGTCTTCGGGCGTTCCCGGGAACGGATCATGCGTGCTTTGACCGCGTCCGATGCCGTTGGGCAATTTGCGAATGGCGGCGTCGACGCGGCGCTCGCTATAGTCGAACCACTGGGCCGAGAAGCTGTCGAGCATGTCCCAGCCCATCTCGTTGCCCAGCGCCGCCAGCTCGCGTTCACCGATACGCGCCGCACCCAGCATGGCCAGATAGTCGCCCCACCACTGTTCCGGCACCCGGATACGCATCCTGCACATGCGCAGGATATCCTCGATCGGCGTCCAGTCCCGCTCAACCTGGACGGCGGGAAAGATCAGCGCGCCTTCCTCATAGACATCGCGCGCGGCGCCATAATAGGTGGTCGGCGCCGCGTTGCCGACATCGGCCTGATGCGCCTTTGCCAGCACCGTGAAGCGGTGACGGCCGGCATCATCGAAAACTGGAACCAGGATGGTGTGGTCCGCCGCGTGGCTGCACCCATGATATGGCGAGTTGTGCAGGAAGGCATCGCCGGGCCTGAGGACGGGATGAAACGCCTTCATAGCGCGCGCCATCAGATCGGGTCCCGACAGGACATGGATCGGCAGGCTGTCCGCGGCCGCGATCAGCTCGCAATCGGCCGTGACGATGCAGCAGGAATAATCCCGCGCACGATTGATCACGCCCGAACGCGCCGATCGCAGCAAGGTGTTGGACATCTTGCGCGCGACGCCGTCGAGCCGGTTGTTGAGTATGGCGAGTTCGGCGCCATCGAGATGTGTCATGGATACACCATCAGACTTCCGGTGGCCGTTGCGCGATAGCGTGCGCCCGGCTGAACCACGATGCTTGTGAAGGGCGTTTCGACAATTGCCGGTCCGGGCGCTTCACTGTCCACTGCCAGATCGGACAAGGACGCGACGACCGTATCGACCCAGCCCGTCGACGGGAAATAGGCGCGCCGTTTTCGCGCTCTGACCTCCGGCGCCGATCGGATCAGCCGCCCCAGGGGCGTCGTACGCAGGCGGCAGCGGACCCTGGCCGTGAGCGACGTCACCTCGACCGGCGATGACGGATCGCTGGTGGCGTAGAGCGCGACATGCGCCGCGTGGAAGCCGTCGACCAGCGCGCGCAGGCCGGATGCGTCGATCTGCCCGTCCGCCAACGCCACTTCGACATCCCAGACCTGTGCGGGATAGCGCGCCTCGACCGCAAAGCTGATCTCGGTTTGGGCGGCATCCGCTCCGGCCTCGGATGCATAGGCTTCGCAAGCCTGACGCAATCGCGACAGACCAGCATTGACGCCATCGAAGTCGAACTGCGCGCTGCTTGTGAAGCACGGCATGCGGTGATCTTCGCCCAGGTCGGAAATCAGCGCGCCTGCAGCACTCAGCGCCGCACCCGGTTCGGGGAACAGCACCGAGCGGCAGCCAAGGCGCTGACCGATGAGCACGGTGTTGAGGCCAGCCGCCCCGCCTCCGCCAATCACCATGGCCTCGCGCGGGTCGATGCCTTGCATGACCGTGATATCCGCGATCGCCTGCGCCATATTCTCGGTGGCTAGATCGACAATGGCCGATGCCGCGCGCTCGACGGACACGCCAAGCGGTTCGGCGACGTTCGACACGATCGCGGCGCGCGCAGCCGCTGCGTCGAGCTTCACGGCGCCGCCAAGGAAATAATCTGGATCGATATACCCCAGGACGACGCATGCGTCCGTCACCGTCGGCTCATGCCCGCCCCGGCCATAGCAGACCGGCCCCGGCAATGATCCCGCCGAGCGCGGGCCGACGTGAAGCACGCCGCCGGCATCAACATGCGCGATCGAGCCGCCACCGGCGCCCACGCTTTTGACATCGACCGACGGAAAGCCCGTCATGTGACCGCTATAGGGCTGGCCGATCCAGGTCTCGCGCGTCCAGGGAATGGTCACGCCGCGAACCAGGCTGACGTCGAAGGTCGTGCCGCCGGTATCCGCCACGATGACGAGTTCGGGGCCCTTGTCGGCGCGGGCGCTCGCGCGGCCGGCAATGGGCGCCATGGATGGTCCGGAATTGATGGCCTGAATCGGGGTCCGCGCCAGGGCCCCGGCATCCATCGCCCCACCCTGCGAGGTGAGGACCAGCAGCCGCCCCTGAAAGCCCGCCTCACGCAGACGATCGCCCAAACCGCCCAGATAGCGCGCCATCAACGGCTTAAGTGAGGCATCGATTGCGGTTGCGGAGGCCCTGCGATATTCGCGCAGCGATGGATTGAGCTGATGCGACAATGTCACCGCCACGTCCGGCAGCGCCTCGGCCAGCATCGCGCCCAGCCGCAGCTCGTGGTCGGGGTTCATGATCGACCACAACAGGCAGACGGCCACAGCCTCGACCCGCTCGGCGCGCAATTGATCGATGACCTCGCCGATCCGGCCTTCGTCGAGCGGCGACAGGACGGCCCCGCTGGCGTCGATGCGGCCGTCGATCTCGAAGGTGAGCGCGCGCGGCACATAGGGTTTTGGATAGCCGGTCTTGTGATCGAAGGGGTCGGCGCGGCCGCCTTCCCGGATCACAAGAACGTCGGGATGGCCGGCGGTCGTCAGGAACGCGGTTTTCGCGGTGTTTCCGGTGATGATCGCGTTGATCGCATGAGTCGTTCCGTGGATGAAGACGTCCGCCTGCCCCAGAAATTCCTCAAGCGGGAGATCGCGATCGGCCGCCGCCAGGGACAATGCGTCAAGCACGCCCCGGGCCGGGTCCCCCGCAACGGTGTGGGCCTTGTACATCCGCAGGTCGTCGGCCTCGACGAGCAGATCGGTGAATGTACCGCCGGTATCGCATGCCAGACGCATGATGGAATTCCCCCGCGGTCGCTTCAGAAACCCACCATGTCGCCGCCCTTCAGATCCAGCATCGCGCGCGCCTCGGCGGGCGTGGCGATCTCGAGCGACAATTCCTCGAGAATGTGCCGGATCTTCGAGACCTGTTCGGCATTGCTGCGCGCATAGGCGCCGCGCTTCAGATACAGGCTGTCCTCCAGACCGACGCGGACATTGCCGCCCTGGAGCGCGCTCATCGTCACCAATTTGGTCTGATGCCGGCCGACGCCCAGTACCGACATGTAGTAATCGTCGCCGAACAGCTTGTCGGCGGTGGCGCGCATATGGACCAGATGATCCGGATCGGGCCCGATGCCGCCCAGAACGCCGAAGATGAACTGGATGAAGAAGGGCGGCTTCACCAGCCCCTTCTCGACGATATAGGCGAGATTATACAGGTGCCCCATATCATAGCATTCGAACTCAAAGCGTGTGCCATGATCGCCGTAAAGCTCCGACGCGATCCGCTCTATCTGGCTGAAGGTGTTGCTCGAGACATAGTCGTGGGTGCCGGCGAGGTAATCGCGCTCCCAGTCATATTTCCATTCCTTGATGTGATCGACCGCGCCGAAGACCGCGAAGTTCATCGAACCCATGTTCAGCGAGCAGAGTTCGGGCTTGGCGAGGCGAGGCGCTGCCAGCCGGTCATCCAGGCTCATGGTCAGGCCGCCGCCGGTCGTGATGTTGATGACGGCGTCGCTCGCCTGTCGGATGCGCGGCAGGAATTCCATGAAGACGGCCGGGTCAGGCGTCGGGCGCCCGTCGCGCGGATCGCGGGCGTGCAGATGGAGGATGGACGCCCCCGCCTCTGCCGCCGCCACGGACTGTTCCGCGATCTGGTCCGGCGTGATCGGCAAATGCTCCGACATGGTCGGCGTATGAACCGAGCCGGTGACAGCGCAGGTGATGATGACTTTGTTGGACTTGCGCATGGAATGGCTCCTTTGAAGCGGGAATTATGTGGTCGCCGGGATCGAGCCCGCGGCGCGCGCGGTCGCGACGAAGTGTTTGCGATTGATCCAGGCGGCGAGCGCGCCGATCGGCGCGGCCACGGCGACCATCGTGCTGAGCGCCCAGGACAGGGCGATCGGACCGCCGCCGTAAAGATAGTCGCTCATCACCGCGACGAATGCGGGGCCGATGCCGAACCCGACCAATGTGCTGCCTGCGAGGAACAGGGCGGTGATGAGCCCGCGCATCGCGGCCGGGGTCATGAGTTGCAGGGCGGCGATGGTCGCGCTGATCGGCATGATCGCGAGGAAATAGAAAAGTGCCAGCAATCCGATCGCCGCCGGCAGGCTAGTCATGAGCGGAAAGAAGATCCCCGGCAGAAGGGCCGCGAGACAAGCGATGGCGAACATCCGTTGATAGCCGTCGCTGCGACCATTGGCCCATAAACGGTCGGCGACGACGCCGCCGCACAAGATGCCGAGTGCGCCCGCGCCCAGCACGACCGCACCGAAAATCAGGCCGGATGCGGGCACCGATATGCCGTGGTGACGGACCAGAGCCGTCGGGATCCACGCGTTGGAGGCGTTGGCCATCATCGATACCGCGCAGGACGTCACGAAATGCGCCGCATAGGCAAAACGATGGGCCCGCAACTGCGCGATCGCTTCGCCGAAAGATCCGTCGCTGCCGTCCGGGCGAGGCGAGCGCGCCGGTTCCCGAGTGGTCAGGAGCATGAGCAGGATCACGATGACGCCCGGCACCGCCGCCATGATGAAAGCGATCCGCCAGGGCTGCAAGTTCGCGATGGACGGCATCGCAGCGATCACGGCCAGCAATGCGCCGCCGCCCATGAATGCCAGGCCGTTGCCGAGATAGGCGCCCATGCCGAAGATGGACATTGCGCGGCCGAGTTGCCGCGGCGGGAAACTCGTGCTGAGCATCGATGCGGCGGCAGGAATGAGCACGGTCTCGCCAAGGCCGACACCGACGCGCGCGGCGAACAGACTGGCAAAGCCCCGGGCCAGACCGCACAAGGCCGTCATCGCGCTCCAGAAAGCCACGCCGATCACGATCAGCCTGCGCCGGTTGCCGGTATCGACTAGGCGACCGATCGGCACCCCGAGCAGGCAATAGAGAATAGCGAATCCCAGACCGTGGAGCAGCCCGAGCTGGGTATCCGACAGCCCCAGATCCGCCTTGATCGGCACGATCAACAGGCTGAGGATCGACCGGTCCAGAAACGAGACCACCTGCGCCAGCGACAGGACGGCCAACAGCCACCACGCCGCTCTGCGAGATCCGGCCTCGTCGCTCAGGGGAAGGCGTTCAGACACCCGTGGAAAGGCCTTCATCGGCCAACAGCGTCGTTCCATGCATGGGGCGTCCGCCAGGCCCGACGAGGAAGAGCACGATCTCCGCGATTTCCTCGGGCGCGGTGAAGGCGGTCGTGGATGGCGTCATGCGGGCGACCGCGTCCGTGATGTCGGCCTGGGAACGGATCTCGGCATTCATCGGCGTCGCGGTATTGCCGGGCGCCACCGCATTCACATTGATGTCGAACGGCGCCAGTTCGCGCGCCAGCGAGCGGGTCATCATCACGATGCCGGCCTTGGTCGCCGAATAGAGGGCGAAACCGCCGACGCCCATGACACCCGCGACGGACGCCATATTGACGATGCGCCCGCGCCGTCGCGCCTTCATGCCCGGGGCAACCGCGGAGATACAGGTCCACGCCCCTTTTAGATTGATATCGATCATCCGGGCGGCGTCCGCCGACGGCGTGCCATCGGCGGGCGTCGGGAAATAGACACCCGCGGAATTGACCAGGATATCGATCGGCCCGAGTTGCGCCTCGACCTCCGAGACCAACAGCCCGATCGAGTCAGGATCGCGGACATCGGCCACAAAGGCCGCAGCCCGTTCGCCGATACTTTCCGCAACCGCTTCCGCCCGGCCGATGTCATGGCTGGCGACCACGGCAACATGCGCGCCTGCGGACGCAAGCTTTCGGGCCACAGCCTCGCCGATGCCGGAGCTTCCACCCGTAACCAGGGCCACGCGACCCGTCAGCAAATCCTGCGTCATGAATATACCGCCGCGATCAAGGCGGAACAGCGATCGCCGATCGACGCGCCACCGCACATTTTGTTGGGACTGTAAGCGAAAGCGAGATTGTGCTCGGGATCGGCGAAACCGATCGCGCCGCCCGCGCCGGGATGGCCGAAGCTTCGCGCGGACGGCCCCATGATCGCGGGTTGCGGCAAGTTCTGAAAGAAGCCCAGGCCATAGGCGAATTCCCGCCCGGTCAACGCGCAATCGGCGTGCCAGGCCGCATCGCTCAGGCGACCGGTCAGGCCCGCGCTCAGGATACGTACACCATCGATCTCGCCATGATTGGCGAACGCGGCATAGAGACGCGCCACGCCGCGTGCATTGCCGTGGCCGTTCGCCGACGGGAACAGGCCTTCGCGAAAGGCCGGGCTGTTGAAAAAGTCTTCGACCGCAGGCTGCGGACGCCAAGCGCGACCCAGCGGCGTGTTCACATCGGCAAGCGCATTCAATGTCGCACTCTCGTTGCTCGGCAAGAGCGGCGCGATACGTCCGGACATCTCCGCGGTCACGCCGAAGCGATAGTCCATGCCCAACGGCAAGGCGATCTCTTCGCGGAAGAACGTGCCGATATCCCGGCCGTCGACGCGTCGCACCAGCTCTCCGAACAGAAAGCCGGCGGACATGGAATGATAGGCTCCCGCCGTCCCCGGAGGCCAGTTCGGAGACTGGCGCTCGATCGCGGCTACCATCTGCTCCCAGTCCATCAAGGAGCCGTCCGGCGCCTCATCGATCCATACCAGCGACGCGAGGCCATCGAGAATCTGGGCAACCGTGATCGACTGCTTTCCAGCCTGCCCAAAGCCGGGCCAATAATCGGCGACCGGCCGATCGAGCGCGACGGCGCCGCGATCGACCAGCCGCAACAGACAAAGCGCGGCCAGCGCCTTGCCGACCGACATCATGCAGACAAGCGTATCAGCCGCCCAGGGACGCCCCGTCGCCGGATCCGCCATTCCGCCCCATAGATCGACAACCGGGACGCCGCCCTCATAGACGCACACCGCGGCGCCCACCTCTCCCCGCGCACGAAAATTGGACAGGAAGGCGCCCGCAACCGCCTCATATCGACGATCATAAAAGCCCCCGGCCCTTACATCGTCCGGGGAGTCGATCGTCAGTAGGTCCATGAAAGCCTCGCGCCGAAGGTCCTGGGCTCGCCTGGCCGTCCGCTCGCCACGGCGGTGAATGTAGCCGTCGTCGTGACATATTGCGCGTCGCCGATATTCTTCGCCCACAGCGAAGCGCGCCACCGGCTGCCTTCCGGCGCGAAGGTCAGCGACGCGTTGAAGACGTCATAGCCATCCTGTCCGAGCAACGCGGTATTGGCCGCCGTGAAATATTGCTGGCCGAACCGGGCATATTCGATGCGCGGCGACAGCGGGCCCACGCCGGTCGGGATGTCATATTGCGCCGACAGGTTGACGGAGTAGCGCGGCGCCGAGTTCAACCGGTTTCCCGAATAGTCGACGAGCACGCCGGCCACGGGCGCAAAATAAGACCGGTATTTCGCATCGAGCACCGACAGGTTGGCGCCGATCGATAGCGCCGGGGCCGGGCGCCAGAGCGTTTCGATCTCGAGGCCCTTCACGCGGGCGGTGGCGGCGTTGGTTATGTCGACGAAGCCGGGGCGGCTGAAGGCCTGAACCTGAAGATCCGAATAGTCATAATAGAATCCGGCGATGCGGACGCGCAGGCTGCGGTCGAAAAGCTCGGCCTTCAAGCCGCCTTCGTAGCTCCAGAGGAATTCCGGCGAGAATCCCTGGTTGGGATCGCTCGAGCTGACGTTGAAGCCGCCCGATTTGAAGCCCCGCGTCGCGGACGCATAGACGAGCACATCGTCCGTCGCCTGAAAATCGAGGCCGAACTTCGGCGTCCATGCCTTGAAGCTGGACGATTTGCTGTAGATGATCGGATAGCCAGCCACAGGCAATTGCGTCGCGGCGGTCACGACCCTTAGATTTTGCGCGATGTCCTTCTTCTCGTCGGTATAGCGCAGCCCGGCAGTCGCCGTCAGGCGATCGGTGACCGCATAGTTGAGCTGACCGTAGACGGCGAAGGCGTCGGTCACCACCCTTGGCGACGACTGGGTCTCGGTGCCGGGAACGCGCGCTTCGATCCGGTTTCCGGTCTGGTTGGTTTCGTGGATGTAATACAGCCCGGCGAGATATGTCAGGCGCCCCGCCTTGCCCGACAGATTGAACTCCTGCGAGAACTGGCGCTGACGCTCGCTCAGGTTGGAGATCAGGATGTTGCGGTCGGACGCGTCGCTGTCGGTTCGCAGGGAGAATCGGTTGCGGCGGTAAGCCGTCAACGACTTGAGCGTGAGAGAATCGCTGAGTTCGATGGCGATATCTTCGGAGATGCCGAAGGCGCGGACATTGCTGTCGGTCGGGATGTTGTGCGCGACCTTCTTATAGTCCCCCAGGATGCTGTCGGTGACCGGATCATAGGGAAGCAGGAGTTTCCCGTAGCCGAGCGCAGCATTGGATTGCGACATATAGTCGACACGGGTCGTGGCCGAAACGCCGTCGATCAACTCCTTCCGGAGCTGGCCGCGGATCGAAACCAGATCCTCGTCGTCGACATTTCCGACACCGGCGACGACGTTCTTGCGATAACCGTCGCGTCGCGCATACATGCCCGAAAGGCTGGCCATAAGCTTGTCGGACACAAGCGCTCCGCTGACATAGGCCTCAATCTGGGCAAGCGCGTAATTGCCGCCCGTGAGCTGAACCTTCGCTTCGGTCTCGTTGGTCGGCGCGCGCGAGATGATGTTGATCGTGCCGCCAACCGAATTCCGCCCATAAAGCGTACCCTGGGGCCCGCGCAGCACTTCGACACGCTCGACGTCGAGGAAGTTGGCGAACTGCGAGAATGGCCGGCTGATGTACACGCCGTCGATATGGACGGTCGAGCTCGGATCGGAGCCGTTGAACACGTTATTGGATCCGATGCCCCGGATATAAATCTGCGCATAGGCATTGTTCTGGGCGATGCTCAGACTGGGAACCAGTTGCACGAGATCGCGCGCATTGTTGACGATGGAGCGCTCGAGCGATGCGCTGTTGAACGCCGTGATCGCGATCGGGGTTTTCTGCAGGGCGGTCTCACCCATCTTCGTCGCGGTGACCACAATGTCATCCGAAGGTTCGGCCTGCTCCTGCGCAGCGGCAACTCCCGACATTCCGAGAACGGTCGACGCAAACAAGACGACGCGCAATGTACGCGTGAATTCGGTGGTCATGATGGTCCCCCTGTCAGTCTTTTCTCGAATCAGATTTGATCACATCTGAATTTTGTGGTCAAGAATGATTCTATGAGATCGAAGAATGTTGCACGAGCCGCGATCGCGCCATATAGGTTTCGTGTGCGATGACGATGCTTGCCAAGGGAGCGACGCGTGACAGAGCTGTGGAAAACCGGAGGTGCGCGGTCACCGCTCCCCATGGCGGAGGCGGATCATCCCGGCGGTTCGGACACGATCCAGCAGCAGGTCTATGTCGCCATAAAGGAAATGGTGATGGCCGGCCGCTTCCTGCCCGGCCAGGCCATCAGCGTGCGAACCGTTGCCGACATGCTCGATGTCAGCGCGATGCCTACCCGGGAAGCCGTCAAGAGGCTGACGTCCGAAGGCGCATTTCAATCCGAAGCCAATCGGACGACGCGCATCCCGCGGAGCGGCGTTGCCGAGGTTGCGCAGATACTGGAGCTGCGGCTGATGCTGGAAGGGCTGGCGACGGAGCAGGCGGCGAAGAACATCTCGCTGGTGCGGCTCGACGAGCTTCGCAAGATCCAGGACGAAATCGACAGGTTCACGATAGCGGGCGACACGAAAGCATCGCTCGCCGCCAACAAGCAGTTTCATTTTGCGCTGTACCGCACGGCCGAGAATCCGAACCTTCTGCGGCTGATCGAAAGCCTGTGGCTTCGCATGGGGCCATTCGTGTCGCTCACGGCCGAATTGCTCGCTTCAACGCCCGAAAAGGCTCTGAGCGTGGCGTGCGACCATCACTTCCAACTGATCGATGCCCTCAACGCACGCGATCCCGAAAGCGCGAAACAGGCCATCCAGGCCGACATCTTCGAACCGACGCAACTGCCGCGCTACTGGCAGGCGGTCGCAGAATTCTCCGAAGGAACGAAATGACGCCGGTCGAACCAGCATTCCACGCCACAGGGTTAAACACCATGACCACGCAGCGTTCACGCGTCGTCGTGACGGCCGGCGCAAGCGGGATCGGCGCTGCGATCGTGGCACGGTTCGTCGAGGCCGGCGCGGCGGTTCATGTCCTCGACATCGACCAGGATGCGATCGATCAGATTCGCGCAGTCCATCCCGGAGTCGCGGCGTCGTTAGCCGATATCGGCGATTTCGAACAGGTGAAGGCATATTTCGCGGAAGCCATTGCGACGCTCGGCGGGATCGACGTTCTCGTCAACAATGCGGGAATCGGAGGGCCGCGCGGACCGGTCGAGGAGATTGACGAGGCCAAGTGGGCCCAGACCATGAGCGTCAATCTCAACGGCATGTTCTTCTGCATCAAGCAGGTCGTGCCGGAGATGAAGGCACAGGGAAGCGGCTGTATCGTCAACATCGGGACGACGTCGACCCGTACCGGGCTGCCGATGCGCACCCCTTATATCGCGTCGAAATCAGGCGTCGTCGGGTTCAGCCATACGCTCGCCAGGGAATTGGGGCCATTCAATATCCGCTGCAACGTCATCCTGCCGGGCATGATCGACAATCCACGGGGCAGAATGTTGGTCCAGCACGCCGCGGACCAGGCAGGGGTGACCTTTGAAGAGATCGAAGCGAAAGCGCTGAGCGGCAATTCGATGCGGACGTGGATCGATCCGCTCGAAGTGGGCGATCTGGCAGTCTTCCTCGCGTCGGAAGGCGCACGACATATCAGCGGACAGGTTATCGGCGTGTGTGGCAACGCTGAATGGGAAGGCTGAAGAGCACCTGAGTGGTGTTGTCATGTTTGTCAGGCTCAACGGCGAGATGGTTTATCTGTAGCGCGCGGTCGATCACGAGGGCGAAATTCTCGGGAGCTACGTCACGAAAAAGCGGGACAAAGCAGCGGCACTCGCCTTCTTGAAGAGGGCTCTCAAGCGCCATGGTCGCGCCGAGACGCTCGTTACCGACGGGCTGCGCTCCTACCCGACCGCCATGCCGACCTGGGTGAACTCGATCCCCGTGAATGCTGCCGATGACTCGACAAGCGGGCGGAGACGAATCATCTTCCCTACGCCGCACAAAGCCGTCGATGCCGAGATTCCGCAGGACAAGACACCTGCAGAAATTCGCGTCCATCCACGCCGGCACCGGCAATCACTTCGACCTCGAACGCCACATCATCAGCCGTCAACGCCACAAGGAACGTCGCTCCGCCGCACTGGCCGAGTGACCGAACATCGCTGCCGGAATACCAGCCCCGCCGCACCGAAACGCGCCCAGTAGAGAGCGGCTCGCGTCAGGCTGACACCACCCTTCAAAGCCGCGGCTTGAGGTACAGATCATACCATGACCGCACCTCACCGAAGGCCCGCAGCGACGATTCCGGGGTCATCAATACGTGGCCGTCCTTCTCGAAGCGGATCAGGCGGGAAGCCACGCCGTTTTCCTTCAGCAGCGAGAACAGCAGTTCGCCGGTCAGGTTCGCGGTCGCCCCCTTGGTTTCGTTGCCGAGCATGACAAGCGTAGGCGTTCCTGAACGATAGGCCGACAACAGCTTGGCCTGGACAAGCGCTTCGGGCCTGGGCTTCGTCAGGCCATCGGGCGTCATGCGTGCCAGCGCATCGACGCCCGTCGCCCGCCCGTGCGCCATGTTGATGTAATTGAACAGCGGATCGGGCGCGACGCTTTCGTTCACGACCGCAGCCGCGTACCGCCGGCTGCGGGCCAGCAGATCAATCACGCGCGCGCCGCCCGCACTATGCCCGAGCAGGCCGACCCGCTCCGGGTCGACGATCCCCTGATCCGCAAGGGCGTCGATCCCGTCGGCGACATCGGACGCGTCCCGGTGAACGACGCCGTCGTCGCAGCAGCCGTCCGGAATCGGCCCGATCGGCCCATAGGCGCCGCTCGACCGATAATCGGGCACGAACACGGCATAGCCGAGGGCCGCCCAAGCATACCATTCGCCCACCCCCGGCGCCGTCACCAGGGTCAACGGCGACGCCATGACCAGCTTCTGTCCCCGTCCGCCGCCATGGATATCGACAATCACCGGATAGCGTCTTCCCGACTCATAACCCGCCGGCAGGAACAGGAAACCGGCGATCGAACGCCCATCCCGCGTGCGCCACCACGTCATCCGAGCGTCGGTCAACGCGAACCGGGACGCCAATGCGTCGATGATACCGACGCTCTGTTCGTTGCCGGTGTTCAATGACAGTCTCCGAATCTCGCGCTGCCCGGCCAGGGACTCGGTCTGATAGGCGAGGAAACCGGCGTCGGGCGATGCAACGAGCCGGTATCGCGCAACCTCGTCGTCGGTCAGCCTGGTCAGTTTGCCCGACAGGGTTGCCGCCATGATCTGGTCGAACCCGCCATGCCGCGCGCTGAAGAAAACGCGTGTCCCATCCTTCGACCAGCCATACCAGGAGCCCGAGTTGACCGCCGCGTCGCCACTCACAACGCCGACCTCCCTGCCTGTCGCGACGTCGATCAGCAGCAAATTTGTATAGTCATCCCACCTCCGATTGGCCCGATCGACCGCGAACAGGATGTGCCGTCCGTCCGGGGACACGGCGACGCGCGAGGTCTGGAAAGTCCCGCCCGTCCCGTAGATCCGCTCGTCGCGTCCGCTCGCCAGGTCGATCCGCCGGATCTGGGTTTCGAGCGGTAGCCGGGTGAAGTCGAACGAGGCGTAGTAGATCCGGTCTTCGCCATGAGGTGCGATCTGGAGCACCGACCCCTCAAGGTCGCGCCTGTCAGGGGCACGGCGTCCGGCGAGATCAACGATGATGAGCGCGGACCGCGCCAGGGAAGGCACATTCCTCGTGTCCAGGATATCGGTCTGCCGCGCCCCATCCTCGGCAGCCTGAACCAGGACGAAGGCCCGCTCTCCATCCCAGGACCATTCGACGCCGACGCTTCTCTCGCCCCGGCCGAGTTCGACGACACGCGCCGGACTCTTCGCCCCGGCCTGCCAGAACTGGATCGATCCACCGGTGCCCTCGCACGCAAGCGACAAAGCCGCGCTTGCGGAGATCGGATGCCCGCATTCGGCGCTGTTCGGCAGTTTCGCCGCCAAAGCGTCGAGCCTGTGGACATCGTCTTTCGCATCCAGAACGATCCTCGGCGCCTTGGGCGGCGGCGCCGCCAGCAGTGCCTCCATCGTCAACGGCGGCCGATCGCCGGGCGGCTGCGGGCTCTGGGCCAAGGCCGGACAGGCGGTGACGAGCGATGCGGTCATGACGAGAAGCAGCCCGCGCATCACCAGCTCTTCCGCAGTGAGACGCTGATCATCCGACCAAGCGGATTGGCGTTGGTGGGGTCATATCCCAGGCTCTGCGCGCTGTTGCCCAGATCGACCACGAAAGGCGGATCACTGTCGAACAGGTTCTGGATGGAGAGCGACACCGTCAGGCCGCCAAGGATGTGCGCATCCCTGGGAATTTCATGAGAGACGGTGGCATCGAACGTGGTCCAGGACGCGATGCCCTGCGTCACCGGCCGCTGGTTGTCGACATAGCCGCCGACATGATTGGCGAAGAGGCTCAGCGAGGTTCGTTTGTGTCCGAGCGTCAGGCCGGCGCGCAGCCTGAAATCCGCCGGATTGAACACGGTGCCGGCGGAATCGAGTGCCTGCGATGCCGGCGAGATCTGGTCGTCGCGCTTGAAAAGGAAGGTGGCATTACCGCTCAATGCCGCCCGCACATCCCCGATCGTCCCGGCATAGGCGATGGAGATGTCGAGGCCTTTCGAACGCGTCCGCGCGATATTGAGCGTTCGCTGATCGAATATCGCTTCAGCGTCCTCGGGCTCAAATTCAGTCAGATTCTCGAGCGGGAAGCCGAGGTTCGAGGTCGCTTCGGCGATCATCCCCGCGGACGGGTTCAAGGTGATGATAGGCGCATAGGCCGGATCGAGAAATGCGCGCCCGAAGCCCGAGACGACAGCGATACGGTCGCGGAAGTCGATCGAGAAATAGGTTGCCGATAGGCGAAGCCCCCGCGCGAAGCGCGGTTCGACATCCGCGCCGAGCGACCAGATCGTCGCTCTTTCCGGCCGAAGGTCCGGCGCCGGGGCGGTCGCGGGGACGAGCGTCAGGGTTTCGCCCGTGGGTGACGCCGGATTGGGCAGAAACAGCAGGATCGCCTGCTTCGTGCTGGTATCGAGTTCCGTCAGCAACGGCGCGCGGAACGAGCGGCCGATGCTACCGCGCAGCCTGACGCCGCCGACCGGCTTCCAGTCGACACCCAGCCTCGGGCTGAACGCCGTTCCCGCATCACTATAATGTTCGTAACGGACGGCCCCCGACAGCCTCAGCTCATTGATCAGCGTTATGTCGGAATCGGCCGAGACCAGAGGCAGGTTGAGCTCGCCGAAGCCCGCCGCGATGTTCCGCCGAAGATGCGGCGCCACGATCCCTATCGTTCGTTCGCGCGCGCGATCGAAGAAGCTTTCGCGCCGATATTCGACCCCGACCGCGCCGCGCGCCTCACCGCCGGGCAATTCGAAAAGCCGGCCGCCCAGCTTCAGATTGGCGGAGCCGATCTGCGACACAACATGATTGAAGAAATCGCGGCTGGCGCCTCGCTGGAACCGGTCTCCTTCTGTGCTTACGCGGCTGAAGGCGGCATTGCCGTCGATATCGAGGCCGTTTCCGATCGCCGTCGTGAAGCCGGCCGAGCCACCGACCTGAACGACCGAATTCCGATAGATGAACTGGCGGCGCAACCTGGGGTTATTGAGATTGCGGTCGGCATCGCGTGTCGAGAGAAGCGCCTGTGCGAACAGCCGCGTTGCACCACCGACATCCTGCGAAACCGTGGCGAAGAGCGAATGCCGCTCCTGGCTGGAAAGCAGATCGGTGGGCCCCACCGCCGCCGCCGAGAACGCGCGTTGCCCCACGTCGAGCCGGTCCTGCCAGCGATACTCATAGTGGATCGACCCCCGGCCGCCGCGCCAGGCGGTTCCTGCGCTTTGCGACGCCTGCATGAACTGCCCACCACCCTGGGTCGTCACGCCGGCCCGTAGACCCGTCTCAAAACCCGAATAGCGATCGTCGAGGATAATGTTGATCACGCCGCCGACCGCATCGGAGCCATAGATGGCGGACGCGCTGTCGGTAAGCACGTCGATGCGCGCGATCGCCGAGACCGGAACCATCGAGACGTCGACAAACCCGCCATTGGATCCACCCGGCGCCACGCGCTGACCGTTGATCAGAACAAGCGTGGAGTCATTGCCGAGACCGCGGAGATTGACGCCCGCCCCCCCGGCGACATTCTGCTCAGAGCCGTCACGTACCGAAAATGTCGTCCCTTCCGAAGCACCTCCGCCGAAATTCTGCGGCAGGCTCCTGAGCACGTCCTGCGTGGTCGACAATCCGCTTTCCGCGATCTGCCGCCGGTCGATCTGCAGCAGAGGCGAACCGGTCGGCTGGACGCCGCGAAGGCTGGTCCCCGTGACTACGATCACCCGTCCGGCATCGTCGTCCTCGTTCTGCACGCCCGCCAGCACTGTGGCGGGGGGAGCCTGGGATATGCCCGTGCCCGACTGGTCCGGCACCACCGACCAGGCCGAAGCGGCGGTCCTGCGCGCGACAAGGCCGCTGCCGCGCAACAGGCGGTCGAGTGCCTGCTCGATCGTCATGCTACCTTTCACGGCCTGCGTACGCTTGCCGCGCGCATCCCGCCCCGAAATCAGGATCTGGGCATCAGCCTGACGCGCGAGCGCGGCTACTCCGCGCCCAGCCTCCTGCGCCGGCACGTCAAAGTTACGCAACTGAGCGACTGCGGGTGCCTCCGCCACCACGCAAGTCACGGCGGACACGCCCATCAATACATGCCGTATATCCCTGCCGTTCATCATGTCCTGCCCCCATTTTGTCCGCCGAGCGGCCTTTTCAGGGAGCATGACCGGCCAGCTTCATAATTCCGTAGGCGGTTGGTCACATTTTACGGCCGGGGACCGATTACGATACGGTCCGGAGTCCGTTCGACGACAAGCGCGTCAGTGCTCGCCTCCACCGACGCGGCAAACGCTTCCGGGTCGTCGGTGCGAAACATGCCGTAAAGCGGCTCACGCCCCAATGCGCGATGGGTCACCACGAGCTTGCGCGCATTGTACCGGTTGAATTCGGCCACCGCGACGTCGAGACTCTCCCCGGACAGGTCTATCCGTCCGCTTCGCCACGCGAGCGCCCGATCTATTTCGCCCGCGGACGGCGGCTCTTTCCGGATCGCGGCATCGTCCGAGACGAACGCCCGCTCCCCCGCCGCCAGGCGCACGCGATGCCCCTCGGCGCCCTCAACCCAGGTTTCGACAACACCCTCCGTCACCATCACATCGGCACCGCCCTCGCGACGCCGCACCGAAAAGGCGGTTCCCACCGCACGGACGCGAACCCGCCCCGCCTCGACAGTGAACGGACGCCGGGAATCCTTGGCAACCTGAAACCATGTCTCCCCGCGGGTCAGGTCCGCCGTTCGCGCGGTCTTCTCAAACGATATCGCGAGCCGCGTGTCCGAGTTGATCGATGCAATCGATCCATCCGCGAGCGGGACACGCCGGATCTCGCCGACTGCGGTCTCGTAATCGTCGCCGCCGAGGAACAGAAACATCGCGCCCGCGAACGAAGCGGCCAGCGCTCCGGCGACCCCGGCCAACAATGCCCGGCGTGGCAACTGCCGTCGTGCCAGGGGCGGTACGCCGACCGCGCGCACATCGCCGGCATCCCCCAGCATCAGCCAGGCCGCTTCGGCCTGCAGCAAGGCGCCGCGACGGCGCGTGTCGGTGCCGATCCAGGCCTCGATCTCCGCCTCGAGCGCGGGCGTGCGTCCCTCCTGCTCGATCCGGACGACAAACCGGGCGGCTTCCGCCTCAATCTCGCGCGCGGACAGGCTCATGCGCGGGCTCCCTTGCGTTTGCGGCGTGCCTCATATTCGCCAGCCACCTTGCCGCCCTGGGCGCGCAAGGCTTCCATGATCAGCCTCAGGCCCCTCACCGTCTCGTTCTCCACGATGGTCTCGGTGACATCCATGATCTCCGCGACCTCGCGCTGGGAGCACCCGTCAATCCGGCGCAGTTCCAGGATACGACGGCACCGATCCGGCAGCGTCGCCATCAATGCACGGATGCGACAGAGTTCCCGCCGATCGCCGGCCTGCCGTTCCGGGCCGGGCGCCTCGTCCGCACCCGCCATGGCATCGATCTCCGCAATAGCGTCGATCCGGACGACGCGTGCGCGCGCCCATTTGTTGGCGAGCAGGTTGCGCACGATCGTGAGGAAGAATGCGCCGGGATTATCGATATGACCGAAGACCTCGAGGCCCGCGATGCGGCAATAGCCATCCTGTATCAGATCGTCGATTTCGTCCGCCGGCACCATCCGGGCATGAAGCCATGCGCGCACGACCGGCTCGTGGGGCATGACCTCTCGGGCCACCCACGCCACAAGTTCGCGACGACGCCAGGATTGCTGTTCTTTCATGGCTCCCAGATTGGCCGTTCCTGGCAATGACAATCGGACGCAGATTTTCCGTATCGTCAAGCGGAACCATCGTTCCGCGCATGCCGTCAAAGGCGGGCCTCGAGTTCCGTGCACGACCGGCCCACGCGGGCGTTGCCGTTCCAAGGCATCGCCGCATCATCGGCGAAACCGAAGCATTCGAGCCGGACAATCCGGCAGTGTCCGGCTGTTGAGAGCCCCCTTCTCGGGCATCAGGACGAAAGCGCCGTCATCTCTGTCCTGGTGCGCACGCCATGGGTCATCGCGATTGCCTGCTTTATTGGAACATATGCCCGAAATCAGGGCACATAGCTGGCCGAAGAGCTGGATAGCTAAAGCCGCACCGCCACCCAGTCGCAGATATAGCTGGATGACGGCTCCATATTGTCGGCGCTCACATGCTCGACGCCGCCTTCCCGGTCCGTGAAGAATTTGAGTTCCAGATCGGGGCTGTTCGATGCCTGGTCATGGCTCTGATGCGCGTATTCGATCGGGATCTGCCGGTCGTTGGCGCCGTGCGTGATCAGATAGGGGACCGTCATCCGATCCAGATGGCCGTTCAACGTGATCCTGGGAACATAGGCCATGAAGGTCTGCATGTCGGGCTGCCCCCAGACCCACATGACGTGATCCCAATAATGCGGCACGGGGCGGTCGCCCTCGCGCTGGAGGCGACGGGCCTGGAGTTCGCCCCAATTGTGGTTCGCGCCCCATGAGACGCAAAGCTTGAAGCGCTTCTCGTAGCAGGCGGCGCGCGGGGCATAATATCCTCCGAGCGACCAGCCCATCATTCCGATCCGATCGGCATCGACGTCGCCGCGCGTCTCGAGATAGTCGATCGCGGCGCCCGCCCAGCGTTCACTGTCGTGGATCGCCGTCAGACCCTTCAGGCGCAACGCCTCGCCCACCCCGGGATGGTCGATCGCCAGCATCGCGATGCCGCGCTTCGCGAATTCGTCGCGCATGCACAGCACGATCATCTCCTTCACCGAATCAAGGCCGTTGCAGAAGACCATGCATGGCCACGGCCCCTCGCCCTGGCCGGGCACGAACAGCCCGGGATAGCTTGTCCCCTCATAGGCGATCTCGACCCGTTCCGCGGGCAGGCCGGCGGCGATCGCCTTGTCCATCGTGGCCAGCATCGTCGCATACATCGTCTTGCGCGGCGCGTAGTCGCGGCTCTGCATGCGCTCGGCCGTGACATAATAGGCGGTGGCGCGCTTGTATTTCTCGCAAGCACTCAGGCGGTGGCCGGCGGCCATCGCCTCGTCGCCGAGCATCGCCAGCCGGTCGGCCATCGCGCCCCAGGCGGTGAAGAAGGCTTCAGTCCCCTTGTCCTCGCCTTCCCGCGCGATGCCGCGCACCGCCTCGTTGGCGCGGTCCATCTCGCCCATCGCGCCTCCCATGCCGATGCAGATGTTGACCGAGAGGTTCCAGACGTAATTGCCGGGGAAGGGTTCGTACATGCTCGGGTCCTTTTAAGGAGAGGTCAGTCGGCCCAGTGGACCATCGGCAGCCCCGGAACCGGGCTCCGGAAAGCGGGAATTCGGGTGGCGCGCAGCCCCCCGAGATAGACGGTGGAGAGATTCGGCCCGCCGAAGGTGATGCTGGCGAGCCAGGGACAGACCGTGCCGCCGCACGCCATCATCGTATCGAAGCCGACCGGATTGCCGCTCACGAACTCGGCCTCGAAGCGGGCCGTGGCGGCGGGATCGCCATCGTTCATCAATTCGATCGGATCGCCTTCGGGTGTGATCGCCACCAGACGGTCGGCGAAGATCATCGTCGCCCAGAGATTGCCGAACGCGTCGAAGGCAATACCGTCGATCACGCCCTCGCCGAGCGAGGATGGGCCATAGAGTTCGCGGTCGGTCAGCGATCCGTCCGGCTGAACCCGCAGCCGCGTGACGCACTTGCCCGTGGTCTCGGCGACGTAGAGCCACTCCTCCCCGGCATCGAGACGGATTTCGTTGGCGAAGCGGAAGCCATCCGCCACGATGCGCGGGCCGCGCTCGTCCAGCAGGAAGATATAGCCGTCCGCCAGATTGGCATTGACCGCGTCGCTCCAGGGATTGACCCGGGTCGAGACCGTTACCCACAGCCGATCCCTGCTGTCGCGCAGCACGAAATTGACCTTGCCGATCGGTTTGCCGTCGATGCTGTCGGCCAGCACGCGCGTCTCGCCGGTGCGGGTCATCACCTCCAGCCGGTCGGTGCCGAAATTGGCGATGAGGATATCGCCGTTCCGCGCGAAGGCGAGGCCGTTTGGCAAGGTGCCGGCGAGCAGACTCCCCGCCGCATCCCCGACGGGATCGAAATGCGGATCGGGCTTGAGCGCGATGAGCGTCTGGGCGCCGTCGGGGGCGATGCGCATCACGCCGCCGCGCGCATCGGCGCTCCAGAGCGTGCCGTCGCGCGTCGCGAGGATGCATTCGGGGCGTTGCAGGTCGCTTCCGACATAGCGGATCACCGCCGGGTCCACCTGCCAGTCGCGCAAGGGATTAGGGCCACGCGCCGCCATCTCAATCCTCGAAGATCGCGACAGCACGGGTCCAGCCCGCCGAGGCTGCGCGGATCTTCATCGGGAAGCAGGCGATGGTGAAGCCGGTCGCGGGCAAAGCCTCCAGATTGTGGAGCTTTTCGAGGTGGCAATAGCCGATGTCGCGCCCGGCCTTGTGGCCCTCCCAGATCAGGCCGGCGTCGCCCGTCTCCAGATATTTCTCCTTCGTATGGACAAAGGGCGCATCCCAGCTCCAGCCATCGGTGCCGGTCAGCCGCACGCCGCGCTCCAGCAGGTACATGGTCGCCGCATAGCCCATGCCGCAGCCCGCGGTGACATAGTCGTCCCGCCCATAGCGCTTGCCCGCCGCGGTGTTGACCACCACGATCTCCAGCGGCGAAAGCATATGCCCGATCCGCGCCAGCTCCGCCTCGACATCGCCGGCGGTGACGACATAGCCGTCCTCGAAATGGCGGAAATCGAGCTTCACGCCGGGCTGGAAGCACCAGTCCAGCGGCACCTCGTCTATGGTGATGGCGCGCTCGCCTTTGTTCATCGTCGAGGCGAAATGATAAGGCGCGTCGAGATGCGTGCCGTTGTGCGTGATCAGGTCGATCCGCTCGATCGCCCAGGCCTCGCCATCGGGGAGGTCGCCGGGCTTCAGTCCGGGAAAGAAGCCCGCCAGGTCGGGGACCGACATCTTGTGGTCGATATAATCGATTTTCGGCCGGAAGGGCGGCGGATCGGAGATCACGTCGTTTTCCAGATAGATGGACAGATCGACGATGGTGCGCGCCATGATCAGAACTCCACGCGGTCGCCGCCCTTGAGGCCCAGCATCGCGCGCGCCTCGGTCGGGGTGGCGGGTTCATGCCCCATCTCGCCCAGGATGCGGACGATCTTCTCCACCTGCTCGGCATTGGAGGCGGCAAGCTGCCCGCGCCCGATGAACAGGCTGTCCTCCAGCCCGACGCGGACATGCCCACCCATCAGCGCGGCCTGGGTGAGGAAGGGCATCTGGTGCCGGCCCGCGGCCAGCACAGACCATTGATAGCTGTCCTTGCCGAACAGCCGGTCGGCGGTCTGCTTCATGAACATGAGATTGTCGAGATCGGCGCCGATCCCGCCGAGAATGCCGAAGATCATCTGGACGAAGAATCCCGGCTTCACCAGCCCGCGATCGAGGAAATGCGCCAGATTGTAGAGATGCCCGACATCATAGCATTCATGCTCGAACCTAGTGCCCGCATCGCTCAGGCTCTCGAGGATATAGGCGATGTCGCGGAACGTGTTCTTGAAGATATAATCGTCCGAATTGACGACATAACCCTCTTCCCACGCATGCTTCCACCGCGTGATGCGCCTGGCGGCGGGGAAGAAGGCGAAGTTGATGCTGCCCATGTTGAGCGAGCACATTTCGGGCTTGAAGCGTTCGGCGGCCGCGAGGCGCTCCTGCACCGTCATCGTCACCGCGCCGCCGGTGGTGATGTTCACCACCGCATCGGTCGCCTGCCTGATGACGGGAAGGAAGCGATCGTAGATTTCCGGATCGCCGGTCGGGCGTCCGTCTTCGGGCATGCGAGCGTGCAGATGCAGGATCGCCGCGCCGGCCTGTGCGGCCGCGATCGACTGGTCCGCGATCTCCTGCGGCGTCACGGGCAGCGCGTCGGACATTGTCGGCACGTGCGCGGATCCGGTCACCGCGCAGGATATGATCACTTTCGCCATGTCAGTAATCCGCCATCAGAGCGTGGGTGGCCTCACCCAGAAGCTGGCCCGGCCTGGCGGCGGGGTTCTCGATGCCGGCCCATTGCTCCATTTCCCAGTCCGCGATCTGCGTGGAGCTGTCGATCACGAACTTCGCGCGGTCGAAGCGGCGGGCCATGAACTCGTCGAGCAGATCGGGAAGCGGCCTGTCGCTGCCGAGCAGTTCGCCCAGCAGCACCGCGTCCTCGATCGCCATCGCAGCACCTTGTGCCAGATGCGGCGTGGTGGCGTGCGCGCCGTCGCCGATCACGATCGCGCGGCCCTTGTGCCAGGGGGCGGGCAGCAGCAGATGTTCCATGGGCTTGTAGACCACCGCGTCAGCGTCGGTGACCATGTCCCTCAGCCCGGCGACCAGGCCCGTATAGCCGTCCAGCCGATCGCGCATCAGCGCGGCGAGTTGCTCGCGCGGCATGCGCGGATTGCCCGGCTCATGCGTGACGAGGAACATGTACATCAGCTCGGGGGACATCGGCACCAGCCCCACCTTCGTCCTGGCGCCGTAATAGACATGGCCCCATTCGACTTCGGCGGGACGCGGAAAATTGTAGCGCCACACCGCCTGTCCGCTGAACTGCGGCGCGGGGCTGGAGCCGAACAGGCGGGTGCGGATCTCGGAATACAGCCCGTCCGATCCGATCACGAAATCGTAGCGGCCGGCACGTCCGTCGGTGAAGCCGACATCGACGCCGTCGCCATCGTCCGCCATCCTCGCAACGCCCACCCCGGTGCGGATGTCCGCGCCGCTCGCCCGCGCCGCATCCAGCAGCACGCGCTGGAGAAGCGGGCGCGTGATGCCGTTGACGGGCGGATGGCGCGGAGAGGCGTCGTTATGGTTGGGCGCATCCATGATGTGTCCGCCATGCGCGTCGAAGATGCGCCAACCGGGAAACGCCCCGCCCAGCGCCACGCATTGATCGGCCAGGCCGATGCGGTCGAGCGCGCGCAGCGTGTTGTTGGGCTGGATGATCCCGACGCCATAGACGCTGTGATCGGGATTGATTTCGACCAGGTCGACCGCAATCCCCTGCTGCCGGAGCGCCGTCGCCGCGGTCAGTCCGCCGACGCCGCCGCCCACCACCAGTATCTTCGACACCGCCGCCATCAGTGATGCTCCCCGCTGGCCGGCTCGATCCCGGTAATGTGTTGCACGTCCCATGCGGGCGGCTTCATCAGGAAGGGCGGCAGATTATGGACGAAATGCGAATAGGCGAAGAGCGGCTCGATCCAGTCGCGCGGCACCCAGCCGTCATCGACGTAATCGGCATCCGCGCCATATTCGGCCTCGCCCCCCGCAGGGCAGGGGAGATAATAGAAGAGCGCGGAATCGATGCGGTGACGACCGAGCCCCTGATGCGACGGCTCCCAGCCCTGGCGGACCATATGGTTGGCCCCGACCATGATCTCGTCGATATCCTCCACGCCGAAATTGGCGTGATGAAAGCGCAGCATCCCGTCCATGCCAGGAAAGGGCGCATTGGCGTTGAGCAGCAACAGATTGTGATGATTGTTGGTGCCGCCGGCGCGCAGATACTGGCCGAAGCCGCGCTGATTGTCGGAGAGGCGGAAGCCCAGTCGCTCGATCATGAACCTTGCGGCCGCGTCGTAGCCGGGCACGGCGAACACGACATGCGCGATTACCTTCGGCAGTGCGCGAAGCCGCCATTTGCGGTGCTGGTTCAGCCGGTTGACGCGGCCCGGTGCATTGACCGGGTCGGGCGCCGACACCACCGGCTTCTTCGCATAGACTCGCAGCGCCATCGGAAGCCCGAAATCGGTGAGAAAGTGCACGGTTCCATCCTCGTCGCGGCGCAGGTCGCGATCGCGCCCCAGATCGGCCGCAAGCGCGTCCAGCGCGCCGCCGTCGTCCACGCCCCAGACGATCTCGCGGACGCCGATCCCCTGTATGTCGGACACGGGCAGCGCCGGATCCTCCTTGTGCCGGATGATCACCTTCGATCCCTCGGCCAGCAGGAAGACCGCTTCGCTATCGCTGTTCCGCGCAAGCGGCAGGCCGAAATCCGCGAAGAAGCGCGTGCATTCGGCGACATCGTCGACGCCGTAGATCAGTGACTCGATACCGGTAATGCTCACGCGGCCTTCCCCTGCGAAACTTGCGATGCGATCGTGTCGAAATTGACGGCGAGACCCTGTTCGGCGAGTTGCCGCGATGCCGCAGCATGGACATCCAGCACCTTGCGGACCGATGGGCGGTCGGAGAGCCGCCGGTCATGATCCTGGAGGCGCGGAAACGCCGATGCGTCCAGGCCGCAGCCGGTCACGCGGAACCATATCCAGTTGATATAGGCGTCGATGATCGACCAGCGTTCGCCATACCACCAGGGTCCGGCGGCCAGACGCGCTTCGATAGTCCGGAATTCCGCGATCATCGCAGCCTCGGCGAGCGCGCGGACATTGGCGGCCGCGTCCGGCTGATCGCAGAAGAAATGCGGCAACCGCATGCGCGTGACGATCGGGTGCAGCCCCGACGCGCACCAGGCGAGATCGGCCAGCAGGCGCGCCTGTTCGAAGGCGCTGCTCGCTTCCGGCAAAAGCCCCGCCTCGGGACGGACCTGTGCCAGCCAGTGCAGGATCGCCATGTTTTCGGTGAGCGGCGCGCCGTCGATCACCAGCGTCGGCACGCGGCCGCGCGGATTGAGCGTACGGAACCAGTCCGCGCGATGGTCGCCGCGCACGAACGAGATCAGCCTGGCGTCATAGGGCAGGGCGGCTTCCTCGAGCGCGATCATGGTGACGCGGGCGCAGGTGTCGGGGGCGTAATAGAGCGTCAGGTCCATCATCTGTCCTCCGCACCGACCGGAAAACGGTCGAGATCCTTGGCGACGACGACTGGCCCCGTGAACCGTTCGGCCAGCCCGCGCACATAACCCTCATCGCCCGTGTCGCTGTCGCGTCCGGGGACGAGGTGGCTGAGCACCAGCGCCTTGACGCCCGCACGCGCCGCCATCTCCCCTGCCTGCGCGGGGGTGAGATGATTGGCGTCCATATGTTTCATGAAGCCCTCCAGCGCGGGCCCGGCAAAGCCGCTCGCGGCCAGATCGCGCGCGATCGCAGCGCGATCCATGACTTCGCTCACCAGCAGATCGGCCCCCTTTGCCAGCGCCTCGACACGGGCGGACGGCCCGGTATCGCCGGTGAGCACGATGCTGCGTCCTGCCGCCTCGATGCGGTAGGCGTAGGAGCGGGCGGTACGTGCGGACTCGGTGCCCGGGGCGAAATGATAATGATCGTTGACCACCGCGAACACGCGGATCGCATCGTCCTGATAGACCAGGGCGGGTTCGTTCATCTCCGACGCCAGATCGCGGGCGCTGACCGTGCTTGCCATGGGTGGCGGCGCCTTCGGCCCGAGCGTCACCGGCGCCAGTTCGATCGGGCGATAGGCCTGCACCAACTCCGCGACCATCGCCATCGTTCCCGGCGGGCCGATCACCGGCAGCGGCATGTGACGCATCTGCACCCAGCGATTGGCGATCAGCGGCCCCACACCGCCGACATGATCGAGATGGTGATGCGTCAGGAATATGGCGCGCACCTGGCCAAGCGGAAGCTTCGCGGCCTCCATCTGCCGCTGCGTGCCTTCGCCCGCATCGAACAGATAGATGGCGTCGCCCACCCTGATCGCGGTGGCGGGCTGGGCGCGGCGGGTCTGCACCACCGGCCCCCCACCCGTTCCGAGCGTCACCAGCTCGACCGGCAGGTCCCTCGCCATGGCGGGAGCAGCCGATATCGCCGCCAGCAGAAGGAGCGCGCCGTGCATGGGATCAGAACTCGATCGCCGCGCGCAGGCCGTAGGTCCGCGGTGACCGGAGAATATTGAACACCACCGGAAACACCGGCCGCAGGCTCGCGCCGGCATAGACGGTCTTGTCTTCAAGATTGTTCACATAGGCGGTGAGCGACCAGTTCCGGTCGGACTTCAACTGCACGAACAGGTCGGACATCATATATCCGCCCTGCCGCTCCTCCGGCAGATATTCGGGGGAGAGAAAGCGGCCGGATTCGATCCGCGTCCGCGCGCCCAGCAACAGGTCGAGCGTGGCGGTGAGCGGGAAGGTCCGCTCATAGCCGAGGTTGAGGCTCCATTTCGGGGTATTGATCTGCGGCCGCCCCGAGCAATCCACCAGGAAGGTGGTGCCGGGCGCGGGCAGGACATAGCCGGGCACATTGGTCACCGTGGTGCCGCAGGCGGTGCGCGGCGGCGTCGGGCTGGCCGAGGCGGCGAGATAGGTGAAGTTGGTGTATTTGGCGTTGAGATACTGGAGATTCGCCGTGAACAGGTCATCGGGCGTGATCTGGAAGCTCAGCTCGGCCTCCGCGCCGTAGATCCGCGACGCGCCGGCATTGGTGGTGGTCAGCGCCGAGCCGACGACGACCTGCCCAGCGGCGTTCAGGTTGCGCACCGGGCCGATATAATTGATCTGCTGGTCCTTATAGTCCCAGTAGAACGCCTCCAGATTGAGCTGAAGCCGGTTGTTCATGAAACGGTTCTTGCTGCCGATCGTGTAGGCGGTGATGTTTTCGGGATTGAAGGTGTTGTCGAGCGCGGCGACGAAGAAACCGCCCGATTTGAAGCCCGTCGCGACATTGGCATAGACTAGGTTGCGCGCGCCGGCGTCCCATTCGACGCCCGCCTTCCATGTCACCTTCTCGAAGCTGAGCTTGCCCCCGACGAGCACGGGCGGGACGGTGTTGTTGAACGGATCGACGGGGGTCCCCGCGAAGATGCCGGTCTGGGTGAGCGCGGTCGATTGCTCCTTGCGCTCCTTGCTGTAGCGGATGCCGCCGAGGACGCGGAAGCCGGAGGCCAGTTCATAGGTGGCCTGACCGAACAGCGCCGCGCTGCGATTGTTGAGATCGACTGCGAACTTGGTGCTGAGCACGGTCCCTTGCACGAAATGGTTGAACGAGCTCTGGTCCTCGTCGAAATAATAGCCGCCGAGCACATATTTGAGCGGCCCGTCGCCGTTCGAGGACAGGCGCACCTCGAGGCTCTTCTGTTTCGCGACCTCGATCACCCGGCCGTAATAGCCGCCATTATAGGTCAGATAATTGGGCCGGCTGTCGCGATAGCCCGGGATCACGGTCAGCGTCGCGAAACCCAGATCGGCATCGATATTGGCGGAGATGCCCCAGAACTCGCTGTCGACGAAGCCGTCCTGCTTCGGACGCAGCACACCCGGCAGCGTCGGGCTGTCGGTCTTGGCCGGGGGCGGCAGCGCGCTCGCGAGGATGCCGGCATAGAGCGCTGCGGTGCTGACCGGATCGGCCGAACCGATACGCCGGTCGATATCGGGCGCGCCGGGGACCAGCGGCGAAGGGACGAGCACGCTGCCCGGGCCCTTGCCGCCCTGATGGAAATAGTCGGCGACCAGATTGACCGAGAATGTGTCGCTCGGTTCGAACCGGAGGGAGGCGCGCGCGGCTTCTCCGCTCTCATCGTCATAGCCGTCCGAAAGATAGCCGTCGCGACGCGACAGGCGGCCGGCCACGCGCAGGGCGGCGGTGTCGCCGAGCGCCACATTGAGCGCCGCCTGCCCACGGACGAGATCGTAATTGCCCAGCTCGAACTCGACCGAGCCGCCATTGTGGCCGAGCTCCGGGCGTTTCGGAATGACGTTGATCGCGCCGCCGGTGGCATTGCGGCCATAGAGCGTGCCCTGCGGGCCTTTCAGAACCTCGACGCGTTCGAGATCGTAGAAGGTGCCGAGCAGGCCGGCCGGCCTGGCGATGTAGATCTGGTTGAAGTTGAACGCCACCGGGTTCTCGGTGAACGCGTTGCCCACCAGCGCCCCCACGCCACGCAGGTAGAAGCCGACGGACGTGCCGGTCGCCGGCTGGACCACCAGCGAGGGTACGAGCTTCGTCAGCTGGGTCACGTCCGACACGCCGGCGTTGGAGAGCTGCTGCGCATCGACCGCGGACACCGCGAGGGCGGTGCGCTGCAGGCTTTCTTCGCGCCGCTGCGCGGTCACGACGATGTCGGCCAGCCCCTCATTCTCTTCGCCTGCAGGTGCGCCGGACTCCTGCGCCAATGCCGTGCCGCTCACGGTGACGGCAAGCACGGCAGCCGATGTGCGCAGCGCGCACAAGCGCGTTCGGCGGATGAATCCTCTCATCTCCCTCTCCTCCTCAGCGCCGCCTTTTGTCCCCGGCGGCTTGCTGAGTGGAATGTGACGCGGTGCACCCGATCCGCAAAATCACATCGGGGATGGCGAACTACAATCAGGGCTTGTGGTTCGAATCCAGCTTCCCGGCCAGTTTGCGGAAGGTGTGGCGAATGTAGAGATGCGCTGGATCACTCTCGTTGCGGACATGCCACATCATATGCTCGTCGAGCAGCGGCACCGCGACCGGGCATTCCAGCACCTTGAGCCGGAGCGGTGGCGCCAGCGTCCTGGCCAGCCGCCGCTGCGCCGTCGCGACGAGCGGGGTGCCCGGCACCATGAACATCAGCGCGGAAAAGCTGGGCGCGGTCGCGGCGATCTGCGGCTCGAATCCGATATGCCGCCACGCGTGCTCGACCAGCGTCTCGATTCCGTTGCCGAACCGGACGACATTGTGCAGCGCCGCGCGATAGTCCGCGAGCGACATGGTTTCCGCCGGATGGCTGCGGCGATCGACCACGCAGACGAAATCATCCTCGAAAAGCTGCTCGTTGAGGATGTCCGCGCTGGGGCCATGATCGTTGTACAGCCCCCAATGCGGAACCGTGATGCAGAAATCGAGATCGCCATGCTCCAGCCGGCGAAAGCTGGTGCTGTTGAGGGATTCGACGCGCACCGTCATGCGCGGCGCCTCGGCGGCGAGCACGCTCATCAGCCGCGGCAGCACGATCAGCGAGGCATAGTCGGACATTGCGAGCCGGACGATCCGCGTCGCCCGCGCCGGATCGAAGCTCGGCTGGGTCGCCAGCGCCGCCTCCACGCGCAGCAGCGCCTCGCGCACCGGGACGACGAGCGACTGGGCGAGCGGCGTCAGCTCGAAGTGCCGGCCGACGCGGACCAGCAACTCGTCCTCGAAAAAGTCGCGGAGCCGCCTGAGCGCGCCGCTGGCCGCCTGCTGCGTCACGAACAGCTTCTCGGCGGCACGCGTCACGTTCCGCTCGGCCAGCAACGCATCGAGCGCGCGCAACAGGTTCAAATCGAAATGGCTGAACTGCACGTGCGCCTCCGGTCCGAACCGCAGATTGACACCGATTCAAGGCGATACGCAACGCATCAGGCCGTTCGGGAGCTTCGCGAATGCCGTCGACCTCATCTCGGCCGGCCAGCACGGCAAACGCGACGCCATTGCCTGCGAGGGTGCATTCGCCCGTCCCGCCGCCATTAAGGAAAATCTCCCGTCCCGGATTTTTCGCGTTACCAATACCGCCCCGCCGGATTGTCCTACCTGTCTTGAACAGCTGCCGAGGCTCACCCGCCCGATGGTCGACGGCGAAGAGCTGAACCGGCGGTTCGTGCGGGAGGTTCTTCCGCTCGAGCGGTGGCTGACGGTCTATATCCGCCGGAACTGGCGCGTGGCGGACGACGTTCTCGAACTCAGGCAGGATATCTACGAACATGCGCTGCTCGGCGCAGATCGAGGAGTATTTCGTCGCGTTGAGGCAACTCGGGAAGAAGGCGAGAGCCAAGGGCCGAAAAGTCCCGCGAAGCAGCGCGATCTGTGGCAGCGGGCCATCGCCTGGTTCGATCGCGACCTGAAGGCGGGCGTGCAGTGATTCTGCGGTGACGGTGCGCAAACATGAAGCCGCCTCGATCCCGGCGCGTGCCGTGCGGGGGGTCCGTTTGCGCCGAGGGAGCCAAGGAGGCTGCCGGCCAGGGCGTCAGGGGTGACCGTGTAGAACAGGCAAAGCCGTGCATCGTCCCGACCGCCAGCGCGCGCGGACGCCGGCATGCCGACGTCTCGGGACGCATGGCCGACTTCACCCGCACATTCCCATGATGAGGGGTGAAAACGCCATGATTCAATTCACCGCATTTTTTTCCCACTTCATGTGAGGTAAATCGCAGCTGAGCCGTCCAGACGTCGAGCCAATTTGGGATCATGGTTTGTCGGCACAGTTGATGTTGGGATTCTTGACAATCGCGAGCTTGATCGTGGAGCCCTGCTCATGGGCGATCGAATGACTCCATCGCCGTCCGAACCAACCGGTTGGGCAAGGCTCCTTCGTCGCATCGAACGCTGGGCGGGGCGCAGCGCCGACGCCGAGGACCTGCTTCAGACCGCCTATGTGCGATTATACACGGCGCGCGCGACCTCCGAGGTGAAGGAGCCTGCCGGTTTCATTTATCGCGCCGCCGTCAATGCGGGTATCGACCATGCCCGGCAGGATCGCCAGCTCCACGACCGGTTCGACATCGACCATGACGGCGCGCTATTACGGGATGCGGCGCCAATGCCGGATGAAGTGCTGGCATCGCGGCAGCGGCTGGACCGGGTGCGCGAGGGGATGGCGAAACTGCCGCCGCGGTCTCAAGAGATATTCATGATGCATCGTCTGGAGGGCCTGAAATACCGGGAGATCGCCGAGCGCGTCGGCATCAGCCAGAGTGCGGTGGAAAAGCATATCGCGCGGGCGGCGCTGTTCCTGACCGATTGGAGCGAGGGATGGTGAACGGTCCCGACACGGGCTGGACACCCGATCCGGAGACGCGCGCGGAGGCCGCGATCTGGGTGGCGCGGCTGCATTCCGACACGCGGACGGCTCAGGACGACGCGGCGTTCCGCGCATGGCTTCAGGAAAAGCCGGACAATGCCCATGTCTTCGACCGGATGACCGCGACCTGGGACATGGCGGGCGCGATCAGCCCGTTCGAGATCGAGGCCGCGCCGGCCCGCAGGCGACCGAGCCGGCGTGCCCTGTTCGCCGGTCTGGGCGGGGCGGTGGCGACGGCGCTGGGCTTCGGCGCCTGGAACGCCGCCTATGCCGGCGTGCTGGAGACCGGCATCGGCGAGCGGCGCGAGTTCATGCTCGACGACGGATCGCGGATCATGCTCGACACCGATACCCGCGTGCGGGTTCGCATGGGCGATCGATCGCGCCATGTCTCGCTCGAACGCGGCAGGATCGGCCTGACGATCTCGGTCGATACGGCGCGACCGTTTCAGGTCGAGGCGGCCGACAGGGTCGTGACCGCCGCGAGCGGGCTGATCGATGTCCGCTGCGAAGGCGCATCGGTTGCGGTCGCCGTCGTGAAGGGGACCGCGAAGGTCGGATCGGCGGGCGCGCAGGCCATTGATGCCGCCGCGATGCTGGTGACGGGGCAGCGGCTCACCGCCGTGTCGGCGCAACCGACGCGGATCGACGAACCCGATGTCAGGAAAGTGACGTCGTGGCAGAACGGCCAGGCGGTGTTCGAGGGCAATACGCTGGCGCAGGCCGCGGCGGAGATGAACCGGTACAGCACCATGCGCATCGAGTTCGCCGATCCGGCGGCGGCCGCGATGCGGATATCCGGCGTCTATGAAGTCGGCGACACGGCTGCGTTCGCGGACTCGGTCGCGGTGGCGCTGCCCGTCCGCGTGCGGCGCGACGGCAGCCGGCTGATCGTCGCTTCCGCGCCGCGCGACGATTCCAGATGAGGTAAATCGACGCTGATCCGTCCTGACCATGACGCACGCAGGGGCGTGCGAGACATGGGGGACCGAAATGGGAAAGAGTGGACAACTCGCCTTGAGACTGACGATCGGCTGCAGCGCCACGGTGTTGGCTTTGGCGATCGGGCAAGCGCCCGCCGTGGCGATGGCGCAAAGCGTGCGCGCGAAAACCGCGATCCAGCTTCCGGCGCAGCCGCTAGAACAGTCGCTGAAGGATGTCGCGCGCCGGACCGGCGTGAATATCCTCTTCTCCCCCGCTTTGGTGTCCGGCCGCAGGGCCTCCGCGATCGACGGCACCATGACCGCCGAGGATGCCGTCTCGCGACTGATCGCCGGGACCAATCTGAAGATCATCGGCGACGGCCGCGGCGGCATCGTGCTGCGAGTGCGCCAGATGGGGGAAGCCCGGGCGGCGCGAGGCGCCGCGACTGACCCGATTTCGGCCGGCGCCGGACAGGCGCTTGCGGCCCAAGGCGACGACACCGCCGGCGACATCATCGTCACCGCGACCAAAAGCCGTCAGCGGCTGGTCGACGTTCCCGCCAGCATCACCGCCGAAACCGGCGCGCAACTGCGGCGGCGCGGGGCGACGCAGTTGCAGGATATCGTCGCGACGACGCCGGGCCTCAGCAATCCGGGACAGGGCAGCGGGAACGGCACCAACCTGGTGATCCGCGGCGTAACCACCGACCGGTCGGCCAGCCTGAAACAGTCGACCGTCTCGGTGCTGTTCGACGATATCCCGGTCGATCCCGCCACCGCCGGCCTGGAAGCCACCAATTTGCGGATCGTCGATGTCGAGCGGATCGAGGTCCTACGCGGACCGCAGGGCACCTTGTTCGGATCGGGTTCGCTCAGCGGCGCGGTCCGCTACATCACCAACAAGCCCGACGCGACGCGCATCTCCGGATCGATCGAGGGAAGCTTCGCAGGCACGAAATCGGGCGCGGACTCGCAATGGGGCAACGCGGTGCTGAACCTGCCCCTCGTCGCCGATCGCGTTGCCGTGCGCGCCGTCGGCTATGCCTTTGACGAAGGCGGCTGGGTCGACAACATTCCTTTCGACCGCAGGAACGTCAACCGCAACAGGACCTATGGCGGCCGGATCGGCCTGCTGGCACAGGCGACCGACCGATTGCGGGTGACGCTGACCGGCGCCTATCAGCACAGCCGCGATTATGCGGGCGGCGAAAGCCTGTATTTTCAGCCGGCCGGTTCGGACAAGCAGGTCTCGACCAACCGGGATTCTGGCGACAGCAGCGTCAAGAGCACCATCGCCAATCTTGGCCTGACTTACGATCTGGGCGGCGTTTCGCTGTTCTCGTCCTCGACCTATCTGCACCGCAAGGTCGAGTTTCTCCAGGATTTCGGATTTTACACCGACCTGCTGCAATTGCAGTTCGGCCTGCCGGCGCTGGACAATGCAACGCCGGGCAGGACCTATAATTCCGCGAACATCTTCATGCAGGAACTGCGCGTGGCATCGAACGGCCAGGGTCCGTTCCGCTGGACCCTGGGGGCTTTCTATCTGCGGTCCAGGACGCCGCGGGGCGGACAGACCGTCACCGCGCCCGGGCTGCTCCCCTATCTCGGGACCGACAACCTCATCGATGTGAGCGCCCCGGGCGGACAGGAGGAGATCTCCGGCTTTGGCGAGGCGACCTACAGCATTGCCGACACGCTGGACCTGACCGCCGGGCTTCGCGTCGCGAAGACCAGCCTCGACATCACCAGCACGTCGAGCGGCCTGCTGGTGACCGGCAGCGGCACGGACGTCTTCGTTTCGCATGCGCCTTCGGACGAGACCAGCGTCAATCCGCGCGTCTCGCTGCTATACCGTCCGACCGGTCAATTGTCGCTCTATGCCCAGGCGGCGCGTGGCTATCGCGTCGGCGGCGCCAATCTGACGGCCGGGCTCGCCGGCCCCGGAATCCCGCTCACCTACAAATCCGACACGCTCTGGAATTACGAGGTCGGCATCAAGACCAGCCTGATGGACGGGCGGCTGCAGATCAACGCCGACGTCTATTATATCGACTGGAGCGACCTGCAGATCTCGCTGGACAACAACAACATCAACTATACCGGCAATGCCGGGGCCGCGCGTCTCTACGGGTTCGAGGCGGAGGTGGCGGCGAAGCCGGCGTCATGGCTCGACCTTGGCGGTTCGCTTGCACTGAACGATGCCGCGCTGACGCAGGATACGCCGAATCTGGTCCGGCCGAACGGCGTCGTCGGCGTGACGGCCGGCCAGCGCCTGCCCGCATCCTCCCGCGTCCAGGCTGCGGCCTATGCGCAGCTCAATTTCAGGATCGGCGACGATCCCGCCTATGTCCGGGCGAGCGGCCAATATGTCGGCCCCGCCTATAGCGATTTCGCGTCCGAGGGCATCCGGTTCGGCGATTATGGGACGGTCGATCTGCGGGCCGGCATCGTCCACGACGCTGTCGAGATCACGGTCTTCGTGCGCAACCTGCTCGATGGCGACGGGAAGCGGTCGGCATCGCCGGCATTCACGCTCGGCCCGATCTTCGGCTCCGCGCAAAATGCCTATCGCGTCCGGCCGCGCCAGATCGGCCTGACCGGACGTATCGACTTTTAAGGCAGGAGATCCGCCATGCGTTCTCGCCGTCCGCCCATCCATCGTTTTGCCGCCGCCATGCGGATCAGCGTAGCGGCGCTCGCCTTGGCGAGTGCCCCCGCCTGGGCGCATCCCACCGAAAAGGTCACGAAGCCGGTGCCGGCGCTCCTGCCGCTTGCCACCCAGTTCGAGATCGCGTCGGCCGGCACGGGCAGAACCTACAAAATCTATGTTTCCACGCCGGTCGTGCCGGCACCGTCCAATGGCTATGCCATATTGTACGTGCTGGACGCCGATGCGACATTCCCGACCGCCGCGTCGCAGGCGCTGCTCGCGTCGACGATGGAGGGCGGCAAGCCGATCGTCGTGGTCGGTATCGGCTACCCCGACGTGATGGCGTCCACGCATCTGCGGACGCGCGACCTGTCCCCCTATCTTCCCATCGCCGGCACCGATGTGAACATGGTGGTGAAGCCCGAGGACTGGGGCGGCGCCGACGGTTTCCACAGATTCATGCTCGATGAATTGCGGCCCGTCATCGACGCCATGGTCAAGGTCGACAAGGGCGACCAGTCGTTGATGGGCTATTCGCTCGGCGGGCTTTTTGCGCTTCACGTCCTTCTGACGAACCCGGAAGCGTACCGAAACTATGTGATCGGAAGTCCGGCCATTTTCTACACCGGCAAGAAGGTGCTGGAGGACCTCCCGTCCTTCGCCGAAAAGATACGGAATGGCGCCGTGTCGCCTCGCATCCTGATCACCGCGGACGAACTGGAACAATCGGGCGGGCCGGGTTCCCTGCCCGCACATTTCCGGATGGTCGACAACGCCCGCGAGGCCGCCGAAGCCCTTCGCAAGATCCAGGGCAGAAACGGCTATCGCGCGGATTACGCGCTGTTTCCGGGCGAGACCCACAATTCGGGAATCCCGGCCGCGACAAGCCGGGGCGTCGCGTTCGTCGGGAGCGTTGTGGGGGACGCCCGAAAATAGGCTGACGCCCACCGATCGACGGATCGCCCTGCCCTGTCCGCCGCCCCTTTACGAAAGATGCTTGATCATGACGCGGCTCATTCCTTCCATCGTCCTCGCCGGCGCCGGCATCCTGACCTGGGCGGGCGCCACGGCGGCACAGGCGGCGGGCAATCCCGCTGATGTCGGCACGGCGGTCGCCGCGCAGATCGCCTGCGCCGGCATCTTCGTAAGCGGGCGCACGGAAGCCGACGTGCTTCGCGACGACGTCCATGCGCTGGCGCCGTTCGCGCGTGCGGTGACGCTGTCGGTCGACCGGAAGCGCCGCACCGTTGCCGCCGCCGCGCCAGGCGCGACGACGCGGACTGCGCTCTACCGGCCGGTCGTGGGCTGCACCCTGCTGACGGGCAAGACCTCGGTCGCCGCGCTGGACGGGCAGGTCGCACGGCTCCGGCCGGCCAGGGCGCGTGCCGATAATGGCGTGCGACTGACGCCCGGTGCCCCCATCCGCCCGGCAGCCATCGACCGCGCGGCGCTGGACGCCGCTGTCGCACGCGCGTTCGACGAACAGAACAAGGATGGCTATCCCGACACCCGCGCAATGCTGGTCGTGCAGCATGGCGCGATCGTCGCCGAGCGCTACGCCCCCGGCTTCGACCGCGACACCCGGCTGCTCGGCTGGTCCGCGACGAAGAGCATCACCGCCGCGCTCATCGGCCTGCTGGTTGACGACGGCGTCCTGCAACTGGACGCGCCCGCCCCGGTGCCGGAATGGCAGGGGGCAGGCGATCCGCGCGCCGCGATCACGCTGCGCCAGCTTCTGAACATGGCCAGCGGACTGACCTTCAACGAAAGCTACGAACCCGGCAGTGATTCTCTGCAGATGCTGTTCGCGGCGAGCGACATGGCCGCCTATGCCGCGTCACGCCCGCTCCAGCACGCGCCCGGCACGACATGGAGCTATTCGTCGGGCACCAGCAATATCCTGTCCGGCATCGTCTTTCGCGCCACCGGCGGGACGCTGGAGGCCGTGACACGCTTCGCCCGCACGCGCCTGTTCGAACCGGCCGGCATGCGCAGCGCGCTGATCGAGCCGGACGAGGCGGGCGTGCCGGTCGGCAGTTCCTATGGCTATGCCACCGCGCGCGACTGGGCGCGCTTCGGGCAATTGTTCCTCGATCGCGGCAGGGCCGACGGCAAACAGATCCTGTCGTCCGGCTGGGTCGATTTCGTGCGGGCGCCCACCACAGCCGCGCCACGCCCGCTATACGGCGGACAATTCTGGCTGAACCGCGGCGACGACAGCGGTGCGCGCAAGCGGATGTTCGCGGATCTGCCCACCGACACCTTCATGGCGCTGGGCCATAATGAGCAGATCGTCGCGGTCATCCCCTCACTGGACGCCGTCGTGGTGCGGCTGGGCTGGACGCCGGAGGGCGTGGACTTCGACTCGAACGGATATATCGGCGCAATCGCGGCGGCCCTGGAGCCGGGGGCTGCCGCGAAACGCGCCGCCGTCTCGCCGCAGTGAGTCTCCACCCCATGGCTGCCGGGACAGACGACGTTTTCCAGCGCGATTTCGCGACGTTTTCCCAGATCGTCGGATGGCGGGCCGAAGCCGTGCCGGACAAGCCTGCGCTGGCGGACCCGTCGGAGTCCGCGACCTATTCGGAACTCGACCGCGACGCGACGCTGATCGCGGCGACTCTCCAGCAAGCGGGCATCGTCAAAGGCGATACCGTCGCGATCTGCGCGTTGAACAGCGTTCGCTACGTCGTCGCCATGCTCGGCATCCTGCGGGCCGGCGCCGTGATCGCCCCGATCGCGCCGTCGTCCACGCCGGACAGCATCTGCGTTCAGATCGTCGATAGCGCAGCGAAGCTGCTGTTCCTCGACATGGCGAGCGACGCCTGTCTCCAGGCATCGACGGTGGGCGTGCCGATCGAGCGCGTCGTTCTCGACGATCCGGCCGCACCGTGCGGCCTCGCCGCATGGCTTGCGCGCGACGCCGTTTTCGTCCCCGTGGATGTGGGGCCGGACGACGCCTTCAACATCATATATTCGTCGGGAACGACGGGTGTCCCAAAGGGTATCGTGCATTCGCATGCGATGCGCTGGGCGCATATCAGCCGCGCGACCTATCCGGCCGACGCGGTGACGCTGGCGTCTACCCCGCTTTATTCGAATACGACATTGGTATCGGTGATCCCGGCGCTTGCGGCGGGCGGCACCGTCATTCTGATGCCCAGGTTCGACGCGCGCATCTATCTGGAGCTCGCCGAACAATATCGGGTCACACACACGATGCTGGTGCCCGTGCAGTATCGCAGGCTTCTGGATGATCCGACATTCGATGATCGTGACCTGCACACGTTCCGGGTGAAGTTCGTGACCTCGTCGCCGTTCGATGCAGACCTGAAGCAAGAGGTGCTCGATCGCTGGCCAGGAGGGTTGGTCGAATTCTACGGATCGACCGAGGGTGGAGGCGTCTGCGCACTTGCCGCGCACGAGCATCCGGATAAGCTCCACACCGTCGGCAAACCGCTGCCCGAACACGATATCAGGCTGATCGACCAGGATGGACGCGAGGTGGCGCCCGGGCAGATCGGAGAAATTGTCGGTCGTTCCGGTGCGATGATGCTGGGCTATCACCGACGCGCCGACCTGACCGCCGAAACGGAATGGCACGGCCCGAACGGCGACCGCTTCATACGGTCAGGTGATCTCGGCCGCTTTGACGAGGACGGTTTTCTGGTCCTGATGGGCCGCAAGAAGGACGTGATCATATCCGGCGGTTTCAATATATATCCCGGTGATCTCGAACAGGCGCTGCGGGACCATCCTGTAGTCGGCGATGCGGCGGTGATCGGTGTCCCGTCGCGCATATGGGGAGAGACCCCTGTGGGGTTTGTGACCTTGCGCCACCCGGGCGAGATCTCCGCCCATGAATTGCGCGATGTGGCGAACGCAAGCCTGGGCAAGATGCAACGGCTCAGTGAGGTACGGATCGTCAAAGCGCTTCCGCGCAGCCCGATCGGCAAGGTTCTCAAGACGCAATTGAAGGATGATTTCCTCCGGACAAGCCGGGAATGACGACGAGGAGTCGTGGATAGGCAAGGTTTTCGGAGAAGCCCCGACACCAGGAAACGAGATCGCCGGCGATCGACACCCCGGCGATGTTCACGGCAACACGCCGATCGAGACGGCGTCCGTCGGGGAACCCGACGCATCGAACGCGGTTACCTTCCAGAGCGCCACTGATCGGAAACATCCATGAAATCACCGATGAAGCAGCCCCTGCTTGTCCTCGGCCTGGTCTTTTCGGGCAGTACCGCCTTCGCCCAGCCTGCCGATTTCAACATGACCTATCATGTCGAGCGCACACCGGCGGCGAGGCTGACGATCGAGAATTGCGGGCGTACCATCGTGCAGGCAGCGTAACGCGCGAAACTGAGCGCCCAGGTTCAAAACCATCCCGGCCAGCTCGTGACCATGAAGGGCGGTCGTCGCGGTTCCGGCGCATTCATCGTCCAGTGCATCGCGGTTGGTGGCACGACGGTAGCGTCGTGCATGGAATGGATTACAGCGCTCGCAAGGGCGCGCTCGGGCGTTCGCCGAACTCAAACGTGCAGCAGGATAGCCCGCAATCGGCGACGACACCAAGGAGCGGGATCAAGTTCCCCGTGCCTGACGGCTGCCCCTGCGCGATACCCGGCCAAGCAGTTCGTCGACCTGGGCGGCCGTCATCGCCTTTCCGAAATAATAGCCCTGCCCTTCGGTGCAGCCAAGGCTTCGGAGACGTTCCGCCACGTCCGCGCTCTCGATCCCCTCGGCGATGACCGTCATGTCGAGGTTCGACGCAAGCCCGATCATGGCGAGCACCATCTTGCGCGAATCCGGATTTGTATGGAAATCGGCGATGAAGGAGCGGTCGATCTTGATCTTGTCGAACGGCAGCATGCGCAGATGCTGGATCGACGAATAGCCGGTCCCGAAATCATCCAGCCCGATCAGCATGCCCTGATTCTTCAGGGATTCGATGGTGGTCTTGGCGTTGGCGGGCTCCACGATCAGGGCATTTTCGGTGATCTCCAGCGCGATCCGCCGCGCGGGGAACCCGTGCCGAGCAAGCACGGCGAGCAGCTTTTCACTGAACCATGAATCCTTGAGCTGGACCGGGGAAACATTGACCGAGATGGTGAGGCGCTGATCCCATGCGCCGGCGTCCAGACAGGCACGGTCGAGCAGCTTCAGCATCAGATCCTGGATCAGGCCGCATTCCTCCGCGATCGGCACGAATTGATCGGGCCCGACCAGCCGACCGTCCGCGCGCGTCCAGCGCGCAAGCATCTCGAACCCGACCACCTCGCTGGACACAAGGTTGACGATGGGCTGGTAGAAGGGTTGGAAGGCATCGCGCTTCAGGTCCGCGCGGATTTCCCGCTCGAGCGTCGCGCGCCGGCGGATTTCGGCGTCCATCTGCTGCTCGAACGCGCGATGCTGCGATCCGCCGAGTTCCTTGGCCTTGTACAAGGCGATATCCGCGCGACGCATCAGGGTGAGGCGATCGCAGGCATCGCGCGGAAACAGGGAGATCCCGATGCTTGCTCCGATATGATGGACAATGCCCTCGATCGTGAAAGGCATCGCGATTTCCTGGATGATGCGGTTGGCGGCCCTGCGGACGGGATCATAGTCGCTGCCGCTCAGCTCGATGGTGACCGCGAACTCATCGCCGCCGAGCCGGTAGGCGGTTCCGGATGCACCGACGAGCCTGCCGAGGCGCCTGGCCGTTTCCTGGAGCAGCTGGTCGCCGACGCCGTGGCCATGAACGTCATTGACCGACTTGAACATGTCGAGATCGATCATCATCAGGCCGAGAGGCGATTGCCCCGCCCCGCCGGCATCGAGCCTGTCCAGCCGCTCTTCGAGCGCCCTCCGATTGGGGAGGTTCGTCAACGGGTCGAGCGAGGCCAGTTCGTTTGCCCTTTGCTCGGCAAGCCGCGCGCGCAACTGCTCCGCCTGCATCTCGTCCCGGGAGACAAGCACTTCGACAAAGCCGCGATAGCTTGTCGACAATGTCCATAACATGAAGCCGGCAACGAACACGAAGTTCACGCCGATAACGCTCAGATACGGATCATCGGCCATCAGGAGACGGACGGTGACCGGCGCCGCGCCGAACAGAAGCACGAGCCGCCCGGCCGAAGGAAGCGCCTGAAGGCAATAGGAGCAGCTGATCGAGCCAAGAAAGATGTAGAGTGCGACGGATACGCTTCTGGCCGGGTCGGCCTCGGTGAACAGCAAAAGACCCCAGCCGCCGAACATTGAGCTCAGCACCGCGGCCATGACGACGGTAATCCTGAGATAGCGCCGGATGGTGTCGGGCCTGGGCGTTGTGCGCCGTCGCCTGAGCCAGAACCAGGTTCGGATCATCATGGCGATGATCAGCGCAACCGGCACGCCGACGCTCATGCCCGCCGGAACATTCCCGTAAATCACGAATCCCAGGAAGCACACATTGATGAACATCAGCGCGTACATGAACGGAACCTGCTTCTGCAGGTTTCGATATTGCTCGAACAGGAGCGTGTCCGCCTGCTCCTTCGTCGGCTCCGGACGCTTCCGGCCGAGTATTCGTACGCTATCCTGCAACATGGCTCCCCGTTAAAGCTCAAAGCTTTAGGAGTCGTTGAATGGCTCACTGAGGCTGCCGGCGCTCGACTCTGCAGGCCTCCAGCGACACCCGGCCCGCCAGCATTCCTCGGCGGCGACCATGACGGACAACGCGCGCCCGATCGCCTATGGATGCCTTTGTCAGTTTTGACCCGCCTTATGTCGGAACCACCCATCCTGCCGGTGCTGTGACGCGCCTATCCCGGATCCACAGGGAGCGACCGCTCCGAATGCAGGAGACAGGACATGAACGCGACGGCATCGAAAACGACGGGCAGGACCGGGAGCAAGACCATCGTCCTCATCCACGGCGCCTGGCTCAACGCGAACAGCTGGGAGGGGGTGAAGGCCCGCTACGAAACGCGTGGCTACACGGTCATCGCGCCGAGCTGGCCCGGCGACGAGCGCGATCCCGCCGCGCTTCGCGCCGCGCCGCTGCCCGGGCTCGCAACCACAGGCCAGCGCGCGATCGTCGACCATTATGAGAAGATCATTCGGTCATTGCCTGAAGCGCCAATCCTGATCGGCCATTCGCTGGGCGGCGTTTTCGTCCAGCATCTCCTGGATCGCGGTCTCGGCCTCGCCGGTGTGTCGATCAACCCCGCGCCCACGCCGGGCGTGCCGCTCTATCCCCACGCAATCCGCTCGGCATTGCCGGTGTTCATCGACCCGTTGAGCTGGCGCAAGGTGAAGCAGATGTCGCGCGCCTTCTTCCGCACCCGCTTTGCCCAGACAGCGCCTGCGGACGCGGCCGATGCGCTCTACGATCGTTATATCGTGCCGACGCCCGGCCGCGTCTATTGGGACGGGGTGATCAATCCGATGAAGATCGACTGGGCGAACCCCGACCGCGCACCGCTGCTGCTGATCGGTGGAGGCAAGGATCTGATCGCCGACGCCGCGATGACCCGGGCCATTCATGCGAAGCAGCGCCGGGCGCCTTCGGAAACCGATTATTACGAATTCCCTGAACGCTCGCACTGGACGCTGATCGATCCGGGCTGGGAAGCGGTGGCGGACTTCGCCCTCGATTGGGCGGAGCAGCATCAACGCCGGGTCTGAGCATCCATATCCACCACCTGTGTTTCGAAGACGCTGAAGCACCGGATCGCGCTACGGATATCTTGCACCACCCGCTCCATCGACGACATGTGCAGCCCCAAACCGGATCGACATCGCCTCAAGGCGTGAGTGGCATCACCGATCCAAGGTCTGGCCTGCTCAAGTCCGACAATGCGCCTCGTCGGCAATGATGCCGCCGTTCACAGGCAGGCCTCCATGCGTTCGCAGGCCAAGGCGGCCAGTCTCGGGAAGCACGCCGCGCGGTCGCGCGCATGCGCCGATGCGGCGGTTCCGCGAACCACCCTGCCCTTGATGCCGTGGAAGATCGCGGCAATGCGGAAGAAATTGAAAGCCATGCAGAAGTCGTACGTCACCTGCGAGACCGGCGGCCGATCCGTGTGTCGGCAATAGGTTGCGAGATATTCGGCTTCGGACGGAATATGGAGTGCCGCCAGATCCGCGCCGCCAAGGCCAGCGACGATGTCCGGCGGCATGCGGAACATCATGGCATGATAGGCGAAGTCCGCCAGCGGATGGCCCAGCGTCGAAAGCTCCCAGTCCAGAACCGCCAGCACACGCGGTTCGCTTGGATGGAAGATCATATTGTCGCAGCGGAAGTCGCCATGAACGATGCGGCTTTCGTCCCCCGACGGGATATTGGCGGGCAGCCACTCGATCAGCCTGTCCATATCGGGATTGCGCCCGGCATCGCTATCTTCGAGATATTGTTTCGACCAGAGCCCGATCTGCCGCTCGAAATAATTGCCCTGGCGACCATAGCCTTCCAGACCGACCGCCGCGGGGTCGATCCGGTGCAGCGCCGCGATCGTGCGGTTCATCGCGTCGAAATAGCCGGTCCGTTCGTCCTTGCTCACCTCCGGGAACGTCGCGTCCCAGAAAATGCGGCCTTCGACCATCTCCATGATGAAGAACCGGCTGCCGATCACGCTATCGTCGGTACAAAGTCCGAAGACATGGGCGACGGGAAAGCCGGCCGGTGCCAGCGCGGCAAGGACATGGGCCTCGCGTTCGATGGCATGGGCGCCCTTCAGCAGCGGCCCCGGCGGCTTGCGGCGCAGGACATAAGCGCGCGACGGCGTCACAAGCTTGTAGGTCGGATTGGACTGGCCGCCCCTGAACTGCTCGACGGTCAGCGGTCCGCGAAACCCCTCGACATGCTCCTCCATCCACCGGGCCAAGCGTGCCTGATCGAAACGATGCGCTTCCCGAACGGCAGTCGTGCCCGCATTGGCTGCGGCATCGACACTCACGTCCGCACCGCCTTCCAGTCCCGCTTGATCTTCCTGGCGAGGTTCCATTTGTGGACCTCGGTCGGGCCGTCATAGATGCGGAAGGCGCGGATCTCCCGGAACACCTGCTCGACGATCGTGTCGCCGCTGACCCCCGATCCCCCCATGACCTGCACGGATCGATCGGCAACGCGCATCAGCGCTTCGGACACCGCGACCTTGGCCATCGAGCTTTCGATGCCACCCGGTGCGCCTTCGTCGAGGATGCCCGCGCACCAGTCGATCATGAGCTCCGCCTGACGCAGGTCGATCAGATTTTCCGAGAGCATGAAACCGACGCCTTCATGGTCGATCAGGGTTTTCCCGAACGCCTGGCGACGACAGGCATAGTCGGTCGCGATCTCGTTTGCGCGAATGCAGGCGCCGAGCCAGCGCATGCAGTGCGACAGGCGTGCGGGGGCAAGGCGCACCTGGGCATACCGGAACCCCTCACCGGACCGGCCGAGCATCTGATCGGCCGGTATCCGCAGATTGTCGATGGCGACAACCGCATGGCCGCCCGGCATGGAGGAATCGATCGTGTTCGGCACATGCTCGATACGGATCGCCGGATCCGGCAGGTCGACGAGGAACATGCAGGCCCCCTCCGCCGATTTCGCCATCACGATCCCGATCTGGGCGCCGTCGGCACCGGTAATGAACGCCTTGCGGCCATTCACCACCCAGTGATCGCCATCGACATGGCAGCTCGTGCGCATCATCGACGGATCGGAGCCGGCACCTCCCTCCTCCGACGGCTCGGTCATGAAAAAGGCCGAGCGCGCCCGGCCTTCGACCAGCGGCCGCAGAAATCTCGCCCTGATTTCGGGACTGCCCACTTTCCCGAGAAGATACATATTGCCCTCGTCCGGCGCGGCGGTGTTGAGGGCGAGCGGCCCCAATGGAGAAAGGCCAGTGGCCCGAAGCACGACTGCCGTCTCGCGTTGCGAAAGATGCCGGCCGTCCTCGAGGATGTGCGGCGTCATCAGGCCGGCGGCACGCGCCTTCGCCTTCAGCTCCGCAACCAGCTCCTCGGCGGGACAATCGTGATGATCGCGACGTGGGTCCTTCTCGTAAGGAACCACGACTTCGCGGACAAAGGCTTCCACCCTCGCCGCGATCTCGGCCGCTCTCTCCGGGCCGATACCGATCGCCAGAGCCTCGCCGCTCATTTCCAGACCATCCGGGATACACCATCGGCGGTCCGGCCGGACGCTTCGCCGGTGACGATCGCCGCCACGTCTTCAATCTTCATAAGGTTCATCCTTTTCGCGGACGTGCAGGAGCCGGGACGATCGCCGCTGCGAGGCGGAATCCGCCGAGCCGGTCGCCACGAGCGCGACGTCCCTGCTCTCGCATTCAGGGGATCAGCACCGCCTTCACGCAATCCCCCCTGAGTTGCGCGGCGACGGCGTCGTTTATTCGATCGAGGGGGAAGGTCTCGATCAGGCGGTCGAACGGGAAGCGGCCGCTTCGATAAAGCGCGACCAGTTCGGGAATGAATGTGTCGAGATCGCTGTCGCCTTCGACAATGCCGTGGATGCGGTGTCCAAAGGTGATGAGCGACGCAAGATTGACCGACAGACTGCTCTCCGGTCGCGGCGGAACGCCGACGAGACCCAGCAGGCCATGGCTGGTGAGCACGCCAAGCGCCGTCTCGACGACGCTCTCCCGCCCACTTGTTTCAAATGCGAACTCGACGCCATCGGGCGATATGGCGCGGATCGCCGCCGCCACATCGCCCGCTGCGGGATCGATCACATGGGTCGCGCCCAGCGACGCGGCGAGGTCTCGTCGTTTCGCGAAGGGCTCCACGAGAATGATCGTCGCGCAGTTCCGGATCACCGCGCCCATCACCGCCGCGAGCCCGACCGGACCGCCGCCGAAAATCGCGATGGACGAACCGGCCGGACATGCAAGGGATCGCATGACCCCGCCCGCGCCGGTTTGAAAGCCGCAGCCAAGCGGACCGAGAAGTTCGAGCGGGACGTCGTCGGCGTCGATGCGGACCACATTGCGCTCATGCGTCAGCGCATGACCAGCGAAGGATGATTGTCCGAAGAAATTGGCGGAAACCTGTTCACCGTCCAACATTACGCCAGTCGTGCCATCGCCGCGTGCACCGCTATAGTTCAGGGCCGGAAACTCGCGGCAATAGGATGGCAGATCCTCCTCGCAACGAGGACAGCGGCCGCAACTGGCGAAGCCGAGAATGACGGCATCGCCAGCCCGGACCTTGGTGACGCCATCGCCGACCGCTTCGACAATCCCGGCGCCTTCATGGCCAAGAATCGCGGGAAGCGGGATCGGGATGAACTGGTCCCTTGCGACCAGATCGGTATGGCACAGGCCGACGCCGGCGATCCTGACAAGCACTTCGCCCGGGCGGGGTTGGTCGATGTCAACGGTCTCGATCGTGAAGTCCCGATGGGCCTCACGGGCGATCGCGGCGATTGATTTCACGACAGTCTCTCCTCACTGCGGCGGGGCGCAGCCTCGCTCCGGATTGGTCATTGCAAGGCCATCACGACGGATTTCGGCTCCAGATAGGCGTCGAGCACCTCGCTGCCATTCTCACGTCCGATCCCGGACATCTTCATCCCGCCAAAGGGAAAAGCCGGGTCTGCCAGGAGCACGCAGTTGACGAAGACCGTTCCCGCTTCCAGCGACGCCGAGGCTCGGTGCGCGGCCGACAGATCCTTCGTGAAAACATGTGCCGCGAGGCCGTAGGGACTTTCATTCGCACGCGCGATCGCTTCGTCCAGTTCGTCAAAGGGGGCTGCCGCCAGCACCGGCCCGAAAACCTCCTCGCGGGCGACCTCCGCATCCGAAGACACGTCCCGCAAGACGATCGGGGGATGGAAATATCCCTGGTCGGGGACCGCCGTCGACACCGGCATCGCCTCGATTCCGGCCGCACGGGCACGATCGACGAAGCCGGTGACGCGTTCGAGCTGACGCGCGCTGATCAACGGTCCGAGCTGACTGTCCCGATCCGCGCTGGCGCCCAGCTTCTGCGACGCCGCGATAGCCGCCACGCCCTCCAGAACCTGTTCGTAGATCGAGCTGTGAACGTACAGGCGGGTGCCGGCATAGCAGACCTGTCCGGAATTGAAGAAGCAACCCATCGCCGCCTGGGGTATCGCGGTCGCCAGATCCGCGTCCGCACAGATGATCGAGGGCGATTTTCCCCCGAGTTCGAGGGTCACCCGCTTCAGATCCGGAACGGAGGCCCTGAGGATCGCCTGCCCCGTCGCCGTCGAGCCGGTGAAGGCGACCTTGGCCACCCTGGGATGCGCAGCAAGCGCCGCGCCGGTCGAGCCATCGCCGGTGACGACATTGAAGACACCGTCCGGCAAACCGGCTTCTCGCGCCAGTTCCACCAGCCGCAAGGCGCTTAACGGCGTCTCCGGCGCCGGCTTCAGCACCACCGTGCAGCCCGCCGCCAAGGCGGGGGCGATCTTCCACATCGCCAGCACCAGGGGGAAATTCCAGGGCGTGATCGCGGCGACGACGCCGATTGGTTCGCGGCGCGAATAGACGTGATGATGACCGGGGGTCGCGGACAGACTGCCGGCCCGGCCGGCGATCTTGGATGGCCAGCCCGCATAGGCGCGCAGCCAAGAGATCGCTGCGGGAATATCCACGGCCTCCACGATCGTCACAGGCTTGCCGGTATCCAGCGCTTCGAGCGCCGCCATCCTGGGCAGATCCCTCTCGATGGCATCGGCCAGGTTGTGGAGCATCCGTTCGCGCGCAAGCGGATGCAGGTCTCGCCAGGACGGCGCGTTGAAGGCGCGCCAGGCCGCCTCGACACGCCGATCGACATCATCGGACGAAGCGATCGGGACCTGACCGATCATGGCACCGGTGCACGGATCGATATCCGGTAATGCCGACGCCCCGGCCGGGCGATCCCTGGCCGCGCCAAGGGCAAGATCGGGAAGGACCAGGCCTTCGAAGCCGTGCAATCGGGTCACGACGGAACATCCCGTCCGCGACGCCTGAAATCGCTCGGCGTCTCGCCCGCGAACTGCCGGAAGGCACGGGTAAAGTGGCTTTGACTTGTGAAACCGAGCGCTTCGGCGATGGTCGCCATCGAGGCATCGGATTGTTCCAGCATATGCTGCGCGCGATTGAGCCGGGCCTTCATGACATATTGGTGCGGCGATACACCCGTCGCCTTCTTGAATATCCGGCAGAAATGCGTTGGCGTGACCCCGGCCTGCACCGCCAGTTCTTCGATGCTGTGCTCCGCTTCGGGGCGCTCCAGAATGGCATTCATGATGTGATGAATGCGATAGGACGAGAACGCCGATGTCGGAAAATCATTGGTGCCCGCGCTGACGGGGCCGCGCAGCATATGCGCCTTCAGCGCATCGACGAGTGCTCCCACATAGACATCACGCTCGCCGCTGCGCGGGGCATATAGCTCGCCCAGGATCTGACGCGTGAGTGCGACCCCCAGCGGGTCGGAAAAGGCGAACCGCATGCGTTTGAACTGGTCGCCCGCCGGGGCACGCTTCAGATCGGCAGAGGCGACGCTGAGAGTCACGACGTCGAGTTCGCCATCCACCAGCCAGCCCGTCGGCTGATTGGAGGGAACGATCGTCGCGCATCCCGGCAGCGACGTGGTTTCGCTCCAGCCGTCGCGTTCCCAGGTCCGTACGCTCGGCTTGCCCGCGATATGCACGACGAACATTGGATCCGGAAGCGCCGGCAGATTATATGCGCCAACGAACTGCCGCCACCGGCACAACCGCCAGCGCCCGTGATCGCCCCCCAGCGCCACGTCGGGAGCGCGGCCGAGCGCGTCGGCGATGATGTCTTCGTCGTTCCACACGGTCTTGTCGGCCATGGCTCTCTCTCCGTCAGGCGGGAACCAAGGTGACGTCGAGGTTCTTCAGCCCGTTGATGAAGTTGGAGCGGAAGCGGCGGGGCTTCCCCTCAACCTCGAAGCGCCGAACATGGCGGGCAAGGAGGCGAAACGCCACCCTGAGCTGCATTTCCGCCAATCTCGATCCCACACAGACATGCTGGCCGGAGCCGAATCCGATATGCTGTACCGCACGGCGGCGGACATCGAAGCGGTCCGCGTTTTCGAACACCGCCTCGTCGCGATTTCCGGAAATATACCACATGACGACCTTGTCGCCCCTGGCGATCGCCTGCCCGCCGATCTCGACATCGGCCATGGCCGTGCGACGCATGTGAAGCACCGGGCTCGCATGACGGACAAACTCCGCGGGAGCAGACTTCAGAAGGTCCGGCTCCAGGCGGATCGCATCCCACTGGTCCGGGTTTTCGGAAAAGGCGTGGATGGTGTGGCTGAGCGAATTGCGCGTGGTTTCGTTGCCGCCAACCAGGACGAGGATGAGATTCCCGACGAAATCGTTGAACGGCACCGGCACGCCGTCAATCTCGGCATTCGCGAGCAGGCTCGCGATATCGGGCCCTGGTTCGGCACGGCGCGCATCGAAAAGCTCTTTCGAGAATGCGAAGAACGCCGACATGGTCTGCGCCATCGATTCCGCCGACTGCCGGAATTCCGGATCATCCTCGCCCACGAAGGCATTCGTCCAGTGATACAGCTTGAGCCACATCTCCGATGGCAGGCCCAGCAGTTCGGCGAGGGTGAGCAGCGGCAACGGGGCCGAGAGCAGGGGAACGATGTCCACGCTCTCGCCAAGCGGAATCCGGTCGAACAGCGCGGCCACCCGCTGTTCGACACGCTGCTCGATATCGCCGAGACGGCCGGGGGCCAGCGCCGGCATCACGAACTTGCGATAGCGGGTGTGGATAGGCGGATCACGGGAGATGAAGGGTATGCCAACCGCGCTGTCCCCGGCCCCCGTCAGGCCGACCTCATTCTCGTTGAAGATCCGATGGCCGCCATTTTCGAAGGCCGAAGAGAACAAGTCCGCCCGACGCGACACCTCGACGATATCCGCGTGGCGCGTGAACGCCCAGAAGCCCGATCCATCAACCTCGGGGTTCCAGTAGACCGGCGTCTCCCGCCGCAGCCGGGCAAAGACGTCATGAGGCGCCCGATCCTGGTAGAGATCGGGATCCTTGAGGTCGGGAAGAAAGCTGCTCGTGGTCATCGCGCTACCCGTCGTCAGAAGCTCAGCCGGGCTGTCACGCCATAGGTGCGCGGCGTGGCGGGAACGAGAAAGTTGTAAGGAAAGCCAGCCCCGCGCAGATCCAGCCCGTAGCTGTAGACCTTTTTGTCGAAGGCATTGTTGATCCAGGCGCGGATCTGCGCACGCCCATGGCTCCATGCGAGCGATGCGTTGACCTTCGCATAGGCCGGTTGCTGGAGTTCCGCATTGACCTGGCCCGTGCCCACGGCGTCGATGGCGTTGAACGGCGAAAAGAACTGCCGGCTGAAATAGTTGACGGTGGGCGAAAAGGTCACGGCGTCGGTGCCGGTATCGAAGATCGTCCAGTCAAACCCCGCCGTCGCCGTCCAGCGCGGCGCGAACGGCAATGCGTTGCCCGACAGATCCGTATTCTGGAGCGTCAGTTCCTTGTAATCGGCATGCAGATATCCACCCGACGCGTTGATCACGAAACCCGGAAAGGCGCGGAAGGAGGCCTCGACCTCCGCGCCATAGACTTCCGACTTCGGTGCATTGACGAGGAACGAGACCGGACCGGGCCTCGTGTCCTGGACCTGCTGATTGCTGTAATCATAATAGAAGCCGGCGGCCGACAATGTCAGCCGGTTGTCCAGGAAACGGCCTTTGACGCCGACTTCGTAAGCATTCACCTTTTCGGGATCGATATAGGTGATGCCGACCGACGAGGTATAGCCGCCGCCATTGAACGCACCCGAACGATAGCCGCGGCTGTAGCTGCCATAGACGAGCGTCCCCCCATCGAACGTATAGCTGAGCGCGGCGCGACCGGTCAGCGCCTTGTTGCTGCCGTCGACCTGATATCGCGCGGCGGGATCATAGGCGCAGGTTCCCGGCACGCCGGCGCAGGGCACGGTGCCGGCGATCGGCAGATCGGGGCCACCGAGGTTTCCGGCGAACAGATAGGCGAAACCGTCCCGGTATTTCGCCTTGTCCCAAGTGTAGCGCGCGCCAAGCGTCAGGACGAGCCGCTCGGTGAGATCGTAATCCCCCTGCAGGAACGCCGCATGGGAACGACGGGATTGGCGATAATGCTGGAAAAACCCGCCATTGACGCCTGGCCCCAGCGCGCTGCCGATATTGAAGCGATTGTCGGTTATCGTCTGGTCCCAGCCGTAGAATAGGCCACCGACAAGCTTCAGCGCATCTCCGTCATAATTGATCCGCGCTTCCTCGCTGAACTGGCGGAAGTTCGAGCGCCAGTTGATGTCGAGCACATCGAGCGGCGAACCGTCGGCGGCCTGCTGAAGATTCTGCTTGCCGCCGTCATAGGAGGTGATCGACGTCAGTGTGAGTTGGGGGCCGAGTTCGAGAGCGACATTGGCCGCCACACCCCATGCATCGGTGCGGCTTTCGCCGATGCTGTTCTCGTTCACCTCGAAAAAGCCCTGCCCGGGCGTATCGGGGCCCGTCAGTCCATGGATACCGGCCTGCGTGCCGCGATCGCGGCCCGCATAGGCCCGAATCTTGATATCGAGCGGACCGTTGCCGGGCCTTATGCGGAGGGAGACGCGCCCCTGCAGCGTATCGACGCTGTTCGCATCCCGTCCACCCGGCGCGACATTGCGGATCTGGCCGTCACCCTTCTCGAAATTGGCGGCGACACGGATACCCAGTTGATCCTCGACCATGGTCGCCTCGACCGCGCCCTGGGCCCGGTAAGTATCGAAACTGCCATAGCCGGCTTCGACATAGCCGCTGCCGCCAGAGAGCTTCGGCGCGCGGGTGATGAAGTTGATGGCGCCGCCCGTGGTGTTGCGCCCGAACAAGGTGCCTTGCGGTCCACGCAGCACCTCCACCCGATCAAGGTCGAAAAGGCCCATGCCATGGCTCGTGCGGGCCGCGATGTACACGTCGTCGATATAGACGCCGACCGGCGAAGCCTGGTTCGAATTATACTCGTTCGCGACGCTGATGCCGCGAAGCGAAAAATTCGGCTGCGTATTGCCATAAGGACTGCTGACCTGAAGATTGGGGACAGCGGTAGCCAGTGCGGCGGAGTTGGATATGCCCTTGTTCTGGAGCGTATCTCCGCCAAGTGCCGATATCGCGAGCGGAACCCGCAACAGGGATTGTTCGCGCCGCTGCGCGGTCACGACGATATCGCCCGGTGCCTCGGGCTCGGCGGATTCCACGGCGGGCACCTCCCGCGACAAGGGGGCATTCGTCGCCTGGGCCAAGGCCGGAGAAGAGGCGGTGACCAGCAACACCAGGGCGGCGTGGCGCGGATGCGCGGAAAAATTCTTCATCAACCTCTCCCGTCATGATCGATCCGTCGTCTGCGGATCCTGAAACGATCGGATCTTATCTAGCGGGATGCACGGCGCCTGGCTTTGCACAGACTTATGGCGAGATTTGACAAAAATTGCGCACCGCTTGCGCGTCGGCGCGCTTGCGGGCTTTCCTTGTGGCGCGTGGTCCACACGCCAGGAACAAGACTGAGAGGATCTCGAATGCATCCGTCGGCCCATGCGCGCTCGATGCCGCTGAAACCGGCGATCATCATCGCGGAATCAGGCGAAACCATCGATTATGCCACGCTCGACGCGCTCGCGAACCGATCGGCGCACGCCTTGCGGTCGCTCGATCTGAAGCGCGGCGATATCGTCGCGACGCTCTTCGACAATGGACCGGAGGTGTTTATCTTCGGTCTCGCGGCGCAGAGGACCGGGCTCTATCTCACGTCCATTTCGAACAAGCTGAGCGCCGCCGATATCGGCTATATCGTCAGGGATTGCGGCGCCAGGCTGCTCATCGCCAGCGATGGGTTTCGCCGCCTTGCCAAGCAAGCGCTCCCCGATTGCCCCGGCGTTACCCTGATGACCTGGTCCGATCGATCGGACCAGGAACAATCGTGGCAGGCATTGGCCAGGAGCCAACCCGCGTCGGCAATCGCCGATCAAAGCCCGGGCACCGACATGCTCTATTCCTCAGGGACCACCGGCCGCCCCAAGGGGGTCAAGTTTCCACTCCCGGAAGGCGACATCGACCATCCGACGCCGCTGATGTCGATGGGGAGCGCGCTCTACGGGATGGGCCCCGGTTCGATCTATCTTTCGACATCCCCTCTCTATCACGCAGCCCCGCTTCGATGGGCAATGACGATGCACCGACTGGGAGGAACGGTGGTGGTCATGGAGCGGTTCGACGCGGAACGGGCTCTTGCATTCATCGAGCAATACCGGATCACCCATGCGACCTTCGTGCCCACCCATTTCATCCGCATGCTGAAACTGCCCGAAGAGTCGCGAACCCGCTACGATCCCTCGTCGCTGCAGGCGGCCATCCACGCCGCGGCGCCCTGCCCCGTTCCGGTCAAGCAGGCCATGATCGATTGGTGGGGACCGATCCTGCACGAATATTATTCAGGCACCGAGCAATGCGGAATCACCGCCCTTTCCTCCAGCGAGTGGCTCGTCAGGCCAGGTTCCGTGGGCAGGGCGGTGCTCGCGACGCTGAAGATCACCGACGAAGCGGGCAACGAGGTACCGACCGGCGTCGACGGGAATGTCTGCTTCGCCGATGGGCCGGCGTTCCAATATCACAATGATCCCGACAAGACCGCCCAAGCCTATGACCGCAACGGCTGGGCGACACTCGGCGATATCGGCCATGTCGACAAGGATGGCTATCTCTTCCTGACCGACCGCAAGAGTTTCATGATCATCTCCGGCGGGGTCAACATCTATCCGCAGGAGATAGAGGATTGTTTGATCACACATCCGAAAGTCATCGACGCGGCGGTCATCGGCATCCCCGACGACGAGATGGGCGAGAGTGTCCTTGCCATCGTCCAGCCAGCCCCCGGCACCACGGTCGATGCGGCGCTTCGCGATGAATTGCGCAACCATGTTCGAAGCGCGCTGGGGGGTGTGAAGACACCGAGATCCTTCGAATTCCGAATGCGATTGCCTCGCGAACCCACCGGCAAACTCATGAAGCGCACGCTCATCGACGAGTTTCGGGCCAATCCGTCAGCGTGCGATGACATGACCGGTTTCAGACAGTTCCGGTGATTTCGATCGCGTCCCCCTCCCACGCACAGCCATTGCGGGGCAGCCTTTGCGCACGATGCCCTGAACCGCCGATTTTCATCAGACCGAATGGCGCGCGGTGGACGTGGTTCGCGTCAGGCCGGCAGAACCCCACCCGCCTTCACCAACATTTCTCGCCCAGACGCGCGGGTATCATGCCACCGTCGACCCGCAGGTCGGTTCCCGTGATGAATGAGGCCTGGTCGGACGCCAGAAATGCGGCCGCCATGGCGATATCCATCGGAGCGCCCCAGCGCCGCAGCGACGTCTGTTCGAGAACGGCGGCGGCCGCCTCGCCATGCTCCACCTCATAACGCCCCATGGGGGTGTTTATGATACCCGGCGAAATGGAGACAATGCGTGCGCCCTTTTCCGCCCACCGCGCGGATCGCAAGGCGGCCGCGCGGATCGTCGCGCGTTTCGAAAGGCCATAGGCGGGGCCGCTCAGCCCCGAATAGTGGAACGAATTGTCTCCGATGCCGCCGCCCGCATCGACGAGAATATGTTCGACCTGATCGAGAAGATCCCCGGCATAGGGCGCATCGAGCAGCCGATCGACCTCTCCGTCCGCCGGCGCGAGATGACCTGCAACGGATGCGACAAGAACCGCGACCGTTCCGTTGATCAGAAAAGCTTCCATTGCGTCGAGCAGAAGCGCCGTGCCAAGCACGTTGGTGCGGATGATCGTTTTCCAGTCGGCCATGCCCGACGACACCCCCGCGGTATGCGCGATCACACCGAGCATTCCATGATCGCGAACCAGGGCCGAGAGCGAGGCCAGCGTCTCGCCGTCCGCCAGATCCCCTGCCACGCTTCCTACAATGCGATGCCCTTCCTCCGTCAATCTCCTTGAAAGCCGATCGACCCTTTCGGCCGAGATATCCGCCAGCACCAGATCATGGGTTCGCCCGAATTCGCGAGCACAGGCGACGCCGATGCCGCCGCATCCCCCCGTCACCACCGCCAGCCGCCGACTGATCGCCGGTTCCATCCCGCCCTCCTCTTTCGCATTATCTATATATCTTGTTATATTATTGATCGGCGGGGATCAACAGTCGCCGACTTGCCCCGGCGGCGGCGGCCACGCAGTTGCCAAATGCCGGGGACAAAGGCATCGAGGATGCGGGCGGCTTCAAGGCCGGCCCGGCGCGAAAAGACGGCGAGATCAAGGGATGCGAGCAACCACACGGCGCGGATCGGCGGATGGCGAGACCGAAGCACTCGGCAAGCAGCGCGCCTATAACAGCCAGTCGATGACCGAGCGGCGCTCCCGGATCATTGCCGCGACGCTTGCGACGATCGAGGAAAACGGCCTCGCCAAGACAACGATCCGGACAGTCAGCAAGCGCGCGGGCGTCGCGCTGCGGACGCTGTACCTGTATTTCGACAATCGCGAGGCGATGATCAGCGTCGCGATCAAGGAGTTTTTCCACCAGTCAGTGGAAGCGGGAAAAGACGAGGACGGTCCGGCCACCCTCGACCAGATGCTGGAGCGGTTCGATCGGTTGAGCGACGTCATCAAGAATTCGCGCGCCTATTCGGCGGCGCTCGCCCCGATCTATTTCTCGACCAATCTCGACAGCCGTATCTACGACATATTGCGCAACATCGCGCTGTCGCACGTCTTCCCATATCTCGACATCTGCCTGAAATCGGCGCGCATGCGCCCGAGCGCGCAGATGAAGGATCTGATCTGCACGCATATCGCCAACACCGAATATGCCGTGATCAACGATGCCCTGGCGGGCAGGCTGCCTGAAGCCAGGCTTGCGCTCTGCCTGAAGATCGCCGTCCTGTCCTGTATCGCGGGCTTCATTCCCAAACCGCCCAAGGATCTGGTCACCACGCTGCAGGAATTGCAGTCCACCCTTTGATACCAGGGTGGGGGATGCTGACGCATCCGTACCCCGCACCGCTCAAGCGTCACGCCACGCCTCGATGATCGGCCCGAGCGTCGCGCGGCATGCCGCACGCGCCCCGTTCCGCGGCATGCCCGGTAGCGATCACGCCACACATGCGGGAGCCGGCACGGTTTCGCGCGACGCCCGGAGATGAAGGCTCGGCAAGGCCGATCATCGTGCATCGACCGATCATCATCGCATGCCTTCCCACGCTTCGGCCACCCAACCCCGATCATGCGCTCGCCCGGGCCCGCATCGGGCTCCCCACTTGAACATTATATCAAGATATATATTCTTGCCTTTGGAAAGCGGCTGAGTCGCTGTGCAAGGGTGGAGGAGAGGATGGCCGATCGCCGGCACGAAGATGATGGAATCCTGGACGTTCTCGTGCTGGGCGGCGGCTTTGGCGGGCTGCACAGCCTGTATCGGCTGCGCGAGGACGGGCACCGGGTGCTGGTGCTTGAGGCCGCACCGGATGTTGGCGGCGCATGGTATTGGAACCGCTATCCGGGTGCGCGCTGCGACGTTGAAAGCCTTGTCTACTGCTATACTTTTTCGCCGGTCATCGATGCCGAATGGCGGTGGAGCGAGCGCTATGCGGCGCGCGACGAGATCGTGCGCTATCTTCGCTGGGTTTCGGAACGGCTCGACCTGAGAAAGGACATCCGCTTCGATTCGCGGCTTGCCAAAGCGCATTACGACGCGGCGGACAATCTCTGGAATTTCGAGACCGAAGGCGGCGATCGCTACCGGGCACGGCACTTCCTGTCCGCCGCCGGCCCGATCTCCGCCCCGATCATGCCGGACATCCCCGGGCTCGACCGATTCCAGGGGGACATCATCCACACCGCACGTTGGCCGGAGGCCTATCCCGATTTCGCCGGCAAGCGCGTCGGGATCATCGGCACGGGATCTTCGGGCACCCAGGTGATCCCGATCGTCGCGCAACAATGCGAAAAGCTCACCGTCTTCCTGCGCACGCCCAATTTCTACTCGCCCGCGCGCAACCGGCCGCTGACCGATGCCGACCATCAATGGTGGCAGCAGAATCGCGACCTCACCCGCGAGCGCCTGCAGCAGGGCCGGCGCTGGGGCGGCGGCGACATCATGCTCGACGACGAAATCAACGACGCGATGTTCGAACCCGCCTCGAACTTCACGACCGAGCGCCGCCGTGAAATCTATGAAGCGCGCTACGCCAATGGCGGCGGCGTCGTCGGCTGGGCGTTCGCCGACGCGATGGTCAGCGTCGACGCCAACGAGGAAGCCGGCGATTTTCTGCGCGAGAAGGTGCGCGACGCCATCGTCGATCCCGCGATCGCGGACAAGCTCACACCGCGCGGCTTCGCCTATGGAACCAAGCGGGTCACCGTCGGCACCGATTTTCCCGAAACCTTCAATCGCGACAATGTCGAACTTGTCGACGTGAAGACCGAAACGCTGGAGGGGTTCAACGAACGGGGCGCGATCGTCGCGGGGCGCGAGATTGCGCTCGACTATCTGATCGCCGCGTCGGGCTTCGACGCGTTGACGGGTGCGCTGACGACGATCGACGTGCGCGGCAAGGACGGCCGCTCGCTCGGCGAGATATGGGCGGACGGCCCGCAGACCTATCTCGGGATCAGCGTTCTCGGTTTTCCGAACATGTACATGATCGGCGGACCGGGCAGCCCGTCGGTTCTGACCAATGTCGTGATGACCAACGAAATGCAGGTGGAGTGGATCGCCGACCTGATCAACCATGTCGAAGACAATGGCTATGTCCGGTGCGAAGCGACCGCCGAAGCGCAGAACGAATGGACCGAAAAGGTCGGCGCGCTGGTCCGGGGCAATTTGTGGGAGACCGCCGAAAGCTGGTATGTCGGCGCCAATGTTCCCGGCAAACCGCGCGTGATCCTCGCCTATGCGGGCGGCTATACCGCGTACAAGGCCGAATGCGCGGAGATCAGCGCCGCCGGTTATCCCGGCTATCGCTTCACAACCGAGAACGGCCATTAGAGTGATTTCGAAGCAGGCGCCCCCACCTGTCGGTTCGCGGCCATCGGGCCGGCGGAGCCAAGTGACGGGAAACAAGATATTCAGAGTCGGCCCGGTTCGATCTGAACCGGATCGACTCCAGCCTTGATGAAGGGACGGCGCCAAGGCGCCGCCCCCTCTCCCCCTTTTCGAGAGCGCAATGGCTTGGAGTCTGTTTGAAGATGCGCCTTTGGCGCATTGCTGCGCCAGCCTTGGAAATGTGCTCTTCCGCGCATTTCCAAACGGACTCTCAATCCAGCCAGGCAGGCGCGCGCTTTTCGATAAAGGCGCGCGCGCCTTCACGCGCATTGGGCGAAGCGAGCACGTTCGCGATCGCCTCTTCCTGCGCGGCTAGAACGGCGGTCTCGTCACGATCGGCGGCGAGCCGCGTCACCCGCAGGCTTTCCCGAACCGAGCTGGGCGCATTGCCGGCAATGGCCTGTGCGATCTCGACGGCGGCCGTGATCTCCTGCCCGGCGGGCACCAGCCGGTTCGCCAGCCCGAACGCGCAGGCGCGCTCCGCCGACAGGCGTTCGCCGGTCACGACCATCTCGATCGCCAGCGCCCGCGGCAGCGCGCGCGCGATACGGTGGCACCCACCGGCGCCGGCGATCAATCCGCGCTTCACCTCGGGCAAGGCAAAGACCGCATTCTCGCCGGCAACGATCATGTCGCAGGCAAGTGCGAGTTCCATCCCGCCGCCAAAGGCGCCGCCATGGACCGCGGCGATCCAGGGTTTGGCCCTGGGCGCATAGACGAAGCCGGCGAAGCCGGCGCCGAACGGCATGAGTTCGTCCACGCGCCCCGCGGCGACCACCTTCAGGTCAACACCTGCGCAAAAGGACTTGCCGCGCGCCGCGAGGATCGCGACGCGGATCGACGGATCCGCCTCGATCCGCATCGTATATTCGCCGAGTTGCCGCGCGAGCGCGCCATTGACCGCATTATGCGCCCCGGGCCGGTTGAGCGTGAGCAAGACGACGTGATCGCCGATACGCTCGAACAGAACCTCCGCCTCCTGCCCGTCCGCCTGCACATCGATCGCCATCGTCAGTCCCTCCAGCTCACAAGTCCGTCGAGCGCTTCGATTTCGTCGCCGCGGATCAGGATCGGGTTAATCTCCAGCGATTCGAGATCGGGGCCAAGCCGCAGCGCCTCGTCGCCGATCCGCGCGATGATATCGGCCAGCCGGTCGAGATCGGCGGGCGGGATGTTGCGGAAACCCTGAAGCAGGCGGAACCCCCGCAGCTTCGCCAGCATCGCCCGCACCTCTCCCGCGCTCACGGGGAGCGGCGCGGTCGCGGCATCGGCGACGAGTTCGACCAGGATGCCGCCCAGTCCCACGGTGATCGTCGGCCCCCAATTGGCATCGCGGGTCACGCCCACCAGCAGTTCCACGCCGCCTTCACGCATGGGCGACACGATGACCCCGTCGACCCGCGCATCCGGCCGCGCGGCAGCGACCGCATCGACGATCGCGTCGAATGCTTCGCCGAGCACCTCGCGCGCGACATTGAGGCGGACGCCGCCGGCTTCGGTCTTGTGCGCGATATCGGGCGAAAGAATCTTCATCGCGAACGGCCCGGCATCGCCGATCGCCGCCGCTTCGGCGCGCGTCTTCACGACATAGGCGGGAATGACCGGGATCGATCGGGCGGCGAGATGATCGAGCACGGCGCGCTCGGTCGCGAGCGGAGGGCGTTCGGCGGGATCGATCGCGGCCTGGGCCAGCAGCAGCGATGGCGCCGCCGTATCGAGCCGCGCCGACCACCAGGCGGCCTTGCCGGCGGCACGCAGCATGACATCGATCCCGCAGACGATGTGCGGCAAGCCATGTTCGGCGATCGCCCGACGCGTCACATCGGTCAATGTCCTCGCGGTGGTCAGCACCATGATCGCCGGCTTGCCGAGCGTCGCGACCGTGCGGCCGATCGCGGTCAGCGCGCCGGGCAAGGTCGCCTGCCCCTCCACCACCGGAACCGCCAGATTGACCGCGATGAGGCCGATATCGGGTGATGAGGCGGCGATCGGCAAGACCCGCTCGAACAGCATCTCGTCACGCACCGCCGCACCGGTGACGTCGAGCGGATTGAGTGTCGATCCGAAGCCCGGCATGACCGCCGCAAGCGCCGCCGCGACGTCCGCCGAATGCGGCGGCACGCACACGCCCGCATCCTCGGCGCCATCGGCGACCAGGGTGCAGGCACCGCCGGAGATCGAGATGAATTCGAGCCCGGAGGCAGGCAAAGGGCCCGTCGCCGCCAGCAGGCCGGCGGTGACGATCAGATCCTCGGTCGAAAAGACCCGGATGATGCCAAGCCGCTCGCACACCGCGTCGAACACCGTATCGTTTCCGGCAAGCGAGCCGGTGTGCGCCTTCGCCACCTCGGTCGCCAGTGCGCTACGACCGATTTTCAGGATCACGATCGGCTTGCGGCAGGCGCGCGCGCGCGCCGCGGCCCGTTCGAAGCGCGCAGGGTCCCGAATGGATTCGGCGAAGATCGCGATGGCACGCGTCTCGTCATGGTCGACCAGATAATCGACGACATCCGCAAGCGTCAGCTGGCCTTCATTGCCCGTCGCGGCGACGAAGCTTGTGCCGATATTCTGGCTGTGCGCGAATTCGTTGAGTTCGCTCGCCGTCGCGCCGCTCTGCGACACGATGGCGATGCTGGGCGGCAACAGCGGCAGCAGCGCGGGGATCGCGGACACCGGCGCCCGCGCGGTGACATTGTTGAATCCCAGCGAATTGGGTCCCCAGACATTCATGCCAAGCGCGCGCGCCTTCTCGAGCAAAGCCTGCTGCGAAGCGACGCCCTCGCTTCCCGCCTCGGCATAGCCCGCGGTCAGGATGACGGCATTGCGAACACCCGCCGCCGCGGCATCGTCGAGCGCATCGAGCACCGCCGCCTGGGGAACGGTGACAAAGGCCAGATCGATCGGCGCGCCGACCGCACGGCATGACGCGAAGCCCTTCATTCCCAGCACGTCGATACCCGCGCGATTGATCGCGAAGACCTTGCCCTGATAGCCGAAGTCCCGGAAATTCTTGGCGATGAATCCGGTCCATGGCGATTTTTCGGTGGCGCCGATCACAGCAATGCTCGTCGGCGCGAACAATGTCGCCAGGGGATGGCCGGCCGCCGCCGCATTCGTCATCGCATCCATCCTCACGCCCCGCCCTCAACCGCAGCCATCAGCGTCTCGATGGCATCGGCGAAATCCTGCTTGAACTCCTGAACGACCGCCGTGGCGGAGCGGATGCTGTCGACCAGACCGACACCCTGGCCGACCCAATAGCTCGAAAGCGCCTTGGCCTGCGGATTGCCGGCATCGGCCGCGCGCTCGATGCGGGCGAAGGTCGGCACGCTGATCAACGCCATCATCGGCATCGGCAAGGCACCGGGGCTTTGCGGCCCATCCCATGCGTCGTGCCATGCCGAGCGAAGCTGGCGGCTCGGTTTGCCCGTCCGCGTGCTCGAACGGATCGTATCGCGCGACGTAGCGGCGACCATCTTGTCCTTGAAGGTTTCGCTCGTCTCCGCCTCGGTCGTCGCCAGCCAGATCGATCCGGTCCACGCGCCGGCGGCCCCCATCGCCATGCACCCGGCCATCTGCGCGCCGGTCATGATCCCGCCCGCAGCCAGCACGGGCACGTCGCGGATCGGTTTGACCGCCTTGATCACTTCGGGAACGAGCACCAGCGTCGAGACCTCGCCGCAATGGCCACCGGCCTCGCCACCCTGGGCGACGAGCAGGTCGACACCGGCATGAACCTGGCGCACCGCATGCTCCTTCGCACCGACGAGCGCGCCGACGGGCACGCCATGCCTGCGCGCGCGGTCGATCATCGAAGCAGGCGCGATACCGAGCGCGTTCACCATCAGCCGGATCGGATGCCGGAACGCGACATCCATCAGCGCCTCGCCCGCTTCGGGCAGGGTGGGCAGGAACAGCTTGTCCACCACATCTTCGCGATTGGCCTGGATCTGATGGTTCCGCAGAAGATCGACCGCGAAATCGATATGTTTCTGCGGCACCCGCGCGACGATCTCGTCGATATCGATATCGGTGCCCAGCGCCTGGTTCTCGGGGATCAATATGTCGACGCCATATGGCTTGCCGTCGACATGATCGTCGATCCAGCGGAGCTCCTCCTCAAGCGATTCCGGCGTAAACGAACTGCCGCCAAGCACCCCGAAGCCGCCGGCCCGGCTGACCGCCGCGACGACATCGCGGCAATGGCTGAATGCGAAAAGCGGGAAATCCGCGCCGACGAGCTTTCGGATATTGTCCATTACGATATCTCCAATGAATATGTGCAGGGCGCGCGGTCACCGGCCCGGGGCGCGGCGATATGCCTCACCCCCCAAGCCCCAGGCCGCGCATCGCGATCAGCGTGCGCTGGATCTCGTTGCTGCCGCCGCCGACGACGTACATGATCGAAAGCCGCAGGATCTCCTCGACCAGCCCGTCCGCCGGCGCATCCGGGGCATCCGCGCCGAGAAGCGCCTGCCCACCGAGCAGATCGAGCCCGGCCTCGCAGATCGCCTGAGCAAGCTCGCTGGCATGGATCTTCGCCGCCGCCGCCTCGACCAGCGGGGGAACGCCGTCATCCATCATGCGAAGCGACGCCATCGCCAGCTCGCGCCCCGCCATCAGGCTGGCGGCGAGTTCGCCGATGCGCTGAACGATCGCCCGATCGGCGCGCAAGACCGCATCATCGCGGATCGCATCGATGATGCGGCCGAGCACGACCGCGAGACGCGATACGAACGCCCCCATCGTGATCCGCTCATTGGCCAGCGCGTTCGACAGGATCGCCCAGCCCTGCCCCTCCTCACCGAGCCGATACGCCGCCGGGATGCGGACATCGTCGAAGAAGATGCTGCAGAAGACATGGCCGTGCAGGCCCGTCATCGGGCGGACGCTGATCCCCGGCGTGTCCATCGGCAGGATGAACAGGCTGATTCCCGCACGCCTGGCATCCGGATCGGTGCGGGCCGCGAGGATCATGTGCGACGCGCGCTGCCCGTCGGTGGTCCAGATCTTCTGCCCGTCGATGCGATACTCGTCCCCGTCGCGGCGCGCACGCGTCCTGAGGCTTGCAAGGTCCGATCCCGCCTCCGGCTCGCTATAGCCAAGGCAGCCGGTCACGCGGCCCGCACGGATCAGCGGCAACAGCTCGCGCTTCAGCCGCTCGCTGCCATGTGCGATGATTTCGGGCGCAATGATGCGGCACGGGCAGATCATGGCATGCCCCGGAGCATCGGCCAGCTGCATTTCCTCAATAAATGCAAGCAGTTCGAAAGCCGTTGCCGCCATGCCGCCGGCGTTTTCCGGCCAACTCAGCGTCGTCCAGCCGTCGCGGCCCAGGCGCGCGGCGAAATCCAGATCCCAGTCACGTTCCTCGAAGGGCCGCGCGGCAAGCGCGGTCCGATCCGACAGCGTCCAGTTCTCGGCCAGCCAGTCGCGGAAACGGGCGCGGAACCGCATCGCGGGATCGTGCGCGGGCGCCAGCAGCGATTCCAGCGCGGATGCGCCGTCATCGACCAGGACCGCGCCCAGCGCGGCGGCCGCCCGGGTGGCGCCGCCCAGCCGTGCGGTGTCGCCATGCACGCGCCGGAACAATCCCGGCGCTTCATGCTCCTCTGCGAAGCCGATCGCGCCGAAACAATGCTGGGTCTCGAGCGCGACCCTCCGCAAGGCGGCTCCCGCAAAACCGACCGCCGAAGCGGCAAGCATCTGCCAATGCGGCGCGGCCGCATCCTGCCCACGGGCAGCCGCAAGCAACATCAGCCGCGACGCATCGAGCCTGATGCGACCATCCGCGAGCTTGTGCTGCACCGCCTGGAAAGACCCGATCGCCTGACCGAACTGGCGCCTGATCCGGGCATAATCGACGACCGCGTCGAAACCGCGCAGCGCGGCGCCCAACGCACGCGCGCACAGGGCGAGGCGCATGGTCCACAACAACGGCGCGACGCCCTCGGCCAGGTCATGGGTCCGCTCGAGCGCCACCGCCTCCAGCCGGAGATCGCACAGCCCGTCGACAAGCGCCGCCACCGGCGCGACCGTCACGCCCGGGCTGTCGCGTCGGACGAGGCCCGCCCTTCTCCCTTCGCCGTCGAAGAGCAGGATATGATCGGCTTCGCGCGCGCCGTCGACGAGGCGCAGCCTGGCCGAAACATGACCATCGGCGAATTCGGCACGTCCGGCGCCGATATCGCCGGTTTCGCCAAAGGCGATCGCGACCCGGCTTCCCTGGGGAGCGAAACCCGGCAGCGCGATATTGAGCGATATGCTTTCCGCGAGCGGAATGCCCGATCCCGCGCGCCCAAGTTCGATCAGGACGCGCAGTCCGTCCTCGAAACGCCCCATATCGGGGGATTCGCAAAGCAAGGGCAGGCCGAGATCCAGCGCACGCGACCATGCGCCGCCCTCCACCGCCGGGCCGGCAAAGCTTCGGGCCACCGAGTCCAGAAGCATCCCGATATCGAGTGCAGCTTCGCCCTCTCCGTCCAGGCCACGCTCCTCCGTCGCGACGGCGCTCATGCCGCGCGCCAGTGGCGATAGCCGTCCGGCGCTTCGAAGACGTCTCCGGCCATGCCGACGGGCTCGACACCCGAGAGCAGCATCCGCAGCGTCGCGTCATCCTCGCGCGGGACACGAGCGACGAAGCGGCTGCCCTGCGGAGCGCGGCCGACGATGGTGGCGAACGCCGGTGTGCCATCGCGGCGAAACGGCACACTCAAGGCTTCGATACGACCTGGCCCGATATGATCCTCGTCAAGCCGAGGCACCGGACCGCGCAGCCGGTCGGCATCGGCCTGAACGTCGAAATCCTGCGGAAAAAGCGGTTCGCGCGGCTGGGTGCGCGACAGGATGATCGTGTGATTGTGCGTCGCGAACCCGCCATTCGCGAAGATCAGGCCGTGGCGCGCGCCGGCGCGCAGCGTTCCGGCCATCGCGGCCGCGGCATGCATCATGCAGTTCCCGATCGGCCCACCACCGAAGGTCAACCCGCCGTAGACGCTGGGCAGCCGTTCAAGCGGCCAATCGAGCACCCGCCGCGCCATCTTCGGAATGCAGGGGAAGCAGCTGTACAGTTCGACGCAATCGAGATCCCGCGCGGCAAGGCCGTTCATCTCCAGCGCACGGCCGATCGAGGCGATCATCGCCGGTGAATGCGCATAGCTGTCGCGTGCAAGGAAATCCTCGTCCTCATGGGCCGCGGCCCCCGCGCCGACGAAGACGATCCTCTCGTCCGGCACACCGCGTTCGCGCGCCACTTCCAGACTGGTCACGATCAGCGCCGCGCCCTGGTTGACCGCGCTGTTCGCCACCATCAGCTTGCTATAGGGATAGGCGATCATCCTGTTCCGCGGCGTCACCTCCAATATGGCGTCCGGTTCATGGACGGCGCGCGACCAGGCATAGGGATTGGCGGCGGCCGCCTGCGAATAGGCGGACCAGAGCCGCGCGGTTTCCGCCTGGGCCTCCGCGAATGTCTGCCCCCAGGCCGCCCGCGTCGCGGATTCGTACAGGGGGTAGACGTCGGTCGGCGTCATCAGTCCGTATTTGCGAAGAAAGGGGCGCACCGACGCATCGAGAAGATCGCGCATCGCATCCGGCTTCTGCGCGTCGGGTGCGGCCTTCTGCGCCGCCAGCGCCGCGCGATTGGCGGCGGTCCGCAGCGCTTCCGCCCCGGTGATCGCGGCGATGCGCGCTTCGCCCGAAGCGATGAGATTGGCGGCATGGTTGAGCAGGAAGATCGGCCCGTCGCCACTCGGCTCGCGGGTCAGCAGGCTGGCGCGGGGATGGATATCGAGACGCGCCAGGAGATGGGGCGTGATCGCTTCATCGCCCGGCCATGGCGCGACATCGCTGCTGATCTGATTTTCGATGCCCAGGAAATCGGCATCGGCCAGCCATGATCCACCCGCATCGCGCTCGGCGCGATCGAGCGCCGCCTGCATCAGATCCAGAACGCTCGGGCCCGGAACCTCATCCTTCGCATGATCGCTGATCTGGCCTGCGCCCACGATCACCGGGGTCCGGGAAGCTGTCGTCATCTCTGTCTCTAAACTCGTTACGGTGCGGGCGGAACGAGGCTCGATCCGCCCGCGCATGGTTTCATCGTCAGAATCGGGAGGTCAGCTGCAGCATCACCTGCCGCCCGCGATTGGGGAGGCCCATCAACTGCGAGGTGATTCCGGGTGTCACGGGTGCGCCCGGCTTTTCCGCGACATAGGAGGAATAATATTCGTTGCTCAGGTTGCGGCCGATCAGCGCGACTTCCCAGCGCTGGTCAGCCGATCCCAGCCGGACCGATGCGTCGAACAGCCAATAGGATGGCTGGATGCCAGCGGGATTGCCGTTCTCGAGCGCGAAATATTTGTCGCTGTAGCGGGTATTGCCGGTCAGTCCGAACAGCAGGCTGCCCGAAACGGGCACGTTGACGTCGAACCCGGCATTGGCCGTCCAATCAGGCGCGCGCGCCAGCGCCACGCCGCTGAGATCCTGCGAGAAGGTGCCGTTGCCGTTGGAGACATTGCAGCCCAGCGCCGCGGTCTGCCCCGTCCAGCAGCCCGCGATATAATCAAGGAAGCGCGCATTGCTGTAGGCGATGCCGCCATTGAGCGTCAGCCAGTCATTGGGCCGTGCGTTGAAATCGAGTTCAACGCCCTTCACCCGCGCCGAAGCGGCATTGGTGATCCGGAAACTCGTCGTCGCGGCATCGAACGAATTCACCTGAAGGTTCGAATAGCGATAGGAATAGACGCTGGCGGTGACGGTGGCGCGACGATCGAAGACACGCGCCTTGATACCGCCTTCGAAGCCCTTGATGCGCTCGGCATCGAACCGGATCGAGTCGACGGTGATGGTGGCGGGAATCAGGTTGGTGCTGATCCCGAATCCGCCCGATTTATAGCCGGTCTTGTACGCGACATAGGTGGTGAGGTCGCTGGTCGGGCGCCATGTCAGCGTGATTTCCGGCGAATAATTGCTGTCGGAATAATTGTCCGCGAACAGCTTGCCCTGCGGGGCGAGGACGACACCCGAGAGCGGCGGGTGGACATAGGTGTTGACCAGTGTCGAGTCCTTGGTTTCGTGCGTGTAACGCACGCCGCCGGCAAGTTCGAGTTCGGGGACGATCTTCCAGATCAGCTGCCCGAACAGCGAATAGGTATCGCCATCGGTATGGCCGGGCTTTTCCCAAGTGTGATATTTGCCCGTGGCCGGATCGACGGGCAGCGGCGCGATCAGCACGGTATTGATGAAATCGAGCTTCGTGTTCTGATAATAGGCGCCGACCATGAAGTTGACCGGACCATCGAAGGTCGAGAGCAGCCGCAGCTCCTGGCTCAACGAGGTGAATTTCTCCGTCTCGGCGGAGTCATAGGCCATGTAGACGGTCGCATCATAATTGTCGGAATATTTCGTGTTGCTCTTGAAGAGGCCCGTCACCGATGCGATGTTGAAATTCTCGGTTTCGTAATTGGCCTGCAGGCTGCCGAGCAGCATCTTGATCTTGCTATAGGGATTCTGCTTCGCGGTCGGCCAATTGTCCGCATAGCCGTTGGGCAGCGCACCGTTCGAATAATTGCGGTTGAATTTGCAATCGCCGAAGGGGTCGACCGCGACGGCCGGATTGCCCGCATAAACGACGACCGGCGTCGCGAAGGCGCCGCAATTGTAAAGCTGCTGGCCAGCGGATGGCCCGTCATTCTCGTTGATCATGCCCGCGATCTTCAGATTCGCGCTGAACGGGCTGTCGACAGGTTCGAATGCGAGCGTGACGCGACCGACAAATTCCTTGTCGCCGGGGCGCGACGTCCTGGGCGCCTGTGGCAGGTTATTGGGCCCGGCGAAGGGCGAACTGGTGAGCTGGCCCGCGGTATTCCGCAACCAGCCATCCATGTTGCGGTAGCGGACCGCGACGCGCGCGCCGAAAACATCCGACAGCGGCCCCGATACCGCGCCTTCCACGATTGCCTCGTCGGCGACGAATTCATAACCGATCCGGCCATAACCCGACAGCTCCTTGGTCGGGTTGGCCGAACTCATGTTGATGACGCCCGCCGGGCTGTTCTTGCCGAAGAACAAGGCCTGCGGCCCCTTCATCACCTCGACCTGGGCAAGATCGAGCAGACCGAGCGTCACGATGCGCGCGCGACCGGTCTGGACGCCGTCGACATTCACCGACACCGCCTGATCGAAACCGGCATTGGAGGGCGACGTCCCGATACCGCGCAGCACGATCACGCCGCCGCCGCCGCTCGTCGACTGGCCGATCGACAGTGACGGCGCGAGCTTGGCGAGGTCGCGCGAGTCGGTGACGCTCAGCCGCGACAATTGCTCGCCGCCGATCGCGCTGACCGCGACCGGCGCCTCCAGCAGGGTTTCCTTGCGCTGGCGAGCCGTCACGATGATGTCGGCGCTGTCGATACCGGATGATGCTTCGGCCTGACCGGCCGGTTCCTGCGCCCGGGCCGGCGCCGCGGCCATGAGCGCGGCCCCAGCAACCGACGCGCAGAGCAGTCCGAGCCGCAATCCCCCCGAAGATCTTTTGACCATTTCAGACATATCCAATCCTCCACCCTTATATGTTCAGCTTGTTCATGGACTCAGGTCGAAATCTCGCGCAGCTCCCCGATCGCCCGCTCCAGATGGGGAATGCCCGATGGAATGACTTTTCGAAGCGTCGCAATGCCATGCACATGGCCGGCCGCCTCGACATGCCGAACCACCACGCCGGCGGCGCGGCAGGCCTCGACATAAGCGCGCCCCTCATCGCGCAGCACGTCATGGCTGCAGGTCAGGACGACAACCGGCGGCAGCGACGCGGCAGCGACGCCCAGCAGCGGCGAGCAGTCCGGATCGGAGCGCCGTCCCGGATCGGGCGCGTAGCTGGCGATGAAATACGCCATGTCGTCCGCCGTCAGCAGATGCCCTTCGGCGAACGCGGCATAGGATGGTGCCCGGCGCGACAGATCGAGCACCGGATAGAGAAGAAGCAAAGCGCGAAGATCGAGCCCATCCGCCTTGCCGCGTGCTCCAAGTGCCGCGGCGAGCCCGCCGCCCGCGCTGTCGCCCGCGAGGACGAGTCCATCCGCCCGACCCAGCGGAGACAGGCCCGATGCGACCCAGCGCGCGGCGGTCCGCATATCGTTCAGCGCCGCAGGAAAAACGGCCTCGGGAGATCGCCGATAGTCGACGCTCGCCACCCGCAAGCCCGCGTGCGTCGCGAGGAAGCGGCAGAAACTGTCGTGACTGTCGAGATCGCCGGTGACCCAGCCTCCGCCATGCGCGAAGAGGACGACCGGCCCTTCGGCGACGGCTCCGGCCGGCGTGTAGAAACGCAGCGGAACCGCATGCCCGTCCGCCGCGCACAAGCCATCCGCCGCATCGACTCCGGCAAGCGGCGCATCATCGAACGACGCGCCCATCTGCCCGACCGCGGCGCGCGCATCCTCGACGGACATGCCGCGGAACGAAAGCTCCGGCCCCTGCGCGAGCAGCGCCAGCAGCGCCTGGGCATCGGGCGCGAGGCTAACGGCCACCGGCACCCCCTTTTGCCCTGCCCGCGGCGGCGCGCGCCTCGGCCTGGACATAGAGCCGGATGCTTTCCGCATCGTCCGGGCTGAGCGAGGCACTGAAGCTCACCATGCCCCGCTCCGCCAATATCCCGTCCAGAACGACCGAGCGCCAGCCATCTCTGTCGGGAAGCACCCCGCTGCGCCGCAAATCCGGCGTGACGTTCGCAGAGAGCACCGCCGCGGAATGACAGCCCGAGCAGCGATCGGCATAAAGCGCGGCGCCCTTCTCCACCGCCGCCGGGGGCAGCGCCTCGCTCGTGAGGGCGAAGGGCAGCAGATCCGGACGCGGCGGCAGCTTCGCCTTTCCGCCCAGCTTGAAAACGAGCAGCCGGCCGTTCATGCGCGGGCGCGGATCGAACAGGTCGGGCAGCGCCAGCGCCATCGCGCCGCCATATCCGGCAAGGACCGCGACATATTGGGTGTCGCCGATCCGATAGCTCATCGGTGCCGCGACAATTCCCGACTGGCTGTCGAACCGCCAGAGCGGCGTGCCGTTGCGGTCGTCATAGGCGACGAACGCGCCGCCGCCCTCACCCTGGAAGACGAGCCCGCCGGCAGTCGCCAGCACGCCGCCATTTACCGGGCGCGGATGATCGACTTTCCAGGCCAGCGACTGCGTCATCGGATTCCAGGCGATAAGCGCGCCGTGCAATGCCTCGCGCGCGGCCTTCATCTCGGCGGGCGTGCGCGGCGGCGGGGCGGCGGCGAGATCGACACCCAGATTCCAGCGGCCGGGCCGATAGACGAAATTCTTCTCCTCACGGTAGAGGAAGGGGATCGATTGGGCGGGGATGTAGACGAGGCCGCTGCTCGGGCTGTAGGCCATGGGCTGCCAGCTATGCGCGCCGGGGCTGCCGGGCAGTCCGAGTTCGGGCTTCTCGTAGCGTGCATTGGCGGTTTCGATCGGCCGGCCGGTCTTCATGTCGATGCCGCTCGCCCAGGTCACCGGCACGAAATTCTTCGCGGAAACGAGCGCCCCGTTCGTCCGGTCGATGACGTAGAAAAAGCCGTTCTTGGGCGCCTGCATCAGCACCTTGCGTGCCTTGCCCTCGATCGTCAGGTCGGCGAGTATGATCGGCTGGGTCGCCGTGAAATCCCAGGTTTCGCCGGGATTCTGCTGATAGTGCCAGAGATATTCGCCGCTGTCGGGATCGAGCGCGACGATCGAGGTGAGGAAGAGATTATCCCCCTTGCCGTTCGACCGGATGCGATGATTCCAGGGCGATCCGTTGCCGACGCCGATATAGAGCTGATCGAGTTCCGGATCGTAGACGATCGCATCCCAGACGGTGCCGCCGCCGCCATATTTCCAGTAATCGCCCGCCCAGGTCGGCGCCGCCCTCGTTCGCAGCACCTCATCCGACGCCGCGCCATCGGGGCCCTTCGCGGGATCGCCCGGCACCGTGTAGAACCGCCACAACCGCTTGCCCGTCGCGGCATCGTAAGCCGAGACATAGCCGCGCGCGCCGAGGTCGCCGCCGCCATTGCCGATAAAGACCTTGCCTTTCGCGACGCGCGGAGCGCCGGTGATCGTGTAGGGCCAGCCCTTGTCGAGCGTATCCGCGCTCCAGACGAGCTTGCCCGTCTTCGCATCGAGCGCGATGAGCCGTCCGTCGAGCGTGGCCGAGAAGATCTTGCCATCGGAATAGGCAGCGCCGCGGTTCACGACGTCGCAACAGGCCTTGATCGCCGTCTCGCCCGGCACGTGCGGATCATATTGCCATATGAGCGCGCCGGTGGCCGCATCGACCGCGATCACCTTGCTCCAGGCGGTGGTCGCGTACAGCACGCCGTCGACGACGAAGGGTGTCGCTTCCTGGCCGCGATCGGTATCGAGATCGAGATGCCAGGCCAGGCCCAGGTCGCCGACATTGTCGCGATTGATTTCGCCGGCCTTCGAATAATGCTGTTCCAGCGGCGAACCGCCGCGCGACGACCAGCCGGCGGGATCCGCATCGTGCGAAGCGGCGGCACCACCCACGCCGTTGCAAGCCGTGAGCGCCAGCGACAGGATGGCGGGCAGGAAAAGTCCGGCCGAACGCATCGCTCAGCCCTCGGCCAGATCGATATAGACGGATTTGGTCTCGAGAAAGGCCGCGAAGCCCTCTTCGCCCAATTCGCGGCCGAGCCCCGATTCCTTGAACCCGCCGAACGGCATCGCCGGATGGGTGACGCCATAGCAGTTCACCCAGACATTGCCGGCGCGCAACCGTCCGGCCAGGCGATGTGCCGTCCCGACATTGCTGGTGAAGATGCCGGCGCCGAGGCCGTAATTGGTATCATTGCCCAATGCCGCGACCTCCTCGATCTCGTCGAAGGGGGTCGCCACCACGACCGGCCCGAAAATCTCCTCCCGCACGATCCGCGCACTTGCGGACAGATTGGTGAAGACCGTCGGCTCGATGAAGAAGCCGTCGCCGCCGATCGCCTTGCCGCCGGCGACGATCTCGCCGCCTTCGGCCCGCCCCAGCGCGATATAATCCTCCACACGCCGGCGCTGCTCTGCCGAAATCAGCGGCCCGATCTGCGTTTCCGCATCCAGGCCACGCCCGACACGCAACACGCGCGCGATCTCCGCGACGCCCTCGACCACGCGATCGAACGATGCGCGCTGCACATAGAGCCGCGATCCCGCGAAACAGATCTGCCCGGTATTCGCGAATATCGCCTGCGCCGCCCCCGGGATCGCCCTTGCCATGTCCGCATCGTCGAAAATGACGCAAGGCGATTTGCCGCCGAGTTCGAGCGTCACGCGCTTCACGGTGTCGGCCGCCGCGCGCAGCACGGATTTGCCCGTCGCGGTGGAACCCGTGAAGGAGATCTTGTCGACGCCGGGATGCGCGACGAGCGCGGCCCCGGCATCGCCGAAGCCGCTGACGACATTGAGCACGCCGGGAGGCAGCCCCGCCTCGCTCGCCAATTCGCCAAGCCGAAGCGCTGTGAGCGGCGTGTTCTCCGCGGGCTTCACCACACAGGTGCATCCCGCCGCCAGGGCCGGAGCGACCTTGATCATGAAACTTGCGATCGGCCCGTTCCATGGAATGATCAGGCCGACGACACCGACGGGTTCGAGCGCCGTATAGGCGTGAAAGGCCGCACCGCCGCCGGAAACCGCAGCCGAGGTATGCCGTCCGACCAGCCGACCCGCCATGCCCGCGAAATGGCGGAGCCAAGCGGCCGATGCGGCCACGCCCCATTGCGCGAAGCCAAGCGGCATGCCGTTGTTCAGAACCTCGAGCTCGGCGAGTTCGGCGGCATTGGCCTCAAGAAGATCGGCATAGCGCCACAGCAGGCGCGATCGGGCATCGGCGGCGATCCCGCGCCAGCCATCCGCCTCGAAGGCGGCACGCGCCGAAACGACCGCACGATCGATATCGGACGCTCCGCCACGCGCGGCACGCGCGATCGCGCGCCCGGTCGCGGGATCGAGAACATCGAACGCTTCATTGCCATCCGCCGGGCTGGCCGCGCCACCGATCCAAAGCCGGGGGGCGGCATTCGATACACGCGGATGCACATGATCCATATCAACGGCGGAACTGTCGGCCACCAGCATCCTCCTCCCTGCCGGTGCCGCCAGGGGCGCACCGAAATCATCGCGCGGCATTGTGACCCACATCTCTGCGGAAAGGGCCTATATCTACCGTTTCGTTCGACTGGTAGAAATTATGGCGAAAGGCGACAAACTGTCAATACTGTATATCGGCGCGCAATATTGGAGCCCGTCAGAACCGCCGCGAAGCCATCCCAATTTTTGACAAATAATCATTTAAAATCATTTATTTATATCATATTCAAACAGCCGATTCCGGCAATTCTGGTCATCATATGATCAGTCGAAAATCGTATCCTCACGACACATCGCCGATAGCACGCGCTTGACTCGCCGTAGATCATATTTCATGATTTCGACCTATCGGTAGATTATTGACCGGCGACGAGCCGGACGGGGAGCGGACGTGCCGACAGGCGATGCAGTTGATTCGCACGGTTTGCAGCCGCCGGCGCTGGCGATCTTTCGCCGCTATGTGACCGAGTTCGTGAACCGGCATGATTTTTCGGTGCTGCCGCGGATCATGCAGCCGGACTACACGCTTCACACCTCAGGATTGCGGATCCAGGGGCGTGACGGGCCGTATCGCAACGCGGTCGCCCGGCAGATGGAGCAGTTTCCCGGCCTGCAATTCACGCTCCACCGGCTGTTCGTGACCGGCGACGCCGTCGGCGTCCACTTCACCGAACATGGCGCCTCGCGCCTGCATGGAGGCGCCAGGGCCGCCTGGCCCTCTATCGCGATCTATGAGTCGCGCGATGGCTTGCTCGCGCAGTGCATGATCGAGCAGGACTATTACTCGCGCCGACGGCAACTGGCTTCGCGGGCGCCGGTGGCTGTCGCCGCGCCCGCCATCGCGCCATGGGACGAAACCGACGCCGAAACCGACCCGGCAGCCGAGGCCGCGGTCACCGCATGGCTCCAGGCCGGACGCTGGCTGGAGAGCAGGGATATCGACATCGACGATTCCGGCGCCATGGGCGCGATCGAGGCGGTGCTCGACCATGGCGACGTCGCGCTGACCCGCATGATCTCCGGACGAACACGCTCGGGCGAATCGCACGTCGTTTTCCATGCGCTCCAGAGTGGCCCGGTCAGCCCCGCATTCGCCGCGGCGGCCGGCGGACGGGCCGGCGAGGCGGCAAGCCTGCACCTGAGCGGCTTCGTCACCCTGCGCGACGGCAGAGTCGCCGAAGGCAACATCATCCGCGATCGCTGGGGCCTGTTCCGGCGACTTGCCAATTCGAACGATCGGCACGGCGCATAACGGCCGACCGCTCCAGACATCAGAACAAGGAACGAACAGAGTGACGGAACACGCAAACGCATCTCCGCTGGCCATGAATCTCGAACTCCCCGAAGAACACCGCGCCTTTCGCGACATGGTCGAAAGCTTCGTCGCGGCGGAACTGCCCAAGGATTGGGCGCGCGAACTCGAGCGGCGCGAGCATGACTATCCGTTCGAACTGTGGGACAAGTTCACCAAGGCCGGCTTCCACGGACTGGGCATTCCGGAGGAATATGGCGGCATCGGCGGCGACGTGCTGATGCAGATGATCCTCGCGCGCTCGCTCGCCCGCACGCTGGGCGGCCTTTCATGGATCTGGGGCCTCACCTCCTTCGCCGGCATGAAATCGATCGGCGTCTATGGCACCGAGGAACAGAAGCGCCGGTTCCTGCCGGACATCGCGGCGGGCAAGCTCCGCGCGGGCATCTCCTTCACCGAGCCGGGCGGCGGCACCGACGTGCTCGGTGCGATGCGCACCTATGCGACGAAGGTCGACGGCGGCTGGAAGATCAATGGCGAGAAGATCTGGAGCTCGTCGGCACATGTCGCCGATTATCTGCTGCTGCTCGCCCGGTCGGACCGCACCGTCGAGAAGAATCATCATGGCGTGACCCTGTTCTGGGTGCCCGCCAAGGCGCCGGGCATCACCACCACCGAATTGTCGAAGCTCGGCATGCGCTCGATCGGAAGCTGCCTCGTCCATCTGGAGGATGTGTTCGTATCCGACGATCTTGTGCTCGGCGAACCGCATCAGGCCTGGCGCATGCTGCTGCCGACGCTCAACAACGAACGCATGATGGTCAGCGCCTTCTGCCTGGGCATCATCGACGGCGTGCTGGAGGATGCGCTCGACTATGCCGGACAGCGCAAGGCCTATGGCAAGGTGATCGGCCAGTTCCAGGCGATCCAGCACATGATCGCCGAGATCAAGATGGCGCAATATCAGGTCGAATGCATGCTCACAGATTGTGCCTGGAAGATCGCGGTCGGCAAGGATTCGCTCGTCGAGACGACCGCGCTGAAGGTGATCGCCTCCGACCAGGCCAATCGCTGCGCCGATATCGGCCTGCAGATCCTTGGCGGCATGGGCTATTCGGCGGAAACCGACATGCAGCGCTATTGGCGCGACAGCCGGTTGTGGCGGATCGGCCCCATCACCAACGAAATGGCGCGCAACGTCATCGCCGAAAATCTGGGCCTGCCCAGGTCCTTCTGACCGCGCCGCAGAGGGAGCATCGCCGATGATCGATTCCCCAGGGGCGGACGACCGTCCCGACACGCTGGCCGCGCTGTTCACGCCCTTCGAACAGGCGGGTCTCTCGCTCCGGAACCGGATCGTGATGGCGCCGATGACGCGCTGGAAATCGCCCGGACAATATCCCGCTGCGGACGTGGCGGGATATTACCGGCGCCGCGCCGAGAATGAGGTGGGCCTGATCATCACCGAAGGGACGACGATCGGCCATCCGGTCTCCTCCTATTCGACGCGCGTTCCCGCCTTTCACGGCGAGGCGCTGTCCGGCTGGCGGCGCGTCGTGGAGGAGGTGCACGATGCCGGGGGCAAGATCATCCCCCAGCTCTGGCATGTCGGCATCATGCGCGATCCGCGCAGCGGCGATTATCCCAATCCCGATCTGCCGAGCGCCAGCCCCTCCGGCATCTACAAGCCCGGCGGCAAGGCCGTATTCCCGCCGATGACGCGCGCGGATATCGCCGCGGTGATCGACAGTTTCGCGGAAGCCGCCGCCGCCGCGCGCGCCACCGGCTTCGACGGGATCGAGATCCACGGTGCCCATGGCTATATCATCGACCAGTTCCTGTGGGATGCGCTCAACACGCGCGACGATGACGATTATGGTGGCGGCCCCGTCGAACGGACGCGCTTCGCGGTCGAACTGATCGAAAAGGTTCGCGCAGCGACCGGCCCGGACTTTCCGATCCTGTTGCGCATATCGCAGTGGAAACAGCAGGACTATGCGGCCCGGCTCGCCGAAACGCCCGAACGCCTCAAGGCAATCCTGGATCCGATCGCCGCGGCCGGGGTCGACATCTTCCATTGTTCGGAGCGTCGCTACTGGAACAGGGAGTTTCCGGGATCGGAGATGAATCTGGCCGGATGGGTCAAGCGCCTCACCGGGCGGCCGACGATCACTGTCGGCAGCGTGGGGTTGGCCGGCCCGATGTCGGTGACCAATATCGGCGAAGCCACCGAGGTTTCCGCCGATCTCGCGCCGCTCGCCCGGCGCATCGCGCATGGCGAGTTCGACCTGGTCGCTGTCGGACGGGCCCTGCTGACCGATCCCGGCTGGGCGCGAAAGGTGAAGCAGGGCCGCTTCGACGAATTGCGCCCGTTCACCAAGGATGCGCTCGACATATTGACCTGAAGGCGGCCGCCGGTTCGAACGCCGCCCCGCCCAGGGTCCGGACCCTAGGAGTCCGCGACCGGATCGCCGAGACGCGCGACGAACGCGAGAATGGCTTCGGCATAGGCGTCGTTGACGTCGCCCGTCAGCATATGACGCGCACCGGCGATGGTCACCGCCTCCACGCCGGGCACCGCATCGCGGAAAGCCTCGATCTCGGCGGGACTCGTCAGGTTGCTGAGTTCCGCCGCCATCACCAGGACGGGAACGCGGAGCCCGAGCGCCTCCGATACGAACAGTCCCTGCTCGCCGCCGCGCCGGATCTGCGCGTCGTTCAGGAAGCGCATGTCCCATTTCCAGCGCAACCGTCCACCGTCGCCCACCCGCATATGCCGCAGAAGGCGGGCCGGATCGGCAACCGCGGCCGGGTCCCCATGCAGACGGGCGATCATGGCGGCGGCATCCTCGACCGAAGCGAAGCCGTCCGCCGAAGTCCGCAACGTATCCCGGAAATGGTCGCCCACGGTTTCGTCGATCCACGGCGTGACGTCGGCGAGCAGCAGCGCCCGGCAGAGATCGGGCCGCCGCGCCGCCGTCAACATCGCGACATGACCGCCGAAGGATGCACCGACAAGGATGGCAGGCGCGCCGACCGCCTCGACGGCGATCACCAGATCCGCCACGAATGCATCGAGCCCATAGGCGGCATCGGGCGACCAATCGCTGTCGCCATGTCCGCGCAGATCGAGCGAACAAGCCCGATAGCCGGCGGCGGCGAGGCGGCGCGCGGCGCCACGCCATGCGGAACGGCTCTGCCCGCCGCCATGGAGCAGCAGGATCGATTGCCCTTGCGCGACGCCGCAGACGTCTCCGGCAAGCCGCAGACCGTCCTCGGAAACAAGCTCGATCTCGCGAAAGGCCAACGCCCCGCCCATGCTGTCCGCACTCACGCCTCGAATAGCAACCAATCGGTCGAAAAAGTCAACGACATGCAGCCTCGACATTTCTCGACAATCGCTGGTTTTGTGCTTTCGACTGAGAATCATTCGCCAAACCGTTGACAACCGATCGGTTGAAAATGCATCAACCAAGCAATGATCGAGCCGAGCGGCATTGCGCGGCCGCGCATGAGCCATGGAGAGGAACGTCATGCTGAAACTCGACATCCCCCTGTTCGAGGCGGAGGAGACGATACCGGATCTTCTCGCCCGGCAGGCGCGCGTGCGGCACGACAGCCCCTATGCGCATTTCCCCGATCGCAGCATCTCCTATGGAGCGCTTCACGCTGCGGCGATGCGCTGGGCCCGTGCCTTTCATGCCGCCGGCATCCGTGCCGGCGACCATGTCGCCACGCTGATGCCGAACTGCGCGGACTGGCTGCCCGTCTATTATGGCGCGCTCGGCGCCGGCGCGGCCGTGGTCGCGCTCAACGCGCGCTACAAACGGCAGGAACTGGCCTATACGCTCGGCCACAGCCGATCGCGGATCCTTGTGACGACCAATGATTTCGCCGAACATGTCGATTACGAACCGCTGCTGCGCGACGTGCTGCCGGACTTCGAAGGGCAAACGCCCTTCGACCTGAGGACAGAGGCCGCCCCCGACCTGCGCGCGGTCGTGATGTGCGGCGACGGACCCGCAGGCCCCTTTCCCGCCGCCCATGCCTTTCTCCAGCGCGGGGAAAGCGTGGACGCCGCCGATGTCGCGGCGGAGGCCACGCTGCGCCGGATCGACGACACGGCCGCCATCATCTACACGTCGGGAACCACGTCCAATCCCAAGGGATGCGAGCTTTCCCATCGCGCGCTGCAAAGCTGCTGGTCGACCTTCTCGAACATCGTCGATCTTGGCGCGGACGAAAGCGTGTGGCTGCCCATGCCCTTCTTCCACACCGGCGGCATCGGCCCGATGACGACGATCCTGGCGCGTGGCGCGGCGCTGGTGTCGCAACCGCATTTCGATCCCGATATCCTGCTCGAACTGATCGAGCGCCACCGCGTCAACCATCTCTATTCTGGATTTCCGCAGCTGAGCTTTCCGGTGCTGGAGCATCCGCGTTTCGACCGGATCCGCTTCACGCATGTCCGCACGATGCTCAATGTCGGCCCGGCCGCCATGCAGATGCGCGCGCAGCAGTTGCTGCCCGAGAACGCCACATTGCTCAACCTGTTCGGGATGACCGAAGGTTCGGGCATCGTCACCTTCACGCCGATCGACGCGCCGCTCGAAATCCGGGCAAGAAGTTCAGGCCTGCCGCCGCCGCACAGCGACGTACGTATCGTCGACCCGGACACCCTCGCCACCTGCGCTGACGGGGTTGCGGGAGAAATCCAGTTCCGCGGCCCCGGCGCCTTCACCCGCTATTATCGCGATCCGGACGCAACGAACGCGACGATCATCGAAGACGGCTGGGTGCGGACAGGCGATCGCGGAGAGATCGGTCCGGACGGACATCTGCTTTTCCTGGGGCGGATCAAGGACATACTCAAGGTCGGCGGCGAGAATGTCGGCGCCGTCGAGATCGAGGCATTTCTGCAGACCATTCCCGAAATCCAGCTCGCCCAGGTCATCGGCATGCCGGACGACCGAATGGGAGAGGTGCCGATCGCCTTTGTCGAGCGCCGCCCCGGAATGGAGATCGGCCAGGATGAAATCATCGCCGCATGCCAGGGCCAACTCGCCAGGTGGAAGATACCACGCCGGATCCTGTTCGTCAGCGAATGGCCGATGTCGGCAACCAAGGTCCAGAAGTTCCGCCTGAAGGAACTGCTGGCATCGGGATCAGAATCATGAGCTTCGACCTATCCGACGGCCACCGCTTCCTGCAGATCATGAAGCGATATTGCATCGATTATGTGAATGTCGGCGATCAGGCGGTAACGCGCGACCTGATGGTCGAGGATTATGTGCTCCATATGGGCGCATACGAGGTCGTCGGGCGCGACACCGCTTATTTCGACGCCACCGCGTCGCTTATGGCCCAATATCCGGGATTGATGCTGACCCTCCATGAGATCGCCACATCGGGCGAGCGACTGATGATGCGGTTCAGCGAGCATGGACGGCGCGCGAAGGATGGCGCCTTTTGCGCCTGGGGCGGGATCGCGCTGTATCGCTGGAACGGGGACAAGCTGGTCCATTGCTCGGTCGAGCAGGATTACTGGTCGCGACGGCGGCAGATCGAGACCGGCCGTGTCGACCCCATCGACGCGCCCGCGCCGGCGCCATGGCGGGTCGACCCGCAGCCGGCATCCCCCGATGCGGAAGCGGTGGTGCGTGCGTGGCTGATCGGCGGCGGCCTTGCCATCACGCCGGCGGTGCGGTGCGACGATACTTGGGCGACCGGACAATCGATGCGCGCGCTCGATCAGGAACGCATCGATATTCTCGATATTTTCTCGGCCGGTGAAAAAGTGGCTTTCCGCGTCGAACAGCATGGCCGGGTCGCCGACGATTTCGCGATCGGGAAACAGGGGCAAGGCGCATCGCTCCACGCGACCGGCATCGTCCATGTCCGCGACGGGCGCGTGCACGCGGGCCGCGCGATCCGCAACCGGTTCGACATGGGGAAGCGCCTGGGCGTAGCGACCAGCATCGGGGCCTGAAGGCGAGGAGGCAAGGATGACGCAAAGGCTGATCATCACCGGTTCGGCGAGCGGCATCGGCCGCGCCCTGGCTGAAAAGCTTGCCGACCGGGGCGATGCAGCCTTGTTCCTGGTCGATCGCCAGGCGGACGCACTGGCGGATCTCGCACAAAGGCTCGGGCAGCACTGCCCGGTGTTCTGGCGCGCCGGAGATCTCGGCGAGGTCGCGTTCTGCGAACAGGTGATCGCCGACGGCGCCGCCACGCTTGGCGGCATCGACGGCATCGCCAGCAATGCCGGCGCGATGAAGGGCGGCCCTTTGCTCGAGCTGTCGCCCGAGGATTTCGACTATCTGTTCCGCGTGAACACCCGCCCGACCTGGTTGCTCGGCCGGGCGGCGCACGGTCACCTCAAGGCCAGTGGCGGTGCGATCGTGGCGACGGGCTCGATCGCGGCCGAACACCCGGCGCCGCCGCTCGGCAGCTATTCGGCGAGCAAGGCCGCGCTGCTGATGCTCGTCCGCCAGATGGCGATCGAATGGGGCCCGGACGGCATCCGTATCAATTGCGTCTCGCCCGGCCCGACATTGACGCCGATGGTCGCGGGTTATGACGACGAACGGATCCGTCAGCGCAGCCGCAAGATCCCGTTGCGGCGGATTGGCCTCCCCGTCCAGGTGGCCGACGCCATCGCCTTTCTGCTCGGCCCCGAAGCCGCGCATGTGACCGGCCAGAATCTGGTGGTCGATGGCGGCCTGGGGTCGGCGTTGATGCCGCTCAGCGGCAGCGGAGAAGGCCAGCCGCAACGGGGGTAGAGCGATCCCGCGACCCGATGGTCACGGATCCGGGGCGATATCGATGACGACCTTGCCCCGACCATGACCGTTTTCGAGATGACCGAGCGCTTCGGCCGCAGAGGCGAACGCAAAGCGTTTCTCGATCTCGGGAACAAGGCGATGGCGGGCCGTGAAATCGAGCATCGTTTCGAATTCCGCCGCATTGCCGACATTGGTGCCCGTCACCACCCAGTTCTTGAGGAACAGTTCGGGCGCGGACAGCGGCACCGATGCTCCCCCGGTCGATCCGTACAGGACGATGCGCGCACCCATCGCCAGGCTTCGCGAATAGTCCCGGAAGCCACCGGCAGGTGCCCCGTCGAACACGACATCGAATCCGCCCGCCTGCCGGCGCAGCGCCTTGCCCCAGTCATCCGTACGATAATTGACGCCACCGGCCGCCCCCCGGGCCCGGGCCCAGGCGATGGTTTCGTCCGATCCGCTCGTTACCCAGGTTTCCGCCCCCATCGCGATCGCGAAGGCGAGCGCCTGCGCGGCGACGCCGCCGCCCGCGCCACAGATCAGCAACCGCTCGCCCGGCAGCAAGCCCGCCTTGGTGACGAGCCCGCGCCATGCCGTGATCCCGGCGAGCGGCAGCGCGGCGGCCTGTGCGAAATCGAGATGATCCGGCTTCGCGACCGCATTGGCGGCGGGCACGGACACATATTCGGCGATCGTGCCCGGCCCCGGCATACCGAGCAACCCGAATGCCGGCGCCGGGAACCGGGGATCATCCCCCCAGCCCAGCCCGGGATAGAGCATGACCCGTTCGCCGATCCGGGCCGGATCGACGCCGCGTCCGACGGCCGCGATGACGCCCGCGCCGTCTGCGCCGAGCGTCGCGGGCAGCACCATGCCGGGATATTGCCCCTTCGCGATCCAGAGCTCGCGATGATTGAGCGCCGCGGCGACCATCCGCACCAGCACTTCGCCTTCGCCGGGCACCGGATCCGCGACGTCCCCGATCGCCGGCCCGACGCCGATTTCACGCAACAACAGAGCTTTCATTCGCCAATCGCCTTTCAGGTCAACAGGGCCGTCACGGCCCATTCACAACGCGCCGGGACGTCAGGCGAGCTTGCGCTCGTCCAGGCCCAGGCCACGGCCGATGATTTCCTTCATGATTTCGCTGGTGCCCGCGAAGATCCGGCTGATCCGGGCGTCGCGATACATGCGGCTGATGCGATATTCGTCCATATAGCCGGCGCCGCCATGAAGCTGGAGGCAGGCATCCATCACCCGCGCCTCGAGTTCGCTCGACACCAGCTTGGCGCCCGCCGCATCCTCGGGCGACAGATCGCCGCGATTGAGCAGCAGCACGCACTGGTCGATGAAAGTCTGGGCCATGTCGAGCTCCGCACGCAGCCCCGCCATCACGAAACGGCTGTTCTGAAAGGCGCCGATGGGCCGGCCGAACGCGCGGCGATCCTTCACGAAATTCAGCGTGAGATCGAAGGCGGTCTGCGCGGTCGCCATGAAGCCGATCGCCGCCACCAACCGCTCCTGCACGAGCAATTGCGCGAGCCCGGCAAAACCCTGCCCCGCCACGCCGAGAAGATTGGCCTTCGGCACCCGGACATCGTTGAAGAACAGCTCTGCCGTGTCCTGGCTGTCGAGCCCCATCTTCGCCAGCTTGCGCCCGCGTTCGAACCCGGCCATGCCGCGCTCGACCAGGAACAGCGAGATCCCGTGCGGCCGATCGGGATCGGTGCGCGCCGCCACCACCACGAGATCGGCGAGAATGCCGTTCGAGATATAGGTCTTGGCGCCATTGAGCAGCCAGTGATCGCCGGCATCGACGGCGCGCGTCTTCATGCCCGCAAGATCGCTGCCCGTCGACGGTTCGGTCATCGCGACCGCGAGGATCGTCTCGCCCGAGACGATCGCGGGCATGAAGCGGTCCTGCTGCTCGGCCGTCCCGAGCTTGGCGATATAGGGGGCGACGAGATCGCTGTGCAGGTTGATGTAGAAGCCGATATCGCCGTGGCGCATATTCTCCTCGATGATGATCTGCTCGAAGCGGAAATCATCGATCCCGGCGCCGCCATGGCGCTCTTCGGCCCAGGTGCACAACAGTCCGGCAGCCCCCGCCTTCGCGTACAGCGCGCGATCGACGATGCCGTCCTCGCGGAAGCGTTCGGCATGCGGCGCGACCTCGCTCAGCATGAAATGGCGAACGCTGTCCCTGAATTGCTCATGCTCCGCCTCGAAGATCAGCCGGCGCATCACCAGCCGAATCCCGTGCCGGCCGCGGCCATATCGCGAAGCCGGCGGGTGGGCGCGAACCGTTCGCCGTGGCGTTGGGCAAGCTGGTCGCATTCGGCGACGAACGCGGCGACGCCGACGGTTTCGATCAGCGACAGCGTGCCGCCGGTCCAGCCCGGGAAGCCCCAGCCCAGCACCGCGCCAAGATCGCCATCGGCAGGATGGGTGAGCACATCCTGTTCCAGGCAACGCGCCGTTTCGAGCGCCTGGACATAGAGCAACCGCTTGCGGACCTCTCCGGGATCGGGCTGTTGCGCCGCCACCGGGAAATGATCGGCGAGGCCAGGCCAGAGACGTTTCGGCCCGTCGGCCGGATAGTCGTAAAACCCCGCCCCGCCCTTGCGCCCGGGCCGGCCAAGACGATCGACCATCAACTCCATCACATCGGCCGAGGCAGGCCGGCGATAGGCGGGATCCTCGCGTTCGGATTCGCGTACGATCTTGAGCGGGAGTTCGATCGACGTCTCATCGATCACCGCAAGCGGGCCAACCGGCATGCCGGCCTGCCGCGCCACATTTTCGATGAGCGCGGGCGCCACGCCCTCGTTCAGCAATTGCATGCCTTCATGGATGAACGTCTGGAACACGCGGCTGGTATAGAAACCCCGGCTGTCGTTCACGACGATCGGCGTCTTGCGCAACTGGCCGACGAGGTCGAGCGCGCGGGCCAGCGTCTCGTCGCTCGTCCGCCGGCCGCGGATCACCTCCACCAGGCCCATGCGATCCACCGGCGAGAAGAAGTGCAGTCCGATAAAGTTTTCGGGCCGCCCGAAAGCCTCTGCGAGATCGGTGATCGGCAGCGTCGATGTGTTGGACGCGAACAGCGCGTCGCTTGCGATCACGGCCTCTGCCCGCGCCGTTACATCGGCCTTGATCGCGCTGTCCTCGAACACTGCTTCGATCACGAAATCGGCACCGGCGAGATCGTCATAGCGGGTCGTCGGGCTGATGCGCGCGAGCAGCGCCGCTCCATCGGCCGCCCGGATACGGCCCTGCTCCACCTGCCGGCCGACGAGCTTTTCGGAATAGGCCTTGCCCCGCTGGGCCGCCTGCGCGCCGGCATCGAGCAAGACGACCTCGATCCCCGCCTTCGCCGCGACATAGGCTATCCCCGCCCCCATCATGCCCGCACCGAGCACCGCCAGCCGATCGACCTTGCGTACCGGATAGCCGGCCGGACGCCGGGCGCCTTTCTCCGCAAGCCCCTTGTTCACGAAATTCGTCCGCACGATGTTGCGGGCGACCGGATCGGTCACGAGCCTGGCGAAATAGCGGCTCTCGACGACAAGCGCCTTGTCGAAAGGGAGCTGGACCCCTTCGAACAGGCAGGCGAGGATCGCGATCGGCGCCGGATAATTCTCGCCATATTTCGCGGACAGTCGCGCCGTCATGCCCGTGAAGAACCCGGCGGTCGCCTGTTTGAGCAGGCCATCGGACTCGGCAAGCGCAAACCCCTTGCGGTCCCATGGGCGTACCGGATCGGGGCGCGAGGCGAGCCAGGCGCGCGACGCTGCAAGCAACTCATCCGGCGGCACCACGGCGTCGACCAATCCCGACGCCAGCGCGGTTTCGGGACCGTAGCTCCTGCCTTCGAGCAGGACTTCCGCCGCCTTTTCGACACCGATCAGGCGCGGCAGGCGCTGGGTACCGCCCGAACCGGGCAGAAGCCCGACATTCACCTCCGGCAGACCGACCACCGCGCGCGGATCGTTCGCGATGATCCGGTGCGTGCAGGCCAATGCCAGTTCGTAGCCACCGCCCAGCGCGAAGCCGTTGATCGCCGCCACCACGGGTTTGCCGCAGCTTTCAACCAGCCGATGCATGCGCGACGCGCTTTGGCTGAACGCGAAGGCCTGCGCGGCGGACATGCCGACCACGTCCGCCAATATATATTTGAGGTCGGCGCCGGCCATGAAGCCGGTCTTTGCCGAGGTGACGATCACGCCGTTCACGGAGGCGTCGGAGCGCACGGCTTCGAATTCGGCGGCAAGCGCATCCACCCAAGCCGGCGAAACCGTGTTCACCGGGGCATCGCGATCATCGAGCAGGATCGTCAGGATCGCCCCCTCGCGGCGCGTCGAGAAATAGTCAGCCATGATGATCAAACCCGTTCGATGATTGTGGCCGTGCCAAGGCCATTGCCCGCGCACAGCGTGATGAGGGCGGTCGACAGGTCGCGGCGCTCGAGTTCGCGCAGGACGGTGCCGAGGATCATGGCGCCGGTGGCGCCGAGCGGATGCCCGAGCGCGATCGCGCCGCCGGCCACGTTGACGCGGGCCGGATCGAGATCGAGCGCCGCCATGTAGCGCAGCACGACGCTGGCAAAGGCCTCGTTGATCTCGAACAGGTCGATATCTCCGATGGCCATCCCGCTGCGCGCGAGCAGCTTGCGCGTCACCTCGGCCGGCGCGGTGAGCATGATCGTCGGTTCGGAACCACAGTTCGCGAAACTCCGGATTCGCGCGCGCGGCCGCATATCCGCCGAGACGCCGAAACCCGCATTGCCGACCAGCACCGCCGCCGCGCCATCGACGATCCCCGATGAATTGCCGCCGGTATGAACGTGCTCGATCCGCTCCACCTGCGGATAACGGCGCATGGCGATGGCATCGTAACCCGCCTTGCCCAGTCCGGTGAAAGCCGGCTTCAGCGCCCCCAGGCTCTCCATCGTCGTGTCGGGACGCGGATATTCGTCGCGATCGAGAACGACCTGGCCGATCACGTCGCGCACCGGCACGACACATCGATCGAACGCACCGCCGGCCAGCGACTGAGCGGCGCGGCGCTGGCTCTCGACAGCATAGGCGTCGACATGTTCGCGGCTGAATCCGTCCAGCGTCGCGATGAGATCCGCGCCGATGCCCTGCGGCGCGAAATGATTGTGATAGCTGCACCAGGGATCGGCGCTCCAGGCGCCCGTGTCGGCGCCGATATAGGTGCGCGACATGGATTCGACACCACCGCCGACCGCCGCATCGGCGGCGCCGACCATCACCTGCGCGGCGGCCGCATTGACCGCCTCCAGCGCGGAGGCGCAGAAGCGGTGGACCTGCTGCCCCGCGACACCCTCGCTCCAGCCCGCCGTGAGCAGCGCGGCACGCGCGATATTGCCGCCCTGCTCGCCCACCGGTTGCGCACAGCCATAGATGACATCGTCCACCAGCGCCGTGTCGAACGCATTGCGCTCCGCCAGCGCCCGCAACGGCGTCGCGGCCAGCTCGACTGCCGTGATTTCGCGCAGCGCGCCGTCGGCCCTGCCACGGCCACGCGGTGTCCTGACGCAATCATAGATGAAGGCCTCGTTCAACGCACTCTCCCCAGGGAATCATTTTCGACCGATTGGTTGATTATAATTGACCTGCCAGCGCTGCGGGTTTAGGTCAACCGTCATCGTAAAGCGCATCGGCGAGCGCTGGCGGCAGGTTGAGGAGGCGAAGATGGCGGCACGCTGCATATCCCGATTTTCCGGCTGTTGTTGTGGACCGGCTACACCGATCGGGTGACGGCTGCTGCCCCTGCCAGCGCCGTGCTCGGCCATTGACCGCGCATCCATGCAAGGGAAGCAGACCACCTTACCATAATCTACCGTTTGTATGTTTTTGTTGAAAACCATCGCGACGCCCGCCCCTCTCGCCAGACGGAAGCTGCATGATCGATTCACTCTTCTCGCTTGCCGGAAGAAACGCCCTGGTCACCGGCGGTGCACGCGGCTTGGGCCGCATGATCGCGCAGGGATTGATCGGCGCGGGCGCGAATGTGTTCATCACCGCCCGCAAGGAGGAGGACTGCCGGACCGCCGCCCTGGAGATCGGAACGGGCTGCACGGCGCTGCCGGGCGATGCCGGTTCGCCTGAGGGCATCGCGGCGCTCGGCGCGGCTTTCCGTCAGTCGGGCGAGCAGAGCCTCCATATATTGGTGAACAATGCCGGCCGGACCTGGGGGGCGCCGTTCGACGATTTTCCCGACAAGGCATGGCCGGGCGTGATGGCGGTCAACGTCCAGGCGCCGTTCCGCATGGTGCAGGAGTTCATGCCGGAACTGATTGCGTCCGCCACCGCCGCCGACCCGGCGCGCGTCATCAATATCGGATCGATCGCCGGGCTTCGGACCACCGGCCTTTCCGCCTATAGCTACGCCGCCAGCAAGGCGGCGATCCACCATCTCGGGCGGCAACTGGCGCGAGACCTGGTCGACCGGCACATCAATGTGAACACGCTGCACCCGGGCTATTTTCCGACGGCGATGACCGCGCATCTGCGCGATTCCCCCGATGCGGCGCTGGAAGCCCATATCCCGATGCGGCGCCTCGGCCGGCCCGCGGACATCGCCGGGGCGATCGTCTTCCTGGCCAGCCCGGCAGGCGCCTATGTCACCGGCGCCGGCCTTTCGCTCGACGGCGGCATCGAGGGTTGCAGCTGAGCCCCGCGACTTGGAGACAGAATCCGGATGAACGCGACACAAGACGATATTCCGCCTCCGCCGGAGGTTCGCGGCATCGTCCTCGACGGCGCCGAACCCTATGTGATCAAGGCGGACGAGAATGCCGCCCTGTGCCGCTCGACCGGGATCGAACCGGCGGGCGACGGCACCGCACACCCCATCTACCACTTCATCGCAACGCAGCTCGGCATGAAGCATTCGGTCGCCGAGTTCTGCGCATTGTTCGATTTCGACGTCGCGGATGGGCCCATGATCGTGGGCTCGATCGTGACGTTCCATACCCCGCTCAGGGTGGAGACGCCCTATTGGGTGCGCGGCGAGATCCTGAGCATCACCCGCAAGCAAAGCCGCAAGCTCGGCACGATGGATGTCGCCGACTATCGGCTGGCGCTGCTCGACGGCGAAACGTCCGTCGCCGAAGTGACCAACAGCTGGATCTTCCCGCGAAAGGCACGGACATGACGCCCGGTACATTGCTGACCCCCTTTGTCGTGGAGGCCGTTTCGCCTGGCGCGATGCGGGAATGGTCGGTGTTTCTCGCCGACCCCAATCCGATCCATCTCGACGCGGAGGCGGTCAGGGCGGCGGGCCTCGGCGATCGCCCCATCAATCAGGGGCCCGCCAATCTCGCCTATCTCATCAACCTGTTGTCGCTCAATTTTCCGGAGATGGACATCGTTACGCTGGAAACGCGCTTCAACGGCAACGTCTTCGCAGGCGACCGCTGCGTCGCCGGCGGACATGTGATCGAAGTCGGCGAGACCGGCGTGCGCTGCGAGATCTGGCTCGATGTCGATGGCGGGGGCCGCGCCGTCAGCGCGAACGCCAGCGTGCGGAAGCGCGCGCGGCCCTGACCATGCCGAATGCCCGGCCTCGCTTGGTTCAGCCCGCAGACCGATCGTAACAGGCCAGCCCTTGCACCATGATGCCGGCCGACTGGACCGCGATCTGCTCGATCGGCAGCGGCCCGCCGGGGCTGTACCATTGCGAGATCGAAACCACGCCCCGCATCACGACCTGGCCGATTGTCGGGATATCGAAGGATGCGGGCACCTGGCCCTGCCGCACCGCGAGCTCGATCAGGCGGACGAGCGTGTCGTAATAGATGCGTCGTTCGGCGAGAATGGCGTTCTGCTGGCTTTGATCGAGATAGTCGAAATCGCGGGAATAGATCGCAAGCCGATCGGCATGTTTACCGGTGTAGATGCAGAGCTGGACGAGAAAGGCGCGCAGTTCGCCAAGCGGATCGGTGGTGCTGAAGTTCACGCTTTCCGCCAGCGCGATGCCGCCGAGATGAAGATCCTTCAGGATCTCGAACAGCAACTCCTCCTTGGAATCGACATAATAATAAAGACTGGCTTTCCGGATCCCCACCGCATCGCTGATATCCTGCATGGAGGTGGCGAAGAATCCACGCCGATTGAACAATTCGGTGGTGACGCGCAATATGTCCGCCCAGCGTTTCCGCGCCTTCGCGCTCTGGCGAGGCGCATTTTCGATTGCGGCCGGCACATGTGCCGCATCATTGCCTGGCAGCGTCCGCGATCTGGCTCTCATTTGTCTTCCTTGTGCATCGGCAGGACGCCTGCGCAACCTATCGCGCGGCCATGGGCATTTCCAGCGGAAGTGCCGGGTGGGGGGCCTGCGGTCACGCGATGGCGACCCCGGGCGGCGTCCATGCATCGCGGTCGACGAACAGGTCCAGCGTCAGCGGCATGCCGGGCACATCCTGATAGGCGTCGAAATCGCGATGGCCGGCCTCCCAGAGCACTTCGTCGTCGAGGAAGAAACGCCCCGTGCATGCGCGCGCGTCGCGCTTGAAGATCGTACAGGCGGCTTCGGCCATGATCTCGGGCCTGCGCGCGACGATGCCCGCGGATTGCTCGCCGCCCATGCCGAGCGCGGCGGTCGCGATCGCCGTTCGCGGCCACAGACCGTTGAAGGCGACGCCCTGCGCGCGGAACTCCTCGGCCATCGCCATCATGTAGATGCTCATGCCGAACTTCGACAGCGCATAAGCGGGAAAGCGGCCGAACCAGTGCGGCCGCATGTGCGGCGGGGGCGAAAGCGCAAGGACGTGCGGATTGGCCGACCGCAGCAGATGCGGCAGACAGGCCCGGGATACAAGATAGGTGCCGCGCGCATTGATCTGATGCATCAGATCATGACTTTTCGCGTTGACCGCGAGCGTGCCGCCAAGATTGATCGCCGACGCATTGTTGACGCAGATATCGACGCCTCCGAAATGCGCTACCGCTTTTTCGACCGCAGCGTCGATAGCATCCCCGTCACGGATATCGACGGCGATCGGCAACGCCTTGCCGCCGGCTCGTTCGATCGCGTCGGCCGCCGTGAAGATCGTACCGCTGATGCCCGGACGCGGCACGGAAGACTTTGCCGCGATCACGATATTCGCGCCTTCCCGCGCCGCACGCAGGGCAATGGCCAGGCCGATCCCACGGCTCGCGCCCGTGATGAACAGCGTCTTGCCGCACAGATCGGCCATTCCCGCCACTTCCTTCGTCAATTGCGCTTCAAGAATATTGTTTTCGACCAATCGGTAGATTACAAGCATGGACAAGACAAGAAATTTCGCGAGCGCGGCGCAAGCGATCAAGGGAGCGGACGGCATGTATCTCACCCAGACCCTGCACCGGCTGAAACGACAATCGCCCGACAGCACCGCGCTGATCGCGGACGGCGCACGCGAAAGCTGGGCAGAGCTTGCGGATCATGCGGCGCGCTTCGCCGGCGCGCTGCGGCGCCTGGGGCTCGCGGCCGGTGACAGGGTTGCGCTGCTCGCGCCCAGCGGCATTCCCTATGTCCACTATCTTTACGGCACCTGGTGGGCGGGTGGTGTGCTCAATCCGGTCAACACGCGCTGGTCCGCCGCGGAGATCGGCTTTTCCCTGATCGACTGCGGCACGGAGATCCTGATTGTCGATCCCGCTTTCGCCGCGCTCGTACCGGATATCCGCAAGCACGCGCCCGATCTGCGGCATGTGCTGAGCCTGGGCGAAGAGGGTGCTGCCGACCTGACGCCCCGTAGCGCATGGCTCGACGATGCGCCCGCCATTCCGGACGCGTTGCGCGCGGGTGATGATCTGGCGGCCATTCTCTATACGGGCGGCACGACCGGGCGGCCCAAAGGCGTCATGCTCACGCATCGCGGCATCATGACATCATTGCTGGCGACGCTCGCCTTTCCCGGCGCGACACCCGGCGACATGTTCCTCCATGCCGCGCCGCTTTTCCATATCGGGGGCATGGGCGGACTGCTCTTCGCGCTGCTCGCCGGCAAAAGCTGCGTCTTGTTGCCCGCCTTCGAGCCGGCCGCCGTGCTCGCGGCGGTCGAGACCCATGGCGTCAGCGATGCCTTTCTGGTGCCCACGATGCTGCGCATGGTGATCGACCACCCGGCCTTTGCCGGGCATGACATGTCGAGCCTGCGTCTTGTCCGCTACGGCGCCGCGCCGATGGACGAAGCGCTGATGGATCGGCTGGTCGCGGCGCTGCCGCAAGCATGTTTCCTGCAGGCCTATGGCATCACCGAGCTGTCGCCGACCTGCTGCATGCTCGGCCCCGCCGACCATGGCCCGGAAGCATTCGCCGACGGCCGGGGCCGATCGGCCGGGCGCCCCATCGCGGTGCTGGAAGTCAGGATCGTCGACGCGGAGGGCAATGAGGTGCCCCGCGGGGAGGCCGGCGAGATCGTCGCGCGCGGGCCCACCGTGATGGCCGGCTATTGGGGACGCCCCGAGGAAACGGCGTCAGCGATACGCGACGGGTGGCTGCATACCGGCGACATCGGCCGGTTGGACGCGGCCGGCTATGTCACCATCGTCGATCGATTGAAGGACATGATCGTCTCGGGCGGCGAGAATGTCTATTCCGCCGAAGTGGAAGCGGCGCTTGCCGGCCATCCGGACATCGCGATGTCGGCAGTCATCGCGGCATCGGACGAAACATGGGGTGAGCGGGTACATGCCGTCGTCATTGCGCGACCGGGCCAGGCCATCGATCTCGCCAGTGTCCAGGCCCATTGCCGCAAAACGCTAGCCGGCTACAAGATTCCGCGTTCGATGACGCTTGTCGACCAACTGCCCTTGTCCGCCGCCGGAAAGATCCTGAAGAGCGAGCTTCGTCAGCGATTTTCGGGATGGGACGGCAAATCCGCGTGACGATCGCGGCGCCCGCCATCCGATTGCCGGGGCGGGGCCTCAGCGCACCGATCGGGCGCATGTGAAATTGCCGGCGGACCGCGTGGCCCCCGATCCGCGATAGACCGCTTTCGCGGGATAGGGACAGATCGGCCGCTGCATTTCGATCGCGCTCTTGTCTTCGCCTGAGAATTTCGTCGTGATGATGCGGTCGGGCGCAGCCCCTGTGTCGGTCCACGCGATCAGGGCCGAGAAGATGTCATGCTCTGCATCGTCCACCGGCGGACGCGGCGGAATGCCGAGCGTCGCGTTGAAAGCATCGGGGCCCGCGCCGCCACCGCAATGCATCATACCCGGCGCCAGGAACAGGCGCGCATTGTCCTCGAGCTTGCCGGCACCACCGAGTTGCGCGGCCTGCCGCTCGTAAAAGGCCACCGACTGCCCGGGCGCCACCAGCGTATCGGCCAGGCCGTGATAGATGATCAGCTTGCCCCCGCGCGCGACGAACCCCTGAAGGCTGCCGCGCGTCGCATCGTTCACGATCCCGTCCAGGCGCGCCTGGACCTCGGGCATGTCACGATCGAAATCGAAGCGCTTCCAGTCCCAATCGGCACCGAAGACCCATTTGAAAAGTCCCCCGAAGGGTGGCTGGCCGTTGATCGGCGTCTGCAGGAACGACCAGCCGAAGGTGTCCGGCATTTCGCTTCCCGGCAGCCAGCCGAAATAGCGCGGCCTGCCGTCACGGCTCGTCGGCCCCGAGTAGAATGCGCGCGCGGTCGCGACCTCGCCTTCGGTCAGGCAATTGTCGGATACGGTACCCTTGCATTGCAGCAGGCCGGGATCGAACTGGCAGCTCATCGGATCCGAAACGAACGGATCCCCGGCCAGTCCATGCCCCTGGCGCCAGCAGGTCGCGATGGCGGCCTTGTTCAGCAGTTTGAGCTTGCCGGCCGAAAGCAGGCTGGCCGGCGTGCGATGCGCGGCCGCATAATCCCAGAGCACCGCCGCATGGCCCCATGTCCGGTTGATGACCGGAGCACCCACGAGGATGCCGTCATAATCGGCCGGGTAATACAGCGCTTCTATCAGGCCCTGCTGACCGCCCGTCGAACAACCGGTGTAATAGGCACGCTTCGCATCCCGGCCATAAAAGGCCCTGGTGATGGCCTTGCCGGTGACGGTCATCGCATGCGTCGACAGGCGGGCCCAGTCCCGCCACTTGCGCGGCTGTCCGATCAGGGCGTCTCCCTCCAGCGGGGTTGCCGGTGCGGTGCCGGTGTCGGTCGTCGCGGTGGCGAATCCGCGTCGCAACCCATCGGCCATGCCCGAATAGCCGGAGGCGAGAATGCCGGCGAAGCCGCCATTGCCGTTGCCGTGGAAGACGCCGGCCCACCCTTCCACGGGCAACCAGATCTCCACGCCGACATCGGAGCCGGGCGCCGAACGCACGCGCGCGACGACGCGGCAGAAACTGCGATAGCCCGGCGCCTCCCCCACGACCGTCGTCTCGGCGGCCTTGGCGGGAACAAGCGCCGCACTCACGATGCTTGTGTCGGGAAGTCGTAATTTTCCGAGCGCCTCGCAACGTGCGGCCATCGCCTCCGGCGCCGGTGCCCGAACCAGCGCCGCGACCGCCGGAGGCGGCACGGCCGGCGCCGCCATCAAAGCCGCCGCCACGACGACAGCCCGCCTCCGACGCATGGATCGTCTCGGCGAATCCGACTGTCCCGTCATGCACCAAAGCGCCATCAACCGGGCTACGGACCTCATGCGCATCCCTTTCCTGCCACGGGCAGCACCGGAGCATAGGCGCCGACGCGCCAATCCCACGACTGGGCGCCGCTCGCGCGACGCCGGCACATGATCCGTTCGTGCAGGTCGAAAACACCCGGCATGAACTTCTGCGCCATGCGCGGCCCGCCTTCGAAGCGCATGAACGCATTGTCGGTGCCGAATGGCAACCACTCGGATGCCCCTTGCGCAATGGGACGGCCGGTGCGGGCGAAGCTCGTCCAGTAATCGAGCATCGCGTCGGCGATCCGCCGCTGGCCCGCATCATCGGGAATTCTGGGCCAATTGGGCGGCGTGGCCTGGAAATTCCCGAATATGAACGGAACCTCCGACGCGTGAAAGCCGGTCAGGCCCGCTTCATCGGCACTGGGATAGCTGTGGCTGAACAGATAGAGATAGGATGGCTGGCCAAGCCTTGCCTGGGCGCGGGCCAGTCGTTCCATCGCCCAGGAATATATGCCGTCGCGGCTCGCATCGAGCCGTGCCTGTTCCGGGTCCGTGGCGGGATAGAGCCGCAGATAGGCATCCGACGCATCGCCATAGCGCGCCCGGATATCGGCGGTGTAGGCATCCGCACTGGCCGGCAGCGGCGGCAGGAGCTGGCGCAGGCTGCGGGTTTCACCACTGTTGAGGCCCGCGATCAGCGGTACCGGTGCCTGCTCGCCGCGATCGAACGTGTCGACGAGCTGGCGCTTCAGAATATGCCCGTCGATCGTGCCATAAGGCAGGAAGCCGGCCATGGCGGATGCAACGCTCAGTTTGCGCGCATCCATTGCACGCAAGTCCGCGATCGATTTCGCGCCCAATTTGCCGGCAAGCGCTACGCCGATCGCCTCGGCGGATTGCTCGCCATAACGCGCGTTCCGCAGCTCCGGCATGGTGAACATATAGCCGCTCTGCGCGACGGCCTTGCCGAACAGTCCACGCGCGTGCGGCGACGCCATGAGATATTCGACGCTGAGCGCACCCGCGGACTCGCCGAAGATCGTCACATTATGCGGGTCGCCCCCGAATGCCCTGATATTGCGCCGGACCCATTGCAGCGCCGCGATCTGGTCCTGCAGGCCGTAATTGCCGGAAACGCCCTCCGCCGTTTCCCTGCCGAGCTCGGGATGCGCCAGATAACCGAGCACGCCGAGCCGATAGTTTATCGAAACGAGGATGATGCCGCGTTTCGCGAACTCACGGCCATCATACATGGCCGACTGGGCACTGCCCCAGATCAGGGTGCCGCCATGAATCCATATCATCACCGGAGCGTTCCGGGCATTTTCAGGGGCCGTCACGTCGAGCGTCAGGCAATCCTCGCTCATGTCGATCGCGCCGCGATCATAGGGGCCCTGCGCCATTGGCGGCTGAATGCAGGCGGCGCCCCGGCTTTGCGCAGCCCTGATCCCCGCCCAGCGCGGCAAGGGTTGCGGCGCTCGCCAGCGCAGCGCGCCGAGCGGCGGCTTCGCATAGGGGATCGCGCGGAACTTGCGGGCATTGTCCTCGATCACGCCCCGCACCGATCCGGCGGGCGCATCGACCACCGGATCTTGCGCCGCGCTCCGCTCACCCGTGCCGGCAGGAACCGCCGTGGACAGGGCCAGGCCGACAAAGCCGATCAACGCACGAACCGGTATTTTCATGATCAGCTCCGCTCCGGGCTGGAAGACGCGCGTTTGATCAGCCGGGCAAGCCACATGAACAGCAGCGCCGCGATGAGATACATGGGCGCGAGCGCATAGAGGCCCATCTGCAGGGCGTGCTCTCCATGATACGGACGGAAGAAGTCGCTCGCCATGCCGACGAATGTCGGCCCCAGGCCAAGCCCGATCAGGTTCATCACGAGCAGCAGCAATGCGCCGGAAATCACCCGCGCCCTCGGATCGACCTCGCCCTGGACGAACGTGACCGTCGCGGGGAGGAAGACGGAATTGAGGAACAGCGGCACGCACAGCAATATGAGCGCCACCTCCCAGCGATCCGCGGCGACGAAGCCCAGGAAGAAGGGCAAGGCGAGCACAAGCGAGAGCGCTGGAATGGTGGCGTAGGCGGCCTTGTTCCCGACACCGAAGCGATCGATGAGGCGGCCGGAGACGAAGATCCCTGCCCCCATGCCGATGCCGACGGCCAGCGCATACCAGATCGCGACCTGCTCCAGCGCCATACCCTTCTCGCGCATCAGGAACAGGGTGGCGAAGTTGCTGAGGCCATAGGTGATGAAATTGGCGGCACCGCTGGCCAAGGCCGCGACCGCCAGGATCCTGTTGCCGAAAAAGCCACGGATCGCCTGTCCGAAGCTTTCGTCGCGTTCCGGATCAGCCGACGAAACAGGAGCCGGGTCGAACCGGCCACGCTCGGGCTCTGGGACGATCATGTACACAAGCACCGCGGTGAGCACGCCGATCGCGCCGACGACATAGAATGGCACGCGCCAGTCATAGGCGGCGGCGAGCGATGCGCCGAATGCGACGCCCAGCGCGGAGCCGAGCGGCGGGCCGAGATTGAAGATTCCCATCGCCGTGCCGCGCTGTTCGCGCGGAAAGGTGTCGGAGATGATCGCATAGGATGGCGGCACGCCACCCGCTTCGCCGACGCCCACCGCCATGCGCGCAACCACCAACTGGCCATAGTTTCCGGCCATGCCGCAGGCGGCCGTCGCGGCGCTCCACAAGCCGCAGGCGATTGAAAGCACCTTCACGCGGCTCGTCCGGTCCGCCAGCCAGCCGACCGGGATCGCGATGAAGCAGTAGAAGAGCGCGAAATAGAAGCCGGTGATGCGGCCAAGCTGGCTGTCGGTGATCTGCAGTCCGTCCTGGATCGGTTTGGCCAGGATCGAAACGAGCTGGCGATCGAGAAAGTTCAGCACATAGACGAAGCACAGCATGCCGAGCACCAGGCCGCGATTGCCGGATGTGCGCTCGCCGGCGCCGATGCCACCCGTTTTCACAATGCCCCTCCCGCGCCTGGCCCCATGGTTGCCGCATCGTCATCCTGCCAGATCCGTGCCCGGTCGATATACCAGGGCAGGACCTCCGGCGTGGCGGTCGCGTCGGGGTTGATCACTTTCGCGACCGGCCATCCCGCGAACAGCCGCTTGATCGGCAATTCCTGCTTCTTGCCCGAAAGCGTGCGGGGAATGCCCGGCGCGGCGATCAGCCGGTCGGGCACGAAACGTGGCGACAGGCTGGCGCGGATTGCGCCAGCCACCTCGGCCTCCATCGCCGCATCCAGCCTGTGCCCTTCGGCGGGCACGACGAACATGATCAACTGGCTGTCGCCGTGCGCGCGCTCGACGTCGATGATCATGGTGTCGGCGATGGCGGCAAGCCGTTCGACCGCCGAATAGATCTCCGCCGTCCCCATGCGCAGGCCGTGCCGGTTGATGGTCGCGTCGCTGCGGCCCGAAATCGTACAGCCGCCATCGGCACCGATCGTCAGCCAGTCGCCGTGACGCCAGATTCCCGGCCATTCCGCGAAATAGGCGTCGCGATAGCGGCTGCCATCCTCGTCCCCCCAGAAATAGAGCGGCATGCTGGGAAAGGGGCGCGTGCAGACCAGTTCGCCGACCTCGCCGATCACCGGCTCGCCCCGCTCGTCCCAGGCCTCGATCGCCGCGCCGAGATGACGGCATTGCAGCCGCCCGGGCGTGTCGGGCAGTTCGGGATTGCCGGCCATGAAGGCGGCGGCGATTTCGGTGCCGCCGCTGACATTGCACCACCAGATATCCGGCCGGCCCATCGTCGCGAACTGCGCGGTGCCCCAGCGCTGGACGTCGGGCGGCAGCGGCGATCCGGTGCTGCCGAGTGCGCGGATATGCGCGAGCCCGCCGATCCGGGGCAGATCCAGCCCGGCCTTCTGGCAACTGGCGAAAAAGGCCGCGCCGGCACCGAACCAGGTCGTCCGCGTCCGCGCCGCGAAATCCCAGAGCCGGCTCCAGTCCGGATCGGTCCTGGGGCCACTGGGTGATCCGTCGAACAGGCAGATGGTCGTGCCGCTCAGCAGTCCGCCGACCTGGATGTTCCACATCACCCAGCCCGTCGCGCTGTACCAGTGGAAGCGATCGCCGAAATTGTTCGGAGCGTAGCTCGGCCCCAGATCGAAATGAAGCTGCCCCGCGCAGGTCGCGAGCAGCACCCCGCCATGGCCATGCACGATCGGCTTGGGCAGGCCGGTGGTCCCGCTGGAATAGAGGATCCATAGCGGATGGTCGAAGGGCAGCCACTCGGGCTCGAACGCCGCGACCGCCGCATCGTCGCGCGCGACAGCCTCTTCGAACGGGCTCGCACCCGGCACGTCACCCTTGCCGAAACCGCTGGCGATGACGAGGAACAGGTCGATGTCGGAAAGCCGGTCCCGGATCTCGGAGATGGCGGCGCTGCGATCGATCGCCTTGCCCGCGTAGCAGACGCCATCGACCGCGATCAGCGCCTTCGGCCTGATCTGCCGCAGACGATCGAGCACGGCGTTGCTGCCCATTTCGGGCGAACACAGCGTCCAGATCGCGCCCAGGCTGGCGCAGGCGAGCAACCCGACCACGGCCGCGGGGATATTGGGAAGATAGGCCGCGACCCGGTCCCCCCGCGTGATACCGCCCCGCCGCAGCTCGATCGCCAGCGAGGCCGCCTGGCGCCGTAGCTCGGCCCAGCTCAGTTCAATGCTTTCGCCCCGCTCGTTCTCGGCGACGATCGCCGGCTGACCCGCGGCGTCGGCGGCGGCGGCGTGGCTGAATATATGCCGCGCGTAATTGACCTCCGCGCCTTCGAACCAGCGCGCCTCAGGCATGTCGCCCCCGCTCAGTACGGCGGAGAACGGCGTCGGGGATTCGATCCGGCCATAATCCCAGACGGCGCGCCAGAACCCGTCCAGATCCGTCACCGACCAGCGGCGCAGATCCTCATAGTCCGTGAAATCCACCCCGCGATCGGTGCGAAGCCACTCGGTGAACAGGCGGACCTGGGGAACGGGACCGGAAACGATCACGCTGTTGCCGGCATCACTCATCGAACGAAAAACCCTGCTTCTTCGATAGGGAGGAGGGTTCTTGCCGCACATCCCATGACTTTTTCGAACGCCTTCGCACCGTCAAAAGGCGGTGCGAAGGCTCATCGCCGCGTAGCGGCCGATCGCGTTGTAGGTTCCGCCGATGCCGTCCGTGCCCGGGAAATAGGGCGGCGTGGCGTTGAAAAGATCGTTGATCTGCAGCGCCAGTTCCGACCCCTTCGCGAAACCGGTGTCCGGCAGCCTGACCGACAGGCGCAGATCGACGGTCGTGTAGCTCTTCGCCTTGTAGACGCTCGTTCCGGTCGGGGTCGCGAAGGGGGCGGTGACCCCGCTGCGGTGATTGACGAAGTTGACGAACGTCACCGGCCCGGCGGTCAATCCCAGCGTGGTCCGCAAGGTCGTCCGCGGAATGCCGGCTTCCAGCGAATTGCTGACTGCCGATGTCGGCGACAATTGCGTCCGGTATTTCAGGATATAGTTACCGGCGATGCCGCCGAACACGCTGCCGAAACCGGTCGTGCTGCGATAACGCACATCGAAGTCGATGCCGTTGGTCTTGCGGATGCCGAAATTGCCCTGGCGCAGGTCCAGGATGTTGCCGATCGTCGGCACCGCCGCAAAGGTGTAGAAGAACGGTACCGTGTCCGCGATCGCCGAACTGACCTGTGCGGCGCTCGGGTTGCGGACCACCAGCGACGCAAAGGTCGGATCGGTGAAGATCAATGCGCCCAGGCCCGACGGCGTTCCGATCACATCGTCATATTTGATGTCGTAGAATGTCGCCCCGGCACTGAATCCGGGCGCGAATTGCGGACGAAGATCGACGCCGAGCGAGAAGGTTCGTGCCTTTTCGGGCTTCAGATTCTGATTGCCGCCGAACAGCAGGATCGTGTTCACCTGTGTCGCGCCGCGCAGGGGATCGCGGGCGCCGAACGCGTCGACCAGCGCCGCCGCGGCATAATAGGAACCGACGGTCGAACCAAGATCGCGCAGGCCCGGCGCGCGGAACGATCGGCCATAGCTGCCGCGCAGGTTGATGCCCTGAACAGGTTCCCAGGTGATGCCGACCTTCGGATTGGTCGTCGATCCGAAATCGCTGTAATGATCGTATCGGCCCGACAGCGAGAGAGCCAGGCTGTGGAACATCGGCGCGGCATTGTCCGCGCCGAAGAGCGGCACGAAGAGTTCGGCGTACAGCGACTGGACGCTCCGCTTCAGATCCTCTGGAAAGCCCACGCCGCCGCTCGACCCGCGCTGCATATAGGTTTCGCGGCGATATTCGGCGCCGAGCGCGACCTTGACCGCCCCGCCCGGCAGATCGGCCAGCGATCCGTCCACCTTCCCGGCGGCGATCCAGGTCCGCTGGCGATTGGTGAAGTCGGTCGGGTTGTCCAGGATGGCCGCGACGACCGCCGGACTGGTCCCGGTTCCGAAAGGATCGAGCGCCGTCGCGGTCGTGGTGCCGGCGGCGGCGGTCGACAGGGCCGTGGTGTTGATGCCGGGCTGGAAGGTGTCGTTGCGCGACCAGTTATAGGTGCCGAACAGGCTGGCCTTGAAATCGCCGGGCAACGCGACGTCGATCCCGGCCGTCGCATTGCCGGCGCGGACGCGGAAGCTCTGGTCGAAATGATCCGCGCCCACCAGCCTGTCGGGCCGGAAATCGACGAATTCGAACAGTGCGCCCGTCCCCGGAGGCGCGCGGAAGAAGGGGTTGGCCGGGGTCAGCAGGATCAGGCTCTGTCCGGGAAGCGCCGCCTGGACCACATCCTTGCGGTCCGAATAAAGCAGATCGCCCCACAGGGTGACACCCGACGACAGATCCTGCCGCGCGGAGACGAACGCGCTGTGCGTCCGGTTGGTGGGAACAAGATCGACCGGGCCGCGCGGGTCGCAGGTGTTGATGCCGGGGGCCAGGCTGGGCGCGGCGTAGATCGTGCCGGCGAAAAGATTGACGTTCGCGTCCGGGCACACCGTCGACCGTGTGTCGACGCCGCCCGCCGCACGGAAATCGAGCGAGCGGTAACGGCGGTCGGCGCCCGTGATGTTGCTGTTCTCGGAATATTGATAGGCCGCGACGAACGATCCGCTGCCCCAGTCGTGACCGAAGATGCCGCCCGCGTTGAAGGCATGATAATCGTCCGCGAAGCCGTAGCGGACATTCGCCTCGAACCCCGAGACGCGCTTGCGGGTGATGAAGTTGACCACGCCCGCGACAGCGTCCGATCCATAGATCGCGGACGCGCCGTCCGCGACGATCTCGACGCGCTCGATCGCGAGTTCGGGAAGGAACGGATAGTCGGGATTGGTCTGCTGCGTGCTGCCCGAGATCAGGCGATGTCCGTTCATCAGCGGCAGCGTCGCGCTGGGCGGCAGGCCGCGAAGCCCGGGGGCGAAGGAGCCGAGCCCGCCATTGCTGGTGCGCGGCGCGGTGTTGAAGCTGTTGAGCTGGGGCACGGTCGCGAGCAGTTCCGGCGTGCTGGCCGCGCCGATCAGCTTGGCATCGTCGCGCGACACGCTGATCAGGCCCGATCCCGTCGGCGGGATGCCGCGGATGCTGGTGCCGGTGACGACGATCTCCTTGTCGGCGTCCGCGCCATCACCTTCCGCCTGTGCGCCGGTGTCGGCGGCCTGGGCATGAACGGCGGCAGGCACGCCCAGCATCGCGGCCGCAATCGCGGATCCGCACAGCATGCGCGCACGGTGTCCCGTGAGAATGCCCGCGACTATGGTTGTGATCGACATGATGTTCCTCTCCCCTGGCTACGCCTTCTCGGCGGCGGATGCCTCCGCTGCCGGGCTGTGCCGGCTTGATATCCTGTTTATGGTTTGCCAGAGCGGTTCGTAAGAGCATCAGCGGACATTGATGTGTCTTTAGCGGACATCCGGTGTCCGGGGACGGGGATCATGGCGGTCGACGACGAACGGGGCGGAACGGCGAACCGCAATACGCGCGCGGGATTTCCTTCGCTCAACCAGCGCCTCTTCGCGCCGTTCAAGCTGGCGACCGTCATCGACACCGTGGCGAGCCGCGGGATCGCGCCCGAGACCGTGCTCGACCGCACCGGGCTGACGCTGTCCGAAGTGCGCGATCCGCATACGCTGACCTCGATCGGGCAATATCTGATCGCGTGCGAGAATATCGTGTCCGCCGGCGCCCAGTTCAGCGATGCGTTCGCGATCGGCTCGCGTCTCCACCTGTCGGCGTACGGCATGTACGGATATGCGCTGATGTGTTCGCCCACCATGCGCGACTTTTTCGATTTCGCGGTGCGCTACCAGCCGCTCGCCACCCCCACGGTGCGCCTGGGCTGGCGGACGGAGGGGGATGTGGCGATATGGCGGTTCCACGAAATCTATCGCGACGTGATGAGCAGCGACGTGCGCACCTTTCTCGTCCGCCAGCAGATGAAGATGACGTACACGCACATCCGCGACACGGCCGGGGCGGACAATCTGCCGGTGCGCGCGCTGTTCGCGCTGGCCGAGGACGCCCATTCCGCGGAGGATGCGCGCGAACTCTCCTGCCCATGCCTGTACGCACAGCAGGCCAACGAGCTCCACTTCCCGATCGGGATCCTCGATCAGACGCCGGCGCTGGGCAACCGGCTCACACGGACGATGCTGGAGGAGACATGCGACCGGCTGATCGGACAGTCGCGGATTTCCTCGGGTCTGTCCGGCGAAGTCTACCAGCTCCTGCTGCTCGCGCCGAACCATTTTCCGTCGATGACGGCGATCGCCGAACAACTCGGCCTGCAGGAACGCACTCTGCGCCGCCGCCTTTCGGCCGAGGACACCAGCTATGGCGAGATCGTCGACGACGTCCGTCGCAAGCTGGCGATCGAATATCTGCAGACGACGCGCATGAGCGTCGACGACGTGGCCTGGAAAGTGGGTTTCAGCGACAGCGCGAACCTGCGCCGCGCGATCCGACGATGGACCGGCCAGACCATCAGCGAGATCCGTGCGGGATAAACGGTTCGCATCGGACCGGAAACGCCGCCGATGGTCAGGCGCAGCCGGTCAGGCCGCCGTCAAGCACGAGTTCGGCACCGGTGACATAGGCGCCGGCCCGGCTGGACAGGAAGATCACCGCGCCCGCGACATCCTCGGGCGTGATGCATGCATCCGATCCCGCAAAATGCGCGACCCACTCGTCGCGCGTGCGGGCAAGGAACAGGTGCTCGAAGATCGCGCCGGTCGCCGGATCGCCCTGCCGGTGCATATCCGGATCGAGGCCCAGCCCCTTGAGCAGCGCGGCATGGAAATTCGGCTCGATCGCGCCCACCGCGACATGCCGGCCGTCCGCACAGACATAGCAGCGATAATAGGGCCGGCCGCCATCGAGCAGATTGTCCTGGCGCGCATCGCTCCACCCTCCGCTGCCGCGAAAGGCGTGGAACATGGCGCTCAACGCCGCGACGCCATCGGTCATGGCCGCATCCACCACCTGCCCGCTGCCCGTTGCGCGCGCCGAATGGAGCGCCGCGAGCACACCGGCGATCAGGAACATCGTGCCGCCCGCATAATCACCGATCAGATTGAGCGGCGGCGGTGGCGGCATGCCGGGCGATCCGATCGCGGCCAACACGCCGGTAAGCCCGAGATAGTTGATGTCATGCCCCACATCGTTCGCCAGCGGCCCGCTCTGCCCCCAGCCGGTGATGCGCGGCATGGCGTCTTCGCTCTATATTCTCACCATCACCGTCATCGGCCTGGGCGTCGGGCCCACCGCCGTCGCGCTGATGACCGACTATGTCTTCGCCGATCCTGCACGGGTGGGCGAGTCGCTCGCGATCGTGACGTTGATCTCCGCAGTCCTGGGCACGCTGCTCCTGTGGCGCGGCGCCAGGGGATTTCGCGACATGCCACAATCCGCTCTTTCATAGCCGCACCACTCCACCGACAGCCGGAGCGGTGTACGGCTGCCCCTCCCTTCGCACGAAGATGCGATCCCGAATATCGGGAGCGGATTGCGGCGCCCCTGGCCGATCGACCGCATTCAGGGGCGCGGCCGCCCCTCCGCCCCCTCCTCATCGCCAAAGCTGAACGCCACCGGATCAACGATCAGCACGGGAACCGGAGCCGCGCTGTCGACCGAATGAAGCGGCACGTCCGGACTCCGCGGCAGCGCGCCGGCGCTCGCCGGCGGTTTCGGTCGATACCCGGCAAATCCGGCTTCATGTTCGCCGCCCGACCGGTTGCTTCGCGAAGCGATCGGCAGGATCGATGTCATGCCCCGGAAACGGGCCGGCGCACCATCGCCGGCAAAGACGATCCCGGACAGATCGACCACGGCCAGCGCGGCAAGTGACGGGTCCGGAGTCTCCGCCACCGGTTCGACGGCAAACAACCGAACCGAAGCGGCAGCCCGCGCACGCAGCAGCGACTCCAGATTGTGACGCGCACGCACGGCATCGGCACCGCCCTCGCCGAACTGGCGCACACGGGCATCGACGACATGCCGGAGCATCACCTCCGCCTCGTCGAAACGCCCGCGAAGCTGATAGAGCCCGGCGAGATTGGTGAGCGACACCAATGTCAATGGATGATCGGGGCCGTACACGCGCTCGTGCGAGGCGAGCGCGCGCCTGAACAACGGCTCCGCCGCATCGAGCCGCCCCAATGCGTCATAGTTGAGCGCCAGGTTGTTCGCCGACATGATCGTGCGCGTATCCTGCGAGCCGAAGCGCTGCTCGGCGAGCGCGAGCGCTTCCGCGCCGAGCTCGGCCCCCCGCTGATATTGCGCGTCGCGATAGGCCTGCTGCACCTGTGCGTTGAGCTCCGCCCAGGCATCGGCCGGCCGCTCGGCGACCTGCGCGAAACCGGTCGCGCAGGTCGCCAGCAATGCCGCGGCCAGGCTAGACGATATTCGCCAGCGCGAAGAGGAATGTCGCGCTGTCGGCATCGCCGGCATAGTCATGCCCAGGCGAGGTGCTGCCGGTGTTGTTATAGGCATCGAGCTGATTGTGCATCGATGCCGCCGAAACATAGGCGCCATAGCCACCATCCCCCGGCATGTTCCAGCGCGCGTCGTTGGTCTTGATCGCGTTCGCCTTCGCCAGATCCATGATATTGTCGTGATTGGCATCCGCATAGGTCTGGAACCAGTCGACCGCGTCCTGAAGCAGCGCCTTGGGGCTGTTCGGGTCGTTCGCCTCGCCGATATTGTTGCCGGCCAGATAGTTGAGCCAGGTCGCGACCGCGTCGCGGCCAAGCATCCAGCGACCGTCCCCCTGATCCTTCTGCGATGCGTCGATCAGTTGCTGGGCCAGCGCCAGCGGGATGAAGATCGTATCCTCGCCGCCATTGGTCAGCCCGTTCCCGTCGAAATCGCCGAGCAGCAGCCCGGCCTGATCGCCGGCGCCGATCGACCCGTTGCGGTTCGAATCGACCGCGTAAAGCAGTTCGTGATCGGCGAAGCCCGGCTGGCCGGCCTGTTTGGGCAGCCCCGCCTTGCCATCCCAGAAGCCGAAGCCGAGATTGGACCAGAAACCCGGTGTCCGCACGCCGGGGCCGTCATTGACCAGCCCGAAATAATGCGCGGCATCCGAATCGGTCGCGCCCTGCCCGGTGGTCACCGACGCGACATTGACATGCTGGCCGGTCTCATAGGGCAATGTATAGAGCAGGATGCCCTGCTCGCCAGGCGCGAGCGAGCTGACGACGGTGGTTTCGTTCGCGTCGAGCACGCTGTCCTTGTCCGCATCCAGATAAAGGGGCGCGCCCGCCAGATCATATTTGGTATCGGCGAGCACGATGCTCGTCAGCGTGACATTGCCGGTGTTCGCGACGGTGATGCGGAAGATCACCGGCGCGTTGAGGCTGGTGGTCGGGCCGGTCGGATTATCCTCGTCGGTGAAGGTGACACCGCCATCGACCGAGACATATTTTTCCAGATCGACCTTGGCGTTGTAGACCAGTGGCGTCTCGGCATCGTCGCTATCGGGCGGGCTTTCGGTGCTGTCGGCCGTCGCGGTGTTGACGAACACGCCTTCACCATTGCCCTTGGCGTCGAGTTCGGCCTGGGTGACGGTGTGCGTCGCCGAATAGGTCCAGATCTCATCGACCTCGAGCAGATTGTCGCCATCGTCGAGCGCCGAGGGCTGGACGGGAATGATCCGCTGGATGCTGTTCGCGTCGGCCGCCGGATCGGTGACGGTCACGCCGGTCAGCGTGATGTTGCCGGTGTTGGCGACGGTGATGTGGTAATTGATGACATCGCCCGCCTTGTCGGCCTTGTCGCTCTTGGTCTGGTCGGCATTGGTGACGTCGACAAAGTCCTTCTCGATCGCCAGCTTCGGATCATAGACCAAAGGCGTCTCGGCATCGTCGCTATCGGGCGGGCTTTCGGTGCTGTCGGCGGTCGCGGTGTTGACGAACACGCCCTCACCATTGCCCTTGGCGTCGAGTTCGGCCTGAGTGACGGTGTGCGTCGCCGAATAGGTCCAGATCTCGTCGACCTCGAGCAGATTGTCGCCATCGTCGAGCGCCGAGGGCTGGACGGGAATGATCCGCTGCATGCTGTTCGCATCGGCCGCCGGATCGGTCACTGTCACACCCGTCAGCGTGATGTTGCCGGTATTGGCGACGGTGATGTGGTAATTGATGACATCGCCGGCCTTGTCGGCCTTGTCGCTCTTGGTCTGGTCGGCATTGGTGACGTCGACGAAATCCTTCTCGATCGCCAGCTTCGGATCATAGACCAAAGGCGTCTCGGCATCGTCGCTGTCGGGCGGGCTTTCGGTGCTGTCGGCCGTCGCGGTGTTGACGAACACGCCCTCACCATTGCCCTTGGCGTCGAGCTCGGCCTGGGTGACGGTGTGCGTCGCCGAATAGGTCCAGATCTCATCGACCTCGAGCAGATTGTCGCCGTCGTCGAGCACCGAGGGCTGGACGGGAATGATCCGCTGGATGCTGTTCGCATCGGCCGCCGGATCGGTGACGGTCACGCCGGTCAGCGTGATGTTGCCGGTGTTGGCGACGGTGATGTGGTAATTGATGACATCGCCCGCCTTGTCGGCCTTGTCGCTCTTGGTCTGGTCGGCATTGGTGACGTCGAC
>NZ_JAINVV010000013.1 GCF_019880585.1 Sphingomonas colocasiae
TCTTCTCCAAGCTGAAGCACTTCCGCCGGGTCGCAACCCGCTACGATAAGCTCGCCGCGAACTTCCTCGCCATGGTCCAACTCGCCTCAATGAGGCTGTGGCTACGGGCTTATGAGTCTACGGCCTAATGCTCCGACGTCCCTCAGCTGCATTGATCAGGATGGACTGCACCCGCTCGATAACAGCCTGATCGTCGAGTTTGTTGGCGGATCCCGCCTTGCCGCGTGCCATTCCCGATCCCCAACTCAGCTCGGGCTTCGCCATAGCGCATCGATAGTTGTTTCCGAAGCATCAGCTTTGCCTGGTGGCGAGCCTCGCAGCTTGTTGGGCGAATCGCGCGCCACTCGAAGCCGGGCAGGTCATATCTTTTCATATGGAACTTGAATCGGGATTATGACTGAGGGGGAAGGCTCGACGACGAACTCATGTTGGGGGAGCATCAGTCACGTGATATTCGGCAGCATGATAAGACTCATCCGCACAATAGCGGGCGCCGCTATTCTCGCGCTCTGCTCTTCTCAGGCTACCGGATATAGCTCGTTTTGCAGTAATCCTAAGCGGGCACGCATCCTCGCCGCAGCCGTCATCGCTTTGCCTGACGACGATATAAAAAAATTGGAAGCGGCATTTGAGGAACTCTCCACGCGCGTTGGCATGACCACATGGGGTGTTGATAGCTCAGAAGGAGGGCGGCCCCTCAGCCAAACGTTAGGGCTTCAAAGCCCTAAAGTCAGCGTCAGCATCACTGCTCGTTGGAAGCCAGGCCAACGTAATGCGCTGTTGAAAGTCGAGCGAACTTGCGTCAACGACGACCTTGAACCTTGGGCTGGATATTGGCGGAAGGTGCAAAGCGAGCTGGTGCGAGCGGGCTACAGATTACAATAGCTCGACGCGTCACCCGTTTATAGGTTCACGACCTAGCAGGTCTCGACAAGCGTCGCTGATCGAGACCTGCCGTCAACCCAGGCCCGGTTCAGGCGGTCATGTCCGCATTCTTCAGCCGCTCCGCATAGCTTTTGCGGAACTTGCGGAGCTTGGGCGCGACCACCGCCATGCAATAGGGGTTTTTCGATCCCTCGCGGACGAAATATTCCTGATGGTAATCCTCTGCCGGATACCAGGTCGCGATCGGCTCGACCGTCGTCACGATCGGATCGCTCCAGTCCGCCTGCGCCCGCGCGATGGCGGCGCGTGCCGCAGCCTCCTGCTCCGGCGAATGAGGGAAGATCGCCGAACGATATTGCGTGCCGATGTCGTTGCCCTGGCGGTTGAGCTGCGTCGGATCATGGACGTGGAAAAAGATGTCGAGCAGATCGTCATAGCCGATCGCGTCCGGATCATAATGGATCCGGATCGCCTCGGCATGGCCGGTATCGCCGTTGCACACCTGCTGATAGGTCGGGTTGACGGTGTCGCCGCCGATATAGCCGCTTTCGACCGCCGAAACGCCGATCACATCGTCGAAGACCGCTTCGACGCACCAGAAGCACCCGCCCGCGAGTGTCGCGACCTCTTCGGTCATGTCCATTCTCCCTTGCTGTGCTGCCAAGATAGGAAGGCGTAGCCGATGCGCAATCACCGCGCCTCGACGCGCACGATCTCGGCATTGAGCATATCGACGCGGCGGCGGCCGTTCAGATGGGTGGCGTCGGCGAAAATGCCGTAACCGTGCTTCTTCTCGAAACGCGCCCAGAATTCGGGCGCGGCCGCCATGCGATAGCCCGCATCGTGCATCAGCGTCAGCGACAGCGCGTCCGCCGCGATCTCGGTCTCGCGGATCTTCGCGGCATTCTTGCCGATCCGGCCGAACAGTCCGCGCGACACGCCCTGCGCATCGAGCACGGCGCGGTGATCGAGGATGTTGTGCGCCAGTTCATGCGCCAGGATCGCCGCGAGTTCGTCATCGCTGCGGAATTCCGCGAACATGCTTTGCGAGATCCGGACATATTGTCCATCGGCCCCCGCATTGAGCGCCCTGGTGTTCGAGATCACGAACCGCGTCGCGCAGGCCGGCACACCGGCCAGTTCCACCGACAGGGTCCGTTCGCCCCGCCTGATCGCGAGCACCGCCGACCCCGCCGCCAATCCGGCATCGAGGCGATCGTGCACGGCGCGCATCCAGGCCGACGCATCCTTGAACGCCGGATCGCCAAGCATGGGCATCGCCGTGCCGCCGATCGACTGGATGATGTCGTCGGGTGCGATACCCACCCCGGCGGCCGGCGATCCGGGCAGGACCGCAACCACGCCGGGATATCGGCCGGCCGCCGACGTCCCCAGCAACAATCCGGTCGCCGGCGCGCGCCGCGCGCAACGCCCCGCATTGGCGGTGACGAGATCATGGCCGATCTTCGCGACGCGCACGTCCTGCACACGCTCGATATCCGCCTGTGACGGCGGCGGAGACGCTGCGAGCAACAGGCCCAGGATCGTGGCCAGCTCCATTTCAGGCGCCCGCGAGCACCGCCTTCATCGCGACCGACCAGCCGTCCAGCCGCGCGGCCCGCACCGCGCCGTCGATCGCGGGCGTGAAGCGCGTCACCGCGCCACGCATCGCCGCCGCGTCGCGAAGCGATCCGAACAGGCCCGCGCCGACGCCCGCCAGCATCGCCGCGCCCATCGCGGTGGTTTCCGCGAAGGCCGGGCGCTCGACCGTCAGGTCGAGCATGTCCGCCAGATCCTGCGCCATCCAGTCATTGGCGACCATGCCGCCATCGATCCGCAATTCCTGCCAGTCGCAGCCATCGGCGGCGAAAGCGCCTTTCAGATCGCTGGTCTGGTGCGCCATCGCCTCCAGCGCGGCGCGGACGATATGCGCGCGCCCCGTCGAGAAGCTGAGCCCCGTCACCGCGGCCCGCGCGCCCGGTTCCCAATGCGGCGCACCCAGCCCGGATAGCGCGGGCACCAGATAGACGCCGCCATTATCGGCGACCGATCGCGCAAGCGGTTCGCTCTCGGGCGCCGACGCGATCAGGCGCAGTTCGTCGCGCAGCCACTGGATCAGGCTGCCGGCGACGAATACCGACCCCTCCAATGCGTAATGACGCTCGCCCGATACCTGCCAGCAGATCGTCGACAACAGCCGGTTGCGGGACTGCGGCAGGCTGCGGCCGGTGTTTGAAAGCACGAAGGCACCGGTGCCATAGGTCGCCTTGGTCTGGCCGGGATCGAGGCAGCCCTGGCCGATCGTTGCCGCCTGCTGGTCCCCCGCCATGCCGGTGATCGCGATCGGCGCGCCGAACAATTCGGCATCGGTGGTGGCGATCGGGCCGGCGCAGTCGACAATCTCGGGCAGGATGGCGCGGGGCACCCCGAACAGGTCCAGCAGGCCGTCGTCCCAGCCGGATGCGCCGATCGCCATCAGCGCGGTGCGCGATGCATTGGTCGCATCGCTGACATGCGCGCCGCCGGTCAGCTTGAAGACCAGCCAGCTCTCCACGGTGCCGACCATCAGATCGTCGCCGGCGTCACGAAGCTGCGGCCAGTTCTCCAGCGCCCAGCCGATCTTGCTGCCGGAAAAATAAGGATCGAGCAGCAGTCCGGTCTTGGCCTGGACGATGGGTTCGTGCCCGGCGTCCTTGAGAGTGCGGCAGATATCGGCGGTGCGCCGATCCTGCCAGACGATCGCGGGCGCCAGCGGCTCGCCCGTCCGCCGGCTCCAGAACACCACGGTTTCGCGCTGGTTGGTGATGCCGATCCCGGCGATCGCCCCCGGCCCGCCCGCCTGGGTTACCATCTCGCGCGCGCAATCCAGCGTCAGCGCCCAGATCTCGGCCGCGTCATGCTCAACCAGCCCCGGTGCCGGATAATGCTGAGTCAGCGGCCGCTGCGTACTTCCCAGCGCTCGCCCGTCGGGATCGAACAGCATCGCACGGGTGGATGTGGTGCCTTCGTCAATGACGAGGATCTTGTCGGCGGAGTTCATGGCCATGGTTCAACCACAATGCCCATGTGCGCGAAAGGCGTAAACTACGGTATCCAGTCGCGGGATCGTTTGATCAAGCACCCTGGGAATGGATGCCATTGGGCTCAGGCCGGAGCGAGAATGGTGCCGGCCGAGAACCGGCGCGCAGCGTACTTCAGTACGTGAGCACCGGAAGCGCAGGACGGTGCCGTTCGCAGCCCGGCATGGGCCCAATGGCATCCATTCCTAGGCCTCGCCCCGTGTCTCTATCAGAGCCGCCGCTATGGCTTCGGTGGGCGATTTCCCGCCCCACAGGACGAACTGGAACACCGGATAAAAGCGCTCGCATTCGTCGATCGCGGTTTCGACGAGCAGTTCGACCTGGTCGAGCGACAGATGGTAATCCTCCTGCCCGTCGAGCAACGCGGCATGGCGGAACAGGACGATCCCGCTCGACGACCAGAGTTCGAAATGGCCGAGCCAGAGCTGCTCGTTGATCAGCCCCAGCGTCTCGTACATCTCCGATCGCTTCTCGTTCGCGACCTTGATGTCGGGCAGCGCCAGGAACTGGAGCACGCGATCATCCTCGCGCCACACCGCGCGCAATTCGTATTTCGTCCAGCTGCCGTCCATCGTCGCGACGATCTCGTCGTCGCTGACACGCTCATGCGTCCAGCCATGCGCCGAATAATAGGCTTCGAGCATCTCGATCGGCGCACCGCTCGCGCGGTCCGTCTCATACTCGTCCAGGGTCATGCGGGTGTCACCAGCGCCATTCTCATGAACGCACTCGTGCAACCGCACGGCCCCGAAGACAAGGCAAAACCGCGCGAGATGGTGATTTCGCCGGGGATTTCCCCGTGGATCAGCCTGTGGATTTCGGCTTGCCCTTGGCAGGCGACTTCGCCGCCGCCTTGGCGGCCGGCTTCGCCTGCACGCCTTCCAGCGCATCGAGCCGCGCGCGCAGGGCATCCGCCTCGTCGCGCGCCGCGGCGGCCATGGCCTTCACCGCTTCGAACTCGTCGCGGCTGACGAAATCGAGACCGCCGATCCATTCCTTCGCGCGCTCACGCGCCGACGCCTCGGCCTCCCGGCCGACGCCGGCCAACGTTCCCGCCGCGCCGTTCACGAACTTCACGAAATCGTCGAAAACACGATTCTGCGACTGCATTCTATCCCTCCAGACCGGAGATTGGCCCTTGCTACAGATCTATCTGGGCCTTGGGGGTCGAGGGTGCAAGGGTTGCCGCGTCGGGATTCAGCGCGCCGATCTGGTAATTGAGCGTGGCGGCGAAGCAGAGCCAGGCCAGATAGGGCAGCATCAGCGCCGCCGCGGCCGGCCGGACGCGCCGGAACGCGACCGTGGTCGCGATGGCGAGCACCAGCATCACCAGGATCACGATCAACGCGGTTCCCACCTGATGCGCGGCGAAGAAGATCGGCGACCAGGCGAGATTGAGCAGGAACTGCGCGACGAACAGGGCGATCGCGGGGCCACGCCCCCCTGCCCCGCGCGCGTTGAGGATCATCGCGAGCGCGAGCCCCATCAGCACATAAAGGATCGTCCATGCGGCGCCGAAGGCCCAGCCCGGCGGCATGATCGCCGGCTTCACCAGCGCATCGAACCAGGGATTGCCGTAACCGGAATTGGCGAGCTGCCCTGAGGCGATGCCGAGCAGCAGAACGAGCGGAACACACAGGAGCGCCCATCGCGCAAAGGACCAGCGGAGTTGCCCCTTCGACGCGATTTCGCTCATCCGCTGCTCCCTATTCGGCCGGCGCGGGCGCCGGCACCCCGAGTTCACTGTCAAGCGCACGCCCGACCGCTTCCGGCGATCCCGTATAACGCGCCAGGCGACTGTAGAGAATTGGAATGAGGAACAATGTGATGAAGGTTGCGATCGAGACGCCGAACACGATCACGATACCGATCGCGACGCGCGACGCAGCACCGGCTCCGCCCGTCGTCACCAGCGGCACTGCCCCCATCACCGTGGCGATTGACGTCATCAGGATCGGGCGCAGGCGGCGAGCGGACGCGCGGCGGATCGCCTCGCCCACTTCCACGCCCTCGTCGCGTATCTGGTTGGCGAATTCGACGATCAGGATACCGTTCTTCGCGGCCAGCCCCACCAGCATGACGATGCCGATCTGACTGTAGAGATTGATCGTCTGGCCGGTCAGCGCCAGCCCGATCACGCCACCCGCCACCGCCAGCGGCACCGTGGTGATGATGACGATCGGATGGATGAAGCTTTCGAACTGCGCGGCGAGCACCAGGAAGATGATCAGCACCGTCAAACCGAAGACGATCCAGATGGAGCTGCCGGTTTCCTTGAACGCCTGGCTCTGCCCACGATAGCCCACCGCCGTCACTTCGGGTGACGCGGCGGCCTGCTGTTCAAGGAAGGTCAACGCTTCACCCAGGGCATAGCCGGGCGCCAGCGCGCCGTTGAGCGTGATCGCGCGCATCTTCTGGAAGCGGCCGAGATCGCGGGGTCCGGCCGTTTCTCGCGTGGTGACGAGGTTCGAGAGCGGCACCAGCGCGCCTGTCCGGCTGCGTACATAGATTTGCGACAGATTCTGGAGGTTCGACCGATCCTGCGCATCCGCCTGGACGATGACGCGATATTCCTCGCCGCGATCGAGATAGGTGGACACACGGCGCGAACCGAGCAGCGACTGCAATGCCTGGCTGATATCGTCGACCGACACACCAAGGTCGCCCGCGCGCGCGGTATCGACGTCGATGCGAAGCTGCGGCTTGGTTTCCTTGTAATCGGAATCGAGGTTGATGATGCCGGGATTGTTGGCCGCAGCGGCCAGAATACGGTCGCGCGCGGCCACCAGCCCTTCATAGGTGTTGCCGGCGATCACGAAATTGATCGGATTGTTGTTGCCGCCGCCGCCACGGCCGCCGATCGGCGCGCGCACCGACGCGTTGCCACGCACCGTGGGCGTATCGCGCAGGATCGCGTTGATCTTGTTGACGACGTCCTGCGTGGTCTGATCGCGCTCCTCCCACGGCTTCATGAAGATCGTGAAACCGCCATTGTTGAAGTCGTCGGTCGCATTGAAACCGCCGGGCGTGCGCGCGATGACATTGGCCACCGTGCCTTCCTTGACCATCGGCAGCAGCTTGTTCTGCACGTCGACGACATAGCGATCCATGGTATCGAAGCCGGTGCCTTCGGGCGCGTTGATCTGGAACTGGGCGACACCCATGTCCTCCGCCGGGATCAGTTCCGACTTCATCAAGGTGAACAGCCCCCCTGCCGCCCCCAGGAACAGCAGCACCGAGACAATCGCGATCAGAGGCTTGTTGATCACCCGATCGAGCCGGCGCGCATAGGCATTTTCGATTCGCTGGAAGCGATCGTCGATCCATTGGGTGAAGCGTCCGCGCGTCTGGTGCTTCAGCAGCTTCGAACAGAGCATCGGCGCCAGGCTGAGCGCGAGAAAACCAGAAAAGGCGATGGCTGCGATCATCGCGACCGCCAGTTCGCGGAAGAGCAGGCCGGTCTGCCCGGCGAGGAACATCACCGGCACGAACACCGCGCAAACGACGAGCGTGGTCGAGATCACCGCGAAGCCCACCTGGCGCGTTCCCTTGAACGCGGCGACGAGCGGGGATTCGCCTTCCTCGATACGATGATAGACATTTTCCAGAACGACGATCGCGTCGTCGACCACCAGACCGATCGCGAGCACCATCGCGAGCAAGGTCAGCAGATTGATCGAGAATCCGGCCAGCCACAGCACGGTGAAGGCGCTCAAGAGACAGATCGGCACCGTCACCGCCGGAATCAGCGTGGCGCGCGCGCTGCCGAGAAACAGGAAGATCACGAGGACAACGAGCACGGCCGCTTCAAGCAAGGTGTGCCACACCCGCTCGATCGCGCGGCTGATGAACTGCGAATCGTCGGACCCGACCATGATCGTCATGCCGTCGGGCAGCGAGGGCCGGATCAGCTCCATCTCCGCCTTCGCGCGATCGGCCACCTCCAGCGTGTTGGCGCCGGACTGACGCACGATGCCGAGGCCGACCGCCGGGCCGCCATTCCGTCGGAACTGGTAATAGGGGTTCTCCGCCCCCTCTTCGACGCGCGCGACATCGCCCAGGCGGACGAGGTAACCGTTGGTGCCGCGCCCGACGACAAGTTGCGAAAACTGGGCGGGCGTCGTGAACGGGCGTTCGACGCGCAGCGTGACGTTCTGGTCCTTCGATTCGAGGCGCCCGGCGGGCAGCTCGACATTCTGGCGACGCAGCGCGGCCTCGACATCGGCCGGGGTGAGCTGGAAGGCGGCAAGCCGCTCCGGCTTCATCCAGACGCGCATCGACGGCCGTGCCTCACCCGCCAGGAAGACACGCGCGACGCCGTCGATCGCGGAGAAGCGATCGACCAGATTGCGATCGGCGTAGTCACTGAGCTGAAGCCTGCTCCAGCCCGGCTTGGAAACGACGAGGAACAGGATCGGCTGCGAATCCGAATCGGCCTTGCGCACCTGCGGCGCCAGCGCTTCCTCCGGCAGATCCTGAACGGAGCTCGACACGCGGTCACGCACGTCGTTGGCGGCGGAATCGATGTCGCGGCCGGGATTGAATTCGATCGTGATTTCAGACTGACCGTCACGCGAACGCGAACTGATCGCCAGGATGCCCTCGATACCGGCAAGCTGCGCTTCCAGCACCTGGGTGATGCGCGATTCGACGACGGTGGCGGCGGCGCCGGTATAGGTCGTCTGTACGGACACGACGGGCGGATCGGTGTCGGGATATTCGCGAACCGACAGGCTCATGAATGCGACGGCGCCGACCACGCACAGCAGGATCGCGATGACCGTGGCGAAAACCGGCCTGCGGACCGACAGATCGGAAAGCTGCATTCGCCGGCGCCCTTAGTCGCCGGCCGCCGCCGGACGCTCGCCCCGCGCACCCGCCAGCGCCACCTTCATGCCGTCGGTGAGTTTCACCACGCCTTCGGTCACCACGCGCTGCCCGGGCTTCAGCCCTTGCAGGATTTCCACGGCGCCGCCCTGGCGCGCACCGATCTTGACCGCGGTCCGCTTGACCTTGCTGCCGTCACCGACGACGAAGACATAGCTCTTGTCGCCCTCTCCCACCACGGCGAGTTCGGGAACCGACAGCGAGTTGCGCGCCGCGGATTCGACGGCGACGGTCATCAACATGCCGGGCTTGAGCGCGCGATCGGGATTGGGCAGCAGCGCCCGCACGGTCACCGCGCGGGTCTCGGGGCTCACCACCGGATCGATGCTGGCGATGGTGCCGTGGAACTCCCGGCCGGGATACGCCGCCGCGACCGCATCGATACCCTGCCCCACGGCGAGCGATGCCAGCAGCGTTTCGGGAACGGTGAAATCGAGCTTGATGCGCGAAACGTCGCTGATCGTCGCGATCTCGGTACCCGCCGTCACCACCGCGCCGGTCGAGATGTTGCGCAGCGACACCCAACCGCTGAACGGCGCGCGGATGACGCGGTCACCGATCGATGCGCGCGCTTCGGCCGCCTGGGCGGAAGCGGAGGCGGCAAGCGCGGTTTGCGCGTCGACCGCGGCGCGGGTGGCGAAACCGCGCGCCTTCAGCGCATCCAGCCGCTCGAGTTGCTGGCGTGCCTCGGTCGCGCGCGCGCCGGCTTGCTGCAACTGCGCGGTTTCCTGTCCCTGCGCGAGAACGGCGACGACCTGCCCCTTGGCGATATAACCGCCGTCGCCGAAATTGAGGCGCGTGATCCGCTCGGTCACCGGGGCCGAGAGCACCACCTGCTCGTTCGCGAAGGCGGTGCCGACCGCGTCGATCCGATCGGTGAAGCGTTTCGTCGCGGTCGCGTCCGCGCGCACGAGCGGCGCATCGCCACGATGCGAATCCTTGGCGCCGCCACAGGCGGACAAGAGGAAGATCACTGGGATAACGGCTGAAATGCGCATGCGCCTGTGTCGATTTCCCGGAATAATGGGTCTTGCCGCCGATCGACCCAGCTCGAACGGCAGCACAGCCGGGTATCGTGCAGTCACGCGCTTTGCAATTCCTTAGTCTGTCGCAAATTGTCGCAATTTGAAAAATTCGTCACTGATGTGAAATATTTCAGCAACGCGCGGCGACCAGGAATTCGATATTCCCCTCAGGCCCCGTGATCGGACTTTCGACCACGCCGTCGATCGTCCACCCCTTGCCCTCCAGCCAGGTGACCACCTCCGCGCAGACCCTGGCATGCACGGCGGGATCGCGGATCACGCCGCCCTTGCCCACTTCTTCGCGCCCCGCTTCGAATTGCGGCTTGATCAGCGCGATCAGCCGCGCGCCGGGCCGCGCAAATGAAAGCGGCACATCCAATACCTTGGCGAGCGAGATGAAGCTGGCGTCGCAGACGATCAGATCGATCGGTTCGGGAATATGCCCGGCGGTCAGGATGCGCGCACTCGTCTTTTCGTGGACGATGACGCGCGGATCCTGGCGAAGCTTCCAGGCGAGCTGGTTCGTGCCGCTATCGACCGCATAGACGCGCGCCGCGCCGTTGGTCAGCAGCACATCGGTAAAACCGCCCGTCGACGACCCCACATCGATCGCGACGGCGCCCGTCACGTCCCAGCCAAAATGAGAAATGGCGTGCGCCAGCTTGATGCCGCCGCGCGAAACCCATGGATGATCGCGTCCGCGCACTTCGATCGGCGCGTCCTGCGGCAGCGCCTGCCCCGCCTTGTCGATCTTGCGTTCGCCGGAGAAGACCAGGCCGGCCAGGATCAGTGCCTGCGCCCGCGTCCGGCTTTCGACGAGCCCGCGATCGACGAGAAGCTGATCGGCACGGGATTTAGGCATTGAAACGGATCATGACGGCACGGCCTGCGATGGAACCCGCATCCGCAATGCCGGAAAGGCCATGCAACGCCAAGCGGCAATGACCGTCGCTGCCGATGCGAACGGCCGGTGCCCGAGCCAGCGACGCCCTTGGAGCCTGTTCGAGAAAGCGCGGCAGCGCGCTTTCTGGAGGCGGTACCAGCTTTTCCAAACAGCCTCTCAGCCGCCGTCGTGCTTCTCCAGATAACTGCGCATCAGCTTGACCGCATGCTCGCTGAGCGAGACCAGGACCCGGCGATGATCGCGGCCATCGCTGTGACGGACGAGCAACCCCCGGTCGAGCAGTTGCTTCACCCAGCGCTGCGCCGTCGAGAGCGGCACGCCGGCGCCCAGGCTGGCATCCGAAAGGCAAATAGGCTGCCGGCGCTCATGCGCGATGAAAAGGTCCAGCAGAATATCCCAGGCCGGCTCACCGAATATGTCCGAGTCAGGCGCGAACAGGGCTCGCCGGCTGCGCCGCGCCTGATAGATCCGAAGCGCGCGTTGAAGCGGCAAAAAAGAACGGTCCTGCTCCATATCCCCAAACCCCTAAGATAGTCCCCATATCCCGGCGATTATTGACGATCATCTAGCTTAATTATTACCAAACATCCACCCATAACGAAATTGATATACATCCATTTTGGAAGTATTTTTTCGAATTCGAATGAAAAACCCATCCCAAAAAGCGCAAATTCCGTCATATCATCGAATATGGATGAATATGCGCAATGGGTACGGCGCAACATGCAAGACGATTGTCCAAATCGATCGCACCGCTTGCGCAGGTCGCGCCAATGCACGGCGATCTTCTACAGTATCAAAAGCGACAATCTGGAAGGTTTCGTATAAAATCGGCAAATTGAACTGAATGCGTAACGAAATTCACGGTGCGACCGCGGCGCGCGCTAGTGCTTGGCACGCGCACTCCCAGCGCCCGCACCTGCCTGATCGGTTCAATCCATGATGCGGAACGCGCTACGGCATATTCGGTTCCATCCCGAATTCCGGAACGGAATCGCGGGTTCGGGGTCAGCTGCCGACGACCTTCACTTGCGGAGCCGACGGAAAGGCGTGCGCCGTCAGGCGCGCGCGCCCTCGATCACGCCGCTGCTGTTATGGCGCAGCGCCTTCAGCACGGTATCGACGATGTGCGGTGCGTTGAGCCCGGCCTCGTCATATTGCCTGTCAGGCTTTTCGTGATCCTGGAAGATGTCGGGCAGGCGCATCGTCCGCAGCTTCAGCCCGGTATCGATCAGCCCCTCGTCGCTGGCCAGCGTCAGCACATGGGCGCCAAGCCCGCCGATGCTGTTCTCCTCGATCGTCACCGCGACTTCGTGTGTCGCCAGCAGCTTGCGGATCAGCGCCTCGTCGAGCGGCTTGGCGAAGCGGAGATCGGCGACAGTGGTGGAAAGCCCCCGTGCATCGAGCTGATCGGCAGCCTTCAGCGCCTCTTCCAGCCGGGTGCCGAGCGAGAGGATCGCGACCTTCTTGCCCTGGCGGACGATGCGACCCTTGCCGATCTCCAGCAATTGCGGAACGTCGGGAAGCGGCACGCCGGTGCCGTTGCCGCGCGGATAGCGGACGGCGATCGGGCCACTGTCATGGCAGGCGCAGGTATGGACCATATGGACGAGCTCAGCCTCGTCGGACGCCGCCATCACGACGAAATTGGGCAGCGACGCCAGATAGGTGACGTCGAAGCTGCCGGCATGGGTGGCGCCATCCGCGCCGACCAGCCCGGCGCGATCGATCGCGAAGCGCACCGGCAGATTCTGGATCGCGACGTCATGGACGACCTGATCGTAAGCGCGCTGGAGGAATGTGGAATAGATCGCGCAGAAGGGCCGCATGCCCTGCGCCGCCATCCCCGCCGCGAAGGTCACGGCGTGCTGTTCGGCAATGCCGACATCGAAGGTGCGATCGGGATAGGCCTGCTGGAATTTGTCGAGCCCGGTGCCGGAGGGCATCGCGGCGGTGATCGCCACCACCTTTTCATCGCGGGCCGCCTCGCCCATCAGCGCCTTGGCGAAGACCGCGGTGTAGCTGGGCGGCCCGGGCGGGGATTTGGCCTGCTCGCCGGAGACCACGTCGAACTTCTGGACGCCGTGATATTTGTCCGCCGCCGCCTCGGCCGGGGCATAGCCCTTGCCCTTCTTGGTGACGACATGGACGAGGATCGGCCCCTCCTCCGCATCGCGGACATTTTCGAGCACGGGGATCAGATGGTCGAGATTATGGCCGTCGATGGGGCCGACATAATAGAAGCCCAGTTCCTCGAACAGCGTGCCGCCCATCGTCATGCCGCGCGCGAACTCGTCGGTCTTGCGGGCAGCATCGTGCAGCGGGCGCGGCAGGCGACGCGCGAAGCGGCGCGCGAGATCGCGCAGCCCCAGGAAGCTGCGCGACGAGACGATGCGCGACAGATAGGCCGAAAGCCCGCCCACCGGCGGCGCGATCGACATGTCGTTGTCGTTGAGGATGACGACCAGCCGGTTGCCCGCCTGCTCGGCATTGTTCATCGCTTCATAGGCCATGCCGGCGCTCATCGCGCCGTCGCCGATCACCGCGATGCCCTTGCCCGGCCGGCCCGCCAGCTTGTTGGCGACGGCGAAGCCCAAAGCGGCGGAGATCGAGGTCGAACTGTGCGCCGCCCCGAAGGGATCATATTCGCTTTCGCTGCGCTTGGTGAAGCCCGAAAGCCCGCCGCCCTGGCGCAATGTGCGGATGCGATCGCGCCGCCCGGTCAGGATCTTGTGCGGATAGGCCTGATGGCCGACATCCCAGATCAGGCGATCCTCGGGCGTATTGAACACATAATGGATCGCAGTGGTCAGTTCGACCACGCCGAGCCCGGCACCGAGATGCCCGCCCGTGACCGAAACCGCGGAAATCATCTCCGCGCGCAGTTCGTCGGCAAGCTGGCGAAGCTGATCGGGCGCGAGCTTCCGGAGATCGGCCGGAGAAGCGACGGCATCCAGCAGCGGCGTCGCGGGTGAATCGGACATATATTCCCTCTTTGCGGGCACAACTCTTAGCGCTGCCACGACAAACTGTCGAACGGAACCGTGATGGCGATGCGGTGCAGGATCGATGCAGAGCGCTCGAAACGCACCCGGATCGGGCGAAATTCGGGTCAGGCCGAGCCGAAAATGGTATTCTTCGAGAACCGGCGCGCAGCGTACTTCAGTACGTGAGCACCGGAAGCGCAGAAGAATGCCGTTTGCAGGCCGGCATGGCCCGAATTCCGTCCGATCCTAGTCGCAGTCGGCGCAGCGGCCATGGACCTCGATGACCGGCCGTTCGGGCGAAAAGCCGGCCTTGCGCGCGGCGGCGCGAACGCCCGTCGACAGGCTGTCATCGTCCAGATGCGTCGCCTGTCCGCAATTGTCGCACACCAGGAAGATGCAATCGTGCAGGCAATCGGGGTGTGCGTTGGCGACATAGGCGTTCACGCTTTCCACCCGGCGCGCCAGATTGGCGCCGACGAACAGGTCTAGGATGCGATAGACGCTGTTGGCGGCGACGCGGCGCCCGCGCGCCTTGGAGACCGCCTCTGCGATATCATAGGCGGATGCGGGTTTTTCGAAGCCGGCAAGCACGTCGAAGATCGCGGCGCGCATATCGGTCCATTGCTCGCCCGATTTCTCGAGTGCGACCTTGGCGGCGTCGGAAAGTGCGACGCCCTCATGCTCGTGATGGTGGTGATGCTGGGCCATGCCCCAATTTAGGCACGGCAGGGCCTCGCGGCAAGCGAGACTGACGAACGGCGTTCTAGTTGGTCGCGCGCCGGTTCAGATCGTGGCCCAGCGCAAGCACGGCGACGCCGAGGATCGTATACATGATCTCGCTGCCGTCATGCTCCAGGGTGATCGCCCCCATCATCATGCCGATTCCCAAGGCGCCGACCGCGGCAGGCAGCACGAAGCCATGTTCGCGAATGCCGAAACCCAGCGCGACGATGCCAAGGCCGATCGCCAGGACCAGGCCGACTTCATGGATGCGATGATCGACGAACACGCCGCCGGCGGAGGTGAGCAGCACCACCGCGATCGCGCTCGCCACGCAATGTACGACGCACAGACCCGACAGGCCGATGGCCAGCCGGTCGAGCGACCCCAGGCGAGACACGATATTGTTCACGACGACTCCAGTTGCCCGTCCATTTGGCACGGCCGGCGGAAAGTTACAACATATCATTTGGGCCGCCGATCGGGCGTTCGGCGCTTGTACCACGCCCCGCCGCGCGGCATAGCGCGCCGCATGGCACTCGCACGTCCCGCATCGCCCGCCCCCGCGCCTGCGCGGCTGATCGCCTGGCTCCGCATCGTCGCCGCGCTGGTCTTCGCGATGGTCGTCGTGGGCGGCATCACGCGGCTGACCGAATCGGGGCTCTCCATCACCGAATGGAAGCCGATCACGGGCGCGATCCCGCCGCTCACCGAGGCGCAATGGCTCGCGGAGTTCGCGAAATACCAGCAGATCCCGGAATATCAGCAGATCAATCACGGCATGGATCTGGCGGCGTTCAAGTTCATCTTCTTCTGGGAATATATCCACCGGCTGCTCGGGCGCGTGATCGGCCTCGCCTTCGCGCTGCCGCTTGCCTGGTTCTGGTGGAAGCGCCAGATACCGGCGGGTTACGGCCCGCGCCTCGTCGCCCTGCTCTTTCTTGGCGGGCTGCAGGGTGCGGTCGGCTGGTGGATGGTGACGTCGGGCCTGGTGCTGCGCACCGATGTGAGCCATTTCCGGCTCGCCACCCATTTGCTGGTGGCGCTTTTCATCATCGCCGGCCTGTTGTGGACCGCATTCGACCTGAAGAGTCAGGCCCATGGCGCGAAGCCGGCGCGGCTGACCGGCTTCGGCCTGGTCGTCGCCCTGATCCTGCTGGTGCAGTTGCTGTTCGGCGCCTTCACCGCCGGGCTCGACGCGGGCTATGTCTCCAGCACCTGGCCGCTGATGAACGACCATGTCTTCCCCGAAGGCGTCACCTGGCTCGGCTCCGCGCTCGCCACCATCGGCAACGATCCGTTCCTGATCCACTTCATCCATCGCTGGTGGGCCTGGGTGGTGGTGATCGCGCTGGTGATGCTTGCCCGCAAGGCGAAGCAGGCCGGAGAGCGGAGGGCCGCCGTGGCAATCCACGCGACCGTCGGCCTTCAGGTGCTGCTGGGCATCGCCACCGTCGTCACCGGCATGAATTTCTGGCTGGCCGTGCTCCATCAGGCGGTGGGGGCGCTTGTCGTCGCGAGCACGACCTGGGGACTGCACGTCATCGGGCGGCGCGCGGGGTGACCGTCGCGACGGTCTATGCGGTGTTCGGCTCGGCCGAGGATGCCGAACGGATCGGCCGCATCACCGTCGAGGAACGGCTCGCCGCCTGCGTCAACATATTGGCGCCCTGCCGCTCCATCTATCGCTGGCAGGGCGGAATCGAGAATGCGACCGAAGTGCCCGCGCTGTTCAAGACGCGGGAAACGCTGGCCGATCGGCTGATCGCCCGGATCGCGGCGCTGCACGACTATGACGTGCCCGCCGCCATCGCATGGCCGACAAGCGCGGCTTTCGCCCCCTATCGCGACTGGATCATGGCCGAGACAGCCGATTGAACATGCGGGATTAATCGAAGGGTATTCAGATACCCGTTTGGAAAAGCCCGGTTTCGCTTGACTTGGCGGGCATCATCGATCATTAGCCCGCTCCAACGACGCCGTCCGCCAGGGCGGCGTTGCTCGTTTCAACCAAAGAGGTCCAGGCCCATGAAGGCGCTTGCGAAGACCACCCGTTCGGTAAAGCCGACCGAGGTGGAGAAGAAATGGCATCTGATCGATGCGGAGGGCCTCGTCGTCGGCCGTCTCGCCGTCGTGATCGCCGATATCCTGCGCGGCAAGAACAAGCCGAGCTACACCCCGCACGTCGATTGCGGCGACAATGTCATCGTGATCAACGCGGACAAGGTCCGCTTCACGGGCAAGAAGCTGCAGGACAAGGTCTATTACAAGCACACCGGCTATGCCGGCGGCATCAAGGCGATCACCGCCGCCAAGGTCCTCGAAGGCCGCTTTCCGGAGCGCGTCCTCGAAAAGGCCGTTGAGCGCATGATCCCGCGCGGCCCGCTGGGCCGCCAGCAGATGCGCAACCTGCGCGTCTATAACGGCACCGAGCATCCGCATGAGGGCCTGCAGCCCCAGACGCTCGACGTCGCTGCCATGAACCGCAAGAACAAGGTGGGTGCCTGATGTCCGATACCCGTCAATCGCTTTCCGATCTGGCTCAACTGACCGGCGCGGAAGCCCCCGCCGCGGCTGCCGCTCCGGCGCCGGCCGTTTCGGCCGAAGGCGAGCCTGTCGCGGCTGCGCCCGAGCCCGTCCGTCCGACCATGCCGCTGCGCGAGCGTGAAGTCGACGCGCAGGGCCGCGCCTACGCCACCGGCCGCCGCAAGGATGCGGTCGCCCGCGTCTGGATCAAGCCCGGCTCGGGCAAGATCACGGTCAATGGCCGCGACCAGGAAGTCTATTTCGCGCGTCCGACGCTGCGCCTCGTCATCAACCAGCCGTTCGGCGTTGCCGGCCGCGAAGGTCAGTATGACGTGATCGCCACCGTCAAGGGCGGCGGGCTTTCGGGCCAGGCCGGTGCGGTCAAGCACGGCATCAGCCAGGCGCTGACCAAGTTCGAGCCCGTGCTGCGCGCGCCCGTCAAGGCCGCCGGTTTCCTGACCCGCGACAGCCGCGCGGTCGAGCGCAAGAAGTATGGCAAGGCCAAGGCCCGCCGCAGCTTCCAGTTCTCGAAGCGCTAAAAGCGGTTCTCACCGAACACGAAAAGGCGGTCCGGAAACGGGCCGCCTTTTTTGTTGCTGCATGAACGGTTAGGAAAGCCCGATGACGATCGACGATCCCATCATCGCGAAGATTCTGGCGTTTCTCGACAGAATCGGCATTCCGTCAGTCGCCGGCCCGATCGAGGGTGAAACGCTGCTGCCCGGTCTGACCGTCCGGGCAGGTACGCTGTTCTTCGATGCGGAGCGGCTGGCATGGCCCGGCGACCTGTTGCACGAGGCCGGGCATATCGCGGTTACCGATCCGGCGGTGCGCGCCGGGCTCGAGGATGTCGAGGCGGATCCGGGGCAGGAAATGGCGGCGATCGCCTGGTCCTATGCCGCCGCGCTGGAGATCGGCATCGATCCGGAGATCATCTTTCACGAAGGCGGCTATCGCCAGGTCGGCGGCGGTGGTGCCGTCCTGCGCAACTTCAGCAACCGCAACTATATCGGCGCGCCGATGCTGCAATGGTACGGGATGACCGCCGAGCCTCACCAGGCCGAGAATTTCGGCATGCCCGCCTATCCGGTGATGACGCACTGGCTGCGACAGGCGACGGGTTGAAAAACGCCTTCGGTTGTTTTCAAGCCGCCGGCCACAGCCAGCCGGTATAGCGCACAATCGGGCCAATCAGCGGCATCCGGATATCGACCATCAGGTGGAAACGGCCATCTTCCGCCCATTCCCGCGCCTCGATCCGTGGCGCCAGCATGCGCGGCAGCCGGATGCCGAAGGCGCTCCAGCGTCGCAGCACCATGCGCAGCCCCGCCCGATCGGACGGCAGCGCAAAGACGAACCGCAAGGGACCGAAACGCTCGGTCACGCAATCGCCGTCCTGAGCCAAACAGCTCGCGAAGTGATGCCCGCCGAAATCGCGTGTCCAGTGTTCCACGCCGTCGCGCTCGGCAAAGGCGACATGAAGCGGATAATCGCCGGTCGGCGGAAAGCGCATGACCCACCCGATCAATCGCGCGATCATGCCGGTGCCGCGTTCCACCCGCCCTTCACCCGTCGCACCGCCATCGCCATTCACCCGGTGGATGGCACGAACCACCGGCGGCAGAGCGGCGAAACGCTCACCCATGATCCGGGCATAAAGCGGCGGCACCGCATGCTCGGCAATTGCATGCCGGATCGCCAGAGTGGCGAACAGCGGTTCGAAATCGGCCAGATCGAGCAGGCCAGAGGCATCATAAGCGCCGGGTGCCATGCCGCCGGCCAGCACGCGGCCGGCCAGCAGCGCCGCCGCCATTGTAGGAACCTCCAGCCCCTCCCCCTTGTCCGCGACCAACGTCCAGCACCGCGCGCACCCATCGCCCTTCACTTCCACGCGCATTGCGGAACGGGCGCCGCCCAGGCCCAGCGTCATCCGGTAGAGCGGCAACAGCCAGGCCGCGTTCCGCGTCAGCGATCGCATCCAGCCCCAGCGCACCGGCCAGCTCGCCAGCCACAAGGCGATCATCTGGAAACCCAGTTCTGTGCCGGCGCGGAACGTCACCGCCGGCCGGCCCGGCAAGGCGGCAGGCATAAGATCGAGATCGGGCACATCGGCAAGCGCGACCAGCCGCCCCTTGATGCCATGCCCGTCGGCCAGCAGGAAATCGGCGTGGCGCATCTCCTGCCAGCCGAAACCCGCCGCCCAGCGCCTGCCGCGCCACAGCCGGATGGGCCGGCCGACATAGCTGAGGATCGCCTTCGCCACCGAAACACCCGCGCTCGACCGGTTGGATGCGCTGATCGCGATCTCGACCGCGTCGATACGTTCAAGGCCGGCGGCAAGATGCCGCGCCACCGCCCCCGACAATGCCGGCACGCTCGATGCGCCGGCGATGATCGGCACCCCCGCCCGCCGCGCCGCCGTGTCGAGCGCGCCGATTCCGGTCACGAAATCGCGGGCATCGGCCAGATCGAGATAGGGAATGCGCATCGCGATGCAGGCCTCGGGCACGATATGCCCGCCGGACTGGAAAGGCCCCGCCGCATCGATGACCAGATCGGGCCGCAGCCGCGCCATGACCAGGCCGATGCCACGCGTCCGGTTCGCCACCACCGGCTCGGCATTGGCCAGGCCCGCGCAGAATGCGGCGCCCTTCTCCGCGCTGCGCCCTGCGACGATCACGCGATGGCCGGCCGCGACCAACCGCCGGCTCAGCCGCGCGCCGAAACCGCCATAGCCGCCGATGATCAGGATACGCTTCACAGCAACCTCTCCCGCTGTGCCGCATCGGGCACCCAGCAGGTCTCGCGACGTCCGAAAAGCCGGTAACGATTGCGCGCGATCAGCCGATAGAGCGGATCGCGCATTCCGCGCGGCGCGAGACGGAAGATGCAGAGCATGCGCCAGGGCCAGCCGAGCCCGCGCCAGATGGCGAAGATCGCATCGCTGTTGCGCAGCGCCTGATCGCCGCTCACGACGATCAGCGTGTCCGGATCGGCAGGATCGATGCCGAAGCGGCGATAAAGCGCCTGCCCCACTTCGCCCTGCATCGCGGCAAGCCGGAAATGCCCGCGCCGATCGTACCGCAGCACGAAACGGGCATTGGCCGAACAGAGCACGCACATCGCATCGAACAGGATGATCGGCCCCTCGCTCATGCGTCCTGCTCCGGATCGTCGAAGACCGCCAATTGATGGATCAACTCGCCCGCGATCGGGTGGATCAGGTCGAGCGTGAAGGCGAACCGGCCGCCGCCGCAATCGACATGGCCCACAGCGAGCCTGCCTGGCGCCAGCCAGCGCGGGAAGCGCAGACGAAGACGCCCGAACCGCAGGAAATAATGATCGCTGAGAAACCAGAGCACGCCGTCTTCGGCGGCAAGGCGAAGCGCGACGCCCAGGCCCAGCCCCAGATATTCCTCGATTCCCGTCGGGCCGGTGAAACGCTTGGCGCTGAAGATCACCTGCGGGAACCCGTCCCGCCGGCCATATTGGCGCGTCCAGAACTGGCCGCCGCCCGCGATATCCTCGGTCACGGTCACGCAGGCGGGCACGCCGGTATCGCGGTGTAGCGGAAGCGGCGCGCCCACCAGCCGCGCGAGATTGGCCAGCAGCCAGCCCAACCTGCTCATCCGGCATTCGCTGACTTCGCCGACATAGGTGACGCAGGCGCCCGCCGCGATCCGCCGGCGGAAGCGCGCGCGCACCGCGGCGGGCAACGCGCTCCAGCGCTCGGCGCCGAGCAGCGCGCGGAACGGATGGACGGCGTCGTCCATGGGCACGGCGCATGTCCGCCGCCACAGATGATAGCGGGCCCTCACTCCCCGTGCCGCCATCAGTTCCATTTTCGCCTCCTTCGATTATTTCTGTATGGAGAGAAATTACCTGTCGTGGATCGGGCAGATCCGTCCGTTCGCCCCCGATCACGTCACCCCAGCGAAAGCTGGGGTCTGCCAACCAGATCGCGCCATATCCTGTAGGAGATGCCAGCCTGCACCGGAGGTGCAGTTTATCCTGAGCGCCTGCCTTGCAGGCAGTCGAAGGGCTGGCATGACGGACTTGAGAAAGCCGCAGACAATCTCACACATCGGGCTTCACCTTCCCCCGCCCGAGCGGCAGAAAATTGAGCACCTTACGCCCCATCTTGATGAGCAGCATCAACCGGGCCGGCGGGATGGTGATCATCTCGCGGTGCCAATCGTCCATCGTCGTCACGAAATCATGCATCGCCTCGATCCGCTCACGCGCGGTGCGGGAGATGCGCGGATCGTCCTGCGCCTCGGCACGGCATTGCTTGAGCGCGGCGACGGCGGGATCGACCTCGCGTTCCTTGCGGCCCTGGGCGATGCGCGTGAGCATCTGCCAGAGGTCGACCTCGGCCTCGAAATGCTCGCGCCGATCACCCATCACCGGCACGCGGCGGATGAGCTTCCAGCCCAGCAATTCCTTCAACGAGTTGGAGATGTTGCTGCGCGCGATCCCCAATTTCTCGCCGATCTCGTCCGCATTGAGCGGACGGTCGCTCAGATAAAGCAGGGCATGGATCTGCGCGACGGAGCGGTTGACGCCCCATTGCCCGCCCATCTCCCCCCAGTGCAGCACGAATTGCCGCACCGCGACGGGGAGGGCTTCAGATTTTTCAGCTATTTCTGTCATGACAGAAATTTCTGATATTTCTGAGCGAGAGTCAAGCGGGATGTTCAAGCCGCTCCGTCGCTCCAGCGGAAGCTGGAGCCCATGCGATGCGTCGACAACACAGAGGCTGGATACACTGAATGGGCTCCAGCTTTCGCTGGAGCGACGGGACAAGGATTACGCGTGAATCCTAATGATCGCTCGCGCCCGAAGCCCCGATGCCCGTCTCCGCGCGCAGGCGCTGCGCGGGATAGCCCGCCTTGTCGATCGCCGCACGCGGGCTGGTGTCGATCAGCGAGATCAGCCAGATCGCGAGGAAACCGGCGGGCACGGAGAAGATCGCGGGCGAACTGTACGGGAACGGCGCGGCGGTGAAGCCCAGCACATTCACCCAGATCGCGGGTGACAGCACGGTGAGCACGAACGCGGTCAGCAATCCGATCGTGCCGCCGATCGCCGCGCCGCGCGTGGTGCAGCCGCTCCACAGCAGCGACATGACGAGCACCGGGAAATTGCCCGACGCCGCCAGCGCGAAGGCCAGGCTGACCATGAAGGCGACATTCTGCTTCTCGAACGCGATGCCGAGCAGGATGGCGAGCGCGCCCAATGCCAATGTCGTGATGCGCGAGACGCGCAGTTCGTCGGCAGAATCCGCCGCGCCCTTCTTGATCACGGTCGCATAGAGATCATGGCTCACCGCCGACGCTGCGGACAGGGTCAGCCCCGCCACCACCGCCAGGATCGTCGCGAACGCCACCGCCGAGATGAAGCCGAGAAAGGCATTGCCGCCGATCGCATGCGCCAGGTGGATCGCCGCCATGTTGCCGCCGCCGCGCAGTGCTTCTCCATCCAGATAGGCGGGATTGGTCGCCACCAGCACGATCGCGCCGAAACCGATGATGAAGGTGAGGATGTAGAAATAACCGATCCAGGTGGTCGCCCACAGCACCGATTTGCGCGCCGCCTGGGCGTCGGGCACGGTGAAGAAGCGCATCAGGATATGCGGCAGCCCGGCCGTTCCCAGCATCAGCGCCAGGCCGAACGAAATGGCGCTTACCGGATCCTTGATGAAATTGCCGGGCGCCATGATCGACAGGCCCTTCGCGGCCGCCGCGTCGGGCGCGGCACCGCCGGCCAGCGCCAGATCGGTCTTCACCTCCACCGCGCGGCGGAACAAAGCTTCGGGCGAGAAACCGAACTGCGCCAGCACCATCACCGCCATGAAGGTGGCGCCGGAAAGCAGCATCACCGCCTTGATGATCTGCACCCAGGTGGTCGCGCGCATGCCGCCGAACAGCACATAGGCCATCATCAGCATGCCGACGACGATCACCGCATAGCCATAGGGCAAACCGAACAGCAGCTTGATCAGCTGCCCCGCGCCGACCATCTGCGCGATCAGATAGAAGCAGACCACGAGCAAGGTGCTGGCGGCCGCGAAGCTGCGCACGGGCGGCTGGGCGAAACGATAGGATGCGACGTCGGCAAAGGTGTATTTGCCAAGGTTGCGCAGCTTTTCCGCCATCAGGAACAGCAGGATCGGCCAGCCGACGATGAAGCCCGTCGAATAGATCAGCCCGTCATAGCCATCGGCGAAGATCTGCGCGGAAATGCCGAGGAACGACGCGGCGGACATATAGTCCCCCGCCATCGCCAGTCCGTTCTGGAAACCGCTGATCCCGCCGCCCGCCGTATAGAAATCGGATGCGGTGCGCGTGCGTTGCGCGGCGCGGCGGGTGATCCACAATGTCAGCGTGACGAACGCCAGGAACATCGCGATCGCCACCCAGTTGATGGGCTGGCGTTCGGCCTGCCCTTCCAGCGCGGCGGCGGACGCGGGCGCGGCGACGAGCAGCGCCAGCACGATCAGGAGACGCGGGTTCATGAACGGTGCGCCGCCAGGATCTCTGCCATGCGCCGGTCATAGACGCGATTGGCGCGCCAGACGTAAAATCCGGTGAGCAGGATCGCGAACAGGATCAGGCCGATGCCGGCGGGGATGCCGAGCGAGGTCACTCCGCCGCCGATCGGCCGGGCCAGCGCCGCCTTGTCGAAGGCGATCAGGCCGATATAGCCGAGGAACGCCGCGAACATCAGGATCGAAAGCAGCCAGGCGAAGCGCGCACGATCGCGCAGCAGCGCCGCATAGCGCGGATCCTGTTCCAACGTGTCGGCGACCGGATCGGCCATGCTCCTCCCCCCTCTTGTTGCCAAAGGCTTGTGCATGCGCGGCGGTGTGCTGTCCATCCGGTTCCGGACGAAAAAACCGGTGCAAGTCCGGACCTTCAGAGGGGTGCAGCGCCCGCGTGCGGCCGCATCGCCGCTTCGATCGCGGCCATCAGTTCGGCCTGTTCGAACGGTTTGCGCAGAATGACGGCGCCATATCCCGCCGCGACATCCAGCGCGTCGCTGTCGGCATAGCCCGTCACCAGGATGATCGGCAGATCGGGATGGCGGCGGCGCGCCATCAACGCGGTTTCGGCGCCGTTGAGGCCGGGCATCGCGAAATCGAGCATCAGCAGATCGGGCGCCTGCTGCTCGAGATCCGCCAGGCATGTCTCGCCATCGGCGAGCGCCGTGACGGCATAGCCCGACGCGCCGAGCACATCCTGAAGGAAACCGCGCACATCGTCATCGTCATCGACCAGCAGGATACGGGCGCCGCCGCGCGACATGATCCGGCGCCCCCTGGCCGACAGGACGGGTTCTGCGACCACGACCAGATCGGCGGCGGGCAGGTAGATCGAAACGGTGGTGCCCATGTCCACCGCGCTGTCGATCATCACGGTGCCGCCCGATTGATGCGCGACCCCATAGACCTGGGCGAGCCCAAGCCCGGTGCCTTGCCCGAACGGCTTGGTGGTGAAGAAGGGCTCGGTCGCGCGCTGCAATATCTCCGGCGTCATGCCGGTGCCGGTATCCTCCACCGAAACCGCGACATAATCCCCAGCCTCGTGATCGATGCCGCCCTCCAGCCTGGTGCGCCGCGCCGAAAGCGTCAGCGTGCCACCATTCGGCATGGCATCGCGCGCATTGATCGCGAGATTGAGCACCGCGTTTTCCAGCTGGTGCGGGTCGCACATGGCAAACCCGGCGGCACCGTCGAGTTCCGAACGGATCGTGATCCCCGGCCCCAGCGTGCGCCGCATCAGATCGATCACCTGGCCGATCTGCGCGCCGACATCGACGGGCTTCACGCTCAATTTCTGGATCCGCGAAAAGGCCAGCAACTGGCCGGTCAGCTTCGCCGCCCGCCGCGCCGCTTCCAGCGCGCCCTCCGCCAGCCTTTTATGGCGCGGATCGGTCACCCCCGCGACAACGATCTCGAGCCCGCCGATCACCGGGGTCAGCAGATTGTTGAAGTCATGGGCGATCCCGCCGGTCAACTGGCCGACCGCTTCCATTTTCTGCGCCTGACGCAGCGCCGCCTCCGTCTCCGCCTGCGCGGACAATGCCGCCGCCACGCGCTCCTCCAGCCGATCGTTCAGCCCGCGAAGCTCGGCCTCCGCCTGTTTCGCCATCGTCACGTCATGGGCGACGCCGATAAAGCCGATATGCCCGCCATCCGGCCCCCAGCGCGGCTGGCTCTGCGAGCGCAGCCAATGGAATTCGCCGTCGGAGAGACGGTAACGCGCCTCCAGCGTGAACGGCTTGTGCGAGCTTTCGCCCGCGATCTGCTCCTTCAGGATGCGCGGAAGATCGTCGGGATGGAGCAGGTGTCGCCAGTCATAATCGACCGCGACATCATATGACGCGCCGAGCATCTCGCAATAGGCGCGGTTCACGAATTCGCGCTTGCCGCCGAGCTTGCTGACCCACATCGGCACCGGCGAGGAATCGGCGATCAACCGGAAACGTTCCTCGCTCTCGCGCAGCGCCGCTTCGGCATGTTTGCGTTCGGTGATGTCGATGACGGCGCCGATGAAACGGCGCACCCGATCGCTCTCACGCGTCCGCACCTCGCCACGGCGCGCCAGCCAACGCTCCTCGCCCGTATCGAAGCGAAAGATGCGATATTCCGAATATTGCAGCGGATTGGCATCGATCTCGATCCGCGCCGGGCCGGCCACCCGGCGATCGTCGGGATGGATGCGCGAGACCAGCAGCGCATCCGTCACCGGCGCATCGGGCGACAGCCCCCATAAATGCCTGAACGCATCGGAGACCGTGACCAGGCCGGTCTCGGGGAACCATTCGAAAACGCCGACCTGCCCGGCCTCCTGCGCCAGCCGCACCCGTTCGGTCTGCTCGCGCAGCGCCGCCTCGCTCGCCCGCAATGCCGCTTCGGTCGCGCGCTGCGCGGTCACGTCCCAGCTCACACCGATCATCCGGGAAAGCGCGCCCTGCGCATCGCGCCTTGCCCGGCCGCGTATCTGCAGGACATGGATGCTGTCATCGGGCCAGACGCAGCGATATTCGATGTCGTAATCCTCGCCCGTCTCCAGCGATCGCCGTGCGGTCGCGCGCATCCGCTGAAGATCGTCGGGATGGATCTGCGCCAGCAGCATGTCATAGGTGAAGGGTTCGTCGGGCGTTCGGCCGTAATTCGCCTTGCAATTGGGCGACGCGTCGAGCGTCAGCGTTGGAATATCGAGCTCCCACCAGCCCATGCCGCCGGCATCGAGCGCAACGCTCAGCTTTTCCTCGCCCGGGGTCGTTTCCATCACGCCACCATTCCGATGGGAGGAGCCGCTCGACCGCGCCTTTCCACCCGCCCGATACGAACTCATGATAACGCAAATATATTAAAGAGATAGCCTGTCATTGCGCGGCCCCGCCCCCAGCATCGGGCGATGGCGCCGCCGATACGGGCATCACATGCACCGCCACGTCGAGCGTGCCGTGCGCCAGCACCAGTTCGTTGAAGCTGGGCGCGGTCGTCCGCACGCGTTCGGACAATGTCCCCGCACCGATCAGGCGCACGGCGCGGCCGCCCACGGGATGGCGAACATCGAAGGGATCATGGACATGGCCGCTCAGCACGACATCGGCGCCCGCGGCCGACAGCGCCGCCAACGCCTTTTCACCGCCCAGCGTCCGGCTGCGCTTCGTCATCGCCTGGGTGTCGATCAGCGGATGATGGCAGGTGACGATCTTGAGCCGGTCGGCGGGGCAATCGGCCAGCGCCTTCACCGCCATCGCCAGGCTGACGGGCCGAACGACGCCCCATGACCAGTTGCTGCGCCATTGTGCGCGCGCGGTGGTGCGCAGCGGCACGGTGCAGATCCCCGCCACTTCCAGCCGGTCCTCGATCGCGCGCTCGACCCGGCGATAGCGGCGATAGGGAGAGAAGAACCGCGCGATGGGGTTGAAATAGGGCAGATCGTGATTGCCGGGCTCGATCGTGACGGGCAGCTTCAGCCGCTGCAGCCATTCGGTGGCCGCCGCGAACTCGGCGCTGCGCGCGCGATAAGTGAGATCGCCGGTGATGACGACGGCATCGGGGCGCTCCGCGTCCACCCGCGCGGCGAACCAGTCGAGCGCGGCCTGGTCCTGACGCCCGAAATGCAGATCGCTGACATGGAAGATACGCGATGCCATTTTCGCTCAACGGCGAGGAGAGCAATCCGTTCCCGCAGCGTCACGAGCCGCACTGCAGGGGGAGAACGGGGGGATCAGCCCGGCGCGAGCGCGTCGATGATCCGGCAATCGGCGATCGTCCCGCGCCCGCATTGATCGATCAGGCTGGAAAGTTCGCGCCTGAGCGCGGTCAGATCGGCGATCTTGCGGTCCACCGAGACGAGCTGCGCGCGGGCGATCTCGTCGACGGCACCGCAGGGCCGGGCGCGATCGTCGGAAAGATCGAGCAAGGCGCGGACCTGATCGAGCGAAAAGCCGAGATCGCGCGCACGCCGGATAAAGGACAGGCGCGCGAGATGATCGGCGCCATAAGCGCGGTAATTGCCCGAGGTCCGGCCGGGCGCCGCGAGCAGCCCGGATTTCTCGTAGAAGCGGATCGTCTCCACCTTGGTGCCCGTCGCCCGCGCCAGTTCGCCGATCTTCATCGCTTGACCCTGTAGTTGCTACAGGGTGCATAAGCCGATTCGAATTGAGGAGTCGAGTGACGATGGCGGACGGTTGCTGCGGCGCGAAAGCGGGCAAGACGGCATTGAACGATCCACGGTGGCGGCGCGTGCTCTGGATCGCGCTGCTGCTCAACGCGGCGATGTTCTTCGTCGAGTTCGGCATGGGCGCTTCCGCCGACTCCCGCGCGCTTCAGGCCGATGCGCTCGATTTCCTGGGCGATGCCGCCAATTACGCGATCAGCCTGGGCGTCGCGGGCATGGCGCTGGCCTGGCGCGCGCGCACGGCGCTGCTCAAGGGCGTCACCATCCTGGGCTTCGGTCTGTGGGTGCTTGGTTCGGCGGCCTGGGCCTTTGTGACGGGCACCGCCCCGGAACCCGTCGCCATGGGCGTGATCGGCACGCTCGCGCTGATCGTGAACCTTGTCGTCGCATTGATGCTGTATCGCTACCGCACCGGCGACGCGAACATGCGATCGGTCTGGATCTGCTCGCGCAACGATGCGATCGGCAATATCGCGGTCCTCGCCGCCGCGCTCGGCGTGGCGGGCACCGGCAGCGCCCTGCCCGATCTGATCGTCGCGCTGCTGATGGCCGTTCTCGGCATCAGCGGCGGCTGGCAGGTGATCCGCGCGGCCCTTGGTGAACTCGCATCGGGCCGTTCGCTTGCCGGGCAATCCGCGTCGTGATAGCGGCTGGCTGATGTTCCGCCGCGCGCTGAGCCTTGTCCTGTTGCTGGCCGTCCTCGTGGCCGGCAGCGGCGCGCCCGCGCTCGCGCATATCCATCAGGGGCTGGGCGCCCATGCCTTCGAGCATGACGGCGGCGATGCTGCGGAAGCGGAAGACAAGTCCGACGCGCCCGCACCAAAGCCCGGCGACCAGCCCTCGCATGTCGGCCATCATCACCATTGCGGCGCCGACATCGCGGTGGACTGCGTGGACGCAGCCGATACCGGCCTGTCCGCTCGCACCGCGCTGATGCCGGCCGCATCGCCCGCCCTGCCCTCGCGCGCACTGGCGCCTCCGCTCCAGCCACCCGCCGCCTGATCCAGCCGCACGCATGGGCCGCCCCTGGGCGCCCGTGCCGTTCCCGCTGATCAGGAGCATTCCCAATGCCTATCATTTCGCGTTCGGCCCGCGGGCCGAATGCTCTCGCCCGATTGGGCGGCGCGCTTTGCGTCGCCCCGATGCTGCTCGCCTGTTCGATGGCGGCAGCGCAAACCTATGGCCCCGGCGATCCGTCACCCGCAACGGCCGCCACGCTTCCCGCCTTGCGCACCGGCCCCTTGCCCGCAGCGCTCTCGCTCGAACGCGCGCTGGAAAAGGCCGAAGCGCGCGCGCCGGCCATCGCCGCCGCCCGCGCCGCGCTCGAGGCAAGCCAGGCCCGACTGCGTCAGGCCGGTCTTCGCGCCAACCCGCAGCTCGACGTCACCGTCGAGAATTTCGCGGGCACTGGGCCCTATGCCGGCCTCGACGGCACCGAAACCAGTGTTCAGCTCAGCCAGCGGCTCGATCTGGGTGGACGCAGGGCCGCGCGGATCGGCGTGGCGGAAGCGGCGGTGCACGCCGAGGCCGTCCGGCTCGCCATCGCCCGGGCCGATCTTGCCCAATCGGTGCGTAGCCAGTTCGGCCTGGCACTGGCCGCAGATGCACGACTGGCGGTCGCGCGCGCCGGCCTTGCGCGCGCCACCGAATTGGCGCGCATCGCCGACGAACTGGTCGCGGCGGGCCGCGAACCACCGCTGCGCGCCTATCGCGCCCGCGCCAACGCCGCGCAGGCCGATGCCGCGCTGAAGACGGCCGCGGCGGAGGACGAAACGGCCCGGCGGTCGCTCGGCGCATTGCTGGGCAGCGACATGGCGGTGCGACGCGTGATCGGCGCGCTCGATCTGGCCAGGCCGCCGGGCGTGGCCCCCGCCATGACGCTGGACGCCCGGCTCGCCGCGGCGGAGCTGGCGATGGCCGAATCCGGATTGCGCCAGGCCCGGGCGGAGGGGCGGATCGATCCCTCGATCGGCATCGGCGCGCGCCGGATCGAGGAGACCGGCGATCGCGCGCTGCTCGCCAGCCTTTCGATGCCGATCGCGCTGTTCGATCGCAACCAGGGCAATATCGCCGCCGCGCGCGCCGATATCCGCGCGGCGCAAGCCGGGCGGGACGCGGCGATCGTGCAGGCGGCGGCGCGCATCGGCAATGCCGGAACCGCGTTCGACGCGGCGTTGATCCGCGTCAAGGCGTTGCAGGACGTGGCGGCGCCGCAGGCGGAGGAAGCCGTGCGGCTGGCCGATCTCGCCTATCGCGCCGGCCGGATCCCGCTCACCGAACTGCTCGACGCGCAGGAAGCGTTCGCCACCGCGCAGACCCAGCTCATCGACGCGCATCTCGCGCTTGTGGAGGCGCGCGCCGTGCTGGCGCGCGCCGCCGCCCAATAAGGATCTCATTCAGATGGATATCACCCAGAACCGCACCCGGCTGATCGCCGGGGCAGCCGGCCTCGCCCTGATCGCGGGCACGGGCGGATTGTTGCTTGGCCGCGCCGTGCTGTCACCTGCCGCCCCATCCACGGCCACGGCACCCGAAGCCGAGGAGGATCATAATCCCGAAGGTTTCGTCGAGATGGACCCGGCACGCGCCAATGCCGCCGGCATCGTCACCCAGCGCACCATCGACGGCGCGTTCGGCGCCGAGATCCTGGCTCAGGCGATGGTGGTGGCGACTCCCGATGGCGAAGCCGCGCTCACCGCGCGCGCCGATGGTGCGATCATCCGTATCACCAAGCATCTGGGCGACAGCGTGCGCGCGGGCGAGACCGTGGCGCTGCTCGAAAGCCGCGACGCCGCGACCTTCACCGCCGACAGCAACAGCGCCGCCGCGCGCGCCAACGCGGCTCGGCTCGCTTTTGCCCGCGAAAAGCGCCTGTTCGATGCGCGGGTGACCGCGCGGCAGGATCTGGAGGCGGCGCAGACCGCGCTGGCGGAGGCGGAAGCCGAATTGCAGCGCGCGCGATCGACCGCAGCGGCGGCGGGTGCGGCGGGCGGCCGCCATCTCGCGGTCACCAGCCTGATCTCCGGCCGGATCACCAGGAGCGACGCCAAGCTCGGCAATTATGTGACGGCGGGCACGGAACTCTTCCGCGTCTCCGATCCGGATCGCATCCAAGTCGAAGCCGCGATCCCGGCGTCGGATGCCGGACGGATCATGCGCGGCGACCGCGCGGTCATCGAACTGGCCGACGGCAATGTCGTCGATGCCACCGTGCATTCGACAACGCCGAGCCTCGATCGGCAAAGCCGTTCGGCGACGGTGCTGCTCGATCCCGTGGCGGCGGGCCGGCTGATACCCGGCCAGGGCGCACGCGTCCGCATCACCCCGCACAAGGCCGGAAGCGCAAGCGGCATCGTCCTGCCGGAAGAAGCCGTGCAATCGATCGGCGGGCGCGATGTCGTGTTTGTCGCCAACCCCAAGGGGTTCCAGGCGGTTCCCGTCACCGCCGGCCAGCGCGGCGGCGGGCGCATCGAGATCGTCGCCGGGCTGAAGCCCGGCCAGGCCGTCGCGACGCGCGGCGCCTTCCTGCTCAAGGCCGAACTCGGCAAGGGCGAAGCGGAGCATTGATACCATGATCCATCGTCTTCTCGACGCCGCGATCCGCTTTCGCTGGTCGGTGGTGTTCATCACCCTTCTCGTCGCGGTCTATGGCGTGTTCCAGCTCATGAAGCTGCCGATCGACGCCGTTCCCGACATCACCAACAAACAGGTGCAGATCAACACGGTCGATCCGGCGCTGGGCCCGCTCGACATGGAACGGCTCGTCACCTTCCCGGTCGAAACCGCGATGGCGGGCATTCCGGGGCTGCAAAGCACGCGATCGATCTCGCGCAACGGCTTCAGCCAGGTCACCGTGATCTTCGAGGATCATAGTGACCTGTATTTCGCGCGCGCGCAGGTGGCCGAACGGCTCAACCAGGCCAAGGGCACCTTGCCGGCGGGGGTCGAGCCACAAATGGGGCCGGTTTCGACCGGGCTCGGCGAAGTGCTGATGTATGTCGTCGATTTCGACAAAAAAGCGCCGCGCAGCGCGGGCAAGCCCGGTTTCCAGCCCGACGGATCCTATCTCACCGTGTCGGGCGAGCGGCTGACCGACGACGTCGCGAAACTCGGCTATCTGCGTAGCGTGCAGGACTGGGTGATCCGCCCGCAGCTCCGCTCGGTGCGCGGCGTCGCCGGCATCGATTCGATCGGCGGCTATGAAAAACAGTTCGTCGTCCAGCCCGATCCCGCGAAACTCGCCACCTATGGCATCTCGTTCAGCGAGCTGGCCGAGGCGCTGGAGCGCGCCAATATCTCGGTCGGCGCCAATTTCATCCAGCGCGGCGGCGAGGCGTTCCTCGTCCGCGCCGATGGCCGCATCCGATCGGTCGACGAGATCGGTCGCGCCGCCGTGGCGACACGTGGCGGCGTGGCGGTGGCGGTGCGCGACGTCGCAACCGTCCGGATCGGCGGTGGCTTGCGTACAGGCACCGCATCGCAGAACGGCCGCGAAGTCGTGATCGGCACCGCGCTGATGCTCGCCGACGGCAACAGCCGCATCGTCGCAGCCTCGGTCGCCGACAAGCTGGAAAGCGTCGCGAAGACGATGCCGCCCGGCATCACACTGACCACGGTGCTCGACCGTTCGACGCTGGTCGATGCCACGATCGGCACGGTCGAGAAGAATCTGGCCGAAGGCGCACTGCTGGTCGCCGCGATCCTGTTCTGGCTGCTCGGCAATTTCCGCGCCGCGATCATCGCCACGCTGGTCATTCCGTTGTCCTTCCTGTTCATGGGCACGGGCATGAACATGCTCGGCGTCTCGGGCAATCTGATGAGCCTGGGCGCGCTCGATTTCGGGCTGATCGTCGACGGATCGATCATCATCATCGAGAATTGCCTGAGGCGGCTCGCCGAACGCCAGCATCATGAGGGGCGATTGCTGACATTACCCGAACGGCTGCACGAGGTGTTCGAAGCCTCGCGCGAGATGGTGCGGCCCACCTTGTTCGGACAGGCGATCATCTTCCTCGTCTTCGTGCCGCTGCTCACCTTCACCGGCGTGGAGGGCAAGACCTTTTCGCCGATGGCGATCACCGTGCTGCTCGCGCTGGCGGGCGCCTTCATCGCCTCGCTCACTTTCGTGCCCGCGATGGTTGCGATCCTGATCCGTGGCAAGGTCGCCGAAAAGGATGTGAAGGCGATCGCCTGGACCAAGCATCGCTACGCACCGCTGCTCGAACGGGCGGTGGCGCGGCCCTGGCCATGGATCGGCGCCGGCACGGGCATCTTCGCCGCCGCCGCCTTGCTGTTCGCCACATTGGGCAGCGAGTTCATGCCGGTGCTGGGCGAAGGCAATCTCGCCATGCAGGCACTGCGCATCCCCTCCACCTCGCTCGATCAGTCGACCAGATTGCAGGCGCAGGTGGAGCGCGCGGTGGCGACATTGCCCGAAGTGTCTTTCATCTATTCGAAGACCGGCACCGCGGAGGTGGCGAGCGATCCGATGCCGCCCAACGCATCGGACACATTCATCATCCTCAAGCCGCGTCACCAATGGCCGGCGGGCGTGAGCAGCCAGGCCGATGTGATCGCCCGCGTCGAAGCGAAGGTGCAGCCGCTCGTCGGCAACGCCTTCGAGATCAGCCAGCCGATCCAGCTCCGCTTCAACGAGCTGATCGCGGGCGTGCGCGGCGATATCGCGATCAAGCTCTATGGCGACGACCTGGAGGAGATGGGCCGCGTCGCCCAGCAGGTCGCCGGCATCCTCAACACCGTGCCCGGCGCCGCCGACGTCAAGGTGGAGCAGACCGAGGGTTTTCCGACGCTCGACGTCCAGTTCGATCGCGATGCGATCGCGCGCTACGGCCTGTCGGTGCAGGAGGTCAGCGATACCGTCGCGGCAGCGCTGGGCGGCCGCGAGGCGGGCATCGTCTTCGAAGGGGATCGCCGCTTCGACATCGTCGTGCGGCTCGACGCGCAGACGCGCGACGATCTCGACGCGGTCGGGGCATTGCCGGTGCTGCTGCCCGGCGAGGGTGGCGCACGCATGTCGGTGCCGCTGCGCGAACTGGCGCGCTTCTCCTTCTCGGAGGGACTCAATCAGGTCAGCCGCGAGAATGGCAAGCGGCGCATCGTCGTGCAGGCCAATGTCCGTGGCAGCGATCTCGGCAGCTTCGTGTCGCAAGCGCGCGCCAGGGTGGCGGAACAGGTGAAGTTGCCCTCGGGCGCCTTTATCGAATGGGGCGGCCAGTTCGAGAATCTCCAGGCAGCCTCGGCGCGGCTGTCGCTGGTGATCCCGATCATCTTCGCCGCGATCTTCGGCATCCTGTTCCTGGCCTTGGGCGGCGTGCGACCGGCCGCCGCCGTCCATTCGGCGATCCCGCTCGCGCTGGCGGGCGGCGTCTTCGCGCTGGCGCTGACCGGCCTGCCCTTCTCGGTCTCCGCCGCCGTCGGCTTCATCGTGCTCTCGGGCGTGACCGTGCTCAACGGGCTGGTGGTGATGACGAGCATCGGCCAGCAGATCGCATCAGGCAAGCCGGTCGACCGCGCGGTGATCGACGGCACGATGGAACGCGTGCGCGCGGTGCTGATGACGGGCATCGTCCCCGCCATCGGCTTCGTGCCGATGGCGATCGCGACGGGTGTCGGCGCGGAGGTGCAGAAGCCGCTCGCCATCGTCGTGATCGGGGGGTTGATCACCTCCACGCTGCTGACCCTGTTCGTGCTGCCCGCGATCAGCCGGCTGCTGTTGCGCGGACGGACAGCGTGAATGCCGTACCCCGTCCGATCGGGTCCTCCGACCGGACGGGGTACGGCTTTCGCGCATTGCTGTCCGAGATTTCAGGGAGTCGTGAGATAAGGGCCATGCCGCTTCTCAAATGACCCAAAAAAAGGCCGTCATTCCGGCGAAAGCCGGAATCTTCTTCGACGTAGAGCAGGAGATTCCGGCTTTCGCCGGAATGACATGAGTGGGTAAATTTCTGTATTACAAGACTTTTGGCACCGTCGTTATTCTACCAGCTCAATACCACCTTGCCCGACTGGCCGGAGCGCATCGCGTCGAAGCCCTGCTGGAACTCCTGCGCGGCGAAGCGGTGGGTGATCAGCGGCTCCAAATCGAGGCCGTTGCGGATCAGGCCGAACATCTTGCGCCAGGTCTCGAACATCTCACGGCCATAGACGCCGCGGATCGTGATCGCCTTCAAGATGATATCCGCCCAGGCGACGTGCATCGCGCTCGACGGGATGCCGAGCATCGCCAGCCGGCCGCCCATCATCAGCGCGTCGATCGCCTGCGCGATCGCGGGCTGCGCACCCGACATCTCCAGTGCGACGCCGAAGCCATCGGCGATCCCTTCCTTCGCCATCACGTCGCGCAGATCCTCGCGCGCGACATTGACCGGGCGGATATCGGCGATGCGCGCCGCCAGATCCAGCCGATAGTCGTTGACGTCAGTCAGGATCACCGAGCGCGCGCCGGCACGGCGGGCGACGGCTGCGGCCATGATGCCGATCGGCCCCGCGCCGGTGACGAGCACATCCTCCCCCAGCAGATCGAATTGCTGGGCAGTGTGGACGGCGTTGCCGAACGGATCGAGCAGCGCGCCGATATCGAGGCTGACATCCTCGGGCAGCGGCACGACGTTGAAGGCCGGGATCGCCAGATATTCGGCGAACGCCCCCTGGCGATTGACGCCCACGCCCTGCGTGCCCGGATCGAGATGGAAACGCCCGGCGCGCGCGGCGGCGCTGTCGATATCGATCAGATGCCCCTCGCCCGAAACGCGCTGGCCGATATGGAGCGGCCGGGTGACGGCGGCGCCGATCTCGACGATCTCGCCCGCGAATTCATGGCCGAAGATCATCGGCACCGGCACGGTGCGCGCCGCCCATTCGTCCCAATTATAGATATGGACGTCGGTGCCGCAGATCGCGGTGCGCTGGACGCGGATCAACACCTCATCCGCCGCCGGAGTCGGCACGGGCGCGGTGGTGCCCCATACGCCCTCCGCCGCCTCCAGCTTGGCGAGACCGAACATCGTGGTCGCGGAAACCGCGCGGCGGTCGAGAATGGCGACGCTCATGCCACGATCCCCAGTTCGCGACCGGCCGCACCGAAGGCGGCGACCGCCCGGTCGACCTGTTCGGACGTGAAGGCCGCCGACATCTGCGTCCGGATCCGCGCCAGCCCCTTGGGCACCACAGGGAAGGAAAAGGCGGTCACATAGACGCCGTGATCGAGCAGCCGCTCGGCCAGCGCCACTGCGCGCGGCGCATCGTGGAGCATCACGGGGATGATCGGATGCTCGCCGGGCAGCAGAGTGAAGCCCAGCCCTTCCAGCCCCGCGCGGAACCGCGTCGCATTGGCGGTCAGTTGCGTCCGCAGCTTTTCGCCCTCGTCCGACCGCGCGATGTCGATCGCCGCCGCCGCCGCGCCGCACACCGAAGGCGCGAGCGCGTTGGAGAAGAGATAAGGCCGCCCGCGCTGGCGCAGCAGTTCGACCAGCGGCCGGCGCGCGGCGACGAAGCCGCCCATCGCGCCGCCCAGCGCCTTGCCGAAGGTGCCGGTGACGATGTCGATCCGCCCCTCGACGCCGCGAAACGCCGCCGAGCCGCGCCCTCCTTCGCCCAGAAAGCCGGTGGCGTGGCAATCGTCGACCAGGGTCAGCGCGCCATAGCGCTCGGCGAGATCGGCGATGGCCGCCAGATTGGCGACGGTGCCGTCCATCGAGAAGACGCCGTCGGTGACGATCAATATCTGGCCCGATCCCTCACGCCGCGCCTGTTGCAGCGCCTCCTCCAGTGCGGCCATGTCGTTGGTGGCGAAGCGATAGCGGCGCGCCTTGGCGAGCCGGATGCCGTCGATCAGCGAGGCATGGTTGAGCGAATCCGAGACGATCGAGTCTTCGGGGCCGAACAGCGGCTCGAACACCGCGCCATTGGCGTCGAAGGCGGCGGCGAACAGGATCGCATCCTCGAACCCCAGATAGTCCGCGATCTGCGCTTCGAGCTGCTTGTGCGGCAATTGCGTGCCGCAGATGAAGCGCACCGATGCCAGCCCGGCACCCCAGTCGCGCGTCGCGCGGATCGCGGCATCGATCACGCGCGCGTCGGAAGCGAGCCCCAGATAATTGTTGGCGCACAGATTGAGCACGTCGCGCTCGCCATTCGGCGTGGCCACGCGCACCTGGCTGCCCTGCGGCGACAGCAACACACGCTCGCGCTTGGTCAGCCCCTGAGCGTCGATCTCGGCCAGTTCCTGTCCGATTCGCTCGTAAAATGCGTCGTTCGCCAATCCCGCCTCCTCTGCTGGAGACGGGCCAGTACAATATAACGGATTACGAGTCTAGTATCCCGGAAACGGGATTTCAGCTCGTGACCACCAGAAGCGCCTTCGCGTCACCCGGTCCGTCATTGCGGATTTCATGCTCGACATCGGCGGGATAGCGCGCGGTGGCCCCCAACGGCACGGTCTGGCGCTCGCTCGCCGCGATCACCTCCAGCGAACCTTCGAGCACCGTCAGATGTTCGCGCGTGCCACGCGCGTGCGGCGAGGAGATGAGCGCCCCGCCCGGTGCGAAGGTCAGTTCATACCATTCCAGGCTGTCAGCCCGGTCGGCCGGACTCAGGATGCGCAACAGGCAGCGCCCATCCTCGGTGCGGATCTCGGGCGTGAAGCTTGCGGACGCGATATCGATGCGGACGCGCTTTTCCGGCTGACGGAAGCCGATCAGTTCGGAAACGTCGACTTTCAGCGCCTCGGCCAGCGCCCAGACCGTCGCCAGCGTGGGATTGGTCTGGCCGCGCTCGATTTGCGACAGCATCGATTTGGACACGCCCGATATCTTGGCGAGTCCGTCGAGCGTCAGCCCCTGGCGCCGGCGAAGCTGATGGATATAGGGGCCGATCTGCGGCGATCCTCCGCTAGGCATGATGGCGCCCCTCCCGTGGCGGGCATAAAACATCGCATGGCATGATCGCGCCATAGCAAGCCGAAACGGGCTTGTCGCTCACCGGCCGCCACCATCGAAATCGCGCAGGATCGCGGCGAACATGTCGATGCCGTCCCAGAGATTCCGGAGGCGGAGATTCTCGTTCGCGGCATGCTGGGCGTTGTCGGCGTTGACGGTCGGCAGCAACACCGCAGGCGTCGCCAGCCCATCCGCTATAACGGACATCGGAATGCTGCCGCCGAGCATCGGCGTCACCAGCGGCGGCTTTCCCAGCGCGCGCGTCACCGCGCGGATCACCGCCTGGGTGCCCGGCGCCGAAGCGGCGGCGCGATATCCGGGATAGCCCGGCCCCCATTCGGCGCGCAGCACCTTGACATGGCTCAGCAATGTCTCCGCATCGGGTTCCCGCGCGGTGACGAACCAGCCCTGATCGCGAAAGAAACGTTCGGTGACGGCGCGAACATGATCGGGCACCTGCCCCGGCACCAGCCGCATGTCGATCGAAGCCATCGCGCGGGTCGGGATCACATTCGCCGCCTTGTCACCGACCGCGCCTGCCGAAATGCCCCGGATGTTGAGCGCCGGCCGGATGACGCCATCCATCAGCCTGGGCGAACCCAGGGTCCGGCCGATCCGCAGATCGCGGCGCAGGCCATCCTCGACGGCGGGCAACGCATCGAGCAGACGCTGCTCCTCCGCATCGGCCAGCTTCACGCCATCCTCGAAGCCGGGAATGGTGACCACCCCATCCTCGTCGCGCATCGCCGCCAGCAAGCGTGCCAGCGCCAGCGCGGGATTGGGCACCCAATTGCCATAATGGCCCGAATGCAGTCCGCGTGCGGGGCCATAGGCGGTGAGTTCGAGCGAAGCGACGCCGCGCGCGCCCAGGATCACCTGCTGCGCACCGCTCGAATGGACGGGGCCGTCGCACAGGATCCAGAGATCGGCCTTGAGCGCACCGGCATGGTCGCGAAGCTGCGCCGCGATATCGGGCGATCCGCTTTCCTCGTCGCCGTCCAGGAACAGGATCACATTGGCGGCGGGCGCCTGCCCGCCGGCGCGCAGCGCGTCCATGGCGCGCAGGATCGCGACGATCGGCGCCTTGTCGTCGCTGGCCGAACGGCCATAGAGCCGCGCTTCGGGCGGAAGCGCCACGGGCTTGCCGGCAAGATCGATGACGGGCGCGTCGACGGCCGCGCCGGCGCGCAGAACGGGTTCGAAAGGCGGCGTCCGCCAGTCCGGCTGACTGACGGGCTGGCCGTCGAAATGTGCGTAGAAGCCCAGGGTCCGTCGTGCCCCCGCCACATCGAGCCGCGCGATGATCGACGGTTTTCCGCCGTCGGTCTGTATCCGCGTGACCGTGAAGCCGCGCCGCCTGAGCATCGCATCGAGCGCACGGACATTGGGTTCCATTTCGGCGGCGGTGCGACCGGCATTGGGAATGGCGACGAAATCGGCGAGTTCGCGCACGATTTCCCACTCATGGGCAATGCGATACTGGCGAACCGGATCGGCCTTGACCGGCGCGGCGAACGCGGGTGCGGCGACAAGCACCGCTATCGACAGCGGCAAACGGCGGATCATGGACATGACGGGTTTCCCTCCGGCGGTGCGGATGGACTGAATAGGATGACGCGGGCCGATTACAAAGACCCGGCAAGCCGCCATTGCCGCCCCACCATCGCCGATTTGATGCGATATATAGCCTTTGGCTATGCCAGAGGCATTCCATTTTGCAGCGCAGCACGCATCTGCTCGCGCGGCTGGGCGGCCTGCGACAGATTACCGTTCGAACAATGGCCCCGCCGCGACTCCGCGCGCTTTCGGGATGGGATATATTAGCGGATTCAGGTCGATATATCCATCGCCGACACCGCCGAAATAGCGCACTTCAACGCATGAACGGACAAGCCGCGATCCTCTTCTGCAAAGGATTCGGCCGATCCGCCGTATCCGGCGACCGATGAACCCGACGATCGATATAACTATCCGCTATGGCTCTATGAACCCTTTGTGCTGGATTTGTGACAGGTGTCGCAGGGATGTTGCGTTGCGAAAGAAAATCAGGGGGATTCGATTATGACGGCCGTTGCTTCACACTCTTTTTCGGGGAGCGCGCGTCGCGCGAAGCTCCTGCTCCTCGCGGGCGGCAGCGCGCTGCTGTGCCTGGCGCATCCCGCGCTCGCGCAGACCGCGCCCCAGGCCGCCGAGGCTGAGCCTGAAGCCGACATCATCGTCACCGGCTCGCTCGTCCAGCGCAACGGCTTCGACACCCCCACCCCCGTCACCGTGATCGGCGCCGAGACGCTCAGCCGCGTCGCCGCCCCCAACATCGCCGACGTCATCAACCAGATGCCTTCGGTCCGCCCGTCGCTGACCCCGACCAGCACGGTCAATCTCGGCAGCCTCGCCGCCGGCAACTATATCGATCTGCGCGGCCTGGGCTATCAGCGCACCCAGGTCCAGGTTGACGGCCGCCGCTATGTGCCGACCACGCCCGCGGGCGGCGTCAGCATTTCCTCGATCCCGCAGGCGATGGTCAACGGGATCGACATCGTCACCGGCGGCGCATCGGCTGCCTATGGTTCGGACGCCGTCGCCGGCGTCGTCAACCTGCGCATCGATTCCCGTTTCAAGGGCTTCAAGGGCAGCGTCCAGGGCGGCATCTCCAACTATGGCGATTACGAGAACTTCCTCGCCTCGGCGAGCTACGGCACCAGCTTCATGGACGATCGCCTGCACCTGGTCGTCGCGGCCGAAGCGTCGCAGAATGGCGGCATCCGCTGGCTGCGCGATCGCCCGTGGAGCGCGAAGAACCCCGGCACCGTCTCCAACCCCGCCTATACCGTCGCCAATGGCGAGCCGCGGCTGATCCTGACCGACAATATCCGCCAGACCAACGTCTCCTATGGCGGCGTGATCACCGGCGTCAGCTTCACCCCCGGCAACGGCAGCGCGATCACCAACATCCTGGCGCTTCCCTCCTATCTGAAGGGCATCCAGTTCGACACCAGCGGCAATGCGGTTCCCTTCGCATTCGGATCGCTGGTGACCGCGTCGACCCAGGTCGGCGGCGACGGCGCCAACGGTATCGCGGACAGCCTGGGCGCGGTTCCGGTCAACCGCTATACCGGTTTCGGCCGGCTGACCTTCGACGCCAGCGACGCGATCACGCTGTTCGGCGAATTCTCGTACAACAAGGTGACCTCTGAATATCTGGGCCTCGCCTCCGCGCACCAGATGAGCATCCGGTCCGACAACGTCTTCCTGCCCGCGGCACTGCGCCAGACGCTGGCGGCGAACAATGTCGCGACGATCACCGTCGGCCGCAGCGTGCTGGACAATGCCCGCACCGTCTCCAACCTCGATATCGAGACGATCAACGCGCTGGGCGGCTTCAACGCCAAGCTGGGCGCCGGCTGGACGCTCGACGGCAGCTTCAGCTACGGCCGCACCAAGAACCGCGCGACCACGAGCAACAACCGCATCACCGCGCGCTATAATCTTGCCGTCGACGCGATCGACGATCCGCGCACGCCGGGCGTGGTCGATCCGATCTGCCGCTCGACGCTGACCGACCCGACCAATGGCTGCGTCCCGCTGAACCTGATCGGCGAGAACCGCTATTCGGATGCCGCGCTCGCCTATGTGAACGGCACCGGCTTCCGCCTGTGGGACATCAAGCAGAAATCGGCGATCATGACGTTGCGCGGCTCGCCGTTCGACACCTGGGCCGGGCCTGTCTCGATCGCGGCCGGCGGCGAATATCGCGAGCTCAGCGTCAAGACGACGTCCGATCCCATCTCCACCGCCCAGGCCTTTTTCGGCGGCGGCACCATTCCCTATGCGGGCAAGGTGACGGTGAAGGAAGGCTTCGGCGAAGTCATGGTCCCGCTCGCCAAGGATACGAGCTGGGCGAAGGATCTGAGCGTCGACGCCGCCGTGCGCGTCACCGACTACAGCACCTCCGGCACCGTCGTCACCTGGAAGGGTGGCATCAGCTACGCGATCAACGATTCGATCCGCGTACGCGCCACGCGTTCGCGCGACATTCGGGCGCCGGGCCTGGAAGAGCTGTTCCAGGCGGGATCGACCTCGGCGCTCAGCGTCTTCGATCCGATCGTCAACGATACCTATCTCGTCACCGCGGCGAACCAGGGCAATCCCAACCTGACGCCTGAAAAGGCCGACACCTTCACCGCCGGCCTGGTGCTGACGCCCACTTTCATCCCGCGCCTCAAGCTCTCGGTCGACTATTACAAGATCGAGCTGAACAACGCGATCATCGCGCTGACCCCGGCGGCGATCGTTGACCGCTGCTACAGCGGCACGTCGCCCCAGGCCTGCCCGCTGATCATCCGCGGCGGCACCGACGATCGCATCACCCGCGTGCTCAACGGCCCGGTCAACCTGACCTCGGTCAAGACGAGCGGCATCGACGTGGAGGCGCAATACTGGTTCCCGATCGGTGAGGACCGGATCAACCTGCAGGCGCTGGTCACCTATATCGACAACACCTCGATCTTCGACGGCATCACGCTCACCCAGCTGGGCGGCAGCGTCGAGCAGCCGACGGTCGCGGCGGTGGGCGGCAACCCGCACTGGAAGGTCAACACGCATGTCAGCTATGTGAACCCCGGTTTCACGCTGAGCGTGGCTGCCCGCTATATCGGCGGCGGTGCGATCAACCGGGCCTATACCACCAAGGACCTGGACGTGCTGAGCGTCAACGGCCGCGTCTATTTCGACCTTCAGGGCGAAGTGACGCTGATCGAGAATGACGACAACCGCGTCGCCCTGTTCGGATCGATCCAGAACGTCTTCAACAAGACGCCGCCGATCACCGGCGTCGGCGGCTATGGCACCACGCGTGCGCTGTACGACACGCTGGGCCGGATGTTCACCGCGGGCGTCCGCTTCAAGTTCTGAGAATGATCCGATGAAGACAGTCCGGGCCGCATTCGCGGCCCGGACCATTTTGAGCATCGTGCGGAAAACTGAGGACGGTTTTCCGCAAGAACGATGCGACAAACCATATTGGGGGTAATGCGATGATCCGTTTCGCCTGGCTGCCGCTCGTCGCATTGCTCGCGACGCCCGCTCAAGCCGATCCGGGTGCGCCCGGCCGCATCGCGGCGGCGCTCGGCATTCCCTCCGCCACCGCCCCCGGCTGCGCGGTGGGCATCTTCCGAGACGGCAAGACGGCGGAGCTGGTCAATGCGGGCGCCGCCGATGTCGCGACCGGCCGCGCGATCGGGCCGGACACGCAATTCTACGCCGCGTCGGTCTCCAAGCAGTTCACCGCCGTCGCGCTGATGCAGCTCGTCGTCGCGGGCAAGGTCTCGCTCAACGACGACGTTCGCAAATATATCCCGGAACTGGCCGATTACGGCACCGTCGTCACCGTCCAGATGCTGCTCAACATGACCGGCGGCATCCGGGACTCGCTGGCGCTGCTCGCGCTGGAGGGCAAGCTGAAGATCTCCGAGCCCAGCCGCGCGGAGGCGCTGGCGGGCGTGCTCAGGCAGAAGGAGACCAACTTCACGCCCGGCACCCAATATGATTACACCAATGGCGGCTATCTGCTGCTTTCCGAAATCATCGAACGCGTTTCGAAACAGCCCTTCGAAACCTATGTGAACACCAATGTGCTGAAGCCCCTGGGCATGACGCGCAGCTTCATGATGCTGGGCAAGCGCACCGCCGATGCCAATGCGACGCACGGCTATGTCGCCGCGGCCGACGGCAAGGTGAGCTCCGCCGACGAATATCCGCTGTTCGGCGGATCGGGCGGGCTGATCACCACCGTCAACGATCTCGCCAAATGGGATCGCGACATCGATAGCGGCCACAAGGTGTGGACGCCGGAAATCACGCGACTGATGGTGGCCCCCGGCAAGTTCACCAACGGCGCGCCGGTGGTGCGTTCCGGCCGTGGCATCGCCTATGGCAACGGACTGATCATCGGTCCGCACTGGTTCCACCACACCGGTGGCGCGGCGGGATACAAGACGCTGTACGGGCGCCTGCCCGAAAAGCGGATGGGCATTGCGCTCCTCTGCAACAACGGCGCGATCGATCCCGCGAAAAAGGCGGACGAAGTGATCGCGGCGCTCAATGAAGGGCTGCCGGCGGTCACCGAACCCTCCTCCGACGGATCGGCGCTCAACGGCCGCTACCGGAATCCCAATATCGCCGCGACCTATGTGATCGATGCCAGGGCCGACACGATCAACCTGACGCTGGAAGCCGCCAATGGTGGCAAGACCGGCCCGCTGGCGCTCAAGCGCAATGCCGAAGGCGTGTTCAGGAGCGGCCCGTTCGGCATCACCCCCGACGACGACGCGCGCGGTTTCACCCTGGAGACGTCGCGCATCACGCTGCATTTCGTACGGGCGCAATGACGATGCCCCGATCGCGTCGCTCCGCCGTTTTTTGAGCCCGGGCGACGCGGGGAAGTGGCTCATGGGGTGAACTGTCCCGGGCTTCAGGCCATCACCTTGGCCAGGGCACCGACAAAGGCGGCATTCAGCGCGTCACGCGGCGCTTCCGAGGGCCTGGGCCAGGCGCTTTGCAGGACCAGCAGAAGGTCCGCCGCGGGATCGATATGGAGCAACTGGCCGAAGACCCCTTCCGCTCGATAACTGGCGGGCGTGCGCTGGATCCACCATTGATAGCCATAGTCGGACACACCGCCATTCGCCTTGTGCGGCGCCGATGGCTGGGTCGACTCCGCCATCCAGCCCGCCGGCAGGATCCGGCGCCCCGCTGCGATGCCGTCGTTCAGGCAGAACAGGCCTAGCCGCGCGACATCGCGCGCCGTCGCGCTGATGCAGCCCCCGCCCCATTCGGTGTCGCCCTCGGCATTGCACACCCAATAGGCGTCGGCCTCCATGCCCATCGGCTGCCAGATCCGTTCGGAAAGATAGGGCGATAGCGGTCCGCCGATCGCGGCCGCCACCACTTCGCCCAGCATGCAGGATTCGCCGGTCTTGTACTGGTGGACGGTCCCGGGTGGATAGGCGCGCGGCAGCGATGCCAGATGCGCGAAGAACTGGCCCTTGCGATCGCGTGCGGCCGAAAGCCCGAGCAGCCGGTTTACGTCGGATGCGGGATCGAGGTAATTCTCGCTCCAGCGGATGCCGGAGGACATGCGCAGCAGATCGCGGATGATCGTCCCGTCGAACGCCGTGCCCCTGAGCGCGGGCAGATAACGCACCACCGGATCGGTCACCGCGCCGATATGCCCGTCGGCAATGGCGGCCCCGACCAGCAGCGACGTCACCGATTTCGCCATCGAAAAGGATGTCCACCGTGTCGCAGCGTCGTTGCCCAATGCATAGCGTTCCAGCACGATCCGGCCCTTGTGCACCGCCACCAGGCTGGCGACGCGATTGAACGCCATGAATTGGGCCAGGGTCCAGTCGCGCCCGTCATGGCTGAACACCAGCTCGGGCTCGGTCGGGGCGCGCGGCAACGATGCCGTCACGCCGCCCCTGCGGATGGGCCGCGTCGCGAACAGCCGGTCCATGTTGCGGAAGGCGCGGATCTGCGCGTCCCCTTCCAGGAACAGCAGCTTCGCGGCATCGCGCGACATATCGTCGGTCGCGCGCGCCCAGGATCGCCCCGGCATCGCCGATGCCGTCAGGCCTGCGCCCAGCCATGCCAGCATGTGGACCGCGTCGCGCCGGTCGATCGGCACGCCGGTCATCGTGCCGCCCCTGCCCTGCAATGCGCGGCGCCGGCCAGCGCGTCGAGTTCCGCCCGGTCATGCAGCCGGCCGCCCGCGACGACCGCGCGGATGGCGCGCAACGCATCCAGGTCGCGTGAGGGATCGCCTTCAATCAGCAGAAGATCCGCGCGCGCGCCGGGCTCGACGGTGCCGAAATCGGCGGCCCAGCCCAGCGCCGATCCCCGCCGGGGCAGCGAACGGAAATAGTCGCGCGGCACCACCGTCGCGCTGCGCAAGGCCTGTAGCGGCGTCAGCCCGGCGGCGGCGAGCGCCTTGAGCTCACTCAACAGCCCTTCGCCCCAGAGATGATAGGGTTGCGGCGTGTCCGATCCCGCCATGATGCGCACGCCCGCACGCGCATAGGCCGCAGCGATCGCGCGGCGCAGGCGCAGGAACGTCGTGGCCGCATCCGCCGGCATTGCCTGCCGCATGGCATCGCGACGCTTCGGCCAGGTTCGGCGCTGTTCGGCATCGGCCAGACAGGCCGCCGTGTCCGCCGCCAGCGCATCCGGGGCAGGATCGAAGGCACGTTCGAACGATGCGAGCGTCGGCACCTGAAAGGATCGCGCTTTGGCAACGCGCCGTGCGAGACCGTCGATCCGCGCAGGCCCGGCGGCTGACGCAGCAGCGACCACCGCTGCCGGTGGAACCTGCGCGAATGGCCCGAGACCGGCGCCGCGCTTCGGCAGCAGTTCCTGGATCGCACCGTCGAGATGCTCGACCTCCTGCCCCGCAGCAAGCGCCGCAGGCAGGCCGACCGCATTGTCGACATGGCCCGCCACCGGCAGTGCGACGGCGCGTGCCTCGTCGATCAACGCATGCCAGACCGTCGGATGCGTGAGCTGGTGCGCCTTGACCAGGTCATATCGCCCATCCGCCGCGCTGCGCACCGCCGCGCGGCCGGCCGCGACCGTCGGGGCCGTGTCGTCATTGACGATCGGCGCGGCGACATACAGGCGCGGCCCGGCCAAAGCGCCCTGCTCGACCGCCGAACGCGCATCGCGCGCGACCGCGGGCGCCTGCATCACGCGTGCCGTCGTCACGCCATATCCGATCATCAGCGCCAGCGAACGGCGCAGCGCCCCGTCCGACGTCGTCACGGCATCCGGCAGATGGACATGCATGTCCACCAGGCCCGGCATCACCACCAGCCCCCGCGCCATGACCCGGCGCGCTCCCGACGGGACCGCGACACTTCGCCGCGGGCCGATGCGCACGATCCTGTCGCCGCGCACGATGATCGTCTGGTCGCGCAGCCGTACCCGCGACGTCATCGGCAATATGTCGGCGCCGATGATGGCGAGCGTTGCCGGGGCATCAGCGGGCGCCGATGTGGCGATGGCGGGCGTAGCGAACGGCAGCAGCACGGGCAGCAGCCCGATGGCCCGACGCACGCTCACGCCCCTCCTCCGCCGATCGCAAGCATGGTGCGCACGGGAAAATGATGCGGCGGCACCGGCAGGTTGGTCGGCGCCGGCCCCTTGCGGACGCGCCCGGACAGGTCGAATTGCGATCCGTGGCACAGGCACAGCCAGCCGCCGTCATCGCCCAGCCCGGCGAAAGGCTCGCACCCTTCATGCGTGCAGCGGCCGATCACCACCAGCCAGTCCGGATCGCGCGTGCGATCCTCGTCGCGTTCGGGATCGCGCAACGTCGAGAGCGGCACCGCGCGCACCGCCGCGATCTCGGCCGCGCTGCGGTGACGGACGAAGACGGGCTGGCCGCGCCAGGCAATGCGCAATTGCTCGCCTTCGCCGATCCTGGCGAGCGGCACCAGCAGCGGCCCGGCATCGTCATGCGCGGCCGCCCGGCCGCAGTGCAGCGCCGCCAGACCGGCCAGCATCTCGCGCCGGCGGATGCCGGGCATCACGGCCTGGCTACGCGGCTAGGCACGTCGACCACCTTGACGCGCGCAGAACCCTTGCCGCCGGTCTTCACCCGCTTGAGCTCCTGCAGGGTGGCGACATCGATCACGCTCACTTCGTTGCTCGTGCGGCAGCCGACATAGGCATATCGGCCGTCAGGCGCGAACGTGATCCAGTTGGGTCCCGCGCAGACCGGGATCGTCTTCACCAGTTCCAGCCCGGGATGCGTATAGATCGAGACGGTGTTGATGATGCTGCCCGCCGCGAACAGATATGTCTCGTCGGGCGACAGCTCCAAACCGTGATTGACGTTGTGCGGCCATTCGAGGGGCGGTGTGAAATCGGCGGGCAGGCCTGGCAGACGCACCGTCCGCGTCACCTTTCCGCTCTCCAGATCGGCGACAGCAAAACCGTGCAGCCGTGAAAGCTGCGTGTAGAGAGTCTTTTCGTCGCGCGTGAAGGTGAATGGGCGCACCCCGTCCTGAAAGCTCAGCAGCTTGGCCAGCCGGTTCTTCTCGGTATCGAGCACATAGATCGACTGGGTGAACATCGAACCGGCGTAGAGCCGCTTGCCGTCTGCCGACAGGCGCGTGGTGTGCATGCCCCACTGGCCGTCGAGCCGGCCGGTGATCACCCCGCGCCGGGTGTCGATCACCTCCAGATATGCGCGGTCGTAGAGCGGCGCATAGAGCGTCCCCGTCTTCGAGATGCTCAGATGATGCGGCCATCCGTCCTTCAGCGGCAGGCGCCAGAGGATCCGGTCGTCCGCGGTGCTGATCGCGACGATCTCGCCGGAATCGGGAACGCCCCAGCTATGCGACTTCGAAATCCCGACATTGACATAGACCGCCTTGCCGTCGGGCGATCCGATCACGTCGTCGGGATGATGGCCGACGGGGATCACGCTCACCAGCTCATGTTCGGGGATGCTGATCACCGAAACGTCGCCGCTCTCGCCGTTCTGGACATAGAGATACGGCTTGGCGTGAAGCGCTGCCGGCAGCGCGAGCGCGGCGGCGGCGGCCAGGCCGCAGAGCAGCCGTCCGGTTACAGTCACCATATGCGAACCCTTTTCTCTTCTGGCAGGTAGAGCGCACGCCCCGGCTGCACGTTGAATGCGTGGTACCAGCCGGGCAGATTGCGGACGATCCAGACGCGCTGTTCGGGCGGCGCATGGACGTCGGTGCGCAGCGCCTGCATGCGTGCGGCCTCGCGGTAATTGACGCGCCAGATCTGCGCCCATCCCAGGAAGAAGCGCTGGTCGCCCGTCAGCCCGTCCTTCACCGGCAATTCCCTGCCGCCCAGCGAATGGCGATAGGCATCCCAGGCGACGGTCACGCCGGCCAGGTCGCCGATGTTGTCGCCCACGGTCAGCCGGCCGTTGACGAACTTGCCCGGAAAAATCTCATAAGCGTCATATTGCTTCACCAGCGCCTCGGTCAGCGCATCGAAGCGGCTGACGTCATCGGCCGTCCACCAGGTGCTGAGCACGCCGCGCTCGTCATATTTCGCGCCCTGGTCGTCGAAATGATGGCCGATCTCGTGCGCGATCACCGCGCCGATCGCGCCATAGTTGAGCGCGGGATCGGCATGGGCGTCGAAGAAAGGCGGCTGCAGCAGCCCGGCGCTGAACACGATCTGGTTGGACCGGTGATTGGCATAGCCGTTCACCCCCATGGCGGGCAGGTCGGTATACCATTGTCGCTTGTCGATCGGCCTGCCCAGCATGTTCAGCTGGCGTTGATGCTCGAACTCGCGGGCGCGCCGGACATTGCCGAACAGATCGTCGCGCCGGATCGCAAGCGACGCATAGTCGCGCCAGCGGATCGGATAGCCGATCTCCGCCACCATCGCGCGCAGCTTGGCCCGCGCTCGCGCCCGCGTCTGCGGGGACATCCAGGCCAGCGTACCGAGCCGCCGGTCCCAGGCGGCCAGGATCTCCCGCACCAGCCGATCGGCCTCCGCCTTCGCCTCCGGCGGGAAATGCCGCTCGACATAGATCCGGCCGACCGCGTCGCCCATCGTCATCGAGACGAGATCAGCACCGCGCTTCCATTCGGGGCTGTTCTGCGGCGCACCGGCCATCACCGTTCCGTTGAAGCGGAAATGCGCATCGACGAACGGCTGCGACAGATAAGGCGCATAGGCCTGGAGCAGCCTGAGCTTCAGATAGTCGCGCACCACCGCGGGAGCCGCCGTCGCCATCAGCGCCGCATTCTTCGCGATCGCGTCGGGCTGACGGACGAGCAGACGCTCCTGCCCTGCAAAGCCCGCCGATCGCAGATAGGCGTCCCACGGGAACTCGGGTGCCGAACGACGGATCTCGTCGATGCTCAACGGGTTATAGGCGCGGTCGGGATCGCGGGTGTCGAGCTGGGGCCATTGTCCCGTCGCCAGCTTCGTCTCGAAATCGAATACAGCGGCGGCCCGCGCCTGCGCATCCTCCTGCCCGATCAGGGTGAGCAACTCAGCCAGATATTGGCGATAGGCATCGCGCCGGGCATCGAGATCCTTGCCCTTGTCGAGATAATATTGGCGCTCGAGCATGCCGAGCCCGCCCTGATGGACGATGACGATCGCCGCCTCGGGTGCACGATCGTCGGCCTCGACCATCGTCCAGAACGGCGCCTGGACCTTCATCCGCGTCAGCCTGCCCATCACCATCGCCAGCGCCCCGGCATCCGCCGCGCGGTCGATATCGGCGAGCAGCGGATCGATCGGCGCATGGCCCAGCGCATCCACGCGGTGCCGGTCCATGAAGCTGGCATAATAATCGCCGATCGCCGATCCCGGCTTGCCCGACTGTTCCTGCAGGATCGCGCGCACGCGTTGTGCGGACAATTCCTCGAGCGCGGAGAAGGCATCGACACCGATCTTGTCGGGCGGGATCGGCGTCGCCTTCACCCAGCCGTCGCTGGCATAGCGGTGGAAATCGTCCCCCGGATCGACGCTGCGGTCCATGCCCGCCAGATCGAAGCCCCAGGCGCCGATCTCGGCGCGCCCCTGTCCGCCCGGCCGGGATGCGGCGACAGGTTCGGACGCCATCGATGGAGCATGCGGCACGATCGATATCGCGGTGACGGCGAGCATCGCCGCGCTGGCGATCGGCAGCCGGCCGGGCCCACGCCCGCATTGCGCTTTCGTCGTCATGTCAGAACCGCGCCGCTGCGCCGACGTAGAAGAAGCGGCCGATATTGCTGTACACGCCCGATCCCGGCGTGATCCCCACCAGCCCCGCGGGCGGGCGGCGATTGCCGAGATTGTCGACGCCGACATAGGTGTTGAAGCGCGCATCGACGTCGAATGAGAGCCGCACGTCGTGATAGACGACGCTCGGCAGATACCTGACGTCGAAGGCGTCCAGATCCTCGGCGGGGCGCCCCTGTACCGACTTGATGTTCTCGATCGCGCCGGGCGTCATCCGACCGACATATTTGAGCTGATAGCCCAGCGTGATCGGACCGCGCTCGATATCGACCGCCAGATTGAAGGCATTGCGCGGATAGCCGATCTCTTCGAGATTGCGATCGGCCCGTTCAGGAGTCTCGGGGTTCAGGAAAGCGTCGTTCTGCAGGACATGGGTATAGTTCAGCCGCAGCCCGATGGTGGCGACATCCGCGATCTTGCGGCGAAATGCCGCGCCGATATCCACACCCCGCGTTTTGAGCGCGGCATAGTTGAGCGGCCCCAGGGTCAGGCTGTTCTGGATGATCTCACCGCGCTTCTCGCCGTTGGGGCCCGGTGCCGATCCGATGTTGCGGGAGAACGAGCGGCAGAACTGGTTGTCGATCCCGGCGGCGTCGTAACAGGCGTTCAACACCTGCTGCACCCCGGGCGAGGTGATCACGTCATCGACCTTGATATCGTAATAGTCGACCGTCAGCGACAAGCCCCTGATCCAGCGCGGTTGGAATACAAGGCCCGCGGTCAGCGATTTCGACCGCTCCTCCCGCAATTCGGGATTGCCCCCGGATTGATAGGGAAAGGACGTCATATATATCTTGTCGAAGCCGTCCGGAACGCCGGCCGCCCGGCAATTGGCGGCGCGTGTCGATGATCCGGCGCCGATATTCTGCACGGAGCAGGGATCGCTGATCAGCCCAGCCGAATAACGCTGGCTGTACGGGCGATACACCTCCACCTGATTGGGTGCGCGCACCGCCGTCGCATAGTTGGCGCGGAAGCGCAGATCGTCGACGGGGGCCCATTCGACGCCGCCGTTCCAGGCGAGCACCGTGCCCGCCCGCCCCCGATAATCGGCGGCGCGCGCGGCGGCGTTGACGGTCAGTTCCCTGAAGAAGGGCTGATTGGCGAGCAGCGGCAGGCTGATCTCACCGAACACTTCCTTCACCTCGAAGGCTGGTGGCCGGAAAGCAGGCGCGGGCGTGTAGAAGGTCAGCCCCGCCTCGACCAGCGGATCCTGCGTGTTGCGCAGCCGCTCGCGGCGATATTCGGCGCCGATCGCGAAACCGACCGGACCGCCCGGCAGTTCGAACCAGTCGCTGCTGTCGCCATTGACGAAGGCGTTGAACACGAACTGGCTCAACTTCGACCGGGCAATGGAATCGGTCAGCAGATAATCCTTGGCCGCCTGCGAGATATTGCCTTCTCCGAACGGATTGAGCGGCGCGCAGGCCGCGACGTCGGCGGCAAGCCGGCCGGCGGCAAAGGCCTGGTTGGTCGCGCCTTCATAGGTTCGGGCAGCGGCGGGATTGAGTGTGGAGCGGCAGACGATCCGGTCGGTCGCGGGGTCGCGCACCGTGTCGATCGCCAGCAGATAGCGCTGCATGTCGACATTGCCGAGGATGCGTGTGCGCGTATCGACCTCCGCGACATTGACCGACGCCTCGTAACGCCAGTCGCCGTTGAAGCGGCCCCTGGCGCCACCCACGACGCGCCAGGTGTCGCGCCGCGTCGCTTCCTGCCGCGTCCCCAGTTCCAGGAAGTTGCGCGCGAAATAGAATGGCGCATCCTGCCCCGCCGGAATCCCCATGGTCTGGCGGATCAGATCGGCGGCGGCGGCGGAAAGATAGGGATTGTCGGTGCGATAGCTTTCACGCGGGCTGCGGTCGGCGATCGAGAAGAACGGCCCGACCGAACTGCCGAGCGCATCCGAGCGCACGAACTTCGCCTCGATGAAGGGCTCGAACGCCTCGCTGACCGTGAAATGGCTCAGCAGGTTGATGCTGTAGCGCCGGACATCGGGCGCCAGGCCGAGCTGGCGCCCCTCCTGCAGGTTGGATCCGTTGCCGCCCTGATAGAAACCGAAGGGCGCCAGGCCGATGCGGTCGCCGGTCTGGAGGACCAGCGAGCCATCGGGCTGGAACAGATAGGCCGGCAGATGCCCGTCGGCGCCGGGCGCGAGCACGACATATTGGCCGCCATTGCTGGCATCCAGATAGCGGATATCGCTGAAAAGCCGGCGATCGGGCACGCCGTCGCTGCCATTGGGCAGGCCCGGCGCATCCTGATCGACCTGCAGATAGGCGGTCAGCCGGTTATAGTCGGGCCGCTGCGACGCATACCAATCGTCCTGCTTGGCGAATTCGGCGCTGACGACGACATTGCCGCGCCCGTCGCCGAAATTGGTGCCCGCCGTCGCGCTCAGGAAATATTGGCCGGCATCGCCATAGCGGCTGATCCCGCCCTGCCCGCGCATCCGCAGACCTTCGAAATCGCGCTTGAGCACGAAATTGACGACGCCGGCGATCGCGTCCGAACCATAGACCGCCGAACTGCCGCCCGTCACGATATCGACGCGCTCGATCAGTTCGGTCGGAATCGCGTTGACGTCGGGTGCCGACCCGTTGGGCGAGCCCGCGATATGGCGGCGCCCATTCTGCAGCACCAGCGTGCGATCGGTGCCCAGGCCCCTCAGATCGAGCAGGTTCAGGCCCGATCCACCCAGGATCCGCGTCGAATTGGCCTGAGTGACGGTGCTGCGAAAGCTCGGCATTTCATTGAGCACCTCGCCGACCGACGTGTTGCCCGTCTGGAAGAACTCCTCGCCGCGCATCGTGGTGACGGGCACGGGGGATTCGACGTTGACGCGCTGGATACGCGATCCGGTGACGACGATCGCGGGCGCCTCTTCCGCAGCGGGCCCCTCCATCGCGACCGCGTCCGTCGCAGCGGGCTGCCCGGCGGCCGCGCCCTGGCGGCGGCGGATGGCGACCGCGCCCGATGCGTCGACATAGGATGCGAGATCGCTGCCCGCCAGCAGCCGGTCGAGCGCGGCGATCACGCCCAGCTGCCCCTTCGCGCCACGGGTGCGGACGGGGCGGACATCCTCCATCCGATAGATGACCTGCCGGCCCGATTGCCGCACAAAGGCATCCAGCGCAGATTTCAAATTCCCTGCCGGAATGTTGAATGTACGAACTTCATCCGCCGCATGAACAGGTGAAGCAGACATGATAATTGCTGCGCTCGTTGCAAGCGCGAATACCACACCCCGCATTGATCACTCCCCCCGATGTACCATTGTTGTCTGATCAGTAAGACAGTCGGCACATCCGAAATCCGTTACGCATTAACGCGAGATATATATTTTTTCTTGGTCGTCGGTGACTTTCAGGCCATAGGCCTCGCGCAGCAGCCGGCCGAATATATCGACATTCTTCGCTTCGAAGCTGCCGCCGATCGCCATCTGCGCGACATCGCGGTCGGCGATGACGATCTGCTTGCGGTTATAGCGGTTGAACTCGTCCGCCGCCTCGCCCAGCGTATCGCCGTCGAAAACCAGCCGGCCCTCGCGCCAGGCCATTTTTTCCTGCACGCGATCCTCGCTGCGGTCGGCGATCAGCATCGTCGGCCCTTCGGCGACCGCGATATTGCCGGTGGTGATCGTCGCCGACCGGTCAACCGTGTCGCCGCGCACTTCGTCCACGCGCACCCGCCCTTCCGACACGATGATCGTCACCCGCCCCTGCGCGCGACGCACCGAGAATTTGGTGCCGAGCACGGTGATCGTCCGCGATCCCGCATGGACGACGAAGGGCCTGGACGGATCCTTGGCGACGTCGAAATAGGCTTCGCCACTGTCGAGCCAGACTTCGCGGCGCGCCCTGCCTACGCCTGCCCGAATGGCAGTGGCGGTGTTGAGTTCGACGCGGCTGCCGTCGGGCAGTCCGACAAGCTTGCGCCCACCAACGGCCGTCTCCACACGCGCCAGTTCGATTGCCTGGTCGGGTTCCGGCGAGAACGGCACCGGCAATTTTCCGCTCGCGACGATCACCGCCGCGATGAGCAGAAGCGACAAGGATGCCGCGATCGCCGGCAACGGCCTGCGCCAGCCGAAGGAGAAGCGCGACATGGTGGGAGCCGGCATATCCGCTGCGGCACCGATCGCGCCGATGCGATCCGCCGCGCGCCAGCCATGCTGCAGGCGCCAGAATGCGACCTTGTTCGCGGCAGAGGCCGCGAGCCAGGCGTCCAGCTGAGCCTGATCGGCTTCGGACCAGCCCGGCTCTTCGCTGCGCAGCACCCATTGCGCGGCCTCGTCCTGAAGAGAGCGCTGCGCCGTCATCCGCGCCCGATCTTTCTGTGCGACCGGCCGGGCCGGCTGATCCGGCCAGCCCCGCCCAGCATGAAATCGACGAGCGCGCGCATGCCGAGCGTCAGCTGCTTCTCGACAGTGTCGACACTGATCCCGAGATGAGTCGCGGTTTCGGCCGTCGACAGCCCGTCGACCTTGCGGAGCCGGACAACCTCGCGGCAGCGCGGCGGCAGATTGTCGAGCCCGACCTGCGCCCGGCGCAATTCGTCACGTGCGATCAGATTGGGTTCGGGCGCCGGATGGTCGAATGCATCCTCCTTCATCGTCATGTCGGCGACGAGTTCGAACGAGACCACACGTTCGTGCTGCGCGCGATTGATCAGGTGGTTGCGCGCGACCGCATACAGATAATATTTCACATTGCGCGGCAGTTCGTTGCGCACGCCGATCACCATCCGTTCGTAAATCTCCTGGCGGAGATCGTCGATATCGGCGGAAACCGGCCAATTGCGACGGATGAACTGCGTGAGCATTGCTTCATGCGGCAGCACTTCCTCGCAAAACCAGGCTCTGAGCGCCGCATCGTCAATCATCAGCGAAAATGCATCCTCCGGGCGTCGATCTCGATCGGTCCTCGCTTCTCAAGACAGACGAGCCGCAAAATCCCGTGACGACAAGTCCGATGTTTTTTTGCGCCACCGCCGTACCGGGAACGCCCTCATCGCCGGTCTAACCGTTCGAGACGAAGATCGGGACGGATCGACATGATTGCGCACAGGGTGAGGAAGACGATCGCAGCGATGCGGGCCGCAAGCAGGATCCTGTCATGCGCAGCCCTTGCCTGGCCCTGCATCGGATTGGCGGAACCATCGCAGACAGCCACGGCAGACGCGGTGGAGCCCATGATCGCGGGTATCGCCGCCGCGCTCGACACGCATCCCCTGCTCGGCCTGGGCGAGCTTCATCGTCAGGCATCGATCCATCATCTGTATCGCCGGCTCGTCGCCGACCCGCGCATTCTGTGCCGCATCGACGACATCGTCGTCGAGTTCGGCAACAGCCGGTTGCAGCACATCGCCGACCGCTATGTCGGCTATCGCCGCGGCGCGCCGGTGTCGCTTCCGGAAAAACGCGCCATCTGGCGCGATACCGGCCAATGGATGGTGTGGGATTCCCCCTTGTACGAACGGTTCTTCGATGCGGTGCGCGACGCCAATGCACGCAAGACGTGCGCTAAGCCCGTGCGCGTGCTGCTCGCCGATCCCCCGATCGACTGGTCCCGGGTGAAAAGCGCCGAGGACTATCGGCGCTACCGCATTCGGGACCAGTTCTTCGCGGACCTGCTCGAAAGCCAGGTCCTGAAACCCGGCCGGCGGGCGCTCGTCATCGCCGGCAGCCCGCATCTGTGGCAGGCACTGCCCGCGAATACCGCCGAAAAGCCGACCATGGGCCAGATCGTCCGAGCCCGGCATCCGGGTGCGATGCTGTCGCTGATCATGCTCCCCGATGCCGGAATCGCGGCGAAACTCGGCCTGCCGCCGGCGCCTGGCCTGATAATGATCGGGGATATGGCATTGGGACGCCGCTCGTTCGGCGATATGGTCCCCGCCGACGAGCCGATCGAGATGATGGTGGATGGCAAGGCGGCGGCGACGCCGATGGCGGAAGTGCCCTGGCCGGCGGCCGCGCTGGTGGTGGGCGGCCTTCTCAACCTGGAAATCGGCGCGCCGGTCGAACCATCTGCCGATATCTACCGCGATCCGGACTATCAGGCCGAACTGCGGCGCCGCGCGGCGATCCTCCATCAGGTCCATGGGGTGGATTTCGAAGCAATGCTCGACGCCATGCTGAAGGCGCCGTCATCCGATGTCGGCCATTGAACGACGGGCCGCGCCCTCTGCATCGCCTCGGTCGAAACCGACCGATCATGTCGCCTCGGTGCCGTGATCGGGCGTGAAACGGCGAGCATCGAAGCTGAACGGCACCTGCGCGCTGTCGCCGTACAGTTCGTGATGCGGCGCGGCTTCGGCAAAGGCGGCGGCCAATAGCAGCGCATTGTAATCCGCGGGATCCTCGGGCCGTGCCGGCAATGTCGCGAGATGCGCCAGCAGGGCTTCGAGCCGGGGCGCCATCAGCGCGTCGAAATCGACGAAATCCCCGGGCGCGGCGGAAAGCCGGATCGCGTTGCGCTCATTCTCGGTGGGCCTGGCCCAGCGCGCGGCCAAAGGCTCCAGATCCTGGAAGCCGGCGGGCAGTGCGATGTCGGTCATGGCATTCAGTCCACTTCTTCAAGATGGCGATCGAGCGTCAGCGCAGCATGGCGGATCAGAAACTCCTGATCCATCAACTGCATATCGTCGATCGCGCCGGACATGATGCCCGTAAACGTGTCTTCCATCGTCGCGGTGTCCTCCAGCCAGGCGTTGCGGTGCAGCGCGTTGACATGGATCTGCGCGGCCCGCTCCGCCGCATTTTCGGCGGGGCGGAAATAGTTGATCCCTTCCCACAAGGTCCGGCCATGATCGAGCGGCCAGAACTGATGGGTGAAATAGGACATGCCCGGATAGCCGCAGCCCGATGCCAGGTGGATGAGCAGATTGGGGAAGATGTTGGGCAGTTCGAACTGGAAATCGGCGCGGCGTTCTGGGTTGATCGCCGGCGGCAGCAGATCGGGCCGTGGCTTGTGGCATTCGCTGCCGTGCAGGATGCCCGCGAATTTCTGCGTCGACGGCGCCGCGTCCATGCCGGCGCCATAGATGGTGGACGATGCGTGCGGCCCCATCAGCTTGAAATCGCTGTGCTCGATGCCGCGAAAACCGGGAAGCGAGCCGGCATGGATGGTCGGCACATGATAGCCTTCCGAAAAGGCGTAAAGCGCAACTTTCCAGTTGCACTCCAGCACCGTCGAATAGCGGAAGGCGGTGGTCGATTCATGATAGGGATAACCGCCGAACAGCGCCCCGAAATCGCCGAGATAGTCGGCCAGCGACTGGGCCGGCTCCGGATCGAAATTGATGAAGACGAAACCCTGCCATTCGTCGCACGCGATCGGGCGCAGCCCCAGGCAGGCGGTGTCGATCTGGCCGAAATGATCCTGAAGCGGCACCGATTTCAGCGGCCCTTCGGTGCTGAACACCCAGCCATGGAAACGGCAGGACAGGACATTGGCGCGCGCGCGGCCGAAACTTTCGAAATCGCTGTTGGGCACCACCTTGTTGCCGCGATGCGTGCAGACATTGTGGAAGGCGCGGATACGCCCGTCCTTGCCGCGCACGATCAGCACCGATGTGTCGGCGACCGGCATCTCCTTCACCTTGTAATCGCCGGGATTGGGCAGTTCCCACGCGGTCGCGACCTTCAGCCAGACCTTTTTGAACAGCCTTTCCTTTTCGAGCGCGTAGATGGCGGGATCGCGGATGGCGCGCACCGGAACGGGGGCGACGCCCAGCTCCTCGCGGATCTGCGGCACGGAGCGCCTGATATGGTCGAGCGATGCGGCTGGATGAGACATGTTTATTGATCCTTCCCGTTCCGGGTTCAGGCCTGGTCGAGAGCGGCGGGCTTGTCGTGCCAGCCCTCGGGATAATGAGAGATGAGATCGGCGCCGAGCGTCAGGCTGGCGAAACGCCAGCGATCCTCCGCCGCCACCGCCGTCGCGGCATAGCTGCCGCCGATCCAATAGGCGCGGCCGCTGGCGGCGGTCGCCGCTTCCCACAGCATGAACGCGACCGCCGCTGACCGGCCGTCCGCCGACAGGTCGATACGCGGCGACACCAGATAATGGAGCGTCCAGCGAAAGCCGGTATCGGCATTGCCGGCGACGCCGTCGGCGATGGCGTCGGCGCCGGCCAGCACGCCATAGCCGTCGATCGTGAACACCGCATCGGCGGTGAACAGCCCGCGCAGCAGTGTGGCGGAAGGGCCGCTGTCGAAACCATGGCCCAGGTCGGCGATCAGGCGTTCGATGGCCTGATACGCCTCCAGCCGGGCGATACGCGCCTCCAGCGACATGTCCGGCGCCATGGTCAGAACTTGTAGCCGGCGGTCAGATACCATTCGCGCGGGCGGCCATAGACGCCCTCGAAAATGCCGCCGAACGAGTCGGCATAGCCCGAACCCAGATAGACCTGCTTGGTGAGGTTGCGGACGCCGAGCGCCAGGCTCCAGCGCGCATCCTTGCCGGCATAGGCGATGGCGGCGTTGACGAGGTGATAGCCGTCCTGAACCAGTTCGGGCGTGTTGACCGCGTCGTTATAGACGCGCGATCGATAGGACCAGTCGATGCGCGGCGTGATCGTGCCGCTGTCGCCCAGGTCTACGGCATAGGAGATGCCCGCGCTCAAGGTCCATTTCGGCGCGTTCTGGAGATGCGTGTCCTTGGTGACGCCCGCGTTGAGCGCGCGGATATCGACCTCACGGTAGCGCGCGTCGAGATAGCCCAGCCCCGCCTCGATCCGCAGCCCGTCGATCGGCTGGGCGAGCAGTTCGAGTTCCAGTCCCTTGATCCGCGCCTTCGCCGCATTCTGGATGATCGGCGCGAAGCCCAATGTCGGGTCGTTCACGGTGATCTGGAGATTGCTGTAATTGTTGATGAACGCGGCGCCGTTCAGCCGCAGCCTGCGATCGAGCAGATCGGTCTTGAAGCCCGCTTCGAAGGTCTCGCTCGTCTCCGGCGCGAAGGACGGGATGAAGGCGAAGGGCGGGAAGACGCGCTGGGTGAAGCCGCCGCCCTTGAAGCCCTTGGAATAGGACAGATAGGTCAGGATTTCGGGGCTCCAGCGATAGGACAGGCTGGCCATCGGCGTCCAGGCGCGGTCCTTGATCGTCGAGCTCTGCCCCAGCGGGCCCATCAGCGGATCGCCGTCCTGCAGGCCCGAACCGTCGGGATTGAAGGGTGCGCCGGTCAGGAAGCCGGCCTCGACGACATATTGGTTGGCATTGTTGAAGGTCTTCTGGTCCTCGGTCCAACGAATGCCGGCGGTGAGGTTCAGATTCTCGACGATCTCGTAGGTCGCTTGGCCGAACACAGCATAGCTTTTGCCGTCGAGCACCGCGCCGCTCAGGAACACGGCGTCGATGATGTTGACCAGATCCCTGTGATTGCCGCTCTCGCTCGAATAATAGGCGCCGACCAGCCAGTTGAGCCGCTTGTCGAGCGCGTCGCCGCCAAGCTGGAGTTCCTGGCTGAACTGATCCTGGCGCCAGTCGCTGTTGGTCTGGATGATCGTCGCCGGGCTGTGATCGGAATCGCGCGTCCAGAAGCCCGTCACCTTGCGATAGGCGGTGATCGATTTGAGCGTGACCGCATCCGACAGCCGCCATTCAAGCACGCCAGAAATACCCCAGATGTTGAGGTCGGACGCGGATTGATAAGGCCGGCGGCTCGCCGAATTGAACACCTGCGAGATGGTCGTGAAGGTGCCGCCGTGGCGATAGGGTGCCAGCGCCCATTGGCTGTTGAAGCAGCGCTGATCGGTGAAGCGCGCCGGATTGGTCGCGCTCGCGCAGATCGCGGCCGCGCCCGAATAGGCGGCGTTCCAGGTCGCGGCGGCGGGCGCGTTCTCGTCCTGCGCGATCAGCACATTGGGCGCCGACTGCTCGCGCGAACGGGTGCCGTCCACCGCGATGTCGATGCTGACGTCGCTCGACGGCTCCAGCCGCAGCGCGAAACGGCCGGCAAGCTGGTTGGTATCGCCCAGATCGGGCGCGCCGGGCACCACGCCTTTCACATAGCCGTCCCGATTGTGATAAAAGGCGGACAGGCTGGTATAGACGCCTTCTGCCAGCGGCACGTCGATCGATCCCTTGATCTGGACGCGGTTGAAGCGCCCGGTCGTGACGTCGAGGCTGCCGCCAAGCGTGCTTCCCGGCTTCCTGGTGACGACGCTGACCGCGCCACCGATCGTGTTGCGGCCGAACAGCGTGCCCTGCGGCCCGCGCAGCACCTCGATCCGCTCGACGTTAAGCACGTCGAGCACATTGCCGACGCCGCGCGAGATATAGACGCCGTCGAGATAGAGGCCGACGCCCGGATCGGCGGATAGCTGATAGTCGTTCTGGCCGATGCCGCGGATGAAGATCGCCGCGGTGGCGTTGCTCGCCGAAACCGGAACCGAGCTGTTGAACTTCACATTGGGGGTGAAGTCCCCGATCTGCGTGACATTGTCGAGGCCGCGCGCCGCGATGCCTTCGCCCGAAACCGCCGAGATCGCGATCGGCGTGTCCTGCAGCGATTCCGCGCGCCGCCGGGCGGTGACGGTGATTTCCTCGATGCCCGCGCTCTCCTCTTCCGCCGCCTGCGGCGACGCATCCTGCGCATGGAGCGCGGGGGCGCCGACCAGCATCGCGGAAAGCGATGCGCCGGCGAGCAGACATTTGCCGAAAGCTGCGCGCATATGGGCCGCGCGGCCGAAACCATATTGGGTCATTATTGCTTCTCCCCTCACCCTGATCGGCGGAACCGCTGGACGGATCGGCCCCGTTTTCGGGCTCCAACCGTTCGTTTCCGCCGCGTGGCATTCATGGCGGCTCAGTGCCCCATGATCGTTCGCAATTGAGCCCCGCACGCCTTTTGCCGCTAGCCTGATCCCGCTGCCGCCATCCCGTCGCTGCTATCGACTGCACCGGCATCGCCAGCGTTTCCGGGCGATCGCACGGATGTTTCAGTGCGCGCGCAGGCTAAGCCGGACAGGGACGGGCTAGCCGCCTTCCCGCCGCCGCGGACATGATCATGCCATCAGATCATCGGGCAGCAGAAGGAGCATATCATGTCCGAGACCGCGCATCGCTGGATCGAACAATATCCCGAACTCGGCTCCGGCCCGATATCGACCGAACCCTATATCTCGCCCGAATGGTACGAGCGCGAAAAGGAGAAGATCTTCCGCCAGGTCTGGCTGTGCGTCGGGCGCGAGAACGAGATCCCCAGGGCCGGCGACTATAAGGTCAAGCGCCTCGCCGCCGCCGACACCTCGGCGATCCTGATCCGCGGCAAGGACGGCAAGGTCCGCGCCTTCCACAATGCCTGCGCGCATCGCGGCAACACCGTGGTCAACGAAACCGGCGAGGAGACCTTCGGCCGCAACAAGGCGGGCATCGTCACCTGCCGCTTCCATGGCTGGGTCTATGATGCCGAAGGCGCGCTGAAGCAGGTGCCGAGCGAGCAGCGCTTCTACAATTGCTTCTCAAAGGCCGAGAACGGCCTCGCCCCGATCCATCTCGACACCTGGGAAGGCTTTCTGTTCGTCAACCTGGCCGAAACGCCGGATGCCAGCCTGGCCGAGTTCCTGGGCGACTATGCCACGCATTTCGCGGGCTATCCCTTCGATACGCTCGATTACGGCTTCACCTATCACACCTATCTCGACTGCAACTGGAAGGTCGCGCACGACGCGTTCGCCGAGGCCTATCATGTCGACACCATCCATGCCGGCTCGTTCCCCAACGTGTTTTCGACCGGGCTTCAGAATGTGAAGCTGATGGGGCCGCACCGCACCTGCGCGGTGTGCCTGACGCTCAATGCGAAGCCCACGCCCGTCGCCGCCATCGCCAACGCGATGGCGGGCGCGTCGCTGGTTTCGACGCGCGCGGAATCGATGCTGCCGCCGACCATAAACCCGGACAAGCGCGCCGATTTCGCGTTCGAGCTGAGCGTGCTCTTTCCCAACACGCTGATCCATGTGGCGGAGGGCATCTGGTTCACCCACCAGTTCTGGCCGATCGCGCACAACAAGACGCTGTGGGAAGGCCGCTATTATGTGAAGGCGCCGCAGACCAACGGCCAACGCTGGGCGACCGAGCACGCGATGACGCTGCAGCGCAACGCCTGGCTGGAGGACACCGCGACGATGGAGGACACGCAGCGCGCCATGCAGTCGCGCGCCAAGACGCTCCAGCACCTGCAGGACGACGAGATCCTGATCCGCCATGGCGCGGTGATCGTCGACCGTTTCGTCAACGCGTGACCGCGACCGCGCACAAGGAACCGACAATGCCCCATACCCCCCTGCCCGATGCTTTTGCCGAGCTGGCGCCCTTTCTCGACTGGGCGCTGCCCAGCGCCGATGCGCGCCAGACCCGTCGCCGAACCGCGACGCGCCAGGAGATCAGGGCCTTTTACGATGCGGTGCTGCCGCGCACCGAGGCGATGCTGGCGGCGGTCGACGCCTATCCCTTGGGCAAGCTGCCCGATGAGATGCGCCCACTCTATTATCTGGCGCTGGCGCTGGCCGAGGTCGCCCCGCATGTCGAACTCTATGGCGGCGCGCCGGGCGTACCCTATGCGTTCGAGGAGACGCGCTTCGTCGCGGCGCATGGCGCGCAGGATACCGCGCTCGGCCTGCCGCCGACAGGCGCGTCATGACCCATGGCATCGAACAGCGGCTGCACCGCATCGAGGCGCGGCACGCGATCGGCGATCTCGTCGCGCGCTATGCGGCAGCCGCCGATCGCCGCAACGATCCCGCGATGATGGCGCCGCTGTTCGCCGACGATGCGACCTGGTCGTCCGAAGGCTTCGCCGCACTGGCAGGGCGCGACGCGATCACGCAGGGCCTGGCCGCGATCGCGGCGGAGCGCGTGCTATGGTCGATCCATTACATGACCCCGCCGCTGGTGGTGCTCGCCGAGGACGGCATGAGCGCGGACTGCCAATGGTATCTCTGGGAACTCTGCACGATGCGGACCGACGACGGCCCGCGCGATCAATGGCTGGGCGGCTGGTATGACGGCAGCGCCCGAATGGGGAATGACGGATGGAAATTCAGCAGGATCATATTGGATGTCCGCTTGCAGGGCGAAGCCTCGCCGCCCTGGTCGCTCAGGAAACCGGTTCAGGCCTGATGGAACGGCTCTGCGCATCCGCCGACGTTCCCGAAGGCGAGGTCTTCCAGGTCGATCTCGGCGATGGCCGGGTGCTCGCGGTCTATCGCGTCGACGGCCAGGTCTATGCGACCGACGACCTCTGCACCCATGGTGACGCGTCGCTGGCCGAAGGCGAGATCGAGAATGGCGAGATCGTCTGCCCCTATCATATGGGCAAGTTCGACATCCGCACCGGCGAGGCGACGGGCGCGCCCTGCTCGATCGCGCTGCGCACCTACAGCGTCGTCGAACGCGACGAAGCGATCCATCTGATTTGAAACAAGAGCCCCCAGGTGGGATTGGCCATCACCACCGTTGGGACTGAGCCTGTCGAAGTCCTGTCTTTCTTCGGCACCATGCCAAAGCAGGACAAGGGCTTCGACAGGCTCAGCCTCAACGGATTTTCATTTACCGCACTCAACCTGGCGGCCCTGGACCGCAGCCCCCCTCACACCCGCGCGAAATCGCAGGCGCGCAGCGTGGTCGAGGGGCGTTCGCCATAGCGTTCGAAATAATCGCGTGCGAATTTGCTGAGATGCGTGAAGCCGCAGGCCAGCGCAACGTCGGTCACCGAAATCCCCTTCTCCGCGCCCTTCTGCAGCGCGCTGCGCGCCAGCGACAGCCGGTGGTTCTTGAGATAGCCCATCGGCGTGCTGTCGCGGAACCGGCGGAAACCGGCATGGAGCGACCGCGCGCTGACGCCCGACACCTCGATCAGGTCGGCCAGGCTGATCGGTTCCTCGGCATGGGCGCGGATATATTCCTCCGCCCGCCGCACATAGAAGGGCGCCAGCCCCGAAACCGATCCGTTGAACAGGTCGCTGTGATTGTGCGGCACCGCCGCCAGCAACAGCCGCTTCAGCGTATCCTCCACCGATCCGCAGGTGCGCGGATGACTGTATGCGGTGAGCCCGAGATCGATATCGTCGCAGACGGTACGGACCATGCCGGCGAACGATGCCGCCACCCCTTCCAGCCGCACCGGCCGCGACGAGAAATGGAGTTCACCCGGCCGGAAGCCGAGTTCCTGCGCCAGCAAGGTCTCCAGATCGGCCTTGGGGATCTTCACCGTGAAATGCTTGTAGCCCTGATCGAAGACCTGGCGGACGCGCTGGCCGGATCCCAGCACGCACATCTCGCCGGGATCGAGCACGAAGCTTTCATCGCCCTGCGAGATCTCCGCCCTGCCCGACAGTGAGAACTGCACGAGATAAAGCTCTTCCATCGGCGGGATCGTCACCACCACCCGGCCATAGGGATTGCCGTAATCGGTGGCGTTGAAGGTCAGTCCGCGCAGCGGTGCCTGATTGTGGCAAAAGGCGATCGGCGGCACGCCGCCCTCGATATGCAGGCTGTGCCGGCAGAACATCGCGCTCATATGCGCGTGGACCATGTCGATATCGTCGCTGAGCAGCTTGTTGCAATGCGCCAGCGGCATGCCGGCGCCGTTCCAGGCATCGGCGCTCAGCGCAAAGGGCCATGGCGAAGAGGATGTCGTCATCACACTGCCTTTCCGGCGCCGACGATCCCGGGCGAAGGATCGAAACGAAACACCGTGTCGTTCAATCCTCTTGGCGAGGGATAGGCGCGCTTGCTGTGGCTCAATCCAAGATCGAGCAATGTCTCGCAGGTCTTGAAGGCAATCAAGCCCGGATTGAGTACGGGTATGTCGAGCCGGGACCGCAGGAAATCATGGCTCTGGTGCATCGTCGTCGAACCGAGGACGAGCACGTCGGCGCCATCGACCTCGATTGCCTGGCGCGCGGCATCCAGCAGCAGCGGGAACACCATATCCTCCTTGCCGGCGAGCAGTTCGGCGGTATCGGGAGCGACGCCGATCGTGCGGATCGAGGCGAGCCGATGACGCAGTCCGGTCTCGCCCAGCACCTTGTCGTACAGCCAGCGCCAATTGTCCCACATGCTGAGGATCGAGAAGCTGCGGCCGAGCTGGCTGGCCAGATGATAGGTCGGCGCGGCGGTGCCGAGCACCGGGATCGACAGCCGCGAGCGCAGCCCGGCGACGCCGGAATCGCTCATCGAATTGACGCAGACCGCATCGAACCCCTCCGCCTCCGCGCGGAGCCCGGCATCGAGGCAATAGGCGTCCGCCATCACCCCCTCATAATGGGAATCGAGCGCGCCGCCGCCGCGCGCGGCGCAGCAGAATTCGATCGACAGATCGGCGCGCGTCTCGGGATATTGCGCGGCGAAGCCGGCCAGTGCAGCGGCAGGCACCGGAACCGGGATGATCATCTTAATCCGTCGCATCATCGACGATACTCCGCAGGCATGATCATGGTGAAAGCCTGAAATTCGACCCCATGACCGCTTGGTGTCAAATACCTATTCCCGCAAATTCAATACCTGACGGGTATAGCGCTGACGGCCACGGCGCATGCCATCCGGTCCGCCGCAATGCTGCCGTTTCAGCGCATCGGTTGCACCAGCGGGATAGAGCGCGAAGCCCGGCCGCGCCGACAATCCACCCCACCGAACAGGCCCCGGACAGCGGGGCGCCGGACGATGCGACAGGGAGAGTGGCGTGCAATCATCATTGCCCGACGGATTTGCCGATCTCGAACGCTGGATCGATTGGGCGCTGCCCACCGAATATCAGCGCAATCGCAAGCGCTGGTCGGCATCGATGGCGGAAAGCCAGGCCTTTTACGACGTGATGCAGGCGCGCTGCGGCGATGCGCTCAGCTATCTCGACCAGACCCCGCTCACCGAGCTCGACGAACGCCAGCAGGCGCTGCTCAACATGTGCCTGTCGCTCACCGAAGTCGCGGTGACGGTGGAGATGTATGGCGAGCCCAGCCCCAAATATGTCTTTCCCATCGACCGGTTCGTGCCGCTGCACGATGCCTGGCCGCTCGGCGCCTCCGGCCCCGTCACGGGAAGCGCACGATGAGCGGCGCGGCAAGCCCGACCGAGGACGGCGCGCGCCGGTTCATGCGGCGCTATCCCGAGGAAGGCGACGGCCCGATCCCGGTCGAGCGCTATACCAGCCAGGCCTATTTCGATCGCGAGAAGGATGCGGTCTTCCGCCGCAAATGGCTGAATGTCGGCCATATGCTCCAGGTCGCCAAGCCCGGCGACTATATCGTGGTGGATCTCAAGATCGCCGAGACCGCGATCCTCGTCATCCATGGCAAGGACGGGGCGATCCGCGCCTTCCACAATATGTGCTCGCATCGCGGCGCGCCGGTGGCGTGGGACGCGCAGGGCAGTTGCCGCGGCTTCCTGTCGTGCCGCTTCCACGGCTGGGTCTACGACACCTCAGGGAAACTGGTGCATGTCAGCGACGCCGAGAATTTCCCGAGCGTCGATCCGGCCGCCAATGGCCTCAGCGCCGTGCATTGCGCGGTGTGGCAGGGCTTCATCTTCATCAATCTGGCGAAAGAGCCGGAAGAGAGCCTGGAGGATCATCTCGCCCCCGTCGCCGATCATATCGGTCGCTATGATTTCGAGGGCTTCACCCCCGCCTTCTCATACCGGATCGACGAGAACGTCAATTGGAAGACGCTGCAGGAAGCGCAGCTCGAAGGCTGGCACCTGCCCTATCTCCACGAAAAGACGCTCGCCCGCGCGGTCAAGGTCGAGGGCCGGCAATATCGCCACAGCGCCATCGAGCTCCACGGCCTGCACGGCGTGCTGGGTTCGCCCCCGCCCGACAGCTTCACACCCCCGCCAACCGCAATGCTCGCCAGCCGCTTCGGCACCGGCACCGTCCAGGCGTTCGGGTCGAAGGCCGACAAGGGCGATGAAGGCTATCAGTTCCGGGGGTCGTTCGATTTCTGGCACATCTTCCCCAATTTCTTCGTCGGGCTGCTCGACGGCCTGTTCTTCACCTTCAACATCTGGCCCGTCGCGGTCGACCGCAGCATCTGGGAAATCCGGGGCTATTATCCGCCGGTGAAGACCGCCGGAGAATTGTTCGCGCGCGAATATTCCAAGGTGGGGTTGCGCGATCCGATGATGGAGGATTGCTTCACCCACGAACTGATCGCGGCGCAGCTCAAATCGGGCGCGAAGCCGGTCATCCATTTCCAGGACGAGGAAATGCTGGTGCGCCATCTCGGCAACGGCGTCGACCGCTGCGTGCGGGGGCTGGCGTGATCGCCCATCAACTCCCGGCGTCACCATAGATGTCGCGGCTGATCGCGATCAGCTCCAGCAGGTCGCTCGCCTCGTCGCCCGCCCGGTGGCTGAGGATGATCGGCGAGACCGCGTCGGCCGCGGCGATCGGGCGATAGACGAGATCGTCGCGATGCAGGCTCTGCACCGACGCCGGCACGACGCACAGACCGGCCCCCGCCGCGACCATGCCCAAAGCCGTCTGCAATTCGCGGACTTCCTGCCGCGATTCGGGTACGAGCCCGTGATCCTGGAACAGCGACAACAGCTGATCGGCATAGCTGGGCCGCGACGGACGCGGATAGAGGATCAGCGGTTCCGCGGCGAGCGCCGCCAGTTCGAGCGGATCTTCGCCCTCAGCCAATATATGATCGGCGGGCAGCGCCGCGACCAGCGGCTCCTCCAGCATGACGATGCGTCGCACGGCAGGATCGTCGATCCGCAGCCGGCCGAAACCGGCGTCGATCCGGCCTTCGCGCAGCGCCGCGATCTGGTCGAGCGTCGACAATTCGGTGAGCGTCACCTCCACCGCATCGCCGAGCGCGGCGCGGAGCAGGCGGACGATCCGGGGCAGCCGCCCATAGATCACCGACCCGACAAACCCGATGATGAAGCGCCGCGACTGGGCGCCGGCATAGCGCGTCATCATCGTGCACATCTGATCGAAGCCCGAAAGCACCTGTTGCGCATGCTGGTGCAGCAGCCGCCCCGCTTCGGTCAGCCGCAGCGGCCGGCTGCCGCGATCGAACAGCTCGGCGCCCACTTCCAGCTCGAGCTGACGGATCTGGCGGCTGAGCGGCGGCTGCGCGATGTTGAGCCGCTCCGCCGCGCGCGAAAAATTGCGTTCCTGCGCGACCGCCAGGAAATAGCGGAGATGCCGGAGTTCCATATCATACCCCAGAAGTATCGAACCAGACCGAGAAAATCTTGGCGGACGAGTTCGCTTACACCTAAAAAATGCCTCGAAAAAGCGATTTGAAAGATGACGGCGTCGTGATCAAGATTGAGAAGATCGATACCTATTTGGTAGATTTGCCGACGATCCGCCCGCATATCCTGTCGATGACGACGATCAGCCGGCAAACGCTGGCCGTGGTCGAAATCCACTGCGACGACGGCAGCATGGGCATCGGCGAGGGCACCACGATCGGCGGCCTCGCTTATGGCCCGGAAAGCCCCGAGGGCATCAAACTCGCCATCGACACCTATTTCGCGCCGCTGCTCATCGGGTGTGACGCCGATCGCCCAGCGGCGGCGATGGCGCTGCTCGACAGGCATATCGTCGGCAATCATTTCGCCAAGAATGCGATCGAGACGGCACTGCTCGACGCGCTGGGCCGGCGGCTGGGCCTGTCGCTCTCGATGCTGCTGGGCGGCCAGGTGCGAGACAGCGTGCCGGTGCTGTGGACCCTGGCGAGCGGCGACACCGGCCGCGATATCGACGAGGCCGCCGAGATGGTGGCGCGCCGCCGCCATAACGCCTTCAAGCTCAAGATCGGCAAGCGGCCCGTGGCCGAGGATGTCGCGCATGTCGCCGCGATCAAGCGCGCGCTGGGCGATGCGGTGAGCATCCGCGTCGACATCAACCAGGCCTGGGACGAGCCGACCGCGCGCGAAGGCATCGCGCGGCTGGCCGATGCCGGCGCCGATCTGGTCGAACAGCCGGTGCCGGCCTGGAATCGCGGGGCGATGCGCCGGCTGACCGCAGAGGCCCGGATCCCGATCATGGCGGACGAGGCGCTGCGCGGTCCCGCCGACGGCTTCGACTTCGCAGCGCAGGCCGCCGCCCATATCTTCTCGATCAAGCCCGCCCAGGCCGGCGGCCTGTTCGCCGCGGGGAAACTGGCGGCGATCGCGGGTGCGGCGGGCGTCGCCGTCTATGGCGGCACCATGCTGGAAGCGGGCATCGGCACGGCGGCGGCGGCGCATCTGTGCGCCACCCTGCCCCGCCTGGAATGGGGCACCGAATTGTTCGGCCCGCTGCTGCTGACCGAGGAAATCCTGACCGCGCCGCTCGCCTATCATGATTTCGCGCTCGACATACCCGACGCGCCCGGGCTCGGCATCCATCTCGATCCCGACAAGATCGCCCGCTTCCGCCGCGATCGCACGCGATCCGCGCCGCTTTCCGTTCCCGCCATCGCAAAGGCCTGACATGCTGTTCCACGTCACCATGGACGTCCGCATCCCGCACGACGCCGATCCCGCCTATATCGAACGGCTGAAGGCCGAGGAGAAGGCGCGCGCGCAAGAGCTCCAGCAAGCCGGCACCTGGCGGCATCTGTGGCGCGTCGCCGGCGCCTATCGCAACGTCAGCATCTTCGACGTCGCCGACAACGCCGCGCTCCACGATCTGTTGATGAGCCTGCCGCTGTTCCCCTTCATGGAGATCAGCGTCACCCCGCTCTGCCGCCACCCTTCCTCGATCCATTCCGACGACCGATAAATGCCGGGCGCCAGACAGCCCGGTCAGCACAGGAGAAACATCATGACTTCACCCCTCGTCCAGAGCGCAGAGATCCAGGCCTATCTCGACCGGATCGCCGGCACCGCCGATCCCCAGGGCGATCCGCGCACCAAGGCGATCGTCCGCCGGATCGTGAGCGACCTGTTCTCGACGATCGACGAATTCGACGTCTCCGCGGAGGAATTCTGGCACGCGCTGCACTTCCTGCAACAGGCCGCGCCCGAATTCGGCCTGATCGCGCCCGGCCTGGGCTTCGATCATTTCCTGGACGTGCGCATGGACCTGCAGGACAAGGCGGCGGGCATCGCCGGCGGCACGCCGCGCACGATCGAAGGGCCGCTCTATGTAGCGGGGGCGCCGCTGTCGCAGGGGTTCGCGCGGCTCGACGACGGATCGGACAAGGGCGAGGTGCTGGTGATGCACGGCACCGTCCGCGAGACCGACGGCACGCCGATCGCCGGCGCGATCGTCGATGTCTGGCACGCCAACACGCTGGGCGCCTATTCGGTGTTCGATCCCGGCCAGACCGCCTATAACAACCGCCGCCGCATCGAGACCGATGCCGAGGGACGCTATCGTTTCCACAGCATCGTCCCCTCGGGCTACAGCGTGCCGCCGCAGGGATCGACCGAGCAACTGCTCGGCGCGATCGGGCGCCATGGCAACCGGCCGGCGCATATCCATTTCTTCGTGTCGGCGCCGGGCCATCGCCATCTGACGACGCAGATCAATATTCCCGGCGACCCCTATCTCCACGACGATTTCGCCTTCGCCACGCATGACGATCTGATCCCGGACGTGACGCGCCGCGCCGAAGCCGAGGCCATCCACGCCGAAGGGCTGAACGTCCCCTTCGCCGAGATCGCCTTCGATTTCCGCCTCAACCGGGCGGAGAGCGAGGACGAGACCGAGCTGATGGCCCGCGCGCGCGCCTCGGTCGACGCCTGAACGGAGCAGCGGGCCGATGGTCGACAAAATCTATCCCGACGCGGCCCGCGCGCTCGACGGGCTGTTGTTCGACGGCATGACGATCATGTCGGGCGGCTTCGGCCTGTCGGGCAATCCCGAACGGCTGATCCCCGCGATCATGGCGGCGGGCACCAAAGGCCTGACCGTCATCTCCAACAATTGCGGCGCCGACGGCTTCGGCCTGTGGATGCTGCTGAATAACGGCCAGATCGCCAGGATGATCTCGTCCTATGTCGGCGAGAACAAATTGTTCGAACAGCTTTATCTCGACGGCAGGCTGGCGCTGGAACTGAACCCTCAGGGCACGCTGGCCGAGCGCATCCGCGCGGGCGGCGCCGGCATTCCCGCCTTCTACACGCGCACCGGCGTCGGCACGATCGTCGCGGAGGGCAAGCCGACGGAGATCTTCGATGGCGTCGAATATGTGCGGGAGACCTGGCTGAAGGCCGACCTGTCGATCATCAAGGCTTGGAAGGCGGATACCGCCGGCAATCTGATCTATCGAAAGACCGCGCGGAACTTCAATCCGGTGATGGCGACGGCGGGCAAGGTGACCGTCGCCGAAGTCGAGGAGATCGTGCCCGCCGGCTCGATCGACCCCGATCATATCCATACGCCCGGCATCTATGTCGATCGCGTCGTCATGGGTGCGCCCTATGAGAAACGGATCGAGAAGCTGACGACCCGCCCGCGCCCGCAGACGGTGGACGCCGCATGACCGAGGGTATCGCGCCGATGAGCGATAGCTGCCCGATCGCGTGGCGGATCGACGGCCCCGGCGACGCGCCAATCCTGCTGCTCTCCAATTCGCTAGGGACCACGACGGATATGTGGGCGCCGCAGCTTGCCGCCCTCACCGCCCGGCATCGCGTGCTGCGCTATGACAGTCGCGGCCATGGCCGGTCCGGCGCACCAGCCGGCGATTACACGCTCGACCGGCTCGGCCTCGACGCCGTGGAGCTGCTCGATAGCCTGGGCATCGCGGCCGTCGATGTCTGCGGCCTCTCGCTCGGCGGCATGGTCGGGCAATGGCTGGGCGTGCATCAGCCCGAACGGATCGGCCGGCTGATCATCGCCAACAGCAGCGCCTATATGGGCCCGCCCTCCGCCTGGCATGACCGCATCGCGTTGGTCCGCGCACACGGCATGGCCGCGATCGCGGACGCGGTGACCGAGCGCTGGTTCACCCCCGAATTCCGCGCCACATCCCCCGATGCCGTCGATACGATCCGGTCGATGCTGCTGACCACCGCGCCCGACGGCTATTGCGGCGCCTGCGCGGCGATCGCGGCGATGGACATGCGTCCGCTGCTGCCGCGCATCGCCCGGCCGGTGCTGGTGATCGGCGGCCTGCGCGATCCGGCGACCCCGCCCGACCATGCGCGCGCGCTGGCCGCCGGCATCGCTGGTAGCCAGTTGGTCGAACTGCCCGCCGCGCATCTCTCCAATGTCGAACTGCCCGAATGCTTCACCGAGGCGGTGACTGGTTTTCTCGCTTAACAGGCTGTTGGAAAACAGTTCGTCATTCCCGAGCAGGCGGGAATCCATAGGCTCTGAGCATCCAGGATTGTCTGAAATACATGCGTTTGTGGATCCCCGCCTGCGCGGGGATGACGGCATAGGCGGCTTCAATCCAGATTCAACAGCCTGTTAGAGGCCCTCAATCGCGGCGATATTGCTGCTCGACCAGATGCGCGATGCCCAAGCGCTTCAGGATATGGATGGGGCACAGGAACGTGACGCGCACCACACCGGGCAGGCGGCTGATCTCGATCGATCCGGCGATGGTGGCGCGATTGAGGATCTCGTCGAGCGGCAGGCCGGTGACCGCGGCGGCGCGATCGAGCCCGTTATGCGTCGCCTCGTTGAGCGTCACGCCCGATCCGATGAAGGTGATCGGCGCATTTTCCTCGATCGTCTTCTGCCCGTAGCGTTCGGCAAGCGCCGCGACCGAGCCACGCTCGGCGGCGGTCAGCGGCTGGGCGAGCAACGGCAAATCCTCAGCGCGCTGCAACAGGATCGGGCCGTCGAGCGCCAGCCCCTTGATCACCTCCACCTCCAGCTCGACCTCACCCGACACGTCGGTGGCATGGCCGGCGATCTCGCCATTGCCCTGCTGGGCATGCATGTCGCCCATATAGACGCCGCCGCCGGGAATCTTGACCGGGCAGATCAGGATCGCGCCCTCGCGCACCGAGTTGGTGTCCATATGGCCATCGGTCTTGTGGCGATGGAGTTCGTCGCGCGTCATCGCATAATCATGTGGCGCATCGACCAGGAAGGATCCGAAATCGCCGGCATTGTGCGAATCCGGCAAGTCGCGCGACGGGCTGGTGCCGATATTGCCCAGGAACGGCCGCATCCGCGCGGGCAGCCCGGCAATGTCGGCGCGCGCCAGCGCCAGGATCGAATGCTGCGCCGACTGGCCAGGCATGGCGGCCATGGCGCGCGCGTCGCCCGCGATGCTTTCCGCGACATCCTTGCTGACGGTCAGCGACAGGTTGTTCTCGCGATCGAGCACGATCACATAACCGTTCGAGAAGCGGAAGGCGCTGACCTCCGCACCGCAGCCGTCGCAGCGCACGGCATCGTCGCCAATGCCCTCGACATGGCTGGGCGGGCTGGCGAGGCCGCAGGCCGGGCACAGTTTCGCGACGAAGGGATCGCCCAGATAGCGCCCCTCCACGAACTCCATCACGCCCGACGATGTGGCGAGCGATGTCACCTGCACCTTTTTCAGCTTGAGCGCGACGGCGTCGCCGATCTCCGCCCCCTCCACCATCACCGGCAGCGTCACTTCATGCCCGCCCTGGAATTTGGGCGTGATCATCGGCCCCCAGCAGCCCGGCGGCGTGCCGGTGCGGATGGTGCCGCCGTCCCGCACCGTCCCGGCGCTCCCGATGCCGGGGCCGACGATGCCGCCGCTATACTGATAGACCTCGACCACGGACCTTGCTTCGGACATGCTGACCACCCTTGGAAATTCAGGCGCCAGCTTATCCGGAGGATGCCCTGCTCAAAGCGCAATCGCCGCAGCCGACAGGGCCGGCGCGATTATCCTGCGGCGAAGTGAGATCGGGTGCGTTTTGGGGCCAATGAGGCAAGCCGCACCCGCGCCGACCGGCGCGCAGATCATGACGATGTCTGGAGCGGGTGAGGGGAATCGAACCCCCGTCGTAAGCTTGGGAAGCTTCTGCTCTGCCATTGAGCTACACCCGCGTTTTCTGGCCTGACCGTCATCGTGGCGGCAAGGCTCCGAAACTGTGCCCTCCTATCTACGGGTCCCGGTTCTCTCGCAAGCCCTATTGTGCCCATGGCCCATGCGATGACCGGCCATCCGGATCGCCGATGCCCTTTTTCAACGGGATGTTCGCCGTGATGCGTGCGTGACTTTCGGCCATGGCTGCCGGATCCCGGCCGGCCCATGCGCTGATCATTGTCAATATGATTGACAAATAATGCAAACTGGCCTTCCATCCGCCCAACGGGCCGACGCCGCCAAAGGATACGCGCCCTTCAGGATGGAGAGGCCGTGATGAACCCGAACCCATGCGCGTATCATCGATTCCCAACCGGCGGAGCAATCGGCGTGACGAGGCGCGCGGCATGAGCGATCCGCAGCCGCAACAGGTTTCCGAACGCGCGGCCGCCTGGGGGCTGTTCATCCTGTTCCTGGCCTACACCCTCTCCTTCGTCGATCGCACGATCCTGTCGCTGCTGATCGAACCGATGAAGCGCGACATGGGGCTGAGCGACACCCAGATCAGCCTGTTGCAGGGGCTCGCCTTCTCGCTGGTCTATACCGTGGCGGGCGTGCCGATCGCGATGGTGGCGGACCGCCGTTCGCGCCGGGCCATCGTCGCGGTCGGCGTCGGTTTCTGGAGCTTCGCGACCGCGCTGTGCGGGCTCGCCGGCAATTTCTGGCAGCTCTTCCTGGCGCGGATGGGCGTCGGCGTGGGGGAGGCTTCGCTCGGCCCCTGCGCCTATTCGCTGATCGCGGACATGTTTCCGGAGGAACGGCGGGGCCGCGCCATGGCGATCTACGGCGCGGGCGTGAAGGTGGGTGCGGGCATGGCGCTCGTCATCGGCGGATCGGTGGTGGGGTATGCGGCGGCTGTCGGCATGGTCGATACGCCGTTCGGGCCGCTGCGCGCCTGGCAGCTCGTCTTCATCATCGTCGGCATGCCCGGCCTGATCGTCGCGGCGCTGGCGATGACCATCGCCGAACCGGTCCGCGCAACGGGGGCGGCTGCGGCGGGGCCGCCGGTGATGCCGTTCGTGCGCGCCAATGCGAAGGCCGTCGCCTGGCATTTCATCGCGCTGGGTTTCTGCGCGACCACAGCGGTCGCCGTCACATCCTGGGTACCGAGCTTCTATATCCGCGTCCACGGCTTCACCGCGGCGGAGATCGGCTGGACGCTGGGGCTGATCCTGCTGATCACCGGAACATTGGGCGCCTATGCCGGCGGCGCGCTGTCCGATCGGCTGTCGCGCCGCGGCTATGCGGATGCCACGCTGCGCGCCGCCCTTATCGGCATCGGCGTTTCCACGCTGTTCGGCCCCGTTGCGATGATCGTGCCGTCGGCGCCGCTCAGCCTGGTGCTGCTCACCATCGCGACCGCCTTCGCCGCATTCTGCGCACCCTCGGGCGGCGCTGCGCTACAGCGTCTGGTGCCGGGCCCCTATCGCGCGCGCATGGCGGCGCTGTTCCTGCTGGTGGTGACCTTGCTCAGCGGCGTGCTCGGCCCGATCAGCGTCGCGCTGGCAACCGACTATCTGTTCGGCGACGACAAGGCGATCGGCTGGTCGCTGGCGCTGGTGCTGCTGGTCGGCGATGTCGGCGGCGCCGTATTCCTGATGCTGTGCATGCCGCATTTCCGGGAGTCGCTGGCACGCCAGGCGGCGGGCGGATAAGAAAAACGGCCGGGCAGCGCCCTGCCCGGCCGTTTCCTGACTTCAGCGGGCGTCACGCCGCCTTTTGATACTCGCGCGGAAGTTCGGCGCAGGTCCAGTTGAAGACGCGCTCGGCATTTTTCCAGAGGATGGCATCGGCCTCGTCGCCCGGAATATCGTCGAACTGTTCGGCCACTTCGGACTGGGCATCAGGCCAGGGCGTATCGGCATGAGGATAGTCGAGTTCCCAGAAGATGCGATCGATGCCCACCGTGTGCCGCAGCTGATGCAGCGCCACCGGTTCGTAGATCATGCAGAAATACATGTTCCGCGCGAAGATCTCCGACGGCAGTATCCCGGTCAGCTTGGTCCAGGGCGCGTGGCGCGTGAACTGGCGGTCCGCACGTTCGAGCGCTGCGGGGATCCAGCCGATGCCGCCTTCGGAAAAGACCAGTTTCAGCTTCGGGAAGCGGCGGCAGACCGGGCTCATCGAGAAATCGACCATCGCCATCTGCGCGCCGATATTGCCGAGCGCGATGGGGATGGTGGAGGGCGCTTCCACCGCCGTGCGCATCGCATCGAAGCCGGTGCCGATATGCATGCAGATCGCGATATCGGTCTCTTCGCAGGCGCGCCACACCGGATCCCAATGATCGGTCCAGTAGCTCGGCAGGCCGAAACGCAGCACATTTTCCGGAAAGCTCAGCGCACGCGCGCCACGCGCCGCGCAGCGATAAATCTCCTTCGCCGCAGCCTCGGGATCCCACAGCTTGGTCAGGATCGTCGGGACGAACAGGCCCTTGGGCCCGCCCGCGCACCATTCGTCGAAGATGAAGTCGTTATAGGCCTCGATACAGGCGGAGGCGAGGTCGCGATCCTGGAAGCCCAGGAACAATTCGCCGCTGAACCCGGCCTGGGTCGGGAAGCTGACGCTGGCGCAGACGCCGTTCGAGAGGAAATCGATCGCGCGCTGCTTCGGATCGTAACAGCCCTTCACCATGTCCAGATAGTTTTTGGGCTCGCTGTTCCATTCCTCCGGCTTCTTGCCCGCCACCGCGAACAGGCCGGTCGAATGGCCGCGCGTGCCGTTATAGGCCCAGACCTCATGATCGCCGTCGCGCACGACATGCGGCGCCAGTTCGCGATATTTCGCGGGCACCCGATCCTGCCAGAGTGTCGGCGGTTCCAGGATATGATCGTCGACGCTGAAAAGCTTGTACATCAGGCACCCTCCATCATGCGGCGCTCCGGGCGCCATCTTGCCTGACAAGCGTAGGGAGGCGGCTCGGCTAATGTCAAGTAGATTGACATTATATTCCGAACCCACAATGATCGGGGAAACAATTGCAGGAGAGACCGATGGCGCAGATGCGGCGGATCGCGACCGAGGAGGCATTCCTCATCCCCGAGATACTGGAAGCGGCGGCGCCGCTGGTCGACCGGACCAGCGATCCGGACCTGCGCATGTACAAGATGCATATCGACGGCGGACCTTTCGGCCGCAAGCTGCTCGACCTGGACGACGAACGCATCGCGATCATGGACGAGCATGGCATCGCGATGCAGGTGCTGGCGCTCGCCTCCCCCGGCGTCCAGGTGTTCGATGCCGACACGGGAACCGCGCTGGCCGCGATCGCCAACGACCGGCTGGCGGAAGCCGTCGCCCGGCATCCCGACCGGTTCGCCGGGCTGGCGGCCGTCGCGCCGCAGGACCCGGAAGGCGCGGCGCGCGAAATCGAACGGGCGGCGACCAGGCTCGGCCTGCGCGGCGTGATCATCAATTCGCACACCCATGGCGAGTATCTCGACCTGCCCAAATTCCGCCCGCTGCTGGAGGCCGCGGCGGCGCATCGCATGCCCATCTATCTCCACCCCCGTGCGCCGTCGCCGCAGATGCGATCGGTGTTCGACGTGGGGCTGGAACTCGCAATCTGGGGCTATCAGGTGGAAACCAGCCTGCACGCGATGCGGCTGATCATCGGCGGCGTCTTCGACGCGCTGCCCGATCTGCACGTCATCCTGGGCCATGGCGGCGAAGGGCTGCCCTTCTGGCTCGACCGGGTCGATACGCGCTACGGCGCGGGCGTGATCAAGCGCAACCGGCTGGAACGGCGGCCGAGCGAGTATTTCCTCGACAATTTCACGATCACGACCAGCGGGCTGAACTGGTCTCCCGCGCTGAAATTCTGCCTGGAGGTGCTGGGCGCGGATCGGATGATGTTCGCGGTCGATTATCCGTTCGAGGATACCGGCTTCATGGTCGACCGCATGGACAAGGCCGCGATCAGCGACGAAGACCGCGCGACCATCTACCACCGGACGGCGGAGCGGATCTTCCGCCTGCACGCTTGAGCGTTCCAGGCCGCGGATGCGCCGGCATTTCCGCGCCCTGATACGGCAGGCCCCGATGCGCAGGGCGCATCGGGGCCCCGTGACACGTCTTCAGAACCGGTAGCGCGCCTGCACCGAAATCGCGCGCGGCGGATCGATCACGTTCAGCCGCGCCGTCGGCGACAGGAAGGTGTTGGCAAGGCCGCCCGAGCTGCCGAAGCCCAGGGTCCGCCGGTTGGTGAGGTTCCTGCCGACCAGCGCCAGTTCCCAATTCCCGTCGGCCTGCGCAAGCGCGATGCGCGCATCGAGCTTGAGCCAGCTATCCTGGTGCAATTGCGGATCGGCGCTGAACTCGCGGATCGACGGTCCCTGGAAGATCGGCGACAGGCTGGCGCGCACCTCCAGATCCGAACCGGCCGGCTGGATATAGGTGAAGGTGAACGAGCCCGAATATTTGCTGGCATAGCCCAGCCGCACGCCATCGAGATTGCACGAGCCGGGCTGCGTGCCATTGGGCGTCTGGCCGACATAGCAGGGCCCGTTGGTGAAGCCGATATATTTGGCGGTGGGCAGCCAGGCGAGGCTGCCGTTGATCTCGAAGCCGTTCACCGGCCTCAGGAACAGTTCGGCCTCCGCACCGATCACGCGCGCTTCGGGCGCATTGCCCGTGAAGAAGGGCGCGGTCAGCCCGTCGGGCGACGGCAATGCCACAGAGACCTGCAGCCCCTTATAGGTGGTGTGGAACGCCGCGAGATTGACATAGCCGATCCCCGGCAGGGTCAGCTTGGTGCCGACTTCATAGGATTCGGAGCGTTCAGGCGCGAACTGGAACGAGAATGGCGCCGCGTTGGAGATCGCCCCCTGGAAACCGCCGCTCTTCGAACCCTTGCCATAGCTCAGATAGAACATCGCGTCCGAATTGGGGGTGAATTGCAGCGACAGCGCCGGATCGACGCGGCCTTCCTGCAGTTCGTCGATGATCGTCGCCGCCAGCGTTCCGATCCGGTCGGTCGCGGCCTGCGCGCCGGTATAGCGACGATAGACCGCCTGTTTGCGTTCGTTCGTGTAGCGCAGGCTGCCGTTGACCTTGAAGCGATCGCCCAGATTATAGGTGAGCTGGCCGTAGATCGAATAGACCCGGCTATCCTGATCGAAGCTGCGGTAGCTGCTGCTCGCGGGCGCGAACAAGGTCGCGGTGGTCCGCTGTTCCAGCAGGTCGGCCTCCGAATAATAGGCCCCCAGTACATATTCGATCGTCTGGCCGGCTTCGGAAACCAGACGGATTTCCTGGCTCAACTGCTCGAATTTCTGGTCGAAATCGGAGAAGGAGAGATCGCGCGCATAGAAATCGGCATCGACGCGCTGAACCTGGTTGAACGCCGAATAGCCGCTGATCAGCACCAGCGTCGGCCCGCCCAGATCGACATCGAACTGGAGCGCGGCATTGTCGCTTTTCAGATTGTCGAACTCCGGGCCGGTCAGCAGCCGGGAATCCTTGATATAATCGAAATATTGCCCGGCGGCGGGCGCGACCGGCTGAACGGGCGAGCCTTCGCCCTTCACATCGGCATGCTCGTATTTCGCGGTCATCCGCACCGGCCCGCTGTCCAGCACGGCGGTGATGCGGCCCGAAATCTCGCGGCGGCTCGGCTGATCCTTGCCGACCGTCACATTGTGGATATAGCCGCCCAGATCGGCATATTTCCCGACCGCGCGGATCGCGAAACTCTCCGAAAGCGGCACGTCCACCCCGCCTTCCAGCGTGGGGCCGTCATAGAGGAAATTATAGTCCGCATTCACATAGCCGCCGAATTCCTTGCCCGGCTTGCGCGTGACGATGTTGATCGCGCCCGCGCTGGTATTGCGGCCGACCAGTGCGCCCTGCGGCCCACGCAGTACTTCCAGCCGCTCGATATCGAGAAAGGGCGCGACGAACTGGCGGGCATTGCCGGCATAGATGCCGTCGATGAACAGGACGACCGACTGGTCGAGCGATGGGCTGCCCGTGCCCGAACCGATGCCGCGCAGCGAGATCAGATTGGACGCGACGGATTTCGAGATCATCAGATTGGGGATCAGCGGCGCGAGCTGCTCGAAGCTCTGGATCGACCGGTCGGCGAGCGTGTTGCCCGAAACCACGGCAAGCGAGATCGGCACATCCTGAAGCCGCTGCTCGCGCTTCTGCGCGGTCACGATGATCTCGCCGGGTTGTGCCTCCTCATCGGCCGGTACGTCCGCGGCCGTTCCCGCGACCGCCGGGGTCGCGGCGACCAGCGCCGCCAGCGATGCACCGACAAGGACAGAGCGCAGCTTATGATCGATCAAAATCCGTCTCCCACTCATGCTTCTGGTTTTTCCGAAACATGAGACCCGGCAGGGATTATGTCAATCTACTTTACAATCAATATTCTTTACAATTCCGCTGGCCAGAACATGTGCCCGCAAGCTGCCGGGCAATGCGCGGTGGCGGCCTGGAAAGCCGCGCTCCCTTACATGCCCGGACAGTTCCTCAGGCGCCCCAGATATCGTGGAGATAGCGGGTGAAATTGAGCCCCAATATCTTCTCGATCCGCCCGGCCGAATGGCCCCGCGCCGCCAGGCGATCGGCCAGCGCCTGGAACTGGCCCGGCCCGGTCAGGCCGCGCGCATAAGGCAGGATATCGGGGTATTCGCCGGGCGCCGCGACGCCGGCCTTCGCCCGCGCCTCCACCATCTTCGCCCAGGGCGCCGCCTGGATCGCGCGATCCGGATTGAGCGGAGCGACGCCGTAATCGGTGCCGATGCCCACATGATCCTCGCCGCAGACCTGGATCGCATGTTCGATATGCGCGACGACATCGTCGATATCGGCTTCCCTGCCCTTCTGGCGCGCCAGATACATCACCCAATAGATGCCGACATAGCCGCCGCGTTCGGCGACCAGGCGCAGTTCCTCGTCGGTCTTGCTGCGCGGGGAATCGGCCACCGCCTTGCAGCCGGTATGGGTGATGGCGATCGGCTGTTTCGAGGCGCGCACGGCATCCAGGCAGATGCGCTGGCCGCTATGCGAAAGATCGACGACGATGCGACGGCCGTTGAGCCGCTCCACCACCTCGCGCCCGAAATCGGTGAGCCCCGGATTGCCCGGCGCCATCGATCCGCCGCCGACCCGGTTGAGGCTGTTATAGGTGAGCTGGACGATGCGCAGGCCGAGATCCGCGAACGTATCGACACGCTCCGCCTTGTCGCCCAGCATGGTGGTGTTCTGGACGCCGTAGATCAGGCCGACCCGGTTCGCGGCCTTGGCCGCGCGGATGTCCGCCGTGGTCCAGATCTTCGACAGCACGACCGAATGGTTGCGGACAAAATCGTCGTAACGCCCGATCGCCGTGGTGCAGGCTTCGAAATCCTCGGCATCGAGGGTGATGTTGACCGCGGTCAGCCCCGACTCCAGCCCGGCGCGCAACGCGCCGGGGCTGATCATCATGCGCTTGTCGCTGTCCAGTTCGGGGGGACGCGGGCCATAGCTGTCGTCGAGGTCGCCAAGGCTGTTGACGATCAGCATCCGCCGGATATCGACGCGCCCGCCGGCAGCGGCCGGCCTGTTCTGCGCCATCGCCGCGCCGCTGCCGGCGATCCCGCTTCCCGCCAGCGCGGCAACCGCCGCCCCCGCCGTGCCGCCCATGAACGCCCTGCGGCCGATTCCCTGTTCCCGATCCATCCCGTCCCTCCACCTGTGCGGTGCCCGAATGGGCCCGCATCGATAGCAGGATGATAAGCGCGAAACCCTGTCCGCCGGAAGCGCGTTTTGGATGAAATGCCGCCCTTTTTGACGATTGCGCCAATGCCGTCCCGAACAGGCGCTCGATCCCGATACCCATCATAATCGTTTCGGCTGGGAACCGAGCCCGATTATCATCGGTTTGATCCGAGGAAGGGAATCCACATGAAGAGCATCACGGGCGGGATCATATCGGCGCTGCTGTTTTCGGGTACGGCGCTGGCGCAGGAAAAGCAGAGCGACCTCGACAAGGCCGGCAACATCGCCAGCCAGCCGGTGCGCGACCTCGGCATCAAGAAGGGCGAGATCCCCGAAGTCCTGCAGAAAGCGGTGCAGGCCCCCTATGCATCCCCACCGCGCGGATGCCGCCCGATCAATGTGGAACTGGGTGAACTCAATGCTGCGCTTGGCGAGGATTTCGGCGTCGGCACCGAAGCGAACGAGAACCGCACCGGCAAGATCGCCGAGGCCGTCGGCAAGACCATCGTCAATTCGCTGATTCCCTTCCGGGGCCTGGTCCGCGAGATCAGCGGCGCGGCGCCCGCCGAACGCCGATTGCAGGCGGCCGTCGCCGCCGGCATCGCACGCCGCGGCTATCTGCGCGGACTGGCCGGCGCCACCAAATGCAGGATCGCCCCGATCGTACCCGCCGTATCGCCCGCTGCGGAAAAGCCGGATCCGGACAAGGATCGCAAATAGCGCGAGGGCGGCGATCCTCGAGTTGCCCGGCCACGCACTGCCCGGGCAGGATGCCGCTGCTTTTGGCGCGGCCGGGCCATGGACCGGCCGCGCGCGAGATCAGAAGGGATAGCTGACCCCGTAATAGCCATAGACCTCCCGGCCATAGTCCCGGTCGAATGCCGGCTCCCGGTCGCTTGTGTAGCGCGGCGCCTTTTCGAGCATGGCCCTGTCGAGATTGACCGCATAGCCGCCCTGGGCGGTATCATAGGTCAGGACGTCCCAGGGAAGCGGATAATGGTCGCTGCCCAGCCCGAACAATCCGCCGAACTGAAGCACGGCATATTCGACGCGGCCCGATCGCTTGTCGACCATGAAATTATAGATCGAGCCGAGCTTTTCTCCCTCCCGGTTATAGACGTTGGTGCCTTCGACCTTGTTCGAGGCGATGAGGCGGCTGGTTTCGTCGGTGGCGATGTCGGCCTGTACCATGTGAATCTCCTTCGCGGCGATTGATGCAGATCCAACGCAGGAGCGGGCGTCATTTTTCCCCCGGCGGCGATCGATCGCCAGAGCCTCCCTCGCACCCGGGCACAAGCGGCAGAACGTGCCGGAAATTCCGGGCTTCCCTGATCCCGTCCGGAAGCGAAAATGGAGAATTGCGGCATTGTGCAACGCAATATGGAGGTTGCGACACCAACCGCAGCCATCGCGGCCGGGAACTTTGGTCCAGGCTCGCAATTCAAGCTCTCGATCGTCCATGCGACGACATCGCCCGAAAGGAGCTGGCATGCCTCTGAAGCTCAACGGATCGTGCCGGTGCGGCAATGTGCGATTCTCCGTCGACAGCCACGCACCCGTGCCGTTCATGCGCTGCTATTGCTCGATATGCCGCAAGACCGCCGGTGGCGGCGGCTATGCGATCAATCTTCACGCCGACAAGGGAACACTGAAAGTCGAAGGCGCGACCAGCGTGTTTCACGCCGAGCTGGACGACGGCCAGGGCGGGTGCCGCGTCAGCACGGGCGAGCGACACTTCTGCGCGCGATGCGGCAGTGCGCTCTGGGTTTTCAGCCCGGAATATCCCGAACTCGTCCATCCCTTCGCATCGGCGATCGATACCGGGCTGCCGAAGCCCCCGTCGCTCGTCCATATGATGCTCTCGTCGAAAGCGACATGGGTCGAGCCGGAGATCCGCCCGCAGGATCAGTGTTTCGAGGACTATCCCGAAGATGCGCTCGAGGATTGGCACCGGGCGCATGGCCTCTGGATCGACTGAATTTGCGGCTGAAAACGAAAAAGCGTCCAGCGCTGAAAAGCGGCCTCGCGTAAAACCCGCGGACGGGGTGAGGATCTTGGCGGCTACGCGAGACGCAAGGCTCAATAATCCTTCGAATAGCGCAGCTTCACCGCCGTGCCGTTCGATCCGCCGGTCTGGCTGAGGATCGACAGCGCCTTCGACAGCGCGATCTCGAGCTGGGTCGCGGTGAAGCCCTTGGTGTCGGTGATGATCTCCACATAGATGTCGTTGGAGATATATTGGCCGGCGGCGACGGCGGTGCCGCGCCCCGTCGCCTCGTCCGCGCCCAGCACCCGCAGCCTGTCTATGCCAGTCGCGGAGCGCAGCTTGCCGAGCGGGTTGAGCCCGCCGCCCGACGCGCGCAGCCCGTTGAGCGCGGATGCGAGCTGGATCGCCTGCATCGCCGAAAGCTCGGTCACCGAATTGCCGAACAGGATGCGTGAGAGCAGCTCGTCCTGCGGCAGGCTGGGCGAACTGGTGAAGGCGATCTGCGGATTGAGCGCGCGGCCGCCGATATTGATCGTCACCGCCGTGCCCTGGATGTCGGCGGTCGCCGAAATCTCGAGCGAGGGGTTGGTCGCCTGGCCACCCTCGAAGCGCACGACGCTGGCGTCGCTCAGGTCGAAGCGCCGCCCCGCGAAGCTGTAGGTGCCGCGCACCAGATCGACCACGCCCGTCACCACCGGCGCGCTGGAGGTGCCGCCGACGCGCAGATTGGCGCCCCATTCGCTTTCCAGCCCCATGCCGCTGACATAGAGGCGTTCCTCCGCGCGGATGTTGAGATCGAGCTTGAACAGCCCCGGCGGCCCGGCGGCGGCGGCCTGCTGCGCCGCCTGGGCGCGGCTGGTGCCCTTGCGCCGCACGCCCTCCAGCTCCGCGATCTCCGCGCCGCCCTGGCGGATGATCTGGTAACGCACCTCCGGCAGGCGCAACGTGCCCCGGATGAAGGCGCCGCGTGCATCGTTGGTGACCGCGATATCGCCCGAGACGCGCGCCGACAGGGCGTCGCTTTCGGCCAGCCGCGCATTGGTCAGCGTCGCGCGCAGGTCGATCGGGAACCCCGAATTGGCCGCGAAGCCGATGCTGCCCTGCGCGGTGACGGTGCCGTTGCCGGCGCGGCCGTTGAACTCGGTGATCTCCAGCCGGTCGTTGGTGAAGCGGCCGTTCAGCCGGATCGCGCTGATCCGCGTGCCATAGGTCTCGTTCTCATAAGCAAGCGCGTTGGCGCGGACCACGCCCACCGCGCGCGGCTGGCCAAGCGTGCCCGAAACATCGGCGGCGACGCCGACGGGGCCGGAAAGCTGCTGGTCCGCGATACCCGTCAAACTCCACAACACGTCCGCCGGGCCATTGTACCGAATGCCGCCGGACACCGCGCCACTGGCCAGCGCGCTCGTCCAGGCGCCGCCGCCGGAGGGTTGCAGGCGGAACTGGGCGCGCCCGATCGCCGCCCCGCCCCGGCGGATGATGGCGGCGATGGAGCCGCCCTCGGGCCGGAGCGCGCCCTGCGCCGAAATATCCACCGGCGTCGAGACGATCGCGGCGCCCGAACGCGTGAAATCGTCGATCGTCAGCCGCAGATCGGCGCGCGGCATCGCCTCCCCCGAAGCCTGGACGAAATCGAGCCCGCCCGTCGCCCGCCCGCCAACGCCCGCGCCCGGCGCGAAACCGTTGAGCACGGACAGGTCGAAATTCTGGAACCGCGCCTGCGCCTCCAGCGCAGCGCCGTAGCGGCCGGCGATCCGCATCTGCCCCTGCGGCACGACGACCGCGACGGGCAGCAGGCGATAGCCGCCGCCCTCGCCCCGGATCACCGCCGGCTGCGCCAGGCGGAAGGGCACGGCGCCGATCTGCCCCTGCGCCGCAACGCGGTAGAGATCGGGCGAGAGCTGCGCGTTGGCCGCCACGCGGAAGCTGGCGCCCGAACGGCCGCTGGCGACAAGCTGCGCGGTGCCGCGTCCGCCGCGATAATTGATCTTCGCGCGCGCGGTCTGGATCAGCAAGTCGCCCTGGCGTACCCCGGCGAGCTGCACATCGGCGATCACCTCCGGCGTTTCGTAGAGGATCGCGCGCGCCTCGATGATCGCGCGATCGATCACCAGCCCGGCCTGCCCCGGAATATGCGCGCCATTGGCGCGCGCGGAGACGAGGGCGCTCTGATATTTGCCGACCGCGCCCAGCGTCACCACGCCGGTGATGCCCGATCCGCTGGCGGTGAGCCGCCCGGCGAACGGCCCGGCGGCGAGCTGGCGCACGGTGCCCGCGAAATCGACGCCCGCGAAGCGCGCCCGGTTGATATCGATGGTCAGCGGCCCGGCGGCGGTGCGCACCACTATGTCGGCGTTGAACGGGCCATAGGGCGATCCGCCCGTGGCGGTGACGGCATAGCCAGCGCCCGTGCCGCGAATGATCGCCTCCACATCGCTCAACTGCACGCCGACATTGGGCCGCGCCGCGCGCAACCGCACCAGCGGCCGTTCGACCGTGCCCCAGATATCGAGCGCGAGCGGGCCATATTGGTTGGACATGCCCTGCGCGACAAAGGCGATGCGCCCATCGGGCCGATTGGATCCGCGCCCGCCCGCGAGGCGGAATCGGGGGGCGTTGACGCGCAGATTGTCGACCGAGAATATGCCCGCCGGATCGAAGCGCAGATTGCCCGCCATCACCGTTCGGCCGCCCAGGAATTCCGCCGCGCTGGCATTGTCGATGCGCACGGTGGCGAGGCCGAACCGCCCCTGCATGCCGAAGCCGCCCGATGGTACCGTCACCAGCTTGATATCGGTCGTCAGGTTGACGATGCCGACACCTTCGATCCGGTAATCATTGACGCGGCCGTTCAGCGCGCCGCGATAGATGCCGGTCGAAAGATCGGCGATCACGATCGCGGTCGCATCGATCTGCCTGGATCGGATGCGCAGATTGTCGGACATGATGCTGTCGCCCTGCACCGCGAAATCGCCGTCGATCGCGACATTGACGAGCATGCCCCCCGCCGCCGCGTTCAGCCCGGTGACGCGCGCGATCCGCGCGGAGACGGGCACCAGGATCCGGTTCGCATCCACCCGGCTGCGCCCCTGCGCGCTCAGCCCCTCCACCACCGTGTCGCCGAAGCCGATCGCGGCGGCGCGGATCCTGTAGTCGACGACCGGCGCGGCGAAGGCGCCGTCGAGGACGAGCGCGGCCTGGATGTCGCGGCCGTTCAGATTCTCGGCGATCGCGCCGGGCGTCAGCAGCCGCGCATCCACCTTCATGCCGCCGAAGCGGCTGCGCCCGAGATCGAGCACGCCGTTGGCGGAAACCGCCAATGCCGGCGACCGCAGCGACAGGCGGGTATCGGCGCGCCGTTCCTCCAGCTTCGTCGCCAGTTCCAGCATCAACGCGGGCGCGGTCAGCCGGTCGACCGGCCCTTGCAGGATCAGGCCGGGCCGCAGGGGGCCGCGCAGATCGAAGCTGCCATTGCGCGCGGTCATGTCGATCGCGGCGAGCGGCTGGCCGCCCAGCGCGGCGTCGATCCGCCCCTTCCAGTCCGCCCAGCTTCCGCGCCCCGCGATCCTGGCGTCGAGCGGCTTGGTCAGCCCGGCCATGGTGGCGACGACGCCGCCCACCGGCGCCGCCAGCCGCGCGTCGATCACCAGGCGATTGTCGTCGGGCACCGCGTCCAGCAGCACGGCGAGCCGGTCGCCCGTGCCCGCCGCCGCGGCATTGGCGGTGATCCGCGCGCGCCGGTCCGCGATCTCCGCCTTGCCGCCCAGGCTGATCACGCGGCGCTCGCCGGCGACCGCCGGCCCCAGCACCAGCCGATCGACCTTCAATCGGCCGATATCGATGTCGAGATCGGGCAGGATCGGCGCATCTGGATCGCTCGGCACCGCCTTCAGCTCGGGAAGCCGCGCGAGCGTGACCAGCCCGGCGGTCGCCGAGCGGACATCGACATGGCTTTTCAGAAAGGCGAAGGGCCGCCAGTCGAGATCGATGCGCGGCGCGGTGGCGAAAACGCCCCTGGTGTCGCTGAGCCGCAGGTCGCGGATCACCAGCGCGCCGTAAAGCGATCCGTCGAGCCGGCCGATATTGACCTTCAGCCCCGATTCCAGTTCGTAGCCGTCAAGCTGGTTGAGGACGAAGCGGCGGCCCGGCGCGGTATCGAGCGCGAAGATCGCGGCGATGGCGAGCAGCACGAGGGACAGGAGCGCGATGCCCGCCCAGATCGCGATCCGCAGGCCCAGCGGACGCTGCGGCCGGACCGCCAGGGTGTCGCCCGCCTCCGCCATCAAAAGGCCTGCCCGATCGAGATATAGACGGCGACGGCGGCTTCGCCCTTGCGGCGCCCGAGCGGCGTCGCCACGTCCAGCCTGAGCGGCCCGAAATTGGTGTAGAAGCGCCCGCCGATCCCGGCGCCCATGCGCAGGTCGCTGAAGCCCGGCGTCGAGGATTCATAGACCTGCCCGATATCGAGGAAGGGCACGATGCCGAAATCGCCGAAGCGATAGCGCGCCTCGATCGCGCCTTCGACCAGGCTGCGCCCACCGATGGGGTTGTTCTGCAGATCGCGCGGGCCGAGCTGCTGGTATCCGAAGCCGCGCACCGATCCGCCGCCGCCGGCATAGAGCCGCCGCGACGGCGCGATCTCGTCGCGCGGCGCGCCCATAATCGTCCCGAAGCGCACGCGCCCGGCGATCACCAGGCTGTCGGACACGGGGTAATAGGCGCTCCCCTCCACCAGCGCGCGGGCATATTGGAAGTTCTTGCCCTCGCTCTGCGAGATTTCCGGGCTCAGCCGCACCATCGCGCGCATGCCCTTTTTCGGGTCGAGCAGACTGTCCGACGTGTCATAGCCCAGTTGGCCGTTGATGCCGCCGATGAAGTAATTCTGTCGGGTGCGGGCGCTCAGCAGGTCGTCGAAGCGGGTTTCGCGCGTCGCCAGCGCCTCGAACCCATAGGCCCAGGTCCATTTCTTCTGCCAGATCGGCGTGGAATCGCGCGAGATGCGGCCGTTGATGCCCAAGGTCAGGGCTTCATAGGCGTCGTAATCCTGCCGGTTGGCTGAGAGCGACAGCAGCACCGTGCGATCGCGCTTGCCGGCGTTGGAGCGGCGGAAGGTGCCGCTCAACCCCTGTTCCTGCGTGCCCGCGACGGCGGCGACGATCAGCGCGCCTTCGGGCCGGAACAGATTCTTGTGCGTCCAGCTTCCGTCGACGCGCAGCCCCTGCCCCGTCGAATAGCCCGCCGTCGCCGCCAGACGGCGCGCCGGCCCGGCATTCTGGGTGACGAGCAGATCGACATATTCGGTGCCGTCGGGCGCGGTCTCGCCGGTGCGCTGCGGTTCCACCGCGACCGAATCGAACAGGCCGGTGGCGACCATCGCCTCGCGCAGATCGTCGACCTTGCGATTGTCGTACAGTTCGCCGCGCTTGAAGCGGGCGAGCACGCCGACATGTTTGGCGTCGAAGGCCTGCTTGCCCGTCGTCCTGTAGCCGCCGAACGAGGATCGCGGCCCCGGATCGACGGGCAATGTGTAGTCCCCGGTGTGATCGGCATCGTCGAGCTCGATATCGCGCGCGCCGACCGCGACGAAGGGATAGCCGCGCTGCGGAAGCTGGAGGCTGATCCCCGCCTCCGCCGCCTCGACGGTGGCGGCGACGATGGGGTCGCCGGTCTTCAGCGCCAATATTTCTCGCGGCATGCCCGGCGGCGTCGTATCCGGCCCTTCGATGGTGATGGCGCCCAGTGCATAGCGCGTGCCCGCAGTCGCGCTGATCGTCGCGGTGGCGCGGCCCGGCTGGCCCTGGACGGGCTCGACCACCGACGTGACCACCGCGTCATAATAGCCTTCGGACTTGAGGATGCGCAGCGCCAGCGCCTCGTCCTCACGCGCGCGCGCAGCGATCACCGCGCCGTTGGCGCCCTTGCCGTCCCCCTCTTCGAGCGCCGAAAGACCGCGAAACTCATCCTCGAGCCCGACCTTGTCGAGCCCTTCGACGACAACGGTGTAGCGCACCGCCGGCGCTGGCTTGGCATCATCCTCCGCCACGGCCTGGGGCGGCTCGACATCGAAGGTCGCCAGCGACGGCAATGGCTGCGCCAAGGCCGGATCGGGCGCGGAGGTCGCAACCGCCGGCGGCGGCGCGGGCTGGGCCGATGGCGCCGCCGCGTCGGGCGTTTCCGCGGGCATCGCGTCGATATCCTCGATCGGCGCCAGCGGTTGCGCCAGTTCGGCATCGATCGGCGGCAGCGCCTCTTCGAATTGCGAATCGGTGATGATCGGATCGCCATCCGGGGTCGCGGCCTGTGTCGCCGGGCGCGCAGGATCGACAGCGCGCACCTGCGCCGCAAAAGCCGGGTCGACCAGGATCAGCGGGATGGTCGCCGCTGCGGACAGAAGGAACAGCTTCATGAGCAGACGGCCGGCATCAGGAAATCGGGCAGGCGCGCGCCGGCATCGCCAGCATCGCTGACGGTCCGCCCGGCATGCGCATTTCGAAAGCCCGAATGATACCCCCCTTTTTCTGGCCCGCGCGGTGAACAACGGCGACAGGGCCGCGATGTTCCAAGGATAACAACAAGAAAGAATTCACCAACCGCGAAATCGGACCATGCGCGAGTTGCGGTCGCACGCATTCGGAGACAAGCTGGAGACAAGACCATTGCCGCTCCGCCGTTCCACCATGGAGGGGCATGACAGGACGAACGCATGCAGCTCAGCCCCTTCGACAGCGAGAATTTTCCCGAGATCCGCGAGGGCGTGCGCCGCCTCTGCGCCGAATTCCCCGGCGAATACTGGCGCGAACTGGATGCGAAGCGCGAATATCCGAGCCGCTTCGTCAAGGCGCTGACCGACGCCGGTTATCTCTCCGTTCTGATCCCGGAGGCATATGGCGGTTCCGGCCTGGGCCTGTCTGCTGCGGCGGCGATCCTCGAGACGATCCAGGCCGAGGGCTGCAATGGCGGCGCCTGCCATGCGCAGATGTACACGATGGGCACGATCCTGCGCCACGGATCGGAGGCACAGAAACAGGCCTATCTGCCGAAGATCGCGACCGGCGAACTGCGCCTGCAGGCGTTCGGCGTCACCGAACCGACGAGCGGCACCGACACCACCGCGCTGCGCACGACGGCGGTGCGCGACGGCGACGCCTATATCGTCAACGGCCAGAAGATCTGGACCAGCCGTGCCGAGCACAGCGACCTGATGCTGCTGCTCGCCCGCACCACCCCGCGCGAACAGGCGGGCAAGAAGACCGAAGGCCTCTCCACCTTCATCGTCGACATGAAACAGGCGCTGGCCGACGGATCGCTGACCATCCGGCCGATCCGCACGATGATGAACCATGCGACGACCGAGGTCTTTTTCGACAATATGCGCATTCCGGCCGCCAATCTGCTCGGCGAGGAAGGCAAGGGTTTCCGCTACATATTGTCGGGCATGAATGCGGAGCGCGTGCTGATCGCCGCCGAATGCGTCGGCGACGCCAAATGGTTCACGCGCAAATCGGTCGATTATGCGAGCGATCGCCATGTCTTCGGCCGTGCGATCGGCAAGAACCAGGGCATCTCATTCCCCATCGCCCGCGCCTACGCCAACATGCGCGCGGCCGAACTGATGGTGCATGAAGCGGCGCGGCTGTACGAAGCCGGCCGACCCAACGGCGCCGAAGCGAACATGGCCAAGATGCTCGCCGCCGACGCCTCGGTCGAGGCGGGCAATGTCTGCATCCAGACTCATGGCGGCTTCGGCTTCGCCGAGGAATATGATGTCGAGCGCAAGTTCCGCGAAACCCGGCTCTACCAGGTCGCGCCGATCTCGACCAACCTCATCCTGTCGTTCCTGGCCGAGCATGTCCTCGGCCTGCCCCGAAGCTATTGAAGCATCCCCGCACTTCGGCACGGCTTGGGATTCAGTCGGGCGCGAAGGCGCGCATGAAGATATCGGCCGCCAGCCGTGCTTCCTGATCGCGTTCCTCGGCCGTGGTTTCCTGCCCCATCAGCATGCGCTGATGGGTGCCGCCCATGCACAGGCTGGTGAGCGCGCGCGCGGCGCGGCGGGGATCCTCGTGGCGAAGCGTCCCGGCCTCCATCTCGCGCGCCAGGAAGCCCGCGAGCAATTCCTGCGTCGGCTGCGGTGCGCGGCGATAGAAGATCTCGCCGACTTCGGGAAAACGATTGACCTCCGCCGCGACGAGCCGGTGAAGCCGCACCGCCTCCGGCGAGGTGATCTTGGCAATGAAGCTCCGGCAGAATTCGAGGATCATCGTGCGCACATCCACACCGGGCCTGAACAGATCGGCCAGTTGACGGCGATATTCGGACGTCACGGTTTCCAGCACGGCGGAGAACAATTCCTCCTTCGACGGGAAATAGCTCCATAACGTGCCCTTCGATCCGCCGAGTTCGGCCGAAATCGCGGACATCGACGTACCCGAATAGCCGTTTTCGAAGAATGTACGCTTCGCCACCGCGATGATTGCATCACGACGATCCTGTTTGCGGGCTTCGCGCCTGCCCGGCGGCTTTTCCAACTCTCTCTCCATAACCGTACTATAGGGTACGATTTTTCCTTGACAAGCCATCGAACCGGGCCCATCTGCATTTTCGTACCCTATAGTACGGTTTTACAGATGCGCTTACGCCCTGCCCGCCTCTTGCTCTTCGCACCGGTCATGCTCGCCGCCTGCGCCCCCGTGCCGCAGCTCGGCGCACGCCCGGAAACACGGCCGGCCGCGAGCTTCGCGGCCGACATGTCGATCGGCGCCCATGCCGCGGGACCGGCCTGGCCCGGGGCAGATTGGTGGACGGCCTATGGCGATACCCAGCTCAGCGCACTCATCACCGAAGGCCTGGCCGACTCGCCCGATCTCGCCGCCGCCGCGGCACGCCTTCGCGCGGAGCAGGCCTACGCCCAGCAGGCCGGCGCCGCGCTGCTGCCGACGATCGACGTTCAGGCGAGTGCGACCGAAGCCAAGCAAAGCTATAATGAAGGGATACCGCCCGCCTTTGTGCAAAGGGGCTGGAACGACAGCGGCCGGCTTGCCGCGTCGCTGGGGTTCGATCTCGACCTATGGGGCCGCAACCGCGCCGCGCTCGCCGCGGCGACATCGGATGCGGAGGCTGCGCGGATCGAACTCGATCAGTCCCGGCTCGTCCTTTCGACCAATATCGCGAGCGCCTATGCCGATCTCGCCCGGCTCGCCGCCGAACGCACGGTCGAGGCCAAGGCGCTCGACCTGCGCGTCCAGACGCGGACATTGGTGGGAGACCGTGTCGCCAACGGCCTGGACACGCAAGCTGAACTGAAACAAGCCGATGCCGCGATCCCTGCGGCGCGCGCCGATCTCGCGGCGACCGACGAGGCGATCGCGCTCACGCGCAATCGCATCGCCGCGCTGCTCGGCAAGGGCCCAGATCGCGGGCTCACCATCACCCTTCCGTCCGGCCCCGCAGAAATGCACGGCCTGCCGGCGGGCGTGACCACCGACCTGATCGGGCGCCGCCCCGACATCGCCGCCGCGCGCGCGCGGGTGGAGGCAGCGGCGAGCCGTATCAAGGTGGCGCGCGCCGACTTCTATCCTTCGATCAACATCACCGCATTGGCCGGTTTCCAGGCGCTGGGGCTGGGCAACCTGTTCAGGAACGACTCGACCTTCGGCCAGGCCGGCCCCGCGCTCAGCCTGCCCATCTTTCGCGGCGGCCAGCTTGCCGGCCAGTATAAGGGTGCGCGCGCCGGTTATGATGAAGCGGTCGCGACCTATGACTCGGTCGTCGCGACGGCGTTCCGCGAGGTCGCCGACGCCGTGACGAGCCAGACCGCGCTGGTGTCGCGCCTGTCCGAAAGCCGCCAGGCGCTGGCGGCGTCCGAAGCCGCCCATGCCATTGCCCGGCAGCGCTATGAAGGCGGCCTCTCCACCTTTCTCGACGTGCTGACCGCCGAAGAGCGCGTGCTGCAGAACCGCCGGATCGTCGCCGATCTCGACGCGCGGGCGTTCGCGCTCGACGTCCAGCTCGTGCGCGCGCTCGGCGGCGGCTTTTCCGGCACCAGTGCGGCGGCGGCCGCAAACACAGCCACATACAAGGACGCGACCCATGGCTGAAGCCGATCCCAATTTCGGCGGCGAACGTACCGACGAAACGACCGCCGGCCGCAGGCCCCTGCGCAAGCGGCTGCTGACCTATGTCGCCGGCGCGGTGCTGATCGGCGGCGTCGGTTTCGGCGCCTGGTATGCACTTGTCGGCAGCCATTATGTGAGCACCGACAATGCCTATGTCGGCGCCGACACGGCCAGCGTCACGCCGATGGTGGCGGCGCAGGTAGCGGCGGTCGCGGTCGCCGATACCCAGGCGGTGCGCAAGGGCGACACGCTTGTGCGGCTCGACGACAGCGACGCGCGGATCGCGCTCGCCCAGGCCGAAGCCGATCTCGCCAAGGTCCGCCGCCAATATGGCCAGACATCCGCGACCAGCGCCGCGCTCGCAGCGCAGGTCCAGGCCCGCAATGCCGATATCGCGCGTGCCCGCGCCCAGCTCGTATCCGCCGAGGCGGACTATGAACGGGCACGCGTCGACCTCGCCCGGCGCCAGCGCCTCGCCCCCAACGGCGCGGTGTCGGGCGAGGAACTGACGGCCGCGACCAACAGCTTTTCGTCCGCCAGAGCCAATCTGGAACTGGCGCGCGCCGGCATCGCGCAGGCGAGCTCGACCCGTGGCGCCGCGGCAGGCGAACTCGCGGCGAACGACGCGCTGATCAGCGGCACCACCGCCGCCACCGCGCCCGAGGTGCTGGCGGCACAGGCCAGGCTGGCGCAGGCCCGGCTCGACCTGGAGCGCACCGTGATCCGGGCGCCGATCGACGGCGTGATCACCCGCCGCAACGTCCAGGTGGGGCAGCGCGTCGCGCCGGGCGCGCAGCTGATGCTGATCGTCCCCGTCGGCCAGCTTTATGTCGACGCCAATTTCAAGGAAGGCCAGCTTGCCAAGGTAAAGATCGGCCAGGCGGTGACGCTCAAATCCGATCTTTATGGCGGCGATGTCGAATATCACGGCAAGGTGGTCGGCCTGTCGGGCGGCACCGGATCCTCCTTCGCGCTCATCCCCGCGCAGAACGCGACCGGCAACTGGATCAAGGTCGTCCAGCGCCTGCCGGTGCGTGTGGCGCTCGATCCGAAGGAATTGCAGGCGCATCCGCTAAGGGTTGGCCTGTCGATGGACGCCGAGATCGATATCTCCCGAAACTAGGGGCAAGTCCATGGACGGCAAGGCCGAGGCACTGGCGCCGCTGACCGGCGCGCGGCTCATCCTGGCGGGTATCGTGCTCGCGCTCACCAATTTCATGGTGGTGCTCGACACCACGATCGCGAACGTCTCCGTCCCGCACATCGCCGGCAGCCTGGGCATCTCGGGCAGCCAAGGCACCTGGATCATCACCTCCTATGCCGTCGCGGAAGCCGTGAGCGTGCCGCTGACCGGCTGGCTCGCCGGGCGCTTCGGCACGGTGCGCACCTTCACCTTCGGCATGATCGGCTTCGGCGTCTTCTCCACATTGTGCGGCATGTCCTCGACACTGGGCATGATCGTCGCGTGCCGGATCGGCCAGGGGCTGTGCGGCGGCCCGCTGATGCCGCTCAGCCAGACATTGCTGATGCGCATCTTCAAACCCGAGCAGCGCGTGCAGGCGATGGCCATCTGGTCGATGACCACCGTCGTCGCGCCGATCCTGGGGCCGATCCTGGGCGGCACGATCAGCGACGGCTGGTCGTGGCACTGGATCTTCTTCATCAACATTCCCGTCGCCGCATTCTGCGCGTTCGGCGCGGTGCGGCTGCTTGCCAGGGTGGAGACGCCCACCGACAGGCTGCGCGTCGACAGGGTCGGGCTGATGCTGATGCTGCTGTGGATCGGCGCGCTCCAGATCATGCTCGATCTCGGCCGCGAACATGACTGGTTCGCCGATCCGACGATCATCGCGCTCGCCATCATCGCCGCGATCGGCTTCGTCGTCTTCCTGGTCTGGGAAGGGACGGAGAACCAGCCGATCGTCGATCTGCGCGTGTTCCGGCATCGCGGCTTCACCGTCGCAGTGATGTCGCTCTCCTTCGCCTTCGGGACCTTCTTCGCCTCCGCCGTGCTGATCCCGCAATGGCTGCAGACCAGCATGGGCTACACCGCCACCTATGCCGGCTACGCGACCGCGTTCACCGGCGTGGCGGCGGTGATCATGTCGCCGATCGTCGCCAAGCTCTCGTCCCGGGTCGACCAGCGCGCATTGGTCTGTTTCGGCATCCTCTGGCTTGGCTTCGTTTCGCTGCTGCGTGTCCATTGGAACAGCCAGGCCGATTTCTGGACGCTCGCCCTGCCGCAGATGCTCCAGGGCCTCGGAATGCCCTTCTTCTTCATCCCGCTGACATCGCTCGCGCTCGCCTCGGTCGAGCCGCAGGAAACGGCGTCGGCCGCCGGCGTGATGAGCTTCCTGCGGACGATGGCGGCCGCGATCGCCACCTCGATCTCGACGACGATGTGGGACAACAGCTCCCGCGTCGCGCGCAGCGAGATCACGTCGCAACTCAACAGCGACGGCACCGTCGACGCCATGACCGCGCAAGGCTTCTCGCTCGATCAGGTCCGCATCGTCGTCGCGCAGGTCGTCGACAAGGAAGCCTATGCGCTCGCGACCAACCACATCTTCCTGCTGTCGGCCTTCGTCTTCATGGCATCCGCGATGATCATCTGGATGACGCCGCGCCCGAGCCGCGCAGTCGCGCCCGGCGCCGCGCATTGAGATCCGGCAGGGCCATGCGACGCAGGAAAACGGCGACGCCCGGCAAAACCCGAGCGCCATGCAGCAGGACGGCGTATGCCGAACGCTCGGGAACGCCAGCGTAACCCTCAGCCTGAGATGCGATCAGCCTTGCCTTGCGCCGGATCCAGCGGCGCGGCGGAGGCGAATGCCAGTTCCGCGAAACGCTCGCCGATCAATCGGTGCGTTACCGCATCGGGATGCAGCCTGTCGGGCAACGGCAAGGCGGCATGGTCCGCCTCCCCGTAAAGCACACGCCCGTCGAGATAATGAATGTTCGGATCGGCCAGCGCACGCTGCGCGACGATCCGCGAAAGACCGTCGCGAATGACTTCCAAGGTCAATTTCCCGGCCACCACCTCACACGGATCGCCCGCCGCGCGATACAGCAACCGGCCATCAGCGAGCTCGGGCGCGGTCGGCCCAGGCGTGGCTTCGTGGATCGGGCAGAGGATCGGTGAGGCCACCAGCAGCGGCGCGGTCGGATGCCCCTCCCGGATCGTGTCGAGAAAGCCGTGCACCGCGGGACCGAACGCGCGCAGACGCATCGCATCGGTGTTGACCAGGTTGATGCCGAGCTTGACGCTGATCAGGTCGGCCGGCGTGTCGCGGATGGTGCGCGCGGTGAAGGGATCGAGCAGCGCATTGCCGCCCAGCCCCAGATTGACCAGCGAAACGCCCGCCAGCGCGGCGGCGATGGCGGGCCAGGTGCCTGTCGGGCTCGCCGCATCGGAACCATGGCTGATCGAACTGCCATGATGCAGCCAGGTCTTGAGGCCCGCCCCCTCGATCGCGGCGACAGGCGCGTCGGTGCGCAGCGCCACCAGTTCCGCCATCTCGTTGTGCGGCAACCAGATCTCGACCAGCTTGTCGTCGGTCGTCAGGCCGTCGAACGACAAGGTGCCCGGCACACCGGCTTCGCACCTGACCGAACCGGTCGCCATATCGACATGCATGACATTGCCGCCGGCAACGCCGGACTGGCGGACGAGCCGGCCGTCTACGCACAGATCGTAGATGCCGTCGGGGCGTGGCGGGAAGCCGGCATAGATGCGGCGGGTCGGCAGGACATCCAGTTCGATCGCGGTCGCACGCGTGCGGAAGACCAGCCGCACGCCCGACGGCTGGCTTTCGACCATCGCCAGCAGCGGATCGGCGCATTGCGCGCGCGCCCAGCCCGGCAGGCGATGCGGCAACAGGCCCTGCGACGTCGTCTCAAGCTCGATCGCGCCGCGCAATAGCGGCCGGTTGATCGGGGTGGTGATCCATTGACGATCGGCGGCCATGACTCGGATCCTGGATAACGGGTGCGTGCGCCGGACTATCGGCTTCGGGCCATTGGAACAGCCAGAGAAATTCTATCGGATCGGCGGAAACGCGCCTGCCACCGATATCGCCCGTCTATCGTTCCTGATCCTGCCGATCGCCGATATGGCCCCGTCCATCGCCGGCCGGATCTGCCGAGTTCCAGCCATGGTCATGCTTTCCCGGTTACGAACGTTGATCACCGACCGACGCAACGCGCGCGCATCCTCATGCGTATCATGGCGATGACCCGGCGACCGGCATCGGCGCGCATGCTATGCTCCGCGCCCGAGGTATGAAGGAGACGATCTTGCGAGGCTGGATCCTGTTTCAGCGCGAACTGGACCCCGCGCTTCCCGAAGTGCCGGAAGTGCTCCGTTTCCAAGAGACCGCCCGGGCGATGGGAATCGGGCTCGACATCCTCAATCCCCACAGCTTCGATCTCGTCGTCGGCGCGGATGACGATTGGACCGCAAGCTATCAGCGCCGCCCTCTCGAACGCCCGGACTTCATCCTGTGCCGGACGGGCGCCGAGACCGATTATTTCACGCTGGCGCTGCTGCGTCATTTCGAACGGCGCGGCGTGCGGCTGATCAACGACGCCACCGCGATCGAGATGGTCGCGGACAAACTCCATACCCTGCAGCGGCTGATCCGGGCCGGCCTGCCGATCCCGCGCACCATCCTCGGCACCTTCCCGATGGATGTCGATCTGGTCGAGCGCGAGCTGGGTTTCCCCGTCATCGTGAAGACGCTGAAGGGCACAAGGGGGGCGGGCGTCCTCAAATGCGAGGATCGCAGCCAGTTCGAGGATCTGGCCGGCCTGCTCGAAAGCGCGGATGCGCAGGCCGATTTCATCCTGCAGCATTATGTCCGCGCCAGCCATGGCCGCGACGTGCGGGTGCTGGTGGTGGGCGGGCGCGTGGTCGCGGCGATGGAGCGCCGTTCGCTCACCGGCGGATTCAAATCCAACGTGTCGCTGGGCGGCGTCGGCATCGCCTATAATCCGCCGCCCGAAATGGCGGAGCTCGCGGTGCGCGCGGCCGACATATTGGAACTCGACGTGACGGGCATCGATATATTGTTCGACGAGGACGGATACCGGATCTGCGAGGCCAATTCCGCGCCCGGCTTCCAGGGGCTGGAGCGGGCGAGCGGGCTCGACATTCCGGCCGCCATTCTCGAATGGATCGCCTCCACCCAGACTGCGCCGGAAACCGCGCCCGCCCCGGCCGCGGCGGAAAGCACCGCGCTCGCCGATCTCGCCTTTGGCGGCCGTGCCGGGCTGCGCGCGCTGAGCGACCGCGCCACCAGCTATCCCCGCTTCGCAAGCGCCGTCGGCGTCCGCATGATCGGCGCGGGCATCGCCTGCCTGGCGCATGCAGCCACGCCGCCGCCGCTGGCCGACGAACGCGGCCGGACGAGTCTCAGCCTGCGCACCCTGTTCGAAGGCCGCGTCCGCACCGATCTGGCGGCGTTCGACGACAGTGAACAGGAACGCACGCTCGTCATCGTCCTGGCGGTGTCGATCTGGGCGGCGGTCCTGCCCTGGCTGGCCGGTGCGGCGCCCATCGTCAGCGGCGCGCTTTCGGTGCTGGCGCTGCTCTTCCCGATCCTGTTCGTGCTGACCGCGCCCGGCCGTCGCCCGCGCAAGCGCAGGCACTCATCCGGAGCCGCGCGATGATCGAGTTCTCTGCGCTCCCCTGGGCCGACCTGCTTCCCTTCATCCTGATCGGTTTCCTCGCGCAATTGGTCGACGGCACCCTGGGCATGGGCTTCGGCGTCTTCTCCAATTCGCTGCTGGTGATGTTCGGCCTTCCGCCGGTCACGGCATCGGCGGCGATCCACACCGCCGAAAGCTTCACCAGCGGCGCATCCGGACTGAGCCATGTGATGCAGCGCAATGTCGATTGGCCGCTGTTCGCGCGCCTCGTCGTTCCCGGCATCGTCGGCGCGATCATCGGCGTCTGGGTGCTCACCATCGTCGATGCCGAGATCGCCCGGCCGGTGGTGCTGGTCTATCTGGCCGCGATCGGTGCCTATCTGATCTGGCGCGGGCCGCGACGCCCCCAGGCCTATCGGCGGATGAAACTCGTCGGCCCCCTTGGCTTTGCCGGCGGCTTCTTCGACGCGTCGGGCGGCGGCGGCTGGGGGCCGCTGGTCACGGGCAATCTGCTGGCCCAGGGCATGACGCCGCGCATGGTGATCGGCACGGTCAACGCATCCGAATTCTTCATCACCGTCACCGTGCTCGCCGCGCTGATCGGGACATTGGGCCTCGCATCCTTCACCATCGCCGCATCGGGCCTGCTGATCGGGGGCGTCGTCGCGGCGCCGCTCGGCGCCTATCTCGCGCGCAGCATCCCGGCAAAGCCATTGATGCAGCTTGTCGGCGCGGTGCTGATCGCCACCAGCTTCTATGGCCTGGTGGCGCTGATGTTCGAGCCGATCCCCGCCTTTCCGCGCTTTTGAGCATCGAAGATTATATTTCAACTAAATCAATAGAGAATATAGTCCACTTCCGCTATATCGGTCTTGCCGCCCGGCGGGTGGCCGGAGAATGATATGGCCTCTCTTGCACACCCCAGCCCCACCATCCTGCTGATCCCGGAGGCATTGCCGCTCGATCCGGACGATTGGATGGTCCACTGGGGCGCCGGGATGAAAAACGCATCCCTGGTTGCGGACGCGCACGCGCGATTGAGCGCGCTCAACTCCGAAACATCCGGGCCGATGCTGATCGTCGCGCGCGGGCGGGCCTGCCAGCGAACCGCTGCCGCCATCGCGCATCTCGACGATCCGTACGGACAGCGACCGGCGGGCGCCTTGTTCGTCGCGCCCGGAACATCGGAAGAACTGACGCCGCGCCTGAACATCCCGTCCGTCGTCGTCGCCAGCCAGGGAGAGGTACGATCGCTGCTCTTCGCCTCGGCGATCGGCGCGCGGCTGGTGCAGGGCGGCGATATCGGCCGCGCGGACGCGACGGCGTCGCTCGGCGACTGGGATTATGGCCGCTACGTGCTCAACTGGCTGATCGCGTCCACCACGGAAGCACAGGCAGGAAGGTGCGGCGCCTGGCCCAACACCGTCGCCCCCCCGGATGGTTCGAACGGGCGGTCGGCGGGGATGCCGCCCGGCTAAAGCGACCCCACGCGTTCGATCGGGGGCTGCGCGGTCCGTTCGCGCTCGACGATGGTGAGATTGGGATGAGCCTGGCGGACATGCGCGCCGGCGGGCACGGCCTGTGTCAGCCACACATTGCCGCCGATCACCGCACCCCGGCCGATCGTCACCCGGCCCAGGATCGTCGCGCCCGCATAGATCACGACATCGTCGCCGATGATCGGATGACGCGGCTCGCCCTTCACGATGGAGCCTTCCTCGTCGGGCAGGAAGCTGCGCGCGCCGAGCGTGACCTGCTGGTAGAGGCGCACGCGCTCGCCGATGATCGCGGTCTCGCCGATCACGACGCCGGTGCCGTGATCGATGAAGAAGCTGGCGCCGATCCGTGCGCCGGGATGGATGTCGATCCCGGTGCGCGAATGCGCGATCTCCGAGATGATCCGCGCGACGAGCGGCACGCCCAGCCGATAGAGCTGATGCGCCAGGCGATGATGGATCACCGCGGTGATGCAGGGATAGCAGAGCAGCACCTCGTCGACGCTGCGGGCGGCGGGATCGCCGCGATAGGCGGCATGGACATCGGTATCGAGCAGGGTCCGCAGCACCGGCAGCGACTGGGCGAAACGGCGGATGATCGTCTGCACGTCCGCCTCCACCGCATCGGCATCGGCAAGCCCGGCCGATGCCCGGCGGCGATCGTAGAGCAGTTCCAGCCGCACCTGCGCCGCCAGTTGCGACAGCGCCGATTCCAGCGTCGCCTCGACGAATGCATCCTCGTTCGCCGGGCTCAGCTCGGGCGGCCCCAACCGCAGCGGGAACAACACCGCGCTCAGCGCCCCCAATATCCGCGCGAGCGACTGGCGGGAGGGGAAACCATGGCTGCCAAGCTCGGCATGGCGCTCGTTCGCGGTGCGCCAGCGCTGCCGCTGATCGCGCAGGCCGGCCATGATCGGCGCGAGTTCCCGGCGAGGGTCGAAGGCGGTGGCGGGATCGATCATAGGGTCTCCGGAATGGCGGTTTCATGCTGTGGAAAGGAGATGGCGGGCGCGGCCGCATCATCGTCGAGCAAGCCTTCGCGCCGCGCGACGATCAGGGGTACGAGGATCTGGCCGGCGACGTTCACCGCCGTGCGCCCCATGTCGAGGATCGGATCGATCGCCAGCAACAGGCCGACGCCTTCGAGCGGCAGGCCCAGAGTGGAGAGCGTGAGCGTCAGCATCACCACCGCGCCGGTCACGCCCGCCGTCGCCGCCGATCCGATCACCGAGACGAAGGCGATGAGCAGATAATCCGCCGCGCCCAGCGGCACATGATAGAATTGCGCGACGAAGATGGCGGCGATCGCGGGATAGATGGCGGCGCAACCGTCCATCTTGGTGGTCGCGCCCAGCGGCACGGCGAAGGCGGCATAGCTACGCGCGATCCCGAGCTTCTCGGCCGCGAGCTCGGTGACGGGCAATGTGCCGATCGAGCTGCGCGAGACGAAACCGAGCTGGATCGCCGGCCAGGCCGCCCGGAAGAACGCCGCCGGGCGGATCCCGTTGGCGATCAGCAGCAGCGGATAGATGCCGAGCAGCACGATCGCGAGCCCGAGATAGACCGCACCGGCAAAGGCACCGAGCTGGGACAGCGTATCCCAGCCGTAGCGCGCGACCGCCGTGCCGAGCAGGCCGATGGTGCCGAGCGGCGTGAGCGCGATGACCCAGCCCAGCAATCTGCGGACGATGGCGTAGAGCGCGGCGACAAAACCGACGAACGGCGCGGCCGCCGCCCCCACCCGGTGCGCGGCCAACCCGATCGCGAACGAAAGCGCGACGATCTGGAGCGTGCCGACCGAAACGCTGGTCGCGATGCCGCCTCCATCGGCGCGCGCCGAAACCGCCAGCCCGAAGATGTTGGTCGGAACGATGCCCTTCAGGAAATCCAGCCAGCCCGCATCCACGGCGGCGTGCGACCTTGCCGCGAGCGCGGCTGCCTCTCCGCCATGCAGCACGATCGTTCCCACCGCGACGCCGACAAGCACCGCGATCAGGGCGGTGATCGCGAACCAGACCAGAGTCTGCGTCGCCAGTCGCGCGGCGTTCCTGAGTTCGCCCAGGCCGGCGATGCTGGTGACGATCGCGGTGAAGATCAGCGGCGGCACCAGCAGCTTCAGAAGCTGGACGAAGGTGCCGCCGATCGTATCGAGCGCGACTAGCAGCGCATTGGGCGCATCGACAGGCGATCCGATAGCGCGCGCGCCAAGGCCGAGGCCGATGCCCAGGACCATCGCCAGCAGGATGCGCGCCGCGAAAGGCACCTGTCGGATGCTCGCCTTCACCGGCATTTCAGCCTCGTTTCTCCATCGGTTCGGTGGCCTGCATTTAAGTCAACCAATTAACTTGACAAAGCGTAGTTTTTCTTTGTCCCACAGAAGAAGGGATGGCGCGCAATCCCATGAAGCTTCGCCGAATATGCGCCTGCGTGACGAAACGATGGCCCCGGCCGGCACAGGCCGGGGCTCCGAAAACGGGGAACATCATGGTTCGCGCACGCCGATTCACGACCGCTCGCGCCCTTGCCGCATCGCTTGCAGCGCTCGCCCTGACCGGGCCATCGGGCGCAGCGGAGCCGTTCACGCTCGACGCGCATATCGATATCGAACCGGGCTTCGATGCCCCTGCCAGCCCCGCCACCGCCGAGGGCGCGACCCAGTTCGATCTCGCCAAGGCCCGGCGCGGCGGGCTCGACGCCGCGATCCTGGCCGTCTTCGCCCCGCAGGAGACCGACACGCCGGGGGCGCGAACGCGCGCCAGGGCGATCGCCGAGGCCAAACATGCCGCGATCGTCGGCCTGGCCGTGCATCATCCCGATCGCGTGGGGCTCGCCCGCAGTCCTGCCGAGGCGCGCGCGATCGCCGCGTCCGGGCGCTTCGCGGTGGTCGAAGGAATCGTCAATGGCGGCGCCTTTGTCGGCACGCTCGACGATATCGACGACTGGGCGAAACGAGGCGTCGCCTTTTTCGGCTTCGTCCATGCCGGCCATAACGGGCTGGCGGACAGTTCGCGCCCGGCGCTGGTGCGCGGCGAACCGCAAGCGCTGAACCAGGGCCTGTCGCCGCTCGGTCGCGAGGCGATCGGCCGGTTGAACCGGCTGGGCGTGGTGATCGACATCTCGCAGCTCAGCGACCAGGCAGTCGATCAGGCGCTGGCGCTCAGCCGCGCGCCGGTGATCGCCAGCCATTCGGCGGTGCGCGGCCTGGTCGGCAATGGCCGCAACCTGACCGACGCGCAGCTCGATGCACTGAAGGCCAATGGCGGCGTGATCGCGATCAACGCGTTCAGCGCGTATCTCCGCCCGCACGATGCCGGGGTGGAACGGCAATTCGCGGCACTGAAGACCGAATTCGGCCTGTCCGACGCGGGCGGCGCGGCGCTGCCGGCCGCGCGGGCCGCCGAATACACCAAACGCTATTACGCGATCCGCGCGACCGAGCCCAAGGCCGATGTCGATCGGCTGGTCGATGCCATCGACTATGCGGTGAAGCGGATCGGCATCGATCATGTCGCCCTGTCTTCGGACTTCAATCATGGCGGCGGCGTGACGGGCTGGCAGGATGCCGGCGAGACCGGAAACGTTACCGCAGCACTTGCCCGGCGGGGCTATTCGGCGGCCGATATCGAAAAGCTGTGGAGCGGCAATGTCTTGCGCATCTGGCAGGCCGCCCGGGACGGGGGCGCGCAACTCGCCGCACGCTGACCAAAAAACCGATCACGCAACAGGGAGAAATCGAGTGAACCCCAATTTCAGGGCCCTTCTTCTGGCGTCCGCGCTCTCGGCCGTCGCGGCGACGGCGGCACAGGCGCAGGCCGCACCCGGCGCACCGCCGCAGGGTGAGGGCGATACCGCCCCGTCCGACGAGATCGTGGTGACGGGAACTCGCGTGCAGGGCCGATCCCGCCTGGATTCGGTGTCGCCGATCGACGTGCTGTCGGGCGCGGCGCTGCGCCAGCAGGGCACGACCGAAGTTGCCGAAGCGCTGGCGTCGATCACACCTTCGATCGACTTTCCTCGTGCATCGGCGGTCGATGGCACCGATTCGATCCGTCCGGCCACGCTGCGCGGTCTTTCGCCCGATCAGACACTGGTGCTGGTCAATGGCGTGCGCGGCCATGCCTCGGCACTGGTCAACGTCAACGGATCGGTCGGACGCGGATCGGCGGCGGTCGATCTCAACACCATCCCCGGCGTCGCACTCGAACGCATCGAAGTGCTGCGCGACGGCGCATCCGCGCAATATGGATCTGACGCCATTGCCGGGGTGATCAATCTCCGCCTGCGCCAAGCGCGCGAAGGCGGCGGCGCCACGCTGAGCTACGGCCAGTACCGCAGCGATGTGAAGACCGCGCTCGCTTCGCGCACCGCGCATGACGGAGAGACCTGGAGCGCATCGGCCTGGCAGGGCATCGCGCTGGGAGCGGAAGGCTATCTGACGCTGTCGGGCGAATATCTCCATCGCAACCCGACGAGCCGCGGCGACCTGGACACCCGCGCGACGCCCGCGCGCGTCCGCTCGCGCTTCGGCGATCCGGCGGTGGAGCAATATACGCTCTATGCCAATGCCGGGCTGCCCGTAGGCGACGGCTGGGAGCTATACGGCTGGGGCGGCTATCAGCATCGCGACAGCACCAGCGCGGCCTTTCCGCGCGTGCCGAGCAACGTCAACAACGTCGCGGCGCTTTATCCCGACGGCTTCCTGCCGCTGATCAACGTCCGCTCCAGGGATCTGACGCTGGCGACGGGGCTGCGCGGCGAAGTGAGCGGATGGAAGACCGACATCAATCTCAGCTATGGCCGCAACCAGCTCGATTTCCGGACGCGCAACTCGCTCAACGCCACATATGGCGCCGCCTCACCCACCGATTTCGACGATGGTTCACTGATCTACGACCAGTTCGTCGCCGCGCTCGACGCCGCGCGCGAATATCCGTTCTCCGGTGGTGCGGTGAATGTGGCTGCGGGGCTGGAATATCGGCGCGAAGGCTATGAGATCCGCGCGGGCCAACCCGAATCCTACAATCGCGGCCCGTTGGGCGGCAACAGCGCGCTGACCGGCGGCGCCCAGGGATTCATCGGTTTCCAGCCTTCGAACGCGGTCGACAGGCACCGCAACAATGTCTCCGCCTATCTCGATCTCGAGGCGCGCTTCGACGGCGGCTTCACGATCGGCGGCGCGGTGCGCGGCGAACGCTATTCGGATTTCGGCGAGACCGCGACCGCCAAGCTTTCCGCGCGCTGGGACGCAGCCGACTGGTTCGCGCTGCGCGGCGCGATCTCATCCGGTTTCCGTGCACCGTCGCTCCAGCAAAGCTATTTCACCTCGACGGCATCGGTGGTCGTCGCCCCCAATATCCTCGAAACCGGCACCTATCCCGCGACGAGCACGATCGCGGCGGCGCTCGGCGGCCTGCCGCTCGAACCCGAAAAGTCGGTCAATTATTCGCTGGGCTTCGTGTTGCGCGCCGGGCGTTTCGAACTGACCGTCGACGGCTATCACATCCGCATCCGCGACCAATTGGCGCTTTCGGAGAATATCCAGGCGAGCTTCAGCCCGCAGGTTGCCACCATCCTCGCGCCATTCGGCGTCCAGGCCGCGCGCTTCTTCATCAACGGCATCACCAGCCGCACCCAGGGTGTCGATATCGTCGCGCGCTATCGCCAGCCGCTGGGGAGTAGCGCGCTCGATCTCTCGCTCGCCGCCAATTTCAACGATATCGACGTCACCCGCGTGCCGACATCCACCGCCACGCTCAACCCGTCCCCCACCCTCTTCGCGCGCAACCGCATCCTGACCATCGAGCAGGGCACGCCGCGCACCAAGATCGTGGGCAGCGCGGACTGGACGCTGGGCGATCTCGGCATCACCGCGCGCGCGGCCTATTATGGCGACGTGCTCCAGCCCGGCACCGTCGCCGCGTCGGACATCCATACCGGCAAGGCGACACTGGTGGATCTGGAGGCGCGCTACACGCTGGCCGATCGCATCACCTTCGCCATCGGCGCGGACAATCTGTTCGACGTCTATCCGGACAAGGTGCCGACCGCGCTCAACAGCACGGGCGTGACAGCTTTCCCCTATTATTCGCCCTTCGGCTTCAACGGCCGCTATCTCTACGCACGGGTGGGCGTGCGTTGGTAGGGGATCAACGGGTGGCCCTGCACGGGCCACCCGCCCCGTCCCGACAGGACATGTAAGCCCACATCGCGGGTGGGCGGCGACCCACCCCGCCCCACACGTTTTTGCGCCGATCCCACACGGACGAGTCTTTGCGCTCGTCCGCGCCGTGGCCCAGCACGGCCGGGCGTCCGGCTCGAGGCGCGAGGCGATTGGGAGCGGGATCCGAATGCGTATCGGTATCGATGTTGGCGGAACGAATACCGATGCGGTGGCGCTTGTCGACGGCGGCATCGCCGCCTGGGCGAAGGTGCCGACCAGCGCCGATATCCGATCCGGCATCATCGACGCGATCCGCGCGCTGATCGATCAGGGCGTCGATGTCGCGACGCAAACCGAATGCGTCATCATCGGCACCACCCAGTTCACCAATGCCTTTGTCGAACGGCGCGGCCTGTTGCCGGTGGGGGTGCTGCGGCTGGCGCTGCCGGCGACCGCGGCGCTGCCGCCGCTCGCCCAATGGCCGGCGGATCTGCGCGACACCATCGGCGACGCCACCTTCATGGTGCGCGGCGGCTATCAGTTCGACGGGCGGATCAACAGCGCGCTCGACGAGGCGGGCATCGCCGACGCCGCGCACGCCATGGCCGAACGCGGCATCACCGCCGTCGCGATCTCCGGCCTGTTCTCCCCCGTCAATCACGCGATGGAGCTGCGCGCCGCCGACATCGTCCGCGCGCGCATTCCCGAAGCGCGGATCACACTGTCGCACCGGATCGGCCGGCCCGGCCTGCTCGAACGCGAGAATGCGGCGGTGATGAACGCCAGCCTCGCCGATCTCGCTTCGGTGGTCGTCCGCTCCTTCCGTGCCGCGCTGGCGGCGCTGCGCATCGACGCCCCCTTCTTCATCACCCAGAATGACGGCACGTTGATGAGTGCCGACGTGGTCGAGGCCTATCCGGTGCTCACCTTCGCATCGGGGCCCACCAACAGCATGCGCGGCGCGGCTTTCCTGTCGGGCCTGGGCGACTGCCTCGTCGCCGATATCGGCGGCACAACCACCGATATCGGGGTGCTCGTCAACGGCTATCCCCGCGAATCCACCGTTCCCGTCGATATCGGCGGCGTGCGCACCAATTTCCGTATGCCCGATATATTGGCGCTGGGCCTGGGCGGCGGCAGCATCGTCGATGCCGAGGATCCAGCCTCGATCGGCCCCGCCTCGGTCGGCCATCGCCTGACCCGCGAGGCGCGCGTCTTCGGTGGAGACACTTTGACCGCCACCGACATCGCGGTCGCGGCGGGCACGGCGCAGATCGGCGACGCCACGCGCCTGAACGAGCTGACGCCGGCACAAATCGCGACCGCGAACGATCGCCTGCACGCCATCGTCGAGGACGGAATCGACCGGCTGAAGACGCAGGCGGGGGCGGCGCAGCTCGTTCTGGTCGGCGGCGGATCGGTTTTGATCGGCCGGCCGCTCGACGGCATTTCAGAGGTGATCCGTCCCGGGCTCGCATCGGTCGCCAACGCGATCGGCGCCGCGATCGCGCAGGTCGGCGGCGAGACCGACCATATCTATCGCTACGAGGATATCGGGCGCGATGCGGCGCTGACCGATGCGCGCGACCGCGCGTCGGCCGCCGCGATCGCCGCCGGGGCGGACGCCGCGACGATCGCCATCATCGATCAGGAGGAATTGCCGCTCGCCTATGTGCCGGGCGGCGCCGTCCGCGTGCGCGTGAAGGCCGTGGGCGCCCTCTGCACCGTCGAAACCGGGAACCGAAACAGCAGGAACATCGGCCGTGACAGGCAAATGCCGCGCGCGCCGTCGTCAACGAACACGTTAGAAGGGGAAATCGAATGTCCAGACCTCACCTCATATTGATCCTGTCGGCCTCGGTCGCGTCGCTGGTCGCCGCGCATGGCCCGGCGCTTGCCCAGGAGGCGAGCGACGAGACCGAAGCATCCACCGATATCGTCGTCACCGCCCGCAAGCGCGAGGAGCGGCTGCAGGAAGTGCCGGAATCGGTGAGCGTGCTGACCGGCGCGCAGATCGATCGCGGCAACATCAACAATCTGAAGGATTTCGTCGCGCTGACGCCGAACATTATCGCGCGATCGACCTTCCGATCGAACGAGACCTTCATCACGCTGCGCGGCATCGCCAGCGCACAGGGCGCGCTGCCCCCCGTCAGCATCATCGTCGACGGCGTGCAGCTCGGCTCCAACGACTTCATCAACCAGGATCTGCTCGACCTCGAGCGTATCGAAGTGCTGCGCGGGCCGCAGGGCGCGCTTTACGGCCAGGGCGCGATCGCCGGCGCGATCAACATCGTGACGCGCAATCCGACCAATGATTTCGAAGGGTTCGTCAAGGGCACCTATGGTCGCGGCAACAGCTATCGCCTGTCTGGCGCGGTGTCCGGCCCGATCATCGCGGACAGCCTGTTCTTCCGCCTCTCCGCCTATCATCGCGGCACCGACGGCCTGATCAAGAATGCGGCGGGCGTCCGCATCGACGGCGGCAAGCAGAGCTCGGTGCGCGGGCAATTGAGCCTCGACGCCGATCCGCTGACGATCAAGCTGCGCGGATCATGGACCGACGGCGACGGCGGCTGCTGCATCCAGGACAAGGCGCCGCGCGACGCGGCAGGCAATCTGATCGACCTGGACGACGTGACCAATCCCGGCGCCAAGAGCAACATCCTGGGCCGCGAGAAGACGCGCTTCCGCGACGCATCGGCCCGCATCGATTATGATTTCGGGCCGCTGACGCTGACCTCGATCACCGGCTGGGCCGATGTCCGGCAAAAGGTGTTCGGCGATTTCGACTATACCGCCGCCGCGCTCACCGCGCAGGATCTCGTCTACAGCACCAATGTGGTCAACCAGGATATCCGCCTGGCATCGAACGGCGACGGCGCCTTCTCGTGGATCGTCGGCGGCTTCTACCAGAAGCGCAAGGAAACGCTGCGGCTGCGCGTCGGCGCCGAGATTCCGGGCGGACTGACGCCCACGATCATCGACCAGGATATCCACAAGACCAGCAAGTCGACGGCGGTCTATGGCCAGCTTTCGTACAAGATCACGCCCGAACTCGAACTGCTCGGTGCGCTGCGCTATGACGACGACAAGGAAGACAATGTCGACCGCAATCGTCCCGCGACGACGCAGGCCAAGGCGAAGTTCCACGCGCTCCAGCCCAAGGCGCAGCTTTCCTACAAATGGACGCCGGACATCATGGTCTATGCGACCTATTCGGAAGGGTTCCGTGCCGGCGGCTTCTCCCAGACCTCGCTGTTCGACAATGAGAAGACGCGCAATTACGAAGCCGGCTTCAAGAGCCAGTTCGCCGATGGCCGGGTGACGCTCAACGGCTCGGTCTTCCACATCGATTATCAGAACCAGCTTCTGTCCTATGTGGTGAACACCAACACTGCCGCGATCCGGCGGACGATCAACATCCCCAAGACCGCGATCGACGGCTTCGAGCTGGAAGTGAACGCGCGCCCGAGCCGGAGCCTGACCGCGAGCTTCAGCGTCGGCTTCACCGACAGCGTGGTGAAGAAGGTCGCTCCCGATCCCGTCATCCCGACGGCGGGCGCGGTCGGCAAGAAATCGCCGCTTGTCGCCCCCTTCACCGTCGGCGCGTCGGCGACGCACCGCACGCCGCTGACCGACACGCTCGATTTCGTCGCCTATGGCGCCGTCCAGCATCGCGGCGGCTATTATTTCGACCTGACCAACACGATCCACACCGGCACCAAGACCTTCGTCGACGCCAATCTGTCGATCGAAACCTCGGTGTGGAGCATCGGGCTCTACGGCAAGAACCTGACCAACGCCCGCTTCGCCGAGAATATGTCGATCACCGGCGCGGATCTGCGCGTGCCCAACCAGCCGCGCAGCTATGGCGTGGAAGCGCGGTACCGCTTCTAGGGCCGATCGACATTCAGCCCATACCGGCCTGCAAATGGCGGTTTGCCGCGCTTCCGGTGCTCACGTACCTTAAGTACGCTGCGCTCCGGGTCACGAAAAACCACCATTTTCGACTCGGTCTGAACTGAATGTCGACCGACCCTAAGGTTGGGCACCCTCTTGTCATTCCCGCATGCGCGGGAATGACAAGAGGGGACTGGATAACGCCTCAAGCTCCGGACAGGAGACCTCGAATGCTCCCCCAGAATGGCGACGATTTCTCGCAGACGCCGGTGCCTGAATCGGCGACGGTCAGCGGCTGGCGGATCGCGCTCACCAAGCTCGGCGCGGTCGTGGCGCTGCCCGGCTTCGTCGCGGGCGCCCAGATCGGCTTCACCTATGGCGTGGCGCGCGGGCTGATCGCCATCGCCATCGGCGGCCTCGTGCTGACCGCGATCGCGATCGCGACCAGCATGGTGGCGGTGCGCACCCGCCTCACCGCCTCGCTGCTGATCCAGCGCACCTTCGGCACGATCGGCAGCCGGTTCGTCAACGGCGTGCTCGCCACGATCCTGCTCGGCTGGTTCGGCGTCACCGCGCAGTTGTTCGGCGCCAGCCTCGCGCAGATGGTGACCGAACTCGCCGGCTATCACGTGCCGGCATGGCCGCTGATCATCGGCGGCGGCATCTTGATGGTGACGACCGCCCTGTTCGGCTTTCGCGGATTGCAGCGGCTGGCCGACGTCACCATTCCCGCGCTGCTGATCGTGCTGGTCGTCGCGACCTGGCGCGCGCTCGGCGACGTATCGGCGGACGATCTGCTCGCGGTGCCGGCCGGCGCACCGCCGCTCGGCACCGCGATCTCGGCGATCGTCGGCAGCCTCGCGACCGGCGTGGTCGTCTTTCCCGATCTCGCGCGCTTCGCCCGCCGCCGCCGCGATGCCGCCGTGGCGGCATTCCTCACCTTCGCGCTGGGCATGCCATCGGTGCTGGTGCTGGCGGCGATCCCGAGCACCGCGACGCATCAGCACGACCTGATCGCGATCCTGACCATCCTGGGCATGGGCGTTCCCGCCTTCGTGATCCTTGTGCTCAAGGCCTGGGCGAGCAATTCGGGCAATCTCTATTCGGCGTCGCTGGGGCTGCGCACCGTCTTTCCCGGTTTCGGCCGGTCGACCATCGCCTGTGTCGGCGGCAGCGTCGGCGTCGCCTTCGCCCTGTTCGGGATCAGCGACCATTTCCTGCCGCTGCTGATGCTGCTGGGCATCACCATCCCCGCGCTTGCCGGCATCTATATCGCCGATTTCCTGACTCTGGGCGATCGCGTGCCCGCCGCCCGCCGCTTCCACTGGCGCGCCTTCCTCTCCTGGGCCGCCGGCATCGCGGTCGCCACGCTCACCGCGCGCGGCGTCATCCATCTGAGCGGCGTCGCCGCGCTCGATTCCATCGCCACCAGCTTCCTCGTCCAGGCCGCATTGATGCGCGCCATGGCCGCCCCCACCGACCCATCCCTGAAAGTATCGCATGGCACAGAATGACATCCGCCTCGAAGACCTGCCCGATCTCGCGCGCGGCGCGGCGCTGCTCGGCGCCGGTGGTGGCGGCGATCCCTATATCGGCCGGCTGATCGCGGAACAGGCCTTCGCCGAATATGGCGCCCCCACGATCCTCTCCCCCGTGGCGGTGCCCGACGACATGCTGATCTGCGCGGTGGCGGCGCTGGGCGCCACCAACATCCAGATGGAAAAGCTGATCGCGGGCAACGAACTGCCCCATGCCGTCCATGTCCTCGAACGCTATCTCGGAAAACGCGTCGGCGCTCTGATCCCGGCCGAGATCGGCGGCAGCAATTCGCTGCTGCCGCTGATGCTGGGCGCACGGCAGGCCCTGCCCGTGATCGACGCGGACGGCATGGGCCGCGCCTTTCCCGAGCTGCAGATGAACAGCTTCAGCATCAACGGCGTCCGCGCCGGGCCGCTGGTGGTGGTCGACGAGCATCTCAACACCGCGATCATCGATACGCCCGACGACACGACGGCCGAGGCGATGACGCGCGCGCTGGCGATCCAGATGGGGCTGCGCGTCTATCTCAGCTGCTTTCCGATGACGGGCAAGCAGATGCGCGAAACCGCGATCCATGGCACGCTGTCCGCCGCGCTCGCGATCGGCCGCGCGCTGGGCAACGGCAACGGCGCGGTCTCGCCGGTCGATCATCTGGTCGACGTGCTGCGCGATATCCCGACCTATGGCCATGCCCGCGCGCTGTTCGACGGCAAGATCGTCGATGTCGACCGGCGCACGGCGCGCGGCTTCTCGGTCGGTTCGTGCCGGCTCGACGCGATCGGCGGTGGGGGCGGCAATGGGGGCAGTCAGGCGGTGATCAGCTTCCAGAACGAAAATCTGTCGTGCGACATCGACGGCCGGATCGTCGCGGTCACGCCCGACCTGATCTGCATCGTCGATCGCGAGACCGCAGAGCCGATCCCGACGCCGCAGCTCAAATATGGCCAGCGCGTGCGCGTCGTCGGCATTCGCGCGCCGGAGCGGATGCGCACGCCCCAGGCGCTCGCCGCCTTCGGCCCCGCCGCCTTCGGTATCGATGCAACCTATACGCCGCTGACATGCGCGTAACCGCGCGCATGGCGGCCGAACAGCCGACCGCGCCGATCGAGACCGCGATCGACGGAGACCGCATCTACTGGACCGAAGCGCAGCCGGCGCGTGGCGGATCGGCGACGGTGCGCTGCTGGCATGAGGGCCGCGTCGCTACGCCGATCGCGGGCAGACATGACGTGCGATCACGCGTCCATGGCTATGGCGGCGGCGCGATCGCGGCCGCCAACGGCTTTCTGTATTTCACCGATCGGATCGACGGACGGCTGCACCGCCAGGATGCGCAGGGCAAGCGCCAGGCCCTGACGCGGAGCGACCCCGCGCTGCCGCGCCACCATGCCGATATCGTACCGGACGCTGCACGATCGCGGATCATCTGCGTCGAGGAATCGCATCGTCCCGACGGCCGTGTCCGCAACCATCTGATTGCCATTGCCGATGACGGATCGGGGCAGATCACGCTGCTGGCCGACGCGTTCGATTTCGTCGCGGCACCGCGCATCGATCCCACCGGCACCCGCATCGCCTGGATCGGCTGGTTCCTGCCGCAGATGCCGTGGGACAGCACCGAATTATGGGTGGCGGACCTGACGGGCACCGGGATCGCCAATGCCCGCTGCGTGGCGCGCGGCGCGTCGATCGTCGATCCGCAATGGACGCCCGATGGGCGGCTGCTCCATTTGTCCGACGCGCCGGGATATTGGACGCTCCATGTCTGGGACGGAACAGCCTGTCGGCTGGTCGCGCAGACCGAAGACCTCAGCGCGCCGCAGCTCCGCCTCAATTTTCCGCGCTATGCGCAGCTCGACGACGGCATTGTCGTCGCCGCCGAAACCCGGTCCGCCCGCACCCGGCTGATCGCGATCGACCTCGCATCGGGCGCGGTCACGCCGATCCCCCTGCCCTTCACCGATATCCAGTCGGTCCGCCGGATCGACGGCACACGCATCTGCCTGGTCGGCTTGGCCGAAGACCAGCCGCCCGCCATCGCGCAGCTCGAGCCCGCGACCGGACGGCTGATCATCCTGCATCGCGGCGCCATGCCCGCGATCTGCGTTGTCCAGCCCGAGGATGTGTCGATTCCGGCCGATGACGGTGCCACGATCCAGGCCTTCCACTATCGATCGCGCACGGCCCCCTCCCCGCCGCCGATGATCGTGATGGCGCATGGCGGACCGATCAATCAGGCGAGCGCGGCCCTGTCGCTGACGATCCAGTTCTGGCTGGAAAGCGGCTTTTCCTGCCTCGACGTCAATTATCGCGGCAGCAGCGGGTTCGGCCGCGCCTATCGCGACACGCTGCGCGGCGGCTGGGGCGAGATCGACTGGCGCGATATGGTGCGCGCGGCGGATCATGCGGTCGCCATGGGCTGGGCCGATCCCGCCCGGCTGATCGTCCGTGGTGGCAGCGCGGGCGGCTTCACCACATTATGCGCATTGGCGCGATCGGACCGGTTCGCGGCGGGCGGCAGCCATTTCGGCATCTCCGATCCGGCGGCGCTGCTTCACGAGACGCACAAGTTCGAAAGCGGTTATCTCGAGACGCTGATCGGGCCATGGCCCGATGCCGAGGCACTTTATCGCGCGCGTGCGCCGATCGAACACGCCGACGCGATCAGCGCGCCGCTGATCCTGTTCCAGGGCCTGGAGGACCGCATCGTCCCGCCCGACCAGACCCGGCGGATGGCCGCCAGCCTGTCCGGACGCGGCATCGCCTGCGAAGCCCATTATTATCCCGGGCAAGGCCATGGCTTCGACGATCTGGACGTGAAGATCGCCGCGCTGGAAGCCGAGCGCGCCTTTTATTGCAGGGTGTTCTCGATCGGCTGAAACAGCGCCTGCGCCTGCACGATCGCCTGTGTGCGGCTGTTGACGCCCAGCTTGCCATAGATGTTCTTGAGATGGAATTTGACCGTATTCTCGGTGAGGTCCAGCGAACGCGCGATCCGCTTGGCGGAAAGCCCGTTCCGGAGCTGCGAGAGCACATCGCCTTCGCGCGGCGTCAGCAGCGGCGCGGCCTCCGGCGCCTCGGCCGGGGTCAGCAGCGACAGCAGATGCGCCGCCATGCCGCTGTCGGCGGCGCGGCCGATATGCGCACCGAGCAGCGCGGCAAGCGCGTCGCCCTCCTCCAGAAAGGCGCGGACATGCCCGCTCTGGCCAGCCAGGCTCATCGCCTCGAACAGATGATGGTCCGCCGCTGCCGCATCGCCCATGCGTTCGCGCGCGATCGCGCCAAGCAGATGGAGGTGGATGCGCGGACGCGACAATTTCATGCGCGCGAAATCGCGCAGCGGTTGCTCGATCAATCCGGCCACCCGATCGGGCTCGCCGCGCGCCAGCGCAAGCCCGGCAAAGGCGACAAGCACGGCTTCGCGCTCTCGCCACAGCATCTCGCCGGCATCGTCCTTCAGATACGCGGCGGGCGAAAGGTCCGTGACCTCCGCGATCTCCGCCGCCTCCTCGGCCCGACCGGCGCGCGCGAGGCAGGCCATGCGCTGCGCCGTCAGAAAGGGATGGAGCCCGGTCAGGCCGCGCGCATCGCAGATCCGTTCCGCCGCCGCCAGCCGATCGAGCGCGGCATCGACACCGCCCTCAGCCATGGCGATCGCGGCGCCGACGCCATGGACGATGGCGTGGACGGCGTGCCAGCCCTCCATCGCCGGCAGGCGGCGCAAGACGCCCTGAAGGCGCTTTTCGGCGAGCCCGAACCGCCCGGCATCGCAGGCGATCTCCGCCCGGCCGATCGCGACCAGCAACGGCTTGTCGCCGTCATCGGGAAAATGGCGGCGCGCCAACGCCTGGGCGCGATCGAACGACACATCGGCGGCCGCGCTGTTGCCCATGGCGAACTGGGCGGCGGCGCGGTGAAGTTCGACGAAGAAACTGCCATGCGGCAGCGCCGCCCGCGCATAATGGACCTGCGCGTCGCTGGCATGGCGGTCGGCGCGCTCGGGATGGCCGCGCTGCTGGCAGGACAGGCTCATCAGCGTCTTCACATTGCCCAGCACCATATCGTCGGCGTCGCCCACCTCCTCCATCCGGCGCGCATAGATCGACAGATATTCGTCGCCCGAAGGTTTGCACTGGTTGAACAACAGGGTGGATTCGACGAGCAGGAGATCGAACTGGACATCGGCGTCGGCGCATCCGGCAAGCCCGTCGTGCGCGGCACGGAACAGCCGTTCGGCCTCGCCCAGTTCGCCGCGCTTGATAAGGACGAGCGCGCGCAGCAGCTTCAGGCGCGGCGCGGTCTGGAGAAGCGCGTCGTCGAGCAATCCGTCGATCGCCTCCAGCCGCGCCTTGCCTTGCCGGATCCAGATCCGCGTCGCGCCGGCGGCGAAGATGTAGCGCGCGACGCGCTCCGCATCGCCGGCAAGGCGGGCGTGGCGCACCGAACGGATCAGATGGCCCGCACGGTCATGCCAGTCCGCCAGCCGCGCATGCGCCTGCCATTGTTCGGCGGGCGGGCGGGCGTCGAAACCGTCACGGAGAAGCTGGCGCAGGATCGGATGCAGTCGCCAGCCACCGGCCACGCCATCCCGGATCAGAAAAGCGTCGAAGCCGTCGAGCCGCATCAGCGCATGCCACAGCGCCGCCCCCGCCGGATGGACGAAAGCGGCGGCTTCTTCACCGATGATGTCGAGCGGTGAGAGCGCGATCAGCAGATCCCGGATCGCGGGCGGCACCGCGTCGAGGATCTGTTCGGAGAGATAATCGCCCGCCATGCCGCGCACCGCATCGAAGCTGGCGATCAGCGCGTCGCGATCGGCGACTTGCCGCCATACGCCGTGCAGCAATTGCACGATCGCCGGCCAGCCCAGGCTGTGCGCCAGGATCGCGGTTGCATCCTGGCGGGAAAGCCCCGTGCCGAAGATCTCGACGATATCGTGCAGGCCGAATTGCAGCTCGGCCGCGCCGATCTCGCCGACCAGCCCCTGAACGCGGAGCGCGGCGATCGGGATATCGGGGCGCAGGCGGCCGCCAAGCGCGAGCAGCAGATTGTCGGGCGCCCAGCGCAGCAGCGGCGCGAGCACGTCGCGCAGTTCGGCCTCGCCCAGCCGATCGGCATCGTCGATGATCAGCACCACCGGTTCGCCGTGGCGCGCGATCGCATTGAGCAACTGCCGCAACCGCTGGCGGGCGCCCGCGCCATCGGCATGATCAGCCTGGACGAAGCCTGGCCCCGCATCCAGCCCGGCGCGGGCGAAGGCGTGCGCGAGATAGGCGACCAGCCTGCCGGGCGAGAGATCCTCATCATCCGCCGACAGCCAGGCCGCGCGCCGCCCCCTGGCCGAACACTGTTCGTGCCACTGGGTCAGCAGCACCGTCTTGCCATAGCCCGCCGCCCCGGTGACGAGGACAACGCGGCAATGCGCCATCGCGTCGAGCCTTTGCAGCAGGTCTCCGCGTTGAAGCGTGCCGGCGCGGACGAGCGGCGGCCGCAGCCGCGTCAGCAGCAGCGCGCCGCCGTCATCCTCCAGGCCCGCTTCAGCATGCATCGGCCGCCTGATCCCCGAAGGCGCGATAATCCTCGGCGATCCCGAAGGCGCGCGGGCCGAACACCGCCAGCCCCTCCGGCCTGCGCATCAAGGGAGCCGCGGCATAGCCGATGACATGGACGCGCTGGCCGTAGCGAAGCTGCTCGGCGGTCAGCGGTTCGGCGCTCTCCTGATCGAGGACGACGATGATGTCGGGCACCGAGATCACGGTCTCGCCATTACGGCGCGCGACCACGAACTCGTTCTGGATGCCGATCGTCATGCGATCACCGGCGCCGCCCTCGCTGTCGATCACGGCGGTGCCCCAGTGCCAGCCGTCGCGCGTTTCATGCGTGATATCGACGATCTTGCCGCTGAACAGCCGCGCCGCTGCCCGGTCCGCCGCGGGATCGTCGAGAAAGGCGATCAGCCTGTCCGTCGGGTCGCCGTCGCCCGATCGCGCGCCACGGATGGTGCGGCCGATGTCGCGCGTCGCGGTCAGCGTGCCCGGAATGGCGGAGGCGCGGATCTCGGCCCCGCTCATCGGATAGACCACGCTGTGGACAAGGCCGCCCAGCGACGAGGCGAAGCCCCGCGCCACGCGTTCCGCCACGCGATCGTCGTCCAGCGTGATATCGGCTTCGTTGCCGCGATCGTCGCGCAGCGCCGCCGGCGTGCTCCGGTGCCCGGCCACGCTGAAGCTGGTCATTTCCAGATGAGGAAAGGCCCGGCCCATGCCGTCGGCATCGATCACCGGCAGGCCCAGCCGCGCGCCCAGCCCCAGTGGCACCATCGAATTGCAGCCGCCGATCTCGACGCAGAAGATCGCATCGATCGCCCGCCCGTAAAGCCGCTCGGCCTGCGCGATCAGCGCGACCAGCGCATTCTCGCTCACAAGCTGCTCGACCAGCACGGTCGGCGCACCGATGCCCGCGACGCCGACGACAAAGGCATCGTCCGCCAGCGCATCGAGCGCGATGACGCGCGGATAGCGGCCCTGCTCGATCTGGTTGCGCACGAACAATTCGCCGACATAGGGATCGCCGCCGCCGCCCGCGCCCAGGAAGACCGCACCGCGCGCCATATCCTGCACATCCTGCGTGGTCCGTACCTCAAGCATGTTCGACCTCCCTGAGTGCGCCGACGGCGCGCGCGCGGACGCGGACGAGCCGGCCCTGCATATGGCCCAATGGCAATTCGACGAGTTCGACCAGTTCGATGCTGTCGTCCTCCGCCCCGGCGGATCGCGCCGCATCGCCGGCGATGCGCGTCGCATCGGCCAGCGCGTCCTCGCGCGCCATCACATCGAGATCGTAGATCCGGTCCGATCGTCCGCTGACCGTGGCGATCGCCGCGCCGATCGCGTTGGCGACCTCGGCGAAGGCCGGGCGGAGCGTGCCCGCGCTCCCCGCGAAATCGCGGGGGAACAGGATCGCCCCGCCGCCGACCAGGATCGTCGGGATCGGATTGCCGTTGACGCGCACCAGATCGATCGCCGCCTCCGCCCGCGCATGGATCGCCTCGATCGCCGCCCGCACATCATCATCGGCGAGATCAGCGACCAGGGCGGCATCGCCGATCGACGCCAGCCCCGCGCGCACGGCCAGGTCGGTCGTGGTCAGGGTCTCGCCGCCGAACACCAGCGCGTCGCTCGCCAGGCGGTGGCCCACCGATTGCGGGCCGATCTCCACCGCGTCGCCGTCGATCGCGACGATGCTGCCGCCGCCCAGCGGGATCGAGAGGATATCGGGCATGCGCATGTTCGTCCGCACGCCGCCGATCGCATTGGGCAGCGCCGTCTCGCGCGGGAAGCCGCGCAGCACATAGCCGATATCGGTGGTGGTGCCGCCGACATCGACGACGACGGCATCGTCGACCCCCGCCAGGAACGCCGCGCCCCGGATGCTGTTGGTGGGCCCGGCCGAACAGGTGAACACCGGATAGTTGGCGGCCGTCTCGGTGGTGATCAGCGTGCCGTCATTCTGGGTCAGATAGATGGGCACCGTGATACCGAGCCGCGCGAACGCATCAACCAGCGCATCGATCACGCGCCGCGACAACAGCGCCATCGACGCGTTCATGATCGCGGCATTCTCGCGATCGATCAAACCCATGCCGCCGACGCGCGCGGAACAGGTGACGTGCAGCCCCGGCGCCCCGCGCCGGAGCACCGCCGCGACCTCGTCCTCCAGATCGGGGCGCAGCGGCGAGAAGGTGGCGGTGAGCGCCGCCGCCGGGATCTCGCGTTCGCGGATCGCCGCCGCGATCGCGAGCACGGCCTGCTCGTCGACCTGGCCATGGGCATTGCCGGCATAGTCCGCGCCGCCCTCCAGCCAGAAGACATGCCGGCCGATCCGGCCAAGCAGATCCTCGGGGAAGCCGACCAGCGGCGGCACCCCGTCTCCGCAGGGCGCGCCGATGCGGATGGCGGCGACCGGGTTCAGGTCCTTGCGCTCGACAAAGGCGTTCACGAACTGGGTGGTTCCGATCATGACCCGGCCGATCTCGTCCGCGCCGCGCTTCGCGCTTTCCAGCAGGCGCGTCACCGACTGGATGACGCCCGATCCGATATCGCGCGTGGTGAAGCTCTTGTTCGACGCGACGACCTCTCGCCCGCGCATCAGCACGGCATCGGTGTTGGTTCCGCCGACATCGATCCCCAGCCGCAGCGTTCCCCGCGCCGGTCCGGTCATGATCATCTTCCCTCCCTTTCTTGTCCGTATTCAGCTCATCTCAGGCTAGCGCAGCGCGAAACCTCCATCCGAGAACAGCGTCGATCCGGTCATGAAGCCATTGCCGAGCAGGAACATCACGGTATCCGCGACCTCATCGACGCTGCCGACGCGGCCGAGCAGCGACAGATCGGCATAGGATGCGAAGGCGGCCTCGCGCAGCGGCGCGGGACGGCCGCGCCAGAGATCGCTGTCGATCGTGCCGGGCGAAACGACGTTCACGCGCACCGGCGCGAGTTCGACCGCGAGCGCGCGGCCGAGCGTCTCGATCGCGCCATTGCACGCGGCATAGGCGGCGGCCGCAGCCGGCGGGCGGGCGCTCGCGGCGCCCGACATCAGCACCACCGACGCATCGGCCGAGAATTTGGGCAAGGCCGCGCGGACCGCGCGATACTGGCCCCAGAATTTCGCCTCGAACGGGCTCCGCGCGGTCTCGTCATCGGCATCGCGGAACGAGGCCACGCGGTAGCTCGCGCCCGGCGTGAAAAGATGGTCGACCCGCTCCACGCCATCGAAGAAACGCGCGATCGATGCGGGATCGGCGGTATCGATCGGGGCGGCATCGGCGGCGGGGCCGAGCCGGGCGCACGCCGCATCAAGCCTGTCCTGCGATCGCCCGCCGATCAGCACGGTGGCGCCCGCCGCGACCGCACGCTCGGCGACGCGGAACCCGATGCCCGAACCGCCGCCGATCACGACCAGATGTCTGCCTGAGAATGTCATACCCGAAGCCTATGCGGCGCGGCCTTCATGACCTAACGCCAATATTTCATTTTTTTGATGACTTTCATTCATCAATATTGCGTCAGTACCCCACGACGCGCTTTTCGCGCGGGCTGCGATAGCTGTGGCGACTATGGGTGAGGCGCGCCTTGACCAGCGCCTCCGCCACGCACGCGGCGGCGGGGATCGGATCGATCACCGGCACGATCAGGCCACGCTCGGCCAGCGCCGCGGCGATGGCATCGGCGCAGCCGAAAAAGCCCGTGCAGCCCAACACGATCACCCCGGCATGATTGTCCTCCACGCAGCGCACGGCATTCTCGGTGAGCCGTTCGATCACCTCGGCCCGCCGCTCGGTCAGTTCGAGCACCGGCATGTCGACGACGCGGATCGCGGCGAGCTTGTCGGCGACGCCATAGACCCTGGCGAGATTGCCCAGCATCGGCCGCACGGCTTCCAGGATGGTAACGATCGCGAAGCGGTGCGCCAGCATCGCGGCCAGATGCATCGATGCCTCGCCCGGCCCCACCACCGGGATCGAGACGCGCTCGCGCGCCGCCTGCAATCCGGGATCGCCCATGCAATCGATCACGATGGCGTCGACGCCATCGGCCTCCGCCTCGACCGCGCGGCGCACCACATCGGGCGCGGCGATCACATGGTCATATTCACCCTCGATCGACGAAGGCCCGCGCTCGAGCGCGACATGGCTGAAGGTCAGGCCCGGACCGCCCAATCCGGCGATATCGTCGAGCGAGCGCAGCCCCTCGACGACCGAAGGGGTGATGATGCGGATATGGGTCATGGTCTCTCCTCGCCTGCCGGGAACACGGCCTTGCCGATCGCCGGAAGCTAGAACCGCGCCCGTCAGTTGACCAAACGCCAATATTTCATTTTATTGATGATCCTTATTCACGAGTGATGCACATATGTATTCGGTGGAACGGTTCAGCGGGGTCCGCGCCTTTGTCGCGGTGGCCGAATGCGGCAGCTTCAACGGCGCTGCCGAACTGCTGGGGCTGACCCCTTCGGCGATCAGCAAGGCGGTCTCGCGGCTGGAGGGAAGCCTGCGCGTCCGCCTGTTCCAGCGGACAACGCGGCGGCTGAAGCTGACCGCCGATGGCGACCTGTTCTACCGCCGATCGGCGCAGGCGCTGGCCGGGCTCGCCGACGCGGAGGCGGAACTGGCGCACGGCAAGGACGTGCCCGCCGGCACGTTGCGCGTGGACCTGCCGATCCTGTTCGGCCGCACCTGGATCACGCCCGTGCTGCTGTCGCTCGGCCGGCGCTATCCCGAGCTGGAGCTCGATATCAGCTTCAATCTGCAGGGCGTCGACCTGTTCGCGGAGGGCATCGATCTCGCGGTCAGGATCGGCGCGCTCCAGGACAGCAGCGGGCTGGCGGCGCGTTCGCTCGGCCAGCAACATCGGGTGCTGTGCGCCACCCCCGCCTATCTCGACATGCATGGCCGCCCGGCGAGCGTCGCCGATCTCGCCAATCATGAATGCATCGCGGAAACGCGGCGTGGCCGCCCGCAACCCTGGCCCTATGTCGACGAGGCGGGCGCCGCGCAGCTTTTCGCGATGAAGGGCCGTTTCCGCATCGGCAGCGCCGAAGTGCTCGCCGACGCGGCGCGCAGCAGCCAGGGCATCGCGATGCTGCCACGCTGGTTCGTCGCGAGCGAATTGCGCTCCGGCCAGCTCGAACCCGTGTTGCCGCAGCTCTTCAACACATCACTGCCGATCAATGTGCTGTGGGCGCGCAACCGCTATCTGAGCCCGAAGATCAGAGTGGTGATCGACGAGCTGTTCCGGCTGTACGGCACCAACCCACCCTGGGAAGCGCTGTAGGGCCGGCCCACCTTGGCGAGCGCAAAGCCAACCCCAATCGTCATGCCAGCGCAGGCTGGCATCTCCCACAGGATCAAGCGCAATCTGGTTGGCAGATGCCAGCCTGCGCTGGCATGACGGGTGAGGGGGTGGATCGGAGACCGGCAGCCCCCCGAGACGATCCGCACTCTCTGATCGATCAGCCCCGCGATACCGGCACCCGCCTCGCCCAGCGCCAGCCGCACCCGTTCGCCATCGCGCAGGAACGGCGTCGCCGCACGGCCCGCGAGCGTGTCGAGCGCGCGGCGTTCGGCGATGCAGGCGGAACCGACGCGGTCGGCATCATAATTCGAGACGGTACCCGATCCGATCACGGTGCCGGCGCACAGATCGCGTGTCGCGGCGGCATGGGCGATGAGATCGCCAAAGCCGAAATGCATCGCGCCGCCCAGCGGTTCGCCGAACAGTGCGTCTCCGCGCCACAGGCGCAGCGGCAGGTGCACGCGCCCGTCGCGCCAGGCATCGCCGAGTTCGTCGGGCGTGACGGCGAAGGCCGAAAGCGTGCTCGGCGGCTTGGCATGGATGAAGCCGAACCCACCCTTCATTTCCCCCGGGCCGAAGGCGCGCAAGCTCCAGTCGTTGATGATCACGATCAGCCGGACATGGCCGAGCGCCGCCTCCGGCGTGATGCCCATCGGCACCGCATCGGTGATCACACCGATCTCGGCCTCGAAATCGACGTCATGGCGTATGTCTGGAAAAACGACGTCTTCGTGCGGCGCCAGATAGCGATGCGAGATGCCCTGATACATCAGCGGCGGTTCATGCTCGCCGCGCTTCTCGAACCCCCAGGCATCGGCGAGGATATGATTGTGCGCCAGGAAGGCGGAAGCGTCGAGGAATTGATAGCCGCGCGGCAGGACCGCATCGAGCGCCGCCATATCGACGGCGATCGCGTCGCCCGCGCCATCGGTGTCGAGCCGCGCCGCCTGGGCGCGCAGGTCCGGCTCGACCGTCGCCCAGTTGTCCAGCGCCGCCTGCAAAGTCGGCGCGGCGACCGCGAATTCGGCATAAGCGAGATCGCGCGAAACGATCAGCAGGCGTCCATCGCCACCGGTTCGAAGCGTCGCGAGTTTCATGATTCATCCTCGAAAATGGCGACGGCGCGCGTCCAGCCGGCGGAAGCCGCGCGGATCTTCACCGGGAAGCAGGAAATGGTGAAGCCATTGGCCGGCAGGGCTTCGAGATTGTGCAGCTTTTCCAGATGGCAATAACCGATGTCGCGCCCGGCCTTGTGCCCTTCCCAGATCAGCCCGGCATCGCCGCTTTCGGCGTAGCGCGCCGCGGTGTGGCTGAACGGCGCGTCCCAGCTCCAGGCGTCCGTGCCGGTCACGCGCACCCCGCGTTCGAGCAGGTACAGGGTCGCTTCGCGGCCCATGCCGGCGCCGGCCGAGAGATAATCGTCCGCGCCATAGCGGCTGCCCGCGCGCGTGTTGACCAGCACGATATCGAGCGGCTGGAGGTCGTGGCCGATCCGCGCCAGCTCCGCCGCCACCTCCGCCGCAGTCACGACATGGCCATCGGGAAAGCCCCGGAAATCGAGCTTCACGCCCGGCCGGAAACACCAGTCGAGCGGCACTTCGTCGATCGTGATCGCCCGTTCGCCGCCATTCATCGTCGAGGCGAAATGATAGGGCGCGTCGAGATGGGTGCCATTGTGCGTGATCAGCTCGATCTTCTCATACGACCAGGCTTCCTGATCGGGCAGATCCTCCGCCGTCAGCCCCGGAAAGAAGTGCGCCAGCTCACCCACCTGATCCTTATGGCTGAAATAGTCGATCTTCGGGCGATAGGGCGCCGGATCGGAGGCGACGTCATTCTCCAGCGGCACCGAAATGTCGACGAAGCGGCGGCCCATGATCAGGCCGCCCGTTCGACATAGGCATAGAGCGGATCATCCGCGCCGCGCTTGCCGAACAGGAAGGGCTTGGCGGGATGGCGCTCCCAGAATTTCGCGGTCTCCGGCTCCATGCGGCTCCAGTCGAAGATCACGTCGCGGTGCGTGATCGCCCAGCGCCCGTCGCGCCGTTCGAACCGGTCGAGATAACGGCCGCCGATCTCGGCATCGGTGCCGTCGGTCATCTGGCACCAGGCGACATGATAGCTTTCGACGAAGGCATGGTCGGCATCGCCGAACTCGCAGAGGATGTTCGTGATCATGTGCATCATGCCCTTGATCGGCGATCCGGGCCGGGGCCGGGTGAACGAGACCACATCGATGAACTCGGTCGCCAGGCCCTCGAACTCGCCATGCCGTTCGGTCGCGCCGGGATGATAGCAGCCATGCGCCAGTTCCGCATCCGAACGATCACCCGCCCGCGCGCGGCGATAAAGCACCTCGGCGATGGCCTGCTTGTCGAGAAGCTGCTGGATGACTGCGTCCATGTCGATCGGTTCCTTGATGCTGATGGAGGGAAGAAGCGCGCCACGGGTCGCGCCGCCCGCCGCGTAGAGCGGATCCTGGGCAGTGCGTGTGCCCATCAGATGCGCGGGCTGGGTTTCGGGATTCCAGAAAGGCGCGGTGCCCGGCATCACCCGCGACCAATCATAGACGATGTCGCGGTGCTGGATCAGCCAGCGCCCGTCCACATGCCTGAAGGTGTCGAGATAACGCCCGCCGATATGGAAGAAGACGGTGGCGTCTCCCTCCACGAACGTCTCGTGCGCGACATGATAGCTTTCGACGAACACGTCGCCGTCGTCGCGGAAATCGAACAGCGCATTGCCGATGATATGGAGCTTGGAGAGACATTCCGGCCCCTTCAGCCGCGCGGCTTCCAGGCTGTCGATGAAACCGTGCATCAGCCCCTGATAGGTGCCGTGATTGTCGGTGCCGTCGACGGGATGGCACGCCTTCATCAGCGCGGGATCGTAACGGTCGGCGCCGCGCGCGCGCGAATTGAGCAGGTCCAGTATCTCCTGCTTGATCTTGTATCGCTCGACCGCACTCACTCGACCCGCTCCTTCTCCACATCGGCCTCGATCGCGCCGATCCCGTCTATCTCGCACCGCACCCGATCGCCGGGTTTCAGGAAGCGCGGCGGCTTCATCGATCCGCCCGTGCCCTTGGGCGTGCCCGTCGCCAGCACGTCGCCCGGCTCCAGCGTGCAGACCGTCGACAGATAGGCGATCTGTTCCCAGCAACTGTTGAGCATCTCGCTCGTCGATCCGTCCTGCACCACCTCGCCATTGACCAGGCAGCGCAGGCGCAGCGCATGCGGATCGCCCAGTTCGTCGGGCGTCACGATCCATGGCCCAAGCGGACCATGGCTGTCGAACGACTTGCCCAGCATGATCGTCGGGCTGCGTCGCTGCCAGTCGCGCACGCTGACATCGTTGCAGATCGTATAGCCCGCGACCATTTCGTGCGCGCGATCGGCGGAAACGCGCCGGCATCGCCGGCCGATGACGATCGCCAGCTCCACTTCCCAATCGAGTTCGCTGCCCTCGGGCGGCAGCAGGATCGGATCGTAAGGGCCGTTGATCGATGTCGGCAGCTTCACGAACCAGCGCTGGTGGACGGGCGGGACGTAATCGGGATTGGCGGCCTTCACCTCGTCGATATGGCTCTGATAATTGGCGGCGATGCCCAGGAACTTGCGCGGGCGCAGCACCGGCGCCAGCAGCCGGACATCGGCCAGCGCCTCGCCCGATCCGGTTTCGGCGGCGCGGGCGGCGCGCGCCATGCCCGCCTCTCCTTCGGCCAGCAGATCCTCCATCGACGATGCGTCGATGGCGAAGACGCGATCGTTCCGCACAACGCCGACACGCCGCACCGATCCGCCGAGATACGTGACCAGCCTCATTGTCCCAGCCGTTCCACCAGCGTTTCGCGGAAATCGCCGGCGGGCATGTAGCTGGGATTGGCCTTCACCGCCTGCTCGGTCGCCGCGAAGATCTCCTCGTCGGACAGCGAGAAATCGATCGGCGTCCCATAGGGCTGGCTGATGTGCCAGGGCGTGTGGACATAGGTCTCGATGATATTGTCCTCGGGATCGCGGAAATAGACGGTCCAGCTATTGCCATGGTCGAGCGTCCAGATCCTGGTGATCCGGGGATCGGCCTGCGCCCGATCGTGCACCGCGCGCAACTGCGCGAAATCGTCGAGCAGAAAGGATATCTGCGCGACGGTCGACGGGCTGTCCGGCGCGCGGCCCGATGCCAGCAGCAACTGGTGATGCTCGTCGGGCGACATCGTCATGAAGCGGATCGGGTTCACATCGGTCCGCTCGTCGGTGACGATGAAGCCGAAGAAGCTGGTGTAAAAATCGGTCATCCGATCGATATCGATCACATAGATGCCGACATGGTTGAGCGAGAAATTGATGCGCGTCATGGCTGGGCGGTCTCCGTGGCGGCCGGCGGCGCCACGGCGGCGTCCGGCTGGATGTGCAATTGATCGAACAGCGCCGCGACCATGGCGTCGAGCGCCGCCTGCCCGCGTCCGATCGCGAAAACATAGCGGTCGGGCCGGACCAGCGCCCAGTCCGCCGCGCGGTCGCCGAGCCAGTTCGCGAGCGCCGGATTGGACGTGGCGCAGATCCGCCCGTCGATCGCGGGCCAGCGCGGATCGCCGATCGCCAGCCCCGCTTCTTGCGCTGTCACCAGCGCGAAGCGTCCGCCCAGCAGCCGATCGAGGTGGCGGCGGCCATCGGACGTATCGACGACGAATTCGGGCAGGCGCATGCCGCCGCTCGCCGCATCGACCAGGCCTGCGCGGATCGGCGGCACGATATCGGCCATCGCGACGGTGCCGCTGCGGCCGCGCTCCGCCGCGCGAAATGCCTCGTCGCGCCGCGCGGCCTCGTCGGGATCGGTCATGCAGACGGCGGCGCCGGCCGCGACCGAAGCGGAAATGATCGCGCGGACATGGGGCTCGCGTTCGGGCTGATAGCCGTCGAGCAGTGCGTCGTCCGCTTGCCCGCGCAGCACCAGCGCCAGCCGCCACATCAGTTGCGCCGCGTCGCGAATGCCGTGGCACATGCCCTGGCCGTAGAATGGCGGGGTCTGGTGCGCGGCATCACCCAGCAGGAACACATTGCCGGCGCGCCAGCGCGCGGCGAGCAGCGCCCGGAAACGATAGACGGCGGCGCGCACGATCTCGACATCGTCGGGATCGATCCAGTCGCCGATCAGGCCGCGCAGCCATCCGTCCGCCAGCACGCGATCGTCGCTCTCCCCGGCCAGCAGCATATATTCCCAGCGGCGATGGCGCCCCGCCCCCGGGATCAGCGTGGCCGGGCGCGCCGGATCGCAGACCATCAGCGAATAGCGGCCGTCGCGCACCTCGGGCGGGATGCCGTGGCTTTCGGGCCAGCGCATCGGCCCGTCGACCAAAGTGTCGATCACCAGCCAGCGTTCCTCGAACCCGATATCGTCGAGCGGGATGCCAAGGCTCTTGCGCACCGTGCTGCTCGCGCCGTCGCACGCCAGGATGAAGCGGGCATGCGCGATCGCTTCGTCGCCATCGGATCCGCGCATCCGGATGGCGCCATCCTCGATCGCCAGAACATCATGCCCGGTGCGGACATCGACATGCGCGAAGCGCTGGAGCCCCGCGCGCAGCAGCGCTTCCAGTTGCGGCTGGTAGAAGAGATTGCTCGAATGCCACGCGAGCGGATCGGCCGGAAGCGGCGCGCGAAAACTGCGGATCGGCTGAAGATCTGCCCCGAGATAGATCGAGCCGCCAAGCGGCTTCGTCACTTCGGCAATGCGTTCCGCCAGCCCCACCGACGCGAAGATCCGCATGATCTCCGCGTCGAAGACGATCGCGCGCGGCTGCCGATAGGGCATGTCGCCGCGTTCGAGCACCAGCGTGCGCAATCCCGCCGTTCCCGCGAGATTGGCGGCAGCCGCCCCCACCGGCCCCATGCCGATGATCGCGATATCGTACGCGTCGGAACCCGTCATGCCCGTCGACCAACCCCTGCCGCGTCGCCCCGATCGGCGATGCTGTTCGGCGGAGGGCTATCGGCGCTCGACTTGAGTGACAAAGACCGTTGAAGCCGATTTCGATAACCAGGGATTATCGCTTTGCCGAAACAGCCCCCGGAAGCGCCGCGCAGGCGTCGCGGATCAGCTGCATCACCGCGCGGGCGCCGGGCAGCAGCGAACTGTGCTGGCGATAGGCGAGCCCCACCTGTTCGGGCGGAAAGGCGAAATCGACCTCCAGCGCGGTCAGGTTCGTCGGGCGCGTGCTGAGCAGCGTGGACGGCACCACCGTGATGAGATCGCTGTCCTGCACCACCGAATCGAACAGGATCACGGTACTGACGTCGATCGCGCTTTGCGGCGGCGGCACCCCGGCATCGAGGAATGCGCGATTGATGATCTCGCGATGCGACGGCGGATAATCGGGAATGAGCCAGGGAAAGGCGGCGAGATCGGCGAGCGACAGGTCCTTGCGGCCGACGAGCGGATGGCCGGGCCGCGTCGCCACGCGCGGCCCGGTCTGAACCAGGGGTTCGAAGGCCAGGCCGAGCGGATCGCTGTTCGCCGGAAGCAGCAGCAGCGCGGTATCCAGCTCGCCATCGAGCAATGCCGCGGTCAGTTCGGCGGAGAAGGCGATCTTCAGCTTCAGCCGGAGGCCGGGCAGTGTCGCCATCACGGTGCGGGCGACATCGGCCATCACGCTGCTCATCGTCGGGATCACGCCGATCACGATCGTACCGCGCGTCAACCCGCGCATCGCGTCGATCTCCGCCACGGCGCGCCGCACCTCGCTGTCGATCAGCTTGGCATAGCGGAACAGCGTCTCGCCGAAGCGCGTGGGCTCCACGCCGCGCGGTCGCCGGTCGAGCAAGGGCACGCCCAGTTGCGCCTCCAGGCTGTGGATCGCCTTGCTGAGCGCGGGCTGCGAGACATGCACCGCTTCGGCGGCAGCATGCATGGTCTTGTTCTCGACGCACGCCATGAAATAGCGCAACAATCTCAGGTCCATCCTATCCTCCCGCCGCTCGTTTCAGCCATGCGAATAATGAGAGGAAGTGGCGGCTTCGGCAACCGGCGATAACCTCAGATTATTGCTCCGCGCACAAGTTTCACTTTTGTCCACCCCCGCCCCTGTCCAAAAGCACGATCAAATAAAGCGACGCATGGAGGGGAAGATGGCACTTCAAGTCACGACGACGCGCAGCCGGATGATCGGCGCCGCGTCGGCACTGGCGATCGGATTCGCAGCCGCGCCGGCGCTGGCGCAGGACCGGCCCGCCGACGAAAGCGCACCGCGCGAGGCCGAGATCGTCGTGACCGCGCAGAAGCGCTCCGAACGCCTTCAGGACGTTCCGATCTCGATCACCGTCGTCAATCCCGAGCTGCTCGAAAGCACCAACGCCCGCAATTTCGCCGAGCTTCAGGGCGTGGTGCCCGGCGTCTTCTTCCACGGCAATTCGGGCGGCGGCCGCACCTATATCACGTTGCGCGGCGCCACCGGCCTGGCGCTCAACACCGGTGACGAGCCGGTCGCCGTCTATGTCGACGACATCTATATCGCGCGCGGCGTTACCGTCGGCATGTCCGACCTGCTCGATCTTGGCGGCATCGAGATCGTGCGCGGGCCGCAGGGCACCTTGCAGGGCCGCAACGCGACCGCCGGCGCCATCCTGATCCGCAGCGCCGATCCGACCGACGCGTTCAGCGGCCATATCAACGCCAGCATCGCCGACCCGCTCGAATTCCGCGCGCAGGCGGCGGTATCGGGATCGCTTGGCGGCGGCCTCGCCGCGCGTGTCGCGGCCGGCTATGTCAACGATCGCGGCTGGGCCTATAATCCCGTCACCGACAAGCATATCGGCGGCGCCGAAAGCTTCCAGTCGCGCCTGGTCCTCACCTATGAATCGGGCGATTTCGACGCGCGCATCGTCGGCGACTATAGCTGGACCAACAACCAGCCCGCGATCTTCCGCTACGCCAACACCAATTTCAGCACCTCGCCCACGGGCGCGCTGGTGCCGGCAGGCACCGCGACGCCCAACGCCCCCCTGCTCCCCGCCGATCGCAAGGCGATCTTCAAGGACGACATCATCGCGCTCGACCCCGGCACCGACACGACGGTGCGCACCGGCGGTTTCGCGGCGAAGCTGCAATATTCGTTCGGCGGCGTCGATCTCGTCTCCGTCACCGGCTGGCGGCGCGCGCTGGTCGAGGGCACCAACGATTCCGACGGGCTCGCCACCGCACGCATGGGCTATAACCACAATGACGCCCGCAGCCGCCAGTTTAGCCAGGAGCTCCGCCTGCAATCGTCGGGCAACCGGCGCTTCTCGTGGATCCTGGGCGCCTATTTCTTCGATGAGCATCAATTCTACGACGACGACATCTATAATCTGCGCTTCTCGCTGCCGACCAACACCGTCACCAAATATCGCGGCGATCTCGACACCACATCCTATGCCGCCTTCGCCGACGCGACCTTCCGCGTGACCGAGCAGTTCCACATCATCGGCGGCATCCGCTACACGCATGACAAGAAGACGCTCGATGCGATCATCCAGCCGACCAACCTTGATACCAAGGTGACGACCACCACCATCTATGCTCCGCCGAGCGAGACCTGGACCGACACATCCTATCGCGCGAAACTCGTCTACCAGCCCTCGCGCGACCTGATGTTCTTCGCGGGCTATGGCCGGGGCTTCCGCGCCGGCGGCTATAACCCCTTCGCGGTGCAGCCCTCCTATGAACCGGAGGTCAACAAGAGCTGGGAAGTCGGCGCCAAGGGCAGCCTGCTCGGCCGGGCGCTCAATTTCTCGTTCGCGGCCTTCCTGTCCGACTATTCGAACCTTCAGCTGCGCGCGGGCGTGCCGACCGGCGGCGCGATCATCACCAATGCGGCGGAAGCGCGGATCAAGGGCATCGAGCTGGAACTGGTCGCCCGCCCCGGCCCGATGACGCGCCTGACCGGCAACCTTGCCTATACCGATGCGAAATTCACGAGCTTCCCCACCGCGCGCGACACGCTCGACCGCCCCGTCGACGCGACGGGCAACAAGTTGCCGCGCACGCCCGAATGGCAAGTCTTCGTCCAGGCGGAACAGGATTTCGAACTGGGTGGAGAGCTGATGCTGACGGCGGAAGCCAATTATCGCTGGCGCGACCGCATCTATTTCTTCTTCACCGATCAGACCGCGCAGCCCTGGCAGGATCCCGCCAATGGCGAGATCGGGGCGCGACTGACGCTGAAGCCGAACGACGAGCGCTGGTCATTCTCGATCTTCGGGACCAATCTGGCCAACGCCCGGATCATCAACACGGCGGCGGTCACCTTCAGCTATCCGCAGGTCGGGCTGAACAAGCCGCGCGTGATCGGCGCATCGGCCGCGTTCAAATTCTGACGCGCGCGAAAGGGAGAAGCACATGGCGGTGTCGCAGGAATTCCGGCAGCATTGGCGCACGCTGGCGGGATGCACCATCGCCGCTTCGATCGGCACGATCGGCCTGCACGCCTATACCAGCGGCGCGTTCGTCCATGCGCTGACCACCGATGCCGGCTTCACGCGCGACCAGATGTCGCTGGCGACGCTGATCCTCTCGGCCAGCGTCGCGATCTGCGCGCCCTTCGCGGGCGTGCTGATGGATCGCTATGGCGCGCTGCGCATCGTCTCGATCGCGGTGATCGGCGAGGCCCTGGCCTTTGCGCTGCTCGGGCTGATCCCGGCCGATTTCAGCTTTTATGCCGCCGGCATCCTGCTGCTCGCGATCCTGGGCGTCGGCACGACCCCGCCGGGTTTCGCCCGCATGGTGACGACCCGGTTCGACCGGTCGCGCGGCCTGGCGCTGGGGCTGATGATCAGCGGCCTCGGCATCATGGCGATCACCGGGCCGATCTGGGCGACCTGGGTGATCGATCAGCTTGGCTGGCGCGGCGGCTATCTGGTGATGGCCGGGCTGGTGCTCCTGCTCGGCGGGGCCGGCGTGCTGTTGATCCGCAGCGAAGGAAGCGCGCATGGGGAAAGCGCGGCGCCGTCGCTCAAGACCGGCGATTTCTCCGCGCTCCGCCGTCCGCTCTTCTGGATGATGCTGCTCGGCTTCCTCGCCCCCGCCTTTTTCAGCGGCGGCTATCTCCTCCACATGATCAGCCTGTTGCGCGAACGCGGCTTCTCGCCCGAGGGGGCGGCGCAGATCCAGTCGCTGATCGGCGTCGCCGTGCTGGCCGGCCGCATGGGATCGGGCTGGGCGCTCGATCATTTCCCGCCGCAATGGGTGGCGGCGATCGCCTTCATCATCTCCGGCCTCAGCTGCGCCCTGCTGCTCCAGTCCGATCCGGTCCTGGTCGGCATCGCCGCGCTCGGCATCGGGCTCACCATCGGCGCCGAACTCGACATCATGGCCTATTTCATCTCGCGCTATTTCGGCCTGGAAAGCTTCGGCCGGCTCTATGCGCTCGCTTATGCCTGCCTGATCACCTCGGCGGGCGCCAGCCCGGTGCTGATCAGCAAGGTCGCGGGGCTTGGCGGCGGCTATTCGGTCGCGCTGATCGTCTCGACGATCGGCACGGTCGCGGGCGCGGTGATCCTGATGACGCTGCCCAATCCCTCACGCATCACGCGCGACGCGGCAGCGCCGGACGGCGTGGCCGCGCGTGCCTGAGCCCCGGGGATTGCTGGCGGGGCAAGTCGCGCTCGTCACCGGCGCGGCATCCGGCATCGGCGCCGCCACCGCCGCGCTGTTCGCGGCGGAAGGCGCGGTCGTCCGGCGCGCCGATCTGCCGGGCGCCGGGGAAATCGCGCTCGACGTCACCGATGCGGCGGCATGGGACGCCGCTTTCGACAGGATCGGCCGGGAGGATGGCGGGCTCGACATCCTCGTCAACGCGGCCGGCATCGCATCGGCGGGGGCCGGCGACGCGGCAGCGATCGAGACGGTGTCTCTGGACAACTGGCGCCGCGTCTTCGCCGTCAATGTCGAGGGCACCTTGCTCGGCTGCCAGGCCATGCTGCGCCATATGGCGCACGCGCGGCCGGGTGCGATCGTGAACATCGCGTCGAGCGCGGCGGCGGCACCGAGCCCGGCGCTGGGCGCCTATGGCGCATCCAAGGCGGCGGTGGCGCAACTGACGAAAAGCGTCGCGGCGGCGGCGGCCCTTTCCGGCCTCCCGCTGCGCTGCAATTGCGTGATGCCCGGCATGGCGGAAACGCCGATGACCGCCGGCATGCCCCCCGCCTATCGCCAGGCCTGGATCGAACAGATTCCAGAAGGCCGCTTCGCCGAACCCGCCGAGATCGCACAAACGATCCTGTTCCTGGCGAGCGGCATGTCATCCTATGTCAACGGCGCGGCGCTGCCCGTCGACGGGGGATTGCTCAGTCGCCCGATCGTGGGGCTCCGGCGCGACGATCAGGCCGGCTGAGCCTCCGCCACCCGCGCGCCCTGCTCCGCGAACCAGGGGATCATGCGCGCGATCGCATCCTCGACGCGATCGGTCGAGACCGCGAAGCTGAACCGCATGAAGCGATGCCCCTCGACCGGATCGAAATCGACGCCGGGCGCGGTCGCGACCCCGGTATCCTCCAGCAGCTTCGTGCAGAAGGCCAGGCTGTCATCGGTCAGATGGCCGATATCGGCATAGATGTAGAACGCGCCGTCGGGCGGCGCGATGCTGGTGAGGCCGAGCGTGGGCAAAGCCGCGAGCATCAGGTCGCGATTGCGGCGATAGGTCTCGATATGCCCTTCCAGCTCGTCACGGCAATCGAAGGCGGCAAGCCCGGCATGCTGGCTGAGCGACGGCGGCGTCAGGAACAGGTTGCTCATCCGCGCGCGCGCCGCCGCGATCAGCGCGGGCGGCACCACCAGCCAGCCGAGCCGCCAGCCCGCCATGCTGAAATATTTGGAGAAGCTGTTGACGATCAGCGCCTCGGGCTCGTCCTGCAGCATCGAGCGCGCCTGCCCCACATAGCTGAGCCCGTGATAGATCTCGTCGGAGATGATGCGGATGCCGCGCGCGCGGCACACCTCGACGATCGCGCGCATCTCGTCCTCGGCGATGATCGTGCCGGTGGGATTGGCCGGGCTCGCGACGATCACGCCATCGGGCGCGGGTTCGATCGCGGCGATGGCGGCGGCGGAAAGCTGGAAACGCTCCTCCGCGCCGCAGGCGATCTCCAGCGGCACCATGTGCATCGCCTTCAGCGTGTTGCGATAGGCGACATAGCCGGGCCGGGCGAGCGCGACCCGCGCGCCGGGCGCGAAGGCGCAGCTCAGCGCCAGCACGAAGGCGGGCGACGCGCCGCAGGTCAGGATCAGCTGCGCGGGATCGATGGTGACGCCATAGGTTTCGAGATAATGGCGCGCGATCCGCTCCTTGAGCGCCGGATTCTCCCAATAGCCCATGCCGTCCGTATCGAGCACATGATGCGCGACCGCGATCGCCTTGGCCGGAGCGCCGGTGGAGGGCTGGCCGAATTCCATGTGGATCACCGAACGCCCCTCCGCGATCATGCGGTGCGCGAGCGTGCTGATCGTCATGGCGTGGAACGGATCGATCTGGGCGGTCATGAAGGTCAGTCCTGTTATGCGGTCGTCTCAGATGCCGCCGTCGACGGGATCGCGCCCCAGTGCGGCGAGGGCGGCGGACAGTGCGTCGGCACAGGCGGCCAGCGCCGCCTCGTCGGTCGAGCGGATCACGAAATTGGCGCCGGTGCGCCCTTCGCGGAAAAAGGGATAGCTGCCGATCTGGCAGCCGGGATGCGCGCGCTCGGTGGCGCCCAGCATGTCCGCGATCTCGCTTTCGGCGACCCAGCAGCCGACGACATGCGACAAGAGCGGACGGCCACCTTCGATCGTACCCGTCAGCGCGTCGAGCATGCCGGCCGTGATGGCGGGCACGCCGGCCATGATGAAGATATTGCCGACACGGATGCCCGGCGCGCCGGAGGTGCGATTCTCGATCAGATCGGCTCCGTCGGGCACGCGCGCCATGCGCAGCCGCGCATCGGTCAGCCCGCCGCGCGTGGCGTAATAAGCTTCGAGCGCCGCGCGCGCGCGCGGATGGATGACCACGCCGACGCCGAGCGCGGCAGCGATCGCATCGACGGTGATGTCGTCATGCGTCGGCCCGATCCCGCCGGTGGTGAACAGATAATCGTTGCGCGCGCGCAGCTGATTCACCGCCTCGACGATCGCCTCCTCGCGATCGGCGACGACACGCACTTCGGCGAGCCGGATGCCCTGGAGATTGAGCCAAAGCCCGATCTGCGCGACATTCTTGTCCTGCGTGCGGCCGGACAGGATCTCGTCCCCGATCACGCACAGTCCCGCGGTCCAGATCCGTTCGTCGCTCATCGCCCCTGCCCTTAGCCGCGCCGCGCCGCCGCGCAAAGGGGGTCGAAGGCGGCAGGCGCGATTCCGCTTCGTTGTTTTCGAAAACCCGCCGCGCTATATCCAAGGCATGACCGAATATGTGATGGCCGAGGATCTCGGCACGCTCTCGCGCAATGGCGCGATCAAGCTGCATGGCCCGGCGGGCTTCGAAGGCATGCGCAAGGCCGGGCGGCTGGCCGCGGACATCCTCGATGCGCTGGTGCCGCATGTCGTGCCCGGCGTCACCACCGGCGAGATCGACGATATCGTGCGCGAACACACGCTGCGCGGCGGCGGCATTCCCGCGACGCTCAATTATCGCGGCTATACGCATAGCTGCTGCACATCGATCAACCATGTGATCTGCCACGGCATTCCGGGGGACCGGGTGCTGCGCGACGGCGACATCGTCAATATCGACGTGACCCCGATCGTCGACGGCTGGCACGGCGACACCAGCCGCATGTTCCTGGTCGGCGATGTGCCGATCAAGGCGAAACGGCTGGTCGACGTGACCTATGAATGCCTGATGCTGGGCATCGAGCAGGCGAAGCCGGGCAACCGGATGGGCGACATCGCGCATGTCATCCAGAGCCATGCCGAGAAATATCGCTATGGCGTGGTCCGCGATTTCTGCGGACACGGCGTGGGCCAGTTGTTCCACGACGCGCCCGAGGTGGTCCATGCCGGCCGCCCCGGCACCGGCCCGGAACTGCGCCCCGGCATGTTCTTCACGATCGAGCCGATGATCAATATCGGCAAGCCTTCGGTGAAGATGCTCGACGACGGCTGGACGGCGGTGACGCGCGACAAGACGCTGTCGGCGCAGTTCGAACATTCGATCGGCATCACCGAAACCGGCTGCGAGATCTTCACCGAAAGCCCGAAGGGGCTGCACCGCCCGCCTTATTGATCCATGCTGGCGCGCCGCGCCGCATTGGCCGCATCATGCGCCATGCGGATCGGCAGCGGCAGGCGACGGCCGTCGCCAAGGCGCGTCACCCAGTCGATCGCGCTCGGAAGCGAGACGCGGTGCCCGGTGCTGACATAGATGGGCAGCGCCCTTGCCCGCGTGCGCAGCGCCATGCCCACCATTTCGCCGCGATCGACGAGCGGCGCCAGGCTGCCCGGCGCCTCGCCCAGTTCGCCCTCCACCTTGCCGCACAGGATCGTCTTGGCGCAGCCGATCGTCGGTACGTCCAGCAGCACGCCCAGATGCGTCGCGATGCCGCAACGGCGCGGGTGCGAGATGCCGTGCCCGTCGACCAGGACCAGATCGGGTTTCCGATCCAGCCGCTCCCACGCCGCGATCAGCGCGGGGCATTCGCGAAACCCGAGATAGCCGGGCACATAAGGGATATCGGGCACCAGCGTGGCGCAGGCCGGCGCGATCGGGTTGCCGGGCGGCCAGGCCATGGGCGCCACCGCCGCATGGATCGGACCGCGGCTGTCCCGCCACTTCATCGAGGTATCGGCGCCGGCGACCAAACACACCGGGCCGATCCGGTCCGTGCGTTCGGCGGCCGCCGCGATCTCGCGCTGCGCGACGGTCGCGGCGGAGATCCCGTCAGGGCTGATCCAATGGGCATGCATGTCGCAAAGATCGACGCGCACGATGCGATCCGCAAGTCCTGCCCAAATTTTGGGCAATATTGCGATCATGCTGCATATTGCAGCAGCGATTGTGCGGTGCGACATAGGCTATGCGGCCAAGGCGAGCGAATCGCCGATTGGCATGGTTATTGAAAGACGCGCGTTGCGTTCAGCATTGGGGAGGTCGGGGAGCGCCGATGAAGAAGATCGAAGCGATCATCAAGCCGTTCAAGCTCGATGAGGTGAAGGAAGCGCTTCACGAAGTCGGCGTGTCGGGCATCACCGTCACCGAGGCGAAGGGATTCGGACGCCAGAAAGGCCACACCGAGCTTTATCGCGGGGCGGAATATGTCGTCGATTTCCTTCCCAAGGTGAAGCTGGAGGTCGTCGTCGAGGATTCGCTGGCCGATCGCGTGGTGGAAGCCATCGCATCCGCCGCCCAGACCGGCCGGATCGGCGACGGCAAGATCTTCGTGATCCCCGTCGAGACCGCGCTGCGCATCCGCACCGGCGAACGGGACGGCGACGCAATCTGATCAATGCCGAACGTCAAATGGGCTACCGGCGCCGTGCCGGCCCCACATGTTTTTCAGGAAGGTGATTAAGGACATGGCCAACGACGCCGCGACGATTTTGAAGATGGTGAAGGACCAGGAGATCGAGTGGATCGATCTGCGCTTCACGGACCCCAAGGGCAAGTGGCAGCACCTGACCATGGTCGCCGGCGCGATCGGCGAGGACGAGCTGACCGACGGCCTGATGTTCGACGGATCGTCGATCGAAGGCTGGAAGGCGATCAACGAGTCGGACATGATCCTGAAGCCCGATCTCGACGCCGTCTATGTCGATCCCTTCTCGGCCACGCCGATGCTCATCCTGTTCTGCGACGTCGTCGAGCCGGGCACGGGCGAGCTCTATACGCGCGATCCGCGCTCGACCGCCAAGCGCGCCGAAGCCTATGTGAAGTCGATCGGGATCGGCGACACCGTCTATGTCGGCCCCGAAGCCGAATTCTTCATGTTCGACGACGTCCGTTTCGAGAATGGCTACAACACCAGCTATTACAAGATCGACGATATCGAGCTGCCGACCAACAGCGGCACCAAGTACGAGGCCGGCAACCTGGCCCATCGGCCGCGCGCCAAGGGCGGCTATTTCCCCGTCGCGCCGGTTGACTCGGCGGTGGATATCCGCGGCGAGATGGTTTCGACCATGCTCGAAATGGGCCTGCCCTGCGACAAGCATCACCATGAGGTGGCGGCCGCGCAGCACGAGCTGGGCCTGACCTTCGGCACGCTGGTCACGACCGCGGACCGCATGCAGATCTACAAGTACGTCGTCCACATGGTCGCCAACGCCTATGGCAAGACCGCGACGTTCATGCCCAAGCCGATCAAGGAAGACAACGGATCGGGCATGCACACCCACATCTCGATCTGGGAAAAGGGCAAGCCCCTGTTCGCGGGCGACGGCTATGCCGGCCTCAGCGACATGTGCCTGTACTTCATCGGCGGCGTCATCAAGCACGCCAAGGCGCTCAACGCCTTCACCAACCCGACCACCAACAGCTACAAGCGGCTGGTGCCGGGTTATGAGGCGCCGGTGCTGCTCGCTTATTCGAGCCGCAACCGCTCCGCTTCCTGCCGTATCCCCTACGGCACCGGCAGCAAGGCGAAGCGCGTCGAATTCCGCTTCCCCGATGCGCTGGCCAATCCGTATCTCTGCTATGCGGCGCTGCTGATGGCCGGCCTGGACGGCATCCAGAACAAGATCCACCCGGGCGATCCGATGGACAAGAATCTGTACGACCTGCCGCCCGAGGAACTGGCCGAAGTGCCCACCGTCTGCGCGTCGCTGCGCGAGGCGCTGGAGTCGCTGAGCGCGGACATGGACTTCCTGCTGAAGGGCGACGTGTTCACCAAGGACCAGATCGAGGCCTATATCGAGCTCAAGTACGAGGACGTCGCCCGCTGGGAGATGACCCCGAGCCCGGTCGAATACGACATGTACTATAGCGGCTGACGCTTTCCCGAGCGATTTCAAGCAGGCTGGCACAGCCTACGGCTGGGAAATCGCACCCTCAAAGGTGCGTCAATCCGAAGAGACCCCGGAAGCCCCGCGCTTCCGGGGTTTTCTTTTGCCCGCCGAACCTCCATCTCATGCGGCAACCCCGGAATCGCGTGACGAAAGGACGAGGCATGCAGAGCTATCTCAACCAGTATATCGACGGGAAATGGGTCGCGAGCGAGGGCGGCACGCGCCATCTGGTGATCGACCCGGCCACCGAGGAACCCTGCACCGAAATCACGCTGGGCAGCCGCGCCGATGTCGACAAGGCGGTGGCAGCCGCGCGCCGCGCCTTTGACGGTTTTTCACGGACCAGCGTCGACGAGCGCGTCGCGCTGCTCGAACGCATCCTGGCCGAATACAAGGCGCGCGCCGCCGACATCGCCCGCGCGATCGCGACCGAAATGGGCTGTCCGATCTCGATGGCGCAGACCGCGCAGGTCGGATCGGGCATCGGCCATTTCATGGCGGCGATCGCCGCGCTCAAGGCGTTCGAATTCGAGGAAGTCATCGGCGGCAACAAGGTGGTGCACGAGCCGATCGGCGTGGTCGCGCTGATCACGCCGTGGAACTGGCCGATGAACCAGATCGCCGCCAAGGTCGCCCCCGCGCTGGCGGCCGGCAACACGATGATCCTGAAGCCGTCGGAGGAAGCCCCGTCCTGCGCCGCGATCTTCGCCGAGGTGATGGACGCGGCGGGCGTTCCCGCCGGCGTGTTCAACCTGATCCAGGGCGACGGCCCCACCGTCGGCACCGCGCTTTCCGAACATCCCGGCATCGACATGGTGAGCTTCACCGGATCGACGCGCGCGGGCATCCTGGTCGCCAAGGCGGCGGCCGATACCGTCAAGCGCGTGCATCAGGAACTGGGCGGAAAATCCCCCAACATCATCCTGGAAGGCGCGCCGCTCGACAAGGCGGTGCCCGCCGGCCTGATGAGCGTGATGCTCAATTCCGGACAGAGCTGCATCGCCCCGGCCCGCATGCTCGTCCACAAGTCGCAGCATGACGAGGCGGTGGAAGTGGCGAAAGCCGCGCTCGCCCGCACCGCGACCGGCGATCCGCAGGCGGAAGGCCGCCATATCGGCCCCGTCGTCAACAAGTCGCAATTCGACAAAATCCAGGGCCTGATCCAGCAGGGACTGTCGGAGGGGGCGACGTTGGTGACCGGCGGCCCCGGCCGCCCCGACGGCGTCGAGCGCGGCTATTTCGTGCGCCCCACGCTGTTCGCCAATGTCAGCAACGACATGACGATCGCGCGCGAGGAGATTTTTGGCCCCGTCGTCACCATCATTCCCTATGAGGATGATGAGGACGCGATCCGCATCGCCAACGACACCAATTACGGCCTGTCCGCCGTCGTCTCCGGCGATCCGGCCAAGGCGCGCGCGTTCGTCCCCCGCCTGCGCGCCGGCATGGTCTATGTGAATGCGGGCAATCCCGACCCCAATGTCGCGTTCGGCGGCTACAAGCAGTCGGGCAATGGCCGCGAATACGGCAAGTTCGGCCTGGCCGAGTTCATGGAGATCAAGTCGGTGATCGGCGATCTCGGCTGAAACCATCGCGACTGGCGGCATCTCCGGATGCCGCCGGCGCTTCAGAAACCCAGCCTCGCGCCCAGCGAGAAATATCGTCCGACGACATCGTAGAATGGCGAATAGAGCGAGCCGTTCGGCGCCTGCTTGTCGAATATATTGCTGATATTGGCGTAGATTTCCATTTTCGCACCCGCCCCGGCCGCGATATGCGCGCGCATCAGCAGATCGACATAATTATAGGCCGGGATACGATTGTTGAGCAGCTTCACCGTCGAATTGTAGTTGCCCGCCGAGATATGGCGCAGGCGGAGCTGCCCCCCGAAATCGTCGCTGTCATAAGCGATGCTGGCATTCACCCGCCAACGGGGCACGCCGAAGCTGAACGAATTTCCCTGGGAGCCGACATATTCGATCGCGCTGACGCCGTCGTCGGTGGTCAGGCTGTCCACCCAACTCGCCAACAGCCGAAAGCTGACCTCGCCCGGCAGGCTGGAAATCCTGTCGAGCTTCAGCCTTTGCAGCAATTCGGCGTCGATCCCCCGCGTCCGATACTGGGAAAGGTTCAGATAGGACGAGGTGGTGTAGAGGATGTTGCCGGCGGCATCGCGCTCGACATGCGCGCAGAGCGCCTGGTTGCCGTTGAAGCAGCGGACGACCAGATCCTGCGCGGGCACCGTCGTGATCACATCGTCGATACGGATCCGGTAATAGTCGAGCGAGAGATGGAGACCCGGGATCGCGGGCGGCGCATAGACGAAACCGGCGGTCAAGGTGCTCGCGGTTTCGGGCTGGAGGCCGGGATTGCCGCCGCTATAGCTCAGCACATAGACGTTGACGCCCTTCAGCGGGTCTATGATCGTGTTGTAGCCGGTCTGGAGCTGCGTATAGAGTTCGGCGAGATTGGCCGACCGGATATCGCGCGAGCGCGTGAAGCGCGCGCGGAATCCGGGGAAGAACTCATTGGTCGCGCCAAGCTTCCACGACCAGATCGATCCGGTGGTGTCATAGTCCGACAGGCGCACCGCCGCGTTGAGTTCGAATTTCCTGAGCAGCGGCAGATCGCGCGCCACGGGCACCAGGATCTCGCCGAAGGCTTCCTTGACCGTGAAGCCGCCCACGATCGGCGCGAAGTTGAAGGTGCGGAACGCCTTGGCCAGATCGAGCGCGCCCACCGTTTGCCGGATCGATTCCCGCCGCGCCTCGATCCCCGCCGCGATCGAAACCGGGCCGGCCCAGAGGCTGAACGGTTCGCCGCGCAGGCTGAAGCCGCCGACGTCGAGCCTGGTGGTCGCCCGCTGACGCGGGGTGCCCGTGACATAAGCGAGCGCCTCAGGTGAAGGCGAGCCTTCGCCGAACAGGTTGATCGGCACGCAGGCGCTGGACGGATCGGTGAGCTTGACCCGGCAGACCGGTTGCCCCGTCACCGGATCTCGCACCGCATCGACGGCCTGGTTGAAATTGGTCGCGAGGACGAAACCCGGCGTGTCGATGTCGTTGTGATATTCGCCACGGCTGTAATAGCCGCTCCAGCGCCAATGGCCGCCGATCTTCCCGTCCAGCGCGATGGTCGCCTGTGTCGTCGAACGCGCGAAATCGATGCGTGGAAACGGGAAGTCCGAATTGAAACGCCCCATGCGGAAGCTGGTTTCACCCGCCGCGAGCAGTTGCGCCGCGATGGTGGGGGACAGAAACGCATTGTCGGCGGAGACGGTGATGTTGCCGCGATTGTGATCGCCGAACCAGATATAGTCGTTCCACATCCGCGAGTGGCGCAGCTCCGCGGTGATCTTGAGCGCATCGCTCACCGCGAAACTCATGCGGCCGAGCGCGCTGTAGCGGCGCTGCGGGGTGACGAGCGGACTGATATCGTCGTTCGACGGTCCTTCGCCGCCGATCATGTCGTTGCCGATCACGGTGCCGTAGCGAAAGTCGCGCAACGAGCCGTCCGGATCGAAGGCCTTGCCGGTGAACACGCCACTCAGGATCAGCCCGCCATGCGCGGCGTTGGCGAAGCCCACGTCCGGCGTGAGCATGAAATTGCCGTTCCCCGCCGCCACCGTCGACCAGCGCCCGACCGTCGGGCGCGATACCTTCGGGATGACGCCTCGATTGTCGAGATATTCCGCCCCGATCGTCAGATGACCACGCCCATCGGCGAAGCCCGTGCCGAACGCGCCCTCGAAACGATGTTCGGCGGCGTCGCCGCGCGACGATATGCCCGCCTGTCCGCCGAGCCTGAGTCCGTCCAGATCCTCGTCGAGCACGATGTTGACGACCCCCGCCACGGCACCCGAACCCCAGGCCGCGGATGCGCCGCCAGTGACGATATCGACCGACTTGATCAAGACCGTCGGCACGGTGTTGAGATCATTCTCGCTGGAGAAACGCCGCCCGTCGAGCAGCACCAATGTGCGGTTGATCCCCAGGCCGCGCAGATCGACCGGCGCCGCGCCAGCGCTCGTATTCGTGCCTGATGTCTGGGGTGAGATGGTCCCCCGGAACTGCGGCAGATCGTTGAGCGCGGCAGCGACGTTCGGCCGGGCGCCGATATCGAGGCTCGACCGGGTCACATGCAGCGTCGGCGTGGGTGCCTCGAAACCCGGCGTGTCGATGCGCGAGCCGGTGACGATGATCGGTGCCGCCTCGTAAAGCTCCGCCGACGCCGGCGTATCGACCGGCGTCTCGTCATCGTCCGGTGCCCGCGCATCGGCGCGCTGCGAGATGACATAGGAACCGCCGGCGGTGAGGCTGAACGCCAGCCCCGTGCCCTTGAGCAGCCGGCGCAGCGCCTCCGCGACACTGTAGCTGCCCTTGAGCGGCGGCGCGATATGGCCTTTCGCCGCCCTGGGGCTGAAGATGATGTTCGAATGCGTGACGGTGCCCACCGTCTCGAGCGACTGCGGCAGCGACTGGCGCGGCAGCGAGAACGGGAATTTCGGGGCGGCCTCGGCAGTGACGGCGGAGGCCGCGAAACAGGCGACGGCGGACGGCCAGATCAACCTGCCTCCCCTGCTCACCCATTCACCTCCCGTCCCATGGCTCCGCCCGACCTGCGCGGCGGCGCACGGCAACAGCCGTCGCTACCCCGAGACAGGTTCAGAGCGTCAAAAGCAAGAGCTCCCCGTCACGTTGCACGCGCAAACCGTGAAGCTGCGCGACGGCGGCCGCGAATTCCGCCGCTTCGTCGGTCGCGAAGACACCCGAGACCGGGAGCCCCGCCAGCCGCGCATCGTTCACCACCACGCGCTGCTGACCATAGCGGTTCACCTCCGCCACCGCTTCCGACAACGGCGTATCGCGGAACAGGATCTCGCCACGGCGCCAGGCGGTGACCGCATCGAGCGCGGGCCGGTCCAGCACCGGCGTCGCCTGCGCCACGGCCGACACACGCTCGCCCGGAGACAGGACCGCGAGCAATTGCGGATGCGTGCCCGTGCGCGTGACCTCCACCTTGCCGCGCAGCAAGGTCACCCGCACGCGATCGCCATCGCGCCGGACGACGAAGCTGGTGCCGAGCGCCCGGATCCGCTCGTCGCCCGCCGCGACGACGAAGGGGCGCTTCGCATCATGCGCGACATCGAACAGCACCTCGCCACGTTCGAGAGAAACCTGCCGCGTCTCGCGATCGAACCGCACCGTCACCTGGCTGTCGGTATTGAGCGCGATGCGGCTGCCATCATCCAATGTCGCGCTGCGCTGCTCGCCGGTGCGCGTATCGAAGACCGGCGCCTGATTGAGATAGACCGTCATCGCGCCGGTCACCACGACGGCGAACAGCGACGCGGCGATCGCCAGCGGCATGAAGCGACTTGGCGTCCGCGCCCGCGCATCGGCGACCGCGACCACGCCGGGCAGCAATTCCCACAATTCGGTCGCGCGTTCGAACGCCTCCTGATGCGCGGGATCGCCGCGCAGCCAGTCCTGAAGCGGTGCTTCCGCCCTGGCGCCGTCGGGCCCATGCAGCCTGGCAAGCCATGCCGATGCCTCCGCGTTCAACCGGGCGCGCTCCTCCTTCGAGCGGATCACCATTTTTCCATCCAGTTCATCATCTCCAGCGTCGCACGCGCGACCTGCTTCTCGACGGCGGGGACCGACATCCCTTCTTCCGCCGCGATCGTCGCATAGCTCGCGCCATCCAGCCGTCTGCGCAAGAGGATACGGCGCGTGCGTTCGGGCAGGCGCTCCAGCCCGGCGGCGGCATGCTTCAGCCGCGCCTGCGATTGCAGCACCTGTTCCGGATCGGGCGAAGCATCCGCGATGCTGAAGACATTGCCGGCCGCGAAGGGCGCGCGCCGTTCGCGACGCCCTTCATCGATCGACAGATTCACCGCAACCTTGACCAGCATCGCCTCCTGCGATCGCACCGAATGCTTTTGTTCGTAGCGCTCGACCTTCAGAAACGCTTCCTGCACCAGATCGTCGGCATCCTGCTCCGCGACGCCGCGACGTCGCAAAGTAGCCCGGACATGTCGCAGCATTTCGCTCAGTTGGCTCATCGCGCTCCCTACTCATCCCCCTAGACGATGCGCGCGCCGGAATCCGACAAAAACTTGTCGGGCCGATGCCGGGATTGCCAAACAGCCCCTCAATCCCGGTCCGGCCCGCGCGGCGCTTGAGCGTTGCAGGATGCGGATGCGTCGACATTCCCGCACCCGATATGGGGCGAGCGGAGGTGAAGGCCGTTCAGCGCGCGGTGTTGCGGGCGATCGTCCGCCATTCCCGATCGGTGAGCGGCAGGGTGCGGAGCGCGGCATAATAAGCGGAAAGATCGCGCGCGAACGGCCAATCCGAAGCGGGCACGAAATGGCGGATGCCGATCCGCCGCATCAACGCGACGAATGCGGCCCTGTCCCCTTCCGCGACGGTGCCGGCCCTGATCGCGGCGAGATCGAAATAAAGCCGGTCGCACAGCGATCGATCGCGTTCGCACGCATCGGCGAAAACGCCGAGCGCGGCCATCGTCGATGCGTCGATGCCGCCCCAGCCCGCCGCATGAGCGATCTGGACGGTCGTGCCGCGCGCGGCGGGCAGCACGTCCTTCAGGAAGATGCGCGCTTCCTCCGCGCCATAGCCCGTCGCCTGGTTGCGCATATGCACCATGATGCGCAGCCGCGCCGAGGCCGCCGCGCGGAATATTCCGGCGAGCATCGCCACCTGTTCGGGCTTGTGAAAATCGAGGCGCGAATTGGCGAGGTGGAGCTTGATGCCCGCGACATGGCGGTCGCCCTTCCAGCGCTCGATCTCGGGCAAGGCGGTTCCGGTCACCGGATTGACGCCGATATAGGCCTCCAGCCGCGCCGGATGCGCACGGGCGAGGCCGACCGTGAAGTCATTGGCGGCGCGCAGGATTTCCGCATGGTCGGGCACGGGCGTCGCCATCAGCGGGCTTTCCGCGAGATAGCCGGTCGACATCACGCGCGCCCGCCTGATGCCCGCCGCGTCCATCGCCGCCAGCAGATCGTCCACCGTCAGCGGATTGGCGAATTCGGGATCGCATTTGCTCGTCCGCCCGGGGCTGGTGCAATAGGCGGGCAGGAACGCCAGGATCGCGGGCGAATGGACATGGACATGATGATCCACCGCCACCGCGGGCGACGGCCCGCGCGCCTGCAGCGGGGCCGCCGAGAGGATGGCGGCCGCCGCGACCAGAAGCGCGCGGGCGATGCTCATTTCGCGGCGTCGCCCAGCAGGGTCTGTTTCCAGAACTGGACCGAGGTCCAGAAATAATAGTCCGAATTTTCCTTCTTGTGGAAACCATGACCTTCATTCTGCGCGAGCAGATGCCAGGCGGTGCCGCCCTTGCCCCGGATCGCCGCGATGATCTGCTCCGCTTCGGACGCGGGCACGCGCGGATCGTTGCCGCCGGTCGCGACCAGCAGCGGGATGTTGATCCTGTCGACGCTGGTGAGCGGCGAGATCGCGATCAGCTTCGCCCGCTGCTTCGGATCGCGTTCGTCGCCATATTCGGCGCGACGCAGGTCGCGGCGATAGGATTGCGTGCTTTCCAGGAAGGTCACGAAGTTCGAGATGCCGACATAGCAGCTCGCGCTTCTGATCCGCGCGCCATAATGGACGGCGGAAGCATAGCACATATAGCCGCCATAGGACATGCCGGAGATGGCGAAGCGGCCGGCGTCGAGCCTGCCGTCCCTGCCCAGCGCGTCGAGGATCGCGCCGATATCCTTCACCGAATTCTCGCGCAGGTCCGGGCCGTTGTCGAGATTGACGAAGCGCTTGCCGAAGCCGGAGGAACCGCGAACATTGGGGAAGAACAAGGCGATGCCGAGTTCACCCACCAGATAATTGTCGGCCCCGCGATAATCGGGCCGCACCTGCCCTTCGGGGCCGCCATGGATATCCATGATCATCGGCCGCTTGCCGGGGAAACGCGCCGGATCGGGCCGATAGAGGAAGCCCGACACCATCTCCCCATCGAAGCTCTTCACTTCGATCAGTTCGGGTTCGATGTTGCGCGCGGCATCGAGGCCACCGGTCTCGCTTTCGGTCCAGCGCGTGACGGCCAGTGTCTTGGGATCGACCGAGAAGGCATCGCCGGCGACGCGCGCCGAAGACATGCTGAGCCCGATCGCCCCCCAGGGGGCGATCTCGATCGCCGAGCCGATGGCATAGGGGATGACGCCGGCGGGCAGGCCCGTCACCGCGCGCGTGCTGCCCGTCGCCACATCCATCACGCGCAGGCGGCTGACGCCGGCTTCGTTGATCGCATAGGCGATGAAGCTGCCATCGGGCGCGATCGCATAATCGCTGACATCCCATTTCGGTTCTTTCGAAACCGGCGTGAAGCGCCCCTTGCGATCGAGCTTGCCGAGCTGGATGAAGTCCGACGCGACGCTGGAGGCGCCCCAGATCGTACCGTCGGGTCCGTAGCGTGGATCGACATAGGATGAAGGCACCTTGTCGCCCGCGATCACGGTCAGCTTGCCGGTGGCGAGATCCAGCTCATGGACGATGGCGTTGCTGATCGACTTGCGGTTGAGGACGAGCGCGGTCTTCCCGTCCGCCGAGAAATCCGTGATGCTCCAGCCGCCGCCTTCAACCTGCGCGACCAGCCGATCGGTCTTCGGATCGCGCGGATCCATGACGTAGAGATCGGTGTCGGCGCCATTGCGCCGCGTCGAGATATAGCCGATCCGGCCTCCGTCCCGGCTCCATGCGCCGAACCAGTTGCGGCTCTTGCCGTCGGTCAGCAGCACCGGGCGGCCGTTTTCGAGGCGGTAGAGCTGATAGAATTCGCCGCCGCCGACATCCTTCTGGATCACCAGCGTGCCGCTATCGCCCGGCGCGCGGAACCCGGCCAGCACGGGCTCCTGCTCGAAGCTCACCTGGCGCCGCATCGCCTGGGGTGCCGCCACGACATGCAACTGATCGGTGCCGCCGAAGCGCGTCTTGACCAGCATCGAGCGATCGACCGGATCCCAGCCCTGGAACACCGCCTTGCGGGCTTCGAGATAGGGCCGCGTGTCGTTCGCCAGCACGTCGGTGACCGGCGGCGGACCGTCGATCACGATCGCGGCGGGCTTCGGCACATCCGCCAGCGCGGCGGTGGCGGCGGTCGACAGGGCGATGGCGAGGATGCGACGCGCAATCATGGATCGTCTCCCGAAACGATACGATAGCAAAAAATGGGTGCCGCCGGCGCGGTAATGGAACCGGCCGGCGGCGGGGGCGTCAGCGCGCCGACGTCAGAAGCGGACGCGAGCGCCCACGGTGATGTAACGCCCGACCACGTCGTAATAGGGCGAGTAAAGTGCGCTGACCGGCGGATCCTTGTCGAACAGGTTGGTCGCGTTGGCATAAAGCTCAAGCTGAGGCCCACTCGACACCGGGATGCGCGCATTCAACTGAAGATCGAAATAGGTATAGGCCGGGATGTGGTTGTTCACGAGGTTGACGGTGCTGTTGTAATTGCCCGCCGACAGATAGCGGGCACGCAGCAGCGCGCCGAACGTCTCGTCCTGATAGGCGACGCTGGCATTGACGCGCCATTCGGGAACGCCCAGGCCGAACGAATAACCCTGCGACTTCACATAATCGATCTTGCTGACGCCGTCGTTGGTGCTGAGGCGGCTGACCCAGGTGCCGAGCAGGCGGAAGGTCAGATTGCCCGTGCTGAGCGGCTGGACATAGCTCAGTTCCGCATCCACGCCGTCGGTCTGATATTCGGCCAGGTTGATAAAGGTCGCGACGGTGCGGACGATCGTGCCCGAGGCGTCACGCTCGACCTTGGTGCACAGGTCCAGATTGCCGTTGAAGCAACGCGTCACCAAATCCTGCGCCGCGATCGTCGTGATCACGTCCTTGATGCGGATATCGTAATAGTCGAGCGTCAGGTTGAGGCGTGACAAAGGCGACAGGACGAAACCGGCGGTGAAGGTGTCGGCGGTTTCGGGCCGCAGGTTGGGATTGCCGCCGCCATTGTTCAGCACATAGACGCTGGTGTTGGTCTTCGGATCGGTCAGCGTGTTGTAGCCCGTCGTCGACTGGGTGTACAATTCGGCCAGGTTCGCCGAACGGATATCGCGCGAGCGCGTGACGCGCCCCTTCACCCCGGGGAAGAACTCGTTGGTCAGGCCGAGCTTCCACGACCAGATCGAACCGGTGGTGTTATAGTCCGAGATGCGCGCCGCGCCGTTGAACTCGAGCTTGTTGAGCACCGGCAGGTCGCGCGCCAGCGGCAGCAGCACCTCGGCGAACGCCTCCTTGACGGTGAAGCTGCCCTTCAACGGCGAGAAGCTGAAGGTCTGGAACGCCTTGGCGAGATCGAGATCGCCGACACGGGCGTTGATCGATTCCTTGCGCCACTCCCCGCCGACCGCGATCGAGACCGGGCCCGCCCAAAGGTCGAACGGCTCGCCGCGCAGGCTGAAGCCCGCCGTATCCAGCTTGGTGCGCGAGCGTGACCGGGGGGTACCCGTGACGTAGTCGATCGCTTCCTGCGACGGGGCGCCCAGGCCGAACAGGTCGATGGGAACGCAATTGGTGTTGGGATTGGTCAGCGCGATCCGGCAGATCGGCTTGTTGGTGATCGGGCTGAGGACCGAATCCACCGCCTGCGCATAGGGCGTGGTCAGCAGGAAGCCGGGCGTGTCGATGTTGTTGTCGAACTGGCCATGGCTGTAATAGGCGCCATAGCGCCAGCGGCCGTCGCTCGACTTGCCGTCGATCGCGAGCGTCGCCTGCGTGTTCTTCCGTTCGAAATCGATCGTCGAATAGGACAGGTCCGAATTGAACCGGCCCATGGTGAAGCTGGTCTGCCCGGCCGCCGCCATCGCATCGCGGATTTCCTGCCGCAGGAACGCGTTGTCGGACTTGATCGTCAGGTTGCCGCGATTGTGGTCGCCGAACCAGATATAGTTGTTCCACATGCGCGAATGGCGGAACTCGGCGGTGACCGTCAGGTTGTCGGTCAGGTCGAAGCTCGCCTGCGCGGCCATGCTGTAACGGCGCTGCGGCGTCACGAGCGGGCTGAGATCGTCGTTCGACGGGCCTTCGCCGCCGATCATGTTGGTGCCGCTGACCACGCCATAATTGATTGGGCGCAGCGAACCATCGGGGTTGAAGCCCTTGCCCGCGAGCACGCCCGACAGGATGATCCCGCCATAGGCCGCGTTGGAGAAACCGACATCGGGCGACAGGATGAAAGTACCGCCACCGTTGGAGATCGTCGCCCAGCGGCCGACATTGGGGCGGCTGACCTTGGGGATGACGCCTTCGTTGTTCAGATATTCGCCGCCGATCACGAAATGGCCGCGCCCATCGGCGAACGACGTGCCGAACGCGCCCTCGAAGCGATGCTCGGCGGAGTCGCCATAGCTGGAGATACCGGCCTGCGCGCCCAGCTTCACGCCGGTGAATTTGCCGTCGAGCGTGACGTTGACGACGCCGGCGACGGCGCCCGAGCCCCAGGCGGCGGAGGCGCCGCCCGTGACGATGTCGACGCTCTTGATCAGGACGGTCGGGATGGCGTTGAGATCATTGTCGCTCGACAGGCGACGGCCGTTCACGAGCACGAGCGTGCGACTGATGCCCAGACCGCGCAGATCGACCGGCGCCTGGCCGGCGCTGGTGTTGGTGCCCGTGGTCTGCGGCGAGGTGGTCGCGCGGAACTGTGGCAGATCGTTGAGCGCCGCGGCGACGTTGGTCCGCGCCGCGACGCTGAGATCGGATGCGGTCACCTGCAGGGTCGGCGTCGGCGCGTCGAAGGCGCGGTCGATACGCGAACCGGTCACGACGATGGCTTCGGCCTCGTCCTCCACCGGCGCCATGTCGGTCGTCTGCGCCGAAACGCCGGCCGATGCGAGGATCGCCACGCACGCACCGATCACGCTGCCAAATCGAATCATTCGTACCCCCTGTGCTGGGCCGGCGGTCCGTTGCCGCAGGCTGTCACTGGGAAGACGACGGTCCTTCACAAAACCGACATATTTTGTGAGATTTTATTCGAAGCCGCGTTGCCTGACCAAGGGCAACGCGGCTCATATCATTGATATCGATGAATATTATAGAGGAATTGATCCGGCATCTTCAGTCGAAGATTTCCTCGAGCCAGGATTTGCGCTTCTTGTAATGGCGCTGGTCGTGGCTGCCGCCATGATAACGATCGTCGGAATAACGATCCTGCCCCCAGGGCTGACGCTGCTGGGGCGGCTGAGGCGGCTGGGGCTGTTGATATTGCGGCTGCGGCGCCCGCGCGGGTGGCGCAACATCCGCGGTGCTGCGCTCGATGATCTTGTCCAGCTCCCCACGATCGAGCCAGATGCCCCGGCATTGCGGGCAATAATCGATCTCGATTCCCTGCCGGTCGCTCATCGCGAGCCCGACCTTGCAGACGGGGCAGAGCATCGCCGATACGGCTTCAGGGGTACGCATCTCAAAAAATCTCCACTTTGCAATTCGTTACGTTGGTGAAACGCATTGGATGTACTTTTGTGCCGTCCGCGCTCCGCGATTCACAGCAATATGGGTGCAATTCGCCCCGATCAAAGCCCCAATTCTTGGCGGATCAACGGCAGGGTCCGCCCCCATGCCGCCGTGCCGGGCGCGATCAGCTCGACATGCCCTTCGTCCGCGACGGTCACGTTCCGGACGGCCACGCCCCTTGCGCGCAATGCCGCTTCATAAGCCGCCGCATAGGCCGGCGGCGCGATGCGATCGAGCGTGGTGTTCACCTGAATCTGGCGAGCGCCACCCGCCGCCATTTCGATCGGCGAGGTATCGGCATAGATATCCGGGCGCGCCGCACTGGCCACGCCCGCCATCGCCTTTGGCGCATCGGTGCCGCAACCATGGCCAGCGGCGTTCGACGAGAAACGCAGATCGGGCAACCCGCCCTGGCTGATCGCGGCATGGATGGGCAATGGCGCCGCCCCGCGCAAGGCGGATCCGGCAGGAAGCGCGGACCGGGCCGCGAGCCAGAGCGCAAGATGCCCACCCGCCGAATGGCCGACCGCGACGATCCGGTCGGTCTTGAATCCATGGCGGGCGCCATCGCGCCCCAGCATGTCGGCGGCGGCGGCCACGTCCATGAAGGTGCCCGGATAACCGCCGCCCGCGCGATCGACGCCGCGATAGTCGATATTCCACACCGCGATTCCCTGCCCGCGCAGATCGTCTGCGATCCAGTTCATGATGGTGCGGTCCGCCACCTCGCTCTGCCAGCAGCCGCCATGGACCATCAGCACCACGGGATGCGGCCCCTTGCCCGCCGGCAACCACAGATCCACCACTTGCAGGGGATCATCGCCATAATGCAGCGTCCGGTCCGGCGCGGGCCTCGGCCGCTCCAGCAGATCGGGCCAGCGCATGATCGGCCGGGGTTCGGCGGTCATCGCCGGGCTATCCGCCGACATGATCGGGATCAGCAAACAGGCGGCCAGCGCGGCATATGGCTTCATTCAAGGATCGCCCCCAGGTCATCAATAATCCTTCGACACGCGCACGTTCACGCTCTGGCGGCCGATCGTCGAGATGCTCGACAGCAGCGACAGCCAGCGCGTGATCTGGAATTCGACGCGCGTCGCCGAATAGCCCTGCCCATCGGTGATCAGTTCCACATAGGTGCGCCGCGTGATGTATTTGCCCGCCGCGATCGATGTGCCCTGTCCCGTCGTCGTGTCCGCCGGCAGGATGCGCAGCCGATCGAGCCCGGCCGCCTGGCGCACGGCATTGATCGGATTGAGCCCGCCGCCGCCGCCCTGCAGCGCCGCGACCGCCGCGGCGAGCTGAAGCGCCTCGGGCGCGGACAGGTTGGTGATCGACGTGCCGAAAAGAAGCCGCGAGAGCAGTTCATCCTCGGGCATCGCGGGAATGCTGGTGAAAGCGATCTCGGGCTTCAGTCCGGTGCCCGTCACGCGGATCGTAGCGTTCAGGCCCTGGATGCTCGCCTGCGCCTCGATATCGATCGTCGGATCGGGCGGGCTGTTGCCGTTGAACCGGATCGAGCCGCGCTCCAGATCGAAATTGCGACCGGCGAAATCGTAACTGCCGCGCAGCAGCTCGGCCGTGCCCAGGATCGCGGGCGCCTCCACCGTTCCGCCGATATCGAGCGCCGCCCGCCATTCGCTGTCCAGGCCCAGCCCGGATACCGTCAGGCGATTGCGGGCATTGGCCTTGATCGCCAGCCGCCAGGGCACGGCCGCCGCCGGCCGCTCGATCACTTCGCCGCGCCGGTTGAGCTCCTTCACATTGAGGCGCGGAATGGTGGAGGCGGCGGTGGCGCGGCCCAGCACATAGCGGCTGCGCACCAGATCGACCTGTCCGCCGATCACGCCGCCGCGCCCATCGGTGCGGATCGTGATCGGGCCGGTGACGGTGGCGCCGATATCGTCGCGATTGATCAGCACCGCATTCTTGGCGTCCATCGCCAGATCGATCCCGAAGCCCTGCGCCGCCGCCAGGTTGAAGCTCCCCCGTCCGGTCACGCTGCCTTCATTGCCCGCACTGGCGCTGAATTCGTCGAGCAGCAATCGGCTATCATCGAACCGGCCGCTCGCCTTCACATTGGTGAGCACCGTGCCGGTCACCGCACTCTCAAGCCGCGCGCCCTGGGTGCGGACCGAGCCGCGGATCACCGGATCGGAGAGCTTGCCGGTGACGTCCGCCCCGATCGCGACCGGGCCGGACAGGTCGAAGATCTCCACCCCGGTCAACCGCCAGAGCGTATCGGCCGGCCCATTATAGCGAATCTGCCCGAACAGCGGCGCGGCCGACAGGCGATCCATGATCCCGCCTTCGGCGCCGAGCGGCGCCAGCCGGGCCTGGGCGCGTCCGATCGTCTGCCCGCCGCTCGCGGCGATGGCGCGCGCCGCCGCGCCGCGTTCGTTGACGACTGCCGCGATACCGACATCGATCGGCTTGGATGAGAGGACGAGGCCGGCGCGCGCCAGCCCGCGAATGCGCAGGTCCATGCGCCCGACCGGCAGGCTCGCGCGCGCGTCCTGGCTGAAATTCAGCGTGCCGCTGGCCATGCCGCTCAGGCCGAGATCGGGCCAGGCCATGTCGAGGATCGACAGGGGCATGCGCTGAAGCGTCGCGTTCACTTCATTGGGGCCTTCGCCGAACAGGCCGGCGACCGTCGCCGAACCGCCCGCGAATTCGAGCCCGGTGCGCGCCAGCCGCCATCCCGCGCCGTCACGGGTCAGCACCGCCGGCCCGGTCAGCTTGACGGGACGGCGGTCGATCGTTCCCTCGCCGATCAGCGAGATGCGATCGGGCGATATGTCGGCCACGGTCTGAAGATCGAAGGCGCGGCCGCGCGCGCCGGCGAAGGATGCGCGCACCTGTCCCGCGCCATCCTTGAGCTTTGCGTTTCCGGCCAGACGCGCCAGCACGATATTGCCGCGCCTGAGCCCACGCGCATTGAGCGTCGCGTCGATCGTGGTGCCGTCCGAATCGAGCAGCACCACCGCGTCGAGCTGTCCGCGGCGGATCGAGAGCTCGGGCGGCCCGGCGAAGCGCGCGCCATTGGCCCTGAGCGCGATGGCGATCCGCTGGATCTCATTCACCGGATCGAAGATCAGCGAACCGTCCAGGCCGCCGCCGGACACGTCGAGCTTCCCGTCGAACCCGCCCGGCAGGCTGCGCAGCGCGCCCGTCGCGGTGGTCCCGGATACCTTGAGTTCGGCAACCGCGATCGTCGCGGGCTGGCCGGTCGGCAGCAGGATCGCGCCATGGCTGGTGAACGGCCCCAGCGTCGATCCGCCAGCCGCCTGATAGGCGAAGCCCTGCGCATCGGGATCGAGCTGCAACCGCACGTCGCTGAGGCCAAGCGCATCCATCGGCCGCGCCAGCAGCAGATCGATCTTCGGCCGGTCGATCGCGCCATCCAGCGTCAGGCGGAACGCGCCATATTGCGATTGCGTGCCCGTGCCCTCGATATGGAAACTGCCGTCCTTGCGCCGATACCCATTGCCCGCCAGCCGGATGCCCGGCGCGGTGAGCCGCAGATTGCGCAGATGGAGGATGCCGTCGGGGGTGCGTTCCAGCGCGGTATCGACCATCGGCAAGCCGCCGGCGAGGCCACGCAGAAACGCGTTGTCGAAGCGCCGGACCCAGGCCTGCGCGCGCCCGACGACACGCGTGCCCTTGCCCCCCGGCCCCGGGACGACGCTCAGCTTCGTCTTGACGTCGACGATGCCGAGCCCCGGAATCAGATAGCGGGAAAGCTGGCCCGAAACCGTCACCTCGTAACGGCCGCTCACCAGATCGACGAACACGGAGACGGTGCTGGTCAGCTTGTCCGACCGCAACTTCAGCCCATCGCCGGTCAGCGCCTTGGCGGTCACCTTCAACAGCCCGTCGACGCGCAGATTCGCCAGCATGCCGCCGGCGACATCGCCCACGCCCGTCACCCGCCGCGCGGTGAGCGCGAGCGGCACGATCATCGGCTGCTTGCCCAACCGGCCGCTCCCCGCCGCGCGCACCGCTTCGAAGCCGGTCTGGTCGAACGCGACGCGCGGCGCCGTCAGCAGATATTCGAAGCGCGCGGTATCGAACCCGCCGTCGAGCATCGCGCGAAGCTGGACATTCTGCCCGCTCATGTTCGGGAACAGCGCGGCGGGCTGCAGCAGATTGGCGGTGATGCGGACATTGTCGAAGGCGGATCGCGCCAGATCGAGCGCGCCGTCCGCATGGATCGACAATGCCTGCGAGCCCAGCGACAGGCTGCCGTCGAGCCTGCGCTCGATCAGCGTCGCCCGCCCGTCGACCGAGATGCGCGGCTGGGTGAGCCGCATCACCTTGCCCTGGCTGATCAGCGAGGGCGCGACGAAGCCGCGCAGACCGTAAAGCCCCTTGTCGGCCGACAGGTCCAGATCGATCGCGCGCTTGCCGGAAAGATCGGCGCGCGCCTCGCCCTTCCACGCGGTCCAGGTGCCGTTGCCGGTCACATCCGCCGCGATCGCGCGCTTCATGCCCAATATCGCGCCGAAGACGCCATTGTCCGGCGAGCGCAGCCTGGCTTCGATATCGAAGCGATCGCGATCGGGCTCGGCATCGATCATCAGCACCAGCCGATCGCCGCCGCCTTCCACCATCGAATCGAGCGCCACTTTCGCGCGGCCCGAACGGATGTCCGCCGCGCCGGCCAGCCGGCCTATCCGCCGCTGCCCCGATATGGCGGGTTCGAAGCGCAGCCGGTCGATCCGGAGCGAGCCGATCGAGATGTCGAAGCCGGGAAGGATCGGGCCCTTCTTCTCGGACGGATTGAATTTCGGCGCCTTGTGCAATGTCGCGAGCGGCGCATGAAGCGATCGGATGTCGAGCCGGTTGGCGATCCAGCCCAGCGGCCGCCAGTCCAGCCGCACATCGGGGGAATCGAGCAACAGGCCCTGCGCGTCATAAACGCGCAGGTCGCGCAGCCGCGCGGTGCCGAAGATCGAGCCATCGATGCGGCCGATACGGATGCGCAACCCCGACTTGGGCGCCATCCGCTCGATCCGGTCGATCAGGAAACGATGCCCGGGGCCGGTATCGATCGCCCAGATGGCGGCGACGGCGAGCAGCAGCAGCGCGACGATGCCGCCGACCAGCCATTTCGCGACCCGCCTCAAAACGCCTGGCCCAGCGAAACATAGACGGCGATGCGCGGATCGCCCTTCTGCCGGTTGAGCGGCGTGCCGACATCGACGCGGATCGGCCCGAAATTGGTGTAGTAGCGCCCGCCAATGCCCGCGCCGAGCCGTAGATTGTTGAATTTGGGGATGCCGCCGGTCGAGATATTGCCGGCATCGATAAAGGGCACGACCCCGAAATCGCCGAAGCGCACGCGCGCCTCCAGCGAGAATTCGGCCAGGCTCTTGCCGCCGATCGGATCGTTGTTCAGGTCGCGCGGCCCGATCGACTGGTAACCGTAGCCGCGCACCGATCCGCCACCACCCGCATAGAAGCGCCGCGAGGGCGCGATGCGATCGCGCGACGCGCCATGGATCGTGCCCAGCCGCGTGCGCCCGGCCAGGACGACACGGTCGCTGACGGGGAAATAGCCGCTCGCATCGATCTGCGTCTTCAGATAGGCGAAGGTGCCCGACTGGAAGGACCCTTCGGGCGAGATGCGGCCGCTCAGGCGGAAACCCCTGGTCGGATTGAGCAGATCGTCCGACCCGTCATAAGCCAGGGTCGCCGGCAGCGCGCCGATGAAGAAGGTGCGATCCACCGGCACCACGCCATTGCCGATAATCCCCTTTTCGCGCGAGGCGAGCAGTTCGGCGCCGACCGACCAGGTCCATTTCTTCTGGAAGATGATGTTGGTCTGTCGTTCCAGGCTGCCCGAAAGCGAGAAGGTCTTCGCCTCATAGGCATCGCGATCGACATGGCTGATCGCGACCTGGGCGTTGAGCACGCGATCGCGCGCGCGGAAATTGCTGCGACGAAGCGTGGCGCTCAGCAATTGCTCCTGCGTTCCCGCGACCCCGCGAAATGTGACGGCGCCCTCCGGCTTGAAGAAATTGCGGTGCGTCCAGCTCACTTCCGCGCGCGCGCCCTCACCCGTGCCATAGCCCAGTTCGCCCGCGATCGTCCGCGGCGGCGCCGGTTCCAGCATCACCGCGACATCGACGGTGTCCGGCGTCTGCCCGGGCACCGTCTCCACCTTGGCCTGCGACACCAGGCCGGTCTGGATCAGCGCGCGGCGAAGATCGTCGGTGAGAGCGGCGTCATAGGGATCGCCGGGATCGAAACGCGCGATCGTCTGGATGTGGCGGGCGCTGAAGACGCGATCGTCGACGACGGTGACGCGGCCGAAGCGCCGCGCCGTGCCGGGGTCGACATCGACGACCAGGGTCGCGGTCCGGTCGTCATGATCGACGACCACCTCCGGCTCGCCGACCTTGGCGAAGGGAAATCCTTCCCGCCCGATCTTCAGTTTCAGCGCGTCCTCGCCCGCCAGAACCTTGTCGGCATCCACCGCGTCCTCGGGCTTGACGCCGAACGCCTTGCGTAGCGCATCCGCCTTGTCCCCGGTGCGATCGAGCCCACGCAGCTCGACCTCGGTGAACCGATAGACGGGGCCAGGCTCGGCATCCAGCACCACGACGATGCGGCCGTCGGGCTGGGTTTCGACGCGCGTCTCGACCTGGGCGTCATAATGGCCCGCGGCGCGCAGCAGCGTCGCGAGCAATTCCTCATCCTCGCGCGCGCGGCGATCGATCTGCGCGACATTCGCCGCCTTGCCTTCATTCTGCTCCAGCGTCGAAAGCGCGTCGAAACGTTCGCGCAACTGCGGCGCCGTCACGCCTTCCAGCCCTTCGAGCCTGACCGAATAGCGGCGATCGCCTTCCACTTCCGTCTGCGTCGCGGGCCCGGGGGTCGCCGGATCGGGCGACAGATCGGCATCCTTGCTCAGATCCGGCCAGTCGACGCCGAGATCGGGGAAATCGGCGAGCGGGGCTTCGGGATCCAGGGGAACCTCCGCCGAGGATGGCGGCATGGCTGGCGGCGGTACAGGCACCGTCGCCGGCTGCGCCACGTCCTGCGCGAAAACCGGCGCGCCCGCGCCCACACAGAGCAAGGCCAGGGTGGCCAAGGCACGGGGCAGCGGAAGACCGGAACGCATCGCCCTTCCCTAGCCCTTCTGCATCGGGCTCGCCAGCGCGATCAGCGCGGGATTTCAATGGTTCGGCGCGGATTCCGTCCGCCCAGCCGGTCCGGCTAGTGACGGGATCCTTCTGTCGTTTGCCGCGACAGAGAAACGATCAGCCGCTCGATCTGCCGCCAGCGGCAAAAATGCCGGACATTGCCGATATCGCGGCTGCGATTGGCGAGCGCGGCCGCTTCGAAACCCGCGTTCGTGCCGTAAATAGCCATCAACCGCGCGGCGTCTTCCCACGACGCGCGATCCACGAAAGGCGTGGACGCCATAACGATGTTCCCCCCAAAGTCTCCCTGGTCGGGACACCTCATCACGATCCGTGCCAAATGAGTCACCACGCAAACAGGCCTGACGCAATGGTCATCAAAGCCTTACCATGTGCCATCACGGGATCGACGTGCCATTACGGGACTCGATCGTTCCGGCTTGGGAACGTGACGACGGCGCCGGAAGCGCTGGCGTATCGCCGCGCGACGTGGCATGCGGCGCGCATGCAAGGCTCCAAACGCCCTCCGCGCGCCGGCGGCGCAGCGATCGCGCTGCTCGCACTGGGCGGCGTCATTGTCGGCAATCATTATGGGCAGGCATCGATCGGTCTGATCGCCGGCCTGGCCACCGGCGGCGCGATCGCGCTGGCGACCTGGCTGCTCGACCGAAGCAGAGGCTGATCGTCAGGCGATCCGGCGCGCCGCCCACACCACGCGACCGATGATCCCCACATCGTCGGGCGCGCAATCCGGCCAGCTCGGATAGGCAGGATTGTCGCTGCGTACCGCCAGCCTGGGCCCGGCCGGATTGATCGCCAGCCGCTTGACGAGCAGCGCATCATCCATGCGCAGCACATAGATGCCGTCGCGCAGCCGCGCAGCCGCATCGCCTCGATCGACCAGGATCTCGTCGCCATTCGACAATGTCGGCGACATGGAATCGCCGGCGACCTGGATGATCGACAGATCGGCGAGCCCGCCGCCGACCAGACTGCGCAGCCATTCCGCCTCGAAGGCGACATGCTGGCGCGGCCGTTCGTCGCCGGCAAAGGCACCCGGCCCCGCCGACGCGCCGATTTCCAGCCGCGGCACCGAAACCAGCCCCTGACGCGGCACCCGCCCCTTCCCCACTGGAACCGGCGCTGCATCGACGGGCCTTCCGCCAAGGCGCTCCTCGGGCACGCCGAAATAACGCGCCAGCATGCGGCGATCGTCCTCGCCCAGGCGCCTGGGCGAACCGCGCCGGATGAATTGCTGGATATAGGCGGCATTGCGCCCGATCATCTTGGAGAGCGACGCCATGTCGTCGCCTCTTTCGCGGATCAGCGCATCGAGGATGTCGCGGGGGTCATTCATCTCCATTTCGGACATTTATCAATAGGAAGTTTCCTTTGCAATGTAGGAAATTTCCTATCAACTAGGAAAATTCCTATCGCATCGAGTCGGAGATGGAATGCATATGCTGAGACGGATCGAACGACATTTGCGGCGCTTCAACGTGGCGCCGACACGCTTCGGCCGTGATGCGGCGGGGGATCCCCGACTGGTGATCGATCTGCGCAACGGACGCGAGCCCGGCCCGCGCATGGTGGCACGGATCACCCATTTCCTCGATCGGCGCGAAGCCGAGTCAAAGATGGACTGACATCATGATGAAGCCTGGACGCTCGACGGCGCAGATGCATCAGGGCACCCGCGCGCCGGCATGAGACGCCCCCCCGACAAAAGCCGGCAAAAGGGCGTCGCTTCGCTCAGCGGGAACGGGCGGACATTCGCTGAAGAGTACCAAGGGCATCGCGCAGCGCGACATCGATATCGGGCTGCGGGTCGGCGAAACCGGGTTCGGGCTGTCCCGCCTCGCGCCCGGCAAGCCTGCGTTCGAAGCCGGTTTCGAGACGGCGAACCAGTGAAGGGATACTGCCCTCGATCGCATCGCGCGCCGGAGACACCGGAATCGGCATAGCACCGTCGGCCTCGGGAACCGGATCCGGCGCCGGCACGGCTTGCTCCACATGATCCAGGGCCGGCGCTTCGGTGTCGGATTCGGGCGCAACCTCTATCGCCGCCTCGGCCATTTCGGGCTCCAGCACCAGCGGCGCTTCCGCCTCCGGTGCCGAGTCCGAAGTCAGATCGGGCAAGGCTGCTGCCTGTGCGGTTTCGGCGGTGATGCTGTGGAACGGCGCGCCAAGATCGCGCGCCGCCATGATCGGGCCGCGGCGCGGTTCCTCGATCAGCGCAGGCTCGGGCAGGTCATCGGGCTGCGCCGCATCGAAAATCGCTTCGGCCGCATCGCGCCTGGGACGACGCTTGCCGATGCGGACGGGCGGCAGGCCTTCGAGCGCGCGCAGCAGCGTGAAGCAGGAAACCGCCATCACCAGCCCCGCGATCGCGGCGAGCAGGCCCCGCGCCGTCTGGCCAAGTGGTGGAGCGGCGGCGGGCAGCACCGAAGCGAGGCCGGTCTGCTCGACAAGCGATTCGAGCAGCGCCACCGGCAGCATCATGACGATCAGCCCGACCGCGATGCCGCAGGACACCCCCATCCAGAGCGGCAAGGGGAGGATCGGACGCTTGGCAGAGGCTTTCGCCATCATGTCATCCTTCAGAGCGAACGGCCGACGAGCCGTTGGTAAACAGGGAGATAACGCGAAATGTTTGACGACCAGTTACGATCCCTCTCGACAAAGGCGCGCGCCACATCGCGCCGCCCCTCCCAATCGGCGCGATCGGCGAACAGGCCGGCCAGCGCGTCGGCCAGCGCCCGCGGATCGTCGGGCGGGAACAGCGTGCCGGTCACGCCATCCTCGATCAACTCGCGATGCCCACCCACGTTCGAGGCGACGACCAGCCGGCGCTGCGCCATCGCCTCCAGCGGCTTGAGCGGCGTCACCAGTTCGGTAAGGCGCATCGCCTTGCGCGGATAGGCCAGGACATCGACAAGCCCATAATAACGTTCGACTTCCTGATGGGGCACGCGCCCGACGAAGCGGATGCGATCGGCGACCGGCGACGCTTCGGCCTGCGCGCGCAAACTCTCCTCCATCGGGCCGCCGCCGACCATCAGCAGATGCGCGCGCGGCCGCGCCGCAACCAGCATCGGCATGGCCGCGATCAGATCGTCCAGACCTTCATAATCATAAAAGCTGCCGATAAAGCCCACCACCTCGGCATCGCCCAGATCCAGCGTCCGCGCCAGCGCGATGTCGGGCGGCGGCGGATCGCCGAACAGCGCCAGATCGACGCCGTTGGGCGAAACGGTGATCTTGCCGGCATCGACGCCACGCGCGACCAGATCCCGGCGCAGCCCCTCGCAGATCACGGCGACCGCATCGGCCCGCTTGACCGCGCGTGTTTCCAGCGCGCGGGTGACGCGGTAGCGCGCCGATCCCTCGCGGCCGGTGCCGTTGCCCACCGCCGCATCCTCCCAAAAGGCGCGAATCTCGTAGACCAGCGGAAGACGGTGCCGGTCGGCGACGCGCTGCGCCGCGATGGCGTTCAGCACCGGCGAATGCGCATGAAGGATATCGGGTTTCCACGCGCGCACCACGGCATCGATGCTTTCCGCGAACAGGCGGATCTCACGCCATTCGCGCAACGGGCTCCGCCCCCGGGGGCGCGAGACGGTACGGAAGAAATCCAGCCCGTCGACGGTTTCATGCTCCGGCCCCGCCGCGCTGTGGCGCGGCCCGGTCACCCCGGCGACCGTCCAGCCCCTCTCGATCTGCGCTTTCAATATGGCGCGGGTGCGGAAGGTGTACCCGCTGTGCATCGGCAGGCTATGGTCGAGAATGTGCAGGATGCGCACGCGTCTGATGGTCCCCGGATCGTCTTCGCCTGCTCCTTTGCACGGCAAGGTTTAACGCGACGTCAACCGCATTCTGCTAGGCGGGCCACGTGATCGACAATTTCTCCCTCGCGCTGACCCACGGCCTGCTGCTGCTCATGGCATGGCGGCTGCTGTTCCGCGCCGATCTCGACAGCGAGCCGCCGCCGCCGCCCGACGAAGTGCCCATCCCGAAATTCGGCGAGAAACAGTCATCGGGGAAACGCTTCGGTGCGTGATCTCGTCTTTCTGGGTTTCCTCGCGGCATTCATCGCGCTGGGCTTTCGGCGGCCGTTCCTGTTCGTGCTCGTCTATGCCTATATCGATATCGTCTCGCCGCAGCGGCTGACCTATTATCTGCTCAATTCGATCCCGATCTCGATGATCGCGGCGGCGCTCGCGATCCTGGGCTGGCTGGTCGCGGACAACAAGGCGAATGCGCGCTTCGCGCCGCGCCAGGGCCTGATCATCGTGCTGCTGATCTATTGCGGGATCACGATGACCTGGTCGAACTTCCCGATCGACGCGGCCCAGAAATGGGACTGGGTGTGGAAAGGCCTCGCCTTCTCCGCCTTCCTGCCGCTGACGCTGCACACGCGATTGCGGATCGAGGCGCTGATCCTCACCATGATCCTGTGCGCGGGGTCGATCATCATCGTCGGCGGCCTCAAGACGGTCACGTCCGGCGGCGGCTATGGCGTGCTCAACCTGATGGTGAGCAACAATTCGGGACTCTACGAATCGAGCATCATCTCGACCGTGGCGATCGCGATCATCCCGCTGATCTTCTTCATGATGAAACATGGCACGATCTTCCCGCCCGAATGGCGCGTCACCCTGTTCGGGCTCGCGCTCTGCTTCGCCTGCCTGCTGATGCCGATCGGCACGGAAGCGCGCACCGGGCTGGTCTGCATCGGCGTGCTGGCGGTGCTGCTGCTGCGCTTCAGCAAAAGGCGGATGGTGTGGATCGGGCTCGCAGGACTCGCGGGGCTGATCGCGCTGCCGCTGCTGCCGAGCAGTTTCACGCAGCGCATGGACACCATCAAGGAATACAAGGCCGACGAGAGCGCGGGCACGCGCCTCGCCGTCTGGGCCTGGACCTGGGAATACGCCAAGGATCATCCGATGGGCGGCGGTTTCCATTCCTATCGCGAGAACCGGATCTCGTTCCAGACCGTGAAGAAGACGGAATCGGGCGGGAACACCACGATCGAAGCGAAGCAGGAAACCGATGAGGGCCGCGCCTTCCACAGCGCCTATTTCGAGATGCTGGGCGAACAGGGCTATCCCGGGCTCGCACTCTGGCTGCTCATCCAGGGGATCGGCCTGTTCCGGATGGAAGTGATCAATCGCCGCTATCGGAACAAGACCGCCGAGCATCAGCGCTGGATCGCACCGCTCGCGATCGCGCTGCAGAACACCCAGATCATCTATCTGGTCGGATCGCTGTTCGTCGGCATCGCGTTCCAGCCCTTCATCTGGATGCTGATCGCCATCCAGATCGGGTTCGACACCTATGTGTCGCGCCGCGCGCGCGAGGCGGCGTTCGTGCCGGTCGCGAAGCGCGCGCGCGCCACCGCCCTTCCCCAAGTTTCGGAGAGCTGATGGCCGGCATCTTCCTTGTCCGCGCGGATGGCAGCCCATTCGCCGAAGCCGCGCTGGCCGAGGCGCGCGCGCAGTTCGCGCTGCACGGTTTCGCGGGCGGCGGCGAAGCGGCGTTGCCGGGCTGGCACCTCCTGCACCGCCCCTATGTTCATGGCGGCCCCGAAACCGTCCTCGCGCGCGGCGACGATCTGGCCGCCGTGGCGGGCACATTCGTCTTCGACGGGCTGATGGGCCGGGCCGCGCTGGAAGCGCTGCTCGATCACGCGACGCCACCCGCGCTAGACTGGTCGCGGATCGGCGGCCAGTTCGCGCTGCTGTTGCGCAAGAACGGGCGAACCTTCCTGTTCTCCGACTATTTCGCGGCGTTCCAGCTGTTCCACGACGGCGAACACCGGGTCTTCTCCACCTCGTTCCTCGCCGCCGCCAAGGCGCTGCCGCGCCTCTCCTTCGATCCCCAGGGCGTTTACGAATTCGCGTTCAACGTCGTCCCGATCGGCGACGACACGATCCTTGCCGATCTCAAGACGCTGTCACCGCGCCGGATGGTCGAGCTGACGCCCGACGGCGTCATGCTGCACACGATCGACAAGCCCTTGCCCGGCGCCGCATCGCGCACGAGCGTGGCGGAACGGCTGCCGCGCCATGTCGAGCGGCTCCAGTCGATCGTCGGCGCGCATGTCCGCGCATTCGGCGACAGGGTGAATTGCCCGCTTTCGGGCGGACTCGATTCGCGGCTGCTGCTCGCCTCGCTGCGCGCGGCAGGTTCGAAACCCTATATCTACGTCTATGGTGATCCCGGTGACGCCGATGTCGATATCGCGCTGGCGATCGGCGAGGCGGAGGGGTTCGCGGTCGATTATGTCGACAAGGGCCGCCCGGCACCCGATCCCGACGCGTTTCCCGCGCTCGTCGAGGCCAATTTCCACGATCTCGACGCACTGCCCACCTATGGCAATATCTTCGACGAGGGCGGCTATGGCGATGCCCGCCAGGCGCGTCATGCCGGCGGCCGGCTGGCGGCGTCGGGCGGCTGTGGCGAGATTTTCCGCGATTTCTTCTTCCTCGCCGATCGCCCGACCAGCCCGATCGCGGTGGCCCGCACCTTCTTCGCCCGCTTCGCGCCCGGCGACGCGACGGCGGCTTTCGATCCCGACGCCTTCCTGGCGCGGATCGGCGACAAGATCGCCGAGGCGATCGACGCGCCGTCACGCGACCGCAAGGTGCCGCGCGCGCTGATCGAGCAGGTCTATCCGCGTGTCCGCTGCCGCGCGCTGTTCGGCCGGGAGATCGGCGTGGAAGCACGGCTCGGCGCCTATCTGATGCCGTTTCTCGACCATCAGCTCGTGGCGGAGGCGATGACGCTGCCGATGCGGCTGAAACATGCCGGCCGCTTCGAGGCGATGCTGCTCAATGCGATCGATCCCGCGCTCGCGCGGCACATGAGCGCCTATGGCCATGATTTCGCCGGGCCGCCCAATCGCCGGCATCTTTTCGAGGAATGGTCTTCGCGCATCCGGCCGAGCTGGCTGCGCGCGCGGACCTATGCGATCCGCCGCAAGCTCGGCCCGATGGGCGACGAGCATGGCGGGCTGCTGGAGCCCGACTATATGCGCCGCGTGATCGACCTCGATTTCCCGGCGATGCGGCGCTTCTTCAATATCGACGCGATCACCGACAGCGGCATGTGGCGCCGGATCGCGTGCCTGGAATATCTGGCCGCGCATCTCGGATCGCGGATGGCGGGATGACGCCGCCCATGCCCCCTCCGATCGGAGGGGGCAGGCCGGCTCAGCGCGACGCCTGCGCCGCCACCTGTTCGCCCAGCGTATTGCCGCGCACCATGACCGTGTCGTTGGTCCAGTTGCCGACCAGGGTGGTGCGGTTCTTGAAGCCCGGCGCCACCGTCGCGGTATTGCCTTCGACGACAAGGCCGGTCGACGAACGTTCGCGCCCTTCCGGCGCCACCGTGATGATCGTCGAGTAATTGTCCTTGTTCGGCCCCACCACGAAGGTGTTGCCGGCTATGCGACCGGTCGCGCCGTTGGACAGGTCGATCGAATAGTTGGTGTGCTGGCCCAGGCTGTCGTCGAAGCTGCTGTCCAGGATCTTGACGCGCGGCGCGCGGCTCTTGACGTAATGCCCGCCGGTGCCGCGATCGAAGCGCGAATTCTCGATGCTCAGCGATCCGTAATCGCCGATATAGACGCCGTGCGCGCCATTGCCCGTCGGATCCTTGCCGAGACCCGAAAAGGTGGAATGGACGATGCGGATCGCACTCGACGGATCGGAGGCGGAGAGAATTCCGCACTGGCTGTCGAGGAACATGGCGTTCACGACGTCGAGATTGCCCTTCTCGATACGAATGCCGGCGCCGTTGCCGTCGGGCACGTTGTTATGCCGGAAGACGATGCCTTCGACGCGCGACCGCGCGCCGCGCAGCACCAAGGTCGCCTTGCCTTCGCAGATCGCGCTTTCGAAGATCGCCTTGCCGGGCTCGGTAGAGACGAACGACACGCTGCCGCCTTCCTGAACGGCGCAATCGCGATAGCGGCCCGGCGCGATGCGGATCGTGCCCGTGCCGTCGCCGATCGCGGAAACCGCATCCTGAAGCGTCGCGAAGGACTGGCCGGTTTCGGCGACGGTGAAGGGCGCATCGCCCGATTGCGACGCGGCGGGCGCGGCAAGGGCGAACGAGAGGACGAGCAGCGCGGGCAGGCGCATCGAGGGTCTCCACAGATCGGCATGGCGCGGAATCGCCACAATCGCGCCCCTCATAGAACGGATGAGTCACCAATTGGTTAGGATAGGCAGTTCGTTAACCTAAACAAATTTCTGTTCCCGCCCGCCCCGTCATTCCGGCGAAAGCCGGAATCTGGCGCCTGACGGCACGCGGGATTGCCCTACGTCGACTACGTCTCCGGCTTTCGCGCATTGCTGTCGGGAATTTTTGGGGAGCGAACGATTGAGCGGAAAAGGTCCGATGCGCTCGGCATCAGGATAGCGCACCAGCCCCCCAAACGTTCGGGCTGAGCCTGTCGAAGCCCTGCCTTTTCCTGGGTTCGAGATAGAAGGACAGGGCTTCGACAGGCTCAGCCCGAACGGATCTGGTGGGCACAGCGATTTGAACCCGGCCTGGTGTGGAGCCACACCAAGACATGTCTCGACATTGAGCCTCTCCGCCATTTCCCCGCAACCCCGGTCCTCCGCATGCCCCTCGCCGGATAATCCCGGACAGCAATGGCGAAAGCCGGAATGAGGGTATCGACCTTGTCCTAGCGCGCCTCGATCGCCTCGATCAGCGCTTCGGTGAAGGCCGGGATGTCATCGGGCTTGCGGCTGGTGATCAGGAAGCCGTCGGTCGCGACGTCCTCGTCAACCACCTTGCCGCCGGCATTGCTGAGGTCGGTCCGGATCGACGGCCAGCCCGTCACCGTCCGCTCGCGGATCACGTCCGCCTCCACCAGCAGCCATGGGCCGTGGCAGATCGCCGCCACCGGCTTTTCGGCATGAGCGAAGTCGCGGATCACTTCGATCGCCTTGCGTTCCATGCGCAGCCGGTCCGGATTGGCGACGCCACCGGGCAGCAGCAGCGCGTCATAGGCATTGGGATCGACCTGATCGAGCGCCATGTCGGGCGTTATGCGGTCGCCGGCCTTGTCGTGCTTCACGCCCCGGATCGGCGCGGAACCCGGTGAAGCGAGATGCACGGTCGCGCCCGCTTCGATCAAGGTCTGGCGTGGATCGAACAATTCCGAATTTTCGAATCCGTCGGTCGCGAGGATCAGGATTCGCGCGTCGGAAATGCTGGGCATGGATATCTTCCCGTTGTGGATGGATCGGGGCCATGAACCCGTGGCGACGCGACTCCGTTCCGGAACGATCGGGCGGACCGTGGGTTGAAAAAGGCGAAACCATCCCGGAGCGCGCGTGCCCAAGCTTTGTTATGTCGACGATGCCCTGCCCGGCATCACCCGCAGGAAGATCGGCCGGGCCTGGGGCTATTTCGACCCGGAGGGCAAGCGGATCACCGATCGCGACGAGATCGATCGCCTGAACGCGGTGGCGCTGCCGCCGGCTTATGCCGATGCCTGGTTCTGCCCGTCGCCGCACGGCCATATCCAGGCGACCGCCTATGACGACAAGGGCCGCAAACAATATCGCTACCACCCCGATTTCCGCGCCCGCCGCGAACATGAGAAATATGATCGCTGCGCCGATTTCGGCCGCGTGCTGCCACTGATCCGCGCGCGCGTCGAAAGCGATCTGCGCCGAACCGCGATCAGCAGGGAACGCGCGGTCGCCGCGGTCGTCCGCCTGCTCGACCTTGGCCATCTGCGCGTCGGCAACGAAGCCTATGCGAGATCGAACAGGAGCTTCGGCGCGACCACGCTGCGCAACCGCCATGCCAGCGTGAAGGGCGCGACGCTGCGGCTGAGCTATCGCGCGAAATCGGGCAAGGACGTGACGATGCGCATCACCGACGGTTCGTTGGCGCGCTTCGTGCGCCGATGCCAGGATCTGCCGGGGCAGCATCTGTTCCAGTATCTCGATGCCGACGGCGCCGCACACGCCGTCACCTCCACCGACGTCAACGACTATCTGCGCGACGCGTCGGGCGAGGATTTCACCGCGAAGAATTTCCGCACCTGGGGCGCCAGCGTGCTCGCCTTCGCAACGCTTCACGCCAGCGGCGGCCGCTTGCCGTTGAAGGCGCTGCTCGAACCCGTCTGCGCCGCGCTGGGCAATACGCCCGCGATCGCGCGCAAATCCTATGTCCACCCCGCGCTCACCGAACTGGCCGCCAGCAAGGATGGCAATCCCCTGCCCTTGCATCTGCCGCGCGCCACCCGGTATCTGAGCCGCGCCGAACGCGGGCTGATCGATTATCTCGACAGCCTGTCGGCAGCCCCGGCCAAGCGCGCCGCCTGAAGAGGAGACCCCGATGGCCGCCACCAACAAGAGCGCGCCCGCGACTCTGCCCGATGTCGATGTCGAGAAATCGATCGCCCAATTATGGCGGGACAGCTTGGGCTGGCTCGACAATCACAGCCTGCAGATCCTGATCGCGGCGGCGATCGCAACCGGTGTCTTCTTCCTGCTGGTCGGCTTGCGCCGGCTGGGCATGAAATTGTGCGACAAGGAGGATCATACCGGCTGGTTGAGCGTGATCGGCCGGGCGATCTCGCGGACCGGCACATTCTTCATGATCATGGTCTCCGCCCGGCTGGTCTCCGGCTATGCGCAGACGCCCGACATGGTCGCGCGGACGATCACTTTCCTCTTCACCGTCTCCGCCGTGTTCCAGGCGGCGATCTGGGCGCGCGAGATCGTGCTGGGTGTGATCGAGCATCGCGCGGGCACCGACGCGCACCGCGCGGAAGCCCTGGGCAGCGCGATGGGCATCATCCGCCTGCTGGTGACAGTGGTCTTGTTCGCAGTCGCGATCATCGTCGTGCTCGACAATCTGGGCGTCAACGTCACCGGCCTCGTCGCCGGCCTCGGTATCGGCGGCATCGCCATCGGCCTGGCCGCGCAGGGCATCTTCTCAGACCTGTTCGCCGCGCTTTCGATCCTGTTCGACAAGCCCTTCCGGCGCGGCGACGCGATCAAATGGGACACCACCTCCGGCACCGTCGAGCAGATCGGCCTCAAGACGACGCGCGTGCGCGCGATCTCGGGCGAGGAGGTCGTGATCTCCAACGCCAATCTGCTCAACAAGGAACTGCACAACATGGCGCGGCTGCACCGCCGCCGCCATGTGCTGACGATCGGTGTCACCTACCAGACGCCGCCCGCGGTGTGCGCGGAGATCCCGGCGATGATCAGGGCGATCGTCGAGGCGCATCCCAAATGCCAGATGATCCGCTGCGGCATGACCGGCTTCGGCGCGTCGAGCCTCGACTATGAGGCGCAGTTCGACGTGCTGTCCGAAAATTATGACGAGGTGTTCGAGGCGCGCAGCAAGGTGTGCATCGACATATTGCAGCGCTTCAACGCCGAAGGCATCGAATTCGCCTATCCGACGCAGACCAGCTTCACCGCCGCGCCGGACGGCACGCTGGTCATGCCCTATCCCAGCGAGACCAAGCTGGTCACGCCCGATCCGGAACCGGCGACGGCGCGCAAGCCGCGTCAGGCAAAGGATGGCTGAACCGCGGACGCCCGGGCAAGACCCGGGCGCCGTGATCAGATCTCCGCTTCGTCGCCGTTCCGGCGCCTGCGAAACCAGCTCACAAGGCCGCCGATGGCCGCGACGATCAGGACGATGAACTTCTTGCCGAACGCGAGCAACAGGCCGAGCAGGCCCAGCTTCTTCGCCGCCGCCACGCCGACGCCCGCCGCGACCAGGCCGGCCAGCCCATATTCGGCCTTCTCGTCGACGGATTCGTCGAAATCGGCGTAGCGCGCGCCGCTTTCAAAGGTCGCGGCCTTGCCGAACGAAGCCGCGGCGGTGCGGACCTGCGCGAGTTGCAGCATGCCCGCAACCATGTTGAGGCTGAGCACGCCGCGCCGCCCGAGCAGGCGGACATCGTAGTTGAGCATATTGTCGGTCTCACCGTCGAACTTGATCTCGCGCGCCCAGATCAGCGCATGCTGCGCGCCGTCATAGGAGGGCGGCTGCGCCCAGCCGACAAGATGCTGCCCGCCGAAGCCCGCCTTGCGCCGCTCCTCGTTCAATGCTTCCTCATTCTCGCGCGATTGCGTCAGTACGGCATCGTAATCGGCGGTCTGGGCATCGCTGTCGGAAACATAACCGGTCTTCTCGAAGGTGACGACCGCGCCCCACGGGGCATCGACGAAGGTCTTGCCGGCGGGAAACACCATGCCGAGCACATCGGTCACCGACGATGGCGGATTCCCCCAGCCTTCGGTCAGCACCCGCTTGGCCTCGTCCGCCGGCAGGAAATAATAGTCCTTGCCCAGCGCCAGCGCGGCCTGCGCCTGCGGGATGCGGATCTGCCCGTCCACGGGATGCAGCGATTCCAGCAACGCCTTGAACCGCGCGCCCGCCGCGTTCGCGGCCGCGCCCTCGGTTGGCGCCGGCGGTGCGGCGAACAATGCCGGTGCGGCCGCGACCAGCCCGAACGCGACGAAAGACTTCAGCATGACGTGGCGCATGACATCCCCCAGATCCTCTGCACCACGGGACCATGGCAGAAACGACGCCTCCCGCAAGACACAAGCATATCCGAAACCGATCGAATGCCATGCCCGACTCGTCCGCCCCCGCGCCGCAGGCAGCGGACGTTGCGGAATCCGACGCTTTTGACTCATCGGCATGGCCCACCCTATTTTCCCGGCCGCACGAACGCGCCGCACGGATTTCGGCGCGCTTCGGCGATCGGGAGCGGATGAAAGGAAACGCGTGAACACCGTCACACCGCAGCAGCTGCAAGCCAGGATCGGCGAGGAAATCGGGATATCCGAATGGGTCGAGGTGACCCAGGCGATGATCGACACATTCGCCGATGCGACCGGCGATCATCAGTTCATCCATGTCGATCCCGAAAAGGCGAAGCTGACGCCCTTCGGCGGCACGATCGCCCATGGTTTCCTGACGCTCTCGCTGATGCCGTTGCTGATGGCGAAGGCGGACAGCCCCAAGATCGCCGACGTCAAGATGGGCGTGAACTATGGCGGCAACAAGACGCGGTTCCTGGCGCCTGTCCGTTCCGGCAAGCGCGTGCGCGGCCGTTTCAAGCTGCTGGAACTCGACGAGAAGCGCCCGGGCCAGTGGCAGCAGGTGATCGAGTTCACCGTCGAGATCGAGGGCGAGGACAAGCCTGCGCTCATCGCCGAATGGATCAGCCAGTTTTTCGTGTGACCTGTCGCGGGACGGCAATCGCCGCCCCATATCATGTTTCGTGCAACCCCGCCCCCTTCCGCTTGGCGAAGGGGGATCAAGGAGAGTCCCATGCGTGACGCCGTCATCGTTTCCACCGCCCGCACCCCCATCGGCCGCGCCTATCGCGGCGCCTTCAACAACACCGCCGCGCCCACGCTCGGTGCACACGCGATCCGCGCCGCCGTGGAGCGCGCCGGGATCGAGGGCGGCGAAGTCGACGATGTCTGCTTCGGCGCCGCACTCCAGCAGGGCAGCCAGGCGGGCAATATCGCGCGTACCGCCTTGCTGCGCGCCGGCCTGCCCGTCACCGTTTCCGGCATGTCGATGGACCGGCAATGCTCGTCGGGCCTGATGGCGATCGCGACTGCGGCCAAACAGATCATCACCGACAGGATGGACGTCTGCATCGGCGGCGGCCTCGAATCGATCTCGCTTGTCCAGACCAAGGAAATGCGCGTCGCGCCCGATCGCGAATTGCTGGCGCTGCACAAGGACATCTACATGCCGATGCTCGGCACCGCCGAGACGGTCGCCGCGCGCTACGGCATCAGCCGCGAGGCGCAGGATGAATATTCGCTCCAGTCGCAGCAGCGCACCGCCGCCGCGCAGGCCGCGGGCAAGTTCGACGACGAGATCGTCGCCACCACCGCGACGATGGCCGTCACCAACAAGGAGACGGGCGAAGTCACGCACAAGGAGGTGACGCTCGCCAAGGACGAGGGCAACCGGCCTGAAACCACGCTGGAAGGCCTGGCTGCGCTTCAGCCCGTGATGGGCCCCGGCATGAACATCACCGCCGGCAATGCCAGCCAGCTTTCCGACGGGTCGGCGGCCAGCGTGCTGATGGAAGCCAAGCTCGCCGAGAAGAAGGGGCTCAATCCGCTCGGCCGCTATGTCGGCATGGCCGTCGCCGGCACCGAACCCGACGAGATGGGCATCGGCCCGGTCTTCGCGATCCCCAAGCTGCTCGAACGCTTCGATCTGAAGATGGACGATATCGGCCTGTGGGAGCTCAACGAAGCGTTCGCGGTGCAGGTGCTCTATTGCCGCGACAAGCTGGGCATTCCCAATGAACTGCTCAACGTCAACGGCGGCGCGATCTCGATCGGCCATCCCTATGGCATGTCGGGCGCGCGCATGGTCGGTCACGCGCTGATCGAAGGCAAGCGCCGGGGCGCCAAGCATGTCGTGGTGACGATGTGCATCGGCGGCGGCATGGGCGCGGCCGGCCTGTTCGAGGTGTTCTAAAACAGGTTCGGATCGGCGGCGTCCTTGCACGAGAAGCGACAGCAGGGACGCCGCCGATCCATGTCCGGACCAGCCTATCCGCCCGACCGGCAAACGGGTTCGCCCGGCGCCTCGTCCCCCAGCACGTAGCGGGGCCCCGCTCCGCGTGCCGCCGCGCGATCCTCCGGATTGTAAAGCGCGCAACTGGCGAGCGACAGGCAGCCGCAGCCGATGCAATCGTCCAGCCGGTCGCGCGTGCGGGCGAGTTGCGCGATGCGGGCATCGAGCAACACCCGCATCGCCTTGCTGATCCGCTTCCAGTCCGCCGCATTGGGCGTGCGCCCGTCGGGCAGCTTCGCGAGTTCGATCCCGATCGCTTCGATGCTCAGGCCGAGTTGCTGCGCGATCAGGATGAAGGAGAGCCGGCGGATATCCGATCGCAGGAAACGCCGCTGACCGCCGGCATTGCGATAGGGATGGAGCAATCCCTTCGCTTCGTAAAAGCGGATCGCCGAAACGGCGACGCCGGTGCGCGCCGCCAGATCGCCGATCGAAATCACATCGCTCGCGCGCATGGCGTTTCCCTGCACAAAAAGCTTGACCTGAACTTAGGTTTAGGTTGCATCGAGATGGCGTCAACCCCGATCGGCCGAGGACTCGGCCGGATACAGGAGCGAAAAATGGCGCAAGCGACGATCGAGCATGTGAATTTGACGGTCAGCGATCCCGAACGTTCGGCCCGCATGACCGAAGAGCTGTTCGGCTGGAAGGAGCGCTGGCGCGGGCCGGCGCGCGATGGCGGTTTCACCATTCATGTCGGCAGCCCGTCCGCCTATCTGGCGTTCTACACCGGCCCCGACGGCATGCATGCAAACGCCCGCTATCCCAAAGGCGAACCGCTCAACCATGTCGGCGTGGAGGTGGACGATCTCGACGCGGTCGAGGCGCGGGTGATCGCGCTTGGCTTCGTTCCCTTCTCGCATGGCGACTACGAACCCGGCCGGCGCTTCTACTTCCTCGATCATGACGGGATCGAGTTCGAGATCGTCAGCTATCGCTGAACAAGGGAACATCCCAAGACGCCCGGCGGTTGATCATCCTGGAAAAGGAGATCGACGATGAGCAGCGACAGCGATATCCGCAAGCGTTTCTGGAAGGAATTCGAGGCCAGCCCCTATCTGATGGTCGGGCTGGAAGACGGCCACCGGCACAGCGTGCCGATGACGGCCCAGCTCGACAAACATGCGGACAGCGCCTTCTGGTTCTATACCGCCACGGACAATCGCCTGGCGCCCGGCGGCCCCGCGATGGCACAGTTCGCCGCCAAGGGGCACGACCTGTTCGCCTGCATTCGCGGCACGCTGGTGGCGGAAACCGATCCGGCGGTGATCGATCGCTATTGGTCGAAACAGGTAGAGGCCTGGTATCCCGGCGGCCGCGAGGATCCATCGCTGCTGATGTTGCGCTTCGATCTCGACGATGCGGAAATCTGGCTCGCCGACCTGTCGGTGAAGGGCTTGTTCAAGCTGCTCACCGGCGGCGATATCCGCGAGGAGGAACGCGGCAAGCATGCCGAACTGACGCTATAGGCACGGCCCGGCCGAAGACCTGATCCCAAGAAGATGGGGAAGGCCCCTGCCTTCCCCTCTCAATTCAATCGAACTTGGCGATCCAGGCTTCCAGCACCGGCGCGATGGTGTTGCGCCACTTGCTGCCGTTGAAGATGCCGTAATGGCCGACACCGGGCGCCATGAAATATTTCTTCTTCGACGCAGGCAGCTTGTTGGCGATGGTCAACGCCGCCTTGGTCTGACCCAGGCCCGAAATATCGTCGCGCTCGCCCTCGATCGCCAGGATCGCCGTATCGGTGATCGTGCCGGCGTCGACCAGCTTGCCGCGATGCCTGAACGCGCCATTGGGCAGCGCGTGCGTCTGGAACACGACATCGATGGTCTGAAGATAGAATTCCGCCGTCATGTCGCAGACCGAGCGATATTCGTCATAGAAGCGCTTGGTGGCGTCCGCGCTTTCCTCGTCGCCCTGGACGAGATGCTTGAACATCTCCCAATGGCTCATCAGGTGATCGCCCAGGTTCATCGTCATGAAGCCGGCGAGCTGCAGGAAGCCGGGGTAGACCTGCCGGTCGGCGCCCGGATAATGCATCGGCACGGTTGCGATCACATTCTGTTCGAACCAGGCGTGCGGCCGCTGCGTCGCCAGCGTATTCACCGCCGTCGGCGCCTCGCGCGTGTCGATCGGGCCGCCCATCATCGTCAGCGTCCTGGGCGTGCAGGGATGCTTGTCAGCATTCATCAGCGCGACCGCGGCAAAGCTCGGCACCGAAGGCTGGCAGACCGCGAGCACATGCGCGCCCGGCCCGATATGTTCGAGGAAAGCGATCAGATAATCGATATAATCGTCCAGGTCGAACGTGCCCTCGGACAGCGGCACCATCTTCGCGTCGCGCCAGTCGGTGATGTAGACATCGCAGCTCGGCAGCATCCGCTGCACCGTGCCGCGCAGCAGCGTCGCATAATGGCCGGACATCGGCGCGACGATCAGCAGCCTGGGGCCGCCCTCCACGCCTTCACGCACGAAGCGCTTGAGCTGGCCGAACGGCTTTTGCAGCACGATCTGTTCGGTCACTTCCACCTTGCGCCCGTCGATCTCGGTCTCGATCAGGCCGAAAGCGGGCTTGCCGCGCGGCGCGGAGGCGTGCGCGAACACGTCGAGCGCGGAGGCCAGGATCGGGCCGCCGCCGAAATAAGAGAAGGGGTTGGCAGGGTTCTGAAGGAATTCAGCGCTCATATGCGCCATCGCGCTGGCCCCGGCCAGCAACGAGCGCTGCATCTCATAGGCGTTATAGAGCATTCATCCACTTTCACATTGTCTCCCGCTTTACCTAGGCGCATTTGCTGCAATGCAAAAGCGCAAAGCTTCGATTGAGCGGGCCCGTTCAGGCTGCTAGGGCCGCGCCATGAGCGAAGCGGGCAGCGAACGGGCAGTCGACACAGCAAGGGCCGACGCGACCGACAGCGCGGCACCGGCCCGTTCGGGCCGCAACCTCAGCGATCTCGGCATGGTCTGGCGGATGGCGGTGCGCTATCCCGGCCATATCGCGGCGGCCGCCGTCGCGATGCTCGTCGCGGCCGGCGCCACCCTCGCCATTCCCAGCAGCTTCCGGCTGATCATCGACCGCGGCTTCGTGCAGGGCGGCGGCGGCGATATCGGGCGCTGGTTCCAGTATCTGCTGCTGATCGTCGTGGTGATGGCGATCGCCACCGCATTCCGCTTCTATTTCGTCTCCTGGCTCGGCGAACGCGTCGTCGCGGACCTGCGACTGGCGGTGCAGCGCAATCTGCTGCGCCTGTCGCCCAGCTTCTTCGAGGAAAACCGCCCGTCCGAAATCGCGTCGCGGCTGACGGCGGACACCACGATCATCGAGCAGCTTGTGGGCACAACCATTTCGGTCGCGATGCGCAACCTCGTCATGGGTGTAGGCGGCATCGCCTATCTGTTCAGCCTCTCGCCCAAGCTCACCGGCATGTTGCTGGTCGGCATTCCGGTCGTGATCATGCCGATCGTGATCCTCGGCCGCCGCGTACGGACGATTTCGCGCAGCAGCCAGGATCGCGTCGCCGATGTCGGCGCGATGGTCAGCGAAGTGCTCGGCGCGATGAAGATCGTCCAGGCATTCGGCCAGCAGAACCGCGAGGCGGGCCGTTTCGGCGCGGCGGTGGAAGCCGTATTCGGCACCGCGCGGCGGCGGATCATGCTGCGCGCGGTGATGACCGCGACGGTGATCGGCCTGATCTTCGGCGCCATCGCGCTCGTCATGTGGCAGGGTGCGCTCGACGTCGCGGCCGGCCGGATGAGCGGCGGCACCATCGCCGCCTTCGTGCTGACCGGCGGCCTCGTCGCCGGCGCCTTTGGCGCGCTCACCGAAATCTATGGCGACCTGCTGCGCGGCGCGGGCGCGGCCGGGCGGCTCGCGGAGCTGCTGGCACAGAAGCCGGTGATCGCCGCCCCCGCGACGCCAAGCCCGCTTCCGGTTCCGGCGCGCGGCGAGATCCGCTTCGACCATGTCGAGTTCCGTTATCCCACCCGCCGCGAAACCAGCGCGCTCGCGGATTTCTCGCTGACCGTGAAGCCCGGCGAGACGGTGGCGGTGGTCGGCCCGTCGGGCGCGGGCAAGTCCACGCTGTTCCAGCTCATCCAGCGCTTCTACGATCCCGATGCCGGCCGCGTGCTGCTCGATGGCGTGGCGCTGCCCGATGCCGACCCCGCCGACATTCGGGAGCGCATCGCGATGGTGCCGCAGGAAACCGTGATCTTCGCGGCCTCCGCGCGCGACAATCTGCGCTACGGCAATTGGGACGCGTCCGACGAGGCGCTCTGGGCCGCGGCGGAAGCCGCGAACGCCGCCGAATTCCTGCGAAAGCTGCCCGACGGGCTCGACACCTTCATGGGCGAAGGCGGCGCCCGGCTGTCCGGCGGACAGCGCCAGCGCGTCGCGATCGCGCGCGCGATCCTGCGCGACGCCCCCGTGCTGCTGCTCGACGAAGCGACCTCCGCGCTCGACGCCCAGTCCGAACGGCTGGTGCAGCAGGCGCTGGAACGGCTGATGACCGACCGTACGACCATCGTGATCGCGCATCGCCTCGCCACCGTCCGCAGCGCCGATCGCATCATCGTGATGGAGGACGGGCGGATCGTCGAACAGGGCGATCATGACAGCCTGACCGCGCAAGGCGGCCTGTATGCCCGCCTCGCCCGTCTCCAGTTCGACGGGGCGCTGGCCTGAAGCCGACTGAAATACCCATGTCATCCCCGCCTTCGCGGGAATGACATGCGAGGTCCTCGGACTTTTCAGCCCGCTCTCCCGTTGCCAATCCCGACATCCCGCCCTAAATAGGCGCCAACATCAAGAGTTGGGGCGACGCCCAACGCCAACCTGCCTATCCGGGCAAGGTGGCGCTCCCGCAAGGGAGGATGTGGCCGAGCCGGCAACGAAGCGGATCAAGCCACGAGCGTCTGTCCTCTCAGTTGAAGGACATGCGTGACGATGCCGATCAAGATTCCCGACGATTTGCCCGCTTTCCGCACGCTGGAGTCGGAAGGCGTGATGGTGATGCGGGAAGCCGACGCGATCCGCCAGGATATCCGTCCGCTCCGGATCGGGCTGCTCAACCTGATGCCCAACAAGATCAGCACCGAAACGCAGATCGCACGGCTGATCGGCGCGACGCCGCTGCAGGTGGAACTGACGCTCGTGCGGCTGACCGAGCATGTCGCGCGCAATACGCCGGCCGATCACATGGCGTCCTTCTATCGCCCCTGGGCGGACGTGAACGACGAGCGTTTCGACGGGTTCGTGATCACCGGCGCACCGGTCGAGCGGCTGCCCTTCGAGGAGGTGACCTATTGGGACGAGATGCGCCGCATCCTCGACTGGACGCAGACGCACGTCCATAGCTGCTTCAACATCTGCTGGGCGGCGCAGGCGGCGGTCCATCATTTCCACGGCCTGCCCAAATATGAGCTGCCGGCAAAGGCTTCGGGCATCTTCCGGCACCGGAATCTCCAGCCGGCATCCCCCTATCTGCGCGGCTTCTCCGACGATTTCTCGATTCCGGTCTCGCGCTGGACCGAGGTCCGCCGCGCCGACATTCCGGGCGACAGCGGCATGGCCGTGCTCGCCGAAAGCGAGGAAACCGGGCTGTGCCTGCTCGACGACCCCCGGCGCCGCTCGCTCCACATGTTCAACCATGTCGAATATGACACGACGAGCCTGGCCGACGAATATCATCGCGATAGCAGCGTCACGCCCGGCGTGCCGGTTCCCGTGAATTATTTCCCATCGGACGATCCGACGCGGACGCCCGAGAATCGCTGGCGCAGCCATGCCCATCTGCTGTTCGGCAACTGGATCAACCAGATCTACCAGACCACGCCGTTCGAGCTCTGACTTTTTTCCGCCGTCATTCCGCGCGTTGCGGATGACGGCGGACAAAACCGCACGAGACAAGGTTCGATCACTCGCCCTTCGCGCACGACCAAATGAGGTTGTGTTATATTATAACATCCCTTAGCAGGCCTCACTGTCTGAAAACAGAAACGGGGCAAAATCGTGCATCTCCATATCCTCCGCCTTTCCGCCGCCTCCACGCTCGCGTTCGCACCGGGCCTCGCGATGGCGGCCGATGGCGGCGACAACGGCGACATCGTCATCACCGCATCGGCGCTCGGCCAGACCGCCGATCAGACCGCGACGCCGGTGCTGTCTCTGACGGGGGATGACCTGATCCATCGCCGCCAGGCCACGCTGGGCGAGACGCTGGCGGGGCAGCCGGGCATCAATTTCGAGAATTTCGGCGGCGGCGCCAGCCGGCCGGTGATCCGGGGCCAGACCTCGCCGCGCGTGCAGGCGCTGTCCGACAGCGCCAACATCCAGGACGCCTCCGCCATATCGCCCGATCATACGGTCGTCACCGAACCGCTGCTGCTGCGCGGGATCGAGGTGCTGCGCGGCCCCGCAACCTTGCTCTACGGCAGCGGCGCGATCGGCGGCGCGATCAACCTGCTCGACGAGAAGGTGCCGACCGCGCTGCCCGCCAATGGATTGTCGGGCGCGGTCGAAGGACGGCTGGGCACCGGCGACAAGGAACGGTCACTGGTGGGCGGCATCACCGCGGGCGTCGGCCCCTTCGCCTTCCGGGTGGAGGGCGTCCATCGCAACAGCGACGATTATCGCGTGCCCGGCGGATTCGGATCGCGCCGCGTCGCCGGATCGTACAACGACACTTCCACCTTCAGCGCGGGTGGCGCATGGATCGGGCCGCGCGGCTATCTCGGCGTCGCCTATACGCGCCAGCGCAGCGAATATGGCCTGCCCGGCCACAGCCATGACTATGAGGACTGCCATCCCCATGGCACCAGCCTGCATTGCGGCGGTCACAGCCATGACGAGCATGATCATGACCATGATCACGACCATGATCATGAAGACGAGATCCCCTTCGTGAAATTGAGGAGCGAGCGCTTCGATATCCGCAGCGATTACGAAGACCCGTTGCCCGGGATCGAGAAGGTTCGCTTCCGCCTGTCCTTCACCGATTACGAGCATGACGAGATCGAACATGACGAGGTGGCGACCACCTTCCGCAACAAGGCGCACGACCTGCGCTTCGAACTGACGCACAAGCCGATCGGCGGCCTGCGCGGCGTGATCGGCGTGCAGCGATCCGAAAGCGATTTCAGCGCGCTGGGCGAGGAAGCCTTCCTGATCGATACCGATACGCGCAGCACCGCCTTGTTCCTGATGGAAACGCTGCAACTCGGCCCGGTTCGCCTGGAAGCGGCGGCACGCAAGGAATGGCAGCGCGTCGAACCCGCCGACGCGCGGTATCCGACGACGAAGCACGCGCCCTTCTCGCTCTCCGCCGCGGCGATCTGGGATGTGGCGGACGGTTATTCGGTGGCCTTGTCGCTCGCCCGGTCGCAGCGCGCGCCGAGCGTGCAGGAACTCTATGCCAATGGCGTCCACCTGGCGACGAACACGTATGAGATCGGCATCGTGACGGGCAATGCGCGCTTCGCATCGAAAGTGTCGCTCGACGAGGAAACCGCGAAATCGGTCAACCTCACGCTGCGCAAGACGACGGGTGCGACGACCTTCACGATCGGCGCCTATCATCAGGATTTCGACAATTACATCTACGCCCAGACGCTCGACAGTTTCGAGGATTTCCGCCTGATCCGCTATGTCGGCGCGGACGCGACATTCACAGGCGTGGATGGCGAGATCCGGCACCAGATCACGCCCGGCATCGCCGCCGCCGTCTTCGGCGATTATGTGCGTGCGAAGCTGAAGAACGGCGGCGGCGACCTGCCGCGCATCCCGGCCGGGCGACTGGGTGGCCGTCTGGATGGACAATGGGGGCCGATCACCGCCAACGCCGAATATTACCGTGTCTTCTCTCAGGATCGGATCGCGTCGTTCGAAACCCGCACGCCGGGCTATGACATGCTCAACGCGACGCTTGCCTATCGGCTGGACCTGGGATCGGACAACAGCGCGGAACTGTTCGTGCGCGGCACCAACCTGACCAATGCCCTCGCCTATAACCACACATCGTTCATCAAGGATGCGTCGCCGCTGCGCGGGCGCAATGTCGTGTTCGGGCTCAGGGCGGCATTCTAGGGCAATGTTTTACCGCGATTTTCGAGTCGTTCGATGATTCCATCGAACGACAAATCGCTCCGGCCCCGAATGCCGGCAACCACAGCGAACGGCCCGTTCCGCTTCATCGAGGATCTCCAGGGCGAAACGCCCTGGGGATCCTTTCTCGACGCGGGCACGGGCACGCATTCGATCCGCTGGGTGGCGTCGCTCGCCACCGAGCGCTGGACCGCAGTGACGGGCGCGGAGGGGCATGCGATCCAGGTGCGCGATGCCGTGGATGCGCGTCGCCGACCGCAGGACCGGATCATCCTCGGCAACTGGGCCGATGATGCACTGCTGGCGGGCGAGTGCTACGACACCGTGCTCGCCGATTATCTGCTCGGCGCGATCGAGGGGTTCGCCCCCTATTTCCAGCACCGCCTCTTCGCGCGGCTGCGACCGCTCACACGCCGCCGGCTCTACATCGTCGGCGTCGAACCCTATGTGAGCGTTCGCCCCGATGACGAAGGCGGCCGCGCGATCTGGGAGATCGGCCGCTTCCGCGACACCTGCCTGATGCTGGCCGGCGAGCGCCCCTATCGCGAATATCCCGCGCAATGGGTGGTCGATCATCTCGAGGCGTCGGGTTTCCGCGCCGTCACCGCGCGCCGCTTCCCCATCCGCTACCGCGAGCGTTTCGTGAACAGCCAGATCGACATGTGCGCACCCCGCCTGGCGGGGCTGGAGGATCGGCGCCTCGCCGATGCACTGACGGCGCATGGCGAGAACTTGCGCGCGGTGGCGTGCGACCTCATCGCGCGCGAAGACGGCATCGCCTGCGGCCATGACTATGTGATCATGGGCGAACCGCGCTAATCGAACCCGGATTGCCCGGCACCATGGTTTCAGTCCACAGATGCGTGATCACATTGAGGGACTCCAATGCGACGCGGATCGATCATCATGGCGGCGGCGATGCTGGCGTGGCCGGCGGCGGCACAGGCGCAGGGCGAAAAGGTCAGCTCGGCGCCGGAGCTCGCGCGCAGGATCGATCAGTTGAAGCCCGGCCAATGGGTCTGGGCACCCCAGGTCGCGCCGAGCGGCCCGGTTCTGGTCTATGTCGATCTCTCGCGGCAGATCGCATTGGTCTATCGCAACGGAATCCGCATCGGCGCATCGACGATATCGTCGGGCAAGGACGGGCACGAGACGCCGACGGGCGTGTTCACGATCCTGCAGAAGGACGCGAAGCACAGATCGAGCACCTACAACAACGCGCCCATGCCCTTTCAGCAGCGGCTGACCTGGGACGGCGTCGCGCTGCATGCCGGCGGCCTGCCGGGCTATCCCGAAAGCCATGGCTGCGTGCACCTGCCCTATGAATTCGCACGCGAACTCTTCGGCATCACCTCTCTCGGCATCACCGTCGTCGTCGAAGGCAATGCCGCCGATCATGTCCGGACCAGCACCAACAGCCTGCTGGCCGCCTTCGACGCGAAAGGCGCGCCGGCGGAACATCGTCCGCTCGACGGCGAGGAATATCGCTGGTCGCCCGCGCTGGCGCCGGAAGGGCCGCTCACCATCATCGTGTCGAAGCTCGACCAGCGCGTGGTCGTGCTGCGCAACGGCACCGAGATCGGCCGCAGCATCGCCCGGATCGCGGATGACGATCCGGGATCGCATGTGATCACCCTGGTCGAGAAGGACGGCAAGCCGCACTGGATGTATGTCGGCCTGCCGGGCCATGTCGGGGACGAAGGCGTCGAGGTCGATGAAGCGGTGATCAACCGCGTTCACCTGCCCCGGCAATTCTACGCGCTGGTGCGACGCGAGCTTCGACCGGGCACGACGATCCTTGTCACCGATTCCCGCGTCGGCGCCAACCCACTGGACAGGCTCACCATCATGGATGCCGTGGCTCCCATCCCCTGATCACTTGGTCGTGTAGCCGCCGTTCACCAGGATGGTCTGGCCGGTCATCCACCAGCCGTCCGACACCAGCATCCGGATCCACGGCACGATATCCGCGATATCGGTAAGGCCGGTCTTCGAGAAAGCGGACAAGGCGGCGGCGGACTTGTGATAGGCGACGGCGTCTTCGCCCTCGGCCGGATAGAAGAAGGGCGTATCCATCGGCCCCGGCCCGATCGCGGTCACCGAAATGCCCCGCTCGCCGAACTCCTTCGATGCCGCGCGCGTGAAATGCTCGACCGGCGCCTTGGTGCCCGCATAAGCGGCATAATAGGGCGTGAAAGCGCCGAGCAGCGAGGTCACCAGCGTGCAGACCTTGCCGTTGTCGTTCACATGGCGGCCGGCCTCGCGCAGGAAGAAGAAAGCGGTCTTGGCGTTGACGGCCGCCATCTCGTCATATTCGGCCTCGCCGATCTCGGTCAGCGGCTTCTTGAGCACCTTGCCGACGGTGTTGATCGCGATATCGGGGCGGCCGACAGCGGCGATGGCGTCGGCGAACAGCTTCTCGACGGCGGCCGCCGATGTCAGATCGGCCTGGAAGGCTGCGGCTGCGGCGCCCGCGGCCCTGATCGCCGCCACCGTTTCCTCCGCAGCGGCGGCCGAGGCCGCGCTGTTGTAATGGATGGCGACGGCGCGGGCGCCATGCTCCGCCAGGTCACGCGCGATCAGGCCACCGAGATTCTTGCCTCCGCCGGCGACAAGAACCGTTTTTCCGCCAATGCCATGATCGACCATCGCTCAACCCTCCATCGTTCCGCCGGCCATTCCCGATGACGCGGCACAGCGAAAAACTAGGGCGGATCCATCGCGTTCGCTTCCGTATTCCGGCGAATCTTCGTAATCTGGCGAAGCTCCACCATCGATATGAGGAGGATGTGCTTGCGCGAAACGCCCCTGCAGGTCTGGGACGGCCGCCGCCCCCGCCTGCCGCGCGCGGTGGTCAGGCGCCGTGAAGCCAGGATCGGCCGCATCGGTATCGTCGCGGCGACCGAAAATCTCCGCGCCGCGACCGATTGGTGCTTCGAAGAGGAGCACCACACCATCGTCGCCCATCTCGATGGCCGGCTCGACCGCATGGACTGCACCTTCTCCATCGGTCCCTCGGGCCGGGCCATCCCGTCGCGCGGCGACCTATGGATAATCCCGGCCGGATGCCGTTATGCCGCGCTGGCGCAGGGCGAACATGCCCGGTTCGTCGAGCTGACCATTCCGGCGACCATGCTTGGCGATACTCCAATCAAGGCACGCGTGCGCCACCGGGACGATTTCCTGTTCGGCGCGGCGGCGAGACTCTCCGACCTGATCGAGCGGCCCGATGACGATCTCGCCCGGATGGCGGCCCATGCCATCGCCGACGCTGTGCACCTGCACCTGCGCGAACATCATGCCAGCCGCAATGCCCGTGCCGGCAAGCGCCGGCTTTCGCCGGCCGATCTCACCATCCTTGCCGGGGCGATCGGCGACCAGTTGGATACGCATCATTCGCTGTCGTCGCTCGCGGCGCTTGTCGATATGGACGTTCGACGCTTCACAGCCGCCTTCACGGACGGGTTCGGACTGACGCCCTGGCAATATATCCTGAGGGCGCGGCTCGAACAGGCAACCCATCTGTTGCATGAAACCGACGATCGCGTGACGGATATCGCGCTGGCCGTCGGCTTTGCCACACCCAGCCATTTCGCAACGACCTTCGCCCGCCATTTCGGCGTCCCCCCATCGCGCTACCGTGCCGTGCAACGCCGATAGAGCGGAGACATAAGGTGGCCGGTCAGCGGCATATGACGGCGTTCGAATATCAGGGAGACTTCATGGCCAGGATCGCAGGCATTTATCGCTACCCCGTGAAGGGACTGGGCAGCGAGAAGCTCGACAGCACAAAGGTCGCAGCCGGGCGCGGCATCGCGCGAGACCGCGCCTATGCGATCGCGCTGGCCGGCACCGCGTTCGATCCGCGGGCACCCGAACATCTGAGCAAGGTGAAATTCGCGACACTGATGACCCATCCCGGGCTCGCTGCGCTCACCGCCGATTTCAGCGACGGCGCCGAACGCCTGACGCTGCAATGCGACGGTGCGGCCGTGCTCGATATTTCGCTTCGGCAGAGCGAGGACGTTGCGCGGTTCGATCATTTCATCACCGAATTCGTCGATGACCGTGCCAAGGGACCGCTCCGGCTGGTCACCGCCGACAGCCATATGTTCTCCGATATCCGCGAGGACTGCCTGTCGATCGTCAATCTCGCCAGCGTCGACGCGCTGTCCGCTGCATTCGGCAAACCGATCGATCCGCTCCGCTTTCGCGCGAATATCTATGTGTCCGGCTTGCCTGCATGGCATGAACGATCCTGGAAGGCTGGCGACGAGATCGCCATTGGCGGCGGACGGTTCGGCGTCATGAGCGCCATCTCCCGCTGCGCGGCAGTGAATGTGGATCTGGCGACGGCCCGGATCGATGGAGATCTGCCGGCCTTGTTGCGTCGGCAGTTCGGGCAGAACGCAATGGGCGTCTATATCGATGCGATCGGCACCACGCGGATCGCGACGGGCGACGGCGTCGATGCACGGAACGCAAGCAAGTGACGAAGGACTTTCGCCAATTTCCATAGCGGGCAGCGCAAGATCCGGATCACGAAACCCGCTCCAGATGCTTGTGATCGCATCGTTTTTGCGGAGAATCGGTTTCCCACTTTTCCGGATGCTGCTCTAACGACGTCCGGCCTCAGACCCCCAACCATTCCAGCCCGCCATCGAGTTCGTCCGTCGAATAGTCGATCTGGAGCACCCGCCGCCGACCGTGCGCGCGCACCGCGTCCGATGCGTGCAGGATCGGCGTCGAATAGGCCCAGATGTCGCCGCGACCCGCGAGGCAGGCCAGCGTCCCGCACGATGCCACGACCGCGTCGATATCCGTTTCCGCGATCCGGCCCAGCCTGTGCGATCCCGGCGCGATCAGCAGCGGCGCATTGTCCGACGATACCGGATCGATATGCACCCGCAGCGTCACCATGCGTTCGAGCAAGGCGAAGGGCGGCGCGACATGCCGCAGCCCGGCCTTGATCGTCCAGGGGCCGTAGCCCGGAACGTCGACCCGATCGCGCACGACGATGGTGCGATCCTGATGCCAGGCGAGCGACCAGTTGGCATCCCGGTGCTTGTCGAACAGGATCGCGCGCACCGGCCGGGCGGCGGCGCCAAGCGTCGATGCCGCGACGGCGCCGATTTCGGTGGAGGGCGCCAGCAATTCGGCCAGCCCGTCCCGCCCGTGCAGACGGATCCCGGCTCGGTCCACGGGCAAAGCTGCGCCAAGGCGTTCCAGCCCGCCCAGGACATCGTCGCCCACCGCGCAGGCGTGCAAGGCCGCGCCATCGACATCCAGCGTCGGCAGCCGGTCAGGCGCGTGGATGCGCATTGCGATAGACGTCCATCAAATGCGCGGCGTCGACGGCGGTGTAGATCTGGGTCGAACTCAGGCTGGCATGGCCGAGCAGTTCCTGAAGCGCGCGCAGATCCGCGCCGCGCCCCAGCAGATGCGTCGCGAAGCTGTGGCGCAACGCATGCGGCGTCGTGCGCTCCGACAGGCCGAGCCGGCCGCGCGCGCCCTGCACCGCGCGGCGGACGAGCGCCGGCGAGAGCGGCCCGCCGCGCCGCCCGCGAAACAGCGGCTGATCCTTCGACGCCATGTGCGGAGACAGCGCCAGATATTCATCGATGGCGGTCCGCACCTGGGGCAGCAACGGCACGATCCTTGTCTTGCCGCGCTTGCCAGTAACGCTCAATGTCTCCCCCAGCGGCAGCACCGCACCGGTGAGCGCCATCGCCTCGCCGATGCGCAGACCCGCGCCATAGAGCAGCATCAGCACCGCCCAGTCACGCGCGCCGATCCAGGGCTCGCGCGCCTGCCCCGCCACATCCTCCGCGAGCGCCACCGCCTCGTCGGGCGAAACCGGCCTTGGAATGCCTTTCTTGACGCGCGGCCCCTTCAGGCGCGGCGGCGCCCCGCCCTCTCCGGCGACAAAGGCCAGAAAGCCGCGCACCGCCGACAATTCGCGCGCGGCGGAGGCATTGCCGATCCCGTCGCCGCGCCGCAGCGCGAGAAAGGCCCGCAGATCGGCGGCCTCGACCGATGCGAGCATCGCCGCATCGACCGCGCCGCCGCGATGATCCTGAAGAAAGGCGATCAGCCGCTCGGCCGTCGCCACATAGGCGCGCACCGTATGCGCCGAACGCCGGCGCCCATGCGCCAGGTGATCGCGCCAGCGCGGGATGAGTGCATGGCTTTCCACATGCACTCCATGCCCGGACTATCCGCGGCCGTCACGCCGAACTTGTCGATCGCGTCCGCGTGGCGGCGGCTCGTCAGCCGATCTTCTGGCCGGTCTTCGCCCAGTCGGCCAGGAAACCCTCGATGCCCTTGTCGGTCAGCGGATGATTGAAGAGCTGGCGGATGACGGCGGGAGGCGCGGTCATCACGTCCGCGCCGATCTTCGCGGCTTCCAGCACATGGATGGGGTTGCGCACGCTGGCGACGAGGATCTCCGTCTCGAAATCGTAGTTGTCGTAGATCAGCCGGATATCGGCGATCAGTTCCATGCCGGGATAGCCGACATCGTCGTGGCGGCCGACAAAGGGCGAGATGAAGGTCGCGCCCGCCTTCGCCGCCAGCAGCGCCTGATTGGCCGAGAAGCAAAGCGTGACATTGACCATGGTGCCGTCGCCGGTCAGCGCCTTGCAGGTCTTCAGCCCGTCGATGGTCAGCGGCACCTTCACCGCGACATTGTCGGCGATCTTGCGGAGGATTTCCGCTTCCTTCATCATCGTCTCATGGTCGAGCGCGACCACTTCGGCCGAAACCGGGCCGGGGACGATCTCGCAAATCTCCTTGACGACTTCCAGGAAATCGCGGCCCGCCTTGTGGATCAGCGAGGGGTTGGTGGTGACCCCGTCGAGCAGGCCGGTCGCGGCCAGATCTGCGATCTCCTTGGTATCGGCGGTATCGACGAAGAATTTCATGAACGGGGGCTCCCAAACACAGGCTGATTCGATGCCTCCCTATAGGCGTCCGCGCGCGCGCCGCCAAAACTCCTGGTGATCGCTTGACGGCACCGGCATAGTGTATTACACAAATAATACAGATGCCACCAGTCATCAGATAAAAATGTGAAACGGTGAGTATCCGAATGCCCATCTACTGAAACAATCGGAGCGGCGCTATTAAGGGAGCGCCCCCAAGACCTTGATCACTTCGGGCTGGCCAGCCCGAAGTGATCAAGGTCTCAACCAAAAAGAGGGCCTGATTCACGTTCTCGGTGGAAGCGCAAAACGCTTCCACCTCCAACGATCAGGCCCATAGGCCCGGCCGGTTCCCCCCTTCCGGCCGGGCCGATCCCAAACAGGACCCGGACAATGGCCTTTCTCGATTTCGCTCAGCCACGCCTTTCCCCGGCGGTCGCCGGCGTCGTATCGCAGGCCGCGTTCCAGGGCCATGAATGGGCGGTGATCGCCCTGGCGCGCAGCGACGGCGCGGCAAGCCTGTCCGCGCCCGGGCGCTTCCGCCGGCTGATCGAATCCTTTTTCAAGATCCGCCGCCCGAACCGGCTCGCCGATCCGCGACTGGAAGCGCTGCGCCGCATGGCGGTTCTGTTGCGCATCGGTGGCGGCAAAGCCAGCGACGACGAACGCGCGGGCTTCCTTTCGGCGGGCTATACCCGCAGTCAATTGTCGGCGCTCGCCGCCTATGTCACGAAAGCGATCCGGCCATGAGCACGATCAGATCGCATGGCGGCATCCTGATCGCCGCCGCCGCAACCGCGCTGTTCGCCTTCCTGATCAGCGATGCCCTCGGTGATCCGCTGATCGGTGCCCTGATGGGCGTGCTCGCCTTCACCATCGCGATGCCGCTGGTGGCGATCGCCGAGACGCCGCGCCGCCTGCGCCACGATTGACAGGGCATCGGCGGAGGTCTTCTATCGCGCCGGAGCTTCGATGACCCGGCCTATCCCGATCCTGATTCTCGCCATGCTGGCCGTCCAGCCACCCGCCGCCGCGCAGACCGGCGCGCCGAAGGGTGGTGCAAAGCCCGGCGCGCTTTCGATCGATACCCCCGTCCAGTCGCTGCTGCCCCGCGCCGAAGCGGGCGATCCCGCGGCGATGTTCTATCTCGGCGCCAAATATTCCGATGGGCGCGGCGTTCCCAAGGACGAGGCGGAAGGGTTGCGCTGGTATCGCAAAGTGGCTGAACGCGGCAATTCCGGCGCGATGCTCAATGTCGGCAACAGCTATTATAATGGTCGCGGCATCGCCGAGGACCGGGTGGAAGCCGCGCGCTGGTTCCGGCTCGCGGCGGAACGCGGCCATGCCGGAGCGATGTACAATCTGGCGATCTGCTATGCCGGCGGCCAAGGTGTCGAGAAAGACGAGACCGAGGCCGTCAAATGGTTCCGCGCCTCCGCCGCCAAGGGCAATCCCCGCGCCATGGCAGCGCTCAACAGCCGGGGGCTGGGGCTTCAATAGGGCGCACTACCGTCATTCCCGCGTACGCGGGAATGACGGGTGAGGATGACTCAGCCTGCGGCCGCCTGGCCCTTGTCCGCGAACAGCGCATGGAGTTCGCCGGCTTCGTACATCTCCATCATGATGTCCGATCCACCGACGAATTCGCCGTTCACATAAAGCTGCGGGATCGTCGGCCAGTCCGAATAATCCTTGATGCCCTGGCGGATGCCCTGATCCTGCAGCACATCGACGGTTTCATAATCGACGCCGATATGGTCGAGGATCGCGATCGCGCGGCTGGAAAAGCCGCATTGCGGGAAAAGCGGCGTGCCCTTCATGAACAGCAGCACCGGATTGGCTTTCACCAGTTCGTCGATGCGGGCGCGGGTGTCGTCGGTCATGTCCTTACTCCTCAATCGGGCGCCACGGTGGTGAGTTGCAGCGCGTGCAGCACGCCCCCCATCCGGCCGCCCAGCGCGGCATAGACGGCCTGGTGCTGCTTCACCCGGGGCAGGCCCCGGAAACTCGCGCTCACCACGCGCGCCGCATAATGATCGCCGTCGCCCGCGAGATCCGTGATCTCGACGCTGGCGTCGGGGATCGCGGCCACGATCATCGCCTCGATATCTTCAGCCGCCATCGGCATGATTACTGCGATTCCATCAGCTGGCGGCGCGCTTCGACCGTCTTTTCCTCAAGCGCCACGCGCACGCCGGCCTCGTCGATCTCGAGCCCCGCCGAAGTCAGGTCGCCCAGCAGCTTGCGGATCACGTCCTCGTCGCCGGCTTCCTCGAAATCCGCCTGGACGACGGCCTTGGCATAGGCGTCGGTTTCCTCGGGCGTCAGGCCCATCTTTTCGGCCGCCCACTGACCCACCAGGCGATTGCGGCGGGCGGTGATGCGGAACATCATTTCCTCGTCGCGGGCGAACTTGGTCTCGAAGGCGCGTTCGCGATCGTCGAAAGTGGTCATGGGCGATCCTTATCTGGCGTGTAGGCTGTCGCACCGGACATAGGGGCGACGGGCCGCAACCGCAACGGGCGGGGCGGATTGAAATGCGATAGGCCTGATGCCGAAGCGTCAGTCCCCGATGGTGACGACCACCTTGCCGATCACGTCGCGCGCGGCCATGCGCGCGATCGCTTCTCCGCCCTTTTCCAGCGGATAGGTCGCGGTGACGCGCGGCGAGATCTGGCCGCTGTCCCACAGCCGCAACAGCCGCGCGACATGCGCCTGGTTCGCGCGCGGATCGCGCGCGGCGAAGGCGCCCCAGAAGACGCCGCAGACGTCGCAGCTCTTGAGCAGGGTCAGGTTGAGCGGCAGCTTCGGAATGCCGGCGGGGAAGCCGACGACCAGATAGCGGCCTTCCCATGCGATCGATCGCAATGCCGGTTCGCAATAATCGCCGCCGACCGCGTCATAGATCACATTGGCGCCATTGGGGCCGACCTTGGCCTTGAAGGCATCGGCCAGCGCCTTTGAGGCATCGCGATCGAAAGGCCCACGGCCATAGACCAGCGCATCGTCCGCCCCGGCGCGCTTCGCCGCCGCCGCCTTTTCCTCGCTCGACACCGCGGCGACGACATGCGCGCCGAATGCCTTGCCCAGTTCGACCGCCGCCAGACCGACGCCGCCAGCCGCGCCCAGCACCAGCAGGGTTTCGCCTTCCTTCAGTCGGCCGCGATCGCTCAGCGCATGGATGGTGGTCGCATAGGTCAGCAACAGCGCCGAACCGTCAACGAAGCTGCGTCCCTCGGGCAGGCGATAGGCGCTGACCGCCGGAATCGCGATCTTCTCCGCCATGCCGCCCGATCCGCAGACCGCCATGACGCGATCTCCGGGCGCCCAGCCGGTCACACCCTCGCCGACCGCCTCTACCACGCCGGCGATCTCGCCGCCAGGCGAGAAAGGGCGCGGCGGCTTGAACTGATATTTGTCCTCGATGATCAGCACATCGGGGAAATTGACGGCACAGGCGCGCACCGAAACCAGCAACTGGCCGGGGCCCGCGACCGGATCGGGACGATCCTGGACCACCAGCGTCTCGGGGCCGCCAACGGCTGTGGAGAGCAGCGCCTTCATGCCGCGACCGCCCCGGCCACCCATGGGCGGTCCGCCGCGACATTCTGTTCATAGGCGGAGATCTTCGCGTCCATCGCCAATGTCAGCCCCACTTCATCCAGGCCATTGCCCAGGCAATGTTTGCGGAACGGGTCGATCTCGAAGACGAAACGGTCCTGGAACGGCGTCGTCACCGTCTGGTTGTCCAGATCGATATGGATCGGATCGGTCTTGGCGACCTCGATCAGCCGGTCGATCGCCTCTTGCGGCAGCACGACCGCGAGCATGCCGTTCTTGAACGCGTTGCTCGAGAAAATGTCGGAAAAGCTCGGTGCGATCACCGCGGTGATCCCGCGATCGAGCATCGCCCAGGCGGCATGTTCGCGACTGGAGCCGCAGCCGAAATTGTCGCCCGCGATCAGGATCGGTGCGCCGGCATATTCGGGATCGTCGAACACATTGCCCGGCTCGCGGCGCAGGGCTTCGAACGCGCCCGCGCCCAGCCCCGCCCGGCTGATCGTCTTCAGCCATGCGGCCGCGATGATCATGTCGGTATCGACATTCTTCAGGCCCAACGGATAGGCCCGCCCTTCGATCGTGGAGACAGGCTTCATGCTCAGTTCGGCGTCCCTGGAACGGCCGGCGCCTTCTCGATCGGCTTGCGCGGCTCGGTTTTCGCCATGGCCGCATAGGCCGCGATGCCGCTCAGCAATGCGCCGCCGAACAACAAGATCATCACACGCTTCATCATCCGTCCCCTGTTCGACGGGTTCCGGCATGCCGCCCTTGCCCGTTCAGATGCCATATCGGCATCATCCCATCAACTCGCGCACATCGCTCAGCCGGCCCGTCACCGCCGCCGCCGCCGCCATCGCGGGCGAAACCAGGTGCGTCCTGGCGCCCGGACCCTGCCGCCCCATGAAGTTGCGGTTGGAGGTGGAGGCGCAGCGCTCGCCCGCCGGCACCTTGTCCGGATTCATGCCCAGGCATGCCGAACAACCCGGCTCGCGCCATTCGAAGCCCGCTTCGGTGAAGACGCGATCGAGCCCTTCGGCCTCGGCCTGGCGCTTCACCAGTCCCGATCCGGGCACGACCAGCGCCTGCTTGATGCCCGACGCGATATGCCGGCCGCGCAGGATCGCGGCGGCGGCGCGCAGATCCTCGATCCGGCTGTTGGTGCAGCTTCCGATGAAGATGTTCTCGACCGCGACGTCCTGCAGGCGCTGGCCGGCGGACAGCCCCATATAGTCGAGCGACTTCTGCGCCGCTTCGCGCTTCGACGCGTCGGCGAAGCTCTCGGGATCGGGAACGATGCCGGTCACCGGCACGACATCCTCGGGGCTGGTGCCCCAGGTGACGTTGGGCGCGATCTCCGCCGCGTCGAGAATGACGACACGGTCGTAGCGCGCGCCCTGATCGGTCGGCAGCGTCTTCCACCAGGCGACGGCCGCGTCCCAGTCCGCGCCGGTCGGCGCCATCGGCCGCCCCTTCAGATAGGCGAAGGTCCTCTCGTCGGGCGCGATCAGGCCGGATCTCGCGCCATGTTCGATCGCCATGTTGGAGACGCTCAACCGACCCTCGATCGACATGTCGCGGATCACCGACCCGGTATATTCGACGACATAGCCCGTACCGCCCGCCGCGCCGACGCGGCCGACGATCGCCAGGATCACGTCCTTGGGGCTGACGCCGAAGCCCAGCGTGCCGTCGACGCGGATCTCCATGCTCTTCGATTGCTTGAGCAGCAGCGTCTGCGTCGCCAGCACATGCTCGACCTCGCTGGTGCCGATGCCGAAGGCGAGCGCGCCCAGCGCGCCGTGCGCGGCGGTGTGGCTGTCGCCGCACACCAGGGTGCAGCCCGGCAGGGTGAAGCCCTGTTCGGGGCCGACGACATGGACGATGCCCTGCCGCTCCGCGACCGCGTCGATATAGGGTACGCCGAACTCGGCGGTGTTGCGCTCGAGCGCGGCGAGCTGCCCGGCCGATTCCGCATCGGCGATGGGCAGGCGGTGGCCCGCCGCGTCGACGCGCGCGGTGGTCGGCAGATTGTGATCGGGCACCGCAAGCGTCAGATCGGGGCGGCGCACCGGACGGCCGGCTGCGCGCAGCCCCTCAAAGGCCTGCGGGCTGGTCACTTCATGAACCAGATGGCGATCGATATAGATCAGGCAGGTGCCGTCGTCGCGGCGTTCCACGACATGGGCGTCCCAGATCTTCTCGTACAGGGTGCGGGCTTGGGTCATGCGTCCGGCCATAGCGCGCTTTGCCGCATGGGCAAGTGGCCAGTGCGCCGGATCACCGGCCTCCGCCGGTCCGCCCGGGCGAGGTCGAGACCGATGCCGCCGCGACCGTGACCGCCGGACCCGCCGGTTTTTCGTCCAGCTTCATCCAGTCGTGACGCGGCAAGCCGTACAACATGTCCAGCAGTTCGAGCTGGAGCCCGACCGGCTTGCTGCTGTGCGAATTCCAGAGCATCGCGATGCCCGTCCGCTCGACCGGATCGAACAGGATCAGCGAGCGATAGCCGTCCACCGCGCCGCGATGGCCGACCTGACGGTGCCCGGCATAGGAGAAATCGCGCCAGCCAAGGCCATAGGCATGGGCGTTGAGCGCGCGATCCGCCTCGCCGCGCGGTCCGTGCGGCGGCGTCGCGACCAGGGGCGCGTGAACCTCGTCGAGCAGGGCTGACGGCAGCACGGCGGTCGCGCCGCCCATCTGCGCGCGCATCCACTTGGCGAGATCGAAGATCGAGGAATTGACGCCGCCCGCCGCCGGCACGCGATAATAGGCGTCCTTGGTCTGGAGCATCTGGCCACGGCTGCGATGCGGCCGCGCCCAGCTCGGCGCGCTTTCAAGCCCGGCCCGGCCGACGCTGGCATTGGTCATGCCCAGCGGCAGGAACAGCTTGTCGCGCACGACATCGCCATAAGGCCGCCCGGTGACGCGCTGAACGACCTCGCTCGCGGCGTCGAAGGCGACATTCTGATAGGTATAGCATTGGCCGGGCGAGCAGAATGCCGGCAACTGGGCCAGCGATGCGCGGATCAGCTTTGGATCCTGCCCTTCCTCCAGCTTCTCGTCATAGGCGTTGCGGACGACGCCGGTGCGTTGCGACAGCAGATCGCGCACGGTCACGCGGTCCTCGGCGCCACCGGGCAGGCGCAAGGTGGTCTGGAATTGCGACACGGGCGTGTCGAGCGACAACCGCCCCTCGCGCGCCAGTTCGGCGACAAGCGTGCCGGCGACCCCCTTGGACAGCGACGCCCAGCGGAAAACAGTGGTCGGCGTCACCGGATCGGCGGTGCCGATCTGCGTGACGCCATAGCCTTTGACGAAGCTGATCTGGCCGTTCTCGACGATCGCGATCGCCACCCCGACCATATCCTTGCTGCCGGCCAGCCGCGTGAGGCGCTGGTCGATATAACGATAGTCGATGCGCTGCGGCCCTGAGGTGATCGCAGCCGCCGGCGAAAGCGCGGCGGTGTAGGAGAATGACGGTGGCTGCGCATCCGCGCCATCCGCCGCGCGGGTCGGCCCGCCATTGACGAAGCTGTAGATCGCGCCACACGCGACGGCGCCCAGAATGAGCGGCAATCCGTATCTCAAGCGGCGACCCCCGGGGACCTTCCTATCAATCAAGCGACACCCTGGCCCTTTGCGGCTCTATCAGACGGCTCGAATCCTAAGCTTTTATCCACAGACTTGCCAAGCGGAGCGAAGACGATCCGCCCCGCCCATGCCGCGCTTCACCGCGCAATCGACTCGGCTCATCGCTTTGACGGCTAGATCGCGACGGCGGACGCCCAGCGGACGAAGTCCATCCACGGCTGCGTCGTCCAGATCATTGGCCGGACGATCATCACCGCAGCAACGATCAGGCTGCCCCACAAAGTCGCCGGATGGATGCGCCCGCGCGTCTTCCAGTCCCAGACGAACAGTGGCAGCAGGAACAGCATCGGCAGGAACGTGCCGATCATCGGCGACGGGAACGGCATCCGCCCCATCGAGGGCTGAAGCATGTCGATCATGGCGATCAGCATCAGCCTTTTATGCATCTGCGGATCGCGGCGATTGATCAGCGCCGCGATGATCAGCCCGCCGAACACCGGCACGTCCATGAGCGGCATCGCCGCCCAAGAGAGCGGATCGATTCCCGGCGGCGATGTCGGGCGACCGACGCCCGCCAGTCCCACCCAGATGCCCAGCGGGATCATCAGCGCGACCAGCACCATGCCGAACATGCCGAGCCGGCGATGGAGATCGACGCGCCCCGCCGCCACCAGCGTGGTCTGCGCCATGAACAGCATCACCCAGGCCGAGAAGACCAGCCCATGCACATGGACGAGCAGCGTCATCGGCGGGAACGGGAAATAGGGCGGCGCGATGCCGCGCAGATAATAGCTCGGCATGAAGCCGATAAAGGTCGAGGCCAGTATGATCCCGGCCATGATCGTGAAGAAGCGCCGTTCCGCGGTCATCCCACCGCGCGGCCTGCCTGCCATCGTCGCCATGTCGCCCTCCCCCCGGATTGCGGCATGAATGCTATAATATGGGCTTTCCCGGCGCAATCCCGAGCCGCGCGACCACCTCGGGTGGAACCTCGAGATCCGCGATCACCGCATCGCGTTGGCGAAGCCGCGAAGCTCGCGCTGGACCATGAAGTTCCACACCTTGCCGGCCGCGGTGTCGAGCCGTGCCTCGCGCAGATCGGCATCGCCATCGGCTAGCGCCTTCAGCGCATCCTGCGCCGCGCGCCCGGCGCGGCCCAGCGCCTCGACCTTTTCGTTGAGCAGTTCGGCTTCGAGCGCCCCCAGCGCCGCATCGCCGAGCGATTTGCGGCCGGGCACGATCATGCGCCGGCCCGGTGATCGGCGACGATGGCGCCGCAGGCGGCCAGTTCGGCCTCATGGCCCTCCTCGCGCCACGCTTCGGCCAAGGCCTGCGCTTCCCATTCCCGCATCGCCGGCAGCGCGATGATGCGATCGGCCCAGGCACGGCCCGCCGCGCCGACATCGAGATCATAGGTCCGCACGCGATAGGCCACGGGCGCGTAAAATGCATCGACCAGGGTGAAGGCGTCGCCGGCGAGCCAGGGGCCGCCAAAACGCTCCAGCCCCTCCGCCCAGAGTTCGCCGATCCGCGCGACATTGCGCGCGAGCGCGTCGCTCATCGGCTTGGGAACGACACGGACGCCGACATTCATCGTGCAATCGTTGCGCAGCGCGCCGAAGCCGCCATGCATCTCCGCCGTCGCGCAAATCGCCCAGGCGCGCGCGGCCTCGTCGGCGGGCCAGACGCCATCGTGCCGCTCGGCAAGGTAGAGCGCGATGCCGAACGAATCCCAGATCGTGCGGTCGCCATCGATCAGCACGGGCACCTGCCCGGTCGGCGAAAAACGCCTGAATTCCTCGTAATTGTCGGGCCTGGTGAAAGGTTCGATCCGATCGTCGAACGCGATGCCGAACATGCGCATCAGCAACCAGGGCCTGAGCGACCAGCTCGAATAATTGCGATTGGCGGTGATCAGCGTGTAGCGCATGCCAATTCCTTCAAGAGCATCGTGCGGAAAAGTGGGAACCGGTTTTCCGCATAAAACGATGCGGCCACAAACACCTAGAGCAGACCGCGCGACATCGGTGTCGCGCGGTTTGCTCCAGGCGAAAGATAGGCGGGATCGTGAGCGAAGGGCAGCGGCGCACCATCCGCCAGCGCGGCCAGGATCGCAGCGAAATCGGTCCGGCAGCGGAAGCCAAGCAGCCGCTCCGCCTTTTCCGCAGCATAGACGCGATCGATATGCGCCGGAAAAGTCCAGCCCCGCGCGGCATAAAGCGCTTCCGCTTCAGGGAAATAGCGCGCGACGACCGACGGCGCATCCGCGATCAGCGCGGCGCAATCGCTGCGAAGAAAAGGCGTCGGCGCCGCCACGATGAAGGTCTCGAAGCCCAGCGTCGGCGCACGATCGAGCGCGGCGACATGCGCGTCCGCCGCATCCTCGACGGTCAGGCGCCGGTTGAGGAACTCGTTCGCCTTGGTGTTGGGGCCGTTCTCGGCGATCTCATGCGCCATGTCGTCGTCTTCCGGGAAGAAGCGGCCGGTGCGCAGCACAACGATGTTGAGCCCATGCTCCAGATGATGGAGGCGGCAGAGATGCTCGGCCGAAAGCTTGGTGACGCCGTAGATGTTGCGCGGCAGCAGCGGCGCCATCTCCTCGGTCAGCCACGCCGCTTCACGGGCGCCGCCGCCCTTGCCCGCGCGGATCGACGCGGAGATCATCAGCGATGTGGTGGAGGTGAAGACGAAACGGTCATTGCCCGCCGCCACCGCCGCTTCGAGCAGGTTGAGCGTGCCGGTGACGTTGACGTCGACGAACGCCTGGGCCGGATAGAGGACGATATCGGGCTTGTGCAGCGCGCCGCCATGGATCACCGCTTCGATGCCATGATCGGCGAAAGCGCGATCGACCGTCGCACGATCGGCGACCGAACCGACGATATCGGTGTCCGCGCCGGGCGCGACGTCCAGGCCCGTCACGCGGTGCCCCGCCGCACGCAGCCGGGGTGCGAGGAAGCGGCCGAGCCAGCCCGACGATCCGGTCAGGAGAATGCGCATGGCGCTCTCCTAACCGTGTCTTCGTTCGGGCGGAACCCGGCCTGCCCTTTTACTGCCTGCCCACTTTACTGCCCGCCCACTTTACTGGACGTAGTTGGCGGTAGTCTTCGCGGCCACTTCCTCAGGCGTCACGCCGGGCGCCAGTTCGACCAGCCTGAACGGGCTGTCGTGATCGGGGCGCTGGAACACCGCCAGATCGGTGATGATCATGTCGACGACATTCTTGCCGGTCAGCGGCAGCGTGCATTCCGGGATGAACTTGGGATCGCCGGCCTTGGAGTTGTGCTCCATCACCACGATGATCTTCTTGACGCCGGCCACGAGATCCATCGCGCCGCCCATGCCCTTGATCATCTTGCCGGGGATCATCCAGTTGGCGATGTCGCCGGTCTGTGAAATCTCCATCGCGCCGAGCACGGTCAGGTCGATATGCCCGCCACGGATCATTGCGAAGCTGTCCGACGACGAGAAATAGACCGACGAGGGCAATTCGCTGATCGTCTGCTTGCCGGCGTTGATCAGGTCGGGATCAACCTCGTCCTCATAGGGGAACGGGCCGATGCCGAGCATGCCGTTCTCCGACTGCAGCGTCACTTCGACGCCCTCGGGAATATGGTTGGCGACCAGCGTCGGGATGCCGATGCCGAGATTGACGTAAAAGCCGTCCTTCAGCTCCTTGGCGGCACGCGCGGCCATTTCGTCACGGGTCCAGGCCATTCTCACTTCTCCTTTTCGGCGGGCTCGGCCCACCTCTTGTCCGCAGGGAATATGTCTTCGAAGCCGCCTTTCAGGCCGCTTCCGTAAACGGGATTGGGCAAGGCGAACCAGCCGGCACCCCAGAGTTGCGCGATCCGGCCCCGGATCGCCGCCATGCGCCGATCGGGCACCGATCTGATCGTGTTGAACAGATCGGAAAAATCGCCGAGCTGGTCGCCGCCCAGCGCAAGGACGCAATAGCGTGCTGAAATCGTCCGGCGGCGGCCATCCTTGCGCGATCCCATGGCATCGTCGCCCGACAGGAACAGCGTTTCGCCATGAACGGCGTCGCCCAGTCCGGCCGCCCTGATCGCCGCCACCGTGCCCGCCGCGTTGACGGCGGCGCGATTGGTGTTGAAGACCACCGCAACGCCCTGCGCGCGGAGGGCGTTGACCGCGAACACCGCGCCGGGCACCGGCGAAACCGCGCCCGCCCCGGTCTTCTCCCAGCGATCCCACATCGCGCTGTCGAAAGGCCCACCACCACGCCGTGCATCCCATTCCTCGAAACCGAGATTGAGCACGAGCGTCTCGTCGACGTCGAACACCACGGCGAAGGGCTTGTCATTGCACGGCACGAAAACCGGCGCATCGAGCGTCGCGCCATCGGCCAGCACGACGCTGTCCTTCGGCCGGGCCTTCGCCTGCGCGGAGACGTGGTCGAGCAAGGCGCGGAACGCCTGGATCGAAAGCGCGCCCGCCTCGCCCGAGCCGTACAGATATTGGAAGCCCGGCGCGGGCGTCGACGGCAAGGCCGCGACCGGCGCCGAGGGCGTCGACGGGCCGGCGGTCGCGCAGCCGCCAAGCGCGGCTACGCAGGCCAGCATCGCCGCGGCCGGCGCCCAGTTCACGCCGCTTCGCGCTCGCGAACCGTGCGGAACTCGATCTTCTTGTCGTACGGCGCGCCGATGATGAGACGCTTCACATAGATGCCGGGCAGGTGGATGCTGTCCGGATCGAGACTGCCGACGGGCACCACTTCCTCGACTTCGGCGACACAGATCTTGCCCGCCGTCGCCATCGGCTGGTTGAAGTTGCGCGCGGTCTTGCGGAAGATCAGGTTGCCGGCCTCGTCGGCCTTCCAGCCCTTGATGATCGACAGGTCGGCGCGGATGCCGCGTTCGAGAACATAGTCCTCGCCGTCGAAGGTCTTCACTTCCTTGCCCTCGGCGACGAGCGTGCCCACGCCGGTCTTGGTATAGAAGCCGGGGATGCCCGCGCCACCGGCGCGGCAGCGCTCGGCCAGCGTGCCCTGCGGGCAGAATTCGACTTCGAGTTCGCCCGACAGATATTGCCGTTCGAATTCCTTGTTCTCGCCGACATAGGAGGCGATCATCTTCTTGACCTGACGGCTGCGCAGCAGCTTGCCGAGGCCTTCATTGTCGATGCCCGCATTGTTCGAGGCGATGGTGAGATCCTTGACGCCCGATGCCTGGATGGCGTCGATCAGACGCTCCGGAATACCGCAAAGGCCGAAGCCGCCGGCGCACAGGGTCATTCCATCGAACAACAGGCCATCGAGCGCCGCTGCGGCGTCGGGATAAAGCTTATTCATGTGCGCCTCTCCAGAGAATTTTTCCCTGACGCCCGCCATAGGCGGGCCGCCGGTGACCGGTCAATTGGACGGCTGTGCAACCACGATTGCAGAAAATGCAATCGTAAAAGGCCGATTCAGGGCCGCACCGGTCCACTCCCCCACCCGGCCTCCCAGAAGATACTGCCGTTGGGAGGCCGGGTGGCGGAGTGGACCGGTGCGGCCTTGGAAATATGCTCTTCCGCACATTTCCAAACAGACTCTCAGATCGGCATGATCCCCGGCCTTGGCCGCTCGCCGCCATGGGTTTCCGCCGCAATCGACACGCCCAGTTCCGCCAGCGCGGCGCGCTGCTCCAACGGCCGGGTCCGCAGAAGCACGTCTTCGCAAGGACGCAACGCCTGAAAAGCCGGCAGGGCCGCCGTCCTGCCGACAAGCGCAGCGAGCAGCGGCCAGCGCGCGCCATCGAAGGTCCAGCCCGCGAGTTCGGCGTTACGGAAAAAGGCGGCCAGGCTGATCTCGGCGATGCCCGGCCGATCCCCGAACAACCAGCCCGCCGGCGGCATCAACGGCTCGAGATAATCGAACGCCGCCGGTAAATCCGCCTCGATCGTCCGCGCGACCAGCGCCTCGTCAGTCGGCTCGCGAAAGACGAAGGGTTTGACGCGCTTCTGGAAGAACAATCGCCAGATCATCAGGTCGCCCAGCCGGCTGTCCGCGAACTCCTCGATCCAGCGCGCCCGCGCCCGATCGGCGGGATCGGCGGGCTTGAGCGGATGACCGGGATAGGCGTCGTCGAGATATTCGCAGATCACCGTCGAATCGCAGAGCGTGAGATCGCCATCGATCATCACGGGGATGCGCCGCAACGGGCTGATCTCACTGAAACGGTCATTGCCGAAAAAGGGGACGATCGGGTCGATCTCATAATCGACGCCCTTCAGCGCCAGCGCCACCAGCACCTTGCGGACATAGGGGGATACGTGATTGCCGATGATGAGCATGGTCAGTCCTGGAAATTGAGCTTCAGACCGGGACGCGGCCAATCGATCGCCGCGAGCCGCCCGGTCGCCGACAGGCAGATATAGGCGGTGCGCATGTCGGATCCGCCCCAGCAGATATTGGTGGTGAAGGGATCGTCGGTCGCCACGAAATCGACCGACTCCCCCGCCGGCGAGACGATGGTGATGCCGCTCGCGCCGATCGTCGCGACGCAGATATTGCCGCCCGCCTCAACGCCTAGGCTGTCGAAATAGGTGTAGCCGGCGGGCGAATGGAGAAAATGCCCGCCGCCGCCCGAAAGCCCCGGCACCTTCGCTATCCGGCCGGGCGCCGTCACCGCGAACGCCCAGAGCTTGCAGGTATAGGTTTCGGCGACATAGAGCGTCGCCCCATCGGGCGAGAGGCCGATGCCGTTGGGGTTTTCCAGCGGGAAGATCACCTCCTCCAGATGGCTCCCGTCGGCCTTCGCGTAGAAAACGCCGGTGACGTCGCGGGCACGCGCGCCGTTCTTGCCATGATCGGTGAACCAGAAGCCGCCATCCGCGTCGAAGACGATATCATTGGGCCCGCGCAGCGCGCAGCCGAAATCGCCGTCGCGATACAGCGTCTCGACCGCGCCCGTTTCCAGGTCGATCCGTTCGATCCGCCCGCCTTCATAATCGGGTGGCGTGCCATGGGGCATCAGCAGGCCATCGGCCTCGACCCAGCCGAAACCGCCATTGTTGCAGCAATAAAGCTTGCCGTCCGGCCCCATCGCCAGTCCGTTGGGTCCGCCGCCCGGTTCCGCGACGACGCGCCTGCCGCCGTCCGGCATGATCCGGGTGATGCGCCCGGCCGCGATCTCGACCAGCACGACGCTGCCGTCGGGCAACGCCACCGGCCCTTCGGGAAAACGCAATCCGTCGGCGACGATCCGCATGATTCCTCCCTCGTTCCGGCGTCATTCTGGACCGCGTCCGCGCCACCGGTCCAGACTCAATTGATCGGGGCTGGACCAAAGGCCGGACCGGGTTAAACATGCTGGCATGACGACACTCAGAACCGGCGGCCGCATCCTGGTCGATCAGCTCGTGGCCCAGGGCTGCGATCGTATCTTCACCGTTCCCGGAGAAAGCTTCCTGGCCGTCCTCGACGCCTTGCACGACACGCCGGAAATCGAGACGATCGTCTGCCGTCAGGAAGGCGGCGTCACCTTCATGGCGGAAGCGGACGGCGCGCTCTGCAAACGGCCGGGCATCGCCTTCGTCACGCGCGGGCCGGGCGCCACCAATGCCTCGATCGGCGTCCATGTCGCGATGCAGGATTCGACGCCGATGATCATGTTCATCGGCGACGTCTCGCGCGGCGACCGCGACCGCGAGGCATTCCAGGAAGTCGATTTCACCGCGATGTTCTCGCCGCTCGCCAAATGGGCGACGCGGATCGACGACGCGCGGCGCATCCCCGAATATGTCGCGCGCGCCTATGCGGTGGCGATGTCGGGCCGCCCCGGCCCCGTCGTGATCGCGCTGCCGGAAGATATGCTGACCGATGCGGTGGAAGCGATCGACCGCCCGCGCATCGTGCCCCCCGCCCAGCCCGCCGATCCCGAAGCGATGATGGCGCTGGTCGATCTGCTGAAGGATAGCTGCTCGCCCGTCGCGATCGTCGGCGGCGCCGGCTGGGATGAGGGCGCATCGCATTATTTCCGGCAATGGGCGGAACGGATCGGCCTGCCCGTCGCCTGCGCCTTCAGGCGGCAGGATGCGATCCCCAACGACAGCGGCGTGTGGGCGGGCAATCTCGGCTATGGCCCCAACCCCAAATTGCTCCAGCGGATCCGCGAGGCGGACCTGCTGATCGTGGTCGGCCCGCGCCTGGGCGAGGCGACCACCGACGGCTATACGCTGATCACGCCGGACCATCCGGGCCAGACGCTCGTCCATGTCCATCCCGATCCCAATGAACTCAACAGCGTCTACAAGACCTGCCTGCCGATCTGCGCGGACATGCGCGAATTCGCCGAGCTGGCAGCGCAATGGGAAGATGATCTGCTCGATTTCGATGCCGGCAAGCAGGCACATGCCGAATGGCTCGAATGGTCGACGATTCAGCCCAACGGCGCCGCGCTCGACCTTGGCCAGTGCGTCAAGACGATGCGCGAGACGCTGCCGGGCGATTCGATCATCTGCAACGGCGCGGGCAATTTTTCGGGCTGGTGGCATCGTTATTGGCATTATGCGGGGCCGGTCTGCCAGCTCGCGCCCACGGCCGGGGCGATGGGCTATGGCCTGCCCGCCGGCGTCGCGGCGGCGTTGCGCCATCGTGATCGCCAGGTGATCGTGCTGGCCGGCGACGGCGATTTCCTGATGAACGGCCAGGAATTGTCGACGGCGGTCCGCTATGGCTGCGACATGCTGGTGCTGGTGATCGACAATGGCGCCTATGGCACCATCCGCATGCACCAGGAACGCGAATATCCCGATCGCGTCTCCGCCACGCAGTTGGTCAATCCCGATTTCGCGGCCTTCGCCCGCGCGTTCGGCGCATGGGCGGACACCGTCGAGACCACCGAGCAATTCGCGCCCGCGCTGGAAAAGGCGCGCGCGCTGAAGGGCGTACGGCTGCTCCATCTGAAAACCGACGTCCAGCATATCGGCGCGGGCGGCAACACGCTCGAAAAGGTCCAGGCCGCCGGCCGCAAGTCACGCGGCCAATAGGCGAAAGGCTCCGCCCCATGATGGAGCGGAGCCTCCCGCGACCCTTTTCGGGTTTTTGACAGGATTGATTGTTATTCAGGGCATTCCGAGCCGGACGGTCGTTCGCGGGCCAGCATCACCTGAATATCATTCGATCCTATATGTCGTCGCCAAGGGCGCCCTTCACCTTGCCGATGAATTGCTGGCCCTTGCCCTTGCCTTCCTGACGCGCGCCTTCCTCGACCAGGCGCTCGTCGCCTTTTTCGCGGCCGATCGCCTGCTTCACCTTGCCGGCGGCTTCATTGGCATTGCCTTTGATCTTGTCGACCAGTTCACCCATGTCGAGCTCCTTCGGTTCGGGCGGCTGCGAGATGCAGCCTCGATACTCCGAGCCGTCAACCACGAGGGCCATGCGGATGTTCCCGAGATTGCGACGAAGCGTCGCATCGATCGGCAGAGTCGCGCCCGATTAACCGCCACGAAGGGTTTTCACGCTAATCGAGTGCGATGGAGGGCTGTGGGGGGCCATTGCCGATGCGGATATCCGGGATCCTGCTGCGCGCGATGATTGCGCTGGCGAGCCTGTTGCTCGCCCCGCAAATCGCGCATGCGGCAGACCGGGACGCGATCGCGAACCGCCCGGTGTGCGTGCTGCCCGGCGCCACCTCCGCCGATCGGATCTTCGCCACATCGAACCATCCCCGCTGCGGCCCTTATGGCACGGTGCGCGTCGCCTCCGCGCACTGGCGCATCGTTTCGGGCCTGTCGCTCGCGGCGACGCCCGACGACCCATGGACGCTGCGCTGGCAGAATTTCTTCGCCGACCGGGTGACCATCATCGCCCGCTACGCCGATGGCGAGACCGTTTCGGCGGCAGTGGCCGATGGCGATGTCGGCCGATATATCACCATCAACGCGATGGTCGGCCTTCCCCTGCCCGCCCGCGCGGCGCCGATCACGGACATCGCGATCCGCGTCGATGGCGGCCGGATCAACCGTGATCAATCCGATTATTTTTCGCTGGCGCGGCAGAGCGAGATCGCGCGCGACGGCAAAGTCGACCTGCTGATGTGGGGCCTCTTCGCGGGCGTCGCGCTGGCGATGCTCGCCTATAACCTGATGCTCTGGACGGTGCTTCGCTTCCGTTTCCTGCTGCTCTACTGCGTCTCGGTGGCCGCGATCCTCGCCTATGGCGTCACCTGGTCGGGGGGTGTTTTCCTCATCGATCCCGCATTGACGGGCAGTGATGCCGTCAGGATCAATTTCTTCCTGCTGGCGTGCCTGGGCGGTTCGGTGCTGTGGTTCGCCACAAGCTTTTTCGAAGAATGGGCGCTGCCTGCGATCGCGCGCCGCGCCGCCGGTGCGGTCGCCGTGACGCTGATCGGCGCTGGCGCCCTGTTCGCGCTTGGCCCGGCCAGCCATATCGCGCTGCTCGACCGGCTCTATTACGGCGTTTTCGCGATCGCGATACCGACAATGCCCTGTCTCTGCCTGCTTGCCTGGCGTCGCCGCAGTGCCGTCGCCTGGGTGTTCGCGGCGGCCTGGGCGGTTCCGTTCGGCGCAGCGCTGCTCAGGCTGCTCAACGGCTATGACCTGATTCCGACCAGCATCTCGCTGGGCAACAGCACTTTCTATTCGATGTGCTTCGAATCGCTGATCAGCACATTGGGCATCGCCTATCGCATCCGCCAGATCCAGCGCGAGCGCGACGCAGCCAATGCCGAACGCAGCGACCTGAAGCGGCTGGCCGACACCGATCCGCTGACCGGTCTGCTCAACCGGCGCGCCTTTCTGGATGGCGCGATCGAGGCGAGCGACAGCAAGCCCCACCGGCTGATCCTGCTCGACATCGATCATTTCAAGAGCGTCAACGACCGCCACGGCCATCTCACCGGCGATATCGTGCTCAAGGATTTCGCGCTGCTGCTGGCGGCGCTCGCCCCCGCCGGCGCACGCGTCGGCCGGCTGGGCGGCGAGGAATTCGCGGTGCTGATGGCTGCCACCGGCCGCCCGTCCGATTTCGCCGCCGATTTCCTGACGGCACTGCGCACGCTCGACTGCGCGGGCGGACTGCGCATCACCGCGTCGATCGGCGTGGCCGAAGCGAAGCTGGTCGCCGCCGAGGACTGGACGACGCTCTACAAGGCGGCCGATGCCGCGCTGTACGACGCCAAGACAACGGGCCGGAACCGCGCACGCATCCACGGCCGTGCGCCGGACGCACGGCGCGTCTCAACAGCGGCCGCCTAGCAATATCGCGATGCGGCGCGCTTGAGCGTTCGAAGGCCAGCGACACCTCTGCATCCCGAGCTCGGCAGACGGGCCACGCGGCTCCGCGCTTCAGATCAGTCCGGCAAGCGGGCTCGACGGATCGGCATAGCGCCGAACCGCCATGCGCCCGGCGCGATAGGAGAGCCGGCCCGCCTCGACCGCCGCCTTCATCGCACCCGCCATCATCACCGGATCCTTGGCTTCGGCGATCGCGGTATTCATCAGCACGCCATCGCAACCCAGCTCCATCGCGATCGCGGCGTCGGACGCGCTGCCGACGCCGGCATCGACCAGCACCGGCACCTTGGCCCCTTCCACGATCAGCCGGATCGTCACGCGGTTCTGGATACCCAGGCCCGATCCGATCGGCGCGCCCAGCGGCATGACCGCGACCGCGCCCGCATCCTCCAGCCGCTTCGCGGCGATCGGATCGTCGACGCAATAGACCATCGGCTTGAAGCCCTCATTGGCCAGCACCTCGGTCGCGCGCAGCGTCTCGACCATGTCCGGATAGAGCGTCCGCGCCTCGCCCAGCACCTCCAGCTTCACCAGATCCCAGCCACCCGCCTCGCGCGCCAGGCGGAGCGTGCGGATCGCATCCTCGCCGGTGAAGCAGCCGGCGGTGTTGGGCAGATAGGTGATCTTCTTCGGATCGATATAGTCGGTCAGCATCGGCGCACTGGGATCGGCGACATTGACGCGGCGCACCGCGACGGTGACGATCTCCGCGCCCGATGCCGCGACCGCCGCCGCGTTCTGTTCGAAATCCTTGTATTTTCCGGTGCCGACGATCAGGCGCGACCGGAAGGTCTTGCCCGCGACCGTCCAGCTGTCGTCGGTCGATGCGGCATGATCGCCGCCGCCGACGAAATGGACGATCTCGAGTTCGTCGCCATCCTCGACCGGCACGGTGCCGAGCGTCGAGCGCGGCACCACTTCCAGATTGCGCTCCACCGCGACTTTTTCGGGATTGAGGCCGAGTTCGGCGGCGAGGCCGGCCAGCGTCAACCCACCCGCGACGCGGCGATGCTCGCCATTGACGCGGATAGAAATGGTGCCGTCTATGCTCATGGAAGTGTCGCCTGGATTTGCGCGTCGGGAAGGTCGCGCATATAGGAAGCCGTACCGATGCCTGACAAGCACAAGCCATATATATCTGCCGCGCTGCTCTGCGGCCTGATCCTGGCGACGCCCGCCCAGGCCGGATTGCCCGATGGCGTCCGCGCCATGATCGAGGCGGCACGCGACGACGGCAATGCCGAAACCCTGGCCGCCGTCATCCGGCTCGCGCGCCAGACCAATCCGCAGGACACCGCCGAGATCGAGTTGATCGCCTGGTCCGATTCCCGCCTGCTCAGGCCCGCGCCGCAAGCGGCGACGCTCGGCCTGGCGGCATCGCAGCTTCCTTCGCTCGCCATGGCGGCAGCGCCGCCCGAGGCGATCTGGGACGGCGAAGGCGAGCTTGGCGGTTTCCTGACGACCGGCAATTCCGATTCGTTCGGGATCACCGCCGGCATCAAGCTGACGCGCGACATGGGGCGCCTGAAGCACAGCCTGACCGGCCGCGCCGATTATCAGGAAGCGAACCACAAGGTCACCCGCGAATTCTATCAGCTCGGGTACAAGGGCGACCTGAAGCTGAGCGAGCGCGCCTATGCTTTCGGCCTCGCCCAGTTCGAAAGCGATCATCTTGCCGGCTTCGACCAGCGCTGGTCGGTCGGCTCGGGCGTGGGCATCCAGCTCGCCAAGAGCGAAACCTTCAACCTGCGCATCGAGGGCGGCCCGGCATTCCGCCATACCGGCTTCACCGACGGCACCGACGAAGCCAATTTTTCGGGGCGCGGCGCGATCGGAATCGACTGGCGCCTGCGCGAAGGGCTGCGCGCCAAGCAGGATGCGTCGATCTATACCGAAAGCGGCGCGACCAGCATTCAGTCCACCACCGCGCTCGACGCCAAGCTGATGTCGAAGCTGTCCGCGCGCTTCTCCTATTCGCTGCGTTATGAAAGCCAGCCGCTGCCCGGTTCGGTCGGCACCGACACCGTCACGCGCGCCAGCGTCGTCTACGACTTCTGACCCGAAAGGCGCTCATGGCCGAAACGTCCACCGTCTATGTCCTCAACGGACCCAATCTCAACCTGCTCGGCCTGCGCGAGCCCGAAATCTATGGATCCGACACGCTCGACGACATCGCGGCGGCGCTCGAGGACCAGGCGCGCGGGCTTGGTCTGGAGATCGAGCTGCGCCAGTCCAATCACGAAGGCCATCTGATCGACTGGCTGCACGAAGCGAATGCCGAAGGTGCCAAGGGCGTGATCCTGAACGCCGCCGCCTTCACCCACACGTCGGTGGCGCTCCACGACGCGATCAAGGCGATCACCGTACCGGTGATCGAAGTGCATTTGTCGAATCCGCACAAACGCGAGGAATTCCGCCACAAAAGCTTCATCGCCTCGGCCGCCAGGGGAACAATCGCCGGATTTGGCGCGCTTTCCTACACCCTGGCGCTGGACGCCATCGCGCGCTTCTGACAAGGAGCGGCGCTTATGTTGGATAAAAAGAGGGTCGCATGACCGATAGCACCAACGGGGGCTCGATGCAGGTTGACGCGGGGCTGGTTCGCCAGCTCGCCGAATTGCTCGATGAAACGAAGCTCACCGAGATTGAAGTCCAGGACGGCGATCGCCGGATCCGCGTCGCGCGCACCGTGACCGTCAGCGCTGCCCCGGTGGCGGCTGTCGCAGCCGGCGTGCCGAGCGCGGCGCCGGCCGCCGCGGCGGATGCGGCACCGGCCGCCGCCGACCATGCCAATGCGATCAAGTCGCCGATGGTGGGCACCGCCTATCTGTCGCCCGAACCGGGCGCGGCCCAGTTCGTCGCGGTCGGCGCGACGGTGAAGGCGGGCGATACGCTGCTCATCGTCGAAGCGATGAAGGTGATGAACCCGATCACCGCGCCGGCCGCCGGCACGGTGAAGGCGATCCTGGTGGGCAATGGCCAGCCGGTCGAGTTCGACCAGCCCCTGATCGTCGTCGAGTAGGCCATCCCATGGCCATTCAGAAACTCCTGATCGCCAATCGCGGCGAGATCGCACTGCGCATCCATCGCGCGGCGCATGAAATGGGGATCAAGACGGTCGCTGTGCATTCGACGGCGGATGCCGACGCGATGCATGTCCGTCTGGCGGACGAGGCGGTCTGCATCGGCCCGCCGCCCGCCGGCGAAAGCTATCTGAATATCCCGAACATCATTTCGGCGGCGGAGATCACGCACGCCGACGCGATCCATCCCGGCTATGGCTTTCTGTCGGAAAATGCGCGTTTCGCGGAGATCGTCGAACTCCACAACATGATCTTCGTCGGCCCGAAGCCCGAACATATCCGGGTGATGGGCGACAAGGTGGAGGCCAAGCGCACCGCCGGCGCGCTGGGGCTGCCGCTGGTGCCGGGTTCGCCCGGTCCGCTCGAAAGCGTGGCCGAAGCCAAGGCGATCGCCGCCGAGATCGGCTATCCCGTGCTCATCAAGGCCGCATCGGGTGGCGGCGGGCGCGGCATGAAGGTGGTGCCCGACGAATCGCAGCTCGAAACGCTGATGGCACAGGCCGGCAGCGAGGCGAAGGCGGCATTCGGCGATGCGACCGTCTATATGGAGAAATATCTCGGCAACCCGCGCCATATCGAGTTCCAGATCTTCGGCGACGGCAACGGTAATGCGATCCATCTGGGCGAGCGCGATTGCTCGCTGCAGCGCCGCCACCAGAAAGTGCTGGAGGAAGCCCCCTCCCCCGTCATCAGCACCGAAGTGCGCGAACATATGGGCAGGCTCGTCGCCAAGGCGATGGCGGACATGGGCTATCGCGGCGCCGGCACGATCGAGTTCCTCTACGAGGACGGCGAATTCTACTTCATCGAGATGAACACCCGCCTGCAGGTGGAGCATCCGGTGACCGAGGCGATCACCGGCCTGGATCTCGTCCGCGAGCAGATCCGCATCGCCGAGGGTCATCCGCTGACACTGCGCCAGGAAGACGTGATCTTCCGCGGCCATGCGATCGAATGCCGCATCAATGCGGAGGATCCCAGGACCTTCGCGCCTTCGCCCGGGCTGGTGAAGAACTATCATGCCCCTGGTGGCATGAACGTGCGCGTCGATAGCGGCCTGTATGCCGGCTATCGGGTACCACCCTATTATGACAGCATGATCGCCAAGCTGATCGTTTACGGCACCACGCGTGCCGGCGCGATCCGCCGCCTGCGCCGCGCGCTGGAGGAATTCGTCGTCGACGGGATGAAGACGACGATTCCGCTTCACCAGGCGCTGATCGAAGATCCCGAGTTCCAGTCGGGCGATTATACGATCAAATGGCTGGAGGAATGGCTGGCGAACCAGGATGGAACCACTGGCGCCCCTTGATCGTCATTCCGGCGAAAGCCGGGGTCTGCCGGTCAGATCGCGCCATATCCTGTGAAAGATGCCGGCCCTTGCCGGCATGACGAGAGAGAAGCTGATGAAAGCGACCATCTGGCATAATCCGCGTTGCAGCACGTCGCGCAAGACGCTGGAGATTCTCCAGAACACCGCCGGCGTCGAGATCGAGGTGATCGAGTATCTGAAGACCCCACCGAGCCGCGAGACGCTCGCCGCGCTCTACAAGCGGGCCGGCATCACGCCGCATCAGGGGCTGCGCGGCAAGGAGCCGCTGGCGCGCGATCTCGATCTTGCGCATGTCAGCGAAGCGGCGGTGCTCGACGCGATGGTTTCCGATCCGATCCTGATCGAACGCCCGATCGTCGAGACCGAAAAAGGCGTCCGCGTCTGCCGCCCGATCGAAACGGTCAACGAAATCCTCTGAACACCACGCGCGGCATTGCCAACCGCAACGAAGCTGTCACATTTCTTCCGTCTAGAGCGATGGAGGACCAATGGGAACAGAGCGGGAAATGGCGACGATCGCGGTGTACAGCCTGAAGGGTGGCGTCGGTAAGACCACGCTTGCGGTCAATCTCGCCTGGTCTTCCGCGATCCAGTCCTCTCGGCGCACCCTGCTCTGGGATCTCGATCCGCAAGGGGGCGCCAGCTATCTGATCGGCGACGGCAAGGCGATGAAGGATCGCGCCCAGGCCGTCTTCGCCAAGGATGTCGAACCCGAAAAGCTGATCCGCCCCTCCACCATCGAGCGGCTGGACCTGCTGGCGGCCGATACGTCGCTGCGCGGGCTCGACCGGCTTTTCTTCACGCTCGACAAGAAGAAGCGACTGGCCAAGCTGCTCGAATCGCTGGCGAAACACTATGATCGCGTCATCCTGGATTGCCCGCCTGGCCTCACCGAAACCAGTGAGCAGGTGATGCGCGCGGCTGATATCATCCTGTCCCCCGTCATCCCCTCGCCGCTCTCGGAACGCGCGCTCGACGAGATCCTGTCCTTCCTCGATCGACAGAGCGGGCGGCACGCGCCGATCCTGCCCGTCTTCTCGATGGTCGATCGCCGCCGCGCGCTGCATCGCGCCGCGATGGAAGGACATGCCGACTGGCCGGTGATTCCGATGGCCAGCGCGGTCGAGCAGATGGCGATCCATCGCTCGGCCATCGGCGCCTTCGCCCCCTCTTCGCCCGCGGCCCAGGCCTTCGCGACATTGTGGAAAGGCATAGAGCGCCGGCTGACCAGGACGAATTGATCGCGCGCCCGAAGCTCGCCGTTGATTGCAGCGAAAGGCGACGCCATATTTCCATCGTGCAACCGCTCGATACCACCATGCTGCTGCGCGCCTATGGGTGCGGCGTGTTTCCCATGGCGGACGATCGCGCCGCCGATCGGGTCTTCTGGGTGGAGCCCAAGAAGCGCGGCGTGCTGCCGCTCGATGGCTTCCACCTGTCGCGCTCGCTGGCCAAGACGCTGAAATCCGATCGTTTCCAGGTGACCGTCAACACCGCCTTCGATCAAGTGATCGCCGCCTGCGCGGAGGAGACGGCGGATCGCCCCGGCACCTGGATCAACGCGCAGATCGAACGCGCCTGCCACGAACTCCACATGCGCGGCCATGCCCATTCGGTCGAGACCTGGCATGACGGCGTTCTGGTCGGCGGGCTTTACGGCATCACGCTGGGCCGCGCCTTTTTCGGGGAGAGCATGTTCAGCCGCATGCGCGACGCGTCCAAGGTCGCGCTCGCCCATCTCGTCGCGCGCCTGCGGGTCGGCGGCTACACCTTGCTCGATTGCCAGTTCATCACCGACCACCTCGCATCATTGGGGGCGATCGAAATCCCGCGCGAGGATTATGTGGCGTTGCTCGACGGTGCGCTTTCCGCCGGCTCCTCGGCGGCTCCACCACCCGATTTCCGCGCGCTCGACCGGCCGGCCGCGCCCGATTCCCCGGCCGAAACGGTTTCGGTTTCCGTGCCGATATCGGGGAAGCGCATCGTGCAGGCCTTGGCCCAGACATCGTAGACCGGATGCTCGACCATGTTGAGCGACGGCGATTCCTTGTAGAGCCAGCCTGAAAAGGCACGACGCCATTTATCGTCGGCGCCGCGCACGTCGAGCTGGACGAAGGCGCCCGTCAATTGCTCGGGCTCCCAGGGCGCGGTCTGTTCGCAGGCGCGCAGCCGCACGATCACATCACCAACCCGCAATGCCTGACCGGGCTTCATGCGCAGATCGCGCGACAGGCCATTGCGCTTGTTGAGCAGGCCGATCACCGCCTCGCGCTCGGCCATGGGCGTCGTTCCACGCGAAGGCGGCGGGGCCGCCGGCGCGGTGTTCGCCCGCGCTGGTGCTGCGGGCGCATCGGCCGAACTTGCGGCATTCGACGCTTCGCTGCCGGTGGCGGCGGGCTCCGCCTGATTCTGCAATGCCATCGCCGCGCCCCAGCCGGCCAGGATCAACCCGGCGACGCCCAGACCGGCGACGAGCCGACGATTCATGCGTCGGGCGCCCATGCCTCATAATCCCCGGTGGCCTGCGCGCGACGGCCGCCGGCCTCGAGCGCGCCGGCCGGGCGATAGGCGCTTCCGGTTCCGGTCAGATTCGGAGTCGCCTCGCGCTGCCAGGGCCGCGGGCTCGGCAGCGCTTCGGATGGGACGGCATCGAGCGTGCCGTGCAGCCAGCCATGCCATTCGGGCGGCACGCGGCTCGCATCGTTCGCGCCCTTGTAGATCACCCAGCGGCGTTTACGGCCATTTTCAGCCTTTTTCGCCTCGTAATAGATATTGCCCAGCGCATCCTCGCCGACGCGCTCGCCGCCGAAGATGGTGCCCATCGCGGTGCCGAAGGTCGCGCCTTCCCACCAGGTGAAGATGTTCTTGAAGATGCCCATTGCGCGTTCCCGTTACCCGATGGCGCGGCCGGAGAAAACCGTTTTGCGTCGCGCGCGACTATTTCGCCGCCGGCCCGTCCGGCCAGCTCACCTGATCGCCCTCCGCAATGCCGAGCGCGGCGGCGCGCCCGCCGGCGATTTCGAGCACGGCGATCACCGGTTCGCCCGATTCGACCTGATCGAGCGATTCCGGCACCGTCTCTTCCGCGATCCGCGCGATACTGCCATCCTGGCGGATGAAAATCATGTCGAGCGACATCACCGTGTTCTTCATCCAGAAAGAGCGCGGCTCGGGCTGCGCGGACGGAAACAGCATCCCGCCATCGGCCGGCAGCGAGGTGCGATACATCAGCCCGCGCTGCTGCTCCACTTCGGTGCGCGCCATTTCGACGCGAAACTTGTGAACGCCCGTTGCCGCGTGAATCGAGAGCGGAACGCGCTCCACCGCGGTCTCGCTCCCCGATCCCGTCGGCTCTTCCGTTCCCGCGCCGCCTTTTCCCTGGCAGCCGTACAGGGCAACTGCGGCCGCGAGGGCCACCATCAGCATTAGCGGCCGCATGACTATTCGATCGGCTCGACCAGAACGGCCAGCAGCCCCTTGTTGCCGCTGACGCAACGCGCACGGAGCGGCTGGCCCGGTTCGACTTCCGCCAGGCCGGCGCGGCGCAGCGTTTCCATATGGACGAAGATATCGGTCTCTCCGTCCGCGCGCAGCAGGAAGCCATAACCCTTCACGCGGTTGAACCATTTGACCTGAACCGGCTCGAACGGCCCCGCCTGATCGATCATGTCGGCCGGATCGACGCGGTCACGCCGCTCCGGCGTCATGCGTTCGGGATCGGGAACGATCGCCGTATCCAGATCGAAGGACAGGATCTCGCGCGCCTGCAGGCCGCGATTGCGGCGCACCGCCAGGCAGCTCACCCGCGTGCCTTCGGGCAGGCTGCGCCGCCCGTGATCCCGCAATACCGAAAAGTGGATCAGCACGTCGCCCGCGCCGTCATCCGACACCATGAAGCCGAAGCCCCGCGTCGAATCGAACCATTTCATCGTGCCGTCATGTTTTTCCAGCACTTCGGTTGCGACAATGCTCCCCCCGATCTCCTCGATCGGCGGGTCCGCGCCTTGCGCGTTACTGTGCATAGCTCCGGACTCTTGCACGCGAGCCCATCTCCCCCAAGAATGAGTCTCCAACCCATGGCGTAACACAATTCCGTTCGTTTCCGAAACCGGGGAAGCACAATTGTTTCAATTCGGGGCTTCGGGGACTTCGCCAGGCTCTGAATCGACGAGAATCCTTGCGATTTCAAACGTGTGCCCGGCCCTCATCAATGCGGCCAGCGCCTTGTCGCGCGCAGGGCCGGGCTCCGGCGAATCGGCGGCGAAGGGGCCGATCCGCCGCCGCCGTGCGAAGGCGAGCGCCGCATCCCACGCCGCCGCGCCGGCCGCTTCGCCAGCGGCCTGCCCGTCCGCCTCGTCGATGCCCGCCATTCTCAGCGCATCCGCGATGCGGCGCGGCCCATAGCCCCTGCGCGCCAGCCCGGCGGCGCGGGTCTCGGCAAAGGCGCGATCGTCGACATAGCCGAGCGCCGCCATCCGCTCGACGATCGCCTCGACCGGCGGGGCATCATCGCCCTGCCAGCCCCGCTCACGGAGCTTGCGCGTCAGATAGGATCGCAGTTTCCCGCGGGTCGTGGCGTATCGCGCGACATGATTGAGCCCGAGCTGTCGCAGCATTTCAGCATCAAGCGGCTTTGGGGCTCTGCGCTTCTCTTTGGTCACCGCCATGTTTATGCCACAGTCGAGCCGGATTTTGAACGCGTCCACTGCGCTAAGAAAGCAGGTTCATGGTGGGGAAATCCTGTGCGGACGGCGCGAGCAATGCGCGCGATGCCGGGAAGAATGAGAGCAAGGAAGATGCTGGAGCTCGCAGAACCCAAGATTTCCGCTGTTAAGGTCGCAGGAATGAATATGCTTGAGCCGACGCCGATCGAGGACAATCTCGCGCGCCGCTATTCCGATTTCGAAACTCTGGGCGAAGCGCTCGACTATGCCGCCCAGGGCGTACGCGGACTCAATTTCCACGACGCCCGCGGTGCGCTGGTGCGTCCCTATCGCTTTTCCGAACTGCGACGCGATGCGCTCGACTGCGCCTATCGCCTGATCGCGCACGGCGTGAAACCGGAAGATCGCATCGCCCTGGTCGCCGAAACCGGCGCCGAATTCGCGGCGCTGTTCTTCGGCACCATCTATGCCGGCGCATGGCCGGTGCCGCTGCCGCTGCCGACATCGTTCGGCGGCCGCGACTCCTATGTCGACCAGCTCAGCGTCCAGCTCCGCAGCGCCGATGCGAAGATGCTGCTCTATCCCGCGGAACTGGCGGGCATGGCCGGCGACGCCGCCACCGCATGCGAGGTCGAGGGCGTGGACTGGGAGAGCTTCGGCGCCGCCGCGGCCGAACCCGTCACGCTCCCGCAGGCGAGCGAGGGCGATATCGCCTATCTCCAATATTCCAGCGGATCGACGCGCTTCCCGCATGGCGTCGCGATCACGCATCGCGCCCTGCTCGACAATCTGGCCGCGCATTCGCACGGCATGGAACTGCAGGACAGCGATCGCTGCATCTCGTGGCTGCCCTGGTATCACGACATGGGGCTGGTGGGCTGCTTCCTGTCGCCCATCGCCAACCAGGTTTCGACCGATTATCTGAAGACCGAGGATTTCGCGCGCCGCCCGCTCGCCTGGCTCGACCTGATCAGCCGCAATCCCGGCACGTCGATGAGCTATTCGCCGACCTTCGGCTATGACATCTGCGCGCGCCGCATCTCCAGCCAGACCAATACAGACCGGTTCGATCTGTCGCGCTGGCGGATCGCCGGCAATGGCGCCGACATGATCCGCCCGGACGTGATGCAGAGCTTCGTCGACGCATTCGCGAGCGCCGGCTTCAAGGCATCCGCCTTCGTGCCGAGCTATGGCCTCGCCGAAGCGACGCTCGCGGTCTCGATCATGCCGCCGGGCGAAGGCATCGTCGTCGAGCTGGTCGAGGAGACCGAGCTTTCGGGCGCCATGGGCAACAGCGATCGCCCGCAGCGCTACCGCGCCGTCGTCAATTGCGGGAAGCCGTGCCGCGACATGGAGGTGCAGATCCGCGAGGAAGACGGCACACCGCTTCCCGATCGCGCGATCGGGAAGGTGTGGTGCCGTGGATCGTCGGTGATGGTCGGCTATTTCCGCGATCAGGAAGCCACCGATGCCTGCCTGAAGGACGGTTGGCTCGATACAGGCGACATGGGCTATATGTCGAACGGCTATGTCTATATCGTCGGCCGGGCGAAGGACATGATCATCATCAACGGCAAGAACCACTGGCCGCAGGACATCGAATGGGCCGTGGAGCAGCTTCCCGGGTTCAAGTCCGGCGACATCGCCGCCTTCGCGATCACCACGCCGGGCGGCGAGGAAACCCCGGCGGTGCTCGTCCAGTGCCGCACCTCCGACAATGCCGAGCGCGCGCGCCTGCGCGACGAGATCCGCGACAAGGTCCGCTCGATCACGGGCATGAACTGCGTCGTCGAACTCGTGCCGCCCCGCACCTTGCCCCGCACCAGCTCGGGCAAGCTCAGCCGCGCAAAGGCGCGCAACCTCTATCTTTCCGGCGAGATCCAGCCGCTCGACATCGCTGCCTGAGCGCCGACCGCGCAAAAAGGGGACGGCAGGCGTTTTTTTGGCATTTCTCAACCGATCGCTAACCAGTTGCCGGTTAACCGTTCCAGGTGGACCAGAATACGCAGATCGATGAGACGGCGCCGCGCATCGGCTGGGCGGCAGCGCTAGGCCTGACCGAGGACAAGGGCCTGGACTGGGGCGCGATTCGCGCCGCCCAGCTCAACGCGCTCTACAAATGTGCGCTGGTCCGCTTCCTTGCCGTGCTCGGCGGCGCGACGCTGATCTGCGTGGCGCATGCCACGGTGGTCCAACCGTTGATCCTCTACGGCTGGGGCTTCGCCATCGTCGCGCTCGGCCTGCACATCGCCTCGCGCAAATGGCGCGTGCGCGACTGGGAAATGCGAAGCGCGACCCGCACCGAACTGCATCGCGAAACGATCGCCCTGTTCGCGTCCGGCGTGCTTTGGGCCGTGCCGCCGCTGTTTTTCGTGAAGGGCGGGATCAACGAGATTCTCGTCATATGGTCGGTGCTCAGCAGCCTGGCCGCGGCTGCGGCGCTGGTGCTGACGGTGGCGCCGCTGGGAACGATGCTGTTCATCGCCGTGCTCGGCGCCGCGCTCAGCGCGATGGCGTTCAATCTGGGCCTGACGATGCTCGCCAGCGCGAACATCGTGTTCACGATGATGCTGGCCGGAATGGCGTTTCTGAGCGGCAAGCGCTTCATCGATTCGATGGTGTCGGACCAGGCGCTCACCGAAAAGAAGGAAGTCGTCAGCCTGTTGCTGCGCGAGTTCGAGGATACCGGCGCGGACTGGCTGTGGCAGACCGATGCCGCGCGCTGCCTCACCCATGTCTCTCCACGCTTCGCATCGGCATTGGGCGTCGAGCTTGCCGAGCTGGAGGGCAAGCAGCTGCTGCGCATCTTGGCCGGCGAAAGCTGGGAAGCGGGCAATTTCGCCTCGGGCCTGCGCGAACTGGCGGAGAAGCTGAAGCGGCGCGAAAGCTTCGCCGACCTCATCCTGCCCGTGAAGATCGCGGGCGCCACGCGCTGGTGGGAATTGTCCGCCTCGCCGCGTTTCGACGATCGCGGCGCGTTCCTGGGGTTCCGGGGCGTCGGCTCGGACGTCACCGCGCAGCGCGATTCGGCCGACAAGATCAACCGCCTGGCGCGCTACGACACGCTGACCGGCCTGCCCAACCGCATGATGATCAACGAGACGCTGGCGCGCGCGATGCAGCATGCCGAACAATGGCGCAGCCAGTGCGGTTTCATGATGATCGATCTGGATCGCTTCAAGGCGGTCAACGATACGCTCGGCCATCCGATCGGCGACCGGTTGCTGAGCCGCGTCGCCGAACGGCTGCGGCAATTGATGACCGAGAACGAACTGTGCGGCCGCCTGGGCGGCGACGAGTTCGCGGTGGTGTTGCTCGACGTACGCGACCAGAGCCGGGTCGACGCGCTTGCCCATGCCGTCATCGAGGCGCTGACACGGCCCTATGAAGTGGACCAGCACACGCTCTATATCGGCGCGAGCGTCGGCAGCGCGATCGGCCCGCGCGACGGGCGCACCGCGGAAATGCTGATCCGCAGCGCCGATCTCGCGCTCTACCGGTCCAAGGATGCCGGCGGCGGCAAGCATAATTGCTACGAACCGCAGCTCCATGCCAATGCCGAGGAACGCCGCACGCTCGAGATCGCGCTGCGCAGCGCGCTCGAAAAGGGCGAATTCCACCTCGTCTATCAGCCCGTCGTTTCCGCCGATGATTCGGCGATCGAGGGATTCGAGACGCTGCTGCGCTGGACGCATCCCGAAATGGGCGTGATCCCGCCCTACAAGTTCATCACCGTGGCCGAGGATGCGCGCCTGATCGCCCCCATCGGCGAATGGGTGTTGCGCACCGCGTGCGAGGAAGCGGTCAATTGGCCGTCCACCGTGCGCGTCGCGGTCAACGTCTCGGCCGAACAGCTCAGCGATCCCAATTTCGTGACCGCCGTGATCTCCGCCCTGTCGCACAGCGGCCTGCCGCCGCACCGGCTGGAGCTGGAAGTAACCGAAAGCGTGTTCCTGCGCGAAGGGACCGGGGCGATCGCGATTCTCGATCAGATACTCGGCCTGGGCGTCCGGCTGGCGCTCGACGATTTCGGCACCGGCTATTCCTCGCTCGGCTATCTCCGCAAGACGCAGTTCTCGACGATCAAGATCGATCGCAGCTTCGTCCAGGGCGCCGCCAAGAAGAGCGCGGAGAGCCTGGCGATCATCCGCGCGGTCGTCGCCATGGCGGACAGCCTGGGCATGACCACCACCGCCGAGGGCGCCGAAACCGAGGAAGAGTTCGAGATGATCCGCGAACTCGGCTGCACCAAGGTGCAGGGCTATCTGTTCGGCAAGCCGATGGTGGCGGAGGAAGCCCGCAAGCTGATGGTGCGCGCCCAGCAGCGCCGCGCCGCCGCCTGATCTACATATGCGCGATCTCGAAGATGCTGACGCACGCTCGATCGTTTCGCTCAAGCGCCGCGCGGGCTGATGCCAAGTCTCGATGAGGTGCGCTCATGGAGACTTGGCAAGACAGGTGCTTCCAGCCCTTGCGTCCGCCCCTGTCCCTCGCTATGTCGCCCGTCTTCCCGGTCCTAGGGGTATAGCTCAGCTGGTAGAGCATCGGTCTCCAAAACCGAGGGTCGTGGGTTCGAGTCCCTCTGCCCCTGCCACGCTTGCCACGGTTGGCGGCGCGGTATAATGACCCGGGATGCGACAGAGAGGTCACGGGGCGCTCCGGTCGAAAGACACGGAAGTCGTCTGGTGACCATTTGTCGTTGGTATTGATGAATTTTTCGAAGGCTCGAACAGTGGCGAAGGTCAATCCCGGCGAATTCATCCGGCAGGTGCGGGCAGAGACGGCGAAGGTCGTCTGGCCGACCGGCAAGGAAACCGTGATGACCGCGGTCATGGTGCTCATCATGACGACGATCCTCGCGCTCTTCTTCTTCGGGATCGATTCGGCGTTCAGCGCCATCGTCCGCGCATTGCTCGGCCTGATCGGCTGAGCCGGAGCTAATAGGGAAACGCATGTCGCGCTGGTACATCATCCACGCCTATTCGGGCTTCGAGAACAAGGTCCGTGACTCGATCATGGCCGAAGCGACGCGCATGGGGCTCGAAGCGCTCGTCGAATCCGTCGAGGTGCCGACCGAGACCGTGACCGAGGTTCGCCGCGGCAAGAAGATCCAGTCCGAACGCAAGTTCTTCCCCGGCTATGTGCTGGCGAAGCTGTCGATGAACGACGATGTCTATCACCTGGTGAAGAACACGCCGAAGGTGACGGGCTTCCTCGGCTCGTCGGGCAAGCCGCAGCCGATCAGCGAGGCGGAAGCCGCGCGCATCCTCAACACCAAGGAGGAAGCCGCCGCGGCGCCCAAGCACCAGATCAAGGTGGATTACGAGATCGGCGACAGCGTCAAGGTGCTCGATGGCCCCTTCGCCAGCTTCAACGGCATCGTCGAGGAACTGGATTTCGAGAAGAACCGCGTCAAGGTTTCGGTCTCGATCTTCGGCCGCGCCACCCCCGTCGAGCTCGATTTCGAGCAGGTCGAGCGCGCCAAGTAAGAATTTGGGGGCATGCCCCCGAATGCCTGCGGGAGGGTCGCTTCGGCGTCCCGTCAAACCGCTAAGCTTGAAACTGGGCAAGGCCGTCGCGCCGGGCCCGACTACAGAGTGAGAATGGACAATGGCTAAGAAGATAACGGGCTATATCAAGCTCCAGGTGCCCGCGGGCGCCGCCAATCCCTCCCCGCCGATCGGCCCTGCCCTGGGTCAGCGCGGCGTGAACATCATGGAATTCTGCAAGGCGTTCAACGCGGCGACCGGCGATCTCGAAAAGAGCATGCCGATCCCGACGATCATCACCGTCTATGCGGATCGCAGCTTCAGCTTCGAAACCAAGACGCCGCCGGCGACCTACCTGATCAAGAAGGCCGCCGGTCTCAAGTCGGGTTCGAAGGAGCCCGGCAAGGTTTCCGCCGGAAAGATCGCGCGCTCAAAGCTGGCCGAGATCGCCGAAGTGAAGATGAAGGACCTGAACGCCAACGACATCGAGGCCGCGACCAAGATCATCGAAGGCTCCGCCCGCGCGATGGGTCTCGAAGTGGTGGAGGGCTGAACCAATGGCATTTCAGAGCAAGAAGGCGAAGACGCTCGCCCAGACCATCGACCGTGACAAGCTGCACGGCGTCGACGAAGCGATCGCGCTGGTGAAGGCGAACGCGACGGCCAAGTTCGACGAGACCATCGAACTCGCGCTGAACCTGGGCGTCGACCCCCGCCACGCCGACCAGATGGTCCGCGGCGTCGTCACCCTGCCCAAGGGCACCGGCAAGACCGTTCGCGTCGGCGTGTTCGCCCGTGGCGACAAGGCCGAGGAAGCCAAGGCCGCCGGCGCCGACGTCGTCGGCGCGGAAGACCTGCTCGAGATCGTCCAGGGCGGCAAGATCGAGTTCGATCGCTGCATCGCGACCCCGGACATGATGGGCCTGGTCGGCCGCCTCGGCAAGGTGCTGGGCCCCAAGGGCCTGATGCCCAACCCGAAGCTCGGCACCGTGACCCCCAATGTCGGCGAAGCCGTCAAGGCCGCCAAGGGCGGTCAGGTCGAGTATCGCGTCGAAAAGGCCGGTATCATCCATTCGGGCATCGGCAAGGCGAGCTTCCCCGCCGAGGATCTGCGCGCGAACTTCGACGCGCTGGTCGACGCGGTGATCAAGTCCAAGCCGTCGGGCGCGAAGGGCAAGTATGTCCGCAAGATCGCGCTGAGCTCCTCGATGGGCCCCGGCGTCAAGGTCGACACGGCCGAAGTCGCCGCGGCGTAAGCCGGCGATCCCGACAGAAACAGGGAGGCCGGGGCGCGAGCTCCGGCCTTTTTGTTGGTGGGGATGACCTCTCGTCACGCCACCCCATCAACATGGCGCCTGATCCCCGCGCCGTTTGAACTGAGCCCATCGAAGCCCTGCAGCAGCCCGACTTCGCGGGATCGGACCGCTTCTCCTTGACCCCGCCCCTGAATCTGCTATGCGCCGCGCCTTGATCATTGGGCTCGCCCGATGATCATGCCGTCCGAGACAGTTGGTGAAGGCGATCCGGCCTTCTTAATATCCAGCCTAGACGGGGAACAGTTTTCCGCCCGCGTCGCGCCTTGTGCGCCCGCCGGGCTTCTGCCGACAGGCAGGTGACCATTCCCCTCGGACTTGTATCGCCCGCGGCTTGCCGCGGGTTTAGCCGCTTGCCGGATTTCCGGCAGGCATAGTGGAGAATGGCATGGATCGTGCTCAAAAAGCCGAGCTGGTCGCAACGCTGAACCGCACCTTCACCGAGACCAGCGTGGTGGTTGTCACCCGCAATCTCGGCCTCACCGTGGCGCAGTCCACGGCGCTCAGGACGAAGATGCGCGACGCTGGCGCCAGCTACAAGGTCGCGAAGAACAAGCTTGCCAAGCTCGCAATCGAGGGCACCGCCTACGCCCCCATCAGCGATCTGCTGACGGGCCCGACGGCGCTCGGCACCTCCGCCGATCCGGTGGCACCTGCAAAGGTGATCGTGGAGTTCGCGAAGACCAACGACAAGTTGGAAATCGTGGGCGGCGCGATGGGCGAGACGCTTCTCGATGCAGAGGGAATCAAGGCGCTCGCCGCGCTGCCCTCGCTTGACGAACTGCGCGCCAAGATCGTGGGCCTCGTCGTTGCACCCGCAACCAAGCTCGCGACCATCACTCAGGCACCGGCGGCTCAGATCGCCCGCGTCCTTTCCGCGCATGCGGAAAAGGAAGCCGCCTGATCACCTGACTGAAACCCGAATGGCGGGCCGATGCCCGCATATGGAGACTACACATGGCAGACCTGAACAAGCTCGTTGACGATCTTTCGGCCCTCACCGTTCTCGAGGCGGCCGAGCTCTCGAAGCTCCTCGAAGAAAAGTGGGGCGTTTCGGCCGCTGCTGCGGTTGCGGCTGCGCCGGCTCAGGGTGGCCCCGCCGCTCCGGCCGCTGAAGAGAAGACCGAGTTCGACGTCGTCCTCGTCAGCGACGGTGGCAAGAAGATCAACGTCATCAAGGAAGTCCGCGCGATCACCAACCTGGGCCTGACCGAAGCCAAGGCGCTGGTCGAGTCGGCTCCGAAGGCGATCAAGGAAGGCATCAGCAAGGACGAGGCCGAGAAGCTGAAGAAGCAGCTCGAAGAGGCCGGCGCGACCGTCGAACTGAAGTAAGTTCGCACGTACGCCTCCAGCGCGACTGGCGCCTGATCCACGCGATCGGGCTTCAGGCTGGAACGGACACGGAAAGGGCGGCTCCGCATGGAGCCGCCCTTTCTCGTTATCCGGAACCGCCGGGCGATCGTCAGGCGTGCTGCGGCTCCGCATGGAGGCGCGCATCGATATCCTCGTGCATGCCCGTCGGCCGGTCGGTCGAGAAGCCCTCGATCACCTCGCCGCGCGCCAAGCCGATCTCGAAGGACGCCGATGTGCGCCCTTCCCCGCCGCCCGGCAGGGTGTAACGGGCATCGGCGACCAGCACCGGCAACACGCTGCCATCCACGCCATGATCGGTCGGCAGAGCGATCGCCGCCTCGATCCGAGTGCCGTCACCCGGCGCAAGCGTGACCTCGGACAGCTTCGCCCCGGCGGGCGGATCGATCAGGAGTTGCTCCATCTCCGATTCCTGCGCCGAGCCGGCGGCGAACATCCATGTCGAAATGCGCACGTCGCGGGCAGGCACATCGCCCGCATTGCTGACGGTCAGCTCGAATTCGACCACCGCGTCGTCGCGATTGGTGCCGGCGCGCATCGGGCGCATCATCAGTTCCAGCCAGGGCCGCCCCGCCGGCGCATCCGATGCCGCGACCATCGCGTCGATATCCGCGCTGTCGGGTTCGCCGACGGACACCTTGTCGATCTCGCCGATCGGATCGGCCGAATGCGTTTCGGCGACGACCAGATCCGGCCGGGGGGCTGCGGGAACATGGAGCGCCGCCGCCGGCACGACCGGCGCGGCCGCGGTCATCGCGTCGGGCACGGGCTCGACGAACGGCGCGGGCACAGGCTCCTCATACTCCCCGTCGAAATACCCCTCCACCCCCTCATATTCGGCTTCGCGGCGACGGCGCCAGGCGAGCAACCCGGCGATCGCGCCGATCACCGCAAGCCCGAGAACCAGCCAGAGCCACGGCGTATTGCCGGTTTCGGCCGGTGCCGGAGCGACAGGATCGGCGGCTACGGGGCCGGTCGCGACCGGATCGATCGGCTGCGGCGCGATCTCGGCAGCCGGCGCCACCGGCGCCGGAACAGGCGTGAGCGCGGGCGTGGCGGCAGCCGGCACGGCGACCGTGGCCGCCGCCACGGGCGCAGCGGGCTTCACATCCCGCACGCGCGGCCGTGGCGCGGGTCGCTCGGCCGTGCGACGCTGTGGCGCTGCCGCCGGTTGCTCGACCTCGGCGACGGGCGCCGGACTGGGCACGACCGAGACCACGGGCGGCGGGGCGACCTGTGGCGTGGGCGCCGCCGTGGTGACCACCGGTGGGGGTACGGTCTGCGCGGGCACCGGCAAGGGCTGGATATCCTGCGCGAACGACGGGGTTGCGGGGAGCGCGACGGCCGCCAACAGCATGGCAATCGCGGGGCGATGGGGGTTCGAATGCTGCTTCATGACAGGCCGACAACGATTTTCGTGGAGGTCCGGGCTCCGCTCGTCGCAGAAACTGCGATGGATCGTTCCATCCCGACGCCCGGCCGAGGATGGATGGCGGTTTGACATCGCCGCACCCGCCCCCTATATCGCGCCTCTTCACCACAGCCTTTCGGGAAATGATGCGCCGTCGCGCAGCGCATCGGACGAATGGATCGGCTGGGGTTCCAGGACGCCGAAGCTGCTGTTTTTCCGGACGGAAAGACTGCGGCTTTTGGCGTTTTTGCGCCGAAGAATTCTGACTGACGCAACCGACCGATAGGGCAAAACCGACATGGCGACCAAGGCAGCTCCCCTCCCGAGCACCGCGAAGAAGCGCATCCGCAAGGTTTTCGGCAACATCCACGAAGTGGTGCAGATGCCGAACCTGATCGAGGTTCAGCGCGAATCCTACGAGCAGTTCCTGCGCTCCGATCCCAAGATCGGCTATGTCTCCGGTCTCGAGAAGACGCTGCGCTCGGTTTTCCCGATCCGCGATTTCGCCGGCACCGCCGAACTCGATTTCGTCAATTACGAGCTGGAAGATCCCAAGTTCGACGTCGAGGAATGCCGCCAGCGCGGTATCACCTATGCGGCGCCGATGCGCGTCACGCTGCGCCTGATCGTGTTCGAGGTGGACGCCGACACGGAAACCCGCTCGGTGCTCGATATCAAGGAGCAGGACGTCTACATGGGCGACATGCCGCTCATGACCGAGAACGGCACCTTCTTCATCAACGGCACCGAGCGCGTCATCGTCAGCCAGATGCACCGTTCGCCGGGCGTGCTGTTCGACCATGACCGCGGCAAGACCCACGCCTCGGGCAAGTACCTCTTCGCCGCGCGCGTCATCCCCTATCGCGGCTCGTGGCTCGATTTCGAATTCGACGCCAAGGACATCGTCAACGTCCGTATCGACCGCAAGCGCAAGCTGCCGGTCACCGCCCTGCTCTATGCGCTCGGCCTGAATTCCGAGGACATCCTCGGCTATTTCTACAACAAGGTGACGTTCGTACGCGGCGAAGGCGGCTGGGTGATCCCCTTCACGCCCGAACAGTGGCGCGGCCAGAAGCCGGCGTTCGACGTCGTCGATTCCAAGACCGGCGAAGTCATCTTCCCCGCCGGCCAGAAGATCAGCCCACGTGCCGCCAACAAGGCGCAGAAGGACGGGCTTGAGCAGCTCCTGATCCCGACCGAGGAGATCTTCGGCCGCTATTCGGCGTTCGACCTGATCAACGAGGCGACCGGCGAGATCTATATCGAAGCCGGCGACGAAGTGTCGCCGGACAATCTCGAAAAGCTCGACAAGGCGGGCGTCGATCGCATCGAACTGCTCGACATCGATCACGTCAACACCGGCCCCTGGATCCGCAACACGCTGAAGGCCGACAAGGCCGAGGATCGCGACCACGCGCTCAGCGACATCTATCGCGTCATGCGCCCCGGCGAACCGCCGACGCGCGAGACCGCCGAAGCGCTGTTCGCCGGCCTGTTCTTCGATCCCGAGCGCTACGACCTGTCGGCCGTCGGCCGCGTCAAGCTCAACATGCGCCTCGACCTCGACGCCGAGGATACGGTGACGACGCTGCGCACCGAGGATATCCTGGCCGTCGTCAAGACGCTGGTCGATCTGAAGGACGGCAAGGGCGAGATCGACGATATCGACAATCTCGGCAACCGTCGCGTCCGTTCGGTCGGCGAACTGCTCGAGAACCAGTATCGCATCGGCCTGCTCCGCATGGAGCGCGCGGTGAAGGAGCGCATGAGCTCGGTCGACGTCTCGACCGTCATGCCCAACGACCTGATCAACGCGAAGCCCGCGGTCGCCGCGGTGCGCGAATTCTTCGGTTCGTCGCAGCTCTCGCAGTTCATGGACCAGACCAACCCGCTGTCCGAAGTGACGCACAAGCGCCGCGTTTCGGCGCTCGGGCCGGGCGGCCTTACCCGCGAGCGCGCGGGCTTCGAGGTGCGCGACGTCCATCCGACGCATTATGGCCGCATCTGCCCGATCGAAACGCCGGAAGGCCCGAACATCGGTCTGATCAACTCGCTCGCGAGCTTCAGCCGGGTCAACAAGTACGGCTTCATCGAGACGCCATACCGCAAGGTCATCGACGGCAAGGTCACCACCGAGGTCGTGTATCTCTCGGCGATGGAAGAGGCGAAGCACACCATCGCGCAGGCGAACGCCGAGCTCGATGCCGAGAACGGCTTTGTCGAGGATCTGATCTCCGCCCGCGAGGCCGGCGAGTTCCTGATGGCGCCGCGCGATCACATCACGCTGATGGACGTCAGCCCCAAGCAGCTCGTGTCGGTCGCCGCATCGCTCATTCCGTTTCTGGAAAACGACGACGCCAACCGCGCGCTCATGGGATCGAACATGCAGCGGCAGGCGGTGCCGCTCGTCCGCGCCGAGGCGCCGTTCGTCGGCACCGGCATGGAAGAGACGGTCGCGCGTGACTCGGGTGCCGCCATCGGCGCCAAGCGCGGCGGCATCGTCGATCAGGTCGACGCGACCCGTATCGTGATCCGCGCCACCGGCGACGTCGAGGCCGGCAAGTCGGGCGTCGACATCTACACGCTGATGAAGTTCCAGCGCTCCAACCAGAACACCTGCATCAACCAGCGCCCGCTGGTGAAGGTAGGCGACATCGTCAACGAAGGCGACATCATCGCCGACGGTCCGTCGACCGAGTTCGGCGAACTGGCGCTGGGCCGCAACGCGCTCGTCGCGTTCATGCCCTGGAACGGCTACAACTACGAAGACTCCATCCTGATCTCCGAGCGGATCGTGAAGGACGACGTCTTCACCTCGATCCATATCGAGGAGTTCGAGGTGATGGCCCGCGACACCAAGCTCGGGCCGGAAGACATCACGCGCGACATCCCCAATGTCGGCGAGGAAGCGCTGCGCAACCTCGACGAAGCGGGCATCGTCTATATCGGCGCCGAGGTCGAACCGGGCGACATCCTGGTCGGCAAGATCACGCCGAAGGGTGAAAGCCCGATGACGCCGGAAGAAAAGCTGCTCCGCGCGATCTTCGGCGAAAAGGCGTCCGACGTGCGTGACACGTCGCTGCGCCTGCCCCCGGGCGTCGCCGGCACGATCGTCGAGGTGCGCGTGTTCAACCGCCACGGCATCGACAAGGACGAGCGCGCGATGGCGATCGAGCGCGAGGAGATCGAGCGCCTGAAGAAGGACTCGGACGACGAGCGCGGCATCCTCAACCGGGCGAGCTATGGCCGCCTGCGGGAGATGCTGCTCGGCCAGGTCGCGACCGCGGCGCCCAAGGGCGTCAAGAAGGGCTCGGAGATCGACGAGTCGCTGCTGGAGGAAGTCGAGCGCCACGAATGGTGGAAGTTCGCGGTCCAGGACGACAAGCGCCAGGCCGATCTGGAAGCCGTGAAGGCCCAGTATGACGAGGCGGTCAAGCTCATCAACGAGAAGTTCGAGGACCGTCGCGAGAAGCTGGAGCGCGGTGACGAACTGCCCCCGGGCGTGCTCAAGATGGTCAAGGTCTTCGTCGCTGTGAAGCGCAAGCTGCAGCCGGGCGACAAGATGGCCGGCCGCCACGGCAACAAGGGCGTCATCAGCCGGATCCTGCCGGCCGAAGACATGCCCTTCCTGGAAGACGGCACCCCCGTCGACATCGTGCTGAACCCGCTGGGCGTGCCTTCGCGCATGAACGTCGGGCAGATCTTCGAGACGCATCTCGGCTGGGCCGCGCGCGGCCTGGGCCGCCAGATCTCCGGTGCGCTGGAGCAGTGGCGAGAGGCCAATCCGAACGGCACCGGCGGCAACGCGCCGCAGGTGGTGATCGATCGGCTGAAGACGGTCTATGGCGAGCATTATGTCGCCGAGATCGAGGCCCGGAACCCCGAGCAGATCATCGAGCTGGCGGGCAACCTGACCGGCGGCGTGCCGATGGCGACCCCGGTGTTCGACGGCGCCCGCGAGTCCGACGTGGCCGACATGCTGGAACTGGCGGGTCTCGATCCGTCGGGCCAGGTGGAGCTGTTCGACGGCCGCACCGGTGATGCGTTCGACCGCAAGGTGACCGTGGGCTACATCTACATGCTGAAGCTGCACCACCTGGTCGACGACAAGATCCACGCGCGTTCGATCGGCCCCTACTCGCTCGTCACCCAGCAGCCGCTGGGCGGCAAGGCGCAGTTCGGCGGCCAGCGCTTCGGCGAGATGGAGGTGTGGGCGCTCCAGGCCTATGGCGCCGCCTACACGCTGCAGGAGATGCTGACGGTGAAGTCGGACGACGTGGTCGGCCGCACCAAGGTCTACGAAGCGATCGTCAAGGGCGACGACACCTTCGAGGCAGGCATTCCGGAGAGCTTCAACGTTCTCGTCAAGGAAATGCGCTCGCTGGGCCTGAACGTCGAGCTGAAGAGCATCGAAGACAGCGAAGACGGCCTGGCCGAGGCCGCGGAATGACGGACGGCGTGCCGCCCATGGCGGCACGCTTCCTCCGCCCGGAAATTTGACCCTTCATAAGGGACTGAGACATGAACGAACTGACCAATTTCGCCAATCCGATCGCGAAGCCCGAGACCTTCGACCAGATCCAGATCGGCATCGCCAGCCCGGAACGCATCCGTTCCTGGTCGTTCGGCGAGATCAAGAAGCCGGAGACGATCAACTACCGCACGTTCAAGCCCGAGCGTGACGGCCTGTTCTGCGCGCGCATCTTCGGCCCGATCAAGGATTACGAGTGCCTGTGCGGCAAGTACAAGCGCATGAAGTACAAGGGCATCGTCTGCGAGAAGTGCGGCGTCGAGGTGACCGTTTCGAAGGTTCGCCGCGAGCGCATGGGCCATATCGAACTGGCCGCCCCCGTCGCGCACATCTGGTTCCTGAAGTCGCTGCCGTCGCGCATCGGCCTGCTGCTCGACATGCAGCTCAAGCAGCTTGAGCGCGTCCTGTACTTCGAAGCCTATATCGTCATCGAACCCGGCCTGACGCCGCTTGAGAAGTATCAGCTCCTCACCGAGGACGAACTGCTCGACGCGCAGGACGAATATGGCGAGGACGCCTTCAGCGCCGGCATCGGCGCCGAGGCCGTGCGCCGCATGCTCGAGGAACTCGACCTGGTCGGCGAGCGCGAGGACCTGCTGAAAGAACTGGCCGAGACCAAGTCCGAACTGAAGCCCAAGAAGATCATCAAGCGGCTGAAGGTCGTCGAGAGCTTCATCGATTCGGGCAACCGCCCCGAATGGATGATCCTCGAGGTGATCCCGGTCATTCCGCCCGAACTGCGCCCGCTGGTACCGCTGGACGGCGGCCGTTTCGCGACGTCGGACCTGAACGACCTGTATCGCCGCGTGATCAACCGCAACAACCGCCTGAAGCGGCTGATGGAACTGCGCGCGCCGGACATCATCGTCCGCAACGAAAAGCGCATGTTGCAGGAAGCCGTCGACGCGCTGTTCGACAACGGCCGTCGCGGCCGCACCATCACCGGCGCCAACAAGCGTCCGCTGAAGTCGCTCAGCGACATGCTCAAGGGCAAGCAGGGCCGCTTCCGCCAGAACCTGCTCGGCAAGCGCGTCGACTATTCGGGCCGTTCGGTGATCGTGACCGGTCCGGAACTCAAGCTGCACCAGTGCGGCCTGCCCAAGAAGATGGCGCTCGAGCTGTTCAAGCCGTTCATCTACGCCCGTCTCGACGCCAAGGGTCTCTCCATGACCCTGAAGCAGGCGAAGAAGTGGGTCGAGAAGGAGCGCAAGGAAGTCTGGGACATCCTGGACGAGGTGATCCGCGAGCATCCCGTGCTGCTCAACCGCGCGCCGACGCTTCACCGCCTCGGCATCCAGGCGTTCGAGCCCGTGCTGATCGAGGGCAAGGCGATCCAGCTTCACCCGCTGGTCTGCTCCGCGTTCAACGCCGACTTCGACGGTGACCAGATGGCCGTGCACGTGCCGCTGTCGCTGGAAGCGCAGCTCGAAGCGCGCGTGCTGATGATGTCGACCAACAACATCCTCAGCCCCGCCAACGGCAAGCCGATCATCGTGCCGTCGCAGGACATGGTCCTGGGCCTCTATTATCTTTCCATGCTGAAGGAGAACGAGCCCGGCGAAGGCATGCTGCTCGCCGACATGGCGGAGGTGCATCAGGCGCTCAACGCCAAGGCGGTGACGCTGCACACCAAGATCGTCAGCCGCGTTCCGCAGACCGACGAGAATGGCCAGCCCTATCTGAAGCGCTTCGAGACGACGCCGGGCCGCATGCTGCTGGGCGAAACGCTGCCGAAGAGCCACAAGGTGCCGTTCGAAACGGTCAACCGCCTGCTGACCAAGAAGGAGATCGGCGACGTCATCGACATCGTCTATCGCCACACCGGCCAGAAGGAGACCGTGCTGTTCGCCGACGCCATCATGGCGCTGGGCTTCCGTCACGCGTTCCGCGCCGGCATCTCGTTCGGCAAGGACGACATGATCATCCCGGGCGAGAAGGAAGGCCTGGTCGACGAGACCCGCGAGCTCGTGAAGGATTACGAGCAGCAGTATCAGGACGGCCTGATCACCCAGCAGGAAAAGTACAACAAGGTGATCGACGCCTGGAGCCGTTGCGGCGACCAGGTGGCCGCGGCGATGATGAAGGAAATCCAGGCCGTCAAGAAGGACGAGAACGGCCGCGAGAAGCCGATCAACGCCATCTACATGATGGCGCACTCCGGTGCGCGTGGTTCGGCCGCCCAGATCAAGCAGCTCGCCGGCATGCGCGGCCTGATGGCCAAGCCTTCGGGCGAGATCATCGAGACGCCGATCATCTCGAACTTCAAGGAAGGCCTGACCGTCCTTGAATATTTCAACTCGACCCACGGCGCCCGCAAGGGCCTGGCGGACACCGCGCTCAAGACCGCAAACTCGGGTTACCTGACCCGTCGTCTGGTCGACGTGTCGCAGGACTGCGTCGTGATCGAGGAGGATTGCGGCACCGAGCGCGCGCTGGAGATGAAGGCGATCGTTCAGGGCGGCTCGACCATCGCGTCGCTCGGCGAGCGTATCCTGGGCCGCACCACGGCCGAGGACATCGTCGACAGCAAGAGCAACGAAGTGCTGATCCCCGAAGGGACGCTGCTCGACGAGCCGATGATCGCCGCGATCGAGGCCATCGGCATCCAGTCGGTCAAGATCCGCTCGCCGCTGGTCTGCGAATCGACCCAGGGCGTCTGCGGCAAGTGCTACGGACGTGATCTGGCGCGCGGTACGCCGGTGAATATCGGCGAGGCCGTGGGCGTGATCGCGGCGCAGTCGATCGGCGAGCCGGGCACGCAGCTGACGATGCGGACCTTCCACATCGGCGGCGCGGCGCAGCTCAACGAGCAGTCGAACCTGGAAGCGGTTTCCGACGGTACCGTCGAATATCGCGACCTGCGTATCATCGTCGATCAGCGCAACCGTCGCGTCGTCCTGGCGCGTTCGGGCGAGCTGGCGATCATCGACTCCGAAGGCCGCGAGCGCGCGGTCCATCGCCTGCCCTACGGCGCCTATGTGCTGGTCGAGGACAAGGCGAAGGTTTCGAAGGGCGATCGTCTGGCCGAATGGGATCCGTTCACCATGCCGGTGATCACGGAAAATCCGGGCGTGGTGAAGTATCAGGACCTGATCGACGGCAAGACGCTGACCGAGCAGGCCGACGAAGCCACGGGCATCACCCAGCGCGTCGTGATCGAGTATCGCGCGCCGACCCGTTCGAAGGAGGATCTGCGTCCGCGCCTGACCCTGCTCGATGCGGCATCGGGCGAGGCCGGCCGCTACATGCTGACGCCGGGCACGACGCTGTCGGTGGAGGACGGCCAGGAAGTGCGGGCCGGCGACGTGCTCGCACGCGCCAGCCGCGAGGCCGCCAAGACCCGCGACATCACCGGCGGTCTGCCGCGCGTCGCCGAACTGTTCGAAGCCCGCAAGCCCAAGGAAAACGCGATCATCGCGAAGGTCTCGGGCCGCGTCGTCTTCGGCAAGGACTATAAGGCGAAGCGCAAGATCGGCATCCAGCCCGAGGATGGCGGCGAGGTCGTCGAGTATCTGGTGCCCAAGTCCAAGGTCATCGACGTGCAGGAAGGCGATTACGTCAAGCGCGGCGACAACCTGATCGGCGGCTCGCCCGATCCGCACGACATTCTCGAGGTCCTCGGCATCGAGGCGCTCGCGGAATATCTCGTGTCGGAAATCCAGGAAGTCTATCGACTCCAGGGCGTGAAGATCAACGACAAGCACATCGAGGTGATCGTTCGCCAGATGCTGCAGAAGGTCGAGATCACCGATGGCGGCGACACCACCCTGCTCGCCGGCGAGCAGGTGGACCGCGAGGAGATGGACGAGATCAACGCCAAGCTGACGAACGGGCTCCGCCCCGCTCAGGGCAAGCCGGTGCTGCTCGGCATCACCAAGGCGAGCCTGCAGACGCGTTCGTTCATCTCGGCCGCGTCCTTCCAGGAAACGACCCGCGTGCTCACCGAAGCGTCCGTGCAGGGCAAGTCGGACACGCTGATCGGCCTCAAGGAGAACGTGATCGTCGGTCGCCTGATCCCGGCCGGCACCGGCGCGGGCATGAACCGCATGCGCGTCACCGCCTCCAGCCGCGATGCCGCGCTTCGCGCCAGTCAGCGCGCCTGGCAGGAAAGCCTGATCGCCCCCAATTCGGCGGCGGAAGAGCATGAAGCGGAACTGCGTCAGCCCGTCGAAGCCGATACCGGTGACGATCCGCTGGCCGTGGTCGTGGCCGACACCAATGGCGAGGACGGCGCCGAAGCGTAAGCTCAACGCCGAACTGGCTTCAAGAAACCCCGCCGGAGCGATCCGGCGGGGTTTTTCTTTGGCCCTGACGCGATTGCGGCATTCCCTTGTTTCGTGCGACCAACGTCGAGGATCCGAACTGAGGGCGCCCCGCATGAAACCCATCGCATTCGCAACCATGGCCGCGCTGATCGCCATCGCCTCCCCCGCCGCCGCGCATGGGGACACGCCGCAAACGGCGGAGGCGGGCCTGGCCGAAGCCGCGCTCGCCAAGCCGCCGGCGGACGCGCGCAAATGGCGCATCACCTCCAGCGCCGGTCCGCATGGCGAGATCAGCCTGTGGACGGCCGCGGACGGCAGTCGATGGTCGCGCCAGAGCCTGTTGCTGCGCGGCTTCAAGACCGAGATCGACCAGCGCTTCACGCTCGCGCCCGATGGCGGGTTCGAGACGATCGAGATCCGGGGCAGCACGCCACAGGGCAATGCCGCTGAGAGCTATTCGGCCAGATCCGGATACAGGACGCCCGTCGACAATGGCCCGCCCGCCCCCGCCGGCACGCTCTACATGCCCTTTGGCGGCACGATCGACATCCTCGCCCATGCCGTCGAAACCCTGCGCAAGGCGCCGGGCGGCACCTTGCCGCTCGGCCCCTCCGGCCGCGCGACCATCTCCGAGTTGACCAGGGCCACGATCTCGAACGGCCGGACGAGCAAGACGCTGACAGCCTATGCCGTTGGCGGCTTCAGCCTGTCTCCCATGCCCGTCTGGTTCGACGGCGACCGCTTCTTCGGCATGGCGAGCTACCTGGCCTTCCTGCCCGACGGTTGGGAATCCGCCGCGCCGGCACTGATGAAAGCGCAGGACGAGGCGCTGGCCGCCCAAGCCCCCGCATTGCTCGCCAGGATCGCACCCAAGGCGACCGCGCCCGTCGCCTTCCGCAATGTCCGCCTCTACGATGCCGAGCGCCGGGCGTGGCGCGACGGCATGAGCCTGGTTGCCGACAAGGGCCGCATCGTCGCGGTGGGCGCGGCCGCGTCGGTGACGATCCCGGCGGGCGCGACGGTCTTCGACGGCGCCGGCAAGACGCTCGTGCCGGGGCTGTGGGACAGCCATATGCATTATGGCGACGACGCCACCGGCCCATTGCTGCTGGCGCAGGGCATCACCAACGTCCGCGACCCCGGCAACGATGTCGAGACCGGATCGGCGCGGCGCGCGCGGATCGAGGCGGGCACGCTGCTCGGGCCGCACAGCGTGCCATCCATGCTCATCGACGGCGCCGGCCCGCTCGCCGCCCAGGGCGCGGTGACGGTTTCCGACGAAGCAGGCGCGCTGGCGGCGGTCCGCCGCGCCAAGCAACTCGGCTTTTTCGGCGTGAAACTCTACGGCTCGCTCGACCCCAGGCTGGTCAAGCCGATCGCGGCGGAAGCGCATCGGCTGGGCCTGCGCGTCCATGGCCATATCCAGCGCACGCGCCGCCCCGCGGAGGCGGTCGCCGACGGCTATGACGAGATCACCCATATCAACTGGGTGATCATGCAGGGCATGCCGCAATCGGTCATCGACCAGTCGAACGGGCTGCAGCGCTTCTACGGCCCCTATCGCTACGGCCCCACGCTCGATTTCAAGGCGGAGCCGATGGACTCCTTCCTGGCCGAACTCGCCCGTCGCAAGATCACGATCGATCCCACCGTCGCGACCTTCGAAGGCGATTACATGCCGCGCGGCGAACTGCCGCCCGCCTATCGCCCCTTTGCCGGCACCCTGCCGCCCCAGGTGGATCGCGGATTGCGCGGCGGCGGGCTCGCCCCCACGCCCGAGGTTTCCACCGCGCAGATCGAGAAGGGCATCGGCGCCTACAAGCGCATGGTGAAGGAACTGCACGATCGCGGCATTCCGATCGTCGCCGGCACGGACGGTTATGGCATCGAGCTGGTCCGCGACCTGGAACTCTATGTCGAAGCGGGCTTGAGCCCCGCCGATTCGCTCGCCACCGCGACCATCGTTCCGGCGACGCAATTCGGCATGGGCGCCGAAACCGGATCGCTGACGGTGGGCAAGCGCGCCGATCTGTTCCTCGTCTCGGGCGATCCGTCGCAACGGATCGGCGACCTCCGCCATGTCGAGGTCGTGATGCATGACGGCCGGCTGATGAAGGCCGGCGATCTCCGGGCGGCGGCGGGGTTGAGCGGCCCGCCACGCTGACGCATTCCCCCGGAAAGGCGGCCGGGCTGTGACCGAGCGCACGGCGTTCCGGCCGCTCATCCCGGACTCCCAACATCTCGCCGCAAGACGGCCCGTTTCGGCGCCCGCCCCTATTTTCCCCCGGCGAACTTCCCGGCAAGCAAGCTGGCAGGGACGCAAAGGGGGATTCGATGACATCGCGAGCTGCAAAGGCGCTTCTCGGCGCACTGGCTGTTCTCGGCGCGGCGTTCGCCGCCGTCTCGCCCGCTTCCGCGCAATTCTGGCAGTGCGCGCCCTATGCCCGCGAGATTTCCGGCATCCAGATCCGCGGCAACGCGAACACCTGGTGGGATCAGGCGGCCGGCAAGTACGAGCGCGGCCATGAACCCAAGATCGGATCGGTGCTCGCGCTCAAGTCCTTCGGCCGCATGCGTGTCGGCCATGTCGCGATGGTCAGCAAGATCGTCTCCGACCGCGAAGTGCTGCTCACCCATGCCAACTGGTCGCGCGGTGGCGCGATCGAGCGCAATGTTCGCGCGATCGACGTTTCCGAAGCCGGCGACTGGAGCAAGGTGAAGGTGTGGTACGCCCCGATGGGTGACCTCGGCCTGACCGCCTATCCCGCCTATGGCTTCATCTACGCGGATGGCGATGACGGCGATGTCGCCCCCGCCCCGGCCAGGAAGTTGCAGTTCACCGAGAATCGGCTGGCCAGCATCGGCACGCTGATCGACGGCCTCCGGAACTGATCCGGACCGTCCTCCCCGCGAGAGCCGAACCCCTTCGCCCGAGCCCCCGCTATCAAGGCAAAGCACAGGTTCGCTTTCGCGGGGTATTTTTTGGACATCGCAAAGCCTTCGCCGCCGGCTGATCGCCGACGGCGGATTTCGTCTTTATGCGGGCAACCCGACGAGCCCGGCTCGCCAAGCCCCGATATTATTCCTGATCGGTCGCCGGATCCTCGGCGGCGTCGCTCTCCGCCTCGAACCATGCCTCGACGGGGCCGCTGAGCTTGATCGTCAGCGGCTTGCCGCGACGATCGAGCGACTTGCCCGCCTGGACGCGGATCCAGCCTTCGGAGATGCAATATTCCTCGACATTGGTCTTCTCGACGCCCTTGAAGCGGATGCCGACGCCGCGCTGCAACAGCGCGGGATCGTGGAAGGGGCTGTCCGGATCGACCGACAGGCGGTCGGGAGGGGTGTCGCTCACTGAATGTCTTCCCGATGAGATGATGGCGCGGTCCCTAAAGCGAGCGTGCGGTCATCGTCAATGGCAGCAGGGCCGAATGCGATGCGCCGACATGATCAACCCGTGACTTCGCAGAAAACCTGCCGGATCGCGCCCGCACGCACCAGCGAGACGAAGCGCGACACGGCGGCGCCATTGTCCGTGATCGGCGTGACCGGATCGGGTTCGGCCGCTGCACGGCTCGCACGCACGAGATTGATCGCCTGCGCCGGATGGGTGGTGAGCACCCTGCCCCGCCGGTCGCTCGACGCCGAATTGATGCCGACGACCCGGCCGAACCGATCGAGCGTCGGCCCGCCACTGATGCCGCCCAGCGTGTGATCGAATTCGGGCATGCGATCGACCTCCGCCCAGGCGAGAATGGGTTGCGCCGTCCCGCCCGCGCGCACCGCATTGGCCTCGCCGATGAAGCGGCTGTGGATCACGGCCGGGCGCCCGGCCGGAAAGCCCATATGATATCCGTCGTCCCCGCGGCGCGGAATCTCACGCGCGAGCGGCAGCGCGACGCCGCTCGGCAAGCCATCGGCGATGATCGCCGCGTCGCTCACCGCGCTGGCGACGACGCGGTCGACACGTTCGGCCCGGTCGGGCGCGGTGGCGAGCCCGATCAGATTGCAGCCGTTCACGACATGCTCGGCGGTCAGCCACAATCCGTTGCGCGCGATCGCGAAGGCCGTGCCCTGGCTGTCGCGCGGCGGCCCCGGATCCTCGATGCCATATTGCGGCGCCATCTCCGATGGCGGAACCACGGGAATCTCCCCATTCGCGCCCGCTTCCGGTATCGCGGGCCGGCGCACCTCGACATCCGGCGCATCGCGACCGCCGTCGAAGGTGAGCACGGCGCCGATGAACAGCGCGAGCAGGATGGGAAAGGCGCAGCCGCCGCGCCGCCCGGATGCCATCAGCCGGAAACTGCCGCCGCGATCAGCATGGCGACGGAGATCTTCATCGAGGCGAGGAAGATCGCGGCCGACACTTCGTCATGCTCGATGCGTTTGGGCAGATGGTGCAGCACCAGATCCACCGCCCGAAAGGCGAGTACCTGCAAGAACAATGTCACCGCGCCCCAGATCACGATATCCCAGACGTTGATCGAATTGCCGAGGCAAAAAGCCATCGGAATGGCGAGGCCCAGCGCGGCGCCGCCGAGCGACACCGCCGCCGCCGTATTGCCCTGGCGGATCAGCTCCATTTCCTTGTGCGGTGTCAGCCACAAATAGGTGGACAGCGCGAACAGGAAAACGGCGAGCGAAACCGCGAGATGGAGGAGGAAAACGGGCAGGCCCGCGACAAGGCTCTGAAGAACGGGCTGCATCGATACTCCCTCGTCGATTCCGGATCGCGGTGACGCCTTGTCTATAGCATCACGCAAAAACGTCGATGCCAGAACGAAACCGCGCCCGCCCAGGGAGTGGGGCGGACGCGGCGATCAAGGACGGGGCGGGAGCGTTTCCACGAAAAGTGGCAACGCTCTTGTCTTTCGCGGTCGCATTTTCCAGGCCGTTAACCGTAGACGGTCAACTCGAAAATGCTTCAGCCAGAAAACAGCCGCCCCGGCCTCGTCAACGGCAGTAACGGACGCGCACGCGGCGCCCATAATAGGGATCCCACACCCGGCGGGTGTAGCAGCCGCGATCATAGCCCCGGTAACGATAGGGCCGATCGTAATAACCGCGATCATAGCCGCGATATCGGTACGGCCGGTCGTAATAATAGGAATCGCCGTAATAGCCGCGATCATAATAATAGCCGCGGTCGTAACGATTGTTCGACGCCAGCGCGGCGCCGATCGCGAGCCCGGCCACGCCCGCCGCGATCGCGGCGCCGCCACGGTCGCGATGATGATAACGGTCATACCGGTCATAACGCCGCTGCGCCTCGGCAGGCGTCCCGGCCATGGCAAGCGTCGCCGCGCCCAGCGCGATCGACGTCGCCTTCACGATCATCGAGTTCATCCTGTGTCTCCTTCCGTCGCCTCGCAGGGTCACGGCCCGACTCGGCACGCAACGCCCGGATCAGACAGACTCTACGCATGGCCACCTGAACCGGTTTCAAATGAGATATTCATCGGGCCGACAGGAACGCCGCCTGAAACAGAGTGAAACATCCTGTCGGGCGGCGGACATACGCGCGCACGACAAGCCTGCCATGCCCGATGCCATCAACGGCCAAAGGGACATGGCGATGGCGGATATCAATGAACATGATCGCGGACTGGCGCACGATCTGGCGACGATCGGGGCAAGGCTGATCGGGCGCAGGCGGGCGCTGTCCCTGTTCGCGTCGGCGGGCACCGCCGCGCTGGTTTCCGGGTGCGGCGGCGGATCCGACAGCGGCACGGGCACGATCGTCTCAACACCGACGCCGACTCCAACGCCGACACCCACACCGACCCCTACGCCCACCCCCACGCCTGCCGGAAGCTGCACGGCCTATGCCGTCGAAACCAATGGCCCCTATCCGGCGGACGGCACCAACACATCGAGCGGCGCCACATCCAATGTGCTCACCTCCAGCGGCGTGATCCGCAGCGATATCAGGTCGAGCTTCATCGGATCCACCACGCAGGCGGCGGGCGTGCTGCTGACGATCACGCTGACCGTGGTCAACGCCAACGCTAGCTGCGCGCCGTTGGCCGGCTATGCGATCTATATGTGGCATTGCGATCGCGACGGGCGCTATTCGCTCTACGACCTGCCCGCCGAAAGCTATCTGCGCGGCGTGCAGGTGACCGACGCCAACGGCCAGGTGACCTTCACCACCATCTTCCCCGGCTGCTATTCGGGCCGCTACCCGCATATCCATTTCGAGGTCTTTTCCAGCATCGGCAACGCCACCGGCGGCCGCTACGCGGTGCTGATCTCGCAGCTCGCCATGCCCGCGACCGCCTGCGCCACCGTCTATGCCAGCAGCGGCTATTCAACGAGCGCGACCAATTATGCGCGCACCGCGATCGCATCGGACAATGTGTTCGGCGACAACAGCAGCGCGCAGATGACCGCGATGACGCTCACCGCCACGGGCGGCGTCGCCGCAGGCTATACCGCGACGGCGGTGATCGGCGTCGCCACCTGATCCGCGATCGATCCGTGGGGGACGGATCATTGCGGAGCCATTGCCCGGGGGGTAGGAATCATGGTCGAAACGCCTGCTCATGCGATCGGCCCGGACGTGAATTCGAACAACCATATCCTTGTGGTCGACGACGATCCCGGCATCCGCGAGGTGATCGGCGATTTCCTGTCCGATCATGGATATGATGTCGTGCGCGCCGCCGACGGCAGGGCGATGCGCGCGGCGATGGCGGCCCGCCCTGTCGATCTGATCGTGCTCGACATGATGATGCCGGGCGAGGACGGCCTGTCGATCCTTCGCTCGCTCGACCCGACGACGATGCCCGCCGTCATCATGCTCTCGGTCATGGGAACCGATGTGGACCGGATCGTCGGACTGGAACTCGGCGCGGACGATTATCTGGCCAAGCCCTGCAATCCGCGCGAATTGCTCGCGCGCGTCAGGGCGGTCCTGCGCCGCCGCGACGAGCGCGCCGCCGGCGCGACCGAACCGCCGATGCTGCATTTCGCCGGCTGGCGGATGGATCCGGCCGCGCGCACCGTGACCGATCCGGATGGGGCGCCGGTGACGCTGACAAGCGGCGAATTCCGCCTGTTGCTCGCCTTCGCCGAGCGACCGCGCCGTGTGCTGACCCGCGACATGCTGCTCGATCTGGCCTGGCGCGGCGACGGCGACTCGTTCGATCGCGCGATCGACGTCCAGATCAGCCGCCTGCGACGCAAGCTCGCGCGCGCGGGCGAAGAGGAGCTGATCCGCACGCTGCGCAACGAGGGTTATCTGTTCGTTCCCGCGGTCAGGCGGGGCTGACGGCCAATGGCGGTTCGTCCAGGCGGCGCCATCACGGGCCGGATCGTGCTGCTGGTGGCCGCCTGCGTGCTGCTGGCCGCGCTGGTCAATTTCGCCATCACCTTCAACGGGCCGCCGCCCAAGCCCGCGCCCTATCGCACCGAGGATCTGGCGATCGCGCTGGCTGGCGGGCGGGTGCCGGGGCCCGGGCAGCCGCCACGGATCATGCGAAGCGCCACGCCGCCCGCACCGCGTGACGGCGAGTTCCGCAATCCGGCGCTGGAAGCCGAGCTTGCCCGCCGCCTGAACCAGCCCGCCGATACAGTGCGCGCCTGGGCCCGGCATGGCGGACGCCGCGATCTGCGGGGCAGCTTCACCGTCGCGATCAGGGACGGACCGGGATGGCGCGTCGCGACCACACGGCCCGAACCCTGGCTCAGCCGCTGGCATCTCGTCACCATCGGCGCGATGACGGCGACGCTGATCCTGCTCACCCTTATCGGATGGGTGGTCGCGCGCGCGATCACGCGGCCATTGGCCAGGCTCGCCGAAGCGGCGGACGCGGTCAGCGTGAACCATCATGGCGCGCCCGCCGACATTTCCGGCCCGCCGGAGATCGCGCGCGTCGCGCACGCCCTGAACGCGATGCGGGCAAGGCTGGTCGACCATGTCGCCCAACGCACCACGATGCTGGCGGCGATCACGCATGATCTCGGCACGCCGCTGACGCGCCTCGCGTTCCGGATCGAGCGGCTGCCCCCCGCCGACCGCGCGCGCGCGATCGCCGATATCGAGGAGATGCGCGCGATGATCCAGAGCGTGCTGGAATTCGCGCGCGGCGAAAGCAGGCCGCATCGGGCGCTCGACCTCGCCCCCCTGCTCGACGGGCTCGCCGATGACATGGCGATCACCGGCGCGCGGATCGAACGCCAGGTGGCGGCGCCCCTGCCGATGATGGGTGACCCCGCCGCGCTGCGCCGCCTGTTCAGCAATCTGGTCGACAATGCGTTGCGCTATGGCGGCAATGCCCGGATCGACGCCACGACCGGGAATGGCAGGATATGCGTGACCGTGGATGATGACGGGCCGGGCATTCCCGCCGCGCTCGCGGCCAGCCTGTTCGATCCCTTCGTTCGCGCGGAACCCTCGCGCAGCCGGGAAACAGGCGGAATCGGCCTGGGCCTGTCGATCGCGCGCAATATCGCCGAGGCGCATGACGGCCAGATCGTCGCCGGCAATCGCGACGGCGGCGGCGCGCGCTTTACGGTCTCGCTGCCGCTGGCCGGCTGATCAACGCGCGACCGATTCCAGATGGCGATGGATCGCCTGGACGACCACCGATCCCTCGCCCACGCCCGACGCCACGCGCTTGACCGAGCCTGACCGGACGTCTCCGACCGCGAAGATGCCGGGCCGGGTGGTGGCGTAGGGGGACCCGCCCTCCCCGGTGCGGACGAAGCCGGCATCGTCTAGATCGAGGCAGCTCCCCAACCAGTCGGTGCTCGGAACCGCGCCGATCATGACGAAGAGCGCGCCGACCGGCTGCGCCCGCGCCGCGCCGGTCCGGCTGTCGCACCAGGTGACCGCATCGAGGGCGTCGTCGCCATGCAGTTCGGTGACGGCGCAATAGGTATGCAAAGTGATCCGGTCGGACGCCGCGATCCGATCGATCAGATAGCTGGACATGGTTTCCGCCAGCCCGTGCGAGCGGACCAGCATGTGCACATGCGACGCCGCGCGCGACAGGAACATCGCCGCCTGGCCCGCCGAGTTGCCGCCGCCGACGACCACGACCGGCTGGTCCGCGCACAGCCCCGCTTCCATCGCGGTGGCGGCATAGTGGATCCCGGCCCCTTCGAAACGCCCATAATCGGGCAGGTCGAGCTTGCGATACCGGGCGCCGGTGGCAATCACGACGACGCGCGCGCGCATCGATGCGCCGTCCGCCAGCGTCAGGCGATAGGGCTCGCCGGCGCCGCCGCATTCGAGCGCCGTCACCTCCCGCGACACCGCAAGCCGCGCGCCGAATTTCTGCGCCTGCACCTGCGCCCGCCCGGCGAGCGCCTGGCCCGAGATACCGGTGGGAAAGCCCAGATAATTCTCGATCTTCGAACTGGTGCCCGCCTGTCCGCCTGGCGCCGTGCCTTCGATCACCACGGTTTCCAGCCCTTCGGACGCCGCATAGACCGCCGCCGCGAGGCCCGCCGGCCCGGCGCCGACCACCGCGACATCGTGAACATGATCGGGATCGATATGCACGGCGATGCCGATGCAATCGGCCAGAGCGTGGTTGCTCGGGTTGCGCAGCACCCTGCCGTCGCAGATCACCACGGGCAGTTCGTCGGCCGCAACGCCGAAATGCGCGAGGAAACCGGCCGCCTCGCCATCCACCTCGGTATCGATGGTGCGATGCGGATAAGCGTTGCGCGTGAGGAACGCGTTCAGCCGCACCATTTGCGCCGAATGGCCGGGGCCGACCAGCGTGACCCCGCCCTGCCCCTGTGACAGCAGCGCGACGCGGCGCAGGATGAAGGCGCGCAGGATGATTTCACCGATATCGGGCTCGGCGGTGATCAGCCTGCGGAAATCGGCGCGGGCGATGCGCAGGACGCGGGTGTCGCCGGCGACGCGGGCGGAAACCAGCGCCTTGGCGTCGTTGAACATGGTGACTTCGCCTGTGAACTGCCCGGCCCGATGCGAGACCACGAAGCGGACGGCGCCGCAATCGTCGTGATCGAACACGTTCACGCCGCCATCGAGGATGACGAAGAACTCGCTGGTCCGGTCACCGCGCCGGAACAGATACTCGCCGTCGCCAACCGCTTCCTCGGCGCCGAACGGCGCGATCCGCGCGATCATCTCGTCCGGCAGCACCGGGAATGTCTGTGCCTCGCGGGCAAGCGGGTCGCTGGGGTCGCGGAGAATCGAGTCGCTGTCGGCCATGGGCGGAAGCGTAACGACCCTTCGCCTTGCAATCGAGCCGCCATTGGAATGATTTCGAGGCAGGTGGACTCACCTGCCGGCCCGAAAATCATGGCCAACAAACGAATATTCTGCGACGCTCCGCCCATGAGCGGCTGCAGCCATCTCGATCGCTTCGCGGAGGTCACGCCCGGAACCGACGGCTGCGCCGAATGCCTCGAGCAGGGCGGCCGCTGGGTCCATCTGCGCATCTGCCGCGTGTGCGGCCATGTCGGCTGCTGCGACCAGTCCCCCGGCAAACATGCAACCGCGCATTTCCATGAAAGCGGTCATCCCGTCATGGAAAGCTACGATCCGCCCGATCCCTGGGGCTGGTGTTATGTCGACGAGGTGATGATCGACCTGGGCGCATCGGTGACGCCGCACCCGAAGGGCTGGCGCTACTGATCCTTGCGCGGGACGGCATCGCGGCCCACCGGCCGCGATGCCCGTGCCTCAGGCCGCCTGCTTCGCCCGGTTGGCGCGCTTGCGCTCGTGCGGATCGAGGTGGCGCTTGCGCAGGCGGATCGACTTGGGCGTCACTTCCACCATCTCGTCCTCGTCGATATAGGCGATCGCCTGTTCCAGCGTCAGCTTGCGCGGGGGCGTCAGGCGGATCGCGTCGTCCTTGCCGCTCGCCCGGAAGTTGGTGAGCTGCTTGGACTTCATCGGATTGACCTCAAGGTCTTCCGGCTTGGCGTTCTCGCCGATGATCATGCCCTCGTACAGCGCTTCGCCCACGCCGACCATGAGCACGCCGCGCTCCTCGAGCGGGCCGAGCGCATAGGCATTGGCCTCGCCCGCGCCGTTCGAGATCAGCACGCCATTGGCGCGGCCCTCGATCGCACCCTTATAGGGTCCGTATTTCTCGAACAGGCGGTTCATGATGCCCGTGCCGCGCGTGTCCGACAGGAATTCGCCATGATAGCCGATCAGGCCGCGCGAGGGGGCGGAGAAGGTGATGCGCGTCTTGCCGCCGCCCGAGGGGCGCATATCGGTCAGCTCCGCCTTGCGGATCGACATCTTCTCGACGACGGTGCCCGAATATTCCTCGTCCACGTCGATCACGACGGTTTCATAAGGCTCTTCGCGGCCACCGGTCTCGCCCTCGCGGAACAGCACGCGCGGACGGCTGATGCCCAGCTCGAAGCCTTCGCGGCGCATCGTCTCGATCAGCACGCCGAGCTGGAGTTCGCCACGGCCGGCGACTTCGAAGCTGTCCTTGTCCTCGGCTTCGGTCACCTTGATGGCGACGTTCGATTCGGCCTCGCGGAACAGGCGGTCGCGGATCATGCGCGACGTCACCTTGGTGCCCTCGCGGCCCGCCATCGGCGAATCGTTGACCGCGAAGCGCATCGACAGCGTCGGCGGATCGATCGGCTGCGCCTGCAGCGGCTCGCTGACCGCCGGATCGGCGATGGTGTTGGCAACCGTCGCGGTGGTCAGACCGGCGATCGAGATGATGTCGCCCGCCTTCGCCTCGTCGACGGGAACGCGCTCCAGCCCGCGGAACGCCATGATCTTCGATGCGCGGCCGCTCTCGACCACCTTGCCCTCGGCGTCGAGCGCATGGATCGGCATGTTGGTCTTGACCGAGCCCGAAAAGACCAGGCCGGTCAGGATGCGGCCAAGGAAATTGTCGCGATCGAGCAAGGTCACCAGGAACTTGAACGGACCGTCCGGGTCGGCCGAGGGCGCGGGCACATGCTCGACGATCTTCTTGAACAGCGGCGTCAGCGTGCCTTCGCGCGCCGCGGGATCCTCGCTCGCATAGCCGTTGCGGCCCGATGCGAAGAGCACGGGGAAATCGAGCTGCTCGTCGGTCGCGTCCAGGCTGACGAACAGGTCGAACACCTCGTCCAGCACTTCCTGCGTCCGCTCGTCGGGACGGTCGATCTTGTTGACGACGACGATCGGGCGCAGGCCCAGCGCCAGCGCCTTGCCGGTGACGAACTTGGTCTGCGGCATCGCACCTTCGGACGAATCGACCAGCAGGATCACGCCGTCGACCATCGAGAGAATGCGCTCCACCTCGCCGCCGAAATCGGCGTGGCCGGGCGTATCGACGATGTTGATGCGGGTCTTCTCGCCCTCATGATCCCATTCGATCGACGTGCACTTGGCGAGAATCGTGATGCCACGCTCTTTTTCGAGATCGTTCGAGTCCATCGCCCGCTCTTCGACGCGCTGATTGTCGCGGAAGGTGCCGGACTGGCGGAAAAGCTGATCGACGAGAGTGGTCTTGCCATGATCGACGTGCGCGATGATGGCCACGTTGCGGAGGCTCATTGACTGTTCCGATGCTGGGAATGCGTTTCAGCGCGGGCCCATAGCCGATTTGCTGCGTTGCGGGAAGGGGTAAGCCCCTATCCCCTTTTCAGTCGCACCAGCGCGGTATCCAGCGCCTGGAGGAAACGCGAGCGATCCTCCTTCGAAAAAGGCGGCGGACCGCCGATATTCGCGCCCATGCCGGCGCGCAGATCGGCCATGATCGCGCGCGTCGCGACGGCGCCGCCGATCGAGGCGGTGGTGAAGGGCTTGCCGTTGGGCCCGATCACCGTCGCCCCCGCCTTCAGGCAGCGATCGGCGAGCAATATATCGGCGGTGACCACCACCGCGCGGGCATCGGCCGCCTCCGCGATCCAGTCGTCCGCGGCGTCGAAACCGTCGCTCACGACGATGCGTGCGATCAGCGGGTGATCGGGAACGCGCAGATGCGCGTTGCTGACGACGGTGACCGGCACTTCGAGGCGCCAGGCGACACGGTAGATCTCGTCCTTCACCGGGCAGGCATCGGCATCGACGAGGATTCGGACGGTGGACATGGCGGCGCTATGGCCCCTGACAAAGCGGCACGGCAAGCCCCGCAGCCCCGCGATCGAGATATCCCGCTCACCGTCATGCTTGAACAACACAGCATTTCCCTCCATCTTGGGGGTGCAAGGGCAGGAGGTTTTTGAATGGCTACCGAAACTTTGGTTGCGGAAGAATTGAAGCTGACCGCACCCGAGCCCGTTGCGCCCATCGCCGCTGAAAAGGCGGCGGGGCTCGTTCCGATCGAGGACGAGAAGAAATCGAAGCTGGACGAGAAGGTGGACGGCTTCATCGCCGATCTGGTCGCGCAGGACGCGAACAGCCCCGAATTCGGCGCGAAGGTGGATCAGATCACCAATATGGGCCGCAAGGAGATCATGGAGGCGGCCGGCCAGTCCAACCGCTTCCTCGACCGGCCGGTTCGCGCGATGGACCAGGAAACCGGCGTCGGCGCCGACCTGGCCGAACTGCGCCGCACGATCGAGGATCTCGATCCCAGCAGCAAGGGCGACCTGATGGCGCCGCGCAAGCTGTTCGGGATCATCCCGTTCGGATCGAAGATCCGCAATTATTTCGACGGCTACAAATCGGCGCAGAGCCATATCTCGACGATCCTGGTCAAGCTGGCCAACGGCAAGGACGAGTTGCTGAAGGACAATGCGGCGATCGCGGTGGAGCGGCAGAATCTGTGGGCGGCGATGGGCCGGCTCGAACAGATGATCCATATCTCCAAGACGATGGACGCCAAGCTGGAAGCCAAGGCGATGGAGCTGGAATCGACCGATCCGGCCAAGGCCAAGGCGATCAAGGAAACCGCGCTTTTCTACGTCCGCCAGCGCACGCAGGATCTGCTGACGCAGATGGCGGTGACGGTGCAGGGCTATCTGGCGCTCGATCTGGTCAAGAAGAACAATGTCGAGCTGGTGAAGGGCGTCGACCGCGCATCGACCACCACCGTCGGCGCACTTCGCACCGCGGTGACCGTGGCGCAGGCGCTGACCAACCAGAAACTGGTGCTGGAACAGATCACCGCGCTCAACACGACCACCGCCAGGATCATCGACGGCACCGGCGAGATGCTGAAGAACCAGACGGCGCAGATCCACGAGCAGGCGGCGGCGAGCACGATCCCGCTCGAAACGCTGCAGCGCGCCTTCCAGAACATCTACGACACGATGGACAATATCGACACGTTCAAGCTGAAGGCGCTCGATTCGATGAAGCAGACGGTCAACACGCTGTCGAACGAGGTCGAGAAGTCGAAGGGCTATATCGCCCGTGCCGAGGGCGCGGCCCAGTCCGCATCGTCGGGCGGCGGATCCAGTTCGCCGCTGTCCGCGCTGGAGGGATAAGCCGATGACCGATGTCGACCGCCAGATCGAGCGGTCCAGCGAGCTGCTCCACCGCCTGTCGCCGCAGGCGCAGCGGCTGGCCCATCGCGCCCGTCAGCGCAAGCGCGCCTTCTTCATCAAGAAGATCGGCCGCGTCATCATGGCCGGCGGCGCGATCCTGATCGCGTCGGTGATCTTCGGCCTTGCCGTGGGGCCGATCGGCAGCAGCGGTTTCCTGGTCGCGCTGGGCCTGTTCATCGCCGCCGCGCTGCTGCTGCTGATCTATCCGCAATATCCCGAGGCGAGCACCGAGACGCTGGTCAACACCGACCTCAAATATCTGCCCGCGCAGACCGAGGTCTGGCTGTCCAGCCAGCGCAAGGCCCTGCCCGCCCCCGCCGCCAACCAGCTCGACCAGATCGGCCTGCGGCTGGAGACGCTGGGGCCGCAGCTCCAGACGCTCGATCCGCGCGAACCCGCCGCGCAGGAAGTGCGCAAGATCCTGACCGAGCATCTGCCCGATCTCGTCAACGGCTATAAGCGCGTGCCCGAAACGCTGCGCCGCGAGCGCCAGTCCAACGGCCAGACGCCCGACCAGCAATTGACCGAGGGGCTGAAGCTGATCGACGAGGAGATCGCGGAGATGACGCGCAACATCGCGGCCGGCGACCTCGATTCGCTGGCGACGCAGGGCAAGTTCCTGGAACTCAAATACCGCGATCCCGAAGGCATGCGCGACTGAACCGCGAGCGCGCCGTCCGCCGGTCGGGTTTCGTTTTGAGAATCACTCGGCTCCGTTCTAGTCTTACTTGAACAGGGAGACGTGATGACTTCGGCGTTGGCGTTCATGCTTGCAGGCGACAATGTCGTTTTCACGTCCGCGCTCGTCCTGATGGTCCTGATCGGCGTCGTCGAGGCGATCGGGCTGGGCGGCAGCGCGGTCGATCTCGATTCGCACGCCGATCTGGACGGTGACCTGCTGGGCTGGCTGGGCGTCGGCCGGCTGCCGTTGCTGATGCTGCTCGTCGTCTTCCTCTGCATGTTCGGCGTGATCGGCCTGTCGCTCCAGCAGCTCGCGGTGTCGCTGACCGACGAGACATTGTCGCCATGGCTGGCGGGGATCGCGGCGGCGGTCGCGGCGCTGCCGGCGACGGGCCTGCTTTCCCGCCCGATCGCGCGCATCCTGCCGCATGACGAGACCACCGCGGTCTCGCTCGAAAGCCTGGTCGGGCGCAGCGCGGTGATCGTGACCGGTCGCGCGGCACAGGGTTCACCGGCCCGCGCCCGCGTTTTCGACCAGCACGGCCAGACCCATTATGTGATGGCCGAGCCCGACAATGCCGGACAAAGCTTCGCGGAAGGCGAGGACATCATCCTCGTCCGCCGCGAGGACCATGTTTTCCGCGCGATCAGCGCGGGTCGTACCCACCTCCCACAACTGGATCCCTGACCCCATGAACGAGATCGTCGAAAGCGGCAGCAGCATGCTCCCCGTCCTCATCTATGCGGGCATCGGCTTGGTCGCGCTGATCACGCTCGGCATCATCATCGCCCGGCTCTACAAGCGCGCATCCAAGGAGATCGCGTTCGTCCGCACCGGCTTCGGTGGCGAGAAGGTGGTGATGAACGGCGGCGCGCTGGTGCTGCCCGTCTTCCACGAGACGATGCCGGTGAACATGAACACCGTCCGGCTGGCGGTGGAACGCAAGAATGCCGACGCGCTCATCACGCTCGACCGTCTGCGGATCGACGTGAAGGCCGAATTCTACGTCCGCGTCCGCCCCGATGCGGGGTCGATCGCGGTCGCGGCGCAGACGCTCGGCCTGCGCACGATGAACCCGGAAGCGCTGAAGGAACTGGTCGAAGGCAAGTTCGTCGATGCCCTGCGTTCGGTCGCGGCGGGCATGACGATGAACCAGCTTCACGAGCAGCGCAGCGATTTCGTGCAGAAGGTGCAGCAGGTTTCGTCCGCCGACCTCGCGATGAACGGTCTGGAGCTCGAATCGGTGTCGCTGACGGGCCTCGACCAGACCTCGATCGAGCATTTCAACGCCAACAACGCTTTCGACGCCGAAGGCCTGACCAAGCTCACCGAGCAGATCGAGATGCGCAAAAAGGCGCGCAACGACATCGAGCAGGATACGCGCGTGCAGATCGAGACCAAGAATCTGGAGGCGCAGCGCCAGTCCTTCCTGATCGGCCGCGACACCGAATTCGCGCGGCTGGAGCAGGAACGCGAGGTCGAGATGCGCCGGGCCGAACAGATCTCGGTCGTCGCCAGCCAGCAGGCAGAGCGCCAGCGCGAAGCCGATCAGGCCCGGATCGCCGCCAAGCAGGTGACCGATTCGGCGCAGATCGAGGCGGATCGCGCGGTTCAGCAAGCCCGGATCGCACAGGAGCAGGCAATCGAACTCGCACGCCAGGAACAGCAGATCGCGGTGCAGAATAAGAGCCGCGAGGAAAGCCAGGCGCGCGCGGAAGCAGACAAGGCACGCGCCGCCGCCGTCTCGGCGGAGGAGCAGGTCTCGACCGCGCGCGAATCCGAGATCGCCGAGCGCACCAAGAAGATCGAGCTGATCGAGGCGTCGAAGGAAGCCGAGCGCCAGGCCATCGGCATCAAGGTTCAGGCCGATGCCGAGAAGCAGGCCGCCGCCGACCGGGCCGAAGCGGTCCGCGAAGCGGCGCGCGGCGAGGCCGAGGCCGAGAAGTTGCGGGCCGAAGCGGCGCGCGTCCGTTTCGAGGTGGAAGCCGCCGGCCAGCGCGCCGTGAACGAAGCGGCGAACCTGCTGTCATCCAACCAGATCTCGCTCCAGACCAAGCTGGCGCTGCTGAAGGTGCTGCCCGAAGTGGTGCGCGAGGCGGCGAAGCCGATGGAGGCGATCGACAGCATCAAGATCGTCCAGGTCGACGGGCTGACCGGCAAGGGTGGTTCGGCGGGCGTGGGCGGCGCCAATGACGATGGATCGGGCGGCGACCGCAATCTCGCCAACAGCGCGGTCTCGGCGGCGCTGCGCTATCGCGCGCAGGCCCCGGTGATCGACGGACTGATGAAGGAACTCGGCTTCGACGGCAGCTCGCTCGACAGTCTGGTCGCGGGTGCGGCCGGCAGCGACTACCCGGCCGTGGCGGATGAAGCCGCCCGCAAGCCGCGCGGCAAGACGAAACCCGCCAGAGCCGAGGAGGAAGGCCAGGACGCCGCCGAATAGAGGATTTGAGATCAGGCGCACGCCTGGCGGCGCGCCAGATAAAACAAGCAAAGAGCGGGCCGCGCTTCGCTGTGAGCGCAGCCCGCTGTCGCTATCCGCTCCGCACGATGCGATCAGGCGAAGCCGTCGGCGAGCAAGTGGATGGGGGTGGATCCGATCGCCTGGTCGCCGACCTTCACGGCACCGTCATAGATCAGGATGCGATCCCCGTCGGCGAAGCGCAGGGTGGCGCCGACAATGCCGATAGGAACGAGCAGTTCGATATCGTCGGAGACCAGAACCGCCAGGCTGCCCGCGACCCGCGCCGTGAAGCTGGTCGCGGCTTCGTTCACGATGATGATGTCGCCGCCGGCGCTGAACGAGCCGTCGAGATTCGCCCGGCCACCCAGAATCTCGATCGTTTCCTGGCCGCGCGAACCGAATATCTCGACATTGCCCGAAACCGAGACCGATTCACCCGCGCCGATCACGACGCGCCCCAGCATATTGGGGTCGCTGCCGGTTGGAGCGGGGCCCGATTCGGCAGCGGCGGAGAGCAGGCTCAGCGCCGAGCCGATCACCTGGCCACCCACACGCACGGCGCCGTCCGCATAGACCAGAGTCCGCAACCCGTCGTCGAACAGCAATGCGGTGCCGACCGTACCGACGGGAATGGCAATCTCGGTATCCCCATCGGACAGAATGGCATTGCTCCCGCCAACCGAGACCACATAGTCGGCGGCATTGCCGTGCAGCCGGACAAGATCGCCACCGCCGCTGAACGAGCCATCCAGCGCCACCGCCCCCGGCCGGTCGAGGATCGTGATCTCCTGGAAACCCGCCCGCGTACCGAATATGTCGCTGTCGCCGCCGCCCCAGCTACCGACGAACTTGCCCGGCGCGATCAGCCGGCTGCTCCTGACGGCGGCTTCGGTCGTGAAGTCGTAACCGGTCAGGCCGGCATAATCATTGCCCGAAAGATCCCTGATCGCTCCAGCCGCGATCGAGACCGTGTAACGGGTCCCGGCGGCGAGTTCCTGGGTCGGATCGACAACCAGCATTGAACCGGAGACAAGGATGCGGCCGCTCGTCGCGATGTCGAAGGTCTCGACCATCGTGCCGTCGTCGCGGCGCAGGACGACGGTTCCGGCACCCCGTGCGATCGCCTCGTCGAACTGTGCGACGATATTGGCGTTGACCACCACGCCGACGGCCGCATCACTAGGGGAAATGGTCGCCAAAGCCGGCGCGGTTCGGTCCACCGCCAGGGTGCGCAGTTCCGCCATCGTCTTGGCGACGCCCGCGAAGACCGCGGTTTCCACATTGGCCAGCCGATCGACACCCTGGTTCTTCGTCTCGACAACGCAGACGTCACCGTCGAAGCTGATCACGCAATCCGCGAGGACATCGGTAAACTCGGCCCGGTCGGCGCCGGCGCCGCCATCGATGCTGTCATTGCCGGCACCGCCGACCAGCACATCATCGCCGTCGCCGCCCTCCAGCCAGTCGTCCCCCGAGCCGCCGTCGAGCGTATCGTTGCCCGCCTCGCCCATGAAATGGTCTTTGCCGAAAATGCCGTAAAGCAAATCATTGCCGGCACCCGCACGGACCGTGCTGTCGCCTTCGAGCGTGCCGACGAAGAAATCATTGCCATTGCCCATGACCAGATCGAACCGCTCGATCGACGTGAACTCGATCAGCGAAACGCCATTTCGCAGGATCTCGCCATGATATTGATCGGTCCGGACGAGCCAGGCCTCATGGGAATCGGGCGCCCAGTCCGTCAGGGCGAGCGTATCGGTGCCGGCACCGCCGTCCACGGTGGCCTTGCCCGACCCCGGATCGAGGCGGTCGTCGCCATATCCGCCGAACAACCCGTCGTCACCCGCGCCGCCCAGCAGCGTGTCGTTGCCGAGTTCGCCGAACAGCAGATCGTCACCGTCTCCGCCCGAGATGAAATCGTGGCCGTTCATATCGAACAGATCGTCCATCCCGTTGCCGCCATGGATGGTGTCGGCGCCCGCACCGCCTTCGAGCGAGTCGGATCCCTCGCCTCCGACGATGAAATCCCCACCATCGCCACCCTGGATGCTGTCCGCACCCGCCATGCCGAACACTATATCGGCGCCTGCAGTACCGGCGACGGGGTTACCGCCATTGCCGTCCACTGTCGCCGCGATCGCGCCGGGCAGCAATTGCTCGAGCGTGAAACTGCCATCGACCAGGATGGAAAGCACGCCGTTCGCCGTGGTCGCGTTCAGGCGGGTCGCGCCACCTTCCGCCGAAACCGAAAAGCCGGTCGCGCCGGTCAGACGCAGATCGATGGTATCGACGCCCGGCGTGAAATCGACGATCCGGTCAGGCGCCGCCTGCGTCGAATCGCCCGCGCCTTGAAACAGGAAAACGTCCGCGCCATTGCCACCGCGCAGCGTGTCCGCTCCGGCACCGCCAATGATGGTGTCGGCGCCGTCACCGCCATCGATCGTGTTACCCGCCTGATTGCCGGTGATCAGATCGTCGCCGCTGCCGCCGACCGCATTCTCGATCACGACGCCGTTGGCGATCGAAAAGCCGCCGATGATGCCGGTCGCCTGCGAGAAATAGCCGCCGCCGCCGGGCGCCACCTGCAAGGTGGCGGCGCGCAGGTCGATCACGCTTGCGGCCGCCCCCTGATACCGCACGGTATCGTTGCCGCCGGCATCCCAGATGCACCAGAAATAGGTGCCGATGCCGTTGGTTGCCGGCAGGTCGTAGATATCGTCACCGGCCCCCGTCGCCATGTTGGCGCCGTAAATCGCCTGCGCCGCCGCGATATCGAACGCCATCGGCCCGCCGATATAGCCCCACTCGACCGAGTAGGAGAGGCCGAAGCGCGACTGATGATCGCCGACATAGGACATCACGCTGTAGGCATCGGTGTTCAGATCGAAGGAACCGCGATCCTGCGGCCCGGATGCGCCGGGGAAATAGACGTCGCCAGAGCCGCCATCATGGGTATGATCAAGCCCCAGGCCATGTCCGAGCTCGTGCAGCAGGATGCGGAAATACTCGCCGCCGACGCGGCTGTCCCCCGGATCGCTATTGGGCAGCAGATCATAACCGCCGCCATAGACGCCGACGAACGAGCTCGGATAATAATGGTAGGCGGTCGCGCCGAAGGAATAAGGCGTGAGGACACGCTCCACCCAATTCGCTTCGGACGCCGAGAACACTTCGGTGAAATCGAGATCGATCACGCTCGCCCATGAGGCGACGGCTGCCCGCAGTCCATCGCCGGCGCCGTCCTGATCCCAATCGTTCACGCCATTATTGTCGTGATCGCTCGGCGCGATATAGTAGGTCACCGGGCCGGCATTGTTGTAGCGGACGCCCGCCGCGAGCGCGAGAATGAATGGATTGTCGGTCGCGGGCGTGAAATTTTCCGCTGTCGTGCTCATGAAGATCCCCCCGGACTCGAACCTTGTCCGGTCCTAGCGAGGAGGCCGGGTATCGACAACCGTGGCCAGCCAGGCCGCGCACGTCCATTTCGCGGCCACCTCATCCGCCGCGCGACACCGGCCGGCATCCGCTCGGTCCGGCACGGGATCACGCATTCGATGATTCTGGTCGATGCGATGCCGTCATCACCGGCATCGGGGTAACGGGCGAGCGACCGGAGACGCGGCAAAAGAAGCGACCCGCGAAGTCGGAACTTCGCGGGCCGACGTCGCTAGGCCAAGGGAAGCCTAGAAACGAACTCTGCGCAGCTTTGAGGATATCGGCCGATCGATGCCCTCATTGGATTGCTGCGTGCTTGCCCCGCCTGTCTGCGGACGGCTGGTTTCTGCCGAATGACAGATTCTTGCAGTATGTTTCAACCGCCCGCGCCGCGCGGGGCAGGCCGGATCGCGGCAATACCGCCCGCATGCGAGGCGATCGCGGCATTGCACGCGCCGCGCCGCTGAAATTTCCGAGCAACATTTGCGGCCGATGGACGCATTCGGGATGCGCCGGATCGCTCAGGCTCTCCTCGAACGGCCTGATAAGGGATGATTGATGCGCAAGATGATCGCTGTCCTGGCAATGCTGGCGGCCACGGCGGGGGGGCAGGCGCAGAATGCCCCGCCCGGCGGTGGGCGCCCCGGCGGCGGCGGGCCGCCCGGCATGGGCCGGCCGGGCATGGGCCAGGGCCCGCGAATGATGAAACCGATCAAGCGCCAGGCGTTCGACAAGGCCGTCACCGCCCTGTTCCGGTCCGGCGACGCCAATCGCGACGGTTTCGTGACGCTGGAGGAATTGCAGTCGATCGTCGGCGCGCGGCGCGATGCGATCGTGCGCACGCGCTTCGAGACAATCGACGGCAACCGCGACGGTGCCATCGACATGAACGAATTCCTGGCCTGGCAGCGGCGGCTGGGATCGCTGGCGGCGGCGGACGACCAGCGTCTGATCGGCAGCGACAGCCCCGTGCCGGAAGTCATCGCGCCCGAACTGGGCGACGACATGGACGATCGCATCCTTGCCCGCCTCATCGAACCGCTGGGCGCGCTGATGATCGTCAATGCGAACAGCAATTACGATACCGGCACGTCGCTGCAGGAACTGCTTGTCTATCAAGGCAAGCGCTTCGACGCCGTGGACACGAACGGTGACGGCGAAATCTCGATGGAGGAGGCGCGCGCCGCCGATCCGCGCGACGGCCCGGCGCGCTTCGGGCGTCCGCCGGGCCGCCCGGACCAGCCGACACCATGAACCGACGCATCGCGCGATGTTCCGGATTTCGCGACGCTGAATTATTGAACCGGTATGGAAACGCTTGATCGTGACGCTGCTGATGACTGACACCGCGCCGGAGACCGAGGCGCCGGTCTGCGTCCTCGTCGTCGACGACGATCGCGATATCCAGACCCTGGTCGCCGAGAGCCTGAGCGCGCGGGGCTATCATGTGCTGTGCGCCTCGAACGCGGTGGAGATGGACCGCCAACTCGCGCAAAATCCGGTGGACCTCATCATCCTCGACATCATGATGCCGGGTGAGGACGGATTGTCGATCTGCCGCCGCATGGGCGGCCCCGGGAACCCGCCGATCATCGTGATGAGCGCGATGGGCGACGAGAGCGACCGGATCGTCGGTCTCGAAATGGGCGCCGACCATTATCTGGCCAAGCCGTGCAGCCCGCGAGAGCTGCTCGCCAATGTCCGCGCGGTGGTGCGCCGGTCGCGCCTGTCGGGAGCCCGCGCCGAGGAACCCCATCGATCGTTTCTGGGCTTCGCCGGCTGGAAAGTGGATCTGATCACGCGGGAACTGACCAATCCGGACAATGTGCTGATCAACCTGTCCGATGGCGAGTTCGCGCTGCTGCGCGCCTTTGTCGAGCGCCCGCGCCGTGTGCTGACCCGCGAACAGCTTCTGGAGGCTGCGCGCGGCCCGGATTCGGATTCGTTCGACCGCGCGATCGACGTCCAGGTCAGCCGCCTGCGGCGGAAATTGCTGATGCCCGATCAGGAGATGATCCGCACGGTGCGCAATGAAGGCTATATGTTCACGCCCAGGGTGATGCGACTGTGACCATCGCCGCCCGTATCTCCGGCCTTGTTCCCGGCCGTATCCGGCGGCTCGTCCAGCCCCTTTTCATCCAGATCTTCCTGACGATGCTGGCCTGCGTGCTGCTGGTCCAGCTCGTCAACATTCTGGTCGTGGTGGCCATGCCGAGGCCGATGCCCGAGGTCTTCACGCTCGCCGACATTCGAACGGCGCTGGTCACGGGCCGGGATCCGACCGGCCGCCTCGACGTCGCAAGGTCTGGTACGGTGGATTTCGACACGAGCGGCGGACGCGCCCAGCACATGCGATCGGCGCTCGCGCGCGAGATCGGGGTGGCGTCCGACGCGATACGTATGTCGTGGCATATGCCGATGCGCCTCGGCCCGAGGCCCCCTCTGCCCGCGCCCTATGCCCAGGACCGTGGCGCGCCGGGATGGCACGAGGATGCCAGACGGGATCTGGTGATCGGCCGCTTCTCGGTCGCCATGCGGCAAGCCGATGGCAGTTGGCGCATCGCCACCTCGTCACGCGGGCTCGACCCCTTCCAGCTGCGGCTGCTGATCTGGCTGCTGGCGGCGCTCGTGCTGGTGACGCCGTTCGCCTGGCTCCTCGCCCGGCGCATCGCGGCACCCATCGGCGCGTTCGCCGCAGCCGCCGAACGGCTGGGCAAGGATCCCCGCCCCCACGCGCTCACCCTGCACGGCCCGCGCGAGGTGGAAGCAGCCAGCCTGGCGTTCAACGAGATGCAGAATCGGCTTGGGCGCTATGTCGAGGATCGCACCGCGATGATGGGCGCGATCGCGCACGACCTGCGCACACCGTTGATGCGGCTCAGCTTCCGGCTCGAGAATGCGCCGGAAGATCTGCGTCGCAAGGCCGAGGCCGACATCCGGGAAATGAAGGACATGCTGTCCGCGGTGCTCGGCTTCGTCCGCGACATGAGCCAGACGTCGCCGCGCCAGAAGCTCGACCTGCGCGCGCTCATCGAAAGCATCGCCGACAACATGACCGATATGGGGGATGACGTCGTCGTCGAGGACGGCGCGGCCCTCATCATGGATGGGGATTCGCTGGGCCTGCGACGACTGTTCGGCAACCTCCTGTCGAACGCGGTCAAATACGGCCAGCGCGCGCGCGTGAAGATCGTCGCCGATCAGAAGATGGTGATGGTGGACATCGCGGATGACGGCCCGGGCCTTCCCGATGACGCGCTCGAACAGGTCTTCGAACCCTTTTACCGGCTCGAGCCATCGCGCAACCGCAACACCGGCGGGGCAGGGATCGGGTTGGCGACGGTGCGCACGATCGCACGCGCGCATGGCGGCGACGCCGCGCTCAGGAACGATCCGGCGGGCGGGCTGGTCGCACGGGTGACGCTCCCGATCTGAGCGGCCGCCTGGAGCAGCCGATCCGATTCTATCGAATCGGCTGCTCCAGATCGATGCGAACGGCGATCGATCAGCGCAGCTTGTCGATCAGGAAGGTCATCCGGTCCGCCATCAGTTCGGGCCGGCTGAGCGGGTCGCTGACGCCGTGGCCGCCTTCCTGGTCCTCCAGATAATAAACCTCCGATCCCGCATCGATCAGCCGCGCCGCCATCTTGCGGGCATGGCCCGGGCCGACGCGATTGTCCGATGTGGCGACGGTGAGCATGAACGGCGGATAGGATTTGCCCGCCTGCACATTCTGGAAGGGCGAATAGCGCTTGATCGCCGCCGCCATCACCGGATCGCCTGGATCGCCATATTCATTGGTCCAGGCGGCGCCCATGCCCATCAGCGGCATGCGGATCAGGTCGGTCAGCGGCACGTCGCTGACGATCGCGCCATAGAGATCCGGCCGCTGCGTGCCCATGGTCGCGGCGAGCAGCCCGCCATTGGACTGGCCGAACACGCCAAGATGCTTCGGCTTGGTGAACCCCTCGCCGATCAGCGCCTCGCTGACCGCAGCGAAATCGTCATAGCTGTTCTGGCGCTTCTCGCGGATCGCCGCCAGATGCCAGGCCTCGCCCCGATCGCCGCCGCCCCGGATGAGCGGCAGCACGAGCGCGCCGCCGCGCGTGAGCCAGGGCACCAGCGAACGCCCGCCGACGATCGCGTCGAGATAGCCGGGCGTGAAGGAGAGCGCAAAGGCGCCATAGCCGGTCATCAGGGTCGGCGTTTCGCCCGGCCGCGCCGGCGATTTGGGGCGCAGCAGATAATAGTCGATCTCGGTGCCGTCCTTCGACCGCGCTGTCTTCAGGTCGACGGTGAAGCGGCTGGCGTCGAACACCGGCTTTTCGGCGAAGAGTTCGGCCGTTCGCCCGCCCGCGCCCGACAGGTCCAGCCTGGTCGGCAGCAGATAGCCGGTCCGCTGCACCACCGCATCGTCGCTCGCGGGATTGGTCGCCGCGACGCTGACGCTGGTGCCGACCGGTTCCGCCGCGCCGCGCGTCACCGTCCACGCGCCATTGGCGAAACGCGCGGTGTCGAGCCGCTTCACGCCGCGACTGTCCATCGCCATGCGCACCGTCGTCCGCCCGGCGGCGAGGCTATTGAACCCGGACAGGAAATCCTTCCCATTGGGACGCGCGACGACGCTGAAGCGCTTGTCCGCCGGGGTCGCGCGCCGCACGTCATAGGCGACGATGGTTTCGGCGGGCAGCGCCTTGCCGGCGACCGTCGCATCCTCGGCGAGTTGGGCGACGATCCAGTCACCACCCGTCACGAACGCCAGCATGCTGCGCCGCTGCGGGATCGCGGTCGTCTCCACCGAACCGTCCCCGCGAACGATCAGCGTCTCCAGGTTGGAATAGTCGATCGCGCGGCTGATCACGCCGACGCGCTCGCCACCACTCCCAGCCGAACTCAGCGTCATGATCGCGTCGTTGGGCTGCGCGCGATAGACGATCCGCGCGGATTCGAGCGGCGTGCCGCGCGTCCAGAGCGAAACGGTGGTCGGCCAGCCGGTCGCGAGCTTCGGCGTGTCGCCCAGCGCATGTTCGATCAGCAGATGGTCGCGGTCCATCCAGATCGCCTGGGCGCGGCTGGCGGGCGCGCGGAAACCGTCCGCCACGAAGCGGCCGTCGGCCAGATCGAACTCGCGCAGCTCGACGTCGTCGGCCCCGGCGGGCGACAGCGCGAAGATGCAGCGATTATAATCGGGCGCCAGGCAGGCATCGGCGAACGAATAGGTGTGGAATTCATAAGGTTTGCCCTCCGCCTTGCGGAGCGCGTCCACGTCCAGCAGGTCTCGCCATGCGCCGGGCTTGCCATTCGCATCCTTGCTCGCGATCGACAGCACGCCATGCGGATTGGCGACCGAACGGCGGAAGCGGAGGATCCGATCGCCCAGGGGATAGAATTGCGGCGGCGGATCGCCGGCCTTGAGCAACGCCCGCAATTCGGCCTCGATTGCCGCGCGATCGTCCAGTTTGGCGATCCTGGCCTGTGCCGCCCTGGTCTGTTCGGCGGCCCAGGAGAGCGCCTTGGCGCTCTGCGGCTCCTCCAGCCACTGATAGCGTTCGTCCTGCGCATGGGCGACACCGCCCGACGCCAGCAGCGTGGCCGCCATCATGCCCAGTATCTTGCCCGTCCGCGCCTTCGGAAAAACATCCTTCTTCATCATCTCACTCCATGTCTGATTTTGTAGACGACAATCCCGATCAGCGCGCCGGGCCACCGAAGCGGAAGCTCGCCTCGATCCCGATAGTGCGCGGGCGGAAGCGGTAGGCGGTGATGTCATTGTCGCCCGGCGCGATCGGCTGGACGCTGCGATAGCTGGTCGCGCCATTCTCGTTGGTCAGGTTATCGGCGAACAGCGCGACGCTCAGTTGATCGAAATCCACGCCGATACGCGCGTCGATCCGGTTGGTGGCGTCGCCCGGCAGATAGCCGGGGAAGGAATTGAAGCGCCGCGGGCTGGCATGCTGCCAGCCGATGCGCGCGGTGCCGAGCACGCCATCGGCGATCTCCGTCCGGTAATCGGCCGAGGCATTGGCGGTGAATTTGGAAACATCGTCGACCGCGGCGCCGTCGACAATGCCCGTCCCCGCAACCGCGCCCGAATAGGTCGCGTCGACATATCCGCCGCTCGCCGAAAGCGTCAGCCCCTTCACGGGCCGCAGGATGACGCTCAGCTCGGCGCCCTTGGTGTGGGTGCCGTTCGAATTGATCAGGCCGTTGAAGCCGGTGGTCGCGATCGGGATGCGGACGGTCACGTCCTTCCAGTTGCTGTAATAGATCGCGCCTTCGATCGTCAGCATGCGATCGAACAGATCGGCCTTGCCACCCAGTTCATAGGTCCAGATCGAATCCTGCGCGAGCGCCGGCGGCAGGTCGATGCCGAACTGCTTGCCCAGCGCGACCGAGACGGTGGGCTGGAGCTGCCCGGCACGGAAGCCCTTGGCGGCGCTGGCGTAGATGGTGGTGTTGGGCTGGGGGTGCCAGGCGATGCTGACGCGCGGATTGAGGCTCTTGTAGGTGTCGCCCTCGTCCGGAGTCACGATCCCCGCATTGACCTCGTATCCGCCCAGATCCTCCTCATAATAGCGCAAGCCCGCGGTGATATCGATCGGCGCCCCGCCCAGCGTGTAGGTCGCTTCGCCGAACACCGCCTTCGCCTTGCTGCGCGTGAAATCCACATTGTCAATGCCGAACAGCGCGAACTCGACGCCGTCGCTGCGCTTCGCCTCACGCAGATAGCCGCCCACCGTCCATTGCAGCGGCCCATCGCCGGTGGAGGCCAGCCGCAGTTCATGCGCATCCACCTTGATGTCGATCGTCGCGACCAGCGTGCCGCCAAGCAGCGGGCCGCTCTGCGGCAGCGCGTATTTGCTGTGGGAATAGCCGTAGAACAGCTCCGCCCCGCCAAAGTCATAGCGCGCCGCGCCATTATAGAGCCGGTATCGGGACTTGCTGGTCAGCACCGAGGATCGCGACTGCTGGCCATCGTCGGTCGCGGTCGATCCGCCTTGCGGGAAGCTGCTGTTGAACATCCAGTAGCTGCCGGTGATCGACAGGCGATCGGTCGGATCGAAGCGCAGCTTCGCCCGGAAGGTATCGAAACGCTGGTCGTTCAGGTTGCGCGTGCCCGCCGCCCGGTTATCGACCCAGCCGTTGAAGCGTTCATGCGTGCCCGCGACACGGACCGCCAATATGCCGGGAATGATCGGCGCGTTGAAGGCGCCCTTGACCCCGCCATTGGTCGCGCCGCCGTCGGTGTCCGACACGAAGCCCGATGCCTTGGCCTCCCAATTGTCGAGATCGGCACCCTTGGTCAGGATGCGGACGGTGCCGCCCATCGACCCTTCGCCGAACAACGTGCCTTGCGGACCGCGCAGCACCTCGATCCGGTCCAGATCCCAGGCGCGCACATCCGGGTTCAGCGGAACCGTCACGCCGGTGAAGGGCAGATCGTCCAGATAATAGCCGTTCTCGTTCGCGCCGAGCGAGGTGGAGATGCCGCGGATGGTGATGCGCGACAGGCCGTTGCCCTGATCATAGACGCCCACGCCCGGCGCCTCCTGAAGAAAATCGCTCAGGTTGCGCGCGCCGCGCTGCTCCAGCGCCTCGCCCGAGACGACGTTCAGCGCGATCGGCACGTCGATCGCCCGCTCCTCGCGCTTGCGCGCGGTCACGACGATATCGTCGCTCTCGGCCGCCTCCGCGCCGGCGCTCTGCGCCATAGCGGGGCTGATCGTCGCCGTGCCGCCGAGCAGGCCGATCACGATCGCGTGCCGCAGATTGAATATGGCCATATGGAGTCCCCTTCTCGCTTGTTATGTTGAGAAGGACGCGCCAGCCTCGGGGACAGATAGGACGATCTCGGAATTATTTTGGCGAACGCGAAAAAAGCGCGCGCGCTGCTATCCCTCAGCCGATCTGGCGCGTCATGCTAGACAGGGCTCACCAGATGGTGGCGGCGGCGAAATGACGGCGGTGGCACAGGAACAGCAACAATCGATCGAGAGCGATCTCTGCCGGCGGTGGCGCCCGGCGCTGGTCTCTTTCTTCCTGCGGCGCATCCGCAATGAAGCGGAGGCGGAGGATCTGGCGCAGGAAGTGCTGTTGCGCGCGCTCAACAGCAAGACGGCGATCGACCAGCTCGACGGTTATATTTTCCGCATCGCGCAGAATCTGCTCGTCGATCGCGCGCGCCGCCAACAGGTTCGCGACAGCCATGCCAGTGCGATCTTGTCCGAAACCGATGCGGATCTGTATGAACTCGATCCCGAACGGATCGCCCAGGGCCGCGAACAGGTGTCGAGCCTGATCGCGATCCTCGGCGAACTGCCCGAACGATCCCGCACCATGTTCATCCTCTATCGGCTGGAGAACATGTCGCAGGACGATATCGGGCAAATCTATGGCATCAGTGCCAATGCGGTGAAACAACATGTGGCGAAGGTGATGGGGGTCCTCGTCAAGAAAATGCGAGAAAAGACGTGAAGCTTGTCCATGATGATGGCGAGGTCGATCGCGACCAGCAGGCGGCCCTGTGGTGCATGCGGCTGTCCGAAGGCCCGCTGTCCGAAGCGGAGCGCGCCGAACTGACCGCCTGGATAGAGACGCCCGCCAACGCGGAGGCCTTTCATGATCAGGCCAGCCTTTGGGGCGTCACCGAAGCAGCCGCCACCGCCCCGGAGATGATCCGCATGCGCGGCGAAGCCCTGGACAGCTATCGCCGCGGCCATGCCGATCGCTGGCGTGGGCAGGCGCGCGCGCGGCCGCGCTGGGTGCTGGCGGGGCTGGCCGCCGCGGCGAGCGTCGTGATCGCGGTCGGCGCGATGACGCTGGTCCGCTTCACGGACCTGCCGGTCAGCGGCTCCGCCGATGATCGGGCCGCGCGCGCCGTCGACTATCGCACCGGCACCGCCGAGCGCAGCGTGGCGGTGCTGGAGGACGGATCACGCCTGACGCTCGACGCGGACAGCGCGGTCAGCGTGCGCATCACCGATGCGCGCCGCGACGTGAAGGTGCTTCAGGGGCGCGCGGGCTTCGAAGTGGCCAAGAACGGCCGCCCGTTCGCGGTGACGGCGGGCGACAAGACCGTTGTCGCCACCGGCACCAGGTTCAGCGTCGAACTGCTGGGCAAGGCGACCAATGTCGCGCTCTACGAAGGATCGGTCGATGTGCTCGGCGCGCGCGCGGGCGGCGCGCGCAAGATCACCGCGATGAAGCCCGGCTCCGCCCTGACGCTTCCGGCATTTGGCGATGTCGACAGCGCCCCGCCACGGATCCAGTCGGCGCGCGCGCCGCTCTGGGAGGCTGGCCAGCTCGAATTCGTCGACGAACCGCTGCCCGAGGTAGTCGCACGCTTCAATCGCTATGCGGCGCGCCCGCTGGTGATCGGTGCCGGCGTACCCGCGGATATCCGGATCACGGGCGTGTTCGAGGCGAACGACGCGGCGGCCTTCGCCCAGGGCGTCGCGGCCTTGCACGGCCTGACCGTCAGCCGAGGGGATCGCGAAACCGTGCTGTCGGCGGGATCCGGCGCCGCGCGCTGAGCGCGTCACATGGCGTGCCGGTGGTCAGGGCGTGCCGGTGGTCAGGGCCTGCCGCCGAAGCGGAGACTCGCCTCGATCCCGATCGTGCGCGGGCGTGGGCGGAATGCCGAGATGTCGGTGCCGCCCGATGCGATCGTCTGAACCAGACGATAGCTGGTCGCGCCATTCTCGTTAGTCAGATTGTCCGCGAACAGCGCCACGCTGACACGGTCGAAGTCCAGTCCGACGCGCGCATCGATCCGGTCGATCGTATCGCCCGGCAGATAGCCCGGAAACGCGACGAAGCTGCGCGGACTGCTGTGCTGCCACCCGATGCGCGCGGTGCCGAACACGCCATCGGCGATCTGGGCACCATAATCGATCGATGCGCTGGCGGTGAAGCTGGCCACATCGTCGGCGATCGCGCCCTTGATGATGCCCGTGCCCGCCACCGCGCCGGAATAGGTGGCATCGACATAGCCGCCATTCGCCGAGAGCGTGAGGCCGTTCATCGGCCGCAGGATCACCGACAGTTCGGCCCCCTTGCTGCGGATTCCCTTGGAATTGATCAGCCCGTTGAAACCGGTGGCCGCGATCGGGATGCGGACGGTCACATCCTTCCAGTCGCTGTAGTAGATCGCGCCCTCGATCGTCAGCATGTGATCGAACAGATCGGCCTTGCCGCCCAGTTCATAGGTCCAGATCGAATCCTGCCCGAGCGCCGGCGGCAGATCGATGCCGAACTGCTTGCCCAGCGCGAGCGATGTGGTCGGCTGAAGCTGGCCAGCGCGAAAGCCCTTGGCGGCGCTGGCATAGATGGTGGCATCGGGCCTTGGATGCCAGGCGATGCTGACGCGCGGATTGACGCTGCGATAGGTGTCGCCCTGATCATGGGTGACGATGCCGGAATTGACCTCGTACCCGCCCAGATCCTCCTCATAGTAACGCAGGCCCGCGGTGATATCGATCGGCGCCCCGCCCGGCGTGTAGGTCGCTTCGCCGAACACCGCCCTCGCCCTGCTGCGCGTGGAATCCACATTGTCGATGCCGAACAGCGCGAAATCGAGATTGTCGTTGCGATCGGCGTCGCGCAGATAGCCGCCGACGGTCCATTGCAGCGGGCCGCCGCCGGCCGATGCCAGGCGCAATTCATGCGAGTCGACCTTGATGCCGATCACGGCGCTGATCGCGCCGCCGAGCAGCAAGCCGTTCTGGGGCAGCCTGTAATCGCTGTGCGAATATCCATAGAAGAGTTCGGCGCCACCGAAATCATAGCGGGCCGCGCCGTTGTAGAGCCGGTGCCTGGGCGTGGTGCGCAACACCGACGAGCGCGATTGCTGGCCATTGTCGGTTCCGAGCGAGCCCCCCGTCGGAAACCGCCCCTGGTAGAACCAGTAGCTGCCGGTGATCGATAGCCGTGCGACGGGATCGAAGCGCAGCCTGACGCGGACGGTGTCGAATCGCTGGCCGTTCAGGTTGCGCGTGCCGGCGGCATCATCGTCCAGCCAGCCATCGAACCGTTCATGCGTCGCCGCGACACGAACCGCCAATATGCCGGGGATGATCGGTGCGTTGAGCGCCCCCTTGATTCCGCCATTGGCGCCGCCGCCATGGGTGCCGGACATGAAACCCGCCGCCTTTGCCTCCCAGACGTCCAGATCCGCACCCTTGGTCAGGATGCGGATGGTGCCGCCCATCGATCCTTCGCCGAACAATGTGCCCTGCGGGCCGCGCAGCACCTCGATCCGGTCCAGATCCCAGGCGCGCACATCGGGGCTGAGCGGCACCGTCACCCCGGTGAAGGGCAGATCGTCCAGATAATAGCCGTTCTCGTTCGCGCCGAGCGAGGTCGACACGCCACGGATCATGATCTTGGACAGGCCGTTGCCCTGATCGTAGACGCCCACGCCGGGCGCTTCCTGGAGAATCTCGGCGACGCTGCGGCCCCCCCTGCGCTCCATCGCCCTGCCCCCGATGCTCGTCAGCGCCACCGGAATGTCGATGGGGCGTTCGGCGCGCTTGCGCGCGGTCACGATGATGTCGTCGTCACGGTCCGCCGCGCCGAATCGCGACGCGGAGATCACATAGATGCCGCCAGCCTGCCACCGCGCCGTCATGCCGGTGCCTTCGAGCAGCATCGCGAGCCCGTCGGCGGGGCAAATGGTCGCGTTGAAGGGCGAAGCGCTCAGCCGCGCGACATCGCTTTCGTTGAAGATGATCTGGATGCCCGCGGCGCGCGCATAGTCGCGCAGGACCTTCGAAAGCGCCCCGCCCACGCTCACGAACCGAACGCAACGTTCGCGCGCCTGAACGGCTGCGGGAAATGCCATCAACGCAATGGCGATCGCCGCCCCGTAACAGGCGTTCCGCTTCAGCCGTACCAATGCTGCCCCTTGACGAATTCCGCGTATTTTTTCGGTTATTCGCCGTCAAACCTAGACGAAAAACCCTGGCCGTCAAAGCGGGATGGACGCGCTTTCGCGGCGAATCCGGCCACGGGCCTCGCCCGCGCGCCGATCGGGCGCCTCGGCGGATTCTTCAGCGCTTCGGGAAGGTATGTTTGGATGCCCCGCGAGGATTCGAACCTCGATTGACGGAGTCAGAGTCCGTAGTCTTACCTTTAGACGACGGGGCAACGAGGCGCGCGAAATAGGCGGGGGGTGCGCCCGGGTCAAGGGGCTTCGTGCACCATCCGTCAGATGCCCGCCTTGCGGTTCGCGCGAGCAGTCCCTAGTCTGTCATTCAAGTACCGGGCGGTATTCCCGTTTTCCGGAGAACATAAGAGTGATTTGACGGCCATGGTGGAGCGTTCCATGCCATTGCCGCACCAGCCCGCCCCGCATGCGGGCCCTGCGGCCTCCAGGCGTACCGCGTCCGCGCGGTGGCCACATCGGCGCGCATATGCCGCGCTGGATCTCGGCACCAACAATTGCCGGCTGCTGATCGCCAAGCCCGAAGGCGACGGCTTCGTGGTGATCGACGCCTTCTCGCGAATCGTGCGGCTGGGCGAAGGCCTGGCGGCGACCGGACGGCTGAGCGAGGCCGCGATCGACCGCGCGATCGCCGCGCTCACCATCTGTGCCGACAAATTGCGCCGCCGCCACGTCACGCTCGCGCGCTCGGTCGCGACCGAGGCGTGCCGCCAGGCGGTGAACGGGCAGGCATTCATCGACCGTGTCTATCGCGAAACCGGCATCGCGCTCGACATCATCAGCGCCGAGGAGGAAGCGCGGCTGGCCGTCATGGGCTGCCACGCGCTGCTCGAACCCGGCGACGGCCCGGCGCTGATCTTCGATATCGGCGGCGGATCGACCGAGCTTGTGCTGATCGACACGCGCGAGGGCCATCCCCACATCCGCGACTGGCTGAGCGCGCCCTGGGGCGTCGTCTCCTTGACCGAGAGCGAACCCGTCGCCGAAGACAGCGACGCTGCCCGGCTCGACGCCTATGCCCGCATGAAGCGCCGCGTGAGCGACAGCTTCGCGCGCTTCGCGGAACGGCTGCCGCTGGGCGAGATGGAAGGCATCCGCCTGCTCGGCACCAGCGGCACCGTCACCACGCTCGCCAGCCTGCACCTGGGGCTGACATCCTATGATCGCAGCGCGATCGACGGGCTGATCGTGCCCGCGCAGGCGATGCAGCAGATCAGCACCAGCCTGTCGCGCATGTCGATCGAGGAACGGCAGCGGCAGCCCTGTATCGGCGTCGAGCGCGCCGATCTGGTGGTGGCGGGCTGCGCGATACTGGAGGCAATCATCGATATCTGGCCAGCCGAACGCCTGGGCGTCGCCGATCGCGGCATCCGCGAGGGCATATTGCGCCTGCTGATGGCCCGCGACAAATGAGCCGGGGCGGATCGGGCGGACGCCAGCGGGTACGCACCTCCAAGGGGCGCACCGCGCAATCGACGCGCTGGCTGGAACGCCAGCTCAACGACCCCTATGTGAAGCGCGCGCGCGCCGAGGGCTATCGCAGCCGGGCGGCTTACAAGCTGCTCGAACTCGACGAGAAATTCGCACTGCTGCGCGGCGCGAAGCGCATCCTGGATCTCGGCATCGCGCCGGGCGGCTGGAGCCAAGTCGCGCGCAAGGCGACGCCGCGCGCGGCGATCGTCGGCATCGACCTGCTACCCACCGACCCCATCGACGGCGTGACCATCTTCCAGATGGATTTCATGCACGACGACGCGCCCGCGCGGTTGCAGGAGGCGCTGGGCGGCGGCGCGGACCTGATATTGTCGGACATGGCGGCGAACACCGTCGGCCATCCGCAGACCGATCATCTGCGCACCATGGGACTGGTCGAGGCGGCGGTCGATTTCGCGATCCAGATCCTGGAACCCGGCGGCGCCTTTGTCGCCAAGGTCTTCGCCGGCGGCACCGATCGCGAGCTGCTGACGATCCTCAAGCAGAATTTCGCGACGGTGAAGCACGCGAAACCACCGGCGAGCCGCAAGGACTCGTCGGAATGGTATGTGATCGCGCAAGGCTTCAAGGGACGCGATTAAGGGGCTCGAAACCCCGCCCTTCCATGTCACCCCCGCGAACGCGGCGATCCGGCTTTTCCATGAAGCATCAGAAAACCAACAAGGATCCGCCCTCCCGCATTCGCGGGGATGACAGATGCAGGCAATGACGCGAGGTCCCGTCGCTCCACGGGACTCAAACGCTCACCCCTTCTTGCGCGCCTCGGCGATCGCCTTCTTCAGCGTGTCGTAACCGACCGCGCCGTTCAGGATCTGGTCGCCCACCACCCAGCTCGGCGTGCCGCTGAAGCGCAGGTCGCGCGCGAGCTGGACATTGCCCTCGATCTCGCGGCTGGCCTCGGGCGAGGTCTGCACCTTCGCGGCGGCGGAGATATCGATGCCGACCTCCTTCTGGACGCGCTCGATCGTCTGCGGCGTCGGACGGCCGGCGGCGTAGAGCGCGTCGTGGAACGCCTTGAACTTGCCCTGTGCCGCGGCGGCCAGGCTCGCGCGCGCGGCGAGCTCGCTGGTCTCGCTCAGGATCGGCAGTTCGCGGAAGACGACCTTGAGCTGCTTGTCTTCCTTCAGCAGCCGTTCGATATCCGGCAGGCTCGCCCGGCAATAGCCGCAGGCATAGTCGAAGAAGATGGTGAGCGTGGCATCGCCGCGCTCATTGCCCGCCCATGCGCTTGCGAAGGGGGTTTCGATCCGGCTGCGATTCGTATCGACGACCTTGCTGATCTCCCGCTGCTGGAGCTTCTCCATCGCCTCCGGGATGATCTCCGGATGCGCGAGGATATAGTCGCGCACCACCGCCTCGATCTTCGCGCGTTCCGCGTCCCCCACCTGCGGCGCGCCGAGCACGCCGGTGGCGAGCGCGGTGCCGGCGGCGCCCGCGAGAAAAGCGGCGATGCCGATCATTATGGTCGTTCTCCTGGATATGGTCTTCGTCATCTCATCACTCGATTCGCTGGCGTCAGCGTTTTTTCTTCTTCGACATGGCGGCTTCGGACACCATCGCGATATCCTGCGCACGCAGCCAGTCCGGCGTGCCTTCCTTGATACCCTGCATCGCCTGCCGCGCATTGGGAAGCGCCAGTTCGGGGCGGTTCTGCAGATTATAGCGTTCGGCCGTGGCGAGCTGCGCGCGCGGAATGTCGCCTTCGCGCTCATAGACCACGCCAAGCTGATACCAGGCGAAGGGATTGTCGTTGTCGCGGGTCACCGCCGCCTTCAGCACGCTGCGCGCCTCGTCGAAATTCCTGGGATCCTCGGTCGCGATCAGCGCATGGCCGAACAGTGCGGCGATCAGCGGCTGCGCGCGCGTCGCCTGCACGGCCTCGCGCAAGGGCGGAATGGCGGCGGCCGGCTGCCCCGATTCGAGCAGGATCTGCCCCTTGAGTTCCAGATAATAGGGATCGTGCGGCGCCTTGGTCAGCAGCGCGTCCACCTCCGTCATCGCCTTGTCCGGATAAGCGGATTTGTGCCAGGCATAGGCGCGCGCATAGCGTGCCGCGTCCGTCTTGTTGGTCTCGGGATATTCTCGCAGCGTCTGCGCCGAATCCCATGCAAAGCCCCGCAGCTTGGCCTTGATCCGCTGGAAACGCGCCTCCAGCCCGGGATCGGTGGGTTTGTTCCAGGCCGGCGACGCCTGATATTGATGCTCCAGCACGGACAGGCGTTCGCTGGTCAGCGGGTGGGTGCGGCCATAGCTGTCGTCCTGCGGGATATTCAGGCGATATTCGAGATTCTGGATGCGCTTGAAGAAGGCGATCGAGCCCTTGCCGCTGATGCCGGCGGCGGCGAGATATTTGACGCCCGCGGCATCCGCGCTCACTTCCTGGGTACGGGTGAAGGCGAGGAACTTGCCGAGTGCCGCCTGCTGGCCGGCCATCATGATGCCCATGCCTGCATCGCCAGCCCCCGCCGCGACCGCGGCGAGGCCCGCCAGCAGGCTCAGCAGCGTGATGCCCGTCGCCTGCTTCATCCCCTCGGACGAGCGGATGATATGTCCGCCGGTGATGTGGCCAAGCTCGTGCGCGATCACGCCCTGCACTTCATTGGCGTTGTCCGCCTGCATGATCGTGCCGGAATTCATGTAGACGATCTGCCCGCCCGCCACGAAGGCGTTGATGCTGGGATCGCCGACCATCACGACGGTGACGTTCTTGGGTTCCAGCCCGGCCGCCCGGATCAGCGGCTCGGACATCTCGTGAAGGACCGCTTCGGTTTCGGCGTCGCGCAGAATCGACTGCGCCATCGCCGGCTGGACGATCAGGATCGCGGAGACGAGAAACGCCAGCGCCGCGCGCAGGGCGGCGCCGGGGGAACGAAACGGTCTGGCCATGGCCACCCGTTCCTTGCCCCCGGCGGCTGAACCCCTGCTGAAGACGCGCCCTGGCCTCACGGCCTCAGCGCGTCCGCATGCGCTCCGCGGCCCGGATCACTCCTGGCCGCCGAACGTCCGCTGCCACCAGCCGCGCCGGGGCGTATCGCCCGCGTCGTTCGCGGCAAGCGGCTGATCGGCATCGGCCGGGACGGCATCGGCGGTCACCGCCTCGACCGCCGTCGCCTCGGCCGCGACAGCGGCCTTTTTGCGCGTGCGCTTGGGCTTTGCCGGCGCCGCTTCCTCGGCAGGAGCCTCGGCGACCGGCTCGGGCTCGGGTGCGGGTGCCTCGGGCTCAACGAGCTCGGCGGCCTTCGCCTTGGGCGCTGCCTTCTTGCGGGTACGCTTCGGCTTCTCGGCCGGCGCCTCGACAGGAGCGGGCTCGACGGCCGCTTCCTCAGCGACCGGCGCTTCGACGACGGGTTCGGCCTGAACCTCGGCCTTCTTGCGACGGGTGCGCTTCGGCTTCTCGGCCGGCGCCTCCGCGACGGGTTCGGGAGCGACCTCATCGACGGCCTGGACCTCAGCGATCTCGACCTCGGCCTCGATTTCCTCGGCCTGTGCCTCGGCATCACCGCCGTCGATCGCCGCGCCACCTTCACGACGGCGCTTGCCGCCACGACGACCGCGACGGCCGCGACGGCGCTTGCCGCCCTCGTCCGATCCGTCATCGCTTTCGGCGGTGACATCGGCATCGACATCGGCGTCCTGCGCGTCCTGATCGCGCTCACCCGCTTCGTCCGCTTCGTCGGACTCGCCCTGATGTTCGCCGGCATCCGCCTCGCGATCGCGGCCCTCGCCTTCCTCGTCACGGCGGCCGCGACGGCCACGGCGGCGGCGGCGGCGGCGGCCGCCTTCACGATCGCCACGCTCCTCGCGGCTCTCACGCCGTTCCTCGGCCTCGGCTTCCTCTTCCTCGTCGATCTCGTCCTCGATCGGCAGATCGTCGTCCTCGTCCTCGATCACCACCGGCGCGAAGCGCGGCGCGTGCTCGGGCGGCGGGCCGCTGGCCTCGACGCTCATGCGCGCGCCTTCCGCCTCGCCATCGGGCAGCACGTCGATCGTCACGCCATAGCGATCCTCGATCTCGGCGAGTTCGGCGCGCTTGCGGTTGAGCACGTAGACGGCGGCTTCCTGGCTGGCGCGGAGCGTCAGCTTGCTGCCGCGGCCGCGCGCGGCCTCGTCTTCCAGCATGCGCAGTGCGGAGAGGCCCGCCGACGACGCGGTGCGGACCAGGCCGGTGCCTTCGCAATGCGGGCACTGGCGCGTCGATGCCTCCAGCACGCCGGTGCGCAGGCGCTGGCGGCTCATCTCCATCAGCCCGAACGAGCTGATCCGGCCGACCTGGATGCGCGCGCGATCGTTCGCGAGCGCGGCCTTCATCGCCTTCTCGACCTTACGGATGTTGGAGTTGTTCTCCATGTCGATGAAATCGATCACGACCAGGCCGGCCATGTCGCGCAGGCGGAGCTGGCGGGCGATCTCGTGCGCCGCTTCCAGATTGGTCGCGACGGCGGTCTGCTCGATGCCATGCTCGCGCGTCGAGCGGCCCGAGTTGATGTCGATCGAAACGAGCGCCTCGGTCGGGTTGATGACCAGATAGCCGCCCGATTTGAGCTGCACCGTCGGATGGTACATCGCGGCGAGCTGATCCTCGACGCCGTTGCGCTGGAACAGCGGCACCGCGTCCGAATAGGGTTTCACCCGCCGGGCATGGCTGGGCATCAGCAGCTTCATGAAGTCCTTCGCGGCGCGGTACCCTTCCTCGCCCTCGATGATCACTTCCTCGATATCGCGATTGTAGATGTCGCGAATCGCGCGCTTGATCAGGTCGCTGTCGCCATAGACGAGCGCGGGCGCCGTCGATTGCAGCGTCTTTTCGCGAATCTCGTCCCACAGGCGCGCGAGATAGTCGAAGTCGCGCTTGATCTCGGTCTTGGTGCGCTGAAGGCCCGCGGTGCGCACGATGCACCCCATGGTCGACGGCAGCTTGAGCTCCGCCATGATCGTCTTCAGGCGCTTACGATCCCCGGCATTGGAGATCTTCCGGCTGATGCCGCCGCCATGCGACGTGTTGGGCATCAGCACGCAATAGCGGCCGGCGAGGCTCAGATAGGTGGTCAGCGCCGCGCCCTTGTTGCCGCGCTCTTCCTTCACGACCTGGACGAGCAGCACCTGGCGGCGCCGGATCACGTCCTGGATCTTGTAGCGGCGGCGCAGGTTCATGCGCTTCTGGCGAAGCGATTCCACCGCGCCGTCGTCTATGGCCTTGCCACGGCGGCGCGGACGCGCCTCGCCTTCGCTTTCGCTATCGGCGGCTTCGCCGTCGCCCTCGTCGCCATGGTCGATCGCCTCGACGACCTCGACGCCAGAGCCATCCTCGCCCTCGCCGTCATAATCGTCGTCATATTCCTCGGCCTGGGCGGCGCGCAGCGCCTCTTCCTCGGCGGCGTGCTCGGCCTCCTCGCGAAGCAGCGCCTCGCGATCTTCCTTCGGAATCTGATAATAGTCCGGATGGATCTCGCTGAACGCGAGGAACCCGTGGCGATTGCCGCCATAATCGACGAACGCCGCCTGAAGCGACGGTTCGACGCGTGTCACCTTGGCGAGATAGATATTCCCCTTGAGCTGCTTGTGCTCGGCGGATTCGAAATCAAACTCCTCGATTCGGTGTCCCTTGACGACGGCCACGCGGGTTTCCTCCCGGTGGCGCGCGTCGATCAGCATGCGCGTTGTCATTGAAAAATCTCCGGGCGCGCCATGTGCGGTCCCGCTCGGGCCGCGGCGCGCCAAATAATGTGGATGCCGGTCGGTCTGTCGCGGGCATCCGGGTTGATGTGATGAAATTATGTGCCTCTGCTGCGTCGACACGTCCGGCCAGTCGGACCGGAACCCCCCACAGCGGCAACGCATCGCCGATCCTTTCGGCGAAATGCGGAGCAGGGGAGAAATGCCTCATGCAGCGTCAACCTGTTAATATCGCCCCTTCGAGCGACATGCGTAAGCCAGCGGGGAACCTGTCCCGCATCCGGCGACACTTCGCTAGCACCCGCGCTCCCCCGGAGCAACAAAAAGCAAGTTCGCCGCCGGACACCTCCTGCCCCATCAATGACTAACAGCCCGTTAATCATATTCTTTCACCGTCATTTGAGGCGTTTTTCCTAGGTCTGCGAACAGGTGTGGACCAAGGGTGGAAACCAGTTGCGTATATCGAGGGTATGGACCGGCCCCAGGCCGAGCTGGCACAATGGCGTCATGACCGCCGCGCTTTTCCTGTTCGCAGCCCTGTTCGCGCCAACGGCGGAGGCCGCGCGCGTGCAGAGCATCGCGGTCGATGGCGACGCGGTGGTGCTGAGTTTCGACGAAGCGATCGAGCGGGCATCGACCTTCGCGCTCGACGGCCCGCGCCGCCTGGCGGTGGACATTCCGGGCGTGGAGCCGGGCTCCGTTTCCACGGCGGGCGGCCCGATCGATCAGGTGCGCCAGGGCCGTCAGAATGGCGACACCGCGCGCATCGTCCTCGACCTCGCCAGCCCGACGCTGATCTCCGACGCGCGATTCGGCTCGGACGGGCGCACGCTCACCCTGTCGCTCAAATCCGTGGAACAGTCCGAATTCACGCGCGCCGCGCGCGCCGGACGCAGCCGCTGGGAAGTCGAGGGCACGCAGCTCGCCATGAACACGCCGCCGAAGCGGCGCTATTCGGTCACCATCCCGCTCGATCCGCCCAAGCGCCTGTCGCTGCCGCGCATCCAGGGGCCGGACGGACGACCGCTGGTGGTGATCGACGCCGGCCATGGCGGTCATGATCCCGGCGCGATCTCTCCGCACGGCGGCGCGCGCGAAAAGGACGCGACGCTCGCCATCGCCCGCGCCATCCGCGACGAACTGGTCTCGTCCGGCCGCGTCCGCGTCGCGCTGACGCGCGAGGACGATCGCTTCATCGTGCTCAACCAGCGCTACGAGATCGCACGGCGGCTGAACGCGGACCTGTTCATCTCGATCCATGCCGACAGCGCGGGCAACGAGCAGGCGACCGGCGCCACCGTCTATACGCTGTCCGAGGTCGCGTCCGACCGCGAGGCGGCGCGGCTGGCGGCGCGCGAGAACAAGGCGGACATCCTGAACGGCGTCAACCTGGGTGGCGCGACGAGTGACGTCAGCTCGATCCTGATCGACCTGACCCAGCGCGAGACGATGAACATCTCGTCGAAATTCGCGACGCTGCTGAAACGCGAGGCGGCCCCGCTCGTCCCCTTCCGCAGCGACTATCACCGCTTCGCCTCGCTGATCGTGCTCAAGGCGCCCGACGTTCCCTCGGTGCTGTTCGAAACCGGCTATCTCAGCAACGAAGCCGATATGAAGTTCCTGTTCTCCAGCGACGGTCGCAAGCGCATCGCGACGGGCGCCGCGCGCGCGATCGAGACGCATTTCGCCCGTCAACTGGCGTCGCGCTGACCGATCGGAGTCACGTTTCCGCCGTCGAATTGCCTATCGCTGCGCCGAATTGCGCGCAGCCCGGCTGGCATAGCGGCGAATCTTTGCTAGAGCCGGTCAGGCATGACCGAGGCCTCGGACCAGAATTTCAGCTATCGACTCCGGCGTGAGGCGAGCGGCGCATGGGCATTGCTCGCGCGCTGGCGCCGCAAGCGCTGGGTGCAGTGGCTGCTCGCCTTCGCGCTGCTGGCGCTGCTCGGCTGGCTGCTGATCTGGCTGATCTTCGCGCGCAACCTGCCCTCGGCCGAAACGCTGCTGACCTATGAACCGCCGCTGCCGACCAATGTCCGCGCGATCGACGGCACGCCGGTGCACAGCTATGCCCGCGAACGCCGCGTCCAGCTTTCCTACGCCGAATATCCGCCGTTGCTTGTCCGCGCCTTCCTGGCGGCGGAGGATCGCACCTTCTTCGAGCATGGCGGCCTGGATTATCCCGGCATCGTCGCGGCGATCATCAACAACATCACCAGCGACGGACGGCCCGTCGGCGCCTCCACGATCACCCAGCAGGTCGCCAAGAACCTGCTGCTGACCAACGAACTCAGCTATGTCCGCAAGGTGAAGGAAGCGATCCTCGCCAAGCGCATCGAATCGGTGCTGACCAAGCAGCAGATCATGGAACTCTACCTGAACCAGATCGCGCTGGGACGGCAGAGCTTCGGCGTGCAGGCCGCGGCGCGCGCCTATTTCGACAAGGATGTGGAAGCGCTGACGCTGCCCGAAATGGCGTTCCTGGCGATCCTGCCCAAGGCGCCCTCCACCTATAGCCGCGATACCGCCAAGGCGACCACGCGCCGCAATTTCGTGCTCTCCGAAATGAAGCGCAACGGCTTCATCACCGAGGGACAGATGCTCGCCGCGCAGGCCGCGCCCCTGGGCATCCGCCCCAATATCGGGGCGCGTTACGAATATGTCGGCGGCTATTACATGGAAGAGGTCCGCCGCCAGCTCATCGACAAATATGGCGAGAACGCCGATGGCGGCCGCAACCCCTACAGCGTCTATGGCGGCGGCCTGTGGGTGCGCACGTCGTTCAATCCCGCCTATCAGGAATATACCCAGGACGCGCTGCGCGCCGGGCTGATCCGCTATGACGGCGGGCGCGGCTGGCACGGCCCGATCGACAAGATCGAGGTGGGCGATCGCTGGCGGACCAATCTGGCGCTGCGCAATATCGGCGTCGACTACAAGGATTGGCGGATCGCCGTCATCATCTCCAAATCGGCCGCCGCCGCCGAAATCGGCTTTTCGGACGGCGCGACGGGCACGCTGCCCGCGGGCTTCGCGTCGATGCCCAGGCGCGGCACCGCCGAAACCGCCTTTTCGGTGATGAACCCGGGCGACCTGATCGCGGTCGCGCCCGAAGGCAATGTCTGGGGCCTGCGCAACATCCCCGAAGTCTCGGGCGGCATGGTGGTCGAGGATCCGCACACCGGCCGCGTCCTCGCGATGCAGGGCGGTTTCGACGCGCGGCTGCAAAGCTATAATCGCGCGACACAGGCCGAGCGCCAGCCCGGATCGACCTTCAAGCCGATCGCGTATGCCGCCGCGCTCGATTCGGGCATGACGCCGGCATCGATCATCGTCGACGGCCCCTTCTGCGTCTATCAGGGCGCGCGGCTGGGCCAGAAATGCTTCCGCAACTTCGGCGGCAGCGCCGGCGCCGGCCCGCAGACGATGCGCTGGGGCATCGAACAGTCGCGCAACCTGATGACCGTCCGCGCCGCCAGCCAGACGGGCATGGACAAGGTGGTGAAGATGGCGGCCGCGCTGGGCGTCAGCCTGCCCGGCAAGGCGTATCCGCAGGTGCTGGCCGTAGCGCTCGGCGCCGGCGACACCACTGTGCTGCGCCTGACCAACGCCTATTCGATCCTCGCCAACAACGGCAAGGCGCTGACCCCCACGCTGATCGACTATGTGCAGGATCGCCACGGCAAGGCGATCTACCGCGCCGACACGCGCCCCTGCGAGGGTTGCAGCGCCAAGGACTGGGACGGCAAGGCGATGCCGCGCCCGCCCGCGCGGACCAAGCTCGCCATGGATCCGATGACGGCGTTCCAGATGGTCCATATCCTGGAAGGCGTGATCCAGCGCGGCACCGCGACCACGCTGCGCGAGCTCAACCGCCCGATCTTCGGCAAGACCGGCACGACCAGCGGCCCGACCAATGTCTGGTTCGTCGGCGGCTCCGCCGATGTCGTCGCCGGCGTCTATATGGGCTTCGACCAGCCCCGCTCGATGGGCGGCCATGCCCAGGGCGGCACGATGGCGGCGCCGATCTTCAAGGCGTTCGCGCAAAAGGCGTTCAAGGACATGGCGGTCGTGCCCTTCCGCGCGCCGCCGGGCATCCGCATGGTGCGGATCGACCGGCGCTCGGGCCGCAAGGTGTTCGGCGCATGGCCGTCGGGCGACGATCCGAAGCCTGCGGTGATCTGGGAAGCGTTCAAGCCCGAAAGCGAGCCGCGCCGGTCGATCCGCCGCGACGAGATCGCCAAGGACAAGAAGAAGGATCCCGCCACCGCCGGAGCCGCCGCCCGGCCACGCAACGACAGCGAGTTCTTGCAAAGGCAGGACGGGATTTACTAACCCACGGCGTCATTCCGGTGCAGCCGGAAGGTATCGCAAGTCATTGGAGTTTCGAAATGCGCGCCGAAGCGCAGGCACATGCCGACAAGATCAACGACGCGCTCGCGCTTCTCCGCCGTTTTCTGGACTGGGATCGCGCGCTGCGCCGACTCGACGAGCTGAACGCGCGCGTCGAGGACCCGACGCTTTGGGATGACCCCAAGGCGGCGCAGGACGTGATGCGCGAACGCCGCCGGCTCGACGAGGCGATCACCGCGACGCGCGCGATCGAAACCGAACTCAGCGACACCATCGAACTGATGGAAATGGCCGAGGCCGAAGGCGACAGCGCGCTTGTCGACGAAGGCGTCGTCGGCCTGGCCGCCCTTTCGGCGCGCGCCGACGAGGACAAGATCAAGGCGCTGCTGGCGGGCGAAGCCGACGCCAACGACGCCTATCTGGAGGTCCATGCGGGCGCAGGCGGCACCGAAAGCCAGGATTGGGCGGAGATGCTGCAGCGCATGTATCAGCGCTGGGCCGAAAAGCGCGGCTTCAAGGTCGATCTGGTCGAATATCAGGCCGGCGAACAGGCCGGGATCAAGTCCGCGACGCTGCAGATCAAGGGCGAGAACGCCTATGGCTATGCCAAGACCGAGAGCGGCGTGCACCGGCTGGTGCGGATAAGCCCCTATGATTCGTCGGCGCGGCGCCACACCAGCTTCTCGTCGGTCTGGGTCTATCCGGTGATCGACGACAATATCGAGATCGAGCTCAACGAGGGCGACATCAAGATGGACACCTATCGCGCATCGGGCGCGGGTGGCCAGCACGTCAACACCACCGATTCGGCGGTGCGCCTCACCCACATCCCGACGGGCATCATCGTCGCCAGCCAGAACGACCGTTCGCAGCACAAGAACCGCGCGACCGCGATGAACATGCTGCGCGCGCGCCTGTACGAGGCCGAGTTGCAGAAGCGCGAGGCCGCCGCCAGCGGCGAATATGCGGCGAAGACCGAGATCGGCTGGGGCCATCAGATCCGTTCCTATGTGCTCCAGCCCTATCAGCTGGTGAAGGACCTGCGCACCGGCGTCACCTCGACCGCGCCCGACGACGTGCTCGACGGCGCGCTCGATCCGTTCATGGCGGCGGCGCTGTCGCAACGCGTGACCGGCGAGACGGTGGACGTGGAGGATGTGGATTGAGGCGGGCTCTGCCGCTTTTCCTGATGCTTGCCGCGTGCAAGCCGAGCGAGCAGACGCCCGAATTCCCGGCGGCTGATCGTCCGGTCGCGCCGATCACCGCCAGCCGCTTCTCGACCGAGGAAGCGCGCGACCGCGTCAACGAATCGGGTACGGTGATGGACCTGGCCGGCATAAAGCCGGGCATGACCGTCGCCGATATCGGCGCGGGCGAAGGCTATTACACGATTCGCCTGGCGCAGCGCGTCGGCGAAAAGGGCCGGGTGCTGGCCGAGGATATCGTGCCGCAGGTGCGCGATGCGCTGGCCGAGCGCGTGACGCGCGAGCGGCTCGACAATGTCAGCGTGCGCCTGGGCGAACCGGCCGATCCGAAGCTGCCCGAACATAGTTTCGACCGGATCTTCATGGTCCATATGTATCACGAGATCGAGCAGCCCTATGAGTTCCTGTGGCGGATGCGTCCGTCGCTGAGCAAGGGCGGGCGCGTGATCGTGGTCGATGCAGAGCGCCCGACGCCCAATCACGGCACGCCGATCGCACTGCTGACCTGCGAGTTCGCGGCGGTCGGCTACAAGCTCGTCGAAAAGACGCCGCTTCCGGCCGTGGACGGCTATATCGCGCAGTTCGAGGCATCGGGCGAACGCCCGCAACCCGAGACGATCACGGCCTGCAAGGGTTGAGCCGCGGGGCCTGATACGCCCGAACCGTCGATGGATGTCGCAGGGGGCTTGGCGAGGCGGTGATCGCCCGTCATAAGTCTGGCGACCATGCAGGCCTATCTCGACCTCCTCCGCCGAATCCTCGACGAAGGCACCCGGCAGGACGACCGCACCGGTACGGGCACGCTTGCCGTGTTCGGCCACCAGATGCGTTTCGATCTTTCGCGCGGCTTCCCGCTGCTCACCACCAAGAAGCTGCATCTGCGCTCGATCATCTACGAACTGCTCTGGTTCCTGAAGGGCGACACCAATGTCCGCTGGCTGCAGGAGAATCGGGTCAGCATCTGGGACGAATGGGCCGACGAGAATGGCGATCTCGGCCCCGTCTATGGCAAGCAGTGGCGCGACTGGGAAAGCGCCGACGGCCGCCATATCGACCAGATCAAGGCGCTGATCGACCAGATCAACGCCAATCCGGGTTCACGACGCCAGATCGTGACGGCGTGGAATCCGGGCGAGGTCGATCGCATGGCGCTGGCGCCCTGCCATTGCCTGTTCCAGACCCAGGTGGCGGACGGACGGCTGAACCTGCAGCTCTACCAGCGCAGCGCCGACGTGTTCCTGGGTGTGCCCTTCAACATCGCCAGCTATGCCCTGCTCACCCATATGCTCGCCGACCAGTGCGGGCTGAAGCCCGGCACCTTCGTCTGGACGGGCGGCGACACGCATCTCTATCTCAACCATCTCGATCAGGCGCGCGAACAGCTCGCCCGCGATCCCCGCCCCCTGCCCGCGCTGCATATCCTGCGCACGCCGGAGACGATCGACGCCTATGAATATGAGGATTTCGAGATCGTCGGCTATGAGCCGCATCCCCACATCAAGGCGCCGGTGGCGGTCTAGCCGATGCCGAACCCCCTTTTTCCCGCGCCGTCAGGGCCTGTAGCCGCGTGACCGCCCATCCCGAGATCATCCTGATCCTCGCCCGCGCCGACAATGGCGTGATCGGCCGTGACGGCGCCCTGCCCTGGCACCTGCCCGCCGATCTTCGCCGCTTCAAGTCGCTGACCGTCGGCGCGCCGATGATCATGGGGCGCAAGACGTTCGACAGCCTGCCCGGCATCCTGCCCGATCGTCGGCATATCGTGCTGACCCGCGATCCGGACTGGCAGGAGGACGGAGCCGAGCGCGCGGGCACCGTCGACGAGGCGCTGAAGCTCGCCAACGCGCCGCATGTCTCGGTGATCGGCGGCGCGGAGATCTATCGGCTGCTGCTGCCGCGCGCCGATCGCATCGAGCTGACCGAAGTCCATATCGATGCGCAGGGGGACGCGATGATCGATTATCCCGGTCCGGAATGGCGCGAACTGCGCCGCGAACGCCATGAGGCCGAAGGCGGCCGTCCCGCATACAGCTTCGTCACCCTGGTCCGCGCATGATCCGCCGGATCGGCATCGGGGCCGCGGTCCTGCTCGTCATCGCCGCGATCGGGCTGTTCGGCGTGGCGCCCGGCATGCTCGAGCGCAGCATGAACAAGCTGGTTCCCGGCCCGCTGCCGACGGTGGAGCCGCATACCGCCTCGCTCCACAAATCGCTCCAGATCGCGGACCTTCACGCCGACACGCTGATGTGGAAGCGCAGCCTGACCGACACGAGCAAGCAGGGCCAGGTCGACCTCGCCCGGCTGGAAGCGGGGAACGTCGCGCTTCAGGTCTTCTCGTCGGTCACCAAATCGCCAAAGAACCAGAATTACGACGCGAACGGCGCCGATACCGACAATATCACGATGCTGACCATCGCCCAGCTCCAGCCGCCGCGCACCTGGACGTCGTTGCTCCAGCGCTCGCTGTGGCACGCGCAGAAGCTGCGCGAGGCCGAACGGAAGACCGGCGGGCGGCTGCGCATCGTCCGCACCGGCGCCGACGTCACCCGCCTGCTTGCCGACCGTCGCGCCGGCGGCCCCGTCACCGGGGCGCTGCTGTCGATCGAGGGCCTTCAGAATCTGGAGGGCAAGGCGGAGAATCTCGACACGCTCTACAAGGCCGGCTTCCGCATGGCCGGGCTCGCCCATTTCTTCGACAATGAGCTCGCCGGATCGATGCATGGCCTGAAAAAGGGCGGGCTCACCCCGCTCGGCCGGCAGGTGGTGGGCATGATGGAAGCGCGCGGCATGGTGGTCGACATCGCGCATGCCAGCCATGCCTCCGTCGCCGAGATCCTGGCGATGGCGAAGCGGCCGGTGGTCTCCAGCCATGGCGGCGTGCAGGCGACCTGCAAGGTCAACCGCAATCTGACCGATGACGAGATTCGTGGCGTCGCGCGCACCGGCGGGGTGATCGGCATCGGCTATTGGGATGCCGCGATCTGCGACACCAGCGCTCAGGCGGTCGCGAAGGCGATCGCGCATGTCCGCGATCTCGTCGGCATCGAGCATGTCGGCCTGGGCAGCGATTTCGACGGCGCGGTCACCACGCGCTGGGATACTAGCCAGCTTTCCGCGATCACCCAGGCGCTCGTCGATCGCGGCTTCACCGATGATGAGATCCGCGCGGTGATGGGCGGCAACGTGCTGCGGTTGCTGGCGCAGGGCCTCACGCCGCTTCCGGCACAATAGCCGACGATCCGCCCCAAACCCGTTTGCGTCGAGCCTGTCGAGACGCGACCGTCGAGAAGCGCGCGATATTGATCGCCTTCTCGACTCCGGTTCTCGACAAGCTCGAACCTGCGCTCGAAGCAAACGGTGGGACGCCCCCCTCCGCGCCTGACTCCGCAGAATGGTCCTGCTCCCGGCAAACCATTGATACCCGCCACACTGCCCGCTACAGGCCGGGTGATGGAGCGGCTTTCGGGTGAGCGGCCCGTTCCCGAGCAATTTCGCGGGGGCGTGATCGCGCTGGGCAATTTCGACGGTTTCCACCTCGGCCACCAGGCCGTGGTCGGGCGTGCTGTCGCGCGTGCGCGGGCCGAGGGCCGGCCGGTGCTTGTCGCCACCTTCGATCCGCATCCCGTTCGCTTCTTCCGGCCCGATGCCGCGCCCTTTCGGCTGACCACGCTCGACCAGCGCGAACGGCTGTTCGCGGCGGCGGGCGCGGACGCGATGCTGGTCTTCGCGTTCGACGCCGCGTTGGCCGCGAAGAGCGCCGAGGAATTCGCGGCGATCCTGGTCGAGGATGCCGGCGCCGCCGCGGTGGTGACCGGGCAGGACTTCACTTTCGGCAAGAACCGCAGCGGCGATGTGAGCAAGCTCGCCGAGCTTGGCGCCGCGCTGGGCATGATCGCGGAAACCGTGGGGCCGGTGGGCCTGGACGACGCGCCGGTCTCGTCGAGCCGGATTCGCGAGGCGCTCCAGGCCGGGGATTGCGCCACGGCCGCGCGGCTGCTGACGCGCCCCTTCGCGATCGAAGGCGTGGTGATCGACGGCGACAAGCTTGGCCGCACCATCGGCTACCCCACCGCCAATATCGCGCTCGGCCCCTATCTGCGGCCGCGCTACGGCATCTACGCGGTGCGCGGCCGCCTGCCCGACGGGCGCGTGCTGGACGGCGTGGCGAATCTGGGCATCCGCCCCACCTTCGATCCGCCCAAGGAACTGCTCGAACCCTATTTCTTCGATTTCAACGAAAGCCTGTACGGGCAGATGATCGAAGTCGAACTGATCCGGTTCATGCGCGACGAGATGAAGTTCGACGGGCTGGAGCCGCTGATCGCGCAGATCGAGCGCGACTGCGCGGCCGCCCGCGAAATCCTGACCAGATAGGTTCTGGAGGATTTTCTTTGTGCCGCGCTTCGGCTAGGCACCGCGCCGTATGACCGAAAAACCCGACTATCGCGACACCGTCTTCCTGCCGAAGACCGATTTCCCCATGAAGGCCGGACTGGCCCAGAAGGAACCGGCGATTCAGGCGCGTTGGGAGAAGATCGACCTCTACGGCAAGCTGCGCGCCCAGCGCGCCGGCAGCGAGCGCTTCATCCTGCATGACGGCCCGCCCTACGCCAATGGCGACATCCATATGGGCCATGCGATGAACAAGGTGCTGAAGGACATCGTCGTCCGCAGCCAGTCGCTGCTGGGCAAGGATGCGCCCTATGTTCCGGGTTGGGATTGCCACGGCCTTCCGATCGAATGGAAGATCGAGGAAGAATATCGCAAGAAGAAGCTGAACAAGGACGAGGTTCCCCCGGCCGAATTCCGCGCCGAATGCCGCGCCTATGCCGAAAAATGGGTCGCGGTGCAGCGCGGGCAGTTCGAACGGCTGGGCGTCATGGGCGACTGGGACGATCCCTATCTGACCATGAAGTTCGAGGCCGAGGCCGCGATCGTCGGCGAACTGCTCAAATTCGCCGAGACCGGACAGCTTTATCGCGGCGCCAAGCCCGTGATGTGGTCGCCCGTAGAGAAGACCGCGCTCGCCGAGGCCGAGGTGGAATATGAAGACGTGGTCTCGACGCAGATCGATGTTGCCTTCGAGATTGTCGAAAGCGCGATCCCCGAACTGATCGGCGTGCAGGCCGTCGTCTGGACGACGACTCCCTGGACGATCCCGGTCAACCAGGCGCTGAGCTTTGGGGCGGAGATCCAGTACGGCGTCTACACGGCGCCGGAGTCCGGGGCGCGGTTCCTGATCGCCGAGGAACTGGCGGAAACCTTCCAGACGCGGACGGGCCTGACGCTCGCCGCCACGACGCGGATCAAGGGCGCCGATCTCGCTGGCACCATCGCGCGCCATCCGATGCATCATCTCGGCGGCTTCTTCGCCAAGCCCCGCCCCTTCCTGGCGGGCGATTTCGTCACCACCGACGCGGGCACCGGCCTCGTCCATATGTCGCCCGATCATGGCGAGGACGATTTCCTGCTCTGCAAGGAAAACGGCATCGATCCGGTCTTCGCGGTCGACGACGCCGGCATGTACCGGCCCGACTGGCTGTGGCTGGGCGGCCAGGGCAGCGTGATCAACAAGAAGTTCGTCGCATCGGACGGCCCGATCTGCACTGATCTGCGCGCGGCCGGCGCGCTGCTCGCCGCGTCCGACGACTTTTCGCATAGCTATCCGCATAGCTGGCGGTCCAAGGCGAAGATCATCTTCCGCTGCACGCCGCAATGGTTCATCCCGATGGATCGGCCGAGTTCCCCTCTCCCCTTCAGGGGAGAGGGCCAGGGTGTGGGGGAGTCGACACCCGTCGTGGAGCTGGACGTTCCCCACCCCAACCCCTCCCCTGAAGGGGAGGGGCTTGTTCTGGGCCATGCCCAGGGCAATGGCGCGACGCTGCGCCAGATCGCGCTCGATGCGATCGCGCACACGCGCTGGGTGCCGGAAAAGTCGCGCAACCGCATCAACGCGATGGTCGAGGGGCGCCCGGATTGGGTAATCAGCCGCCAGCGCGCCTGGGGCGTGCCGATCGCGCTGTATGTCCATCGCCAGACCGGCGAATATCTGGTCGACACGCGGGTCAACGCCCGCATCGTCGAGGCGTTCATCGCCGGCGGCGCCGATGCCTGGTATCAGGCGGACCATCAGGCCCTGCTCGGCCCCGATTATGATCTCGCCAATTACGAGGTCATCACCGACATTCTCGACGTCTGGTTCGACAGCGGCTCGACGCACGCCTTCGTGGTCGAGCAACGCTATGGCGAGGGCGTTCGCGCCAACCTGTATGTCGAGGGATCGGACCAGCATCGCGGCTGGTTCCAGTCTTCGCTGCTCGAATCGAGCGGCACGCGTGGCCGCGCGCCCTATGACGCGGTGCTGACGCACGGCTTCGCGCTCGACGGCCAGGGCAAGAAGATGTCCAAGTCGCTTGGTAACGTCGTCGATCCGCTCAAGATCATCGGCGAGAGCGGCGCGGACATCCTGCGCATGTGGGTCGCATCTGTCGATTATTTCGAGGATGTCCGCATCGGCAAGGAGATCCTGGCCGGCACGTCGGACGCGTATCGCAAGCTCCGCAACAGCTTCCGCTACCTGCTCGGCGCGCTCGACGGCTTCACCGAGGCGGAGGCGGTTCCGGTCGCCGAGATGCCCGAGCTCGAACGCTATGCGCTGCACCTGCTCGCGACGCTCGACGCCGATCTGCGCGCCGCCACCGACGGCTTCGAGTTCAACCGCTATATCCGCGCGCTGACCGATTTCGCCAATGAGGACCTGTCGGCCTTCTTCTTCGATATCCGCAAGGACTGCCTCTATTGCGACGCGCCGTCTGATCCGAAGCGGCGCGCCTATCGCACCGTGCTCGACAGGCTGTTTCATGCGCTGGTGCGCTATGCGGCGCCGATCATCCCCTTCACCGCCGAGGAAGTCTGGCAGAGCCGCTTCCCCGACGAGGACGGATCGGTGCACATGCTCGTCTGGCCGGAGGTCGATGCCGGCTGGGCCGATCCGGCGCTGGGCGCCAAATGGCAATCGGTGCGCGCGCGCCGCGAAAGCGTGACCGAGGCGATCGAACCGCTGCGCCGCGACAAGGTCGTCCGCTCCAGCCTGGAGGCCGAAGTGATCGTTCCCGATCTCGCGGGCCTCTCGGCCGAGGATTTCGCGGAGATCTGCATCGTCGCCAGCGCCACCGCCGGTGACGCGGTTTCGGTCGAGCGCACCGAAAAGGCGAAGTGCGGGCGCTGCTGGCGGCACCTGCCCGAGGTCACCGAGGACGGCGATCTGTGCGGGCGCTGCGAAACGGTGGTGAATGGCTGATCCCTGTGGCGGGGATCGGCCGGTTCCCCCCTTCCGACATCTCCCGTTTCCGCTTTCGCGGGAATGGCAGTAAAGGGTTTCCGATGACCGAAGCCATCCGTTCCCATCGCCGTCTCGGCCTGATCCTGGCGTTTGCGATCTTCGTCGCGGACCAGCTCGTCAAATATGTCGTCACCGGCCCGCTGGGCGTGGACGGCTATGGCAAGTCGCTGGAGATCCTGCCCTTCTTCAACCTCACCTATGTCGAGAATTACGGCGTCTCGATGGGCTTCCTGCGCGCCGACAGCGAGGCGATGCGCTGGGGGCTCGTCGCCCTCACCATCGCGATCAGCGTGGGCGTGACGGTGTGGATGTGGAAGGAGAAGCGCCGCGCCGATATATTGGGCCTGGGGCTCGTGCTGGGCGGTGCGCTGGGCAATATCGTCGATCGCGTGCGCTTCGGCCATGTCGTCGATTTCGCGGATCTCCATTTCGGCGAGATCCGTCCCTTTTTGATTTTCAACGTCGCCGATGCTGCTATTACCATCGGTGTGCTCATCCTGCTCGTGCGCGCGCTGCTGGTGCGCGACAAGGCCGGGGATGCGGCGAATGGTACGGAGACTGTGGATGCGTAAGCCGGCATTGATCGCAACTCTGGGGATGGCCTTGGCCGGCCTGTCCGCGTGCGGATCGAGCGGCTATCTGGACCGTGAACGCCCCGATGAATTCGCCGTCACGCGCAATGCGCCGCTGGTGATTCCGCCCGATTTCGCATTGGTGCCGCCGGCCCCCGGCGCGCCCCGCGCGGTGGAGGCGGATTCGAGCACCCAGGCGCTTCAGGCGATGTTCGGCGGGCCTTCGGCGCGCAGCGCGGCCGAAAGCGGCGTCGTCAGCCAGGCGGGCGGCGCGCGTTCCTCGGCGGGCATCCGTTCGGACGTCGGCGATCCCAAGACCGATGTGGTCGACAAGGGCGCCGTGACGCGCGACATCATCGCCGCGCCCGAAGGCGATGGCCAGGACGCGCGCGCCAAGACGCCGCAATAATCGCCGCGCCGGGTGCCCGGCGCGCCTTTCATCGTCCGATGATGTGAAAAGGGACCGTGCACCCCCCGGTACGCGGCCCCTTCCCCCCTGTTGAGCCTGACCGCCGCGACACAAGACGTGACACGTCCCCGCGCGAGCCGGACATCAGGCTCCCCCCAACTCGTGGATCCCTGTCGCGGCGATGCGCGACCGGTTTCCGGAACATGCTGTAATTACGTTCAATCACAGCCGGTTCGCAAGTGTTTGTGATCGCGCCGCCGGACGACCGTCGCCGGCCACCCGCGCGGCGGATCAATGCCCCGTCAGAATGATACGCCGACCGATGCCACGACGCCCGCCTTGGCGATGTTCTTGCCGCTGATCGCGTTGAACGACGCACCGTCGGTATCGACATAGGACAGGCCGAACGACAGGTTCTTCCAGGCGTAGGTGGCGCCCACGCTCCAGTCGCTATATTCCTTGCCGATCGTCAGGAAGCTCGGCCCGAAGCTGTGGCCGAAATGCGCCGCCACCGACAGGGGCGTGTTTGGAATGCCCGCCGACAGGTCCGCCGCCAGATAGAGATTGTCTTCCTTGCCGGCGCCTACCGAAAGCGCGTTGGACTTGGGCGCGTAATTGGCGGTCAGCTTGCCGGTGACGGGGCCGAATGTGTGCGAGACCGAGATATAGGGCTCGAAAAAGTCGCTGTCATAGCCGGGCACGATGTCCTCGGCGCCGGGGTAGTAATAATAAAGAACACCCATATCGAGCGTGGTGCCGCCCTCGAAGGTCTTCTTCCACCCGACGATGAAATCGATTTCCTGGTCGCCGCCGCCCGCGACATAATCGTCGATCGAGGACCCCCAGACCGTGGCGTAGAGGCCCGAATCATGGGAGACCGTGAAGCCGCCCTGCACGGCGAACTCCTTGTCGGTCTGCGAGATGCCACGGAAACGATAATCGGAGACCAATGTCGCGCTGCCCGAAAGCGTTATGCTGCTTTCTTCCTCGGGTGCGTCCTGCGCGAAGGCAGGGGTTGCGAGCATGGCGATAGCCAAGGCCGTGAGGCCGGTGATGGACGTGCGCATGATGTTCCTTTCTGGTTCAATGCGTCGTCCCGCCTGCGTTCCCGGCTTCGCTTCTCTGGAAAAACCGGAGCGAATTACCTTGGGAACGATCGAAAGATGGCGGATTGTGCTGCGGTGCACAAGATTATTGTGCGGACGCTGGCAGCGATCGGCCCCGCCTGTTGCGGCAGCGCAACACCAGCCCCGGTCAACGGGATAAGCCTTTGTTAGGACTGGCCGGGATAGGATTTGCACCATGTCCAATCTCGGCAATTCCCCGACCATCGAGGCACGGCCCGCGCCGGCCGAACAGATCGCGCAGCTCCGCGCGATCCGTGCGCTGGTGGACGAACTGGCGGGCAACGCGCCCGACAACGGCGCGACGGCCGAGGATCTGGACCGACGCTATGATCATGCTTCGTCGATCGTGCAGCGGCGCTTCGACGCACTGGCCGGGGAAACCGCGGCCTATGCCGCCGATGGGCTCTCCGCGCTGATCGCCGGACGCGGCGCCGGCGCCATGGTGGCAGGCGCGGCCGCGCACCTGGCTCGCGAGATGGCGCGTTCGATCCGTCGCATGGAAATGCTGCTGAGCTGAGTTGATGCGGAGACGGGTGGGACCACCTGCCCGCCCCTCGGCCTCAAACCGGCGAGGTCGATCGCATCGTGATCTGGCGCTGCGGCAACGGCACCTCGATATCATTCTCGCGGAACAGCCGCCAAAGGCGGATGAGCACGTCCGACTTCACATTGGTGACGCCGCTTTCCGGGTCGCTGATCCAGACCAGTATCTCATATTCGATGCCGTTCTCGCCGAACGCCAGCATCCACACATTGGGCGCCGGATCATCCAGCACGCGCGGCGCCTCCCGCGTCGCGTCCATCATCAATCTCTGCACGAGATCCTGATCGCAGCCATAGGCCACCCGGACGGGAATATGGATGCGGACGTTGCGGTTGGAATAGGACCAGTTCTCCACTTCCTGGGTCATCAGATTCTCGTTGGGAATCAGATGTTCCTTGCCGTCGCGCGTGACGACGGAAACCGCGCGGATGCCGATCTTGTTCACCCAGCCGAAGCTCTCGCCGACCACGATCACGTCACCCGGCTTGATCGACCGATCCATCAGCAGGATGATGCCGGCGATCAGATTGCCGAAGGTCTTTTGCAGGCCGAAGCCGACGGCGAGGCCGAGCGCGCCGGAAAAGACCGCGAGCGCGGTCAGATCGATGCCGAGCAGGTCTATGCCGACGAAAAAGGCGGCGACGACCAGCGCGATGCCGACGATCTTTTCGGCCAGCAGGCGCTGCGTCGCGTCGAGCGCGTCGGTGCGGCGGATATAGCGGCGCAGCAGGCGATGGGTCAGCCGCACGCCGACATAGAGCGCGATGCCGATGACGACGAGCCGGCTGCCGCTGAGCAGCGACACGCGATAGCGGCCGGCCTCGAACCCGATCCGGTCCATCATCACGATCACCGGATCGAGCGCGGGCACCTGCCCCGAAAACAGCACGAGCATCAGCGCGAGAACCATCAGGCCAATCAGCCAGCGGCCGATCGTCGCGACGCCGATCCGCGCCTGGCTCATCCGCGCGCCGCCCGGAAGCGATCGAGCCCGGCGGCAAGATCGGCGATCAGGTCGGCCGGATCCTCCAGTCCGATCTGAAGGCGAACGAGCGGCCCGGCCGCCATCCATGGCGTCGCGGTGCGAAGCGGGCCGGGATCCGCGGGGATGGCAAGGCTTTCATAGCCACCCCAGGAATAGCCGATGCCGAACAGTTCCAGCCCGTCGATCAGGGCGGCGCGCGCCGCATCGTCGCCATCCGCGAGCGTGAAGGCGAACAGCCCCGCCGCGCCGGAGAAATCGCGGCGCCATATCTCGTGCCCCGGGCAACCGGGCAAGGCCGGATGCAGGACGGAGGCGACATCCGCCTGTTCCGCCAGCCATTCCGCGACGGCCAGCGCGCTGGCCTGGTGGCGCTCCATCCGCACCGCGAGCGTGCGCAATCCGCGCGCGCCGAGCCAGGCGTCGTCGGGACCGACATGCTGGCCAAGAGCATAGGTGGTGTTGCGCACGGCCGGCCAATATTCGGCGTTCGCCGTCACCGATCCCAGCATCGCATCCGAATGGCCGACGATATATTTGGTGCAGGCCAGGATCGAGATATCCACGCCATGGCCGATCGCGGGGAACAGCAAGGGCGTCGCCCAGGTATTGTCGATCAGCGTCACCACGCCCCGCGCCTTCGCGGCGGCGCAGATGGCCGGCACGTCCTGCACTTCGAAGGTCAGGCTGCCGGGGCTTTCCATGAAGATCGCGCGCGTCTTCTCGCCGATCAGATCGGCGATCCCAGCCCCGATCATCGGGTCGTAATAGCGCGTCGTGACGCCGTAGCGACGAAGCAGGCCGTTGCAGAAAGCGCGCGTCGGATCATATGCGCTGTCGACCATCAGCAGTTCGTCGCCGGGCGAGAGCACCGCGAGCAGCGCGGTGGTGACCGCCGCCACGCCCGAGGAATAGAGCAAGGTGCCTTCGGCGCCCGGCTCCATCTCGGTCAGCGCATCGGCGAGCGACCATTGGGTCGGCGTGCCGCGCCGGCCGTAAAAAAGCTTGTGATGCGTATCGCGATTGCGCGCGCGCATCTCCCCGACAGTGTCGTAGAGGATCGTCGAAGCGCGCCAGACGGGCGGATTGACCACGCCGCCCGTCCATTCCGGGCGACGCCCGGCCTGGACGAGCCGGGTCGCATCGCCATGCGCCTTCGCATCGCCCTTCCCGCTCACGCCTGGCCCGTCGCCTTGGGCGTGGTGAGATCGGCGCCCCATTCGCTCCACGAACCGTCATAGAGCGAGAGTTTCTGCGCACCCGCCAGCACCGCGCCGAAGAACAGCACCGATGCTGTGATGCCCGATCCGCAGGTGGTGACCACCGGCTTTTCGAGATCGATGCCCGCCGCCTCGAACGCCGCGCGGATCCCCTCCGGGCTCTTCCAGCGGCCATCCGCCTCGAACATGTTGCCATAGGGCAGGTTCTTCGATCCCGGGATATGGCCGGCATGAGTGCGCGGGCGCGGATCGGGCTCCTGGCCGGTGAAGCGGGCGGCGCCGCGGGCATCGACGATCTGTTCCTTCTCGAACGCGACGACATCCTTCATCTGATCGAGCGTGCGCAGCGTCGCATCGTCCTTCCAGACGGTGAAGTGGCGGTGGCGCAGCTTTTCCTTGCCGCTCGCGACCTCGCGCCCCTCATCCTTCCACTTGGCGAAGCCGCCGTCGAGAACCGCGACATGGTGCGCGCCGAACAGCTTGAGCATCCACCAGGCGCGCGCCGCGGTGTGCAGCGAGGAATCGTCGTACAGCACGATGCGGCTGCCATCGCCCAGCCCCAGCGACTGCATGCGGCTGGCGAACTTCTCGGCCGGCGGCAGCATGTTGGGCAGATCGGTATTGGTGTCGATCAGATTTTCCAGATCCATGTAAACGGCACCGGGAATATGCGCCGCCTCGTACAGCGCGGCGGCATCGCCGCCGCCGGGCAGGAAATAGGTGGCGTCCACGACGCGCAGATCGGGAGCGCCCAGTTCGCCCGCCAGCCATTCGGTGGAAACCAACATGTCCATAGATTTACGCTCCCGATTCCTGTTTCGACGGACCGTGACCATTTCGGGCCGAACGGTCCGCGCCGGTCAATGCCGTATCGATAGGGGCAAAGCCCGATTCCTGCCTAGACCATCCACGCGCCGGAGTGAATCAAACCGACGCATTTTCCGGCTTTCGCCCAAAAAACGCCGCATATCGCCCCCTGCCCGTTACGCCTTAATCACCCCCCGCGCCCGCGTCGAGACGACAAGGGTGCGCCGCCGATCCTTACCTAATCTTTACTCCTCGCGCTTAGCCTCGGCGCGCCCAAATGGAGTAGCCGCATGCATATCGCAGCGAAGATGGCCGTCGACATTCCCGCGTCCAATCGGCGGCGTGCCGAACGCGAAGCGGTGGAGGTTTCGACCACCCTGCGCGCGTCGGGCCATCATGGGCTGGACGTGGTGATCCGCAACATCTCGACGCTCGGCTTCATGGCGGATGCCAGCGGCGAATTCGAACCCGGCGATCATGTCCGCGTCCGCCTGCCCTCGCTCGGCACGGTCGGCGCGCGCGTGGCCTGGGCGCGAGAGGGCCAGATCGGCGCGGAATTCGAGCAGGAGATCGACCTGCACAAGCTTCGCGCCGTGCTGGCGGTGACGGGCGCTGCACCGGCGAAGCGCGAACGGCGGCCCAAGCTCGTTTCCTGAACATCATCCGGAAAGGCGAAGATTCCTCTTGCCGCGCGATCACATTTCGCGCGGTCCGCAGTAGCTATTTTTCGCTGGATGACGTAACGTCCCGGTCCGTCATTCATCTCCGGTAAAGTTTCGCTAGGGCAACGTTGGGGACATGGGGAAGGCCGCTCTCATCATCGCAGCGACTGCGTTCGCACCGATCGTGTTGCTGTGCTCCGATGACGCGACCGCCGCGCGTTCTTCCACGACGCGCTCCAGTACCGAGGATTGCGAGGAACGCCGGAGCGCCCCGATCGCCTCCGCGGCGCCGCTCCTCGACATCCGCATGCCGAAGCCCGCCATCCTGAAGCGCAAGCGCCGCTATATCCGCATGTAGCGCAGCGGATCCCCCCGCATGGCGCGGGTCAGCATTGCGCATATTTCCAGTTTCGGCTTTTGCCCTCCGCCAGCCAGGCGATCGCCTGCGCGATGCGGCGGTCGCGCGTCCCGTCCCTTTTCGCCTCTGTGATCCATTCGACATATTCGCGCCTGTGGCTTTGGCTCAGCGCCGCAAACGTCTTCGCCGCTTCCGGCGCACCCTCCAGCGCGGCGGCAAGCGCCGGCGGCACGATCAGCTCGGGCTTTGGGTGCTTGAGCGTTCGGGGCACGCTGCCGCCGCTGTCGATCAGATCCGCCGCGCGGCCGATCAATCGCCCAAGCGAGGCGTCGTCGGGCAGATCGTCCAGCGTGGTCATCCGGCCGAACTGCCCCATCGCATCGTACGCGCGCCCGGTTTCGCCCGTCACTTCCGCGCCGCGCCAGAAGCCGAAGGTCGCATGCGCCTTGAACGCGGCCATGCTGCACAACAGCTTTTCGCGATAGGTCCAGGCCGGGGATCCCCATTTTATGGTTTCTCGCGCATCGGGGCAGTGCCGCGCCACCGCGTCGCGCAGCGCCGTCAGGATCGGGCGGGCGAAGTCCGCCTGGCGCGCGATATAGGCGTCGATCCGCTCGTCCTTCGCCATCGCCCCCCCCCTCCCTGTCTGTCATATGAACGGGCGGTAGTTTTTCGTTCACGAAACTCTCGCTGCGTCTGTCCGTTTTAGAGCATCGTGCGGAAAAGTGGGAACCGGTTCTCCGCACGATGCGGCTACAAATAGCTTCAGCGTGCTGCGCGATTCACATTTCGCGCAGCACGCTGAATACCCGTTCCGCCGGAGGGTGAACATGAAGGAGGATAAGATGAAGAAACTCGTTCTAGCGTCGATCATGCTGGCGTTCGTCGTTCCCGCCGCTGCGGCACTGGCGCAGTCGCCGAGACAGGCGGAACGCGAATATCGCCGCGACGTGCGCGAGGCACAGCGCGACTATCGCGAAGACGTGCGCGACGCGCGACGCGACCGCCGCCAGGCCAACCGCGACTGGCGCCGCTATCGCGACTATGACTATAACCGCCCCGAGCGCGGCTATCGCGGCTATGACGCGGCCCGCTATTATCGCGACGGCCGTTATTACCAGCCGCGCCGCCTGGGCCGGAACGACCGGATCTATCGCGGAAATGACGGCCGCTATTATTGCCGCCGCCAGGACGGCACCACCGGCCTGATCATCGGTGGCGCGATCGGCGGCCTGCTCGGCAATTCGCTGGCGTCCGGCCGTTCGAGCACCTTCGAAACCATATTGGGCGCCGGCGCCGGCGCGCTGCTTGGCCGCGAGATCGATCGCGGCGGGGTTTCCTGCCGCTAAACCGCGGACAGCATCTGCGCGGCAGGAGGTCCGGCGGGCTGCGTATCGCCCGCCGGACCAACCGCGTATCCAGCTTCGCGCAGATGCTTGCCATGGGCCGTCCGCCTGCGTTACTAACCTTTATGTCAGTAACGCAGGCGGGAGCCGGTCATGGCCTATGCACACAGCTTCGAAGCCAATCCCCATTGGTTGCCCCGTGGTGTCGGCCAGGCGATCGACCATATTCCTGGGCATGACGGCCGCCCCTTTGTCGGTTCCACGCTCGACCAGCTTCGCGATCCGCACGCATTCACGCGGCGCATGCATGCTCAATATGGGCCGGTCTATCGCATCCGCAGCTTTGGCGGGCGCACCGTCACCCTGCTCGGCCCCGACGCCAACGAACTGATCCTGTTCGATCGCGACAAGCTGTTCTCGTCCGAACAGGGCTGGGGCCCGATGCTCAACCTGCTCTTCCCGCGCGGGCTGATGCTGATCGATTTCGAAAAGCATCGCGCGCACCGCCGCGTGCTTTCGGTCGCATTCAAGCCCGAGCCGATGCGCCGCTACGCCGAATCGCTCAATGAAGGCATCGCGGCACGCATTCCGGACTGGAGCGGCCGCGACATCCGCTTCTATCCGGAGATCAAGCAGCTTACGCTGGACCTGGCCGCGTCGTCCTTCCTCGGCATCCCTTTCGGGCCGGAAGCGCAGCGCGTGAACCAGGCTTTTGTCGACATGGTGCAGGCGACGGTCGGCATCGTGCGCATCCCCCTGCCCTTCACCGATATGCGGCGCGGCGTGAAGGGACGCGAATATCTGCTCGACTATTTCGGCCGCGAGGTGCCCAAGCGGCGCGACGGCGATGGCGAGGACATCTTCAGCCAGATCTGCCGCGCCACGCACGAGGATGGCCGGCTGCTCGCCGACGACGAGATCGTCGATCATATGAACTTCCTGATGATGGCGGCGCACGACACCATCACCTCCTCGCTCACATCAATGATCTCGGAGCTCAGCCGCAATCCCGAATGGGAAGAGAAGTTGCGCGCGGAGATGCTGGGGCTTGGCCTCAACGGCGATTCGCTGCCTTATGAGCGCGTCGATGATCTTGTCCTCACCGACTATGCGTTCAAGGAGACGCTGCGGCTGATCCCGCCGGTTCCGTCGATCCCGCGCCGCGCGGTGCGCGACTTCTCGTTCGGGGACTATGATTTCCCGGCAGGCACCTATGTGGCGGCGGCCGTCGCCTTCACGCACAGGATGCCCGAGCTCTGGCCCGATCCCGAACGCTTCGATCCCATGCGCTTCGCGCCGGAGGAAGCGCGCGGACGCCACAAATTCGCCTGGGTGCCCTTTGGCGGCGGCGCGCATATGTGCCTGGGCCTGCACTTCGCCTATCTCCAGGCCAAGACCTTCCTCTATCACCTGCTGACGACGCATCGCATCGTGCGCACGCATCAGGGCGAAACCGCCTGGCAATACTGGCCGATCCCCAAGCCCAAGGACGGACTGCCCATCCGCTTCGAGCGGTTATAGAGCATCGCGCGGAAAAAGCCTGCCCTCGCGAAGGCGGGGGTGGGAACCGGTTTTCCGCGAAAACGATGCGATCACAAATATCTGGAGCAGACTGCGCGATTCAGATTTCGCGCAGTCTGCTCTAGCCCGCCGCTTGACGACGGAAAGCCGCAACTGTATTATTTGATTAATACAGCAGGAGACGATCCGATGCGCGCTTCCCTTCTCGCCCTGGCCGCCCCGTTGGCGCTGCTCGCCGGTTGCGGCGGCGGTGACGATGCCGGCACCAGCATCTCGATCAAGGGCAATGACACCGAAGGCAAGCCCGCCACCGCCATCATGGACGGCGGCACGGGTGCGGTGAAGATCGACGTTCCGGGCTTCGAAGCCAGTATCAAGCTGCCCAAGGTCCAGCTCGACGCCGACAATTTCGACATTGGCGGGGTGAAGCTCTATCCCGGCTCCAAGGTCACCGCGATGAACATCGACGCGGCGAAAAAGGGCGAAACCAAGGATTCGGTGACGATCGCGTTCGATTCGCCCGCCGACGCGGCAACCGTGAAGGCCTGGTTCCTTGAAAAGATGAAGGCGGAAAGCTTCACCGTGGCGGAGGCAGCGACCGGCCTGTCGGGCAAGACCGACGACGGCAATGCCTTCACGCTGACGCTGACCCAGGGCGCGGCCGGCAGCAGCACCGGCTCGATCGCCATCACCGAGTGATCCGGTTTCAGGTCGGCTCGGGCACCTGCACGCGGCGCATGCCGGCGAGCGTACCCGCCGTATAGACGGCGAGCCCCGTCCAGATCAGCGTGAAGCACAGGATGTGCGAGAGCGTCAGCGGCTCGCCATAGACGAAGACGGCCAGCAGGAAGACGATCGTCGGCGCGACATATTGGAGCAGGCCCAGCGTCGCATAGGGCATGCGCCGCGCCGCCGCCGCGAACAGCAGCAGCGGCACCGCGGTCACCACGCCGCTGATCACCAGCAGCAGCGTGATGGTGTGATCCGATCCGAAACTCGCCTTCTCCGTGGCCGAAAGCCACATTGCCCAGCCGAGCGCGAAGGGCGAGAGAATCATGGTCTCGATCGAGAGACCCTCGATCGCCTCGACGGGCGCCATCTTGCGCAGCAAACCATAGGTGCCGAAGCTGAATGCGAGCGTCAGGCTGATCCACAGGCCCGATCCCGCGCCCCATGCCAGGACGAGGACACCCGCCGCCGCCAGCGCCACCGCGACCATCTGCACGCGCCCGAGCCGTTCCTTCAGGAAGATCACGCCAAGCGCGACATTGATCAGCGGATTGAGGAAATAGCCGAGGCTAGACGCCAGCACATGATCGTTGAGGACGGCCCAGATATAGACGAGCCAGTTGCCCGCGATCAGCGCGGCGGACAACGCCAGATAACGCAACGCCACGGGATTGCGCAGCGCCGCGCGCATGTGCGGCCAGCGCCGGCCGAAGGCGATCAGGGCCGCCAGCAGGACGAGCGACCACAAAATGCGCTGCGCGACGACCTCTCCGGCCGAAACCGATCCGAGCTGCTTGAAGAAGACCGGGAGGAAACCCCAGATCAGATAGGCGGACAATCCGTAGAGCAGTCCGGCCCGGCCTTGCGAGATACGCGCATCCATGGCGCGCCTTTAGCAGAGACGGCCATGAGCGCGAGGCGTTATCGCCTTGCCACGGGCAAAGAAATTTATGCCGTCCGGCTTCCGGCTATTCGGCACTATCCAGCAGGAAAGCGTGATGCGTCTCGCCATCGCCCGTCACCGCCAGAATCTCGTCACGCTGCCGGGGATCATAATCGTCCAGATCGCCGGCCGCGCCATCAAGCTCCACATCGAGCCCGATCAGCATCTCGTCCGGATGGCGCGTTGACATCATGGGCATATCGGCATTTCGGGGCGGCACGGTCTTTCTCCCTGCAAACAGGTTGATCCAGGCCCCGGAGACTCGCCCCCCAGGGCGAACCGCAAGGGCAACACTCCGCCGCCTTCCAGTCAATAGGCTATTCCACACATCCGGGATGGACCGTCACGATCCACCGATGGAGTGATCAGGACGGCGCGGGGCTTCCACCTCAATCGATCATGGTCTCGATCATTAGATGAGAGCCTGATTCACGACTTCGGCGGACGCACGAAGTGCTTCCACCTCAATCGATCAGGCTCTAGGAGGGCCGCGAAACAAAGAGGAAAGACGGATTATGGCGGAACCGCTGAGAGTGGCGATCGCAGGGCTTGGCACGGTGGGCGGCGGCGTCATTCGCCTGCTCGAGGTGAACCAGGCGCTGATCGAACGGCGGGCGGGCCGGCCGATCGAGATCGTCGCCGTCTCCGCGCGCGACCGCAGCAAGGATCGCGGCATCGACATTTCGCGCTTCCAGTGGGTCGACGACATGACCACCCTGGGCGAGATCGAGGGCGTCGACGCCGTCGTCGAGCTGATCGGCGGATCCGATGGCCCTGCCCTGGCGCTGGCGCGCCGCACCCTCGCCGCCGGCAAGGCCTTCATCACCGCCAACAAGGCGATGATCGCGCATCACGGCCTGAGCCTGGCCGGCGTCGCCGACGCGCAGGACATTCCGCTGAAGTTCGAGGCGGCGGTCGGTGGCGGCATCCCGGTGATCAAGGGCCTGCGCGAAGGCGCGGCCGCCAACGAGATCAAGCGCGTCTATGGCATCCTCAACGGCACCTGCAATTATATCCTGACGACGATGGAGCAGGACCGGCGAGACTTCGCCGACGTCCTCGCCGAGGCGCAGGCGCTCGGCTATGCGGAGGCCGATCCGAGCTTCGACATCGACGGCGTCGATGCCGCGCACAAATTGTCGATCCTCGCCAGCCTGGCCTTCGGCAGCGAGCTGGATTTCGAGGGCGTCGCCACCACCGGCATCCGCCATCTGATCGCCGCCGACATCTCCGAAGCGCAGGCATTGGGTTTCCGCGTCCGGCTGGTCGGACTGGCCGAGGCCGACGGTGACGGGCTGCTCCAGCGCGTTCGTCCCTGCCTGGTGCCGATGGCGCATCCGCTGGCGCATGTCTCGGGTTCGCTCAACGCGGTGGTGGCCGAGGGCAATTTCGTCGGCCGGCTGTTCCTCCAGGGCGCGGGCGCGGGCGACGGCCCCACGGCATCGGCGGTGGTCGCCGATCTGATCGACGTTGCGCGCAACGAATATGGGCCCGCCTTCGCGATGCCGGTGGGCTCGCTCGCCCGCCCGCCCCGCGCCGATTCGGGCGATCGCACGGGCCGCACCTTCCTGCGCCTGACCGTGCAGGACCGCACCGGCGTGCTCGCGGAGATCGCGACGGCGATGCGCGATGCCGGCGTGTCGATCGAAAGCTTCATCCAGCGCGGCGCGAGCGAGGATGGCGGCGCGCTAATCGTGCTCGTCACCCATGCCTGCCCCGAACGCTGCATCACCGACGCGCTGGAACGGCTCGCCGGATCGGACAGCCTGACCGGCCAGCCGATGGTGATGCACATTCTGGATCTGTAGCTTCATGCCCGCCATTTCGGCGAAAGCCGGAATGGCGCCTCGCTATTTCCGCCCCGGTATCGGCGGCGGATCGATCGCGCCTTCCGGGTCGATCAGCCGCTTGATTCCCGAGAGCACCGCGCCGGCCACCGCCGTGACCGGCAGCCCGCCCGTGCATGATTCGCCGGTCTGGACGACACCGCACGAGCCCGTCCGCATGCGCGCCGCCGAGGCGCCCGGCATATCCCCCGTCGCGCGCCTTTCCCCATCACGCGAATCGCGCTCGTCACGCAGGGGCAGGCGTGCGCGCTGATCGTCGCGCTTGCCGCAGACCGTTATCTCGCCAGATATGGGATCGGCACCTGCGCAGCGCGCATCGGGCACCGCGACCATGTCCTTGAAATTGGTGAGCGCCTCCTCGGCGGTCAGCGCCCCCGTCTGCGCCGGAAGCGACGGAGCGCATGCAAGCGCCGCCAAAAGGCAGAAAGCACGCACGGCGATTCTCGACATTGCAACAACCCTCGCCTATCGCGCTTTCGCAGCCGATAAAGGGGAACACTAAGCCGATGGTGGAAGCAAGCCGGATTCTCGACCGGGTCCTGGTGCTCGAAATGGTCCGCGTCACCGAAGCCGCGGCGATCGCCGCATCGACGCTGATCGGGCGTGGCGACGAAAAGGCGGCCGATGCCGCCGCCGTCGAGGCGATGCGCATGGCGTTCAACGATCTGTACATGGACGGCACCGTCGTGATCGGTGAAGGCGAACGCGACGAAGCGCCGATGCTCTTCATCGGCGAGAAGGTCGGCAACGCGATCGGGACCGGCCCCAGGATCGACATCGCGCTCGATCCGCTGGAAGGCACGACCATCACCGCCAAGGCCGGCCCCAACGCACTGGCCGTGCTCGCCATCTCCGAAGAGGGCGGCCTGCTCAACGCACCCGACGTCTATATGGAGAAGCTGGCAGTCGGCCCCGGCTATCCCGACGACATCATCGACCTCAACCGATCGGTGAAGGACAATGTCTGCGCGGTTGCCGCGCACAAGGGCGTCGATCCCTCCGAGATCATCGTCTGCGTGCTCGATCGTCCGCGCCATGAGAAGCTGATCGCCGAGCTGCGCGCGATCGGTTGCGGCATCATGCTGATTCCCGACGGCGACGTCGCCGGCGTGATCGCGACCACCGATCCCGAAACCACGATCGACATGTATATGGGATCGGGCGGCGCGCCGGAGGGCGTGCTGGCCTGCGCTGCGCTGCGCTGCGTCGGCGGCCAGTTCAAGGGCCGGCTGCTGTTCCGCAACGAGGACGAGAAGGCCCGTGCGCGCAAATGGGGCATCACCGATCTCGACAAGGTCTATGACCTGAAGGAACTCGCCAAGGGCGACTGCATCTTCGCCGCGACGGGCGTGACCGACGGATCGCTGCTCGAAGGCGTGAAGCGCAAGCGCGGCGGGCTGATGACCACGGAAAGCGTCGTCATGCGCGCCAGTTCCGGCACGGTGCGCTGGGTGCGCGGCGAGCATCGCAAGCCCAAGTGAGGCACTCTCGGGCCTAGCTTATCCTGTCATTCCCGCGAACGCGGGAATGACAGGGAAGGTTTAGGCTGTGAACCCATAAAGGCGACTGGTGAGAGCACGTGCAAATGAGGCGTGCAGACGCTATGCCTTGGCCCAAAGGGGGCTGAATGACTGGAAACTTGCTTCTGTGGCGCTGGTCGCCGGAGT
>NZ_JAINVV010000014.1 GCF_019880585.1 Sphingomonas colocasiae
GGACGAGGACGCGCCGATTTTCCAGGTGGCGGACATCGGCCTGGTCGGCGACCTGTTCAAGGTTGTCCCGGAACTCACCGGCAAGCTGTAATCAACATCTCAGCCCCTCCCTTTCAAGGGAGGGGTTCGGGGTGGGTGCGCTGCCGTCAGGCAGCGCTCGCGAAGCGAAGTGTTCCCCACCCCAACCCCTCCCCTGAAGGGGAGGGGCTCATTCTTCCCGCATCAAAACCCGCTGAGGAAACTCGCGACATTGCGCCCGAGCGCATCGGTGGCGTAGCCGCCCTCCATCACCACCACCAGGGGTAGTCCGGACGCGGCGATGCGCCGCGCGAGCGCCGGATAATCCTCGGTCTTCAGCTTGAACTGAGAGATCGGATCCTCCTCGAAGGTATCCGCACCGAACGAGACCAGCAGCAGATCCGGGCCGAACGCCGCGATCGCTTCCATCGCGGTCTCCAGCGCAGGCTCATATTCCGCCAGCGTCGTGCCGCGCGGCAGCGGCAGGTTGAGCGTCGCGCCCTCCCCCGTCCCTTCGCCGCGCTCGTCGGCATGGCCCCAATAGAAGGGATAGTCGGTCACGGGGTCGGCGTGGATCGAGACGAACAATATGTCATCGCGATCGTAGAAGATGTCCTGGGTGCCATTGCCGTGATGATAGTCGATGTCGAGGATCGCCACCTTCGCGACGCCCGCATCGCGTGCCGCCTGCGCAGCGACCGCAACATTGTTGATGTAGCAATAGCCGCCCAGATAGTCGGCGCCGGCATGATGCCCCGGCGGCCGGCACAGCGCAAAGGCGATCGATGCGCCGTCAAGCACCTCATGCGTCGCCGCCAGTGCCGACTGCGCGCCCCAATAGACGCTGTCCCAGGTATCGGCGGTGATCGGGGTGGACGCGTCGAAGCTGAACAGGCCGAGCTGCGCGTCGATCCGTTCAAGATCCAACGGCCGCCGGCGCGCGATCGGCCAGGTATAGCCCACCGCGTCGCCGCTGCGCCCCGCCGCGATCCAGCGCGCATGGGCGTTCTTCAGGAAATCGATATAGGCGGCGTCGTGCACGCGCAGAATCGGCGCCTCGCCACGATCCGCCGGCGCCACGGTGCCGGCCAGCGCGCCCAGCATGTTGCGGGCGCGGCCCGGATGCTCGGCATAAGGGACGAAGCCGCCATTGTGCAGCTCCTGCTCGGGCGCGTGATCGAGTTCGCGCGGATCGAAGAACAGTTTCATGCCCCCATCCTAGAATGATCTGCCGAAAGGATGGAACCGGTTTTCCGCCGGATTGGCCCGATCGCGGCGATCAACGGCCCGGCGCAGCGGCGCGATCGGTAGTCGGCCGAAACTTCATCACAGATTGATTTCCTTCATGTGACGGAACCGTGACTCGATTTGGAAAGTTTTTTCGGTCATAAAACTGTCATGGACGCGCTTTCGCCCTCTCTTACGGCCTCGCCGCCGCCGTTCGCCAAGCTGCTTGGCGAAATGCGCGTGCTGAACGAGATCCGCCGCGGCTGGCGCTACGGCCCGGCGATGGCGACCGACCATGACGGCGAAGGCCGCCCGGTGATGGTGCTCCCCGGCTTCCTGGCGGCGGACGGATCGACGGTGATGCTGCGCCGGACGCTGAAAGCCGCGAATTTCAGGACCTATGGCTGGGGCGAAGGCCGCAATTTCGGCGTGAAGGCCGATATTCTCGAACGGCTCGACCGCCGGCTCGACTATATCCAGCGCGAATGCGACGCGCCCGTCGCCCTGATCGGCTGGAGTCTCGGCGGCCTGATCGCGCGCGAATATGCAAAGCACGCGCCCGACCGCATCGATCGCGTAATCACCATGGGCAGCCCCTTTTCAGGGGATCTGCGCGCCAACCATGCCTGGCGACTTTACGAACTGATCAACCGTCATCCGGTCGATCAGGGGCCGCTTACCGTCAATCTTACCGAAAAGCCGCCGGTGCCGACCTACGCCTTGTGGTCGGAGAATGACGGCATCGTATCGCCGCTGTGCAGCCGCGGGCTGCCGCATGAAAGCGATCGCGCCTGGCAGGTGGGCTGCGGCCATCTCGGCTTCACGACCTCGCCGGATTCGATCCACGCGATCTTCGAGGCGCTGGACGCCTGAGGGTTCGAGGGCTGGATCAAGCTTCTCTCTGTCATTCCCGCGAACGCGGGAATCCAGCTTTTCCGTGAAACATCAGAAAGAAGAAGAAGCTGGATTCCCGCATGCGCGGGAATGACAACAGGTTTCTTAACCTCAAAGCGGCACCGTTTCCGCACGATGGATCACGATCTCCGGTGGTTCGGACGCATTGGCACGGGCATAGGCGGCGAAGGCGCGTGAGGCCGGAACCTGGAAATGCGCGCGGAGCGCCGCTTCGTCGTCCCAGAATTCGACGAAGACCAATCGGCACGGATCCTCGCAATCGACATGGACATTGTGGGCGATACAGCCGGATTCGGATCGGGAGCGCCGGCAATGTTCGAGGCAGGCGGCGAGCATCGGCCCGTGCGTCGCGGCCAGGGTGTGGATGGCGCCGGTGACGATGATCATGGCTTCTACTCCTTTCCCCCCTCGATGAAATTGGCGGCGACCTCGCGCGGCACGCGGCCGATCCGGCCCGTCGCCTTGTCGATCATGGCCCAGGTCGTCTTCGCGCGGACCTTGGCCTTGCCGTCGGGGCCGGTGAATTCGATCATCCGGTCGAACCGCGCGCCACGCGGCCATTCGGGCACCCAGGTCCGCGCGGTCACCGCCTCGCCCATGACGACATTGCCAATATAGTCGATTTCATGGCGGACGACGACCCAGACATAGGCGTCGACATGCTCGGCCGCCGCCGCATAACGCCAATGCGCGGTCGCGATGTCCTGGATCCAGCGAACCCAGACGGCATTGTTGACATGGCCAAGCTCGTCAATGTCGTCGGCGGACGCGGTGACGGACCAGGAAAAACCCATGGCTGCGCCCCCTATTCCGCGTCGCCGAGCTGCCAGAGCACGAAGGCGTAGGTTTCCGCATCCTCGCGCAGACTGTCGAACCGGCCCGACTTGCCGCCATGCCCCGCCCCCATATTGGTCTTGAGCAGCAGCACATTCTTGTCCGTCTTCGTCGCGCGCAGCCTGGCCGCCCATTTCGCGGGCTCCCAATAGGTCACGCGCGGATCGTTGAGCCCGCCCGTGATCAGCAGCGGCGGATAGGCTTTGGCGGCGACATTGTCATAGGGGCTGTAGCTGCGGATCAGCTCGAACGCCTTCTTGTCGGTGATCGGATTGCCCCATTCGGGCCATTCGCCGGGGGTCAGCGGCAGGCTGTCGTCGAGCATGGTGTTGAGCACATCGACGAATGGCACGTCCGCCACCACGGCGCCCCACAGATCGGGATCGGTATTGGCGACCACGCCCATCAGCTCGCCGCCCGCCGATCCGCCATTGATCGCGATATTGCCCGCCCTGGTGAAATCGGCGGCGATCAGCCCCTTCGCCACATCGGCGAAATCGTGGAAGGTGTTCCAGCGCGCCTCCGCCTTGCCCTGAAGGTACCAGTTATAGCCGAGATCGTCGCCGCCCCGGATGTGCGCGATGGCGAAGGCATAGCCGCGATCGAGCAGCGAGAGCCGCCCGGTCGAGAAGCTGGGCGGGATCGCATAGCCGTACGCGCCATAGGCATAGAGGAAGAGCTTGCCGGTGCCGTCCTTGCGGAAGCCCTTCTTGTAGACGACCGAAACCGGCACCTTGGCGCCGTCGCGCGCCGTCACCATCAGTCGTTCGGTCTCGTACTGTCCGGGGTCGTAGCCCGACGGGATCTCCTGCACCTTCAGTGTCGTCAGCCCGCCGGTCGCGGGATCATATTCATAGGTGGTGCGCGGCGTCACCATCGAGGAGTAGGACAGGCGATAGACGTCGGGATCATATTCGGGATTGCTCGACAGCCCCGCCGAATAGCTCGCCTCGCTGAACGGAACCCGGCTTTCCCTGCCGTCATAGGTTCTGAGCACGACCTGATCGAGCCCGTCGACACGTTCGGAAATGACGAGATGTTTCGCGAAGGCGGCGAAGCCGGTCAGATAGACGCGATCCGATCCGGCGATCACCGTTTTCCAATTGCCCGGGTCCTCGGGATCGACCTCCGCCAGTCGGAAATTCACATGGTCGTCATTGGTGAGGATCCACAGCTTGCCATGCGCCGAATCGACCGAATATTCGCGCTTCACCTTGCGCGGCGCGATCAGCAGGGGTTCGGCGAGCGGGTTCGACGCGGGCAGCAGCCGCACTTCGCTGGTCTGGTTGTCGCCGGTCGCGAGCACGATCCACTGGCGATCCTGCGTCTCGTCGATGCCGACCTGGAAGCCGATATCCTGTTCCTCGTAAAGGACCGTGTCGGTCTTCGGATCGGCGCCGAGCACATGGTGCAGCGCCTTGTAGGCGCGCCACTGCTCGTTCACCTCGGTATAGACTAGGCTCTTCGAATCCGCGGCCCAGGCGACATCGCCGTTCACCTGCGTGCTGATCGTCTCCAGCTCGCGTCCGGTCGCGATCTCGCGGATGCGCAGCGTATAGCGTTCGGATCCGTTGTCGTCGGCGCCATAGGCCATCAGCCGGCCATCGGGGCTCACCTCCAGGATGCCGAGGCGGAAATATTCCTTGCCTTCGGCTTCCCTGGGTTCGTCGAACAGCACTTCGTCCGCGCCGCCCGCGACCGGCCGACGATAATGGACGGGATATTGCGCGCCGGTCTGGTAGGCGAGCCAGTAAAGCCAGTCGCCGTCCTTTTGCGGAACCGAGGAATCATCCTCCTTGATCCGGCCCTTCATCTCCTGGAAGATCGTTTCCACCAGCGCCGCGCGCGGTTTCATCCGCGCCTCGAAATAGGCGTTCTCCGCCTTCACATAATCGAGCACATCGGCATCGTTCACCTCCGGATAGTCCTGATCCTTCAGCCAGAAATAGGGATCCTGGATCGTGACGCCGTGGCGGGTGTAGCTGTGCGGCCGCTGCTCGGCGACGGGGGGCTTGATCGGATCGGTCATGGTGTCTTTCTGGGCTTGAACGGGTGCGGCGAGCGCGATCGAGAGAGTGGCGGCGAATGCCAGGCGCATGGTCGGTATTTCCCGTTGCGGCGGGTGGCAAGGCGGTCGCCATCGCCCTATGTTGATGCCCATCAATAGAAATCAAGGATCACCGCATGTCCACCCACGAAGCACGCCTGCAGGCGCTGCGCGAGCAGTTGAAGCGCGACCGGCTCGACGGCTTCGTCGTTCCCATTTCCGACGAGCATATGAGCGAATATGTCGGCGATTATGCGCAACGTCTTGCCTGGCTGACCGGCTTCCAGGGTTCGGCCGGCTCGGCCGTGGTGCTGCCCGAGGAAGCCGCGATCTTCGTCGACGGCCGCTATACGCTGCAGGTGCGCGAGCAGGTCGACGGCAATCACTGGCAATATGTAGGCGTGCCGCAAACCAGCGTCGCCCAATGGCTGGGCGAACATGCAAGCGAGGGCGCGCGGATCGGTTATGACGCCTGGCTGCACACCCGCGCCTGGGCCGAACAGGCATCGGCCGCGCTCGCCAGAAAGGGCGCAACCCTGGTGCCGGTCGACACCAATCCCGTCGATGCGGTGTGGCCCGACCGGCCGGAACCGAGCACGGCCAGGCTGGTCGTCCAGCCGCAGGAACTGACCGGCAAGGGCGCCGGCGAAAAGCGCCAGGAGATCGCGGACTGGCTGCATGCGCACAAGGCGGACGCCGTCATCCTGTCGGCGCTCGACTCGATCGCCTGGACCTTCAACATCCGCGGCAAGGATGTCAGCCGCACGCCCGTGGCGCTCGCCTATGCCGTGGTGCACGGCGACGCGACCGCCGATCTCTACGTCGCGCCCGAGAAGATGGCAGAGGATGTCGCCCAGCATCTGGGCAATGCGGTGCGCGTGCATGACCGTGCGGCATTCGCCCGCGATTTCGCGGCACTGGCCGGCAAGACGGTGGTGGTCGATCCGGAGCGCGCCGTGGCCGCGATCTTCGCCGGCCTCGATCGCGCCGGCGCCGACGCCGTCGCGCTGCGCGAACCGACCGTGCTGGCGAAGGCGATCAAGAATCAGGTCGAGATCGCAGGCCAGCGCGCGGCCCAAGCACGCGACGGCGCGGCGCTCAGCCGCTTCCTCCACTGGATCTCCGTGGAAGCGCCCAAAGGCGGGCTGACCGAATTGTCGGCGTCCGACCGGCTGGAAGCGTTCCGCAAGGAAACCGGCAAGCTGGAGGATCTTTCCTTCGACACGATTTCGGGCGCCGGCCCCAATGGCGCGGTCGTCCATTACCGGGTGAGCGAGGAGACCAACCGCCCTATCGAGACCGACTCGCTCTATCTGGTCGATTCAGGCGCCCAGTATCGCGACGGCACCACCGATGTGACGCGCACCGTGGCGATCGGCATGCCGACCGCCGAGATGCGCGACCGCTTCACGCGCGTGCTCAAGGGGCACATCGCGCTGGCCATGGCGGTCTTTCCGCAGGGCACGCGCGGCGGCCAGCTCGATACGCTGGCGCGGCAATATCTGTGGGCAGCGGGCCTCGACTACGCGCATGGCACAGGCCATGGCGTCGGCAGCTTCCTGGGCGTGCATGAAGGGCCGCAGCGCATCGCCATGTCGGCGGGCGGCCAGGCCGGCACCGATGAACCGCTGCGCGCGGGCATGATCCTGTCCAACGAGCCCGGCTATTACAAGACCGGCGAATACGGCATCCGCATCGAGAATCTGGTGCTGGTCGAGGATCGCGACGTGCCCGGCGCGGAAAAGCCGATGCTCGGTTTCGAAACGCTCACCTTCGCCCCGATCGAACGGCGACTGATCGACGTCACGATGCTGTCACCCGCCGAACGGCAATGGGTCGATAGCTATCATGCGAAGGTGCTGGCCGTGGTCGGCCCGCAGCTCGACGGCGAGCCGAAGGCCTGGCTCGAGGCGCAGTGCGCGCCGCTTTGAGGGCAACCATTCCTGTCATTCCCGCGCACGCGGGAATCCAGAAGATGTCGATCGTAGCGCTCTACGTCACTGGATCCCCGCTTTCGCGGGGATGACATTGTGATGGATCAGGCGGGCGCCGCGCCCTTGGGGATCACGGCGTCGGGATAATCGCTGTCCGCCAGCGCGATCAGCGAACGATCGTCATGGTTCCAGGGGTGGAAACCCGGCAGGAAGAATGCCGACCAGGACGGGATCAGCTTGCGGACGACGCCGGGGCTGCCAAACCAGAGCCACAGGATGCGCATCGCGGCGCGCGGCCCTTCGATGCCGTCCTGCTTGAGCAGGTAAAGCATGCCCTGGAAGCGCTTCTTCCAGAATTCCTTGCTGACCAGCAGCATCATGATGGTCTTGACCTTCCAGCGCTTCCAGCGCGACCAGTCGCGCGTGGCGTGCAGCCAGGTGTCGTAAGCGACGCCCTTGTGCTCGATCTCCTCGATCGCGTGCCACTTCCACATCGCGACCAGTTCGGGATCGGCGCCCTCCCAATAACGAGGCTCCTTGAGCATCTTCTGCGCCATGATCGCGGTATAATGTTCGAGTGCCATGGTGACCGCGAGATTCAGGATCTGCGGCCGATCCTTGGTGAGCTCCAGCGACTGGGCGACGACATCTTCGAGATGGGCAATATCATAGCCGGCGTCGACGACGCGCTTGTTGAACGACACATGCTCGCGGCTGTGCATCACCTCCTGCTTGATGAAGGCGTTGATCTCGCGCTCCAGCTTCGGCGGCACGCCGTCGCGAAAGGCGCGCACGCTCTCGACGAAGAACGCCTCGCCGCGCGGGAATGTGACCGAAAGCGCGTTGTAGAAAGCCGTTGCAATCGGGTCGCCGCGCATCCACCACCGTTGTTGCGTCATGCCGCGTCCAAAACGGCGGTCGCGCGGGGTGATCGTCAGGTCCGTGGGTGTCTTGTCGCGGGTCATGCCAAAGCTCCTTGGACATCGAACTGGACGTTACTGACACAAATGTCAATAGTGCGAAAGAGACTGAGCCCCGAGCATAGCCGCGCCGCCGCGCTCAACGCGGCGCGCGAACTGCTGATAGAGGCGGGACCTCAAGCAGTTACGCTGAAAGCGGTGGCCGGCCGGATCGGGCGGACGCACGCCAATCTGCTCCATCATTTCGGCTCGGCGGCGGGCCTGCAAAAGGCGCTGATCGAATCGCTGGCCGAATCGGTGACCGCCGAAATCGGCGCCGCCGTGTTCCGCGCGCGCGCCGGAGACCATGATCCGCGCGAGGTGGTCGACATGACGTTCGACGCGTTCGACCGCAATGGCGCGGGCGCGCTCGCGAGCTGGATGATCCTGACCGGCAACGAGGATGCGCTCAATCCCATCCTTGATGCGATCCAGCGGCTGGTCGACAAGATTTCCAGCGACCATGCGCACAAGGATCAGTCTTTGCAGGAAGAAACGCTGCATCTGGTGCTGATGGCGCTGGGCGACGCGCTGCTCGGCGCGCCCATGGCCAAGGCGCTCGGCCTGCCGCGCGGCGCGGCGCGCGACCTGGCGACGCGCGCGCTGCTGGCGGCGCATCTGCACGATGATTGAGAGCCCGGCGCAGTAAATAGTGCAATATGCGCCCGTGTTGTCTAACACGCGCGCCATGCATTTTCTGGATCAAGCCAAGATTTTCGTCCGTTCGGGTACGGGCGGCCCCGGTGCCGTCAGCTTCCGGCGCGAGAAATATATCGAATATGGCGGCCCCGACGGCGGCGACGGCGGCAAGGGCGGCGACATCGTGTTCGAAGCCGTGCCCGGCCTCAACACGCTGATCGACTTCCGCTACACGCAGCATTTCCGGGCGCCGCGCGGCAAGGGCGGCGCCGGCGCCAACCGCACCGGCGGGGGCGGCAAGGATCTCGTCATCCGCGTGCCCGTGGGCACCCAGGTCCTGTCCGAAGACAAGGAAGAGGTGCTTGCCGACTTCACCAAGGCGGGCGAACAGGTCGTGTTCCTGCGCGGCGGCGACGGCGGACGCGGCAATGCCAGCTACAAGACCTCGACCAATCGCGCGCCGCGCCAGCACGGCACGGGCTGGCCGGGCGAGGAGCTTTGGGTGTGGCTGCGGCTGAAGCTGCTGGCCGATGCCGGCCTTGTCGGCCTGCCCAATGCCGGCAAATCGACCTTCATCAACGCCGTCACCAACACCAAGGCAAAGGTGGGCGACTATCCCTTCACCACCACCCGCCCGCAATTGGGCGTGGTCCGGCACCGCGACCGCGAATTCGTCGTGGCCGACATTCCGGGCCTGATCGAGGGCGCGGCCGAAGGCGCGGGGATCGGCGATCGCTTCCTGGGCCATATCGAGCGCTGCCAGGTGCTGCTCCATCTTGTCGACGCCAATGGTCCCGATCCGGCCGCCGCTTATCGCACCGTGCGTGACGAACTGGAGAATTACGGCGCCGGCCTGACCGACAAGATCGAGATCGTCGCGCTCAACAAGGTCGATACGCTCGACGACGAACTGACCGAGGCGCTCGCCGCCGAACTGGCGGAGGAGAGCGGCGCGGAAGTGCTGGCGATGTCGGGCGCGAGCGGCCAGGGCCTCGATGCGGTGCTCGACCGGCTGATCGCCGCCATCACCCCGGCCGCCGCCGCCGAGAGCGAAGACGAAGGGGGAGACGGGGAATGGTCGCCGGTCTGAGCGTCGTTCGCAACGACAATCCCCTTTCCCCCGCGGCCTGCCCACGCCTGATCGTCAAGGTCGGTTCGGCGCTGCTGGTGGCACCCGACGGCACCATCAGGCGCGACTGGCTGGCGACGCTCGTCGCCGACATCGCAGCGGCGCACGCCGCGGGCCAGCAGGTCGCGATCGTCTCATCGGGCGCGATCGCGCTCGGCGCGCGCCGGCTGAAACTGCCCAAGGGCGGACGCGCCAGCCTGGAGGACGCGCAGGCCGCCGCCGCGACCGGGCAGATCGCATTGTCGCAAGCCTGGTCGGACCTGCTGGCGAGCCACGATCTGGTCGCCGCGCAGATGCTGCTGACCCTCGACGATCTGGAAGACAGGCGCCGTTATCTCAACGCCAGCGCGACGCTCGACCGGTTGCTGAGCCTGCGCGTCGTTCCCGTCATCAACGAGAATGATTCGGTCGCGACCGCCGAGATCCGTTTCGGCGACAATGATCGGCTCGCCGCGCGCGTCGGGCAAGCCGCCGGTGCGCAGGGCGTGCTGTTGCTGTCCGATATCGACGGCCTCTACACCGCCAATCCCCAGCGCGACCCTGAGGCCCGCTTCGTCGAGCGCGTCGAGCGCATCGACGCCGCCATCTTCGCGATGGCCGATGGCGGCACCGCTTCGGGCATGGGATCGGGCGGCATGATCTCCAAGCTGCAGGCGGCGCAGATCGCCAATTCGGCGGGCACCACGCTCGCCATCGCATCCGGCCATCACGATCATGCCTTGTCGCGGTTTATCGAGACCGGGCACGGCACCGTGTTCCTGCCCGAACGCGCGAAACGCGCGCGCAAGGCCTGGCTGGCCGGGCGGCTGCGCGTGACGGGCAGTATCCAGGTCGATGCCGGCGCCGCCGCCGCGCTCGCCAAGGGCAAGAGCCTGTTGCCGGCCGGCGCGACGGAGGTTTCGGGCATATTCCAGCGTGGCGACGTGATCGACGTGCTCGGACCGGACGGCCGGGCGCTGGCGCGCGGCCTGGCGGAATATGACGCGGCGGACGCCGCGCGCATCGTCGGCCAGCGATCGGACCGGCTGGCGGCGATCCTGGGCTATGCCCCCCGCGCCGCGCTGATCCATTGCGACCATATGGTCCTGCTGTGAGCGTGCTCGCCATCACCGGCGCGACGGGTTTCGTCGGCAAGACCCTCCTCCGCCTCGCGCTCGATCAGGGCCATCAGGTGCGCGCGCTGGTCCGCAAGCCGCAGGATCCCCGCACCGGCGTGACCTGGATCGACGGCGCGCTCGACGATCCCGCCGCGCTCGGCCGGCTGGTCGACGGCGCCGACGCGGTGATCCATGTCGCCGGCATGGTGAACGGCGCCAACCGCGCGGCATTCGAGGCATGCAATGTCGGCGGCACGCTGGCGGTGGCGAATGCCGCGAAGGCGGCGGGCGTCCGCCGCTTCATCCATGTCTCGTCGCTCGCCGCGCGCGAACCGCAGCTCTCCGACTATGGCTGGTCCAAGGCGCGCGCCGAGGATGCGCTGGCCGCCAGCGGGCTCGACTGGACGATGGTGCGTCCGCCCGCGATCTATGGGCCGGGCGATACCGAGATGCTCGACCTGTTCCGCATGGCGCGCCGTGGCCTGATGCTGCTGCCGCCCGGCGGCAAGCTTTCCGTCATCGAAGTGAGCGATCTCGCGCGGCTGTTGCTGGCATTGGTCGCGGATCGCGGATCGATCGCGGAGATCTACGAAGCCGATGACGGCGCGCCCGATGGCTGGACGCATGAGGGCTTCGCCCGCGCGATCGGCTGGGCGGTCGACAAGCGCGTCACCACCTTCGCCACCCCCAAGGCGCTGCTCAAGACGGCGGCGCGGCTGGACAAGCTCTTTCGCCGGTCACGCGCCAAGCTGACGCCCGACCGGGTCGACTATTTCTGCCATCCGGACTGGACGGTCGATCCGTCCAGGCGCCCGCCCGCCACGCTCTGGGAACCGCATGTCAACACGCGCGGCGGCCTGAAGACGACCGCAGCATGGTATCGCCGCGCCGGCTGGCTGGGCTGAGATCAGGCAGGATCGGATGCATCGGCACTGGACGGCGCACGTCATGGCGCTATGAAACCGGCGGGAAGCTGACACTCTTCCTGACCACGGCGAGGTTCGACCATGCCGCAATACAGCCTGCTCAAGACCCGCATTGCCGCCGCCGACAGGACGCGGGTGGTTGCACATCTCCAGCGACTGATCGCCCAGCTCGACCGCGACATTCCGGACAAGGACAGCGAGCGCAACCTGCTCCTCGCGACCTGGAATATCCGCGATCTCGGCAAGGTTGATGGCTGGGGCCATGGCAAGCGGCTGCCGGAAAGCTTCTTCTACATCGCCGAGATCATCTCGCGCTTCGATTTCGTCGCGGTGCAGGAAGTCAACGAACTCGACGACTGGGACAGGATCATGGACATCCTGGGGCCCAACTGGGATTTCATCGCCACCGACGTTACCCATGCCAAGCTCGGCGGCAATGGCGAACGGCTGCTCTACGCATTCGACAAGCGCAAGGTATGGTTCCAGAAGATCGCGGGCGAGATCGTGCTGCCCAGCAAGATGCTGGTGACGGGTGCTACAGCCGGCAGCGACGAGGCGCTGTTCAAGGGCAAGCAATTCCGGCGCACGCCATTCATGGCGCGATTCCAGTCGGGCTGGTTCAAATTCGATATCTGCACCGTGCACATCTATTATGGTGAAACCTCGGGCGCGGCCTTGCAGGAACGCATCCAGGAAATAGACCGCATCGCCAAATATCTCGCCGACCTGGCGAAGCTGAACGCGAAGAAGGGCGGACGGGCAATGATCCTGCTCGGAGATTTCAACATCGTCCATCCCGAACACGAGACGATGCAGGCGTTGAAGGCGCATGGCTTCAGGACGCCGCGCAAGCTGGATGCACCCAGCAATCTCGATCGCACCAAATATTACGATCAGATCGCCTTTCTCGCCGACCCTTCCGTGATCGACTATATCGACGGCGGCGGCGCGGGCGCGCGCAACGCCGGCATCTTCGAGATTTACGAGAGCATCTTCAGGTCCGAGGATTTCGGCGACTACAAGGATCATGCGGCCGCCACTAAGGAAGGCCGTTCCGTCTCCGCCGAGAAGCTGCCGACCTATTATGCGGATGAATGGCGGACCTGGCAGATTTCCGACCACAAGCCGCTCTGGGTGCGGCTGAAGGCGAACGAGGCCGAGAAATATCTGAAGGCGCTGGCCGAAATCCCCGACTAGATGGGTTTCCAGCCGAGATAGACGACCAGGATGAAACTCAAGAAGGTCACGGTCAGCCCCACCAGAAAGGTGCGATAGGCAAGGCCGAGATAGCGGTATTTCTTGGCCTGCAGCACCTGCCCGTTCTGATGGATATCCCGCAGCATCAGCCGATAGATCCGCTCGTCATCATCCAGTGCATCGATCACACGATCGGCGAATTCATCCTCGTCAAGCTGCGTGAAGACCCCGAAGAACAGGATATTGGCCTTGCCCTTGGGCTTGCCGGATACCGAAGGCAGTACCGCGAACACCGCGAGCATCGCGGAGACGAAGGAGAAAAAAGCCAGCAGCATCAGGGGGATCGAGAAAGTGCCGCTGCGCGCCTGGCCCACGGAGATGGTGAAGACCACGAAGGTCGCGCCCATCAGGATCGACGCCTTCTGATCGGCCATCTGGCTCAGTTGCAGGGTCAGTTGCTGGGCGGTGCGGATCAGGTGGATCGCATTGGGCGAAAAGGCCCGCTTGGCCCCCGGTTCCTCCTCTGCGCCCATATTCCCCATGGCCCGAACTATGGCATGGCCGCTTTGCCCTTTACAAGCGACGGAAATGCCGCCTTTCCGCCGCAATCCATTGGCATTCGGGCCAGGCGCGATTAAGGATTCCAGATGAGCGACAGACAGCAGATTTTCGATATCGTCGCGGCGCAGATCGCGCCCTTCAACAAGAAGGGGATCGATCTGGCCGAGACCACGACCTTCGCCGGCGACCTTGAATGGGACAGCCTGACCGTGATGGATTTCGTCGCGGCGGTAGAGGACGAATTCGATATCGTCATCACCATGAACATGCAGGCCGAGATCGAGACTGTCGGCCAGCTCGTCGATGCGGTGGGCAAGCTGAAGGCCTGATCACCCTGTGCGTTGCCCCGATGGCGCGCCGGTTTCGTGACCGCCGCCGCCGGGGCATCGATTCCTGATGCAAAGCGACTCCGGCACCTGCCGGCATGACGGGATTCAAGAGATGACCGACCTCTTCTCCAAATTCGACCCGCTGATCCAGCAGCGCGAGGCGCTGCTCGCGACCGGCGTGAAGGATCCGTTCAGCCTCGTCATGGAGGAAGTGAAGTCGCCGACCGTCGCGATCTGCAACGGCCGCGAGACCATATTGCTCGGCACCTACAACTATATGGGCATGACGTTCGACGACGACGTCATCGCCGCCGGCAAGAAGGCGCTGGAGGAATTCGGATCCGGCACCACCGGCAGCCGCGTGCTCAACGGCACCTATCAGGGCCACCGCGACGTCGAGCAGGCGCTCAAGGACTTCTACGCGATGGACCATGCCATGGTCTTTTCGACCGGCTATCAGGCCAATCTCGGCATCATCTCCACCATCGCCGGCAAGGGCGACTATATCATCCTCGACATCGACAGCCATGCATCGATCTATGACGGGTGCAAGATGGGCGATGCCGAGATCGTCGCCTTCCGCCACAATGATATCGAGGCGCTGGAAAAGCGGCTGAAGCGGCTGCCGCCCGAAGCCGGCAAGCTGGTCGTGCTCGAGGGCGTCTATTCGATGCTGGGCGATGTCGCGCCGCTCAAGGAGATGATCCGCGTCTCCAAGGAAGCGGGCGCGATGATACTGGTCGACGAGGCGCATTCGATGGGTTTCATCGGCCCCAATGGCCGCGGCGTCGCCGAGGATCAGGGCGTGCTCGACCAGGTCGATTTCGTGATCGGCACATTCTCCAAGAGCGTCGGCACGGTCGGCGGCTTCTGCGTCTCCAATCATCCCAAGTTCGAGATATTGCGGCTGGTCTGCCGCCCCTATGTCTTTACCGCCTCGCTGCCGCCCAGCGTGGTCGCGACCGCCGCCACGTCGATCCGCAAGCTGATGCATGGATCGAACAAGCGCGCGCATCTGTGGGAAAACAGCCGCAAGCTGCATGGCGGGCTCAAGGCATTGGGCTTCACGCTCGGCACCGACGAACCGCAATCCGCGATCATCGCGGTGATCATGCCCGATCTGGAGCGTGGCGCGGCGATGTGGGAAGCGCTGCTGGCCGAAGGACTCTACGTCAATCTCGCCCGCCCGCCCGCGACGCCGGCGAACATGACGCTGCTGCGCTGCTCGCTCTGTGCGGAACATAGCAGCGAACAGGTCGACCAGATTCTCGGCATGTTCGCGGCCGCCGGACGCAAGGTCGGGATCATCGGCTGACGCGCGTCAGCACGTGACTTTCGCGATTCCGGCAGTTTTGCTAGACTGAATGAGATGGCGGCGGCGGAAGACTTCGAGCCCGGCAACGAGGACGCACCGCGCTCCGGCTGGCAGCGATGGCTGGGCTGGATCGCGGCGGCGATCGTCGTCGCGAGCCTTGCCGGCCTTGTCGTCATGCTCGGCATATCGAGCACGCAGCGCGACACCGCACTCGCGCAGCAGGAACACAGTTTCGAAGTCATGATCGCGGTGCGCGGCATCGAGGGCCAGATGACGAATGCCGAGGCGGTGCTCGGCCGGGCCGTCATCGCCAGCGACAAGCGGATCGCACGCCAGTTTTACGACGAATGGCGCCGCACCGGCGTCATGATCGAACGACTGGCGCGGCTCGCGCGCGACAATCCGGACCAGGCCGCGCTCGTCAAAGCGCTGCGATCGCTCTACCGCACGCGCAGCGAGGAGCTGGAAGCCGCGGCGCTCCACCTCAATTACGATCAGAAGGTCCAGGCGCTGTCCGCCTATTTCGCGGCGGGCAAGACCGACAGCATCGCCCGGACCAAGGCGATCTTCCGCGAAATCGTCCGGAACGAGGAAGCGTTGCTGGCGACACGCGCCGGCGATGCCCAGGGCTTCCTGCAACAGGCGAACCGGCTGGCGGCGACGCTTGCGGTGCTCGGCCTGTTGCTCGTCGCCGCGCTGATCGCGCTTGGCTGGATCACGATCGAGGTGATCGGCCAGCGTCGCCGCGCACGCCGGCGCGCCGACGCCGAATCGCTGCGCGCCGAAGTGCTCGAAGCCGCCGTCGCGGAGCGCACCGCCGAACTTCGCCTCGCCAACCAGCATCTGCTGACCGAAGCCGCCGAACGCGCCCAGGCCGAAGCCCAGCTTCGGCAGATCCAGAAAATGGAGGCGGTCGGCCAGTTGACCGGCGGCATCGCCCATGACTTCAACAACATGCTCGCCGTGGTCGTGGGCGGCCTCGAACTCGCAAAGCGCAAGCTCCACAACCATGCCGCCGATGCCGAGCGCCATATCGACAATGCGATGGAAGGCGCCAATCGCGCCGCCGCGCTCACCCGCCGCCTGCTCGCCTTCGCGCGCGCCGAACCGCTCCTGCCCCAGGCGGTTTCGCCGGATACGCTGGTCACCGGCATGACCGACCTGATGGATCGCACGCTCGGCGAGCGTATCCAGCTCGCGTTCGAAACCGTTCCCGGTCTCTGGCCGATCTGGGTGGATCGCCATCAGCTCGAGAATGCGATCCTCAACCTGGCGGTCAATGCCCGCGACGCGATGGAACATGGCGGCCGACTGACGATCCGTACCTCCAACGCCGTGCTGGCGGCCGACGAGGTCGGTGAATCGCCGCCGGGCGACTATGTGCGGATCGACGTCTCCGATACCGGCGCGGGCATGACGCCCGAGATTCTCGACCGCGTCTTCGAACCCTTCTTCACCACCAAGCCCGTCGGCAAGGGCACCGGGCTGGGGTTGAGCCAGATCTTCGGCTTTGTCCGCCAATCGGGCGGCGAGGTCGCGATCGCGTCGACGCCGGGCGCGGGCACCACGGTTTCGCTCTATCTGCCCCGCCACCACGTCTACGGAACCGACCTGCCCGAGACCGAGGAAACGCCGACGGTCGCCGACAGCCAGCCGCTCGCCAACGATCATGTCGCACTGATCGTGGAGGACGACCCCCGCGTGCTGATCGCGACGGCGGGCGCATTGGAGGAACTGGGCTTCGAAACGCTGCGCGCCACGGGCGGCGAGGAAGCGATATTGCGGCTGGCCTCCGATCCGCGGATCGACATCATCGTCACCGACGTGGTCATGCCGGGCATGACCGGACCGGAACTGATCGCGGAGATCGCGCCGCTTTATCCCGAGATCGCGGTGCTCTTCGTGACCGGCTATGCCGATGTCGAGGACGCGGCGGCCTTTCGCGGTCACGCGGTATTGCGCAAACCCTATACGATCGGCGCGCTGAAGGCGGCGGTCGAGGCGGCGCTCAGCGGATCGCGCCCCGCGCCAGAAGCCGAGGCAGCAGAGTAAGCGCGCCCAGGATCGGAAAACGCCGCTGCCAGGGCCGGATGACGATCCGGGTGCCGGCATGGCGATTCACCTTCCAGGCAAGATAGTCGATCCCGCCCGCGAAGGTCAGGCTGGCCTTGGCGAGCCTGACAAGCGTCAACAGCTTGCCGTTGCGGCGCAGTCGCCGCCACCGGGCATCGAGCCCGTCCATCGGCTTCACCGCGATCGCGGCGCCGAAACGGCGATACCGTTCCGGATCGAAATCGACGATCGTCCCCGGCCGCCCGCCGCGTTCGGCACGGAGTTCCGCGCCATAGGTGAGCGTGAAGCCACGCCGCCAACGATCGAGCGGATCCGCACCGTCGCCCTCCGGCGTCAACATCAGCAGCGTGCGCGGTGCGCGCTCCACCGCCGAAACGATACGCGACCGCGCCTGATCGTCGGAAGCCCAGACGAGCCGGGAAGGTTGAGCGAAGCGCGCCCAGACCGAAACGGCGCTGGCGTCGGGACCGCACAGGTCGTGGAGATCGGCTTCGCTGAGCACGGCATATTTCGCGGCCAGCCCGTCATGTTCGAAGGGAAAGACATTCGGCGGCACCAGGCGATTTGCGGTCGCGAGCCAGCTTTTGGGATAAGCCGAGGGATAGTCCGAGACGATCAGGTAGAAATCGAGCATCAGCCCGTCGAGCTCGGTTGTCCGCAGGCACGAACCGTAAAAGAGCACGCCGCGCGCGGCCACCGGATAGCGGGCGGCGATCGCCGCCGCCATCGCCGCCACGCGCGGATCGACCGGCTCGGCAAGCTCGGCCCCGATCAGCGAAAGCAGGTCGGTCACGCCGCGAGGCGAAGGAAGGGCACCGGCGGGGTGGAGGTGAGCACGATCGGATGATCGGCCTCGGCGCGGAAGGTTTCACCATCCAGGATCACGCTCGATCCCACGCCCTCGATCCGGACCACGTCGCCGCGCTCGAAATGCACGCCGCTCATCTCCTGGCGGCCGAGCCGGCCCGAGATCGCGGCGAACAGCGCGCGCATGAGTGCGGTGAAGCCCACATCCACAGCCATGAACTTCATCCGGCCCGGCTGGCCGCCCGTACCGTCGGTGCGGCTGGCGAGCAGCATCTTTTCCAGCGTCGTCACGATCAGCAGCGAGAACCGCCCCTGAAACTGGCCGTCGCGGACCAGCGAGACGCGCACCGGATCGGGCCGCGGCGGCAGGAAACGCGTGCGGATACCGAACAGCATCGATGCCAGCACCGCGATCACCGTCAACACATGGCTGACGCCGTTGGGCAGGCCCAGCGGATAGATCTTGGTGCGACAATAAAGGATCGAATCGGCGAGACCCGCACCGCCCAGGAACATGCCCAGCGTCGGGCGGCTGCCGGCATGACCATCCGAAAGCGCGATCAGCTCGCGCGCGACGATATGATCCGACAGATCGGACCTGGACAGCGCCACGATCCGCTCGAGCGCATCCAGCGGATCGCCCACCGCGCCGAGATCGAGCGCGATCAGATTGGTCTTGCCGTTGGGCAGCACCGCCACGGGCGGCGGCGAATCGCCGAAATGCCCGCCATGATAGAGTTCGGTCAGCGCCGCCTGGACGGTGCCGTCACCGCCATTGATGACGAGGATCTTGGGCTTCACCCGCGCGATCGAGCGCAACGCGTCGCCGATCTGGCTGACATGCTCGACCTCGTAATGGAAGATGTCCGGCCGGCCCGCGCAATAGCTCCGCACGCGCGGCAGCAACGAGCGATTGCCCGTTGAGCGCGGATTGGAAAGAAGCGCGACGCAGGCCATGATGCTCCCTATGCGATGGGCCGGAAGGAGAGGCCCTGCACGTAACGCAGGGTGACGGGAACCACCTGAGCGCCGCCGCCGACGCTGAATGCCACGCGCGACAGATTCGGCTTGCGCTTGGACAGCAGGTCCATCAGCGATACATCCGGATTGCCGGAGAAGCCGCCGCCGTCGCCGCGATCGGACTTGCCGTCGCCATTGACGTCATGACGTACCGAAATCGCGTAGCGCCCTTCCTTGGGCACCGGCACGCAGATATCCATCACGTTCGCGCGCGCCGGTACGTCGACACGCTGCAAATAGGCCTTTTTCTCAAGGAATGTGGCGGGATTGTTGGCATAGAGCTGAACGCGCACCGTGCCGGTACGCGTTTTCAAACCGCTCACCCGCGCGATCACCGCGGGGCCGCCACCGGCGCAAGCGGCCGCGAACGGACCGATCGGCGCGGCTGCCGCCGGCGCGGCGAACGGCAACGCGGCCGTGCCGAGGGCCAGGGCGATGACAGCGGAAACTTTGAACATGACCTTGTTACTCCTGGAAGCTATACCCACCCCGCATGGGCGTGGCTGGTCCGGTCTAGCCCCTGTTACGATCACAAGATCGGCTGCGTTTGCGGCCAAATCATGGTCACGAGGCGTCTGAAATCTGAAAATGCTCACCTCGACCGATCGTTATCTGGCCCGGCTGATCGCGCTGCCCCTGTTCGGGACGCTGGTGATCGCCGCGATGCTGCTGGTCCTCGACAAGATGTTGCGGCTGTTCGATTTCGTCGCATCCGAAGGCGGCCCGGTGAGCGTCGTCTGGCAGATGCTCGCGAATCTGATTCCCGAATATCTTTCGCTCGGCATCCCGATCGGGCTGATGCTCGGCATCCTGCTCGCCTTCCGCAAGATCGCCACCAGTTCGGAGCTCGACGTCTTCCGCGCGGTGGGCATGAGCTATGGCCGGCTGCTGCGGGTGCCTTACATGTATGCGATCGCGCTCGCGCTCGTGAACCTCGCGATCGTCGGCTATATCCAGCCCTATGCGCGCTATGCTTATGAAGGGCTGCGCTTCGAGTTGCGATCAGGCGCGCTCGGCGCCTCGATCAAGGTGGGCGAGTTCACCAAATTGGGCGGACGGCTGACGCTGCGAATCGAGCAGAGCCGCAATGAGGGCCGCAATCTCTCCGGCATCTTCGTGCGCGCCGAAAGCCGCAACGGCCAGTCGGTGACCGCCACCGCCAAGGCCGGCCAGTTCATGGCCACCGACGATCCCGACACGATCATCCTGCGCCTGACCCAGGGCGTGCTCGTCCACGACGCGCCGAGTTTCCGCACGCCCCGCGTATTGAGTTTCAGCGCGCACGACCTGCCGATCGACCTGCCCAAGATCGAATCCTTCCGCGGGCGCGGCGGCGCCGATCGCGAACTCACCATTCCCGAACTCGTCCAGGTCGGCCGCGATTCGCGAACATCGGAGACGCTGCGCAACGAAACGCGCGCCAATTTCCACTTCCGCCTGGTCGAAGTGGCGATGATGCTGCTGCTGCCCCTGCTCGCGGTCGCGCTGGCGATCCCGCCCAAGCGATCATCATCGGCGCTCGGCGTGTTCCTGTCGATCGTGATGGTGGTGACCTATCACAAGGTGAACGAATATGCCGAAGGCATGGGCGCGCTGGGCCGCATCGACCCGCTGATCGCGCTCTGGGTGCCGTTCCTGCTGTTCGCGGCGCTGATCGGCTGGATGTACCATGTTATCGCGCATGTGCCGGGCGGCCAGCCGATCGGCGCGCTCGAACGCGGCGTCGCCAAGCTCGGCGCGGTGTTCAAACGCCTGTTCCGCAATCGCAGGCAGGCGGAGAGCTGATCGATGCAGACCCAGTTTTTCCCGTCGCGCACCATGTCCATCTATATGGGCCGGATGTTCCTGGTCCGCAGCTTCGCGGTGCTCGCGGCGCTGGTGCTGGTGCTCCAGGCGCTCGATCTGCTCGGCGAATCGGGCAAGATCCTGGCGCAGCCGGGCAACGGCAATGCGGAGCTCTGGACCTATGTCTCGCTGCGCGTGCCGCAGATCATCCAGCGCTTCCTGCCCTTCTCCGTGCTGCTCGGCACGCTGATCACGCTCGCCACGCTCAACCAGAACAGCGAAGTGATCGCGATGAAGTCGTCGGGGCTCTCGGCGCATCAGGTGCTCGCGCCGCTGATCCTGACGAGCATCATCGTCGCGGCGATCACATTCGTCTTCAACGATCGCATCGTCACCCGCGCGACGTCCACGCTCGATCGCTGGCAGGCCGTCGATTACGCCCCCCTTCCCCCCGACCGGGCGCTTCAGGCCAATATCTGGGTGCGCGACGGCAACAACCTGATCCATGCCGGCCAGGTTCGCGGTCGCGGCGCCGCGACGCGACTGAGCGACGTCACCGTTTACGATCGCGAGAACGATGCGCTGCGCGAGATCGTGAAGGCGCCGACGGCGGTCTACACCGGCACCGCCTGGCGGCTCGACAACGCCACCCGTTTCGACGTGCCGACCGGGGTCAACCGGCCGGCGGGCACGGTGACGATCGGCAAGGACATCCGGCCCGATCAGTTCACCCTGTCGAGCGTCGATCCGGACGGTCTCTCCTTCGTCGCGCTCAACAGCGCGATCGAGGATCTGGACGTCGCCGGCCGGCCCACCAAATCGCTGAAGGCCAATCTCTGGCACAAGATCGCGGGGCCGATGTCGTCGATCCTGATGCCGTTGCTCGGCGCGGTGGCGGCGTTCGGACTGGCGCGATCGGGGCGGCTGTTCCTGCGCGCGGTGATCGGGATGGCACTGGGCTTCGCCTATTTCGTCGCGGACAATTTCGGGCTCGCCATGGGCAATCTCGGCGCGTATCCGCCCTTCCTCGCGGCCTGGGGCCCGTTCCTGCTGTTCCTGCTGATCGGCGAGACCGTGCTGATCCGCACCGAGGAATAGGCTTCACGCGGCTTCCCTTTCTGCGCCGCAATTATGCCGCATTGACTGGGCAGAGCCTTGCATCTGATATGCGGGCATGTGCGTTTGCCAAAAGCATCGTGTGGAGTTTTCCAGCAAACGATGCGACGACAAAGGCCTGGGGCCCGGCACGATGAATCGAGGACCAACGCCGTGAAGATCTCAGACACCGTCAAAACGGGGTTCTGGCAGAAGACCCATCATCTCGACCGCATGACGTTGCGCGAGTTGATCCACGCCTATTTCCAGTATCCGGCGATCATCCTGTACCTCGGCCTGGCCGCGGCTGCCGGTGGCGTATGGCTGTGGCGCCCCGCGCCGCTGATCCAGACGCTCGCGTCGATCGCGCTGGCCGTGCTCGTCTTCCCGCTCGCCTGGTACGTGCTGCATCGCTGGGTGCTGCACAGCCAGTGGATGTGGAAGCACAAATGGCTCGCGCCGACCTGGAAGCGCATTCATTACGACCATCATCAGGATCCCAACAATCTGGAGGTCCTGTTCGGATCGCCGCTCAACGTGGTGCCGACGGTCGCGATCGCGACGATCCCGCTCGGCTACATGATCGGCGGCACCGGTGCCGCGGCGATCGCGTTCGGCACGGGCATGATCACCACCTGCGTCAACGAGTTCTTCCACTGCATCCAGCATCTTTCGTACAAGCCGCGCTACGCGTGGATCGCGATGATCAAGCAGCGGCACATGGCGCATCATTTCCACGACGAAACCGGCAATTTCGGTATCACCAACTATTGGTGGGACCGGCTGTTCGGCACGCTCTACGAACGGATCGGCGACCGCAAGAAGAGCCCGACCGTGTTCAACCTCGGCTATACGGCCGAAGTCGCCGAAAAATATCCCTATGTCGCGGATCTTTCCGGCGGCGTCGCAACCGGCCATCCACGCCGGCGCAACAAGGACTGAACCAAACCCAGGGATGCCGGCGGAAGCCGGCATCTTCATTTCGAGCGCCGGCTTTCGCCGGCGCGGCACTTGCGGCATGAGGCGCGCATGACCGATAGCATCACCATCCGTCCCGTCGAGACCAAGGCCGACCGCAAGGCGTTCGTCGACCTTCCCTTTCGTCTCTATGCGAATGATCCGAACTGGGTTCCTCCCCTCAAGGATGAGGTTCATGGCCTGATCACCCCGGCCAAGAATCCGTGGTTCGGCCATGGCGAGGCGCAGCTCTTCCTTGCCGAACGTGCCGGCCGTGTCGTCGGACGGATCTCCGCGCATCTCGATCACCTGGCGCTTACACAGCCCTTGGAGCAGGGCATGGGGCCAGGCACCGGCAATTGGGGCATGATGGAAGCGGAAGACGAAGCCGTTTTCCAGGCGCTGATCGCACGCGCCGAACAATGGCTTCGCGACAAGGGCATGCACCGCTCGCTCGGACCGCTCAGCCTTTCGATCTGGGATGAGCCCGGCTTGCTGATCAGCGGTTTCGATCATCCGCCGACGGTGATGATGGGCCATAACAGCCCCGCCTATCGCGCCTGGGTCGAAGCGGCAGGCTATGCCCCAGCAAAGTCGCTCTACACCTATGATCTCGGCATCTCCGAACCGTTTCCGCCGATCGTCCAGCGCATCGTCGCCTCGGGCGAGCGCAACCCGCGCATCCGCATCCGCAATGTCGACAAGAGCCGCTTCGAAACAGAGGCTGCGCTGATCCTGGGCATCCTCAACGATGCCTGGGCGGACAATTGGGGCTTCGTCCCGCTGACCGACGCCGAAATCGCCTATGTCGGCAAGAAGCTGAAGCCGATCGTGTTCGAGGATCTGATCCGCATCGCCGAAGTCGATGGCGAGCCGGTCGCCTTCATGCTGGTTCTGCCCGATCTCAACGAAGCACTGAAGCCGCTTGGCGGATCGTTGCTGCCGTTCGGCTGGGCCAAGCTGCTGCTATGGCTGCGCAAGCCCAAGGTACGCACGATGCGCGTGCCGCTGATGGGCGTGGTGAAGCGCCTCCAGTCGAGCCGGCTTGCAAGCCAGCTCGCTTTCATGATGATCGAGTTCATCCGTCGCGACGCAACGGTTCGCTACGGCTCCACCCGGGGCGAGATCGGCTGGATCCTTGACGATAATCAGGGCATGCGCGCCATCGCCGACGCGATCGAGAGCAAGATCAACAAGGAATATGTCGTTTACGACAAGTCGCTCTGAGTGAAGGAAGCCCGACCATGATTCTGCCGACACTCGAAATCCCGACGATCGCGATCGCCGGAAGCACGGATCGTTTTCCCGTGCGCCGGATCTTCTGCGTCGGGCAGAATTATGCCGATCATGCACGCGAGATGGGATCGGACCCCAATCGCCAGAGCCCCTTCTTCTTCACCAAGCCGGCCGATGCGGTCGTGCCGAGCGCCTTGACGCTGCCCTTTCCGGGCCGAACCGCCGATCTCCATCATGAAGTGGAACTGGTCGTGGCGCTCGGTGCCGGCGGATCGACAATCGCGCCATCGGATGCCGATGGCCTGATCTTCGGCCATGCGGTCGGCATCGATCTCACCCGCCGCGATCTGCAAGCCGAGGCGAAGAAGACCGGCCGGCCATGGGACATGGCCAAGGGCTTCGATCAATCCGCGCCGATCGGCGCGCTCACTCTCGGCGCGCCGCCCGAAAAGGGCCGCATCGCACTGACGATCGACGGCGAGATCCGCCAGTCGGGCGATCTGTCGCACATGATCTGGAGCGTGGCGGAAATCATCGCCGAACTGTCCACCTATGTGGCACTCGCGGCGGGCGATCTCATCTTCACCGGCACGCCATCGGGCGTCGGACCGATCCGCCCCGGCGAGGACGTATGCGGTACGATCGAGGGGATCGAACCCGTCGAGGTCCGTTTCGCAGCCTGAACATCCTTTGCCCGATCCAGTTTTTTGTTTCGCGGTCGCATTGAAAGCGTAATCTTGCAGGGGCAATAGTCGCGCTGCCCAATGTACGGGTGACTCGTAAGCAAAGGATATTCCCCATGACCCGAATCGTCTCGCTTTCCCTGCTCGGCGGACTGATGATGGCATCGCTCGCCGCCACGCCGGCCGCCGCGCAATCATGCGTCGGCAATCGCAACATGTGCGATGCGCTCTCCGCTCTGGAACAGGCCCGCGCATCGCTGCAGCGCGCCGATTCGAACAAGGGCGGCCATCGCGCCCAGGCGATCCGTTCGGTCGATCAGGCGATCCGCCAGGTCCGCAACGGCATCCGCTACAGCAATGGCAGCCCCACCTATCCCGGCCGCCCGGATCGTCCGGACCGCCCGCGCTGAGATAGCCACTCTCGCTTTCCAGCCCCATCGGCGATATCCTGCCTATAGCGGGGTTTCGCCGATGGAGGCCTTATGCTCATCAGACTGACCGTCGCCGCACTGTTCGCGGCCGTTCCAGCCGCCGCGCTCGCGCATCATGGCTGGAGTTCCTATGACGATACCAAGGTTCTGACGATCAAGGCGCCGATCAGCGCCGTCACCTGGGGCAACCCCCATGGCGCGGCGAAGGTCGTGTGGCAGAAAAGAACCTGGGATGTCGTTCTCGCGCCCGTCTCGCGCATGGAGACGCGCGGCCTGACACGCGAGATGCTCGCTCCTCGAAAGACCGTCACGCTGGTCGGCTATGCACGCAAGGACGGGACCGCCGAAATGCGGATCGAGCGCGTGATCGTCGACGGCAAGACGGTGGAACTCCGCTGATCGAGCCGTTCGCCGCCGCGGTGGAGGCATCGCAGCTTGGCGCGTTCGCACGCGGATCGGCCTGGGCCTATCCGGCCGCCAATCTCGTGCATCTGCTCGGCCTTGTCCTGCTGCTCGGCGGGATCGGCGTGGTGGATCTCAGGATCATCGGCGCATTCCGCGCGCTGCCGATCGACGCCGTCATGCGTGCCTTCACGCCGCTTGCGATCTGCGGCCTTGCCCTGCTCGCGCTCAGTGGGCCGATCCTGTTCGCGGCCGACGCGATCGCCCTCTCCCGCTCCGACGTCTTCGCCCGAAAACTGGTGCTGATCGTCATCGCACTGCTGAACGCGTTCGGTTTTCGCTGGATCAGGCGCGGCCGGTCGGGTGAGGCAGGTGTCTTCGAACGGGTGATGGCGCTGGCATCGATCCTGCTCTGGCTGACTGTCGCGGCGCTCGGCCGCCTGATCGCCTATAATTGAGCACGCGCGAACTGTTCGACCGCCCAGTCCACAAAGACGCGTACGCGCGGCGAGAGTTGCCGGTTGCGCGGCCAGAGTATCGACACCGGCACCGACGGCGGCGGCGTTTCGACAAGCAGGGGCAGCAACCGTCCTTCCGGCAGATCGGCCCCGGCGTGAAAGCGCGGAACCTGGAACAGCCCCAGGCCGAGCCGCGCCGCCGCCAGATAGCTTTCGGTGCCGGTGACCGAGACGATGGCAGGCATGTCGACCGTGCGGATCGCGCCGTCGATCATGAATTCCAGCGGCCACAAATTGCCCGTGCTCAATGAGCGCAGGCCGATCATGCGATGCCCTTCCAGCGCATCGATACCCGTCGGCATGCCGTGTCGCGCCAGATAGGCCGGCGCCGCACAGGTCAATCGGTCGAGCATGATCAGCCGGCGGCCGACCATGTCGCTGTCCGGAAGATTGCCGTAGCGCAGCACGCAGTCGACGCCCTCGCGGACGACGTCGACCCATCGCTCCCCTTCGCTCATCGCGAGTTCGATCGCCGGATATCGCTCCAGAAAGTCGGGCAATCCGGGCAGCAGGAAATGCCGGGCGAGCGTTCCCTGGACTTCGACTCGCAGCAACCCGCCTGGTTTCAGGCCTGCAAAGGCGCCTTCCGCATCCTCCACATCGGCGATGATGCCGATACAGCGACGATAATAGGCCTCGCCATCCAGCGTCGGGGCGACATGGCGCGTCGTGCGTTGCAGCAACCGGACGCGCAGGCGCGCCTCCAGTGCCTTCACCGCATCGGTCGCGGTCGATCGCGGCACACCGATATCCCGCGCGGCCAGCGTGAAACTGCGCCGCTCGACGACCCGGATGAAGAGACGCATCGCGTCCAGCCGATCCATTATTCGCTCTTTCCGAACAGACTTGCCGAATACTGACTGATTATCCGCCTCATCGGAAGTGTCATCTTCCGTGTGTCTCCTCGAAAGATGAAAGGGCATCGCAATGGCCGATATCGAAGCATCATCCCCTCGCGTCGCGATCGTGACCGGCGCGTCACGCGGAATCGGCGCGGCCATCGCACGGCGGCTTGCCGGTGACGGCCATATCGTCATCGTCAATTTCGCGGGCCGTATCGCGGAGGCCGAAGCACTGGTTCGCGCGATCGAGGCCGATGGCGGCCGCGCCCTCGCCGCGCAGGCCGACATCGGAAATGCCGATGCGGTGTCACGGCTGTTCGATACCGCCGAGGCCGCGTTCGGCGGCGTCGATATCCTGGTCAACAATGCCGGCGTCATGCAATTGGCGTCGATCGCGGACAGCGACGACGCACTGTTCGACCGCCTCGTCGCGATCAATCTCAAAGGCAGCTTCAACACGCTGCGTCAGGCGTCGCGCCGGCTGCGCGACGGCGGCCGTATCGTCAATCTCTCGACGAGCGTCGTCGGCCTCAACCTCGAAAACTACGGCATCTATGCGGCAACCAAGGCGGCGGTGGAGACGCTCACCCGTATCCTGTCCAGGGAATTGCGCGGCCGCTCGATCACCGTCAACGCGGTGGCGCCCGGCCCGGTCGCGACCGATCTGTTCCTCGACGGCAAATCGCCCGAACTGATCGCGCGCATGGCGAAGATGAATCCGCTCGAACGGCTCGGCACGCCGGAGGATATCGCGGCGGCTGTCTCATTCCTTGTCGGGTCCGACGGCGGCTGGATCAACGGCCAGATCCTCCGCGCCAATGGCGGGATGGTCTGAGCCGGATCAACCCGGACCGGCGAATGCGCCATCGGCGAGCGATCGGGCATGATCGCGGATGCCGACGGGCCATTCGCCGGTCAGCGTCTCGAACCGTGCGCGATCCGCCGCGTAGAGCGCGCGAATCGCATCCTCATATCCCGGCCTGTCCCCCGCGATCGCCGACATGAAATGATAGGCGGCGTCCTTCGCCTGGCGCGCATCGGCCGGCCGCTTCCGGGCGGCATCGATCAGCCGCCGGATCGTGCTCGACGCGCCTCCGGGCTGCGCCTTCAACCACTCCCAGTGGCGCGGCAGCAAGGTCACCTCTCCCGCCGTGACGCCCAGTTTCGGGCGACCGCGCGAACGCGCCGGCTGCGATTCGCGCATGTCGAGATCGATCTGCCGGCCGGTTTCGTCGTCGAACACCAGCAACGGTCCGGATTGGGCGGGATCCACCGCACGCAGCGCCTTGCGGACTTCCTCCGGGGAGCCGGTGGCGATCCAGAGATCACCGGCAAAGGCTGTGCAGCTCATATCCATGAACGGCACTTATTATCCGGATATAATATCGTCAATATATCCGGGTATAAATATGGACTTAGTCGTTCAGGACGATCCAGGTCGCGGCGTGATCGCTCGCCTTTTCCCGCCCGCGATAGGATTTATCGACATTGGCGTCGACCAGCCGGTCCGCCGCCTGCGGGCTGAGCAGCAGATGGTCGATCCGGAACCCGGCGTCGCGCTGCCATGCGCCCGCCTGATAATCCCAAAAGGTCCAGATCGGCCCGACGGGATGGCGCGTGCGGATCGCATCGGTCCAGCCCTGGAAGCAGAGCGTGCGGAATTCGGCGCGGCTCTCCGGCTGCATCAGCGCGTCATTGGCCATCGCCTGCACCGAAAAGACATCCTCGTCGGTCGGGATCACATTATAGTCGCCGGCCAGCACCGCCGGCACTTCCTCCGCCAGGATTTCTTGCGCCCGCTGCTGCAGCCGGCGCATCCAGCGCAGTTTGTAATCGAATTTGGGGCCGGGCTGCGGGTTGCCGTTGGGCAGATAGATGGACGCGACCCGCACACCGAACACATCCGCCTCGACATAGCGGCTATGCTCGTCTTCGGGCTCTCCATCCAGACCGCGCCGGACCTCGACCGGATCGGCGCCGCGCGCCAGGATCGCGACCCCGTTGAATCCCTTCTGCCCGTGCCAGATCGCGCCATAGCCGGCGCCGCGCACGTCGCTTTCGGGAAAGGTCTCGTCGGAGGATTTGAGCTCCTGGAGGCAAACCACGTCGGGCTTGGTCTCGTCGAGCCATTCGAGCAGGCGCGGCAGGCGTGCCTTGATGCCGTTGACGTTATAGGTCGCGATCTTCATGCGCCGGGCCTAACCCAGCCGGCGCGACTATACTAGATCGAGAAACTGGAACCGCAGCCGCAGCCCGACGCCGCGTTCGGATTCTCGACCTTGAACGCCGATCCGCCGAGTGATTCGACAAAATCCACCGCCGCGCCGCGCACCAGATCCAGGCTGATCGGATCGACGACCAGTTGCACGCCGTCACGCGTCACGCTGACATCGTCCGCGTCGATGGTTTCGGCCAGCCCGAAGCGATACTGGAAGCCCGAACATCCGCCCCCCTCGACCGCCAGTCGCAAGATGGCAGGCTTGCCCTGACGCGCGGCGATCGCCGCGACGCGCGCGGCGGCTGATTCGGTAATGTCGATTGGTTGCGGCTCGCTCATGGAACCGAGATAGGAAGGTGGGGGCCCTACGACAAGCGTGGGCCCCTCTCCTCCCCTATTCCTTGTCCGGACCGCCCATCGCGATCTGGGTGCCCGTGCGCTCCTGCATCGCGACGACATAATCGGACGACTGGAGGAACGGCATGGGATTGACGGCGCGGCCGTCGAGACGAACTTCATAATGAAGATGGCTGCCGGTCGAACGGCCGGTCGAGCCCATCAGGCCGATGAGCTGGCCGCGCTTCACACGAGCGTTGGGCTGAACGAGGATCTGCGAGAGATGGCCGTAGCGGGTCTCGATGCCCTGGCCATGCTCGATCTCGACGAAATTGCCATAGCCGCCCAGGCGCTGCGCGCGGCCGACGACGCCATCGGCGGTCGCATAGACCGGGGTGCCGAGCGGGCCGGGAATGTCGACGCCGGCATGCATCGCGCGGCTGCCGCGGAACGGATCCGAACGGAAACCGAAATTGCTGGTGAAAGCGAGCTGCGAAACGGGCTTTTGCGAAGGCACGGAAACAAAGCCGGTGCCGGCGGTGCCGACCTGATCGAGCTTCTTCCACGACAGGAAGAGCGAGCGGAACTGCGGATCGGCTTCGCGGTCTTCCTTGGTCGCCTTTTCAAAAACGCCGCCGGTGGCGGCGGCGGCTTCGACGGCCTTGGGGGAAATAGCGGCCAGCACGGTTTCGGCCGGCGCATCGCTTGCCTGGGCGGGCGCGGCGGCAATCAGCGGCGTCGCGACCAGCAGGCCCAATACGGATTTCTGGAGAAAAGCGGCACCGCCGCGGAACCCAAGTACAGTAATCACGTTGTTCAAAATCATACCCACGCTCTTTGTGCCCCCAAAGATCGACGGTCGAAACGCCGATCGCGACCAGCGTGTCTTGAACCCTAACTGCACCGGGATTTGCCCCGCCCGTTGTGCCGAGCCTGTGTGATCGAACGCACAGCCGGCGACAAGTCAGCGGTAATAGTCTTGCGTTAAACCGGCTGCCGACCGCGCCGAGTCGTTGAACGGAGGCTTAAGAGCCCCCCGAAAATGGCGATTAACCAGCATCTTCCAGATCGCCGCCGGGCTCGAATCGTCGTTTCGGCACGTCCAGCCGAACCATTTCGTCCCCGTCGCGACATGCCGGATCTCATCGGCATAGATGCGTTCCAGGATGCGCGCCGACCGCTCGTCGCCCGATTCGCGATAACGGCGAACGGTGTCCGGCGTCACATCCAGTCCACGCGCTTCGAGCACCATCGGCACCACCGCCAGCCGCGCCTGCACGTCATGCGCGGTCTCGGTCGCCGCCTCCCACAGGCCGTCATGCGCGGGCAAGGCGCCATAATGGCTGCCCAGCACGCGCAGGCGCCGGTCGAGCAGCGCGAAATGCATCGCCTCGTCGGCGCCGACGCTCAGCCAGTCGTCAACGAATTCGCGCGGGAACCGTGCGCCGAAACGTCCCGCCATGTCGAAGGCGAGATCGATCGCGGCATATTCGATATGCGCCAGCGCGTGCAGCATCGCGATGCGGCCGCGTTCGGATCCGCCGCGCCCGCGCTTCGGCATGCGATTGGCCGGCAGCAGCAGCGGCTCCGCCGGCCGCGACGGACTGTCGGGCATCGTCGCCGCGAAGCCATGCTCCAGCCGCCCCAGCCGCCAGTCGCGCGCCACCTTGCGGGCGATCCGGACCTTGGACAGGGGCTCCGCGGTCAGCAGGACAGCGCGGATCGCGTCCGCGACGCTCGTCATCGGCTCAGAGCGCCCGTGCCGCCTTCAGCACCTCTTCGGCATGGCCCGCGACCTTCACCTTGCGCCAGATCCGCGCGATCCGGCCATCCTTGTCGATCAGGAAGGTCGCGCGATCGATCCCCATATATTTCCGGCCGTACAGGCTCTTCTCGATCCAGGTGCCGAACGCCTCGCACACCGAATCGTCGACATCGCTCGCCAGTTCGACCTTCAGATCATATTTGCCGATGAACTTGGCATGTTTCGCCGGCTTGTCCTTCGAAAGGCCGACCACCACCGCGCCGGCGGCGGCGAAATCCTCGATCAGCCCGGTGAAGGACTGGGCTTCGGTGGTGCAGCCCGGCGTATCGTCCTTGGGATAGAAATAGAGCACCAGCGCCCGGCCGCGCCAATCGGACAGTGCGCGCGTGGCGCCATCGGTCATCGTCAGCGTCACATCCGGGGCCATATCGCCATCGCTCAGCATCATCGCATCTCCTCCGCTTCGGCAACCACATGCTGCCAGCATTGCCCGACATCCCCGCGCGCGCGCTCATAAGCGGCCATCAGCGATGCCCAATCCTCCATCCCGCACGCCCGCGCCACCAGCCGCCGCGCGGTTTCCGAGAGTTCGTCGCAACCCGGCGCGACCAGCCGCAGCGTGACCAGCATCCGCGTCAGCAGCACCTGCGCCTCCGCCAGCGCGGCCGGCAACCGCCCGGCATCGACCAGCATGGCGATCGCGTGATCGAGCCGCGTATCGAGACCCTCTCCATGCCGGAGTTGCGCGACATGGACGCAGAATTCGAGATCGACCAGCCCGCCCTCGATCAGCTTCACGTCCAGCGGACCCGCTGCCGGCTTGTGCTTCGCCATTTCGCCGCGCATCGCGACCGCATCCGCCAACAGCTTGGCAACATCGCGCGGCGCACCCAGCACCGAATGAATGATCTCGTTTATCGCCCCGCGCGCGGTGGCCGATCCGAACACCGGTCGCGCCCGGGTGAGCGCCATATGCTCCCAGGTCCACGCGCTTTCGCGCTGATATTTGGCGAAACCGGCGAGCGAGACGGCGAGCGGCCCTTGCGCGCCCGACGGGCGCAGCCGCGTATCGACTTCATAGAGGGGGCCGGACGCCGTCGGCACCGAAAGCGCCGCGCTGATCCGCTGGCAGAGGCGGTTATAATATTGGACCGCCCCCAGCGGCTTCGCGCCCGTCGATTCCGCCGCATGATCACCGGTGAAGACATAGACGAGATCGAGATCGGATGCGTGGGTGAGCGATCCGCCACCCAGCCGGCCAAGGCCGACGATCACCAGTTCGCTGTCGGGCACCTTGCCGTGAACGGCTTCGAATTCGGCCACGGTCGCGGCGGCCAATGTCTCGATCGCGGCTTCCGCAACGCGCGAATAGCCATAGCCGACTTCCACGGGATCGCCGACGCCCGCGACGATCTGCGCGCCCAGCGCGAACCGCCTTTCATTGACCTTGCGCCGCACCGAATCGAGCAATTGCTGATAGTCCGCGCCCTGTTCGCAATGGCCCAGTTCCGAAGCCAGCGCCTCGACCGAGGGCTGGGGTTCGAGTGCGGTGGCGTCGATCAGCCCGTCGAGCAGTTCGGGCCGCCGCCCCAGCAGGTCCGCCAGCGTCGGCGCGTGGCTCAATATCTCGCCCAGCAACCGCGCCAGCGCGGGCCGCGCGCCGAGCAGCCTGAACAGATTGATCGCGCTCGGCAGCCGCGAGATCATGTCGTCGAGCCGGTTGATCGCGCCATTGGGATCGGGCGCGCCGCCGATCGCCGCGACCAGCCCGGGCAGCACATCCTCCAGCGCGGCGCGCGCGGCATCGGTCCGCAGCGCGCGCAACGAACCATCGCGCCAGCGCTCGATCCGCGCCAGCGCCGCCTTTGGATCGGCGAAGCCAGCCGCCGCGAGTTGACCCGTCAGCCGATCGGGATCGCGCGAGATCGCGGCATCCTCCTCATCGGTCCCGTCAAGGCTGTCATAGATCCGGCCTACCGTTTCGACCGGGCCATCGAGCAGATCGATCAGCGCGGCGCCGTCAGCCAGTCCGTGCAGGCGCGCGACGCTGTCGAGCGCCGCCGGATCGCGCGGCAGGCTGTGCGTCTGCTGATCGTCCACCATCTGCAATCGATGCTCGATCGTGCGGTAGAGGCGATAGGAATGGGCGAGGACATCCTCGACATCCGGCTCGATGCGCCCGGCCGCCCGGAGCGCCGCCAGCGCATCGAGCGTCGCCGGCGCGCGCACCGCCTCCTCGCGGCCGCCATAGATGAGCTGGTGGATCTGCGCGAAGAACTCGACCTCGCGGATGCCGCCGCGCCCACGCTTCAGGTCATAGCCCGGGCCGAACTTCTGCCCCTGGGCATGATGATCCCGGATGCGGCGCGAAATGCCGCGAATCTCTGCGATCGCGCCATAATCGAGCCCGCGCCGCCATACGAAGGGGCGGATCGCCGTGAGGAAGGATTCCCCCAATGCGACGTCGCCGGCGGCGGCGCGCGCGCGGATGAAGGCCGCGCGCTCCCAGGGCAGCGCGCTCGATTCATAGTGCGAGATGGCGGCGTTGACCGGCAAGGCCAGCGGGGTCGCCTCGGGCGAGGGGCGCAGCCGCAGATCGACGCGGAACACATAGCCGTCGCCATCGCGTGACTGGAGCAGTTCGACGATGCGGCGCGCGATCCGCACCGCCGCTTCTACGGGCTCCTCGCGCGCGCGACGCGGCAGGGTCTCGGGGTCGAAGATCAGGATCGGATCGATATCCGACGAATAATTGAGTTCGCGGCTGCCATGCTTGCCCAGCGCCAGCGCCGCGAAACCGCGCGGCGCCTCATCCGGCGTCCGCTCCGCGATCGCCGCCGCGATCGCACGATCGAGCGCGCGATCGGCGAGGTCGGAGAGTTCGCGGGTCACCACCTCCATGCTCAGCAGGCCGGCCAGATCGCCGATGGCGAGCACCAGCGCCAAGGCCGCGCGCGCGCGCCGCAAGCCGGCGCCGACGCTCTCGGCGCCCTCACCGCGCCGCTTCGCCAACGCCATCGCGCCGTCGAGATCGCCGGCGGCGAGCAGCGCGGTCAGATCGGCATTGCGCTCGATCGCGTGTCGCAAGAATGGGGAATGATCCGCCGCCCGTTGCAGCGCGTCCACGATCGCTTCGTTGGGATTCATGTGGGCGCTTTAGAGCATTGCGCGAAAAAGTGGGAACCGGTTTTCCGTGCGAAACGATCCAGCTGTTACGCCGCGCCAGCCCGAGCCAGCAGGCCTGCATGGCCGTAACGGCACGAAAGACGCACCCGGCGCGCAACCTTGCCGCGCAAACCGCGTTATTCGCTCATGGATTCGCGTGCACCCAGACCAGATGCAAACGATGCCCGTCGGCACCTCGTCGATATTCCGAGGCCGGCCGACGGGATCGGAAATGCGCTGCGGACAGCGTTTCGCGGACGGCTGAATCACATGCCGCCAGAAATCTCGGATCTGCTGGAAAAACTGGGCTGACCGGAAGCCCCGGAGCATGGGAAGGTAGAGCCCGATCCCCGATCGGCGGGGAACGGGCCCAATCGAAACCTCAACGATCGCGGCTGAGTTCGTCCACCTGACCCATGATCGTTTCGAGCGCCGTCCGGCCGCTCTCGGCCTCGAACTCGCTGCGCGGGGCCAGGCTGTTGTCGCTCATGATCTGCTCGAGCGCGACGCGGCCGCGCGCGACCCGGCTCTTGATCGTGCCCACCGCGACCCCGCAGATTTCGGCGGCTTCTTCATAGGCAAAACCGCCAGCGCCGACCAGGATCAGCGCTTCGCGCTGCGGCTGGGGCAGCATCAGCAACGCGCGTTGCATGTCCGCCAGCTCGACATGGCGATCCTGGCTGGCCGGCGCCGCGAGGATGCGGTCCGCCGCCAGATCGTCCCACTCGCCCTTGAAGCGCGCGCGACGCATCTGAGAGAGATAGAGGTTGCGCAGGATGATGAAGGTCCAGGCGCGCATGTTGGTGCCGGCCAGGAAGCGCTTGCGCGCGCCCCATGCCTTCATCAGCGTTTCCTGGACGAGATCGTCCGCCAGATCCGCATTGCCCGAAAGCGAGCGACCGAAGGCGCGCAGATGCGGGATCACGCGCGCAAGCTCGGCCTTGAAATCATCGTCGCTCAGCGAGATGTGCTCGGCGGGAGCAGAATCCTCCTCGCCAGAGATGTCGGCATCGTCCGTTACGGCCTTCTGCCTGTCATCATTCGTCATTTGCCTACCCGCTCCGAAGCCGGTCGCCGGCTGCGGTCCGCCTGTGCCTAGCATCGCGTCGCCCTCGCGGCCAACCGAAAACACCCGAACCCTCAGCGGACGAAAAGGAGGAAGGCGAAGATGACGATTACCGCGGTCAGCGAAATCGCCAGAATATAGCGCGTCATGTGCGGCGTCGCGCCGGCCCGCGCCTTCTCCGTGGATATATGCTGTTGTTCTTCAGCCATTTGTCCTGCCCTTTCGCGTATCGCTCACTGCATGAACGTCGCGCGGCGCTCACAGTTCCGAATCCGGAACGGTGGGAACCCGGGCAGGATGAATCAGGCGGGAACGGTCGCCGCGTCGAAGAACAGCGCCTGCGCGATCGCGGCCTTCACCGTCGAACGCTGGAAAGGCTTGGTGATGAGGAAGGTCGGCTCGGGACGCTCGCCCGTCAGCAGCCGCTCCGGAAAAGCGGTGATGAAGATGACGGGTACGCTGAACTCGGACAGGATATCCTTCACCGCATCGATGCCGCTGCTGTCGTCCGCCAGCTGGATATCGGCAAGCACCAGCCCAGGGCGGCGCGCACGCGCCTGTGCCACCGCCTCGTCGCGGGTGACGGCGACGCCGGTCACGTCATGGCCGAGATCGCGGACGATCGTTTCGATATCCATGGCGATGATCGGCTCGTCCTCGATGATGAGCACATCGGCGCGCGTCTGCCGCTCGATCTCCGCAAGCGCCTCTCCCACCAGCGATTCGACCTCGCCGGGCGTGGTTTCGATCAGATAGGCGGCATCCTCGTTCGAGAAGCCCTCCATCGACGTCAGCAGCAACGCCTGGCGCGATCGCGGCGTTACCGCCGCCAGCCGGGCCTGGGCGATCGCTTCCGGCACGTCAGGCCCACGCGATTCGACCAGATCCTGCTCGTCGAGATTGGCCGAACTCCAGATCGCCTGGAAGGTGCGATACAGGCCAAGCCGGGGATCGACGTCGCGCGGAAACTGATCGGGCGCATCGACGATCGCCTCAAGCGCGGCGCGTACATAGGCATCGCCGTGATTCTGGCTGCCCGTCAGCGCGCGCGCATAGCGACGGAGAAAGGGGAGATGCGGCGCAAGCTGTTGTCCAAGCGACATCGATAGGAAGCTCCTGTAACTGATAACCTTGTGGTTTGACGGACAGGGCTTGGCAACCCCCGGCCCCCGCACGCAAAAAAACGAGTCTTCCGCGTCGGACATGGAACTATCGACGCGTTTTTTTGTTTCATGCACGGGTCGTAAAATATACCGGTGCCGTACCGGCGCGCGCCGGTCGGCCTTTTTTGCCGTTCATGACGGCATGCATGTGTTGATCGAGGTCTTCAGGGGGGAATGGATCACCGGTGGCGTCAGGTAAGAAAACGGAAAAGGCGACTGCGCCGCGGGAGCCGATGAGCAAGGGCAAGTCGAAGGACAAGACGCCTGACGGCAAGAATCCGGCCGTGGGCGACGCGTTGCGTTCGATCTACCAGAAGACCATCGACGAATCGGTCCCTCAGGAAATGCTCGATCTGCTGGGCAAGCTCGGCTGATCGCATGTGGCCACGCTAGATCACGCGGAGGAAGCAGCGCCAGGCAACAGGCCCGGCCGGCTTATCTTCGCCAATCGCTCGACCGGCTTTCGCGTTTTCCTGATTCTCAGCCTCGCGCTGCTGCCGCTGGGGCTGGTCGCCTTTCTGGCGACACTGCAATCCAGCCGCACCGCCGATCTGGAGAAGCAGGCGCAAATCCGCATCGCGCTGAGCGAGAATGCCCGCCAGCTCGCTTCGACATGGGCATCTGACGCGTCGCTTGCCCGCGCGACCATGCGCGGGGAGCTCGCCTATCCCGACGACGCGGATCGCTGCGGCCGATTCGGCGAGATCCTCACCACCCAATCGGATCGGATGCCGCAGTTCGCGCTTTACGGCACCGAATCCGCTCCCTGGTGTGCATCCACCGGTTTCTCGCCCACCAGGCCGAGTACATTGGCCTTCGACGTCGAAGCGTCGCCGAAATACACATTGACCGCCGACTCGCTCGATATCGTTGTGCCCGGGCCAGGTGGGTCGGTCGGCCTGCTGCGCTATTCCGAGCGCGCGATGACCGCGGTCGTCGCTTCAGGCGCATCCCCCGTCCCCTATGCGCTTTCGATCGTCAGCATGGGCACCAGGTTGCCGCTCGTCGAAACCGTGCGTTCGGGCGGCATCGCCGGGTACGAAACCATGAGCGATCCCATCGGGACGACGGGCCTCAACGCCGAAATCACGACGCCGCGCACACCGTTCAGCGCGGTCGAGCTTCTTTCGATCCTGTTGCCGCTGGTCATGTGGGCCTCCGCCGCGCTGATCGGCTGGTTCGTGGTGAACCGCATGCTGATCCGGCCGCTGCGCCGGCTGGAGCGAGCGGTATCGGGATATAAGCCGGGCGACATCATCGAGCCCCTGCGGGGCATGGAGACGTCCGCTCACGAGCTTCGCCAACTCGGCGAAACCTTCCGGCATATCACCGAAACCATTTCCACCCATGACGCCGAGCTTGCCGCAAGCCTTGCGCGCCAGACGCGGTTGACCCGCGAGGTGCATCACCGGGTGAAGAACAATCTTCAGGTCGTCGCCAGCCTCATCAACCTTCATGCCCGCGGCCAGGTTCAGCCCGACGTCGTCCGCGCCTATGCATCGATCCAGCGCCGCGTCGATGCGCTCGCCGTCGTCCACCGCAACCATTATGCGGATTTCGAGGAGAATCGCGGGATCAGCCTGCGCTCGCTGGTCGGCGAACTTGCCCAGAATATTCGCGGATCCGCGCGCGATGGCGATCCGGTTCCGCCCGTTCGCATCGACATCTGCCCCTGCTATACCAATCAGGACGTTGCGGTTCCGGTCGCATTCCTGCTGACCGAACTGATCGAGCTGTCGATGCTGACCGACCCTCGCGCGGCGATCGTGATCACGCTTGCGCAGACTTCGCCCAGCGCCGCGCGGCTTTCAGTCGAATCCGCGGCATTGATAGAGACCCCGGATCTGGTGGAGCGCATGGAACATCGCTTCGGGCGCGTCCTCGAGGGCCTGTCCCGACAGCTTCGTTCGCCACTGGAACGCGATCGGGTCGTCGGGAGATTCTCGATCGAGATCGCGGTGATCGGCGAAGTGCGGTAAAACAGACCTGAAATCCCACGCTTTTTTGATCCTCAAAAAAAAACGTCAGGGAACGCATTTTTTTCTGGAACCTTTGTTTCTCACGCCCGTTCTGCAATTCGGATAGCGACCTTTTGCCCCCCCGCTCTCGCTATCCAAGACACGGGCCCGGACATGCCAACCCCCTCCCCCCCGGTGGCATGTCCGGGTCTCATTCTGTCCAGGGCATATCCGAGCAGCTTTTCGAGAGCGCCGATCTCTTCCATTCGAACCGGCAGATCGTTGCGGAACCGAATCCGCCTTCCGCGCATTTTGATGTGCGCAGCATCGGATAGATGCCCCTTATCGGAGAAAGACCATGGTCCGGAAATATCTCGGCGCCGCCCTGCTGATGGGCTCACTCCTCGTCAGCGCCTGCAACACCATCGAGGGTGCGGGCCGCGACGTCAAATCGGTCGGCAACACCGTCGAGAAAGCGGCGAAGTAAGCACGCCAGACAGTAGAGTAAGCGTAAGGACGCGCCGGATCGACCGATCCGGCGCGTCTTCGCTTATTCGGCGTCCGTTGCGGCCGCCGCTTTCACGCGGCGGCGCTCGGTGAGCAGGATCGCGATCAGCGCGAGCTCGTACAGCAGCACCAGCGGGATCGCGAGAAGAAGCTGGGAAACGACGTCGGGCGGGGTCAGGACCGCCGAGATCGCGAAAGCCGCGACAATCGCGTAGCGCCGGCCGGACGCGAGTTGCTGGCGCGTGACGATGCCGGCGCGTTCGAGGAGCATCAGCAAGACCGGCAGCATGAACGCGATGCCGAAGCCGAGCAGGAATTTCGTGACGAAGCTCAGATAATTGCCGATCGCCGGCAAGGCTTCCTGCTGTACGCCGCCGACATTCCCTTCAAAGCCGAGGAGGAAATGAAGCGCCACAGGCATTGCGAAATAATAGGCGAGCGCAGCACCGCTCAGGAAGAGCACCGGCGTCATGATCAGGAACGGCAGAAAGGCCCGCTTCTCGTTCGCATAGAGACCCGGCGCGACGAATCGCCAGACCTGTATCGCGATCATCGGCGATGCCAGCATGGACGCCGCGAAAAATGCCACTTTCAGGTTCACGAAGAACGCTTCGAAAATGTCGGTATAGATCAGCTTGCCTTGCCCGGCCTTGAGCAGCGGCTGCACCAGAAACGCGAAGATCGGCTCGGCCAGATACAGGCAGACCGCAAAGGCGAGGCCGAGCGCCGCGGCGCTCCACAACAGGCGACGGCGCAGCTCGATCAGGTGATCGAGCAGCGGCATGCGGCTTTCGTCGATATCCTTCATGGCTTCGAATCCGCGGATGCCCCGCCCAGACCGAGATCCAGTTGCCCGGTCGTTTCCGGCCGCTCTGCCGAAGGCGGTGGCGGTGGCGGTGGCGGTGGCGGTGGCGGTGGCGGTGGCGGTGGCGGTGGGATTACCGGTTCACCGGCCTGGGGCGCAACATCTTCCATCGCCGGTTCGGCCGTCACGGCCGGCGCGTCGGGCGTGGGCGTGGGCGTTCCAGCCTCGGGGCCGGTGTCGGCCTGGGTTGCCGCGGGCGCCGGGATCGGTGCCGGGGGCTCGGGCGGATGCTCGCGCATGATGCGCTCATTCTCCGCCGCCCATTTCTTCTCCATCTCCTCCAGTTCCGCCTCGCGCACCATCGCGTCGAAACCTGAGCGGAACTGGCGCGCCATCGCCCGGGCACGGCCCACCCAATTCCCCACGACGCGCATGGCCTTGGGCAGGTCCTTGGGGCCGATCACGACCAGCGCGACAAGCGCACACAGCAGCAGTTCGGTCGGGGCGATATCGAACATGGCGACTTTCTGGAGTCGTGAAATCCCGGACGGGCCTGACGGCCCCTCCGCCGGGCGATCAGCCCGTCAATTCGGTCTTGCGGCCGGACAACGGCTCAGGGGCGATCCTCGCTCACCGGCCGCGCATCGCGCTCGGGCGCGGCATCGACGACGCGCGGCGTGTCGATTCTCGACTGCGGCTTGGCCTCGTCATCTTCGGCCATGCCCTTGCGGAAGCTCTTGATGCCCTTGGCGACGTCGCCCATCAGGCTGGAAACGCGGCCGCTGCCGAACAGCAGAACGACCACCAGAAGCAACACGATCCAATGGATCGGGGACCCGAAACCCATGACAAATCTCCTCGATTCCGGCTCCCTTTACTCGCTCTCGTCGGTGCTTTCCAGCGCGCCTTGGGAAAGATCGAATTCAGCCATCGCCAGATCGATCGGATCGAGCAGCCCGGCCGCGCGCAAATCGTCGATTCCGGGCAGATCGCGGCGGCTCTCGAGCCCGAAATGCGTGAGGAAATCGGGCGTCGTCGCATAGATCAACGGCCGCCCCGGCACTTCGCGGCGGCCGGCGGGGCGAACCCAGCCCGCCTCCATCAGCACGTCGAGCGTGCCTTTGGATATCTGCACACCGCGGATCGCCTCGATCTCCGCGCGGCTCACCGGCTCATGATAGGCGATGATCGCCAGCGTCTCGATGCCGGCGCGACTGAGTTTGCGCGGTTCCTCACGCTCGCGCCGCAGGATATGGGCAAGGTCGGGCGCGGTCTGGAAATGCCATCGGCTGCCCCGCTCGACCAGTTCGATCCCGCGTCCCGCATAATCCTGTCGCAACGTCTCCAATGCACGCGCGATATCCTGATCGCCGACATGCGCGCGCAGATCCGCGATGCTCAAAGGCTGTTCGGCTGCGAACAGCGCCGCTTCGACGCCACGGACAAGATCGTCGGGCGGATTCATGTCGGAGACCGAAGATAGAGCGGTTCGAACGGACCGGCCTGCTGCATCTCGACCCGGCCCTGGCGCGCCAGTTCGAGCGCCGCAACAAAGCTGGAGGCCATCGCCGAGCGCCGCATGCCGCCGTCGAGGCCATCGGGCAGGAATCGCCCGATCTCCGTCCAGTCGATCGTCTCGCCGATCAATCGCTCGACGCGCTGCAGCGCCTCGTCCAGCGTCATCACCGCGCGCCGCGCGACATGGTGGAAGACCGGCGCGGTCCGCGCCTTGACCGCGCCATAGGCGGCGATCAGTTCATAGAGTTCCGCCTGCCACAGGCTTTTGCGGATCGCGCGCAATCCTTCGGGTGCTCCGCGCGCGAAGACGTCGCGACCCAGCCGGTCGCGACCCACCAGCCGGGCGCCTGCGTCGCGCATCGCATTCAGCCGCTGCAGCCTGAGTTGCAGGCGCAGCGCGAGTTCCTCGGGCGAAGGATCGGCCTCCACATCGCGGGGCAGCAACAGGCAGGATTTGAGATAGGCGAGCCAGGCCGCCATCACGAGATAATCCGCCGCGATCTCGAGCTTGAGCGCCTTCGCCTCCGCGAGAAACGCCAGATATTGTTCGACGAGCGCCAGGATGGAGATTTCGCGCAGATCGACCTTCTGCACGCGCGCGAGCGACAGCAGCAGATCGAGCGGGCCTTCCCAGCTGTCGAGCGTCAGGGTGAGCGTGTCCGCGCTCGCCTGCGGCGTTTCGCCGAAAAGATCCTGATGCGGACTCATCGCAAGAGAGTAGCCGTGCGCATTCGGAAAAGTCGACTCCCCGCGCTCACGCGGCGAGCCGTTCAGGCATAGGCCAGAAGCGCGTCCCGTTTCTCGACCAGCGCCGCGAAATCGCCGGGCGGCGCATCGCTCGCGATCGTCGCCATGGCGCGATCGAGACGCGCGCGCGATACGGCCGACATATCGTCGAGCGATTCCGCGATCGCCGCCATTTCGTCGAATCGTCCCCAGCAATCCAGCGCGGCGTCGCAGCCGGCGGCCACGACGGCGCTCGCCTTTTCCGCGGCGCTTCCCTTCAACGCCTTCATGTCGATGTCGTCGGACATCAGGAAGCCGTCGAAACCGATCCGCCCGCGGATGATCTCAGAAATGACGAGGGGCGACATCGATGCCGGCAGTTCCGCGTCCCAGGCGGTGTAGACGACATGCGCGGTCATCCCCATCGGGGCGGATTTGAGCGAGATGAACGGGGCGAGATCGGTCTCGAGCGCCTCTGCCTCGGCATCGACGACGGGCAGTTCCATATGGCTGTCGACCGCCGCGCGGCCATGGCCCGGCATATGCTTGACGACGCCGACGCAACCGCCGCGCTTCAGCCCATCGAGCACGGCGCGGCCGAGCGCCGCCACCCGCATCGGATCGCTGCCGAACGCGCGGTCACCGATGATGTCATGCGCGCCGGGCTGGCGGACGTCGAGCAAAGGCAGGCAATCGACGGTGATACCCGATTCGCGCAGAATGATCGCGAGCGCCTGCGCATTGGCGCGTGCCGCCTCGATCGCCGAGGCGGGAGCGATATCGTAAAGCTCGCCGAACGGCGCACCGGCCGCGGGAAAGGCAGGCCATGCCGGCGGCTGCATCCGCGCGACGCGGCCGCCTTCCTGATCGATCAGGATCGGCAGGTCGGCGCGGCCGTCAAGCGCGCGCAGATCGTCGGTCAGCCGGCGAAGCTGATCGCGATCCTCGATGTTGCGCTTGAACAGGATATAGCCGGCCGGCCTCGCCGCCGTGAACAATGCCCGCTCGTCAGCGCTCAACGCCGCGCCGGCGAGGCCGAAAATGACCGGCTTCATCGATCGGTCAGTTGGTCGCGATCATGCAGGTCTCGCCCGCGACCTTGAGCTTGCCGCAAAGCGACGAAGCCTGGGCGGGCGATCCGGCGTCTACGCGAAGCCGGTAGAAGGTGTTGCTGCCGACCTTCACCGTGGTGATCGTTTTCGCGAGCGGCGCCAGGAACGAGAAGCGCTTGCTCATCGTCGTCCAGCTCTGGTTGGCGATCGCCTCGCTGCCATAGGCGCCAAGCTGGATCACCGATCCCGCCGGGCCGGTCGCGGGCTTCGGCGCCGGCGCGGGTTTCGCGGCCGGGGCAGGCATCTTGCCGCCATCGGCAACCTTCACGGTCGCGGCGGGGCCGCCTGCGACCGGGCGTTCGACGGCGGGCTTGGCGGGTGGGGGCGTCCGCACCGGTGCCACCGGCGCCTCGGGCACCGCATTGGTGTCGATCTTGCCTGTCGCCTCGGCGCCTTCGCTGGTCGCGAAGGAAGCATCACCCTGGCCTTCCACCTTCATGCCGCCCGGCTGATCGGGCTTCACCTTATATTCGCCTTCCGCAGCCGCGATCAGCGTACCGTCGCCATCGGCCTGCGCGTTGCGATCCTTGATCCACCAGACGCCGGCGATGACCACGCCCAGCGCGACAAGCGCGCCGATCACGCCACCCGCCAGCTTCGCCGGCGAAATGCCTTCTTCCTCATCGGCATCCTCGACGGCTTCGAGCCAGGGCAGCCGATCCTCTTCGGAAAGCTCCAGCCCTTCGCGGTCAGTGTCGGTCATCACTGCATCTCCTCGACAGCCGCCACACCCATGATGGCCAGGCCGTTGCGGACAATCTGCCCGATCGCATTGGCTAAGAAAAGCCTCGCGGACGTGGTTTCCGGATCGTCGACCAACAGGAAGCGCCGATCCGGCCGGTCATTGCCCATATTCCAGAGCGCATGGAAAGATGCAGCAAGATCAAAGAGATAGAAGGCAATACGATGGGGTTCGCGGGCCAGGGCCGCAGCCTCCACGATGCGCGGGAACTGCGCCGCCAGCTTCACCACCGCAAGCTCGTCCGTATCAAGGCGGGACAGGTCCGCGGCGCCGATCGCGACACCGGCATCCAGCGCCCGGCGATTCACCGAGCGAATCCGCGCATGCGCATATTGGACGTAGAAGACCGGATTATCCTTCGACGCCTCGACGACCTTGGCGAAATCGAAATCCATCTGCGCGTCGGCCTTGCGCGTGAGCATGGTGAAACGCACGACATCCTTGCCCACTTCGCCGACGACATCGGCGAGCGTCACGAAATTGCCCGAGCGCTTGGACATCTTCACCGGCTCGCCCGCGCGCAGCAGCCGCACCATCTGCACCAGCTTGACGTCGAAGCGAGTCCTGCCTTCGGTCAGCGCCGCGACCGCAGCCTGGATACGCTTCACCGTGCCGGCATGGTCGGCGCCCCAGATATCGATCAACTGGTCGGCCGACTGCGCCTTCTGGAAGTGATAGGCGAGGTCGGCGCCGAAATAGGTCCATTGCCCGTTCGACTTCCTGATCGGCCGATCCTGATCGTCGCCGAAGCGCGTGGAACGGAACAGCGGCAGTTCCACCGGTTCCCAATCCTCGGGCGTCTCGCCCTTGGGCGCTTCGAGCACGCCATCATAGACCAGGTCGCGCGCGCGCAGCCACGCCTCGGCCGCCTCGGGCTTTCCGGCCGCCTGAAGCTCTGCCTCGGACGAGAAGAGATCGTGATGGATGCCGAGCAGCGCCAGATCGGCGCGGATCAGGTCGAGCATCGCGGCGACGGCACGCTGGCGGAACAAGGCCAGCCACTCGCTTTCGGGCGCTTCGGCATAAGCGGGGCCGAATTCCTGCGCCAGCCGCTCGCCGACGGGAATCAGATAATCGCCGGGATAGAGCCCTTCGGGAATCTCGCCGATGTCGATGCCCAGCACCTCGCAATAACGCAGGTGCGCGGACCGCGCGAGCACATCGACCTGCCCGCCGGCATCGTTGACATAATATTCGCGGATCACGCGGTGGCCGGCATATTCCAGCAGGCTGGCAAGCGCATCGCCCACCACCGCGCCACGGCAATGGCCCATATGCATCGGCCCCGTCGGGTTGGCCGAGACATATTCGACATTGACGGTGATGCCCTTGCCCAGGCCGGAGCGACCATAATCGTCGCCCCCCGCCTCGATCGCGCGCAGTTCCCCGCGCCAGACATCGTCATGCAGGCGCAGATTGATGAAACCGGGGCCCGCGATCTCCGCCGACGCCACTTCGTCGATCGCGCCCAGGCCGGCGGCGATCTTCTCCGCCAGCGCGCGCGGATTGGTGCCGGCGGGCTTGGCGAGCACCATCGCGGCATTGGTCGCGAGATCGCCATGCGACGGATCGCGCGGCGGCTCGACCGTGACGGCGCGTCGTTCCAGCCCCGACGGCAGATCCCCGGCGGTGACGAGAGAATCGAGCACCGCGTCGATGTGCGCGGCGAAACGGGCGTAGAGAGTCACAGGTCAACCTCTGGTTGCGGCAAGCGTGCGCCCATAGCGGAGTTCACCGCCGGGCGTCCATCCTTGCGGGGGACGGCAATGATCCCGCGTGCATGGCGTGCAATCGCCCCGACGCGTTTTGCGATCGGGAATCGACGCGCGTCACTGCATGATCCGCCCCAGACAGGACGGGGTGCCGATCGGCCTTCAACATGGAGGACGACCAAATGACGAAGTTCGTGACCGCTGCCGTCGCAGCCCTTGCCATCGCCCTGCCAGCCGCCGCACTGGCCCAGCCCGAACAGGCGCGGTTCGAACATGAAGGCTTCACCTACGTCTTCACCGCACGCGATTCGGGCAAGGCCAAGATCATCGCCGGCAAGCGCTATCCCGGCGCGGATTCCTTCCGCCTGATCGTCAGCAACGGCCGCGTCCGTGGCACCAGCGCCGGCAAGTCCGTCGAGTTTCGCCTGAACGACGTCGAGCGTATCGATCAGGGCGCGACGCTCGCATCGCGCTGACCCGGCTTATCGGGCTCCATCCGGACAAGATGCGGATCCGGCGGATGGTCTGTGGACGTCAAGCACGCGCCAGGCCATCCGTCGGCTTCAATCCGGCGATCGTCGGATAAAGCGATCCCGTCATGCGGGCGGAATCCAGCCCGTAATGACTTGCCAACGCCCCGGCCACGAAGCTTTCCAGTTGCAGGGTCGGGCGAAGATCGCGCCCTTCGTACAATGCTCCGGCACGAAGTCCGGGCCAGTCGGCGAGGACACGCCCCCCCCTGACCGCACCGCCCAGCAGCATCGCGGCGGCGCCGGTGCCGTGATCGGTTCCGCCCGTGCCGTTCACCGCCACCGTACGGCCGAATTCGGTCGCGACCAGGATCATGGTGTTCGTCCAGGCCTGGCCCAATCCGGCCTTCAGTGCGGCGATCATCGCGTCGAGCCCGCCCAGTTGCTGCGCGAGGCGCCCCTTTTGGCCGCTATGCGTATCCCAGCCGCCGGTTTCGATCATCACCAGCCGTGCTCCGTCGGCCGGCGCCATCAGCCGGGCCGCAAGCGCGCCGGTCATCTGCCCCGCCCGCCCCTTTTCCCGCGACAGATCGCTGGCGAGCAGGCGCGTCTGCATCGCGCTTTGCCACAGGGCGTGAAGCCTGGCGTCGCCCTCGTAAAGGGCACCGACGCGCATCAGCAAATCTTCCGATGCGCCCGGCAAGGCCGATGGCGCATAGCTGGCCACTTCCACGGGGCCGCGCAACGCCATCGGCACAGCGCGCGCGATCGCCAGCGCATTGCCTTCTCCGCCCGGCAGCATGGCGGCAAGCCGGTTCATCCAGCCCGTCTTTTCGACATAAGCGTCGCGCCCGCCGGTCTCGAGGATATTCTGCCCATCGAAATGGGAACGGTCGCGATAGGAGGAGGCGAGCGCATGACCGAACAAGGCCTCTCCGGCGGCATAAAGCCGCGCGGTTTCCGCAAGCGCGGGGTGCAGCGAGAATGTCGCGTCCAGCCTGGCGCCACTGTCCACTTCGGCCAAGGCGCCGCGCGCACCGGCAAAAGCGGGATCGCCGATCGGGGCCACCATCGCCAATCCGTCAGCGGCGCCACGCTGGATGATGAAGACGAAACGCCGATCGGTCGGCGCCGCGGCGAAGCTGATCGCGGGCGCGAATGCCAGCACCCCCGCACCGAACATCGCGGATCCGATCAATGCGCGTCGGTCGATCATCGAACTATCTCCGCAGAAATTCCGGCGAGACGAGCAGGAGCGCCAGGCCCTGTGCGGGACTGTCGGCCTGGGCGATCACCTGTGCCGTCGAGGGGCTGAGCGTTCCGGGCAGGATCCTGGCCGCAAGCGATCGGGGATCGGCATCTCCCACGCGCTGCACCAGGCGCTGCGCCGCCTCCACACACCGCAGCAGTGCATCGGGGCCCATCCAGCTCGCCGCAACATCCTCCCAGCCGGCAGGCGAGCCGGGTTGCCAAACCGGCTGTCCCAGTTGCTGCATCATCGCCACCACCATCCTGCCGTCGGCGGTGGTCGCCCCAGTCGCCCGCAATGCGGACACTCCCCAATCCCATGGCGTCTTGAACTTGCCCGCGTCCGGCGCCCAGCTTTCCGGTGCGTCGATCAACGCGGCGTAGAGCGTCGGCAGATCCCCGCGCGAAGCCGTAAATGCCGCGGCCAGCCGGTCGACAAGCGAGGCCGGCGGATCGTCCGCGACGAAATGGCGCGCAAGTTTCGTCGCGACATGCAGGGCCGTCGCCGGATGCACCGCCAGATCCTGAAGAACCGCGCGGGCCTGTGCCTCTCCTTCCTGAGGATATTGGCGTCCAAGGATCGTGCGCGGGCCCGGTTCGTGAAGGCGGTCGGCGAAGACGAATGCGCCCGGCTCTCCGATCAGATCGGCCTCGCGCGGGCCGGGGCCGCGGGTGAGGCCCGCCACGGTCCAGCCGGTCAGCGCGCGCGCCAATTCGGTCACGTCCTGCTGGCGGTATCCGGTGCGAACGCCAAGGGTGTGGAGTTCCAGTATCTCGCGCGCCAGATTTTCGTTCAGGCCGAGCTTCCGGCCACCGCGGGCCGCGGCGCGGCTGCCCAGCGTCGACATGGCCCCGATCGACTGCGCCTGATCGAGATAGATCAGCATCGCCGGATGCCGCTCGACCGCCAGCAGCATATCGCCGAAACTGCCGAGCAGATTGGGCCGGATCGCTTCGAACTCGAGCATGCCCGACAGGCCGATGGCGGTGAGCCTGTCCGCCGAGATCGCGAAATGATTGGCCCAGAAATGCACGAGGCGCTCGGCGAACGGCGCCTGGCTGACCAGAGCCGTCCCCATCCTTGCACCGATTTCGGCGACATGCTGCCGCCGGGCCGCCTGCAGCGCATATTGCGGCGGCGGCTTCTGCTCCCCCGGTTTCGGCGCCATGCCGGATGCGTCCATCGATCTGGACTGAAGCTTGAGCGTGTTGCGGACGCGCAGTTCTTCGATGTGATCGGCATAGACCGATGCGATTTCCGCACGGGTCGGGATATCCGCCAATGTTGCCGGACGCGGCTCGAAACGGCGAAGCTGGTCCTTCAGCCAGGCTCTGGGCTGCGCCGGTTGCGCGTCATCAGGTCGCGCGCCGAGCCCGAAGCGGTTCAGGGCGATGGCGGATTCCATGGCTGCCTCATCGGCCGATCAACGATCCCGCCAAACTAGGCCAGACTTGTCGCAAAACTATGTCAGCACAGGATTTCGTCGCGTTTCAGAAACCATCCGGCATATCCACAGGGCCGACAATCTCGCGATAGCGCTTGATCGCATAACGATCGGTCATGCCCGCGACGAAATCGGCGATGTGGCGGCTGCGGCCAGGCTCCTCGCCCGGCAGCGTCGCCAGCCACTCCCCCGGCAGTTTCGCCGGATCGTCCTGATAGGCGGCGAACAGTCCCGAGACGACATGGCGCGCGGCATCGGCGGCGGCGAGCTGGCTCGGATGGTGATAGAGATTGGCGTACATGAAGCGCTTCAGCGCCCGCTCCGCATCGCGCATGCCGTCGGAGAAACCGACCAGCGCGCGCCCGGCGGCGCGCACGTCATCGACGCTGCCGATATCGGCCCCGGCGATCCGTCGCCGCGTCTCCGCGATCAGATCATTGACCATCCGCCCGATCTGCGCGCGGACCAGTTCGGCGCGAAGCCGGTCGGGATGGCATCCGTCGCAGGCGCGCAGGACGTCCGCCCAGCCCTCCGCGATCAACGGCACCGTCAGAAGCTGGTCGATATCGAGCAGCCCCGCACGCACGCCGTCATCGATATCGTGATTGTCATAGGCGATGTCGTCGGCAAGCGCCGCGACCTGCGCTTCCAGCGACGGCCAGCGATCGAGGTCGAGCGGAAATTCGGCATCGGCTTCGCGCATCGCCCAGCCAGGCGTGCGGACGGGGCCGTTATGCTTCGCCAGCCCCTCCAGCATTTCCCAGGTCAGGTTCAATCCGTTCCAGCGCGGATAAGGCGTCTCCAGCCGCATCAACGTACGCAATGTATGCGCGTTGTGATCGAAGCCGCCCTGCGCCATCGTCGCGGCCTTCAGCGCATCCTCGCCTGCATGGCCGAAGGGCGGATGGCCGATATCATGGGCCAGGCACAGCGCCTCGGTCAGATCCTCGTTGAGCCCCAGCGCGCGCGCGATGGTGCGCCCGATCTGCGCGACCTCCAGGCTGTGTGTCAGCCGAACGCGGAAATGGTCGCCATCGGGCGCGAGGAAAACCTGGGTCTTGTGACGCAGCCGGCGAAAGGCGATCGAATGGATGATCCGGTCGCGATCGCGCTGGAACGCGTCGCGCGGGCCACGCGCGGCGCCGTCCGCCTCGCGGTGCAATCGGCCGCGGCTGGTCGCAGGATCGGCGGCATAGGGCGCCAGCAGACTCATCCGATATCCGTCATCGTCCGCCGAGCTTCTCGATCTCCGTGCCGGCCGGGCTGGTCCAGGCGAAGCCGGTGATGCCGGCCTTTTTCAGGAAGTCGCTGGCCTTGCCGGCGGTCGGGAACGGGCCGACCAGCAGCCGGCGGGTCGCCTTGAACGGCACCGTCCAGCCCGTCATGCCCTTGAACGCGGCCGGGGACTTCTTGACCAGCTTGCCATAGTCGGTGACGAGCGCGCCCTTGCTCGCCCCAGTCGCGATCTGCGCCCAGATCCGCTCCGGGTGAAGCTTTTTCGGATCGGGCTTCGCCGCAGCCTTTTTCTCGGCGGCTTTCTTATCGGCCTCTTTCTTGTCGGCAGCCTTTTTATCGGCCGCCTTCTTGTCCGCGGCTTTTTTGTCGGCAACCGCCCTGGCGTCGGCCACGGGCTCATCCGCTTCCTTCGCCACCACCGGCGCCGCGGGTTTGCGCGCTGCGGGGACGGGCACCGGCACGGCTTCGACCTGTTCGAGTTCGAGCCCCTGCACGATCGAGGCAAGCGATCGCTCAAGCGGTGTCGGCGGCGAAGACGGCTGCGGCGATGGCGCGGGCGTTGGCGCGGTCGGTTCGGCCCTGGGCGGCAATGCCGCCGTCACCGCAACGCTGGGTGTCGATGCCGCCTGGGCAAGGCGAACGGGTTCGTCCTGACGGGCCGGTGCGGTCACCGGCTGGCTGAATCCCGGCGCCGGCGCAGGATCGCGCGCCACCGGCACGGCGGGTGCGAGATCGGACATCGGCTTCGAAACCGGCGGAGCGGTTCGTGTCGCCGTGGACGCGGGTGCGCGGCTGGGCGCCGATACGGCCGGCGCCGGCCTGACGGTATCGGTCCGCGCGGCGAGCGCGACCGGCGCGCCGGGACGGCGCCGCGGTTCGCGCGAGACCGGCACGGGCGGCGCCGTCGCCGGAGCGTCGTCATCCTCCGCCTCGTGCCCCGAATCCATCGGTTCGCTCATCGGCACGGACGCGCGCGTCGAGGGCTGCGGCGGTCGCGTATCGATGTCCGCCGCAGCCAGCACCTGCCTGGTCTTGCCATCGGACGGGATACGACCGAAATGCACCGCGGCCGCCTTTTGCGACGCGGAAAGCGACGGCAGGCGCGCGAAGAAGGGGCCCATCGGCACGGCGAGATTGGCGGGCATCACCGTGCGCGCCACCCCGTTCGCGCCTTCGAGATCGCCGCCGATCGCCATGATGAAGGCGCGCGCGCGCCATGCGGCGCGATCCTGGATGCGGAGCAGCGGATCGAGCGTCTGCATTGCCTGTTCGCGGTCGCCGCCGATCGCGTAGGACAATGCCAGGCGGCGCGTGACCTCGGCATCCTGACGGTGCCGCAACGCCGTCTGATAATCGCGCTGGGCACGCCGCGTATCGCCGCGCAGGTCGTAAGCGAGGCCGCGATCGCCCGCGATCTCGGCCTCGGCTATGCCGAGCCCGACCGCATCGTTGAACAGTTTGAGCGCCTCGCGCGGCCGCTCGGTCATCAGCATCGCGCGGGCCAGCCCGGTCTTGATCCGGCCGTTGCGCGGGTCGATTTCTTCCGCCCGCGCGAAGAAACCCAACGCACCATTGGTGTCGTCCAGCGCGAGCGCGGCATTGCCCGCCTCGATCAAGGCGCGGACATTCTGGGGATCCGAAGACAGCGTGTTGAGCGCCTGCGACAGGGTGCGGCCGGCGTCCGCATCGGAGATGAAGGCCGACGATTGCGCGCGCACGGCGACGCTCGGCAGCAGGATGAGCGCGGCCGCTGCTACGGTCGCGCGAAGAGTATGGATGATTGTCATGGCTGGTCCCGCACTGAGCGCGGTGTCGATGAAGCCCAGATGAATTGCAAGCCGAATCCGGCTCAACCGTATCCTGCGGCCGATCGCTTGCACCCGGCATGGAGAAAGGGCCGGACGACGAGAGCGATGCCCCCAGCCATCCGGCCCCTCCGATCGTCCGCCATGCCGGCGGACGCCCCCTTTGACGGGTTACTGGTTGTTCTGGCGATTCAGGAAGCGCGGAATGTCGAGCGGATCGGACTTGCCGTCCGCATCGGCATCGTCGCCCTTCGCCGCGCCACGCGCGATGTTGGACATGCGCTCGAACAGCGTGCCGCCGCCGGTCGAAACGCGCGGCGCGCGCGGTTCGGGCGCGGCTTCGGCCTCGAGCCAGCTCGGCGTGGCCGGCTTGGGCTCCGGCGCGGCCTCGACCGCTTCCGGCGCCTCGACCGTCAGGTCGAGCGGCGCATCGGCCTCGTCCTCGACGATCCGGCCGCTGTCGAGCAACAGTTCGTCCTCGGCGGTTTCGGCGACGGCTTCGGCAACGACCGGCTCGGGCGCCTCCACAACCACGGCGGGTGCTTCCGGCGCGGGCGCGGCCTTCACCGGCTCGGGCGCGCGGTCACGCGCGGTCGGGAATGCGAAGACGCGGGCCGGCTCGGGCTGGACCGAGGTCTCCGCCTCTATGCCGGTCGCAACCACCGAAACGCGGATCTTGCCCTGCAGGTCGTTGTTGAACGCCGAACCCCAGATGATGTTCGCATCGGGATCGACCAGTTCCTTGATGTGGTTGGCCGCCTCGTCGACTTCCATCAGGCGCATGTCGTCGCCGCCGGTGATCGAGATGATCACACCCTTGGCGCCGCGCATCGACACGCCGTCGAGCAGCGGATTGGCGATCGCCTTTTCGGCGGCTTCGATCGCGCGACCGTCGCCCTCGGCTTCGCCGGTGCCCATCATCGCTTTGCCCATCTCGCCCATCACCGAGCGGACGTCGGCAAAGTCGAGGTTGATCAGGCCGGGCATGACCATCAGATCGGTGATGCCGCGCACGCCCTGCTGCAGCACTTCGTCCGCCATCTGGAACGCTTCCTTGAAGGTCGTGTTCGCATTGGCGATCAGGAAGAGATTCTGGTTGGGGATGACGATCAGCGTATCGACATGCTTCTGCAGTTCCTCGATGCCGGCGTCCGCCGAACGCGAACGGCGCGAGCCTTCGAAGCTGAACGGCTTGGTGACGACGCCGACGGTCAGGATGCCCTTGTCGCGCGCGGCCTTCGCGATCACCGGCGCCGCGCCGGTGCCCGTGCCGCCGCCCATGCCGGCCGCGACGAAACACATATGCGCGCCATCGAGCGCACGATCGATCTGCTCCATCGCCTCTTCAGCGGCCGCGCGCCCGATCTCGGGGCGCGAACCGGCGCCGAGGCCCTGGGTGATGCGCAGGCCGAGCTGGATGCGGCGCTCCGCAGGCGAGGCGTTGAGCGCCTGCGCGTCGGTGTTGGCGACGATGAAATCGACGCCCTGGACCTGGCTGGCCATCATGTTGGCGATGGCGTTGCCCCCCGCGCCGCCGACGCCGATGACGCTGATCCTGGGCCGAAGTTCATCGACCTCAGGCGGCATGAATTCGATGCTCATTTGCTTAACTCCCAAGCTTCGTCGTGGGCCAAGCGAATGCCCCTTGACGGTTTTGCACGAACCGATTCGCGGAATCACCAAAAAAGTTAACCCGCGAGGAAAAAATTGTGCCGAGTCGCGGGCGACACCCCCCGCCCCTTGTGGTCAAGGCCAAAGACGAGCCGTTCCGGTTCATCAATAACCCGCCCGAAAGGCCGTGATCAGCCGCTGGATCAGTCCCGCGCCGGCGGCGCGATGCACCATCTGCTGAGCGGGCACGATCGCGCGCAGATCGACCGGATTGGACGCCGCATATTGGACGAGGCCAGCCAATGTTGCGAAGCCCGGCCCGCTATGCGCATCGGGCAGCCCGATCAGGCCGCGCGGCTTGCCCAGACGGACGGCGCGGCCGAGCGCGCCCTGCATGTAATCGGCGATGCCCTTGAGCTCGGCGCCACCGCCGGTCAGCACCACCTGACGTCCGACCGGCCCGGAAAAGCCGAGTTCGCCCAACGCCCTGCCGACCTCGCCGGTCAGATGCTCCAGCCGCTGGCGGATGACCGAGATAAGCTGCGCGCGGGTGATCCGCGTGGTATCGGCATGGTCCCCGTCGGGCGAGATCGGCGCGACCTCGATCATGTCGTGATTGTCGCGCGGGCTCGTCGTCGCCGAACCATAGAAGCACTTCATCCGTTCGGCATGGGTGCGCCGCGTACCGAAGGCGGAGGCGATGTCGTCGGTGATGTCGGCCGCACCGAAGGGGATCGACATCAGCCCGACCAGCATGCCGCCGGCGAACAGCGAAACATTGGTGACGCCCGCGCCCAGCTCGACCAGCGCCACGCCCAGTTCGCGCTCCTCGTCGGTCAGGCACGCCATGCCGGTGGCGACCGGCGAGGCGACGATCGACTTGACCTTGAGATAGGCGGAGCGGACGCACAGATCGAGATTGCGCACCGGCGAACCATCGGCGGCGACGACATGGATATCGACGCCCATGCGATCGGCATGAAGGCCCAGCGGGGTCTTCACGCCACGCAAACCGTCGAGCGTATACAGCGTCGGCAGGGCATGGAGCACCATGCGCCCGTCCGGATCGATCGAACCGCGCCCGGCGGCGAGCAGTTCGTTGATGTCCTCCTGCTCGATCCTGTGGCCGCCCAGCTCGACCTCGACCGAGGCGATATCGCTGACCAGTCCGCCAGCGGAGAAGCTGACCCAGACATCCTCGATATTGGTGCCCGCGATCCGTTCCGCCTGTTCGACCGCTTCGCGCACCGCGCGTTCGGTGGCGGCCATGTCGGCGATATAGCCGCGCTTGACGCCCTGGCTCTCACGCTGGCCGGTGGCGAGCACGTTGATCTCGCCGCTCTCGGTCTTCTCCGCGATCAGTGCGGACACCTTCCACGAGCCGATGTCCAGCGCGGTGATCAGCCCTTCAGCCCGCGGTTGTGCCATTGCCCTTGTCCTTCCTGCTGTCCTTGCCGGCATCCTTCACGGACTTGGTGTCGCCGTCGGCCGCCTTGGCAATCGTGGTTTCGTCGGGAACGATCGGACGCGCCGCACCCTTGGGAGGCAGGCGCACATAGAATTTGTCGGGAATGCGCATGTCGAAACGCACAAAGCCCCGGCCAAGCAGGCGATCGGTACCGTCCATGCGCGCGAATTTGACCAGCGCCGCCGCCGCTTCCGGCCCGCCCTCGGGCAGCGCCAGCGTCTCGCCCGACTGGAAGCGCAGATCCCAGCGACGCTTGCCGATCCAGCTCGCGCCCGCCAGCATCGGCTTGAGCGCGGGCGCGGCTTCGAGCAGCGTGTCGAGCGCCGCGATCTGCTTGTTGGCGTCAGGGCCGACGACCAGCGGCAGATCGGGCATCGATCCGATCGACACCGGCTCCAGCTCGACGCCGGTCGCGTCGATCAGGCTCAGCTTCTGCGCATTCTGCCAGATCGCCGCCGGCTTGCGCTCGACGATGTCGATCAGCAGCGTGTCGGGCAGGCGGCGCGACACGCGGGCGTCTGCGATCCAGCCATAGGTCATGAGCTGGCGGCGCACCTTTTCCAGATCGACCAGCGGCATCGCCATCGAATGCTGATCCGCCGCGATCGCATAGACGGTCAGCCGTTCCATCCGGTCGACGCCCGTCAGTTCGATGCGCTTCACTTCGAAACCCGCGCGACCCGTCATCTCGGCAAGCGCGACGCCGGTCGCCTGGGGCAGACCCATCATCGTCGCCGCCGTGCCCGCGAGAAGAATGATCAGCGCGATCATGCCATAGCCGGCGACGCGCTGGATCGTCTCGATCGGAACCGGCAGCGCCTCCGCCAGCCGGGTCATCATCGACTTGCGCTTGGCCGCCGGCCTGCGACCGGAAACCTTGGGCCGGGCGCGCCCGGCATTGCCCCTGCGGATAGTGGATGCGCTGCTCATAGGGCGTCCCTCACGATGCGGTCGCACAGTTCGGCATAGGAAATGCCGCAATATCTGGCCTGCTCCGGCACCAGGCTGAGGGGCGTCATGCCGGGCTGGGTGTTGACCTCGAGCAGATAGAGTCCGTCGAGGCCACGCTCGTCGTCCCACCGGAAATCGGACCGGCTCGTGCCCCTGCAGCCGAGCAGGCGGTGCGCGCGGACCGCCATGTCGAGCGCCGCTTCGGCGATATCGGCCGGGATGTCCGCGGGGCAGATATGGTCGGTCAGCCCGTCGGTATATTTCGCATCATAATCGTAGAAACCGCTCTTCGGCCGGAGTTCGGTGACGGCCAGCGGCTTGTCGCGTAGCACCGCGACAGTCAGTTCGCGGCCGCGAATGAAGGGTTCGGCCAGCAACCGGTCGAAATGCAGCCAGGGGCCCTCGACGTCGCGGCCGATCGGGTCGCCATAATTGCCGTCCCTGGTGACGATCGCGACGCCGACCGACGAGCCTTCATTGACCGGCTTCAGCACATAGGGCCGGGCCAGCGGATCGGCATCATGAACGCTCGCGCTTTCGACGATCCGCCCTTCGGGCATGCGAATGCCATGCGGCACCAGCAGCAGCTTGGTCAGTTCCTTGTCGATCGCGATCACCGAGGTGGCGATGCCGCTGTGGGTGTACGGGATCTGCATCAGATCGAGCATGCCCTGCACCGTCCCGTCCTCGCCGGGCGAGCCGTGCAGCGCGTTGAACACCACATCGGGGCGGACGCCGGCGATCACCTGCGCGACGTTGCGATCCATGTCGATGCGCGTGACCTTGTGGCCCAGGCTTTCGAGAGCGTCGGCGATCTCCTTGCCGCTGGACAGCGAGACTTCGCGTTCGGCCGACCAGCCGCCCATCAGCACCGCGATGTGAAGGGGCTCGCTCACTTGGTCACTCCGATACGCTGAATTTCCCATTCGAGCGTCACGCCCGATTGCGCCTTCACCCGGCGCCGCACTTCCTCGCCCAGTTCCTCGATCTCGGCCGATGTCGCCGAACCCAGGTTGAGCAGGAAATTGCAATGTTTCTCCGACACCTGCGCGTCGCCGATCCGGAGACCGCGACAGCCCGCCGCATCGATGAGCGCCCAGGCCTTGTGCCCGTCCGGATTCTTGAAGGTCGATCCACCGGTCCGCGAGCGCAAAGGCTGCGACGCTTCGCGCTCGGTGGCGATGCGGTCCATCTCCGCCTGGATCGCGGCGGGATCGTCGATATGCCCACGGAAGGTGGCGCCGACGACGATGCAGCCGGCCGGCAATTCGCTGTGGCGATAGGTATAGCCAAGCTCGGTGAGCGCGAGGGTCTTGCGCTCACCCGAGCGCAGCACGACCTCGCAATCGACCAATATGTCCTTGACCTCACGGCCATAGGCGCCGCCGTTCATGCGGACGAACCCACCCACCGTGCCCGGAATCGAGCGCAGGAATTCGAGGCCGCCGATGCCCGCGTCGCGTGCGGTGGACGAAACCAGGATGCCGCTCGCCCCACCGCCGCAGGAGAGGGTGGTGGCGTCGATGCGCTCGACCTTTGCGAACGGCTTGCCCAGGCGGACGACCACGCCGGGCACGCCGCCGTCACGCACGATCATGTTCGATCCGAGCCCAAGCCCCATGACCGGAACCGAGGGATCGAGCTCGGCGAGGAAATCGCTCAGATCCTCGATATCCCTGGGCTCGAACAGCCATTCGGCCACACCACCCGCCTTGAACCAGACGAGGGGCGCGAGCGGCGCCTGCGGCGTCAGCTTGCCGCGAACGCGGGGAATGGTGTCGATCGCGCTCATCCGTCCACCCCGGACCGCGCCGCCGTGATGCCGTCGGCAAGGCCCGCCGCCCATTTGGTGATGTCGCCCGCCCCCAGGCACACGACCATGTCGCCGGGCTGGATGTCCTTCGCAAGCGCATCGGCCAGCGCCTGCGCGCTCGCGATCTCGTTCGCCGCGCGATGCCCGCGCTGGCGCAGCCCCGCGACCAGCGCGGCGGAATCGACGCCTTCGACCGGCGCCTCGCCGGCGGCATAGACGGGGGTCACATACACGATATCGGCGTCGTTGAACGCCTGCTGGAACTCGTCCATCAGATTGCCGAGGCGCGAATAGCGATGCGGCTGGACAACCGCGATCACCCGGCCCTTCACGCCTTCACGCGCGGCCGCGAGCACCGCGCGGATCTCGACCGGATGATGGCCGTAATCGTCGATCACCGTCACCGAACCGCCGTCGAGCGCGACTTCGCCGACCTTGGTGAAGCGCCGCTTGACGCCGCCGAAGCGCGCGAAGCCCTGCTGGATCGTCGCATCATCGATGCCCATTTCCAGCCCGACACCGATCGCGGCCAGCGCGTTCTGGACATTGTGGCGCCCCGGCATCGGCAGTTCGACGCCCTCGATCCGGCGCAGCGATCCGTCGCGGTTGCGGATGACGACGTCGAAGCGATTGCCGCCGGGCACCGGCGTCACCAGTTCGCCGCGCACATCGGCCTGGGCGGAAAAGCCATAGGTCACGACGCGACGGTCGCGGATGCGCGGCAGGATCGCCTGCACCTCCGGATGATCGAGGCAGAGCAAGGCCGCGCCGTAGAAGGGCACATTCTCGACAAATTCGATAAAGGCGGATTTCACCGCATCGAACGAACCATAATGGTCGAGATGCTCGGGATCGATATTGGTGACGACCGCGATCGTGCCATCGAGGCGCAGGAAGCTGCCGTCGCTCTCGTCGGCTTCCACCACCATCCATTCGCTGGCCCCCAGCCTGGCGTTGGACCCATAGCTGTTGATGATGCCGCCGTTGATCACCGTCGGATCGATCCCGCCGGCATCGAGCACCGCGGCGATCATCGAGGTCGTGGTGGTCTTGCCGTGCGTTCCGGCGACCGCCACCGTCGATTTGAGCCGCATCAGCTCAGCGAGCATTTCCGCGCGGCGCACCACGGGGATGCGCAGCTCATAGGCGCGCTCGACTTCGGGATTGCCGCGCTTGATCGCGGTCGAGGTGACGACGACCGCCGCCCCTTCGACATTCTCGGCCTGCTGGCCGATCATCACCTTGATGCCGCGCGAGCGGAGTCCCTCGATCACATAGCTTTCGGCCATGTCCGAGCCCTGCACCGAATAGCCCATATTGTGCATCACCTCGGCGATGCCGGACATGCCGATCCCGCCGATGCCGATGAAGTGGATGATCCCGATATCGGTGTTGACGCCTTTCATGCCAGCGCGCCCTCTCCGTTCGGAACGGCGGGGCGGCCTGACGAAGCGGGCACCAGCGTCTGCACCGGCACGGCGCCAAGCCCTTCGAGCAGGTCGGCGAGATCGCTCGTCGCGTTGGGCCGGCCGCACTGCCACATGCGCCGCGCCGCATTGGCGAGCGATCCGGGCTCAAGCGCCAGCTTCTGCATCTGCTTGGCGAGTTCGACGGCGGTGAACAGATGCTGCGGGATCGAACGTGCGCCACCCGCCGCGACCGCCTCCGCGACATTGTAGGTCTGATGATCGTCGGTCGCCGACGGCAGCGGCACCAGGATCGCGGGCCGGCCGGCCACGGTCAGTTCGGCGACGGTGGATGCGCCGGCGCGCGCGATCACCAGATGCGACCAGCCCAACCGCTCGGGCAGATCGGGCAGATAGGTGGCGAGATCGGCGGGAATGCCGAAATCGGCGTAGATCGCACGGACACGGTCGATATCCTCGGCACGGCATTGCTGCGTCACCTGCATCCGCCGCCGGAAGTTGAGCGGCAACAGGCCGAGCGCATCGGGCACGACGGAGGACAGGATCGTCGCACCCTGGCTGCCCCCGGTCACGAGCAGGCGGAAAATGCCGTCCTCCTCCAACGCCGGGAAAGGCTCGCCACGCAGCGCCATCACTTCGTCGCGCACGGGATTGCCCACCAGATGCACCTTGCCGGCATGGCGCGCGGCGAGCCGCTTCACATCCGGATAGGCGGTCGCGATCGCGTCGACGCGGCCGGCGAGCAGCCGGTTGACGCGGCCGAGCACCGCATTCTGTTCGTGAACCGCCGTGGGGATGCCCGCCTTGAGCGCGCCGAGCAGGGCAGGCAGAGCCGGATAGCCGCCAAAGCCGATCACGGCGGTCGGCTCGAACGTCTCATAGAGCCGTATGGCCATCGCGCGGCCGGCCAGGATCGATCGGGCCGCCGCCCACAAGGCCGCCGGGCTCTTGCTGATCCGCCCGGCGGGCAGCACATGCGTCTGCACGCCATCGAACAGGCCGGGGATCCTGGCACCACGATCATCGGTGACCAATGCGACGCGGTGACCGCGCTTCATCAGCTCGGCCGCCAGCGCATGCGCGGGAATCATATGGCCGCCGGTGCCGCCGGCGGCGAGGACGAAGTGACGCGTCACCGTCATTTGCCGCTCCATTTGAAGACATAGGGGGAGCGAACGAGATACGGGTTCCGCCGCGTGAAGGCCAGCAACAGACCGAAGCCGAGCGACAGGGCGAGCATCGACGAGCCGCCATAGCTGATGAACGGCAGCGTCATGCCCTTGGACGGCGCGAGCTGCGTATTGACCGCCATGTTGATCATCGCCTGCACGCCGAACTGGGTGGTGAGGCCGGCGGCGGCGAGAAGCTGGAACTGATCCTCCTCGTCCAGCAGCTTCACGAACACGCGCACGACGATCGCCACATAAAGCAGCGCGATGCCGAGGCATGCGATCAGCCCGAATTCCTCGCCGATCACCGAGAAGATATAGTCGGTATGCGCTTCGGGCAGGCGGAACTTCATCTCGCCGCCGCCCGGCCCGGTGCCGAGCAGCCCGCCCGCCGTCAGCGTGGCGTGCGCCATGTCGGTCTGATAGGTATCGCCGGTCTGGAAGATGAAGTCGTTGATGCGCCGCGTCGCGGTATCGTAAAACAGATAGGCGCCGATCACGCCCGCCACGCCCGCGCCGAACAGCCAGCCCATGATGCGCAGGCTGACGCCGGACAGCAGCAGCAGTGCCAGCCATACCGTCCCGAAAATGACGGTCTGGCCGAAATCGGGCTGCTTCATCAGCAATACCGCGATCACACCCATCAACAGCGCCGACAGCGGCACCACCGGCAGGGTGCGATCCTGCACCTTCAGCGACAACAGCCAGGCCATGCCGACGGTGAAGCAGGGCTTCAGGAATTCGGACGGCTGGAACTTGGCGAAACCCGAGCCGATCCAGCGCTTCGCGCCATTGACCTCGCTGCCCAGGATCGGGACCAGCGCGAGGCAGAACAGGAAGATGCAGGCCAGCACCAGCGCCATGCGCCGCGCGCGTTCCTTGGGCATGGTCGAGATGATGAGCATCACGGGCACGCTCAGCACCACCCAGACGAGCTGGCGGTAGAGATAATGATATTGATCGAAACGCACCGTGCCTTCGGAATAGCGCTCGGCGGCGGCGGGCGACGCGGCAGCCACCGCGATGATGCCGATCGAGATCAACAGCGTGACGAGCAGCAGCAGGACGCGATCGATCTCCCAGAACCACAAGCCAAGCTGCGGGTGCTTGTCGCGCGTGTTCTGGCGCGACACCACCGCCTTGCTGCGGGGAACGACGGGTCCGGTCATGGGGCCTGGAATCGTGGCCATCAGGCGAGCGCCTCCACCGCGACGCGGAAGGCTTCGCCCCGCGCTTCATAATCCGTGAATTGATCGAAGCTGGCACAGGCCGGCGACAGCAGCACGGCTTCGCCCGGCCGCGCGGCATCGGCCGCGCGCGCCACCGCCGTGCGCAGATCGCCGCAGATGCTGACGGGCATATGGGCGCGCAGCAGACCGGCGAACATCTCAGCCGATTCACCGATGGTATAGGCCGCGCGGACATGACCGAAATGCGGCGCGCAGGCATCGAGCTCGTTGGTCTTGGCGCGCCCGCCCAGGATCCAGTGGATCGCCGGATAGGCCGCGAGCGCCGGCGCGGTCGAAGTCGGGTTGGTCGCCTTGCTGTCGTTGACGAACAGCACGCCGTTACGTGTCGCCACGCGTTCCATGCGGTGCGGCAGGCCGGGATAGCTGGCGAGCGCCGCCGCGATCGCTTCCTCGCCGATGCCGAGCGCGCGGGCCACGGCGATCGCGACCGCCGCATTCTGCGCATTGTGCGGCCCCTGCAGCGTCGGCCAGCCGCCCTGATCGCCGGCGTCGGCGCCCGCGACGCGCAACAGGCGATGATTGACGCGCGACGCGATCGCGCGGCTGGGATCGTCCTCGGTCGCGATCACCGCGACATGGCCGGACGATTGCAGCGCGAACAGCCGTTCCTTGGACGCCGCATACCCCTCGAACCCGTCATACCGATCGAGATGGTCGGGCGTGATGTTGAGCAGCACCGCGACATCGCAGTCGAGCGAATGCGTCAGGTCGATCTGATAGCTCGACAGCTCCAGCACATAGACGCCGCCCGCCGCCAGCGGATCCTGGCCGAGGATCGGCAGGCCGATATTGCCGCCCATCGTCGTCGGCAGGCCGGCGGTCTTTGCGATATGGTGGATGAGCGCGGTGGTGGTCGATTTGCCGTTGGTGCCGGTGATGCCGACCACCTTGTGCGCCGGCAGGCCGCTACGCGCCTGCGCGAACAATTCGATATCGCCGATCACCGGAACGCCCGCATCGCGCGCCTTTTGCGCGATCGGATGACGGTTGAGCGGCACGCCGGGCGACACCACCACGCCGTCAAAACCAGCAAGGTCGATCGCCAGCGGATCGGCGATCGCGACCGAAGCGCCGAGCGCGGCGCGCGCTTCGGCACGTTCGTCCCACGCGGTCACATGCGCGCCGCTCGCGACGAGCGCGCCGACCGTCGCCAGCCCCGATCGGGCAAGGCCCAGCACCGCATAGCGCTTGCCGGCAAAGGCGTCCGAAACGATCACCGCAGCTTCAGCGTCGACAGGCCGGCAAGCGCCAGCACGATGGAGATGATCCAGAAGCGGATGACGACCGTGGGTTCGGACCATCCCATCTGTTCGAAATGATGATGGATCGGCGCCATCTTGAACACGCGCCTGCCGGTACGCTTGTAGAAGAACACCTGGATGATGACCGACAGCGCCTCGACGACGAACAGGCCGCCGATGATGCCGAGCACGATTTCGTGATGCGCGGTGACGGCGATCGCGCCGAGCGCGCCGCCCAGCGCCAGGCTGCCGGTATCGCCCATGAACACGGCCGCCGGCGGCGCGTTGAACCACAGGAACGCAAGCCCGCCCCCGATGATCGCGCCGCACAATATCGTCAGGTCACCCGCGCCCGGAATGTGCGGAATACCCAGATAACCCGCATATTTGGCGTTGCCGACCAGATAGGCGATCAGGAGGAAGGCCAGGCTGGCGATGATCACCGGGAAGGTGGCGAGGCCATCCAGCCCGTCGGTCAGGTTCACGGCATTGCCGAACGCCACGATCGTGAAGGCGGCGAACGCGATGTAGAACCAGCCCAGATCGAGCGGCGGATAATTGAGGAAAGGCACATAGAGATGCGTGCCCGACTGGCTCAGGATCATCCAGCTCGCGATCCCCGCGATCAGGAATTCCGCCGCCAGCCGCGTGCGGCCCGAAACGCCCTTGTGGCTTGCCTTCCTGACCTTGTCGTAATCGTCGAGGAACCCGATCGCGCCGAAGCCCAGGGTGACGAACAGGCACGCCCAGACATACATGTTGCGGATATCCATCCACAACAGCAGCGACAGCGACACGGCGGTCAGGATCATCAGCCCGCCCATGGTGGGCGTGCCGCGCTTGGCGAGATGGGTCTGCGGGCCGTCGGTACGGATCGGCTGCCCCTTGCCCTGGCGCACGCGCAGCCAGCCGATGAAGCGCGGCCCGATGATCAGGCCGATGAACAACGCGGTCGCGATCGCTCCGCCCGTGCGGAACGACAGATAGCGGATCAGGTTCAATATGCCCGGGAAACCAAGCTGTTCGGCAAGAAGATAGAGCATCAGTCCGTCCCGCCCGCCAGCGCGTCGACGACGCGGGCGAGTCCGATTGAATTCGACCCCTTGATGAGGACCGCGTCTCCGGGCTGAAGCATTTCCGACAGGGCTTCGAGTGCCGTCGCGGCGTCGGGCACATGCGCGAAATCGACGCTGCCCTCAAGCCTTGTCGCCAGCGCCGCCATCTCCGGACCGACGAGCAGTGCGAAATCGACGTTGGCTTCCTCGATCGGCGCCGCGATTTCGGCGTGGAAACGATCGCTCGCTTCGCCCAGCTCGCGCATGGCGCCGAGCACGACCAGCCGGCGATCCGCCGATTCACGGCCGAGCTGGCGGATCGTCGCCACCATCGACGCCGGATTGGCGTTGTAGCTTTCGTCGATCAGCAGCGCGCTGCCGCCGTCGATGGCGATACGGTGCCGCGCGCCCCGCCCCTTGAGCCCTGGCATTTCGGCGAGCGCAAGCCCGGCCGCCGCCAGATCGCCGCCGACCACCTCGACGGCCGCGATCACCGCCATCGCGTTGGATACCCAGTGCATGCCCGGCTGGGAGATGGTGAAACCCAGTTCGCCGCCGGGCAGATGCGCCGTCACCAGCGTGCCGCCATTGGCGGCCGGCACCGCCTCGACCGCGCGGACATCGGCGCCCTCGCCCAGGCCGAAGGTCAGAATGGTGCCGGCATAAGGCCGGGCGGCGGCGATCAGCCGGTCGCGATGGGGGCTGTCGAACGGCACGATCGCGGTGCCGCCGGGTTCGAGCCCCTGGAAGATCTCGCCCTTCGCGTCGGCGATCGCCTCGACGCTGGCGAAGAAGGCCTGATGCGCGGGCGCGATCGCGGTGACGATCGCGACGTGCGGGCGCACCATCCGCGTCAGCGCCGCCAGTTCGCCTTCATGGTTCATGCCCATCTCGAACACGCCGAACCGGGTATCGGCGGGCATGCGCGACAGGCTCAATGGCACGCCCGTGTGATTGTTGTAGCTCTTGACCGAGCGATGGACGCGGCCGGGCGCCGACCGTTCGAGCGCCAGCGCCAGTGCTTCCTTGGTTCCGGTCTTGCCGACCGAGCCGGTGACGCCGACGATGCGCGCCGCCGTCCGCGCGCGCGCGGCGGTTCCCAGCGCCTCCAGCGCCACCATCGTGTCGGCGGTCAGGATATGCGGGTGATCGACGGCCTGGCTGGTGATCGCGCCGGTCGCGCCGCTGGCGAAAGCCTGATCGATGAAGCGGTGGCCGTCGGTCGCCTCGCCCTTCATCGCCACGAACAGGTCACCGGGGCCGATCTCACGCGAATCGAACGCGACGCCGCCCACCGCGAACTCTGCGGACGCCGCGCCCGCGACCGCGGCCGCGATCTCGGCGGAGGTCCAGAGCGCCGTCATGCCGCGCACTCGCGCGCGACGGTCACGTCGTCGAAGGGCAGCACCAGATCGCCGACGATCTGGCCCTGTTCATGCCCCTTGCCGGTCAGCAGCACGATATCGTCGGCGCCGGCTTCGGCGATCGCTTCGGCGATCGCCTCGCGCCGCCCGGCAACCTCGACCGCACCGGGCGCGCCAGCCATCACGTCACGCCTGATGGCGGCAGCGTCCTCGGTGCGGGGGTTATCGTCGGTGACGACAACATGATCCGCGAGCCTGATCGCGGCGGCGCCCATTTCGGGCCTTTTGCCCTTGTCGCGATCGCCGCCGGCACCGATCAGGATGATGATCCGGCCCCGCGCATGCGGGCGAAGCGCCGCGATCGCGGCCTCGATCGCATCGGGCGTGTGCGCATAGTCGACATAGACGGGCGCGCCCGCCCTGGTGACCACCGCGCGCTCCAGCCGGCCGCGCACCGGCTGCACGCGCGCCAGATTGGCGAGCACCGTCGCCAGCGGCCCGCCTGTCGCCAATGCCAGGCCAGCCGCCGTCAGCGCGTTCGCCGCCTGATAGGCGCCGATCAGCGGCAGGTTCACCTTGTGCGTGCCGCCTTCGGCTTCGATCGTCAGCGATTGTCCATACTGGGTGGGGGAACGGGCGATCAGCCGAAGCGTATCGCCGCGCTCTCCCACACCCAGCACTCCGAGCCCCCGCTCGAGAGCCGTGCGAACCACTTTTTCCGAAGCCGGATCGTCCATCCACACAACGGCCTTGCCGCCGGGCGCGACCACTTCGGAGAACAGCCGCAGCTTGGCGGCCAGATAGGAATCCATGTCGCCGTGATAATCGAGGTGATCGCGGCTCAGATTGGTGAAGGCGGCCGCCTGAACAGGCAGGCCTTCGGTGCGATATTGCGACAGGCCATGGCTCGACGCCTCGAAGGCGAGGTGGGTCACGCCCTCGCGCTCCAGCCCCGCGACATTGGAGAGGAAAGTGACGATGTCGGGCGTGGTGAGGCCGGTCTTGGCCTGGTCGCCCGCGGTGGTCACGCCCAGCGTGCCGATCGAGGCGGCGTTGAATCCAGCCATCCGCCAGAGCTGGCGCGTCAGTTCGACCGTGGAGGTCTTGCCGTTGGTGCCGGTGACCGCGACGACCGTTTCCGGATAGGGCGCGAAGAATTTCGACGCCAGCCGCGCGAACGCCTCGCGCGGTTCGCTCGCCGCGATATGGACCGCGCCTTCCACCCTCACCTCGGGCCGGGCGACGATGGCGACCGCACCGTCGGCGATCGCCTGGGCGATGAAATCCTCACCATTGAAGCGCGCGCCGGCGAATGCGCCGAAGACGGTACCCGGCGCGACCTTGCGATGGTCGATGGCGAAGCCCGTCACCTGTGCGGACTCGCTGCCCCCGGTGAGCGCGCTCAATCGCATCATTCCTCGCCCTTCGCCTTCCAGATCAGCGGGGTCAGATCGGACACATCCACATCCTTCTTCTCGTCGGGAATGACGCCCAGCATCGGCCCGGTGCGCGCGATCACCTTCGACACCACCGGCGCGGCGGTCCAGGCGGCGGTGGTCAGGCCGAAGGTCTCGGCCGTACCCTTGGGCGCGTCGAGCATCGCGATCACGACATAGCGCGGCCTGTCCATCGGAAAGGCGGCGGCGAAGGTCGAGACGTTGACGCGCTTCGAATAGCCGCCGATGCCGGGTTTCTCGGCGGTGCCGGTCTTGCCGCCGACGCGGAAACCGACCGCATCGCCCTTGCGGCCGGTGCCGTCCATCACCACCATGCGCAGCAACTGGCGCATGCGCGCGCTGGTGCTCTCGGTGAAGACGCGGCGCCCCTTGGGGACATGATCCTTGTCGAGCTTCAGCACCGTGGCCGGGCGCAGAACCCCGCCATTGACGAGCGCGGCATAGGCGCTGGCCAGATGCAGCGGCGTCACCGCGATGCCATGGCCATAGGCGGTGGTGAGCGTCGTCGCGCGGCCCCAGTTGCGCGGGTAGAGCGGGAAACCCTTTTCGCGCAGGTCGATCGCGGGCGCCGCCGCGAAGCCGAGCTTGTGGAACAGGTCCTCCATCCGCGCCTGACCCATTTCGTCGGCGATGCGCGCGGTGACGATGTTGGAGCTGTGGATCAGCGTTTCAGGTACGTTGAGCCAGCGGCCCGACGGGTGGTCGTCCTTGATGCGGAAGCGGCCGATCGCGACGGGCGCGGTCGCGTCGTAGCGCTTGGCCATCGAATTGACGACGCCGCCATCGATCGCCTGGGCGATGGTCAGCGGCTTGAAGGTGGAGCCCAGTTCGTAGACGCTCTGCGTCACATTGTTGCGGCGTGCTTCATCCGGCGAATTGCCGAACTTGTTGGGATTGAACACGGGCAGCGACGCCAGTGCGAGCACTTCGCCGGTGTCGACGTCGAGAACAAGACCGGTCGCGCCCAGCGCGCTGTGCCGCGTCATCGCGGCATAAAGCTCGCTTTCCATCGCCGCCTGGACGCGGCTGTCGATCGACAGCATCGCGGGCGTGCTGCGCGTGGCGGGATCGGTCAGGACCTTGTCCAGCACCTTCTCCATGCCGATCACGCCATGGCCATCGAAATCGGTATAGCCGAGCACATGCGCGGCGAGCGTGGTCTGCGGATAGAGCCGCTCGGGCTCGCGCGCGAACGCCATGGCCGGCTCGCCCAGCGCGTTCACCGCCGAAACCAGTTCGGGCAGCGCGCGGCGGCGCAGATAGGTGAAGCTCTTGCCCGATCGCAGGATCGCCAGATATTCCGCCTCGGACTTTTCGGGCATCAATCGCGCGAGCTGCGGCGCCAGATCCTCCGGATCGCCGAGCAGGCGATCGGGATGGACCCCCACCGACCAGGCATCGATGGTGCGCGCCAGCGGCACGCCGTTGCGATCGACGATATCCCCGCGCGCGGGGACGAAGGTGGAGCCGATATAGCCACGGCGCGGCGGATCACCGAACGCGCCGAGCCAGAGCAGCCGGCCGCCGATCAGCGTGCCGATACCCAGGAACATCAGCATCAGCATCATCAGCCGCAGATAGGCGGTCGACAGCCATTGATGCCGGGTGCCGGTATCGCGAACGCGGTGCGGGCGCGCGATCAGCGTCGTCATCGCCGCCCCCCGCTTTCCGCTCTGGCGCGGCTCGCCAGTTCGCCGATCAGGCCGTCATCGAGCAGCTTGGCTTCGAGCAGGTCGATCGGCTTCTTCGCTTCCTTGCGCTTCGGCTCGGGCTTGGCGACCGGCTTGGCCACGGCGACGAGCACGGGCTGCGGCTTGCGCGCCTCTTCCGCCAGCACGCGGCGTTCGGTGGCGGCGGCGGGCCGTTCGACCGCATCGCTCGCGACCGGGGCCGCCGGCTTCGCCGCATCGGGCGCGGGAACCGATGCGGCGGGCGCCGTCGTCATCGCCATCAGCACCGCGCTGGGCGCATAGCGCGGCCCCGGCACGATACCCGAACGATCGAGCGTCGCCAGCGCACGCTCGTTGCCGACGAACTGGTCGGCATCGGGTGTGGTCAGCGCCAGCACCTCGCCATTCCAGCGCTCGAGCTGGCGCAGGCTGGCGCGCGTGCCCAGCTCGGTCTGAAGCTGGCGGATGTCCTTGCGCGCGGACAGGATCTGGCGATCGACTTTTTCCAGATCGGTCCGTTCGGACGCGACCTGAGAGGTAATCATGTACAGGCCCATCACCGCGCAGGTGCAGGCGGCAAGCCGCTGGAAGGACTGGAAGCGCTTCGCGATCATGCCGCATCCTCCCGTGCCGGGGCCGCGGTGCGGCGCGCCACGCGCAACGTTGCCGAGCGCGCGCGCGGATTGCGCGCGAGTTCCGCCTCACCGGGGCGCACGGCCTTGCCGACCGCTTCGAAACTGGGTTCAGGCCCTTTGACGGGCATGCCGGGCAAATGGCGAGAGCCCTGCGGCGCGGCGCCGCTGCGATCGCGCAGGAAGCGCTTGACGATGCGATCTTCCAGGCTGTGGAAGGTCACCACCGCCAGCCGCCCGCCCGGCTTGAGCGCACGTTCGGCCGCGGCCAGCCCGTCCTCGAGTTCGCCGAGTTCGCGATTGAGGTGGATGCGGATCGCCTGGAAGGTCCGCGTCGCGGGATCCTTCTTGTCATGCGGCTTGTATCCGGTGGCGCGGCGGACGATCTGCGCGAGTTCGCCGGTGCGCGTGATCGGGCGCGCGGCGACGATGGCGCGCGCGATGCGGCGGGATTTGGGCTCTTCGCCAAGCGTATAGATGATGTCGGCGATCTCGGTCTCGTCCGCGGTGTTGAGGAAATCGGCGGCGCTCTGGCCCGACTGCTCCATGCGCATGTCGAGCGGTCCGTCCGCCTGGAAGGAAAAGCCGCGCTCCGCGCGATCGAACTGCATCGACGATACGCCGATATCGAGCGTCACGCCGTCGACCGCCGATATGCCGCGCTCAGCCAGCGCGTCGGCCATGCGCGAGAAGCGCTCGGGCACCAGGATCAGCGCGCCCTCGCTTTCGGCGACCAATGCCGCACCGTCGCGGATCGCATCGGGATCGCGATCGAAGGCGAAGACATGCGCCCCCCTGGCAAGCATCGCGCGCGAATAGCCGCCGGCGCCGAACGTGCCGTCGACATGCGTCTCGCCCGGCGCGATCGCCAGCGCATCGATCACTTCGTCGAGCAGGACGGGCACATGCGGGGCGGCCGATGGCCCGGTGGCGGAGACGGTCATTTCGCCCCCCGCTGCTCGAGGAAGAATTCCAGCGCGATCTTCGCTTCCTCGGGCACGAGATCCGAGTCCATGGCAAGGGCCGGATTCCAGATCTCGATATAGTCGCCGACGCCGTAGAAATAGGCGAGATCCTCGAGCTTGCCGAGGCGGCGGACAAGCGGCGAGATGATGAAGCGGCCGGAGGTGTCGAACGGAACGGTCTCGATCGTCGCGAAGGCCTGGCGCGCCAGATATTCGCGCGTGACCGTGGGATCCTTGCGCTCCGCATAGTCGCGTTCGAGCGTTTCGGGGATGCGCTTGATATAGGGCTTGTCGAAACAGGTCAGGCAGGGGGCGTTTCGACTGCGGACCAGGCCGATCTCGGGCGCGCCGCCGCTGTTTTCGAGGATCAATCCGCGAAGCTGGGCAGGAATCGCGACCCGACCTTTGGCGTCGATCGCGCTCAGCCCCCCTCCGACATAGATCTCCCTGTTCGTCACCGTCGGCTCGCCCTTGCACTCAGGCGAGCCTCTCCCGTCCGGAAAAGCGGCATCGCCGCTTCCGCCCATCACTGCTGCATGGGGAGACCCCGCCTGTACCCATTAGGTATCAGGGGCAGTGCGGGGAATAAAGGGGTTTTCTGGGGATTTCCGGGGACAGATAGAACTTATTGATTTTGCTTGATATTTTATGGATCCAAAATCACTGTTCAGGCCCGATATTTAGATTGTTCTTATTATGTTCGCAATTTCCTCCTGAGACTCGACCGAATCCGCAAATGAAACGCCCTAAATTCAAGACGAACGGCATGACGACAACTATGGAGTCGGAACGCGTCCCGCGAAATCCCCAGCCCCGACCAGGGCCAAGATCAGGGGCCCTTGCGCTTCGAGGGATCGACCGGTGCGGCGTTGTTGCCGGTGCTGGGCGCGACGCCGAGTTCGGCCAGCGGTTCCTTGGGCAGTTCCTCGGCCGCGAGATTGTTGCCGACAAGTTCGGGCAGCCCGTTCGGCACTTCGACATCGGCCTGATCCTGTACCGGCGTCTCGTCGCTGGCCGAACGCGTCAGCGCGCCAGCGCCCATCACAACCAGAAAAACGGCCGCCAGGCCGGTCACGCCGATGCGCACCCGCTGGAGCCGTTCATGTCGATCGGTGTCATGCGAACCCGTCACATGACCGAAGATAGCGAAGCGGAATCGCTTTGTCGAATGCGGGCTTAGTTGGAACGCAACGAAGCCGGGACCACCAGCCCCTTGGATTCGAGCCATTGCGCATTGTAAAGCGTTGAAAGATAGCGAAATCCTGTATCACACAGGATCGTCACGATGGTCTTTCCAGGGCCCATCTGCCGGGCGAGTTCGATCGCGCCGGCAACGTTGATGCCCGAGGAAAGCCCCAGGCAAAGCCCTTCCTCCTCAAGCAGGCGATGCACCTGCACCAGCCCCTCGGCATCGGAGATCCGGAATTGCGCATCGACCGGCGCCCCCTCCAGATTGGCGGTGATCCGCCCCTGCCCGATGCCCTCCGCGACCGAACTACCCTCCGCCTTCAACTCGCCACAGGCATAATAGCTGTAGAGGGCGGCGCCGTCGGGATCGCTCAGCGCGATCACGATATCGTCGCGCTTCGCCTTCAACCCCAGACCGACGCCGGCAAAGGTGCCGCCGGTGCCGACCGCACAGGTGAAACCGTCCACCTTGCCGCCGGTCTGCGCCCAGATCTCTTCCGCCGTACCCATGATATGGGCCTTGCGATTGGCGATATTGTCGAACTGATTGGCCCAGAGCGCATTCTCCGTCTCTTCGGCGATGCGGCGCGAGGTGTGCACGAAATGGCCGGGGTTCGAATAGGGCGCGGCGGGAACCAGCACCAGTTCGGCGCCCAGCGCGCGCAGCGTGTCCATCTTCTCGCGGCTCTGCGTCTCCGGCATGACGATGATCGTCTTGTAGCCCTTGGCATTGGCGACGAGCGCCAGACCGATGCCGGTATTGCCCGCCGTCCCCTCGACGATCGTGCCGCCGGGGCCGATCAGCCCCTTTTCCTCGGCATCATTGACGATGAACAGCGCCGCGCGATCCTTCACCGACGCGCCCGGATTGGCGAACTCGCATTTGGCGAGGATTTCGCAGCCCGTATCCGCGCTTGGCCCGGCCAGCCGGACGAGCGGGGTGTTGCCGATGAGTGAAAGCGTGTCGGGAGTAACGGTCATGCGGATCGACAGGGCCTGATATCTGGGGTGGGGGAAAGCCGGACGCATGATCTAGGGCGAAACCGCGCCGTCGCCAAGCAAGGCTTTGCAGTCGCCGATTCAGCCGGGCTTTCTCAGTGGACGCCCGCGCGCTCCAGATGCGGGCCGAGCCGGCCGGCAAGTGCCAGGAAGAACATGCGATAGTCGCTGAACAGCGACCAAAGGGGATAGGTGAAGGTCGCCGGCCGGTTATGCTCCACCGCGAAATGCGCGGCCCAGGCGAAGCCATAGCCCGCCAGCGGCACGGCGAGCCACCACCAGCCGCCCAGCGACAGGGCCAGCCCCGCGAAGACGAAGGTCAGCGCGGTTCCCGCATAATGGAGCGAACGCGTCGCGGGCCGTGCGTGCTCGCGCAGATAATAAGGCCAGAAATCGGCATAGCGCGTGATCGGTCGGTCCATCGCAGGGATGCTATCCCCTTGCCGCGAACACCGCAAATTCAGGCGGCGATCATCAACCGGTCACGCCCGGCATTCTTGGCGGCATAAAGCGCGGTGTCCGCCGCCTTCAGGATGCGATCGGGATTGGCATGGCCGTCAAAGCTGGCGACACCGGCGCTCACCGTCACGCGGATGCTGGCATTGCCCCAGAACAGCGCGGTCTCCCCAACGGCGATGCGAAGGCGATCGCAGATATAATGCGCCTGGTCGATCGTCACGCCGGGCAGGATGATCGCGAACTCCTCGCCGCCCAGGCGCCCGACCAGATCGGAATCGCGAACCGTGCGCTTGGCGATCGAGGCGAAGCTCTCCAGCACCTGATCACCGGCGTCATGCCCATAGGTGTCGTTGACCCGCTTGAAATGATCGACGTCGAAGATCGCCAGACACCCCTTGAGCCGGGACCCGCGCGCCTCCGCGAGGCGCCGGTCCAGTTCCGCATTGAAACCGCGCCGGTTGTAGAGGCCGGTCAGCGGGTCGATGGTCGCCGCGCGCGTCAGTTCGGCCTCGACCAACTTGCGGTGGGAAATGTCGCGAATGGCGCTGACGACGCCGACGATCCGGCCACCCTCGTCGAGAACGCTGCGCGTCGTCGTCTCGAACCAGCGCACGGTCCCGTCCGCCGTCACTCCACGATACTCGACCATGAAGGTCTGCGCCGGCGCGCCCAGCGCCGCGACATGGACCGCGCGGACGCGCTCGCGATCCTCGGACATCACCAGTTCGATCACCGGCGTGCCGAGAAGCGCCTCGACCGAATAGCCGCCGATCTGGACGATCGAGGGCGAGACGTAGCGAATGACGCCATTGGGATCGAGGTTCATCACGATGTCGGTCGAATTGTCGGTCATCAGCCGATAGCGCGCCTCGCTGTCGCGCAGCCGGTCGCCAAGCCGCTTGCGGCGCTTGAGCTCGGCGGCGATCGGCAGTGCCGAAACCACCGTCGCCGCCAGATAGAATTGGAAGAACTGGACATGCGCGAGCGTGCCGCCCTCGATCAGATAGATCGGGCCCATGCCGCGCGCGGTGAGCGCCCCGCCGATGATCGCGATCAGCACCACCGAAACCGCCGCGCCCAGCCGGCCAAGCCAGAAGGTCGCCAGGATCACCGGCAGGATCGGCACGAAGAGGATGGGGAAACGGTTCTGAACGAACACCGCGAGCGTCGTCAGGCCGACCAGCGTCAGCACCGCGATGCCTTCACTCAACTGGCGGCGCCCCGCCCCGCCGACCCAGCGCTTGATGTCGCCGTTCAGGATGAAGGCGAAAACGGGGAAGAAGGCGAGTGCGCCGAGCGCATGACCAAGGAACCAATTGGCCATGTTCGAGACCAGCGGCGTCGATGAGGCGAGCGAGGCGGTCAGACCACCCGCCAATGCGCCGACGGCGGGCCCGGCAAGGCCTGCAGCAAGTACGAAAGCCGAGAATTGCGAGAGAGAACCCAGCGCATCCTTGCGCAATCGCCAGCGCGCGAGCAGCGCGGCCGAGATCGCGACTTCGGTGAGGTTCGACAATGCCAGCGGCAGCGCCGGGCCGAAACCAAGGCCGAAAAATGTGGTCGCCGCCATGCCGGCCGCGCCGCACACCAGCATCGGGGCGAGCCAGTCGCTGAACAGGCGCGACGACAACGCCGCCAGCAAAAGGGCGTTGGCGATCCAGAGGCAGGCGACCCCGCCTTCGAAGCGGGTCAAAGCGACAGCGGCGCTCGCCGCCACGAAATAGGCCAGGCCCAGCAAAACCACCCGACGACGGCGAGCGGCAGTCCCAAGAGAACGCGGCGCAAACATCATCACGGTTCTAGCCGATCGCGGTTAACAAAGATTAACAACCATCGCCGAAACGGCTCGTTCCCTGACGGAATCGGGGCAGCGCCCCATATGTTCACTATATGTTCCCAACATGCTATTCGTGGGGGATGCAGACCGACTCGCCACCGGCCTTTCCGCCACGCCCGCTGCGCTGGCTCTATGTCGATCTGAACAGCTATTTCGCGGCCGTGGAACAGCAGCTCCAGCCGGCGCTTCGGGGCAAGCCGGTGATCGTGGCACCGGTGGGCAGCGACACCACCGTCGCGATCGCCGCCTCGGTCGAAGCCAAGCGCTACGGCATTTCCACCGGAACGCCGGTCTGGGAAGCGAAGCAATTGTGCCGAGACATCATCGTCACTCCGGCCCGGCATATGGAATATGTGCGTTTCCACGACGCGATCGTGGCCGAGGTGGAACGCCATGTGCCGGTCCATGCGGTCTGTTCGATCGACGAGGTGGCGTGCCGCCTGCTCGACAATGAGAATGACGAGACCGACGCGCGTGCGCTCGCCGAGCGGATCAAGGCGGGTATCCGCGCCAATGTCGGCGATTGCCTGACCGCTTCCGTGGGCATCGCACCCAACCGGCTGCTCGCCAAGCTGGCGTCGGACATGGTGAAGCCCGACGGGCTCGTCATATTGCGTGCAGAGGATCTGCCCGGCCGGTTGTTCGGCCTGCCGCTGCGCGCGATCGCCGGCATCGGCGCCAAGATCGAACGGCGCCTGGCCCAGGACGGGATCAACGATATCGCGCAGCTCTGCGCGCGCCGGCCGCGCGACGCCGGCCATGCCTGGGGCGGCACCAATGGCGATCGGCTCTGGTATCTGCTGCACGGCGTCGACCTGCCCCAAAAACCCACCCAGCATCGCACGATCGGGCACAGCCATGTGCTGTCGCCCGCGAAACGCGGACCGGAGGCGACGCGGCTCACCGCGCGCCGGCTCGCGCTCAAATGCGCCAGCCGTTTGCGGCGCAAGGGCTGCCGGGCGCGGCTGCTGGTGCTTCACGCCAAATTCGAGGACGACAAGAGCAACTGGCGCGCGAGCCACAAGCTGCCCGCGACCGAGGACAGCTTCGCCATTCTTGCCGCGATCGACAGCCTGTGGCCAAGGCTGCGCGAAGCCGGATCCGCGCGGCGCGGCGGTTTTCGCATGCGCATGGTGGGCGTCACCATCGCCGGGATCGAGCCTGTCGAGGGCGAACAGCCGTCGCTTTTCGCGCATCTTGATCCGGACGATCCGCTGGCGCGCGAGACCCGCAACCTGGCGCTCAGCCGTGCGATGGACCGGATCAACGAGCGATTCGGCCGCAACGCGGTCAGCGTGGGGCCCTTGCATGGCGGCCGGATCGATCATGTCGGCGCACGCATCGCGTTCGGACGTATCCCCAGCATGGCCGAATTCCACGAATAGATACGTTACACCGCAACTTTATTGCGCCGCACAAGGAAAATCGCCGGCTGTCATGGAAGTGAACTTGACGAACGGCGTCGCAGCCGCAAAGCGTCAGCCCGCTATGAAGATTCGATTCACCCTTCCCTTCGCCGCGGCCTCCGCACTCCTCGCCCTTTCGGCGTGCAACTCCGAACCCGAGACCATCGTCGGCGGCGGCACGCCCGACGACATGGCCGCGGAACTCGCCAACGCGGCGCCGGTCGAGCTGCCGCCGTCGGTGAAGGAGAGCAAGACCTATCGCTGCAAGGACAGCAGCCTCGTCTATATCGACTGGTTGTCGGGCGACAAATCGGCCAACATCCGCACCGAAAAGGCGGGCATGCCCACGCTGGTCAAGGCTGAGGAAGCCGGCAAGCCGATGGTCGCCGAAGGCTATTCGCTCGAGGGCAGCCAGTCGTCGATCACGATCACCCTTCCCGGCAAGGGCAGCCAGAGCTGCAAGTCCTGATCTTCAGACCCTGTTGAACCGGAAAGGGGCCGGCGGAGCGATCCGACCGGCCCTTTTCTTTTGCGGAAACCGTTCAGCGCAGCCCGATCACCCGCTTGCCGCGGCCGGCGGAAGCCCAGAGCGATTCCGCCAGCCCGGGCTCGATCGACTGGAACGGCGCGACCAATGCGCACGCTTCCTCGATCGGCACCGGATGCGCGAACAGATAGCCCTGGCCGTATTTCAGGCCGAGATCGCGCAATATGCCGAGCTGGACCTCGGTCTCGATGCCTTCGGCAATGATGTTGATATCCAGGCTTGCGCCCAGATTGATGATCGCGGTGACGATCGCGAGATCGTCCTTGCTTTCCGCCAGCGTGCGGATGAACGACTGGTCGATCTTGAGCGTATCGACCGGCAACTGGCGAAGATGGACGAGCGAGGCGTAGCCGGTGCCGAAATCGTCGAGCGCGATCTTGAAGCCCAGCCGGTCGAGCGTGCGGATCGTTTCCGATACGGTATCGACCTGGCGACCGAGGAACACGCCTTCAGTCACTTCGATCATCACTTCGCTGAAGGCGATGCCGGCGTCGGAGATGCGGTTGGTCAACCGGTCGACAAAGGTGGTGCTGCGGAATTCGGCGGTCGAGAAATTGACACTGACAGTGCCCAGATCGGTGCCCTGCTGCTTGGCGCGCACCATGTCCTTCAGCACGGCGCGGAGCATCGCATCGCCGATCGCTTCGGCAACGCCGGCATCCTCGAAAGCGGCGGCGATGCTCGAAGGCGCGCAGATCCGGCCCTGGCGATCCTTGCGGCGCAGCAGCGCCTCGAACCCGATCGGGCGGTTGCCGTCGAGTGAGACCTGCATCTGATAATAGGGAATAATCGAATCGGTCTCGACCGCCTTGCGGCCCAGATTGATCATCGCGACGCGGCGCTGCGTCTCCTGCTTCATGTCGAGCGAGAAGATCGTCATCTGGCCGCGACCGCGCGCCTTGGCCTGGTAGAGCGCGATGTCCGCGTTCTTGAACAGCTCGGTCGGGCTCTGGCCGTGGAAGGGGAAGATCGACGCGCCGATCGAGACGCGGCATTCCACGCTCTGCCCGTTCACCGTCACCGGATCGCGCAACGCCTCGAAGATCGTCGCGCTGACGTCGTGCAGCTCGCTCAACGGGCCGTCGAAGGGCAGGATGATCGCGAACTCGTCGCCGCCGATGCGCGACAGCAGTGCCTTTTCGGGCAGCACGCGGCCGATCAGGTCGCCGAACGCCATCAGCAGCGAATCGCCGGCATCATGGCCGAGCACGTCGTTGACGTCCTTGAAATTGTCGACGTCCGCCAAGAGGATCGCGACCTTCAGGCCCAGCTTGTTCTCCTCGCGGATGATCCGTTCGAGCTGGCGGTTGAAGACCATGCGATTGGGCAGACGCGTCAGCGCATCATGCTCCGCCGTCCAGCGGATCTGCTGTTCGATCAGGACGTGGTCGTCGATATCCTCGCTATAGCCGAACCAGCGGATGACCTTGCCATTGTCGTCGCGCAGCGGATAGGCAGTGGCGCGCATCCAGCGATAGGCGCCCGCCGCCGTCCGCACGCGGCAGCGCACATCGAGCACGGTGCCCGTCATCACCGAATGAATCACGCGCTCCTGCGTCACCGCCATGTCGTCGGGATGAACCACGAGCGCCCAGCCGCCGCCGACCAGCTCCTCCTGCGTGCGGCCCGTATATTTCTCGTAACGCTCGGTGAAGGCGATGATATTGCCGTTGGCGTCCGCCAGCCAGGGGAGCTGGGGATTGAGCTCCACCGTATGGCGCAGATGGTCGCGCTCGGTTTCCAGGCTCTCGATATATTCGGTCTGCGCGGTATTGTCGCGCATGACGACGAAATAGCCGTCGCCCTTTTCGTCGGCCGACAGGCTCATCTTGATGAAACGGCGCGGCGCGGATCCCGCCTGGATCGGCACCACCATTTCGGCGCCCTGCTCGCCTTCGCCGGCAAGCTGTTCGTCGAAAAAGCCGACAAGCGCGCGCCGCTTGCGGCGATCCACCGTCCGCAGCGCCTGTTCGATGGAGACCGTGGTGTTGCGCGCACCGAGCAGCGTACGCGCGGCATCGCCCAGCACAAGCTGACGCTCGGTCCGCAGCAGATACGCCATCGCGACGCCCGCATCGGCGAGCGCGGCGCGAATCGGCGCCGGTACATCCTCGATCCTTTCAAGCACGCTTTGCACGCGGCCGGGATCGAGCGTCGCTATGGTCGAACGCGCGTTCGTCATGTCCCCATCAAGGCTGGCAGCCGGATCATCATCAACCTCCTTAAGGCGAGGGACCTGCAAATCGGTTAACGCATCTGTAAATTCGCGCTTCGGTCTTTTTTAACGTAACGCCGCGATAACCATCGCATCGAACGAGGATGCTATGGCGCGAGCGACCCGCCCCCTTACCAAACAGGATGAACACGCCGTTCCCATGACGATGGGCGCGCTGCACGCGCGCGCCCAGGCCATGGAAACGCTCGAGGCGCTGACCGGACTGTTCAGCGAATCGATCGCGGCCGACGGGTTTCAATCGCATCTCTGCTTCGGAATCGGCGACGCCGGCCTGATCGAGCCGCTGTTCGGCGATGCCGGCTCATTGTCGGTACGCGCACCTTTCGACGCGGCCAGCTGGAATCGGCCGGGCCATCTGCTGCTGAAGCTGCATGGCTGGTACGAGGGCGACCTGTTCATCAGCCTCGACGGGCGGCGCGTGCCGATCGGGCCGGTGCTGCGCGCGTCGCTGCAGGGGCGTTCCGAGGTCTATGCCACCTATGGCCTGTCGCTGCTCGAACGTGAACGCGACGTGATGACTGCATCCGGATTGGGCCTTGTTCAGCGCCAGTGCCTTGCCCGGCTGCTGACCGGCGAACGCGATCCGCAGATCGCCGAAACGCTCGGCCTGACCCCACTCGCCGTGCGCGGACATATTGAAAGCGCTATGAAATTTCTGTCCGCCCGTAGTCGCGCCGAAGCGGTTTCGATCGCCGCGCGACGGGGCTGGCTGGCCGGTCTCGACCGCGAGCCGGAAATTCTTTTCGCACCAAATTAGATGTAATATGGTTAACTGATTGATAACCACCTGCATTTCGATCTAGACTCCTGCGAAACAAATCAGGGGTCTTTCGCACCGTGGTCATGCATCTGATCAATGCTGGCAATAAGCATCTCTACGGGCCGGAGCTCGAAGACCTGTATCGCGCGCGCAAGCAGATCTTCGTCGATGGATTCGGCTGGGATCTGAAGCTCACCGACGGCATGGATATCGACCAGTTCGACGACGCGCGCGCCGAATATGTCGTCGGCTATGATTCGGCGCTCAATTCGGTGATGTCGCTGCGCCTGCGCCCGACCGACGACATCTCGCTGCTCGGCGATCTCTTCGGCCACAGCCTGCCTGCCGACATGCGCCCGCTGAACGACGGCAGGACCTGGGAAGCGACGCGCGGATTCTGCCTGGAATATGGCCGCAAGCCCTGGAACATGCAGCGCAAGGGCGCCTGCATGACGGCACCGTTCGAGATCATGCACGCGCGCGGGTTCGACAGGCTCGTCGCCTTCACCGACACGCGCATGTTCACCTTCGTCGTCAACATGGGCTGGCAGTTCCGCATCCTGGGCGATGCCGTGCCTTATGGCGAGGGATCGGGCTTCGCACTGGAAGTCGACGTCAACGACGCGTTGATCAAGTCGATGCGCGACATGTGGGGCCTGCCCGGCCCCGGCTATGTCTATGTCGAATCGCTCGAACCCGGCGAAACGGTGCACGGCGCCGCCATGCGGCTGGCGCGCGCGCAGGGAATCGATTTCCTGGCGGCACGCGACGATCTCAGCCGCCTGCGCCGCGATCGCTCCAAGCCGGCGGCGGAAGCCGCCGCGGCGGCCTGAGCGAAGCATCGATTCATGCTTTGACCGGGGCTTGAGGCGATCAAGGTCTACAACGGGCTACGCGAAAAGCGGATCGCGTAGCCCGTTGTTGTTAGTTGTTATCGCATCGTTGTTGCGGAAAACCGGTTCCCACTTTTCCGCACGATGCTCTAGGCGAACCGCGCCGCCGCCGCTAAGGCGCGGCGCATGACCGAGATCACGCCCGAAATCGTCGCCGAACACGGCCTGTCCCCCGAAGAATATGATCGCGTGCTGCACGCGATGGGGCGCACACCCAATCTGACCGAACTCGGCATCTTCTCTGTGATGTGGTCCGAGCATTGCTCGTACAAATCGTCGCGTATCCACCTGAAGAAGCTGCCGACGACCGGCCCGCAGGTGATTTGCGGCCCCGGCGAGAATGCCGGCGTGGTCGATATCGGCGACGGCCAGGCCGCCATCTTCAAGATGGAGAGCCACAACCACCCCAGCTATATCGAGCCCTATCAGGGCGCGGCCACGGGCGTTGGCGGCATATTGCGCGACGTGTTCACCATGGGGGCCCGCCCGGTCGCGAACATGAACGCGCTGCGATTCGGCCGGCCCGACCATCCCAAGATGCGCCACCTGATCGCGGGCGTCGTCCATGGCATCGGCGGCTATGGCAATTGCGTGGGCGTGCCGACGGTGGGCGGCGAGGTGAATTTCCACCCCGCCTATGACGGCAACATCCTGGTCAATGCGATGACCGTGGGCGTCGCCGATACCGACAAGATCTTCTATTCGGCGGCGTCGGGCGTCGGCAATCCGATCGTCTATGTCGGCTCCAAGACCGGCCGCGACGGCATCCATGGCGCGACCATGGCGAGCGCGGATTTCGGCGAGGATGCGGAAGAGAAGCGCCCGACCGTCCAGGTCGGCGATCCCTTCACCGAAAAGCTGCTGATCGAGGCGTGCCTGGAACTGATGGCATCGGACGCGATCGTCGCCATCCAGGACATGGGCGCCGCCGGACTCACCTCCTCCTCGGTCGAGATGGCCAGCAAGGGCGGCGTCGGCATCCGGCTCGACATGGACAAGGTGCCGCAGCGCGAAACCGGCATGACCGCCTATGAGATGATGCTCTCCGAAAGCCAGGAGCGCATGTTGATGGTCCTGAAGCCCGGCAAGGAGGCGTTCGCCGAGGCGATCTTCCACAAATGGGAACTCGATTTCGCGGTGATCGGCGAGGTCACCGATACCGGCCGGATGGTGCTGGTCCATCACGGCGAGACGGTGTGCGACCTGCCGCTCGCGCCGCTGGCGGACGATGCGCCGCTTTACGATCGCCCGGCGATGCCGCGCGACGATTACAAGGCCTGGTCGGGCGTGAAGCCGCTGGGCGAGGTGCCCGAGAGCGCCGATATCGCGGCCGATCTCGTCACGCTGATGGGATCGCCCGACATCGCCAGCCGTCGCTGGATCTGGGAGCAATATGATCACATGGTCGGCGCCGACACCGTGCAGCGCCCCGGCGGCGACGCGGCGGTGGTGCGCGTGCACGGCACGCAGAAAGGCATCGCGATCAGCACCGATTGCACGCCGCGCTATTGCTATGCCGACCCCTATGAAGGCGGCAAGCAGGCGATCGCCGAATGCTATCGCAACCTTTCGGCGGTGGGCGCGACGCCGCTGGCCGTCACCAACTGCCTGAACTTCGCCAATCCGCAGCGGCCGGAGATCATGGCACAGCTCACCGGCTGCCTCGACGGCATGGGCGATGCCTGTCGCGCGCTCGATTTCCCGATCGTGAGCGGCAATGTCTCGCTCTACAATGAATCCAAGGCGACCGGCGGCGGCTCGGCGATCCTGCCGACTCCCGCGATCGGCGGCATCGGCCTCCTCGCCGACTGGTCGAAATCGGCGACGATCGCGTTCAAGACCGAAGGCGACGCGATCTGGTTGATCGGCGGTGACGGCACGCATCTCGGCCAGTCGATCTGGCTGCGCGAAGTCCATGGCCGCGAGGACGGCCAAGCGCCGGCGGTCGACCTGGAACAGGAAAAGGCGCGCGGCAGCGCGATCCGCGACCTGATCGGATCGGGCAAGGCGAATGCCGTGCACGACATCAGCGATGGCGGCCTGCTCGTCACGCTCGCCGAAATGGCGCTGGCCGGAAACCTCGGCTGCGACCTGACCATCACGCTCGACGCCGCCAAGGCATTCGGCGAGGATCAGGGCCGCTATGTCGTGACCGGATCGGCCGACGCGTCCTTCCCGAATGCCGTCCGCATCGGCACGGTGCGCGGCACCGCCGTGGCGGGCGTGGCGATCGCCGACCTGCGCAAGGCGCATGAAGGCTTCTTCCCCGCTCTGATGGGGGCTGACGCAGCGCTTGCGTAAATGAGCGGTTTGTTTCGTGTCCTGATCGGGCTGTTGCTTGCCCTGTCCGCGTTTCCCGCAAACGCGGCGGGGCCGGCCACGGCCCGCGTCAGGATCGAAACCAGCCTGGGCGCGATCGTGGTCGAAGTCGATCTGAAACGCGCGCCGGTCACATCGGCCAATTTCCTCGCCTATGCCGAGGAAAAGCGTTTCGACGGCACCACCTTCTACCGCGCCGCACGCAACAAGGGTGATCCCACCCGCGGGCTGATCCAGGGCGGCATCGACAGCAAGGTGCGCAAGGCGCGCTGGCCGATCGACCATGAGCCGACGAGCAAGACCGGGCTGCGCCATGTCGACGGCACATTGTCGATGGCACGCAATGCCCCCGGCAGCGCGATGGGCGATTTCTTCATCACGATCGGCCCTTCCGCCTATCTCGACGCACGCGATGGCAGCCCCGGCTATGCCGCGTTCGGCCGCGTCGTCAGCGGCATGGCGATCGTCCACCGCATTCTTGCCCTGCCCACCTGGCCGGGTGGCCGGTCGATCACCACCAAGGGCCAGCATATCAAGCAGCCGATCCGCATCATCAGCGTGCGCCGCATACGCTGACGGAATACGCGGCCGAATCCGGCAAGAATTATCCGATCAGGATTATACGATCCCCATCAGGTTGCACATGGCCATGAATTGAGTCATGATCCGTCGATAAAATCGGGGGGAGCCGGCCATGATCTCGTTCGCGCGTGTGAGGCATATCATCCTGTCCGCCTTGGCGGTCGCGCTGATCGCACCGGCCGTGGCGCTGACCCAGCCCCCAGCTCCAGCGCCCACCCCACCGACCGCCCCCTCGCCAAAAACGCCGAGCCTCGAGCGCGCCGATGTCGATGCCTGGCTCGACGGCCTGGTTCCGGGCGCGATGCGCAGGGGCAAGATTCCCGGCGGCGTGGTCGTGGTGGTCAAAGGCGGCCAGATCCTGACCGAGCGCGGCTTCGGTTATGCCGATATCGCGAAGAAGCGGGCGGTCGATCCCAGGACGACGATCTTCCATCCCGGCTCGATCTCCAAGACGCTCACCTTCACTGCGGTGATGCAACTCGTCGAACAAGGCCGGATCGATCTCGATGCCGATGTGAACACCTATCTCGATTTCAGGATTCCGCCGCGCGACGGCAAGCCGATCACCATGCGCCAGATCATGACGCATACGCCCGGTTTCGAGGAATCGATCAAGAATCTCACCACGGGCAGCCGTCCGTCACCGCCGCTCGGCACCTATCTCAAGACCTGGGTGCCCGAACGCATCTACGCGCCCGGCACGGTTCCCGCCTATTCCAACTATGCCTCCGCCCTTGCCGGCTATGTCGTCCAGCGCGTCTCCGGTCAGGACTATTACGACTATATGGACGCCCATGTCCTCGGCCCGCTCGGCATGACGCTGTCGAGCTTTCGCCAGCCGGCCCCGGCGAAGCTGCAGCCGTTGCTGAGCCAGGGCTATGCCGCCGGTTCGGAAGAGCCGACCTATTTCGAGCATTGGAGCGTCGCGCCCGCCGGCAGCCTGCTCGCAACCAGCCACGACATGGCCGGCTTCATGATCGCGCATCTTCAGCAGGGGCGCTTCGGCAACGCACAGATCCTGGCCCCCGCGACCGCCGCGCAGATGCACATGATCCAGCCGCGTATCTTCCCCGCGCTCAACGGCATGGCGCTGGGCTTTTACGAGCATAGCCGCAACGGCCACCGCATCCTCGCGCACAATGGCGGCACGCAGTTCTTCCACAGCGACATGCATCTGTTCCTCGACGACGGCGTCGGCATCTTCATCTCGCTCAACAGCCCGGGGGTGGAAGGTGCGGCATCGGGCCTGCACGACGCATTGTTCCGCGGTTTCGCCGATCGCTATTTCCCGGCCCGCCCATCCGCCAAGCCGAAGGGCGTCGACACGGCGACGGCGGTGCGCCACGCCCGGCTCATGGCGGGGCCCTGGGATTCGAGCCGCCGTTCGGATTCCAGCTTTCTCAGTCTCGGCAGCCTGATGGGGCCGTTCATGATCACCGCCAATGCCGACGGCACGATCGGCTTCGACATGCCCGGCCAGGGCATGACGAAGTGGCGGGAGATCGCACCTTTCGTCTGGCAGGACGTCGATGGGGCCGACAAGATCCAGGCGCTGGTGAAGGACGGGCGGCCGATCATGCTCGGCTTCGACATAGCCGCGCCCCAGGCGTTCATCCCGGCGCCGGCCTGGCGCTCTCCATCATGGCTGATGCCGGCGTTGCTCGCATCGCTCGCCCTGTTGCTGATCAACGGCCTCGCCTGGCCGGTTCGCGCGATGGTGCGGCGGCGCTATGGCGCGGCGCTGGCCTATGCCGGCAGCGCGGCGACCTTTTACCGGCTCACCCGTGCGCTGAGCCTGGCCGCGATCGCGGCCATCCTGACCTTCCTGGCGACATTGACCTACATGACCGCCGATATCGAGCGGTTCAGCGAAGCGATGGATCCCTGGCTGCTGTGCGTGAAGCTGGCGGCGGTGGCGATCTTCGCCGGAGGATCGGCGGCGGCGCTCTACGATCTGGCTGCGCATTGGTCCGCGCGAAAGAGCTGGGCAGGCAGGCTCTGGTCGGTCCTGATCGCGCTGGCTTTCATCGTGCTGCTCTGGATCGCCTTCGCGTTCAACCTGACCAATTTCAGCGGCCATTACTGAAAACAGCGGCGCATTCTCTCGCCGCGCGCAATGGGTTACAGTCCTCGCCGATAAAAGGGGAGGATCGCATGTTCAGACCCGTTGCGCTGGCGACGCTGATCGCCGGAACGCTCGATATCATTTCCGCCTTCGTCTTCGCCGGCATGGCCGGCATGTCGCCCATGGCCGTGCTCGTCTTCGTCGCGAGCGGCCCGTTCGGGGATGCACCGACACCCACCACGGGCTGGGCGATCGCGGGGCTGTTCGTCCATTATGCGATCATGACCTGCATGGCAGCGGCCTATATGATCGCCGTCCCCCGCATTCCGGCGCTGCTGCGCCATCCGGTGGTCGCGGGCGTCGCCTATGGCGTGTTGCTGTGGATCGTCATGTACTGGATCGTCCGACCGATGCGCTGGCCGGAAATGCCGCTGCCCCACACCGCCTGGGGCATCGGCAATGCGCTGTTCTCGCACTGCATCCTGGTCGGGATCCCGATCGCGCTGGTCGCCAGGCGGTATTTCGCACCGCGCGCGTGATGGCTGGCATGACGGCCGGGGATCAATATCGCCTGTTCATCAATGCCGCGCTTTCAGCCCGTCTCATCCAACCATCGCCGGAACAATGTATGCGCGATCGCATAGGGCGGCGGCGGCAGGAAACGGGCGTCGGGATCGCCGTTCATGCTCGCCACAACCTCGTCGCGCGTCACCCAGATCGCGTCCTCCAGTTCGGTATAGTCGATGGTGAGCGCGTCATCCTCGACCCGGGCGATACAGGCCATCATCAACGACGATGGAAACGGCCAGGGCTGGCTGACGATGTAGCGCACGCTCCACGTCTTCATGCCCGCCTCCTCATGGAGTTCGCGCGCGACGGCTTCCTCGATCGATTCACCGGGCTCCAGGAATCCGGCCAGCGCCGAATAACGGCGCGGCGGATAGCGCGGCTGGCGGCCGACGAGCACCCGCCCCTCATATTCGGCGAGCATGATCACCACCGGATCGACGCGCGGGAAATGCTCGGCGCCGCACGCGCCGCAATTGCGGCCCCAGCCGCCGCGGAAGATCGCGGTCGCGGTCCCGCATTTCGCACAGAAACCGTGGCGGACATGCCAGTCGATCAGGCTGCGCGCGGCGGCATAGGTCGATGCCTCCTCGGGCGGCAGCAGGTCGAGCACGCGAAAGATCGCCATCGATCGCGTCGCACCCTCGGGCAGATCGGGCCGCACCTCGGTGAAGCGCGGCCTGCCGTCGAGCACGCCAAGGAAGATCAGCTCGCTGTCCGGATCGGCTTCCGCCAGGCTTTTCCAGCCGAGCATCCCCCTGTCGTCGAGCACCGGATCGATTCCGTCGAGCGCCAGCAACCGCGCCGAGAGGCTCGACGTCATCGCCGCGAGCCGATCAGGATCGGTGCGGATCAGATCCTCGCGATCGAGCGCGCTGCCGGTGAAGCCCGGCTGGTGACCGTCTTGCCACAACATCATGCGAGATCCGCGTAAACGGCCTTGGCGAATTCCTTCGGAAAACCGAAGGCGCTGTCGGGCATATATTGCGCGAAGCCCGCGGCGCGGATGCCACGCGTCGGATCGACCCAGGCGATCGTCGCGGCGGCGCCGCCCCAGCCATAGGTTCCCATGCCCTGTCCGCCCGGCGTCGGCTTGATCGTCACGCGGCCGCCCGCGCCGAAGCCCTGCCCCTCCGCGAAGGTGCCGGCGGTATCGACGCCGGGCGCCAGCAGGTTGGACATGCCGAGCCGGACGGTTTCCGCCTTCATGATCCGCTTGCCCTCCACCGCGCCCTGACCCGCGAGCATCAGCAGGAAACGATCATAATCGCGCGCGCTCATCACCAGCCCCGCGCCGCCAAAGGGAAAGGCCGGCTTGTCGAGATAGATGCTCGTCGCCCCCGGATCGATCGGGATCAGGCCGATCGCGATCGCGAAATGATTGGTGACCAGCCGGTGCGCCTCGCTCGCCGGCACCTGCCAATAGGTGCTCGTCATGCCGAGCGGATCGAAGATGCGTTCCTGCAGGAACGCGTCGAAGCTCTTGCCCGATGCCAGTTCGATCACGCGCCCGAGCAGGTCGAGCGATACCGAATAGCTCCATTTCGTGCCCGGATCGGCGATGATCGGCAATGTCGCCAGCCGATCGGCGAATTCGGCCAGGCTCGGCGCGGTCGGGAAATCGGGCGCGCCCGGCATCTTCTGCCGACTGAGCTGGGCGGGCAATATGCCGAGCCGGTGATAGGCGTCGAGCAATGGCCCCTTGGTGACGATCGAATAACCGAGCCCCGCGGTATGGGTCAGCAGGTTGCGGACGGTGATCGGCCCTTTGGCCGGGCGGGTTTCAAGGCTCTTTTCCGGATCGACGAGCACCTTGGGCGCCGCGAAACCGGGAATGAAATCGGCGATGTTCTGGTCGAGCTTCAGCTTGCCGTCCTCGATCAGCATCATCGCCGCCATGCCGGTGATCGGCTTGGTCATGGAGTAAACCCGCCACAGCGTATCGACATCGACCTTGACCGGGCTGTCCTTGGCGATCGTACCCGCGAACAGGAAATCGGCGGGCGCGGTCTCCTTGCCGATCGCGCCGGCAAGGCCCGGAAGCTTGGCGGGCGCGAGCGAATCGAGCAGCGCCTGAACGAGCGGCCAGTCGCCGCCGGCGGCGCGTGCCAGCGCCGGAACGGGCAGCGCGCCGGCGAATCCCAGCGCGGCCAGCCCGCGCAGGAAATCGCGCCGCTCGAACATCGTCTCAGCCATCCGCTTCTCCCTCGATCGCCCGCCGGGCTGCCTTGGCGAAGACGGTCGGCAATCCTGCCGTGTCCAGCCGTTCGATGGGCCACCATTCTCCGTCCAGTTGCGAGGCGCAACCCTTTTCCGGCAAACCGCACGCGACGCGCAGTTCAAGCGCGAAATGCGTGAAGACATGCTCGACATGCCCGCCGATCCAACGCCAGTCGAGCGCCGCCGGCGCATCCGCGAGGCCTGGATCCGCCTCGACCCAGGGGCCGGTCGGCAACGCGCGCATGCCGCCGAGCAGCCCCTTGTCGGGCCTGCGGACCAGCAGGACCGCGCCGTCATGCTCGATCCAGAAGATGGTTCCGTATCGGCGCGGGCGCGCCGCCTTGGGCACCTTGCGCGGCAGGCGGGCGGGATCGCCCGACGCCCGCGCCGCGCAATCGCGGTCGAGCGGGCACAATGCGCAGAGCGGATTGCGCGGCGTGCAGATCGTCGCCCCCAGATCCATCATCGCCTGCGCGAAGTCGCCGGGGCGTTCGGACGGCGTGATCCGATCGGTCAGCGCATAGAGTTCGGGCTTGGCGGCGGGCAGCGGCGTTTCCACCGCGAACAGGCGCGCGACCACACGCTCGACATTGCCGTCCACCACCACGGCGCGGCGCCCGAACGCGATCGCGGCGATCGCAGCGGCGGTGTAGCGGCCGATACCGGGGAGCGTCAGCAGCCCCTGCTCGTCACCCGGAAAATGCCCGCCATGATCGGCGACCACCGCCCGCGCGCAGGCGAGCATATTGCGCGCACGGGCATAATAGCCGAGCCCGGCCCAGGCGGTCATCACCGCCTCGTCGTGTGCGGCGGCCAGATCCCGCACCGTTGGCCAGCGCTGGGTGAAGCGCGCGAAATGCGTCCGCACCGCCGCGACCGTCGTCTGCTGGAGCATCACTTCGGAGAGCCAGACGCGATAGGGATCGGGCGGCGGCGTGCCGGGCGGGCTGCGCCAGGGGAGTGCCCGCGCATGGCGATCGTACCAGGCGAGCAGCTGCGATGCGACATTCACCGGCTGGCCCCTTTCCGAAATCCGTGGATAAGTCTTCGCGCGAACTCGACTGGCATGGGTCGGCTATGGCATGGAGTGCCGGATGAGCGAAGGGCGTACACGAAAATCGGGAACCGGCCAGGCGGAAGGGCCGCGCGGCGGGCGCACGCGCACCGTTGCCGAGATGCTGCCCGATATCGGCCGAGCCGCCTATCGCCGCTTCGGTTTCGTGCAGAGCGCGGTCGTCAGCCGCTGGTCCGAAATCGTCGGCGATCGTTATGCCGGGGTCTCGACGCCCGAATCGATCCGTTTTCCCCAAGGCCAGCGCGCCGATGGCGTGCTCACGCTGGCGGTTGTCGGGGCGCATGCGCCGATGATGCAGCATGTGGCGCCGGAGATCGTCGAGCGCGTGAACCGGTTCTTCGGCTATCCGGCGGTCGCGCGCGTCGTCATCCGCCAGGGCGGCGCGCCGAAGCCGGCCACGCCGCGCAAGGCGCCACCGTCACTGAAGCCCCTGCCGATCGACCTGGGCGACAGCCTGCGCGCGATCGGGGACCCCGAACTCAAGGCCGTGCTCGAATCGCTCGCGCGCGGCGTGGCGGCGACCCATGGGCCGCCCGTTTTCGAAGGAGACGCATGATGAGGCGCTTCGCGATCCTCGCCTCGCTCGCATTGGCGGGCGTTGTCGGTGCGGGGCTTGGCGCGGCCGGGCTGGCCGCGCCGGCGCGCGACTGGACGCGCACCGCGGTGCCGACCAAGGCCGGCACCTATGTGTTCGGCAATCCCGCGGCCAAGGCCAAGCTGGTCGAATATCTCAGCTATACCTGTTCGCACTGCGCGCATTTCACCGAGGAAGCGTGGCCCGCGCTGAAACGCGATTATCTGGCGCGCGGCACTGCCAGCATCGAGGTCCGCCACGCGCTGCGCGATCCGATCGACATGGCGGCCGCCCTGCTCGCGCGCTGCGACGGCCCCGCGCGCTTCCTGGATCATAGCGAGGCGATCTTCGCGGCGCAGCGCGACCTGCTGGCCAAGGGGCAGCAATTCATGGCCGCGAACGGCGAACGGGTCCGCAAGCTGCCCGAAGTCCAGATCGCAAGCGAATTCGCCCATGGATCGGGACTGGTCGCGCTGATGCGCTCACGCGGCATGCCGCAGGCGAAGATCAATGCCTGTCTGGCGAACAAGGGGCAGCTGACGGTGCTTGCCGCCATGGCCGACGAGGCATGGAAGGTTCGCAAGGTTCCCGGCACCCCCGCCTTCCTGATCAACGGCGCGCTGGCGCCCGATACCAACGACTGGGCGGCGCTCAAGCCCAAGCTCGACGCCGCAGCCAAATGATGTTCCAAGGAGCGACGACCAAGATGAAAAGCCTCACCGCCCTTCCCCTGATCGGCCTTGCGCTGACCCTTGCCGCATGCGGCAAGGATGCCGACGGCAACAATGCGACAGCGGCGAACAGCACCGCGAGCGCGGTATCGGCCCCGGCGGGCTCGGCCTGGACCGACACCGTTTCGAAGACGGCCGAAGGCGGCTTCGTCATCGGTAATCCGCAAGCGGCGGTGAAGCTGATCGAATATGGCGCGCTCAGCTGCAGCCATTGCGCAGAGTTCTCCGAAAAATCGCACGACAAGCTGATGAGCTATGTCGCCAAGGGCACGGTGAGCTTCGAATTCCGCCCGTTCATGCTCAATTCCTACGACCTGCCGGCTTCGCTGCTGGCGCGCTGCTCCGGCCCCGGCCCCTTCTTCACGATCGCCCATCAGATGTTCGAGGCGCAGGCGGACTTTTTCGCCAAGGCGCAGTCGGTCTCCCCCGCCGAGCAGCAGAGCTGGCAGGGCCTGAAGGAGAACCAGCTCGCAGCGGCGATCGGCAAGGCCTATGGTTTCGACAGCTTCGTGCAGCAGCGCGGCATCAGCACCGCGCAGGCCAATGCATGCCTGGCCGACACCGCCGCGATCAAGGAACTCGAGACGATGATGCAGAATGGCGTCAAACAGTTCCAGATCACGGGCACCCCGACCTTCATCATCAACGGCCAGAAACAGGATGTGAACACCTGGGAAGCCGTCGAACCGCTGCTGATCGCGGCGGGCGCCTGATCGAAGCCGGGCAGACGAAGGGGCGCCGGACCAGGTGAAGATCAAGCGCCTCAAACTTTCCGGGTTCAAGAGCTTCGTCGAACCGGCGGAGCTGCGGATCGAGCCGGGGCTGACGGGCATCGTCGGCCCCAATGGCTGCGGCAAATCCAATCTGCTGGAAGCGATCCGCTGGGTGATGGGCGAATCCAGCGCCAAATCCATGCGCGGCGGCGGCATGGAGGATGTGATCTTCGCCGGGACCGACACCCGGCCCGCGCGCGCATTCGCCGAAGTCGCCATCCTGACCGAACGACCCCCCGGTGAGACGCCGGGGCCGATCGCCGCCGCCAATGACGGCGATGTCGAAGTGATCCGCCGGATCGAGCGCGGCGCCGGCTCCGCCTATCGCGTCAATGGCCGCGACGTGCGCGCCAAGGATGTCGCGCTGCTCTTCGCCGATGCCGCGACCGGCGCGCATTCGCCCGCGCTGGTCAGCCAGGGCCGCATCGGTACGGTGATCGCGGCCAAGCCGGCCGAGCGCCGCCAGATGCTGGAAGAAGCGGCCGGCATCGCCGGCCTGCACGTCCGCCGCAAGGATGCCGAACAGAAGCTGCGCGCGACCGAGACCAACCTGACCCGGCTCGACGAGCTGCTTGCCGACATGGAAGTGCGCGCGGCCGCGCTCAAGCGGCAAGCGAAGCAGGCCGAGCGCTACCGGCTGCTGACCGATCAGATCAAGATCGCCGAGGCCCGCCTGATCTATGCGCGCTGGCGCGATGCGGCGGCGGCGGCGGATGCTGCGCGTAAGGAAGCGGAAACGGCCGAAGCGGCGGTGGCGCGCGCGACCGAAGCGCATCGCGGTGCCGCCGCCTGGCAGGCGCAAGCGGTACAGACGCTGGCGGACAAGCGCTCGGCCGCGCAGACCGCGCGTGAAAAGGCGTCGGAGGCGGGGCATGTGCTGGCGACGCTCCGCAGCGAACGCGCCGCGCTCGACCGGCGCATCGCCGAGCTCACCGCGCAGAAGGAGCGCATGGCGCAGGACCGCGAGCGCGAAGGTGCGCTCGCCAACGATGCCGCCGACGCGCTTGCGCGGCTCGGCAACGAAGTGAAGATGCTCGACGCGCGCGTCGCCACGACCGAAAAGGATCGCCCCGGTCTCGAGCGTCGTGTGCTCGATGCGGAAGCGGCCGCGCGCGATGCCGAGGTGAGCCTGGCCAAGGCGATGGCGGCGCAGGCGAGCGAGCAGGCGGAGGCACGCGTCGCCCAGGCCGCGCTCGGCAATGCGCGCGCGCGCCTGGACCGCGCCGAACGCGAGACCGGCCGCCTTGCGGGCGAACGCGATGCGCTGGGTGACGAGGCGCCGCTGATCGCGGCGCGCGATGCGGCGGTCACCACGCGCGAAACGGCGGAGGCCGAGGCCAGCACCGCCGCAAGCGCGATCGGCGATGCCGAACGCCGCCGCGACGAGGCCGCGACCGCACGCCAGGCCGCCGAAAGCGCGATGGCATCGGCCAAGGCCGATCTTTCCGCACTGGAAAGCGAAGCCAAGGCGCTGCTCCGCGCCGTCGAACAGGGCGGCGGCAAGGACCGGCTGCTTGACAGAATCAAGGCCGCGCCCGGTTATGAGCGCGCGCTGGCGGCGGCGTTGGGCGATGATCTCGACGCCGGCATGTCGACCGAGGCCAAGCGTTACTGGGCGGGCGCGGCGCCGCAATCCGGGGATCCGGCGCTGCCCAAGGGCGCCACATCGCTTGCCGACCATGTCAAGGCGCCCGACGCGGTCGCGCGACGGTTGGCGCAGATCGCGGTGGTGGAGACCGATGACGGCGTACCGCTCGCGGTGGGGCAAAGGCTGGTGACGTTGGGCGGCGTGCTGCGCCGCTGGGACGGGTATGTCGCGCTCGAAGGCGGTGCCGCGGCGGCCGAACGCTTGATCCGGTTGAACCGGCTTGCCGAGATCGAGGGTCTGTTGCCCGCGGCGCAGGCCGCGGTCGCGCGCGCCGGGGAAGAGACGGATGCGGCGCGAGGCGCGGTCGAAACCGCGCGCGCCGCCGCCGATGCCGCGCGCGCGGCACAGACCCGTGCCGAGCAGATCGCGCGCAATGCGGCGCGCGAAGAGGACCAGGCGAACGGGCAGATCGAGCGACTGGCGGCACGCCGCGCCGAAATGGCCGAACGGATCGCACGCGCGAACGCGGAAACCGGCGAAGCAGGCGAGGAAGTTCGCCGGGCCGAGGGCGCGGTGGCGGCGCTGCCCGACGGATCGGCGACCGCGCAACAGGTTTCGGCGCTCCAGTCGGTCAACGAAGCCGCACGCGCGACGGTCGCGCAGTTGAAGGCGGAAAGCGCCACGATCGATCGCGCCATCGCCACCGATCGCGAACGGCTGTCGGCGGCGCAGGCGGAAGCCAAGGGCTGGCGTGCCCGCGCGGGCGAAGCGGCCAAGCGTATCGAGGAAATGGCGAAGCGCAGCGAGGCGGCGGACAAGGAATCGGCGAGCCTTGCCGAAGCGCCCGCCGCGCTCGACGCGAAGATCGCCGCGCAGGACGAGGCGAGCCGCGCGCTGACGCAAAGCGCCGAGACCTTGCTGGTCGAGGAGCGCGAGGCCGATGCGGCGCTGCGCAAATCCGAAGCCGCGCTGGCCGAAGCGGGGGAAGCCATGGCCGTGGTGCGCGAGGCGCGCGCGGGCGCGGTGGCGCGCGCGGAAAACCAGGAGCAGCGCCGCATCGAGATGAGCCGGATCTCGGGCGAACGCTTCGAATGCCCGCCGCCGGTGCTGCCGGAAAAGATCGGCTTCGCCAGCGCCGATGTCGGCGATGCCGACGCGGAATCGGCGCGCAACGACAAGCTGGTGCTCGACCGCGAACGGATCGGTCCGGTCAATCTGATCGCCGAACAGGAACTGACCGAACTGGAGGCCGAGCGCACCACCTCCGCCGCCGAGCGCGAGGAACTGGGCCAGGCGGTCAACCGGCTGCGCGGCTCGATCGGCAGCCTCAATCGCGAAGGGCGCCAGCGGCTGCTCGCCGCCTTCGAAGCGGTCGACGGGCATTTCAGGCGATTGTTCACCACCTTGTTCAATGGCGGACAGGCGCATCTCGAACTGGTCGATTCGGACGATCCGCTCGAAGCCGGGCTGGAGATCATGGCGCAGCCGCCGGGCAAGAAACTGTCGACACTGACCCTGCTTTCCGGCGGCGAACAGGCACTGACCGCCGTCGCGCTCATCTTCGGCCTGTTTCTCACCAATCCGGCGCCGATCTGCGTGCTCGACGAAGTCGACGCCCCGCTCGACGACGCCAATATCGAGCGTTTCTGCGACCTTCTCGACGTGATGGTCGGCGAAACCGAAACCCGCTATCTGATCGTGACGCACAATGCCGTGACGATGAGCCGCATGCACCGGCTGTTCGGGGTGACCATGGTCGAGCGCGGGGTCAGCCGGCTGGTCTCGGTCGATCTGGGCGGCGCGGAACAATTGCTGGCGGCGGAATGATCGGCCGCGAACCGGAGCATCATCCCATGCGTATCGCCTTCCTTCTCTTTCCCGACGTCACCCAGCTCGATCTCACCGGCCCCGCGCAGGTGTTGTCGCGGATCGGCGACGTCACGGTCGAACTGGTCGCGAAGACGCGCGATCCGGTGCGGACCGATGCGGGTTTCGCGCTGCTGCCCACCGCGACCTTCGACGAGATCGAAACCGCCGATATCCTTTGCGTGCCCGGCGGATTCGGAACGGTCGCGGCGATGGAGGATACGGAAACGCTGGATTGGGTGCGCCGCATCGCCGCCGACGCCGAATGGGTGACGAGCGTCTGCACCGGATCGCTCGTGCTCGCCGCCGCAGGGCTGCTCAAGGGCTATCGCGCGGGATGCCATTGGGCGTCGCGCCATCAGCTCGAATGGTTCGGCGCGATCCCGGTGGCGGAGCGCGTGGTGTTCGATCGCAACCGCGTGACCGGCGGCGGCGTGACCGCCGGCATCGATTTCGGCCTGTCGCTCGCCGCCGCGATCCGGGGCGAGGCGCATGCCCGCTTCATCCAGCTCAGCCTGGAATATGATCCCGCCCCGCCCTTCGATTCCGGATCGCCGGACAAGGCGACGCCGGAAACGCTCGCGGCCTATCGCGCGCTGGTGGCCAGGCATGCGCCCGGACGCGAGGACAAGGTGAAGGGGATCGCGGAGCGGCTGGGGCTTATGACGGAAGGCCCCAGCGCCTCCGCCTGAGCGATCGGCCAACTGCACCGCTTGTCCCGAGCGAAGTCGAGGGACGTTTTTGATCGCGGGTGCTGTGTCCCTCGACTTCGCTCGGGACAAACGGAACTTGCTCGGACTCTTGGCTGCTCACCTCACACTTCGCGCCGCCATCCGCAATTCCTCCACGAAGCGCGTGCGTTCCGCCTCCACATCGCCCTGCATCCGCAACAGATAGCTTGGATGGATGGTGATCCAGGCTTCACCGCCATCGGGCAATGCGATCGCCCGCCCCCGGCTTTCGCCGATCTTCATCGCGCGGCCGAAGAGCGACTGCGCGGCGGTGGCGCCGAGCGCGATCGCCACCTTCGGACGGATCAGCAGCGCCTCCTGCTCGATCCACCATCGGCATGCATTGATCTCTCCGGTCAGCGGACGCTGATGAATGCGGCGCTTGCCGCGCAACTCATATTTGAAATGCTTGACCGCATTGGTGAGATAGACGCGGCCGCGATCGATCCCCGCCGCCGCCAGCGCGTCATCCAGCACCTGACCCGCCGGCCCGACGAACGGACGCCCTTGCACATCCTCCTGATCGCCGGGTTGCTCTCCGACCAGCATGATCCCGGCATCGAGCGGCCCTTCGCCGAAAACCGTCTGCGTCGCGTGCTTGTGGAGCTGGCAGCGCGTGCAACCTTCGGCTTCGTCGCGCAGGGCGGTCCATGCCGCGTCGATATTGGTCGGGGGTGCCGTCCTCGCCGTTCGGATCATGCCGCTCTCCCGCGCCTGGGCGCCCGCGATCAATTGGGGGACCAACGCGGTTTCGGGCATGTTGTGCCAATATCTGCGCGGCATTTCCTTCAGCATCATGCCCGGCTTCAATCGCGCGGGATTGAAGATCGAGGCGTAATAGGTCTTCCACACCGCTTCGACGGGATCGTCGCCAGGCGCATCCTCACGGCGGGCGCCCGGCCCTTCGGACAGCGTTTCGCCATCCCAGTGCAGCGACAGTTCGGGCGTCAGGATCGACCAGCGCATATTGGGGAAGCGACGGACGAAGAAACCCGCATTGGCGCGCACGATATGGTGCTCCGGCTCGAACCAGGCGACGAAACGTGGCCCTTGCGTATCCGACGTTTCTCGAAAGCGCAGAAAAGCGCGCATCTTGTGCATGTCGCGCCGCACCGATCCCGCCATCCGGGTCAGCCGCCTCACCAACGCATCGGCGCGGTCCTCGATCAGGCCGGACTGATTCATGAGCCGCGACAGCAAGGTGTAGAGCAGTGCGAACCGTTCGGGATCCCGGTGCAGGATCGCGGATTCGGCCAGATCGAGAAATGCGCGCGGAACCGAAAAAGCCGCCTGATCCGTCGGGGGCACCGGCCTGTCGGCAAACAGATCCGCCGCGCCCGCGCCGACCTGCCATGTCACCTGGCCGGGCGGCACGCCGGCGACCGCCAGCGTTCGGGCATCGCGGCGCCAGCCTTCGAAATCATCCTCGTCGGCCAGCGCCGCTACCTGCATTGCCGCGCCTATTTCGCCCGTTCGAGCTCGGCGGGCTTGCGACGCTTGAAGACCTCGGCGAGCCGCGCCTCCTCCGCATCGGTCAATTCCTTCGCCGCGTCGGGGAACATCTCTTCCTCTTCCTCATCGATATGATGCTCGTAACGATCGCGCATCGCGCGAAAGCGCGTCAGCCAGCCGGGCGACGAGAATTCCATCTCGTCGAGTTCCTCCAGGAAATCATCGATCTCCTTATGCTCGGACACCGAATGCTGGGCATCCTCGCGCAGATCGGGCTTGGCGAGCATCGTCGCGTAGAGCGATTCCTCCTCGGCGGCGGCATGCGCGGTCACTTCGACGCGAAATGCCTCGAACAGCGCACGCCGTTCCGCACTGTCGCCCTTGGTTTCGTCGATCCTGGCCAGCATCGTGCGATGCCGGTCGTGATCCTGCTTCAGTCGTTCGAAGATTTCCGGGGTCGCCATCGATCTGCCTCCATTCAGTGTGGAGGATCAACGGCCGGAGCCCCGTCCGGGTTCAACCGATCAGGCGATAGAGCCCGCTCCAGAGGAAAGGCACGACCACGGCGGCCACCCACAGCAGGGCCGCGGCACCGCGAAAGCCGCTCGCATCGCGCCGGGCGAGCCAATGCGCCTCGAAGCGCGCCATCAGCGGAATCGCCGCCGCCACCGGCACGACGAGCGCGATCATGTGAGACACCGCCGCATGGCCCGATGCGGCGGCAAGGCAGAGAATATGCAGCAGGGCGAAGACCACCAGCGCACCCGCACAGGTGTTGGACACCCGCCGTTTCCAGACATCGTGATCGAAAGGCTGGGATGCCATGATTTCTCCCTCGACTCGCCCCTAATGAAGCCGAGTCGGAGCGCCATGGCAAGACCGCATGAACGCGACGATCCGGATCGTTCACGCGCCGAACAGTTCAAGCTGTTGCCGGCGCCTGGGCGCGACCAGCGGGCGGATGTCCGCGGCGTCGGACAGGGCGACCGGCCGCCAGTCCTCCGCGATCAGGAACGGACGCAATCTGGCCACCGAGCTGGTCAGCCGCGCAAGATCCGCCAGGCCCAGCCGGCGCCAGCGCCGGGCGGTCAGGATCGCATCGACCGCCTTGACGCCTAGCCCGGGAATCCGGAGCAGCATCGCACGCGGCGCGCGATTGATATCGACGGGAAAACGGTCGCGATGCTTGAGCGCCCAGGCGAGCTTCGGATCGATATCGAGCGGCAACATGCCCGTCTCACCGTCGGCGGCAGCCACCACCTCCTCGGCCGCGAAGCCGTAAAAGCGGATCAGCCAGTCGGACTGGTAAAGGCGATGCTCGCGCATCAGCGGCGGCCGGCTGAGCGGCAGCACCGCGCTGGCATCGGGAATCGGGCTGAATGCCGAATAATAGACGCGGCGCAGCGCGAAACGATCGTACAGGCTGTTCGCGCGCATCACGATGTCGCCATCGGTCGCCGCGTCGGCGCCGACGATCATCTGGGTCGACTGGCCCGCCGGCGCGAAATCGGGCGCATGGCGGTAACGGCCACGCGCATCGGCGGTGTCGGCGATCGCGGCCCTGAGCCCGGCCATCGCCCCTTCGATGCGCGCGCCCGATTTTTCGGGCGCCAGCCGCTTGAGGCCACGTTCTGTCGGCAATTCGACATTGATCGACACACGATCGGCATGGCGCCCCGCCTGATGGATCAGTTCGGGATCGGCGTCCGGGATCGTCTTGAGATGGATATAGCCGCGAAAATCATGATCCTCGCGCAAGGCGCGCGCCACCTCGACGATCTGCTCCATCGTATAATCGGAAGACCGGATGATGCCCGAGGAGAGGAACAGCCCTTCGATATAGTTGCGCCGGTAGAAAGCGAGCGTCAGGTCCACCACCTCCCGGGCGGTGAAGCGCGCACGGCGCACGTTCGAGCTCTTGCGGTTGATGCAATAATGGCAGTCGAAGATGCAGCTGTTGGTCAGCAGGATCTTGAGCAGCGAGATGCAGCGCCCGTCGGGCGCATAGGCATGGCAGATGCCCATGCCCTCGGTCGATCCGATCCCCTTGCCCTTGGACGAGTCGCGCTTGACCGTTCCCGACGAGGCGCATGACGCGTCGTATTTGGCGGCATCGGCGAGGATTTCGAGCTTCTGGCGAACATCGAGCTGAGACATTTGTTCACTGTACGTTCTCAAAATCGACTTGTCGCTGATTTTGATCAATCCGGTGGCGGATCGGGCCGGCAGATGACGCCATCCGCCTCGGACCCTAGAACCCGATCCGCCCCGCCATGCCGGGTTTCGCCTGCGCCTCGCTCTCGAGCAGCGCGACGATGACGTGCGGCTCCAGCCCGGCGCGAAAGCGAAGCTGGCGCTTCACCACCGCGAAATCGCCGGGGGTCAGATTGTCCGGCATCGGCACGCCGGCCGGCGGCGCCATGCCGAAAAAGCGTTCGAACGCGCGGACCGCACGGGCGTGCGACAGCGGCCGGAGCGACAGCTTGAAAACGAAACGCCGGAGCGCGGCCGGATCGAGCCTTCCCGGATGGTTGGTCGCAGCGAACACGGGCAACCCATGGCCGTCGAGCCAGGTCAGCAGTTCGTTGACCTGCGCGACTTCCCAGGATCGCGTGGCATCCGCGCGATCGAACAGCAGCGAATCGACCTCGTCGAACAGCAGCACGGCGCCATCGCGCCGCGCATCCTCGAAGGCATCGGCGATATTCCGCTCGGTCTCCCCCACCCATTTGCTCAGAACATCCGACGTCCGCTTGACGTGGAGCGGGCGATCGAGCCCGCGCGCGACATGGCCGACCAGCGCGGTCTTGCCGGTACCGGGCGGGCCGGTGAGCAGCATGGAGAAATCCACCGGCGCACCCGGCATCGTCAGCCTTTCGACCAGTTCGGCAACCGGCGGATCGCTCTCGAACAGATCGAGATCGAGCAAAGGCTTCGCCGTTTCACGCGCGCAACCATCCTCGTCGCGCAGCCCGCGCACCAGCGCGCCGGCGACCATGGCGGCCTCGCCCGCGTCGCCACCGGCGATCCGTGCGGAACGCAGCGCCACCCGCGCGATGCTCGGCAGTTCGACCGCGTCCCGCGCCAGCGCGGAGAGCGGTTCGGCCGCGCCCGGCATCTCCTCCAGCGCGGCGATCTTCGACAGGATGCGCGCGCGGTCGCGTCCGCGCGGATGATCGAGCTTCAGCACGAAGCTCATCCGCCGCAGATGCGCCGCATCGATCATCGAGATCGCGTTGCTCGTCCAGATCACCGGGACGGCATTGGTCTCGAGCATGCGGTTCACGAAGATCTTCGAACCCATGCGTGCGTCGGAATAGCCATTGCCGCCCTGTCGCGTGCTGCCGATCAGATCCTCCATCTCGTCGAACAGCAGCAGCGTGCCGCCGCGCCGCTCCAGCGCGCGCTGGGCACGGCGAAGCGCGGAGATGCGATCGAAACGCGAGGGCTCGTCGCCATCCTCGTCAACCTCGCCCACGGCGTGGAGCGCCGCCCCGGCGGCGGCGGCCAGCGTCCGCGCCAGTTCGGTCTTGCCCGTGCCCGGCGGCCCGTGGATCAGGATGTTGACGCCGGTCTCGCGCCCAGAAACTGCTCCCTTGAGCAGCCGCACGAGCAGGCCTGCCTCCGCGACGCCCGCAAAATCGTCGAGCGTCAGCACCGCGCCCTGACGCGGACCGGCAAGCGCGTCGGCGAGCCAGTCGGGTTCCGGCACGCCGCGATTGAGCAGCCGCTCGAACGTCCAGCTCAGATCGATATCGACGCCGCCGATCGACTTCATCGCCACTTCGAGCAGGCCGAGCCCGACCGGCAGGCTGGTGCGCACCGCGAAGGCCGCCCGCCCCGGCTCCGCGCCGGCGAGCATGCCGAACAGCACCGACATGTCGGTCCGTTCCTTTTCGAGCGCCGCGCGCAGCCCGGTCAGCCGGTCGGCGCGATGGAAGCCGATCGCGGCAGCCAGAAGCGCACGATCGAAACCGTCGAGCGCCAGCACGTCGGCGATCGCCTCGGCAAGCAGCAGCGGCGTGCCCGGCGCTTCGCCGGCCACGATTCGATCGGCGAAAGCGCCGATCATTTCCCAATCCACCGTTTCGGGCGCCTCGCCCGCCGGCCATAGCCAGTCGCGATGTTTCTCGATCCATTCGATCAGCGCCTTTCCGGCGCCGGACTCCGCGTCGATATGTTCGCGCAGCAGCAGGATCATGCCCCGCGCAAGGTCTTTCTCGCCCATGTTTTCACCCGATCGGCCCGTCGGACGCAAAGCGCCACGGGCATTGATTCTGGAATTTTCGGGATGATGGCAGCCGGATCCGCGGACCCGGCCGAGGGCGCGACTAGCGCTTCGGCGAGGTCCGGACGGCCGCGGGGATCAATCCCGGCAGATGCAAGCGTCCGAACATTGCAGTTCCTTTCGCCCGCCGGGATTGGCGAGCGGGCGCGTCGTTAGCGATGCGAAACGGCGAAGTCAATCGGCGCCCGATCTGAGAGTCTGTTTGGGAAATGTGCGGAAGAGCACATTTCCAAGGCCGCACCAGCCCGCTCCCCACCCGGCCTCCCAGAAGATACTGCCGTTGGGAGGCCGGGTGGGGGAGCGGGCGGAACAGGCCAAGGTGCCGGCGATGCGAAGCATCGTTGGAATGCCTGTGGAGGGCGGTGCGGCAATGCGCCATTAGCGCATTTCCAAGCAGACTCTCAGGCGTCGTTCGCCTCTCCGCCGAGTTCGCGGGCGCGCATGGCCAGCCTGACCGCTTCGTCGATCAGCAGCGCGGCCATGTCGGGCTGTGGTTCCCGAACCGCGATGGCCAGACAATTTTCCGCTTCACGCCGCAACTTGCCGGAGCGCCGCAAGCGGCGCGCCTCGATATTCATCCCGCTCATGGCACATAGAATGGACATGCCCGCCCGCGGGTTCCGGATCCGGCGCACGGTTCGTCGCATCGCCGTCCAGCTGGTCGGGAGTAGGCATGGGGCAAGGATTTGACTAGCGTTGCGGCCTTCCACCTTCCCGCAAGGACCATCGATGCGCCGCTGGCTTCTGACCGCCCTGTTCCTGTCCACCAGCCCCGTGGCCGCGGCGCCCGCCGACGATTTCAAGCGGCTGCAGGATGATTACGAAGCGTGGATGCTGCGTGAATCGCCGACGCTGGCAACATCGCTCGGCGTGCGCGACCATGACGATCGCATCCGCGACATCAGCCTGGCAGCGGCAGATCGGCGCGCCGCGGACAATGCCGCGTTCCTGAAACGGCTGGAGGCCATCCCCGATGCCGGCCTGTCGGCCGCCGACCGCGTCAACAAGGCGATCCTGCGCCGCACCTTCTCGGAAGCCGTGGAGGAGAATCGCTTCGGCCAGCGCACCATGCTCTTCACCACCTATTATGGCTGGCATCAGGGTTTTGCCGGCATGGCGGACGACCTGCCCTTCCGCACGCGCGCCGACTATCAGAGCTATCTGACGCGGATCGCGCAATATCCCAGGCTCAACGACGAAGCGCTGAAGATCACGCAGCAGGCGGTGGACGGCGGCTATGTGCTGCCCTGCATCGCGCTCCAGGGTTATGAAAAGGGCATTATCGGCGTGGTTTCCGCCGACCCGGAGAAATCGCGCTTCTACGCCCCCTTCCTGAAATCCCGGCCCGCCGACATGAGCGATGCCGACTGGGCCGCGATGAAGACGCGGGCACGGACGATCGTGGCCGACGTGATCAACCCCGCCTACACCAAGCACCACGACTTCTATGTCGGCACCTATGCGAAGAAGTGCGCGAAGGCGCCGGGCATTTCGGCGCAGCCGGGTGGTGCCGCCTATTACGCGTTCCGCATCCGGCAGGAGACGACGACCGATCTCGGCGCCGATGCGATCCACCGGATCGGCCTGAGCGAAGTCGCGCGGATCCGCGCCGAAATGGACGGCGTCGCGAAAAAGGCGGGCTTTGCCAGCCGCGAGGCGATGATCGCGGACATGCGGACAAACCCCGCCTATTTCGCGAAGACGCCGGAGGAACTGCTCGAAAAATCGGCGCGCATGGCGAAGACGATCGACGGCATGATGCCCGGCCTGTTCGGCAAGGTCGCCCGCCTGCCCTATGGCATCCGCGCCATTCCGGCGGAAACCGCCGAGCGCACGACGACCGCCTATTACGGCCCGGGCTCCCCCGTCACCGGCATCGCCGGCACCTATTATGTCAACACCTCCAAGCTCGACCAGCGCCCCTTCTGGGAGATTCCGGCGCTCACGAGCCACGAGGCCGTGCCCGGCCACCACCAGCAGATCGCGCTGCAGCAGGAACTCGATATCCCGCTGTGGCGACGCTATGGCAACGGCTTCACCGCCTTCACCGAGGGCTGGGGCCTTTATTCCGAGCGGCTGGGGATAGAGACCGGCATCTATGACACGCCGCAAAAGGACATGGGCCGCCTGTCATACGAGATGTGGCGCGCCTGCCGGCTGGTGCTGGATACCGGCATCCATGCCAAGGGCTGGAGCAAGGAGCAGGCGGTCGCCTTCATGAAGGACAATAGCGCGCTGACCGACGCCAATATCGATGCGGAGGTCAATCGCTACATCACATGGCCGGGCCAGGCGCTCGCCTACAAGCTGGGCGAACTCAAGATCCGCGAATTGCGCGATCGGGCCGAAAAGGCGCTGGCAGCGAAATTCGACCTGCGCCGCTTCCACGACGCTGTGCTCGGCCAGGGCGCGGTGCCGCTCGACGTGCTCGACGCCCAGATCAACGCATGGATCGCGGCGGAGAAGACGCGCGCCGAATGATCAGGCCATAGGCCGGTCATCATCGGTGCGCTTTCCCCATTGGATCGTCGCCCCAGCGAAGGCTGGAGACTATCCGATGCTTCAACCCCAATAGCGGCCCGGGCATCCGATGGGCTCCAGCTTTCGCTGGAGCGACAATGTGAGGCTATTTCGGCTCTTTCGCCGCTTCCGCTTCCTTGGCGGCCCTCGCCGCTTCCTCCGCCTTCACGCGCGCTTCGATCGCTTCCGAATCCGCGTCGATCCGGCCAACGCGCTCCTCGCGCGCCTGCTCGACCAGCGCGACCCAATTGGTGCCGTCACCCTGCGCACGTTCCGCGCGGGCCTGGCGGACAAGCTGGTTGAAACAGCCGCTCATGCCGCCCGAACCGGTCGGCGTACAACTGCCGATGCCGTTGCGGCCGACATATTCGAGCTGCTCGGCGCGCGCGCCCCAGGCCGCGTTTTCCGGCGCGTTCGGGTTGCTGCGCAGGGGCTTGGGAATACGATAGGGATCGGCGCGCCGTTCGCAGATCACGATCTCGTCGGCGGCGCCCTTGGGGCAAGGCTGATCGCCATAGACGATCACCTGATTGATCTTCTCGTTCGCGCCCGGATCGGGCACCGCCTGGGCATGCGCGGCGGCCGGCGCAAGCGCGAGCACGAATATCGGGGCCAGGAAGCGCATCGTCATTCTCCGTCATCCTCATGCTCGTCCGCATCGCTGAGCGGACGATCATTCACGCTTGGAATCGCACCGTCCGCGCGGCGCTGTGCCCGGCGATCGGCCTGGGCCTCGCGCAGGAATTGCGCATAGCAACCGGTCCAGCCCGCAGGGCCCACCACCGAACATTTGCTGATGCCGGTCGGCGACGCCTCGTTGAGCGCTTCGGACCGCACCGCCCAGCTTTCATTGGCATTGCCCGGCGCCACGTCTTGGTTGCGGAAGCGCTTGGGCACGCGATACCGCTCGCTTTCGGGCCGCCTCGGACAAACGATGATCTCCTCGCCTTCCTTCGCCACCGGGCAAGGATCGTCGCCGTAAACGACGATCACGCGCTGTTCCTGCGCCTGGACCGGCGTGGCAACCATCGCGCCGCCAAGGGCGGAAAGAGCGACGGCAATGAGGAACGCGCTACGCATGACACCGGTCCTTGCTCAAGTCGGAAACGCCCGAGCGCTCCATAATCTCCGTCAGATCCGCTTCGAAAGCGCGATCGCGGCACGACAGCCCAGCCGGATCGCGGCGCTCAGCACCGGATAGGCCGGCGCCCGCTCGGCGCCCGCGGCCAATGCCTGGTCGCGATGCTCGATCTCCTCGGCGCGAAATTCCGCGATCGCTTCGGACAATTCGGGATCGCTGTCGCCAAGCTGTTCGAGTTGCTCGCGATAATGGTTGTCGATCTCGGTCTCGATCGCGGCGGTGCAGGCCATGGCCGCTTCGGGGCCGATCGCCGCCGTGGCCGCCCCCAACCAGAAGCCGGCGACGTCCCAGATCGGCTGCAGCAATGTGGGCCGCACGCCGCGCGCCGCGATCATCGCATCGAAATGGCGGCGGTGGCGCTCCTCCTGCGCGGCCATGCCCGCGATCATCCGCGCCGCCGGCGTGCGATCGCCCATCACCGCCATCTGGCCGGCATAAATGCGTGTCGCACCATATTCGCCCGCCTGATCGACGCGCAGCATCGATGCGGTATCGGGCCTCGACAGACCGGTCATGCCTTGCGCGCCTTCATCATCAATCCGAATATGGTGAATGCGGCGCCGATCGAAAAGATCGCATTGAACCCGGCAAGCGAAATCCCCGCCAATGTCCATTGCGCCTGATCGCACCGGATCACCGGCGCGGTCATCAGGTTGCGCAGCATGTCGTCGACATTGCCGCCGGTATCGGCGACGCGCGAACAGCTGGTCAGCCCTTCCCACCAGCCATATTCGACCCCGGCATGAAACGCCCCGATCGCACCGCTCGTCAGGATCGCCAGCGCCGCCAGCGCCAGGAACAGCCTGCCGATCGCCTGCCCCCTGAGCAGGATGGCAAGCAGTGCCAGCGGAATGGCGGCATAATGCGGCCAGCGCTGCCAATGGCACATCTCGCACGGATAAAGGCCGCCAAGATATTGCGATCCGAGCGCGCCGGCCATCAGCAGTGCCGGCGTCAGCAAGGCGAGGGCGCGGGCAGTTTTAAGGCGATCCATCAGCAACCTTCTTCACGTCGCGTGCACGGCGACCGGCATCATGGCGATGGCCGGCTTTCTCCGGCATGACCGGACAGGAAAACGGAGACAGCCGTCAGCGGCGACCGCCCGGCCGCGCCGCTGCGTTCGCCACGACCACCGGCTTGCGCGATCGCGTGACCGCCTTGATCGCATAATCGAGCTGGAAATCGGTGACGCCCGCTTTCTTCAACTGGTCCGCAGTCTGGGTGAAGCGCGGATCGTCCTTCGAATCGTCTTCGAGCACCGAATTGTCGACCTTGGCCTCATTGATCAGATGACGCTTGAGATCGGCCTCGCGGAAACGCGGCCGGGTCTTGTAGTCGGGATCCGAAAGCTGCGGCACCAGCACGTCGGGCTCGATCCCGCCTTCCTGGACCGATCGGCCCGACGGCGTGAAATAGCGCGCCGTGGTCAGGCGCAGCGCCGTCGTATCGGTCAGCGGCAACAGGGTCTGAACCGAGCCCTTGCCGAAGCTGCGCTCGCCCATCACGACCGCGCGATGATGATCCTGCAGCGCGCCGGCAACGATCTCGGCGGCGGACGCCGACCCCGAATCGACGAGCACCACGATCGGCAGACCGCGCGCCATATCCCCTTTGGTCGCATAGAAACGCTCGATATCGCCCTTTTCGCGACCGCGCTGCGAAACCACCTCACCGCGCTCCAGGAAGACGTCCGACACTTCGACCGCCTGATCGAGCAGGCCGCCCGGATTGGAGCGCAGATCGACGACATAGCCGAGCGGCGGCGCGCCCAGCGATTTTTCGATCCCGACAACCGCCGCGCGAACGCTGTCGGCGGTGGTCTTGGAGAAGGCGTTGATGTTGATGACGCCGACGCGGTCCTTCACTTCCCATTTCACGGGCTTCAGTTCGATGATTTCGCGGGTCAACGTCACGTCGAACGGCTTTTCGCGTCCCGGACGCACGATGGTGAGCGTGATGGTCGTGCCGGGGCGGCCGCGCATCTGTTCGACCGCGTCGTCGAGCGTGCCGCCGAAGATCAGCGTCTTGCCGATATGCGTGATATAATCGCCCGCCTTGATGCCCGCGCGGAATGCCGGCGTGTCCTCGGTGGGGGTGATCACCTTGACCGCGCCGTCCTCCATCGAAACGGTCAGGCCCAGGCCGCCATAGGCGCCGTCGGTCTGCGTCCGCAGATTCTCGAAATCGCGCGCGTCGAGATAGGAACTGTGCGGATCCAGCGCGGCGAGCATGCCGTCGATCGCGCCCTTGAGCAGCGTCTGATCGTCGACCTGTTCGACATATTTGCTGCGCACCTCGTCGAACACTGCGATGAACTGATCGAATTCGCGCCAGGTCTTGGCGTCGACCGCCGCCATGCTGGCGGTGGTCGCCGGGACGAGCGCGATCGCGGAAACGGCGATGGCGGCATGGATGATCGACTTGGACATCTGCAACAGGCTTTCCGACTGACTGGAACCCAGACTTCTCGATGGCAGCATACAGGCTTTTGACCGTCCGCAAAACCGCAGACGAGCCAGAAAAGCGGCGTGCGAACACAAAAGCGCGGGCCGGCTGAACCTCAGCTGACGAGCGGCGTGATATCCACCGGCCGGCCATTTCGGCGCAATTCCACCGTCACCATCGGGCGGCGGCCGGCATCCGCCCGGCCCAGTGGACTGCCCTGCGCCACCGCGTCGCCCACCTTGACGTCGAGTGCGGCGAGATTCGTGATGAGCGACGTCCAGCCCTGGCCATGATCGATGATCACGATCTTGCCGAAACCGCGATAATCGGCGGCATAGGCGATACGCCCGCGCGTCGGCGCCACCACCTGCGCGCCCGGCCGCGTCTCCAGCGTCAGCCCCTTGGCGCGCACGCCCGAAGCGGAGACCTCGCCCAATCCGGTCACCACCTCTCCGAACACCGGCAGGCGATAGGGCGGATTGCGCTGCTGCGTCAGGCGGGGATCGTCCGGCGGCGCCTGCATCCCGCCCGGACGCACCGGACGGAGCAGCGGCCCCGGCAGGCTTTGCAGCGTCTCGCGCACGCCCGCCTGCTCATCGAGCGCCGACATGAGATCGACGATATCGCGCGCGCGCTCGCCAAGCGCGATGGCGCGATCCGATTCGAACATCGCGCTATCGGCGAACTGACGCGAACGCTGACGATGCGCCGTCTCCAGCTTGGCCAGCGCCGATCGCTCGGACTGAAGCCGCTCGCGTCCCTTGCGCAGCGACAAGGCCGCCAGATCGGCACTGCGGCGCAGAGCGCGGCTGCGCGCGATCTCGTCGCGCAGCCCGCTGGTCCGCTCCTCCACCACCGGCACGATCGTCGCGAGCAGCGAACGGACATGGACAAGATCGGCGGTCGATCCCGGCTGGACCAGCGCGAGCGCCGACGGGCGGCGCGCCATGGTCTGGAGCGCGGCGGTCAGCCGCACGATCGGCTGCTGGCGCTCGGCGAGCCGCGCGCGCTGCGCCACCTGAAGCCGGGCCAGAATGCGGATCCGCGCCTCGGCGGCGGCGATTTCGGCCTCGGCGGACTGGATGCGCGCGGCGACGGCGGCCGCCTGCGCCTCCGCGCGTGCCGCCTCGTCCCGTTCCGCGGCGGCGTCGCGTTCGAGCTGCGCGGACCGCGCCGAAGCCGTCGCGGCATCGCGGCGCGCCTTGACGAGCGAACGCTGTTCTTCCGCGATCGTCGTGGCCGCCGGCGCATGGGCCGCGAAACCCAATGCCGCGACGGCGGCGATCACCGGCAGGGAAATCAGGGCGACGCGCATCACGCGCTCACCCTTCGCGATGATAGGGATGATTGGCAAGGATCGAGGTTGCGCGCCAAAGCTGTTCGGCCAGCATCGCGCGCGCCATCAAATGCGGCCAGGTCGCCCGGCCGAACGCGATCAGCAGATCGGCCTCGGCACGCATCGCATCGTCGAAGCCGTCGGCGGCGCCGATCAGGAAACGCGCCTCGCGCCGGCCGTCGTCTCGCCAGCGTTCCAGCCTGCGCGCGAACTCCATCGATCCGAGCTGCTCACCCTTCTCGTCGAGCATGATCAGGACGGTGCCGGGATCGCGCACCGGCATGCGTCCGCCGGTGTCAGGCAATTCGGTGAGCTTGAACGGCCAGCTCAGCCGCTTGACGTAGCGGTCGACGAGTTCCGCCTCCGGCGAACGACCGATCCTGCCCCTGGCGACGATATGGAGAAGCACGCTGATCTACCCCCATCATCGCCCCCGGGCATTTCGGACGACCGCCCGAAATGCCCGGATCAGTCTCAATCTTCGTTGGCCGGCGGCGCGTCGCCGAAATTCCACATCCGTTCCAGATTGTAGAAGCTGCGCACTTCGGGACGGAAGAGGTGGACGATCACGTCACCGGCGTCGATCAGCACCCAATCGGCAGCAGGCAGACCTTCGATACGCGCGCTGCGGCCGCACTGCGCCTTGATCTTCTCGGCGAGCTTGGTCGCCATCGAGGCGACCTGACGGGTCGAGCGGCCGGACGCGATCACCATGTGATCGGCGATGCTGCTCTTTCCGGCGAGCGGGATCGAGACGGTTTCGACCGCCTGATCGTCGTCGAGCGAATCCAGCACGAGCCTATGGAGCGCCTCGACCTCCTCTGGGCCGGAAGACGCCTTCGATGCGGAAGCGGATGGAGGCAAGAGTGTTCCTTCTAGGATACCGGCAATCGCGTGACGCGGTCGCGCGGAACGCGGGCGGCAAAATCGCGATGCCAATGGGGGTCTGCCTGTCGCAGACGGGTTGCGGAGGTTGGATCGGGGCGAAAGCGCAACAGCACGAGCGCCGGCAATCTCCAATTCGTCCAACTTTTTCGCTGGCTGGCGGGCCGGACGAAGCGCCGCAGCCATCCCATAGCACCACCTGCATGGGCGGCCCGATCATAACCCGGACGGGCGATTACGGCAATCGGAACTATTCGCGCAATTTTCCGCCAGTCGCGCCACAGGTGGAACTGGTCGAGATTGTCGGCCCCCATCAACCACATGAACCGATATTTGGGGTATCGGCGCACCAATGCGTCGAGCGTATCGACGGTGTAGCGGGTGCCCAGCGTCCGCTCGATGGCGGTCGCACGGATCGGCAGGCCCCGGCTCATCCTGAGCGCGGAACCGAGCCGCGCCGGCAGCGGCGCCATGTCGTTCGCGGACTTCAGCGGATTGCCGGGCGAGACCATCCACCAGATCTCGTCCAGCCCGAGCGCGTCGAGCGCGAAGCGGCTGATGTCGCGGTGCCCCTGATGCGCCGGATTGAACGAGCCGCCAAGGAGACCGATGCGCATCAGGGACGCGTCTGGCCGCTGCCCCGCACCAGCCATTTGTATGTCGTCAGCCCTTCGAGCGCGACAGGGCCGCGCGCATGGAGGCGGCCGGTGGAAATGCCGATCTCCGCGCCAAGGCCGAATTCGCCGCCGTCCGCGAACTGGGTCGAGGCATTGTGCATCACGATCGCGCTGTCCACTTCGCCCAGGAAACGCTCGGCTGCCGCCGCGTCCTCGGTGACGATCGCGTCGGTGTGATGCGAACCATGCGCCGCGATATGCGCGATCGCGGCATCAAGGCCATCGACCAGCGCGACGGACGCGATCGCGTCGAGATATTCGGTATCCCAATCGGCATCGGACACCTCGTCCACGCGCGGATCGAGCGCCTGGGTCGCGGCATCACCGCGCACTTCGCAGCCGGCCGCGATCAGCGCATCGACCAGATCGCCGGCGCCGGCATAGGCGCGATCGATCAGCAAGGTCTCCATCGCGCCGCACACGCCCGTCCGCCGCATCTTGGCGTTGACGACGATGTCTCGCGCCTTGGCCGGATCGGCGGCGACGTCGACATAGACATGGTTGATGCCGTCGAGATGCGCGAGCACGGGCACGCGTGCTTCCGCCTGGACGCGCGCGACCAGCGACTTGCCGCCGCGCGGCACCACCATGTCGATCAGCCCCATCGCCCCCAGCATCGCACCGACCGCCGCGCGATCGGTGACCGGCACGAGCTGGATCGCTGCTTCCGGCGCACCTTCCGACACCAGGCCGCGCACCAGCGCGCGATGGATCGCGCGATTGCTCGCCATCGCCTCGGATCCGCCGCGCAGGATCGCCGCATTGCCCGATTTGAAGCAGAGCGCGGCTGCATCCGCCGTCACGTTCGGGCGGCTTTCATAGATGATCCCGATCACGCCCAGCGGCACGCGCATGCGCTGCAGGATCATGCCGTTGGGCCGGCGGGTCTCGTCGATGATCGTGCCCGCCGGATCGTCGAGCGCGGCCACCGCCGCCATACCGTCCGCCATCGCGCCAAGCCGGGCGGGATCGAGCCGCAGCCGATCGAGCAGCGCCGAGGAGAGCCCGGCGGCGGTCGCGCGCGCCATGTCTTCCGCATTGGCTGCCAGGATCGCCGCCTCGTCCTCGCGCACCGCCTGTGCCGCGGCGGCCAGCGCGGCCGCCTTTCGCGGCCCCGGCATCGCGGCCAGCCGGCCGGCGGCCACGCGCGCGGCGGCCGCCATGTCACGGATCAGGGTTTCGCAATCGTGCGGATCGTTCATGCCGGCGCGCCTAGCATGATCATTGTCCACACGAAATAGCGCTTCCCCGCCTCCCGGCCCGGCTGCTACGAACCGGATCATGTCAGGGGGCATCGAAGCAGCGGGAGACGCGGTGAGCGCGGGTTTGGTGGCGCATGCTGTCGAGCCCGCCACGGGCGGTCACGACGGCGACGCGTCGCACGGCATCTGCCTCAATTGCGGCACAGCACTTGCCGGCCCCTATTGCCATGCCTGCGGCCAGGCGGGGCACATCCATCGCTCCCTCGCCGCGATCTGGCACGATCTCGCGCATGGCGTGCTCCATTTCGAGGGCAAGATCTGGCGCACATTGCCGATGCTCGCCTTTCGCCCCGGCGAACTGACCCGCCGTTACGTTCATGGCGAACGCGCGCGTTTCGTTTCCCCGCTGGCGCTGTTCCTGTTCTCGGTCTTCCTGATGTTCGCGGTGATCAACCTGTTCGGCGGGCATCTCGAAACGCCCGATCTGAACGTCGCCACCACCCCGCAATTGCAGGCGCAGGCGGCGAACCAGATCGAGATCCAGCGCAAGGGCGTCGAAAATACCGAACGCAAGATCGCCGAGGCCAGGGCCGCCGGCCGCGACACCACCGCCCTGCAGGAGAATCTGGCCACGCGCCGCGAGATGCTGAAGACCGTCGAGGCGGCGTCGCGCGGCAAGCCGCCGAGCTTCGCCAATATCAGGACAGGTTGGCCGAAGCTGGACAAGGGTATCGCCAAGGCGAATGCCAACCCCAATCTGGCGCTCTACAAGATCCAGTCCAACGCCTATAAATTCTCTTGGGCGCTGATCCCGATCTCGGTGCCGTTCGTGTGGCTGATGTTCCTGTGGCACTTTCGCCGACGGGTTTACGATCACGCGATCTTCGTCACCTATTCGCTCGCCTTCATGTCGCTGCTGACGATCCTGCTGACGATGCTGTGGGTCGCCGGCCTGAACAGCGACGTGATCAGCGTCGCGGCGCTCGTCATCCCGCCGGTCCACATCTATTTCCAGCTCAAGGGCGCCTATGAGATCGGGCGCTTCGGTGCACTGGTCCGCACCTTCCTGCTGCTGATCTTCGCGTCGATCGCGCTGGTGCTGTTCCTGCTGTTCCTGCTCGGACTCGGCATTTCCGGCTGATTTTTGCGCCGCAACACTGGCAATCCGCCGCACGATGCGCCAAGTGGCACTTCATGGATTCACCGGTGCCCCAGGAAACCCCCGTGGCGGAGCGCCCCGGGCCGCGCGAATTCATCGCGCTGATCGCGCTGATCATGGCGACGGTGGCGCTGGCGATCGATTCGATGATCCCGGCGCTGCCCGCGATCGGCCAGTCGCTGAACGTGCTTCACGACAATGATCGCCAGTTCGTGATCGGCGCCTTCCTGATCGGTTTCGGCGTCTCGCAATTCTTCATCGGCACCTTGTCCGACCGGTTCGGCCGGCGCCCGGTGCTGCTGATCTCGGTCGCCGGCTATGCGATCTTCAGCCTTGCGGCGGCGTTCGCGCCCAGTTTCGAATTGCTGATCGCCGCACGCATGGCGCAGGGCGCCGGCGCCGCCGGCGGCCGCGCGCTGGTGGTGTCGATCGTGCGCGATCGCTATGTCGGCCGGCAGATGGCGCGGGTGATGAGCCTGGCGTTCATCGTCTTCATGGCGGCCCCGGTGCTCGCCCCCAGCCTGGGGCAGATGATCCTGCTGGTGGCGCCATGGCGCTGGATCTTCGTGGCGCTCGCCGCGATCGGCATCCTCATCCTGCTCTGGGCCGGTCTGCGCCTGCCCGAAACCCTGCCCAGGGAACGCCGCATCGCGATCACCCCGGCCGGGCTCGGCGCATCCTATGCCATGGTGCTGGGTGACCGTCAGTCGAACGGATACACATTGGCCGGAGCGTTCATCAACGGCGCGCTGATGAGCTTCATCCATTCGGTGCAGCAGATCTTCACCGACGTCTTTCGTGCACCGGGCATGCTCTCCATCGTCTTCGCCGCCGTCGCGACCACCATGGCGATCGGCTCGCTGATCAATTCGCGGCTCGTCGTCCGGCTGGGCATGCGTTTCATCGGCCATTGGGCGCTGATCGGCTTCACGCTGTTCGGCGGCATCCACTTGGCCGTCGCCCTTTCGGGCCATGAAACCATGATCGATTTCGCCTTGCTTCAGGCGGCCGCGATGGGCTGCTTCGGGCTCGCCGCCGCAAATTTCGGCGCGCTGGCGATGGAACGCGTCGGCCATGTCGCCGGCACCGCGAGTTCGCTGCAGGGGGCGTTCCAGACGATCTTCGGCGCCGCGATCGGCATCAGCGTCGGCCGCCAGTTCGACGGGACGACGATCCCGCTCTACACTGGCTTCTTCCTCTGCGGGCTCGCCGCGCTCTGCACGATACTCGTCACCGAGCGCGGCCGGCTGTTCCACAGGACGCCACAGCCCGCCTGACCGTTGTCCGGGTCCTGGATTCGGATCCCGATCGTTATTCCGACAATGTGTACGTCAGCGTGATTTCGGCCTTGAGCAGCTTCGAGACCGGGCAATTGGCCTTGGCACCGGCCGCGATCTCCGCGAATTTGTCGGCGTCGATTCCCGGGACGCTTGCCGAGAGCGTCAGGTCCGAACGCGTGATCGAGAAGCCGTCGCCATCCTTGTCGAGCTTCACCGCCGCCTTGGTTTCGAGCGTTCCGCCCGAAAACCCTTCGCGCGCGAGCGCGAAGCTCAACGCCATGGTGAAGCAAGCCGCATGCGCCGCGGCGATCAGTTCCTCGGGGTTGGTTCCCGCGCCGTCCTCGAAACGTGTGTTGAAGCCGTAATTGGTGTCCGAAAGCACGCCGGACTGGCTGGAGACATGGCCCTTTCCGTCCTTGCCGAAGCCTTCGTAGCGGGCGGATGCGGTGCGGGTGATCATCGGGCGACTCCTCTGAATTGGGTGTAACGACGATAAAGCATCGTCCGGATTCGCGGGAAACGCTTTTCAGCCGAAACGATCGTTCCAGGAGATCGCTGGTGAGGAGGTTGTTGGCCAAGAGATTGTTGGAGCACGATCGCGTCGATGCGGTATGACCATCCATGGAACCCCGATCGGAGGATGTGATGACCGACCACGCCCATTGGCTGATGAAATCGGAACCGGACGCCTATGGCTGGGACGATCTTGTGCGTGACGGCGAAGGCTATTGGGACGGCGTGCGCAATCCCACCGCCGCGATGCACATGCGCGCGATGAAGCTGGGCGATCGGGTGCTGTTCTATCACAGCAATATCGGGCTGGAGGCGGTCGGCATCATGGAGATTTCGGGCGAGGCGGAGCCCGATCGCACCGATAGCACCGGCCGATGGGTCGCCGTGCGCGTGAAACCGGTCAGGCCGCTCAAAAAAACCGTCTCGCTCAAGGCGATCAAGGCCGAGCCGAGACTGGCCGATTTGCCGATGATCCGCCAGTCGCGGCTTTCGGTGGTTCCCATCGCCAAGGATGAATGGCGCGTTCTGATGGAAATGGCCGGGGAACCAAAGACATAATCATTCGTTACAATTCGAATCGGCCACGAATCGGGCCATCGATCCTCATGAATCCGGGCGCATCACCGCGCTTTCGGCGACGCGAATACATATAGTTTTTTAATCTTCTTCTTCGTCTCGTCCGAAGACTCCCCCGACTCGTCACGAGTCCACCCTTCATGATTTCGCGACTCGCGCACCTGCCACTATGCGAGCGTCAATCCATCAATAATCGCAGGTCGCGCGGTGCCCGTTACAACGAAGCAGCCGTCCGGGCTCTATGCCCGGTTGGTGCGGTTCTTTCCTGATCACGAAATCTATGTCCGCTCCGGCGGGCAGATGCGTTTCCTTCGGATCACCACCGGTTTCCAGATCAAGCTCGCGGCGCTCGCCGCCCTGATCTTCGCCATCTGGCTGGTCTCGACAGTGTTCATGGTCGGCCTGCAGATCCGCACGGTGCAGGATCGGATCGCGCTGGGCGCGCAGCAAAGCGCGGTGGATCGCTCCGCCGGACGCGTCGAGGCCTGGCAATCGAATGTCGAGGGCATGGCGAACCGGCTGGAGAAGCGCCAGCAGCTTCTGGACCAGATGGTGACCCGCTATTTCGGCGCGGTCGAACCCGCGCCCGCCCCCGCTCCTGCCGCGGCGCCGGCCAAGATCGGCGCGGTCATTCCCGAAGCGGCCCCGCTCGCACGGATCGAAGCACGCCAGCTCGCCTTCACCGATACGCTGACCATGGCAGCGACGATGCGCGCGCAGGAAGCGGAAAAGGCCATTCGTCGCTTCGGCGTCGATCCGCGCGCGATGGCGCCGCATCGGGCGATGGGCGGCCCCTTCATTCCGCTGCGCGCCACGGCGCCGCGCACGCTGAAGGATCTGAGCCTCACGCGACTCGCGACATCGCTGCGCCAGCTCGACACGATGGAACGCGCGCTGATGGCGCTGCCCAATTCGGCGCCGGCCATGCCGCTGACGCTCAGCAGCGGCTTCGGTGTGCGATCCGATCCGTTCAACGGCGCCGCCGCCCTTCATGCCGGCATCGACATCACCGGCGATCGCGGCCAGCCGATCATGGCCGCCGCCGCCGGCCGCGTCGTTTCGGTCGGCCAGCAGGGCGGCTACGGCAATCTCGTGATCCTCGATCACGGCCATGGCATCCAGACCCGCTACGGCCATTTGTCCGGCTTCGACGTTCGTCCCGGCCAGATGGTGACGCGCGGCCAGCAGATCGCCCGCATGGGCAGCACCGGCCGTTCGACCGGCGACCATCTCCATTTCGAAGTGCGCATCAACGATCGTGCGATCAACCCACGTCCGTTCCTGGAGGCCCATGCCGATGTTCTCAAGGTCCAAGACAGCGTCAAACGGCGGTTCGACGGGCAATAATCACGCCGGCGGATCCTTTTCGGTGATCGGCGCCGATGTCTCGATCACCGGCAATATCGGCGCGCAGGCGGACCTGCATATCGACGGCATCGTCGAGGGCGATATCCAGTGCGCGGCGCTCGTCCAGGGGGAAAGCAGCCGCATCAAGGGCAGTGTAACCGCCGATTCCGCTCGGCTTTCCGGCATCGTCGACGGATCGATCAGCGCACGCGAACTGGTGATCGAGCGCACCGCGCACATCACCGGTGACGTTTGCTACGAAACGATCAGCATCGCACCGGGCGGCCGGGTGGAGGGACGCTTCACCCTGCGCGGCGGGGCGCTGCTCGCCGATGGCGGCGAAGCCCAGCTCAAGCTGGTTTCCGTGGCGGAGTGACCGCCCCTCTCGCCTGAACGGGCTTGAGCAACACCGCCAGCAGCAACGCCCAGCCGGCCCCGACCAGCCAGCCCGCGACGACGTCGCTTGGCCAATGCACGCCAAGCCAGACACGCGACAGGCCGATCGCGAACACCAGCAGCCCGGTCACGGCCCAGATCGCGCGGCGCTGTCGCTTGCGCCACCACAGCACCGTCGCGACCAGCGCGATCGCGCCATAGACTGCGGCGCTGTTGGCGGCATGGCCGCTCGGCAGGCTCCAGCTCTGGTCGACCTCGACCAGCCTTGGCACGACATCGGGGCGCGCGCGCATCACGACCGCCTTCAGCACCCAGGCATTGAGCGCGGCGATGCCGAGCGCGGTGTAGAGGATATAGGACGCCGCGCGCGCCAGCCGCCGGATCATCAGATAGACGATGAAGGCGATGGCGAGGATCGAACGTGGCCAGCCATCACCCAGCCAGCTCGCACCGCGCATCAGATCGGTCGCGAATCCGGGCAGCGCGTTACCGAATCCCCGCAGACCGCGCAGGGCCGCTTCATCGAAGGACTGGAGCACGCCACCCCATGCCAGTGCGATCACCGCTATCCCGGCGAGCCAGCAGATGAGCGACAGCCGCGCGAAACGTCGAACGATCGGATCCATGCTCAATCGGCCTTCACGACCTCGCCGCCCTTGATCACGACGTCGACATGTTCGAGCGCGCGAATGTCGGCGAGCGGATCGGCGGACACGGCGATGATGTCGCCATAGCGGCCGACCGCGATCGCGCCGACATCGCGCTCACGCCCGAGCGCCTGCGCGCCGCTTCGCGTCGCCGCCTGGATCGCCTCCATCGGCGTCATGCCGTACTGGACCATATATTTGAACTGCCCGGCGGCGGTTTCATGCGGCATCACGCCGGCATCGGTGCCGAACAGCAGCCTCACCCCGGCGGCATGCGCCTTGCGGAAATTGTCGCGCTGGATCTGCGCGATCTCGCGATCCTTGCGGAGATTATCCTCGAGCACGCCGTTCTTCGCCCCTTCGGACTGGGTATAGTCGGTGTTGAAGATATCCATCGTCAGCCAGGTGCCCGCCTTTTTCGCGAGCGCGATGCCCTCGTCGTCGATCAGGCTGGCATGTTCGATCGTATCGATGCCCGCGCGGATGGCGGCCTTGATGCCCGACGCGCCATGCGCGTGCGCCGCCACTTTCAGCCCCGCCATATGCGCCTCGTCGGCGATCGCCTCCAGTTCGGCGGCGGTCAGTTGCTGCTGGCCGGGTTCATCGCCGCGCGAGAAGACGCCGCCCGTCGCGCAGATCTTGATGACCTCGGCGCCATATTTCTTCTGTTCGCGCACCTTCTGGCGGAAGCCGTCGGCACTGTCGGCCACCCCCTCCCCCACGCGCTTGAATGAAGGCGGCAGGAAGGTCTCGTCGCAATGCCCGCCGGTCGCACCCAGCGCATGGCCGGCCGGCACGATCCGCGGCCCCGGAATCCAGCCCTCTTCGATCGCTTCCTTCAGCCCGACATCGGTGTAATTGTTGGCGCCGACATTGCGCACGGTGGTGAAGCCCGCGCCGAGCATCCCCCTGGCGTTGGCGGTCGCCTGGATCGGCCAGAAGCTGTCGGTGAACTCCAGGCCGTTATAGCCGCTATATTTGGGATGTCCCTCCAGATGGACATGCATGTCGATCAGCCCGGGCAGGATGGTCTTGCCCGGAAGATCGATCCGTTTCGCGTCCCCCGGCACCGCCACCGATCCGGCGCTGCCCACCGCCACGATGCGGCCATTCGCGATCACCACCACCGGCTTGTCGATCGTCTTGCCCGCCAGCACATCCACCATGCGATCGGCGGTGACGACCACCGTCTCGGCGGCGGCGGGTGCGGCGGCAAGCGCGGCGGCGAGCATCGCCGCGAACGAAACGGTTTTCATCACATCAAGGCCCCTTGTTGATCGCGCTCTTGGTGGCACCCTGTGGCACGCGCGGCAAGCGGTGCTCAGACCGCGGCGACCATATCGACGAAGAAGCCGATCCACATCGCGGAGAGCGTCGCGCAGGATGCAAGATAGACCATGAAGCGCGGCTGCACCTTTTTCGGCCCGATATGGATGAAGCTGTGGATGGCACGCAGCGCCACGTAGATCCAGGCGAGCGCGACCTGCGCATGGCCCGCCTGATGGGTGAACAGCAGCAGAGGCACCAGCGCAAGATACAGCACCGGCATCTCGAACAGATTGCGCAGATTATTGGCCGGCATCTCCACCGGCTCGAAATAGCGCATCGCCGCGTCGCCGGTCGCGAAATCCTCGCGGCGCGGCGGATTGCGGCGGATATGCGCCATACGCTGGACGAAAAGAACGAACCAGACCGCGAAGACGAGCGCAACCAATGCAAAGGTCGGCCACAGAATCGCGGTCGGTACCGTCATATGTGCAGGGCTTTTCCGTAAGCGCCCAGTACGCTTTCGTGCATCATCTCCGACAAGGTCGGATGCGCGAAGGTGGTGGCCATCAGCTCCGCCTCGGTGGTTTCGAGCTCGCGGGCGATGACATAGCCCTGGATCAGCTCGGTCACTTCGGCACCGACCATATGCGCGCCCAGCAATTCGCCGGTGGCTTCGTCGAACACGGTCTTCACGAAACCATCGACCTCGCCCAGCGCGATCGCCTTGCCGTTGCCGATCGCCGGGAATTTGCCGACCTTGACCTTATAGCCCGCTTCCCTAGCCTTGGCTTCGGTCAGGCCGACGCTCGCGACCTGCGGGCGCGAATAGGTGCAGCCCGGGATATTGCCGGTCTCCATCGGATGGACGCCCTTCACCCCGGCCATCGCCTCGACGCAGACCACCGCCTCGTGCATCGCCTTGTGTGCCAGCCAGGGCGCGCCGGTGACGTCGCCGATCGCCCAGATGCCGTCGACATTGGTGCGGCCATAGCCATCGGTTTCGATATGGCGGTTCTGGCGCTGCTTCACGCCCGCCGCTTCCAGCCCGATATCCTCGACATTGGGGACGATACCGATCGCGACGATCGCATGGCTGTATTCGCCGCTCTCGATCTTGCCGTCGGCCGCCTTGATCTCCGCCTTCACACCTTTGGCGCCGGCTTCCAGCTTCTGCACGCCGGTGGCGGTGTGGATCTTCATGCCTTGCTTGGTCAGCGCCTTGTGGACGAACGCGCTCACCTCCTCGTCCTCGACGGGCAGGATCCGGTCGAGCATCTCGACCACGGTCACCTCCGCGCCCATGTCCGAATAGAAGCTGGCGAATTCGATGCCGATCGCGCCGGATCCGATGACGAGCAGCTTGGTCGGCATCTCCTCCGGCACCAGCGCGTGGCGATAGGTCCAGACGCGCTTGCCGTCTGCCTTGGCGAAGGGCAATTCGCGCGCACGCGCGCCGGTCGCCACGATGATGTTCTTCGCCTGAAGCTCGACGGTCTTGTCGCCCTGGGTCACGATCAGCCTGCCCTTGCCGGCCAGCTTGCCCGTGCCTTCATGCACCGCGATCTTGTGCTTCTTCATCAGCCCCTTGACGCCGCTGTTGAGCTGATCGGCGACCTTGCGGCTGCGCTGGACAATCTTCGTCAGGTCGTATCCGGGCTTCTCGACCGTCAGGCCATAGGCCTCGGCATGGGTCATGTAATGATAGATTTCGGACGTCCGCAGCAGGGCCTTGGTCGGGATGCAGCCCCAGTTGAGGCAGATGCCGCCCAGCCGCTCGCGCTCGACGATCGCGGTCTTCAATCCCAATTGCGCGGCGCGGATCGCCGCCACATAGCCGCCGGGGCCCGAACCGAGAACGATAAGGTCGTAGGTATCAGCCAAGGATAGCTCCTGCTCTCTGCAATAATGGTATCCGGTGCGCCGCAGGACGCGGCTATTTGTTTCTACTGACCTGCAGCAGGATGAAGCTGAGCAGGGTCACCAGGACGAAGACCGGCCACGACCAGCGCAGCCAGATTCCGGCGATATTGAACGCAGTGGAGCTGTGATAGATGAACTCCGCGACATTCACGTCCACATCGCGCAGGATGGTCGGCACGCCGAGTGCCGCGAGCGCCCCGAAAATCGCGGAGCGCGTCATCGCCATGTCAGGCGACCATTCCCAGCGGCTTTTCGACGAGCTGCTTGAACGCGGCCATCAATTCCGCGCCGATCGCGCCGTCGATGGCGCGATGGTCGAAGCTGCCCGTTGCGCTCATCACCGTCGCGATCGCGAGTGCGTCGTCGACGACATAGGGGCGCTTCTCGCCCGCGCCCACGGCCATGATCATGCCCTGGGGGGGATTCACCACCGCATCGAACTGCTTGATGCCGTACATGCCGAGGTTCGAGATCGAGGCCGTGCCGCCCTGATATTCGTGCGGCTGCAGCTTGCCGTCGCGCGCGCGCGCCGCCAGATCCTTGGCCTCCACCGCGATCTTCGAGACCGCCTTGCCGCCTGCGTCGGTGATGATCGGGGTGATGAGGCCGCCGGGGATCGCCACCGCCATCGAAATGTCGGCGCGCTTGTACTTGATCAGCGTATCGCCGGCGAAGCTGACATTGGCGTCCGGCACCTGTTCCAGCGCGACGCCCAGCGCCTTGATCAGCAGATCATTGACCGACAGCTTGATGCCACGGCTCTCGAGCCCGGCATTGAGCTCGGTCCGCAGCTTGAGCAGCGCGTCGAGATTGCAATCCATCGTCAGATAGAAATGCGGCACGGTCGACTTGGATTCGACCATGCGCCGCGCGATCGTCTTGCGCATCATCGAAAGCTTGATGCTTTCCGACGGAATGTTCGAATCGGGCTGAACGGCGGGTGCCGCCTGCGCGGCGACGGTCGCCGCTTCCCCCGCGACAGGCGCTTCGGCGGCCGGAGCGGGCTTCGCCACACCCGGTGCGCTGGCGTCGAGATCGGCCTTGACGACGCGTCCGCCGGGGCCGGAGCCCCGCACCGATGCGAGGTCGACGCCCTTTTGCTCGGCAAGGCGGCGCGCCAGCGGGCTGGCCTTCACGCGATCGACTTCATCGGCCTTCGGCGACGGCGCGGCAACGGGCGCCGGCGCCTCGGCCTTGGGTTCGGGGGCCACGGCCTTGGGGGCTTCCGCCGGCTTTTCCGGCGCCGCCTTGGCGGCGGGCGCCGGGCTTGCCGCGGCATCTTCGCCTTCGCCGGCGATCAGCGCGATCACCGCGCCCACCTTCACGCCTTCGCTGCCTTCTGGCACCAGGATCTTCGCGATCGTGCCTTCATCGACCGCTTCGAATTCCATCGTCGCCTTGTCGGTTTCGATTTCGGCCAGCAGGTCTCCGGAGGACACGCTGTCCCCTTCCTTGACCATCCATTTGGCAAGCGTGCCTTCTTCCATGGTCGGCGACAGGGCAGGCATCTTGAGCTCGATGGGCATGTAGGGACCAAACCTCGCGTTGATTCCGTGGATCGTCGCCTCCTCTCCACCCGATTGCCTGTTCGGGTCAAGGCCGCAGGCTTGCAGCGACCGCAATATTCGCGCACGCTCGTCGCGTTTGGGGGAGGAGAACAGCCGGTGCGGACCTATCTGGTCGTTATCGACGAGACCGAGGAAGCCGGCATCGCGCTGCGCTTCGCGGCGCGACGCGCCGCGAAAACAGGCGGTGCGATCGAAATCCTGGCCCTGATTCCGCCACCCGAATTCGTGCAATGGGGCGGCGTCCAGGCGACGATCGAGGAAGAAGCACGATTGCGCGCCGAAGCGCTCGTCGCGGGTGCGGCGGGCACATTGGTCGACGAATCGGGCGTGCGCCCGTCGATCACGGTGAAACAGGGTGAGCCGATCGCCGTCGTCCGCAAGATGCTGGAAGAGAATCCGCACGTCGCCGCGCTCGTGCTCGGCGCGGCCGCGACGGGCGGTCCAGGGCCATTGGTCGCCCATTTCACCGGCGCCGGCGCCGGCGCCCTGCCCTGTCCGGTGATGATCATCCCGGGCTCGCTCGACCGCGACGCGATCGACAGGCTGAGCTGAACCGGACACGAAAAACCCGGAGCCATTGCTGGCCCCGGGCTCTCCTCCCCCTCGGATTCCGATTACTTACACGCGCATTTCGGCCTGGGCTTCCACACCCGCTTGGCCTTTGCCCGCCATGCCTTACGCGGCGCCGCGACTTCCTCGATATAGGTCGTCGTGGTCGTGGTGGTGGTCATCATCGCCGGCTGGACGACGACCGTGGTGACGCCCGGACCGTAATAGGTATAGACCTGCGGCGCCGGGCCGGCATGCGGCCCCGAATGATGGACGACCGGCGGCGCCCCGCGATGGACCATCGGCGGCGGGCCGCGATCGTCCGGCGCCGGATAGCTCGCCCCCGGCGGGCCTTCATAGCTGCCGGTCCAGGTGCCCTCGTAGCGATCGGCGGTTTTCCAGCTTCCGTTCCAGCCACCCGAATAGCTGCCGTCGGTCACGCGATCGTCGACATAGCCGTAATCGTAACCGGGCGTGCCGTCCGCATAGGGATAGGGGACGGCGGGGCCGCCTCGCCCGTCACGGCGCCCCTTGTCCTCCGCCTTGTCGATCGCGAGGCCGGCGAGCGCGCCGACGCCCGCGCCGATCAGCGTGCCTTCGGTGCGGTTGCCGCGCCCGGCGATACGGTTGCCCGCGATCGCGCCGACCGCGCCGCCGATCAGCGCGCCGCCGACGCCATCGTCGCGACGCTCGTAACCACGGCCGTCATCATCGCGATCGCCGTCATAATAACCGTCGTCGCGATCCCAATCGACGCCGCTGCGGCTGTCATAGACATAGCCATTGCCGTCGATCAGCACCGCATCGTCGTAATAGCGCGACCAGCCAAGGCCGTAGGACGGCTGCGGCAGGCCATAGCCGCCCCAATTGCCGATATAGAAGCTGGGGGCGACCCAGTAGCGCGGCACATAGAAGCCACGCAGAGGACGGCGATAGGCCGCCCAGCCGCCGGGCGCGCGCCAGCCGCCGATCCAGCGGCCATTCTGGCGCGGTCCCCAACGGTGCATCGGGGGGCGGGCCTGGGGGGGACGCATCTGGGGCGGGCGCATCTGCGGGGGGCGGGCATGCGACGGCATCATCCGTGGCGCGCCGGTCATCATCGGACGGGCGCCGCGCGAGTCGCCGCGCGCCTCGGCCGCGCCGGGCAGCAGCGCGATCGCGGCGGCAAGGCCCACAAAAGCTAGTGTTTTCATCGTCATCGCCTCCCTGGGACACAGCGGACGCTCCGCCCATGAAATGGGCAGTCGTTAACGATTTTTTAACACTCGGGATGCGGCTATGCCACCACCTTAACCATCTTCATATGTCCCGTTGCGGGTCAGGCGGCTGAGGAAATCCGGGCGGCGAGCAGGGTTGCCAGCGCTTCGCAGCCGGCCGCATCGGCATCATCGAACCGCCCCGGCAGGGGGCTGTCGAGATCGAGCACGCCCAGCAGGACCCCGTCGCGAACGATCGGCACCACCAGTTCGGATGCGCTCGCCGCGTCGCAGGCGATGTGACCGGGAAAGGTGTGGACATCGACCACAAGCTGGGTCTCGCGCGTCGCGGCGGCGGTACCGCAGACGCCCGCGCCGATCGCGATACGGATGCACGCGGCCTTGCCCTGGAAGGGGCCAAGCACCAGCGTCTCGCCGATCAGCCGATAGAAGCCCGCCCAGTTGAGATCGGGCAGATATTCCCAGATCACCGCCGCGGCATTGGCCATGTTCGCGATCGGGTCGGGCTCGTCGGCGGTGATCGCATCGATGGCGGACAGCAGGTCGCGATAAAGCTCGGCCTTGGCGCCGCCGCGATCGATATCGAACTGGTACATGATCTGATCCTTCATCGCTCGGGCGGGCCTAATCCACCGAAACCCTGCCCCGTCCCTTCTTGACCTGGGAGCGCGCCGACTTGGATTCCATCCGTCGCGCCTTGGCCGCCTTGCTTGGTTTGGTCTTGATCCGCTTCGCCTGACGCTCATACGCCTTGGCAACCAGTTCCGCCGCCCGCTCGCGCGCATCCGAACGATTGGCATCCTGCGTGCGGAAGCGGCGCGCGGTGATGAGCAACTCACCCTCGGCGGTGAGCCGGCTGCCGGCAAGTATCTTCAGTTGCGCCCAGGCATAGGGCGGCAACCCCAGCCGAAAGGCATCGATGCGAAGCTGGACGGCGGTCGCGACCTTGTTGACATTCTGGCCGCCCGGGCCGGTCGCCGCGAGGAATTTCTCCTCGACGATGGCGTCGTCCGGGATCGGCGGGAATTCAGCCTTCGCCATATGCGAATCCGGCTCTTGCGAACCGCTCGGGCACCGGCGCCGTCGCTTCGGCCGGCGGCTTGCCATCGCGCGGCACCGAAAGCCGGTGCGCGTGGAGCAGCATCGGCGCGCCGCCCTTGCCGTAGACCGGATCGCCGACGATCGCGAAACCCAGCCCATGGAGCGCATGAGCGCGGATCTGGTGCGTCCGCCCGGTCTGCGGCGCGAAACCGATCAGCGCCCGCCCACCGGCAACCGCAAGCCGCGTCCAGCGCGTCGTCGCCTGCTTGCCCCGGTCGCTCACCGTCATCCGCCAGCCCTGCTCGCGCGAACTGATCTTGGCGAGCGCCAGGTCGATCACCCCGTCTTCCGCCTCCGGCACGCCCTCGACCACCGCGAGATAATGTTTCTCGACCGTGCCGGCCTCGAACGCGGCCGCGAAGCGCTTGTGCGCCTTGGGATTGCGCGCAAGCAACAGGCAGCCGCTGGTGTCGCGATCGAGCCGATGGACGGGCAAGGGCCAGCGCTGGAAACCGAAGGTCAGCGAGGCGAGATGATTCTCGACGCTGATCGAACCGTCGCGCGGAGTATCGACCGGCAGGCCGGCGGGCTTGTCGACGATGATCGCCTCGCCGTCGATGAAGAGCACATGGTCGGCCAGCATGGCGCCAGCCTAAGCACTGGTTGCGCGGAACTTACAACTTGTTTGAGAAAGCGCGAAAGCACTTTCTGGAGGCTGTACCAGCCGGCTTTCTCAAACAGGCCTCAGCATTGCGGGATTTCGTCCGCGCCCTTGCCGGGCGCGAAGGTCGCGCCCGCGCGGGTATAGGGAATATCGCGCGTCACCGTGCCCTTATAGTGCACGGTGAAGCTCTGCCCGCGCTGCCCCTCGGCGATCGTGCCCGCCACTTCGCGCGGCTTGGTCTCGTCGACGATCGCGCCGGCATCGCTGTAGCTGAGCGGAATCCGCTCCGCGATCGCCTTGGGCCCGTCGGTGGTGAGTTCGGTGAGCCGCGCGACCGAACAGCTATAGCCCTGCCAGGTGCCGCCGCCTTCGGATTCGATGACCGGCGCGGTCGTCAGGTCGGTGCGCATCTTCCATTCGGGGGCACCGCCGAAGCTGGTGCCCGGAATCGCGTCGTTCCAGCCCTTGACCAGCTGGAAGCCGTCATCGGTGCGGTTGAGATAATGGATCGCCAGCCAGCCCGAACAGGCATGGCAATCGGGGCCGGTGCCTTCCGAAAGCAGCACCCAGGCCTTGTCCAGCCGATACAGCGCGGTGGGTGAATAAGTGTAACTGTCGTCCCCAACCTTCTGCTGGGGGTTTTCGAACGCGGCCGCGAAGGCGAGCTTGAGCGCGGACGGATCGTTCGACTTTTCCGCGAGCGGCGCCAGATTGGCGCTGGTCAGGTTGGCGGTTCCGCCATTGTCCTGTGCGGGCGGCGTTTCCTTGCACGCCGCGATCCCGAGCAGGACCGGAACGAGAACCAGGGCGGAGCGACGCATGCGGGGCCTTTCGTTACGCAAAACCGCTGCCAGCAATGGCCCCGCGCCATCGCGTCCGTCAACCGTCGGCATCGGCATTTGATCGACGTTTCGGGCCGGTCAGCCTGAAGCGGTTTCGGCCGAACCAGGCCGAAACCGCTTCGTCGATGCATTGTCGCGCCGTTCAGCCGTGCAGCTTGGCCGCCGTCTCCGCGATCTTGCGGCCCTGATAGCGCGCGCCTTCCAGCTCGACCTCGCTGGGCTGGCGGCTGCCGTCGCCACCCGCGATCGTGGTCGCGCCATAGGGTGCACCACCGACGACATCGTCATGCCCCATCTGTCCGGCATGGCCATAGTCGAGACCGACGATCACCATGCCGAAGTGCAGCAGATTGGTGATGATCGAGAACAAGGTGGTTTCCTGCCCGCCATGCTGGGTCGCGCTGGAGGTGAAGGCACCGCCGACCTTTCCGTTGAGCGCGCCGCGCGCCCACAGACCGCCGGCCTGATCGAGGAACGCCGCCATCTGGCTCGACATGCGGCCGAAGCGCGTGCCGGTGCCGATGATCACCGCGTCATAATCCGCAAGCTCGGCGACGGTCGCGACAGGCGCCGCCTGATCGAGCTTGAAATGATTGTTGCGCGCGACCTCCTCGGGGACGGTTTCGGGAACGCGCTTCACGTCCACCGTCGCGCCGGCCGCCCGCGCGCCCTCGGCGACGGCGTTCGCCATCGTCTCGATATGACCATAGGACGAATAATAGAGGACCAGAACCTTTGCCATGTGCCTTACTCCTGTTCGAAATTCCTGATTGAGGGGAGCCGCCCGCGCCTTGGGAGGGGGAGGATTGGCGCGGGCGGCGGGACGACGCCCTATTCGGCGTCGACCAGAACGATCTCGCTGTCTTCCAGCGCGGTGATGGTGAAGGTGCGACCGCCGCTGAGCGCGGCACCGTCGCGGACATCCACGGTTTCGCCGTCGATCTCGATCCGGCCTGTCGCGGGGACGAGATAGGCGTGCCGTCCGGTGCCGACCTGATGCTCCAGGCTCTCGCCGGCCTTGAGCGTCGCGCCGAGCACCCGGGCATCGGCCCGGATCGGCAGGGCGCCCTCATTCGCCAGATCGCTTTCGAAACCGCTGGCGAGCGTCACGAACCGGCCGGAACGATCATCCTTCGGAAAGGGCTTGGCGCCCCAGCTCGGCTGGCCGCCCAGCCGCTTCGGCTGGATCCAGATCTGGAAGATCCGGGTCGTCTCGGGCTCGAGATTATATTCGGCATGGCGCACGCCTGTGCCCGCGCTCATCACCTGAACGTCGCCGGCGCCGGTGCGCCCCTGGTTTCCCATGCTGTCCTGGTGCGTGATCGCCCCCTGGCGGACATAGGTGACGATCTCCATGTCGCGATGCGGATGCGGGGGAAAGCCGCTATTTGGCGCGATCTCGTCGTCGTTCCAGACGCGGATCGCGCCCCAGCCCATCCGGGCGGGATCATGATAGTCCGCGAAGGAGAAATGATGACGCGCATTCAGCCAGCCGTGATCGGCATGGCCGAGCGTGTCGAAGGGGCGTTTGTCGATCATCTCGTCGAACCTCGCTTGAGGGGTTGCTCGAAGACGAGATAGCGCGCAGGATCAGATCATAAATAGAAACCTTTGAAACGGATCGTTTCCACATGAGACTACCGGATTTCGAAGCCTGGGCCATGTTCGCCGCCGTCGTCGAGCATCGGTCTTTCACCGCCGCCGCCGACGCGCTCGGCGTTTCCAAGGCCACGGTGTCCAAGGCGGTCACGCGGCTCGAAACCAGCCTGGGCACCGCCCTGTTCCACCGCACCTCGCGCCGCCTGTCGCTCACCGAAAGCGGCAAGCCACTCGCCGAACATGCCCGCCGCATCCTGCTGGAGGCCGAAGCGGCGGAGGAAGCCGCGCGCGACGGCGCCACCGCGCTGAGCGGCGCGATCCGCCTCGCCGCACCGATGACCTTCGGGCTGATGCACGTTGCCCCCGCGATCGCCGATTTCCTTGCCGAACATCCCGGCATCTCGATCGACCTGCATTTCAGCGACGAAAAGATCGACATCATCGAAATGGGGTTCGACATGGCGCTGCGGATCGCGGCCTTGCCCGACAGTTCGATGCGCGCGCGCCGGCTAGGCGATGTGCACGCCCATGTCGTGGCGGCACCCGCCTATCTCGAACGCCGCGGCACGCCGACACATCCCGCACAACTCGCCGAGCATGAATGCCTGATCTACACCAACCTCGCGCCCCCCGATGTCTGGCGGTTTCGCAACGCCGCGCGCGAGGAAGCGATCGTCCGACTGAAGGGCCCCATCCGGACCAATAGCGGCGAAGCCATGGTTCCCGCGCTCTGCGCCGGGCTGGGCATCGCCGTGTTGCCGGGCTTCATCGTCGACAGGCATATCGCCGAAGGCAGGCTTGTCACGATCCTGCAGGAATGGACACGCCAGGATCCCGTCGGCCTGCACCTGCTGAGCCCACCGGGCAGCCACCGCCCCGCGCGCGTCGAGCGGCTGATCGACTTCCTGTCGCAGCGTTTCCGCAAATTATGTTCGGCGTGAAGGTGGTGCGCGCGAATCACTAACAACTCCTGCGCGAATCTCACCGGAACTGGTTACCGCGCTCGCCGCGACTCGCGGATTTCCTTAGCTTAATCTGAAATTAACCTTTTGCGTTCAGAGGTCCTTTGGTTAATGGATATGTCTGGAAGCGCGGCCCGAGCGGTCCCGCCGCCACACAGGGGGTTGTCACATGCGGGTGCTGCTGATCGAGGACGAGCCGACGACGGCCAAGGCCATCGAGCTCATGCTCACGACCGAAGGGTTCAACGTCTACACGACCGACCTTGGCGAGGAGGGTTTGGACCTCGGCAAGCTGTACGACTATGATATCATCCTGCTCGATCTCAACTTGCCCGACATGCATGGCTATGACGTGCTCAAGAAGCTGCGCGTCGCCAAGGTGCAGACGCCGGTGCTGATCCTGTCGGGCATCAACGAAATGGATTCCAAGGTCCGCAGCTTCGGCTTCGGCGCCGATGACTATGTGACCAAGCCCTTCCATCGCGAGGAGCTGATCGCGCGCATCCACGCCGTCGTCCGCCGTTCCAAGGGCCATAGCCAGTCGGTGATCCGCACCGGCAAGCTCGCCGTCAACCTGGACGCCAAGACCGTCGAGGTGGATGGTTCGCGCGTCCATCTGACCGGCAAGGAATATGCGATGCTGGAGCTGCTCTCGCTCCGCAAGGGCACCACGCTCACCAAGGAAATGTTCCTGAACCACCTTTATGGCGGCATGGACGAGCCCGAGCTCAAGATCATCGACGTCTTCATCTGCAAGCTGCGCAAGAAGCTGAGCCTGGCGTGCAGCGGAGACAATTATATCGAGACCGTCTGGGGCCGCGGCTATGTGCTGCGCGATCCCGACGATGTCGAAGGCCGCCTCGCGGACGCACAGGTCGCCTGACCTTCATTCCCTGGGTCGAAAAAGGCCGGCGGAGCGATCCGCCGGCCTTTTTTTGCCCGCCCAATCGGTGAGGGTCAGTCGATCCACTCCACGCCGCCCGGCCAGATCATATCCTCCACCCAGTCGCCCAGTTCGACCAGTCCGCTCAGGATGAGTACAGCGACCGCGACGTCGAGCAACAGGATCAGCGCATAGAGCGCCCATTGCGGGCGCGGATTGCGAACCGCGGCGCGCCAGCGCGGATCGTCGCGCATCAGGCCGCCACCGCCAGCATCGCCGGCTCGGTCTCCGCGATCCAGCCGCCGCCGAGCACCCGATCGCCATCATAGAGCACCGCCGCCTGCCCCGGCGCCACGCCATATTCGGGGGCGTCGAAGATCAGCCTGCCATCATCCAGCCGCGCCGGAACCGGCTTCGCCAGCGAACGCACCTTGGCGGTGAGCGGACCGTCGCGGTCTCCGCCCAGCCAGTTGATGTCGGTCAGCCTCGCCGCCGCGACCGCCAACGCCTCGCGCGGGCCGACGACGACGCGGCGCGTCTCGGGCTCCAGCCGCACCACATAGAGGGGCTGCGCCTGCCCGCCGATCTCCAGCCCGCGCCGCTGGCCGACGGTGAAGTGGATGAACCCGCGATGGCGGCCGAGCACGCGGCCGGCGAGGTCGACGATTTCGCCCGAGGTATCGGCCTCCGGCCGCACCTTGCGCACGATCGCGGCATAGTCGCCATCGGGCACGAAGCAGATATCCTGGCTGTCGGGCTTGAGCGCGACCGCCAGGCCGAGCTCCGCCGCGATCTCGCGCACCTGCGGCTTGGGCAGGCCGCCCAAGGGAAAGCGCAGATAATCGAGCTGCGCGCGCGTCGTCGCGAACAGGAAATAGCTCTGGTCGCGCGCGGGATCGGCGGCGCGATGCAGTTCCGGGCCATCCGCGCCGACGACGCGGCGGACATAATGGCCCGTCGCCAGGCAATCGGCGCCCAGTTCCTTGGCCAGCCGGAACAGATCGGTGAACTTCACCCCCATGTTGCACTTCACGCAGGGGATCGGCGTGCGCCCGGCCATATATTCGTCGGCGAAATCGTCGATCACCGACTGACGGAAGGCGCTTTCGTGATCGAAGACATAATGGGCGATGCCCAGCCGATCGGCGACCGCGCGCGCATCGCGTATGTCCTGCCCCGCGCAGCAGCTTCCGGTTCGCCCGACCGCCGCGCCATGATCGTAGAGCTGCAGGGTGATGCCGATCGTCTCCGCGCCGCTGCGCGCCGCGAGCGCGGCCACCACCGAACTGTCGACGCCGCCCGACATGGCGACGACGATACGGCGCTTCGAAAGCGGCGCTTCAAGCTGGAAATCGGGGGTCATGATGCTGCGCGCCATAGCGCAGCCGCGCGGTCAAGGCAAAGATCGGCGTCCCTTGCGCTCCAGCAGTTCCTCGCGGATGCGGATGCTGCGCAGCGCCAGCCGCACCTCCAGCAGGAACAGGCCGAGCGCGAGGATCAACAGCGCCATCGCCAGCACGAACACGATCGCGACCGCATTGCCGATCTCCAGATGCGTCAGTTCCGCGATGAACAACAGCGCGACAAGCAGGCAGACCGCGATCGCGCTCATCACGATCACCGAAATGGAGGCGTTGATCACGGAGATGCGGCGATCGAGCAGCCGCAATTCCCAGACATGGCGATCATGTTCGGGGCCAACGCTCTTGGGATGAAGTTGCTCCAGCATGCGCGCGCGATCGACCACCCGGCCCAGCCGCCCGGCCATGACGTTGAGGATCGCACCGATGCCCGCGAGCAGGAAGACCGGCGCCACCGAAAGCTGGATGGTCTGCGCGATCGTGCTGACGGCGTTCGATGTGAGCATGGAACGATCATTCGCCCGGCCCGGTGCGGCCGGTCAAGCCCACGCGGCGATTGAGCGCGACATCCCCAGTACGCAGGCGCCGGTCAAGCTCATTCAACGTGGCTTGGGAAGCCACCGCAGATCGAGCTCGGCATAGCGGTTCACATAATTGGCGGTGTGCGCGAGCGCGGCCTCGTCGAGGATGCGGACATGGCCGTCGCGGCGCGCGATCAGCCGCTCCTCGCTGAGCGCGCGCATCATGCGGTTGACATGGACGGCGGTGAGGCCGGTGGCGTCGCCGATTTCCTCCTGCGTCAGTTTGAGCGGGATGGTGTCGATGATCTGCGTGTTGAGGAACCGCAGCCGCACCAGCACATCGACCAGCAGCGCCGCCACACGCGCCTTGGCGGACGTGCGGCCGAGCGATGCGAGCCGGTCGGTCAGCGAAACGCGTTCGGCCTGGGCGACGATGTGGAACAGCGCGGCCAGGCGGGGATGCTCCTCGAAGATGATGCGCAGCGCGCTCTTGTCGAACGGGCAGATCGTCGCTTCGCTCAGCGTGACCAGGGTTTCCGGCGCCTCGGCAAAGGCGGTGCTCGACATGCCGATCATGTCGCCCGGAAAATGGAGCCGCAGGATCTGCCGGCTGCCATCATCGAGGATGACATAGCTCATCACCCAGCCATGGCGGATCACATAGATGTCGTCGGTGGCGTCATTCTCGCGCACGATCGTCGTGCCGCGCGGCACTTCGCGCTGATGATCCTCCAGCGACGCGAGCGCGTGCGCCTCCCGATCCGTCAGCGGCAGATACCGCTCCAGCCTTTCCGCGAAGCAGCTTCGCGTCATCAGGACCCGACGACTTCCCGCACGAAACACCCCCTCCGACCTCGACAGTCCCGGGCCGAGCCCGGCCTGGGCACGCGGCACGACCCCGCGATGAGACGGGCCCGGTTCACGCTTTCGACGAACTTGGGCAGCGCGGCCCCGTCCATGGATCGGCTCTAGCGGATGGATTCGCCTGCGCGCCTTAACACCGATCAATGCCTGCCCAATTTTATTGATAAGGCGCAATGACTTGTGACCCGTTTGCGTGAGCCGGGGACGAGCGGCTAAGGAGACGGAATGGACAGCATCATCATCCGGGGCGGCAAGACGCTCCAAGGCCGCCTTCCCATCTCCGGCGCAAAGAACGCGGCGCTCACGCTGCTGCCCTGCGCGCTCCTGACGGACGAGCCGTTGACGCTCAGGAATTTGCCGCGTCTCGCCGATGTCGACAGCTTCGGGCACCTGCTCAACCAGCTTGGCGCCTCCACCATGGTGGAAGGCGCGCGGCCCGAGGATTTCGGCCGGGTGATGACGCTGCGCGCCGGCAAGGTCACCTCCACCGTCGCCCCCTATGACATCGTCCGCAAGATGCGCGCCTCTATCCTCGTGCTCGGCCCGCTGCTCGCCCGTGAAGGCGAGGCGACGGTGTCGCTCCCCGGCGGCTGCGCCATCGGCAACCGCCCGATCGACCTGCACCTGAAGGCACTGGAAGCGATGGGCGCGGAGATCGAGCTGGCGGCCGGCTATGTGAAGGCGAGCGCACCCGCCGGCCGGCTGCCCGGTGGCGACTTCACCTTCCCTGTCGTCTCCGTGGGCGCCACCGAGAATGCGGTAATGGCGGCGGTGCTCGCCAAGGGGGGAACGCGGCTCCACAATGTCGCGCGCGAGCCCGAGATCGTCGATCTCTGCCGCTGCCTCGTCGCGATGGGCGCGCGGATCGAGGGGATCGGCAGCGAGACGCTGACGATCGAAGGCGTGGACCGGCTGCACGGCGCCACCTATCAGGTGATGCCCGATCGCATCGAAGCGGGCAGCTATGCCTGCGCCGCCGCGATCACGGGCGGCAGCGTCGAACTGGCGGGCGCCCGTGCCGAGGATATGGGCGCGACGATCGCGGCGCTTCGCCAGGCCGGCGTGACCGTCGAAGAGGTTCGCGACGGGCTCCAGGTCTCGGCGAGCGGCAAGCTGCAACCCCTCACTCTCTCCACCGCGCCCTTTCCCGGCTTCGCGACCGATATGCAGGCCCAGTTCATGGCGATGGTGCTGCTGGCGAACGGCGCCAGCGTCTTCACCGAGACGATCTTCGAAAATCGCTATATGCACGTGCCCGAACTGGCGCGGATGGGCGCCGATATCGAAGTGCGCGGCCGCACCGCGGTGGTCCGCGGCGTCGAGGGACTCAAGGGTGCGCCCGTGATGGCGACCGACCTGCGCGCCTCGATGAGCCTGATCATCGCCGGTCTGGCGGCGGAGGGCGAAACCCAGGTCAACCGCATCTACCATCTCGACCGCGGCTATGAGCGGCTGGAGGAGAAGCTCCAGGCCGTGGGCGCGGATATCGAGAGGGTCAGCGCCGGCTGACCCGCCGGGCGCGCTTGCTCCCTATAACCAGACGTTGAGCGCGTGGATGGTCAGCCCGACCAGCCCGCCCACGATCGTGCCGTTGACGCGGATATATTGCAGATCGCGGCCAACGGCGTTTTCGAGGCGGCCGGTGACGGTGTGCGCATCCCAGCCACGCACCGTATCCGAAACCAGCCGCACGATACCGTCGCCATAGCTGGCGGTGGCGCCCACTGCGGCGCGGCGCGCGAAGCGGTTGATCGTGGTACGCAATTTCACATCGTGCTGCAGCGTCTGGCCGAGCTGGCGCAGCATCTCCCCGAACTTGCCGGCGAGTACGGCATCGGGATCGCGCGCCGCCTTGAGCAGGCCGCTGCGCGCCTGTTCCCACAGTCCGTCGAGCCAGCGCTGAAGTGCGGGGTTGTCCAGGATCACGCCCTTCCACTGTGCGACCTTGGCTTTCATCTCCTTGTCGTGCTGCATGTCGAAGGCAAGGTTCGCAAAGGCCTCGTTCACCTTGGCGCGCAGCGGATGATCCGGATCGTCCGCCATGTCGAACAGCAGCTTGTGCAGCCCCTTGATGATCGCGTTGGCGATATCCTCGTCCAGCCCGGTCCAGCGCAGCAGCGTATTGGCGCGTTCGTGCACCATCGCGCGGATCAGATCCTCGTTTGCGGCGAGCGTCTGCCCCGCCCAGTCGATGATGCTTTTCTGGAGCGGCAGGTGCCGCCCCTCCTTCATCGCGGCTTCAAGCGCCTGGCCCAGCATCGGCGAAACGTCGAGCGCGCGCAGGCGCTGCCCGATCGCGGACTTGACCATGCCGCCCAGCCGTTCCTGATCGAGCGCGTCGAGAATCGTCGCGAACAGGCGCGAGGCGCCCTGCCGCAGCCGCCCCTCCCCCGTCACGTCGGGATTGTCGAGGAAACGTCCGATCGCGGCGGCGACATCGACCTTGTACATGCGGCGCGCGACCACGGTGGGCGTCAGGAAATTATCCTTCAGGAACAGCGCCAGCGTGTCGCCGATCCGATCCTTGTTGCGCGGGATGATCGCGGTGTGCGGGATCGGCAGGCCCAGCGGATGACGGAACAGCGCGGTGACCGCGAACCAGTCCGCCAGCCCGCCGACCATCGCCGCTTCGGCAAAGGCACGGACGAACCCCAGCGCCGGATGTCGATCCTCGAATGCGCGCGCGGCCAGATAGACGCAAGCCATGACCACGAGCAGGCCGGTCGCGACGACGCGCATGCCGGCGGCACCGCTCTGGACGGGGCTGAGCCGCGAGATGCCCGTGCGTGCGAACACATTCATGATGTTAGAATGATCCGCCCGCGAAATGGTTCAAGCCCTTTTCGCGAGCGGATATGGATCACTCCGCCGGATATGGCGTCGCCGCCGCCTTGTCGTCACCCGGCTTGTAGGTGAGCAGGCCACGGCGCAGCTTCGGACCGATCTTCTTTTCGAAGCCGTCGGCGAGGCTGAAACCGGCAGGCACGATCAGCAGGGTCAGCAATGTCGACATGATCAGGCCGCCGATCACGACGGTACCCATCGGCGCGCGCCAGGCGCCGTCGCCGGTCAGCGACAGGGCGGTCGGCACCATGCCGGCCACCATCGCAACCGTCGTCATCACGATCGGCTGGGCGCGCTTGTGCCCGGCTTCCATGATCGCATGGAACTTGTCGGCCCCCGCCTGCATCTCCTCGATCGCGAAATCAATCAGCAGGATCGAGTTTTTCGCGACGATGCCGAACAGCATCAATATGCCGATGAAGACAGGCATCGAGATCGGCTGGCCGATCAGGGCGAGCGCCATCAGCCCGCCGAGCGGGGCCAATAGCAGCGATCCCATGTTCACCAGCGGCGACATGAAGCGCTTGTAGAGCAGCACCAGCACCGCGAAGACAAGCAGGATCCCGGAGACCAGCGCGATACCGAAGCTCTTCATCATCTCCGCCTGCCATTCGTCCTCGCCAAAGGGTGCGTTGGATACGCCGAGGGGCAGGTTCTTCATGACCGGCAGATTGTTGATCTTCGTCATCGCCGTGCCCTTGACGGTGCCCGGCGAAAGATCCGCGCCGATGAACACACGGCGGTTCTGGTTGTAGCGCTGGATGGAAACCGGGCCGGATCCGAAGCCGATCTCGGCGACGCGGCTCAACGGCACCGATCCGCCATCCGCCGTCTGCACCGGCAGATTCTCGATCGTCGAAAGGTCGCGCCGCGATCCTTCGGCCAGCATCACGCGGATCGGCACCTGGCGGTCCGACAGCGAGAATTTGGCGCTGTTCTGATCGATATCGCCCAGCGTCGCGATACGGATCGCCTGGCTGAGCGCCGCCGTCGTCACGCCGAGCTGTGCCGCCAGATCGAGCCGCGGCTTGATGATCAGTTCCGGCCGCCGCATATCCGCGGTCACGCGGGGCGAACGGATTTCCCTCAATCCCTTCATCTGCTCGACCAGCTTCACCGCCGTCTGATCGAGCAGCGCGGGATCGGAGCCAGAGAGCATGACCGAGATATCGCGGCCGGTGCCGCCACCGCTGTTCTGCGCCTGGAAATAGACGCGCGCATCGGCGATATTGGCCAGTTGCGGCGCCAGATCGCGTTCGAACTCGATGCTGGTACGTTCCCGCTTCTTCTTCAGGCTGACATAGATCTGGCTATTGCCCTCCCGCACGCTCTCCATGGTCACTTCGGTTTCAGGCTGCTGCTTGAGCAGCGTGTTGACACGCTCGGCAACCGCCTCGGTCTGCTGCAGCGTGGTGCCGGGCACCATTTCGATGCGGACCTGGCTGGTATCCTGGTTGACCGTGGGGAAGAACTGCATCGGAATGACGAAGAACATGCCGATCGTCGCGGCAAAGGCGAGCACGCCGATCCCCATCGTCCACCAGCGATGATGGAGCGACCAGTCGAGCACCTTCATATAGCGATCCATCAGCGCCCCGCCGCCATGCTCGGCCTCGCCATGCGCTTTCAGGAAATAGGCGGCGATCATCGGTGTGATCATGCGCGCGACCGCAAGGCTGATCAGCACCGACGCGACGACGGTCAGGCCGAAATTCTTGAAGAACTGCCCCGACACGCCGGGCATCAGGCCCACGGGCAGGAAGACGGCGACGATCGAGAACGTCGTCGCCACCACCGCCAGGCCGATTTCGTCGGCGGCGTCGATCGACGCCTGATAGGCGGTCTTGCCCATCCGCATATGTCTGACGATGTTCTCGATCTCGACGATGGCATCGTCGACGAGCACGCCGGCAACCAGGCCGAGCGCGAGCAGCGACAGCGAATTGAGCGTGAAGCCCATCAGGTCCATGACCCAGAAGGTCGGGATGGCGGACAGCGGAATGGCGAGCGCCGAGATGAATGTCGCCCGCCAGTCGCGCAGGAACAGGAAGACGACGACGACGGCAAGCAGCGCACCCTCGATCATCGCCGCCATCGAACTGTGATATTGCGCTTCGGTATAGACGACATTGTTGAACATCGGGATCACCTTGACCCCGGGATTCTCCTTCTCGATCTGCGCGATCGCCTTTTCCGTGGCATGGAAGACCGAGACGTCCGACGCGCCGCGCGCACGCGAGATCGAGAAGCTGACGACCTGCTTGCCCGAAACCTTGCCGATGCGAACCTGCTCGCTGTACCCGTCCGTGACGTTGGCGACCTCGCCGAGCTGGATGGTACGACCGTTGCCGAGCGAAATCTGGGTCTGCGAGAGCTGATATGCATCCGCGGCGTTGCCGAGTACGCGCACCGACTGACGTGATCCGGCGATTTCCGCCTTGCCGCCCGCCGCGTTGATGTTCACCTGGCGCAACACATTGTTGATCTGCGCGGCGGTGACGCCCTGCGCCTGCATCCGCGCGGGATCCAGGATGACGCGGATCTCGCGATCGACGCCGCCGTTGCGCTCCACCTTGCCCATGCCGCTGATCGCCATCAGCCTTTTGGCGATGGTGTCGTCGACGAACCAGCTCAGCTGCTCCATCGTCATGTCGGACGCCTGGACCGCGAAATAGGCGAGCGGTTCGCCGGCGGTGGTTTCCTTCTGGACGAACGGCTCCATGATGCCGTCGGGAAGCTCGCCGCGGATCTGGTCGATCGCGTTCTTCACTTCGTTGACGGCCTGATTGATATCCGTGCCGATCTGGAATTCGACCATCGTCGACGAAGAACCCTCGCTCGCCGTCGAACTGATGTTGCGGACACCGTCGATGCTGCGCACCGCCGATTCGACGCGCTGGGTGATCTGCGTCTCGATTTCGGTCGGCGCCGCGCCGGGCTGGGAGATCGACGCGATCACCAGCGGGAATTCGATATCCGGCTGGTTCTGGACCTCCATGCGCATGAAGCTGACGATGCCGGCAAGCGTCAGACCGACGAACAGCACGATGGGGACGACCGGATTGCGGATCGACCAGGCGGAGATGTTCCTGAAGTTCATCGTCTCATGTCCATGTTTCGATGCCCGTCATGGCGGGCGATCGATGTCAGTTCTTGCCCGCCAGGGCCGGCTTGACGGTCTCACCCGGGTTGAGGAAGCCGCCGGCGCGCATCACCACCTTCTCGGTGCCATTCAGGCCGGAGGTGATCGCGATACCGGTCGCCGTCACCGTACCGGTGGTCACCGGCCGGCGCTCGACCTTGTTCCCCTTGCCGACGAGATAGACGAAATTGCCCTTCTCATCGCTCAGCACCGCGGATTCGGGCAGCAGCGGCTGCTGCTGCGTTCCGCGCACGATCCGCGCCGTGGCGAAGCCGCCCGGGCGGATGGCGGGATCGTAAGGCAGGGCGAGCCGGGCGATGCCCTGGCGCGTCGCCGGATCGATGACCGGGGACACCTGCCACACGCGGCCGGTGAAACTGCGATCGGTGCCGACCGGCGTGACCGCGGCCTGAGCGCCGACCGGCAGACCCGACAGATCGGTTTCGCTCAACCGAGCAAGCAGTTCCATCTCGCCGCCCTTCGCCATGCGGAACAGCACACCGCTGCCCGAACTGACGACCTGACCGGGCTCGACATTGCGGGTGAGCACCATGCCGGCTTCGGGCGCACGGATATCGAGCCGATCGGTCCGCGCACGCGATTCGCCGAGCGACGCTTCGGCCACGCGGACACGCGCGACCGCGGAATCGCGCGTCGCGGTCCTGCGATCGACATCGGCCTTCGAAATGAAACCGCGCGAAACCAGCGACTGGGCGCGATCAAGCTCCGACTGCGCAAGCCGCGCATCGGCGCGGGCGACATTGATCTGCGCGGCGAGCTGGGCATTGGTCTGGACCTGCACCGAGCGATCGATGGTCGCGAGCACCTGACCGGCCGAGACCCATTGGCCGGGCTCGACCAGCACGCGCGAGACCATACCGCCCTCGCCCGCGACACCGACCGGCATTTCGCGGCGCGCCGCCAGCGTGCCGGTGACCGAGATCACGTGATCGACCGCCTGCTGGCCGGGCTGAATCACCGTTACCACGGGCATCGCCTGGCTGGGCGCCGCGTCCGTTCCCGCACCGCCGAAGAAGGCCCTGTAGGCAAGCAGACCCGCAAAGGCGACGGCGATCAGCGCGACGACGCCGATCATCAGGCGACGACGCCGAGCCTGGCGCGCGGCCTCCTCCTCGGAAAGCAGCTCGACGCCTTGGTTGGCCGTCAAACGCGTCTCGTAATTCATCATCTTCTGCCTTCAGCTTCGTGCCGGTTCCCAGGACGGCGGTGTATTACATCAATAAGTCAGTAGTCTCAAGCGGGACTTTTCGCGCGGTGCACGGAAAGTCGGGCCAGGATTTTCCGCCGAATGGGCGCGACCATTGCAGGACGGGCGCCTCTGCGCCTGATGACGTCGCCGATCAAGCGGAACCGTAGCGATTCCGGCAATAATTCCAAGCCGCAAGCGTCCAGCCCCGGCGCCGGCAAAGCCGCCGGCCCACGGCCGGACATGACTGCCCAGGCGTGTCGTCATCCCACCTTACAGCTTGCCAAAGCCGCGCATTGACGAAACAACATGCGCAGGAACGGCGCAGCAGGAACGGCCGATGGACATTTTCTGGTGGATCTTCGTCGGGCTGATCGCGGGCGCGCTGGGCAAGTTCATCATGCCCGGCCGCGATCCCGGCGGTTTCTTCGTCACCATATTGATCGGAATCGCCGGCGCGGTGCTGGCCGGTTATGTCGGGCAGATCATCGGCCTGTCCGAACCCGGCGAGCCTTCCAGCATATGGAAGACGATTCTGGGCGCCACGCTCGGATCGATCGTTCTGCTCATCCTCTATCGCCTGATCATGGCCGGCCGCACACGCCATTAAGCTTCCATGCAGCGTCACTCTGGTTATGCAGGGCCACCGCCGCGTTTTGGCGGAACAGAGGAGTATATGAGTTCATGACCAAGGCCCCGATCGCCGTGACGCTCGCCGCCCTTGCCCTGACGCCCGCCACCCTGGCGGCGCAGACGACCGTTCCGGTGCCAGTTGCCGTCCTCCAGGGAACGCGTCTCGACATCGTCGCGACCGGAGAGACGAAGCGCGTGCCCGATATCGCGGTGATCAGCGCCGGCGTCGTCACCCAGGCCGCCGATGCGGCCGGCGCGATGCGCGAGAACGCGCAGCGCATGTCCGGCGTCGTCGCCGCGCTCCGCAAGGCGGGCGTGGCCGAACGCGACATCGCCACCGCCACGATCAGCCTCAATCCGCAATATCGCTATGGCGAGAACGTTCCGCCGGTCATCACCGGCTATCAGGCGACAAACACGGTTTCGATCCGCTTCCGCGACGTCGCCAGGAGCGGCGCTATCCTCGACGCGCTGGTCGCGCAGGGCGCCAACCAGATCAACGGCCCGAACCTGCAGATCGACAAGCCGGAGGCGGCCGAGGACGAGGCACGCACCGACGCGATCCGCAAGGCGCGCGCGCGCGCCGAACTTTATGCGAGCGCCGCCGGCCTGAAGGTGAAGCGCATCCTGTCGATCAGCGAGTCGGGCGGCTACGCACCGCCGCCGCCGATCGCCTATATGCGCGCCAACATGGCGGGCAAGGAAGCCGACACGATGGTTGTCGCCGGCGAACAGTCGGTCGGCATCACCGTTTCGGTCAGCTTCGAACTCGAATGACGATGCCGCCGCGCTCGCGGTAAAAAAAAGGGCCGCGCGGGCCTCCCCGCGCGGCCCTTTTTATGGGCAGCCGATCAGCGCACCCGGCCGCGACGCACGAGATTGACGATCCCGAGCAGCACGATCGCGCCGACGAACGAAGCGATCAGCGAACGGGCGTCGAATCCCGCATTGTTGATCGAGCCGCCGGAAATGAACAGTCCGGCGATGAACGCGCCGACGATGCCGACCACGATGTTCAGGAAAATCCCTTGCTGCGCGTCGGTGCGCATCACGATGCTGGCAAGCCAGCCGATGATGCCGCCCACGATGAGCCAAAGAATGATACTCATATGGAAGGTCCTCCTGTCGCCGCCATCCGTTAACCACCGGATGGCCTGAGCAGGGACAATACGATCGGCCGATGGCCTTTGTTCCGATGGCGTCACGGCCGCAAATATCTGCCGGACAAGAAAAACCCCACCGCGCCATCGGCTGGCGGGTGGGGCGAACAGTCGGCGAAGCCGACGGAAAAGCTCAGTAACGCTGCTGCCGCTCGTAGAGCGAACGATAATGCTGGATGCGCGTCACGCGCAGGCCGGGCATGCCCGAACGATCGACCGCCCGCTGCCAGCCTGCGAATTCCTCGAGAGTCAGGCCATAACGCTCGCACGCTTCGTCCACGGTCAGCAAACCGCCATTGACGGCCGCGACCACTTCGGCCTTGCGGCGGACGACCCAGCGGGTCGTCGACGGCGGCGGCAGCGTATCGAGCGTGAGCGGCTCGCCGAGCGGACCGATCACTTGCGCGGGCCTTATCTTCTGATTTTCGATCATTCCTACCTCAAACCAGTTCGCGGTCTGTCATTGTGCTGAATCGCGTTACACCAGGGACGTTGAAATAAGCCTAAACCCGGAGAGTAAATATTCCGGTCATGTTTGCAGTCCGCCGTTCATGTTCGCAGCCCAGACGTGATGCGGCGGGCCGCGGCGATATTGAAACTGCCGCCAAGCTCGGCCGGCGCGATCGTCGCGCCATCGGCGAACATCATGATCATCGGATCGCGCGACGGCCCCGTATCCACCGCGTCGCGCTCGATCAGGATCTGGCACCGCGCTGTCGCGGTCACCGATTGCTGCGCGGAGAGTCCGGCGAGCAGCACCGGAAAATCGGGTACCACTCCCAGCGGCCGCGCGAGCAGATTCTCGAACCGGGCGAATGCAAAATCCATCCGCGAGGGTGTAGGGAAAGTGGGTGAATCACTGGTAAAGACGGGGCGGAAAATTACGGTTTTGAGACAATCCGCGCCGTACCGGCGATCAACGCTTAAATTTTCTGGCGAGTTGCCGTCAGCGCCCGCTCGACATCAATCACGCCGGATATGAAAAGAGGCTGCCGGGCCTGACGGCCCGGCAACCCCCTAACATGGTCAGCGGCCGGAGTATCCAGCCCGGGAGACCATTGATCGCGCTATTTAGCCGCGCGTCCCCCGAACGGACTGAACCGACCTCATTGCTGAACCATGAGACATCGGATCACCTCCTTTCGCTTGTTGAAGCCCTTGTGCCTCTTGGCACGCCCCATGTGTGAATCATCACGATTCGCGAGACAAGACTTGTTTTGATTTTTTTTCTGGGCAAGATTCAACGCTTCGCGCCGCGCGCCGTCAGCCCCGGCAATCCTCCACCACCCGCGCGATTTCCGCCCAGCCCGGCAGCACCATCTCCTCCGCCCCGTCCGCACGCACCAGAAAGCGGCCGCGGGTGTAGACCAGCTTGTCGAGAAACGCGTCGCTCGCGCCCGTCGAGGCCGCGACGTTCGGCGGAGAACCGCCGATATTGGCCAAGGCATAGCTGGCGGTGCCCGCCGTCGACGTCAGCGTCAGCCGCGCGCTGCTTCCCGGATCGAGCACGCCCGATCGTTCGAACCGTATCCGCCGCGCCGCCTTTTCGCAGCGCACCGCGAAACGCGGCGCGGCCCCGGGCTGGCCGAACTGCGCGACCGAACCGCCCGAATCCTGGCGATAGCTCCAGTCACCCGGCGTCGCCGCGCGATCCGTCCATTCGCCGGGCGCCGGGGGCGGCGGAACGGGGGCGGGCGTCGGTGTCGGGGGGGGCGGTGCCGGCGGCGATGGCGCAGGCGCGGGCGCGCTCGGGCTGACACAACCACCAAGTGCCGCCAGCACGATGACTGATACAAAGCCGGCCTTACGCATACCATTCCTTCCAGAACCACCGATCGGGCGAGCATAGGCGCTCGCCCGATCGGCACAAGCCGCACCTGTCGCGCAACCGCGCTTGCCCGTCGCGGCGACGCCGCACATAAGGTGTCGAAACAGGGGGATGCATGTCGATCGAAGCCAGGAGACTGAAATCCATCATCGGCGGATCGGCGGGCAATCTCGTCGAATGGTATGACTGGTTCGCCTATGCGTCGCTCGCCATCTATTTCGCGCCGGCCTTTTTCCCGAAGGGAAACCCGACCGCGCAACTGCTGAGCACCGCGGCGATCTTCGCCGTCGGCTTCCTGATGCGGCCGCTGGGGGCCTGGATCATGGGCATTTATGGCGACAGGCATGGCCGCAAGGCCGGATTGGCGCTGTCGGTGGGGCTGATGTTCGCGGGGTCGCTGATCATCGCCATCGCGCCCACCTATGATCAGGCCGGCGCCCTCTCACCACTGATCCTGCTGTTCGCGCGCATGCTGCAGGGGCTTTCGGTCGGCGGCGAATATGGCGCGAGCGCCACCTATCTTTCCGAAATGGCGACGCGCGACCGGCGCGGCTTCTATTCGAGTTTCCAATATGTGACGCTGATCGGCGGCCAGTTGACCGCGCTCGCCGTGCTGCTGGTGATGCAGGCGGTGCTCAGCGAGGCCGCGATCGAGGGCTGGGCCTGGCGCATCCCCTTCCTGATCGGCGCCCTGCTCGCGCTCGCCGTCTATCTGCTGCGTCGCAATCTGGCGGAAACTGCGGCGTTCCAGGCGATGGACCGTACGAATCTGCCCACCTCATCGGCGCGGCATCTGGTGAAGGCGCATCTGCGCCCGACGATCCTGCTCGTGATGATGACGGCGGGCAGTTCGTCGGCCTTCTACGCCTATACCACCTATCTCCAGAAATTCCTGGTCAACACCAGCGACTTCGACCGCGAGACGGCGACGCAGATCACCGCGCTGGCGCTCGTCGTCTTCATGCTGCTCCAGCCGCTGCTCGGCCTGTTGTCCGACAAGATCGGGCGCAAGCCGCTGCTGCTCTGGTTCGGCATCACCGGCATGATCGTGACGGTTCCGGTCTTCACGATGCTGTCCACGACCACCGATCCGGTCATGGCCTTCGTGCTGAGCCTGATCCCGCTCGTCGCGATCGCGCCCTACACCGCGATCGGCGCGGTGGTGAAGGCGGAGATGTTCCCCGCGCATATCCGCACGCTGGGCGTCGCCCTGCCCTATGCCATCGGCAATGCCGCGTTCGGCGGCACCGCCGAAACGGTCGCGCTCTGGCTCAAGAACCAGGGCGTCGAAGCGGCATTCTACTGGTACATCACCGCGCTGATCGGCATCGCGACGATCGCGTTCCTGCTGGTGCCGGACACGAAACGGACCAGCATGATCGTGGAGGATTGACGCCCGGCGCCGCCGGCGTCAGCCCGTTTCCTCCTCCTCGAAGGTCACGGCGACATCGCCGTTCGCCGACAGGCGAACCCTGTCGCCCTCGACATCGGCGACAAGGCCGATCGATATGAAGTGATGATGCCCTTCATGGCTGCCTTGCCCGCTATCGGCCTTGGTCAGCTTGATGCGGTGGCCCTCCACCTTGTCGACGGTGCCGACATGGACGCCATCGGCGCCGATCACTTCCATATGTTCGCGAATCCGGCTGCTATCGGTCATGAACCATCTCCTTTGGATGACCCGCGCTCAACGCACGATCGTGCCGCAAGGATGCATGATCAGTCGCACCAGGATCGCCGGCCACGCCCATAGGGCCGGGCCAGGCCTTCCGCGACCAGCATGTCGCCGATCGACCTGCCGTTCCGCGTGACCGTGCGGAGCTGCCGGCCATAACGATCGGTGGCGCGCCCGTTGACTTCCAGCTCGAACGGCCCCTGGTTGAGCAATGCCTGCAGGCGGCGCGTCGCCCGCGCGCCAAGCTCAGCTTCCGCGGCGCAACGCGGCGGATGGGTTTCGGGGGTATCGATATCGGCGATCCGGATCTTGGCGCCGTCCGCCCAGAAAGTATCGCCGTCGACCACGCAGTTGCGTCCGCCGCCGCTGTGGCAAAGCTCGAACCGAAGCCCGGCCTGACCGGTCGCCGAGAGCCGGTCGGGCTGAACATCCAGCGCCTCCCTGTTCGGCGGCTGCGTGTCGGTCGCGACCGGATCGGTTCGGAAATCGATCTGCGTATAGGCGAGCCCGGCCAGGCAGCCGGCAAGCAAAAGCGCCGAGAATCCGGGCCAGCCTGGCCCCCTGCCCCGCCCCGATCCAGCCCGACGATAATGATCCTGCCGGCCGCGGTTCGGCCCGCCACGAAATGAAACGATATTCTCCATCACCGCCCGATTAGGCGGCGCCGGACGAACCTTGGCTTAAGCGGGGTCTCGCGGAATCATCGTATCAGCCCGGTGCCGCCACGGCCCGGCGCAAGCCCCGGTAGAAGACGGGATGGCGATCCGTTGGCGGGCGGTGTTCAACGACGAGGAGACGAGCCATGCAGGTTACCATGATCGCGCTCACCCTGGGCGGCATGGCGCTCGCGGCGCCCGCCATCGCCCATGACAGCCCGGCGCCGGGCGATCCCGACAATGCTTATTGGCGGGACTATCAGACCGATCTCAGCGAAGCGCGGCGCGAACTCGCCAGCGACCTCCGCCGCGCCCGCAAACCGAGCGATCGCGAGGAAGCATGGACCGAATATCGCCGCGAACTCGCCGATGCGCGCAGCGACTATCGCAAGGAGATGATCGAGAAGGGCTATGCCGTGGGAACGGTGCAGGTTCTGGAAGACGCACCTGACAATTAAGACTCCTGGCATCTCGCCCCGCCAGCGGCCGGGGCGAGATGCTGGATGCGACGATCAGTGGACGAAGCGCGCCACCACGTCGCGATAGGAACGGCTGACCTTCACCTGCGCGCCCGAATCGAGCACCAGGAAGCATTCGCCATTGGTGTGCGGCTTCACCTGCTTGACCAGATCGAGATTGACGATGGTCGAGCGGTGGACGCGCTGGAAGCGGCGCGGATCGAGGCGCTTCTCGAGATCCTTCATCGTCTCGCGCAGGATCAGCGTGTTGTCGCCGGTATAGATGCACATATAATCGCCGGCGGCATCGATCCGCTCGATCGAATCGACGTCGACGCGGAAGATCTGGCCACGATCCTTGATGTTGATCAGCTTTTCGTAACGGCTGGCGGCGTGCGCGTCGCTGTCGCTCGCGATCTGGTCGACCGCTTCGGGCGCGACTTCGGACAGCACTTCCTTCAGCCGCTCCACTTCCTCCTGGCCCCGCTTCTCGGCAAGGCGCTGGCGTACGCGGTCGAGCGTGTCGGCAAGTCGCTCGGGCTCGACCGGCTTCATCAGATAATCCATCGCCTGCGCCTCGAACGCGCGGATCGCGTGATCGGAATAGGCGGTGACGAACACGAACAGCGGCGGTTCGACTTCCATCAGGCCCTGGACGACGGAAAAGCCGTCGAAGCCGGGCATCTGGATATCGAGAAAGACAAGATCGGGCTTGTGCGTCTTGATCGAGCGAATGGCCTCGCGGCCATTCAGGCAGGTATCGACGATTTCGACATCGTCATGGGCTTCCAGTCTCAGCTTCAGGCCCTGGATCGCCAGGGATTCGTCATCGACCAGAATGGTGCGTATCGTCATGCGGCCACTTTCGGCTGTTCTTCCAATATGAGCGGGAACTCTAGCGTAACGCTGAACCCGCCACTTGGTTTCGAACCAGCATCGAAACGATGCTCGGGACCGAAGGCCTGGGCGAGACGGTCGCGAATATTTGCGAGACCCACTCCGGTCGAATAGCTGGGCCTGATCGCGTTCTCCTTCAACCCCGGCCCGGTATCGGACACGGTGATCTGCACCCGATCTCCGGCCAACCGCGCATCGACGGAGATGTCGGCCCCCTCTTCCTGCGGCGTCACCGCATATTTGATCGCGTTCTCGACGAGCGGCTGGAGGAGCAATGAGGGCAACCGCGCCTTCGCGGCGCCGTCCTCGATCGAGAAATGCGTGCGCAGCCGGTCCTCGAAGCGCATCTTCTCGATCTCGAGATACAGTTTCAGCGTCTCGATTTCCTGCGCCAGCGTCACCTGCGCGGTCGGCTCGTTCGCCAGCGTGTAACGCAGGAACGACGACAGGCGCGACAACATCGTGTTCGCGCGCTCGGTCTGCTTGAGCAGGACCAAAGTGGAGATGGAATTGAGCGTGTTGAACAGGAAATGGGGGTTGAGCTGGTAGCGCAGCATCGCAAGCTGCGCCGATGTCGCCTGAACGTCGAGCTTGACGAGCTGATCGGCCTGTTCCTCGACGATCAGGTAGAAGTTGATCGCGTAATAAAGCGCCGACCAGGCCGCGAGGATGGTGAAATCGAGCGTCAGCGTGCCGAGCACCAGATTGGTCGCCAATGGCGTATCGGGCTTGTTGATCGTCGAGAACACCCAGGCGTCGATCACCGCGAACAGCAGGGTCGCGATCAGGATCGCCGCCACCGACACGCCCCAGGTGACGATGCGCGCGCGGCTGATCACCATGCGATAGATCACGCCGAGCACCAGGGTGAGCGAATAGCCGGTGACGACATGGATCAGCAGCGGCACGAGGAATTCGAGCGGGAAACCGTTCGAAAAGCCCGACAATGCGCGCAGCACCAGATAGCCGGCCCAGCCCGCCGACTGGAGGTTCCAGAAAGCCCGGTTCTTGTCGTCGAAGAACGGCCGTTGCTTGAGCCCGATGCTCGCCATCGCGCCGCTGTATCGCGTCACGACACGAAGGTGAAGCGCCACACCGTTCATTCGGTCGTCGGCAATAGGTCAAATCGTCCCACCATCTCGAAACCCGTTGCGCCAGCCTCCACCCGCGCGCATAGGCGCGGCCCATGAACGCATGGCGGCGCAGCTTCACGGGACGAAACAGGGCGGTCGCGCTGTGGATTCTCGCGGCTGCGCTGATGCTCCGGATCCTGGTGCCCACCGGCTGGATGCCCGTTGTCGGCGGCGACGGCATGACCCGGATCACCCTGTGCACGGGCGAAGGCCGCGTCGTCGCCTGGGTCGATCGCTCGGGCGACGTCCATAAGCAGGGCACGCCCAAATCGGATCCGCGCCACGATCAGCCCTGTGCCTTTTCGGGCCTGGCGCTGGCGCTCGCCGATGCGCCACCGCCCGCGATCACCGCTTCGCACGCCATTCCGGCCGACCGGCCCGCCGGCTTCCCGGCCATCATCTCCGTCGGACGCGGCCTGCCCGCGCCGCCGCCGCCCGCCACCGGACCACCCGTCACCGCCTGAAAACCAAGCCTGCCCGCATGATCGCGGGCCGATCCCGTTTTTCAGGAAGGTCTTTCCATGTCCCGCATTTCCCGCGCGCTCACCGGCGCGTCGCTGCTGCTGTCCGCCATTCCAGCCTTTGCCGAGGACGGCCCGGAAACCGTCGCCGAACCCATTATCGTCACCGCCGACCGCCTGGACGGCGCCGAAGCGCGAACCGCGCGCACGCCCGGCGGTGCGAACACCGTCTCCGCCGCGGACTATCCGGACAAGGCGGCGGTCTCGCTGCGTGACGCGCTCGCCTTTTCCCCCGGCGTCTACACCCAGCCACGTTTCGGTCAGGAAGTCCGCCTGTCGATCCGCGGCTCCGGATTGAGCCGGGGCTTTCACATGCGCGGCCTGACGCTGCTGCAGGACGGCATTCCGATCAACATGGCCGACAATAATGGCGACTTCCAGGAACTGGATCCCACGATCATGTCGCATCTCGAGGTCTATCGCGGATCGAACGCGCTACGCTTCGGCAGCGCGACATTGGGCGGCGCGATCAACGCGGTGACGCCGACCGGCCGGACCGCGCCGGGCATCGCGTTGCGTATCGACGGCGGCAGCTTCGACACGCTTCGCGGCCTCGCCTCAGCCGGCTTCTCCGATGACCGCGCCGATGCCTGGGTGGCGATCGCCGCCGACCGGTCCGATGGCGATCGCGATCATGCGCGCCGCTCGGCGCTGCGCTTCAACGGCAATGTCGGCATCAGGCTGACCGATCGGATCGAGACGCGCTTCTACGCCAGCGCCCAGCATATCCGGCAGGATCTGCCCGGCGCCCTGGCGATGGCCGATATATTGACCAGGCCACGAACCTCGCTGCCGGCCAACATCACCGGCGATCAGCAGCGCGACATCGATTCGATCCGCCTGCAGAACCGGACACGCTTCGCGCTCGGCGACGGCACGCTCGATATCGGCCTGTTCCTGAACGCCAAGCAGCTCTTCCATCCGATCTTCCAGGTGATCGATCAGAAATCGACCGATTGGGGCAGCTATGCCCGCTACGATCGCGATTGGGGGCGTTTCGCGCTGACGGTCGGCGGCACCGCGCGCTGGGGGAATGTCGCCGCGAAACAGTTCGTCAATGTCGCGGGGCGACGCGGCGCGCCGACAGCCGATGCACGCCAGAGCGCACGCACGATCGATCTCTACGGCGAATTGCGTTTCAAACCCGTCGATCGTTTGAGCCTGATCGCCGGCGCCGTTCATGTCGAAGGGCGGCGGTCGGTGGACAACCGCTTCAACCCCGGCGCCAGCGACAGCCAGGCGTTCAGCCAATTCTCTCCCAAGCTCGGCCTGTTGTTCGAACCCGTGCCGGCCGTGCAATTCTACGCGAATTACAGCCGCTCGGCGGAGATTCCGGGCTTCAGCGAACTGGCGCAAGCCCAGCCGGTGCCCGGCTTCGTCCCGCTCGACGCGCAGACAGCCTGGACCGCCGAGATCGGCACGCGCGGCGAATGGGGCCCGGCCCGGTGGGATATCAGCCTCTATCGCGCCGACCTGAAGGGCGAATTGCTGCAATATTCGGTCGTGCCGGGATCGATCCCCGCCGCGACCTTCAATGCCGGCCGCACACGCCATCAGGGGGTGGAGGCGGGACTGGATCTCGATCTCACCCGCTGGGCGCGGCTGCGCCAGAGCTGGCAATATGCCGATTTCCGTTTCCGCGGCGACGTGCAGTTCGGCGGCAATCGCCTGCCCGTCATCGCGCCGCATCTGTACCGCGCGGCGCTCCGGTTGGGCGGCGACCGCTTCTCCGTCACGCCCAATATCGAATGGGTGCCACGCGGCGCCTGGGCCGATTATGCCAACAGCGTCCGCACAGATGGTTATGCGCTGCTCGGCGCCACCGCCCATGCCGAACTGCGCCAGGGCATCATGCTGTTCGTCGACGCCAGGAACCTGACCGGTGAAAAATCTGCCGGAGATATATCCGCAGTGGTGAAAGTGAGCGGCCCTGCCCAGGCGCTTTATTACCCTGTCGAACGCCGGGCGGTCTCCGTCGGCGTCAACGCCCGCTTCTGAGGGCATGATGCGCGAGTCACTCTATCGCGCGGTCTGGCGTTGGCATTTCTATGCCGGACTGATCGTGCTGCCCATGCTGATGTGGCTCGCCGCGACCGGCGCGCTCTATCTCTACAAGCCGGAGCTGGAGCGCGTCGTCTACGGCACATGGACGCAGCGTCAGTTCACCGGGCCACCCACGGCACTCGCGCCGATGCTCGATCGCGTCGCGGCGCAGATGCCGGGCCGGGTGACGCGGATCGAACGCCCCGCCGATCCCGATGCGAGCTGGCGGATGACTTTGGTCCGGCCCGACGGGGAGCGGCTGACAGTGTTCGTCGATCCCGCCTTCGGTCAGGTGCTGGGCAGCGCTGCCGAGGGCGGCGTGATGGAGACGGTGAAGCGGCTGCACAGCCTGGCGATCACCGGGCCAATCGGCAACGCGCTGGTCGAGATCGCGGCGGGCTGGGTGATCCTGCTGTGCCTTTCGGGCTTTTATCTGTGGTGGCCCCGTGCTGGGCAAAGAGCGATCGCGCTGCGCGGGCACCCACGACAGCGCCTGTTCTGGCGCGATCTCCATGCGTCGGCGGGTGCGATCGTCGGCGGGGTGATCCTGTTCCTTGCCGTCACCGGCATGCCCTGGTCAGGCTATTGGGGCGGCTGGCTGCGCGGCGCGGTCACGGCTTCGGGCGGCGGGCGCCCGGCCGCGCCGGGGCCGGCGCGCGGCGACCATGCCGATCATGGCTCCGCCGACCCCGCCCTGCCCTGGTCGATGCGGCATCGCGGCCACCCGATGGGGCATGGCGGCGCCGATATCGGCCCGGATCGCGCGATCGCCATCGCCTCGGCGCGCGGGATCGAGTCCGCCTGGAGCCTCACGCCACCCGCCGAGGCCGGCGCACCCTATCTGATCGCGGCGGCCACCCCGCGCGCCGATGGTGCGCGCGTGCTCTATCTCGACGCCGCCGATGGCCGGGTGTTGCTCGATGCACCCTATGCGACATTCGGGCGGGGTGCCCAGGCGATCGAATGGGGCATCGCCGTCCATCAGGGCCAGCAATATGGCGAGGTCAATCGGCTCGTCATGCTCGCCGGCTGCATCGGCGCATGGCTGCTCGCCCTGACCGCACCGATCCTCTGGTGGAAGCGCCGCCGGGCGGGCCGGCTCACGCCCCCACCCCGCGCCGACAACCGCCGCGCCCGCCGCGGCGTCGCCGCGATCATGGTGACGGTGGGCGCGCTGTTCCCGTTGACCGGCGCGACGATGCTGGCGGCACTGGCGGGAGAATGGATCTGGCGGGCGATCAGGTCGCGTTTTGCAACTTGAGCGGATTCGGCGTTATCCTCTCCACCGGAGGAGAGGATCCATGAACGACCAGACTCATGATCGCGCGACATTCACCGCGATGACCGAGGGCACCCAGGCCGATTGGCAGGCGATCAGCAGCCATTTCATCCCCTTCGCCGCCAAGGGCGGCCGGCGGGTGCTCGATCATCTGAAGCTGCTCGACGGCGATTATGGCGGCTTCCCGGTCGACCGGCTGCAACATTCGCTGCAGACCGCCACACGCGCGCATCGCGACGGCCGCCCCGACGATTATGTGGTGATGGCGCTGATCCACGATATCGGCGACACGCTGGGCGCCTATAACCACCCTGATATCGGCGCCGCGATCATCAGGCCCTTCGTATCGGAAGAGATCCACTGGATCACGGCCCAGCACGGCATCTTCCAGGGCTATTATTTCTTCCATCATCTCGGCATGGACCGCGATCTGCGCGAGACGTTCAGAGGCCATCCGCATTTCGAGGCCTGCGCGGAGTTCTGCGAGAAATACGATCAGGCCGCGTTCGACCCCGCTTATGAAAGCGCACCGCTCGATTTCTTCGAACCGATGGTGATGAAGCTGTTCGAACGGCCCAGGCAGAGCCTCTATTCGAGGACGGCTGAAGCGGCGTAACCCACCTTTTCGCCCGCATATACAGCAAAACCGCCGCCCCTTTCGGGACGGCGGTCCTGCTATGAACCATTGGCTCGCGATCAGAACGCGACGACGAGCGAACCCATCACGGTGCGCGGCGGGCCCATCTGCACGAAGATCGGCGAGGTATAGCCGGTCAGCGTGTTGCCCGAATAGGTCGGGGTCTGGTTGCCGCCGTCGAAGCCGCCGACATACATCTTGTCGAACAGGTTGGTGACGTTGAGCTGGAAATAGGTCTTGTCGTTCAGACCCAGGAATTCCAGCGACAGACGGGCGTCCAGATCGACCAGCGTATAGGCCGGCGCGGCGGCCGGATAAACGATGGTCTGGGCCGCGCCGACATAGACCGGCAGGTTCGAGTCGTTCACGAAGCGCTTGCCGGTGCGCTTGATCTGGGCGCCCAGATCGAGCGGACCGAGCGACGCCTGCGCACGACCGCCCAGCGTGAAGACGGGCGCGCCCGACTCACGCTTGCCGGCGGTCGGCAGCGTGACGGTGGTGCCGTTGGGCAGTTCGGCGACGACCAGATCGTCCTTGATCTTCGACTTCATGTACGAACCGAAGGCGTACAGCGAGATTTCGGGGATCGGCTGATAGCTGATGCTGCCGTCGATACCGTATTTGTCGACATTGCCGAGGTTACGGAAGACGCTGCGATCCAGATCGGGATCATAGGCCTCGGCCAGACGGTTCTTGTACTGGGTGAACCAGACCGAGACCTGCGCCTGAACCTTCGAGCTGCGATAGCGGGCACCGAGGTCGAAATTGTTCGTCGTTTCCGGCGTCGGGTTCGCCTGCGGCGTGTTCGGCGCGAAGAAGAACGAGTTGTACAGCGAGTCGGTACGCGGTGCCTGGAGGCCCATCGAGAAGTTGCCGAAGATGCTCGCGCGATCGACGATGTCGAACACGAAGCCGACGTTCGGCAGGATCTTGTCGTACTTGAAGGTGCGCGTCTGCGGCCCCTGGATCGCCGCGTTGGCGGCTGCATAGGCAGTGGCGGCGGCGGCGTTGGTGCCGAAGCAGTCCACATTGCCCGACGCATCGCGCGTGAAGCAGTAGTTGCTCAGTTCGCGCTTCATGAAGGGCACGCGCAGACCGGCGTTCACCACCAGGCGATCGTCCAGGAACTCGCCGCGATATTCACCGGCGATCTGATGCAGGATCGCATAGGAAAGACGATCGCGCTTCTGGAGGATATTGCCGTTCACGTCTGCGAGCGGATCGTTGATCGGGAACACGTCGAACGGCGTGCCGTCGATGTCGAGATAGCCGACTTCGCCGGTCTGGCGGTGACGCGCGCGATCCCAGGAATAGGCGACGCGGACCGTGTTGTTGTCGTCGATGTCGTAGCGCAGGCCGGCGATCGCGCCGAAGCGGCGGGTGATCGTCTGGCTCGGCGCGAGCAGGCGGACGGTATCGAGGATATCGCCATCGCCATTCAGATCGCGGCCGAAATAGGGAGCGCCGCTGCCCGAGTTCGCGGCATAGCCGGTCTGGAGCGAGGTGCCGGCGCCGCGATCGACGTCGTAGCGGCCTTCCTGGCCGACCACGGTGCCGCCGCCATTGGCCTTGGTGTACTGGAAGCTCGCGTCGAGCGTGAAGACCAGGCCGTCAGCCAGCGTGAACTTCGACGCACCGCGGATATTGCCGGTGTTCGACGGGTTGAAACGCTCGTCGAAGGTCGAACCGCAGCTGTTCGCGGTATCGGCGACGCCGGGGCGCGCCACGGTGTTGGCCGAGCAGCGCGGGATCGCGTAGAAACGCTCGTCCTTGGTCAGCGGCAGGCGGTTGGTCACCACGCGGCCGCCGGTCGTATCCGTGCGCAGGGCCACGGAACCGAGGAAGTTGTTGCGGTTCTGGTTGTAATGGCCGGACAGCGACACGAAATCGCCGTTCGAGCCGATCGGCTGATAGATGCGGCCGTTATATTGCTGCTTGTCGATCTTGCCGACGCGATTGGCCGAGCCGCCGCGATTGAACGGGTTGTTGTTCTCGGCGTGGCTGGCGGCGAAGAATGCGCGCGTGCCCCAGGGACCGATCTCGCCGGTGTCGACCGATCCGAAGACGCGGAAGAACCCGTAATCGCCAACCGATCCGGCCATCTTGGCGCCGAAATCCTGATACGGATTGCGCGTCCGATAGTTGACCGTCGAACCCGAAGCGGCGGCGGTCGGGCTGTCGACATCGGTGGTGCCGAGGTTGACGTTGACCTGCTCGATCAGTTCGGGATCGACCTGCTGGTTCGAATAAAGCGCGTAATTGCCCGAATCGTTCAACGGGATACCGTCGAAGGTCTGGCTGATGCGCGAATTGTCGAAGCCGCGGATGTAGAGCTTGCCGCCCGCCGAACCGAACGGATCGTTGTTCTGGAAGGAAACGCCCGGAAGCTGGTTGATGATGTCGTTGACCGTCTGGCCGGGAACCTGGCGCGCGATGAAATCCTGCGTCAGCACGGCCTTGGCCTTGCTGGTATCGGGCGCGATCACGCCGGCGACGCCGCTGTCGGCACGCGCGCCGGTGACGACGATTTCGGTATCGTCGAAATCGACCGAACCGGTCGACTGGGCGAACGCCGCGCCCGGAATCGCGAGCGCAGCAACGGCTACACCGACGTAAAGCATATTCTTCATGGATAGTCCCCTTGATGGACCCGGTCGCCTTCCCTCAAAGCCGACTCGTGATCCTAAGTCCTAGGTTGCACTGCAACAGCACGGCGGTCCCTTAAAGGCCCAAATGTTGCACTGCGATGACGGGGGGTTCGTTATTTTCCCAAGTGATGCATAGCTGCCACACCGGTTGGAAAAAATCGACAAGGCCGGACAGAGCCGACGAATTGCCATAGTCGCGTAACAATCACGATCGCACGCGCTGCGATCCGCATCGGCGATCGATATTATCGGGTCGCTGTTCACGACTTGCGAATAGCGGCGCTCAGCGCAATTTCGCGATCTTCAGCCCATCCAGCTTCGCGCGATCCTTGATCGATTCCTCGCTGCGCGTCAGCGCCTTCGAAATCGCCTTCAGCGCCATGCCCTTCTTGGCGAGCTGATGCAGCTTCTGGATCTCGTCGCTCGTCCAGGGCTGGCGATGCCGTTCGAAACGCTCGGCCATCAGGCGTCATCCCCCATGCGCAGCGCCGCGATGAAGGCCTCTTGCGGGATGCTCACGCTGCCATATTCACGCATCCGCTTCTTGCCTTCCTTCTGCTTGTCCAGAAGCTTCTTCTTGCGGCTGATGTCGCCGCCATAGCATTTCGCGGTCACATCCTTGCGCAGCGCGGCGATCGTCTCGCGCGCGATCACCTTGCCGCCGATCGCGGCCTGGATCGGGATCTTGAACAGGTGGCGCGGGATCAGGTCCTTCAGCCGTTCGCACATGTGGCGGCCGCGCGCCTCGGCGGCGCTGCGGTGGACGATCATGCTGAGCGCGTCGACCGGCTCGTTGTTCACCAGGATGTTCATCTTGACGAGATCGCCGGGGCGATGGCCGATCTGGTGATAGTCGAAGCTGGCATAGCCGCGGCTGATGCTCTTCAACCGGTCGTAAAAGTCGAAGACCACTTCGTTGAGCGGCAGTTCATAGGTGATCTGCGCGCGGCCGCCGACATAGGTGAGGTTCTTCTGGATGCCGCGACGATCCTGGCAGAGCTTCAGGATCGGCCCCAGATATTCGTCGGGCACATAGATCACCGCCTCGATCCAGGGTTCCTCGATCTCCTCGATCCGGTTGGGATCGGGCATGTCCGCCGGATTGTGCAGTTCGAGCTGCCCGCCGCCATGGGTGAGCGTCAGGTGATAGACCACCGACGGCGCCGTAGTGATCAGATCGAGATCATATTCACGCGTCAGCCGCTCCTGGATGATCTCCAGATGGAGCAGCCCCAGGAAGCCGCAGCGGAAGCCGAAGCCCAGCGCCGCGCTCGTCTCCATCTCGAAGCTGAAGGAGGCGTCGTTGAGCCGCAGCTTCGAGATGCTCTCGCGCAGCTTCTCGAAATCATTGGCATCGGTCGGAAACAGGCCGCAGAACACCACCGGCTGCACTTCCTTGAAACCCGGCAGCGCTTCGGCGGCGGGTTTCTTGGCGTCGGTGATGGTGTCGCCGACCATGGTCTGTGCGACTTCCTTGATCTGCGCGGTGATGAAGCCGATCTCGCCCGGCCCCAGTTCGGGCAGCTGCTCGATCTTGGGGCGCATGCAGCCTGTGCGGTCGACCAGATGGGTGGTGCCCGCCTGCATGAACTTGATCTGCTGGCCCTTCTTCAGCACGCCGTCGATGACGCGGACGAGGATGACGACGCCCAGATAGGGATCGTACCAGCTATCGACGAGCATCGCCTTCAGCGGCGCGTCGCGATCGCCCTTGGGCGACGGGATCTTGGCGACGATCTGGTCGAGAATCTCTTCGATGCCGATGCCGGACTTGGCGCTCGCCAGCACGGCTTCCGACGCGTCGAGGCCGATAATGTCCTCGATCTCGGCGCGCACGCGCTCCGGTTCCGCCGCCGGCAGGTCGATCTTGTTGATGACGGGCAGGATCTCGTGATCATGCTCGATCGACTGATAGACATTGGCGAGCGTCTGCGCCTCGACGCCCTGCGCGGCATCGACGACCAGCAGCGCGCCTTCGCAGGCCGCGAGCGAGCGCGAGACTTCATAGGCGAAGTCGACATGGCCCGGCGTGTCCATCAGGTTGAGGACATAGCCCTTCCAGTCGAGGCGCACGGTCTGCGCCTTGATGGTGATGCCACGCTCCTTCTCGATCTCCATATTGTCGAGGACCTGGGCGGACATCTCGCGCTCGGTCAGGCCGCCGGTGCGCTGGATCAGCCGATCGGCCAGCGTCGACTTGCCATGGTCGATATGCGCGATGATTGAAAAGTTGCGGATCTTGTCGAGCGGAGTCATGGCGCGCGCCTAGCATCGCTGCCGCCCGATGTCATCGACCAACAGCGGCGGCGATATATGACGAAGCCCGTCATGTGATCCAGAGCACTTACGCGGTTGCGGCTTTGGTGATATGGCGGCGTCACACCGTCAACAAGCGGGTCGCGCGCAGGATTTTGCATCTCGGCTTCCGGGGGGCGTGAAAACATCTCACGCAACAAGGCGCCGATTTTCATTTGGGGAGAATATCGTGTCCGTCAAACTGACTTCGTTGCTCGTCGCATCCTCGCTCTGCCTCGCGGCCTCGCCCGCGCTGGCGAAGGATACGAAGGGTTCGTCCGCACGCCAGGAGCAGTCCCGCGGAACGCAGGAAATTCCGCGCTGCACCCGCAAGCTCGGCTCGGTCGCGATCGTCGAGCCCGACACCCAGTGGTGGCGCGACTATAATCTGGGCAGCCCCGAAGCGATCCTGAAGGTGTTCGTCCAGCAGTCGGGCTGCTTCACCATCGTCAATCGCGGCCGCGCGATGCAGAGCCGCGCGATGGAACGCGCCATGGCCGATTCGGGCGAGCTTCAGTCGGGCTCCAACCTCGGCAAGGGCCAGGTGAAGACGGCCGACTATTATCTTGAGCCCAACATCGTCGGCGCGAATGCCAATGGCGGCGGCGGCGGCGCGGGCGGTGCGCTCGGCGGCGCGCTGGGCGGCCTGTTCGGCGGCGCCGGCCGCGTGATCGGCGGCATCGCCGGCGGCGTGTCGGTCAAGAAGAAGGAAGCGAACGTCACGCTTTCGATCGTCAACGGCCGCACCACCGAGGAAGAGGCGCTGACCGAGGGCTATGCCCGCAAGTCGGACGTCAGCTTCGGCGGCGGCGGCGGCGCGCTGTGGGGCGGCGGCCTCGCCGCGGCCGGCGGCGGCGGCTACCAGAACACCGAGATCGGCCAGGTCATCGTGCTCGCCTATCTCGACGCCTATACCAAGCTGGTCACCCAGCTCGGCGGCCTGCCCGAGAACGCGGCAGCCGCGGCGCCCGTCGCCCGCAAATAAGCGACAGGCACAACCGAATGGAGCGCCGTCCCGGTCCGCCGGGGCGGCGCTTTGTTTTTGTGCGGTTCCTGCGTATTCATCCGCGCAAAGGAGAGACCCGATGCGCCCATTCGTCCTGCTTGCCGTGAGCCTTGCCTCAAGCTTCGCCCTTGCCGTCCCCGCCGCCGCGGAGACGCTGCTGATCGGCAACAAGGCTGAAGACACGGTCAGCTTCATCGATCTCGCGACCGGCAAGGAACGCGCCCGCGTCGAAACCGCGCATATGCCGCACGAGATCGCGATCTCGCCGGACGGCAAACAGGCAGCGGTCGTGGCCTATGGCGGCACCACGCTCGATATCTTCGACGTCGCCAGTGCCAGCCGGGTCAAGCGGATCGACCTGTCACCCAATGTCGCGCCGCACGGAATCGCCTGGCTGCGCGACGGCCGGCTGGTCGTCACCACCGAGAAGAGCAAGTCGCTGACATTGGTCGATCCCGCCACCGGCGCCGTCAGCGCGGTCGCTACCGACCAGAACGGATCGCACATGGTGGCGATCGCGCCCACCGGCGGGCGCGCCTATGTCGCCAATATCGCATCGGGCACGGTCAGCGTGATCGACATCGATACGCGCCGCAAGATCGCCGACATCGCGGTGGGCGGACGCCCCGAAGGCATCGCGCTGACACCCAACGGCAAGCAGCTCTGGGTGGGCGATCTGTCGGCCCCGCATGTCCGTATCGTCGATACCGCGACGCTCAAGACCGTTGCGACACTGCCCGTCGATCCGGTGGCGATCCGTGTCGCGATCAGCCCGGACGGCAAGACCGCCGTCACCTCCAATCTCGAATCGGGTACGCTGACGCTGATCGATGTCGCGAAGCGCAAGGTGCTGAAGACGATATCGGTGAGCGGCCAGAAGGATGCGGGCCAGGTCACGATCCTGTTCTCGCGCGACGGCAAACGCCTCTATGCGGCCGAAACCTATCGCAACGAGATCGCGGAAGTCGATATGAAGAACGGCACCGTGCTCCGGCGCATCCCTGCCGGCAAGAATGGCGACGGGCTCGGCATCGCGCCCTGACACAGGCATTTTCAAATAAGAAAAACATGTCCTGATCGCGCCGTTTTCTTGACAATATGCATGATTGCCGAAACAGTCGGTACACAGAATGAGGGGGAGATTGCCGGATGAAACGCGCCGTCCTAGCCATGTCCGTGGCGCTGACGCTCCACATGCCTGTCGCGGCACAGGATTATTCGAAATATTCGCCCGAAGCGGCCACCAAGGAAATGGCGGAGATCGCCACCGCCGAAACCGCGGTGCTGGTGCCGATGCGCGACGGTGTCGGCCTTTCCACCAACATCTACAAGCCCAAGGGCGCGACCGGACCATTGCCGGTGATCCTGTGGAAGACGCCCTATAACGAGCATGTACCGCGCGGCATGACGCAGCAGCTCGCGCTGGAAGCGGTCAAGCGCGGTTATGTCTTCATCGTCCAGAACGAACGCGGCCGCTATTTCTCCGAAGGCAAATACGAGATCCTCGGCTACCCGCAGACCGACGGCTACGACACGCTCAGCTGGATCGCGAAACAGCCCTGGTCGAACCAGAAGGTCGGCACGCTCGGTTGCTCCTCCTCCGCCGAATGGCAGCTCGCGCTCGCCGCGCAGAACCACCCGGCGCACGCGGCGATGGTGCCGATGGCCTCGGGCGCGGGCATCGGCAAGGTCGGCCGTTTCCAGGAACAGGGCAATTGGTACACCGGCGGCGTGCCGCGCAACCTGTTCTTCGTCTGGCTCTATGGCGTCGACAATCCGCTGCGCGCCGAATTGCCCAAGGGCCTGGATCCCGCGATGCGCGCGCGCATCGCGGGCTATAACGACCTTGCCGCGACCAAGCCCAAGGTCGACTGGAACAAGCAGATCAAGCATCTGCCGGTCGACCAGATGCTATCCGATCTCGGCGAGCCGCCCGCGACCTTCGAGCAGTTCATCAAACGCACCCCGGCCGATCCCGGCTGGCGCAAGGGCGGCCTGTATCATGACGATATGGGCTGGGGCGTACCCGCCTTGTGGTTCAATAGCTGGTACGACGTCTCGATCGGCCCCAATCTGGAACTGTTCAATCACGCGCAGGCGGCCGGCACCGACAAGGAAGCGAGCGCCAACCAATATGCGGTGATCGGCCCGATGCCGCATTGCCAATATTGGCAGCAAGGGCCCAAGACCGTCGTCGGCGAGCGCGACATGGGCGATACCAGCTTCAACACCAGCGGCACGATCTTCGCCTGGTTCGACCGCTGGCTGAAGGGCAATGCAGCCGCCTGGCCAGCCGCCACGCCGCGCGTGCAATTCTACCAGATGGGCGCCAATCGCTGGCAGAATGCGGCGAGCTGGCCGCCCAAGGGCGTGGAGCCCATGCGCCTTTATCTCCGCAGCGGCGGCGGCGCCAACAGCCTGAACGGCGATGGCCGGCTCGAAGCCGCCGCCCCGCCCAGGGGCGAAGCGGCCGATCGCTATCGCTACGATCCGATGAACCCGGTGCAGACCGTCGGCGGCGGCGATTGCTGCAATGGCGGAATCGTCGTGCCCGGCGCGTTCGACCAGCGCGGCGTGGAGGCGCGCAACGATGTGCTCGTCTATACCAGCGAGCCGCTGAAGACACCGGTCAATGTCAGCGGCTTCGTCGATGCGGTGCTCAAGGTCTCGTCGAGCGCCAAGGATACCGATTATGCGGTCAAGCTGGTCGATGTCGCGCCCGACGGCACCGCCTGGATCATCGCGGACACGATCTTCCGCGCACGCTATCGCGACGGATATGACAAGCCGAAGATGATGGAGCCGGGCAAGGTCTATACGATCCGCCCGACGCCGATGGCGACGAGCATCCAGTTCGGCGCCGGCCATCGCATCCGCGTCGAGGTCAGTTCGTCCAGCTTCCCCAAATTCGTGCGCAACCTGAACACGGGCGGCCCGAACGAGAGCGAAAGCAAGGGCGTGGTGGCGGACAACAGCATCCACCATGACGGCGAGAATGCGTCGTACATAGAACTGCCCGTGGTCCGCTGATGCCATTCCCCCTCCCGTTCACGGGAGGGGGGAAGATCAGCCCAATCCCGCCTCTGCGATGGCGGCGAGCGCAGCCTCGAACCGCGCCTCGCCCTCGCCGTCGACGATTGCCCAGCGAACCCCGCGCCGTTCCAGCTCGGCGCGGGAAACCTCCAGGAAACGCGCGCGATCGGCAGGCGCACCGAACAGGCGCGTGCCATCGTCACGCCATGGCAGATCGGTATCGAGCAACAGATAGAGATCGGCCGTCGCATCCCAGCGATCGAACCAGGGATCGCGGCGGCCGAAGAGCATCTCGGCCCAGGCGGCGGTCATCAGCGGATCGGTATCGAGGATCAGCCGGCGATTGCACTGGCGGAGCGCGGCGCGCGTCATCGCGTCATGCCCGCGCGCGATCCAGATGAGATCGTCCATCGTCAGATCGGTGCCGAACTGTTCGCACCAGGTGCGCCCATATTCGGGCACCAGATCGGTTTCGAAATGCGCGGCAAGTCGCGCCGACAGCACCGACTTGCCCACGCTTTCCGGGCCGTGCAGGCAGATGCTGCGCGCATAATAGGGTCGCACGGGCGCGGGAATGTCACTCCAGTGCCGCCAGGGATCGGCGCGAACGGCGCTGCCCGAAATCGGCGCGGCGCGGCGCTCGGGGTCCACCGGCAGGAAGCGGGCGCCGACCTCGTCGGCAAGCCGCTGGCCATAGGCGTCGGACGCGAAGACAAAATCGATCGGATCGGGATGCGCGGTCTTCACGATGCCGCGCCAGATCGGCCAGAAGTCCGGATGGTCGGCGGGCTCCTGCGGCACGGTCGCGTCATGGCCGATCACCTCGCAATCGGGAAACAGCGCGCGCATCCATTGCAGCCGCAGGGGGCCGGGCACGGGATCGTCGGGCAGCCAGCAGACCAGGATGGTCAGGCGGTCGACCAGCGTGCGCGCCGTTTCGCACAGCAGCACATGCCCGCGATGGGGCGGCATGAACTTGCCCAGCAGAAATCCGGTCGTCACGCCGCGCGCCCGCTCGCCCTGCGCGCGCGCATCCATTCCTCGAATCCCCAGATCGAAAGCGCCAGGAAGACGACGTAGAGTGCGGATGTCAGTTTGAGATCCTTGACCCAGTAGAGCCCGACCGCGAGCACATCGACCAGGATCCACAAGATCCAGTTCTCCAGAAAACGCCGCGACATCAGGATCTGCGCCGCCACGCTCATCATCGCGATCGCGCCGTCCCAATAAGGAAAATGCGCGTCGGTGCGCGTATCCATCATCCAGCCCCAAAGTGCGATCAGGGCCAGCAGCGCCGCAACCCAGGCGGCGCGGGCGCGGCCCGAGAGCAGTTCGACGCGCACCTCGCCCGCCTCCGCCCGGGCGCGGTGCCAATACCACCAGCCGTAGATCTGGATGACGAAGAAGAAGATCTGGAGCAGCGAGTCGCTGTAGAGCTTCGTCTGGTAGAAGATCACCGCATAGAGCGAGACCATCACGATCCCGAACGGATAGTTCCAGATGCTGCGCAGCACGATCAGCGTGACGTTGATCACGCCCAGGATCACCGCGATGATTTCGAGCGCGCTCACACCCATTCGATAGCAGCGGCGCGGCGCGCTTGCCAACGCCCCTTGCGCCGCCTTTCCGCCGCGTTACGATCCTGAAAAAGCAAGGAGAGATGATCCATGCGGCACATCGCGGTGATCGGTTCGGGGCCAGCCGGCTATTATACGGCGGAGGCCTGCCAGAAGCTTTTCGGCGGCGAGGTCCGCGTCGACGTCATAGACGGTCTGCCCGTGCCCTATGGCCTTATCCGCTTCGGCGTGGCCCCGGATCACCAGTCGATCAAGGCGGTTTCCAAACGCTATGAAGCAGTGGCGCTCAGCGACAATGTCCGCTTCGTCGGCAATGTCCTGGTCGGACGCGACGTCAGCATCGACGAGCTTCAGTCGCTCTACGATGCGGTGGTGCTGGCGACCGGTGCCCCGCGCGACCGGCCGCTCGGCATCGCGGGGGACGATCTGCCCGGCGTCGTCGGATCCGCCGCCTTTGTCGGCTGGTATAATGGCCATCCGGAATTCGCCGACCTTTCGCCGCGACTCGATATCGACGGCGTCGTCGTCATCGGCAACGGCAATGTCGCGCTCGACGTCGCCCGCATCCTCTCCAAGACGCCCGCCGAATTCGCGGGATCGGACATTGTCGACCATGCGCTGGCGGCACTCGCGGAATCGTCGATCACCAGGGTCTCGATCCTCGGCCGGCGCGGCCCGCACCAGATCGCGATGACGCCCAAGGAACTGGGAGAACTCGGCCATCTCGAACGCGCGGCACCGCATGTCGATCCGGCGGACCTGCCGCCGACCGGTGACGACGCGTTGCTCGAACCCGGCATGCGCAAATCGGTGACGCATCTTCGCGACTTCGCCGCGACCGACGCGAAGAAGCCGATCACGATCGATTTCGATTTCTTCGCGATGCCCGTCGCGATCGAGGGCGACGGCAAGGTCGAGCGCGTGATCGTCGAACGCACCGAGCTGGACGCCGATCTCCGCTCGCACGGGACGGGGGAGCGCTATGCGATTCCCTGCGGGCTGGTGGTGAGTTGCATCGGCTACAGCACCCCGCAGATCGAGGGGGTGCCCTATGAACATGGCCGCGGCCGATTCGCCAATGACGAGGGCCGCATCCTGCCCGGCCTTTATTGCGTCGGCTGGGCGCGGCGCGGGCCGACCGGCACCATCGGCACCAATCGGCCGGATGGCCAGATGATCGCCGAGAAGATCGCGGCCGACCTGCCCGAGCCTTCGCGAAAGGCCGGCCGCGCGGGGCTCGATTCGCTGCTCGCCCGCCGAGAGGTCGACGTCGTCACCTTCCGGGACTGGCAGAAAATCGAAGCGGCGGAAGTCGCGCGGGCGCGCGACGGCAGCCCGCGCGGCAAGTTCGTGAACGTCGCGGAGATGATCGCGGCACGGAGTGATTGAAGCGGGCTTGCGGTGCGCCAAACCGCTGCTATAAGCCGCCGCCTGCCTACCGGCTTCGTGCCGGTTCCGCATCGGTCGGGGAGTAGCTCAGCCTGGTAGAGCACTGTCTTCGGGAGGCAGGGGCCGGAGGTTCGAATCCTCTCTCCCCGACCACATTTTCAGCCAATTTCTAGCCAGTTTGGACAGTGCCCCAAGGTTCGATTGAACCTTGCCCCCCTGCCCTGCGCTGGATTCGGCTTGCTACACCCCTCAGATGGCCGGGTGTGAACCTGGCGTAGTGACGTTCCGTGGTGCGGCTATCTTCATGCCCCATGAACTGCGCCAGCTCCGTCATCGGGGCGCCCGCCTCCGCCGCCCATACGGCGCCGGTATGGCGAAGCATGTAGGCAGTGACGTGGAAGCCGCAGCGCTCGCTGGCGGCCTGGAAAAGTTTCTTCACGTTGGCGATTCGCTTGCCGCCCCGTTCGATCACATATTCGCTCTGGCGCGCGCGCCACGCCTCTTTCAGAGCGTCCAGCGCCTCTTCGTTCAGTGGCAGCGCATCGGCACGGCGCTTCGCGGTTTGAACCCGCCCCTCCGGATTGAGATCGATCGTTCCCTTTTGCCAGTTCACGCGATCCCATGTCAGATCGAGCAGCGCGGCCGGCCGCGCCATCGTGTAGAGGCCGAGCAACACGTAGAGCCTGGCATGCGGCGCCTTCACGGCCGCGAAGAATTTTTCGAATTCGGCATGGCTGAGATGGCGCTTGCGGCGCTCCGGCGGCGACGGTCGCCAGATCTCCGGCGCGTTATCGATCAGCTTCTCGTCTTTCGCCCAGCGAAGCGCGACCGACAGCATCGACAATTCGTAGCGCACTGTCGCCGGCGCGGCACGACGACGCGCGGCATAGCCCCTGGCCATTTCCTTATCGATCAGGTTCGGTGAAACCGCTGCCCAATAGTCGCGCATTGCCTTCCAGGCATCCGACTGCCGATTCGCGGTGACGATGCCTTCTGCCCGCCGATCGGCGAGATAGGCCTCGACTATGTCTCCCACGGTCCGGGCAGAACGGTTGCCGAGCCGCCAGCGCTGCCGCGCTTCGGCCTCAGCCCCGATTCGATCGGTCGCGGATAGGGCGTGGCGGCGGCGCTTTCCTTCGGCATCCTGCCAGACGATTGCGTATCCGCCGCGAAGCCGCTGGACTGTGAAGGGGTCGGACTGCATTCGAATCTCTCTACTTCGGTGTGGCGGATGCGGATCAGATCGCCAACGCGGAAGCATTGCAACTCTCCGCGCTCGATCAGCTTGCGAATGACGCCTTCGCTGCATTCCCAATGCGCGGCCAAGGTCTTGACCGTGAATGGCCGGCGGGCGTCGGAATCGGGCAGGACGACATGCGCGTTCACGCGGCTTCTCCCTGGATGGCCGGCGCGCGATCTTGGCGGGCCTTGATGTTGGCGAGGACAAGGATGCGGATGGACTGATCGCCGGTGCGGCGCTGCCACCACAGCATCGCCTCGACCAGCTCGCGGCGGCGCCAGGCCGTAAGGTACGGTTCGATCAGATCGCCGTGGATGTAGCGCAGGCCGGTTTCGGTGTTGCCGTCGATCGTCGCGCGGATCTCTACGGGCAAATCGTCTTGCGCCTTGCGCAGCTGCTGCGTGCAGCGCGTATAGGACTCTTCCAGCGCGGTCAGCTTCGCGAGCTGGCTGACATCGTCGATGCCGGCGGGGCGCTGATGGTTGACTACCCAATGCCAATCGGCCGCGATCGCGCGCCAGGCAGCCAGCTCGGCCTGGGCGGCGATCTCGCCGAGCCGTTCGGTCAGGATCTCGATCGAGGCCTTGCGCCGGCGCGCGGCGTCGGCCGCTTCGGCGGCGATCAGATCCCAATCGTGCGCGAAGTGGGGGGCGTCGGTCATGGGCGCATACCAGCAAACACAAGCTCGATTGCGGCGCGGATCGCGTCGGCTTCCGCGCCCGATGCTTCGGCGGATCGAACGGCGAATTCGATCGCCTCCCGCAGTATGTTTTCAGCCACCACGATACCGACGCACGCTGCTTCGATCGCGGTCGGCATCGTCATGGCATGGCCCTTCACGATCTCGTGAACGGCTGCGACGGCGGGCTCTGCTCGCTCGCGCATGCCGCGCTGGTCGATCAGATCCGCCAGTTCATAGGCGAGGTTATGCACTAGGCTCATGCCGCTGCCCTTTCGGCAAGCATTTGCGCCAGAAGGTGGTCGCCCCATTGCTGGGCGACGGCGGCGGAGATGCCGGGAAAGCTTTCGCTGCGCTTGCGCGCGCGCTCCGGCCCCGGCGGTTCACGATGAACGCGGCTCCATGCCTTGTGCTCGTCAGTACCCGGGGCCGGCGGGTCCAGCCGGTCGGTCGGCACAAGATCGGGCAGGTCGATGAGTTCAAGGCCCGTCGCCTTGAAGAATGGATCTCCGAACCACCATGGCTGCACAAACTGCGTTCGGCCGCGCTTTGTCAGATCGATCGCGTAGCGGTGCATGACGGGATTTTCGATCGCGCGGCGCCGGATCTGGCGCGCATCCCGAACCGCCCGATAGAATGCGGCGGCTTTTTCCAGCTCGGCCCAGCGCTGCGGATCCGGGCCGTTGATCTTCTTCCCGTCGATGTAGAGCCATTTCACGCCGGAGTTGCAAAGCACCGTGCAGGGCGGATGGAAGACGGCGAGCATGTCCCAGCCATCGTCCAGATGATCCAGCAGATTGCCGGTGATGTGGCGATTGCTGCCATCGTCTGCCGGCTCCAGATCGCACGACCATGCATCGAAGCCCCTCGCAACGAACTGACGGCGGATGGCGCCGCTGCGTTCGCAGCCGATCAGCACCCGGATGTCCCCCGGTTCGATCGTCATTCCGGGATCTCCGCTGGCGTCGTCGCTTCTTCGGCGTCCCACAGGTCGATCATCGCCAGCATCCTCGCGGCGAGGCCCAGAGCCAGATCGCGGCGTTCTGCGCGCGGCTGGCTTTCGTCGACGACGAGGCGCACGAGCACTTCGACGGATTGCGCGTGATGGCCCAACGCGGACAGCTCTGGCCTGCCTAGTGCCGCCAGCCAGTAATTGGTGTTCTGCCGCACCTTGTCCCATTCGGGGCTGTGCAGCACGTCGAGAATGTCGAGCGCTTCATGCGTGGCCTTACTGACGCCCTGGCGGAGATCGGTGGATGCGGGGTCGCTTGACGCCGCCGCCTGTTCGATCGGCATCCGATATTCGACCGGGTTAAATCCGATATCGACGGGATTGTCGCTGATCGGGGCGAGTGCCCAGATGCGGCCCGTCCAGTATGCCAGCGCCTGCGGCTGCGGCGCGCCCCGAACCTCGACCACGATATGGCGCTGGTCGCCGATCGGCATGGATTTCATGTCAAGCCAGCGGCTCATATCGCCCACCTGACTGCCTGGGCGGCGATGACGACGGCGACGATCAGGCCGAAGGCGATGTAGAGGCGGCGATCGCGGCGGGCTCGGGCGCGATCGGCGGCCTGATCGTCGTCGCTCGGCTGGATTTCGCTCCAATCGATCGTCGCCATGCGGCGGAATTCGGTTTCGCTGCCGATCTTCGGCAGGTTGCTGGCCTCCACATGGAGCCGGCAATTCTCTGACTGGCGGGCGCGGCTCATCAGAGCACCGTCTTGAGCGCGAGTTTGAACAGGATGCGGCTGCGCGCGTGCGTGTCGCCGGGGCGGCGCCAGAAGCCGCGCACGATGCGATGGCCCTTTTCCAGCATCATGCGGCGAAAGGCATATTCGCTGGTCGGGTAGTCCTCCGCGTGGCCGCCATTCTTGGACAGCCAGTTCATGTAGTCGGACAGGACATCCGTGGCGGGGGTGCGGGCCTGTTCGTCGATATCGAGATTGGCCGGATGGATGCGGGGCACGACGCGATCGGCCAGCCAGCGTTCGAACAGCGTCGGCTCCGCCGGGGGCGACAGTTCGTCTGGCTGGGCGCGGCGCGTGCCGCGATCGGTGATGACGACAGCGGAGCCGTCACGGTTCCACTGATGGATCTTGACCGGCTGGCCGGCAAGCAACGCGCTGGAGCCAGCATGAGGGAATGGAACAGATTGAAGCATGTTTGCCTCCCGTTGTTGACGGGGGCGATAATTACGTGTGGTGTAAGTTCTCTGTCAAATGGAAATTACGTATGGTGTAATTTACCGTTTCGGAATCGATATGGGCGCGACTCGCATAGATTGCATGCTGCGCAATTTTCGGGCGTGTAGGAAAGGCGAGATTGATCGAGAATGGACGAAAGAGGGCGCAAACGCGCGTCCGCGTTCGCGCCCACCTAGGCGATCGACGATGTATCAGGTTGTCGGCTTAGCCGTGCGTGCCGCTGCGCGCGAGCGCTTCCAAGACCGCTTCGGCCTGGCGATACTGATCTGGCGTCAGGTGATCGAGAATGGAAAGCACCTTGCCCTCCTTCGTCGGATCTCTGGAGATCAGGTATTCCGGGTGCGTCTGATACACATCGGCCAGCACTTCCAGCACCGCCTGTGTGTAGGGCTGCTTGCCGTTCTCGATCCGGCTAAGGCTGGCTTCGGTTTTCGGAACACGGCGGCCCGGATCGTCAGGGTCCGTATCGCCGGCCAGCTCGATGATCCGCGCCACGGCTGCCGATTGCGTCAGCCCCCGATAGCTGCGCCATTCCTTGAAATAGGTCCGATGTTTCGAGGCGGGATTGCGTACCATGTAAGCGAGTGTCCTACATGGCGCGTGCACTGAGAATGCCGCCCCATGTAAGTTACGCTTGACGTAAGACTTACGCTGGGTGTAAGTCGCCGTGCTATGACGCTCGATGACTATCTCACCAGCGAGGACATCACGGCCGCCGACTTCGGCGGACGCGTCGGCCTCAGCGAGGCTTCGATATCGCGCATCCGCAAGGGTGAGCAGAACATCACCCGCGATGTGATGCGGCGCATCATCGCCGCATCGGGGGGCAAGATCTCTGCGGAGGGCTTGGTTCTGCAACACAGCGTAGCGGCTAGCCTGATCGTTACGCCGCCGTCATCCGGAAAGGGCGGGGAAATTTCCGCACGGGTGAGCGCGTGAAGCGTCGGCGCTCATGGAAGCTGCGCCGGAAAACCCGCGTGACCCCGACGCAGTTCGAACTGTTGCCGTACACGCTTGGCAACACCGCCCGGTTCAAGCGGCCCGTTATCGGGATCGATCTGGGCACCGGAACGGACCTTGCGGCCTGGGCCTATTGGGACGGCAAGCGCTGGACGTTTTTACGGGAGGCGCTGGCGTGACCGACCTGACCCCCGAACAGATCAAGCTGAAAGACGTCACGCACGACATGATCAAGGGCTGTGGCGGGCTGGAAGCCGCCGCCAGCCTGTGCCGCGTCGGGAAGAGCGTGTTGGCGGAATATGCCAGCGAGGATCATCCAGACCGGTTCGTGCCAATAGACGTTGTCGCGGATCTGGAGCCGAAGGCGAAGAACCGGCCAGGCTGGCCGCACGTGACGCGCCGGCTGTGCGAGGTCATGGGCGGCGTGTTCGTTCCCCTGCCCCGTGCCGGCACGCTGCCGGCCGATGTTCACGCGGCGCTCGCCGTCAGCCTGAAAGAGCATTCGGATGGCGCCTCGACGATCGTCGCGGGCTTTGCGGACGGCAAGTTCGACCGCGGCGAGCTGGAGCACGCGATCAAGGAAGTCACCGAAGGGATCGAGGCGGCGGTGCGGCTGAAAGCCGTGCTCGAACGCATGCTGGAGGATGTGCGCTGATGCGGTTCACGCTGGATGACAAGAGCTGGCTGGACGGGCCGGTGGAAACCGGCGCGGAGCTGGTCGCGTGCTGCCGTGCGCTGGCCGGCAAGGATGTGGCGGGCGGTGATGACTGGAATGCGGGCGCGCTGGCGCTGGCGAACTGGATCATGACCGCGCCCGGCCAGGCGGCGCTGCTGTCGCGCAGCCTGTCCAACCCGTTCGCGATGGGCGAGGCGATCGAGCTTCTACTCTGCTGCACTGCGCCCACTGCACTGATGGCCACTTTGCTTGAGCGTATCGAGAAAGTGAGCGGCGGCGCGGTCGTGGCCGCCCATTTCGACCAAGTCATCCCCGTCCCGGCGGAGATCGATGAAGCTATCGCGGAGATCGAAGCCGATGCGGCGGCCGTGCTGGCGCCATCCGCCGAAACGGCGCCGCTGGGCGCGCATCTGTGCAGCGGGCGGCTGGGCGACCAGCTGCCCAGTGGGCCGCTGTTCCATGCGGTGAGCGACAGCCGATCGGCCAATGATTTCCTGCTGACCGGAATGGGCTTCGCCTTCCGGCTGGACGTGCCCGCCGCCGTCTCGATGCGCGATGCGCTCGACGCCGGGATTCGGGCGTGTCGCGGGGCACATGCGGACGCCGTCGTCAGCGGCAAGGCTTAAGGAAAGAGGGGGGACGATGATCAACCGCCAATCCATCGCCGAGCAACGCGCGGAGATCGCGCGGCTGGAGCGCATCAACCTGACCCGCAGCCTTTCCGATCAGGAAGTGGCGCGGCTGGACGATCTGCTGCGCCGCGAGCGGCTGCGCAATTGGTGGCGCGCGCGGCGGCGTGCCGAGCAGCTGGACCGTGCGGCGGCGCGCCTGGCGCAACTGGCGCTGGCGGCATGAAGAGTTCAGCCGCAGCGATCGCCGCCCAGCTCGCGGAGCTGGCGGCGCTGGACGCGAAGAAGCGTGCGGTGGGGCTGCTGGATTCCGAGCATCGCCGGCGGGAACGGCTGGTCGCGCTGAAAGCGGCGCGGCGGCGATACCAGGACCGGAAGATCGCGACCGCGAAAGCGCGTGCGGACAAGGCTGCTGAGCAGGCCGGCGCGGCTGCGCTCGCGGTCGAGCAGCAATCCGACCTGCTGGAAGCGGCGTTGAAGCGCGCGATCGACAAGGCGCATCGCGCGCGGGTCGCGTTTGCCCGGTATCAGGAAGTGAGGGCAGCGGCATGACGGACGTCACATATGCCTGCGTTGGTGGACCGCCAGATAATTGGTTCAATCTTCTCATCGTCGACGCTGACGGCGTCGAGATTCGGGACGTTGTCGAAGTAAACGCAGCCGAAGGCTGGCTGGTTCGCTGTCTCAGAGACGCGAACGGCCGGCCCATTCCTGGCGACGATGGCTATGCGACCGAGCGGTTGGAAGGCCAATTTCGCATTGAGCGCAAGCCGGTTGATCCACTTGCCGGCCTATGCGCGGAGACGATCGCAACCGAGCGGGCGGCGGTGAAGGCCTATGCGGCCGATCATCGGCGGCGGATCGAGGTGCAGATCGCCAGGGGGCGGCTGACCGCCGACGAAGGCACGCTGCTGGCGAAACAGGTGGATGTGTTCGCCGAAGGCGTGGCGATCGGCCTGCATATGGAAGGCTTCGAACCGCGAGAGGTCCGCGTCGCCGTGCGCGCGGCGCTGAGCGCGACCGGGCTTGATGGGCGGGCTCGCTGATGGCTGCCCGCACGCTGATCGAATGGACCGATGCGACGTGGAACGTCGTGAACGGGTGTTCCGTCCTCTCGCCGGGGTGCAAGCATTGCTATGCGATGCGGCTGGCGGGGACGCGACTGCGCAATCATCCGTCGCGCGCGGGGCTGACGATCGACACGGCGGCCGGGCCGGTGTGGAACGGGCAGGTTCGGGTCGATGGAAAGGTGCTGTTGCAGCCGCTGCGCTGGCGGAAGCCCAAGCGGATCTTCGTCTGCGCGCATGGCGATCTGTTCCATGAAGCCGTTTCAGACGACGTGATCGACGCGGTGTTCGCGGTGATGGCGCTATGCCCGCAGCACATATTCCAGGTGCTGACGAAGCGGCCGGAGCGGATGCGGGCGTATCTGACCCAGCCGCTCAATTCGCTGTTTTACACTCGGCTCGATCGGATTTCGGACGCGGCCTATCGGATCGCTGCTACGCTCAAGGGCCGCTGGGACGAAGCCGCCGGCATGGCGGCGCGGCAGGCTTGCGTCGACGCGCTCAAGCGGATCGACCATCGGACCAATGCCGGGTTCAAGAATGTCTGGCTGGGCACGTCTGTCGAGGATCAACCGCGCGCGAATGAGCGGATCCCGCATTTGCTGAATACGCCGGCAGCGGTGCGTTTCCTTTCGTTGGAGCCGCTGTTGGGGCCGGTTAATCTTCGGCGGATCTGCATCGTGCCGCAGGTGCTCGGCTCGGCGCGGGCCGGCATCCATATCGATGCGCTCGCCGGCCGGTATGTCGAAAGCGGCGTGCCCTATATCGGTGATTGGGACGTCACGCGCCCCTATCCCGAAGGGAGCCCGGCGCTTTCGATCGATCAGGCGATCGTGGGCGGAGAGAATGGCCCCCGGGCGATGCATCCCAAATGGGTGCGCGACATTCGCGATGACTGCGCGGACACGGACACCGCCTTCTTTTTGAAGCAATGGGGATGGTTCGCGCCGCTGATGGGCGCGCGGCCTGCGACATCTGGTTTCGCGGCCTGGCCGGACGGTTCGGTTCGCACGGGCCATGCCGCATCGCGCGGCGGGCCGGGCATCGCCATGTTCCGGGGCACGAAGAAGATCACCGGGCGGCTGCTCGATGGCGTCCAGCATAGCGGGATGCCGGCATGAGGCGCGGTCCCGCCCTTGCGGCTTCGACCGCTGCCCAGCCGCTGGATTATCTGGATTTCGTTCGCGCGAAGATCCTGGATCTGCCGCCGCTGGGCGTGCCGGTGGCGGCGAACGATGTGCATCCGATCCTGAAACCGCATCAGCAGGCGCTTGTCCGCTGGGCGGTGGCAGGCGGACGGCGCGCCATCTTCGCGGCGTTCGGGCTGGGCAAGAGCCTGATGCAGCTGGAGATCATGCGGCAGCTGGGTGCCCAGCTCGGCGGGCGCCAGCTGATCGTGGTGCCGCTGACGGTGCTGATCGAGTTCAAGCGCGATGCCGCGATGCTCGGCATGTCACCGATCTTCATTCGGTCGACGGCGGAGATCGCGATCGCGGCTGAGCCTGGGCCCAGTGGCCAGCTCTATCTGACCAACTATGAAAGCGTTCGCGAAGGCAAGATCGACCTGTCGCTGTTCAACGCCTGTTCGCTGGACGAAGCATCGTGCCTGCGCGGGTTCGGCGGGACGAAGACGTTCCGCGAGTTCATGCGCCTGTTCGACGGGATGCAATATAAGTTCGTCGCCACGGCGACGCCCAGCCCGAACGAATATGTCGAGCTGCTGGCCTATGCCGCGTTCCTGGAAATCATGGACGTCGGCCAGGCCAAGACGCGGTTCTTCAAGCGCAACAGCGAAAAGGCGGACGAGCTGACGATCCATCCGCACAAGGCGGATGAATTCTGGCTGTGGGTGAACAGCTGGGCGGCGTTCGTGCAACGCCCGTCCGATCTCGGTTTCTCCGACGAAGGCTATGAGCTGCCCGAGCTGGACGTGCGCTGGCATGAAGTGCCGGCGGATCATGCCGTCGCCGGCGCCGACAAGAGCGGCCAGGGCCTGCTGCTGAAAAAGGATGCGATCGGTCTGGTCGACGCGGCGCGCGAGAAGCGCGACAGCCTGGGTGCCCGGATCGAAAAGCTGATGGAGATACGCGCGGAGGATCCTGCCGCGCATCGCATCATCTGGCACGATCTGGAGGCGGAGCGCGCCGCGATCGAGCGCGCGATCCCGAATGTCGCGAGCGTCTATGGCAATCAGGAGCTGGGGCAGCGGGAAAAGACGATCATCCGCTTTTCCGACGGCGAGATCCAGGAGCTTGCGGCAAAGCCGGTGCTCGCCGGCAGCGGCTGCAACTTCCAGCGCCATTGCCATTGGGCGGTTTTCCTCGGCATCGGCTTCAAGTTCAACGACTTCATCCAAGCGATCCACCGCATCCAGCGATTCCTGCAGACGCACCGGGTTCGCATCGACCTGATCTATTCCGAGGCGGAACGCGCGGTGCGCCGCGTGCTCGAGGAGAAGTGGGCGCGGCACAAGGAAACCGTTGTGCGGATGAGCGAGATCATCCGCACCTATGGGCTTGGCCTGGCCGGTGCGCGCGACGTGCTGGCGCGGACGGTGGCGACCGAGACGGCGCCGGCGGTGGAGGGCGACAGCTGGCGCGTGTGGAACGCCGATACCGTCATCCAGACGGCGGCGCTGCCGGCGGACAGTGTTGGCCTGATCGTGACCAGCGTGCCGTTCGGCAACCAGTATGAGTATAGCCCGAGCTATAACGATTTCGGCCATACCGACGATCTCGACCATTTCTTCGGCCAGATGGACTATCTGACGCCGGAGCTGTTGCGAGTCCTTCAGCCCGGCCGGCGCATGGCGGTGCACGTCAAGGATCGCGTGGTGCCGAGCGGGCTGACAGGCCTGGGCTTCCGCACGATCGAGCCGTTCCATGCGCGGTGCATCGCGCATTATCAGCGGCACGGCTTCGCCTATCTCGGCATGATCACGATCGTGACCGACGTGGTGCGCGAGAATGCCGGCACCTATCGGCTGGGCTGGACCGAGCAGTGCAAGGATGCATCGGGCATGGGCGTTGGCCTGCCCGAATATCTTCTGCTGTTCCGCAAGCCGCCGTCGGACCGATCGAACGGCTATGCCGATGTGCCGGTGGTGAAGGGCAAGCCCGATCTGGAGATCGTCGACACCGGCGAGATCATCCGGTGGGACAGCAAGCGCGCCGATGATCTGGTGAAGGGCATGAAGGCCCGGCCGGTCGGCGGTACCGGCTATTCGCGCGCGCGGTGGCAGACCGATGCGTGCAGCATGTGGCGGAGCAGCGGCGATCGCGTGCTGACGCCGGAGGACCTGGTCGGCAAGCCGTTCAAGCAGATCTACCGCCTGTTCCGCGGCTGGAGCTATGCCAGTGTCTATGACCATGACGGCCATGTCGCCCTGGTCGAGGCAATGGAGGCGCGCTGGTCGCTTCCCGTCGATTTCGCGCTGATGCCGGCGCAGAGCTGGCACCCGGATGTGTGGACAGATGTGGCGCGGATGCTGGGCGCCAATACCGTCCAGTCCGCCAAGGGCCGCGAAGAGCATCTGTGCCCCCTCCCCTTCGATATCGTCGATCGCGCGGTGCTGAACTGGAGCAATCCCGGCGACGTCGTGTTCGATCCGTTCGGCGGGCTGCTGAGCGTGCCGCTGCGCGCGGTGAAGCACGGCCGGCGCGGCTGGGCGACCGAGCTGAGCGAGAAATATTTCAAAGATGGCGTGATGCTGTTGCGCGAACAGGATGCCGGCCGGGCCACGGCCAGCCTGTTCGACCTGCTCGCCGAAGAGACGATGGAGGCGGCGGAGTGACGCTGTTGGAAGAGATCACCGCCTATATGGCGGAAACCAACATGAATGCCCGGCAGGTCGGGCGGCTGGCGATGGGTGATCCCTTTGCGGTCAGCCGCCTGAAAAAGGACACGCTGGGCATCGATCGCCAGGCGAAGCTGCGCGTATGGCTGAAACAGCGGCGGGCGGCGAAGGTGGCGCCCAAGCCCGCGCTGGTGCTGGAGCGCACCTTTGCGCCGGTGGAGCCGCTGGCGGGTGATGCCGAGCAGCGGCACCGCCGCGATTGCGTGCAGGGATCCGCCGCGCTGCTCAAGGCGCTCAACCGCTTCTATCGCCGGCGTGCGGCGGCGCTGCGGAACGCGGCATGACGATTTCAGGACAGAATACCCCAGAGGGGTCCGGTACGGCTCGCGAGGCCCCCAGCGGTGCGTCATCGGGCGCGCCCTTGCGGATCACAGATCGCCCCTCGCTCAATCGCTGCCCCTGCGGGCGGATGCCCGGCCTTCGTGCGCGCCGCGTTGCCGAAGACGTGATGAAGACCTGGGTTGAATGCCCCGGCTGTCGCGCGACCGGGCCGGAAATCGAAGACGCCTATCGCGACGACGCCACGGCGGCCGACGCGTGGAATCGCGATCCGGGGAGGAAGCGGTGAACGTCGATCCCTGCCGCAACGCCTGTCAGGATCGGTGCGCCGAATATGGCGATCCATCCTGTTTCGAGATCTGGCCGCATGTTCGCCGGAACAAGATCGAGCGAGGCGAAGCGGATCCCGGCGAGTGGAAGCCTTGCACCGAATGCCTGCGCGACGTGGGCGTGGAAGTGATCGAGCCGATCGATCCGGCCGCTGTCGTGAGGCTGCTGCTGTGACGATCCCCGCCCTTGGCTATCCGAGCCGCACTGCGGCCGTGGTCGCGTTGCGCGCGGAGGGGTTGAGCACGGCCCAGATCGCGGAGCGGCTGGGGATCAAGCGGACAGTGGTCAATTCGTTGGAGTGGCGGGCATCGCATCCGCGATCGGCGCGCCGGCGTGGCTATGCCGGGCCGATCATCTCGATCCCGCCGCAGGCCGTTGAGCAGCTGCGCCCGCATATCAACCGCCGGCGAATGAGCCTGGTCGAACTGGCAACCCAGATCATCACCCGCGTCGCCGGCGCCGGGCTGGTCGACCAGGTGCTGGATGGAAACCGAAAGGAGAGGAAGGGATGAGCGGCAACTATTATCCGCAGTCGGATCACAATCCGCAAACCATCACGGTCGGCGACCTTATCGCGAAGTTGCAAGCGCTCGATCCGAGCAAGCCGGTGATCTTCAAATCTCCCGAGAATGGCGCATTCGGATCCAATACCACCTATGCGCTCGGCACCGTCGCGGCTGCGACGATGGAAGAGCAGACGATCGATTATCCGCCCAGTTCGTACATTGATGATGAAACGGGCGAGCAGGTTCAATGCGAGGCTTGGACCCAAGTCTTTCACGCCTGGGACGGGGTGATCCTGTCGTGAGCGGCCGCAAGCACTTCACCGGCATGAACCGGCTTACCCAGATGCAGGCCAATCCGATCGCGCGTGAAGCCATCGACGCGATGCTGGGACAGCTGCTGATCGTGCTGGTCAATCGCGCCGGCGGATCGATCGAGATCCCGAACGCGGAGATCGACGGCACCGGTCGGTTCAATCTCTCCATGCAGCTCAACGAGCAAGCGCGCAGCTTCACCTTTGTGGTCGGAGAAAAGCCATGACGAAAACCACGCTGACCGACGGTTCGCCGGTCACTCCCGATCATCGCGAGATCGATCCCGCCACCGGCATGCAAAAGGGCTATGTCGTATTGAACGATGAAGAGCGCGCGAAGGGCTTCGTCGAGCCGGTGCGGCGATCCTATGTGCACCAGACCTGCGGCGCCGTCACCGCGATGGGCATCGAGCTGGCCGAGACATATGCCCGCCAGCCGGAATTCTATTCGGGCACGTTCTGTGTCGCGTGTCGCGATCATTTCCCTGTCGGAGAGGATGGCGAATTCGTCTGGCACGGCTCCGATCAGAAGGTGGGGACGCGGCGGGCGCGCGCGGTAGCGGTTGAGGGTGGTCGGTCATGACGGAGAGTTTGGCCGAAGCGCTGCCCCGCGAGATCAACCGCGTTCGAGCGGTGCAGGACGCCTACAAGCAATTCCGCACCATGCCAGGCGTGATCGTTGAGCCGGCGATTACGTTGATGGAAGCGTCGATCGTCGAGGGCATTGCTGCGCTCGCCTCAGGCGACGTCGTGCGCATGCTGCGGGTCCATGAAGCGCTGAAAGGCTTCGAACTATGACCGCCTCCCTCAACAAGCAGCTCTTGATCGGCCACCTTGGCGCGGATCCGAAGCGGCAGACGATGCCCAATGGGAACGACGTCGTTTCGTTCGGTCTGGCGACCAGTGAGCGCTGGAACGATCGCGACGGCAACCGGCAGGAACGCACCGACTGGCACCGCGTCGTCATCTTCAGCGAGCATCTGGGCAAGCTTGCCATGGATTATCTGCGCAAGGGCAGCCGCTGCTATGTGGAAGGGCAGACGCAGCACCGCAAATATCGCGATCGCGAGGGCGTGGAACGCAGCATCGCCGAAGTGGTGATCCAGCGTTTCAGCGGTGAGCTGCGGTTGCTCGATCGCGGCCAGTCCGACCAGGCGGAGCGCCCCCAGTCCGGCCGCGATGCCGCCGGCGGCGCCGATCGCGCGGATCCTCCCGCATCGTCCGGCCCGTCTCGCCTCGATCTCGACGACGACGTTCCGTTCTAGCCGCATCCTCCCGGTTCGGCCGGGAAGCCTGTTTTCGTTCGTGTGCCGTGATTTTCACGGGGGGATTTGCTGACCGTGCCGAGTGCCGACCTACCTTCGCCGATGTGTTCGGCCGCTCTGCGATACGCGCGGCATGGCTGGCCGGTTTTCCCGTGTCGCGAGCGCGACGAAACCGTGCGCCTGGCGAACGGCAACGAGCGGACATACAAGGCGAAATCGCCCTATACCGGCGCGGGCTTCAAGGATGCGACCACCGACGAAGCGCGGATCCGCGAATGGTGGCGGCGACACCCCAATGCGCTGATCGGGCTGGCGACGGGTCGCAACGGCTGTTTCGTGCTCGACTTCGATCCTCGCCACGATGCGGTGACGGGCGAAGTCTTCACGCTGGAGCAGCTGAAAGCGGACCTGGAAGAGCAGATGGGCTGCGCGCTGCCGCCCTCGCTGACGGCGATAACGCAGAGCGAGGGCGTGCATGTGTATCTGCGCCAGCCGGACGGGGAGCCGATCCGGAATCGCGGGAACCTGCCCCGGCATGTCGATGTGCGCGGAGAGGGCGGCTATGTGATCGCGCCGCCCAGCGTGACCTATCATGACGACGGCACCGAAAAGGGGCGGTATCGCTGGTATCGCGGGAAGCTGGGCGATGAAGCCGTCGACGCGCCGGCGGCGCTGATCGAGATATTGCGATCGACCGCGAAACGGGCGCGGGCGGCGGCGCCGGCGGAAACCGATGCGGCCGAACCGTCAACGCGATCGGCGCCACCTGTAAACCGCAGCGATGATCCCGCCGATGTGGTGCGCCGGCGCTATGCCCTGCGCGCGCTGGAAGACGAGTGCGCGGAGCTGGAGAAGACGCCGGAGGGCGGCGGCCGCCATGGCGGGCGGAATCGCGGCATCTATTTCGCGGCGCTGAAACTGGGCGGCTTTGTCGCCGGCGGGTGGCTGAGCGAAAGCGTGGTGCGCGCGGCGCTTCGCGACGTCATCCGCAACATGCCGAACAACCAGGATCCGGACGGCGCCGAACAGACGATGGAGAACGGGCTGCGCGACGGCATGCAGAACGCGCACGATCTGTCCGACGTCGGCACGCGTGCTGGCGCGCGCCCAAGCTCTGCCCAAGCGAACGGGAGTTCGCGGGCCGGGAGGCCCGCGGCCGCTTCGTCATCCGCCCCCGGCCTTCCTGACCGATCCTCCCCCCCGCCCCCGGATGACGACGGGAGGAATGGGCAAAGCTCCCATGCGGGAGGGAATGGCGGCGATGGGAGCGAATTGGGGTGCGGGCCGGGCAAGGATGGGGGCTGGGGCGACGATCTGACGTTGCGCTGCGCGTTCATGCCCCAGACGGACCTGGGCAATCTGGAGCGCTTCCTTGCCCGCTATGGCGCCAACTTCCTGTTCGTGGAGGCCTGGGGCTGGCTGGCGTGGGACGGGCAGCGCTGGAACCGGGACATGGCGGTGCCGATGATCGGCCGTGCGGTGCAGGAAACCATGCGGCTGGTGCAGGACGAAGCGGATCTGGTGCGGGCCAGCGGTGTGCCGTTTCCGCCCAAGGATGGCGATGTCGAGCTGAACGACGACGATGATGATGGCGAGCCGCATCCGGACGATAATGTCGACGAACGCGACCCGCACTTCATCCGCGAATTCCGAAAGCAGCGCCGGAAGCTGAAATCGCACATGTGGTATCGCCAGCGGCTGCTCGCCCGCGAAACCGGCGGCGAGGGGCCGCGCCACAACGCGATCGTCCAGGTGAAGAGCAACGGCGATATCGTGCTGCTCTCCGACAAGGTCGCGGCCTGGGGACGCGCTTCGGAAAGCGCAGGGCATATCAGCTGCATCCCGACAATGGCGCAGTCGCGGCTATCCGCCCGAACGGAAGATTTCGACGTGGATCCGCTGGCGCTCAACGTGCAGAATGGCACTCTGCAATTCTTCCGGCCCGTCGATGGTGCGGCGGCGCATGTGGAATTGCGTGCGCATCAGCGAAAGGATCGAATCACCAAGATCGCGCGGGCGAGCTTCGATCCGGCGGCGATCTCCAAGGTGTTCGACACCTTCCTGGAGCGCGTGCAGCCCGGTGCGGACATGCGCACCTTTCTGGATTGCTGGGCGGGATACAATGCCATCGGCCTGGCCGATGCGCAGCGGATGGCGATCTTCTATGGTGAAGGGTCCAATGGCAAGGGCGTCTGGGTCCAGACGATCGCCTGGTTGCTGGGCGACTATGCCTGGGCAACGGGCATCGAGACATTCATGGGCGGTGGCCCCAAGCGTACTGGCGGCGGTCCGACGACGGACCTTGCCGCGCTTGCTGGACGCCGCATGGTCTATGCCAACGAGCCTGATGACAGTTCGAAGTTCTCGGACGGCTTGTTGAAGGCGCTGACGTCGGACGAACCGATCGGCGGTGTCCGTGAGTTGAACCGTCCGCCGTTCGAATTGCTGGTCACCTGGGCCAATACGATCATGGCGAATACGCTGCCCCGGATCGGCACCGATTGGGGAACCAGGCGGCGCGCGCAAGTCGTCCCGTGGGATGTCATCATTCCAAAGGAAGAACGCGACATTCAGCTTAAGAACAAGATCAAGGCTGAGATGTCAGGCGTGCTCAATCGCGTGGTCGCCGGCGCGTTGGCCTATCTGACCGACGGGCTGCCCATGCCAGACGCCATGGTCGAGGCCACCCAGCAGTACCACGAGGAAAACGACATGCTGGGCATGTTCCTCGATCTGTGCATCGCGCGATCGCCTGGCGACAAGCTGGGCGCGACGGCGCTGCATCGGCTGTTCGAAGCGTGGCAGACCTGGGCGCAGCAGCTGCCGGCGTCCGGCAAGGCGTGGTCGGCCAAATACCTGAACGCCCAGATGCAAAAGAAGGGCTTCAAGATCAACAAGGCCAGCACGATGCAATGGCATGATATCGTGCCGCGCTTCGTGGAAACGGACTTCACCGATCATGACGGGAAGCCGCAGGCGCGCGAGCTGCCCGCACCGAAGCATCCGGACAAGCCCAGCGCTGGCCTGCCGCCTGGGGCCGCTCCGCCGCCGCAATTCGATCCCCCGGCCCCTGATACCGGGCGATATAGCGATGATGATTTGCCGCCATGATCCTCCCTTCCTCCCTCGCGCTGGCCGAATGAGGGAGGATAGAACGCCACGGGAAGCGCCGATTTCTGCCGTTTAGGGAGGATGGGAGCTTGCGGGAGGCGATTTCCGGCCCCTTGCGTCACATGCGCAGGCGCAGGCGCGCGCACAAGACTTATTGCGGATATGCTCCCATGCTCCCTAAGACTGATCATCCTACTGAAAACATTGATAATGATCCTCCCTTTGATCCTCGCAAGGCTCGGGAGGAAGGGAGGTTCATGTCCTTGGAGGATGTGCAGGGTCGTTTGATCGAGGCTGTCCAGTGCACCTGGCGCATGCCCGACCGTGAGCGCGAATGGCACGCCGTCAAGGCGAGCTGGCCGGACTATCGCCACCATACCGGCTTTGGCGATCACGATGCGTTCGGGCCGCCCAATGCTGCCGCCATGCCCGTCCAGCCGAAGCTGACGCGGAAAGAGATGGCGGAGATGGAAGAGGCGTTCGCTTGGTTGATGGCGGCATCGGAGGATGATCGCCGGCTGATCGCCCTTGCCATTCGCGCGCTCGCCAAGGGCCATGAACGGGTGCCGTGGATGAAGCTGCGGCGCGCGATGGGCGTGAAGCGCGGCGCCGATGGGCTCCGGATGCGATATAGCCGCGCTATGCTCAAGGTGTGCGAGCGTGCGAACCGCCGTTTTGGGCGGAATAGCGTGTCAAGGGGGTAGCATTTGCATAAATTTGCAAATCCTTGCCTGTTCGTATCTCGGCCGATTTGAGCCTATTTAGGGATACGCTTGGGCAGGCCTTGTGACTGACCGGGTGTTCCTCTCCCAACTTCCGCGCCCCGCTCGGCTCCGGCCCGGCGGGGCGCGGCGTTTTCGGGGCATGTGATGGGGCGATTGACCAGCCTTGGCGGACGTGTCGGCGGCTTGCCGTCGCGAGTGCGCCCAGCGCCGAAGATCGCCGATCAGTTCTACAGCTCGCCGGAGTGGCGCGCGTTGGTCCGCCAGATCAAGCGGCAACGCGGCGCCTTCTGCGAGCGGTGCGGCTCGACCAAGGGGTTGATCGCGGATCATATCGTCGAGCGTCGCGATGGTGGCGCGGATCTCGATCCGTCGAACATCGAGCTGCTGTGCGCCGCGCATCACGCGAAGAAAACGGCGGAAGCTCGGCGGCGACGCGCGCTCGGTCGGGTCTGACCGGGGGGAGGGTCAAAACTTCGGAGAGGCGCGCGGACCTGTACCGCGTCCGATCCCACGGAGAGATTTTTTTCATGGCCGACTGGGATTTTGACCTGCTGGGGGATCCGATCCCTGAGGGTCTGGGTCGGCGCGGTCGGCCGCCGCACATCGCGACCGATCAAAATCGCAGCAAAGTCATGCTGTTATTGGCGCAGGGCTGGCCGAACTGGCGCATAGCTCGCGCGATGGGCATCACGGACAAGACACTGGCGAAGTATTATTTCCGGCAGCTCGCGGTTCGCGACGGGGCGCTGGACAAGGTGAAGGCCGGGCACCTGGCGCTGCTTTGGGAGCAAGCCAAGGCCGGCAATGTCTCCGCGCTGAAGGAGATCGGCAAGACGATCGATCGGCTGGACGCGGCGATGTTCGGCGCCGCAGGCAGCGACCAGGCCGACGACAGCGAAGACGAGGCCGATCAGGACGTCGCGCTTCGGGCGTCGCGGATGGGGAAGAAGGCGATGGCGGCGGAAGCTGCTAAGACGGCCGGGCAGGACAGCGACTGGGGTGACGATCTGCTGCCGGGCACCAGACACTAAGTCATGAACCCCTGGTCGACCGCGTGCCTAGACTGGGAACAGCGGCTCACGGAGGGCACCTCGCTGGTGCCGACGCTACCGTTGTTCAAGGAAGAGGCGGCGCGGGCGCTCCGCGTCTTCAAGCGGTTGCGGATCCCCGACGTGATCGGGAAGCCACGGATGGCCGATGCGTGCGGCCCATGGTTCTTCCCGATCGTGGAAGCCTTGCTCGGATCATACGATCCGGAAACGAACCGGCGGATGATTCAGGAGCTGTTCCTGCTCATCCCCAAGGGCAATTCGAAGTCGAGTACCGGTGGCGCGCTGATGCTCACCGCGACGATCGTCAATCGGCGACCGGAAGCGGAGTTCAACATCATCGCACCAACCATCCAGGTTGCGAACATCGCCTTCAAACAGGCGATGAACACGATCCTTTCGGATCCGGAACTGGAGAAGCTGTTCCAGATCCAGCGTCATGTCCGGACGATCACGCACCGGACGCTAGGGACGCAGCTGCAAATCAAAGCAGCTGACACCGATGTGGTTACGGGCGGGAAGCCAGTCGGCACGCTGATCGACGAAACGCACGTGTTCGCCAAGAAGGCGAACGCGGCCGATATCTTCGTCGAACTCCGCGGTGCCCTGGCGAAGCGTCCGGACGGTTTCCTGATCCAGACGACGACGCAATCGAAGGATCCGCCGTCCGGAGTGTTCAAGACCGAGCTGGCGAACGCCCGCGACGTCCGCGACGGCAAGATCGATCTGCCGCTGCTGCCTATCCTCTACGAGTTCCCCGAAAAGGTGCTTGAGGGGCATCTCTGGAAGGAACGGCGCTACTGGCCCATGGTCAATCCGAACCTTGGCCGGTCGGTTGACGAACCCTTCCTAGAGCGCGAGCTGCGCAAGGCCGAACGTGACGGCGCGGAACAGCTCTTGCTCATAGCGTCGCAGCACTTCAACGTCGAGATCGGGCTCCGGCTGCGATCCGACGGTTGGAGAGGCGCCGATTATTGGGAGGGTGCCGCTGATAGGGAGCTTAGCCTCGATCAGCTGCTGGCGCGCTGTGAAGTGGTGGTGGCGGGCGTCGACGGCGGGGGGTTAGATGACCTGTTCGCGCTGTGCATCGCTGGTCGCGAACGCGATACGAACAAGTGGCTCTATTGGGTGCGCGCCTGGGTGCAGCCGGAAGTCATCGGCCTGCGCCCTGAAATCGCCGAACTGCTGCGCGACTTTGTGGATGACGGTGACCTGATCGAGTGCAAGCACGTCGAGCAGGATATCGAGGAAATCGCCGCGATCATCGAACGGGTGAACGACATGGGTCTGTTCCCCGATAAGGCGGCGATCGGGCTCGACCCGCAGGGCGTCGGCGTATTGGTCGATGCGCTCGATGGGATCGGCATCACCGAGGAACAGCGCGTCGCGATCGGGCAGGGTTATCGCCTGTCGTCGGCAGTGTGGTCACTTGAACGGAAGTTGAAAGACAAAGTGGCGGTCCATGGTGGGCAGCCGCTGGCGGCCTGGTGCGTCGGGAACGCGAAGGCAGAGCAAAGGGGTAACGCTGTGGTCATCGACAAGCAGGTTGCCGGAAAGGCGAAAATCGATCCGCTGATCGCGATCTTCAACGCCACGAAGCTGCTGGAGCGCAACCCTGAAGCCGCCGGCATTATCGACGGCGAGTTGATGATCCTCTGATATGCCGGGCAGCGTCATGACAGCAGAGCAGTACCGCCGGAACGGTATCAGCTCGACAGGCAGCGCGCCCTCTGTTTCGACCGGCTATACGCCCATGGCTTCGGTGCCTGATGGCGGTATCCTGATCTCTTCGTCATCGGAACTGGAAGAAGCGCTTCGCACCGGTAGCACGACGGCTTCGGGCGAAGTCGTGAACGCCGAAACGGCGATGCGGGTCGCGACGGTATTCGGGTGTGTGCGGATCCGCAGCAGCGCGGTCGCGACGACGCCGATCAAGTTGATGCGCCGCGTCGATGCGCGGACGCGCGAAGATGCGGACGATCTGGAGCTTTGGTCGGTGCTGACCCGGCGGCCGAACAAGTGGCAGAAACCCGCCGTGTTTAAGCGGATGATGCAGGCGCATGTCTTGCTGCGCGGTAACGCCTATGCGGCGATCGTCCGGGGCGCACTCGGCGGGGTGCAGGCGCTGATCCCGCTCCATCCCGATCGGGTGGACGTGAAACAGCGCGAAGATCTGTCGCTGGAATATACCTGGACCCGGAAGGACGGGCGCCAGGTCAAGTTCGACCAGCGCGATGTCTTGCACCTGCTCAACCTGACGCTGGATGGCGTTCGGGGTGTTACGCCGCTGGCCTATGCCCGAGAGACGATCGGCCAGGCGATCGCCATGGAGCGGCATGGCTCCAACGTGTTCAAGAACGGCGCGCAGGTCAGCGGCGCGCTGACCACAACGCAGAAATTGAGCCCCGAAGCGCGCGACAGGCTTCAGGAATCGGCCGATCGCTATCGCAGCGGCGGCGAGAATGCGGGGCGTATCATCGTGCTGGAGCAAGGGCTCGATTACAAGGCGATTGCGCTCAACCAGGAAGACGCGGAGTGGATCGAGAGCAAGAAGCTGTCGCGCTCCGAAATCTGCATGTTCTTCGGCGTGCCGCCGTCGATGATCGGGGACAATAGCGGATCGGACTCTAATTGGGGCACCGGGCTGGAGCAAAAGGCCACCGCGTTCCGGATCTACTGCCTCGAAGACGATTACGTCATGTGGGAGGAGGCGCTGACCGCCGACTGCGTCGACGATCTGAAGGTCTATGCCCGATTTAACCGCAATGCCGTAGCGCGAGCGGACATGAAGACGCGCTGGGCAAGCTATATCGCGGCACTGCAATGGGGCGTCTACAGCCCCAACGAAGTTCGCGCGCTGGAGGATGAAAACCCCCGCGAGGGCGGCGACATTTACTATCCGCCGCCGAACACCGCCGGAAAGACCGGCCTTGACGACAATGACGACGAAAAGGAACCGAAAGATGCGTAATCATGCCCGCGTCTACGCGATGGCGCGCCCGGCCGCGTTGCCGGTTCCCGGCGACCGCCGCGTTTCCGCTTTCACGAAGCCCGATGTCTTCCAGCGCTGGGGCGAGGACGCCGCCGGCGTCCGGCCGCATGCCGTCGCCCAAGGTGACAATGTCATCACCATGTTCGACGTGATCGGCGAGGATTGGTGGACGGGCGGCGGCATCACCGCGAAAAAGGTTTCCGCCCAGCTGCGCGCGATCGGCGATCGTCCGGTCGAGATCCAGATCAATTCCGCCGGCGGCGACATGTTCGAAGGGATCGCGATCTACAACGTGCTGCGCGAGCATCCGCAGGATATCACGGTGAAGGTGATGGGCATGGCGGCGTCGGCCGCGTCGATCATCGCCATGGCCGGCGACACGATCGAGATCGGCGCGGCCAGCTTCATCATGATCCATAATTGCTGGGTGCTCGCAATCGGCAATCGGCACGACATGGCGGAAACCGCCGAATGGCTGACGCCGTTCGACCAGGCCATGGTGGACGTGTATTCCGCCCGCACCGGCGCCGACGCGAAAGAGGTAGCGCGCTGGATGGACGCGGAAACGTGGATGTCCGGATCCACCGCGATCGAGCGCGGCTTCGCCGATGCGATGCTGGCTGCCGATCAGGTCACGACCGACGACGCGGCGAAATCGAAGGATCGCGAAGTCAACGAGCTGCGCGCTCTAGAGCTGACGCTGGTCGCGGCCGGCCGCAGCCGCACCGAAGCGCGCGCGACCATCAACAAGATCAAGGGCACGCCCGGCGCTGCTCACGATGCCGGCACGCCTGGCGCTGCCGATCCGGGTCTGACCAGCGCCCTCGCTGGTCTGCTCGCCACCCTGAAAAGCTAAAGCCAAGGAGCTTAACATGAAGAAGGTTGCCACCGTCGCGATCATCGCGGCGTCGACGGCGCTCGCCACTATGCCGCGAGCGGTTTCCGCAATGCCGATGGCCAAGTCCGACGATCCGATCGACTTGATCAAAAGCATCCAGACCACGTTCGAGTCGTTCAAGGAAGCCAACGATCAGGCGCTCAAGAGCAAGGTCGATGACGCTGTGCTCAACGAGAAGATCGATAAGATCAACGCCGATCTGACCACCCTGACAAAGGCCCTGGACGCTGCCAACGTCGCGCTCGCCGCTGCAAAGATCGGCGGCGCTCCGGACGGAATCTCGCCCGAAGCGGCAGAACATTCCAGCGTTTTCAATACGTGGTTCCGCAAGGGCGATCGGGCGATCGACGCCGATCTGAAGGATCTGTCGATCAAAGCCGAGCTGACCACCCAGTCCGATCCCGATGGCGGCTATGTCGTGCCGATCGAAATGGAGCGGGGCATCGAGCGCGTTCTGGGTACCGTTTCGGCCATGCGGGGGATGGCCCGCGTCATCCGGATCGGGACCAGCGGTTACAAGAAGCTGGTCAATGTCGGTGGAGCGACCTCGGGCTGGGTTGGCGAGGAAGACGCCCGCCCTGAAACCGATACGCCGACCCTGCGCGAAATCGCGATCAACACCGGGGAAATCTATGCCAACCCGGCCGCGACCCAGACCCTGCTGGACGATGCGATGATCGATATCGCCGAATGGTTGGCGGAAGAGGTATCGATTGAGTTCGCCGAGCAAGAGGGTGAAGCCTTCATTCTCGGCAACGGCAACAAGAAGCCGCGTGGCATCTTGGCTTACGATGCCGTCGCGAACGCTTCCCATGTGTGGGGTAAGCTCGGCTTCGTGAAGACGGGGGGAGCATCCGGCTTCGCGGCAAGCGATCCGGCCGATGCGCTGATCGATCTCTATTACTCGCTCAAGAAGGGGTATCGGAACAATGCGTCGTTCCTGACCAGCGATGCCGTGCTGGGCACGATGCGGAAATGGAAAGATGGCGAGGGCAACTATCTTTGGTCGCCCCCTTCGGCTGTCGCGGAAGTCGGCTCGATCCTGGGTAAACCGATCGAAACGGACGATAACATGCCCGGCCTGGGTGCCGGCAATCTTCCGGTCGCATTCGGTGACTTCAAGCGCGGCTACACCATCGTCGATCGCATTGGCACGCGGGTGCTTCGTGACCCCTATACCAACAAGCCGTTCGTGCACTTCTATACCACGAAGCGCGTCGGCGGTGGGGTGACCAACTTCGAAGCGATCAAGCTTCTGAAGTGCTCCGCCTGATCGATTGATCGCAATCCGGCGGCGGGGGTGGCCCGCCGCCGTGACATTTTCTCGAAAGGACAGACAATGCGCGATCTGCATTCGCACATCGCCGCCGCGCTTGTGGAAGCGGCGGCCCTGAGTGCCGACAACACCCCTGTCGCGATCGACCTGCAGGGCTTCAACTCGGCCGAAATCCTGCTGCTGATCGGTATCGGCGGGATCACGTTCACCGGCTCCAACAAGATCGAATTCAAGCTGACGCACAGCGATGACGACGTGACCTATGATCCCGTCGAAATCGGGGATGTGCTCGGCCTGGCGTCGGTCGGTTCGGGCGGCATCATCAAGGCGCTGACGTCGGCGCATGCCGCTGCGGCGGCCTATCGCATCGGCTATAAGGGCGGGCGCCGCTATTTGAAGCTGCTGGCCGATTTCAGCGGCACGCACGGCGCCGGCACGCCGATCGGCATGGCCGTGCTCAAGGGCCATCCCGAAAACGGCCCGGTCGCGAACGCGGCCTGATCGATCATGTCGTTCATGCTGATGCCCCTGGCCGTCTCCTATGGGGAGGACGTGCTTTCCCTGGAGGCGGCCAAGGCGCATCTGCGCGTGGACGCCGATGACGATGCGGAAGACGCCGTGATCGGGGCATTTCGCGATGCCGCGATCACGGCCGTCGAGCTTTACACCAAGGTCATGCTGGGTTCCGCGACGCGGACCTGGCAAGGGCGTTTTGCGTCGCGGATGGTGCTTGGCACCGGGCCGGTGACCGAAGTCACGGCGATCTCGTATCTCGATCCCTATGGCGATGCGATTTCGCTTTCGGCCAGCGACTGGCGGCTGGCGCTGGGCGAGCTGGTGCCGGGCATCGGCAAGAGCTGGCCGATGGCGGCACAGGATGACGGCGTGGTGACGGTGACGTTCACCGCCGGCTATTCGGACGAAACGCGGCCGGGCAATCTGGTGCAGGCCGTCAAGCTGATGCTGTCGCATCTGTATGAGAATCGCGGCGACGACGTTTCGGAGCTGTCGCCCGGCGCGCGCGCCTGGTGCGATCTCACGCGGCTGCCGACGATCTGACCATGCGGCCGTTTTCGATCGGCAAGCTGGATCGGCAGATCCAGTTCCAGCGCAAGGCGGTGATCCGCGATCCTCGCCTGGGTGCGATCACGGCCGGCGGCTGGGTGCCGCATGGCGGCAAGCGCTGGGCGAATGTGCAAGAAGTGCTGCCCAGCAAGGCTGAGCAGCTGGAAGACGCGATCAACATGGAATTGCGGCCGGTGCGGATCCGGATGCGGTATCGCACCGATATCACCGGCGACATGCGGATCCTGTATCGTGGGCGGACGCTGGAGATCGTTTCCGGCCCGGTCGAGCTGGGGCGCCGCCAGGGCATCGAGCTGATGGCGCAGGAATATAGCAGCGCCGGAGATCCCGTCTCATGATGGAGATGAAGCTCAACGGCGGGCCGGAGCTGCTGGCGCTGATGGATCAGCTACCCCGCAAGATCGGCCGCAATGCGGTGCGTGGCGGCGTTCGTGCCGGCGCCGGCGTGATCCGCGACCAGGCGAAACAGAATGTGCGGAAGCGCTCCGGCCGCCTTGCGCGGGCGATCAAGCTGAGCAGCCGGGTACAGGGCAGCGTGATATCGGCGAAGGTGATCGTGCGCGGGGCGCATGACTATATCGCGCCCTGGCTGGAATATGGCGTGAAGGCGCACTGGATTGTCGTCGCCGGCGGCGAGCTGGATATCGTCCGCAGCAAGATCCGGTCGCGGAAGCGGGGATCGACGAAGACGCGGACGCGGGATCTGAACAACATGGTTCGCGACGGCAGCCTGGTGATCAACGGCAATTTCGTCGGGCCGTATGTGTATCACCCCGGCCATCCGGCCTATCCGTTCCTGCGGCCGGCGCTGGATACGAAGGCGGCCGAAGCGATCAACGTGTGCGGCCAGTATATCGCACAGCGGCTGAGCTGGGGTTCGCTCCAGGCGCCGGCGCTGGCGGTGACGGAGGAATTCGAACCGTGAGCGGGATTGCCGTGATGCGCGCGCTGCTGCTCGCCAGCGATCCGCTGGTTGCGAAGGTTCCCGCAGATCGCGTCGTCGCTGGTGACTTGCCGAAGGGCACTGTTATCCCGGCAATCACGATTGAGCAGGTCAGTTCGGTGGATCGCCGACCGGTGCGCATGATGCCCGTGCAGCGGGTCACCGATCGGGTGCAGGTGACGGTGCACGCGCAAGATGCCGTCGAGCGGTTGAAGCTGATCGGGCTGGTGCGTCGCGCGGCGGCGGGCAAGCTGGGCGATTTCGACCTGGTCGCGCGCGTATCGGTGCAGACGGACGGCCAAGGGCCGGACTTCACCGGTCCGACCGGCATCAAGATGCGGGCGCAGGATTTCATGGTTTCGTACAATGAGGAAACCAGCGTCGCGGCGGCGCCCGTCCATGACGAGGACGCGCTGGCGCTCTGGGCTCGCCGATCGGTCGCGGCCACCGATGCCGAAATGGCGGCGGATGACGAATATATTCGCGGCCTGAAGGAAGACGGGATCTGGGCGAAGCTGGATCTGCTGAAGATCCGTCCGCAGCGAGACGAACAGGCGGCGCGGCTGGATTATGTGAATGCGGCGTTCGACGACATCGCCGTCAACTCGCCGACCTTCCTTCGCGGGCAGGGTTTCATTGGTGACCAGATCGCCGCCTATCTGGACAGCGGCTTTGACCCGGCAGCGTATCCCTCCGCCAAGTACAAGGCGGCTGACGCGCATCTGGGCGTGTGGCTGGGCACGGACATATCGTCGGGCACACAGTTCGACGTCGGCCACAGCCGCGCCATGATCGCGGGCCGGAACGGTGCGGTCGCGATTGTCCGTTCGAACCAGACGGCGGCGCTCAATGTCGCCTTGGCCGTGCCGACTTCGATAGGTTTCTTCTGCTGGACCCGCCGGGACGCGAACGGTTTCTGGACCGTCAAGGACGATGGCGTGCCGGTCTATAGCGCGCAGGTGGCGGCCGGAATTTCGCTCAACCAGACGCTGCTGAGCCTTGCGGCGCGAACCAGTGGCGGCGTGCCGGCGAACTTCAGTGGCCGCCTTCAGCTGGCGATGATGTCCGGGGCCGGCCTGACCGATCTGGATCTCGCCAATTTCCATGCGCGCACCAAGCGGCGCCTTCAGCTCGCCGGAGCAATCTGATGGCCCTGTGCATCCTCCTGTCGCCCGATCTGGCCCAGGCCGTCACGGTGGCGACCATGGGGCGCGAACATCAACTTCGCCCCGTGAAGATCGCGGCCGGAGATCTCGCCGGATCCTATGTGCTGCCGTTGGGCGTACTTCACGATCCGGCCCATGCCGATCAGCGCGCCGCCCTGTCCGTCTGCCCGATCGAGGACATCGATCCGGCCACGGCCTGGCCGGAAACAAACGAAGCGGCCTGACCGCACCGAAATTGCCGGCTCGCCGGTGATGACCCGCCGCCAGATTCTGGCGGCTTTTTTAATGGAGAAAGCCAATGGGTGTTGAAACCACGGCGGGCACGACGATTTCGATCTGTGCGACGCTTCCCGCAACCTACGACGCCGCCGGGTATGGCGTGCTGCCGTTCATCGAAGCCGGCGAGGTGACCGATCTGGGCAGCTTCGGCCGCGTCTATGCGCTGGTCACTCACCAGCCGATCAAGACGCGCGGAACGAAGAAGCTGAAGGGCAGCTTCAACGAAGGCACCATCCAGCTGACCTATGGCTATGACGCCAGCGACGCCGGCCAGGTCATCATGGAGCAGGCGGTCAATTCGGATGCCGCCTACGCCATCCGCATCGTCAGCCAGTCGGGGAAGGTCTTCTATTTCCTCGCCCTGGTGATGAGCGCGCCAAAGGCCTTCGGCGGCGTCGACAACGTCGTCTCGGTCACGGCGCAGCTTGAGCTGACCACGTCCGACAGCGGCGTCGGCATCGTCGTCGTCTGATCGGCCGCAGCGCCCTTCCCTTTCAATCCGCTCATAGGGAGCAATCGACATGGCAACTGCATTGAGCGCGAGCCTGAGCGTCAGCCTGGCTGGCATCCTCGCGAATATCCTCGACATCGGATCGGCGAACTATCCGATCAACTTCAACCCCAATGTCGTCTTCACCGACGGCGCCGGCGCCGGCCAGGCCAACAAGATCTTCACCGATACGCGCTCGCTCGCGGCTTCGGCATCCGAAGATCTCGACCTGAACGGCACGACGCTGATCGACGCGTTCGGCAATGCGATGGCGATGACCAAGCTGAAGGCGCTGATCGTCTATGCGGCGCCGGGCAACACCAATGACGTTGTCGTGGGTGGCGCATCGAGCAACGGCGTCTTCTCCATGTTCGGTGCGTCCACCGACACGGTGAAGGTGAAGCCCGGCGGCTTCCTGGTGCTCGCCGCGCCCACGGCGGCCGGATACGCGGTGACCGCGGCGACGGCCGATCTGCTCAAGATCGCGAACGGATCGAGCGGATCCGGCGTCACCTACACGATCGTCCTGATCGGCGCCTGACGCCTCCACACCAATCCGGCGCTGAGCCGGTCAACGCGCATCGCCCGTCCTGCTGTCTCGTGGAGGCAGGACGGGCGGTGCACCATCCACGGGAAGACAATCATGAACATTCTGGAAAAAGAGGTTTTGGAAACCGGCACGTTGCATCTGAAGGACGCCGATGGCGATCTGATGTATGACGTGACCAAGGATCCGAAGGGCGAGGAAAGCAAAAAGCCCGTCAATGTGGTGCTCTTTGGCCCCGCGTCGCCGGAGTATGCCAAGGCGAACGCGAAGCGCGGCAGCCGCAACCTGGTACGCGCGCGCAAGGGCAAAAAGGAGCTGTCGGCAGACGAGATCTTCGAAGATGGCGTGCGCTATCTTTGCGACATCACCAGCCATTTCGAAAATCTCGAACTGGGCGACCTGACCGGCGATGCGCTGACCAAGGCGGTCTATTCCAACCGCAAGCTGGGTTTCATCGCTGACCAGGTGCACGCCCATGTGGGCGACTGGGAAAATTTCTCGAAAGCGTCAGCACAGAGCTGACGCTGCATGTTCGGCAGCTGGCATGGCTCAACGCCGTGCCGGCGCCGAAGGCGAAACCGACGCTGAACCCGATCGACGGGGGCGAAGAGGTAAAGCCCGTATCCCGGCTGGCGCGCATGAAGGCGAACGGCATCGCGCCGCCGCTGCCATGGGTGGAGCTGCCCGAGATGGTAGAGCTGCTGATGGAGATCGGCCCGACGATCGCGACAGGCATGGGCGCGGCGCCGATCGGCTGGGATACGATCAGCCACTGGAAGGCGAATACGGGCGGGCTGCTGACGCCATGGGAGGCGCGGACGCTGATCGGCCTGTCCAGCGCGTTTCTCGCCATGGCCGAACAGGCCAAGGATGAGAAATGCCCGGCACCTTGGATCGAGGCGCCGGCCGAACATAATCGGGCGGCGGTCGCGGCGCAGGTGGATGCGGTGCTGGAATCTCTCGCGGCGGCTGCGGTTGAGGGTTAGCGGGGAACGCCGGCTGCTGCGCAGTTGCCGGCTTCGATCGCCTTCCAATGTTGATAGTTGCTCTCGTCTTGGGCCTGCAAATAGGAGGCAGCGACCAACCCCGCGTGCACACATTTATCAACTGCCGTGCCGGAATTGCGGACGATTTCGTACTGTTTGACCGCATCCTCCGCGACCTGCTTTTGAATGTCCGAAAGCTGTTTCTGGGCGAGCTGATCGCATCCAGCCGTTCCGAACAGCACTGTGACGGACAATAGGATACGTCGAAACATTTGCGCCTCCCCCGAAAGGCGGGAGGCTATCTGCCACTGGATTTCGTGTCCAGCGGCACCGTTTTGAACCACAGGCCGTCGGGGGTGACCCGGCAGCCTTTTCTTATGGGGAATGTCGATGGGAGTTCCGGCGGGTTCGCTCGAAATCCAGATCTTCGCGGATATCGCGCGCCTGCAGAGCGACATGAACCAAATGAAGCGCGCAGTGGGCGGAGCGACGGGCGACGCCGCCACCGGCTTCACTCGGCTCAACGGTGCGGCGGGCGCCGCTGCATCCGGCTTCAGCGGCGTCGCGGCGGCGGCCGGTGTCGTCGGTGCGGCGCTCGGCGCGATCGGCCTTGCCTCGTTGGCGGGTGACGCAATCGACGTGAACCGTGAGTTTCAGTCCCTACAGGCCTCGCTGAAAGTCGCCACCGGATCGGTCGGCGCCGCTGCGGCCGAATATAATAAGCTGAAGCAATTCGCGCAGGAAACGCCGTTTGCGGTCGATCAGGCCGTGGAAGCCTTCATCAAGCTCAAGAATCTCGGCCTTGATCCCTCGACTGACGCGTTGCGCAGCTACGGCAACACGTCCGCCAGCATGGGCAAGGACCTGATGCAAATGATCGAGGCCGTCGCCGACGCCTCAACTGGCGAGTTCGAAAGGCTGAAGGAATTCGGCATCAAGGCCGCCCAGGAAGGCGACAAGGTCTCCTTCACGTTCCGAGGTGTCACCACGACGGTCAAGAAATCGTCGGACGAGATCCAAGCCTATCTGCGCGGCATAGGCGATGTGCAGTTCGCGGGCGCGATGGACGCGCAGATGCAGACGCTGAATGGCCAGTTCGCCAATCTGGAAGATGCTGTTACCGCCGCCTTCATCGCCTTTGGTGAAGGCGGATTCAACGATGCACTGGGCGATGCCCTTTCCGCAATGACGGGCGTTGCGGCCGGTGCGGAGGGGACCGCAGCCCAGCTGGGCGCGATAGCGGGCGAGCTGATCCGATCGGCCACCGCGATCGCGCAGGATGTTGCACCGGCATTGTCATGGCTGGTCGACAATTTCGGCAACATCGCGAAGCTTGCCGGTGCTGTTGCCACTGGCTTTGTTACCTATCGCGGTGCCCTGCTCGCATCGGCGGCAGTCCAAACGCTCATGAATGGCAGTCTGGGCATTCATATCGGCCTGCTCGCGACCACTGCGCGGACGTTGGGTATTACCGCCGCTGCGCAGGTAGCGGCGACAGGTGCAATGACCGCGTTTGGCGTTGCCATCCGCGCGGTGATCGCCACGGCCCTAGGGCCGTTGGGTATCGCGTTGGTCGCGGCCGGTGCTGCCTATCTGGCGCTTTCCAAAAAAGTCGACGAGTCGAAATACGCTTCGCAAAGTTTCGCTGCCGGCCAGCAAGGGGTAGCCGACGCCATCGCGATATCACGCAAGGCGATCGAAGATCTCGACACCGCGACCGGCGCTCATATCGCGACATCTGAGGCGGCGACGAGGGCAGCGGAAGCGCGCATCGTGGCCGAAGGGAAAAAGGCTGTAGCCCTCTTCCGAAGCGCGGAGGCCGAACTGGCGAATGCAAAGGCGATCGCGTCAGCAAATGCCAGTTTGCAAGCCAGTATGATGGGTGGTGGCAGCGGCGCGGGTGATTATGATCTTGCAAGGCGCCAAGCGAATGGCATGGGATTCGGTCTTAACGGCCTGCTCAACCGTATCTTTGGGACCGGTGCTGACGCTGTCGGGAAGGCGCAGGCGACGCTCGATGGCACGAAGAAGCGCGTGGTGGCCCTCGATGGGGCACTGCAAGAACTTTATGCCGCTATGGAGCGCGCGAACGGCCGAAAGGTCGAGCAGGCGATAGGCGCCGCTGGTGCTGCCAGCAAAAAGGCCAAGGCCGATGTGGACGCGTTCGTCGCAATTCTCGAAGATCTTGAGCGCGCATCGAACGGCATCGAGCGAGATCTGGAAAGCGCGTTCCGCGAAGATGTGCGGAGCTGGATTTCCAACCAGGTCAAAGAATTCGAGGCAGCGCGTACCGAGTTTGAGGAAGCCAAGGCGCGTTTGGACCAGGTGCAGCGGGAAGACAGTCGGGCCGCGAATGAGGCCGCCACTCGAGCCATGCTGGATGATCTGGCCGAACTGTCCGACGCGGCGAATGACGCCGCCGATACCATGGCGAGCGCGTTCGGGCGCGTCGGCGGGGCGATCGGCGAAGTGGTCGCGCTGCTCGCCGAATATGGCGAGAAACAGGAACTCATCAAAGCGCAGGTGAAGGCCGGCACGATCGACCAGGCGCAGGCCGAAGCGCGGCTGGGCAATCTCCAGCTCGACACGATGGGCCGCACGATGGGCGCGGCCAAATCGCTCTTCAAGGAACACAGCGCCGGATACAAGGCGATGGCGGCTGCGGAAAAAGCGTTCGCGATCGTGCAGCTGGCGAATACCGCCGTGAACATCGCGGCGGGCGCGGCCAAGATGTTCGCGACGCTCGGCCCGTTCGGCTTCCCCGCCGTTGCCGCGATGGTGGCGGTGATGGCCGGGCTGGGCGCGGCCGTGGCCGGCGGCGGGGGTGCGAGCTATCGCCCGCCATCCGCCGAAGAGGTGCAGGCGGCGCAGGGCGCGGGCGGTGTGCTGGGGGACAGCGAGGCGAAATCCGGTTCGATCGCGAACAGCCTGGCGCTGATGCTGAAGAACACGAACAAGGACCTGGAATATACGAACGAGATGGTGCGCAGCCTGCGCGCGATCGAAACCAATATCGGCGCGCTGACAAACCAGCTCGCGCGGCAGCTGGGCGTGACCGGCGGCGATTTCGACACATCGGGTTTCGGTCTCGGCAAAACGACCAAGCTGCCGTTCATGCTGCCGACCGTCATCAACATCCTGGATGACATTCCAATCATCGGCGGGCTGCTTGGCGGCATCGCGAAGGCGCTGTTCGGCACGAAAAAGACGGTCACCCTGCTCGATCAGGGCATCAGCTTCGCGGCACAGACCGTGGAAGACATCATCAACGGCGGCGCGATCGGCCAGATCTACAGCGACATCCAGACCCAGACGAAGAAGAAGTTCCTTGGCATCACCACGTCCAACAAGACGAAGGTGACGACCGAATATGGCGACCTGGACAATGACATGGAGCGCCAGGTTGCGTTGATCATCGGATCGATGCGTGCGGGCATCATCGACGCCGCCGGCATGCTGGGCGTGGAGGGCGCGCAGGCGGCGCTGGACGCATTCTCGGTCAATATCGGCAAGATCTCTATCAAGGATCTGAGCGGGGACGAGATCCGCGAGCAGCTGGAAGCCGTGTTCTCCAAGCTGGGCGACGACATGGCGAACGCCGCCCTGCCCGGCCTGGCCGCATTCCAGAAGGTGGGCGAAGGCACGTTCGAAACGCTTGCGCGGCTGGCCAAGGATTATGCCACGATCGACACCGCCCTGCGCGCGATCGGCATGACCTTCGGCGCGGTGGGCATGGCATCGGTCGCGGCGCGCGAGGATCTGATCGACCTGTTCGGCGGGCTCGACGCCTTTACCGAGCAGACGCAGTTTTTCCGCGAGAATTTCCTGAGCGAAGCCGAACAGATGGCGCCGATCGTATCGGCGGTGTCGGCGGAGATGGCGCGGCTTGGCCATGCCGGCGTAACCACGAAGGACCAGTTCAAGGATCTCGTGCTCGGCCTGGATCTCTCCACCGTAAGTGGGCAGGACATGTATGCTTCGCTGCTCGCCGTGGCGCCCGCGTTCTCGAAGGTGATCGAGTATATGGGCGCGCTCGACGCGGAGCTGGGCGAGACCGGCAAGACGGCTGCGGAGCTGGCCGCCATCGCCAAGCAGGCGCGATCGCTGGACATCCAGCTGATGGACGCGCTGGGCGACAGCGCGGGCGCGCTGGCGGCGCGTCGCGCGGACGAGCTGGCGGCGCTGGACGAGACGCTGCGGGCGAAACAGCTGGAAGTGTGGGCGGCGCTGGACGCTTCGGCGGTGGCGAAGGAACTGGCGGCCGCGACCGAAGCGGCCGCCCAGGCAGCGGCGGCGCTGGCCGACAAGCGGCGCGACATGGACATCCGCATCATGGAGCTGACCGGCGATGCGGTCGGCGCGCTGGCGGCCCGTCGCGCGGACGAGCTGGCGGCGCTGGATCCCAGCCTGCGCGCGTTGCAGGAACGCATTTATGCGCTGGAGGATCTGCGCGCGGCCGAAGAGGCGGCAGCGCAGGCGGCACAGCAGCGCGCGGACGAGGAAGCGGCGGCGCAGGCCGAAGCGCTTCGCCAGGCGCAGGACCTGGCGGCGCAGCGGCGCGCGCTGGAAATCGACCTGATGCGCGCGCTGGGCGATACCGCCGGCGCGACGGCGGCGGCGCGCGCGGACGAGCTGGCGGCGCTGGACGCCAGCCTGCGCGGGCTGAAACTGGCGATCTGGGCGGCGGAGGACGCGGCGGCGGCGCAGCAGGCGCTGGCCGAAGCACAGGCGGAAGCGGCGCGCGTCGCGGAGGAAGCCGCCGCCCAGGCCAAGGCCATCGCGGACAAGCGACGCGATCTGGAGATCCAGTATATGGAGGCGACCGGCGACGCCGCCGGCGCGGCGGCGGCGCGCAGGGCGGACGAGCTGGCGGCGCTGGATCCGCTGTTGCGCGCGCTCCAGCAAGCGGTGTGGACGGCGCAGGATGCGGCAGCGGCGCAGCAGGCGCTGGCGCAGGCGCAGGCCGATGCGGCGGCGATCGCGAAACAGGCGGCGGATCTCAATATCCGGCTGCTCGACGCGCAGGGCCATAGCGAGGCGGCGCTTGCGGCGCGCCGGCAGCAGGAACTGGCCGCGACCGACGCCAGCCTGCACGCCACGTTGCAGGCGATCTATGCCGCCGAAGATCTCGCCAGGGTACAGGCCGCCCAGGCGGAAGCGAACCGCCAGGCGCAGGCATCGCAGGAAGCCGCGATCCGCGAGCAGCAGCAGGCCGCCGAAGAAGCGGCGCGCGCTGCCCAGGCGCTGGCGGACCAGCGCGCGACGATGGAGATCCAGCTGTTGCGCGCGCTGGGCAAGGATACCGAAGCGCTGGCGCGCGAGCGGCAGCGTGAGCTGGCGGCGCTGGATCCGACGCTTCGCGCGCTCCAGCAGCAGATCTGGGCGGCCGAAGACGCGGCGCGCGCGCAGGAAGAGCTGGCGAAGGCGCAAGAGGAAGCCGCCCAGCGCGCCGAGCAGCTGGCCAAGGACCGGAGCGCTCTGGAAATCCGGATCCTGGAGTTGCAGGGCCGCACCGCCGAAGCCACGGCGATGAAGCGCGCACAGGAACTGGCGGCGATGGATGCCAGCCTGCGGCCGTTGCAGCAGCTGATCTATGCGTATGAGGATGCGGAGGTCGCGGCGGCCGAACTGGCCGAACGGCAAAAGGCGGCGGCGGACAAGGTGACGGAAGCGCGCGGCGCCCTGAGCGCGGCCTATGAGCGCGAAAGCGGCGCGCTTCGCGACACGATCGACCGGTTCAAGTCCTTCTCGGCCTCGCTCCGCGAGTTCCGCGGTACGCTGGTGATCGGTGGAGATTCGATCTTCGACCAGTATCGCCGTGCGCAGGCGGAGTTCGTCGATACGGCGGCGCGGGCGCGGCGCGGCGACGAACAGGCGCTTGGCGCGATGGCGGCCGTCGGCAAGTCATTCCTCGACGCCAGCCTGGATCGCGCGTCGTCGCTGGCCGAATATCAGCGGGATGTGGCGCGGGTGGCGCGCGCGACCGACGCGGCGATCGGCGCGGCCGATCGGGAAGTGACGATCGCGGATCAGCAGCTGAGCCAGCTGGAGGCCCTTGTCGCGGGGCAGATCGACACGACCGACGCGGTGCTAAGCGTGGAGGAAGCCATGCTGGCGCTGCTCGACGCGATCGAGGAAGAGGATGCACTTTCGCCCTCGCCCGTCGTTGCGTTGCCGGCGAGCACGCCGGGGCTGTCGGCGCCGGCGCCCAGCGCACCGCAACTCGATGCGCTGGCATCGACGCTGACCGGCCTGCGCGAGGACAATCGCGCGCAGAATGAGGCGATCGCGATAAACACCGCCACGATCGCGCGGCTGCTGAACCGCGTGATCCGCGAGGATGCGATCACCATTCGCAACGAAAGCGACCAGCCGCTGACCGGCGAGGTGACGATCATCAACACCGTGGCGAGCCCGGTGAACACGAAAGAGGTCGCATGAAGCTGATCCCGATCCTGCCGCCGATCAACGATCTGGGGCTGGACAGCACCACGGTTGCTGAAGGTGAGATGGCGAGCGCCTTCAATCCGGCCTGGAATTATACGGCGGGAGAAGGCGCCTCGGTCGGCGTCTATGGCGGGGTCATCACCACCTACATCAGCCTGCACGACGACAACCTCGGCAACTATCCCGCAACGTCGCCCGGCTCGTGGAAGAAAACCGCCTGGACCTACATGGCGCTCACCCCGGACGTTCTGCCTTACTTCGTGTTCAAGGCCGGCGATCGGGTGCTCGACATCGTCAACCACCGGACCATGGAGGCCCTGCAGGGGACGCAAGCGGTCGTGACGATCAGCATCGGCACGCCGGCTGTCGTGTCCTGGGTCGGGCACGATCTGCCCGCCGACACGCCGATCGTCTTCGAAAGCACGGGCATCATGCCCGCCGGGCTGGACGAGTTGGTCGTCTATTATGTCAAGTCGCCGTTGGCGAACAGCTTCAACCTGGCAGCGGCACCCGGCGGCGCTGCGCTCAACACGACGGGCAGCGGCGTAACGGACACGATCACCGCGACCGCCAACCCGACCTTCAACAAGCCGCTTTCGGATATCGATTTTTGGCTTGATCGCGAGCCCTCGAACCGCTGGGCGATGCTCGATAATTCGCCGGGAACGCAGACCACCGCCCCTGAGACCATGAGCTATCGGCTGATCTTCGGCCGGAGCTTCGACACACTGGCATTCCTGAACGTGGACGCGGCCACGATCAGCATTTCGCTCATTGCGGAACAGCTTGAAGATCCGATCGAGCGCAGCTTCATCATGACCGACAATTCCAAGGTCTTCGATCTGTGGGATTATTATTACGAGCCGATCGTCCGCAAGACCGACCTGATCGTCGATGACATCGAACAATATAATTATGACGAGGTCTGGGTCACCGTCGCCGCGCCCGGCGGGATGGCAGCCGTCGGTGCGCTCGTCGTCGGCCAGAGCCAAACGGTCGGGTTGACCGAACAAGGCCTGTCGCTCGGTATTCAGGATTATAGCCGCAAGGCGCGCGACGATTTCGGCAATTTCGCGGTGGTGGAGCGCGGCTACAGCCGGCGCGGCTCCTTCAAGGTCTATCTCGACAATGTCGAGGTTGATCGCGTGCATCACATGCTCGCGCAATACCGCGCGACGGCCGCTCTCTGGAAACCGGACGGCGGCTTCAGCTCGTCCGTGATTTTCGGATTTTACAAGGATTTCAACATCGAGGTCGCATATCCGACGCTGTCGGTCTGCACCCTCGAAATCGAAGGGCTGACCTGATGGCACTACCAACTGTCGATGAACTACCCGAACCGCCGCAGCGCCTTGTCGATGAAAAGGACGCGTTCGTTACCAAGGGCGACGAGTGGAACTTGGCGCTCTACCTCTGGAGCTATCAAATTCAGGCGCTCGTGGCGGCGATGGTCGCGGCCTACACCGCCGACAACTACAACGCGACGAGCACGACCAGCCTTGCGATCGGCACCGGGTCGAAGGTCTTCGCGATCCAGACGCAGAAGATCTTCCAGGTCGGTCAGTTCGCGATCGCCGCCAGCAATGCCGATCCGGCCAATTACATGTATGGGCAGGTGACCGCGCATAACGCCACGACCGGATCGCTGACCATCAATGTCAGCTACACAGGCGGCAGCGGCACGAAGACGGATTGGCGGATCGCCCTGAGCGGCCCGCGCAAGCAGGATGACCGCACGCGTAGGGTTCTCGCAGCGGCGGAATCGAGCACCAGCCCCACGGCGGCGCTGATCACGGATACCAATGGCGACTGGACCTTTCCCGTGGCCAATGGGCAGACCTATCGCGTCCAGATCATTGGTACCTATCAGACCGCAGCGACGGCGACCGGCGGGCGTCTGGCGATCGCGGCCGTTTCCGGCGCGACCGGCACCATCAACGGCTATATGGCGGGCGGGATAAACCACAACGCGGCCGCCACGGCGCTGGCGATGGCGATCGGCGCGTTGCCGGCGGAGCTGGTCACCACCGGCGTGACCACCATCAATACGCCGACGCATATCATCGCCGATTTCGTTTTCGTCTGCACCGGATCCGGATCGCTCGAAATCCGCTGGGGCACCGAAGTGGGGTCTTCCGCCGCGCAGCTCAACGCCGGATCCTTGCTGCTGGTGGATCCGCTGTGATGGACGATGGGGGCATCGTCGATAACGCGGTGCAGATCGCGGCGGGCGGCGCCGGGGCCGGGGGCGGCTTCTATGCGATCCGCTGGTTTTTCCAGTGGATCACCGGCCGCCTCGATCGCCGGCAGGATTTGCTCGACGCGCAGGATCAGCGCGTGGATCGCGAGTGGCAGGCGATCCGCGAAGAGCTCAAGGCCGATAACGACCGGATGAAAGCCCGGCTGGAGGCGATCAGCCGCCAGAACGAGGCGATCCGCTTCGCCTTCCATCATGTCGCGGCGGCGCTAATCCGCATCGATCCGAAAAACCCGGCGCTAATCCAGGCCGAACAGATGCTGGCCAAGGCCTTCCCGGTCGATTTCGGGATGATGCTGGATCGGATCGACGCGGCGGCCGCCGCGAGCGAGCTGGCCAAGACCGACACCTGATCCGGCGCGATCGCGCCGGCACCCGAACAACCAACGAGCAGGAAAGGACGGCCGATGCCGATTCCGAAGAAATACGCGTGGCTGGGCTCCATCGGCACGCTGCCGAAGGTGATCAGCGAGGGGCTGGCGCTGTATGGCACGCTGGAAGCGCCTGGCGCCGCGAACAATCCCGTCATTCTCGGATGGGCGCGCGAAGTGGGCAAGGATGTGGCCGCCGCCTATGGCGCGGACAGCATCCCGTGGTGTGGCCTGTTCGCGGCCGTCGTCGTGAAGCGCGCGGGCAAGCCCGTGATCGCCGGTCCGCTCTGGGCGCGCAACTGGGCGAAGTTCGGCGCGCCCTCGCCCAAGGCGTCGCTTGGCGACGTGCTTGTCTTCGTGCGTGACGGCGGCGGCCATGTGGGCTTCTACATCGCCGAAGATGACCAGGCCTATCATGTGCTGGGCGGCAACCAGTCCGACGCGGTCACCATCACGCGCATCCTGAAATCACGCTGCATCGCGGTTCGCCGTCCACCGATGACGACGCCGCCGGCGAGCATGAAGCCCTACCGCGTCGCCGCGACCGGCGGGCTTTCCACGAACGAAGCCTGATCCGCGCCGGGCGGTTTCCCGGCAACCACGAAAGGAGAATGCCATGCGGGACTTCCTGGCTGGCAAAAAGACCTATCTGACCGTGCTGGCGGCTCTGCTGGCAGTGGTGATCAGCTGGCTCAACGGTGACCTGACCGATGGGCAGGCGATCGGCGCCGGCTTCGCCGCGATCACGGCCGTGTTCCTGCGCAGCGGATCGAAGGCGGATGCCGCCGCCGCCGCGCTCGGCCAGAAGCCGAAATAGCATGTGGGCGAAGCTTGCCGCCGGCGCGGGGATCCTCGCGCTGGCGGCGTTCGCCATATGGATGTTCGGGAATGCCCGTCACGACGCCGGCCGGCTGGCCGAAGCGGCGAAGTGGCAGGCCGAAGTCCGCGTGAGGGATCAGCGCATCGCTGATCTGCGCGTGGAGAATGAGCGCCGCGAGACGGCTTCGGCGGTTCGATACGCCGAACGCCTCGCGGCGATCGATCCGATCATCCTGCGTTCAACCGAAAGAGTGATCCAATATGCGCAGACCCCTGCTGGCCGTGCTGCCTGCCTTGCTGCTGACCGCGTGCGCGGGATCGAAGCGGACGCCGCCGCCCTCTTTCCCGCCTATCCCGCCGGTGCCGATCGACGCGGCGATGCCGTGCGACCGGACACCGCCGCAGGTGCAGCCGGACGGATCGATGACGAGCGCTGACGCGGAAATGAATCTCCGCCTGCGCGACGGCGACCTGGCCCGCTGCGACGGGCGGCGGCAGCGGGCCGTGGATGCTTGGCCGAAGGGTTAGGCTCGGGGCTGGGCGATCTCGCGTATCGAAGCCGACAGCTTGTTCCGCAGCGTCGTCTCATACTCGATCGATGCGAGCCGTTCGGCGATCGCTCCGGCTGGCAGTTCGGCGCGGACCTTCTGTTCGCGGTCGAACTGTGGCCGCCATTGTTCGTCAACCTGTTCGCGCATCAGGATCGCGCGGTTGACCGCATTGTCCGCGCTATTGCGATCGGGGTGGATCGCCAGCACATTTGGTGCGTCCAGCTTCTCGTAGGGCAGCTCCCGCGCTTCATAGCCGCTATCGGTCGCGATGACGCACCAAGCGTAAAACGCGGCGGTCATCGGTCATTCTCCGGCGTCTGGCTGGCAATCCGGCGGATGGCTTTCCGGATCCTGTTGAGGTCGGCTTCCATATTCAGCAATTCCCTTTGCTGGCCCGCACGGACGGCTGCGATATCTTCTTCGGTCGCCGGTCGGTAATTCAGAGTGTCCACGGCCGGTTCGTCGTCATCGTCATGAACGGCCGCCAGATATCGGACGGCTAGTTCCGTCCGGCGATCGATCTCTCCGCCGTCTTCCATCCGCATGATCGTTTTGCGGCTCACCCCTAGCTCATCCGCTAATGCGCTCTGCGTCATGCCCAGCGCCTTGCGGATCTCGATCAGCTCGTTTGCTTGCATCGTCATCATCTGTGCCCTATTTTGCCCCTATCCCCGCCCTGTGGTGGCAGCCACAGGGCGGGGGGTTCTTATCGGATCGTCAGTTCGAAGATTTTCACTTCGATCCGCCAGATCCGGAACCGGATTAGATGCACTACCATGCCTCTTTTCCTTTCGGGGCTAGGTCAGCGGGCTTGCCGGGTTGGTGTCGCCGTCTGACAAAGCCCTTATGTCCCAAAATGTCCCATCGTGCAAGCGAAAAGAGACATTTTGGGACATCATTTTCAGATTTTTTGGGCTATTCGACCCGCATCAATTGCGACGGATACGCGGCCTGTAGCGACAGCGCGTCGTCGAGCGATCCGTTGAGCCATCGGTCATGATCTTCGGCGAGCAGGATGACCGGCATCGCCTTGGGATGAACCGCCGCAACGATCGGGTTCGGCTCGGTCGTTAGAAACGCAAACTCCGGCGCGTCGAAGCCCGGCCGCCAGATGCCGGCAAAGCATGGCAACGGCTGATCATCGACGGTGAACCACCAATAGAGATCCTTGGCATCCTTGCGATCCGCCTTGCCTTTCGGCTCGCTGAAACGGGTAAACGGCACGAGGCAGCGCTGTGCGGGATTGGCGATCGGCCGCCAGAGATTGCCGTCGAGATTGCGGGCGTTGGTCCAATATTCCGAGACGTAGGGCGCTTGCCCCTCTTTGGGCGCGACCTTGCGCGGCCGGCGCGTTTCGAAGCCCCAATTCATGATCGCGATTTCGCGATCGCCTGGGCCGCCAAGGATCACGGCGCCAGGCTTGCCGGGGGCGACATAGCCGGCCGCCCATAACGAATCTCCGCCGATCACGGCATCAACCGCTTCGGCGATCTCCTTACCGCTCACATCGTTGCGATAGAGATTGCACATGGCCGCAACATCGGCCTGTCAGGCGATGGGAGTCAATCGGGCTTTTCCGCTCGCCGCCTGCTCGCGCTCTAGCAGATCCCATGCCGCGTCCAGCTGCTCGCCGGTCAGGTTCCGGCGCTCGATCTCCGCGAGCACCGATCGCGTAGATGCGCGGCGGCATTCCGGATCCATATCGACATCCTTGCGCATATAATCGGCAAGCTCGCCGTCCGACAGGGAAGCGAGTTCTTCGCCGGGATAGCCGCGATCGAACGGCCGGATCCTGTCGTTCATGTCCATCCTCCTAATGCACGGCAGAGCTGACGAGAGCGAGAGCCCGGCCGGCTATGTCCATCCAGAAATCGACAGCGTTGCGATCGCCTTTCGACTGGCCTTCATAAACCTTGTCCATGATGACACAGCGGGCGTGCTCGCCATGTTCGTCGATCATGTCGGCCGCGTAGCTCCAGCGGGCCGTTTCCTCGACGATGTTCCAGGTATCGGTCGCGACTTGCATGGTCCCTCCACGAATCGAGTCGCCAGCCTGCATACACCCGCCGCGATTTGTTCTCAATCTGTTCTCATTTTCGCGAACGGGCTATCGTGCCCGCATGGGCCGAAAGAACATCAGGAACCTTGGCGAGCTGCGACAGCACCGGCTGAATTTCCGGGTGGAATGCGGCTGCGGCCGGATCTCGGTCTTCGCGCACGGGCAGCTCTATAACTGGGCGCTGGCGCATGGCTGGCCGACCGGCCTCGCCGCCGTGGCGGCGCGTCTCAAATGCACGCGCTGCGGACAGCCGCCGCGCCACTGGGGCTTCTGCTGCGAAGACGCGAACGTCGACCTGGAACAGCTGGCGCGCGATCGCCGGGACGCGCATCTGAAACGGGCGCAATGGTTCCACGATCTCGCCCTACGCCGCGATCCCCGACTAGGCGCACAGCGGCGCGCGCGGCGCGCGGCAATGGCGATATTCGCACAGCAGGATGAAGAACAGGGGCACTGAGTTCAGCTTGAACCTTATCCGTGAACGAGGGGGGAACAGGGCGCACTAAACGACAGGGTTGCATCAGCAGGGATGACGCAATACTGCCACATACGTCGCCCGGAGTTGTCTTCGGGAGGCAGGGGCCGGAGGTTCGAATCCTCTCTCCCCGACCAACATGTTCTGGATCGCGTAAGCGGAGTGCCGGATGGCTGACGACACGCCCGAATCGAAGCAAGCTCCGAAAAAGCGCGCTGCGCCCAAGCGCACGGCGAAGACCGCGCCGGCAAAGCGGGCACCCGCGAAATCCAAGGCCGAGACCGCATCGAAGGGCGAACAGCGTTCGTCACGCTGGTCCAATGCCGGCCTTGGCGCCGCGATCGGATCGGCCGCGATCGTCGCCGCGCTGCTCTACGTCAATCGCAGCACCAAGAAGAAGCCCGACTGAGGCTGGGCAGGAGCGCCCGAACGGCGCCCCTTCCCCGCAATCCGATCAGGTCGCGATTCGCACACCCAGCCACAGGGTACGCGGGCTGGCGCGTTCGATCACGCCATCGTCGCTGCGCGCGGCATCGACCCGGACATTGCCGAGATTCTCGCCACGCGCCTCGATCGACAGGCCCTTGGTGATCGGGAACAGGATGCGCGCATCGGCGGTCAGCGCATCGCGCAGCGGCACGACGTTCAAGTCATCCTCATACTGCACCGAGACATAGCGCAGCGTCACCGACGCGGCCGGCCCCGACGGCAGCTGCCAGCCGAGCGTGGCCGACGCCATGTGTCGCGGGGTCTGCGCGGGGCGCAACCCATCGAGCGGCAATGCCAGGCCGGACGCGCGCACCACGCTTTCGGTATAGGCATAGGATGCCGCGAAGCGCAGATCGCCCGCCGCATAGCTCGCGTCGAGTTCGACGCCCCGCGCGCGGACCGCATCGAGATTCTCACGGCGGCGGGTGACACGCGGCACCACGGTGACGTTGGCGATCGCGTCCTTCATCCGGTTGGTGAACACAGTCACGCCGATCCGCGCCGAATCGCTCGGCCGCCAGTCGATGCCCGCCTCGACGCCCGACAGCCGCTCGGGGCTGAGCGCCGCATTCGCCTGCGTCGTTTCATTGCCCACCCGGAACGGACGATAGAGTTCGTTGAGCGTCGGCAGGCGCCAGCCGAGATAGGCGGCGGCGCGCAGCGTGACGCTTTCGAGCGGACGATAGGCGATGCCGCCGCGTGCCGTCGGCTCCCATCCCTGCCGCGCGGCATAGACGGCGTTGGTGATCAGCGGCCCGCCCGACAGGTTGCGCTCGCGCAGGAAACCCTGGCCGATCCACCAGCGATCGATCCGTGCCGCGCCCGTCAACGTCAGCGCGTCGCCCAGATCGGCGCTCAGTTCGGCGAAGGCACCGGCGGTATCGCTGTGCCCGCCCGCCTCGCGCCCGCGCTGCGGCGCGCCGGCCGCGTTGTAGAAGAAATATTCCTTGGTAACGCCACTCGTTCGCCGCCAATCGGCGCCAAGCCGCAATTCCAGCGCCTCGCCGACCGGCGGCCGCAGCTCGAACCGTGCGCCAAGCCCGGTCGAGGGCACATTATATTGTTCGGCAACGGCGGTCGCCGTCGTCCGCCCCGGACTGAGGCTGGCGAAACCACTGTAGAAATCGCGGACCTGGAGATAGGCGAGCGCCGAATAGCCCCAGCGTCCACGCCCAACGAAACGCAGGCTGGCATCGGCGCCATCACCACCATTTGCGCTGAAGGCGAAGCCGCGATCGCGATCGTCGGTGAAGGCGAGCATGTTCGCCTGAAGCTCGGTCTCCTCGCCCACCGGAATCACCGCGCGCGCGGCGACGCTGGCCTGTTCATAGGGCGCGCGCCGATCGGCGGGGCCGCGATTCGCCTCGGCGATCGGGATGAAACCGTCGCTGCGCGCATAATCGGCGCTGATCGTAGCGAAACCCGCGCCCAGCGGCAGCGCCGCCGTCGCATCGGCGGTGATCGATTCACGGCTGCCATAGGCGACGCCGCCGCCGAAGCGCGGCAGCGTATCGGTGCCAGCACTGGTCAGTTCGATCGTGCCCGCCAGCGCGCCCGCGCCGAGCGCGCCGCTGCCACCACCGCGCGTGACGCGGACATGGTCGAGCCGCCCCGGCGCGAAGGCCGGCCAACTGATCCAGCCGCCGAAGGGATCGCTCTGCGGCACGCCATCGAGGATCACCAGCGCGCGGCTCGACGCGTTGCCGCCGAGCCCGCGCAAGGTCACGCCCTGGCTCGTCGGATTGGCGGAACGCGCGTCCGATCGGCGGAACTGCTGCAGCCCGGCGACATCCTTCAGCACATCTTCCAGCCGCCCGCTCGCGCTGCCGGTCAGCCGGTCGCGATCGATCCGGACGATGTCATAGGCCGCGTCACCCTTCGCTTCCTCCAGCCCATGGCCGGTCACGACGATATCGGGATCCTCGGCCAGCGCGGGGGTCGCGACACAGGCAAGCACCAGGCCGAAGCGACGAATCATGCCTGTGCTCCGACACGGTCGGGATGGGCTGCGGCGAACGGTTCCAGCGCGGCACAGGCCGCATCGATCCGCGTCAGGATCGGATAATCGTCGAGCGGCAAGGAGAAACGCCGCGCGTTGAACAGTTGCGGCACCAGGCAGATATCGGCGAGGCCCGGCCGGTCACCGCCCAGGAACGCGCCGGCATCGACCGCCATCGCCTCCAGCGCGCGAAGCCCTTCGGCGACCCAATGGCGATACCAGGTGTCGCGCCCGTCCTGATCGACACCCAGCACATCCTTCAGATATTTGAGCACGCGCAGATTATCGATCGGGTGGATATCGGCGGCGATCACCAGTGCCTGGGCGAGCGTCGCCGCACGCGTGGCGGGATCCTGCGAAACCAGCGGCGGATCGGGATATTTCGCGTCGAGATAGTCGATGATCGCCAGGCTCTGGGTCAGTCGATGCCCGTCGATCTCGAGCGTCGGCACGAAACCCTGCGGATTGCGCGCCAGATTGGCGGGTGTCCGCTGATCGCCGTCGAGCAGGCTGATATCGACGCGCTCATAGGTCACGCCCTTCAGGTTGAGCGCGATGCGGACGCGGTAACTCGCGGACGAACGGAAATAATCGAACAGGGTTACGCGGCTCATTCACTCTCCCCCGCGATCAAGGCCAGCAGCGCGAAGCTCGCCAGCCAATGCTCGCCCATATAATCGCCCGACACATGTGGCAGGCTGGCGGCGAGATGCGCGTCGGCAGCCTTGAGCGCAAGTCCTTTCCCGGCTTCGTCCAGCGCCGATCCGAGCGATCGCCAGCACCAGGCGCGGCTGAGGTTGAAGCCGTCGAGATGCGCGATCTTGCCGTCGCTGCGATCGGACACGAACGCCGGCGTGAACAGGCTCGCCGGCTCGCCGGCCGCCAGGCCGGGCAGAAAGCCGGCAAACCAGGTGCGGAAATCCGGCGCGGGCAGAATGCGGCGCATGCACAGCGCCTCGATCAATGCCGATGAGAGAAACTCGTCACCCCCCGGTTCCCATCCCGGGCAAGCCCGGTCGCCGCCGAAATAGTCGATCGCACGCGCGCGTACGAGATCCGCCAGCGCCGGATCATGCACCTCCGCCCAATCGAGCGCGAGTATCAGCGCGAAAGCGGTGCTGTAGTGCGTGCCGGTGCGGATCGGATAGGTCTGGCGCGGCAGGAAATCGTGAAAACGCTGCGCGAAGGCGCGGGCCAGCGGCTCCAGCGCTTCAGCCCATTCAGCATCTTCATGCCGTGCCGCCTCGCCGTGCAGCGCCAACAGCCAGGCCCAGCCATAGGGGCGCTCGAAGCCGCCGGTATAGGCGCGGTCGAGATAGGCGAGTTCGCCCGCCACCTTGCCGGCGGTCAGCATCCTGTCCGCAAGCGCGCGGACGTCGGCCGCGAATACCGCCTTGGGAAAGCGTCGCGCCAACGACAGCAGCAGCCAATAGCCATGGACGCAACTATGCCAGTCGAAACTGCCATGGAAGATCGGGTGAAGCGCCCTGGGACCGAGCACATCCTCCGGCCCGTCCATGACATGATCGAGCTTGTGCGGATATTCGAGCGTGACATGGCCGAGCGCGATCGTGGCGAAACGCGTGGCGAGATCCTGGGTGAGAGCGGTCATGCCCCGCGCCCTATCAGATCAGGGCGCTTAAAGTCTGTTTGGAAATGTGCGGAAGAGCACATTTCCAAGGCCGCACCGGCCCGCTCCCCCACCCGGCCTCCCAGAAGATACTGCCGTTGGGAGGCCGGGTGGGGGAGTGGGCCGGTGCGGCAATGCGCCCTCGGCGCATTTCAAAACAGACTCATCGGAAGGCGAGAAAATAGATCAACAAAAGGTTGCAGGCGAGTAACGGCAGCGCCGTGCCGATCTGCGCCTTGATCACGCCGTTGCGGTCCTTGAGGTCGAGCAACGCGGCGGGCACGATGTTGAAGTTGGCGGCCATCGGCGTCATCAGCGTGCCGCAAAAGCCGGCGAGCATGCCGACCGCGCCGATCACCGCCGCATCGCCGCCATAGCCCTTGATCAGCAAGGGCACGCCGATCGCCGCCGCCATCACCGGAAAAGCGGCGAAGGCATTGCCCATGATCATCGTGAACAGCGCCATGCCCAGCGCATAGATCGCAACGGCGACGAAGCGGTTCCCCTCAGGAATCGCATGCCCCGCAAGCGCGCCGATAATGTCGCCGACGCCGGCGAGCGCGAAGACCGCGCCCAGCGCCGCGAGCATCTGCGGCAGCACCACCGCCCAGCCGATCGAATCGATCAGTCGCCGCCCTTCCTGGAGCGGCGCTATTGCGGGCGGCTTCAGCCAGACCATCGTCACCGCCACCGCAGCGAGCGCGCCGGTGCCGAGCAGGATCAGCGTCACCCATTTCGGATCGAACAGCCCCGATTGCCCGAACGGGGTGTAATTATAGGCGAGCGTGCCGAAAAAGGCGGTGGCGGGAATGATCAGGGCCGGCAGGAACAGCCGGTTGCCCAGCCGCCGTGAATGCGCCTCCCGTTCCGCGTCGTTCGTCGTCTCGGGCGCCCCCCGGCCGATCGCGCCGAAGCCCGCCAGCCCGACCAGGCACAGCACCAGCACGCCATTGCCGATATCGCCCAGCATGTGACCGCCGAGGAAGCTGAGGGAGAGCAGCCCCCAGAAGGCGGCATTGCCCCAGCGCCGGGGATTGAGGCGATCGCGCGCGCTGAGCACGGCATAGGCGGCGAACATCGCGCCGCCGAGCGTGTACAGCCAGCCGAGCGTGATCATGGTTCCCGCCCCTGCCCGGCCGCAGCACGTGCCTTGAGCCGGCGATCGAGCAGCAACAACCGCGTGCCGTGGATCAGGAAGGCGAGGATCGCGGTCGGGATCGCCCAGACCGACAATTGCAATGGTGCGAGCACGATGCCGTAGGTTTCGAACGTCCCCTTGATCAACAGGATCGAGGCGATGGCGATGAAGATATCCTCACCGAAAAACAGCCCGACATTGTCGGTGGCGGCGGCATATGCCTTCACCTCTTCGCGCGTATCCTCGTCACCCGCGCCCTGACGTTCGGCCGCCGCCTCCGCCATCGGCGCCACCAGCGGACGCACCGTCTGGGGATGGCCGGCGACCGAGGTGAGGCCGAGCGCCGACAGTCCCTGGCGCAAGGCGAGATAGAGCAGCAGCAGCCGCCCGGTCGTGGCCCCCTTCACGCCCGAGATCAGCGCGCGCGCGCGTTGCTGCAGGCCGAAACGTTCGAGCAGGCCGATCACCGGCAAGACGACATAGACGACGGTGACGAAGCGATTGTCGTTGAACGCCTTGCCGAGCGCCGCGAGCACGGCGGCGAAATCGAAGCCCGCCGCCAGGCCGGTGACGAAAGCCGCGACGGTCACCACCAGCAGCGGATTGAAACGCAGCACGAAGCCGACAATGACGACGAGGATGCCGAGCAGCGGGAGGTAGCTCATCGCTCCTCCCCCTTATTCGAACCAGCGATCGACCAGTCAGAGTCTGTTTGAAAATGTGCGGAAGAACACATTTTCAAGGCCGCACCAGCCCGCTCCCCCACCCGGCCTCCCAGAAGATACTGCCGTTGGGAGGCCGGGTGGGGGAGCGGGCGGAACAGGCCAAGGTTCCGGCGATGCGAAGCATCGTTGGAATGCCTGTGGAGGGTGGTGCGGCAATGCGCCATCGGCGCATTTCCAAACAGACTCTCAGTCCTTCGCACCATAGCCGCCACCCCCCGGTGTCTCGATCACGAACACATCCCCTGCCGCCATGTCGACCCCGGCGGTCGCCGGCAGCAATTCCTCGCCGCCATCGGCACGGATCACGCGATTGATGCCCGGTGCGCCGTCTTCACCGCCATCCAGGCCGCGCGGTGGCACCGCGCGCCGGTTCGACAGGATCGATGCGCGCATCGGCGCAAGGAAACGAACGCGGCGGACCACTCCATCGCCGCCGGTCGCGGCGCCCCCGCCGCCCGAGCCTTCGCGCACCGAGAAGGATTCGAGCAGTACCGGCAGGCGCGTCTCCAATATCTCGGGATCGGTCAGCCGGCTGTTGGTCATATGCGTCTGGACGGCGCTGGCACCATCGAAGCCCGGGCCCGCACCGGCGCCGCCCGCGATCGTCTCATAATATTGGTGCTGCGCATCGCCGAAGATGAAATTGTTCATCGTCCCCTGCGATCCGGCCAGCGCCCCGGTCGCGGCGAACAGGGCGTCGGTGATCGCCTGGCTGGTCTCGACATTGCCCGCGACCACCGCCGCAGGATAGGCGGGATTGAGCATCGATCCGGCGGGCACCACCAGCTCGATCGGCTTCAGACAACCGTCATTCATCGGGATCGCGTCGTCCACCAATGTGCGGAACACATAGAGCGTGGCCGCGCGGCAGATCGAATAGGGAGCATTGAAATTGTCGGGCAATTGCGCGCTGGTGCCGGTGAAATCGATCCGCGCCGATCGGGCCGCCTTGTCGACCGAGACCGCGACATGGATCGCGGCGCCATTGTCCATCTCGACGGTCGCGGCGCCGTCGCTCAATCCCGCGATCAGCCGGCGCACGGCTTCCTCGGCATTGGCGATGACATGGCCCATATAGGCGCGGAGCACATCCGCGCCATATTCGGATACCACGCGGCGGAACTCGCTCTCGCCGCGCGCGCAGGCCGCCACCTGCGCCTTCAGGTCGGCGATATTGCGATCGGGGTTGCGCGCGGGCCAGGCGCCCGATGCGAGCAATTCCCGCGTTTCCGCCTCACGAAAATGGCCGGCATCGACAAGCAGGTGATTGTCGATCAGCACGCCTTCATCATCGACGCTGCGGCTGTCGGGCGGCATCGATCCCGGCGCGATCCCGCCGATATCGGCATGATGGCCACGCGCCGCGACAAAGGCGGCGGGCGCCAACCCGCCATCGACGAAGATCGGCTTGATCACAGTGATATCGGGCAAATGGGTGCCGCCGCGATAGGGGGCGTTGAGCACATAGGCGTCGCCCGGCTTCATGCCGCGCCCGTCGCGCGGAACGCCGCGTTCGTCGGCGCCACGCGCATCGATGATGGTGCGGATGCTGTCGCCCATCGATCCCAGATGGACCGGGATATGCGGCGCATTGGCGATCAGCGCGCCGCCGGCATCGAACAGCGCGCACGAGAAATCCAGCCGCTCCTTGATATTGACCGAGTTCGCGGTGTTCTGGAGCGCGACGCCCATTTCCTCGGCGATCGCCATGAACAGATTGTTGAAGATCTCCAGCATCACCGGATCGGCATCGGTGCCGATCGCATGCGCCGCCTCGCGCGGCGTCGCCCGCGTCAGCAACAGGTTGCCGATCGCATCGACCTCCGCCTGCCAGCCCGGCTCGACGGCGGTGGTGGACGAGGCATCGACGATCAGCGCCGGCCCCATGACGAGATCGCGTTCGCGCAGCATCGCGCGATCGTGAACCGCGCCATAGCCCGATGCGATGTGCGTATCGTTCGCCGGCCGGTCCAGCGCGGCTTCGGGAATGTCGAGCAACCCGCCTTCGTCCCATGACCGGCCGATCGCCTCCGCGATCAGCGTCTCGACGATGACCGGCGTACCGGGAGAGGTGAAGCCGAAGCGCGTCTGGTGCCGCGCCTCGAATTCGACGAGCATCTCGTCGGCAAGGCCCAGAGGCAATTCGATCGTGCTGTCGCTGCCTTCGTAGCGCAACGCGACACGGCGCTGGACCACGCTGTGCGCCAGCGGCACGTCCTGCCCGCGCAAGGTCGTCAGCGCCTCGCGCGCCAGCCGGTCGATCGGCACGAGATTGCTGCCGAGCGGCCGTCCGAAACTCTCCTGCCGCAGCACGCTGATATCGGCGAGGCCCATGCCATAGGCGGAAAGCACGCCGGCAAGCGGATGGATCAGCACGCGCTCCATGCCCAGCGCATCGGCGACAAGACAGGCGTGCTGGCCGCCGGCGCCGCCGAAACAGGCCAGGGTATAGCGCGTGACGTCATGGCCGCGCGCGATCGAGATCTTCTTGATCGCATTGGCCATATTGTCGATCGCGATGCGCAGGAAGCCTTGCGCCACCTCTTGCGGGGTCATCCGCATGCCCGTCGCGGACGCCACCTCCTCGGCCAGCACGACGAATTTGGCGTGCACGATGTCGGCATCGATCGGCTGGTTGCCGTCGGGTCCGAACATGGCGGGAAAATGCTCCGGCCGGATCTTGCCGAGCAGCAGGTTGCAATCGGTGACGGTCAGCGGCCCGCCGCGCCGGTAGCAGGCGGGGCCGGGAACCGCGCCGGCGGAATCGGGGCCGACGCGGAAGCGCGTGCCATCGAAATGACAGACCGATCCACCGCCCGCCGCGACGGTATGAATCTCGAGCATCGGCGCGCGGACGCGCACGCCCGCCACCATGGTCTCCACCGTCCGCTCATATTCGCCCGCGAAATGCGAAACGTCGGTGGAGGTGCCGCCCATGTCGAAACCGATGACGCGGTTATGGCCGGCCTGCGCGGCGGTCCGCACCATGCCGACGATCCCGCCCGCCGGGCCGGACAGGATCGCATCCTTGCCCTGCAGCCCGTCATGCTCGATCAGCCCGCCGCTCGATTGCATGAACAGCAGATGCGCATCGCTGTCGAGCGACGCGACGACACGATCGACATAGCGCCGGAGCACCGGCGACAGATAGGCGTCGACCACCGTGGTGTCGCCGCGCCCGATCAGCTTGACGAGTGGGCCGACAATATGGCTTGCCGACACCTGCGCGAAGCCGATCCGGCGCGCGAGTTCGGCCAGCGCCGCTTCATGCCGGGTCCAGCGCCAGCCATGCATGAGCACGATGGCGATCGCGGTGATGCCATCGGCATGGGCTGCGCGGAGCGCGATTTCGGCGGCGTCCAGATCGATCGGCTGGAGCACGTCGCCATCGGCGGTCACGCGCTCGTCGATCTCGACGACGCGTTCGTAAAGCGGATCGGGCAGGATGATCCTGCGCGCGAAAATGTCTGGCCGCGCCTGATAGCCGATTCGAAGCGCGTCGCCGAAACCGCGCGTGATGGCGAGCAAGGTCCGGTCGCCCTTGCGTTCGAGCAGCGCGTTGGTGGCGACGGTTGTGCCCATCTTCACCGACTCGATCGCGCCGCCGCCATGCTGGGCCATCAGCATGCGGATGCCCGCCGTCGCGGCATCCTCATACTGTTCGGGGTTTTCGGAGAGAAGCTTGGCGGTCAGCACCCGCCCTTCCGGTGTTCGCGCAACGATATCGGTGAAGGTGCCGCCACGATCGATCGAAAAAGACCAGCTCACGCGTCGTTCACCGTCCGCCCAGCACCCGCGCGGTGATCGCGTCGAGCTTCGCCATCAATGCCGGATCGCGTTTCTCCGGCGCGGTCATCAGCGCGACGTCGAGCGCGGTGTCGATCGGCGACGGCGTCCGTTCGGCGGGAAGCGACCTCGCGAATTCGACGACGAGCTGTTTGGCGAGGCCGCTGTTCGCGATGAGTTGCGCGATGACCTCGTCCACCTCGACATGGCCTTCGCCTTCGCGCCAGCTGTCATAATCGGTCACCATGCCGACCACCGCATAGGGAAGCTCCGCCTCGCGCGCGAGCTTGGCCTCCGGCATCGCGGTCATGCCGATCACGTCGCAGCCCCATTGGCGATAGAGCCGGCTTTCGGCACGCGTCGAGAATTGTGGCCCCTCCATCACGAGTTGCGTCGCCCCTTCATGGATATCGGCGCCGACCGCGCGGCCCGCTGCCGCCAGCATCGCCGAAAGCCGGGGACAGACCGGATCGGCGACCGAGACATGCGCGACGCAGCCGGTGCCGAAAAAGCTCTTCACGCGCGCGAAGGTGCGATCGACGAACTGGTCGACCACCACGAATTTCCCTGGCGGCAGATGCTCCTGGAGCGAGCCGATCGCCGAGAGCGAAATCACATCGGTGCAGCCCGCCCGCTTCAGCGCATCGATATTGGCACGGGCATTGAGCTCGCTTGGTGAAATGCGATGGCCACGGCCGTGACGCGGCAGGAAAACGAACTTCACCCCCTCGATCCGGCCGGTCAGCAATTCGTCGGAAGGCGCCCCCCAGGGCGTATCGATCGCGATCCATTCGGGATCCTCGAGACCGTCGATCGCGTAGACGCCGGATCCCCCGACCACGCCGATGGTCCATTCGCTGCTCATGCCGTCACCTTGATAGAGATTGGTCGCCCATGAACACCGAAGGGGCAGGATCGGCAAGACCTTTGCGATCAGTTCATCGCCCGAATCCAGTTCTCGATAACGACAATCGCTTCGTCATGGACGGTCGCGCGGCCCAGTTCAGGCATGGCGAGCCCCGGTTCGGTGGTCTTCATCCGGAAGGTCAGGATCGATCGTTCGGGATGGCCGGGCGCGATATCGAAATCCAGCCCACCACTGCCACGCCCGGCGGCGACAGGCCGCTTGCCGATACCGAGCGCCGTGCGGTCGCTCTCCTCCCAGGTGAGGAACAGTCCCGAATTGCTCGCGGCGCCCTTCGGGTTGTGACAATGACCGCAATTGACGTCGAGATAGGCGCGGGCGCGCCGGTCGAGCGAGCCGGTCCCGGGATCGTTCCAGACCGGCAAGGTCGCGCGCGCGCCGCCGCGCATATTGCGCGCCTTCGGTCCGATCGGCGTGATCTCGCCCGACAGCGCATGGCATTCCTTGCATTGATTCTGGTTCGGCACGGCATAGCTGATGCTGCGGCTTCGCCCCTGCGCGTCGATCCAGTCGACCGGCAGACGCTTCCCGCCGCGCTTCAACTCTGCATCGCCAAGTTCGGCATTCCAGACATAGGGGAGCGCAACCCAGCCGTGCGCGCGGCGGATCAGCAGGCGCGTTTCGATGATCGAGACGTCACGTTCCGGATGCCGCATGTCGGCGGGATAACCGAAGCTCTTGACCAGCACCGTGCCCACCGGAAAATCGGGCAGGCCATCGCCATCGGAGCGCGCCGTGGTGCCCGGCGGCAGGTAGAGATAGCGGAACTTCTCCGCATAGTCGGAGAAGAGCGGGGTGTTGAGGTCATAAGGCTCGACACCGTCATTGGGCCGGGTGCCGCGCGCATCGGTGAACAGCCTGAAATCGGAGAGCCGGGGCGGCAGCGTATCGCCAAGCACGAGATCGAGCGCGACCGGTGCGGGCGCGGCGCTGGCGAGGAACAGCCAGGCGATCGTGAGGCCCAAACGGTGAATCATCAGATCTCCGCCGTCGCTCCAGCGAAAGCTGGAGCCCATGCTGGATCGGCCATCGTCCGAGCAGTTTGAAAGATCGCATGGACCCCGGCTTTCGCCGGGGTGACGATGAAGGGACGTCTACCCTCTACAATCACCGTATGGCCGCCTCCATCGCCGCCGGCAGCACCACCGGTTTCGGCTCCGCGATATCCGCCCCACCCGATAGGTCGGCAGGCGCCGGCTTGGCCTCCGTCACCGGCGAGGTCGGCTTGGCGAGATTGAGGCTGAGCACTCCCACCCGATCGGTCACCCGGATATTCGTATCCGCGCCGCCGACGCCGTCCCAGAAGATCGGCAGCAGCGATCCGCCCATCGCGGCCGCCAGATCCTTGCCGCCGGGAAAATCGGGCGCGAAACCGGCGCGGCCGTGCAGATTGTCCCGCACCACCAGATTGCGCACGCGCGGTTCGTATTTGGCGTCCTCGAACGGCTGCTTGTACGCGACGATCATGACATTGGCGGTCGCATTGCCTTCCAACGCGTTGTTGAAGACATGCACGTCGCGATTGGCCATGATCATCACGCCCGTCCCCATCGGCACGGTCGCGACGATATTGCCCTTGGGCGCGAAGTTGGGCGTGTCGTTGTCCGAAACGATATTGTCGAACACACGGATCGAATGCCCGCCCATCTGCGGCAGGTTGGGCAGGTCGAACACCAGGATCCCGCCGGTGTTGTACTGCGCGATATTGTCGTGGACGTCGGCCTCGAAACTGTTCTCGATCTCGATGCCCGCCACATTGCGTTCGGCGCGCGAATTGCGGACCACGATCCGGCGCGACTGGCCGACATAGATGCCCGCATCGGACGCGCCGCGTACCAGCACGGTATCGATCAGCACATCCTGCGATTCGACGGGATAGACACCATAGGCGCCGTTGGTCGGCTTCGGCCCGCCGGTCCATTCGACGCGGATATTGTGGTAGACGATGCGATCGGCGCCCTTGGACTTGATGCCGTCGCCCCTGCTGTCCTCCACCGCGAAATCGCGCAGCACCACGTCGTCCGAGGTGACGAGCAGCCCCTCGCCCGCGCCCTGCTGTCCCTTGAAGCTCAGCACCGTCCCGTCGATGCCGGTGCCGCGCACCGTGACGCGCGGCACGTCGAGCGACAGGCCGTCGGTCAGTTCGAACCGCCCCTCCCCGATCTGCACCACATCGCCCGGCGCCGCTTCGATCAGCGCGGTCTGAAGCCGCTCCTGCGCGTCGGGGCCCGCCTCGACCGTGATGGTCCTGGCGGCGGCCCCCGTCGAACTCGCGGCGATCAGCGCCGCGAGGCAAAGCATCCTTCCCATAGGCACCCCTCTTATTTTGCGAGGCTTTTGTGCATTCCATATCCAAAATAGGCCAGAAGCCCCAGCCCATTCCAGACGAGGAAATAGAGCTGCGTCTTGGTGGGCAGGCTGAGGAAAAGATAGGCGCAACCGAGGATGGCGATCAGGCCGACGAGGAGAGCCGCGGGCGTACGGAAAGGCCTGGGCGCATCGGGCGCGCGACGGCGTAGGATGAGCATGCAGAGCGCGACGGCGGCGAAGGCGGCGAGCGTTCCGGCATTGGCGAGGGCCGCGATCTCGTCGATCGGCAGCACGCCGGCGATGATCGAGACGAGGGCGGCGGTGATCATGGTGATACGGACAGGCGTGCCGCGTGACGAGATCCGGGCGAGCGCGGGCGGCAGGAAGCCGTCACGCGCCATCACCAGGAAGATGCGGCTCTGCCCGTAGAGGAAGGCGAGGATGACGGTCGGCAGCGCGATCACCGCCGCGGCGGCGATGATGGTGGCGATACCGGGCTGTTGCAGGTCGCGCAGGATCAGCGCGAGCGGCTCCGGACTGTCGGCAAAGCTGGTGAAAGGCAACGCGCCGACGGCGGCGGCGGCGACGACCATGTAGATCACCGTGCAGGCGAGCATCGATCCGACGATGCCGATCGGAAGGTTGCGTTCGGGGTTCTTGGTCTCCTCCGCCGCGGTCGAGATCGCGTCGAAGCCGTAGAAGGCGAAGAAGATGATCGCGGCCGCCGCCATCACGCCGCGCTCGACGCCATCGGGCGCCATGGTCTTGCCGAAGCCGAAGGGCATAAAGGGTTCGAGATTGGTCGCATCGAAATGCGGCAGCGCCACCGCGACAAACAGGGTGAGCGTGGCGATCTTCACCAGCACCAGCACCGCGTTGAGCGTGGCGCTTTCCTTCGTCCCCACCGAGAGCAGGCCGGCGACGACCGCGATAATGAAGATCGCGGGCAGGTTGATGATGCCGCCCAGTTCCGGCCCCCTGGCGAGTTCGAGCGGATAGCCCAGCCAATCATGGAGCAACGGCGCGGCATAGCCTGACCAGCCGACCGCGACGGTCGAGACCACCAGCGAATATTCGAGGATCAGGCTCCAGCCGATCACCCAGGCGAAGACCTCGCCCAGCACGGCATAGCTATAGGTGTAGGCGCTGCCCGATGCCGGCATCATCGTCGACATCTCGGCATAGGCGAGCGCGGCGCAGGCGCAGATGAGCCCGGCGACCGCGAAGGAGATGAGCACCGCCGGCCCGGCGCGATCCGCGCCGACCCCGATCAGCGTCAGGATGCCGGTACCGACGATCGCACCCACACCCAACGCCACCAGATGCGGCCATGACAAGGTCCGCGCCATCCGCTGATCCGCAGGCTGCGCATCGCCGACAATTATTTCCTTTTTTCTGAATAACTTGCTCATCAATCGCTCCCCATCGAACGCCGACCCTAGCCCGGCAGGGCAGGCAAAGTCGAGCGGAGCCGCGCGCGACCTTCGGTTCGGCCCGGATTCCGGGCGTTCGGACGACTCATAAAAGCCAACTGAATTGATAGACAAGAAAATCTATGTTCCAAAGTTTTCAATCGAATCGGTAGAGAACAGTCCGAATCAAAGGGAGGCTACTGCGTGACCATTCGGAATCTGCTTTTCGCCGGGACGGCGCTCGTCTCGCTTGCACTGCCATTCGCCGCGTCCGCGCAGGATGCCGTGCCCGATCAGACCGAGGACCCGCAGGCGGCCGACGCCGCGCCGGGCCAGGGCGAGATCATCGTCACCGCCCGCCGCCGCGCCGAAACCGCGCAAGACGTGCCGCTGGCGATCTCGGTGATCGGCGCCGAAAGCATCGAGGCCACCGGCAATTTCAACATCAACAAGCTTCAGCAGATCACGCCGACGCTGCAGGTCTATTCGTCGAACCCGCGCAACACCGCCGTCAATATCCGCGGCCTGGGCGTGCCGTTCGGCCTGACCAGCGACGGCTTCGAACAGGGCGTCGGCATCTATGTCGACGACGTCTACAACGCGCGCGTCGCCGCCGCCGTCTTCGATTTCCTCGACGTTTCGCAGGTCGAAGTGCTGCGTGGGCCGCAGGGCACGCTTTACGGCAAGAACACCACCGCCGGCGCGATCAACATCACGACCAACCAGCCGACCTTCGACTTCGAGGGGAAGGCGGAGGTGTCGCTCGGTAACCTCCAGTTCAAGCAAGCGAAGGCCGCGATCTCCGGCCCGCTGTCCGACACGATCGCCGCGCGCATCGCGGTTTCGACCACCAGCCGTCGCGGCACCATCTTCAACGTGAAGAGCGATCGCTGGATCAACGAACAGGATAATTTCGGCCTGCGCGGGCAGTTGCTGTTCAAGCCCAGCGAGGATCTCAGCATCACGCTGGCCGGCGATTACAGCGACCAGCAGCCCGAATGCTGCGGCACTGTATTCGTGCGCGTCGGCCGCACGCAACGCGCGCTGGCCCGGCAATATGACGCGCTCGCAGCGCTTCAGGGCTATAGCGTCGTCAGCAAGAATCCGTTCGATCGCCTGACCGATATCGATGCCAGCCTGAACGCCGGCAACAAGATCGGCGGCGCGTCGCTGAAGGTGAAATGGGATGTCGGCCCCGGCACGCTGACCTCGATCACCGCCTGGCGCTTCTGGGACTGGAAGCCGGAGAACGACCGCGACTTCACCGGCCTGCCGATCGTTTCCAAATCGCAGAACCCCTCGCAGCAGGATCAGTATTCGCAGGAAATCCGCTATAATTATTCGGCCGACAAGATCGACTTTGTCGTCGGTGCCTTCGGCTTCAAGCAGCGCATCGACACGCAGGGTACCGAGCAGCATGGCGCGGCATCGAGCAAATGGAACCTCACCGGCGCCCAGGCGAACGATCCGAGCATCCTGAACGGCCTGACCGCGATCAACACCCAGTGGCTCAAGAGCACGAGCGCCGCACTGTTCGGCCAGGTGAGCTGGAAGGTGACCGACGCGCTCACCATTCAGCCGGGCGTGCGCCTGAACTATGACAAGAAGTCCGGCTTCTACGAACGCAAGGTGTTCGACGCGCAGGGCAATCCGGTGCTGTTCGGCCAGACCGATCCGATCAAGGTGGCGCAGCGCGGCGTCTTCTCGCCCCAGGTGAGTTCGCCTTCGGTCAGCGACTGGAATTTCAGCTATGATCTGACGCTCAGCTACAAGATCGCGCCGGACATCCTGACCTATGCGACCTATGCCAAGAGCTTCAAGACCGTCGGCATCAACCAGAACGGCCTGCCCACCGACGCCGCCGGCAATCCGATCACCTCGGCAGGCGTGATCAAGCCGGAATCGGTGAACCACTTCGAAGCCGGCATCAAGACGCAGTTCTGGGATCGCCGCGCCACCTTCAACCTCTCGGCCTTCCGGACCGAGATCAAGAATTATCAGGCGACGGTCACCAACGGGCAGCTCGGCGTTCTGCGCGGCTATCTCGCCAATGCCGGCAAGGTCCGCTCGCAGGGTCTGGAAGCCGATTTCTCGGTCCGGCCGAGCGAGCGCTTCACCGCCTATGCCAGCGCAGCCTATACCGACGCGAAATACGTCAAGTTCGTCGATGCGCCCTGCCCGCCCGAACTCTCCGGCGGCACCACCGTCGGCGCCGGCCAGACGCCAAGCGCACCCGGCACGCCCGGCGGCCTGAGCCCGGCCAATTGCGACATTTCGGGGCAGCGCCTGCCCGGCGTCTCCAAATGGTCCTTCTCCTACGGCGCCGAGGTCAACGCGCCGGTCACCTTGCTCGCCAAGGACGGGCAGATCTATTTCGGCGTCGACGGCAATTACCGGTCGAACTTCTCGTCCAACCCGTCACCGTCCGACTATACCTGGATCAAGGGCTATGCGCTCACCAACTTCCGCGCCGGTTTCCGTACCGATGGCTTCGATGTCTATGGCTGGGTGCGCAACGCGTTCGACGTCAATTATTTCGAGCTGCTTCAGGTCGCCCCCAGCAATGTCGGCCTGATCGCCGGCCAGCCGGGCGATCCCAGAACATGGGGCGGAACCATCAAGTTCTCGTTCTGAACCTATCATCGGATCTCACCGCCCGCTTCAGCTTCAGTGGGCCGGTGAGGGCCCCGGACGTGAAGTCACGCACACGTCCGGGGCCTCTTATCTTGAATTACGCATAATCGGGGTCATCCATCCAGCGCGCAAAATGCGGCGTGTCGGTGGAGACGCGATCGGGAAAATGCGCGGCGCGCTTTTCCAGGAACGATCCGATGCCCTCGCGCGCATCCGCGCTGCTTCCCCGCGCCCAGACCAGCCGGCTGTCGAGCCGATGCGCCTCGATCGGATGGGCGGCGCCCGCCATCCGCCAGAGCATCTGCCGGGTGAGCGCGACCGATACCGGCGCGCTCTCGTCGGTGAGTTCATGGGCCAGGGCACGCGCGGCCGGCAATAACGCGTCACCCGGATGAACCGCGCTGACCAGCCCGCCCGCCAACGCCTCGGCCGCGTCGAAGATCCTGCCCGAATAGCACCATCTGAGCGCCTGCGGCATGCCGACCAGCCGGGGCAGGAACCAGCTCGATGCCGCTTCGGGCACGATGCCGCGCCGTGCGAAGACGAAGCCGAACCGCGCATCCTCGCTTGTGAGGCGGATATCCATCGGCAGCGTCATGGTGACGCCGATGCCCACCGCCGCGCCGTTGATCGCGCCGATCACGGGCTTGCGGCAATTGAAGATGCGCAGCGACACCAGGCCGCCACCATCGCGCACGCCTTCATGATCGTAATCGACGCTGCCGTCGCTCCGGACGGGCGACCCGGCATCGCTCCAGCGCGATCCCTCGCCATAATCGAATGTGGCGCCGCCCGCCCCCAGATCCGCGCCCGCACAGAAAGCGCGGCCGGCGCCGGTCACAATCACCGCGCGCACCGCATCGTCGGCATCGGCGATATCGAGCGCGGCGATCACCTCCGCCATCATCGCCCTGTTGAAGGCGTTGAGGCGATCGGGTCGGTTGAGGGTCAGGGTGAGGATGCCGCCGTCGATATCGACCGCGATGGTTTCGAAGCTGCTCATCCGCCAATCAGGCGGCGCTTCGTCGATCCTGTCAATCGGCAACCACGGATGCGGGTTGCAGCATAGCCTCGATCTCCTCCAGCCGGTCCTTGCCGAAATAGAGTTCGCTGCCGACGATGAACGACGGCAGGCCGAATACGCCCTGATCGATCGCCGCCTGGGTGTTGGCGATCAGCCGATCCTTGATCACCGGATCCTGCGCGCGATCGGCGATGCGATCGACCGGCAGGCGCGACGCGCGAAAGGCGTCACCGAATGTCTGCGGATCATCCATCTTCTTGGGCGCCTCCCACATGTGATGGAAGGCGGCGGCGACATAGGCGTCGAACACCCCTTCGGCCTCCGCCGCGACCGCGCCGCGCATCAGCATCAGCGTGTTGACCGGAAAATGCGGATTCATCCGGAATTCGAACAGCCGGTGCCTGGCGACGAAGCGCTCGATCTCACGGCGTTCATAAGCGAGTTTGGCGGGAATGCCCGCGAATGCGGTCATCGGTGACTGGTTTCCCGTCGCCTTGAAGATGCCGCCGAGCAGCGCGGGGATCATACGAAAGCGCGCGCCCGTCCGGCGCTCGATCGCTGGCAGCACGCGCCAGGCCAGATAGGCATTGGGGCTGCCGAAATCGAAATAGAATATGGGCTGATTCACCGGCATCCTCCGCGCACGCTCACTGTCCGCCGCCGCCGATTGACTCGGCGCGGCCCGTCATCGACAAAGCCCGGCATGAGCGACGCGGTCAAGCTGCACGACAGCTGGAAAACACCTTTGCTGCCGGAATTCGACAGCCCCTATATGGCGGCGCTGCGGCAGTTCCTGATCGACGAGAAAGCGAAAGGCCGGCGGATCTTCCCCAAGGGCAGCGAATATTTTCGCGCGCTCGATCTCACTCCGCTCGACAAGGTGCGCGTCGTGATCCTGGGCCAGGATCCCTATCATGGCGAGGGCCAGGCGCATGGCCTGTGCTTCAGCGTCAGGCCCGGCGTGCGGACGCCGCCGTCGCTGGTCAATATCTACAAGGAACTGGAAAGCGATCTCGGCCTGCCCCGCCCGAACCACGGTTTCCTCGAACATTGGGCGGAACAAGGCGTGCTGCTGCTCAACGCGGTGCTCACCGTCGAGATGGCGCGCGCGGCCGCGCATCAGGGCAAGGGCTGGGAACGCTTCACAGACGCGGTGATCAAGCTCGTGAACGAACGGAGCGATCCCGTGGTGTTCATGCTGTGGGGAAGCTACGCGCAGAAAAAGGCCGCGTTCGTCGATAGCTCGCGCCATCTGGTGCTGAAGGCGCCGCACCCCTCGCCGCTCTCCGCGCATAACGGCTTTTTCGGCTGCCGCCATTTCTCCAAGGCCAATGCGTTCCTCGAAGCCAGGGGCATGAAGCCGATCGACTGGGCATTGCCGCCAGGCTGAGCGGGCACTCCCCAGAACTGCCTCCACCTGTCATCCCCGCGAACGCGGGGATCCTGCCTTTCCGTGAAACGTCGGAGAACAGAAGAAGCAGGATCCATAGCTGGCTTGAACCAACAGGTTCACGCGGAGACGCGGAGGATCGGTGACCTTCAGGCAAACAAGCGCTTCAGCCCTGTTTTCTTCGCGGCTTCGCGCTTTCGCGTGAAACCAATGGGGCCTGGCCGTGGCCGCCAGGACCGCAAAAGTTCACGCGAAGACGCGAAAGCGCGAAATTCAGCGAGCGTTTGCCTTGCGCTTTCTCTCACGCAAATCTGGAATGGCAGCGAGCACGGGCTGGAATCTGCCACAGATACGGCCCGATATGGTCGGGAGATGCCGGCCATCACCGGGAATGAGGTTTATCCTGCAGGCCTGCTTGCCGACAGTCGAAGGGCTGACATGACGATCCGGGTTTGTCTGCAGTATCGAAGGCAGTTCCGCCTCCCGGATTCCGGGCACAAAAAAAGCTCCCCGAAGGGAGCTTTCTCGTCGGCCGAGGCCGTAACATTATGAATGGGTTCTGATGTAACAAATCCGGATGCGCCTGCTGCAAAGCCTGGCGGCGACCTACTCTTCCAGCGCTTAAGCGATAGTACCATCGGCGCAGTCAGGTTTCACGGCCGAGTTCGA